>NZ_CP108414.1 GCF_035978755.1 Streptomyces sp. NBC_01298
TACCTGAGCGCTGCGCGCTCAGGACTGAACGGCCTCGCTGCGCTCGGCCGGGGGCCCTTCGGGCCCAGGCTCTGCGCTTCGCTCCGAGCCATAGCCGCCCTTCGGGCCGGGGTCCTACGCTTCGCTTCGGACTGCTCTGGTTCCGCTGCGCTCCACCAGAGCGGGCCGGCTTCGCCGGCCTTGGAGCTCCCCTCGCTTCGCTCGGGTAGGTGACCCCGTTTCACGGGATCGGGGCCTTCGGCCCGTTGGGTGGGTCCGCTGCGCTCCCCCACCCTGGCCTTCCGGCTCCGCCTTCAGGCCAAGGCCCGCTCCGCGGGCCCGGCTGGCAGCAGTCGAGGTCTCTGGTTGGACTGTCGGGTCTGCGAGGAGGGGCACTGAGGTCCCGGACTGGGCTGACTCCGCTCACGCTGGGTCAGCCCAGCGGGTTCAGACTCCTCGGACGTCGGCGGCCTGCGGGCCACGCTGACCTTGGGTCACCTCGAACTCGACCCGTTGGTTCTCCTCCAGGTTCCTGAAGCCGGTGCCCACGATCGCGCTGAAATGGACGAAGACATCAGGGCCCCCACCATCAGGCGAGATGAACCCGAAGCCCTTCTCCCCGTTGAACCACTTCACAGAGCCCTGAGCCATACCCACCCCTAGAAAGACGCCCCCAGAACGCACGGACCGCGCCCGGTTGCACGCAATCCTCCCCAGGCATCAAAGGATGAAAACATGATCGTCAAGCCCATGCGCAGGCTCCGTCAGAGCAGCCATCCAACTCAGAATGCTTCAATCTTGGCTAAAGCTAGACTCTGGAAAGATCATCCCATGCCGGGTCTACGTCGCGAGAGCCGGGTTATCGCGAATCAGTGAAACTGCGCAGCGCCCGGTCCTTCCGGCTCCGCCTCCAGGACCAGGGCCCGCTCCGCGGACCCAGCCAGCAGCAGGGGGGAGAGTGGCCGGCGCGCTCTCAACCGGCGGCCGGTAGGCCACCCACACGCGGAGGGACCCTCCGCTCCTATCCCCAAACGCGGCCCCCGGCATCTGAGCCCGCCTACATTTCCGCTCGATGCCCTCGTCACCTCTCCAATGGGGAAAGAGCATGAAAGTGGCGGATCACCGGGTTGGCATACCAAGACATCAGAAACAAGTCTGAGCTCAGCGGGCCTAAAGGCCCCCACGGTGATCCGCCGTGTTCAATCTACTACGACAAGAAGAGCCCTGCCACTCAGTGCTATCAACCCGGCACAACGAGCTCGGTGTCGCCGAGCTGAGGCTGGCCTTGGGCCGGGATCCTCCGCTTCGCTACGGACTGGTCCGGGCCGCTGCGCTTCGCACGCTGCGCGTACCCAAGGCTTGCGCGCTCCGCACGGGATCTGACCCCGTTTCACGGGGTCCAGGCCTTCGGCCTGTTGGTGGGGTCCGCTCCGCTCCCCCACCCTGGGTCCTTCCGGCTTCGCCTCCAGGACCTCGGCCCGCGGAGCGGGCCGAGGTTGCCGGCCTTCGGCCGAGGGCTCACCAGCGGCCGAAGGCTACGCCTTCCCGAGCTCACCGAATCCGGTCAGGCGAACTCCACAAGCTTCCACTGCTGGAACTTCTCCTCCACCGCATCCTCCTCCATCACCTTGACCTCCATTCCCTCAGGGGCGAACGTGCCCGTAACGGAGCCCACGACAGTAAGGAGCTGGGTGGAGCCGTCCAGTTTGGTGAAGATACGCCCGCCCTTCGCCCACCAGGTCTGGAATGAATCCCGTCCCGTCGACAGCAACTCGACGCCCCCTTCCAGCTCACCGGCATCGTTCATGTCATCCATTCCGTACAGGGTGAAACGACCGTACGGCTTGAAGTCCATCCGGTTGACCAGCAGGTTCGCCGCCCTACCGTGCGAGTCCCTCGACATGTCGTAGTGCCAGCCCTGGAACACGTTCTCCCCCGACGGCAGCCGCTTCTCCAACCGCACCTCCGGCGGATCCGTACGCGTCCACGTCGTCGTGTTCCCCAAACGCTCCTCCCTGCCCAACACACGATCAGCACCCGGATAAGCCGCCAGACACAACCCCGACGCCTCATTCACGATGAAGAAATCACCCTCCGGGAAACCATTCCTCGCCACAACCCTCAACTCCCTCTCACTCCCTGAACGAAACCGGCCAAAACGCCACCAAACCCGCCGACCGGACCTTGAGAGTGAGCCTAGAGTCACCCCGCGTAGCCAAACGGGTGAAAATCGCCAACCATCCGAAACCAGACACAATCCGACCGAAACACCGCCACCCACACAGCCCCCGGCTCCGCCCTCACTCCAGGCCGGCCGAACCGCGCCTACCCGACGGCACTCACCAGCCGAGCCCCCACCCGCAGTGACCTCACCCCTGCATCAAAGCTTGGCAGTGCTGTGTAACATCCCGAGGAAAGCCTTACTCCTTCAACGGACCACAAAAGTATCTATATAGATAGACAGACCGGCTCGCCAGCAACCTCTTGCAGGAGCTCTGACCTGCCGAAACCTGCTTTCGGCAGGGGCCGATCGGGGATGATGGCCGCATGGCGCACACCATGGTTTTGGCCGTCTCCCCCCACCACCTGGAGCAGCTCGACGCGCTCGTGACGTCGCATCGGGACGCCGAGGAATAGTGGATACGGGATGAATCAGCCCGTATCGACCTTCCGATGCTGTGCGGAGCATCATGGCGGGATGCTCAGGTCCGGATCCGGGCCGCCCGCCGGCAGCACCGGGAGACCGGCCGCCACCGCCCGACACGCGCACTCGCCCTAGCACCCGCCCTCCGGGCCGAGCTGGACGCACAAGGACTCCTACGGGACTGGGACCCCATCCCGGCCGGCGCCCCAACAGCATGTCAGACCCTCGGCGGACGCGGCCCACACACGGGCGCAGGACTCACCGCGCGCCTGGTCGTCGCCCTCCCCGACGAACTCTGGCTACCCCTGACCCGAGGCGTCCACTGGACCAACCAACCCCACCTACAAGCCTTGCCGGAGTGGGCCGACCGATGGGGCCCGGCCCCACCGCCGGACACTCCACCGCCCCACCCGAAGCCCTCGCCGAACGCGCCCGGACCGCCGCCCACATCACCACCACCGGCCAGGTCCTCCGCACCGCCCTCGAACACACCCTCCGCAACCCCTGACCGGCTCACGAGAAATGAAGGCACTCTTTCGCGAGGACGGCCGACCAAGGTCCACCACCGCGCGCCGCCACGCAGGTCAACGGACTCGCCGCAGCCTGCGGTCCCGGATGGCCGGATCGCCCAGCCGGGTGATCTTGGTCGACCGAGGTAGGCAGTGACGACAAGTGAACGATCTAATGCGCGGCGTGACCGAGTCCCGGTCCGGATCCTTGAGCAAGGCAGCGCGCATGTCGACCCTGATCGTTGGCGGCGCCGCCATGATCGCCGCCACCGGCGCATACTGCGTCAAGTTCTCCAACCCGAACTTCAAGTTCGACGACGTCATCATCACCGCCACGTCCCACCAGTACGGCCACTTGCCCACGGTGACCGCCGCGGCCGCGAACTGCGGCACCGACGCCAACACCGTCCGGGTCCTCACGAACCACCTGACCAGCAGCAACTCCTACGGCGACGCCAGCTTCTCCCTCGCCGTCCACTGACCCCGCCAGGGGAGCCGTGCCCGCGCACAACCGCGTCGGCACGGCCCCCGCCCAGAAACCGGGGCCGACTTCGGTGACCGTGTGCCGCTGCTTGCGCGCCGCGTCCATGCCAGCCCGCAGTATCTCGTCGATCACCGGCTTGTACGGTCCAGCGCGGTCGGTAGCAGCGTGAGCTTCTTCCGCAGCTCCGGCCAGACCGAGCCCAAGGCCTCTCTGATCGTCCGCGGCAAGCCGACCAACTGGAAGCCCGGACCCCAACGAGGAGTGAGCAAGTGCCGCTGCGGCGCTGCTGACGACGGGGCCCAAGGAGTGTCAGGGCCGGCCGGCGCCACCGACAGGAGCCACCGTCATCCGGAACGGTGGATGTTGGACAGCTGCTTGTCCGGCTGCGGGCTCTTGCGATAAATCAGGGCCTGCTTGCCGATGGTCTGCACCAGCTCGGCGCGGCCGGCCCTACACAGTTCGCTGATGGCGGCGGCGCGCTCTGCGCGGTCTTCCGAGCTGATCTCGATTTTGACCAGTTCGTGGTCGGCCAGTGCCCGGTCCAGTTCGGCGATCACACCTTCGTTCACACCATCGCCCGTGACGATCATGGCCGGCAGGTCGTGACCCATCGTTTTGAGCTGATTCCTCTGCTCGTTACTGAGCGGCATAATCTGACCCTTTTCATCGAGTTCGCGGGTGGGCAGCGAGACTTCGCCCCCAGGCCAATGAACGAGCGGCAAGGCCGCAAGTCATGGCGAGGCGCGCACAGCTGCCCCTCACGCCCACGTCGCTATGAGGGCGGCCGCCCTGAGGCTGCCCAGCTGCCCCGGCCGTTCCCTCACCAGCCAATGCGGGCGATCGAGTTGGCCGAGCGACCAGACCGTGATCGCCGACGGCCCGGGTCTTGGCCTTGTTGGTTCTCACTGGATTTCACACCCCCTCCCCACCTGGGCCATCCCTGATCGAGGGTGATCGTTTCTCCGGGTGAGAGGCCACCTCCACCCGGGTGACGGCGGTCCAAGATCCCTTCCGGAGTGAGCTCGCGCGCGTCTACAAACGGTGCGTGATCCACACCCGTGGTCACATCCTGCGCGCCGAAGTCCGCGCCGCCCGCTGTCTGCCCCGTCACCAGCGGCGGCAGGGCGGTTTCGCGCCCCGGCACCCACCTCTGCCCAGCCGAGCAGACGAACCGGCCGGCGATCGCGGGCCTGCGCACCCTGGCGCACCACACGTAACGCCCCCTGCGGCATCACCCACTGCCGGGGTGTCGACGGTGGGCCCGGCCCCAGTGCGGGCGGGCCCACCGTCATGCGGATGGATCGTCTTCTTCTACGCGCAATGGTCGCCGGCCGGATTCCTGCGGGCGGAGGAAGGCGTAGCGGCCGAGGGTTCACGTGCGTCCAGAACAGCGGCGACAGCGCCCGCCGGTCTGCATCGGTCAGCTTGTCCGCCCACTTCGGATCAGCCAGGACTTCCTGCATCAGCAGCGTGTTGACGTGCACCAACGCGGACTGGAGCAGGTGCAGCGCGAGCATGCTGACCTCCTGGGATTCCTTGTCGGCCCCGGCCAGGTCGCCGTCCTTGCCGTAGAAGAGGTCCTTGTTCGCGGAGTTCCAGTTCTCGACCACCTGGAGCCCTTCGTGGATCTGTACGCACCGCACGCCCCAGCTCTTCGATTGCCTGGTACGTGGGGTGCTTGGGGCCGCCCCGAGTAAAACGGCACAGGACCTGCTCAGCCTCGGCGGTGCCCAGACGCAGGGCGGTGGTGTACTTCACGATCTGGTCGTACTGCTGGGCGATCAGCTCCCAGTTGATCGTCTTGGTCGACAGCACTGGCGCGAGGTGGGGCCACTGGAGAGGAACCGGCCCTCCTACCAACCCCCGTCGCAGGACCACGGCCGCGGGTTCAGTCTCTGACCTGGCTGCGGCCGGTGGGTGCTGGGGGCACCGCCGCCCCCAGACCCCTGCGCAGGTCGGCATCGCCCGGCGCGAACAGGTCGTCGTGCCCGGGGCGCCGTCCGCGCCGAACGACACCGCCCACCTGGTCCTGTGGCCGGGGCAGCACAGCGGCTGGTCCTGGTCGCGCTCCTGGTCGCGCCATGCCCAATCACCACAGCGACCGTCTGAGCGCCGAGGAGAGGAGACGAAAGGGGAGGAGGCACACTCAGTTACGTAAAGTTGACCTTGCGTGCCCAGTTTCGGGACGATGGGGCCGCTTGATGATCAACAAGAGTGACCACGACCACCCGAAAAGAAGCGCTCTGCTGTGACTGAGGAGAAAACGTGACGACGGAAGAGACCGGAACACAAGAGACCTTCGATCAATGGTTCAGCAGGATCCAGGAACTCGAAGTGACGGCATATGGCAACACACAGCCCCTCGCGACGTTGGCCCGGATTTCTCGAACGCCAGAGGGGCAGGCCGACATCAAGCCTCTCGACCCCGGGACTGCCAAGGCCATCGAACAGGCCCTTCTTTCGGTCGGCATCGTGTCGAGCAACGGCCACACCTTCAGGGCGGTTCCACGGCGCAGCTAGGCCGTCGTGCCCGGGGCGCCGTCCGCGCCGAACGACACCGCCCACCTGACCCTGTGGCCGGGGCAGCACAGCGGCTGATCCTGGTCGAGCCTCTGGTCGCGCTCCGTCCGCGTGACGGTGGGCCCGGCCCCACTGGGGGGCGAGCCCACCGTCGACAGCTGGGCAGTGGGTGTCGGCGGATTCCAGCGGTCGTCGCAACACGTCGGCTGGCGAGCATTCTAGGTGGGGGCCTCTGCTGGAACGAGACGGGGCGCGCGACGATCCGAGTTGCGGGCCTCTGACGAGGCTGTTGGCCGACCGGGCCACCTTCCTCTCGGTTCCCGTCCGCCCTCGCGCTTGCTCGTTTGAGTGAATGCGCCTCGTCTTCGGCATGGTCTCGAGCGGCCGGTTGATCATGACGATGGATTGCGACCAGGTTCGGTGACCGCCCTGCGAGGTCGGCGCCGTGGCCCGTGGCTACTGCCCGGTTGCGGGCTACTTGCCGACCATCCGTTCCAGTGGGAGATGTAGTGACTGACTCGATCAAGATCGCAATCGCCGGTCCGGCGACCGGCTCGACGGCCGAACACGGCGCTGACCTGATCTTCGGTGCCGAGCGAGCCATCCGGGACATCAACGCCAGGGGTGGCGTCAACGGCAAGATGCTGGAGCGCAGGAAGTACGACGACACCGGAGAGCCGAAGCAGGCTGTCGCCGTGGCCAACAAGATCGTCAACGACGGCGTGAGGTTCGTCGTCGGCCACATGGCCTCGGCCACGGCCGAGCCGGCGGCGGACATCTACGAGGGCGAGGGCGTCCTCCTGATCACGCCCGGCGCCACCGGTCCCGAACTCACCGACCACGGCTACAAGCTCATCTTCCGCACGATCGGCCTCGACAGCACGCAGGATCCCGCTGCCGGCAACTCCTTCGACAAGGACCCCGAGAACAAGGAGATCGTCGAGGGACTCAAGGCCGACGGGACCGACCCCAGCAGGCCCTATCTCTTCCGTGCCTACGCCGCAGTCCAGGTGATCGCCGACGGGATCAAGGCGGCCGGGTCGGAGAACGCCGAGACGGTCACTCATGCGATCCGCAGCGGCAAGTTCAAGACCGTGATCGGCACCCTGTCCTTCGATGAGAAGGGCGACCTGAGGGTCTAGTTCGTCGTCTCCGACCTTCACACTGCGAGGAGTGCGGACAGTCGCTCGGCTGGGGTGTCCCAGCCCTGAACGATCCAAGCACCGCCGAACAGTGAGGGACCCGGCCGGTGGCCGGGTCCCTCACTGTTCTCACAAACGGTTCCGCACACCCCCGCGACACGCCCGGGAGCCGGATTCCGGGACCAGTTCCGGTGTCCAACAAGGGTGTTCAGGAAGTCTCGGTGTGCAGGAACGCGGGCACCCCGGTTTCGGTACGGTGACTGCCATCAGCAGCAGCCTGGCCGACAGCGGCGACGACGTCCCCGACAACCCCGAAGGCCGCGGTTACTGTAATGGGCAGCGAAGCGAGCCATCGCTATCCGAATCCGGAGTATGAGCTCGTTCGACAGACCGCGGGGCTTGCTTCACCAGCGGTGCCGGCCGGGACGAAGATCTCATCCGCCACCTGGGCCGGAAGTCCTCTAACTCCGGCCCCGGTGGTACCCCCAGCCGGGGGGACCGCGCCAGAAGCCTCCGTGCACCCGCAACGGCGGACCCTCGGCACAGGTGGCACCGGCACGCAGGTCACCACCCGGGGCTGCCACCGCCCCCGTAGGTGAGGTGCTCGCAATGCTCGGTAGGTGGAGGAGGCAGGCCGTGGGGCCGGCCAGGGCGGGAACGGTCCGCTCGGCTTCGGGGCGCGACACCGCAGGATGACCGCCGCGTCATCCATCCGATCGGTGCAGCGGGCCGCCTGGGCCGCTTTGGGACCCACGTGCGGCACGGTGGCGGCATGCGCCGCTGGCCCCTGCTCCTCGCCGCGCTGCTCGCGGCCCCCGGATGTTTCACTGTCCACCCCGCCGCCCGCCCGGCCCGGGCCGTCTGCCGCCGTGCCGGCACTGCTGTCTACCGGGACGACAGTCGCGCGAGACTGATGTCACTCATAGCCACTGGCACCTGGGAACTGACCAACTCCCCCGCCCCTTCGAGAGGGCCGGAAGGGCGTCCGCTCCTGGTGTCGAACAGGCCTCCCCCCCTCGACACCGGCTCCGGACCCGCCGCAGCGTGTGCGGAGGCCGCGGCAAAGGGCAGGGCAAACACAGCAAGCGCAACACCGAGAACCACACGTTGTTTCGTCATACCGAGATCAACGAAACCGTGCACGACAAGGTCACCCCACACCACCCCAGCGGCCCGTACCTCTCTGCATCCCGCCCCACCTGCTCACACTCGGCCGGCAGGCCGGGAGCGGGCTCCCCAGCGCCTCCGTGAGCCGGTCCGCCGCCATGGCGGCACCGGCCGGACCCCGCAGCGCCGCGCGCACCCGCTCCGCGTCAGCGGCCTCAACCACAGCCCGCGACCACAGCCCCGGTCCCGCGTCCTCGGCCGGGACCAGACCGGAGCCGGCCGCCCACCGCCACGCCGCGAGCGGCACCCGCAGTCGGCTTGCCGCCTGCCCCTCGTCGTACACCACACGCTTCCGCCTCGACATCGAAACGCACTCCCATCGCACATCAGCGGCCCGACGGTCGGGCTGCGCCGGAAATATGGCGAAAGATCCCGTTTGTTGTCAATAGCCGCGTTCTCAGGGCAAGTTGGGAGCGCACTGCACAAGTCGCCTACGCGTACGTGAGGGCCGGATTCACTCCTGCGGGGGACACGAAGCAGAGGCCGCCACCCATCGAAGCCGGCGCATTCACCGGTGATTCGATCCGCCGTGCGGACCGCCCTGCCCCGGGCGCCTTCGGGCGCCCTTCGACCATCCGGGGGCATAGCGGGGCCGGTGAGGCGCGGGTGGTTGGGGGTGCGGGAGCGTGAGCTCATGCGCCGCTGGTCCTTGCCCCTGCTCCTCGCGTGCTGCTCGCGGCCCCGGGGTGCGTCACCGTCCACTCCGCCCCCGGCCTGGCCGCGAAGGCCTCCCCGGCCCCCGTGGCGGCCGACGACAAACCCCCGGGCCCCGCCCGGCCCGGACAGCGCGACGTCCGGCCGGCGCTGCCGCTCTCCCCCCTGCCCGGCGCCCGCCCCGCAGCCGAGCCCGCACGCCGCGCCCCCGCAGCCGCTCCGGACCGGCAGAGCGCAGCCGTTCCCCGCCGAACCAGCCCAGGGTCCCACCGGCCGCACAGGGCGACCGCCCCGCACCGGGCCGCACCGTCCAAGGCCGCCGCGAAGGCCAGGAGCAAGGACACGGCGAGGGCGAAGCCCGGCGTACGTACGCCCGCCCCACGCCGCCCCGGTCAGCCCGCACCCGGTGTGCGGGCCGGGGACATGACCGCCCTGTGCCGCTCCCCGCACGGCATGAACAGCCCGGCCATCACCACCTTGTGCCGGGACACCTACGGCCGGTGACCCGCCGCCCGGAGCACTCGCAAAGTAAATCGAACACGTGTTTTAGTTAGGGGTGACACCGCACCATTTCCCAGCCGATCTCCTCGCCCTCCAACAGGCCCGGGAGCAGACCTACGCCCAGCTCGCGCACACCCCCGCCGGGGCCGGCACGGCCGCGCTGCGGCGCGCCCTGGTCCTCCTGGACCTCAGCCTCGCCACCCACCCCTACTGGACCTCGCCCGCCCAATGGCGGAACGGTGCCGCCGAACTGCGCCGCACCGCCCGCACCCCCACCCCCAGCCCCACGGCACGGAGCGCAGCATGAGCGAGCAGACCTCCGACACAACCCGCCCGCGCCCCGCACTGGTCACCTGGGCACCCAATCAATCCGGACCATGCACAAAATGGCCTGTTAACTGCACTAACGGTGCTCACGCCCCGTCGCCGTGATTTGGGGTCGGGCGGCGGTCAGACCCCGGGAAGCGGATCGGCGCGTCGGAACCCCGGGAATCGTTGGGAGGGGGCGAACTACGCCTGGCTATGCGACAGTTCATGATGCCGTGTCCCTGGTGCTGGGAGAAAGGCATGATGTGGCTGACGAGTTGGAGAGCGAGTGGCTGACGGCGCGCCAGGTGAGCGCGTTATGGCCGGGCGTCGGTGCTGGCTCGGTGTATGTAAATGCGCTGGCCCATGGAGTGCGGGTCCATACGGAGAGCTGGATGACCACTACCGGGTCCGCCGGTAAGGAGTGGTATCACGCCGGCGACGTGCGCCGAGTGGCCCCGCAGATAGCAGCCCAGCCACCCCTCAAGGACTCCCAGCTACCGTGCTGTCTGGTGCTGATCGTTCTGGCAGCGGCACCGCTCGTGTGGCTGGCGATACAAATAGAAAGCGCAGGCGGGTGGTGAAGGTCAAGTGTGTGGCTGCGCGGCCGGCCAGCCGCGGGATGCTGGGGTGTCAACTGCATCATCTCTGGCTCGTTGGGCAGGGCGTTTCCGAGCCTCAAGGAGAGGCCGATCAGATGCCTACACGCTCGGGTACGGCGTCCGCACGTCCGTAGCCGAGCACCTGGGTGAGGACTTGAAGGTCTTCGGCCGGCGCTTCGATGACGGCGCCGATCTCGCTGTCGGTGCAGAGAAGCCACAAAACGACATGCCGTTACGGGATCGGGGCGTCTCCGTTTTCTCTCGGGGTGTATCAGCTGTGGTGTGACGTGGGGTGAGGTGGGATCGTTTGCTCCTAGGGGCTGTCCGATGGGTCGTGTGACGCTCCTGCCGGGAACTCGTTCCGTGGGACATGGGCCGGGGAGATCTTTCGGATGAAGAGTGGGCTCGGCTGGAGCCACACTTGCCGACGAATCGTGGGCGGGGTGGACGCTGGCAATGCCACCGTCGGGTGATCAACGGGATTCTCTTCCGGCAGCGGACCGGCCTCCCCTGGCGGGACCTGCCTCCCTGCTTCGGTAGTTGGAAGACGGTCCACGACCGTCATCGCCGGTGGTCGGCGGACGGCACGTGGGAGAGAATCCTGCGGGCCGTCCAGGCCGACGCCGATGCCGAGGGCCGGATCGACTGGAGCATGGTCAGCGTCGATTCCACGACCTGCCGCGCTCATCAGCACGCGGCCGGCGCCTCCACCCGTGCCCCGAAGATCCTGGGGCGGCGCAGGAGCCCGGCACGTCACCGTCCCGATGAGGCCCTGGGACGCTCGCGAGGCGGGCTCACAAGCAAGATCCACTTTGCCGGGGAAGGCGGGTGCCGCCCGCTTGGGTTTGTCATCACCCCCGGTCAGTGGGGTGACGCACCGCAGATGATTCCCGTCCTGGAAGAGATCCGCGTGCCCCGGCAGGCTGGTGGACGACCGCGCACGCGGCCCGACCATGTCGGTGGCGATAAGGCGTACTCGTCACGCCGCAACCGGCGTCACCTGCGCAGACGCCAGATCAAGCACACGATCCCCGAGCCGAGAGACCAGCGGGCCAACCGCCAGCGCCGCGGAAACCAAGGCGGCCGACCTACGGGGTTCGACAAGGCGATCTACCGCCGCCGCAACGAAGTCGAGCGGACCATCAACCGGCTCAAGAACTTCCGCGCCGTCGCCACGCGCTTCGACAAACGGGCGTACGTCTTCCACGGAACGGTCACCGTGGCGGCGATCCGCCTATGGCTCCGTCCGGAGTGAAGTGCCCCGGCTCAGAGGTCCTTGGCACCCGGGTAGTGGTGGCGAAGTTCGCTGAGTACGCGCTCGTCGACAGCCCTGACGTCCCACACGGAGCTGTCGAATTCGGTCAGGACGAGCACCAGCTCGTCCCCGGCGAACCCACGTGCTTTGGCATCGATCAGCTGGAGGAAGGGGGTCGTCAGCGACAACAGTGTCAACGTGTCCATGCCGGCGTCGGCGGACCGTCTCTCCATCTCGACACAGCGAGGATCGACGATCTCGTCGAACTCGACGCGCCACGTCAGGTCCAGGCCGAAACTGCCGAGGCGAACCAGTAGCTCAGCCAGGGTCACGTAGTGCTTTCCGTGCCAGGCCGGAAACGTGATCCCCTTCATCCCCGCCTCTGTGTCGCGCGCCATGCGGCCCCCTTCGTTCCAGCGAACAGTAGGCCACGTCCCTGATCAGCTCATACGACCCATCGGACAGGCCCTAGGGCTCGTCCTCGGGGGCTGTGGCTCTGCGGCGGGTTGTAGCGTGCGCCTGCGCGTCCGCACAGGGCACCCCCTCACCCTTGCGTGGGACCTCGACCGCGAACTCGCCTTCACTCGCCCTGTATCGGAGCGGAGATCGAGATCGCCTGGCGCTCTGGAAGGCGGCCATTGTTGCCGAGGTCCGGCAACGACTTTGAACTGTCCCTATGCCAAGCTGCAGGCCATGGGGGTGGACATTCAAATTACTCGGCGGAATCGCGACCGCGCTGGGGGCCATGCTGTTCGTGCTGGCCGCGCTCACCTGGCTTCCTGGATCCTTGCCGCCGAGCGGGTTTGGGTGGCTGGTGCCAGTGATTTTCATACTGCTCTTCCCATACGGAGTTATGGCTTGGTGGGCCAGCCGGTACGGTCGGTGCCTCCGAGTCACCGTCTACCACGATGGCGGCTGGAACTACCCGAGCTTTGCAACCTGTGCACGAAGGTGGATTAGGCGTGAAAAACCCCTTGGGGAACGACGGTATTCTGAGTCGCGCGATTCCCTGGATTTCGATCGCTATCGCAGCCGCCCTGGCGGCCGCAGCGTTCTCAGGCAACTCCTCCGTCACAGTCAAGACGGGGGGTAACGATTGCAGCGACGGCGATCATTGCTCGCTGCGCCTGCTTGATCATCGATATGAGGAGAGTGGCTCGACGAGGCTGAGCAAAAAAGTCGCCGAGCTAATAACCTCATTTTTTCGTGACGGCCCGTCGATATTCGACGGGCCGTCTCGGCTAGACACTCCTCGCGCGGGTCGTCGGGGCGCATCACCGGCTGGAGCTGGTCTCGGCTAGCGCCGCGGCCATCTCCTGGCAGGTCAGCGACCCATGGCCGAGACGGCGCCGGCGCCGGTCGGCCAGGACCCGCAGGATGCGCTGGTAGTCCACCTGCATTGCCGACCAGGTCAGCCCCGCGCGCCACATTGGCACCACCGATTGCGGCATCGTCGCTGCCTTTTGGGAGGCTCTTGCTACGGATCCGTATCCCGCATTCCCTCGATGGCATCGGGAGCGGCAACTCCATCACCGCCCGGGACCAGGACCTCGCCGCCCCGCGAGCGGGCAATGCCGCACCCCTTCCAGTCCTGCTCGGCCACGACCAGCTCGGCCTGGACACGGTCGGCCTCCTCCCGAGACTCCTCCACACGACGACGAGCGGCGAGATCCCACTGTTCAAGCAACCCAGAAACTGACGGTATTCGCGGCCTCCCGGAGAAGGACAGGCCACCGCTTTCACCGAATCAGCGCTCCTATGCCCGAACCAGCGGAAACACCTCGATCATGACCGGAATGAAGCAACCGAGGACAGTCTCGCTCGATCCAGTGATAGCGCCACAGACGTTGCACTCGTTAGCGTGGCCTTGTACTGGCGCTGAGCTGCATCGACTCGTACGCACCCGTCGTGCACCACAGGCCCTCCCCCAGAGAACCCGCTGTGCGTGGCCTGCCGTGAGCGGCGCCGCGTCCAGTACGGAAGCTGACCCCTGATGTCCCACCCCGGCCGCCTTACCCTGCCCCCGATCCGGGCCGTCCTGCCCGGCGGAACCGTCCAGGGGGGAGCTCGTGCGGCGATGGCAGACCGAGGCCGGGGAATGGATCTACGTCGTTGCCCTGAAAGCGTGGGGCAGCCGCACCGCGACCAAGAGCTCCACCAGCCCTCCCAACCGAGCCGACGGGCCACGCACTGGAACAGTCACGCCGGGCGGGCGAACGCTTTTGCTTCTGCTGACAAGTACGGGGTGAGGCCGTGACGTGCGCGGCTGAGGAGAGGTGGCTTGGTGGATACGGAGACGGACGACAGATTGTTGGGCCGCTCGGCAAGGGACGCCGGGGCGTTCGAAGTGCTGGTGGTCAGGATGTCGGGCGTACTGCACGGCTACCTGGTGCGCCGCGCGCCGGCCGCGGCCGATGATCTGCTCGCGGAGGTGTGGCTGCAGGCGTTCAGCAGCCGCAAGAGCTACGACCCTGCGTTGGGGACGGCCAGGACCTGGCTGTTCGGTGTGGCACGGAACGTGCTCGCCGCACACTGGCGCCGCATCGACCGGGATCAGCAGCTGCCCGCCGCGAACGAGCGGTCCAGCGACCCTTGGCACGCTGTCGACCAGCGGCTCGACGCTGCCGCCGTCGGACCGCTGCTGCGGAGCACGATGGCCGGACTTCCCCATGTCGAGCGGGAACTTCTGCTGCTCGTCGCCTGGGAGCAGCTCACCCCCACCGAGGCCGCCGCTGTGGTCGGCATACCGCCGGGCACCGCCCGGTCCCGGCTGCACCGGGCCCGGTCCCGGGTGCGGGCCGTCATGCAGCAGGTTGCGCACACCCGTCGTCTGACAGGAGATCTGGCATGACCGAGCACGACGTACTCGACTTCCCCGGCGCGGACGGGGTACGGGCTGCAGGTGAGGTGGCTCCGCCGAGTGCGCGGGCGGTGGAAGCCGTTCTGACAGCGGTACGCGCAGCCGTCGCCGCGGAGGCCGCAGAGGTGGGGAGCTTGATGGAAGCCGTCCCGCTTCGGGCCGCTGTACGCCGCCGTCGCCTCCAGCGCCTGCTGGTGTCGGCCGCCGCCGTCGCGGTCATCGCCACCGGTATCGCCGTCTACCCGGTAGTCGGACACGGTCCCGGCGCGACCGCCACGGCGGCCGACTTCCTGCGGGAGGTCGCGGCGACTGCGAACGAGCGCTCGCTGCCGCAGGCCCCGTACTGGAAGGTGCGCTCCCGGACGGAACCCTCCTCGCAGATCAGGACCTCCTGGATCGGGCGCAACCGCAGCGTCGGCCAGCACAGTGAGGGCGGCCCGGTGGTGGAGTCCCCCCCGCCGGAGGTCTACTCGTGGCGGATCGGCGATACCGGCCAGAAGGACATCACCTGGGATGAGCTGCACTCCCTGCCAACAGACGCACAGGAGCTCCGGGCCCGGCTGACAGATGACGGCGCGGTGGCGCCGGACCTCTTGTTCAACCAGGCTGTGAACCTGCTGTGCTCGGCACCGCTCGAACCGGCCGTACGCGGGGCGCTGTTCGAGGTACTCGCCGACACCCCCGGCATCACGCTCGTGGGACCGGTCAAGGACGCCGCCGGGCGTACCGGAACGGCCGTGGAAATGCGGAGCGACGACCGGTCCTGGAGGATGGTCCTCGACCCGGCGACCGGCATGCTCCTGGAGTACGGAATCTACGAACCCGCCGGGGCCGAAGGCGACCGTCTCGTGCAAAGCGACACCTACCTCTCGGCAGAGCCAGCGTGGAGCATCCCTCCCACCGTTTCCTGGCGAACCCAACTCACCAACCCCGTGCTCTCGCCCCCTCTCCCGTGAAACAGCCCGACCTGCCTGGACAGCGGTGTTCGCTCGTGGCGACGGCTCGGCGGTCCGGCGCTCCCTGAACAAGTCCTCGGTCACCGAGCGTCGTGCGGCCTCGCCTTCCTGGACTTCCCGCGGCTCTACGTCAAGAAGTAGAGCCGCGGAAGTGCTGGGCCCGTACCGAGGGGCTGGCCGACGTCGGCAGGCCAGCTGGACGGAAGCGTTCGACGAAGTCTGTGAAGTCGGTCCGCAGAGAAGGAGAGTCGGACGGCTTCAGCCGGATCTGCTGGCGGCTGTCTGCCCACCAGATCTCGAAATCGGCAATCGTGCCCTCCGCTGGCCAGTCTTCGCCCTCACTCGGCAGCAGCAGAACGTCGACAAAACCTCCCACGCACAGGCCGATGTCCACGAAGATCCCGATCGCACCGGGCCGGGGAACCTTCACCACGGTGCCCTCGAAGCCCTGCCCGAAGCGCAGGTCCCTCCGAGTCCGAGCCCACTCGACATCTGTCACCACGAACAGATCGTCTCACCTTCGTCCCTCTGCCTCAGCGGCACGTCACCGCCGTCATTCCTCCTGGAGGCGGACCGGATTGCGGACGAGTCGTGGACGCCACGACGCCACAACCTCGCCGCCGACCCGGTAATGGACTCCGGCCTGCGGATCGAGGTAGCCGGTCCTCTTCGCGACCCATGACAGCCGTCGGTGACCATTGGCAGGAACCGGTCTCCGATCACACGGCGGCGCCCCAGCCGCCCGGGGTCAGTGGGTCCAAAGTGGGGTTTGCATTGATCCAGACTTGGTAGGACGCCCTGGCGTATTCGCGAGGCGCAAGCACGTCCCCGGCCTCCGGCGGGGCGATGAACGCGTCATCGAGGGCCAAGAGCGCGACCGCGGTGAAGCTCGCGTCGTCCAGATCAGGCGGCATCCCGGTCAGCAGCACCACCCGGTCCGCGACCACCGCGCGGTGCAGGCGGTAAGACCGCTCCTCCTCCGCCGTGACGCCGCCCTGGTGCGCGAGCACTGTTCCTCGTCGAGCCCGAGGCGGGTGGCGGCTGCACGGTGTCGAGTTGGGCCGCGGTGCCGCAGGCCGTCCAGTAGCCGACCCACTCGGCCACCGCCTCGCGCCGGCGGTCCGATCGCACTGCTGCAACCGGTTGGTGGGCTCCTGCACAACACTGGGGCAATCGCGCCGATAGAGAACCTCAGATCTAATATCCCTATTCAGTAGATGTCCTGCGGAGTTCAGCTTCGTGGGTCGCGGAGACAGTGGTGAAGCAATTCGCTCCGAGGGTTTGCACTCTGGTCATCGGCAGCTGATGATCTCCTGGGCGGTAGCAAGGGGCGCGCTAAAGTTCAGGGTTCTCCCGGCTCGCCGCCTCCTTTCCACCATCACATCTGCGCCGTGTTGCGGGGTTGGGTGCCGATGCGCAGTTTCATGCCCTGAGATCCACGCACCGTGCGGCTGGCCTTGGCCGGGTCCCGGTGCCTACAACCGGACTCTCCGCTGTTTGCGGACGTCTCTCACTCGAAAGTCAGGACCTGTTGAAGAGGACTCTGCGCAGAGCGGTCTCCATAGCCACCGCCGTGGCGGCCGTCGCGGCCGGTCTCGGTGTCATGGCGGGCCCGGCAGCAGCTGTTGACGCCGACCCCATCACCGGCCATCCCGGGACCACCGGCCCCCGGCCGACCACCGCGCAGCAGGTGCGGCCGTGGTGAGTGCGGGACGCTCCCGCGTCTGGCTGCTCGCCGGTCACGTACGGATCCGGGCCCGACAAGGTCACCGCGGTCGCCCCGGCCGATGACAGTCTCCAACCTCAACGTCACCGGCCACCCCAACAGGCTGATCCTCGGGCGTCGACATTTTCACCGACGAGAAATACGAGGACTTCGCACCCTCCGAGGGCAATATCAAGATGGTGATCGTCGAACGGGCTTCGTTCGAGGTCGAATCCGTTGACGACGGATTCCTCACGCTCACCAATTCCAGGGGCCTCGAAAGGAGCGACGTCGAGATGCCGTCGGGAGAGCTGGGCGAGCGCCTCCAGGCGCAGATCACTGCGGGCAAGGCCGTCACCGTCACCGTGACCTCAGCCATGGGCGCAGCAGCCGTCACCGAGGTCCACGAGACAACGCCGGGCGCGACCGCTTCGCTCTGATCTCCGCCAGCCGATCGGTCACACCCGTTGAAAGCCGAAGCAGCCATCCACCCGGACCGGTAGCACGCAGTGTGACCTTCAGGGGCGCGGGCCCCCCGGGAACGCCCCGGCCCTCATCCTCGTACCGACACAGGATCTGTTGGACCCGGGCCTTCCAGGCGTGGCGGGTCTGTGATCCCGTGCGTGCTTCCGTGCGCCCATCCCTGGAGCGGTCCGGCCGCGGGTGCCCCGGTGCAGACTGCTGGTCCCGGGCAGGACTGATCCGCCGCGATCGTGCCGGCCCGGGCCCGTAGCGGTCTCCTGCCCGGAGACACGCCCGGGCCAGGAGACGGGGGCATGATGGGTTCCGGACCGGATACACCCAGCGTCGGCGACATGTACGACCAGCTGACCGATCTGCTGGCCCAAGCACTCGGGGGCAACATCCACCTCGGGTACTGGAGCGGTGACAGCGACGAAAGCCCGGTCGAAACGGCCACGGACGCACTCACGGACCTTGTCGCCTCCCGCCTGGAACCCTCCGCGGGGACCCGGCTGCTCGACGTCGGCTGCGGCAGCGGAAAACCCGCCTCCCGTATCGCAGCCCTCCGGGGAGCGCACGTCACCGGGATCACCGTCAGCGCGCACCAGTGCGCTCTGGCCCGCGCCCGCCCCCACAGCGGCGCCGGCTCAGGCAGCACCACGTTCCAGCTGGCAGACGCCATGGACATGCCGTTGCCCGACGCCTCCTTCGACGGCGCCTACGCCATCGAGTCCGTCCTGCACATGAGCGACAAGGCATCCGTTTTCCGCCAACTCGGCCGGGTGCTGCGGCCCGGAGCACGCCTGGTCGTCGCGGACATCTACCGGGACGACAGCGCCGGGAGTACGAACGCCGTGCCCATCGAGGGGATGCGCGAGCTGTTCCAGGTCTCCCTCGCCACCCCTGGCGACTACCACCGCTACCTGGAGGACGCCGGGCTGAGACTGGTCGAGTTCACCGACATACGCGATCACGTGCGACGCGGCTACACCGCGACGGTCGACTTCTTCAGGGCCACCGCGGCGCAACTGGACGGAGAGCCGGCCGTACAGCTCGCGAAAGGCGCAGACGTGATCGAACAGTTCGCCGCGCTCCCGCAGATCGGCTACGTCCTGCTCACCGCCGAACGTCCCTGACAGGCACCGCCCGGGCAGGCCCTACGGCCGGCCCGGCCTGAACCCCACGTTGCCCCGCCCTGCTGCCCGCAGCGCGTCCCATGCCCGACGGTGCCCGCGGTACTGCCGCCACGGGGTGCGCGCGGTGCCCTGCACTCGCGTATCCGATCCGCCTGGTGAGGGTTCGCCTTGCCGTGGGTACGCGGGAACCGTCCGCCGAAGCAGTCCGAGGAGACCGTGTGTCCGCTCCCGCTACGCCCGGCGCCGCCGTGCCCTCGCTCTGGCAGCCGTACACCCACCGCTCGCACCCGGAGGCCGAGCGGGCGGGCAAGGAGTCCCTGGCGTGGCTGGGTTCGTTCGACATCGCCTGGCAGCCCGGCCACTTCGACACAATCCGATCGGAGAACGCCGGCTACTGGTGGAACCTGTTCGACCCGGGAGCCAAGGACTACGAGCGCTACCGGCTGGGCGTCGACTTCATCAGCGCGCTCTACCCCTTCGACGACACCTACTCCGGACCGTACGCCTGCGCGAGCCCCGCCGAGGCGGTGGCCTGGGCCGGCCAGTGGATGCGGCTCCTGGACGACCCCCGCTTCGCCGTACGGTGCGGCCACCCCTTCAGCGCCCCGCTGATCGATGTCATGCGCCGGGCCGCCGCGATGGCCACACCCGTCCAGTACCGGCGCTTCGCCGACGCGGTCAAGGCGTACGTCACCAGTCTCGCCTGGGAGTTCGCGGGCCAGGACCGCTCCGTACGCCAGCGCGTGGCCGAAGCCGCGGCCTGCCGCTTCTACACCTCCGGATGCACAGGAATCGTAGGGATCCTCCACGTCTCCCACGACCTCGACATCAGCGACGAAACGTTCCACCACCCGCTGTGGCGGGCCTACACCGAAGCGGCGGTCCTGATCCTCGCGCTCTACAACGACCTCTACTCCTACGCCAGGGAGCAGGCCGACACCCCTGACGACGTGAACATCCTCGCCGCCGCGGTCGCAGAAGGCCGCGGAGACCTGCGGCGCGGCCTGGGACGCGTAGTCACCCTCCACAACCAGGCCATGGAGCGCGTCGTACACCTCGGCGCCCGCCTCAAAAAGCACCACCCGGCCCAGGCGCGCGCCTACACCCAGGCGATAGAGGAGATGCTCGCAGGCAACCTCGTGTTCGGCCGCACAGCCACCCGCTACCACGGCGGCGAACCGGCCCTGCCCCCCTACACCCTGACAACCACACCACCCCCAACCATCGGGACCATCGAGATCCCCACCTTCGCCTGGTGGTGGGACACCGGAAGAGCCGCTCCGCGCACGGGCTGAGACAGGCGTTGTCAACGTCCCGCCCTGGCCGTGGCCTTGCCCCGGCCACGGAGATGGAGGCTCCTGAAAACGGGAGCCCCCGGCCGGCCCCGGTAGCGGCGCACAACCCGGGACGCAACGCACGGGGAGGGAACCAGTTGCTCGGGAGCTACTGCGGGCTCGGGCATCGAGCGCCCGACGGCCGTACGGCGTGCCGCCCTGGGCCGGCTGTGCGCCTTCGGGGGCGCGCTTGCCAGCAGTATCCCGAGCGCGAGTCAACTGAGCGGGTGCCTCGGACCATCGGATCCAGCCCTGGGGGTCACGTACGCAGACCGGGCGGTCAGTCACCCGGCGCCCAGCCCGTCAGGTCAGTGCACGCCTTCTCCGGAGGGTCGCCCTCGGGCCGCAAGCCGAGCATGTCCAGCAGAACGTCGAGGTCTGCGGTACCGACGGCCCTGGCGGCGACGGCGCGGCGGGCGGCGGTCCGGTTCACGGCCCCTGCCCGGGCCAGGATCGCCGGCTCATCACAACTGAATGGATCCTTCACCCACCGATGCCACCACGACCCCGGCACATCCGCAGCCCCCACTACTCCGGGTATCGCAGTCGAACCCGGCCTGCCGTACATGCCGGGCAGTGCTGCACCCACCGGTGCGGCGCTGCCCCCAGTAGTCGCTGCCGAGGTCAGCGGGCATCGGCCGGCCTTGCCATTGGTGGCGAGGTGAAGCACTGGTCTCGGCTGCGCGGCGCCCACCAACACTCTCGTCATGGACCATGACGACGTGTGCGGCGATGGTCAGCCAGTGAGCAGTACCGGAGCGCGTCCTGGCCGGATCCAGGGTGGTTCCGCCCCGCGGGGGTCATTTGCTGTCGCAGCCGATGCCGTCGCCGTCGCGGTCCAACCGGTGTGGGTCGGCGGCTCCGACCCATACGGCGCCGGCGAGGTCGGAGCAGTCGACATCGGGGCTGCCTGCGGGTGGGCCGGGCGGCAGGCCGGCAGGATTGTCCGCATCCGCTGACTTGGGCGTCTCGGCTGGTTTGGGCGCGGATCCAGGGCAAGCTGACCACAGGCCGGCTCCGGCTTTTCGGGCGGTTTCGTTGGCCTGTGAGATCTTCGGCCAGTGCGCGTCGTTGGGCGGGTAGAGCACGCCCTTGGCGTGGCCGCTGCGGACCAGGGATTCGTTGACGAACACGCCCTGCTCGTTCCAGACGTACAGCAGGTAGCGATCGTAAGGATCTTTGAGCTTAGTGTCGCGTTCGATCCGCACGCCGGAGCCTTGAGGGAGCAGTGCTTTGGTGCGGGCCGTGGCGTCGCGGCTGAAGCAGGCCCCCTTCTCTGGTGCGTCGATGGCCAGGAGCCGCACCCTTGAAGTCGCACCGGCGGGCAGGATGCCGCCGACGCCACGGACGTCGATCGTGTCGCCATCTATGACGCCCACGACGGTGGGGAGTTGGGTCACCGGCTTGCTCGGTTCGACGGGAGAGGTGCCGACGCCATGTTCTTGCGTCCGGCCCTTCGGCTGCACGGGTGTCGGTGCGGGAGGGCTGGAGACTTGTCCGTCACCGTCGCCGGCGAGTTCCCCGATGGTCACCAGGCCGGTGAAGAGCCCTATGAGGGCGAAGAGGACGGTCCTCCATCGGTGCTTGCCCTGTCTGCCCGGAGCCTGGCGCGATCGTGTCTCAGTGTCAGGACGAGGAAGCCACGTGCCTCTGGGTGAAGGAGGGGTCCGCGGGGCGTTGCGGCGCCAGGCATGGGGATCGGGGAAACGGCGCATGGCGACCACCGAGAGAATGGGGGCGAGTTTCGTTTCCGCAGGCCGAGTGCCAAGGCTGCGGAAACGTGGATTGGCTTGACCTTTGACTCAAGGTTAAAGATCAAGCCAATGGGGCTGCGGTATCAGAAAGAGTCCGTATGGGTCGGCCTGCTGGGAGCCGGCGAACGCGGGGGCTGCGATACCGAGGGCAACGGGGAGAGCGAACGCCGTCGCCACGACAGCGGCGCTGCGGCGGATGTGTCGGGTGCTCATGTGTCCTTCTTCCGAGGGCGGGCCTTGCTGGGACTGCTCCGCCGCTGGGCCCGATCGCCCCCGAGGCGACGGTGCGAGAGGGGAAAGGTCGCTGCCCGCCCGGTCTGCTTCCGCGGACGGGACTGCTCACCCTCTACCGCCTATTCGTGGCCGCATCGCAGGTTGATTGCTGGAGGAATCTACAGAAAAGCCCCGTATGAGCCTGTGTATCGGCTTTTACTGGTGTCTCGCGCCGCCGCCGACCGTGAACGCCATGCTCACCAACCCCACCACGCCGCCGCACACGGCGTTGGGCGTCGGCGGCGCCGCGTACACGGACAACGACCTGACGCGGTGGTCGCCACCAGCCTGTTCAGCGTCTCGACACCACGACCGACCGGACCTCGGTCCAGTCCCCGGCCAACGCCGGCACCCTCGCCTCCACAGGGAACCTGGGCGCCGCCGTGGGCCCCGGCGCAGGCTTCGACATCTACTGCAGCCCGAAGAACCGGCAGGTCACCGACATCGCTTCCGCTCTCCCAGCGCTGACGCACAGGATCGGGGCCGCACCATCGGTGCGGCCCCTGCGTGGAGCGGAACTGCCCGGGTCGAAGCCACGACAGCTGAGAACCCTCCCGGCCGTCGGCCCTTGATCAGCAGTACCGCACCCACTCGTGGGCGTGGACGTAGCGGGCATCGACCCAGCCGGACTGGTCGGCGAGGTGGTACCAGCCGTCCTGCTGGCAGGCCAGGTTGACGTGGCTGCCCGGGGACAGGCTCCACACCACGTGGGAATGCGTCCACGGGTGCTCACGGACATTGAGCTCGATCCGGGAGGTCACCATGCCCGACACACTGTGGTCATCGTGGTGGGACTGGGGGGCTGCCCCCGCCACACCTACGCCCGCCACACCGAATCCGGCAGCCAGGGCAATGGCGGCAAGGCCACGGCCGATCGTTCGTGCGCTCATCGCAACACTTCCTTACGTTGCCCCCGCGGCCCTGTGCCCCAAGGCCTTGAGAACCCCGGCACCGTGAGCAGCCGGCTCACGCCTCCACCTGGTAATTCGACGACCCCCACCACTCCGGATTGGTATGAATTCGCCAATTGGCCATCCTTGGATTCCGACCCGCGCCACCCTGGCTTCGCCGTCACTGCTGCCGCTCGCCCCGATCGCGGCCGTGTGGCGAGCCGGCGACCTCTTCACGGACAGCCACGGCTTCTGAGCACTGGTAACCCCTGCTCACACTCCGAGGGCAGCGCGGGCGGTAAGGCCGAGGCCGACTAGAAGGACAAGAGCGGAAGTGGCGGCGGGGCCGATACGCCCGAGCTTTTGCAGACGCGAGGATGCCCGCTGGGCGGTGTGGGCGGTGATCCGGTCGCGCAGCCGTACGAGGAGGAGGCCGGCGAGGGTGAGGGTGGTGGCCATGCCGAGGCCGTAGCCGATGACGAGGAGGATTCCGAAGGCGGTCCGGCCAAGTGCGACGGCGCCAAGGAGGACGACCAGTGCGGACGGGCTGGGGACGAGGCCGCCGGCGATGCCGACGCCGATGAGCGACCAGCGCTTCCGGCGTGAGGGAGCGTGGGTGTGGCGGCGGTCGGCTTCGTCGTGGTCGTGGTCGTGCGGGAGCGCGGTGGCGGTTTTGCTCAGGACCACGGTGGTGCCGTTGGCGGCGTCGCTGTCGGGGGCTCGGCGTGAGGACGGCAGGCCGGTCGGCAGGCCGTGGCTGTGCCCGTGATCTCCAGCGGACCCGTGGTGGTGATGGCCGTGGTCGTGGTCGCCGTGGTGGTGGTGTCCGTGACTATGGCTGTGGCTGTGGCCGTGCGGGAGAGGACGGCCGCGGAGGGCGGAGTGTAGGAGGTGGAGGCCGATGGCGGTGACGAGGAGACCACTGGCGAGGCCGAGCCAGGTGAGGACGGTTTCTCCGGCGAGGTGGGTGGCGAGAGGGAGGGCCAGGCCGAGGGTGAGGACGCCCGCGGTGTGGGTGAGGGTGACGGTGGCGCCGACGGTGACGGCGTCGCGCGGGGTGCCGCGCCGCCCGGCCAGGTAGGCCGCCATGATCGTCTTGCCGTGGCCCGGCAGCACGGCGTGGGAGCCACCGAGGATCACGGCGAGGAGCAGCGCGAGCAGGCCGACGGGAACGGTGAGTTCGCGGCTGCCGACGAGGGTGTCGAAGAGCGTGGAGATCTTGTTCAGTGCGGCGGTGACGGGGCCCGCGCCGGGCATCCCGGGCGGCACGATCCGCGCTACCGCGGGCCCCTGCCCCGGAGCCGTCCGGATGTCGGCACTGCGCTGGTCGAGCGGGTCGGCGAACGAATCCTGCGGGTAACGGCGCAGCTGGTCGGTGGTGGAGGTCGCCGGGACGGTGGAGCTGGTGAGGGTGACCTCTTCGCCGACAGCGGTGATCTCGTGCCAGCCGATGCGCCGACTGTCGTAGTGCGTGACGACGTGGATGGCGGCCGGTGAGGTGAGGGGCGCGTCGGCGGTGAGTCGGCAGGTGAGGCGGCTGGTCTTGAGCCCGGCTTCACCGGTGTGGAAGGTCAGCCTGCCTACGCCCTGGTTCCATCGGAGGCTCACGCCGCCCACATCGGTGGCCAGCTGCCCGGCCAGCGTCGTGCATGCCTCGTCCGCGTACAGGCCTTGCTCATCGGCGGTGATGGATCCGTTGTGGTCCTGGTCGATGAGCGGGCGCTCTTGTGCGGCGGCGATCTCGGCGCGGTCGACCACGATCTCGGCCTCGACCGCGTGCGAGCGCAGGGTGAGGTGGGTCGCGTAGTTGACGGTGAAGTTGCCCAGCGGGTGCGCGCCCGCGGGCGAGGCCGTGGTGAGGAGGGCGAGCGGGGTGAGCAGGGCTGCTGTGAGCGGGGCGGCGGTCAGGCGCCGGCGGGTGCTGGGGTTCATGGGGTGGTGTCGTCGATTCGCCGGAGTGCTACGTGCGCCGCGGGGGCGTGCAGCGGGTGGAAGGAAGGGTCAGTGGCCAGCGCCTGGGAGAGGTCGCGGTGGGCGGCCGTCGTGTCGCCGAGGGCCTGGTGGATGGCTCCGCGGTGGTAGCGGAAGAGCGCGCTGCGTGTGCCGAGCGCGAGGGCTTTGTCGGCTTGGGTGAGGGCCTCTTGGTCGCGTCCCGCGCGGTGCAGGGCCCAGGCGTAGGCGTCGTGGACGGCGAGGAACGGCCGCTCGCGTACGGCGGCTTCGGCCATGGCCACGGCCTGGTGGGGTTCTCCGTGGTCGGCCTCGAAGTAGATCGCGTCGGTGTCGGCGGGCGTGCCGTCGGCTCGGCGGAGTGTTTCCTGGGCGCGCAGGACCGCGTACTGGGCCTCGGCCTGGTCTGGGCGGCCGAGGGACTGCTGGAGTTCCCCGAGTCCCAGGAGGTATTGCGGCAGCGGGGCCACCGCGATGGCCGCGGTGTAGTCGGCGACCGCCTTCTCGCGATCGCCCGTGGCAGTGCGCGCCTTGGCCCGTGCTTCCAGCAGGCCCGCGTCGCCCGGGGCGATGGCCAGGCCGGCCTGGGCCTGGCGCAGGGCGGTGGTCGGATCGCCGCTGTCCAGGGCTAGGGAGGACAGGTGCGTGTGGGCGAAGGCGCGCTCGCCCGGGGTACCGGCTGCCCGCAGCGCGCGCTCCATCAGGACCTTTGCCTGGTCGGTGTCGCCGCGGAGTTCGAATACGTAGGAGGCACGGGCCAGAGAGGCGCTGTCGGGTCGCAGGTCGGCCATCTTTTGGACGGCTTCCTCCGCTTCCTTGTACTGGCCGAGTTGGGTGTGGGCGTCGGCGAGCACTCCGTAGGAGGCGGGGGTGGCGGGGCTGGTCGCGATCGCCTTGCGGGCCCAGGTGAGGGCGTCGCGGAACTGGTGGCGGGCGGCGGCGAGGGCGCCCATGCCGATCTCCGCGGGCAGGTTCTCCGCTGGCTGGAGGGCGAGGGAGTGGCGCATGGCCGTCTCGGCCTGGGCGTAGGTGGCCGGGTCGGCGGTGGTGCGTGCCTGCTGGACCAGAGCCATGCCGAGGTTCGCCCAGCTGACCGGATCTTTCGGCAGGCGCTGTACGCGCTGGCGCATCGCCGCGATCCCGCGGGTGGGGCCGGAGGGTGATGATGCCGTGGCAGGGGCGTCCGGTGTGCTGTTGCCGTTCGGGGAGAGGGCGACGGCGCCGACGGTGAACATGACCACGCCCAGGGCGATGGTGATCGCGGTGGTGCGCAGGTGTCTGCGGCGCCGGATCGCGGGGGCTGGTTCGTCTTCGGGCCGGTGCACGGGATCCTCCCCGGGGAAATGCAGTGGATGGTGGTCCGGGCGGGGACCGGAGGGCCGGACTCGGTCCCCGCCCGGAGTGGTGGGTCAGCTTCTTGCGGTTGCGGCGCAGGCGGCACCGCCGACGCCTGGGAGGAGGACGCCGAGGCCTCCCAAGGCCGCGGCGTTCCTCTCCCTGGAACCCTTTACTTGATGGTCGGGCCGCTGTTGACGGACTTGGTGTGGGGCAGCGCCAGGTACGGGAAGGAGGTGCCGAACGGCACCTCGTTGGCGTCGACCCGGTCGCCGTCGGCCAGGGCCGGAACGAGCTGGCCGGTCTGGGCGGCACCTTCGACGGCCTGGAGGGAGATGTCGATGACGTCGTCGGTCAGGCGCCGGCCGTTGGGGAAGCCCGCGAAGTCACCGGCGAGAACGCCGTAGCGGTTGGGGTTGGCGGTGGGCGGCACGGCCATGTTCAGGCGCAGCTCCTCCGCCGGCACGATGTCCCGGAGCTTCGCGTCCTTGTTCAGGCGGTGGGCGTTGAGGTCGGCCTGGATCGGGCCGCACGCCTTGCAGATACCCGTCAGGTAGATCTCGAACAGATCCCGTCGAGGGGCCGGCGGGGCCGGGATGCCGTACACCTGCTGGATCAGCTTCGGCAGGATCGGGTCGAGAACCTTGTCCACGACCGGCTGGACAGTGCGATCCTGGTCCGGGTTGAGGGTGTTGAAGGCGTCCTTGTACTTCAGCGGGACGACGACCTCGTTCACGAGCGGGTTGCCGAGGCGGGAGACCTGCTTCCACTTGTCGGCGTGCTTATCCCGGGAGTCCGAGACCTGTACGCCCTGGCGGTCCGTCGTCGACCAGACGCCGATGACCGGGTTGCGGCCGGGGTTCCCCTTCAGGGCCAGGTCCTTCTTGGGGATCTGCAGGGCAACGGAGTTGACGTTGTAGCCGGCGAGGGTGTCCTGGCCACGCTCGGACAGGTCGCCGCCGTAGAGCAGGTCGAAGACCCGCAGATCGGCGAAGAACGGGTCCTCGGCCTGCCCGGCGAACGTCTTGCCGCCGCCGGGAACATTGCGGATCGCCTCGTTGCGCAGGGCCGCGTAGTTCGGCATGGACGCCGGACCGACGCGGGACGGGGCGGCGGGCACGCCTGTGAGCAGGACCTTGCTCTTGTTGCCGTGGGAGACCACGAGGTCGTAGACCTGGCGGAAGTTGAGGTCCGGGTCGTTCAGCGAGGTGACCGGGCCGGTGTTGTAGAGGAACTGGTTCGCGTCGTCGCGGTAGCTGTTGCGGAAGCGCCAGGTGTAGGTGATGTCGGAGACGCCGTCACCCGTGTTGTCGATCTTGATGTTGTAGCGGAGGTCGTCGCCGAACGCGTAGAAGTTCGGTCCGCCGTTGGGCTCCTCGAACGGGATCCAGTTCGCCAGGAGGGTGACCGAGTCGGGGCGGTCCAGGCTGGTGTAGGCGTACACGTCGGTGTTGTCCGCCCGCGGATCGCCCGCGATCAGCGGTGCCTCACGGTGGCTCGACGCGGAGCTGACACCCGGAGCCAGGGTGAAGGCGGCCAGGCCCGTCGCGAGCGCACCGGCGCCCAGGACCAGAAGGGACTGGCGGAGCACACGGCGCGAACGGGGCCGTGCGGAGATGGACTTCAAGGATGTTCCTCTCGACTGCGAACCCCGGCCCACCGCACACACCGGCACGGCCGGACAGGGACATTCAGATGGGGTGACCACTCGGCCGGACGAGCGCGCCCGTGAAACATCAACAGCAGCCCCAAGGCCCGCCGACCCATGGGCAGCGCCATTGCGCTCAGACCGCGCAGACGAAAGGAAAGCATGTGCGGCCGGTTATCCGTGACCATAACTATGGGAACCCCTGGACACTGTCGCGCCGCAGTTGAGGCAAACGCCCTGGCCACAGCCGCCTTGAGGGAAAGTGAGAGTCGAATTAATTTGTTGCAACACGCGATGCGGATACTAGGCCGATCGAGGGCCTAACTGTTATTGCGGGCAATGTGCAATAACAGGTGAATCTGGAGGGAGGCTGAGACAGGCGGCCCCCCCCCCAGGTGGTGACCCATTCGTCGCCCGCACTTGACCCGAAGGCGCCCTACCTGCCCGATGGACACGGCGCCCCGTGTGAGGTGAGTGCGCCGGGCACGGGAGACTAACCCGAGGAGCGATGGAATTTATCTTGTAGCACAAGGATTGGCGCCACAGAATCGTTTCTTCAATAATGTAAAACCAGCCACCTGAAGCGATTCTTTTCACCCTGATGGCGCGGCCTGAATTTCTTTTGCTGTCCGTTCGGAATCTATTGCCTCTTGTGCTCCTTGGTCTTTGGACGTCCGCTCGGGTGGTCAGTGGTGAGACGCACGGGGTCGGGTCGCGGACTGCCAGCCGTGTTGAGCGCTGTGCCGGATGCGGGTGGTGACTCCCCGTCGTGTCACCACCCCGAGGGTTCCGCTCCGGCCGGACATCAGCAGGGCGGATGGCGGCGGGGAGGTCCGTCTGGACCGGAGGGGAACGGGCGGGCCGGTTCGCCCCAACGGCCCGGGCCGGGGAGGGGCGAACCGGCGGTCACGACCTTCAGCTGTTGACGCAGGTATTGCCGAAGGCGGGGTTGAGCAGGCCGATCACGCTGACGCTGTTGCCGCACGCGTTGATCGGGATGTGGATCGGGATCTGGATCAGGTTCCCCGACAGCACGCCCGGGGAACCGATGGCCGCGCCGGAGGCTTCGGCGTCGGCGGACGCCGCGGACGCGCCGCCGACGATGGCCATACCCACGGCGAGCGCGAGGACTGCACTCTTGAGAAGACGGGACATGGGGCTCTCCTTAATGAACCAGCGACGCTCGCGCGCCTACAGCCCCAGAGCGGGCCCGCATGATGCCTTCGGCAGGAAGCTGTGGGCGGATGGGCCTTCGTTGGCCGCTTACCTCGAAGGTGTTGTCCCGCCTCCTGCATCCGGCCGAACGCTTCAGCTCCGCAAGGTCGCCCGCCGAAGCCCTCCGCCGGCAGTTCCTCGTCGAGCCGGATGACCAAGGCCGCGTACGCCCCGCCCCTCTCCCGTGGTAGCCGCATGGCATCTCCCGGGCGTGCCGGCGACGGGCCGCGAGAAGCCGCAAGGGGCGTGCCGCGTGTCACGGGTCCGGTGACGGGCGCGGGCGCGGGATGTTCTCCCGGACGCTCATGCCTGATGAACCCGATACGCGGAGAGATGGTCTGGATGGATGCGAACGGCGAAAGTGACCGGCCCGATGGCCGGCTTGAGGGTCTGTCTGCCCCAGCGAGACCGACAGGACCGGCGGAGCCCCCGCGCGCACCCGTCGCCGAGCGGGTGAGGGGTGCGGTCGAGCGGGTGAGGGCGGCGGGCCCGCCGCCCGGACCGTCCCGTCCGGACTTCTGGCGCAGTCCCCTCCGGGGGCCCTGGCTGACGGGCGTGTTCGGTCTGGTGCTCCTGGCCGGAGTCGTGGTGTTGTTCGTGACGGGCCTGTTGTCCTACGCGGCGTACAACCCGGATCTGGCGGCGCGCAACGACCAGACGCCGGACAAGGGCTGGCTCGGCTTCTACCTGTTCACCTGGCCGACTTCGCCGTACTGGCTGTACCGGCTGACGCAGGGCGCGCACACCGTCCTCGGCGTGGCCCTGGTCCCCGTCCTCCTCGCCAAGCTGTGGTCGGTGATTCCGAAGCTCTTCGAGTGGCCGCCGCTCCGTTCGGCCGCTCATGCCCTGGAGCGCCTCTCGCTCCTGCTGCTGGTGGGCGGGGCCGGGTTCACGTTCGCCACCGGGATCTTGAACATCCAGCTGGACTACGTCTTTCCGGGGTCCTTCTACGTCCTGCACTTCTACGGTGCCTGGGTGTTCATGGCCGCCTTCGTCGTCCATGTCGCGTTCCGGCTGCCGCGTGCCGTCCGCGCGGTCCGGGCCGGCCGGGACTTCCAGCCCGCACCCGACTCGCCGGAGGCGGCCGGACTGGTCTCCCCCCGGCCGGCGGCCCCGACGATCTCGCGGCGTGGAGCGGTCGCGATGGTGGGCGCCGGTTCGCTGGCCCTGCTGGTGGTGACGGCCGGTCAGAGCGTGGGCGGCTGGTGGCGCAAGACAGCCCTGCTGGCCCCCCACGGGCGCGATCCGGGTACGGGCCCGAACGGGTTCCAGATCAACAAGACCGCCGCGTCCAGCGGGATCCGGCCCAGCGACATCGGTCCCGCCTGGCGCCTCACGGTCCGTGGCGGGGGCCGCCAGAAGGTGCTGACCCGGGAGATGCTGCTGGCGATGGAGCAGCGGGAGGCGGCGCTCCCCATCGCCTGCGTGGAAGGCTGGTCCACGCCCGACCAGCAGTGGTCCGGGGTGCGCCTCACCGATCTGGCCGCCCTCGTCGGGCTCGGCACAAACACCCCGCAGGTGCTGGTGGAATCGGCCCAGCGCGGCGGGTCGTTCTCCTCGGTCGTACTGGCCGCCAACCAGGCCCGTGACGGTCGCTCGCTCCTCGCGATGCGCGTGAACGGGGCCGCCCTGTCGCCGGACCACGGCTACCCGGCCCGCGTGATCATCCCGGCGGCCCCAGGCGTCCACAACACCAAATGGGTCACCCGCCTCACCTTCGGAGAACCCGCATGAGCCACCTCACCAGAGCGGGAGAGGCTTTGCGCCGGCGTTACGGGGCCTCGCCCCTCCACCTCCTGCTCACCCTGGCCTGCTTCGCCCTCGCCCTCTACGCCGGCATCCGCCTCCTGAAGGGCGACACCACGGGCGTGGCGATCTGGTTCGTCGGCGCGGCCCTCCTCCACGACCTGGTCCTGCTCCCCGCCTACTCGCTCACCGACCGCGCCGCCCAGTTCCTCTGCCGGGGCCGGGCGGCCGAGGGCGAGGGGGTGCCGCGGCCGGGCGTCAATTACCTCCGCGTCCCCGCCTTCGTCTCGGGGGTGCTGTTCCTCGTCTGGTGGCCGCTGATCCTGCGGAAGGGCGGCCGCTACACCGCCTACACGGCCTTGTCCGCCGACGGCTTCCTCGCCCGCTGGCTCCTCATCACCGCCGCCCTGTTCGCGGCCTCCGCGGTCACCCTGATCGTGCGGACTTGGCTGCGCCTGCGGCCGGAACGCACCAGGCACCGGGCTCAGGCGCAGGCCCGCAGGACAGCGAAGTGACGTTCGCCCAAAAGGCTCGTCCACTGCTCGACGGGCGCCCACCCCGACAGGCGGCCGTGGTCGACCAGGGCTCCGGATCCGACGGTGGCCCACGGGAAGACCGGGCCGACGGAGTGGTGGCCGATGTGGATCCGCACCCGGCGTCGCTCATCCACCTCGCGGGGTGATGTTTCTACGATCAGCAGCCCTCCCGGGCGGACCAGGTCGTGGACGCGTCGCAGGAGGCGCCGGGGGTCGCCTCCGATGCCGATGTTCCCGTCGATCAGCAGGGCGGTGCCCCAGGTTCCCTCGCCGGTCACAGGGCCGAAGACGGAGCCGCTGCGCGCGTGGCCGCCTCGGCACACCGTGGCAATCACGGCTGCCGGGGACACGTCGATGCCCAGGACGGCATGACCGCGGCGGGCCAGTGCTTCGACCAGGCGCCCCGCTCCGCAGCCGACGTCCAGGACCCGTCCCGCACATCGCTCCAGGACGGCCCGGTCCGCCGTGTCCGCCCGGCCCGACCACCGGTCGACGTCCAGCGGGAAGGACCAGCCCTCGCCGTCGCACAGGGTGACGTCCGCGGATCGGCAGTGGAGCGCCTCGGCGTAGGGGCCGCTGCTCCAGGCTTCGGAGCGGTCGGCGAGTCGCCGTTCGGAGGTGGTGCTCACACGGGCTCCCTGCGAGGTTGTGGGCCGGCGGGTTCGCCCGTGTCCGGTCCGGCGGTCCCGAAGGACGGGGACTCGACCGACCGTAGGCCGACCGGTCCCGGTCCGCCTGCCGGCCGACGTCATACGGGCGAGCGCGGGCGGCGATCGTGGGCCTGTCCTGCGCCGTCCGGGTGACCGCGGCGCCGCTTGGGGGGTGCCCCGACCTCTCAGGTGCGGGGGTGGCGGGAGCGCCAGTACGGGTTGTCGTGGGGCAGGGATCCGCTGACCCGTCCGTACATGCCGAAGGTCATCAGGAACAGGCCGGTGACGAAGCTGAAGAGCACGTTCTGGATGTGGAATGCGAACAGGTTGAAGCGGGTGTCCAGGACGGCGAGGCTGGCGAAGCCGGCCGCGAGGAAGGCGACGCCCACGACGATGTTGATGGTCGAGGCCGTGTTGCCGCCGATGACGGCACCCGCGAGCAGAAGGCCTCCCACGAGGACGGAGGCCGCGCTCAGCGCTCCGTTGCTGCCCAGCCCCATCACCATGCTTCCGCTGGTGCTGAAGAACCCGATCCGGTCGATCAGCCCGAGGACGCCGAACACGACGAGAAGGGCACCCATCAGGCCGGCGCCGCCGCGGTAGACGCGGCCCAGCCGGTGGTCGAGGGGGAGGTGGTCATCGAGTACGACGCCGCGCCCGCGCCGGGTCTGGTTCTGCGTGACTGTGGCCATGGGGATCAGTCCTCCTTCGTGCTCCCCGAGTGTCAGGCCCTCCTGCCCACCGGAGTGGGGTCAGGCTCCGGGGCCGTGGACGGCGGACTCTCCCTCGGAGAGGGCCTGTTCGGGATGGGGGCGGGTGGTGGAGCCGCCGTTGCCGTAGCCGCCCATCTGGTGGGGGCTCAGCCCGCCCGCGGGAAAGCCCCTCGCCTCGCGGTCTTCGGGCTGCTCGCGCACCTCGTGGACGGCCCCGCCGGCCGGGAGGTGCGGCTGGCTGTCGGGTGTGGGAGGAGGGGGTTCGTGTGCCCGGACCCTCCCGCCGAGGACGAACGCGGCGATCAGCACGGCGACGATGAGGAGTCCGACAATCCCGAACCACCCGATGTTCGTCAGGGTCATGTCCACTGCCAGGTTGTGCACGCTGGTGTCCATGCCATCCATGGTGAAGGCCCAGCCTCGAAATAGGGTGAAAATATGTCATACGGAAGTCTTACGGCAGGGGGTGTGCTGTTGGGGGCCCTGCGGCCGGGCGCTGCACTGCGGTGACAGGACCAGGTGATGGCCAGCACGAGCCCCGCAGAGGCCCCGCACGCGATGGAGGCAGGTGTCGCCCCGGATCGAGCGTCGGTCCCAGGATGTAGACAGCCGCGCCGGCCAGAGGGATGCCGAGCCATTCCCAGCGCGCCCGTCCAAAGCGATGAGCGCGATCAGAAGGAGGGCGTACCAGGAGCGGCCGGGGTGTGAGAAGGACGAAGGCCCGGCTGACGCGGCCAGGGCACGCGTGCTCCAGACCGCATGCCCGAGTGCTCGGGTCGAGTGAAGTCATCTCCGCTACGCGCGACGTCGGTTGTTCCACGCGTCGGATGCATTCCCAATCTCGTCCCCGCTGGTGTCTGTCTCGGTACGGGGGCTTGGTGCGCTCTCCCCGCTCAGAGACCGGCGACGTGACGGCAAGCCCCGGAGCGAGGGGCGGTGAGCCGCAGCCGTCCTTCCCGGGACGACCAGGCTCTACCAGCACACACGGTCCGGCACCGGCTGGCCATCTCCCACACGGTGTCCTAAATGTCGGCCACCCGGATGCAGCAGAAGGCCCACGCTCTGCGGGCCGCCCTTGCGCCCCGAACCCACTGTCGTATACGGCGGAATCACCACGCCGGATCAGTGGGCAGACCCTCCATATTCCGCGTGCTGCGGGTGGAAGGCGTACTCCCGGTCGTCGTCGGAGGACGGAGGGGGAAACACAATCCGGCGCGACTCCGCTCGTGCTTGCGCCATGAGCTGTTCGAACTCTTCGTCGGTCATTGGTCTCGCCTCCCGAGCTCTCACCAATGATTCGCGGCAGGAAGGCGGTCGGATTGGCCCTCCTGCACCTGGGCGGGGTCCGTGATGCTGCGCGTTAGCGCCTCTCCCACGCCGGTAGCCCGCCCCTTCCGTCGCAGGAACCTCCCGGTTACCGATCATCCCCCCTGCGGCTGGGCACCGCGTCAACATGCAGGGGGCAGCAGCGCTGATCAGGCCCTCGGGAGCTTGGTTGAGGCGCTGGTACGAGAACCCGGTGCAGGCGTTGTTCTGGGCGGCTTGTGGCCTCGGTGGCGAGCGAAGCGGCACCAGGGGGCGTGGTGACGTGCAAAGTGGCCGTCGTCGCCGGCTGCGCCGTTGGGGTGATCTCTCCCGCCCAGGGCCGTCCGCGAGCGTGCCGCCTCCGAAGTAACCGCGGGCCTGCCACCACCCTGGTCGGGCCATCAGTCACGCGAAAGGTGAACATGCGTACTCGTAGCACTGTCATCGCTCTCTCCGCCGTCCTCGCGGCGGCCTGCGCGACCCCTGCGCTTGCCTCTGCGTCCGACATCGACACCCCGGCGCAGACCCTCCCGGCCATGGACCACAGGGGCCTGACCGCGATCGGGCTGACCTCCGACCAGCGGCTGGTGGAGTTCGACGTCGACAAGCCGTCCAAGACCAGCGTGGTGGGCAAGGCGTCCGGTCTGCGGGGTGACACCAAGCTCGTCGGCATCGACTTCCGGGTGCAGAACGAGAAGCTCTACGGGGTCGGCGACCGCGGCGGCATCTACACGCTGAACACCACCAACGCCAAGGCCGTGAAGGTCTCCCAGCTCACCGTGGCCCTGTCGGGCACGCGGTTCGGCGTTGACTTCAACCCGGCCGCCAACCGGCTGCGCGTCATCTCCGACACCGGCCAGAACCTGCGCCACAACATCGACGACGCCGCGGCCACCCTGGGCACCACCCTCGACGGCACGCTGACCAACCCCACCACCCCGCCGTCGACCGCCATGGGCGTCACCGGCGCCGCCTACACCAACAACGACCTGAACGCGGCGACCGCGACGACCCTTTTCGACCTCGACACGATGGCCGACCGGATCTCCCTGCAGTCCCCCGCCAACACCGGCACCCTCGCCCCCACCGGAAACCTCGGCATCAACGCCGTACCGGACGCCGGCTTCGACATCTACTACAACAGCAAGACCGGCACGAACAAGGGCTTCGCCGCCCTCAGCACGGGCAGCTCCTACAGGCTGTACGAGATCAACATCCTCACCGGCAAGGCCACCGACCAAGGCGCCTTCCCGAACCGGCAGCAGGTCACCGACATCGCTCTGCCCCTGAACCAGGAGCGCTAGCCCGTCACGGGCCTCTGGCGCGGCTGCCCTGGGGGCGGCCCTGCCACCGCTGTGCGGGCCCACAGCACAAGGTGGTTTCTGGCGGACTGGAATCAGTCGTGCAAGTCCCATACGGCTGTTGGGTTGCTGCCGTTCAGGGCGGAGCGCTACGGCAGCGACCTGCCCAGTTCCTGAGGCAGGGCGAAACTGACCCGCGACGGCGTGAACCTCCTCTGGCGTGCTCGGCGGCATCACCGTGCGCGCCTGGCGGCCCGGCACCGCGGGCTTCGCCTGGGCCCGAGACGGACCCCGGGGCACGCGGTACGCCTCGGGCAGGACGGCCAAGGCGCCCGGGGCACGGGGTCCGCTGCGGACGGACAAGCCCGTGGGCCGGCCCCCTTGAAAAGGGGGCCGGCCCACAAAGTCACATCCCAGCCGTCACATCGGGGTGTTACTTCGGCATCAGGACGGTGTCGACGATGTAGACGTTGGCGTTAGCGGTCTTGACGTTGCCGCAGACCACGCTGGAGGTGTCATTGACCTTGTAGGACTCGCCCGAGCCGGTGGTGGTGAGCTTGGTCTTCTCCAAGGTGTCGAAGGAGCCCGATTCCAGCTGCTTCGGGGTCAGCTTCTCGCCGACGACGTGGTAGGTGAGGATCTTGGTGAGGGTGGCCTTGTCGGCGAGGACCTTGTCGAGGTCGGCCTTCGGGATCTTCGCGAAGGCGTCGTTGGTCGGCGCGAACACGGTGATGTTCTGGGCGTTGTTGAGGGTGTCGACCAGACCGGCCTGCTTGACCGCGGCGACCAGCGTGGACAGGGCCGGGTTGTTGGAGGCGGCGGTCGCGACCGGGTCCTTGGCCATGCCGTCGAAGGAGCCTGCGCCGTCGGCGGGAACCCCGGCACAGGCCGGACCGAACGGCTTGTCCCCGGCCATCGACGCGTCCGGCGTCGCGGGCTGCGAGGCGGCGGGAGCTTCGCTGCTCTTGTCCGCAGAAGAACCGGACGCGGAGCCACTGCCGGAGTCGGAGCAGGCCGACAGAGCGAAAGGCAGAACGGCTGCGGCGGCCACAGCGATGGCGGTACGACGGAAACGAAGCGTGCTGGACATGTGGAAACTCCTGTTGATTTTCGAAGGGTTGAGCAGGGAGGAAAGGTCTGGGATGCCGACTGTTTCTCGGCCGGTCTGGGTGCGGGTCAACCGGCGGTGACGAAGACGCTGTGCCAGCCACTGGCGCCGTCGGGGATGGTCCGGGTGCGCTGTTCGGTCTGTACCTCGCCGGTGCCGTCGGTGGCGCGGACGGTGAGGTTGTGCCCGCCGGGAGTGGTCTTCCAGGGGTAGGACCACTGGCGCCAGGTGTCGACGGTGGCCTGCGGAGCCAGGTCGGCGTCCTGCCAGGGACCGTCGTCGATCCGCACTTCGACGCGCCGGATACCGCGGTGCTGGGCCCACGCCACGCCGGCGACCGTGACGGTCCCGGCGGCGGGCCGGGCGAAGGGCTTGGGGGTGTCAATGCGCGCCTGCGTCTTGATCGGGGCCTTGCGGGCCCACTTGCGTTTGACCCAGTACGCGTCGTAGGAGTCGAAGGTCGTGAGCTCGATGTCCTCGATCCACTTGCAGGCGGACACGTACCCGTACAGGCCGGGGACCAGCATCCGGACGGGGAAGCCGTGCTCGAACGGCAGCGGTTCGCCGTTCATCCCGACCGCCAGGATCGCGTCACGGCCGTCCATGACGTCCTCGACCGGTGAGCCCAGTGTCATGCCGTCCACCGAGCGGGCGACCAGCTGATCGGCCTTGCCTCCCCGGGACGGCGGCTTGACGCCGCACTCGCGCAGCAGGTCCGCCAGGCGCACACCGAGCCAGCGGGCGTGTCCGATGTAGGGGCCGCCGACCTCGTTGGAGACACAGGTCAAGGTGATGTCCCGCTCGATGAGCGGACGCTCCAGCAGCTCCTGGAAGGTGTAGGTGCGGGGGCGGGTGACGCCCTTGCCTCGGATGCGCAGCCGCCAGGTGTCCGCGTCGACCTTGGGGACGACCAGAGCGGTGTCCACGCGGTAGAAGTCCTTGTTGGGGGTGGTGAAAGCGCTGATGCCCTCCGCTTTCAGCTGCACTCCCTTTGGGAGGGGCTGGGCCGGGGAGGCGGGTGCAGGCAGTTCGACGGCGGTCCGGGAGGCGACGGCGCCCTGGCCGCGCCGGCCTGTCAGGGTCCGGCCCAGGGCACCTGCGCCCGTTGCGGCGAGGCCCGTGACCGATGCGGCGACCAGGAAGCCTCGCCGTGACCAGCCGTCCGTGCCCGATTCGGCGGAGGTGGGGCCGGAGGTCAGCTTTCCCGCCAGGAAGTACAGGATCGCCGCGCCTGCCAAAGCGCCGGCCACCGAAGGCAGGGCGTCCGCCACTCCCCCGCTATCTGGCCGGGTAAGGGAGGCCGCTGCGCCGATCACGCCGAAGAGGAGCACGCCCGCTGCTCCGGCACGTCGGTAGCGCAGGGAGACGATGCCGAGAACAATGCCGAGCAGACCCAGGGTGGCGAGGATGCCGAGCTGCAGGACGAGCTTGTCGTTCTCGCCGAAGGTACGGATCGCGAAGTCCTTGACCGCGGCCGGTGTCCGGTCGATCGCCGCGCCGCCCACTACGGTCACCGGTCCGGCCTGCGGCCGCACCAGCGACGCCACCAGCTCCGCCACCGCCAGGGCGGCGTACCCGGCCAGGAGACCGGACACGGCGCCCAGTGCACCGCGGGCCAAGGACTTGCGGAAGTTGCTCACACTGCCCATTCGCTCAGCTCCGCCCGGCGGATTGGTCCTTCTTCCTGCGAGGTCATTCCTCCCGCCCGGGGCAGGCGGTGCTGCGGGTGGCGGTGCCGACCGCCGCCCGCAGCAGATCCCCTCAGCAGCGCTCACCCCTCAGGGAGCGGGAGTACCTCTGGCGCTCCTGGGCGCGTCGAGCGGGATCGTCCGGCCCCTGCCTCCCCGTTGGCGACAGCGGGCCGGCGAATGTTGGCCGCTCAGGCGTTGATGCAGGTGTTGCCGAAGGCGGGGTTCAGCAGCCCGATGACGCTGATCGAGTTGCCGCAGGCGTTGACCGGGATGTGGATCGGGATCTGGATCAGGTTGCCCGAGCCGACACCCGGCGCGTAGGCGGCGACACCCTGCGCGCCGGCGTCCGCGGAAGCCGCCGATCCAGCGCCGAGCACGGCGGCCGCGACGGTGAGGGCCAGCGCAGCGCTCTTGAGAACACGGGACATGACTGTCTCCAAGGATTCACGGAAACGGGGGCCGGGGCCCGGCTCGGGCCCTGGCTTAGGCCCTGTTGCCAGGCCTCAGTGATCGCTTCGGTGGTGCGGGCGGGGCGGCTGGCCGGTGGCAGCCGGTTTCGCTCGATCGGATGACTACCGGTGTGCGGCGTTGCCTTGCGCGGAGCAATCCGTGCAGGCGCCCGCTACGAAGAACATGCAAGACCAGCGCAATGAACAGGCCGGCCCCGGCATGGACCAGGGCCGGTCCTTCTCTCGGCGAAAGAGCGGTCGATGGCATCACAGTGCAAGGTCTGGGCGGCGCTCCACGGCGCCGGTCCGCGGCAGCGCACGCGGCGATACGCAACGGGGTGCCGATGACACAGCCGCTGCAGTTCGGGAACGCGGGGGCGGGCGGGACGCGGCTGGAGGAGGTGATGGAGCGAGTGAGTCATGGAGACAAGGACGCCTTCACCGTCCTCTACGACGCGGTCTCCGCCACCGTGTTCGGTATCGCCGTCAAAGTCGTCCGGGACCGGGCCCAGTCGGAGGAAGTGGCGCAGGAGGTGATGATCGACCTGTGGCGTCAGGCCGCCCGGTTCCGCCCGGAACAGGGATCTGTCATGACGTGGGTGGCGACGATCGCCCACCGCCGGGCGGTGGACCGGGTCCGCTCCGCCCAGGCCGCCGCCAACCGCGAGCACGCCACAGCTGTTCGCGACCAGGTACGGCCCTTCGACGAAGTCGCCGAACAGGTCGAGACCAGGCTGGAGAGCGAGCAGGTACGCCGCTGCCTGCGAGGCCTGACCGAGCTGCAGCGCCAGGCCGTGACCCTGGCCTACTACCGGGGCCTGACCTACCGCGAGGTCGCAGAAACACTGCGGTCCCCGCTTCCGACCATCAAAACCCGAATGCGCGACGGGCTCATCCGGCTGCGCGACTGCATGGGGGTGACCACATGAAACACGACGAACTTCTGCACACCCTCACCGGCGCGTACGCCCTGGACGCACTCACCGGCGAAGACCACCGCGCCTTCACCACACACTTGCGGCACTGCGAAGCCTGCGCCCAGGAAGTCGGCGAGTTCGCAGCAACCGCCGCACGGCTGGCCGTAGCGGCCAGTCGGCCCGCGCCCGCCGCGATGAGGCAAACAGTCCTGCGCCACATCGACACCGTCCGTCAGATGCCGCCGCGTACCCATCCCCTTGCCCCGGTCCGGCTCGCCACCCTCCTGACGCGTAAGGCCGGCCCCTTCGTCATCGCCGCGAGCATCGCCTCCGTAGCGGCCTTCGGCGGACTCGCCGCCTGGCAACACCAGCAGACCGAACAAGCCCGAACCCAAGTTCAGCAGGCCACCCGGCAGGCCCAGGACGTGGCCGCCGTTCTGGCAGCCCCCGACGCCCAGACCGTGCACGGCCGCACCACCACCGGAGCTGCCACCACGGTGATCACCTCGGCATCGCGCGATCAGGCCGCCTTCATCAGCAGCGGCCTGGCAACCCCTCCAGCCGGCCACACGTATCAGCTTTGGTTCGACGACCACGGCACCATGCGCCCCGCAGGACTCCTCCCCCACGACGGCGCCACCGTCATGCAAGGAGATCGGGCGGGCGCCCGCGCCATCGGCCTCACCCTCGAACCCGCCGGCGGCTCCCCCCAGCCCACCACCACCGCCCTGCTCCTCCTTGCCCTCCCCACCTGACCCACCGCCCAATCCGGCACCACGACCTCCCGAGCTCCGCCCCATCCGTCCCAGCTCGCTGGCGACCCGGCTGAGGACCGTGATGGCGGCCCGCGCCCGCAGCGGCATCGCGACCTGGCAGCACTAAACGGACTAGGGCAGGCCGCAGCACCGCACCGCCTCGCAGCCTGTGGGTCAGGGAGTGAGTGTGACCGGGTGGATCAGGGCAGTCAGGAGTCACTACTGATTCCCCGGTTGTGAGCCAGACCCTCAGTGGCCCGGCCCGTTTCGAGAGGACACCCATGCCCGACCAGCCAGAGACAAACGACCAGCGACGCGGTGTGCGCCGCCCGGGATCAGCGGAACCGCTCCTGGACATGGAGCTGCAGATGCTGGTCAGCCTCGTGGAGGAAGACCAAGAGGACCGCTCCCACTTCGGTGTCTCCCTGAACATCCCCGGCGGCGTGATCTACGGCCACGTAATCAGCCGCCACGCGTACGTCCAGGTATGGGAATCCGAACTGAGGGAACTACCCGGGGCCGGTGCCACGTCACTGGCCCGGCTACCGAAGCTGATCGACGAAGTCCTCCACGAAGAGCGGGCCGCCGCCGCCAGTCCTGGTGCCGGCGCCGGTGGCGGAGCCGATCCGCTGCCACGCTGGATCCACCTGCAGGACGCCCGCTTCCTGACCGGATCGTCGAACCAGACGATGCACTACGCCCTGTGGCGCGGACGCCTCGCCGACGTCGTCGGCTGGTCACTGTCGATCCCTTCCTGACACCCGAGCTGCCGGGACCGGAGGGCGCCAGTGGGGGCGGTGTTCGTCAGCAATCTACCAACGGGCCTGGCGAGTGCCGCCGGGATGCGCGGCGCCCGACGCAGCCGCCGGTACGTGTTCCCCCTGTGGGGAGGCATCGCCATGACCAGGGAGGCATGCTTTGAACTGGTCAGCCCGATTCGTAGCACGTAAATCTGGCCGGCCCCCACCAGGGAACTCCACACCTGGCGACACACCGACACCTACGGCGCCAGCATGCGCTGAGCACCCCCTCGCGCCGGACCGAGAGCTCATCCGGCGGCCTAGACGCGAGGCGCGGCCACGAGGGGTGTGCCCGGGGGTGTGGTGAGGGCCGGGCGAGTGAACAGGACCATGCGGCGGGCGAACTCGCCTGGCCGCCCAGGCGCCAGGAGATGCCACCGTTCAGTCCAGGCGGGAGAAGTTGAGGTCCACCAGGACCTCCTTCAAGTCGATGTCCTGGTCAAGACAGAAGCCCCGGAACTCGTCCCACATCTCGTAGACGTCCTCCAGAGCACCACCGAGCAGGGACAGCTGACCGCGGTCCTCGTCGTGCTCCTCGTCGTGGAGGTAGACCATCTCGGCTTTCTGGAGCTCGTGTACGACGCTGAGCAGCGTCGTACGGTCCGCCGAGAAGCGCCTCATCACCAGTTCGAAGTCCGTGGTCTGCTCGTGCACCACGAGGGCGAGGACCTGTCGGGCCCTCCGCGTGAGGCCGCCGACGCGTCCCGCGAAGCGGTTGACCAGTTCGAGGGTGTCCTGTTCGTCCTCCGGATCCTGGTTGGCGTCCTCCCAGGCGAAGAAGCGGCGCATGGTGGTGGCGGGTCGCACCAGGGAAGCGTTGACCGTGTCCCGGAACTCGGCCTCAATGTCGTCGACTGTGTACCGGTACTTGCCCTCGTGCTTCTCTTTGACTGCCCGCAGGTATTCGACGGTGTACTTGCGCCGGGTGACGCTGCTGTCGATCAGGTCGTGGTGGTTCCCGCACAGCAGCATCAGGTTGTCGAAGTCCCGCAACTGTTCGGCGTCCTTGCCGTCCCATGCCTCGTGCCGGGCGCTGCCGGGCTCGGCTCCGATGATGTGGGCGATCTTGCCGATCCAGGCGCCTTCATCCGTGACCAGGCGCGTTGAGCAGTGAGGGTCGCCCCAGGCGCATTCGTTGCCGGAGAACGCCCACAGACGGCGTGCGACGTCGGACACCGGCTCCTTGCGGTTCTTCTCGGAGCCGTTCATCCGTTTGGCCACAGCGCGCCCGTCCTTCCCCTGACAACAGCGCGCAGCGTAGTCCAGGTCACTGCGGGTTGTCCGGCTGTTACCAGCGCAGGGTCGGGCGGGGGCGGGGGTGAGCTCGGCTTGCTCGGCGACGGCGACGAGGCGGTCGGTGGCCTCCTGGCCGGCTGCCTCGGTGAGGCAGTCGAGGTTCGAGACGATCAGAGGCCAGGAGCGCCGCGGCAGCAGGCTCAGGCGGGTGACTGCGTCTGCGAGTGCTCCCGCTTCCAGGGCCGTCATGGCCTGGACGTCGCCGGAGCCGGGTTTCAGCGGAACCTTGGCTTCGCGCATCAGGCCGTTGGAGAGGGGCAGGTCGTCGATGACCGTGATGGGGGTGGTGTTCTCGATCATGCTGGGGTCGTAGCTGCGCCCGTGCTCGTGGGCCTGGTGGACGGTGATGTTCTCTTCGCGGTAGCCGGCGGTGAGGAGGCGGCGCAGCCCGGCGTAGGCGGTGTGGGACTTGCCGGACCAGTGGGGTTCCAGGAGCAGTAGGCGGGCGGTGTCGCCGGCCAGGATGGTGGAACACCACTGGGCGATGTCGGGGTGGTCGGTCTCTGCTTCGCTGAAGTGCGGGGGGTACGAGAGGCATCGGCACGGCGTGTGGGGGCGTTCTGCTGGGTCCGGTGCCGGTTGCACTGGGTCCCGAGCAAGCCGCTCGTCACCTGGGGCGGCATCGTCGCGAGTTCGACTACCTCGCCGGGGCTGGCGTTCTCGCACCGGCAGGGCGCAGTGGCACCAGAACCCTTCAGTTCTTGCGCTCGGTACTCGACTCCGTCGCCGGCGAGCCGCTGGGCAGATGAGCGTCGCGACGCAGCTCGCCCTTTCGTTCCAGTGCGAGGAGCTGGTGCGCGACGCTGGAGGTGCTCGAAAGTCCGACTGCCTTGCCGATCTCGCGCATCGACGGCGGGTATCCGCGATCGGCGACTGCGCGGGAAATGTAGTCGACGATGTTCCGCTGCCTGTCGGTGAGCCCATCGGAGCCTGGGCGAATGCCCGACGGTCGGCCCGGCCGGAAGTGGGTGATGTTCATGGTGCCCCCTAGCGATCTTACTTCCATGGACAATAGCCCCACCCCTCGACAAATGGAACATTTTTTCGCATGGAGGCGTATTTGTTCCTATCCCGCTGATGACGCTCTTGGAAAGCGGGTGACGACCTGCTCGGCCGCGCTCCGTACGGGAAACGTCGGTCGGAACGAGACCGGGCAGGACGGGTCGGTCCGGTGCGGTATACACAGGGAGATCACAGACTGCCGCATCGCGAGGCGGCGCATCGGGGGTGGGGGAATTGACCGTTCCGCACATGAGTACTGCGCTTTGCCCAGGGGACTACCTCCAGATCGCTTCGGAGCGGATGGCTGTCGACGGCGTGCCGGAGGGCGAGGGGTTCGCCCGGATCGAGCGGGTGGAGCTCATATCCGACATTGGCTTTCTGGCTCCGGACTCCACGCGCTTGCGGACCCGGGCTGCCCGGCAGATCGCGGTCGTGTTCTGCCACGGCATGCCGGGCCCGGTCATGCTGCGCCAGGGTGATCAGTGGACCCTCGGCGAGGTGGATGGCGACCGAGCTCGCTGGGATTCCACTCATCCCTGGTGGCCCAAAATGCCCGAGCCGCTTTTCACCGGAGGCCACTTTCCAGAAGGTCCCCGCCCCTTTCGCAGCAGCCTCCAAGGCCCAGACCTCATACCATCGGGCAGCTCGTCCAAGTCGCGGCCGCCCCGGCAACGGGCAGCCGTGTTCGACAAGCCGGCCCATACCGTCATGGTCGGTGACTACCTGCAGATCCATGCCCTGCGTCACCCGACGTGGGACATGCGCATCGACGAAGGATTTCACCGTGTCGAGTGGATCGGCCACCTCACCGGTGAAGCCCTCGGCGGCGTACTGAACGATCCGACCTGGGCGCGCGGCCGCCTTGCGCTCGCCTCGGTCCACGGCCTGTCCGGCATCCTCGTGCTGCCCGAGATCCCGGTGACCGTCCTGGTCCAGCCCAACCCGGAACGTCGCCGCTCCGACGAGGACGAAGCCTGGCACGAGGGCCCCTTCTACGAGCTGGCCGGCGCCACCGAACCCGACCTCACCGCGCAGCAGCACGCCGACGCCCGTCTACGGCCGCAGCCACCCGAGTCCGAGGCCGCGCTGTACCCCAGCAGGTTCAGCAACCCCACCCAGCGGGCTCTCCACCTGGACGGCGTCACCCGCATCCGACCCGTCGCAGCCTCCCAGCTTCCCTGGCCTCACGGCTTGTTCAAGTGCCCCTACGGCGAGCGGGCCAAGGACCTGGCCGCTACCTACCCCAAAAGCCATAGCCAGACCGCCCACGCTGAACTGTTCACCCAGCTCGGCGAGCAGGACTTCGCCGCCTGCCCCTACCACCAGGCCGACGACTGGAGGGCCGTCTCCGAGACGGTGCTCGCCTTCGCCCGCGCCGAACCCGACAGCGACGAACAGGACCGGCACTACGACGCCGAGCACCTGAGCGACCGCGACCGCGCCTGGTTTCGCTCATTCATCGGCAGGGGCCCCATCCGGTGGGACTCCGGTCAACAGAGGCTGACCAACGGCCAGCACCGCCTGTGTGCGCTGCGCGCCGCCCGCCTCGAGGTAGTCCCCGTCTACGGACGGCATCTTCCCGACGACGACGAGACCACGCCGTCCCAGGACGCCCAGGCACACGCCAGGCGCACCGTGGAGGACTTCTGGTCCGCCCACGTCACCGCCGTCCTCAAACCGGGCCTCCTCAGCACCCACCTGGCCCGGCTCCTCGCCCGCTACCCACGACTGCGTGCCCTTCTACCGAAGAGCGAGTGACGCACCGCGCCACACCCGGATGGCCTGGTAGTCGCGAGGGATCGGAGAGCCAGACATCGGGCCAATGTAGGCACCGACCTGGTAGAGCGTGCTCCTGGGCGTCGTGCACGGGGGGGCCTGACGCCCTGGGCCCATGCCTGCCGCTGCGCCCCTGCGGCCGTCCAGGGCGTCAGCGAGGCAGAGGATTGCGGAGATGATGCCGCGGGTGTCGTTCCTGCTGGTTTCGCTCAGCACCTCGACGACCTTCGCACGGTAATCAGTCATGCCCGCAGGGTAGTTGGTGCCGCGTGCCGGAGTTACGTGGTTGGTGTACTCGGTGATCGCGTTGTAGCCCGCCCTCACCGTTCCCCAGATCCCGGCCTGGGTGCCCGCCTTGGCCTTGGGTCAGGCGCTGCGGGGTGACGTCTTGCGGGCGCGGGCCGCGGTCTTCTTCGGCGCCGTCTTCTTCTTGGCCAGGGCGTCGGTCTTGATCTCGTGGACGGTCGCGTCCTCCTGGCCATGCCCACTGCGGGCCGCCTTCGCGTCCTGCACCGACTGCTCCAGGGCGGCCATGAGGTCGACGACCTGCCCGCTGGGCGCTTCGGCCGGCTCAGGGGGCTGGGCCCGGACGCCTTCCGCCTTGGCCGCGATGACGGCTTCGAGCGCCTCGCGGTACTCGTCGTGGAGATCCTCCATGGCGCGGCCCGAGAGCGCCTCGGTCAGGGCGACCCCAGCCTGAACCTCCTCCTCCGGCAGTTCCACGTCGGCCGGCGGCGTACGGACGCCGTCGGTAGATCGCAGTTCATCCGGCCACAGCATGATGGGCAGGCACGGGGCCTCACCGACGACACGGAGAAGGGCCAGGCGTTCCCGGCCCGCGGAGCGCGACCTTCGCGACAGCCACCTTGCTGGAGCGCTCCAGGGCCATGCGCAGCAGGACGTATGGCTTCGCGGAAGCCGGCCCGCCGGCCATCAGGTAGTACGGCGTGCCGACCGCGATGGGGTCGATCGAGGCAGCCGGAACAAAGAAGATGATATCGATCGTCTTGGCCGTGGGGAGCGACATTCCGTCAAGGTCCTCGTCGGTCACCGCCACGAGCGTGCCGGTCGCGGTCTCGTAGGCGCGCCCGATGTCCGCCTGGCTCAGCTCCTGGCCGTCGAGCTCACACCGCTTGCTGTACCGGACACGGCCGCCGTCCGTCGTATGGATCTGACGGAAGGAGACCGAGTGGTCCTCGGTTGCCGGCACAAGTGCCATCGGAATCGTGACCAAGCCAAAACTCACGGCCCCGTTCCATGTCGGTTTGAAGAGACCTCCGTCACCGCAGCGGACCCCTCTCCCCAGCGTCCCTGTAGGGTCTCAAATTCCGCTTCATAATCTCAGCAACAGCTGCATATGCATGGCATTTATGCAGCTGTTGTGAGACTCACAGCTCGGAGCATTCACTCTTATGAGTGATGCGGTGTAGGCCCCCCGCCACGCACGGGAAGAGCGCTGTCACCTTGGTCTCAGGGGCAGTTACTCGTGCGCTGGGGGTGTAGTGGACTCGTTCCATGAAACTGACCCCCTTCGGCAAGAAGGTCGTAGCAGTCGTCAGCACCAGGTCGTGTCAGCCCTGATGCTGAGCGTCATCCGCCTCGAACTGCGAGCCGATGTTGTTCCACATGAAGTCGACCTTCCAGTCGGCCATGCCGGCCGCCCAGCCGAGCATCGCGGTCCAGACCTTCTCCTGGGACACGGTCCGCGTTTGGTAGTGCTCGGCTGCCACGCCGTCCCGGAATTCGAGTTGGTACGTGTTGTCGTCACGCAGCAACACCTGGACATACCAGCTGCCTTCCGTGCCCTCCTCCACACGCTCCAGAATCAGATGCGCGTTACCGCGCTGGAGGTTGGCCAGCATCCTGCCTATCGCTGGCTTCGAGGGCTTCTTCACCACACGGCCCGCCTCATCAGTCGCAATCAGCATGGCGTGATCCTCCAACACAGCTCTGACATTGCCTCGGCGAGCAGACAGAGCATGTTGTCATCATGGGCTGGTGACGACATGGATGCGCTGCTGCTGGGACGAGCAAGACACCTGGTCATACTTCGAGGTCGACGCCGAAGGTTGGGTGACCCGGCAGATCGAGCTCGAAGGGCCTGAGCTGATCCAGATCGCAGCCGCCTCCCTCGCCGAATGGCAGCAGGCCCGCGACACAGGCAGCCTCGACGAGTACGACAACCGGTTCGGGATCACAGCAGAACTGCCCGTCCCTGAATGGGAAGGCCACGATCCGGAGGAGCTGACCTCCGACCAGTTCGAGGAGGTCTGGGACTCCGCCCGTCGGCAGATCACAGCCCGGCCGTCGTGATTGCTAGCCAAGGGTGGTCAAGGGGAACGGGGCTGCCTTGGATCGGGGAGCCGGGCAGCATGGCGGTGTGGCTGATCTTCTATGGGATGACGTGAGCTGTTTCTTCGACCCGGACTCGATGGGGTCGCTGCCGGACATGCGTGCCCCAGGCTGTTCGGTGCAGGACTGGCAGGCGGTTCTCGATCTTGTCGAGGAGGGGAGCTGGAAGTGCCAGTACTCCGAAGGCGGGACAGTGTTGCCGGTGCCTCGGGCGGAAACCGTGCTGTCTCGTCCGGTGGACGCTGAGTGCCCGAACCTGCGGGTCTGGCCGACTCCAGATGTTCTAGCGATCTTTCGTTTCCTTGACGACGAGGTCATCGACTTCTACGTTGACCCTCGGGAGTTGCAGGGGCAGGAGCGACTTGATGTGTTCTGCGGCTTCTTACGGGAGATCGGGCGACGCTTGGGCAAGCCGGTCCTGATGGATCCGGAGGGCGACTACGGGCATCCGGTGCTCGGCTTCGATGTCGAGGCCGATCGAGTCGTCCTCATGGCAGATCCGCTGATCATGTGACCGCCGCCCCCCGGCCTGGGGCCGATAGTCACTTGCCGCACCCGCCCTGCCAGCTCGATCATGAAGTCTTGATCGAGGAGGCTTCGTGGGATTGTGCCTGTTCCCTGGGGATGGTGACCTCACCAGCCCGGACGTCAGCTGGTCCTACTCGGGTTTCAAGGCCTTCCGCCGACGCCTGGCGCAGTCGGAGGGGTTCGCACTCCAGGACATGTGGGGTTTCGGCGGGGACCGGCAATGGAGCGAGATCACATCGACGCTTGAGCCCCTGCTTGACCATCCTGATGATGACGGTGAGCTGTCCGCTGCCGACTGCGCCAGGGTTCTGCCCCGGCTGGCCGAGATCATCACTGAGTGGGAAACCGAGGAAGGCGATCCCACTCTCTTGCGGCACATCGAGGATGCCCGACAGCTCGTGATCGTATTGAAGATCTGCGTCGACTCGAATGTTGAACTGCTCTTTGGATGACCTTAGGGAGACCTCGGCTGCGAGCCGCGGCGGCTGCGAGGAAATGACACGGCCGTGAGACAGAACGCTGGCCAACCCGCGTAAGACAGCGCTAAGACCTGCAGGTCACAGCATCGCGTTATGACGCCGAAAGCGAGAACCTACAGTCCCACCGGCGATGACCTCCTGTGACTTAGCGTTCTAGTTGGCCCGGGCAGACAACTAGAACGCTAAATCTCGGACGCCGCTGACCTGCTGAAATCCCATAGAGGGACGACATTGGCGCGTGCTGTCGGGTCAGGCGTCGATAGTGGGTCCGGCGTCCGGGAGTATGTCGGGCATCCCCTCCACCAGCACTACGACCCCGACCACCTCGCCAGCTTCGGTGCGGCCGACCCAGACGGGATAGGTGCCGTCACCTGTCGTTGCGAAGGCCGCCAGCTCGCCGCCGGTGGCCTGGTCGCGGGTACGCAGTAGGTACATGGAGTCGCTGATGTCCTCGTAGGCGTCCGGGTCCAGGTCCGGGTCTGCCTGGATCAGGCCTTTCTCAAAGAGGGCAAGGAGCGGTTCCCAGGCCCCGGCATCGGCGAAGCAACCGGTGGCGCCGTCGGTGTCGAATCCGGAGATCTGGTTCTCGATGAACAGCCGAGGATCGTCCTCGGGCCTGAGCGCCATCTCCCAGGACACTGCGGGAGCCTCGCTGACGAGGAGGCGGACGGCCAGGGTGTCGGTGCGCGTAACCTCGCTCTGCTCCCACTCGCAGTGGTAAGTGTGGCGGGCCCGCGCTTCGTCCAGTACGTACTCCCCGGGCGGGACGGGGACCGTGACGTGGGGTCCGTCTGCGTGGTCGATGTCCGGGCCTGAGATAGCCAGTAGCCCGCTGGGCACGCGCAGGGTGCCGATGCGCCGCGGCTCCACCACCGTCATCTCAGGGTGGTACCCGTCGGTCACGCGCACCCCGGGCCGGAACAACTCCCCAATCGGACCGGGCTGCACGGGGCGAGGCGGCCGCCAGCAGGTGGCGGGAGCGTGGCCGCTGCTGATGCTGTCATCGGCTGCCGCAGCTGCCTCGGCGATCTCAAAGCTCAGTGTCTCCGGCATACCGTGGAACCGGGCCGAGAGAAGCGGCCACTCTCCAAAGACAGGCCGCTCCATCCAGCGCTCGTCGTCGCGGACTTGGGGCACGGTGATGTGGGCGCCTCCGCCCTTGCCCCCGGGCTCTTCCGTCCGCCGGCCCCTCCCATCCGGGAAAAGCTCCACGGTGACACGCGGACATGTTTCGTCGGATTCCGCCATCTGCAGTCCGGTGTATTGCCAGCCGACGGTGTACCGGCGAAGCATTCGCATCGGGTCGTCCAGCAGCCGCATGTCCAGGTCGTAGGTACGGCGGCCCTGTGCGTCGTAGACCAACAGACCGACATGGTGATCCCGCCAGGAGACGAGCCGGACCTCCAGCGGAGCCTCCCGGCCCGCCGTCCGGTACACCACCACGTACGGAAGCCCAGCGGTATCCCGCTCCCGGGCCTCCTCCACGGATATCGGCCCCCAGACGACTCGAGCCTCCAGGTCCCACGCCCGGGCATACCCCACCTCAACCACCATCGCCGCTCCCCGCTCGCCTCCGTACCGACGAGCTGCAACATAGCCGCCACCTGCGACAACGTCCCTGCTGGGTCGGGCGCGGGCTTCCCAATGGAGAAGTCAAGCCATCCGAGCGTCCCCCCAACCCCTACCGAAGGGTTCGATTCGATCAGGCGGACGCCGCTGCGGCATGCAGGAGAGCCAGGTGCTTGACTCGGACGCATGACCCCTAAATCTGCTGCTGCCGACTGGTTGGAATCTCTCGCGAACGCTGTCGACTGGGGCACCAAGCGGATCCTCCAGGTCGACTGGACGGGCGTTGAAGGACACCTTGGGTACCGGTTGCCGACCGACTACAAACGGCTCGTGGAACGGTTCGGAAAGGGAACGTTCGCCGACGGATACATCGACCTGCACGCCCCTGAGGATCTTGCCGCCTGGGCTTCGTTCCATGAGCAGACCGGCGCACTCCCGTGGGCCAGCAATGAGCAGGAACTTCTGCTCTGCTGGGTCACCGTTGGGGCGGACCCGGATGCCTGGCCCGTGTGTGTGATGGAGGTCAGTGAGGACGATGGAGACCGATTCGAGTGCACCGCCACGGAGCTGATCTTGCAGATGCTCACCGACCCACAGCACCCACACGCGATTCCGGCCGACTACACCTCACATTGGTTCGTCCCCGAGGGCAGCCCTTATCGGCTTGCCCCGCCGGTTCTGACGCTGGACGGCACCAACGAGGCCGAGGTCCCCTATCAGGGCGAGACCGTCGCCTGCGGCGGTGCCACTTCGTAGAGACGTCGGTCACGGATCAGAGCCCACAGGACGTTGACGCGGCGGCGGGCGAGGGCGATCACGGCCTGCGTGTGGCGTTTTCCCTCGGCGCGTTTGCGGTCGTAGAAGGTCCGGGAGTTGGGGTCGTAGCGGACGCTGGTCAGCGCGGACATGTAGAAGACGCGCTGGAGGCCTCGATGGTGGTGACGGGGGCGGTGGAGGTTGCCGCTCTTCTTCCCCGAGTCGTGCGGCGCCGGCGCGAGGCCGGCGAAGGCGGCCAGCCGGTCCGGGGTCGCGAAGAAGGTGATGTCGCTGCCGACTCCGGCGAGGAATTCGGCGCCGAGGAGGGGGCCGATACCGGGCATGCTCGTGATGATCTCCGCGAGGTCGTGGGCGCGGAAGCGGTCCTCGATGAGCCGGTCGACCTCCGCGACTTCCTCGTTCAACACCCGCACGTCTCCGGCGATGGTCCGCACGAGCTGGGCGATGACCGTCTCGCCGGGGACCGCGGTGTGCTGCTGTTCGGCGGCCTCGACTGCTGTCGTCGCGAGCTCTTCCGGACTGCGGACGCTCCGAGCGCGGAGCCAGCGCGTCAGTCGGGCGATGCCTATGCGGCGGATCAGCTCGACGGGCAGGTCGCGCAGGACCCAGGCCAGGCGGGTGAGGTCGTAGCCGGCATCGCTGACGATCACGATGGCCGGGTCCCCGGCCTGCCACTGCCCCGCGGTGATGAGTCGTTCAACGACTCCTCGGAGCTGGGCGGCGGTGATCGCGGTTGCGTCGTCGATCGGTCCGAGCCGGACCGCGTCACCGCGCCGTCCGGGAACAGCAGCTCGAACAACTTATCGCGCCGGGCGGTCAGACACTCGTAGAACTCGCCCCGGAAGCGTGACGCTTCCGCGAACGCTTCCCTCCGGACAGCACCAGGCAGCAGACTCACCTACGGCCTTCGTCGTGGTCACACGCATCCTTGGTCGGAGCACATGATCAGACGAAGGCCGCCCCCACGTCCGGCGAATGCCCAGGTGAGCGACCCAGTTCGACGGACGATTCGAGTGGGACTTGAGGCCCGGATCTGGGCTTCGGGCTCCTACTCGGCCCGTAGGTACCGACCCCAGATCTGGGCCTTGTGGTAGGGGCCGGCCCCGTCGCAGTCGTACTGCGGCGCGTCAAAGGTCACCCAGTACAGCAGCTCGCCGCTGAGCGAGAGGGCATGTTCGTTGGGTTCGGGTGCACCCATGGCATCGATCGTTCCAGCAAACTCGACCTGCCAAGGACCGTCCCAGTCCTGGTCGCGAACAACCGTGACCCGGCTGCCCGGTGCCAGTGCACTCGTCGGCCATGCCTGGCTCAAGGGACGACCGAGGACCTGCTCGATCGCCTGGCGGTCGTCTACGTCCGCAGGAACAGGGCTGGAACTGTCTGTCATGCCGCCCACTCTGCCCGCACCCCTTCAGGAGCGCCAGAAGATAAAGAACTTCCCAATAGGGATGTCAAGCCGCCGGCGTGACTGATGGGGCTGGCCGGTAGCACGCTCCGTCGCGGAGCATGGCCCAGAGAACGTTGGCCCGGCGGCGCGCGAGAGCGAGCACCGCTTGCTTGTGGCCCTTCCCCTCGTCGCGCTTGCGTTGGTAGTACGCCCCTGACGCGGGGCACGCCCTGATGCTCGCCATGGAGGAGAGGTAGAAGGCCCATAGAAGACCGCGGTGGTACCGGCGGGGTCGGCGCATATTTCCGCTGACGCGTCCGGAGTCTCGTGGCACGGGGGCAAGGCCGGCGAAGCCAGCCAGGCGGTCCGGTGTGCCGAACGCGTCCATGGCGCCGCCGGTGGCGGCGATGAACTCGGCTCCGAGTAGAGCGCCCATCCCGGGCAGGCTACGGATCACCTCGGCGTGGGGATGTTCGCGGAACCGTGCCTCGATGAGTGCGTCGAGCTCGGCTATCTCCTCGTCGAGGGCGACGACCCCCTTCGCAAGGCGGGCAATCATGGCGGCGGCCAGCTTCTCGCCCGGCAGGGACGTCTGCTGGCCGGCAGCGGCTTCTAGAGCGGCGACGGCGATGGCTGCGGCGTTTTGACCTTGCGGTTCCTCAGCCAGGTTTCGATGCGCTTGGCGCCGCTGCGGCGGAGCGCGGCTGGAGTCTGATAGCCGGTAAGGAGGAGGACGGGACCTCTGTTCGTCAGCGCAAGAGTCCGTTCCAATGCCGGGAAAATCTCTAAGAGTTGTGCTCGGAGTCGGTTGATCTGCCGGGTGCGGTCGCAGACGAGGTCGGTGCGGCGCCCGGTCAAGGTGCGCAGGTCGACGGCAATCTCGACGCCGGGCCGCAGCATGCCGAGGTCGTTGCGCATCCGGGCCTGGTCGGCGATGACGAAGGCGTCCTTGGCGTCGGTCTTGCCCTGGCCGCGGTAGCCGGCGGATGCCTGGTGCACCGCCAGACCGGTGAGGTAAGTCATCGGCTGACCGTGGCCCAGGAGCAAGCCAATCAACAGGGCCGCACCGCCGTGATTGATGTCCACCGCCCACAGGACGTCCTCGGAGAGCGCGAGCACATCGCCGAGGAGCTCCAGCAGGACCGGCTCGTCGTTCAAGACCCGTCGCGACAGGAGGAGCTTGCCCTGAGCGTCGATCACCACGCAGTGGTGATGTTCCTTGCCGATGTCGCCTCCGGCCCATATTTGGGGCACGGTCACCTCCGCCAGTTCGTCGTCTCACATGGGTCCCAGCAGACGACCTCGCCGGCGTTGTCCTACGAAGCGATCAAGTCGCGTATCCCAATTAGCGGTCGAGTCGTCGCGGGGCTCCGGGCGGCCAAGTTCTTTGAGCCATCAAGCGGCGACAAGCTCACAGCCATACCCGGAGCCCCTGGGCACTGCCGATCTGACGAATGACGGACTCAGACCCACGCTTGGAAGGTAGGACAAGCTCAGGCTTGCCCGCACTGCCAGCGGAGGGGCTGGCCTGGTGGTCAGGTGCGGCGTGAGAACCAGCGGCCGACCTTCTGCTCGGGCACGACCTGCTCCTGCTCTGGCTCCGGTCCTTGCTCTTGTCGCCGCTGCTGGTCCGGCCAGGCTTCCCGCAGCCCGGCTTCATGCCGCTGGTCGCAGTGCTCGCACAGGGACGCGTTGGCCTCCTGGCGGGCAGTCCAGCCGACGCGCTCGACCGCCTTCCACCGCTCGTCGGTGAACGGGGTCCGGCATTCGGCGCAGACAGGGCGGCGGGGGTAGCGCTGGAACTCGTACGGTTCCGCACCGCGGCTCGCCGGTTCGTGGTGCTCCTGGTTCCCGGCTGGTCGGCCTTCGTCGGCGACGGCCCACTGCTTGCAGCCGTCGCACAGGCCCGGGTGGCTGTCGGTCGGCGTGCCCCAGTCCATCTTGCTGGCCGTCTCCCAGCGGTCGTCGGTGAACCGCGCCCCGCAGCCGGTGCAGAGGGGGCGTTGTGCCTCACGCTCGGCGGCCTTCCTCGCTGCCTGCTCCGCGGCCACCTGCCGCTGCTCTGCCCGGCTCTCCTTCAGGCACGACTGGCCTCGTCGCGGTGCCGGGCCTCGGCTGCCACTCGGCGGGGATTGCTGCGGGGTGCGCCAGCCGAAGCGGAGGAACACCGGGCCGTGTGGACCGTGCTCGCGCAGCTTGGGCAGGCTGGTGGCGATGATCGGGATCTTCCCGTCGTATTCGTGGAAGCCTCGCTCGTACTGCTCGCCCGTCCACAGGTGCCGGGTGAGCTCGGTCAGGCGCTGGGCGGTGCGGTTGGGGTCGCGCTGGCCTTCCCGGTTGAACATCAGCAGCACCGGCGGGTAGAGCTGTCGCCGGACCAGGTCTCCGGCGCCGTCCAGCGGGTGCGCCACATCGGGCGTTCCTTGCCGTCGGTGTCCTTGGTCGTCCTGCGGAAGAACCGGGCGTACTTCTCCAGCTTGGGGGCGAGCTCTTCGGCGGTCATGTGGCAGTTGTCGACCTCGATGAACAGCAGCGGCATCTTGTCCTGCGGGGCGGTCAGGACGAGGTCGGCCTGGGCGCCGCCCTTGCCGGGCGCGTTCCAGGCACCGGTGGCGGGGAGCGGGACTTCGGTCCAGTACGAGGCGATCGTGCCGATCCCGGCCGGCTCGTCGACGACGGCCTGCGCGGCGGCCCGGACTTCGGCCGGGTCGTCGGCGAGCTTGGCCATGTCCGGCTTCGGGCGCAGCATGGCGATGACGGTCTCGTTGACGGCCATCGGGTGGGAGCCGCCACTGGAGCCCGCGCCGCGGGCGGTGGAGCCCATCTCCGTCACCGGGCGGCGCAACTCGTGGGAGGCCGCCTCCAAGCCCTTGAGCGTCAGGTTCCGCAGCCTGTCACCCGTAGCCGCGACGCCGCCGGTCTCGGACTGGTTGTGCTTGCGCATGTCGGCGAGCGCGCCGTTGTGTGCGGCGGTCCGGGCGGTCTTCTGCTCGGAGAGAGTCTTCTTGTCGGTATGGCGGTGGTTCAGGTGCGGAGCGCTGATCCGCTGGATCTGATCGGCCGTCGCGACTTTCAGCGCTCCGAGCACGCGCAGCACATCCCCGCGCAGGCTGTTCGAGGATCCCGCCGGGTTGGTCACCCGCTTGCCCGTCATCAGTTCCACCCCTGCGCCTGGTGCGACCGACGGCCGGCTGCCCGCTGGTCTTGTCCGGCCCGCAAAGGCGTCCACGCCGCCCGGGGGCGACCGTCTTCTCACATACATCTAGGTGAGAAGACGGTTGTGACGCTGCAATTTTCGCGCCGATTGCTGCCCTGAACAGGGGTTTTACAACCGCCTTGGGTGTCGGGCACCCAAGGAGGTCCCCAAGCGCCCCCTCAAGGAGCCCACTTCGGCTCACCCAGGCGACGCTGGGCTGGGCCGCGCGCCCCTCGGCGCTCCCGGCCAGGGACCGCGGCCCGTGGGCCGGACGACAACAGGCCCTAGCCGCGGACGATTGCATTGAGGGGTGCACGGCATCGTCCCCTCGATGTCGTGCACTCCCGAGACGATGTCGAGCATCCATGCGGGCAGTGCACGACATCGTCGGTGGCCACCGGTCGCATCGGATGCACTCAGCGTCCGGCTCCTGGCCCGTGATGCCGGTCAGGCTGCTGCGGGCGGTACGCCCGCTGGTCGCCCTCTCGAACCGGGTTCGGTGTGGAGGCGCCGTAGCGTCGTCGTACGGGCTCCATCACCAGCCTTCTTGAAGGCGTCCGTCACGCCACGCAGCTGCTCGGCGGTGAAGTCCAGGACTTCAGCGCCTGTCCGGGTCGCCGAGCGCGCCACCCGGTCCTGCGTCCAGCCCGAGGTCCTAACAAAGGCGTTGGACGTGTCTGTGGGTGATGAGGCAGGTGGCGAGGCTGAGGAAGGCTGAAGTGGCCCCTGCGGTGGTTGCGGGCCCTGAGCCCCGTCAGCCGCCCAGCAGTCGCTCCCCCAGATCGCTTCGGCCGTACAGGACCACGCGGCCGACACGGGCGCGGGTCACCAGGCCGGTGGTGCGCAGGGTAGCGAGGTGCTGGGAGACGGCGCTCGGGGTGATCGACAGGCGGCGGGCGAGGGTGGCGGTGGTGGTGGGGGTGTCCAGGGCCGCGAGGACGGCGGCCTTGCGGGGGCCGATCAGGGAGCCCAGGGCGTCCGGGGCGGGGGCGGTGACCGTCTCCCACAGGGTGGCGACGCCCCGGGCCGGGTAGGCGACGCGCGGTACGTCACCGATGGGGGCGGTTGCCCTGCGGCCGAACAGGGTCGGGCACAGGGTCAGGCCCCGGCCGGACTCCACGCGGTGTGGTGCTGTCATGCGGTGCAGGCGCAGAATCCCCGAGTCCCACTGCACGTTGGAGTGGAGGCTGCCGAAGAGCGCGGCGGCACCGCCCTCTGCCAGGAGCTGGGCCCGGTGCAGGATGTCCGCCTCCAGGACCCCGCGCATGCGCGGCCAGTGAGGGGCGAGGGCCAGATGCCAGTACGACTCCAGGATGTCCGCGATGCGGTCGCGGACCTCTGCGGGGGTGCCTTGGAGGGTGGGCGGGAGCTCTTCGTCGCGGTAGGCGGCCGCGAGGTCCGCCGCCACCGTCGCCGGGTCGGTGCGGCGGACCGTCGCCAGTTCCTCGGCCAGGTCCGGCATCCGGGCCAGCGGGCGGGGTGTGATGAAGTCCGGCAGCCAGCGGCGCCGGCTGACCAGGGAAAGGAGCAGCTCCGTGTCCAAGGCGGGCAGGTCGTCGCGGATCAGGCGCAACCAGCGCAGGTGAAGCGGGAATTCGCCCGGGTAGTGCAGCGCCCACAGACTGAACGAGGTCTCCTGCAGCGGTGAGATCGCGAAGCGCACATGGGCCAGGTCGTCCACGTTCAGGAACATCTCGATCATGCCGCGAGCCTAATGGATTAAGACGTCGGCTAAATGTCTACCTCGTGTGCCGTGCCGGGCGGTGGACTGATCGGCATGTTCCTGCCTCCCCCCGGGCCCCTGCGGGCCTATGCCGTCATGTCCTTCTTCGACTCGCTCGCCCGTGGCGTAATGCTCGCGGGCGGCGTCCTCTACTTCACCCGAGTCGTCGGCTTCGGCGCCGTTCAGGTCGGGGTGGGGCTCTCCGTCGCCACCCTCGTGGGGCTCTCGGCGTCGCTGCCCACCGGGGTGCTCGGCGACAGGATCGGTCACCGAAGGCTCCTCGTCGGCCTCCATGCGGCGCGGGCCGCGCTGCTCGCGGCGTATCTGCTCGTCGACTCGTTCCCCGTGTTTCTGCTGGTGGTCGGGCTCGCCGGGCTCGCGGAGAACGCCGTGGAGCCAGTGCGGCAGGGCTGCCTCGGCACCCTGACCACGCCCGGCAACCGGGTCGAGACCCTCGCGTACAACCGGGTTGTGCACAACGTCGGTATCAGCCTCGGCACCCCCGCCCTGGGTGCCGCGCTCGTCGCCGGGACCGCGTTCGCCTTCCGGCTGCTCATCACCTTCGGAGTGTTGGGCATCCTGATCGCCTGTGCGGCGGCGGCCCGGCTGCCCGATCGCCGTCCGGAGAAGTCGCCCGGCTGCAGCCTGATGACGGTCCTGCGCGACCGGCCCTACCTCGGACTCGCGCTCCTCAACGGGCTGCTGAGCCTGCACAGCGAACTCCTGGAGATCGCCGTGCCGCTGTGGGTCGCCGAGTACACCGGCGCGCCGGAGTGGACCGCGCCCCTGCTTCTCCTCGTCAACGTCTTCCTCGCCATCGGCTTCCAGATGCGGGCCGGGCGCGGCGTCACCGAGGTCGGCTCGGCGGCCCGCGCCATGCGGCGGGCGGGTCTGGCCGTGCTCGGCTGCGCCCTCGCGTTCGCGACGACCGGCTCACTGCCGTCGCCGCTCGCAGTGGCCGTACTCGTTGTCGCGGTCACCTTGCTGACGGCGGCGGAGCTGTTCCAGTCGGCGGGCTCCTGGTCGCTCTCGTACGAACTCGCCGCACCCGAACGGCTCGGCGAGTACCAAGGTGCCTGGAACGTCGGCACCCAACTCGGCCGCGCAGCCGGCCCGTTCGCCATCACCCTGGCCCTGAGTGGCCTCGGCGCGGCCGGCTGGGTAGTACTCGGTCTGACGTACGCGGCGGCCGCGACCCTCGCCCTTCCACTGGCCCGACGCGCGGCGGCGACCAGGCCCCGGGAGGCCGCGGTCCAAGAACGCGTCGCCGCCGAGCAGTTGGCTGGTGTCTAAGTGCCAACCTCCGAACTTCAGCATCAGAGTCAAGGGGTGAGCGGGCCGGCCAGGTTGGGAAGCGGTCTGGTTCGTCACTGTGGGTTCTTCAGCTCGGGGCTCTGTGTTCCTCGCGTGGCGCTGGGGGCGGGAGCGGGGAGTGTGAGCACGGCGGCCAGGCGTGCGATGGAGGCGATGTCTCCTTCGACCTGGACGTCTCCTTCGGTGATGGCGTCGGCCAGGGTGCGTCCTCCGTAGACGACGCGCGCGAGCGCGGAGGGCTGTGCGGTGATGACGGCGTCCGGGTCCTGCTGGTGACCTCGCTCGGCGTGCAGGATGCCGTCGGCGATGACGACCCGGAAGACCTCGGCGTTGATGTGGAGTTCGTATCGCCCTTGCACGCCCTGGGCGCGGCCGGGGTCGAAGTTGGTGCGCAGGCCGAGGATGAACGACGTGGCGCTCAGGTGGGCGGTGCGGTCGTGCTGGGGGGAGCGCAGGGCCCATCGGCCCAGTGCCCGTACGACCGGTTCGAGTTCCCGGCCCCAGGCGGTGAGTTCATAGGCCTCCGTAACTGCGGGCGCCGGCAGGCGCTGCTTGCGCACGAGGCCGGAGGCCTCCAGTTCGGTGAGGCGCTGGGCGAGCACGTTGGTGCTGATGCCGGGCAGGTCGGACCGCAGTTGGCCGTACCGCTTGGGGCCCAGTAGGAGTTCGCGAACCACCAGCAGTGCCCATCTCTCGCCGACGAGGTCGAGGGCGTGGCCCGTTCCGCATGCGTCGTTGTAGCTCCGTCGCGTTGCCATGCCGCCAGTCTACCCGAGTTACTTGCAAGTCAGAAGTGAATGCTTGTTTTTTGAAAGCACCATGGCTACCTTGATCACATCACCGACCGACAGCACGTTGCCCGACCGAGAACTGAGGAACCACAGATGCGTACGCTGATCAGCTCCGCCTTCATCTCCCTCGACGGCGTCGTGGAGGCCCCGGGCGGCGAGCCCGGCTACCGGAACTCCGGATGGACCTTCAAGGACATCGAGTTCCTCCCCGAGGCCTTCGAGATCAAGGGCCGGGAGCAGCAGGAGGCCGCCGCGATACTGCTGGGCCGGACCAGCTACGAGGCGTTCAGCCCCGTCTGGCCGGACATGGAGGACTTCGCCCAGTACAAGGAGATGCCGAAGTACGTCGTCTCCACCACCCTCACCGACGACGGCCTGGTGTCGAACTGGGGCGAGCAGACCATCCTGCGCTCGCTCGACGAGGTCGCCGCACTGAAGGAGACCGAGGGCGGCCCGATCATCGTCCACGGCAGCGCCACCCTGAACCGGAACCTCTCGGACGCCGGCCTGATCGACCGCTACCACCTGCTCGTTTTCCCGCTGCTGCTCGGTGCGGGCAAGCGCCTGTTCAGCGGCACGGACAAGGACACCCAGAAGCTGAAGCTGGTCGAGCACGAGGCGTACGCCAACGGTCTGCAGAAGCAGGTCTTCGACGTCGTCCGCTGATGCGGCGGGACCGCCCGGCGGTCCATGCAGGTCAGGCTGCCTGCGCCAGGCAGTCCGGGGTGATAGAGCAGAAGATCCGATCGTGTGAGAATCGCGCTGTGGAGTGCGACGTGTGCGGGCGTTTGATGTGGCAGTGGCGTTGGATCCGAACGAGTGGGCTGAGGAAATCTGCTCCTGCTCCTGCTCCTGGCGCTGCGCGGTGACCATGTGGGCGGCGAGTGGTTCTAGATCTCCCGTCCGCCGTATGCGCCCGTGGACCGTCGCTGGGAGACCGCGGTCGCGGAGGGGTTGCCTCCCGATCCTGCTCACGCCTTCGGTTTCTTCGAAAGGACGCTGTGCGGGATCGAGCTCCCGGGCATTGCTCCGTCCGACTACCTCTGGCTCCCGGAACGCCTGAACGCATGCGGTGCATGTAGGGAAACCGCAGTCGTCATCGATGAGCGTTGGCCGCGCGAACTGCGGGACGACCCCGCACGAATCAGCATCGCGAAGCGGCTGGCCACGTAGTCAGCACTCCCCGTTTGCGCCAGCCCCGCCTGGGGTCGGGCGTCGACCGGGGCCCGGCTGATGCTGTTGAGCTTGGGGGTGGCGGCGTCGAGGCTCACCTGGAGTCCCTCGACTTCTCCGAGCCAGCCGTTGCCGCGCGCTTCGCGGATGCGTTCGCGGAGGTTCTGGATGATCTCGATGAGGCGTGGCCGCAGGCGGGGGTCGATCTGAAGAACTGCGCAGCGGATGCAGGCTTCTCTGAACTGGCGATCGCTACTCGGGGCTCTGGGTAAACCGCTGGCAGCTGGGTCCCCGCCCGGGCAAAGATGCAGCCATGCGCTATGCCAACACCGACCCCGAGCTCATGGACCTGGTCCGACGATTCGTCACGCCCGGCCGACGGTACCTGCGGCTGGGTGGAAGCTCGCTGCGGTTGAGCGGGCCTGAGCGCGACTTGTTCATGAGAGAGCTGGTCAAGGCTGCCGGGGAGATCACTCCCGCTGAGCTCGGCGTCCTTTTCGAAGGCGGTTGGCGAGAGCGCAAGACTGCCTCCTGGCTGGTTGCTGTAGCCGGCAGGACCGATTTCCGCGGCCGCATCGGCGAACTCCTGCTGGCCAGCGAAGGCCCCGGCGGCGGGGCCCACTGCATCACTCTTGCCACCTTCGGCACCAGCGCGGACGCCGATCTAGTCTGCAGATACCTTGATCGCTGCTTGCCTCAACCCGACCGCGTCTACGACCAGATCGTCGCTCTCAGCACACTGCTTCACCTCGATGCCGTCCTTGGGACCGAGCGAGCAGCCCCATACCTTGCCGCCGGTGGCCTGTGGCAGCACTGGACCGACGCCACGCCGAACCTGTTGCGGGATCCGCAGACGTACCGGCAGGTCGTGGACCAGCTCTGTTCCTTCGCCAGCGAGTGCGCTGAACTCTTCGCCAGAATGGAAACCAGGCGCTGATCCTCCCGGCCTGACCGCTGGACGCCGACTGCTTCGGACTCCTCGGTAGAGTCTGGGCAATGACAGGAAACCAGGGCCGCTGGCCAAAGATCGACCAGGATGGTGGCATCGAGGACGTGACGCTGCTCATCCTGGAATGGCTGGGCGAGCAGGGCGTGAATGCCATGATCAGGGTGGATCCGGAGCGGGTGGCTGATAACGCGCCAGCGTGGACGTTCGCCGCCAGCGGAGGTCCCCTGGAGCACGGCATGCGCGCTGATGGGAGAACCGTGCGGCAGTGCATGTCCGCCGCCCTGGCCCGGCTGCGCGAAGCCGGGTTGTCTGTTCCGTTTTGATCTTCGTTCGCCACTTGCTTCGATCACGGCGTTGCTCTCCTGGCCTCTGTGGTGCCTGCCGGCTGGCGGACGCCCGGCATACCGAGTTCGACAGCGATCGACTGTCTCTTGACGAGTGCGTCGACCTGGGCGAGCTTGTCCTCAGCGCCGACAAGGCTGACCTTGAGTCCTCCGACCTCGCCGAGCCAGCCTTCGCGTTCGGCTTCGGCGATGCGGGCGATGAGGTTGTCGCAAATCTCCTCGATGCGGGAGCGTTGGTCCGGGTCCGGCCTGAGGAGTGCACATCTGACACAAGCATGCTCATGAACACACGGAGTGGAAAATGCGCGGCCGCAGGTGCCGATGGACACCTTGCGCTTCTCGAAGTGCGCGAGGAAGGCATCCCACTCCTCCTCGGTGGGAGTTCGGTATTCTTCGCTGGGCTGGGTGGACCGGCGGCGGGTGATGAACGCCCTGTGCGCCTCGATCGTCTCGGCCGGGTAGACGGCTAATGGTGGAGTCGGGTATTGGAACTGTCCGAATGCCTCTGCCTTCGACGCGCTTGGCATGGGTCCCCGGTGTGCCGGGGACCCATCTCAGGTCATGTCAGTGCGAGGGTCGATGGCCCAGTGGTTGGTTCGTAGGACTCGACCGGCGAAGGGCACGTCCTGCTCGCCCAAGAACCTGAAAACGAGGGAGCGGCAGATACCGTTTGACGGAGCGTTCTTTGTGGCCGGAAATACATGTATGAGCCCCCAGCGGCCGTCGTCGCGAGCCAGCTCAAGCAGCAGGCGGACGCCCTGCTTGGCGAGTCCTCGTCCCTGGAACTCCGGGAGTACCATCCAGCCGATCTCGGACATGCGCTCGGCATCGGTGTTGTGAGGCCACAAGGTCACGGTTCCCGCGACCAGTCCCGGCTCGGCTTCATCGGGCACGATCATTTTTGTCCAGTCCGTGCCCGCCGCCGCCCGTTGGACATCACGTCGGACCTTCGACTCCATGCCCTCGCGAGGCAACGGGCCGCCAAGCTCGACCATCATGGCCGGGTCGCATCGCATCCGAACGTAGGCGTCGACGTCGCCGTGCTCAACGTCACGTAGCAGCATCCGTGTTGCTCCTTTGTCTTCTGGTCTCATGCTTCTCCCGCAATCATTCCGCGAGGCTGTCGGATATGGACGTCATGGCTGGCGGTTGCTGACATCGGCTGCGTAGGCGGCCCAGTCGCCGGCTGATGCTTTCTGCCACTGGACGGCGACTTGGATGTGGATGCCGAGCACGCGGGCGAGGATGGCTGCGGGGAGCTCGGCGGCGAGGGTGAACAGTGCGGTGGAGCGGTCCTGCCGGGGCCGGATCCCGATCTTGTGGAGGCGCTGGGCGATCCGGTCGTCGCCGAGGGGGTGCCCGGGGCGGCCCCGGGGAGCAGCCAGGGGACGTCGTCGGGGGTTCCGATCTTGGCTTTGCCGCGTCGGGTCGCGACGAGTTCGCGGACGAGTGCGGCCAGCGGCTCGGGGAGAACGACCGGCGAGGTGCCGAACGTGATCGCGACGGTGTCGTCGTTGATGCGGACGTCGTCGACGGTGAGCTGGCTGATGGTGGCGATCTTCTGGGCGTAGAGGATCAGCAGCAGTCCGGCGACGCGGTCCGGGGTGGGCAGGGCGTCGTCGTGGAGGAGCCGTCGGGCGCCTGACCAGCGTTTCTCGCTGTCGATGGTGCTGAGGGGGCCCGTCCAGCGGGTAGTGCCGTAGGTGAGGCCGCGGGCGTGGCGGTGCTGTACCGACCAGCGGACGAAGTGGCCGGTCTCGTCCCGGTAGGTGGCATCGGCGCCTGAGGTCCATCGCTCCAGGTCAGGCTGGGTGCAGTCGCTGAGCGTCAGGCCGTTGCCGGCCAGCCAGTCGAGGAAGTTGGCCGCTGCGGTGACGTGGCAGCGGACGTTCAGGGCTTGGAGATGGGTGGTGTGTTCCTTGCCGAGGCGTCGTCGGAGTCGACGCAGGTGATGCCAGCTTGCGTATCCGTGCAGGATCCGGCGTTCGGTGGGGTCGGCGCGGGCCTGAACTGCCGCGGTGATCCAGCCCTCCAGCGCGACGAGGCGTTCGTCGCGGGCCGGCAGTGCTCCGGTGGCGACCATGACGCTGCGGAGATGTGCGAGAACCTTGCTCGCAGGCAACTCGTCGAGCGTTTCGTGCGTGACGGGTCGTTCGTCGCGGCCGATCTGCTGGAGCAGGATGCTGACCTTCGAGCCCGATAGCCAGAACATGGTGCTGGTGGGGCGTTCGGCTCCGGACAGTGCCTCGTAGAGGGGGACGAGGTCCTGCCGGATTGTGCCGGTGTTGCCGCCAAGGAGGTCGCGTACCAACTGGTCGAGCGTGCATCGCTGGCAGGAGCGGGTGCTGAGCTGCCATGTGGTGCGGCAGACCGGGCAGCGGCCCCAGAAGTCCGGGTCCGGGTTGGTGCACTTCGCGCACAAAGGCGCGTCCCAGGTGCCGCCGCGGACGTGGTCGACGGTGCCGCAGCTGCTGCATAGTGTCCACCGCAGCTGGCACCGGTTGCACCAGGGTTCGCCCGTGACCCGGGAAATCTCACAGACCGCTGTCCGTCCGCAGATGCTGCACTGGGTGGCGGTCCTGGGCCGGCAGTTGGCGCAACGGGGTCCGTCGGGAAGGCGGACGGCGACTTTCTGGCGGCGCCCGCAGCCGCGGCATTCCTCGAGGTTGACGGGGTCGCTGACGAGGCAGTTGGGGCAGAGCGGGTGCCCTTCGGCGTCCCGGGCGGTGGGCTCGCGGACGGCTCCGCAGCGGATGCAGGGCACGGCCGAGTTGCGGGCGAAGCAGTTGCGGCAGACCCGTTTGCCGTCCAGCAGCTTCGAGAGTGCCTTGACCTCCTGGCAGCGGAAGCAGGCCGGGTTGACCACCGTCGTGGCCCCGGCTTGGACGAGTTCGCTGATGAACCGCAGGACGGCGGGGGTCGGGGCGTCGTAGCCGGCGCCGGTCAGCAGGTCGGGCTGGGCGATGACCGCCCAGGCCAGGCGGCGCCGGCCAGCCGTTCGGACGGTGGCGCGTTCGAGGGCTGATCGAACAGTGTCGGTGGTCAGCACGGCATCGAGGGCGGTGACGAGTCTGGTGAGTTCGGCGAGTGGATCGCCGTTTGTGTCCGGGCACTTCGCGCAACGAGGGTCGCCGTGGCGGTCCCGGCTGACGACGCGCCGCTGCTGATGGCAGCCCGCGCAGACGGCTGGCTTGTCGAAGCAGGGCGAGCAGCCCCACCGGCCGCCGGTGCGGCTGCCCACGTAGGGCCGTCCGCAGCCGCACCCACCGCAGCGGGGAAGCGCGATGTCCTGGGCGCCGGCGTCGCGAAGGGCCATCAGCAACCGTGCGACGCAGAACGGTGCTGGAGGCCGTCCGGTCCGCAGCAGCGACGGATCGTCATGCAGGGCCTGGGCGAGGCGCCGACGACCGGCTCTCCCCGGCATCCCACCCCCCGACCGCGAACGGATCTTCGAACGCTTCACCCGCCTGGACAGCGCCCGCGCCCGCAACACCGGCGGCAGCGGTCTGGGCCTGGCCATCGCACGCGAAATCGCAGCCCGCCACGGCGGCACCCTGCACGCCGCCCCCACCCCGTCAGGAGCCCTCCTCATCGTCGAGCTCCCCCACCCACAGCGAGTCCGAGCTGCTTAACTCCGGCTCCCCATCCAGCGGGGCGGGGTGAGAGGGCCACGCCCAGTTTCAGGTCGGAGCCCTGTCATCGTCCGGACACAGGTGGCAGGACGGGGCGGCGTTCGCGGGCCGAAGGGGCCCAACGGAACTGCGGCCTCCCTGATCCGGACCTCCGCGGGTGCCCAGTGTCCACGCCGACCGAGTCGTCGAAGCATTCGCGAACCTGCGCCAACGACACGTCGTGCGCGAGCGCGCAGCCCGAGAACCAGACCGGCCTGCTCGCGCCCTCCGCGCGGCTGTGTCGGGCATTCGCCAGGTCCCGGGGCAGCGACCGCGTTCCATGGTGGGATCACCGGCTCCGCCCGCTACGAGCAGGACTGGGTCCAGATGGTCGAGACCAGGGTTTGTCCTCTTGGGGCGTGAGGGATGCATCGGCCGTGTTCTCGATGCCTGCGCCCTCGGGGAAGCTCGACAACGACCACATGGCCCCCCTCGCGAACGCCTGGCGCTCCGGCGCGAACTCCTGGACAGCCGCGCGGCGCAAGGAGTTCGCCAACGACCTGACCCGCCCCCAGCTCCTCGTCGCCGCGAAGCCCTACGAGCTGCTGCGCCGGGCCCTGGAGCGCAGCGGCAAGGTAGCGGTGGCCTGAGGCCCTGGCCGCCATCCCCGCGATCGTCAAGGAACGCGCGGCCGCTCTCCTGTGGGCCGCGCACCACCCCGGGCCGTTCCCCGCGCACCCCGCGAAGACCACCCGCGCACGTACCGAAGGAAGTCCCACAAGCCGCGGCCTTGGCGCCGTCGGCGCGGGCCACGGCCTCAAGGGACCGATTCGCCTCGGCGCCGCCCCCTGGCCACGAAGGTGCTGCAACACAGCCGTGGGGCAGGACCCGGCCCGGTCACGTCGTGCAGACGATCCGGCGGATCTCTGCGTCGAACTGCAGGAACGGGACGAACTCGGCCCAGGCGTTTTCCCTCAACCGGACGATCCCCGGATGCTTCTGCCCCCATTCCTCGCAGAATTCGAGGAACCGGCTGGTGGCCGCGTCTTCGGTCGGAGCGGTGTAGACCGGCTTCAGAGCTTTGGCGATCTTGTCCCATTCCTGGCGGCCCGCATAGCGGAACGACGCCCGCAGCAGGCCCGCCGAGGACTGCCCGGACACGACCGTCGTCTACGAGATCGCCCCGTAGGCCGCGGGACGGGACCCGCTTCCCGGACCAGCGTGCTCATCAGTACGCGCTCCACCGTCCGAAGCGAGCCATCAGCTTGCGTACCGCGTCCTCGTCGAGCCCGAGGTGGGTGGCGGCCTGCACGGTGTCGAGGTCGGCGGCGGTGCCGCGGGCCGCCCAGTAGCCGACCCGCTCGGCCACCATCTCGCGCCGGCGGTCCGACCGCGCTGCCGTAACCGGTTGCTGGACTCCTGTACAGCACTGGGGCAATCGCGCCGATAGAGAGCCTCAGATCCAAATATCCCTATTCAGTGGGCGTCCTGCGGAGTTCAGCTTGGTGGGGCGCGGCGGCGGTGGTGAAACAATTTGCCCAGAAGGTTTGCACTCTGGTCAGCCGCAGCTGATGATCTCCTGGGGCAGGAAACAAGAGGCGCAGCAAAGTTCGGGGTTCTCCCGGCTCGCCGCCTCCTATCCACTATCGCCTCTGCGGCGTGTGGCGGGGTTGGGTGGCGATGCACAGTTTCATGCCCTGAGATCCACGCACCGTGCGGCTGGCCCTGGCCGGGCCCTGGTGCCTACAACCGGACTCTCCGCTGTCTGCGGACGTCTCTCACTCGAAAGTCAGGACCAGTTGAAGAGGACTCTGCGCAGAGCAGTCTCCATAGCCACCGCGGCGTCCGCCGTCGCGGCCGGTCTCGGCGTCATGGCGGGCCCGGCAGCAGCAGTTGACGCCGCCCCCATCACCGGCCATCCCGGGGACGAAGTCGTGATGCCCGGCACCTTGTGGCAGAACGCGGTGGGGCTCGGCGTCAGGCGCGGCACGATGATCTACGCGTTCTCCACGAAGCCGCTCGACGGGCCGGTAGGGACGGCTGACGGACTGCCCGCCTCCTTCACCATGGAGCCCTATGGATGCGAGAAGGTCGACGGGGCGACCTCCGTCTACGCCTGCTCGGTGGAGGAGAGTGCCTTTCCGGGCCTCCTCATCAGCCGGAACACCGTCGACATGACGACGGTCTACGGGGGCTACGCCTACGTACCTGCCGGCGGGGACCTGAAGGCCGCCATAAAGGTGGCGCAGAGTGCCGGCACCCGCCCCGACGGTCCGACCGGCGGCTCGTCCAAGGTGACGGTGAAAACCCTGAAGCGGGCCGCCCGCAACACGGTCACCTTCCACACACCCGATGTCCCGGCCGGCAAGTCGGTCCGCCACCGCATCGACGTGCACGCTCTGGACGCGGGCTGGCGCAACCTCGTCTACCTGCCGGGCGCGGGTGCACCCGAGTGGGGATCCGGCTCGCTCGCCCAGCTGAGCGATCTGCGCACCAGCAAGGGCATGGCATGCACGCTCGACCCGGCCATCACCTGGCGCTGGGCGAACGCCACCTGCAACTACACCGCGGGCGAGCACTGGATCGAGTTCACCGTCACGGTACCCAAGGGCAGCGGCACGACTCCCCTCATCGTGGACAGCACCAGCAGCATCTATACCCGTGGGGGCGATGAGGGTTACAGGCGGGATGCGGCGTCCTTCAAGGTGGGCAGCGGGCCGCTGCGTCGGCTCAACGAGCTTCTCGCTCGCGACGGCAGCGGGCAGCTGTTCGGGTACAGCGCGAACCGGGAGGGCTCGCTGTCCACTGACAAGTACCTGATCGGCACCGGCTGGAACACCTACGACCAGCTCACCAAGCTGACCCCGGTCACCGAAGACCTCTTTTATCCGTCCGGCACCCCCGCCAGCGCGATGACAGGGAACGGCGAACTCGTCGGCCGTGACACCGCCGGAGTGCTCTGGCACTACCAGCGCCAGTTCTCCGGCAACGGACCGTACGCGCCCCGAACCCGGGTCGGCGGCGGCTGGAACATCTACAACCAGCTCATCGGCGCCGGTGACATCTACCGAGACGGGAAGCCCGACCTCCTGGCCCGCGACGCCGCGGGCGTGCTGTGGCTGTACAAGGGCTCCGGCAACCCGGACAGCCCCTTCCGCACCCGAACCCGGGTCGGCGGCGGCTGGAACGCCTACAACCAGCTCATCGGCGCCGCCGACATCACCGGCGACGGCCGCCCCGACCTCCTGGCCCGCGACGCGGCGGGCGTGCTGTGGCTCTACAAGGGCAATGACAACCCGACCGACCCGTTCGACGCCCGCACCCGCGTCGGCGGCGGCTGGAACATCTACAACCAGCTCAGCATCGTCGGCGACGTCACGGGCAACAACCGCGCCGACCTCGTCGCCCGCGACGCGGCGGGCGTGCTGTGGCTGTACAAGGGCAACGGAAAGTCGACCGCCCTGTTCGACGCCCGCACCCGCGTGAGCGCAGGCTGGAACACCTACAAGCGACTCCTCTGAGCACAACCCCAGGCACCAACTGCTACCGGCCTATGGAGCCTTGAAATGCGAACAGCCACAGCCCCCTCGGCCTGATGGCCGAGGGGGCTGTTCGCATTGGTAGCGGGGACAGGATTTAAACCTGCGACCGATCGGACTGTCTGCGGGCTGCTCCGATGCCGGCCACGACCGCGAGGACCGTCCCGGCGCCTGTAGACCTGGACACGGCGTGGCGCTACGAGTGGCACTGCGACCCGCTGACGTCCCCGTCGGCGTCTGTTCTGCGCTCACGAGCCGGGAATACCGCACGATTCGAATAACGCTCCCCGCCAGTTGAACAGACGACCTGGTCCGCTGCTCGGCGTGAGGCGTACGCCAACGACCAGGCCCGCCGGACACATTGATCGCGGTCTCCGCAGACAGCACAGGAGCGAAAGTGACAAGGAGCCGGCGGAATGGCTGCCGTCCGACGGGTCCTACCACCGCACGTACGCCGCGACCTGGGTCGGCACGAAGCTGAGATGGGACCTGGCAGCCGACGACGCCGAGGTACAGGCGCTCCTCGGACTCGCGGAGGACTGCCCTGAGACGACCGTCGTCTACGAGAGCGCCCTGTAGAGCATCGCCGTTCCGTGGTCCGTGCCCGCGGTCCGCGTGGTCGGCATGCGTGGGCAGGGTGGTCCGGGCATGCTGGCCGGTGGAGCCTGCCCGGGTCCTCCGTCGCACGTCGGTCCGGGCGGGGGCCGCCAACCCTCCCGCCGGGTGGCCCGTTCGGGTCAGCGGTAGGGGCTCCAACGGCCGAAGCGGGCCATCAGCTTGCGTGCCGCATCCTCGTTGAGGCCGAGATGCGCTGCGGCCTGCGCGGTGTCCAGGTCAGCGGCGGTGTCGCGGGCCGCCCAGTAGCCGACGCGCTCGGCAACGATCTCCAGGTGGCGGGCCGCCCGTACTCCTGCGACCGGGGAAGTCTTCGTCAGCCTGGCGATCTCCGCCTCCAGTCGCTCCAGCAGCGTGGTGACGGTCTCGGGCAGGGGGACGGTCGTCGTCTCGACCTCGGTGGTGTGTCCGTCCCAGTCGCGTTCGCCGGCGTCCGCCTGTTCGCTCCCGCCGTCCTCCAGGTCCTGGTCACCGATCGCCTCCCAGTCCAGGCGGTGTTCGGGGCCCGTCCAGCCGCAGGAGCACACCGCGCGCAGCGCGGCCGCTTTCGGTGTGTGGGGCCAGTGGCCGTCGTAGACGCTCCACTGCGAGACCGGGTCCCCTCCCCCGCCCGAGCCGGCGTCGAAGTACACCGGAGGTGGCACGGTGCCGTCGGCAAGGACAGCCTCGACCGCGCCCGTGTGGGAGGTGCCGAACTCCTCGGTTGTCCAGGTCTCGCGCCTACTCACCATCGCCCGTCCCCTCCCTGCCCCGTGTTCAGGCGGCCCGCGGTGCGGGGCCGCCTGAACACGACGATGCCGCAGCCGGGTCGCCGGGCAGGCGGGTTTTCACGAAGTGGTGCCGGGGACCTCCGAGGCACCGCCGGCCTTCACGGCCTCGACGACACGTTCGTGGAACGCGGCGAGGCCGCCGGGTGGGAGCGGGGTGGGGCTGCCGGTGAGGGTGTACCACTCCTCCGCGCCGGTGTACTGGATCCGCACCAGCGCTGTGCCGTCCGGGCCGGCCTCGGTCGTCAGGGTGACGTCGCCGGTGATGACGCCAACCTCGTCCGTCATCGCCCCGCCCGGCCCCGCCTTCACGTGGTCGGTCAACGGGACCGACCCCTCCGGCACGGCACCGTCGTCAGGCTGTCGCGTGTTGTCGGGCTGGTCGGTCATGAGCACGTCTCCATCATCTCGGTCAGCTTCTTCTTCTCCGCCTCGGTCCCCGTCAGCTGGTACGTGGACTCACGTTCGTCCACGCCGTCGCGTACGTGCACCAGTAGCCCTTGGCCGGGGGCTGCCAGTCCTCGGGCCCTTGGTCGCCCTTTCCGCGGTTCGTCGCCGCGGACACCGCGAGGAGCTGAGGGCGGGGCAGGTCGTTCGCGAACTGCTTACGCTGCTCGGCCGTCCAGGATCCGGCGCCCGATCGCCGGGCATTGGCGAGGGGCACCATGGAATGCGGTAGAGCCCATCACGGTGGGCGACCGTGCCTCCCTGCACCAGCAGAGCTCCTGCCCTCTACGCGACCCAGCAATACACAGCATGGTCGTTTGCTTCTGCCCCACCGGCCAGAGCTCCCAAGCTTCCCGGCATCTCGACCGCCACCTCAGATCCGATCTCCTCGCCGTCCACGGCCCGCTGCCTGGCCCACTCCGTGGCGAACCCACGCAGTCGGGCAGATTCCGCCTCGTCCAGAGCATCCACCAGACGGGCCGAGAGCGCGAAGACAACACATCCACCATCGTCCGCACCAGCGACAATCCGCGGTTCACCGGCCTCAGTGCTCCTCGAAGTCGTCGCCGCAGACGAGGCACTCCCACTCCACCGCGGTCCGTTCGGAATCGAAGCTGCCGAATGAAACAGACTCAAAAGCGAGCCCCGGTCCGCCCCTGACAACGCGGGCGGCAGCCGCATCGTCCGGTGCCACGAAGTCACCCCGGTGGGGTCCGAGGCTCCCGCGCCCGTGGTCCGGGCCAACCTGCGGAGCAAGTCCGGGAGCCCGTCCGAGGGGCAGCAGGTCGCCTTCACGCTCGAACTCGGTGCCGTCCGGTTCGAGGCCGGAGACGTGCGCCCCTGACCGGCCGGAGCCTGCCGGACCGGGCGCGCAGCATGGTGCGGGTCTCCTTCGCCGCCGCTGCGACGCCTCACCACAACGCGATGCCGTAGTGCCGAGCGGCCCCGCCCCCTCTCGCGGACAGGTCTTCCCATGGCTGGTGACACCGGCCCCCTGCACACGCTGGAGATGGTGACAATTCCGGCCCCCAAATCAGGGCCGGAATCCGGAAGCGGCCCTACTCGACGACGACGTCGTTGCAGGGCTTCGCCGGCGGGGCCACCGCGCTGCGAGCATCGCGCCAGCGGGCCACCTCGCCCTCGACGCCGCCCTTGGCGAGCGCGCTGTAGCCAGCCCACGGGCGCGGGTCGTTGTCGTCCATGTCGGTAAGGCCCACGACGTACTGGCGGCCCGGCTCGAGTACGACGTGCACCGGGTCATCGTGCACCGGCTCGCCCTTCGGGGTGACGCCCTGCGTCACGGTGAACGACTCGGGCACGGTGCCTTGCAGCGCCCGCAGGAGACGTACCTCGCTCGACCGGTAGGCGCTCCCCGACTCCTCCCACGACCTGGTGGTCCGTACGGCTTCCACCACGGCCAGGCGCTCGAACTCGTCCGCGACGACCGCGTCCTTCGACAGATCCACGTCGCACACCGCGTGGCTCGTGCTCTCCGCACTGGCCAGCGCGTACCAGCCGCCGCCGGCGAGGAACACCCCGGACGCGATCCCGGCCACCATCCACACACGAGCACTCATCATCAGCCCCACAGCCGCTTGTAGTTGGCCTTGTCGACGCCCTGAGGCACGTCGTAGGTGTCCTGGACGGTCGGCCACATCAGCGACTCCGTGGTCGCCTTCGCCTTGTGGCAGAGACCGAGCGCGTGCCCGAGCTCGTGGGCAACGACGCTCTTGCGCCTTTTCGGCGCGTAGTCCTTCATCCGTGCCTTGTTGATGCTGATGTAGTCCGTCCACCCCGGGGCCGCCTTGTACTTCCAGATCGCGGCGGCCGCCTCCTTCGGGTCGTTGAACTCCTCGAAGTCCAGGTCGTTGACCGTGCCCGCCGTGTCCGCGAGGAGCTTGATCTTCGAGCCGGAGTACCGCCACGCGGAGATCGCGTGGTTGATCTCCGTGAGGTACGCGGCCGAGTCCGTGTACCGGATCTCGCCCGCGTCCACGGAGCTGAACGACGTGGACTCCGACTCGCCCTTGAGGCACGGCGCCGGATCCACGGCGTGCGCCGGGCCGGGGGCGAGGAGCAGCAGCGCGGCGGCGGCCGATAACGCGGAGAGAGGACGCTTCACCCTGTCCACGGTAGGGGCTCCGTACGCGGGGACGATCGTTTCAGCGCCGGGGCCCGGAAGACATATTGTCTTCCGGGCCCCGGCGTCGACGCCTAGTGCTGTGACCGGGAAGGTTCACCGGATGAGTCCTGCGAGATGATCACGTCATGAGTGAGATCGTCTTGATGTCGGATCCCAAGGTTGCCGCCATACCCGTTGCGGAGTGCGGTGAACGTCTCGTAGACGTTCGCCGGGGCAAGTCGTTGTTGATCGATTCGCGCAAGCAGGACCCGGCAGATGCCTATGCGTATGTGCGGGAAGGTGTGGTGGAGCGGCTAATTGAGGCCCAAAAGCTTCTTCCGCACGGCTTGCGACTGCTGTTTGTTGAGGGTTACCGGCCACCCTCGCTTCAGCGCGCGTACTTCGAGGAGTACGCCGGCCAGCTGCGGGCCATCCATGCCGACTGGTCCGCCGAGCAGATCCACTCGGCGGCGAGTCGGTACGTATCACCGCCCGACATCGCTCCGCACAGCGCCGGCGCGGCTGTGGACCTCACCCTGGCTGATGCCGAGGGACGCGAGCTGGAGCTGGGCACCCGGATGAACGTAGACCCCGAGGAGAGTGACGGCGCCTGCTACACCCACGCCGCCAACATCAGCACGGAAGCCCGCGCGAATCGGAAGCTGCTGGGTTCCGTGCTCACTGCCGCGGGTCTGGTGAACTACCCCACCGAGTGGTGGCATTGGTCCTTTGGCGACCGATATTGGGCTCTGATCACTGGTGAGACCGCAGCCCTCTACGGCCCGACGGAGATGGCCTCGTCAGCCTGACAGCCTGCTGGCCACCTGGTCACGCGGCAGCGGGGCGTCCGCCCCAGCGGATGCCTTTCTCGCTGCGGATGCGGGCGCGTTCGCGTCGTTGGGCAGCGAGGACGTCGGGGTGGCGGGCGTTCTGGTTGCGCGGATTCGCCAGTTGAGGTGGGCGGAGAGGTTGTCGAGGATCACGTGGATCGGGGCGCCGTCCGGGCGGGCGGCCCGGATCGTTCTCAGGGCGCCCGGCGGTCAGCATGGCGTCCTCGTGAGCGCCGAAGTCGGCGAGGCGGTGGGTGATGAAGTGGTCGAGCGCGGCCAGTGCCTCGCGGCGGCTCGCGGGAAACAGGCGGGGCCGTCGCGGCCCACGAAGGTGATGCCCTCTTCGCGTTCCCAGCGGTCCAGGTCCTGCCTGGCCCCTTCGTCGGTCTCGTCCTCGCGGGGACGGTACAAAGGCGGCGCGCCGAGTGTGGTGAGGCCGCGGGGCGGTGGCTCGCGGTTGTCGTGGTCCAGGTTCCACCGTCCTCCCGCCGGCCCGTCCCCTTCCATCAGGATGTCGTGAGTGCGCCGGGTGTGCTGGTAGAGGTTCTCCTGCAGAAGCCGCCTGCCCTGCTGCAGCGCGGCCCAGTCCGCGAACTCCCGGTGCCCGACCAGAAAGCCGCGGGCCGGGTGGACGGTGATGTGAGGGAGCGACGTCACCAGGGCGAGGGCGGCACGGGACGTGGGGTGGTGGACGGAGACGGGTGCGTCACCTACGGCCTGCAGCAGCCCTTCCCGATAGGTCTCCGCCTTGACGTACTGGGCTCGCTCACCCAGGTCTGCCGCCCGGTGGCGCATGGCGCTGAGCACGAGGTGGGCCTTGGCCCGGTGGAATCGGCGCCGCCGCAGAACCGCGAGGGACTCGATGAGCAGCCACCGGACGTTCCTCGGCGCCCCGCCCCCGGCGGTGGCGGTGAAGTGCGGTCCGAGCTGGTCTCCGAACAACCAGTGCACTGGGCTCATGCCCGCATCCAACCAACTCGGACCAGGCCGACGACGAACGACGCGGCCGTTCCACACGTTCGTACGCTCACGTCCACCGTCCCCCTCGCAGGGCTATCGCAGCGGGTCACATCGGCGTGAGGACGGTGTCGATGATGTTGACCGTGGCGTTGGCCGTCTGGACGTCGCCGCAGACGATCTTCGCTGTGCCGTTGACGGTGAAGCTCTCTCCGGATCCGGCAGTAGTCAGAGAACTACCCTCGAGGGTCTTGAAGGAGCCCTTGTCGAGCTGGTTCGGTGCGATCTTCTCGCCCACCACGTGGTAGGTGAGGATCTTGGTCAGTTCCGCCTTGTCGGCCAGGATCTTGTCCAGATCAGCCTTCGGGATCTTCGCGAACGCCTCGTTGGTCGGCGCGAACACGGTGATGTCCTTGGCGTTGTTCAGGGTGTCGACCAGACCGGCCTTCTTGACGGCCGTGACCAGCGTCGACAGGGCCGGGTTGTTGGACGCCGCAGTTGCCACCGGGTCCTTCGCCATGCCGGCGAGACTGCCTGAGCCTTCCTTGGGTACTGACGCACAGGCCGGTCCGTACGGGTCCGCCTGAGGGGACTCGGCGAACGCCGGTACTGCCACGCCCAGCGCTAGGGGGAGAGCGAACGCTGCTGCCGCGAGTGCGGCGGTGCGGCGTACGTAGTGGATAGCCATGGCTTCCTCCTCCGAATGGGTCTTCGGGGCTCTGCCGTTCGCTGAGGCGGCGCCTTGCCGGGCAGAGCACCTTCACTCTTGATTCGTCACCGGACACAGGAGTGATTGGTTCGGGTATCGGCGACATCTTCTTATTTGATATTCATCAATACTTGGCTCCGAGGTTGCCATCGCTCGCGAGCGGCACGGCGTCGGTCGCCCGTCACCCGTGTCGGGCCTCGGCCGCGATGGGCAGTCGCTCCGCGACCTTGTCCGCGAGCGCCTCGAACTCCGACCGCAGGAAGGGTTCGGCAACTCTGGCAAGGCCCTTGAACCGCAGGGAGGCGGTATAGGTGAGCCGGGTCGCGGTCGCCGATCGCGGCTCGAACTTCATGACGTCCCTGGCGGCTACGGTCTTGTTCGCCCCCGCGAAGACGAGCTGGTGTGCATCGCGGGATTCCAGGACGTAGACCAGATCCGTGGTCCGCCCTCGAAATCGAGAGGTGTTGTTCCAGGTGGCCCCAGGCCGCACTGGCCCTTCGTCGGTCCGGACGCACCGTACGGTGCCCGGGTCCCAGTCCTGGGCATGACCGAAGTCCGCCAGGTAGGTGGCCAGGTCTTCCAGCGGAACTCCGACGATGAAACCGCGCTGCACCGTGATCACTGTTTTTCGCCCCTTCTGCCGCCTCCGTCTCTACCGAAGCGCCCCGAGACTGCACCTACTCTTCGCTCCACGGGCCGGCACCGGATGCATCCGACGCGGTTGGTTGCGTCCTTGTCGGCGTACAGAGGTAAGCGGCCGGTGCCGCCGGACGGAACCCCACGCCGATCGCCTCAAGATCCGGCTCATAGGCGCCGTGCCGGCGGGCGCACCGGGCCAGGTCCCGGTCGTGGCGGAACGCACCCCCTCGGGTGACGTGCCGGTCGAAGGCCCAGCCCTCGGTGCTCGGCACCTCGGCGGGCGCGCCCGGGTAGCCCGGGTAGCCCGGGTAGGGAGCGTAGACGGTTGAGGTCCACTCGTCGGCGTTACCCGCCATGTCCAGCACCCCGAAAGGGCTGGCGCCCTTCGGGAACGAACGAGGGCGAGTCGTTCCCCGAGCCACCGGCAGTAGGCCGTCGCCGCCTCCCAGGCGACCCCGATGACCGGGTGGTCCGCCGGCCCCTGTGCGGCCGGGCGGCCGGTGGCTGCCGCGAAACGTGTCCACTGGCCGACCGTGACCGGGGTGCGGGCGATCCGGAACGCCGGGACGTGGATCTCCGCACGTGGGGCTTCCTTCATGTACCTCACCCCCGGGCAGCCGATGGTCCGACCGCGACAGGCAAGGGGGTGTCCCAGCCTTTTCACCGGTTCGGCCGTACCGCACCCGCTCGTGGGCGCTGCCGTAGCCGGCCTCGACTCAGCGGGACCTCCGGGCCGAGCACGGCCCGCGCGCCCTCATACAGACCGGACGAGTCGGCCTCGCAGCCCGGCGGGGCTTCAACTGGTCATGCCGTGGGAGCGGTGGCTTTGGGCCCGGGCAGTTCCGTGTAAACGGAGGCGAAGGCTGAGGCCGCAGCGTCAATCGAGTAGTTCGCGCGAACCGTTGCCCGGGCCCGGCGCGCCATGGAGTCGAGAACCGCGGGCTTCAGGGACAGCAGTCCCTCCAGCCCCTCGGCCAAGGTCTTGGACGACGAGGTGTCCAGGAGAAGACCGTTGACCATGTCCTCCAGGTAGTGGGGAATTCCGCCACGACTCGTGGCCGCGACCGGCAAGCCCGCGTCCATGGCTTCGAGCACGGCGATGCCGAACTCCTCCTTCGCGCTCGGGCAGACGTAATAGGCTCGGCCCGTGCTTCCAGAGCGGGCCAGCGCCCGCTCCAGGCAGCGGACTTCGGTGTTGGCCATCGCTGCCACCATCGCGAGCCGTGAAGACGCCCCAGGGTTCGCCACGATGAGATCGGCGATCGCCTTCCGCACTTCCCGCTCACCCGGATCCGCCCGATCCCCGCGAGGGGATCCGCCCACGACCACGAGCGTCGAGCGGAGATGGAGTCCGGACTCGATCCATGCCTGCACCAAGACGTGCTGCTGTTTGAGCGGGTGCAGGCGCCCCACGGTGAGCAGGATGGGCTGGCTGCGCTCGTCGGCGTCGAGGGCGGAGGGCAGTCCGGTCTCGAAGAGCCTTTCCAGCAGGTGCTCGTATCTCCGGGTCTCGTCGACGGCGGGCCGATAGGCCGTGATTCCTTCCGGTGGCGCGATCGGTCCCCGTCCACCTCGTGCGGCTGCGAGTTGGGGAAGGTAGCGGACCAACTCGGCTGTTCCGCCACGGCCCGGGATGCCGATGACGGCATCGGCGCGGTCGACGAGCCGGTCGGCCGCGAAAACGCGGTGCAGGTCTTCGCGTAGGGCCTCCGTCGGGGTGCCGCCGGTAGCCGTGCGGCCTGCATGCCGCTCGCTGACGCGGCGGTGCGGGTCGGGTGTGGCAGTGAAGACCAGTCTGGTGCCGAGCCGGCGCGCTGCTTCGGCGACTGCTAGGGATCCGTCGTCGGCGAACCTGACATGAACCAGGTCGGGCCGTCGTTCCAGCCCTTCGAGGAGCTTGCGCGTCCACCAGGTGAGCGCGCTTGCATCGCCGGCTGGTCCTCCCCCGGGAGTAGTCACGGTGTGCGGGTCGGTCGGCAGGCTGAGCGTCCAGTGCCCCGGTCCGCGACCTCGCAGGAGAGTGGGCTCGGTCAGAAGTTCACGCGCGTCTTTCGTCACGAGGGTGATGACGGCATCAATGCGCTCGGTGCGCGCGAGTGCGTCGCCCAGGCCGGCGAGCAGGACACCGAGACCGCCGCTACTCCCCTCTCCTGGGCTGTCCATCTCGCCGAGCAGCATCGACTGGACCACGAGCAGGCCGGCTCCGACCGGCAGGGCGGGAGATTCGAATAGTCGCTCGCCTCTGGCGGCCGTGAGCAGCAATCGTTCATAGGCCTCGGTAGCGGAATCGGGTTTCGGCAGTAGACGCCGACCCGCGGGGTGGCCCGCGACGTGGCGCCACAGGGCCAACCTGGCCGGCCTCCCGGTCAAGGGGCGCTCTCGGGCGCGGGAAGCCCACTGGTCCGCATCCATGACGTGGAGCCCTCCCGCGGTGGCGAGGTCGATCAGGTGAGCCAACGTTTCGGAGTCGGTACATTCGCGGATTTCTCTGATGAGCGTGCGGCGGACCGGATCGGTTCCGTGACGGCGCAGCGACAGCGGCCAGGCTTCCGCGACGGTGCTGCGCAGCCGTTGGTCCGCGTTCAGGGTGGCGGCCAGGAGGGCTTCGGGGTCGGTGGACCCGCGCAGGCGCAGGGTGCGACGCAGTAGGGCCGTTTCCCTGTCGCAGGGATCCGACAAACCGTCGGCCGGATCGTCGTCGTGCCAGGGACGGTACTCGGCGTTGAGGAAGGAGGCCAGTGTGCCGAATGTCGCTGGTGTCCGCGGCGCTTCTTGTGTGTCCCAGAAGGCCTGGCGGGCCGCGACGAAAGGGTCGAGCCCTTCCTGCGGGGTGGTTGCGTCCATGGGGCGCTGCTCTCGCTTGGGCGGATGGTCACCGTTGTTTCCGCCGCGCTCGCGCCTTCGGATGCGGACGGAGGGGCAAGCAGTCGTCGGGCTGCGTCCGGATGCCCGCCTGGTGCCGAAGAGGGCAGGACAGTCCTCTGCCGGAAGTGGGGCCCTCGTGCCGCGTGTCACCGTGATCGCTCCGCCGTTCCACTCGCACGCTGCCCCGCTGTCCGTGCTGGCGGGCGAGCTCCGGGCAGCGGGGGCGGAGGTCACCTTCGCCTGCGCCGAGGCGTTCGCGCCGCTGGCTGAGGCCGCGGGGGTGGATTTCACCCCACTCACGGTTTCGCGCAATGCGAATACCGGAATCGCCCGGCGCACGGTGCAGGGTCGGGACGAAGCGCGACGCCTGGAGGAGTTCCTCGATGCCACGCTCGCCGGGGCTGTTCCCGCGCTGCTGGTTCAGGCCCGCCACCGCGGGGCCGACATGCTGGCCGAGCCGGAGCGGGTGCTGGAGGACCTGCGGTCATTGCACGCCCGCCGGCCGGCGGACTGGTACGTGGTGGACCAGCTGAGCTACTCCGTCACCCTCGCACTGCACTGCCTGGACCTGCCGTACGCGACGTTTTGCCCGGGGCATCCCAGTTATTTGCCGGCCGCGCCGGACGCGCTGTTCGGGGTGCCCTATGCGTGGCCGCAGGCCGTGCGGCCGACGACCGCCGGGCTGCACACGCTGCGCCAGGAGGCACGGGTGAACGACCGCTCCTTCACCGCGCTCTTCGCACGGTTCATCGCCCTTCACGCACCGCATCGACCGGTACCGGGGCGGGCGTTCTCGCTCTGTTCGCCCCGAGCAGTGGTTCTGCACTATCCGCGTCTGGACTGGCTCCCCCCGCGCCCCGAAGGCCCCGAGTACGTTTTCAGCGGGCACTTCACTCGCGCCGAACAGGAAGAGCCGGGTCCGTTCTGGGAATCCGAACTGCGCCGGCTACGACAGGGAGGCCGACGTGTGGTGCTGGTGGCGCTGGGAACATTCCTTTCAGCCCGGCATGACGTACTGGAGGCAGTCGCTCGGGGAATCCTGGCCGAGCGCAAGGACACCTCAGTGATCATCGCGGCCGGGGACCGTGCCGACTCGCTGGCCTCCCTGGCCGGTCCTCGGGTCTCGGTCGCGGCGACCGTACCCCAGCAAGCGCTGCTTGCCCGGGTGGATGCGATGGTCCACCACGGGGGCAACAACTCCTTCACCGAGTGCCTGGCCGCCGGGGTTCCCGCCCTCCTCCTCCCCTTCTCCAGCGACCAGTTCTCCATCGCTCACGATGCCGAAAGGGCGGGGGCGGGCCTGTGCCTCGACCCGTACGGTTTGGACGCCGGCAGCGCGGGCCGTGCCGTCTCCACGCTCCTGGACGCACCCCGACACGCCCTCGACGAACTGCGCCGGCACGTGCGCTCACGGGGTCCCGCACAAGCGGCCGGGCGACTGCTTCATTTGATGGCCTGAGCCGCTGCGCCGGCTCACTGGTACGAGGGGGTGTCCCACGGTCCGATGCTGCGCGATCGGACCGGCTCCGCGAAGCGCGGCGCGGCGCGGCGCGGCGCGCGGGCGACGGCCTGTCGGGAATCGGCGTGGCCGCGGGCGGCGCGGGGTGCTTCGAGGGCGAAGTGGGCCAGAGCCGTGCAGATCGGATCGCCTTCGCCCGCGCCGCTCTCCTCCCCGATGACCCGGGCAAGGGCGTCTGCGTGGCGCAGCCACATGGCCTGCTGGTAGTCGCGCAGCGCCGGGGTGGCATCGACCAGCGCGAAGAACGCCGTGAAGCGCGGATCGGCGCCCGTGGCCGCCATGCGGTGGCGCAGCGCGTGCTCGCGCAGCGCGTGCTCGCGCAGCGCCGCTGGGATCGACTGGCCTTCCGGCCGGTCGCGCACCGCTGCGAGCAGGCCGGCCTCTTGGTCGGCGTCCTCGTCGAAGACGAGGACCTCTTTGACCGAGAAGTGCTTGAAGAGCGTGGTGGTGGACACGTCGGCGGCGTCGGCGATCTCGCGGATGCCGACGCCGTCGTACCCGCGCTCCAGGAACAGGCTCAGCGCGGCGTCCGCGATGGCGCGGTGGGTAGTCGCTCGCCTTCTTCCGCTCACGGCGTCCCGCCGGCGTCGCCGGAGCAGGGGCGAGGTCCGTCTCGGACATGGCTCCACCCTATTTTTCCGGTTGCGCGGATCACAAAGTTGAATGGTTGCACTTATTGATCGGTTATGTTTTTCTGGAGGAGCGGGCGTCGGAACAGATGCCTGCCTCCTCTCCCTCATGCCCGAAAGGAGTGATCAGTCATGTCCACGACTGCCTCCCTCCCCTCCGAGGGCCCCTCCGTCGGCCCCGCGACGGGCCCCACGGCCGGCCCCACGGCCGTACCGAAGAACGTGCGCTGGGTGCTGCTCGGCGTCATGCTCGCGATGCTGTTGTCGATGCTCGACAACATGGTCGTCAGTACCGCGATGCCCACGATCGTCGGCGATCTCGGCGGCCTGGAGCACATCTCCTGGGTCGTCACCTCCTACACCCTGGTCACCGCCGTCACCACGCCGATCTGGGGCAAGTTCGGCGACCTCTTCGGCCGCAAGCCCATGTACCTGGCCTCGATCGGCGTCTTCATCCTCGGGTCCGCCCTGTGCGGGACCTCCGGCTCGATGGGCGAGCTGATCGCCTTCCGCGTCGTGCAGGGCATTGGCGCCGGTGGCATCGGCGCGGGCGCCTTCGCACTGATCGGAGCCCTCGTACCGCCGCGCGAGCGGGGCAAATACCAGGGCATGACCGCCTCCGTGATGGCGATCGGCACCATCGGCGGACCGCTCCTGGGCGGCTTCGTCACCGGCCACTTCGACTGGCGCTGGGCCTTCTACATCAACCTCCCCATCGGGCTCCTCGCCCTGGTCTGGCTGTGGCGCAAGCTCCGGATCCCCGCCACGCGCATCCGGGCGAAGATCGACTGGGCGGGCATCGCCCTGCTGACCCTGTCCATCACCGCGATCGTCCTGGCCGCCACCTGGGCCGGCAGCACGTACGCCTGGGGGTCCTGGCAGATCCTGTCGCTGGGCGCCGCCGCGATGGTGGGCCTGGTCCTGTTCATCCAGGTGGAGAAGCGGGTCAGTGAGCCGCTGCTGCCGCTGAGCGTGTTCACGGGGCACCGGAACTACCCGCTCGCGATGGTCCTGATCCTGGCCGCCGGTGTGGTCATGTTCGGCGCGGGCCTCTACCTGCCGCTGTTCCAGCAGACCGTCCAGGGCGCCTCGGCCACCAACTCCGGACTGCTGATGCTCCCGATGATGATCCCCGTCGTGATCGTCTCGACCATCGCGGGAAAGGTCATGTCCGCCACCGGCAAGTACAAGATGTTCCCCGTCGTCGGCACCCTGTTCCTGACTGCCGGGCTCGGCCTGCTGGCCACCATGGACGCCCACACCTCGTCCCTGCTGACCAGCCTCTCCATGGTCCTCGTCGGCATCGGCCTCGGCTTCACCCTGCAGATGGCCGGCACCATCGCCCAGAACAGCGTCTCGCTGCGCGACATGGGCGCGGCCATGAGTTCGGTCAACCTCTTCCGCACCCTGGGCGGATCCCTCGGCGTCGCCGTCTTCGGCTCGCTGTTCACCCGCGCCGTCCAGCCCACCCTGCCCGCCGGTGGGGACACCGGCCCGGGCACCCTGCGTAACCTGCCCGCCGGAGCCAAGGACGCCTACCTCACCGCGGTCACGGACGGCACCAGCCACATCTTCCTCACCGCCGCGATCGTCTGCGCACTCGCCTTCCTCGCCTCCCTCTTCGTCATCGAAGTCCCCCTGAAGAAGGCCGGACCGCCCGCACCTGCGGCCACCCCCGAAGAATCCGCCGCCTCCCCGGCCAACTGATATCCCCCTACACGCGGCAGCGATGCCGACCATACGAGCGGAGCGCCACCATGAACACGACCACCACACCCCGCATCGCGATCGTCGGCGCGGGCCCCGGCGGGCTGACCTGCGCCCGCATCCTCCAGCGCCACGGCATCGCCGTCACCGTCTACGACCGCGAGTGCGGTCCCGACGCCCGCAACCAGGGCGGCACCCTCGACCTCCACGAGGACAACGGCCAGATCGCCCTGCGCGAAGCCGGACTCCTGGAGGACTTCTTCCGGCTCTCCCGCCCCGAAGGACAGGAAATGCGCCAGCTGGACCCGGCCGGCACGATGCTCTTCCACCACACCCCCGACGAGGGCGAACACTTCAAGCCGGAGATCGACCGCGGCGACCTCCGCGACCTCCTCCTGAACTCACTGGAACCCGGCACCGTCCGCTGGGGTCACACCCTGCGGTCCGTCGAAGGCCCCGAGGAGGGCCCCCGCCAAGTGCACTTCGGCGACGGCACCACCATCGAAGCCGACCTCGTCATCGGCGCCGACGGCGCATGGTCCACAGTCCGCCGCGCCCTCTCCCCCGCGCTCCCCGCGTACACCGGAGTCAGCTTCCTCGAAGCCTGGTTCCAGGACGTCGAAACCCGCCACCCCGCCATCGCCGAACTCGTCGGCCAGGGCGGCGCCGCCGCGGCCGACGGCGAGCGCGGCCTCTTCGCCCAGCGCAGCAGCGGCGACCACATCCGCGTCTACATCATCCAGCGCGTCCCCGCCGACTGGATCGCCGCGAACGGCCTGACCGTCAACGACACCGAGGCCATCCGCGCCCACCTGCTGGAGCAGTACCGCGACTGGTCACCGGCCCTGCGCCGCCTGATCACCGACAACGACGGCCGCTACGTCGACCGCCCCATCAACGCCCTGCCCGTCCCGCACACCTGGGACCACAACCCCACCGTCACCCTCCTCGGCGACGCCGCCCACCTCATGCCCCCGCTCGGCGTCGGCGTCAACCTCGCCATGCTCGACGCCACCGAACTCGCCCTCGCCGTGGTCAGCAGCGACACCCTGGCGGAGGCCGTCCGCGTCTACGAGAAGACCATGGTGCCCCGCTCCACCGAGATGCAGCGGCTCCTCGACCACGGCGCCGAAGAACTGCTCTCCACCGAACTCCCCGACTTCGCCGACTCCGCCGACTCCGCCGACCAAGATGCCTAGACGCCTATCGGCCGGACAAGTCCTAGCTGTTCCCACACCGCGTCCGATCAGCAACGGCCCGGGCATCGGACACCAGGAAACCCTGTCCAAAACTTCTGCGCGGCGGTGACCAGGCCGCTCGCCAGGACGCCGGAGCCGGTGACCTACTCGGCGGCCTGGGCGAGCATCGGCTCGAAGGGCGGGGACAGAACCACTCGGGATGGCCTCCTTCACCGCCCCTCGAACCTGGCACCAATAGCCTTTCCCGCCAGGCCGGACCTCGCTCGCGGATTCGGCCAGAGAGCCCTGCCACATCAGGCTCCGGGGTGGGTTGGTCCCGGCATACCTCCGCGATAGCCCTTGCCCAGAGGCACCTCACCCACGACTACGCCTCAGGGCGCCCGGCAGTCCGGGGAGGGGGTGGGCTGCCGGGCGCATGGCACGAGGGGCGGTCCTGTCACCGCGGCCCTGATGCCGTGAACTCCCAGGAATACGGGGGCGCCGGGGGAAGGCGCCCATGCGTGCACTCCGGGGGAGCTCGACCCTTTCAACGACCCACCACAGAAACGGTTCTGCACGCATGTGCGGGCCCCTCGCGCGCCAACCGTCCCGTCATCGGCTCGTTGACCGCGTACGGGGGATGCGCACCCGTGTCCGGCGCTCCAAGCGGTGTCGGATGCGGGCTCTGAATCACACAGCTCGGAGTACTGGGGTCTGCCAGTGCAGCGGTACCTGGCAGACCCCAGCCACGAACCGGATGGCTTCGCGCGGCTCCGGCCGGGCCCGTGGCCGGTGGGCCTCACTCGCCGCCGGAGTGCGTATCCGAATCCAGGCCGGGGCCGGGACCGCCGTGACGACGATTGCCGCCCGACCGTCTTCGGGACTGGCCCGCTGGGCGTGGCGCGGCCCCTTCCCAGCGCGGGGTGCGATGAGGGAAGACGTACTCCAGCATGCGCGGGTCAAGCCGGGCCTCTTGGAGATGCCGCCGGCCCGCAGGGGTCATCTGACGCTCCCCGCCTGCCACCAGACCCCACGTGGCCAACCCGCGGCCGATCTCCTCAACCTCCGGGGAGCGCTCAAGGACCGCTCGTACGAGCTCGATGCCCGTCGGGCGCCTGCAGAAGACGACCATCGCGCGCTCGACCGGATGCAGAGGCTGCCTCCCCTCCACCGCATGAACCTGTGCGCTCTGCACCACGAGCAGCTCACGCTGGTGCAGCGCGGTGACCGCACTGTCCACCACATGCCGGGGCCCGCCCGCCAGGAACGCGACGTCATACACGTCCAGGGGTCTCGTCTCGCCCGATCCCCTGACGATCCACCGGAACACCCACCGCATACCAGCCCCCCGTCACGGCCCGCATCTGCCCCCTGGCAGTGCAGCCTTCCCGATCCCTCAAAGCCTGATGGCATGCAATCAACTTGGGGCGGCACAGAACAGCCCGCCCCAGCACCGGAACACCCTGCCGGCAGTGGTCGGGGTGTGCCGGCGGAGTAGTACAAGCGGCACACCACCCCCGGGCCGCCAGCCGGAGCGGACTCCCCGGGGCGCGGGTCGTAAAGCGCCCGGCCGCCGGGCCACCGCCCCAGTTCGGTGATCAGGGCGGCACCGTCCTCGATCTCCTCCGGCCGCCAGCCCGTGATGTCGAGCAGCAGTCCGTCCAGCGGCCCACCCACGAGCACGGCGTACGTCTGGTGCGGCAGCGGACCCGGGTTGACGTCGTCGTGGTCGCGGCCGTACACCCGTCCGCGCAGCAGCTGCTCGTCACTGTCGTTCATCCGACCAGCCTCCCGGCCGCCACCGACAAGCCAGGCGCCGGCTGCCGATACGAAGGGAGCTCTTTCCCATGGCTATCGCATGGGAAGGAGACATCCGATGGGGTTAACGGGTCAAGCGGCGATGGCCAGTTCGATCTTGGGCGGAGCCGGGAAGGCGGTGGTCTCGTTGTAGGGCGTGCCCGTGGCCAGGCAGGGGTGGAGGCAACCGAGGAGCCGGTTGTAGAGGTTTCCCTGGGCGGAGCTGTGGCGGTCGCCGGCCTTGCGTCGGCGGTCGCAGGGGGCCCTGGCGCCGGGCGAGGCGGTGAGAGAGGCGAAGGCCCAGACGTAGCCGACGGCGGCGAGCCGCTGGTTCTTGACCCGGCGGACCATGACCGCGTGGCTCTTGCCGGAGGCGCGGGTGACGGGCGCTGATCCGGCGTATGCCTTGCGGGCCTTGGCGCCGGCGAAGCGGGTGCGGTCGTCGCCGATCTCGGCGAGGACCCGGGCGCCGCTGAGCGTGCCGAGGCCGGGGAAGCTGGTGATGACCGCGGCGTCGTGGTGCCGCTCGAACAGCTGGACGGAGGCTTCGGCGAGGTCGGCGGCGGCGGTGCAGGCGGCCTCGAATTTACCCAGCAGGGCCAGGGCCTGGCGGCCCATTGCGCTCTCGACCAGCGGGAGCTGGCGCATCTGCGGGACGCGCAGGGCGGCGTGGAGGCGCTCGACCTCGGCGTCACGGTCAGGAATATGCCCAAGCCCACCTACATAGCGGGAGCCAAGGCCCGGGCCGGGCAGAGGGGTGGGCAAGCCTGCTGGACGGCGGGCTTGTCCAGGAGAACGTTCGGCTTGCCCGATGCCCTGACCCCTCATCGGTCACAGTCACCGGTCGCAGGGTCCGCGTGACCGATCCAGGCTCCGCCATCGGTCAAACCGCAGGTCAGGGGTTGTGACCGATCCGTGCAACTCTCTGCGGAACCGGGCGCCTGAGGGCTTGCCCAGTGACCTGTGACAGCGAAGCTGGACCGGCAGGGGCTTGAGCCGCGCCATCCCGGAGTCCGGCTCGCCGGAGGATCGCTCTTTGCCGCAGGTGCCCGAGCACCACTGGCGGGCGCGGGATGGCTCGAGGTGGCCGTGGAGGTTCCGCATGCCGCACATTCCCGCTGGTCACACCTCTGGTGAACTCCTGCTCGAAGGAGTGGTCCGAGCACCAGGGGTTTGGCCTGAGGGGCTGGAAGGGGCAACCGCAGGTCAGCCAGGACGAACAGACACGCCCAGAAGGTCTGCACCCGACTAGGTTCACGCCGAGAGCGTCAGCACTTCTCCTTCCGCGCCTGCTCGATCAGCGGCTCGGCCTCGTCCAGCGTGGAAGTGACCTGCCAGGTTTCGGCCGCCCGGTGCAGGGTGTCGGCGAACTCCTGGTAGACGTGGTCCTGTTGAGCCGCGTCGGCGGCGCGGTTGGTCGCCGCGTTCAGGTACTGCTCGGCGGTCTGGTAGTAGGGGTCGGTCAGATTTGACGGCCGGGGGCGGGCGAGGTGGTCGGTCAGCTGCTGCAGGGAGGAGCAGGCGGACTTGGCGAAGTCGCGCGCCGCCACCGTGGCCTTGGAAGGCGTCGAGCTGCAGGCCGCCAGGGGGAGCGTGGACGCCAACAGCAGGGGCAGGGGCAGTGACAGACGAAGTATCAGCTGACGTCGACTAGTCATGGATCAATCCTAGTTGGCATGCCGGCCTGACCGACCGGAAATCCGGTGGGCCGCAGCCACCGTCTCGCCCGGCCCACATCTGGGCCTTGTCTGCTCGGGCTGCAACGGCGGCCATCAACGACGGCGCCGCTTCCGCCCACTCTCGCCTCAACGCCCGCGCACCTCGGCGGGCTCGTCACCCGCGACGGTAGAAGCCAGCCACACGATCACATACCAAAACCCCGCGAAGCACCCCAGCAAGGCACCCGCACCGAACATGCACCCACCCCAAGTCGGTCCAACTCAGCGTTCAAGGGTGTGCTGGCCCGCCACGCCGGCATCGCCCGTGTCCTCGCGCACGACCCGCTTCTGGCGTTCGGCTGCCACACGTCCATGCTCCAAGTCGCCTCGCCCGCCTGGGACATCTTCGCTATGGAGGTGTGGGCCCCACTGGTTCACGGCGGCACCGTAATCCTCCACGACGGCCCGCTGGACACCACGGGTCTGCGCGATGGTGTTGCGCGAGGTGCGAACACCGTGTTCCTGACCACCACCCTGTTCAACCTCATCGCCGATTTAGGACCTCGACGCCTTCGACGGTCTCAGCGTGGTCATGTCCGGCGGAGAGCGCGGGTCGGCGAGGCATTGGGCCAAGGTCGCCGATCGCCACCGCGGTATTCGTCTGCTGCACGGCTACGGCCCGGCCGAGGCCACCATCGCCACCACCTTCCATCCAGTGACACACCCTGTGGCGACTGAGCGCGAGATGCCCATCGGCACACCGATCGCACAGACCCAGATCTGGCTGCTGGACCGGCACCTGCACCCCGTACCAGATGGAACGCCCGGCGAGATCGCCGTGGCAGGGGCCGGCCTGGCGCTCGGCTACCTAAGCGACCCGCAAGCGAGGTCGAGCGCGTGATGGGCGCTCTGCCCGGCATCGACAGCGTCGCAGTCCTGCCTCTGCCCATCGACGGCCCCACGCACCACAGCATCGCCGCCTACTACACCGGCGCAGCGGCCCCCTCCCCGGACCTCGTGCGCCAAGCTGTCGCCGACGCCCTGCCGGGCCACTTCGTCCCTGGCACCGTCCTGCACGTGCCTGAGCTGGACCATCTTCACCGGCTCATTGCCGCGCCCGTCGGGGCCGACACCGACATCTTCAGCGTGGGCGCGACATCCTTTACAGCCGTCCACGCTGCCTCCGCCATGTCACGGGTCCTGGGGCGGGCCGTGCCGGCCGCGGTCATCTTCCGGCACCGCACCCCGATCGAAATCGCCACCGCGATCGCCGATGGGTGCAGCTCTCTCCCCGAGTAACAAGGCGTTGCCTCCCGTTGCCAGTCCCGGCTTGCCGGTTTGACGATGGTCCACGTAGCTCGCCATGTGGGGGTGGATAACCTCCGTGTCGGACGGCATGGCCTCGGCGCGGGCCCATTCCTCGACCATCGACCGCGGCTTCTCTCGTTGACACACCCCGCCATCACGAGCACCGGCAGGTTTCCCGTTCGGGGGGGGCTTCGCGCGGGCCGGACACGGGAGCCGCCCCGGCACCTCCGTGATCGTTTCCAGGGTCCGTGTCGTGGGGGCCCGGTGATCGAGGCATGCGAGTCCCGATGAAGTCCCTGCCACCTGCCCTTGCCGTCTCCGCCTCCTGTACGGCCCTGGCCTGGGCCCTGATCGCACAGCCCGCCGGAGCCGCCGCGTCCCCCGTTGGACAAGACCACCGACACGACGGCCCTGCCCGCGGCCGAGGCGTTCCTCGGGGGCAATCCCGCTCGCCTCCAGGACACGGTCGCCCACTGCACCCGCGTCATGTGGAGCTGCCGAGGTCGAGGATGCGGGACATGAAAAAAGGGGGGTCCTTCCCGTTGAGGCCGTCGGGGCCAAGGCCCTCGGTGTGGCACGTCCCCCCTGCCTACCCCCTCAGATATACCAGAGGCATACCAGATGAACGAACGGCCCTTCGGTCCGCTCCACCTTCCCTTCGCCCCCTCTCCAGGGGGCGTCCGCCTACTCAGAGTGGAAGCCGCCATGCCCGTAGAGCCCGCATTCAGCCCCGTGGCCCCCGATGGCGCCCAGCCGCCGTACGTCCTGGCCAAGCAGGCCCTGGCGCACGCCATCGCGGCCGGCGCCCTCGCCCCGGAGCAGCGGCTGCCCTCCGAGCGGTACCTCTGCGAACAGCTCGGCATCAGCCGCACCACCCTGCGCCGCACCCTCAAGGAACTCGCCGAGGACGGCCTGGTCGAATCCTCCGAGCGACGCGGCTGGCGGGTGAAACGGGTCGGCTTCAGTCACTCCGCGGACAGCTCCGCCCTGGACGGCTTCGGCGAGGTGAACCGGCGTCTTGGCCGGGCGGTCACGGCGCGCGTGCTGGCCCGCCGCACCCGGGCAGCCACCTCACGGGAGGCCGAGCCCCTGCAGGTCCCGACTGGCGCCGCACTGTTCGAGCTGCGCCGGGTGCGGCTCCTGGACGGCCTGCCGGTGTGTGTGACGCACGACCTGGTCCCGCTCGCCGTGGCCCCGGCCGTCGCCGGGGCCGACTTCACCACCGCGTCCCTCTTCGGACTGCTGGCCGCCGCCGGTCACGTACCCGTCGGCGCCCGGTACACGGCCCGCGCGGCCCTCGCCGACGCCGAGCAGAAACGGCTCCTCGACCTGAGCGGCCCCTCGCCCGTACTGAACACGCGGCGGCTCTCGCTCGACTCCGCCGGACTGCCGTGCGCCTACAGCCGGGAGACGTACCGGGCCGACCGCTATGAAGTGCGGCTCACCCTCGGCTGAGCGCGGGGCCATCGACCCGCCGCGCCGGGCCCTTGGTCGGAAAGGCCCCTTCCGAACTCCCCCATTTCTCACCAGGGCGCCCAATTGTCCGTGTTCATCGGCTATACCTGAATTGATCTGGTCTGCATCTGGTACAGGTTGCAGCCCCCGGATGCCACTCCGACCCCACCCCGGTCCAGGGCATCCCCATGCGTTCAGGAGGAACCGGCGATGAGTACGACCACGGCTGCTGCCCCGCCCGCGAAGAAGCGGGGTGCCGGGCTGATGCAGGGCATGCAGAAGGTCGGCCGCAGTCTGCAGCTGCCGGTGGCCGTGCTGCCCGCCGCCGCGATCCTGCTGCGGCTCGGCCAGGACGACGTCTTCGGCAAGGACGGCCTGCACTGGGGCAAGCTCGCCGACGTCTTCGCCACCGCCGGCAACGGCGTCTTCGCCAACCTCCCGCTGCTGTTCTGCGTGGGTGTGGCCATCGGCTACGCGAAGAAGGCCGACGGCTCGACCGCGCTCGCGGCCCTGGTCGGCTTCCTCGTCTACAAGAACGTGCTCACGGCCTTCCCCGTCGACGGCTCCGTCACCGAGCTGCTGCCCAAGGGCACGCCGCAGGACCCCGGCGTACTCGGCGGCATCCTCGTCGGCCTGGTCAGCGCGATCGTCTGGCAGCGCTTCCGCCGGACCAAGCTGGTCGACTGGCTCGGCTTCTTCAACGGCCGCCGCCTCGTGCCGATCCTCATGGCCTTCATCGGCACCTGCTTCGGCGTGCTCTTCGGCCTGGCCTGGGGCCCGGTCGGCAAGGCGCTGGGCTCCTTCAGCGAGTGGCTGATCGGCCTCGGCGCGGTGGGTTCCGGGGTCTACGGGGTCTTCAACCGCGGCCTCATACCCGTCGGCATGCACCAGTTCCTCAACACGTTCTTCCAGCAGCAGGTCGGTTCCTTCACCAAGCTCGACGGCTCGATCGTGCACGGCGAGATCCCCCGCTTCTTCGCGGGCGACCCGACCGCGGGCCAGTTCATGTCCGGCTTCTTCCCGATCATGATGTTCGGCCTGCCCGCCGCCGCGATCGCCATCGCCCACTGCGCCAGGCCCCACCGCCGCAAGGCCGTCATGGGCATGATGATCTCGCTCGCGCTCACCTCGTTCATCACGGGCGTCACCGAGCCCATCGAGTTCACCTTCCTCTTCCTGGCCCCCGCGCTGTACGCGGTGCACGCGGTCCTCACCGGGGTGTCGATGGCCGTGACCTGGGGCCTGGGCGTGCACGACGGATTCGGCTTCTCGGCCGGCCTGATCGACTACCTGCTGAACTGGAAGCTCGCGGTCAAACCGTGGCTGATCCTCCCGATCGGCGCGTGCTTCGCCGCCGTCTACTACACGGTGTTCCGCTTCATCATCACCAAGTTCGACCTCCAGACCCCCGGCCGCGAACCGGACGACGAGAGCGACCCGCCGTCGGCCTGAGCGGCGCGAACCCGCACCGCACCGGAAGGCGCACGTAGGACGCGAAGGACAGAGAGCGAGCCGTGAACCCCCACACCCAGGCGATCCCCCGCCCCCACTCGCACCTTCATGCCCCGCACTACCGGGGCCTGGCGGACGACCTCGTCCAGCGGATCGCGCGGGTCGAACCCGCCGCCACGGCCGCGTCCCTCCTTGAGGTCGGGGCCATCGCCCGCCCCTACCGCGTGCCTGCCGCCACGGCGCAGTTCGTCCTGCGGGCCGCGCACACCCGCCTGCGTCCACGCGCCCTGCACTCCCCCCTCGTGCTCCGAGCGGCCGCCGCCCCACCGACAGCGGTGCCCGGGCAGGGCCCCGTAGAGCCTGCCGACGCCCCCGCGCCGGCGCGCGGGGAAGGGACCGCCCACGCGGCGGCGCACACGGCGGTCTACCGGACGGTCGCGCACGACCTGCGGAACCGCATCGAGCACGGTGAGATCGAAGCGACACTGCCGTCCCGGCAGCGGCTCACCACCGAGTACGGAGTCTCCCACCACACGATCAGGAGGGCTGTCGAACTGCTGGCCGCGCAAGCAATCCTCGATCCGCACGGCGCCGCCGGAACACCGGTGCGCGGGTCCGCCCGCGGGTCCGGCGCGGGCCAGGCGGCCCAGGACCGCCAGCCTCAGGTGCCCACGCCCCACCGAGTAGGGAGAACCCCATGAGCACGCATGCCCCAGAGGGCCCCACCGCCCCGGACCTCTCCGTCGCGCGTCGGCGCAGTGCCGAGCTGGAGGAGCGGATCGCCGCCGATCCGGGGAGCTTCCGGGTCCTGACCGGCGACCGGCCGACCGGGCGGCTGCACCTCGGGCACTACTTCGGGACCCTGCAGGGCCGGGTACGGCTCCAGGACCTGGGCGTGGACACCTTCGTGATCGTGGCCGACTACCAGGTGCTCACCGACCGCGACGTGGCCGACCGCCTCGGCGAGCACGTCGAGGAACTCGTCCTCGACTACCTGGCCGCCGGCATCGACCCCGAACGCTCCACGGTCTTCGCGCACAGCGTGCTGCCCGCCCTCAACCAGCTCCTGCTGCCCTTCCTCTCCCTGGTGTCGGTGGCGGAACTGCGCCGCAACCCCACCGTCAAGGACGAGATCGCGCACTCCCGGCAGGCCTCGGTCAGCGGGCTGATGTTCACCTACCCGGTGCACCAGGCCGCCGACATCCTCTTCTGCAAGGCCGGGGTGGTGCCCGTGGGCCAGGACCAGCTCCCGCACCTGGAGGTCACCCGCACCATCGCCCGCCGATTCAACGAGCGTTACGGGGCGAACGGGCCGGTCTTCCCCGAACCCGAAGCCCTCCTGTCCGCCGCACCGCTGCTGCTCGGCACCGACGGAACCAAGATGAGCAAGTCCCGGGGCAACGCGATCACCCTGTCGGCCACCGCAGACGAAACGGCCCGCCTCCTCAAGGGCGCCAAGACCGACGCCGTCCGCCGCATCACCTACGACCCGGCCGCCCGCCCCGAGGTCTCCAGCCTCGTGCTGCTCGCCGCGCTGTGCCAGGACCGCGACCCGCAGACGCTCGCGGAGGAGATCGGCGACGGCGGCGCGGCCCAGCTGAAGAAGGTCGCCACCGAGGCCGTCAACGAACACCTCGCCCCCCTGCGGACGCGCCGTACGCAGCTCGCGGCCGACCGCGGCCACGTACGCGAGGTCCTGCGGCGCGGCAACGAGCGCGCCAACGCCGTCGCCGAGACCACCCTGGCCGAGGTCCGTGCCGCCATGGGGATGGCTTACTGATGACCCGCGGCCCGCAGTGGCTGCGGCACACAGTCCGGGTCCGGGCGGTGCCGGTGGACCGCGCCCTGGTGGCACGCGGCGCTGTCGGCATGCTGCTGCCGCTGGCTCTCGGCCAGGCGGCCGGGCGGCCCGACCTGGGAGCGGCGGCCGCTCTCGGCGCCTACGGTGCGGTCGCTGACGATTCATCCGCGCCGTGGCGCACCCGCGCCCTCACCCTGCTGCTCCCGCAGCTCGGCGGCGCGATCGGACTGGCCCTGGGCCGGCTCACCGGAGGCGAGGCGTGGGCGCAGATCCTGCTGGTCGCCCTCGTCGCCCTGGTCTCGGGGCTGATGTCGACGGTGGGCCGGATCAGCGACATGACCGCTCTGGTGCTGCTGCTGGCGACCGCCATGGGGCTCGGGCTGCCCACCACCCCGCCGTGGTGGCAGGTACCCCTGCTGTTCCTTCTCGGCGGGATCCCGCTGATGCTGCTCTCCCTGGCCGACGCGCTGCGCCATCCCGGGCGAGCGGAACGGCGGGCCGTCGTGGGAGCGGTGCGGAGCGTCGCCGACCTTCTCGAGGCTACCGAGGGCACCTGGACCGAGCGCCGTCACAGGGTGACCGAGGCCATGGACGCCGCCTACGACACCGTGATCGTCCGCCGCCTGTCCGCACCCCGGCCGGGCACCACCGCGGCCCGGTTGGCCGGCCGTCTGGAGTCTCTCGTCGAGGTCATCGCCGCGGCCCCGGCCATGAAGGCACCGGCCGAGTATCCGGACGTGGTGCGCCAGGTCGCCGCTGCCGTGGAGGCGGATGCCGGTGCGGCTTCGATCGCTCTTCCGCCCGTCCCGAAGGTACCGGCACTACGCGCCCTGCACGCCGCTGTCACCGCCCTTGCCCAGCCGGACCGGGAGGCGGCCGCCGGGCAGACGTCCCTGCTCCCGTCGCGCCCCACGCTCAGGCGACGCCTGGGCGACGCGCTGGCCGCGCGCATCGGCGACCCGGTGGCCCGGCGCTACGCCCTGCGCCTGACGGCATGCCTGGCAACCGCCCAGGCGGTCGCCTCGTTCAGCGGCCTGCCGCACTCCGGCTGGCTGGTGCTTACCGTCGCCCTCGTGGTGCGGCCCGGTCTCGGCACGGTGCCGGCCCGGCTGGTGACCCGCGCCGTCGGGACCATCGCCGGAGTCCTGATCGGTCTCGCCGTCATCGCGCTCTGCCCCGCGGGATGGTGGCGCATCGCCGCCACCGTCGTCCTGACCGGCCTCCTCCAGGCGTACGCCCGCCGCAACTACGCCCTGCAGACCCTCTTCCTCACCCCGGTCATGCTGCTGCTCGCCGACCCGCTGGGCCAAGCAGGCTCCACCGTCCCCCAAGCACGCCTGCTCGACACCGTGATCGGCTGCGCCGTCGCCTTCGTCGTCGGATATCTGCTGTGGCCCGAGGACAGCCGCGCCAGAGTGGACCACCGGCTGGCGAACGCCCACGAGACCATCGCCGCCTACGCCGACGCGCTGGAACACGACCGTGATGCCGGGACTCTCCACACCATGCGCCGCCGGATCCACGGCGACCTCGCCGCCGTCCGTAACGAACTGGTCCGTCTGCGCACCGACCCGCGCCACCACCACACCCTCCGAGCGCGGCAGGACGAACTCGCGTACGCGGACGCCGCGATCACCCGCCTCACCAGCCTGGCCGCCACGAGTCACCACGGCACTCCGCCAGCGGCCCAGGAGATGACCCGGGACCTGTCCGCGGAGCTGCGCCGACGAGCCGAGCGGCTGCGGGAACACCGGCCCCGCCGGGTGCGCAGCCCGCGCTGACCCACTTCGCACCAGTCAGGTCGGCTCAGTCCTCCAGTGGTGGCGGATCGCCGCGCGGCAGGCGCTGATCCAGGCTCTTGTCGTCGACGGCGTTGGGGCCAATGCAGGTATTCGGCGGCGTCTCAACCCGAGCCACCATGACCAAGACCGTACATTTACGAACATGTCGGCCACAGAGCGTACTACTGCGAATCGGTATCCCGAGCGGGTCACCTACGAACGGGACGCGGTCTACGCGATCCTCGACGAGGCCCTCGCCGTCCATGTCGGCTTCAACACCGACCTCGGCCCGGTGGTCATCCCCACCCTGCACATGCGGGTGGGTGATCAGCTCCTTCTGCACGGCTCCGCGTTCGGCCGGTTCATCACCACCGCCGCGTCCGGCGCGCCACTGTGCGTGACCGCGACCCTGATCGACGGCGTGATCCTGGGCCGGGCCTCCTCCCACCACTCGGCGGCCTACCGCTCCGCCATGATCTTCGGGACCGCCACGGCGATCGAGGACGAGCAGGAACGCGCCGACGCCCTCGCCGACGTCGTGGAGAGCGTCATCCCGGGCCGGCTGTCCGGGCCGCATGCCGCCCGCCGCCCCAACGTCGAGGAAGCCCGGTACACCGCCTGCCTGACCATGCCGATCACGGAATTCTCGATGAAGGTCCGCGAGGGCTTCGCCCGGGACGAACCCAAGGACGACCACATCGAATCCTGGGCGGGCTGGATTCCGCTGACCACCACCCCCGGCACCCCCGTCCCCGACACGATCACCGGCGACCGCTTCCCCGCCCCCCACTACGACCCGTCCATCCACCGCTTCCGCCAGAACTGACCACCCCCGGACGGAGAACCCCTGATGAACACTCCCGAAGAACGACTGGCCGAAGCCGGTCACATCCTTCCGGCGATCGCGACGCCCGTGGCCGCCTACACCCCTGCCCTGCGCAACGGCCCCTACGTGTTCGTGTCCGGCCAGCTGCCCACGATCGACGACAAGCTGATCCACGTCGGCGAAGTCGGCGCCGAGGTCACCCCCGAGCAGGCCACGGAAGCCGCCCGGCAGTGCGCCCTGAACGCCCTGGCCGCCCTGAAGTCCGCCGTCGGGGACCTCTCCACCGTCAAGCAGGTCGTCAAGGTCGTCGGCTACGTGAACGGCGACCCCTCCTTCACCTCCCCGCCCGCGGTCATCAACGGGGCCAGCGAACTGTTCGCCACGGCGTTCACCGGAGCAGCCGGCATCCACGCGCGCAGCGCCGTCGGAGTCGCCATGCTCTCCCAGAACGCCCCCGTCGTCATCGACGTCCAATTCGAGGTCTGAAGCCCACATGCCGAACGCACCGTCCGGCAGCCAGGACGCGCTGGGCGACTTCCGCGAAACGATGGCCCACCTCGTCTCCGGGGTGGCCGTCGTGACCGTGAGCAGCCCACAGGGTGTACCCGGCGGGCTTCTCGTCTCCTCGATCACCTCGTACGGCACGGACCCCGCGACCGTCATGCTGGCGGTCAGCCGCACCGCGCGGACCTACAGCCTGCTGCGAGAGGCCGAAGAGTTCGGAGTGCACCTCCTCGCATCCGACCAGACGGAACTCGCCGGCATCTTCGCCGGCCACCAGGACGACAAGTTCACCGGCATCGCCTGGGAATGGGACGGCACGGTACCCCGGGTCAGCGGCTCCATGGCCTACCTGCGGTGCCGGACCGTGATGTTCACACCCTTCGCCGACCACGCGATCGCCGTCGGCCAGGTAGCCGGACTCAAGATCGAGGGCGGCGAGCCCCTCGTCTACTTCAAACGCCGCCTGGGCTGGCACCTGTCCTGAAACTGATGGAACCGAGGGCAGAATCGCGCAGGCGCCGTTCGGCGCAAGTACCCGTGTCTTAGCCGTCCATGACATGTGGGCGCGTCTCCGGGAACCGGATACCGGGGGGCCGCTGACGGATCCCCCGCCTCAGCATCAACCAGGGCCGGTCGGCCGAGAGCTGGACTGCCGGGCAGATGCCGGCGCCGGGGCTCCGATCTGACCGCCGCTCGCTGGGAACGGGGCCCTTGGGCAACTCGGCCCGTTCTGTCGGCTACTCGTGCGCGATCGCCGGACAGGACGGCGGTCCGGCGTTGAGGGCGTCCGTCGTGCTCGCCCTGCCCACCACGATGGAGTCCACCGCGCTCGCCTGCTCGGACGTTCTGATCGAGAACCCGCAGGCCTGAGCGGCGGCCATCCCGCCGACAACGGTGTCCTGCCCGACCTCGACTCGCTCGCGGACCTGGCGTCGCTCGCAGGAACGACGGCGGAACCAGGTCGCGGATGGCCGTCACGATCACCGCCGCGCCGGCCATGGGCCGGGCGGAGCGCCATAGCCTGCCGCGGGAGGCACTGGTACACACGGCCCGCGAGTTCGGGTACGTCGACGCGGAGGTGGACCTGCTGTAGCTCGGCGGCCCGGCGACGGCCGTTCTGATCTGGGGCCGGGTCAGGAGCCGACCGGGGCAGGCGGCTTCAGGAGCGCGGCCGGAAGGTAGGCGGACCTGTTCTGCAGGTCCCAGCCATGAACCTGTACGGCGAGGGCGGCCAAGGCGATCGCGCCGAGGGGAAGCAGAGTTCCGGGCGCGGGATTCTCACCGGCACCGGCGCGGTGCTGCGCCAGTCGTTCGTCCAACGCCCGCTCGAAGGCGCTCTGATCGTCGGCGAGCAGAACGCGCAGCAGGCGCTGGTCGGGACTGACCGCGTGGGCGGCGTCCCGGGCAAGTGCGGCGTCCAGTCGGTGGTCCGTCGAAGGCTTGGTCAGCGTCACCTGCGGCCAGTCGCGGGGCAGGTGGCCGCGGGCCGGGGTCAGGTAGCCGCACAGGGCGTCCATGTGCGCGAGGTCGGCCGGATCGGAGACGGAATCCCGGCCGGCGTGGGGCAGGTTGTTGCGCAGTGCGGGCGCGAAATCGTTGCGCAGGAGGAGACCGATCACCCGTTGCCAGTCCTGTATGAGACCGCTGGCGACGCAGATGTCGAAGGCGTCGATCCAGGTGCGGGCGGTGACCGTGTCAGTCGCGTCGTGCGTCTCGTCGTAGTCCAGTTCTTCGCTGGTCAGACGCGTCCTGGTCAGAGGCAGGGGGATCTCACAGTCGCCTCTGGGGCTGCATCCCAGATCCAGCACGCCCAGGCGGCACTCAGCAGCGGTGAGCAGGGCGAGGCGGGTGCGCTCGTCGTCGAGGTCGGGGTCCTGGGTGGTGCGCGCTGCGACGTGGTCGAGGAGCTCGTGTCCGAGTTCCTCGAGCATCACGCGCATCGGGTAGCCACGTTGATAGACGTCCTCAAAACGCTCCTGGACACGGTCCACCTTGTCACCAAGGGCCCGGTTCAGGCGCTGCTGGTTCACGGGATGACGTAGCGCGTGGTTGATCTCCATCCGTGCATCCTGGCAGGCACCACCGACAGCGCCGCTCCCACGCTTTCCGTCCGGCGCCGGCCGACGGCGCGAGCAGCGAGGCATCGTGGGGTGCCGGATCACCCCGTGGCGCTCCAGGGCTGCTCATCGTCGGACCGGACGGTGCGCTGATGTTCCGATCGGGCCGCTTCGAGCAGGCGGCGCCAGGAGGTGACCAGCGGCCGGCGCCGCAGGAGAGACCGCCGTTCCCGCTCGGTCATGCCGCCCCAGACGCCGTGCTCAATGCTGTTGTCGAGGGCGTGGGCGAGGCATTCGGTGCGCACCGGGCAGCCGGTGCAGATGGCCTTGGCCCTGTTCTGGGCCGCGCCTTCTACGAACAGCTCTTCCGGGTCGGCAGTACGACAAAGCGCCCGCTCGCTCCATGCGTCGTCACCACCCGCGACCACCCCCATGCCGTCCTCTCCCCGATCAGCCTGCCGCCACCGTGGGACGTTGGCAGTTCGGTGACGGTACGCCAATCGGGCGAGGCAGGGAACATCGGAATCAGGCAACAACTCCTACGGGTGAACGGGCGCTTGGCCGCCGATGGGTACGGCGGTACGGTCCGGGGCCTTCAGCAGCACCAGGCCGACGCCGGCCGGTGTCAGGCCCCGGTGCCGGCGCAGGCCGGTGTCGGAGGCGTGGTCCACCTCCAGGATCCAGGACTCGCCCAGCCGTGACTCGTGCCCGGTGACGACCTGGGGGATGACGACCGTGCGCAGGAAGACCGAGGCGGCGCAGCAGGCCGCTGGAGAGCCAGGCTGCGGCGCGCCAGGTGGGGTCGTAGGAGATTGGCTGGTGTTCGTCGTCCCACTGCTTCTCGTGGTCGGTCCAGGTGCAGGCGTAGGCCGGCCGCGGGGGGCTGGACGTTTCGGATGCCGAGCGGGAACTCTTAGTAGTGGCGCTGGGGACTGAGGACCCAGTAGAGGACCTCGGACTCGAGGATGAGCTGCGCATGTTCGGCCGGAGCGGGGATGAGGGGCGCTTCGGGTGGCCGGGCGGCGACGACTTCGCTGGCGAGCTGGCGCGGCGCACCGGTGTACAGGGTGTACGTAGGGGCGCGGCTGCTGGTCTGGGAGGCCGACATCGGCAAAGGCCCTTTCGCTCTGCTCCGTCGGCCCGCGGAGTGTGGAGGAAGGGGTGTCGCGTGCGTCGCGGAAGGAGCAGCAGACCAATGCCGCAGGGCTTCACCGCAGTCCCCGGAAGTGACATGCGTGGAGCGCCACGCCGCGCGGGCGGACTGGCTCGGTCGGCGCTGTCGCGGCCCATCATCACGGGAGCGTTCCGGCGCGGTGTCTTTACTGCCTACCGGTGGCGCGGATCGGCTCCTGGTGGAGCATGATGCGGATCTCGGAAAATGGCCAGGGCTACTAGTCTCCGCACTTGGTCCGGCATTTAACGGAGCGGGGAGCTTCAGCGAGCGTCATGGGCGTGGTCGGTCAACGGAAGCGCGGCTGGAGTGCCCGTGCTGTGACTGCGAAGACCCAGGTTACGTTCGGCGCCGACGATACCTTCCGGCCCTTGGCCCGTCAGGCTATCGAGGCTGGTCTCCGACGGAGACCAGCCTCGACTTGCCGCTCACGGCTGCCGTGTTGCCTACCGCGGCATGCACATCACGTAGAGGTCCGCGCTGAACGTCTGGTTGTAGTAGTTCGGGGACTGGGCGGCCTGGACCCACCAACCGTCACGTGTGAGGCCCTCGCTCTTGAGGCCGGGCCGGCTCGCGAACAGGACGGTCTCAGGCCCGTTCGAGGAGGCCCCGCCGCCCACGACACGCTGCGTGTCCAAGCACGACAGGTACCCGCCGACCGGCATGGTCGAGGTGCGGGTGTAGCGCGTCACGGTGATGTCGGGGACGGGGTCGGCGCAGACCACATAGCCCACGATGCCGACAGTCGTGCGGTAGCTGGCCCGGCCGGCCACGACCCACTTGTTGCCCTGCCCGGTTCCGGCAGCGATCGGGTAGGACTTGCCGAGAGCGGAACTCTCGCCTTGCGCCTCGCCGCCACCGCCGAGTGCGGTCTTCCCCGCCGGGCAGGTAGCCGTGACCGGCTGATCGTTCGGGACCTGGCTCAGGGGCGTCTGCACGACCTCGTACCCGCCAGGAAGTCCGACGCACACCGCCCAGACGGTGACGGTGACCGGGTCCTCGTAGAAGTTGCGGGCGTTGGCGACCCATCCGTAGGCCTTGTTACTCCCCAGCAGCTCGGGGAAGCTGCCGACCAGTGCCTTCGAATCGGCCGAGGAGACGGGGGTGGCCACTTCCGCGCCCCCGCTCATGGCCCAGGTGTAGTTCGGGCAGCCGACGGTGACCCGCTCGAAGTCGTTCACCGTCGCGGTCTTCTTCACGACCGAGTGCACGAGCAGCTGCTGCGGGGCCGGGGCGCTCAAGGCGGCAGCGGGCTGGGCCGTCCCCGCCACTGACGCGACCAGCCCGATCGCCGCGGCGAAGACGCCGAGCCGGGAGGCGAAGCGGGACAGGTGTTGCATCCGAAGGTTCATGGAACCTCGTTCTCTGAGGGGCGCGACTCAACGCATAGCGTGATCACCGTATGGCTCTGCGTGACGAAGGCGTGAATGCGCGTCGCTCGATCCCCTGATTTCCGGCCACCGACGAATCCGCCCCGCAGCCGGCCGCCGACCGCCCCACCATGTCGCGCCGCGTCCGCCACGGTCCTGCTGCTCCTGGCCGCCGCCCTCCCGGCCCGCCCTCCGGGAGGACGGCGGGAATTCGAAGACGGACAACCGCCACCGAGCTTTGGCCCGCCCGGGCCGACTGCGCACCGCCGCTTCACCGAGTGGAGCCGAGCCCGGGTGTGGGGCAAGTCGCACCGCCTGATCTTGGATGAGCTCGGCGCACGTGGCGGACTGGACCGGTCGCGGTGTGCTATCGACTCGGTCAACATGAGAGCCCTCAAAGGGGGGACCTGATGGGTCCGAATCCCGCAGATCGCGGCAAAAAGGGATTAAAGATCCACTTATGGCTCCGTTCCCGCACCATCACACGGCGCATCGCGCGCCGGGGCATCGAATCCTCCCAGCGCCTGGGCCAGCACCGATGGACCGTAGAGCGCACCGCGGCATGGCTGTCTGGGTGCCGCCGCCTGCACCGTCGCTACGAGCGCAAGGCCGAACACTTCCTGGCATTCGCCGGCATCGCCGCCGCCCTGATCCACTACCGCAGACTGGCAGCCTGGCCGGCGGGACCACAGAGCTAGGGTGATCCCGCCGCAAAGACGGTCCATCAGCGAGGACCGCCATGACCGACTACCTGTCCGCCGCCATGGCGATGCTCGGCCCGGCCCAGAACCGCTACACGGACCCCGCCGCCTGGGACCGCCTGCACACGGAGCTCGGAATTCGGCTTCCAACCGGCTATCAGACCCTTGTGGACGCGTACGCTCCCATCCAGCTCAACGGCCACCTGTCTCTGCATCACCCCGCGACCGCGCGCTGGAATCTCGGCGACTGGATACAGGACACGGCCCGCGCCTGGTCCGAGGTGTCCTGGGACGAACTTGATCCGGACGAGGCCCCTCGCCTGCTGTTCGGGCTCACAGAGTTGAGCTTCGGAACGCGTAACGGACTGTGGCCAATCGCTAGCACCAACCGAGGCGAGACGCTGTTCCTCTTGGCTGCGGACGAACCGCTCCCTGGGCTCTTGGTCGAAGACGGCGAAGGCGGCTGGGCGCAGTACGACATGAACTTTACTGAATGGCTCTACCGTTACCTCATCGGCCAAGACATGGCCGGCCCCGACACCACAGCCTTTTATCCCCGACCGGTACAGCTGCGCCGACTTCCGATGGCCGCCGGCGAACGGCCCGAACCCTGGAGCGGGCCGGACCGCGGAATGTAAACCGAGTGGCGGGGGGGGGGAATTGGCCTTCCCGCTACTTCACGGAGGCAGGTTCCATTGCGGTGGATGCAATGCGGTCTCCGGCGGAAGTCGGTCTCCTCAATCGAGGAACCCAGGAACGCAGGGCTGGACCGAACCCCCGCTCTGGAACGACATCACATTGCCGAACGGGGCAGATACGCAGTGGCCTGCCTGGCGGACCATGCCGACGCAGGCTCACTCCTCGCACGGCCTTCGTCGAGGTCGCAAGACTGAAAGCAGCTGAGGCGCCCGAGACCGCCGCCCTCACATCACACGTCTGTTTTGCCCTGCGCGACGGCCACGCGCCGCCCACGGCTGGTCGTCGACGGGCGGGCCGGACGCGCCCACGAGGCTGCCAGGCCTTCGCCGTGGCGGTCGGGACGGTCAGGGGCCGGGCAACAGACCGGCCCGGTCGGCGCACAGCGCAGCCTGTACGCGGCCGGTGACTTCGAGTTTGGTGAAGATGACGCTCACGTGGTCTTTGACGGTGCTGGGCGCCAGGTGCAGGCGCATGCCGATGTCGGTGTTGGACAGGCCTGCCGCCATGAGGACCAGCACGGTGCGTTCCCGCGGTGTCAGCCGGGTGGTGTGGTCCGGCTCGAGTGCCCGTGCCGTGTGGTGGAGGAAGCCGTCCACGACGAGGTGGCTGGTCTCGGAGGAGAGCATGGTCCAGCCCTGGGCGAGGAAACGGACCAGCGGCGGGAACCGGTCGGGGTCGGTGTCTTTCCGTACGTAGCCGCGGGCACCGCTGCCCAGTGCGAACGCGGCCAGGTCACCGCCCTTGTACCGGGAGAGAACGCAGACTGCCGGCCGGACCGGAAAGCGGTCGAGAGCGGCACTGACGGCTGGGGCGTCTTCCGGGCAACAGTCGAGGAACACGACGTGCGCCTCTTGCTCGGCGAGAGCGGCGGCCGCGTCCGAGACGGGAACCGCGCCCGTGGTGGTGATGTCCGGCACGGTGTCGAAAACGTGTTTCAGACCGGCTCTGATCAGCGGTTCATCGTCGATAACCACGACTTCGATCATGACGCTCCCACCAGGAGACCCCTGTGCCATTGTTCCCGGTGCCGCCGCAGAGGAAACCGGGACCCCGGGAGCCAGATCGACCCGTACGTCTCAGGGGGCGGGACCGGGGACCGGAACCGGGTTCGACACGCAAAAGCGTGCACGGTGAAGCTGGTCGTGCGGCCTCCTCTCCTGGCTGAGACGGCCGCACGCGCGACGGTCAGCCGCTGGCGGGGTCCGAGGGCTTGCGGCCGTCGACCCTGCCGAGCCCATAGGTCATGACACCGACGACGACCGCGGTCGCGACGAGCTCGCCCCAGTACGGGATGCTCAGGAAGCGATTGACGAGCACCAGCACGGTGAACGCCACGGCCAAGATGATGATTCTGGACAGCATGCGCGGATGGTCCTGTTCAGTCGAGGAGAGGGGTTTTGCAGCCAGCCGCACGGTGTTCACGGGGATCTCCCGGGCCGCCTTCTCGTTGCCCCGGCCCACGATGGTCAGGCGTCATTCGCCGCTGCGAGAGCCGTGATGAACCCGGCAATCAGCACGAGCCCCCACAGGCCGGGGGAAGGCCGGGTGCGCCTGACGCCGGCGAGCACGAAACCGGCGGCGATCCCGAACACAGCGGCGCCTTGGAGCAGCCAGGCCCAAAAGTGCAGATGGGTGGATCCGTTGCGCGCGGCGGTGCGTGCGATGGCAGCTGGGACCATCAGGAGGGCGAAGCCGAGGGCTACGGAGTCCGGTGTGGTCGGGCGCCTGCGAGGGCCGTGGCTCTGACTGGGCGTGGGGGGCATGGATGTGACTGTGCCGTTTCTGTGGCGGGGTCGCTCCCGGCCCGGGAACCCGTCCGTGTTCCCGGGCCGGGACGGTGTTCTACTGGGTCAGGCTTGCGAGGTAATTGATGGCCTCGTTCTGGGCTGCGCCGCCGAGGACGACCCAGGCGCCGCGCACTACGATGTTCTGCTTGCCGATCCATGCCTGGAAGGCGCCGTGCCCGGCCTTTGCCTTGCCGATGGCGGCCTTGAACAGCTTGGGCGAGCCCTTGAGCTTGTCGATGAACGCCCGCCACGGGATCTTGACGCCGTAGCCGTGCTGGGGCCGGTCATCGCCGGAGAGCTCCTGGGCCAGCCGCTGCCACTGAGCAACCTCCGCCTCGTTCAGCTCGATCGTCTCGTTGCCGAGCTGCAGGACGTTCGCCGACTGCGCGGGGGCGGGGGCTGGCGTCGATGCGGCGACCGCGGCCTGGGAGCCGACGCCCAGGGTGACGGCCGTTGCCAGGGATATCGCGATGGTGCGTGCGCTGAAGCGCATGTATTTCCTCCAAGAATCAGCCGGTCCTCCCGGCCACGGCAACAGTCTTATTTCTGCGCTCACTTGGAGGTAGTGGACCTTGGGGCCGGTGTCCCGCCGGGCACCGGAACGGCGCCGGCCGCCTGCCCACACAGCTCACGGTGGTGCTGGTGCGCCACCAAGGCCGCGCCAAGACGAGAGGACACCCGCAGCTTCTCCAGAATGCTCGTCACGTGCTTCTTCGTGGTGCGCTCCACCACGCCGAGGCGGTAGGCGATCGACGCGTTTCCCGCTCCCCCGGCCAGCAGGAGAAGAACCTGCCGCTCCCGGGGGGTCAGCGTCACGATCTCCCGCCGCCGCCAAGCAGCAGGTTCCCCCAGCCCGCACCCGCAGGAAGCCAGGCCAGAGTGCTCGAAGCTCTCCACAGAAGTCATGTTCCGTTCTACGTCGTCGTGCCACATGTACCGGAACGGATCCTCACCCAGATGCTGCCCCCACGGCAGGCGCCGAACGTCTACCACTGCCCCCGCCACCCGGTGGGGTGCCGACGACTGACACACCGACGCAAGGGGCGTGAGCGGGCGTCTGCAGCCGCACGCCATCATCATGACGACCCGCACGATCACCCCGACTTGGCATGGCCTCAGCTGTGCCCGGCAAGGAACGCGACATGCACCGCCTCCCGCGCTCCCTTGCCCAGGCCGGCGACCCATGCGATCCGCAGAACCACATGCACGGGCTCTACCCGAAGCTCGGCCACATCAGGGTCTACGAGCACCAGCACGGCCGGCCCCTGCTCTCAGCGCCCGTCGTCGCCACGGCAACCGGCCGACCCGGGGCCGGCTTTGCCGAACATGCCTCACAGCTCGGCTTCGAAGCCGCCGAAGATCCAGGGTTCTGGGAGCATCAGGTCGCACGGGCAGTGCGCTTCTGGTCCGCTGATGACCGGGTCATGCTGATGGACTCCGCTACGGACCAGGTGCCCCGGCCACGGAGCCATCGCCGCAGGTGAGGGTAGTCGTAGCCCTTGTCCCCGTGGAGCTTGTCGGGCCGTCGGCACCTGCGGATCGGCGGTATCGACGCAACGCGCAGCAGCTCCGTCTCACGGACCTGGCGCGGCAACCGCGCCAGGTCCCCGCGCGCTCGGTCACCGTCAGCGCCCGGGTGCTCGCCGGGCAGCTCGCAGGGGCTGGCTCCCCGCACCGCGAGGCTCGACGGGCGGGGAGCCGACGGGACTGTCAGCCCGCCCGGAGGTGGAGCGTGGTGATCGCTACCAGCGCGCCGCCACACCTGACTCCGCCGATTCCCCGCAGAGGTCCGAGGCGGGGACTGGCCTGCATGGTCCTGGGCGAATCACGCCCCCGTGGTCGGCTCGGCCGAGCCCCCGGCCCGTGACTGGTGGCGTTGACGGCCGCAGGTGCCTTGCGTCAACCGTGATCTGGTCCCCGTAGAGGGCGTCATCAGCCGCGGAGGTGGGGCGGCGAAGTGGTCACGCGCATGCGGTACCGAGGACTTTTCCGGGTGGATCGGGGCTCGTCAAGAGACGTATTAGTGGGACTTTCGGGACCCCGCGGCCGTCGCGGAGAGTGGCGTCACGTCGTCGTTGATCGACCGATCCGACTGAGGAGACTGACCACCGCATGGCCACTCACGACCACGGGCCGCTGCCCCTGACCACGCCGCAGAACGGCGTCTGGTTCGCGCAGCAACTCGACCCCACCCGCCTCGACTACACCATCGGCGAGTACCTGGAGATCCGCGGGGCGGTGGATCCGGAGCTGCTCGCCGAGGCGGTGCGCACCGTGGTGGCCCAGACCGAGACACTGTGCGTGCGGTTCGCCGAGCTGGACGGGGTGGTGCACCAGATACCGGCCGGGCCTCCGCCGCTGCGGATGGACACGGTGGACGTGAGCGCTCACCCCGATCCGGACGCCGAGTCCGAGCGGTTGATGCGCGCCGAGCTGGGCCGGCCGACGGACCTGGCGAACGGGGACGTGTGCCGTCAGCTGCTCGTGCGGACCGGTCCGCAGGTCTACCGCTGGATGCAGGGCTACCACCACCTCGTGGCCGACGGGGTCACCGGTTCGATCCTCGCGCGGCGCACGTCCGAGGTGTACTCGGCGCTGGTCGCGGGAGAGCCGGTACCGGTCCCCGGCAGCGCCCCGTGGGAGCGGATCGTGGCCGAGGAGGAGGAGTACGCCCGCTCCGAGCGGTGCGCGGCGGACCGGGAGTTCTGGCGGGCCCGGCTGGAGGGCGCCCCCGAGCCCGTCTCCTTCACCGGGAGTGCCCCGGCGCCGGCGTCCGGTACGACGGTGCGGGTGAGCGGCGAGCTCGCCCCCGCCGACGCCGGCACCCTGCGCGAGGCCGCGCGCCGGTACGGGACTCGCTGGTCGGCGCTGGTGATGGCCGCGGCCGCCGCCCACCTGCACCGTGCCGGCGGCACCGATGACGTGGTCCTCGGACTGCCGGTCACCGGCCGCACCACCCACGACGCCCGCCGGACGCCCGGCATGTTCTCCAAGGTCCTGCCGTTGCGGCTGACGGTGACCGGGGACACCACGGTCGGCGCACTGGTGCGGAACACCTCCGCCGGCATCAAGGAGGCCCTGCGCCACCAGCGGTACCGGATCGAGGAGTACACCGGGACCGGGCCACGGTCGTGGGACGCAGCGGTCAACCTCATGTCCTTCGACTACGAGCTGTCCTTCGCCGGCGCACCCGCGTCGGCGCACAACCTCGCGGTCGGACCCGTCGAGCACGTCTCCCTCAACGTCTACGACCGTGGCGGCGACAGCCCGTTGACCGTGCAGGCCGAGGGCGACGTCGCCGATATCGGCGCGGCCGAACTCGACGCGCTGCGCGTGCGGTTCACCCGGTTCCTGGTCGCGCTCGCCGCGGCCGACGACGAGGCCCCGGTCGGCTCGCTGCCCTTCCTGACCGCCGAGGACACGGAGCGCCTCGCCGGTCTCGCCGAGGGCGGCGGCGAGACCGCTCTGCCCGGCGGGCTGCTGCACACGCTGTTCGAGGAGGCGGCGGCGCGGGCACCCGAGTCGGTCGCCGTGGTCTGCGCCGGCGAGGAAGTCACCTACCGCGAACTCGACGCCTGGGCTTCGGACATCGCGGACCGGCTGCGGCCGGCCGTGGAGCCGGGCACCCCCGTCGGTGTGTGCGTGGAGCGCTCCCCCGCGATGGTCGCGGCCCTGCTCGGAGTCCTGAAGGCCGGCGGCTGCTACGTACCGCTCGACCCCGGCCTGCCGCCGGAGCGGATCGCGTACGTCGTGCGCGACGCGGGGCTGCGTACGGTCGTCGCCGGGGCCGGGACTCGTGACCGGCTGCCGCAGGACCTGCCGTCCGTGGTCCTCGCGGGAGCGGTGGACGACCCGGTCCGCGGTGGCCTCGGGGGCGCCGCCGTGCCGTCGGCCTCCGCCGCCTACCTGCTGTACACCTCGGGCAGTACGGGCGAGCCGAAGGGCGTCCTCGTCCCGCACGCGGCGGCCGTCGACTTCGTACGCGGTCACCTCGCGCTGTGCGGCGCGGGCGAACGCGCCGGATCCGCGGCGGCAGCGGGAGCGGGAGCCGGGCGTACGGAGCGGTTCCTCGGCTTCGCCTCGGTGTCCTTCGACGTGTCGGTCCTGGACGTCTTCGGCTCCCTGCTGAGCGGTTCCACCCTGGTGCTCGCCACCGACGCCGAGCGGGGCGACGTCGACCGCCTCCAGGCCCTGCTCGCCGAGCACGCGGTGACGGTCGCCGACCTCCCGCCGGCACTCCTGCCGCTGCTGGACCCTGCCTCCCTTGCCGAGCTGCGTTTCCTGTCCACGGGCGGCGAGGCCCCGTCCGGGGACGCCGTCGACCGCTGGGCGGTGGACGGCCGCGAGGTCTGGAACGCCTACGGGCCCACCGAGGCGGCCGTGTCCGTCACCATGCACCGGGTGGTTCCGCCCTCGCACGGCCGGATCCCGCCGATCGGGCGGCCGATGGCCCGCCACCGGGCGTACGTGGTGGACCGGGACCTGCGGCTGCTGCCGCCGGGGGCGACCGGCGAGCTGTGCGTGGCCGGTGCGGGGCTCGCCCAGGGGTACGCGGGACGCGCGGCCATGACGGCCGACCGTTTCGTGCCCGATCCGTTCTCGGGTGTTCCCGGTACGCGGATGTACCGGACGGGCGACCTCGTGCGCTGGTCGGCGCGCGGCGAACTGGAGTTCCTCGGTCGGGTGGACCGTCAGGTCAAGATCAACGGCCACCGGATCGAGCCGGGCGAGATCGAGGCCGTGCTCGCCCGGCAGCCCTCGGTCGGTCAGGCCGCGGTGATCGTGCACGCGCCGCCCGGCGCCGCCCGGCGGCTGGTCGCCTTCGTGGCACCGCCGCAGGACGGTCCGGCGCCCGAACCAGAGCGATTGGCGGCGGAATTGGGCCGGGTCCTGCCCGGCTACATGGTGCCCCGCACCATCGTGGCCGTGGACCGGCTGCCGCTCACCCCGGGCGGCAAGGTGGACCGCGCGCGGCTCCACGTACCGCAGGCCGCGGCGCGTCCGGAGCGCCCTCAGCAGACGTACGGGGCCGTCGAGGTGACCCTCGCGGCGCTGTTCTCCGAGGCCCTCGGCGTCACCGCCGCCCCCGACGACAACTTCTTCGAGCTCGGCGGTGACAGCATCACCGCCCTCACCCTGACCAGCCGGGCGCGGGCGCACGGCTTCTCCTTCACCTTGCGCGACGTGTTCGCGCACAAGACGGCGGCCGCCCTCGCCGCGGCCGTGGGTGAGCCGGCCACCGGTACGTCCCCGTCCGCCGCTCCGGCCCCTGACGCGTGCGGTCCGCTGCCGGCGACGCCGGTCATGCGCTGGCTGCTGGACGGACCGGGCCCCATCGGGCGCTTCAGCCAGTCCATGGTGCTGGCCCTGCCCGGGCACGCGGACGACGCGACGCTCGTACGGGTCCTGCAGTCGGTCGTGGACCGGCACGCGGCGCTGCGCCTCGGCGTGGCCGCCGGTTCCGAGGGACCGCTGTGCACGGTCGGCGAGCCCGGTTCGGTCGACGTGTCCCGGCTGTACCGCACCGTGGCCGTGGCGGGGCAGGACGCGGCCGCCCGCGCCGACGCCGTGGCCGAGGCGGCGCGGGAGGCGGCCGGGCAACTGGACCCCGCGGCCTCGGTGATGCTGCGGGCGGTGCGCTTCGACGCCGGTGGTGCCGGACCGGACCGGCTGCTGCTGTGCGTGCACCACCTGGCGGTGGACGGGGTGTCCTGGCGGATCCTGACGGCGGACCTGGCCGACGCCTGGGAGGCCGCCGTAGCCGGGCGGCCGCTGCCGGCCGCCGACGGGGAGGTGTCGTTCCGCGCCTGGGCCCAGCACCTCGACCTCCTGGCGCAGGACCCGCGGGTGCTCGCCGAACTCCCCTTCTGGCGCTCGACACTGGAGGTTCTCGGGGCGGGGGCGGACCCCGAGGCGCCGTGGAACCGGGTCCCCAACCCGGTTCGGGACACCGCGGGCACCGCCCGCACGCTGACGCTCGACCTGCCGCGCGAGGTCGCCGGCCCGCTGCTGGCCGGGGTGCCCGGCGCGCTGCGCACCGGGCCGGCCGAGGTGCTGCTCGCCGGGCTGGTCCTCGCGGCCCACCGCCTCCGGTCCCCCGGGAGCGCCGCCGGGCCGCTGCTGGTCGACCTGGAGGGCCACGGCCGTGGCGACCGCACCGGCCGCCACGACCTGGCGCGGACCGTGGGCTGGTTCACCACTCAGTACCCGGTCCGCTTCGATCTGGACGGCCTCGACCTGGACGCGGCGGCCCGGGGCGGCGAGGCGCTCGCCGAGCTGGTCGCCCGGATCCACACGGTGGTCGCCTCCGTGCCGGACCACGGCACGGGCTTCGGCCTGCTGAGCCGCCTCAATCCGCGGACCGCCGCGGAACTGTCCGCACTCCCGCGCCCCCGGGTCCTGTTCAACTACCTCGGCCGGTTCTCCGGCGGTGACGAGGCGCCTTGGGGCCCCGCCCCCGAGGCGGGCGGACTGCGGGCCGACGCGGACCCGGCGATGCCCGTCGAGCACGCCGTACAGATCGACGCCCTGGCCGTGGACGGCGCCGACGGTCCCACATTCACCGCGGCCGTCACCCATCCTCGGGCCCTGCTGACCGACGCCGAGGCGGACGCCCTGGTGGCGGCCTGGGGGGAGGCGCTGCGCCTGCTGGCCGCCTGGACGGGCGCCGCCCGGCCCCGCCGCCTCACCCCCCGGGACCTGCCGCTGGTCCGGCTGACGCAGCCGGAGACGGACGCCCTGTCCGCACGCCACGCCGGGCTCGTCGACGTACTGCCGCTCTCACCGCTTCAGGAGGGCCTCTTCTTCCACTCCGCCTTCGACACGGGCGCGCTGGACGCCTACACCGGCCAGCTCGTCCTCACCCTTGAGGGCCCTCTCGACGAGCGCACCCTGCGGACCGCGTGCAACGGGCTGCTGCGCCGCCACAGTGCACTGCGCTCCGCCTTCACCGACCAGGGGCTGGACCGCCCGGTGCAGGTCGTCCTCGAATCCGTGGAGGCGCCCTGGGAGACGGTGGACCTCGGCGGACTCGGATCCCCGGACGGGCAGCGGGAGTGGGAGCGGCTGCTGGCGGCCGACCGGGCCCGCAGCTTCGACCTGGAGCGGCCCCCACTGGTGCGCTTCACCCTGGTCCGGTTCGGCACCGACGAGCACCGGCTGGTCATGACGAACCACCACATCCTGTGGGACGGCTGGTCCTCGGCGGTCCTCCTGCGCGAACTGCTCGCGGGATACGCCGAACGCACCGCGCACGCCGGGGGGAACGGGCCCGGGGAGGGCGGCCCCGTCGCGGAAGGGGCCGCGTACCGCTCCCACCTGGACTGGCTGGCCCGCCAGGACCACCGCGCCGCCGAGGCTGCCTGGAGCGGCGCGCTGGCCGGGCTGGCGGAGCCGACGCTGCTGGGCGCGGCCGACCCCCACCGGATCGACGCCCTGCCCGAGCGGGCCGCGGTGGAGCTGTCGGCGGAACTGACGGCGCGGCTCACCGCACGGGCCCGTACCGCGGGGGTCACCCTCAACAGCGTCGTCCAGGGCCTGTGGGCGGTGCTGCTGGGCCGGGTGACCGGGCGGGACGACGTGGTGTTCGGCGGGACCGTCTCCGGGCGCACCGCGGACCTCGCGGGCATCGAGGAGATGGTCGGGCTGCTGATCAACACGCTGCCCGTGCGGTTCCGGATCCGGGAGGACGAGCCGCTGCTGGCCGCGCTCGTCCGGTTCCAGGACGAGCAGGCGGACCTGATGGACCACCAGCACGCCGGACTGGCCGGCATCCAGCGGGCAGTGGGGCTGGGCACCCTCTTCGACACGACCGTCGTCGTCGAGAACTATCCGCTCGACCTGGAGTCGATGCGGGACCTGGCCGGCGGGCCGCGGCTGACCGGGGTGGAGGGTTCGGACGCCACCCACTACACCGTCAACCTCATCGTCCTGCCCGGGGAGCGGCTGCGGCTGCACCTGGACCACCGTACGGACGTCCTCGACGCGCGGACGGCGCGCAGTCTGGGCGAGGCGCTGGAGCGGCTGCTGACGGCCGTCGCAGATGCCCCCTCCACCCCGGTCGGGGAGGTGGACCTGCTCTCCGCGGAGCAGCACCGGCTGATCCGGGAGTGGAACGGCACGGCCGTGCCCGTCCCCCGCACCACGCTGGTGGAGCTGTTCGCACAGCAGGTGGCCCGGACCCCGGACGCCCCGGCGACCGTCTTCCGCGGCGAGCGCCTGACGTACGCCGAGCTCGACGCCCGCGCCGGGCGGCTGGCGCGGGAGCTGTGCGACCGGGGCGCCGGTCCGGAGCGGATCGTCGCGGTCGCCCTGCACCGCTCCACCGAGATGGTGGTCTCGCTGCTGGCCGTGCTGAAGTCCGGGGCCGCCTACCTTCCGGTGGACCCCTCGCTGCCGGCGGACCGGATCGCGTACCTGCTGTCCGACGCCGAGCCCGTCCTGCTGCTCGCCGACGACACCGTGGCGGCCGCGCTGCCGGCCGCCGCGAACCTGCCGCGGCTGGATCCGGGGGCCGTCCACGGCGGGGGCCGCGGTGCGCGGCCGCGGGCGCCGCTTCCCGCGCACCCCGCGTACGTGATCTACACGTCCGGGTCGACGGGGCGGCCCAAGGCCGTCGTCGTCGAGCACGCGGCGATCGTCAACCGGCTGCTGTGGATGCAGGACCGGTACCGGCTGGGCGCGGACGACCGGGTGCTCCAGAAGACCCCGTTCGGTTTCGACGTGTCGGTGTGGGAGTTCTTCTGGCCGCTGCTGACCGGTGCGGCCCTGGTCGTCGCCGAGCCCGGCGGGCACAAGGACCCCGCCTACCTCACCCGGGTGATCCAGGAGGAGGCGATCACCACCGTCCACTTCGTGCCGTCCATGCTGGCGGCGTTCGTGGAGGACCCGCAGGCCGGCCGCTGCCGGTCGCTGCGGCGGGTCGTGTGCAGTGGCGAGGCCCTGCCGGAGGAGCTGAAGAACCGATTCCTCGACGTGGTCGACGTTCCCCTGCACAACCTGTACGGACCCACCGAGGCGGCCGTGGACGTCACGCACTGGGACTGCCTCCGCGAGGAGACCGGGCCCGTGCCGATCGGCCGGCCGATCTGGAACACCTCGCTGCGCGTGCTCGATCCGCGCGGGCGGCCCGTCCCGGTGGGCGTGGCGGGCGAGCTGTACCTCGCGGGCGCGGGACTGGCCCGCGGCTACCTGCGCCGCCCGGCGCTGACCGCGGAGCGCTTCCCGCTCGATCCGTTCGGCCCGCCGGGTTCGCGCATGTACCGCACCGGTGACCTGGCCCGGCACCGGGCCGACGGTTCCGTGGAATACCTCGGCCGCACCGACGACCAGGTCAAGATCCACGGCTTCCGGATCGAGCTCGGCGAGATCGAGACGGCGCTGGGCCGGCTTGCCGGGGTGGGACGGGCCGCGGTCGTCGTCCGCGAGGACGTCCCGGGCGAGCGCAGGCTCGTCGGGTACGTCGTCCCGGAGGCCGGGGCCGCCCCGGACCCGGACCGGGAGCCGGGATGGGCTCCGGCTCTGGACCCGGAGGCGATGCGCGCCGAACTGGCGCGCTCCCTGCCGGAGTACATGGTGCCGCTGCTCGTGGTCGTGGACGCGCTGCCCGTCACGGCGAACGGCAAGCTCGACCGCAGGGCGCTCCCGGAGCCCGCCGCGGCGGCCGCCGCCACCGGGTACGAGCCGCCGGCCGGGGAGACCGAGGAACTGGTCGCCATGGTGTGGGCCTCCGTACTGGACGCGCCGCGGATCGGCCGCCACGACGACTTCTTCGCCCTCGGGGGGCACTCGCTGAGCGCGACCCGGGTGGCGGCCCGGCTGCGCCAGTCCCTCGGACTCGATCTGCCCCTGCACACCCTCTTCGAACAGCGGACCGTCGCCGCCCTCGCCACCGCCGTCGAGACGGTGCTGCTGGCCGCACTGGAGGCCGAAGCCGGCCCGTTCGACACACAGACCGCCACCGCCGACGCCATCGACGGCGTTCCTTCACTCGTACTTCAGGGAGAGACTTCGTGACCACCCAGGAGAGCCTTCCCGCCGGCGTGGACAGCCGGCTGGCCGCCGCCCGCGAGCTGCTGCGGCGCCGTGTGCGCGCGGCGCTGGACGACTCGGCGGCCGGCCCGGTGACCGCCGCGTCCCCCATCGCGGGCACCGACGGCCACGGCCTCGCACCCGTCGCACCCGTCGCACCCGTCGCCCCCGTCGCCTCCTTCGCCCAGGAGCGGATGTGGCTGGTGGACCGGATGAGTGACGGCACCCCCGGCTATGCGATCCCCGAGGTCGTCCGGCTGCGCGGCCCCCTCCGGCCGGACCTGCTGCGCCGGAGCCTGACCGCCGTGGTGGCCCGCCACGCACCGCTGCGCACCGTCTTCGAGGAGCGCGACGGCGCCCCGCACCCCGTGGTCCTGCCCGCACCGGAGGCCTTCCCGCTGCCGGTGCTCGATCTGGGCGAGGCCCCCCTCGCCGGACTGGAGGAGCGGGCCCACGCCCTGGCCCGGGAGGAGGTCCGCAGGCCCTTCGACCTGGCGACGGACCCGCTGCTGCGCGCCCTGCTGATCCGGCTCGGCGCCGAGGACCACCTGCTGGTGCTGGTGGTCCACCACATCGCGACCGACGGCTGGTCCATGGGACTGCTCTGGCAGGAGCTCTCCGAGGGCTACGCGGCCCTGCTCGCGGACCGGCCGCTCCCGCGGGCGCCGCTCCCCCTCGACTACCAGGCGTACGCCCGTACCCAGCGCGAGCGGTTCGCGAGCGGGGCGATGAACGGGCAGCTGCGCTGGTGGGAGAAGTCCCTCGCGGGGCTGGAGCCCCTCGAACTACCCGCGGACCGGCCCCGGCCCACCCGCCGCAGCGGCGACGGCGCGAGCCTGGACTTCGCCCTCGACGCCCAGCTCACCGCGCGGCTGCGGGGGATCGCCGAGAGCAGCGGCGCCACCCTGTTCATGACCCTGCTGGCCGGTTTCCAGGCCACCCTGGCCCGCTGCTCCGGCCGCACCGACATCGCCGTCGGCACTCCGGTCGCCGGGCGCGACCGGGTGGAGCTGGAGCCCCTCGTCGGGTTCTTCGTCAACACCGTGGTGCTGCGCGCCGACCTGTCGGGCGAGGTGGGGTTCCGCGAGCTGCTCGGCCGGGTCCGCCGGGCGACGGTGGACGCGTACGACCACCAGGAGGTGCCCTTCGACCGGCTCGTGGAGCATCTGAACCCCGAGCGCGTCGGCGACCGCAACCCGCTCGTGCAGGTGATGTTCGCGTCGGCGCCGGACGAGACCGCCGGGCTGCGGCTGCCGGGCCTGGACGCACAGGTCGTGCGGAGCGACTTCGGCGGATCCCTCTTCGACCTCGGCGTCTTCGTCTCCGAGGGCGCCGAGACCTGCTCCGGCTCCCTCGTCTTCGACACCGACCTGTTCGACCGGGCCACCGCCGAACTCGTCCTCGGCCACTACCTGGAGCTGCTCGCCTCCGCCGCCGAGGAGCCCGAACGGCCCCTGGCCGAGCTGCTGCCCTCCGCCCCGACCGCGGCCCGGCTCGTCACTGGGGGCCACGGCGCGGCCCGCCCCGACCTCGCCCCGGCCACCCTGGTCGAGCTGTTCGCCGAACAGGCCCGGCGCGCCCCTGCTGCCGAGGCCGTGGTCTGCGGCGCCGACCGCCTGAGCTTCGCCGAACTCGACCGCCGTTCGGATGAGTTGGCGGCCCGGCTGGCCGCCGCCGGGGTGGTGCGCGAATCGCCGGTGGCCCTGCTGATGGAGCGCTCGGTCCACCTCCCGGTAGCGATCCTGGCCGTCCTGAAGGCCGGCGGGCTCTACCTGCCCCTCGGCGAGGGATTCCCCGTCAGACGGCTGCACTGGATGCTGGAGCGGACCGGCGCCCGCCTGCTGCTCGCCGACGCGGCGACGGCCGGCCACGAGGCCGTCCGTACCTCGCCGGTGCCGGTGCTCGACGCGACGGCCCCGGTGGACGGGGCGCCGGTGGACGGGGGCCCGGCCGCCGCGCCGGGTCCGTATCCGTCCTGCTCGCCGGACCAGTTGGCGTACGTGCTGTACACCTCCGGTTCCACGGGCGAGCCGAAGGGCATCGGCGTCACGCACGCCAACGTCGCGGCGCTCGCCCGGGACGCCTCCTTCGGCGCCGCGCACCGCCGGGTGCTGGCGCACTCGCCGCTGTCGTTCGACGCCTCGACGTACGAACTGTGGGTGCCGCTGCTGTCCGGCGGGCAGGTGGTCCTGGCGCCGCCCGGCCGGGTGGACACCGCGGCCCTGACCCGGCTGGTGCAGGAGCACCGGATCACCTCGCTGTTCCTCACGGCCGCCCTCTTCAACCTGGTGGTCGAGGAGTGCGTGGAGCTCCTGACGCACGTGCGGGAGGTGTGGACGGGCGGTGAGGCCGCCTCCCCGCACTCCTTCGCCCGGGCCCTGGAGCAGGCGCCCGGGACCGTCCTCGTCAACGTCTACGGGCCCACCGAGACGACGACCTTCGCCACGCGGCACCGGCTGGACCCGCGCGCCGGAGCCGTCGTGGACGGCCGGATCCCCATCGGCACCGCACTGGACGACACCCGCCTCTACGTCCTGGACGAGCGCGGTCGCCCGGTGCCGCAGGGCGCCGTGGGCGAGCTGTGCATCGGCGGCACCGGAGTGGCCCGCGGCTACCTGGACCGGCCCGGCCTGACCGCGCGGCAGTTCACCCCCGACCCCTACGGCGTCCCGGGCGCCCGGATGTACCGGACGGGCGACCTCGCCCGGCGGCGCCCCGACGGGGCCGTCGACTACCTGGGCCGGAGCGACCAGCAGGTCAAGATCCGCGGCCATCGGATCGAGCCGGGCGAGATAGAGGCCCAGCTCACCCGCTGCCCGCAGGTCGGGCACGCCGCGGTCGTGGTCCGCGAGGACGTCCCCGGCGAGCAGCGGCTCGTCGCCTACGTGGTGCCCGCGCAGGGGCAGCGGGCCGAACCGGCCGAGCTGCACCGGGCGCTCGCCGCACGGCTGCCCGCGTACATGCTGCCCTCGGCGATCGTGCCGCTCGACGCGCTGCCGGTCACGCCGAACGGCAAACTGGACCGGCGCGCGCTGCCCGCTCCGCCCGAGGAGGGAGTGCGCCGGGCCGAGTTCGCCCCGCCCGCGACGCCGGCGGAGGAACTCGCCGCGTCGGTGTGGTGCGAAGTGCTGGGCACCGAGCGGATCGGCCGTCACGACGACTTCTTCGCGCTCGGCGGGCACTCCCTGCGGGCCACCCGCGCCGTGTCGCGGCTCGGTGCCCGCCTGGGTACCGGGGTGCCGCTGCGGCTGCTCTTCGAGCACCCGACGCTGGAACGGTTCGCCTCGGCGCTGGACGCCTTGCGCGCGGACGCGGCCGGCCCGGCCCGGGCCACCGTCACGGCGATCGGCGCCCGGCCCGCCGGGGAACCCGCGCCGCTGTCCTTCGCCCAGCAGCGCCTGTGGTTCCTGGACCAGCTCCAGCCCGGCCGCCCCGACTACAACATCCCCGTCGCGGCCCGGCTGCGGGGCCCGCTGGACGCCGACGCCCTGGCCGCCGCGCTGAGCACGGTGGTGACCCGGCACGAGGTGCTGCGCTCCCGGATCACCGAGGGCCCGCGAGGTCCCGTACAGACCGTGGAAGCGCCGGAGGTCTTCGTCCCCGTCCGCACCGACCTGGGCGACCTGCCCGCCGAGGAGGCCCGTTCACGGGCGCTCGGCCTGGCCCACGCGGATGCCGCCGCCCCCTTCGACCTGGGCTCCGCTCCCCTACTGCGGGCCCGGGTGGTGCGGGTCGCGGACGACGAGCACCTGCTCGTCCTGGTCCTGCACCACACGGTCGGCGACGGCTGGTCGATGCCGGTGCTGTGGCGGGAGCTGTCCGGTGCCTACGCGGCGCTGCGCCGCGGCGAGCGTCCCACGCTGCCGGAACTGAGCCTCCAGTACGGAGACTTCGCGTTCTGGCAGCAGGACCGGCTGGCGAACGGCGACGCCGGCGCGGGGATCGCCCACTGGCGGGAGGCGCTGGCCGGGCTACCGGCCCTGGAGCTGCCCACCGACCGGCCGCGGCCGCAGGTGCGCTCCGGTGCGGGCGACTCCTTCGTCTTCGAGGTCCCGGCCGAACTCGCCGGGCGGCTCGGCGTGCTGGCCCGTGAGCGCGGCGCCACCCTCTTCATGGTGCTGCTGGCCGGCTTCCAGGCGTTGCTGGCCCGCTACACGGGCCAGGCCGACATCGCGGTGGGCTCGCCCATCGCGGGCCGTGACCGCACCGAACTGGAGCCGCTCATCGGCTTCTTCGTCAACACCCTCATCCTGCGCACCGACCTGTCCGGCGACCCGGCATTCGGCGAACTGCTGTGCCGGGTGCGCCGCACCGCGCTCGCCGCGTACGAGCACCAGGACGTCCCCTTCGACCGGCTGGTGGAGGAGCTGCGGCCGGAGCGCGACCTCAGCCGCAACCCGCTGTTCGACGTGCTGTTCCAGCTGCATCCCGAGCAGCTCGCCGCCCTTCCGCTGGACGGTGTGGAGGTCGAGGACCTCGACACGTCCAACGCGACGGCCAAGTTCGACCTCAGCCTGGCGATGACCGAGCACCCCGGCGGTCTGACCGGCACGGTGCAGTACGCGACGGACCTCTTCGACCGGGCCACGGTCGAGCGGTTCGGCGCGCACTACCTGCGGCTGCTGGCCGGCGCCGCCGAGGAGCCCGACGCACCGCTGTCCCGGCTGGACGTCCTGTCCCCGCAGGAGCACGCCGCCCTGCTCGGGGAGGAGCCGGAGCCGCCCGCGGACCGGCCGGCGGACCGGACCCTGCACTCCCTGGTGGCGGAACAGGCCCGGCTGCGGCCGGACGCCCCCGCCGTGACCTGCGCGGGCCGCACCACCAGCTACGCGGAACTCGACGCGGCCGCCAACCGGCTGGCCCACCGACTGCGGCAGCTCGGGACCGGCCCCGAGACCACGGTGGCGGTGCTGGCCGGCCGCGACCCGCGCATGCTGGTCTGTGTCCTCGCGGTCCTGAAGGCCGGCGGCGCCTACCTGCCGCTCGACGCGGGGCACCCGGCCGAGCGGGTCCGCACGGTCCTGGCCGACAGCGGCGCCCACCTGGTACTGACAGCGGGCCTGCCCGGCGGGCTGCCCGCGGACCTCGCCGGCGCCGTGCCGGTCCTGGACCTGGACGCCGAGCGGCACCGGGTGGACGCACTGCCCGCCACGGAGCCGCCCGCCGCGGCCTCCCCCGCCCACCTCGCCTACCTGCTGTACACCTCCGGGTCCACCGGCCGCCCCAAGGGCGTGGCCGTCACGCACGCCGCGATCACCGGCTATCTGGCGGCGCTGACCTCCACCTTCGGACTCGGGCCCGAGGACGCGGTGCTCGCCCGTACGGCGCTGACCTTCGACCCGTCGGTCCGGGACCTGTTCGCCCCGCTGACCACCGGCGGCCGGATCGTCCTCGCCTCCCAGGACGAGGCCGGGGATCCGGACGCCCTGGCCCGGCTGCTGCACGCCGAGGGCGTGACGGCGCTGCTGTCGATCGTCCCGTCGATGCTGGAGCCGCTGGTCGGCGCCGTGGCCGCGGGAGAGGGGCCGTCGCCGGCCCTGCGGCTGGTGATGACCACCGGTGAGGCGCTGACGCCCGGGCTGGCCCGGGCCGCGCACACCCTGGGCACGCCCGGCCGACTGCGGCTGGTCAACCAGTACGGTCCGACGGAGTGCACCAACACCACCACCTACCACGAGGTGACGGACGCCGACATCGAGGCGGGCCGCATTCCCATCGGGCGGCCGCTGCCCGGAGCCCGCGTGCTCGTGCTCGGCGAACACCTCGAACCGCTGCCGCGGGGCGCGATCGGTGAACTCTTCATCGCCGGACGCGGGGTGACCCGCGGCTACCTCGGCGATCCGGCCCGCACCGCCGCGTCGTACCCGCCGGACCCGTACGGGCCGCCCGGCGCGCGCATGTACCGCACCGGCGACCTGGCGCGGCTGCGCTCCGACGGGGTGCTGGAGTTCCACGGCCGCCGGGACAACCAGGTCAAGGTCCGGGGGCACCGCATCGAACTCGGTGAGGTCGAGGCCGCCCTGCTGCGCCACCCGGACGTCGCCCGGGCCGTGGCCGCCGCGCACGGCGAGGGCGCCGACCGGACGCTCGCCGCGTACGTCGTCTGGCGGGACGGCGCCGGCGATCCGGCCGCCGTACTGGACTTCGTACGCGCCGCCCTGCCGGCCGCGATGGTGCCGTCCGCGCTGGTGGTGCTGGACGCGCTGCCGCTGACGCCGAACGGGAAGACCGACCGCAGGGCGCTGCCCGCGCCGGAGCCCGGCACGGCCGGCCACCGCGTGCACGTCGCCCCGCGCACCGCGCTGGAGCGGACGGTCGTCGAGGTCTGGGAGGAGGTGCTCGGGGAGGGCCCCATCGGGGTCCGCGACCACTTCTTCGAGCGCGGCGGGCACTCCCTGCGCGCCACCCGGGTCGTCTCCCGGCTGCGCGCCCTGCTGGAGCTGGGCATCCCCGTGCAGCTGCTCTTCCGGCACCCGGTGGCCGAGGACCTGGCCCGGGCGCTGGCTTCGCTGGGTGCGGCGCACGCCTCGGGGCCGGTGATCCCGGCGCTGCCCGTGGGGCCGGGCCCGCTGTCCTTCGGGCAGCAGCGGCTGTGGCTGCTGGACCGGCTCCAGCCGGGCCGGCCCGACTACAACATGCCCGGCGCCGTGCGGTTGACCGGGGAGCTGGACCGCGCCGCGGCGCTGGCCGCGCTGGAGGACGTCGTCACCCGGCACGAGGTGCTGCGTTCGCGGATCGAAGAGCCCGAAGACAGCGAGGAGACCGAAGGGAACGGCGCCGAGGTGGTGGTCGCGGCCCGTGTCGTGCCCGGTCCGGCCTCGATGTTCACCCCTCTGTTCACCGACCTGTCGGAGCTGGGTGCGGCGGTGGCCGGGGAGCGGGCGCGGGAGCTGGCGGTTCAGGACGCCGCGCTGCCCTTCGACCTGGCCGCGGCGGGCCCGCTGCGGGCCCGGCTGGTGCGCATCGCCCCGCAGGAGCACCTGTTGGTGATCGTCGCGCACCACATCGCCTTCGACGGCTGGTCGGTGGGCGTGTTCTGGCGGGAGTTCTCCGCCGCCTACCGGGCCCGCACCCTCGAAGGAGCCGAGCCGCTGCCGCGACTCGCCGTCTCCTACCGCGATTTCGCGTCCTGGCAGCGCGAACGGCTGAGCGGTGACGCCCTCGCCGAGACCCTGGAGTACTGGCGCGGCCGGCTCGAGGGGCTCGCCCCGCTGGACCTGCCCACCGACCGGCCCCGGCCGGCCACCCCGTCCGGACGCGGCGAGCAGTTCTCCTTCGAACTGCCCGAACCGCTGCTGCGGGACCTGCGTGACCTGGGCCGGCGGCACGACGCGACCCTGTTCATGGTGCTGCTGGCAGGCTTCCAGGCGCTCCTGGCCCGCTGGTCGGGGGGCGAGGACGTGGCGGTGGGCTCCCCCATCGCCGGGCGCGATCGCACCGAACTGGAGCCGCTCATCGGCTTCTTCGTCAACAGCCTGGTGCTGCGCACCGATCTGTCCGGCGATCCCGGCTTCGGCGAGCTGCTGGACCGGGTCCGTGAGACGGCCCTGAGTGCGTACGCCCACCAGGAGGTGCCGTTCGAGCGCCTGGTGGAGGAGGTGCGGCCGGAGCGCGACCTGAGCCGCAACCCGCTGTTCCAGGTGATGCTGGTGCTCGACGAGGAGGCCTCGAAGCCGCCCGCCCTGCCCGGCCTCGACGTGGAACCGCTCTCGCTGGCCAGCGGCGCTTCGAAGTTCGACCTGTCGCTGTACTTCGTCGAGGAGCAGGGGGTACTGCGCGGCGAGGCCGTGTTCGCCACCGACCTCTTCGACCGGGCGAGCGTCGAGCGGATGGCCTCGGCGCTGGCCGAGCTGCTCACGGCCGCGGTGGCCGATCCCGCCACCCCGTTGGGCGCCCTGCCCGTGATGGACGCGGCCGAGGAGGCCCGGCTCCTGGAAGCGGGCGGCGGAGCCGCCGGGCCGGCCGCCGGCCGGGCCCTCCCCCCGCTCCCCTCGCTCCCCGTGCTCGTCGGCGAGCAGGCCCTGCGTACGCCGGGGGCCGTCGCCGTGGACGACGGCGAACGGACCCTCACGTACGCCGGGTTGTGGAAGACGTCGGGCCTGCTGGCCCGGGAGCTGGCCCGCCTGGGTGTGGGTCCGGAGACGGCGGTGGCCGTGTGCGCGGAGCGCTCCGTGCTGCTGCCTGCGGCGCTGCTGGGCGTACTGCGTTCCGGCGGCATGTACGTGCCCGTGGACCCCGGCTATCCGGCCGACCGGATCGCCTACATGATCACGGACAGCGGTGCCCGGGTGCTGGTGGTTTCGGGTCTGCCCGGCCCCGCCGAGGCGCCGGACGGGGTCGCCGTACTGGACCTCGACGCTCTGACCGGGGCCGCGGCCCCCGCGGGCGGCGAGCTCGAACCCGTGCGGCCCGAGCGGGCCCCGGAGCCGGAGCAACTGACCTACACCCTGTACACCTCGGGTTCCACGGGACGCCCGAAGGGGGTCACCGTCCCGCACCGGGCGCTGGCGAACTTCACCCGGGACATGGTGCGCAGGCTGGAGCTGACGGCCGGCGACACGGTCGCGGCCGTCACCACCGCCTCCTTCGACATCGCCGTGCTGGAACTGCTGGTCCCGCTCGCGTGCGGAGCGACCGTACGGGTCGTCGACCGGGAGACCGCCCGGGACGGCGCCCTCCTCGCGAAGGAGCTGGACGCGGCGCCGGTCACGGTCGTCCAGGCCACCCCGGCGACCTGGCACCAGCTGATGGAGTCCGGCTGGCGGGCGCCCCGCGTACGGGCCCTGTGCGGCGGCGAGGCGCTGCCGCCGGCCCTGGCCGAGCGGATGCGCACGGCGCTGGGCACGGTCCGCAACGTGTACGGGCCGACGGAGACCACCGTCTGGTCCACGTCCCACCTGCTGTCCGGGCCGGTCGGTGACGGCCCGGTGCCCATCGGCTCGGCGCTCGCCAACACCCGCCTCCTCATCCTGGACGCGCACCTGCGGCCGGTGCCGGTCGGTGTGTTCGGCGAGCTCTACATCGGCGGCGACGGGGTGGCCCGCGGCTACCACGGGCGGCCGGCGCTGACCGCGGAGCGGTTCGTACCCGACCCGTACGCGGCGGGCGAGCGGCTGTACCGCACCGGTGACCTCGTACGGCGCCTCGCGGACGGCGGCCTGGAGTACCGCGGCCGGGCCGACGGCCAGGTGAAGGTGCGCGGCCACCGGATGGAGCTCGGCGAGATCGAGTCCGCGCTCGCCCGCCACCCGCGGGTGGCGGCGGCGGCCGTGGCCGTCCACGGCACCGGAGTGGACGCCGTGCTCGCCGGCTACGTGACCTGGCGGGACGGACCGGGCGAGGTACGGGAGCTCGGCGACTTCCTGCGCCGGGACCTGCCCGAGTACATGGTGCCGGCCGTCCTCACGGCGCTGGAGCGGCTCCCGCTCACCCCGAACGGCAAGCTCGACCGCAAGGCGCTGCCCGCTCCGTCGGCGGACGCCGGACGCGGCGGGGGCGCGGGGCGGATCGCCCCGCGCGACACCACCGAGCTGCGGATGGCGCGATTGTGGGAGCAGACCCTGGGCACGTCCCCCATCGGGGTGCGCGACGACTTCTTCGCACTCGGCGGCCACTCGCTCAAGGCCTTCGCCCTGATGGCTGCCGTGCGCCGGGAGTTCGGGGTGGATCTGCCGCTGAACATGGTCTTCCGTCGGCGCACCGTCGAACTGCTCTGCGAGGCACTGCCGGAGGCGGGGGCGGCCGCGGCCCGGCTGCTGGTCCCGCTCGCCGACGGGGACCCGTCCAGGCCGCCGCTGGTCCTGGTCCACCCGCGGGGCGGCGACGTCGTCTGCTACCGGGATCTGGTGCGGGACCTGTCCGCCCGTCCCGGAGGCGACCGGCGGGTCCTCGGCCTGGAGTCCGTGGGCTACAACACCGGCGAGACCCCGCTGGAGCGGGTGCCGGAGATGGCCGAACGCTACCTGGCCGCGCTCCGCGAGGAGCAGCCGCGGGGCCCGTACCTCCTCGCCGGCTGGTCGTTCGGCGGGACGGTGGCCTACGAGATGGCCGCCCGGCTGGAGGCCGCGGGCGAGGAGGTGGCCTTCCTCGGGCTGATCGACGCGGCGGCGCCGGGCGCCACTCCCGGCAGCCGGTCCGCCGCGGCGGGGCCGGGCGATCCGGACCTGCTGCGGTACGGCATCGCGGCGGGCCTCGACGCCGGCTCGGCGCGCGAACTGGACGAGGAGGAACTGCTCGACGTCCTGGTGCGCCGCGGCCGCGCGGAGGGCACCCTTCCGCGTACGTCCCCCACGGAGGCCCTGCGCAGGCTCCTGCGGGTCGCCGAGGCGAACGGCACGGCCTCCGCCGCTTACCGCACCGACGCCGTCCTCGGTGTCGACCTGCACCTGTTCACGGTCGACGAGCGCCACCCCGAGCTCGCGACCCCGCTGGTGGACCCGGCGGCCTGGCGGCCCCGCACCGACGGCGCCGTCGTACGGGCCGCGGTCCCGGGCAACCACCACGACCTGGTGGACCCTCCGCACTGCGCCGCGCTGGCCCACCTGCTCGCCGCGGCCCTGCCCCGCTGAGCCACCCCGGCCCGATTCCCCTTCCGCACACCGATCCGTCCTTCCGCACCACCGATCCGTCCTGGAGAACACCGTGAACGACGCGTCCCCGCAGCAGTACCTGGTCGTGGCCAACGACGAGGAGCAGTACTCCCTCTGGGAGGCCGGCCGGTCCGTCCCGCCGGGCTGGCACGACCAGGGCGTGGCCGGCACCAAGGAGGCGTGCCTGGAGCACATCGAGCGGGTGTGGACCGACATGCGCCCGCTGAGCCTGCGCATGAACCCGGCCGGCTGACCCGACGATCCCCGGGCACCACGCCGCTCCGGCGGTCCGCGTCGCGGGCCGCCGGAGCGGTACGGCGGTGCCGGAAGGAACCCCGTATGACCGGCTCGTACCCGGGCGGCTGCGCATCGTCGCGCCGCCCCACCCCGCTGGCCGCCCTGGTGGCGGCCTCCGGGATCTCCTCGCTCGGCATGGCCGCGACCCTGGTCGCCGTGCCGTGGTTCGTCCTGCACAGCACCGGCAGCGGCACCCGGACGGGGCTCGTCGCCACCGCCGAGGTGCTGGGCCTGCTGTGTTCCGCCGTGCTCGCGGGTCCGGTGGTCGACCGGCTGCCCGTACGCGCGACGAGCGTGGGGGCGGACCTGCTGACGGCCGCGGCGATCAGCCTGATCCCGCTCCTGCGCTCCTGGGACGCGCTATCCCTGCCCGTCCTGATCGTCCTGGTCTTCCTGGTGGGAGCCGCCCGCGGGCCGTCCGACACCGCCAAGCAACTGCTGCTGCCCGATGCGATGGAACGCGCCGGGGTGACGGCGGAGCGGGCCACCGGATGCGTGGAGGGAGCCCGCCGGATCGGCATGATGGCGGGGGCGCCGCTGGCCGGTCTACTCATCTCGACGGTCGGCCCCGTACGCACCCTGTACGCGGACATGGCGGCGATGGCGCTGTGCGCCCTGCTCGTGGCGGCCCTGGTCCCGGTGGCGGCGCGGGCCCGGCCGGCCGGCGGGGCGCCGGGCGGCTCGTACGCCGGGGAACTGCGTTTCGGACTGGCGCAGTTGCGCCGGGACCGGCTTCTGGGGGCGATGGTGGGGGTCCTGATGCTGACCAACGCCCTGGACGGGGCGCTGAACGGGGTCCTCTACCCGGCCTACGGAACCCAGGTGCTGCGCAGCAGCGCCCTGTTCGGGGCGATGATCACCTCCATGGGCGCGGGCGCCCTGCTCGGGGCGGCCCTGTACGGCTGGGCGGGCCACCGGATGCCGCGGCGCGCGGTCTTCGTCGGGGCGTTCGTCCTGGTCGGGGCGGTGCGCTGCGCGGCTCTGGCGGCCGAGCCGCGAGTGCCGGTGCTGCTGGCGGCGCTGGCCCTGTCCGGGATCGGGTCGGGGGTGGTGGGGCCGCTGATGATGTCGGTGGCCTACGAGCGGGTGCCCGAGGAGGTGCGGGGGCGGGTGTTCGGCCTGCTGGTGGCCGCCGCGCTGGCGGCGACCCCGCTGGGAATGCTGGGTGCGGGCCTGGTCCTCGACGCCTCGGGGCTGGTGGCGGCCCTGCTGGGCACGGGGGCGCTGTACCTCGCGGTCACCCTGGCGCCGCTGGTCTTCCCGGTGTGGCGGGAGCTCGACGCCCGCGGCTCCGGCGTGACTTCGGGAATCGGGGAGACCGCGGAGGGGCCGGCCGGGTGCCGGGGCAGCTCGTCGGCCCCGCCTGAAGTGGGAATCCTGACCGAACAGACATAGTTGGTCCGCTTTTGCGGCCCCTCACCATCGGGCCAGGCAGCTTGATGAGCTGTCCGACCGAACGCCAAAGCACCCCGGGCACGGCAAGGTTGGTCCTGCACCGACCGGTGCGGACGGCCCACGAAGCGGTCCGCACGCACACCAGACCGCTCGCCTTCCTGGGGATCCCATGCTCAAGCGTTTTGTCATCGCCCTGTCCGTGGCCGCCTCCGCCCTGCTGCTGCCCGCGGCCGGCGTCGCGCAGGCCGCCGACGACACCTCGACCACGACCGCGACGACCGCCACCGGAGGGGAGAGCAGCACCGCGACCCCGACGACGCGCCAGATCGTGACGGCCGACGGCCGGGCGTTCACGGTCGGCACCGGCTCGCTCGGCACCCGCAACCGCGACACGGCCGACAGCTCCTGGGGCGGCTGACCCGGCCAACCCGTCAGGGCGGCCGGCCGGAATGGGGGGAGGGAGGATCGCGTCGCGATCCTCCCTCCCCCCATTCCGGCCGGCCCCGACCCGCCGCGGCGCGGCCGCCGTCAGCCGCCCTGGGGCCCGAGACAGACGACGGCGTACTGGGCTCCCTGCGCATCGATGTACCGGCGCGACCAGCCGGCCGGTACGTAGAGCAGTTCGCCCGGCAGCAGCCGGCACTGGAAGGACTCCGGCCGCCCGCTCTCGCCGGTACCCGCCAGCTGCCAGGTCACGGCGCCGGCGATCTGGTGCACCAGGAGGTGCTCCCGGCCCCCGTGCTGCGCAGTCCAGACGGCGTCCGCACCTCCGCCCGGGGTGGATCCAGGGGTCTCCACCCGGTCCAGCCGGACGGACAGGCCGGTCAGGGCGCCCAGTTCGGCGGTGAAGCGGTCCGCCTGGGCCGGCCGCACACCGCCTTCCGCCGGGAGGGCGCCCGCGTCGTCGGCATCGCCGAACGCCGGGTTGTCGTACTCGGGCCACAGCACACCCGGCGCCCGGTCCAGGTGGACCGAGAGGAACAGGACGATCTCCCGCAGGTGCGGGGTCTCCCGACCGCGGCCCGCGTCCGTCACGTCCATGGCTCGTCCCTCTTGCTTCGGCGACTCGGCAGCTCTCATCCCAGCAGCATGCGACACGCCCGCCACCTGCGACAGACACGAGAACGCGTGACATCTGGGTGGGGAGGGTGCTACCCGCCGTCCGACTCGGCCCCGGCCGCCTGTTCGGCGTCGGGGCCCCGGTCCAGCAGGCCGCGTGCGGAAGCCGCCACGCCCGCCTGGAAGCGGCTGCCCGCACCGAGCTCCTGCATGATGTCGGCGATGTGGCGCCGGGCCGTGCGCAGCGACATGCCCAGGCGCCTGGCGATGGCCTCGTCCTTCAGCCCGGCCCCCAGCAGCCGGATGATCGTTTCATGGATCTCCCGGGCCACCTCCTCCAGCCCCTGGCCCGCCGCGACCGAGAACGGCGAGGCCAGGTCCCAGGTCTGGTCGAAGATGTTGCACAGGTAGGCGACGGTCGACGGCTCACGGATCACCACGGCGCCCCAGCTTCCGTCGGCGACCGGGATGAAGGCCAGCTCCCGGTCGAAGGCGATGAGCCGGCCGAACAGTTCGTGCGCCGTGCGGTACTGCGCCCCCAAGGCGGAGGTGGCCGCGACGTAGGCCTGGCTCGGCCCGTTGAACCGGGCCGTGTGGTGATAGAGGGTGCGGATCGAAATGCCCCGCTGGAGCATCGTCTCGTCCCGCCGCAGTGCCTCCTGCATCGCCTCGGGCACCCTGCTGCCGCCCCCCGGCTGCGAGCTGAGCATCTCGGTGGCGCAGTTGAGCGAAGCCCGGTTCAGCGCCCCGCGCACGTCCTCCAGGCTCTCCAGGACCTCCAGTGACTCCCCCGTGGAACGCCGGCCCAGATAGTGCGGCAGGAAGCGCCCCAAGTCCTCACGGATCCCGCTGATCTCCCGCTGCTGGTCACGGATCCGCGCCTCCAGGGGCGCGACGAGCTGCTCGGCGGCGGTGTCCGGGGCCACCGCGAAGGCGACCGACGGGTCCACCGGGCTCACGTGCAGCAGCCGTGACACGCGTAGACGCTCCACGCTGCGGCAGACGTCGGCCCGGTCGAGCCCCGTTCCGGCGGCCACCGCGGCCTCGTCCACCGTGCGGTGTTCGAGCACCCAGCCGTAGACATCGATGTCAACATCGGAGTTCTTCGGATCCGGCTCCGCGTCAGATTTTTGCATTGCCCTACTTTGCACTTTTCACCCCGGGTCGCTTTGCTGCCAGGCACCTTGGTGAGGTACCCGCCCCCTGGCGCCAGGATATGCAGCGGGCAAGGCTGTACGAGACGAACAGCGGCGGGGATCCGGCCACTTCAGGACCCGGGACGACCGAAACGGTGCGATCACGCACAGCGTGATCGCACCGTCGCCCGGGGGCACCCCTGCCGCACCCCTTCACCTTCACCATCGATCCGGAATCCGGAGCCCCGCATGCTGGACAGCACACTGACCGCCCCCGCACCGCAACTGCCCGCCCTGACCCCCCGCGAGCACGAGGTGCTCGCCTACCTCGCGCAGGGACACACGTACCGGATGATCGCCTGCCAGATGGGATTGAGCCCGCACACGGTCGACACCTACCTGCGGCGCCTGCGCAGCAAGACCGGTTCGGCCAACCGGACCCAGCTCACCCACATCGCCTTCCGGCTGGGCTACTGAGCCTCTCGCCCGGCCGTGGACCCGGTGTCCGTGGACCCGGTGTCCGGGGCCCCCGTGCCCGGGGCCTCGTCCTCGAACTCGCGCATCCGGCGCAGTGGAGAGCACAGCAGGACCAGCGGGGCCACCGACAGGGCCGCTGCGCACAGCCACAGCGCGTCCCGTACGCCCAGCATCTCACCGAGGAACCCCGCCAGCAGGCCGCTCAGCGGCAGGACGCCCCACACGAGGAAGCGCATCGTGGCGGTCATCCGGCCGAGCAGGTGCGGCGGGCAGACGGTCTGCCGGTAGGTGACCTGGCAGATGTTGTAGAGGGTGACACCAGCCGACTGGACGAACGAGCCCAGGACGAACAGGCCGATCCTCCAGTCCTTGTCCGCGAGCGGGAGCAGCAGCCCGAAGGGCATGGTCACCAGCAGGGACAGCCACGTGAGCCGGGCCGCCCCGACGGCCCGGGTCACCCTGTCCGCGACGGTCGCCGCGAGCACCGAGCCGATCGTGGCCGTCGTCAGCACCCAGCCGACGGCCGCGGGCGGCAGCCCCACGGTCCGGGTCAGGAAGAGCACCTCGATGGCCATCACCGCACTGAGGAACAGGTTCACGGCAGCGGTGTTGAGGGCGATCACGCGCAGGATGCGGTGGCTCAGGACGTAGTCCAGGCCCTCACGGATGTCCCGCACCAGGTGGCGGCGGGGGGCGGGCTCCGGCTTCTCCTCGCGGACGCCGATCCGCCCCAGCAACACCGCGGAAACCAGCGAGGTCACGGCCTGGCCGGCCAGCGTCCCGGCGGCGCCGAGCAGTTGCACCAGGAAGCCGGCGATGCCGGGGCCGGCGAACTCCGCGCCGGACCGGACCGTCTCCAGCTTCGAGTTGCCCGCGGTCAGGGTGTCCTTGCCGATGAGCGTCGGCAGGTAGCTCTGGTCGGCCACGTCTCCGAACAGCCGGGCGCAGCCCAGCAGCAGGGCGACCGCGTACAGCAGCGGCATCGAGTGCAGGTCGAGCAGGTAGGCCACCGGCAGCGCCGTCAGCAGGACGGTGCGCGCCAGGTCGGCGGCCATCATCACGCGGCGCCTGCGCATCCGGTCGACCCAGGCCCCGGCCGGCAGGCCCAGTACCAGGAAGGCCGCGTGTTCCGCGGCGGCCAGCAGGCCCGCCTGCATCGGCGAGGCGTCCAGGGTGAGCACCGCCATCAGCGGGAGGGCGACGTAGGTGATGCTGCTGCCCAGCTCGTTGCAGATGTGCGAGGACATGAAGAGGCGGAAGTCCCTGCGCTGCCGGTGCTCCGCGCGGTGCACGGACTCGGTGGACTCGTCGGTGGTGACGGACACGGGTGCGTTCCTTGTCTGGGTGCGGACGGGGTCCGCGGGTCGCTGGTTCATCGGGGGGCGGGCGCGGGAAGCGCCCGGGGGTCGAGCTTGCCGCCCGGGGTGCGCGGCAGCCGCTCCATCAAGGTCACGGTGGCCGGTACGAGGTACCCGGGCATTTTGGCCAAAAGGTGACGGCGCAGGGCATCCGGGGTCAGTGCGCTGCCGGGGGTGAGGGCGGCCCAGGCGGCCAGCTGCGGTCCGCCGTCCGCCGCGACGGCGCGGGCGACCACGTCGACCACGTCCGGGTGGGCGGCCACGGCCGCCTCCACCTCCTTGAGTTCGACGCGGTGGCCGCGGATCTTGACCTGGTCGTCGGCGCGCCCGAGGAAGACGAGCGGGCCGCCTGGTGCCCGCGTGACCCGGTCTCCCGTGCGGTACATGCGCTCGCCCGGGGCCTCGGCGAACGGGTCGGCGACGAAGCGCTCGGAGGTCAGCGCCGGCCGGCCGTGGTAGCCGCGGGCCAGGCAGGAGCCCGCCAGGTAGAGCTCGCCCGGGGTGCCGGGGGGCGCCTCGCGCAGCTCCTCGTCGAGGACGTAGGCGCGTACGCCCGCCAGCGGTTCGCCGAGCGGGATCAGTTCGTCGCCCGCGAAGCCGGCCAGTTCCGCCGCTCCGGGCTCGTAGGAGGTGGCGGTGATCGTGGACTCGGTGAGGCCGTAGCAGCTGACCACCGGGGGGTGCCCGGCGGCCGCCCAGTTCACCAGGTCCGCGGTCCGGCCCGCGTCGCTGCCGATCACCACGCGGCGCAGCGCGCCCGGCAGGGCCCGCGGGGCGCGCTCCAGGTCCTTGGCCCACTGCGTCCAGTACGGGGTGGGCAGGTTGACGACGCTGATCCGCTGCTCGGCGAGGAACGGCTCGAGTTCGGCGGGCGAGAGGACGTTGTCGGTGACGAAGACGGCCGTGCCGCCCGTGCACCAGGTGGGCAGTGCCTCCTCCAGGCTGACGTCGAAGGCGGGGGCCGCGAACTGCAGCACCGTGTCCCCGGCGGTCAGCCCGTAGCGTTCGGCCAGGGTGCGGACCTGCGCGGCGAGTCCGGCGTGGCCGACCGCCACGGGCTTGGGCAGCCCGGTGGAGCCGGAGGTGAAGAGCACGTAGGCGAGCGAGCCCGGGGCGATGCGGGCGGGCGGTTCGGCCGCCGTGGGTGCGGCGGTGATCGTGGGGGCGGTGATCGTGGGGGCGGTGGTCGTGGCGGATGCGGTGGTCGTGGCGGCCCAGAACAGCTCGCGCCCGGTCCGGCGTTGCAGCATCGCGGCCGCGTACGTGTCCGGGGCGACCGCGTGCCGGGTGCCGGCGGCGTCCAGCAGGGTGCGCAGCCGCTCGCCGGGGGCGTCGAGGTCCACGAGGAGGGCGGCCGCGCCCGCGTACCAGATGCCCAGCAGCCCGACCGCCCAGTGGATGCCCCGGCGCACCCCCAGGAGCACGGTGTCCTCCGGTCCGGCGCCGGCGGCGCGCAGCTCCTCGGCCACCGCCCGGGCCCGCCGGTCGAGCTGGCGGTAGGTCAGCTCCCCCTCGGCCGCGCGGACGGCGGTGGCCTCGGGTGTGATCCCGGCCCGGTGCGCGATGCGCAGGGGCACGGGGGTGGTCTCGGTGGGGCTCATGGCGGTGGTGTCTCCTGGGGGTACGGGCGGGATGCGGGCGGGATGCGGGCGGCTCTTCCCCGGGGGGCACGGCGCGGCCGGGGCCGGTCGGGTGCGGTCAGGCCCCGTCGCGCGAGCGGGGGCGCAGGGCGGGGCGGGCGGGGGCGGCGGGCGCTTCGGCGGCTTCGGCCAGGCGGGCGGCGATGCCCGCCGGGGTGGGCGTCTCGAAGAGATCGCGGATGCCCAGCCGTACCCCGAGCTCGGTGCCGATGCGGCCGGTCAGCCGGGTGGCGAGGAGGGAGTGGCCGCCGTGGGCGAAGAAGTCGTCGTCCATGCCCGCCTCCTGGAGGCCGAGGACGGACGCGAAGATCTCGCAGACCGCCTTCTCCTCGGGGGTCGAGGGCAGCCGGCCGGCCGGGCGGTGCACGGTGGCCGGATCGGGAAGCGCCTTGCGGTCGAGCTTGCCGTTGACGGTCAGGGGGAAGTGCGGCAGGTGCAGGAAGAGCGACGGGACCATGTAGTTGGGCAGGTTGCGGCCCAGTTCCGTGCGGACCTGCTCGGCGGTGGGCGTTCCGGTGAAGTAGCAGACGAGCCGCTGCTGGCCCGCGTGGTCCCGGTCGACGGCGACGACGGCCTCGCCCACGCCGGGCACGGCGCGCAGCGCGGTCTCCACCTCGCCGAGTTCGATGCGGTTGCCGCGGATCTTGACCTGGTGGTCCTGTCGGCCGAGGAAGTCGAGCTGGCCGTCGGCCCGCATCCGGGCGAGGTCGCCGGTGCGGTACATACGGCTGCCCGGCACGGCGCTGAAGGGGTCGGGGACGTAGCGCTCGCTGCTGCGGCGGGGGTCGCGCAGGTAGCCGGGGCCGACGCCGGTGCCGCCGATGAAGAGCTCGCCGGGCACGCCGGGCGGTACCGGAGCGAGCGCGGCGTCCAGCAGGTAGAGGGTGTTGTTGCGCAGCGGGCGGCCGACGGGCAGCCGGCCGTGTTCCAGCTGGGCGTGCACGTCGGGCCCGATGAAGGCGTGGGTGTTGTCGTCGGAGCACTCGGTGAGGCCGTAGGCGTTGACGATCGCGGCCCGCGGGTGGCGCGCGTACCAGCGGGTGCACAGTTCGGGAGGCAGCACCTCGCCGTTGACGACGAACCAGCGCAGCTCGGGCAGGGCCGGCGGCCGCACCCCGGTGTCCCACAGGTCGACGGCGGCGCGGACGAAGGACGGCACGGTCTCCATGACGGTGATTCCCCGGCGGGCGGCGTCGGCGAAGAGCGCGGCGGGGTCGCGGGCGGTGTCCCGGGAGACGAGGTGGACCTGTCCGCCGGTGATCAGCGGCGCGAGCATCTGCCACACGGAGATGTCGAAGGTCAGCGGTGCGTTCATCACCACGCGGTCGCCCTCGCCGAGGGCGAGGTCCTCGACCTTGGCCAGGAGGTGGTTGTTCATGCCCCGGCGGTGGACCATGGCGCCCTTGGGCTTGCCGGTGGAGCCGGAGGTGAAGCAGACGTAGGCGAGGGCGTCGGGGCCGCCGGCCGGCGCCGGGCGTTCGCCGGACACCGCTGCGCCGTCGGTGTGGTCGATGGAGTCGATCACGAGGACGGGCAGGCCGCCCGGGACGGCCGCGGCGAACTCCTCGGCGCGGGCCCGCTGTTCGGGTGCGGCCAGCAGCCGGCTGATCCCGCCGCTCGCGAGGAGGTCGGCGGTACGGGTGACGGGGCCCGCGGGGTCCAGGGGGACGTACGCCGCTCCGGCGCCGAGGATGGCGAGCATCGCGACGGGGACGCGGGTGGTGGGCTCGCTGAGTACGGCGACCAGGTCGCCGGGGCGCACCCCGTCGGCGAGCAGGGCGAGGGTGAGGGCGTCGGCGCGGGCGACGAGGGCCGCGTAGCTCAGCTCGCGGCCGGTGTCGTCGGTGGTGGCGACGGCCTCGGGGCGGCGCTCGGCCTGCTGCCGTACCCGCTCGACGACCTCCGCGTACCGCTCGTCGCGCGTGGTGTCGTTCCATTCGACCAGGACGCGGTGGCGTTCGGCCGGGGAGAGCAGGTCCACGGTGCCCACCGGGCACGACGGGTCGTCCGCGACGGCCCGCAGGAGCCGGGCGAGGCGTTCCAGCAGGGCCCGGGCGGTGTCCCGTTCGAAGACGTCGGGCCGGTAGTCGATCTGCAGACGCAGCCGGTCGCCGGGGATGGCGGTCAGCGAGAGCGGGTAGTGGGCGGCGTCGTGGGGGTCGACTCCGGTGACCTCGAGCCCGCCCGCGCCGAGGGCGGCGAGGCCGGCCGCGTCGACCGGGTAGTTCTGGAAGGCGACGCAGGAGTCGAAGAGCTCCCCGGCTCCGGCGAGCCTCTGGATCTCGACCAGACCCAGGTGGTGGTGGTCGATCAGCCGTGCCTGCTCGTCCTGGAGCCGCTCGAACAGCGCGACGAGCGGCTCCGCGGGGTCGATGCGGACCCGGACCGGCACGGTGTTGATGCACAGGCCCACGATGTCGGCGACGCCGGGCAGTTCGGGGTCACGGCCACTGACGATGGCGCCGAAAACCACGTCCTCCGAGCGGATCTGGCGGCCGAGCAGCAGCGCCCAGGCGCCCTGGAGGAGCGTTCCGGAGGTGATCCGGTGGCCGCGCGCGAGGGCGCCCAGCCGTTCGGTCAGGGATGTGGGGAGGTACGTCTCGACGCGGTCGGGCAGGACCGTGCCGGGCGGCGGGGACACGGGCGCGGTGCGGGTGCCGCCCGCGAGGCCGTCGAGCGCGCGGGTCCAGGCGTCTTGGGCGGCGACGGTGTCGCGGTCGTGGAGACGGCCGAGGAAGGCGGAGTACGGGGTGACCGGGCCCAGGGGCGCGTCGTCGGCGTGGTGCAGGGCGAGGAGTTCGCGCACGAGGACCGGCCAGGACCAGCCGTCCATCAGGATGTGGTGGTAGGTCAGCAGCAGCCGGTGGGAGAGCGGGCCGGTGCGGATGAGGGTGAAGCGGAGCAGCGGCGGCCGGGCCAGGTCGAAGCGGGTGGCCCGGTCCTCGGCGAGGAGGGTATCGACGGCGGCTGCGCGCCCGGTCTCGTCGAGCCCCGTCAGGTCCACCTCCTGCCAGGGGGTCCGTACGCCGCGCCGGACGACCTGGGCGGGCTCGCCGGTGGCGCGGCGCAGGAAGCCGGCGCGCAGGTTGGCGTGCCGTTCCAGGACGGTGTCGGCGGCGGCGCGCAGCCGGTCCGGGTCGAGGGGGCCGTCGAGGTCGAGGAGCAACTGGGCGACGTAGACGTCGCGTTCGTCCTCGTCGAAGAGGGCGTGGAAGAGGATGCCGTCCTGGAGCGGGGACAGCGGCAGGACGTCCTCGACCAGCGAGCGGGCGGCGGCGGGCGCGGCGGTGGGAACGGGGGTGGACGGCGGGTGGTTCATCGTGGTGTTCCTTCTGGGGTCAGGCGGTCTGGGTGCGGCGGGCCCGGCGGACGATCGGCGGGTCCTGCGCCGCGGCGCCCGCGGCCGCCGCGGCCGGCAGGGCGGCGGCGAGTTCGGCGACGGTGGGGCCGGTGAAGAACTGGCGGATGCCGATCACGGCTCCGCATCGCGTCCGGACCTCGGCGAGCAGCTGGGTGGCGAGCAGGGAGTGCCCGCCCAGGTCGAAGAAGTTGTCGTTGACGCCGATCCGCGGCAGGCCGAGGACCTGCTCCCAGATCGCGCACAGAGCGCGCTCCTCGTCGGTGCGCGGCTCCTGGTGGACCCTGGCGGCGCCGGCCGTCGGGTCCGGCGCGGGCAGGGCGGCCAGGTCGGTCTTGCCGTTGGCCGTCACCGGGAAGGCGTCGAGCAGGGTCAGGGTGGTGGGCACCATGTAGTCGGGCAGCCGGGCGCGCAGGTGTTCGCGCAGTTCCGCCGGGGTGGGTGCGGTGGCTCCCCCGGCCGGGACCGCGTAGCCCGCGAGCGCGGCGCCGGCGGGCGTGTCCACGACGGTGACGGCGGCCTGGCCCACCGCCGGATGGCCGGCCAGGGCGTGCTCGATCTCCCCCGGTTCGATGCGCAGCCCGCGGATCTTGACCTGCCGGTCGGCGCGGCCCAGGTACTCGACCTGGCCGTCGGCGTTCCAGCGGGCGAGGTCGCCGGTGCGGTACATGCGGGCGCCCGGGGGGCCGTACGGGCAGGCGACGAAGCGTTCGGCGGTCAGCGCGGCCCGGCCGAGGTAGCCCTGCGCGAGTCCGGCGCCGGCGATGTAGAGCTCGCCGGTGACGCCGGGCGCGGCGAGGCCGAGCCGTTCGTCGAGGACGTGGAGCCGCGTACCGTCGAGCGGGCGGCCGATGGGTACCGACCCGTCGGGGGCGTCCTGGCCGGGTCCCACGGCGAAGGTCGCGGCGAAGGTAGTGGTCTCGGTGGGCCCGTAGGCGTTGGTCACGGTGGTGCGGGGGCAGGCCTCGCGGACCCGGCGGACCATGGACGGGGAGGCGGCCTCGCCGCCGGTCATCACCTCGCGCAGGGAGCCGAGCGCGGGCAGGCAGCGGTCGGCGAGGACGTTGAAGAGGGTGGCGGTGAGGAAGGTCCCGGTGACCTCCTCCTCGGTCATCAGCCGGGCCAGCGCGTCGACGTCGAGGTCGCCGGGGGGTGCCACGACGACGAGCCCGCCGTTCAGCAGCGGCACCCACAGCTCGTAGGTGGAGGCGTCGAAGGCGTGCGGGGAGCGGAACAGGACCCGCTCGTGCGCGCCACCGCGCCAGCGCCGGTCGGTGGCCAGGGCGACGACCTCGCGGTGGGAGACGGCCACCCCCTTGGGGGCGCCGGTGGAGCCGGAGGTGTACATCAGGTAGGCGAGCGCGTCGGGATGGCCGGCCGTCGCGGCGCTTTCGGCGTCGCCTTCGGCAGGGGGCCGCACCGGGCGCAGCACGTGGCGCACCCCCGCCGGTACGGGCCCGCCCTCCGGGACGTCGGTGACGAGGACGGCGGCCCCGGACGCGGCGATCACGGCCTCGGTACGGGCGCCGGGGGCCCGGGCGTCCAGCGGCAGGTAGGCGGCTCCGGCCTTGAGGATGCCCAGGCAGGCGGCCACCAGGTCGGCCGAGCGGTCCATCAGGACGGCGACGGCCTCGCCGGGGCGGACGCCGAGGGTGCGCAGCCGGCCGGCGAACAGCTCGGCCGCCGCGTCGAGTTCGGCGTACGTGGTCCCGCGGCCCGCGCAGAGCACGGCGGGCCGGTCCGGGTGGGCGGCGGCCCGCTCCGCGAAGGCCTCGTGGACGGTGCGGGCGTCGGCGGCGACGGGCGCGCCCTGCCAGTGCTCGAGGAGGTCGGCCCGCTCCCCCGGCAGCAGTACGTCGAGTGCGGAGACCGGGGTCCCGGGCTCGCGGACGACGGCGCCGATCAGCTGGACGAGCCGGTCCAGCAGGCGCCGGGCCGTTCCCTCGTCGAACAGGTCGCTCGCGTACTCCAGGCCGAGGGCCAGGCCCGCGGGTGCTCCGGTAGCCGGGTCGTGGAGTTCCTCGACCTCCAGGGTGAGGTCGAACTTGGCGGTGTCGGTGCGCACCGCCTCCACCCGCGCGGTCAGGCCCGCGAAGGCGGGGGCCTGCGGCTCGGTGCGCTGGGCTGAGACGGCGACCTGGAAGAGCGGGTGCCGGGCGGCCGAGCGGGCCGGGTTGAGGCGTTCGACCAGCGATTCGAAGGGCAGTTCCTGGTGGGCGTACGTCGCCAGGGCGGCGGTGCGCACCCGGCCCAGCACCTCGGTGAACGTGGGGTCGCCGGAGGTGTCGGCGCGCACGATCAGGGTGTTGACGAAGAGCCCCACGAGGTCGGTGAGGGCTTCGTCGTCCCGGCCGTCGACGGGGCAGCCGAGCGGCAGGTCGGTGCCGGCGCCGAGGCGGGTGAGCAGGACCGCGAAGGCCGCCTGGACGGCCATGAACGGCGTGGCGCGGCCGTTGCGGGCCAGTGCGGCCAGACCCGCGTGGGTGGCGGCGTCGGTCCGTGCCTCCACCACCGCGCCCCGGTGGCCGGCGACGGCCGGTCGCGGCCGGTCGGCGGGCAGCGCCAGTTCGTCGGGCAGGCCGTCGAGGGCCGTCGCCCAGTGGGTGAGCAGCCGGGCGTGCAGGGAGTCGGGGTCCTGGGCCGGGCCGAGGAGTTCGCGCTGCCACAGCGCGTAGTCCGGGTACTGGACGGGCAGTTCGGGCCACTCGGGCGGCCGGCCGGCGGTCCGGGCGGTGTAGGCGGCGGCGAGGTCGCGGACGAGGATGTTGACGGAGTGCCCGTCACCCGCGATGTGGTGCAGGACCAGGAGCAGGTAGTGGTCCTCGTCCCCGTCGGTGAAGAGGTCGGCGCGCAGCGGCGGTTCGGTGCGCAGGTCGAAGGGGCGGGACGACGCCTGCGCGGCCCGCCCGGCGCGGTCGGCGGCCGGGCAGTCGGTGACGGTGAGCGCCGGGGCGGCGTCCGCGGGGTCCAGGACCTGCTGGTACGGGCGGCCCGCCTCGTCGGGGAAGACGGTGCGCAGCGCTTCGTGGCGGGCGCTGACGTCCGCGAGGGCGGCGTGCAGGGCGGCGCGGTCGAGGGCGCCGCTCAGCCGGAGCCCGACGGGGATGTGGTAGAGCGCGCCGTCGGCGCCGTCGCGGGCGTGGAACCACAATCGCTGCTGGGCGTGGGACAGAGGGATCACAGCAGGGCTCCGAGCTGGGATTCGAAGGTGTCGAGGTCGGCCTGGCTGACCTGGGTGAGGGACACGTCGGAGGGGGTCAGTCCGCCGGCGTCCGGGCGGGCGGCGTGGGTGACGACGGCGCGCAGCATGGTGAACCACTCCTGGGCGAGGTCGTGGACCCACGGGCCCGCAAGGGCGTTGCCCGCCCAGGTCCAGGTGGCGCTGAGGGTGAGGCCGTCGGGGCCCTCGTGGGCGGCCGCGTTCACCTCGACGGCGTGCGCCATCGGAAGTCCCTCGTCGGCGTCGTCGAGGGCGAAGACGTGCCCGGGGGCGGCGTCCCACGGCGCGTCGCCGCCCATCGGGAACCGGCCGAGGTAGTTGAAGCCGATCTGGGGGATGCCGCGCGCGGCGAGGTCCGCTCCGGTGCGGGAGTTGAGGTGGCGCAGCAGGCCGAAGCCGATGCCCTTGTCCGGTACGGCGCGCAGTTCCTCCTTGACGAGGCGCAGGGCGGCTCCGATCGCCGGTCCGCCGGCCCGGGCCTCTTCGAGGTCGGGGCGGCCGAGGGCGAGGCGGACGGGGAAGACGGTGGTGAACCAGCCGACGGTGCGGGACAGGTCCGTTCCGTCGGCGATGTCCTCCCGGCCGTGCCCCTCGACGTCGACGAGGACGGCTCCTTCCTCGTCCGCGCCGTCCGCGCCGTCCGCGCGGCGCCGGCCGAGGACGGCCAGGGCGAGGGCGGTCAGCAGGACGTCGTTGACGGTGCCGTTGACGAGGCCGGGCGCGGTGGTGAGCAAGGGGCCCGTCAGGTCCGGGCCGAGGGTGAGGGTGAGGGTGTGCTCCGGGCTCTCGGGGTCGAGGCCACCGGGCGCGCGGACCCCGGCGAGGGCCTGCGGGGCCTCGCGCAGGGCCGCCGCCCAGCGGTCGGCCTCGGCGGTCCGGCGGCCGGAGGTGGCTTCCGCGCGCAGCAGGTCGGCCCAGTGCGCGAAGGGGGTGTGCGCCGGTTCCAGGACCGGCTCGCGGTCCTCGGCGAGGGCCGCCGCGCAGGACCGCAGGTCGTCCTGGAGGATGCGCCAGGAGACTCCGTCGACGACCAGGTGGTGGATGACGAGCGCGAGGCGCCCTTGCTGACCGGCCCCCCGGTCCATCAGGACGGCACGCAGCATCCGGCCGTCGCGGGGCGAGAGCTGCCGCCGCGCCGCCCGCATCCGCTCCCGGGTCAGGGCGGGCAGTTCCGCGTCGCCCGCCCCTCGGGCGTCCACGTGGTCCAGCAGGTCCGCCGCGGTGACGGAGCCCGCGGGAGGGACGACCGGCTCGGCGCCCGTCGCGGCGATCCCGTCGGGCAGCCGCAGCCGGAGCATCTCGTGGGTGTCGAGGAGGGCCTGTACGGTGCGTTCGGCGTCGGCCGCCCCGAAGCCCGGCGGGGTGCGCACCACGAGCGACTGGTTGTACGTGTCGATGGGACCGCCGAGTTCGGCGAGCCAGCCCATGATGGGGGTGGGGGTCAGCGGGCCCAGCCGGCGCGGGGGCACGGCCGGGCCCGCGTCGGCCCGTACCCGGCCGTGGGCGCGGGCGGTGGCGGCGAGCGCGGTCACGCTCTCGGCGCGGAGCACGTCGCGGGTGGTGAGGACGAGGCCGGCCGCGCGGGCGCGGCTGACGACCTGGATCGCCTGGATGCTGTCCCCGCCCAGCCCGGTGAAGCTGTGGCCCGCCTCGACCTCGCCGTGGCCGAGCACGTCGGCGAAGAGGGTGCGCAGGGTCCGTACGGGGTCGGTCCCGGCGGGCGGCTCGGTGCGGTGGGCGGGCTCAGCCACGGGGAGTGTTTCCGGCGAGGGCGGCCACCAGGGAGGCGGGGCGCATGTCGGTCCAGACGCGCTCGACGTGGTCCAGGCAGGCCTGGCGGCCGTCGGGGCCGTGCACCACGTTCCAGCCGGCCGGGACGGGGTGGGCGGCGGGCCACAGGGAGTGCTGGAGCTCGTCGTTGCGGACGACGACGTAGGAGGCGTTGTCGTTCTCGAAGGGGTTGCTCACGGCGGTTCGCCTTTCGGTTCGGGTGTGCGCGTACGGGGTGTACGGCGCCTTGTGGGAGGGGCGGTGGTGGTGGATCAGGAGCGGGGTGCGGCCTCGATGTCGAGGCGGATCAGGGCGCGTGCCGCGTCGAGGGCCGCGTGCACGCCTTCGGGCTCCCCGTGGCGGGCGATCACGTGCCCGAGCCGGTCGGAGGCGCTGCGGGGGCTGCGCACGGGCGTGCCGGGGGCGGCGGTGACCAGCACCGACTCGACCCCGTCGACGGCTTGGGCGGCCTGGGTGCCGTGGGCGGCGGTGAGGGTGCCGTCGGTGTCGGCGAGGAGGAACTGGATGCCGGCGTGGCCGGCGTCCTCGGTCTTCAGGTGCGGGGGCATGCCCAGTGCGGCGCGGAGCTGCTCGCCGAGGAGGTCTGCCCCGGTGGCGAGCCGGATCAGTTCGGGGATCATGCCGCCGGCCGGGCGGGGGTTGATCTCGATGAGGGCGGGTCCGTCTGCGGTCAGTTTGACCTCGGTGTGGGTGGCTCCCAGCCGGATCCCGGCCGCGTCCAGAGCCGCCGTCACCGTCTCGGTGATCCGCCGCGCGGTGGTGGCGGGCAGCGGGGCGGGGAAGAGGTGGCGGTGTTCGACGAAGTACGGTGTCGCGGTCACCGACTTGGCGGTGATGCCGACGCACTCGGCCTGCCCGTCCCGGCCGAACATCTCGACGCTGTACTCGGGACCCTCCAGGTACTCCTCGACGAGGACGGTGCGTGCGGTGGGCATGCCCCGTACGTTGGTGTCGATGGCGAGGATCCGCTCGATCTGGGCGCGGACCTGGTCCTCGTCGGCGCAGAGCAGGACGTTGGTGGAGCCCGAGTCGTCGGCCGGCTTGACCACGCAGGGCAGTCCGGTACGGGCTACGGCGGCAGCGGCCCCGTCCGGCTCGCGGACCAGGGCGTAGCGGGGCTGGCGGACGTCCGCGGCCCGCAGCCTCTCGCGCAGGGCCGACTTGTCGCGGCAGAGGGCCACCGCCTCGGGCGGGTTGCCGGGCAGGCCGAGCCACTGGGCGATCCGGGCGGCGGCCGGTACGTAGAAGTCGCTGGTGGTGGTGACGCCGGCGATCTCCTCGCGGCGGAAGCGTTCCTGTACGGCGGCGCGCAGGGCGGCGTCGGAGTTGGTGTCGCAGCGCACCACCTCGGCGCCGGTGTCCGCGAGTCCCCGGTAGCGGTCGGGGTCGCCCGTCAGCAGGACGGGTACGGTGCCCAGTTCGCGGGCCCGCTCCAGCGCCAGCATGCCGGTGCCGGTGGTGTTGGACTCCACGAACAACAGGTGCCGGCGGAGCCCGGCGGGCGGGGCGTAGGCGAGGGTGGACCAGGTGCGGGCGGTCCCGTCGGGGCCGAGTGCGGCCGGTGCGGTGGCGGTGGGCACCTCGCGCAGCCGGTTCGCGTCCCAGTGCTCGTCGCTGTAGACGGTGTCGGCGTAGCGGTCGCCGCGGTCGGGCAGGATGCCGACGATCCGGGTGCCGGGTTCGGCGCGCTCGGCGAGGCCGGTGAGGACCCGGTAGACGGAGCCCGAGGTGTTGCCGCCGAAGATCTGCTGCTCGCGGGCGAGGTCCCAGGTGGCGGCGAAGGCCTCGTGGTCGTTGAGCCAGTGCACCTCGTCGACGAGGGTGCGGTCCAGGTTCTTGGGCAGCAGGCTGTTGCCCAGGCCGCTCTGCAGGCGCTGCGGTACGTCGGGCTGGCCGAAGAGGGCGCTGCCCACGCAGTCGACGCCGACGACGTGCAGGCCGGGCAGCGTGGCACGCAGGGCGCGGGCGGTTCCGCAGAGGGAGCCGCCGCTGCCGACGGCGCCGACGAGGGTGTCGAACCGTCCGAGGTCTTCGAGGAGTTCACCGGCGAGGGTGCGGTAGGCGCCGGGGTTGTCGGGGTTGGTGTACTGCTGCGGCCAGAAGGCGCCCGGCAGTTCGCCCTGGAGCTCCGCGAGCCGCTCCAGACGCGCGCTCTGCCAGCCGTGGCTGGTCATGGCCCGGACGATGTGCACCCGGCAGCCCAGGGCGCGGAGTTTGGCGAGGGTGACGGGGTCGATGCGCGGGTCGGTGACGATGTGGACCTCGTGGCCCAGGGAGCGGCCGACGAGGGCGACGCCGAGGGCCATGGTGCCCGAGGAGCTCTCGATGACGGGGTCGCCCGGTTTCAGGGTGCCCAGCCGCCGGGCCTCCAGCAGGATGTTGCGGGCGACGCGGTCCTTCATCGCGAAGAGGTTCTGCAGTTCCAGCTTGGCGTAGACCTCCACGCCGCGGGCCTCGCCCAGGCGGAGCCGGACCAGGGGGGTGGCCCCGATCGCGTCCGTCACGGTGTCGAACAGCATGCTCAGATCTCCAGCTCGGTGGGGTGGGCGGGCACGGCCGTCGGGCTCCAGCTGTCGCCGCCGCCCAGGGAGCGGTGGACGGACGTCTCTCCGCCGAGGGCGGCGCAGCCGGCCCGTATGTGCTCGGTCTTGCCGGCGAGGGCGGGGTCGCCCGCCTCCAGGAGGACGCCGAGCATGGTGCCGCTGTGGGCGAGCACCAGGCCCAGGCCGTCGACCTCGCGGCACAGGGCGCGCAGGTGCGCGAACCCGGCGCGCCGGCGGCGGAGCGCGTTCATCTCCGCGCTGCGGGTGGCGACGGCGCCGACCTCCAGGAGGTCGGCGCAGGCCACGGCCGCGGTGAGCCGGTCCAGCAGGAGCGCGTACTCCGCGCGGTCCGCGGAGTCGATGGCCCGGGCGGCCCGGTTGTGCGCGACGGTGTCCACCTGCCCGCCCTCGTCGTGGGCGACGACGGTGAGCGGGGGGAGCACGCCGAGGCGGCGGCCGAGGCGCACCTCGCGGTGGTGGAAGGCGACGATCTCGTCGTACATGACCCCGTCGGCCGGTTCGATGCCGCGCAGGAAGTCCTCGGTCTCGGCCGGGGTGAAGGCGCGGCCGTGGGCGGCGCCGACGGCACGTACGGTGGCGACGAGGTCGGCGGAGGAGCTGGCGAGGCCCTTGCCCTCGGGCAGGTCGCCGGCCACCTCCAGCAGGCCGCCGTCCGTGCTGCCGAGGGCGGCCAGGACGGCTTCGGCGACCCGGCGGGACTTGGCCTTGTGCGCCGGCCGCACCTGGACGCCCGGCCGGCCGGGCACGGGGTGGAAGACGGCGGTGGCCCAGCGTGCCAGCGGGAAGGTGACCAGGAAGTCGCCCTGGGGGTGGGGCAGGGCGCCCTGGAGCAGTTCGCCGAAGGTGCCGAAGGCGCTGCCGGATCCGGCGGGGGCGGTGGAGATCGCCCCGGCGGTGTCAGTGCGCGCGCCGTACGCGGGTGCGGGTGCCATCGCCGTCCTCCTGCTCCTCGGTCTCGGTGGCGGTGACCGTGCCGGTGGCGGTGCCCGTGGCAGCGGCCGTGGCCGTGCCGGTGACCGTGCCCGTGGCCGTGCCGGTCGCGCCGTACAGGGCCCGGTCGCCCTCCTCGGCGCCCGCGCGGATCGCGGCCGCGCGCCGCTCCCACTCGGCTGCGAGCCCTTCGTACGTCTCCTGCTGGGTGCGCAGGACGGTGCGTACGGCCTCGGGGCGGGCCGAACCGGCGGACACCATGCGTTCCAGGCCCCGGTCTACGTCGAAGGCCTCGGCGAGGAGCCGGGCGGGGTCGCTGAGGGTGATGCCGTGTCCGGCGGCCGCCTCGGCCAGCAGGGCGGGCTCGCCCGGGGCGGGAGCGGCGCCCGCCGTCGCGGCGAGCACGACGTACTTGCCGGCGACGACCTGAGCGGTGCGCCAGGGCACCCCTTCGGTGAGGCACAGGGCGTTGGCGAGGCTGAAGCCGCCGAGGAACTCACGCTCGCACACCTGGCGCATGCGGTCGGCGCGGAAGGTGAGCCGGCGCAGCACCTCGGTGAGGAGGCGGACGGTGCCGTGGGCCGAGTCGAAGGCGTTCAGCAGGTGGGTGCCGGCCTCCTTGGAGACCTCGACGAGGTTGCAGAAGGGGGTGTTGCGCTGGCCCAGGAGCACGTCGAAGTGGAAGGCCGTCAGGTGGGCGGTGCGTCCGCGGATCCGCTCCAGGACGGGGTAGTTCTTCTTCTGCGGCATGGCGGAGGAGATGCCGGACAGTTCGTCGGGCAGTTCGACGAAGCCGTACTCGCTGCCGCCCCAGGTGAGCAGGTCCGTGGTGAAGCGGCTCAGAGCGGTACCCAGGAGGCTGAGCTCCGCGGTCAGTTCGGCGCTCCAGCGGCGCGAGGCCACGGCGGTCAGCGCGTGGGGCTGCGGCCGGGAGAACCCGAGCAGCCGAGCCATCCGGTCGCGGTCCCAGGGCAGTTCCTGGCCGGCCATGGCACCGGCGCCCAGCGGGGAGGCGTCGATGCCGTCGTAGGCGTTCAGCAGCCGGGCGTGGGTGTGCAGCAGGTGCTCGGAGAGCGCGGCGAGGTGGAAGCCGGGGGTGATGATCTGGGCGGCCTGGAAGTGGGTGTAGCCCGGCATGGGCAGGTCGCAGGTCTTCTCGGCCAACCGGTGTACGACGGAACCGAGTTCGTGGAGTGCCGCGGCGAACCGGGTGAGCTGGTCGCGTCCGTACATCACCTGGGCGCAGGCCTGGAGGTCGTTGCGGCTGCGGTCGGCGTGCCAGGCGACGACCGGGTGGGGCAGGCCCGCCTCGACGTGCCGTTCTAGGGCGAAGGCGATGTCCGACATGTTGGCGCCGGGCTGCGCGCTGAGGGTGTCGGGGCCGACGGAGTCCAGCAGGGCCGCGATCCGGCGGGCCTCCTCGGCGGTGATCAGGTCCATGCGGACGTACTCGGCGGCCAGGGTCTTCTCGATGGCGACGTAGTGGCGCAGCAGGTGGCGGGACTCGAATGCGAACTGCGGGGCGAGCACTTCGTCGTGGAGGAGTTCCGCGGGGCCGCCGCGGATGCGGCCGCTCAGTTCGGGGGCGGTGGGCCCCGGAGTATCGCTCGTCACGTGGTGTTTTCCGTTCCTGTTCTGGTGCGGGGCGCGAGGTGCGTCGGCGCATGCCTCGTCGGCGCGCGGCGCACGAGGGCGTGGCACGGGGCGGGGCGAGGCGGGGCGAGGGCGAAGTGGTGGGCCTACGGGCCCGGCTCAGCGGTGGTCGGCCGTGGCGAGGGCGGTGCTCAGCAGGGCGGCGGCCCGGCTGCTGTGCGGCGGCCGCATCAGCCCGTAGTGGTCGGTGGGGACGTCGTGGCGGGTGAAGCCGGCCGCGGCCCGACCGGCCCACCGGTCGGCGGCGTTTTCGCGGCCCCCGGTGCGGGTCTGGAGGAACAGGACCGGGCAGGGGGCGGCCGGCGGTTCGTACGCGGCGGCGGCGCGGATCCCCGTACGGAACACCGCGTAGTGCCGGGCGAGGTCCCGCGGGTCCAGTCCGGGAGCGAAGCCCTCGCGTTCCACCTGTTCGGCGAGGACGGCGAGGCGGGCCGTGGTGCCGGTGACACCCCGCAGCTCGCCGCGAAGGACCGACACGCCCTCGCCGGAAGGGTCGAAGCCGGCGGAGCGGGCCAGGTCCTCGTGGAACCACTCCAGCAGGTCACACTCGTCCGCGGGGACGTGGGCGGGCTCCGGGTAGCCGGTGTCCAGCAGGGCGAGGGTCGCCACCTCCTGCCCCGCGGCCCGCAGCCGGACGGCCATTTCGTAGGCGAGGAGCCCGCCGAAGGACCAGCCGGCCAGATGGTAGGGGCCTTCGGGCCGGATCCGGCGCAGGGCTTCCACGTGCGCCGCGGCCAGCTCCTCGACGGTGGCCCCGGACACCGGGTCGGGGGCGGTGAGCCCGGGCGCCGTCAGGCCGAACACCGGTCGGCCGGGCTCCAGTTCAACAGCCAGGGCCCGGTAGCAGAAGACGTTTCCGCCGATCGGGTGCACGAGGAAGAGCGGGTCGAGCGTACCCTCGGGCCGGATGCGGACCACCGGGTCGGGTCCCGCCCCGGCGTGGCGGCCGCGCAGCAGGTCGGCCTGCCGGGCGACGGTCGGGTGTTCCATGACGGCCGAGACGCCGAGCCGTTCGCCGAAGGCCTGGTTGATCCGGCCGATCAGGCGCAGGGCGTCGATGGAGTGCCCGCCGGACTCGAAGAAGTCGTCGTGGACGCCGACCGGGCCGGCGGCCAGCAGCCGCTCCCAGATCCCGGCGAGGCGGGATTCGAGTGCGTCGCGGGGCGGAGTCGGCTCCGCGCCGCCGCGCAGGTCGGCGGGGTCCGGGTCGGGCAGGGCGGCCCGGTCCAGTTTGCCGTTGGCGGTCAGCGGGAGGGCCTCCAGGGACACCCAGGCGGACGGGACCATGTACTCGGGGAGCCGTTCGCGGGCGTGAACGGCCAGGTCACCGGGGTCGGGTGCGGCGATGGTGCCCGGGCCGGCCGATTCGGGGACGAAGTAGCCGACGAGGCGTTCGCCGCGGGGCAGGACGGCGCAGTCGCGGACGCCGGGGTGTTCGGCGAGGACCGCTTCGATCTCCCCCGGCTCGACGCGGAAGCCGCGGATCTTGAGCTGGTGGTCGGTGCGGCCCGCGTACTCCAGGGCTCCGTCGGGGCGGTGCCGGGCCAGGTCGCCGGTCCGGTAGAGGCGGCGGGTGACGCCGTCGGGGCCGGTGTGCTCGATGAAGCGCTCGGCCGTCAGTTCCGGTCGGCCGTGGTAGCCGTCGGCGAGGCCGACGCCTTCGAGGAAGAGTTCTCCGGTGACGCCGAGGGGGACCTCGGCGAGGCGCCGGTCGAGGACGTGGGTGCGCATGTTGGCGATGGGCCGGCCGATGGGCACGGTGTCGCCGCCGTCGGGCCGGCACTGCCAGTACGTGACGTCCACGGCCGCCTCGGTGGGCCCGTAGAGGTTGTGCAGTTCCACTCCGGGCAGCCGCTCGAAGAACCTGCGCTGCACCTCGTACGGGAGGGCCTCGCCGCTGCACACCACCCGGGTGAGGCCCGCCGCCCTGGTAACGGCCTCGGGTTCGTCGAGGAAGACGCTGAGCATCGACGGGACGAAGTGCACCGTGCTGACGCCCTCGTCGTGGATCAGAGCGGCAAGGTAGCCGGGGTCGCGCTGGCCGCCCGGGCGGGCGAGGACCAGGGTGGCGCCGGTGAGCAGCGGCCAGAAGAGCTCCCACACGGAGACGTCGAAGGTGTACGGCGTCTTGTGGAGCACCCGCTCCCCCGCTGTCAGGCCGTACTCGTCCTGCATCCACAGCAGCCGGTTGGCGATGGCGCGGTGGGAGACCACGACGCCCTTGGGCTTGCCGGTGGATCCCGAGGTGAAGATCATGTACGCCGGGTCGGTGGGGCCGGGGCCCGTGCCGGGACCGGAGACGTCCACGGTGTCGGTCGCGGCGGCCGTCGGGGCGGCCGGGGCGTCCCGAGGGGTGTCCTGAGGGGTGTCCCGAGGCCGTACGACGGTGACCGCGGAGCCCTCCAGCCGGTCCGCCCACGCTCCGTCGGTGACGACCAGGCCGATGCCCGATTCGGCGAGCAGGGACCGCACGCGCGGCGCCGGGTGCTCCGGGTCGAGCGGGACGTAGGCGGCGCCGGACCTCAGGACGGCGAGCAGGACGACGGGCAGGGCGAGGGAGCGTTCCATCAGCAGGCCGACGAAGGTACCGGGGCCGGCGCCCCGTTCGCGCAGGACCGCGCACAGCCGGTCGGCCTGGGCGCCGAGGGCGCGGTAGGTCAGCTCCGCGCCCTCGAAGCGGACGGCGGGGGCGTCGGGCGTCCGCTCGAGCTGCTCATCGATCAGCCGGGTCAGGACGTGCGGCCGCGGGTAGGGAACGGCGGTCCGGTTCCACTCGGCGTAGCGGCGGTGCTCGGCCTCCGGGAGCAGGCCGGCGGCCGTGCAGTCGCGGTCCGGGGCCTCGGACAGGTCGCGCAGGGCGGCCCGGTAGGAGGCGTGCGCGCTCTCCATCTGCTCCTCGGAGAACTGGGCGGCGTCGTAGCGCAGGCCGAGTTCGAGCAGGGAGCCGTCGGGGCTGCGGGAGAACTCGGCGCCGAAGGCGAAGTCGGTGCCGGCTTCCCCGGTCTCCTCCAGCACGGTGAAGCTCCCACCGGTGGGCCCGTCCTGCTCGACGTGGAAGTGGGTGTAGTTGAAGAAGGTCTCGAAGAGCGGGCCGCCCCCGGACAGGCGCTGGATCTCGGCGAGCGGGAAGCGCCGGTACGCGTGCAGTTCGGCCTCCAGCTCGGCGACGTGCGCGACGAGGCCGCGCCAGTGCGTCCCGGTGACCTCGACGCTCAGCGGCAGGGTGTTCAGGAAGGCGCCGACGACCTTGTCCCCGTCCGTCTCCTCGGCCCGCCCGTTGTGGACCACTCCGGTGGTGACCGCGTCGCCGCCGCCCAGCAGGGCCATGACCCGCAGGTGGGCGGCGAGCAGGACCGTGCGCAGCGGTACGCCGCACTCGGCGGCCAGGGTGGTCAGCCGGGCGTGCAGCCCCTGCGGGAGCGGCGCGAGGTACCAGGACATGCGGGTGGGTCCGCCGGTCGCCGCCGGGCGCGCCAGCCGGGTCGCGGGGGCGTCGGCGGCCTTGCCGGTCCAGAACGCGCGCTGCCCGGGGTCGGCCAGGGCGGCCCGTTCGAGGGCGACGAAGGTGGCGAACCGGGAGCGGGGGCCCGCGTCCGGGGAGGGGCCGTCCCCGGGGGTGCGGGCCGCGAGCGCCTCGGTGTAGCAGGAGGCCAGTTCGGTCAGGAGCGAGTGTTCGCTCCAGCCGTCCAGGACGGCGTGGTGCTCGGCGACGAACAGGCGGAGCCGGGTGTCCGAGAGCCGCTGCACGTGGAAGCGGATGAGCGGGGGGCGGTCCCAGGCGAAGGGCCGGTCGCGCTCGGCGGCGTAGCGGGCGGCGACGGCGGTGTCCTGCGCCTCGGGGTCGAGGCCGTGCAGGTCCTCGAAGGTGATCTCCGGACGGGCGCCGCGGTGTACGAGCTGGAGGGGTTCGGTGAATCCGTGCGGGTCGAAGGAGGTGCGCAGCATCTCGTGCCGGGCGGCGAGGACACCGATGGTGGTCCGCCAGGCGGCTTCGGAGAAGGGCGCCTCGACCAGGTAGGAGGCCACGTTGTGGTAGACGCGCCCGCCGGCCGAGGGCAGGTCGCTGTGGTAGAGCATGCCGGCCTGGAGCCGGGTCATCGGGTAGGCGTCCTCCAGGCCCTCGGGCAGGGCGGTGCGGTCCTCGGGGGTGAGCAGCGCGAACGGCTCGCACGGGGCCGCGCCGCCGGGCGCCGGCGCCTGCCGGGTCACGGCGGGGGCGAGTGCGCGGGCCGACTGGCGGCGCATGAGGTCGGCGATGGTGAGGTCGAGGCCGCGCTCCCGGATCCTGGCGAGCACCTGGAGGGAGCGGATGGAGTCCCCGCCGAGGGCGAACCAGTTGTCGAGGGCGCCCACCCGTTCGTGCCCGAGGACCTGCGCGAAGACCTCGGTGAGCGCGGTCTCGACCGGCCCGCGGGGTGCCTCGTAGGCTGCCGAGGGGGTCCGGGCGACCGAGCCGGGGGCGGGCAGGCGGCGGCGGTCGGTCTTGCCGTTGGCGGTCAGCGGGAAGGCGGGCAGGGTGACGAACGCGCCGGGGATCATGTAGCCGGGCAGTCGCCGCTCGAGGTGGGCGCGCAGCTCCTGCACGGTGGGACCGGCGCCGTCCTCGGCCCCGGTCACGGCGAGGTAGCCGACGAGGACGTCGGTCCCCGCGGGATCCGGTGCGACGAGTGCGACCGCGGCGTCGACGCGGGGGTGGGCGGCCAGGGCCGCCTCCACCTCGCCGAGTTCTATCCGGAAGCCGCGCAGTTTGACCTGGTGGTCGATGCGGCCCAGGTACTCGAGGTCCCCGTCGGGCAGGGCGCGCGCCAGATCGCCGGTGCGGTACAGCCGCTCGCCGGCCGAGAGCCCGGCGGGGGCGTCGGCCACGCGGCCGGCGGTGCCGTCGGCGGGCACGGTGGGGAAGCGCTCGGCGGTGAGTTCGGGCCGCCGCAGGTAACCGCGGGCCAGGCCCGCGCCGGCGACGTACAGCTCCCCGACGGCTCCGCGCGGGACGGTGCGGCCGCGTGCGTCGAGCAGGTGCAGGCTCAGGTCGGGGATGGGCACGCCGATGACGCTGCCGCGGCCCTCCTCGGCGTCGCGGGCGGTCAGCGGCCGGTAGGTGACGTGCACGGTGGTCTCGGTGATGCCGTACATGTTGACCAGGCGGGGTGCGGTGTCGCCGTGCCGGGCGAACCAGTCGGCGAGGGCCGCGACGTCGAGGGCCTCCCCGCCGAAGACGACGTGCCGCAGGCTCAGTCCGGACCCGGTCGCACCGGCCGTGCGGTGGTGTTCCTCGTCGGCGCGGGCCAACTGGTAGAAGGCGGAAGGGGTCTGGTTGAGCACGGTGACGCGTTCGGCGCGCAGCAGCCGGTGGAACTCCTCGGGCGAGCGGCTGGTCCCGTACGGGACCACGACGAGGCGGCCGCCATGGGCGAGGGCTCCCCAGAGCTCCCAGACGGAGAAGTCGAAGGCGATCGAGTGGAAGAGGGTCCACACGTCGTCGGGACCGAAGCCGAACCAGTGGTCGGTGGCGGAGAAGAGCCGGGTGACGTTGGAGTGCGGCACGAGGGTGCCCTTGGGCAGGCCGGTGGAGCCGGAGGTGTAGATGACGTAGGCCAGATGGTCCGGGGTCACACCGGTCTGCGGAGCGGTGTCCGGCTGGACGGCCAGGAGCGGGGCGTCGGCGAGCAGGTCGACGGTGTGCAGGGCGGCGGGCAGGGCGGCAGCGGGCAGGGCGGCGGCGGAGTGCGGGTCGGCGGGATCGGGGACGGCGCCGGGGGTGTCCCACAGATCCCGGGTGGCGGTGGTGCCGACGACATGCGCGAGGCGGGCGTCGCCGATGATGTGGCGCAGCCGCTCGGGCGGGTTGTCGGGGTCCAGCGGGAGGTAGGCACCGCCGGCCTTGAGGATGCCGAGCAGACCGACGACGAGGTCGGCGGAGCGGGGCAGGCACAGTCCGACGAGGGTGTCGGGGCCCACGCCGAGGGCGCGCAGCCGGTGGGCGAGCCGGTTGGCCCGGGTGTCGAGCTCGCGGTAGGTGAGGGACGCGCCCTCGTGGACGAGAGCGACGGCCTCCGGGGTGCGGGCGGCGTGGGCCGCGAAGAGCTCGTGGACACAGCGGAGTTCGCCCGGGGCGTGCGGAAGGATGCCGCGGGGCGGGCTCGGAGCATCGCCGGTGAGCGGGGACCCGATGCCGCCGCGCTCGTCGCCCGACAGCATCGGCAGGGAGTCGAGCGGCAGTTCGGGGTGATCGGTGGCGGCGTCGAGAAGGCGGGCGAAGTGCCGGCCGAACTGCTCGATCGTGGCGGCCTCGAACAGGTCGGCGCGGTACTCCAGCCGGCAGCTCGTCACCCCACCGCTGCGTACGACGTCGAAGGTCAGGTCGAACTTGGCCGTTCCGGCGGGCCCTTCGAGCATCCGGGCCTTCGGTCCGGGCAGACCGTCGGTCATGCCGTCCTCGTCGTGCAGGCCGAACATGACGTGGAACAGCGGCGCGTCCTCTCCCGTACGCCCCGGCGCGATCCGGTCGACGACCCGCTCGAAGGGCAGGTCCTGGTGGTCCTGGGCGTCGAGCACGGTGTCCCGTACGCGTTCGAGGTGGATCCGGAACGCGGGGTTGCCCGACAGGTCCGCGCGGATCACCAGCGTGTTGACGAACAGGCCGACGGTGTCCTGGAACTCCTTGCGGTTGCGGCCCGCCACCGGCGTCCCCACGAGCACGTCGTCGGTACCCGTGTACCGGCCCAGCACGATCTGGAAGGCCGCCAGCATCAGCGTGTAGGGGGTGCTGTGCGTGTCGCGGCACAGGCGCTCCATCCGGGCGAGCACCGGGGCCGGCACCTCGAAGGAGTGCAGCGCCGCCGCGCCGGGCGCCGCTCCTGACCCGGGGCGGCCGTCCCGGGGCAGGGGCGCGTCGGGCAGTTCGCCGCCCAACCGCTCCTCCCAGTGGGCGAGCTGGCGCCGGGCGGTCTCGCCCCGGAGCCACTCCTCCTGCCATTCGGAGAAATCGGCGTACTGGTACTCCGGGCCCTCCTCGGCCGGCTCCGACAGCGGATCGTCGGCGCGCCGGGCGTACGCGGCGAGGAGTTCACGGGCGAGGATCCCGACGGACCAGCCGTCGGCGACTATGTGGTGCAGGGCGAGGGCGAGGACGGCGCCGTCGGGGGTGTGCAGCAGGGCCGCGCGGAAGAGCGGTCCGGCCTCCAGGTCGAAGGGCCTGTGGTGTTCGGCGGCCATCCATTCCTCGACGTCCCGGTCCCCGGCCGCGGTGGCCGAGGACCAGGCGAGTACGGCCCCGGTGTCGATGTGCTGCCACAACTCGCCGTCCCGCAGGACGAAGCGGGTGCGCAGCGCCTCGTGCCGGCAGATCAGTTCCTGCGCGCAGTCGCGGAGCGCGGTCTCCTCCACGGGCCCTTCCAGGCCGTAGAAGACCGGCATGTGGTACGTCGGCCGGCCCTCCTCCATCTGCTGGAGGAAGTACATGCGCTGCTGGGCTGCCGATGCGCGGAACGCGCTGAACGACGGCTCCACAGGGCGTTCGATCGGAACGTGACTGGCCAAGACAACTCCCTCGACGCCGCACCGGTGCCTGGTACGCGGCGCATGCTCCGCTTGATTGCCCCTTCAGCCTAGGAACGGTGCGGATTGGGGTGAAGTCGCCTCTTTACGGTCCCGGGTTCACGTGACCGGCATCGCCCGGACGGAGAACCCGCGGCCTTGTCGAGCTCGGGTGGCGCAGAGCGGTGCCGCAGAGCGGTGCCGCAGGCCTGTTCAAGCCTTTTACCTGCTGGTAACTTACAGCGCTGTTACCACCGGTAACGCATGACGACTGTCCCGGTGATCCACGAGACGAATCCGAGGGAACCATGCACCGCATCGCCATGGGGAAGCTGGCAGCCGCAGTTGCCACCGCTCTGGCCGTCACCGCCGCTCCGGCGGCCGCGGCCGCTCCGTCCGCCTCGTCGACGGTCGCGGCGGGCGACTCGTTCTACGCGTACGACGGCAGCACGCCCTTGTCCTCCTTCGCACCGGGCGCCGTGCTCAAGACCCGGACGCTGCAGTACCACGTCCTCGGCATCCCGACGCCGGTCACCGCGATCCAGCTGCTGTTCCGCACCGTCGACGCGCAGGGCCGCCCGTCCGCCGGGGTCACGTCGATCGTGCGCAGCCCCAACGGAGACGGCAGCAAGGCGGTTTCGTACCAGTCGTTCTACGACTCCCTCAACTCCGCGGACTCCCCCTCCCGGGCCATCGCGGGCGACGTCTCGCTCGGCGGCCTGATCGCGAACGGTGAGTCCCTCCTCCTGGTGCCGCTCCTGCTCTCGGGCTACAACGTGATCATCCCGGACAGCGAGGGCCAGAACGCCGACTTCGCGGCCGGCCCGGAGTACGGAACGAACACCCTGGACTCGATCCGGGCCGCGAGCCAGTCCCCGCAGACCGGTCTGAACTCCAACACCCGCATCGGCCTTGCCGGTTACTCGGGCGGGGCCATCGCCACCCACTGGGCGGCCGCACTCGCGCCGGGCTACGCACCGGACGTCGACAGGAGGCTGGTCGGATACGCGGAAGGCGGTCTGCTCGTCGATCCGGCGCACAACCTCAAGTACGTCAGCGGCAGTTCCATCTGGGCCGGCGTCGCACCCATGGCCGTCATCGGGGCGGCGCGTTCCTACGACATCGACTTCGAGCCCTACCTCAACGCCTACGGTCGACAGGTGTTCAAGGAGCTCGAACGCGGTTCGATCGTCAACGCGCTGGGCCAGTACCCGGGACTGACCTGGAAGAAGATGGTCAAGCCGGAGTACGCGAACCCGAATTCGGTTCCCCCCTTCGTCGAGGCGGTCAACAAGCTCAACCTCGGCTCGGCCGCCACACCCAGCGCACCCGGGTTCATCGTCCAGGGCAACGGAGGTGTCCTGGAGGGCACCCTCAGCAACCTCCCGGGCATCGGGACGGGTGACGGGGTCATGGTCGCCGGAGACGTGCGCGCACTGGTCCGGCAGTACTGCGACAAGGGCAACACCGCCATCAAGTACCGGCAGTACGAGCTGCTCAGCCATGTCGGCGCCGCCGTTCCGTGGGCACCCGCCGCCCTCGGCTGGCTGGGCGACAGGTTCGCGGGCAAGACGCCCCCGTCCGACTGCGGCCGGATCCCCGCGGGCAACTCGCTCGCACCGGAGGTCCCCACGGCAAGGCCCTGACACCAGAGGGCGCTGCCCAGGCGCCCGGCCCGGCCCGCCGGCCGAAAGTTGTCCTCTTCGGGTGGCCTGCCGGGCGGGTTGCGGGTCCCGCCCCGTGGTGTCTGGCGCCCGCTCTCCAGGCGGAGGATCATCCGGTGGGCACGGGCCGCCGACCGGCGGCGGCCCGGCCGAGGGCCCGCAACGAGGGGGCCGGGGGGAGGTTCGCATGACCGCCGCGGAACAGCTCGACTGGGCAGCCCTCTTGCGGTTCGACCAGGAGCGGGGGCTGGAGGGCCGCCGACACGACGCGGAGGCCGCCGGCCGCCGGGGCGACGCCCGGGCCAAGGCCCAGTACCTCCAAGAGGTCGCCCAGCTGGACATGCTGCCCAGACTCTGGGAGTTCGGGGTCCCGCTCACCGAGGAGGAGTACCAGGACGCGGGGCGGGTGCGGTCGTGGATGACCCACGAGCAGGCGGCGGCCCGTCACCAGGCCCTGTCCCGGCACCCGTCGCCGGGCTGGAGCCGGGACCCCCACATCCGGTACTTCTGGTCCCCGGACGGCCACCTCATGTACGTGACGACGGCCCGTGACGACGGCCGGTTCGTCGTCAACCACGGTTTCCTGACGCCCGGACGGGCCGACCGGCTTCGCCGGGACACGCCGCGGCTGGCGCACGGCCGGCGATGCCGGGTGACCGGGCGGCGGCCCGCCCGGTGACCGCTCCCCCTGCGGCGCCGGTACCGCCACAGGCCGGATCACGTCGCCTTCGGGCGAGTCGGCGAAGCCATGAACGTCATGGCCAAAGCCGAAGCCGTAGGCCCCCAGCGGGAAGCCCCACAAAAACGGTCACCGACAACGAAGCCCTGCCAGCCCCGTGTGGGGCGCATGCGCATGCCGGCGGCGACGGATCAGCCGCACCGGATCGGTCCGGTGTCGAGGTTGTATTTCACTCCGCCGCGTACCAGCGAGCCGCTCACCCGGATGCACTGCCCCGTCGAGTTGAACCAGGTGTACAACGGTCCGGCGTAGTAGCGAAGGTTGGCCGGATGCTCCTTGGGCGGATCGATGGAGTAGTCGCCGCCCTCGTCGAAGATCGCCACGGTGACGTGCGAGGCGAGGCCGTCGTAGGGACTGGACCAGAACTTCACGCAGTTCTTCTTGGTCGCACCGTTCCAGTAGGTGCGCGCGTAGCCACCCCCGTTGCGCCCCGCCGGATTCTTGGCCCAGTACGTCGTGCCGTCCCAGCTTCCGCTGCACTGCTCGGCGGCGGGGGCCGCCTGTGCGGTGGGGGAGGCAACGAGACCGAGCAGCAGCGCCATGACGCCGACGCCCAGCACCTGCGGTTTGCGTAACCGCTTCTTCAGCAACTTCATTCGCATCTCCTGATGATCAGATGCCGTTGACCCGGCTTGCCCAGGCCATGCCCGGCACGCTCCGCTCCCCGCGGACCGCACGTCCGACGTTTCACGAAATCTCCACTGGGTCCACCACGACGCCCACACCGGGACCGGGTCCGTCTGGTGCGTGCCCTGACATCGGCGCGGAACGGGCGCGACGGGTAGGGGCCGATTCGTGTCCGCGACGACACACTGACCACCCGCCCGGCCATCGCGCGCCGCCTTGTGCGCGCAGCAGGTCCGGAACGGCCGGGCCGCGTGCGCGGTGCGGCTCGGCTCCCACGTGCGTACGGTGCCGGGACACGGCCCTTTGCCCGCGCGCGCGAAGGAGTCGTACGTCCCGTTCCGAGGGCGGGTGCCCCCGTCCCCGCGGCCGCTTCACACAGCAGCACCCCTGCGTCGGCCGCCGCTTGCGCATGCGTCCGATACGGAGGCACCTCGTGGGTCGATGGTCTTGTGCGTGCCGTCAGAAGGCTCGGAGGACGCTCTTGCCGTGGGTGGAGCCGTCGGTGAGCCGCTGTACGGCATGGGCCACGTCGGTCAGGGCGTACTCGGCGGTGACGTCCACGCGCACTTGCCCGTCGGCGACGAGGCCGAGCGCGCGGCGGGCGCTGTCGGCGAGTCGCTCCGGGTGGGTCTGGCTGAGGAGGTTGCTGTTGTAGGTCAGGAGGGATTTCCTTTGCATGAGGAGGTCGTTGGTGTTGGCCAGGACGGGTTCGTAGGTGCTGAGATTTCCGTAGGCCACCAGTCGGCCGTGCGCTGCGAGCCGCTCGAGGCCGGCTTGCCGGGCCGAGCCCCCGACCGGGTCAGGGATCACGTCGAACTTCCCTCTCCGAGCTCGGCCGGGAGGTCCTCGCGCAGCAGGACCTGGTCGTAGCCGAACTGGGCGGCGGATGCGGCCCTGGCGGTGCTGCCTGTCACTCCCACGACTCGGCCGGCGCCGGCGAGTCGGGCGAACTGGGCGGCCAGGGTGCCGGTGCTGACCGGGCCGGCGGCAGCGTGAACCAGCACGCTCTCGCCGGGGCGTACACGCGAGGCCGCGTTGATCAGGTCGTATGCGGCGCACCCCAGCCAAGGCCTGCGGCCGTCCGCAGCGGCAGGGCGCCGATTTCCAGGGCGAGCACGGCGGGTGCCACGGTCACCTCGGCGTAGGCGCCCGCGGTGGTCAGCGCGGCCACGGGCTCACCGATGCGGCCCGGGTCGACGCCATCGCCGACCGCGATGATGTGCCCGGATGCCTCGAAGCCGGGCACGATGGGACGCGGCACGGGGAAGTGGCCGTCCCGGACCATGGTGTCGCCCCACTGGATCCCGGCGTAGGCGACGTGGATCGCCACCTGCCCGGGGCCCGGGCCCGGGACGACCCTCGCACGCGAGGGCGGCATGTCCGGCGCCCAACTGGGCCGCGCCTGCGGGGTGACCCAGCAGAGCATGAGCAGCGTGCTCACCACCATGGAGACCAAGGGACTCGTCCGCCGCGAGACCTCACCGGTCCACGCCAAGGTGCAGATCGCCACCGTCACGGACGAGGACCGGGCCCTCCTGGACCGCGCCTACCAGGAGTTGATCATCCTTGAACGCGCACTCACCGATGCCTTCACACCCACCGAACACGCCGCACCGCGCGAACTCCTGGAGAGGGCCACCACCGTGCTCATCCAGCAAACCCGCCACACCACCGCCCCACCGCTCACCTGAGGCCTCACCACCATCCACGCACGCACGAGCCTGAACCCGCCTTGGACACCAAACGAGTTCCCCCCCTCCCTGCCCCGGCGGGCCTTCTGGGCAGCGCGGCGGACGGGTCGGCGACGGTGAGGCACAGGCACACCGCGACCGCGGCCGGCTGCGGGGCCTCGGCGAGGGATTCAGACAACGGATCGCCGGGCTGACGCGTACAGACGGAGCCGGGCCACGGTCCGCTGCCTCCACCAGCGCCAGCAGCAGCGTCAGGACCACAGCCGCGCGGCCGCGTGCGGCACGCGGGGCCCGCTCCAACGCGCGCGCGGAGGCCCGCCACCCGGCCCACGCCTGCCCGGCCCGCCCGAGAAGACGGACCGCCTCCCGGATTCGAGTCCGCCCGCGCCCAGTCGTCCGCGCCCACGTGGATGGCGAAGCGTCCGCGGCCCCGCGGCAGGGGTGGGAGCCCAGCGGGCGGAGCTCAACTCGGTTGGCACGGCTGCGGCCCGCCGTTCTGAGCCTGGTGCGCCGGGAGGACCGGCTGCTCCCCGCCCTCACCGGCCCCGGCAGCCGGCTCATCGGCCTGACCACGCACACGCTCGACGGGCGAAACGGCCCACCGAAAATACCGATGGGCCGTCACGAGTAGTCGAGGCTAAGGCTTCGCCACTGTCGCTACACGGCGGCGAAGGTGAAGGAGCCGTTGGCGCAGGCACTGATATACGGAACTCCCTGGGAGTTCTTGGTCATGGTGCATTCCTGGAGCTGGATGTACCGCAGGCTGGATGCGAAGTTGTACTCGCCTATGTTCACGACCGCCTGGTTGCCATTCGCGTTCTTCACCTCCTCGTACCGAGTGCCGTTGTCCGCGTAGATGGCCACGATCTTGAGGGCCGCGCCCTTCCCATCGCTGGCGGTGTCCTTGAGCTCGCCGTTCAGGTGCCAGCGGCCGTCCGACGTCTTCCAGAAGGTTCCGTGCGCCCAGGCGCCCGCGATGTCCCCGCTGGAGTGGGTCACGTCGTACGTCCCGCCCGCGGCCTGCGCGGGCCCGGCCACAAGAGCCACAATGGCGGGTACGACGACGAGGCCGAGAGCGCACTTGATTCGGGTCTTCATCAGGATCCTTCGTTTCGGACAGAGATCGGCCTGGCTGGCCTGCCGGGAACGGTGGCAGACGGCAATCTCAGCGGTATAGGAAAAAACCGCAGTCCCAGCGGACTGGGCACCGGGCCGACCACCCCGCTCGCCGTGCCGCGCAGGCGCGTTCCACCGGGACTACCCCCCGGCTCTTGGCAGCAGCGCGCTGGTCGGCTGGTTCGTGAGCCGGTCGAGGGGCCGCGGCTGGAGGGCATGGTGCGCGACCAGAACACCGGGGGCGCAGCCGACCATGGCTTTGAAGTCTCGGTTCAGATGGGCCTGATCGTAGAAGTCGCAGACGGCAGCGACGTGGACCGGGGGGTGACCCGCTGCCAGCAGACGTAGCGCCCACCGTAGACGAGCCATCCGGGCGACACGTCGTGGCGGCAGGCCGATCTGTTCACGGAATCGCCCTTCGAGGTGGCGTTGGCTCCAGCCGACGGAACGGGACACGCGGCTGATCGGCTCCGTCCCGGTTGTGCGGGTCAGATGCTGCCAGGCGTGCACAACCTGGGCCGCGGCCTCTCGGCCGCGTGTCCGGCGGTCCAGGAGGAAGGCGTCGACTAATGCGAAGGCATCGGACCAGTCCAGGGCGTGGGCGAGTTGTTCCTCGAGCAGGCCACCAGCCGGGCCGACGACATCGATCAGGGGCAGGATGCTCCCCTGGATCTCGTGCATGGCCAGGTCCAAGACCGTGAAAGCCAACCAGGGTTCGAGGAGGACTTCGATGCCCCTGATGCGGCCGCTGTGCTCTCCCAGCGCGGCCCGGGTCTCCAGGCCCGCCACCAGCGAGGCGTGCGGGGTCCAGGCCGGCTCGTCGCATTCCGAGCTGGGCATCCGCGAGATGTACAGCGGGTCGCCGAAATTGAAGATCATCGAAACCGCGCCGATGGGCATCTCGATGCGGCGCTGCGCGCGGTGCATGGCAAGTCGGTAGCCGCGGTAGCCCCGCACGCCTGCGCCTAGACGCGGATCGGCGCGCGCAGTGATCAGGGTCCACGCACCGTCGGCGGATATGCCAGCGGTGCGCCGGTAGCGGCGTCCGTCGTATCGGAAGGCACCGGTGCCAGTCGCCTCGGGATGATGCTGGTGTCGGAACTCGAGCATGATGCGCTCCTTCGCCGGGCTTGGACCTGCATCCAACCAGTTGGGTCAGGGCTGAACTTGGCAAGCCGTTTATCCACCGTTGTCGAACTGGGCTCGCACTTGTTCGGAGTTTCCCCAGTTCACCGCATGTGCGAGAGGTGGGCCCCCGATCCTGTGCTCAGGGCTGACGCAGCACGGAGGCCGGGATCGTGAGGCGGGCCACCCGCCACGGCTCCACCCGCCCGCCGGCTCGAAGAACCGGCGGCCAGGCCCCCGCTGCGATGTCGGGTATTCCCTCGCCACCGGCGAGTCCTACACCCGACCCGCACACCACAAGAAAGGGATGAAGCCCCGTCGGACGATCGATGACGGCCGTGATCGCGGCACCGGCCGAACGTCACTCTGTGCGTGAGGCACTGCGCTCCGATCTGCCCGCCGCCCACATGGGGCTGGGCGTGACCGTCATCGTCTTGATCGTGGTCGCCAGCTTCTCTGACCCCGATGGACCTTGATCGTTTCCGGTGCATTCACGGCCTGGTTCTTTCTTGCAGTGGCACTGATTCACATCGGCAGCGGCCGCGGCCGGGATGCCGTTCGACGGGCCTCCATCGCCACGTTCGGCTGGGGCAACTGGATCTGAAGGACTTTCGTCGCCTGCCCCTCCAATCGAAGCCGGAAGTCGTGCCCGATCTCGGGCGGGCCGACGAGGCCGAGTGGATCTCCTATGACGGGGAGATCCAGGAAGCGGTCCTTTGGTTCGGCTTGCTCGGACGGCGGACATCCTTGCCCACCCCGGTGCGCAAAGCCACCCTGCTGCCCTGCGGTGCTTCGCTCGCCGGACGCGGCCTGCCGGAGCCGGCCGTGAGACCGGTCGGCCGCTACCTCTACGAACCTGACGCCGCCGTCGTCTATGCGCGTCTGGTTGCCGAGGTAGCCCAGGACGTCACTGGTGGTCTCGTCGATGAAGGCGGTGCGCTCATCACCGCCACCGAGCTGCACCACACCCCTTTCGCGACCGCGTACGAGATAACGAAGATGCTGCCGTTCAACAGAGCGGCTTTCAGGGCAACACTGCGCGAGCGCGCGGTCGGCCGGGTGGTGGTGGCAGCGCGGGGCTTGGGGACCGAGCCGGACGAGTTCCAGCACGAACTCGCCCCACAGAACCCCGACGCGGCAACGGTGTTCATCACCGGCACCGCAGACCGCCCCACGGTGCTGATCGTCAGTCCCATCCCGGACACGCGGGAACCGCAGCCCAAGCCGGCGCGTACCGGGGGCTAAAGCACCAGACGCTTCATGGCGGGAAGAAGTGCCCTTTCAGGTCAATCCAGGCGATGTGCTGCCGGCAGCCATTCGACTTCGTCGTCGCCGCTTCGGAGATCTCCCCTGAACGTCAGCGCCTCACGACCGATGCCCAGCGCATCGAGCAGGATGTCGATGGCTGCTTCGTCGTCGTCCGTTTCGTTGATGACGGACACGATGGTGTCCGTCATCGGGCTGTACTCCATGCGGTGGAGCGCAAAGTGCACGCCACGGATCTGGATCATCGCGACATCGACGGGGCTCAGTTCCTCCCAGCCCCGCTCGGTTGTCAGCTTCAACCGGCCCGCCACGGAGTCCAGCGACGGTGCAAGGCCTGCCACTACACGGAATAGACCCGAGACGTACCACCACATGCTTGTCTGCCACGCAGGGTTCGGATTCGCACGCGCCGAGACCGGTGCATCCAGCCAGCCGGCTTCCGGGCCAGGCACGTCAAGATTCATGACCCTCCACCCCCGCTTTTGTCCGCACCCTACTCGGCTCGTGTGGCCGAGCCCGCCGGGGCCCCACTGCAAGCCACAGCCGGCCGGCGACTCGCCCACACCGGATCATGACCGGGCCCGCCCGACACCGGCCGCCTGACCGACTCCCGTCCGTCCGCGTCATCCTGCCCGACAGCGAGGTAGCCGGTCGGCTCGTACACCGCCGGTGGGAGACCGCGTGCTGGCACGAGAGCCCCCACCAGGAATCACCATGTGTGTTTACGTAACCGCATTCCGGTAACACTAGGTAGCTACAAGCAGTCAGAACCCGACGGAAGGCAGGAACATGCCCCTCGTTACCGTGCTCATCCTCGTCGCGGTCCCCGCCCTCATCGCCATGTTGGCCGCGGCCCCCAGCGCCCCCGCCCGGCGCAACCCCTTCCCTGGTCGGCGCAGCCGGGCCACCCACCGCCGCACCACCGCCGCCCGGCCGACCGGACTTCCCCACCAGCGGAGCGCCCACCACCACGCACGCTGACACGGCGCCGTCTTCCCCGGCTACACGTCCGCCGGGGCCGGCCGCCCAGGGCACGATGGGGGTCGGAATGGGAACCCGTAGCGTACCCGCGGCCGAGGGTCTGGCCTAGCGTGGCGCCCGGCTCATGTCACCTCAGGAGCTGTGCGTCGCGCTCCCGCTCCGACGGCGGCCCCGGTGTCAGGTGGTAGACGGCGAAGGCCCGGTCGATGACGGGCATGGCGACGTTGCGTACCCGCACTCCTGCGGCGGTCATGCCGTGTTCCGTGCCGAGGTGGGCGTGTCCGTGGACCGCGAGGTCGGCTCCGGCCGCGTCCATCGCCTCGGCCAGGAGGTAGCTGCCGAGGAAGGGGTGGATCTCGACGGGCTCGCCCGCCAGTGTGTCCGGCACCGGTGAGTAATGCGTCAGGGCGATCCGCAGGTCGCAGCCCCGGTCCGAGAGGTCGCGCAGGGACTGTTCGAGGCCCTGCGCGCAGCGCTGGGTGAGGCGGATGAACGCCTTCATCTCCGGCTCGCCGAAATCGCTGCCGCTGCGCCCCGCGAATCCTCCGCAGAAGCCCTTGGTGCCCGCGACGCCTACCCGTCGGCCCCGGACGTCGAGGACCACTCCGCTGCCCTCCAGGACGTGTACGCCGCACGAGGTGAGTTCCCGGGCCACGGCGTCCTGCTGGTCGCTCTGGTAGTCGTGGTTGCCTAGGACCGCCACCACCGGCACGGGCAGGTCCCCGACCTCGCCGGCCACCACCCGTGCCTCCTCCGCCGTCCCGTGCCGGGTGAGGTCACCGGCGAGCAGCAGCAGGTCGGCGCAGTCCCCGAGAGTTTCGAAGGCCGGCCGCAGGGTTCCCCGGCTGTCGGGTCCGAGGTGGATGTCCCCGACGGCGGCGACGCGGATCACGGGAGTTCCTCCGGACGGGGGGACAGATGCGGACGGTTCACCGTCAGGTCCGCCCGCCAGGGGACGTCGTCGAACTCCTCGGCCGCCGCGCGCAGGACGGCCTCGCGGCAGGCGTCGCTGCAGACGCTCCCCCTCAGGACGGCGTGCGCACCGTGCACGTCGATCTGAAGCCCGAGTTCGGCGATGTCCTCCCGGGCCAGGCGGGCACGCAGGTGCTCGATGCGGTACTCGATGAACTCTCCCGTGCTCATGGCGTCTCCCCTCCACGGTCCGTCCCGTCGATGATCTTGAGGCGTTCCAGGGCGTACAGGAAGGCGTCCGCCAGGGGATCCGCGCGGTGGTCACGGTCGAGGCGGGGCCAGTCGATCTGCTCGCGCAGCATGCGGGCCATGGGCAGGAGGTCGCCGAAGTCGCAGTAGTGCTCGCAGAGCGCGGCGAGTCTGCTGTCCATGAGGTCCGTGGGAGCCAGGACCGGCATCCATACCGAGTCGACCACCCTTGCCTCGGCCCGCTCCAGGAGCTCACCGCTGACGGGGCGGCGGGCCAGCTCGAAGATCAGGTCGATCTCCTCACCTCCGGAACGGCCCTTCACCAGCCAGTCCTCGGGGGCACGCCGCATCGCGATCCCTCCGGCCGCCAGTGCCTCGATCGCCGCGTCGGCGTCCTCGGGACGCACGCAGAAATCGGTGTCGTGCTGGAAGTTCGCCGGCAGCCCGTGGGCGAAGGCGGCCACACTGCCGGCCAGGGCGAACGGCAGACCCGATGCCTTGAGGAGTGCGGCCACCCGTTTGGTGGTCTGCAGGATCGCCTGGGTGTGGTCCTGCGGCAGGCTCCCGTCCGGGGCGGCCCCTCCGAGCACCTCCCGCGGGGGCCCGAGGTCCAGGGGCAGAGCCGCGTCGGTATCCACAAACCGCTCCTTCCAACGAAGGGAGATCACTGGTCCGCACGCCAGGCGTCTGACCCGTTTGCTCCCGTCAAAACGCCCGATGTCCTCCCCCCTCGATCAGCCCGCCCCTGGGGTGTGCGGCACGTAGAGCCCAGGGGCGTGCGGCAAGGAGCACCTCTGGAGCAAGAGCACCGACGTGCGCGGGCACCGGTTCCCGCCCCTGCCGTACGACTGTTCCTGCCAGGCCTGGACCCTGCGCGCGCAGGCCCACCCCGACACCAGCAGAAGGCCGCTGTGCGGCTGCGGACCGGGGGCGGGTCCCTGGTGGCCCGATCGCTGCCGCGACGGCGCGAGCACGTCACGGACGACCTCGGCGGCCGCGGCTTGGCCCGCACCCGCGTCCTGGCCCGTCTGACCCGGCTGCTGGACCTGGGATCCCTGCGGATCGGGGGCGAGCGCTACGCCCGGGACAACGGGAGCCACGGGCTCACCACCCTGCTGCGCGAACACGCCTCCTGCCGGAGCGGCGAGATCCGGCTCGCCTTCCCCGCCAAGTCCGGCAGGACCGTGCCCCGTACGCTCATCGACGAGCAAGCCCCTGCCGTGGTCAGCGCACTGCTCAGGCGCAAGGACCCGGGGACGCCGCTCGTCTCCGTCACGGCGAAGGACTTCAGGACCTGGTACGCCAACGTCCTGGCCGCGGTCGCCTGGCCGTTTCCCAGAACACCACCGACACCTCCCCCGCCCGGCGTTCCAAGGTCGTGGCCCGCGCCGTGCGCGAGGTCCGCGAGTGCCTCGGGAACACGCCGGCCGTGCGCCGTGCCCTCCTACATCGACCCCCGGGTCATCGAGCTCAACGAGGGCGGCGACACCATCGCTCCCGCCTTGGGCCGGCTGGGCGAGGACGGCCTGTTCGGGTGGCCGTCCGCGCACGGCGGGGTCGAGCGCGCCGTCCTGGAGCTCCTGCGCCCGGGCCGCTCCTGACGGATGCTGCCCGGACGTGTCCGTCCGGCGGCAGCGGGTAGCCGCGCACCATGACGCCCTCCAAGAATTCCGCGGCCCGGTGGAGCGACGGCACGCTCGGCCTGCTGGCCCACGGGTATGCCTGGCTCCCCAACCGGATGCGCGGGACGATCGACGGCACGGTCAGAACCCGGCTGCTCGGCCGCCCCGCCATCGCGCTGCGGGGCCCCGAGGCGGTGGCGTTCTTCTACGACGAGAAGCACGCCGTCCGCGCCGGGGCCCTGCCCGACCCCGTCCTGGACACCCTGTTCGGGCAGGGTGCCGTGCACACCCTCGACGGGGACCGGCACCGGATCCGCAAGGCCATGTTCGTCACCCTCCTCAAGGACGGCACCGGCGTCGCCACTCTGGGCGGACACGTCAGCTGGCGGTGGCGCGAGGCGATGACCCGTCGGCGGAGCGAACCCGTGGTGCTCTTCGACGAGGCGGCCGGGGTGCTCGCCCAGGCGGTCTGTGACTGGGCGGGCGTTCCGCTCTCCGACGCGGGAGTCGGCCGGCTGGCGCGCGACTGCACGGCCATGGTCGACGGCTTCGCGACGCCGGGCCCGCGCCATCTGCGGGCCCGGCGGGCCCGTCGCCGGCAGGAGGAGGCCATGGCCGCGCTGATCACCGAGATGCGCCGGTCCCCGGAGGCGCAGACCAAGCAGACGGCCCTGGAGACGGTGGCGTGGCACCGGGAGGCGGGCGGGAACCTCCTGGACGTCCAGACGGCGGCGGTGGAACTGCTGAACATCATCAGGCCGACCGTCGCCGTCGCCTGGTTCGCGGCCTTCGCCGCCCACGCCCTGCACCGCTGGCCCCACCACCGCGACCTGCTCCGCTCCGACCCCGACGGCACCTACGCCACGGCGTTCGCCCACGAAGTACGGCGCTTCTACCCCTTCGCCCCCTTCGTCGCCGGACTCGCGGCACAGGACCTGACCTGGCGGGGCGAGGACATCGCGAAGGACACCCTCGTCCTGCTCGACCTGTACGGCCAGAACCACGACGCCACGCTGTTCGAGCACCCGTACCGCTTCGACCCGGACCGTTTCGACCCGCAGCGGTTGACCTCCCCCGAGGGCCCCGGCAGCCCGCTGCTGGTCCACCTCGTCCCGCAGGGCGGCGGGGACCCCGCCCGCGGCCACCGCTGCCCCGGCGAGGACATCACCGTGACCGCGCTCGCGACCATCGCCGGGGAGCTGGCGCGGATGGAGTACGAAGTCCCCGCACAGGACCTGACCATCCCCCTCAACCGCATGCCGACCCGCCCGCGCAGCGGTTTCGAGCTGAGGCCGAACCCCGACGCGCCCCGGAAGTAGCCCGCGCCCGACCCGCGAACACCCCTTACGCCACGAGAAGGAACATCATGTCGATCAAGGTGTCCGACTTCATCCTCCAGCGCCTGCGCGAATGGGACGTGGAGCACGTCTTCGCCTACCCCGGTGACGGCATCAACGGCCTGCTCGCCGCGTGGGGGCGCGCGGACGACAAACCCCGGTTCGTCCAGTCGCGTCACGAGGAGATGTCGGCGCTCCAAGCGGTCGGCTACGCCAAGTTCTCCGGCCGCGTCGGCGTCTGCGCGGCAACCTCCGGCCCGGGCGCCATCCACCTGCTCAACGGCCTGTACGACGCCAAACTCGACCACGTGCCGGTCGTCGCCATCGTGGGCCAGACCAACCGCAGCGCCATGGGCGGCTCCTACCAGCAGGAAGTCGACCTGCTCAGCCTCTACAAGGACGTGGCCTCGGACTATTGCGAGATGGTCACCGTCCCCGAGCAGCTGCCGAACGTCATCGACCGGGCCATGCGCACCGCGTACGCCAAGCGCACCGTGACCGCCGTCATCGTCCCCGCCGACGTGCAGGAGCTGGACTACTCCCCGCCGGCGCACGCCTTCAAGATGGTCCCCTCCAGCCTCGGCAGCCCCTCCTACGCCCCGGTCCCCGCCGCCGGCGACCTCGCGCGGGCCGCGGCCGTGCTGAACGAGGGCGAGAAGGTCGCCGTACTGATCGGCCAGGGCGCACGCGGTGCCCGGGCCGAGGTCGAGGCGCTGGCGGACCTCCTCGGCGCCGGGGTGGCCAAGGCGCTCCTCGGCAAGGACGCCCTGCCCGACGACCTGCCCTACGTCACCGGCGCCATCGGGCTGCTGGGCACCCGCCCCTCCTACGAGATGATGCGCGACTGCGACACCCTCCTCGTGGTGGGTTCCAGCTTCCCGTACAGCCAGTTCCTCCCCGAGTTCGGCCGGGCACGCGCCGTCCAGATCGACATCGACCCCTTCATGGTCGGCCTGCGCTACCCCTTCGAGGTGAACCTCGTCGGCGACGCCCAGGAAACGTTGAAGGCGCTGCTGCCGCAGCTGAAGCGCAAGAAGCACGGCTCCTGGCGCAAGAAGATCGAGAAGGACGCCGCGCGCTGGTGGCAGGTCATGGAACGCCGTGCGGACGTCGACGCCGATCCGGTCAACCCCGAGTGCGTGGTGCACACCCTGGACGCGCTGCTGCCCGACGACGTGATGCTCTCGGCCGACTCCGGTTCGGCGGCCAATTGGTACGCCCGTCACCTGCGGATGCGCGGAACCATGCGCGGCTCCCTGTCGGGCACGCTGGCGACCATGGGGCCGGGCGTCCCGTACGCCATCGGCGCGAAGTTCGCGCATCCCGGCCGGCCGGCGGTGGCGATCGTCGGCGACGGCGCCATGCAGATGAACGGCATGGCCGAGCTCATCACCGCCGCCAAGTACTACGGGGACTGGGAGGATCCGCGGCTGGTCGTGGCCGTCCTCAACAACCAGGACCTCAACCAGGTCACCTGGGAGATGCGGGCCATGTCGGGTGCCCCGCAGTTCCTGCCCTCGCAGGCCCTGCCCGACGTCCGCTACGCGGACTTCGCGCGGTCGATCGGGCTGGGCGGCGTACGGGTGGAGGAGCCGGGCGGCGTGGAGACCGCCTGGAAGCAGGCCCTGACCGCCGACCGCCCCTTCGTCATCGACTTCCGCACCGACCCGGCCGTCCCGCCGATCCCGCCGCACGCCGACCTCGACCAGATCGAAGCGACCGCCGCCTCGATCCTCAAGGGCGACAGCGACCGCGCAGGGATGGTCCGCCAGGGACTGAAGGCCAAGATCCAGGAGATCCTGCCGGGCCGCGGGCACTCCCGGCGCGGCGACGAAGGAGCGTGAAGGGCGCCGGGACAGGAGGGCCTCTACACCGCTAGCGCGCACTGGAAACCCGTACGCCTGAGACGCGCTTACAAGGTGGGCTACGCCGGCCCGGTCACGACAGCAGGTTCCACCGGACGGGTCTGCTCCTGGTGTACGAAGCGGGTGGCTCCGCTACCCCTGCCGAACCGGTCGCGTACGCGCGGGACCGTATTGATCACGGCCGGCCGTGCGGCCGGCGCCGTGGCGTCCTACGGGCCTAGCGGTCCGATATGAGCTTGAATACGAATAACGTGACGATCCATCACACCATGCGGTTTCGTATTCAGGTAAAGGGGGGCTTCGTTGGCAGCCGATCAACGTTCCCGCACGGACAAGGTGGTCTTCGGGGTCACCGCGGGCCTGACGCTCGCCTTCGTCCTGTGGGGCGCCCTGGCGACTGACTCACTGGAGAGCGTGTCGAGCAGCCTGCTCGAAGGGCTCATCCACAACGGCGGCTGGGCCTTCATGCTCGCCGCCAGCGCTTTCGTTGTCTTCGCCCTCTGGTTGGCGATCAGCCGCTATGGACGGATCTGCCTCGGCCGCGAGGGCGAGCCGCCGGAGTTCCGCACCGTCTCCTGGGTTGCCATGATGTTCAGCGCCGGCATGGGCATCGGGCTCATGTTCTACGGCGTGAGTGAACCCCTGGCGCACTACGGGAAGCCTCCGCCCGGCACTCATCCCGTCGACTCCGCCGAGCGGATGCAGACCGCGATGGCCACCACTCTGTTCCACTGGACGCTCCACCCGTGGGCGATCTACGCGGTCGTCGGCCTCGCCATCGCCTACAGCACGTTCCGCCGCAACCGCCGCCAGACGATCAGCGCGGTGTTCGAGCCGCTCATCGGCGCCCGACACGCACACGGCGGCATCGGCCGCGTCATCGACATCGTGGCCATCTTCGCCACCCTCTTCGGCTCCGCGGCCTCACTGGGCCTAGGGGCCCTCCAGATCGGCAGCGGCTTCCGTGAACTGGGCTGGATGGAGTCGGTGAGCACCGCGCTCCTCGTCGCCGTCATCGCCGTCCTGACCGTCGCCTTCGTCGCCTCCGCGGTCTCGGGCGTGGAACGCGGCATCCAGTGGCTGTCGAACATCAACATGGTGCTCGCCCTCCTCCTCGTCGTGTTCGTGTTCGTCGCCGGGCCGACCATCATCGTGCTCGACCTGCTGCCCACCTCCCTCGGCGCCTACCTCGGCGACCTCCCCCAGCTCATCGGCCGAACCGAGGCCACCGGCGCAGGCGAGGTCGCCGAATGGCTCGGCAGCTGGACGGTCTTCTACTGGGCCTGGTGGATCTCCTGGACCCCGTTCGTCGGCATGTTCATCGCCCGGATCAGCCGCGGACGCACCATCCGGCAGTTCATCGGCGGCGTCATCCTCGTACCGAGCACGGTCAGTCTGCTGTGGTTCGCCGTCTTCGGCGGCACGGCCATGAAGCTCCGGGAGCGCGGCGGCCTCGACGAGGAGAGCACCCCCGAGGGACAGCTCTTCGGGCTGCTCCAGCAGTTCCCCCTCGCCACGGCGATGAGCCTGCTCGTCATGGTCCTCGTGGCCATCTTCTTCGTCTCCGGCGCCGACGCCGCCTCCATCGTGATGGGAACACTCTCGCAAAAGGGTGTCCTGGAACCGTCCCGGCTGGTGGTCGTCTTCTGGGGCGTGGTCACCGGTGCCGTCGCGGCCGTCATGCTGCTCATCGGCAACGGCAAGGGCGACGCGCTCGCCGGACTGCAGAACCTGACGATCCTCGTGGCAGCGCCGTTCACCCTGGTCATGATCGGCATGTGCGTGGCACTCGTACGGGACCTGCGCCAGGACCCCCTCATCATCCAGGGCGAGCAGGGCGAGGAAGCCGTAGCCGTCGCCGTAGCCGCCGGCCACGAAGAGTACGGCGGCGACTTCGAGATCCGCATCGGCCCGGCCGGCGACCCGGAAGCCGACACCCCACAGCCGCCCGAGGCACCTCAGCCCCCGGATCGGTAGGACAGCCACGACTCCGGGGCCGTGATCTCAAGTGGCACCGAGGGGCTTTCGGGGCGGGTGCCGGGCCCGCTGGACCCGCATCAGGGTTGATCATGATGGCCGCTCGGACCTCGCCATGGTCGCCACCATCCGCTCCAGGCGGGCCAGCCGGGTCTTCTCGGTACGGGCGGTGACCAGGCTGAGATACAGGGCGAACCGGTCGGACTTGCCGAGCGTCTCGTAGAACGCCCGCGCCGCCTGGTTCGCGGCGAGCGCCTCGACGAGATCCGGCGGCGCGGTGGCGTTCTTCTGCGAGGCGTATGCCGTGGCCCAGCGACCGTCCGCCCGCGCCGCTTCGACCTCGGCGAGGCCTCGGGGGCGCATCCGTCCCACGGCGATCAAGGCCTCGGCCTTGTCGACGTTCACCTGCGACCAGGGCGAGCGGGGGCGGCGGGGTGTCGTGCGCTGCAGGAAGTACGTGTCGTCGAAGCCGCGCCGCAGACCGTCGATCCAGCCGAAGCAGAGCACCGTGTCGACCATCTCTTCCCAGGTGAGCGACGGGATGCCGGTGTGCTTCTTGGCGATCTTCACCCAGAGCGCGGTCCGCTCCCCGTGATGCTCGTCGAGCCATGCCTCCAGCTCTGCCGGGCTCGCGGGGACAAGAATCTCGACGCCGTCCTCGTATTTCTGCATACACCGCAGGCTAGAGGCCAGATAGGACAGATTCTGACCTACTTCGGCCGGGATCCGGGGTGTTCTCCCGTCCCCGAGGCCGCCCACGTCTACGACGACCGGCCCGCGACGGGTTGAACCCTCGCGGCGTGTACGGCCGTCGGTGACGTGATCTCACGGCAGGCTTGGCGGCGTGAACACCAGCGAAGCACCGCAGGCGACGGGGGCGGACGGAGCACCTTCCCGGGAGGCCTCCGACAACGGGCGGGTGGCGGCGTGGGAGGCGGCCGGGGAGATTCCGCTCCTGGTCGTGTCCGTGCTGTTCATGGCCTGCTTCGCGGTGCCGATCGCCGACACGCACCTGAGCGCCGCGATGCGGCAGATGTGTTTCATCGGCCTGGTGACCACCTGGGCGGTGTTCCTCGTGGACTACCTCATCCGGCTCGCCCTGGCAGACAACCGCCTTGCCTGGTTCGGCAGACACCTGTCGGACTTGTTGATCGTGTTCTTCCCGTTCCTGCGGCCGGTACGTGCGGTGCGCGAGCTCACCGCGGTCTCCACGCTGCGCCACCGTGTTCGCCGCGGTCTGGACGTCGAACTCATGCTGTACGCCGGAATGGCCTCCGTCCTGCTGTGCACGGCGGGTGCACTGGTCACCCTGGCCGCGGAGCGCGGTGTGCCGGGCGCGACGATCACGAGCTTCGGGCTGGCGGCCTACTGGGCGGCCACCACGATGACGATGACCATGTACGGGGAGCTGTATCCGATCACACCTGTCGGGAGGCTGGCGGCGGTGGGTCTCAGCATCGTGGCCGTCGCCCTGTTCGGCATCGTCATCGGAGCGTTCGCCTCTTGGTATTCCGGCTGGTACGCCCACCGCCTGCGGACGGACCAGGACTCACCGGAGGCACGCCGGATGGCGGCCGACACCCTCTCGGAGATCAGGGCTCTGCGGCACTGGCTGAACCGGAACGCGGGCCAGGACCGTCACGGCGAGCCGTCGGGCACCGACCCGCGACCACCGCGGTGAGGTCGTCCCGGCTCGTTGTCTCCACATGGCTCCGTGTCGCCGGGGGGAACGCGTCCGGCTCCCCCGCGACCAGATGCGCGAGCGAGAGCTTGCCGCCTGAATCGTGGTGGCGGCCAGAACGCCCTCCCTGCCGATCCCTCGCCTCCGGCGGGTCTCCGCGACTGAGGAGTTACTTCCCGTCGGTGATGTAGTAGTCGTCCTTGAGGTATTCCAGGACGTAGCTGCCGAGGTCTTCCTCGGAGAAGGTCGCGGAGGACCTGACCGCTTCGAGCGGCATCTCGATCGCGTCGAGCGTGCGCACCCGAACGCGCTGCGGATCGACCGTCGCGGTTTTCAGGGCCTTCTTCTGCTCGGGTGAAATCATCTGGAACACGATCGCGTAGGTCGTCGTGCACGGACCGAACCCCTGCTCCTCCGCCTTCTTCGCTCCTGGCCCTGCCACCTCGCAGACCGTGCCGATGTCCTCACGACCGAGGGCGTGGAGGTACTGCTCGTACCGCTGGATCGCGCGCTCCTTCGTCCTGGGCGCGGGCAGGTCGGCGTTCACGGGGGCCGATGGCTGTCCGGTTACGGCGGATGCGGACGGCGTGCCCGACGGAACGTTCGATGGTGTGGACGCGGACGGCGGCGAAGGCTTCGCGACGGCGCTCTCCTTCGCTTCGTCCGGACCGCACCCGGACGTCAGCAGTGCCACGCATGCCGATACCGCTGCCGTGCCCGCCATCGCCCGCGTCTTCATCTTCATCTTCATCTTCATCAGATTCCCCTGCATCAGCCGACTGTCCATCAAGAGCTCACGCACGATCACGCCGGACGGTTCCCGACCCGCTGTTCAGAGAGGCCCCTTCGTCGCCCCCGTGCCCTTCTCGGTGGCGACGGCTGAGGCGGAGAGGAGCGTCGCAGCGGCGAGGCTGCCCCAGAGGGCGGTTGGGCCGTGGGGTGCGAGAGAGGTGATGACCGCGGGAGAGACGGCGAGGCCGAAGCCCGTGGAGAGCTGGAAGCGGGCGAGGGCGCGGCCCAGGACATGGGCCGGGGCGAGGGCCGTGACGAGGGCGGTGGCGCTGCCGGCGTAGAGGATCTCGCCGATGGTGCAGACGACGGACACCGTGGCGACAGCCGGGGCACCCCAGCCGTGTCCCAGTGAGGTGGCCGCGAGGAAGCCGAGGTAGGACGCGGCGAGTACCACGCCCGCGAGAGCCAGCGAGGTCCGCCGGGAGAACCGGGACATCAGGACCGTGACCGGCACCTGCAGGGCGACCACCAGCACCGTGTTGGCCACGAAGATGGCCGCCGACCACATCGGGGACGCGTGCAGCTGGGTCAACAGGACCAGAGGGAGCGCGATTTCGGGGACGTTGAGGCAGAAGACGTAGACCACGTTGGCGGCGAGCAGCCCGCGCATCCGTGGTGCGGGCCCGTCGTCCCCGCTTCCGTCTCCGTCCTTGGCCGGGGCAGCGGCCGGGCGTGCGTGCAGGTGGACCGACCAGGTCAGGGCCGCCGCCGTGAGGTAGGCGAGCCCGGTGACGGCCGCCAGCGCCTGCAACGCGGTGGTGCCGCCCGCCAGGCAGACGGTGGCGAGGAGCGCTCCCACGCCCAAGCCGGCATTGCGCAGGGCACGCCCGGCCGCGAGGGCGACGTCGCGTTCCCGGCCGTAGGCGATCGTGGCCACGACAGCCGCGTGGGCGGCCGGCCACGCCTGATTGCCCATGCCGAGGAAGAGCGCCGCCGCCGCGAACAGCCAGACGTGCCCCGCCGGCGTGGCCAGCAACAGCGCCACGCCCAGCACTCGTACCAGCATCGACGCCGCGACGACCGCGCTGCGTGCGCCCCGGTCCAGCCATCGGCCCACCGCGGGCATGCACACCAGACCCACGACGATGCCTGCCGTCATGGCGATACCGGTGGCCGGCGCGGACAGCTCCAGCACGGTCACCCCGTAGAGCAGCAGGAAGGGACGCAGCAGGCCGGTGCCGAGCGCGTCCACGGCCAGGGCGACGGCATAGCGGGGACCTCCGGAAGCACGGACGAGGGCGCGCGGTCGGATCTTGGTGGTGGTGGTCATGGTGGTTGCCATGGCCTCACGGTGCGTCCGGGCGCCGGGCGGGGTGCGACGGTTGACGGACATCGTCAACCGTCGCTGTCATCCGCCGACCGGTCGGTGATGATGAGGGGGTGACGTTGAGGATCGACATCAGCGGACTGCCGTCCGAGCGGCTGCGGTTCGCCGCCTCCCCGCTGGCCGAGCTGACCGCGATGCTGCACGTACTGGCCGAACCCGGGCATCACCCGCAGCTCGCCGGCTGGGCCGGGGGCGTCTGGACCGGGCTGCGGCCGGAGCTGGCGGAGCGGTTGCGGGAGGCGGAGTTCCTCTGGCGGTCCTCACGGGCCGACTTCCTGGTCCCCGCCCGGCCCCAGGCGACCCTCGCCGAGGAGCTGGACGGTGTGGACCGCATCGACGACGAAACGTACGTGACCGCCGCGCTCGTCACCACGTGCGGCAGCAACCGGGTCCACTTCGCCGCGCCGTCGCCGCTCGCCGACGCGACGGCGCGCGAGCGGGTACTGGACCTGGCCCAGGCCCGCGGCGCGCTCCAAGAGGCCTTCGCGGAACGGCTCCTCGCGGACCCGGCCGCCGTACGGGCACGGGTGCGCGACACCCTCGAACAGTGCGCCGAGGCCTTCTTCACCGCGGCCTGGAAGGGCGTCGCCGTGCGACTCGCCACCGACCTGCGCCTGAAGAACGACCTGCTCAAGCGCCAGGGCATCGGGGCGGCGCTCGCATCGGTCTCCGGCGCGGTCACCCTGGCGCCCGACGGCGACGGCGTCATCGTGGACAAGCTGCAGGACAACGCGACCTCGGCCCACGGCACCGGACTCACCTTCATCCCCAGCGTCTTCGGCCGCCCGCACCTGGTGGCGGTGCACGCGCCCGGATGGCAGCCGGTGGTGCAGTACCCGGTGGCGGAGCCGGGCCCAGCGGAACCCGCATCGCTGGCAACGGTCACGCTGAGACTGGACGCACTCGCCCATCCGGTACGGCTGCGGCTACTGCGCACCCTGGCCCGCGGCCCGCACACCAACGGTGAACTGGCCCACGCCTGGGAACTCTCACCCCCGGAGGTCTCCCGCCACCTCGCCGTCCTGCGCCGCGCGGGCCTGCTCACGGCCCGCCGGCACGGCCGTTACGTCCGCTACACCCTCAACCTGACCGACCTGACGGCCCTGGGCTCCGACCTGCTGGCGGCCGTACTGCGCTGAGCGCTCAAGCCCGACCCTGCCCCGGCCGGTCCGCCGTACGACTGCCGCCGGCGGTGCTGGGGTTCGACCTGGAACTGCGGCCGGGTGCGGGTCCGCCGAGCGGCAAGTCGGTAGGGTGGCGGTGTCCTCCGGGCGCAGGAGGGCGGCGAGCTGGGTGTCAGCCCACCAACCGACGGTACGGGGTGCCCCTGTTCGGGAGCGAACCGCGAGGTCGATGCCGATGGTGCGGCCGTCGTGGTCCGGATAGACGCGGACGGTGCCGGGGGTGGTGCCGGTGCCGGCACTCACAGGTTGTTGACATCCCAGTCGCGGAGGGACCAGTTGATCCTGTGCCAAGGCTGCTGGGGATCCCGATCCTGGAGCACGGGGGCGGCCGGTGAGAGCGCACCGGCAGGCACTGGCACACCGGCCGTCGGCGGGGTCCGGTTCCCGAAGCGCCTGGCGTACTCCTCGTTCGACAGGATCAGCAGTTCGGCTTCGTCGTCCGGGGCGGGACCTGCCGCGGGCCGGGACGCGGACACCGGAACGCCGGTCGGCACGATGTGCGGCCCGGCCGCGGTCCTCGTCTCGGTGGCCTGGGCGAGGGTGACGGGCAGGGACAGCGTGAGGGCCGCGCCGGCCGCAGCCGCAGCCCACTTCTTGATCGTCATGGGCCGGTTCTATCTGCTCCGACACCGTTGGCGGCAGGCCCGCGAAGAAGGGTTCACCCATCCAGGCAGACCAGTTCACCGGCGAAACGTCACTGCACCCCCCGCGGACAGCCCCGGGCACGGCGGCCCCGGCACCGGCCGCGACGCTTCGGCCGACCCCTCATTCGAATCAGGTCGGGCAGCATCAGGTGCTGCGGTAGAACATCGCGCACAGCAGTACCGAGTTGTCGGTGACCAGCCAGGCGCGGTAGTCGGTGCTGTCGTTCTGCCCGCGCCGGCAGGTCGCTGCGCTCGCGTCGGCCGGGGCGCGGTAGACGCCGGTGATGTGTTCGACGGCGCCGGGCTCGCTCAGGCGAAGCGCTTGATCCTGGGGAACTTCGCGGTGGTGTCTACGTAGTACTTGCGGACCAGCGGGCCGAAGCCGGCGTCCTTGTCGCCGAGGATCATCGACTTGACGACCCCCAGGCTCTTCGCCGGGGTGAACTCCTCCGGCTTCGTCTCGGGCTCCCCCGAGACCAGTGCCTTCCACGCCGCCCGGGACTCCGTCGTGGCGCTGACGTCCGGGTCGAGGCCCAGGTAGTAGACGCGGTCGTCGGCGTCCTTCCCGACGGCCAGGAAGACGATCACGTGGAATCCGGATTTGAAATTGCTCTCGGCCCCGCCCACGTGGCTGGCGGGACCGTTGACGTACACGGCTCGCTCGGACTTGAGGGCCGTGTCGATGCCGGTCCACGCGGCCGAGGCATTGATCACCGACCCGAGGTCGGCGGGCGTGAAGAGCCTGCCCTCCCCGGGGCTCAGCAGAGCGCCGACCACCTTGGCGCGCTCCTGGCAGTTGACGTCCATCATCTTGCCGAACGCGGAATCGACCGGCATCTGCAGCCAGCACGTGAGGCGCTTGAGGCCGGTGCCGCCCTCCGTCTCGCCCACCGCCGTCGCGATCCGGTCCCTGATGTCCTTGAGCGCCGGCGTGGGCTTGTCGCCGGCCTGAACGTGCGCCTGCTCGATCACGAAGCATCCCCCCGAATGTGGGCCCCACTTGGCCCCCACCATGACGCACGGAGCGTACCCGCGAGGGCGCGGAGCGTGAAGGCCCTGGGACGACCGACACCGCACCGCAGGCGGCCGAGGCCTCCGTGGGAGCGCGCGCCCTGGTCGAGGGACGCGTCGACTACGGGCATGTCGGCTCCTACAGCCGGGCCGAGGGATGCGCCGGGGTCACGCTCAGCGGGAAGGCGTTCGCCGGGGCGAAGGGCTTGGTCGCCAGAGGAGCGGAGGCCGACGGAGGAGCGCAGGTCGGCGGGATCGGCTTCGGCTCGACGGCGGAGGGCTGGTACGGTCCCGGTGCCGAGGCGAGGCCGGCCTTCCGCAAGGAGGACGACGGCGAATACCACCCCGCCGGCAAGCTGGGCCTCTCCCCCGGCAAGGCGGCACCGTGGGCCTCGAGTTCACCGTCGACCCCGACAAGGTCGTGGATGCCGTCGGCGGCTCGGGCTACGCAGTCGGCGACCATCTCAACGGGCCGGACGTGCCGTACCTGGTGCGCGTCGCCACTCCCGCGGAGGGCGCCGACCTGGTGGCCGAGTGGCGGATCCTGGAGCCGGCCTGGCGCACCCTCTTCGCCACGACCCAGTTGGACCGGACGCGGGACGCCGTCCTCGGTGCCGGATGGACCTGGCGCGGGGTCGCCTTCGGCAAGCTCTGACGGCGGGCGCCGACCGGATTCAACGGCAGGCCTCGTACGCGACCGCAGCGTGGCCGCCGTGTCCGCGTGTACCGGCCTGGCACGCTGATCGGCGGCGGCGCCCCGGGGCGGTCCAGTAGCCGACCCGCTCGGCGACAGATGAGTGGCCGTCCACACATGGACGTGTTCAAAGTCCGGGGTCAAGGCCCGGACAGACCGACCGGATCCACGGCATGATCCACGCAGGTAGCAGTACGTCGGGGTGAGGGGCGGGGCTATTCATGGGTGGGGACTCGCGCGCGAGGACGTCGGGCACCATCGAGTACGGACCGCTGCCCCCGCGCTCGGTCTGGGGGCTGCGATGCCAGTTCCATCTGCAGTGGATCTATGTTCCCGTAGGTCTCGCCGTGGCCGTAGTCGCATCGGTATTCGCCGGTGGCGGCGGGGCGCCGTTGTTCGGCAAGACGCCGAAAGGCGTGCCGAGGGATCCGTACGGGGACAGCGTGCTGCTGTCCCGGCGCCAGTACAGGCTGGAGCTGAACGGCACCCCCGAGCAGTGGCGGGTGCGTGCCGGCTTCGCCCTGCGGCGGGCCATCGGACCAGGTTCCCATGGCCCTGACGCGACGATTTCGCTTCCCGTCAGCGCCTACCGCGGACTCGGGCTTGAGGGCCTCGATGAGCTGGCAGGTGCGCTGGGGTGGCGTCTCGATCGGGAGCGTCTGCGGTTCGGGGCGGTGGTCCTCAAGCCGGTGCCTACGCCTCGGTGACGCTCGGCGAGCCGACTGGCACTCCTCGGTCATCAGTATCAGCATCACCTCGACCCGCACCCAGTGGACCCGCACCCGGTCGGCCAGAGCCTCCCCGACGAGGGCCGCACGGGTCCCGACCGGGGCGGCTCAGGCTGCCTTGCCCTGCTTCTGCTCCTTGTAGAAGGCGGTCATGTCCGCTACCTCCGAGGCCGGGGGCACTTCGACGGTCTTCGCGGTCCCGAAGGAGAGGAAGTCCATCGTCATGCTCACCGCGCCGATGGCCTGGTTCAGCCGTGCCGGCATCCCGTTGTCGTCCAGCCACACGTCCGTCACGATCTCGCCGGACACCCCGAGGTGCTTGTACATGTCGCTGGCGGCGGCTCCCATCTTCGCGGCGGGGACCGAGGCCCGGTAGTGCTTGGTGTTCCTCCCGTTGACGCCTTCCGCGCCGATCAGGGATGCGGTCTTCGCGTACTTCAGGCTCTTGAGGGCCTCCGTCGGGTCACCCTGTGCGGCGGACGCCCCCCTTCTCGCCGAGGACCGCGGACATCTCCACCCGGATCCAGGTCTTGCCCTTGTACGGGCCCTCCTCGATCCGGTCGACCTCGTAGTAGTAGGCGCCCTTCGCGAGGCGCATCGTCACGGTGCCGTCCTCGACCATCTCCTCCATTTGGAGGTCCTTGGCCGGCATCACGGTCTCCATCGCCACGCCGTCGCCCCAGGAGTAGAGGCCCTTCATCGTGACCGGCTTGCCGCCGGTGTCCGGGCTCGTCACCGTGGCGATGATGTCGGCCGAGCCCGCCTGCGAGGCCTCATCGGACGCGCGGGACAGCGCCCCGAGGATCGCTTGGGCGGATTCGCCGGCCTTCTCACCGGCCTTCTGCGTGACCGCCCCGGCCGAGCAGCCCGCCGTCCCCACCACCACGGCCGCCGCAACCGCGAAACCGGCCATCGTCCTGGTACTCATTTCCCCACCCCTGCATGCTGTCTGTTCGTGGTGCCCACGGATACGCGCCGCCCCCACGGGTGTGTTCCGTCAGGGGCGGCCGTGTGCACCGGCCTCCCCTTGCCGGCGCGAAGTCGAAGGATCATCGCACGCCCCTCTGACATCGCGCTCGGCACCCCATTCCCTTTCGGAACGGAAGAATCCGCAGCTCACATACGGCGGAGGGGACCTGGGCGCGGTCCGAGCGCAGTGTCAGGGTCTGCGGGGGCTCGGCGCCAAAGGTCCTGGAGAAGACCGGCGACAGAGCGTCGTACATGCCGACGCCATCGGCATGGCTGCCCTGGGACCCCTCCGCGAGCGCGGCGATGCCCAACGCCAGGGGCCCGTAGGTGTCGTCACATTGAGGACGTGGCCTCGCCGCGGTGCGTCAATGCCGGCAGGACGGCCGGACGCTGAGCAGCTCGGTCCGCAGCACGGGTGCGCCGTCGACCGGTGCCGGGTCCTCCGCGGTCGGTTCGATGCCTCCGGCGGCGACTTTGTCGAGTGTCGTCAGGCCGTCGGCGCCGACCGTGCCGAACACCGTGTAGTTCGGTCGCAGCGCGGAATCGCCGTAGACGACGAAGAACTGTGAACCGTTCGTGTTCGGACCGGCGTTGGCCATCGCCAGCAGGCCCCGCCCGTAGAGGCGGCGCGCGCCGGTCGGATCGGTCGGTGCCGGCGGCAGGTCCACCGGCAGCTCGTCCTTGTACTTGTACCCGGGCCCGCCCTCACCGGTACCGGTGGGGTCACCGCACTGCAGGACCTTCAGCGTCGGGTACGCCGTCAAACGGTGGCACACCGTACGGTCGTAGAACCCGTGCCGTGCCAGGTGCAGGAAACTCTGGACCGTGCACGGCGCCTTGGCCCGGTCCAACCGCAGCGGGAGCGGGCCCTGGCTGGTCGGAACAGCCAGATCGACCGTGCCACGACTGGGGGTGCGCCGCGGGTCGGGCGGCAGCGGAACGGAGCGCGCCGGCGGCTCGTCCGGGGTCTGTGTGTACTGGCAGGGGCCGTGCGTCGTGCGCGGCGGAGCGTCCTCGGAAGCGGTGGCGACGCTCCCCCCGGACACGACTAACCCCACGGCCGCCAGTGCGCTGATCAGTGCCCGCTTCATCTCGTACGCCCTCTCGATGATCGCCAAGTCCTGGAGCGGTCGCAGTCTAGGGCGCGGGGTCGATCCGCGGGAATAGCAGGAGGCAGGAGGCCGGCCTGGCCGACCCCGAGGTGCCGTCGGATGCCTGACGGCTCAAGCCGCATCGCTATCCGTTGGTGGGCGCCCGGCACTCCGAGGAGGGGGGTGGATTACCGGGCACCCGGCATCAGGGACGGTCCTGTCCCGCGACCCCCGCTGCCATGAAGACCCACATGCACATCGGACGGTCAGGGGTGCCGACGGGTGCGCACAAGGGAACTCGGCCCTTCAACGACCCAGAAGACAAACGGTTCTGCACACGCGTCCGGACCCCGCACCGGACCGACACCGGCTCGTTGAGCGGGGCACGGGTGATCGGACGGAACCGGGGGACCCGCAGAACTCCTCCCCGGGCTTCCGAACGTAAGTCAGCGGGTCGGGAAGGACGCCAGGGAAAGATCCCACTGGTCTGCCGCGTGAAGCAGTGCGGCTGTGTCCACCCGCACTTCCAGGAAGTACTGGTAGATGTCCGGCCCGTCTTCGCCCTGGTGCCAAGGCGGTCTCGCCTCCAGGGACAGGTGGAGGCGAATCGTCGCCCCGGTTTCGTCCCGGTCGGCGAGGCTGAAGGCCAGGACCGGTTCGTTGAACCAGGTATCCGGGGACCAATAGCCTTCGGCATCGGGCCCCGTCACGGCCACCGTCCCCGCGGCGGCCCCACGCATCCACGCGCCGACCTCGCGGGCCTCGCAGTTCAGCAAAGCGGGATCGGTGAAGGACCAGCTTCCGTCGGGAGTCTTCACCGTGCCACCGATGACGAGCCAGTTGTCGTCGTAGCGGTCACCTTGGGCCGCGGCGAACTGATAGCTCAGCGGGCGAAGCTCGACGCTGTTTACATGATCATTCAAAAGCACTGTCAGAGGATCTCATGGCGCGTCGCAGCCTTACATCTCCACGGCGGGTTTCATCCTGCCGAAGGTCCAGGTGCGCTGGTTGTGGGCGATCAGGACGGCCAGGGCGAGTGCCCCCGCGAGGTATCCCGTCAGCATGAGCACGTCGAACCAGAAGTCCTGTTCCCTGCCACCGGAGATGGAGACGCGCAGCCCGTCGATCAGGTACGACATCGGCAGAACCGGGTGCAGGGACTTGAAGGGCTGTGGTGATGTGAGGACGGGGTACGTGCCGCCCCCCGAGGTCAGCTGCAGCATCAGCAGCACGAGTGAGAGCAGCCCGCCGACCACGCCGAGGGCGGCCCTGAGGGCGTAGGAGATCGCAGTGAACGCCGCCGCGCCCAGCACCATGATCCCGACGGTGTGCACGGGCTGGAGCGGGTCGAGGCCGAGGCCCAGGTCGACCGCGGCGTAGAGGACGCCGACCGCGAGGACCCCGATGCCCAGGATCGGCAGCCAGCCCCCGAGGGCGATGGTCGTCGAGGGCAGGTCCCCGGCCAGCGCCCTGGAGTTGAAGGGCCGCAGGATCTGGTAGCCGAGGAGCCCGAGGACCCATAGGGCGATGCCGAAGAAGAAGGGGGCCAGGCCGCGGCCGTTGACGTGGGCCGGGTTCTCGACGTCGGTGCGGATCTCCACGGGGTTGGACAGTACGTCGGCCATTTTGGCCCGCAGGTCCGGACGGATCGAGGGGATCTTCTTCACGCCCGAGTCGAGTCCGTTCGCCAGCTCGTTCGCCCCCGTCTTGAGCCGGACCAAGCCGGTCGTCAGCTCGTTCGCGCCGTCCTTGGCCTTGCCCAGGTTGTCGCGGAGCAGGTTCGCACCGTCCGCGACCTGGTGTGCGCCGTCGTTGAGGAGCTGGACCTGTGCCCGCGCTTCGGCGATGGTGCCCGGAAGCTCGGTGATGCGGGCGGCGGCCTCGTCGACGATGCCCGCCAGGCGCCGTACGGCGGCGTTGATCCGGTGCTGGGACGTGTCGACCCATTCGGCCGCGATCTTCACGTCCTTCGTCAGTTCGAACGAGTCCGGTGCACACCGGGCCGGGGTCGCCCGCACACCTGTGCTTGACGTGGCGGTGGACCGCGGCGGCCGCTCGGGCCGCCTTCGTGGTGGCTCTGGTGAGGTCGTCAGAGATCGTGAGCACGGTGTTCTCGCCCGTGACGAGCAGTTTCGCGAGCGCTTCGAGCGTGGGTGGCACCGTGGTGGCCTTGGTGAGGAGGCGCTGGAGGGCGTGCAGGTCCTTGGAGACCTTCACTGTGGTCCGGTGCGCGGTGGTCGCCGCCTGGATCGCGTCGCGGCAGACGGGTCCCCGGTCTCCGGCGCACAGCTGCTTGACCGTCGTCAACACGGAGGCGGTGTCCACGACCGCCTTGTCCGCCAGCTGGGTCAGCACTTCCACCGTCGAGGATGCCGCCCCCGCTCCCTCCCGGACGGCGGAGGCGATGTGCGCGGCCTCGCCCTCGGCCATCGCCACGGCCTCGTCCACCGCGTCGACCAGCTGCTGGGTGCCGTCGGCCACCTGTCCGGCGCCGTCGGCCAGGGTTTTCGAGCCGTCGGAGAGCTGGCTGATGCCGTCGGCGAGCTTCTGGGCTCCACCGACCGCCGTGCCCGTGCCCGTCGAGAGTTTCGCCGCGCCGTCCGCCGCCTTGGTCATCTGGTCGTGCAGCTCGGGCAGCTTCCCCAGTACGCCTTGGGTGTAGGCCTTGAAGGCCGCGGAGTTGACGCGGCGTTGCAGCTCCGGCTCGGCGGATTCGCCCATCTTTCCGATGGTGAACCCGCGCGCGTCGTTCAGGGGGAAGGTGAGGTGGGCGCGCCGGGGCTCCAGGGACAGGGGGCTGGCCAGGTCCGCGCTGAAGTTCCGGGGCACCGTCACGATGAAGTAGTAGGTGCCGTCCTCGAGTCCGCGCCGGGCCTCGTCCTCACTGACGAACCGCCAGCCCAGGGTGTGGTCCTGGGTCAGCTCCTCGACGAACTTGTTGCCCGCGTCGACGGTCTTGCCCATCGCCGTCACCGGCTGGTCCAGGTTCACCACCGCTACGGGTACGTTCTTCAGCCTGCCGTACGGGTCCCAGTTGGACCACAGGTACAGCCCACCGTAGAGCGTCGGCAGCAGAACCAGCGCGAGGGGGACCAGCCGGCGGACCAGGGGGCCGGTCGTGAACCGGGCGAGCTCGACGGCGGCGAGCCGCAGTGCGCTCATCCGGCCGCCCCCTGCCCGAGGTCGATCACGGAGTCCACGTCGGCCGGAGCCGCGCACGCGCTTGCCACGACGGCCACGCCGGAGGCGGCGACCTCGCGCAGGTACTTCCAGGCCCGTTCCAGATCCGCGGGGACCAGGCCGTCGTCCACGTCGTCGACGAAGACCGCCTCGGCTCCCGACGCCAGGGCCAGCCCGACGTCGATCCGCAGCCTGTCCGCGGCGGACAATTCGCTGTACCGCTGGTCCTGGTCGCCCGGGAGTTCGCCGCTCAGGCCCTGGTCTCGCAGGAGTTGGCCCACCTTGCGGTATTCGTCGGTCTCCACCACACCGGTGATCCGGGCCAGCGAGGCGATCTCGCGCACGTCGGCGCGCGGCCCCTCGCCCCGGCCTCCTTTCAACCGGCCGGCCAGGACCATCAGCAGGCTGGAGCGGCCGGAACCTCCCGGGCCCACCACCGCGACCAACTGCCCCTTACGGATCTCGGCGTCGACGGGACCGAATACCGACCCCTCCGGTCCCATCAGCGAGAAACCCTTTAGCGAGATCATTCGCACACAATAAGGGCATTTATGTCCGGATTTCGTTCACCGTGACACGCCGTGAGGAATATCAACCCCCGCTTTCCCTATGAGCATTTCATCCCTATCGGACGACGATCCCCCGGCTCACCGGCAACCGTGGATCAGACCCGGAAGACCGATCCCACGAACTCCGCCAGAAGGCGTTCCTTGAGGGGCCCCGGCAGCGCGTCCAGCAGCATGAGGACGGGGGCCGTTCGGGCGGGCAGTTTTCCGTCGCCGCCGAGGCCCGCGAAGGCCAGGACGCCGGCGATCTCGTCGGGCCCGAGGGTCTCCGGGTCGAGCCCGGCGGCCAGCTCGACGAGACCCGGGTCCACGGTCACCGGTGGGAGCGCGCGGCTCGCGGCGAGGGCGGCAGCGAGGTCCGTGACCAGGGCGTCCACCTGGCCGACGGTGGCCGGGGTCAGAGTGAGGTGCAGGTTGGGCGGCAGGCCGTCGAAGGAGAGCTGGGGCTGCAGGTACCAGCCGCGCTCCCGCATCTCGTCGGCGAGGTGCAGCAGGAGGCTGAGGTCGGGGGCCTCCTCGTGCTCCGCGCCGCTCCCCTGCGCACCGGCGGCGTCGCCCCGGGGAGCTCCGGTCGTGAACGCCACCAGCCCGGCCGTGGGTTCGCCCAGGACGCGCAGGCCTTCGATCCCGCGCAGCCCTGCCAGAAGCCGGTCCGACGCCTCGGCCACCCGGGCGGCCAACGCGGTGTAGCCGTCCTCGCCGACGTACTGGAGCACCGCCCATGCCTGGGCCAGCAGACCGCCGGACTTCGTGCCCTGGACCGTCGGGTTGACCACCGGGTAGCCGGGCCAGCCCGCATGGGCGAAGTACTGGTACCGGCGCAGCTCGGCATCCCGGTACAGGACGACGGAGGCGCCCTTGTCCGCGTACCCGTACTTGTGCAGGTCCACGGAGAGCGAGGTGACCCCGGGCACGGACAGGTCGAACGGCGGGACTTCGCGGCCGGCCCGCCGCAGGTGGGGCAGGAGCCAGCCGCCGATGCAGGCGTCGACGTGGCAGAGCACGCCGCGCCGGGCCGCGGCCGCGGCGATCTCGGGCACCGGGTCGATGACCCCGTGGGCGTACGAGGGCGTCGAGGCGACCACGAGCGCCGTGCGGTCCGTGAGGGCGGCGGCCATGGCGTCGGCGTCGGCGCGGAAGGTGACCGGGTCCACGGGGACGACGACGCTCTCCAGGCCCAGGTAGTGGGCGGCCTTGTGGAAGGCGGCGTGCGCGGTGGACGGGAGCACGAGCTGCGGCGCGCTGATCCCCCGGACGGCCCGCGCGTGGTCCCGTGCGGTCTTCACCGCGAGCAGGATGCTCTCCGTCCCGCCGCTGGTGAAGGTGCCCTGGGCGCCGGGCGCGCCGAGGACCGCCGCGACGGCGCCCACCAGGTCGTTCTCCAGTCGGGCGACGCTCGGGAAGACGGTCGGGTCGAGCCCGTTGACGGTGGCGTACGCGGTGTACGCGGCGGCGGCCAACTCGTCGAGGCCCTCCAGGCCGGCGTCGTAGACGTAGGCGAAGGTCCGGCCGCCCCGGGTGGGCGCGTCGCCCTCCCGCAGGGAGCGCAGTTCGGCGAGCACGTCGTCCGGGGTACGGCCGCCCGGCAGGGCGCGGGTGGATTCAGTCGACACGGGTGTTGTTCTCTTCCTGCCGGGGCGATGCGGACGGTACGGGTCCGGGTGAGGGGTCGTGCGGGGTGGCCCCGGTGGGGTCCTCGCGGTAGCGGTGCAGCAGCCACAGGCTGGCGGCGGTGAGGACGGCGGGGAGCACGCTCATGCCCGCCGCGATGCCGGTGAGGGCCGCCTCGGGCTGGGCCACCCGGTGGTCCGCGTCGGAAGAGCGGAACCCGGTCACCGCGAGGACCAGGGCGAAGACGCCCGCGCCGAGCGCGAACGCCAGGGTTTCCGCGGCCGTCCAGAGCCCGGTGAACGTAGCGGCACGGCGCTTGCCGGTGCGGGCCGCGTCCGCGGCGAGGGTGTCCGCCAGCATGGTCAGCGGGAGCAACTGGAGTCCGGCGTAGGCCACTCCGACGACCGCGACCGCCGCGTAGCCGAGACCGGCACCGGCCGTCGGGGTGAGGGCCAGCAGCAGGGCGCCGGCGAGGAACAGCAGCGAGGCGGCCCACTGCGCGTTCTTCACGCCCCACCGCCGGGACAGCCCGCTCCACAGCGGCATGAAGAGGACGAGGGGGCCGATCAGACAGGCGAAGAGCGGGGTGACGGCGGAGGGCGAGCCGAGGGTGTACGTGGCGAAGTACTGCACACCGGCGAGCATCACGCCGACGGCGAGGGCCTGGAGCGTCCACATTCCGGCCAGGTGGAGGAACGGCCGGTGGGACCGGGCGGTCGCCAACTGGGCGCGCAACGAAGGCTCGGACTCGCTGCGGGCGGCCCGCGGTGCCCACCGGGTGGTGAACCAGGCGCCGAACATGCCGAGGGCCAGCAGCACGGCGACGGCGGCCCCCATCAGCCGGTAGCTCGCCGGACTGCCCCCGTCTGCCTGCGCGAGGGCCGGGGCGAGCGCTCCGGACAGCAGGATCGCGACGCCCAGGAAGCCCACGCGCCAGCTGAGGATCCGGCCGCGTTCGGCGGGGTCCTCGGTCATCTCGGCGGGCATCGTCACGTACGGCACCTGGAAGACGGCGTACGCGGTGGCGGCCAGCAGGAAGACCACGGCCACGTATCCGGCGGCGGCCGCACCGCGCAGCGGAGGCGCCGCGAACAGCAGGACGAACAGCGGGGGAAGGGTGCAGGCACCGATGAGCAAGAAGGGGCGGCGGGGGCCGCCGCGCAGCCGGCTGCGGTCGGACACGACGCCGACCAGCGGGTTGATCAGGACGTCCCACGCCTTGGGCAGGAAGACCGCCGCCCCGGCGACGGCCGCCGGGACCGCGAGGATGTTGGTCAGGTAGTAGAGCAGGATCAGCCCCGGCACGGTGGCGAACGTGCCGGTGCACAGGGAGCCGAGGCCGTACCCGATCCGCACGCGACGCGGCAGGGGCGGAGCCGGCGCGCGGTGGGCACGGAGGTCTACTGGCATGCGCAGATCATCAGCGAGCGGACGAGGGGGTGGCAACGGGTGAGTATGACAGCGGCATGAACTCCGCTTGCGGACCCGACCGCCCCGACCTGCGGCGATCCGCCCTGCTGCGACCTGCCCTGCTGCGACCTGCGCCGAACTGGGCGCCCCCGCCCGCTCCGGAACCCCGATAACCTGCGCCCTGCTCTTCCCCGGCCAGGGCGAGCAGCGCCCCGGCACGCTCCGCGACCTGCCCGACCATCCTGCCGTCGGCCGGACCCTCGACGAGCTCTCCGAAGCCCTCGGCGAGGACGTCCGCGGTCTGGACACGGCCGAGGCACTGCGTTCCAACGCCGCCACACAGCTGGCCCTGTTCAGCGCGTAAGCGGCGAGCTTCCGGACGCTGAGTGCTCTCGGCGTGCGCCCCGACCATGAGGCCGGCCATTCCATCGGCGCCGCCATAGCGCAGGCCGTCGCCACGCCCGCCGATGCGCCGGAAACGCGGGCGGCCGCACCCTCCGCGCGGCGGACGCCGTACGGGACGACCTCATCCGGTCCATCGCGCGCCCGGTCCGCTGGCACGAGGCGACCAGCGTGCTCCGCGAACGCGGCGTCGGCCTCTTCGTCCAGGTCCTCCCCGGGGACTCACCGGCCCACCTCGCGGCAGCCGCCTTCCCCGACTCCCGGGTGGCCTACCTCCAGGCCAACAGCCTGGAGCACATCAGCGAACTGGTGGCCGCAGCCGCCGTAGGTCTGAGCTTCCCTCCCCCAGGAGCCGCGAAGACCGGGCGAACTCCGGCTGTCGGCCCCCGCTACAGCCATTCCTGGTTGAAGTTGGGCGAGTAGTTGTAGCCCCACTGCGTGACCGGTGCACCGTTGTCGGTGCGCCACGCCGGGATTTCGAGAACGAGCAGACTCTCCCGGTTCCAGATGTGCTGGGTGTAGATGCCGTCTCCGTCCCGGTCGGACCAGGCCCACCGCCACTGCTGGTTCGCGCCGCCGGTGCAGTCCCACTGCCGGGCCGGGGCCCCGAAATCGGTACGCCAGTCGGCGATCTCAAGACACTTCCCGCTGGCCTCGTTCACGAACTTGTACCAGGAGTCGCCTTGGGAGAGCAGCGCCCAGTTCTGGTTCGCGCCGCCGGTGCAGTCCCACTGCCGGACCGGCGCACCGTTGTCGGTGCGCCAGTCGGCCACCTCCATGCACTTCCCGCTGTTGAAGTTCCGGATGGTGTGGCCGGGGATCGCCGCCGAGGCGGAGGAAGCCGGAACCGCGGCCAGCAGGAGGCCTGCGACGCCCGCGACGGCCAGAAGGTTTCGGAGCGACTTGGCTCGATTGATGGTGATCACGATTTTCCCCCGGATGACGTCTGTGACGTTGGTCGGACGTCACAGAATCTAGACAGGGGTCGATCGCGGCACTTGACGATCAGCGCGGGGTTCCCTGACTCTCGGCGCGGAACTGGTGGGGCCGAACCCTTACGCCGCCCGGAAGGACCCGCTGAGGACCACCAGGTGCTTGACGTCCCGATGGAACGTTCTCCGGCGGGCACCCAGGTCCCGTACGGGGTCCGCGCTCCACACGTGGCCCTCGGCCTGTGCCCCCTCGGCGATGCCCTGCTGGTCGCGGCCTACTGGCGCTGGGCATCGCACGGATGCACCACCTCGTCCTCGCCGGTTGGGGGCGGTGCGCGAGCCGCCTACGCGTACGCTCGCGATCTGCACTCAACATCGGGAGTCGACAGCGGCCGCACAGAGCCGACAACGGGGGAACACCATGAATCCTGCCACCCGCACGAGCCGCGGGGGCTGGAAGTCCTGCCTCCTCGGGGCCGCGACGGTCACCGCCCTGCTCACGTCCGCGGCGTGCTCGCCGAGCGGGGGCGACGGCAAGCCCACGGCCCGGCCGGGCGCCCCGGGAGCGACCGCGGTCGCCGCCTGCGCCCCGGTCGACGTCTCCATCATCGCCAGCGCCCAGGACCAGGAGGGGGACGGCCTGCACTTCCTGCTCACCCTCACCAACACCAGCGAGAAGCCGTGCAAGGTGTTCCGCTACCCCCTCGTCCTGATCGCCGACTCCCAGCGCCTGTCCACCGAGGTCAAGGACAGCACCCCGATACCCTGGACGGCGTACGAGACCATCGCGCCGGGCAAGCAGACGTACGCCGCCCTGCTCCAGCGCGGCTCCATGGATGTGCTCCAACCGGAGACGGAGAGGACCATCACCGTCCAGCTCCAGGACACCGATCCCGGGAGCAGGAAGGGTGAGTCGATCAAGATCGACTTCCCCGGCACGTCATATGTATGCGAAGGCGACTTCTCCCAGATCACCCACTGGATGACCTCTGCGGATCTGGCTCTGCACTTCATCAACACGTCCTGACGGTCCGGCTCCCCGGGCAGTCGCCGCCATCCGCCAAGGATGCCCAGGGCTCCGCCGGGTTCCGCGCTCTCCATCCACCACGCGGCGCCGGCCGCGTCGTAGCCGACGGGCCGCCTACAGGTCCGCTGACGGCGAGGCGGTCGAGCGCCTGGCCCGTCTTGGTCGAGAGGTCGGTGATCGCCTCAAGGAACGTGATCGGATCGCCTGCCACCACGTACGGCTCCGTCACCCGTGGGAACCGTTCGGCGTCCAGGGCGACGGCTCCACCGCTGGCTTCCAGTGCCTTTCAGCCGATCCGACTTCCCGCTCTTTGTCGTCGAGGTGCCTCCGTCGGCTACCGGCTCGGGCAGCAAGTCAGGCGCGGAGCCGAGGTAGGCGCCCGCGTCAGTACTGTGGCTTCGTATGACCGACCTCGAGATCGAGATCACCGCAGAACTGGTCCATGACCTGCTGCAGGAGCAGCATCCGGACCTTGCAGGGCTGGCCATCCGCGAAGTAGTGGGCGGGTGGGACAACCAGCAGTGGCGCCTTGGGGACGAGTTGGCCGTGCGCATGCCGCGTACCGAACGTGCCCCGGACCTCCAGCGCAAGGAGTGCCGGTGGCTGCCCGTACTGGCTCCGCGCCTGCCGCTGCCGGTCCCCCACCCCGTACGGATGGGTGCGGCGTCCGCGCGGTTCCCGAAGCCCTGGACCATCATGACGTGGGTCCCCGGCGAGCCACTGGACCAGTGCTCCATCGGCCGCGGCGCCGACGCGGCCGACGCTCTGGCGGCCTTCCTCACCGCGCTCCACGTGGAGGCGCCCGAAGACGCGCCGATCAGTTCGGACCGGGGCGATCACCCCAAGAAATGCACGGACGGCTTCGACCACTTCTTCCACGCCGTCGTCCCAGACGACCTCGCCGACGACGTTCGATCCGTCTGGGACGACGCCGTCGCGGCGCCCGAGTGGGAGGGCCCGCCGCTGTGGGTACACGGCGACCTTCATCCCGCGAACGTCGTCGTCTCGGACGGGACGCTCTCGGGCGTGATCGACTTCGGTGACATGTTCGCCGGCGATCCCGCGTGGGACCTCGCGGCCGCCTGGGTGATCCTTCCCGCGGGCGCCGCCTCCCGCTTCTTCGAGGCATACGCGCAGGCGGATGGGGCGACGATCCGGCGCGCCCGCGGGCTGGCTGCTCTGAAGAGCCTCTTCCTCATGCTGATGGGCCAGAACGGAGACCGAGGCCTGCCAGGCGGCAAGCCGACCTGGGGACCCGCAGGCCGGGCAGCACTCGATCGCGTCCTGAAAGGCGGTCTGACATAGGCACGGGGCAGGGGTCCCTCGGCCCCGTGAAGCACCGGCCGCACCCGTTCACGGCGGTTGTGGTGTGGAGGTCGAGCTTGCCCGTCGGGGCGAGGTGCACGGTCTGCCCGAAGCGGCGCTGAATACCCCGGCACATCCGCAGTCCCCACTGCCCCGGCAATCGCAGCCACCCCGACCTGCCGTCCTCGTCGGTCAGGGCTCTAAGAAGTCATCTCTTTTGGCGGATTGGGTGGGCTGCTGGTCGTGGTGGCGAAGGTTGAGCGGCTGGTGCCGGATGAGCTGTGGGAGCTGTCGGAGCCGTTCCGGCGGGTGATGCCGGAGGCCGGACCGCCGCGTGTCAGGTGCGCTGTTCCGAGGCGGTGCGGAACTGGCGGGCGATCTCGGAGGCCTTGGGGAGGTCCTGCTCGTCCGCCAGCAGCAGGCTGCCGGAGGTACCGGAGTCGGTCCATGCGCACACGATCTGGTGTCCGGCGTTCGGGAGGAAGCCGCAGCTCAGCTTGCCGCCCCAGGACCCCGCGTCGAAGGTGGTGACCTCGGTGGCCCGCGCCCCGGCGAAGAAGTTGCGCAGCTCCTGGGACATGGTGTCCGAGCGCTTCTCCTTGGCCAGGCGCGCGTCCCACTCGACGGTGTTGATCTGGAGTACGGCGCCTACCGGCCCCTCGCCGGGGCCGTCGTAGAACCAGCGCTTGCCCGAGGGCGCCTTCCCCGAGGTCAACTCAGCGTATTCTGCCGCTTCCGCTCCAGTGAGCAGACGGTAGGCACCGACCTCCGCGGCGGCGTCGATGACGCGTTCGGCCGGCGGGGACCCACCCGCATCGGCGGGGGCCTGGGAGACGGGAGCCGCTTCGGCGGCGGACGGCTCACCCTCGAAGCTGAGCGCCTGCACCAGGCCCGCTGCGGCTACGACCAACAGGGCGCCACGCACGATGTTGCTTCGGCGTACGGCCAGTGCGCCGGCCCGCTCGACCTCAACCGCAGAGGTCGGCACAGGACCTCGGCGCCAGGCCCGGGTGGCGAACCAGACGCAGACCACGGCCACGGCGGTGACGAGGAGTGCCCCCACCGACTGGCCGGTGGCGTAGGCCTGGGAAGTGGTGTCGACGGACAGCGTGATCATTCCGGAATCGTAGGCGTGCTCGCATGCGCGTTCGCATGGGGAGGCAGTTACGATCAGGCATCGACGCACCGGGCCCGCACAGACTGTGCCGGGGCTGCTTCGGGCGGCACCGGGCCGGGCCGCGACCGGTTACGGCCGGTCAGCGGTGTCGGCGCCGCAGGAGTGCGAAGGCGGCGACGATCGCGGCGGCGACGAGGGTCAGCAGGATTGCGCTCTCGACCAGTTGCAGCGGCCAGAAGTGAGACTCCGGGTGGTAGCGGGTTCCGGTTCCGATCGGGTCCGCCGCATCGGAAAGGCTCCAGTGGTTCCCGCCGCCCGGGAGGCCCTCGAGGGCGGGCCAGAGCCGGGGGCGGAGCAGACGGAGTACCGCCCAGACGATCCCGACCGCGGTCACGGCCGCGGCCATGGCGGGCAGCGTGCGTCCAATCAGCAGGCCGGCCAGGGCGCCGACGGCGATGCCGAGGAGGGCGTACCCCACCGCCACCGGACCGATCGCCCCGTACATGGGGAGGTCGTACCACTGCATCGGGTACCAGGTGTCCAGCGTTCCCCGGCGGATCCAGGCCGTCAGCAGCACGAACACCGGCAGGACGAGGAGCACGGCGGCGACAGGCACCGCGAGCTTCGCTGCCAGCCAGCGTGCCGGACTGACCGACTGGGTCCACTGGAGTCGGTAGGTGTCGGACTCGAACTCGCGCCCGATCAGCGGACCCGCGACGAACGCGCCGAGGAGCAAGGGCAGCGCACTGACGGACAGCGCGACGAAGTCGAACATCTTCTGGACGTACAAGCTGCGGGAGAGGAAGCCGCGGACTTGGATGCCGCAGCCCGACACCGTGTTCTCCACCCTGCAACCGGTCGCCGCGAAGTCCTGCGCCAGTGACTGGACGTACCAGCGACCGGCGGGCAGGACGATGGCGGCGGACAGCACCAGGGCGAACGGGATCCACAGGACGTGGCGGTGCAGACGGACCGTGACGCGAAGGGGTCCGCGCAGTTCGAGGAGGGTCATGCCGCCGCCTCCACGGCCGGGGTGAGCAGGACCGGGGCATCGGGGGCGCCGAGGTGGGCGAGCACGAGTTCCTCCAGGGTGGGTTCGACCGCCAGCCAGCCGTCCCTGCCGGTGTTCACGCTTCCCTCCGGACGGATCAAGGCGGTGAGTTGGCGCCCGGTGGAGCGCGAGGAGATCACGGTGTGCGGGGCCAGGTCGCGGATCGGACCCGTTACCAGGGCGTGGGCTCGCAGGAGGCCGTCGACCGGTCCGCCGAGCCGGACGCGTCCGCCGTCGATCAGGAGCAGGTGGTCGCAGGCGTCCTCCAGCTCGGAGAGGATGTGTGAGGACATCAGGACCGTGGTGCCGTGTTCGGCGGCCGTCGCCAGCAGCGCCCCCATCAGTTCGCGGCGGGCGAACGGGTCCACGTCGGACAGCGCTTCGTCCAGGAGCAACAGCGTGGGCCGCTTGCCCAGGGCCAAGGCGAGGGCGAGCCGCGAACGCTGGCCCCCGGACAGGGCGCGGACGCGTAGGGCCGGATCGAGGTCTCCCGCCTCCACCACGTTGCCCGAGGCGACCGGGTCCCAGCGGCCGCGATTGAGGTCGGCGCCCATGCGGAGGGTCTCGGCGACCGTCAGCCGCGGGTAGAGCGGCTTGTTCTGGGCGACATAGGCAATGGCCTCGCGGGCCGGTGTCGTCACCGTGCCCTCGGAGGGTTTCAGCACGCCCGCGGCCAAGGCCAGCAGGGTGGACTTGCCGGCCCCGTTGGGGCCGATCAGGGCGCATATGCGGCCGGCGGGAAGCCTGAAAGAGCAATTCCTCAGGGCCCAGCCACCGCGGCCGAACCTCCGCCCGAGGCCTTGCGCTTCGATGCCTGCCGTCATTCTTCGTCCCCCCTGTTCGATTCACTGCCGGATCCGCTCAGTACGGAGGTGAACAGTGCGGTGATGTCTTCTTGCTCGAGGCCCGCCAGCCTGGCCCGTGCCAGCCACTGCGCCAGCTCGGTGCGCAGTTCCCCGTCTGCCGCCCCGCCCTCGCCCAGCGTCCGCAGGACGAAGGTGCCGAGCCCTCTGCGGCCCTCCACCAGCCCCTCACGTTCGAGTTCCCGGTACGCCTTGAGCACGGTGTTGGGATTGACGGCAAGGGCCTCGACCACCTCACGGGCAGTGGGCAGCCGGTCCCCCGGCTCCAGCAGGCCCAGGCGAAGGGCCTGTTTGGTCTGCTGCGCGATCTGGAGATAGGTGGCCACACCACTGCGCCGGTCGATGCGGTACTCGATCACGTCGACCATCCCCCTTTCACTAGGGAAGTAGTGAAAGAGTGACGTGTGGGCGTCCCGGCTGTCAAGAGCGCTCGGGTACCGGCGCTACCGGCGCCGAGGCGGCCCGACTCATCGCGCTCGGGAGCGGAGCCGCGGGTCCGGTGGGACGGGATCCGGACCGGTCTTCCCAGGCCACGAGTACACTCGATGAGTTTGATCAGCTTTCGGACGCCGTACTCGACGCAGTACCGGGTGCCGGACTTGCCACAGGAGCCACCACCGAGATGATCTCCCTGCGTGAAGTGCTCGACAGTGACCTGCCTGTCTTCTGGGGGCATCTCTCCGACCCCGAGGCGCAGCACGTGGCCGCTGTCACCAGGAAGTACCACTACGACAGGGAGCACTTCGACAGCCACTGGGCCAGGATCCGCTCCAACCCCGATGTCCTGATGCGCACCGTACTCGCCGGCGACGAGGTGGTCGGCCACGCCGCGGTGTACGGGCCGCCGGACGAACGCGAAGTCACGTACTGGATCGATCGAAAGCACTGGGGCCGCGGCATCGCCACGGCGGCGCTCACGGCGCTGGTCGATCTCGTGAGCGTTCGGCCGTTGCGTGCCCACTCGGCAGCCGACAACACCGGCTCGATCCGCGTACTGGAGAAGTGCGGCTTCGTCATCACCGGGCAGGGAAGGGGCTTCGGCCAAGCACGGGGCGGCGAGATCGACGAAGTGCTGCTCACCCTTTCCTGAAGACAGCCCGGTCGCCTGGTGACCGCCATGCGCGGCCCGCCGCGTTCTTCGGGGCCCGTGCAGCCCTTGTACGGTGTCGTGGGTCTCCCGTGGTGGCGGTAGGAGTTGTGGCGGGTTCGGCGTTCGCCGCCGAGGCACCCGCCGCGGCCGGTGCCGTACAGAAGGCCCAGCGGGCCGAGCGGCAGGCGCGGGGGACGCCGGCGAAGCGTGCCGCGTCGCCAAGATCAAGCAGGTCGGGACCTGCTACCACATCTACGCCGGGAAGCTCCTGTCGCCGGGGCGGCTCGGCGGGGCCGAGGAAGCCGATCTGCTCGGTGTCGGCAAGGCCGGCGTGCTGTGGGAGTACCTCGGCCACCCGAACGGGTCGCTCACGGCCAGAATCAAGATCGGCGCCGGCTCCTCCAGGACTTGGCCGGCCGGTCATCAACCGGCTGAAGCAGCACCGGACGGTGGCCGCCGGGCAGGACTAGCGCCGTGATGTCCACCTCGGCACCGCCACCGTCACAGCCCTCGCCATCTGGCTCCGCACGTGATCGACCGGACAGGTCCTAGTTGTCGATCTCGGGGTTGATGTCGGGGTCCTCACGGGAGACGCGATAGGTGTTGTTCGGCTGCCAGTCGCAGACCACGTAGGTGGTCACCACGGGCTCGGTCTTGATGATCTTGCCGCCCCGTGTAAGGACGGGGGTGTAAGTGACCCGGTAGATCAGCCGGTCCTCTTGCGGGCGGGCCAGGGACACCTTCATGTCCGCGGGTTGGCGGGTGACCCCTGGAGGGGGCGCGTCGTGGACCCGCTGGCCGGTACCGCGCTCGGGGTTGTCCGAGGTCATATACGCCTCGGCGCGACGGTGTGGGGTGGTCGCGTCGGCGGCGGTGACCGTATGGCTGAGGGTCATGTAGGCGCGGGCGATCGAGTCCGGAGTGCCGGGGGCCTCCGGATCGGGGGTACGGGCCGGGAGAGTGGCCGTGACCGGCGCCGGCTTGGCGTCGCCTCCCGGGCTGTCCCGGCCGCAGCCGGTGACGACCAACGCGGCGACGGCGAGTGCGGCGGCGGCCGCTCTGCGGGAGGCTGGGTGCGTCATCGGGTTCTCTTCTCCCAATCCAGGTGGCTGACGTGCGCGAGTGGGGCGATCTCGAGCTTGACGGGCGCTTCGCCGAGACGCTCTTCCAGGATTTCACCGGCGGGCGGGACTCACCTCGACCGATGCGGTGTTGTGATCCACCATCAGCTGAGCCATCCGGCGCAGCCGGTGTCTCTCGTGCCGGCACCGTCCGGCACCTTCTGGCAACGGGCTGTCGTCGACTAGCGTGAGGTGGTGGACGATCTGCGCCTGTCTCACGAGCATCTGCCCGATGACGTCACGCACGTGGTGGCGGAGGGCGAGTTGGACGTCTTCACCCACCCTCTATTCCGTGAGCTCTCCGCCGAACTCACCGTCCTCGGACATATATGGCTGGTCGTCGACCTGACCGGGGTCGAGTTCATGGACACATCCGGCGTCGCCGTCCTCCACGGTGCGCGCAAGCGGGCGGCCGCACACGGCGGTGCCCTGGCGGTCGTCTGCCACGACGACGGCCGGGGCAAGCCCCACCGCATCATCCGGCTGAGCCGATGCGGACCCACCTACGACACCGTGGAGCGTGCGTTGGAGGCGCTGGCCCGGGCCCGCTCGAACTTCGAAGCCGGCAGCTGAGCGCGGCGCGTCGTGCCGGGGACGGGGGCGCCGCAGGAGGTGAGACGAGCCGGTTCACCGTGCACCGCGGAGCAGAGCGACGGTGAAGATCCGCAACTCGCGCAACAGGCCCAAGACGTGCGTGTCCCGGGACGGACGGAAGGGAAGGACGAGCAGTGCGGGCAGGCACGCCGCCGTCACCAACAGGAGGACCGGCAGCAGCAGGACGGTCACGAGGACGGTGCGCAGCGAGGAGACGGCGGCTCGGGAGCCCAGGGACAGCAGCAGGGTGGTGAGCACGGGGACCTCCTGGTGGGTACGGACGGCGTACGTCGGTGACGAGCCGTGAGACCCACCGTGCGGCCCGGCCGGAGGGCCGGGACGGGTGGCGATCGGTGGCGACGGAAGGGCCCCGCGGCCGTGCTGTCGGCGGCACGAAGGCGACCGGTTGCGATGGAAGGCGAGGAGTGGCGAAGGGGCGAGAAACGCGGGAACGGGGGGCGGACGGGCAGGGCGGCCCGTCCGGAAGTGGTGACGGCCGCTCCCCCGCCGCCCGGTCGGCCATGCGCAGGCCGCGGCAGGTGCCCGTGCCGCGCTTGCCACCGGGGCCGTTGCGCACGCTCAAGCTGCGGCTGCACACCCTTTACCGGGCAGCCGGTGCGCCCTCCGTCGTGGGGATCGCCGAGCTGGTCGCGCAGGACGACGAGTTGCCCGGTGCGCCGTCCAAGGACACGGTTCACCGGCTGCTCGGCAGTGCCCAGTTGGCCTCCCTCGAGGACACCGTCTCGGTGGCCGCCGTACTCGCCTCCGCGGCCGGTGCGGAACGGGCGGCCGTGGACACCGAAATCCGGGCCCTGTGGGTGCGGGCCGGGCTGGAGCGGGGGACGACGCTCCGCCCCGCGGGCCGCTGGGACCCGCTGTGGCTCGGGGTGCATCCGGCACCGGACACGGACGGCTCCGGCGACGGCCCCCTGCCCCTGTACCTGGAGCGCCCGCACGACGTGACCTTGCGCCGCCGCCTCGGGCATGCCGCACACTCCGGGTCCACCGTGTTCGTCCTGCTCGTCGGCCGGTCGGCGACGGGAAAGACCCGGGCCGCCTGGGAGGGCGTACGGGAAGCGCTGCCCGACTGGCCGGTGCTCTTCCCGTCCGACGCCCGTGAGTTGGCCGCGTGGACGGCGCAGAACGGCATCGACGGACGGACGGTGCTGTGGCTCGACGAAACCCAGCGCTACCTGTCGGGGGCGAGCGGCGAGGAGGCCGCCCGCGCGGTGCTGCGGCTGATGGAGGAGGTCGCTCCGCTCGCGGTGGTGGGCACGATCTGGCCCGAGCACCTGCGACGGCTGACCGAGGGCGGTCAGGACCGGTGGGGGCCCGGGCCCGAAGCGGGGGCGGGGGCGGGGGCGGGGGCGGGTGCGGGGCACCACGTCCGCGCCCTGCTCACCGGGCGGCACGTCGTCATCGACGTCCCGGACACCCTGCCCGCCCGGGTGCCGGGGCTGACGGGTGCCGCGGCCCGGGATCCGCGGGTGGCCGCGGCGCTGCGGGCGGCCGGCTCCAGCGGACGGATGCTGCAGCACCTCACGTCCGGCCCCGCTCTGGTGGGACGCTGGGAGAGCGGGCCGGACCACTGGTTCAGCGCCGCCGAGTACGCCGTCTTGACCGCGGCCCTGGACGCGCGGCGACTGGGGCACGCGAGCGCCGTTCCGGCGCGGTTCCTCAGTGAGGCGGCGGCCGGGTACCTGGACGCGCGGGCCCGGGCCACGGCCGGCCCGGACTGGTTCGCGGAGGCCGTGGAATCGCTGACCACGGCGCACGGTGCCGTTCCGGCCGCGCTGATCGCCGAACGGCACCGCCCGGGGGTGGGCGCCCCGGACGGCTACCGGCCCGACGACTACCTCGATCAGCACGCCCGCCGGGTCCGGGCGCTCAGCGTGCCACCGGCCGGATTCTGGGAGGCGGCCCGCCGGGCGCGTACGGGAGACGACGCCCACGCCTTGGCCACGGCCGCGGCGGACCGGCGGCGGTACGGCGTCGCGCTGTCCCTCTACGAGCGGGCGGCGGAGCTCGGTTCGGGGCGGGCCAGGGCCTCCTGGGCCGTACTGCTCGAGATCACCGACGGTCCCGGGGCTGCCGAGGCCGTCGCGGCCGGGGACCCGGGCGCGTGGGCGGCCCTGGGAGCGTTCCGTGAGGACGCGTCGGGACCGGTCGTCGCCGAAGCCGCGTACGCGCGGGCCGCCGGGCTGGGTGACGCCTGGAGCTGGTCGGCGCTGGCCCGGATCCGGGAGGGCGGCGACGGATCCGGGGACGCGGTCGCCGAGGCGGCCACTGCCGCCGGTCACACGGTGGTCTGGCGCGTGCTCGGCCGGATCCGGGAGGCACGCGGCGACCGGTCCGGGGGACGACGGCCCCTCGAACGGGCCGAGGCACTGGGGGACGCCTGGGGAACGATGGGCCTGGCCCGGCTCGCGGAACGGGACGGCGACCGTGCCGCGGCGGTCCGCCACGCCGAGCGGGCCGCCGCGGCCGGGATGACGGCCGCGCACCCGCTCCTCGTACGGCTCCACTGGAACGGCGAGGACCGTTCGGCGGCTCAGGAGGCGGCGCGCCTCGGAGCCGCCGTGGGGGAAGCCGAGGGGTGGGCCGTCCTGGCCAGGCTGCGGGAGGCGGACGGCGACCCGGCCGGGGCGGCCGCCGCGTACCGTGCGGCCGTCAGACTGGGGATGTCGACCGCCTGGTCCCGGTTGGCCCTGATGGCCGAGCGGGCGGACGACCGGCCGGCGGCCGAGGAGTGGGCCGCTCTGGCGGCCCGAGCCGGTGACGGCGATGCGTGGACGGCGCTCGCGGAACTACGGCAGTCCCGGAGCGACCTGCCGGGTGCCGATCAGGCGGCTCGGGAGGCCGGCCTCGTGGGTGGTGTGGAGGCGTGGACCAGCCTTGCCCGGGCGCGCGAACTGGAGGGGGCTCCGGACGCCGCGGAGTCGGCCGCCGAGCACGCCGCCGAGCACGGATCGCCACTGGCCTGGGGCGCACTGTCGCGGATGCGCGAACGCGCCGGGGACCGTCCGGGCTCCCGTCGGGCCGTGCGGCGCGCGGTCGACCTGGGCGCGGTGGAGGCCTGGACGGCACTGGGCCGGGTGCGCGAGGACGGCGGCGACACGGCGGGCGCGGAGCGCTGTTACCTGCGCGGGGCGGCGGCCGGTGACACGGCCGCGCTCGCGGCGCTCGGACCGCTTCTGGCCGGCTCCGGGCGCATGGCCGAGGCGCGGGAGGCCTACCGGCGCGCCGTCGACGCGGGTCATACCGAGGCATGGGAGGGCCTGTTGTCGGCCCTTGCCACGCTCCCGCCGCGCCCGACCGGAGTCCGCCCGACCGGAGTCCGCTCGACGGACCGGCTCCGCCGCGTCGGCCTGCCCGTCACGGCTGAGGCGTCCGAAGCGCCCGGCCCCGGCGGCGCCGGAAGCGGGAGTCCCGGCTTCGTGTGACGCCCGGCCGCGATCTCTCAGCACCGTGTCAGTACGCCACCTGCACGAACCACGCGAAGAGCTCCCGAACGGGGAGCCTCGGCACTGGCCTCGTCACTGGCCTGGAAGGCCGACGGCGACCTCGTCGGCGGAGGGGCCGCTCCGCTTGGCCCGCGCGTCGGCGACGGCGTACGGCAGCCCGGGCAGCAGCAGGACCGCAGTCGCCCACAGGGGCAGTGTGAACAGCACGCCGTCACCGGCCAACAGGCTGGTGAGGATCGCGGCGGGCAGGGCGGCGGCGAGGCCCCAGTTCGCGCCGAGGCCCAGGCTGCCCCTCCGCAGCTCCCAGCCGACCGAGGCCACACCGAGGACGGTCCAGAAGGCCAGGTGGTCGGGGGTTACGGCGAGCGTGGTGGTCCAGCGCCGCAGGTAGGCGAACAGCAGGACGCAGCCGATCACGAAACGGGCCAGGGACACGGTGCGCAGTGCCCGGCGCGGGAGCGGGGCCCGTGCCCGCGCCTATGCCGCGGCGAAGCCGCGGACGTCCCGGCCGACGACGTTCTGCGCCGTACGGCCGGCCGCCTGGGCGTCCTCCAGGCGCGAGGAGAGCTCCTCGAACATCTCCCGTACGGCCGCGTCGTCGATCCCCCGGTACTCCCAGTTGCTGCGGCAGACCGCGAGTATCTGCTCGTTCGTCATGGTGTGCTTCCCCCCCCTGGGTTCCGTGCCGGTCATGATGCGGCCCAGTTCCTCAGCGGCGCAGGTAGTCCTGGCGGAGGGCTTCCAGGATGTCGGCGGCCTCGGTGAGACCGGCGGCGCGGCAGCGGGTGGCCGCCGTGGTGAGGCGGCCGACCGCCTCCTGGAAGTGGCCGAGGCCCTTGCCTTCGATCAGGGCGGCCATCCGTACCGCTTCGGCGCGCGGCACCTCGCCGTGCTCGCCGCCCTCCTCGTGGGCCGCGATGGCCGCCTCCGCCTGGGGCAGGGCCTCCTCGTAGCGCTCGACCTCCGCCAGGACACAGGCCCGGCGATAGTGCACGGTGCCGCGCTCGTACCAGTGCCCGAAGTCCTCGGCGTCCTGGGGTACTCCGGCGCGGACCGCGTCCGCCCGCGCGAGGTGCACCAGCGCCGCGTCCAGGCCTTCGGCTTCCCTCGCCGACACGGTGAGACGCGCGAACCGGCACATCATGTGGATGATCAGCGACGGGTTCGGCGCCTCGGCGTGCGAGGCGACCGCGCTCGTACGCCGCGGTCGCCGCGTCCCATCGGTCGGCCATCGCCAGCGTGACGGCCGCTTCCGCCGCCACCATGGTGTGGACCGCGCGGCCGTCTTCCCATGCGGCAACGGTGTCCGCCAGCCGCAGGAACTCCTCCGCCGCGGGCAGGTATTCGCCGAGATCCCGCAGGCCGCGGCCCAGGGACAGGCGGGCCTGGGCGAAGGCCCGTTCGTTGTCCGCGGAGGGGGCACGCGGTGGAGCGCCGGGCCTTGAGGCGTCATCCTTGTTCGCAGGTGGACAGTGCCGGGGCGCCTTTCCGCCGTGTCGTCGCCACCCCGTACTCTCCCGCTGATCAGGAAGCACACGGGGTGCACGACCAAGCGGGGGCAGTACATGACATACCGGCGCGCGGCGATACCGGCACTGGCCGGAGGGCTGCTCCTGGCGGCGGTCCTGTGGTGGGCGGGGGCGAGCGCGGCGGCCCTGCATCTGCCGGGCAGCAGCCGCGTCCTCGGCATCGATACCGCCAGCGAGCTCGAACACTGGCTCGCCCCCTGGTCGTATGATCCCCCCGGCGCGGACGGTGCAGACAGCGCAGTCGACGGCGGCGGTTACGCGGTCGGGGCCGGCGACTCGGGCCGCTATCTCTCGCTGTACCAGACCGCGATCCAGATCCGGTTCGGTGCGGTATTCGCCTTCTTCGTCCTCGGGGCGCTCCTCCTGGTCCGCAGGCTGCCGCCGCTGCGCGGCCGCGTGTGGGCGGCGCTGCTCGCCGTGTGGGCCTGGGGGCTGGTGGCCGGGATGCTGGCGCGGGCCGTCTCCGCGCCCTGGCTGATCGCCGGGCAAGGACACGGAAGCTACCGCTTCCTCCCCCAGATCGCGAGTGTGATCGCCTCCGGAGCCCAGGTCCTGGTGGTGGCCGCCCTGCTCGCGGCGGCTGTCACGGTGCTCCTGGCGCGGGTCACCGTCAAGGGCGCGGGCCCGCTGCCACAGGCTGTCGTACCGGCGCGTGCGGCTCGGCTGGCCGCCACCGTGGGAACCTCGTTGATCGCCGTGTCGCTGGTGGTCCTGTCGTACCACCCGGTCGCCGCCGCCATCCAGGAGGCCTCCACGGCCTCCGGGCTGCTGTCCGATCCCGGCGACCTCCTGCGGCTGTGGCTGCTGCTCGGCGCATGGGCGGGTCCGGAGGGCGGGTCGATCGGCGACTGGCTCCTGAACCGCGTGCCCGACGTGGTGCTGCTCGCCGTGGTGTGGGGGGCCCTGCGCAGGCTGCCGGGGCTGCTCACCCGAGTCACTGTCCCGGCCATGGCAGTGGGCGCGATCTGCGCGACCGTCCTGGGCCTGCTGGCGAGCCAGTTGCTGCAGGTCCTCATGGAGGCCGCCGACTCGGGCGCGCCCTGGGGGGCTCCGCGCCTGCTCGCCGCCCTCGGCAGCGGCGTACCGGCCGCCCTGACCTGGGGCCTGGTGGCGGGAGTCGCGGCTGCCGCGACCCTGCGGGTGGTGACGGACCGGACGGGCCGGACGGAGGACGCCTGACCCGGTCGGATTCGCCGCTGCCCGAACCACGCAACGAGGGGCACGTCGGCGTCTACGGACAGACGGGCGGCTTGCACGAGTTGTCGGCGGACGACGTGGGCTCCTCGCCGACGACGTGCGCATCGGGGCGGGCAACGTCGGCGCGAGAGTGGTCCGTTCCCGGAAACCGGCGGTCCGACCTGCCGGGGCCGGCGGGCGACGCCGGATCACAGCGGGGCTGAGTGGCGGCGAGCACCTCGCCGCGCGCCTCGGCAGGTGTCCTCGCCTGCGCCCGACGCCCCCGGTCTTGGCGGGTCAGCGGGTCAGCGGGCCAGGGAGACGGCGAAGGGCTTGAACCCGTGTCGGCGCAGGATGTGGGGCACGACCAGGATCATGGCCTCGGTGGCGCGGGCCGTTGTGATGCCGCCGAGGTCCTCGATGCGTTCGGGCTGCCAGCCGAGATCGGCGAGGAGGCCGGTGACGGTTGCCTTCGCGTGCTGGTCGTTGCCCGAAAGGTAGGCGGTCGGTGGGGTGGCCAGGATTTCGGGGGCGGTCATGACCATGAAGAGCATGGTGTTCAGGGTCTTGACCACGCGGGTGTCGGGGAGCGCGGCCTGGAGCCTCTCGGCGAGGCTGCTGCCGGGGTAGCACAGGTCACCGGGCAGGCCGTCACCGTCGTTGCGGGTGGCGTTGGAGACGTCGATGAGGATCTTGCCGACCAGTTCGGTGCGCAGGTCGGCGAGGCGGTCCAGGGAGCTGTCGCCGGGCGTCGCGTTGATCACGATGTCCGAGGTGAGGGCCGTGGTGCGCTGATCTGCGAAGGCGATCCGCGGGGCGGGCCCGGCAGGGTGAGCGGTGTTGTGAGCGGTGGTGTGGGCGGTGGTGCCCTCGGGGCCTCGGCCGCCGACGGTGACGTGGTGCCCGGCTGCGGAGAGCTTGCGGGCGAGGTTGGTGCCGACGCGGCCGGCGCCCAGGATGCCGATGCTGGTCATGTGGTCATGCTCCTTGCGGTATTGGGGGGGGGTGAGGTGGGTGGAACCGCGGATGCCGCAGGTCAGACGATCGGCGAGAGGACCTTCGCGGCGGCGGCGTGGATGCCGGGCGCGGACGCCAGGAAGTCGCCGCTGGCCGTGGTCCAGGGTTCGCCCGCCAGGTCGGTGACGGTGCCCCCGGCCTCGGAGACGAGCAGGGCGCCGGCGACCAGGCCGGAGCGGACGTCGGAGAACTGCCAGAACGCGTCCATGCGTCCGGCGGCGACGTGGATGAGCTGCATCGTGGCGGGAACGGACACGCGTACGACCAGGCCGTTGATGAGCATGGCGGTCACGGAGTCACCGATCCGCCGGAAGGTGCGCTCGTCCTCGCCGGGCTTGGCCTGGCCGGTGCCGATGAGTGCGGCGCCCAGGTCGGTCTTGGCCGACACCTTCAGGGGCCGGTCGCCCAGATGGGCACCGCCCCCGGCGACCGCGGTGTAGGTGTCACCGGTCAGCGGCAGGTGGACGACGGTGAGTACGGGCCGGTTGTCGCTGACCAGGGTGGCGGTGACGGCCCAGTCGTCCATCCCGTGGACGTGGTTGATGTTGCCCTCGGCGGGGTCGACCACCCACCACTCGCCGGTCGGGAGCGCGCCGCCGGCCAGCTCGTCCTCGGCCCACCGGGACCCCGGGCGGGCCCGCAGCAGCGGTTCCCGCAGCACGTCCAGCACCGCGTCGTCGTTGGCGTGGATCTCGCCCACCACCTCGTCGAGGCTCACGCCGCGGGCATGGGTGGTGTAGCGGTCGCGCAGCGTGACGCCGGCCGTCTTCACCGCGGCGGTCACGTCGGACAGCAGCGTCGTACCGGCGGCGAAAGGCATGGCTGTGCTCATGGCGGACTCCCTGGGGATCGGTAGAGATCTACGGAGATCTGTAGATGTCTGTAGATGTCTGTAGAAGCGGGGCGGTTGTCTCGCCCCGCACTTCGAAGGTAGGCCGCGCGATCATTAACAACAAGTGCATGCTTATCACTTGTAGAGTTACTGTCATGCAACTGGATTTGAACCTGCTCACCGCCTTGGACGCCCTGCTGGAAGAAGGCAGCGTCGCCGGCGCGGCAGCACGCCTCCACGTCACCTCACCGGCGATGAGCCGTTCCCTGGGCCGCATCCGCAAGGCCACCGGGGACCAGATCCTGGTCCGCACCGGCCGCAGCATGGTCCCCACCACCCGCGCGCTGGCCATGCACGCCGAGGTCCACGCCCTCGTACAGCAGGCCCACCGACTTCTCTCCGCGCAGCAGGAACTCGATCTGGCGGCCCTGGAAAGGGTGTTCACCGTGCGCTGGCACGATGCCTTGACCGCGGCGTCCGGCACCGCCCTGATCACCGCCGTCCACCGCCAGGCGCCCGGCGTGCGGCTGCGCATGTCCGCGGAACCCGGGACGGACGACGCCGAGCTGCGCCGGGGTGAGGTCGACCTCGAATCGAGCTCCAGCCCTCCGGCTCTCCCCGACATCCGTCACCGCCTCGTCGGCACGGACCGGCTCGTCGTCGCCGTCCGGCCGGGCCACCCGCTCACCACGGGCCCGCTGAGCCTCGAGCGCTACGCCGCCGCCGAACACCTCACCGTTTCGCGACGCGGAAGCCTCCGCGACCCGATCGACGACGCCCTGACCGCACGCGGCCTCGAACGTCGCGTCGTCGCCGCTGGGCCCACCGCCGCCTTCGCCCTGCGACTGGTCCTCGACACCGACCTGGTCGTCACCCTCCCCGACGCGGTCACCCGTACGGCCCGGGAGCGACTCGGCCTGGCCACCCTGGTGCCGCCGCTCCCGCTGCCCGACGTCCCCCTGTACCTGCTGTGGCACCAGCGCTACGACGACGACCGCGCCCACACCTGGCTGCGCGAGCTGGCCACCGAGACCGTCCAGTCACTTTTCGCGCCACCCACCGCCTCCCCCTCCGACCCGCCACACTCGCTGCGATCTTCGCCATGATGCGGCAGGGCTTGATCGGCAAGAGCCTCCGGCGCCGGCCTGGATTCAGACGGTGATCCGCGGGTCTCGCCGCCGGCGGATGCGGCGGGGGTTCGTGCCGAAGGAGCGGTAGGCGGTGTGCCAGGCCTCGATGCGCGGGTCCGTCTCGTCGGCGGGGGCCCAGGTGCCGGCGGCGGGTGTCGGGGAAGGCGTCGGCCACGGCGGTGGTGAGGCGGACGGTGGTCATCGGGAGGGGATTGTCGTTCGGGGAGAGGGGTGGCCGGCTTGACGGTCGCAGGACACGGCACGGCCGACCACCAGCGGGCCGAGACGGCCTGGCGGCTCGGCTCCCTGCCGCCCGTTTCGGCTGGTCAGTCCGTGTCCACGACCTTTACGGCGACCGGGGTTCCGGCCTCCACGGTGCGGCTGACCGTGCAGAGCTTGTCGTGGGAGGTCTTCACCGCGCGGGGCAGGATCGCACGGGCCCGGTCGCCGGTCTCGCCCGCCGGGAAGCGGACCGTGAAGGCCGCTTCCAGGTCCGTCAGGCGGTTGCCGTCCGCGTCTTCGCTCTTGTGCCCGTGGACGGCAACCGAGAACTCGGCGGGTTCGGCGTGCCGGCTGGTGGCGACGTCCACGTCGGCCGCGGAGCAGCCACCGATCGCGGCGAGGAAGAGTTCGACGGGGGTGAAGCCCCCGCCCGATCCGGTGCCGAAGGTGATCGTTTCACCGCGGGAGTTGGTCGCGGTGAACATGCCCGGACCGGTCCGCTCGACGGTGACGGAGCGCAGGGAGTCAGATGTCATGACAGTGACGTTAGCCTCGCGGCCCCGTACCTACCGCGCCGCACTCGGCCACCCACCTCACCACCTCTACCAAAATTGGTGAATTCATGAAGAATGGGTAAATGATGACCGTGCTGGTGACGGGCGTGACGGACGGCGCCGAGCTGGAAGCCCTCCGTACGTGCATTCACACGGGGCCGCACTTCCGCATCGTCGCCCACACACACGAGGCCGACGTCGCACTGGCGCAAGCCCGCGTGCTCCTTCCGGACATCGCCGTGGTCACCCTCCACCGTCCGGACGCCCAGGGAGAACGCGACCGCCGGACCCTCGTTCGCGCCCTTCGGTCCTTCGACCCTCCCACGGGGATCATCCTGCGCCGCGACCCGCACGAGGCGGCCGAGGCGATCAGCCCGGGACTCGAGCCGGTCCAAGGCGCCATCCACGAGGTCCGCCGTGCCGATCTCGACGCTCTCCACCATGCTCTGCTCACCATCGGGCGCCGCCGCGCCAGCTGCAACATCGACCCCGCGGCGCACTGACCGTCCGGGCAGCGCGTCCAGCGGGGCGGAGCACGCACGCGAAAACGCTCGGCCGGGGTGTCCGGCCGAGCGTTTCGTGTCCCCGCGTTCCGCTGGTGGTTTAGTACCAGTGGTGGTTCTGCCAGAAGGTCCAGGCGCCGGCGGGGCTGCCGTAGCGGGAGTTCATGTAGTCCAGGCCCCACTTGATCTGGGTGGCCGGGTTGGTCTTCCAGTCCGAGCCCGCCGAGGCCATCTTCGAGGCCGGCAGGGCCTGGACCAGGCCGTAGGCGCCCGAGGAGGAGTTCGTGGCGGTGTGGTCCCAGCCGCTCTCACGGGAAACGATGTTGTTGAACGCCGCGAACTGAGCCGGGTCCTTGATCATCTGCTGGGCGATCGCCTTGGCACTCATCGGGGCGGCCTGCGCGGGAACCGCGGCCAGCATGGAACCGGCGACACCCAGGGCGAGGACGGTACCCGCGAGGGTCTTCTTCGAAGCGGCGATGCGGCGGATGACGACGTTGGACACGGACGGACCTTTCGACGGGGACAAGGACTGCCGCAGCGGACATGCCGGAGCATGCGTGAGCCACTCACGTGAAGGAGAGGGGATCGTCGGCGGGAGCGGGGATCCAGGGGATCTCCGTCCGCCCTGCGACTCATCCAGTTCTACGGGGGTAGACCCCGCCTGGCAACGCCCCCTCTTACTAGTGGCCCTCGCAGCCGGGGCGCAACGACCCCCCAAAGGGCGGGCGGGTATCACCGCTGGTGAGGGCCCGTCCGCGGGGGTGGTTAAGGGACGTTCAAGGACTACTATCCCGCCTCGTATGTGACCTAGGTCCTGTGGGGCGGGTCACCGCCACGAGGCCCGGATCTCACCCTCCGTGCCCGCTCGCACCCCTCTCGGCGGAAGGCGAGGGCGCTTTTCGGCCCCCGGATCGAAGGTCGCAGGCCGGTGAAGGCTGTCGTTCACGCAGCCCAGGCCGCGGCACGCAGGAGTCGGGTTCCGGGGAGCCGGGTGGTCCGTACGGCGTGTCCGTCGTGCGCGACCGGGGAAGCCCCGGACGGCTGCCTAGCGTGGCCCCATGAGCACCCGTACGACACTGCCCATCGCCGGGTACGGCATCCGGTTCGCCCGGTCCTCCGAGTCCGGGGCGGTCGCCGCCCTGCTGGCCCGCGCCTTCTCCGACGACCCGGTCATGGCATGGATGATCCGCGTCCCGGCCGACCGGGAACGCCGGATCGCCCGCTACTTCGAGCTCGCCCAGCGCCAGGTACGACCCCGAGCGGGCGGGGTACGGGTCGCCGCGACCGGCGACGGGCGGTTGCTGGCGGCCGCGTTGTGGTCGGGGCCCGGGCGCTGGAAGACCTCCGCGCCGGGAGAGCTGGCGGCACTCCCCCGGTACGTACGCGTCTTCGGTCTCCGTGGGATGTCGCGAGCCGGTGAGGTCCAGAACCTCATGCACGGCGCCCATCCGGACGCCCCCCACTGGTACCTGCCGTCCGTGGGAACGGACCCGGGGCTCCAAGGGGCGGGGGTCGGATCGGCGCTGCTGCGCCAGCAGTTGACCGACTGCGACAGGCTCGGGCTACCCGCCTACCTGGAGTCGAGCAAGGCCGCCAACGTTCCCTTCTACGAACGGCTCGGCTTCCGCGTCACCTCCGAACTCCGCCTCCCGCAGGGCGGACCCGCCCTCTGGCCCATGTGGCGCGAACCCTCATCGGAGGAGGCGCATGGGCCCGTCGAGCTCGGGTAGTCGCGCCTCCAGACGTCCTGACGGACGCCCCGCACCTGCGGGTGCGGGCTGCTGACGACACGGAACGGAAGGATGCGCATGTCGCACGTCGAGGAGTACGTCGAGGTCAACGTCCCCGTACGCACGGCCTACAACCAGTGGACGCAGTTCGAGGACTTCCCCGCCTTCATGGAGGGGGTCGAACGGATCGTCCAGCGCACGGACACGCTCACCCACTGGGTGACGAACGTGAACGGCGTGCAGCGCGAGTTCGACGCTCAGATCACCGAACAGCTCCCGGACCGGCGTGTCGCGTGGATGACGGTCGACGGTGAGGCCCGCCAGGCCGGGCTCGTCACCTTCCAGCCGATCGACGCGACCACCACGAAGGTCGTCCTGCACATGAACTGGGTACCGGACGGCCTGGCCGAGACGGCCGCCGACAAGCTCGGCTTCGTCAAGCGTCAGGTGGCGGGTGATCTGAAACGGTTCAAGCTCTTCATCGAATCGCGTGGGGTCGCGACGGGTGCCTGGCGCGGCGAGATCTGAGCGGGACGGGAATCCGGGCGGCGCGCGGGCTCGCCGGCGCCGCGTGTCTGGGAGCCCGTACCGCCTCGCGGGGCGGCGGGGCCGGGCGGCGACAAGCCCGGTGGCGCACCGTCTGATCCCGGGTCGGGAGGCCACCCTGCCGGGGCGGGGCGGCCGGGGCGCTGGATCAAGCCATGGTTCCGTCACCCGACCGGTCCAACAGGTCCTAGAGTGTGCGCGTGACCGAGCAGAAACCCGAACTCATCGCCGGCCGGTACCAACTGGTCGAACCCATCGGCCAGGGGGGCATGGGCCGGGTCTGGCGAGGCCTCGACCAGCAGCTCTTCGGACGCGAGGTCGCCGTCAAGGAGATCCTCTTCCCGGCGGGGATGGACGACGGCGACCGTGCGACGCTGCTCAGGCGTTTCACCGGCGAGGCCCGCGCGGCGGTCACTCTCAGCCATCCCGGGATCATCACCATCCACGACGTGGTCGAGCACAACGGCTCCCCCGTCATCGTCATGGAGTTCATCCGGGGGGAGTCCCTCGCCGCGGCCATCCGCCGGCAGGGCCGGCTGCCCGTGCGGCGCGTGGCGGAGATAGGAGCCGCTCTGCTCGGCGCGCTCACCGAAGCGCACGCCGCACGGATCATCCACCGTGACATCAAGCCGGACAACGTGCTCCTGACCAAGGACCGCGTCGTCCTCACCGACTTCGGCATCGCCCACCTCGCGGACGCCACGACCAAGCTCAGCCGGAGCGGAACCGTCATCGGCACCCCGCACTACATGCCCCCGGAGCAGCTGGAGGGCAAGCACCCGACCCCCGCGAACGACTTGTGGGCCCTCGGCGCCACCCTCTACCACGCCATCGAGGGACGCCCGCCGTTCGAGGCCGACGGGCTCCACGCCCTTGCCGTAGCCGTCTTCACCCGTCCCCACCGGCCGCCGGCCCACGCCGGCCCGCTGGGGCCCGTACTGGACGCGCTCCTCACGAAGGACCCGGCGCGACGCGTCGGCGCGGCCGAGGCGGCCGAGCTGCTGGCGTCGGCGCTGCGGTCAGACCGGTCCCGGGCGGACACGGTCTCGGAGGCCGCCCCGCGCGAGCCGGAGGCGGCGCCCGTCCCGGACACGGCGCCCGTCTCGGAGGCGGTGACCGAGCACGCCCCGACGCCGACGCCGACCCCGACGCCGACCCCGACGCCGACCGAGCCGGGATCGGAACCGGCTTCACCGCTGCCGACGCCCACGGCCGAGGAACCGGCGCACACGCCCGGCCCCCTTCCTCAGCCCGTGCCGGAGCGGCCGACCACCCCGCCCGTCGCCGTCCCTCCGGCCGAGGACGTGATCTCGCTCGGCTGGAGCGACCAGCGGGGGCGGGAGGAGGGGGCTTCCGCCCGTCGGCGCGTCCTGACACGGCGCGCGGCCGTGCTGGGGGTGGCCATGGTCACGCTCGCGGCCGGCTCCGTCCTGACCTGGAAGTTGACCCGTGACACCTCGCACGGCGGCGGCGGGGGTACCGGCGGCGGCTCCACGTCCTCGACCGTCACCGTGGTCATCGGGCTGGACGCTCCGCTCAGCGGCGGGCTGTCGGCCATGGGCGTCGGCATGAAGAACTCCGCCGACCTGGCGGCCACGACCTCGAACCGCACCGGGCACGTACCCGGTGTGACCTTCGAGATCAAAGCGCTGGACGACGAGGCCGCCCCCGCAAAGGGCGGGCCCAACGCCGCTCGGTTCGTCGACGACGCGAAGGTGCTCGGTGTGGTGGGGCCGCTCACCTCGTCGGTCGCCAAGACCATGGCGGAGCCGCTCGGACGGGCGAACCTCGTCAACGTGTCACCGGCCAACACCGACCCCGTGCTGACGCTGGGCCCCGACTGGGCCAAGGGCTCCAAGTCCCGCCCGTACGACACCTACTTCCGAACCGTCGCCACGGACGTCGACCAGGGGCCGTTCGCCGCCCGGTACCTCCACGGCGAGGCCGGGAAGAGGAAGCTCTACGTCATCGGCGACGGCAGCGCCTACGGAACCGGCCTCGCTTCCGGAGTCGGGGCCGCGTTCGCGAAGCTCGGCGGGACCGTCGTGGGTACGGACCAGATCGATCCCGCGCAAGGCGACTTCTCCTACCTGGCCGCCCAGATCCGGTCCTCCGGCGCCGACGCCGTGTACTTCGGCGGCTACTACGACGCCGCCGGGCCGCTCTCCCAGCAGCTCAAGGAGGCGGGCGTGACCATCCCCCTGATGGGCGGCGACGGCATCTTCGACCAGCAGTTCCTGACGACGAACACGAAGGCCGAGGGTGACCTCGCCACGGGCATCGGCGTCCCGGCCGAGGACCTGAAGAACGGACCGGACTTCCTCACGCGGTACCGGGAGGCGGGCTACCCGGAGGCGGCCGGTTCCTACGGCCCCTACGCGTACGACGCGACCTGGGCCGTCATCGAGGCCGTGAAGGCCGTGGTGGAGGCCAATGGCGGAGCCCTCCCCGCGGACGCCCGGGCGAAGATGCCGCAGGCCGTGTCGGGGCTGGCCTTCGACGGCGTCACCGGGCGCGTGGCCTTCGACGCGTACGGCGACACGGTCAACCGTCAGCTGACGGTGTACGCGGTGAAGGGCGGGAGCTGGACCACCGTGCGGAGCGGCCCCGCTGCCCCTTGATCCGTACCGGACCGGACCGCGCCGCCGGGTGGCGCCGTGGCTCCCCCCTCGGCAGCCACGGCGCCCGCTGTCGTACCGCGTGCCCTACAGGCGCTGCCAGAGCGCCGGGACCACCGGCGGCTCCCAGCCCGTCTGGGCCTGGTGCCCCTGGATGCAGCGGTAGCTCGCGCCGCCGTACGTGACGGTGGCGCCGGCGGCGTAGACGGATCCGGCCTTCCAGGTGCCGCCGGGCTCGGGGTCACCGGGGCCGGGGCCGGGGCCCGGGTCGTTTCCGGTGACCTTGAGGGTCAGGCCGTAGGCGGACAGGATCGGGTTCAGCGGCTGGAAGAAGGTGGTCCCGCCGCTGGAGCAGTTGCCGGAGCCGCCCGAGGTCACGCCCTGGGCCTGGCTGCCGGAGATGTAGGAGCCGCCGGAGTCACCGGGCTCGGCGCAGACGGTCGTGCGGGTGACGCCGGAGATGGTGCCCTCGGGGTAGGTGACGCTGGTGTTGTGCTGCTGGATGGTCCCGCAGTGCCAGCCCGTGGTGGAGCCGGAGCGGCACACCGAGGCCCCGACGGGTTGCAGCACCGAGCCGGTGACCTGCGCGTTCGCCCCGCCGCTGCCCTTGACGTACGGGGTGGAGGTCCAGTTGGCGTTCGCCGCCACCCAGGCCATGTCGTTCCCGGGGAAGACGGACGCCTGGAAGGAGCCCTGGGCGACCTGGTTGAACCCGCTGGTGGCGGTGCCGGCCCGCCCGCAGTGCCCGGCGGTGGCGAAGCCGTTCACCGTTCCCTTGGTGATCGGGAAGCCCACCGAGCAGCGGCCGCTGCCGTTCATGTAGTACGCGTCCCCGCCGCGCAGGTCGTACAGCGGGCGCGGGGCCTCGGCGGTGCGGACCACCGTGACCAGTGCCGCGTCGGTCCCGGTGGCCGCCAGCAGCGCGGCCGCCGCCCCGGGCCGGGTCTCCTCCACGACCAGGGTGTTGCCGCGCGGGTCGACGTAGCGGACCGGGGTCCCGGCGGTGGCGGCCCGGTCCAGCGCGGCCTTCGCGGTGTCCAGGTCGGCCAGGGAGCGGCCGACCAGCTTCGCCCGGGCCCCGGTGGCCCGTATCGGGGCGGTGTCGGCGGCGCGGGTGGTGGCCACGGTCAGGGTCCCCGCGTCGCCCCCGTCGAGCCAGGCTCCGGCGAAGGTCGCACCGAGCCGGGCCTGCAGCCGGGCGGCGGTGGCCCCGGCCTCGGCCTCGTGGGCCAGGCGGGCCTCGGCCTGTGTGGGGGTCAGGCCGAGGTCGCGCCGCATGGCGACGAGCAGCTCGGGAGGAGCGTCGGCGGTGCGCAGCGTGGCGGAGGCGGACTTCTGCGGGCGCGCGGTGTCGGCGGAGTCCGCGGGGGCGGCGGTGGCAACGGCGCCGGTGGCGGCGAGCAGCAGCCCGGCGGCGGCCAGGGCGGTACACGCCGCGCGGGCGTGTCGCTTGAGCATGGGGGATCTCCTCGGTTCGGTGGGGGTCAGCGCCACCGTAGGAATCCGCACGCTCCCGCGGGAGCTGCCGGTCGGCCCCTCCCCCGGTGTTATGGCCGCGCGACGCGCCCCGCCCCGTCCGGCCTACGCCCGTTCCGCCAGGGTCGTGGCGACCGCGGCGGCGGACGACCGGGCCAGCGCCTCCGTGTGCGCGTCCCGCGCGTGCTCCAGCACCGCCGCCGCGCGGGCGGCGGCCCGCGCGGCCGGATGCCAGCCGAGCAGGTGCCTCCACACCAGCGGGCTCCCGGCGAGCGGCCGGGCCACCACCCCGGGGGTCACGGGGAAGGTCGCCCGGCACAGCCCCACGGCCCGCCCGACCTGGACGAGGTGCACGCACGAAGCCGTGTCCGTCTCGTACACGCACGCCGGGGTGAACCCGGCGCGCACGCACGCCGCCGCGAAGCAGTCCCCGAAGCACCCGTCGCCCGGTACGTCGGTCCATGCCTCGGCGGCCAGTTCCGCCAGCTCGATCCACGGCCGCTGTGCCAGCGGGTGGTCCTCGGCCAGCATCACGTGCACCGGGTCCCGTGCGACCTCCCGCCACGCGAGCCGTCCCGGCCCCGGCGGGGAGCTCTCCCCGCACACCCCGACCAGGGCGAAGTCCAGCCTGCCGGCGGCCACGCCCCCGGCCACCTCCCGTTCCGACCACGAGGTGGAGGTGGTCACCGGCACTCCGGGTTCCTGCCGGACGATCCGGTCGACGAGCCCGCCCAGGAGCGGCCCGTGCGTCCCCCCGAGCCGGTAGCCGACCGTGCCCTGCCGGGCGAACCGCACCGCCTCCTCCTGGAGCTCGCACACGGCCGGCAGCACCACGCGGGCCCGTTCCAGCACCAGCTCCCCGAGCGCGGTGGCCCGTACGCCCTCCCGCCCCCGGAGGAAGAGCGGCCCGTCCAGCGCCCGCTCGATCCGCTTGAGCTGGGTGCTCAGCGCGGGCTGGGTGAGCCCCAGCACGGTGGCCGCGCGGGTCAGGCTGCCGGCGTCGGCGACCGCTCTGACGATCTTGAGATGCCTCAACTCCAGATCCATGACCCGAGCTTGGTCCAGACCTGTGCACATCCGCTACGGGTCTACCGCATCCGGAATCGGGCAGGCGGACGACATCGGGTGTCTGCCCTGCTCAGGAGGGTGCGATGCTTCTTGCACGCCGGCAGCGAGCCGGCTCGATGAAAGGTGACCCCCATGGCGGCAGGATTCTCGGAGTGGAAGGTCAACCGGCAGTATGCGGAGAACGACCGCGTCGTTCACTTCGGCAGGCAGTACCGGTGCCTGGTGACGCACAAGTCCAATTCCGCGAGCAACCCGGCGACGACCGTCAAGATGTGGCAGCCCTACGCCGGCTGAGCGGCCCGCGGCGAACCCGGCGACATCCTTGTGGAAGCGCTCTCATTCCTCCGCCCGTCCCGGCGCTAGGCTGTAGCCGATCCGGCGACGGCGCAGGTCCGCACCACCTTGCGCGTCGCCGCCCCCGTCCACGAGGAGCGACCGCCTTGCCCGAGCCGTCCCCCGGGTCCCGCCCCACCCTGGAAGCCGTCGCGGCGCGTGCCGGCGTCTCCCGGGCCACCGCCTCGCGGGTCGTCAACGGGGGCGACGGGGTCCGCAAACCGCTGGTCGACAAGGTGCTCCGAGCGGTCGACGAGCTCGGCTACGTCCCCAACCACGCGGCCCGGACGCTGGTGACACGGCGGACGGGCGCGGTGGCCGTCGTCATCGCGGAGCCGGAGGTGCGGATCTTCTCGGACCCCTTCTTCTCCCAGCAGATCCGGGGCATCAGCAAGGAGCTGACCGCCCACGACACCCAGCTCGTGCTGCTGCTGGTGGAGGGGCCGGGCGACTTCGACCGGATCACCCGGTACCTGTCCGGCGGGCACGTGGACGGCGCGCTCGCCTTCTCGCTGCACACGGACGACCCGCTGCCCGCGATCACCCGGCGAGCGGGGATCCCGACCGTGTTCGGGGGCCGGCCCGGCTGGACCGCCGGACCCGGCGAACGGACCGTTCCGTACGTCGACGCCGACAACCGGGGTGGGGCCCGGGTGGCCGTGCAGTACCTGCGGGACCTGGGGCGCGAGCGCATCGCACACATCGCCGGGCCGCCCGACCAGACCTCGGCGACGGACCGCCTCGACGGCTACCGGGACGTGCTGCTGGACATGGATCCGACGCTCATCGCCGAGGGCGCCTTCACCGTGGAGAGCGGGGCGCGGGCGATGGCGGAGCTGCTCGACCGGCGGCCCGACCTGGACGCGGTGTTCGTCGCGAACGACCTGATGGCGTCGGGGGCGCTACGGGTCCTGCGGGATCGCGGGATCGCGGTGCCCGGGCAGGTGGCGGTCGTCGGGTTCGACGACATGGATCCGGTGGCCAAGGAGACCGACCCGCCGCTGACCACCGTCCGGCAGGACATCGAGGGCCAGGGGCGGCTGATGGCACGGCTGCTGCTGCGCGGCCTCGACCGTACGGGGAACGGCACGGGACCGGACTCGGTGATCACCCCGACCATGCTGGTCCGGCGGGCCTCCGCCTGAACCCGCCGTGCGCCGCGTACGGCGGGTCCCCGCTCCGAGGAGCCGGAGACCCGGAGACCCGGAGACCCGGAGACCCGGAGACCCGGAGACCCGGAGACCCGGAGACCCGGAGACCCGGAGACCCGCCGCAGCGATCGTGCCCGTCCTACGCGTACGGGATCCTCAGCACCGCCGCGTCCGTGCCCGTCTGCACCTGTGACGTGCCGTTGCCCAGCGCGTTCCAGATCTCCAGACGGACGGTGCCGTTCTTGAGTTCGCCCAGGCTCCCGGTGACGGCCTGCGCGCCGACCGCCTGCGTGTACTCCTCCCAGCCCGCGACCGGGTCGGTCGCGAAGTAGCGGAAGGTTTCGGTGCGGTCGAAGGTGCCGTCACCGGTCAGGTCGTAGCTGACCCGGACCTGCGGGGCGAGCCCGACCTTGGCGCCGGCGTCCACCCGGAGGCGGAAGGCGGTGGCGGCCCCGGCGGAGACCTTGCCGGTGACCTGCTTCGCCTCGTAGACGGTCGGCCGGTACGGGGTGCCGTCCCGGTTCACGCCGTCGGCGGAGGCCAGGGTGTCCGCGCCGGCCGGGTCGGTGGTGGCGGTGGTGAGGACGCCGCCGGTCTTGAGGCGGAAGGTGTTGCCGGTGGACGGTCCCGGCTCCTCCGGGTCCGGGTCCGGGTTTCCGGCGCCGGTGCCCGTGGCCGTGGAACGGGCCGGTACGGAAAGGGTCTTGCCGTCCGAGAAGGTCACCGTTCGGGTGGTGGAGCCGTGGTTGTGCGCGGTGTAGGTGCGGGTGCCGTTCTTGGTGAAGACGGCTGAGGTGGGCAGGTCGCCGCTGACCGTCATGTCCGGTGCGCCGAGGGTGTTGAGGGTGTTGATCCAGTGGTACGCGTGCGCCTTGGACTCACCCTGCTCGGGGGTGTAATTCCCGTTCACGCCGTCCCACTTGGCCTTCGCCGACGCCGGATCGGTCAGCGCCTCGAACTCCCAGAGCAGGTCGCGCCACTCCTGGGCCGGGCCGCCGTTCTCGCGCTCCATCTCGGCGATGTTCCGCGTGATGGCGGCCTTCTCACGGGCCAGGTGCAGTGAACCTCCAGTCACCGGAAGGACGTTGATGCCATGGATCTCCTCCGGGTTGGCGGTCCACCAGGTGGAGTAGGCGGCGCCGCTCCCCCAGACCATGCCGACCGTGCCGTACTTGTAGGAGGCGGGGAAGACCTGTTCGCTCGCGTCGAACCAGTACTGGGTGATGGCCTCGGACTCCGTCGTCAGCAGGTAGCTGCCGAGGTCACGGAGCGAGGTGTCGCCGGTCGCCGCGCCCCAGAGCACCAGACCGGCGCTGAGGTTGATCGACTCCGACGAGGACTCCTGGTTGTTGCCCGCCGCGAAGCCCTGGTGGCCGGAGGCCCAGCTGTGGCCCGCGTACACGTCGAAGCCGCGCAGGAAGGGGTACGCCGCGTCCGTGCGGCTCGGGTTGGCGGTGTCGCGGATCAGGTGCTTGGTCATCGCGCCCCAGGCCGAGTCCGCCGCCCAGGCCGGGTCGTACTGGGCGATGATCGCGGCGGCGTAGACGTAGTAGCTGTAGTGGAAGTGGTGGTCGTTGAGCTCGGTGTCGCTGCCGTACGAGGCCGGGTAGCCGGTGAGGGTCTTCCAGTCCTTGTCGTAGCTGAACTCGCTCGCCCCGCCCGCCGTGAACCACTCCTGGAGCCGGCCCTTCATCAGGCCGAGGAGTTTGTCGCGGGTCGCCGTCTGGCCGATCTGGTCGGCCACGGGCACCAGTTGGGCGAGCCGGCCGAGCGCCTTGCCGGTCCAGTAGGTGTCGGTGGCCCCGGAGAACGGGTCGGAGGCATTGGCCACCTCGCCCAGGTAGCCGGCCAGCCGGGCCCGGTCGACGCCGCTGGAGGCGGGCAGGGCGGGCAGCACGCCGTTGTTCTTCTGGCTGGTGGTGAAGGAGGCGGACTCGCGCACCTTCATGGTGCCGCGCGGCGAGACGTACGTGTACGGGGTCAGCGCGTCGGTCGTGTGCAGCCACTGGTGGCGGTAGAGGGCCTGGAGCGTACCGCGCTCGGTGCCCTCCTTCGCCTCCGTGGTCAGGGTGTAGGTCGCCCGGACGTCGCCGCCGGCGTTCTGCCAGGCCACCTGGGAGCCGGTGACGAAGCTGAACGCGTACTTGCGGTAGGTCGCGAGCGCGTCCATGGAGGGCAGGACGGCGAGCGAGAAGTAGTCCTTGCCCGCGAGTCCCGCGGTGATCGTGGTACCGGACACGGTCCAGTCGGCGCCGGTCGGGGCGAAGAGGGCGTAGTGGTGGCCGGCGACCGTGATGCCGAGGACGTTGCCGTTGTCGGCGAAGACGGTGGGCGTGGAGGCGGTCGTGACGCGGGCGTCCCCGCCCGAGCCCTTGGCGTACACGAACGGCATGCCGTGGCCGATGGTGGCCCGGAAGGTGCGCGAGCCGTCGGCCCAGTACGGGGTGACCGTCCAGTCCGACCAGGCGTCGGCCTTGGTGTCGGGAGAGTTCAGGCCGGTGAGGCCGACGGTGAGGTCGGCCTTGTGGGCGTACTCGTACTGCCGGCCGTCGCCGACTATCGCGGGCGTGGTCGGGTAGCCGACCTCCAGGCCGGAGGCCTTGGCCTGGTAGGTGAGGGGGTGACCGTACATGGGGGTGGAGTACGGGTTGTCGCCGTAGCGCTGGTAGGCGAGGGAGGTCCACCAGTCGTTGGTCGGGACCGGCTTGTCCCGGGCGGCGGCGGTGAGTTTGGGGGTGACGGGGGCGCCGGTGTTCGTCGTGGGTCCCGACGTTCCGGCAGGTCGCGCATCGGTGTAACTGCCGGACCCCGCGGGGATGGTGGCGGCGGCCGCGGGGGAAGCGGCGGGGCCCAGGCCGATGGCGGCCAGGCCGAAGGCCAGGAGCGTCGCCACTGCGGGTCTGGAGAGGGAGGCTCGCACGAAACTGCACCTCGATCACGTGGGGGGAAGAGCGCGTTCGAGAGCGCTCTCAAGTGCCATGGAACGTAAATCTCCTGAAACCTGGGTGTCAAGAGAGCGTGCATAAAGGGGAGTTAGCCGCAACGCCAAGCTGTTATGTGTTCGAGTCTTGACGGGGAGGGGTCGACGGGAGACGCTCCAGACGCAAGAACTGAGAGCGCTCTCAATCGGCTCTCCAGCGTTCCGTTCATCCTGAAGTCAAGGGAGGCTTCCCATGCCCATCGCCCGAGCCGCCAAGAGAGCCACGGCCCGCCTCGGCGCCGTCGTCCTCACAGGAGCCCTCCTCGCCGCCTGCGGGTCCGGCGCCTCGCCGGACTCCTCCGACGGCGCGGGCGAAGAGGTCACCCTCACGGTCGACCTCTTCGGATCCTTCGGGTTCAAGGAGGCGGGGCTCTACGAGGAGTACCAGAAGCTCCACCCCGGCGTGACGATCAAGCAGAGCGACACTCAGGACGAGGCCGACTACTGGAAGTCGCTCCAGACCCGCCTCGCGGGTGGCGGCGGGCTCGCGGACGTGCAGGGGGTCGAGGTGGGCCGGATCGCGTCGGTCACCCAGCAGCAGTCCGACAAGTTCCAGGACCTGAAGGCGTTCGGGGCCGACAAGCTCAAGGGCCAGTTCGCCGAGGCCAAGTGGTCGGCGGCGACCACGAAGGACGGCAAGGTCCTCGGCCTCGGCACGGACGTGGGCCCCGAGGCCATGTGCTTCCGCACCGACCTCTTCCAGCAGGCCGGTCTCCCCACCGACCGCGAGGAGCTCGCGAAGAAGTGGTCCACCTGGGACGGCTACCTGGAGCTGGGCAAGGAGTACAAGAAGAAGGCCCCCGCCCAGAGCGCCTGGCTGGACAGCGTCGGCTCCCTCTACGGGGTCATGATCGGCCAGGAGAAGGAGCGGTACTACAACGCCGCCGGCGAGATGATCTACGAGACGAACCCGGCGGTCAAGACGGCCTGGGACACCTCCGTGAAGGCGGCCGAGGCCGGCCTGAGCGCCAAGCTCGACCAGTGGTCCCCGCAGTGGAACCAGGCCTTCGCCGCCGGTTCGTTCGCCACCATCCCGTGCCCGGCCTGGATGCTCTGCTACGTCAAGGGCCAGGCCGGCGCCTCGGGCCAGGGGAAGTGGGACGTCGCCAAGCTCCCCGGCGGCGCGGGCAACTGGGGCGGCTCGTACCTCGCCATCCCCCGTGCGGCCAAGCACAAGGAGGAGGCGTACAAACTGATCGAGTGGCTCACCGCGCCCGAGCAGCAGGCGAAGGTCTTCCAGAAGCAGGGCAACTTCCCCTCCTCGACGGGCGCGATCGCGAAGATCTCGGACGCCGTGGACCCGTACTTCTCGGGCGCCCCGATCGGCCGGATCTTCGGTGACGCGGCCAAGGAGTCCCCGGTCCAGGTCCTGGGCGTGCACGACCAGAACGTGATGCAGCAGCTGACGAACGCGCTGAGCGAGGTCGAGCGCAAGGGAGTCTCCTCGGACAAGGCGTGGGAGACGGCGAAGAAGGGCGTGGCGAACGTGACCGGCTGACGCCGGCCGCGGGACCGGCCGCACCCGGCCCTCCCGCCCCCTCGCCTCCTCCCGCCCCCTCGCCTCCTCCCGCCCCCTCGCCCCTCCTGCCCTCTCGCCCCCTCCTGCCCCGATCCACCGAAGGGCCGCTTCGTGTCCCCCACCTCCACGGCGAAGGCCGGACCCCGCCCGGCCAGAATCGGATCCGGTTCCGGATCCGGTCCCGGGACCGGCCCGGACGACGGTCCGGCCGCCGCTCTCCGGCGCAGCTGGCGCAAGGCCTCCCCGTACGCCTACATCGCCCCCTTCTTCACCCTGTTCCTCGCCTTCGGCCTCTTCCCGCTCCTCTACACGGCGTTCGTCTCCCTCTACCGCGTCGAGCTCCAGACGAGCGGTGACATGGAGTGGCGGGGCATCGCCAACTACACCGCGCTCTTCACCGACGAGTACTTCTGGACCGCGCTGCGCAACACCTTCACCATCGGCGTGCTGTCCACCGTGCCGCAGCTCGCGATGGCGCTGGGCCTGGCCCACCTGCTCAACTACAAGCTGCGCGGGCGGACGTTCATCAGGACCGCGGTCCTGCTCCCCTACGCGACGTCCGTCGCCGCCGCCACGCTCGTCTTCGCGCAGCTCTTCGGCCGCGACTTCGGGCTGATCAACTACGTGATCGGGCTCATCGGTGTCGGCCCGGTGGACTGGCAGACGGGCACGGTCGCCTCGCAGATCGCGGTGTCGACGATCGTGATCTGGCGCTGGACCGGCTACAACGCGCTGATCTACCTGGCGGGCATGCAGTCGATCCCGCACGAGCTGTACGAGGCCGCGGCGATCGACGGGGCCTCTCGCTGGCGGCAGTTCATCCACGTGACCCTCCCCGGACTGCGGCCGACCATCGTCTTCACGGTGATCGTTTCCACGATCGGCGCGACCCAGCTCTTCGGTGAGCCCCTGCTGTTCGAGGGGTCCATCTCCGGCGGCATCTCGCACCAGTACCAGACCCTCGGCCTGTACATGTACGAGCAGGGCTGGGGCTTCTTCCACCTGGGGCGGGCCGCGGCCATCGCCTGGGTGATGTTCGTCCTGATCGTGGTGCTCGTCGGGGTCAACGCCCTGATCGCGCGCCGCCGCGCACGCAAGGAGGCCGGCCGATGACCGCGCTCGCCCCACCGCCGGCCGCGCCCGGAAAGCGCCGCCCTCCGCGGGTGCGGCCCGGCAGCCGCCCGTGGTTCCGGTCCCGCTTCCGGTTCCGAAAGGGCGGTGGAGCCGGGAAGACGATGACGGGCGGCTGGATCGCCTACCTCATCCTCGGATGCGCGCTGCTGGTCTCGGCGTTCCCCTTCTACTGGACGATCGTCGCGGCCAGCCGGTCCAACGCGGACCTGGCGCGGGTGCCTCCGAGCCTGCTGCCCGGACCGAACCTGATGAAGAACTTCGAGGCGGTCCTCGAAGAGGCCGACATAGGCAAGGCGCTGCTGAACTCGCTGATCGTCTCCGGGTCCGTCACCCTGGGAACGGTGCTCTCCTGCACGCTCGCCGGCTTCGCCTTCGCCAAGCTCAGGTTCCGGGGCCGGGGCGCACTGCTGACGCTGACGATCGGGACGATGATGATCCCGCCGCAGCTCGGTGTGATTCCGCTGTTCATGCTGATCGCCGAACTCCAGTGGGTGAACCAGCTCCAGGCGGTGATCCTGCCGGGTCTGGTGTCGGCGTTCGGGGTGTTCTTCATGCGCCAGTACCTGATCCAGTCGTTGCCGGACGAACTGATCGAGGCGGCGCGCGTGGACGGGGCCTCCACAGCACGCGTCTTCTGGTCGATCGTGATCCCGATCGCGCGGCCCGGCATGGCGGTGCTAGGGATGCTCACGTTCATGGCGTCGTGGAACGACTTCTTCTGGCCGGTCGTCGCGCTGTCCTCACAGGAGCCGACCGTGCAGGTCGCGCTGCGGCAGCTCGGCGGCGGCTACGTCAACGACCAGTCGGTCATCATGGCCGGCACGCTGCTCGGCACCCTGCCGGTGCTGCTCGTCTTCGGCCTGCTGGGCCGGCAGATCGTCGGCGGCATCATGCAGGGGGCCGTCAAGGGCTGACGCGTCCATGCCTTCCGGTGCCCGGTGCGAGCCCTGCCCCACCGCGGCCCGTCCGATCGTCCCGCTCTCCTTCCCCCCTCCCCCTACTTCCTGGAGTGTCCGCCTCATGACCGCTGTCGACGCCCGCCCGGCGACCTCCACGGGCACCCGCCCCGGGACCGGGACGGGGCTCCGTTTCCCCACCGGATTCCGTTGGGGCACGGCCACCTCCGCCTACCAGATCGAGGGCGCCGCGACCGAGAACGGCCGGACGCCCTCCATCTGGGACACCTTCAGCCGTATGCCCGGCAAGGTCCACAACGGTGACACCGGTGACATCGCCGCCGACCACCTGCACCGGATGCCCGACGACGTGCAGCTGATGAAGGAGCTGGGCGTCACGGACTACCGCTTCTCCGTGTCCTGGTCCCGGGTCCAGCCGACGGGGCGGGGCCCGGCCGTGGAGCGCGGCCTGGACTTCTACCGCCGTTTGGTGGACGAGCTGCTGGCGAACGGGATCAGGCCGGTCGCGACGCTCTACCACTGGGACCTCCCGCAGGAGCTGGAGGACGCGGGCGGCTGGCCGGAGCGGGACACCGCCCAGCGGTTCGCGGATTACGCGGACCTGGTGGCCCGGGCGCTGGGCGACCGGGTGCCGACGTGGACGACGCTGAACGAGCCCTGGTGCGGGGCGTTCCTCGGGTACGGAAACGGGCTCCACGCCCCCGGCCGCACCAGCAACCTCGCCGCGCTGCGAGCCGCCCACCACTTCAACCTGGCGCACGGCGGCGCCGCCCGCGTCCTGCGGGACCGCCTCCCGTCCACCGCCGAGATCTCACTGACGCTGAACCTCCATGCCCTGCGCCCGTTGACGGACACCGCGGCGGACCTCGACGCGGTGCGCCGGATCGACGCGGTGGCGAACCGGATCTTCATGGACCCGGTCTTCCACGGGCGCCTGCCCCAGGACCTGGTGGAGGACACGGCGGGGGTGACGGACTGGTCGTTCGTCCGGGACGGTGACCTGGAGGTCACGTCTACCCCGATCGACTCGCTGGGCATCAACTACTACTCCCCCAGCGTGGTTTCGGCCGGCTCGTCGGCTTCCCCCGCGCCCTGGGCGGGGGCCGAGGAGCACGTGGCGTTCACCCCGGCGGCGGGGCCGCGCACGGCGATGGACTGGCCGGTGGACGCGAACGGCCTGTACGAGCTGCTGACCCGGCTGCGCGACGAACTCCCGCACCTCCCCCTCATGGTGACGGAGAACGGGGCGGCGTACGAGGACTACGCGGACCCGGCCGGGGAGGTCCACGACCCGGAGCGGGTGGAGTACCTGGACGCGCACCTGACGGCCGTGCACCGGGCGATCCAGGACGGGGTGGACGTGCGCGGCTACTTCCTGTGGAGCCTGCTCGACAACTTCGAGTGGTCCTACGGCTACAGCAAGCGCTTCGGCATCGTCCACGTGGACTTCGCCTCCCAGCGCCGGACGGTGAAGGACAGCGCGCGATGGTACGCGGAGGTGATCGCGCGGGGTGGGCTGGCGCGGGACTGAGGGGACGTCTCTCCTGCTCGCGGCCGTGGGAGCGCCCCAGGGCCGCGAGTGCCGCAAGGCCCGCGAGTGCCGCGAGTGCCGCACCACGGGACAGCGACGCGCCGTAGTCTCGGGCCGTGCACGAAAACGAGATCAAACTCAAAGCCATCGCCGCACTCACCGCCCTGCGCGCGGATGTCGGCGAAGGCGTCGCCTCCGAGCTGCTGGCGGAAGTGACCCCCGATCACTTCCTGGTGCCGGAGGGAGCCGCCCCGGAGGAAGTCGGCAGCGCCGTGCTCGATCAGCTCTCCGCACCGCTGAGCGCTCTGGTCAACGGTTTCATCGCCGCCTTCGCCGCGGTCGCCTACGCGTACGACCAGACCGGCGCGGAGCCCGGTACCGATGCGCTCCTGCAGGAACTCGCGCTTCGACTCGCCCGCGAGGACGGTCAGGAGTCGCCCTGACCGGTATGCGCCCGCCCCTCCTCGGCACCATCGCCCCAAGAGCGCCGGACCAGTCGCTTCCTCCCTCAACACCACGCCTCACAGGGCGACTTGGCGGTGCTGCGAAGGTCCTTGCGGACAAGGGTGGTTGGCGTGGTCACGGTCCCGGGGCGGCCCGAGGGACCGTGCCGCACCGACCGGCCGGCCGGCCGGCCGAGGGGGCATCGCCGAATTCTTTGCCGCGTGCCGCGTTTCGGCTCGCCCGGGGGCCGCCCGTGGGCCACGGTGGACCTTCCCGCACCATTCGTGTTCCGAGGAGGCCCGTCATGAACTGGACGCTCGAAGTGGTCCTGGTCCCTGTCACCGACATGGACCGGTCGAAGGAGTTCTACGCTGACAAGGTCGGCTTCACCCTCGACCTCGACAGCGAGGTCGCGCCCGGCGTCCGCATCATCCAGCTGACCCCGCCCGGCTCGCGCTGCTCGATCGCGCTGGAGCACGGGATGCCCCCGGCGCCCGGTGCGCGCCAGATGGCACCGGGCACCTTGCAGGGCCTGCAGCTCTGCGTCACCGACATCGAGGCCGCGCGGGAGGAGCTGACGGTGCGCGGTGTGGAGGTGTCGCCGGTGCGGCACGTCGGGGAGAAGGGCTGGGAGGACGGCAAGGGCGACACCTGGAACTCCTTCCTGACCTTCACCGACCCGGACGGCAACGGCTGGGTCGTCCAGGAAGCGCCCTCGGAGCTGTCGGCGCGCTGACGACACACTGCCGGTAGGGCCCCCCTTCGACGCCCGCCGGCACGACCGGCGGGAGGGGCGACGGCGTCAGTGGTCCGATGCCGGAGCCGGCGCGGCCGGGATCGGCGCGGCCGGGATCGGGACCGGGCCCTGTTCCCGGATCGCCCAGGGGGATCCGTACGCGGTGAGCAGGTCGAGGAAGGGGCGGGGCGGCAGGGCCTCCGGGCCGAGGACTCCGGACCCGGACCACACCTCGGCGGCGAGCAGTTCGAGTGCCACCACCGGGTTGACGGCGGTCTGCCAGACCACGGCCTGGGAGCCGTACTCGCGCATGGACCACTGGTTGTCGACCACGTGGTAGAGGTAGACCTCGCGGGGCAGGCCGTTCTTGGTGCCCTTGACCCAGGTCCCGGCGCAGGTGCGGCCGGTCATCCGGTCTCCGAGGGTCGCCGGGTCGGGCAGGCAGGCCGCGACCACGTCGCGCGGAGAGACGCGGACCGGGCTGCCGTCCTCGCCGCGGACGGTGACCGGCTCGGTGGAGTCCAGGCCCAGCGCGTGGAGGGTCTTGAGCTTGCCGATGAAGTCGTCGCCGAGGCCGTACTTGAAGGTGACCCGGCGGGCCCCGACCCAGCGCGGGACGAGGAGGACCTCCTCGTGCTCGACGTTGACGCACTCCACGGGGCCGATGCCCTCGGGGAAGTCGAAGACCTCGGGCTCGCTGAAGGGTTCGGTGGTGAACCAGCCGCGCTCGCGCTCGTACACCACGGGAGGGTTCAGGCACTCCTCGATCGTCGTCCAGATGTTGAAGGACGGTGCGAAGTCGTAGCCCTCGACGGTCAGATCGGCCCCGTCGCGGATGCCGATCTCCTCGATGTCGTCAAAGAGTTCATCGGCCGCGTAGCGGGCGAAGACGTCCGAGAGACCGGGCTCCACACCCATGCCCACCAGCGCGAGCCGGCCCGACTTCTCCCACTCCGCGGCCCGTTCGAACTGCTCCTCGCCGAGCTTCACCCCGCAGGTGCCGTACGGGTCTTCGGGGTGCGGGCGGGACAGGGACATGGCCATGTCCACGTAGTGGGTGCCGGCCGCGAGCGCGGCGTTGAACAGCGGCATGACGAACCGCGGGTCGGTGGCGTTCATCAGGACGTCGCACCCGTGCTCGGTGAGCAGCCGGGCGACTTCCGCCTCGTCGGAGGCGTCCGCGCGGCAGGCGGTGAAACGCCGCTCCGCCTCGCCCAGGGCGGCGACGGCGGCCTCGGCGCGGGCCAGGTCGTAGTCGGCGACGACGAATCGGTCGAAGAAGCCGCGGCGGGCGGCGATCTTGACGATCGCGCTCCCGACACCACCGGCACCCACAAGCAGAACACGCATGACGAGGTCCTCTCTCGGTGGGGCGTGCGCCCCAGGGGGCTGATGGAACCGCCTGCGAGGAGTTAAGGTCAATGCTGTTGGCATAAGGCTGGGACACGAGGGCGCCGAAGGGTCCAGGAGGCGAGTCCGCGATGCCGAAGGACGTGGTTCCGGAGGAGGCCCGCCGAAGGCGGCGTCCGACCCGGCAGGGCACGGTGCTCACCGAGCGGCTGATCGTCGAGACGGCGCTGCGGATGGTGCGGGAGCACGGAAGCGCGGGCCTCACCGCCCGGCGGCTCGGCACCGCCCTGGGCGCGGACCCCAGCACCCTCTACCGCTACTTCGACGGCATGGACGGGCTCACTCTGGCCATCGGCGAGGAGCTCATCGGCCGGGCTCTCGCCGGCTGGGCCCCCACCGGGCGGTGGCGCGAGGACCTGCGCTCCCTGGGCCTGCGCATCCACGGCGCCTACCTCGCCCATCCCCAGGCCGCCCTGCTGACGGCGAGCCGGGTGACCGGGCGGCCCCGGGAGATCGCGGCCGACGAGGCCATCCTCGGCAGTCTGCGCGGTGCGGGGTTCGGCGACGAGGACGCCGTGCGGATCTACCACGCCTACATCGACCAGTGCCTGGCCTTCGCCGCGCTCGACGCGGGTTCCCTGGCCTTGACGGAGCAGGCTCGGGAGTCCGATGAGGAGCGGTGGGAGTCGACGTACGCCCGCCTGCCGGCCGGGACGTACCCGAACATCGCGGCCACCGCCGGGCTCCTCGCGGCCCGGATGCCGCACAGCGCCTATCCGGTCGCGCTGGACATGCTGCTGGAGAGCGCCGAGCGCGAGCTGGCCGGCGCGGGCGGGACCGGCGGGCGCTGAGGGCGGTCATCCGTCTTCGGTCAGTGGCTTCCCAGGAGTTCGGCGCCCAGCGGGGTGACGGTGTGCACCACGGACTTGCCGCGCCGGCTGGTCGTGATCAGATGGGCGTTGCGCAGTACCGTCGCGTGCTCGCTCGCCGCCGCGATCGAGACGTTCAGGCGCCGCGCCAGCTCCGTGGTGCTGCACCCTTCGGCGGCCACTTTCAGTGCGGCGGCCCGCGTGCGCCCCAGCAGTGCGCCCAGCGACTGGTCGGCGGACCGCGCCGCGCCCCACAGGGTGGCGGCCGCCGCCGTGTCGCCGACGGTGGGTATGGCGAGCGTGGGCGCCGCGGTGTCGTCCTGCGAGTCCCACAGCAGCCTCGGCTCCCGCCAGAGGAAGACCGTAGGAGCGATGACGAGACCGCGCCCCCCGAGGTGGACGTCGACGTTCCGGTGGTACGGCATCTCCAGTACGGGCGCCCGCCACCGCACCAGCGGGACGCACATGCCCTCCAGCAGGCGTTCGATCCCGCCGTCGAGCAGGGTCCGGGCGAAGGTCGTCCGTACGCCCTCCAGATGGGCTCTCGCGCTATTCCAATAGGGCGCCACGATCGCCTCGTTGCAGGCGGTGAGCCCCGCGGCGAAGTCCCTGCGGGCTTCGAGGTCGCCCTCCGCCAGCTTCCGGGCCCACGGCAACTGCGAGGGGTGGAAGTCGATGTGTTCGAACTCGGTCCGCAATCGGGCGGGCGATGCCCGGAGCAGGTTGTCGATTCCCTCCTCGACGGACGGCGTGTCACCCATCAGCACCGTCAGATCGACATCCGGGCCGTCCAGGGCCAGCAGGCTCGTGACCGGGCGCGCCCGCTGCCCCAGCCGCCCGCGGACGGCCTCCCGCCAGGGGCGGAACGGCAGGGCCGCCGCGGCGCAGTCGCGCAGCAGCCGCAGGCCGTACATCGTTTCCGAGGCCGCTCCGATCGTCACGGCCACGCGGGTCCGGGCCAGATCCTCGGCGGTGAAATATATGCGCAGCACCGAGCATCCCTCCAACGCAGTGCGCTCGAGCGCCACTTGATCGTCAAGCGCAGTCTGCGCCCTGCCCGGGACTCCGTCCAGGACCTATTCCGGCCAAGACGACCGAAGCGGTGGTGCCGTGCGGATCCCCGGACGGAACCCGGGAAGGCGTCAGTTCAACGCCCGGCGGTAGAAGGCGATCTTCTCGCGAACGTAGGCCTGTTGTCCGCGCAGGTGGGCGATGTGCTCCTCCACCTGCTCGTCGTGCCGCTCCAGCAGGGCCAGGCGATCGGCGAAGGTTCCGTCGCCGTCGCGGACGAGGCCGGCGAAGCGCCGCATCTCGGCGATCGGCATCCCGGTGTCGCGCAGGCAGCGCAGCACGGCGAGCCACTGGAGATCGTGCTGGGTGAAGCGGCGGTGGCCGGTGCGCGAGCGGTGCACGGCGCCCAGCAGACCGATGCGCTCGTAGTACCGCAAGGTGTCCAGGCTGAAGCCGGACCGCTCGACCGTCTCGGCCGGGGTCAGGTACTCGGTCGTGGGTGCGCTCATGCGGGGATCATGCCATCGGCGGTAGCGGGGCGCCGAAAGGTTTGACCTGGACCGCGCTCCAGATGACACCGTTCCTTACCCGGCTCCCGGCTCCCGGCGACCGACGCCGATGGCCCGGCCGCCACCCCACCCACGTCCGCAGAGGAACTCCCATGCGTTTTCGCACCCTTGGCCTGCGCACCGACGGCACCCCCGGCCCCACGGTGAGCACGCTCTGCCTCGGCACCCTGCCGTTCGGCACCCGCATCGACGAGCAGCGCGCGATCGAGCTGCTGGACCGGTTCGTCGAACGCGGCGGGACCTTCATCGACACCGCCGACTGCTACTCCTTCTGGCTCGACGGCGCGAACGGCGACGAGAGCGAGCTGGTGATCGGACGCTGGCTCGCCGCACGCGGCAACCGGGACGAGGTCGTGCTGGCCAGCAAGGTCGGCGCCCGGCCGACCGGCCCCGGCGAGTGGCCGGGCACCGCCGAGGGGCTGTCGGCGGCAGCCGTCCGGGCCGGCGTCGAAGGCAGCCTCAAGCGGCTCGGCACCGACCGGCTCGACGTCCTGTACGCACACATGGAGGACCGCCGGCCGCCGCTGGCCGAGACGGTCGCCGCGTTCGGCGGACTCGTCGCCGACGGCACCGTCGACGTCGTGGGCGTCAGCAACCAGGTCACCTGGCGCATCGACCGGGCCCGTGCGCTGGCCCGCGAGCGGGGAGTGGCCGGATACAGCTGCGTCCAGCAGCAGTACACCTACCTCCGGCCCCGGCCCGGCGCGACCTTCGGTTCCTGCGAGCACGCGACGCCGGAACTGCTCGACTACGTCCGCAGCGAACCCGGCGTCACGCTGCTCGCCTACACCTCCCTGCTGGCCGGCGCGTACACGGACCCCGCCAAGCCCGTCCCGAGCGGCTTCGACCACTCGGGCACAGCCGGTCAGTTGGCCGCGCTGCGTGACGTGGCCGCCGAGACCGGCGCGACCGCCAACCAAGTCGTCCTGGCCTGGCTGCTCGGTGGCGACCTGCCCGTCCTGCCCGTCGTCGGCGCCTCGACCCTCGCCCAGCTCGACGAGGCCCTGGACGCCGTCACCCTGGACCTGACCCCGGCGCAGCGCGCCCACCTCGACCGGGCGTAGGGCCGGCCGGCGCGAACGGCCGCGTGGTCAGCGCCGGCCCGGCCCCTCCTGGGCGCCGGGCCGGCGGCCGGCGAGGGCCCCTGAACCGCCCAGCAGGCCCGGCGCGAGCAGCAGCGGCGGTCGCCCTTGAGCTCGGTCGGGTAGCCGTCCGATCGGCCAGGGCCACCAGCGTCAGCAGCCCCGGCCACCACCGGACCGGGCCCGGTCGTCGGGGGATAGAATCCCTGCGACCGATGTCCGCGCCAGGTGAGCGCACGATCTCACTCGACGGCATCGGTCTCCCGTGGGGGGACCTGCCGTTGGCGCCGGGGAGCAGACGCCTCACCTCTTCGTGTGCCTGGGACGTGGCTCGCTTCCCGGTGCGCAGCAGTGTAGAAACCACCAGAAGAATGAGACGGACCAATGGCCCATGCCGCAATAAGTACGACGGAGGGGCACGTTCCGCCCACGGCCTCCGGCCCGGCGCCCGCGGAGACGGCCGGGCGGAGGTCCGCGCCCCGCCTGTACGCGCTCGACGGGCTGCGTCTGCTCGCCGCCCTCGCCGTCGTCTCGTTCCACTGGACCGCCTTCGCGGGGGTACCCGAGGTCTGGGGCGGCAAGGTCCCGTCCGATTTCATGCCGGACATCTCCCGGGTCACCTCGTACGGCTGGCTCGGCGTGCAGCTGTTCTTCATCATCAGCGGCTTCGTGATCTGCATGAGCTGCTGGGGGCGCAAGCCGGGCGACTTCTTCGTCTCCCGGGTCATCCGTCTCTTCCCCGGCTACTGGGCGGCCGTCCTGCTGACCGCGGGCGTGCTCCTGCTGGTGCCCCACCTCGGCCGGCCCGGGGCTCGCGCCGGGATGGACCTCCCGACCGTGCTCGCGAACTTCACCATGTTCGTCAGCCCGCTCGGCTACCACTACGTCGACGGCGTCTACTGGACGCTCTGGATGGAGCTGCAGTTCTATCTGCTCTTCGCCATCGTCGTGACCATGGGCCTCACCTACCGCCGGGTCGTCGCGTTCTGCGGCATCTGGGCGGCGGCCGCGCTCCTCGCCCCGCAGACGAAGATCCCGCTCCTGGAGAGCTTCGCCATGCCCCAGGAGTCCCCGTTCTTCATAGCCGGCGTGGCCATGTTCCTGATGCACCGGTTCGGGCCGAACCTGCTCCTGTGGGGAATCGTCGGATTCTCCTGGCTCGTCGCGATGAGCCGCATAGACGGGCTGAAGCACACCTACGAGAACGCCACCGGGCACCCGCTGTCCTGGACGGTCGTCGCCGCGATCATCACCCTCTGCTATCTGGTGATCATCGTGGTCGCCCTGGGCTACCTCGACCGGATCCAGTGGAAGTGGCTGACCGTCGCCGGCGCCCTCACCTACCCGCTGTACCTCATCCACCAGGAAGCCGGCTGGACCCTGATCCACTGGCTGCGCACCCTGGGCATCGGATCAGGCGCCGCGCTCGCCGTCGCCCTGGCCGTCGCGCTCCTCACGGCCTGGCTCATCCACCGGGTCGTGGAACGACCGCTCAGCGGTCTGATGAAGCGGGGGCTGAACAAGTCCCTGGGCACGATGCGTGCGGCGTCCGACGCCCGCGACCACCGGCAGTAGAGCCGGCAGTAGAGCTGTCAGCAGGTCTTTCGGTAAGGGAGATCCGGGAGGTAGGTGCGCCAGTCGGACCGGGACAGTCCCGTTCCGGCCCGGGTGCAGACGGACTCCGCGAGCCGGACCGGGGCCACCTGGTGGGTACGGACGGTGCTGTGTGCGCCCGCGCTGTGCAGGGTGCGGCCGTCGGGAGAGAAGGCGACGGCGACTATCCCGTCACCGGGGGTCGGCAGCGGTGATCCCAGCGGCCGGCCCGAGTCCACGTCCCAGAGCCGGAGCGTGCCGGAGGCGGCCGCCACGGCCAGGGTCCGGCCGTCGGGGGAGAACGCCAGGGCGGTGACGGCCTTGACGGAGTCGGAGCCGAGCACGTCGGAGCCGACCGCGTCGATCCCGGCCGGGAGGGTGGCCAGTCGTCGCTCGGCCCGTCCGTCCCACAGGGTGACCGCGCCGGTCCCGTCACCGACCGCCAGGCGTGTGCCGTCGGGGCTGTAGGCCAGTACCCCGCCCGGTTCCATGGCCTGGCCCCGTTCGGTGCGCCGGCCGGTGGGGATGTCGTAGGTGGTCGAGGAGGTCGCGAGCAGGCGGCCGTCGGGGCGGACCGTGACCGGGGCGGACCGGGTGCTCCGGGAGGCTGCCATCGAGGAGCCCCGGTCCTTCGTGAGGTCCCGCGGCCCGGTCCGGCGGCCGCTCGCCAGGTCCCGGACGTCCAGGGTGTCGACCCCCGCGCGCGTCGTGAGCAGGGACCGGCCGTCGGGTGAGACGGCCATTCCCGTGATGGGCATCCGGGCGGCGAGCGACGGTTCCGGGTCCGTGGGGAGGGGGCGGGCCTTGTTCCCCGGTATGTCCCACAGCACCGGCTCCTGGGCGCTCTCGCGCCGTCCGTCTCCGGCCTCCGCGCCTTCGGCGAAGTCGGTCCGGGCATGGGCGAGGGTGCGTCCGTCGGGGGTGAGTGCCAGGAGGACGCGGCAGTCGTGTGCCGTGGGCGTCCCGGTGGGCGGTTCCGCGGGCGTTTGCGTGGACGCCGCCGGTGCGGCCTTCGGGCAGTCGGCCGGCGGGGTGCGGGCGGTGCGCCGGCCGTCGGCGACGGCGTAGGCCTCGGACCAGGTGCTGTCGCCCTGTCGGCGGTCGACGGCGACGGTCGTGGCGTCCGCGCTGAAGGTGCCCGTCGATGCCGGCTCGGGGTTCCAGTCCGGTGTCGTGGCCGGCCCGTAGGAGATCGTACGCACCATGGTGTCCCCGAGCCGGCGTTCGGTCAGGTACCTGAGGACCCCGTCCTTCGGGTCGATGCGGAGCTGGGAGGCGGCCCCGTTGGCGAGGGAGTACCGGAAGACAGGCCGGTCGGGCGCGGCTATCCGCCACATCAGGATCTCCCGGCCGTCGACGGCCGCGGCGAACCGGCCGTCGGGGCTGGTGGTCACCTCGGTTAGGCCGTTGTGGTTGATCCCGGCCGGTTCCCGGCCCGTGACCGGGTCCCACAGGGTCAAGCCGCCCGTCTCGTGGCTCATGAGGACGGCGCCGTCGCCGGTGAACCGGAACGACTCGACGGCGCACCCGCCGGGTCGGGCGGCGGGCAGCTCGGTGCCCCGGGCCACGTCCCAGACCCGCAGGGGGACCTCGCTCCGTTCGAAGGGGCTCGCCGCGTCCCCTCCCCTGGCGCACAGGGCCAGGTGGCGTCCGTCGGGGCTCAGCGCCCACAGGGGATGCCGCCCGGTCGGCACCTCCAGCAGGGTCCGGCCGCTCCGTGCGTCCCGGAGCGAGAGCCGGCCGGTGGCACCGTTCATGTCCATGGTGGCGACGACCTGATCGGAGGCGGTCCAGGTGGTCGAAGCGCCCCCCGGCCGGGGCGCGGCGTCCAGCGCCTTCCCGGACACCAGGTCCAGTCGGCGGGCCCCACTACCGGCTACGGGATCCGACTTCCCGTCGCCCCCCTGGAGCAGGGCCGTGCGGCCGTCCGGGGAGATCCCGCGGAACAGGGTGGCCTGGTCGAGGGCCGTCTCCGGGCCGATCGCCGTCCTCTTCGTGACGTCCCAGGCGCGTACGGAGTCGATGTCGACGGTGACCGCGACGCGGCCGTCCGCGCTCAACCGGACCGGGAGCGCCGGGTGGGAGGTCCAGGGGCCCGCCTCGTCGGGCACGTCGTAGGCGTCGGACTCGGCCTGGACGGACGCCGCCAGCAGCGCCGACCGGGTCTCGGCGGTCTCGGCGACCCGCCAGGCGGCCACGCTCAGCCGCATCGCCAGGGCGGGGTCGGAGCTCCGTAGCCCCTGGGCCACGGCAGCCAGTTGACCGGCGGCCAGTTCCTCCCCCTTGGCCCGCCGGGTCTCGGCGTCGGCCCGCTGGCGGAGGTTGTCGCGGCCCTGCTGCCAGGCGTTCGTGCTCGCCACCGTGAGCAGGACGAGCAGGAGGGTGACGACGGAGGTCACGCCCCGCCGGATCCGGCGTGTACGGGCCCGGGACGCGAGTCCCGCGCGCAGGAACTCCCGCTCCACCGGCACCAGTTCGGCGGCACGGTCGGCTCCGTCCGCGAACGTGGTCTCGGCCTCGGTCAGTTCCCCTCCGCGCAGGAGCGCCCCGGCGTCGCGCCGGCGGGTCAGCCAGTTCTCGGTGGCCTGGGTCAACCGCCGGTGGCGTCGCAGCCGTTCGCGGTCGGTGTCGATCCAGCCGCTCAGCCGCGGCCACGCGGTGATCAGGGCCTCGTGCGCCAGGTCCACGACGTCCCGGTCGAGGGTGACGAGCCGGGCCCGGGCCAGCCGGTCCAGCACGGCCCCCGCCTCGCCGGCCTCCGGCGAGTCCGGGGGCACGAGGGTGTCGCGGGGTACGGGCCGCCGGGTGTCGGGGGCTCCGTCGCCGGGGGATCCGTCGCCCGGGGTGATCAGGCTCAGCAGGAGGCGGCGCGCGACGGGGGCGCGGTCGGGCCCGAGCTCCGCGTACACCCCTTCGGCGGTCTGGGCCAGGGCGCCGCGCAGACCGCCGGCCGCCTCGTGTCCGGCCAGGGTCAGCGTGCGTCCGCGACGGCGCCGCCAGGTCTCCAGCAGGGCGTGGGAGAGCAGCGGCAGGCTGCCGGGTTCGCGGGTGACCTCTTCCACGAGCCGGGCCGTGAGGGCGCGTTCGACGGTGAGGCCGGCCGCCGCCGCGGGGCGCACGATGGCGCCGCGCATCTCCTCCGCGGTCAGCGGACCCACGGGGAGGGTCGCGGCCCGGGCGGCCTCGGCGAGGGCGGGGTGGGCCAGGCAGTTCGCGTAGAAGTCGGCGCGCACGCCGAGCACCACGCGGATCCGGCTTGCTGGGCGGCGGGCGGCGAGCAGGGCCGCGAGGAAGTCCTCGCGTTCCTCGGGGTCCGCGCAGAGCGTGAAGACCTCTTCGAACTGGTCGACGATCAGCCAGGTCTCCCCGTCTCCGGGGGCCGGGGCGAGGACCGGCCCGTGGGTCCGCATCGGGTGTTCGCCGGGGGTGAGGACGCGCAGGGCCGCGGCGGGCGGCAACGGCGGCTCGGAGCGGCGCAGCCGCGGGATGAGGCCGGCCCTCAGCAGGGAGGACTTGCCGCTGCCGGAGGGGCCGAGGACGACGGTGAAGCGGTGTTCGGCGACCAGGGCCGTCAGGTGGTCGGTCAGGCGTTCCCGGCCGAAGAACACCGACTCGTCCTCGGGTTCGAAGCGCGTCAGGCCGCGGTAGGGCGGAGTTCCGCCGCCGTCGGCGCCGAGCGCGAGGCGGGCGGCTTCGGTCTCGGCGGCGGTCTCGGCTTCGGCCTCCCGCCAGCGTCGTTCCCATTCCGTACGGGCGCCGCCGCAGGCCTCGGCGTAGGCCAGCGTCACGGGCAGGCTCGGGAGCCGGTTCCCGGCGGCGGCCTGGGAGAGGGCCGTCACCGAATAGCCGGCCCGCGCGGACAGTTCCCGGTAGGGGACGGAGCCGGCCGCGCCGCGCAGGGCGCGGAGCTCGGCCGCGAACCGGGCGGTGGGGCCGGCCTGTGGATCGAGCGCCTTCTCCGGCCTTCCCGCACCGCTTCCCATGCCGCTCCGCTCCCCCGAGATCAAGATCTTTTCCACCGTAGGAGGGAGGCCCGGCGGCCACAAGGGCCTCTTCGGCCACGGAGAACAATTGTTCAGCCGCCCGGATGGAGGCTGCTGAACAATCCGCGAGCCGGTGGACTGCTGCCGTACGCCGGTCGCCGCACGGCCCGAACGGCTCGTCCCGCCCACCTCCGCCGCTCCCCCTGGTGGCCGGTGGGAAACGGCCGACCGGGCCCCGCGCCCGGCGACACCCCAACGCCACCGCACGCACCGCGTACGCCACGTACGCCACACGACGGGGCACGCACCACGGCTCCGGCCGCCGTGCACGCCTTCACAGGAGCAGAGTTGTTCATACGGACGCACAGGGCTCGACGCGCCGCCGGGGCCCTCGCCCTCGCCACCGCCGTCGTCGCCCTCAGCACGGGGCTGACCGGCCCCGCGGGGGCGGCATCCGCCGCCTCCCCCACGAGTGACACCCCGCCCGCCGCCACCACGGGCACCCCCGTGACCGTCACGCTGATCACCGGTGACCGGGTGACCGTGGACGGCGGCGGCGCCCTCGTCCGCTTCGAACCCGCCAAGGGCCGTGAGCGCGTACCGGTCGAGATCGAACGCGCCGACGGCCGCACGCTGGTCCTCCCCGCCGACGCCCGGGCCCTGCTGGCCTCCGGCAAGCTGGACCGGCGCCTCTTCGACGTCACCACGCTCGCCGACCCGACCCTGCGCACGCTGCACCGCGACGGACTCGGCCTGATCGTCCAGTACGAGGGCTCCGCCGCGGCGGCCCGAGACGAGCTGCGGTCCGCCGCCGGCAAGGGAGCGGGGCGTGCCCTCCAGACCGTCAACGCCGAAGCCGTCCAGGCGTCGTCCGCTGACGCCGCGAAAGTCTGGGAGGCCCTGACCAACCCCACGACGCGTGGGGCCCGTACCGCCGGCGCCGGCATCGCCAAGATCTGGCTGGACGGCGTGCGCCGGGCGAGCCTGGACAAGAGCACCAAGCAGATCGGCGCCGACCGGGCCTGGCAGGCCGGGTTCGACGGCAAGGGCGTGAAGATCGCCGTCCTGGACACCGGTGTGGACAAGACCCACGCGGACCTGAAGACCCAGGTCGTCGGGGAGAAGAACTTCTCCGACTCCCCCGACACCGCGGACCGGGTCGGCCACGGCACCCACGTGGCCTCCATCGCGGCCGGCACCGGGGCCGCGTCCGGCGGCCTCCTCAAGGGCGTCGCGCCCGGCGCCAAGGTGATCAGCGGCAAGGTCCTCGACGACCAGGGCTACGGCAGCGACTCCGCCGTCATCGCGGGCATGGAGTGGGCCGTCGCCGAGGGTGCGGACATCGTCAACCTCAGCCTCGGCAGCCGTGACTTCCCCGGTGTCGACCCGGTCGAGGCCACCGTCGACCGGCTGTCGGCGGAGAAGGGCGTCCTGTTCGCCATCGCCGCGGGCAACGACGGCGCCGGCGCGTCCACGGTCGGCTCGCCCGGCAGCGCCGACGCCGCCCTGACCGTCGGCGCCGTCGACCGCAAGGACGTCCTCGCGGACTTCTCCAGCAGGGGCCCGCGCGTCGGCGACGGTGCGGTCAAGCCCGACCTCACCGCGCCCGGCGTCGGCATCACCGCCGCGGCCGCCGCGGGGAGCAAGCTCGACACCGATCCCGGAGCCCAGCACCCCGTACCGGGTTACCTGGTGCTCAACGGCACCTCCATGGCCACTCCGCACGTGGCCGGGGCCGCGGCGCTGCTCAAGCAGAAGAACCCCGGCTGGACCGGTACCGAGCTCAAGGGCGCGCTGACCGCTTCCACGAAGGCCGGCGCGGCCGGCGTCCAGGAGCAGGGCACCGGCCGCGTGCAAGTGGACAAGGCCCTCACCCAGACGGTGATCACCGAGCAGCCGTCGGTGTCCCTCGGCACGGCCCAGTGGCCGCACGCCGACGACAAGCCGCTCACCAAGAAGATCGCCTACCGCAACCTCGGCAAGACCGACGTCACCCTCGACCTCGCGGTCACGGGAACCGACTCGCGGGGCAAGCCCGCCCCGGCCGGGTTCTTCACCCTCGGCGCCAAGAAGGTGACCGTGCCCGCAGGGGGCCGGGCCGAGGTCGCCCTGGCCGCCGACACCCGGCTCGGCGAGGTCGACGGCGCCTTCTCCGCCTACGTCACCGCCACCGGCGGCGGCCAGTCGGTGCGCTCGGGCGCGGCAGCCGTGCGTGAGGCCGAGGCGTACGACGTCACCATCACGACGGTCGACCGCGACGGCCGCCCCGCCCGCGAGTTCGCCCACTCCCTGTTCGGGATCGGCGGCGCCGCCGACGGCATCTGGGAGGGCATCAGCAACGAGACCGGCGCCCGCACCCTGCGCCTGCCCAAGGGCACCTACGCGCTCCACGGCGCCGTGTACCAGGACGGCTCGGACCTCACCAAGGGCGTGGACTGGCTCGTCCAGCCGCGACTGGAGGTCACCGGAACCACCAAGGTCAAGGTCGACGCGCGCACCGCGAAGCCGGTGGACATCACCGTCCCGGGTCTGGCCACGGCCGACTTCGCCCTGCCGTACTACCAGCAGAAGGTCGGCGAAGGCCACCTCGGCAACGGCTGGGTCCTCCCCAAGGGCTACACCGGGTTCCGCTCCGCCCACATGGGGCCGGCCGTGACCGACGGCTCGCTCACGCAGAGCTGGCTCGCGACCTTCATCAAGGCGCCGGCCGCCCAGTACAACGTCGCCCTCGGCGGCGTGACGAACCGCCTCGCCACCGGGTACGAGCGGCACCTGAAGTCGACGCAGCTGGCGAAGCTCTCCGTGGAGATGGGCGCGCCCGCCCGCGGCAAGTCCGGCTACGCCTACGCCGCCCCCACCCTGCCCGGCATGTCCCAGGGCGACTTCTACGGGGCCGTCCAGCCCGCTCCCGGCACCCGTACGCTCCTGCTCTCCGCCCTCGACGGCGCGACCTGGCGCAGCGGGTTCTGGCAGCTCGGCGCCCCGAACGCCGACGGCGACCAGCGCCTCGAGGCGGACCAGGCCTCCCTGGAGCCGAAGCGCTACAAGGCCGGCTCCTCGTACCGCGAGACCTTCAACACCGGGGTCTTCGGACCGGTCCTGGGCAAGGGCCTGGGCGTGTTCCGCGGCGCACCCGACCCGGAGACGGGCAAGCAGACCATCACCGGCGCGGTGCCCCTGTTCGGTGACGGCGCCGGCCACCCGGGCTCATCGGCGCTCACCAAGACCACCACGACCCTGTACCGCAACGGCGTCAAGGTCGCCGAGAACGCGGACCCGCTCAGCGGCTGGGAGCCCTTCACGGTCGACGGCGCCGCCGCCAAGTACCGGCTGACCACCTCCGTCGAGCGGTCCAAGGACGTCTCCGCCGTCTCCACCCGCATCGACACGAGCTTCACCTTCCGCTCCGGCCAGGTCGCCGCCCACACCGCGCTCCCGGTCTCCACGGTGCGCTTCGACGCCGCGCTCGACACCGCCTCCCGCGCTCCGGCGGGCAAGGTCACCCGGATCCCCGTGACCGTGCAGGGCGCGGCCTCCGGGAAGAACCTCAAGTCGCTGACGATCTCCGTGAGCCTCGACGGCGGCGCGACCTGGAAGCAGGTCAAGGTCACCGACGGCGCGTTCTCCGTCCGGAACCCCGCCAAGAACCAGGGGATCTCCTTCCGGGCCCAGGTCACCGACAAGCAGGGCAACGTCTCCGCGGTCACGGTCGTCAACGCCTACCTGGGCAAGTGATCCCCCTTCCCTGAGCCGACGGCTGTCCCTGCCACCGGACACCTGCCTGCCCGCCCGCCCGCCACGCATCGTGGCGGGCGGGCGGTACGCGTTTTCGTGCCGGGTCGTGTCAGCCCGGGCCCTGCGGGCCCCGAGCGGACAGGAGGCTCCCCGCCCCGTCGGCCCGGAAGGCCCTCCGGTAGGCGGCGGGTGTGGTGCGCAGGGCCTCGTGGAAGCGTCGGCGCAGGTTGACGGCCGAGGAGAGGCCGACGCGGTGCGCGATGGTTTCCACGGGCAGGTCGGTCTCTTCCAGCAAGGCCCGGGTGGCGGCGATCCGCCGGTCCAGCAGCCAGCGTCCGGGGCTGATCCCCAACTGGTCGGTGAAGCGCCGGGTCAGCGTGCGGGCCGACACCCGGGCGCGGAGCGCCATCTCGGCGACGCTGACCGGCTGGTCCAGCCTTCCGCTCAGCCACTCCAGCAGCGGGGCCAGCGAGTCCGCCACCGGTCCGGAGGTGGGCAGTTCGGCGTACTGCAGCTGGCAGCCCTCGCGGTGCGGGGGCATCACCATCTGGCGGGCGATCCGCATCGCGTACGCGGCTCCCTGGTCGGTGCGTACCAGGTGCAGGCAGAGGTCGACGCCGGCCGCCGATCCGGCGCTGGTCGCGACGTCGCCGTGGTCCACGTACAGCACGGCGGGGTCGACCCGGACCCGCGGGAACCGGGCGGCCAGTTCCGGGGCCTGGGCCCAGTGGGTGGCGGCCCGCCGCTCGTCCAGCAGTCCGGCTGCGGCGAGCACGAAGGCGCCCGAGCAGATGCCGACGACCCGCGCGCCGCGACCGTGTGCCCGCCGGATCGCGGCGATCAGCGTGGTCGACACCTCGGTTCCGGCGGGCTGTTGCCAGCCCGGGATCAGTACCGTGTCCGCGCGCTCCAGGGCGTCCAGGCCCGTCGTCACCAGGAGGTCGTATCCGGCTTGGGTCCGTACCGGGCCGGGGTGCTCGGTACAGACCTCGAACGCGTAGCGGGCGGGGATGGCCGGGCTGTGGTCGGCGAACACCTCGGTCGCGCAGGCCAGCGGGAAGGTCGACTGCGGGGGCCGCAGCACGGCCACGACCCGGTGGAGCGCGGGGGACTTCGGCAGCGGACGAGACGTCATGGCGCGAAAGTACCCCATCATGTCGTTCAGGACACTGGAGCGAGAGGATTGGTCTAGTCCAGCATCGTACTGTGACGAACGTACAGGCGCAGAAACAGACCCAGACGCAGATACAGGCGCGGACGCAGGCGCAGACGCAGGCACAGATACAGGCGGCGCAGACCGAGCCGCCGGCCGCCGGGGCCTCCTTGTGGGACCGCCGGTTCACGCTCTACTTCACCGCCCGTGCGGTCTCCTTGGTCGGCGACGCGATGATGCCGGTGGCCGCCGCGCTCGCGGTCGGCCCGCTGTACGGGATCTCCGGGGTCGGCTTGGTGCTCGGCACCTGGACCGGGACGTTCGTACTCCTGGTCCTGTTCGGCGGGGTGTTCGCCGACCGGGTGGGGGCGCGCCGGATGATGGTGGGTGCGGACCTCGTCCGGGTGCTCACCCAGGGCGTGCTGGCTGCCGCGTTCTTCGCCGGGACACCACCGTTCTGGCTGCTGGTGACCATGGCGGCGGTGGCCGGCGCGGCGGTCGCGATGTTCCAGCCGGGCGTGAACGGCATGGTTCCGCTGGTCGCACGGGAACCGCAGCGTGCCAACGCCACGCTCAAGGTCGCCGACGCGCTCGCCCAACTGCTCGGCCCGGCCCTGGCGGGGCTGCTGATCGTGCTCACCGGCGCCGGGACGGTCTACGCGATCAACGCCGGCACCTTCGTGCTCAGCGCCCTGTGCCTGGGGCTCATCCGCTTCTCCCCCGCCGCCGCGTCCGCGCAAGCCCCGGCCGGCGCCGGGTCGGCCGCCGCCAAGCTGGTTTCGCTCCGTCGCGACCTGCGCCAAGGCTGGCGGGAGTTCCGCTCCCGCACCTGGATGTGGGCGGTGATCCTGATCTGGGTGGCGTACGGCGTACTGCTCTTCGGCCCGCTGGTGCCGCTCAGCTCAGCGGTGATCGGGGCCCGGCTCGGCCCGAACGCCTACGGCCTGGCCGTCTCCTTCCTCGGTGTCGGAACGGTGCTCGGCGGCTTGCTGGCCATGCGGCTGCGTCCGGTCCGGCCGCTGGCCGCGGGCGCGCTGGCCATGGTCCTGTTCGCGGTGCTGCCGCTCTGTGTGGCGCTGGGCGCCGGACTGCCGGTGCTGCTGGCGGGCCACGTCCTCGGTGGTGGGGCCTGGGCGTTCTGGTCGGTGATGTGGGCGACCAGCGTGCAGACCCACACGCCGCCGGAGGTCCTCAACCGGGTCACCGCGTACGAGCTGGCCGGCTCGGTGTCCGGCATCGCGCTCGGTCAGATCCTGGCGGGCCCGGCCACCGAGCTGGCCTCCCCGCGAACACTGCTGCTGGTCTCGGCGGGCACCTGCCTGGCCGGCTGTGTGGCACTACTGTCGATCCCGGCCATCCGCACCCTCCGCCGCGTCACTGGCGCCGACAGCGCCGAAGCGGCGCCAGCGGCGCACTGACCGGACATGGCCGGTCGATAGGCCTTGACGTGTTCGCCGACCCCGCCGACGAGATCCTCCGCCGGGTGCGCGAGCGCGGCTGGACGGTGACGTCCCCGGACGCCGAGAGCCTGGTCGTGCCCGTCGCGGGCGCGGACTACTACGACTTCCTAGCCGCCTCCTGAGGTACGTCGCCGAGGTCCGGCGGTCGGCCCGCTACTGGACCCCGCCTCACACTCGACGCCCGGCGTGTCCGTGGGCTGGAACGTACCCACCCGCGCCTGACGCGCACACAGAACCCCCTAGGCAGAAGCTAATTGCGGCCTCGCGTCTGTTTTTTGCGCAGGATCATAGACTTCCTCCATGTGGAGTCGTAGCGTCCCGGGTTGAGCCACTTCCGCTCCCGCCGATCGAGCCGCAAGGACGTGCGTGCCCGTGCCCCAGCCCCCACAGAGCAACCCCCCGACGCCCGAGCAAGTCCGCTCCCTCAGACGGCGGGCCAGCGCCGTCTTCCTGGCCCTGTCCCTGACCGGGACCGCCGGCCTGACCGCCCTGACCTTCGGCGCCGCCCCCGCGGCGCACGCCGCCGGGGTACCCGCGCCGTCTCCGGTCGGCATAGCAGGGCGGGGCGCGAACGTGCCGTTCACCGAGCTGGAGGCCGAGTACGCGGCCACCAACGGCGCGCTCGTCGGCCCCGACCGGCTCTACGGGAACCTCCCCTCGGAGGCGTCCGGCCGGCAGGCCGTGACACTGAACTCCATCGGCCAGTACGTCGAGTTCACTCTGACCAAGCCCGCCAACGCGATGTCCCTGCGCTACAGCCTCCCGGACACCGGCGACGGGAAGGGGCGCGACGCGACCCTGGACGTACGGGCGAACGGGCAGTCGGTGAAGACCCTGCCCGTGACCTCCAAGTACAGCTGGTACTACGGCGGCTATCCCTTCAACAACAACCCGGGCGACACCAACCCGCACCACTTCTACGACGAGTCGCGCACCCTGCTGGGCTCCACCTATCCGGCGGGCACCAAGATCCGCGTACAGGTGACCTCGACCGCGCAGTCGCCCGCCTTCACCATCGACCTAGCCGACTTCGAGCAGGTCGCCCCCGCGACCGGCAAGCCGGCCGGGGCGCTCGACGCCGTCGCCGACTTCGGCGCGGACCCGAGCGGAGCCACCGATTCGACGGCCCGCGTGCAGGCGGCCGTTGACGCGGGGCAGGCCCAGGGAAAGACGGTCTACATCCCCCCGGGCAACTACACCCTCTACGACCACGTCGTCGTCGACGGAGTCACGGTCCAGGGCGCGGGCCCCTGGTACTCCGTCTTCGGCGGCCGCGACCCGGTCAACCGCAACCGCGCCGCCGGCTTCTACGGCAAGTACGTCCCCGGCGGCGGCTACACGGGGCCGGTCCGGTCGCACGAGGCGAACGGACCGAGCAAGAACGTCACCCTCAAGGACTTCGCGATCATCGGCGACGTCCGCGAGCGGATCGACGACGACCAGGTCAACGCCCTGGGCGGCGCGATGTCCAACTCCACGGTGGACAACCTCTGGATCCAGCACGTGAAGGTCGCCGCCTGGATGGACGGTCCGATGGACCGCTTCACCATCCAGAACAGCCGCTTCCTCGACATGACCGCGGACGGCGTGAATTTCCACACCGGTGTCACGAATTCCCGAGTCACCAACACGTTCGTGCGCAACGCGGGTGACGACGGTCTGGCCTCCTGGCCCCAGGACAAGCCGAACACCAACATCAGCTTCGACCACAACACGGTCGTCCTGCCGATCCTCGCCAACAACATCGTCACGTACGGCGGCAAGGACTTCACCATCTCGGACAACGTCATGTCCGACACCATCAGCAACGGTGGCGGCCTCCACATCGCCAACCGCTACCCGGGGGTCAACTCCGGCAAGGGCACCGCGGTGGCCGGCACCATCACCGCCGCCCGCAACACCCTCATCCGCACCGGGAACAGCGACTTCAACTGGAACTTCGGAGTCGGCGCGATCTGGTTCTCCGGTCTGAACGAGGCCGTGCAGGGCGCCAGCATCAAGATCTCCGACACGGACATCCTGGACTCCTCCTACGCGGCGATCCACTCGATCGAAGGACCGATCAGCGGGGTGGAGTTCACCAACGTCAACATCGACGGGGCCGGGACCTACGCCATCCAGGCGCAGTCCAACCTCGCCGCGAAGTTCACCCAGGTCACCGCCAAGAACATCGCCCAGTCGGCCACCCCGATCCACAACTGCATCGGTGCGGGACTCCAGATCACCGACGGCGGCGGCAACTCCGGCTGGAACACGGGGCAAACCTGCTCCGGGCTGTGGCCCGCGCCGGTGTGGACCAACGGCGGTGTTCCCAGCAACCCGACCACGCCTCCCACCACACCTCCCACCACTCCCCCGACGACCCCGCCCACGACGCCTCCCACCACGCCGCCGACGACGCCTCCCACCACCCCGCCGAACGGCAACCTCGCCCAGGGCAGGCCGGCCACCGCCTCCTCGGCCGTCCAGTCGTACACGGCGTCGAACGCCGTCGACGGCAACGCCTCCTCCTACTGGGAGAGCAACGGGAACTCCTTCCCACAGACGCTGACGGTGGATCTCGGTGACACCAAGCGGATCGGTAAAGTCACCCTCAAGCTGCCGCCCTCCTCCGACTGGGCCACGCGGACCGAGACCCTCGCGGTGCTCGGATCCACGGACAACTCCGCTTGGTCCACGCTGCGCGCCTCCGCGGGGGTCACCTTCAACCCCGCCTTCGGCAACACCGCGACGCTCACCCTGGACCCGGCCGACGTCCGCTACGTACGGCTGAACGTCACCGGCAACACCGGCTGGGCGGCGGGACAGATCTCCGAGTTCGAGATCTATGCTCCGGCCGACGGCACCCCGACCACGCCGCCGACCACGCCGCCGCCGACCACTCCCCCACCGACCACCCCGCCGGCCGGCACCAACCTCGCGCAGGGCAAGAGCGCGACCGACACGACCCACACCCAGGGTTACGTGGCCGCCAACGTCACGGACGGGAACGTCGGCAGCTACTGGGAGAGCAACAACAACGCCTTCCCCCAGTCGCTCACCGTCGACCTCGGCTCCACCCAGACCGTCGGCCGACTGGTGTTGAAGCTCCCCGCCTCCTGGGGCACCCGCGGCCAAACCCTCGCGGTGCTCGGATCCACCGACAACGCGGCCTGGTCGACGCTCAAGGCCTCCGCCGCCTACACCTTCACCGAGGGGTCCAACACGGTCACCGTCACGCTTCCCCCGTCCGGTGTCCGCCAGCTGCGCCTGACCTTCACCGGCAACACCGGCTGGCCAGCGGGCCAGCTGTCGGAACTGGAGGCGTACACCTCGTAGCGCGTCCGCGCACCACCTACCGACGGCCGGCCCGGCTCCCTCCGGGCCGGCCGTCCGCGCGCGTGGGCGGCCGGGCGCGGGATGTCACTCCAGACGGTCGAGGAGCTGGTGCAGGCCCTGGACCAGCCGGGCCCTGCCCTGCGCGTCGGCGAGGGCCCCGCGCCCTGAGGACGCCGCCGACAGGCGGCGACCGGTGTCCGCCAGGGAGCGGGCCAGCAGGTCCCCGTCTTCGGATCTGCTCCGCAGTCCGGCGGCACGGGTGATCAGCTCGTCCTGGATCACCCGGGCGTGACCCGTCAGTTCGAGCGCGGCCAGGTCGATGTCCCCGGCGGGCGGCACCGTCGCCGCGGTCCAGCCGAGTACCGCGGCCGCGAGCCGCAGGTGGACCTCCCGGTCCACCGGCATGCCATGCCCTACTTCTCCACCCGGATCGTGCACGAACCCCGTACCGGCCATCACAGCCCTCTTCCCGTTTCGGCGCCCTGCCGTCCTCGTTCCGGCGGGCGGCGGTCCTCACAGCGGAAGCGCTCACAGCGTTCCCGTTCCTCCTTCGGAGCGGGGAAGCCCTTCGGATGGGCGTCACGGGCAACTTTCCGGTTTTGCCGGTCAGCGCTCCATCCGGAAGGATCGCGGCATGTCCAGCGATCGTCTGATGCGTATCCACAGCGCCGAGTTCAAGGCCATGGCCGAGAGGGTCCTGCGGGTCACCGAACTCACCTCGCGCCTGAACGTCCTGCCGTTCGAGGACGAAGCCGGAAAGGCGCGACTGTTCGAACAGATCCTCGGCAAGCCGCTGCCACCGAGGGTCACGATCTATCCGCCCTTCTACACGGACCACGGCCTGCACCTCGAACTCGCCGAGCGGGTGTTCATCAACCAGAACTGCACGTTCCTGGACTACGCCGGCATCCGGCTCGCAGAGCGCGTGATGGTCGGCCCGAAGGTCACGTTCATCACCGGCGGGCACCCCGTGGATCCCGAGGAGCGACGGCTCTACCTCACCGGCGCGCCCATCGACGTGGCGGAGAACGTATGGATCGGCGCCGGTGCCACGATCCTTCCCGGCGTCACCATCGGCCGGGACTCAGTGATCGCCGCCGGCGCCGTCGTGGCCGATGACGTTCCACCGGCGAGCCTGGTCACCGGCGGCAAGGCCACCGTGAACCGAAGCTGGTGACGCCTGGCGGGCATCCGCGCGCGGGCGCGTGCACCGCCGCCTTCGCATTCGCCCGTCCACCAGGTACTTTCGGCACAGTCCATGCCAGGTCAGGTCCGGTCTCAGGAGGTCTCGGTGTCGGCGCCCGACGAAGGTCCGGGTGCACGCGAGCAGGAACCGTCCCGGCTGCGTGTGCTGATCGCGGATGACAGTTTCCTGATCCGCGAGGGGCTGAGCAGGCTCCTGGAGCTCAGTGACGCCGTCGAGGTCACCGGCACCTGCGCCGACGAGGCCTCGACCGTCGCCGCCGTCGCCGCCGCCCCGCCCGACGTACTGCTCTGCGACATCCGCATGCCGCCGTCGTTCACCGACGAGGGAGTGCGCCTGGCCGACGGCCTGCGCCTCTCGCATCCGGACGTCGGCGTGGTCCTGCTGAGCCAGGAACGGCACGTCGATCTCGCGGCCCGGCTGCTGGAGTCGGGAGCCTCGGGCCGCGGCTACCTCCTCAAGGACCGCGTCCACGACCTCGACCTGCTCGTCTCCGCCGTGCGATCGGTGGCCAGGGGCGAGTGCCACATCGACTCCGCCCTCGTCGAGGACCTCGTACGCCGGCGCCGGACGGAGGCCTCGGCCCTCGACGCCCTCACCCCGCGCCAGCGCCAACTCCTCGCGGACGTCGCCGAGGGCCAGAGCAACGCCGCCATCGCCCGCGACCGGTTCCTCTCCGTGCGGGCCGTCGAGAAGCACGTCAGCGAGATCTTCGGCCGACTGGGTCTCACCGGTGACGCCGACATCAGCAGGCGGGTACGGGCCACGCTCCTGTACCTCGACGAGCACCGGCGATGACCCGATGACCGCGGCCGTGCTCGCGACCGTCGGCGTGGTCCTGGTGCTCCTGGCCGCGGCACTGTTGGGACGGCGCCCGCAGGACCGGCGGCTCGCGTGCCTGCTGGCCGTGCTGTGCCTGGCGTACGCGGTGCGCGGGCTCGGAGCCTCGGGAAACCCGTGGGCCTTCGGGCTGGGCAGGGCCCTGGGGCAGCTCGCCGAGTTCGTCCTCGTCTGGGTGATGCTGAGCTTCCCCACCGGACGGCTCCGGTCCCGGGGCGACCGCGTCATCGTGGCCATGAGCGCCTTCAGCGCCACGGTGCTGTGGCTGCCGACCGTCCTGTTCTCGGCCACCGTGCCCCTGCCCGGCCCGCTCGTACCGTGCGCCCCGGACTGTCCGCGCAACGTGCTCCTCATCGAGGACCTCCCGCAGGTCGCCGACGGATTCCTCACGGCCTTCCGCTGGCTGAGCGCCGCGATCCTGCTCGCGGCCGCGCTCTCCCTCCTGGACCGGCTGGTCCACTCCAGTCCCGGTGCCCGCCGGACCCTGGCGCCGCTGCTCGTCGTATCCATCCTGCGCACCCTGGCCGTGGCCGTGTTCGTCGTCACGAACGGTGCGCTGCTGTCGGGGCAGGTGCTGGTACCGCTGTTCTGGGCGGTGCCCCTCGCCATGCTCCTCGGGCTGCTGCTGGCACGGCTGCACGCGGCGGGCGTGCTCCTGCGACTGGTGTCGGGGCTCCAGCACCGGCCGGACGCGGACGCGCTGCGGCTGGTCATGGCCACGGCGCTGCGGGACCCGGGCCTCGACATCGTCTACCGGCTGGCGGACGGGTCCCGCTGGGCGGACTCCGCCGGGGTCCTGCACCGCGAGGTGCCGTTGTCCCGTCCCGGGCAGGCGGTGACCGCCGTCGACGGCAGCGACGGGCGGCCGCTCGCGTGCGTCGTGCACGACGAGGTGCTGCTGGACCAGCCGGCGCTGCTGGCGGCCGTCACCCAGAGCGTCCGGCTGGCCCTGGAGACCAACCGGGACGCGGCGGAGCTGGCGCTGTCCGGAGCGCGGATCGCCGACGCGCACAGCAGTGCGCGCCGGGTGATCGAACGCGATCTGCACGACGGCGCCCAGCAGCGGCTCATCGCCCTGCGGATGAAGGTGAGCGTCCTCGCTCGGCTGCTGCCGCAGGACGCGCGGCGCGCGGCGCAGCTGGCCGGGGAACTCGGCCCGGACGTGGACGCCGCCCTACAGGAGATTCGGGACGTCGCGCACGGAGCGGGCCCCCGGTTGCTGCACGCGGAGGGAGTGGCCGTCGCCCTCGCCGACGCGATCGGGCGGTTCCCGGAGTCGGTGTCCCTGCGGGCCGAGCGCATCGGCCGGTACTCCGGCGCGGTGGAGAGCGCGGTGTACTTCACCTGCGTGGAAGCCGTACAGAACGCCGTCAAGCACGCGGGGCCGTCGAGTACGGTCGCCGTCGAGCTGACGGATGACGGGCATCGCCTGTCGTTCGCGGTACGGGACGACGGGCCCGGCCTGTCACCCGCCGGCCCGGCCGGATCCGGCGCGGCGCACGGCACGGGTCTGGCCTCCATGCGGGCCCGCATGGAGGCCTGCGGTGGAGAGGTGAGCATCGTCGGGCGCCCGGGAGAAGGCACCGAGGTGTGCGGTCACGTCCCGCTGCGCCGCGCGGGCCCCTGACCCGGGGACCGCGCGGCTCGGTCCCCCGCCGGCGAAGACACCAGAAAACCGAACCCCCCTGGTACGGGCCACTGCCTTGGGCGGCCCCCCGGCTTCGGCGAGGCTTCGGCCGACGACGAAGTCAGGAGATCTCCCATGCGCAACCGCGTGCACAAGCGATGGCTCGTCCCGGTGGCGGCCGCCGCCCTCGCCGGGGCGTTGGCCGGCGCGATGCCCGCCGCCTCGGCGGGCACCCCGTCCCCGCGGGCAGACCGCGCGCCGAAGCCGGTCGCGGCCGCCCCGTCCCTGGTCGGGGGGCCCGGCAGCGACTGTTTCTGGTACTACGGCGGGATCGGTGCGGATCCCCTGTTCAACATCGCCTATCCCGATGCCGGCGCCGTCTACTGGGCCGCCTACTACCGCCGCCCCGCGGGATCGAAGCTGACGCTGGAGGGCACCTACCCGCACGCGCGCTACTTCTCCTTCATCTCGCGCCTCGGCCAGCCGGTGGACGGCATCGCGGACTACCAGATCGCACCCGACGCGGGCTCCGCCAACCCGTACTCCCCCGGTGCCCGCCGCAACACCCCCGAGAAGAAGCGCGGCTACACCGTGTCCTTCGACCACGCGGCCAACTACGACGCGGCCACGGGGAAGCCCGAGTTCACCATCCGCGACCCGCGCAACGACGAGCCGCGGCGCAATGCCCTGCGCACCATTCCCACGGCCTCCCTCGGCCAGACGCCCCTGGGCGTCGAGACCGGTTCGGACGGCGTCCGGTACGAGACCGACCTCGTCCTCATGCGGGTCTACGTCCCGGACCGCGGCAAGGACATCACCGGCGGCGTCGGCATGCCCCGGCCGGCCCTGACCCTCGCCGACGGGACGAAGCTGACCGGCCAGGCCGCCTGCGACGCGATGGACTCCGAGTCGAAGGACCACGCCCGCCTCAACAACGGGGCGACCCGTCTGCCGGACCCCTCGTCGATGACGCTGAACGAAGCCACGTACAGCGCCCTGCGGTACCCCGACCGGATCCCCGACAGCGCCGACATGCTGCCGAACACCCCGGGCGTCCAGGTCCAGGTCTTCCCGCCGGCCGGGCCGAAGACACCGAAGTCGTACCCGAGCCCGCCGCCCGGCGTGCTGTTCCAGACCAAGCGCGCGGTGGGACCCGCCTTCCCCGCCGCGTACACCCCCGGCACGGGCACGGACGCCGCGCGCACGACCAAGTGGACGGCCCAGTACGACCGCTCGTACCTGCTCCAGACCTGGACCGGTGACGACGCGGTCGGAGCGAATCCCGCGCCCGGCCGGACGGGCGGCGGTTTCTTCCCGAACATCCACAACAACTACATGCGCACCGTTCTGAGCGGCAAGCTCGGCCAGGTGGCCGTCGTCAAGGGCAAGCTGCCCACCGCCGCCTCCACGCATGACCGCGACCCCGTCATGGGCTCCGGCCAGGTGCGCTACGCCTCCTTCTGCGTCAACGAGTCCGTGTACACCACGCGCGTCATGGGCTGCGTGTACGACGAAGAGGTTCCGGTGGACCGGAACGGCGACTACACGGTCGTGGTCAGCCTGGACCAGGACCGGCCGCGGAACGCGCGCACCGCGTGCGGGGTCGCCTACATCGAACGGACGGCGCGCGGAGACGGGTATCAGGATCAGGACTTCGCCTGGTTCCAGATCCGCAACATGCTGCCCGACACCGGCTTCCACCAGGCGGTCCAGAACACGAAGGTCCCCGGCGACGAGGCTGCGGCGATGGGCCCCCACCTGCCCGACGTCACGTACATGAGCACGGACCAGTTCGAGGCCAAGGGCTGCGCCCGCCGCTGACGCCCGCTAGGAACGCGTCGCCCTTGCGCATGCGTCGCCGGAGGACTCGCCCCGTACGACCGGTCCGCTGCGGTCGTACGGGTCGACCTCCGTGCCCGGCTCGGTCGGCTGGCCGTCCGTGCCGAAGGGCGGCGTGAGGTACCCGGTGGGGGCGCCGCAGCCGCCGTTGGTCATGTCGTAGTTGTACGAGACGATCGAGAAGGTGCCGGGTGCGGAGAGGACCTTGTCGGGGTCGTCCCAGCTCAGGACCAGTTCGCGCCGGACGATCGTGCGCACGATGTCGTCGTCGCCGCCCCCGCCCGCGCGGGTGACCGGGTAGACGAAGGTGACGTCGGCGGTGACCTGGAGCCCGCCGTACTCGCCTTCCTGGTAGGTGAGCCGGCCGCGGGTCTTCACGACGTCGCCGGCCAATTGGGCGTGGGAGGGCCGGAAGCGGCTGAAGAGGAAGAGGGGGTCGTTCTTCTCGCTCGGGCTGCTGAAGGCGGTTGCCAGAAGGCGCTGGGCGTCCTTCTGGTGCGGGTTGATCAGGGCGATCGCCTTCTCGGGGCGTTCGCCCCGCAGCACCCCGGGGTCCAGGTTGGAGGCTACGAGGAAGTCCCGGCTCCGTGCCAGGGCCCGTTCGACCTCGGCGGCGCTCATCCGGCCGACGGCGGCCGCCTCCGGCACGGTGATCCCGGCTTCCCCGCTCGCCCAGCTCTCCGCAGGTGAGCCGCGGAACGGCTCGTCCCTGGTGGGGCGTTCGGCGGCCGCGGCCGGGGGCGCCTGCGTAGGGCGGGCGGTTTCACCCGCCAGCGGTGCGGAGCCGGAGCCCCCACCGGCAAACAGGTCCACGACCCGGTCCGGCGCGAGGGCCACCACCAGCAGCGCGAGCGAGAGCAGCAGCCCCGCCGCGTACCAGCCCTTGCGCCGCTTGGGCCGCGAGGGAGTGTAGGTGCGCCAGCCCGCCGGGGCGGCCGCGGACTCCGAGCGCAGCCGTCTCGTCACGGCTCGAGCCCGCGCGGAGGGTTCCTTGGGGGCGTCGGCGGTACCGGCCACCGACTCGCGCAGGAACCTCTCCCACTCCTCGTCCGATCTGGAAGAACCGTCCGGCTCCGTACCCGCGCCCATCCCCAAGCCCCCGTTGATCTGCGGTAAGTCGAAAATGGTCCATCCCTCGAACCATGTTCGAATCATGACACGGGGGATCCGGCGGCGATCTCTCGGCCCCGGACAGGAGCGCGAAGGCGCGGAACTCGCCCTGCCCTGCACATGTACGGGGACTCCTGCCCGCGGACCCGGCGCCGGTACCCCGTCCACGGGCCGGGCCGGGTCCGCGGGACCTCAGAGCAGGTTCCGTACGAGGCTCCCCACGACGCGTCCCGCCGCCGCTCCGAGCGCGCCCGCCAGCGCGTCGGTGAGGTGCCCGAGCCACGAGCGGAAGGACGCCTCGCCCGCCCGCCGGATCTCGGCGAGGTCGCGGCCCTGCTGGACCAGGATCTCCACCAGCAGGGTGGCGACCCGGATGATCTCCCGCAGGGCGGCCTCCACCTCGGCCGCCTCGAAGCGACGCCCGCAAGCGCAGTGGAACCGCGTCTCCCACACGCTCCAGGTCCCCCGGCAGCCCGAGCACCGGACCCGCGCCGCGTTCGGGTCCACGTCCAGCGTGCCGCCGTCCCGGCCTCCGGCCGGGCAGTCCCGGTGCCTGCTCGCACTCCACGCGCGGGAGCAGACCGGACAAGCCGGGAAGGGGAACTCCACCCACGTCATGCGCGTGCTCCTCGGGGCCGATCGGCGGGCGGCGGCACCTTGCGCGCCCTGCGGTATCCGTCGTGGTAGGCGTCGGCGAAGGTGTGGCCCGCGCGCCGCGCGATCGAGCCGACGTCGTCGAAGAACGCGTGGACCCGCGCCAGTGAAAGGCCCAGGGCTGCCGAGAGGCGCTGGGCCACGCTGTCGACCCACAGGCGGAAGGAGACGTCCGAGAGCCGGACGATCTCGCCCATGTTGTCCTCGTCCTCCTTCATGGCGTCCCACACGCGTTGGAGCAGGTCGTCGAAGTCCACCTCGGCGCCCGCGGGTTCCGTGTTCATCGGCCGCTCTCCTGCTCCACGCGCCGCGTGAACTCCAGGAACAGGGCCCGGTCCTGGCACAGCTCGCGCCACTTGTCCTCCGGCAGCGCGGCGAACGCCTCGGAGAGGCGGACGTTGGCGGCGGTGGCGGGGATGTGCGCGCGGGTGGGGGTGGCCGCGTGGCGGGGCCCGGTGTCGACCGCGGCGGCCCGTGCCGCTTGCGCGGACTGTGCGGCCTGCGCCGCCTGCGCCGCCTGCGCCGCCTGCGCCGCCTGTGCGGCCTCGACCGCGGCCTGGGGCCGGACTTCGGCGAGCATCCGTGCCGAGGCGGCCTTCAACAGTTTCCGGTCCACCTTGGCCGTGAAGTCCGCGAGGTCCATCCGCCGCTCCAGTACCCAGCGCCGCTGCTGCGGGACCGCCCGCATCATCTCCTTGAAGAGCGCCGTCAGGTTGTAGTGCTGGCGCGCCGAGTAGGTCACCACCCCGCCCTGCCAGGCGGGCAGGACCCGCACGATCTTCTCGGTGAAGTCGGCGGCCCGTTCCCGCAGGACCTCCAACTGGCGTGCGGACGGCAGGTTCGCGCTCCGGTTCCAGTCGTGCGGATCGACCTCGTCGGCCTTGTTCAGGGCGAGCACCAGCCGCTCGGACAGGTCCGGGGCGCCCTCGTCGACGAGCTCCAGGAGCGCCTGCTGGACGAGCTGGACGCTACGGTCCTCGGCCGGGTGGACCCAGACGATCGCGTCGGCCGTCGGCAGGACGCGCAGGTAAAGGTCCAGGTAACGGCGATAGTTGGCCAGGTCGTCACCGATGCCCGGCATGTCGACCACCTCCAGCACGCCGCGCCGTCCGCTGACCTCCTCGACCGGGATGGCGTAGGCGTGGTCGGTGGTCGCCCGGGTGTGTCCGACCGGCTGGCCCGCGTTGAAGAGGGCGTTGACTGTGGTCGACTTGCCGACGCCGGCTTCCCCGATGAGGACCAGGCGGGGCGGGCGCTCCGCGTCGAGGGCCGCGTCGTACCCCCGTACCAGCGCCTCCTGTTCGGCCGGGGTGAGGGCGTCGGACCGACCCGACGCCGCTTGCAGTTCCTTGCGGAAGGTGTGGACGAGCCTCTTCACGGTGTCTCCCTGGTGAGGTGCGCCGGGAGAGGGCTCTGGGGTAGTTCCCCGGACCTCTCGGCACCCCTCGATGCTCCCGGCACCGCCCCCTCCTGGCTGTCCCCGGCAATGGGGACAACCCCCTTGGGTCCGGGGCCGGTTCAGGCCGTACGGACGCGGGCCTCGACCCAGGTGGACTCCGCGGCGTCCTCCACGACCGCGCTGAGCCCGGCGACCGCCTCGTGCAGGGCTCCGGCCCTGCGCCGGTCCCCCGGCAGCACGACCAGCGCCGCGTCGACCGTGTCGGCCGAGGCCGTCACGCTGAGGACCAGCTCCCGCGGGGTGGGCCCGGTACCCAGGGCGGTGGTCAGCAGCAGGCGCAGCAGGGCGGGCGGGTGCGGGTCGTCGGCGTCCGACTGGATCGTGACGACGCAGCCCGCGGTGCGCGCCGCGCTCAGCAGGTCGCGCGCCGGACGGTCGAGGACCCCGGGGATGTGGATCTCGTCCCGGACGGCGTAGCCGAGGAGACGGGCCGTATCGCCGACCTCGGGGTCCCGTGGCGAGCGGTGTCCGGTGGCGACGGCCTCGAGGAAGGGCAGGATCTCCTCCCCCAGGTCGGCGAGACGCCTGCGGTGCAGGGCCTCGCGGGCGTCGCGTACGGCCCGGCCCGCGAGGGCGGCGGCCCGGTCCGCGTTGGCGCGCGTGGTCACCGCGCCGAGGCGTGCGACCGTACGGCCGATCGCCAGGCCCATGAACACGCCGAGAGCCGGGGCGGACAGGGCGGGGAGCGTCATGGCGACCGTGCCGCCGAGGGTGGGGGCGATCGGCGGGCCGGTGAGCACGAGGACGACGACGCCCGCCTGTTCGAGCGCCATGGCCGTCAACGCCTCCCACACGGGCCGCACGATCACCAGCATCGTCAGCAGCGGCGTCACCGCGCCGATCGGCCAGGAGGTGTAGTCGGCGAGGCCGGAGAGGGGCAGCACGAGGAAGCTGCCGAGCGCTCCCGCGACGGCGAACGCGCAGGCCGCCCGGGCGGCGGCCGGGCCGATCCCGTTCCGGGCCCGCAGCAGCAGGCCCACGGTGATCATGGCCAGGGCCGCGTACCAGGCCGTCAGCCAGAGCGCTCCGGGAACGTGCCGGGTGTGGATCACCGCGATGACCCCCATGACGAGGAGGAAGGGCAGGCAGACGGCGGCCAGCGGGCGTCGGACGTCGCCGATGGCGGCGTTCATCCGCTCCACCTTCAGGGAGACGTGCCGGGCCGTCCCCGCCGGCTGTTCGCCCTTCCGTCCCGATCGGTCCGGGGGCCGTACCCTCTGTCGTTCCGCTCCGGCGGGCGCCGGCCACTCCAGGTGTACGGCCGTTCCGCGTCCGGGCGTACTGAGGACCTCCGCGCGCCCGCCCACGGCCTCCATGCGCCGCAGCATCGAGCGGCGGACACCCACGGACGACGCCCTCAGCTCCTCCCTGACGAAGCCGGCGCCGTCGTCGGTGACGCACAGGAGGAAGCCCGTGCCGTGCTCCCGGGCCGTCAGGTCCACCCGTACGGTCCGGGCACGGGCGTGGTCGGCCACGTTGCGCAGGGCCTCCCGGGCCGCGCCGATCGTGGCCGTCGCCACCTCGTACGGGACTGTGGGGACCTCCCCGGCCACGATGCTCGCCTCGATCCCCCGCGGGGGATCGAGGCGACGGACCAGGGCCGCCAGATCGGTGCGGCCCCGGTCCCCCTCGCCGAGCCGGGTCCGGGCCCCGGCGATGGCCGCCGAGGCCCCGCGGGCCGCTTCGCGCACCCGGTCGACCGCGATCCCCGGTTGGGCGATGGCGCGCAGGGCGGCGCTGACCTCGTCGTGCAGCATCCCCTGGAAGTCCCGGTGGGCTTCGCGCCGGGCGGCGGCCCGCGCGGCTTCGGCGCGGGCCACCGCGGCCCGGCGCTCGGACCGGTCGGCGCCGTCGCCGGCGGCGCGCATGAGCGGAGCGAGGACCGCCCCGGCCGCCGCCGTGGCCAGGGGCGGCCAGATGCCCTCCACGGCCGCGGCCGGACCGTCGGCGGGCCAGCTGGTGCCGAGTTGGGCGCCGAGGGCCGCGAGGGCGGCGAGCCAGGACCATCGTCCGGAGGTCCGGGGCAGGAACCCGGTGGCGAGGAGCACGGCGGGCACGGTCAGCATGCAGCGCTGCCCGATCACGACGTACGGCGAGCCTCCGGCGAGGACAAGGACGGGGTGCGCGACCACGGCGAAGGCCAGGGCCGCCAGGGCGTCGGTCCCGTTCAGCCGGACCCGTACCCCCCGGACCACGAGGTGGATGTCGAGCGCGACGAAGGCGATCGCCACCGCCGTCACGCCGGCCGGCGGCCGGTCGCCCGAGAGCGGGACCGTGGCCCAGTTGAGGGCGAAGAGGACCGAGACGGCGGCGACGGACCGGGAGAGCCCGGCCTCGACCCCGCCCCGGTAGGAGGTCCCTGTCATCGCCCCGGGGTACCGGGCCGCCCCGGGCTGGCAGGCCTCTCCGGGGTGCCGGGCCGCTCCGGGCCGATGTCGATGTGTCCGTCGGCGACGGCCCGCCAGACGATCGCGCTGTTCGCCTCGAGGAGCCCGTCACCGGCGTCCGTATAAGCCTCGATGGCCCGCTTGCGGTGCGTGCGGACGGTGTCCTCGGTGATGTGGAGGAGCTTGGCTATCTGTCCGTGCGGCAGGCCCCGCGCTATCAGTTCCAGCACCCGGTGCTGTTGCGGTGAGAGCCGGATGCCCCCGCGCGGGTCGTTGACGATCGTGTGGGCGAGCCGGCTGGACACGTACGCCTCCCCGGCGTGCGCGGCGCGGACGGCCTCGGCGAGCCTGCTCTGCGGATCCTCCTTGAGGACCAGCCCCAGCGCGCCGGCGTCGAGCGCCCTGCGGATCAGGGCGGGCCGCTGCTCGGTGGTGTAGGCGAGCACGCGGGCTCCGGTGGCCCGTATCCGGCGCACGTTCTCGCCGATGTCACTGTCGTCTCGGAGCCGCAGATCGAGCAGGACGACGGACGCGGTGGCCCCGTCCTCCTGGGCGAGGAGGGAGTCCACGTCCTCCGCGATCGCCACCAGGGCGATGTCGGGCGTGGTGTCGGCCAACGAGGCGCGCAGGCCCACCAGGACGATGGGATGGTCATCGACCGCGGCGACCCTGATGGGGGTGGCCTCGTCCTGCACGTCCAATGGATCCACGGTCTCCCCCACGGCGCGGCTCGTGCCGGAATCGTATGCTCCGTCGGTCCGGCCCGTGGGGCGTTCGCCCGTACCGCCTCCGGATCCGGTCGACCTAGCGGTCGGCGCCGGGGCGGGCGATGTCGAAGAGGAGCGTGGCGAGCTCCTGTGTGACCGCCTCCACCGCCAGGATCTGTTCGCGCACCGGTGGGGGAAGGTGCGCTCGCTCCCACAGGGGCACGGGCTGGTCCGCCGGGCGGGCCGTCCACAGTTGCTCCAGGTCGGCTGCCGGCTTTGCCAGCGAGTGCGCCGCGTGGTGGGCGACGGCGCCGACCGCGCTGCCCAGGGGGTCTGCGGAGTCGCCCTTCGGGCCGAACGGCGCGAACTCGGGCAGGTCGGTGAGGGTGAGGACGGTGGAGGTGATGTGGGGCATCCTCAGTACCCGCTGTACCCAGATGGGGCCGGGCACCGTTTCTGGCAGGCTCGGATAGTCGGGGGTGGCGGTCAGGGTGCCGTGCAGGATCCCGGCGAACGCCCGGTGCGGCCGGTCGGGCGTCCAGAGGTCGCCGCTCAGGACCGCCGCGAGCCGGTCGGTTTGTGCGCGGGCGTAGGCCACGTCGGCGGCCCATTCCGGTTCGAGATCCGCGATCCCCGCGGCCCGGACCGCGCGGGCCCGATCCCCGATCGTCAACGCAACCGGGTCCGTTCCGTCGCGGGGGTCCTGCGCATCCGCGTCACGCGGATGCGCGTCCTGCGGATCCGCGTCTTCCGCGCTGTGGGCCTCGATGTGGGCGTCGAGGACCTCGCGGGCACGGCGTCGGCGCTGCTCGCCACCGACGAGGTCCAGCCAGCCCGCCGCGGTGCGCCCCCGCGGCTCGCCGGTCTCCAGCGGGCCCTGGTGCAGGCGCCCGGTGTACGCGCCGTCGACCCAGCCGACCAGCGCCGGCAGCTCCACGTCGTCGACCAGGACGTCCGCCTCGCGGGCGGCCCGGCAGGCCGCGAGGGCCAGCAGCGCGACGACGGGCATCCACCGCGACGTGAACCCCGCGCCGTCGGGCACGTCGGGGCGGCCGGGGCGTGGTCCGGGCGGGCCGGGCGCGGGCCGGTTGTCGTAGCCGGTGTGCCACACCACCAGCGCGCCGCAGGTCAGTACGGCCCGCCGCCACGCCACCGTCCCGTACGCGGCGCGGTTTCGCTGCTCCCAGTCCTGCCCGTCAGCCATGATGCGTCCCTCCCGGGAACCGGCGTGCTGCCGATCCCCTGGGAGGCTAACCGCCCCCGCGTCGGGCGCGGGCCATCCGGTGGGGCGGCAGCGGTCAGCGGCGGCCGGTGGACAGGATGACGAGGAACTGGCCGCCGCCGGCCTGGATGTCCGCGGTCACCGGGAGGCCCGGTACCAGTCGGGAGAACCGGTCCACCAGCCAGTCCGCCGCCTCCTGGGCGTCCTTCTTGGTGGGACAGCGCCCCACCATCTCGCGGCCGCCCTTGCGCTCCAGCCTCTCGGCCACGGTGATGAGCGGCGCGGGTTCGACCACGTACAGGCGCTCGGGCCAGGCGATGACCACCTTGACCGCGCCCTTGCGGGTGTTGCACCCGCGGTGCGCGAGCCGCTCCGCGACCTTGGCCTTCTTGTCGGTGGTCCGGCTGTCGACGCTGGGCCCCCGCGGGTCGTTCACCGACTCGTCGGGGTCGACGGGTTCGTCACACACCCAGCACTGCCAGTTGTCGCGCTCGGCCACATCATCAAGGAGACTCATCCGAGCAAAGTACCTGCCCGGCCGCCACCCCGTGCACCGGGGCCGCGCGGTGAGACCGCCGGTGGTGGCCCATGCACCACAGGCGCGGGTCGTGTCGTCGGGCCGGCGGGTCCGGTGGCCCTACCGCATTTCCTTCTGGTACCAGCCGACGTCCCAGTAGGTGCCGAATTTGCGGCCCACCTCGCGATGCACGCCGACGGGTTCGAAACCGAACCGGTCGTGCAGCCGGACGGATCCCGGATTCGGAGGGGTGACGGCCGCATAAGCCCGGTGGACGTCTTCGTCCGCGAGCGCGCGGAAGAGTTCCGAATAGAGCCGTGAGCCGATGCCCCGCCGCCCCTGGTCGGGAGCCAGGTAGACGCTGGTTTCCACCGAGGTCTCGAACGCCTTCTTCGGACGGTACGGGCTGCTGCTGGCATAGCCGATCACACGCCCGGCCGACTGCGCGACCAGCAGCCGGTGCCGCCCGGCCGCGGGATGTGCTTCGAGCCATTCGAGACGCGTGCCGGGAGTCAGGGGATCCACGTCGAAGGTCACGGGCGTCTCGAGGACGTAGTGGTTGTACAGGTCCGTCAGCGCGGCGAGGTCGTCCGGCTCCGCGGCCCTGATGAGAACCGCGCCATCGCGGTCGTCCGCGGGAACGCCTTCTTCATATTCTGCGGAGTTGGCCATCGCACCCCCTTGGCATACCGATCGGCAGCCGCTTCGACATCACGGTTGTTCCCCACAGTCTGACCTGCTCCGGAGGCTGACTTGATCGGCCGAAAGAACGGTTTCCCCTGCACCATTCAGCCGTCGAGGGAGGCGAGCCAGGCGGTCAGCAGCCGATTGACCTCGTCGGGACGCTCCTGCTGGATCCAGTGCCCGCAGCCGTCGAGGACGTGGGAGGAGGACAGGCCGGGAAGGGTGGTGCCGTGGGCGTCGATCGCGTCGGCCATCCAGGTCGTGGAGGCGTCCAGGGAGCCGCCGATGAACAGGGACGGCTGCTCGATCGGGGCGCCGGCGTACGGGGCCAGGTCCTCCCAGTCGCGGTCCATCGAGCGGTAGCGGTTGAGGGCGCCGGTCATGCCGGTGCGCTCGAACTCCCCCGCGTACACGTCGAGATCGCCCTCCGTCAGCCAGCCGGGCAGTTGGCCGCCGGGGAAGCGGTCGCGCAGCCGGCCGCCGGCGCGCGCCACGAAGTGCGGGTCGGGCTCGCCCGGGGCGGGCATGGTGTCGGCGGAGAGGGCGGCGTAGAAGCCCGCGAGCCAGCCCCGGACGTCGGGCTCCACCTCCGCTTCGGCCCGGCCCGGCTCCTGGAAGTACGAGACGTAGAACTCCTCGTCGCCGCCCATCCGCGCGAAGAGCCCGGTGGGGCGGGGGCCTCCGGGCGGCGCGTAGGGGACGCTCAGCAGCCCGACCGCGCGGAAGACCTCGGGGTGGAGGAGGGCGGAGGTCGCCGCGATGCCGGCGCCCCAGTCGTGCCCCACGACCACGGCCTCCTCCTCGCCCAGCGCCCGCACCAGGGCGACGTTGTCCTCCACCAGGTCGAGCATCCGGTAGGCGTCCGGCGCGGCCGGCCTCGAGGAGCGGCCGTAGCCGCGCACGTCGAGCGCCACGGCCCGGTACCCCGCGGCCGCGAGGGCCGGGAGCTGGTGGCGCCAGGAGTACCAGGACTCGGGGAAGCCGTGAACGAGCAGGACCAGCGGACCGGCGCCCTGCTCGACCAGGTGCAGGCGCCCTGGAGGTGCCTCGATGATGCGGTGGTGCGGGCCGGTGTCGGGATCGGTCTGGTGCATGGCTTCTCCTCGGTTTCACGGGCCGCCTCGGTTGCCCACCGATCATGCGGCGGGTCGGGCTCCGGACGCGAGCGGCGTTGCCAATCTGGCAAACTCGCAGGACAGAGGGGTGGAGCGATGCGGCCGGAGGGAGCTCGGTGACGGTGACGGACCACGAGGAGACGGCGACGGACCACGACCTGGCCGCCGCGCTGACCGCCATGGGCCCCCGGCTGCGGGCCGCCCGCGAGCGGTTCGGCGCCACCCTCACCGGCGTGAGCCGCGCGACGGGCATCTCGCCGAGCACGCTGTCGCGGATCGAGACCGGCCGGCGCAAGCCGACCCTGGAGGTGCTGCTGCGGCTCGCGCGGACCTACGGCGCCTCCCTGGACGAGCTGGCCGGAACCACGCCCGTCACCGCGCCCGTCGCAGCGGCCGGACCGCGCACGCCCGTACCGCAGCGGCCCGGCGACGACGACAAGGCGGTGCTGCCGCTGACCCGGTACGTGGGGGGCCTGCACGCCCACAAGCACGTCCTGCCCGCCGTCGGCGCGCCGCCGGCGCGGCCGCGGCAGGTCTCCCACGACGGGTACGAGTGGCTGTGCGTCCTGTACGGACGGCTGTGGCTGGCGGTCGGCGACCAGGACCTCGTCCTGAGCGCCGGAGACGTGGCCGAGTTCGACACCCGCACCCCGCACGGAGTCGCGAACGCCGGACCCGGCGGACCGGTCGAGTACCTGATCATGTTCGGGCCGCAGGGAGAGCGCCTACGCCCCCGCACCCCTCCGGCCCCGCCCCGGGCCCGGTAGCTCGGATCGGCGGGTCCGGAGCCCTGGGCACAGGCCCACACCCAGGCCCATCAGGGGCTGTACCGCGTGTTGTTGCCGGGTGGGGCAGGGCCTGGCGCCGCGGTCACGTCTGCGCCAGTCGCCTCTTCTGCACCTTGCCCATCGCGTTGCGCGGCAGGGAGTCGAGGAAGCGGATCTCGCGGGGGCGCTTGTGCCAGGACAGGGTGGCGGCCGCGTGGGCGACGAGGGTCCGGGCCAGCTCCGGGCCGGGGGGGTCCGTGGCGACGACGTAGGCGACGAGGCGCTGCCCGAGGTCGTCGTCGGCCACGCCGACCACCGCGGCCTCGGACACGGCGGGGTGGTCGAGGAGGACGCCCTCGACCTCACCGGTACCTATCCGGTAGCCGCCCGATTTGACCAGGTCGGTCGAGGAGCGGCCGACGATGCGGTGGAAGCCGCCGGCGTCGCGGACCGCCAGGTCGCCGGTGGTGAACCAGCCGTCGGGCGTGGCGGCATCGGCGGTCGCGTCCGGCCGGCCGAGGTAGCCGTCGAAGAGCGTGGGCGTACGAACCTCCAGGACGCCGACGCTGTCGCCGTCCGCCGGGAGCAGCCCGCCGTCCTCTGCGCGCAGCCGCGTCTCGACGCCGGGGAGCGCAGTGCCGACCCAGCCCGGGCGGCGTTCCCCGCGCGGACGGGTGGAGAGCGTGATGAGGGTTTCGCTCATGCCGTAGCGCTCGATCGGCGGGGCGCCCAGCAGGTGCTTCAGGCGGTCGAAGACGGGGACGGGGAGCGGGGCGCTGCCGGAGACCACGAGCCGGGCCGGGGAGAGCGCGCGGGCGGCCTCCTCGTCCTGGGCGATCCGCGACCAGACCGTCGGGACGCCGAAGTACATCGTGCCGGGGGTCGACGCGTAGAGGGCGGGCTTCGCCTTTCCGGTGTGGGTCACCGGGGAGCCGACGCGGAGCGCGCCGAGCACGCCGAGTACGAGTCCGTGCAGGTGGAAGAGGGGGAGGCCGTGGACGACGGAGTCGTCCGGGGTCCACTCCCATGCCTCGGCGAGGGCGTCCAGTCCGTGCGCGAGGGTGGCGTGGGAGTGCAGGACGCCCTTCGGGGTACCGGTCGTGCCGGACGTGTAGAAGATCACCGCCGGGCGGTGGGTGCCCAGCGGGGATGCGGAGGATCCCGGGTTCCGCAGGGGTGGCAGGCCTCCCGCCGGCTCCGGTCCGAGCCAGCGGGTGGCGCCCGAGTCGCGCAGGAAGTGAGCGATCTCGGCCGGACCGGAGTCGGGCGGCACGGGCACGACCGGTACTCCGCTCAGCAGGCAGGCGACGATCGCGACGACCGTCTCAGCGGTCGGCAGCGCGTTGACGGCCACCGGCCCCTCCTCCCCGTCGAGGGTGCGGCCGAGCCGTTCGGCGGCCTCGAACAGCCCGCCGCGCGTGAAGGTCCGGTCACCGATGGTCAGGGCCCGGGCGGAGTCGTCCGCGTCGGGGGCGGAGGGATCCAGGGAAGCCAGAAAGGACGGGGTGGGCGTGATGGCGGGCATGAGTGGACCGCTTTCGGCTGAGGGAGGGGTGAACGAGGGTGGTGCGAGGGTCAGAGCCCCACGTGGCGGGGCGGGAAGACCGGGGGGCGCCCGGCGGCGAAGGCGGCCAGGCCTACGGCGAGGTCCGGGTTGCCGACTTCCGCCCACCTCGTGGACACGGACCTCGGGACTTCTCCGTCCGGAGCCTCGGCCGACGCGTCGACCATGTCCTTCGCCGCCGCGACGCTGACCGCCGAGCGCGCCGCGATCGTCCCGGCGAGCCGGTCGACGGTGGCAGGGAAGGCATCGGGCGCGGCCACCTCGTCGACGACCCCGAGGCGGGCAGCGGCCTCCGCCCCCAACAGGTCGCCGGTGAACAGCAGCCGCTTCGCCGCGGCTGCGCCGAGCGAGCGGACCAGCCGGGCAACCGTCGGCGCCGGGTAGACCAGGCCGAGGCGGGCCGGAGTGATGCCGAAGCGGGCGTCGGAGGCGGCGACGCGCAGGTCGCAGGCGAGGGCGAGCTGGAGGGCGGCGCCGACGCAGTTGCCCTCGACGGCGGCGATGGTCGGCAGCGGGCATCCGCGCAGCACGTCCTCGCAGCGCATCAGTTCCTCGCCGAGCTCGCCCGGGCCGTCCGGGCGCAGCGCGGTGATGTCGGCTCCGGAGCTGAAATCGCCGTCCGCCCCGCCGAGGACGAGGAGCCGAATCTCCGGCACTGCCGCCAACTCGGTTACGTACCGTATGAGTTGACCGGCCATGGCGAGGGTGATGGCGTTGCGGCGGCGCGGGTGGGAAAGCGTGAGGGTGGCGACCCCCGTGAGCGCGTCGACGGCGAGGCGGACTTCCGCGTCAGGTGTGGGCTCCTGCGGTGACGGTGACATTGCACACTTCCTTACGGGGTTCATCCGAGGAGGGACGGGACGATCAGGGTGGCGCAGGTGATGATCGGTCCGCCGATGATGAGGCTGAGGCCCCAGCGGGTGAGGTCGCGGCTCATCCGCCGCCGCTCCCCCTCGTCCGGACCCGAGGCGACGACGGCCGCGCCCGCGGTCGAGAACGGCGTCGTGTCGACCAGTGACGAACACACGGCGACCGCCATGACCAGCCCGGCACCCGGAATCGAACCTGCCGCCACCAGCGGCAGGGCGAGCGGGATGAGGATGCCGAGGATGCCCGTGGTCGAGGCGAAGGCCGACACCAGCGCGCCCGTCAGGCAGAGCACGAAGGCGGCGAGCAGGGGCGACTGGAGGCTCTTGGCCAGGTCGCCGAGCAGGTCCAGGGCGCCGAGCCGCTCCAGTACGCCGATGTAGGTCAGGACACCGGAGACGAGGAGGATCGTCGACCAGTCGATCTGCCGGACCGCGGTGGCCGTCGGTCCGGGGAAGGCGAGTGAGAGCAGTACGCCGAGGCCCAGGGCGATGGTTCCGGCGTCCGCGTTGACGTCGGCGAGCGTCAGGCCGACGACGGCGACGACCAGTGCGGCGATGGCCAGCAGGGTCGCGATCCGGAACGCGCGGCCGTCGTTCGACGAGCCGCCCGCGCCGGTCAGGGCGGGTGCGGGTGCGGGTGCGGGGCGGACGGCGATGGCGGTGCCGCCCGTGCCGGACAGCGGAGCGGCATCGGCGGGGCCGCCGGCGGCGTCGCCGTCGCTACCTTCGCCGCCCGAGCCGCCCGAGCCGCCCGAGCCGCCCGCGCCGCCCGTGTCGTCGGCGTCCTCCACGGGTCTCCCCGGCCGCCGGAAGACCAGGGTCGCCACGAGCAGGAGTACCGCGTTGACCGCGAAGACGTAGCCGAAGAGCAGCATCGGATTGACGTCGATGCCGCCGCGCTCGGCGATGCCGACGGTGAGGATGCCGAAGAGGCTGGTCGGCGCGAAGCCGCCGGTCGAAGCGCCGGTGATGACGGCGATGCCGATGGCGGAGGGGTCGCGTCCCGCGCGGCGTGCGAAGGAGAGCGCGATCGGCGCGATGACCACGGCGGCGAGCGGCGAGCCGAGGCTGCCTACGCCCGCCGACAGGGCGAAGAAGACCCAGGGCAGCAGAGCGCCACGGGTGCCGGCCCTGCGGACGACGACATCCACGATGACGTCGAGGGTGCCGTTCGAGCGGGCGATGCCGAACAGGTACGTCACCCCGAGGAGCAGGAGCACCACGCTGACGGGGAAGCCGCCGAGGATCTCCTTGACGGGCTGCCCGGCGGCGAGCCCGACGCCCAGTGCGGCCGCGAGGGTCAGGGCACCCATGTGCACGGACCGGACGGATGCCACGAAGAAGGCGAGCGCCAGAACACCCAGCGCGATCAGTTGCAGAGTCATTCGATTCCCCTCACGGGAACACTTTGGACCGCTGTGCGGTCCACTGGACTTCTGTACGGTCCACGCACGGTAGAGTGACGTAAGGAGCACGTCAATAGCCGGGCTGCTCGCCTCCCGGCCGGCGATGCCCCCGGGACCGGTCCGCGGCTCTTCTAAGCTCGGGGCCACGGATCACCACGGAGAGGGGCGCGGCGCATGTCCACGCAGAGCGTGAAAACGGCACTGAAGGTGCTGGAGGCGGTCGCCGAGGCGCAGCCCGTCGGGCTGAGCGAACTCGCCCGCACCCTGGAAGTGAACAAGAGCACCGTGCAGCGCTGCCTGGTCACGCTCGCCGAGGCCGGATGGATCCGCGCCGAGGGTGAGGACAGGCCGCGGTGGGTGATGACGACGAAGGCGTTCACCGTGGGCTCCCAGGTGGAACAGGTCACTTCCATAAGGGAGTTGGCGCTGCCTGCGCTCGGAGCGCTACAGGAGCACGCGGGTGAGACCGTCCACCTGATGGTGCCGGAGGGTGACGGCCGCACCATGGTGCTGGTCGAGCGCCTCGACAGCGCCCATCCGGTCCGCGTGTTCCGCCGGCTCGGTTCTCGCATCACCCTGCACGCGTCCGCGAACGGCCTCGCGTACCTGGCCCGTTGCGACGCGGCGTTCCTCGACGCCTATCTGGCCGGCGGCCTCGCATCGCGCACCACCCACACGATCACCGACCCGGACGCACTGCGGGCCGAACTCACCCGGGTCCGGGAACGCGGCTACTCGGTGAACGAGGAGGGGATGGAGGACGGCGTCGTCGCCGTCGGGGCGGCGATCCTCTCCCGCCGGGGCGCCCCCGTGGCCGCGTTCTCCGTGTCCGGCCCGCGCATCCGCATGACCGTCGACGCCGTCCGCGACTACGGCGAGCGCGCCGTGGAAACCTCCCGGGAGATCTCCGGTCTGCTCCGCGACATCTGACTCCGGGCACGCCGCGGCTCCGGCCGGCCACGCCGCGGGAGGGCTGTGGGGGGTCGCAGGCCGGTCCGGCGCCGCGGACGGCTCTCAGCCGAAGACGTCCGGGAAGTCGGGCTCGCCGGCCGCGGCGGAGCTCACCGTGGGCGCCCTTCGCCGCCCGTCGGGGACGGCGGCTGGGGTGGTGGGGTCATCGCCCACCGGATCGTCCGTGTCAGCGCCTGCCCGGAGAGGCGTACGCAGGTGTCCACCGGGGCGGTCGCGCGGCGCAGGCCCAGCATCCCCGGTGCCCACGGGGGCAGCAGGGCGATCGCGTTCGCGGCGAGCAGCGCGTACGGAGCCCTGGCCGGCCGGGGTAGCGGCGGGTCGCGGAGGATGAACCGCGCGGCGTCGAGCGCCTCGGGGGTGGCCCGCAGCTCCGGCCGGTACCGCGCCAGGAGGGCCCGTAGCGAGACCCGGTCGCGGGGCGGGTCCAGCACGCCGAGGGCCGTCGCCACCCGCGCGGTGTCCGCGACGTAGGCGTCGTATCCGGCCGCGTCCAGCGGGTGCGCGCCGAAACGCTCGTGCGCCCGAAGGAAGCTGTCGACCTCCGCGGCGTGCACCCAGCCCAGCAGGTGGGGATCGGCCGCCCGGTAGGGCTCGCCCGCCGCCGTCGTTCCCCTCACCCGTTCGTGGACCGCCCGGACCCTGTCGACGGCGAGCTGCGCGTCCCCGGCGGTGCCGTAGGTGGTGACGGCGAGGAAGGTGCTGGTGCGCTGGAGCCTGCCCCAGGGGTCGCCGCGGAAGCCGGAGTGCGCCGCCACGGCCGTCATGGCGAGCGGGTGCAGGGACTGGAGCAGGAGGGCGCTGAGGCCTCCGATGAACATCGAGGCGTCGCCGTGGACCGTCCGGATGGGGCGGTCGGGGTCGAACCAGCGGGGGCCGGGTGCCGTGTGGATCCGTGCGCGGTTGGCGGGGCCCGAGGGTCCCGCCACGCGGCTGAACAACACCGAACCGAGCCGCCCCCGTAGGCTCCGGTCCGCGGCGGAGGACGTGTCCATGCTGGTGTCCTGCCCTCCCGGAGCCCGGTTCAATGCTCCGGCCGGGTCCGGCCGGAAGCTCCCTTCAGCACGGGCCCTCCCTGCCGGGGGCGCGGCTGAGCCTGCCGGGCCACCACGCGGCCGGGCCGATGTCCCGGACGAGGGCCGGCACCAGGAGGGACCGGACGAGCAGCGTGTCGAGGAGCACCCCGAAGGCGACGATGAAGGCGATCTGGAGCATGAAGGCCAGCGGGATGACTCCGAGCGCGGCGAACGTGGCGGCGAGGACGACTCCGGCGGAGGTGATCACGCCGCCGGTGGCCACCAGTCCTCGCAGCACTCCCTGCCGGGTGCCGTGCAGAAGCGATTCCTCACGGACCCGGGTCATCAGGAAGATGTTGTAGTCGACCCCGAGGGCGACGAGGAAGACGAAGCCGTAGAGCGGTACGGAGGAATCGGTCCCGCTGAACCCCAGGAGCCGCTGGAAGACGATCGCGGAGACGCCCAGGGTCGCGACGAAGCTGAGGGCCACGGTGGCCACCAGGAGGACGGGCATCAGCACCGAGCGCAGCAGCCCGACGAGGATGATCAGGATGATCACCAGGACGACGGGGATGATCAGCATGCGGTCCTGCCCGGCGGTGCGCTGGGTGTCGTACTGCTGCGCACTGCGGCCGCCGACGATCGCGTCCGCATCCGGTACGGCGTGGACCGCCTGACGCAGCCGGACGACGGTCTGCTGGGCCGCCCTGCTGTCCGCGGGTGCTTCGAGCGTGGCGTCGAGGCGGACCCTGCCGTCCGCCACGAGCGGTGCGCCGCCCGGCGGCCCGGGTGCGGTGAAGGGGGTGACGGCGGCGACACCCTCGGTGCGCTCGGCCGCCCGCGTGACCTCGCCGAGTCGGCCCGCGTCCGCGATCACCACGGCCGGACTGCCCGATCCCCCGGGAAAGTGCGCGCTCAGGGTCCGCTGGGCGGCCACCGACGGGGCGTCGTGCACGAAGATCTCGTCCAGCGGCACGCCCTTGGCGTTGAGCGTGGGCGCGAAGGCCGCGCAGGCGAGGAGGACGGCGAGGCTCAGGGCCCAGACCTTGCGCGGGGCGCGGTCCACCACGGCCGCCACGGCCTTCCAGATCCCGTGGCCGGCGCCGTCGTCGGCGCTGTGGCCGATCTTGGCGGGCCAGTAGGCGGCCCGGCCGAGCAGGACGAGGACGGCGGGGAGGAACGTCAGGGTGCTCAGCACCGCGCACACGATGCCGATCGCCCCCACCGGGCCGAGGGCGCGGTTGTTGGTGAGGTCGCTCAGCAGCAGGGCGAGCAGGCCGAGCGCGACGGTCCCCGCGCTCGCCGTGATGGGGCCGACCGACCGGCGCAGGGCCGCCCGGACGGCGGCGAAGCGGTCCGGGCCGGCCTGGAGCTCCTCGCGGAAGCGTGCCGCGAGGAGGAGCGCGTAGTCGGTGGCGGCGCCGATCACGAGGATCGAGAGGATGCCCTGCACCTGTCCGTCGACGCGGACGATGCCCCGGTCGGCCAGCACGTAGACGATCGCGCAGGCGAGTCCCAGGGCGAACACCGCTCCCACGATGATCACCACCGGGAGCAGCAGGCTCCGGTAGACCAGCAGGAGGATCAGCAGGACGGCGGTGAGGGCAACGGCCAGCAGGAGTCCGTCGATTCCGGCGAAGGCATCGGAGAGGTCGGCCTGGCTCGCCGCCGGGCCGGCCACCTGCGCGACGGTGCCCGGGACCTTCGCCGCGGCCGCCTCGATCTCCTCCAGGGTGCGGGGCAGCTCCTCCCCCAGATCGGGCTTGAGCGGTACGACGCCCTGCAGCGCCCGGCCGTCGGTGGACAGAACGGCGGTGGAGGCGGGGCCGGCGGTGAAGGAGTCGCCCGCCGGCAGGCCGGCGCCGCTCAGACCGGCCAGGGCCCGTGCGGCGGCCGCCTGTTGCTCGGGGCCCAGCTTCGCGCCGGGTGTCTTCGCCGTCCAGACGACGATCGCCGGCAGGCTCTCACCCTGCCGGAAGGCCTCCTGCGCCTCCACGACCCGGGTGGACTCGGCGCTGCGGGGCAGGAAGGCGGTCTGGTCGTTGGTGGCGACCTCGCCGAGCTTCCCCGCGTACGGGCCCAGCCCGCCTCCGACGAGCAGCCACGCGACGAGCAGGACGGCGGGCACCAGCCATCGGGTGAACCGTGATGAGGCAGACATGACGCTCCGGGAATCCATCGATCCGTCGATCCCTCTCGACAGGTGGCCGTCTCGTGAGGGAGACGGGGAGGACGACCGGCGTTTCACCGGCGACGACCGGCGACGCGTCGGCCGGGAGGGCCGGCGCTGTTCGCCCGTACCCCCGTCTTCTCCGGGAAGGGCCGTTACGGATGCGGACCGGCCGGCGGTGGCCGGTGAGCGAGGGCCAGCAGGTGCATGCTGGTTACGGCGAGTTCCGGATGGCGGTCGGCGAAGCGTGCGGCGGCGAGGGCCTCTTCGAGTGCCTCCGGGCCGAGGTTCCGCCTGCCGGTCTGACGCTCCCGGGCTTTCAGCGCCGCGTAGGCGGGACCTTGCAGCCCGTGGACGACCGGGTCGGCCAGGCCCGCCTGCCGGGCCTCTTCGCACAGCTCCGCGAGGAGGTGGTAAGAGGTCGTCGGGCCGTTGCGGCGGGTACGCAGCCCGGTCGCCGCCACCTCCAGGGCCCCGTCCGCGCCCGGGTCCAGCAGCCTGGCGTACCGGTTGAGAGCGGCTGCGGCCACCAGGCCTCCCGGCCTGACGGTCCGGTGGGCCTCCCGCCACGCTCGTGCGCGCCCGGAGGCATCGGGCAGGTGGTAGAGGGGTCCGAGCAGCAGCACCGCGTCGAACGACGCGTCTTCCTGGTCCAGCCGCCGGGCGTCCCCGACGACGGCCGTCAGCCCGTCGTCGCGGGCGCGGCGAACGTGCTTCTCCACGGGGTCGACCACGGTGACCCGGTGCCCGTCGTCCGTGAGCCACCGGGCGTGCACGCCCGGGCCGCCGCCGACATCCAGGATGTCGGCGGGCGGGTCCGGCAGGCGAAGACGCAGCAGCTCCCGGGTCCGGAGCAGCTCGAGGGTTCCGATCGTGCGGCCCGAGGTCAGCCGGGTGGCCTCGTCGCCGCCGCCGTAGAAGGCGGTGATCTCCGGCAGCAGCGCCACTTCGGCCTCCTCGGGAAGGACGGACATCCGGGCATCCCACTCGCTCATCCGGCCCGTCCGGTCCATCCGAGCATGCCACCGGCCGCGTCAGGGCCGCTACCCGCGCCACCCCGGAGTGGCGCCTCCCCCGCTCGCCCGGGGCGCGGGCTATCGACCCCCCGCGGCAGGGCCCTGTGCATTGCGGCCGAGGGCATCGCGGAGGCGGGCGGCCTGGGTGACCAGGCGGGAGCGGCCGGGCCGGACGGCGACATCGGCGAGGCCCCGGGGTTCGGGCGACGCCGCTCCCGACTGCTCCACGCAGTCGGCGGCCGTCGCGAGAAGGTCCCCGGTCCCCCTCGGGTCGACCGTGCCGGTCAGCAGCACGGGGAGCAGCGCGGCCAGGACCGCCCACGTGGTCGCGCGGGCGCCGGTCGCGGCGGCCGTGCGCAGCGAGTCGGCGAGCCGGTTGGGTTTGACCGTGCCCAGGTCGAGGAGTTCACCGAGGTCCCCGCCCAGTCGCCCCGCGTCCAGTTCGTCCCGGGCCGCGAGGGTGAGCAGCGCGTCCACGGCCCGCAGCCGGTCCTCGGGGTGGCGGGCGCCCAGGCCGGTGGCCACGGCGAGGTGCAGGGCCGGACCGGCGGGTCCGCCGGCCGCGGCGAGCCCGGGGAGTGCGGCGAGGCCGCCGCGCCCTTCGTGGACGGCGCAGGCCGTGATCTCGGGGAGCCACCAGGCGGCCAGTGTCTCCCGGTCCTCGGGCAGGGCCGCGATCAGCAGGGCCTCGTCCCCTCCGTCCCAGCAGCGGCCGGTGGCCTCGCGGGCCTGCGCCAGGCCGTGGAACGCGTCCGGGAACTCCCGCAGCACGGTCGTGCGTTCCGCCGTGTCGAGCACGAGGTGCGCCGGGGTCTCCCCGTACGCGTACGGCACGGCCGACGCGGTGCGGCGGGTGAGGGCCGCGGGCTCTCCGGCCTCGCCGAGCCAGGCGGCGAGCCTGTCCCCCTCCGGTGTGCCGAGGGCGGCCGCGGCGGGAACGGCGGCGGCGTCACGGCGGACCCGCAGCAGGGCCTGCCCGAAGTCCACCGGGGCGGGCCGCTCACCGAGGCGCCCGTACTCGGCGAGGCGCTCGACGAGCACCCCGGGGTCCAGGGTGCCGCTCTGCCCGGTGGGGGTGGCGAGCAGGAAGGGCAGCGGCCGGGTCGTGAAGTGCCGGGCGGCTTCGGCCAGGCGCGCGTGGCGGGCGACGGCGAACGCCGTGTGGTGGCAGTCGCTGCGCCAGGCCGCGAGCGGCTCCGGTGCCGACCCCGTCGGACGCCCGACAAGGACGGCGGCGGCGGGGTGCGCCAGTCCGTCCAGGTCACCGGTGGACCAGCGGGACCTGGCGGGGTCGAGCCACCACTGGTCGGCGAGCGCCGGACGCAGCGCTTCGGCGAGGGCCGCGCGGTCCCGATAAACGTGGCGGACCAGGCCGTCGAGACCCCGCTCGAACTCCTCGACGTTCGTCGTACGGGAGTTGAGCACGGCGGCGACGAGTTCCACGGTCTCCGCCACCGTCCCGGGGGACGGCGCGACCCGTGCCTCGACCGGCGGCGGCGGAAGGAACTCCTGGTAGGGGCCGGCGTCCTCGGCCGGGGTGGCCGCGTCCCGGCCGAGGAGCTCGACGGCACGGGACCGGTGGGCCGGGCTCAGCAGCCGCGCCTGCTCGGCGAGTTCGGCGCGTAGGGCGGTGTCGTCGGTGAGGTGAAGGGCGGCCAGCTTGAGCGCGCGCTCCTGGATGTCGGTATCGGTGTGCCCGAAGGCTTCGCCGAGTACCGGCAGCAGCTCGGGGGCGGCGGCCGGGTCGCGGCGCAGCTCCTTGCCGATCAGTACCAGCTGGGCCCGGACGAGCTTCTTCTCGGGCCGGAAGAGGACGGCTGCCGACATCTCGGCCAGCAGTCGGGGGGCGAGGTGGCCCGCGGCGGCGAGCCGGGCCAGGGTCTGCTGGGCGTGCCCGGCCACCGGGGACGGGGCGTCGGCCGTCAGCGCGATCCAGTCGGCCGCGCGCTCACGCTCTTCCGGCTCGGTGGGCCGCAGTCCCTGCCAGATCGCCTGATAGGGCTTCAGCTGGTTGTACTTGCCTCCGCGCAGGAGGCGGGCCGTACATCCGTCGAGGAGGGCGGCACGGTCCACGATGCCGTCCGCGGCGAGTCCGGCCAGGGCCGCCGGCCAGTGGTGGGGATCGTGCGGATCGCACCGCCAGCCCAGGGCGCGGACCGGCTCGGCGGTCTCGAACAGGCGCGGTACGAGGGCGCCGGCGTGGGCGTCGCCGCGCAGGGCGCGGGCGAGCGGGGCGCGGGAGGTGCCCACGGCCATCGCCCAGCCCTCGACGCAGCCGTCGGTGGTGGGCATCGGACAGTCGGCGAGCCGGACGAGTTCGCTGATCAGCGGATAGTCCTGCTCGACGGTGGAGGCCCGGGCGGCCAGCCGGTGCGCGAGGTCGCCGAGCCATTGGGGGTCCCGGTCGGCCAGGACGTCGAGCAGTACTCCTATGGGCACCTGCTGCCAGCGGCGCATGTCCCGGGCGCCGATCCAGGCGGCGGCCGCTGCCGCGCCGGTGTGGCAGGCGGCTCCGGCGACCACCAGGGCCGGGCTCATCAGGTCCCGTTGCTGCCAGCCGTCCCAGCCCTGGGCACGCAGTTCGGCGCGCAACTGCTTCAGGCCGACGAGCAGGTCCCGGCGCCGCGCACGGTCCATCAGCCGGAGGAGACCGGGCAGTTCGGCTGTGCGTCCCGTACGCACCGCGTCCAGGGCTCCGTCGGTGGAAGCCTGGTCGGAGGTGCTGGCCCGCTCGGGGGCGGAGGTGGTGTTCATCGCGCGACTCCGGTGGAAGCGGTGGAAGCGGTCTCGATAGCGGGACCGGTGGAAGCAGTGGAGGTGGAACGGGCGGTGTCGGTGGCCGCCCGGAGGGCCATGCGGGTGGCGAGGGCGTGCTTGCACGGGCCTCGGCGGCCGCGGTGGTCGGCCCACCACTGGCAGGTGCAGCTGAGCGCCCCTCCGGATTCGCGGACCTGGTAGCGGCGTTCGCCGGAGGCCACCACGGAGGTGCCGGAGCGGTCCAGGGTGACGGCGCCGGCGTCGAACAGCGCCCGGGCGGCGACCAGGCGCGGGTTGTGGCGTTCGGCGCGCCGGGCGTCGTAGGGCAACTCGCGGTGGAAATAGGCGGCTTCAGCGATGTCGTAGCCGACCCGTCCGGCGGTGCCGAGCCGGGTGAGTGCGGCCCGGACCCGCTCGACCGGGAGGCCCGACTGGTCGGCGAGGTCGGCCGGGTCGATGCGGGGTTCCCAGGCGAGCAGGACGGAGATCAGCTCGGCGTCCTCGGCCGCGGTGTCGGTGGCGAGGGCTTCCAGGACGGCGCCTTCGCCGGAGAATCCGCGGTCGGCTTCCGGGGAGAGCGTGAGGGTGAGCCGCATGCCGGGCAGGCCGATCTCCCAGGCGGAGGCGGTGGGGTTGGCGCCGTCGGCCGCGGGGCCGTACACGCGCAGCCCGGTGGCCTGTCGCAGTACCCGCTGGAGGGCGCCGAGCCGCTCGGGGCCGGGCAGGCAGACCGCGCCGGGGACGGGCCGGGTGGTGGGGCGCAGCGCGCGGCCCGCGGGAACCACCCACAGGGGGCGGCCCGCGGCTCCGCCGCCCGCCGGGGTGCGCGGGAGGGAACGCAGGAATCGGGCCGTTTCGGCGGCGTCCAGTTCGGCGCGCAGGTCGAAGCCGGTGGTGATGGCCTGGGACTCGGCGAAGCCGCGCAGCCAGCGGTCGGGCAGCGGCACCTTCTTCTCGACGACGGCGCCGTCCAGGGTGGTCACCGCCAACTCGTCGGGGCCGACCCGCAGGTGCAGCGGATCGTCGCCGGTGAGCCGGGACAGCGCCTCGCGCAGCGGGTTGTTCACGTCGACATTGGTGGTGCCGTGGCCGGTGTCGGCGCCGCGCAGGCCCTCGGGCAGCACGTCGAGCCGGGCGTACACGCCACAGCAGCCGGAGAAGGATTCGAAGCGCAGTCGGTCGCCGTTGCCCGTGACCACCGGGTCGAGGGAGGCGCGCAGCGTGCGGCGGTGATAGCGGGCCGCGGCGACGTCCGCGACGGCGAGCAGCGCGCGTGCGGCCGCCTGAGGAGCGCTCAGGAACCCGGCGAAGAACCGCGGGTTGGCCTCGGCTCCGGCCGGGGTCAGACCCCCCGCGGTCTCCAGCCCGAGGGACCGGCCCGTCGCGGCGGAGGTCAGTGAGGAGGGACGGACATAGGCGAGCGTGTGAGCGGTTCGCGTCATGAACGGGACGTTAGGCGGAGCCACTGACAACGCGGCGGCGCGTCCACAGGGGTCGCTCGCCGCCCTCGCCGCGCATGAGCCCGGGCGCACTTCGCAGGCCCCGCGCCGTGGCGCGCGGCAGGTTGACCCCCCGGACGGCATCGAGACGGCGGCCGGCGGCCGGGCGGCGACGGAGCGAGCCCAGCCCTAGGACTCGGAGCGGACTCGGTCCAGATGGGCCTGTTCATCGACGCGGGCAAGGCCCCGATCGCCATCGCCCGGCCCTTTGGGCTGCTCCTGACCCTGCCGGCCTCCTCCTGCCCGGGCTGCTCCTGGTCGCCGCCCGGCCGTACCGCACGGACCCGGACCCCGCCCCCGCCGGCGCCGGCGCGACCACGGGATCGGCCATTGCGATGACCCGCGCCCGAGCGGCGTACGGGCCTTCGCGCAGGGCGGGGCGCACGGCGGGGCGCAGGAGCGGCCCGGTGGGCTCGTCGCCCGCCGGCCTAGGACCTGCGGCGAAGGAACATGCGGACGCCGAACACGATCACGACCAGCACGATGACGAGGAGCACGACGATGAAGAGGCTCTTGAACAGCCCGCCCTTCTTCTTGCTCTTCTTTTTCTTCTTGTTGCCGGTGGTGGCCTGGACCCGGGAGGACTCCGGCGCCCGGAGCACCGTCACCGTGCCGGCGCCGGCCAGGAGGGAGCTCCCCGAGAGGGCCGCGGCAGCGGGAGCCTGACGAGCGGCCGACGAGACCGACGCGGCCGCCGTGGCGCTCGCCGCCGGGCCCAGCAGCAGGCCCGCGAGCACGAAGAGCGGCACCAGCGCGGACACCGCCGCTCGTGAACGCTTCCTCGGAATGCTCTGGTTCGTCAACGTATCCCCCAATGTTCTCGATGCCCCGCCAAGGGCCCGGTGGAACCAGGCCTGAAGGGGCCTTGCAGCATCGTCGGTGAGTCCGACCGCCCCGGCAAGGGGCTGAGCGGGGAACGGCTCGGCGGGCCGGGACGAGACCTCCGAACCGGAGAGCCGAAGAGCGGAGAGCGGAGAGCGGAGAGCGGAGAGCGGAGAGCGGAGAGCGGAGAGCGGAGAGCCGGAGGTTCCCGCACCCCTCCCAGAACTTCTACAAAATGTTGACGCACCTCTATCGGAAAGGCGTCGTCCCGTCGGACGATTCAGTGAGCCTGCCCGCCTTCACCTGACCCCCTGTCAGCGCGGGCAAGGGCCTATTGCACCCTCGTGCGTTGGGAGGCCACAAGCCATGAACCCGCTCAGCGAGTGTCCCGAACCCGCCCCGTTCCCCTTACCGGAAGCCCGTGTGCCCGTGCCGAAGGCCGGGGCACCCAGCCGTCGCAGCGTCCTGGGCGGCCTCGGCGTCGCCGCGGCCGCTCCGCTCGTCCTGGGCGCCGCGAGGAGCCGTCCGTACGGGGGAACACCCCCCGGCCGGGCCGTCGTACTCAGGAACGCCTCGCTCGTGCTCACCATGGACCCCGCCCTCGGCGACGGCCCGCTGGGTACGGTCGAGCAGGCGGACGTCCTCATGCGGGACGGCGCCGTCGCGGCCGTGGGGAAGCGGCTGCCCACACCGCCCGGCACGCAGGTGATCGACGCCTCGGGCCACCTGGTGATGCCGGGATTCGTGGACGTGCACACCCACCTGTGGCAGTCCTCGATGCGGGGCGGCTGCGCGGACCGCGACCTCTTCGGCTGGCTGGCCGACTGCAACCGGGCGACGTTCTCCCGGATCACGCCCGCGGACATGTACCGCTTCGTACGCCTCGGCGCCCTCGACTCCCTGCAGTCGGGCGTGACCACGCTCGTGGACTGGGTGGACGCCCTCCCGTACGACACGACGGTCCAGTACGTTCGGGCCCTGGCCGACACGGGCGTGCGCTTCACCTACGCGATGTTCCAGGCCGAGCGGGAAGCCCCGCTGATCTCGCGGACGAAGAGGGAGCTCCTCGACCCGCTCCCCCTCGCCTCGGCGCAGGTGGCCACCCACGCGGCGCGGGCCATCAGGGGCCTCAACCACGTGCATTGGGAGATCGCCCGCGATCTCGGAATCATGCTCAACAGCCATGTCCTCGAACGCGCCGAGCAGCGCGCGGACGACCCGATCGGCACCCTCGCGGACATCGGGGCACTGGGTCCGCGACTGCTCATGAACCACGCGATCCACCTCACCGACGACGAGATCTCGGCGCTCGCCGCGCACGACGTACGGGTCGCCCACTGTCCGCTCAGCAACATGCGCCTCGGCTCGGGGATCATGCGGCTGCCGGACCTCGGCCGGCGCGGCGTCAAGGCCGGGCTCGGCCAGGACGGCGGGACGAACGACTCCTCCGACTTCTTCGCCCTCATGAAGGCGGCCATCGGCCTCCAGCGCGCACGCTCGCAGAACGCCTCGGTGTTCCCCCAGGTGCAGGACGTCCTCCGGCTGGCCACGCTCGGCGGAGCCGAGGCGATCGGCACGGCCCACCGGGTGGGATCCCTGACCCCCGGCAAGCGCGCCGACGTCATCGTGATCGACCCCGCCGCCCTCAACTTCGCCCCGCGCTTCGACTGGCTCAACCAGATCGTCTTCAACGGCCGCCCGGAGAACGTCCGGGCGGTCTTCGTGGACGGCCGCCCCCTCAAGCTCGACGGCCGCCTGGTCGGCATCGACACCGAGCGGGTCGTACGGGAAGCGGAGTCCGCGGCGACCCGTCTGCGCGCCGCGTCCTGATCCGCACCGTACGAACAGCCGCGAACAGCGGGGCCCCGGGGGGCGATCGACGCTCCCCGGGGCCCCGTCGGTCATTTCCGCGCGGGCGCGATCAACGCCCCTGGAGAGACTTGACGTTGTCGCCGAAGGTCCAGCCCTTCGAGCCGTCCCAGTTGACGGACCAGGTCATGAGACCCTTCAGCGCACCGCCGAAGGCGTTCCACGACTGGCCGACCAGGCTCGGCGTCATGTGGCCGCCGCCAGCGCCGGGCTGGGCCGGCAGGCCGGGCACCTGCTTGTCGTAGGGCACCTTGATGGTGGTGCCCTGGATGGTCAGGCCGTTGTTCAGGCAGGTGGTCTGGGCGGTGAAGCCCTGCACGGTGCCGGCCTGGTAGGAGTCGCCGGAGCAGCCGTACATGCTGCCGTTGTAGTACTGCATGTTCAGCCACCACAGCCGGCCGTTGTCGGCGTACTTCTTGATGATCGGGAGGTAGGAGCCCCAGATCGATCCGTAGGTGACGCTTCCGCCGGTGACGTACGCGGTTTCGGGGGCCATCGTCAGGCCGAAGCCCGCGGGCATCTGGGCCAGCACCCCGTCGATGATGCGGATCAGGTTGGCCTGGGACGCGGACAGCGTGTTGATGTTGCCGCTGCCGGAGAGGCCGGTCTCGATGTCGATGTCGATGCCGTCGAAGTTGTACTTCTTGAGGATCGGCACGACGGTCGCCACGAACTTGTCGGCGACGGTGCTGGAGCTCAGGTCGATGCCGGCGGTGGCGCCGCCGATCGACATCAGGATCGTCGCTCCGGCCGCCTTGGCCTGGCACATCTCGGCGGGGGTGGCGACCTTGACGCCGCTGTCCATGCCGTCGTGCCACTGGACGGTGCCGTCCGAGAGGATCACCGGGAAGGCGGCGTTGATGACGTTGTAGCCGTGCGCGGCCATCCGGCTGTCCGTGATGGGCACCCAGCCCATGCCGGGGTGGACACCGTTCGCGGCGCCGTCCCAGTTCTCCCAGTAGCCCTGGAGGACCTTGCCCGACGGCTTGGGCTTCGTGGCGCAGGTCTCGCCGGGCGGGGCGGTGGTGGGAGGCGCGGTGGTGGGAGGCGCCGTGGTCGGGGGCACGGTCGTCGGCGGCGGGGTGGTGGGAGGCACCGTCGTGGGCGGCGGCGTGGTCGGCGGCACCGTGGTGGGCGGCGCGGTCGTCGGCGTCGGGCTGCTGCCGCCCGGGCCGGTGAGCGAGACGTCGTCGGCGTAGTACGCGGGCTGCCCGTACCAGCCGTGCAGGTAGACCGTCACCGAGGTGGTGCTCGCCCCGGTGGTGAAGCCGACGCTGAGCTGGCCGTAGGAAGGGCTGCTCGGCGTCCAGGTGGACGGGGAACCGGTGATCCCGGTGCCGGTGGCGCCGAGGTAGACGTAGCTGCCCTGTACGTAAGCGCTCAGCGTGTACTGCGAGTTGGGCTGCACGCTGATGGTCTGGGTGCACTGGGCGTTGTCCTGGCCGCTCGGCGTTCCCTTGAGCGCGGAGGTGCCGGAGCGGACCGGACTGCCGACGGCCGCGCCGGAGCCCGCTGAGCAGGTCCAGGCGGAAAGGCCGTTCTCGAAGCCGGAGTTGACCACCAGGTTGGGGGCGGCGTCCTCGGCCGTAGCGGCGCCGGCGGTGACGGCTCCCGCCGCGGCGATGCCCGCACCGATGACGGCGGCGGCGCTCACCCCGGCGAGGGTGCGGTTCATGACGGTCGCTCCGCGCGGGGCGCGGCCGGTCCGGTCCCCGCGGGTGCCGCTGTCGGCCGGCGGGCGCGGAGTACGTGATCTCCGACGGAACATGGTGCGCTCCATTCCCGCCGGGCGTCAGGGGCATGACGACGCGTGGGGGCGTGACGCCCGGCATGGGGGTGAGGTGAGAACAGGTGGGGCTGTGCCGACCGGATCGTAGGAGCAACGAACCGGCCGGTCAATAGGTCTGGACCAATACGAGGATCTCGCGCTCGTACGGCGCCTTCAGGGGAGCAGACGGGAAGCGAGGTCGCGCACGGTCGCCATGTCGCTGAACGGGATCAGGTCCTCGCCCACGATCTGGTGCGGTTCACTGCCCTTCCCCGCGATCAGGACCACGTCCTCGGGCCGGGCCGCCGAGAGCGCGAAGTCGATGGCCCGGCGCCGGTCGGCGGCGCGCTCGTACGGTGTGCCCGTGCTCTCGATGCCGACCGCGATCTGGTCGAGAATCGCCTCGGGGTTCTCGGTGCGGGGATTGTCCGAGGTCAGGACGCACAGGTCGGAATGGGCTCCGGCGATGCGGCCCATCTCGGCGCGCTTGGTGGTGTCGCGGTCGCCGCCGCAGCCGAAGACCGTGATGACGCGACCCCGGGCGAAGCCCCGGATGGCGGTGAGGACCTTGTCCAGGGAGTCGGGCGAGTGCGCGTAGTCCACGATCACCGAGGTGCCGGCGGGGGTGACGAAGCGCTCGAACCGCCCCGGTACGGGCGGCATCTGGGCGAGCGCGGCGACCAGTCCTTCCAGGTCGTGCCCCAGCACCCGGCAGGCCGCCACGGCCGCCAGGGCGTTGGACACGGAGAACCGGCCCGGGACCGGGATCTCCGCCGGGTACTTGGCGCCGTCGTGGTGCAGCGTGAACCGCGTGCCGGAGGCGTCCGCGATCAGATCCGTCGCCCGGAAGTCGGCCTCCTCGTCGAGGCCGTACGTCGTCACCGCGCCGGGCATCAGCGCGCGGATCCCGGCGCCCACGGCATCGTCCGCGTTGACCACCGCGTGCCGGCACAGCCCCTGGAACAGCCGCAATTTGGCTTCCGTGTAGCGGGCCATCGTGCCGTGGTCGTCCAGGTGGTCCTGGGTCAGGTTCGTGAAGACGCCGACGTCGACGAACGTCCGGTCCATCCGGTACGTCTGCAGGGCCATCGAGGTGGCCTCCAGCACCACGCTGCCGGTGCCCTGGTCCCGCATGCGGCCCAAGAGGTACTGCAGATCGGGCGATTCCGGTGTGGTCAGCACCGTGGGCGGCATCGGGATCATCTCGTCGCCGATCCGGCTGCCCGCCGTCCCGATCACGCCCACCGAGGCGCCCTCGGAGATCTTCAGGAGCGACTCGACCATGTAGGAGATGGAGGTCTTCCCGTTGGTCCCGGTGACCGCCACCATGTCCATGTGCCGGCCCGGCTCGCCGAAGTAGCGGGAGGAGACGACGGCTGCCGCCTTGCGGGTGTCACGGACCCGTACGAGGCACACCGCCGGCAGCAGCTCGCGCCCGGACGGTGCGGCGGCGGCTCCCTCCTCGTCGACGAGCACCGCCACCGCCCCGCGCGCGAGCGCCGCACCGATGGCCGCGGGGCCGCCGCCGCGGTGGCCGGGTACCGCGATGAAGAGCGAGCCCGGCACCACCCGGTCGACGTCGAAGGTGGTGCCCGCGGTGATCCCCGTCGACTCGGTGTCGCCCTGGATGACGTGGTGTTCATGGCCGGTCAGCAACCCGCTCAACTTCACGGTGGTCCCTTCGGAGGCGGCTACGGCCCGGCGCACGGCCCTAGCCTGGTGGCGGCGCCGACGGAGCGTCGGGACCGCGGTGGTGGGACGGGGAGGGCGATGCGTCGCCCTCGGGGCGACGGGGCCGGGGGCCGGGCTCCGTGATCGGGCCGGGCCGCCGGGGCAGGGCCCGTCGCTGAGGATGGTGCGGCGGGAAGGACTGGGCCCGGGCGCGGTGGGAGAGCGCTAGCCGTGGCCGTGCAGGACGCCGCGCCCGACCGTGGGGGCCTGGGCGTCGGCGGCGGTCCGGAGGCTGATGCCCGTCCGGCCCGCGGCGGCCGCACGCACGCCGGGGGCGGCCTGCGGCAGGCGCTCCCCCGTGTCACGTCGTGTGCGGCTCATCTGCCGAGTGTACGTGCGCCCGCCCGGTCCGGACGCCGCGCGGGCGAGGTGCGCCGCCCCGCCGGCGCCGGGCCGGCCGGTGACTTCGACGCGGCCCACCCTGCCGGTGACCTGGGCGTCGAGGGCAGCCGGCTCGCGGGGACCCGCGTGGAACTCCGTGAGGTTCCGGGCCTCGGCGACGTCCTTGCCGGTGCCCGCCTACCCGGTGCCGGCGTATCCGCGCTCCGGCTCCTCGGGCGTGATGGCGGGGCTGCGGTACGACGCGGGGCTCGTCGTAGCCCGGCGCCATGCGCTTCCCGCCGAGGGTGAACCGTGTGAGGCCGAAGGCCATCCCGACCGCGGCGGCGGCGAAGCCGAGGTGCCAGTCGATCTGCTGGCCGAGGTGGCCGACGATCAGCGGGCCGGGCCAGATCCCGGCATTGCCGGGCACCGCCATGCGGATGTGCCCCGCCATGATCACGAGGCCGCCCCAGAACACGGCCCGCCGGACGCCTGCGCGGCCGCGGGGATGGTGCTGGAGCGAGGCCGGGGAGGGCGCCGCCGGCCCGCTCACATCGCACCGCTGAAGCCCGACCTGAGCGGGCGGTCAGGCCTGGAGCCGGCTCGCCGCCAGGGCGTCCTTGACCTCGCGCACCACGCGGGCCGCGTCCTCGGGCTTGTTCACCACGTCGGTGTTGTTCATGTCGATGACGAGGACCTCGCTGGCCGAGTAGTGCTTGTTCACCCAGTCGTCGTAGCCGGCCCACAGCACCCGGTAGTACTCGACGAGGCTCTCGTCCTGCTCGAAATCACGGCCCCGCAGCCCGATGCGGTGCAGGACCGTCTCGAAGTCCGCCTTGAGGTAGACCATGAGGTCGGGCGCCTTGCGGTACGGCAGGCCGTCGATCTCGCGCATCATCTCGTTCAGCAGGCCCTCGTACACGCCCATCTCGAGGGAGCTGATCCGGCCCAGGTCGTGATTGACCTTGGCGAAGTACCAGTCCTCGTAGATCGAGCGGTCCAGGACGTTGTCGCCCTGCTTGTACGCCTCCTTGATCGCGGCGAACCGCGTCTGCAGGAAGTAGAGCTGCAGGAGGAAGGGGTAGCGCTTCGCCTGGATCTCCTCGGGGGTCGCCGTGTAGAAGAGCGGGAGGATCGGATTGTCTTCCACGCTCTCGTAGAAGACTTCGCTGCCCAGCTCCTTGGCGAGCAGCTCGGCCACGCTCGTCTTGCCGATTCCGATCATGCCTCCGACGCAGATCACTGGCATACCTCACTTCTCCCTGGGGGTCTTCTGGTTCGCGGGCGCGTGGGCCGGGCGCCCCACCCCACTGAGACACGTGTCGGCGGTCGCTCGATTCCCCATGATCGTCACGATCGTCGCGATCGGTGTCATCGGGTCCCCGTCCGGACCGGGACCGGACGCAGGACGCCCTCCCCGACGGGCCGGACCAGCCGTTCCGTAGATGCCGCGGACAGCGACGAGCCACCACCCCGCGGCCGCCTTGAAGCATAAATGACGTCACGACGCCCGCCCGCCCGGGCGCCGCTGGTCGACGGCCCAGGCATTGACTGAATTTTCAGTTAGGGCCAGGATGTGCGACGCACCACCGCCCCTTGCCAGTTGCCACTTGTTCACCAGGGAGTCCCATGAACACCACAGCCACGTCCCGACGCAGGCTGCTCCAGCTGGGCGCGGCGGCCCTGCCGCTCGCGGCCTTCGCCTCCGCGCTGCCGGCGGTCGCCCGGGCGGCGACGGCCCCGAGCGGCTCCAACGCGCTGCGGATGCCGGCGGAGGAGGGCCGGCACGTCCGCACCTTCATGGCCTGGCCCGCGCTTTCCTCCGTGTGGCGCGGCAACCTCGGCGGGGTGCGCCGGGACATCGCGAAGGTGGCGTACGCGATCTCGCGCTACGAGCCGGTCGCGCTGCTGGCCCGCCCCGACCAGGCCGCGGACGCCCGGTACCTGTGCGGGAGCGGCGCGTACTACGGCATCGACGTCATCGAGATAGCCAACGACGACCTGTGGATCCGGGACTTCGGCCCCACCTTCGTCGTGGCCCCCGGCGCGATCGCCGGGGTCGACACCAACTTCAACGGATGGGGGAAGACCACCGCGCCGTACGCGCAGCCCTTCGCCAACGACGCCGTGGCCGCCGAGACGCTCCTCGGCCAGTACGGCGTCCAGCGGATCCAGGCGCAGTTCGTGGGCGAGGGCGGCTCGCTGGAGACCGACGGCGAGGGGACCCTGCTGGCCACGGTGAGCTCACTGGTCAACGCCAACCGCAATCCGGGCAAGTCCCAGGACCAGGTCGAGCAGGCGATGAAGACCGCGCTCGGCATCGACAAGGTGATCTGGGTCCCGGGCCTGGCGGGCCAGGACATCACCGACTGCCACATCGACTGTCTGGCCCGCTTCACCGCACCCGGCAAGGTCATCCTGGACAAGCCCGGAGCCGGGGTCGACGCCAAGTGGATCGCCGTCTACGAGGAGACCGCGCGGATCCTGCGCAGCGCCACCGACGCCCGGGGCCGGGCGCTGACCGTCACCGAACTCCCCGGTCCCGACCGCGCCGCGATCCGTGGGCGGGGGGATGAGTTCCTGTCCAGCTACACCAACTACTACACGGCGAACGGCGCCGTCATCGCCCCGCAGTTCGGCGACGGCTACGCCGACGGTCTGGCCTACGCCATCCTGCAGGCCGCCTATCCCGGCCGGACCGTCGTCCAGCTCGACATCGACAACATCGCCTCCGGCGGCGGCGGAATCCACTGCGCCACCCAGTCGCAGCCGGTCGTGCCTCCGCTGGTCTAGGTTCTCCGCTGGTCTAGGCCCTCCGCTGGTCTAGGTCGCGCGCCAGGGGGGCGGTCGCTCCGCACGGGCCACGGCTCGTGCGGGGAGGCCGGGTTGGGATGCGACGGCATCGAATGGCCGTGGAAAACCTCGCGTGTTACCTGCTGGTAGGCCATGATGGCGGACGACCATCCACACGGCGGAGGCTGAGGCAGCGGTGACCACTTTCGACGGACCGACCATCGTGCACGCGTTCCGGGACGACGCCCTGGGAGAGCACGACGCCGTCGGTCTCGCCGCGGCGATCCGGCGGGGTGAGGTCTCCCCCGCCGAGGCCGCCCGTGACGCCGGTGAGCGGGTGCGGGCGGTCGACGCACGGCTGGGCGCGGTGCAGGTGCACGCCAACGGAGCGGCCGGAGCGGCGCACGCCGACGCGACGGGCGGCGCCTTCGCCGGCGTTCCGACCTTCGTCAAGGACAACACCGACTACGAGGGGCTGCCCACGGGCCACGGCAGCGCGGCGTTCCGGCCGCGGGCGGCCAAGCGGCACGCGCCGTTCACGCGGCAGCTCCTGAGCAGCGGTGTCACGGTCCTGGGCAAGACCCGGCTGCCCGAGTTCGGGTTCAGCCCGACCACCGAGTACGACGGTGCGGAGCCGGTGCGCAACCCCTGGCACACGGACTACTCGGCGGGCGGCTCCTCCGGGGGCAGCGCGGCGCTGGTCGCCGCCGGGGCCGTGCCGATCGCGCACGCCAACGACGGCGGCGGCTCGATCCGGATACCCGCGGCCTGCTGCGGCCTCGTCGGCCTGAAGCCGTCCCGGGGGCGGGTCGTGGCCAGCGACCTGGGCCGCCGGCTGCCGCTCGACATCATCTCCGACGGAGTCGTCAGCCGCTCCGTGCGGGACGCCGCCGCGTTCCTCGCCGCCGCGGAAACGTACCGGCGGAGTCCCGCACTGCCTCCCGTGGGCCTGGTCGAAGGACCCTCGGCGCGCAGGCTGCGCATCGGGTTCGTACTGGACTCCCCGAACGGCGTGCACTCCGACGCCTCCACACGCGCGGCGGTCAAGGAGACGGTGGAGACGCTCGGACGGCTCGGACACACCGTGGAACCGGTGGAGTTGGGCATGGATCCGAGCTTCACCGACGACTTCCTCACCTACTGGGGGATGCTGTCCTTCCTCCTCGGCGCCACGGGCCGGACCCTCGGCGCGGACTTCGACCGCCGCCGCATGGACGGCCTCAGCCAGGGACTGCGCGAGGAGTACCTGCGGAACTGGCGCAGGACCCCCGGCGTGCTGCGGCGGTTGAAGCGGACGAAGGAGGCCTACGCGGCGTCCTTCCGCGGGCTGGACCTCGTGATGTCGCCCGTGCTCGCCCACACCACGCCGCCGATCGGCCACCTCAGCCCGACCGTTCCCTACGCGAAGCTCATCGAGCGGATCCTCGCGTACGTGGCGTTCACGCCGGTCGACAACGTCGTCGGCACCCCGTCGATCTCGGTGCCGACCGCGAGCACGACGCCGGACGGGCTGCCCGTCGGCGTCATGTTCGCCGCGCGCCCCGGCGGTGAGCGGAAGCTGCTGGAGATCGCGTTCGAACTGGAGGCGGACCAGCCCTTCCGGCGCATCCAGGACCGGTGACCGCTACCCGGCGGCGGGCGGCAGGTGTTCCACGCGGAGGGGCTGGAAGGCGATGCGGGTCAGCGATCCGTCCTGCGCCCACCGCACCTCGATGGATCCCTGGTCGGCCGTCACCACAGTCACCGCCCCGCTCGTCGACACCCCGCTCGTCCCCGCCCCGCTCGTCCCCGCCGGATCCGGCTCGCCACTGAGGGCGGCCAGCGCCGCGTACAGGCGTGTCCCGCCGGCTCCGGCCGTCAGGCGGGGCACGCTCGCCCACCGGGTGAAGGCGGTCCCGGCCGGCGCCCGCGCCTCGTCCCGGGTCTCCCAGCCGTGCACCGGGTGGAGTTCCGAGCGCAGGGGTTCCTCGGGCCCCGTGGCCCAGCCCGTCTGTTCCACGCGGGCCTCGGGCGGGGCTCCGGACGGGGCTCCGGACACCCGGTGCACGCGCAGTTCGTGCGGGCCGCGGACGAAGGTGACGCTCTCCACCCGCAGGCCTGGGACCGACGGCGCGCCGCCCGGGAAGACCGGCCGGTGCCAGGACGCGGCCCAGCCCCAGCCGTCCCCCTGGCCGGTGCCCAGCGGGTGGATGCGCCGCCGGACGCTGCGGACACCGCCCACGACCACGGCGAGGTGGTTGTCGGGGGTGTTGGCGCTCGCGGTGGGGCCGCTGCGGGTGGAGTAGGCCTGACGGGAGTAGAGCGGGTCTTCGTCGCGGGCCGCTTCCGGCTGGTCCGGCCCGACGTGGTCGCTGCCGTGGTTGTGCAGTCGTACGATCCCGTCGGCGCGGGTGGTCTGGATGAGCAACCCCGGCGCGGGCAGGGCCAGTACCCGGTCCGGCCCCTCACTGGGCGCGCGCTCCTCCGTCGCCGTCCACAGGGGGTGCGTCGCCGGGGCGAGCAGGCAGACGAAGGCCTTGGCGGCCCAGTACGGCGAGGCCGGCCCGGAATACCGCTGCAGGGTCGCCCCGTGCGGACCGTGCCAGCCGAGGCTGAGCAGGCCGTCCGCGCCGACGGCGCCCCGGTCGAGGAAGTAGCGCAGCGACCCGCTGATCAGGCGGCGCGAGGTGCCGGGGGCGAGCGGAGTGTGGCCGGTGACGGCGCCGAGGCCGACGGCCGACGCGGCGGCGAACCGGTAGGTGAGGGAGCGCCCGAAGTGGATCGGCGCCCCGTCCGCCCCGAAGAGGAGGGAGAAGCCGTCCAGGTGGGCCCGCAGGCGGTCACCGTACGGAGCCTTGCCGTCCGGCGAGGCGTCGGGGTGGGTGTCCGGGTGCCGGTCGAGGGGTGCGTCGGGGTGGGCGTCCAGGTGGGCGTCGAGCACCGGATACAGGTGCAGCGCCCAGCCGTTGTAGTGGTCGAAGGCCCGGCCGTCGCCGTCGGCGTACCAGCCCTGGCCCGCGTACCAGCCCTCCATGAGGTCCAGGGCCCGGCTGCGGGCCCGGGCCGTCTCGGCGTCGCCGCGGCCGACGGACTCCAGGAATCCGGCCACGGTGTACGGGAAGAGGTACCAGTTGTTGGGGCTGGGCAGATGCCGCAGGGCGCCGCGCAGCCACTCCTCGGTCCGGTCCCGCACCGCGCTGTCGAGGCGGTCCCACAGCCACGGCCGGGTCAGCCGGAGCCCGAGGGCCACCGATGCCGATTCGACCATCGGCTGGCCCCCCGCGTGGACGTCGCGGATGACCGGCCAGGACTCCGCGTCGTCGCGGCCCGGCGTCCAGGTGCCCGCCGCGAGGCCGTCCGCGTACCGCTCCAGCCAGCCGTACGGGTCCGCTCCCCCGGCCCCCGAGACCCGGAAGGCGGCGGCGAGGAAGGTGCGGGCGTAGCCTTCGAGACCGTCGGAGCGCACCCCGGACGCGGAGGGGGTTCCCGGCAGGTCGAGCAGGGCCCCGCGCGGCGTGGCCCACCGCCAGGCCGCACGCAGCAGCCCGTCGGCCACCGCCTCCCAGTGGGCCCGGCCGTAGCCGGTGAAGGGGCTCGACTCGCGGTCTTCGCGGGGCAGTCCGGGAAGGGTCATGCGGGGATCTTGATCGAACGGCCACATCGGGTCAAGGGAGCGGATCGCGGCGGGCGGACGGCGGGCCACGACGGGCGGCGAGCGGACGGCGGGCCACGACGGCCGGACGGCGGAAGCCGGGCCGCCGCGACCGGACAGGAGGTCAGGCCGAGGCGTTCCAGGCCGTCGTCAGCCCGTCCAGCCACGCGGGCGGCAGCTCCGCCGCGTCCCACTCCTCCCGCAGGGCCTGCGGCTCGGCGGCGAGGCGTTCGAGCACGGCGATGCTCGTGGCGGAGTGCACGAGCGAGAAGCGGCCGTGCACCGTGATGGCACTGCCCGCTCCGAACGTCGTGAACAGCCGCCCCAGCCGGGTCCGGTGGGCGTCGGTGAACTCCGTCAGCCGCCCGGCGTAGCGGGCCCGCAGCCTCGGGCTCATCGTGGCGAGGACGGCGGTGAGCACTTCCTCGGTGGCCTCCGGATCCAGTTCCGAGACCTCGGCGAAGGACAGGTACAGGGGCGTGAGGGCCACCTGCGTCCGCTCCACCTCCATGCGCCTGGCCCGCGGGCGGTGTCCGGCCGCGTCCTGTTCCCCGTCCGGGCTCACCACCCGGAGCAGGGTCCGCTCGGTGACCTCGCCCAGCTCGGCCAGGAGGTCTCCGGCTCCGTCGAGCCATCCCGACTCGTACGGCTCGCCCTTGTCCCCCGGCGCGCTCCGGTCCCGGCCGCTCAGTTCCTCGTACGCGAGCGCCAGCGCGCCCGCTTCCAGCAGGCCGATCAGTTCGCTCGCGTCACCGGAAGGGACCCCTGCTCGTGCGAGGAGTCGCAGGAGCGTCGTCCTCGCGTTGTCGACACTGACCTCGTCCGGCCACTGCCGTCCCTCGTCGGCCCCGCTCATCAGTTCGTCTCCGTTCTCGGCCACCGCACCGCCCAGCGCCTCATTGTGACCGAGAGCCGCCGGGGGAAGCCGGACCCAGAGGCCCCCGGTTCATCCCCGCGGCTTCGGGAACTGGCTTCCTGAGCTGGGACTCTATGCGGCGGCGTGCTGTTGTCGAGCACTTTCCCCGCATCCGGCAATCTACCCATAACCCGCGCCGCGCCGCGGCGCCGCCTCCACGCCCCGGCCGTACGGGAGCCCTTAACCCAGGGGCCCCCTCACGCCTCCCGTACGTACGCCCCCGCGCGCGCGGCCGCCACCACCGCGGCCGCCGAGCGGTCGGCATGGGCCTCGTCGAGCGGGAGGGTCGTGGTCAGGAGGCGGTAGTAGAGGGGGGCGGACACCGCGCGGACCACCTCGTGCGGGTCGGTCCCCCCGGGCAGTTCTCCGCGGACCACGGCCTCCCCGACGCACGGAGCCCACTCCTCGACGCGCACGGCGTAGAACCCGTGCAGCGATTCGGCCGCCTTCGGGTCGTACGTGGCGGCCGCGATCACCGCCTTGAACAGGGCTCCTTGCCGGGGGTCGGCCAGGGTGCGGCACACCAGCCGGGCGTTGGCCGTCAGGTCCCCGAGGAGCGAACCCGTCCTCGCCCGCGGAACGGACTGCTGCGCCATGTCCGCGAGCAGGTCCGCCACGAGGCCGGCGACGGTGCCCCAGCGGCGGTAGACGGTGGTCTTGCCGACGTCCGCGCGGCGCGCGACGTCGGCGAGGTCCAGGTGCGCGAAACCCCGCTCGGCCAGGACGTCCTCGGCGGCCCGGAGCACGGCCTCCCGCACGCGCGCCGTACGGCCTCCGGGCCGCGCGCTCCCCGGCCCGGCCGCCGGGGCGGCCGGGCCCTCCACCCTGTCCGGTCCGGCGTCGGTGAACTCCATAACGGGACTCCAGTTCCATTAGCTGCCAGGACTTGATACGCTCGGGCCATCTTAACGGAACCGCAGACCCATTAGATGGATGCGCGGGCGATGAGAGGATGCGTCATGGAGTACAGGCGGCTGGGTGCGTCCGGGCTTCTGGTCCCGGAACTGAGCTTCGGAGCGGGCACCTTCGGCGGGCAGGGGCCGCTCTTCGGCGCCTGGGGCGACACCGGCGTACAGCAGGCGCGCCGCCTCGTGGACATCTGCGTCGATGCCGGGGTCACGATGTTCGACACCGCCGACGTCTACTCCGCCGGCGCCTCGGAGGAGGTCCTGGGGGCCGCCCTCAAGGGGCGCCGGGACCAGGTGCTCATCTCCACCAAGGCAGGCCTCCCCACGAGCGACGGCCCCGGCGGGGCGGGGACCTCCCGGGCCCGCCTGATCACGTCCGTCGACGACGCCCTGCGCCGCCTGGACACCGACTACATCGACCTGTTCCAGCTGCACGCCTTCGACGCCGGCACCCCCGTCGAGGAGGTGCTGTCCACCCTGGACGACCTGGTCCGGGCGGGGAAGATCCGTTACACCGGCATCTCGAACTTCTCCGGCTGGCAGGCGATGAAGTCCCTCGCCGCGGCCGACCGGCACGGCCGCCCGCGTTACGTCGCCCACCAGGTCCACTACTCCCTCGTCGGCCGCGACTACGAATGGGAACTCCTGCCCCTGGCACTCGACCAGGGCCTGGGCGCGATCGTCTGGAGCCCGCTCGGCTGGGGCCGGCTCACGGGCAGGATCCGCCGCGGCGTGCCGCTGCCCGCCGGCAGCAGGCTGCACGAGACCGCCGACTACGGCCCGCCGGTCGAGGACGAGTACCTCTACCGCGTGATCGACGCCCTGGACGAGATCGCCGGGGAGACGGGCCGGGCGGTCCCCCAGATCGCCCTGCGGTGGCTGCTCCAGCGGCCGACCGTGTCCTCCGTCATCATCGGCGCCCGCAACGAGGAGCAGCTGCGCCAGAACCTCGGCGCCGTGGGCTGGACGCTCACCCCGGAGCAGATGGCGAAGCTCGACGCGGCGAGCAGCCGGACGGCCCCCTATCCCTACTTCCCGTACCACCGGCAGGAGGGCTTCGCCCGCCTCAACCCCCCGGCGGTCTGAGCCCTCAGGACCCTCAGCCCAGCCACAGGACGTTCAGCACGGACAGGCGGTGCAGGGGCCGGTTGATCCAGTAGGTGAGCGAGGTCCGGCCGACGGAGGCCAGGCGTACGTCCTGCCCCTCGGGGTCGTCGGGGTCCCACTGCGGGAATCCCCAGGGATCGGCCGCGGCGGCGTCCAGGACGTCCCAGACCACGTCCTCGGCGTGCTCGGGGAGGGTGTCGAGAACCTTCGCGGCCGGCCCGGAGAAGCGGATCGCGTACGGCTGTCCGGTCACCGGCGCCTGCTCCGCAGCTCGGCCGCCTCCACGAAGGCGCCGTCGTCGTGGCCGGACGCGACGAACGCGTCGACCGCGGGGGCGGAGGCGAGGCGGGCCTGCCAGACCTGGAGGGTCTCGTACAGCGCGGCCAGGGAGAACGTGCGGCGGGACTCCTCCAGGGCGGCGGTCCACTCCCGCTCGAAGGCCGGTACCCACTGCGGGGCACGCCGGTCGTCGCGCAGCCGGTCGAGGAGTTCGGCCGGGGCTCCCGGCGCGGGGGCGTACGGCGTGACGGTGGCGTGGTCGGGCTGCGCGCTCATCGGCTGGTCCTCCCGGCGGGTCGTACCCCCACGGTACGCGCGCGGGAGGGCGCGTGACGGCTGCTCACGGCGAGCCGTTCGCCGGCACCAGGAACGCCGCCACCGCGGCCCTGGTGAGGGTCCGGTAGCGGCGCTCCGCGGTCCGGGCCGGGAAGTGCCCCGCGAGTTCCAGGGTGATCGAGCCGTGGGCGGCGGCCCAGATGACGTCCGTGACCTCCTCCACGTCCACGTCCGGCCGGAAGACTCCGCTCTCCGCGCAGGCGCGTACGGCTTCGCGGAGGACTTCCAGGCTGGCGGCGGCGACCGCGCGGGCCTCGGGGGTGGGGGTGAAACCGGGGATGAGGCCGGCGAACATCACCTGGTAGAGGTTGCGTTCGGTGAGGGCGTTCTCGCGGTAGGCCCGGCCCAGGGCGGCCAGGTGCGCGGCCGCGTCCGCGGACGGCGGGACGGCCTCCAGGCCGCGGCGCAGCCGGTCGAAGCCTTCCTGGTACAGGGCTGCGGCGATGCCGTCCTTCGCGCCGAAGTGGCGGTAGAGGACCGTGGTCGAGCAGCCGGCCGCGGTGGCGATGCGGCGCATGGTCAGGGCGGCCGGGCCCTCCGCGGCGAGGAGTTGCGCGGCCAGGTCGAGGAGGGCCGCGCGCAGGGCCTCCTGGCCTTCGAGCTGGGCGCGGGCGAAGAGGCCGCCGCTCATGCCCGCTGCCAGTCGCCGAGGGGGCGGTAGATCGGGATGCCCGCTTCGGTGAGGGCGGTGCGCTTGGCGAAGTACTCGTCGCCCATCGGGTCCGTGCCGCGCAGCGGCATGGTTCCGCGCCAGATCGTCAGGTCCTCGGGGGCGAGGTGCTCGGCCCGGGCGAAGTGCCGTTCGGCGTCGGCCGTTCGGCCTGCCCGGTGGAGCCAGAGGGCCAGGGCCGCTTCGGTACGGGCCGACTGCTGGGTCGCCGTGGCGCGGCGGGTGTGGCGGGTGACGTCCTCCTCGGACAGGCCGCTGTCGCCGGTCAGGACCCAACGGTCCAGTGCGGCCAGCGCCGCGCCCGAGTCCAGACCCGACAGTTCGCGGAACAGGTCCGTCGCGAACTGCGTGTCGTTGGGTCGGGCGACCTTGCCCTTCTCGTCGATCCACAGGACGGTCGGGACGTTCAGGACGTCGTAGAGGTCGGCCACGAAGCCGTCGGTGTCGATGAGCGCGGGGTGGGTGACGGCGGCCTCGGCGATCCACGGCGCGGCGTCGGCGACGCGGCGGTCCACCGCGACGCTGAGGACGCTGAAGCCGTGGGCGGCGAGTGCGGCGTGGCGGCGCTCCCACTCGGGGAGGTCGTAGCGGCAGCCGCACCACGAGCCCCAGAAGACCAGGGCGACCTTGCGGCCGCGCAGCTCGCTCAGCGAGTGCGGCACGCCGTCGGCGTCGGGGAGGGTGAAGTCGGGGGCGGTGGCACCGGCCAGGGCCTGGGAGCGTTCCCGCGCGGAGACTCCGAGGGCGATCACTCCGGTGTCGGTCGCGACCGGGCGGTCGAGGATCCCGGCGAACGCCACGGGGTCGAGCAGCCCCTCGTGTTCGGCCCGGGCGGCGGCCGAGGCGGGTACGCAGAGGTCGCCCCGGCACCAGCCGTGCGGTTTGCGGACCCAGCCGAGAGCCCGTTCGGCTTCCTCCGCGGTCAGCAGGACGCGGCCCGCCGGGCCCTCGTCCGCGGCCACGACGGTTTCCCTGCCATCGTCCAGGATCGTGACGTGCGTGCCGTTCATGACAACCCCCGGTGCGCTCGTGCGGAAACTGCGTATTGCAAAAATAACAGCGTTATCACCTGCCTGGCAACCCGCCTGCCGAGGGGTGAGGACATCGGTACGCTGGCGGCATGCGTACGCGCCCCACCTTGAGCTGGACCCCGACCGCGGACCTGCCGCCCGGCACCACGGACCCGGGGCCGGTCGCCGACGCGCTGCGGGCCGGCGGGGTGCTGGTGCTCAGCGGGGCCGGGATGTCCACGGAGTCGGGCATCCCCGACTACCGGGGCGAGCGGGGCAGCCTGCGCCGGCACACGCCCATGACCTACCAGGAGTTCACCGGCGGGGAACCGGCCCGGCGGCGCTACTGGGCACGCAGCCACCTCGGCTGGCGCACGTTCGGGCGCGCCGCGCCCAATGCCGGGCACCGGGCCGTCGCGGCGTTCGCGCGGTCCGGGATGCTCGCCGGCGTGATCACCCAGAACGTGGACGGCCTGCACCAGGCCGCGGGCAGCGAGGGGGTGGTGGAGCTCCACGGAAGCCTGGGCCGGGTCGTCTGCCTCTCCTGCGGGGACCTCAGCCCGCGCCGGGAGCTCGCCCGGCGGCTGGAGGAGGCGAACGCGGGCTTCGCGCCGACGCCCGCCGCGCTGAACCCGGACGGTGACGCCGACCTCACCGACGCGCAGGTCGTGGACTTCCGCCCGGTCCCCTGCGCGATCTGCGGCGGCATCCTCAAGCCGGACGTGGTGTTCTTCGGCGAGAACGTCCCGCCGCGGCGCGTCGAGCACTGCCGGGAACTGGTCGACGCGGCGACCTCGCTGCTGGTCCTGGGCTCCTCGCTGACGGTGATGTCCGGGCTCCGGTTCGTCCGCCAGGCGGCCCGGGCGGGCAAGCCCGTACTGATCGTCAACCGGGACCCGACCCGCGGCGACCGCGACGCCGCCGCGCGGATCGCCCTCCCCCTGGGAACGACCCTCACCGCCCTGGCCGGCGGGCTGGGCGTCCCCCTCGACGAGCGGACGAGCGGGCCGCGCACCACTGAGGGGTGACCCCTCGCCCACATGTGCCCGTGGAGGAGGGGGCGCGCCCCCGCCTAGAGTTACGCGCTGTCCGCTACGAGGGAGGCCCGTCATGGCCAGCGCGTTTCAGGAGCAGAAGCTCAGGGGGATGTTCGCCGCGTTCGACGCGGACGGTGACGGCTATCTGCGCGAGCGGGACTTCGCGGCGCTCGTCGACCGCTGGAGCCGGCTCCCGGGAGTGGGCCCCGGGACGGAGCTGCGCGCACGCGTCGAGGCACTGCTGATGGGCTGGTGGGCGGCGCTGCTCGAAGCGGGCGACGCGAACGGGGACGGCGCGGTCGACATGGGCGAGCTGCTCTCCCTCGTCGACAGGCTGCCCGCGATGGTCGCGGAGGTCACCGCGACCGCCGACACCGTGTTCGCCGCCGTGGACTCCAACGGCGACGGCCGCATCTCGCCGGAGGAACACCACCGGCTCGTCGAGACCTGGAACGGGCAGCCCGTGGACATGACGGGCGTCTTCGAACTGCTCGACCTGAACGGCGACGGGCACCTCAGCCGCGAGGAATTCGCGCTGCTGTGGCGCCAGTTCTGGATGAGCGACGACCCGGCGGAACCGGGCAACTGGCTCTGCGGCCGGTTCGCGCACTAGGTCGTCTCTTTCGAATCTTTTCGGATCCCGCCGCGTCAGGCCAGCGGGCCGAGCACCTCCTGGGATTCGATGAGTCCCTGCTCGCTCGGGGGCTTCCCGTCGCCGAAGACCCGTACCGCCTGGCGCGCCCTGAACTCGGCGTGCGCCTCGGCGGGCTTCGCGTAGCCGTATCGGGTACGGGCCTGCTCGGGGGTGAGGACCTCCTCGACGCGGGGCGGGACGCCCAGCTTGACGGGAGCGACCACCGTGACCGTGGAGGGGGAGAGCATCCCCAGCAGGAACAGTTCGACGCGGGGGCTGAGGTGGGCGAGCGCGAAGGAGGCCCGCATCACCGGGACCACGAGCACGTCCAGGACGCGCGACTGCCGGATCTGCGCCATCTCCCGCATCCAGCGGGGCATGGTGGCGATGGTCGCGATCCGGTGCGTCCTCGCCACGACCGTCCGCGCCGGCTTCATCCACCACTGGGTCGGCGGCAGGACGAGGTCGGTGTTCAGGAGGTGGTTCATGGCCTGCCGGGCGATCGGGCTGGCCTCCAGCCGCGGGCGCATGCTCTCGAAGTACGCCCGGATTCCCGCGCGGTCGCGCGGGACGTCGTCGGGCGAGCAGGTCTGGAACTCCGCGGCGAGGGCGCAGGACTCCCAGTACTCCTTCTCCTCCTCGGCGGTGAGCTTGCCGGGCCCGTACTTCTCGTAGGCGTAGAGGATCGAGTGCCAGCCGGTGAGCTGTATCCACAGCTGCGAGGCGGGGTCGTTGGCGTCGTAGGTGCCCTCGCCGTAGGGCAGGTGACCGATGGCCTTCGAGTGGACCTTGACCAGGACGTCGGCCGCCTTGCACACCTGGTCCGAGCCGGCGAAGGCCACCATGGCGAAGTAGCGCAGGGTGCGGTCGTAGCGGGTGCGCGTGCGGTCGTAGATGCCCTGGGTGCCGTGGACCGCGGCCACCAGCGGCGGGTCGAGCTCCTCCACGACCACGGAGCGCTGGAAGCCCACCGTGGGCGCCGTCGGGTAGCTCCACACCTTCCAGACCACCGAGCCGGGACCGAAGAACCCGTAGTCCGCGTGCGGTTCGACCTCTTTGCCGTGCAGTCGGGCCATCGGGCCGCTCCTCGTGTTCCCGGCAGCGGGTGCGTACCGCTCCCTCAATAAGACAGGACTGTCTTAAATTAAGACACGACTGTCGTAAGATGCCAAGGTGTCGACACCGACCTCTTCCAGCGACAGGCCGCGCAGGCGGCGTCCCTACGCTCCGCGCGTCCCGATCGCCGAACGCCGCGAGCAACTGCTCGACGCGGCCCTCGCCGTGATCGTGAACGACGGGTACGGCCGGGTATCGATCGACGCGATCGCCAAACGGGCGCAGGTCGCCCGCTCGGTGGTCTACGGGGCCTTCGAGGACCTGGACGACCTGCTGCTCACCCTCCTCGACCGACAGCAGGAGCTCGCGTTCACCCGCCTGCTCGGATCCGTTCCCGACGCCCGCCGCACCCACGACCCGGTCGAGTTCGCCTGCGAGGCGGTGCACCGGATGGCCGCCATGCTGCGGGAGGACCCGGACACCTGGCGCCTGATCCTGCTGACCTCGGCGGGCACTCCCCCGGCCGTCCGCGCGCGCGTCGAGGCGGACCGCGAGCGGTTCCGGCGCCGGGTCGCCTCGTGGATCGCGTCCGCGCCGGACACCCGGGGGCCGGCGCCGGACCCCGAGATCCTCGCGCACGCGCTGGTCGCCTCGGCGGAGCACTTCGCGCGCCTCGCGCTCACCTCCGCCGACGCGTTCGACGCCACCCGGCTCGCCGGCCAGCTGCGGCTGCTGCTCCGCGGCATCTGGTCCTGACCCCCGGCGGACTCCGGTCCGCCGCGCCACGCCAGACCCGCCGGTCCGCGCCTGACCAGCCGTCACCGCCCATACTGACCGGGCGCCGGAACCTGGCGGCGCGATCCGCCCGACCACCCCCGGGACCAGGCCCGCAGCCCGCCCCACCCCCTGCGCGGGGGTGGCCGACCTCGGGAGCAGGACTCGACTCCGCAACCGCGGCCCTCGCCCGCAAGCCCGCCTCCGACCCGCAGGCGCTACGTCGTCGCGGCCGTGGGGTGCGCGGCGGGGATGGTCAGTCTGGACCAGACCGTCGTCGCGGTGGCCCTCGATCCGATGGCGCACAGCCTCGGGCTGACCACCTTCATGATGCACGGCGTGGTGCTCGTCTACGTCCTCGCGCTGGCGGCGTTCGTGCCGGTCGGGGGCATGCTGGCGCGCCGGATCGGCCGGCTGACCACCTTCCGCGCCGGCGCCGCGCTCTTCGCCGCCGCCTCGGGGCTCTGCGCGCTGGCCCCCTCGGGCGGCGCCGCCGAGCCGTACCTGGTCGTGGTGCGGGCCGTACAGGGCGTCGGCGGCGCGCTGATGATGCCGGTGGCCACGTCCGTGATCGCGGACGTGTACGAGGAACGGGACCGGGGCAGGGCCCTGGCCGTCTACGCCGGTCTGGCCCAGCTCTTCCTCGTCCTCGGCCCGATCGTGGGCGCCGTCCTCACCCAACTCCTGGGCTGGCGCTCCGTCTTCCTCGTCAACCTGCCCGTCGGCGCGGCCTGCCTGTGGATGATGGCACGCGCGCGGCTGAGCAACCGGGCGCAGGGCGGCGCCCTGTCCGTGGTCCAGCCGCTCGTGGTGATCCTCTCCCTCGTGTTGCTCGTCCTCGGGCTGTACCAGTGCGGGGTCTGGGGCTTCACCGACGCCAGGGCGCTCGCGGCGCTCGCGGCCGGCTCCGGGGCGGTGCTCCTGGCGGTGCGGCTCATCCTGAGGTCCCGCCACCCCCTCCTCGACCTGCGCCTGCTGGGCATCCGCCCGTACGCCGTGGCCGTGGCGCTCACCTTCCTGGTGCAGGCACCCCAGCTGATCCTGCTGGTGCACGGCACGGTCTACCTGCGCCAGGCCCTGGGCCTCTCGCTCCTCGCCACCGGCACCTCCCTGCTCCCCCTGGTCGCCGCCTCGGCGGCGGGAACCTTCCTCTCCGGGTACCTGCTGGACCGCTACCGCTCCCTCCGGGTGCCCGTCCTGCTCGGACTCACGGCGGCCACCGTCGGCGCGGTGGCCTGGACGGCCGTCCTGCCGGCGCGCGAGTACCTCTGGCAGGTCCCCGGGATGCTCCTCGCGGGAGTCGGGATGGGACTCCCGGTTCCCGCCCTGAGCGCCGAGCTCATGCGCGCGGTTCCCCCGGAGAAGCGGCCCGACGCCTCCGTCCTGCGCCAGAGCATCCGGCAACTGGGCGGCGCGGTCGGGCTGGCGGCGGCGGGGGCCGCCGCACTGGCCGCCAACGAGGACGCCGCCGACCGGGCGGGCGTCATCACCGTCACCGCCACCTCGGCGGCCTTCGCGGTCGCCTGCTGCGTCCTGGCCGTCACCCTGCCGCTGGCCGTCGCCACCCTGCCGCGCGGGGCCCGTACCGGCGGGCGGCGGAACGCGGGCCGTTGAGCCCCGGCCCGCCGTCCCCGCACCGGCCCACGGCCCGCCCGCGCCGCGGCTGGTTCAGCGCAGCCAGACCGCGGTGTCCGGGGGCAGGGTGCCGTTCTCCGCGGGGCCGCTGGCGATCAGGACCTCCGTGTGGTCCGGCAGCACGAGCGGCGTTCCCGAGAGGTTCACCAGGCAGCGTACGGAGGACCCCGCCGCGGTGCGGGCGAAGGAGAGCACGCCCGCCGGGGCGGACAGCCAGGCGAACTCCCCTTCGCGCAGGGCCGTCCGGGCGGACCGCAGGGCCAGTGCCCGGCGGTAGAAGCCGAGCATCGAGTCCGGGTCCGCGCTCTGCTCGCGCACGCTCAGGGCGTCCCACGCGGCCGGCCGGGGCAGCCAGGACCTCGCGTCCGGCGCCTCGTCCCCCCACGGGAGGGGGACCCGGCAGCCGTCCCGGCCGAGGTCCTCGCCGCCGGTCTGGAAGAACGTCGGGTCCTGTCGGAGCTCCGGCGCGATGTCCTCGACCTCGTCGAGGCCCAGCTCGTCGCCCTGGTAGACGTACACGCAGCCGGGCAGGGCCATCGTCAGCAGGGCCGCGGCCGCCGCCCGGCGGCGTCCGAGGCCGAGGTCGGCGGTGACGCCGTGGACGCGGCGGCCGTCGAGGGCGTACGAGGTGTCGGCGCGGCCGTAGCGGGTGACGTGGCGGGTGGTGTCGTGGTTCGACAGGACCCAGGTGGCGGTGGCGCCGACCGGAGCGTGCTCGGCGAGGGTGGAGTCGATGACCGTGCGCAGGGCCGTGGCGTCCCAGGGGCTCTGCAGGAAGGGGAAGTTGAAGGCCGTGTGCAGTTCGTCCGGGCGCAGGTACCGGGCGAAGCGTTCGGGGTCGGAGGTCCACACCTCGCCCACGAAGACCGGGTCGTGGTCGTAGGCGTCGAGGACCTTGTGCCAGGCGCGGTAGATCTCGTGGACGCCGTCCTGGTCGGCCCAGGGGGTGGGCCCGCTCTCGTGGTCGGGCAGCGCCGGGTCCTTGACGAGGTTGTCGGCGACGTCGATGCGGAAGCCGTCGACGCCCCGGTCGAGCCAGAAGCGCAGGATCGACTCGAACTCCGCGTGGACCTCCGGGTTCTCCCAGTTGAAGTCGGGCTGTTCGGGGGCGAACCGGTGCAGGTACCACTCGCCGGGCGCGCCGTCGGCTTCGGTCACCCGCCGCCAGCCGGCGCCTCCGAAGACGGACTGCCAGTTGTTGGGCGGCAGTTCGCCGTGCTCACCGCGACCGGGTCGGAACCAGAAGCGCGCCCGCTCGGGCGAGCCGGGGCCGGCCTCGAGGGCCGCGCGGAACCAGGGGTGCTGGTCCGAGCAGTGGTTGGGGACGATGTCGACGATCACCCTGATGCCCGCGTCGTGCGCCTCGGACACCAGCGCCTCGGCCTCGGCCAGGGTGCCGAACACCGGGTCGATGTCCCGGTAGTCGGCGATGTCGTAGCCGCCGTCGGCCATCGGGGACGGGTACCAGGGGCTGATCCACACCGCGTCCACGCCGAGTCGGCGCAGGTACGGGAGCCGGGCACGGATCCCGGCGAGGTCGCCGATCCCGTCGCCGTCGCCGTCCGCGAAACTGCGCGGGTATATCTGGTAGATCGCGGCACTGCGCCACCAGGCGGAAGGTGAAGCGGAACGGGATGCGGTGGCCGTGGTGAAGGCCTCGGGAGTCGCCATGCGGCGAATCTAGGGAGGGCCCTGCGCCGTCGTCAACGGTTCACCTGATTCTTTTGATCGAATCGATCGATACGATCGGAAACGTACGAAGATTCGCTCACGCCGTCGTACGGGCCGGGGCGGTCCGGGAGCGGAACGTACGGCGGTAGGCGTCCGGCGGCACGCCCACCGTGCGGGCGAAGTGACGGCGCAGGGTGGTGGCGGTCCCCATGCCGGTGGCCGCCGCGATCGTGTCGACGGTGTCGTCCGTGGTCTCCAGCAACTCCTGGGCGTGGCGGATGCGCTGGGTGAGCAGCCACTGCAACGGGGTAGTACCGGTAACCGACTTGAAGTGGCGGCCCAGGTGGCGTGAGCTCATCCGGGCCCGTCGGGCCAGGTCTTCCACGGTGAGCGGTTCGTCGAGGCGTTCGAGCGCCCAGGGGAAGAGGTCCGCGAGCGGATGGTTGCCGGGGGCGGGCACGGGGGTGGTGACGAACTGGGACTGGCCGCCGTCGCGGTGCGGCGGGACGACCAGCCGGCGGGCGATCTTGTTGGCGACGGCGGAGCCGTGGTCGAGGCGCACCAGGTGCAGGCACAGGTCCATGGCGGCGGCCTTGCCGGCGGAGGTCAGCACGCTGCCGTTGTCCACGTAGAGGACGTCGGGGTCCACGGTGACGAGGGGATGGCGCCTGGCCAGTTCCTCGGTGTGCGCCCAGTGCGTGGTGGCGCGCTTGCCGTCCAGCAGGCCGGCGGCGGCCAGCACGAAGGCGCCCGTGCACAGGGAGGCCACGCGCGCGCCGGCCCGGTGAGCCGCGCGGACCGCGTCGATGAGCTCGGCCGGCGGGTCCCGGTCGACGTCGGCCCAGCCGGGGACGATCACGGTGTCCGCGCGCGCGAGGTGGTCGAGGCCGTGGTCGGGTTCCAGGCGGAAGCGGTCGATGCGTACGGCGTCCGGTCCGCAGAGCGAGAACCCGTACCAGGGGTCCACGAGGTGGGTCAGGTCCGATCCGAAGACCTCGCAGGCCAGGGACAACTCGAAGTGCAGCATGCCGTCGGTGACGGCCAGTGCGACGTTGGGCATGTCCGGAAGTGTACGGGTCATGTCGTTCCGGACAGTGGTGTGCGGATGATGTTCGCGACAGGATGTTCATGACAGAGCGCGGCGGGCCCCGGAGGGTCCGCGGCGGGTCATCCGGGTACGGGCGATTGACGGGGAGCGGGACCATGGGATCAGGTCAGACGGTGGCTGTGTTCGGCGCGTACGGGCACACCGGGCGGTTCGTGGTGGCGGAACTGGTGGAGCGCGGGTTCGTGCCGGTGCTGTCGGGCCGCGACGAGGAGAAGCTGAAGGCGCTGGCGTACGAGACCGGTCTGGAGGCCCGTCCGGCGACGGTGGGCGACCCCGAAGCCCTGGACCGCGCGCTGGCCGGCACGGCCGCCGTGATCAACGCCGCCGGGCCCTTCGCCTCGACGACGGGTCCCGTGATCGAGGCGGCCCTGCGGGCCCGGATCCCCTACCTGGACGTGGCCGCCGAGCTGGAGGCCAACATCGACACCTTCGCGCACTTCGCCGACCGGGCGCGGGACGCCGGTGCGGTGATCGTCCCGGCGATGGCCTTCTTCGGCGGCCTGGGCGACCTGCTGGCCACGGCGGCCATGGGCGACTGGACCGAGGCCGACGAGGCGCACATCGCGTACGCCCTGAGCAGCTGGCACCCCACCGCGGGGACGCGGCTTTCGGGCGCGGTCTCGCGGGAGCGGCGCGGTGAGCGGCGCATGCGGTACACCGGCGGGCAGTGGGAGTACCGCACCGACGCCGCGCCCACCGTCGAGTGGCGGTTCCCCGAGCCGATGGGTGCCCGGCAGGTGATCGGGGAGTTCACGATGGCCGACGTGGTGACCGTGCCCAGCCATCTGTCGATCCCGGACGTGACCACCTACATGACGGTCGAGGCGGTCCGTGACATCGCGGCCCCCGGCACCCCGGCTCCGTCCGCGGCCGACGACAGCGGACGGTCCGACCAGACCTTCCTCGTCGACGCGGTCGTCCGCGCGGGCGGCGCCGAACGCCGCGCCGTGGCCCACGGTCAGGACATCTACGCCGTCACGGCCCCCCTCGTCGTGGAGGCCCTGGAGCGCGTCCTGACCGGCCGCACCCGCACGGTCGGGGTCGCCTCCGCGGGCGAGATCTTCGACGCACCGGACTTCCTGCGCGCCCTGTCCCCGCACATCACCCTGGAACTGCTCCCGTAGCGCTCACCTCCGCGCTTCCGGGCTCGGCGCGAATGTGACGACTTTCGAACGGCCGCGGTCGGGCCCGTCCCCGGGTGACCCCGCTGATCGATAATGGGACGGCGCCCTGCCTGCGCGGACGAGAGGATCCCTTGATGACCACACCGCGGGACTTGCTGATCATCTCCATGGACGCGGAGTCCGGTCGGAGCGTCGAACAGGGCGAGCTGTCGCTCGCGCTGGCGGGGGCCGAGATCGTCGACCTCCTCGCGGCAGGGGCCATCGGGCTCGACGGCGATCACATCGTGCCGGCGCCGGGCGAGCCGGCGCCGCCGGGTGATCCCCTGTTGGACGCGGCGGCGCGGTCGCTCGTGCGGGAGGCGCCCTACGAGTCCGTCACCGACTGGCTGTGGCGCAGGGGGCTGGGCCTGTCCGCGGGCTATCGGGCCGTCCTCGAAGAGGAGGGGCAGCTCGTACGGCAGCGCCGCCGCGGGTTCTCCCTCCGGGCCGGTGAGCTGGCTCCGGCCGATTCGGCGGCCCGCCGGCGGGCCGAGGAGCGGTGGAAGTCACAGGATCCCGTGCTCGTGCTCCTGGCGGAAGCGCTCGGGGGCGGCGGCGACCGGGGCGCGGACGCTCCGGACGTGGCCGACGACGCCGTCGCGACGGTACTGGCCGCCGTCAACGACGCGGTGGCGGAGCTGGCCGGCGTACGGCAACGCCGGGCCATCGAGAACGCGGCCTTCGACAACATCTGGCGCGGCACCGGCGGGTGACGAAGCGGCCGCGGACGACCGTGCCGGCGCGGGGAGCGCGGTGCGGCCGCGAGGTCTTCCGGGGCCTGCGCGGTCTGCCGGCCCAGGTGGAGGAACCGGCGCGCGATCGAGTCCCGGAGTTCGTACGCGGCTTGCACCCCCTGCCCGGGGAGGGTGATCAGGTTGCCGCTGCGACTTCCGCGCCGGCTCTCCTTGGCGAAGGAGTGGATATCGCTGTCGGCCACGACGATCCCCGCCCTCCCACCGTCTGGTCTGCACCGGGGTGGCCATCGCGTCCACGCGGAGCCGGATGTCGCGCAGGGCCAGGCCGAAGGGGTCGTCGCCGAGGGGACTTCGGGGGCTTCGATCGTCCGCTGGAGGCGGGCCACCATCGTGAGCATCCGCGTGGAGGTGAGGTCCGGGAGCTCTTCGTCGCAGAGGTCGTCGAAGGCGAACACCCACGCGGCGAGGTCGCTGAGCAGCTGGGCCGCGAACGGATCGGCGTACGGGGCGATCCGCACCGCGATCCGGTTCAGCCCCGCGCCCATCCGCGCCCGGCGCTCCGGCCCCCCGCCCACGGACTGGGTGGTGCGCGGTCGACCCGCACATCTCATGGAACGCGGAACGTTTCCTCAGCCACCACGGGCAACCGGGAGCACTCGTGGGGCGCCGGGAGCGCGCCGCCCGCCGCCCGGGCCGCCGGGTGCGGAGCGCCGGGACCGGAACGTGCCTACGCTGGAAGGGATCGCTGAGAGGTGAGGTCATGGCAGCGAATCCCCCCACCGCACTCGGCTCCAGGCGGCGGATGCCCGTGGTCGCCGTCGTCTGCGCCGTCGCCGCCGCGTGCCTGGTCGCCGCCGGCCCGCAGGACGGGTCCTGCCCGACCGCCCCGCCGGACAGCTTCTGGCACGCTCCCGTGGACGCGCTTCCCGTCCACCCGGACTCGGCCCGGTACGTCTCCTCGATCGGGGCCACCGAGCCCCTGCACCCGGACTTCGGGGCGGGGCTCGTCGACGGCCAGCCGTTCGGCATTCCCATCACCGTCTCGGACACGACGGTGCCGCAATCGCCGGTCTCGCTGGACATCGCCGAGGAGAGCGACGCGTCCGGGTACCGGATCCCGCGGGACGCCGCGATCGAGAACGGTCCGGCGAGCACCGGGGACCGCCACGTCGTCGTCTGGGACCGCGCCCTGTGCAAGTCCTACGAACTCTGGAACGCCACGCGGCAGGGCGACAACGCCTGGCACGCCGGCTCGGGCGCGGTCTTCGACCTGCGGAGCAACGCGCTGCGGCCCGCCGACTGGACGTCGGCCGATGCCGCCGGGCTCGCCATCCTGCCCGGGCTGGTGCGCTACGAGGAGGCCGCGGGCGGTCAGGTCGACCACGCGATCCGGATGACCGTGCCCCGCACGGACCAGAGCTACGTGTGGCCGGCCCGGCATCAGGCGGGTGCCGCCGCGGACCCGTCGCTGCCGCCCATGGGGCAGCGGCTGCGGCTCAAGAGCTCGGTGGACACCTCGGCCCTGGGACCCCAGGCCCTGGCCGTCGCCGAGGCCCTCAAGAAGTACGGGGCCATCGTCGCCGACAACGGGTCGCCCTGGTACCTCACCGGCGAGGAGAACCCCGGCTGGGACAACGCGCAGCTCAACGCGCTGAAGGGGTTCAAGGGTTCGGACTTCGAGGCGGTAGACGCGTCCGGACTCCAGCAGTCCCCGGACTCCGGAGCCGTGGCACCCCGCTGAGAGGAACCCCCCTCATGCCCGCAGAAGCGTCCGCGGCGGCACGGAAGGGAGCGTTCATCGCGGTCGCCGTCGCCCTCTTCTGCGTCCAGCTCGACTTCTTCGCGCTCAATCTGGCCATTCCCGGCATCGCGACGGAGCTCGGCGTCACGGTGTCGGCCGCGCAGTGGACCTTGTCCGCGTACATGCTCGCCATCGGGTGCTTCTTCATCATCGGCGGCCGGGTGGGCGACGTCTTCGGCCGGCGGGCGGCGCTGCTGGCCGGATCCGCCCTGTTCACCGCCGGGACCGTGGGGTGCGCGCTGGCTCCCGGCCTCGGGACGCTGGTCACGGCCCGGATCGCCCAGGGGGTGGGTGCGGCGTTCGTCTTCCCGGTGGCCGTGTCGGTCATCACCAACACCTTTCCCGAGGAGTCCCGCGGCAGGGCCTTGGGCGCCGTGTTCGGCGTCGCCAACATCGGGACCGCGATCGGGCCCTTCGTGGGCGGCGGGTTCACCGAGGGGCCCGGCTGGCGCTGGATCTTCTGGGTGATAGCGCCGCTGAGCCTGCTCTCGCTCCTCACCGCTCTCGTGTACGTCCCGGACTCCCGCGACACGTCGGCGCCGCGCGAGCTCGACGTGCTCGGCTGCGCCCTGCTCGTCGGCGCCCTCGCCGCCGTCACCCTGACCGTGGAACGGGGCGACGCCTGGGGCTGGAGCAGCGCCCGCGTTCTCGCCGGTTTCACGGTGGCGGTGGTGGGCGGCGGGCTGTTCCTGGTGCGCGAGCGGCTGGCCCGGCACCCGCTGGTCGATCTGGGGCTGTTCCGCGACGTCCCGTACGTCCTGGTCACCGGGATGGGCACGGTCACGAACATGGCCTACGGGGTCACCGTCTTCCTCGCCACCCTCTACCTCCAGGGCGTACGGGGGCTCTCACCGCTCATGGCCGGCACGGTCTTCCTCGCTCCGGCCCTGCTGGTGGCGCTCAGCGGGCCGCTGGGGGCGCGGCTGGGGCGGAGCCTGCGGCCGACGACGGTGATGGCGCTGGCCGGGATCGGCGCGGGCACGGGGATGTACGCGCTGACCCAGGTCACCGCCTGGTGGCTGTACGTACCGGTGTTCGCGTGGTGCGGGCTGGGCCTGGGGCTGGGCTGGACCTACGCGAGCGTGGCGACCCAGCAGCTCGTCCCTCCGGCCAGGGCCGGGGAGGCGTCGGGGGTCCTGCTGACGTTCCTGGTCACCGGCGGCGCGATCGCGCTGGCCGGGGCGGCCGCGGGGATCTCCGCGATGACTCCGCGGCGGTCGCCGGAGGAGGCGTACGACGCGATCCTGCGGCTGGGCGGTGCGGCCGTGCTCGCCACGGCGGTCCTCGTCCTGGCCGTGCGCCACCGGCTCGCGGCGCGGGGCGGGCACCGCTGACGATGCCGACACCGCGGGGGCGGTGGACGTCGCCGTCCTGCCGCCCCCGCGCGCCGGCCGGGGCCGGACGGTCCTAGTTGGCGCCGAGGTGGCCGCCCTTGACCCACTCCGCCTCGCCGTCCTTGGCGCAGGAAGAGGTGTAGGCGGGGCCGAACGGCGCCGGGACGGCGGCGGCGGAGGAGCAGTTGGACGAGAAGGCCTTGTGGCCGCCCGAGAAGTAGTCGATGTCGACACCGTCGTTGGCCAGGGCCGCGCCGGCGCCGCCGAGCAGGATGCCGGCGGCGAGGACGGAAGCGGTGACGGCGGAGCGAATACGCATTGGTTCCCCTAAGGACTCAAGGATCTGGCGACGCTCCCATGGACGGACGCGTCAGCCGATTCAACGCCCGGCGGGGCCGACAGGAACGACCGTTCACTCGAACGCCACTGGCGTAACGTTTCGACACGTCACATGACGCGTCGCGCGGCCCCATTCGGCTCCGGGCGGGGCCCCTCGTCCGGGCTCGGACCCATGATCGATTGTCAGTGGCGGGTGAGACGGTAGGAGCATCCAGTCGGAAACGAGGGGGAGCTTCCATGTCCGGAAACCAGAACTACATCAACCACGTCGCTCTTGTGTTGGACGCCAGTTCGTCCATGTCGCACCTGAGCCGCAAGGTCGTCGATGTGGCCGACCAGCAGATCGCGTACCTGGCCCGCCGTTCGGGTGAGCTGGACCAGGAGACCCGCGTCACGGTGTACGTCTTCGCGGACAAGGTGGAGTGCGTCGTCTACGACAAGGACGTGCTGCGGATGCCGTCGCTGAAGCAGCTGTACCGGACCGGCGGCATGACCGCACTGCTGGCGGCCTCGCTGAAGTCGCAGCGCGAGCTGGCGCAGACCGCCCAGCTGTACGGCGACCACAGCTTCCTGACGTTCGTGCTGACCGACGGCCAGGAGAACGCCAGCCACCGCTCCCCGGACGCCCCCGCGAAGGATCCGCGCGCACTGGTGAAGGCCGTGGCCGAGATGATCGAGAAGCAGGAGGACAACTGGACGCTGGCCGTCCTGGTGCCGGACCAGATGGGCAAGCGGGAGGCCATGCAGTGCGGCTTCCCCAAGGAGAACATCGCCATCTGGGACGCCACGAGCACGCAGGGTCTGGAGGAGGCCGGGCAGGTCATCAAGGAGGCCACCGAGAAGTTCATGGTGGGCCGCGCCAAGGGGATCCGGGGATCGCGGGCGGTCTTCTCCACGGGCGCGGAGGTGGTCAACAAGGACACCATCGAGGCGGCCGGTCTCACGCCGGCGGATCCCTCCGGGTACCAGCTGATCCCGGTGGCGCGCGACGCCGCGATCCGGGAGTGGGTCGTCGAATCCGGGCACACCTACAAGACCGGTGGCGCGTTCTACCAGCTCAGCAAGCCGGAGAAGATCCAGGCGAAGAAGCAGATCGCGGTGCTGGAGAAGAAGACGGACCGGGTGTACACGGGGCCGCAGGCCCGGGCCCTGCTCGGCCTGCCCGCCGTGGAGGCGCGGGTCAAGCCGGACCACAACGACGAGTTCACGATCTTCGTGCAGAGCACCAGCGTGAACCGGAAGCTCGTATCGAACACCCGGCTGCTGCTGATGGTCTGACGCCTAGCGTCCCCGCCCCGCACCCCTCGCACCGGGCCCGGATGGCGGGCCGAAGGGGAGCGAGGGAGCCTGGGGGTATGCGTTGGCGTGTGCCAGGGGCGGCGGTGGCCGCGGTGGCCGCCGTACTGCTGGCGGCCGCCGCGCCGCCGCCCGGCGGTGATGACACCGGGCAGCGGGTGGACATCGGCGGCGGGCGGAGCCTGTACCTGCGCTGCTCGGGCTCCGGAAGTCCGACCGTGGTGCTGCTCGCCGGGCTGCACGAGGCCTCCGACCCGTGGTCCCTGACCGACACCGCACCACCCGTGCCGAAGGCCCCGGCCGTGCTGCCGGGAGTCGCCGCGTTCACCCGGGTGTGCACCTACGACCGGCCGGGGACCATCCGCTACACGGAGCCACCCGAGCTGACGGACCGCAGCACGCCCGTGCGGGGTACCCGGGCCCTGCCGGCCATGGTCCAGGACCTGGACCGGGTACTGACGGCCGGGCACGTGCCGGGTCCGTACCTTCTGGTAGGGCACTCCTTCGGCGGGATGCTGGCGCTGCGCTACGCGCAGGAGCACCCGGAGCGGACGCGCGGGCTCGTCCTGGTCGACGCGCTGGGACCGGCGCTGAAGCCCGCGATGGGGGCGGACTGGGCGGCGTACGTGGAAGCGCTGCGGCATCCCGGTACGCCCTTCGACGCCGATCCGGACTTCGAGCAGGTGGACATCGAGGGCGGGGTCACCGCCCTCGACCGCGGCGGACCGCTGCCCCCGGTTCCCGTCGCGGTACTCAGCAAGACCGAGCCCTTCGCCGTACCGCCCACGATGTCCGGGGATCTGGTGGCGAAGCTGGAGAAGGCCTGGCCCAAGGCGCAGCAGGCCCTGGTGGGCCTGCGGCCGCAGACCCCGCACCTGCTGGCGACCGGGAGCGACCACTACGTCCAGATCCACGACCCGGACCTCACGATCGCGGCGGTCCGCCTCGTCGCGGACCGGGCCTCGCCCCCGCCGGGGACGGCCCCGCCCTCGGCCCCGCCCCCGCCCTCGGCCTCGCCGTAGCGACGTGGTCGAGGGCACCCGGCTCAGGCCTGGGTCGGGTCTCCGGGGATCGGGTGCACCTCGACCGGGTCACCGCCGGGCTTCCCTCCCGGGCCGGGACAGGCCGAGGCGCGTGCGGCGATCTCCAGGGCCCGGTCCTCGCTCTTGACGTCGACCAGCCAGTACCCGGCCAGGACGGTTCCCTCGTAGGCCGGCCCGTCGGTCACCTGGGGCTTCCCGTCGCTTCCGGCGCGTACCGTCTTGGCCAGCGAGGGGCCGCCGAGACCCTGTCCGTCCACCCATTCGCCGGCGGCGGTGATGTCCTCGTTGAGGGCGTTCATGTGGGCGAACATGGCCTTCATGTCGTCCTGGGAGTACGACGACATGATGGCGTCCCACTCGGCGGCGGGCACGTTCATCTGGATCATGTACTTCATCTTCTTCACCCTTCCGGGGCGGCTTCCGGGGTTCCGGTCTCTCACAGGGGTAGACAGCCGGTCGCCGCGAAACTCATCGGCCTCCCGGCACCAGATCACGGAAATCCCGTGCTCGCCCCCGGGGCACCCCTTCCGAGGGACGGGGCGGGGTCCGTCACTCCCCTTCGGCCCCGGCGAGAGCGTCGGTGATCAGACGGGTGGCGAAGTCGGGGTCGCCCGTCATGCGGTTGATGTACTCCGCGAGGAGGAAGGCCGTGGCCTCCAACGGGTTCATCTCCGCCTCGGTCCACTCCCCGTACTGCTTGCGCCACAGATTGGGGCTCAAGCCGGTGCCCGCGGCGATGACGAGGCCCGCCATGGTGGGAATGGCCTCGGGGCGCACGCTCCTGGTCATCATGCGCAGCGTGGCGACGATGTTCGGCACGACGTACTCGATGACGTCCTTGCCGTGCTCCTCGTGGGCCTTGCGCAGCCAGATCATGAACATGTAGATGAGCGTGCACGCCCCGTCCAGCAGGTCGTCGGCTTCCCTGGGGCCGAGCGAAGAGGCGTACTGCTCGATCAGCGCCTGCTGTTCGGGGTCCGTCCCGGTCTTGCCGTCGTGAATGCCCTTGAGTCGAGAATCGATCATCAACAGCGCCGCGCCCACATCACCCGCGGGAGCGTGCTCGGGTTCGTACTGCGATGCCACAGGATTCCTCCACAGGTCGCCACGATGGACGGCTCGCCCTGCTCGGCACACTAGACGGCCCGAGCGTCCGCGACCCCCCGCTTGGCTTTCCGTCACGCCCAAGTGCGATGTCCGTCGGGCCCTCACCCCTCCGGAGCCCGCTCCGAGTTCACGCACCCACCCGCGTCCACCCGCCCGGACCCGGGGCCGGAGAATGTGCCCATGACCGCAGAACTCGGCGCCGTACTGCCGCGCCGCCGCACGGGGGAAGAACCCCTCCACCTGGACGGCTCCGCCCACGGCAACCTGCTCGGCTTCTGGGCGTGGGCCTATTCGGGACTCGTCGGCAACACGCTCCGCGGAGCGCTCGCCGAGTACATCGTCGCGCTCGCGCTCGGGGTGGCCGACCAGGGCACTCGGGTGGACTGGGACTCGGTGGACATCCGCGTGCCCGGCGGCCCCAAGGTCGAGGTCAAGTCGTCCGCCTACCTCCAGGAGTGGGGCCAGGCCAGGCTGTCCGCCATCACCTTCTCCATCGCTCCCGCGGAAGGCTGGGACACGGTCACCGGGGCGATCGACCCGGCCCGCCTGCGCCGCGCGGACGTGTACGTCTTCTGCCTCCTCAAACACCAGGACAAGAAGACCCTGGACCCCCTGGACCTCACACAGTGGTCCTTCTACGTCCTCCCGACCTCCGTCCTCGACGAGCACAGGCCCGGCCAACGCACCCTGAACCTCGCCTCCTTGCTCAGCCTGGACCCGGTTCACACCGACTTCGCCGGTCTGCGCGCCGCCGTACTCCACTGATCAGCGGGACCGGAAGCCCGGCCCCTCGCGGCCCCGCCGTGTGAGGATGCGGCCAAGACGACTTCATGATCGGCGAGTTGAGGAGCCCCATGCGGATGCGGATACGAACGAGCCCGCCCGTTGACGACCGCGCCGCCCCCCGGGTGCCTGCGGGAAGACTCGCCGGCCTCTCCCTGATCGTCGGCTGCGCTCTGCTCCTGACGGCCTGTACGGAGCGGGAGGGGACCGCCGCGCCGGTCAGACCGACGGTGACGAGTACGGCCGCGCCGTCGGCCGCCCTGGCACTGGCACTGGCCGACCGGTATCACCGGGCGGGCGGCGACGAGAGCGTGTACGCCATCCAGCGGGAGGCGGGTCCCGACGAGGCCCCGCTCCTGATCCTCCGGACCACGCACACCGATTCGGGCCACGCACTCTTCGAGCAGCAGCGGGACTCCGTCCTCTCCTACCTCACCCGGTCCGAGCAACTCTCCACGTCCGAGGGCTACCTGATGGACGTGTTCGGCGCGCACGGGGCCCTGCTCCACCGCTGGGACGCCCGCTCCTAGGCCGTTTCTTAGCGATCACCTCGCGGCCCAGATGTGGATGGCCGCGAGGTGGAGGGCCGCCTGGTAGACAGTCGCGGTCTTGTCGTAGCGAGTGGCCAGGATTTCCCGCTCCCCGGGATGCCGGTCAGTAGAACGGCCCCGGCAGCCGGCTCGCGATCGACGGGCACCAGATCCAAGCTCATACGACTTCTCCAAACACAAACGATCAAGGCCTCGAGGGTACGCGCTGCCCCTGATGCGCCGAATCGGCGACCCCTTGATCCACTTTCGGCACACGCCCCTAGAACTCGGGCGGCTTGCGCCACACGGAGATGTGCTTCGCGGAGTCCTGGGTGAACGGCGCCCCGTCCCAGTCCGCGACGCGATGTTCCTTCTCCAGCCCGGCGATCCGTGCCATCAGGTCGAGCTCCGCCGGCCACGCGTAGCGGTGCCGGGAGTTGTCGCGGCGGTAGCGGACGTCATCGCCGTCGCCTTCGCGGGTGAAGTGGTGCGATACGAGGATCTGCTCGACCAGGTCGAAGGTGTCGAAGCCGAGGTGCTGCTCGGAGACGTCGAACGGCACCGCGACCTGGCCGGGCGGCAGGAACCGCAGCGGCGGCACCCCCAGCTCGATGACGAACCGGCCGCCGGGCTCCAGATGGCGTGCGGCGTTGCGGAAGCACTCGATCTGCTCGTCCTGCGTGAGCAGGTTCGTGATCGTGTTGTAGACGAGATAGACCAGGGTGAACGTGCCGGGGACGACCGTGGTGGCCATGTCGCCGATGACCACCGGGAGCGTGTCCTCATCCACCTTTCGCCGCAGCACCGCCGCCATGTGCCCGGACAGCTCGATGCCCACCACCGGCACGCCGCGCTCCCGCAGCGGGACGCCCACCCGTCCGGTCCCGATGGCGAACTCCAGGGCCCGGCCGTCTCCGGCGAGCTCCGCGAGGAAGGCGAGGGCCGGTCCGAGAGCGGCGGCCGAGGACGTCTCGGCCTCCTCGGCGTCATAGCGGTCGGCGGTCGCGCGGGTCCACAGTTCACTGCTCGTCACGGGCGGCAACTCTGCCCGGCGACGAGGGGCACTGTCGACGCATTTTCCTCCCGCCGGCGGCGACACCGGCCCGAACGCCCCGCGCAACCCGCCCACCGGAGCCAAGGACGCCTACCTCACCGCGCTACCGACCGCCATCGCCCCCACCCCGGCGTCCCCTTTAGGCTGCGCGTCATCCACATCGTTCGGGGGATCATGAACTTCAGTCGATACCGCAGACCGTCGGCCTTTCTGCTGCTGACGGCGGGAGTCGTCTTCGGCGGCGCGGCCGTAGCCGGATTCGAGGCGGGAGGCGAGGGCGCGCTGGTCCTGCTGCTCCGGCTCCGCGAACACCTCCTTCTTCTGGGATGGCTCGCCGTGGCCGCGGTGACCGGGGCGCTCCTGTTGGGACTGGCGAAGTCATCCGCCCTGCGCATGCCCCTGGTCGTCGCGGTGCTCGTCACCGGCGTCCCCCTGCTGCTCTTCGGGGGCTTCGTCTCCACACTGTTCGGGGGTTCGGACACTGTGTTGAGCACCGAATCGGCCCCGGGCCGCAGCGACCGCCACCTGGTCGTGACGGCACGGAGCGGAAACCTCGACCCGGTGTGGTGCGTCTATCTGCACCAGGGGAACCCACCGCGGGAACGCCGATGGACGGTCGGCTGCTTCAACGGCGACGCCGAGGACAACTCGCTCAGGGAGACCGTGTGGGCGGCTCCCGACCGGATTCGCATGACCACCGAGGAAGGCGAGGTCCACGAAGTGACCATCGCCCCGGGCGGTCGGCCCGATCGGTTCGTCTCCGTCGGTTAGTGGTGCGCGCCCGCGTGCTGGTGTGTGCCGGGGGCGGACGGGAGCTTGGCGGGCGGCGGCGAGCCGCCCGGATCTGTCACGGTGAACTGGCCCATCATGCCCTCGTCCTCGTGGTAGAGGAGGTGGCAGTGGTACATGTACGGGGTGTCCGGGTCGGCGGGGCCCTCGAACCGCATGGCTATGCGGACCGTCGTGCCGGACGGGATGAAGACGGTGTCCTTCGGTCCGCGCAACGACGGTGGAGGGGCGGCGCCGTTGATGTCGAGCACGCGGAACTGGACGTCGTGGACGTGGAAGTTGTGCGGCATGCCGTCGTCGTTGCGCAGGGTCCAGGTCTCGGCCGTGCCGCGGGTGACCGTCTCGTCCACCCGGGACATGTCCATCTTCCGGCCGTTGATGCCGGACATCTTGAGGTCGAAGAAGCGGCCGCGTACCGAGTCCTCGCCGGTGGGGAGCGTCGAGGGTGGTGTCAGCGTCCGCGGCAGCTCGGCCGACGGTCGCAGGGTGGGGGCTCCGCGCAGTTGCATCACGTCGAAGGAGTCGTCGCCGCCCCCGAAGCGCTGGTTCCAGAAGTCCAGCCCGGCGTCCAGGGGATGGGAGCGCAGGACCGTCCGCTCGCCCGGCCGTACGCGTACGACGATCTCCGCGCGCTCCCCCGGCGACAGCCGCAGGCGGTCGGTCGGGTGCGGGGCCTCGAGGAGGCCGCCGTCGGAGGCTATCTGCCGGAACTCCCGGCCGTCGTCGAAGCCGAAGGTGTAGACGCGGGCGGTGGAGGCGTTGAGCAGGCGCAGCCTGACCAACTCGTCCCGGACGGTGACGTACGGGTCCAGCGTGCCGTTGACCATCGTCCGGTCGCCGAGGAAACCCACGTTGCGCATCAGCTTGTGGCCGTGGTCGAACTTCGCGCCGTCGAAGGACACGTCCTGGACGATGACCGGGATGTCGTCGACCCCATAGGTCTTGGGCAGGGGCAGGACCGCCGACCGCTCGTCGTCCAGGAGGAACAGCCCCGCGAGTCCGCGCTGCACATGTGACTCGGTCGCGCCGTGCGGGTGCGGGTGGTACCAGAGGGTCGAGGCCGGCTGCTCGACCGTCCACTCGGGGGTCCAACTGCCGCCCGCCGGAACCGTCTGGTGCGGTCCGCCGTCCATCGCGGCGGGCAGGTGCATGCCGTGCCAGTGGACGGACGATGCCTCGGGCAGGGCGTTGGCCACCTTCACCCGGACCTTCTCCCCCTTCGCCGCGCGGAGCGTGGGACCGAGGTGGCTGCCGTTGAACCCCCAGGTGGGGGTCTTGCTCCCCGGGGTGAACTCGGTTTCTCCTGCCCGCATCCGCAGGTCGAAGACGCGTGTTCCGTCGGCCTCCACCGTGGACGCCGCGAGGGGCGGCACGGCGAGGGCGTTGCGGAAGTCCACCGCGCCGACGGTGGACACCTTGGCTCCGGTGTAGAGCCAGGTGAAGAGCACCCCGATGACCAGCGCGAAGGCCGCGGCCAGCGAGCAGAGGATCAGCAGCGCCCGCTTCCAGGGCGCCATCCGGCGCCTGCCGCCGGTCCCGTTCTTCCCGTTTCTCCACATGGGAACGACGCTACGGACGGTGCGGGCGCCGGACATCGGGGAGCGACCCGGGTCCGACCCCGACCCCGCCCCCTAGATCGTTCAGGGGCGGTGTCGGGGTCGGGGCGCGGGGTCGGCGAGCGCGAACGATGCTCGTACCCGCCACTTCGTGCCGTCGTGGACCATCAGCTCGACCGACGAGACGCGGGAGGTGAGGGGGAGCCCGTCGCCGAGGTCGGACTCGATCTCGTCCAGGACCGCGTCCTGCTGTCCTTGAGCGATGGTCAGGTGCGGCACGATCTCGGCGAACCGGCCGCCGTACGGCGGAGCCTCGGGCCAGCGCTCGGCGATCGCCTCCGTGAGCCGGATCAGCGGCGCGGCGGGTTCCGGCACGAGGTACGAGACCTCCGGGAGTCGTCCGCACCGCTCGAACCGCAGGTCGAAGGCCTGGTGGCTGCCCAGAACCTCCGCCAGGCCGGCGTGGACGAGGGGATCGATCCGGCTCTCCTCCAGGAACGGGAAGAGCACGGTGACGTGTGCGGGAACCCCGGCGCGGGCCGACGGGTCCAGCCGTTCGCGCCACGCGCGGACGGCCGGCTCCGCCTCCGGGATCCTGACGATCAGACCCGTCTGCCCGGCCTGGAACGTGCTGTTGCCGTCATCTGCCATGACACGGGATGATGCCACCGGAAGATCCTTTCGCGCCCCCGGATTTCGTCTCGGACCTCGTCAGTTGATCCGGTGTTCCGCCCAGAACGGGGTGAGGTCCCGGGCCGTCGCCGCCTGGGCCGCGCGCTTGAAGTCCGAGGTGGTGGAGACCCCCAGCCAGTGATCGCGGACGTAGCCGCGCAGCATGGCCGCCATCGCCGGGGCGCCCAGAGCGCGTTCCAGGTCGTGCAGGGCGCAGGAGCCGCGGTGGTAGACGACCCGGACGTACTCCGAGCGGTGACCGTCCGCGTAGTAGGACATGGGGCGGGTCAGGGCGGCCGTGTCGCTGGGCCAGGCGCCCCGGTCCTCCCAGCAGGTGGTGGTGTCCATGCCGTAGTACGACTGGTTCGCGTACTGGGCGAAGCTCTCGTCCAACCAGGGATCGGCGAACTGGTCGTTGCCGACGATGCCGTAGAACCACTGGTGGGCGATTTCGTGGACCGCGCCGGACCCGTCCGATTCGGTCCACAGCAGGACGAGGCCCGGGAACTCCATGCTGCCGAAGTCGTCGAGGTTCTCGCTCATGACGAGGTCGAGCTCACCGTACGGGTAGTGTCCGAACCGCTTCCCGAACTCGTCGACGGAGCCGACGCCGTCCTTCAGGGCCAGGGCGACACCCTCGGGCGGGGTGGCAGCGGTCCAGTAGGCGTTCAGCCGTACTCCGCCGGGCGTGGTCACCGTCTTCGACAGGAAGGGGCCCGCCGCCCACGCGAAGTCCCGTACCCCGTGCGCGACGCTGGTGGTGACCGTGCGGCCGGGCGCGCCCGCGCGGCGGGTGGTCGTGCCCGTCGCGGGGACGACGAGCGCGCTGGGGTGGTCGAGGACGACGCGGAAGTCGCCGGTCAGGGTGTGGAAGCTCTCGCCGAAGCCGACGTCCGGGTCGAGGTGGCGGCCCTGGGCGTCGCGAACGGACAGCAGGGGCAGCGCGTTGCCGAGGTAGCGGTGCGCGCCGTCCTTGCCGAAGCGGTGGACGCGGTCCGGGACGGTGAGGGCCACGTCGAAGGAGATGCTGGCCCGGGCCCCGTACGGGAGCGGCGCGGGCAGGTCGATCCGCAGGGCGGTGCAGTCCACGGTCAGCGGTCGCGCGGTGCCTCCGGTGACCGCGCCGACCCGGACCGGGGACGGCGCCTCGGGGGCTGCGCAGCCGTCGGCGCCGTTGCCCCACAGCCGGACGTCGACCGAACGCAGCGCAGTACGGGCGGAGTTGCGGAAGGACACCGTCTGGCGGCCGGTCCAGTGCGAGCCGTCGGCGTCGCCGCGCAGCGACACCTCGTAGGAGGGGCGGTCGGGCGTCGCCGCCGACGCGGGCGCGGGGCCCTCGGGCGCCGTGGGGCTCTGGGCGGCGGCCGTCTGGGGCACGCAGAGCATGACGGATGCGAGGGCGAGCAGCAGGGCCCGCCGAATCCTGAGCGAGATCATGACCGGCACGCTAGAACGTCCGTACGGGCGGACGGGCGTGTTCCAGGGCAACCGCCCTCAGGTCTCGCCCAGCCCGATGCACTTCGACTGCTGGGGAAGGTCCCGTACGGCCTTGTCGACGACGGCCAGGGCGTCCCCGGCGAGCTGGTCGGACTCGGTGAACGCCACCTCCACCGCGGGGATCCGTCCGTACGTGGTGAGCACCCGCGGCCCCGCGCGCCCGGCTCGCTCTTCGTCGAGGACCCAATCGGTGCCGTTGACGTTCATGCAGGTGTTGACCGTGGGGGCAAGGGGCTCGACACCGCAGCGCAGCACGATGGCGCCACCGCCCCAGCTCGCGGCGCCGGCTCCCTCGACCGAGTCGCGCTCCTCCCCGAGCAGTTCGTCGGGAAGCCGCGCCAGGACCCGGCGGCACTGGGGATCGGCGGCGAAGGGACCCGGCTCGACGGATCGTGCGCCGGTCAGGGCGTAGGTCCCGACGGCCACGAGCCCCAGCGCCCCGAGACCGGTCAGGACGGCCCGCTGCTTCCGGTCCACTTCGCTCTCCACACCGACTGGCCGCACTCCGCTCGCAACGGCACTCCGATGACCCTACCCAGTCGCGCCGGCGAGACCGGACAGTGCGGTGTGCCAGGCCGAGGTGACCGCCCCGTGGGCCGCGGCCGTTGCCTCGGGCACGCCGTCCGGCAGGAACAGGGGCGCGCCCACGTGGACGTGTACGCGCGGCCGGCGGACCGGGGCCGTGAGGACTCCGGCGAGCTGTTTGGCCGTCGTCCCGGAACTCACGCGGCGCACGCCCGCCTGACCGACGGGTCGGACGGGTGCTCCGGTGGCCAGGGCGAGGCGGGCCAGGCCGCTGCGGAAGGGCAGGGGCGCGGCTTCCCCGGAGTCGCGGCGGGCGGGAATCCCGCCTTCCCCGTACATCAGCACGCACCGGCCCGCCGCCAGCGCCCCGGCGGCGTCGGCGAGCGAACCCGCCGCGTGAGCCGTTCCCCGGCGGACCGGTACGTGCCCTTCCCGGGCGAGCGCCCCGCCCAGCACCGGGATCCGCCACAGCCCGGCCGTGGCCATGATCACGGGGTCGACGCCGAGCCGGCGCAGGGCGGCGACCACGATGACGGGGTCGGCCAGGCTGGTGTGGTTGGCGGCCAGGATGGTCCCGCCGGCCACCGGGCCCGACACGTCCTCGGACACGGTCATCCGCCCGAACACCGGAGCCAGGACGGCGGCGACGTGGCTGATCATGGAATGGAACCTCCGGGACGGGGGGTGCGTCTTCGTGACCTCAGCCTGTCGGCCGCGGGGCGGTCCGTCATGAGTCGCGCTACTCAAGCGGCCTGGGTACGTGGTCCGCTCCGCCCTCCGCCCTCCGCCCTCCGCCCTCCGCTCCGCGACGGAGGCGGGAGCGGACCCGGAGCAGGTGGGCGACGCGCGTCTGGCAGGGTGGTCCCGTGACCACCTCCGTGCCCGCAAGCCGTGCCCGGGCCCTGTCGGGCCGGACCCGTACCCGTCTCTCGGCGGCCGGGGCGGTGGTCGTGACCGTCGGCGCGGGGTTGGGGCTACGGGTCGTGGCCACGGGGAGCCTCGCCAAGTACGGCGGAGACGCGCTGTACACCGTGCTGGTCTTCGCCCTCGTGGTGGCCGCCGTGCCACGGGTGACGGCACGGCGGGCCGCCGTCGTTGCTCTCGCGGTGAGTTGGGCGGTGGAGTTCCTCCAGCTCACCGGGGTGCCGGCGGAGCTTTCCCGGCACAGCGTGCTCGCCCGCCTCGTCCTCGGGTCCACCTTCAATCCGCCCGACCTGTTCTGGTACGCGGTCGGCGCCGCGGCCTGCTGGCTCGGCCACATCGCGGCGGGCGGCCTGTCGGCACGGCCCGGTCGGAGGTTCGGCGTCGGTCAGGTCTGAGCGTTCGGGCCGACGGCGGCGGCGTTCCCCTCCCCGGCCGCTAGCGGCTGCGGGTCAGTGTCCCGGGGGCGCCGGCCGACTGGGCCCCTTCGGTCTCCAGGGTCAGCCGGTCGGGCTCCGCCAGGGTCAGCACGTAGAGGTTGCCCTTGGGGCAGTCGAAGGTGGCCGCGGGGTCGGTCGGATGGCTGGTCACCGCGGCGAAGACCGACCTGTCCCCGCTCGTCTGCCGCAGTTCCAGGGCCTCCGTGCACCCCAGGTTGCGCCCCGAGGCGACCTCCTTCACATCGCTGACCTGCCGGCCCACGAGGTCTCCGACGGAACCCGGGTTCAGCGTGACCTTGACCGAGAACTCGCCCGTCCTGGCCCGCGTGAATCCGTCGGCGTCGGGGGTGCCCGGTCCCGTGCCGGTCCACGTCCCGACCCACGACTGGGGTATCGCCGCGGACGGGGCGGACGGTGGGGCCGAGCTCGCCCCGGCTCCCGCGCCGCCTCCGTTCCCGTCTCCGTTCCCGCCTCCATTCCCGCCTTCGTTTCCGTTCCACGGCATCTTGATCACGAGGGTGGCCGCCATGACGAGGACGGCCGCGGCAGCCGCCCCGGCCGCCCGGGGCACGCGTCGTGGCGCGCCGGGAAGGGCAGCGGCCGGCGTCGGCGTCACGGCGAACGCCGGGGGCGGCGTCGGCGGAACCGGCGGCATGGGGGCGGGCACGGGGAGCGGCTGGGACTCCGCCAGGGCGCGGGCGAGTCCGGCCTCGCGGTGGGTGACCTCCGCCGCCAGCGACGGCGGTACCGCCGCGCTCCACGCCTCCCCCACCGCGCCGATCCGGGCCAGTACCTCCTCGGCGGTCGGGCGCTCCCGCGGCGTCTTGGCCAGGCACTCCCCCAGGAGGGAACGGAGCCCGTCCGGAACGCCGTCGAGGGCGGGCTCGTCGTGCACGATCCGGTAGAGGAGGCCGGGGAGTGCCGGCTCCTCGCCGTCGGCCAGGAAGGGGCTGCGGCCGGTCGCCGCGTAGACGAGTACCGCGGCGAGCGAGAACACGTCCGCCGGGGCCTCGGCCACGGCTCCGGTCGCCTGCTCCGGCGCGAGGAAGCCGGGCGTGCCGATGACCGCTCCCGTACGGGTGTGGCGCGGGTCGTGCACGGCGCGCGCGATGCCGAAGTCGATGAGGAAGGGCCGCTCCCGGCCGAGCAGCACGTTCCCCGGCTTGATGTCGCGGTGCACCACACCGGCCGCCCGTACGGCCGCGAGCGCGGCGAGGAGTTCCCGGGTCAGGCTCCACAGGGCCGGCCCGGTCAGCGGTCCGTGCCGGTGCACCCACTCGCCCAGGGAGGGCGCGGCGACGTACTCGGTGGCGAGCCACTGGGGGGACGCCCCGGGGGCGCTGAAGTCCACCACCGAGACCGTCCAGGCGGACCGTACGCGGTCGTTGGCGCGGATCTCCCGCGCGAACCGGTCGACGAAGGCGGGATCCCGGCTCAGTTCCCGGTGGACGGTCTTCAGGGCCAGCGGCCGGCCGGACGCCGTACGGGCCAGGAAGACCTCGCCCATGCCTCCCTCGCCGAGCCGTGCCAGCAGGCGGTACCCGCCGATCTCCGGCGGGTCGCCGGGCCGCAGTGACTCCACCGACTCCCCCTGTCCACAAGGCCGTTGTCCGCGCGCGTGGGCGCGCGGACGGCCGGTGGGGTCACTTTAGAGGACTGCGGCGACCGTTCGGGGGGGGCCGGATCGTCAGGAGGACATGATGAAGCGCAGGGCCAGACCCTGGGCGGTCATCCAGTGGGTGACCTTGGCGAAGTCGTTCCAATACACCATGTCAACGCCGGGGAAGGCGACCTTGATCGGCTCGCCCTTCTTGCTCCCGGGCTTGGTGTCCTGGAGCTGGACGGTCATGGTCTTCGCCGTGTCCTCGTCCATGGGGCCGTTCAGGAGCAGTGCGGCGTGCGTCTGCTTGCCCGGAGCGATGGTGTCGTACGGCGTCCCGGGCGTCGGGGCGCTCTCCTTGATCTCGGGGACCGGAAGCCGGGCGTCGCCGAGCTGGATGAGGGGGTAGCGGTAGACCTGGCACGGCTTCGTGCTGGTGTTGGTGAGGGTGAGGAGGATGTGCCGGACGGCCTTGCCGACCTCGTCCTCGGTGCTGGAGGTGATCGTGACGTCGCCCGGGGCACAGAGGGCGACGGAGCCGCCGCTGCCACCGGTGCCGGTCGGTGCCGGGGTCGGCTTCGTCGAGGGCGTGGCGCCGGGCTTCGGCGTGCTCGGGGAGGCGGTCACGCTCGGGGTGCTCGGGGCGCCGGACGTGCTCGGCGTGGCCGGGGCGCTCGGCCGGGCCGTGGGCTTGCCGTCGCCCCCGTCGTCCCCGCTGGGCGAGCACGCGGTGGTGGCCAGCAGGGCGGTGACCGTCGCGGCCCCGAGGACGCAGTACTTCCAGCCCCGGTGACTCGTGCGGGCGGCAGTGTTCATGGTGTTCCCCCGTTTTCGGCCCTGTACGGCCGCTGTCGACTCCCGATGTACCGGCGCCACGGCCGGCCTGCATGAGCGGATTTCCCGTATCCGATGCGTCTCAGACGCCTGTTACAGAGCAGGGACAAGAACGGCACGCTTCGGTCCCGAAGACCGGCCGGCCGGGGGCGCCGGCGACAGGGCCGTGCCCCCGGTCCTCGGACGGCTACGCGCCGACCCGGAGCAGGTCGCGGCAGCCCGGGTAGAGCTTGTCGGCGGCGTCGGCGAAGGAGGCGAAGGCGCCCGTCAGCTTTGGGAGGTCCTGGGCGTACTCCACCGGGCCGATGCCCCGCTGCCAGGCGTCCTGCGCCTGGCGCAGCGACTTCGCGCCCGCCGTACCTCCGTCACGGTGGCCGACGGCCCCGCCTCCCGAGCGGCCCCGTTGGTGACTCCTGGCCAGGCGGTGCCGCTCGACGACAGCACCACCCGCCTTCGCCTGATGCGGGAGTTCGCCGCCCGGACCCCCCTCACCGTGATCACCGATTCGCTGCCCGCGATCACGGCCCTCGCCGAGGAGCCCGGGGTCTCACTGTCGACGACGGCCGTCACCCGGGGCCGCTGCTGCCACACCTCGCCCGAGACCGTTCAGGTGAAACGGGCGATGATGGCCGCCTCGGCGCGGACCGTACTGCCGGCCGATCACACGAAGCTCACCCGCGACGGGATGTACGCGCTGACGTCCCTCCGCGACTTCGACCTGCTCGTGGTGGACGAGGGACTGCCCGAGCGGGAGGTACGGGCCCTCCGCGGCATGGGGACGGAGGTACTCGTCGTCCCCGCGCGCGGGGACGGACTGACGTACCGGGGCTTCCGCACGGGCGCACAGGTGGTTGACCGCCGCTCGATTCGCCTGGACGCGGCCGCCCGCGAGGTCCGGCGGACGACCAGTGCAAATACGCCCCGATCTGTCCCATATCTCCCCTAGGTGACGGCGAGTGACTCCCGTCACTTCCAGTGACGGATGGGACATAGCTTCCAGGAACCCGGGCAAGCGGGCACGAGCACCACCACCGCGGGTAAGCCGCGGTGCCGGAATCGGAGGTACAACGAGTCGTGTCCGAGCAGACGACCATCCACATCGCCGGGACCTGGCGTTCCGCGGTAACAGGAGCCACCCGGGAGGTCCTCGACCCGGCGGATGCCACGGTCCTCGCCGTCGTCGCCGAGGGCGGCACCGCGGACACCGACGCGGCCGTCAGCGCCGCCCGCGCGGCCTTCGACGGCGGGGAGTGGCCCCGGACCCCCGTCCTGGAGCGCGCCGCCCTGCTGCGCCGCACCGCCGACCTGCTCCACCGCGACCGCGAAAGCCTCGGGCTGCTGGAGAGCCGCGACGCGGGCAAGACCCTGGAAGAGGGCCGCGTGGACGTGGACTGCGTCGCCGACGCCTTCCGCTACTTCGCCGACCTCGTCGCCGGAGAGAGCGCGGGCCGCGTGATCGACGCCGGCACCCCCGACGTCCACAGCGTCGTCGTGCACGAGCCCGTCGGGGTCTGTGCCCTGATCACCCCGTGGAACTACCCCCTCCTCCAGGCCTCCTGGAAGATCGCTCCCGCCCTCGCCGCGGGCAACACCTTCGTGCTCAAGCCCAGCGAGATCACCCCGCTGTCCACGGTCGCCCTCATCGGCCTGCTGGCGGAGGCCGGTCTCCCGGCCGGCGTCGCGAACCTGGTCACCGGCCCCGGCGAGCCCGTCGGCGCGCGCCTCGCCGCCCACCCCGACGTCGACCTCGTCTCCTTCACCGGCGGTCTCACCAGTGGTACGAAGGTGATGCGCGCGGCCGCGGACTCCGTCAAGAAGGTCGCACTCGAACTCGGCGGCAAGAACCCCAACGTCGTCTTCGCCGACGCCTGCGCCACCGACGAAGGTTTCGACACCGCCGTCGACCAGGCCCTCAACGCCGCCTTCATGCACAGCGGCCAGGTCTGCTCCGCCGGCTCCCGGCTCATCGTCGAGGAGAGCGTCGCCGAACGCTTCGTCGCCGAACTCGCCGGCCGGGCCGACCGGATCCGCCTCGGCCGCGGCACCGACCCGGGCGTGGAATGCGGGCCGCTGGTGTCCGCCGCCCAGCGCGAACGCACCGAGGAGTACGTGGCCTCCGCCCTCGCCGAGGGAGCCGTACTCCGCTCCGGGGGCGAACGCCCCGACGGGCCGGGCTACTTCTACCGGCCGACGGTCCTGGACCGCTGCCACCGCGGGATGCGCGTCGTACGGGAGGAGGTTTTCGGGCCGGTCCTGACCGTCGAGACCTTCCGTACCGAGGCCGAAGCCGTCGCGCTGGCCAACGACACCGAGTACGGGCTCGCCGGCGCGGTGTGGACCTCCGACCCGGGCCGCGGCCGCCGCGTGGCCGGCCGGCTGCGCCACGGCACCGTCTGGATCAACGACTTCCACCCCTACCTCCCGCAGGCGGAGTGGGGCGGCTTCGGCAAGTCCGGCATCGGACGCGAACTGGGCCCGTCCGGCCTGGCCGAGTACCGGGAGTCCAAGCACGTGTACCAGAACCTCGCCCCGCGCCCCGTGCGCTGGTTCGCGGGCTGAAGGAGGAGCAGAGCATGACGACCCCCACGCACAGCCCCGCCCACACCCCCACGGAGCAGGAGTACGACTACGTCGTCGTCGGCGGCGGCACCGCCGGCTCCGTGATCGCCTCCCGCCTCACCGAGGACCCGGCCGTCACCGTCGCCGTCATCGAGGGCGGCCCCAGCGACGTCGGCCGCCCCGAAGTCCTCACCCTGCGGCGCTGGATGGGCCTGCTCGGCGGCGAGCTCGACTACGACTACCCCACCACCGAGCAGCCCCGTGGCAACTCGCACATCCGCCACAGCCGCGCCCGCGTCCTCGGCGGCTGCTCCTCGCACAACACCCTCATCGCCTTCAAGCCGCTCCCGTCCGACTGGGACGAGTGGGCGGAGTCCGGAGCCGAGGGCTGGCACTCGGCCGCCATGGACCCGTACTTCGACCGGCTCCTCAACAACATCGTCCCGGTGGACGAGAAGGACCGCAACGCCATCGCGCGCGACTTCGTCGACTCCGCGCAGAGCGCCCTGGGCGTCCCGCGCGTCGAGGGCTTCAACCGCAAGCCCTTCCACGAGGGCGCCGGCTTCTTCGACCTCGCCTACCACCCCGAGGACAACAAGCGCTCCTCCGCGTCGGTGGCCTACCTCCACCCCGTCATGGACGAGCGCCCCAACCTCACGATCCTCCTGGAGACCTGGGCCCACCGTCTGGAACTCGACGGCACCCGGGCGCGCGGGGTCCGCGTACGGTCCTCGGACGGTACGGAGTCCCTGGTCACCGCCCGCCGCGAGGTACTGGTGTGCGCCGGCGCGGTGGACACCCCCCGGCTGCTGCTGCACTCGGGGATCGGCCCGCGCGCGGACCTGGAAGCCCTCGGCATCCCCCCGGTGCACGACCTGCCCGGCGTGGGGGAGAACCTGCTCGACCACCCCGAGTCGGTGATCGTCTGGGAAACCGACGGCCCGATACCGGAGAACTCCGCGATGGACAGCGACGCGGGGCTGTTCGTCCGGCGCGACCCCGAATCCGCCGGACCCGACCTGATGTTCCACTTCTACCAGGTCCCCTTCACCGACAACCCCGAGCGCATCGGCTACGAACGGCCCGCGCACGGTGTGTCGATGACCCCCAACATCCCCAAGCCCCGCAGCCGCGGCCGCCTTTACCTGACCAGCGCGGACCCCGAGGTGAAACCGGCCCTGGACTTCCGCTACTTCACGGACGAGGACGACTACGACGGCCGGACCCTGGTGGACGGCATCAAGCTCGCCCGCGAGATAGCCGCGACCCAGCCGCTCGCCGGCTGGCTCAAGCGAGAAGTGTGCCCCGGCCCGGAGATCACCGGCGACGAAGAGCTGAGCGCCTACGCCCGCTCCGTCGCGCACACCGTCTACCACCCGGCCGGCACCTGCCGGATGGGCGCCGCCGACGACCCCGGCGCCGTCGTGGACCCGGACCTGAAGATCCGCGGGCTCGAAGGCATCCGCATCGCGGACGCCTCCGTCTTCCCCACGATGCCCGCGGTCAACCCGATGATCGGAGTGCTCATGGTCGGCGAAAAGGCAGCCGAACTGCTGGCCCTCGAAGGCGGTACCCGGTGAACACGACCCCTGCTGTGAAGACCACCCCCGCCGCACCCCCCGTCTTCGCCGTGGACGGCCTGTGGAAGGTCTTCGGCCCCGGGAAGGCGGCCGCGAAGGTCCCCGGCTCCGCCGGCGCCGACCTGTCCGCCGCCGAACTGCGCGAGCGCACCGGCTGCACCGCCGCCGTCCGCGACGTCACCTTCGACGTCCGCAAGGGCGAGGTCTTCGTCGTGATGGGCCTGTCCGGCTCCGGCAAGTCCACCCTCGTACGCTGCCTCACCCGGCTCATCGAGCCCACCGCCGGAAGCGTGGCCATCGACGGCGAGGACGTCCTCGCCATGGACGCCTCCCGGCTGCGCGACCTTCGGCGCCGCCGCGCCGCCATGGTCTTCCAGCACTTCGGCCTGCTGCCGCACCGCTCCGTACTCGACAACGTGGCGTACGGACTGGAGATCCAGGGCGTCGGCCGCGCCGACCGCCGGGACAAGGCCGCCGAACTCGTCGCCAAGGTCGGCCTCGAAGGACTCGAGGAACGCCGCCCCGCCCAGCTCTCCGGCGGCCAGCAGCAGCGCGTCGGCCTGGCCCGCGCCCTCGCCGCCGACCCCGAAGTGCTCCTGTTCGACGAACCGTTCAGCGCACTCGACCCCCTCATCCGCCGTGAGATGCAGGAGGAGGTCGCCCGGCTCCACCACGAGGAGGGCCGCACCATGGTCTTCATCACCCACGACCTCGCCGAGGCCCTGCGCCTGGGCGACCGGATCGCGCTGATGCGCGACGGCCGCATCGTGCAGCTCGGCACGCCCGAGGAGATCGTCGGCTCGCCCGCCGACGACTACGTACGGGACTTCGTCCGCGACGTCCCCCGCGAACAGGTGCTCACCGTCCGCACCGCGATGCGCCCCGCCACCGCGGGCGAGGCCGAACAGGGACCCGCGCTGAACCCCGCCACCACCGTGGTCGAGGCCATCCAGGCCGTCGCCCGCAGCGGCGGCCCGGTCCGCGTGGTCGACCACGGCCGCTGCCTGGGCGTCGTGGACGACGCGGGGCTGCTCGCCGTCGTCGCCGGGCTCCCGGCCCCCACCGGACGGGGGGGTGGCGGCATGACCCGCCCCGCCCGCCCCGCGCCCACCGTCCCCGATGCCCGGAGGTGGTGCGCATGACCGCGACCCCGACCCATACCCCGACCGACGCCCGCGCCGACGCCCGCGACAACACCCCTTCGGAAGCCCCGCAGTCCGCCGAAGGGACCGCCGGCCCGCGTCACTCGCGTACCGCGTCCGCGCAGCGGGACCGCCCCCGCAGAACCCTGCCCGGCCGCGCCGGGCGCCGGGGAGTCCTCCTCCCGATGGGCGTCGCCGTCGCCCTGCTGATCCCGCTCGCCGTGGCCTTCCCGGGCGCCGGCAGCTGGCCCGCGGCCCTGGCCGTCGACCTGTCCGGCCCGCTCGGCCGCGCCGGCGACTGGATCATCGACCACCGTGACAACCACCCGCTGTTCCTCTACTTCTTCGGCCACATCAGCAACGCCGTCGTGGTGTCCGTCCGCGCCGTGTACGTGCTCCTGCTGGCCGCCGGCTGGACCGGGGTCACCGCCCTGGCCGCCCTGGTCGCCTGGCGCCTCGCCGGCATCCGGCTGGCCCTGACCTGCGCCGCCGCCTTTGCCGCCTGCGGACTGCTCGGCATGTGGGTGCCGACCATGCAGACCCTGGCGCTGATGGCCGTCGCCGTCGCGGCCTCCGTCGTACTCGGCGCCCTGCTGGGCCTCGCCGCGGGACTCTCCCCGCGCGCCGACCGCGCCCTGCGCCCCGTACTCGACACCATGCAGATCCTGCCGGCCTTCGCGTACCTGCTGCCGATGGTGCTGGTCTTCGGCATCGGCGTGCCCGCCGCCGTCCTCGCCACCGTGGTCTACGCCGCCCCGCCCATGGCCCGCCTCACCGCCCTCGGCCTGCGCGAGGCCGACGCGGGAGTCATGGAAGCCGCCGCCTCGCTCGGTGCCACCGGACGCCAGCGACTGCTGACCGCCCGCCTTCCGCTCGCGCGCCGACAGCTCCTGCTCGGCGTCAACCAGGCCATCATGACGGGCCTGTCCATGGCCGTCATCGCTTCCGTGATCGGCGCGGGCGGCCTGGGCGACCGCGTCTACCAGGCCCTCGCCTCCGTGGACGTCGGAGCGGCCCTGGCCGCGGGCATCCCGATCGTGCTGCTCGCCGTGGTGCTGGACCGCACCGCCGACGCCGCGGGCCGCCGGATCGGCGCCACCGTGCCCGTCGGCGAACAGGACCTGCTGCGCCGGGTGTTCTCGGGCTGGTACGGCCTCCTCCTCACCCTCCTCGCGGCCGTGGCCGCCGCCGTCGCCGGGCGCATCGCCGGCAGCAGCCTGTGGCCCGAGTCCTGGACCGTTTCCCTCGCCGCCCCGGTGAACTCGGCCGTCGCCTGGATGACCGACCACCTCTACTCCGGCGTCCCCGTCGTCGGCGGCACCGCCGACTGGGCCGCCCGCTTCACCGGCTGGATCCTCGACCCGCTGCGCGGCGGACTGCAGGCCGCCCCCTGGTGGCTGCTCCTGCTCGTGGCCGCCGCTCTCGCCCTGCTCGCGGGCACTTGGCGCACCGCACTCACCGCGGTCCTCGCCCTGGGCGCCGTCGGGGTGCTCGGCGTGTGGGAAGCCTCCCTGGACACGCTCTCCCAGGTCCTGGCCGCCGTGGCGGTCACCCTCGTACTGGGCTTCGCGATCGCCGTGGGAGCCGCCCGCAGCGCCCGCGCCGAGCGGCTGCTGCGGCCCGTCCTCGACGTGTGCCAGACCCTGCCGCAGTTCGTCTACCTCATCCCCGTGGTCGCGCTGTTCGGCGTCGGCCGCGCACCGGCCGCCGCGGCCGCCGTCGTGTACGCGCTGCCGGCCGTCGTCCGGATCACCGTCCAGGGCCTGCGCGAGGTGGACCCGACCGTTGTCGAATCCGCCCGCTCGCTCGGCGCGACCCGCTCGCAGCTGCTCCGTCAGGTCCAACTGCCCCTGGCCCGGCCGGCGCTGCTGCTGGCCGTCAACCAGGCCGTGGTCCTGGTCCTGGCCGTCGTCATCATCGGCGGCCTCGTCGGCGGCGGCGCGCTCGGCTACGACGTCGTCCTCGGCCTCGCCCAGGGCGACCTGGCCACCGGCCTGGTGGCCGGCGCCGCGATCGTCTGCCTCGGCCTGCTCCTCGACCGCGTCACCCAGCCCGTGAAGGAGGCCTGACATGCGCGACGCAACCCCCCTCACCCTGCGCGGCCGACGCGGCGCGGCCGTCCTCGCCGCCGCGACCGGACTCGCCGTCCTCACCGGCTGCGGGGCCGCCGACATGACCCGCCAGTCATCCCCGTACGCCGCCGCACAGGGCGCGAAGACCGTCACCCTCTCCGTCCAGTCGTGGGTCGGCGCCCAGGCGAACACCGCCGTCGCCTCCTACCTCCTCGAACACGAGCTGGGCTACCGCGTGGACACCGTCCAGGTCGACGAAGTCCCCGCCTGGGACGCCCTCAGCCAGGGCCGCGTCGACGCGATCCTGGAGGACTGGGGCCACCCCGAGCAGGAGAAGCGGTACGTAGAGGGCAAGAAGACCATCACCCCCGGCGGGGACCTGGGCGTGACGGGCCACATCGGCTGGTTCGTCCCCACGTACTTCGCCGAGGCCCATCCCGACGTCACCGACTGGAAGAACCTCGACAAGTACGCCGACCAGCTGCGCACCCCCGAGAGCCGCGGCAAGGGCCAGCTGATGGACGGCTCCCCGTCCTACGTCACGAACGACAAGGCACTGGTGAAGAACCTGGGCCTGGACTTCGAAGTGGTCTTCGCCGGCTCCGAGGCGGCCCAGATCACCCAGATCAAGCAGTTCGCCAAGGAGCACAAGCCCTTCCTGACGTACTGGTACGAGCCGCAGTGGCTCTTCGAGCGTGTCCCGATGACCGAGGTGAAGCTCCCCGAGTACACCGAAGGCTGCGCGGACGATCCGCAGAAGGTGGCCTGCGCCTACCCGAACACACCGCTGCAGAAGTACCTGAACACGCGCTTCGCGGAGTCGGACGGAAAGGCGGCCGGCTTCCTGAAGAAGTTCCACTGGACCAAGGCGCAGCAGAACGAGGTGTCCCTGATGATCGCCGAGGAGAAGCTGCCGCCGCAGCAGGCGGCGAAGAAGTGGGTGGAGCGCAACGAGAACGTGTGGAAGCCCTGGGTGGAGTGACCGACCCCGCCCGTCGCGGCCGGCCCCGCACGACCGTCTCGCCGGATCGGGAGCCCCCCACCCCCGTGGGGGGACTCCGCTCCAACCACCGTTTTCGTGACGCCCGTTCGGTGCGGGGACGGTCTCCACGCTAGCGCCGGGAGGATCACCTCCCCCAGGGCCGTACGTGCCAGCAAGGGGACCTACCGCGCCACGGGGGGGGGACCCTGCGGCGCCGTGTCGGGGTCTGCAGGTCGCCAACCCCCGGGATGACCTGGTACTTCACGCTGGACTACGCTCTGCCCCTGTGGTTTCGCACGCACATCAGGGGACGACCTCCTCCGCCCTCGCCCGTCTGACCGTCGCCGTCGCGCGGCTGGTCGGCATAGGCCCGCACGGATACGCGCACCTGCTGGGCATGGCGCCCCACCACCTCAACGACGATCTGTGCCGCACCCCTTCGGCCACGGCCATCCGGATCGCGGAGCTCACCACGGTGCACGCTCCCTGGGCCGAGATGTCCGTGCTGCTGGCGCGGGAGTCGGACATCGGCGCCCTCGGGGTCTGGGACTACCTGATCACCTCCGCGCCCACTCCGCTCGAAGGGATCCGGGACGCCGCGGCCCATTTCGCCACCGTCGCCGACCCCCTGACGGACGGCATGCGGATCACCGAGGACGGCGAGCACGTCACCATCGGACACGACAATCGGGCCGACATCACCCACGAGGCGGCCTGCGGCATCCGCGGCTACGCCCTCGGCCTGTACCGGCGCCGGCTCGGCGAAGCCGCGGGGCGGCGCCTCGTTCCCCTGCGCGTCTCCCTGGCCGCCAAGGCACCCGCGCGGCACGAGGCCCTGGTCGAGCTCTACGGCACCCGGCGCATCGAGTTCGAGGCCCCGGCCAGTTCGATCACCTTCCGCACCGCCGACCTGGACTCCCCGGCCCCGCACGCCCAGCCCGGGCTGTCGGCGGTGCTCCGCCGGCACGCCGAGCAGCACCTCGCGAGCGCGATCCCGCTGCACGACTGGCCGGCCCTGTTCCGTACCGCCCTGGCCTCCGCCCACGACGAGGGCGCGCCGACCCTGTCCTCGGTGGCCCGGCGGATGGCCCTCAGCGCGCGCACCCTCCAGCGCCGCCTCGAGGAGCACGGCACGACCTGGAGCGAGGAGGTCGAGACCCTGCGGCGGGGGCACATCGCCCGGCTGCTCCACGACACCGACCTCAGTGTCGACTCGATCGCCGCCCGGAGCGGTTACGCGGATGCCCGCGCGCTGCGCCGGGCCGTCAAGCGCTGGTACGGGACGACGCCCGGCGCCCTGCGCCGCACCGGGCGCGGCGTCGACGCTCAGGCCGGGGTGTAGCCGCGGGCCCGGACGTGGTCGTGTGCGAGCCGGGTGAACGCGCGGGCGGCGGCGCTCCGGTAGGCGTTCTCGCGTCCGAGGAGGGCCACCGTGCGGGTGGGCAGGGGCGGTTCGAGGGGGACCGGGGCGAGGTGGGGGTGGTCCTCCGTGACCGCGTCGGGCAGGACGGTCGCGAGGTCCGTGCGCCGGACGATTTCGGTGAGGGTCTGGACCGAGTTGGCCTCCACCGCGATGCGCGGACGCACCCGGTGGCCGGCCAGGTAGGCATCGATGTGCCCGCGGGTGGCGAAGTCACCGCTCAGTAGTACTAGTTGACGGTCCGCCAGGGCGGCCACGGGCAAGGGGTGGAGTGACTGCGGGCGCTCGGCGGGGCGGGCGGCGGTGACGAGGCCGAGGGTCTCGGCGTACAGCGGGGTCGCGGTGATGCCGGGCAGGTGCGGGCCGTCGAAGCCGATCCCCAGGTCGAGCTCATCGGCGAGCAGGCCGGTTTCGATGCGGTCCTGGGCCATGTCCTTGAGGTCCAGGGTGATGCCGGGATGGCGGGCGTGGAGCTCCGCCGCCAGTGGCCCGACGAGGTAGGCGGTGAAGGTCGGCGTCACCGCCAGCCGGAGGTGGCCCCGGGAGAGGTCGGCGACGTCGTGGACCGCACGTTCGGCGGCGGCGAGGTCGCGCAGGGCCCGGCGGGCGTGGTGGACGTAGGTTTCACCGGCGTCGGTGAGGCGGACGCCGGCGCGGCCGGTGCGGTCCAGGAGCTGGACGCCGAGGGTGCTTTCGAGCTGCTTGACCTGCTGGGACAGGGTCGGCTGGGAGATCCGCAGCTCTTCGGCGGCGCGGGTGAAGCCGGCGTGTTCGGCGACGGCGAGCAGGTAGCGCAGGTGACGGAGTTCCAGGGCCATGGAGTCCAGTATAGATGTCATCTATAGGAGACATGGGTAATGCGTCTTGGACGCTATAGGTGCAGGTCGTGCATGGTGGATCTCGTCGGCCCCACGGGTCGGCAGTCATCGAAGGGAGTGACCATGCACGACCTCATCGAGGGCGTCGCCCAGTTCCGGCGGGAGGTCTACCCGGGCAAGGCGGAGCTCTTCGCCCGGCTCGCGACGACCCATCGCCCGCGCACCCTGTTCATCAGCTGCTCCGACGCCCGTGTGGTGCCGGAGCTGATCACCCAGAGCGAGCCGGGCGAGCTGTTCGTCATCCGCACCGCCGGCAACCTCGTCCCCGCGCACGCCCCCGGCACGGACGGGGTGGCGGCCAGCATCGAGTACGCCGTCGCGGTCCTGGGCGTGAGCGATATCGTGGTGTGCGGGCACTCCGCCTGCGGCGCGATGACCGCCCTGGCCGAGCGGCACGACCTCAGCGGCGCACCGGCGGTCGCCGGCTGGCTGCGCCACGCGGACGCCTCGCTCGCCCGTACCGGCGACGGGGAGGACCCCCGGAGGGTCGAGGCGCTGGTACGGGAGAACGTACGGGCACAGCTGGCGAACCTGGCCACCCACCCCTCGGTGGCCCGCGCCCTGGCCGCGGGTTCCGTGACCCTGCGCGGCTGGGTCTACGACATCCGGGCGGGGGGCGTCGAGGAGGTCGGCTCCTCCGCACCCGCCTCCCCCGCGGCCTGACCGGCCGCCACCCCTCGGGCCCCGGGCCCGCGTCTCCCCCACTTCATCCGCCGCTCGCCCCCACCCCCGGTGGGCGGCTCACCCGAAAGGAAGCCCTCTCATGGTGCACGCCCAGTTCGACAACACCGCCCGTCAGGCCCTGGCCGTCAAGGCCGTGGACGCCAAGATCCGCGAGGACCTGACCTGGCAGCGGATCGCGGACGCGGCGGGCCTGTCCGTCGCCTTCGTCACCGCTGCCGTGCTCGGCCAGCACCCGCTGCCCCGGGCCTCGGCCGAGGCCGTGGCCGCCCTGCTCGGCCTCGACGCCGACGACGCGGTGCTGCTGCAGACCATCCCGACCCGCGGCTCGGTCCCCGGCGGCGCCCCCACCGACCCGACGATCTACCGCTTCTACGAGATGCTCCAGGTCTACGGCACCACGCTGAAGGCGCTGGTCCACGAGCAGCTCGGCGACGGGATCGTCTTCGCGATCAACTTCAAGCTCGACGTGAAGAAGGTCGCCGACCCCGACGGCGGCGAGCGCGCGGTCATCACCCTGGACGGCAAGTACCTGCCGACGAAGCCCTTCTGATCCGCCCGGATCAGCGGTGGAGCCGTCGGCTCCAGTCCTCGGGGAGCCGGTCGGACGGGCCCGGGGCCGGCTGGTCCGCCGGATGGCCGGAGGGCGGGGTCAGCTCGGGGCCGGACTCGTACAGCTCGTTCGCGGCGTAGTCCCAGAACCAGTCCTCACCCGGTTCGTAGCTCTGCACCAGGGGATGTCCGGTGGACTTCCAGTGGGCGGTGGCGTGCTGGGCCGGCGAGGAGTCGCAGCAGCCGATGTGGCCGCACTGGGCGCAGCGCCGCAGGTGGAACCACCAGCCGCCCAGCGCGTCGCATTCGACGCAGCCGGCGCCGCTGGGCGGGACGTTCGGGTCGACTCCGTCGATGGCGGTCATGCGGGCTCCTCTGAACGCTCGGGATCGGGATCGGGATCGGACTCGGGTTCCGGTGGAGTCAGCGGGAGCAGCACCTGGAAGCGGGTGTCCCCCGGCGCGGACTCGACCTGGAGGCTTCCGTGGTGCTTGTTGACCACGATTCGCCAGGAGATGTCCAGGCCCAGGCCGGTGCCCTCGCCGACGGGTTTGGTGGTGAAGAACGGGTCGAAGATCCGGCTGCGGATCTCGGCCGGGATGCCGGGCCCCGTGTCGCGGAACTCCACGAGCAGCCGGTCGCCCGATCGTGCCGTGCGGACCGTCAGGGTGCCCTCGCGGCCGGTGCTCCCGATGGCGAAGACGGCGTTGTCGATGAGGTTGGTCCACACCTGGTTGAGTTCCGCGGGGTAGGCCGGTACGTCCGGCACGGAGCGGTCGTACTCCTTGACCACCCGGATCCGGGGCCCGATCTTGCCGGAGAGCATCAGCAGGGTGCTGTCGAGGAGTTCGTGGACGTCCACGACCCGGTGCGGGGCCCGGTCGAGCTGCGAGTACTGCTTGGCGGCGTCGACGAGGTGGGAGATCCGGGTGGTGGAGTCGTCGATCTCGTCCATCAACAGCTCTGTTTCCACCGTGTAGTTGAGCCAGCCGATGGCGCTCGGCAGGAGGTCCTCGGCCACGCTCGCCGCGACGTGCTCCAGCCAGTCCGTGTCCAGGCCCGCCTGGACGAAGACCGGCGCGATCCGCCAGCCCTCGGGGACCCCGTGGTCCTCCAGCCAGTCGGCGAGTTCGTCCTCCCGGTCGGAGGCTTCCAGGGGACTCAACACCGGTGCTTTCGCGACCCGTTCGACGGTGCGTTCCTGGATGTCGATGAGTTCGGCGATCGCCTCGCGGGGGTAGTTCCCCTGGGAGATGTGGGCCAGCTTGTGCCGCATCTTGCCCACGCGTTCACGCAGGGTGGCCGTGGCCCGGACGGCCGCCGCGGCCGGGTTGTTGAGCTCGTGGGTGAGTCCGGCGGACAAGGAGCCGAGGGCGAGCAGCCGTTCGCGCTGGCCGATGGCCTGCTGGGTGCTCCTGGAGCCGAAGAAGAGCCCCTCCAGCAGGTGCGCGGCCATCGGGAACCATTCCCGCATGACGTCCGAGAAGGACTGGGCGGGCAGGACGAAGAACCGCGTCGGCTCGGTCACCCGCATCGAGTTGTTGTAGGTCTGCGGGACGCGGTCGCCCAGGTAGGCCTGCATGGCTCCCGCGTACACCCCGCGCTGCGAGGTCCGGCCGACCTCCACCTCGTCGCCGCCGACCCGGCGGGACAGCACCACGGTGCCCTCGATCATCACGTAGAAGCAGGTCGCGGGGTCGCCCTCGGTGTACACGGGGCCGGTGTCGAACCGCTCCACGCGGCCCTCGGCGCACAGCCGCCCGAGCTGCTCCGGGGTGAGCTTCTCGAACAGGAAGAGCGAGCCGATCTCCTGCGGGGAGCAGGGCATCGCCTGCCCGCTCACGACTCCTCCAGGTACCGGTGGACGAGCATCACGGCCATGGCTCCTTCTCCGACGGCGGACGCGACCCGTTTGGCCGACCGGGCGCGCGCGTCGCCCGCCACGAACACGCCGGGCACGCTGGTCTCCAGGTGGTACGGCGGCCGGTCCAGCTCCCACTCGGCCGGCGGCCGTCCGTTCGGGGTGAGGTCGGGCCCGGCCAGGATGAAGCCGTGGTCGTCGCGCAGCACCGTACCGTCCAGCCAGTCGGTGAGCGGGGCGGCGCCGATGAAGACGAACATCCACTGGGTGTCGACGAGTTCGGACGCACCGGTGTCCACGTCGCGCAGGGTGAGCTGCTCCAGGTGGCCTTCGCCGTGCGCCGATTCGACGGTGGTGCGGGTGCGCACCGTGATGTTGGGCGTCTGCTCGATCTGCTGGATCAGGTAGTACGACATCGAGGCGGCCAGGGACTCCCCGCGCACCAGGAGGGTCACCGATTTCGCGCCGCGGGCGAGGTACATGGCCGCCTGTCCGGCGGAGTTGGCGCCGCCGACGATGTACACGTCCTGTTCCAGGCAGGAGGAGGCCTCGGTGAGCGAGGAGCCGTAGTACACCCCGCGGCCGGTGAGGCCGTCGCAGCCCGGAGCGGCGAGCTGGCGGTAGGAGACGCCGGTCGCGAGGATGATGCTCCGCGCGCCGATCGCCGAGCCGTCGGAGAAGCGGACGACGCGGGCCGCGCCGTTCACCTCGAGTGCGGTGACCTCGCGTGCGGTGAGGATCTCGGCGCCGAACCGGCCGGCCTGGCGGCGGGCCCGTTCGGTGAGCTGTGCGCCGGACACCCCGTCCGGGAAGCCGAGGTAGTTCTCGATGCGGGAGCTCTGCCCGGCCTGGCCGCCGGTCGCGGACCGCTCGACCAGTACGGTGCGCAGTCCCTCGGAGGCCCCGTACAGCGCGGAGCCGAGCCCGGCCGGACCTCCGCCGATCACGACGAGGTCGTAGAAGTCGGCGGTCGGCGTGGTCGCGAGCCCCACGTGGGCGGCCAGGTCGGGGGCGTCCGGCTCGATCAGCACGGTGCCCCCGGGAGTGATCACCACGGGCAGCCGCTGTCCGTCGGATCCGGCCGCCCGCAGGAGGCGCTGTCCCTCCGGCTCCTCGCAGGAGTACCAGCGGTACGGCACCTGGTTGCGGGCCAGGAACTCCCGCACGCTCGACGAGGGTGCCGACCAGCGGTGTCCGACCACCTTGGTGGCGGGCACGGGCCGGTGGTCGCCGGTGCGCCAGGCGGTGAGGAGGTCGTCCACGACGGGGTAGAGCTTCTCCTCGGGCGGGTCCCAGGGTTTGAGGAGGTAGTGGTCGAGGTCGACCACGTTGATCGCGTCGATCGCCGCGTTGGTGTCGGCGTAGGCGGTCAGCAGGACGCGGCGCGCGCCCGGGTACACGGTGAGGGCCTGTTCGAGGAACTCGATGCCGTTCATCTGCGGCATGCGGTAGTCGGCGAGGATCACCGCCACCAGGTCACCGCGGAGCTTGAGCTCGCGCAGCGCCTCCAGGGCGGATTCGCCGGACTCGGCGCGCACGATCCGGTACCCGGAGCCGTAGCGCCGGCGCAGGTCGCGGGCGATGGCACGGGACACTCCCGGATCGTCGTCCACGGTCAGGATCACGGTCCTCGCCGTATCGGCGGCCTCTGTCATGGCTCTCCCACCCCGAGCGGCCTGGACTGGCGGCGTCACGGCGAGCCGCCCCCACCCGGTTCCCGTCCATCCTAGGGTCGATCGTCCGGGTCCGCGCGGACGGGCGGAGCGGGCCGGACGGCCGGGGCCGCGCGGGGCGGGATCCGGGGCGTCGGGATCCTGGACGGTCGGGGTCCTGGACGGTCGGGATCCGGCGCGGTCCCGGCGGCCCGGCGGACCCGCCGCCGGAAATTGCGTACCGCCGCGCCGGGAAGTCGATCAGACTCCCCCCATGGCTGACATGGCGGCGTTCGGGGATGCGGTGACCGCGTGGGCGGCCGGTGACGCCGGTGGGCTCGGTGACGTGGGGGACGCCGCGGAGGCGGCGGACGCGGCGCGCGGGCTCGCCGCGCGGCTGCCCGTACGCACCGTCGTGCTGCTCGAAGGGGCGAGCGACGCCGAAGCGGTCGGCGCCCTGGCCGCGGCACGGGGCCGGAACCTGGCCGCCGAAGGGATCTGCGTCCTCCCGATGGGCGGGGCCATGAGCGTCGCGCGCTTCGCCGGGTTCCTCGGTCCGCGGGGCCTGGGCCTGCGCCTGACGGGCCTGTGCGACGAGAGGGAGCGCGACTTCTACGCGCGCGGCTGGGAGCGCGCCGGCGCCGGACCGGAGGGCTTCTTCGTCTGCGCGGCGGACCTGGAGGACGAGCTCATCCGCGCGCTGGGCGTGCCCCGGGTCGAGGAACTCGTCCGCGAGGAGGGGGACCACCGCGCCCTGCGGACCTTCCTGCGCCAGCCCGCGCAGCAGGGCCGCACGGCGCAGCAGCAGGTGCGGCGCTTCCTCGGTACGAAGAAGGGGCGCAAGATCCGCTACGGGCGCGTGCTGGTCGAGGCCCTCGGCCCCGACCGCGTACCGGCGCCCCTCGAAGACCTGTTCGCGATCCTGTGACCCGCCGCCGCCCGCGGATCGGTGGCGGACCGGTGGCGGACCGGGTCAGCCCAGTTGCTCCAGGAAGAACGCGGCCGCGTCCTCGCCGGCCCGGACCCGGGCCGTCGGGTCGGCGGGCTCCGGGGCGAAGAAGTCGTCGTGCCGGACCGCGGGCCCGACCGAGCGGCCGCTCGCGGTGGGGATGTGGTCCAGGTAGGGCCTCGTGTCGATCTCGTACGGGGTGATCGTGTCCGCTCCGGCCCAGCGGATGGCGACCGGCACCCGTACGGCCTCCAGGCTCTCCCGGGTGACCATGGCGCCGACTCCCGGGGACACCAGGAAGACCGCCCGCACCCGGGAGTCGGTGAGATCGTCGCCGGCGGGAGCCAGCGTGCGCTCCGGCACCTCGTCCTGCGCGTACTTCGCGCGCAGCGCCTCCAGTACGCCGGGGAACTCGGGGATCTCCGGCAGGGGCGCCTGGCCGTTGGCCACGGCCAGCAGGATGCCCGGATCGATGCGGGCCCCGGCGAGCGCCGCGGCCGTGTAGCCGCCGATGGAGAAGCCCGCCACGCCGACCGGGCCGAGGGGCTGTTCCTTGGCGTAGAGGCGGACCGGACGCGGACGCGCCGGTTCCCGCAGGTCCGGGCGGGATGCGTCGTGCAGGACGCGTATCAGCGGTTCCGCGGTGAAGGCGATCATGGCGGGATCGTACAGAACCGGATCGTGCGGAACGGGATCGCGCGGAACGGGATCGCGCGGAACGGGATCGCGCGGACGGAAGGTCCGGGTCAGCGCATCTTCAGTACGTGTCCGGGGGCGAGGGCCGCGGAGATGCGCTCCGCTATGGTCTGGGCCGAATTGCCCGCGGGGCTCTTGGGGCCCTGGGTCACGGTGACGGAGATGGCGAGCTTCTCCGCCGGCAAGTAGGCCTGGATGGCCGCGTAGCCGGAGAAGGACGGGTTCGTCAGGATCCAGTCGTTGACCACGATCACGCCCAGGCCGAAGTGGTGGGCCGCCGTATTGGTCAGGAGGCAGACGGTGTCCGGGCAGGATGCCGTCGGGTGGCCGAGGCCGATGGTGCCCGGGTCAAGCTGGGTCTTGAAGGACTTCGCGGACAGCAGCTCACCGGTCCCGATACCGCGTGCGGACCGGTCCAGGTCACAGATGTTCTGGACGAGGACCGCGCCGGGAGTGGTGGTCCACGAGGGGTTCCAGAAGGTGGACTCCTCGTAGGTGCCGCGCTCGGACGTGAAGGCGTGCAGGACCGGTTCCGGGATCTGCGGGGTGGACTGGTTGCTGGTCCCGGTCAGTCCGAACGGTCCGTACACGCGCTCCGTCAGCAGCCGGTCCAGCGGGAGTCCGCCGATCTTCTCCAGCGCCTCGCCGAGCAGGTTGAAGTTGGCGTGTGAATAGCTCCAGTTGGTGCCCGGCTCGTAGAGCAGCGGTTTGTCCGTCGCGATGTCGATGACCTCGGCCGAGGTCCACGCGCGGAACGGCTTGGCCTCCAACTCGGCCAGGAACGCCGGGTCGGTGACGTAGTCGTGCAGGCCGGAGGTCGAACTGCCCAGCATGCGCAGGGTGATCTCCGAACCGTGGGGCACGTCCGGCAACCAGCGCGAGACGGGGTCGTCGAGCGACGCCTTGCCCTCGTCCACGAGTTGGAGCAGGACGGCGCCCATGTAGACGATGGCCACGGACCCCGTACGGAATTTCATGGACGGCTCGGCCGGGACTCCCGTCATCGATTCTCCGAGGGCCGTGGTGAGCACCTCGCGGCCGTCGGAGGAGACCCGCAGCACCACCGAGTTCAGGCCGAACTCCCGCTGGGCCTGCTGCGCGATGGTACGGACCTTGAGCGCGTCGCCCTGGGCGGGTCCGGGTGAGTTCACGCATGTCCCCGGCGCCGGAGCGGCCGGCTGAACGCCGGCGGCCGCCGTCCCCGCCGGAAGGGCCGCGCCCATCAGACCGGCGACGCACAGCATGACCGTACGAGTACGTCTCACGAATTCAGTATGGGCGGGCCCCTCGCGCGGCGCATGCGGTGGCCGGGGGGCTGGGGAAGCGGGACGACCTCAGGCGAACCGGACGGATCCCCCCTCGCATCCCCCTCGCATCACCCTCTGGCAGCCACTCAGATCTCGAGAACTGTGCCGCGGGGACTTCCAGAGCCATGTGATGTGTGCCATGTTACATCGCACACTGCATAGCCGTGTACACGACAGAGGTGGCATCCCCACCAACTCCCGTCGACGTCACGGTCCGCATTCCCCAACCGCCGCGTTGCCAGCGCGGCCGCAGACCGGCTCGGAGGCCCACCCCTCATGCGCAGTTCCCCCACCACGAAGGGCCGTGCCCGGCCCCTGATAGCCGCCCTGGCCTGCTGTCTGGGCCTGACGATGCTCGCCCCCGCCGGCCAGGCCTTCGCACGCGAGCTGAAGCCCGCCGCTCCCGCTCCGGCCGTGAAGTCCGGCGCCGCCCCGCAGCCCTCGACCCCGGCCGCCGCGGCCGCCTCCCTCAGGTCCGAGCACGCCGCACGTCCGGACGCGGACCTGTCCGAGCGCGCACCGCTCCGGGCCACCAAAGAGGCCGCGCGCACCGAACAGCGCTCGTCCAAGGCCCTGTTGGCGCCCGGCGCCGCTGCCGCCGCCGAGGCCCTCGCCGCGGCCTGCAACGTCGCGGACTTCACCTCGAAGACCGGGGCCGCGCTGGTCCAGCAGATCAAGGCCTCCGAGATGGACTGCGTGAACTCGCTGTTCCTGCTCAAGGGCAACGACGCGCAGGCCGCCTTCCGCGAGGCGCAGATGGTCTCGGTGGCCGACGCCCTGCGCACCGCCTCCGCCACCTACCCGGGCGACAACAGCACGAAGACCGGGCAGCTCGTGCTCTTCCTGCGGGCCGGCTACTACGTGCAGTGGTACAACGAGTCCACCGTCGGGACCTACGGGCCGGCTCTGAAGAGCTCGATCCGGGGCGCCCTGGACACCTTCTTCGCCGCTCCCCGCGCGGCCGACGTGACGGATGCCAACGGCCCGACCCTGGGCGAGAGCGTCATCCTGATCGACAGCGCCCAGGAGAACGCGCGCTACCTCGGCGTGGCCAAGCGGCTGCTGAGCGGCTACAACTCCTCGTACAACAGCAGCCCGTCGATGCTGGCGGCCGTCAACAACGCCTACACGGTGCTGTTCCGCGGCCACCAGACCGCCGAGTTCCTGCCGGCCGTCCAGGCCGACCCGAGCATCCTCACGGTGCTGCGCGACTTCGCCGTCACCCATGACGCGCTCCTGGGTACGGACAAGAGCTACTTGACGGCCAACGCGGGCCGCGAGCTGGGCCGCTTCCTCCAGCACTCCGCGCTCCAGGCGACCGTACGGCCGCTCGTCAAGCAGCTGCTGGACCGCACCTCGATCACCGGCCGGACCTCCTCGCTGTGGGTGCCGCTCGCCGAGATGACCACCTCGTACGACGCGGCCAACTGCTCCTACTACGGGACCTGCGACCTGCCGGCCCGGGTGCGTGCCGCCGTCCTGACGGTCAACCACACCTGCAGCCCGACCCTGCGGATCGTGGCGCAGCAGATGACCGCCGCCGAGCTCGGCGCGAGCTGCACCAGCCTGGCCAACCAGGACGCCTTCTTCCACAACGTGGTCAAGGACTCCGGCCCGGTCGCCAACGACAAGAACACCATGCTCGAGGTCGTGGCCTTCGACTCCAGCGCCGACTACGCGTCCTACGCCGGTGTCATCTTCGGGATCAGCACCAACAACGGCGGCATGTACCTGGAGGGTGACCCCTCGGTCACCGGGAACCAGCCGCGGTTCATCGCCTACGAGGCGGAGTGGGTCCGGCCGGAGTTCCAGATCTGGAACCTCAACCACGAGTACACCCACTACCTCGACGGCCGTTTCAACATGTACGGCGACTTCGACCTGGGGATGACCACCCCGACCGTGATGTGGGTCGAGGGCTTCGCCGAGTACATCTCCTACTCCTACCGCGGCGTCGCCTACGACCAGGCCGCCGTCGAGGCGGGCAAGAACACCTACAAGCTCAGCACGCTCTTCGACACCACCTACGACAACTCCGACTCCACCCGCGTCTACCGGTGGGGCTACCTGGCGGTGCGCTACCTGCTCCAGTCGCACCCGCAGGACGTGACCACGCTCCTCGGCCACTACCGCGCCGGCAACTGGGCGGCCGCCCGCACCCTGCTCACCTCCACCATCGGCACCCGCTACGACGCGGACTTCGCCGCCTGGCTGGTCAAGTGCGCGGCCGGAGACTGCGGCGGCGGCACCACCCCGCCGGCCAACAAGGCCCCGGTGGCCGGGTTCACGGCCGCGGTGAACGCCCTGGCGGTCACCTTCACCGACACCTCCACGGACGCGGACGGCACCATCGCCTCCCGCGCCTGGACCTTCGGTGACGGCACCACCTCCACCTCCGCCAACCCGGTCAAGAGCTACGCGGCGGCCGGTACGTACACCGTCAAGCTCACGGTCACCGACAACAAGGGCGCCACCGCCACCACCAGCAAGGCGGTCACGGTCGGCAGCGCCGGGCCCGGTGAGTGCGCCAACGCCGACGTGCGGGTGCTCGGTGACAACTGCTACCGCTCCAACGTCTCCGCGACGACCGGCAACTACGGCTACTTCTACCTGGACGTCCCGGCCGGCACCGGCTCCCTGCAGATCTCGGTCTCGGGCGGCACCGGCAACGCCGACCTCTACTACAGCCCCACCGGCTGGGCCACCACCAGCAATTACACGGCCCGCTCGGCGCAGAGCGGCAACAGCGAGTCCCTGACCGTCAACAACCCCGCAGCCGGCCGCGTCTACATCAGCCTGCACGCCGTCCAGGGCTTCGCGGGCGTCACCGTCTCGACCCGGTTCGGTACGGCCCAGGTGGAGTGCCCGGAGGCCGACGTCCGGATACTCGGCGCCGACTGCAGCCGCTCCAACGTCTCGGCCACCGCCGGGAACTACCGCTACTTCTACGTGAACGTCCCCGCCGGCACCTCCTCCCTGAAGATCTCGGTCTCGGGCGGCACCGGCAACGCCGACCTCTACTACAGCCCCACCACCTGGGCCACCACGGGCAACTACACCGCCCGCTCCGCCCAGGCCGGCAACACCGAAACCCTGACCATCACCAACCCGCCGGCCGGCTACCTCTACGTCAGCCTGCACGCAGCGCAGGACTTCGCCGGAGCCACCGTCTCCAGCCGCTTCTGAGCCCGTCGTCCGGCACACCGGCCCCCACCCCTGCGCACAGGGGTGGGGGCCGGTCCGCGTGCCCGCCCGTCAGGAGTAGGCCTCCACCTCCCACAGTGAGTAGCCGTACCCGGTCGCCCGCTGGGTGCCGGTCACCCGGAGGTGGCGTCCGCTGCCGTTCAGCCCGGTCAGTTCGTCCGTCCCGCCGTCGCTCGTGGTGGTGGAGTACACGTCCCTCCAGGTGGCGCCGTCGTCCGACAGCTGCACCGTGTAGGCGCGGCCGTAGGCGACCTCCCAGTTCAGGACCACCCGGTTCACGCTCTTCACGGATCCCAGATCGATCTGGATCCACTGCGGGTCGGTGGCGAAGGCCGAGGACCAGCGGCTGGTGGCGCTGCCGTCGGTGGCGGCCGTCGCCGGGTAGTCCGCCGACTGGGCCGAGGAGGCCGTGGCCGGCTTGTTCAGGGCCAGGTTGGGCGAGGTCGTGGACCCGAGGTCGTCCACGGCCAGGTCGTCGACGACCAGGTCCCGGTCGGAGTCGGAGGTCTCCGCCGTGAGCTTGCGCATGCCGATCCAGGCGTCCGCCCCGGCCGTGAAGGTCTTGGTGAAGGTGTTCGTGGTGCGGGCCTGCGGCAGCGTGTCGGAGGAGACCTGGGCCGTACCGGCGCCCAGGGTGAAGGCGTAGTCCCCGGCCACGGACTGCTGGTACTCGAAGGTCACCTTGTACTGGTGGCCGGGCTCGAAGCGCAGGGTCTGCGGGATGGTCTGGTAGAGCAGTCCGGGGCGTTCCTCGTGGGATTTGAGGGAGTTGGCGCCGGCGAGCACGTCGTCGATCAGCTTGCCGTTCCAGCCGGCCTGCGTGTACGGGGCGTTGAGCTGGGCCAGGTGCGTGCGCGGGTCGGCCGCAGCTCCGCCCGCCGGGCCGACGACGAAGGGGTACCAGCCGGAGTCGACGTGCTCGAAGTCCTCCGCGAAGGTGTGGCCGCCCTGCGGACCGCGGGCCGTGCGCACCACGCGCACGTCGTCGAAGCCGGCCGTTCCCGTCGCCGCGTCGGCGCGCAGGGCCAGGGTGGCGGTGGACTGGCCCGCCGGGACGTCGAACAGCACCCGCATCCGCTGCATGGTGCTGCCGTTCTTCTCGTCCGCCCCGACGTTGTTCCGGTACGGGGAACTCGTGGCGTAGGCGCTCTGCTCGGCGCCGCCCGCCGGGGTGACGGCCAGGGTGGCCTTGCGGCCGGTGGCGGTGGAGACGTACACGCTCGCCGCGTAGGTGCCCAGGGTCAGGCCCGTGAGCTGCTGCGACACGGAGGTGGCGCCCTGGCCGACGGTCAGCTGCGACTGGCCCACGGCGTTGCGGGTGACGGACGCGGAGCCGGCGACCGTCCACTTCGACAGGTCGCCGGAGGTGAAACCGGGGTCCCGGACCGGGCCGCCCTCACCGAATCCGGCGTCCGCCTGGACCGGCGCGGCCGAGGGGTAGACGACGTAGGGGGTCTTCGCGGTGGCGGTGACGGTGACCTTGCCGCCGGTCACCGGGAGGTCGGAGACCGGGACCCGGCCCTGGTCGGTGAGCTTGTACAGCTTGGCCGTGCCGTTCTGGGCCCAGGAGGTGGGCACGTTCCAGGTGGAGGTGCCGCCCGCGCCGCTCCAGTGGTACAGCTTCGACTCGCCGCTCTGGTTCCAGGGCAGCAAGTAGCTGTCGCCGATCAGGACGGGGTGGCCGTCCTTGCTGATGGTGCGGGTGGCGCCGCTGAGGGTGGCGCTGACCCCGCCGTCGAAGTTGATGCGGTTGGCGGCCCATTTGCGGATGGTGAAGCCCTGGAGGTACTTGGTGGGCAGGTTGGTGGTGAAGGTGGTGGAGATGAAGTTGGCGAAGTCCTTCGTGCCCTGCCAGCCCTCGTAGGCGGTCAGGGTGCCGCCGCCGAGCAGCGGGTCTCCGGCGATCCAGTCGTCGCGCTGCTGGTTGCGGATGAAGCGCACCACCTGGGAGTTGACCCCCTTGTAGTTGCTGCCTCCGTAGTTGAGGTCGTTGGCCCAGTGCGACCAGAGGGACTGGTCCTCGAACTTGTCGGGGAACTCGGTGGTGAGCTGGTAGCCGAGGCCGTTGATCTCGCGGGCCAGGGCCTGGGAGGTGTAGCCGTCCCCGTACCAGGTGTCCACGTAGAGGAACTTGAGGTCGGGGGCGACCGCTTTGAGTTCCTGGAGGCGGGCCAGGCGCTTGCCGCTGGTGCCGTCCAGGCGGTAGTTCAGGTGGTAGGACTGGTCCAGGTAGTCCCATCCCTTGTCCGCGCCCCCGCTGTTGAGGAGCGCCGGGTCGAAGCCGCGGGCGACCGGGTAGGCCTCGGTGTCGTTGATGTGCACGCCGATGTCGGCGTTGTAACCGGCGCCCGCCGCGATCAGGGTGTTCAGGTCGGCGGCGCCGCCCTGCCGGGTGCCGACCAGCCCGTAGTCGGGGTGGGCCGAGTCGTGGCCCTCGGAGCCGTAGCCCTTGAGCAGGACGAACTGGCCCAGCCCGTCCGTGGCCCGGGCCACGCGCTTGGTCTCGTCCAGGGTCTGGAGGAAGGGATGCGTGGCCTGGGAGGCGAAGTTGTACGGGATGCGCTGCACGACCCGGCGGGCGGTGTCCTGCCAGCCCTGGGGGCTGGTCATGATCGAGCGGAAGGCGACGGCTCCGTCCTGCCAGTCGACGGCGGCGTCGGCGTTGCGGTCGCCGGTCACCACGACCTTGGCGTACGGCAGCGGTTCGGTGCCCGGAGCTCCGGCCGCGCGGTGCAGCCAGTCGCCGCTCCACAGACCGGCCCGCCGGTAGCCGGACTTGGCCACCGTCTGCTTCTGGATCCGGCCGCTGTCCGCCGCGTTCTGGCCGGACGGACTGTCGTAGTACGAGTTGGTGGCGATCGAGGCGGCGAGGGAACCGGTGTTGAGGATCGCGTACATGGCGCCCTGCGGGGCGGCGTCCGCGGTCGTGCCGGAGGTGAGCGGGGTGAAGGTGTCCCCGGTGCCGGTGGTGTTGGTGTTCATCCGGGTGGTCTCCACGGCGGCTCCGGGCTGGGAGCTGCGCACCGAGACGAGGTTGTGCTGCGGGATCGAGAGCGAGGTGACGGGTACGGCGCTGTCGGCGATCGAGGTGACGGCGAAGGTGAGGGCGCTGCCGCTGACCGACAGGGTGGCCTTGACCGTGTCCCCGTTGGCGAAGGCCATCGTGTAGTCGACGTGGTCGGCGGCGACGGTGCTGGTCACGATCGGGGTCTGCGCGGAGCCGTTGAGGTTCACCTGGGTGAGGGGGTCCTCGTTGCCGTGGAGGACGGCGCCGGTGGCCTGGTCGGTGAACTGGACGACCCGGGGGAAGGCGGTGTCGACCTGGACCGCGAGGGCGGGTGAGGCGATGGTGACGGTTCCGGCGGCGGTGGCGGGCGCGATCCCGGCCACCAGCGTGGTGCCGAGGCCGAGGACGGCGGCGCAGAGGAGGGACGTGGGGCGGAGCGGTCTCATGGGGCTCCCTGGTGGCGGGTCCGGTACGGGGTCCTTGTGGGGCGGGGCGGTACGGGGCCTTGCGGGGGCGGGGCCTTGCGGGACGGCCGGTACGGGGCCTTGCGGGGCGGGGCGTCCCGGCCGGTGGGGTCACCAGCGCAGGACGGCCCAGCCCCGGTGCGGCAGTTCGGTGTCCGGCCGCACGGTCCGGCCCTGGCTGCCGGTGTCCGCGCGGCGGGGTTCGGCGAGGGGGGCCAGGAGGGTCGCCGCGACCACTGCCGCGTCCGGGAGGGCGGGCAGGTCCACCACGGGCCGGGCGGGGTCCTGGCAGCCGTTGGCCACGGTCAGGGTGGTGACACCGTCGGCGTGGGAGAGGTGCGGGATAAGGTGGGGGCCGCCGCTGACCAGCGGGAGGCGGGCGTCCTCCCCCTCCAGGAAGCGGACCGTGCGGTGCAGCAGAAGCTGCGCGTGGTCGTCGGCCGGCAGCGTGTGGGGCTCGGTCGCGGCGAGTACGGCGACGCGTCCGCCGAGGGCGTTGGTGAAGGCGGTGCGGCCCGCCCCCCAGGTGCGGCCGTCCGGAGTGCGGACCTCGCTCCACCGCCGCGTCCCGGGTGCTTCCCGGAGCCGGGCCAGGGCGGGTTGGGTGTTGACGCTGAGGAGCAGCCCCGCCAGGTCCTCGCCCGCCGCGCCGCACAGCCGCTCGGTGGCGTACGGGCCCGGCCCGCCGGTGGCGGCGGGAGCCTCGCGGTCCACCTGTTCGGCCCCGGTCAGCCCGATGAGGGGGCCGAAGCCGCGCCGGTGCAGGATCACCGCGGCGGTCCCGTCGAGCAGCAGACCGCCGGCGAGCATGGCCCGTACCGCCGGATCGCCGAAGGCCCAGGCCGACGGGCCGAACAGGGCTCGCACGGGAGCGGGTTCGGCCGTCACGGGTACTCCGTAGCGCAGCAGGAACTCGGCCGCCGGGCCCGGATCGACCGCCAGCTCGGTCAGGTCGCCGCCGTGTGCCCGTACGTGGGCCGCGGCGTCCTGGGCGAAGGGAAGGCCGACGCCGAGCGTGCGCTGCCCGCGCGGATGCTGCCGGCTGACGAGGTCCAGCGCGGGGCGGGCCCGGCGCAGGAGTTCCGCGGTCCGGGGGTGGTGGCCGGGGCGCGCTCCGTGCAGGGGGTAGAGGTTGAGCAGGAGGGCGTCCGCCCCGGAGAGCTGGGCGGCGACCATCTCCGACCAGGTCTGGACATCGGATTTGGACCAGGCGGTGTGCGGCCAGTTCTCGATCTCGGGTTCGCTGTCCACGAACTCCGGCCGCAGGGAGCGCTGCAGTTCCGGCATCCACACCTGCCGGGCGAGCTCGCGTCCGGGGGCGTCCGCGTACGGGGCGAAGTGCGGGCGGTGCGCGGCGCCCCCTCCGGGGGCCAGGGCCCCGAAGAGCGCGCTCCAGTCCCGGCCCTCCACGGAGGCGGCGTCCAGTCCGGAGCTCATCAGCCCGGTGCGGGAGCGGCCGGCCGAGCGCCGGTGCACCTCGCCGGCCACCTGCGCGGCCACCTCCTGCTGCGCGGTCCGCCACACCCGCTGCCACAGCTCGCGCAGTGGGTGCGGGGGGCCGGGGGCGGTGAGTGCGGCGACCAGTTCGGGGCGCGGGACCGGGCGTCCGGCGAGGGCGGCCAGCCGTTCCAGCATGAGGGGTTCGAAGCCGCCGCCCCAGTCCAGCGGGGCGTGGTTGTGGAAGCGGAAGTCGTCCTCCAGCCACAGCACGCGGAAGCCCAGCTCGGCGAAGCGCCCGTAGTGTCCGGTCAGCCAGGCGCGCCAGCGCGGGCAGGCGAAGGAGGCCTGGGCCGTGGCCACTTGTCCGGCCGGGGAGACCATCGGGGCGAAGCCGCGGGTGTCGCGGCGGCCCCGGTCGGCGTGTCCGGTGGTCACCCAGGGGTTGAGGCTCACCTCGAGTCCGGCGCCGAGGAGGACCTCCTGGGCGGTGGCCGCCGCTTCGAACCAGAGGTCCTCGTCGGGTCCGGAGAGGTGGCCGGTGAAGTGCTCCTCGGCCCCGAGGAGGAGCACCACTTCGGCAACGCCCGCGTCGGTGCAGGTCTTGGCCAGTTCGGCCGCCGTGGCCCTGACGGCGTCCGGGCCTTCGTACGGGTGGATCTGGAACCGCAGGTGGTACCGGGCACTCACGCCGTCGGCCTCCTCGCCGTCAGCTCGCGGCCGCACTCACTCACCGCCGAGCAATTAGTTTGGTTAGGATCTGAATTAATGAGAGCCGCGTCAACCCCGCGTGCCGCATCCACTCCGGACGCGTGCCGCATCCGCTCCCGAAGGGAAGCCGGGACGGGACGGGCGGGGCCCGGGTCCACGGGTGGCAGACTCTCGGGGGACGGCAGTGAGGAGTACCGGTGAGGACAGATCCGCGAAGCGTGCGGCGCGGCGGCGACGAGGGCGGGCAGGGGGATGCCGGCATCGGCCCCGTCGTGATCAACGGCCCGGCCAGGCCCGCCGGCCGGGCCTCCATCCGCCGCGCCAATCTCGGTCTCGTGCTGCGCCTCCTGCGCGACACCGGACCGCGTTCCCGGGCCCGGATCGCCGATGACGCGGGGCTGCCGCGGCCCACGGTCACCGGGCTGGTCACCGAGCTCATCGAACTCGGCCTGGTCCGCGAGGGGGACGCCGAGCGGGACGGCTCGGTCGGGCGCCCCGGCCAGAGCGTCCGGATCGACGGCCGCGCGCTGTGCGGGATCGGCCTGGAGATCAACGTCGACTACCTGGCCGCCGTGGCCCTGACCCTGGGCGGGGACACCGTCTTCGAGCGGCGGGTCGCCCTGGACGTCCGCGGCGCCGGGCCCGAGGCCGTCCTGGACTGCGCCGCCGGGCTGGTCCGCGAAGCCCTCGCCACCCTCGACGCGGCCGCGATCGCCACGGCCGGGGTCACCGTCGCCGCTCCCGGAGTCGTGGACATCGCGTCGGGCACCGTCGTCTACGCCGCGAACATCGGCTGGCGCGACATCGCCGCGGTCAGCGGGATCCGCGCCCGCCTGGGGCGCGGGGCGCCCCCGCTGCGCCTGGAGAACGACGCCAAACTCGGTGCCGTGGCCGAGTACTTGGAGGCCTCCGCGGCCGGCATCCACGACCTCATCTACGTCACCGGCGAGACGGGCGTGGGCGGCGGGATCATCAGCGGCGGCCGGCTCCACCGCGGCGCCGCCGGGTTCGCGGGGGAGATCGGCCACATGCCGCTCGACCCGGGCGGGGCGCTCTGCGCCTGCGGGCGCCGGGGCTGCTGGGAGACCATGGTCGGGCTCACGGCCCTGTTGCGGCACGCCGCCGCCCCGGAGGATCCCGTCCACGACCCCTCCCTCGACCTCGAGGCCCGGCTGACGGACCTCCAGGCGCGGGCGGCCGCCGGGGACTCCCGCACGCTGGAGGCCCTGGACCGGATCGCCGACGGCCTGGGCCTCGGGCTGGCGCTGCTGGCGGACGTCCTGAATCCGCGCGCCGTGGTGCTCGGCGGCTACTTCACCTACTTCGGCGACCGGCTGGGCCCACGGGTGGAGCGGCTGATGGCCGAGCGGGTCATGGCACCGGACACGGGCGGCTGCCGCCTGCTGCTCTCCACCCTGGGCTTCACCGCGCCGGCCCGCGGCGGGGCGCTGCTCGCCCTCGACCCGGTGTACGAGGACCCGGCCCGGACGGTGGCGGCGGCGGCGACGGGGGCCTGAGGGCCCGGGACCCCGACCCCGTGCGGCGGGGCCGGGGTTCCGCCGCCCGGGCAGCCGCCACGGGCCGCCTCTGGCTTCCGCGACCCGTCCGCGCCTCTGCCTCCCGACCGCGCCTCCGCCCCCTGCGTCCCGCCCGCGCCTCAGACCCCTGACGCCCCTGAGGCCCCTCCGGTCCAGAACGGCCGGGCAAGGAGGGCCGCGGCGCGCACCGCGGCCCCGTCCAGGACCAGCGCGGCATCCCGCAGTCCGCGTTCCGGCCAGGCGCACGCCACCGTGAGCGGGCCCGGCGGCGGCAGCGGCCAGGTCCACAGCGTCATGCGCACGTCCCCGCCGCCGTCCGGGCCGCCCCAGGAGCCCTCGTACCCGCTGACGACCATCACGGGTCCGCGCCCGTCCCGCAGCCCGGTCTCGTCGTCCTGCTCCACGACACCGCCGTCACCGAGCCGGAGGCGGAAAGCCGGCCAGGCGGGCCCGGTGGAATCCGCGGGGCCGTACGCCGGCCCGCCGGGAAACGGGGCGAGGCCGGGAGCCGAGGACGGGTCAGGAGGCGAGGAGGCACCGCGCGCGTGGGCCTCCACCTCGATCTCCAGCCCTGCCGGGTAGGCGAGTACGTGCCGGGCCACCACCACGACCCCGTCCGTCCGGGCGATCACCACCGGTCCCGCGACGTGTCCACCGACCATCCGCGGCGGCGCGTGCCACTCGGGCGGGTCGTACGCACTTTCCCTGTCCGGTTCCTCAAGCACGGGCAGAGCGTAGCTGGTTGGGGCCGGGGCGGGTATGGCCGGAGGAGAGGGAAACCGCGCGGCGGCCGGGCCACGCAAGTCTTCGGTGTCTGTTCACTCCCCCGTGACCTGCATCTTCCCGGCGGTAGGCGGCACTGCCGATGGAATGACCGAAGCAAAGGTCTAGACCGCTGGAGATGCGCCAATCCCGTGGCCGATTAACCGTGTTGGCCGTGCGGAAACAATTGGTCTATACCTCTGGCGCTATGGTGGCCATGGTCAGGCCATCCGAAACGGGCGCATAGACAGCCGTGGGGGGCTTTATGAGCTTTCATCATCTTCCGCAACCACCTTCCGACGAGGAGCTCTACTGGTACTTCGGCCCGCAACGACGCTGGGTCCTCATCAGCACGAGCCTCGCCTTCGTCTTCACCGCGGCGACCATGTTCACCTTCGCGCTGCGCACTCCGGCCCTGTGGGCCTTCCTCGCCGTCCTCGGGCTCAACCTCGTCGCCCTCGTCCTCTCCTCGGTGAACAGCCTGCGGCAGCGCAGGCTGACCCGGCCCTCGCACGAGGTGCTCGTGCGCGCCTGGCAGCCCGCCCGACTGCCCGGCGTGGACCTGTACCTGCCGACCTGCGGCGAGCCCCTCCCCGTTCTGGACAACGCCTACCGCGCCGTGGCATCGGTCGACTGGCCCGGCGCGCTGACCACATGGGTCCTGGACGACGCCGACCGGCCCGAAGTCGCCGCGCTGGCGGCCTCGTACGGGTACGAGTACGTCGTACGGCCCGACCGGGGACATCTGAAGAAGGCCGGGAACCTCAATCACGCGCTGACCCTGAGCAGCGCCGAGTTCATCGCCATCCTCGACGCCGACTTCGCACCCCGGCCGGACTTCCTGCGTCATCTCGTGCCCTATCTGGCCGACCCGGCCGTCGGGATCGTGCAGAGCCCGCAGTGCTTCGACACCGACGGGTCCATGGGCTGGATCCAGCGCGCCGCGGGCTCCGCCCAGGAGTGGTTCTTCCGCTGGATCCAGCCGTCCCGGGACGCGAGCGACGCCGCCATCTGCTGCGGCAGCAACGCCGTCTACCGGCGCGCCGCCATCGACCTGGCCGGCGGCTTCGCCCGCCTCGACCACAGTGAGGACCTGTACACCGGCCTCGCCCTGCACGCCCGGGGGTTCCGCACCCTGTACGTGCCGGTGCTGGTCGCCAAGGGCACCTCCCCCGATGAGGTCACCTCCTTCGTCAACCAGCAGTACCGGTGGGCGATGGGCAACCTCCACCTCCTCACCTCGCCCGTCCTGCGGAAGATGGGCGCGCCCTGGCGGATGCGCCTGTGCTTCTACGAGGGAGTCGTCGGCTACCTGGCCGCCGCCGTGAACACCTTCGCGGCGCCGCTGCCGCCCCTGGTGATGATGTTCTGGTACCCCGACGACATCCGGCCCTGGCACGTCCTGCCGCTCCTCGCCCCGCTGTGGCTCTGGCACGTGCTGCTGCCGCGGATCAGCAGGACCCGCTGGCGGGTGGAGGTCATCCGGGCGAACGTCCTGACGAGCGTCGCCGCCACCACCGCCTTCCTGCACACCCTGCGCGGCCGCAGCGCCGACTGGGTGCCCACCGGCACCCGGGGCCCCGCCCGCTCCGGCGGGATGGCCCGCCGGGTGGTGGGCGTCTCGCTGCTCTGGCTGGTCCTCTCCAACGGGGCTGCCGGGGCGGGCCTGGCGCTGGCCGTGGCCCGCAACGGCTGGGAGCCCAACTGGGGTCTGCTCCTCTACTTCCTGGTGCAGTGCCAGATCAACGGCCCGCTGGTCCGGGACCTGATCTCCGAGCTGCGGCCGGCGGCGGCCGCCGGGAAGTCCACCGGGGCCGCCCTCTCCGGGGACACCGCCGCCGGGCCCGGACCGGAGCCGCGCGGCGGCCGTCGCCGCAGCCTCGTACGGGCCTTCGGCGGCCACTCCCCCAGCGGCGTGCTGCCGCGCCGCTGGCCCGAGACCCTCGCCGCCTCGGCGGTGCTCCTGCTCACCGGCCTGCTGGCATCCGGGTGGGTCAACCCCATGCTTCCCTGGCTGAGTTGAAAGGCTCCACGACCACCATGCACTCCCCCGTCCCCTCCTCCCTTCCCGTCCCCGCACCGCCCCCCGAAGCCCCTGGAGCCCCAGGAGCCCCTGCGCCGTCCGCGCCGTCCGCCCCGCCGGCGAGCTCCGCGGGCGAGTCCGGGCCCAGTCCGCACCGGTCCGCGTTCCGGCCCGACATCGAGGGGCTGCGCGCCGTCGCCGTCCTCGCGGTCCTCGCCTTCCACGCCGGGGTGCCGGGGCTCGCGGGCGGATTCGTCGGCGTGGACGTCTTCTTCGTCGTGTCCGGCTACCTCATCACCGGCCTGCTCGTCCGCGAGGCGATCACCACCGGCCGGATCCGGCTCCTGGACTTCTTCTCCCGGCGGGCCCGCCGGCTCCTGCCCTCCGCCGCCGTCGTCCTCGGCGCGGTGGCGCTGGCCGGCGCCTGGCTGACCGTGCCCCTGCGCCGCGCCGACCTGGAGCACGACGTGGTCGCGGCGGCGCTCTCCGTCGCCAACTGGCGGTTCGTCGCCCAGCGGACCGACTACCTCGCCGCCGGGCACGAGCAGAGCCCGCTGCTGCACTTCTGGTCCCTCGCCGTCGAGGAGCAGTTCTACCTCCTCTGGGCGCCGCTGCTCGCCCTGATCGTGCTCGCCGCGGCCCGTGCCGTACGCCGCGGCCGCGCCGTGCGTGCCACCGTGGCACTGGCCGCCGTACCGCTGGTGCTGGCTTCGTTCGCGCTGTCGCTGCGCTGGACGGACCACTCACCTTCGCTCGCGTACCTCGCCACGCCCTCGCGGGTCTGGCAGTTCGGGGTCGGCGCGCTGGTGGCCCTGCTGCCCTGGCACCTCCTGCGCGGCCCGCGCCCGCTGCGGCTGCTGTGCGGCTGGGCCGGGGGCACGGCGATCGTCTGGAGCGCACTCGCCTACGACGCGTCCACGCCCTATCCCGGCTACCCGGCCCTGGTACCGACCCTGGGGGCCGCTGCCGTGATCCTCGCCGCGATACCCGGCCGGGGCGAACGCAGCGCGCCCGGCCACTACGGGATCGGCCGGCTCCTCGCGGGGCGGGCGCCCCGGGCGGTGGGGCGGCTCTCCTACACCCTGTACCTGTGGCACTGGCCGGTGCTCGTCCTCGCCGAGGCCCGCTTCGGCCCCCAGGACTGGCCGGTGAAGGCCGCCCTCACCCTGGCCGCCGCACTGCCCGCCTACGCCACCATGCGCTGGGTCGAGCAGCCGCTGCGCCGCAGCCGTACCGTCTCCGAACTCCCGCGCCGGGGGCTGTCGGTGGGCATCACGGCCGTGGTCCTGCCGTTGGTCCTCGCGCTCGTGGTGGGGACGACCACGCTGAACCTGCTGGGCCCGGCGACGCCCGTCCAGTCGGCCGGACTGCCCCCGGGCGCCGTCTCCGGCCCGCACCTGCTCGCCCGTACGGGCTCCGCGCCGCTGGAGGCGGGCCCGGTCGTGCCCGCCCCCGCGCAGGCGCGGGCCGACTTCCCCCCGGACGGCGCCTGCGAGGTGGCACCGGCCGTGACCCGCAGCCCGGACTGCCTGTTCGGCGCGGTGGACAGCCCGGACCGGATCGTGCTGCTCGGCGATTCGCACGCCGGCCAGTGGTTCTCCGCGATGCTCGCCATGGCCTCCCAACGCGGCTGGGCGCTACAGGAGTTGGTGAAACAGGGCTGCCCGCTGCCGCAGCTCGCGGTGGACAGCCCCCAGCTCGGCCGCGCCTATCGGGAGTGCGACACCTGGCGGGCCGACGCCCTGGAGCGGCTGCGGCGGCAGCCGAAGCCGCGGCTCATCGTGATCTCCTCGCTCAACCGCTACACCGACGATTCCGGACTGCTCGCCGAGGCCTGGGAGAAGACCCTCGAACCCCTGCGGGCCATCGGTGCGCCGATCGTCTACGTCGAAGACACGCCCGTGCCCGGTACGGACGTCCCCGCGTGCGTGTCCGGCAGCCCCGAGGACCCCGCCGCCTGCGCGTTCAGCCGTACGGACGCCCGGCAGCCCGACCCGCTGGCCCGGCGGATCGCCGCCGGCTCCCTGCCCGGCGTACGGGCCGTGAGCGTGAACCCGGTGCTGTGCCCGGGTGACGGGCCGACCTGCCCGGCCGTGCTGGACCGCATCATGCTCTACCGGGACGACGCGCACCTGACTAACGCGGCGGTCGTCGTGCTGACCCCCCGGCTCGAGCGGCTGCTCACGGACTCGGGGGCACTGCCCGCCGTGGGCGCGTCCGCCACCGCACCCGGACAGGCCCGGCCGACGGGGCCTACGGGGCCGACGGGGTGGACCGAGGTCTTCCGGGAGGAGTTCGACGGCCCCGCGGGCAGCCCGCCGTCCTCCGCGAACTGGCTGCACGACACCGGCACGTGCTACCCGGGCTGCCCCGCGGCCCAGTGGGGCACGGGTGAGATCGAGACGATGACCGACTCCACCGACAACGTCCGCCTCGACGGCAAGGGCGCGCTGGAGATCGTCCCCACCCGCACGGACGGCGCGTGGAAGTCGGGCCGCATCGAGACCCGGCGCTCCGATTTCGCGCCCCCGGCCGGCGGGACCCTGCGGATCGAGGCCGCGATCGCCCTGCCCGGGGTGACCGGCGCCGGGGCGGCGGGCTACTGGCCGGCGTTCTGGACGCTCGGGGCGCCGCTGCGCGACGGGTACACGGGCTGGCCGGGCGTCGGTGAGCTCGACATCATGGAATCGGTCAACGGCCGGGACAGCGTCTTCGCCACCATGCACTGCGGAACCCTGGAAGGCGGCCCGTGCCGCGAACCGGCGGGCCTGAGCTCGGGCCCGCGGCCGTGCGGGGACTGCCGTACGGGCTTCCACACGTACGCCGTCGAGGTTGACCTCTCCCCGGGCGCCGAGGAGGTGCGCTGGTACCTGGACGGTCGCGTGCACCACCGGGTGGCCGCCTCGGAGATGGACCCGGGCACCTGGAAGCGGGCGGTGGACCACGGCCTCTTCCTGATCCTCAACGTGGCCATCGGCGGCAACCTCCCCCTGGCCGACGGCGCGACCCCCGGCCCGGCCACCGAACCGGGCCACCCGATGCGGGTCGACCGGGTAACGGTCTCCACGCGGGCCCGGCCCGCCTGAGCGCGCGGGTCGGCCAATAGGCCCGTCGGCCCGGGAGCCCCTCAGCTCTGGGGGGCGGGGCCGACGGTCTGAGTGACGCGCCACAGCCTGCGCGGGAGGTCGCCTTCCTCGAAGGGGGCGACCTCCTCCAGGGTCCAGCTCTCGGCGAGGGCGTCGACCAGGTCGCGGGAGAAGAAGTGGACGGCGAAGCCGCCGTGTTCCCAGATGCCGTCCCCGTGCCCGGTACCGGCCCGGTAGTGGGCGTCCCCGGTGTGGCGGACGGTGTAGACGAAGGAACGCCCGGCCGCAGTACCCGTCGCACCTCGGCCACCAGGGCACGGATCTCCCGGGTGGACAAGGCCATGCACAGCAGCATGTGCGCGTCCACGGCGTCCATCGAGGCGTCCGCGAGCGGCAGCGGCTCGCGGACGTCGTGCACGGCCGTGGTGACCCGTCCGGACAGGCCCTGGGCCGCGGCGGCCGCGCGCAGTTGGTCCAGCCCCACCGGGCTGAAGTCGGTGGCCGTCACGGTGAAGCCCGCGCGGGCGAGGTACAGCGCGTCGCGACCGTGGCCGGCGCCCAGCTCCAGCACCGGGCCGGCATCGTGCCACCGGCCCCGTCGGGCCACCCTAGAAGGCTCGGGCCGTCACGGAACGCCCCGCATCGCCGCCCCGCCTACGGGCCACCCGTACGGCGAGCTCCGCCCCGCCCGCCCGGGAAGGGTGGGACAGTGGAGGCATGTGTGGTCGATATGCCTCCTCCCGCGCGCCGGAAGACCTCTCGGGACTCTTCGATGCCCGGCTCGATCCCGGACGGGAAATCGGGCCCTCGTGGAACGTCGCGCCCACCGACGAGGTGTGGGCGGTGCTGGAGCGGGCCGACCGGGACACCGGGGAGATCGGGCGGCAGCTGCGTCCGGTGCGGTGGGGTCTGGTGCCGTCCTGGGCCAAGGACCCAGCCGTGGGATCGCGGATGATCAACGCGCGGGTGGAGACCGTCCACGAGAAGCCGGCCTACCGCAAGGCCCTGGCAAAACGGCGCTGCCTGCTGCCCGCGGACGGCTTCTTCGAGTGGGTCGCCGTACCCGCCACCGGGTCGGCCAAGGCCTACAAGCAGCCCTATTTCATCCGCCCCGAGACGGGCTCCGTCATGGCCATGGCCGGTCTGTACGAATTCTGGCGCGACCCCGCCGTCGAGGACCGGGACGATCCGGCCGCCTGGCTCACCACGGCCACGATCATCACCACCGAGGCCACCGACGCGGCCGGCAGCATCCATCCCCGGATGCCGCTCGCCCTCGATCCCGGTGACTACGAGGCCTGGCTCGACCCCGCCCACGAGGACACGGCGGATCTCCGTGCCCTGCTCCACACCCCCGCCGGCGGGCGGCTCGCGGTGACCCCGGTCTCCACCGCCGTCAACAGCGTCCGCAACAACGGCCCCCACCTCGTCGATCCCGCCGGCTGACCACAGCACGACACCGCGGCATCTCGGCACCGCAGCAACACGGCACCGCGGCATCACGACGCGGCAACCCCCCATCTTGTCGGACATCCATACGAGTTCGGTGGCTGATTTCGGGGTTTCCAACGGTTTGGCGGGACGATCCGGCATTTGGTGCCCGCGGCGCCCCGGCCGCTGCGATGCTTCCGCCGGTATCACTGGGCGTCGTCTTCCAACGCGCCCTGGAATACCGGCGAACGGGCGGCACCGCCGGACGAGACCGCGTTCCGGTTCGTCGTACGGGAGCGTCCGGCCGCGGCTTCCCGGGAGTATGCGACTCCGGCCGCTGCCGGGCGGAGGCGAGAGGGGGAGACTTCGATGTCTTCGACTGCTGTGTTACATGGTCCGCGTTCCCCATGGCGGCGACGCCTGCTGGCGGTGGCCGCCTCCTCGGCCCTGGCCGCGGGCGGCCTGACGGTTCTGGCGCCCCCGGCTTCGGCCGAAGGGGTGTGCGCCGCCCCGGTCCTGGTGGGTGCCACGACCACGATCACCTGCTCCGCCGGCGGTTCCGGAAGCGTGACGGTGCCCGACGGCGTCGTGAGCGGTGTGGTGACCCTGGACGGTGCCGGGGGCGGGAACGCCGCCGACGGCACCGCCGGCGGCAGGGGCGCGCACCTCGTCGCGACCCTTCCCGCCACGCCCGGGCAGACCTTCAACGTCACGGTCGGCCGCCGCGGTGCCCATGGCACCCCGAGCGCGCAGTTCGGTGTGCCGGGATTCGGAGGCGCACTCGTCGCGGTGACCACGGCCACCAACGCATTGCTGCTGACGGCCGGTTCGGGTGGCGGAGCGGGCGGAGCGGGCATCGGATCGCCCGCCTTCCGGGGCGCTGCCGGAGGTGACAGCGGCAGCGCTGGAGCCCACGGCAACGGCCTGGTCCCCGACGCCGAGGGCGGTACGGGCGGCGGCCCGGGCAGCGACACCGCCGGCGGGGCCGCCGGCATCGGAGGGCCCGGCGCGGACAACGAGGGCCCGGACGGCTCCCCGGGCGCCTATCCGAACGGGGCCGGCGGCGCCGCCGGCCAGGGCGTGTTCAACCCGACGGGCGCGGGCGGCCGCGGCGGCGCCGGGTACGGCGGCGGAGGCCGGGGCGGGGCCGGCGGCAGATACGGCTCCACCGGTGGGGGCGGAGGAGGTGGCGGCGGAGGGTCCAGCCTGGTCTCCGGGACGGTTCCCGACTCCCCCGTCACCCTGACGGAGGGAGTCAACTCCGGTGACGGGCGGATCGTGTTCGCCTTCACCCTCCCGCCCACGGTCACGTCCGTCGGCCCGGCCGCCGGACCCACGGCCGGGGGTACGCCCGTGACGGTCACCGGCACCAACCTGACCGGCGCCGCACTCACCTTCGGCGCGGGCAACCCGGCCACCGACGTCACGTGCACGGCGAGCTCCTGCACCGCCACCGCTCCCGCCGGGACCGGCACCGTGGACGTCCAGGCCACCACCGCCGGCGGCACCAGCGCCCCGTCGCCCGGCGGCCGGTACACCTACGTCCCCGTCCCCGTGGTGACCTCCCTCAGCCCGTCCACGGGCACGACGGCCGGCGGTACGGTCGTCACCGTCACCGGCACCGGCCTGGACGGCGCCACCGCCATCGTCTTCGGTCCCGGCAACCCGGGCACCGGCCTCTCCTGCACCGCCACGAGCTGCACGGCCACCGCGCCCGCCCACGCCGCCGGCTCCGTGGACGTCCAGGTCACCACGCCCGGCGGCACCAGCGCGGTGACCGGCGCGGGCCGGTACACGTACCAGCTCCCGCCCGCCGACATCGACGTGGACCTGACGGCGCAGCCCGGACTCGGGCTGCTGGTCCCCTACCTCACCTACACCCTGACCACCCGCAACACCGGTCCCGGTACGGTCACTTCGGCCACCGTCAGCGCGAGCCTGCCGCCGGGCGCGTCCGCCAACACGCTGTCCCCGGGCTGCACGGCCGCCGGATCCACCGTGACCTGCGCCTACGGGAACATCGCCAACGGGGCCGCCGTCACCAAGACGTTCCGGGTACCGCTGGGGCTGCTCTCGCTGGGGCGCGTCTCGGTCTCCGCCACCCGTACGGCATCCTCGCCGACCGACCCCAACCCGCTCAACGACAGCGCGACCGCGAGCTGCACGGTCGTCTCCGTCCTCCTGGCCACCTGCCCCTGACCCGTAGCCTCCCTCCCGCACCAACGGGATTCCGTACCCGCCCGATCGCCGCCGGCCCGCCTCGTCACGAGGCGGGCCGGCGGTGCGTCCGGGCCGGGTCCGCCGGCGGTCAGGAGCCTTCCGCCGGCTCACCGTCGGTCAGTTCGTGCCCCGTGACCGCCCGGGCGTACGAGCGCAGGGCGGTGATCACCTCGGGCCGCGTGCGCCGTCCCGCGAGGACCTCCATCTGGTAGCCGTCCTCCATGGCGACGAAGTTCGCGGCGAGCAGCCGGGGCGGATCCTGGAGCAGGAAGTGCCCCTGGGCCTGGCCCAGCACCAAGATGCCGGAGTACACCGCGATCTGGCGCTCCGTCAGGGCGCTGTCGAGCGCCGCCGCGCGGGCGTCGCGCAGGCAGCGGGGCCAGTACTCGAAGAGCAGCCGGGTCAGTGCGTCGTCGGGGCCGCCGGCCACTCCGTGGTCGATGCAGGCCCGCAGTTTGTCGCGGGCGTCGGCGAAGCGGTCGGCGGCTTCCTCGCGCTCCTGGCTGTAGCGCTCGATGGCCTGCTGGTAGGTGGCGTGGACCAGGGCGTCGAGATCGCCGTAGTAGAGCACGGCGGCGGGGGTGACCCCGGCCTGGTCGGCGACATCGCGCAGCCGCAGGCCCTCCAGTCCGCGTACCAGTACGGCGCGCTCCACCGCCTTGCCCAGCTCGGTCCGGCGGTTCTCCTTGCCGGTCCCCTTCCTGGCTGCCACGCCGTCTCCTCCACAAGTTGATCATCTAAATCTGAGTTTAACGATATCGCTCGACCTATTGACGGTCCAGGACCCCGGGTCTTAAATCTCGGTTTAACGCAGGGGCTCCTCCTCACGCCCTGCCGGCTCCGCCCCACGCTCTGGGCACCACACCTGCGGCCTCCAGGAGGCATCATGACCAACCCGACCGACACCGGGGCCAGAACCGGGCCCGCGCCGGCGCCCGTCCCCGTCGGCAAGGGGCTGCGCGGCGGCTCCGTGGGCCTGCTCGCCTCGGTCACCCTCGGGCTCTCGTCCGTGGCCCCGGCCTACAGCATCGCGGTCACCCTCGGCTTCGTGACGCTCGCCGTGGGAGACCTGGCTCCGGCCGCCCTGCTCCTGGGCTTCCTACCGATCCTGCTCACCGCGTTCGCGTTCCGCGAGCTGAACCGCGAGATGCCGGACTGCGGCACCAATTTCGTCTGGACCACCCGCGCCTTCGGGCCGGTGGCCGGCTGGTTCACCGGGGGCTGGGTCGTGATCGTCGCCACCCTGATCGCGATGACCGCCCTGTCCCAGGTCGGCGCCGTGTACCTGCTGAACCTGCTCGGTCTGCACTCCCTCGCCGGGAACGACGCCGCCGTCACGGCGACCGCCCTCCTCCTGCTGGCCGCGTGCACCCTGGTCTCCGTCCGCGGGCTGCACCTGGCGGCCTCCGTGCAGTACGTGCTCCTCGGCCTGCAGATGACGGCCCTGGTCGGTTTCGGTGTGGCCGCCTTCGCCCGCGACGGCGCCGCCACCCCCTCCCTGGAGTGGCTCGACCCCAGCGCCTTCGACGGATTCGGGCCCTTCGCCGAAGCCGTCCTGCTCTGTCTGTTCATCTACTGGGGGTGGGACTCGCTGCTCGCCGCGAACGAGGAGACCCGGGACGGCGAGCGCGTGGCCGGGCAGGCCGCCGTCATCTCCACCCTCCTGCTCCTGGGCACCTACCTGTTCACCGCGTTCGCGGCGATCAGCTTCGCCGGCACCGGAACCGCGGGCCTGGGCCTCGGCAACCCGGAGAACGCAGCCGACGTCCTCACGACCCTCGCGCCTCCCGTGCTCGGCGGGCCGCTCGCCAAGGTGATGGAGCTCGCCGTCTGCGTCTCGGCGGTCTCGGCCCTGCTCACCTGTCTCGTCGGCAACTCCCGCGGCACCTTGTCCATGGCCTCCCACGGCGCCCTGCCCCGCGCCTTCGCCCGGGTCCACCCCCGGCACCGCACGCCCGCCTTCGGAACCCTGGCCTGCGGAGCGGCGGCGGCCGGCACCCTGATCCTGCTCCGGCTCGTCTCCGCGGACATCCTCGGCGACGCCGTCCTCTGCGTCGGGCTGCTCATCGCCTGCTACTACGGCACCACCGCCCTCAGCTGCGTCTGGTACTTCCGGCGCAGCCTTCGCGACTCCCCGCGCGACCTCTTCCTGCGCGGGCTCCTGCCCCTGCTGGGCGGTCTGCTGATGCTGGCGGCCTTCGCCCGCAGCGCCTACGACATGTACGACCCCGCCTACGGCAGCACCTCCTTCCACGGCGTCGGCGGGGTCTTCCTGCTCGGCGCCGGGTCCCTCGCCGCGGGCGCCCTGGCCCTGCTGATCGCCCGCACCCGCTTCAGCCGCTTCTTCCGCGAAGGCCGTACCTCGGTCGCGGCGCTCACCGTCACCGAGGACTGACCCCACCATGCGCACTCTCGCCATCGCCGCACTGCAGACCACTCCCGTGGCCCACGACCTCGAAGCGAGCTGGCAGCGCTTCAGCGATCAGGTCCGCGCCACGCACGAGCTCTTCCCCCACGTCCAGCTCGTCGTCGCCCCCGAACTGCTGCTCGCCGCCGAGGGCCCGCTGCTGCGTCCCGCGCCCGACGACTGGATGGAGCGGGCGGCCGTCACGATCCCCGGACCGCTCACCGACCGGATCTGCGCCCTCGCCAGGGAGACCGAGCTGTGGCTGGTCCCCGGCAGCCTCTACGAGCGCGCGCAGGACGGCCACGTCTACAACACGGCCCTCGCGGTCTCGCCCGAGGGCGAGATCGTCGCCCGCTACCGCAAGATCTTCCCCTGGCAGCCCTACGAAAGGGCCCGGCCCGGCCACGAGTTCACCGTCTTCGACCTCCCCGGCATCGGCCGGGCGGGCCTCGCCATCTGCTACGACGGCTCCTTCCCCGAGACGGTCCGCCAACTCGCCTGGCTGGGAGCGGAGATCGTCATCCAGCCCACCCTGACGCCCACCCGGGACCGGGAGATGGAACTCGTCTGCGCCCGCGCCAACGCCTGGACCAACCAGGTGTACGTGGTCAACGTCAACGCCGCCGACCCGGCGGGGGTCGGCGCCAGCACGATCGTCGACCCCGAAGGCCTCGTACGCCAGCAGGCCGGCCCCGGCGAGGAGGTGCTCGTCGACGTCCTGGACCTCGACGCCGTCACCCGGGTGCGCCGTTACGGCTCCACCGGGATCAACCGGCCCTGGAACCAGCTGGCCCGGTACGGGGAATCGATCGCGCTCCCGATGTACGGCGGCGCGTCCTTCCGCACACCGCACTGGCTGGAGGAGGAGAAGGAGGAGGACCCGGCCGGGTAGCCGTCAAGGGCCGGAAACACGGTCGACAGGCGGGCTCCGGCGCGGTGGGATGACTCCGAACGTCCGCCGTCCGGAGCGGGCCGGGCACGGGGGTGCTCTTGACGAGCGAGATGGCGGCGGACACGGCGGCGCAGGCGGCCACGCCGGACGGGGAAGCCCGCCCCGTCATCGACGCGGCGCTGGTCAGGCGCCTGGTCGACGCGCAGTTCCCGCACTGGGCGGGGCTTCCCCTCCGGCTCCTCGACCCGGCCGGATCCGACCACGTGATCTACCGGCTGGGCCGGGAGCTGTCCGTCCGGCTCCCCCGCGGGCCCGGAGTCGCCGGGCAGGCCGCGAAGGAGGCCGAGTGGCTGCCACGGCTCGCCCCGCACCTCCCGCTGGCCGTCCCCGTACCGGTGGCCGTGGGCCGGCCCGGCTTCGGGTATCCATGGCCGTGGTCGGTGTCCCGCTGGCTGGACGGCGAGGTGGCGACCGCCGCGGTACTGGCCGACTCCACCGCGGCCGCGCTCGCGGTGGCCCGGTTCCTGACCGACCTGCAGCGGTTCGCGGCCCCGGACCTCCCGGCCGGGACCGTCCCCGCGAACCTGCGCGGCGCTCCGCTGGCCGACCGGGACCGTGCGACGCGGGCCGCCATCGCGCGGGTCTCCGGCGTTTTCGACGCGGCGGCCATGACCGCACTGTGGGAGGCGGCTCTCGCCGCCCCCGGCTGGCACCGGCCACCGGTCTGGTTCCACGGGGACTTCCACACCGGCAACCTACTGACCGCCGACGGCGGCCTCAGCGCGGCCGCGGCTGGGCCCTGGCCACCGGCCTGAACGCCTACACCTTCCACGCCGCGACCGACCCCCGCGTCGCGGCGCAGACCACCCGGCAGATCACCGAGGCGCTCATCGGCTGATCCGCTCACGTGTGCTCGGCCGGGTTGATCCGCGAGGTGTCGATCGCGGAGGGCGCGGTGCCCCACTTCTTCAGGATCCGCGCGTAGGTGCCGTCCTTGATCAGCTCGTTGACGGCGGCCTGGAAGGCCGGGGTCAGCGCGGAGCCCTTCTTGAAGGCGAAGCCCACGTCGAGGCGGTGGTACTCACCGAGGAAGGTGGTCTGCGCGGCGGGCTGCGCCGCCTGGTGGCGCAGCCCGTTGATCGTCGACATGACGACGTCGATCCGGCCCTGCTGGAGGGCCGTGGTGACGGCCCCGCTCTCGGAGAAGGCCTTCACCTCGTACGGCTTCTTGCCCGCGTCGGCGCAGACCTCCTTCTTGGCGGTGAGCGTCTTCTCGAAGGTCGTGCCGGCGCCGGTGCCGATGGTCAGTCCGCACAGCTGGGTGAGGTCGGAGACCTGCCCGGTCAGCACGGTGCTGCCCGTCTTGACCGCGAAGCCCTGGCCGTCGTTGATGTAGGTGACGAAATCGACGGACTTCAGGCGTTCGGTGGTGACGCCGAAGTTGCCCGTGCCGACGTCGTACTTGCCGCTGCCGAGGGCGGGGAGGATCGTCTCGAAGGAGGCGTCCTGCCGCTCCAGCTTCAACCCGAGGACCTTCGCCACCCCGGCCGCGATGTCGATGTCCAGGCCGGCCGGCGGCTTGTCCTGCCCGTCGGGGTAGTACGCCGACGGCGGCGACCCGACGGAGCCGCCGAGCCGCAGGCTGCCCGCCTTGCGGACCTCGGCGGGGAGCAGGGCCGCGATCGGCTCCACGGCCCGTACGCCCGCGACCGGATCGTCGGCCGGCGCGGGAGAGGCGAGGGCTCCGGCCACGGGAGTGGATCCGTCACCGGATCCGCAGGCCGTCAGGGCCGCCAGCAGGGGAACGGGCAGGAGGACGAGTGCGGTGCGCAGCCGCCCGCGGCGCAGTCTCGCGCGCGGGCTCATCCGCGGACCGCCGTCAGGGTCTGGCGGGCAGACCCGGCCCCGGACCCGGCGCCGCCGCTCGCGGCTTCCCGTTCGGTGTCCCGTGCCGCGTCCCTCGCCGCGTCCCTCGCCGCGTCCCTCGCGGCATCCCGCTTCGCGACCTCCTCGCGGACGAGCGGGATCACGTACCGGCCGAAGTCGACGGCGTCGCCGAGCAGGTCGTAGCCGCGGGCCGACAGGATGTCCACGCCGAGGTCGTAGTAGTCCAGCAGTGCCTGCGCCACCGTCTCCGGGGTGCCGACCAGGGCGTTGGAGTTGCCCGCGCCCCCGGTGGCGGCGGCGGTCGGGGTCCACAGCGCCCGGTCGTAGCGCTCCCCCGCCTCGGCGATGGCGATCAGGCGCTGCGATCCGGTGTTCTGGGGCGCCGCGGCCTCCGACACCCCGTTGCGGTGGCGCTGTACGGTCCCCGCCCGCCTGCGCTCCCTGATGGCTCCCACCGTGCGGTGGGCCTTCTCCCAGGCCAGCTCCTCGGTCGGGGCGATGATCGGCCGGAACGCGACCTGGACGCGGGGCGCCTCGGTGCGTCCCGCGGCCCGCGCGGCGGCCTGTACGGCCTCGATCTGCTGGGCCGTCTGCTCCAGGGGCTCGCCCCACAGGCAGTAGATGTCGGCCTCGGCGGCGCCGGCCGCGTAGGCGGCGGGCGAGGATCCGCCGAACGAGACGTTCGGGCGCGGCTGCTGGACGGGAAAGACGTCGCTGACGAAGTCGTGGAAGCGGTAGTGCTCGCCCTCGTGGTCGAAGGCCTCGTGGGTGGTCCAGATCTTCTTGACGATGCGGATGTACTCGAGGGTGCGGGCGTAGCGCTCGTCCTTGCCGAGGACGTCGCCCTCGCGGCCCTGCTCGTGGTCGTTGCCGCCGGTGATGAAGTGCACGGCCAGCCGGCCGCCGCTGATCTGGTCGAGGGTCGCGAAGGTCTTCGCGGCGAAGGTGGGGTACGACACGTTGGGCCGGTGGGCCAGCAGGATCTGCAGCCGGTCCAGCTTGCTCGCGATGTACGCGGCGGCCGGCGCGGGGTCCGGAGTACCGGAGCCGTAGGCGAACAGCACCCGGTCCCAGCCGTGTTCCTCGTGCGCCCTGGCGAGGCGGAGCGTGTACTCCCGGTCGAAGGCGGTGCCGGATCGTGCGGTGGTTTCGGAGCCGTTGTTGGTGGCGGCTATGCCGAGGAACTCCACGGGCATGGGTGTGGCCTTTCGGAAGGTGCGGCGGATCGCCTCAGGGCAGGGTGAACCACCCCCGGTACGGCGGTGCGTGATGATCCGTCGGCCCTGTGGTCGCGGGACGGAACGGGACAGGGGTGGGCAAAGGCGCGATGGTGCGGACGTGACGACGCCGGGCGTCGGAGGCGGGGTGCGGCGGCAGCGCGCGTACGGGTTCGGAGCAGTCCGGCCTAGCGGCGGTCGTGGCCCGCAGGACGGTTGCGCGAAGGGAGATCTCGGCCCGCGACGGGGTCACCGAGGGAGGGAAGGGCCGGTCGGACAGCCCGCTGCCGCGTCAGGCGCAACAGGCCGCGGACCACACCCGACCGAAGTCGATGTAGTCGCGCGAGACCAGGCGCTGATGGGCGTTCATGCGACTACTTGAACAGTACGAAGCGCCCTTCGTCAAGCAACGGCCCGGATGCCGGACAGCCCCGACCTCCGCCGGACCGGGCGCTGTTGACACGTTCGTGTGGTGCGCGCATACGATCGGCGGCGTTCCGGCTCCGCCCCGCACGGGCGGTCGGTCCGGCCGTGTTGAGGGACACGGCGAGCGTGACGGCGCCCGTACCCGCGTCCGGCAGCCCATGCCGCGCCCGCGATCCCTCCCACACCCCGGAGCACCTCCATGACCTCCGCTTCCGACGTCTCCGACGCGCCCCGCGCGTCCGACACCTCTCCCGCTCCCGACGCCCCCGCGACCGACGCCTCTCCCGTATCCGACGCCTCTCCCGCCTACGCCCCCGGCGCCTCGCCGCCGCCGATCGTGCCGCGCCGGCGCCTCGGCCGTCAGGTGTCCGCTGCCGCGGCCCTGCTGGTCTTCGCGATGGTGCTGGCCTCCGTCGTCCGCAACGAGGCCTTCCAATGGGGCCTGGTGGTCCGGTACTTCACCACCTCCGCCGTGCTCGACGGACTCCTGCTGACCCTCTGGCTGACCGGCGTGGTGATGGTGCTGGGGTTCCTGTTCGGCACCGTCCTGGCCGTGATGCGACTGTCGGGCAACCCGGTGCTGCGCACCCTGAGCTGGGGGTACGTGTGGATCTTCCGGTCCACGCCGCTGCTGGTGCAGCTGCTGTTCTGGTTCAACATCGGCGCCCTGTACCCGACGCTCGGCCTGGGCATCCCCTACGGTCCCCAGCTCTTCACCGTCAGCACGGTCGACCTGCTCGGCCCGACCCTCACCGCCGTCATCGGCCTCACCCTGCACGAGAGCGCGTACGCCGCCGAGGTGGTGCGCGGCGGCATCCTCTCCGTGGACCCCGGCCAGACCGAGGCCGCGCAGGCGCTCGGGCTGAGCAGGCGCTGGACGCTGTACCGGATCGTGGTCCCCCAGGCGATGCGCTCGATCGTGCCGACCGCCGGGAACATGCTCATCGGCACGCTCAAGGGCACCAGCATCGTCAGCGTGCTGGCCGTGCACGACCTGCTGTACTCGGTGCAGTTGACCTACAACCAGAACTACCAGGTCATCCCGCTGCTGATGGTGGCCACGCTCTGGTACATCGCCGTCACCACCGTGCTGAGCGCGGGCCAGTACTACGTCGAGCGGTACTACGCGCGCGGCAGTTCGCGAAGCCTTCCGCCCACACCGCTACGGCTGCTGCGCGTCCGGCTCGCCGCCCTGCGCGGCCGCCTGAACTCGGCTACGGCGCCCGACGGCCACTGAGTTTCATTTCACGAAGAGGCGTTGTGTGTACGGCGGATGAAATCGGAACACGATTTCGCGCATCCCGATATCCAGGCCGTTGACACCACTTCTCCGGGCTGCCTAGCTTACGCCGCAGATAAAGAGATATCGGCGGCCTCTCCAGTCCTGCTTGACGGCTGCTTTTCGATTCTGCGCCTATTCGAAGCCGTGGAGTGTCCTTGACCGAATCACTGCTCCTCTCCGCGCCCGCCGGCCCCACCGGGCCGCCCGGGCCGGCCGAGCGGGTCCTCCCGCTGCGCCGGCCCGGGCGGTGGGTCGCCGGCCTCGTCGTCCTGGTGCTGGTCTCGCAGGCCGCCCACGGGCTGATCACCAATCCCTTTTACCAATGGGACCGGTTCGCGTACTGGTTCGCCCGCCCGGTGATCCTGGACGGGCTGCTCATCACCCTCCAGGTGGCCGCGTACAGCGCGGTCCTCGGCCTGGCCGGCGGCGTCCTGCTGGCCCTCGGACGGCTCTCGGGCAGTCCGGTGCTGCGGTCGGTGAGCTGGACCTACGTCTGGCTGCTGCGTTCCGTGCCGCTGATCGTCGTCCTGCTCTTCCTGTACAACCTCAGCGCCCTGTACCCCACGCTCAGCATCGGCGTGCCGTTCGGCCCCGCCTTCGTGACCTTCGACGAGTCGCGGCTCGCCACCGACATGGCGGTCGCCGTGGTCGGCCTGAGCCTGAGCGAGGCCGCCTACGCTGCCGAGATCGTCCGGGCCGGCGTGCTCTCCGTCGACCAGGGCCAGCACGAGGCGGCCGCGGCCCTCGGACTGCCCAAGCGGTACCAGTTCGCGAGCATCGTCTTCCCGCAGGCGCTCCGCTCGATCGTGCCCTCCTACGTCAACCAGCTGATCGGCCTCCTCAAGGCCACCTCACTGGTCTTCTACGTGTCCCTGCTCGACCTGTTCGGCTCGGTGCAGAGCCTGGGCAGCACCTACCCCGGGGACGTGGTGCCGCTGCTGCTGGTGGCGACCGTCTGGTACGTGGTCCTGACCAGCCTGGTCTCCGTCGTCCAGTACTACGTCGAGCGCCACTACGCCCGTGGAGCACTGCGCACCCCGGTGCCCACTCCCCTCCAGCGGGCCCGGGCGGGCCTGCGCGACCTGCGGATCCGCTACCGGAAGGAGACGGCCCGATGACCGGCAGCACGAACACCGCGACCGACACGAGCGCGCGGCCCGCCGCCATCGAGGTGCACGAGGTGCACAAGTGGTTCGGTGGCCGGCGGGTCCTGGACGGGGTGAGCCTGACCGTCGCGCCGGGCACGGTCACCGTGATCCTGGGCCGCTCCGGATCCGGCAAGTCGACCCTGCTGCGGGTGCTCAACCACCTGGAGCGGCCCGAGGCCGGACACGTCAGCATCGGCGGCGAGCTGATCGGCGTCGAGCGGCACGGGGGCCGGCTCAAGGAGCTGCGCGAACGCGCGATCCTCGCCCAGCGCGGCCGGATCGGCTTCGTCTTCCAGAACTTCAACCTCTTCCCGCACCTGACGGTCCTGGACAACATCGCCGCGGCCCCGGTGGCCACCGGCAGGCTGTCCCGGCCGCAGGCACAGGCCCTGGCACAGGATCTGCTGCGCCGCGTGGGCCTCGGGGACCGCGGCGGCGCCTACCCGCGGCAGCTGTCCGGAGGGCAGCAGCAGCGGGTGGCCATCGCCCGGGCCCTGGCCCTGCGGCCGGGGGTCATCCTCTTCGACGAACCCACGTCGGCGCTCGACCCCGAGCTGGTCGGCGAGGTGCTCTCCGTGATCAAGGACCTGGCCACCGGCGGCACCACCCTCGTGATCGTGACCCACGAGATCGGCTTCGCCCGCGAGGTCGCCGACGAGGTCGTCTTCCTCCACGAGGGCCGGATCGTCGAACAGGGCCCGCCCGCACAGGTGCTGGACCACCCCGCGCACCCGCGCACCCGGGAGTTCCTCAGCAAGGTGCTCTGAGCACCCTGACCCGGCCTGACCCGTTCAGGCCTTCTCCGCCTCACCGAACATCCGAAAGGCAACACCATGCAGCGCCCGTCCCTCCTTCGCACCAGACTCGTCCGCGGCCTCGGCGCCACGACCGCCGCCGTCGCCCTCGCCGCCGGACTCACCGCGTGCGGCGGTGACGCGAAGGCCACCGGCACCGCCTCGGGCTCCGGCTCGGACAAGGTGACCATCGGCGCCGTCTCCAACGGCGCCGCCCAGCAGGCGGAACTGTCCGTCCCGGTCGTCGAGTCCCTGCGCGCGCAGCTCCCGAAGGCCGTGCGCGACCGCGGTGAGCTGGTCATCGGCGTCGGCGCCCTGCCCGCGGGCTTCCCGCCGCTCGCCTACGTCGGCACCGACCAGAAGACCCTCACCGGCGCGGAGCCCGACCTCGGCCGTCTCGTCGCCGCGACCCTGGGCCTGAAGCCCGTGGTGAAGAACTCCACCTGGGAGAACCTCTTCGTCGGCATCGACAGCGGCAAGGTCGACGTGGCCTTCTCCAACGTCACGGTCACCGAGGAGCGCAAGAAGAAGTACGACTTCGCCTCCTACCGGCAGGACAACCTGGCCTTCGAGGCCCTGAAGGAGAACACCTGGGAGTTCGGCGGCGACTACCGCAAGCTGGCGGGCAAGACGGTGTCGGTCAGCAAGGGCACCAACCAGGAGAAGATCCTCCTGGAGTGGCAGAAGAAGCTCCAGTCCGAGGGCAAGGACATCACCGTCAAGTACTTCCCCGACGCCAACAGCGTCTACCTGGCGCTGAGCGGCAAGAAGATCGACCTCAACTTCGGCCCGAACCCCTCGATCGCCTACCACATCACCCAGACCGCGAGCGGCAACGCCCCGACGCGCAACGCCGGTTCGTTCTCCGGCGCCGGTGAGACCCTCCAGGGGCTGATCGCCGCGACCGCGAAGAAGGACAGCGGACTGGCCGAGCCCGTGGCCCAGGCCATCAACCACCTCGCCAAGAGCGGCCAGTACCCGCAGCTCCTCACCGCCTGGAACCTCTCCAACGAGGCCGTGCCCACCTCCCAGGTGAACCCGCCCGGGCTGCCCACGACCAACTCCTGACCCCGCGGCCGCCGTCCCCGGCCCTGTCAGGCACCCCACGGAAGGAGGGCTGCGCCGCCATGCCCACCACCAGCACCACCAGCACCACCAGCACCAGTCCGGCTCCCAGCCACGTGACCCCGGCGCCCCCGGTGGCCCCGCACGTCCTCGACAACCCGGCCTGGGCCTCGCTGTCCGGCGCGCACGCGGCCTTCGCCGTGCGGGCCGGCGCCCACGCCGCCCGCTACGAACCGGACGTCGCCGTCTTCTCCGCGATCGCGGATCCGGCCGACGCCCGCTCCTGGGAAGGGCTGCGCTCCCTGGCCGGCCCCGGCGGGACCGTCTCGCTCTCCGGGGTCCTGACCCCACCCCCCGGCTGGGAGACCGTCTGGTCGGGGCGGGGGGTCCAACTGGTCGACACCTCGCTGGGCGCCGAGCCCGCCCCCGAGGCGGTGCGGCTCGGGGCGGCGGACGTGCCCGAGGTCCTGGAGCTGATCGAGCTGACGAAGCCGGGGCCCTTCCTGCCCCGCACCATCGAGCTGGGCACGTACCTGGGCATCCGCCACCGGGGCCGGCTGGTCGCCATGGCCGGGGAGCGGCTGCGCCCGCCCGGCTGGACGGAGATCAGCGCCGTCTGCACCCATCCCGGCTTCCGCGGCAGGGGGCTGGCGACGCGGCTGGTCCGCGCCGTCGCGGCGGGCATCCGGGACCGGGGAGACGTGCCGTTCCTGCACACGGCCGCCGAGAACACCGATGCGGTACGCCTCTACGAGTCGATCGGTTTCACCGTGCGCCACCGGCCCTTCTTCCTGGCCTTCCGGGCGCCCGGCGGTGCGGATGATATCGCCGCCACACGCATTTAACAGTGCCGCATTCCTTTTCACACTCCCGCCATTTCCTCATCCCGTATTCCGGGCACGCAATTTCCCAGGAGAGCCGACGTGAAATTCCTGGCCATCACCCTGATCACGGACGGCACGGACCCGGCGACGGGCGCCCCGACCCCCACGCGCGAGCGGTTCCGCCAGGTGGTCTCCGCCGCCCTGCAGGCGGAGGAGCTCGGCTTCGACGGGTTCGGGGTCGGGGAGCGCCACGAGCGGCCGTTCCTGTCGTCCTCGCCGCCCGTGGTGCTCTCCCACATCGCGGCCCTGACCCGGCGCATCCGGCTGTACACCGCCGTGACCACCCTGAGCCTGCTCGACCCGGTGCGGGCGTACGAGGACTACGCGACGCTCGACCACCTCAGCGACGGCAGGCTCGAGCTGATGATCGGCAAGGGGAACGGCACCGCGCAGCGCGAGCTGTTCGACGTGAGCTCCGAGGACCAGTGGGAGCGCAACTCGGAGGGCTACGAGCTGTTCCGCCGGATCTGGAGCGAGGACAAGGTGACGGCGCGGCCCCGCTTCCGGCCCGCGCTGACCGGCGCCGAGGTGCTGCCCCGGCCGTACCAGCAGACGCTGCGGGTGTGGCACGGCAGTGCCACGAGCCGGGAGTCCGTGGATCTCGCGGCGCGCTACGGCGACCCGCTCTTCTCCGCGAACGTCACCCACCCGATCGGCCCGTACGCCGAGCTGATCCGCCACTACCGCGAGCGCTGGGAGCACTACGGGCACGATCCGGCCCACGCGGTCGTGGGCGCGGGCACCGCGGGCTTCCACACGGCGCCCACCTCACAGGGCGCGGTGGCCGCGTACCGGCCGGCCTTCGCGCGCTACCTCGCCGCCCACGCCGCCCAGGGCCTGGATCCGGTGTTCCCGACCCTGGAGGACTTCGTCGAGCGGAGCTCGGCCTTGATCGGCAGCCCCGGGCAGGTGATCGAGAAGGTGCACCGCTACCACGCGGAGTTCGGCCACACGGTCCTGCACCTCCAGGCCGAGCCGGGCGGGCTGACCGAGACCCAGCACCGCGACTCCCTCGCGCTGTTCCAGTCGGACATAGCGCCGACGCTGCGCCGCTCGATTCCGGACCCCGCCTTCACCTGAGCCGGCGAAGGAGAGTTGACAGAAGCACTCCCCTGCACCACCCTTTCACTACTTGCCTAGTGAAAGGGTGGTGTTTGTCGTGCTGGAGTACCGCATCGATCGTCGCAGCGGCATCGCCACGTACCTGCAGATCGTCCAGCAGACCAAACAGGCCCTGCGCCTGGGCCTGTTGGAGCCGGGCGACAAACTGCCGACCGCACGCGAGGTCGTCGAGGCCACCGCCATCAACCCGAACACCGTCCTGAAGGCCTACCGCGAGCTGGAGCGCGAAGGGCTCGTCGAGGCGAAGCGGGGCCTGGGCACCTTCATCCGCAAGTCCCTGGGCGGCGCTCCGGCGGAATCCCCGCTGCGCGCCGAACTCGCCGACTGGGCGCGGCGGGCACGGGAGGCGGGGATGGAGCGGGACGACGCGGCCGCGCTCTTCTCGGCCGTACTGGAAGAGCACTTCAAGGGGGACGAAGACGCATGACGCACATCGTGATCGAGGCGGACGGCCTCGGCCTGCGCTACGGACGCCGGGGAAAGTGGGCGCTGCGCGACTGCTCCTTCCGGCTGCCCGAGGGCCGGGTCTGTGCACTGGTGGGACCCAACGGGGCAGGAAAGTCCTCCCTGTTGACCATCGCCGCCGGGCTCGTCTCCCCGACGGAGGGTCACCTCCGCTCGGTGCCGCGAGAGGAACTGGCCTACGTGGCCCAGGACAAGCCGCTCTACCCGCAGCTCACCGTCGGCGAGACGCTGCGCATGGGCGGCGAGCTCAACCCCGGTCGCTGGGACGCGAGCAGGGCGGAGCAGATCGTGGAGGCGGGGGACCTCGACCCGCACGCGAAGGTCCGCTCCCTGTCCGGCGGCCAGCGCACCCGGGTCGCCCTCGCCCTGGCCCTCGGCAAACGCCCGTCCCTGCTCCTGCTCGACGAGCCGATGGCCGATCTCGACCCGCTCGCCCGGCACCGGCTCATGGGCACGCTGATGGCCGACGCCGCCGAGAACGGCACCTCCGTGGTGATGTCCTCGCACATCCTCACCGAGCTGGAGGGCGCCTGCGACCACCTCCTCCTGGTGGATGGCGGCCGCGTCCGCCTCTCCGGCCCCATCGAGGAGATCGGCGCGGCACACCTGCTGCTCACCGGCCCCGCCGCCGCCGGCGAGGAACTCGCCGCGTCCCACACCGTCGTCGAGGCCCGCACGACGGGCCGGCAGCTCACGGCGCTCGTCCGGCCGCGGGGCCCCGTCGACAGCACCACCTGGCAGACCACCCACCCGTCCCTGGAGGAACTCTTGCTCGCCCACCTGCGCGCGCCCGAAGCCCCGGCGTTCACCGTGGACGCCGATGCCGCCGAGGGGGTGGCGGCATGAGCGCGCTGACGCTGAAGGGGCCGTACTGGGTGACGGTCCGCCAGCACCGGCGGGTGCTGTGGGCGGTGCCCGCGCTCATCGGCGTAGGCCTCGTCGTGATGGTCGCGCTGCGCGTGTGGAGCGCGTACCCGACCTATGACCATCTGCACCGGCCGATCCTGACCCCCGGAGACGACATGCTCCGGGGCCTCATCCAGTCCGCGACAAAGAGCCTGCCGTTCCTCCCGCTGCTGGTGGGAGCCTTCGTCGCCGGCCCGATGGTCGCCCGCGAGCTGGAGAGCGGGACCTGGCGGCTCGCCCTCACCCAGTCGACGACGGCTAGAGCCTGGCTAGGCTCGAAGGTCCTGGTGGCGGCCGCGGTCTCTGTACTCGGCTCCCTCGCCCTGATCGGGATCTACCGCCTCGGCTGGGCCCGGGCCGCCGACACGTACGGGCTCCACTGGTACGACATCGGAGTGTACGAGTCCACTGGCCCGACGCTCGTCGCTTCCTGCCTACTGGGCGTTGCCGTCGCCGCCCTGGTCGGGCAGCTGGTCCGGCGGACCCTGCCCGCCATGGCCGTCACCGGTCTCCTGACGGGTCTGGTGCTGCTCATCATCGGCGCGCTCCGGTGGTCGTTCGTTCCCGTCGTGGGCGTTACCGCCCCTTACACCGTGGACGCGGAGTCGCTCTTGCCGCCTTCCTCAAAGCGGATGGGCACAGGGCTCGTCAGCACCACGGGCGAGCGCTTTTCCGGGTACTACTGCCCTCCGGAAGCCGGTACCCGGGGGATCTGCCGCGACGACGTGAACGTCACCGCTTCGTACGCCGATTTCCACCCGGCCTCCCGCTACTGGCCGATCCAGCTCATCGAGACCTCCATCCTCCTCGTCCTGGCCGCCGCCGTCCTCTACGCCGCCTTCCGCCTGGTACACAAGCGGCACCCCTGAACCTCCCGAGACCAGCGCGGACGACCCGTTCGGCCCAGGGCGAAGGTCCCGGCCGGGCGGGTCTTCCGGTGCTCCCTTCGCGACCATCGCCGGATGCCCGCTTGTCCACCCGGGAGTCCACTGGAAGGAGGTCCGCGAGCAGGGAGAACGTCGTGTCGGTATCCGAAGAGAAGCGAGGGTTCTGCACCCTCTGCAAGTCGCGCTGCGGCGCGATCTTCACCATCGAGGACGGCCGCCTGACCGGCGTGCGACCGGACCCCGACCATCCCACCGGCGCGGCGATGTGCCCCAAGGGCCGCTCCGCCCCCGAGCTCGCGCACAGTACGAACCGGCTGACCACCCCGCTGCGCCGGACCAACCCCAAGTCCGACCCGGACCCTGGCTGGGTGCCCGTCTCCTGGGACGAGGCGACGGTGGAGATCGCCGGGAAGATCGGGGCGATCGCCGCCGAGAACGGCCCCGAATCGGTCGCCTTCGCCGTGGCCACGCCCTCGGGGACCATGGTGTCGGACGCCACCGAGTGGATCGAGCGCTTCGTGCGCCTCTTCGGCAGCCCGAACACGGTGTACAGCGCGGAGATCTGCAACTGGCACAAGGACTTCGCGCACGCCTTCACCTTCGGATCCCCGATCCCGCCGCCCGACTACGCGAACGCCGGCCTCGCCCTCCTCTGGGGCTTCAACCCGGCCAAGACCTGGCTCGCCCAGTCCGCTGCCCTCTCCGCCGCCCAGGCGACCGGCACGAAGCTCGCCGTCGTGGACCCGCGCCGCTCCACCAGCGCGCTGCGGGCCGACCACTGGCTACGGGTCCGGCCCGGCACCGATGCCGCCCTCGCCCTGGGCCTGGCCCACCTGCTCATCGCCGACGAGGGCTACGACGCGGCCTTCGTCCGCGCCTGGACCAACGGCCCCCTCCTCGTCCGTGCCGACACCGGACGCTTCCTGCGCGCGGAAGAGCTCCCCGGAACACCCGAGGGGCTCACGGCCTTCGCCGTCTTCGACGAGGAGACCGGCCGGGCCGAGGCGTACGACACCGCGCGCCCCGCCGACCGCCCCGAGTGCTTCGCGCTGCGCGGCACCCGCCCGATCACCGTCCGCGACGGCTCCGTCGTCGACTGCGCGCCCGCCTTCGAGCGGTACGCCGCCGCCTGTGCGGCCTGGACTCCGGACCGGGTCGCGGCGACCACCTGGATCCCCGAGCGGGAGATCCGCGCCCTCGCAGCGGAGATCGCGGCCGCGCCCTCGGTCACCTATTACGGGTGGACCGGAGTGGGGCAGAGCGCGAACGCCGCGCAGACCGAGCGGGCGCTGGCCACCCTGTACGCGCTGACCGGCTCCTACGACGCCCCCGGCGGCAACCACGTGGTCCCCGCCCCGCCCTACAACCCGGCCGCTTCCTTCGGCCAGTTCGCCCCTGAACAGCGCGCCAAGGCCCTCGGCCTCGACAAGCACCCGCTGGGCCCGCCGGCCTTCGGCTACATCAACTCCGGCGACCTGTGCACCGCCATCGAGACGGGCGACCCGTACCCCGTCCGCGCCCTCATCGGCTTCGGGTCGAACCTCGTCGTCGCCCAGCCCGACTCGGACCGCACGGCGCGGGCCCTGGGCACGCTCGACTTCCAGGTCCACCTGGACCTCTTCCACAACCCCACCAGCAGCAGCGCCGACATCGTCCTGCCGGTCAACAGCTCCTACGAGCACGAGGCCCTGCGCTTCGGCTTCGAGGTCAGCCACCGGGCCCAGGAGCAGGTCCAGCTCCGGCCCCGGATGGTCGAGCCGCAGGGCGAGTCCCGCAGCGACACCGAGTTCGTCTTCGACCTCGCCTGCCGGCTGGGCATGGGCGCCGACTTCTTCGACGGGGACATCGAGGCCGCCTGGAACTGGCAGCTCGAACCCCTGGGCCTGACCGTCGAGGAACTGCGCCGGAGCCCCGGCGGCGTCCGGGTGCCCCGCGAGGAGTCCTACCGCAAGTACGCCGCCCCCGTAGCGGCCGAGACGGGCTCGGCGACCGGCTTCGCCACGCCCACCCGGCGCGTGGAGCTGTACTCCGAGCGGCTGCTGGAGCACGGCTACCCGGCGGTGCCCGAGCACCACGACCCCGCGCCCACGGACGCCGCGTACCCGCTCGTGCTGACCTGCGCCAAGCACGGGTACTTCGTCCACAGCCAGCAGCGGTCCCTTACCTCGCTGCGCCGCCGGGCCACCGACCCGTCGGTCGACCTGCACCCGCGGACGGCCGCCGCCCACGGCATCGGCGAGGGCCAGTGGGTCGAGCTCGCCACGCGCCTCGGCTCCATCCGGCTGCGCGCCCGCTTCGACGACTCCCTGCACCCCTCGGTCGTCGTCGGCGAGTACGGCTGGTGGCAGGAGGCCACCGACCTCGCCCTCCCGGGCGCCGACCCGACCGCCGCCACGGGCAGCAACTTCAACCGGCTCATCGACCACGCCGAGACCGACCCGCTCAGCGGCTCGGCACCGATGCGGGCGGCCGCCTGCCGGATCAGCCCCGTGAAGGGCGACGGCACCTGGACGGGGACCCGCCCCTTCACGGTCACGGCACTCACCGAGGTGAGCACCGGCATCCGCGCCCTGCGCCTGGCCCCCGAGGACGGCGGGGTCCTCCCCGACTACCGGCCCGGCCAGCACCTGACCGTGCGCGCCGAGCACCCGGACGGCACCCTCCAGGACCCCTCGGACGGCCGCAGCTACTCCCTGACCGGACCCGCCCTGGCGGCCGGCCGCGCCGATTACGGGCTCGCCGTACGCCACATCCCCGGCGGAGCCTTCTCCACCCGGGTCCACGAGGAGCTCCGGGTCGGCGACCGGCTCCACCTGGCGAGCCCGGGAGGTGTCTTCGCCATCCCGACGCACACCGGCAACCCGGTCGTGCTCCTGGCGGGCGGCATCGGCATCACGCCGTTCCTCAGCTACCTCGAAACCCTCGCGGCCACCGGCGGCACGGTCCCCGAGGTCGTCCTGCACTACGGCAACAACAACGCGGCCGACCATCCCTTCCGGGACCGGCTGCGCGAACTGGCCTCCCGCATACCGGCGTTGACGATCGTCGACCACTACGCCGCACCGGGGCCGGACGACGTGCTCGGCCGGGACCACGACCGCACCGGGTTCATCACCGCCGACGACATCGACCCCGGCCTCATCGAGCGCCGCGCCCGCTTCTACATGTGCGGACCGCAGCCCATGCTCGACGCCCTCACCACTGCCCTGATCGCGCGCGGTGTCCCCCGCTTCGAGGTGTTCAGCGAGAAGTTCCGCCCGGCCCGGCGGGAGGTGACCGTGCCCGACGACGCCGAGTACACCGTCACCTTCGCCCGGTCCGGACGCAGCGCCGTCTGGCGCAAGAACGACGGCCCGCTCCTCGCCCTCGGCGAGGCGGCCGGGGTCGCGATGCCGAGCGGCTGCCGGGTCGGGCAGTGCGAGAGCTGTGCGTGCGGCGTGCTCAAGGGCACGGCGGCGCACCTGGTGACCCCCTCGGAGGACCTGCCCGACACCGACGTCCTGACCTGCCAGTCCCTGCCCACCTCGGACCTGGTGCTCGACATCTGAGCGGGACCCGTCAGATGGCGGACCCGTCAGGTGGCGGACCCGTCGGACGGCGGACCCGTCAGGTGGCGGACCCGTCGGACGGCGGACCCGTCAGGTGGCGGACCCGTCGGACGGCGGACCCGTCAGGTGGCGGACCCGTCAGGTGGTGGTCTCCTCCTTCTGCTCCAGCCCCTCCAGGCTGTCCATGAAGGAGGAGACGGAGAACACCGCGCGCCCGGGGCCGGCCGGGCCGTAACCGGGCGGGGAGCTCAGGCCGAACTCCTCCAGCGTCGCGCGGTAGGTCTCCAGCAGGCGGACGTGGTACTCCAGGGGCGCGCCCAGCGGGTTGGCCTTGCCCAGCGGGGTCGTCGGCTCCGGGCACCAGGTGGTGAAGCGCGGGACGACTCCGTGCGACATGAAGAACCGCAGGCCCTCCTGGGTCGACGCGATCGCCTCGCTGACCTTGGTGAACCCGAAGGGCTCGGCCATCTCGATGCCCGCCACGAAGTTCGGGATCACGTTGCGCGGGCCGAACACCTCGGTGGAGTCCAGGATCCTGCGGTGCCATTCGTCGCGGCCGACGTAGCGCTCCTTGCCGGGGCAGTGGAGCTTGAACAGGTACTCGTCCCACACCTCGAAGTTGGGGTGGTAGATCTTCACGCCGTGGTCGTGGAAGCGCTGCACGGCGTCGCGGGGCAGGGCCTGCGCGACGACCTTGCCGGTCCAGCGGCCGGGGAAGCGCTCCTCGATGGCCTGGGCGTACTGGCCGTAGAAGTCGGCCTCGTCGCGGCCGCCGACCTGGGAGGTGATCGACCCGCCCGTGAGGGTGTAGGCCCGGGAGATGCCCGCCGTGTCGTACCGGTCGATGATCTCCAGCGCCTCCAGCACCTCCTCGACCGGCTTCACACCCGTGTAGGGGCGGCCGGCCGCCTTGTGCTGGCGCCAGTTGTGGTTGATGTCGCAGAACTGGCACTCCTCCTTGGCGCCGAAGTACTGGCACACCCGGAAGACCGTCAGGTAGATGAGGTAGCCCCACTGGATGGTCGGTGCGACCTCCATCACGGACTTGCCGTTCGACAGCTTGTGCCGGTAGTACTCCGGCATCGGCGGCAGGCCCACGTCCGAGATCCGTACGCCGTCCAGGTACAGGCCGAGCGTGCCGTCCTCCCCGCCGCGCACCACGTACGGGGAGTCCGGGTTGACCCGTACGGAGACCACGGTGCGGCGCAGCTCGTACGGGCCGCCCGTCAGCACGATCTCCTCCGGGGGCCGGTTCAGCGCGGCGGCGCCGAGCTCGGGGAGGGTGCGGTGGTCGAAGGAGAAGATGAAGTAGGACTTCGGCTTGACGTCGCCCGAAGTCCCGTCGGCGCCCCCGCTGAGCGCGGACTCGTCGAAGGCCATGCCGCCCCGCAGGAGGTCTTCCTTGATCACGGCTTCCCGGGGCACGTGCGGGAAGCGCCCCATCAGGTCCTCGATCAGCGCGGTACGGCTGGGACTCTCCATCTGCGGCTCCATTCCAGGCTCTTGCCGGACCGCGGCGGCCCGCCCCCTTGGCGTTCCGCGCGGTACGGCGGTGACCTCACTGTAATCAGAGCGTCCGGAGCCCGCCGCATCGCCTCCTCGGCGCCTTCCCGGTGCCCCCTCAGGGCATGAGCTGGTACTCCGGGAAGTTGCCCGGGAGCCGTTCGCCGGCCGGTCCGAGGGTGACCGCGCGGACCAGGAGCTCGCCGCCGACGAAGGCGCCCCGCCAGGAGGCGCCGAACCCGCCGAAGAGCTCCTCCCGGTCCCCGCGCGAGCGGGGCCTGCCGTGGCCGGTCTTGAAGGCGCGGATCTGGGGTGCGAGGCGGTCGAAGGTGGCGGGGTCGTCGGTGGAGAGGGTGGCGACCAGGGCTCCGTTGGAGGCGTTCATGGCGGCCAGCAGCTCGGCCTCGGTGTCGACGAGCACGATCGTGTCGACCGGCCCGAAGGGCTCCGCGTGGTAGAGGGGCGAGGAGGCCGGCGGGCTGAGAAGGGCCAGCGGGGCCACGTAGGCGGAGGTGTCCTGGCCGGGCAGGAAGCGGGCCGGGTCCAGCGTGCCGCGGAAGAGGGGGACGGCGCCGCGGTCCACGGCCTCCGCGGCGTGGGCGGTGAGCTCCGCGGCCTTGGCGGCGTTGATGAGGGGGCCGAAGTCGAGCTCGGGCAGCGGGTCCCCGGGGTGCGCGACCGCGAGGGGGTGTCCGGTGCGGACGGCGGAGACGGCGGGGAGGTAGGCGGCGAGGAAGGCGGCGAAGGCGGTGCGCTGGACGACGAACCGGGGGTACGCGGTGCAGCGCTGCTTGCCGTAGTCGAAGAGCTTGGGGATGGCGGCGCCCAGGGCGGTCCAGTCGGTGTGCTCCCAGACGCCCCAGGTGTTGAGCCCCTCCTGTTCGAGGATGTGGCGCTTGCCCAGGTCGGTGAGGGAGGTGGCGATGCGGGCCCCGGTGTCGCGGCCGCCGACGAAGGAGACGCAGCCGATCTCCGGGGAGCGGACGAGCGCCTCGGAGAGTTCGCCGCCGCTGCCGCTGACCAGGGTCACCGGGACGTTCTCGCGGTGGATGAGCGCACAGGCGAGGGTGAGGCAGGCCAGGCCCCCGTCGGTGGGGGTCTTGGCGATGACGGCGTTGCCCGCGAGGGCTTGCACCAGCATCGCGTGGACCAGGACGGACAGGGGGTAGTTCCAGCTGGCGATGTTGGACACCGGACCGTCGAGCGGCCTCCGGCCCTCCAGCATGGCGTCGATGTGGTCCACGTACCAGCGCACGCCCTCGATGGCCCGGTCCACGTCGGCGCACGCGAGGCGCCAGGGCTTGCCGATCTCCCACACCAGGAGCAGGGCGAGCAGATCGCGGTGTTCGGTGAGGGCGTCGAGGGCGGCGGTGACCCGGGCCCGTCGCTCCACGGGCGGAACCTGCCGCCAGGCGCGGTGCTGGTCGAGGGAGGCCCGTACCGCCTTGGCCGCGGTGCCCGCGTCGAGCCGGGGCGGGCCCGCGATCGGACCGCCGTCCACGGGGCTGGTGGCGGGCAGGGCATGGCCGTCGCTCTGCCAGTCGCCGGCCCAGAGGTTCAGGACGCGGTCCTCCCGGAAGGCCTCCGGGGCGGCGGCGAGCGCGCGGCGCCAGGCATCGGCCCAGGCCGTGCCGGGCTTCAGGGCGAGGGGGGTGGGCTGTGCCATCTGTGAGTCTCCGCTCAACGACGGGCGGGGCGAGGGGGGCTCGCGCGTACGGGTTCGGCAGCGGGGCGGCCGTGCGCGCGGGGCGGGGCGGGCGGGGTACTGCCGTCGCGTGCGGGCGGGGCGGGGTACTGCCGTCGCGTGGGGGTGGCGGGGCGTGGACGAGTGCTCCGACGGTACGTACCTCGCGTGCGGCATCCGTGTTCTGCGGCGTCGGCGGCGCGTCGCGCCCACGTTCCGCCCCCGGTGACGGCCGACTGTTTCGCGCGTACTGCGGGGGCATGAACATGGCATGCGGTGTGGGCGGGAGCCCTGGTCCGGCGGCGGGCGCACCGTTAGCGTCGCTGCTGGAGCCGTACCGGTGAGCCACGCCGTACGGAGCACGGCCCGGGCCACCACGACTGGCTGCCGCCGCGTCAGCTGACCGCATCCCACTCCCCCCTCGTCTCCTTTCCTCCTCGGCTCTAGGACTTCCCCATGCCGTTTTCCCTGCCCGCGGGCGGGCGCTTCGCCGCGCTCGCCCTCACCTTCGCCGTGGCGCTGAGCACGCTGGGCGGTACGGCCGCCTCCGCCGATGCCACGGTGTTCGGTCCGCTGCCGCCCCGGAACCCCGCCACCGCGGGCAACGGCACCGCCGGCATGCACGGGGACAGCGCGTCCAGCGACACCACGCCCTACCCGGGCCCCGGCACGGGGAAGATCGCCTATTCCCGGACCGCGCTGGCCTCCGCCTGCCCGACGATCGTGGTCGGCGCCGACGGCTACGTGGTCACCCTCTGCACGACCATTTTCGGGCAGACCCCGACCGTGCACCTGCTGGATCCCGCGAGCGGAGCCGACCTGGCCTCCCTGTCCCTGCCCAAGGGCAGCCTGTTCGGCGGTGTCTACTCCTACCTCGACAACGAGGACCGGCTGGTCGCCGTGGACGGCAACAGCAACCTCGTCCGCATCGGCCACCACCGCACCGCGAGCGGCGGCTGGGCGTTGACGGTCGATCAGTCCACCCCGCTCACGGGCGCCGTGCCGGCCGGTGACAACATCGTGGGCCTGGCCCCCGCCTGGAACGGCAAGGTCTGGTTCGCCACCGCGGGCGGCGTGATCGGCACCGCGGACACCGACACCGGGACGGTCCGCACCCTCGCCACCGGCGAAGGCGTGCAGAACAGCATCTCCACCGTTCCGGGCCACACCGCCGTCGCCACCGACCACGCGCTGTACCTCCTCTCCGAGGGACCCGACGGGAGCCCCGTCATCGACTGGCGCGCCCCGTACGACCGCGGCCCGGGCCGCAAGCCCGGCCAGCTCAGCTGGGGCACCGGCGCGACCCCGAGCTTCTTCGGGCCGGGCGACGGCACCGAGTACGTCACCATCACGGACAACGCCGCCCCGCACGAGAACCTGCTCGTCTACCGGGTGGACGGCGGGCCGGCGCCGATCTGCTCCACTCCGGTGCTCACCCAGTACGCCAACAGCGGCACCGAGGACGCCGTCATCGCCTCGGGCCGCAGCGTCTTCGTCACCAACACCTACGGCTACCCCTACCCGGCGCTGCCCGCCGGCGCTCCGGCGAGCAGTCCGGCGTCCGCGAACTTCGACGGCGGCCTCAGCCGGGTCGACGTCAACGCCGCGGGATCGGGCTGCACCCTGGTGTGGAACAGCTCGGTGAAGTCCGCGGCCCTGCCCCGGCTTTCGGTGGCCGACGGCAAGATCTACACCGTCTCCGTCACCGGGCCCACGGGCAGCGCGGGCCTCAACACCTTCGCCTCGTACCACCACGCGGTGCTCGACCCGGCGACGGGAGCGCAGCTCACCAGCTCGTTCCTGGGCATCGGGCTGGTCTACAACCCGCTGCAGATGACCGGCACCACGGGCCCGGACGGCACCCTCTATCAGGGCACCGAGACCGGCGTGGTCAGGATCACCAAGGGGTGAGCGCCGGCGCCGTGGGCGTGCGCGGGGGCCGAGCCCAGGGTCCCGCCAAGGCGGTCCCGGGCCGGGGTCAGGGCGTCCGCCGAGGGCGCCGTGATGACCCAGCGCTCGCCCACGAGGTACGTGCCCCCGTACTGCCGTGACTCCGCCAGCCAGGCGGCGCGGCCCTGCTCAGTGCTGAAGGTGGCGAGCCGGAAGGCCTGCGCACCCACCGCGCAGGCGCCCTCGCGGACCTCCTGCGCGTCAACCGTCACCTCGGGGCTGCCGCAGCCCAGGGCAGCCGCGATCCGGTCCAGCGGCTCGGGGGCGGGGCCGGGGGCGGGCGGCGGGGAGGCCGCCCGCCCCGCGGCCGCGCCGCCCGCGTCTGCCGTGCACCCCGCGCACCCCGCACAGAGGAGGGCGGCGAGCAGGACGATCGCGCGGAGGGCTCGGGGTGGGCGGGGCAGCCGCTTTCCCGTGCCGGGCACGGCCGGTCAGCCCTTCGCCGGGATCTTCTTGCCCGCGTCGTTCACCGCGAACCAGAGGCCCTGCAGGCCGTGCCCGTTGGTCTGGCCCGGTGCGGTGTCGCCGGTGAAGAGATAGACCGGCCAGCAGTCGATCGTCAATTGGCGCGTTCCGTCGGGGCGTTCGACGGAGCCGACCAGCTTCGCGGGAATTCCGACGGCCTTTTCCGCTTCCACGGGTGCGGCCGGCTTCCACGTGTTCAAGCAGGCGTCGAGGCAGCCGAATTTCATCGGCCAGGCGCTGTCCTTTCCGAACCGGTAGAGGGTGCGCCCCTGTCCGTCCACCATGAGCTTTCCGAGTTTCGCGTCGTCCACGGCCGAGAGCGGCGCAGAATCCTTTCCGGCACCATCCTCTCCGGCACCGCCCTTTCCGGCGCCGCCCTTTCCTGCGTCCACCGCCTTCTTGCCGTCCGCCGCCAGCGCGTGCCAGGTGCCGCCGACCCCCTCGCCCTTCGCCTCGCCCGGCAGGGTGTCCTTCGCGTAGCGGTACACGGGCCACCCCCCGAGGGTCAGCTGACGGGTGCCGTCGGGCCGCTCGACCGAGCCGAGCAGCCCCGCGTTCGCGCCGGCCGGGGCCTGGGCCCCGTCCGCCGGTACCGCGGGCCAGAGGTCGGCGCAGGCCCCCTCGCAGTTCGAGCGGGGCGGCTGGGCGGTGTCCTTGTCGAACCGGTAGAGGGTGACTCCGGCCGCGTCCGTGGCCACGCTGCCGACCTCGGAGATCTCCCGGACCGCCAGCGTGCCGGCCGGAGCCGGGTCCGCGTCCGTGTCGGCGCTCCCGTCCGCGTCCGCCTCCGACCCCGCGTCGTACTCCCCGCCCGCTTCCTCGCCGTACCCGGCTCCGGGTGCGGCCCCGGGCGCGGCGTCGTGGCCCACCGCCCGTTCCGCTCCCGCCGCCTGGACCGTCACCGTACGGGGGCCGTCGTCACCGCTACCGCATCCCGACGCGAGCAGAAGTACCGTCAGCACCGATCCCGCGGCGGCCGTGGTCGCCCGGTTCCTGTTGCCCATGGTTCTCTCCTTCGGTTTCCATCCGGAGCAATTCCGTCGGGATATTCATAAGGGCTGCGGGGGCCTCCGGATTCAAGGGAGCGGGAATTTGTCAGATCACGCCAAAGCGTGAACTCATTCCTGGATGCGGAGCGCGAGTGCCGGGCAACGGCGCACCGCGCGCAGTGCCTTCGGCCGCAGCGGACCGGGGACCGGCATCACTCCTTGTGCCGGATAGCCGTCCTCGTCGAGCCGCACCACGTCGGGCAGGAGATCCACGCACAGGCCGTGGCCCTTGCACAACGTCCAGTCCACGACGAGCCGTTCGGGGCTCTCGTCCGCGGGCAGCGGCAGGGCGCCGAGGACGCGGCGTCCGCAACCGCTGCCGAGCGCGTGGTCGCGGAACTCGTCGGGGAAGACGGCGAGCGCGGAGGCCACGAACGAGGAGGTGCCGTCCGGATGGGAGCAGGCTCCCCGGCCGCGCACCCCGCGCATCCGGGCCTGTACCGCGTCGAGGGCCGCCCCGCCTCCGCCGGCCACGAGCCGTTCCACGGCGTCGGCGAGCGAGGGCAGACCCCGTACGCACGGGCCGCACTGGCCCGCCGACTCCCGCGCCAGCCAGCGCGCGACCCGGGCCACCTCGCCCGCCGGACAGGTGTCCTCGGGCAGCGGCAGCACCGCCCCCGCGCCCAGCACGGCGTCGTACGCCGCCAGCGACTTACGCGAGATCAGCGCCTCGCGCGCCGCCCCCGGGTCCAGCCAGCGGCCGTGGAAGCCGCCGACCAGCACGCCCTGTCCGGGCACTGTGGCGCAGAGGTCCAGTACGTACGCCAGGGAGGTGCCCAGCGGTACCTCGACGACGGTCCTCCCGGCGACGGTCAGCAGGGTGGTGCCGGGCTCGTCGGGCAATCCTGCGGTGCCGTACGCGGGCGCGCCGAGGCGGGCTCCGACGGCGAGTTGGGCGTACGTCTCCGCGTTGGACAGCAGGGTGGGCAGGCCGCCGAGGCCCCGTTCGCTGGTCCGCGTCCGGTGCCCGGAGGGTACGGCGGGCCCGCCGTCCAGGCCGTTCACCAGGGCGCTGCCCTCACCCGTGACGAAGCGTTCCGGAAGTCGGACGACGCGCACCCGACGCCCGGACGGGCCCCGTTCCGCGACGGCCTCGGTGAGCGAGCGCTCCACGTCGGGCCGGGTGACGCCGACGACCACGTCCTCGGCGCCCAGGGCGGCGGCCGCCACCAGCGCGCCGTCGAGCACGAGGTGCGGAACGTAGAGGAGCAGGGCGGCGTCCTTGAGGCAACTCGGCTCACCCTCGGTCCCGTTGACGACCACCGCGGTGCGCCCGTCCTGGCCCCGGGCGGACCGGGTGACGGCCCGGAGCTTGCGGGCGAAGGGGAAGCCCGCTCCCCCGCGCCCGCCGAGGGCCATGCCCTCGGCGAGTTCGACGAGCCCTTCGGCGGGGTAGCGGGGCAGCGGGCCGTGCACGCTCAGATGGCCGGCCCGGTCGAGCCGCTCGGAGGTGTCGAGTCCGGCGAGCAGGCGCGGTCCTCCGACGCAGCCGAGCGCGGGCCGCGTCCCGGAGCCGCTCACCGTCCGCTCCGTACGCCGTCGAGCGGTTCGGCGGACGGCCCCGCGGACGGGTCCGCGGCCCTTCCCGGGGGTCCGGGGAACACCGTGGCGCCGGGCTGCCGGGTCAGGCGCGCGGTCAGCAGTTCCGCCGCCCATTCCGCCGGCCTGCGCACGAAGGGCGCCGGCCGGTGCGGCGGCGCCTGCCCGGGTGCCCGGGAGGGTACGGAGGGCACGTGCGGCGGGGACGGCGCGGGCGGCGGCGCCGGCGTCGCCGGTCCGCCCGAGGGCCGCACGGGGTCCGAGCGCAGCGGCGTACCGGGCCGCGTGCGCGGCCCCGCGCCGGCGAGCGTACGGAGCTTCGCGCGCAGCCGCAGCGCCAGCAGACCGGCGACGCCGAGCAGGCACAGGGCGTACCCGGCGGTCACCCAACCACTGGCGGGGCGACCGGATTTCAGCCCGTGGACGAGCGAGGCCCCCCAGGCCGGATACGCGGCCATGTGCAGGGCCCGCCACCAGAGCGAGCGCCCCCGGGCGGCGAAGGTGCCGCGGACGGCGCCGGAGACGGCCACGGCGACGAACCCGTAGCCGGCCAGGCTGCCGAGGCCGATGAGCAGGGGCTGCCGTCCGTCGGTGAAGGGCAGGACCACGGCGGCGGCGTCGGTCCGGGACCGCCCGACCTTGATCCACACGTGCAGCAGGAGGAAGCCCAGTCCGGCGACGGCCAGGCCCCGGTGCACGGCTTGGGCGACGAGCCGGTGCCCGGAGGCGAGCAGTCTGCGGTCGGTGGCCGCCAGGCCCCACAGGACGGCGCCGGTGAGGCAGACCAGCGAGAGCACCCCGGCGCCGTAGTCGAGGAAGTCCCACAGGCGGGTCAGTGCGCCGGCGCGGGCCGCCACCAACAGGGAGGCCGCGGCCGCGAGGGCCGCCGCTCCCAGGGCGGCGGGGTGCGGTCCCCCGGCGGCGGACAGCAGCGGCGGACGCCGCACCGCCCGCCGCCCGGAGGCGCTCGGCGCCGCGGGCTTCGACGCCGCCGGGGACACCGCCCGGGAGGCCGGGCCGGATGGTGCGGGAGCCGGCGCTCCGGCGTGGCGCCGGGTGCGGCCTCTCGTACGGCGGGCCCGGTGCGAGCGGCCGGACAGGCGGGGCTGGAGCAGGGGCATGTGGTCTCCCATACGTCCGGACCCGAGCACTTCCACCTCGCGCTCGGCGCCCGGGGGTCGACGTCGTAACCGCTCCTCGGCGGGCGGGAGATGGGCACCTGACCCACCGGGCCGGCCGGGAGCGGGGGCCGGAGTGCAGAAGCATCGTGGAGGTATGCAAGCCGTCCACGAGATTTATCGAAACGTGATAATTTCTGGCCCTCGCACAGCCATCGCATCGAACATCCCCGGAAGATTCCCTTCCAGTGGTGCGGTTGCGACGGGGTTGACACCTGATCCGCCGCCGCACCTCCCCGACGGCGATCGAGCCGATGCCGCGGGACTGCGGGCTTGCCACCGTCCCACGGTGCAGGCCATACCCCGGCTTGAACGAGGTAACAATGTGCGAACTTCTGAACCGCATCTGGTCCCGCCCCCGCGGCGAGTGGACCCGGGTCCTGCGCAAAGAACTGCCCACGGTGGCTTCGGGGTTGGTGGAGGAACTACGGGAGACCGTCCCCGGATTCTCGGCGCTCGTCGAGGACATCGGCGACGAGGTGGTCAGACGGAGGATGGAAGGGGCCCTGCTCACCGTCCTCGGTTACCGCGAGGGCGCCGCCGGCGCCGGCTGCCCGGGTATCGACGGGGCCGCCGAGACGGGGGCAGCCGGCGGAGCCGGCACGAGCCACGAACTGGAGCCTTCGGACCACCACGGGCAGGCCCGGTCCGGGTCCGGCACCGGCCCCGGACCCGCCACCCCGACCGCCGCCGACTTCGAGGCCGAGCACGCCCGGCCCCACCCCCACGCCCACGCTCACCCGCACCCGCACGCCGCTTTCCGGGGCGGGGAGTCGCCACCGCTCCAAGCCGTGCCCTTACAGCGGGTCGGCTCGGTCCGCGAGCACGCCCGGCGCGAGATCTTCGCCCTGCTCACGGGTGACGCCCCGCACCGCGAACCGGCCCTCGCCGAGTTGGCCGGTCCGGCCGGCTGGCCCCTCCCCGTCGCCGTACGGGCCGTCGCCCTGGCCTCGCCCGGCGAGACCCAGCAGCTCGCGGCCCTCCTCGACGACTGCCTCGGCGGAATGGTCGCGGGCCAGCCCTGCCTGCTCGTTCCCACCGCCGACCCGGAGGCCCGTACCGCCCTGGACGGCGCGCTGCGCGGCCGGCTCGCGGTGGTCGGCCACCCGGTGGCCCCCGGCGACACCGCTTCCTCCCTGCGCTGGGCGGTGCGCCTGCTCGCGCTGGTTCCGGCCCAGGCCCGGTCCGGCCCGGACGCCCGGACGGTCTTCGTGGACGACCACCTCTCGACCCTGCTGCTGCTCCAGGACGAGCCGCTGGCCCACGCGCTCGCCGCACGCTGGCTGCGGCCGCTGGCGGACCTCACCCCGCGCCAGAGCGAACGGCTCGAAGTGACCCTGCTCGCCTGGCTGGAAGGCGGTGGGGCACCCGAGGCGGCCAAGGCGCTGAGCGTGCACCCGCAGACGGTCCGTTACCGGATGCGCCAGCTGGAGAAGCTCTTCGGACCCGGCCTGCGGGACCCGCGCACCCGCTTCGAACTGGAACTGGCGCTGCGCAGCCGCCGATTGATGGCCCAGGTGCGACTGCGGCCGGTCCGGGGCGGCCGCCGGGCACGGCTGACGGCAGCCGATTTCCGCCCCACTCCGGGCGACGACCGCATCGCCCGGGTGAACGGCCTGTAGGGAAGCGGCACACGAGGCGGTGCCGGCCGGGAGCACGCTCCCGGCCGGCACCGCCTCTCCTTCCGCTCAGCGGCAGGCGCGTCCGCCGTTGACGCACCGCACCGCCCGGGCCATCAGTTCGTCCGGCATGACGTTGATGAAGTCCCCGTGGTCGGTCACCGGCTTGTGGAGCTGCTCGGGGAAGCTGTCCACCGCGAAGCGGGCTCCGGGGGGCGTCGCGTAGACGATCCGCTGCACCAGCTGCGGTACGGCCTTGAAGCCCGCCGGGCAGGAGCCGTCACGGCCGGCGAAGGCCACGTGCGTGCGGTGGTTGGCGCTGTCGGTGTTCTTCCCGTCCCAGCAGCTCTGGAAGGCGAACGTCCGCACCACGTCCGTGCCCTTGGGGCAGATCGGGTACTTGTCCTTGAGCTGCCGGTTCTCGAATCCGGTACAGCTCCACGAGGCGTTGGCGTTGGCCGGGCCGTTGGTGAAGGCCTTCGCGTCGCCCGTGATGATCCGCAGGAAGCGGGGCATGGCGGTGACGCGGGAGACGGGGCTCCCCTTGAACTCGATGGTCACCTGTTTCGGTCGCAGGATCGTGCCCACGTTGGCGTCCTGGCCGCCGCCGGGGGCTCCCGCGTCCTGCTCGGCCTTGCCGTCGCGCAGCCTCAGCACCGGCCAGTAGTAGGTGGACAGGTCGCCGTTCGTGCAGGTGGTCCCGGAAGCGGCGAGGCTGTTGTTGGTGGAGAAGGCGTCCGTGGTCCTGTTGCCGACGTAATCGTGCATGTGGTGGGCGCCGTTGCTCACGCCCGGGGCGACGATCACGTTGTCGGAGTTGAGGTGGCGCTCTTCGTTGCGGCCGCACTGCACCGAGAGGGAGCCTTTGGAGGCACCGGCCTTGGGGGCCGGGCGCCGCACGTTCGGCTTGACCGCGCCGATGGGGACGAAGTCGGCGCGGGCCGGGCCCCCCTTGAGGGCGGCGTCGCCCGCGCCGCCCCGGGCGGTTTCCTCCTCGGCGGCCGGCGCCTCCCGCATCGCGCAGGCGCTCAGCTCCGCCAGCCCGTCGGGGCGGGCGGCGGTGCGCCCGATCGCCTCGGAGACCCGGCCGATCGAGGCGTCGCGGTCCTCCTTCAATTCCCCGAGCAGCGCGTCCGCCGGAGCCCTGCCGGTGGCGAGCCGCTGGTAGGCATCGGCGATCTGGGTGTCGAGCCCGGCGAGTTCCCGGTCCACTTCTCCGCGCGCCTGGTCGGGGACCTCGCGCAGCCGCTCGCCCACGTCGGGGCAGTCGATGGTGGCCGTCACCGGCGCCCGGCGCGGCGAGTCCTGGCCCGCGGAGGCGGCCTGGCTCGCGATCACGACCCCGCCGCCGCCCAGGACCAGCGCGGAGGCGGCGGCGAGCGCCTTGTACAGGGGACGCGTCCTGCGTTTGTGTCCTCCTGCCCCGTCCCGGCGTGCCGGGCCTTCCGTGGAGTCGTTGTCGCGCATGTGATCACTTCACTTCCTCGGTCGGGTATCGGTGGGAGAGGGGTCCGCGGGAGGGACGGCGGCGGGCGGGCTGTCCGCGAGGCCTTCGAAATCGACCAGGCCGCTCGCTTCGAGGACCGCGATGTGGTCCAGGACCGTGGTGTTGGCGTCCGTGGCGAGCTCCCGGACCACGGAGTTGCGCGTCTGCGCCCGCACTTGGGCGACGAGCGTGAACACCTTGCCGTGGGCTCGCCGCAGCAACTGCACGAACAGCCGCTCGTACGTGGCTCCTTGGGCCCGGTCGAGCTGGTCGAGCCAGGCCTGCTGCTGGCCGGACGGCCGGTCCGGCAGTTCCACGCCGAGCGCCTCGCCGACTTCGACGACCCGCCGGTCCAGTTCGGTGTGTCCTTCCACGAGGTGCTCGCCGGCCGTCCGCACCGACCGGCGGGTCCCCCGCTCCTGGGCCTGCCGGCCCGCGGGGAGTTCCCACAGGCCGGCGAGTCGGACCTTGCGCACGAACTCGCGGTCCTGTGGGGTCAGCGGCCCGAAGGCCGTGTTCATCACCCCGGCGCCGTCGTCGTCCGCGGAAGCGGAGGCGGAGGCGGAGCCGGGGGCCGCGGCGGGCGGGCCGCTGGGGGCGGGCGACGGACCCGGGGCGGCAGCGGCGCTCGCAGCGCCGAAGCTCCGTACCGGGATCAGCAGCGCGATCAGCGTGAGGGCGAGGGCGCCGATGACGATGCCCGTGCCCATCACGTGCCGCGAAGCGACCGACATGCCGCCGAGGTTCGTCCGACGGATTGACAGCACTGTGCCTCCTTGACTCCCGGGACGGCCCGGGTGCCAAGGGACGCTAGCGCCGTCTCCGGCTCCCCCGCCGAAGGCCCATCCGGACCGGACAAACATCGGGGCGGGCCCCCGAAAGACTGCTACGGTGCCGCGCGCCCGGCCCCCGCACGGCCCAAGCCCTCGGATCTGACACGACGGCAAAAACTCCGGCGCGTCGGCCAGTTGTCCGGATTTCCGGTCATTCGCGAGGAGTAGAGGGCGCCGCCCCTCAGGTGGATTCGCCCGGACCGCGGGGTGACCCAGGGTGGGTGCGGACCACCGCCCACCCGAAAGGAACGGCCCCCGTGCGCAAGAAACGACTGGCGTCCCTCCTGGCCGCCGCAGGCCTCCTCGCGAGCACCGTGCCACTGCTCGCCGCCGCCCAGGCCTCCGCCACCGACACCACCACCGCCGTCAACACCGCCGCCGTCCAGGCGGACTCCGCGTACCTGCGGCAGAAGCCCGCCTGGCACCGGTGCAGCGCCGAGCAGCCGGCCTCGTACGAGTGCGCCACCATCAAGGTGCCGCTCGACTACCGGCGGCCCGCGGGACGCACCCTCGACCTGGCGATATCCCGGGTGCGGAGCACGAACCCGGCCAAACGCCACGGGGTCCTCCTGATGAATCCGGGCGGACCGGGCGGGCCCGGGCTCGATCTGCCGCTGGCCCTCGGCGAGGTGGTCCCCGCGGAGGTGGGCGAGCGGTACGACCTGATCGGCTTCGATCCGCGCGGGGTCGGCGCCAGCAGTCCCATCAGCTGCGGGCTGGCCGACGCCGAGCTGGGCATCGACCGGCCGTACCGGCCCGGTTCCTTCCCCTCCGACGTGACCTGGGCGCGCACCATCGCCGAGAAGTGCCGGCAGAAGGCCGGCTCGGTGCTCCCGTACATCACGACCCGCAACACCGCCCGCGACATGGACATCATCCGGGCCGTCCTGGGCGAGCGGAAGCTCTCCTACCTGGGCTACTCCTACGGGACGTACCTCGGCGCGGTGTACGCGCAGATGTTCCCCGGCCGGACCGACCGCTTCGTGCTCGACAGCGGCGTCGACCCGGAGCTGGTCTGGCGGGGCATGTTCCGGACCTGGGCCACGGAGGCCGAGCCGGCCTTCGCCCGGTGGACGCGGTGGGCGGCGGAACGCTCGGGCGAGTACCACCTCGGCGAGAGCCCGGCCGCCGTGTCGAAGACCTTCTGGGACCTGGTGGCGCGCGCCGACCGGGATCCGATCGTCTTCCAGGGGGAGAAGATCAGCGGTGACGACATCCGGCGAGCCCGCGCGCTGTTCTTCTATCCGGCGCAGGCCACCCCGCTGGTGGTGGCCCTGAAGGACGCCGCCGACGGAAAGCCCGCCGTCACTCCCGGCGCCTCCGGGCCGGACTTCTCCATGAAGCGGGCGCTCGCCGGCCGGTCCGGGGCCGCGGCGGAACCCGCCTCCGACAACGACGTCGCCGTCTTCTGGAGCGTGGTCTGCGGGGACACGGACAGCTGGCCGCGCGATCCCGAGCGCTACCGGCGCGACGCGGTCCGGGACAAGGCCGCGTACCCCCTGTACGGGGACTTCGCCTCGAACATCAAGCCCTGCGCCTTCTGGCCGCGGCCCCTCGAGGCGCAGACCCCGATGAGGACGCCGGCCCGGGTGCTGACCGTGCAGAACGAGTGGGACTCGCAGACCCCGCTGGCCAGCGGCCTGGGCCTGCACCGGGCGCTGAAGGGCTCGCGGATGGTACTGGCCCTGGGTGGTGAGGGCCACGGCGTGTACCTGGCCGATCCCTCCTCCTGCGCCGCCGCGCCGGTCACCGCGTACCTGGCCACGGGGCGGCTGCCGGCCGAGGACATCAGCTGCCGTACGTCGTCACCGGGCGCGGAGCGGAAGGGGGCGTCGCCGTCTCCGGTGAGGCCGCTGCCGATTCCGTCCGGACCCGGGCGCTTCTGATCGCGTGACGCTTCTGGCCGCGTGACCCCGGCGACCGCGTGACCCCGGGGACCGGGCGACCCCGCCCGGTCCCCGGTCCCCGGTCCTCACTCGGGCCGTGGGGACGCCTCCGCCGCCGCCTTGATCCGGCGGCCGAAGTCGGGGGCGTCCTTGCGCGCCGCGCTCAAGGCCAGGCCGACCAGGAGACGGCCGAACCCGTGCCCGGTCAAGGTGTTGAAGACGCGCAACCGCGTCCGTCCGCCGGGGAGTTCGGCCAGGTCGTAGCCGCCCTCGGCGGTGATCAGATTGCGGCTCAGTTCCGTCCAGCGGATCCGGCCCGGCGCGTCGAGTTCGGTGATCCGGAACTCCCTGCCGGTCTTCATCCCGGCGTCCTTCACCGTGCTGTGGAAGACCGTGCCGACGGCGGTGGGGCCGTCCGGGATCCGGGTGATCCGCTGGACCCGCGGGCTGAACTCCGGGTCGCCCCGCCCGTCCGCGAGGTACGCGAACACCTCGGCGACGGGCCGGTCGATCTCGACGCTCGCCTCGAACAGTCCGGACATCACCGCTCCTCACCACACGCCCCTGCCGGCGGAGCCGGTACCCCTGCTTCCACTGCTTCCACCGCTTCCACGATCGCAGAGCCCCGCCCCGGCCGCACCGCCGCGCGCTCAGGCCCGACCGGAGACCGCGGGCCCGCCACCGGCACCGGCCGCGGCCCCCCGGTCGAGCAGCGCCAGGTCCACGGTCAGCGCGTCCAGCCAGGCCATCGCGGTGTAGAACACCGGCGGCGCGCCCTCGGGCCCGGCCCGCCCCGGGGCGGGGCCGGCGGGACCGGGATCCGTGGGTCCCGCGGGGTGCACGGGATCGGCGGCCGCCGCCGCGCGGCGCAGGCCGGCCGCCACCCAGGCCCCGTACTCCCGGACCACCGCCTCCTCGCGCGGGCCGGGCGGCGCGCCGGGCGGTCTGCGGCCGCCCCAGAGGACGTGGTGGCCGGTCATCATGGCGGCCTGCCAGTCCTCGCCCGCGGCGGCGGCCGGATGCGGGCGCTCCGACTGGTACTGGGCGTACGCGCTCTCCGCCAAGGCGAGCGCGTGGCGCACCCGCTGGTCGGGCTGCACCGCGCGGGGCCGCCCGAAGGCGGCCGTGGCCGCCTGGACGTCGTCGGCCGCGGCGTGCAGCAGTTCGGCGACGGCGCGCCCCAGTTCGTCGTGGGCGCCGCGCGGCCAGGCCAGCAGCCCGCACACCACCCCGATCGCACTGCCGACCAGTACGTCCAGGAACCGGACCTCCGCCAACTCCCACGTGACGGGGGCGAGCTGGGCGAAGGCCATCGCCACCACCAGGGTGAACATGGCCTGCGCCCAGCCCACGCCGCGCACCGGCCCGACGCAGAACGCGAACAGCATCAGCGGAGGCAGCACGATCGCGTACACCGTGCTCGCCTCCCCGGCCAGCGCGAGGACCCCGCCGGCGGCGACCGCGCCGACCAGGGTGCCGATCAGCGCCAGCCGGACGGTGGCCCGGGTCTGCTCGGCGTTGGTGCGGGTCAGGCTGAGGACGGCGAGCATCGCCCAGAAGCCGTGCGGCAGCGAGTCCACCCCGGCGACGGCCCGGGCGACGGCGAGGGCCACGCCGATCCGGACCGCGTTCTGGAAGTGCACGGACCGGGGCCCGGAGTTCCCGGCCAGCCGGTACCACCACAGCCGCACCGGCCCCTCACCGGCGTACCAGAACCGGTCGGCGGGCCCGGCGACCGGCCCCGCCCCCGGCCCGGCCGCGTCCACGGCCCCGGCACGCCCCCCTACGGCGATCCCGGCGGCGCCGCGCAGTACGAGCGCGGCGTCCGCCAGCTCCACCAGGGCGGCGTTGCGGTATCCGGGCCCGGGTCCGGTCACGGGGGTCCGGGCCAGGGAAACCTGCAGGTTCCGCAGCCCGGTGGAGTCCGTCGCGGGCGGGGTCCCGGCCCCGAGCAGCCCGGCCGTCCCGGCGGCCGACTCGCGCACGGCCCGTACGAGGTCCGGCCCGCCCGGCGCTCCGGCCGGCGAGCCGGACTCCGGCGGGGGCAGGGACCGGAGCCGGGCCAGCAGGGTGCGGGCCGCCAGCCCGGTGTGGGCCAGCGCGCGTTCCCGTACGCCGGGTCCCGCGGGCCGCTGCGCCTCGTCGACGTGGGAGGGCCGCAGGGCCTGCGCCCGCTCCCCCGCACGGGCGACCTCCGCCGCGGGCAGGGTGTGGGGCGGCAGCTCCAGCACCTCGGCGCACCGGGCCGCCTCGGCGGCGGCCGAAGCGGCCAGGTCCCGGTAGCCGGGGACGGCCGGGTCGGGCAGCACGGTGGCCTCGGCGACGATCAGCAGCAGGATCCCCACGACGGTGCCCGTCAGCCGCTGGCCGAGGGTGTCGGGGGCGTACGGCGGGAAGCTGGGCAGGATGTACAGCAGTTGGAGCCCGGGCGCGGCGCCCCCCGGGCGGGGTCCCGCCGCCGAGGAGAAGGCCACGCAGAAGCCGATGACCAGCATGCCCGCCACGGCCGCCCAGGTCCGCACGGACAGGTAGGTGCCCAGGACCACCAGCGCGCAGGCGGCGGGGAGCACGCGGGCGACCATCCGGGCCCGGAGGTGTCCGCTGCCGGGGATCCGGGAGAGCCCGGCCAGCGCGACGGCGGCGAAGAGCGCGTAGGTGGCCTCTAGGGGCCGGTCCAGCCCGTAGAGGAACGCGTAGAAGCCGATGCCGGCGGCGAGGGTGACCCGCACGGCCCGCCGGGCGGCCGCCGGCCAGGGGCCGGTGCCCGTACGGAGCTCCTTCAGGACGGCGCGCACCCTCTCAGCGTCCCACCGGGCGCCCGGTGGGTCCTGCGGTATCGCTTGACACTTCGTCAGGGAGGGCGCAACTTATATCGGCGACCCGATATAACAGACCAGCGCCCAGGACCCAGGAGGCCCGGTGGAGCCGTCCCCCAAGGAGCCGGCGCGGCGCCGCGTCCCGCAGGCGCAGCGCAAGTCCGAGAGCCGCGCCCGCCTCATCGACGCGGCGGCCGACCTCTTCGCCCGCAAGGGGTTCCACGGCGTCTCCGCCGAAGCCGTCGCCGAGGCGGCCGGGCGCACCACGGGCGCGCTCTACAGCCACTTCGGCGGCAAGGAGGGGCTGCTGCTGGCGCTCCTGGAGGTCTGGAAGGAGCGCACCGGCGAGGAGCTGGCCGCCGAGATCGCGGCCGGGGACCCGGCCGACCCCGCCGTGCACTTCTCCGCGATGTGGGGCAGCCTCACCCGCCCGCACCCGGAGCACGGCGACTCCTGGCTGCTCCTGGAGACGGAGCTGTGGCTGCACGCCGCCCGCGGCCCCCTCATCGGAGACCGGCTCGCCCAGCGGTACACCGAGATCCGCGCCCAGCTCGGCGAGGGGCTGGCCGACTGGGCCGGGGCCACCGGCACCCCCTTGCCCCGTACGCCGGAGGAGACCGGCACCCTCGTCCTCGGCATCCTCCTGGGACTCGCCATGCAGCACCGCCTCGAACCGGCCGCCGTCCCCGACGGGCTCGTCGTCGAGGCCCTGGGCGCCGTCCTGGGACTCGGCGGAGCCCGCTGAGCCGCGCACCACGGCTCCGAACCGCGCCACCCCGAACCGCCGCCCCGGCGACCCGGCGACCCGGCGCCCGGCGACCCGCGCCGCGCCGAACCGTCCGACCCGACGATCCGCACCACCCCGAGCCGTCCGACGAAGGGAACCGCCCCGTGCTGCCCACCGGCGAGATAGACCTCCTCGAGGACACCTGGGCCCGTGAGGTCCCGCACGCCCAGTTCACCCGGCTGCGCCGGGAGGACCCGGTCCACTGGCACGAGGTGCCGGGCCGGCACGCCGGCTTCTACGCCGTCACCCGCCACGCCGACGTCAAGGCCGTCAGCCGCGACCCCGAGCTGTGGTCCACCGAACTCGGCTCGTTCATGATCCGGGACCAGAACCCGGAGTCCCTGGAGACCCTGCGCCTGGTCCTGCTGGGCATGGACGCCCCGCGCCACTCCCGGTACCGCTCGCTGGTCAGCGCGGGTTTCACGCCCCGGGTCGTACGAAGGCTCGCGGACCGGATCCAGGAGCGGGCTGTCGCCCTGGTGGAGCGGGCGGTCACCCCGGGGCGGGACATGGACTTCGTCGCGGAGGTCGCCGCCTGGCTGCCGATCCAGACGATCTGCGAGATGGTCGGCGTCCCCGAGGGGGACGAGCGGCTGATCTTCGACTGGAGCAACCGGATGGCCGGCTCCCAGGACCCCGAGCTGTCGGCCGGCAAACACGACAGCGATCTCGCGGCCGCCGAGATCTACGCGTACTGCGACGCACTGGCCGACGAGCGGCGGGCCCGCCCGCGGGAGGACATCCTCTCGACGCTGGTGCACGCCGAGGTCGACGGGGACCGGCTGTCGCCGGACGAGATCAACATGTTCTTCGTCCTGCTCTGCGTCGCCGGGAACGAGACCACCCGCAACCTCCTCTCCGGCGCCCTGATCGCCCTCATCGACCACCCCGCGGCGCGCGCCGAACTGGCCGCAGCCCCCGCGGACGAGGCCCTGTGGACCTCGGCGACGGAGGAGTTCCTGCGCTGGGGCGGCTCGATCCACAACTTCCGGCGCACCGCCACCCGTGACACCGTCCTGCACGGCCGGCCCGTCGCCGAGGGGCAGAAGGTGGTCACCTACTACACCTCCGCCAACCGGGACGAGGAGGTCTTCGCCGACCCCTTCGCCTTCGACATCCGCCGCACCCCGAACGACCACCTCACCTTCGGGGGCGGCGGCCCCCACTTCTGCCTGGGGGCCGGCCTCGCCCGCACCCAGATCAAGGCCCTGGTCCGGGAGCTCCTGCGCCGCCATCCCGAGGTCTCCCTCACGGGGGAGGTCCGCCGCCTGCGCTCGGACTTCATCAACGGGGTCAAATACCTCCCGGTGCGTTTCGGATAGCCACCGGCCACCGGCCGCCACCGCCGACCGCCCCCGGGACCTTCGCCCCTGCAAGGGCCCTCGCCGTCGCTGTTACAGTTGTGGGCAGCGAAGGGGAGTAGTCCCGAAAACCGCTGGTCGACATACTGGACGCCCCGACGGGTCCCGGCCACCGGGCCACCGCGCTTCAGGCGCGGGGCGGACGAGACCTTCGGCCAAGGCATGACCCGTCCCACATCACCGTGTGGGCCTCTTCGTCGTGCCGGGCCGAATGGTTCTTCCCGTCGCCTCCCGCTGGGTGCCGATCCGAGCCATGAGAGCCCGGCTCCAGCAGAAAGCAGCACCCGGAATGGCTCTCGACCCCGTGGCGATCTTCACCGCCTTCGGTCTGATCTTCCTTGCCGAGCTCCCCGACAAGACCATGTTCGCCTCGCTGGCCATGGGCACCCGGATGCGGCCGCTGTACGTATGGTTCGGCACCTCCACCGCGTTCATCGTGCACGTGGCCATCGCGGTCGGCGCCGGAAGTCTGCTGAGCATGCTGCCGAACATGGCCGTCAAGCTCACCTCCGCCGCCCTGTTCGCCTTCGGCGCCATCGTCATGATGCGCTCCGGCGGGGACGATGACGAGGCGGACTCGGCGGCCAAGTCCGTCACCGGCTTCTGGCCCGTCTTCACCACGGCGTTCATGGCCGTCTTCATCGGCGAATGGGGCGACCTGACGCAGATCACCACCGCCAACCTCGCCGCCACCAACGGCTGGCTGCCGACCGCCATCGGCTCCGCGGCGGCCCTCATGTCGGTGTCCGCCCTCGCCCTGATCGTGGGCCGGTTCATCGCCAAGCGGGTCCCGCTCAAGACCGTTCAGCGCTTCGGCGCCCTGTGCATGGCAGCGCTGGCCGTCTGGACGCTCATCGAAGCCTTCACCGGCTGACGCCGACCGTCCCGTTCGGCGTCAGCCCGCCTGCCGCGGCGCCGCCTCGAGCAGGGCGAACACCGCCCCGCTCGGGTCCGCCAGCCAGGCGATCCGCCCGACGTCGGGCACGTCCGCGCCCGGCAACAGCACCGCGCCGCCGCTGGTCCGCGCGGCGGCGACCACGGCGTCCACGTCCGCGACGGCGAAGTACGGCACCCAGCGCGCGTCCGTCTCCCCCTCCCGCAGGGGCGCCACCCCGCCGAAGGATGCGTCCTCCTGGTCCCCGTCGGCCGTGCTGAGGACCTGGTAGGTCATGCCGGGCGCATCCATCTCCCGTGAGCGCGTCCCGAAGAGGGCTCCGTAGAAGGCGAGCGCCGCCATCGGGTCCGGCACGTGCAGTTCGACCCAGCACAGCGCGTTGTCGACGGAGGTCAGCTCCAGTCCCGGTGTCCGGCCCGGCTTCCAGACGGCGAAGTCGGCGCCCTGCTGGTCGGTGTACTGCGCGAGCCATCCCTCCCCCATGACGTCCATCGGCTCGACGCGGACGGCGCCCCCGCCGTCGCGCACGCCGCGGGTGGCGGCCTCCGCGTCGTCGGTCCGGAAGTACACGGTCCACGCGGAGGTGGCCCCGGGGTCGAGCTGCCCCACCGCGGCGACGGTCTTCCCGTCCACCTGGAAGAACCCGTACCCGCCGGTATCGGGCCCGAGCAGGTGGAACTCCCAGCCGAAGACGGCCCGGTAGAAGGCCGCGGCCCGGGGGATGTCGGGGCTCCCGAGGTCGATCCAGTTGGGCGAGCCGGGGCGGTAGTCGGTACCGAGCACGGGTTCCTCCTGCGTTGGGGTTCGGATGCGAGGTACCCGCATCGCGCCCCCGCACCCCGGCTTCCCCTCCCAGCGCCACACGTACGGTCCCCACGGCGCACCGCATTCGGCCGGTGGCCGCGGCTGTCCGCCCGCCCGTCCACCCCGCCGGGCCGGCCGCGGACCGCGCCACCGGGCCGCTTCTAGTAGGGGCCGCCGCGGAACAGCACGCTGCCCTGGTGGCGCGGGCGGTCGCCCCGTTCGTGGGCGGCGTCGGAACGGTCGGCGGGGGCCGCGAGTCCGGCGAGGGTCCGCAGGGTCTCCAGACCGGCCATGACCTCGTCACGGCGTGCCGCGGACTTCATCCAGGCGGGCATCCGGGCGAACATCGACAGGGTCGGAGAGGTGTGCCGCTCGCGCAGCCGGGCGCCCACGTAGGCGGCGAGGGCTTCGACGTGCTCCTCGTCGTAGGCCCACAGGATCCGTCCCGCACAGCGGGTCTGCAGCCAGAGCGGACGCCGGAAGAAGGGGTCCTCGGTGCCCCCGACCGAGACCCCGACCAGCGCGGCGCCCCGCTCCTGGGCCGACCAGTCGGCCGTCGCCCCGCATGCCGCGCAGGCGAGCCGGCGGGGCTGGAAGAGCAGGGAGCTGAAGTACTTCGGCTTCGCGAGGCCGGGCCGCGGCAGGACGAGCGCGCGGCCGCCGCACCGCGGACAGACCACGAGCACCCGGCCGGTGAACTGGACCAGCCACGTGCCGTGGTCCTGGTGCCGGACGGGTTCGGCGGGTTCGGCGGGTTCGGCGGCTACGGATTCGGCTGGTACGGGTACGGGTGCGGCGGGATCGGAGCCCGTGGAGGGGAGGGACGGCATGAACGCCATGCTGCCAGCCCTCCCCCGCCGGGCGCCCGCCACCCGGCACCCACTCGGGGCCCAGCGGTCAGCCGGCCTTCCCGGGAGCGGCGGCCGTGGCCCGCAGCAGGTCCCTCAGGAGGACGAAGTCGATCTTCTCCGGTGTGCGGAAGCGCAGGCAGACCTTGCCCATGTCGTGGTCCGCGAGCCGCGCGCCGAAGGCCTCGCGAACCTCCGCGCGCATCAGGTAGAAGGAGACGTACTGCTTCTGGCTCGCGAAGGCGATCTCCCCGACCCCGTCCCGCTCGTACACGGGCATCCCGTACGCCATCGCTTCGGTGAATCCGCGAAGCTCCGTACGGCACAGCTCGCGCAAGCGCACCAGTGCCTCCCTGCGCCCCTCGGGAACCTCCGCGAGGTACGCGTCCACGTCTTCCGCCCGGCTCTGCACCATGGGTCCGAGCGTAGGCGAACTCGCGCGCCCCCTCCTCGCGCAACCTCACGGTTGCGGGATGACGAGGGACGTGCAACCCTGGAGTTGCACCGAATCACTCAATGGCTTGCGACGAAGGAGTCCCTGATGAACGCGGACCGGATCGAACGCGACACCCTGATCGAAGCGTCCCTCGAGCGGGTCTGGTCCCTGGTGGCCGAGCCGGGCTTCTGGGTGGGCGACGAGGGCAGCCTGGCCGGCACGGTGGCCCGGGAGGGCGAGTCGGTCGTGGCGAAGAACAGCGAGTACGGCGAGTTCCCGGTACGGGTGGAGAAGGTGGACCCCCCGACCTATCTGGCGTACCGGTGGGCCAGCGCCTTCCCCGGACAGGAGCTGCGCGCGGACAACAGCACCCTGGTGGAGTTCACGCTGAGCCGCGAGGGCGACAAGACGCGGCTGCGCGTCGTGGAGAGCGGGTTCGCGGCCCTGGCCGGGTCCGAGGAACTGCGCGACAAGGCGCTCAAGGACAACACCGGCGGCTGGCCGCAGGTGCTCGACGCCTTCAAGAAGCGCGTCGAACAACCGGCCGCGTGAGCGAGGACCCCCCCTCGGCCGACGAGGCGGTCGACCAGGTCCTCGTCGCACTGGCCGACCCGACCCGCCGCAGGCTGCTCGGCCTGCTCGCCGCTCACGGCGAGGTCACCGCGACCACGCTCGCCGAGGGGCTGCCCGTCTCCCGGCAAGCGGTGGTCAAGCACCTCGCCGTCCTGGACGCGGCCGGGCTGGTCTCCGGCAGCCGGGTCGGACGCGAGGTCCGGTACACCGTGCGGCCCGCGGCCTTGGACTCGACGGCACGGTGGATGACCACCCTCGCGGCCGACTGGGACCGGCGGCTGGCAGCCGTCAAACGGATCGCCGAGGCGGCGGAACGGGATGCGGGCCGGGGCGCCACGGACCGATAGTGGGAACTGTGAACGACTGGCCGGAGGGAACCGGACGAGCCGAAGGACCCGGGGGGACCGAAGCGGGCGGCGCGGACCACGGCGGCGGGCAGGAGCCCGTCGCCTGGTCCGGGCCGGAGGGCGCGCGGGCCTTCGCCTCCGTGGAGGCGGCCACGGACTGGCTGCTCGGGTATCCCTTCGTCTTCCGGGCCCTGGCCCGGTGGGTCGGCGACGGATCCGTCCTGGTGGACTACGGATGCGGGCCCGGCAAGGTGGCCGACCACGGGGCCCGGCTGCTCGGAGCGAAGGTGCTGGGCGTGGACGCCTCCCCCGAAATGCTCGCGCTGGCCCGCGGCTCGGGGACGGCGGTCGCCGAATACCACCTGGTCACGGACGGGCGCGCGGACTGCCTGGCGGACGGCGGCGCCGACGCCGTCATGTGCAACCACGTCCTGGCGTCGCTGCCCACCGAGGAAACGGTGCTCTCGGTGTTCCGGGAGATCCGCCGGATCCTGCGCCCCGGCGGCCCGTTCGTGCTGCTGGCCACCGATCCCGCGTGCAGCGGGACGGAGTACGCCTCGCTGAGCATCGGCGAGGCGGGTGCCGCGTACGGCCCGGGCGACGAGCTGCCCGTCCGGCTCCGGCGTACGGACGGCAGCTGGCAGGTGATGCCCAACCACGCCTGGCCCGTGGACTTCTACCCGGCCCTGCTGGAGCGGGCCGGATTCACCCTCCTCGTCCAGCACCGCCCGACCGTGGAGGAGGCCTTCGGCATCCCCGGCCTCGTCGACCCGGACCTCGCCGCCGGCCGCGACTGGGCGGCCGAACGGGCCGGCCCCCCGCTGGTGATCACCACGGCGCTGGCGGTCTGAGGGCGGGGGCCTTCCGAAGACACGGGCCCCCTCCAGGACACGGGCCCTTCCCAGGACACGGGCCCTTCCCGGAACACCGGACCGCACGGCGGTCAGCAGGCGCAGGAGATGCCCGAGCGCGGGGCGGTCAGATCGTCGATCGCCCGCTGGTCGGTGCCCTGAGCCGTCTGGAAGGCGAAGCCCTCGCGGACCCAGTACTCGAATCCGCCGAGCATCTCCTTGACCTGGTAGCCCAGGCGGGCGAAGGCCAGCGCCGCCCGCGTGGCGCCGTTGCAGCCGGGTCCCCAGCAGTACGTGACCACCGTCAGCGCCGGGTCGATCAGCGAGGGCGCCAGCTCCGCGATCCGTGCCGTCGGAAGGTGCAGCGCCCCCGGGATGTGGCCCTGGTCCCAGGCGGCCTCGCTGCGGGAGTCGACCACCACCAGGCCGGGGACGCCGGAGAGCAGGTCGGCCCGTACGTCCGAGACGTCCGCCTCGAAGGCGAGCCGGGCGGCGTAGTGGGCGGCCGCTACACCCGGAGCGGCGGCCGGAACGGAGAGGACGGCGCTGGTGATCTCGGACTGGGTGATCTCGGACGGGGCGATCTCGGCGGAGACGGTGGGCAGGACGGTCGCGGACATCGGGGAACTCCTCGTACGGGGTGAAGGGCGGGGCTCGCCGACCGGGTGGACTCCCTCGCGGCGATGACTCCATCCTCTGCGCCCGTCACTCCCGCCACGAGTGGCGTAAACGCCTTCACTCGTCAAGATCCCGCCAGGTGTCACGCCGGCGCCGCGGTGACCCTGACGAACGCCTTCCGGTAGGCCGTCGGCGTCGTCCGCATCTGCCGGGTGAAGTGGTGGCGGTACGTGGCGGTGGAATCGAAGCCGACCGCCGCGGCCACCTCGTCCACCGTCCCCTCGCCCGACTCCAGCAACGGCAGGCTCGCCGAGATCCGCTGGGAGACCACCCAGCGGATCGGGCTCACGCCGTTGCGACGGGTGAAGTGGCGGAGGAAGGAACGCTCCGACATGTTCGCCGCGCGGGCCAGGGCCGGAACGGAGAGCGGACCGTACAGCCGCTGGAGGGCCCAGGCCATGCTCCGGGAGATCCCGTCGTCGGCGCCGTCGGGGCCCATCTCCCCGATCGCCGCCTCGATGAACTGGGCCTGCCCGCCCTCGCGATGGGGCGGTACGACGAATCGGCGGGCCACGGTGTTGGCGACGGCGGCGCCGTGATCGGCGCGGACCAGGTAGAGGCAGAGGTCGATGCCGGCGGCGCTGCCCGCGCTGGTCAGTACGTCGCCGTTGTCGACGTAGAGGACGTCCGCGTCGACCTCCACCTCGGGGTGCTGCTCGGCGAGGGTGCGGGCGTAGCGCCAGTGGGTGGTGGCCCGGCGCCCGTCGAGGAGGCCGGTCGCCGCGAGTGCGAAGGCACCGGAGCAGATGGAGACCAGGCGCGCACCCCGGGCATGGGCCTTGAGGAGGGCCTCGACCAGCTCGGGCGCGATGGCGCCCCCCGCCGGGGAGACTCCGGGGATGATCACGGTGTCCGCGGCGGCGAGGGCGTCGAGCCCGTGCCCTGCGCGGAGCGTGAACCCGCCCACCACGCGCAGGTCCCGGCCGGGTTCCGCCGAGCAGACCCGCAGCTCGTACCAGGGCAGGTCCCCCAGCTCGGGGCGGGCGAGGCCGAACACCTCGACCACCACGCCCAGTTCGAAGGGGGCCATGCCGTCGAAGGCGAGTACGGCCACCACATGGGCCGGAGCCGGCTTGCCGAGGTGCAGGGGTATGGCCTGGGACGTCATGGCCGTACTGTAACCAGCCGTCCCCGCCGGGCCTCACGGCGCCGAATCGGGCCGCACCGGGCCCCTGGAGGAGCGGGTGAGGGGTGGGGGGAGAGGGGCGGGGAGGAATGCGCACTCCTTGCCACTTACAACATATAGCGCACTGGGGGGCTTGCGGCAAGGCCCCCGGCCTGGGGCAAAATCGCGGATCGAGGCCAGAACTTGCCGAAAAATGGGAGATTTAATCAGTGCGTGCTGATATGTCAGCTTATGGAGCACACGGTTCCGTCGAGGCGATGGCGACCGCCACCAGTGCGTTCGAACTTCCCGACCACCTCTCCCCCAAGGCCGACCCGGCTCTCATCGAGGGCGACGAACGGCATTTCGCGGCCATCGCGCACTGCCTGGAGCAGACGATCGCCGAACTCTCCGGCCGCCTGGAGGTCACGCGCAAGGCGCCCGGCGGCATCGGCCGGGGTGCGATGGACCGCGATGCGGAGATCCACCGCCTGACCAGCCGGCTGCGCACCCTGCGCCGCTTCGGGCTGGACCTGTGCCTGGGGCACATCGTCCCCGCCGACGGCTCCGAGCCCGTGTACATCGGACGCCTCGGCCTCACCGACAGCGCGGGCGACCGGCTGCTGCTGGACTGGCGCTCCCCCGCCGCCGAGCCCTTCTTCGCGGCGACGCACGCCGTCCCGATGGGTCTGGCGAGCCGTCGCCGGTACCGCTGGACCCGCGGGCGGATCAGCGACTACTGGGACGAGGTGTTCCGCGCGGACGGGCTCGAAGGGCGCGCCGCGCTCGACGACCAGTCCGCGTTCATCGCGAGCCTGGGCGGCAACCGGTCCGACCGCATGCGCGACGTGCTCGCCACCATCCAGACCGACCAGGACGCCATCATCCGGGCCGGATCCCGCGGCGCCCTCGTCGTCGACGGCGGACCGGGTACGGGCAAGACCGTCGTCGCCCTGCACCGCACCGCCCACCTGCTCTACTCCGATCCCCGGCTCGGCCACCGGCGCGGCGGCGTGCTCTTCGTCGGTCCCAGCCGGCCCTACCTGGCCTACGTCTCGGACGTGCTGCCCAGCCTCGGCGAGGAGGGGGTACAGACCTGCACCCTGCGCGACCTCGTCACCGAGGGAGCCGCCGCGACGGTCGAGGCCGATCCGCGGGTGGCCCTCCTCAAATCGTCCGCCGACCTGGTGAGGTCGATCGAGGCGGCGGTGCGCATCTACGAGGAGCCCCCCACCAAGGGGATCACCGTCTCCAGCCACTGGTCCGACCTCTGGCTGAGCGCCGACGACTGGGCGGCCGCGTTCGAGGCGGTGGAACCGGGCACCCCGCACAACGAGGCGCGCGACCAGATCCTGGAGGAGCTGCTCACGATCCTGATGGACCAGGACGACAGCGACGTCTCGCCCCAGCTGCTGCGCCGTTCGCTGCTCCAGGACCGGGACCTGATCACCACCCTCGACCGCGCGTGGCCGATGCTCGACGCGGCCGAACTCGTCGGAGACCTCTGGTCGGTGCCCGCCTACCTGCGCAAGTGCGCTCCGTGGCTCGGGCCCGAAGACGTGTCCCTCCTCCAGCGCGCCGACGCCCAGGCCTGGACGGTGTCGGACCTGCCGCTCCTGGACGCGGCCCGCCAGCGGCTCGGCGACGCCGAGGCCTCCGTGCGCAAGCGCCGCCACGAAGCCGCCGTCGCCGCCGAGCGGGCGCGCCGGTCCGAGGTCATCGACCGGCTGCTCCAGGACTCCGAGATCGACGAGAGCCAGGGCGCGGTGGGGATGCTGCGGGGACGGGACCTGCAGGACGCCCTGATCGACGGGGACGCGCCGTCCGGCGCCGAACCCGACCTGCTCGCGGGCCCGTTCGCCCACATCGTCGTGGATGAGGCGCAGGAACTGACCGACGCCGAATGGCAGATGCTGCTGGCCCGCTGCCCGTCGCGGAGCTTCACGATCGTCGGGGACCGCGCGCAGGCCCGGCACGGGTTCACCGAGTCCTGGCGGGAGCGGCTCGAGCGCGCTGGGCTCGACCGGATCGCCATGGCCTCCCTCGGCGTCAACTACCGCACGCCGGAAGAGGTCATGGCCGAGGCCGAGCCGGCCATCCGCGCCGCGCTCCCCGACGCGAACGTGCCGACCTCCGTCCGCAGCAGCGGCATCCCGGTCACACACGGCCGTGTCGCGGAGCTGCCGGCGGTCCTCGACGGCTGGCTCGGCTCCCAGTCCGACGGGGTCGCCTGCGTCATCGCCGGCGACGTCGGCGCTGTCACGCTCCCGGCGGCGACGTCGCGGGACGCCCGGGTCCGCGTGCTGACGCCGACGCTGTCGAAGGGGCTCGAATTCGACCTGGTCGTCCTCATCGACCCGGATACCTTCGGCGAGGGCGTCGAGGGCGCCGTCGACCGCTACGTCGCGATGACCCGGGCGACCCAGCGCCTGGTCATCCTCACCCGTTCCTGAACCGGCTGCCGGAGCGGCGGGCGGCCGTAGGCCCGGCCCGCCGCTCTCGGCGGCCCGCCGTTCTAGCGGAAGGCCCCGAAGGCCTTCGTGAACGCCAGCGGCTGCTGGAGGATCGAGCTGCACGTCGCGTCCGCGTAGTTCACGACCCCGGCAGGGCACTGCCGGTCACGGGTCGCGGACCACATCGCGAGCCTGCCGATTCCCTTCTCGCTCGCGAAGTCCACGAGCTGGGTGGCGTCGGCGACGGTGAAGATCTCCGTCGTGACGTCGTTGACACCGATCATCGGGGTGACGGCGACCGCCTTCCAGGCCGCCGCGTCGGAGAGGCCCAGTACACCCTTGATCTGGGCCTGCGTGGCCGTGGCGGCCTGGATCGCGTACTGGCCCATGTCGCCGCTGTAGGCCGGGCCGTAGTCCATGGCCATGATGTTGACGCCGTGGATCCGTACGCCCTCCTTCTTCGCGTCCGCCAACAGGGCCACGCCGGGCTGGGTGAGTCCCTCGGGCATCACGGGCAGGGTGAAGGCCACGTCGAGTCCCGGGTGGGAGCCCTGGAGCAGGGCGATGGCCTGTGCGCGGCGGGTGTTGGCCGCGGTGTCGGGCAGGGCCGCGCCCTCGATGTCGAAGTCGACCTTGGTCAGCCGGTACTGGTCGACGACCTTGCCGTAGGCGGCCGCCAGTTCCTGGGCGGAGCGGCAGTTCAGGGCCAGCTCGTGCCCGGCGGCGCCGCCGAAGGAGACGCGCACGTCCCCGCCCTTGGCCCGCAGGGCCCCGATCTGCGCGGCGACCTTGTCGTCTCCGAGCCCGGTGACCCCGCCCCACAGCGGGGCGCAGCCGCCGCCGGAGGTGATGAAGGCGAGGTGGAACTCCTTGACTCCGGTCCGGGCCGCCGTGTCGACCAGGTCGTAGGCCGGGTACAGGGAGGTGTCCACGTACGGCGCGAAGCGCGCGCCGCCGGCCGGGTTCCCGGTCGGCGGCGGGGTCGTGGCGGTGGCCGTCGCGGTGGGCGGGGCGGGCTTGGTCGGCCGTCCGGAGGGCGCCGGGGGCGTGGGGCTGGCGGGCGCGCTCGTACCGGCCGTCGGCGCCGGCGTCGGCGCGGTGGTGGGGGCGCCCGTGGGGGCGGTGGTGGGGCGGCCGCCCGGCGGGGGTGTCGGGCCCTGGTCCGCCGAGCACTTCGCTCCGTTGATCCGGCAGGCCTTCGGGTTGCCCGGGGTGCCGCTCGCGCTCGTGACGAAGCCGATCGTGACGGAGGATCCCGCGGCCAGCTCCTTGTTCCAGGCCACCGGCTTCACGGTGACGTGGCGGCCGGTGACCGTGTGCGAGGCGTTCCACAGGGAGTCGATCGTCGTGCCCGCGGGCAGGTCGAACTCCAGGGTCCAACCGGTCTGCGTCCGGCTCTTGTTGTTGGTGATCACGTACGTGCCGGTGTAACCGCCGCTCCAGGAGCTCGACTTCGTGTACACCGCGCCGACCGAGGAGGCCTGGGCCGTTCCGGTGAAGCCGAAGGCGGCGGCCGCGATCAGCGCGGCAACCGCCGTCCCGCCCGCGGCCTTGGCCTTCTTGCTCGTTCTGCGCCGGTGACCGGTCGTGCTGCCCATGGCGTGCCTGCCTCTGCGTTGCTGGGGAGTTCGGGGTGCGGCAGCACGCTAGCCGCCCTGAAACGGACATTTGATCGATTCGGGGTGGTGGTGGCGAACCTTAGGTTCCACTTAAGGAAGCGATCGGGCGACCTTAAGGCGGCGGCCTCGAGACCGCGGGCCCGCCCCGGCCGAGGCTCCGTCAAGTCCACTCCGTGAACAGTCGGTTGATCTTCGGGGCACGCGCGACCGCTGCCGCATATGCTCCCTCCGTACCTCAATGCGACGTACATCCGTCCGACCCGCATCCGAACGCCTCGCGAGCCGTAAGGGGACCGCCCCGTGAGTGTCCGAATTCAGCCCTCCTCCCAGGTCGACGAGACGGCCGAGCTCGGGGAGGGGACCACCATCTGGGATCTGGCGCAGGTGCGCGAGGACGCCACGCTCGGCCGCGACTGCATCGTGGGACGCGGGGCGTACGTCGGCCCCGGCGTGCGGATCGGGGACAACGTCAAACTGCAGAACTACGCACTGGTCTACGAGCCCGCCGAACTCGGCGACGGGGTGTTCATCGGCCCGGCCGTGGTGCTCACCAACGACTTCTACCCGCGGGCCGTCGACCCCGACGGCCGGCAGAAGCGCGGTGGCGACTGGGAGGCGGCCGGGGTCGTCGTGGCCGAGGGTGCCTCCCTGGGGGCCCGGTCGGTGTGCGTCGCGGGGGTCCGGATCGGGCGGTGGGCGCTGGTCGCGGCCGGCGCGGTCGTATCCCGGGACGTAGCGGACTTCGCGCTCGTGGCCGGGGTGCCGGCCCGGCGCATCGGCTGGGTGGGCCGGGCCGGGGTCCGCCTCGTGGAACGGAATGGCGAGCCGGGCGTCTGGGAGTGCCCGCGCACCGGCGCCCTGCACGACGAGACCGACGGAACCCTGACCGAGCGCGGCTGACGCAACGTCCGCAATTTGGGTCAATGGCATTTCCTCAAAACCACAATCAATGAACATCCTTGGGCATACCTTGTCCCTGTACACGGGATCTGAGCAGGCAACAGGCTGTGTTCAGTGGGGGGTTGTACACGACGAGGGCAACCACGGACGAGGTGACGGCGGGCGCGGGACCATGCGCCCGTCCGCCGCCGCCGTCCGCGCGCGCCGATCCGGAATCCGTTGGAGGGGGATCCAGCGGGCCCGGACCGCTCGTGCCATCGGGGGGATCACACCGTAGGCACGCGCGACGTCATGCGCAGTCCCCTCCGCCGGAAGACGACCGCCGGGTCTGTCCTAGGAACGATTTTTCAGAGGGGGTAGGTGTGTTGGAGCAGTACGGCTACAGCTCGGACATACAGGGCGAGCAGGACGTACGCGGAACCGGGGTGGGACCCCGGTGACCGCCAGACGATTAGCAGCACTGGCCCACGAGGACCCGGCGCTGCACGCCCTTGCCGAGCGGCTGCTCGCACTGGCAGAGGCGGGGCTGCCCGAGATGTACCTGCCGGGCGCGGAGACCTTCGTCTTCACCCGGGTGGGGACCGTCTCCCCCGACGGCGCGAGGCGCGTGGAACGGCGCGGTACCAGCACCCGGTACGCGGCCATCACCGTGCTGGGCGCGCAGTTCCTCCCCGAGGAGCGGCAGCGCCCCCTCTTCGGCGGCCTCAGCGCCCGGGAGTTCACGTCGCTCCTGGTGGAGCGGCTGCCCGCGGTGACGAACCTCGGCGACGCCGCGCTCATCGCCTGGGCCGCTGCCGAGACCGGCCATCCCAAGCTCGCGGACGCCGTGGCGAGGGTGGCCGAACTGGACGTCCCCGGGCGTCCGCAGTACACGGTGGAAGCCGCCTGGGTGCTGTCCGCCCTCACCGCGGCCCGCACCGCGGTGGACGTCGAGTACCGGCTGACCGCCGCCCGCGACCGCCTGCTGGCGGCCCGGGTCGGAGACGGCCCGCTGTTCCCGCACGCCACCGGGCACGGGCTGGTCCCCGGGTACCGCTCCCACGTGGCCTGCTTCGCGGACCAGACCTATCCGCTCCAGGCCCTGGCCCGGCTGCACGCCAGTAGCCCGGACCCTCGGGCCCTCGCCGCGGCCGACGCCTGCGCCGCCCGGATCTGCGCCCTGCAGGGGGACGGCGGACAGTGGTGGTGGCACTACGACGCCCGCACGGGCGGCGTGGTGGAGGGCTACCCCGTCTACAGCGTGCACCAGCACGCCATGGCCCCGACGGCCCTCTTCGACCTGGCCGAAGCGGGCGGCACCGACTTCGGCGCGGAGATCCGCCGGGGGCTGCGCTGGATGACGGAGGTGCCCGAGATCAGCGGGCCCGACGGCACCCCGCGCGAATCCATGATCCGCGAGGAGTTCGGGGTCACCTGGCGCAAGGTCTACCGCGGCGACCCCGCGAAGGCCGTGCGCGCCGCCCGCGGACTCACCACCCGGGTGGCCCCGCGGGCCCGGCTGGCCCCGCTCGACCGGATCTTCCGCCCCCTGGCGGTGGACCGCGAGTGCAGGCCCTACGAGTTCGGCTGGCTGCTCCACGCCTGGCTCGGGGGGCTCGGCGGATGAAGCACAGACAGTCGCTCTTCGGAGTGTCGCTCGACCCCCTGACCATGGACGAGACGGTCCAGCGCTGCCTCGACGCCGTCGAGCGCGGTGAGCAGATCGAGATCGGCATGGTCAACGCCGCCAAACTGGTCAACATGCGCCGCGACCCCCGCCTCGCCGCGGCGGTCGCCGGCTGCGACCTCGTCCTGGCCGACGGCCAGGCCGTGGTCTGGGCCGGCCGCGTCCTGGGCGTCCGGCTGCCCGAACGGGTCGCGGGAATCGACCTGTTCATGCGGCTGCTGGCCGCGGCGGAGACCGCCTCGATCCCCGTCTACCTGCTCGGCGCGCGGCAGGACGTACTGGACCTCATGCTCGGCCGGATCTCCGAGCGGTTCCCCGCGCTGCGCGTGGCGGGCAGCCGCAACGGCTACTTCGAGGACTCCGAACAGGGCGGGATCGCCGACGCGGTGGCCGCGAGCGGGGCCCGCATGCTGTTCCTCGGCATGACCTCGCCCAAGAAGGAGATCTTCACCGCCGGCTACGGCAAGCGCACCGGCTCCGACGTGGTGCACGGCGTCGGCGGCTCCTTCGACATCCTGGCCGGCATCACCAAGCGCGCCCCCCTGGTCTGGCAGCGGATGGGGCTCGAATGGTTCTACCGGGCCCTCCAGGAACCGCGCCGCCTGGGCAAGCGCTACCTCACCACCAATGCCGCCTTCCTCCTCATGACGGTCCGGGAACTCATCCGCCGCACACCGTCCACACCGCCTTCCACACCGCCTTCCGGTTCCGCGAAGAGGAGTCACTGATGCGCGTCGTCGTCGTGGGACAGGGATACGTCGGCCTTCCGCTGGCCATCAGGGCCGCCGAGGTCGGACACCAGGTGGTCGGCTACGACGTGGACGCGCGGCGGGTCAAGAGCCTCGCCGCCGGCGAGTCGTACGTGGAGGACGTCACCTCCGCGCGGCTGGCCAAGGCCCTGGAGCTGGGCACGTACCAGGCCAGTGACCAGGCCCGGGACTGCGGCGGGTTCGACGTCGCGGTCGTGACCGTCCCGACCCCCTTGCAGGACGGTGCCCCCGACCTGCGCTACATCGAGGAGTCGGCGCACACGCTGGCCCGGTTCCTGCGGCCGGGAGCCACCGTCGTCCTGGAGTCGACCACCTACCCCGGCACCACCGAGGAGCTGTTCGGCCCGATCCTGGAGGACGGTTCGGGCCTCACGGCCGGGGTGGACTTCCACCTCGGCTACAGCCCGGAACGCATCGACCCCGGCAACAAGGTGTGGGGCTTCCAGCAGACGCCGAAGGTGGTCTCCGGCGTCAACCCCCTCTCGCTCAAGGCCGTGGAGACCTTCTACGCGGGACTCGTCGACACCACGGTGCCGGTGCGCTCCCCCAAGGAGGCCGAGCTGGCGAAGCTGCTGGAGAACACCTTCCGGCACGTGAACATCGCCCTGGTCAACGAGATAGCGATGTTCGCCCGGCACCTCGACATCGACGTGTGGCAGACCATCGAGGCCGCCTCCAGCAAGCCGTTCGGCTTCATGAAGTTCACGCCGGGCCCCGGCGTCGGCGGGCACTGCCTGCCCATCGACCCCTCGTACCTGTCGTGGCGGGTGCAGCGCGAACTCGGCCAGAACTTCCGCTTCGTGGAGCTGGCCAACGACATCAACAGCCACATGCCCGAGTACGTGGCGCGCCGCGTCATGGACGCGCTCAACGCCAAGCGCCGCTCGGTCAACGGCTCCCGGATCCTGCTGCTGGGGCTGGCGTACAAGAAGAACACCGGCGACGCCCGGGAGTCTCCCGCGGTACGCGTCTCCCAACTGCTCCTGGACATGGGTGCCAAGGTGCGCGCCGCCGATCCCCACGTGGTGGAGAGCATCAAGGTCGACGCCCGCCTCTCGCGGGTGGAGCCGACCCGCAAGGAACTGGCCGCGGCCGACGTGGTCGTCCTGCTCACGGACCACGACTCCTTCGACTACCCGATGATCACCGAGCACGCCTCGCTGATCCTCGACTGCCGCAACCGGCTGTCGGGACCGACGGTGGAGGTGCTCTGACCCCATGCCCAGAATCATCTGCGTGGCCGGGGCCCGGCCCAACTACATGAAGATCAAACCGGTGATGGACGCTCTGGAGGCGCGCGGCGCGGAGGTCGTCCTCGTCCACACCGGCCAGCACTACGACGAGTCCATGAACGACGTCTTCTTCCGCGACCTCGGCATCCGCTCCCCCGACCGCTATCTGGGCGCCGGGTCCGGCAGCCACGCCGTACAGACCGGCCGGGTGATGGAGGCCTTCGAGCCGCTGCTCGACGAGCTGGTCCCGGACGCGGTCGTGGTCGTCGGGGACATCAACTCCACCCTGGCCTGCGCCCTGGTCACCGCGAAGGCCGGGCCGCTGCTGGCCCATGTGGAGGCCGGTCTGCGCAGCCGGGACTGGAGCATGCCCGAGGAGGTCAACCGGGTCGCCACCGACCGGCTCAGCGACTACCTGCTGGCCCCCTCCCCCGACGCCGCCGCGAACCTGCGGTCGGAGGGGTACCGGGAGGACCAGATCCACGTCGTCGGCAACGTCATGATCGACACCCTGTTCGCCAACCTGGACCGGGCCCGGCGCTCCGACGTCCTGGCCCGCTACGGGCTCACCCGCGGCGGGTACGGACTGGTCACGCTGCACCGGCCGGCCAACGTGGACGATCCGGACGCCCTGCGCGGGCTGCTCAAGGCGCTGGGCGAGATCGCCGGCCGCTGCCCGCTGCTGCTGCCGGTGCACCCCCGGGCCGCCGAGCGGCTGTCCGAGATCGGCGTCCCCGGCGGCATCCGGCTGGTACCGGCCGCCGGATACCTCGATTTCATCGCCCTGCAGGACTCGGCGCGCGTGGTCCTCACCGACTCCGGGGGCATCCAGGAGGAGACCACCGCGCTCGGCGTGCCCTGTGTGACCCTCCGGGAGAACACCGAGCGCCCCATCACCGTCGAGCAGGGCACCAACGTCCTGGCGGGCACCGACCCGGACCGCATCACCGCCACGGTGCACCGGGTGCTCGACGATCCGCCCGCGCCCCGCTGCCCCGAGCTGTGGGACGGCCGCGCGAGCGAGCGCATCGCGCAGGTGCTCCTGGAGGGCGGGAGCGCGGCGACCCGGCCGCGGCCCACCGACCTCGTCGCGGGCACCGGCCTCGTCGCGGGCACCGTGCCCGTCGTCTAGCCCCGTGGCGGGAGGGGTTCACCGGGTCCCGGTGAACCCCTCCCGCCACAGCACCGTTTCCACCCCTGTTCCACTTGGATCGAAAGAAGGCTGATGGACCTCGCGGAGATCTGGCGGGTCATGCGCAGGCGCTGGTACGTGCTGCTGCCCGGGCTGCTGCTCACGGCCGCGCTCATCACCGGCGTGTACCTGCTGGTCCCGGTGGAGTACCGGTCGCAGAGCACCGTGAGCCTCCTCAACTCGGACAAGGCCACGGTCCCCTTCGACGGCAACCCCTTCCTGAGCACCCAGGCCTCGCTCACCGGCATGGCCGACGGGCTGGCCCGAAACCTCAACTCCGACGATTCCAAGGCCGATCTCAAGGCCCACGGACCCGGCGGCCTGTACGAGGCGAAGATCGCCGACAATGCCCTGGGGCCCTTCATGTGGCTGAGCGTCACCGGCACCGACCCGGCCGCCGTACTGGAGGCGGACAAGTTCTTCACCGCGTACGCCGAGAAGCGGCTCCGGGAGTTCCAGGCCCAGCAGGCGGTGGCCCCCAACGCGATGATCCGCATGGTGACCATCGTGCCGCCGCAGAAGCCCGAGGCGCAGACGAAGACCCGGCTCCAGTACCTGGTCATGGCGGGGGCGCTGGGCTTCGTCCTCAGCCTGGTGGCCACCTTCTTCGTCGAGGCCCGGCGCCGCAAGGCCGACAAGCCCGGCCGGCGGGAGCCCGTAGGGGATGACCCGGAGCAGCCCGGGAACCCGGGCCCCGACGCCCTGGGCGGCGCCCTCGACCCCACGGCGACGATGGCGCTCAAGGTCCTGCCCTCGTCTGCCTTCCCCTCCAAGGCACCCCGGTGAGCGCCCCCACCACGGACGCGGGCCCCCAGGAGCCCTCCGGGGGCCCTCCGGAGGTCTCGCCCGGGGCGCCCTCCCTGGGGCGCAAGGTGGGATCCGCCGCCCGGTGGAGCCTGGTCAACACGATGGTGATGCGCCTGGGCAACTTCGTCACCGGCATCATCCTCGCCCGCTTCTTCCTCGGCCCCGAGGCCTGGGGCGTCTACGGGATCGCCCAGACGGTCCTGCTGGTCCTGCTCTCCGCGAACGAGCTCGGCGTCTCCCTGGCCATCGTGCGCTGGGAGGGCGACCCCCGCCGCTTCGCCCCGACGGTCCTCACCCTGAGCGCCGCCTCCAGCCTGCTCCTGTACGCGGTCCTGTTCGCGGCGGCCCCGCTGGTGGCCCGGGGGCTCGGTTCCCCCGAGGCCTCCGGGGTACTGCGCGTGATGTGCGTGTGCGTGGTCCTGGACGGGCTCTCGCAGGTGCCGGCGGGTTTCCTCACCCGGGAGTTCCAGCAGGGCCGGCGGATGGCCATCGACGCCGTCAACTTCGTCCTCAGCACCGCGGTGACCCTGCTGCTGGCCGTCCAGGGCTGGGGGGCGATGAGCTTCGCCTGGGGCTCCGTCGCGGGCAACGTGGCCGCGCTCGCCGGCTGCTGCCTGGCCGCGCCCGGCACCCTGAGGTTCGGCTGGGACCGGGCGCAGGCCCGGGCCCTGCTCCGCTTCGGACTCCCGCTCGCCGGGGCCAGCATGCTGGCGCTCGGGGTCGTCAACGTGGACACGATGGTGGTGGGTTCCTCCCTCGACCAGCTGGCCCTCGGGTTCTACGTGCTCGCCTTCAACATCTCCGGCTGGCCCGTACGGATCATCTCCGAGGCGGCCCGCCGGGTCTCCTTCGCCGGATTCTCCCGGCTGGCCGACAGCGGCACCGGAGGGGGGCCCGGCGCACTGGCCGCCGGCTTCGGCCGCGCCCTCGGCGTGGTGATGACGGGCACGGTCCCGCTCTGCGTGCTGCTGGCCGCCCTCGCCGGGCCGATCGTCGAGCTGGTCTACGGGGAGCGCTGGCTGCCCGCCGCCGCCGCGCTGCCGTGGCTGATGGGGCTCGGACTGGTCCGGATCGGCTGCGAACTGGCCTACGACTGCCTGGTGGCCATCGGGCACCGCCGCTCCCTCATCGGGGTCCAGGGACTGTGGCTCGCCGTCCTGGTCCCGGTGCTGGTGGCCGGGGCCGGCGCGAACGGGATCGAGGGCGTGGCCCAGGGTCACGTCCTGGTCGCCGGGGCCGTCGTGGTGCCGGTGTTCCTCTTCGCCCTGCACCGGGGCGGCGTCGGGCTGGGCACCGTGGCGCGCGCCTGCGCCTGGCCCTTCCTGGCCGGGGCCGTGATGACCGGCGTGGTCCTCGGGCTGGAACGGCTCCTCGGCGACGGCGTCCTCGCGCTCCTCGCGACGGGGGCCGCCGCCACCCTGGCCTACGCGGTGTGCGTCCTGCCGAGCCTGGGCTTCCTCCGCGGCACCGCACCGGCCGCCGCGGCCGCTCCGAAAACGACAATGAGGGACTGACACCCATGGCACGCCTTCGCAGACGCTTGTGGGCCTGGCTCCTGGCCGGGTTCTTAACGATCGCCGCCCTGACGCTCTACCAGGCCGAGCGGACGGGGCGCAGCGAGCCGGTGGCCGGTTCCTGCCCGGAGAGCGCCCTCGAATGCCCCGGCGAGGAGAAACCCCTCCCCCTGCCCGTGCCCGTCGAGCCCACCACCTCACCTTCCGCGTCCGCGAGCCCGAGCCCCTCCGCGACCCCGGTCTCCCCGTCGCCCACTCCACCGCCGGGCAGCAGTGCACCGCCGTCCTCAGCCGCGCCTGGCCCCGCCTGCAACGCGACCTCGCCGGGCGCCTGCGGCTTCCCCGACTCCCGCTCCACCGGTCCCCGGATCGCGCTGAAGCGGCACGACACGGGGAACATGTCCATCAAGACCGACGGCACGGTCATCAAGGGCTGGGACATCAGCGGTTCGCTGGACGTGTACGCCGACAACGTCACGATCATCGACAGCCGGATCACCTCCACCAACTGGTGGGGCGTCAACTTGCGTCCGGGCTTCAAGGGCCTGCGGGTCCTGCACACCACGATCACCGCCGTACCGGGCAAGGGACCCGACAACGGGGGCGTCAACTACGCGGTGTCCAACATGGGCGTGAGCTCCGTCGAGGTCGGCTGGTGCGACGTCTCGGTGTTCGGCAACGCCCTGTCCATGGGCCAGGGCGATCTGCACGACAACTACGTGCACGACATCGTCGCCTTCCGGAACCTCGGCGGGGAGTGGCAGCACACGGATGCCGTGATCAGCGGCGGCGGCAACAAGGGCCGGCTGACGGTCCGCCACAACACCCTGCTGAACTCGGTCCCCATCGACAAGGGCGCCAGCGCCGCACTCGGGCTCTTCGCCGACACCGGCGTGGTCTCCAACGTGATCGTCGACAACAACTGGCTGGCCGGAGGGGCGTACGCGCTCTACGGCGGCGGCCCGGGAGCCACCGGAATCCAGGTCACGGACAACGTGTTCTCCACCCAGTACCACCCCAAGAGCGGGCTCTACGGTGCGGTCGCCGCGTGGAACGCGGGCGGCGCGGGGAACGTGTGGCGCGGCAACCGCATGTCGGACGGGCGCCCCGTCGTACCCGAGCCCTCCCCCTGACCACCGAGAGGACATGACATGCGCCGCATCGCCCGGGCCCCCTGGGAGCTGCTCAAGCGGGCCTTCGGCTGGCTGGTGCTCTTCGAGGCCAGGAACAAGCTCCTGCTGGCCCCTTCGGCCGTGCGGCTGCGCCGTTTCGAGAACGCCGAGACCAGCCGGCTCGGCTCGCTCCTGAAGCGGCCGCCGTCCGCCCTGGTGGCCACCGTGATCGCCACCCACCGGCGTCCCGAGGCCCTGCGCGCGGCCGTGCGCTCGGCCCTGGCGCAGACCGTGTCCGACCAGGTGGTCCTCGTCGTGGACGACGGTGCCGGGCTGCCGGAACTGCCCGCTGATCCGCGGCTGTTCGCGGTGTCGCTGGCCCGCAACACGGCCACCGCCGGAGTCGTGCGCAACGTCGGGATACGGCTGAGCCGCTCGCGGTACGTGGCCTTCCTGGACGACGACAACCTGTGGGAGCCGGACCATCTGGAGCAGGCCCTGACGGTGCTGGAGTCGCCGGGCGGACCGGACGCGGTGTACACGGCGCTGCGCAGGGTGCTTCCCGACGGAACCCAGCGGGACGTGCTGTCGGTGCCCTTCGACCGCCGCCGCTCCGCGCACGAGGCCTTCCTGGACACCAACGCCTTCGTGGCGCGCCGCACCCCGGCCCTGCACTTCAGCCGCCTGCGGCGCACCCCTGAGGTCCTGCCCCGGGAGGACTGGGAGCTCGTACGCCGCTACAGCCGGCGCCACGAGGTCCGCCACCTGCCCCGGCCCACCGTCCGCTACCTGGTCAACCCGGACAGCTTCTGGACCGCGTGGGAGGGCCCGGCGCCCACCGGGCCCTCCCCGACCGTCTAGACCCGCCCGCTCACGGCCCCGGGGTGGCGCGCAGCGCGGTCCGGCTGGCCAGGGCCCGCGCCGCGGCCCGGCTCGCCGGGCGGCCGAGCGCCGCCCGGGAGGTTTCCCGTAGCAGCACGGCCGCGCGGAAGGCCGCGGTGGCCGGCGCCGAGTTCCGGCGGCCGTAGAGGCGTACGCGGTTGAGGGTCAGCAGGGTCCACAGGCGCGGGGAGACCTGCGAGTCCCCGCCCAGGTGGACGGCCGAGGCCGCCGGTTCGAGCCGGGTGAGGAAGCCGTGGTCCCCGGCCCGCAGGCAGTACTCGGTCTCCTCCGAGTACAGGAAGAACGATTCGTCCCAGGCTCCGCAAGCGTCCAGGCACTCCCGGGAGAGCGCCATCATGGCACCGGACGCCCAGTCGGCGACCGTCCGGCTCCGGTACGCGGCCGGATCGGTGACCAGCTCGCTCCACCGCGGGAAGCGCCCCGCGCGGCGGTTGCCGATCACGGCCTCGCCCAGGGCGCGCGTCACCCGCGATTCCCGGCGCAGCGAGTAGTGGAGGGTGCCGTCCTCCTCGTACAGCAGCGGCACGCTGATCCCGACCCGGCCCCCGCCGGCCCCGCCCGCCCCACCGTCGACGGAGGCGCCGAGCGCGCCGACGAGCTGTCGCGCGCAGCCCTCCCGCATCCGCAGGTCCGGGTTGCAGACCAGGCCGGCGCTGAAGCCGCCCTCCCATCCGGCGGCGGCCTCCAGGGCCGCGTTCACCCCGGCGGCATAGCCGGCGTTGCGGCCGGTCTGGACGATCGTGGCGTCCGGCGCCAGCGACCGGATCAGCTCGACGGTGTCGTCGGCGGAGTCGTTGTCGGCGACGACCAGCCGCCAGTCGGTCCCGGCCATGCCCTGCGGCAGGGAGGCGAGGAACCCGGGTATCACCTTGGCGCTGTTCCAGGTGACGACGAGGACGGCTACGGGGCCGGCTGCATCCGGCCGGTCCGGGCGGCGGTCGGCTGCTGGGCCGGAAGCTGTGCTGTCGGATGACACGGGTTCTCCAAGGTTCGGGGCTCGGGCGCGGCGCGCCGTATGAAGCCGAGGTGGCTACCGCCGGCGGCGATCGTCAGGAAGAACATCCCGGCGAACATCGGGAAGCTGAGGGCGTCGAAGGTGGCCGCGCTGACCAGGGCGACGAGGGCCGAGGCGAAGAAGGCCTGGCCCAGCTCCCGGTCGGACTCGGTGGCGGCGAGGCGGCGGATCGCGCCGCCCTGGTGGATTCCGGTGAGGAACAGCGCCAGGAGCGCGAACAGACCCAGCAGGCCCATCTCCGCCAGGGTCAGCATGTACTGGTTGTCGGTGAAGAAGTAGAGGTCCGGAGTGAAGGTGCCCAGCCCCCGGCCGAACAGCGGGCGCTCCTCCAGGTAGGGCACGATCGCGCTGTACTTCACGGTGCGGGCCTGGGTGCTGCTGTCGGAGTTCGACACGAAGGAGGCGAACAGCGTGGTGATCGTCCCGATCAGTCCGGGCACCATCACCTTGAAGACGGCCACCGAGCCGAGCAGCAGGCCGAAGGTGGTCCAGCGGCGCTGCGGCTTCCACCGCGGCACCATCACCAGGACCACGATGAGGGCGCCGATGATGGAGGTCCGCGACACCGTCAGCGGCAGCGCGCCGCCCATCAGCGCCACCGGCGCCCAGCGGCGCCAGCGCTTGAGGTGCGCCCGGGCCGGATCGAAGGCCTGCTGGATCGCGAAGGGCAGCAGCAGGGCGAGCATGCCGCCGAACTCCAGCGGCTGCGCGGTGGTCGAGCGCGGCCTGGTGAACGCCCCGCGGTCCAGGGTGGTGATCTGCGCGACGCTCGACTGGAGCCCGGGGATGCTGATCTTCTCGGCGATGTTCGTCGCGGTGAAGAAGTCGTAGTAGCCGATGGCGGCGACCACCGCCCCCATCACGACGGCCCGCCGCAGCAGCACGTCCAGCCGGGCCCGGTCCTGGATCCCGGCGGAGATCAGCACCACCAGCGACACCCAGACCAGCAGTCCGATCAGCCCGCGGTCGGCGCCCAGCACCTCCTTGTGCGAGCTGCCCCGGGAGGCGTTCGCCAGGTACGAGGCCAGGACCGAGACGGCCAGCAGCCACATCGCGACCCGGGGCAGCCGGGTGCCGGGGGCCGGTCTGATCCGGCCGGTGAGCCAGGTCGCCAGGTACCAGAACAGGGCCAGGAGCGCGAAGACGTTGGCCGGGGTCCCCACGCCGCCGAGGCCCGGCAGGGTCAGGTTCGAGGGGATGAAGAAGGCCAGCCCCAGATAGCCGGTGAGCAGGGCGGTGGCGTCCAGCTCGCGGTGGCGGGTCCGCCGGCGCACGCGCGGCGTGGCCGTACCGGCCGCGGCCGCGGCCGCCTCGCGCCGGCGCCGGCGGCCCGCCAGCAGGCTCTCCAGGACGAACGAGGCGGTGAAACCGGCCACGAGGCCGGCGATCAGCACGGCGAGGACCTGCTGGTAGCGGGTCTTGAGCTGCGGTTTCGGGGTCTGCGGCAGCACCACGGGGGCGGCCTGCACGTAGTACTGGCGTTTCACCTTGGCCGCCGCCTGGAGCGCGTCGAGCTGCTCCCCGGCGAAATTGGTGAGCGTGGTGGTCTCCTTGAGCACCTTCGCCCGGTTGGTGCCCGTGACGGTCAGGGTGAGCATCGGGCCCGAGGCGTTCGCGGCGAAGCCGACCGTGTAGGGGTCGGTCACCCCGAGGCCGTGCAGGTCGCGGGCCGCGTCGGCGCCCGACAGCGTCCTGATGAGCACGTCGGCGGTGACCACGAGCGAACCGCCCGCGTTCGCGATGGGGTTGCCGAAGGTGGGGGCCAGTTGGGCCACGGCCGTGGAGTCGAGCAGGGCCACCGAGCTCTGGGACTGGTAGGAGACCGGGACCGACTGGTACAGCTGCGCGCCCGCGAGGACTCCGCACAGGGTCAGGGGCGCCATGACGTACCAGCGGCGCCGCAATACCGCTGCTATCTCACCGATGTTCACTAACGCTCCCTCGCAACTGCCCGGGAACCGTTGGCGTGTTGCCCGGCGTCCTGGGAAGATCGAACACGACGGAAGGAATCCTGTGTCGCCTGGTGAGCTGTTCCGCGCGCTGCGCCGCCGCTGGTACGTGCTGGTCCTGGCGGCCGTGCTCGCGGCTGCCGGGGCGCTGCAGGTGCTCCGTCCCACGACGACCTACGTGAGCACCGCGATCGTCGTCCTCAAGCCGCCGGTGACCAGCAACCAGCCGAACCAGCTGGCCAATCTGCAGCCGCCGCTGGCGGCCGTCTCCCTCGCCGCGGTACAGCAGTTGGACTCCTACGACGGGGAGAGCGAACTGCGGGCCGCCGGGGTGGCGGGCGCCTACCGGCTGATCCCGCGCAACAGCGGCACGAGCGTCACCCCGCGCTATCTGATCCCCTCCCTCCAGATCCAGGCGGAGCACACGGACCCGGCCACGGCCGACAGCTCGGTGCTGAAGATCGTCGAGATCTACGGGAAGCACCTCTCGGACATGCAGGCCGAGCAGAAGATCCCGGCGGCGGGGCGGATGAGCGTCACGCTGCTCGTCCCGCCGTCCGCGGTGGCACAGCTCGGGACCAAGAGCCGCGGACTGGCCGGGACGGCCCTGCTGGCCCTGGTCACCGGGGTGGCCTGCGCCCTGTGGACCGACCGGTTCCTGGCGGCCCGCGCCCGGCGCCGGCGCGAACGCGCCGACGCCGGGGACGGTGGACGGGCGCGGGACACGAGCCCCGTGCCGGCGACCGCGGCGGCCCGCTGAGACAGCGGGCCGCCCGGCCGCCAACGCCCCCGGTTCGGGGCGGTGGTGCGGTGTCATCAGATCCCTCGGCGCTTCCAGGACTGCCACCAGAGCCACTCGCGCCCCCGGTCGGCGACGGCCGAGAGCACCAGCGGCTGGAGGTACGGCATCACGCGGGCCCCGATCCGCCGGCGCCGGCGCAGGGCCCCGTACTCGGCGAGCGAGGTGTACCGCGGCAGGCACTCGGCGGCGAAGGCCTCGAGTTCCTCGACCGGGACCACCCCGGTGCGCCCGCGGTCGTAGGCCCGGTAGGCGCGCCGCAGCGCGTACCGGGCGAGCCGGGTGCGGGCCGCCGTGGACAGCCGGCCCGCCTCCGGGAGCAGGTCGCCGCACTTCTCCAGCACCGAGTCGAAGGCGACGAGGCGCTGGCGGAGGTCGTCGAGCTGCCCGCCGAAGTCCGTGGTGGACATGTTGTTGCCGTGGACCCGGTAGAAGGCCTGGTCGGCGCCGCGGACGTAGCCCACGTCGGCGTGGGCCGCGAGCCGCATCCACATTTCGATGTCGCCGGCGTGCGGAAGGTCCGGGTCGTAGCCCCCGACCTTGCGCTGCAGGCTGGTGCGTACGACCACTTCGGGTGAGGTGATGCACCCGGTGCCCTCCCGGAAGCGCCGCTCCAGCCACCACCGGCCCGGATAGACCACCGAGCCGGTGGACCGGGTGCGGGCCGCGGGAAGCGGCCCGCCGTGCTGGAACCGCAGCGGCCTGCCGTAGGCGAAGCCGGCCCGCGGGTGCGCGTCGAGCAGGGCCGCGGCGCGCACCAGGGCGCCGGGGACCAGCCGGTCGTCGGCGGAGAGCAGGGCCACGTAGTCCCCGTCCGCCCACTCCAGCAGGCCCTCGTTGTAGGTGGCGATGTGGCCCTGGTTCTTCTCGTGGACCCGGACCTCGATCCGGGGGTCGGCGGCCGCGAGGGCGCGCGCGACGTCCGCGGAGTCGTCGGGGGAGGCGTCGTCGATGATCAGTACCCGTACGTCGACGCCTTCCTGTTCGTCCAGGACGCTCTTGACGCAGTCGGCCAGGAAGTGGCCGTACTTGTAGCAGGGGATCACCACGCTGACCGTGCTCACTGGCCGGACACCTCCGTGGATCCCTCCGCGAGCGGGGCGGGGGCCGTGGTGGTGAAGACCGGGCCGACCCAGTAGTTCACCGATCCGAAGGTGTTGTTCGGGAAGACCGTGGCCGCCCCGTACTTGTAGAGACCGTTGCCGTTGCCCGCGCCGCCGCCGTCGGCCGGGGCCACGAGCGGGTAGGAGCGGTGCGCGGCGCCGAAGTAGCCGCCGTCCACCGAGTACTTGCCGTTCGGCGCGTGGTACGAGGCCACGTACTCGGTGTTCGCGGTGACGGCCACCGGGGTGGTGAAGTGCAGCTGCTGCCAGCCGGACAGGGTCTCGCTGCCGAAGGTTCCGGTGGCCAGGAGCGTGCCGTCGGCCTTCCAGAGGCTGCCGGTGTGCGTGCCGGTGTTCCCGGGGCCCTTGTAGAAGCTGATGCCCGTGACGTAGCCGCCGACCGTGGACTGGAAACGGGTGCCCAGTTCCACGGAGTTGGTGTCGTCGCCGACGTTGGCGGTGGTCGGGGTGGCGTTCGGACCCCACAGGGTGCAGGGGCAGTTCACCGCCGGCGGGCTCGTGCTCGTGGTGAAGGTCCAGGTGACCGGTGCGGCCATGGCGTTGCCCCACAGGTCGGCGACCTGCACCGATGCCGTGTAGGTGGTGTTCAGCGCCAGTTCGGTGGACGGGGTGAAGGTGGCGCTGTTGGAGACGTCGAGGACCTTGCTTCCGGGGACGGTGGCGCCGCCGGGGTCCTTGACGGTGAACACCAGGGTGTCGGCGTCCACGGCCGAGCTGAAGGTGGCCTTCACGCTCGCGGTGATCGCCGTGCCGGTGGCCGCGGACTGCGGGCTGGTCGAGGTGACGGTCGGGGGCGTCGTGCTCGCGGTGGCGGTGTCCAGGACCGCGTCCACCCAGTAGTTGCTGCCGGAGGAGGCGGTGGAGGGGAAGCCGCCGGTGCCGCTGTAGCGGTAGACGCCGTTTCCGCCGTCGGTGCCGCTCTTGAGCGCGGTGAACGGAGCCAGCCCGGCGTCGGCCGAGGCGAAGGTGGCGTCGTAGGAGTATCCGCCGTTGGGGGCGAAGTACGAGGCGATGTAGGTGGTGTTGGCCTTGACGGGGATCGGCGAGGAGAAGTTGAGCTGCTGCCAGCCCGAGGCCGTCTCGTTGGTGAAGGTGCCCGTGGCCAGGCGCTGGCCGGAGCTGCTCCACAGGCTGCCCGTGTGGGTGCCGGTGTTGGCCGGGGACTTGTAGAAGCGGACGCCCGTGATCGAACCGGGCACCGAGGAGCGGACCTTGACTCCGAGTTCCACGGCGCTGCCGTCTCCGGCGTTCACCGTGCCCGGCACGGCCGCAGCGGGCCATACGGTGCAGGGGCACTGCTGGGGGCCCACGGTCAGCGGCACGGTGGTGGTGGCGCCGATGTTGACGCTGTCGTCCACCGCGCGGACCTTGATCTGCGCGGAACCGGGCATCATCGGGGTCCACTTGTAGCTCCAGGACCCCACGCCCGTGGTGGCCTTCCAAGTGGTTCCGCCGTCGGTGGAGACCTCCACCCGGGCGACGACTCCGCCGCCGCTGTCGGTGGCGGTGCCGGTGATCGTCACGGGCCGCAGGGCGGGCACGGTGGCGTTCGCCGCGGGGCTGGTCACGGTGATGGCCGGGCCGGTGTGGTCGGTGGAGGCGGTGGCCACCACCAGGTTGGTCTGCGGGGACTTGGGCTGGACCCCCATGTCGGCGAAGATGTTGACCGTCGCCTGCTGCATCCGCTTGTCCTCGGTGACCACCGCGTCGTCCGGATTCCCGGTCGGCATGTTGGTCAGGCCCCAGGACCACTGCACGGTGCCGGAGCCGAAGACCAGGGCGTTCGAGGTCTGGTCGCGGAAGGCGACCAGGCTGTGCGTCGCGGTCCCGTTGCCGTACGTGTTGCCGTAGTCCAGACGGTACTTGCCGTCGGTGATGTCCACCGTGGTGGAGGACATCGCGATCTGCCCGGCCGGGCGCGCCGCGTCCTCCACGTCGCTGTCCCACTCGTAGCCGAGCGTGCCGACGGGGAAGGTGGCGGTCTGGGAGGGGGTCAGGTTCGCGACGGTGGTGCCCCGCCACAGGCGCATCTTGGCGTAGGCGCCGGGGACGGTGATCGCGTCGCTGCGGTAGCCGTTCACGCTGAACAGCGAGCCGGTGACCTGGTTCTGCGGCTGGAAGGGCCGGCCGTTCGTGGCGCTGGCCGGGTCCATGAAGGTGCCGGTCCAGATCCCGCTCGGGTCGGGGATTCCGTTGGGCTGCGGGAAGGAGAGCTTGGTCTCCTTGTAGCAGACCAGGGTCCGGTTGGCCGTGTTGGCCCCGTCGATGCTGGGGGCCAGCCGGGTCTTCCAGAAGACCTCGTTGCCGGCGAAGTAGGTCTGGTTGACGCCCGCGTGGCGTGCGTTCAGGGCGTTGGTGAACTGGTCCTGGGTCCAGTACTCGTCGTGCCCCGAGGACATGAACACCTTGTGGTTCTGCAGCTGGGTGGCGCCCTTGGTCGACATGTCGATGCCCGACATGTAGCTGACGTCGTACCCGTTGCGCTCCAGCCAGGCGACCATCTGGTACTCGGATCCGTAGATCCCGTTCTCGCCGCCGATGTCCATCGGCCGGTTGTAACTGACCTCGTAGGCACGGCCGTCGGGCGCGGGTCCGGCGCCGTCGTACAGGTCCTGGCCGCCGTAGTTGTTGTACGCCTGCCAGGTCTGGTCGCTGGTCTGCACGACGATGTCGGAGTGACTGGAGTCGTTGCGGACCACGAACGGGTAGGGCATGACCCCGTTGCCGTCCGCCTGGTCGAAGTTGGCTATGTAGAGGCCGGAGACGGCGTCGGAGGGCACCGTCCAGGTCGAGGTGACCGGCCAGTTGCCGCAGTCGACCAGACCGGTGGACGGCTTGGTGGTGCAGCTCTTCGGGTTGCCGCCCTGGGGGAAGTTGGCGGGGTAGGTCTGGGCGGCCTGGGCCGCGGTGGACATCAGGCGGGCCCCGTCACCCCCGTAGTGGCCGAGCCGGTAGACCGAGACCTTGTAGGCGGTCGGCGACTGGACCTTGAACTGCAGGGTCTCGCCCGCCTGCACGCTCGTCTGGGCCGGGAAACCCTTGATGTCGCCGTAGGCGCTGGGTGCGAACCAGTCGGACATCGGCGTGCCCGCCTTCGAGTTCTCGCACACGATCGCGTTGGAGCCGGGGCCGCACGGGTCCGCCGCGACCGCCACCGATGGCGGCAACGCCGCCGCCATCAGCGCTGCCACCACGGTGAAGAGCCCGTACCGCAGCAGCCTTGTCCGTCTGTTCATCCGAACCTCATTTGGGAGGGGCTTGGTGATTCGACGCCGGAGCGTCAGCGCAGCGCTGCTGAGAGCGCGTCCACGACCCGCTGCTGTTGGGCGGCGGTGATCTGCGGGAAGAGCGGGAGGGACAGCATCCGGTCGGCGGCCAGCTCGGCGTGCGGGAAGGCCCCGCGGCCGTGGCCGAGGTGGGCGAAGGCCGGGGTGAGGTGGACCGGGGCCGGATAGTGCACGCCGGCGCCGATGCCCTCCGCGTTGAGCTTGCCGACGACCGCGTCGCGGTCCGCGCAGCTGACCCGGATGACGTACAGGTGCCATACGTGGACGTTGCCCGGCGCCGTGACCGGCAGGGTGAGCCGTCCGGTGGCCGCCAGGTCCGCGAGCAGCCCGTCGTAGCGGGCGGCGGCGGCCCGGCGGGCCTCGTTCCCGTCGGCGAGCCGGGCCAGCTTGGCCCGCAGCACGACGGCTTGCAGACCGTCGAGCCTGCTGTTGAAACCGGCCACGTCGTGCCGGTACTTGGCGACGCCGCCGTGGTTGGCCAGCGCCCGGACCAGGTCGGCGCTCTCCTCGTCGTCGGTCACCACCGCGCCCGCGTCCCCGTAGGCGCCGAGGTTCTTGCCCGGGTAGAAGCTGGTCGCCGCGATCCCGCCGCTGCCGGGGGTGCGGCCCTCGCGGGAGGCTCCCTGGCTCTGCGCGGCGTCCTCGACGAGCTTGGCGTGCGCGGGCAGGGCCGCGGCGAGCGCGGCGGTGTCGGCGCACTGCCCGTACAGGTGGACGGGGACCACCGCGCGGGTGGCCTTGGTGACCGCGTCGAGCGCGGCCCGCGGGTCCAGCAGCAGGGTGTCGGGGAGGCAGTCGGCCAGCACCGGCCGGGCGCCGATCCGGGCGACGGCCCCGGCGGTGGCGATGAAGGTGTTCGCGGGCAGCACGACCTCGTCGCCGACGCCCACGCCGCTCGCCCTCAGGGCCAGTTCCAGGGCGTCGGTGCCGTTGGCCACGCCGACGCAGTGTCCGACCCCGGCGAAGGCCGCGTACTCGCGCTCGAAGGCCCGGACCTCCTCGCCGCCGATGAAGGCGGTGTCGGCCAGGACGCGGTCGAATCCCGCACGTAATTCGTCCGCGACCTCGGCGTGCGCTGCCTTCAGGTCCACGAGCGGTATCTGGTTCATGCGGCTGTGCTCCCCATCCGTGTCTCCGGCCGGAGGCCGGTCTCCAACTCATCGGCCCGCAGCTCGTCGAGCGCCGGGCCCCCCGCCTCGCGCAGCCGGCGGGCGGGGCTTCCGGCCCACACCTCGCCGGCCGGTACGTCGGCCAGGACCGTGCTTCCCATCCCGGTCAGCGACCAGGCGCCGACCTCGATGTACTCCCGGACCAGTGCGCCGGCGCCCACGTAGGCCCCGCGCCCCAGCCGTACCCCGCCGCCGAGTCGGACCCCGGAGGCCAGGGTCGCGAAGTCCCCGACCTCGTCGTCGTGGGTGAGGACCACGTGCGGCATGACCGCCACGTGGGCCCCCACCCGTACCGCGGCCGTCAGGACGCAGTGTGCGAGCAGCACCGTGCCCGGTCCGAGGACCGAGGATCCGGAGAGCGCCGCCGTGGGGTGGACCACGGTGGCGTACCGGCTCTCGGGCAGGGCCAGGCGCCGCACCAGGCGGGCCCGTACCCCGTAGTCGCGGGGGCTGCCGACGCAGACCACCACGCGGGCGGCCGGGCGTTCGTGCACCAGGCCGGTGCCGCCCAGGACGGGCACCCCGTCGACCTCCCGTCCGTGCAGCGCCGGGTCGTCGTCCAGGTGCCCGGCCAGCCGCCGGCGCGGGGCCCGGCCGGCCGCCAGGTCGGCGGCCTCCGCGTCCCGTACGGCCTGGGCGGTCTCCCGGGCGAAGCCGCCCGCGCCGACGATCAGCAGCTCCTCGGTCGGCGCGGTCTCGGTCGGCGCGGTCTCGGTCGGGGCGGCCCCGGTCGCGGGACCGTGGGGCCCGCTCATCCGCCGTCGGCCCGTTCGCGCAGCACCGTCACCACCCGGTCCTGCTGCTCCTCCGTCATGGTGTGGAACAGCGGCAGGATCAGCGAGTCGCGGGTGATCCGCTCGGTCACCGGCAGCGCCGCCGCACCGTGACCGGCGTACGCCGGCTCCAGGTGGGAGGCCATGATCCCGCGCCGGGCCGAGATTCCGGCCTCGGCCAGCACCGCGAGCAGCTCGTCGCGGCCGATGGGGAAGTCCTCGGCCAGGAGCACCCAGTACGACTGGAAGTTGCCCTCGCCGTGGCCGGGGTCCCGGACCGGGGTCAGGCCGGGGACACCGGCGAGGAGCTGCCCGTACCGGGCGGCGAGGAAGCGCCTGCGGGCCACGATCTCGTCCAGTTTGCCCAGTTGCACCAGGCCCACCGCGGCCTGGATGTCGGTCATCCGGTAGTTGTAGCCGACCTCCAGGTAGCTCTCGGCGATCGGCTTGCTGCTCGCGTGCCGCTGCGCCGCGGACACGTTCATGCCGTGCTCGCGCAGGCGGCGCAGCCGCTCGGCCCAGGCGGCGTCGTCCGTGGTCACCATGCCGCCCTCACCGGTGGTGATCACCTTGCGCGGGTGGAAGGACCAGGCGGCCAGCAGCGCCCCCTGGCCGACCGACTTGCCGCCGACGGTGGCGCCGATCCCGCAGGCGGCGTCCTCCACCAGGGCGATGCCCCAGTCGGCGCAGGCCGCGCGCAGCGCGTGCACGTCGGCCGGCACCCCGCCCTGGTGGACGGCGATGACCGCCTTGGTGCGCGGGGTACGGACGGCGTCCACGGTGGCCGCGGTCAGGTTGCCGGTGGCCTCCTCGACGTCCGCGAACACCGGGTGGGCGCCCACGTAGCGCACCGCGTTGGCCGTGGCGATGAAGGACAGCGAGGGGACGACGACCTCGTCGCCCGGCGCGAGGTCCAGCGCGATCAGCGAGAGGTGCAGGGCGGTGGTGCACGAGCTCACCGCGATGCCGTGCTCCGCGCCCACCCGCTCGGCGAAGGCCCGTTCGAACTCGGCGACCCGGGGTCCCTGGGCCACCCAGCCGGACAGGACCGCGTCGGCGGCGGCCCGCGCCTCGTCCTCACCGAGCCACGGGATCATGACGGGGATGCGGGCGGGGGCGGGGGCCGGGGCGGCTCCGGCGTCCTGGGCGCTCATCGGCCGGCCTCCACCGCGGCGGCTTCCGCGTCGGCCGCGCGTTCGGCCCGCCACCAGTCGACCAGGTCCCGCAGCCCGCTGCGCAGGTCGATCCCGGCCGTGAAGCCGAGGCGCTCGGCGGCCTGCGAGGTGTCCGCGAGCCGGCGGGTCACCCCGTTCACGGCGCGGGCCGGTCCGTGCTCCGGCGCCAGGCCCTCGGCGCCCATGGCCTCCAGGAGCCCGTTCGCCAGGTCGAGGAGGCTGGTCTCGGAGCCGCTCGCGACGTTGAACACCTCGTCGGTCAGGTCCGATTCGGCGGCCAGCAGGTTGGCCCTGGCGATGTCCCGGACGTCGACGAAGTCCATGGTCTGGGTGCCGTCGCCGAGAATCAGCGGCGGCTCGCCCGCGGCGATCCGCTCCATCCACCGGATCAGCACCTCGGTGTACAGCCCGTGGATGTCCATCCGGGGGCCGTACACGTTGAAGTAGCGCAGCGCGACGTAGTCCAGCCCGTACATGGCGTGGAAACTGCGCAGCACGCCCTCGTTGAAGGCCTTCGCGGCCCCGTAGAAGGTGTCGTTGTTGTACGCGTGGTGGCGCTCGGTGGTCGGGAAGGACTCGGCCATCCCGTAGACCGAGGCCGAGGACGAGGCGATGACCTTGCCCACGCCGGCGGCCGCGGCGGCCTCCAGCACGTTGAACGTCCCGTCGACCATCACCTCGTTGGCCAGCCGCGGCTCCTCGGCGCACTGGGTGATCCGGATCGCCGCCAGGTGGAAGACGAAGTCGGCCCCCTCGGTCGCCTTGCGGACGGCGGCTATGTCCCGGATGTCGCCCTCGACCAGGTCCACGACCCCGCTGGGCAGGGCGCGGGCCAGGTTGGCGCGGCGTCCCCGTACGAAGTTGTCGAGCACGACGATCTCGCGTGCCCCGTTGTCCACCAGCAGGTCCACCAGGTGCGAGCCGATCGTGCCCGCTCCGCCGGTGACCAGAATCCTCTTGCCTCGTACGCTGCTCAACGCCCTGCCCCTACTGAGTCGGTCATGGTCTTCCCTGCTGTGCCCGGCGCGCCGCACGCGTCCCGGGCGACGCCGTCAACGCTCAACGTCCGGTGCGCAGTCCGACGACGGCGCCCTTGAACTCCAGGCTGCGGGAAGCCGCTTCGAGGATGTCGAGGACCTGGAGTCCCGCCCGGCCGTCGGTGAGCGGCGGTCGCCCCGCCCTGATCGACGCGGCGAATTCCTCGACCATGCTGCGCAGGGCCTCCTTCTCGCCGAGCGCGGGTGCCACCATGTCGCCGGTCCGGTAGGAGACGAGCATGTCGCGGCGCTCGTCCGCGCCGATCTCCTGCGGGGCCGTGAGGTCGACGCCCCGGTCGAACACCGCGACCCGCTGGGTGGGGTTGAGGTCGTCCCACACCAGGGTGCGCTTGGAGCCGCCGACCATGGTGGTGCGAACCTTCACCGGGGACAGCCAGTTGACGTGGACGTGCGCGATGGCGCCCGTGTTGAGCTGGAGCGTCAGATAGGCCACGCAGGACTGGCCGGCCCCGATCGGGTCGGCCCCGTGCGCGGCGACGGCGACCGGGTGGACGTTGTCCGGGAGGATGAAGTCGAGCACCGAGAGGTCGTGGGGGGCCAGGTCCCACAGGACGTCGATGTCCTTCTGGACCAGTCCGAGGTTGATCCTGACCGAGTCCACGAACTGGATGTCACCGAGTTCACCGGAGCGGACCATGTCCCGGATGCGGGCCACCGCCGGGGTGTAGCAGTAGGTGTGGTCGCACATCAGTGTGAGGCCGCGTTCCTCGGCCTCGTTCACCAGCCGCAGCCCGTCCTCGTAGGTGGCGGCGAGCGGCTTCTCCACGAGCACGTGCTTGCCGGCGCGCAGGGCCGCCAGGGCCACGTCGAGGTGGGTTCCGGCCGGGGTGGCCACGGCGACGGCCTCGACCTCGGGGTCGGCCAGGACCGCCGCGTAGTCGGCGGTCGCCTGGACCGTCGAGTAATTGCCGAGCACCTGCCGGGCCCGGTCGACATTCAGATCACAGAGCCAGCGGAGCCTGAACTCCGGACTGGACTGGAAGTTGCGGACGAGATTGGGGCCCCAGTAGCCCGCTCCGACGACGGCGACCCCTAACGGCTCGGTCCGTCCCGCACCCGCACCTGCGCCCGCGGCGTCCCGCCCGGCGTCCTTCGCGGTGTCCTTCACAGCATTCCCTTTCCTTCCGCGCACGCCCGCGGGCGTGTCGACGACCCATGGCCGGGACGCGTGCGAAGGAGGGGGGTTCCGCGGAGGGCAAGCCGGGCGCCTGTGCGACCCGTGCGTGACCCGCCGACGGTGATGGCCCCCACGACCGATGCCGTACGTGTTCCACGTACTTCCGCCCCCCCGGCCGTCCGGCACCCCTAGCGCCGGCCGGCCACGGACAGGCGGCCTGTTCCCCCAAGCCGCCGAACCCGTAAACCTGCCCCAACTACCCTGCGCCGACTGGACCACAGCGTGAGTCACGGCATTGCCGAACCACGCCGAATCCGGTCGGCTGCGTTCAATCTAGACCACGGGGCGTACGCCCGGGGAGAGTTGGAGGAAACGGTCGGTACGGGCGTTCGACCATGCATACTTCCCGTGTGACCAGCATCGTGATCCCGGCCCACAACGAGGGCCGGGTCATCGGCCGGCTCCTCGACGCGCTCCTGTCCGATCCGTCCGGAACTCCGGCCTCCGGGACCGACATCGTCGTGGTGTGCAACGGCTGTACGGACGACACCGCCGCGGTGGCCGCGTCGCGGGGTCCCCGCGTACGGGTCGTCGAGATACCGACTCCCTCCAAACACACGGCACTTCGGGTGGGAGACGAGCACGCTCGCGGCTTCCCCCGCCTCTACGTGGACGCCGACGTGGTGGTCGGCGCGGCCGATGTACGGGCCCTTGCCGACGCCCTCGCCGGCAGCCCGGCCCTCCTGGCCGCGGCCCCCGGCCGGGACATTCCGCTTGGCGCCTGCGCCTGGCCCGTCCGGACGTACTACCGGGTCTGGCAACTACTCCCGGCCGTCCGCGAGGGGCTGTTCGGGCGGGGGGTCATCGCGGTGTCCGAACCGGGGCACGCCCGGCTCGCGGCCCTGCCGCCGCTGATGGCCGACGATCTGGCCGCGTCCCTGGCCTTCGCGCCGGGTGAGCGGCGGGTGGTGGAGTCGGCCAGGGTCGTGGTGCTGCCGCCGCGCACCTGGGGCGACCTGATCAAACGCCGGGTACGGGCGGCCACTTCCTCCGCCGAACTGGAGCGCTTCCAGGCCGCGCGGGCGTCCGGACCGCAGGAGACCCCGCCGTCGGCACGCACCGGCACGGGAGACCTGCGGGCGCTGCTCCGGGCCCAGCCCCGGCTGCTCCCCGGGGTGGTGGTGTTCGTCGTGGCCGCCCTCGCGGCCCGCCGGGGGTCCCGCAAGGCCATCAGCAGCGGGGACTTCTCGACCTGGCTGCGCGACGAGAGCAGCCGCCAGGGCTGAGCGGCCGAATCCCGCCCTGCGCGACCCAGTTGTCCCGTACAACCATTAGGGTGCCACTCGCACGTACGACTGGCTCACCGTTCAGTTCAGACGCCGGACCGGGAGTTCGAAAGCATGTACCTCGCGGACCGCTCCGCGCCCGAGGACGCGAAGGCCAGCGCCGACGGATCCCCCGTCCGCGGACCCGCGGTCGCCTCGACCGTTCTCGCACTGGGCTCGGTCAGCCTGATCACCGATGTCTCCTCCGAGATGGTCACCGCCGTCCTGCCGCTCTACCTCGTCGCCGGACTGGGCCTGAGCCCGCTCGGATTCGGCGCGCTCGACGGCCTGTACAACGGGGTCAGCGCACTGGTGCAGCTGACCGGCGGCCACCTCGCCGACCGGATCCGCAACCACAAGCTGATCGCCGGCATCGGCTACGGACTCTCCGCCGTCTGCAAGCCGCTGCTGCTGCTCGCCCACAGCCTCGGCCCGGTGGCGCTGATCCTGGCCCTGGAACGCACCGGCAAGGGCCTGCGCACCGCCCCGCGCGACGCGCTCATCTCCCTGTCCACGCCGCCCGAGTCGCAGGGGCGGGCCTTCGGGGTGCACCGCGCCATGGACACCACCGGGGCCCTGCTCGGGCCGCTCGCCGCGTTCTTCGTCCTGAGCCTGACGGTCGACGGGTACGACGCCGTCTTCGGGGTCAGCGCCTGCGTGGCCGCCCTGGGTGTCGTGGTGCTCCTGCTGTTCGTCCCGTCCGGCGCCGAGCCGCGGCCGGCCCGGCCGAAGTCCGCCGCACCCCCGGCGCCCGTACCGGCCCCACGGGAGGCCGCTCCCCTCGAGGAAGCCGCCGCCCCGAAGCCGGACGCGGTGAACCTGCGCGACGCGCTGGGCCTGCTGCGGCTGCCCCGGCTCCGCGCCCTGGCGGGCTGCGCCGCCCTGCTCGGACTCACCACCGTCAGCGACGCCTTCCTGTACCTGCTGCTCCAGGACCGCACCGGCATCGGCGAGCGCTGGTTCCCGCTGCTCCCCCTGGGCACCGCGGCCGTCTTCCTGCTGCTGGCCGTCCCGGCGGGCGCCCTCGCGGACCGCGTCGGGCGCCGCACCGTGTTCCTCGCCGGGCACGCCCTCCTGCTGGCCGGCTACGGGCTTCTCCTGTGGGCCCCCGGGCTGCCCGCGCTCCCCTACCTGGTCCTCGCCCTGCACGGCATGTTCTACGCCGCCACCGACGGGGTGCTGCCCGCCGCCGTCGCCGCGACCGTCCCCGCGAAGCTGCGGGCCACCGGCATCGCTCTCGTCGGTACCGGCCAGGCCCTGTCCCGGTTCGGCTGCTCACTGGCCTTCGGCGCCGCGTGGACGGTCCTGGGTTCGGGCCCGGCGCTCGCCGCCGCCGCGGCCGGCCTGTGCTGCTGCGCGGCCGTCGCCGGTTTCGTACTCCGCCCCACGGCCCCGGACGGCGCTGCCGCCGGGGCCCCGCACCCCCGAAGCTCCCGAGGAAATCGATGACGCGCTCACGCCGGCTGCTCGTACTCGCCCTGGCCGTGCTGCTCCTCGGGGGCGTGGCCGGCGTGCTGGTGGTGCGCGCCGCCGCCCGCTCGGAGCAGACCCGCGCGGGCGACCCGACGGCCGCCCCGGGCAAGGTCACGCTCGACCGGCGCGGCGGCCTGGCCTTCCTCAACGGCGCGCAGGGCCCGCACCGCGGAGCCCTCGTCTCCGTACCGGACCGCTCACCGCAGGACGAGCGGACCGCCTCGGGCCTCACCTGTCTGCGGTTCCACGCCGCGGCCGGCACCGGTGTCTGCCTGAGCTCCGTGCCGGGCGCGCTCGCCCAGGAGAACCGGGCCCTGATCGTCGACTCGGAACTGCGCACGCGGCGCGAGTTCCCGCTCGCGGGCACCCCCTCGCGGGCCCGGGTGTCCCCCAGCGGCCGTTTCGCCGCCTGGACCGTCTTCGTCACCGGGGAGTCCTACGGCTCCGCGTTCTTCTCCACCCGGACCTCGATCGTGGACACCCGTACGGGGACGCTCGAACCCGACCTGGAGAAGTTCGCCATCGAGCTGGACGGCCGCCCCTACAGCGCGAGCGACGCCAACTTCTGGGGCGTCACCTTCTCCAAGGACGACGACACCTTCTACGCCACCCTCTCCACCGGCAACCAGACGTACCTGGTGAAGGGTTCGCTCGCGCGGCGCAGCGTCACCACCCTCGCCTCCAACGTGGAGTGCCCGTCCCTCTCCCCCGACGAGACCCGGATCGCGTACAAGAAGCGGGTACAGCGCGGTGCGTCCTTGTGGCGCGAACACGTGCTGGACCTACGGACGTCGCGGGAGCAGCCGCTGACGGAGAAGCGCAGTGTGGACGATCAGGCGCTCTGGCTCGACGACCGGACCCTCGCCTACGCCCTGCCCGCCGAGGGCTCCGTGGACACCACGGACCTCTGGACGGTCCCGGCGGACGGCACCGGAACCCCGCGCCTCCTGGCTCCGGCGGCCTCTTCGCCCACCCGGCTGGGCTGACGCGTCCCCGCTTGGAGCCCCGCGCTCCATCCCGCCGGCCCGGGAGGCGTACCCGGGGGCCCCGCAGAATCGTTGGGGCGGGCATGGGCACTCCACACGCCGTCTCCCCGTCCCCAGCCCGGCACCGGGCACCCGAGCGCACCCCCGCCGCGATGGCGCGGGGCATCCCCCGGCAGCAGTCGGGGGGTGCCGCCCCCTCGGGCGGGGCGGTCGTCTACGAGCAGCTCGCCCGCGAGTGGGAGGCGCGCGGGGCCACCGTCCCGGGCCGTCCCGACCCGCTGTGGGAACGGCTGATCACCTACGCGCACTTCCAGCGCGAGACGGACGCCACGCTGCGCAGCCTGCGCCTGGACGGAGCCGAATCCCCGCCGGCCCCCGCGGCGGCGCGCCCGCGCTGGACCCGGGCATGAGCCGAGCGTGACCCGGGCGGGACCCGGGGTGGCACGCAAAGGCCCGGGGGCCCGGTCGGCAGCTGCCGACCGGGCCCCCGGGCTCCGTACGCGTGGTTCCCGCGGCTCCCGCTACACGTCCGAGGGGGCGCCGAGCATGGCCGACGCCTTCTCGAGCGGGGTCAGGCCGACGGCGGGCGCCGGGACCGTTTCGAGCGGGCGGCAGGTGAAGCCCAGGGCGGTCAGTGCCCTGATCACCTCGGCGGCGGTGAAGTCACGGCGGTCCTGCCGGGTGACGACGGCGCCGACCTGCTTCACGGGGTAGGAACGACGCCCTATGACCACCGAGTCACCGGTGATCGGCTCGGGCTTGACGCCCTTCATCGATTCCAGGACCCCGGCCTTGGTCAAATCGAACGGAAAGCGGGCGATGACGAAGCGCATGCTGCCTCACAGGAAGAAGAGAACCGGGCCAGACACGATCCGAACGGGACGGCCTAAGCCGCCGAGGTGGCCGGGGACTGGCGCTGCGGCCCCCGGGCGGTCGCGGCGGACCTGCTGCGCCGGTCCTGTGCGGGCCGGCTGCGGCGGCCACGGGAGGCACCGCCGGCGGCGCCCCGCGGCCGCTCGCTGACGGGGGCCGTGATGACGACCGGGACGCCGGACGGCGCCTGGGCGCCGGTGATCCGGCTCAGCTCGGCCTCGCCGGAGCGGACCTGGGCGGTCTGCGGGGTGATGCCGGCGGCCTGCATGAGACGGACCATGTCGCGGCGCTGGTTGGGCAGGACCAGGGTGACCACGCTGCCGGACTCGCCGGCGCGGGCGGTGCGGCCACCGCGGTGCAGGTAGTCCTTGGGGTCGGTCGGCGGGTCCACGTTGACGACGAGGTCGAGGTTGTCGACGTGGATGCCGCGGGCCGCGACGTTCGTGGCCACGAGCACGCTGACGTGCCCGCTCTTGAACTGCGTGAGGGTGCGGGTCCGCTGCGGCTGGGACTTTCCGCCGTGCAGGGCCGCGGCGCGCACCCCGTTGCTCAGGAGGTGCTCGGTCAGCCTGTCCACGCCGTGCTTGGTGTCCAGGAACATGATCACGCGGCCCTCGCGGGCGGCGATCTCGGTCGTGGCGGCCTGCTTGTCGAAGTTCTGCACGTGCAGGACGTGGTGTTCCATCGTGGTCACCGCGCCCTGCGAGGGGTCGACGGAGTGCACGACCGGGTCGGTCAGGTAGCGGCGGACCAGCAGGTCCACGTTGCGGTCGAGGGTGGCGGAGAACAGCATCCGCTGGCCCTCGGGGCGCACCTGGTCGAGGAGCGCGGTGACCTGGGGCATGAAGCCCATGTCGGCCATCTGGTCCGCCTCGTCCAGGACGGTGATGGCCACCTGGTTCAGCCGGCAGTCACCCCGCTGGATGAGGTCCTTCAGACGGCCCGGGGTGGCGACGACCACTTCGGCGCCGGCACGCAGCGCACCGGCCTGGCGGTGGATCGGCATGCCGCCGACGACGGTGGCGATCCTCAGCTTCACGGCGCGGGCGTAGGGGGTGAGGGCCGCCGTGACCTGCTGGGCGAGCTCACGGGTGGGTACGAGGACCAGCGCGAGCGGCTGACCCGACTCGGCGCTCTGCCCGGCGGTACGGGCCAGCAGCGCCAGGCCGAAGGCCAGGGTCTTGCCGGAGCCGGTGCGGCCACGGCCCAGGACGTCACGGCCCGCGAGACCGTTCGGCAGGGTGGCCGCCTGGATCGGGAACGGGGTGGTCATGCCCTCACGGGTGAGCGTGGCGAGCAGCTGGGACGGCATCGCCAGGTCGGCGAACGCCTCCACCGCGGGCAGCGCGGGGACCACGGTGACCGGCAGGGCGAACTCGCCCTGCGGTGCGGCGGGACGGCGCCCGCCGTAGCCGCCGCCACCCGAGCGCTTGGGGCCGCCGGAGCGGCTGGGGGCGGAGGAGCCGAACCGGCTGGCCGAGGAGCGGCTGCCGGAGCCCGAGGAGCCACCGTAGGAGCCGTAGGAGCTATTGGATCCACCCGTACGGGAGGACGAAGACCGGTCATTCATGCGGGTCGTGCGGTTCATGCAGAACCTTCCTCGATACGGCGCACATCGAGGAGTTCTCGGCGGCGGAAATCTGGCCGCACGAGGATTCACAAGAATGAGCCGGAGCATAAAAAATATGACGAAGTCGAATCGAACTTCGATCGACGCCACATTAACGATTATCACCCTATGTGTCGGCGAAATATGCGCCGCATGCGGGGTGGGGAGCCGAGGAGCGTGTCCATCGGCCGAACGGTGGGGCGCTGGGACGGGGTTTCCCCGTCGCGCCGCTCACGCGGGCCGAACCGGCCCGCAGATCCAAAAACGCAACGAGCTGGGGCCCGCACCCAAGGTGCGGGCCCCAGCTACGCGGTTACGCGTGAACGTCAGGCGGTGACGATGTTCTCGGCGGTCGGGCCCTTCTGGCCCTGCGCGATGTCAAAGCTGACCTTCTGGCCTTCCTGAAGCTCACGGAAGCCCTGCGAGGCGATGTTCGAGTAGTGGGCGAACACGTCAGGACCGCCACCCTCCTGCTCGATGAAGCCGAAGCCCTTTTCCGCGTTGAACCACTTCACGGTGCCATTAGCCATGTTTTTTACTCCTTCGGGGCACAGCCCAGAGATCCGCACTGTGCGAATCTCAAGTCGCCGATGATTGCCCAGCCCGGAAAACGCCGGAAAAACAAGAACACTCGTCTCTGCTCCTCCGAGGAGGAGTGGGTATGAGGTGCTCGAAATTTTGGGAACCACAACTGCAACTCAAACCACAGTAGCACGGTGGGATCGGATCGGCGTGGAAATAAATCCGCACCTTCCGCTCGTGCGGAAATTCTCACTCGGCCGTGTTCGTTTTTCCGTCCCGGCGGACCTGGATTTTCGGTGGTGGTCGGAGGTCGGCCCTGGATCCCGTACAGTGATGTTCACAACGACGCGGGGTGGAGCAGCTCGGTAGCTCGCTGGGCTCATAACCCAGAGGTCGCAGGTTCAAATCCTGTCCCCGCTACGAAAGACTTCGGCCCCCTTGACGCCCAGGCGTCAAGGGGGCCGAAGTCGTTTCCGGGGTCAGGCGGCCACGCCGCCGTCGATCACCAGGTCGGTGCCGACCACGGAGCCGGCGTCCGGCGAGGCCAGGTAGAGCACCGCCGCCGCGACCTCGGCGGTGGAGGACACCCGGCCCACCGGCGATTCGTCCTTCATCCGCTCCGCACGCTCGGCGTCCCCCTCCCCCGGGCGCAGGGACATCGTGGTGGCGGTCGCGCCGGGGCTGACCGCGTTGATGCGGACACCGTCGGCGATGTGGTCGAGGGCCGCGGCCCGGGTCAGGGCGGAGACGGCCGCCTTGGTCGTGAGGTAGCCGGCGGCTCCCGGGATGCGGGTGTGCGCGCCGAGGTTCGAGGAGATGTTGACGATCGCCCCGCCGCCGGGCTGCTCGCGCATGGCGGCGACCTCGGCCTGGAGGCTGAGCAGGACGCCGGTGACGTTGATGTCCAGCATGCTGCGCCAGTCCTCCTCCGCCAGGTCCGCGACGGGGCCGCCGCCCCGGAAGACCCCCGCGTTGTTCACGGCGACGTCGAGGCTGCCGAAGTGTTCGACGGTGCTGCGCACCAGGGCACGTACGTCCTCGGAGCGGGTCACGTCCGCGGTCACCGCGACCGCCTTGCCGCCCTCCTTCTCGATCAGCTCGACCGTCTCGTCGAGCGGCGCCGCGGTGCGGCCGGCCACGACGACCGCGGCTCCCTCGGCGGCGAAGGCGAGGGCGACGGCCCGGCCGATGCCGGAACCGGCTCCGGTGACGAGGACGCTCTTGCCGGTGAAACGTGCGGACATGATGGTGATCCCTTACTCGGTGGTCTGTCGGTTGTTCGGTGGTCTGTCGGTTGTTCGGTGGTCTGTCGGTTACTTGGTGCGGGTGTGGAGGAAGGCGGCCGCGCCGAAGGCGAGCGCGGTGGCGGCCAGCGAGACCGTGTCGGAGCCCAGGGAGAGCACGGCGGCGAAGACGACCGTCGGGCCGAGCTCCATCGCGGTGTTCATGACCCCGCCGGCGAGTCCCGCCTGGTGCGGCTCCACCCCTTCGGTGGCGAGGACCGCGGCCCCGGCGAAGGCGGCCGCCGTACCGACGGGCAGCAGGATCAGGCCGGGGAGCAGGCCGTAGGCGTACGGGATCTGCGCGGCCAGGCCGGTGAGCGCGAGGAGTCCGAGTCCGCCCGCGGCGGCGACGAGGCCGGCGGTGGTGACGCGGGGCGCCCCGTACCGGCCCACGAGGGGACCGGCGACCCGGCCGGCCACGAGCAGCACCACCGCGAAGGGGAGGAACGCGGCGGAGGTCCGCAGCTCCGACCAGCCGAGTTCCTGCTGGAGGTGAAGGGAGAGGAGGACGAAGGTCACGGTCGTTCCGGCGGCGGTGAGGCCGATGGCCGTGAGAGCGAGGGCCCGGCGGCGGTCGCGGAGGAACGCGAGCGGGAGCAGGGGGTCACGGACCCGGCGCTCGACGAGCGGGAAGGCCAGCAGGAGCACGGCCGCGGTGAGCAGGGTGACCAGGACGCTCGTCGATCCCCAGGACCGGACGTCGGTGAGGACGAAGCCGTAGCTGACGAGGCTGATTCCGGCGGTGGCCAGCAGTGCGCCCGGCAGGTCCAGGGAGCGGCCTTCGCCCGCCGGGGTGGCGGGCAGCAGCCGGGGTGCGAGGAGCAGTGCGGCGACGGCCACCACGACCGGGACGGCGAAGGAGAACCGCCAGCCGGCCAGGGCCGAGATGACTCCGGAGAGCAGGTTGCCCGCGGTGGCGCCGAGTACCGACAGTCCGCCCCAGGTGGCCATCGCCCGTCCGAACGCGGCGGGTTCGGGGAAGACCGCCCGCAGTACGGCCATGGCGGCCGGTGCCGTGAGCGCGGCACCCACCCCCTGGGCGAAGCGGGCGGCGAGCAGGACCCCCGGTCCCTGGGCGAACGGTGCGGCGAGGGAGGCCACGGCGACGACGAGCAGTCCGGCGGTGAGCACCCGGCGCCCGCCGAACCGGTCGGTGAGGCGGCCCCCGAAGAGCAGGAGACCGGCGAAGCTCAGCCCGTAGGCGGCACTGAGGAGCAACAAGTCGTCGCGACCCAGGGCGAGTTCGCGGCCGATCGTGGGCAGCGGCACGACGAGCGAGGTGAGCGCGAAGATCAGCGTCATCTGTACGGTGCCGAGCAGCGCGAAGGCCGGGCCGGGCGCCGGTCGGGACGCCCTTGATCCGGACGCGGTGAGCGTCTGCGTGGTGCGTGCGGTCTGCGTGACGGTCATGACTCCCCCTCGATATTTGAACTGGATCGTACATTCCAGAATGAAGCCTGAAAAGAACCTCCCCGAAGGGAGGCGTTCTCGTGCGTCCGGTCAGTCGAGCAGACTCAGGGCCTGCTCCGCCGCCGCCCGGACCCGGCCCGGGTCCTGCGAGGCCTTGCCCACGACCCGCATGCCCTGCATCAGCACCAGCAGCATGCTGGCGAGGGTGCGCGGATCGCGGTCCGCGGGCAGTTCACCCTGGGCCTGGGCCCGGGTCAGCGCCGAGCGCAGCAGGGTTTCGATGTGGTTCCAGCTCGCTTCGACTTTGCGGGCCGCCGCCGGGTCGTGCGCCCCGAGCTCCGCGGCCGTGTTGGTCACGAAGCAGCCGTTCTGCCGCAGGTCACCGACACTGGACTCGGCGGCGAAGCGGCGTACCACCGTGCGCACGGCCGGCAGCGCGGGTCCCGGCTGGGACAGTTCGCGCAGCAGGTCGGGGTCGAGGTGCTCGCTGTAGCGGTCCAGCGCCTTCAGGTAGAGCTCGCGCTTGTTCCCGAAGGTGGCGTACATGCTGGCTCGCCCGATGCCGAGCGCCTCGACGAGGTCCGCCATAGACGTCGCCTCGTAGCCGCGCCGCCAGAACAGCTCCAGAGCCGACTGCAGCGCGGCGTCCGGATCGAATTCCTTGGTCCTGGCCACATCCCGTACTCTACGGATACTGGAACGGTCGGTCAAGTAATCCGTGCGGTTCGTTCAGATGGTCCGGGACTCCCCCGCCGGGTGGGCACTGAGTTCGACCACCTCGACGCAGCGCCGGAGCTTGGCCTGGGCGCGGGGCGAGTCGGCCGCGGGGACCACGATCTCGCACACCGCGAGCCCGCCGCCGTCGGCGGCCCTGAAGGACAGCCTCCTGACGGACAGGTTGTTCAGGAGCGCGGAGATGCGGGTGAGGGCGTGGCCGCCGTCCCGGACGGTGATGGTCAGCGTGTGGCAGGCGGTGTCGCCGGTACGCACGGCTTCGTCGACGGCGGGGAGAACATCGCTGCAGGTCATGAGGGGGTGGACTCCTGTCCTGGGGAGGTGCGTGGTCCCGGAAAACAAGAAGACCCCTCGCGGATGCGAGAGGTCTGCGTGCGGGCGGTGGGCTGCTGGGGTGGTCTCAGTTCAGCTCCGGGGCCGGCACGCCGGCGCTAATCTTCTGCTGGCGCATGCGGAAGAGTCTGGCACGCCGCCGCCGACATGTGACACCGCATCTCACGATACGGATGGCCCGCGCCATGGGGCCGTTCGGGGCCGCGGGCGTCGCCTACCCGGGCATGCGCAGCCAGACCGTGGTGTCCCCGGGCAGTACGGGCGCGCCGTCCGCGCCGGTGGCGAGCGGGCCGCTGGCGAGCAGGACCCGGGCGCCCCCGGGAAGCGGGACCGGGCTCGCGAAGGCGGTCAGGCAGCGGAAGCCGCCGGGGCGCTCGAAGCACAGGGTGTCGGGTCCCGCGTCGACCCACTCCAGCGTCTCGGGCAGCCGGGCCAGTTCGGCGCCGCGCAGGGCGAGGGCCTCGCGGTAGAGGGTGAGCACGGAGTGCGGGTCCTCCTGCTGCGCCGCCGCGCTGAGAGCGGCCCAGTGCTCGGGCTGGGGCAGCCAGGGAGCGGCCGGTTCGCCACCGGAGGCGCCGGGCGCCTGGGCGCAGAAGCCGAGGGAGGGGCCGTCGGCCTCCCACGGCAGGGGGACGCGGCAGCCGTCGCGGCCGCGGTCCGTGCCGCCGGAGCGGACGAAGGTCGGGTCCTGGAGGACCTCGTCGGGCAGGTCCTGGACCTCGGGCAGGCCGAGTTCGTCGCCCTGGTAGACGTAGACCCCGCCGGGCAGGGCCAGGGAGACGAGGGCCGCGGCGCGTCCCCGGCGGCGGCCGAGCGCGGCGTCGCTGGGGTCGAGGAGCCGCTTGTCGCCCATGTCGAAGGAGGTGTCGGCGCGTCCGTAGCGGGTGACGTGGCGGATGGTGTCGTGGTTGGAGAGCACCCAAGTGGGCGGGGCGCCGACCGGTTCGTGCGAGGCGAGCGTGGAGTCGACGACCTTCCGCAGGGCGCCGGAGTCCCAGGGGGCACACAGGTAGTCGAAGTTGAAGGCGGAGTGCAGTTCGTCGTGGCGCAGGTAGCGGGCGAACTGCGCGGCCTCCGGGAGCCAGACCTCGCCGATGAACACGCGGTCGCCTGGATAGGTGTCGAGGATCTTGCGCCAGGCGCGGTAGACGGCGTGCACGGCGTCCACGTCCTGGTAGGGCAGGTCGGTGGGGTCGGGGTTCGCGCCGATGTCGGGCAGACCGGGCTTCTTGGCCAGGCCGTGCGCCACGTCGATGCGGAAGCCGTCGACCCCGCGGTCGAGCCAGAACCGCAGGACGTCCTCGAACTCAGCTGCCACGTCGGGGTGTTCCCAGTTCAGGTCGGGCTGTTCGGGGGCGAACATGTGCAGGTACCAGGGGCCTTCGGTGCCGTCGGCCTCGGTGATCCGGGTCCAGGCGGGGCCGCCGAAGTAGGAGTGCCAGTCGTTGGGAGGCAGTTCGCCGTGTGCGCCGCGGCCGGGAAGGAACCAGAAGCGCTCGCGCTCGGGGGATCCGGGGCCGGCGGCGAGGGCCCGGGCGAACCAGGGGTGCCGGTCGGAGCAGTGGTTGGGGACGAGGTCCACGATGACCCGCAGCTCGTGGCCGTGGGCCTCTTCGATGAGCTGCTCGGCCTCGGCGAGCGTGCCGAAGAGGGGGTCGATGTCACGGTAGTCGGCCACGTCGTAGCCGGCGTCGGCCATGGGAGAGACGTACCAGGGGTTGAACCAGAGGGCGTCCACACCGAGTTGCCGCAGGTAGGGCAGCCGGGCGCGGACTCCGGCGATATCGCCCGTGCCGTCGCCGTTCCCGTCGCCGAAGCTGCGTATGTAGATCTGGTAGATCGCCGCGTGCCGCCACCAGGGGGAGGCTGCGGGGTGCGGGGTGCGCTGGGTCACGGGGTCTCCTGGTGGGGTGGGGGCGTACGCGTACACGGGCGCGGGGTGGGGTGCGGCGCCGGGGTGCGGGGCCCGGTCGGGCGGCGGGGTGGCTGGGGTGACCGGGCCCCGGGTTCCGGGGGGTGCGTGGTGCGGCGGTGCGTGGTGCGGCGGTGCGGCGGTGCGGCCGGGCTACCAGCCCGAGTTGCCGGCTCCGCGGTTCACGGCGAACCCGCCGGCGAGGCTCAGTCCGCCCGATGCGGCGTCGGTGACCGTGACCCCGCTGAAGGTGCCCGAGCCGGCCGCGTTGATCTCGATGCCGTAGCCGCCGGCCTTGGCGATCCTGGTGTTCTTCACGGTCAGGTTCCCGACGTTCTTCTGCCAGGAGACGAGCAGGCCGCTGTAGGTGCTGTCCAGGATGTCGTTGTCCTGGAGGAGCACCGGGGTGGTGATCTCCGAGGTGTCGGCGTACACCCACAGGGCGCCGAGCTTGCTCGCCCAGTTGGGCTCGTAGCCGCCGGCCCGGTCGATGGTGTTGCGCTGCACGGTCGCCGGTCCGCTGAAGGGGATGCCGAAGCGGGTGCTGACGGCGATTCCGGCGGCGCCGGTCACGGTGTCGGCGACCAGGTTGTCCTCGATCCGGTTGCCGCCGCCGCCGTAGATCGCTGCTCCGTTGGCGAGCAGCGGGAGCTGGACCGTGTTGAAGCGGAGCACGCAGTCGGTGACGGCCTGGGCCTCCGACCACATCGCGAGGGCGTCGTCTCCGGTGTTGCGGATGCTGCTCTGGGAGACCTCGCTGCCCGCGGTGCCCTTGTGCAGGTTGACCCCGTCGGCGTAGGTGTCCCGGATGCGCAGGCCGGTGGCGAGCAGCCCGCGGGTCGGTGCGTCGATCCAGAGGCCGACCTTGCTGTGCTGGATCCAGAGGTTCTGCAGGGTGGAGCCGGAGCCGAAGTCCCCTTCTACGGCGGCGTCGCTGTTGGCGTCGTCGCGGTGGTCGGACTCTCCGGTGACCGCCAGGTCCTGCACGGTGCTGGTGCCGCCGCGGCCGAAGAGCCCGCCCTTGCCGTTCTTGCCGCGCAGGGTGGTGTGCCATTCGCCCGCGCCGCGCAGGACGGCTCCGGTGAGGTTGACGGATCCCGAGATGTCGTAGGTGCCGGCGGGCAGCCACAGGCCCTTGCCCTGGGCGGTGGCGGTGGACAGTGCGCTGTTCAGGGCGCCGGTGTCGTCGCCGCCGTCGTTCGCGGTGACGCCGAGGGTGGTGGCGGAGACGAATCCGGTGGCGGGCATGGTGGCGGCCGCCGGGGCGGTCTCGGTCTCGACGAGGTCGATGGCGTAGGAGGCGGCGGTGTCCCCGGCGTCCTTCTGGAACTTCAGCACGGTGCCGGCGGGGAACTCGCCCGTGAGGGTGCGGGTCTCGTCGAAGAAGCGGTGGGCCTCGCCCTGGGAGGGGTCGTTGCCGTAGGGGTAGGCGCCGTACACCCAGCTGTACTTCGAGGTGAGGGCGAGATCCTTGGTGTGGGCGCCGTTGGCGTAGAGGCTGAGGGTGGCGCTGTTCCCCGTGCCGGCCGCGTTGTCCGGGATCGAGTAGCGCACGGTCACGGCGTTGGCGGCCTTGGCCAGGGTGAACTGGACGTACTCCCCCGTCTGGTCGAGTACGACGGCCCGCCGGCCCGAGGCCTCGGAGGCCAGGGTCTTGTAGGCGCGGTCCGGTCCCGTGACGGAGGCGTTGGTCGCGCCGGCCTCGGCCTCGTAGGCGGTGTACGGGAGGCTCGCGCCGCGGGTGGCGTTCGCGGTGGAGCCGGTGACCTCGATGCCGTCGAGCTGGAGGTCGCCGCTGTCCCCGGCCTCCGTGCGCAGGGTGAGGGTGTTGAGCTGGGCGCGCAGGGGCGCGTCGGTGGTGAAGGAGGCCCAGGCTCCCGAGGTGGCGGGGAGGGTGAGCCGGCGTACGGGGGCTCCGTTGGCCGTCAGGGTGATGGTCGCGGGGTTGGCCCCCGGGGTGCGGTAGCGCACGGCCACCTGCCGGGTGGCGGCGGTGGGCGCGGAGACGGAGAAGACGGCGCGGGCACCGGTGGCGGTGAAGCCCGTCAGGTAACCGGCTCCGCTGAAGCCGGCGACGGCTGAGGCGGGCGCGGGGCCGCCCGAGGCGAAGGCGGTCTCGGCCTGGTGGCTGAGGGAGCCGGGCGGCGGGTCGGTGGGCGTGGTCGTCGGGCCGGTGGGGGTGATGCCGTCGAGGTTCACGTTGCCGGAGTCGGCGGTGGTGAAGGTCAGCGCGACGGTATTGGCACCCTTGGCCAGCGGCAGCGGCTCCTGGCGGACGGCCCAGGTGTCCCAGTTCGCCGTGGCCGGAAGGGAGATCTGGCGGACCTTGACCCCGTTGGCGTAGAGGCTCAGCGTCTGGGGCGAGCCCGTGCCGTTGGCGTACCGGATCGCGACCGAACCCGTACCGGCCGCGGCCGACTGCACCGCGAAGGAGACCGAAGCGGCCCCCTTGTTGCCGTCCGTGAAACCGCCGACGTAGCCCGTACCGGTGTAACCGGAATGCTCCGACTCGACGCGGGCACCGCCCGACAAGGCGGCGGATTCCGCCTCCAGGCCGGTCGAGGGGGCGGTGGGTCCGGCTTCGGCCGGGGCGACGTGGTCGAGGTTCACGTTGCCGGAGTCGGCGGTGGTGAAGGTCAGCGCGACGGTATTGGCACCCTTGGCCAGCGGGACCGGCTCCTGGCGGACGGCCCAGGTGTCCCAGTTCGCCGTGGCCGGAAGGGAGATCTGGCGGACCTTGACCCCGTTCGCGTAGAGGCTCAGCGTCTGGGGCGAGCCCGTGCCGTTGGCGTACCGGATCGCGACCGAACCCGTACCGGCCGCGGCCGACTGCACCGCGAAGGAGACCGAAGCGGCCCCCTTGTTGCCGTCCGTGAAACCGCCGGCATAGCCCGTACCGGTGTAACCGGAATGCTCCGACTCGACGCGGGCACCGCCCGACAGGGCGGCGGATTCCGCCTCCAGGGTGACGGCGGCGGCGTACGACCCGGTGGCGAGGGTGCCGGTGAGGCCGGTGGTGGCCAGGGCGGTGAGGAGGAGTGGGGAGATGAGGCGTGCGGCTCTGGTGCGGGTTCCTCGGGAAGAAGACACGGCGGCGTGTCCTTTCTGAAGGCGCGCCCCGCGCGCGGGGGGCGGGAGGGCGCGGTGGGGGCCGCCGCGGCGGTCCGTCGCTGCGGCGGTGTCGAGGAGCAGTGCTTCGAGGTGGGGCGGGAGGCCCGGGGAGGGGGTGGATCCCGGGGTGGGAGGCGGTGACGGGGGGGACCTGGTGTGGTCAGCCCTTGAGGCTTCCCGCCGTGAGGCCGGAGATGATGTGCCGCTGGAAGAGGAGGAAGAGGACCAGCAGCGGGACGCTCGCCATGACCATGCCGGCGAGGAGCTGGTTGGCCGGCATGAACTCCGCCAGGCGATTGAGTGCGACGGTGATCGGCTGCTTCGTCTCGTCCGGCAGGACGAGCATCGGCCAGAGGAAGTCCTTCCAGACGCCGACGACCGCGAAGATGGACACCACCGCGAGCACCGGGCGGGACAGCGGGAGGATCACCGAGACGAGGATCCGCACCGTGCCCGCGCCGTCTATCCGGGCGGCGTCGAGCAGTTCCGTGGGGATCTGGTCGAAGAACCGCTTGAGGATGAAGACGTTGAAGGCGTTCGCCGCGGCCGGCAGCCAGATGGCGAACGGCGTGTTGATCAGGTTCACGTGGACGAGGGGAACGTCCACGACGGTGAGGTACACGGGTACGAGCAGTGCGGAGACCGGCAGCATCAGGGTGGCCAGCATCATCGCGAGCACCGCGTTGCCCAGCACAGGGCGGAGCTTGGACAGGGCGTACGCGGCGCAGACGTCGATGACGAGTTGGAAGAGCAGGGCTCCGAAGGCGAGCAGGACGGTGTTGAGGAAGTAGCCGGCGAGTCCCGTGTTGGTCCAGGCCTCGGTGTAGCTCTCGGGGTGCCAGCTGCTCGGGAGCAGGGTCGGATGGGGCTCGGCCAGCTCCGCGGAGCTCTTCAGGGCGCCGGTGGTCATCCAGTAGAGCGGGAAGACGAAGGCCAGCGTGAAGCCGGTCAGGGTCGCGCCCAGGACGAAGCGGTGCAGGAACCGGCCCACGGGCCGGGTGAGTTCGGCGGGCGCGATGAGCGTGCGGGAGCGAGGTTCGGTGGCGGCCATGGCGGTCCTCCTTTCAGTCCTTGGTCCGGGTCAGCCGCAGGTAGAGGCCGGCGAAGAGGCCCAGGACGACGAAGAGCAGGGTGCTCATGGCACTGGCCAGGCCGAAGTCGTTGTAGACGAAGGCGTAGCGGTAGAGCAGCAGCAGGATCGTGACGGTGGCGTCGTCGGGGCCGCCGCCGGTGAGGACGAAGGGTTCGACGAACACCTGCATCGTGCCGATGACTTGGAGCAGCAGGGTGATCAGGAGGATGAACCTGACCTGCGGGATCGTGACGTGCCACAGGCGCCGGCGGATGGAGGCGCCGTCGAGTTCGGCCGCCTCGTAGAGCTCCCCGGGGATGCCGCCGAGGGCCGCCAGGTAGATGAGCGTCGTGGTGCCCATGTTGGCCCAGGTGGAGACGAGGACCAGGGAGATCATCGCGAGGTGTTCCGACTCCAGCCACTGCTGGGCGGGCAGGTGCAGGACGCCGAGCACGTTGTTGAAGAGGCCGGGGCCGGGATCGTAGAACCAGCGCCACAGCAGCATGGTGACGATGGGCGGGAGCATCACCGGGAGGTAGACGGTGAGCCGCAGGTACGACTGGCCGCGGCGCAGTTCGTTCAGGACGACGGCCGTGACGAACGGGGCGGCGAAGCCGAAGACGAGTGCCAGGAGCGTGAAGTAGCCGGTGTTGCGCCAGGCGGTGGCGAAGAGCGGATCGGCGAAGAGGCGGCGGAAGTTGTCCAGGCCGACCCACTCGGCCGGCTGTGCGAAGGTCACCTGCTGGAAGCCCAGGAGGACGCCGCGGACGATCGGGTACCAGGCGAAGAGGGCGAAGCAGATCAGCGCGGCGGAGAGGAAGAGGTAGGCGACGAGGTTCTCCCGCAGCCGGCGGGCCCGGCCGGTGGCCGGAACCCGGCTCGCGGCCGTGGCCGGGCTCTCGCCCGCCTTCGGGTTCTCGCCCGCGTTCGGGCTCTCGCCCGCCTTCGGGTTCTCGCCCGCGGCTCCGGTCCGCCGGAGGTCCCGGAGGCGGCGTGCGCGCCGGCCCGGGGCCGCGGGGGTGGGGAGTGCGGACATGTCACTTCACCGTGGCGAGGATGGTGTCGGTGCGGGCGGCGGCCTGCTCGAGCAGGGTGTCGATGTCCGCGTCCTCCTTGGTCAGGACGGACTGCATGACACCGTCCAGGACGGTGTAGATCTGCTGCGCGTTCGGCGGCTCGACCTTGACCTCGACCTGGGGACTGCGGTCGACGAACGGCTTGTAGTTCTCCTGCGGCACGTTGGCGTGCGCGACGTGGATGGCGTCGATCTTCTGCTGGGCGGCGCCGCCGAAGAGGTTGGGCTGGGGGAGGCCGATCGGGACGCCGAGGCCGGAGAACTTGGTGACGTTCTCCTCCTCCCGGTCGGGGTTGAGGTACTTCCACTGGACCCACTGCAGGCCGGCCTTGATCTTCTCGGGCGTGGCCTTGGGGTTGAACATGAAACCGTCGCCGCCGCCGAGGGTGGCCGTGCCGGGGAGGGCCGCGAGGCCGAACTCCTCGTACTTGCGCTCGAACTGCTTGACGATCGTGGGGATGTTGTCGGGTCCGGCCATGTACATACCGAGCTTGCCTGAGCCCATCATCTTCTGGACGTCGCCGATCTCCAGGAGCTGGCGGGTGCCCATGCTCTTGTCGGTCCAGCGCATGTCGTGCAGGGTGTGGAGCGCCTTGCGGCCCGCGTCGCTGTCGAAGGCGGCCTTCCACTTGCCGTTCTCCTCGGTGGCCACCTCGCCGCCCATGGAGTACAGCCAGGACGTCAGGTGCCAGCCGCCCTGGTTGTTCTTGCTGTAGTCGGCGTAGCCCACGGTGTCCTCGCCGAGCTCGCTGATCTTCTTCGCGGCGGCCCGGACCTCTTCCCAGGTGGTCGGGGGCTTGTCGGGGTCGAGTCCGGCCTTGCGGAAGAGCTCGCGGTTGTAGACGAGGCCCATGGAGTAGTTGCCGGTGGGCAGCCCGTAGGTCTTGCCCTCCTTGTCCTTGAACACCTTCTGGAGCTCGGGGCGTATGTCCGACAGGTACGGGACGTCGGCGAGGTAGGGGGTGATGTCGGCGCCCTGCTTGCGCTGGATGAGCCCGGCCGGGTCGGTGAAGTAGACGTAGTAGACGTCTTCGAGCTGGCCCCCGGCGAGTTTGGCCGCGAAGGTCTTGGGGTCCATCTGGCCCTCGCGGGCATCGATCTTGATCTTCGGGTGGGCCGCCTCGAACTGCTTGACCAGCTCCTCGAAGTCCTTGCGGTCGGCGGCCTGCGTCTTGGCCGGCATGCCGTTGACCGTGATCGTCACCACCCCGCCCGCCTTGTCGCCGGCCGGGGCCGGTGTGCCGGCGCAGGCGGTGAGGCCGAGGCTCGCCACGAGGGCGGTGGAGAGGAGCAGGGCACGACGTCTGGTGATGCCATCCATGGGAACAGGCCTTCCGGGCGGGTCGGGCTTCGATGGCGTGACAGTAGAAGCCGTGAACGCAAGAAGTCAATAATGTTACGCAAGACATTACGCATGGAGATTCGGCTATGTGACGGATCGTGACAGGTCGGCTGTCACCTCGGCGGCAGCGGCGGACACGAAAAGAGGGCCCGGCGACCACCGGGCCCTCTTTTCCCGCACCGCCCCCAGCTCCCCCGGTCAGCGCCCCGGAGACGGGCGCGTGGTGGACGAGCGGACGATGAGTTCGGTGTCGAAGAGGATCTCCGAGGACAGGCCCACCCCCGTACGGATCTGCTCGGCCAAGAACTGCACCGCGGCCGAGGCCATGGCGGCGACGGGCTGGCGGGCCGTCGTCAGCGGCGGATCGGTGGCCACCATGAAGAGGGAGTCGTCGAAGCCCACGACGGACAGCCGGGCCGGGACGTCCAGCCCCCGCCGACGCGCCCCGCGAATGGCGCCGAGGGCGAGGGCGTCGCTGGCGCAGACGACCGCCGTCACCCCGCGCGGGAGGAGCTGGGTGATCGCCGTGGCGCCGCCCTCCATCGAGAAGAGGGCGTGGGCGACCAGCGGCCGCCACTCCTGGGCCGGGACCCCGCGCCGGGCGTTGAAAGCCGCGTAACCAGCGAGTTTGCGAACCGAGGGGACGTGGCCGGAGGGGCCCACGATCATGCCGATCCGCTCGTGGCCGAGCGCCGACAGGTGCTCCAGCGCCTGTTCGGCGGCTCCGGCGTCATCCACCGAGACCTGGGCGACGCCGGGGTTCTCGTCGGCCGGATTGACCAGGACGACCGGGATCCCGCGGCGGCGCAGCTCGCGCCCCTGGGCCTCGCCTATGTCGGTGTAGCTGGCGCCGACGAAGACGATCCCGCCGACGTTCTGCCCGAGCAGCATGTCCACGTAGTGCGACTCCGAGACGCCGTCGGCCGTGCGCGTGCACAGCACGGGGACCAGCCCCTGGCCGTTGAGGAGCCCGGCGAGCGCCTCCGCGGCCGCGGAGAAGACGGGGTTCTGGAGGTCGGGGACAACCAGCCCGATCAGCTGGGCCCGTTCCCTGCGGAACTCCGCCGGGCGCTCGAAGCCGCACACGTCCACGGCCGTCAGGACCGCCTCGCGGGTGGCGGGCGCCACGTCCCTGTTGCCGTTCAGGACGCGACTCACCGTAGTCGTGCTGACGCCGGCCATCTCGGCCACTTGGGCTAGCCTCTGGGTGCTCACGCGATCAAGCTACCAGTCGGGTGCGCAAAAAACAGTCCCACTGACGCAAATCTCTTGCAAGCGGATCGGAAGCACACCGCGGACGCGCACCCCGCACGCACACCACATACGCGCCCCTCGGCCCGAGCCCGTCCAATGGCGCACCCCGGTCGCGACCCGCCGTGGAGGGTGATGGTCTGGGTGGGTGACCGTGCGGCCGACCGGGGCCCGTGCGGCCGGGGTGAGGAGACACGTCGTGGCCAAGGCCTATCTGGTGGGTGCCGGCATCGCTTCCCTGTCGGCGGCGGCGCTGCTGATCAGGGAGGGCGGGTTCGCGGGCTCGGACATCACGATCCTGGAAGCCCAGGACCGCACCGGCGGAAGCCTCGACGCCGCGGGAGACCCCGAGAACGGCTACACCATGCGCGGCGGCCGGATGTTCGAGCTGCACTTCGAGTGCACGTACGACCTGCTGCGCTCCATCCCCTCGCTGGACGCTCCGGGCACCTCGGTCACCGAGGACACCTTCGCCTTCCACGAGGACTTCGCCTGGAACGACAAGGCCCGCCTGGTCGACTCCGCCGGTCTGCGGGTCGACACCCGTTCCATGGGGTTCTCCGAGCGCGACCGGCTGGACCTGGTCGCGTGCGTGGCCTCGCCCGAGTCCCGCCTCGACGGCAAGCGCATCTCGGACTGCTTCACCCCGGAGTTCTTCACCACCAACTTCTGGTACATGTGGTGCACGACCTTCGCCTTCGAGCCCTGGCACTCGGCGATCGAGTTCCGGCGCTACCTCAACCGGTTCGTGCACCTCTTCAAGACCTTCGACACCATGTCGGGCATCTACCGCACCCGCTTCAACCAGTACGACTCGATCGTGCGACCGCTCCAGAGCTGGCTGCGGACCAACGGCGTCGTGTTCACGATGAACACCACCGTGACCGACGTGGAGCTCGCCGAGGGCGAAGGCACCACCGTCACCGCCCTCGTCTGCACCCGGGAGGGCGCGGGCCTGCGGATCCCGGTCGCCGCCGAGGACCTGGTGTTCGTCACCAACGGGTCGATGACCGCGAACTCGACCCTGGGATCGACCGACACCCCCGCCGTACTGGACACCTCCGCGCCGGACGCCTCGTGGCGCCTGTGGCAGACCCTGGCGGCCAAGCGCCCCCACCTGGGCGACCCTTCGGTGTTCGACTCCTCCGTCTCGGACTCCACCTGGGGCTCCTTCACCGTCACCAGCCAGGACCCCACCTTCTTCAAGGCCATGGAGGAGTTCTCCGGCAGCGAGGCCGGCAAGGGCGGCCTGATCACCTTCAAGGACTCCGGCTGGCTGCTGACCATCGTCCTCAACCACCAGCCGCACTTCCACGAGCAGCCCGAGGGAACCTACGTCTGGTGGGGGTACGCCCTCTTCCCGGACAAGGCCGGCGACCACGTGGGCAAGACGATGGCCGAGTGCACGGGCCGCGAGATCCTCACCGAGGTGCTCGGGCACCTGCGCCTCGAACAGAGCGAGCAGATCCTGGAGTCCTCCATCGTCGTGCCGGCCCTGATGCCGTACATCACGAGCCAGTTCCTGGTGCGCAAGGGCGGCGACCGGCCCGAGGTGGTTCCGGAGGGCTCCACCAACCTGGCCTTCATCGGCCAGTACGCCGAGGTTCCCGACGACGTGGTGTTCACCGTCGAGTACTCGGTGCGCACCGCGTGGACGGCCGTGGCCCGGCTGCTGCACCTGGACCGGCAGCCGCCGCCGGTCTACAAGGGCGGCCACGATCCCCGGGTGCTCCTGGAGGCCCTGCACACGATGCACCGCCGCTGAGCCGTCGCTCGGCCGCCGCCGGGCCGCCGCGGTCGGGTACCGTACGCCCCTCGACGACAGAGAGGTGCGGCCATCGTGACCCGAATCCCGGACGTGGGCGATGTGGTGGGCGAGTTCTCGCTCCCCGGCGGCCTGCTGAGTGAGGACGCCTTCACGCGCGGGCGGTACACGCTCGGCGAGCAGCGCGGGAACCCGGTCGTTCTCGCCTTCTACCCCGGCGACAACACCCCGGTCTGCACGACGCAGTTGTGCTCCTACTCCGACGGGCTGGAGGCGCTCTCCGCGTGCGGCGCCCAGGTCTGGGGCATCAGCCCGCAGGACGTGGACAGCCACGAGGCCTTCGCCCGGGCCCGGGGTCTGCGGATTCCGCTGCTCGCCGACACCGACCGCGCGGTCGCCCGCGCCTTCGGCATCGCGGCTCCCGTGATCGGCCTGCGGCGCTCCGTCTTCGTCATCGCCCCGGACGGCACCCTGCACTGGAAGCACGTCGGGACCCTCGGCGTGAGGTTCCCCTCCGCGGACACCATCGCGGAGCAGCTCGCCGGTGTCACCACGGGCTGAAGGTCAGGAGATCAGGGGGCCAGCGGATTCCGGAGCCTCCGGACACTCAGGAGACTCAGGAGACTCCGGAGGCCAGGTCGGCCGCGGGCATGAGGCGGCCGACCGAGTTGACCATCTGCCGGCGGCTGAGCAGGCGGCCTCCGACGGCCAACACCCGGTTGAGGGCGCCGGAGATCACGCTCGGGCCCGGATTCCTGCGGTCGAGCGCCGCCAGCGCCGTGCGGACGACCTCCTCGCACGTCTGGACCCGGGTGCCGCCGCCCACCTCGCTGGTCCCGACGACGTCGAAGAACTCGGTCTTCGTCGCGCCGGGCGAGAGCGCCAGCACCCGCAGTCCGGTGCCCTGGGATTCGTGCCAGAGCGCTTCGGTGAAGCTCAGCACGAAGGCCTTGGTCGCGCCGTAGACGGCCATCTGGGGAATGGGCTGGTAGGCGGCCATGCTCGCGACGTTGACGAGGACGCCCTTGCCGTGGGCGCGCAGCGGGCCGATGAAGGCACGGCTGATGTCGACCACCGCGCCCACGTTGACGGCGAGTTCCTGGCGCAGCCGTGCGGGATCCTCCTGGTGGAGCGGGCCGAAGGTGCCGAAGCCGGCGTTGTTGACCAGGCTCGTGACCGTGATGCCGCGCCGCTCCAGCTCTTCGAGGAGCGCGTCGCCGATCCGGTCCGCTCCGAGGTCCATCGGGACGGGCGTGGCCTGGACCCCGTACTCCGCCGAGAGCTCCGCGGCCAGCCGCTCCAGGCGGTCGGCGCGGCGGGCGACCAGGACGAGGCCGGATCCGCGGGCGGCCAGTCGGCGGGCGAACTCCTCGCCGAGGCCGGAGCTCGCTCCCGTGATCAGTGTGGTCTGGCCCCGGTAGTCGACCGCGTTCATGACCCGTCTCCCCTGCGCGTGGTGGCGTGCCTCCCGTACCAGGGCCACCGTACGCGCCGGGTCCCCGGCCGTCCGGCGCGGGAGGCCGGACGAACGGGGACCCGGGCGTGGAGCGGGGCCCGTGCTCAGTTGTTGGAGCCCACCGTGTTGTTGAGGCCCGCGTTGAACACGTCGTCGGCGGCGAACTGCAGCCAGTCACCGAAGACGATCGTGTACGACTTCTCGGACGGGGCGTTGACCGTCACGTCGGCGGAAGCGGCGGAGGCGCAGCCGAGGACGATGACACCGGCGGCGACGAGGGAGAGCACGGAGCGTACGGAACGCATGGATGCACCTTTCGGAAGGTTCGGGTGGGGGCAGTGAGCACCATCGAACCTAGAGAGGCGCCGCCTGTCTGTCCCGCCGCAGGGCCGGGCCGGGCCGAGAGCCAACCGATCGGACGAATCGGACCGCGGAGCGCGGCTCAGCGCGCGCGGGCCGCGCCCGAGGCGAGGGCCTCGCCGACGACGCGGATGGCGCGGGCCAGCCGGGAGAGCTGCTGGAGCTCGGCGGCGTACATCCTGATCGAGGTCTCGATGACCCCTTCGGTCACCCCGAGGGAGGGGAGCTGGGCCCGGCCGGTTTCCAGGGCCACCCGTACGGCCCGCATCTCGTGCTGCACCTGCAGCTGGGCGTGGCGCGCGAGGAGCACGGGGCTCCGGGTCAGGGTCGCGTAGCCGGCGTAGCGGGCCGGCAGGAGATCGCGCAGCCAGTGGGTGGCCGTGCGTTCCCAGTCGTGGTTCCCGGGCCTCTTGACCTGCTGGGGCCAGTCCTGACTGCGGGTGCTGAGAGCCGTCTGAGACATTCCTGCCGCTTCCACGAGGTGTCGAACGCCGATGGAGACGTTTGGCGCGGCCTCGGCCCAGGGGTTGGCCGAGGCCGCAGAGGCGCTGCGGGATCCGAAAGCCGGACGGGACACCAGGCGTCACGTGAGGAGGAGAAACGTCACGTCGGGTGTCTGTTCAAAGACGGTGTGGGGACACCGCCCTCGGCATCTTGACGGATGACCGCGCCGCCATCAGTAAACATATATACCGTTGAGTAAGCAAGGGTATGAAAATATTCATGTGCAAGGGTGCCGTGAATATGGCACCTCGTGCCACTTCGTGGGCTCATGGGTGGATCTAGAGGCCCGGAGCGCCAGTGGGCGACAGGGCTGGGCGTCTAGAGGAAGAAGCCGTGCTGGTCGGCGGCCTGCTCATAGCTTTCGAGCCGGGTTTGCGTCCGCTCGGGGTCCGCGTCCGCCATTGCCTGGAGCAGCGCCGCGGACAGGACGCCCGGCGCCGCGTAGGAGTCGAAGACCAGCCGCGATCCGGTTCCGGCCGTCAGTGCCACGTCGGCCTCGTCCACCAGCGGCCCGAGCGTGCGGTCCGTGATCAGTGCGATCCGCAGCCCCGCCCCGCGGGCCACCCGCAGCGCGGCGAGGGTCTCCTTGGCGTGCCGGGGCATCGCGAAGGCCAGGACCCAGCTGCCGCCCGCCGCCCGGGCCTGCAGCAGCGCGTCCGAGGCGACGCTGCCGCCGCCGGTGACCAGGCGCACGTCGGGGTGGATCCGGCGGGCCGCGTACGCGAAGTACTCCGCGAGCGAGACGGAGATCCGCAGCCCGAGGATCGTCAGCGGCACCGACCGGGCCAGCTCGCGCCCGATGTCGAGCACCTGGTCGGTGTCGGCGAGCAGCTGGCGGACGGTGCGCAGGTTCTCGATCTCGGCGTCGACGGCCGCCTGCAGTTCGTTGCGCCGGGTCTGTGCGGGGCTGTCGGGGGCGCCGGCCACCGCGCTGAGCGCGATCGGCTGGAGCACGTCGCGCAGGGCCGGGTAGCCGCTGAAGCCGAGGGCGGCGGCGAAGCGGGTCACGGAGGGCTGGCTCACGCCGGCCCGTTCCGCGAGCTCGGTGATGGAGAGGAACGCCGCCTCGGTGAGGTGGTCGACGAGGTACTGGGCGATCCGGCGCTGGCCCGGCGAGAGCGGGTGCCCGTCGAACAGCGCCCGGACCCGGTCCGCCGGGGCCCGCTCGTGGTCGATCGGCTGCCCGCCCGGCGTGATCGCCGCCGCCTGTGCGCGCGCCTGCTGCCCCGATGACACCGGCGGTCCTCCCTTTCGTGCCGCTCCGTGATCCCAACATAGCTCACGGCATCCGGCTGACCAGCGCGCTTCCCCGCTCGGCCGGCCGCGCGGACGCACGCGGCGCCCTTCGGCGCGCACCGGCTCCGCGACAGCCGCACGGGCTGATGGATCGTCAGCAGTCCTGTACGGGCTGTCCCGTTGCGATCCGGTGCGGGGCCCGGCCGTCGAGGAGGAGCACCGCGAGGGCCCGCAGGGGCTGGTTCAGCGGAACGAACGCGCCGCCCTCGACGGGTACCGCCCGTACGCCGTGCAGGGCCAGGAGGCTGCCCGTCCGCGCGTACTGGGCCGGGGTGAGCCGGTAGCCGCAGGGCGGGTCGGCGAGGATCTCCCCCGCTGCCGCGGGAGCGTTGTCCGCGCCGCCCAGCAGGACCGGGCCCACCGCGCTCCCGGCTGCCCGTCGCGCGCCGTCCGAGGCCGCCGCCAGGGGGCCCGTACGTGTGGAGACGTAGGCGAACAGGCCCCTCAGTGCGGCCAGTTGGGAGCCGACCCGGCGGCGGTGGTTGAGGGACGGGTCGGCCCGCTCGGCTTCCCCGGCCCTGCCCGAGGGTGCTTCGACGCGGCTTTCGATCAGCAGCGCGACCGCGTGCTTGACGCCCGCCGTGTTGCGCAGGATCCGCTCCTGGCCGTCGCCGGCGGACTGCCCGACCGGGGCGCCGGTCACGGGGTCGGTGCGGATGCCGTAGGTCCCGGTGGAATGGCCCGACGCGTGCGCCGCGCCGCGTACGTACGCTTCGGACAGGGCGCGGGACTGCGCGTACACCGCCGGGTCGGTGTTGAGGTTGCGCGGCCAGAGGTCGAAGAGGTCCTTGTCGTAGGTCCCCGGCGTCGCCCGGTACTCGTGCAGGTCGTACACGAGGTGCGGTCGGTGGTCGCGCAGCACGGCGGCCATCGCCCGCGCCTCCGGTGAAGTCAGGGCCATGTGGTCGCGGTTGATGTCGGTGCCCCCGGCGTTGGCACGGGTGCCGGCCGCCCGCCCGTCCGGGTTGGCCGTCGGGACCACAAGCAGGGTGACCGCTTCCAGGAGCCGCAGGGCCGCCGCTTCCCGGGCGTGGGCGAGGTCCCGCACGGTGCTCAGGCAGGCCTCGCGCCCCGCCGGTTCGTCCCCGTGCTGGCCGCACACCAGCAGGACGGTGACGGGGCCCCGGCCCAGACTCACCAGGTGCAGCGGGCGGCCCCGCGGGGTCGTGCCGATGGTCCGGACGGTGGCGCGCCCGCCGGGCCGGCCGATCGCGTGGAGCAGCTCCCGCTCCTGGGACTCACTGGTCCAGTGCGCACCGTCCGTGGCCTCGAAGCCGGTACGGGGCGGCCCCTCGGCCGCACGCACCGGGCCGGAGGTCAGGGTCGCCGCGAGCACGGCCGCCAGGGTTGCGGCGAGCGCGGACAGGCCGCGCGCCGTCGTCTTCTCGGTCACGCCCCGGTTGTAGCGGGACCGGGACCCCCGCCGCAGGGATCTCCTCCTGAACTCACCCGGGTGGCCGGGCGAGTTCCTCCCGTAGGGCTCGCCCCGGGCCCCTGGCGCGGCCGGCCCTCCGACCCCCGGCCCGCACCGGCTACGGCTGTTCGTCCAGCCCCTCCGGCAGCCGGCCGGTGTGCAGCACCCCCAGGTTCTGGGTCGCGCGCGTCAGGGCGACGTAGAGATCGCTGGGCTCGTGGTCCGCGGGTTCCACGACGATCACGGTGTCGAACTCCAGGCCCTTGGCCTGCCGCGGAGCGAGCAGGACCACGGGGTGGGTGAGGTCGGGCTCCTCCCCCGCCCGGACGCCGGGCAGTGCGGCCGCCAGGGCCTCGTGAAGCGGGCGCGGGGCGATGACCGCCAGGCGGCCCCCGGCCGGCGCGCCCTCCCGTACCGCGTCGGCGACCGCCGCGGCCAGGTCGTCGGTCCGTGCCACCCAGGGGCGGCGCCCCGTGGAGCGGACCGAGCGCGGCGGCTCGAAGCCGGGGTGGCGGGCCCGGAGCACGGCTGCCGCCAGCTCCATGATCTCGGCGGGCGTACGGTAGTTGACGGCGAGGCGCACCAGCTCCCAGCGGTCTTCCACGTAGGGCGCCAGGATCTGCTGCCAGGAACCGCAGCCGGCCTCGTCGCCCGTCTGGGCCGGGTCGCCCACCAGCGTCATGGAACGGGTCGGGCAGCGCCTCATGAGCAGGCGCCAGGCCATGGCGGACAGTTCCTGCGCCTCGTCCACGATCACGTGCCCGAAGGCCCAGGTGCGGTCGGCGGCGGCCCGTTCGGCGGCGCTGCGGTGGTCGGCCTCCTCCTGCCGCTCGGCCATCCGCTCGGCGTCGATGATGTCGTGGGCCGCGAGGAACTCGTTCTCCATGTCCTCGAACTCGTAGGAGTCCGAGCCGGCCGACAGGTCCAGGACGCCCTGCGCGTACGCGACGCGTTCGAGGCGCTCGCGCTCCTCGGCGGCGCGCCGCGCGGTGTCGTCCACTCCGAGCAGTTCGGCGGCCTCGTCGAGCAGCGGGACGTCGGCCGGGGTCCAGTCCGCGTCGCCCGTCGTCGTGCGCCGGATCAGCTCGGCGTCCCGGTCGGGGAGGTAGGTGGGCTCGGCGAGGTAGTCGGAGATCAGCTGCCGGGGGGTGAGCGGGGGCCACAGCGTGTCGATGGCGGCGTGCACCTCGGCGCTGGTCGCGATCTCCTTGCCCAGTTGGGCGATGTCGTCGGGGCCCAGCAGGTTGGGGCCGCCGTAGGGGTCGGCGCCGAGCCGGTCGGCGAGCTGTTCGGTGAGCGCGTCGATGATCCGGAAGGCGAAGTAGGGGCGGGCGAGGTTGTGCGGCAGTCCGGTGGCGCGGGCCCGGTCCCGGGCCTCGTGGGCCATGGTCCGGTCAAGCAGCAGCGTCCCGTAGTCGTCGTGGTCGATCACCAGGGCCGGTTCGGGGACCACGTCGGCGTCCTCGCCGCTGCCCGCGGGCACGGTGTCCGGCAGGGCCTGGCGGTCGCTCACGACGTGGGCGAGGATCCCCGCCATCTCGGCGCGCCCCTTGACGGCGGCGGCGCCGGGGCGGTCGGCGGCGCTCGCGCGCACTCCGGGGAACAGTTCGCCCGGGGTGGCGAGCAGGACCCCGGTCTCGCCGAGGGCCGGGAGGACCTCGCCGATGTAGCCGAGGAAGGCCGGGTTCGGCCCGACGATCAGTACGCCGCGCTTGGCGAGCAGCTCGCGGTGCGCGTAGAGCAGGTAGGCGGCCCGGTGCAGGGCCACGGCGGTCTTTCCGGTGCCCGGGCCGCCCTCGACCACCAGGACGCCGCGGTGGGTGGAGCGGATGATGCGGTCCTGCTCGGCCTGGATGGTCCGCACGATGTCGTGCATCCGGCCGGTCCGGGCCGCGTCGAGCGCGGAGAGCAGCACCGCGTCCGCGTCGGCCCCCTCGTGGCCGGTGCGCTCCGTGTCGGCGAGGTCGAGGATCTCGTCGTGCAGGGCCGTGACCTCGCGGCCCCGGGTGGTGATGTGGCGGCGCCTGCGCAGCCCCATGGGGGAATATCCGGTCGCGAGATAGAACGGGCGTGCGACATCCGCCCGCCAATCGAGTACGAGAGGGGTGCGTTCCCGGTCGTCCTGCCTGATTCCGATGCGGCCGATGTGGTGGTCCGAACCGTCGGAGAACTCCAGCCTGCCGAAACACAGGCCGCTTTCGCCGGAGTTCAGAGCGGAAAGCAGACCGGACTGTTCAGCGACCACGATGTCCCGCTCCAGCCTCGCCTGGAACCCGCTGCCGGCCTCGCCGAGTGCGCCCCGCACGGCACGATCGGCCTGCTCCCGCAGGTCATCGAGGCGTACGTAGAGAGCCGTGATGAATTGCTGTTCATTCCGGAATTCTTCGGTCGGCTCGGTCGGCTCACTCGACTCGGGTGACTCGGTTGACAATTCCACTCCTGACGCGGTACGGTGTCCTCATAAGCTTCTTCACTTTTCGACTCAGCCTCGATGTGAAACATCAAATATACGCAGACAAACACCCCGGCCGTCAATCGGTCCGGGGTGTTTTTGCGTAGTGCCGATAGAGCGGCGGTATTCACTCCGTGCGCAGCATGCGGACCCTCTGGTCGACCAGGTCGTAGCGTGCGACGGCCACGGCGAGCCGGCCAGTGGCTATCCTGCGGGCCAGGTCCGGCTCCGCCGCCAGCAGGTCCCGGGTCCGGCGCGCGTGGGCGTCGATGGTGGCGGCGACCCGGGCCTCGCCGTGCTGACCGCGGTCGATGGACGGCCGGATCCGGTCGGCCAGGTACTGGATGTGGGCGGGCAGCTCGGCACCCGTCTCGTCGGCGTGCACCGCGGCGCCGACGGCCCCGCAGGACTGGTGGGCGAGGACCAGGATCAGGGGGACGTCGAGCTCCAGGACCCCGTACGCGATGCTGCCGAGCACCGCCTCGTCCAGCACCTCGCCCGCCGCGCGTACCGTCAGCAGATCCCCGAGCCCCTGGTCGAAGACGAGCTCCGGCGGCACCCGGGAGTCGACGCAGCCCAGTACGATCGCGAAGGGGTGCTGCTCCCGCGTCACTTGGAGCCGTACGGAGCGCGACTCGTGTGGATGCTGCTGGCGGTACGCAGCCCAGCGCCGGTTGCCGGCCGCCAGGCGGCGCAGCGCCTCCTCCGGGGTCCGCGGACGCGCCCCGTCCAGGAGTTCGGCGGAGGCCTCGGAGGCGGAGGCGGGGAAGACGGAGCCGAGCCCGATGACGGAGCCGGCGGAGCCGACGACCGCGGTTCCGGCCAGGGCGGTGCGCAGGAGGACTCGGCGGCTGGGCGAACCAGTGGAATGCGTCTGTGTGTTCGAGGACATTAGGGGACGCTAACCCCGCACCGGCGCGCCCGGACCCCCTCCGGACGGAAATGGCGGGTTCCCCCCGGAGCCCGGCTCGAACGGGACGAGCGAGTTGTAGGGAACGCCCGTTGACCGCCGGGCCGGCCGACAGTTGCTCCAAAAGCGGTCACCATGCTGCCGGAATGACCGCACCGCCGCCCCCTCCGCTGACCCTGGAAGCCGCCCGGGACCTTCAGAACATGCGCCGCGCCGAGATCGGGCCGGGCCTCGGCGAGCGGGAACTCGACGCGGTCGAGAGGCGCTTCGGGTTCACCTTCTCCGCCGACCACAGGGTCTTCCTCTCCGCCGGGCTTCCGCACGGGTCCCGGAGCTGGCCCGACTGGCGCAGCGGCGACCCCGAGGACCTGGCCGGGCGGCTCTCCCGACCGGTGGAGGGCGTCCTCTTCGACGTGGAGCACAACGGCTTCTGGCACCCCGCCTGGAGTCCGAAGCCCACGGGGACGTCCGAGGCCCTGCGGATCGCACGGACCGAGCTGGCGACCGTCCCGCAGCTGGTCCCCGCTACAGCCGCCGTTACCTGCCCGGCACGGCGGGCGAACACGGCCACCCCGTCCTGTCCGTCCAGCAGACCGACGTCATCTTCTACGGGAACGACCTCGCCGACTACGTCCGCCGCGAGTTCACCGGCCGGGCGAGCGGCCTTCCCGCCCACTCGACCGTCGGCTTCTGGTCGTACTTCGGAGAACGCCGATGCGCTCTTCGACCGGGTACTGGCCGAGCTGGGGCTGACGGAGGGCCTTCCCGCCGATGACACCGACCTGCCCTGGGAGGCGGCACGCTGGGAACTCGTGCGCTGGTGGCTCCGACTGATCGTGAACGGGAGTCTCGCCCCCCGGGACCGGCGGTGACCCGATCACCCACGAGGGCTGGGGCGCTCTGGCCCGGCCCCGGTCGCTCCGCCCGCTGGCCGACACGGTCGACGCGTACAACGACTGGGAGGCGGTCCGGCGCGGCGCCCGCGGGCAACTGGACGGAGCCATCGTCGCGGAGGCCGAGCGCCTGCTCGCCGGCCCCTGGCCACCGCCGGCCTGATAAGGCCCGCCACGGCGCCGGCCTCGGGGGCAGGAGCGAGGCCGGGTGTACGGCGCCCGCGCCGAAGCGCAGGCCGACCCGGTCGATGACCGGCTCCAGGGCGCGGGCGTTCTCCGTGGGCCGGTCGAAGGTCAGTTGTTCGGCGGCGCCGGCCGAGCCGGTCAGCTCGCCGACCCGGGCGGACACCGCCCTCACCCGCGCCCGTTGCAGCCCGAGCGCGGAGAACAATCCGTACAGCGTCTGCTGGAGGGAGGGAGTGTGGGCGGTGGGTTCGGGCAGGGTGCGCGAGCGTGTGGTGCTCGACCGGTCGGCGTAGGTGACCTGCAGCTCGACCGTCCGGGCGACCTGTCCGGCGATCCGTAGCCGGGCTCCGAGATCCGTGGCGGCGCCGAGCAGGGCGCGGCGGATCTCGGCCGGGTCGAGGACGTCCCGGTCGAAGCGCCGGGCGCTGGCGATGGTGGCGGGAGGTCCGGCCGGGGTGACGGTGCGGCGGTCGATCCCCCGGGCCCGCTCGTGCAGGAGGCGGCCGGCGGAGGCGCCGGCGATCCGCTGCACCGTGGACAGCGGGAGCGCGGCCAGGTCGCCGATCGTCTCGACCCCGTACCGGAGCAGCGAGCGCTCCAGGACGGACCCGACCCCGGGCAGTGCCCGCACCCGGCAGCCGTGCAGGAACCGCTCCTGTTCGGCCGGATCGTCGGGCAGCACCCGGACGGTGCCGGGCGGGGCGGTGTCGGCGGCGAGGGTCGCCAGGATCCGGTTCGGGCCGATCCCGCCCGTGCTGACCAGCCCGTACCGGGCCGCGAGCCGCGTCTGGAGCCGGTCCGCGAGCTGAGCCGGGGACTGCCCGAAATAGCGCGTGGCACCGGCCAGATCCAGCAGCGCGCCGTCCGGTGGGAGCGCCTGGACGACGGGGGTGATGTCGCCGAGCACCGTGAACAGTTCGCGGTAGATCTCGAAGCCGACGCGGTGGAAGCGCAGGTGGACGGTGGTCACCCTGGTACCGGTACTCGTGCTCGTACTCGTGCTGGTCATCCGGCGCTCCCCTGACTGGCGTGCCACAGCCGCCCGGCACCGCCGCCGCCCGGCCCGCCGGGAGCCGGCCGGGCCGGCGAAACGGCGTCGCCGTCGGAGTGCGGGGGCTCGCCGGCGAGCAGCGTGCGGACGGCGGCGGGACCGCCGTCGCGGTGGGCGTCGGCGATGTCCTGGAGGTTCCAGGCGTGGGTGCCGATGACGGAGACGGACTTGCCGCGACGGGAGACGGTGCCGCGCGCGAGCAGCAGGAAGTGGTGGAACAACGGGTGGGCGGCCTGCTCGTGGGTGTCGTCGAAGAAGGTGAGGTCGATCTGACCGGCCGGGCTGCCGTCGTCCAGGGAGACGAAGATGGTGCGCCGTCCGGAGCGCATGGGCGGGGTCTGGATGGCGACCTTCGCGCCGGCCACCAAGACGGTTCCGCCGGACGGCTGGTCCTTCAGCCGGTGGGAGGGGGTGACACCGAGCTCGGCCAGCAGCGGGTGCATCGGTTCCATCAGGTGCCGGGAGGCGTCCATGCCGATGACTTCCAGCTCGGCGTCCAGTTCCTCGCCCGGCGTCATCACCGGCAGACCGCTCGGCCCGGGGTACGGGCCCGCGGCGGCCGGGGTCAGGGTGAGCTGACCGGCGCCCGCGGAGGTCCGCCGGTGGCGGTGGAGCTCCTCGATCTGCAGGAGCAGGTCGCGGCGGCCGGTTCCGGGGGCGAGGGTGGCGAAGGCGCCGATCCGCGCGAGGCGATCGGCCACCGGGTGGGCGGGCCGGGAGCGGGCCCAGAAGTCGGCGAGGTCCGTGTACGGACGGCCCGCTTCGATCCGGGCCGCCTGCTCCTCGGTGATGCCGCGGACGTCGGCCAGCGACACCCGCAGGCCCAGCCTGCCGTCCGGGAGGCGTTCGGTGCGGTAGCTGGTGGCGGAGTACTGGACGTCGAGCGGCAGGATCGGCACGCCGCGGCGGCGGGCGTCGGACAGCACCAGCCGCTTCGGGTACATGCCGGGGTCGTGCTCCAGCAGCCCGGCGTAGAACGGCGCCGCGTAGTGCGCCTTCAGCCAGGCGGACTGCAGGGTGGGCAGGGCGAACGCGGTCGCGTGCGCCTTCGCGAAGCCGTAGGCGCCCATGTTCTCCAGCATCCGCCACACCCTGTCGATCGCCTCCGGCCGGTAGCCGGCCGCGGTGGCGCGCTCCCGGTACCAGGTCTGGAGGTTCGCCAGGCGCTCCGGCTGGGCCAGGGCGCGGCGCGCTTCCTCGCCCATGGCCAGGTCGCTCCGGGTCATGGTGGCGAACAGGCCCGCCACCTGCTCGTTGTAGATGACCACGCCGTAGGTGGAGCTCAGCCAGCGCTCCAGGTCAGGGTGGGGATAGGTGACGGGCTGCTTGCCGTGCCGGCCGAGGAGGAACGGGCGGATCATGTCCGCCTGGACCGGGCCCGGACGGAACAGCGAGATCTCGGCGACCAGGTCGGAGAAGGTCTCCGGCTGCAGGCGGCCGAGGAGGTCCTTCTGTCCCGGTGATTCCAGCTGGAAGACGCCCAGCGACTCGCCTTCGCGCAGCAGTTCGTAGGCGGCCGGGTCGTCCAGCGGCACCTGAGTGCGGTCGTCCAGGTCGATCCGCTCGCCGGTGGTGCGTTCGATCTCGCGGACCGCGTACGCCATCGAGCTCTGCATCCGCACGCCCAGGACGTCGAGCTTCAGGAGTCCGAGGCCGTCCTTTTCCACGTCTTCCTTGTCGAAGACGGTGGCGGGGAAGCCTTCGGTGGCGGTGGGGACGACGGGGGTGCGCCCCAGCAGGGTGGCGTCGGAGAGGATGACGCCGCAGGGGTGCATCGCGGTACCGCGCGGGAGCGCGTCGAGACCTTCGACGAGGTCCCACAGACGCCCGTAGCGCTCCGCGTGGGCGGCGACCTGCCGCAGTTCCGGGAGTTCGCGCAGCGCGGTGCGGGCCGAGCGGGCGGCGATGTGCGGGAAGGCCTTGGCCAGGCGTCCGACCTCGTCCGGGGGCAGGCCGAGCGCCAGCCCGGCGTCGCGGATCGCCCACCGCACCCGGTAGGTCTCCGGCATGCTGAGGGTGCAGACCCGCTCGGTGCCGAACCGGTCCATGATCCGGCGGTAGACGTCCAGGCGGCGGGCCGATTCCACGTCGATGTCGATGTCGGGCAGGGTGCGGCGGCGCAGGTTGACGAACCGCTCCATCAGCAGCCCGTGCTCCAGCGGGTTGGCGAAGGAGATCCCGAGCAGGTGCACCACCAGGGAGCCGGCGCCGGAACCCCGGGCTTGCACCCGGATGCCCATCTCCCGGATGTCGTCGACGACTTGGGCGACGGTCAGGGCGTACGAGGGCCAGCCGAGCGTGTTCAGCACCCGGAGCTCCTCGTCCAGACGGGTCCGCATGGCGGCGGAGCGGTCGTAGCCGTGGCGGATCATCGCCGCCTCGCACCGTTCGCGCAGGGTCCGGGCGGAGGTGCCGGGGGCCAGGCCGATGACGTGTTCCTCGGGGAAGTGGACCCGGCCGATCCCGAGGTCGGCGTACGGGTCGAGGCGGCACTCGGAGGCGGTGCGGGTGGTAGTGGCCAGCAGGTGTGCGGCCCCGCCGTTCTCCTGCCCGGCCGCCCGGGCGACTTCCTCGGCGAGCTCGCCCATCTCGGTGGCGCTCTTCAGCGACCGCTCGCCGTTGCAGGTGCGGCCGGGCCGGACGGGGGTGAGCAGGCGGGCCGAGTCCAGTACGTCGGCGACCGGCGCCTGGTCCCGGGTCGCGTAGCGGACGGCGTTGGTCAGGACGGCGAGCAGGTCGAGGTCGGCGGCCAGGCCGAGCGTACGGGCGGCCAGCCGGAGCGAGCCGGGCCCCGAGCCGGCGCGGCGGTGGTGCACGGCCTCCAGCCGCAGGTGCTGCCCGAACGCCTCACGCCACGGTGCGAGCAGCTCGGCCGCCCGGTCGGGGCGGCCGTCGGCGAGCGCCCGTACCGGCTCGGAGGCCGGTCCCAGCAGTACGGTCAACCCTTCGGCGTGCCGCTGGACCGCGGGCCAGGGGACGATCGGCTGCCCGCCGCCGGCCTGCTGCCGGGCGGCCCAGGCGGCGGTGATCAGCGCGCACAGGTTGGCCCAGCCGGTGGCATCGCGGGCCAGCAGGGTGACCCGGGGCGCGGAGTCGGCGACGAAGGCACCGCCCCGGGCCGGGGTGCGGCCCTTCGCCGGCGCCGGGCCGGCCGGGCCGAGGAGCGGGACCGCGAGGTCCGCGCCGAACAGCGGCCGGATCCCGGACTTCGCACAGGCCTGCGCGAAACGCACCGCCCCGGACACCGTGTCCCGGTCGGTCAGCGCCAGCTCCCGCAGGCCCTGCTCGGCCGCCCGCTCGGCCAGCCGGCCGGGCAGCGCGGCGCCGTAGCGCACCGAATAGCCGGAGGCGACGTGCAGGTGCGCGAACATCGCTCACCACCTCCAGCTCCTGATCAGCCCCCGATCGTCGACACCCGACTCCCCGTCCGGTCTCTCCAGCGTAGACCGTATTCGATAGTCTGTTCGACACGCACGTCAAGGCATTACGCCAGGTGGAGCAGGCACTACGGACCGTTCCCGCCCGTTCCGCTTCCCGCCGCCGCGGGGAACGCCGTGGGGAACGCCCTGGGAAACGCCCTGGGGACGTACGGCAGAATCCGGCTGTGACGTCCACGGGGGTACTGACCGGGCTGGAAGCCGGCATGGCGGAGCTGTCGACGCCGACGCGGGTGTACGTGGCGGCCGGGCGGTTCACCGAGCCGGACCCCGACCTGCCGGAGCTGGCCGCCCGGATCCGCACGCTGCTCGCCGGGGTCGCGGCGGACGAGGCCTGGCGACGCTTCCTGCCCGGGTACGCCCCGCCGTCCGTTCCCGAGATCCGCGCCGCCCTGGAGCCGGTCGAAACGCACGGGGCCGCCGCGTTCCTGGCCGGGGTCGCGGCCGTCGACCTGCTCTGGCCGGATCACCTGCACCTGCCCGTCGAGGCCGCCGCGCGCGCGGCGGAGCGGGTGGTGTCCCTGCTCGGACCGGAGGCCAGTTGGTGGACCAACCACGACGCCGGGTGCGGCGCCGTGAACAGGCTCACCCCACTGTTCGACAGCCTGCTCGCGGGAACGGACGGCGAGCACTTCGCGCTGGCCCTGCAGATCGCCGACGACTGAGCGTCCGCGGACCGATCCGGCACCAGCCGGGGAAGATCGGCGCGTGCGTAGAATCCGGCCATGTCGATCACACCTTCCCTACCCATCCTCCACGGCAGGAGAGGAACGGAACTCCGCGTACGCGAGGAGGAGTTGATCCTTCGCCGGGCACCCCACCAGGAACACCGCATCCCCTTCCCGGCGATCGCGCGCGTCCACGCGGAAGGGCGGGCCGTGGAGATCAGGCTCACGGCTCCCGCCGCGACCGCGCCGACCGTCTACCGGGTCGAAGACGTCAGCGAGGCGGCCGCCTCCGCCTTCGCCGAGGCGGTGAACGCCGCGCTCCCGCCGGCCGGCGGCTCCGCCGTGGTCGACGGGTCCACCCTCGTCACGGTCCGCGCCGCCGAGCCCGAGCCGGAGGGCAGGACCCCGAAGGAAGCGTTGTACCGCAAGCTCAAATGGCTCGTGGCGGGTTCGTTCCTCGCGATCATCGCGATGAGCGTGCTCGTCGGGTTCGTCGCGGACCCCGTCAACATCGTCTTCACCGTCCTCTTCGGCGGTGTCGGCTTCACGTTCACGATCGCCGCCTGGCTGCTGGCACCGGAAGGCCTCAGGCCCTGGCGCCTGCCCCGGCACGGCATCACGGTGACGGCAGACCACGCCCGCGACTCCGCGCAGCCGTGGCTCTACCTGTACTCGGACCTGGACGGGAACGTCCGGAGGTACCTCGATTCGAGCGGCCGCCCCAGTGTCGAGGTCAGCTACGACCCGCGCGACCCCGCCAAGGCCGTCCGCGCCGACGGTACGGGGCGGTGGATACCCGGGATCCTCCCCCTGTCCGCGGGCATCCTCGGCCTGCTCCTCCTCGTCGCGTTCTTCGCCACTCCCTTCATGGACCTCGGCCCCACGGGCGAGGAGTACCGGAACCAGTACCGGTAGCGGCCGGCCGCCGGGGAGGGGCGACGCGGCCGCCGGTCGTCGGGCGGGCTCAGGCGGTGGCGGCGCCGAACCACTTCGACAGGTGGGCCTCGAGGTCCCGCTGGTCCTCGCCGACCCATGCGACGTGGCCGTCCGGGCGCAACAGCACGGCGGGCAGGTCCAGTTCCTCACTGGTGTCGACGACGTGATCGATCCGGTCGGCCCACCCGGAGGCGGAGAGCCGGCCGGTCTGGTCGAGCAGGAGTCCGCGGCCGGTGTGCATCAGCGCGTAGAGACGCCCGCCCTTCAGTTCCACGTCCCGCAGCCGGCTGCCGAGCAGTTCGTGGCCCTCGCCGAAGTCGTAGCGGACCCCGACCGCGGTGATCAACCCCGTCACGTACCGGTTCACCTCCTCGAAGTCCATCAGCTTCGAGAACAGCTCCCGCAGCGCGGTGGGACCCGCGTCGCTCCCCATCAGAGCGATCTGTGCGCGGGTGTTGTCCAGTACGGCGGCGCCCACCGGGTGGCGTTCGCAGTGGTAGCTGTCGAGGAGGTCCTGCGGGGCCCAGCCGTTGACCGTGGCCGCGAGCTTCCAGCCGAGGTTGAAGGCGTCCTGCACACCGAGGTTGAGGCCCTGCCCACCGGTCGGCGGGTGGATGTGCGCCGCGTCGCCGGCCAGGAGGACCCGGCCGACCCGGTAGCGCTCGGCCTGCCGGGTCGCGTCACCGAAGCGGGACAGCCAGCGCGGAGAGTGCACACCGAAGTCCGTGCCGCCGAAGGCCCGTAGCTGCTGCTTGAACTCCTCCAGGGTCGGCGCGCTGCGGTCCTCGGACACGCCGTCGGCGGGGACGATGACGCGGCACGATCCGTCCTCGCCCGCGTGGACGCCGAAGCGGAGCTGGGTCTTGTTGACCTCCGCCACGACCGCGGCGATCGTCTCCGGATCCGCGGTCACCTCCATGTGGCCCAACAGGGTCTCGACCGTGGCGGGTTCGCCGGGGAAGCCGACGCCGAGCAGTTTGCGCACCGCGCTGCGGCCGCCGTCGCACCCGACGAGGTAGCGCGAGCGCAGCCGCGTACCGTCCGCCAGCTCGACGGTCACCCCGTCCTCGTCCTGGCTCAGGCCGACGACTTCGCAGCCGCGCCGGATCTCGGTACCGACTTCGAGGGCGTGCTCGCCGAGCAGCCGCTCGGTGACGGGCTGCGCGATGGCGAGGCCGTACGGGTGCGCCGTGTCGAGCCGGTCCGGCCACGGCTTCATGATGCCGCCGAACAGGCCGCCGACCTGGAACTTGTCGCTCGCCGCGAGGAATCGGTCCAGCAGGCCGCGCTGGTCCATCAGCTCCACGCTGCGCGTGTGCAGGCCTTGGCCGCGGGACTCTCCGCTCGGCTCGGTCAGCTTCTCCACCACGACGACGCCGACACCGTGCAGGCGCAACTCGGCGGCCAGCATCAAACCGGTCGGTCCACCGCCGACGACGATCACGTCGGTGGTGTCGGTCGCGTCGGTCGTTTTGGTCACGTCGGTCGCGTCCGTCACGTCGGTCGTGTGGGGTACTTCAGTCATCACGCAGTCACCGTTTCCGCAGGTTTCGCTGTCGGCCAGTGATTCTGCGTCACCACCGGGGTCTTGCCACAAGCCCCCCGGTGCGTTATAAGTTGAGAGTGGCAAGGAGTGAGGAAACCTCCTTGCCATTCTGCGTTCCCGGGGGAAATCAGCTGGCGAGCCGGTTCCCTCGTGCACCAGCATGGAGCGCATGAACGATCAAGGCGAGCGATGGACCCGGTCGACCATCTACCCCGACATGTGGGCGGACCCGGATGACGACCCCCGCAACAGCGGTGCGAACAGCGCGGAGGGCGAGCTCGCGACCCTGCGGGACTTCCTCTCGGACTACCGCCTGACCCTGCGGATGAAGTGCGAGGGCCTGGATCCGGAGCAGCTCGCCCGCCGGTCGGTCCCGCCGTCGACGATGTCGCTGCTCGGTCTGCTGCGGCACCTCGCCGAGGTGGAACGGGACTGGCAGAACTGGATCACCGAGGGCGATCCGCTGCCGAATCTGTACGGCGAGCGCGACGGGGACTTCGACGGAGCCGTCGCCGAGCAGGCCGTGGTCGACGGCGCGTACGCCGATCTGGAGCGCGAGCAGGGGGCGACCGACGCCGCGCTGGCGGAGCATCCGGATCTGGGCGAGCGGCTGGGGAAGGACCGGATCTCGGTGCGGGAGCTGATGGTGCACCGGATCGAGGAGTACGCGCGGCACTGCGGGCACGCCGACCTGCTGCGCGAGTGCGTCGACGGGAGGGTCGGCCAGTGACCGGGGGCGGGGCGATCGGGGGCGGGCCGGTCGGGGACGGGCCGGTCGGGGGCGGGCCGGTCGGGGACGGGCCGGTCCTCCTCCCTTCCCTCTGAGGGGTACGGGCGCAGCCCGTGTGACCATGGCTTCCTTCGTACATCAGCACCTCATGGGGGGACCATGCGCACCCGTACCACCACCGCCTCGGCCGGCCTCGCCGCCCTGCTCGCGGCAGCCCTCGTCCTGACCGGCTGCTCGGCGTCGCCCCGTGGGAGCGAGCCCGGGAAGGGCGCGGGCACCGGTCCTTCGGCGCCGGCGTCCCCCGCGGTGCCGGGCGGCGGCGGGTACGAAGGGCCGCGGCCGCAGGACCAGAACCTGCTGGCCTGGACCGGGGATCCGAACGACGCGGGGCACGTCACCGCCCAGTCCGCGGCCGGGGTCGGCGGACGGGTCACCCTGGTCCGGATGGTGCTGCGCGAGCAGCTCACCTGGTCCAACATCTGGCTGGGGCTGGCCGGCATCGACCCGAACGCCCGGCTGTCGAACTGCTACCTCGGCGTGTACGACGCCCGGGGCACCCTGGTCGCGTCCACCGCCGACATCTCCCCGCAGCTGATGACGGACGCGATAGCCAAGCCGTTCCCCCTCTCCAAGCCGTTCACCGCGGCCCCCGGCACCTACTTCGTCGCCCTGCTCCTCAACGGCGACTGGGCCACGAACGCCCTCACCCTCAAGGCCACGGGCGCCGGGATCTCGGTGAACGCGGGCCTGAACCCGCCGAGTCTGCGCTACAGCACCGTCCTGACCGGTCAGAGCTCGCTCCCGGTCACCGTGAACCTCGCCGAGCAGTCCACCAGCACGATCAACACCGGCTGGGCCAGCCAGTGGTACGCGATCTCCTGAACGGCCGCGAAAGGCCCTTCCCCATGTCTGGTAGGAAAGTTTCCTGTTTGCTAGCATCCCGCTTCGGCGGCTCGGCGCGGTGCCCGTACCCATGGGCATGACGCGCTCAGCGAGAGCTCTGACCCGGCCGCTGTGACCACGCCCGCCCCTGCCCGCACCCGGGCAGGGGCACGGGGTCTCGTACCGGTGCCAGCTCTCGCCACCCACCAGGCCAGGGAGTCAGGAATGCGCCTGAACACCCCCAGCACACCCCATGTCTCCGCATCACCCCGCACGGTCGGCGTGGTCCTCGCCGCCGTACTCCTGCTCGTAGGCGGCCTGTTGCTCGCCTACCCCGAGCGGGCCGGCGCCGCCGCCGACCCGCTCATCTCGCGCGGCAAGACCGCCACCGCCTCCTCCACCGAGAGTTCGGGCTTCGGCCCACAGAACGCCTTCGACGGCAGCTCCACCACCCGGTGGGCAAGCGCCGAGGGCAAGGACCCGCAGTGGATCCGCGTCGACCTCGGCGCGAACTCCAACGTCACACGGGTGGCGCTGCGTTGGGAGGCCGCGTACGCCAAGACGTACCGGGTGGAGATCTCCGCCGACGGCGCCACCTGGGCCCGGCTCGCCAACGAGACGGCCGGGAACGGCGGCACCGACGACTGGACCGGCCTGTCCGGCAAGGGCCGTTACCTGCGCGTGTACGGAACCGCCCGCGGCACCGCCTACGGGTACTCCCTGTACGAGGTGGAGGTGTACGGCACCACCGACGGAGGGACTCCTCCTCCGGGCGGCGCCTTCACGGTGGTCGCCGCCGGTGACATCGCCGCCCAGTGCACCGCCTCGGACAGCTCCTGCGCCCACCCCAAGACGGCGGCGCAGGCCCAGAAGATCAACCCGAAGTTCTATCTGACGATGGGTGACAACCAGTACGACGACGCCCGGATATCCGACTACCGGGCCTACTACGACACCTCGTGGGGCGCGTTCAAGGACAAGACCCGCCCGGTGCCGGGCAACCACGAGACCTACGACCCGGCCGGATCCCTCGCCGGCTACAAGGCGTACTTCGGAGCCATCGCCTACCCCCAGGGCAAGAGCTACTACAGCTTCGACGAGGGCAACTGGCACTTCATCGCCCTCGACTCCAACTCCTTCGACCAGAAGGCCCAGATCGACTGGCTCAAGGCCGACCTCGCCGCGAACTCCAAGGGCTGCGTCGCCGCCTACTGGCACCACCCGCTGTACTCCTCGGGCGGCCACGGCAACGACCCGGTGAGCAAGCCGGTCTGGAACATCCTCTACGGAGCCAAGGCCGACCTCGTGCTGAACGGGCACGACCACCACTACGAGCGGTTCGCCCCGCAGGACCCGAGCGGGAAGGCCACCGCGGACGGGATCACCGAGATCGTCGGCGGCATGGGCGGCGCCGAGCCCTACGACATCGAGAACGTCCAGCCCAACAGCCAGAAGCGGATCAGCGGTACCTACGGGGTCCTGAAGCTGGACTTCACCGACGCCGGCTACAGCTGGAGCTACGTCGCCACCGACGGGACGACGAAGGACACCAGCCCGAAGTACACCTGCCACTGATGTACCTGGCCACCACAGGCCGCCGGGCCCCGTCGGCCCCGCCCCCCACCACGGGGGCGGGCCGGCGTGTCCCCGCCGCCGTCCTCGCGCTCGGTACGGTCAGCCTCGTCACCGATGTCTCCTCCGAGATGGTCAGTGCGGTGCTGCCGCTCTACCTCGTCCTCGGTCTGGGCCTCTCCCCGCTCCAATTCGGCTTCCTCGACGGGCTGATGGGAGCAGCCGGCGCCGTCGTGCGGCTGCTCGGCGGGCACTTCGCCGACCGCGGCCACCGGTACAAGCAGGTCGCGGGCATCGGCTACGCCGTCTCGGCCTGCTCCCGGCTCGGCCTGCTGCTCGCGGGCGGGGCCACCGGCGGGATCGCGGCGGCCCTGGCCGCCGACCGGGTCGGCAAGGGCATCCGCACGGCGCCCCGCGACGCCCTGATCACCCTCAGCAGCCCTCCCGAGGAACTCGGCCGGTCCTTCGGCGTGCACCGGGCCATGGACACGACCGGCGCCCTGCTCGGCCCGCTCGCCGCCTTCGCCCTGCTCTGGGCGACCGCGGGCGCGTACGACGCGGTGTTCGTCGCCAGCTTCTGCGCCGGTCTGCTCGGTGTGCTGATCCTGGTCCTGTACGTTCCCGGCCACCACAGGCCGGCCACGCCATCCTCCCCGGCCTCCCCGGCCTCCCCGGCCGCCCGGCCCGGCCCGGCTCCCGCCCGGGGCAAGGCGTTCGCGGCGCTGCGCGACCCCGCCTTCCGGCGGATCCTGTGGGCCGCGGCCCTGCTCGGCGGCGCCACCATCGGCGACGCCTTCGTCTACCTCCTGCTCCAGCGCCGACTGGGCCTGGACCCCGGCTGGTTCCCGCTGCTGCCGCTCGGAGCGGCCGCGGGCTACCTGCTCCTGGCCGTCCCGGTGGGCCGGATCGCCGACCGGGTCGGGCGGCGGCGGCCGTTCCTCTACGGACACCTCGCCCTGCTCGGCGCCTACCTCGTCCTGCTCGCTCCGGCCGGCGGGCCGGCCCCGCTCCTCCTCGCGGCCGTCCTCGCCCTGCTCGGGGTCTTCTACGCGGCCACCGACGGGGTGCTGATGGCCCTCGCCGGGCCGGCGCTGCCCGCCGGGGGCCGGGCCGGCGGGCTCGCCGTGCTCCAGACCGGGCAGGCCCTGGCCCGGATGCTCGCCGCGGCGGGCTTCGGCGCCGCGTGGACGGTGTGGGGGCCGCGCCCCGCGCTGTGGGGGGCCGCGGCGGTGCTGCTCGCCGCGCTGGCGGGCGGCCGGGCCCTGCTGCCGCGCGATCCGGGCGCGCCGGGAGCCGTAGCCGTGGAGTCCGTACAGTCCCCCACCAGTGAGCGGAGCACCCTATGACCACACAGCTCACCGAGCCGGCGGCTCCCGCACGCCGGCCCGGCGCCCGGGCCCGTACCGCCGTCACGGTCGCCGCGGTCGTCCTCCTCGCGGGCTCCACCGCCGGGTACGCCCTGCACGCGGGACACCGGCCGGCCGGCCAACGGGGCGTCGCCGACGCCTCCTTCGCCCTCACCGGTCCCGCCCTGTACTTCCGCGACACCGCCACGGGACGGGTGGCCCGCCGGCCCCTCCCCGCGACGGCGGGCGGCGCCGAGCGCACTGGGGGCGGCCCCGTCTGCGACCGGTTCCACGCCGCCGGGGGCACCGCCCTGTGCCTGCGCGCCGAGCCGGGGGTACTGCCGAAGACGTACGCCGTCGTCCTCGACCGGCAGCTGCGCGAAGTGAGCCGGACCACCGTGCCGGGGGTTCCGACCCGGGCCCGGGTGTCCGCGTCCGGGCAGATGCTCGCCTGGACGGTGTTCGCGACCGGGGACTCGTACTCCACCACCGGCTTCTCCACCCGCACGGCCGTACTCGACCTGCGCACGGGGTACTTGGTGAAGTCCCTGGAGGAGATACCGCTCACCATCGACGGCGTCCGCCACCACTCCCCCGACGTCAACTACTGGGGCGTGAGTTTCGCCCGGGACGACAGCCGCTTCTACGCGACCGTCTCCACCAAGGGGCGTACGTACCTCGTCGAGGGGAACATGTCCGACTGGTCGGCGAAGACGCTGCGGGAGAACGTCGAATGCCCCTCCCTGTCACCGGACAACACGCGGCTCGCCTTCAAGAAGAAGGTGTCCGACGACCCCGCCGCACCCTGGCGGCTGTACGTCCTCGACCTGCGGACGATGGCCGAGACCGCGCTCGCCGAGACGCGGAACGTGGACGACCAGGCGGCCTGGACGGACGACGGGACGGTCGCCTACGCCCTGCCGGGCGCGGACGGTCGCGCGAGCGATGTCTGGACCGTTCCCGCGGACGGGACCGGAGCACCCCGGATGTCCGTCGCGGGCGGGTCGTCGCCGGTGGCGGTTTCGGGAGCGGCCGACGCGCGGTGATGCTCGATGATGCTCAGTCGGCCGCCACTTCGAGCATCTCTTGACATAGACCTGACAGTACGTTGCACTGTGGCCACTCCCTCCGGCAGTCACGGCCGGAGGGAGATGCCGCCGTGAACACCCGTGAACACCTGGGGACTCGCCATGCGTCTGCTCAGATTCCTGACCGCCACCGCCCTGGCATTAGCCGCCTCCTCCCTGCCCTCCGCCGCCGGGGCCGAACCCCTGCGGGCCGGGGCGTCCGTCGCCGCCGCGGCGCCGCAGACCGTGCCGGCCCTGCGGCAGTGGACGGCCGGCAGCGGGACGTACGACTTCACGAGCACCAGCCGGATCGTCGTCGATCCCGCCCACACCGCACAGCTGTCCGACGAAGCGGCCACGTTCGCGGAGGACTTGGGCGCGCTCGCCGGCCGTCCGGTGACCGTCGTCACCGGGAGCGCCTCCCCCGGCGACATCGCCCTGAGCCTGGGCGACGGCTCACTGCCCGCCGAGGGGTACCGGATGACCGTCGGCACGTCCCTCGCCATCCAGGCCGGGACCGACGCCGGAGCCTTCAACGGGACTCGCACGGTACTGCAGTTGCTGCGCCAGTCGGCCTCCGTACCGGCCGGAACGGCCGTGGACTGGCCGACCAAGGCCGAGCGCGGGCTGATGATCGACCAGGGGCGGAAGTTCTTCACCGTCGACTGGGTCAAGCAGCACATCAAGGAGCTGGCCTACCTCAAGCTCAACTACTTCCACTTCCACCTGTCGGACACCTTCGGCTTCCGGCTGGAGAGCGCGACGCACCCGGAGATCGTCTCCGCCGACCACTACTCCAAGCAGGACATCGCGGACCTGATCGCGCTGGGCCAGAAGTACCACGTCACGATCGTGCCCGAGATCGACACCCCGGGGCACATGAACCAGATCCTGGCCGCCCACCCGGAGCTCAAGCTCAAGGACAGCTCGGGAGCGGTCAGTTCCGAGTTCATCGACCTGTCCCTGCCCGGTTCGTACACCCTGATCAAGGACCTGATCGAGGAGTACCTGCCGCTGTTCCCCGCCCCGTACTGGCACATCGGCGCCGACGAGTACGTCACCGACTACGCCAGGTACCCGCAGCTGCTCAGCTACGCCCGGGCCCACTACGGCGTGAACGCCACCGCCAAGGACACCTACTACGGGTTCGTGAACTGGTCGGACGCCCTGGTCCGCGCGGCCGGCAAGACCACCCGGATGTGGAACGACGGTATCAAGGCCGGGGACGGGACGCTCTCTCCCGACGCCCGCATCCTCGTCGAGTACTGGTACAGCTACGGGCTCACCCCCCAGCAGCTGGTCAACGCCGGGCACACGATCGCCAACGAGTCCTGGACGCCCACCTATTACGTGCTCGGCGGCGCGAAGCCGGACACCAAGTGGATGTACGAGACCTGGACCCCGGAGCGGTTCGAGGGCGGCAACACCATCACCGACCCCGCGAAGAACCGCGGTTCGCTGATCCACGTGTGGTGCGACAATCCCAACGCCGAGACGGAGACGCAGATCGCCGCCGGCATCATGTACCCGCTGCGCGCGCTCGCCCAGCAGACCTGGGGTTCACCCAAGCCCGTGGCCACCTATGCGGCGTTCACGCCGATCGTGGCCGCGATCGGACATCATCCCGGCTGGCCGGGGACCACCCAGCCGGGCAACCTCGCCCGCAACCGCCCCACCACCGCGTCCAGCACCGAGACGGCGAACTTCCCGGCCGCGCTGGCGACCGACGGCGATCCCGGCACCCGGTGGTCCAGCGCGTACACCGACCCGCAGTGGCTGCAGGTGGACCTCGGGTCCGCCCAGGCCGTCAACCGGGTGGTGCTGCGCTGGGAGGCCGCGTACGGGAAGGGCTTCCAGATCCAGGTCTCCGACGACCAGAGCACCTGGCGCACCCTGTACTCCACCACCACGGGCACCGGCGGCGTCCAGGACCTGACCGGCCTGACCGGCTCCGGCCGCTACATCCGGGTGTACGGCACCCAGCGCGGCACCACCTACGGCTACTCGCTGTACGAGTTCGAGGTGTACGGCGGCCAGTTGAGCGGGACCCGGACCCTCACCGCGGCCGGGAAGGCGCTCGACGACCCGGCGAGCTCCACCGCCTCCGGCACCCAGCTGATCACCTGGACCCCGCACGGCGGCCCCAACCAGCAGTGGCGGCTGACCCTCGCCGCCGACGGCGGCTACACCCTGGCCAACGGCTCGTCCGGGCTCTGCGCGGACGTGGCGGGCGGCTCCACCGCCGCGGGCGCGGCCGTGGTTCAGAGCACCTGCGGCAGCGGGGACAGCCAGCGCTGGGTGCTCACGCCGCTCGGCTCCGGGGACTACACGGTGGCCAACAAGAGGAGCGGGCTGCTCCTGACCACCGCGTCCGGCGCGGACGGGGCCCTGGCGAGCCAGCAGGCCGACACCGGTTCGGTCTACCAGCGCTGGCAGATCAGCTGACCCCGGGCGGCGGGACGGCGGCCGGTCCGGCCGCCGGTCCGGCCGCGCTCACCGAGGCCAGCCGGGCCCCGGTTCCGGTGAGCCGGATCCGCAGTTCCCGCACGGTGAGGGGCTCCACCCGGTGCACGCGCCGGACCCCCACCGTGTGGCCGGAGGCGATCAGCCGGCCGTCCGCCCAGACCTCGTGGCCGTCCACGCGCTGCCCCCGGGTGAGGTCCTCGCGCAGTTCCACGTGGTCCACGCGGACGGGCCGGCCGAAGTCCGCGAGGAGGTCGTCGCCCTCGGCCGTGAGGGCGACGGAGACGGGATCACCGAGGCGCCGCCCCAACTCCCCCGTGAAGGACAGGAGTCGGTCCCGGTCGGCGTCGTCGATCAGACCGCGCCGGTCGGGCGGGACGCCCAGGAGCAGGCCCGCGCCCAGCCCGACGGAGGAGTACCAGATCTCCAGGAGCTCCTCACGGCTCTTGAGGGTGTCGTGGTTCCCGGGCTGCCAGAACCAGTCGTCCCGGATGGGGACATCGCATTCGGGCGGCAGGTAGGCGGCGGATTCGAGCTCGGTGCGCCCGTCGTCGTACAGGCTGACGCCCGTGGAGTGCGTGACGTAGCGGCAGGGGTCGGCGGCGAGCCCCTCCTCGTTGCCGACCCAGCGGATCGTGGGGCGGCCCATGTTGAAGACCATGGCGTCCGGCTGGTGCCGGTCGATCACGGCCATGACCGCGTCCCAGTCGTACGTGCGCCCCTCGGAGCCGGCGCCGTCGAACCACAGCTCGCACAACGGGCCGTAGCGGGTGCAGAGTTCGGTGAGCTGGCGGAGGTAGAAGGAGTCGTAGTCGGCGGGCTGCTCGTAGCAGTCCGCGTTGCGGTCCCAGGGCGAGAGGTACAGCCCGAGACCGAGGCCCGCCTCCCCGCAGGCCTCGGCCAGTTCGGCGACCACGTCGCCCGCTCCGTCCTTCCAGGGCGAGGAGGCCACGGAGTAGGCGGTGGTGTCGGTCGGCCAGAGGCAGAAGCCGTCGTGGTGCTTGGCGGTCAGCACGACGTACTTCGCTCCGGCCTCGGCGGCGGTGCGCACCCACTGGCGCGCGTCGAGCCGGGTCGGCCGGAAGGTGGCCGGGTCCAGGGTCCCGTCGCTCCACTCGACGCCGTTGAAGGTGTTGATGCCGAAGTGCAGGAAGATCCCGAATCCGGCTTCCTGCCAGGCGAGTTGTCCCGGTGTGGGCACCAGGGGCGGTGCGGTGGGACCGGCGAGGGGTGCTGCGGGACCGAGCGTCATGGTGGGCTTTCGTGGTTCGGCGGCGGGGCGCTCAGGCCGAGTGGGCCAGGCTCGCCGGGTGGACGGCGTAGGCGAAGGGGAGTCCTCGGGCGTACCGCTCCAACTCCTCTGCCGCGCAGGCGGCGAGTCGTCCGAGCTCGTTGCCGAGGGATCCGGCGACGTGCGGGGTGAGCAGCACGTTGGGCAGGTCGTAGAGCGGTGACGCGGCCGGCAGGACGTCGGGGTGGGTGACGTCGAGGACGGCGTACAGCCGGCCGGAGACCAGCTCCGTGGTGAGCGCCTCGGTGTCGACGAGCGTTCCGCGAGCGGTGTTGACGAGGGTCGCGCCGTCGCGCATGAGGGCGAGGCGGCGGGCGTCGACGAGGTGGCGGGTCTCGGCGGTCTCGGGCGCGTGCACGGTCACCACGTCGCTGCGGCCCATCAGTTCGTCCAGGTCGACGGGCTCGACCCCCAGGGCTCTGGCTTCGTCCCCGTCCAGGTAGGGGTCGTGGACCAGTACGTGGGCGTCGTAGGAGCGCAGCAGTTCGATGACCCGGCGGCCGATGCGGGAGGCGCCGATGATGCCGACGGTCCTGCCGTAGTTGCCGATCCCGGGGTACAGCGTGAGCGGGTTGAGCTGCGTGCGGGCCTCCCGGTAGGCCCTGGAGGTGGTGAGGACACGCTTGTTGGCGAAGACGATCGCGGCGACGGTGAATTCGGCGACGGGCCGGGCGTTGGCCTCGGCCGCGCTGGTGACGGTCAGCCCGCGCCGCCAGGCCGCGTCCGTCATCAGCCCCTTGACCGTGCCGGCGGTGTGCACCACCGCGCGCAGGGAGGGGAGCAGCTCGAGGGCCTGCTCGGTGAGGGGCGGGCAGCCCCAGCCGGTGAGCAGGACCTCGGCTTCGCGCAGCCGCGCGGGGTCGGCGGTGGCGAAGTCGGTGACCAGGTGTGCGGGGTCCAGCAGCGCGGTGGCGCCGAGCCGGGCCAGGGCCTGCTCGTCGAGCAGGGCCGCCTTCGTGGCCCGGTCCATGGCGAGGAGGGTGCGGGGCTTGCGGGGCCCGCCGGGCTCGCGGGCGGAGTCGGGCTCGCGGGCGGAGTCGGGTTCGCGCGTCGGTTCGGAGGTCGTCACTTGAGCGCTCCCGCCGAGAGTCCGGAGCGCCAGAACCGCTGCAGGCCGACGAAGGCGAGGGCGAGCGGGACCACGGCCACCAGGGATCCGGTGATCACCAGGGAGTAGAACTCCGGTCGCTCGAGGACGAATTGGTTCCAGTTGTAAATACCGAGCACCGCCGGATACAAGTGCTGGTCGTTGAGCATGACCAGCGGGCCGAAGAAGTTGTTCCAGCTCCCGGTGAAGGAGAAGAGGAAGAGGGTCATGAAGCCGGGCAGGAGCATCGGCAGCGAGATCGACCGGAAGACGCGCAGCTCGCTCGCCCCGTCGATGCGGGCGGCCTCCAGGACCTCACCGGGTACGTAGCCCTCGGAGAAGACCCGGGCCAGGTAGACGCCGAAGGGGTTGACGAGCGCCGGGACGAGCACCGACCAGTAGGTGTTGACGATCCCGACCTCGGAGGCGAGGAGGTATTGCGGGAGGGTGATGATGACGGTGGGCACGAGGGTGCCCGTCAGGACGAGGCCGAAGAGCGCGCCCTTGCCACGGAACTCGTACTTGTCGAAGCAGTATCCGGCGGCGACGCTGATCAGCGAGGACGCCAGTGATCCGACGACGGAGTAGAGGAGGCTGTTGAGCAGCCAGCGGCCGAAGATGCCGTCGCCGAACGTGAAGACGGCCCGGAGATTGTCGAAGAAGCGGAAGTCTCCGAAGGCGAAGCCCCCCGTCCCGAAGAGGTCGGCGTGGTTCTTGGTGGCGGCGATCAGCAGCCAGGTCAGCGGCATCAGGGTGTAGAGGACCGCCACCAGGAGCACGGCGTTGACCACGGCCCTGGAGGCCATGGAACCGCTCCGGCGCGGCCTCGCGGCCGTCTTGCGAGCCGCCCGTCGGGCGGTCGGGGCTCCGGGTGCGGGCGCCGGTTCGGCGCCGGGAGCGGCCTCGGGCGGGGCCGAGGGGGCGGTCTGGGTGCTCATGCCGAGTCACCTCGCTTTCCGATCCGGGTGACGGCGTAGGAGAGGGTGCCGGCGACGAGGGCCACGATGAGCGAGGCGGAGGAGGCGAGGCCGTAGTCGTGCCGCTCGAAGGCCGCCTTGTAGATGAACATCATCGGAGACCAGTCCGAGCCCATCGAGCCGGCCCGCTTCGACAGCAGCATCGGCTCGCCGAAGATCTGGACCACGCCGACACAGGTGAACAGGAGGGTGAGGAACACGGCGGAGCGGATCATCGGCAGTTTGATCCGCAGGGCGATGCGCAGTTCGCCGGCGCCGTCCATGACGCCCGCTTCGAGGACCTCGCGGGGCACGGCCTGCAGCGCGGCGAAGAAGATGATCATGTTGTAGCCGATCCACTGCCAGGCCGCGACGTTCACCAGGGAGGGCACAACGCTGCCTGGGGCGAAGAAGTCCCAGTGGCCGCCCGCCCCTTCGATCCAGTCCAGGACCGGGCTCAGGCCGGGGGTGTAGAGGTAGGTCCAGACGATCGCCGCGATCAGCCCGGGGACCGCGTGCGGCATGAAGACGGCGAACTGGACGAATCGCTTGGCCTTGGCCGCGGCCGAATCGACGAACAGGGCCAGGGCGAGCGCCACACCGATCATCACCGGGATGTAGACGGCGCAGTACGCGGCCACGTGCAGGAAGGAGGAGGTGAAGCCGTGGTCGCCGAGCGCTTTGGTGTAGTTCCCGAGCCCGCTGAAGACCCGTTCGGTGCCGCCGAATCCGAGACCGGAGGACTGCTCGGTGAAGAAGCTCATCCAGAGCGCGTACGCGACGGGCAGGATCAGGACCGCGGTGAAGAGCAGGAAGAACGGCCCGAGGAAGACGAGCACCGCCCTGCCCTGGCCTGGCCTGCGCGCGGGCGCGGCGCCGCGCGCTGAACGAGTGAGTGGTGCTGCCACCGGATCTCCTTGGTGGGTGCGCTACGGAGGAACGGACGGGAAAGGGAGTTCACTTCGGAGCGGGGCGGGGCGGGGCCCGGTGCCGAGGAGGCTTCGGGCCCCGCGGCGGCGCCTACTTCGCGAGGTTGAGCCCTCGGCCCTTGATGGCCGCCTCGGCGGCGGTCTGTCCGGCCGCGAGTCCGTCGGCCAGGGTGCCCTTGAGCCCGGCGTCCTGGATGGCGGTGTTGGTGGCGGTCTGCACCGGGCCCCAGACCCAGCCCGGGACGATGGTGTCGACCTGGGCGCCGGAGATCTCGTAGACCTTGTCACCGCCGAAGAAGCCCTTGTCGTCGAAGGCCGCGGCGGCGATCGGACGGAGCTCGGGGCTGGCGGGCAGGCTGCTGCTCGGCGCCTTCAGGCTGCTGAGACGGGCCTTGACGCCCTCGGGGCTGGTGGCCGCCCACGTGGCGAACTCGGCCGCTTCCTTGACGTGCTTGCTGTCCTTGGTGACGGCGTAGCTGGTGCCGCCGAACATGCCGGTGGCCGGGGTGCCCCAGTGCGGCAGCGGGGCGACGCCCCACTTGCCCGAGTCCTTGGCCAGAGCCGTCATCGTGCCGCCCGCGCTCCACGAGGCGCCGATGAAGCTGGCGATGGCCCCGTCGGCCTTGGCCTTCGCGATCTCCGGGCCGTTGAACTTCAGGTTCGTCACCAGGTCGTCCTTGACCAGGCCCTGCCAGTACGAGGCCACCTTCTGCGAGGGGGCGTCGTTGATGTTGACCTTCCAGCCGTCGCCCTCGGTGCCGTACCACTTGGCACCGGCCTGCCAGGAGAGTGCCGCCAGCATGGGCGCGTCGTCGTTGCCCCAGCTGCCGATGCGCACGTTCTTGTCGGAGGCCTTGATCTTCTCGGCGGCGGCCTTGTACTCGTCCCAGGTCTTGGGGACTTCGACGCCCGCGTTCTTGAAGAGGTCCTTGCGGTAGTAGAGGAGGTTGGGCGTGGCGTCGTACGGCACGGCCCAGGTCTTGCCGCCGAGGGTCACCCGGTCCTGGACGCCCTGGGGGAACTTCGCCTTCACGGTGGCGCCGGCCTGGGCGGTGATGTCCGCCAGGAAGCCCTGGCTGACGAACTCCGGGAGGGTCGGGTACTCGATGCCCGCGACGTCGGGAGCGTTCCCGGCCTTGATCGCGTTGCTGATCTTGGCGTACCCGTCCGGTCCGCCGGTGATGGCCGAGAAGGTGACCTTGATGTTCGGGTGGGACGCGTTGAAGGCGTCCACCACCTGCTGGGCGCCGCCGGTCCAGCCCCAATAGGTCAGGTTGACCGGCTCCTTGGGGGCGGCGTCCGCCTTGGACGCGGCCCCCTCGCTCCCACCGCAGGCAGTGGCGAACAGGGCCAGCGAGAAGGCGGCGAGGGCGACGCGGGAGGTACGGGAAGTTAGCTTCACTGCTCTGCTCCTCAGATGCGAGCCGTGGATGCGGCGAGGTGATGCACATCATTCGGCCAGAGGAGAAGCGAGTCAATAGAAAAGGAAAGTTTGAGAAAGAAAAGCGAAGTAACGGTTAGGCCTCGCTCGAGGCGCGCACCCGGAGCTCCGGAAGGATGGCGATCCGCCGTCTGGGCCGGCCCGGCTCGCGCAGCCGGCGTACGAGCAACTCCACGCCCGTGACGCCGACTTCGTGCTTCGAAGGCGCCACCGCACTCAGCGGCAGGTCCGCCAGTGAGGCCACCTCGTCGTCGTACGACACCAGCGCCACATCGCCCGGCACGGACAGCGCGGCGCCGCGCAGCCGCTGCATCAGCACCATGGCCTCATGGTCGGGATGGACCAGGGCGGCGTCGACGCGACCCTCCCGCACCGCTTCGACGAAGGCGGCCATCACCTCTTCGTAGGCGGCCTCGCCAGCGCCGTGCTCCGCCAGGTCGAGGAAGAGCGCGTGCCCGGCGACGCCGGGGCCCGCCTCGACCATCGCAGCGTCGTAACCCTCCTTGATCCAGGGTGCGGTGGGGGTCCCGCCGCGCATCACCAGGGCGATCCTGCGGCGCCCCGTGTCCAGGAGGTGGCCCACCGCCAGCCTGGCTCCGTACCCGTGGTCCGTGCCGACGTGCTCGGCGGCGGAGGCCTGCTGTTCGGGGCGGCGCTCGATGAGGACGACGGGAACGCCGAGCTCCTCGTACCACTGGCCGCCCGGCTTGCCGTCGCCGGCGGAGGGCGCGAGCAGCAGCCCGTCGACGCCGTCCGCGACCATCCGCGCGGCCTGCCCCTTCTCGGTCTCCACGTCGTACGTGGACACGGCGAGGGTCAGCCGCACCCCGAGGGCGTCCGCCGCCTCCCGGGCGCCCTTGATCACCTCGGGGTAGTAGTAGGCGGACGAGGGCACGATCAGACCCAGGACCAGCGGCCGGCCGGCTCCGGTCCCCGCCCCCGCCCCCGCGGCGGGAGCGGCCGAGGCCGCGCGGGCCGCCGCCGGGACGGCGGTCACGGGGGCGGTCTCCGCCCAGTCCTCGGGCAGCATCGCGCCGCCGTGCACCCGGGCCAGCAGGCCTCGCTCCGCCAGGACTTCGACGTCCTTGCGCACCGTCACCACGGACACGCCGAGCTCCGCCGCGAAGTCCGTGACGCGCATGGACCCCGCTTCGCGGACCCGGCGCAGGATCGCCTGCTGTCGTTCCTCTGCGTGCACGGTGGAGCTCCCCTCGACTGCGTCCCTGGTCGAGGTCAGGGTAACGCGCGAGAGCGGAAACTTACGTTTTCTTTCGAAAGAAAGGATTGCGTAGAACCCGCCGTCCCCCGGCCCTGCCCGGCGGGCGCTATCCGGCGTCCGGGTCGCCGCCGCAGTCGGGGTGCCCCCAGCGCGATCCGAGCTTGCTGATCTTCTCCCCCGCCGCGTACTGCTTCCCGCAGGGGCAGGTGCCGGGGAACTTGGCCTTGATGGTCACCCCGGCCCGGCCGGCGGTGGCGCTCTTGGTGGCGGTCGCGCTCTTGGCCGGCGCGGCTCCGGTCGTACGGCGGGCGGAGGCGCCGCGAGTCGAGGTGCTGCGGGCCGGGGTGCTGCGGGCCGGGGTGCTGCGCGCCGGCGCCGGGACGGGCATGGACGCGTGACCCAGCGCGGTACCGGCCGGCTCCTGGCTCACGGCCGCGTCGCTGGCCGCCTGGTCGGCGATCGCGTTCAGGTGGTCACCGTCCTCGCGGTGCGCGGGGACGTAGCGGAACTCCACGTCCCGGTCGGTCAGCAGGGCGTCGATGCTCTCGACGAGCTCGCGGTTGGCCACCGGCTTGCCCGCGGCGTTCTTCCAGCCGTTGCGCTTCCAGTTCGGGAGCCACTGGGTCACGGCCTTCATGGCGTACTGGGAGTCCATCCGCACCTGCACGGCCGTGCCGGGGGCCACGGCCTCCAGCAGCCGCTGCAGGGCGGTGAGTTCACCCACGTTGTTGGTGGCCCGGCCGAGCGGCCCGGCCTCCCAGCGCTCGGGGTTCCCGTGGGCGTCGGCGATGACCCAGGCCCATGCGGCCGGCCCGGGATTTCCCTTGGCCGCCCCGTCGCAGGCGGCGATGATGCGATCAGACATCCCCCGATCATGCCTCACCGCGACCGCTGCCCGTGCCCACGACTGCGGCTGCGGCTGCGGCTGCGGCTGCCGTCAGGCTCCGGCCGCCGGGCCAGCTCCTGCCCCGGCTCCTGCTCCGGCTCCAGCTCCCTCCGGCGCCGTGCCCGGCTCCCACGACGCCTCCGGCCGTTCCTCGCCGTGCGGCCGCGGCAGGAGCCGGTCCAGGAAGGGCGGCAGCCACCAGTTGGCCCGGCCCATCAGGAACATCGCCGACGGGACCAGCACGAGCCGCACCACGGTGGCGTCCAGGATCACGCTCACCGCCAGGCCCACCGCGAGCATCTTCACCACGACCGTGGGCGAAGCCGCGAAGGACAGGAAGACCGCGGTCATGATGAGCGCCGCACTGGAGATGACCCGGCCGGTCGACGCCAGGCCCGTGCCGACGGCCAGGGTGTTGTCCCCGGTGCGGTGCCAGGTACCGGCGATGGCGGAGAGCAGGAAGATCTCGTAGTCCATCGAGAGGCCGAAGACGATCGCGAACATCATCATCGGAACGAACGACTCGATGGGGACGGGCTCCGACACCCCGATCAGCCCGCTCCCCCAGCCCCACTGGAACACCGCGACGAGGACCCCGTAGGACGCGGCGGTGGTGAACAGGTTCAGCGCGACCGCCTTGAGCGGGACCACCACGCTGCGGAACACGAAGGTCAGCAGGACGAGCGCGGCGGCCAGCACGATGCCGATGATGAGGGGCAGCCGGTCCTTGACGGTGTCGCGGAAGTCCAGCTGCCCGGCGGTGGACCCGGTGAGGTAGCCCTCCGCGCCGGTGCCGTCGAGCGCGGTCGGCAGGGTGGTCCCGGTCAGCGTCGTGAAGAGGCCGCCCGCGCCGGCGCTCTGCGGTCCGGTGGCCGGGGTGACGGTGGAGACGAGCAGCCGGCCGTCGGGGCTGGGCGCGAGCGGGGTGAACCGGGCTATCCCGGCCGTGTCCCGCAGTGCCGCCGTGAGGTCGGCGCCGATCCGGTCGGCCTGAACTGTGGCCCCGTGGAGGTCGGCCACCAGGAGGAAGGGGCCGTTGGCCCCGGGGCCGAAGCCGGGACCCTCGCCCTCGGCGATCCAGTCGTAGGCCGTGCGCGTGGTGCTGCCCGCCCGGTCGGCGCCGTCGTCCACGTGGCCCAGGCGCATCGAGAACAGCGGTACGGCGCACAGCGCGAGCAGCAGGGTGCCCGCGGTGAGGAACTTCCACGGGTGCCGCGCCACCAGGGCGGCGTAGCGGTGCCAGCCGTCCTGGTCGCCGGAGGTCTCGGCGACCGGGCGGCGCAGTGCGAACCGGTCGATCCGGCGCCCCACCAGGCCCAGCGCGGCCGGCACCAGGGTCAGGGCGGCCGCCCCGGTGACGACCACGACGAGGGTCGCGGCCAGACCCATGCGGCCGATGAAGCTCAGTCCGCAGGTGTACAGGCTCAGCATGGCCACCGCGACGGTGACGGCGGCCACCACGACGGCGCGTCCGCTGGTGGCGGCGGTACGGGCGGCCGCGTCGACCGGATCGTGCCCGTCGATGAGGTCCTGGCGGAAGCGGGTGGTGAGGAAGAGGGCGTAGTCGATGCCCACGCCGAGACCGATCATGATGGCCAGGGTGGGGGCGGCGGTCGCGAAGCTGACGACGCCCGCCACGATGCCGACGATTCCGAGCCCCACCCCGACGCTGACCACCGCGGTGAGCAGCGGCAGCAGGGCCGCGGCGACGCTGCCGAAGGCGAGCAGGAGGATCAGCAGGGCCACGAGAACCCCCGCCGCCTCGCGCGCCTTGTCGTCGGCCGGCGGCCTGACGACCTGGTTCAGGTCCCCGCCGTACGCGACCTCCACGCCCGAGGCGCGGGCCGCGGCGGTGGCCGTGTCCAGGGTGCCGGTGTACTCGTGCCCGAGGGTCTTGACCTGCCGGTCGAAGGAGACGGTGGTGTAGGCGGTACGGCCGTCCGCGCTGGTGACGACCGGGGACGCGGCGGTGACGTGGGGCATCCGGGCGAGGCGTGCCGCGCTCTCGTCGACGGCCTGGCGGTGCCCGGCCAGGGAGCCGGAATCGACGTGGAAGACCACGCGTCCGTTGGGGTCCCCGACCCCGGGGGCGGACGCGGCCAGCAGGTCGGCGCCGGTACGGGACTGCGTGCTGGGGAGGCTGATCTGGTCGCTGTAGACCGGGGCGGCGAGCCGGCTGCCCGCCATCGCGCCGGCCAGCAGCAGGAGCCAGGCCGCGATCACCCAGACGGGGTGGCGGGCGCAGAAGCCGCCGAGGCGGCCGAGTCGGCTGGGACGGCCGAGGCGGCTGCGACGGCCGAGGCGGCTGCGACGGCTCGTTCGACCGAGTGGGGAGTGCACGACGCCTCCAGGAAGTGTCAGGACTGACACGAAACACCTTGGCAGAAAATGTCAGGACTGCCAATTGTCAGTTCTGACGATTGGCAGGGCTGACAATTGACAGGGCTGACGCCATTGCTAGGCTTCGACGGTGAACCAAGATCCGGCCGCGCCCGTCTCCGCGCCCCCGCCCCGCTCCGAGCCGGAGGCGGCGACGTCCGAGCACGGCCTGCGCGAGCGGAAGAAGGAGCGGACGCGCACACTGCTGCGCGAGGGCGCCGCCGCACTGTTCGCCGAGCACGGTTTCGCGGGCACCACGGTCGCGGACATCGCCGCCTGCGCGAACGTCTCCGAGCGGACCTTCTTCCGCTACTTCGACAGCAAGGAAGCACTGCTCCTGCCCGACAGCGTCTACCTGTTCGCGCACGTCGAGGCCGAACTGGCCCGGCGCCCGTCACACGAGGACCCGCTCGACGCGGTCTGCAACGCCCTGATCTCCGCGGTGGCCCCGTTCGCCGCGTCCAGCCTCACCGCCCTGACCCATTCGGTGGCCATCGCGGGTGACGAGCGCGTGGTGGCCGCCCAACTCGTTCAGCTCTTCGCCGAGTTCGAGAACCGGCTCACGCTCATCGTGCTGAACCGGCTCCCCGCCGACACCCCCCAGGCCGACCTGCGCGCCGGGGTGATCGCGGGCGCCGCCCTGTCCGCCGTCCGCGCCGTCCTGCGCACCCAGCGCCGGCGCCGCGCGAACGGCACCCTCACCGACACCCCGCCCTCCGCCCTCCTGCTGGAGGCCTTCGGAATGCTGAAGCAGATCGGATCCGCCGCACCATGAAGCTCCGACGCACCCCGGCCCTGGTCGCGGCCGGCATGGCCACCGCCCTGATCGGCGCCTTCGCGGCCGACCTCGCGGTCGAACACACCGCCCAGGACCGCATCGCCCGGGCGGCGGGCTGTCACCTCCAGGCCCGCGGACCCGTCACCGCGGAGCTCTCCGGCACCTTCGCCGGACTCCGCGCACTGACCGGCCAGGTGGGCTCCGTACACCTGGCGGCCGAGGACGTACGACGCGCCGGCATGGACGTGGACGTCAAGGCCGATCTGTACGACGTCACGCGCGACGGCGGCATGAGCGGCGGCCGGGCGACGGTCACCATCCCCTACGAAGCCCTGCAGAAGCGCCTGGCCGACTCGGGGGAAGCCGCCGCGGGCGTCGAGGGCCTGAAGGTGGGCGGCGACGCGAAGGGGCTCACCCTCACCGGAACCGTGGGCGGTCTGGGCCTGCCCGTCACGGTGCACGCGAGCACCAGCACCACGGCCGGCGGCCTCACGATCACCCCGAACACGGTGACCGTACTGGGCCGCGAACTGCCGATAGCCACCGTGAGCGGGCTGCCCGGGGCGGGCGGCCTGGCCGAGCAGCTCGCACCCCGGACCGTGGAGGTCGGCGACCTGCCCGAGGGGGTCAGCCTCACCGGGGCCCGGACGACCGGCGCCGGTCTCACCCTGGACGCCTCCCTCGCGAAGTCCTTCACGCCGGACGCCGCCGGAGGCAGCTGCAAGTCGGCGTAGCGCGCTCCAGGATTTCCGGTTAGCAAATATCCCCACACGGCCAATCCCCCTACGCGAGCCCACGCACTCAACCAAAATTGACTTTACGGATTCTTTAACTTTACCCTCCAGTCATGCGCAAATCATCCCCCACCACCCTCCCCGCCCTCGCCCTGGCCTGCCTGGCGCTCGCCGCCGCCGGCTGCTCCGCCGCTACGACCGAGAAGGCCGTGGAGCAGGTCGACAAGGTGGTGGACGAGACCTATGAGGTCACCTACGAGGTCACCGGCAAGACCGTCGACTCCGTCTCCTTCCACGACGGAGGCGGCACGGCCACCGCGCCGAACCTCGTGACCGCCAAGGAGCCGGGCACCGCGTGGACGAAGACGGTCACGCTGCGCGGCATCATGCCCCCGGCGGTCTCCCCCAGCTCGATCGACAACACCGCCGACCTCACCTGCAAGGTCATCTACAAGGGCAAGGTCATCAAGGAGGCCAAGGGCGAGGCGGCCATGGCCGGCGGCTGCGTGACCGTGTCTCCGATCGCCCCCTCGTAGGCGATCCGCAGACGCTCCGTAGGCGCTCCGCAGGCGCCCCTTAGGCAATCCAGCCACCGGGACACTTCACGCCTCAACACGCTTGACCTCAACCGCGCTTGAGGCATGACCGTGATCCTCATGACCACGGAATCACCGTCCCGCGCGGCGGACATCGAAGCGATCGGCCGGCTCGTCGCCACCGTCGAGCACTCCCAGCGGACCAAGGACTCCGAGGAGTTCCTCGGGCTCTTCCACCCCGACGCGATCTGGACGACGGCCCACGGCAAGGTCCTCATCGGTCTCGAGGCCATCTCGGAGTTCACCCGCAAGGTGCTGCCCGCGGCGAACTGGGACGGCCAGGTCACCTACGAGGTGGTCCACGTGCTCTTCATCCGCCCCGACGTCGCGGCCGTCAAGGTCCGCCAGCGCTACGTCTCCCCGGGCGAGGAGAGCGAGGGCGCCCCCCTGTACGTCATCGCGAAGCAGCCGGACGACCGCTGGCTGCTGACCGCCTGCCAGAACACCGGGGTCGTCGTCGACGGGGCCTGAGGGGACTGGCCCCGAGGGGACGGGACCCGAGGGAGACGCACCCTCATGGGCTCGCGCTAATAGGCTCGCGCGCGGCAGCCTCGGACGGAGAGGATGGCCCGCCCAGTCCACCCCGTCCGAAGGACCTCTGATGAGCCGCCCGCCGTACGCCCCGTCCGCCCGCGCCTCCCTGGACGGGCTGGTGATGGGCGATGCCTTCGGCGACAGCTGGTTCACCCTCTCCGGCGAGAACGTCGAGGCGCAGTGGGCGGCCCGCGGGCTCCGGCCCGCCCCGTGGCGGTGGACGGACGACTCCGCCATGGCGTTCGTGCTCTTCGCCCACCTCACGGCTCACGGGGAGGTCCGACCCGGCGTTCTGGCGCGGGAGTTCGCCGCCGAGTACGCGCGGGATTCGGGGCGCAAGTACGGGGCCTCCATGCACGAGGTGCTGGAACGGATCGGCGCGGGCGAGGCCTGGCGGGACGTCACCGGCGAGCAGTTCGGCGGGCAGGGTTCCTACGGCAACGGCGCCGCGATGCGGGTCGCGCCGCTCGGGGCCTGGTTCGGGGGCGACCCGGAGGAGGCCGCCGCGCAGGCCCGGCTATCCGCGACTGCCACGCACGCCCATCCCGAGGCGGTCGCGGGCGCCGTCGCCGTGGCGGTGGCCGCCGCGCTGGCGGCGGCGAGCACGGGCCACGACGCTCCGGTCCGCGCGGAGTTCCTCCGGGAGGTCGCCGGGTACGTACCGGGCAGCGAGGTCGGCTCCGGACTGCGGGCCGCCGCCGGACTCCCCGCGGCCACACCGGTGGACCGTGCCGCGTCCGTACTGGGCTCGGGATGGCGGATCTCGGCCCCCGACACCGTGCCGTTCGCCCTGTGGTCCGCCGCGGGGCACCTGGACGACCTGCCGGAGGCCCTGTGGCAGACCGTCGGCGGCTGGGGCGACCGCGACACGACGTGCGCGATCGCGGGCGGGGTCGTAGCGGCGCGCACCGGCACCGGCGGCGTCCCGGCCGCCTGGCTCTCGGCCCGCGAAGCCGTCCCCACGTGGAGCGGATGGACACCGCCCGAGCAGCCGGCTCCCTCGCCTCAGCCTCTGTTCCGGCAGATCATGTGACTACTAGGCTGCCGCGATGGAACATGATCGGGATCAAGGTCTGAGTCAGGGCCAGGGCCAGGGTCTGAGTCAGGATCGGGCCAATCATTACGACGGCTTCGCGGAGGCGTACGCGGCGGAGAACGAGGGCGGCCTCGTGAACGCCTTCTACGAGCGGCCCGCGATGCTGGCCCTCGCGGCGGACGTTTCCGGCCGCCGGATCCTGGACGCGGGGTGCGGCTCGGGGCCCCTCACCGCGGCCCTGCGCGATCGCGGTGCGGTCGTCACCGGGCTCGACTCCAGCGCCGGCATGCTGGCGCTGGCCGGGCGGCGGCTCGGTGACGACGCGGACCTGCACCTGGTCGACCTGCGTGAGCGCCTGCCGTTCGCCGACGGCGCCTTCGACGACGTGGTCGCGTCGCTGGTGCTGCACTACCTGGAGGACTGGGGACCGACGCTGGCCGAGTTGCGGCGCGTCCTCAGGCCCGGCGGCCGTCTGATCGCGTCCGTGGACCACCCCTTCGTGGCCTACACGATCCAGGACCCCCGCCCCGACTACTTCGCGGCCGGCAGCTACTCCTTCGACTGGACCTTCAACGGGACGTCCGTCCCGATGAAGTTCTGGCGCAAGTCCCTGCACGCGATGACCGGGGCCTTCGCCGCCGCCGGGTTCCGGCTGTCCGTCATCAGCGAACCCCAGCCGGACCCGGCTGCCCGTGAGCTGTTCCCCGACGGCTTCCAGGACCTTGCGAGCGCACCCTGCTTCCTGTTCTTCGTCGTCGAGGCACCTCTGTAGCCGGCTCATCGCGGACCTATCGCGGGCGTATCGAAAATCGCATACGGCCTCGCAACGGCCCACCGACTCCCCTGGGAACATGAACCACAACGCATCCCCGTCGACACCGCCCCGCCGCACGCTCAGGGTCGTGCTCCTCGGCCTGGCGGCCCTCGGCGCGGCGAGCGTCCTGTACGTCATACGCGGGCCGCTCCTGATGTCCGCGCCGAGGTGCATGGCCGGGCAGTGGCACGGATGCTTCGACACGTTCAACGGCGTGGTCCTCATGACCCTCGTCGCCGTGCCGCCGGCCCTGCTGCTCGTGTGGGCCCTGGCGCGCCGCCGGCGTGCCGCGGGCTTCGCAGCGGCGTGGCGGATCCCGCTGGCCGAGGTCGGCATGGTGCTCGGGACGCTGCCGTTCGTGTGGATGACCATGATGCCGGGGTCCGGAGCCGGGATCGTTCCCGGCCGGTTCAGCCTGGTACCGCTGCGCGACCTCGTCACGATGGGGCCGCTCGGCATCGGCGGCAACCTGCTGGTCTTCGCCTCGCTGGGGTTCTTCGCCCCGATGCGGTGGGCGGCACTGGCCTCCGTGCCGAGGGTGCTGGCCCTCGGGGCGGGATGCTCGGTCCTGATCGAGGTGGCGCAGTACGTCCTGCGACTGGACCGGGTCTCCTCCGTGGACGACGTCCTCGTCAACGCCACCGGCGCCGCCCTGGCCGCGCTGGCTTCGCGCCGCTGGTGGCGTACCACGGCGCCGGACTGGTCGGACCGGCCCGAGCCCGTCCTGGCTCCGGCCGGCTGACGCGCGTACCCGATGCGCACCATGCATACGACGGCGATATGTCCCGGTGTTTAGGCTTCGGGCATGCGCGTACTGATCGTCGAGGACGAGCCCTACCTGGCCGAGGCCGTCCGTGACGGCCTGCGGCTGGAGGCGATCGCCGCCGACATCGCCGGCGACGGCGACACCGCCCTGGAACTGCTCGGCGTGAACTCCTACGACCTCGCGATCCTCGACCGTGACATCCCCGGCCCCTCCGGCGACGAGGTCGCGCGCCGCATCGTCGCCTCCGGCAGCGGCATCCCGATCCTCATGCTCACCGCTGCCGACCGGATCGACGACAAGGCGTCCGGGTTCGGGCTCGGCGCCGACGACTACCTCACCAAGCCGTTCGAGCTGCGGGAGCTCGTCCTGCGGCTGCGGGCGCTCGACCGCAGGCGCGCGTACGCCCGGCCCCCGGTCCGCGAGATCGCGGGCCTGCGGCTCGATCCCTTCCGGCGGGAGGTCTTCCGCGACGGACGCTACGTCGCGCTCACCCGCAAGCAGTTCGCCGTGCTGGAAGTCCTCGTCGCCGCCGAGGGCGGGGTCGTCAGCGCCGAAGACCTGCTGGAACGGGCCTGGGACGAGAACGCGGACCCCCTCACCAACGCCGTGCGCATCACCGTCTCGGCCCTGCGCAAACGGCTCGGCGAACCGTGGATCATCGCCACGGTGCCCGGCGTCGGCTACCGCATCGACACCCAGCCGGAGACCGGGAGCACCACCTCATGAACCAGGGCAGGAATCAGGTCGTGCACCGGGCTGTGCACCGGGCCGTGCACCGGGCCGCCAAGAGATCCCCTGGATGGAGCGTTCGCTCCAAACTCACCCTCAGCTACGCCGGGTTCCTCATGGTCGCCGGCGTCCTGCTGCTCGCGGCGGTGTGGCTGTTCCTCCTGCGCTACGTCCCCGACCGCGCGCTCATCGTGTCCGCCGAGGCCCCCACCCACGGCGTCTTCCCCATCCGGTCCAACCTCCTGCGCGTCTTCGCTCCGAGGGCGGCCGCGGTACTGGCGTTCCTGCTGGTGCTCGGCCTCGTGGGCGGGTGGATCCTCGCCGGACGGATGCTCGCGCCCCTCACCCGGATCACGGACGCGGCGCGGACGGCCGGAAACCGGTCGCTGTCCCACCGGATCCACATGACGGGCCGCCAGGACGAATTCCGTGAACTCTCCGACGCCTTCGACTCGATGCTCGAACAGCTGGAGTCCCACGTGGCCGAGCAGCAGCGGTTCGCGGCGAACGCCTCCCACGAGCTGCGCACCCCCCTGGCCATCTCCCGGACGCTCCTCGACGTGGCCCGCGAGGACCCGACCCTCGACCGGGGCGAGCTCATCGAACGCCTGCACGTCGTGAACGCGCGGGCGATCGACCTCACCGAGGCCCTCCTGCTGCTCAGCCACGGCGACCGCGCTGACTTCGCGCGCGAGGGCGTCGACCTCTCGCTCTTCGCCGAGGAAGCCGCCGAAACGCTGCTCCCCCTCGCCGAGCAGCGCCGCATCACCCTCGACGTCACCGGCGGGGCGGCCCGGACCGACGGCTCCGCGGAGCTCCTGCTTCGGATGGTGACGAACCTCGTCCAGAACGCCGTCGTCCACAACCTCCCCGCCGACGGGACCGTGACGGTCCACACCGAGGAGGACGGCGGCACGAGCGTGCTGCGGGTCGAGAACACGGGCCCCCGGCTCGCGCCGGAACTGGTCCCGACGCTCACCGAACCCTTCCGCCGCGCGACGGAACGCGTACGCACCGACGAGCACGCCGGCGCCGGCCTCGGCCTGGCCATCGTGCACAGCATCGTCCGCGCCCACGCCGGCACCCTCGACCTCGCCCCCCGCGCGGCGGGGGGTCTCGTGGTGACGGTCCGGCTCCCGGGCGCGCGCTAGGGCCTGTCGTCAAACTCCCGTCGTCGCCCGAAGGGCGGCCGCGCGGCGTCCGGTGCGTGCTCTCGGCGTGCCGGGCGGAAAGCCGCGTACTGGACGTACCCGGCCTTCCGCCCGGTGCGGCGAGAGCGCGTGCCGGACGCCGTGCGGCAGGCGGGAGTTTGACGACAGGCCCTAGGCGACGCCCGTAGGCCCGTACGTGGCTGAGGCCGACGAGTTCGCCGATGCCTCAGCGATCCTCGCCCGGTTCCTTCGTGTCGAACGCCTGGGCGACGGCAAGGCTGTCCTCGTAGACGTGGTGCCGGGTGACGAGGCCGTCCTCGACAGTGAGGTGCAAAGCGAACCGGGCGCGATAGGCGCGGCCGGTGGAGCGGGCGGTCTGACGGATCTCGCCGAGCACGACCGCGTCGTTTCCGTCAATGAGGACGCGCTCGATCTCGGTCGCCGCCTGCCCGGGCACGTGGTGCTCGGCGAGTTCGCGGAAGTGAGCGGCGGCATCGGCACGGGTGGCACGGTGGCGGATCCACGGGGTGGCGGGCCGACCGTGCTCGGCCTCCGGCCAGTCCAGCTTCCAGTCGCCCCGTTCGGCATACATCTCGGCGATGCGCTCGGGATCGCCCTCGCCGATCCGGCGCAACAGCTCCTCCAGCACGGCGCGGGTGGTTGCGGGTACGGCTGTGGACACGACTCATCACTCCGATCCGGCATCCGCGTCCGGCTGACGCGGCGAGATCAGCATTCTGACCAGTGCCGACCGCTCCGTGCCATTACCTCCCGGGTAATGGCACGGAGCACAAGGACCCGCCTTCGCAACAGGCGGCCCTAGCCGAGGCGGAGGAGTTTCGCGCCGAAGGACGGTTCGGACAGGTCCGTCTGGAGGGCCACGGGGACCGTCGGCGCGCCCGGGCCGGTGCCGATGGTCAGGGTCCCGATCTCGGTGCCGGCCGGCGCGTGCGCGGGGAGGCCGTCGCCGCCGACGGCCAGGCTGAGAGCGAGCTGCTGGCCCGGCACGGCTACGGCGGCCGTGTCGCGGGTGGCCACCACCGGGGTCCGGGTCCCGAGCCCGTCGTCCACGTAGCCGACGACCTGGCCCTTCTTGATCGCGCCGGCCGGGGTCAGTGCCGCGCGGACGGCCTCGATGACCTTCTTGCTGTTCTGCTTGACCAGTTTCAGGCTGTTGGCGCCGTCGGGGTCGGCGCCGGTGACGTGCTGGTCGAGCATCGTGCCGAGGATCAGCGGGGTCTTGTCGCCCACCGTCTTGTACGCCGCCCACATCAGCGCGCCGCCGGCCGCCGAACTGGAGCCGGTCTTGATGCCGCTGACGCTGAGTTCGTCGATGAGCAGGTCGCCGTTGTTGTTGATGAGCGGCTCGCTCAGGCCGGGAACGGTCGCCTGGGGCAGCCTGACGATCGCCCGGAACGCGTCGGACTTCATGACCTCCTCGGCCAGTTTCAGCTGATCGGCGGCGGTGCTCACGGTCTTGGCGTCGAGCCCGCTCGGGTCGGTGTACGTGGTGGAGGTCATGCCGAGCGCCTTGGCCTCGGCGTTCATCCTCTCCACGAACGCGGCCTCGGAGTCGCTTCCGGTGTCCCAACGGGCCAGCAGGCGGGCGATGTTGTTGCCCGAGGGGATCATCAGCATCTTCAGCATGTTCTGCTGGGAGAAGCGGGTGCCGGCCGTCAGACCCTCGATGCGCGATTCGCTCTTCGAGGCACCCTCCGCGACGGCCTTGGCGTCGACCTCGATCCGCGGGCCGTCCTCGCCCTTCTTCAGCGGGTGGTCCTTGAGGATCACGTAGGCCGTCATGACCTTGGCGACGCTGGCCGTGGGCACGGGCTTCTGCTCCCCGAACGTCCCGACGTCGCCCGCGCCGCCGACCCGTACGGCGGCCTGGCCCTTCTCCGGCCAGGGCACCTCGAAACGGCCGTCGAGGGTGACGGAGGTCGCGGCGCCCCCACTGGTGAGGACGGCGTCGGGCAGCGGCCGCAGCGCCTGTACGACGGCCAGTACGGCGACCAGCAGGAGCAGCGGCGGCACCCAGATCCGGACCCGGCGGGCCACGGTCCGGGCGGGGGTCGCGGGCGGCGGCGGGGTATTGGTCAGCTCCGCGAGCAGACCGAGCGCGGGCAGCGGCTGCTCGGTGGTCCCCTCGGGGACGGAACCGTCCCCCTGCGCGGGGGCGAGGCCCCGGACCCTGCCTGCCACCGAATCCGCCCCCGGAGCCGGGGTGGTCCCCAGGACGGGCCCGACCCCCGGAGTCCTTTCCCGAACCGGAGCCCGTCCCGGAACCTGAGCAGTCTCCTGCACGGGGTCACCACCCGGTGCCCGGCCCGGGGTCGGGGCGGTCCTCGCGGGCGGAACGGTCCCCGAAGCCGGGGCGTCCGCTGCCGCCGGCACGGCGGGGGCCCGCCGCACAGGTAGGGGCGCAGACCCTGGCGCCAACGCCCATTTCGGCACCGGCGCCGACGCCGACGCCGACGCCGACGCCGGGGGAGCCTCGTCCAGCGGCTTGAGCGCGATGAACTTGCTCGTCTTCTCAGAGTCCGACTCAGGAGGGAGAACAGGCCGACCGGCACCGGGACCGCCGGTCGGCATCGCGTCCGCCCCGGGAACGGCCCCCGGCCACGAGTCGGGGCCAGGCACGGCCGCGTCCCCAAGCGCGGACGCGGGCCCGACCCCGGGACTGGATTCGGGAGCCGACGGGGTCGCGGCTTCGGCGGTGGAGGCGGGCCCGGGTTCGGATTCGGGAGCGGACGCGGTCTGAGGCCCGGCCGCGGGGTCGGCCTCAGGTTCAGGAGCCGACGCAGCCTCAGGTTCGGTAGCAGGCTCGGGCTCGGCCTCGGCCTCGGCCTCGGGCTCGGGCTCGGCCTCGGGCTCGGGCTCGGCCTCGGCCTCGGGCGAATGCGCAGCGTCGGCCACCGACACCGGCGCGGCCACGGATCCAGCCGCGGGTTCGGACCCGGGCGTCGGTTCGGAAGGGGCCGCAGGACCAGCATCGGGCGCAGTCGTCGCCACGGGGTCCGCCTCCGGCGCCCGCACGGTGCGCGGGTCCGGAATCGGCGCGGGCTCTCGGCCTGGCCGGGGGGCGGGAGTCGGCGCGGGCGCCCGGCCCGGTCGGGGGGCGGGGGGCGGTGTCTGCGCATCGTGCGGCCCCGGCGTCCTCGCCGGGTGCTCGTCCCTCGTCGCGCCGGGCGTCTCGCCCTCCACCGGTACCGCCGTCATGCCGTACACCGCCTTGGTCGTGCCGTTCTGGATCAGACGCCAGTCTCCGTGCCGCATATGCGCAGGTGATGCGCACGGGATGACCAATTGGTCACAATCCGTCCGGCCGGGCCGGCCCGGGGACCGTATCCGTCGTCGAACGGTCATCAAACGATCACGCCCCCCTCATGAGCGCCCCGTTGAATCGCCGTTCCCCCACGCGAAGCACCACCCGGAACCGGACATCGCTCATGCACCCCAGTCACCCCCACCCCCGCCCCCATCCCCCGCCTCCGTCGAGGCGGCGCCTGCTCGCCGGCGGCGGGGCCGTGTTCCTCGCCGCGACCGCCGGTTCCCTGGTGGCCGCCGCCCGGTCCGGCGGAGCCGGAGGGGCCGGGGACGACCGTGGCCGGGGGGCGGGACAGCCCCCAGCTTCGGCCACCGCCTCCCCCGCTTCCGGGTGGATGCCCGGGGTGGCGAAGATCCCGCTGGAGCGCAACTTCGTCCACGGCGACCGCGACGCGCAGCGCGGGCTCGTGCTCCATGTCCAGGAGGGCGAGGGCTCTTTGTACGAGCGGTTCAACACCCCCGGGATCAAGACCTCCTCGCACTTCTGGGTTTCCCGGGACGGGGAGACGGAGCAGTACGTGTCCGTACTGGACCGGGCCTGGGCGCAGGTGGACGGCAACGGGGGCTGGGCCTCGGTCGAGACCTCCGGTTTCGCCACCCGGCCGCTCACCGAGGCGCAGGTCGAAGCCGTGGCCCGCGTCTACGCCTGGGGCGCGGGCGCCCACGGCTGGCCGCCGGCCGTCAGCGAACGGCCGGATCAGCCCGGTCTGGGCGTCCACGCCATGGGTGGCGCCGCGTGGGGAGGCCACGCGTGCCCCGGCGGCCTCCGTTCCGGCCAGCGCACCGAGATCATCCGCCGGGTGCTCGAACTCCTGCCGCCCGCTGGGGAGTGAGCCGCCACGATCTCGTGCGGGAGCGCCCATAGGCGTGTCCTCCCGGCCAACCTCCCGGCCCGCCTTCCGGCCAACCTCCCGGCCGGGGCGACCCGGTTCGAGGAACGCTCCGCCTCCTCGGTAGCCTGCGTGACCATGACACGTGCCTGGAAGTTGCCCCTGCTGCTCCTGGTCTGCGGCTCCGCCTTCGCGGCGGGGTCGGTGTTCACGGGCAGCCCCGCCACCGCCGCCGTGCTCCTGCTGATGTTCCTGGTGCTCGCGGGCGTGCACTCGCCCCTCGTCTTCCCGAGGCCGATCACGCTGCTGGAGGCACGGCGCCGCAGCGCGGCCGACGGCCGGCCGGTCGTCCTGTGGCGGCCCGGATGCCAGTACTGCATACGGCTGCGCGTCCGGCTCGGCCGCAACGCCGGCCAACTGCACTGGGTCGACATCTGGCGCGACCCGGCGGGGGCCGAGGCGGCACGTGAGGCCAACGACGGCAACGAGACCGTACCCACGGTCATCGTGGCCGGCCGGCCCCACACCAACCCCGATCCCGCATGGGTGCGCTCCCAGCTCTCCCCGACCGTCTGATCCGGGGTCAGGGGGCGGGCTGGGAAGGCGGGTACAGGGCCAGCAGGGCCGAGCGGTGGGAGACCCAGCCCAGGAGGCGGAGCCGTTCCTCGTCCAGGACCGGGAGGCCGTCGCCCTCGCTCGCCGCGAGCAGCGGCAGTGCCTCCTGGAGGGACTGGCCGGCGAGCAGGGCCGGCGGGTGGTCCCGTACCGTCTCGACGGGCGTGTGCTCCGAGAGTCCCGCGTGCAGGGCCCGGGAGAGGGCGAGCGCGCCGACCGAACCCGCGTAGTGGCCGTGCCGGTCGACCAGCGGCAGGCGCTCGGCGCCCGCCTCGATCATCGCCGTGATCGCCTCGCGCAGGCCGGTGCCGGGCGCGAGCGCGGGCGGTGGCGGTCCCATGGCGGTCCGGACCTCGACGGCGGCCGGGCCGGTCAGGTCCAGGTCCACCCCGCGGCGGCGGAGTTTGGCCGTGTAGACGGTGTCCCGGCTGAGCGCGTGGCTGACCCCGGTGGCGACGGCGACGGCGACCATCAGGGGCAGGATGATGCCGTACTCGCCGGTCAGTTCGTAGATGATGACGACGGCGGTGATCGGCGCGCGGGCGGAGCCCGCGAAGACCGCGCCCATCCCGATGACGGCGTAGGTGGTGGCCGAGCCGGTCACTCCGGGGGCGAGGCCGTCCATCGTCTGCCCGAAGGCGCTGCCGAGCATGGCGCCGATGAAGAGGCTGGGGGCGAAGACGCCGCCCGAGCCGCCGATCCCGATGGTGACGCTGCACGCGATGATCTTGCCGACGAGCAGGACGAGCAGGAATCCGATCGCGTACCCGCCCACCGCCGCCTTGCCGAGGACCGGGTAGCCGACCCCGTACATCTCGGGCAGGGCCAGCAGGATCGCGCCCAGCACGATGCCGCCGGCGGCCGGGCGGAGCCATTCCGGGCGGCCGCGCCAGACGGCGTCGCAGAGGTCTTCCACCCCGTAGAGCACCTTGCTGAAGAGCACACCCACGGCTCCGGCCACCGCTCCGAGCAGGATGTACAGGGCGTACGCGGCGAGGTGACCGGCGCTTACCGGCACCAGGTCCAGGAACCGCTGGTCGCCGAGGGCCGCGCGTCCGATCACGCTGGCGGTGACCGAGGAGACGGCCACCAGGCCGAAGGCGCGGGCCGTGAAATCGCGCAGGATCAGTTCCATCGCGAAGAAGACGCCGGCCAGGGGGGCGTTGAAGGTGGCGGCGATGCCACCGGCCGCGCCGCAGGCGACCAGCAGCCGCATCCGTTCCTCGCGCATGCGCAGGAGGGCTCCGGCGGTGGAGCCGAGGGCGGCCCCGATCTGGACGATGGGGCCTTCGCGGCCCACGGAGCCGCCGCCGCCGATGCAGAGCGCGGACGCGAGCGATTTCACCACCGCGACCCGGGGCGGGATCCGGCCACCCTGGCGGGCGACCGCGTACATCACCTCGGGAACCCCGTGGCCGCGCGCCTCCTTGGCGTAGCGGTAGACGAGCGGTCCGTAGAGCGCGCCCGCGACCACGGGCGCGAGCAGCACGAAGTACGGTCCGAGCCAGGGCACGTACGGGTTGTCGGCGTGGCCTGCGGCGGAGTAGTCGTCGTGGCCGGACAGCGCCTTGGTGAAGACCTCGATCAGCCAGCGGAAGGCCACCGCGCCCAGTCCCGCTCCGGCGCCCACGAGGACCGCGGGCAGCAGCATCGCGGCCTGGGTGCGGTTCAGCGCGTCCCGTGCCGCGTCCGCCGGGAACGAGTACGAGAACGGACCCATCGTCACTCCTCAGGAACCGTTCCACTGCCGATCGCGCGTCCCGGCCCCTGACCACGATCCCCCGGACCCCCATCCAACGGGCCGCCTCCCGCCGGGCCCCGGAGGCGGGCCGCAGGTACACCCGCCCGGCGTAGGGCCTGCCGCCGCGGACCGGGTACGGACGGTGCGCGGTGCCCGGCCGGACGCTGTGCCGCACCCCGCCGGACCGCGCTCAGCGCCCAGCCGGACCGCGCTCCGCGCCTGGCCGAAGGCCGACCCCCGCCCGTTCCCGGTCCCGTACAGTCCGTGCTGCCGCCGGCCGGGCGCGGGCGGAACCCGGCGGAACGCAGCCGGCCGGCGAACGGCCGAACGGACGAACAGGGGAACACCGATGGCCATCGAAGCCGGTCCCGTGGGCCGCCTCAGTCCCCCGGTCCCCGTCCTGGATCCCGCCGTCGTGGCGCGGTGGAGCGCGGGAGGAGGCCAGCTCGTGGAGCTGCTGGCCGAGGTCTGCGGACGGCTCGGCGGGGTCGGCGCGTTCCGGCTCGGGGGTCGCGAGGCCGGGCCCGGCGATCGGCCGACCGTGCTGGTCACCGGGCCGGGGGCGATCCAGCAGGTGCTGGCCCTGTATCCGCAGCGCTACGTCAAGCGTTCGCACCGCGCCCGGCCGCTGGTCGGGGAGGGCGTGCTCTCCGCGACCGGCGAGGCGTGGAAGCGGCAACGGCGGCTCCTGCAGTCGCAGTTCACGGGGACCGGGATGCGCCGCTACGAGCAGCGGATCGCCGGGGCCGCGCGGACGGCCGCCGGGCGCTGGGCCGCGTACGCCCGTACCGGGGAGGTCTTCGACGTCGGCGAGGAGATGCGGCGCTTCGCCCTCGACACCATCTGGCGCTCCCTGACCGGTCATCCGCTGGACGCGGACACCGACCGCGAACTGGGCGCGGTCGCGGCCGTGGTGGCGGCGCTGCCGACGCTGCCCGCCGATTCCGCCGGCGCCGGGGAGGCGGTCGCCGCCGATCTGGCCAGGATCGACGCCGTGGCCCACCACGCCATCGCCGCCGCCCGCCGGGGCCGCGCGGGCCCCGACGGGCCCGGGCTGCTCCACCTGCTGGTGGAGGCGTCCGCCGAGCGGCCCGAGTACACCGACGGGCTGATCCGCGACGAGCTGGTCACGCTGCTGGTCGCCGGGCACGAGACCACGGCCACCACCCTGACCTGGCTGTACTTGCTCCTCGACCGCCACCCCGAGGCCCGCGCCCGGGCCCTCGCGGCCGGCCCCGCGGGCTCGGCCGAGCGCCGCGAGGCGATCCAGGCCCTGGTCAGCGAGACGCTGCGGCTGTACCCGTCCGCCTGGATCCTGCCCCGGCACGCCGTCGAGGACGACGTCCTGGGCGGCTTCGCCGTCGAGGCGGGCACCGACGTGGTCGTCTGCCCCTACCTCGCGCACCGCGACCCCGTGCTGTGGCCCGATCCCGAGCGCTTCGACCCGCTGCGCTTCACCGTTCCGGGCGGGCGACCGTCCGTCCCGGGCGGGTACGTGCCCTTCGGCATCGGCCCCCGCGCCTGCCTCGGGCTGCAGTTCGCGCTGCGCGAGTCGGTCGTGCTGCTGGAGCACCTGCTGCCGGACCGTGTGCCGGCCTTCCGGTCCGTCCCGGACAGGGCCGCCTACAGCATCACGGTCCGGCCGGACGGTCCGACGCCGGCCACGCTCACAGCTCGCCCAGACCCAGGGCGGTGAGGAAGCCCGCCACCATGACCAGCCCGGTGGCGAGGTGGGCGTCCTCCTGTGCCTCCGGGAGCATGGTGTCGGCGATCATCGCGAGGATGGCGCCGGCCGCGAAGGCCGTGACCGCGGCGAGGGCCTGCGGCGGGGCGTCACCGAGCAGGGCGTTGCCGAGCAGCGCGGCCGCGCCGCTGAGGAGGGCGATCCCGCCCCAGAGCCCGAAGACATAACCCCGGCCGCGGCCCGCGGTGCGCATGCCGGCGGCGCTGGCCATGCCTTCGGGGACGTTGCTGATGAAGACGGCGCCGATCGTGGCCAGTCCGACGGATCCGCCGCCGAGCAGGCTCGCGCCGATCACCACGGACTCGGGCACCCCGTCGAGGACGGCTCCCATCGCGATGGCGCTGCCCGAGCCGGGCTGCTGCTCCTCGGAGGGCTGGTGGCCGCCCGAGCGTTTGCGGTGCCGGCCGCCGCGCCGGGCCAGCAGCGCGTTGCCCGCGCTGTAGACGGCCGCGCCCGCGGCCGTGCCGAGCGCGGTGGGGAGCAGGCCGCCCGTCTCGTGGGCCTCGGCGATCAGGTCGTAGGAGACCGCCGCGATGAGCACGCCGGAGCCGAACGCCATGATCAGGGCGATCAGCCGGCGCGGCACCGCGAAGAAGGTGCCGAGGGCCGCGCCCGCCAGCAGGGCGCTGCCGGCGAGGAGCCCCCAGGCACCGGCCACGAGTGCGTCGTACACGCTGCGCTTCCTTCCCCTGATGCCGTTGATTCCGTTGATTCCATTGAATCGGTGGAATCGGTGGAATCGGTGATCCAGGACGACGCGCTCATTGTTCCCTTTGTTCCCCTCGGCCCCGGCGGGACGGGCCGGTGGTGACCGGGATCACCGCCGGCGGGACCGCCAACGCGCGCCGCCCATGACGCCCACGATGAGCAGCAGGCCCGCCGCGGCGGCGCCCAGGCCGGGCCGGAGCCCTTCGGGGGTGTACGAGCACGACACCCGGTCGGCGCCGCCGGACCCCAGGGGGATGCCGAGCAGGCCGTGGTAAGAGATCGGGGCGCGGGCCGGGCCGCCGTCCACCGAGCACGTCCAGCCCGGGGAGGCCGTGGTGGCCAGCACCGCGGTGCCGGTCGAGCCCTTGGGGAGCCGGGCCTCGACGGAGTGCCCGCCGGCCGTGACCTCGGTGGCCCCGCCGGACTTCAGCCCGGTCACGGCCGCGTCGAAGGCGGCCTGGTCGAGGCAGCCCAGCGCGTCGGGCGGCAGGACCTGGCCGTCCTTGGGGGTGCGCACGGAGAAGGTGAAGCGGCCGTCGGCTCCCGCCTTGCCCAGTTCCTTGATCGGAGCGCTGACCGCGGGAGGCCTGGCGGAGAAGCTGTCGCGGCGGCCGGTGCCTTCGGCCCGGGCGGTCGCGTTCAGGTCGGGTGCGTAGACGAAGGCTCGTGCGCCGGGGGTGCACTTCCCGGTGAAGGTGGCCCAGCTCTCCGGGCCCTCGCCCGTGCCCTTGGTCAGGGGGAAGCCCTTTCCGGGCGCCGGGACGGACGCGGCCGGAGCTCCGACGCGGGTCAGCGGGGGCACGGTGTAGACCTTGGCGCCGAGGGCGGCCTGGCGCCGGGCCCAGATGGAGCCTTCGGGGGCCCCGTAGGCCTGGTCGCTGCCGGTGGCGCGCAAGGTGACCAGCGGCGGGGCGGGCAGGGTGCGCACGGTGACGTCGTCCGCGCCGGCCGGTTCGAGGACGGTGCCGACGCCGAGCAGGGCCCGCAGGACCGGGTCGTTCGCGGGCCACAGGTGGCGGCCGCCCATGCCCTGGCCGAGGCCGAGGCCGCGCAGGGCGGTCGCGGTCTCCACGCTGACGTAGCTGCTGTAGTAGGAGCCGCCCTGGCCGCCGACCAGCATCGCGTCGTTGTTGGTGACGAAGATCCCGGGTCCGGCGTCGGCGCGGGTGGCGGGCCAGTTCCGGTGTGCGTCCAGGGCCTCCTGCGCGCTCCGGCCGAGCTCGGTCATCGTCTGGGGGCGGCTGGGGCCGCGGCGGCGGGGGTCGTTGGCGACGGCGTTGCCGTAGACGGTGTACGTGGTGCCGGCGAAGACGGAGAAGGCCAGCAGCAGCATGACCCCGATGCGCAGGGGGCGGCGCAGCCCGCGCGCGTAGAAGAGCAGCAGGACGGCGGTGACGGCGCCGCCGATCAGGACGCCCTTGAGGGCGTGCCGGTTGACCGCCGGGTAGTCGTAGGTGGCCGCGACGAGCAGGGCCAGCAGGCCGGCGCCGCCGAGCAGAGCCCGGGGGCGGGGCATGTGGGCGAGGCAGATCCAGGCGGCCATCGCCAGCATGCCGCTGAACACGAAGGACTCGCGGAAGGGGGCGCCGTGCGGGAGGGCCCCGCCCTGCCAGAGCTTGGCGGTCGGGACGAGGACGAAGGAGAGCCCGGTCAGCACGATGAGCGAGAGCCAGGCGAGGCGTTCGCGGACGTGCACCTTCGACTGGAAGGGCAGGGTCAGGACGAGGAGGAGGACGAGCACCCCGGCGTAGACGTTCGGTGCCGGCGTGAGGGGGTGGGTCCCCGGTATGAGCATCGACAGGAAGGTCAGCGGGTCGGTCTTCACGCTGACCACGTACAGCTCGGTGGGCTGGGCCCGCTTGTTGGCGAGGGCGCACACCAGGATGGCGGGGGCGGCGAGGAGCAAGCCGGTGCCGGTCATGGTGGCGGCCCGCCACAGCGCCCGGCCGCGGGTGCGCCAGTCGGTGTCGGCGAGCAGGAGCCGTACGAGGAAGACGAGCGCGGTGGCCATGGTGGCCATGGCGGCGGTGTAGAAGTTGGCGTACCAGCAGAGGGCGAAGAGGAGGCTGCCGAGCACCCAGCGGCGGCCGGTCAGACACCAGTCGGCGGCTATGCCCAGCATCGGTATCGCGACCAGGCCCCAGGTCCACATCGGGACGATGGTGCCCTCGGTGACTCCCCAGCCGCAGACGGCGTAGCCGACGGCGATCAGGCAGCGCAGCCAGGGCGAGCCTGGGCGCAGGCGCCCCAGGTACACGGTCATCAGCGCGGCGGCGAGGCCGATGCTGCAGAGGCTGACGAGGTAGACGGAGAGTTCCGCGTGCTCCCGCGGCAGGAGGCCGGCCAGCAGGGAGAACGGATTGCCGAGATAGGTGAAGAAGTCGCCGAGGAATCCGACGCCGTACCCGCTCTGCCAGTTGAACAGGAGGTCGCCCTGGGCGTTGCCGTGCAGAAGGTCCCAGAGATGGGTGTGGAAGGGGACGTACTGGTGGCGCAGGTCGTTGGTGGCGCGCGGGATCTCTCCGAAGGGATACACACCGCGTGCCGCCAGGCCGGCGCTGTAGGCCCCCATGGATATGAGTGCGGCGACGAGAGCGGAGAGGAATGCGATATTCCGCTTGACCCCGCCGACCTGGGCCTCGACCTCTCTGCGACGTCCCGTCGAGAGGGGTTTTCCAGCGGGCGGCAGCGAAGTGGCGGTCATATGTGGCAAACCCTCGTGCGTGAATTATCGGCCACAGTCAGGCCGCCGATCCACGCACCCTATGTACACCGCCGAAAAATTCATGCATCCGATGCGGCAAATATGATCGCAATCACGGGAAGGTATGGTCCAGGCAGCATAAAAACTGGACAATTAGCCATGTTTCACCCACCCCGCCCCGAGGGGGCTCCCGGCCCGGACAGGATGCCGGAACCACCGGATCCCGTAGGCTCGTCGGATGGCAAAGTACTTCGACGTACACCCCGAAAACCCCCAGCCCCGCGCGATCGGCAGCATCGCCGACGGCATCCGCGCGGGCGGGCTCGTCGCCTACCCGACGGACTCCTGCTACGCGCTGGGCGCCCAGCTGGGCAACCGTGACGGGGTGGACCGCATCCGGTCCATCCGGCAGCTCGACGACCGCCACCACTTCACCCTGGTGTGCGAGAACTTCGCGCAGCTCGGCCAGTTCGTCATCATCGACAACGACGTCTTCCGCGCGATCAAGGCGTCCACCCCCGGCAGCTACACCTTCATCCTCCCGGCGACGAAGGAAGTACCGCGCCAGCTCCAGCACCCGAAGAAGAAGACGGTCGGCGTGCGCATCCCCGACCACGTCGTGGTCCAGGCACTACTGGCCGAGCTCGGCGAGCCGATGCTGTCGAGCACGCTGCTCCTGCCCGACGAGGCGGAGCCGATGACGCAGGGCTGGGAGATCAAGGACCGCCTCGACCACGTCGTCGACATGGTGGTCGACTCGGGCGAGTGCGGGACGCTGCCGACGACGGTCATCGACTTCTCCAGCGGCGAGGCCGAGATCGTCCGGCGGGGCGCGGGGGACACCACCCGCTTCGAGTGACGGCGTTGACGGCGTTCCGGGTGACGGCGTACGGGCGGCGGGCAGGCCGGGCCTGCCCGCCGCCCGTACGCCTCATGAAGACCGCTTGTCAGGACCGCTTCTCAGGACCGCTTCTCAGGACCGCACGGCAGAACCGCGCGTCAGGACTGCCTGCCGGTGGGCGGGTGCAGGACGGGCTTGAGGCCGTAGTCGAGCTCGGAGCCGTCCACGAGGAGCGCTTCCACCGTTCGGGTGACCGGATCGATGTCCGCCACCATCCCGTCACCCGAGTAGCGCGGGTAGCCGGAGGCGCCGTTCTGGCCGGTCGGTGCCACGACGGCCGAGCGGACGGCGTCATCGGCCGACCCCTCCACCACGTGTTCGGGCACCAGCAGGATCTCGAAGCTCTGCGGTTCGGTACTCATCCCCCGACGCTAACCGGGTCCCGCGGATCACGCCGTGCGGCGCCGCCGTCGATGAGCACCTGGAGCCCGGGCGCGTACAGGTCCGCCAGTCGTCCGGGCGGGGTACGGGTACCCGCGCCGTCGGGGCGGTGCAGGCTCAGCGTCGCGCCCAGGCCCAGCAACTGGCCGGCGATCAGCTCGGCGCGCAGCTCCCGGTCGGCGCCGGCGAGACGGGCCGCGAGGCGGGCGGTGACCTGTTCGCGGAAGCGCTCGCGCAGCAGGGTGCGCTCGTCGTCGATGCCCAGCGAGAAGACCACGCGCAGCAGCGGGTCCCCGCGGAGTTCGTCGCGCAGCCGGACGACGGTCAGGACGAGGTGGCGGCCCAGTACGGCCGGCTCCGCCGCGAACAGGGCGTCGGCGGCCGGCTCGAAGTCGGCGACCGTGTTGAACAGCCCCTCCTTGCTGCCGAACCGCTTCACGATCAGCGACGGGCTGACTCCGGCGTCGGCCGCGATGCCGCGCAGGGTGACCTCGGCGTAGGGGCGCAGGGTGAAGGCCCTGCGGGCGGAGCGCACGATGGCGTCGCGGCCCGACTCCTCGGCGGTGGTCATGTGCCCTCCCGGAGCGCGGGCGCGGACTCGGTCACCCCGACCGTACCGGCCGCAGCGGCCCGCGCGGACGCGGCCGCGCTGCCCGGTGGCAGGCAGAGGGCCGCCGCCAGCGCGGCGAGCGCGGCGCCGCCCGCGATCAGGAAGATCAGCAGGTACGCGTGCAGGGTGGGGGCGGTGTGTCCGCCCGCCCGGAAGGTGACCTGGGCGAGTACGGCCGCGACGACCGCGCTGCAGCAGGCCTGGCCGACGGAGCGCATCAGGGTGGTGAGGCCGTTCGCGGCGCCCGTCTCGGTCACGGGGACGGCCCGCATCACGAGCGCCGGCAGCGCCGAGTAGGCGAGGGCGGTACCGCAGGCGACCACCGTGGCACCGGCGACGATCAGCCAGAGGGTGTGGCTGGTGAAGAAGCGGACGAGGTAGCCGAACGTCATGACCGCCGCGCCGAGGGCCAGCGCGGTCCGCGGGCCGTACGCGGCGGAGAGCCGTGCCGACACCGGGGACAGCGCGACCATGGCCAGGCCGCCGGGGAGCAGGCACAGGCCGCTCACCACGAGGGAGGCGCCGAGCCCGTACCCCGTGCTCGTCGGCTCCTGCACGAGCTGGGCGGTGACCAGGGAGTTCCCGTAGAAGGCGAAGCCGATGAGCAGGGCCGCGAGGTTGGTGAGCAGCACGGCGGGGCGCGCCGAGACCCGCAGGTCGACCATCGGGGAGGCGGTGCGCAGCTCGTGGCGCCCCCAGAGGATTCCGACGGCCGGGGCGGTGACGAGCAGCGCGAGCGTGGATGGTGCGGTCCAGCCCCAGTCGGCGCCCTGGGTGATCGCGAGGAGCAGGGCCACGAGGACGGTGGCCAGGCCCAGGGTGCCCGGTACGTCGAACCGGCCGCGGGTGCGCGTCGGGGACTCGGGGACGGTCCACAGGACGAGGAGGACGTCCAGCACTCCGAGGGCGGCCGAGGCCCAGAACATGGTGTGCCAGTCGAAGCGGTCGACGACGAGGGCCGCGACCGGGAGGCCGATCGCGGCGCCGATCCCGAGCGTGGAGCTCATCAGCGCGATGGACGGCAGGACGCGTTCCGGCGGGAGTTCGTCGCGGATGATGCTGATGCCGAGGGGGATGACGGCGAGCGCGGTGCCCTGGAGCGCGCGGCCCGCGATCAGGACCGAGATGTCGGAGCTGATCGCGCACAGCACGGACCCGGCGGTGAGGACGCCCAGCGAGGCCAGGAGCACGCGGCGTTTGCCGTACATGTCCCCGACCCGGCCCAGTACGGGGGTGCAGACGGCGCCGGTGAGCAGGGTGACGGTGACCAGCCAGCCCGCGGCGGCGCGGCTGCTGCCCGTCAGGTCCGGGATGTGCGGCAGCAGGGGGACGACCAGGGTCTGCATGACGGCGACGACGGCCCCGCAGAACGCGAGGACGGCGACCATCGGGCGGGAGCGGGGGTGCGTTGTGGCGGACATACGGCTCCCGAACACTGGCCCGACGGCGGGGGTGCACACGCGTTCACCCCCAGGGTAAACGCGTGTGCACCCCCTCGTCTACGGGCGTCGCGCGCCGTCTGGCTGCGGCACGGCCGCCTCGTCCGCGGCCGCCGAGGGGTGGCGCAGCAGACCGCGCGCCCACCGTTCGTTCAGGCCCGCGAGGAAGCCGATGGCCGCCCAGAAGAACCAGGTCCTGACCAGGGCCCCGTGTCCGTCGGCGGAGAGCGGGCCGGGCCCGCACAGTTCGGCCGGGGTGGCCGGCGGAGTGAGGAGGGTGAGGATCCCGCCGGCGACGAGGAGGTAGAGCGCGGTGGCCAGGAACCACCCGACCACCACCCGGTACCAGCCCTCCTGGCGCAGCGCCCGGGACAGCTGGACCGGATCGGCGGCCGGACCGCCGGACCCGCCGGGGCTGTCGCGGATGAGCTGCCGGGGATCGCGCAGCCGGACGATGACGCTGAAGACCGCGCCCATCGCGCCGCCGGCGAAACACACCAGGGCTCCCGCCAGGGCGAGCCGCTCCTGGCAGCCGAGGCCCACGCCGAAGAGCCGGGGCACCCACTCCCCCAGCGCGAAGACCACCAGCAGGATCACCGGGCTGATCACGATCCCGCAGGTCAGTCCGGTGTTCAGGCCGCGCGCCCCGGCGGTGGCCGTATCGGCCTCCAGCCGCGTCGCGGCCAGCGCGACGGCCGTCTCCAGCCGGGCCACGTCCGCTCCCCGGGCCACGGCGCGCAGGGCCCGGAGCAGCTCGTCCGTGACGGCGGCGCGCGTGCGCCGCTCGAAGGCCCGCTGCGCGGCCGTGTGCAGGCCGTCGAGGCGGAGCATCAGCTCCGGTTCGGCACACCACAGTTCCCGCAGCCGCTCGGGATCGATGCCGGGCACGTCTTCCAGTGCCCGTATCTCGCCGTCGGCCGCGCCGTCGAACCACTCGCGCACATCGCGCAGCATCGGCTTCCCCTCTTCGCACAGCAGTTGTACCCGCCTTCGCCGCGCGAGGATAGCCGCAAGCCCGGTGGAGCACCGCCGTCAGTCCGCGGGACCGGCCTTGTCGGGGGTCCCGCCGCTCCCGAAGGCGCGGAAGAGGGCGTGGAGCAGGACCGCGGTGAGCGTGCCCGCGACCACCCCGCTGCCGAGGACGGTCCGGGCCCAGGTGGGGAACCCCTGGTAGAGGTCGGGGGCGACCACCGGCAGCAGTCCGGCCGTGAGGGCCAGCGCGATCACGGTGGAACCCCCGCCGGCGCCGGGCGCCGTCCGCCCGAGCATGTCGACGCCCATCACCGCGATGATCCCGTAGATCACCAGGGCGGATCCGCCCACGACGGGCGCGGGGACGGCGGCGAGCAGGCGGGAGACGGGTGCCAGCAGGCCGACGGCGATGAGCAGCACTCCGGCGCCGGCGGTCACGAAGCGGCTGCGGACCCCGGTGAGGCGTCCGATGCCGATGTTCTCGGCGCTCGTGACCATCAGCGAGGTGCCGAACAGCCCGCCGAACACGGAGATCAGGGCGTCGGCCCGGGCCACCCGGGGCACATCGCGTCCGGGGTCGCCGGCGCGGCCCACGGTCTCGCTGTTCAGGACGGTCTGCCCGGTGATCTCCGCGAGGGTGGTCAGGCTGAAGACGAGCAGGGGCAGCGCGGCGAGCACGTCGAACCGCGGAGCGCCGTACGGGAGGAGGTGCGGCAGGGTCAGTCCCCCGCCGGCTCCGCCCACGGGTGCGAAGTGGCCGAGGCCGGTCGTGAGCGCGATGAGGGTGCCGGCGCCCATGCCGAGGAGCACGGCGGTCTGCCGCCAGATCCCGCGCAGCACCAGGAGGAACAGCACGGTGCAGCCGATGGTGGCGCCGGCCAGCACGACGGCCGAGGGCGCGGCGTATCCGGGGCTCCCGGGGCGGCCGGTGACCAGTTGGGCGGCGACCCGGATCATGGCGATCCCGATGAGCAGCACGGTGGTGCCCATGACCAGGGGCGGGAAGAGCCGTACGACCTTGGCGTAGAAGGGGAGCACGGCGAAGAGCAGCGCGGCTGCGAGGAGCACCGAGCCGGTCGCGGTCGCGGGGCCGTGGTCCTTGGCTATCTGGAGGAAGAGGGCGGTGGCCGCCCCGCCGGGGAGCATGACGAACGGCAGCCGGGCCCCGAACCGCCACACCCCGAGGGATTGGAGCAGGGTGCCGGCTCCGCAGAGCACGAGGGTGGCGCTGAGCAGGGAGGCGGTGTGCGCGGCGGTGAGGCCGAGGGCCTGGCCGGTCAGGAACGTGGTGGAGACGGGCGCGGCCACCATCGCCAGTACGTGCTGGGCGGACAGCGGTGCCAGCCGGCGCAGCGGCAGCCGCTCGTCCTCGGGACTCACCGGGTTCGCCGGGCTCACCGGCGCCCCCTGCTCGGGCAACGCGCGGGCGGCGCTCATCGGGCGGCCTCTCTGTTCAGCCAGGGCAGCTCTTCGGCGGTGTACCGGTAGGCGCGGAAGACCGCGTTGAGTTCGGACGGGAACAGGCCGCGGACCTCGGACTCCTGATAGGCGCCGAAGTGGGGGACGACGTACTCCCAGCAGAGGTAGCCCTCGGGGGTCACCTCGAAGAGGCGGCCGGACGGGGAGTCGGTGACCAGGGTGTTGCCTCCGGCGAGGCGCTGGGCGCTGCCCATGAACGGGGCGAAGAAGGCCTCGCGGGCGGGGTCGTGGTACTCCCAGACGACCTTGCCCGAGGAGCGCTCGACCTCGATGACGCGGGAGTAGGGGACGTCCGATCCGGGCCGGAAGACGCCGTTGTCGAACACCAGCACCCGGCCGTCGGCGAGTTCGGTGGGGGCGTGCTGCTGCGAGACGACTCCGGGCTCGGTGCGCCAGAGGATCTCGCCGGTCTCCCGGCTGATGACGACCACGGCGGAGACGCTGCGCAGGCTGGCGAGGACGTTCCCGTCGGCGAGCGGTACGACGCTGTTGATCAGCGGCCAGTGTTCGCGCGCGTAGTCGGGGTGCAGGGCGTATTCGGCCCGGTCGAGGTGTTCGGCCGCACTCCACGACCAGCGTACGGAGCCGTCGGCGTCGACCTCGGTGATGGTGTCGGCCCATACCGTGCCGTCGGCCGCCTCCGAGCCGGGCACTCCGCCGAGCACGCCCGCCGCGTCCGCGCCCCGCAGGGGTTCGAGCGCGGTGTAGAGGACGCGGCCGCCGCCGAGGTGGTGGGCGTCGTGGTGCTGGAGCGGATCGCGGTGTTCGCGCAGGACGGTGCCGTCCGGGGCGGCTTCGAGCATCACGCCGCCGCGGTACTTGTGCCACATCGGGAAGAGGGCCTCCTCGCCGGGGAGCACGCCGCTGTAGGCCAGGTTCCCGTTGTCGAGGATCCGGGCGTGCCGGCCGGGGCGGTAGGGCAGGTGCCACTCGTGGACCACCTCGCCGTGGATGTCGATCAGGTAGACCTCGCCGGTGCCGGTGAGCGGGGCGTAGAGGGTGTACCCGCCTTCCGAGGCGGCGGGGTCGAGGGCGATGAGACCGGTGCCGCGGCGGCGGCGGAAGTTCTGGTCGACCGGGGGCATGCGGGTGTCCTCCTGCAGAGCGTGAAACTTTGTTTGATGCGAGCAATCTCCTTTGAAGCTAGCGGCGCATTGTTGCGGCACTGTGAAGGGAGTGCGAAGCCCGCGGCGAGGTGCGGGAAGATGATCGTCAGAGGCGGCGGCGAACGGGGAACGGGGTGGGCGGCCAGGTGGAAGACGAGACCTCGGAGCGGCGGATCGGTGCGGGCATCCGCAGACGGCGCAGGGCTCTGGACCTCACCCTCGCCGAGGTGGCCGCGCGCAGCGGGCTGTCCTCGCCCTTCCTCAGCCAGATCGAGAACGACCGGGCCCGCCCCAGCATGCGTTCGCTCCAGCGGGTGGCCGACGCCCTGGACACCACGGCCGTGCAGCTGCTGGCCGCCGGGGAGACCCCGCGCCGGGTGGACATCGTGCGGGCCGGCGCCGATCCCGGGCTCGAATCCGGGGTCGGTTCCGGGCAAGGATCCGGGGTCGGTTCCGGGCAAGGATCCGGGGTCGGTTCCGGGCAAGGTTCCGGGGTCGGTTCCGGGACGGATGCGACGGCCCGGGTCCGTCCGCTCGTACGCGGCCAGCACCAGATGCACGCCCTGGAGTTCACCGGGGACCACGACGCCGAGCGCGCGTTCCGGCACCGCAACGACGAGCTGATGTACGTGGCCGACGGCGCCGCCGAGGTCGAGGCCGACGGGCGGATCCACCGCCTGGGCCGTGGCGACACGCTGTACCTCACCGGCGGGGTGGAGCACCGCTGGCGGGCGGTGGAGGCGGGCACGCGGGTGCTGCTCGTCGCCGTCGCCGATCACGTCGAGGCCGTCGTGGACCCCCTCGGCTGAGGCGGGACCAAAAGCCCCCGGCTGAGGCGGGACCGGGCCCCTTCGGCTCCCGGGGGGGGGTCAGTCCCCCGTGCCGGCCTTGCGCAGGGACCGGTGCACGGACCAGGCGACGGAGACCAGGGGCACCGCCACCACGGCCCCCACGATCCCGGCGGCGATGGCTCCCGCGACCACCGACAGGGCCACCACCAGCGGGTGCAGGCGCACCGCCCAGCTCATCACCAGGGGATGCAGGAGGTGCCCTTCGATCTGGCCGATGACCACGATGAGCGCGACCACCAGGGCCGCCACGAGCGGCCCCTTGGTGGCGAGGGCGACGACGGCGGCCACGCCGAGGGCCACCGGGGAGCCGATGAGCGGGACGAAGGCGGCGACGAACTCCAGCAGGGCGAGCGGGACGGCCAGCGGGACGCCCAGGAGGTAGAGCGCGATGCCCACGAGGACGGCGTTGGTCGCGGCCACGAGCACGATGCCGTGGGTGTATCCGGTGAAGGTCCGCCACGCGGCGCGTCCGGCGACGGCCACCCGGTCCCGTACGCCCAGCGGCAGTTGTCCGCAGAACCAGCTCCAGTGCCGGTCGCCCGAGTGGATGAAGAAGACGGAGCAGAACAGCGCCAGGGCCACCACGGTGAACACCGCCACGACCCGTCCCGCACCGCTCAGCGCCGTGCTCAGCAGGGTGGAGCGGTGGCTGGAGAGGTAGTCGCCGATCTTCGACTGGACATCGCTCAGGGCGTGCGCGTCGAGCCGCAGCGGCGGACCCTGGAGCCAGGTCTGGATGCGGTCCAGCCCGACCTTGAACTCGCTCACCAGCGCCGGCCATTCCCCCGCGACGGCCTCGCCGACCAGCGCGAGGGCGCCCAGCACCAGGATCAGACTGCCGATCAGCGAGCAGGCCACGGCGAGCCCGCGGGGCATCACCCGGGCCAGCAGCCCGGCCGGCGGGCGCAGCATGGCCGCCGCGACCAGACCGAGGAAGAGGGCCAGGGCGATCTCGTGGAACCGTCCCAGGACGGCGAAGACCGCGTACGCCGCCGCGCCGACGACCAGCAGCCGCCAGGCGTACCCGGCCGCGGTCCGCAGGGCCGGGGTGACCGGGGTCGCCGCCCGTGCGGCGGCCGGTGACCCCGTGCGCCCCGGGGTACGGGCCCGGCCGGTCCGGCCGGTCCGGCCTTCGCCGAGGGGACGGCCGCCGGGCGGGAGCCGGCGGGCGGGCCGCGTCACGAGTCGCCTGGTCATGTGCGGCCGCACCTCCGGGGTGTGTTGGTCCCCTCGGGCTATCACCCCGGTGGCGGCGGCCCGGTGCGCCGCGCAGCGCGTTCGCCCGAAGGCCTCATCCGCGCTGGGCCGAAGGAGCGGGCCCGGCCGTTGCCCCTCCTTCGGCGAGTGCGCTGGTCACAGGGGGTTTCCCGGGCCGGACCGGCGACGGGCGACGGGAAACCCGTCGACCCCGGTGCCCGCCGGGGACAGGCTCTTGGTGTCAGCACGGAGCAAGACCCGAGGGGACACCCACCATGCGCAAGATGATCCGCGGCGCCGCCGCCTTCGCCACCGCCGCTGCCGCCGTCGTCGCCCTGAGCGGAGCCGCCGGGGCGTCCGGCGCGCAGCCGGCCGACACCTGGGCCGGGTGCCCGGACGGGGCGGTCTGCATCTACCCGCAGAACCAGAACCCGGCCGTCAGCCCGAGCCACGTCTTCTACAGCTACGGGGCGCACAACCTGAGCAACCAGTTCGGCAACCACTGGGTCCTCAACAACCAGTACGGCGGGGCCACCGCACGCCTGTGCGCCGGCTCCAACGGGGCCAACTGCGGCAACCCCATCGCCCAGGGCACCGGGGTCTACGCCGACCTCGGGCCGATCAACTCGATCACCCTCAACCGCTAGCGGCCCACGGGCGGGTCCGCCCGTTCGACACCCGCAAGGACGTTCCGGAGACCGGCCCGCGGCCGGGCTCCGGAACGCCGTCGTTTCACGCCACACCGCACGCTTGGCCGGTCGGCCGTCCGACCCCCGCGCTAGCCTGGGCACCTGCCTCTCACAGCCTGGGCGCACATTGCCATGGGGGACCTCTTGGAGGATCCGGACCGCGCGAGCGGGACAGCGGCTGCCTTCCCCGCCCAGTTGAGAAGGCTGCGCGTGCAGCGCGGCCTGTCGCTGGGCGAGCTCGCCCGCCGGACGCACTACAGCAAGGGCTACCTCAGCAAGATCGAGACCGGCGCGAAGCCGGTCACCCTCGACGTGGCCCGCAGTTGCGACCGGGCCCTCGGGGCCGAGGGCGAACTCCTGGGGCTGGTACCGGAACTCGCCCCCGACATCGACGGGTCCGGGCCGTCCCCGACAGGATCGCGAGCCGGGGCGGCCGGACCGGCCGCCCCGCCCCACCAGCGCGGTCCACAGGCGGACGGCGCGTGCCCCTACCGCGGCCTGTCGGCGTTCACCCCGCAGGACGCCCGGTGGTTCTTCGGCCGGGAGCGGGCCACGGCCGCCCTCGTCGAGCGGGTCCACGACCGGCTCGGCCAGGGCCCGTTGCTCCTCGTCGCCCGGTCGGGCGCGGGCAAGTCCTCGCTGCTCAGCGCGGGTCTGGTGCCGACACTGCGGAGCGGCGGTTTCCCGGCGGCGGGGGCCGACGGATGGCCGATCGTCCGGTTCACCCCCACCGCGCACCCGCTGCGGGAACTGCTCGACGCCACCGCCAAGGTGGTGGGGGGCGATCTCGACGTCAACCCGGGGCAGCTGAGGGCCCGCCCGGAACTGCTGCTCGAATCCGTCCACCGGCTGACGTACGGCGCCGGCACCCTCCCCGGCGCGGACGGGCGCAGGCTCCCGACCGTGCGGCCGGTGCTGCTGGTCGACCAGTTCGAAGAGCTGTTCACCCTCTGCTCCGACGAGGAGGAGCGCCTGGCCTTCGTACGGGTGCTCCTCGCCCTGGCCTCGCCGCCGGGCGTTTCCCCGGCCTCTCCCCCGGTTCCTCCCGCGGCCGCGCCGCCCGGGTCCGACCCCGCCGTCGTCGTGCTCGGCGTGCGGGCCGACTTCTCCGGGGAGTGCCTGGACCTTCCGGAGCTGGCCGCCGTGTTCAGCGACGGGCTGTTCGTCCTGCCCCCGATGTCCGTGGCGGAGCTGCGCGAAGCGATCACGCGCCCGGCGGAGCTCGCCGGGCTCGTCCTGGAGCCGGGGCTGGTCCCGCTGCTGCTGCGGGACGCGGACGTACGGGACCCCGTACGGGAACCGGGCGCCGGGGATCCCGGTGCCGCGGACCCCGCGGCGCGCCCCGGCAGCGGTCCGGAGGCCTGGCCCGGGGAGGCTCCCTCCAGCGCCCTGCCCCTGATGTCCCACGCGCTGATGACCACCTGGCAGCGGCGCGAGGGAGCCACGCTGACCGTCGCGGGATACGAGTACGCCGGCGGCCTCCAGGGCGCCGTGGCCCGCAGCGCCGAGCAGGTGTTCGCCAAGCTGGACCCGGCCGAGCAGCGGATGGCCCGGCGGCTCCTCGTCCGGCTGGTGCACATCGCCGACGGTACGGGGCCGACCCGGCGCCGGATGGGCCGCACCGCCCTGCTGGAGGGGCAGGCCGACACCGTGCGGGCCGCGGCCGCCCTGGGGCCTGTCGCCGAACCCCCGGCTGCCCCGCGACGCCTGGCACGCCCTTCGGGCGACGACGGGAGTTTGACGAGAGTCCTCGACGCCTTCGTCCGGGCCCGGCTGATCAGCGCGGACAGCGACACCGTCGAGATCACCCACGAGGCCCTGCTGCACGCCTGGCCCCGGCTGCGCGGCTGGATCCGCGCCGACCGGGCCGGGCTGCTCGTCCACCAGCACCTGGCCCAGGCCGCCGACGAATGGGTGCGCGAGGCCCGCGACCCGTCCGTGCTCTACCGCGGCAGCCGCCTCGCCACCGCCCGCACCTGGGCCGACGAGCTGGACGGCCGCAGCCGGCTGGGCCCCCGGGAGGCGGCCTTCCTCGACGCGAGCCGGGCCGCGGAGGAGGCCCGCCACCGTCAGGAGCGGCTCCGGGTCCGCCTGCACCAGCGGATGCTGGCCACGCTCGTCGTCCTGCTCCTGCTGGCGCTGACCGCCGGCGGGGTGGCGTACCAGCAGCGTGCGGGGGCGCTCGCCCAGGAGCGGACCGCCCGTTCCCAGGCGCTGGCGGCCCGGTCGCTGTCGCTGTCCGCCGGCCAGCCCGAGGCCTCCATGCTGCTCGCCGGCGAGGCCTACCGGGCCGAAGCGACGCCCGAGGCGCGCGGCGCCCTGCTCAGTACCCAGTCCCAGCCCTTCCTGGCACGGCTCGACGGACACGGCGGGCCGGTCAACGCGGTGGCCTTCGCGCCGGACGGCCGACTGCTGGCGACGGCCGGCTCCGACGGGAAGGTCCTGCTGAGGCGGGTGGCCGACCGGAGCACCGTGGCCGCCTTCACCGCGCCCGGCCGGGTGCGCGCGGTCGCCTTCAGCCCCGACGGGCGGACCCTGGCCGCCGGTTCCACCGACGGACCGGTCCGGCTCTGGCCCCTCGGAGCGGACGGCGGAGCGGGCGGCGGCTCCGTGTCGGTGCTGCCCCCGGGCACGGCGGGCGCCCGGGCGGTGGCCTTCGCCCCCGACGGGGGCACCCTCGCCGTCGCCACCGCCGACGGGACCGTCCAGTTGCGGGACACGGCCGGGGAACACGGCGTGCGCGCCGTCCTGACCGGGCACACCGCGCGGGTCAACACCCTGGCGTACGCCCCGGACGGCCGGAGCCTCGTATCGGCCGGCGCCGACGGGACCGTACGGCTGTGGGACACGCGGCGGGCGGAGCCGGCCGGTGTTCTGGAGGGGCACGCCGGGGAGGTGCTGGGCGCGGCCTTCGCACCGGACGGCCGTACGGTCGCCACCGGCGGGGTCGACCGTACGGTGCGGCTGTGGGACGTCGGCGGGCGGCGCGAGGCCGCGACCCTGGCCGGGCACAGCGACGACGTCAACACCGTGGCCTACACGCCGGACGGCACCACCGTCATCAGCGGCGGCGGCGACGGCACCACCCGGCTGTGGGACGTCCGCGGCGGCCGGCTCACGGCCACGCTGGCCGGCCACACCGACTACGTGCTCGCCGTCTCCGTGGATCCGGCGGGATCGGTGCTCGCCACCGCCGCGTTCGACCAGTCCGTCGTGCTCTGGGACCTGCGGGGTCCGGTGCTGACGGCGCGTCCGTTCACCGAGGTGTGGCACGCCGCGTACAGCCCCGACGGGAAGCTCCTGGCGACCGCGGACGCGGACCACACCGTGCTGCTGTGGGACGTGCCCGAACGGCGGGTTCTGGCCACTTTCTCGGGGCACGCCGAGACGGTGTTCTCGGTGGCCTTCGCCCCCGACGGACGCACCCTCGCCTCCGCCGGAGCCGACGGCACCGTACGCCTCTGGGACACCGCCGCCCGCACTCCCCTCGCCACCCTCACCGGACACACCGGGACCGTGTTCTCGGTGGCCTTCGCCCCCGACGGACGCACCCTCGCCTCCGCCGGAGCCGACGGCACCGTACGCCTCTGGGACACCGCCGCGCGCAGTCCGCTCGCCACCCTCACCGGGCACACCGACTTCGCCAACGACGTGGTCTTCAGCCCCGACGGACGGACCCTGGCCAGCGCCGGGGACGATCTGACCGTCCGGTTGTGGGACGTGGCCGGGCGCCGCCCGCTCGCCGCGCTCAGCGGTCACGCGGGAGCGGTGCGGGCCGTCGCCTTCTCCCCCGACGGGCGGACCCTGGCGAGCAGCGGCAACGACGGCACCGTACGGCTGTGGGACGCGGAGCAGCGGCGCGTCACGGCGGTGCTGAACGGGCACACGGGATCGGCACGGGCCGTCGCCTTCTCCCCCGACGGGCGGACCCTGGCGAGCAGCGGCAACGACCGTACGGTGCGGCTGTGGGACGTCCCCGGACACCGGCTGCTGGCCGCGCTGTCGGGTCACACCAACGCGGTGTGGGGGGTCGTCTTCTCCCCGGACGGGCGGACCCTGGCGAGCAGCAGCAACGACGGCACCGTACGGCTGTGGGACCCGGACCCCGGCGCCCGGCTGGCGGCCGTCTGCCGGACGGTGGGCCGCCTGGGACCGCGGGAGCGGCAGGCTCCGGCGCCCGGTCCGCCCGCCGGGGCGGCGCGCCGCTGCTAGGCCGTCTCTTTCGGATCTTGCCGCGGCCTAAGCCGTCCGGGGTTTCCTCCAGGGTTTCCCGTTGCCCGTTCGGGTGGTGCCACGTCCGGTCCTCGACGGGGCGCGGCGGGGGCCGACAGGCTGGTCGCGAGTGCGGCGCCGCCGGTCAAGTGCCGGTCGGACGGACGCGCTTCGCCACCACCGCCCCCGTGAAACGAGGTCTCCCATGGCGTCTCCCCTCGCGCCTCCCCCTGTGCCTCCCCTCGCGCCTCCCCTCCTACTGCGCCGAACAGGTCTCATCGGCACGCTCCTCGCGCTCTTGGCCGTGCTGCTCTGCACCCCCGCCACCCCGGCCGCCGCCGAGGGCGATTGCCGGGTCCTGGCCCCCGGGGCCTCGGCGGCGGCCGAGCGCGCCGTCGCCGCCGGCTGCGAACAGGTGGGAAAGGGGGTCTGGTACACCTGGGGCGGTGGTCACGGCCCCACGCCCGGTGCCACCTACGGGCAGGTGGACCCCACCGATCCGGCGAGCGAGCACGATCCCGAACGGCTCGGCTTCGACTGCTCGGGGTTCGTCCGCCACGCGTACGCGCGGGCCACCGGCTCGGACCCGCTCGACGGGGTGGCCAGTGCGCAGTACTACACGCACCGGGCGGCCGCCCGCTTCACGGCCGCCCAGGGGCTCGCGCCGCTGCTCCCCGGCGACCTGCTGGTGTGGGGGACCTCCCGCGACCTGCACCACATCGCCCTCTACCTCGGGGCGGGGAAGATCGCGGAGGCCCGCCAGTCGGGCACCAAGCTGATGGTCAGTGAGGTCACCGACGCCCGGCTGTCGACCGGCTATTACGGGGCGGTCCGCGTGGACACCGGCCCGGTCACGGGACACGTGTTCCAGACCTGGGGCACCGGTGTCTGGACCAAGGAGCAGCCCGCGACGGGGGCCGCCCGCGTCTACGCCTTCCCCGGGCCGACGACCATCCGCGTCGGATGCCAGAAGCACGCGGAGTCCGTGACCTCGGACGGCTACACCAATGACGCCTGGTCCTACCTTCCGGACTATCAGGCGTGGATGACGAATATTTACGTCCGCGGGGCGGCTTGGCTGGAAAACGTGCCTACCTGTCGTTGATCATCCGTAAGGTCGGAAACGAACCACAAACCCCCCAAGCCGGCCGACCCGGCCCATTTCGAGGAGCAACGTGCGTCCGTCCGCGTACCCGTCTTACCCGTCGCACCAGTCCACCCTTCCGTCCCTCCCCCGCGCACGGCGCCTGGCCGTCGGCGCCGCCCTGCTCGCCGTCGTGGCCGGCGGTACGCTGCCCGCCACCGCCGCCCACGCGGCGACCGCGCCCGGTTCCGCCTCCCAGGCTCCCCTCCAGCCGGCCGCCGCGCCCGATCTGGAGGCGCTGACGCAGGCGTTGCGCAATACGACGGCGGCCGGGGCCCCCGGGGCGATGGCCCGCTTCACCGGTCCGGACGGGGTCCGGACCCGGGTGGAGGGCGTACGGGACCGGACCACGGGCGCGGCGATGGACACGCGGGCCCGCTTCCGCATCGGCAGCGTCACCAAGACGTTCTCCTCGGTGGTCCTCCTCCAACTGGTGGACGAGGGGCGGATCGAGCTGGACCGGCCGGTCAACTCCTACCTTCCGGGCCTGCTGCCCGACGACCGGATCACGGTGCGCCACCTGCTCACCCACCGCAGCGGCCTGGCGGACTACACCAACGCGATGTTCGAACACACGGTGCCCGGCTTCGAGGCGGTGCGGAACAAGGTGTTCACGTACCGGGAACTCGTCGGCCTCTCGCTCGCCGAGCCGAGGACCACCGAGCCCGGGGTGGCGTACAAGTACTCGAACACCAACTTCGTGGTGGTGGGGATGCTGATCGAGAAGGCCACCGGAAAGCCGGTCGCCAAGGAGTACGAGCGGCGCATCATCAAGCCCCTCAAGCTGAAGAACACCTCTTACGTGCACCCCGGCACGGCCATCAAGGGCCTGCACGCCAACGGCTACCTCCACCCGGACGAGGAGGGCGCCCCGCTGGTCGACTCCACCGAGCAGACCGTCTCCTGGGCGCAGTCCGCGGGCGCGATGATCTCCAGCGCGGCCGACCTCAGCACCTTCATGTCCTCCCTGCTCGGCGGGAAGCTGCTGCGCCCGGAAACCCTGGACGCCATGCTCACCGTCACGCCGACCGACACCACGAACACCCGGTTCTACGGGCTGGGCCTGCGCCGCTACGACCTCTCCTGCGGTGCGCAGGTCTACGGGCACACGGGCACCGTGCAGGGGTTCTACACCTACGCGTTCACCACCCGGGACGGCAAGAGCTCCCTCTCCGCCATGGCGAACACCTCCAACCGCGGCCAGGCCAACACCGCCCTCGGCGGCACCCTGGAAGCCGCCTTCTGCGGCAAGGCGCCGGCCGTCGGCAAGGCCGCCGCGCGCGGCTTCGCCTTCGCCCCGGCCGCGGCGGAGGCGGACCTCCCCGAGAACCGCTGACGGCGATTCCCGGACACCGGGAGGCTCCCGCCCCTTGGCCTGGGGGCGGGAGCCAGGAAAGCTGAACTCCGCATTCCCGCACGGGCGTTGCCCGTGCGACCGATGAGGAGGACACGATGGCCGACGTACCGCCCGTGAAACGTTCCCGCAGGGGGCCGGGCCGGCGGGCCCGCAGGATGCTCGCCGCCACGGCGGGGGCCGTGACGCTGGTCCTCGCCGTCCCGGGGATCGCGTACGCGGCTCCGCCCCCGGCCCTGCCCGGCAACGCGGACGGGCTGGAGCAGAGCTTCCAGCCGGCCTACGACTACGACCGCGACGGCTGTTACTCCAGTCCCGCCATCGGTCCGGACGGCACCCTCAACGGGGGCCTGAAGATGGGCGGCGACGTCAACGGCCAGTGCCGCGACCTCTCCGACCTCGACAACACCAACGGCTACTCCCGCGCGAAATGCAACAACGGCTGGTGCGCCGTCATGTACGCGCTCTACTTCGAGAAGGACCAGGTCTCCCTCGGCCCCGGCAGCGCCGGGCACCGGCACGACTGGGAGCACGTCGTGGTGTGGATCCAGAACAACCAGGTCGCCTACGTCTCCACCTCGGAGCACGGCAACTTCAAGGTCCACGCCGCCTCACAGATCCGCTTCGACGGCACCCACCCGAAGATCGTCTACCACAAGGACGGCATCAGCACGCACTGCTTCCGCGCCGCGAACTCCAACGACGAGCCGCCGGAGAACCACAAGGGGACCTGGCAGTACCCGACGCTGGTCGGCTGGAACGGCTACCCGGCCGGGCTGCGCGACAAGCTGAGCCAGGCCGATTTCGGCAGCGCCCTGCTCGGCATCAAGGACGGCCAGTTCAACGGCCACCTGGCCAAGGCCAAACCGGCCGGCATCCCCTTCGACCCCAACGCGTGACGGTCGCCGCCCCCGGGTGCGCACCGCCGGGCGGACCCGGGGGCGGGCGGCGGCGGGGCTCCGGATAGGGTCCCCGTACCGCCCCTGCCCGGCCGACGGCCGCCCTGCCCGGAAACCTGCCGCCATGAGTACCGCGCTGCACCCCGCTTCGTCCCCCGACGCCTCCGGCTCCCCTGAGGCCTCCGGCTCCCCCGGGGCCGAAGTCCCCGGGGCGCCCCGCCGCCGGATGATCGGCGGCCGGGCTCCGGCCCGGCCCACGGCCGCCGCCGCGATCCACAGCATCAGCGCCGCGACGGCGGTCCTGTTGTGGCTCGTGGCGGTCGGAGCCATGATCCACGAGCCCATCCTCATCCCCCCGCTGGCCGCCAGCGCCGCCCTCGTGCACAGCGCGCCCACGCTGCCGCTGGCGCAGCCGCGCGGGGTGATCATCGGGCACATGGTGGGAGCGGCCGTCGGCTACGGCGTGCTGGCCGTGGCCGGAAGCAGCGCCTGGGGGGCCGCCGTGGCCGCCGGTGTGACGCTGGCGCTGGTCATGGCCGCGCGCACCCCGCATTCACCCGCCTGCGCCACCGCCGTGGTGGTCGTGCTCCAGAGTCCGGTGGCGGCCCGGTTCGTCCCGCTGCTGTTCGGCTCGACGGTCCTGATCGTCCTGACCGGGTACGCGGCCTCCCGGATTCGCCGCAAAGCGCCGAGGTACCCCGCCTACTGGTGGTGACCGTACGTGACCGCGGGCGGCGTTCGAGATGCGCCCGCGGTGTACTGCTGGTTCGCTGAAAGCCGCCCGGCGTCCCCCCACAGCGCCCAGGAGTGATCATGAGTGCAGGCGAATCCCACGGCCGGTCCCGGCAGCTGCGCGACAAGGCGCAGGAACTGGACGAGGCCGCCACCCGCTCGACCGACCCCGACGAGAGCCGGCGACTGAGGGACAAGGCGCGCCGGCTGCGCGAGCAGAGCGAGCAGGAGCGCGTCATCGACGACCCGGGCATGGACCTGCGGTAGCCCCGGCGGGCGAGCCGGGGCCCGGCCGAGGGGCTACGAGGCCATGGGGCTACGGGGCTACGGGGCTACGGCCGCCGCGGGGGCCTCGTCGAGCTCCCACGCGTGGCGCTTGAACTCGCGGACGAAGTCGGCGTGGTCCTCCCACTGGCGGGCGATGCCGCGCAGCACGTCCCAGTGGTGCTCCACCGCCTGGTCGATGACCCGGCGGACGGCCGGCTCGGCCGTCTCCCGCTGCGCGATGAGGCTCTTCGCCACCGAGGCCTCCAGGGCGGCGTTGCGCAGGGCGCGCAGGGCGCGGGAGGTGTCGTCCATCCCGAAGCCGTTCTCGCTGCCCGTCTCCTCGGCGAAGAGCGGGGTGAGCCGCGCCTCGATGAAGGCGGTGATCCGCTCGAAGTGGCGTACGTCCATCGGGGGCTCCATCTCGGGTCGCTGCGCTGTCCGGCGCGAACCGGGCCCGCACCGGCGATCATTATCCCGCAGCCGGGCACCCGCTCCGTTCCGGGGGCGGCCACTAACGTGGCCGCATGAACGAGCTGGAGGAGCCGGACGCGCCGGACGGCGTCGAGGTCATCGCGTTCGCCGACGGCGCGGCCTTCGAGGAGTGGCTGGCCGGGCACCACACCCGGCACGAGGGCGTGTGGGTCAGGCTGGCGAAGAAGGCGTCCGGGATCGCTTCGGTCTCCTCGGACGAGCTGGTCGACATCGGGCTCTGCTACGGCTGGATCTCCGGGCAGCGCCGCTCCCTGGACGAGCGGTACTACCTGCAGAAGTACGTGCCCCGCAGGCCCCGCAGCCTCTGGTCGCAGGTCAATGTCGACAAGGTGACCGAGCTGACGGCCCTGGGACGGATGCGCGAACCGGGGCTCGCCGAGGTGCGCAAGGCGCAGGAGGACGGCCGCTGGGCGGGGGCCTACGCCTCCCAGCGGACGGCGGAGGTGCCGCCCGACCTCGCCGCGGCCCTGGCCGGGGACCCGGCCGCCCGGGCGGCCTTCGAGGCCCTGGACCGGACCGGGCGCTACCTCGTCGCCCTGCCCCTTCTCCAGGCCCTCACCCCGGAGACCCGGCGGGCCCGCCTGGAACAGGCCGTACGTCTCCTGGCGCGGGGCGCCGCCGGCTGACCCGGCCCGGCCCGTCCGGTCCCGTTAATCCATTGCCGAGGAACCGGTGGCCCGGCTAGGTTCGCCCGAGCCGTCCGGGGCGTTCCGAGCCGGCACTGTCGACGAGGAGGTGTGGAGCACATGCGCACGAGTGCCCAGCAGGTGAGCCCGCGCACTGACCCTTTCCGCCTCCTCACGACGGAGACACCTTGTCGCTCCACATCACCCCACTGACCGACCCCGCTCACGGGGCACACAGCCGACGCCTCGCGTGGCTGGCGTCCGACGCCGATTCCGTCCCCGTCGGGACGGCCTTCCTGCGCCTGTTCGACGGCGGACAGGAGCACCTGGCCGAGCTGACCCTCCACGTCCATCCCACGGAGCGGCGCCAGGGCGTCGGCTCGAGGCTCCTCGACGCGGCCGTGGCCGCCGCTCGGGACAACGCCCGACGCTGCGTCACCGCGCAGGCCGAAGCCGGATCGCCCGCCGATCACTTCCTGCCGGCCCACGGCTTCCGCAAGGTGCTCACCTTGAGGTTCGCCCGCTTGCCGCTGGCCGACGTGGACCCCGCCGCCCTCGCCGCGATCATCGAACGTCCGCACCCCGGCTACCGGCTGGAGTCCTGGCGGGGAACCGTCCCCGACGGCCTCGCCCGGACGTTCGCCGCCTCGCGCCGCGCCATGGACGACATGCCCATGGAGGACACCGACCACGGCATCACGATCTGGGACGTGGACCGGGTCCGGGCCGCGGCGAAGGCCGTTGAAGACCGCGGGGAGCAGCTGCACACGGTCGTCGCCATCGACACGGCCGACGGCTCGATCGCCGGGTTCACCGAGCTCGTCGTCCCCGGCGACGGCAAGGGTGACGGCCAGCACTACGGCACCGCCGTGCTGCCCGAGCACCGCGGACACGGGCTCGGCCGATGGATGAAGGCCGAGTCCATCCGGCAGGCCCACGCGCGCCATCCGGACCTCGGCGGCCTCCTGACCGACACCGCCGACAGCAACACGCACATGAGGCACATCAGCGACAGCCTCGACTACGTGCCCACGCACACGACGGTCCAGTACCAACTCGACCTGTAGGGACGAGCGGCCGACAGGCCGGACCCGGCTTCACCTGGTCCGGCCCGTCGGCACGTTCACAACGGATCGGCCCCCGGCCTACCAGCGGACCGGAAGGCGGCTCACGCCGTGCATCAGGGTGCCCGGCAGCCAGGCCGGCGGGCCGGCCGCCGGGTCCTCGGCCAGGTCGGGGAAGCGTTCGAGCAGGGAGCGGATGGCGATGCGGCCCTCCATGCGGGCCAGCGGGGCGCCGATGCAGAAGTGGATTCCGTGGCCGAAGGCCAGGTGGCCCTGCGGGACGCGGCCGATGTCGAAGGCCCCGGGGTCCGCGAAGCGGGCGGGGTCGCGGTCGGCACCGCCCAGGGAGACGAACACGGTGGCCCCGGCCGGGATGACGGTGCCGCCCAGGTCGAGGGGTTCGCGGGCGTAGCGGTACGTGGTGTGCTGCACGGGGCCGTCGTAGCGGAGCATCTCCTCGACCGCTCCGTCGATCAGTCCGTCGAAGTCCCCGCGCAGCGCGGCCAGTTGTTCCGGGTGGGCGAGCAGGGCCCGTACCCCGTTGGAGATGAGGTTGACGGTGGTCTCGTGGCCCGCGATCAGCAGCAGGAAGGCCATCCCGATGACCTCGTCGGAGGACAGCGAGTCCCCGTCCTCGTCGCTGGCGCGGATCAGCGCGCTGAGCAGATCCTCGCCGGGGTCCTTGGACTTGGCCCCGATGAGCTCCACGAGGTACCTCCCCATCTCCCGGTTCGCGACGCCGTTCGCGTCGACCGAGGTGGGGGAGACGATCTCGTTGGACCAGTAGCGGAACCTGGCCCGGTCGAGGTCGGGGACGCCGAGCAGCTCGCAGATGACGGTCATCGGCAGCGGGAACGCCAGCGCTTCGATCAGGTCGCCGGCGCGCTCCGGCCCGGCGGCCATCGCGTCGAGCAGTTCGTCGGCGATCTGCTGGATCCGCGCCCGCATGCCCTCCATCCGGCGCGCGGTGAACTCCCTGGAGACCAGACGCCGCAGCCGGGTGTGGTGGGGCGGGTCGGATTCCAGCATGTTGGAACTCACGGCGCTGATCTGAACGTCCGCGAAGTCGCCCGCAGTGCGCCAGTCCTTGGACAGGGCCGGGTGGTTGAGCGCGCGGCGCCCCTCTTCGTGCCCGACGATCATCCAGCTCGGCTCGGGATCGCCGGCATTGAGGACGATCCGGTGGACGGGCCCCGCCGCACGCATCCTCTCGTAGAAGGCGTACGGGTCGGCGTCGAACTCTTCCGCGCCGGCGCTGATGTCCATGACTGGCATCGGACCACGGTACGCCCCCGGTTGGGGCCCGGCGAGGGTGGTTTCCGGACACTCCGGGGCAAGACTCCGATCACGGTAGTCTGCGGCCTTCGCCATACGAAAGAGGGGGACGGCCATGACGACCGCATGCGAGGTAGTCCGGACGACGGTGGAGGTCGTCACCCGGGACGGCGCCGCCGATGCCTATCTGGCCCGGCCCGACGGCGAAGGCCCGTACCCGGGGGTGCTGTTGTACGTGAACGCCCTCGGGATCCGTCCGCACGTCAAGTCCGTGGCGGACCGGATCGCGGCGGCCGGCCACGTGGTGCTGATGCCCAACCTCTTCTACCGCCACGGGCGCGCACCGGTGTTCGAGCTGCCGGAGTTCGTGGACTTCGACCGGCAGCCTGAGCTCTTCGACCGGATCGGACCGGCCCTGCGCTCGCTGACCGCCGAGCTGGCGATGCGCGACGCGGAGGCCTATCTGGAGCGGCTCGCGGGCCTCCCGGACGTGGCCGCCGGGCCCGTGGCGATCACGGGGTACTGCCTGGGCGCCCGGCTGGCCCTGCTCACGGCCGGTACGTATCCCGAACGGGTGGCCGCCGCGGCCGGTTTCCACGGCGGGTTCCTGGCCACGGACGCGGCGGACAGTCCGCACCTGGTGGCGCACCGGGTCACCGCCGAGCTCTACTTCGGCCACGCGGACCAGGATCCGACGCTGCCGGCCGAGGAGATCGACCGGCTGGGGAAGGCCCTGGCGGCGGCGGGCGTCCGCCACCGGGCCGAGGTGTACGAGGGCGCGGCGCACGGCTACACCCTGGCCGACACGAGCTCCTACGACGCGGCCGCGGACGAGCGGCACTGGGCCGCGCTGTTCGCCCTGCTGGACCGGACGTTCTGAACTCCGCGGGCCCGGCTTCCTGCCGGGCCCGCGGAGTCACGGGGCCGCGCCGCTACGGGGCCGCGCCGCTACGGAGCCGCCCCGCTACGGAGCCGCGATCACCGGCACTGGCCGGACCGGGGTCCGGCCACGGTCGTCGCGGTGACGCGCGGCGCCGGTTCGTTGGCCTCGCAGCGCAGCGGTCCGACGATCCGGCCGCCCGCGAACTCGACGCCTCCGGTGTTGGCTACCAGGGTCACGGGACCGGTGATCGCGTCGCCGGCGCAGTCGGGACCCGCCCCCTCGCCCGCGGCGGAGCCGATCACCACGGAACCGCTGGTGTCGCGCACCGTGACCGGGCCGTCCAGCGTGGATCCGCAGAGGGACACGGCGAGCGCCCCGTCGGCGGAGAACGGACCGGTGACGCGGGCGTCCGAGACGGACAGCGCGCCGCCGGGCCGGACGGTGAGCGGACCGCTCTGGCTTCCGCCGGAGGCGACGCAGAGCGATTCCCCGGCCGCCACGGTCAGCGGTCCGTGGTGGTCGGTGGTGACGCAGGGCCGGCTGAATCCGACGGTGACCTCGGCCGGTTCGCCGGTGGAGCTCGCCGTGTGGTCGGCGTCGGGGGTGTGGGCGGCGCTGATCCGGTGGGTGCCGGGGCGCAGGGCGCTGGTGGTGAGGCGGGCCTGCCCTCCGTCGAGTGGCACGGTGGCGAGCGGGGTGGTCCCGTCCGAGAAGGTGACGCTGCCGCCCGGGGCGGTGGCCGGGTCCTCGGAGCCCGTCACGGTCGCGGTCAGGGCGACGGCGTGCCCGAACAGCGGGGTGGCGGTGTCCGTGGTGAGGGTGGTCGACGTCCCGTAGCGGAAGGAGACGACGGCCTTGCCGTCGCCGTGCTGGACGCCCGACCGCAGGGTGGCCTCGGAGACACCGGCCTCGGCTCCGGCCGCGTAGCCGCTGCCGCCACCGCCGCCCGCGCCGTAGAGGTTGCCGGGGTTGCCGCCGCCGGAGCCGCCGCCACCGCCGCGCCAGCCGCCGCCACCGCCCCCGCCGCCGTTGCCGCCACGGCCGCCGTTGCCCCCGGTGCCGCCGGAGCCGGGGTTGGGCTGGCCCGTGTACTGGTCGATGTCGCTCGCGTTGCCTCCCCCCGCGCCGATCGGGTTGGTCCGGGTGCCGGTGCCGTGCTGGGTCTGGGTGCCGCCGGTGCCTCCGGCGCCGGATCCCTCGGGGCCGCCGCCCTCGCCGCCGTTCTCGCCGGCGGGCCCGCCGCCGTTGCCTCCGTGCAGCAGGGGGCCGCCGTTGCCGGCGCCTCCGCCGGCTCCGGCCACCAGGATCCGGTCGGCCGGGCCGAAGGCGCCGGTGCGCAGATCGGTGGCGCCGCCGCCGGAGCCGCCGCCGCCGTGCGCACCGCCGCCGCCGGTGCCGTGGCCGAAGCCGCCGGGCCGGGCGTACTCGCCGTGCCGGGAGGTTCCTGAGCTGCCGACACCTCCCCTGGTGATCTGGAGGGCCTGGCCGGGGGCCACGGCGAGGACCGCGCGGGTCCGGCCGCCGAGGCCGCCGGGCGCGCCCTCGTTCGGCGGGTTCGGGGAGACGAAGCCGGCGGCGCCGCCGCCTTCGGCTCCGTACAGGTCAACGGTGAGGGCGCTCACCCCGGAGGGCACGGTGAAGACGTCGGTGCCCGCGGTGGCGTACGTACAGGTGGGCGGGGAGCTGGTGAAGACGCCCGCCGGGCCGCAGGAGCCGGACGGCGCGTCCGCCGGGTCGGCGGACGCGGCGAGGGGTGCCACCAGAGCGGCGAGGAGGCCTGCCGTGCCGAGGACGAGTGCGGTCCGGGAGACGGGGCGGGGAGCGGGGGCGGGTCTGTGTGAAGTCATGGTCCTGATCGGGGTGGTGGGGAAACGGGGGCCGGCCATACCGGTCAGACGCCGTCGTCGGCGCACAGCGCCCAGGCGTCGGTGTAGGTGTTGGGCGAGCTTCCGCCGCCCGTGTGGCTGTAGGCCGTCCAGTAGGAGGCCGTGGTGGTCCCGTCGCCCACCGCGGTGCCACCGGAGTTGCTGGGGTAGCTGCCGCCCAGGTGGTCGCCCGGCGAGCCCGGTCCCGTGAAGGCGGTGGTCGTCACGCTGCCGCCGCTGATGGCCGCGCCTCCGCTGATCAGCTTGCCGTCGTTGCCGCCGCAGCCGACCGTCGCGGTCTGCCCCGACGTGGCCGCGGTCGGGCCGCTGACCTCGCTGTAGCGCACCTTGACCGTGGTGCCGCTGATGTTGATGTTGCTGCCGCTGCAGATCGCGTAGGCGTACGTCGTGTTGCCGGTGCCGCCGCCACCGCCGTTCCAGCCGACCGCGGTCCAGGAGTCGGGGTTCGTCTCGCCGTCGGCGGCGGCCTTCTGGCCGTAGGCGTGCCCGGCGTCGTTGAAGGTGGGGAAGGAGGCGATCGGCTTGAGGCTGCCGACGTCGGCCGGGGTGATCCGGGCGCCGCCGCCGAGCAGGCGGGTGTTGGCCGGGCAGGTGGCGGTGACGAGGCCGACCGTGGAGGCCGTGGTGGGTCCGGCGACCTTGTTCATCACCACCTGGGTGTGGTTGATCAGGTCGCTGGTGAAGCACACCGCGTAAGGGGTGCTGGAGAACGAGGCGTTGACCGCTCCCCCGCTGCCGCCGATGCCGAGCCAGTGCGTCACGTCGGTGCCGACGACGCCGGTCGAGCCGGTGTACTCGGTGCTGCCGTCGGGGCTGGGCGCGGTGCCGTCCACCTTGTTGCCGTTGGACGAAGTGCCGGTGCCGATGGCCTGGTTGATTCCGCCACCGGAGATGAGCCCCGAGGAGCAGTCCGCGTGGGTGGATATCTCGGAGAAGGTCGCTGCGGGTCCGGAGGTGGCCCCCGGAGTCTTCACCGTCACGCCGACGGTGTTGGCGTAGGCCGATCCCGGCACCAGAAGGGCCAGGAGGGTGCCGATGACCAGTGACTTTCCTGCGACGGCGCGCCGCAGAACTGTCTTTGGCATGTAATTTTCTCCCTCATCCAGAGTCGCGCATGCGGACATTAGCAGTCCATTTCGCGCGCATCTACAGCGAGAACCAGCTGTCTCACCTAGCAGATAAGGGCTTGTCGCGTCCGACCTGCGGTCAGGACGCGAAAAGGCGGCGGCTCCCGGCATGCCGCCCGGAACCGCCGCCCTGGAGGAGCGGACTACTCGACGACGAGCTCGACGGGGATGTTGCCGCGCGTGGCTCGGGAGTAGGGGCAGACCTCGTGGGCCTGCTTGACCAGCAGCGTGCCCGTCTCCCCCATCAGCGCCTCGGGGAGTTCCACGCGCAGGACCACGGCCAGACCGAAGCCCGCGCCGTCCTTGCCGATGGAGACCTCCGAGGTCACCGAGATCTCGCTGGTGTCGACCTTGGCCTGGCGGCCGACCAGCCCGAGGGCACTGGCGAAGCACGCGGCGTATCCGGCCGCGAAGAGCTGCTCGGGGTTGGTGCCCAGACCGCTGCCACCGAGGGCCGGCGGCATGGCCAGCGCCAGGTCGATCTGACCGTCGGAGCTGACGGCGCGGCCTTCGCGGCCGTTGGCGGTGGCGACAGCGGTGTAGATCGCGTCCATCTCGGGGGTTCCTCTCACGGGGCGGAGGCGGGGCCGTCGACCGACGACCTCGCCCCATCAATATGGCACACAATTAAGTTGTGCACAATTCAGTTGCCGACACGGCACCCCGGGTACACTTCCCTCCATGACCGAGCAACCGACCGACGCCCTACCCGACCAGGACTTCCTGCGCCTCGACGGCCAGATCTGCTTCGCGCTGGGCGCGGCGAACCGCGCCTTCGGCGGGCTCTACCGGGTCGTCCTGAAGGACCTCGGCCTGACCTACCCCCAGTACCTGGTGATGCTGGTGCTCTGGGAGCACGGCGAGATGCCGGTCAAACAGGTCGGGGAGCACCTGCGGCTGGACTCGGGCACACTCTCCCCGCTCCTCAAGCGCCTGGAGGCCGCCGGCCTGCTCGTGCGCGAGCGCAGCGCAGCGGACGAACGGTCCGTGCACGTACGGCCCACCGAGGCCGGTACGGCCCTGCGCGCGCGGGCCGTCGAGGTGCCCCGGCGCATCGCGGCCGCGACCGGCTTCCAACTCGGCGAGATCAAGGAGCTTCAGGACCGCCTGCGGCGGCTCACCGCCGCCCTGGACGCGGCGGCCGGGCCGGAGTAGGGCGTACGGCCCCCGAGGCGGAGGATCCGTCCGGGCGCCACAGCGGGTGCTCGCGCCGCGCCCAGTCGGCGGTCACCGAACCCGTCCGCATGCCGCGCCGGGCCTCCGGGTCGCGGACGGCCATCACGACGTGGCCCGCGACGGCCACCGTCATGGCGATGGCCAGCCAGTCGTGGACGAAGGTGGCCCCGGTCCGCCAGGTCAGCGGGGCCAGCCCGGTGAACCACATCAGCAGACCGGTGCCGAGCATCACGAGGGCGGCGCCGGTGCTCCAGCTCGCGTAGAGCTTCTGCCCGGCGTTGAACTTGCCCGCCGGGCGGGCGGCCGGCCGGTGGTCGCGGCGCAGGGCGGAGCGGAGCCAGGTGCGGTCGTGCGGGCCGAAGCGGTTCAGCCGGCGCAGGTCACCGCGGAAGGCCCGGGAGCCGAGCCCCAGCAGGACGGGCGCCGGGATCAGCAGTCCGGACCACTCGTGGACGGTGACCACGAGGTGGCGGCGGCCGACGAGTTCGGCGAGGGGCGGCAGGTAGAGGCAGGCCGCACTCGCCAGGCACACCCCGGTGAGGGTGGCGGTGGCCAGGTGGACCAGCCGCACGGCGGGGCCGAACCGGCGTACGCGGGCGGGGTGCCCGGCCGCGGACTCCTCGGGCGAGGCTACGGATCCGGCCTGCCCCACCTGTGCGGCGTGTTCGGTCTGTCCGGCGTGTCCGGCCTGTCCGGCCGGGAGTTCAGACGGTCGGGGCATCGTCGCGTCCGTTCGATTTGCCGACCCAGGCGTCGACGTCGTAGCCGAGCTTCTCCCAGTAGCCGGGCTGGACGTCCCGGGTGACGGTGATGCCCGACAGCCATTTCGCCGACTTGTAGAAGTACATGGGGGCCGCGTAGAGGCGCACCGGGCCGCCGTGGGCGTGGCCGAGGGGCTTGTCCTGCATGTTCAGGGCCACCATGACGTCCTCGCGGCGGGCCTGCCGGAGCGTGAGGCTCTCGGTGTAGGTGCCGTCGAAGCAGGTGAACCGGATGGCGCGCGCCTCGGGGTGGACCCCGGCGGCGTCCAGCAGCCGGAAGAGCGGGACGCCCTCGAAAGGGGTCTCGGGGACCCGCCAGCCCGTCACGCACTGGACGTCGCGGACGATCCGGGTCTGCGGCAGGGCCCGCAGCGCGTCGAGGGTGTACGTGGCCGGGCGCTCGACCAGGCCGTCGACGGTCAGCCGGTAGTCGGCCGGGCCGCGCTCGGGAACCGAGGACGCGACCGAGTAGTAGCGGAACCCGCCGCCGCCCGGCAGCAGTCCGGTGAGCCCGGTGGGGTCCTTGCTCGCGGCCGAACCCAGTACGGCGTCGAACCCGGCCTGGAGCTTCGGCGCGAGGGCCAGACCGAGGGCCCCGAGCCCCACCATCCCGAGGACCAGCCGCCGGCCCACGGGGGCACCGCGACCGTCGGGATCGGGATCGAGGTCGGCGTCGGGAACGGGGCCGAGGTCCGGGCCGGGTCGCTGGTCTGTGCTCACGTGGCGATTCGACCACCCGCGGGCCCCGGACCGCCAGGGTCCGGGCCCGCCCGTCAGACTTCCGTAAGACGCTCACGTGCACGTACGCCCCTACGCCCGGAGCCCGGCCGGGCCCGGAGGGGGGCCGGCTAGGCCCCGCTCGCCTTGAGCATGTCCTCGCGCTCGACGAGCTTCACGCGCTCGCGACCCTGCGGCTCGCCCAGCGCCTTCTCGGCGGCGTCGAGCTTGTACCAGCCCTCCCACGTCGTGAAGCGGACCGCCTTCTGCGCGAGGAAGGTCTCTACCGCCTCGGGCTCGGGAGCGGCCGGCGTCAGCAGGTTGCCGTCCGCGTGGTCGGCGAGCAGGCTGGCGACCGTCTCGTTCGCGTCGCCCTTGGTGTGGCCGATGAGGCCGATCGGGCCGCGGCGGATCCAGCCGGTGACGTACGTGGACGCCAGGTGCGCGCCGGCCTCCATGACGCGGCCGCCCTGGTCCGGAACCGTGCCGGAGTCGACGTCCCACGGCAGCTTGGGCAGCTCGTCGGAGAGGTATCCGACGGCTCGGTAGACGGACTGGACGTCCCAGTCGGTGAACGTGCCGGTGCCCTTGACGTTGCCGGTGCCGTCGAGCTCGGTGCGCTCGGTGCGCAGGCCCACGACCTTGCCGTCCTCGCCGAGGATCTCGGTGGGCGACTCGAAGAAGTGCAGGAAGAGCTTGTGCGGGCGCTCGCCTATGTCGCGGATCGCCCAGTTCTCCAGGGTCTTGGCGACCATGTCCGCCTGCTTGTTGGAGCGGCGGGTGGTGATCGAACCCTCGTCGTAGTCGATGTCCTCGGGGTTGACGATGACCTCGATGTTCGGCGAGTGGTCCAACTCGCGCAGCTCCATCGGGCTGAACTTGGCCTGCGCGGGGCCGCGGCGGCCGAAGACGTGGACCTCGAGGGCCTTGTTGGCCTTGAGGCCGTCGTGGACGTTCGCCGGGATCTCGGTCGGGAGCAGCTCGTCGGCGGTCTTGGCGAGGATCCGGGCCACGTCGAGGGCCACGTTGCCGACGCCGAGGACGGCGACCTTCTCGGCCTCCAGCGGCCAGGTGCGCGGGACGTCCGGGTGGCCGTCGTACCAGGAGACGAAGTCGGCGGCGCCGTAGGAGCCGTCGAGGTCGACACCGGGGATGGTGAGCGCGCGGTCCGCGGTGGCGCCGGTGGAGAAGATCACGGCGTCGTAGAAGGAGCGCAGCTCGTCGAGGCTGATGTCGTTCGGGTAGTCGACGTTGCCGAAGAGGCGGACCTGCGGCTTGTCGAGCACCTGGTGCAGGGCGGTGATGATGCCCTTGATGCGGGGGTGGTCGGGCGCGACGCCGTAACGGATCAGGCCGAAGGGTGCGGGCATCCGCTCGAAGATGTCGATGGACACACCCGGCTCGGTGGCCGCCTCGGACTTCAGCAGGGCGTCGGCGGCGTAGATGCCGGCGGGGCCGGCACCGACGATTGCTACCCGCAGGGGGCGAGGCATGGCTGGGTTCCCTTCGAACGGCGAAAGACTCGATCAAGGGGAACCCTAAGCTAAGGGCAGCCTAACCCGGCACCCACCCCCGGTTTATGACCCCATAACCCGGACTTATGACAACCCCAAGCAATGCTTTGGAGCGCTCAGCGGAGGCCGCGGCCGCCGCAATGCCCGGGACAGCCGTCGCGGCCGCCTGATATCCCTGGGCCGCATGGACACCGCGCCCACCGCCTCCACCGTCCCCGAGACCCCGCACGACCGCCGCCCCCTCCTCTTCCTGGACGTAGACGGCCCGCTCATCCCGTTCGGCTCCCCGCACGGACACCCGGTCCACGCGGCCCCGGGCACGGCCGACCTCTCCGGCGGCCACCCCCTCCTCACCCGGGCCGATCCGGCGCTCGGCCCCCGGCTGGCCGGGCTGCCGTGCGAGCTGGTGTGGGCCACGACCTGGGGCGAGGACGCGAACCTGTGCCTCTCCCCGCGGCTCGGACTGCCGGCCCTGCCGGTGGTGGAGTGGCCCGAGCCCTCCGCCGAGGACGGCCGCGGCGCGGTGCACTGGAAGACCGGCGGGCTCGTCGCGTGGGCGGCGGGACGGGCGTTCGCCTGGGTCGACGACGAGATCGGCGACGCGGACCGCCGCTGGGTGTCCTCCCACCACTCCGGCCCGGCCCTCCTGCACCGCGTCGACCCCCGGCTCGGCCTGGGTAACGCCGACTTCACCGTCCTGGAGGCGTGGCTGCGCGCCCACCGCGCCTGAAGCCGGGCGGCCGAGGCCGTCCCTTTCTGCCCACGGGCCGGCCCTGCACCGGGCCCGGCCCTGTAGCACCTCTGTAGCACCCCTGGACCACCCCCGGGCGCCACCCGGCGTACGCCCGGGGAACGTTCGCCGCCCGCCGCGCCAACGCGCCTGGCTTCGGCCGCCGTCCGGCATGGGTAGGCTTCCCGCGACACAGTGTGCGGGGCGGGGTTCGGGGTGGGGTCATGGGGCGTCAGATACGGGTGCGCGGTGCGGTACTGACGGCCGTGCTGCTGCTGGCGGCCGCCGGCTGTTCCGGAGCGGGGAGCGCAACCGGGGCGGATCCCCGCGACGACCCGAAGCCGGGCGGCGCCGCGCCCTCCGCTTCCGCGTCCTCCGGTGCTCCCGCCCGGTCCGGGGCTCCCGCGGACGGGAAGCCCCCCACCGGTGACGTGCTCCCCGGCATGGTCGCCGCCTCCGTGGCCCGTACCCAGCTGGCTGCGCTGAAGGTGGCGGCCCCGGGAACCATGTCCGGCTACAGCCGGGACAAGTTCACGCACTGGGCGGAGCAGGGCGACAAGTGCGACACCCGCGAGGTCATCCTCCAGCGGGACGGCGCGAACGTCACCCGGGACTCCCAGTGCAAGGCCGTGTCCGGCACGTGGAAGAGCCTGTACGACGAGGTGGTGGTCACCGAGGCCTCGAAGATGGACATCGACCACATGGTGCCCCTCGCCGAGGGCTGGCGCTCCGGCGCGGCCGGCTGGGACGCCGCGAAGCGCAAGGCCTTCGCGAACGACCTGACGCACCCCCAACTGCTGGCGGTGACGGCCTCGTCGAACCGGTCGAAGGGCGACCAGAGTCCCGATCTGTGGCAGCCGCCGTCGAAGGCGGCCTGGTGCCAGTACGGGCGGGCCTGGACCACGGTCAAGTCCGCGTACGGTCTGACCGTCACCGAACCCGAGAAGAAGACGCTCTCCACCATGCTGGACACCTGCGCGGGCTGACGCCGTTCACCCCACAAGCGTGCACCGCGGGACCGTGCACCGCGGGGCCGCTCACCCCAGGACCGCGATGCCCAGCGGACGCGACCCCGCCGCGAGCCGGCGGCTGCTCCCGCTGTCGAGGTCCACGACCGTGATGCCGTTCCAGTAGCCGTCGCGGGTGTAGCCCCCGGTGACGTAGGCCGTCCGCCCGTCCCGGGACACGGCCACGTCCTCGTGCGGCCCGTCCAGCGGGTACACCCGCTCCGAGCCGTCCGGGGAACGGACCGTGAGGGAGGGCCCCTTGCCCTTGCCCGGTTCCACCGCCCCCGTCCCGACCACGAGCAGGCGGCCGTCCTCCGTGACCGCGGCCCCGTGCTGATGGGTGTCGGCGGTCATCTCCTCCACCGTGGTGCGGCCCGTGGCCGGATCCACCACCGCGAGCCGCTCGCCCTCGAAGGGCAGCAGCAGCATCCCGTCCGCCGGCCGTACGACGGCGTAGTGCGGCTTCAGCCAGGAGCCGAGACCGCCCTCGGTCCCGTACGGGGCGACCTCGATGCGGCGCGGCGCCGCCGACGCCGTGCTCGTGCCGGGGCCGCCCGGCCCGACCGGCACGACGGTGACGTCGAAGGAGTCGTGGCCGGTGACGTACACCTCCGAGCCGTCGCGCGCGACGTCCACGTCGAAGGGACGCCGGCCCACCGGTACCACCGCCGTGACCTCGGTCCTCGCCGTGTCGATGACCTCCAGGACGCCGGTGGTCCCGGGCACGTTGACCCCGACGTACGCGTGCGCCCCGTCGGGCGAGAGCGCGATGCCCATGCCGCCGCCCCGGTACTCCCCGCCGGTGACAGGCCCGGTGCCGGTGGTGCGGTACGGGATCAGGGCCGACCGGGTCCGCGTCCGCGTGTCCACGACGGCGACCCCCTCGGCCGTGGCCACCCAGGCCCGGCCGTCCGCGCCGACCACCAGGCCGTACGGGGCCCTGCCCACCGGCACCGAGCCGACCGTGCCGCGTTCCGGGTTTACGAAGCTGACGGTGTCGGCGCCGAAGTCGGCGACCAGCAGGGTGCCGCCCGGAGTGGCGGAGGCCGTCGGGAGCGGAGAGGCCGCGGGGGCGGCGGCCCGCGGCGCGCCGGGGGTCGAGCAGGCCCCCAGCAGCAGCGCTCCGGCGAGGGCCGCGAGGGCGGTACGGGTGCCGCGTACGCGGCGGCGCGGGTGCGGGCGGTCGTACTGCGGCATGGCGGTGCCCCTCTCGGTTCCGGGGGCGGGGCCGGTGGTGCGCCCGCTCCCCCGTACCCATCCTCACCTCGCGGGGCCGCCCGGCCGCTCGGCCCGGCGGCCGACAGCGGGGTCGGCCGATCGGTCGATGCGGGGACGCGCCGGGCAGGGGCGGATCAGGGGTAGGGGCGGATCAGGTAGGGGCGGATCAGCCCTCGTACTCGGTCAGGTCGATGCCGTGGAGGTTGAGGAGGGCGTGCGTCTCCGGGTGGTTGATGTCCTTCTCGGCGGTCATGCCGAGCTTGCGGATCACGTTCTCGGACTCGTCGTTGCCCGCCCGGTTCACGGCGACGACCCGGTCGAGGCCACGTTCCTGGAGGGCGAACTCCAGGGTGGCGTGCGCGGCCTCGGAGCCGTAGCCCTGGCCCCAGTAGGAGCGGCCGAGCCGCCAGGTGATCTCGGCGGCGGGCAGGACCTCGGGCAGCCACCACGGCATGGAGAGACCGACGGCTCCGATCAGCTCGCCGGAGGCCAGCAGCTCCACGGCGAAGATCCCGAAGCCCTCCTCGTCCCACTCGTCCTCCCACCGCTCGATGGTCTCGGCGGTCTCCTCCAGGTCGAGGGTCTCGCCGTCGCCGATCCAGCGCATCACCTCGGGGTCGGCGAGGATCTCCGACAGGGGGACGAGGTCGTGCTCGGACCAGCGGCGGAGGAGGAGGCGGGGGGTACGGATCTCGGTCATGCCTCCCATCCTGCCGAACGCGCCGGACATCGCGTAATCGGGTCCCCCACGGGGCGGCCGGCGGGCCCCCGGGCGGGCCCCGCTAGGCCTCCGGAGCCACCTGGCCTGCCGCCTGAGCTGCGGCCTTACCCGCCGCCTGACCTGACTCCCGGCCTGCCGCCGGACCACCCGTCCGATCCCCCGCCTGATCCCCCACCGGGACGGTGATCGCGTCGAGCTGCGCCCGCAGGTGGACGTGCGAGTCGACCGGCTCGTGCACGATCCGTCCCAGCGGCGCCGGGAGGGATTCCACCCGGGTGTGCGGGTCGCACTCGTAGAAGTAGACGAGCGAGATCAGCTCCTCGGCGGGCGCGTCGGAGGGCGGTGGCAGCACCCGGTGGCGGCCCGCCCGCCACCGGTCGCCCGTCCAGCGCGCCATGAGGTCCCCGATGTTCACGGTGAGCGCGGCCGGATCGTAGGGGGCGTCCTGCCAGCCCTCGGCGTCGGTGTGGATCTGCAGTCCGCCCGCGCCGAGCTGGCGGTCCAGGACGGTGACGGTGCCGAAGTCGGTGTGCGCGCCGATGCGGAACTGGCCGGGCAGCGGCGGCCCGACGGTCTCGGTGCCGGGATACCAGTTGACGTTGAACCCCCAGGTGGGGTGGCCGGTGTGGCGGGTGAAATGGTCAGCGCCCAGGCCCAGGGCGCCGGCCAGCAGCTCCAGCAGCTCGTCGGAGAGCGCCCGCATCGCGGCCAGGTACTCCGTCACCAGCCCGCGCAGCGAGGGCACTTCGGCCGGCCAGGCGTTGGGCCGGAACCACTCGGCGTCCACCGAGGCGATCCCCGTCGGCTCCTCCGCGGCCCAGGACCAGGATTCCTTGAGGTCCGGCGGGGAGGCCGCGCCCTCCGCGTAGCTGTTGGCCTCGGCGCCCGGCCCGAGCCAGCCGCGACCGCCGACCGCGACGGCGTACGGGGCCTTGGCGGCGGCCGGGAGCCGGAAGAAGGTCCGCGCCGCCTCCCGGATCCGCCCGGGCAGCTCCGGATCCACCCCGTGCCCGGTCACCAGCAGGAATCCGGCCGCCTGGAGGGCCTCGTCGACGCGGGAGGCGACCTGCCTGCGGACCTCGGGCCCGCCGGAGCGCCACGGGCCGAGATCGATCACGGGGACCTGCGAACTCACCACGGCGGACCTGCTTTCCGGATCGGAGGGCTGCACCCAGGCCGTCCGGCCCGGCCCGGGCGGGCTCTTCCGGCCCCTGCCGGGCGGGCAGGATCCCGGATCCGAAAGGGACGGCCTAAGCGGGCGGGCTCAGGGTGTACCGGACCGTGCCTTCCCCGGAGCCCGCCCCCGTGAAACCGGCACGTCGCAGCACCCCGTGCGCGGGGTCGTCGGGATGGTCGGCCTCGGACGCCAGCAGGGTGCAGCCCGGCTGCCCGAAGGCCCAGCCGGCGAGGGCCTTCGCCGCTTCGGTGGCGTAGCCGTTGCCGCGCGCCGGCGGGAGGATGTCGTAGCCCAGCTCGGCGCGGCCCTCCGCGTCCGGGGCCCCGTGGAAGCCCATGGCGCCGATCGCCAGCCGGTCGCTCGCCCGGATGAGGGCGTACGGGCCCCAGCCCGGCCGGTAGGTCCCTTCCTCGCGCGCCTCGGCCGTCCTGCCCGAGGCGTACCGCGTGCCCTCGCCGGGCCCGTCTCCGGCCCAGACGAAGCCTCCGGCGCCGCCCGCGTACAGGTCGGCCGCCGCGTTCGGGGTGATCTCGCAGAGCACCAGGCGCTCGGCCCGGACGGGGTCGGCGTACCAGCGCCAGACCGTCAGGCGGGCCCGGCCGGGGAGTTCGCCCCGGCCCGTGGCCCAGAGCAGGGTGAGCCAGGGCTCGTGGCCGCGCGGGAGGTGCGGGAAGAGCCGGTCCAGGACCCGTTCGGCCAGTGCGGGGTCCGGCTCCCAGTCGTGGACGCCGAGTCCGCCGAGGATGTCGTGGGTGTGCAGCAGGGTCTCGACGACGCCCATCGCCGCGAAGCCGTCCGCGCCCGCGGCCCCGGCCGGGTGCCACGCGCGGGCACCGGGTCCGGCGAGTGCCACGGCGGCCGACAGGAACCCGCCGGAGGCCTCGATCATGTCGACCAGGCCGGCCGGGCCGGTGCCCTCCTCGGCCCGGATCTCCAGCGGGACGTACGCGGCGGTGGCGCGGACCGTGAGCTGGGCGGCGTACGCGGTGAAGTCCTCGGTCACGTGGACGGCGGTGTCGCGGCAGCTCCACTCCAGGCCGGCGGCCGGAACGTCCCAGTCCAGGTGCGCCACCTCCCGCAGCGCCCGGGTGGTGAGCGACACCGCTGTATCGATGTCCTTGGAATTCATGATCGTCATAGGCGGCACCCTAGGGGGCTGTCCGGGTGCCGCCAAGGGGATATCCGTGCCCCACGGCCGGTGGTCCCGGTGGCGCGCCTGCGGGCCAGGGCCGGGGCGGGGGCGCTACTGCTTGTGCTCGGACGGCGCGCTGACCGCGCCCCGGTGAAGGGCGGAGCAAAACGGTGGAGATTTCGACGAGGGACGTCTTCGGGGCGCCGTGCTGGGTGAGCCTGATGGCACGGGACCTCGGCGCGGCGCAGCGGTTCTACGGTGCGGTCGCGGGCTGGCGGTTCCGGACCGCGCGGCTCGGCGAGGCCTTCGCCGTCGCCGAGCTGGACGGGATGCCGGTGGCCGGGATCGGGGCGCTGGCCGGAGACCTCGCGGTGGCCGTGGCCTGGACCCCGTACTTCGCGGTCGACGACGCCGACGTGGCGGTGGACCGGATCCGCGAGCGCAGCGGCACGGTCGCGGTCGGCCCGGTCTCCTTCGAGTCGGGGGGCCGCGGGGCGCTGGCGGCGGACCGCGACGGGGCGGTGTTCGGGATCTGGGAGGGCCAGGTCTCCTCGGGCTGGCGGGTCGGTTCGGGACAGGCGCCGGCCTGGCTGGAGCTGCGCACCCGGGACGCCTTCGAGTCGGCGATCTTCTACGGGGAGGTGCTGGAGTGGGCCACCGGCCGCGCCGGATGCTGCGAGGTCGCCTACGAGGAGGATCGGGTCGTGCTGCGCCAGGACGGGGAGCCGGTGGCGCGCCTCGACAGCGGTCCCGTGGAGCCGGGTTCGTACAGTCCGTACACCCGGCCGCGCTGGCACGTGCACTTCCGGGTGCCCGCGCTGGAGCCGGCGGTGGAGGCGGCCGTCGCACTGGGCGGCCGCACGGTGTCCGAGCCCGCCTCGAGCGCGACCGACCGATGGGTGTCCCTGCGCGATCCCGACGGGGCGCTCTTCACCCTCACCGAGTCCCGGACGGACGGCGGGGCCGAGGGGTAGGCGGGGTCCGGCGGGTGGGCCTGGGCCGGCGGGTGCGTCGGGGCCCGCAGGTGCGTCGGGTCCCGCAGGTGCGTCGGGGCCGATGGGTGGGCCTGGGCCGGCGGGCGGGCCGGGGCCGGCGGGTGCGTCGGGTCCGGCAGGTGAGTCGGTGCCGATGGGTGGGCCTGGGCAGGCGGGTGGGCCGGGGCTACGGCAGTCGGCGGGTGCGGGTCCAGTCGATGAGCTCGGCCGCGGACCGGGTGTTGACGACCCGGTCGGCCGTCACCCCGCATTCCAGGGCGCGTTCGCAGCCGAGGGTCTGCCAGTCGAGCTGTCCCGGGGCGTGCGCGTCGGTGTCGATCGCGAAGAGGGTGCCCGCGGCGACCGCGAGCCGCAGCAGTCGGCGCGGCGGGTCCAGCCGCTCCGGCCGGCTGTTGATCTCCACGGCCGCTCCCGACTCGGCGCAGGCCGCGAAGACGGCCTCGGCGTCGAACTGCGACTCCGGCCGTGTCTTGCCCGTCACCAGCCGCCCGGTGCAGTGGCCGAGGACGTCGAGGTGGGGGTTGCGTACGGCGGCGACCATCCGCCGGGTCATCGCGGGGGCGTCCATCCGGAGCTTGGAGTGGACGGAGCCGACGACGAGGTCCACCTCGGCCAGGAGTTCCGGCTCCTGGTCCAGCGAACCGTCGTCGAGGATGTCGCACTCGATGCCGGTGAGCAGCCGGAACGGGGCCCAGGTCGCGTTGAGTTCGGCGACCGTGCGCAGCTGTTCCCGCAGCCGGTCCGGGGAGAGTCCCCGGGCGACGGTCAGGCGCGGCGAGTGGTCGGTGAGCACCGCCCAGTCGTGCCCGAGGGCGGCGGCGGCCCGGGCCATCGCCTCGATGGGGCTGCCTCCGTCCGACCAGTCGGAGTGCATGTGGCAGTCGCCGCGCAGGGCGGCGCGCAGGGCGAGGGCCTCGGGGCTGGGCGGCGGGCCCACGGGGTGGGCCGCGGCCTTCTCCTCGAGCCCCCGCAAGTAGGCGGGGATGGTTCCGCCGAGGGCTTCTCGGACGACCTGGGCGGTTTTCGGGCCGATGCCCTTGACCGCTTCGAGGGTGCCCGCGCGGACCCGGTCGGCCAGCTCGTCCTCGCCCATCCGGCCGACGGCGGCGGCCGCCGTGCGGAAGGCCTGGACCCGGTAGGTCGGCTCCTGAGCGCGTTCCAGCAGGAACGCGATCCGGTCCAGCGCGGCCACCGGGTCCATCTCGTGTCTCCCTCCGCGAAGCGGCGTAACGGCGGGGAGGGGGCGGGGCGCCTGGCCCGCGCCCCCTCCCCGCCCGGGTCAGGCCCCGTCGGCCGGGTCGGCCGACGGACGGAACTGCAGGGCCAGGCCGGCGAGTACGGCGCCGGCCGCCGCGCTCAGCACGGCCGTGGTGCCGGCCCATTCCAGGGAGCCGCCGACCGCGCCGCCGAGCGGGTCGAACCCGGCGACGCCGCCGACCACGTGGAGCCCGGCCACGCCGAGCGCGACCGCCGCGCAGGCCCGCCACGCACCGGCCGTGTCCCGTACCGCCAGCAGCGCGCCGGCCGTCAGGCAGAGCAGGGTGACGGCCAGGGCCAGCAGCCCGCCGGGGTCACCGGAGGTCAGGCCCGCCAGGTCGCCGGGGACGTGCAGCGCGCCGCAGAGGAGCAGGGCGAGTGCCACCGGCCAGCGCAGTATGTGGCGCAGCGCGCCGGTGCCCTGCCGGGCCGGGCCCCGGGACGGGGGCTGTGGCCGGACCTCGGCCTGGGCTTGGGCTTGGGCCTGCGGTGCGGGCTGATGGGCGGGGGTCCGTACCCCGTCCGCCTGCTCGGGACGGCGCTGCGGGGGCTGTTCGCCGGTGCCGAGGATGCTGACGAGCAGGGCCACGTCCTCGATGGGCCGGCCGAGTGCGGCGGCCCGCAGCGTGATGTCGGTCTCGACCAGCTCGTGCGGGGGCTCGCCCAGCAGGGTCACCATCTCGCGGACCTCGTGGACGGGTCGGGCCACGGCTGCCGCGCGCAGGGCCGCGTGGCCTGGGTTGGGGACCTGTCCGGACTCCTTGAGGAGGTTCACCAGATCGGTGACCTCCCGGACGGGACGGCCGGTGGCGGCGGTCTCCAGGAGGGTGTGCGCGGGCGCGGACGCGGAGGCCGGCGCGGGCCGGGGTACGGGGTCCCGGCCGGGTGCGGCCCCCGTCCCGGGACCGGCCGGCGGATCGGCCTGGGCCTCGGGAGCGGTCCCGGAGCCGGTCCGGGACTCCGGCTCGGGCGCGTACCCGGGGCCGAAGTCGCGGTCGCGGTCGAGGTCGTCCGTGTCGGGGTCCGACGGCCGGACGGCCGGGGGGTCGGGGAGCCGGCGCGGTTCTTCGTAGTCCGTCGCGGCGAGCGTGATCGGGTCATTCATGGAAAGCTCCGTTCGCCGACGCGCGGGTCTACACATCGCACGCCGGTCATCGTGCGTCATGGGAAGCGCACGCTTTGTTACATTCAGCGGCACCCGGCCCCGCTGCGCCATTCGGGGCGGGCAAACGGGGGTCCCCCGCGGTGCCGCGGGCCCGGTCGGCGGCCGTCCTGGGCATGGTGGGGGGCATGAAAGGTACGGAGGTACTGACCGACGCGTTCGGCCGGATCCGGGACGTGGTGCACGAGGCGGTCGACGGGCTGGAACCCGGGCGGCTGGACGCGCGGATCGATCCCGGTGCGAATTCGATCACCTGGCTCGTCTGGCACCTGACCAGGGTCCAGGACGACCACGTGGCGGATGCGGCCGGCTGGGAACAGGTCTGGCACGCACAGGACTGGGACGAACGGTTCGGGCTCGCGCTGCCCCGCGGGTCGACCGGCTACGGGCACACCGCCCGCGAGGCCGAGGCCGTCCGGGTCGCCTCCGGGGAGCTGCTGCTGGGGTACTTCGACGCCGTCCACGCGCAGACGGAGCGGTTCCTGCGGGGGCTGTCCGCCGCGGATCTGGACCGGGTCGTCGACGAGCGGTGGGATCCGCCGGTCACCCTCGGGGCGCGGCTGGTCAGCGTGATCGCCGACGACCTCCAGCACGCGGGTCAGGCGGCCTTCGTCCGGGGCGTGCTGTCGAGGGGCCGCTGATGGCTTCCGCGGGAGCCCTCCTCCTGGCCCTCCTCCTGACCACCACCCCAGCAGCCACGGCGACGGCCACATCCCCCTCGGGCCCCGGGCCCCGGGCCGGGGCCCAGGCCGGAGCCCAAGCCGGGGCCGCCCCCTTCGGCGGAGCCGGGGCCGCGTTCGGCGGGGTCGGGGCCGGGCTGAGCGAAGAGCGTTCGGGCGACGGCACCGGTGCCATCGTCGGTGAGCGGCCCGTCGTCGAGACCGACCGGGGAGCGGTGCGCGGGCGGGAGGCCGCCGGGTACTTCACCTTCGAGGGGATCCCGTACGCCGCCCCGCCGACCGGACCACTGCGCTGGCGGCTTCCGGAGCCCGCCGCGCGCTGGGCCGGCGTACGGGACGCCGGTGCGCCCGGGGCCCGGTGCGTGCAGCTGCCCGCGGTGGGGCCGGGAGCCCCCAGCGGCTCGGAGGACTGCCTGTTCCTCAACGTCACCGTTCCGGGTGCGGCCATCGGCGCCGGACGGCCCTCGTCCACCGCCGTGATCGGACCCGGCGCCCACCCGGCGCCGATGCTCCCAGCGGGGGCGGCCGGCCCAACGGGGGCGGCCGGCCCGGCAAGGGCAGCCGACCCAATGGGGGCGCCCGGCCCATCTGGGTCGGCCGACCCAACAGGAGCGCCCGGCCCGGCGGGGGCGGGTGTGGACGTCGGTGTTCGGGCGGTCGGGAGTTCGCAGGGTGCCGGGACCAGCGGCGTCCCGGCCCGGCCCGTGATGGTCTGGTTTCACGGCGGCGGGTTCATGAACGGCGCCGGGGATCTGTACCGGCCCGGCCGGCTGGCCTCGGCGGGAGGGGCCGTGGTCGTCACCGTCAACTACCGGCTCGGGATCTTCGGTCTCTTCGGGCATCCCGCCCTCCACGGAGCCCCCGCCTTCGCGCTCGCCGACCAGCAGGCCGCCTTGCGCTGGGTGCGGGCCAACGCCGCCCGGTTCGGCGGCGATCCCGGCAACGTCACCGTGTTCGGCGAGTCCGCCGGCGGCCTGAGCGTCTGCCTGCACCTCACCTCCCCCGCCTCGGCCGGCCTGTTCCACCGGGCGATCGTGCAGAGCGGGTCCTGCTCCCTCATCGTCCCGGCGCATTCGCTGCTCCCCGCGCTGCCCGCCTACGAGCCGTTCGTGCCGGAGTCCCGGACCGTGGCCCGGGGAGCCGAGGCGGCGGTCCGGCTCGGCTGCGGCCGCCCGGCCGACGCGGAGGTGCTGGAGTGCCTGCGCGGCCTCGCCCCGGAGGTCCTGGCGACCCCCGGGCTCATGACGCTCTTCTCCGCGGTGTCCTACGGCACCCCGCTGCTCCCCACCGAGCCCCGACGGGCCCTGGAACGCGGGGAGTTCCACCGGGTACCGGTGGTGCAGGGCTCGACCCGCGACGAGATGCGGATCTTCCTCGGGCAGACCCTGGCGGCCTACCCGGTCGCCGACGCGCAGGCCCACCGGGCCCGGCTGCGCGCCGCGTTCGGGTCGCGGTCGGCGGGTCTCGTCGAGGCCGCCTATCCGGTGACGGCCCATCCGACGCCCGCGCTGGCCTTCGCGGCCGCGCTGACGGACGCCTCCTTCGTGTGTCCGCAGCTGCGGGACAGCCGGGCGCTGGCCCGGCACGTGCCGACGTACGACTACGGGTTCGACGACCGGAGCGCACCGGACTTCACCGGGCTGCCGCCGGTGCCGGGGTTCCCCTACGGGGCCTCGCACGGGTCCGAACTGCCCTACCTCTTCGACACCGGGCTCCCGATGACCGCCGCGCAGCGGGTGCTCGCGGAGCGGATGACCGGCTACTGGACCCGGTTCGCGGCGACCGGCGATCCGAACGCCCCCGGGACGGGGCCCTGGTGGCCCCGCTCCCCCGCCGTACTCTCCCTGGCGCCGCAGGACTCGGCGCCGCAGAACTCGGGCGGCATCCGCCCCGTGGACGCGGCGGCCCGGCACCACTGCGGGCTGTGGGACTCCGTAGGACAGGCTCTCGAAAGGGCGGGCTCGTGACCGGTTTGACCGACATCCTTCAGCCGTTCGTGGACGACGGGACCCTGCCGGGGGCGGTGGCCCTGGTGGACCGGGGCGACGGCGGGGGGCCCGAAGTGGCCGCCGTGGGCAGCGCGGACGCCGGGGGCGAGGCCCCGATGGTCCGCGACTCGATCTTCCGGATCGCCTCGCTGACCAAACCGGTCACGGCGGCGGCGGTCATGATGCTGGTGGAGGACGGCCGGTTCGCCCTCACCGACCCGGTCGCGCCCTGGCTGCCGGAGATCGCCGGACCGGTGGTCGTACGGACTCCCGCGAGCCCGGTCGACGAGGTGGTCCCGGCGAAGCGGGCGGTGACCGTGGCCGACCTGATGACCTTCCGCGCGGGGTGGGGCTTCCCCTCCGACTTCGCGCTCCCGGCGGTCGCCCCGCTCTTCGGCGAGCTGCGGCAGGGTCCGCCGCGGCCGCAGGACGTCGCGGCGCCGGACGCGTGGATGGCCGCGCTGGGCCGGATCCCGATGCTGTACCAGCCCGGCGAGGCCTGGCTCTACAACACCTGCTCGGACGTCCTGGGCGTGCTGATCGCCCGGGTGGCGGGGTGTTCGCTGCCGGAGTTCCTGGCGGAGCGGATCTTCGAGCCGCTGGACATGCCCGACACCGGTTTCGCCGTACCGGCGGGGCAGTCGGGACGGTTCGCGCACCTGTACCGGCCCGGAGCGAACGGGGGCCTCGACCTCGTGGACGCCCCCGACGGGCAGTGGAGCGCCGTCCCCGCCTTCCCGTCCGGCGCGGGCGGGCTGGTCTCGACGGTGGACGACTACCACCGCTTCGCCCGGATGCTGCTGGACGGGGGCGGCCCGCTGCTCTCGGCCGATTCGGTGCGGCGGATGACCACCGACTGGCTGACCCCGGACCAGCGGGCGGGCGCCGAACTGTTCCTGGAGGGCCAGGGCTGGGGGTTCGGCGGTTCGGTCGACGTCACACCGGCCGACCCGTGGAACGTGCCGGGCCGCTACGGCTGGATCGGTGGCACCGGCACCGCCGCCCACATCGTCCCCTCTACGGGGGCCGTCGCCATCCTGCTGACCCAGCGGGAGATGACCGGCGCCTCGCCGGCCCCGGAGACGATGCGGGCGGTGTGGGCCTACGCGGCCGCCCCGTAGGGCGCCGCGCCCCGACCCCCTCCTGCCTCAGTGGTTCTCGGTCGGCCGCAGGTCGCGCGGGATCAGGGTCCAGGTGGTCGCCGCGGCGGCGATCGCGAGGACACCGGCCATCAGGAACGCCGGGGTGATCGCGAGGGTGTAGGCCTGCGAGGCGGCCTCGAGCAGGGTCCGGCCGAGGCCGCCGCCGAGCTGTTCGGCGGTGTGGGCGGCCTCGCCCACGGAGTCCCGTACGGCGGCCAGCGTCGTGGAGTCCAGGTCCAGGGCGGGGAGGTTGCCGCGGTAGAGCGCGGCGGCGGTGGAGCCGAGGATCGCGACGCCCATGGCCGAGCCGAGTTCGTAGCAGGTCTCCTCGATGGCGGCGGCGCTGGAGACCTGGTCGGCCGGGGCCGCGGAGATGAGGGTCACCGAGGCGACGGTGGTGGCGATGCCCGCGCCCAGGCCCATGATGGTGAGCGCGACGGCGAAGGCGGGGTAGCCGAGGCCGGTGAACTGCTGGAGGGTCCAGGGCAGGGCCATGCCCCCGGCGAGGACCACCAGGCCGCTGCCGAGCACGTGGCGGATCGCGAAGCGCTGCATGAGGGTCGGGGCGACCATCGAGGCGCAGATCAGCGCGAGCGGTGCGGGCAGCAGGCGCAGGCCCGCCTCCAGCGGGGTGTAGCCCTGGCCGTACTGGAACCACTGGGTGACCAGGAACAGGATCGCGCCCATGCCCACCATGGGCAGGAAGATCGCGGTGGCGGCCACGCTGAAGGCGGGCTTGGTGAAGAGACGGACCTGGAGCAGGGGGTTGTCCACGCGCAGCTGGCGGCGGACGAACAGGGTCAGCGACACGACAGCGATGACCAGCAGGGCCCAGGGCAGCGGGTCGGCGACACCGCTCTTGCCGAGCTGCTTGATGCCGCCCGCGAGAGCGAGCATGCCGACGATCGACTGGCCGACGCCCGTCCAGTCCCACTTTCCGGCGGAACGCGGGGAACGGGATTCGGGGAGGTAGCGCAGGCCGGCCGCGACGATCACCGCGGTGACGGGCAGGTTGAGGAGGAAGGCGGAGTGCCAGCCGTAGTCCTGGACGAGCAGGCCGCCGACGACGGGGCCGAAGGCCATGCCGCCGCCGAAGACGGCGGCCCAGACGGCGAGGGCGAAGGCGCGTTCCTTGGCGTCGGTGAAGACGGTGCGCAGGATCGACAGGGTCGAGGGCATGATCGCGGCGCCGCCGACGCCGAGGAGGGCGCGGGCCGCGATGACGTGCCAGGCCTCGGTGGACAGGACGGCGATGAGCGAGGCGAGGGCGAAGATGCCGAAGCCCGCCATGAGCAGGCGCTTGCGGCCCCAGCGGTCACCGAGGGCGCCGGCGGTGACCAGCAGCCCGGAGAGGGCGAGGGCGTAGATGTCGATGATCCACAGCTGCTGTACGGCGCCGGGCTGGAGGTCGCCGACGAGCGAGGGGAAGGCCACGTTGAGGATCGTGGTGTCCATCGAGATGAGCAGGAGACTGCCGGAGAGGATCGTGAGCACGATCCAGCGGCGCGGGTCCTGCGTGGGGGTGTGCATGTGGGTTCCGTTCACGGTTGTTTCACGGTCGTACGCGGGAGGGGTTCGTGGGCGTGGTCACGCGGCCGGGGAGGGCCGGGTCCCGCCGAGGAAGGAGGTGAGGACGAGCCGGCCGATGTCGCGGCGGGCGAGGTGGCCGTCGCGGACGCCCTCGGCGGCGGCGTCGAGCAGTCCCCACAGCGAGTACCAGATCCAGTACGCGGGCAGGTCGACGCGGAGCCGGCCGAGGCACTGGCCGAGGGCCAGGAAGGCGAGGGCCCGCTGGTCCTGGCGCTGGATCCCGGCCCGGAACTCGGGGTCGGCGAGCACGGTGGCGTCGCGCGAGGTGAACCCGTACAGGTGCGCGGCGGGCAGCAGCCCGGTGACGAGCCGCTCCAGCGCGGCGTCGAACTCCGCGCCGTCGGCGTCGGCCGGCAGGTCGGCGGGCGCCAGGCATCCGTCGACCACGTGGATCGCCCGGACGGCGACGGCCTTGAGGAGTGCCTCGCGGGTGGCGTAGCGGCGGCTGAGCGTGGCGCGACTGGTGCCGATGCCCGCGGCGATGTGCGCCATGGAGGCACTGTGGTCGCCTGCGAGCACGCGTGCGGCGCCGTCCAGCAGCTCTTCGTCGTTCATCATGCGATCCTCCTTCGTATCAAACGATACAAATTTGTCTCACATGAAGCAAGTTTGTTGCGCGACATGCGCAGGCGGATGCGCCCGTACGCTGTTCGGGTGATGACGGACGAGAAGCAGGGTCTCGAGCAGGCCCGTGCCGCGGCGGCCAAGTACGAGAAGTGGAAGGAGAACGGCGTGCTGCTGCGCGCGTTCTTCTACATCGCCGGCACGCACCTCTTCGCCGGGTTCGTCTGGCTGCTGTTCGTGCTCGGCGAGCACGCCGAGCGGTAGGCCCCGAACCCTCCGGGGCTTCAGCCCTGTTCTTCCGTGCCCGTACGGGCACGGGCGCCCGAGCGGGTGCGGCCCGCGGTCTGGGCGCGTTCCGGGTGGCGGCGCACGTACTCGCGCTCCAGTTCGTCCATCCGCCGGGTGTGCGTGAGCAGCGCGTCGTCCGATCCGTGCAGCAGGGTCTCGTGACGCGTGCGGTGGATGGCTTCGAGCTCCTTCATCAGGCGACCCTCTTCCAGCCCGTCCGCCGACGGCCCGGCCTCACGGGCCTCGCGCTCCGCCATGGCAGGTCACCTCTCCCTGGGCCGGGCCGGGCGCCTCGCCCGGCCGCACTCATCCCATCATCACCGACGGGAATGGATAGACACTGTCTACCGGCGAGTGGTAGACACTGTCTATGGATCAGCGTGATCATCAGGCCACCGGGCTGCGCGAGCGGCTGATCGACGTCGGCGTGGAGCTCGTGACGAGCGAGGGGACCGCCGCGCTCGGGCTGCGCGAGATCGCCCGCCGCGCCGGGGTCTCCCACGGGGCGCCCCGGCGCTACTTCCCCACCCACCACGCACTGCTCTCCGCCATCGCCCGGCGCGGTTTCGAGGAGTTCGGCTCCCGCGTCCCGGCCGCGATGGCGGGCCCGGACGCGGACGACCCGCGCGGGCAGGTGCGGGCGCTGGGATCCGCGTACGTCGGCTACGCGCTGGAGCACCCCGGCATGTTCGAGCTGATGTTCCGCCACGACCTGCTGGACGGCGGCGGGCGGGACGGGCCGTCGGGAGCCCGGCTCCGCGATTCCACGCTGCCGATGTTCGAGCTGCTCGTCTCCCTGGTCGCCCGGTGCGGGGCGGGCGACCAGCCCCGGATCACCGCCGCGGCGCTGTGGGCCAATCTGCACGGCGTGGCCCAGCTGTGGTCCCGGGGCAGTCTGCCGCTCGCCCTCGACGGCGACCCGGCGGCCTCCCTCGACCGGCTCGTCGACGCCGCCGTCGACGCCCACCTGCCGGAGCGCCGCCCGTGAGGCCCCGGCTCGCGCTCTGCGTCAGCGCGGCCGGCGCGATGCTCGTCGCCCTGGACGGGACCGTGCTGCTCATGGCGCAGCCCACCATGCGGCGAGACCTCGGCGCGAGTCTGGCCGGGGTCCAGTGGACCAGTGGTGCGTACCTGCTGAGCGTGGCCGCCTTCCTGGTCCTCGCCGGGCGGCTGGGCGACCGGTACGGGCACACCCGGCTGCTGTTCACCGGCGTACTCGGCTTCGCGGCGGCCTCGGCCGGCATCGCGCTGGCTCCCGGGGTCGGCTGGGTGATCGCCCTGCGCGCGGCCCAGGGGCTGTTCGGAGCACTGCTCCAGCCGGCGACGCTCGCCCTGCTGCGGCTCGCGTACCCGCCCGGCCGGATCGGCGGACCGATCGCGGTGCGGACCGCGGCGATCGGGCTGGCCGCGGCGGCCGGGCCGCTCATCGGGGGCGTGCTGGTCGAACGCTTCGGCTGGCGCGCGGTGTTCGTGGCGAACGTCCCCGCCGCCCTCGCGATCGCGGTGGCGGCCCTCTTCGTACGGGTCCCCGCGCCGCCGCCCACGGAGCCCGGCCGGATCCGGCCCGGCGGCGCCGCCCTCCTCGCGACGGCCCTCGCGGCGCTGGTCCACGCGCTGGCCGGCGTACCGGAACACGGCTGGTCGGGGCCCCGCACCCTGGCGGGCTTCGCCGCGGCGGGCGCGCTGGCGGCCCTGCTCGTACGGTCGGAGCGCCGCTCCGCCCAGCCCCTGGTGCCGCGCCCGGTGGCCCGCTCCGTCCCGGTGACGGCGTCCGTCGCGCTGCTGGCCGTCATCTCCGCCGCGGTGTTCGGGGCGCTGTTCGCGGCCGGCTTCGCGCTCCAGGACGCGGCGGGGCTGGATCCGTTCGCCACCGGGCTGCGCGTGCTGCCGATGACGGCCGCCATGGTCGTCGGCGCACCGGTGGCGGGGGCCCTGCTGCGCCGGTTCGGGGCCCGCGGGACGGCGATGGCGGGGACCGCGCTGGTGGCGCTCGGGATCACCGGGCTGGGTCCGGGCTGGGGGTTCGGGGTGCTCGGCGCGGGCTTCGCCGCGGTGATGGTGACGGCCACCGGCACCGTGGTCGGGGACGCCCCGGCCGGGTACGCGGGGGTGGTGGGCGGGCTCAAGCAGACGGCGATGAACGTCGGACCCGCGCTGGGCATCGCGGTGGCCGCGGGGACCGGGGCTTCGGTCGCGGTCCTGACGGTGCTGGCCGCGGCAGGACTGCTCCCGGCCTCCCGGCTGCCCACCTCACGACGGCCGACCCCCCAACGGCCGGCCTCCCGACGGCCGACCGCCCAGCCGACCGCCGCCCAGCCGCCCACCTCACGACTCCCCGCCCCGCCGCCGGCCCGGGACGGAGGCGCGGGCCACGCAGCCGCGGGCCACCTCGTCGGCGAAGGCGCGGGCGAGCGGGGCGAGGGCGGACCAGCGCCGGACGGCCCAGCCGACGGTGAGCGGCGGGAGGGCGGGGACCGGCACCAGGCGCAGCGGTCCCTCTGATCCGGGGACCTGCCAACCGGGCAGGGCGGGTACGACGGCGTGGCCGAGGCCCAGTTCGGCGAGGAGGAGGGCGGTGTCCCAGTCGGCGGCGCTGGTGTCGGAGCTGATCCGGATGCCGGCGTCGGCGAGGGCGGCGTCGAGGTGGGCGCGGGAGGCGGAGTTCTCGGGCAGCCGGATGTGCCGGATGCCGCCGAGGTCGGCCGGCTCAAGGCTGGAGCGGGCCGCGAGCGGATCGTCGGCGCCGACCGCGAGGACCCAGGGCAGTCGCATGACGGGGCGCTGCTCGATGCCCCGCACGGGGGCGCCGATGGTGATCCACGCGAGGTCGAGGTCCTCGGCGGCGAGGGCTTCGAAGCAGCTCCGGCTGGAGTTCTCGGTCCGGAACTCCAGGCTGACCCGCGGATGGCCGCGCCGGAAGGCGACGATCGCCTCGGCCATGAAGTGGCGCACCGTGGTGGCCCCGGTGGTGACCCGGACGGAGCCGCCGTCGCCCCGTACGAGGGCGTCGAGTCGGCGCAGGGCTCCATCGAGCCCGGCGATGCCGTCGGCGGCGGCCGCCCGCAGGATCAGACCGGCCCCGGTGGGCGAGACTCCGCGCGGATGGCGCTCCAGGAGCGCGGCGCCGGTCTCCTTCTCCAGGCGGCGGATGTGCTGGCTGACGGCCGACTGGGTGCGGCCGAGGTCGCGGGCGACGGCGCTGAGACTGCCGGCCCGGCAGACGGCGACGAAGACGCGGAGATCATCAAGGGTCACCACACCCAAGGTATCCCTTGGGTGTTGCCAGAAATCCGGAGGATTGACGTGGGTCCCCGGCTCCCCGACGATCAGTTCACGGCCCAGGGCGGCAACCCGGGTCCGCCATCGCGAGGGCGGACCCGGGTGTCGACCCGCCGGCGTCAGGCCTCAGCCGTACGGGCGAGCTTGGCCATCACCTCGTCGCGCAGGAGCTCGTACTCCGTGCGCAGACGGCGCCATTCGCCCTCCGGCGGACGGGACATGACGATGCCCTCGGTGATCTTCTCCTTCGGGCCGAACTGCTCGCGGGTGAGGTCGATCTCTATGCCCATACCCAGGCGGTTCCACCAGTGGTAGTCCACGCGCTCGCCGTCGACGAGGACCTCGCCGCGGATCAGCTCGCCGCCCAGCAGGTCGTTGAGGACCATGGCGGTCACACCGCACTGGTCGCGGGCCGGGTTCTCCCGGGTCCATCGATCGCGGTACTCGGGCGTGCACGTCTGCTCGCTCCAACTGCTGCGGACGGCACGGTCGATGTCGGTCAGAAGGAAAGGCGTCATGTCGCTCATCCTCGCAACCGGCACTGACATATATCCATACCCCGGCCGACCGTCCGGTCGGGTCTGTCGCGTTCTTGTCAGTCCCGCCGCCGATCGGTCGCGTTCCTGTCAGTCGCACACCGCTCGGCCGTGCGCCGGGTGGGTCCAGAGTCCCTCCCGGGCGAGCAGCGGGAGGACGCCTTCACCGAACCAGTACGCCTCCTCGAGGTGCGGGACGCCGGAGAGCACGAACTCGTCGATGCCGAGCCGGTGGTACTCGATGATCCGGTCGGCCACCTCCCGGTGTGCTCCCACCAGGGCCGTGCCCGCACCTCCACGGACCAGGCCGATGCCGGCCCACAGGTTGGGCGTGATCTCCAGGTCGTCGGAGCGCCCTCCGTGCAGGGCCCGCATCCGGTGCTGGCCTTCCGATTCGCTGTCGCGCAGGACCGCCTGGACCGATCGGATCGCCTCGGGGCCGAACCCGTCGAGCAGCCGCCGGGCCTCGGCCCACGCCTGCCCGGCGGTGTCCCGGGTGATCACATGGAGCCGGATGCCGAACCGCAGTCGCCGCCCCGCGCGTGCGGCGCGTGCTCGTACGCGGGCCAGCTTCTCCGCCACCTGCACGGGCGGTTCCCCGAAGGTCAGGTAGACGTCGCTGTGGAGTGCGGCGACCTCGATGGCCGCCGGCGACGATCCGCCGAAGTAGACGGAGGGCACCGGGTCGGGCAGCCGGCCGAGCCGGGCGCCCTCCACGCGCAGATGCGATCCGTTGAGATCGACCGACTCGCCGGCCCACAGCCGTCGCACGATCTCCAGGAACTCGCCGGTCCTGCCGTACCGGGCATCCTTCTCCAGGAAGTCACCGTAGGCGCGCTGCTCCCGGCTCTCCCCACCGGTGACGACGTGGAGGAGGAGCCGGCCCTCCGAGTGCCGCTGGAAGGTGGCGGCCATCTGGGCGGTGAGGGTCGGGGAGACGAAGCCGGGCCGCAGGGCGACCATGAACCGGAGGCGTTCCGTTTCGCGCGCGAGCATGGCGGTGGTCACCCAGGCGTCCTCGCACCAGGCACCGGTCGGGGTGAGCGCGCCGTCGAAGCCCAGCTGTTCGGCCGCGACGGCGATCTGCGCGAGGTAGCGGACGGTGGCGGGCCGCTGTTCCTCCTTGCCGCCCGCGGCCACGTCGTGGCCGCCGCCCACCACGTTGCGGCCGTCGCCGTACGTGGGCAGGAACCAGTGGAAGGCCAGGGTCACCGTTCGCCCGACCCGATGCGCCGGTTCGGGCCGGAGTCGTGGGCGGCCAGGAGGTCCAGGACGCTGTCGGCGCCGGCGATGTGCCGTACGAGCCGTTCCAGACCGAGCCCGAAGCCGGCCGTCTGTATCCCGGACCGCTTCTTCCATTCCGCGTACACGTGGTTCGGCTCACCGCCGAGCAGCCGGGACTGTTCGGAGATCTCGTCCGCGTCCTTCGGCCGGAGCCCTCCCGTGGCCAGTTCACCGTGGCCCGCGGGCAGCATCAGATCGTAGGTCTCCTGGAGCCCGTCCTCACCCTGCTGGTAGAGCGAATCGCGTACGCCGAGCGGATAGCGGTGGATCCAGAACGGTGAAGTGAATTTCTCGGTGAGGATCCGCTCCTCGTCATGGGTCAGATCGGTGTTCTGCGGCTCCCGCGGTCCCCTCCCGGCGAGATCGAGCGCCTCGGCGAAGGAAATGCGCGGGTAGGGGCCGCTCCGCAGGCCGGCCAGGCGCTCCGCGGCCCCGTGCCCCTCCTCCGGGAGGATCGGCGCCAGCTGGCGGGCAAGCCCTCCGAGGATGCCCTCGGTCACCGTGAACACCTCGTTCGCGTCCACGGCCCGCCACTCCACCACCACCTGAAAGAACGTGTACAGGTGCCTGCCCGAAGTGTCCTCGCCGTCCATGAGGAGACGCAGACAAGGGGTGACGCAGTAGACCCGGTCCGCATGTTCGAGAGCCATCTGCTTTTCCACCGAATGACTCACGGGAAGCTGATAGGCCCATTTACCCTCGACCGAAACGCGGTCGCCCTCGTCCTTCACGTGCGGGCGCGCCCGGTCCCCGAGGACCGCGACGGAGTGCCGTGCGCCCGGCTCGGCCTGAGAGGACAGCAGTGCGGGAAGAATTTCCAGGAAATCTTGATCGAGAAGGCTGCGGCGCAAGGCCTGAAGGATCCGGCCGGTCCACTGGTACGACTGCGCGGGCGAGAAACTCACTATCACTCCGAATCATTCCGGTGAAGTCGTGTCGATTACCGCTCCTCTCTTTTTTGCACCCCACCGGCAAGCCACAAACGCCAACCCGCCACTATGGCCTGATCCTTCTGCACACCCTTCGGCCTGCGCTCCCTTCGATGCCGGGAAGTGAACAGCGGCCCGATCAGTGCGATCCGTCACGAGAAGGAGCTCGTCGTCCGGCCCGGGACCTGAAATGGAGAATTCAATTCCTCAGCCCGATCCGGACAGTTTTCACCGGCGTGCCTTTACCCGTTGCCCGCCGAAAGTCTCCGCGATAGCGTGAGGCATTTCCATGACGGTGCTCTTGTCGAAGCAAGGATGTGCTCATGGCCGAAGTGCGTACGGGTGGCCTCGGATTCTTCGATCTGGCCGGCAAGGTGGCTGTCGTCACCGGCGGCAGCAGCGGCATAGGGGCCGCGTGCGCCCGGCGTCTCGCCGAGGCCGGAGCCCGGGTGGTCGTCGGCTACGACTCCGGCGAGGGCCGCGCGAAAGATCTTCTCGCCGCCCTTCCCGGCGAGGGGCACGTCGCGATACGCATACCGCTCGACGACTCCGCCGCCGTGCGCAGGGCCGCCGGCCTCGTCGCCGACCGCCACGGTGTGGTCGACGTACTGGTCAACTCGGCCGGCACCACCAAGCAGGTCGCCCATGCCGACCTCGACGGGCTGACGGACGCGGAGTTCGACCGGATCCTGACCGTGAACGTACGGGGCACCTTCTCCGTGATCCGCGCGTTCACCCCGCTCCTGCGGTCCTCCGGTGACGCGGTCGTCGCCACCATCTCCTCGATATCCGGCTCCACCGGGCTGGGGAGCAGCATCGCCTACTGCGCCGCCAAGGCGGGCCTGGACGTCATGACCACATCGCTGGCGCGCGTGCTCGGCCCCCAGGTGCGCGTCTTCAACCTCTCGCCGGCAGCGGTCGACACCGGCTTCGTCCCCGGCCGCGATCCGGCCGCGGTCCGTACCCAGGCGGCGTCGGCGCCGCTCCGGATCGCCGCGGACCCGGACGACGTGGCCTGCTCCTTGATCGGCGCCGTCACGTCGCTGCGGCTCAGCACCGGCACCGTCGTCGTCATCGACGGCGGCGTACACCTGTAGACCGCCTAGCCGCCGGCGAGGAGTTCGCCGATGACGTGGCGGGCGATGGCCGCCATGACCGGGTTCGTCTCCCGGTAGTAGGTCAGTTCCATGAGGGCGATCGACAGGGCCCAGCCGCGGGCGCGGGTCCACATCGCCCCGTCCGCGTCCAGTGCTGCCCGGAAGGCGGGGCGGGCGGAGGCCGGGAGGACGTACCAGGCGGCGATCAGGTCGACGGCCGGTTCGCCGAGGCCGGCGCAGCCGAAGTCGATGACGGCGGCGAGCCTTCCGTCCGCGAGGAGCAGGTTCCCGGGCTGTAGGTCGGCGTGGATCCAGACGGGCGGCCCGGGCCAGGGCCCGGCCCGCAGGGCCTCCTCCCACAGGGCGGTCGCCGCCCGCGCGTCCAGGCCGGCGTCGGCGCTCGCGCCCAGTTCCGCGATCGCGGTACGGGTCGCGGCGTCCCGGGCCGTCAGGGTCTCGCCGCGGTAGGAGGCCGGGGCGTCCGCCGGATCGGCCCGGTGCAGTGCGGAGACGAACTCCGCCAGGTCCCGGGCCAGGAGGTCCGGCTCCGCGATCCGGCCGGGTACGGGGTTCTCGCCGGGGACCCAGCCGAAGACGGACCAGGACCAGGGATAGCCCTCGGCCGGCCGGCCCATGCCGATCGGAGCGGGAATGGCGGCCGGCAGGCCCGGAGCGAGCCGCGGCAGCCAGACGTGCTCCATGGCCACGTCCCCGGCCGCGCCCGGCGTGCGCGGAAGGCGTACGACCAGGTCCGCGCCCAGCCGGTACATCGCGTTGGAGGTGCCGGCGGAGTCGACCCGCTCGACGGGCAGCCCCGCCCACCGCGGGAACTGGCCGGCGATCAGCCCGCGCACGAGGGCGGCGTCGATGTCGGGTTCGTCGGCGTGCATTTTCCCGGCGGGGGCTTTCGCGGCTGGGGTCTTCGCGGCCGGGGTCTTCGCGGCGGGCATGAGCACCTTCCTGAAAGATCCGAAGATCGTGGCCTCCACGGTAACCGCCGTGCCCCCACGCCCCGGAGCCCGGCTCGGCTGGGTGCCGGGCCGGGCTCGGTGGGGGTGTCGGGTGGTCCTCATGGGGCGGGGATCACGGGGACACCGCGAACCCCACGGGTCGCCGGGTCAGGGGGTGAACGTCCAGCGCTGGGCCGGGGTCGTGGCGCAGGCGACCCGGGTGAGCTTGGTGCCGTTGGCCGTGGCGGAGCCGGCCGGGGTCAGGCACTGGCCGGAGTTGCGCAGGCTGCCGTCCGGGCCGGTCTGCCAGCTCTGGCCGGAGCTGCCGTTGCAGGTCTGGACGGCGACGGCGGTGGCCGTGGCGGCGTCCAGGCAGACTCCGCCGAGGCCGGTCAGCCGGCCGTCGCCCTGCAGGGTCCAGCGCTGGTTGGGGCCGCCGTGGCAGCTGTAGAGGGTGGGCTGGGTGCCGGGGGTGGTGGCGCTGCCCGGGAGGTCGACGCAGGTGGCCGAGGCACCGTTGACCAGGGTGGCGGCCGCGGGCAGCGGGGTCGGGCGGCCGGTGAGGGTGATCTCGGCGGCGCTGGTCCAGGGGCCGCGGCCGCCCGCCTCGGTCAGGGCCTTGAGGCGGAGGTAGCGGCCCGCTTTGGCGGACAGGGAGACCGACTTGAGGGCCGCCGTGTCGGCGAAGGTGCCGGTGGCCACGGGGGATCCCCAGTCGGTGGTGGTGTCCGAGACGTAGACCTCGTAGCCGCCGATCCGGCCGTTGACCCCGCCGTCCTGGCGGGGCAGGTAGCCGAGGCCGTCGGCCGTGTAGCGGGCGCCGAGGTCGATCTGGATCTCGTGCGGGAGCGGCGCGGGGGCGGAGCCGGACCAGGCGGTGTGCCAGATGGTCCCGGTGTTCCCGTCGAAGGCATTGCGGGCGGCGCCGTTCTCGCCGCTGGTCTCCTGGCTGTCGGCGGAGACCAGGGTCCAGGCCGACTGCGGGACCGGGCTGGAGGTGACCGGGATGGGGTCCGCGGCCGGGACGGAGGTTCCGGTGGCCGAGACGCTGAACGCGGCCGACTTCGTACCGGTCTTGATCCACAGGATGCCGCCGCGGTCGGCCGCGTCGAAGAACCAGCCCGTGGCCGCGGCGTCGTAGGCGGCCTTGCCGGGCAGGCGGGTGAGGGCGGCGCCGTCCACGGTGACCGTGCCGGGCGCGGTGGCCACGTGGAGGCTGAACTCGTAGCCGCGCGAGGCCGGTTTGCCCGTGTAGCTGCCGGCCGGGGCGGCGACGGACACGCTGACCGTGCCGGAGCCGGAGGCCGGGGCGGTGACGTCCACCTGCTGGCGGGCGAAGGCTCCGCTCTGGTGGGCACGGGTGATGCCGTCGTCCTCGTACAGGCTGAAGGAGGTGGCTCCGCGCGGGTGGATGTCGTAGGTGAGGGTGGAGACGGGCTTCTCCCCCGTGTAGTTCATCTGCGGCCACATCGGGACGATGGCGCCGCCCTTGACGAACAGGGGCAGGGTGTCGAGCGGGGCCTGGTAGCCGTTGAGCCAGCCCGGCCCGGCGTAGGTCTTGCCCGTCCAGTAGTCCGTCCACGTACCGGCCGGGAGGTAGATGCCGTCGCGCACGGAGGTGTCGGAGACGACGGGCGCGACGAGGAAGGAGTCACCGGCCATGAACTGGCCGCTGGTCAGGTTGCCGCGCGCCACCGGGTCCTCGGGGTACTCCAGGACCATCGCGCGGGTGCTCGGGACGCCGGTCTCGTGCGCGGTCCGGCTCATCGTGTACAGGTACGGCATCAGCCGCATCTTGAGCTGGAGGTACTTGCGGTTGATCGAGAGGTAGGGCTCCGCGAACCGCCAGGGCTGCTTGTCCTGATAGCCGGCGGTCGGGCCGGTCGCGCCCCAGCCGGACATGGTCATGAAGGCCGGGGTGAAGGCCTTCCACTGGAGGTCGCGGGCGTACGTCTTGGGGCTGCCGGCGAAGATGCCGTCGACGTCGCCGGTGGCGTAGTTGAAGCCGGAGAGGCCGGCGCCGGTGACGGCGGGGACGTGCCAGCGCATGTCGTCCCAGGTGCCGTTGGTGTCACCGGTCCAGACGACGGCGTTGCGCTGGGTGCCGGCCCAGCCGTCGACGGTCCAGACGTAGCGGCGGGCGTCGGAGTTCTTCTCTATGCCGTCGACGGCCTGTTGCACTCCCGAGAAGGCCGTTTTGTAGCCGCCGCCGATCCAGGCGACGTCGGTCTTCACGCCCCGTGAACCGGCCACCCCCACCTCGTCGTTGATGTTGCCGAGGCCGGTCGAGGTCCACAGGCCGGTCTGGAAGCCCTTGGCCTTCAGCGCGTCGACCGTGGACTTCAGGGGCGCGGTGTAGCCGCAGCCGTAGCCGTCGTTGGGCAGGAACCAGCCCGAGGGCATGTCGGCGGCGCGGGCGTCCGTGGCGTAGCCGACGACGTCCGGGGTGGTCTGGTGGCGGAGCCGGTCGTGGTCGCCCTGATAGGTCGGGTTGGACGCGTTGAAGCAGTCGGCGTTGCCGAGCTCGAAGCCCCACGCCGGAGCCATGAAGGGCTTGCCGCTGACGTCGGTGTAGGCGTCCAGGACGGTTTTGAGGGAGTCTCCGGTGAAGTACCAGGCGTCGAAGCGCTTTTCGTCGTGGGTGAGGGTGGTGGGCGCGTTGAAGCCGTACGAGCCGGGGGCCCAGGTGTTGCGCATCACGCCGTAGTTGTTGGTCGACACGTAGAAGGGCGCGGGGCTGGCGTTGTTGTTCTCGCGCCACTTGTTGTCGACCGCGATCGGGACGGTCTTGCCGCGCAGCGCCCATTCGCCCAGCCGCAGGCCCGTTCCGTAGAACTGCTCGTCCGTCCCGCGCGCCAGGTACTGGGTGGTCTGGCTGCTGGTCCAGGAGGTGGGCTGGGTCTCCTGCCAGACGAGCGTGGAGTTGTCGGCCCGGTAGACGGAGAACTGTAGCGGGGCCTTGTTGGCTCGGATGGTCAGGGAACCGGTGGTGATCTTGTAGTACGTACCCGCGTCGGTCCAGGCGGTGCTCACCGGGCCGAAGTCGGTGGTGGGGGCGAGGTCGGTGCCCGCGGGGTCGTTGGTGAAGGCGCCGTCGGGCGAGAGCCAGAGCCGGAAGATGTCGGCGCGGGCGACGACCACCCGGGCCTTGGCCCCGCCGGCGGTTGCGATGGTGAAGGTGTTCCCGGACTGGGTGATGCCGGTGGCGTTGCCCGCCGTGGCGGGGGCCGGTGCCCGGGCGGCGGCCGAGGCCGGGGAGGAGAGGGATCCGGCGGCGGCCAGACCGGTCACGGCGAGGGCCGCGGCGAGCAGCGCCGCCACCGGCGCGCGGTGGCGCCGTGGGCTCCTGCGGATGCTGATGAGTCTCATGGGGCGGCTCCTCGTGCAGTCCGGACTACGGACACACCTTTTGGCATGCACCGGGCAACATAGCGCCCCGGAGGCCCCATTTGAAGGAAGTTGCTCGGAATAGCTGGTCAGCGAGCAGCTTTGAGCATGCGGAGCTCTGCCGGTCCTTCACTCGTATGGCCCACCCGCCCTGCGCGGACCGTCCGGCGCCACGACCCTGAGACGAACTACGGACTTTTCTGGAGGGCCCTGCACTCATGGAACAGGCGCGACAGCCCGCATCACCGCAGCAGCCCGCATCGCTCCGTCAGCTCCTCCTCGCCCCCGGGACCCTGCGACTGCTCGTCCTCTCGGCGCTCATCGGGATCCCGGTCTCACTGTTCGCCTTCGGCTTCGTCAGCCTCGAACACGAACTCCAGCACTGGCTGTGGCACACCGCGCCGGACCTGCTCGGCTACTCCCGCGCCCCCTGGTGGTGGGGCCTGCCCACGCTCACCCTCGCCGGACTGCTGGCCGCGCCGATCATCACGCGGATGGCCGGCGCCGGCGGACACGTCCCCGCCTACGGCTTCGGCGGCCCGCCGACCATGCCCCGCGAGACCCCGAGCGTGATCCTGGCCGCGCTGGCCTGTCTGCCCCTCGGTGTGATGCTCGGCCCCGAGGCACCCCTCATGGCGATCGGCAGCGGCCTCGCCCTCCTCAGCATCCGCGCCGCCCAGCGCGCCACCCAGCCCGAGCTGGCCACGGTGCTCGGCATGGCCGGATCCACCGCCGCCATCAGCACGATCTTCGGCAGTCCGCTGATCCCGGTGGTGATGGTGCTGGAGGGAGCCGCCCTCGTGGCCGGGGGCCCGCGCCTGTTCGTACTGATCCTGCCCGCCCTGCTCGCCAGCGGGGTCGGAGCCCTGGTCTTCACCGGCTTCGGCCACTGGACCGGCCTCGGCATCGGCGCGCTGACCCTCCCCCAGGAACCCGCCGCCGGCCTGCCCGACGCGGGCGACTTCCTGTGGGGCATCCCCATGGCCGCCCTGATCGGGGTCGTCGTCGCCCTGGGCAAGTCCGCAGGCCTGCGCGTCCACGCCTGGACGGGCACCTCCATGCAGCGGATCGTCCTGTGCGCGGTGGCCGTCGGCGTCTGCGTCACCGGCTACGCGCTGATCACCGGACGCTCCCCCGAGGAGGTGGCGCTGTCCGGGCAGAACACCGTCGGCCAGCTGGCCGCCGAGCCCTCGTCCTGGGCGGTGGGCGCGCTGGTGGCCCTCTCGGTCTTCAAGCTGATCGGCTGGAGCATCGCCCTGGGCAGCCTCCGGGGCGGCCCGATCTTCCCGTCCATCATGATCGGGGCCGCGATCGGCGTCGCCTTCGGCAGCCTTCCCGGCTTCGGCATGGGACCCGCCCTGGCGGCCGGCATCTGCGCGGCCGGAGTGGCCGGCACCCGGCTCCCGGTGACCGGCGTGGTGCTGGCCGCAGCCCTGCTGGGCAAGGAGGCACCCACGCTGATGCCGCTGCTGGTGATCTCGGCGGTGACGGCCCTCCTGGCCTCCTCCCTGATCGACCGCGCGCGCCCCGCCGACCCGGCCCACCTGCAGCCCGCCCCGGCCGACGCCTGAGCCCGCGGGCGGGCCGGGGCCGGCCCGCCCGGGCCGGGCCCCGGCGGCTCGGGCCGGCCCGCTCAGGCCGGGCACCTCAGGCCGGGCCGGCGGGCAGGGCCGAGTACGGGTGGACCTCGATCCGCATGGGCGGCTCGGCGAGCAGGCCGATGATCTCGTCGCGCAGTTCGTCGGCGAGCGGGCTGTTCTCGTAGGCGTCCTTCGCCTCGCGGCTCCGGAACACCTCCATGTTCCACAGCACGTCGGGGTCGGCGTCCTCGCGGGCGATGATGAAGCGGTCCGAGGACCCCGACTTCTCCATCCCGGCCGTGGCCAGCTCGAAGAGCTTGTCGCCGAGTCCGGGCTTGGCCCGCATCTTGATCAGGTACGCGGGCTGGTCCTGCAGTGCCATGGTTCCTCCTGCTGTTTCACGTGGGCGGTCCTTCGACGGCCCATCGGCCTGGAACGCCGTTCCACACTCAGTCTGGAACGACGTTCCATCCATGTCAAAATGGTGGAGTGACACCACCGACGCGCAAGAAGTCCGAGCGGCGCAGCGACGCCCTCTCCCGTGAGCGGATCGTCGAGGCCGCCGTCGACCTGCTGGACACCGCGGGCGAGAGCGGGCTGACCTTCCGGGCCCTGAGCGAACGTCTGGCCACCGGCCCCGGGGCCATCTACTGGCACGTGGCCGGCAAGGGCGAACTGCTGGCCGCGGCCACCGAGCACACCGTCACCACCGCCCTCGCCGGCGGGACGGACGGACCGCCGGAAGAGATCCGCGCCGTCGCCCTCGGCCTCTTCGACGCGATCGAGGGGCACCCGTGGCTCGCCGCCCAGCTCGCCACCCAGCTCTCCCACCACCCCTCCGGGCCGGTGGCACTGAGGGTCTTCGAGACCATCGGGCGACAGGTGTACGCGCTGGACGTGCCCGCGAGCAGCTGGTTCACCGCGACGTCCGCGCTGGTGCACTACATCCTCGGCGCGGCCGGCCAGCACGCCGCGAACCGGATGCGCGCCCGCGACCTCGGCCCGGAGGCCGACCGCGACGCCTACATCGACTCAGTGGCGCAGTCGTGGAAACAGCTCGACCCCGGGGACCATCCCTTCATCCGGGCGCTCGCGGACCAGGGACTCGACCATGACGACCGCGCACAGTTCCTCGCCGGTGTCGATCTCATCGTCGCGGGCATGACCGACCCTTTGCCCTTTTCATAGCCTTTGGTGACGAACCATCGCTTTCCTCGCGCGCTCTCACAGGCCGGCAGCCGTACCGGCCGCCTCCGCACAGGGCTCAGGAGTCACGCACGATGAAGCACGGCACACGCCGGGAGGCGCGGCACGGACACGGTCGGATCGAGGGACACAGCGGCGACCGGCCGCCCCGCTGGCGGCGGTGGCTCGGGGTGGCCGTCCCGCTGGTCACCGTGTGCGGGCTGGCCGCCGGGGTGCTGATCCACCTCGACCCGTTCGACGACACCGGCGACATCGTGCACCTCGACGAGCCCGGTACCAGGGCCCGGGGGAAGGGCGGTGGCGCGTCGGACGACCCGCTGACCCTGCTGCCCACGGGACCGGCGCCCGAGCTGAAGGTGTCCGGCACCATCCCCGAGGACGGCAGCAAGGTGATGGTGACCACCCTCGCGGGGAAGAAGTCCCATTTCACCGGCAAGGTCTGGCTCTGGGTGCCGCCGCAGTACCACGACCCGAAGTACGCGCACAGCGGCTTCCCGGTGATGATCGCGCTGCCCGGCGGGCCCGGCTTCAACGAGAACTACTGGAGCGGGAGCAACCTCAAGCTGGAGGCGAACATCTCCAAGTGGTCCAAGGAGGGCGCCAGCCTCCCCTTCATCCTCGCCATGCCCGTACTGAACCCCGGATCGGACAAGAACGGGCTCTACTGGGACGGCAGCGACATTCCCGGCCAGCCGAAGATGGGCACCTGGCTCACCGAGGACGTCCCCGACCTGGTCCGGGCGACGTTCCGTACGATCAAGTCCCGCGACGGCTGGGCCTTCATGGGCAGCTCCTCCGGCGGCTTCGCCGGGCTCAAGGCGGTGCTGCAGAAGCCCGACCGGTTCCGGGCCGTGATCGCCGGCGGGCCCGACATCGTCCCCGACTCCCGGTTGTGGAACGGCCACCCCGAGGAGAAGGCCCAGAACAGTCCGCCCGAGCTCGCGCGGAAGCTGATCGACCGGGACGGACCCGAGGTGGACCTCGCCTTCCAGGTCGGCACCAAGGGCAGCGACGTCCAGAACCGGCCGCCCATCGAGAAGTTCATCAAGGACTACGGCAAGGGGCCCGTGAAGACGAAGTTCCACGTCGACCAGGGCGGCGGCCACGACGCGTACAGCTACGTTCCCGGCATGTACGACGGCGGGCTCATCCAGTGGGTCAGCACGCTCATGCGAGGGCCCGTCCCCAGCCCGTGACGGGCGGCGGGCTCACGGCCAGGACCGGCGCCGCCGGGGAGCCGTGGCGGTGCCCGCAGGGGTCGAAGACCATGACCACCGGCTGCCCCGGACGCTGGCGCCAGGAGATGCGCTCGGGGGGTTCCTCGCACACCGGGCAGCACGGCAGCGGACCCGGCCGGCTCGCCGGGCCGGGCGGGCTCGCCGGGCTCGGCCGGCCCGCCGGGTTCAGCCGCCTCGGCTCCACCCGGTACTCGGGGGCGGCCGCGAGCTGCGTGGAGTACGGATCGCTCATGGAGACTCCCTGGTCGTGCGGTTGGGCTGATCGCACTGTGCCATGGACGTGCCCCGTTGCGCACGGGTGAATCCTCCAGTGTTCCGGCGATGTTCCGCAGGTCAGAGGTGTGCGCCGGGGGCTCCTCCCGGCCCTCCCGGGATCGCGCCCCTCAGCGCGGCCCTTCGGCGACCTCCACCACACCCGATTCGTACGCGGCGATGACCGCCTGGGCGCGGTCGCGGACCCCCAGCTTGCAGAAGAGGCCGGTGATGTGGTTCTTGACCGTGGAGACGCTGATGTCCAGCTCCGCGGCGATCTCCGTGTTGTCGTGTCCGGTGGCCAGTAGCCGCCAGATCTCCCGCTCCCGCGGGGTGAGTCCGGCCGGGACTCCGGCCGTCGGGCGGGCGGGCCGCTCGGGGATCCGTACGTACGTGGAGATCAGCCGGGTCAGCAGGCGCGGCGCCACGGCGGCCTCACCGGTGTGGACGGTCCGGATCGCGGCGGTCAGTTCCTCCGGGGAGACGTCCTTGGGCAGGAACCCGTAGGCCCCGGCCCGCAGGGCGGCGACCACGTACTCGTCCATGTCGAAGGTGCTCAGCGCCAGGACCCGGCACCGCGGCAGCAGCCCGGACAGTTCCGCGGTGGCCCCGACCCCGTCCAGGACCGGCATCCGGATGTCCATGACGGCCACGTCGGGCCGCAGCCGCTGCGCCAGGGCGACCGCCTCGGCGCCGTCCCCGGCCTCGCCGACGACCTCGAACTCCGGCTCGGGGGCCAGGATCAGCGCCAGGCCCCGCCGGACGAGCGGCTGGTCGTCCGCGATGAGCACACGGATCATCCGCGTTCTTCCTCTCCCTCTCCCCCGGACGCGTCCGGCCCGGGCGGCGCCGGCAGGCGCGCCGCCACCCGGAATCCGCCGCCGGCCAGGGCGGCCGCCTCCAGGGTGCCGCCCTGCAGGGCGACCCGTTCGCGCATGCCGATCAGACCGTAACCGGAAGCCTGAGCCGGCCGCGCGGGCCGGTCCCCCGACCCTTCGTCGCGGACCTCCACCGTCACCTCGTCCGGACGATACGTCAGCCGTACGTGGGCCCGGGTGCGCCCGGCGTGCTTGCGGGCGTTGGTCAGCGACTCCTGCACGATGCGGAACACCGTCAGGCCGAGGGCCGGCGGCAGCGGGCGGACCGGTCCGTCCACCGTGAACCCGGTCTCCAGGCCGCCGAGCCCGGCTTCGGCGACGATCCGGTCCAGGTCGCCGGGACCGGGCTGCGGGGCCGGCGGGGTGTGTTCCGGCTCCTCCCCCGCCCGCAGCACGTCGAGGAGCTGCCTCATCTCGCGCAGCGCCATCCGCCCGGAACCCTCCAGGGTGACCAGGGCCTCGCGGGCCGCCCCCGGGTCGTGCGCGAGGTTGGCCCGCGCCCCGCCGGCCATCAGCTGCATGGTGGTGATGTGGTGCGCCACGATGTCGTGCAGCTCGCGGGCGATGCGGCGGCGCTCGTCGGCCACCGCCCGCTCGGCGAGCAGGATGCGCCTGGCCTCGGTCTCCTGGTGCCAGCGGCGCGTCAGCAGCGCGGCGGCGACGACGAGGAGGACGGCGACGGTGTTGCCGAGCAGGCCCATGTACCCGGTCGTGCCGCCGGAGCCGCTGCCGACCACCGTCAGCGGCACGGCCGCCAGGGCGGCCGCCGCCGTGACCGCCGGGCCGCGCACGCGGGCCACGGAGTAGAGCGCGACGGTCGCTCCCGCGGAGAAGTGCGGGCCCTGTGCCGTGATCAGGTTCAGCGCCACGCCGAGGGCGAGGACGGCGCCGAGCACGGCGACCGGCCTGACCCGCCGGGCCAGCAGACAGGGCGCGGTCAGGACCACCAGGACGAGGGCGGACACCGAGAGGGGCCGGCCGTTCCCGGCCGCGCCGAACGCATAGCCGACCAGGTCCACGACGGCGGCGGCGATGGCCACGAGGGCGTCGTTGCGGGTCCAGTTCAGGGCCCGGACCCCGTTCGGGATCCAAATCCCGTTCGGAGTCCGGGCCCCGCTCGGAGTCCGGGCCCCGTTCGGAGTCCGGGCCCCGCTCAAGGGCCGGGCCCCGCTCAAGGGCCGGGCGCCCTCGGGGCGCAGGTCGTCCGTCGTGGTCATCGGCATATTCCCATCCTCCCATCGCGCGGCCCGCGGACCGTGGGCCCCGAGGAGGAGGGCGGACCAGGACCGGAGTCCTGGTCGGGGCCCGCACCGGTCTCTGGTCCCGGACGAGAGCTCCTCCCGGGACCCGACGTTCGGGGACGCGGCCGGTGATGAGCTGGTGAGCAGGCCGGGGACCCCCGGCCGCCGCCCCGTTACGGAGGACTCCTTGATCCGCGCCCTGACCGCCTTCGCCACCCGAAGTCCATGGAAGGTCATAGCCCTCTGGGCCGTACTGGGCATCGCCCTGACGATCCTCGGCCAGGCTCTGGTCTTCCGCGCCACGCAGCCGAGCGCCGGCGCGTTCCTTCCGGCCTCCTACGATTCGGCGGCCGCGCTCGAGGTCGCGGAGGAGCACTTCGGGGTCGAGCCCGATGCCAACCCCCTGACCGTGCTGGTGGCCCGCGCCGACGGTGCGCCGCTGACCGCCGCCGACGAGCGCAGGATCGACGCCGAGGCGGCGAAGCTCACCCGGCAGCGGATCGTCATGCCGCGGCCCGAGGACACCCCGCCCTTCCTGGTGCAGGACCGTTCCCAGCTGCCCCGGATCAGCCCGGCGATGACGGCCCCGGACCGGAGCTTCCGCTTGCTGTCGGTCGAGTTGACCGGCAATCCCATGGATCCCGGCATGCAGGACCTGTACCGGGCGTTCCGGGACCACACCCGGGCCGAGTTGGCGGAGGCGGGTCTGCGGACCGGGTTCACCGCCGGGCTCGCGGACACCGTGGACACCGCCGACGCGGAGGAGACCCGGTCGAAGATCGTGGGCGCCGTGATGCTCGCGGTGATCGTACTGCTGCACGTGCTGGTGTTCCGCGGCGTTCTGGCGGCGCTGCTGCCGCTGGTGGCCGTCACCATCATCGGCGGAGCGGCGGCCGGGGTCGTGGTCGGCGCCGCGCTGCTGACCGGCATCGACCTCGACGCGTCCACGCCCCAGTTGATCAGTGTGGTGCTGGTGGGCATCGGCATCGACTACTTCCTCTTCCTGCTCTTCCGCTTCCGCGAGCACGTGCGCGAGCACCCGGAGCAGTCGGGCCGGGCCGCGGCGGCCGAGGTCGCCGGCCGGGTCGGTACGGCGATCACCTGTGCGGCGCTGACCATCGTCGCCGCGTTCTCCACCCTCGCGGTGGCCACCTTCGGCCAGTTCCGGGTGCTGGGCCCGGCCATCGCCGTGTCCGTACTGGTGATGCTGCTCGGCAGCCTGACCCTGATGCCGGCCATCCTCGCGGTCACCGGCCGCAGGATGTTCTGGCCCTCGCGGGCGCTGAAGCGGGAGCCCCGCGAGGGCGTGGCCGCGCGGACGGGCGGCCTGGTGGCGCGGCGGCCGCTGATGCTGGTGCTCGCCTCGGTGGCCCTGCTGGGGGCGCTGGCCGCGGGGACGGTCGGAATGCGGGTGGACTACGGGCAGAGCGGCGCGGACGGGGGGCGTACGGCCGCGGCGGCCACGGCGGCCGAGATCGCCCGCGCGCTGCCCGCCGGGGTGTCGGATCCGGCCGGCGTGTTCGTGACCGCCTCCGACGGGAGCACGCTGACGGCCGAGCGCCTCGGTGGACTCTCCCGCGCGCTGGCCTCGGTCGGCGGAGTGGGCCGGGTGGCACCGGCGGTGCTGAGCGAGGACCGCCGGGCGGCCCGCATCGACGTGTTCCCGACCGCCGATCCGCACGGACAGGAGGCCCGCGACCTGGTGTCCGGACCGGTCCGGGAAGCGGTGGCCGCGCACCGGCCCCCCGGTACCGAGGCCCATGTCGGCGGTACGGCGGCGATCTTCTCCGACATCGCGTCCGCGGTGGACAAGGACCTGAAGGTGGTCTTCCCGGTGGCGGCGGCGCTGATCGCGCTGATCCTGTTCCTGCTGCTGCGCAGCCTGCTCGCGCCGGTGGTCCTGATGCTCGCGGTGGGTCTGGGCTTCGTGGCCACGCTGGGTGCCTCGACGCTGGTGTTCCAGCACGCGGCGGGCCGGCCGGGCGTGGACTTCTCGCTGCCGCTGGTGCTGTTCCTGTTCGTGGTCGCGCTGGGCACCGACTACAACATCCTGATCACCGACCGGATCAGGGAGGAGATGGACCGGCCCGGTCCGGCCCGTGCGGCCGTGGCCCGGGCCGTGCGCCACACGGCGCCCGCCATCGCGACCGCGGGCCTGGTGCTGGCGTTCTCCTTCGGGAGCCTGGCCGCGAGCCCGGGGTCCACGACGCGGCAGATCGGATTTGCGACGGGCCTCGGGATCCTGCTGTCCGCGTTCGTGCTGTCGATCGTGCTGGTGCCGGCCCTGGCCTCGCTGCTGGGCCGCTCCCTGTGGTGGCCGGTCGGGCCCGGCCGCGACGTGCGGGAGCCGGCGGCGGAACCCGTGCCGCGGCCGGCGCCCGAACCGCTCACGGCCCGCTGAATCACCCCCTGAGCCGGGGGGCCGGTGCGCGGAGCCTCGTAGAAGCTTCTCCGCGACACCGGCCCCCCCTCGCTCAGGCGAGCTTGGCGACCTCGGGGTGCTCGGCCAGCCAGGCGCGTACGGCCTGCTGTTCCTTGCCCTTGCCCGATTCCTGGATCTTGGCTTCCAGGCCGGTGAGCTGGGCCTCCGTCAGCTTGAAGGACTTCAGCCACTGGGCGACCTTCGGCTCGTCGGCCGCGAAGCCCTTGCGGGCGACGTTGTGGATGCCGTCGCCCTTGCCCCAGGCGCCCTGCGGGTCCCCGAGCTTCGTCAGCTCGTAGGAGGCGTACGCCCAGTGCGGCGACCAGAGGACGACCGCGACGGGCTCCTTCTTCTCGTAGGCCCGCTTGAGCTCGGCCAGCATGCCCGGGGTGGAGCCGTCGACGATCTTGTACTCGCCGTCGAGCCCGTACTGCGGCAGCACCTTGTCCTTGAGGAGGCCCATGGCGCCGGCGCTGGGCTCGATGCCGATGATCCGGCCCTTGAACTGGCCCGCCTTGCCCTTCAGGTCGGCGAGGGTCTTGACGTCCTTCACGTAGGAGGGGACGGCCAGCTCGATCGAGGTGGGTCCGAACCAGGAGCCGAGGTCGTCGAGCTTGTTCCCGTACTTCTTCCAGTACTCGGCCTGCGTGGACGGGAGCCAGGCGTCGGTCTGGAAGTCGACCTGGCCGCCCGCGAGCCCGGTGTAGAGCGCGCCGAGCTCCAGCTGGCGGGCGTCGACCTGGTAGCCGCGGCGCTCCAGGAGCTCCTTCCAGAGGAAGGTGGAGGCGATGCCCTCGTCCCACGGGATGTAGCCGATGCTGAGCTTGCGGCCCTTGCCGATGTTCTCGACGCCTGCCCCGCCGGCGGCGTTGACCTGGGACTTCCCGGAGTCGCCGAAGATGCCGATGCTGCCCGCGACCAGGGCCAGCACCACGGCCGAGGCCACGGCGAAGACGGGCTGCGGGCGGTGGCTCCACACCTTGGCGGTGCCGGTGGCTGCGGAGCGGGCCTTGGCGAGGGTGCGGCGGCCGAGCGGGGAGACGTGGCGGCCCAGGGCGCCGGTCATCCGGTCCAGGTACATGGCGAGGATGACGATGGAGATGCCGGCCTCGAAGCCGAGGCCGATGTCCACGCTGCCGATGGCCCGGTAGACGGCGCCGCCGAGGCCGCCGCCGCCGACCATGCCGGCGATGACCACCATGGACAGGCCGAGCATGATGACCTGGTTGATGCCCGCCATGATGGTGGGCAGCGCCAGCGGGAGCTGGACCCGTACGAGGGTGTCGCGCGGGGTGGTGCCGAAGGCCTCGGCGGCCTCGACCAGTTCTGCGTCGACCTGGCGGATGCCGAGTTCGGTCATCCGGACGCCGGGCGCCAGCGAGAAGATGATGGTGGCGATGATGCCGGGCACCACGCCGACCCCGAAGAAGATGATGCCGGGGATGAGGTAGACCATGGCCGGCATGGTCTGCATGAAGTCCAGGACGGGCTTCATGGCGGCGCTGACCTTGTCGGAGCGCGAGGCCCAGATGCCCAGCGGGATCGCGAAGACCAGCGTGACCAGGGTGGCGACCAGGACCAGCGCGAGCGTGGACATGGCCTCGGGCCACAGGGCGACGGAGTCGACCAGGGCGAAGCCGGCGAAGGCCAGCAGGGCGGCGAGCAGCCCGCGCAGCCACCAGGCGGCGACGGCGAGGATGCCGGCCAGCAGCAGCGGGTTCGGCGCGTTCAGGACGGCTTCGATGCCGTCGTAGAGCCCGGTGACGAGCGTGGCGATGGCGTCGAACAGCCAGGACAGGTGGCTCTGGAGGAAGTCGACACCGCTGTCGACCCAGGATCCGAGGTTCAGGCGGGGCATCAGGCCGCCACCTCCGTGCAGTCCAGCGCGGCGCGTCGCTCGTCGCCGATGAAGGCGACGAGGCGGCCCTGCGGGACGGAGCCGAGGACGGAGCCGTCGTCACCGGTGACGGTCACGTCGTGCGGGACGCGGGCGCTGACGGCGCACACGTCGGCGAGCGGGGTGCCCGCGGAGACGGTGGGGCAGCCGCAGTCGGGCCGGCCGCCGGCGGCTCCGGTCATGACGGCGTCGGCCGTCAGCACCCGCGAGCGGTCCACGTCCTGGATGAACGAGGCGACGTAGTCGTCGGCGGGGCGGGTGAGGATGTCCTCGGCCGTGCCCTGCTGGACGATGCGGCCGTCGCGCATGACGGCGATGGAGTCGCCGAGCCGCATGGCCTCGTTGAGGTCGTGGGTGATGAAGACGATGGTCTTGCCCAGGCTCTTCTGGAGTTCGAGCAGCTGGTCCTGCATGTCGCGGCGGATCAGCGGGTCGAGCGCGCTGAAGGACTCGTCCATCAGCAGCAGGTCGGCGTCGGTGGCCAGGGCGCGGGCGAGGCCCACGCGCTGCTGCATGCCGCCGGACAGCTCGTCGGGCCAGGACTTCTCCCAGCCGCCGAGCCCGCAGAGGGCCAGCGCTTCGGCGGCCCGCCGTTCGCGCTCGGCCCGGGGGACGCCCTGGACCTCCAGGCCGTAGCCGGCGTTCTCCAGCACGTCGCGGTGCGGGAACAGGGCGAAGTGCTGGAAGACCATGCTGATCTTGGTGGAGCGCACGCGGCGCATCTCGGCCGGCGAGAGGGCGGTGAGGTCCTCGCCGTCGAAGAGGATCCGGCCCGCGGTGGGCTCCAGCAGGCCGTTGAGCATGCGCAGCAAGGTGGACTTGCCCGAGCCCGACAGACCCATGACGACGAAGATCTGGCCGGGCTCGACGCGGAACGAGGTGTCGATCACCGCCGCCGTCGTACCCTCGGCGCGCAGCTCGTCGCGGTCGGTCTCGCCGCTTTCGAGCGCGCGGACCGCTTTCGCGACGGCCGCTCCGTTGTCGGGTCCTTTACCGAACACCTTGTACACGTGCTCGGCTATGAGCGTGGACACATACACCTCAAGGGTCGTACCGAAGACGACCCACCGGCGTGCGTGCGGCCGGCGGGCCGTGGAGCGCGACGGGATCCGCCCGTCACCCGCGCCCCGGCCGCTGTCGGCCGGCGGACGAGTCCGCTCCAGCAGCGCTGATGCCCGCACTTAACCTCTGCAAACGGTGAAGTGAGTCATGTCACTTACGCTGCGTCGCCGCCCGCATCCACGACCACGCCCGCGCAACCGGATTCCGCTTCCTGCGGGGCCGCGGCTTCGGGGCCCTCCGGGTCGGCGAGCATCGAGGCCCGCAGGTGCGCGAGCACCCGGGTCAGGAGGCGCGAGACCTGCATCTGCGAGATGCCGAGGGCGGCGCCGATCTGGGCCTGGGTGAGCTCCTCGCCGAAGCGCATCGACAGCATGCGCCGCTCGCGGTCGCTGAGGCGTTCCAGCAGCGGTGCCAGGGTCTGGATGTCCTCGACGCGCTCCAGCGCCGGCTCCTCGGCCCCCATGGTCTCGGCGAGGCTGTGGCCCTCGGTCCGGCCGTCGGCCCGTTCGGAGCCCGGGGCGTCCAGGGAGCCGCTGGTGTGGCCGTTGGCGGCGACGAGCCCCTCGATGACCTCCTCCTCGGTGAGCGAGAGGTGTGCGGCGAGGTCGGCGACCGTCGGCGGGTGGTCGAGGAGCGCGGTCAGCTCCTCCTTCGCCTTGGCCAGGTCGATGCGCAGTTCCTGGAGCCGGCGCGGTACGCGGACCGCCCAACTGGTGTCGCGGAAGTGCCGCTTGATCTCGCCTGTGATGTACGGCATGGCGAGGGAGGCGAACTCGACCTCGCGGGCCGGGTCGAACCGGTCGATGGCTTTGATCAGGCCTATGGTGCCGACCTGGAGCAGGTCGTCGAGGTCGCCTCCGTCGCCGCGGCCGCGGAAGGGGCGCATCGCGAACCGGACGAGCGAGATGTTCATCTCGATGAGGGTCTCGCGGACGTACCGGTACTCGGGGGTGCCCTCGTCGAGCTCGTGGAGCCGGCGGAAGAAGAGCCTCGTCAGCTCGCGCGCGTCCGCGGGGGCCACCTCGCGGGGCTCCGCGATCCGCGGCGGGAGCGCGGTGGCGGCGGGCTCCGCGGCGGGGCCCCGGTCTGCGGCGGGGCCGGTAACAGGGGCGGCGGGGCCGGGGGCGGGCACGGCGGGGGCGGGGGCGGGCACGGCGAGCCGGCCGGCGCAGGGGCCGGGGCGGCGCCCGGTGCGGGCACCGGCCCGGGCACCCGGAAGGGATCCGGGCTGGGAACCGGACACGGCGCCGGGCACGGCCCCGGAAAGGGACTCGGTGCGCGGACCGGGCAGGGCCCCGGAAAGGGAGCCCGGCAGGGGGCCGGAAGGGGGGCCGGCGGTATGGGAGAACGGGGCGGGCATGGGCACGGGGTCGCTCCTTGGGCTGGTCGGCTTGCGGCGCAGGACCTTGATGGGCGTACACCCTAGCCGGTTCCGGATCCGTTCCCCAGTTCCCTTCCTCCTAGATCAACCGGCCGGGGCCCGGCCATATTTGCAGCAGGCCCCGTTCCGGTCGCACATCGGCCGTCCGGCCACAGCACCCTCGACCGACCGGTCAATTCCCCTCGGCCGCGGGCCCGGTGGCGGTTGCCGGAGCGGCTTCGGGGGCCGCTCCCCCGGGGGCGCCCGAGGTGGTGCGCAGGGCCCGGATCAAGGCCTCGACACCGGCCTGCGCCTTGGCGCGCGGGCAGCCCACATTGAGCCGTACGAAGCCCGCGCCTTCGGGCCCGTAGGCGGTTCCGGGCATGATCGCCACCTTCTCGGTATGAATCAGCTCACGTTGGAGCACCTCGTCGGGAACTCCGAGGGGCCGGAGATCGATCCAGGCGAGGTAGCCGGCCTGGGGCGGCTGCCAGTCCAGCTCGGGGAAGGACCGCAGAAGCCGCTCCCGCACCAGGTCCAGGTTGCCCGCGACGTAGGCGTTGAGTGCGTCGAGCCAGGGCCCGCCCTCGCGGTACGCCGCGATGTGTCCGGCGACGGAGAGGACCGCCGGGGAGGACAGCCCGTCGGCGTCCTTGAGCAGGGTGAGGTAGCGCCCACAGGACTCCGCGTCGCCGAAGATCCCGTAACTGCCGGTCAGCGCGGGAATGTTGAAGGACTTCGAAGCGGAGGTCACGATCGCCCAGCGGCCGCCCGGGCGGCCGTGCAGCGCCCACGGGCGGTGCCGGTACAGGGCGTGCGCGAGATCGGAGTGGATCTCGTCGCTGATCACCGCGACCCCGTGCCGCTCGCACAGCGCGGCCATCCGCTCCAGCTCGGCCCCGCTCCACACGTGTCCGGTGGGATTGTGCGGGGAGCACAGCAGCAGCACGCTGGTGTCGGGGCGGGCCAACTCCCTTTCCAGGGCGTCCCAGTCGTGGAGCGGGACCCCGCGGAACTCCCGGCCGCGGGCCGCGAGCAGGCGCGGGAAGGCGTCGTAGGCCGGGGTGTGGACCACGACCCCGTCACCGGGCGAGGACCAGAGGTCCAGGATCCGGCCGACCTGGTAGAGGACGGCGGGGGCGTAGGCGATGCGGTCCACGTCGACGGGGGTGTCGTAGCGGGTGGCGTACCAGTGCCGGACCGCGGAGAGGAAGTCCTCGTGGCGCCAGCGGGAGTAACCGAGGACCCCGTGCTCCAGGCGGCCGCGCAGGGCGGCGAGCACCTCGGGGGCGGTCTCGAAATCCATGTCGGAGATGGTGAAGGGGAGCAGGTCGGGCACCCCGAAGCGGTCCTCGACGTAGTCCCACTGCGTGCACCAGGTGCCGTGCCGGTCGACCGGCACGTCAAAGTCGTACGCGTCTTCCATGTCAGCCGACCGGGGTGAGCTCGGCGATGGCGTCCTTCACGGACTGCACCTGGGGGCCGATGATGACCTGCACGTTGTGCTCGTCGAGCCGGACCACGGCGATGGCTCCGAGCTTCTTCAGCCGGGCGTCGTCCAGCAGCGCGGCGTCGCCGACGGTCATGCGCAGGCGGGTGATGCAGTTGTCGAGGGCGTGGATGTTGGCCGGGCCGCCGAGGGCTTCGAGGATGGCGACCGGGTCGTACTTGCCGGCGACCAGCTCGGCCTTGGGGGCGTTCGCGTCGGCGGCGTCCCCCGTGTCGGCCGTTTCGGGGCCGGTGGGCTCGTCGTCGCGTCCGGGGGTCTTGAGGTTGAACTTGGTGATCGCCCAGCGGAAGAGGAAGTAGTACACGGCGAACCAGATCGCGGCGATCACCGGGACCAGGTACCACTTGGTGGTCGTGCCCTGGAGGACTCCGAAGACCAGCAGGTCGATGACGTTGCCGTCGGTGTTGCCGATGTACACGCCGAGCACGGCGGAGACCAGGAAGCCGAGGCCCACCAGGACCGCGTGGATCAGGTACAGCCACGGGGCGATGAAGAGGAAGAGGAACTCGAGCGGTTCGGTGACCCCGCCGACCACGCAGGCGACGACACCGGAGATGAGCAGCGCCTTGATCTCCGGGCGCATGGTGCGCTTGGCGCAGTGGTACATGGCGAGCGCGGCGCCGGGCAGACCGCCGAGGTACGCGGCCATCTTGCCCTGGGACAGGAACTGGGTCGCGGTGTGCGCCGCGCCCGAGGGGGTGGGGCAGGAGAGCTGGGCGTAGAAGAGGTTCAGGGCCCCGCTGACGTTCTCCCCGCAGACCACCCCGGCTCCGCCGGCGTCGGTGAAGCGGAACAGGGCGACGAGGATGTGGTGCAGGCCGATGGGGCGCAGCAGCACCTCGCCCATGCCGAAGAAGAAGGGGCCGAAGACTCCGGCGTGCGCGATGCCCGTGCCGACGGAGGCGATCCAGCCGCCGAGGGTGGGCCAGACGAGCGGGACGAGGAGTCCGACGATGCTCATGGCCAGGGCGGAGACGATCGGGACGAAGCGCAGGCCGCCGAAGAAGGCGAGCGCGTCGGGCATCTGCTTGGTGCGGTAGCGCTTGTGCAGCAGGGCCACGATGACACCGACGGCGACCGCTCCGAGCAGTCCGGTGTCGATGGACTTCACGCCGAGCACGTCGGCGATGCCGTAGTGCGCGATCTCGCCCTTGTCCTCGAAGTCCACGCCGCGCGTGGTGAGGAAGAAGTTGACCGCGAGGTTCATGGAGGCGAAGCCGACGAAACCGGAGAAGGCGGCGACGCCCTTGTCCTCGCGCGCCAGGCCGAGCGGAATCGCCATCGCGAAGAGGACCGGGAGGAACTTGAAGGCCACCAGTCCCGTGTTGGACATCCAGGTGAAGGCCAGCTGGAGGGGTTCGTTGTCCAGGAAGGAGAGGTTCCGCAAGACGGCCGGGCTGGAGAGCGAGGAGCCGACGCCGAGCATGATGCCGCAGAAGGCCAGAAGGGCCACGGGCAGCATGAAGGTCTTGCCCAGGCCCTGGAGGAATTCCCAGAGCGCTGCCTTCGTCTTCTTCATGGTGGATCTTTCGTCCGGATTCGGAGGGGGTCGCACGTAAAGGGCTCGTACATAAAGATTCCGTTCTGTGAACGGACGTCGCTAAGAGGAGAAGGACCCCAATCCATGAGGCCCGAGTCCTCCCTCGCCGCCCTCTTGTGCGGAGCTTGTGAACGCAGCACTCTGAGCGGACGACTCAGGGGGGTCTGCATTCATGATCAAGAGATCGCGTTTATTACGGCGCTGTGGAGCCGTACTCGCACTCGCCTCGGCGCTCGCACTCGGGGCGGAAACCGGGGCCTCGGCCGCGGACCAGCCTGAGGGGGTGGTCCTGTACGCCGGAGCGCCCGGAGCCGTCGGCGACAGCTACCTCGTCCTGCTGGATCCGGCGCGCGCGGGTTCCCGTACGGACCGGGGCCGGTCCGTGGTCGAACGGTTCGGCGGCTCGGTCGCCCGGACGTACGACTCGGCGGTCAACGGCTTCTCCGTCCGGATGACGGAGCGCCAGGCCCGGCGGCTCGCGGCCGATCCGGCCGTGACCACGGTCGCGCAGAACCGGAAGCTGCGTCTGGACACCACCCAGCCGACCCCGCCGTCCTGGGGGCTGGACCGGATCGACCAGCGCAGGCAGCCGCTGAACAACGCGTACACGTACGCCTCTTCGGGCGGAACGGGCGTGACCGCGTACGTCATCGACACCGGGGTCAACATCGGCCACAAGGACTTCGGCGGGCGGGCCCGGTACGGGTACGACGCGATCGACGACGACAACGTCGCCGAGGACCTGCACGGGCACGGCACGCACGTGGCCGGAACGGTCGCGGGCACCACCTTCGGGGTGGCCAAGCGCGCCAAGGTGGTGGCCGTCCGGGTCCTCGACGCGAGCGGGTCGGGCACGACCGAGCAGGTGGTCGCCGGAATCGACTGGGTGACCCGCCACGCGGTCAAGCCGGCCGTGGCGAACATGAGCCTGGGCGGTGACCCGGACAGCGTCCTGGACGCGGCCGTGCGGGGTTCCATCGCCTCGGGCATCACCTACACGGTGGCCGCGGGCAACCAGGACAAGGACGCCTCGACCCACTCGCCGGCCCGGGTCTCCCAGGCGATCACGGTCGGGGCGACGAGCAGCCACGACGCCCGCTCCTCGTACTCCAACTACGGTTCGCTGGTGGACCTGTTCGCCCCCGGCGACTACATCACCTCGGCGGTGTACTGGGACGACGAGTGGAGCACCCAGATGTCGGGGACCTCGATGGCCTCCCCGCACGTCGCGGGCGCGGCGGCGATCTACCTGTCCCTCAACCGCACCGCCACCCCGGCCCAGGTGGCGACCTACCTGAAGTCCAAGGCCACCACCGGGGCCGTGCTCGACCGCGGTTCCGGCTCCCCGGACCGCGCCCTCTACCTGGGCAGCGTGGCGAACCGGGTGGTCACCAAACGCGTATCCAACACCAAGGACTACGCGGTCGGGGACCTGAAGACCATCAGGTCCCCGATCACGGTCAGCGGGGTCGAGGGCAGCGCCCCGTCCAAGCTGGAGGTGGAGGTGTCCGTCAAGCACCCGGACTCCGGCACCTTGCGGATCGACCTGATCGCACCCGACGGGACGGCGTACCCGATCAAGGACGAGTACACCGACTGGGGCGAGAGCGACCTCGTCGGGCTGTACTCGGTCAACGCCTCCTCGGAGACGGCGAACGGGGTGTGGCGGCTGCGCGTCTACGACGCCTTCGCCGGCAACACCGGGTACCTCGACTGGTGGGCGCTGCGGTTCTGAACGGCACGCTTCTGAACGGCAAGGTCTGAACGGCAAGGAGGCGCGCTCCAGGGCCAAGAGCCCTGGAGCGCGCCTCCGTTCACGTCCGCCGGATGCCGGCCGGATCAGCTGCCCGGGACGGTGTCCACGAAGGCCGTTCCCGCGGTGCGGTAGCCGCCGACCTTGGCCGCGACCTGGGCCGGGGTGAGGACCTGGTCCTTGACGTGCAGGACGTAGTCCACCTTCTGGTCGTAGGCGCGCGGGGTCGAGCCCGGCTGCCCGTTGAGGTCGATCAGCCACTGGTTGAAGTTGATCGACATGCCCCGCTCGGGCAGGTACTTGGCGTCGTGCGTGCCGAAGACCTGACCGTCGATGTAGTAGGTGATGACGCTGTTGTCGATGGTGAGCACCAGGTCGTGCCAGCCCGCGTAGCTCAGCCGGGACTCGGTGTGCTGGTTGACGGCCACCCACGGGTCGGCCTGGTACGTCTCCCACGAGGTGGTGTAGAGGATGTTCGAGGGCTCGCCCCAGCCGCCGTTGGGGAGGTACTCGAAGTCGTACTCCGAGTAGTCGTCGGCCAGCGGGGCCTTGAGGTCGTTGATGGGGAAGAAGGTCTGCACGAGGTGGTCCCCGTCCGGGCCGTACTTCGGGGCGTCGGAGAACTTCACCCGCGCCGCGTACGTACCGTTCTTGAACTTCATCGTCTTCGTGAGGATCTCGGTGTGCTTGGTGCTCTCGCCGGTGCCGGCCGTCGAGGTCTCCAGATTCATGATCGTGTTGCCGCCCTCGGCCGCGAAGGTGACGTTCTCAGGCGCCCAAGTGGCGCCCGGGACACCGGGCCCGCCCGCGTTGGAGCGCACGCTCCAGCCGTGGGCCCCTATCGCCGGGTCCGAGGAAGAGGTGTAGGTGAAATCGTCGAAGAGGGTGGCTCCGGCCGGTCCCGGGTCGGTCGGGGTCGGCGTGGGGTTGGTCGGCGTCGGGGTCGGGTCCGTCGGAGTCGGCGTCGGGTCGGGGACGTTGCCCCCGGGCGCGGTGCCCCAGACGGTGCCGGTGCCCAGCTTGGCGGTCACCTTGTCCCAGTCGGCGTACGCCGTGCGGGACCCGTCGAAGGAGTAGTCGTCGGACTGGCGCAGCGTCTGCCAGTCGGCGCGGTAGAAGCGCAGCTGCATGTCACCGGTGTCGGCGCCCGGGGCGAGGCTGCCGGCGCCACCGGTGAAGGTGATCTCCAGATAGCGGTCGGCGGTGGCCGTCGGGGTGGCCAGGGTGCCGAAGGTGCCGGTGATGTTGGCGCAGCCCTTGACCGCCCAGGAACAGGCGAACCGGTACTGGGTGGTGGGGCTGTCGGCCTTGAAGTAGTAGCGGAAGGAGACCTGGTTCAGGGCGACGGTGCCGGAACCGTTGTTGACCACCTTGAACCAGGGCTCCGCCTGGTCGGCGGTGGCGCCGGTCGCGCTGGTGCGGTACTGGACCTTGACGGAGTCGGCCGCGGCGGTCGCGGGCAGGGCGCCGAGGGCGGCCGAGCCGAGACCGGCGGTCAGGGCGAGGGCCAGGGCTACGGCCGTACGGCGCTTGCGGACGGGGGCACGGTCAGGGGTGTGGCCGGGGGCGTGGGTCGGGGTGCGCATGCTGCGTTCCTCTCGGGGTGGGGGGAGGGAAGGGATCGGCCGCGCACGCCGAGGGCGGCGAGCCGGGTCTGGTGGTGGCCTTGGCGCCGGAGGAAGTCCGGCCAGTCGCGGTGCGCCGACCAGGCGGTGTCGGCCAGGGCGCACAGGCGGGGGAAGGCCAGGTATTCGAGCTCGGCCGGGGTGCTCGCGTACTCGGTCCACAGCTGCGCCTGGGTGCCGAGCACGCGGCGCGCGGCCTCGGGCTCCCAGTGCGCGGGGGCGGGGTCGTTGTCGTAGACCCCGCGCAGGTCGAGCACGCCGCCGTCCTGGCCGCGCGGTTCGCCGGGGTCGGCGGACTGCGGGTAGTCGAGGTAGGTGGAGCGGTAGGGAGTCATGATCACGTCGTGGCCGCGCAGGGCGGCGGCCCGCCCGTGGTCGGCATCGAGCCAGGCCAGGGCCGTGAACGGGGCGGGCAGCTCGGTGCCGGTCCCGGTCCAGCCGAGCGGGCGGCGGCCGAGCCCGGCCAGGTGCTTCGCGGCCTCGCCGAGGAACCAGCCGTGGAGGGCGCCCGGGCCGGGCAGCCCCTCGGCGGCGACCCGGGCGCGGGCGGCCGGGGAGCGTTCCCATTCCACCCGGGGGCATTCGTCGCCGCCGAGGTGCACGTAGGGACCGGGGAACACGTCCGCGACCTCGTCCAGCACGCCCCGGCAGAAGTCGAGCACGGCGTCGTGGACCCCGAAGACGTTCTCGCAGACGCCCCAGCGGGTCCACGTGTCCAGCCTGACGGCGGGCCGGTTGCCGAGTTCGGGGTAGGCGGCGAGGGCGGCTCGGGCGTGGCCGGGCATCTCGATCTCGGGTACGACGCTGACCCCGCGCCGGGCCGCGTAGGCGACGAGCCCGGCGAGTTCGGCGCGGGTGTAGGCCCCCTCGTGCGGGATCCCGTCGCCCGCGGTCTCAGCGCGGCGGCCGCCGATCTCGGTGAGCCGGGGGTAGGCCGCGACCGGCATCCGCCAGCCCTGGTCGTCGGTGAGGTGGAGGTGCAGGACGTTCAGCTTGTGCAGCGCGAGCAGGTCCACGAAGCGGCGTACGTACGACACCGGCTGGAAGTGCCGGGCCACGTCCAGCAGGGCTCCGCGCCAGGCGAACCGCGGCCGGTCGGTGATCCGTACGCAGGGCAGCGACCAGCCGGCGGCCGGCGTACGGGGCTGCGCGCGCCCGGCGGCCAGCGCCTCGGGCGGCAGCAGCTGGCGCAGGGTCTGCACCCCGTGGAGCAGCCCCTCGGGGCGGGCTGCGCGCAGCAGGACGGAGTCGGGGCCGACGGTGAGGGCGTACCCCTCGGCGCCGAGGGGCTCCTCACCGGGGCCCGCGGAGGCCGTGTCGCCCGGGGTCAGGAGGAAGGCGATCCGCCCGTCGGGGTCCGGTGCCAGCGGCAACCCGGTCGCGGGGGTGAGCAGTTCGCGCAGCAGACCGGCCGCCGCCTCGGCGCCGGGACCGGCGCGCAGTCCGGTGCGGTGGTCCAGGGTGAAGCGGCCGGGCAGGACGGTCACCGAGTCGGGGCGCGGGACGAGCGCGAGGTCGGAAGGGAGGGAAGGGTCGGCAGCAGCGGCGGCAGCGACGGTCACGGTCTCGGGGATTCCTCACCTGGCCGTTCGTCAACTCCTCTGACAACTCATGCGAGAGGGAGTGGAGTTGACCAACTGACCAATTGGTTAGCTGAGTGGCTAGAAGGTGACACGCCCCGCGTGCGCCGTCAACCCTGCACGGGCCCACAAATTTCGGCGGACTCCTCGCGTCACCCTCCCCTGAGTGGTTAGATACACATGACCAGTTGGACAGGTGAGCAGAGAGAAATGGGGGCGGGCCATGACAAAGGACGCAACCGACTCGTCAGGATCCGTACTCAAGCGCGAACGGGTCCGCGAGCACCTGCTGGGGCTCATCGACATCCGGCGGCCCGGCGACGCGATCCCCTCGGAACGCACCCTGTGCGCCACCCTGGAGGTCTCCCGCCCCACCCTGCGCGCGGCGGTGGACGAGCTGGTGGCCACGGGCCTGCTCGTACGCGAGCACGGGCGCGGGATGTTCGTCGCGCCCGCCAAGATCACCCAGGAACTGGCCGCCGACGAGGCGGCTTTCGCGATGCGGCAGGCCGCCGGCCACTGGTCCAGCCGGATCCTGGAACACTCCACCGTCCAGGCGGGCGCCCGCATCGGCCGCCGCCTGCGCATCTCCCCCGGCGCGAGCCTGCTCTACATCGCCCGACTGCGGCTGGTGGACGGGGCCCCGATGGCCATCGAGCACCTGCACATCCCGGCCGACCTGGTACCGGCACTGACCCCCGCGGAGCTGGAGGCCGGGGACCTCTACGAGCACCTGCGCGACCACCACGGCGTGTACGTCCACGAGGCCCAGCAGTCCATCGAGCCGACCGTGGTGAACGAGGCGGAGGCGGGCCTGCTGGACGTCCCGCTGCTCTCCCCCGCCCTGCTCATCGAACGGCTCACCACCGATTCCACCGGCCGGCCCGTGGAGTACGTGCACTCCGTCTACCGGGGCGACCGCTACCGGATCGTCTCCCGCCTGGCCCTAGGAGCTTCCCCGGGCTCCGCACGGCCCGACGGCCACCACCCGGGGATCCCGCCCGGCGACCTCGGCCGCCGGACGGTCATCACCTCCACCACGACCGGGGACGTCCACACGAACAATTGACCGCCCCGAACGGCCGATGCAGGCTCGCGGACGGCCCGGTCAGGCGTGAGGGGCCCGGTCAGACGCGGACGGCCCGGTCAGGCGCGGACGAAGACCGCCTTGAGGTCGTGGGCCTTGTCCATCGTGACGTTCACCTGGTTCGCGGTGATCGCGTAGCGCTGCCCGTCCAGCTCCCACGCGGCGATCCGGTACCCGCGCGGCGGGGTGGCGGTCACCTTGATCGAGGTCCCCGGCCGGTACGGGCCCCAGGTGTCGGGGCGCAGTCCCTCGCCCAGCGTCAGGGCGTAGCGCCCGCGGAGCTCGGTGGGGGCGCGATAGCCGGCGATGAGCGGGGTGGTGATCCGGGCGACGGCCGCGTTGTTGTTGTAGGCGTCGCCGAGCGGCTGCCCGTCCCAGGTGTTCTCGGTGTTCGAGTACTGGTTGACGGCCGTGCAGGGACCGCCGCAGGCCGAGGAGTAGGCCATCAGCGTGTGGAACCGGCGGTCGGGCGTGACGTAGCCGGTGCTGTAGGGGGTGGTGAGGTAGGGGCGGTAGTCGGCGCCGCCCATCTGCTCGTCCAGGGTGGCGCGGTCGTGCCACAGCCCGAGGTTGTGGCCCACCTCGTGGCCGAAGTTGTACCAGAGCGCCACGGTCCGGTAGTCGACGACCGAGTACGCCTGGTCGTCGGTCTTCTCGCTCGGCGGCTGCGGCAGGCTGCCCTGCCCGCTGCTCGTTCCGTTCGGGACCTCGATCATCAGGGAGACCAGGTCGGCGCCGTACTTCTCGCGCAGCGCCGCGGCCGGGGCGCCCAGCCGGGGCTCCCTCGGGTTGGAGATCAGGCCGTGGACGACCGGCGCGGTCTCCTGGTCCGCCGGGGCGTAGTAGTTGGCCTTGTAGGTGGCCACGATGTCCACGCTCGCCTTGATGTCGCTGTCGGCGAAGGCGTGGTTGATGCTCGTCTCGGCGAAGGCGATCCGTGCGAGCATCGCCTCCTCGCCCCCCATGCCCCACTCGGCGCGCGGGGTGTAGCCGACGACCATGTCGATGACCACCGGCTCCGCGGACGCGGCGCGGGTCATCAACTGCCTGCGCGCCTCCGCGATGACCGCGGGGTCGGGGTTCTCGTACTGCGGGTCCGCGTCGTCCTGCGGGGGCTTGACGTGGAGGTCGGGGTCCTCCTCCGTGATCAGCAGCCGCCCCGGTTCGTTGCGGGGCTGCGCGATGCGGAACGCCGTCTCCCCCAGGTCGAGGAGGGCGTCCACCCCGACGGTGTCCGGCCTGGCCCCGGGGTCGCAGACTCCGGTGGTCGACAGCACCACCCGGCGGTGCACCCCGGACCCGACCGGGTGCCCGTCGAGCTTGACGACCTCACCGCTCCACTGGACGGTGCCTGCCGCGGGGTCCCGTTCCACGCCCGACTCCACGACCTCGACGGAGGTGTCGGGGAACGGCCTGAAGGTGTGCCTGCGGGGGGTGCCGAAGGGCTGGTCCGTGCACAGCCAGCGGTAGTCGGCCAGGTCGAGGTCGATGGTGCGGCTGCGCAGGACGTGGCCGGGCGGCGGGGGCTCGGCCGCCGGGTGCGCCGGCGCGGCGGCCAGGGCGGGCGGCAGTCCGAGGGCGGTGGCGGAGAGGGCGGCGAGCAGCCCGGTGGCCAGGCCGAGACGAGAGATGATCATGGGCGTACGAACGCACGTCCCACCGGCCCGGTCCACGCCGACACCCGCTCCCCCGAGCGCGTCACCCGGGCACGCCGCCCCCGCTCACCCTGACGGGCCCGGTGCGGCACGGTCGGCCGACCGGCCGTTGCGCCGGCCGCCGCTTCACCCTTCACCCCGCCCGCCGCGTCATCCGTTACGTCACCCGGAAGCCGATGGCGGCCGGGGACCGGTCGAAGGTCAGCCGGTCCCAGGTGGGGAAGGCGAGGTCGGTGACGGCGAGCAGCCGGCCGGAGGCGTCGTGCAGGGTGCGGCGTACGGTGAGGCCGCCGGGCTGGGACGCGGCCTGGGGCGAGTTGGTCCGGGTCATGGTGATGGTCTCGGCGACCCGGCCGGCCCGCGCGGCCCCCTCCAGCCAGTGGTGCAGGGGACCCAGGTCCTCGTCCCGGACGCCGGCCACCAGGCGGTCCCGGTAGCGGGCCAGCTCGGGGGTCCGTACGACGGTGCGGGGACAGAGGTACGTCACCGCGTGCCGCCGGGTCTGGCCCGTCGGGCCGCTCTCGCGGTGGTGATGGACCAGGGTCTGCTCCCCGCCCCGCATGCCGAGCTGGTCGGCGAGCGCCGGAGCCAGGGTGACGAGGGTGAGCCAGGCCTGGGCCTGACCCCCGGCGGGAGCCTGCGCGGGCGGGGCCACCGGGGCGGGGGCGGCCTGCGCCGCCGGGGCGGGGCCCGCGGTCGCGGCGCCCGCCTGGAGCGCCACCGGGAGCGCCACCGGGAGCGCCACCGGGGGCACCAGCGGGGGCGCAGCCGGGGGTTGCCGCTCCGCCGGCGGGAACGCCGGCCGGGTGCCCCGGCGCCCGGTGACGACCAGGCCGTCCTCCCTCAGGTACTGGAGGGCGGCCCTGATGGTCTGCCGGTTGACCTCGTAGCGGGCGGCGAGGCGTCGCTCGGAGGGAAGGCGGGCGCCGGGGGTGAGTGCGGTGAGGTCGATCTCGCGCCGCAACGCTGCGGCGATCCGCTGGTACTTGGGCATGGCGGCCGGGCCGCCGCCCCGCGAAGGGGAGGGCATGGCTTCTCCTCTGACGGGAGGTCAAGGACTGCGCGGTCTGCTCGACCAACGTAGCATTGGTCTATACCTGTCGGTGAGAGGGGATCCGCTATCCGGACCCTCTTTGGCCGGAACCGCACGCTCCCTCAGGACCGCAGCGGGTTGGGAAGCGGCAGGTAGCGGGAGTCCGCACCGTCGGCGCGGGTCCAGCGCAGCAGCAGGTTGGTCTTGGCCGGGAGGGTGGGGGCGGCCAGCAGGGCGGCGACCTCGGGCAGGTCGTGGGCCTCGCCGCAGCGTCGGAACTCCGCGCGGGCGGCGGGCCACAGGTCCCCGGCCGCCTCCGGATGGCTCTCCGCGAGCGCTCCCGCCACCTCGGTCAGGTGGTTGACCACCAGGCAGTAGACGAGGCGCTGCCAGGCGGCGTCCCGGTCCAGGTCCGGGAGGAGCTTCACGCCCTCCGCGTCCCGGAAGAGGGCCTGCGCGGGCACGCCCTGGGCATCGACGGCGACCAGGGTGTTCTGCAGGTGCGCCTCCAGGACCACGCCGTGCCGGGCGAAGAGGTGCAGCACGGGCGGCACCACCTGGCGCAGGTACGCCCGCCACCACTCGGCCGGGTCGGCGGTTCTCGCCAGCGGGCTGCCCGGGTACCCCTCCGCCAGCGCGGCCGCCAGCAAGGGGGTCAGCCCGGGCTCCGTGTGCGCCGCCAGGCCGTCGCGGACCAGGACGGCGAGCTCCTCGAAGGCGAAGGCGGCCGTCCGGTACCCCCGGTCGGGCAGCCAGGCCGCGACCGAACCGGACCGGCGCAGTTCCGCGAAGCCCGCCTCGACCGCGGCGTCCGTGCGGCGCAGTTTCAGCAGGTCGTGCCGCCACAGGCGGCGCACGTCGTTGGTGATCCGCACGTCGAGGCTGAACTTCACGAACAGATCGCGGGCCGCGCGGCTGCTGGTACCGGTCCCACTGCCGGTCTCGCTCACACCTCCGCCTCCGCCTCCGCCTCCGGTCCCGCTCCCGCTCCCGGTCCCGGTCCCGCCGGGAACGTAGAGGGTCCGGATCGAGGCGGTCGGCCAGACCGGCACCCGCCCCGTCCCCAGCGACAGCAGCCTCCCGTCCTCGAGGGCCTCGCGGACGGCGGGCCTGCCCACGACCAGGTCGAGCTGCCAGGGGTGGGCGGGCAGCAGCCGGTAGCCGGCCGGCGGGCGCGGTCCGCCGAGCGCCCGCGCCAGCGAGTCGATCGCGTCCGCCGCCGCAGGGCCCCCTTCCTCGGCCACCTGGTCCTCGCGCACGCCCAGGAAGGCCAGCGGGAAGCGGGCGTACGCCTCGGGGGCGTACGGCAGCCAGCCGTTGGCCGGCCCACCGCCGCGGGCCTTGGGGGCCGGGTGGTGGGGGTGCCCCATGACCAGCGACTGTTCCGACCGGACGTACGGGTCCGCCGGCGGCGGCGTGACCGCCCGGGCGGCCAGCAGCGCGGCGATGGTCGCGCGGCTGTCGGCGATCTCGACCGGGAGTTCGCCGTTGGACACCCCGGTGTACCGGCGCAGTTCGTCAGAGACGAGTTTGACCAGCTCGGTGTGGGTCAGCGGATGCCAGCCGGACCCGGTGCCCAACTCGGGCCGCTCGGGCCTGCGCCCGGAACGCACCCGCAGCAACCGCCCGCTGCCCGACAGCCGGTACGCGCACCAGCCGTCCTCCCCCGAAGCCCCGGAACCCACGGAACCCTCGGAGCCCGCGGACCCCCCTGCGGCTCCTGCCCCTGTGGCTCCTGCCCCGGCGGACCCGGTGAGCGGGACCGGTTCGGCGGCCTCCCGCAGGAGGCAGTTCAGGAGCGGGGCGGCCGCGAAGGTGTCGGCGGCGGCGTTGTCGGTGGCGTTGAGGTCCACGAATTCCATTCGGTCCAGCCGGAGCGCCGGAGGTGCGCGGGGCGTACCACCGGCCGTGATCTTCAGTATCCGCGATGATGAAGTGATCATCACGTCACCCGAGAGGACCGGGGCCCTGGATCCCAGCATGCACCTCCCCGCCCCCGCCGCCGAAGAGGCCGTGGCCGCCGCACTGGCCGCGACGGCCGAAACCGCCCCCGCCGGCCCGCCCGGCACGCCCGGCGCACGCCCCGGCCTCGGGGCGGCCTACGCCGCCGCACTCCCCGGCGCGCGCGCCGCCGTCCTCACCCGGCTCTGGCGGGCCTTCGCCTTCGAGCCGCTGCCCTGGATCACCCACCGGGAGCGTGGTTCCGGCGCGCTCGTGCTCCGGCTCGCCTCGGGTTCCCGGTTGGAAGGCCCCCTCCCCGACCCGTACGCGACGACCTTCTCCGCGGTCCGTACGAGCGCGCGACCCGTGACCGAGCTGCTGCTCGACGGGCGCCCCTACCGGCGGGCCGCCCCGCTCGTGGCGGCGCTCGGGCTGCCGTACGGGGAGGGGTTCGCCGCCGAACTCGACGAGAGCACGGCCTCCCTCGCCCTGTCCCGCGCCGGCCAGCCGGCCGATCCCGGGACCGGCGACATCCAGGGGCTCGCCGCCTGGGAGTGGGAGCAGCGGGTGGTGGACGGCCATCCGTACCACCCCAACTGCCGCTCCCGTCCCGGTTTCACGGTGTCCGAGCAGCTCGCGTACGCACCCGAGCACCGGCCGGTGGTCACCCTCGGGCTGGCCGTCGTACGGGCCCGCGAGTGCCAGGTGACAGGGGAGTGGCCGGACCGGTGGCGGGAGGCCGGGCGGATCCTCGTACCGGTCCACCCCTGGCAGGCCGCGCACGTGGTGAAACAGGGGCAGCCGGAAGGGATCGGACACGACGACGGGAACGGACAGGGGAACGGACACGGCGACGGGAACGGGAACGGACACGAGCTGCGGCCCGGGCCCGCCGCGCACCCGCTGATGGCCCTGCGCACCCTCTCCCCCGCCGGGGGCGGACCGCACGTCAAGACCGCCCTCAGCACCCGCCTCACCTCCTCCGTGCGTGACATCTCCGTCTACTCCATCGAGACGGCCGCCGCGGTCTCCGCCTTCGCCCAGAGCCTGTCCGAGCGGCTCGACGGCCGCCTGCACATCACCCGCACCCTGGGCGCCGTCACCGCGGGCGCCCCGGACCTGGCCGCCGTGCTCCGCGAGCCGCCCGAGGCGTACGCGGACCGGGGCGCGGGCGAGCGCGTCCTGCCCGTGGCCGCCCTGGCGCTGACCCCGTACGCGCGCTCCGACGCCTGGCGGGCCGGTTTCGCCCGCCTCGCGCTGTCGGTGTGCCTGCGGGTCCTGGACCTCGGAGTGGCCCTGGAGGCGCACGGCCAGAACCTCCTGGTCGTCCTGTCCGCCGACGGCGCCCCGCTGCGGCTCGTGTACCGGGACCTCGCCGACATCCGGATCAGCCCGGCCCGGCTGGCCCGCCACGGTCTGTCGGCGCCACCGCTGTCGGGGCGGCTGATCACCGACGACGTGACCCTGCTGCGCCGCAAGCTCTTCGGATCGCTGGTGGCGGGTGCGCTCGGCTCCACGGCCGGTTCGGCCGCCGCGCTCGCGGCGGACCTGGCGGCGGCCGGGCCCGGCCTGCCGTCCACCGCCGACACCCGGGCACTGCTGACGCAGCCGCTGCCGACCAAGGCGCTGACGCTGATGCGGCTGAGCCCGGGGGTGCCGGGCGACCAGTGGGCGGAGCTGGACAATCCGCTGACCCCGGCCTAGGCCGGGGCACGGGCGGCTACTGTCCGATGGCATGGGATCGACTTCGCACCTGAACTCCGTCCGGTCGTCCTACGACGCCGTCGCCGCCGACTACGCCGCACTGCTCACCCGGGAGCTGGAGGGCAAACCGCTGGACCGGGCGATGCTGGCCGCCTTCGCGGAGTACGTGCGCGGGGACGGGCCCGGCTCCGGCCGGGCGGTCGCGGACCTGGGCTGCGGCCCGGGCCGGGTGACCGCGCACCTGGACGGCCTGGGGGTACGGGCCTTCGGAGTCGACCTGTCGCCCGCGATGGTGGCCGTGGCCCGCCGGACGTATCCGGGGCTGCGGTTCGAGGTCGGTTCGATGGCCGCGCTGGACATCGCGGACGGGGTCCTCGGCGGGGTGCTCGCCTGGTACTCCACCGTCCACACGCCCCCGGCCGGGCTCCCCGCGCTGTTCGCCGAGTTCGCCCGGGTGCTGGCCCCCGGCGGGTACCTGCTGATCGCGTTCAAGGCGGGCGACCGGCAGCTCCGGCTGGACCACGCGTACGGCCATCCGGTCGACCTCGACGTGTACTGGACCCCGCCCGAGCTGATCAGCGAGCTGCTGGCGGGGGCGGGCCTGACCGAGACGGCCCGCCTGGTCCGGGAACCGGACGCCACCGAGAAGTCCCCGCAGGGCTTCCTGCTGGCCCGCCGGGCGGACTGACCGCGTACTGACCGCGTACTGACCGCGGGCGGAGCGCGGCGCGGCCGGGTCCGGACGGCGCCCCGGCCGCCCGCGCATGGGCCGTTCGGGGGGCAACCCGGCCCCCGTGGGCCCGCCTTCGCCCCGAACGGGCGGCGCGGTGGCAGGAAGGAGGGATGACCCTCCACCGCCGCCAGGTCCTCGCGGGAGCCGCCACGGGCGTCCTCGCCTCGATCGGCGCGACGGCCCCCGGCGCGAGGGCCCGTACGGCGCCCCAAACGGGGCCCCGCCGCGCGGACCCGGACTACGGGGCGCTGGCCCAGTCCCTCGACGGCCGGTTGGTGACACCGGGCGACCGGGACTACGACGAGGCCCGGCAGCTTTTCCAGCCCCGCTACGACGCGGTCCGGCCGGGCGCGGTGGCCTACCCCGCGCACCCGGGGGACGTGGCCGCCTGTCTGGACTTCGCCCGGCGCTCGGCCGTCCTCGTGGTGCCGCGCGGCGGCGGCCACGGCTACGCGGGCTGGTCCACCCGCGAAGCCGGACTCGTCATCGACACGGGCGCCATGGCGGAGGTGGCCCTGGATCCGGGGCCCGGGTCGGAGCCGGGGCCCGGGTCGGAGCCGGAGTCCGGGTCGGAGCCGGGCCCCGGGTCGGAGCCGGGCCCCGGGTCGGCGCCGGGGTCCGGGACCGGCGTCCGGATCGGCGCCGGCGCCCGGCTCGGGGACGTGAACTCCGTCCTCGCCGCACGGGGCCTGGCCGTCCCCACCGGCCTGTGCCCCTCCGTCGGCATCGCGGGTCTCACCCTCGGCGGCGGGCTGGGCCTGTCCTCCCGCTCCTGGGGCGCCACCTCCGACCGGCTCACCGGGATGACCGTCGTGACCCCCGACGGGACGGTCCGCGAGGTCGGGGCCGACCGCGAGCCCGAGCTCTTCTGGGCCCTGCGCGGCGGCGGTGGCGGCAACTTCGGGGTGGTCACCGAATTCCGCTTCCGTACGCACCCGGTCTCCGACTGCGCCTTCGCGGAACTGCGCTGGCCCGCCGACGGCTCCCCCGCCGTCCTGCGCGGCTGGCAGCGCTGGCTGGAGGCGCTGCCCGATCCGTTCTGGAGCCAGGTGGAATTCACCGTAGACGGCGGCCCGGTCGGCGCCCCGGCCGTGCGGGTGCTCTGCCTGGACGGCGGGCTCGCCGAGCTGGAACGGCAGCTGACCCGGCTGTCCGACCTGGTGGGCGGCCCGCCCCGGGACAGCTGGACCGTCGTGCGCGGCTACGGGGACACCGTCCGGGCGATGGCCGGCTGCCCGGACCGGAGCTCCGCCGCGTGCCGGCTGCCCGGCAGCCTGCCGGGCCACGATCCCCAGGGCCGGCTCGGCCGCGACTCCTACGCCGCCCGGTCCGATTTCTGGGCCCCGGACGGGCTCACCGAAGCGGCCGCGTCCGCCGTCCTGGCCGCCCTGCGGCGCTACGCCGGGAGCGTGCCGCGCGGCGGGTTCGGCGTGGTGCAGTTCGACGGGGTCTGCGGCGGGGCCCTCAACCGGATCCCGGCGCGGGCCACCGCCTTCGCGCACCGCTCGGCCGGGTTCCTCGCCCAGTACCTCGTCTACTGGCCCGGCGCGGCTCCGGCCGCCGACACCGTCCGGCACCAGGGCTGGCTCGACGGGCTCTGGCAGGACCTGCGGCCCTGGGCGGGCGGAGCCGCGTACCAGAACTACGCCGACCCGAAGCTGACCGGCTGGCGCGAGGCCTACTACGGGCCGAACCTGGCCCGCCTCGAAGAGGTCCGGCGCCGCTACGACCCGGACCGGCTGCTGCGCTTCCCCCAAGCCGTGTAGCCCTCCCTCCCGCGCCCTCGCCCTCCCTCCCATCCCCGAAGAAGGAGACGGACATGCGACGTACGTTGACGGTGGCGGCGGCCACCGCCGCCCTGCTGCTGCCCGGCGGACCCCTGCCCGAGGCCGAGGCCGGCACCGCCCCGGCCCAGGCCCCGGCTCCCGCCGTCGACCGCTGGTCGGCCCGGGAGGCGGAGACGTTCTGGACTCCGGACCGGATGGCGTCCGCGGTCCCGATCAGCCGGGGCGGCGCCCCGGCGGCGGTGGACGGGACCGGCCGGGACTTCGACGGCATCCCGGTCGTCGGCCGGATGTTCGTCATGAAGGGCGGCGGCGCGTACTTCTGCACCGCGAGCGTGGTCGCCTCCCCCGGCCGCGATCTGGTGCTCAGCGCGGCGCACTGCCTGCTCGGGACGGACGCCCGGCAGGTGGCCTTCGTACCGCAGTACACGGCCCAGAATCCCCAGCCGTACGGGATGTTCCCGGTCCTGCGGGACGCTGCGGGGCTCTCCAAGGTGTGGATCGACCCGCGCTACCGGAAGCTCGGCGCGGACAAGGGCGCCGCCCTCGACGTGGCCTTCGCCCAGGTCGGCCCGGACGCCGACGGCTTCCCCGTGGAGGACGTGGTGGGCGGGAACCGCCTGGTCACCGGCGCCGCGTACGCGCACCCGAAGGTCTCGCTGATCGGCTACCCGGCCTCCGCCGCCCGGCCGCGGCTGTGCGTGAACCGGACGACGAAGTTCACGAGCACCGATCCCGGGATCCCCGGATCGTTCCTGCGGATCGACTGCACGGGGTATCCGGGCGGCACCAGCGGCGGCCCGTTCCTGACCGCCTTCGACGAGCGGACCGAGACCGGCGACGTGGTCGGGGTGATCGGCGGCTGGAAGACGGGCGGGGACACCCCCGACACCTCCTACAGCTCCTACTTCGGCGCCGACATCAGGAAGTTGTACGAGCAGGCTCTTGCCGGGGCGCGGGTGGCGTGAGCACCCGCACCCGGCGGGTGCGGCGCGGGTTGCCCACCGTGCGCGGGGTCGCCGGCAGCCCCGCCGCGGTCAGCGCTTCGGCGGGCGCGAGGCCGAGCTGGCGGCGCAGGTCCGCGAGGGCGGTGTGCACGGGGCCGAGGATGACCTCGGCCCGCGGATGGGCGTACGCGAGGGCGTGCGCGGCCGTCTCGATGGCCTCGGCGGCGTCCTCGGCCGCGCCCCGGCTCCACCCGCCGGGGGCGGTGTGCCCCCAGGGCCCGAGGGCGTCGTAGAGGTGGCAGGCGGCATCGGCCACGGCGTCGGCCTGTTCACCGACGCCGGGCGCCGCGATCGTCGGGAGCTCCATACCCGCTCAACGAGCGGAGCCCGCCCGGGGAACGAAGGCCGCCCCGGGGCAGCGCAGGCCGCCGCGTCGCTCACCTGGACACCGGGTCACATGGACACCGCCTGCAGCCACAGCGGCAGCAGCAGGAGCGAGACCAGCGAACTCTTGATCACCACGGCGGCGGAGAGGTCCACGCCCACGTCGTAGCGCTGGGCGAAGATGAACAGGTTCTGGGGCGTCGGCATCGCGGCGATCAGCACGAGGTACGTGAGCCACTCGCCCCGGACCCCGAACAGGGCCCCGCACACCGCCCACGCGAGCAGCGGGAAGGCCAGGCACTTGAAGCCGATGAGCGCCAGCTCCTCGCGGGTGGTGCCCCGGACGTCGAGGCCGATTCCGCCGAGGTGGAGCCCGAGGGCGAAGAGGGCCACCGGTGAGGCGCTGTCGCCGACGAAGGCGGCCCCGTCGAGGACCACCGCGGGGACGTGTACGGAGAGCAGGTTGAGCAGGATCCCGGCGTTGCAGGCCAGCACCAGCGGGGTGACGAGCGAGGCCCTCACGGCGCGGGCCAGGCGGCGGGCGGGGCCGCCCGAGCCTGGTCCGGCACGGCCCAGTTCCATGATGGCGATGACGACGAGCGACAGGACGCAGACCTGGAAGAGCAGGACCGGGAAGATCGGCGCCGCCGTCCCGAAGAAGGTGATGAAGACGGGGACGGCGAAGTAGGCGGTGTTGACCTGGACCCCGGCCATCACGCGCAGCGCCACGGTCCGCGGGTCGCGCAGCCCGGCCGCCGCCGAGGCGGCGGCGACGGCCGCGACCGCGAGGGCGGCGGCCGCCGCGTAGCCGCCGATGGCCCGCCAGTCGAAGAGGGCGGCGAGGTCCGCGGCATAGATGTTGCCGAACAGGTAGCACGGCACCGCGAAGAGGAAGGCGTAGTCGGCGAAGGCCTTGGAGGCCTCCGCGGGGACCACCTTGCGGCGCGCGAGGAACACCCCCGCGCCGAAGGCCAGCGCCACCGGGATCAGCTTCTCCAGCGCGGCCGCCCCGCCCATGCGTACGTGCTCCCCGCTGTTCACCGACCAACCGACCATTCGTGCCGGGCGCAGTCTATGCCGGGCCGCCGCGGCGACCGGAGCGGGCTTGACCCTGACGTGCGGGTCAGGGTTTAGCGTCGGCGCACCCACCCGCCCCGGCCCGGTGGCGGCCGCCCGCGCCGCCGTCGGCCGCGCCCTGCCGAGGAGCCCCGATGGCCACGGACCTGCCCCGCACCGCACGCGAGATCCGGCTCGCCGCCCGCCCCGGAGGGCTGCCCGAGGAGGGGGACCTGGCCGTCGTCGAGGCACCGGTGCCGGAGCCCGGACCGGGCCGGGTGCTCGTGCGCAACCGCCACTTCCTGGTGTTCCCCGGGCTGATCACCCTGATGGGCGGTGCGGTTGAGGGGTTGCCGCTGCCCCCGCTGCGCGCCGGTGACACGCTGTTCGGTCCGGCCGTCGGCGAGGTGGTGGCCGCCCCGGCCGGCAGCCCGCTGCGGCCGGGGACGCTCGTCTCGCACCTGCTCGGCTGGCGGGAGTACGCCCTGGTGGACGCCGGCGACTGCGCCCCGCTGGACGACACGCTGCCCGACCCGGTGGCGTACCTCGCCCAGGGCTCGGCCCCGTACGGCGCGCTGACCCGGCTCGCCGGGGTCCGGCCCGGGGACACCGTCCTGGTCACCGGCGCGGCCGGCGCGGTCGGGACCCTCGCCGGCCAGACGGCGCGGCTGCTGGGCGCGGGCCGGGTGATCGGCACCACCGGCTCCCCGGAGAAGGCCGAACGGCTGGTGGCGGAGCTGGGCTACGACGCGGCCCTGCTGAGGGGTGGCGGGCGGTCCTTCGCCGAGCGGCTCGCCGGGGCGGCGCCCGGAGGGATCGACGTACTCGTGGACACGGTGGGCGGTGAGCAGTTGGCGGCGGCCCTCGGCGCAGCCCGGCAGGGCGCCCGCTTCGCACTGGTCGGCGCGCTCTCCGGCCAGTTGGCGCCGGGGCCGGCCGGGGGCGGGGCCGGGGCCGGGGGCGTCGCCCCGGTGGAGGTCGACTCGTTCCGCCTCGTCGTCCGGGGCGTCTCGGTGCGCGGGTACCTCGGTTCGGAGCATCCCGGCGTGGAAGAGGAGTGGACCGGCCGCTTCGGGGCCTGGCTGCGCTCCGGGGAGATCGGCTTCCCGCACGTACGGATCCCGGGCATCGAACGGGCTCCTCAGGCGTTGCGGGAGTTGACGGAGGGACGGCACTTCGGCGCCGTGGTGGTGGAATTGCCGGGGTAGGCCGGGTACGAACACGAGGGGGTCGGCACGGGATGCGGATCGGTGACGCCGCGGCGGCGGCGGGGACCACGCCGAGGGCGCTGCGGTTCTACGAACAGCGCGGACTGCTCGCCCCACAGGGCCGCAGCCCCTCCGGCCAGCGGGAGTACGGACCCGGGGACGTGGCCAGGATCCGGATCATCCGCGACCTGCTGGCCCACGGGTTCACCGTCGAGGACCTGCGCGGCGTGGCCGACCGGCTCCACCTGCTGGCGGCGGACCCGCCGCCGTCCTGCGGCTCCGGCGGCGGGGTCGTCGGCCACCGGCTCTCCGTCCTCGACGCGGAGATCGAGCGCCTCACCCGCCTGCGCGAGGCCCTGGCCCGCCGGGCGGGCGTCGCCGGCCCGACTGCCGCCCGCGCACCGCAGCCGGTGCCGGACCTGAAACGGGGGCCGAGGCCGTAGCCGGCACCGGAGTCAGGGCCGGGGTGCCGGACCCGAGGCGGGATCAGGGCCGGGGCCCGAGCCAGGGCCGGGGCCTGAACCAGGGCGAGGGCCAAGGCCGGGACGAGGCCCGGGGCCGGGGCCCGACCCAGGGCCAGGGCCAGGGCCCGAGCCAGGGCCAAGGCCGGGGCCCGAGCCGGGGGCGATGCCCTGCCCGGGCTGTCGGGGCCGGGCGGGGCGCGGTGTTCGGGGTCCGGGCGGGCCGCGGCCGCATACGCTGGGCCGATCATGAGCGAGCGCGCCCGATCCCGTTTCCGCACCCTCTTCCGAGCCCGGCCCGGATCCCGGTCCCCGGCCGGACCGCCGCATGGATCCGCGTCCGGGGCCCCGTCCGGGGATCGACCCGGATCGGTGCACGGGTTCTCCCCCGGGTCCCGGCCCGGATCGCCGCCCCGGTCCGGGCCGGTCGAACCGGGCTCTTCGCCCACCGCCCCGCGTGGGCAGTTCGCGGTGGCGCTGCGTACGCCGGCGCGGGCCGCCGAGCCGCTGCTCGCGCAGGCGCCCGCGGCCTGGCAGCGGGTGCTGCCGTACGCCGTGACCGCCGTGTGCGTGCTGACGCTGCTGCCGGTGACGATCGCGGTGCTGACCAACGACTACAAGGCGGGTGGCGGCTGGGCCGGGGCGCTGGGCGTGGCCCAGACCCTGCCGCTGCTGCTCGCGGTGACCCGGCCGCTGCCCGCGTGGGGGCTGGTGCTGACCGCCGATGTGGTGGGGGCCGCCGTACTGACCCAGGCCGACCGGGTGGCCGGGCACGCCTGGCCGTGGACCCCGATGGTGATCATCGGCTACCTGGTGCTGATGGCGTGCCTGGGGCTGCGCGAGTCCATCCGGACCCTGGTCGGGGTGTGGCTGGCGACCGGGGTGGCGGGGGCGGTGCTGTGGGGCTTCCGCCCGGACGGGACGACCAACACGGTCGCCCTGCTGTTCGTGCTGGCCGGGGTGGTGCTCGCGCTGACGGGGGCGCTGCGCGGGCTCGGCGACGCGCGCCAGAAGATCGCCGAGCAGGAGAGCATCAGCGAGGCCGAGCGGTCCCGTCGCACCCTGCTGGAGGAACGGGCCAGGATCGCGCGGGAGTTGCACGACGTGGTGGCCCACCACATGTCGGTGATCACGGTACAGGCGGACTCGGCGCCGTACCGGCTGCCCGGCATGGCGGAGCCGGTGAAGGAGGAGTTCGCGGCGATCGCTTCGAGCGCGCGGGAATCGCTGGGCGAGATGCGGCGGCTGCTGACGGTGCTGCGCGGCGACGAGGCGAACGGCGCCGACCGGACCCCGCAGCCGGGGATCGGCCGGTTGCAGCAACTGGTGGAGGCGACCGTACGGGCCGGGCAGCCGGTGGAGTTGGCGCTGGCCGCGGGCGCGGCCGGGGCGGCGCCGCCGGCCGTGGACCTGTCGGCGTACCGGATCGTCCAGGAGGCGCTGGCCAATGTGGTGCGGCACGCGCCGGGTGCCCCGACGCGGGTCTCGGTGACCTTCGACGAGGAGGAGGTCCTCGTCCTGGTGGTCAACGGCCCCGCGCGGGACGTGGTGATGGCGGTGGAGACCTCGGGCACCGGGCACGGGCTGGTGGGGATGCGGGAGCGCGTACGGTTGACGGGCGGGACGCTGGACACCGGTCCGCTGCCCGACGGCGGCTTCCGGGTCGCCGCCCGCATGCCCATCGACACCGCTTCCGAGGACCCAAGTTGACCATCCGCGTGATCATCGTCGACGACCAGGCCATGGTGCGGGCGGGTTTCGCCGCGCTCCTGTCGGCGCAGGCCGACATCGACGTGGTGGGCGAGGCGCCCGACGGGCGCCAGGGGATCCAGGTCTCCCGGACCGTCCACCCCGACGTGGTGCTGATGGACGTCCGGATGCCGGAGATGGACGGGCTCAGCGCCGCCCGCGAGCTCCTCGATCCCCCGCCGGGGGTGGTGCACCGGCCGAAGGTGCTGATGCTGACCACCTTCGACATCGACGACTACGTGTACGAGGCCCTGCGCGCGGGGGCCTCCGGCTTCTTGCTGAAGGACGCCCCGCCGGCGGATCTGATCGCGGCGGTACGGGTGGTCGCCTCGGGCGAGGCGCTGCTCGCCCCGTCGGTGACCCGGCGGCTGATCGCGGACTTCGTCGAGCGGCGGCCGGTGCCGCGCCGCGATCCCGCGCTGCGGCTGAACGGGCTGACCCCGCGGGAGACCGAGGTGCTGGAGCTGATCGCGCGCGGGTTGTCGAACCAGGAGATCGCCGGCCATCTGGTGGTCGCCGAGCAGACGGTCAAGACGCACATCGGCCGGGTGCTGGGGAAGCTGGACCTGCGGGACAGGGCCCAGGCCGTGATCTTCGCCTACGAGGCGGGGCTGGTGCGGCCGGGCGACGGCGGCTGAACCCGACCGCGACCGGACCCGACGGCGACCGACCCCGACGGCAGCCGAACCCCGTCCGGCCGTCGCGTCTCCTCCACCCCCTACCGGGGTATGACATCCGACTTGGCTCCACGGTGCGACGCCCGCCGCGGTACCTCCTTCTTACCTTCCTCCTCGTCACGAGGAGAGGAGAAGGGGCATGCGCCGCTTCGCAAGGACCCTGGTCACGGCCGCGCTGGCGGCGGCCGTCGTCGCCGGCACCGCGGGATGGGCCGCCGCGGACGCCCAGACGGCGGTCACCGGCCCGCCGCCGGGCACCGCCGCCTGGCGGGCCGACACCGTGTCCGGGCGGCCGCTGCCGGATCCGGCGCGGGCGGCGCCGGCCGAGGTCGCGCGGTTCTTCGCCGGGCTGGACGCGTCCCGGGCCCGGGAGCTCGTACGGGCCCACCCGCTGGTGGTCGGCAATCTGGACGGGGCTCCGCTCCCCCTCAGGTACGAGGCCAACCGGCTCGCGGTGACGGCGACCGGCGAGCCCCGCTTCGCCTCGCTGGCCGCGCCCGGCCGGCAGATCCTGGCCTTCGACCCGCGCGGACGGGGCACCGTCGCCGAGGTGTTCGGGGACCTGGAGCGGACCGTGCACGTGGCGGTGATCGTGCCGGGCTCGGACAACGACGCCACCACCTACGACCGTGCCCGGGCGGCGCACACCGGCCCGGCGGGCATGGCCGGCTCCCTGCGGTCGGAGACCGGGGAGACGGCCGCCGTCATCGCGTGGACCGGCTACACCACCCCCGTCGGGGTGGGGCTGGACACGGCCCGGGGGCGGCTGGCCCAGGCGGGCGCGGTCCGCCTCGCCCGGTTCACCGAGGGGCTCGACGCGGTCGGCGCACCCGACCCGGTGCTGTTCTGCCACAGCTACGGCTCGGTGGTCTGCGGGCTGGCGGCCCGGCACACGGACGCCACCGACATCGTCGCCTTCGGCTCCCCCGGGATGCGGGCCGGCAGCGTCGGGGGGCTCGGTACCGGCGCCCGCGTCTGGGCCGCGCGCGGGCCCTCCGACTGGATCGCCGACGTGCCCAACGTGGAGTTCGCGGGGCTCGGCCACGGCGCCGATCCCACCTCGGCGGCCTTCGGTGCCCGCCGGATCGACGCCGCCGACGTGGCGGGCCACACCGGCTACTTCACCCCCGGCACCCGGTCCCTGAAGGCCTTCGCCGCCATCGCGACGGGAGCGGCCCGATGAGCGCGCCCTCCGTCCTCACCAGGGCGCGGACGGCCGCCGGCCGGATCGACGCGAAGACGCCCGCCCACCGGGACCGGGCGATCGACGGACTGCGGGCACTGGCCCTGCTGGCCGTTCCGACCGGGCACTGGCTGCTCGGCGGGTTCACCCTCGACTCCGAGGGTGCCCTGCACAACGCGAGCCCCCTCTCCGCCTTCGGCGGCCTGGCCCCGGCCAGTTGGGTGCTGCAGATGCTCGGCGTCTTCTTCCTGGTCGGCGGCTACGCCTCGGCGCTCTCCTTCCGGCGGCACACCGGATCGGCCGGGGCCTGGCTGAAGGGCCGGGTGGCCCGGCTGGGGCGGCCGGTGCTCGGGGTCACCGCGGTGTGGGCGCTGGCCGCGCCCGTGCTGTACGCGGCCGGGGTGCCGGAGGCCACCTTGCGGACCGGGGCGAAGCTGGTGATCCAGCCGCTGTGGTTCGTCGGGGTGTACGTGGTGGTCACCGCGCTGACCCCGTACTGCGTGCGCGCCGCGCGGCGGTTCGGCGGCTGGGCGGCGGCCCCGCTGCTCGCCTCGGTCGCCGTCGTGGACTTCCTGCGCTACGGGCCCTTCGCGGACTCGGTGCCCGGATGGGTGGCCCTGCTGAACATCCTGCCGGGCTGGCTGTTCGCGTACCAGCTCGGCGTGGACTGGGGCGAGGGCCGGATCGGGCGGCGCGGCGGATGGCTGCTGCTCGCGGGCGGGAGCGTGTTGTTCGCGGCCCTGCTGATGGTCTTCCACTACCCGGCGTCGATGGTCGGCGTGCCCGGCGAGGCCCGGACCAACTCGCATCCGCCGTCGCTGCTGGTCCTGGCCCTGGCCGCGGCCCAGTCGGGTGCGGCGGTCCTGCTGCGGGACCGGCTGGCGCGGCTGCTGTCCCGGCCGCTGCTGTGGGCTCCGGTGGTCGTGATCAACCTGTGCGCGATGACGATCCTGTGCTGGCACCAGACGGCGATGCTGGCGGCCGCCGTACCGGGGTCGTTCGCGGGCGCTCTGGCCGGGCTGACGACGGCGCCGGACAGTGTGGGGTGGATCGTGGCGCGGCTGGCGTGGATGCCGGTGTTCGCTGCCCTGCTGGTGGGCATCGCCCGGTACGCACGCCTGTTCGAGCGGCCGAAGGCAGGCCTGACGCGGGCCACGGCGGTGCGCGGGACCGTGGCGGGCCTGCTGGCGGCCGGATTCGCGGTGTTCGCGCTGGGTCTGGCGTAGGGCCGCGGCCGGAGCACCCGTACGACCGGAGCACCCGTACGAAACGAGAGCGCCGCTTCCCTCGGGGAGCGGCGCTCTCGTGCGTTCTCGGTGCGCGCGGTCAGGCGATGGAGGCGGCGACGATCGCGGCGACCGCGAGGTTGCAGGAGGCCGTCACCCACACGGCGGGGTGCGGCTCGGGGTCGACCACGATGGCCCCGAGCTTGCCCGGGGTCACCAGGTCCAGCAGCAGGAAGGCCACGGCCATCAGGACCAGGCCGAGGACGCCGAACACCGCCGTGGACAGCAGGCCCTTGCCGAAGTCCTCGTAGGTGGTCCAGATCGAGGTGAAGACGATGCCGCCGATGCCGAGCAGCGCCGACGAGAGCATCACGGAGGCGTTCCGGTTGCGCTCTTCCCAGATCTGCTTCGGCAGTTTGCCGGGGGTCAGCACGTCCACCAGGACGATGCCGAGGATGAGCAGCACCAGGCCGACGCCGCCGAAAGCGGTGGTGCGGCCAAGTCCGTTGATGATGTCGCTCATTGGGAAGCCGTCTCCGGGGTGGGGTAGGAAGTACGTCGCGTGCCTGTCGGCGCGGTGGCCGAATCTATCGCACCGCATGGCACCCGACCATGGGGAGGTCAGGAAATGGCAAAGCTCAGGGCCGCGCGGGCCGGGGAGGCCGCGGAGCTGACGGAGCTGGTCATGCGCTCCAAGGCCCACTGGGGGTACGGGGCGCGGTTCCTCGCGGCGTGCGCGCCGGAGTTGCGGATCGGGGTCGGGGACGAGGTGCGTCGGCGGATCGTGGTCGCCGAGGGCCCGGCCGGGGCCGCCGGGTCGCGCTCCGGCGACGGCCCGGCCGCCGTGCTCGGACTCGCCTCCCTCGACGGGGAGCCGCCGTTCGGGCGGCTGGGGCTGCTCTTCGTCGAACCGGCCGCCATCGGCGGGGGCCTGGGGCGCCTGCTGTACCGGGACGTCCTGCGGCGCGCCGCCGGGCTCGGCTTCCGCCGGCTGCTGATCGACGCCGATCCGCACGCCGCGGGGTTCTACCGGGCGATGGGCGCGGTGGCCCCGGGGCCGGTGCCGGCGGCCGACCCGGGGGCCGCCCCGGGGGCGGAGGCATCCGGCGGCGGGCTGGTGCGGTTCGAGGTGGCGCCCGTGGCCCTGGCCGGCTGGGCGCGGGCCTGGACCGGCGGCGGGTCGGCCGTGCACGTGGGCAACGTCGCCGAGTACAACGCGCAGTTCGCGGACGCCTCCCTGGACCGGGAGCAGCGGGCCGCCCACCACTACGCCTGCCTGGCCGCCTTCTACAGTCCGCGGCCGGCCGCGCTGGTGCTGCCGCGCGCGGTGCCGCCGGGCTGGATCTCCCTGCTCGGCCGGCAACTGGACTGGCCCGCGGGGGTCGAGGTGTACGACGGGCTCGCGGAGCGGGATCCGGCCCTGTCGGACGCCGTACGGGCCCGGCCGGCGCTGGCGGCACGGCTGACCGGCGCCGGGATCGGGACCGGGATGGGGACCGAGACCGGGCCCGGGCCCGGGAGCGGAACCGGGACCGGCGCACGCCTCGTACCGTGGGGCCTGACCGCCCCCTTCGCGCGGCTGGCGGGGCAGGGCTGGCGGCCGGACGAGCTGCGGTACGAGTCGAAGTCGGCGGCGCACGGGCTGTTCGGGCGGATCCTCGCGGCGGGCGGGCATCCCGCGATCACGCTGCCCGCACAGTGGCGTGCGGACACCCGCAGGTCCGCGGTCCGGCTGCTGGCGGCCCGGACCCGGGCGGGGAAGAGCACCGTCCTCAAATCGGAGCACGGCGTGGGCGGCTCGGGCACCACGGTGCTGACCCCCGAGCGGGTCCGCGCGGCGGGCGGGGCCCGGGCCGTGCTCCGGGCCCTGCCGCGCGGGCCGCTGCTCGTGGAGGAGTACGTACGCGGACCGGCGGATCCGGCCGAGCCGCGCGACCTCACCTACGACGGGTTCGTGGACGCGGCCGGCCGGGTCCACGAGGTCGGCGGGGCGGTGATGGACGTGGCGGACGGCGGGTACCGCGGCGCGACGGTGGGGCCGGGGGTGGTCCCCGCGTGGGCGGAGGAACCCCTGCTGGCCTTCGGGCGGGCGGTGGGCCGGGAACTGTCTGCGGCGGGCTACCGGGGCTGGTTCGACGTGGACTTCGTCGCCGACGGCGCGGGACGGCTCGCCCCCACGGAGACGAACCTGCGCCTGACCGGGCCGTCGGTCGCCTTCGTGGTGGCGGCCCGGCTCGACGAACTGCGGGGCGCCGGGCACTTCGTCAGGATCGCCGACCGGGTGGAGCTGGGCGCCCGGCTGCCGGAAGCGGCCTTCGACGAGCTGTGCGGGCGGCTGTCCCGCCGGTGCGCGCGGATCGGCGCGGTGTTCCTCCCCGCCATCCCCACCGGCGCCTTCGAACCGGCGCCCTGGATGGGCGCCCTGGTGGCCGCGACCGGCAGGGAGCTGCTGGACGCGGCCGAGCGGCTGGTGCGGGAGGAGGCACGGTCCGTCGGGGCGATGTTCGAGCAGGCTCCCGGTGCTCAGCCGGCCGACGCGTCGGTGGCCCGGTCCGCGCCCCGGGCCGACGCCTGCGCCGGAACCGACCCCGATACCGGTGCCGAGTCCGGTTTCACGTCGAAGGCGCTGAGCGGCGGACGGGACGCGTAGACGGCCACGATCGCGGCGGCGATCATCAGCGGAATGTTGAAGGCGTAGACGAGCGCGGCCTGTCGGGGCCAGTCCTGCTTGGCCGCGAGCCGGTAGAAGTTGTCCTGCGGCCACCAGGCGGCCAGCAGGTAGACGATCGCCAGATGGGCGGCCGCGGTGATGCGGGGGCCGCGGCGCCCGTGGCGGCGCATCCGCGACCGGCCGGCGAACAGGAACCACAGGCCGGCCGCGAACGCCCAGCACTCGCACATGTAGAGGAGGAAGAAGAGCGTGGCGTACGGGTTCGGGACGCCGTGGAGGTCCGTCGAACCGGGCCAGAAGATCAAGGTGAGGATCATGGTGAAGCCCGCCACCAGGACCAGCCCCACCACCATGAAGAAGATGAGGTTGGCCCATCCCGCGATATTGGGCCCCGAGTCCCTCCACACGTACCTGCGGCCGTACTTGGCGCCGTACTTCCCGCTCCCGCCCCCGCGGGGATCCTCCCCGTCGCCCTCGCCCGCGCCCCGCCCCGGCGGCATCGGGAGCGCCGACCGCTGCTCGCGGCCCGCCCGGTCCCGGGGGATGCGGGGCAGCCGGACCACGGCGCTCGGCATCATGGCCCCGGGGAGCCTGCCCGCCAGGTGGCGGCGGAGTTCCGCGCCGCTGGGGAGGTCGAAGCCCGGGGGCCAGCTGTCGTCCTCCTCGGGCGGGGCGAGGAAGGCGACGAGCAGGGGCCGCGCGTTCACGCCCGTACCGGACCCCTTGACCTCGGCCAGGAGCGCGGCGCCCACGCTTTCGTGGCTGCGGATCGCGGACTCGACGGGATGCGGGTCGAAGGCCTTGCCGTCCGCGGTGAGCCGGTCGCGGATCCGGCCGCGGAACTCCAGCAGCCCGTCGGGGCGCAGCGCTCCGAGGTCCCCGGTCGGGACCGGTTCGCCGCCGCCGGGCACGGTGAGGTGGATCTCCCCGTCGCGGACGTCCAGGCGGCAGCCGGGGAAGGCGGTTCCGATCAGCGAGAGCTCCTCTGCCCCGTCCAAGGGGGCCGCGAGCTGCGGGAGTTCGAACCGGGCGCCGGTGCCCGCCGCTTCGGTCGGCCCGTAGACGTTGAGCAGCCGGGCGCCGGGCCGCAGCCGGGCGAGCAGGGCGGCCTGTTCGTCGAGGTAGAGACGGTCTCCGGCGACGGTGACCATGCGCAGGGACCGCAGCCCCTCGTCGGGGCGGCGCTGGGTCCGTGCCAGGGACGCCTCCCGGTCGCGCACGAGGAGCTGGGTGGCGGCGCCCGGGTCGGTGTGCAGGACGGTGACCCGCTCGGCGTCGACGGCGCGGCGCAGCGACTCCGGTGTCCAGCGCGGGCCTTCGGGCAGGACGAGCGCGCCGCCCTCGCACAGGGCCCGCGTCCATCCGGCGGCGAAGCCGGTGAGGTGCGGGGCGGCGGTGATCAGGTGCCGGTCCTCGGGAACCGGCCCCGCCACCGCGGCCCACCCTTCGTGGGCCGCGAGGAGCCGGTCGTGGGAGAGGGAGACGGCCCGCCGGTCCGCACCCCCGGTGAACAGCACGGCGGCGGCGTCGCCGCGCGGGGCCCGGTCCGGCGGGTCGGCGGGCAGCGCGCCCGTGGCGACCGCGTGCTGCCCGTCGGTGCGGATCACCCGCAGGGCGCCGCCGTCGTCGAGGCGGGCCTGCTCCGCGGCGTCGGCGAGCAGGGCGAAGGGCCGGACGGCGGCGAGCTGGCTCTGCCCGGTGCGCGGGTTCTCGACGTCGATGACGGCGTAGGCGGCGCCCGCCTTGAGGATGGCGAGGAGGAGGACGACGAGTTCGGCGCGCGGGGCGGAGCCCACGGCGACGACGGCCCCTTCGGGCAGTCCGCGGTCGAGCAGGTGGCGGGCCGACTGGTTGGCCCGCGCGTCGAGTTGTCCGTAGGTGAGGCTGTCCGTGCCCGCGGCGACGGCCTGGGCTCCCGGGGTGTCGCGGGCCCAGCGTTCGAAGCGGGAGAGAACGGTGTCGCCGGCGGGCCGGCCGGAGGGCGTGAAGGGCTCTGATCCCTGCGTCATGGGCCGATTCTGACACCGGGCACCGACAGGGCACGAGGGCCGCGAAAATCCCTCGCACGAGCGATGGTTGATCCACTATCGTCCTGCGCTGGTGCCAACCGGCTACCGGTGGACAGGTTTCGAATGGTCGGAGGCCACATGGCCAAGGAATTGCAGGTGGCGTACGACTGCGCCGATCCGGGCGCGCAGGCGGCGTTCTGGGCACAGGCGCTGGGCTATCGCGTCCAGCCGACGCCGGAGGGCCAGAACGACTGGGCGGCCCTCTCGGATCCGGACGGCAAGGGACCGCGGCTCTACTTCCAGAGGGTCCCGGAGGCCAGGACCGAGGCGAAGAACCGCCTGCACCTGGACGTGCGCTCGGCGCCCGGTCTGAAGGGGGACGAGCGGATGGCCGTACTGGAGGCGGAGGCAGCCAGACTGGAGGCGCTGGGTGCGAAGCGGCAGTACCGCCTGGAGTCCGACGAGGTCAACGAAGGGATCATCGTGATGACCGATCCCGAGGACAACATCTTCTGCCTCGACTGATCTGCCGCCCGGCCTGTCGGCTGACCGGTCGCCGGGCCTGCCGCCCGGCCTGTCGAACAGGGTTCCTGGTCACCCGGGGGCCCCTGCCCCTTGACCTCAAGTTTGGTCGAGGTCCTACCGTTCGGCTCATGGATATGGAAGTAACCGCCTGGACCTCGCTCCACAGCGCGATCAACGCCCAGCAGGACCGGCGCCCGCTCTCGCGGGCCGGACTGCGCCGGATCGCCGCCTTCGCCCGCCCGCACCGGCGCGGGCTCACCTTCTTCCTCCTCCTCAGTGTGGTGACCGCGCTGCTCGCGGTGGCCACTCCGGTACTCGCGAGCCGCGTGGTCACCGAGATCGTCGAGGGCCGCGACAGCGGTACGGTCACCCGCCTCGCCCTGCTGATCGCGCTGATCGCGGTCGCGGAGGCGGGGCTGGGGCTGGTCCTGCGCCGGCTGTCGTCCACCCTCGGCGAGGGGCTGATCCTGGATCTGCGAACGGCGGTCTTCGACCACGTGCAGCGGATGCCGGTGGCGTTCTTCACCCGGACCCGCACCGGGGCGCTCGTCAGCCGGCTCAACAACGACGTGATCGGCGCGCAGCGCGCCTTCAGCAACACCCTGTCGGGGGTGGTGTCCAACACCGTGACGCTGCTGCTGACCCTGACGGTGATGCTGGGCATCTCCTGGCAGATCACCCTGCTGGCCCTCGTGCTCCTGCCGGTGTTCGTGCTGCCGGCCCGCCGGATGGGGGTGCGGATGGCGGCGTTGCAGCGGGAGGCGTCCGCGCTCAACGCCTCGATGGGCACCCAGATGACCGAGCGCTTCTCGGCTCCGGGCGCCACGCTCGTCAAACTGTTCGGTCGGCCCGACGAGGAGTCGGCGGAGTTCGCGGCGCGCGCCGCCCGGGTGCGTGACATCGGGATCCGGACGGCGATGGCCCAGTCGGCCTTCATCACCGCCCTGACCCTGGTCTCCGCGCTGGCCCTGGCGCTGGTGTACGGCCTCGGCGGCCACTACGCGCTCACCGGCACCCTGGACGCGGGCTCGGTGGTCGCCCTCGCCCTGCTCCTGACCAGGCTGTACGCGCCGCTGACCGCGCTCGCCGGGGCGCGGGTGGAGGTGATGAGCGCGATGGTCAGCTTCGAGCGGGTCTTCGAGATCCTCGACCTGAAGCCGCTGATCTCCCAGAAGCCGGACGCCCGCCGGGTGCCCGAGGGGCCGGTGACGGTCGAGTTCGACAACGTCTCCTTCGGCTACCCCTCCCCGGACAAGGTGTCCCTGGCCTCCCTGGAGGAGGTCGCGACCCTCGACGCGCGGGGCGGCACCGAGGTGCTGCACGAGGTGTCCTTCCGCGCCGAACCCGGGCAGATGATCGCCCTGGTCGGCTCCTCCGGCGCCGGCAAGTCGACCATCGCGCAGCTGCTCCCCCGGCTGTACGACACCGACACGGGCGCGGTCCGCCTCGGCGGGATCGACGTACGGGACCTCACGGCGGACTCCATCCGCGAGACCCTGGGCATGGTCACGCAGGACGGCCACCTCTTCCACGAGTCGGTACGGGCCAACCTGCTCCTGGCCCGCCCGGAGGCGGGAGAGGACGAGATCTGGGAGGCCCTGCGCCGGTCCCGCCTCGACGGGCTCGTGGCCTCGCTCCCGGACGGGCTGGACACGGTCGTCGGCGAGCGCGGCTACCGGCTCTCGGGCGGGGAGCGCCAGCGGCTGACCATCGCCCGGCTGCTGCTGGCCGGCCAGCGGGTGGTGATCCTGGACGAGGCCACCGCCCATCTGGACTCCACCTCGGAGGCCGCCGTCCAGGAGGCCCTGGCCGAGGCCCTGTCGGGCCGGACCGCCGTGGTGATCGCGCACCGGCTGTCGACGGTGCAGGCCGCCGATCTGATCCTGGTGGTGGAGGAGGGCCGGATCGTGGAACGCGGCACCCACGCCGAGCTGCTCTCGGTGGGCGGACGGTACGAGGAGCTGTACCGGACCCAGTTCGCGGAGGCCGGCCCGGACGGGGACACGCCGGCGGCACGCGCCCTCCCGGGCGGCGCGGCGGCGGTCTCCGGCGGATGATGGCCAGCGGGGCGGCCGGGACCGGTCCCCCGCATCCGCCGGGACACGGAGTCAGGAGAAGCCGATGGACATCAAACTGGAACTGGTCGCCGTACCGGTCACCGACATCGACCGGGCCAAGGCCTTCTACGAACGCATCGGCTTTCACGCCGACCACGACATCACGGTCAGCGAGGAGATCCGCTTCGTCCAGCTGACCCCGCCGGGCTCGGCCTGTTCGATCGCCATCGGCAAGGGCCTGACCCGGATGACACCGGGTTCGCTGGACAACATGCAGGTGGTGGTCGCGGACATCGAGGAGGCCTTCGCCGACCTCAAGGGCCGGGGCATCGAGGTGACGGAGATCGAGGACATGCCCTGGGGCTCCTTCGTCTACTTCTCCGACCCCGACGGCAACGGCTGGGCCGTCCAGCAGACCACCCCGCGCACGCCCCCGACGGGCTGACCGCGCACGGCCGGGCGGCCCGGGGTCCGGGGTCCGGGGTCCGGGGTCCGGGGTCCGTCTTCAGAAGAACCCCCGTACGTCTCTGACGGAAACTCAGAGTCGTTTGTGCAGGGGGTGTTTGTCCGGCCGAAAACCGGTCAGACGCATGGACAGCGGAGCGCGCAGCCCGGACTGCAGCGAGGCTTCGCCGGTCGGGGCCGTGCGGGAGAACAGTGCTCACGCGCCCCGGCCACCGGCACCACGACTGCCGCACGGGATCCGTGCGGCGCCGGGACCGCCGCCGCCCCCGACCGCCTCGTCCCGGACGAGGCAGCGGGGCGGCTTCCCGGCAGCCCCCGACGACGGCGCTCAGACCGCCGTCCCCGGGCCTCGGATCCCGGCGGCAGGCACCGGGGAAGGCCGTCACGACCTTTCGTACGGGTGGGGTCGGGTGCGCAGGGCGTGGCCGTGCCGCAGGCCCTCGCGGAAGGCCTCCTCATAGGCCTGGTCGCCGAGCTCTCCGCGCGCGGTTCGCTCGAACTCCTCGCGTACGGAGGCAAGTTCGGGTGTGCCGCGTTGCGGGTGGCCGACCGCCTGCCAGTAGGCGTGGCCCGTGCCGTACGCGCGCGCCGCGCCGGCCCCGTCCCCGGTCGCCGCGCGGGCCGCGGCGAGCAGGTCCAGGCCCAGGGCCGTACCGAAGCTGTCGCCCAGCTCACGCTTGCTCTCCAGCATCGCGCGGGCGTGGACGGCGGACTCGGCGGGGCGGTCCTCGAAGAGGCAGATCAGGGCCAGTTGGTAGTCGGCGTAGGCCCGGGTCCAGTGCTCGCCGCGCTCCTCGCAGCCGGCGCGCAGCAGTTCCGCCTCTTCCCGGGCGTCGGTGAACAGGCCGGTTCCGGTGAGCGCGAAGACCCGTACGAGGTGGCAGCGGATCCGGGGACCCGAGTCGAAGGGCGTGCCGGGGTGGGCCTCCAGGGCGTTGTCGGAGACGATCCGCGCGGCCAGCGGGCGCCCGGCCAAGAGGTGGCTCAGGCCCAGCAGGTACGCGGCGTCCAGCGCCGGGCCCCCGTTCCCGTCCGGGCCCTCGTCGAGGCCGGCGGCCAGGGCCTCGCAGCCGACGGCGATCCGGTGGGCCTGCTCCTGCTCGCCCTGGAGCAGCAGGGTCACCCCGAGGGCCCACAGGGCGCGCGCCCGGACCCGCGGGGCCACCTCCTCGGGCCGTGCGGCGGCCAGGGCCCGTTCGAGGTAGCCGCGCGCCGCGTGCAGGTGGCCGCAGCAGGCCCAGTAGAAGCCGGCCCGGGCGGCCAGGTCCAGGGCCCGCTCCGGGGCGGCGGTGGCCAGGTGGTGGTCCAGGGCCGCGCACAGGTCTCCGTGCGCCGCCTCCACGCGCCGGTACCCGGTCCGCTGGGCGGAGCCGAGCCAGTCCCGTTCGGCGGCGTGCACGAGCTCGGTGAAGTACGCGGCGTGCGCGTCGCGCAGCGCCTCGCGCTCCCCGGCCTCGTCGCGCCACATGGCCCCGTACTCCCGGATCGTGTCCAGCATCCGGTACGAACCGTCCGCGCCCCGGCGTACGACGGACTTGGCAACCAGCGTGTCGAGCAGCGGCGGGACGTCCGCCGCGGTGAGCGGGGCGGCGGAGCAGACCGCGCGTGCGGCGGCCAGGTCGAAGGCGCCCCCGAACACGGACAGCCGCAGCCACAGCAGCCGTTCGCGCGGGGCGCACCACTCGTGGCTCCAGCCGATGGCGGTGCGCAGGGCGCGGTGGCGCGGCGGCCGGCCGGGAACGGGTGCGGACAGCGGGCCGATCCTGCGGGCGAGCCGCACGGCCAGTTCCTCGATGGTGTGGTCGGTCAACTGCGCGGCGGCCAGTTCCAGCGCGAGGGGGACCCCTTCGAGACGGGCGCACACGGAGCGGGCGGCCGCGAGCCGGGCCTCGGTCCAGGGCGGAGCCTGCCCGGGGGCGGCAGCGGCGGCCCGCCGGGTGAACAGGGCAAGGGCCTCCTCGGGACCGAACGGGTCCGCTGCGTACGGCAACGGGCCGATGTCCAGGACGCGTTCGCCCTCGAGTCCGAGGGGCTGCCTGCTGGTGAGCAGCAGAACGAGGTGCGGGGCCGCGTCGAGCAACTCCCGTACGAGGTCCCGCACGGCCGCCACCAGGTGCTCGCAGCAGTCCAGTACGAGGAGCAGCCGGCGCTCGCCGATCCATTGCCGCACCGCCGCGGCCGGGGTGCGCGCGGTGTGGTCGGCGAGGTCCAGGGCGTCGGCCACGGTGGCCACGAGGAGCCGCTCGTCGGGGAGCGGGGAGAGGTCGGCCCAGTGGACCCCGTCGGGGAAGGGGCCCACCGGCCGGGTGGTTCCCGCCTGTTCGGCGGGCGGTTCGGAGGGCGGTTCGGAGGGCGGTTCGGCGGGGTCGGCCGCGCCCGCACCCGTACCCGCCGCGAGGTCGGCCGCGCGGCGGGCCAGGCGGGTCTTGCCGACGCCGCCCGACCCGGTCAGGGTGATCAGTCGATCCTCGCGCAAAGCCCGTTCGATCCGGGCCAGTTCACGGGTCCGCCCCACGAAGGAGGCGGAGCCCCCGGCCTCGTACCCGTCGCCATGTCCCAGCACCCGCCCAGTGTGGCGTACGGGGCGGGTTCCGGGGGGCCGGTCACGATCGGGCGGGGTCCCGGGTCAGGCCGCCGGGGGCGGGGGCGGCACCGTTCCGGGCTGCGGATGCACGGGCGCCCAGGGTGCGTCGCAGATGACGCCGCGCCCGTTGGTCACGCAGTGGGTGTGGTAGAGCGTGCCCGTCTTGGTGACGGCCTTGACCTTCACGTCGTTGCCGTGGATGGCCAGGGCGACCGTGCAGACGTCGGCGGGGTAGCCGGTGACCGGCGCCACGGTGAGGTCGGTCCAGGCGAAGTCGCCCCACTGGCCCGTCATATCGCGGGTGCGGCGGCCGAGGTAGGTCTTGCCCTCCTTCAAGACGAGCGCGAACTCCTCGGAGTTGTTGGGCATCTGGTTGTCCACCGAGGCGCAGGGGCCGATCGGACCGGGCACCCCCTGCGGACCCACCGGGCCCAGCGGGCCGAGCGGCCCGGTGGCACCGGTCGGGCCCGGGGCCCCCTGCAGCCCGGCCGGTCCCCCGAACCCCTGCGGCCCCGCGGTTCCGGGAAGGCCGGGCAGCCCCTGCGTGCCCGCCGGACCGGCCGGACCCGCGGGGCCCTGCTGCCCCTGCGGCCCGGCCGCCCCGACGTCTCCGGTCCGCCCTACGTCCCCCTTGGGCCCCGGGTCCCCCTTGGGCCCGGCGAGCCCCTTCTCGCCCTGGAGTCCCGGAGGCCCGGCATCACCCTTGGGCCCGGCGAGCCCCTTCTCCCCCTGGAGTCCCGGAGGCCCGGCATCACCCTTGGCACCGGCGTTCCCCTTCCCGCCCGGCTCGCCCCTGGGACCCGGCGGGCCCGCGTCGCCCTTGGGTCCCGAGGCGCCCTTCTCCCCCTTGGCACCCTTCGGCCCCCGGGGGCCCTGGGCCCCGGCCGGAGCGGGGCATGCGTGCCCGCCCTCCGGCACCGCCTCGGCCCGGTCCCGCCCACATCCGCCGTCGGGCCCGACGGGCACCGACTCCGGCGCCCGGCCGGCCCGTAGCGGCTGCGGGGCACCCGACACCGGGGCGGCGTACGCCGCCTGCGGGGCGGCCCCTCCCCGGAACTCGGCGCCCCCACCCCCGACCGGGTCCCCGGCCGCGACACCCGCACCCGCACGCCCCCCAAAGCCCGAAGCCGGCCCTTCCGAGAAGGGCACCCCGCTCCCGGAACCCGACACCGCACCTTGACCCGAACTCGGCGCAGCACTTGCGCCGGCGACTGGCGCAGCGCCGCCACCGGAGTCCGGCACAACACCCCGGCCGGAAGCCGACGCAGCACCCCTGCCAGGGGCCGGCGCCGCACCCCTCTCGGACGCGACCGTCATGCCCCTCCCCGAATCCGGCACCGCGCCGCCGCCCGAACTCGGCACCGCACCCCCGCCGGAGGCCCGCGCGGCACCTTCCGAAAGCGAGGCCACGCCACCGCCGGAGGCCGCCGCGCCCTCCGAAGCCGACACCGCGACACCGTCGGAGGCCACCGCCGGGACCGTGAATCCGCCCAGTGCCACGGCCATCGGCAGTACGAGGCCGCCGGCCAGCCGGGCCCTTCGTCCGGTTCTTGCTGTGGAAGACATGCGAGTACCCCTTCGCCGAACGGAAATGGTCGTCTGCTCCGGCCGAAGCGAGGGGGAGCATCTCCCGGAAGGGGGTCCGACGAAGATCAAAAACGCCCATGCCGCCGCAGCGTCAGCGAGTTGGTCCAACGACACGCGGTACCGGTACGCCGGACGGCGGGAGGGCGACGCCCACGCCCGCGCTCTCTGTCGGACCGCCTTGATGGAACTTCCTCATGGCCTTCCGATTCACCGCCCGCGCCGCCGGAACCGAAATCGATCCGGACGGCTACTTCACCGAGGCCGCGGAATGGACACTCATTGCCTGGTCACGGCCGGGCAGGGGACGGCCTACGGCTGCGTGCGCGAAGCCGTCCTGGACGGCAACGTCCTTCGCGTCGTGCTGGACCCCCAGGCTCTGGCGGACCTTCGGCTGGAGGACAGCGAAATCGAGGCCGTCATCGAAGCGCCGGCGCACGAGGTGGCCCGGTTCCGGGAGATCCTCGCTCAGGTGCTCGCCTACGGGCGGGCGGACGCTTTGCCCACCCGGGTAGCGGTCCGATCCGAGGGGTGGGGCCACACCGCGCTTGACAGTCGGCATCGGGACGTTGCCACCGGCCAGGCCCCCGATCACCCCGCGGCCCGCGGCCGGCGGTCAGCGTACGTGGAGTCCGAAGCCCGCGCGGCCCTCGGGCTCCAGGCCCTGCCTCAGGTGGAGCGAGGGAATCTCGTAGTCGCCGAAGTTCTGCCGCCGGAAGGGGATGGGCTCCGTCGACTCCAGGGTGAGCAGCCGCTCCTCCCAGGCCTTGGCGGCGACCGCGTAGTCCTCGGCGCCCATCCGGTCGGCGCCGTACAGCACGAACGGTGGCAGCGGCTCGATGCCCGGGTAGTAGAGGATCCCGTGGTGGATCGGGAAGAGCAGGTCGTCGATGGGGCCGTTGATCCCGCGAGCGGCGTAGTGCGACTCCGGGCCGCCGGCGGTCACCGCGAGCAGGGCCCTGCGCCCCGCGAGGGTGCCTTCGCCGAAGCGCTCGCCGTACTTGGTGGCGCTGTGCTCGCCGACCCCGTACGCGAAACGGTAGGTGAACACCCGGTCCACCCAGCCCTTGAGGATCGCGGGCATCGAGTACCACCACAGCGGGAACTGGAAGATGATCGTGTCGGCCCACAGCAGCTTCTCCTGCTCGGCGAGCACGTCCGCGGTGAGCGCCCCGGCTTCGAAGGCCCGGCCCGAGTCCAGGGCGACCTTCAGCGGGCCGGACGCGTGGGGGCCGTAGTCCTCGGCGTCCACGACCGCCTTCCAGTTCATCGCGTACAGATCGCTCACCCGCACCTCGTGTCCGGCGGCCTCCAGCGTGGACACCGCCAGGTCCTTCAGCGAGCCGTTGAGCGATGCGCGCTCGGGGTGGGCGTGGACGATCAGCGTCTTCACGGGAACTCCTCGGGATCGGATGCCTTCGATCCTGGGCCCCGCGGCGCCCGTTGTTCAGGGGCGCGCCTTCCGTCGGACCGGGGTTCCTGGTATCGGCAGGGCCACCCTCGCGGGCGCCGCCGCGGCCATACTGGGCCCATGGACGATCTTGCGGGCTTCCTGCGGACCCGGCGCGCACGGGTCGACCCGGCGGCCGCCGGCATCCCCACCGACAGCCGCCGCCGGGTCGCGGGCCTGCGCCGCGAGGAGGTCGCACACCTTTCCGGTGTCAGCGTCGACTACTACGTGCGCCTGGAGCAGGGCCGCGCCACCCAGCCCTCCGAGCAGGTCCTCGACGCGCTCGCCCGCGTCCTCGGGCTCGACGAGACCGAGCGGGAGCACCTCTACCGGCTCGCCCGGCAGCGCCGCCGCCGCGCGAAGGCGCCGGGCGGGAGGATCCGGCCGGAGGTGCTGCGCGTCCTCGACCTCGTCGTCGGCGCGCCCGCGCTGATCATGGACCACCGGCTGAACGCGCTCGCCGGGAACCGCCTCGCCGGGCTCCTCTTCGGCCGGCCGATGCCGGGTCTCAACATCGCCCGGCACCTCTTCCTGGAAGAGGCCGAGCGCGGCCTCTACGCCGACTGGGAGCAGTGCACCCTCGACGTGGTCGGGCACCTGCGCCTGGCCGCCGGCCAGTACCCCGAGGACCCCGGGCTGACCGCGCTCATCGGCGAACTGGCCATGGGCAGCGAGCGCTTCCGCCGCCTGTGGGCCCGCGCGGACGTGCGCGCCCGCACCCACGGCCGCAAGGCGTACCGTCACCCGCTGGTCGGAGTGCTGGAACTGCACCAGGAGAACTTCGCGCTGCCCGGCGACTCGGGCATGGAGCTGCTGGTCCTGTCCGCGGCCCCCGGCAGCCCCGCCGAGGACGGACTGCGCCTGCTCGCGGGCCTGGGCGCGGACGGCGCCGACGCCCGTCCCCCGGCGAACGTCCCCGTACGCGACTGACCGCACGGGCGGCTCGCCCGGCCCCGGCCGCACCGGCCGACCCGCACGGCCGACCCGCACCGGCCAGCCACCTCCGGCCGCCCGGCTCCGCCCGGCCGTCTACGGCGCGAGCACGTCCAGTTCCTCCAGCGCGCCCACCGCGATCTGCCGCGTCAGCGCCTCCGCGCGGGCCGCGTCGCCCTCCCGTACGGCCTCGGCCACCCGCACGTGCAGGGTGACGGCCGCCGGGTCGGGGTCGTGGAACATCACCGCGTGCTGGGTGCGCCCGGTCAGGACCTCGGCGACGACATCGCCGAGCCGCGCGAACATCTCGTTGCCGGAGGCGTTGAGCACGATCCGGTGGAAGGCGATGTCGTGGTGGAGGTACCCGTCGAGCTGGTGACCGCGTGAGGTGCGGACCATGCCCAGGGCCGCCTCGGTGAGCTCGGCACACTGCTCCGGGGTGGCCCGCAGCGCCGCGAGTCCGGCCGCGACCGGTTCGATGGCCGAGCGCAGCACGGTGAGGGAGCGCAACTGCCGCGGTCGGTCCGCGCCGGCGAGGCGCCAGCGGATGACGCGCGGGTCGTAGACGTTCCACTCCTCGGTGGGGCGCACGGTGACGCCGACCCGGCGGCGGGACTCGACCAGCTGCATCGATTCCAGTACGCGGACCACCTCGCGGACCACCGTCCGCGAGGCGCCGAAGCGTTCCGCGATCTCGTCGGTGCGCAGCACGCTGCCGGGCGGGTGCTCCCCGGCCGTGATCGCCAGGCCGATGGTGTCCAGCACGTGGGAGTGGAGCCCTTGGCTGCCCTGCTCGGCCGGTCCGCCCGGTGCGCCCGGCACTTCAGTGGTCATGGCGTAAGCGTACGGTGACCAGCGAATGGCCAAAAGGTGTGATGTTTTACCGAGAACCTCTTGAATAAGTACTACGTAATGGGCTTCAGTGGTGCCCAGGCCCTCCGGGGCCCATGTCAACGAAGACGAAGAACGCGAAGAACGCGAAGAACCCCAAGAACAACGAAAACGAGGTGCGCGATGACGCGCGTCATTGTGGTGATGGGCGTGGCCGGGACGGGAAAGACGACCGTGGGCCGGCTCATCGCCGACGCGCTCGTCCTCCCCTATGCGGAGGGCGACGCCTTCCACCCGGCGGCCAACGTCGCCAAGATGTCCGCCGGCACCCCCCTGGACGACGCGGACCGCCGGCCCTGGCTGGACTCGATCGGTGAGTGGATGCGCAACCGGGCCCGCGTCGGGGGCGGGGTCATCTCCGCCTCCTCCCTCAAGCGGGCCTACCGCGACCGGCTCCGGGCCGTCGCGCCGGACACCGTCTTCGTCCACCTCACCGGCGACCGGCCGCTGATCGAGGAGCGGATGGCCGCGCGCAAGGGGCACTTCATGCCCACCACGCTGCTGGATTCGCAGTACGCCACGCTGGAGCCGCTCCAGCCGGACGAACTCGGCGTCCTCGTCGACGTGTCCGGGTCCCCGGAGGAGATCACCGCGCGGGCCCTGGCCGCCCTGCGCCGCCTGCCGTCGCCGGTCGCGTAGCCGCACCCGCCCGGGCCGCACCTCACGCCTCCCCCTCACCCACCCCACCCCACCCCACCCCCGCCCACGCCCCGCGCCACCCTGTCCTGCCCGCAAGCGAGAACGAAGGAACCGTCACCGTGACCAGTCTCAGCGTCGAGACTCTGGCAGCGGCCGCCACCGAGCCGATCACCTCGGCCGGCAACACCCAGCTGGGGATAGCCGTCCTCGCGGGCATCGCCGTCATCGTCCTGCTCATCACGCGCCTCAAGCTGCACGCCTTCCTGGCGCTGACGCTCGGATCGCTCGCCCTGGGGGTGTTCGCCGGCGCCCCCCTGGCCAAGACCGTCTCCAGCTTCACCACCGGGCTCGGCGCCACCGTCGCGGGCGTCGGCGTACTCATCGCGCTCGGCGCCATCCTCGGGAAACTGCTCGCCGACTCGGGCGGCGCGGACGAGATCGTGGACACCATCCTGGCGCGCGCCAAGGGCCGGGCCATGCCCTGGGCGATGGTGCTGATCGCCTCGGTGATCGGCCTCCCGCTCTTCTTCGAGGTCGGCATCGTGCTGCTGATCCCGGTGGTCCTGCTCGTGGCCAAGCGGGGCAACTACTCGCTCATGCGGATCGGCATCCCCGCCCTGGCCGGCCTGTCCGTGATGCACGGGCTGATCCCGCCGCACCCCGGCCCGCTGGTGGCCGTCGACGCGCTCCACGCCAATCTGGGCCTCACCCTGGCGCTCGGCGTGCTCGTCGCCATCCCGACCGTCGTCATCGCGGGTCCGGTGTTCTCCCGGTACGCGGCCCGCTGGGTGGACATCCCGGCGCCCGAGCACATGATCCCGCAGCGGCCCTCGGAGGAGCTGGAACACCGCCCGAGCTTCGGGGCGACGGTCTGCACCGTGCTGCTGCCGGTGGTCCTGATGCTGATGAAGGCCCTGGTCGACATCGTGGTCGACGACCCGGCCAACAGCGTCCAGCGGGTCACCGACGTGGCGGGCTCCCCGCTGATCGCGCTGCTCGCGGCGGTGCTCGTGGGCATGTTCACCCTCGGCCGGGCGGCCGGCTTCACCAAGGCGCGGCTGTCCGTGACGGTGGAGAAGTCGCTGGCCCCGATCGCGGGCATCCTGCTGATCGTGGGTGCGGGCGGCGGCTTCAAAGCCACGCTGATCGACGTGGGCGTCGGCCAGATGATCATGGATCTGTCCGAGAGCTGGGCGATACCGACCCTCCTGCTGGCCTGGCTCATCGCGGTGGCCATCCGCCTGGCGACCGGCTCGGCCACGGTGGCCACCATCTCCGCGGCCGGCCTCGTGGCCCCGCTCGCGGCGGGCATGCCGGCCACGGAGACCGCCCTGCTGGTCCTCGCCATCGGAGCCGGTTCGCTGTTCTTCAGCCACGTCAACGACGCCGGGTTCTGGCTCGTGAAGGAGTACTTCGGCATGACGGTCGGCCAGACCCTCAAGACCTGGTCGGTGATGGAGACCATCATCTCGGTGGTCGGCCTGGGCTTCGTCCTCCTGCTGTCACTGGTCCTCTGACCCCTGGCCCCTGGCCGCCCGCTCCCCTACCGCCCCCCGCCGGCCTACGGTCAGCCGGTCCGCCGGTGCCTGCCCCGCGTCCCCTCCCGGGGCCCGGGGCGGGCCAGTTGGGCCGCCGCCAGGTCGAAGCCGCCCGCCGCGGTGGCGCAGCGGGCCGCCAGGGACTCCACCTCGGCGCGGAAGGCATCGCCCCCCGGGCCCTGCCAGTTCAGGTCTCCGGCGGCGCGGCGCAGCCGCTCGGCGTGCGAACGCAGGGCGGCCGAGTGGGCGCGCAGGCCCTCGGCCGGGGCCGGACGGGTCTCGGCCCGGGGCACGGGCCCGGCGGTGTCCGTCACTGGGAGCTCCCCGGAACGTAGACGTCGGGATGGCCGGGCAGCCGTACGAGGTGGCTTCCGGTGACCCTGCCCCCGAAGGCGGCGAGGGCCGCCGCCGGACCGGGCTCGGGGCCGGAACCCACCCAGGTGACCCGGTAGACCGCGGTGAACTCCCGGCTCGCGGCCAGCCGTCCGGCCGTCCGCGCACCCGGACCGTGACCGAGCAGGGCGAGTTCGGTCCCGGACGGCACGAGGCGTCGTACGGTCGCGGCCACGTCCCGGACGTGCGCGGCCGGCCCTGCGTACGGAGCGCCGTACGGAGCGTCGAAAGGGGCGCCGTACGGGGTATCGGCGCGGCCCGACTCCTTTGGTGGTCCCGCGAGTTGGAGCACGCACCGCTCGACCCCGTCGGGGCCCGTGACCTGCTGGAGCAGGACCGCGCCCGGGGAACCGCCGATCCGGTCGGCGTTGCCCCGGTACCCGGCCGGGGTGCCGGTGGTGTCCAGCTCGGCCAGGAGGCGGCTCCCCGGATCGGAACAGGCGGGCCCCCCGTCGAAGAAGGCCCGCAGGGCGGCGGCGATCCCGAGGAACGGCTCCGGGGCCACGGCCCTGCCGGTGGCGACCTGCCAGCCGGCGTGGTCGTTGAACGGGTTGTCGTCGGTGAGCGCGTTCCACGCCAGGATGTCGGCGAAGGAGGGGTTCAGGAGTGCGAAGGCGGGCCCTTCGCCGCGTCGGCGCACGAGCTCGCGGAACGCCCGGACCGCGTCCGCCTGCCGGCCCTCCTCCACCGCGAGGAACACCTCGGCGGCGGCCGGGTCCTCCCACCTCGCCGGGTTACGGGTGCTCTCGGCCCGGATCCGGCCCCTGAGGCCGCACACCGCGAGGCTCACGGCCAGGCTCTCGCGGCCGGTGAACACCCCGGCGAGCCACCCGGCCCGCGCCACGCCCCGGCCCCGGGCGGCCCAGCCGAGTCCGTCCCGGTCGGTGAGGGTGCGCAGCAGGGTGCGCCAGGCCGCGCGGCGGCGGCTGCCGAGGCCCAGGGCGGTGACCGGCAGCCGGGAGCCGAGGGCCAGCCGGGAGGCGTAGCGGGCGGCTTCGCCCACGGCGTCGGCCGCCTCGGCCAGTTCCCGGCACAGGGCGCCCAGTTGATCGGCGTCCGGGTCGGAAGGCGCTGAGGTCGCGGAGGTCCCGGGGGTCGCGGCGTCGGACATGGATTCCTCGTCGGGTCGGATGAACGTCGGGCAGGACGGGGCGGGTCGGTGCGGGCAGGTGCAGGTGCAGGTGCAGGTCGGTGCGGGACGGACAGGTCTGCCGCGCAGGTGGATCGGGTGATACGGGTGATACAGGTGCTGCGGGTGGGCCGGATGCCCGGGCGCCGCCGGGGTGCGGGCGGGGCCGGTGGTGGGGTCAACAGCGGGTCAGCGGCAGGTCAGCGCCGGGTAAGGCGCAGGCGGATGCCCTGGGCGTCCAGGGCCGCGGGGAGCGGGCCGAGGGGGTCGAGCACGGGCCGGGCGGGCAGGACCCGGTGTCCGCGCAGCACCTCCGCGCAGAGCGCCGCGGTGACCAGCAGCCCCAGCTGTTCGCCGGGGCAGCGTCCGCCGGCATGACTGAACGGGGCCATCCGGACGTCCAGGTCGGCTTCCCGCGAGGCCCACCGGCCCGGTACGAAGACGTGCGCGGCGGGCACGTGTTCGGGGTCGCGCTGGTGGAACAGCACGGGAAGCACCACACAGGTTCCGGCGGGATGCCGCACGCCCCGCCATTCGGTCTCGGCCCGGGTGATCCGTATCAGGTCGGGCACCGCCGGATAGAGCCGCAGCGATTCCCGGACGCAGGCCCGCAGCCGGGGCAGCGCGCCCTGGGCACTGCCCTGCGCCCATCCGGCGGCCCGGGCCTCGGCGGCGACGGCGTCCTGTTCGGCCGGGTGCGCGCCGAGCAGCAGCAGGGTGCGCAGCAGGATGCCGGGGACGAGGTCGAAGGCGGCCAGCCACTGGCGGACCTGCCCGACCGGGTCCGGCCCGGCCCCGCCCCACCCCGCGAGGGGCTCCGCGTGGCGGCGGGCCCGCCCGATGAGGGTGTGCGGCTCCGCGAGGTCGGCGTACGCGGCGATCCTCGCGCCCGCCCTGTCGGGCAAACGCCCGAGCCGGCGGCCGAGTTCCGCGTCCTCGGCGGCGGCGTCGCCGAGGACGATGCGTCGGGCGGCGCGGGCCACGGAGTGCCGGACGCGGGTGAGTTCGAGGGAATCGCCGGCCGTCAGGCGCCGGGCCTCGTCGGCGAGGACCGAGAGGAAGGCCCCGCACGAGGGGTGCACGGTCAGCCCCGCGGCGAGCACGGAGTCGTCCACGGACCGCCGACCGGAGCCGAGCCCGGCGTGGGCGCAGCCGTCCGCCCCGGTGGCGGGCCGGCCGGTGGAGGCGACGGGTTCGGCGTAGAACTGCCGGATGTCCCGCGGATCGAGGATGAGCAGGACGGTGCCGGTCAGCCCGCGTACGAGCACGGGCGCCCCTCCGTGCCGCTCCCGCAGGGCCCGCAGGGTGGCGGCGGACCAACGGGGCCGGCCCGGCCCGGCGTGCCCGGGCGCCGCGCGGGGGCGGGCGCTCACGAAGCCCCGTACCAGGGCGGGCAGCGTGTGGGCGGCGGCGAACCGCGCGCTCTCGCCGCGCCCCGCCCGCGCCGTCATACGGGGACCTCCGCGGCCGGGGCCGGTGGCGTGCGCGCATCGCGGGCGATCTCGTGGGCCGTACGCATCCGTGTACCTCCGCGCAGCCTGGACTATACGGTCGGTGATCTCGCGCTCACCGTACGTCGCCCACCCCGCGTCCGCGCCCCGAGGACCACGGGGGAGGTACGCAGGCCCGCAGGCGGGCTACGGAGGGGCTGGGCGCAGAGCGGCGCGCCGACGCACAGCGCACCGTGGACGGGGCGGGGGCCGGCTCACCGGCCAGGGGCTCCACGCACGGATCGGGGCGTGGCCCGGGCGGGTGACGAGACTGGTGAGGGGTCGGCGATGCCCGGACGCGGCTCCCCGGCGGCGTCGGCCCGGCCGGGGCCGGAAAGGCGGACGGGCCTACGGTGGTGACCCTGCGGCCGGTGCGGGAAGGTCGAGCGCGCGGGCGAGCGCAGAGATGACCGGGGCGCGGTGGCCGGGCAGATGGCGCGGTAGCCAGTCGGTGGCCAGCGCGAGGAAATCGACCAAGTGGCGTTCGGCGGCGTCGAGCAGGGTGCGGAGCTCGGTCACGGACAGGGCTATCACCGGGCTGTCGTTCTGCTCGGCGTTGACGGTGAGCCGGACGGTGCTGCCGAAGCGCTCGGCCACGGGCGACACCGGCTCGTGGCCGAATCCGAGCAGGTCCCCACCGTCGGCGAACCGGTACCAGTCGCGCCAGTCCTCCAGCCCGTAAGGGTCAGCAACCCGTGGAAGAACGAGGCGAGCGGGTCGGCCGGCCGAGGCGGTCCGCCGCCGTCGGAGTCGCCGTCGGAGTCGCCGTCGGAGTCGCCGTCGGAGTCGCCGTCGTTCCAACGGGCGATGCTCGCAACAGCCGCCCCGACCTCAGCGGGTGAGAGCTCGCCACCGAGGGGCAGGAAGGCGAACCGCTCGAGCTCGGCCACACGCCAGAGGTCGAAGCCGTCGGGGATGAGGATTTCCAGTACGGGTCGCATCACGATCACCCGGCGAAGCGTTCCGCATCCCGCGCACGCACCGCCTCCCCCTTACGGCGCCCCGGCACCATGGGGTGGGGTTGTGGGGCTCAGGCGAAGACCGCGTCGCGGAAGGCGGTGCGGAGCGGGGCCGACGGGGTGGTCGGGAGGAGGGCTGCCCAGCGTCGTCCGCGCGGGGAGATCCACAGGGCCGGGCCCTCGCCGTGGGACCAGGAGCCGTGGGCGGAGGGGTGCCAGAGGAGGCCGCGGGCGGGTAGGAGTTCGCCGGTGCGGATGCGGAGCGACTGCGCCGTCCAAGCCCGGCTGACGGGGCCGCCGGCCGGGGCCAGGAGGTGACTCAGGAAGCGCCCGAGGTCGGAGACGGGCGCGTACAGGGTCCCGTCGGCGGCGAAGCCCGTACGGGTCATGCCGAGCGGGCGCCAGATCCGGTCGGCGGCGAACCCCGCGAGGGGGCTCCCGCACAGCCGCTCGGCGAGCCCGACGAGCGCGGGCGACACCCCGGCGCCGTGGGTGAGCAGATGGTGCGCGGTGATCCCGGCGGGCAGGCCGTCGCCCGCCCCGTAGGCGGTGAGCGGGGTGTGCAGGGCCAGTTCCCCCGCGTCCACGAGCATCCCGATGACGGGCCAGACGGCCAGCACCCCGACCAGCACGCCGAGGTCGGGGGCGGGTACTGGTGCGGGGGCCCGCTCCGCGGCCCGGAGGCCGGCTCCGGCAGGCTCCCCGGCCCGGGCGTCGGCTCCGGCGCGCTCGCCGGACCCAAGGTCGGCTCCCGCAAGGTCTCCGGCCCCAAGGTCGGCTCCCACAAGGTCTCGGGCCCGAAGGCCCGCTCCCACAAGGTCTCCGGCCCGAAGGCCCGCTCCGGCACAGGCCCCGGACCCGCGTCCGGCCCCGGCCCCGGCTCCGTCCCGGAAGCCGGTCGCGGCCTCCACCACCGCCTCCGGACCGTCCGCGCCGCCGACGGCCCACCCGGCCCCGGGGTCAGCGTCCCGTAAGGCTGATGCGATCCGGTCGACGGCCCCGGCCGCAGCGGGCCGTGTGGTCGGCTCGCGCTGCTCGGCGTGCCCGGTCCCGTCCGCCTGTCCGCGCTGCTCGGCCTGTCCGGCCCGGTCGCTCTGGAGCGTCATGGTCAGCCACCGTACGGCTCCCGCCGCACCCGGCACCGCGCGTCGCACGGTCCGGTCGCGGCGGGCCACCCGAATGCCCCGCACCCCCGGCTACCGCCGCCCTGGATGCGGGGCCCGGCCTCGGACGGGCCATTGGGGGCCGGCCCGTACGCCCGCCCCCGTACGCCCGCCCCCGTAAGCCCGTTCAGGCCGCCCCCGCCCCCTCCGCCGCCGGAGGCTCCGCGCGGAGGCCCGTGACGACCACCGTGATCAGGCAGAACGCGATGAGGATCTCCGCCCAGAGGAAGGCGAGGTAGTCGAGCAGGCAGCCGATCGGCGGGGTGCCCGGAGCGGTGTTGCGGAAGGCGGCCAGGGCGAACAGGGTGGCGGCCATCCAGCCGAGGGCGGGCCAGGTGAGCCCCTTGCGGCGGGTGACGAGGTAGTACCCGCCGATCAGGACGGACACCGCGAGCGCCCACATCGCGATCATCATGAACACCGCGAACACGAGCACGCTGTTGGAGCGGGCCAGCCCGATGTCGAGGACGGCGGCGCCGTCGCCCGCCGTCGAGGCCTCCACCGTGGACGAGAAGAGCACGTCGTTGTTGGAGAACAGGACCCGCACCGGAACCTTCTCGTGGCCCATGACGGCCGCGAACTCCACGTCCGCCCCGTAGGCGTCGAACGGGTAGTCCGTGATGGAGCCGCCCGTCATGGCCACCGGTACGTCCAGGGTGGAGATGCGCTGGTGGGCCTTGAAGGTCAGGTCGCCGCGGGTGGCCGTCGAGGTCTGGAGGGTGAGGTCCTCGGCGGGTGCGATCCCGCCGGCTTCGGCGAGCGCCCCTCGGGGCGTGACCAGGACCCGCAGCAGCAGCTCGCGCCCGGCCGCGTCGACCCGCTGGATCGTCGCCTCGACGTCCACCCGGTCCGGATCGGCCCGCCCCGCGGTGTGGACGGTGTCCTGGGCCTGGCGCTCGCCGAACTGCAGCCAGGACCCCACGCCCACCGCCGCCACGATGACGAGCAGGAGCAGACCGGGCAGCAGCGGGAAGCGCCGCCCGGACGACCGCCGTCGCACAGCGCTCACGCGGCGGGCTTGCCGGGCTGGTCGTGGGTCGAGCAGTGGATGCCGCCGCCGCCCGAGGCGATCGTGTCGATCGCGACGGGGACGATGTCCCGCTTGGGGAAGTGCTCCTGCAGGATGCCGCGGGCCCGGTCGTCGGCCTGGCGGTCCCCGAACTTCGGCATGAAGACGGAGTCGTTGGCGATGTAGAAGTTGGCGTAGGTCGACACGAAGTCGTCGCCCTCGCCCGTGATCTTGTCCAGGTCGGGCTGCGGCAGGTCGATGATCTCGAACTTCCGGCCGCGGGCGTCCGTGGCCTTCGACAGGACCGCCTTCGCCTGGTCCGCGGAGCGGGACCAGGAGTCCTTCGGGGTGTTGGGGTGCGCGCGGTCCAGCAGGACGACGCCGGGGGCGGCGAACCGTACGAGGCTGTCCACGTGGGCGTCGGTGATGTCCTGGCCGCGTACGCCGGCCAGCCAGACCACCGTCTCCACGCCCAGGGTCCGCTTGAGCTCGGCCTCGATCTGGTCCCGGCTCTTGCCGCGGTTGCGGTTGTCGTTGACGATCGAGCTCTCGGTGATCAGCAGGGTGCCCTCGCCGTCGGTCTCGAAGGAGCCGCCCTCGGCCACCAGCGGAGCCTGGACCCGGGGGATCCCGTACTTCTGGAGCAGGAGGCGCCCGACCTGGGCGTCGTTCTTGTGCTCCTGCTTGTTGCCCCAGCCGTTGAAGTTGAAGTCGACTCCGATGAGCTTGTCGCCCTCCTCCACGAAGACGGGGACGATGTCGCGGGCCCACAGGTCGTCCACGGCCAGCGGGATCACCTCGACGTCGGAGCCGCAGGCCTTCTGCGCCGCGGCCACCTGCTCGGGCCGGGCCATCATGACGACCTCCTCGTACCCGCCGACGGCCCGGGCGATCCGCGCGATGTCCTCGCGTACGTAGCGCAGGTCTTCCATCCAGACCGCGTCCAGGGCCGGCCAGGCCATGAAGGTGCGGGTGTGGCTGTCCCACTCGGCGCCGAACCGGCGCTCGGGGCCGGCCGGCGACGGCTGGGCGGAGCCTTCGGGGGCCTGGGAGTTCGGGGCGCTCTGCGAGGGGCTGCAGGCCGCGGCCCCGAAGGCGAGGGCTCCGAGCCCGGCGAAGGTACGGAGGGCGGTCCGGCGCGTGGGGGGCAGGTGGGACACGGGAGGGCTCCGATCAAGGGCCGGCAGGACGTCTGTGTCCGGCCGGGGCGGGCTCGGGAGGCACGGCACGGGCCGACCGTCCCGGGCCCCTGAGACAAGGGTGCGCCCTCCGTCCGCAAAGGGCCGCGACGCGGGACGGGTGGTGCGGGCACGTGTCGCCCACTCTGGCACTGACTGAAAATTCAGTCAATTCATGGCACGATGCGCGCAGGCCCCTGCCGCATCGCGGCGCGTCTTGTCTCGCCCCGCCTCGTTGAAAGAGCCACCGCATGTCCGAACAGCACTCCGGCGCACAGCCGGCCCGTACGGCACTGTCCGCAGACGATCCCCGGGAGATCGGCGGCTACCGCCTGAACGCCCGGCTCGGCTCCGGCGGCATGGGCGTGGTCTACCTGGCCCATACGCCCGGCGGCCGCCCCATCGCGCTGAAGGCCGTCCGCAGGGAACTCGCCTCCGATCCCGAGTTCCGCCGGCGGTTCGCCCAGGAGGTGGCCAGCGCCCGCCGGATCCACGGCCTGTTCACGGCCCAGGTGATCGACTCCGGGGTGGAGGACCCCACGCCGTGGCTCGCCACGGCGTACGTGTCCGGGCCCTCGCTGCACGAGGTCGTACGGCGGCACGGGCCGCTGCCGGCGCGCACCGTCCTGCTCCTCCTCGCGGGCATAGCCGAGGCGCTCCAGGCCATCCACGGGGCGGGCGTCGTCCATCGCGACCTGAAGCCGGCCAACGTGCTGCTCGCGGAGGACGGCCCCCGGGTGATCGACTTCGGCATCGCCCGCGCGGCCGACGCCGCCGCGCTCACCGGTACGGGGCTGCGGATCGGCACGGCGGCCTTCATGGCGCCGGAGCAGGCGCTCGGCCACCCGGCGACGCCCGCGACCGACGTCTTCGCGCTCGGCACGCTGGCCGCGTACGTCGCGTGCGGGATCGCCCCCTTCGGCAACGGGCCGGAGTCCAGCGCCCTCTACCGGGTCGTCCACGAGCATCCCGACCTCACCCGGGTGCCGCACGAGCTGTACGGCCTCGTGTCGTGGTGCCTGGCGAAGCAGCCCGGGGACCGTCCGCAGCCGGCGGAGGTGATCGCCTCCGTACGGGCGCACCCGCTGGTGTGCGGGCACCCGGAGTTCACCGACGGCTGGCTGCCCCGGCCGGTCCGGGAGGAGATCGGCGGCGGTGGCCCGGTCGCGGGGGCCGGCACGGCCGGCGGCGATACCGCTCGGCCCGCGCCCGCGCCGTTCCAGGCCACCAGGACGGCCACCGCGCTCCCGGGCGCGGCGGGGAGCACGCCGTACTCCCCCGGGGCGGCCTTCCCCGGACCGCGCACGGATTCCGGAGCCCGGCCCGACGGACAGGCGGCGCCGGCACCCGCGTCCGTACCCGGCCCCGCGTCCGTACCGGCACCCGCACCGTTCCCCGATCCGTTCCCCGCTCCGGCACCCGTCCCCGGTCCGGGCCGCGGCAGACCGGCCCGGGGGCGGCGGCTTCCGCTGCTGCCGGCCCTGCTCGTGGCCGGCACCCTGCTCGTCGCCACCGGAGCCTGGTACTACCTGGACGACCCGGCGGGCGAGGCCGGCAGCACGGGCGGCCCCGTCACCGGCCCGACGGCATCCGCAGCCGCCACGCCCCCGCCCGGTTCCGCCCCGCCCGGTACCACCGCGCCCGACCCGGCCGCCGCGTACCTCCCCGGCTACACGAAGGCCAGGCTCACCGCCCCCGACTCCGGATACGAGTTCGATCTCAAGGCCGGGCAGGTGGCGCCCGCGGAGACGGCCGCCTGGTACCTGGCGCGCGACGGACAGTCCCTGGTGCCCTCCGAGGACTCTGACTCCTTCGTGTCCGACACCGGCGAGCTGACGGTGGCCGACTGCCTCCGGGGCATCGAGACCCGCCCGGCCGCCGGCCTGCCGCTCGCCGCCCTCGCGAAGGCCCGCCCGTTCTGCGTGCGCAGCCCCGACCGCAGCGAGGTCGCGATCGTGAGGCTGGTCGAGGCCCCGGCCGACGATTCCGCAACGATCCTGGTGGACCAGTACCGCCGGAGCTGACGCCCCGTCCGGCGTCGAAACCCGGGTGACGCCGGCCCCGGCCTTCGGCAGGATCGCCGCATGACCCTGCTGCTCCCGCCCCGTGTCACCGCGTCCGCCGCCCGGATCCGGGACGCGGCCCACGCGCGCGGGCTGGCCACCGTACAACTGGCCGGCTTCACCGTGCCGGAGGGGGTGCGGGGCCGTCACGTGCACGCCGGGCCGCGGTTCGCCGATGCCGTGGCCCCCGGGCTCGGCATCGGTCTGCTGGAGGCCCCGTCCGACTGGCTGGCGCGGCTGCCCCGGGAGTTCACCGGGCGGGAGGTCCGGCTGATGCCGATCCGCGAGGCGTACGGGCTGCGCCGGCCCGTCTTCGTCAAATCGCCGAACGACAAGGACATCCCGGCCCTCGTCTACGCTGACGGCTCGCGCCTGCCGGGGCCCGACGCGGTGGATCCGGGGACGGAGGTGCTGGTCAGCGACGTGGTCCGGTTCACGGCGGAGTACCGCGTGTTCCTGCTCGACGGGGCCGTGCACACGGCGAGCCGCTATGCCCAGGACGGCCGTCTCAGCCTCGGCCCGGCCCCGGCCGACGCCCTCTCCTTCGCGTCCGGGCTGCCCTTCGCCACCCTCCCGTCCGCGATCGTGGTCGACGTGGGCCTCGCCGGCGGCCGGTGGTCGGCGATCGAGGCAACGCCGCATGGGCCGGCGGTACGTACGCCTGCGACCCGGCGCGCGCCCTGGACGTGGTCCTGCGCGCCGCGGCCCCGCTCGCCTCCTTCGCCGACCGCGACCGGGGTTTCTCCGCTGACCACCGGGCCGGACCGCAAGCCGGACGGAGGGCCGGATGACCGACGGCGAAGGGCGGGGCCCCCGGAGGAGCCCCGCCCGTGGCGCAGCCGCCCCGGGTCAGCTCTTGTCGGGGCGGTCCGTCACGCGCAGGGAGTTGAGCAGGGGTTTGCCGAATCCGGTGTGGGTGACGAAGCGGACGTTCAGGGTGCCGTCCGTGACCGTGACCGTGTAGGTGCGGGTCAGGGCCGTGTACGGGCCCGCCTCCAGGGCGATGTCCAGGGAGGGCAGTACCTGGGTGTTCTCCGCCAGGACGTCGAAGACGCGCTTGTTCGGCTTGGTGGAGGAGAGCTCCGCGAAGCCGAGTTCCACGGTGTAGGTGCCGTTGGGGACGTTGTCGAAGCGGTACTCGTACATGCCCTCACGCGCGTTGCGGAAGAGCTTCTGGTCCTCCGTGCCCGCGATCGTGCGGCTGGTGGACTGGGAGGAGCCGTTGCCCTGGTAGCCGTACGAGCCCGTCGTGTACTTGCGGTCCGGAGACCAGCCGTCGCCCAGCGAGTCCGTGCTCGCGCCGGTGGAGCCGGCGTCCAGGGCGACCTGGTAGCGCGGGACGACGAGCTTGACGGGGACGGTGAGCACCGGGGTCCGGCCGCTGGCCGAGGTGATCTTCAGGTCGGCCGTCAGGACGGTGCCCGGGGTCAGGCCCGTGGTGTCCACGGACAGGGCGAGCGGGGCCTTCCCGCCCGTCGGGAGGTTCCCGGCGCCCGGGGTCACCGTGAGCCAGGCCGCGTCCTCGGCGGCCGTGAAGGCCGTACCGAGACCGGGGTTGGCGAGGTCGAGGGTCCGCGTCCGTTTCTGGCCGGGCGGCAGGACGATCTCCACCGCCGGCTTCGACGCGGTCACCTTGCCGGTGCGCAGGGACCGGGTCACCTCGGTGACGTCGGCCGCCTTGACGTCCACGGTGGCCGCCGCGGGCTCGTACTGGGCGGCGGTCACGGCGAGTTCCCGCGCTCCCGAGGGGCTCTGGACCACGTACCCGCCGTCGGCCGCCGTGGTGGCGGAGACCGCGGTGGCGCCCGTGCCGACGGTGACGGTGGCTCCGGCGAGGCCGTTGCCGTCGTTCGCGTCCAGCACCCGGCCGGCCACGACCCCGCTCTTGGTGGTGCGGAAGGAGACGGACAGGCCGTCCGTGATCACGGGCGTGTTGAAGGAGTACTTGTAGGCGTCGGTGCCGGTCGCGTTCTCCACGCCGACCGTGGCGGTGGAGCCGCCCTTGATGCCGGCGCCGCCGGTGCCCTTGTAGGCGTACCGGACGGTGCCGTCCTCGCCGATCGCCGCCGAGAAGGAGAACTTGTCGGACTGCGCCGACCAGTGCGACACCTCGCGCCACTCGATGACGTAGCTGCGGTGCGGCGCGGTGCCGGTGACCGCCGTGAAGACGCCGGATCCGCTGCCGTCGGCGCCAACGACCAGGTCGTCCCAGAACGGGTACAGCGCCGCGTTGGGCGTGGCCGTGCTCGGGATGTCCCCGTTGACGTCCCCGGTGTTGTTGCCGCCGAGGCTGACCGTGCCGTTCGTGCCGATCCAGGCCTGCCCGTACGTCTTGCCGTAGAGCGGCAGCGGGAAGGGCAGGTCGACGCGCTCGGTGGTGTTGTCGCCGGTCAGCGCGAGCCGCCGGTCGCCCGGCTGGTACGGGCCGCCGCTCGAGGCGGCGCAGGCGTAGCCGTAGCCGTCGGTGCGTTCGGGCAGGTTCACCGCGACGGTGGTGTCCCCGGCGACGGTGACCGCGGCCGATCCGGCGGTGAGGCAGCGCGAGGAGTGGGTGGCGTCCACGGTGTAGGCGCCGTTCGGCAGGGTGACCTCGAAGCGGCCCTGGGCGTCGGTGGTCGCGGTCACCGGGGTGTCCGCCACGCTCACCACGGCGCCGGAGACCGGGCCCGCGGCTGCCGAGACGGTGCCGGTGAGCTTCCCGGAGTCCGCCTGGACGAGGTCGATGTCACCGGTGGCGGTGGCGTCCTCGGTCACCTCCACGGTCGCACCTTGCTGCCCGTAGCCGAACTTCGACGCGGTGAGCGCGTACGAGCCCACGGACAGGGTGGGGAAGCGGTACGTGCCGTCGGCGGCGGTGGTCGTCGTACGGTCGATGGGGCCGTCGGCGGCGACCTTCACCCCGGCTACGGGCTGCCCGCCGGAGCGGACGGTGCCGGCGAGCGCGCCGAGGGCTCCGCGCGGGGCCGCGTTGACGGCGGCGAGCACGTCGAGCTTGCCCTCGCCGAAGACGTTGTTGTCGGCGGCGCTCCCACCGCACTGGCTGCTGTCGGTGTCCTGCGCGGTGCCGTCGAGCAGCGCTTCGGTCTGCGCGATGTCGCCTTCGAGGGCGGGCGCGGCGGACCAGAGCAGGGCCACGGCCGCGGCGGTGTGCGGGGAGGCCATGGAGGTGCCGGAGAAGGACGCGTAGCCGCCGCCGGGGACGGAGGAGCGCACGTTCACGCCGGGGGCCGCGATGTTCGGCTTGAGGATCCCGCCGGGGCCCGCGCCGCGCGAGGAGAAGGAGGCGATGGCGCCGTTGATGTCGAAGGCGCCGGAGCTGTAGGAGCTCGCGTAGTCACCGGGCGATCCGCTGGTGGCGCAGCCGGGTCCGGAGTTGCCGTTGGAGAAGGCGGGGAAGATGCCGGCGGCCCGCCAGGTGTCGACGATCTGCTGGTACCAGGTGTCCGCGCCGGGGCCGCCCCAGGAGTTGTTGACGATGTGGGGGGCCAGGTCGGGGCGCGGGTTCTGGCCGTTCAGGTCGGTCGGGGCGACGATCCACTGGCCCGCGGCGAGCAGCGAGGCCTCGGAGCAGGAGGTGGTCTCGCAGCCCTTGGCGGCGATCCACTTCGCTCCCGGGGCGACGCCGGTCCGGTTGGCGCCGCCGTCGTCGCCGACCATCGTGCCCATGGTGTGGGTGCCGTGGTCGTTGTTGTCGCAGGGGGCGGCCGTGGGGCACACCCCGGCCGGGTCGAACCAGTTGTAGTTGTGGTCGTAGGACCCGTCCGCGCCCTTGCCGCGGTACTTGCCGGCCACGGCGGGGTGGGTGAAGTCCACGCCGCTGTCGATGTTGGCGACGACGATGCCCTCGCCGCGCACGCCGAGCTGGTCCCAGACCTGCGGTGCCTTGATCCGGTCGACGTTCCACTCGACGGCGTCGGCGGCGGTCTTCTCCCGGCTGCCCTCGGCGGGCTTCGCCAGGGCGATCCGGTCGTCGGCGTCGATCCGGGCGACCTCGGGGCGCTGGGCGAGGGCGGTGGCGAGCTTCTCGGTGCCGACGACGCGGACCGCGTTGACGATCCAGTACGAGGTGTACTCGGCCCGGGTGCCCTCGATGGCCTTGATCACCTCGGTCTGGCTCCGCGCGGCCTGCTCCTTCTTGAGCCGCAGCACCGTCCCGGCCTTCGCGGCGCGGGTCGGCTGGGCGGCCGCGGCGGTGAGGTCGGCGGCGCTGTCGAGGTAGACCCAGAAGACCGCCTTGGCGGAGCCGTCGAGCTGGGCCCGCAGCTCCGGCTCGATCTTGCGCTCGGCCGTGCCCGGAGCGGGGGCCGGATCGGGGGCGGCGGCGGCCACGCCCGCGCCGAGGGGCAGGAGCAGGGCCGCGGTGAGGGCGGCGAGCCCCGCGCGCAGGGGTCGTAATCGTGCTCGGGAGGATCGTCGGCTGTCGCTTGGGGCCACGTGTGTCTCCTCGTACGCCGTGTGCAGAACGTGCGGAAAGGGTGTGCGTGACGTGCGCGGGCCATGGTGCGGGAGATGTCATGACCCGTACAAGGGGGCCTAATGAGCCGCACCCCGCCTTATCCCGCCGCACCCCGCCACATCCCGCCACATCCCGCCGCGCCACGCCGCACCGGGTGGCCGATCCGGGCCGTGCGGGCCAGCCTGGGGGAATGACCGCCCCCGCCCCGTCCCCCGCCCCCGGGGTGCGCCTCGGCACCGCGCAGGGCCGGTGGATCGTGCTGACCACCGTGCTCGGGTCCGCCATGGCGCTGCTCGACTCGACCGTGGTCAATGTGGCCCTCCCCGCCATCGGCCGGGACCTCGGCGCCGATCTGGCCGTGCTCCAGTGGACGGTCAACGCCTACCTGCTGACCCTCGCGGGCCTGATCCTGGTCGGCGGAGCCCTCGGGGACCGGTTCGGGCGGCGCCGGATCTTCGTGCTCGGGGTGGTGTGGTTCGCGGCCGGCTCCCTGCTGTGCGGGATCGCGCCGAACGCCGGGGTGCTCATCGCCGCCCGCGCCCTGCAGGGCGTCGGCGGGGCGCTGCTGACGCCCGGTTCCCTCGCGCTGATCCAGGGGTCCGTCCATCCGGACGACCGGGCCCGGGCGGTGGGCCTGTGGTCGGGTTTCGGCGGGGTGGGCGCGGCCGTGGGGCCGTTCCTCGGCGGCTGGCTGGTGGACGGGCCCGGCTGGCGCTGGGTGTTCCTGCTGAACGTGCCGGTGGCCGCGCTCTGCGTCCCGGTCGCGCTGCGGCACGTACCGGAATCGCGGGATCCGACGGCGCACGGGCGGTTCGACGTGGCCGGGGCGGTCCTCGGCGCGGCCTCGCTCGCCCTGCTGACCTACGCGCTCATCGAGGCCCGGTCGGGCACCGCGCTCGTGGCGGGCGCCGCCGTGGGCGGTGTGCTGCTGGCCGGTCTGTTCGTGGTGGTCGAGCGGCGGCGGACCGATCCGATGGTGCCGCCGGACATCTTCTCCTCGCGCCAGTTCACCGCCGTCAACCTGGTCACCCTGTGCGTGTACGCGGCCTTCGGCGGGTTCTTCTTCCTCGTAGTGCTCCAGCTCCAGGTGGTGTCCGGGTACTCCGCCCTGGGCGCCGGGGCCGCCCTGCTGCCCACCACGGCGCTGATGCTGCTGCTGTCGGCCCGCTCCGCGCAGCTCGGGGAGCGGATCGGCCCGCGGATCCCGCTGACCGCGGGACCGCTGCTGTGCGCGGCGGGGATGCTGCTGATGCTTCGGGTGGGCCGCGAGGCCTCGTACGTACGGGACGTGCTGCCGGCGCTGCTGGTGATGGGCCTGGGCATGGCGGCCCTGGTGGCCCCGCTGACGGCGACCGTCCTGTCCTCGGTGGACCCCGGCCGGGCGGGTCTGGCCAGCGGCGTCAACAACGCGGCCGCGCGCGCCGCCGGGCTCCTCGCGGTGGCCGCGCTGCCGCTGCTGGCCGGGATGGGGCCGGACGCGTACCTGTCGGCCGGCGCCTTCGACGCGGCCTTCGGGCGGGCGATGTTCTGGTGCGCGGGGGTGCTGGTGGCCGGGGCGTGCCTGGCCTGGGCGACCGTACGCTCCCCCGCGCCCGGCGCCTGTCACCCGCAGTGCCGTACGAACTGCGCGGTGACCGCTCCGCCGCTCGAACCCCCGGGAGCGGCGGAGCGGTGATCACCGGGCCTCCAGGCCTCTACCAGGGGCTCGGCGCCGGCGGGGCGACGACCGGCGGGCGGTCGTCGCAGGTGATGGTGTTGGGGAGTTCCCAGCCGGCCAGCCAGGGTCCCGTCGTACCGCCGCCGTCGTTGCCGCCGCGGTCGACGAGGGTGAACTCCGATCCGGTGGCGGGGAAGTTGAAGGAGCCGCAGTTGTTGACGCCGACGGCCCCCACGCCCCGGGCGTCGACGTTCTCGAAGCTCGCCGAGCCGGCCACCCGGGCGCTGACCACGGAGGTGCCGGTGCCGTCGACCCGGACGTCCTTGAAGTGGACGTTCTCGATGCGGACCTTGTCCTTCACCGGCCAGTCGCTGACCAGCATGACGGCGTTGTAGGTGCTGTCGAGGAAGGAGTTGCCGGTGACCTGGATGTCGGCCTGGTCGATGCTGCGGTCCAGGGCGTAGAACCAGATCGCGCCGAGCCCGATGTTCCAGTTCAGTTCGTACGTCCCCGCCCGCACGGTGGTGTTGCCGTCGATCCGCAGGCCGCCGGTGAAGGGTTCGGCTCCGAAGCGGGAGCCGACGTGCAGGGCGCTGCCCTCGCGGACCGGGTCGGCCACGAGGTTGGCGCTGACGGTGGTGTCGGCGCCGCCGTAGATCGCGATGCCATTGGCCAGCGTGGGGCTCTGCACGGTGTTGTGGTCGAAGGTGTTGCGGGCGTTCGTGGTCTTCTCCGCCCACATGGCGAGGCCGTCGTCGCCCGTGTTGCGGACGAAGTTGTCCCGGACGAGGGAGTCGGTGACCCCGGTGTGGAAGTTCAGGCCGTCGGCGATCTGGTCGGCGATGACGTTGCGGGTGACCTTCACGTTGCCCATCGGGCCGTCGAACCAGAGGCCGACCTTGGTGTGGTGGATGTAGAGGGAGTCGACGGTGGAGTCGCTCATCGCGCCGCCGACCCCGTTGACCTGGTCGGTGTCCACGCGCTCGCGGACGTCGCCCTCGATGGCGAAGCGGGAGAGGTGGACGCCGCGGCTGCCGCCGTCCGCGGCCTCCTTGCCGTAGAAGCCGACGCCCTTGCCCTTGACGGTGGTGTACCAGCTGCCGGCGCCGGTGACGGTGACCCCGTCCACGATGATGTGGCGGTTGACCTGGTAGGTGCCCGGCGGCAGGTAGACGGGCAGCCGGTGGCGCTTGGCGAAGGCGATGGCCCGGTCGATGGCGTCGGCGGAGTCGCGGCGGCCCGTCGGGTCCGCGCCGAAGAGGAGGGCGTTCGCGGCGGCCGCCTCCACGTGCGGGGCGCCGACGCGCTGCGAGTCGAGGAGGTCGATCACCGTCCAGGCGGCGGGGCTGCCGGCCGGGACGGTGAGCCGGATCGTGTCGCCCGCCCGGTAGGTGCGGCCCAGGAGCAGGCGCTGCTCGTCGTACATGTGGGTGGGCCGGAACGGCTTGGCGATGACCGGGGCCGGGGTGGTGGCCGCCGGGACGCAGCCGCACTCGGTGATCCACCAGTCGGGGTGCAGGAGGCCGGCCTGCGGGTCGTTGCTGAAGGGGTACTGGTTGTAGAGCCAGGAGTACTGCGAGGTCAGCGTCATGGAGCGGCGGTTCTTGCCGTTGACCGTGACGTCGAGGGGGGCGGTGATGCCGCCGCCCGCCGGGGCGTCGGGCAGGCTGTAGCGGACGGTGATCGCGTCGGCCGCGGCGGGCAGGGTGAACTCCACGTACTGGCCCGGAACCAGCTTCACGGCCTTGCGGCCGGAGGCCTCGGCGGGCAGGGAGTACGCGGTGCGGTCGGGACCGATGAGCGTGCCGGAGGTGGCGGCGTTCTCCGCCTCCTGCTCGGCGAAGTCCACCCGGGCGCCGCGGCCCTCGGCCAGTGCGGGGTCGAGGGCGGCGCGGGTGACGGCCGTGGGCGGCGCGGGGTCCGCGGCCGCGGGCCGGGCCTCGGCCGCGCCCGCGCCCAGGGCGCCGAGGCCGAGGGCGGACGCGGCGAGCGCCGCGAGGACGGCGCCGGACCGTGCGGGGACGGCTCTTCTGCTTGCTGCGGCGGGGCGTGCGGCTCTTCTTGGGGGCATGGCCGGGACAGTAGGACCCCGCACACAAACACAGCAAGAGTCGTGCAGGATTCTTCTCCATCTTGTCGAGTTTTTCCATTGATCCGTATCGTGGCAGACACGTACGGACGCGTGGCAGACGTCCGCGCCTCGGCTTACCGTGGGATCGGGAGGGCCCATGTGCTGGAGCGCGACGGCCGACCTGACGGCCGGTACGGTCATCACCGCCGCCGGGATCGCCTGTCTGGCCCGCACCCGGCGCACCCGGGACCTGCCCCTCGCGGCGCTCCCGCTGATCCTGGGCGCGCACCAGCTGATCGAGGCCGCCGTCTGGCGCTCCGCCGACGGCGGCGGCTGCGGCCCGGCCACCACCGCCTGGGCGGTGATCGCCCTCCCGCTCCTGCCCGTATGGGTGCCGCTCGCCGTGCTGCCGGCCGCCGCGCCCGAGGTCAGGCCCCGGCTGCTGCCTCCCGCCGCCGTCGGACTCGCCACCGGCGCGTACCTCGCGTACTGCCTGGCGACCCGCCCGGTGAGCGCCGAGATCCGCGGGCACACCCTCGGATACGGGGTGAACGTTCCGTGGATGCCCTTGGCCCTCGCGGGCTATCTGTACGCCACGCTCGGCGCCCTGCTCCTCGCGGGGGACCGCCGGCTGCGCCTCCTGGGCCTGCTGATGGCGGTCGGGGCCCTGGTCTGCGCCGCCCTGTGGAGGCTGGAGTTCGCCTCCACCTGGTGCGCCTTCGCGGCGGCCGCCTCGACGCTGATCCTGGTCTGGACCGGCGACCGCGCGCGTTCCCCTTGTGTACGCGAGGGCGCCGGACGGGCGGCGCCGGACCTGTAACACCGGCCGGCGCGCCGAACAGGAGCATCCGCCGAAGGTAAAAAGATTCGGGCGCCGATCACGGGCCCACCTTGCGGTTTGTCGCTTTTCGGCCGCGGAGCCCCCGGGATGCAGCCACGGCGGAGTGGCTGGGTGCGCGCGGGGTTCCGACACCACGGCGCGGAGCCGGGCCCCGTAACACGTTCGACTTCTGACGTGGCGGATTCGAGCGGACGCACCCCGCCCGCGGATCCCTCCCCGGGGCCGCCGCGGTCACTCCGGGATGAACGGCCATCCACAGCGGGTCGTCGTTCCCAGCATCCGATGGGACCTTCAGAGCCCTTCCGCGGGCCGGGAAACGAGGCGGTCCGCGACCGCCACCGACGAAATACGCCTTGACGTATCTAGTGACTTCGCAAGCACTCGGCAGTAGAACTCGTTCTCATTCCGCCTAGAGTGAGGAAGCTCACATGAGCGACAAAGGCCTGCACAAAACGAACCAGAACGGCGTCTCCCGTCGAGGATTTCTCGGTAGAACGGGTTCCATCCTGGGTGCGATGGCCCTCGCCGGTCAGATCGCCCCGTCCCAGGCCCAGGCCGCCACGGCCGGCGCGGCCGCCGCCGGCCCGATAGACAACGGAGCGCACGTACCGGCCCTCGTGATCGGTACCGGATACGGCGGTTCCGTCGCCGCCCTGCGGCTCGCCCAGGCCGGGGTCGACGTCCACATGATCGAAATGGGCATGGCCTGGGACACCCCCGGCTCGGACGGCAAGATCTTCTGTAACACGACCAAGCCGGACTACCGCGCCTACTGGCTCCGGACCAAGACCAAGGCGCCCCTGAGCAACTTCCTGGGCTTCCCCATCGACTCGGCCGTCCCGCGCTACACGGGCATCCTGGACGCCGAGGAGATGGGCGGGATCATCGTCTACCAGGGCCGCGGCGTGGGCGGCGGCTCCCTGGTCAACGGCGGCATGGCGGTCACCCCGAGGCGCGAGAACTTCGGCGCCGTCCTGCCGACCGTGAACGCGGACGAGATGTACAACACCTACTACCCGCGCGCCAACGCGGGCCTCGGCGTCGGCCTGATCGACCCGGCCTGGTTCGACACCGTCGACTGCTACCAGTTCGCCCGCGTCGGCCGCAAGCACGCCCAGCGCGCCGGGTTCCCCTTCGTCTTCGTCCCGGACGTATACGACTGGGACTACATGAAGCAGGAGTCGGCCGGGACCGTCCCGAAGTCGGCCGTCGCCGGAGAGATCCTCTACGGCAACAACGCCGGCAAGAAGTCCCTCCAGAAGACCTACATCGCCCAGGCCAAGGCCACCGGCAAGGTCACCATCTCGCCCCTGCACAAGGTGACTTCGGTCTCCCCCGCCTCCGGCGGCGGGTACACGGTCGTCATCGACCAGATCAACACCACGGGCGACACCGTGGGCACCAAGACCGTCGTCGCGGACAAGGTGTTCTTCGCGGCCGGCAGCGTCGGCACGAGCAAGCTGCTCGTCCGGCTCAAGGCCACGGGCGCCCTGCCCAACCTGAACAACGAGATCGGCAAGGGCTGGGGCGACAACGGCAACGTCATGTGCGGCCGGGCCAACCACATGTGGGACGCGACCGGCAAGGTGCAGGCCTCCATCCCCTGCGGCGGCATCGACAACTGGGCCGCGGGCGGCGCGTTCGCCGAGGTGGCGCCGCTGCCGACCGGCATCGAGACGTACGCCTCGTTCTACCTGTCGATCACGAAGAACCCGAACCGCGCGGAGTTCACGTACAACGCGTCGACGGGCGGGGTCGAGCTGAACTGGCAGACGGCGTGGAAGGCGCCGTCCATCGCCATGGCCAAGACCATCTTCGACAAGATCAACTCGAAGGAGGGGACGATCTACCGGACCGACCTCTTCGGCACCAACAAGATCTGGGGCGACCACCTCACCTACCACCCCCTCGGCGGCGCGGTCCTGGACAAGGCCACCGACAACTACGGCCGCCTGCACGGCTACACGGGCCTGTACGTCATCGACGGCGCGCTGATCCCCGGCAACACCAGCGTCAACCCGTTCGTCACCATCACGGCGCTCGCCGAGCGCAACATCGAGAAGATCATCGCCACCGACCTCTAGGTCGTCTCGGGCTGTACACAGCGAGAAGGCCGGGGCCGTCGGATCGTCCGACGGCCCCGGCCCCGTGTGCGCACCGCACGCGCTCCGCGCCCGGTGGGCCGCCCTCAGTGACCCGGCAGCACGCAGACACTGTCCAGGCCGAGCACGTGGTTGAGCCGGCCGAAGGCCAGCCAGGAGCCGATGCTCATCGTCAGCTCCACGATCTCCACCTGGCTGTAGCGGGCCGTCATCCGGTCCCAGAACTCCTCGTCCAGGCCGTGGTGGTCCAGGCAGTACCGCTCCGCGTACTCCGCCGCCAGCCGGGTCCGCTCGTCAAAGCGGTCCGTGGTGCGCCAGTCGGTGACGGCCTCGGGGAACTCGTCCTCGACCTTCTCCCCGTCCCGGTCGGTGCGCCAGTCCAGGCAGAAGACGCAGCCGTTGATCTGGGCCACGCGCAGCCGCGCCGCCTCGAACTCCCGCAGCCCCAGGGTGGTGTGGGCGTACACGGAGAGGGAGAAGTTGGCGGCGGCCATGCCGATGCCGGGGACCAGGTCGCCCCACACGTACTCGATGGGGTGCTGGCCTTCGGGTATGTCGATCCTCATGACAGTTTCCTTCCGAGTTTGCCGACGGCGGGGCGCAGGGGGACGTCCAGGGCGTCGTAGAGCCCCGGTTCGGCTTCCACCAGCCAGTCGATGGCCCCGACGAGGCGTCCGACGGCGGTGGCGTTGCCGCCGGCGGAGCGGTTCTCGCCCTCGTCGGTGGCCTCGATGGTGACCTCGATGTGCGGGCGGCCCTCGATGATCACCCGGTGGGCGCCGTCCCCGCCGTCGGGCGGGCTCGGCCAGTCGGGGGCGCAGGAGGCGTGGATGCGGGTGACGTGCTCGATGACGATGCGGGGTTCGCCCTCGACGATCCCCTGCACCTCGAAGCGGATGGCGCCCTGGGTGCCCCCCTCGAACTCCCCCATCGCGCGCGTGGTGACGGTGGTGTCGAGGGCGCGGCGCTCCACCGTCTCGCGGATGTCGTCGAGTTCGACGCCCAGCGCGCGGGCCATCATCCGTATCTGCCCGCCCCACACCATGCTCGGGATGGACGGCATGAGCATCATCGGCTCGTAGTCCATGGGCTGGCCCATGCCGATGAGGTAGCGGACGGAGTCCGGCTGGTCGTAGGTGGAGTAGTCGAAGATCTCCTGGCAGCGGATGACGTCGATCCGGGTGCCGAGGCCGCTGAGCAGCAGCGGGAGCACGTCGTTGCCCCAGCCGGGGTCGACGCCGGAGGCGAAGAGCGAGCCGCCGCCCTCCGCGACCGCGGCGGTCACCGGGTCGAGGAACTCCGGTGGGGCGCTGCGGTAGTCGTAGAGCGGATAGAGGGCGGGGCTCACGACGACGGCCCCGGAGCGGATCGCCCGGGTGATGTCGGCGAGCGCGTCGTCGGGGCGGATGTCGCCGGACGCCGCGTAGACGACCGCCTGCGGTCGGGCCGCGAGGACCGCCTCGATGTCGTCGGTGGCCGCTACGCCCATCTCGTAGTCGAGTTCGCCGAGTTCACCGGCGTCGCGGCCGACCTTCTCTGGATTGTGGACGATGACGGCGGCCAACTTCAGCGCCGGATGGGCCTCTACGGCACGGATGGCCAAACGGCCGACGTTGCCGGTACCCCAGACAACCGTGGAAATCATGCGCGGAGGGTAGCTTCAGGACCTGTAGGTTCCTAGAGCCGTGTACGGAAATTCCGGCCCGCTGTCACTGGTTTTGCGCACCCAGCACGAACAGCAGGTAGACGAAGAACGCGAAGAGATGGCCTACGAACAAGTAGGCGATGAGCCGGATGATGAGACCGCGCGGGAACTTCGACTGCTGCTTCTGCCGGGGCTGCTGGGGCTGTTGCGCCTCCGGCATCTGCTGCGTCTGCTGCGCCTCCGGCGTGTGCTGCGTATCGGGCATGGCGTACGGGCTCCTCGCCTATCGGTGGTGTGTGGTCGTGCCGGTCCCGCCGCCGAGGCACAGGCCGGCGAGGCTGCTCTGCAGCAGGGTGTGGACGAACAGCAGCTCCGCCCCGGCGGCCGAGGCGGCGCCGATCCGGTGCGCGGTGAGCGAGTCGAAGTGGGCGCTGTCCCCGGGCTCCAGCAGGTGCTCGGTCTCCCCCAGGTGCAGCCGCAGCCGCCCCTGGAGCACGTACAGCCACTCCTCCCCGGGATGTACGCGGACCAGCTCGCCCTGGCTGCGCCCGTAGGGGACGTGCACGCGCAGCGCCTGCATTCCGCGGCCGGAGCCGCCGGCCTGCCAGTACGTCCAGCCGTCCGCCTCACGGGCGCCGGGGCCGCCGGCCCGTACGATGGGATCGGCTGCGGCCGGGGTCTCCCCGAGCAGTTCCGAGACGGTCGTGCCGTAGGTGCGGGCGAGTCCGAGGAGCAGGGGCAGCGAGGGCTGGCGGCGGCCGGTCTCCAGCCGCGACAGGTGAGCCGGCGAGAGCCGGGCCCGGGCGGCGGCGGCTTCCAGGGTGAGTCCGGCCCGGCGGCGCAGATCGCGCAGCCGCGGGGCCACGGTGGGCAGCTCGGCGTCGGTGGCGGGGTCTGGGTCGGCTGCTTCGCCGGGGGCAGGACCGGTTGTCATGCCCCGATTGAGCCAGATCCTTACCTCTCTGGCAATCCGCGTTGCCTCTGAGGCAAAGCATCCTAGGTCGGGTCGCCGGGTCCGGGCGGGCCCGCGAGCACCGTCTCCACCGTGTCCGCGTCCTGCGCCCGCTTGTCGGGGCGGTGGCGCAGGACCCGGGCGAAGCGCAGGGCGACCCCGGCCGGGTAGCGCGGGGAGCGCTGCAGGCCGTCGTAGGCGATCTCCACCACCAGTTCGGGGCGCACCCGGACCGTGTGTCCGTCGTCCTCGACCGCGAGCTCGCCGAGCCGCTCGGTCTGCCAGCGCAGCATCTCGTCGGTCAGGCCCTTGAAGGTCTTGCCCAGCATCGCGTAGCCGCCGTCGGGAGTCCGGGCGCCGAGGTGGAGGTTGGACAGCAGGCCGGTGCGGCGGCCGTGGCCCCGTTCGACCGCGAGCACCACCAGGTCCAGGGTGTGCACCGGTTTCACCTTGAGCCAGTGTTTGCCGCGCCGCCCGGCCGCGTAGGCGGAGTCGAGGGCCTTGCACATCACGCCCTCGTGCCCCCGGCTCAGGGTCCGCGCCCAGAACTCCTCCGCCTCGGCCGCCCGCGCCCGCGGGTCCTCGACCACGAGCCGCCCGACCCGGAACTCCTCCGGTACCAGGGCGGCGAGCTCCGCGTACCGTTCGCGCACCGGCAGGTCGAGGAGTACGCGGTCCCCCGCCACCAGTACGTCGAAGAAGTAGGGGCCCACCGGAAGGGTCCGCCGGGCGGCCTCGACGTCGGCTCGGGAGCCGACCCGGCTCGCCACCTCCTGGAACGGCACCGGCCGACCGTCCGCCGCGGAGCGTCCGATGACCTCCCCGTCGAGGATGAACCGGTCCCCCGGAAAGGTCCGGGCCAGCTCGGCCACTTCCGGCAGCCGGTCGGTGATCTCGTCGAGGGAGCGCGTGTACAGCCGTACGTCGTCCCCCTCGCGGTGCACCTGCACCCGGATCCCGTCGAGCTTCTCCTCCACGGCACACGGCCCGAGCGCGGCCAGGGCCGCCGCCACCGACTTGGCGGTGTTCGCCAGCATGGGCTGTACGGGCTGTCCCACGCGCAGGGTGATCCCGCGCAGGGCCGCCGCCCCGTCGGCGAGCACGGCCGCCGCGACCCGGGGCAGGGAGCCGTCGAGCATCGCGGCCCGGCGCAGTTCGGCGGCGGGCACCCCCGCCGCGGCGGCCACTCCTTCCAGAGCCACGGCGTCGAGCGCGCCCTGGCGCACCTCCCCGCCGAGCAGACCGCGCAGGAACCGCTGCTCGGCCGCGGTGGCGGCGCCGAGCAGGGCATCCAGGATCCGGCGGCGTTCGGCCTGGGAGCCGGTCCCGGACACGGCGGCGAGCCGGGTCACGGCCTCGTCGACGGCGGTCACGGTCAGGGTGGGCTCGGCGGCCGGTTCGCTCTCCGCGGCGAGCGCGCGCCAGCCGATCCCCGGGCGGCCCTGTGGAAGCCGGCCGGCGAGGTAGGAGACGACCAGCGCCGCTTCCTCCCGGGGCGCGGCGGCGAACAGCTCCGCGAGCAGGGCCGTCTTCCCGGACCTGGCGGAGGTCTCGGCGACCTCCCGTGACACGCGCGCGACCTCGGCCAGCAGCATGCGGCCATCCTCCCGCGGGGCGGCGGCCGCCGCAGCCCGGCGGGGGGCGTCCCGGTTCCGGCCCGGAGACCGGAACCGGAGACCGGAAGCGGGGGGCCGGCCCCCGGGCCGGACTCAGGGCCCCGCCCCGTCCCGGCGGGCATACCGCAGGCGCGGTACATGCCGCAGGGCGCGTAGTCCTTGAGGACGTCCGCAGTTCAGCCTGCGGGAGCGCGGCCACCGGCGGCCTGGCGCTTAGGGTTCCCGTATGAAGCTCCGACTGCCCCGGCGCCGCCGAAGCCGCCTGCTCGCGGGCGCGGCCGCGCTCGCCGTCGTCGCGGGGGCGGGCACCCTCACGGCCACCGCCGCGGCCGGCGACACCCCGGCCGTGCACCGCGAGGACACGGTCCTCGACATGCCCGGCGCCGGCATCGACATCTCGTACTTCACCGACGGGGAACCAGGAAAGGACGGTGCGGCGAAACGTCCCGCCGTGCTCCTCGCCCACGGCTTCGGCGGCAGCAAGGAGGACGTGCGCCCGCAGGCCGAGCGCCTCGCCCGCGACGGCTACGCCGTGCTGACCTGGTCCGCGCGCGGCTTCGGCCGCTCCGGCGGAAAGATCGGGCTGAACGACCCCGCGTACGAGGTCAAGGACGTCTCCCGGCTGATCGACTGGATCGCCGCCCGGCCCGGGGTGCGCCTCGACGCGAAGGGAGATCCGCGCGTCGGCATCGCGGGCGGCTCCTACGGCGGGGCGGTCTCGCTGCTCGCGGCGGGCGCCGACCCGCGCGTGGACGCCATCGCCCCCTCCATCACCTACTGGAACCTCGCCGACTCCCTCTTCCCGAACGGCGTCTTCAAGAAGCTGTGGGCGGGCCTCTTCTTCACCACCGGTTCCGCGGGCGGGCTGCAGCCGGGGGCCTCCGGCCCGGGCGCCGCCCCGCGGGCGGCCCCGGCCGCGCCCGGCTGCGGACGCTTCCAGCCGGAGCTGTGCGCCATGTACGAGCGCGTCGCGGTGGCCGGCAAGCCCGATCCCGAGGCCCGGGCCCTGCTGGAGGCGCGCAGCCCCTCGGCGGTCGGCGGCGCGATCAAGGTGCCGACCCTGATCACGCAGGGCCAGGACGACTCCCTCTTCCCGCTGGACCAGGCCGATGCCATGGCCCGGGCGATCGCCGCCAACGGCGCGCCCGTCTCCGTGGACTGGGCGGCCGGCGGTCACGACGGCGGCATGCGCGAGGCGGACCGCGTCGAGGACCGGGTGAAAACCTGGTTCGACCGCTACCTCAAGGACGACACGTCCGTGGACACCGGCCCCGCCTTCCGCGTCTCGCGCTCCGGCGGCATCGACTCCACCGACGGCCAGGTCACGTTGCGCGGAGCGAGCGGCTCCACCTATCCCGGGCTGCTGTCCGGGCCCCGCGAGTTCGCCCTGACCGGCCGGGAGCAGACCTTCGCCAACCCGGCCGGCGGGGCTCCGCCCGCGCTGTCCGCGCTGCCCGGCATCGGCGGGCAGCTCGCCGCCCTCGGAGGCGGCCTCTCGCTGGACTTCCCCGGGCAGAACGCCCGCTTCGACTCGGAGCCGCTGACGGCGGAAACCCGGATCACCGGGACCCCGACCATCACCCTAAAGGTGAGGTCTACAGCTGCGGACGGTTCGGCCGTCCTGTTCGGCAAGGTGTACGACGTCAGCCCCGACGGGCGCCAGCAGGTACTGCCCAGTCAGCTGGTGGCCCCGGTCCGGGTGGAGGGCGCCCAGCAGGACAAGACCGTCGAGCTGCGGCTGCCCGCGATCGACCACGCGGTCGAGGCCGGACACCGGCTGCGGCTCGTCGTCGCCGCCACCGACCTCGGCTACGCCTCCCCGGCCGCGCCGGCGGCCTACACCGTCTCGGCGCAGGGCCCGCTGGCCGTGCCCGTCGCGGGCGGGGTGCGCACGGCGTCCTCCGGGCTGCCCGCCTGGACCTGGTGGATGCCGCTAGGGGCCGCGCTGCTGGCCGCCGCGCTGGTGGGCATCCGCAGGACCGGCCGGGGGCCGGGCGGAGGCCGCGCGGGCGGGGCGCAGCCCGACCCGGCGCTGGCCGGCGTACCGCTGGAGATCACCGGGCTGACCAAGCGCTATGCCAAGGCGCAGGACCGGTACGCCGTACGGGACCTGTCGTTCCGGGTGGAGAAGGGCCAGGTCCTCGGCCTGCTCGGCCCCAACGGCGCGGGCAAGACCACGACCCTGCGGATGCTGATGGGCCTGATCAGTCCGGATGCCGGGGAGATCCGGGTCTTCGGGCACCAGATCCGGGCCGGCGCGCCGGTGCTCTCGCGGGTCGGGGCGTTCGTCGAGGGTGCCGGCTTCCTGCCGCACCTGACCGGGCGGGCCAACCTGGAGCTGTACTGGCAGGCCACGGGCCGCCCCGCCGCCGACTCCCACATGGAGGAGGCCCTGGAGATCGCAGGGCTCGGCGACGCGCTGGAGCGGGCGGTGCGCACGTACTCGCAGGGCATGCGCCAGCGCCTCGCGATCGCGCAGGCCATGCTCGGCATGCCGGACCTGCTGATCCTCGACGAACCGACGAACGGTCTGGACCCGCCGCAGATCCGTGAGATGCGCGACGTGATGATCCGGTACGCGGCCGGCGGGCGGACGGTCATCGTCTCCAGCCACCTACTGTCGGAGGTCGAGCAGTCCTGCACGCACCTGGTGGTCATGGACCGCGGCCGGCTCGTCCAGGCGGGCGAGGTCGCCGAGATCACCGGCGGCGGGGACGTGCTGCTGGTGTCGCTCGCCGAACCGGTGGACGAGACGGTCGTCGGAAAGGTCGCCGCGTTGGAGGGAGTGGAGTCCGTGGCGCGCGCCGAGGACGGTCTGCTCGTACGGCTCGACGGTGCGAGCGCCGCCGAGCTGATCGCCGAACTCGTACGACTGGAGGTGCCGGTCTCGGGAGTGGGTCCGCACCGGCGGCTCGAGGACGCGTTCCTCACCCTGATCGGAGGCGCGGCATGAACACCGTGACGGATGTGAACGCGGGCTCCGGCCCGGGCTCGGGCTCGCCCGCGAACGGCGACGTGACGCCGGACGGCATCGGCCGCGAGGTCGCCCACGGCTACCGGGCGAACCGGACGCTGCCGCTGCGCGTGGAGGCGCTGCGGCAGTGGCGCCGGCGGCGGACGCTGGTGATGGGCGGGATCCTGGCCGCGCTGCCCTTCATCCTGATGATCGCCTTCGCGGTGGGCGGCGGCCCGGGCAGCCGGAGCGGCGGCGACGGCCGGATCACCCTGATCGACACGGCGACGGCTTCGGGCGCGAACTTCGCGGCCACCTGCCTGTTCGTGTCGGCCGGGTTCCTGCTGGTGGTGCCGGTGGCACTGTTCTGCGGGGACACGGTGGCCTCGGAGGCCAGCTGGTCCTCGCTGCGCTACCTGCTGGCCTCCCCCGTACCCAGGGCCCGGCTGCTGTGGAGCAAGCTGGTGGTGGCCCTCGGGTTCAGCCTGGCCGCGATGGTGCTGCTGCCGCTGGTGGCGCTCGCCGCGGGTACGGCGGCCTACGGGTGGGGGCCGCTGGAACTCCCCGCGGGCGGCTCGCTGCCGGCCGGGGACACGGTCGGGCGGCTCGCGATCGCCGTGGCGTTCGTCTTCGTGTCGCAGCTGGTCACGGCCGGGCTGGCGTTCTGGCTGTCGACGCGGACGGACGCGCCGCTGGGCGCGGTGGGCGGGGCGGTCGGGCTGACGATCGTCGGCAACGTGCTGGACGCGGTGACGGCGCTGGGGTCCTGGCGGGAGTTCCTGCCGGCGCACTGGCAGTTCGCCTGGGCCGACGCCTTGCAGCCGCAGCTCGAATGGGGCGGGATGATCAAGGGGACCGTGGTGTCGGTGTCGTACGCCGTGGTGCTGTTCGCGCTCGCGTTCCGCGGGTTCGCGCGCAAGGACATCGTGTCCTGAGGCTGCGGGCCTCGGGGGCTGCCTCGGGCTCTGGCTCGGGCTCTGGCTCGCGGTCTGGCTCGGGCTCTGGCCCTGGTCGGACGGGACCGTGCTCCGGCGCACGGTCCCGTTCGGCCGTCGGGGGCCGACACGGGCGGCCCCGCGTGAGCCTGCCGGACCGGCGGCCCGTACCGCCCGAGAATCGCCCTCGGTCCGGGCGTACGGACGCGTCCGAACGGCACCGAGGGGTACGACCCGATGGACAGAGCAGGACTTCCGCCGCGCAGGCTCGTACTGACGGGTGGCCTCACGGCCGCCGCCGCCCTGCTCGCGGGATGCTCGGCGAAGAGCACCCCGAAGGCGACGACGGCCGCGCCCGAGCCCCGGCCGAGCACCCCCGAGGGGGCGTACAGCCGCCTGATGGAGGGCAACAAGCGCTGGGTGAGCGGCAGCCTCAACCACCCCGACCGGGATCCGGGCCGCCGTGAGCTGGTGGCGCAGGCGCAGGACCCCTTCGGCGTGATCCTGGCCTGCATCGACTCCCGGGTGCCGCCGGAGCTGCTCTTCGACACCGGGCTCGGCGACCTGTTCGTGCTGCGCACGGGCGGTCAGGCGGTCGGCCCGGTGGTGACCGGGTCGGTGGAGTTCGGGCCCATGACGGCGGGCACCCCGCTGATCCTGGTCCTCGGGCACCAGCGCTGCGGAGCCGTCGACGCCTCGTACAAGGCGCTGCGGGACGGCGACCCGCTGCCCGGCAACCTGCGGGCGATCGAAAGGGCGCTGGTGCCGGCCTACGAGCTGACGGTCAAGGACCCGGGCTCCGACCCGGTCGACACGATGATCCGCCATCAGATCAAGGTGACGGCGGACGAGCTGCGGGCCAACGCGGATCTGGCGCCCCTGGTGAAGAAGGGCTCGCTGGCCGTGGTCGGCGCCTACTACTCGCTGGACACCGGCCAGGTGGAGATCCTGACCGGGGCCCCGACGGGCACGGCTTCCGCCAGCCCGTCGGCCAGTACGTCGGCCGGCGCCTCGGGGAGCGCCTCGCCGAGCCCGTCGGAATCGGCATCGGCATCTGCGTCCGCGTCCGCCTCCGCGTCCCCCTCGGAGTCCGCTTCCGCGAGTCCGTCGCCCGACGCCTCCTGAAAACGGGACCACGGCAGGACTCCGGTCAGCCGGCGGCAGCCTCCGCGACGGCGTCGACCTCCGCGAGGAGTTCGGCGTCGAGCGGCCGGTCGGCGACGGCGGCGTTGGCCCGTACCTGCTCGGCCGAGGTGGCGCCGGCGATGACGGAGGCGCAGCCGGGCTGGGCGGAGAGCCAGCCGATGGCGAGTTCCAGCACGGTGCGCCCGTGCTTCTCGGCGAGCACCGCCAGGGCTTCCACGATGTCGAGGCGCTCGTCGGTGAGGTAGGCGTCGCGGCCCTCGAGGCGGGAACCCGCGGGGACCGGCGCGCCCCGGCGGATCTTCCCGGTGAGCAGCCCGTTGGCCAGCGGGAAGTACGGCAGCACGCCCACGCCGTAGTGGAGGGCGGCCGGGACGAGCTCGCGCTCCGCCGACCGCTGGAGCAGCGACCATTCGTTCTGGGCCGACACGAAGGGCGCCGCGCCGGTCTCGCGGGCCACATGGGCGGCTTCGGCGAGCTGCCATCCGCTGAAGTTGGAGTGTCCGATGTAGCGGATCTTGCCCTCGGTGACGAGTTCGGTGAGCGCGGCGAGCGTCTCGGCCACGGGAACGGCCGGGTCGGGGCTGTGGAGTTGGTAGAGGTCGATGTGATCGGTCCCCAGACGGGTCAGGGACGCTTCGACCGCGCGCCGGATGTACGCGCGGCCGGCCCGGGAGCCGGCGGCGGGTCCGTAGCCCATGTCCACGCCGTCGTAGCCGAACTTGGTGGCGAGGACGACCTGGTCCCGACGCCCCTTGAGGGCCTCGCCGAGGTGGCTTTCGGAGCCCCCGGCGCCCCCGTAGATGTCGGCGGTGTCGAGGAGGGTGATGCCCGCGTCGAGTGCGGCGTCGACGACGGCACGGGTGGCCCGGGCGTCGAGGCGGCCGCCGAAGTTGTTGCAGCCGAGCCCGATGGCCGAGACCTGAAGACCTGAACTGCCCAGGGGGAGATGGCGCATTCTTTCGTTCCTCCGCACTCGTCCGGCACTTGATCGACAGGACGGCAGTGTAGATCGCCGCCCGGCGCCCGAGGAGGGGGCGGGCGGCCCGTGCGGGCTCCTTCCGGGCTCCTTCCGGGCTCCTTCCGGGCTCCTTCCGGTTCCCTCTCGGTGCCCTCGGAAGAGGTAGGCGAGCCGTTTTCCGAGGGCCCGGCCCTCGTCCACGGAGCAGACCGCGAGGTCGGAGTCGGCAGCCGCTGCCGCCCCGGCCGGTTCGGGGGCGGCGTAGAAGTTCACACGATCGCAAAGGACCTCACGGACGGCCGGCCGAGCGGCAACCGTCGGGCGGTCGGGGCCCAGCTGGTCCCGCAGGGGCAGTGCGGTGCCGGGGCTCTCCCCTTTCCTCTTCCTCAGCGGCGAACAGCGTCCGGCCGACGTCGCCTTGACCTGATTCGATCGAATCGATCGTTTCGGCTTTCTGTGGTGGAATCGAGCGGCACACACCGCCGACCACGGACCAGGCAAGCCGCAGGGGGATCCTTGAGACCACATGTCGACCAGCGCCAGGCCCGAGTTCTCGCCCTCGTCCGGGAACGGGGCACTGCCCGTGTCGCGGACCTCGCCGGAGAGCTCGGCATTTCCCCCGTGACCCTGCGGCGGGACGTAGAGGCGATGGCGGCGCGGGGCGAGATCCAGCGGATGCACGGGGTGATCAGCCGGCTGGGGTCCGACCCGGCGGGAGCGGAGCCGGGCGCCGCAGCAGGCACGGGCGCCGGCACGGAGCGCGGCGCCGCCGGGCCGGTGATCGGGATGGTCGTACCGACCACCGAGTACTACTTCGCGGACGTCGTCCGGGGGGCCCGTGAGGTGGTCGAGGCGAGGGGCGCGCGGCTCGCCGTAGGGCTGACCCGGTACCTCGCGGGCGAGGACCGCACACAGGCGGACCGGTTGCTTTCGACGGGGGCCGACGGGCTGCTCCTGACCCCGACCTGGCAGGCCGGAACGCCCGGACCCGGCGAAGGGGCGTGGACGGCCGAACTGCCGGTGCCCACCGTCCTGGTGGAGCGATGGGCGCCGCCGGGGCATCCGGCGGCCTCCCTGGACCGGGTGGCCTCCGACCATGCCGACGGCGCGGCGCGGGCCGTGCGGCACCTGGCGGACCTGGGCCACAAGCGGATCGCGCTGGCCAGCCGCGAAACCCCGACGTCGGGCCGGCTGAGGACGGGCTTCGCGGCGGCTGTGGCCACCCTCGGGCTGGAGCCCGCTCCGGCGTGGCCCGCCACCGGGGCCGCCTCGTCCGCTGCCGCGGGCACGGCGGCCGGGGCGGCGTCGCTCGCGGAGGCGGAGGCCTTCGCGCGGACCCTGGACTACTTGTGCGCGGCGGTGGCCGAGGGTGGCGTGACCGCCGCCCTGATCCACAGCGACACGGACGCGATCATGCTGATCCCGCGGCTCCAGGCGCGGGGGGTGCGGGTGCCGGAGGACCTGGCGGTGATCACGTACGACGACGAGGTGGCCGAGCTGGCCGACGTGCCCCTGTCGGCGGTGGCCCCGGCCAAGCGGGAGGTGGGGGCTCGGGCGGCCGGGATGCTGCTGGACCGGCTGGAGGACCGCGCGGCGGGGCGGGAGGGGCCGCGGCAGCATCTGGACCTGCTTCCCCGGCTGACTGTCCGCCCGTAGTCCGTAGCCCGTAGCCCGTAGCCGCGGCCGCGGCCCGGCAGGGATCCGAGACCACATGCGCGTTTTGTGTGTTCGTTTCGATCGAATACTCGATGCGCCCTTGACGACATGATCGTCCGCGCAAAAGGATGAGGACCGCGAACAACTCCGGGGCCGCCTCTTTGGGGAGCGGCGGCCCCGGGGCCCCTTCGCCCGTGTCGCTCCCGGCGCCGCGGCCGGGGTTTGTGACCATCGGGACTTCGGATCTCACCGCAGGAGCCGTCAAGTGACCCACCCCGCCGCCGAGTCCGCCCCCTCCCCTCCCTCCTCTCCTTCCTCCTCCCCCCGCAGGCCGGTCACCGTGCTCGCCATGAGCCCCGTGACCCGGGCCGCCGTCCTCGGCGACCGGATCCTTCCGGAGCTGACCCGCGTCGCAGACGTGGACCCCGCGCTCCTCGTCACCGACTTCGGCCGGGCCCGCTCCGAGGAGACCCTGCGCCGGAGGCTGGCCGTGACCGAGGTCCTGTTCACCGGGTGGGGCTGCCCTCCGCTGGACGCGCGGGCGCTGGAGCTGATGCCGCAACTCCGGGCGGTCGTGCACGCCGCCGGAAGCGTCAAACACCATGTCACCCGCGCCTGTTGGGAGCGCGGGCTGCTCGTCTCCAGCTCGGCCGCCGTGAACGCCCTGCCGGTCGCGGAGTACGCGCTCGCCGCCATCCTCTTCTCCAACAAGCGCGTACTGGACTCCGCGCACGCCTACCGGGCGGCACGCGGCCACATCGACCCGCTCCGCCACTACCCCGCCGTCGGCAACTACCGCCGTACCGTCGGCCTGGTCGGCGCCTCGCTCATCGGCCGGCGCGTGCTGGAGCTACTGCGCCCCTTCGACCTGCGGGTGCTCGTGCACGATCCGTACGCGGATCCGGCCGGCCTCGCCGCCCTCGGCGCCGAGGCCGTCGCCCTGGACGAACTGCTCTCCCGCAGCGACGTGGTGAGCCTGCACGCCCCCGAGCTGCCGGAGACCCGCCATCTGCTGGACGCGGCCCGGCTGGCCCTGATGCCGGACGGAGCCACCCTCGTGAACACCGCGCGCGGCTCGCTCGTCGACACCCCGGCGCTGACCGCGGAGCTGGTCTCGGGCCGGCTGCACGCCGTACTCGACCACACCGAGCCGGAGGTACTGCCCGCCGACTCCCCGCTGTACGACCTGCCCAACGTGCTGCTCACCCCGCACGTGGCCGGTTCGCTGGGCGGCGAACTGGACCGCCTGGCGGCATCGGCCATCGAGGAAGTGGGGCGCTACGCCCGGGGCATCGACTTCCACCACCCCGTCGACCAGGCCCGGCTGACCCGCTCGGCTTAGACCCTTGCCCTACGCCGCCGCGCGGACCAGCCGCTCCAGGTACTCCCGGCCCGGCCCGAGCCGCTCGGGGAGTTCGTCGGCGGCGGGGTACCAGCGCTTCTCGTACTCCCAGCAGAGCCAGCCGTTGCGCGGTGCGAGGGCCACCGCCTCGGCGAGCGGCAGCGTGCCCCCGCCGAGCCCGAGCGGGGTCAGCTCCCGCGCGGACGCCACGTCCTTGACCTGTACGTACCCCAGGTGCCGGGCGAGGGCCCGGCTCGACTCGGCCGGTGACTCGCCCCCGAGCCAGGTGTGCAGTACGTCCCACAGCGCGCCCGCGCCCGGATGCGCGACCCGGTCGAGGACCCGGGCCGTGGCGGTCCCCGTGCGGTGCGAGTCGTGGGTCTCCAGCAGGATCCGCACCCCGTGCCGCTCGGCGAACGGTGCGGCGGCCCGGAGCCTGCGGACCGCGTGGTCGTCGGCGTCGGCCGGCGGCTGTTCACCGCCGCCGGGGAAGACCCGTACGTAGGGGGCTTCGAGGTCGGCGGCGAGCCGGACCAGGGCCTGGATCTCGGCGAGGACCGGCTCGTCGGGGTCGGGCGCAGCGACCCTGGCGTACCCCGCGACGCCGAGGACGGCGACGCCCGCGGAGGTCAGGGTGCGCCGGCCGGCCGCGCGGTCGGCGGCGGAGCTGGCGGGATGCAGGGGCTCCTCGGGGTGGGCGCGCAGCTCGAGGCCCTGGTAGCCGTGCGCGGCGGCGAGGCCGGCGCTGCGCTCCAGCGGGGTGCCGGGCAGGCCGAGGGTGGAGAAGGCGTACTTCACGGACGGCCCCCTTCGGTGGTGACGGCGGGCGGAGGCCCGGTGGAGGCGCGCACCGTCAGTTCGGCGGGAAGCGTGGTGATGCCGCCCGGGGGCAGGGCTCTGCGGCCCGTGACGAGCTGGGCCGCGAGCACCCCGGCTTCACGCAGCGGCAGCCGGACCGTGGTGAGGGCGGGGGCGGTGTCCACGCAGACGGGCAGGTCGTCGAAGCCCGCGACGGAGACGTCCTCGGGTATCCGCAGACCGGCTTCGCGCAGGGCCGCGGCGACGCCGGTCGCGACGGTGTCGTTGGCGGCGGCCACGGCGGTGAAGGGCGTCCCGCGGCGGAGCAGTTCGCGGGTGGCGTCGTATCCGGCGGAGCGCTCGAACCCGGCGTGCACGGTGAGCCCCGCGCAGTGCGCGGGCAGCGCGGGGTCGTGGTCGCGCAGGGCGTCCCGGTGTCCGGCGAGGCGTTCTCGGGTGGTGCTCAGGCCGGGCGGGCCGGCCACGTAGGCGATGTGCCGGTGCCCGAGCGTGAGCAGGTGCTCGGTGAGCCGGAAGGCGCCGCCCCGGTCGTCGAACATGACGGTGGCGACGGGGAGTCCGGCGGGCATGGGCAGCGGGGGCCGCCCGCACAGCACCACCGGGGCGCCGGTGGCCGCGATGCGGGCGAGCCGGGCGGCGAGCGCCCGGGTGTGGTCCGGTTCCTCCACGGCGCCGCCGGTCAGGACGACCCCGCCGGCCCGCTGGCCCTCCAGGAGGGCGAGGTAGTCCAGCTCTGCGGACGGGGCGCCCTCGGTGTTGCAGACGACGGCGAGCCGGCGCGGGCCGCCCTGTCCGCCGGGGGTCAGGGCGCTCTGCAGGGATCCGGCGAGGATCCCGAAGAAGCTGTCGGCGACATCGTGGACGAGGACGCCGATCAAATCCGAGGTCGCGGCGGCGAGGGCCCGCGCGGGACCGTTGGCGATGTAGCCGAGGTCCTCGATCGCCCGCTCCACGCGGGTCCTGGTGGCGCCCGCCACCGGGTATCCGCCGTTCAGCACGCGCGAGACCGTGGCGGGCGATACGCCCGCGTGCACCGCCACTTCGGCGAGTGTGACCGCCATGATCCCCTCCTTCCGATCTGTCCCGGGTCATCGTCTCACCCGGTGTGTGGATCTCCATAGTCGCCGATGAAGAAAGCGCTTTCTATCACCCGTAAGAGTCTTGCATCTCGCCGGGGAGCGGCCCTAGCCTGATCGCAGAGAAAGCGCTTTCTATCCGTTTTCTCGGCAGCTCCGCACAAGAACACGCAACAAGACGAAGGAGGGGACACCGTGCAGCGCAGGACGATCAAGATCGCCATGAACGGCGTCACCGGGCGGATGGGATACCGCCAGCACCTGGTCCGCTCCCTGCTCGCACTGCGCGAGCAGGGCGGTCTCGACCTCGGCGACGGCACGGTGCTGTGGCCGGAGCCGGTGCTGGTCGGGCGCCGCGAGGAGGCCCTGCGGGCCATCGCGGAGCGGCACGGCCTGGAGCACGTGAGCACGGACCTGGCCGCGGTGCTGGCCGACCCCGAGGTCGAGATCTACTTCGACGCCCAGGTCACCAGCGCCCGCGAGGCGGCCGTGCGGCAGGCCGTGGCGGCCGGCAAGCACGTGTACTGCGAGAAGCCCACGGCCCTCACCTTCGAGTCCTCCCTGGAGATCGCGCGGCTGGCCGACGCGGCCGGCGTCAAGCACGGGGTGGTGCAGGACAAGCTGTTCCTGCCGGGCCTGCTGAAGCTCAAGCGGCTCATCGACGGCGGCTTCTTCGGCGAGATCCTGTCCGTGCGCGGGGAGTTCGGCTACTGGGTCTTCGAAGGAGACTGGCAGCCCGCCCAGCGCCCCTCGTGGAACTACCGCTCCCAGGACGGCGGCGGCATCGTCGCCGACATGTTCCCGCACTGGGAGTACCTGCTGCACGAGCTGTTCGGCCGGGTCCGCACGGTGCAGGCGCTGACGCGCACCCACATCGGCCGCCGCTGGGACGAGGAGGGCAAGCCGTACGAGGCCACCGCGGACGACGCGGCGTACGGGATCTTCGAACTGGAGGGCGGCGCCGTCGCGCAGATCAACTCCTCCTGGGCGGTGCGGGTCAACCGTGACGAGCTCGTGGAGTTCCAGGTCGACGGGACGCACGGCTCGGCCGTCGCCGGACTGCGCGGCTGCCGGATCCAGCACCGCGCGACGACCCCTAAGCCGGTGTGGAACCCGGACCTGCCGCTGACCGAGACGTTCCGCGACCAGTGGCAGGAGGTCCCGGACAACTCCCCCGCCGACAACGGCTTCAAGGCCCAGTGGGAGCTCTTCCTGCGCCATGTCGTACGGGACGAGCCCTGGCAGTGGGACCTGCTGGCCGGGGCCCGCGGGGTACAGCTGGCCGATCTCGGGCTGCGCTCCTCCGCGGAGGGCCGGCGGCTCGTGGTCCCGGAGGTGGCGCTGTGAGCATCCGGCTCCCCTCCGCGGACGGCGGGCTGCGGCTCCACGCGCCCGTCACCGCTCCGCTGGCGCCGCTCACCTGCGGTCCGGCCCGCAGCCGCACCTTCTACTCGGCCGCGCACGTGGTGGCCGATCCCCTCGCCGCCTCGGCCGATTCCGGACCGGTCATCGACTGGGAGTCCACGCTGGCCTTCCGGCGCACGCTGTGGGCGCAGGGACTCGGGGTCGCCGAGGCCATGGACACGGCGCAGCGCGGGATGGGCCTGGACTGGCCGGCCGCGGCCGAACTGATCCGCCGTTCGACGGCGGAAGCCCGGTCGGTGGGCGGCCGGATCGTCTGCGGGGCGGGCACCGACCAGCTGGCTGCGGACACCACGCATTCCCTGGCCGCCGTCACCGCGGCGTACGAGGAGCAGCTGGCGCTCGTGGAGGAGTGCGGGGCGACGGCCGTGCTGATGGCCTCCCGGGCCCTGGCCGCGGCGGCGCGCGACCCGGAGGACTACCTGGAGGTGTACGGGAGGCTGCTGCGCCAGAGCTCCCGGCCGGTGGTCCTGCACTGGCTGGGGCCGATGTTCGACCCCGCGCTGGAGGGGTACTGGGGGCACGCCGGTCTGGACGAGGCCACGGACGTCTTCCTGAAGATCATTTCGGAGTGTCCGGAGAAGGTCGACGGCATCAAGGTCTCGCTGCTCGACGCGGGGCGCGAGGTGGACATCCGGCGGCGGCTGCCCGCTGGCGTGCGCTGCTACACGGGCGACGACTACCACTATCCGGAGCTGATCGCCGGGGACGGCGAGCTGGCCAGCGACGCCCTTCTGGGGATCTTCGACCCGATCGCCCCGATCGCGGCGCGGGCTGCGCTCGCCCTCGACCAGGGCGATACGGCCGGATTCCGGGAGCTGCTGGATCCGACGGTGGCGCTGTCCCGGCACCTGTTCGCTCCGCCCACCCGCTACTACAAGACGGGTGTCGTGTTCCTGGCCTGGCTCGCGGGACACCAGGAGCACTTCGCGATGGTGGGCGGGCTGCACTCGGCCCGCTCGCTCCCCCATCTGGCCACCGCCTACGAACTGGCGGACGATCTCGGGCTGTTCCCGGACCCGGAGCTCGCCGAGGCCCGGATGCGGCAGCTGCTGGCGCTGCACGGGGTGGCCTCGTGAGCCCGGCACCGGCGCCCGCCCGGTTCAGCCTGAACCAGGAGACGATCCGCCAGTGGTCCCTTCCCGAGCTGGTGGCCGGGTGTACGGCGGCCGGGGTCGGCGCCGTCGGGCTGTGGCGCGATCCCGTCCAGCGGTTCGGGGTGCGGGAGGCCGCGAAACTGGTCGCCGACGCCGGACTGCGGGTCAGCTCTCTGTGCCGGGGCGGCTTCTTCACCGCCGCCGATCCGGCCGGGCGGGCGGCGGCCCTCGAAGACAACCGCCGTGCCGTGGAGGAAGCCGCCGAACTGGGCGCCGACGCTCTGGTCCTGGTCTCGGGCGGCCTGCCGGACGGCGACCGGGATCTGGCGGGAGCGCGGCGGCGGATCGTCGACATCCTGGGCGAGCTGGTCCCGTACGCCGCCGGGCACGGGGTGCGGCTGGGGATCGAGCCGCTGCACCCGATGTACGCGGCGGACCGCTGCGTGGTCTCCACCCTCGGTCAGGCCCTGGACATCGCCGAGGAGTTCCCGGCGTCGCGGGTGGGCGTGGTCGTCGACTCCTACCACCTGTGGTGGGACGAGCGGCTGCCTTCCGAGGTCCGGCGGGCCGGGGAGGCCGGACGGATCGTGTCCGTCCAGGTGGCCGACTGGGTGACACCCCTCCCCGAGGGCGTGCTGCTGGGGCGGGGACAGCTGGGCGACGGCTCGATCGACCTGAGGGCCTTCCGGGAACTGACCGAGTCCGCGGGGTACCTGGGGCCGGTGGAGGTGGAGATCTTCCATCCCGGGCTGTGGGCCCGGGACGGCGCGGAGGTACTGCGGGAGGTGATCGACCGCTACCGCGAGCACGTCGCATGAGGTGAAGGGGGGTGCGTGAGCCGAAGTTCACGGGGACGAAGTTCACGGGGACGAGGCGCACGGGGACGAGGCGCACGGGGGACGCAGCACACGGACCAAGTACACGGGGGACACAGCGTTTCGGGCGAGTCAGCGTTTCAGTCAAAGGAGACTGTGATGACAGATGTGTGGAGCCGCCGTGCCTTCCTCACGGCGGTCGGCGGCAGCGTGGTGCTGCTCGGTACCCCCGTCCTCCCGGCGACCGCCGGGACGGTGACCTCGGTGCACGCCGCCATGCGCGCGGTGTGGCAGGGCCTCGTCCTGGGGACCGTGTCCTCCCCCACCGCGGAACCCTTCCGCACCCGGCTGGCCGCGCTGGGTGCGCAGGCCGGACAGTGGCGCACCTCGATGGCCCCTTCGACCGGCTCGCTCTGGCCCGATCAGGTCTTCACCACCGACCCCGAGTGGATGGCCCAGAGCTACTACCGGCTGCGGACGATGGCGGAGGCCTATGTCAGACCGGGCACGGGGCTCACCGGCGACGCCGCGCTGCGGACGGCCGTGCTGACCGGGCTGGACCATCTCCACGCCCAGGTCTACAACGCCGGCCAGGCGCGGTACGGAAACTGGTGGTGCTGGCAGATCGGAGCCCCCCAGGCGCTGCTCGACACGGTCGTCCTGATGTACGGCCAGCTCTCCGCGGCCCAGCTCACCGCCTACTGCGCCGCCGTGGACCACTTCGTACCGGATTCCACGGTCGGCTCGTACACGGGGACCAGTACGGGAGCGAACCGGGTGGACCTGTGCCGGGTGCTCGCGCTGCGCGGTGTGGTCGGCGGCGACGACGCGAAGATCGCCCTGGCCCGGGACGCGCTCACGCCGGTGTTCCCGTACGTCACCTCCGGCGACGGGCTCTACCGGGACGGCTCCTTCATCCAGCACACCTACGTGGCGTACACCGGCTCCTACGGCTCGGTCATGCTCGGCGGACTGGGCATGCTGTTCGGCCTGTTGAAGGGAACGGCCTGGGAGGTGACGGACCCCGGGGCGCAGATCGTCTTCGACGCGGTGGAGCACGCGTGGGCGCCGTTCCTCTACAACGGGCTGATGATGGACGCCGTATCGGGGCGAGCCCCCAGCCGGGGGGTCCAACTGGCCGACCCCCTCCAGGCCCAGCTGGACGACCACACCCGCGGGCACTCGGTCCTCGCCGCGATCCTGCTCCTCGCCGAGGGCGCGTCCACCGCCGAACGGACCCGCTGGCGCGGACTGGTGAAGGGCTGGACGGCGCGGGACTACTACAGCCCCCCGCTGGCGGACGCCACGCAGGGCCTGTCGGCCCTGGCCCGCCTCGCGGAGGTCGCGGCGGACGCCACGGTGACGGCGGTGCCCGAGCCGGTGGCGCACCGGCTGTTCCCCTCGATGGACCGGGCCACGCACCGCAGGCCGACGTGGGCGGCCTCCCTGTCCATGGCCTCGAAGCGGATCACGCACTACGAGACGGGCAACGGGGAGAACCTGCGCGGCTGGCACACGGGCAGCGGCATGCTCTCCTGGTGGGGCTCCGCCTCCGGGAACGGCCAGTACTCGGACGCCTTCTGGCCCACGGTCGATCCCTACCGGCTGCCCGGGACCACCGTTTCCCGCAAGGCCCTGGCCGACGGGGCCGGGGGTGACTGGGGCGCCTCCCGGCCCGACGCCACGTGGGTGGGCGGCACGACAGACGGGGAGTTCGCCTCCGTGGGCCAGCACCTGAAGGGGCTGGGCAGCACGCTCACGGCCCGCAAGTCCTGGTTCTTCCTCGACGACACGGTGGTCTGCCTGGGCGCCGGGATCAGCTCCACGGACGGCGCCGCGGCCGACACGGTCATCGACAACCGGAACCTGGGCGCGACGGGCACCCACGCCCTGACCGTGGGCGGCACGGTCCAGCCGGCCACCCTGGGCTGGACCGCGTCCTTCCCCGGGCCCGGCTGGGCGCATCTGGCGGGCTTCGGCGGCTATGTGATGTCGGGTTCGGGCACCTTCCGGGCGCTGCGGGAGGCCCGCACCGGTCGGTGGAGCGACATCAACCGGAGTGCTTCCACCACGGCCCTCACCCGGCGCTACCTGACCCTCTGGTACGACCACGGGACGAACCCGGTCGCCGGCAGCTACGTCTACCAGCTGATGCCGGGCGCCTCGGCCGCCCAGACCTCGGCCCGGTCCGCCGCCACCGGATGGCTCACGGTGCTCGCCAACAACACGACCGCCCAGGGCGTGACGGTGGGCTCGCTCGGCTTCACCGGGGTGAACTTCTGGCAGCCCGCGACGATCGGCGCCCTGCAGGCGAGCGCGCCGTGCTCGGTCACGGTGCGGGAACTCGGCGACGGCACGGCCGTGGTCTGCGTCTCGGATCCGACCCGCACCCTGCCGGGACTGACCCTGGTGTGGAACCGGCCCGTCACCCAGGTGCTGTCCCAGCCGGCGAGCGTGGTCTCGGCGAGCACCGGGTCCGGCCTCCAGCTCGGCTTCGGCAGCCTCACGTCCCTGGAGGGAGCGAGCCAGGCGGTGCGGGTCAAGCTGGGATGATCTCCGGCCCATCCGGTCCCCGGACCGTCCGATCCCGGGACACTCCGCGGGGCGACAAAAGCCAGGCCCACAGGGTGACATAGCGTGACCCGTATGGATCAGGAGCACATATCCGGGGACGGCGAAGGCGCGGGCAGGCGGCGGTTCCTCGCCCTGGCGACGGGGGCCGCGGCCACCGCCGCCGGGCTGGCAGCCGTGGCCGGCTGCGCGAACGGCGACGCCGGGAAGCGGGACGGGGCGGACGGGGCGGGGACCGGCGAGAGCCCGGCACCGTCCGGTCCGCCGGGAAAGAAGGAGGGGCCGCACGGCTTCGACGTCCGGGCCGAGAACGCCCGCCCGGGGAACGCCGACTGGCAGGTCTCCAAGGCCGGCCCGGCCCGCGCCATCGAGGGCTTCGCCGACCGGGTCAGTGTGCTGCCCGGCGAGTCCTTCGGCCTGCACGTCTCCACCACCGCGCCCCGGTTCACCGTCTCCGCGTACCGCATGGGCTGGTACGGCGGCGCCCGGGCCCGCCTGGTCTGGCGCTCCGAGGCCCTGCCCGGGGTGCGTCAGCCGGACCACACCGTGGAGGCCTCGACCCGTACGGTCCGCACCCGGTGGGCCCGTAGCACCACCGTCGAGACCAAGGACTGGCCCGAGGGCTGCTACCTGCTGCGCCTCGACGCGCAGGGCGGCGAGGGCCAGCGGTTCGTCCCCGTCACGGTGCGGTCCGCCGCCACGGCCGGACGTACCGTCGTGGTCAACGCGGTGGCGACCTGGCAGGCGTACAACCGCTGGGGCGGCTACGGCAGTTACGACGGCCCCAGCGGCGGATACGCCTCGCGCGCGCTCGCCGTGACCTTCGACCGGCCCTACGAGTACGACGACGGCGCGGGTCTCTTCCTCGTGTACGAGGCTCCGCTGCTCGCGCTCGCCGAGCGGCTCGGCATCCCGCTGGCGTACACGACGACCACCGACGTGGCCCGGGAGAAGCGCCTGCTGGAAGGCGCCGCGGCGGTGCTCTCCCTCGGCCACGACGAGTACTGGTCGCCCGAGCAGCGCGCACACGTCACGGCGGCCCGGGACGCGGGCACCAACATCGCGATCCTGGGCGCGAACTGCTGCTACCGCCGGATCCGGCTGGAGGCCTCCGAGCTCGGACCGGACCGTACGGTGGTCTGCTACAAGTCCTCCTACGCGCAGGACCCCGGCTTCAAACGCGGCCACCCCGCCACCGTCGACTTCCGTTCCGCGCCGGGCGCTGACCCGGAGAGCTCGCTGCTCGGCGTGATCTACGACGGCTACCCGGTAGACGCCCCGTACGTGGTGACCAACCCGGGCCACTGGCTGTTCGAGGGCACGGGCGCGAAGGCCGGCGACAGCTACCCGCACCTGGTCGGCGTGGAGTACGACAAGGTCAACACCGGTTTCACCACTCCGCGTCCGATCGAGATCCTGGCCCACTCCCCCGTGGTCTGCGAGGGCCGCCCCAGCCACCAGGACACGGCGTACTACACGACTCCGAGCGGCGCCGCCGTCTTCGCGACGGGGACGATGCGCTGGGTGGAGGCCCTCGACGCGAAGGGCGACGGGCGCAGCGGAACCAACCACGGCCTGGACGCGCGCTCGGGCGCTCTGACCACCCGGGTGACGGAGAACCTGCTCCGCGTCTTCGCGGCCGGCCCGGCGGGACGGACCCGTGCGGCGCAGGACAACGTGAAGGCGGTGTACGGGGGGTAGACCCGGCCCCCCGCGCCGAACGCACTGGACTCCGCCCGTAAGGGATGTTTAGGATCATGTCGCGGCATCGCGTGTCGGTCACCGGCCGGGTGAGGCATGGAGGTGCCGAGATGTGCCTTTCGGAGGCATCCACTCATGGCTGTTCAGCTCAACCACACGATCGTCCAGTCCCGTGACCACCGGGAGTCGGCCGAGTTCCTGGCGTACTTCCTCGGCCTGGAGGTCGGAGCCCCCTGGGGCCCCTTCATCCCGGTCGACGTCGCCAACGGCGTCACCCTGGACTTCGCGACCATCCCCGCCGAGTCCATCACCCCGCAGCACTACGCGTTCCTCGTCTCCGAGGCCGAGTTCGACGAGGCCTTCGAGAAGATCAAGCGGGCGAGGATCACCTACTTCGCCGACCCGCACGGGCAGCTCCCCGGCGAGATCAACCACAACGACGGCGGCCGCGGCGTCTACTTCCAGGACCCCTCGGGCCACGGCATGGAACTGATCACCGTCCCGTACGGCGGCTTCAAGAAGTAGGGCCGCCCCGGCCCGCCCCGGCCCGCACGGGCCCGCACGGCCCCACCCCGGCGCTCCGTTCAGTCGAGCATGCGCCGCATGACCCACTCCGGCAGCGCCGGGTTCCGGGCCGCCGACCGGGCCGTCTCCTCGTCGGCGAGCAACCCGGCCAGCGCGGGCCCGGGAAGCCGCGGATGTTCCGCGGCTTCCCGGCGCACCGCCGGCGACGGGTCGCCGAGCAGCCGCAGCGCCGACTCCCCGGACAGCCGGGGGTCGGTCGCCGCCCGGGCCCGGACCTCCTCGTCCTCGTCCCGGCTGAAGCGTTCCACCAGCTCCGCCGTGGAGTCGGGGTCGTCCAGCGCGAGCTGCCGCAGCCGCCGGTCGGGGTCCTCGGCGTAGCGGAGCAGGTTCCGGCCGGGGAAGTTCGGGTGGCCGTAGGGGCGGTTCGGGGTCGAGAAGCTGCCGGTCCACCAGGTGAACACCTCCAGCAGCATGTCCGCCGGGGCGTCGTCGCACCGCTCCGCGAGGAACAAGCGCACGGTCCGGTCCTCGTCCCGGGCGAGCCGCTCCACCACGTCGGCCGGCAGCCGCCGGGCCATCGCGACGCTGCCGCGCAGCACGGGGTGGACCGAGCCGGCGAGCCGCCGCATGGCCTCGGGATCACCGTGCAGGGCCGTCACCCAGGGGGCTGGGCGGCGCATGCCGTCCTTTTCCAGTCCCGCCAGGAGGCCGGCCCGCTCCTCCTCCGTCAGCTCGGGCCTCAGCGATACGGCGAGGCGTACGGCGTGCTCCGGATCGGCGGCGAGTACGGCGACCTGCCCGGGCTCCAGGTACGGGTTGCGTGCGAGGCAGCTGCGCCAGGTGGTGTCCGGGTCGGCGCCGAGGCGGAGCACCAGTTCCGGTGCCAGCCGCCGGGTCTCCACGAGGTCGAAGGTCACCCGCGCCCCGTCGAAGAGCGCGCAGGTGACGGGGACCTCCTCGTGCCGGGCCAGGCCGACCGCCGTCCGCACCGCTTCGGCGGGGTCCGCGGTCAGGCGGGCCCGGACCCCGTCGTCGAAGCCCGCCCAGCCGGCCTCGACCGCCGCCGCGCGCACGGCGGCCACCGGGTCAGCGGACAGGGCCCGCAGCAACCGCTCCGGCATCGCGGCCAGGCTCGCGGCGGCCGCCCGCGCCTCGTCGGAGCGGGCCGCGGCCAGCGCTTCGTAGACATCCGGCGCGGGCCGTCCCCCGGCGGCCTCCGCCGCGGACGCCAGTTGGTACCGGCGCCGCTCGGACGGCTCTCCCCGTACGAGCCGGGACCACTGTTCGGTGGTGAGCGTGACGCAGGTCCGGGTGCCGGTCCTGGAGAAACGCAGCGTGGTGCCCCGGTGCTCGGCCAGACTGCCGCGCACGCCCCACGCGGGGTGTGCGATCGCCGCCTCCACCACCGCCTGCGGCAGGTCCGCCCGGTACAGCAGCTGGTCACTGATGCCGAGCATCGCCACCAGGATCCCGTCGGGCGCGGCGCGGTTCATGCTCAGGCCCTCCAGGCGCTCCTGGCGCAGCCGTGGGCCCACGGCCTCCCCGAACCGCAGCCCGTCCCAGCTCGCCGTCACGCCGCTACCCCGTTCGCTCCCCATGCTCCGGAAGGTAGACGATGTGCGGCGCGCCCGTCGTCGGGTGGGCGGTGACGCGGGTGCGGACCCCGTAGACCTCGGCCAGCAGGGGTTCCGTCAGTACCTCCGCCGGGGTGCCGGAGGCCGCCACGCGGCCTCCCTCCAGGACGTACAGGCGGTCGCAGTACAGGGCCGCCAGGTTGAGGTCGTGCAGGACCAGCAGGGCGGAGGCCGGCAGGGCACGGACCAGGCCGAGGATCTCCAGTTGGTAGCGGATGTCCAGGTGGTTGGTCGGTTCGTCCAGGGCGAGCAGGCCGGGATCCTGCACGAGGGCGCGGGCCACCAGGGCGCGCTGGCGCTCGCCGCCCGAGAGCCCGTCGAAGCGGCGGCCCGCGAGGGCGGCCGCGCCGACGGTCTCCAGGGCCCCCGCCACGCGGCGCACGTCCTCGGGTCCGTCCTGCTCCCAGAAGCGCTTGTGCGGGCTGCGCCCCATGGCCACCACCTCGCGCACGGTCAGCCCGAAGGTGCCGGCCGCGTCCTGGGGCACCACCGCCACCCGCCGGGCGCGGTCCCTGACGCCCAGCGAGGCCGCGTCCACGCCGTCGAGCAGCACGCGGCCGCCGGTCGGGCGCAGGGCGCCGTAGACGCAGCGCAGCAGGGTGGTCTTGCCGCTGCCGTTGGGGCCGACGACTCCGACCGTCTCACCGGGGCGGGCGGTGAGGTCGATCCCGTGCAGCAGCGGCTGCCCGTCGATCTCGTACCGGACGCCTTCGACGGCGAGTTCCGCCGCCTCGGCCGCTGCCCGCGCCACCGGACCGGTCGGCCGTCGCGCCCTCATCCCACGACCCCTTCGGTACGGGTGGACCTGCGCAGCATCCACAGGAAGAACGGCCCGCCGACGAGCGCCGTGACCACGCCCACCGGGATCTCCTCCGGCGCGGCGGCGGTACGGGCGATCAGGTCGGCCAGGGTCAGGAACACCGCCCCGCCCAGCGCGGCCACGGGCAGCAGCGCCCGGTGCCCGGCGCCGACGACCATCCGTGCGGCGTGCGGGACCATCAGCCCCACGAATCCGATCGCCCCGCTGTAGGCCACCAGTACGCCGATGACGAGCGAGGTGAGGACGAACACGGCGGCCCGGAACCGGCCGGTGTCCAGGCCCAGCGTCTGCGCGCCCTCCTCTCCCGCGAGCAGCAGGTCCAGCGGCCGGGCCAGGGCGACGAGCGAGCCGGTGCCCAGGAGCAGGGCCCCGGCGGGCAGGGCCAGTTCGCTCCAGCGTGCCCCGCCGAGCCCGCCGAGGGTCCAGAACAGCACGCTGCGCACCTGATCGGGCCGCGCGGACAGCACGAGGACCAGGCTGGTCAGCGCGGACAGCACGTACTGGACGGCGACTCCGGCGAGGATCAGCCGGCCGGTGGTCATCGCACCGCCGCGCCGGGCCATCGCGTAGACGGCGACGAGTGCGCCCATCGACCCGGCGAACGCGGCGAGCGGTAGGGCGGCGGTGCCCGCGAAGCCGAGGAATCCGGCGCCGAAGACGATCACCAGCACCGCTCCGGCGGAGGCCCCGGAGGAGGCCCCGAGCAGGAACGGGTCGGCGAGCGGGTTGCGTACGAGGGCCTGGAGCACGGTTCCCGCGACGGCCAGTCCCGCGCCGACGACGGCCCCGAGCAGGACCCGCGGCATGCGCACGTCCCACACGATCGCCCCGAAGGCGCCCCCTCCGGCCCGGGGCCCCGGCCCCGCGAGCACGAGGTCGAGCACCCGGCCCGGGGGGATCCGTACCGGCCCCAGGACCAGCCCCGCCAGGGCCGACGCGGCCAGGGCGGCGGCCAGCAGGGCCAGTACGACCGGGGTACGGGTGAACGCGCGGGCGGCCCGGAGCCTCACGCGGCGTCGGGGTGGAGCCGGGCGCCCAGCGATTCGACGGCGTCCGCGACGCGTACGCCGAGCACGGCGGAGGACAGCGGCAGCACGACGAACCGCTGGTTCCTGATCGCGGGGACCTGCGCCAGCGCGGGGTCCTTCAGCAGGCGCTGCTTCTTGGCCTCGACGGTGGTGCCGCCGTAGTCGTAGATGAGGACGACCTCGGGCTTGCGCTCGATGACCTTCTCCCAGGACACGTCGCCGAAGGTGTCCTGGAGGTCGGCGAACACGTTCGTGCCGCCCGCGAGTGAGACGATCTCGTTGCCGATGCCGTTGCCGCCGGAGGTGAAGGCGGAGGCCTCGCCCGAGTCGTAGACGAAGACGGCGGGCCTGCCCTTGTCCTTCACGCGCGCGGTGACGGCGTCGATGCGTCGCTGTTCGTCCGCGATGAGCCGCTCGCCGCGCTCGGGGACGCCGAAGGTCCGTGCCACCTCGGTGATTTCGGTCCTGAGCTGATCGAGGCCGACCTTGCCCTGGGTGCAGTACTCGACGCTGAGGCGGGAGTTGATGCCGGACTTGGCGAGTTGCTCGCGGTCGCGTCCCTGCGCCTTGTCGAAGGCGCTGGAGTAACCCCCGTACACGAAGTCGGGGTTGGCTCCGAGGAGGACCTCCCGGGAGGGGTACTCCTTCGCCAGCACCTTGATCTTGTCGTACGCGGGCCGGTAGGCGGGCAGTACCGCGTCGTCCAGGTAGGCCGTCCCGGCCGTCTTCCCCTCCAGCCCGAGGGCCAGCAGGATCTCGGTGGCGTGCTGGTTCATGGCGACCGCGCGCCGCGGCGGTGCCTGATAGGTGCTGGTGACACCGCAGTTGGTGACCGAGTACGGGAAGCCGGGCGCGGCGCCCGCCGTGGCCTTCGCGTCCTGCGCCGCGGGGGATCCCCCGCACGCGGCCAGCGGTATCAGGAGGGGTACGGGCAGGAGCGCGCGCAGCAGCGCACGGGGGTACGAAGACATGGTGGAGCCTCTCCCGGGGATCCGCGTCCCCTGGTCGAACCGAAAGAGGCGGTGCGTCAGTGTCTGACTCCCGGGTCCCCGCGCGGCAAGCGCGGGGCGTCCGGTCACAGTGGCGGGACCGCACCGGATTCGCACCGGTTTCCTGTCCTGCACCGCCTGGATAACCCGGCCCAGTGTGCCAGAAGGACGACGTCAGCGTTCCGCGCGCACCGCGCCGGCCACCCGGGAGGCGAGGGCGCGCAGCGCCTCGTCGGAGGGGGATCCGGGCTCGGCCGTGTAGAGGTAGAGGGTCTGGTCGGGGTCGTCCGGGAAGGCCAGGGACTCGTACTCCAGGGCCAGTTCACCGACGACGGGGTGCCGGAATCGTTTGGTGCCGTGGGTGTGTTCGAGTACGTCGTGACCGGCCCACCAGCGCCGGAAGTCCCGGTCGAGCGAGCTCAGTTCCTCGACGAGCGGACTCAGATCCGGATCGTACGGGTGCCTGCCGGCGTAGAACCGCAGCGCGGCCACGACTCCGCGCGCGGCGCCCTCCCAGTCGGCGAAGAGCTCGCGGGCGGCGGGGTCGCGGAAGAGGAACCGCGCCAGATTGCGGCCGCGTTGATCGGGCGCACCCGACTCCGGGGTGCGCGACCCCTGGGTACGCGACTTCGGGTCGCCCGGCCCCGGGGCGCCGAAGTCGGCGTACAGGGCCTCGGCGAGCCGGTTCGCGGCCAGGACTTCGAGCCGGCGCCCCATGATCATCGCCGGGGTGCCGTCCTCCAGGGCGTCCAGGACCCGGTACAGGCCCGCCCGCACCCGCTGCGGGCCGTCGGCGTCCGCGCGGCCGGGGGCGCCGGCGGCGCGTCCGGGCCCGGTGGCCCGCTGGGGCCGGGCCAGCTCGAAGAGGTGGGACCGCTCGGTGGCGTCGAGCCGCAGCGCACGGGCCACCGCGTCGAGGACCTCGGCGGAGACGTGCTGGGTACGGCCCTGCTCCAGCCGGGTGTAGTAGTCGACGCTGACCCCCGCGAGCTGCGCGACCTCCTCGCGCCGCAGCCCGGGCACGCGCCGCCTTCCCGGGTGGGCGGCGGCCCCCACCTCCTCGGGGCCGATCCGGGCGCGCCGGGAACGCAGGAAGTCCCGCAGGTCGGAACGGGGCTCGGGCCCGGCGGTGGCGTTCATTCCCCCAGGCTAGGCGTTCTTCCCGGGTTCCTCCGGCACCTCCGCACCGGTCCGGCCGGCTTCGCACCGGGCCGGCCGGCTTCGCACCGGGCCGGGGGGCGGCGCGGCGCGTCACAGCCCGGTCACAGCGGCCCCCACGGGGCCCCACCGGGCCCCGCCCCGGGTGACGATGACCCGATGCGCAGACACCACGTGATCACCGCCCTCACCGGCGCCGCACTCCTCGCCCTCGCCGGGTGCGGCGACTCGGACGCCCCGGCCCCCGGCAAGTCCTCCGGCCCGGCCCCGGCCTCGACCGTACCGAGCGTCGATCCGAGCGCCGGACGGCCCAGCGCCGATCCCAGTGCGGCCCGCCCCGACAGCGGTCTCCCTCCGAGCCCCGCACCTGCGCAGCGCGCCGCCTACCTGGCCGCCCTGAACGCGATCGACCCCGAGATCGTCAACGGCAAGGAAGACAAGGCCGTTTCGCGCGGCCTCGACCAGTGCCAGTCCATGAAGGGCGAGAAGGACCCGGCCAAGCGCGTGGCCGGTGCCAACCAGCGCTTCATCGGCCCCAACGACCCCGACGGCTTCGGCCCCGTCAAGTCCGCCCTGATCGTCGCGGCCGCCCAGGCCAACCTCTGCCCGACGTACTGAGCCCCGCCGGGGGGCGCACGCCGAGCCGGGCCACGCCGAGGAACCGAAGGGGCCGGGCATGGCCTGGTGCCGTCCCGGTGTCAGACCCCCGCCCTATGGTGCGCAGGTGATGATTCCTGATGCGTTCGACCGCCGGGTCGCAGAGGCCGCGGCCGCCGATGTGCGGCTGGCAAGGATCCACCTCGACGGCGCCGGCCAGTGGTTGACCACCGAAGGCCAGGGGTCCACGGCGCCGCTCGCCGCAGAGGTGTGGGTCTTCGACGAGGATCTCGCCCGGGTGCTCCTGGTTCATCACCGGTGGCGTGGCTGGGTTCCGCCGGGCGGCAGCGTCGAGCCGGGTGAAACCCCCCGCGAGGGAGCACGTCGCGAACTCTTCGAGGAGACCGGCATCGCGGTGGAGCTGCTGCCCGAACCCGCGGCGGCGACGGTGCGTTCCTACCGCGCGGAGTGGGCGGCGACCCTCGGGCTGTCGTTCGTCGCGATCGCGAGTGCGGCGACCCCCTTGGCAGCGGAGAGCGGACAGCCCGCCGCCTGGACGCCCCTCGACGAGGACTGGGCCGGCTACTTCCCCCAGGACGCGTCGCACGTCCGCCGGCACGCCCGATGGCTGCGCGAGACCTCTGGCCGCCGACAGGCCCTGTGATCCTCTAGATCACGTGGTGTTGTGCCCAATCGGAGACACCGCCCAGCCGGACGGCGGCCTTGGCAGGGTCACCGGTTCGGGTGGGCTGGCCCACCTCGAAGTCGTGTCCGGTCAGGCCGGTTTCGTCCTCCACGATCCGAGCGATGCGATAAGCCAGTTCCATCACTTCCAACGCCGCCGCACCCGAGTGGCGGTAGGGGATCTCGATGTGGGCCGTGTCCCCGTAGTAGTCGAGCTGTACGCGCCCCGGCGGACCGAGCGTCTCAAGGGTGAGGCTGTACAGGTACTCCGCTGACTCGACAGGACCGATGTCCCGAGAGACTCGGCGCAGGGTCCGGTCCCACTCGCCGCGTTGCGCGTCGGTAACGCGAAGCAGCGGCAGGTCGGCATCGGGATCGAAGTCGGCGTTGAGGCCCTCGAGCGTTTCCTGAAGCGTCAGGCCCGGCCGCACCCGCACGAGCATGATGTCGTAGGTCACCGGGTGAATCTACGGTGTCCGTGAAGTCGCGGCGGATGGTGTCCGCTTGACAGGCCGACCCGGCATTGGTCAGGGCATGTTCGAGTCCGACACGCCTTCTTCTTCGGTCTTGAAGGTACGAAACCCGTGGCGGTGGTAGTTGGGCAGCGCGTTCGGGTTGTCGGCCGACGACGTGTGCAGCCACACCCGGCGCACGCCGGGCACCAGATTCCAGCCCTGCCGGATCGCGAGCGTCAGCGCATGACCGCCGAGCCCCTTCCCGGTGAACTCGGGCAGGAGCCCGAACGTCCTGATCTCGACGTCGGCACCCGGGTGGAGGTCGTAGCAGACCACGCCGGCCGGCTCGTCCCCCAAGTGCAGCAGCCAGCAGGTCCGGTCCGGATGCCCGGCGAACCACGCCTGCCACTCCTGGGGACTCCGGCGGGCGCTGCGCCACCGGTACGGAGCACCGATCCTGGCCATCAGGCCGGGAACCAGCGACAGGTCCGCGTCCACAGCGACGAGCGCGAGTTCCGGAACCGGAACACCGGGCACGAGCTGACCGGGGTCCGTCATCTCTACATGCGTCACGGTCTTCGTCACCCGGAGAAGGCTACGCGCCCTGTCCGAGGGGAAGGGGCCTCTGCCTCCTAGGCCGTCTCTCTCGGATCTTGCCGGGCCCGCGACGCCTGGCACCGCGCCTGGCCGCACTGCCGAGGCGACCACGTACACCCAGTACGCGAGCGCCCCGACAGCACGCCCAGGCACGGCACCAGACGCCGCGGACTCGGCCGACAAGATCCGAAAGAGACGGCCTAGTAGTGCTTCGTTACGTCGGGTGATCTCGCCTGGTGGTGGGCATCTTCCGGTTATGAGGCTTGGGGAGGTGGAACGACTCCGAGGTGAGTTGGCGGAGTTCGTTGCCGATGTGTTCGCTTCGCTTCCGCGGCGGGATCAGCGCAGGTGGGGCGGGTGTTATCTGCGGGGTTTGATGTTGGACGGGCGGCGTAAGTCGATCCAGCCGATGGCCGAGCGATTGCCGGACGGGAACATGCAGGCCCTGCAACAGTTCGTGAATCAGTCGCCGTGGGATCCGCTGCCGGTGCGGCAGCGGATCGCCGAACGGCTGACGGAGGCTGTCGGGCCTGAGGTGTGGGTGGTCGACGACGTGTCCTTCCCCAAGTGCGGGACGGCATCCGTGGGGGTGGCCCGACAGTACTGCGGCGCGTTGGGCAAGACGGCCAACTGCCAGGTCGCGGTCAGCGTCCACGCGGCAACCGACCTCGCGTCCTGCCCGTTGGAGTGGGAGTTGTTCCTGCCGGAGGACTGGGCGGCGGACGAGGGCCGGCGGCAAAGGGCCGGGGTGCCCGACGAGATCGGGCACGTGTCGAAGACCCGTCTGGCTCTGGGCCTGCTCGACCGCCTCGCCACCTGGTTGCCGCGGGTGCCGGTGATCGTGGCCGATGCCGGCTACGGCCGCAGCGTCTCCTTCCGGCTCGCGCTGGAGGAACGCGGCTGGTCCTACGTGGTGGCGGTCGATCCCAAAGAGGTCGCACGGCCTGCCTCCGCCGAGCCGTTCCGGCCGGCTTACGGCGGGCTGGGGCCGCCCACGCTGCCCCGCTACCGCGATGCGGCCCAGTCCCTGCAGAGTTTCATCGATCCCGGCACCTGTTTCCAGGACATCACCTGGCGCCATGGCAGCAAGAGTGCGATGACCTCGCGTTTCGCTGTCCTGGAAGTGCGTCCGTCGGGCAAGGAAGCCTGCCGGACCGCCCAGGAACAGGCCGGTGGACGCAGCCAGTGGAACGGGGTCCTGCCGCTGCGAACCCTGCTGGTCGAACAGCCCGCAGGAGCGGACGAGCCGACCGGCTACTGGATGACCAACCTGCCCGCCACTACCCCGATCGCCGACCTGGTGCGGTGGGCGAAGATGCGCTGGCGGATCGAACACGACTACCGCGAACTCAAGCACGGCCTGGGCCTGGACCACTTCGAAGGCCGGACCTGGCGCGGTTGGCACCACCACGTCACCCTCGTCACCGCCGCACAGGCCTTCCTCACCCTCAGGCGGCTCGACCCAAAAGCACCCACGCCGGCCTGACCCTCTACCAAGTCCTGGACGTGCTCCAGAACCTGCTGAGGTGCTGGACCGGCACCTGCACCACCTGCGGCCGCCCCCTGACCGCCAGCAGATCCAGAACCTAACGAAGCACTACTAGTGACCTGAGTCTGAGGTTTGTCGTTAGTTCGGCATGAGTCGTCCCGGTCCGAAGATTCCGCCGTTGTCGGTGACTGATGCCCAGCGTGCTGTGCTGGAGGGCTGGTTACGTCGTCGTTCGACAGCTCAGGCTCTGGCTCAGCGGTCGCGGATCGTGCTGGAGTGCGCGGGCGGGCATTCGGTGATGGAAGTTTCGCGGCGGCTTGGGATCGCGCCGGACACGGTCCGCACCTGGCGGCGGCGGTTTCTGGAGCACGGCCTGGACGGGCTGGGCGACGAGCCGCGGCCGGGTGTCCCGCGGAAGATCACCGACGCTGATGTCGAGCGGGTGATCGTCAAAACACTGGAAGAGACGCCGAAGAACGCGACGCACTGGTCGACGAGGTCGATGGCCGCGGCCACGGGAATGTCGCAGTCGACCGTCTCAAGGATCTGGCGGGCGTTCGCGCTGGCTCCGCATCGTTCGCAGACGTTCAAGCTGTCGACGGACCCGCTGTTCATCGACAAGGTCCGCGACGTGGTCGGCCTCTACCTGGACCCGCCGGAGAAGGCTCTGGTCCTCTGCGTGGACGAGAAGTCGCAGATCCAGGCCCTGGACCGGTCCCAGCCGGTCCTGCCGATGATGCCTGGCGTTCCAGAGCGCCGCAGTCACGACTACATCCGCGCCGGCACAACCACCCTCTTCGCGGCCCTGGAGGTCGCCACCGGCAAGGTCATCGGGTCTCTCCACCGCCGCCACCGGGCCGCCGAGTTCAAGAAGTTCCTGGCCAAGATCGACAAAGAAGTGCCGGCGGATCTTCAGATCCATCTGATCCTCGACAACTATGCGACCCACAAGACGCCGGACATCAAGAAATGGCTGCTGGCACACCCGCGGTTCCACCTGCACTTCACACCGACGAGTGCGTCGTGGCTGAACCTGGTGGAGCGGTGGTTCGCCGAGCTCACCCAGAAGAAGCTCAAGCGTGGAGTCCACCGCTCCGTCCAGGCTCTCGAGCGCGACATCCGTTCATGGCTGGCCGACTGGAACGACCAGCCCAAGCCCTTCCTCTGGACGAAGACAGCCGACGAGATCCTCGACAAAGTCGCCGCCTACTGCCACCGAATCTCTGACTCAGGTCACTAGTGGACTCCAGAGACGAAGAAGTCCCCCGGCCCTGATCGGCCGGGGGACTAAAAACAAGCTTTCACCTGCTACTTCGTCTGGCAGGGGTGGCAGGGCTCGAACCTACGACAACCGGTTTTGGAGACCGGTGCTCTACCAACTGAGCTACACCCCTTCGGTGAGACCAACCATGCCACGGCGCACACCGAAGATCCACTGAATTCGGTGGTCAACCGCGGGAAATTTCGCCCCGGGTCCGCGCGCCGGAAGATTCGAGCCGGTCGACGAGCGGACCGTCTTCGCTGGTCAGGGACATGACGAGTGGGGCCTGCCCGCCGGGGACGATCCAGTTGACGTCCGCAGGTTGAGACGGCGCGTATCGGGTCGTGGACAGCTGACCCCCGCACCGCCACCCTCGACCCCGGCCGCAGTGCGACCGACTCCGCCGCCTTCCGGGTGTTGCGGGACGCGGGCCTCGCCGGGGTCCGGTTCACCTCGACTGCGGGCTCGCCGACGATGTCGGCCAGCGGGGCCTGCCCTGATCCGGGATCAGGCCGAACGTCCCCCCGTGTGGAACGAGTTGCCCCACCCCCTTGACCCGCTGTGGTCCAGACCAATAGTTTCCGCATGCACAGCGCACGCGCCCCGGCACCACTCACCGCATCCGCAAAGGAAGCCCATGCGCCGCAGCATGCTCGGCAAGCTGGCAGTCGCCGCCTGCTCCCTCTCCCTGCTGACCGCCTTCGCCCCCGCCCACGACGGCTCCGGCCACGAGGGCTCCGGGCACGGCCGCTCGTACAAGAAGGTCGGCTACTTCACCCAATGGGGCGTCTACGGACGGGACTTCCAGGTTCAGGACCTGGAGAAGAACGGCAGCGCGAGCAAGCTCACGCACATCAACTACGCCTTCGGCAACATCAGCGCGGAGGGCAAGTGCTTCACCGGCAACATCCCCGGTGAGGCCGACGCCTGGGCCGACTACGTCCGGCCGCTGGACGCCGAGAACTCGGTGGACGGCGTCGCCGACGACTGGGTGCAGCCGCTCGCCGGCAACTTCAACCAGCTCCGCGAGCTCAAGGCCAAGCACCCCGGCCTCAAGGTCCTGCTCTCCCTCGGCGGTTGGAGCTGGTCGACGCACTTCTCGGACGCCGCGCTCACCCCGGCCTCCCGCAAGGCCCTCGTGTCCTCCTGCATCGACCTGTACATCAAGGGCAACCTGCCGCAGGACGGCACCCGCGGCGGCGCGGGTTCGGCTGCCGGGATCTTCGACGGGTTCGACATCGACTGGGAGTGGCCCGGCTCTTCGGGCGACACCGACACCACCTACCGCCCCGAGGACAAGAAGAACTTCACCGCGCTGGTCAGCGAGTTCCGCACGCAGCTCGACGACTACGCCCGCGGCCAGAAGCGGAAGGCGAAGTACGAGCTGTCCGCCTTCGTCCCGACCGCCCCCGCCAAGATCGACGCGGGCTTCGACGTCCGCCGGATCATGCGCGACCTCGACTTCGTGACCCTCCAGGGCTACGACTTCCACGTCTCCGGCGAGGCCACCACCGCCCAGCAGTCCGCGCTGTACGCGAGGAACGACTTCAGCGTCGACGGCACGGTGGACGCCTGGGAGCGGCGCGGCGCGCCCGCGCACAAGCTGGTGATGGGCATGCCGTTCTACGGGCAGGGCTGGACCGGCGTCAGCGGCGGCGGGGACGGCATGGGGCAGCCCGCGACGGGTCCGGCGCCGGCCGCCTGGGCCAACGGGTACGCGGACTACAAGGAGCTCAAGCAGCTCGCGGCGTCCGGTACTTACAAGCTGCACCGGGACCGCCGCAACGGCAGCGCCTGGCTGTTCGACGGCACCACCCTGTGGACGTACGACGACCCGACGGTGCTGCGCACCAAGACCCGGTACATCCGGGAGGAGGGCCTCGGCGGCGCGATGTTCTGGTCGCTCGACGCGGACACCGCCGACGGCGAGCTGATGACCGCGGTCGACGAGGGCCTGCGCGGCCGCTGACGGCCCCGCCCCTGAACAGCGCCGCCGGGCCGCGGAAAAACGACGCGGCCCGGCGGCGCCCAACCCTTACGCTCCCCGCATGAAGACGCAGACGGTACGAGCGGTCAACGCACTGACCTCGCGCTGGGCCGGCCGGGCCGTGACGGGCGGCGAGGGCACGGTCCTCACCGCCGCCGGGGTCTGGCCGCTGCTGGCCCTGCTCGCCGACGGGGCCGCGGGACCCGCCCGAAGCGAGCTGGAGGAAGCCCTCGGCATACCCGCCGGCACGGCGGCCGAAGCCGCCCGGGAGTTCCTCGCCGCCCTGGACGGCGTACGGGGCCTGCGTGCCGCCACCGGCCTGTGGACGGGCCGGGACCTCCCGCTGGAGGCGGCCTGGTCGGCCCGGCTGCCCGCCGGGACCCGGGCCACGCTGACCGGGGACGAGGACACCGACCGCAAGGCCCTGGACGCCTGGGCCGCCGACCGCACCGACGGCCTCGTCGAGAAGATGCCGGTCCCGGTCGACGAGGAGACGCGCTGCGTGCTCGCCTCGGCGCTGGCGCTGCGCCTGCGGTGGATCCAGCCCTTCACCCCCTGGCCGACCTGGATCGACGAAGGCCCCTGGGCCGAAGGGATCGTGGGGACCGTGCAGGGGCTGAGCCGCTGTACGGCCCTGCTGGACCGGGCCGGCGTGGCGCATGCGCCGACGGGTCCGGTGACCCTGCTGGAGGTGGTGGGCGACGGCGGGGTCGACGTCCACCTAGTCCTGGGCGAACCGCAGGCCCCGCCGGGCCAGACCCTCCGGGCGGGCATCGCGGCGGTCACCCGGGCGATCCCGACCACGGGCGCGAGCCTGCTCCCCGAGGGGAATCCCGGGCCCGGCCTGCACATCGGCCGGGTTGCCTCCGTCGACCGCCACCCCTGGCTGAGCATCCGGACGGTGGCCTTCGAGGCGCGGGCCGAGCACGATCTCCTCGCCTCCCCCGGGCTGTTCGGGCTGGCGAGCGCCTCGGACACGCGGACCGGACACTTCCCCGGCATCAGCAGCGATCCCCTGGCCGTCGGGTCGGCCCGGCAGGCGGCCGTGGCACGCTTCCACGCCGAGGGTTTCGAGGCGGCGGCCGTCACCGCGATCGGCACGGTCGGCGCCGGCCTGCCCCGTGTCACCTACCGCGTCCGCCGGGCCCAGGTCAGCTTCCACCGCCCCTTCGGCTTCCTCGCCGTCCACCGGACCTCCCGCCTGGTGCTCGCCGCGGGCTGGGTGGCGGCCCCCCTCCCGTACGAGGAGGAGGAGAAGGACCACGAGGCGGAGGAAGCCGAGGCCTGGGCGAAGCTGGATGCCGAGGAATGGGGTTGAGCCGCCCCCGCTCCGCCCGGCCCCTCCCCGTAGGCTCCGTTCCATGGACAACTCGACGGTGGAGGCGGTCAACCGCCTGACGGCACGCTGGGCGGCGCGGTCCGCGGACGCGCACGCGGCCGAAGGCACGGTGTTCACGGCGGCCGGGCTCTGGCCGCTGCTGGCCCTGCTCGCGGACGGCGCCGACGGCCCGGCCCGCACCGAGCTGCAAGAAGCCCTCGGCATACCCGCGGACACGGCCGCCGAGGCCGCCCGCGAACTGCTGACCGCCCTGGACGGCGTACGGGGCCTGCGGGCCGCCACCGGCCTGTGGGCACGGCGGGACCTCCCGCTGGAGGAGGCCTGGTCGGCCCGGCTGCCCGCCGGGACCCGGGCCACGCTCACCGGGGACGAGGACACCGACCGCAAGGCCCTGGATGCCTGGGCCGCCGAGCGCACCGACGGCCTCGTGGAGAAGATGCCGGTCGAGGTCGGTCCGCACGTCGAGCTGGTCCTGGCCTCCGCGCTCGCGCTGCACCTTACCTGGGAGCAGCCCTTCTCCGAGCGGCAGGTGCGGCCGGCGCTCGGACCGTGGAGGGAGCGCCGCCTGCGCGGGCTGGCCGTCACCCACGCCTTCCCCCAGCGGATCCGGGTGGCCCGGGGGCCCTCCGGCCCGGTCACCCTGCTCCGCGTGCCCGGCGCCCTCGGCGCGGACGTGCACCTGCTGCTCGGGGAGCCCGGGGCCGCGCCCGGGGAGGTTCTGACGACCGGGATCGCCGAGGTCACCGGCGCGCTCTCCTCCTCGACCGCGGCGGAGCTTCCCGACGGCGCCGCGGGGCCCGGGCTGTCCCTGAGCACGGTGGACTCCACCAGTCCCGAACCCGTGGTCCGGATCTGCACGGTGGCCTTCGACATCCGCGCCGAGCACGACCTGTTGCGGCGGGCCGAACTGTTCGGTCTCAGCTCCGCGGCCGCCGGCCCCGGCCACTTCCCCGGGATCTCCGCCGTCCCGCTCGCGGTCGGCTCCGCCCGCCAGTCGGCCGTGGCCCGCTTCCACGCGGAGGGGTTCGAGGCCGCGGCGGTCACCGCCGTCGGCATGTTCCGCGGGGCCCGGGTGGTCCCCACGCACCGGGCCCGGCAGGCCGCGTTCGACGTGGACCGGCCCTTCGGCTTCCTCGCCGTCGACCGGGAGTCCGGTCTGGTCCTGTTCGCGGGCTGGATCACGGACCCCGACACCCTCACCGGTACCCTCACCCGATGACTTCCGACAAGATCAACGCGGCCGACTCCGGCACCTGGCTCCTCGGCGACCTCCCGGTCCGCCGCGTCGGGTTCGGCGCGATGCGCCTCACGCACCTCGCCGACGGCTCCCCCAGCGACCGCGACCGGGTGACCGGGGTGCTGAGGCGGGCCGTCGAACTGGGCGTCAACCACATCGACACGGCCGCCTTCTACTTCTCCCCGACCCGCTCCGCCAACGAGCTCATCAACCGGGCCCTCGCCCCGTACGCCGACGAGCTGGTCATCACCACCAAGGTCGGGCCGGGCCGCGACGCCGCCGGCGAGTGGTGGTGGGCCGAGCCCGGGCAGCTGCGCGGGCAGGTCGAGGAGAACCTGCGCCAGCTCGGCCGCGACCACCTGGACGTGGTCAACCTGCGCGTCCCGCGCCAGGCCACGACCGGTTCGATCGCCGAGCACTTCGGGGCGCTCGCCGAACTGCGCACCGCCGGGCTGATCCGGCACCTGGGCGTGTCCAACGTACGGCCGGACCACCTGGCCGAGGCGCGGGCCATCGCGCCCGTGGTCTGCGTGCAGAACGCGTACGGGATCGGTTCGCCGGCCGAGGAGCACGCCTTCCTCGACGCCTGCGGCGAGCAGGGCATCGCCTTCGTCCCCTTCTTCGCGATCGCGGGCGCGGGCAAGGAGGCCGGAGGGGTCACCGAGGAGGGCCCGGCGGTACGCGATCTCGCGCGGGCCCACGGGGTGTCCCCGGCCCAGCTCCGCCTGGCGTGGACCCTGAGCCGGGGCCCGCACGTCCTCGCCATCCCGGGCACCGGGAACCCGGACCACCTGGCCGAGAACGTCGCCGCCGGCGCGCTGCGGCTGTCGGCCGAGGACACCGCCCGGCTCGCGGCCGCGTAGCAGCCGTCCTTATCTCCGCCGAGGCGGCAGCACCCCCTGGGCACGATGCTCATGTCTTCGCCCGCCCCGTCCCGAGGATGTCCTCCCGGTGGGCCGCCGCCAGGGCGGCCGTCTCGGTGAAGTGCGGGACGCGTCCGGTGCCGCCGCGGCCGGACACGGAGAGGGAGGCGGCCGCCGTCGCGTACGCGACGGAGTCCGCGAGGCTGTCGCCCAGGGTGAGCCGGGCGGTGGCGGTGCCGGTGAAGCAGTCCCCGGCGCCGGTCGCGTCGACCGGGTCGGGGTTGACCGGGACGGGGAGGTACGCCGCCCCCGTGCCGTCGTCCAGCAGCAGCCGGTCGGCGCCCGCGGTGACCGCGACGGTGCGGGCGCCCAGGGCCCGGAAGCGGGCGGCGGCCTCGGCCGGGTCGTCGGTGTCGACCATGGCCAGCGCGTCGGCCGGGCAGGAGGTCTTCAGCAGCCCGGCCAGCGGGGCGATGCGGGCCAGCAGTGTGCGCGCCTCGCCCCGACCGGTCAGCCGGGAGCGGAAGTTGGGGTCGTAGGAGAGGTGCCCGCCGGCTCCGTGCACGGTCTCGGCGGCCAGCAGGACGGCCTCGCGGCTGCTCGGTGACAGGGCGCCGGTGATGCCGCTGGTGATGAGGGCCTTGGAGCCGGTCAGCAACTCCCGCCAGGACTCGACGTGTTCCACCGAGAGGGTGGATCCGGCGCTGCCGGTGCGCCAGTACACGAACGCGCGGTCGCCCTCGGTGTCGGCGGCCAGCAGATAGGCGCCGTTGGGGCGCGGGGAACGGCGTACGTGGGAGACGTCCACGCCGAGTTCGGCGGCGCGGGCCAGCAGCGGGACGCTCAGCTCGTCCTCGCCGACGACGGCGAGCAGGGCGGTGCGGGCGCCGGCGGCGGCCGCGGCGGCCGCGGCGTTGAGGGCGTCCCCGGAGAAGGAGACGCGGGCGGGGGTGCCGTCGGCGGCGTCCCGCAGGGCCGTCTCGGCGTGGATCTCGACGAGGACCTCGCCCAGGACCAGGACGTCGTACGCCTCCGGCGCGCTCACGGCCGGGGCTCCGAGCCGGCGCAGGCGCCGCAGCAGGGCCGGGCGAGGTCGGCGAAGACGGCGGCGAGTTCGCCCGGGTCGGCGGGCAGGCCGCTGCCTATCCCGACGGCGGCGGCCCCGGCGTCGAGCCAGTCGCGGACCTCGCCCGGCGCGATCCCGCCGGTGGGGATGATCAGGGCGTCGGGGAGGACCGCCTTGAGGGAGCGGATGAACCGCGGGCCGCCCACGTGCGCGGGGAACACCTTCGCCGCACCGCCGGACCGGACCGCGGAGGCGATCTCGCCGGGGGTGAAGCCGCCCTCGATGAAGACGGCCCCGCGCTCCAGGGCGACCTCGCGGACCTCGGGAGCCGGGTACGGGGAGATGAGGAAGGCGGCGCCCGCGTCGAGGGCGGTCCGGGCGGCCACCGCGGTGGTGACGGTGCCGACTCCGATGAGGGCGGGCCGCCCCCGCGCGTCGGTGAGCGGCACGGTGCGGGCCACGGCCTCGGCCCAGCCGGGGGTGGAGGTGGTGAGTTCGACGGCGCGGCAGCCGGCGGCGAGCAGGGCGGTGGTGTGGCGGACGGCCTCGTCCGCGTCGGCGTTGCGCAGGACCGGCAGCAGGCGCTGCGCGGTGATGGCCGCATACGGGTGACAGGACAAAGGATCCTCCATTTGTTCCACGTAATGGAACTTGGTATCGTGTAACGGAACTCTGGTGCAGACCATACCCACCTTTGGAGACCCGTTGTCCATGGACGAAAGGCCCGAGACCACGGAGGGCGAAAGCACCGCCCGGGGCGGCCGGACCTCCACCGCGGGCACGGCGCTGGAGAAGTCGATGCGGATCCTGGAGGCCGTGGCCGCGCCCGGCGGCCCGCACCGGCTCACCGATGTCATGGCGGCGGCGGCCGTGCCGAAGTCGAGCACCTTCCGCATCCTGGCCTCGCTGATCGAGCAGGGCTTCGTACGCTCCGAGGGCGAGAGCCGCTACGGCGTCGGCCCCCGGCTGCGCGGACTGTCCGCCCTGGTCAGCGGCGGGGAACCGGCCAGCATCGAGCAGATCCTGCGGGAACTGCGGGAGGCCACCGGTCAGGCGGTCCACCTCGCCCTGCACAGCGGGGAGACCATCACCTACATCCGGAAGCTGGAGAGCGAGCGGCAGCCCTTCCAGACCGCCTCGCGGATCGGCATGCGGATGCCGCTGCACACGACCGCGATCGGGAAGAGCATCCTGGCCGGGCTGCCCGCGGCCGAGGCCCGCGAGCTGGTCGCCGCGGCCGGGCTGCCGCGTCGCACCCCCCACACGCTCACGACGTGGCAGGACCTGGAGGCGGAGCTGGAGCGGGTGCGGGAGCGGGGTTTCGCCCTGGACGACGAGGAGAACGAGGCGACCATCCGCTGCATCGGCGCCGCGATCCCGGGCGCCGGCGGCCGTCCGATCGGCGGTGTCAGCATCACCACCGTCACGTTCCTGGTCTCCCGCACGGAGATCGAGGCCTACGCGCCCGCCCTGCTCGCCGCCACCCGGGCCCTGACCCCGCTGCTCTGAGCCTAGGGGGCGTCTTGCCGGTCAGGCCGGGCTCGCGCCCGACTCAGCAGCTCCCGGGCCGTCCGCAGGTGCCGGTGGCCCGGTTCGAGGACGGACCCGGACCGCGCCAGGGCCCCGGTCAGCACCGCCGCCGCCTCGGCGGCCCGGTTACGGGCGAGCAGGGCGCGGGCCCATTCCAGGTGGGAGTAGAACACGTGCGGGTGGTCCTCGCCGAGCACCCTGGTCCGGTCGGCGGTGAGTTCCGCCCAGGCCTGCGCGGCCTCGGCGGTGCGCCCGGCGCGGGCCGCCAGCGCCGCCAGGCTTCCCCGGACGGCGAGCGTGTGCGGATCGTCGGGCCCGATCCCCTCGGCGGCTTCGGCCTCGGCCAACAGGTTCCGCAACTCGGCTTCCGCGTCGGCCGGTTCCCCCGGCCGGAACCAGATCAGACTGCGCCGGGTCGCCAGTACCTGCGGGTGCCCGGCACCCTGGACCCGTAGGCGGTCGGCGAGCAGCCCTTCCAACTGGCGGGCGGCCGCGCGGGGATCGCCTCCCTCTCCGGTGAAGTAGGCCAGCTGGTGCCGCGCCGCCAGGGTGTCCGGGTGATCGGGCCCCAACACCTCCAGGGCGTCCACGAGCAGCTCCGCGAACTGGGAGGCGGCGGCCCGTTCGTTCCCCGACTCCCCTACGAAGAAGGCAAGTTGATGCCGGGCCGCCAGGGTGTCGGGGTGCCGGGGCCCGAGCAGGCCGGCCCGCCGGCGGGCGATCCCGGCGAGATCGGCGGCGGCCCGGCGCGGTTTCCCGGAGTCCCCGATGGCGATGGCCAGCGGCAGTTCGGCGCCGGGGACCCCGCCGCGCGAGGCGATGGCGAGGGCTTCGACGGCCCGCGCGAGGCGGCCGTCCTGATGGGCGACGAGCCCCATGTCGTAGGCATCGGCGGGCTGCACCAGGGGCAGCAGCCCGCGCCACAGGTGGTCGGGCACCGGAGCGCTGCCCGGCGCGTTCAACAGGTAGTCGAAGGCGGTGAATCCGGCCCCGAAGTTGCCGATGAGCAGCCCGCTCGTGGCGTAGGCGGCGGCGCAGGCCCAGTCCATCGCCTCGGCGAAGGGCTCGGGCTGGAGGTCCCCGCCGCCGCGGGCCGCCAGATAGGGGGCGTGCAGTTCGCGGAGCCACGCGCGGCTCACCGGGCGGCGCAGTCCGGCCCGGCGGCAGTCCACCGCCGCCGCGACCACGGCGGCGCCGCGCGGATTGGCGCCCGGGGCCCAGGCGTTCTCCCAGGCCGCCAGGAGTTCCGGCCCCGCCGCCAGCACCTCGGCGACCCCGAACCGCTCGCCGGCGCGCAGGGCCGCCCCGATGCGCGGGTCGCCCCGGTGGGCGGCGGCCCGGCCGCGCTCCGCCCTGGACCAGTGCCGGGGCAGCCTGATGACGGCCGCCCGGTGGAGCAGGTCGCGCTGGGCCCGCCAGGCGTCCCGGTCGGAGCCGGTGAGCCGGCTCTCCTCGCGGGCGTCGTAGCGCCGGTACTCCTCCACCCGCATCGTCGCGATGACCACCGCCGCACGCAGGGAGGCCAGTTGCGCGGTGCTGAGGCCGCCCGCGCCGAGGTGGTCCTCCAGGTCGTCCAGCCACAGCACGGCGCGGCGCCGGCGCCCGGCGATCCGTACCGCTTCGGGCAGTGCGGCGCGGGAGAGCGGCCGGACGAAGGCGTGCCGGGGGTAGCGGGTGCGGGCCACCTCGCAGGCGAGCCGCGTCTTGCCCGCCGTGGACTCCCCCACCACGAGGACGAAGCGGCTCCGCTCCAGGGCGGCGCGCAGCCCCGGTTCGGCGTCGCGCCGGATGTACGCGGGCGGGGCCGCGGGGGCCTCGGCCGGGTGAACTCCGGCCAGTTCGGGGCGGTCCACCTGGCGCAGCAGCGGGATCCGGCCCGCCGCCGTGCGGAGCACCTCCCCGGCGGCCCGGGGGTCGGCGCCCTCCCCGGGAGCGGGAGGCCGCGTCAGCTCGGCGGCGAGTCCGGACAGCGTGGTGACGGCCGCGCCGATCCCGGCGGCCCAGGGCCCCGAGGTCCACACCGCCGCCAGCGCCACCGCACCTGCTCCGAGCCCTACCGAACCGAGGTATCCGGCCCAGCTCCTCGCCCGGCCGGATCCCCTCAAGAGCAACGCCGACATGCCGCCCCCAACACGTCCCGTGGGAGCCCCATTGTCACCCCGCACCCGGCCGGGGGAACCCCAACGGCGTTGACTCAGGCGGATGTTCGCCGGTACATGCGGAGGTCCTTCAGTACATGCGGAGGTTCTTCAGTACGTGCGGACGTTCTTCAGTACGTGACGAAGACGCGGCGGGCCGGACCGTCCACCCGGACCCGCCCCCCGACGGGGATGACGATCTGCGGGTCGGTGTGCCCGAGTTCCACGTCGAAGACGGCCATGGTGTCGGGGGCGTACTCGCCGAGGGCCCGCAGGACCGCCTCGCGCTGCCCGCGGCGGTAGCGCTCCCGCTCCCCGGCCCCGTAGGGCTTCTCGAAGGACCAGCTCTTCGCCCGGCCCATCAGCAGGGCGGGGAACCGCCTGAGCAGTCCGCGCTCCCCCATGGTGCGCAGGATCCAGTAGACGTCCCGGGCGCTCGGCATGTCCTCCGAGGTCTCCAGGAAGAGCACCCCGCCGGCGTACTCCCCGACGGGCCGCACGCGGTCGGCCATCAGGAGCCAGGAGATGATCTCCAGGTTGCCGCCCCAGCTGTTGCCCTCGACCACCCGGTCGGCGTTGTGCCAGGTCCAGCCCCCGGCCGGCTCCAGTTCCGGTGCGGCGTCGAAGGTGCGGGGGTCGTCCCAGGGGCCGTTGACGTCGCCGACGGCGTCGGCGGCGGTCAGCTCGTACTCGCCGGAGGTGAACAGCGCCGCCCGCAGGGACCGTTCGGTCAGCGGGTGCAGGGCGCCGGGCCGTCCGAGCTCGACCATCACCGAGCCCCCGTGGTAGGCGACCAGTCCCAGGTCCCTCAGGTGCAGGAGCAGGTTGGTGTTGTCGCTGTAGCCGAAGAACGGCTTGGGGTGGGCGCGCAGGATGTCGGCGTCGAGGTGCGGGAGCACCGTGATCTGGTCGTCGCCGCCGATGCTGGCGATCACCGCCTTGATGCCGGGGTCCGCGAAGGCCGCGTGGAGGTCGGCGGCCCGCTGCTGCGGGCTCGCGCCCATCTTCCGGGTCGTCGGGTACTCCACCGGCTCCAGTCCGAACTCCTCCCGGAGCCGCCTCAGGCCCAGTTCGTAGGGCTGCGGGAAGAGCTCGGGCAGGCCCGCCGAAGGGGAGAGCACCGCGACGCGGTCGCCGGGGCGGGGCTTGGCGGGATAGCGGGGATCCGTCATCCGGTGATCATAGGAGCGGGGCCGCCCCCGGCCGAAGCGGATTTCCGGGGCGCCCCCACTCCTCTCGGCGGATGCGGCGCCGTGATCGAATCGGGGGCATGACCACCGAGTTGATCCACGTCACCGGCGGAGGCCGCGTCGCCGCCGAGAAAGCCGGGGACGGCCCCCCGCTCGTCCTGCTCCACGGAGCGGTCCACGACAGCCGCCTGTGGGACAGCGTCTTCGCCGCGCTGGCCCTGCACCACACCGTGGTGCGCTACGACGCCAGGGGCCACGGCCGCTCGACGCCCCCGACCGGGCCCTTCCGCTACGAGGACGACCTGCTGGCGGTGCTGGACCGGTTCGGCTTCCGGACCGCGGGGCTCGTCGGCTTGAGCATGGGCGGCGAGGTCGCGCTCGACTTCACCCTGGAACACCCGGAGCGGGTCCGGTCGTTGACGCTGATCGCGGCGTCCGCCGGCGGGCACGAGTGGCCCCGTAGCCCCGGGACGGACGCGTACGCCGCGGCGCGCCGCGGATCGGTCGGCAGCCGCATCGCCGAGCTGGAGCTCGGGCTCTGGGCGAGCCTGGGCGATCGGGCACCCGGTTTCGAGGTGATCGAGCCCATGGTGCGGGAGAACGCCGAAGCCGGAGCCGCCGCGGAGAAGGGGCACGCCCTCGACCCCGACGAGGTCGCGGTCGAGCGTCTGGACCGGATCCGGGTCCCGACGCTGGTCGTCGTCGGCGATCACGACCACCCCGAGATCGGCGTCATCGCCGGCCGGCTCGCGGGCGGCATCCCCGGTGCGCGACTGGAGGTGGTCGCGGACGCCGATCACTACCTGCCCTTGCGTGCCCCCGGGCGGCTCCTCGAGCTCCTCCTCCCCCTCCCCCTGACTCCGTAACCTTCCCCATCAGGCTGCATCAGTACCTCTTGGGGTAGGATGCGGAGTCATGAGTGACGAAGGACGTGAGTTGTACTCGGTGGGCGAGGTCGCCGAACTGCTCGGTCTGCACGTGCGGACGGTGCGGAACTACGTGCGCGACGGCCGGCTCAAGGCCGTCCGGATCGGCAAGCAGTACCGGATCAGCCGGGCGGACTTCGAGGCCCTGACGAGCCGCCCCGCCCCGGGCGCCGGGGATCCCTCTCCCGCCGGGGAGGCGCCGCGGCGGCACGTGGAGGTGTCGAGCATCGTGCAGATCGACGCGATCGGCCCCGACGCGGCGAACCGGCTCGCGAACCTCGTCACGGCGAGCGCGCAGTCCCCCCGGGCCACTCCGGCGGCGCTGCGCGTCCAGACGGTCTACGACAAGGAGCGGGCCCGCATGAAGATCGTGATCCTCGGCGACGCCGCCACCACCGCCGATCTGCTGCACCTGGTCGACGGGGTGCTCGGCCCCGGCAACGGCATGGGGAACGACCTGGACGGCGGCGCGGAGCCGGTGCGCCGTGGCTGACCTCCTCGTGGAACACCACGGCGTACCGGTCCTGGTCTGCGCCGCCGACGGCCCGACGGTCGCCACCGAGCAGGACGCGCTCGACCAGCTCATCGGCAGCGCCTTCTACCGGACCGACATCGTCGCCGTCCCGGTGGAACGACTGGACGCCGGCTTCTTCGACCTGCGCGGCGGCCTGGCCGGGGCGATCATGCAGAAGTTCGTGAACTACCGGGTCCGCCTGGTGGTCGTGGGTGATCTCTCTCACCACCTGGAGACCAGTGCGGCCCTGCGCGATCTCGTACGGGAGTCGAACGAGGGCCGCCACATCTGGTTCCTGCCCGACCTCGACGCCCTGGCCGCCCGGCTCGCCCCGGCCGGGGAAGCGGGTCGAGGGGCTCCGGATTCCGCGTCCGCGGAACCGTTCGGCGGATAAGCGTTATCGAAGTCCCCCTCGACGGTCTCCCAGGTATTGGGCATCATCGAGCGCCGGCACGGACAGGGACTTTTCTATGAGCACTCAGCACACGGCAGCGCTGGTCGCCGCGGCCCGCGCGGGCGATCCCCGCGCACAGGACGACCTGGTCAGCGCCTATCTGCCGCTGGTCTACAACATCGTCGGGCGGGCCCTGAACGGGTCCGTCGACGTGGACGACGTGGTCCAGGACACGATGCTGCGGGCACTCGACGGGCTGGGCGGCCTGCGCGACGACCACAGCTTCCGGTCCTGGCTGGTCGCGATCGCCATGAACCGGGTGCGCGCCCACTGGCAGGCCCGCCGGAGCGCCCCCGGCGAAAGCGGCCTCGAAGCCGCCTGGGAGCTCGCCGATCCGGGCGCCGACTTCGTGGACCTGACCGTCGTACGGCTCCAGCTGGAGGGCCAGCGGCGGGAGACGGCCCGGGCCACGCGCTGGCTGGAGCCCGACGACCGGGCGCTGCTGTCCCTGTGGTGGCTGGAGTGCGCCGGTGAGCTGACGCGCGCCGAGATGGCGCAGGCGCTGGAGCTGTCCCCGCAGCACACGGCGGTACGGGTGCAGCGGATGAAGGCGCAGCTGGAGGCGGCCCGCGTGGTGGAGCGGGCGCTGGGCGCCCAGCCGCCCTGCGAGGACCTGCGCGCGATGGCCGCGAGCTGGGACGGGCTGCCCTCGGCGCTGTGGCGCAAGCGAATAGCCCGGCACGCCCGCGAGTGCCTGCGCTGCGGCGGGCTGTGGAACGGCCTGGTCCCGGCCGAAGGACTGCTGGCCGGGCTGGCGCTGCTGCCGGTCTCGGCGGCGCTGCTCGCCGGCGTACGGGCCGCCCTGGACTCCGGCTTCGCCTCCGCGGGCCTGGCCACGACCGCTTCGGCCGCGGCGTACGGCGGGGACGCGGCCGGGGGTGGGGGCGGGACCGCGGGCGAAGCGCGGTTCGCCGTCACGGACGGGGCCGGGGACGGGCGTGCCTCGCTGCGCAAGCGGCGGCGCGTCCGCGGCCGGCGCCGGGTCATCGGCGGCGCGGTGCTCGCCGCCTGTGTCGTGGGAGGCGGGCTGACCTACCTCGGCACCCGGCCCGGCACCGGCTCCGTCGAGGCGCCCGCGGCCGCGCTCGTGGCACCGGAATCGGGGACCTCCCTGCCCCCGGAGCCGGCCTCCCCCACCCCGAGCCCCTCGGCGTCCGCCTCTCCGAGCACCTCGCCGAGCCCCAGCCCCAGCCCCAGCGCGAGCCCGAGCCCGACGCCGAGTCCGACCCCCACGCCCACCCCGAAGCCCAGCCCGAAGTCCACCCCGCCGAAGAAGCCCGCTCCCGCCCCGCCGGGCGGCAGCACCGCCGCCCAGGTGATCTCCCTGGTCAACTCCGAGCGCGCGAAGGCCGGCTGCGGGCCGCTCAAGGAGGACGCGCAGCTGCGTACGGCCGCCCAGGGGCACTCCGACGACATGGCGCGGCGGGACTTCTTCTCGCACACCAACCCGGACGGCGCGGACCCGGGCCAGCGGACCACTGCCGCCGGGTACCGCTGGTCCACCTACGGGGAGAACATCGCGATGGGCCAGCGGACCGCGGCCCAGGTGATGGATTCCTGGATGAAGAGCCAGGGCCACCGGGAGAACATCCTCAACTGCTCCTTCAAGGACATCGGCGTGGGCATCCACACGGGCTCGGGCGGCCCGTGGTGGACGCAGAACTTCGGTGCCCGGATGTAGGGAACTCCCGGCCCGGCTCCGCGCCGGGAGCCCGGCCCGCCTCCCGCTCCATGTCCTTGACCGCCTCCCGCTCCATCTCCCTGACCGCCTCCCGCTCCGCTCCGCCGCGCTCCACCACACCCCTCCCACGCGATCCGCCCGCAATGATTCAAAATGGGGGGCAAGATAGGAGCTGGAAGCAAACCAGCAGATCACGTCGGTAGATCACGGTGGAGGTGGAGCGCATCAGCAGGCAGAAGCTCCGTCCGCACCAGCGCGAGGCCGTCGACGCCGCCGTACGGGCGCTGGAACTGCCCGCCGGGCGCAGGGTCCCACGGACCGGGCTCCGTACGCAGGTCATCATGGCAACGGGCTCCGGCAAGTCGCTGGTCGCCGTGCACACGGCCGAGGAACTGCGGGCCGGCCGGGTGCTGGTGCTGGTCCCCTCGCTGGACCTCCTCGTGCAGACCGCGGCGGCCTGGCGCGAGGGCGGCCGGACCGGCCGCGCCTTCGCCGTGTGCTCGCTGCGCGCCGAGGACGCGGGGGTGCCCACCACCACCGACCCGGCCGAACTGGCCGGCTGGGCGGGCCCGTCCGTCGACCGGGTGACGGTGTACGCCACGTACGCCTCGCTGGGCCTCGGCACCATCGAACGCGCGCACCACGAGGGCCTGCCCGGCTGGGACCTGATCGTGGTCGACGAGGCGCACCGGACCTCGGGGCGCATCGGCAAGCCCTGGGCGGTGGTGCACGACAACACCCGCATCCCCTCGCTGCGCCGGCTGTACATGACGGCCACGCCCCGGGTCTGGCAGGACGGCGAGGACCCCGGGCCCGCCGGGAGCGAGGAGCCCGAGGAGGGCTCCGACCGGCCGGAGGCTGTACGCGGCCGCGGCGACCTGGTGGCCTCCATGGAGGACGATCCCGACGGGCCGTTCGGCGCGCGCTGCCACACCCTGACCCTCTCGGAGGCCATCGACCGGGGCATCTGCGCGCCCTACCGGGTGGTCTGCGTGGACGTCAGCGACCCGGAGTTCCAGGCGGCCGTGCTGCTCGGACCGGACGGCCGCTCCGACGCCGTGCGCGGGGTGCGGCTCGCGGCGCTCCAGACGGCGCTGATGACGGCGGCCGTGCAGCAGGGGTTCCGGCGCACCCTGGTCTTCCACCACCTGACCAAGGAGGCCGAGGCCTTCGCGGCCGGTCTGCCGGCGGTCGCCGCCCGGCTGCGCGCCACGAGTTGGGCCCCGCGGCCGGTGTACCCCCGTACCGTCTGGGCGGACTGGCTGTGCGGGCAGCACACGGCGGCGCACCGGCGCCGGGTACTGGCCGCCTTCGCGGACGACCGGGTCGCGGACAAGGCCTTCCTCGGCAGCGTCCGGGTGCTGGGCGAGGGCGTGGACACCAAGGAGTGCGACTCGGTCTTCTGGGCCGACGTACGGGGTTCCATGCCCGACCTGGTGCAGGCCGTCGGCCGGGCGCTGCGCATCCGGCCCGGGGAGGGCAAGGTCGCCTCCCTCGTGGTGCCGGTGCTGCTGGGACCCGGGGAGTCCCCCGAGACGATGCTGACCTCACGGGCGTACGGGGACCTCGCGCGGCTGCTGGAGGCGCTACGGGCCCACGACACCCGGCTGGTGGAGTCCCTGGCACAGCCCCAGGCCCCGAGCCGGCGCGCGGCCGCGGGCGCGGCGGAGTCCGTGGGCGGCTCCGGTCTGCGGGGCGGCGCGGAGTCCCTGCTGAGCTTCTCCACCCCGCGCGACCCGGCGTTGCTGGCCGCCTTCGTCCGGCTGCGCGTCCTGCACCCGGAGCACGAGCACTGGCGGCGCGGGGTGGCGGCCGCCCGGATCTACGCCGGGCTCGCCGGGGACCTCAAGGTGCCGTTCGCGTTCAAGGTGCCCGAGGGCCCGGAGGCGGACGCGGACGCCCCCGGGGACCGGGAAGCCGGGACTCCGTGGCCGCCGGGGCTGGCCCGGTTCCCGCTCGGCCAGTGGATCGCGGACGCCCGGCGCACGTACCGCCGCGGGGCGCTCGGCCACCGCCGGGTGGCTCAGCTCGACGAACTGGGCATGGTGTGGAGCCACTTCGACGTGGCGTTCGAGGAGGGGCTCGCGGCGGCGGGCGGCTGGGCGGCCGAGCACGGTCACCTGCTGCCTCCCGTGGACGCCACCTGGCGCGGCGCCCCCGTCGGGGTCTGGGTCAAGAACCAGCGGGCGACGGCCCGCCGGGAGGGCCCCGGCGCCCTGTCCGAGGAGCGCCGGGAGGCCCTGGATGCCATCGACGCCTCCTGGTGTCCGTCCTGGGAGATCTCCTGGCAGCGGGCCTTCCACCTGACCCGGGTCCACCTGGACGCGGGCGGCCGGCTCCCGGCGCGCCCCGGGGAGGCCGTGGTCCAGGGCGAGGACCTCGGCGTGTGGCTGCGCGGGCAGCGCGCGGCCTGGGAGCGCCTGGCCCGGGCCCAGCGCTGGCTGCTGGAGCACACCCTCGGGGTGACCCCGGCCGAGGGCGCGGACCGGCCGAAGCCCCGGGTCGCGCACGCGGACGCGTGGGCCGCGCACCTGGAGGCGGCCCGGCTGTTCCACGAGCGCGAGCGGCACCTGCGGGTGCCCCGTACGCACGTGGAGCGGGTCGGCGACCGGGACCTGCGCCTCGGTTCCTGGATCGCCAACCAGCGCTCCCGCGCCGCGTCCCTCACCCCGGAGCGGACGGCGGCGCTGACGGAGCTCGGGATGCGCTGGTCGGCGTCCTGAGGGGCCGGGCGGTGCCCGGCCGGGCTCGGTGGCAAGAACCCGCCGGGCTCAGTGGTGGAAGCCCGACCGGGGCGCCGCCGCGGGCACCGGCTGCGGATGGGCGACCAGGTGGTCCACGGCGCCCCGCAGGTCGGTGACGAGCAGCGCGATCTGGTCGCGGGTCACCCCGTGCCGGATCAGGACCCGCTGGATGACGGTGTCGTCGCGGTCGGCGGGCAGGGGGTACGAGGGCACCTGCCAGCCGCGCATCCGGAGCCGGTCGGAGAGGTCGTAGAGGGTGAAGCCCGCCCCCTCCGGGTCGGTGAGCCGGTAGGAGACGGCGGGCAGCGCGCCCTGGCCGTCGTAGAGGAGGGTGAAGGGGCCGATGGTCTCGATCTCCCGGGCCAGGTACTGGGCGGTGTCGGCGCAGGCCTGCTGGACCCGTCGGTAGCCGCCCCGGCCCAGCCGCAGGAACAGGTAGTACTGGGCGATGATCTCGCCGCCCGGCCGGGAGAAGTTCAGGGCGAAGGTGGGCATGTCCCCGCCGAGGTAGTCCACGGAGAAGACCAGGTCGGCCGGGAGCAGATCGGCGGTGCGCCAGACGATCCAGCCGACGCCCAGCGGGGCGAGGCCGTACTTGTGCCCGGAGGTGTTGACGGAGGCCACGCGCGGCAGCCGGAAGTCCCAGACCACGTCGGGGTGGAGGAAGGGTGCCACGAAGCCGCCGCTGGCGGCGTCCACGTGGATCGGCACGTCCCAGCCGTGCTCGGCCTGGATCCGGTCGAGTTCGGCGGCGATCTCGGCGACGGGCTCGTAGACGCAGGTGTAGGTGACCCCGAGGATGGCGACGACGCCGATGGTGTTCTCGTCGACGTTCGCGGCGAGCTGCTCGGGGCTCAGACCGGTGGCTCCGGGCAACAGGGGGAGCTGGCGGAGCTCGACGTCGAAGTACCGTGCGAACTTCTCCCAGCAGACCTGGACCGGCCCGCACACCAGGTTCGGCCGGTCGGTGGGCAGGCCGGCGGCTCGGCGGCGCTCGCGCCAGCGCCACTTGAGGGCGAGGCCGCCGAGCATGGCGGCCTCGCTGGAGCCGGTGGTGGAGCAGCCGGTGCCGGTGGTGCCGGCGGGGGCGTTCCACAGGTCGGCCAGGATGTTGACGCAGCGGGCCTCGATCTCGGCCGTCTGCGGGTACTCGTCCTTGTCGATCATGTTCTTGTCGAGGCACTCGTTCATCAGCCGGTGGACCCCGTCGTCCGACCAGGTGGTGCAGAAGGTGGCCAGGTTCTGGGCGGCGTTGCCGTCGAGGAGCAGCTCGTTGTGGAGGAGCTCGTAGACCACCTCGGAGGGCGAGTGGTCTTCGGGCATCCGGTACTTGGGGAGGATCTCGCCGCTGAGGGTGGACGCGAACACGTCCGTCTCGGCGTCGCGGGCACGCAGGTCCTTCGTCTCGTGGAGAGCCATATCGGGACTATAACGGGATGGAACGGGACAGATCATCCTGAAGCGGTCTTCAGGATGCTTCAGGGAGGGTTCAGGAGGGCCCTGGAGGGTGGAGTCATCACCAACCGGTGAGACAGCCGCTCGGGAGGGCCCCCCATGAACGTCCGCACGACCGTCACCGCGAAGAGCCCGGCCGGCGCGAAGGGCCCCGCCGGCGCGAAGAGCCCCGCCGGCGCGAAGGGCCCCGCCGGCGCCAAGGCCCCGACATGCGCGAAGGCCGCGGCCGCCGTCCGCCGGCGTCGGCTGCCGGCCGCCGGCCTCGCGGCCGGAGCCCTCCTCCTCTCGCTCACCGCCTGCGGAGGCGCGGGCTCCGACCCCGGGGTGGACAAGGCCCGCGCCGCCGGCAACGCGGCCCCGGCCGCGGCCGCCTCGACCGCACCCGAGTCCCCCGCGGCGACTCCCGAGCCGGCCACCGCCGAACAGGGCGGCCCGAAGACCTCCCGCACCCAGGCCATGGCGACCGCCGAGAACTCGGTGCCCGGCGGCCGGATCACGGACGTGGAGCTGGAGACCGAGGACGGCACCCAGGTCTGGGAGATCGACGTCATGACCGCCGAGCCGCGCGTGCACCACCTCACGGTGGACGCGACCACCGGCGCGCTGCTCGGCAACCGCGCCGACCGGATGCCGGAACGCGCCCGCCCGTACCTGGAGATCCCGCTCGCCACACTGGCCGCCGCGAGCGTGGACCGCGAGGACGCCGTCCGCACCGCCGTGGCCGCGGCGGGGGCGGGCTTCGTCTCCGAACTGTCCATCGAGGGCACCGAGGCCGGGCCGCTGTGGCGGATCGAGGTCAGCGACGGCGCCGTCCGGCACGAGATCGACATCGACGCGAAGACCGGCGAAGTGGCCCGCCACCAGAAGGAAGCGAAGGGAGAGAGGGAACAGCGCCAGGGCCGCGACCGCTCCGCCGACGAGGACGGCGGCGACAGCGGCGACAGCGGCGCCTCCGGCCGCCCCTCCCAGCAGGAGATCCGCGACCGCTCCGGCAACCTCGGCCAGGACCACTACGACTGGTCGCAGCACGCCCGCCGCTGAGAGCATCCCCCACCAATAGGTAGGATCCGGACAATGAGCAGCATATTGATCGTGGAGGACGAGGTCTCCCTGACCTCCGTCCTGCGCCGCGGATTCGAGGCCGAGGGGCTCCGGGTCGACGTGGCCCACGACGGACACGAGGGTCTGCGGCTCGCGCTCACCGGCGCCCACGACGCGATCGTCCTCGACGTGATGCTGCCGGGCCTCGACGGACACCGCGTGTGCCGGACCGTACGGGCCGCCGGGCTGTGGACGCCGATCCTGATGCTGACCGCCCGGGACAGCGAGTACGACGAGGCCGAGGGCCTCGACACCGGCGCGGACGACTACCTCACGAAGCCCTTCTCCTATCTGGTGCTCCAGGCCCGCCTGCGTGCCCTGCTGCGCCGCGGGGGCGCCGCCCAGCCGGCCGTCGTCGAGGCGGGCGACCTCGTCCTGGAGCCCGGGAGCAAGAGGTGCACGCGGGCCGGGGCCGAGATCCCGCTCACCGCCAAGGAGTTCGACCTCCTCGCGGTGCTCGCGCGGCGGCCGGGGGTCACGGTCTCCAAGGGCGCCCTGCTGGAGGAGGTCTGGGACCTGCCCGCCGACAGCGATCCGAACGTGGTGGAGGTGCACGTGAGCGCGTTGCGCCGCAAGCTCCAGGACCCCTTCGGAGACACCGCGCGGCCCCTGCTGCACACCGCTCGCGGGATCGGCTACCGCCTCGTCCCGCGGCCCGCCGCCACCCCGTGAAGCGCCCCGGCCGGCGGTCGCGGTTCCGGCTCCCCCCGCTACGGATCTCCCCGCTACGACTCTCCCGGCCACGGCTCCCTCAGTTCCGGCTCCCCCTCGGCTCGGTCCGCGTGCGGACCACCCTCGGCGCCGTCTCCATCGTCACCGTCGCGCTGCTCGCCGCCTGCGCGGGCCTGCTCGGCGTGATCCGGCACGGGCTGGTCGGCTCCGCCGAGCGCACCGCGCTGACCCGCGCCGAGGCCGTCGCCGCGGTGACCGGGTCGGGGCGCCTCGTCGACCGCCTCGCCGTGCCCGAGGGCGAGGACAGCCTGCTCCAAGTGGTCACCGACGACGGGCGGATCCTCGCCGCGAGCCACAATCTGGCCGGCCGCGGACCCGTGGCCTCCTTCGAGCCCGCCGACGGCCACGACGCTGCCGCCCGCAGTCTGGACCTGGCACCGCGCTCCGATCCGCGGCCCCACCCCTTCCGGATCGTCGCCGTCCGGGCGACGACCGCCGAAGGCTCCGGGGTCACCGTGTACGCCGCCACCAGCCTGGAGACCGCCCGGTACACCCAGGACCTGATCCTGCGCTCGATGGTCTGGGGCATCCCGCCGCTGCTCCTGCTCGTGGCCGCCGTCACCTGGCGCTCCACCGGCCGGGCCCTGCGTCCGGTGGAGGCGATCCGCACCGAGGTCGCGGAGATCACCGAGCGGGACCTGGGCCGCCGGGTGCCGGTCCCGGCCTCGCGCGACGAGGTCGCCCGGCTCTCCCGCACGGTGAACTCCACCCTGGACCGGCTGGAGGAGTCCATGGACCGTCAGCGCCGGTTCGTCGCGGACGCCTCGCACGAGCTGCGCAATCCCATCGCCGCGCTGCGCGCCCACGTGGAGGTGGGGATCGCCCACCCGCGGCTCCTGCACGGCGGCGAGCTGCTGGACGACGTGATCCGGGTCCAGCAGCTCGCCGACGACCTGCTGCTGCTGGCCCGCCTCGACGCCGGCCAGTCCCCCGAGCGGTCCGCCCTCGATCTGCGGGACCTCGTACGGGACACCGTGGCGCGGCGCCCCGAGGGCCGGGTGCCGGTGTCGGTGGAGGCCACCGGACCGGCCCTGGTCCACGGCAACCGGGGGCAGTTGGCCCGGGTGCTGGACAACCTCCTCGACAACGCGCAGCGGCACGCCCGTGAGGCCGTCGTGGTGACCGTCGGCGCCGGGCCCCGCGGGTCCGCCGCGCCCGGCGGGGTCCTCCTGGAGGTCCGCGACGATGGCGCCGGGGTCCCGGAGGCGGACCAGGAGCGGATCTTCACCCGCTTCACCCGGCTCGACGCCTCGCGCAGCCGGGACGCGGGCGGGACCGGGCTGGGGCTGGCCATCGCGCGGGACATCGCGGCGGCGCACGGCGGCACGCTGGGCGCCGGACCGGGCCCCGGAGGGCGGTTCGCACTGCGGCTTCCGGCCGACTCCGCGATGTGACCCCTCCCATAGCCACCCCGTGTGACGAGAGAATCTCCTGTCCGTTAAGCTTTTTCGTACAGGTCTTCCCGTCCGGGTGGTTGGAGCCAGTCCGGACGGGAAGATCATCCAACTAGTTCGACGGGCAACTTATCCGCGCATGTCCGGATAGCAGCCCTGTGTTCTCCGCGCCCTGATACCTCTTCGGGCCATGAACAAGATCACCCGCCGACAGGCCTTGAGCGCCTCTGCCGGCGCACTCACCGCCCTCGGCCTCGCAGGCGCCACCGCGCACGCCGCCGTCACCGGACCCCGTACCGCCGCCCCCACCACCCCCGCGGGCACCATCGACGAGGTCTACCAGGGCCGCCGCATACGGATCGTCCCCGCCTCGGGCGGCGGGAACGACCACGGGGGCCACCACGGCGGCCACCAGTCCCCCGGCCAGCCCACCGTCCTCATAGACGGCCGCGAACTGCACGTGATGCGCAACGCCGACGGCACATGGATCAGCGTGGTCAACCACTACGAGACCTTCTCCGGCCCGCTTCCGCTCGCCCGCGCCGCCGTGCGCGAGCTCCAGGGCGCCACCCTCGTCCCGATGGGCGGCATGTGATGACCATTCGCAAGAACCAGGCCGCGCTCACCACCGAGGAGAAGCGGGCGTTCACCGCGGCGCTCCTCGAACTGAAGCGCACCGGCCGCTACGACCGCTTCGTCACCACGCACAACGGCTTCATCATGAGCGACACCGACTCCGGCGACCGGGTCGGCCACCGCTCCCCCTCCTTCCTGCCCTGGCACCGCCGGTTTCTGCTGGAGTTCGAGGCGGCGCTGCAGGCGGTGGATCCGTCGGTGGCCCTGCCCTACTGGGACTGGACGGCCGACCGGACCGCCCGCTCCTCCCTCTGGGCCGCCGACTTCCTCGGCGGTACCGGACGGGCCCGGGACGGGCAGGTGCTCGACGGACCGTTCGCGTACGCGGCGGGCAAGTGGGAGATAGCCGTACGGGTGGACGGGCGCTCCTACCTGCGCCGCGCGCTCGGCACCGGCGTCGCCCAACTGCCGACCCGCGCCGAGGTGGACTCCGTCCTCGCGATGCCGGTCTACGACGCGGCGCCCTGGAACAGCTCTTCCGGCGGCTTCCGCAACAACCTGGAGGGCTGGCGCGGGGCCAACCTGCACAACCGGGTGCACGTGTGGGTGGGCGGCCAGATGGCCACCGGGGTCTCCCCCAACGACCCGGTGTTCTGGATGCACCACGCCTTCATCGACAAGCTGTGGGCCGACTGGCAGGCGCTGCACCCGCAGTCGGCGTACCTGCCGGCGGCCGGCACCCCGAACGTCGTGGACCTGCACGACACCATGCGGCCGTGGAACGACGTGACCCCGGCCGACATGCTGGACCACCGGAAGTTCTACACCTTCGACACCGAGCCGGCGCCCGCGCCGGCCGGGGCCGCCGCCAGCCAGCGGTAGTGCAGTTCGGGGCGGCCGACCTGGCCGTACCGGGGGGTGCGGTCCGCGCGGCCGGTGTCCACCAGGTGCTCCAGGTACCGGCGGGCGGTGATCCGGGAGATCCCGGCCGCCTCGGCCGCCCCGCCCGCGGTCAGCCCCTCGGGGGCCGCCCGCAGCAGGGCGGCGACCCGCTCCAGGGTGGGGCCGCCGATGCCCTTGGGCAGTTCGGCCGGCCGGGGTGAGCGCAGGGCCGCCATCGCGCGGTCCACATCGTCCTGGCCGGCCGCCTCGCCCGCCGCCGTCGCACGGAACTCGGCGTAGCGCAGGAGCCGTTCGCGCAGGGTGGGAAAGGCGAAGGGCTTCAGTACGTACTGCACCACCCCGAGCGAGACGCTCTCGCGGACCACGCCCAGGTCCCGCGCCGAGGTCACCACGATCACGTCGGCGGGGTGCCCCGCCGCCCGCAGGCCGCGCGCGAAGCGCAGCCCGTGCCCGTCGGGCAGGGTGAGGTCGAGCAGCAGCAGGTCGATCCGGGTGCGCTCCAGGACGCGGGTCGCCTCCGCGAGGGAGTGGACGACCGCGACGGCGGTGAAGCCGGGCACCCGCCCCACGTACAGCGCGTGCGCGTCGGCGGCCACCGGATCGTCCTCGACGACGAGGACCCGCACCTCGGGCGTGCTCATGCGTCCCCTTCCCCGCGCGGCTCCCTGCGCGCCGGCAGCCGTACGGTGAACCGCGCGCCTCCGTCGGGCAGTTGGTCGGCGGCCGCGCTTCCGCCGTGCCGGTGGGCCACCTGGCGCACCAGCGCGAGGCCCAGGCCCCGCCCCTCACCCTTGCCCGACCAGCCGCGCCGGAACACGTCGGCGCCCTCGGGAAGTCCGGGGCCGTTGTCGGCCACGCCGATCAGCACCCCGCGCCCGTGCGGGCCGGCCGGGCCGTCGGGGCGGATGGTGACGGAGATCCGGCCGCCGGGCACGCCGGTGAGGGCGTCGACGGCATTGTCGACGAGGTTCCCGAGGACGGTGACGAGGTCGCGCGCGGGCGGCCCGCCGGGCCCGGCGTCGATGGCCCCGCTGTCGGGGGTGACGACCAGCTCGACCCCCCGTTCGTGGGCCTGCGCGGCCTTGCCGAGGAGCAGGGCGACGAGCACGGGCTCGCCGACGGCGGCGATCACCTCGTCGGTCAGGGCCTGGGCGAGGGAGAGTTCGGCGGTGGCGAAGTCCACCGCTTCGCGGCTGCGGCCGAGTTCGATGAGGGAGACCACGGTGTGCAGCCGGTTGGCCGCCTCGTGGGCCTGTGCGCGCAGCGCCCGGGTGAATCCGCGTTCCTGATCCAACTCACCCGTCAGCGACAGCAGTTCGGTGTGGTCGCGCAGGGTGATCACGGTGCCGCGGCGGCCGCCGCCCGCGACGGGCGCACTGTTGAGCACGAGGACCCGGTCCGCCGTCAGGTGCACCTCGTCCACCCGGGGCCGGTCGGCGAGCAGGGCCCCGGTGAGCGGGGCGGGCAGGCCCAGGTCGGCGACCCCGGTCCCCTTGATCTCCCCGCGCAGACCCAGGAGTTCGCGGCCCGCGTCGTTGACGAGGGTGATCCGGCGCCGGCCGTCGAGCATCAGCAGCCCCTCGCGGACCCCATGCAGGGCGGCCTGGTGGTAGTCGTACATCCGGCTCAGCTCGTCGGCGTTCATCCCGTGGGTGTGACGGCGCAGCCGGGCGTTGATGACGTAGGTGCCCGCCCCGCCGAGGGCGAGGGCACCGCCGGCCACCCAGGCGAGGGCGGAGAGCCGCTCGGCGAGCCGGGCGCTGACCGCGCGGACGGTGATGCCGGCGGCGACCATGCCGATGACCCGGCCGTCGTCGGTGATCGGGGTGACCACACGGAGCGAGGGGCCGAGGGTGCCGGTGTAGGTCTCGCTGAAGGTCTCGCCCCGCAGGGCGGGGGCGGTGTTGCCGAGGAAGCGTTCGCCGATGCGCATCGGGTCGGGATGGGTCCAGCGCCGTCCGTCCGGAGCCATGATCGTCACGAAGTCCACGCCCGCGTCCACGCGGACCCGCTCCGCGTAGGGCTGCAGGGCGGCGCGACCGTCCCCCCGTGCCGCGTCCCGGACCGACGGGGAGTCGGCGACCGCGCGGGCCACCGCTCCGGCCTGGCGCCGGGCGGCCTCCTCGGCCTGGTCGCGGGCGGTCGCGTAAGCGAAGACCGCGCAGCCGGCGACGACCGCGGCGACCAGCACCACCTGCATGGCGAAGAGCTGGCCGGCGAGGCTGCGCGGCGGCCGGGGGAAGCGGAACATGGCGCTCAGTGTGCACCCGGGCGTGAACTCAATGAACGCAAGGGTGACCGGGGTCACAGCGGCGGGCCATGGTCCTCCCGGGACGCCTTCGCCATCGGGGAGGCGAAGGCACTACCGGGAGGCATCGTGGCCGCCAGGCGCGACAAGACGCATTATCTGTACATCGCGGTGATCGGCGCGGTGCTGCTCGGCATCGCCGTCGGCTTCGCCGCACCCGGCACGGCCGTGGAGCTCAAGCCGCTGGGCACCGGGTTCGTCAACCTCATCAAGATGATGATCTCGCCCGTCATCTTCTGCACGATCGTGCTGGGCATCGGTTCGGTGCGCAAGGCCGCCAAGGTCGGCGCGGTGGGCGGGCTGGCGCTCGGCTACTTCATGGTGATGTCCACGGTGGCGCTGGCCATCGGCCTGCTCGTGGGCAACCTGCTGGAGCCGGGCAGCGGGCTGCACCTGACCGAGGCGGCCCGGCACGCCGGCGAGGCGCAGGCGAAGGCGGGCGGAGCGCAGAGCACGCCCGAGTTCCTGCTGGGGATCATCCCGACCACGATGGTGTCGGCCTTCACCGGGGGCGAGGTGCTCCAGACGCTGCTGGTGGCGCTGCTGTGCGGGTTCGCGCTCCAGGCCATGGGCGCGGCGGGCGAGCCGGTGCTGCGCGGGATCGGGCACGTGCAGAAGCTGGTGTTCCGGGTGCTCGCGATGATCATGTGGGCGGCGCCGGTGGGCGCCTTCGGCGCGATCGCTGCGGTGGTCGGGGCGACCGGAATGGACGCCCTGAAGTCCCTCGCGGTCATCATGATCGGGTTCTACACGACCTGCCTGCTCTTCGTCTTCGTGGTCCTGGGCACACTGCTGCGGCTGTGCACGGGGATCAGCGTCTTCGCCCTGCTGCGCTATCTGGGCCGGGAGTTCCTGCTGATCCTGTCCACCTCCTCCTCGGAGTCGGCGCTGCCCCGGCTGATCGCGAAGATGGAGCACGTGGGCGTCTCACGGCCGGTGGTCGGCATCACGGTCCCGACCGGCTACTCCTTCAACCTGGACGGAACCGCGATCTACCTGACGATGTCCTCGCTCTTCGTCGCGGAGGCGATGGGCAAGCCCCTGGCCCTGGGCGAGCAGATCTCCCTGCTGCTGTTCATGATCGTGGCCTCGAAGGGTGCGGCCGGGGTCACCGGCGCGGGACTGGCCACGCTCGCCGGAGGGCTGCAGTCGCACCGGCCTGAACTCATCGACGGCGTCGGCCTGATCGTGGGCATCGACCGGTTCATGAGCGAGGCGCGGGCCCTGACGAACTTCGCCGGCAACGCGATCGCGACCGTGCTGATCGGCACCTGGACGAAGGAGTTCGACCGGGCCCGGGCCACCGAAGTCCTCGCGGGACGAGTGCCGTTCGACGAGAGCACGCTGACCGACGACGGACACGAGCAGGCCACGGCCGTACCCGCCCAGCCGGGCGGCGCCAAGGACGGCGTACCCGTCTGACGGGGACGCCCCGCGGACCGGCCGGGCAGGGCTCGCCCCCACGGTGCCCAGCCCGGTCGGTCCCGACACCTCGGGCAATAGTCTTTTTTCAGCCAAGATCGGATCAACCGTCTAGCGGTAAAAGGTACTTCCATATCGGGGCACGCTTCTGACATCTTGCGTCCACCACTCGTTTCGTACGGCCCGGTAGGTGCCACCCGCACCGCAGGGCCGTCTTCGGAGGACGCATTGATACCCCACATATCCAGCCGACCTCGACGCACCCTCGTGCTGGCGGCCGCCCTGGCCGCCCTGGCCTTCGGGGCCCCGGCCGCGCTCGCCGGCACGGCGCCCGTCTCCCCGGCGGGCATCCCCGGAACCTCCGCCCCCGCCAAGGCCAAGGCCCCGGCGCCGACTTCCCAGAGTGCGACCTGGGCTGCCGGCACCCGCGCCTACGTGGTGATCACCGCCGCCGGTGACAGCTCCGCGGTCCGTTCGGCCGTCACGGCGAACGGCGGCACGGTCTTCTCGTACTACGACCAGATCGGCGTGATCGTCGCCCACTCGACCTCCTCGACCTTCGCCGCCACCATGCGCGGCGTCAGCGGGGTCCAGAAGGTCGGCGCGACGCGCACCTCGGACGTACCGGCCGACGCCTACAACCCGGCGCTGCCCGCCAACCCGTCCCAGTCGACGACGCCCGCCGGCGAGCCGCTGCGGGCCGACATGACCCAGATCAAGGCCGACCAGGCCTGGGCCGTGACCACCGGCTCGGCTTCCGTCAAGGTCGGCATCCTGGACACCGGCGTGGACGACCAGCACCAGGACCTGGCGCCGAACTTCAACGCCGCGGACTCGGCCTCCTGCGCCTACGGCAAGGCGGACACCCGGGTCGGCGCCTGGCGCGACGTGGACACCCACGGCACGCACGTGGCCGGCTCCGTGGCCGCCGCCAAGAACGGCAAGGGCGTCATCGGCGTCGCCCCGGGCGTGAAGATCTCTTCGGTCCGCGTGGCCGAGCCGGGCACCTCGCTGTTCTTCGCAGAGAACACCATCTGCGCCTTCGTGTGGTCCGGCGACCACGGTTTCAAGGTCACCAACAACAGCTATTACACGGACCCGTGGCAGTTCAACTGCCCGGACAACATCGATCAGGCCGCGATCATCGAGGGCGTCAAGCGCGCCCAGGAGTACGCGGAGAGCAAGGGCTCGCTCCAGGTCGCCGCGGCGGGCAACGAGGACTACGACCTCGCCAACAAGACCACGGACTCGGCGAGCCCCAACGACTCGACGCCGACCACCCGGACCATCACCAACGCCTGCCTCGACATCCCGACCGAGCTCCCGGGCGTGGTCACGGTCGCCGCCAACGGCACCGGAACCACCAAGGCCTCGTTCTCCAACTTCGGCCAGGCCGTCATCGACGTCGCGGCCCCGGGCAGCAACGTCTACTCCACCGCTCCGGGCGGCGGTTACAGCACCAAGAGCGGCACCTCGATGGCCACCCCGCACGTCGTGGGCGTCGCGGCGCTCATCGCGAGCGCCAACCCGACCTTCACCCCGGCACAGATCCGCACCGCGCTGGCCACCCAGGCCAACGACACCGCCTGCCCGTCGGACAGCCGCTGCAAGGGCACCACGGCCAACAACGGGTTCTTCGGCGAGGGCCAGGTCGACGCGCTGAAGGCGGTGGGCGGTACGACCACCCCGCCCACCGGCAAGTACTTCGAGAACCTCACCGATGTCGCGATCGCGGACAACGCGACCGTGAACAGCGCCATCACCGTCAGCGGGGTGACCGGCAACGCGCCGGCCACCCTCAAGGTGGGCGTGGACATCAAGCACACCTACATCGGTGACCTCAAGGTCGACCTCGTGGCTCCGGACGGCTCCGTCTACGTCCTGAGCAACCGGACCGGCGGCAGCGCGGACAACATCATCCAGACCTTCACGGTCAACGCCTCCTCCGAGGTCGCGAACGGCGTCTGGACCCTGCGCGTGAACGACAACGCCAGCCAGGACACGGGCAAGATCGACGCCTGGAACCTGACCTTCTGATCCTCTGATCCTCCGATCAGCAGGGCGCGAACGGCCTACGGGGGCCACCGGGAGCGGTACGCCGCTTCCGGTGGCCCCTTGCCGTCTACTTGGTCCGCAGTACGCAGTCCCCGCAGAGGCCGCCGCCGGGCACCTTGTAGTACAGACAGCAGCTGCGGCGCAGGAAGGCCACCCCGAGGCCGGGTTCGTGCAGATAGGTGCCGGTCCCTTCGAGCGGGCCGCCGTCGGCGAGGAGCCCGGCGGCCAGCAGCGCGGCCGCCTCCCCCGGCACCCGGTCCGTGAGCACCCGGACGGCGCCGACCAGCCCGGAGGCGGCGTTGCCGCGCAGCACCCGCGGCGAGACGCCGAACCGCTCGCGCAGCGCCGTGTCGAGCACCGCGAGGTGGCCGAGCACGCTGTCCGCGAGGGCCCGCTCCGGGGTTTCCCCGGGGAGTTCGGCGGGCTCGGGCAGCCACAGCTCCAGCGACCCCGCTCCGGGCAGCCGCCACCACAGGCCGGCGGGGCGCAGGTCCGGCACCCGCCCGGACAGGACGGCGCAGCCGAGCGCGAGCGACCAGAGCCGCGACACGATCCCGAACTGCGCGGTCGAAGCCGCCACCCGGCCGGACCCGCTCCCGATCCGCCGCCCGACCTCGCCGACGTAGGCCCCGAGCCCTTCCCCGTACAGCTCGCCGACCGGCCGGAAGCCGGCCCCGGGCGGCTCCTTCCCGTACGCCACGGTGAAGAAGGGCCCGACGGCGCGCAGTTCCCTCAGTACCTCGTCCACCTCAGGCTCCGTAGCCGTCGTCGGGCAGGTTCGGGTCCGGCTCCGGACAGGCGCCGTGGTGCAGTCCGTACATGCCCGCCTTCTCCAGCGGCCAGTCCGCCGTGACCGGATCCTCGCCGTCGGGCGCGACGAAGACGAAGTCGGCGACGATGCCGGGAGCCGGGTCGGTCAGGAGCGTGCGCTGGTCCGGCAGCGCCGGCGACCACTGCGTGCGCCAGGCGATGCCGGCGGCGGTGAGGGCGGCGGTGAAGCGCGACTCGGTGACCGGTGCGGTGACGGTGTATCCCGGTGCGCGGCCGGTTCCCGGGATCTCCAGCCCGTCGCGCCAGACGGGCACGAACATCCGGTCCAGCAGCCGGCACCGGCAGAAGACGATCTCCAGACCGCCGTAGCAGAACCAGTGCGGCCAGCGCCGCTTCTCCTGGATGCGCCCCGACCACTCGGGCTCCCCCTTCGCCGCGATGAGATCGGGCAGCCGGGCACCGACGAAGAAGTCTCCGAACCTGCCGGTGGCGGCGAGGCGGGTCAGATCGGTCGACAAGGGATCCATCCGAGCATGATCCCAGGCCGCCCGCGCGGGTCCCGGGCCGGGGAGCGAGGCGGGACGCGCGCAGCGGGCTCCGAGAGGCGGCGCGGCCCGCACATGCCGCGGCCCGCGGATCCTCCGGATCCTGCGGGCCGCGGCATGGGGGCGGGGCTCAGGCCTGGGTGAAGGCCGCGACCTCGAAGTCGGACATGTCGAGGCCGCCCTGCTTGGTGTCGTCGTTGGCGAAGACGAAGGACTCGATCGGGACGTCCCGCTCGGCGCTGAGCTGGGCCACCAGTTCCTGGAGGACCACCGTCTCCAGGACCACCCGGACCGCGTCCGCGACCTCGGGCAGGCGGATGACCGACAGGCTGTCCGCGGGCTCCACCTCGGCCGTGGTCAGCAGCAGGGTGAGGTGGCCGGCGCCCGCCAGCGAGCGGGCCAGCTCGATCTCGCGGCCGTCGCCGTAGACGAGGTGGAGGGTGTTGCCCGCCGACTCCATCTCGCCGTGCAGGTAGTTGCGGGTCGCCGAGTGGGCCGCGGTCATCCGCACCACCTCGCGCAGCAGCAGCGCGCCCTCCTCGGCGGAGGCCCGGGAGGCCCCGGCCGCCACGCCGTCGGAGGCGATGCAGCGGGCGCCGCGCTCCCGCAGGCCCGCCACGACCTCGGTGGCCTGCGAGTGGACCGCGGTGGTCTGCTCGGCGATCTCGCCCCACGGGTCGCCTTCACGGCCCGCGACGGCCCCGGCGATCAGGTCCAGGGCGACGATGGTGCCGGTGTAGCCGATGGTCGAGGCGTACGAGTCGGGCTCGTTGCCGAGGTCCACGGTGAGGTCCGCGAGGTCGCCGAGCGGCGAGGGGACCACGTTGAGCAGCGCGGTCTTCGTGATGCCGGGGGCGGCGCACTCGAAGGCGGCGATGGTCTCGGAGCTGCGGCCGCCCTGGGAGACGGCGATCAGGCAGTCGGTGTCGAAGCCGGCGGTGCCGGTCTCGATCTCGCTGGACAGCACCCGCTGGGAGACGATCCCGGCTTCGCGGAGCTGCTGCACGGGGACGGCGAGGGCGGCGTACGAGGCTCCGATGCCGGTGAACAGGGGGCGCTCGGCGGCACGCAGCCCGGCGAGGTCCGGGGAGGCGAGCTGGGTGCGGACGCGGTCGGCGATCCGGGCGAGGGCCGCGCCCTGGTCGGCCTGGCCTTCGAGGAACGTGATGCGGGATCCGGACATGGTGGGGGGTCCTTAGCGAAGTCTGGGGGTCGCGGGCCCCCGCCGGGTCGGGCGGGGCGGGGGCGGGCGATCGTACGGGGGCGGGGCGGGGCGGGCGGAGCCCGGCCGGCCGGGGCTACCGGCCGGGGCTCAGATGGTGGCGTCGGCCTTGGAGATCGGGTTGCCGTCCTCGTCGCGTTCGCGGCCCGGTGTCGGGAGGTCGAACTTCACGATCGCCCAGCGGAAGAGCACGTAGTAGATGGCGGCGAAGGCCAGGCCGATCGGGATGAGCAGCCAGGGCTTGGTCGCGATGCCGAAGTTCACGATGTAGTCGATGGCGCCGGAGGAGAAGCCGAAGCCGTCACGGATGCCGAGGGCGTAGCAGACGGCCATCGAGACGCCGAAGAGGAAGGCGTGGATCGCGTAGAGGAGCGGGGCCACGAACATGAAGGCGAACTCGATGGGCTCGGTCACGCCGGTGACGAAGGAGGTCAGCGCGACGGAGATCATCATGCCCTTGACCATGGCCCGGTTCTCGGGGCGCGCGGTGTGGGCGATGGCCATGGCGGCGGCCGGCAGGGCGAACATGTAGATCGGGAAGCCGCCGGTCATGAACTGGCCCGCGGTCGGGTCGCCGGCCTGGAAGCGGAAGATGTCGCCGTGGACCACGTCGCCGGTGGCCGGGTTGACGAAGGAGCCCGCCTCGAACCAGGGGAAGAACGAGAAGAAGTGGTGCATCCCGATCGGGATGAGGGCCCGGACGACGAGGCCGAAGAGGCCCGCGCCCCATGCGCCGGTGCCGACGAGCCACTCGCCGAAGTGGAAGAACCAGTTGCCGACGGTCGGCCAGACCACTCCGAAGACCACGCCCATGCCGACGCCGGCGAAGGCGCTCAGGATCGGCACGAGCCGGCGGCCGCCGAAGAAGCCCAGCCAGTCGGGCAGCTTCTTGCGGCTGTAGCGCTGGTAGAGGACTGCCACGACGAGGCCCATGACGATGCCGCCGAGCACCTTGGCGTCCAGCCTCTCGCCGTCGGCGCCGGCCGGGAAGGCCTTGCTGGCCAGTACGGCCTTGAAGACGAGGTAGCCCACCACGGCGGCCAGGCCGGTGGAGCCGTCGGACTTCTTGGCGAAGCCGACGGCCACGCCGACCGCGAAGAGCAGCGGAAGGTTCTCGAAGACCGTGGTTCCGGCGGCCCCCAGCACCATCGCGAGCTTCTGGATGATCATCGGGAAGTTCTCGCGACCCAGCAGGTCGGCGCCGCCGAGGCGGGTCAGCAGGGCTGCGGCCGGCAGCGTGGCCACGGGCAGCATCAGGCTGCGGCCGATGCGCTGCATGACCGGCATGATCCGGCCCGGCTTCTTTCCGGCGGCCGGTGTGACCGCGGCGGTGGCCGTACTCATCTGGTGCTCCTCGTCGAGCGGGGTGGTGGGGACGACTCGAAGGTAGCCAGTGGTTTTGGATTGGTCAACGGTGGTCTCTTGTGGTCTTTAAGGAAATATCAAGATGGGGCCCTAGGTCCCGAGCCCACCGGGACTGAAGCCGAAGCGAAGTGGTAGTAAGTGGTATGGTTTGCCCCATGACCGACGACGCTGCCATCGCCGCCGCCTCCTCCCCGATCGCGTCGCACGCCCGCGCCGCGGACCCCCTGTGGGCCCAGGCCGCCGACCGCATCCGCGAGGAGATCGCCCGCCGCGGCCTGTCCGAGGGCAGCAAGCTGCCGCCCGAGCGCGAGCTGTGCACCCGGCTGGACGTCTCCCGCGTCACCCTGCGCCGCGCGCTCGCCCGGCTCGTCGAACAGGGCCTGGTCACCGCGTCCCACGGGCGCGGCTGGTTCGTCGCGGCGCCGGTGGCGCCCGCACCCGCCCGCGAATGGCCCAAGGACCTGGAGTCCTTCACCGCCACCGCGCGGCGCAAGCACATGCGCGCCAGTTCGGTGGTCCTGCGCCACGACACCGTCACCGCGTCCCTGGACGACGCCGACCGCCTCGATGTGCCCGCCGGCACCCCGCTCCTGCGTCTGGAGCGGGTCCGCATGCTCAACGACGTCCGGATCGCCGTCGACCGGACCCTGGTCGTCGCCGACCTCGCGCCCGACCTCGCCCGCACCGACTTCCGCGAGACCTCCCTCTTCGAGGAACTGCGCCGCTGGGGCGTCGAACCCGACCGCGCCGAGGCCACCATCGAGGCGCGCAACGCCGACGGGGAACTCGCCGGTCACCTGGGCATCGCCGAGGGCGCGCCCGTACTCGTACTCGACCAGACGGTGTACACCAAGGACCAGCGGCCGCTGCTGCTGTCCACGGTGGAGTACAGCGGGGACCGCTACCGGCTGCGCACCACCCTGCAGACAGACTGACACCGCCCGTCCGGCACGCGGTAGCCCCGTTCGACACCCTCCGGACAGCCGAAAGCCCCGGCCCGGGGCGGTCCTGCGGCCTGGCCAGGGCTATCCGGGGGGCGGGGGCGGTCAGATTCCCGCGAGGAACTCCAGCAGCGCCCGGTTGAAGGCCTCCGGCTGCTCGACGCCCGGCAGGTGACCGGCCCGCTCCACCACGGCGAGCACCGAGTGCGGAACCAGCGCGTGCAGGGACTCGGCCTCGGCGACCGGGGTGTAGACGTCGTCCCGGCCGACCACGATCAGGCAGGGCACCTCGGCCGGCAGCGCCGCGAGCACCGGGGCGTAGTCGGGCCGTTCGGCCCGCCCCCGCAGGGCGGCGGCCGCGCCCTCGGGGTCGGTGGCGTACATCATCCCGGTGACCTCGGCCGCGGCCTCCGGCATTCCCGTCACGTTGTAGGGCGCCAGCATCTTGTCGATGACCTCGTCGGCATAGGGCTTCATTCCCTCCGCGAGGAGCCGCTCGGCGAGGTTCCGGCGGAAGGTTTTGCCGTCTTCCGTTTCCGGCGGGGCGGAGGTGTCGGAGAGGACGAGTGCCCGCACGCGGCCCGGGTGGCCGAGGCACATCTCCATGGCGATCTGCCCGCCCATGGACACACCGCCGACGACCGCTTGTTCGACGTCCAGACGGTCGAGCAGAGCAACCAGATCATCGGCGAAGTCGGCGAGCAGGGTTTTGCCGGGCAACACCGGACTTTGCCCGTATCCCCGCAGGTCAGGGGTAATCACGCGGTAACCGGCCGTGGTCAGTGCGGCCGTCTGGGGGGCCCACATCAAGTGGCTGAACGGATGTCCGTGGATCAGGATTACGGGGGCTCCGTCGCGGGGACCCAAGTCCTCGAAAAAGAGTGTCGCGCCATTGCCAATCAGGGGGTTCATGGAAGGACTCTAAGGGGCTACATTGAGCCACTCGCGTTCACCTGACAGCCCGTTGCCTTTCACCCGTGTTTTGCACTGGGGGCGACGTCAGGGACGCAGACTGTGCAACCACCCCACCGCCCAGAAGGACCGAAGGCTCCGTGCCCGTACCCGTACTCCTCGCCGGCCGCTCCGTGCGGCTTGAGCCCCTCGCCCCCCACCACACCGAGGCCTTGGCCCTGGCCGGGGCCGAGGATCGTACGACTTACGCCTTCACTCCCGTGCCCCACGGGTTGCAGGCGTCACACGAGTACATCGACCGTGCCCTCGCCGATCAGGCGGCGGGTCGATCGCTCCCGTTCGCGGTGGTCAGAGCCACCGACGATCGGGTGGTCGGTTCGACCCGGTTCCTGGAACTCGACTACTGGCAGGGGCCGCTGGTGTGGCCCGCCGTGCCGGGGGTCCCGTTCGGCGATCCGGCGACGGCGATCCCCGATGCCGCCGAGATCGGCAATACCTGGCTGTCTCCCGCGGCCCAGGGCACCGGCATCAATACCGAGGCGAAGCTGCTCATGCTCCGCCATGCCTTCGAGACCTGGGGGGTCCGGCGGATCTCGCTCCGCGCGGACGCCCGCAACGGACGCTCGCGCGCCGCGATGGAGCGGCTCGGGTTCACCAGCGAGGGGGTCCGCCGGGCCCATTCGCGGGGCCTGGACGGCGCCGTGCGCAGTACCGCCTTCTACTCGATCCTCGACGAGGAGTGGCCGACCGTGCGGTCGGTCATCGAGCTGAGGATCTCGGCTGCCGCGCAGCGCAAGCGGCGCCGCAAGACGCTCATCCCGGCGTAACGGTCCTCCTCGGGCCTTCTCCGAGGATCCGAAGGCCCTGCCCCCCGCCCCGCCCCCTCTTCCCGGTGTCAGCCGAGGAAGGCGGGGGCGAGGGCCGAGGTCATCAGCCGGGCCGGGGCCCCGGAGCCGTCGGCGGGCAGCGAGTACAGGTCGGCGCCGAAGTCCCCGGGCAGCGAGTAGACGACGGTCCTGTCGTCGGTCCACACCACCTGGTCGTCGACGCTGCGCTCCTCGGCGAGCGGCGCCTCGGCCATCGTGGCGAGGTCCAGGACGTACAGCCGCCAGGGAGCGTCCGGCGACAGGCCCGCCACCCGCTTCTTGAACACCAGCCGGGTCCCGTCGGGCGACAGGGACGGGCATTCCAGGTTCTCGCGCAGCGTGGTCACCGTGCGCGCCGCGAGATCGCCGCGGACCAGGTGGGTCCGGCCGCCGGTGGCGAGCGTCGCGTAGAAGGTCCGCTCGTCGGCGGCGAAGGTGACCCCCCAGAAGTTGACGTCCGCGTTGCGGTACGTCTTGCCGTCCTTGTGGATGGTGAAGTCCTCCAGCGAGGCGTCGTACCTCCCGCTGCGCAGGTCCAGCAGGGAGGTCCGGGTCGAGAAGTTCGTACCGGCGTACGAGTCCCCGCCCACGAACACCGTCCAGGCGACCAGGTGGCCGCCGGGCGAGACCCGGGCCCGGGTCGGGATGCCGGCCAGCGGGCGCGAGGCGACCTCCTTGAGCCGGGCGTCGAGGACCACCGCCTTATAGGCGTCCTGCACCCCGCCCTTGTCGGCCCGGAGGCAGATCCCGGTGCCGGCGGCCGCGTGGAAGCGCAGGCAGCTCACCCCGGAGGCGGTGCGCGGGCCTTCGGGCGCGCCGGCCGCCGCGGTGGCGAGCTCGTCGCGGTGCGGCCCCCAGGCCATGTTCCGGAAGACGATCCGCCGACCGCCGTCCCCCGCGGCGAGGGACACCTCGCCGCGGGTGATCGCCGGCCCGCCCGCCTGCGTCCGGTCCTTCTCCCCGGCCCGCGAGGAGGCCCGTACGACGGCGAGCGCACCGATGACGGTGAGCAGGACGACGGCGGAGACCAGGATCAGGATCCGGCGCTGGAGGGGCATGGGTGGGGCCTTTCGTCGGCTACGGGGGGATTCAGGCGGCCGCGGCGTCGGGCGCCCGGGTGTCGGGCGCCGGGGTGTCGGGCGCCGGGGTGTCGGGTCCGCCGCCCTGCCGCAGCAGCCGGACGCAGAGCGCGACGGCCCCGGCCAGCAGGACGACGGCGGCGCACAGGGCGGGGCGGGGACCCCAGAGGGTCCAGGCGGCGCCGAAGCCGAGCGAGGCGGCGAACCGGGCCAGGGCCTGGCCGGTCTGGACGAGGGCGAGGCCGCCACCCAGGTGTTCCTCCGGGACGGCTCCGGCGGCCGCGGCCATGAGCACCCCGTCGGTGGCGGCGTAGAAGCCGCCGTGCAGCAGGAGGACGGCGTAGGGCAGCGCGGGATGGGAACCGCCCGCGAGCAGGATCCCGTACGCGGCGAGCAGCGCGAGGTGACCGCCGAGGAAGACGGCGCGGCGGCCGATCCGGTCGGCGAGCCGGCCCAGCGGCAGCGCGAGCAGGAAGAAGGCGGCGGCGGTGCCCAGCGGCAGCAGGGCGAACCAGCGGTCGGCGATGCCGGTGGACTCCTGCAGCAGCAGGAAGACGAAGCCGTCGCTGACCGTGCACAGGCCGAGCAGCAGGGCGCAGAGGCTTATGCGGCGCAGGTCGGGACGGCGCAGGAGGCCGAAGGCGGCGCGCAGCGAGACGGGGGCCGCGCCGGCCGCGGGCACGGTGCGCCGGCCGGGTACGAAGAGCACCAGCACGAGGACGCCCAGCGCGGCCACACAGGCGCTGACGGTGAAGACGGCGTCGTAGCCGTCGGCGGCGCCGCGCAGGATCAGGAAGGCCAGGACGGGCCCGATCAGGGCGCCGGCGGTGTCCATCGCCCGGTGGACGCCGAAGGCCCGGCCTCGCTCCCCGGGCGCCGCGGCCAGGGAGATCAGGGCGTCGCGCGGGGCGGTGCGCAGGCCCTTGCCGGTGCGGTCGAGGGCGAGGACGGCCCCGATGGCGGGCAGGGTGGTGGCGAGCAGCAGCAGTGGTTTGCACAGGGCGGAGAGCCCGTAGCCCAGGCCGGCGAGGGCCTTGTGGCGGCCGAAGCGGTCGCCGAGGTGGCCTCCGGTGAGCCGGACCAGGGCGCTGACCCCGTTGTAGAGGCCGTCGAGCAGCCCGAAGCCGAGCGGGGTGAGCCCGAGTCCGGCGACGAGGTAGAGCGGGAGCACGGCCGTGACCATCTCCGAGGAGACGTCGGTGATGAGGCTGACCGTGCCGAGCGCGAGCACCGTGGGGGCGAGCGCGGCGCGCCGCCCGGGGCGGATGCCCTGGGCGGCGGCCTGCGGCTCTGGGGTCACGGCGGACGCGGGGGTGGCGCGACTGTCCGCAACGTACATGGTCAGGAAGTCCAGATCCCCGTGATGTCCTTGGCGGTGGCCGCGTTCCCGGCGTGGGCGGTCAGACCGGCCAGGCCTTCCAGGGTGCGCAGCACGTCGTAGTGGTTGTAGGTGGTGGAGGTGCTGGATCCGGGGGTCACGGACTGGCCGTAGAACACCGTCGGGATCTTGTTGCCGGCGAGGCGGTTGTCCTCGTCGAAGGTGACGACGAGCAGGCTGTTGTGGGTCTTGGCCCAGTCCGCGTAGGCCTTGACCTTGTTCTTGAGCCAGGTGTCTCCGGTGCCGACGGAGCAGTCGTGCATGTCGTTGCAGAGGTCCGGGACGACGAAGGACACCTTGGGCAGGGTGGTGAAGTCGGTGGGGAACTGGGTCATCGTCTTCGCGGTGCCGGTGGGCACGTTGGAGAAGGCGAACCAGGGGTTGTGCTTGCGCGCGTACTTGCCGCTGGAGCAGGTGGTGGAGCCCGCGCTGGGCAGCCCCTCGTTGTAGCTGCCCCAGGTCTTGCCGGCGGCGATCAGCTCGGAGGCCAGGTTGGGCGCGGAGCTGAAGCCGGGCGTGTAGCAGCTGTCACCGGTCACGCCCTGGTTGGAGCCCGAGAAGAGCTGCATGTAGTTGGCCTGGCTCGGGTGCGTGATGCCGTAGGAGGCGGTGAGGTTGGCTCCCCCGGTCTTGAGGGAGTTGATGTACGGGGCGCTGGAGCTGCCGATGACCTGGTTGTAGGCGTGGTTCTCGAAGACCACGACGACTATGTGGTCGGGTGCGGGCAGGCCGGCCGCGTGCGCGGGCTGGGCGGAGCCGATGCCCGCCCACAGCGCGGCGCCGGCGGCGGTGACGCCGAAGGCGGTGGCGAGGGCGGTCTTGCGGCGGGACCGTGAAAAGGGCATGCCGAACACGGGAATTACCTCCGGGCAGGGTGGTCTGGGGGCGGCGCGGACGTACCGTACCCACCGGCATGTGCAGAGGCCAGGGATTCTCGGCGAACAGAACGGGAACTCCACAGGCCCTTTTCGCGTAGGGCAACGTGATCCTCTTCGGAACACCAAGAGACGTAAAAATCGGGAACCTGCGGGCACGTACGCTCATCTTTCGATCGAAAGCAGTCCCAACCCCGCCCCCACGGGGCAGCACCAGCCGGAGAGCACCCGCACATGTCGCACTCACCCGACGGACAGCAGCAGCCGTACCGCTCGGAAGGGCCTTACCAGCAGCAGCCGTACCGCTCCGATGCGCCCTATCAGCAGCAGTACGGCGCTGAAGGGCCCTACCAGCAGCAGTACGGCCCGCCCCAGCCCGAGGAGCCGCGGCAGCCCGAGAGCTCGCGCCGCCGGCCGTCCCGGGTCCGGCGGTGGGTGATCGCGGGTGCCTCCGTCCTCGCGCTGGCGGCCGTCGCCTCGCTCGTGATGAGCCACTACGAGATACCGCCCTTCACCGACAAGGGCGACTCCGTCTCCTTCGGCCGGCTGCCGCCGTCCGGCTCCGCCGGGGGCGACACCGGTGGAGCCGCGCTGCCCACGCCGCCGCCGCACTCGAAGATGTCGATGCCCACCGGCCCGGCGGCCGACTTCAAGAACGCGATGACCCTGCCCGACGGCACGCACGTCGCCGTCACCACGATCACCGGCAAGAAGTCCGGCTTCAAGGGCAAGGTCTGGGTGTGGGCGCCCAAGGAGTACGGCGACCCCAAGTTCGCCAAGAGCGGGTTCCCGGTCATGATCGCGCTGCCCGGCGGCGCCGGTTACCCGAACAACTACTGGATGGGCACCGACCTGGGCCTCCAGAGCAGCATCAGCAAGTGGTACGCCGCGGGGAAGAGCAAGCCCTTCCTCCTGGCGATGCCGGTGCTGAACCCGGGCCCGGACGACAAGGGCGTCTACTGGGACGCCTCCGACATCCCGGGCCAGCCCAAGATGGACAGCTGGCTCACCGATGACGTCCCCGACCTGATGCGGCAGAACTTCCGCACGGTCAAGTCCCGTGACGGCTGGTCCTACATGGGCTCGTCCACGGGCGGCTTCGCCAGTCTCAAGGCGGTGCTGAAGTACCCGGAGAAGTTCAAGGCCGCGATCTGCTCCGGCCCGGACATCCTCCCCGACTCCCCCCTGTGGAAGGGCCACGACAAGGAGAAGGCGGAGAACAACCCCGAGTTGCTCGCCAAGGCGCTGATCGGCAAGAAGGGCAGCCCGGACGTCTACCTGGCCTTCCAGGTCGGCACGAACGAGAACAACAAGAACACCCTGCCGAACGTGCAGAAGTTCATCGCCGCTTACGGCAAGGGGCCGATCCACACCAACCTGAGGATCATCCAGGGCGGCCAGCACAACGCCAAGACCTACGTGCCCAACATGGGCGAGGGGCCGATCCAGTTCATCAGCAAGGTCATGGAAGGGCCCGTGGAGTAGTCGCCCCGCCGGCCCGTACGGGCTCCCCGGATCCCGGCTCCTCGCGCCCCGGCCCGCCGAACACCTTCGGCGGGCCGTCGCCATTCCAGGGCGACCAGCCGGGATCCCCCTCGGCTGCGAAGCGCACCCAGGCCGCGTGCATCTCCCCGGCCAGCTCCCGCGGGGCGTCCGGCCCGGCCAGCCAGGAGGCCTCGGGCACGTCCAGGGTGTCGAAGACGAAGCCCAGTTCCAGGGCGTGGCAGGACCCGAGGCCGGGGACGCCGGACGGCCAGGCGAACTCGTACACGAAGCTCGGCGCGCTCCTCCCGGCCGCGCCCGCCAGCGCGCGCAGCGGATCGCGCAGCAGCCGGTCGGTGAGCAGGTGGCCGAGGAGGTCGGCCGGTCCCGCGCCCGGCCGCTCGGCGCGCAGGGCCCGTACGGCGGCCCGGTCCTTGCCGGAGCGGATCCGGCCCAGGGCCACGGACAGCGGCCCCAGCCGGTCCAGCAGCCGCATCGTGCCGGTCGGGGCCAGCCAGAGCCGGTACTCCTCGGCGGTCCAGCCCAGCAGCAGCGGTACGTCGCCCCGCGCGGCCGCCGCTTCGAGCGGATCGAGCGGCAGCGTCCCGGGGTCCGCGACCAGGCCGAAGGCGGGGCCGCCGAGCAGCGGGGAGGAGCGGCGCAGGACGGCCGCCTGGGCGGCGAGCAGATCGGGCAGGGCGGCCTTGGCGAAGGCCTCCGCGGTGGCGGGGACCTTCAGCAGCGCGGCCATCCGGCGGACCATGGTGCGCACCCGGTCCCGCGGCAGCACCTCGGGGGCGCCGCTCTGCAGGACGGCCTGCCGGAAGAGGCCCGCGGCGCGGGGTGCGGCGAGCAGGGCGCCGATGCTGATGGCCCCGGCGGACTCGCCGAAGACGGTGACCCGGCCGGGGTCGCCGCCGAAGGCCGCGATGTTGTCCCGCACCCAGGCCAGGGCGGCGATCTGGTCGAGCAGCCCGCGGTTGGCGGGGGCGTCGGGGAAGAGGCCGTAGCCGAGGACGCCCAGGCGGTAGTTGACGGACACGAGCACCACCCCGTCCCGGGCGAAGGCGGAGCCCTCGTAGACGGGGACGGCCGAGGAGCCGCGGGTGAGGGCGCCGCCGTGGATCCACACCATGACCGGCAGCCGGGCGGAGGGCGTCGGCTCCGGGGTCCAGACGTTGAGGTTCAGGCAGTCGTCCCCGGGGACCTCGGGGTCCGGGAGCAGCGCGGCGAACGGCTCGGGGTAGGGCGCCTTGGGCGCGGTGGGGCCGTACGCCCCCGCGTCGCGCACCCCGTCCCAGGCCTCGGGCGGCTCGGGCGCGGCGAACCGGCGGGCTCCGACGGGCGGGGCGGCGTAGGGGATGCCCCGGAAGACGGCGATGCCGTCCGGCCCGGTCCTGCCCTCGACCTCGCCGTGGGCGGTCCGGACCCGGGGACGGGAGCCGGGGCGGTCCCGGTCCGGGGTCCCGCTCGCCGCTGCGGCCATCGCGTCCTCCTGCTGTCGGGGCGCCCGGGGCCGCTGGATCCGGTGTTCCGCGGAGCGCCGGTCGCACCGTCGCACAGGCATGCGCGGGGTGACAAGGCGTGACCCCGCCCGGGGCGCGCCGGGTTGGGCGGGGCATGCGATCCCTGTCTCTCCCCCACACCCTTCGGAGCCTCGTGCGCACCGGATCGGTCCCCGTTCTGCTCCTCGCGGCCGCGGCCACGGCCGGAGCGGCGGCCGGCTCCGGCGCGTACGCGGCCGACGGCCCGACCGCCGCCCTCGGCACCCCGACGGCCGTCGGGCCCGCCTTCCAGTACCTCGGCACGGACGACCGCCCGCACGGCATCGACGCCCCGAAGGGCTGCGTGGCGGCCCTGGGCGGCGGCGGGCGGGCGGTTTCGAACAAGACCCGGAAGTCGGTGGCCCTGTACCGGGAGCCGGGCTGCGCGGGTACCCCGGTGGAGGTGCTGGCACCGGGTGCGGTCAAGCAGGTGCCCCGGTACTTCTCCTCCGCCCGCTTCTCGGCCGGCTCGTAGTCCGGAGTCCGGAATCGGCGGGTGGACCGGGATCACGGGGCAGGTCGACCGGGATCACGGGGCGGTCGGAGATCACCGGCGGCCCAGCGACCGTGACCCTTGGGCTCTCTCCGCGTTGTATGCCATGTCAAACGCCGCAGCTTCGGTTTTCTGCGGCACCCCATTCCTTTCTAGGAGATCTTGATGTCGCGTATCGCGAAGGCATTCGTCATCACCGCTGCCGCCGGTAGCGCCCTGGCCGCCGGTGCGGGTCTGGCGGCTGCCGATGCCGGAGCGCACGGTGCGGCGGTCGGCTCCCCCGGTGTCCTCTCGGGCAACCTGCTCCAGGTTCCGGTGCACGTCCCGGTCAACGTCTGCGGCAACACCGTCAACGTGATCGGCCTGCTGAACCCGGCGTTCGGCAACACCTGCATCAACGCCTCGGGCCACGACGGCGACCACCACACCGAGGGCAACTACGGCGGCTGATCGCCCAGTAGCCCGAAGGGCCCCCGCCGGACGGCGGGGGCCCTTCTTCGTGTTCTTCCTCGCGTTCTTCCTCGTGTTTCCCGCCGGGACCGGCTGCGCCCGGGGCTCACTCGTAGCGGTAGAGCCCCTGGTGGCCGAGCATCTCGCGCGGGGTCACGTCCCACGGCGGCATCGGCTCGTCGAGGGAGATCACCCGGCCGCGCTGGAGGTCACCCGGCGAGAGCGGGGCGGCCGGCAGGTAGCCGGAGGCCGGGTGCTGCAGCTGCCAGCGGTCCCAGAGCAGGTCCACGAAGGCGTGGTGCAGCCAGAAGGCCGGGTCGTTGGGGGCCGTGCCGCCGGTCATGTGGCCGCCGATCCACTGGTGCACCTTGTTGTGGTTGCGCCACTTCTCGCTCTTCGGGGCGGCCCAGCCCTCCAGTTTGTTGCGGAAGCCGCCGCGCCCGGCCGTCGAGTCCCAGGGCGAGCTGTCGTACAGCGGATCGTCGAGCGCCCACTGCAGCTCGGCCGGGGTCGGCAGGCTGATCGGGTTCTGCGGCCGGCCCAGGTTGCGGGTGAGGAAGGCGGCCTCGGTGATGCCGACCGTGACCGTCCAGTTGCCCTTCCCGTAGGCGAACGGGCCGGTCATCACCTGGCGGTCGCTCGCGCGGCCGGTCCCGCCGAGGAAGTCCTCCGCCCACAGGGAGGAGGCCGGGCTGTTGTCGGTGGTCCAGTCCCAGTAGGGGATGGTGACGCCCGGGTCGACGCTCTGGAGCTGGGCTTCGAACTCCAGCAGGTAGCGCCGGTGCCACGGGAAGAAGGACGGTGACATGTGCCCGACGCGCAGTTTGCGTTCCCGGTCGGGGACGAAGTACTTGTCGTGGGTGCGGACGAAGGCGTCGTAGGTGCCGTTGCGCTTGAGCTCGATCACGGCCGCCGTGAAGCGCTTCTTCTGCGCGCTGGTCAGGTTCTTCTGGTTCTGCCGGATGTACACGCCCTGCTACTCCTGTCGCCCGTGGTGCGCGGCGGCGAACGCCAGCTGGGTGGTGCCCAGTTCGTCGACGGCCGCGCGGGCGAGCTCCAGCGGGGTCGCGTAGGACTGGAAGTGGTTGATCCCGCTCAGGTACGTCCCGTCGGAGCGGCGCATGACGTGCAGGGCCCGGCCGTCGATGCGGACGGAGGTCCCCGCCGGGTCGACGGCGATGTGCCTGCCGCGGTACGTCTCCTCGCCCGCCGGGATCAGCGGGGCCGGTGTGAGCGTCTGCCGGGGTCGGCGGGCGCGCAGTACGGGGGCCAGCGCCGCGGCCGTGCCGGCGAACACGGCCGCGGTGAAGGCCGTACGGAGGACCGCGCGGCGGGTGAGTGGTGCGGCGGGTGCTGCGTACATACGGTCTCCCTCGCTCGGTGGCCGGTGGCTACGGGTCTAACGCGGCGCGGCGGGCGAGGTCACCGGGGAGACGGGCGCCGCTTCGTGTGGTTGTAGGAGGAGACCGGCGCCACCGGCGGCGAAGATCACCCGGAGAGCCCAGCCGAACGCGCGGATCCGGCGGCCCTGTGTGTCCCATGGGACACAAGCGCGTCTTCGTCTGCGTCGTCCCCGGGAGTGCCATGAGCGTGCCGTCCGATCTCCCCGACGACGTGCCCGCACCGGGTCGGACCGGAGGATCCCGTGCCCGGCGGATCTTTCTGAGCTCGGTCTCGGCGGTGCTGATCACGCTCACCTGCGTCCTCGTGCCGGTCTCCCTGATCACCGTCTGGGTGCACGACATCGTGCTGGACACCGGCCGCTACGTGTCCACGGTCTCCCCGCTCGCCTCGGATCCGGCGATCGAGGCGGCGGCCGTCCACCGCATCACCGAAGCCGCCGACGTCCGGGTCGACGGCTCCCAGGTCACCTCGGACCTGGCGAAGTGGCTGGAGGCCCAGGGGCTGCCGCCCCGCGTGGGGACGGCGGTCAAGGCGCTGGGGCCGCAGCTGGACTCGGCGGCGGACGCGGCCGTCTCCAAGGTGGCGACCCGGTTCGTCGAGAGCGATCGGTTCGAGACCGTGTGGACCACCGCCAACCGTGCCGCCCACGCCGCGGTGGTGCACGCGCTCACCGGTGAGGGCCGCGGCGCGGTGGGCGTGGAGGGGGGCACCGTCACCCTCGATGTCGGCGCCGCCGTGGAGACCGTCAAACAGGACCTCGTGGAGGCCGGCCTGTCCCCGGCCGAGAAGATCCCCGACGTCGACAAGCAGATGGTGCTCTTCCAGTCCGAGAAGCTGGGGAAGATCCGGGGTGCGGTCCACCTGCTCGACGTCGTCGGCAACTGGCTGCCCGTGCTCACGGTGGTCCTCGGCGCCGTCGGAGTGCTGCTCGCCCGGCGGCGCCGGCGTGCCCTGGTGACCACGGCGCTCTGCGCGGCCGCCGCCTGTCTCGTCTTCGCCATCGGGCTGATCGTCGCCCGCCACTACTACCTCGACCACCTTCCGGCGAAGGTCCAGTCACCAGCGGCGGCAGCGGCGGTCTTCGACACCCTGGTGCGGTTCCTGCGGGTCAGCATCCGGACCGCGCTGGTCCTCGGCGTCGTCGTCGCCCTCGGCGCCTACCTCTCCGGCGCGGGCCGCCTGCCGCGCGGCCTGCGCGGCGGCGCCGAGCGCGCGGCCGACTCCGCCGCCGGGTGGGGCGCCGCCCACGGAGTGCGCACCGGACGCGTCGGCACCTGGGTGGAGGCGCACCGCGGCCCGCTCACCATCGGCGTACTGCTCGTGTGCGCGCTCGTGTTCGCGCTGTGGAACCACCCGACGGTGCTCACCGTCCTGCTGCTGGTCCTGATCCTGCTGGCCGTGCTCGCCGTCCTCGCCCTGCTCGCGGCCGGTGGCCGCTGCGCAGAGCGCACCGACGGCGCCGACCGCGCCGCACGGCCGTAGCCGCGTGCCGTCACGGCGTCACGGCGTCATGGGGTCCGCGGGCGTGCCGAGCCAGGCCGCCGGCCGCGGTTCGTGGGCCACCACGTACCCGACGGCGATGGCGAGGGTGACCACGATGAAGAACGCGATGAGCCAGGACAGCAGGACGAAGACGGAGCCGAGGCTGCCGAACTGCTGCAGGCTGCGATCCACGGCATGGGGCATGTAGACCCGCGACGCCACGGTCAGGAGCTGCTCCCCGAACCCGGCCAGCAGCGCACCGGGCAGCAGCGGCAGCCAGGGGATCCGGGAGCCGAGCAGCAGGTGCTGCGTCCACCACCACAGCAGGGTGCCGCTGACCGCGGCGAGGGTGAACCCGGTGATCCGGCCGGTGCCGAACGCCGTCTGCACCAGCCCCTGGAACAGCAGGGCGACGAGCCAGACGACGAGCCAGGCCAGCCATCGCCAGGCGGCGACCCGCGCCTTGGACTTGGGCAGGTGCCAGGAGCGCTCGCACGTCTTCTGCAGGGCCCGGCTGCACGCGGTCGCCGACAGCAGCGTCACCACGATTCCCACCCCGCCGGTGCTCGCGACGGCCGTGACATCGGCCGAGGAGTACACCGACTGCACCTGGTCCAGCGTGGCGTCCGAGAGTCCCAGCGTCGTACGGATGGACGTGACCAGCTGTTGCTGGAGCCAGTCAGGTGCGAGGGCCCCGATGACGAAGATGGCCGGCACCGCGCCGAGGAAGGCCTGGGCCGCCAGCCTGGTCGCACAGTCCAGCACCCTGACCGCGGCGAGCTGCGCCAGGAGCCGGCCCAGCAGCGGGGTGTGCTTGCGCATCCAGCGGGGTACCACGCGCATCTGAGGGATCGTCGCCGGTCCGGACACGGTGAAACTCCTCGGGACGCGGTTCCCGGCGGCTGCGACCGCCCTTCCGAGAACCATGCCGGAAGACCCCGATTCCGGCATTTCGCCACTCTGGCGGCGTCAGCCCGTGGTGCGCTGGAGCCGGGGCAGGTGCAGATCGCGGAAGATCGCGGTCATGCGCAGGGCGAAGACCAGTCCGGCCGACACCACGATGTTCGCGGTGTCCGGAACGCCGGCCCAGTGCAGGCCGAGGTAGCAGAGCGCCCCGGCAAGCGCGGCCGTCGCGTACACCTCCTCGCGCAGCAGCAGCGGCGGGAACTCCCCGCAGAGCACGTCGCGGACGACCTCGCCGGTGACGCCCGTCAGGACGGCCAGGATGAGCACGGCGACGGGGGTGACGTGGGCGTCGATGGCGGCGCGGGCGCCGATCACGGTGACCACGGCGAGGCCGACGGCGTCGACGACCATGAGCGCGCGCTGCGGGAGCTCCCAGCGGCGCAGGTAGAGCATGGTGGCGACGGCGACCGACCCGATGAGGACGAGCAGCAGCCAGTCGTGCGTCCAGTAGAGCGGGTGCCGGCCGAGGATGAGGTCGCGCAGGGTCCCGCCGGAGATGCTGGCCGCGAAGGCGAGGACGAGCCCGCCGAAGGGGTCCATGTTGGCGCGGTGCGCGGCGAGGACGCCGGAGGCGGCGAAGGCGGCGATGCCGAGGAGGTAGAGGGCGTGCAGCATGGCGCCTCCTTCGAGGGACGGCGTACGGGGGACCCGTAGAGGCTGCCCGATGCGGGCGCGCGTCCGCATCGGCCGTTCGGCCGGAACCCGGTGCCGCGGTCGGAGCGGGTGTCCGCGCGCCCCGACCCGCCCCGCCCCCGCCCCCGCCCCCGCCCCGTCAGGTGCCGTCGCCGAGCCGGTCGCGCTGGATCCGGTGGGCGAGGGTGCGGCGCACCGAGGCCGGGGTGTCCGTGGTGGCCCCCGAAGGGACGTCGAGGCCTCGGCTGATGGCGTCGTACGCCTCCCGGTAGCTGCCGGGCAGGTCCTCGCGGTGCAGTCTCAGGTCCTCTTCGACGAGGCGTCGCAGCTCGTCCACGTCCCGGGGCGCGAAGCGCTTCCTGCCCCGGGCGACGGCATCGACGTGGCGGGCGCAGCGCGCGGTGTCCGGGTGCGCCGCGGCGATCTCCTCGGCCAGGCCCCACAGGCGCCCTTCGAGCCAGGGCGCGTCGCCCTGGTCGAGGGAGAGTCCGATCGGCGGGAGCGGCTCCTGCGCCTTGTACTTCGCCACCTGCTTGGACACGGCGGGCTGGCTCATGTCGGTGAGCCGGGCGATCTTGTCCTGCGTCCAGCCGAGGCCCGTGAACACCTTGATCATCTCGGTGCGCAGCTTGCGCATCTCCTCGCCCGCGCGGATGACCTCGTTCATCTCCGCGAGCATCCGCCCGGCCTGCTCCTCGGTCAGCGACCCGGCGATGGGGCCGGGGATGGGGATGGGGCCGGGGATGGGGCGCACGCCCTCGTCACCTGTCATAGCTCGGTTATACACCGGAACCGCGCACCGGAGACATCCATTCACAACCGAGTTGTACAACCTGGTTATGAATGGCAGGCTGCACTCATGCCCACCTTCTGCGCACCCGATGGAACCCGGCTCGCCTACCGCACGGCCGGAGACGGCGACCCGCTCGTCTGCGTTCCCGGAGGACCTGCGGACTCCCGCTACCTCGGGGACCTCGGCGGCCTGTCCCGCCACCGCCGGCTCATCCTCCTCGACCTGCCCGGCACCGGCGGGTCGGCGGTGCCCGAGGACCCCGCCTCCTACCGCTGCGACCGGCTCGTCGAGTACGTGGAGGCGCTGCGCGAACACCTCGGGCTCGCCCGGACCGACATGCTCGGCCACTCCGCCGGGGCGAACGTCGCCCTGGGGTACGCGGCCCGGTACCCCGGCGCCATCGGAAAGCTCGCCCTCATCGGCCCGGGCACCCGGGCCGTCGGGATCGAGACCACCGGCGCGACGCGGCTCGAACTGGCGCGGCTCCGCGAGGACGAGCCGTGGTTCCCGGCCGCGTTCGCCGCCCTGGAGGCCGTCTCCGCGGGCACGGGCGGCGACTGGGACGCCCTCGCCCCCTTCTTCTGCGGCCGCTGGGACGACGCCGCGCGGGAGCACCACGCCGCCGGCCAGCCGGTCAACCGGGAGGCCGTCGCCCAGTTCGGCGCCGACGGCGCCTTCACCCCGGAGGCCACCCGGGCCGCGCTCGCGTCCTTCGGGGCGCCCGTCCTGCTGCTCACCGGGGAGTTCGACCTGAACAGCCCCCCTCGGTCGACGGCCGAGCTCGCGGCGCTGTTCCCCGGCGCCACGCTCTCGGTGCAGGCCGGAGCGGGCCACTACCCCTGGATCGACGACGCCGGACGGTTCACGGCGGCCGTCGAGGCGTTCCTGGGGTAGCGACCCGCTCGGCGCCTACGGCTCCTACGGCGCCGGGAGCTCCGCGAAGTCCGCGACCAGGCCCCGGTGGTGGCCGGCCGTACCCAGGGCGAGGGAGTCGGCCTTGGCGCGCTTGAGGTACAGGTGCGCCGGGTGTTCCCAGGTCATGCCGATGCCGCCGTGCAGCTGCACGCACTCCTCGGCGGCCCGGACCGCCACGCCCGAGCAGTAGGCCTGGGCCACCGCCACGGTGAGCGGCGCGTCGGCGGCGCCGGTCGCGAGGGCGTCGGCCGCGGCGCGGGCCGCCGCACGGGCGGAGGCCACGTCCAGCCACAGCCGGGCGAGGCGGTGCTTGAGGGCCTGGAAGGAGCCGAGGGGCCGGTTGAACTGGTGACGGGTGCGCAGGTACGCCACCGTCTCCGTCAGGCACCACTCGGCGATCCCGAGCTGTTCCGAAGCGAGCAGCCCGGCCCCCGAGAGCAGGGCTCCGGCGATGGCCGCGCGGGCGGTGGCCGGATCAGCGAGCAGGGTTCCGGCGGCCCCGTCGAGGTGCACGGCGGCCAGCGGGCGGGTCAGGTCCAGGGCCACGAGCGGGGTCCGCGAGACCCCGGCCGCGTCGGCCGGGACGGCGTACAGCCCGGTGTCGGCGAGGACCAGCAGCACGTCAGGGCAGACGGCGTCGGCGACGGAGCCGACGCTCCCGCCGAGCGAGCCCCCGCCGGAGTCCCGGACCGGCGCCGGCAGAGGTGCGCCCGGGGCCAGGGTCAGGGGCAGCGCGGGCACGCAGACGCTGCGGCCCGCCGCGAGTTCCCGTAGGAGATCGGCGGACTCCGCGCTCTCGCAGCCGAGCAGGATCTCCGTCGCGAGGACCGCGCTCGTCAGGTACGGGACGGGCGCCGCGGCCCGGCCGAGCTCCTCCAGCACCACGGCCGCCTCGCGGTGGCCCGCCCCCTGGCCGCCCAGCTTCTCCGGGACGAGGAGTCCCGCCGTGCCGATCTCCGCGGCGAGCACCCGCCACAGTTCGGGGTCGTGGGGGCCGCCCGCCTCGATCCGGGCGAGGACGGCCGCGGGGGCGCTGCGGGCGGCGAGGAGGGACCGTACCGCCGTGCGGAGTTCCTCCTCGGTCTCGGAGTACAGCAGGTCCAGCGGGGCCGCCGCGGGAGAGCTCATCGGGCCAGGTCCTTCCACGCGAGGTCCTTGTCGTCGCGCGGCTCGGCGGGCAGGCCGAGGACGCGTTCGGCGACGATGTTGAGGAGGATTTCGCTGGTGCCGCCCTCGATGCTGTTGCCCTTGGCGCGCAGGTAGCGGTAGCCGGCGTCGCGGCCGGTGAAATCGACGATCTCGGGGCGGCGCAGGGTCCAGTCCTCGTAGAGCAGGCCCTCCTCACCGAGGAGTTCCACCTCCAGGCCGCTGATCTCCTGGTTGAGGCGGGCGAAGGTCAGCTTCATGCCCGAGCCCTCGGGGCCCGGCTGGCCCTGGGCGAGCTGCTGGCGCAGCCGTTCGCCGGTCAGCCGGGCGACCTCGGCCTCGACCCACAGCTCCAGGAGCCGTCCGTGCAGGTCGTGCGTCCGCAGCTCCGGCCGCTCGCGCCAGGCGGCGGCGACCGGGGCGATCATGCCGCCCTCGCGCGGGATCCGCATGCCGCCGATGGAGACGCGTTCGTTCATCAGGGTGGTGCGGGCCACGGCCCAGCCCTGGCCGACCTCGCCGAGGCGGTGGGCGTCGGGGATCCGGACGCCGGTGAGGAAGACCTCGTTGAACTCGGCCTCGCCGGTGATCTGGCGCAGCGGACGCACCTCGACTCCGGGGGCGGTCATATCGCACAGGAAGTAGGTGATGCCCTGGTGCTTGGGCAGCGCCGGGTCGGTGCGGGCGATGAGGATGGCCCAGCGGGCGGTGTGGGCGCTGGAGGTCCACACCTTCTGGCCGTCCACCACCCAGTCTCCGCCGCCCTCGCCCTCGCTCTCATTCTCCCCTTCGCGCACCGCGCGGGTGCCGAGGGCGGCCAGGTCGGAGCCGGCGCCGGGCTCGCTGAAGAGCTGGCACCACACCTCCTCGCCGAGCCACAGGGGGCGCAGGAAGCGCCGCTTCTGCTCCTCGGTGCCGTACGCGAGGATCGTGGGCGCGGCCATGCCGAGGCCGATGCCGATCCGGCGCGGGTCGTTGTCGGGGGCTCCGGCCGCTTCCAGCTCGGCGTCCACGACGGCCTGCAGGGAGCGGGGCGCACCGAGGCCGCCGAGGCCTTCGGGGTAGTGCACCCAGGCGAGTCCGGCGTCGAAGCGGGCCCGCAGGAACTCCGCTCGCGCGGTGGTGGCGGGCGGGTGCGCGGAGAGCAACTCCCTTACCCGGGAGCGCAGGTGGTCGGCGGTGAGCGCGGCGGCCGTCATCGGGAGCCTCCTGCCGGAGAGCCGAGGAGCACGGTGTCCAGGGCCGGTACGACGACCAGGCGGCCGGTGGTGGTCCCGTCGGCGAGGCGCTGCACGGCGTCCGCGGCTCCGGCGAGCGGTACCCGCTCGCTGACCAGCGGTTTGATGGAGCCGTCGGCGGCGAGCCGGGTGAGCTCGGCGTGGCAGGCGGCGATCGCGGCCGGGTCCTTGGCGGCGTACAGGCCCCAGTGGAGGCCGAGGATCGCGTAGTTCTTGACGAGGGCGTGGTTCAGCGCGGGGGCGGGGATGGTGCCGCTCGCGAAGCCGACGACGATGATCCGGCCCTCGAAGGCCACGCACTTGGCCGAGGCGGTGTAGGCGTCTCCGCCGACCGGGTCGTAGACCACGTCGGCCCCGCGTCCGCCGGTGAACTCCTTGACGCGGGCGACCAGTTCCTCGCTGGTGCGGTCGATGACGAGGTCGCAGCCGAGCTCCTCGGCGGCGCGCACCTTGGCCTTGCCTCCGACGACCCCGATGACGGTGGCTCCGGCGGCCTTGCCGAGCTGGACGGCGGCGCTGCCGACCCCGCCGGCGGCGGCGTGCACGAGGAGGGTCTCCCCGGCCCGGATCCGGGCCCGGCGGTGCAGGCCGAACCAGCCCGTCTGGTAGCCGATGTGCAGGGCGGCCGCCTCGGCGTCGTCGAGGGTGTCCGGGGCGGGGAGCAGGGCGCGCGCGGGGGCGGTGACGTACTCGGCGAAACCGCCGTGCGGCAGGCTCGGGTTGGCGATGACGCGGCGGCCGTCCTCGGTTTCGCCGCAGATCTCGACGCCGGGGGTGAAGGGGAGCGGCGGGCGGATCTGGTACTGGCCGCGCACGAGCAGCGCGTCGGGGAAGTTGACGTTGGCGGCGAGCACCTTGAGCCTCACCTCGCCCTCGCCGGGCACCGGTTCGGGAACCTCTTCGAGGCGCATGGCCTCGCGGGGCTCGCCGGGTGTGTGTACTCGCCATGCCTGCATCCGGGGCCTCCAGCCGCCGACGGGAACCGCGCCTCGCGGGCATACTAAGCGGTCGCTTGCGCCTGTGGGAACCAGTGGGAGTCCACGGGAACGGGGCGGTCCGCAACGACACGCGCCGATCCGGTCGCATCCCGCCTCCTTTCGGGCAACATATGACACGGGCACGTCATAAACAGGCAGGACTGACGGGCACGGGGACCCCGCCGTCGGGGCGGGGCGTTTCACACATCCTGGGGGAAGCACCACATGAGCAGAAGCATGTCCGCGGCAGGAGCCGCCGTCGTCCTGGCCGGCCTCATCACGGCGGCCGCTCCCGCCTCGGCCGCGCCGGCCGCGCACTCGGCAGCCGCCCCGACGGGCACCCCGACGGCCGCCTCCGCCGCCGCGTGCGTGCCGGACGTCGTCAAGCTGCCGTCCCTGCCCTCCGGCCCCTGGACCTCCGGGGTCGTGAACGGCCTCGGAGCGGACGGCCTCGCCGTCGGCGAGAGCCTCGGCCTCCCGGCGTACTGGACCGCCGACCACGCGGTCCACGCCGTCCCGCTGCCGGCCGGCTTCCAGAACGGCAGGGTCACGGCCGTCAACGCCAAGGGCCTGATGGTCGGCACCGTGGAGCGCTCCTCGGACCGCGCCCGCGCCGCCTTCACCTACCGTCCGGGTGACACGGCGATGCGGTTGCTGACCGGCGCCGCCACCGCCACCGACGCGGCGGACGTCAACGACGCGGGCCGGGTCGTCGGCATGGACGGCGGCACCCCGAAGGAGTGGGCGAACGGCACCGTGGTCCGCGAACTGCCGGTGCCCGAGGACGCGCACCCCAGCACCCGGATCGTGGCGGTGGACGGCATCAACAAGCGCGGGGACGTGCTCGGAACCGCCCACACGGAGTACGAGGACCTGGAGAACGACCGGATCATCAGCAAGACCTTCCCGGTGGTCTGGCCGGCCGGTGGCGCCTACCCGCCCTACAGCCTGCCCGTCTGGAACGAGACGGACTGGACGACGGGCACCCAGGCGAGCGGCATCGACGACAAGGGCCGCGTCGTCGGCTTCGAGGCGGAGAGCTACCGGGAGTTCCGGCGCCGGACCCCGGCCGTCTGGAAGAAGCCGTACGACGCGCCGCCCGCCGCCCCCGGACTGGTCACCGGCTACGAGACCCTGACCTTCGAAGCCATCAGCCCGGCCACGAACGTGACGGTCGGCACCGCCGCCAGCTTCGTCGAGGGCTACGCCCGCTACGTGCAGGCGGCCTACTGGCCGGGCACGGGCGCCCCGCTCGTCCTCCCGAACCCGGCGGGCGCGAGCGCCGACGTCAACACCGAGGCCCATGCCGTCTCGGACGACGACCGGGTGGGCGGCTCCTTCCGCGATCTGACCGTCTTGGCGGACAACCCGATCGTCTGGACCTGCGCGAGCAAGCAGGCGTACGCCCCCACGAAGTAGCGGGAGGCAACTGCCCCCGGCACGGGCATGGCGCTCTCGGCGCCCGCACGCTATCGATGGGCGCATGGAGACCCCCACGCGCGGCCTGCCCGCGCCGCCCCCGCTCGGCTCCGCCGCCCTGCCGCCCGGCACGTTCACCGGCCGGGCGGTGCTCGTGACCGGCGGCGGGACCGGGCTGGGCAAGGCCATCGCCACCGAGTTCGCGCGCCTCGGGGCGGATCTGGTGATCGCCGGCCGCCGGATCGAGCAGTTGAAGTCGGCTCAGGACGAACTGGCGGCCGTCCCCGGAGCGGGCCGGGTGACGGCCGCGGTCTGCGACATCCGCGACCCCGAGCGGGTCGCCGAGGTCTTCGACGCGGCCGGGGCGGCCTTCGGCGGGGTCCCGGACGTCCTCGTCAACAACGCCGCCGCGAACTTCCCCTCCCCCGCAGAAGACTTGTCCCCCAACGCCTGGCGGGCGGTGGTCGACATCACCCTGACCGGCACCTGGTTCGTGACCCGGGAGTTCGGCCGCCGCCACCTCGCCGCGGGCAGCGCCGGGTCCATCGTGAACATCGGCGCCTCGTACGCCTGGACCGGCGGGCCGGGCTACGCGCACAGCGCCGCAGCCAAGGCGGGGGTGAAGAACCTCGTCGAGACCCTCGCCGTCGAGTGGGGCCCGTACGGCATCCAGATCAACGGCCTGGTCCCGGGACTCTTCCCGCACGCGGACATGACCGAGGACATCCGGGGCGGCCTGGAACGGGCCGCCCCGGACGACAAGGACACCAGGCAGCCCGCCCTGCGGGTCGGCGCACCGCGCGAACTGGGCTGGGCGGCCACCTTCCTGGCCTCGCCCTACGCCCGCTTCATCACCGGGCACACCCTGGTGGTGGACGGGGCGAACTGGCAGCGGCGCTCGCTCGTCAACCCCGAAGTGGTGACGGTGCGCGAGCAGTTGGGGAGGGGACCGTTCGCCCCGTGACGTAGCGGGGGGGGCGCCGGGGTGCGCGGGGACGCCACGGCGCGCCGGACGCCGCGTGCGCGCGGCCTTCCGGCTCGTTCGGCCGGTTCGGCCCGATACGTCATTTCGGCGCGATGCGCCATGGCGCGATCGTGTGGCACATTGACGCCGTCTACAACCCCTGTCCCTCCTTGGAGGTGTTGCGGTGAGCACGGTGAGCACGGGCCGCCCGTCGTTGACGGCACGGCGCAGGGAGGCCACGTGGTACGAGATCGCGGAGGCGGCCGCCGACCTCTTCTCCGAGCGGGGGTTCGAGGCCACCACGGTGGACGACATCGCGCGGGCGGCCGGCATCTCGCTGCGCACCTTCTACCGCTACTGCCCGACGAAGGAGGACGCGCTGACCCCGGTCCTGACCGCCGGCGTGGCCACCCTGGTCGAGGAACTCGCCCTGCGTCCCGCGTCGGAGCCCCTCACCGAAGCGGCCCAGGCCGCCTTCACCACCGCCACCGCGGGCACGCGCTACGAGGGGCCGGGCCAGACGGCCCGCCTGATCCAGGTGATGGGCGGCGTCCCCGAGATCCGCATGCGCTGGCTCGCGGCCGCGCGGGCGATGCAGGACCGCCTGGTGCCGGTCCTGGCGGTCCGCACGGGGCGCCCCGAATCCGCCCTGGAGACCCGCGTCCTGGCGGCCGTCCTCATCGACGCCGTCACCGTCGCCCTCGAACACTGGGCCGCCGAGGGCGGCCGCGAACCCCTGCCGGCCGTCTCGGCGCGCGCGCTGGCCCTCCTGCGCCTGGAGGAGTAGCGGGGCCCGAGGGGTAGCGGGGCCCGGCTGTCAGTGGTCCGGGGCATCATGGGCGCCATGTCCTTCGCTGATCTGACCCTTGACCGGTGGCGCTCGTTCGACCTGCCGGAGGCCCTGCGCTTCGCCCGGGAGGCCGCCGGCTCCGTGGGCGGCCGGGTGAGCCTGGTCGACACCACCGAACACCTCGGCGGCCCGCTCCACCGCGTGCGCGTCGAACGGGACGGGCGGGAGTTCGCCCTGATACCCGGAGGGACGGTCCGCCTCGGCTTCGACCTGGACGCCTGGGAGCCGACGCCCGAACAGACCGCCGACTTCGAGCAGAGCCTCGCCGAGGAGTACGGCTACGGCCCCGATCTCACGTCGCACCTCGCCGAGTCGCTGAGCCCGCCCCGGACCGTCACCCTGGCGACCGTGTTCATGGCCGTGGCGAACGAGCCGCTCACCGAGCCCCCCGCCGCCGTGCCCGCGGCCCTCGCGGAGCGCGGGCTGCGGATGCCCGGCGCCGACGAGTGGGAGCACGCCTGCGGGGCCGGGGCGCGCACCCTCTTCCGCTGGGGCGGCACCTGCCCGATCGGCGAACCCTCCTACGGCGCCGGGACGTTCGCTCCGCGGTGCGAGCCCAACGCCTTCGGGCTGCGCATCGCCTACGACTCGTACACCGCCGAGATCGGCGCCGATCCGGGCGCCGTGCACGGCGGGGACGGCGGCGAGTCGGTGTGCGGCGGGTACGGGGACCTGTGGGCCTGGCTGACACTGGCCACGGCGAACCGCAACCCGGCGATGGCCGAGCTGGTGTACGGCCCGGAGGACGGGTCCCCCTGGGAGGCGTTCTCCGTCCGGCCGGTGCTCAGCCTCCGGTGAAGTGCGGGGGCCGGCCCTGCGCCTTGGCGGTGTAGCCCTCGCGGATGTCTTCCGAGGTGAGGGTCAGGGCCGCCGTCATCGCGACGCGGTCGAGGGCCGCGGGCAGGGCGGCGTCCGCGTAGGAATCGATGCCGCGCTTGATGCCCTGGACGGCGAGCGGGGCGTTGGCCGCGATCTCCGCCGCGAGCGCGCGGGCCTCCTTGTCCAACTCCTCCATGGGAAACACCTGTTGGACGAGCCCCAGGCGCTCCGCCGTCCCGGCGTCGATGCGGCGGCCGGTCAGCGCCAGGAACTTGGCCCAGCCGGCCCCCGCCTCGCGGGCGATGCGCAGGTCGCCGCCCGCGTCCACCGCGACGCCCAATTGGGCCTCCGGCAAGGCGAAGACGGCGTCATGGGCCGCCACCCGGATGTCCGCCATCAGGGCCAGCTCGAAGCCGAAGCCGAGGCAGTAGCCCTGCACCGCGGCCACGACCGGCTGGGGCAGCCGGGCCAGGACGGCGAAGCGTTCGTGGACCCAGCGGATGCCCTCGTAGTAGTTGCGGCCCAGCTCGGCCGCCGAGGCGCCGGTGATCGCGCCGCCCGGGGCCGTCACGTCGATGCCCGCGCAGAACGCCCGGCCTTCGGCCCGCAACAGGACCACCCGTACGGCGGGGTCGAAGCGGATCCGGTCCGCCAGCAGGCCGAGCTGGCGCGTGGACTCCCAGCTCCAGCCGTTGAGCTTCTCCGGCCGGCAGAGGGTGAGTTCCGCGATCCCGTCCGCGACGTCCAGACGGATCCGTTCCTCACCCTCCGCGATCTCCGTGCTCAGGGTGTCGATCACGCGGACACCTTAAGCGTGTCCGCCTAGCGCGGGAAGACTTCGAACGCCACCGCCGGACGGCCGCCGAACCGGGCGGCCGCCTGCTGGGCGTTGCCCGTCAGGAAGGTGCGCACGTACGTCTCCGGGTCCTCGTCGGTCAGGGCCGCGATGTACGCCTTGTGCTCCATGAGGGACTTCACCGACCGCTCCAGACCGGGTCCGGCGTCGGCCGCGTGCGTGGGCGTCGTGGTGCCGGAGACCGCCACCCAGCGCACCCCGTTCCACGGCTCCAGGCCCTGTTCCGTGAGGAGTTCGGGGAAGATCCAGCGGTTGCCCGCGTCGCCCGCCGCGTCCAGGGTGGCCCGGCCGACCGCCTTGTGGTCGGGGGTGTTCCAGTAGCCGCCGCCCTCGGCCCCGCCCCAGGTGTCGCGGTGGTTCATCGTGATCACCAGCTCGGGGCGGTGGCGCCGGATGGCGGCGGCGATGTCCCGGCGCAGGTCCAGGCCGTACTCCAGGACCCCGTCGCGGTGGTCGAGGAACTCCACCGTGGGGACGCCGACGACGGCCGCGCTCGCGCGCTGCTCCGCTTCGCGCAGCGGGGCGCAGGCGGCCGGGTCGATGGTGTCGATGCCGGCCTCGCCGCGCGTGGCGAGCAGGTAGACGACCTCGCGGCCGCCGTCCGTCCAGTCCGCGATGGCCGCGGCGCAGCCGTATTCCAGGTCGTCCGGGTGTGCCACGACGGCCAGCGCGCGCTGCCAGTCGGTGGGCATGGGCTCCAAGGGCGCGGGCCCGTGCAGTTGTTCGTTCATGGGTCGCACAATAGGCGAATGGACAGTCAGGAGCTGGTCGTGGCCCTGCTCGACGCCACCGGGTCGTTCTTCGAGCCCGCGGTCACCGCCTTTCCGGGGGCGGACGCCGCCGCCTGGGAGCGGGCCGCGCTGCTGGATCCGGGCGCGGCCGGACCGGAGGGGTCCTGGCGGCTGGACTTCCGGTGCTTCGCCGTGCCCCGGCCCGGCGGCCGCTGGGTGCTGGTCGACGCGGGGGTCGGCCCGGCGCGGGGCCCGGCGGCTGGCTGGGCCCCGGTCCCGGGCCGGCTGCCCGCCGCGCTCGGGGAGGCCGGGATCGCCCCGGCCGACGTGGAGGCGGTGGTCCTGACCCACCTGCACGAGGACCACACCGGCTGGACGCAGGACGAGGCCGGGCGGCCGTTCTTCCCCGACGCGCGGTACCTCGTACAGAGCGCGGAGGTGGCGGCCCTGGACCGGGCGGATCCCGTGTGGGACTGGACGGTGGCCCCGCTGCGGGCCGCCGGCCGGCTCCAGGAGGTGGCCGGGGAACACCGGCTCGCTCCGGGCATCACCCTGCTGCCGACACCGGGGCACACGCCCGGCCACCAGTCGGTACTGGTGGAAGGGCCCGCCGGGCCGGGCGGCGGGGGCCGGGGCCACGACCGGGACGTGCTGATCACCGGTGACGTACTGGTCCACGCGGTGCAGCTGGCCGATCCGGCGGTCCCGTACTCCCACGAACGCGACCGGGCCGCCGCCCGCGCCTCGCGCGAAGGGCTCCTGGCCCTGGCCGTGCGCCGCCGCGCCCTGCTGGCCACCGCGCACCTGACCCGGGCCTTCGTGGAGCCGCCGGGCCTTTGAGACGGACCGCCTTGAGGCGAACCGGTCAGGCTTCGTCGCGTACGAGGGCCAGCAGCCGGTCCAGGACGCGCGGGCCGCCGGCGCGGACCCCGTCGTGCTCGAACTCGTCCGTCACCCAGGTCTTCAGACCACGGATCGCCCGGGCGGTGGCCAGGGAGTGCGCCGTGTCCACGTACATGTCGTCGTGGTAGACGGCCGCGGCCACCGGCACCTCGTTGACGGCGAGCCGTGCCCGGTCGTACAGCGGGGTCCAGCCGGTGCGGGCGGTCAGCAGTTCGGCGGTCTCGCGCAGCGGGGCGAGCGCCGGGTCGCAGTCGAAGTGCCAGGGGTGGATGGTCTCGCCGGTGAAGTACAGCGGCTCCGGGCCCGCGAGGGTCTTGGCGGCGTCGAACCTCGGGTGTCCGGAGCGGACCCCCTCGGCGGCCCAGCCGATGGGGGTGACCGGGTCCTGGGCGTAGATCGCCTCGTGCATCAGGGCGTAGAGGGGGTGCCCGGCGAAGGAGAGCTGGCCGTGGACCGCCTCCAGGAAGGCGTCGGAGAGGGCGGGCCCGTCCGGGGTGGGGACGAAGGCGTCCTCGAGCAGGTAGTGCAGCTGGTGGCTGCCGTCGGAGCCGCCGAGGAGCAGACCGAGGGACTGGAAGGCCTCGGCCGTCAGCAGGTATCCGCCGGGGAGTTCGGCCGGACGCTCGAGGAGGTGGGCGGCGATGCGGCGGGCCCGCTCCACGTCCATGGGGTAGCGGGCGTAGTGCGCCCGGTTCTTGCGCTCGATCCGGGGGTACGCGGCCTCGTACACCTCGGCGGCGGTGGCGTCGAGGGAGGGCAGCCCGCCGGTGATGAGGGCGGCGGCCAGCCCTTCGGGGGCGGCGCCCAGGTAGTGGGTGACGCAGAAGCCGCCGAAGCTCTGGCCGAGGACCGTCCAGGGCGCGCCGCCGGTGAGCAGCGGGCGGATGGTCTCGGCGTCGCGCACGATGGAGTCCGCGCGGAAGTGGGCGAGGTACTCGGCCTGCTCCGCGGGGCCGCCGCGCAGCGGCAGGGTCTGCCGGTTGACGGGGGTGGAGCGACCGGTTCCGCGCTGGTCGAGCAGGAGCACCCGGAACTCGGTGAGGGCCCGCTCCAGCCAAGCCTGCCGGCCGACGAACCGGCGGGCGCCGAAGCCGGGTCCGCCCTCCAGGTAGAGCAGCCAGGGCAGGGACTCCGGGTCCTTGCCGGTGGCGACCAGCTCGCGGGCGTACAGCTCGATCCGCTCGCCGTCGGGGCGGGCGTGGTCGAGCGGGACGGCGAAGTGGTGGTCGGTGAAGACGACGCCGGGCTGGCGGTAGCTGCCGGGGGCGGCGCTCTCTCGGAGCACGGGGGTCACTGAGGTCACGGGGGTCACGGGGGTCACGGGAGGTCCCTGGGGTCGGCGCGGTGCGGTGGTGTGCGCGGCAGCCGTCCCGGGGCCGGTGGGTGGTGACGACCGGGGCGGCGGGCCCGCCCGAGCTTACGCGAGGCCCACGGCGGGGCGCGGGTCCCCGGGGTGCCGCGCGGACCGCTCGGGCTGCTCGGACCGCTCGGACCGCTCGATGAGTGCTTCCACTCCGTCCAGCAGGCGCGCGAGCCCGAACTCGAAGAGCGTGCCGAGTTCGAGTGTGAACTCCTCCCCTTCGAAGAGGGTGGACAGGACCGGGAAGGAGCCGGCGGTCTGGATCGATTCCATCCGCGGTTCGTTGGCGGCCATCCATTCCTCGGGGGTCATGCCGGTGTCCTGCCGCGCCTGCGATTCCAGCTCGACGGCGGCCGCGACGCCCTGGGCGTAGCCGATGAGGGCGAGGTGGACGTGGATGATCTGGTTCGGTGTCAGCCCCAGGCCGGTCAGGGCGGCGAGGACCCGCTCGGTGTACCGCATCGCGTGCGGCGAGGCCATCGGCCGGGTGAGGCCGGCCATGGCTCGCGCCAGCCACGGGTGGCGCTCGCACAGGCCCCACAGCCACCGCGCCTCCTGCTCCAGCCGCGCACGCCAGCCCGGCGGTCGCGGCCCCGGCGGCTCCGCGCCGAACACCGTCTCCGACATCAGCCGTACCAGTTCGCCCTTGCTCGGGACGTGCCGGTAGAGCGCCATGGTGGAGACGCCGAAGTCGGTGGCGACCCGGCGCATGGACAGTGCGGCGAGCCCTTCGCCGTCGGCGAGAGCGATCGCGGCGCGGATGACGCGCTCCCGGGTGAGTCCGTGAGGGGGAGCCGGGGGTCGCTCTCGTCCCGACTCGGCGACGACGGTGCCGACACCGGGTACGGGCCGCACCAGACCCTCCTGGTTCAGGGTGGCGAGCGCCTTCGTCGCGGTCGCCATGGCGACCCCCCACTCCTGGGTGATCCGCCGGGTGGAAGGGATGCGGGCACCGGGTGCGAGCTCGCCCGAGGTGATCCGCCGACGGATGTCGCCGGCGATGCGGAGGTAGGGCGGTTCCATGGCCATGAGTACACCGTACTAGTGCACTCATACAGCGTTCAGGCCGCTCCAGGACGCGTGTTGGCGTAGTGCACTAGGCAGGTGTTTGCGGCGCACACCGTGACCCCGGTCTCCTGCCGTTCATGGACAACACGCCAAGCCCCCGCGCGGGGCGCAAGGAATGGACCGCCCTCGGGGTCCTGATGCTGCCCCTGCTCCTCGTCTCGATGGACGTCTCGGTCCTGTACTTCGCGATCCCCTACGTCAGCCGGGACCTGGAGCCCAGCGCGACGCAGCAGTTGTGGATCCTGGACATGTACGGCTTCGTCCTCGCCGGGCTCCTCGTCACGATGGGCGCCCTCGGTGACCGGATCGGCCGGCGCACGCTGGTGCTCGCGGGAGCGGCGGTTTTCGGAGCGGCCTCCGTCGCCGCCGCGTACGCGTCCTCGGCCGAACTGCTCATCGCCGTGCGCGCGCTGCTGGGGCTGGGCGGCGCCGCCCTGATGCCCTCGACCCTCGCCCTGATCCGCAATCTCTTCCACGACGCGGAACAGCGCGGCAGGGCGGTGACCCTGTGGACCGCCGTCATGACGACGGGCATCTCCCTGGGGCCCGTGGTCAGCGGTCTGCTGCTGGAACACTTCTGGTGGGGCGCGGTCTTCCTGATCAACCTGCCCGCGATGGTGCTGCTGCTCGCGCTGGTGCCGTTCCTGGTACCGGACTTCAAGTCGGCGAAGCGCGAGCCCTTCGACCTGCCGAGCGCCGGGCTGTCGCTCGGCGCGGTGCTCCTGGTCATCTACGGCATCAAGGAATGGGCCCGGCACGGGTACGAGCCCCTGCCCGCGCTCGCCATCGGCACGGGGCTGGTGCTCGGCCTCGTCTTCGTACGCCGCCAGCGGCACCTCGCGCATCCGGTGATCGACCTGGACCTGCTCGGGCGACGCGCCTTCGGAGGCCCGGTGTTCGCCAATCTCCTCGCGATGTTCGCCACGGTCGGGATGGCCGTCTTCCTGACCCAGTACCTGCAGTCCGTCCTCGGCCTGAGCCCGTTCGACGCCGCCCGGTGGAGCCTGGTGCCGGCCGCCGGAGTGGCCGTCGCGGCCCCGGTCGGAGCCGCCCTCGCTGGGCGCGTCGACCGGGCGTACGTCATGGGCGGCGGCTTCCTCCTCTCCGCGTGCGGCTTCCTCTGGCTGACCCAGGTGCGCGCGGACTCGGCGCTCTGGTTCAGCCTCGCGGGCGCCTCCCTGTACGTGGGCGGCCTCGTCGCCGCCATGACCCTCGCCAACGAACTCGCCCTCGGCGCGGCCCCGCCGGAGCGCGCCGGATCAGCCGCGGCCGTGCTGGAGTCGGGCCAGGAGCTCGGCGGAGCCCTGGGCATGGCGATCCTGGGGTCCATCGGGGCCGCGGTCTACAGCCGGGACATGGCGGCGGCGCTGCCGCCGGGCGTGCCGCGGGCCGAGGCCGTACGCGAAACGCTCGGCGGAGCGACGGCCGCCGCGGCCCAGCTGTCCTCGGGGCCCGCGGACGCCGTACTGACGGCCGCGCGCGAGGCCTTCACGCACGGGATGGGCTTCGCGGCCGTGGGCGCGGCCGTCGCCATGGCCGGCGCCGCCTTCTTCTCGTTCACCTGGCTGAGGGGTGTGGGCACGACGGGACGCCCGGCGCCCGCACCGGCCGCCCCGCGGTCCGCCACCCGCACCCCCTGACGGCCTGCTTCAGCGGGCGTCGCGCCACCAGTAGCGGCCGACGATGAGCTCCTCCAGCGAGCGGAGCCGGTCCGCGGCCATGCGCGCGTGGACCTCGGGGCGTTCCAGTGCGACGCGGAGGTCGGCCGCGAGGTGGGTCGCTTCGCGGACCTCGCAGCCTGCCCGAAGGGTGTCCGGAGAGGTGTCCGTCGCACGGGCGACGACGTCGAGGACGCTCTCCATGTGCGGGCCGCTGAACCGGATCAGGAAGAACCAGTCGTCGAGCGGATCCCCGAGGCGGGCCCATTCGAAGTCCAGCAGGGCCGTCACGCTCCGGCCGTGCGCGAGCCAGTTGTCCCAGTGGCAGTCCGCGTGGACCGGGACGGCCGTACGGGCCTGCGGGGGCGCGTCCCGCGCGATCGCCCGCAGCCCGTCGAGCAGGCGGGGAGGTACGGCTTCGTGCCGGTCGCGCTCGGCGAGGCCCTCGATCTCGGCGAGGAACGCGGCCCGGCCGGTGAACCCTCCGTGATCGAGGGTTTCCCTCAGCGTCCGGTCGGCGTCGCCCTCGGGCACCCAGGCGTGGAGTCGGCCGAGCCGCTCGACCGCCTCCCCAGCCAACGCGCGCGCGGTCGCCGCGTCCACGCCGGGCATGCCCATGCCGGGAGCCGTTCCCGGCACGCGGGTGTAGCAGGCATAGCGGAGGTCGCCCGCCCCCAGCCGGTGGGTCCCGCTGTCGAGCAGCGGGGCCGTGAGTCCGGCGGGCAGGTGGGGCGCGAGCGCGATCTCCCGGTTCAGCCGCGTGTGGGAGGCCGCATCGATGACCTTCACGACCACGTCCGGGCCCACGTACACGTGGTGGGAGCCGCTCGCGGCGGTGGCCATGGGGCCGGGATCGCGCCCCAGGGCCGCCGCCGCGATCGCGCGGGCGGCGGCGTGCGCCGTGGCCGGGTCGGCCATAGGTTCGCGGGCGGTCAGCGGCCCCTCGGTCGCCGGAGGCACTTCGGTGGACATGGGGCCTTCGGTGGTGGTCACGGGGCCTTCGGTGGTCACGGATCCTTCGGCGGTCACGGGTCCGTGGGTGCTCAGAACTCGACCACCGAGCGCAGTACCTCGCCGCGCTCCATGCGCGCGAAGGCCGCCTCGACATCGTCCAGTGCGATCCGCTCGGAGACGAACGCGTCGAGGTCGAGCCGGCCTTGCAGGTAGAGGTCGATGAGCAGCGGGAAGTCCCGCTCGGGCAGGCAGTCCCCGTACCAGGAGGACTTCAGGGCGCCGCCGCGGCCGAAGACGTCCAGGAGCGGGAGTTCGAGCTTCATCTCCGGCGTCGGGACGCCGACCAGCACCACCGTGCCGGCCAGGTCGCGTGCGTAGAACGCCTGCTTGTACGTCTCGGGGCGTCCGACGGCCTCGATGACCACGTCCGCGCCGTTGCCGCCGGTCAGCTCCTGGACGGCCTTGACCACGTCCTGCGTACCGGCGTTGACGGTGTGCGTGGCGCCGAGTCCGCGCGCCCACTCCAGCTTCCGGTCGTCGAGGTCCACGGCGATGATGCGGGAGGCTCCGGCCAGCTTGGCCCCCGCGACGGCCGCGTTGCCCACTCCCCCGCAGCCGATGACGGCCACGGAGTCGCCGCGGCCGACGTTGCCGGTGTTCAGGGCGGCGCCCAGGCCGGCCATCACCCCGCAGCCGAGCAGCCCGGCGGCGGCCGGCGAGGCGGCCGGGTCCACCTTGGTGCACTGGCCGGCGGCGACCAGGGTCTTCTCCGCGAAGGCCCCGATGCCGAGGGCCGGGGAGAGCGGGGTGCCGTCCTCCAGGGTCATGGGCTGGGTGGCGTTGTGCGTGGCGAAGCAGTACCAGGGGCGGCCGCGCTTGCAGGCCCGGCAACTGCCGCACACCGCGCGCCAGTTGAGGACGACGAAGTCGCCGGGGGCGACGGAGGTGACGTCCGGGCCGACCGATTCGACGACCCCGGCGGCCTCGTGACCGAGCAGGAAGGGGTACTCGTCGTTGATCCCGCCCTCCCGGTAGTGCAGGTCGGTGTGGCAGACCCCGCAGGCCTGGACCCGGACGAGCGCCTCGCCGGGGCCCGGGTCGGGCACGAGGATCGTCGTGGTCTCCACCGGTGCGCCCTTGCTCCGGGCGATGACCCCTCGTACGCGATGCGTCACGTGCTACCCCGATCTCGATCACGGTCTTGTCTACGGTAAGTCGCCTGAAACCGGAGGTCCCGAGAGGTTCCGCCGGTCCGGCCAACGTACACGCGCTGTCCCGCCCGCGGGAGTTGCCCCGCGTCCCGGCGCGCTGCGCCGGCGCCGTGGCGGCGCCGTGCCGCGCGGTCCGGCGCGGTGCCGGGCAGGGCACCGAAAACCCGTGTGGGGCCGGCGCCGCCGCTGGTCTCATGCGCCCATGGACAACCACCACCCGAAGGCCGATGCTCCGCCCCGCGACCCCTGGCTCGCGTACTTCGCCGATCGCGGGCATACGGGTGTCCACCGGATCGGCGCCGGGTCCGAGGGCGTCGTCTACGGGCTGGGCGGGGGCCGGGCCGCCAAGGTCTGGAGCGGTAGGCCGCCGGCCGGTCTCGATCTCACCCGCCAGGTGTACGCGGACCTGGCGCGCCGCCGCCTGCCCTTCGCCACGCCGGAGATCTTCGACGTCGAGGACCACGAGGGCGTCCTGGTGACGTATGAGCGCGAGCTGCCCGGTGACCCGATGAGGGTGGACTCCGCACACGCGGACTACGAGCGGGAGCTGCCCGCCGGCCAGAGCGAGGCGCTGCTCGCGGTCCTTCGCGGCCTGGCCTCCGTTCCCGGCACCGAGGCCATGCGCCGGTTGACCGTCCAGGGTGACGACCGTCCGCTGTGGCGGGATCACGACTCCTTCCGCGAGGCGCTCGCGGCCTTGGTCCGGCGGGCCGCGGCCCGGCACGGCGGCGCCCTGGCCGCTTGCGTACCGGACTTCGAGGCGGGCGTGGAACGGACCCGCGCGGCGCTGCTCTCGCTCCCCGACGCCCCGGTGACGGCGATCCACGGCGACCTCGTCCCGCCCAACATCCACACCGACGCGGCCGGCCGGCCCGTCGCCGTGCTCGACTTCGGCTTCTGCACCACCGCGGGCGACCCGGCCTTCGAGGCCGCCGTGACGGCTGCCGTCTGGGACATGTACGGGCCGCACGCCGAGGAACACGCCGCGGAACTCACCGGGCTGTTCGCCGAGGAGCTCGGGTACCCGCGGGCGACCCTCGCCACCTACCGGACGGCGTACGCCCTCACGACCTACGACCTCTTCGGCCTGGACGAGGGCGACGGGCACTTCCGGTGGTGCGCGCAACAGCTGCGCCACAGCCCGGTGTTCAGGGGTACACGGTCGGCCTGATCCCAGGGACCGTATCCGAGGGACCGCCTCAGACCCGCTGCCCGGACCCTGACAGTTCGGGCGGCAGCACGGCCCGCAGGGCCGCGTCGAAGGCGGCCACGGCGGGGTGGGCGGCGGCGCCGCTGCGGAAGGCCACGTTGGTGCGGCGCTCCATGACCAGGCGGGTGAGCGCGACGGCCGGATCCGCGTCCGCGGTGATCCCGAGCTGGGGCACCACGGCCACCCCCTGGCCGGCCGCGACCAGGGCGAGCACGGTGGCGAACTCGTCCACCTGGTGGCGGATCCTCGGCTCGAACCCGGCGTCCTCGCAGGCCCGTACCGTCATCGCGTGGCAGAGCGTGCCGGGTGTGGCGGTGATCCAGGGCGCGTCGGCATGCGTACGGAGCAACGCGCGCTGCCCCGGGCCCACGGGGCTCTCCCCCGCTCCGCCGGGCGCCGCCCGCTCCGGTGTCGCCAGGTACATCGCCTCCCGGTAGAGCGGCCGCGTGGCGAGCCCCGGCTCCTGTGGCGCGGGGACGAAGTCGTACGCGTGGATCAGGGCCACGTCCAGGTCCCCGGCGCGCAGCCCGTCCGCCACCGCCGCCGGGTCGGTCTCGAACACCATCGGCTCCAGTCCAGGGTGCCGGCGGGCCAGCTCCGCCAGGGCGGCGGGGACCACGGCCCTGGTCGCGGTGGGGAAGGAGCCGATCCGCAGCGCTCCGGCCAGTCCGCCGCGGGCCTCCGCGAGCTCGGCGTCGGCCCGCTCCAGCAGCTCCAGCACCGCGTCGGCGTGCCGGACCAGGTTCTGACCGGCGGACGTGAGCCGGACCCGGCGGCCGGTGCGCTCCAGCAGGGGCAGACCGGCCTCGCGTTCGAGGACCGAGAGCTGCTGGGACACCGCCGAAGGGCTGAAGGAGAGGGCCTCGGCCACCGCGGCGATGGTCCCCCGGTGGGCGAGTTCGCGCAGGAGGCGCAGGCGTCGTACATCGAGCATCGGATCAGCTTACGGTTCTGGTAAGAAACGCGAACTGGATTCGATGCTCGGGGACCGCCAGGCTCGACCCATGACCACCACGTATGCGCCGCACGGGATCCACGTACCGCTGATCACCCCCTTCACCGCCGACGGCGAGGTCGCGGCCGACGCCCTGGAGGCGCTCGCCCACGAGGTGCTCGACGCGGGAGCCACCGGGATCGTGGCCCTGGGCACCACGGGCGAGCCCGCCGCCCTCGACGAGGCCGAGCGCGACCTCGTCACCGACGTCTGTGCCCGGGTGTGCCGGGAGCGCGGGGCGACGCTGGTGGTGGGCGCCGGGGCGAGCGGGACGCGGGCCGCCGAGGAGTCGCTCGGGCGGCTGAAGCGGTGGCCCGAGGTGCGGGCCGCGCTGGTGACCGTGCCCGCGTTCGTACGGCCGGCGGCCGCCGGTGTGCTGGCGCACTTCGAGCGGCTGGCGCGGGTGAGTCCCGTACCGCTGATCGTCTACCACGTCCCGTACCGCACCGGGCAGCCGCTGGACGCGGCCCTGCTGCGGGAGATCGGGGCGCTGCCCGGGGTGGCCGGAGTGAAGTACGCCGTCGGTTCGCTCGACGGGGAGGCCGTGGCGCTGCTCGGCGATCTTCCGGACGGCTTCGCGGTGCTGGCCGGCGACGACACGTTCCTGTCGCCCCTGCTCGCGCTCGGCGCGGCGGGCGGGGTCCTCGCCTCGGCCCATCTCGCCACGGCGCGGTTCACCGAGCTCGCGGCCGCCTGGCGGGCGGGCGAAACGGACCGGGCCCGCGCCCTGGGCCACGCACTGGCCCGGCTCTCCGCGACCCTCTTCGCCGAGCCCAATCCCGCGGTGATCAAGGGGGTGTTGTACGCCCAGGGCCGCATCCCGACCCCTGCCGTACGCCTCCCCCTGCTGCCCGCGGGCGCGGAATCGGTCGCGGCGGCGCTGCGGGAACTGTCGCGCCTGACCTGACCCGCCCCCGGCCGGCGCCGCACCTCGGGGCCCGGCCCGGGACACCGGCCGCGACGGCGCACGCCGCGCAGCCGGTCCCGGGCGCCCGCGGCGCCTCCCGCACCGCCGGAGTCACTCGTCGAGGGTGAGCGAACGAAGGCCGTCGTCCAGCATCCGGATCAATTCACCGACCCGTCCACCGCCGCTCGGCGCCGCCGGGAAGCGTCCGAGCACGTCGACGACCACCGGTGTCGCACGGTGCACCGCCTGCTCGACGTACGCGGCACCCACGCTCCGATCGTCGTCGGCGACGAGCTCGGCCGCCCTGGCGGCGTGAGCGCCGGCTCCGAGAATGTGCTTGACCTGGGTGGCCTTGGCCAGTGGATGCAGGTAGGCGGCGCCCGCCGCGGACATCGCCGCCCGAGCCGCCTCGCGCGCGGCGGCCGTGTCGGCGCTCTGGGCCGCCTTCAGTGCCGCCCACGCGGTGTCGCGCAGGGCCTTCCCCCGCTCACCACCTCGCGCGAACTCCCACGCGGCGGCGATGGCCTCTCGAGGCCGCACGTCGTCCCGCCGGTCGCCCTCGAACACGTCGAGCACCGCTTCCGCACACGCCGCGGCGAACGCGGTGACCTCACGAAGATCTTGCTTGCTCACGGCGATCCCGCCCACGTCCCCTGTCATGGCTCCATCCTCGGCCACGGCGCCCCGGCGGCGGCCGAGGACGGCACGCCCGAGAACAAGGGGCGATTGACCCGGGATGGGCGATTCGCCGCCAACGGGCGGGTCGCCCGAATCGGCCCCGGCGACGGGCGACTTGCCCGAATTGAGCTTCCGGCCGCCGGCCCGTGATGTGAGTCACGCCGACGGCGTCAACATCATTTCCCCACGAGGGGCGATTCCCTTTTCCCGGTTGGATATTCGCGAATTCCCGGAGATCTTTTCAAGGTCACCCACCGGCCGGAATGCCGGAAGTTGATCTCCCGGTCGAATTCGTGTCTTGTTCCGGCCCGCAGGCCTCGCCTACGGTCACCTCATTCCAGGCGGTCAGCTGCCGAATCCGGCCTCCGCCAGGGCTCTTCCGTCCCCCACGTGAGGAATTCCGCCATGCCCGCACAGGGAAAGCACCGCCGGCCGAAGCAGCACCACGCACTCACCCGCAACCTGGCCCTCGCCGGTACGGGCAGCGCGGCGCTGGCCCTCCCGCTGATCAGCGCGACCACGGCCGGGGCGGCCGAGACGGCCATCGCCCCGACGACGTATTCGGTGGTCAGCGGTGACACCCTGAGCAAGATCGCGGCCGAGCACTCCATCGGCGGCGGCTGGCAGAAGCTCTACGAGGCCAACAAGGGCATCGTCGGCGCCAACCCCTCGGCCATCCGCCCCGGCCTGAAACTGAACCTCACCACGGCAGCCGCTCCCGCCGCCGCCCCGGCCGCGGCCAAGGCGGCCACCGGCTACGCGAACAACCTCGACGGCTGGATCCGCGAGTCGCTCGACGTCATGGCGGAGCACGGAATTCCCGGGAGCTACGACGGAATTCACCGCAACGTCATGCGCGAATCCTCAGGGAATCCACTGGCCATCAACAACTGGGACTCCAACGCCGCGGCGGGCATCCCCTCCAAGGGGCTCCTCCAGGTCATCGACCCGACCTTCCAGGCCTATCACGTGCCCGGCACCCCGATGGACTCCTACGACCCGGTCGCCAACATCACGGCCGCCTGCAATTACGCGGCGGCCCGCTACGGTTCGATCGACAACGTCAACGGCGCCTACTGAACGAGCTTGCGGTAGGCCGCTCCCAACTCGCCGACGTCCACCGATGCGTGCACGACGGGACCGGCCCCGTCCGCCCCGGTGGACAGGTGCTTGAACAGCAGATCGAGCACCGCCTCGCTCAATTCGGCCTGAACCTCCCCGGTCCGGCCCGCCAGCAGGCCGATCTGTACGTGGACGAGCGCGGATCCCGGCGCCCCGTCGGCCACGTACACCTCCTCCAGGCACCGGAAGCGGGTCTTGCAGTTCGCGACGGTGGCGGCCGCGACCTCCACGGTCAACGCGTGCAGGGCCGACGCGAATCCGCGCCGGTCGAAGGTGTCGGACAGGTTCGCCGAATAGTCGACGGTGATCTGCGGCATCGGGAGCTCCGATCGTTCTCGGCGACCCGGCCCCCGGAGGGCCGCGTCGCGTGGTGACGGGTGGGATCACTGGTGCAGAGTAGTGATCTTCCTTCGCGGGTGCCCGCCCCACGGCCCCGGTTCAGTCCAGCCCGTACCGCCTCGCCGATTCCTCCTCCTGTGCCAGCCGGTGCATGGCCTTCAGTACCGGCTGGACGAGGACGACCGCGGCCACCGCCGTCTCGACCTTCTCCTCCTCGGAGGGGTACGTCTCCATGAAGTCGAAGTCGCGTACGGCCGCCCCGTGCATCAACTCGGCATACGGGGCCATCAGTTCGGCGTCCCACGGATAGTCGAGCCGCAGGAGGGCGGCCACCGCCGACACGAGCGAGCGGTGGACGGGGGACAGCTCCCCCACCTCCCGGGCCGACGACCAGCCCAGCATCTCCAGCAGCCGGTCCACTTCGCGCCGTGCGGCGATCACCGCCGGGTCCTCGCCGTCCGGCTCGGGCCCCTGCGGCAGGGCCCACAGTGCGGCGCCTATCCGCATCGTCCGCCCCAGGGACTCGTCGTCCACGTGCGCGAGCACTTCCCGGGCCGTGGCCACCGCGATCCCGCCGACCTGGATCAGGGCACGGACCAGCCGCAGCCGCCGCAGGTGCCCCTCGTCGTAGTCCGCGGTCGTCGCGCTGACCCGGCGGCCCGGCGCCAACAGGCCTTCGCGCAGGTAGTACTTGATCGTCGCCGTGGAAACGCCACTGCGCTCGCTCAGCTCCGCCAGCCGCATCCGTTGAGCCCTCCCCCTTGGACAGTCCCGCTATCCAAGCATGCACGGAAGGGCTCCGCGTCAGCCCCCGTAGACTTTTTTGATCTTGAAGTCGGTGCCCGCGAGAACGTAACCGCCCTGCCCGTACGGGTCGTCGATGTACGGGCGGATCGCGGGAGCGCCGAGCCAGGGGGACACGTTGAGGTAGCGCGAGCTCGGGATCTCCACGCCGAGCTCCTTCTTCGCCTGGTCCATCAGGGCGGGCAGGCGGTCCCAGTCGATCGCGGCCATGTCCATCAGCTCGTCCTTGACGGTGCCGGCCGGGCCGGTGCGCTTGGCGACGCCGCCGCGGTACTGCCAGGAGTCGACGGTCCTGGCTCCGGGTGCGGTGGGGATGTCGGCGAGCACGTACTCGTCGTAGACCCTCATGTCGACGAAGGTGGTGGTGCCCGCCTGCTGCTTGAAGGCCGCGATGGCGGTACGGATGCCGGCCGGGGTGATCATGCCGCCCTGGGGCGGGGCGGCCGGCTTCGGCGTGCTCGCCTTGGGGGTGGGGGCCGGCGTCAGGGCCACGGCGGTGCCCTGGGCCGGGGAGGCCGATGCGGACGCGGACGGGGTGCGCGAGGGCTGTACGTCCGCGCCCTTGCCCGTGGAGCCGCCGTCGTTCCCGTCGGGCAGCCAGTTGACGAGCCCGACGACGCCTGCGGCCAGGACCACCGCGAGGAGCCCGGCGAGCAGGGCCGGACGGCGGCGCCGACGCGGGACCGGCGGCGCCGTGAAGGTCACGGGGACGGTGGAGGCGTAGGGGTTGCCCGCGCCCGGGACGAACGGCGTCGGCGGCGGCGTCGGTAGCGGTACCGGTGCGGAGCCCATGGCGTGCCCGTGGGCCGGGGTCGCCGGCCCGAAGCTGCCGAAGCCGCCCGGGGCCACCGGCGGTACCGCCGGGGCGGCGCCGCCGAGAGCACTGCTCGCACCGCGGAGCAGCGCTTCCAGTTCCTCGGCGTCGGGCCGCACGGACAGGTCCCGTACCAGCAGCCGTTCCAGTACGGGTCCCAGCGGGCCGGACCGGACCGGCGCGGGGATCGGCTCGTCGAGCACCGCGACCACGGTGGCCAGACTGGTGGCCCGGCGCAGCGGGTGCACCCCCTCGGCGGCCACGTAGAGCAGCATCCCGAGCGACCACAGGTCGGAGGCGGCCAGCCCCTCCGCGCCGCGCGCCCGCTCGGGGGCTATGTACTCCGGCGAGCCGATCAGGGCACCGGTCGAGGTCAGCCCGGTCGCGCCGTGCAGGGCGGCGATCCCGAAGTCGGTGAGCACGGCGGAGCCGTTGGGGCGCAGGAGCACGTTGGCCGGTTTCACGTCGCGGTGCAGCACCCCCTCCGCGTGCGCGGCCCGCAGCGCGGAGAGCAGGTCGAGCCCGAGGCGCAGCACGTCCGCCACCGGCAGCGGCCCGCCCTCCAGCCGGTCGGCCAGGGAGCCGCCCCTGACGAGCTCCATCACGATCCACGGATGGCCGTCCGAGCCGGGCTCGGGCTCCACGATGTGGTGGATGGTGACCACGTTCGGGTGGGCGAGCCGGGCGAGGGCCCGGGCCTCCCGGACGGCCCGTTCGCGCAGTTGGACGACGAGCCCGGGCTGCGCGGCGGCGGTCGCCGGGTCCGGCGGCCGCACCTCCTTCAGCGCGACCTCCCGGTCCAGCGCGATGTCGCGGGCGCGCCACACCGTCCCCATCCCGCCACTGCCCAGGGGCCGCGCGAGTTCGAAGCGCCCGTCGATCAACCGTCTGCCGGCCTCACTGCTGTCCATGGCCGGTCATCGTAGGCGCCACCACCGACGCCGGAGTACCCGTACCGGGACGTGGACATCACGGGCACGGGTCCGGGCACGGGTCCGGGGACGGGCACGGCTCCGGACGCGGGCACGGCTCCGGACGCGGCTGCATCCGGAGTGGACCGTACCCGGTCTGGGTAGTGAGCCTGCCCGATGTCGCCGAGGGGCCGAGGCCCGGACGGAGGTGGAACGGTGTCCGCATGGCTCCCGCCCGCCGAGTACCTCAAGACCATCCCCGCGGCGACCTCGTACGCCTGCCTCTACTTCACCGACACCGCCGGCCGCCCGGTGCAGCTCCGCGCGACGTACTCCACGGAGCTCTGGCAGTGGCCGGGCGGGAACATGGACCACGGCGAGACCCCGTGGGAGTGCGCGCTCCGGGAGTGCCTGGAGGAGACGGGCATCGCCTTCGAGGGCGAGCGGAAGCTGCTGGGCACGCAGTTCATCGCCGACCGGGGTGAGGCCTGGCCCGCGAACCACATCGGTTTCCTCTTCGACGGCGGCACCCTCACCGACGAACAGATCGCCGCCATCGTCCTGGACCCCGAGGAGCACAGCGAGGTGCGGGTCCACTCGGTGCGGGAGTGGGAGGCGCTGATGACCCCCTCGAACTTCGCCCGCCTGCGGGAGATCGACGTGGCACGGCGTACCGGCACCGTGGCCTACATGGAGGTCTGACCCGGCCCGCCGCTCCGCCGGTCAGTCGCGGGAGTTGCCGAAGATCAGGCGGTAGGCGACCAGCAGGACCAGGGAGCCCGCGATGGCGGAGCCCCAGGTCGCGAGGTCGAAGAAGTCGTTCTGGATCGACCGGTTCAGGAACTTCGCCGAGAGCCAGCCGCCGGTGAACGCGCCGGCGATGCCGATGAGGGTCGTGCCGATCAGGCCGCCCGGGTCACGGCCGGGCAGCAGGACCTTGGCGATCCCGCCCGCCAGCAGTCCGAGGATGATCCAGCCGATGATGCCCATGCCCGTTCGCTCCGCTTCGCTGTGCGCGCCTCGCCGTGCGCGCGATGTCCGTTCAGGTCTCACAGGAGGAGACGCGTGAACAGGCGAAACGGTTCTCAGACGGACCCGCGGGACCCGGGGGCCGGCTTGAGGAGGGCGATCGCGACCAGGCCCAGCACCGCGGCTCCCGCGGCTCCTGCGACTCCCGGCGCCAGGAATCCGCCGCGGGAGCGCCAGGACAGCACCGACCACGTCGACTGGGCGGAGGCGAACGAGCCCGCGCTCAGCACGGATCCCACCGAGGCCGCCGACAGGGCCGAGCCGATCGAGCCGACCGACAGCACGCTGCCGACCGACCCGATGGAGAGGATCGAGCCCACCGAACCGATGGAGAGGATCGAGCCCTTGGAGCGCAGCGAGAGGAACGAACCGTCGTCGGCAGCCATGCGGCTCATGCTGCCACACGGGCCATCGACGCGGCCTGAGCTACGGCTTGGGGCGCGGCCTGAGCCGGAACGGCCGCCGTCTGCCGCGGTGCCCGCGTGAGCAGCAGCACGCCCCGGGCCGCCGCGAGCGCTCCCGCCACGGCCAGCAGGACCCCGAACGCGCCCCCGTGGATCCGCTCGCCCAGCAGGATCATGCCGATCGCGGCCGCGGCCAGCGGGTTGGTCAGGTTGACCACCGCGAGCGGGGCTCCCAGGCCGCCCCGGTAGGCCCGCTGGGACAGGAGCATCCCGCCGACCGCGAAGACCACCACGAGCAGCGCCACCGAGACGACCCGGACGCTGAGCAGGGAACCGCCCCGGCCGCCCGCCACGGCCACGGTCTGGGTCAGGGCGGACGCAGCCGCGGAGGCCAGCCCGGACGCCGTCGCGTGGCGCAGCCCCGAGCGGGTGTCGCGCCGCGCGGTCAGCAGCATGATCACCCCGGCCGTGGCTCCGGAGACGGCGAGCGCCTCGGCCAGGGTCAGGGTCTCGTCGGGGGACGGGCCGGAGGCGGGCACCAGGAGCAGGCCGAGGCCCACGACGGTGGCCAGGGTGCCGCGCCACTCGGTGGCCACGACACGCCGCCCGGCGCCGCGCGCACCGAGCGGTACGGCGGCGACGAGGGTGAGCGCTCCGAGCGGCTGGACCAGGGTGAGCGGCCCGTACCGCAGCGCGGCGGCGTGCAGGAGCGCGGCGGCGGCGTTCAGGCCCGCCGACCACCACCAGGCGCCGTTGCCGAACAGCGCGGCGGTGGTGCGGGCGACCGCGCGGCGGGCGAGGCGTTCCTGGGCGACGGCCGCGGCCGCGTAGGTGACGGCCGCCGCGAGGCAGAGCAGGACGGCGAGGAGCGTGGCGTTCACCGGACCGCTCCTACGGGCTCCACCGCTCCTACGGGCTCCACCGGTTCGGCGGGTCTGACCATGCCCGCACCCGCACCCGCGGGAGCCGGCACCGGTGCCGGTGCCGGTGCCGGACGCCCGCCCGGCACGCTCCGCCGGGCGACGAGCGACCGGCCGGCGAGCGGGCCGGCGGCGAGCGGGCGGGCGACCGGGCGCGGGACGAGCCACAGGGCCGCCCCGAGGAGCAGCGCGGCGACGACCGCGTCGAGCCAGTAGTGGTTGGCCGTGCCGACGACCACCAGCAGGGTCACCAGCGGGTGCAGCAGCCACAGGGCGCGCCACCGCGACGAGGTCGCGGCGATCATGCCGAGGGCCAGCATCAGCGCCCATCCGAAGTGCAGCGAGGGCATCGCGGCGAACTGGTTGGCCATCGTGTCGGCGGCGGGCGCGGCCCCGTAGACGGTCGGTCCGTAGACCTGGCCGGTGTCGATCAGGTGCGCCGCTCCCAGCATCCGCGGGGGTGCGAGGGGGAAGGCCAGATGGATGACGAGCGCCGCGCCGGTCAGGACGGCCAGGACCCGGCGGGTCCAGAGGTAGTGCGCGGGGCGGCGTAGGTAGAGCCAGACCAGGAAGAGCACGGTGGCGGGGAAGTGCACGGCCGCGTAGTAGGTGTTCGCGGTGTGCACGAGGGCGTCGCCGTGCAGGAGCAGGCGCTGGACCAGGCCTTCGCCGGGCAGGTGCAGGGCGCGCTCGGCGTCCCAGACCCGCGCGGCGTTGCGGAAGGCCTCGTCCGTGCGTCCGGTCGCGAGCGTACGGCCGAACTTGTAGACGGCGAAGAGGCCCAGGACGAGCAGCAGCTCGCGTATCAGGCGGCGGCGGGCGCCCCGCCCCGTACCGGCCCCGGCGGGTGTGGTGTGGGAGGTCATCCCCCGGTCTCGCTTCCTGTACACGGCTTCATGACTCACAATCGACACACCAGTGTATCGATACATTCTCGTATCGATACGAGAATGTATCGATACGCTCGCGATCCCGTAGACTTTCACTAGAGAACGCCCCGCCGCGACCGAGATATCGCCGCACGGCAGGACGTGACACGCACCATCGAGGAGAGCCGCCCCATGACGTCGCCGACGCCGGAAGCCGTTCCGGCCCCCGCGCGCCGCTCCAAGATCACACCGGAGCGGGAGCAGCAGCTCTACGACGCCGTGCTGGAGCAGTTGCGCGAGGACGGCTACGAGGCGCTGACCATGGAAAAGATCGCGGCCCGGGCCACTTGCGGGAAGTCCACGCTCTACCGGCAGTGGAAGACCAAACCGCAGCTCGTCGCCGCCGCCCTGCGGGCGGACCGGCGCGGGACCCTCGCCGCGGTGGACACCGGAACCCTGGCGGGCGACCTGCGCGAGGCGGCCCGGATCGCCGCCTGCACCTCGGGGCGCGACACCCGGCTGATGCAGGCCGTCGGGCACGCGGTACTGAGCGACGAGGACCTGAAGGCGGCCCTGCGCGAGGCGCTGGTGGAGCCGGAGCTGGCGGCCTTCGACTCGATCGTGGCGCGGGCCGTGGACCGGGGCGAGCTCGCTCCCGGGCACCCCGCCGTGGAGTTCCTGCCCGCGCAGCTGATGGGCGTGCTGCGCATCCGGCCCGTACTGGAGGGCCGCTTCGCCGACGCCGAGTACCTCGTGCGGTTCGTCGACGCCTGCCTGCTGCCGGTGCTGAGCGCGGCCCCGCCCGAAGCGGCCCGGGCCCCTGAACCGGGCCCCTGAACCGGGCCCCCCGAACCAGCGGGCCGCCGTCCACGATGACCGGACGGTGACCCGCTCGCGCTGCCTCGTGGGGACGGTGGCAGCGCAGCCCCCGGACCGGACGGCGGGCACTCCTTCGCGGAGTGACCGCCGACCGGTCCGTGCGGCCGTCCGTGCGGCTGCCGCCTACCCGTGCGGCCGGCTCAGCTCCGGGCGGCGCCCATCGCCCGGGCGAACTCCTCAGGGTCGGCGTCGAAGCCCCGTACCGTCGGGTCGATCGACCAGACCCCGTCGGCGTCGCGGGTGAACTCGGCGACCGTGACCGCGCTCGCCGCGCCGAAGCCGGCGAGGTCGTCCACGGCGAGATCCGTGTAGCCCTCCCGGATGCGCAGCCCCTTGCCCGCGACCTCGGCGAAGGTCAGCGCCGGTCCGCCACCCGGCCGCTGGATCACCACGCCCACCACGACCCGGTTCGACGCGTCGGCGATCCGCGTCAGTTCGAGGGTCATGACCTCGTCGAAGCCCAGCCCCAGCCCGGTCCTGCTGTCCCGGTTCAGCGTGATGGTGCCGTCGGGCGACCGGCTGCCGAAGTGCACCAGGTGGACGGGCTCCCCGTACGGGTCCGCGGCCGGGTAGACCGCGGCGAGCAGGTCGAGGTCGTGGACGGGCGCTCCCGCCGGGCTGGGATCCCACCGCAGCGCGATCTCCACCTTGGCCAGGCCCTTGCGTACTCCGCTCACCGAACTCCCCCTCCGAACACCGTGCGTTGCCCCGCCATGCTGTCACGGGTCCCGCCCCGGGGCTCGAACGACCGTACGTTCCCGGCCAGTCCGGGGCACGGGGCGGGCGCACCGGGTTCGGCGCCGGCTACCAGTCCCCGTCCTGTACGGGCTCGCCCGGCCGGGGCCCGTTCCCCAGGGGCGCGATCTGGCCGGGGGCGGGCTGCGCCCACGGAGCCTCGTCGGCGCCGAGCCATTCGCCCACCGGCTGTACCTGGCCGAGGGTGCCGGAGGGGGCGAGGTCGGCGCCGTCCTCGTCGTAGTAGTCGAACCACGGCAGCCCGGCCTTGGTGTAGGCGGCCCGGTCCACGGGTGACGGGGGCGGCTCCTCTCCGGTGATCCTGCGCCACGCGGGCGGGGTCACCAGGTGGACGAAGACCCGCGCGGCCGGCTCGGACGCCCAGTCCTTCGCCTTGCGGTCGTCGCGATACACCTCCTGCCGCATGGAGCCGCCGACGCCGAGCCCCATCGCCGGCGCCGCCTGCGGAACCGGCCCGCCGCCCGAGCGCCGCAGCGGCCCCGCGGCGGAGGCCGGGGCCGCGGGGGCTCCGGGGGGCCCGCCCGGCGCCGGGGCCGCCATCGGCGGCGGCACCGGCATCCCGGGGGCCGCTCCGTATCCGCCGCCCGCGTAGCCGCCGCCCGCGTAGCCGCCCGGATGGCTCCCCGGCGGCAGGGTCCCGTACGGAAGGCCGCCGACCCGCGGGGCCCTGGCCGTGCGCGCCCGCTCGCGCTCCTCCTCCCGCCACCGCGCCAGCGCCTTCGCGCCGAGCGGGAAGGCCTGGAGCTGGACGCCGCCCGCGGTCTCCTCGCCGGTGACCTGGCCCTCGACGGTGGCACCGAGCCCCAGCGGGACGGCGACGAACTGGCGGACCGTCCCCGTGCCCGAATTGATCCCGTCCAGCCACGGCTGGCGCGGCAGCACGAGGTAGTTCTGCGGCCGGCGCCCGAGCCTGCCCGTCCACCGCTCGCCGGAGACGGCGCACACCTTGCCGACCCCGACCTGGAGCGCCGTGGGCTCCCTGGTGCCGCCGAAGCTGAGCCACATCGCCTCGCGCAGGTACACGGGGAGCATCACGCCTCCCTTGGCGAGCCAGTCCGCCGGAACCGTGTCCGGATAGTCCTCCACCCGCCGCAGCGGAAACTCCCCCAGCCCCGGGGGCAGATTGTGCGTACCGGTCTCCGGCAGCCGCAGCGTCCGCATGAAACGGACCTGCGCCCCCTCGCCCAGCAGCAGTGCGTTCCCCTCGACCCGTACTCCGCTTTCGGCCACTCGACCGGCTCCTCTCCCGTTCAAAGCCGGATTCGCAGCAAGATCTGCCGCCGTTCCGGATCGTGACCCTCAAGATTTGCTCAGATGTCGTGACACCGCGCCCGACGAGTTCCTAGCTTCCTCATATACGCGTCCACCAGCCTCCGCGGTTCCCCGCGCCCCGGCCCGGTCCCGGGTGCCCTCCGCGCGCTCCCGCGCGGCTCCGCCCGCCCGCGACGCCCGCGTATCCGTGTACCCCAGGAAAGAGTGCAGCATGAAGGTTCCCCAGGCCGGCGTGATCGCCGCAGTGATCGGTCTCTCCCTGACCGCATCGGCGTGTGGCGGTGACGACGACAAGGGGGCCCTCGCCGTCGGCATCAAGTTCGACCAGCCGGGCGTCGGCATGCGGGAGCCCGACGGCACCTTCACCGGTTTCGACGTGGACGTGGCGACGTACATAGCCAAGGAGCTCGGCTACCCGAAGGACAGGATCGTCTTCAAGGAGGTCCTGAGCAACGACCGCGAGCTCCTGCTCGAGTACAACGAGGTCCAGATCGTGGCGGCCAGCTACTCGATCAACGAGAAGCGCAAGCAGAAGGTCGACTTCGCGGGCCCGTACTTCCTCGCGCACCAGGACCTGATGGTCCGCGCCGACGACCGGACGATCACCAAGGCCGAGGACCTCAACAACCCGAACAAGCGACTGTGTTCGGTGACCGGCTCGACCTCGGCGGAGAACGTCAGGAAGAACCTGGCCCCCAAGGCGAGCCTCCTGGAGCTCGGCGGGTACTCCGAGTGCGTCGTCGCCCTCAAGGAGAACCTGGTCGACGCCCTGACCACGGACAACTCCATCCTGGCCGGCTTCACCGCCCGCAAGGGCAACGAGGGCAAGTTCCGGCTGATCGGGATGAGCCTGAGCAGTGAGAACTACGGCATCGGCCTGAAGAAGGGCAGCGGCGAACTCCAGGTCAAGATCAACAACGCGATCCGCAAGATGGTCGAGGACGGCACCTGGGACGCCGCCGTGAAGAAGAACTTCGGCCCGGACTACAAGTACGAGGCGGCGCCCGCCATCACCACGGGCAGCTGACACCCGTCGGGGCGGACCGACTGCCGGTCGCGGCCCGGCGCGCGGCCGGAACCCGCCCTCGGACCCCTCCCCGGGCCACGGTTCGGGCCATGATCCGGGCCACGGCGCCCGCGCCCGTCTCCCCCGCGAGCACGCCCGCGAGCGCCCGCGCGGGCGGCGCTCCCGGACCGACGGGCGCGGCGCCTTCCGGCGCCGCGGCCGCGCCGACCGGGGATCAGGCGCCCGAGACCGGGGCCTTGCCGCGCAGTACGGTCAGGAACTCCCGCATCCAGGCGGAGTGGTCGGGCCACGCGCGGGCCGACACCAGTGTGCCGTCGACCACGGCCTCGGAGTCCTCGAACGTGGCTCCGGACGCCTTCATGTCCAGCTCCAGCGCCGGATAGGCGGTGACCCTGCGGCCGTCGAGCGCACCAGCCGCGGCGGTGATCAGGGGGCCGTGGCAGATCTGCGCGATCGGCTTGTCCTCGCCGGCGAAGGCCGACAGGATCCGCCGCACCTCGGGGTCGTTGCGCAGGTACTCGGGGGCGCGTCCGCCGGGTACGACGAGCGCCGCGTACCGCGCCGGGTCCACGTCGGCGAAGGCGATGTCGGCGGGCCAGGTGTAGCCGGGCTTCTCGGTGTAGGTGTCGAAGCCGTCCTCGAAGTCGTGCACGACGAACCGCAGCTTCTTCACCGCGGGCGCCGCGATGTGGACCTCGTACCCCTCCTCGATCAAGCGCTGGTAGGGGTAGAGGACTTCCAGAGATTCCGCCGCGTCGCCGGTCACGATGAGGATCTTCGGTGCCATGGGCTGCTCCTGGTAGGGCTGTTCACGGTGTGGCCTCCGCTACCGTGCCCGCGCCGCCCGATCCTGCATAGGGATTCTTGCGCCAATCACCCACATGACGCGCGTAGAAAATCCCGGCTCCCGACACGTGCTTTTCACCTGTAGGGCACATGACAATGTGAACCTCGCTCTGTCACCTGATGCCCCGCCAATTCCCCGGGCGGGAGCGGTGCGTGTGGAGAGGTACCCCCACGTGATGAGAATCTCGCGCCTTACTCCCTGGGCAGCCGGCCTCGCGGCCGCGTCCCTCATATTGATCCCGGCCTCCGCTTCGGCCGGCCAGCGGAACGCGGCCGCCCCCGCGGCCGCCCCCGCGGCCGCCCCCGCCGCGGCTTCGGCCTCAGCCGTCGACACCTACTACGCCGCGGCCGAGGGCAAGACCGGCGCCGCGCTCAAGACGGCGCTGCACGGCATCATCAAGACCCAGTCCAAGGTGACGTACGACGGCGTGTGGAACGCCCTGAAGGTCACCGACCAGGATCCCGCGAACCCCAACAACGTCATCCTGGTCTACTCGGGCCGTTCGCAGTCGAAGTCCACCAACGGCGGCGGCGTCAACGACTGGAACCGCGAGCACGTCTGGGCCAAGAGCCACGGCGACTTCGGCACCGCCACCGGCCCGGGCACCGACCTGCACCACCTCAGGCCCGAGGACGTCACGGTCAACAGCACGCGCGGGAACAAGGACTTCGACCTGGGCGGCGGCCCCGTCTCCGAGGCCCCCGGCAGCCTGACCGACGCCGACTCCTTCGAACCGCGCAACGCGGTCAAGGGTGATGTCGCGCGCATGCTGCTGTACATGGCCGTGCGCTACGACGGCGGTGACGGTTTCGCCGACCTCGAGATGAACGACAAGGTCAACAACGGCAGCGCGCCCCTCTTCGGCAAGATCAGCGTCCTGAAGCAGTGGAACCTGCAGGACCCGCCGGACGCCTTCGAGCAGCGCCGCAATCAGGTCATCTACGACACCTACCAGCACAACCGGAACCCGTTCATCGACCACCCGGAGTGGGTCAACTCCATCTGGTAGGCGCGCGCCGGGACCCCTCGGCGCCCTACTGCGCGCCGAGGGCCATCCACTTGTCCGGTGCCCGGAGCGGCTCGAAGCCGGCCTTCGCGTACACCTCGTGGGCGTCCGCGGTCGCCAGCAGGATCCTGCGCAGCCCGTACGGGGCGAGGTGGTCCCGTACCGCCCCCGCCAGGGCGGTGCCGAGCCCCTTGCCCCGTACGCCGCGATCCACGTAGACGTCGCAGAGCCAGGCGAAGGTGGCGCGGTCGGTGATGACGCGCGCGTAGGCCACCTGGCGGCCGGACAAGGCGTCGTAGACCCCGTAGTTGAGCGACCCCTCGATGGCGGCGTCCTGCTTCTCGCGGGTCCGCCCGAGCGCCCAGTAGGCGTCCCCGGACAGCCACCGGTGGATCAGCTCCCGGTCGAGGCGGCCGGGGTCGGTGGAAATCTCGTAGCCCTCGGGCGGGGGCAGCGCGCTGTCGTCCATGCCCGCATCCAAGCAAAGCGGACGGGACCCGGCCAGCGGGTTTCGGCAGGCGGGACGCCGCGGCGCCGGGGCGCGGTGACGCGGTTTCGTACTACAGCCGGTCGGCCAGGGCCTTGAAGGCCGGCCAGTCCAGGGCCGGGGTGCGGGAGTCCCAGACCTTCTGCGACAGGGCGGCGAGCGGGAGCCGGATGCCGGCCGCGACCTGGTCCTGGGTCTGGGCTCCGGCGAGATCGCACCAGACGGCGAAGCGCGCGCCCAGGATCTGCCCCGCGTACCGGGCGGGCACGGCCGTGGTGCCGCGCAGGACGAGCGGGGTCCACTGCTCGTAGATGCGCCGGCCGTCGGGGTAGACGAACTGGTTCGGCTGCCCCAGCACGTAGTAGAGGTACTCGTCGTTGAGGTTGACGACCTTGCGGCCCTCGCGCAGGTACTCCAGCGGCGGCCGGGCCCCGTTCTCCTTGCCCGTCCAGTACTCCACCTGGATGTCCTTGGCCGGCTGGGCCATCCCGCCGGTGAAGAAGCCGTCGTTCCAGGCCGCCGGCGCACGGCCCGCCGAACGGACCACGTCCGCGCGGTCGTTCAGCCAGCCAGTCGCCAGGTCCTGGACCCGGGCGGTGGGCCCGTACCGCTGCCGGGCGGCGGCCGTGAGCTGCGGGAAGGAGCTCTCCGGATCCCGGTAGACCAGGGCCTGGTACTCGTCGGCGCCCACGTTCCAGATCGCGCCGGGGAACAACGGCAGGTACTCGCGCAGGAGTTCGTCCACGAGTTTCGCCGCCGCCGGGTCGGCTATGTCCACCGCGCCCTTGACCGCCCGGCCCTGGACGTCGCGCAGTTGCAGCGCGGGGTAGGCGCGCAGAACCGCTCCGAGGTGGCCCGGGGAGTCGATCTCCGGGACGACCGCGATGTGCAGGCGGGCGGCGAGCGCCGTGATCTCGCGCACCTGCGCCTTGGTGAGATGGGGGGTGGAGACGATCTCGGGGTGGGTGGTGGACTCGATCCGGAAGGCCTGGTCGTCGGAGAAGTGCAGGCCGAGCTGGTTCAGCTTCAGGTCGGCCATCTCGCGCAGCCGGTCCTCGATCCATGCCGGGGTGAAGTGCTTGCGGGCTATGTCGAGGTTGAGACCGCGCTGCGGCTTGGCCGGGGCGTCGCGCACCGTGCCCTCGGGAGCCGAACCGCCGCCGCTCACCTCCTGCTTGAGGGTGCGGGTGCCGTAGAACACCCCGGCCTGGTCGGGTCCGGTGATGCGGACCTTCCCGTCGCTCACGGTGAGGGTGTACGACTCGGGGGCGCCGGACCCCTTGGGCCCGAGGGCCAGTTCCACGTCACCCTTGCGCGGGGTGGCCGACTCGGCGAAGCCGATGCGCAGTTCCCCGGCCAGCAGCTTGCCCTCGTCCGCCAGGGCCGCACTGTCGCCCGGCGGTACGACGACCCGCGCGTCGGGGGCGGGCCGCCAGCCGGGGCCGCGGGCCGGCACGTGTTCCCGTACGGCGGGGATGGTGCGCGGGGCCTTGGACAGCGGAAGGGTGGGTGTCGGCGAGGGAGCCGGGGCCCGCGGGGTGGTGGGGGTGGCCGGGGTCGCGGCCGGGGTGGTGGCCGTCGTGCCCGGCGAGGTCGTTGCCGCGACCGGGGCCCGGGCGTTCCCCGGGGAGGGCGCCCCGGACGCGCAGCCGGGGACGGCGGCAAGCGTGACCAGCGCGGCGACCGTGGCCGTCGCTATGACGTGGCCGCGCCCGTAGTGCTGCTTGGTCTGTCGCATCACGCACCTGTCGCACGCACCTGGCCCCCGTACCAACCTGGCACGGGGGACCGAGGTGCGCGACCCGGGCGGCGGATCGGGCCGGGGATCGGGCGGGGAATCGGGTGGGAAATCGGGTGGGAATCAGGCCAGGACGCCGAGCGCGGACTCGGCGAACCCGTGGTCCTGGGCCGGGGCTCCGCCGCCGACACCGATGGCTCCGACGAGCCGGCCGTCGCGGTGGACCGGGAGCCCGCCCGCGATGAACAGCAGCGGCCGGTCCAGGGCGGTGGGGAGGGTGTGGAAGGGGCCGCCGGGCTGGACGGCATCGACGAGATCGGCGGTCGGGGCGTCGAGCTGGAGCGCGGTGAAGGCCTTGCGGGTGCTGGTCTCGCCCGAGATCAGGACGGCCCGGTCATCGCGGCGGAAGGCGAGCGGGTGGCCGCCCGCGTCGAGCACGGTGACGCTGACGGCGACCCCGGCCGCTCCGGCGGCGGCCGTGGCTGTGGCGACGAGCGCCTCGGCCTCCGCGGTGGTCAGGGGGGCGACGGCGGTACGGGTGGGGGTGGCGGTGGACATGCGGGGCTCCTGTGATGTGGGGGGGGTGCGTACGAGGGGTGCCGTACGAGGGGTGCGGTACGGGGGTGGTGGATCAGTGGTGGGCCGGGACGGCTGCGCCCGCCGGAGCGCCGGCCGTGATGACCCGGCTGCTTCCTTCGCCGCCCGCGCGGGTCCCCGTACGCCGTTCCAGCGCGCCGGACACCAGGGCGAGGGCGAGGGCCGAGGCGGCCAGCGCCGCGCCGACCCAGTTCGGAGCGGTCCAGCCGAGGCCGGCGGCGATGACGAGTCCGCCGAGCCAGGCGGCGAGGGCGTTGCCCAGGTTGAAGGCGCCGATGTTCACGGCGGAGGCCAGGGTGGGGGCGCCGGCGGCCTGGTCGAGGACCCTCTTCTGCAGCGGCGGCACGGTGGCGAAGCCGAGGGCCCCGATGAGGAAGATCGTGACGGCGGCTCCGGCCCGGGTGTGGGCGGTGACGGTGAAGGCGGCCAGGACCACGGCGAGCGCGCCCAGCGAGGTGTACAGCATCGACATCAGCGCGCGGTCGGCGAAGCGGCCGCCGACGAGGTTGCCGGCGACCATGCCGAGGCCCAGGAGGACGAGCAGCCAGGTGACGGAGGTGTCGGCGAAGCCGGCGACGTTGGTCATCATCGGGGTGATGTAGGTGATGGCGGCGAAGACCCCGCCGAAGCCGAGGACGGTCATCCCCATCGCCAGGAGCACCTGGACGTTGCGGAACGCGGCCAGCTCGTGGCGGATCCGTACGCCTTCGGGGCGGGGCAGGTCGGGGACCAGCCGCGCGATGCCGAGGAGGCCGAGGAGGCCGAGCGAGGCGACGATCAGGAAGGTGACCCGCCAGCCGAGGTGCTGGCCGACGAGGGTGCCGAGCGGGACGCCGACGACGTTGGCCACGGTCAGGCCGGTGAACATCATGGCGATGGCTCCGGCCTTCTTCTCGGGAGCGACGAGCTCGGCCGCGACGACCGCGCCGATGCCGAAGAAGGCGCCGTGGGCGAGGGAGGCCACGACCCGTCCGGCGAGCATGACGCCGAAGGCGGGGGCCAGAGCGGAGACCACGTTGCCCACGATGAACAGGCCCATGAGCAGCATGAGCATGCGCTTGCGCGGGATGCGGGTGCCGAGCACGGTCATCAGCGGGGCCCCGAGGACCACGCCGAGGGCGTAGCCGGTGACCAGGAAGCCGGCGGTGGGGATCGAGACGCCGTACGTGCCGGCGACCTCGGGGAGCAGGCCCATGATCACGAATTCGGTGGTGCCGATCCCGAAGGCGCCGATGGCGAGTGCGAGGAGTGCGAGAGGCATGAGGGGTGCCTTTCAGGAGCTGCGTGCGGGGGCTTCAGGGGAAGAGGGAGGCGGCGGGCCGGGCGATTGCCACAGCGGGTTGCCTGCGTCCACATTAATTGCAGACGCGGGATATTTGCAAGCGCGGGCAATTGCAGACGTGCCCTATCCTGGAGCCACACGCCTTCGAGGAGGAAGCCATGACGGCCACGGACAGCGCACTCACCGCCCTCTCCCAGGGCTGGTGCGCCCTCTCCCTCCTGCACGGACGGATCGAGGCGCACATCGAGCGCGCACTGCAGGCGGGACACGACCTGAGCGTGCGCGAGTACTCCCTGCTCGACGTCCTCAGCCGCCAGCACAGCGGCCCCGGCGGCCACCTGCGCATGCACCAGGTGGCGGACTCGGTGGTGCTCAGCCAGAGCGCGACGACCCGGCTGGTCAGCCGGCTGGAGGACCGCGGACTGCTCAGCCGCTACCTGTGCGACACCGACCGCCGCGGCATCTACACCGAGGTCAGCCCCGCCGGTCTCGCACTCCTGGACCAGGCACGCCCCACCAACGACACCGCCCTGCGCGAGGCCCTGGACGAGGCGGCGCGCAAGCCGGAACTCGCCCCCCTGGTGGCCGCGGTGCGCAACACTCCGGCGTCCTGAACCCCGGCGTCCGAGGCCGTCATCAACGCCTTCGCCGTCGAGGGCAACCCGTGCGACACCGCCGGCGGCCCAGGCCGAAAGGGACGGTCAAGCGCTGTGACCGGGAACCTTCACACGAGGGCACGAGATCCCGGACATCGGCCAGTGCGTGGATGCCCACTATGATCCAACTCTGATTGCTCACGGGGGAGCTGAGGCCATGAAGAGTCCGGGGTGCCTGGCGATGGCAGTGAGTGCAGTCGTTCTGCTGGGATTGCTCGGCTGGGGTGCGAAGTCGATGCTCGACTCATCGTTCGAGGGCCCGGACAACCATGTCGCGGCGACCGATCCCCGGGTCTGCCCGCAGACCGAGGGCAACAACGTCTCCCTCGCCGATGCGACCGAGCACTTCGGTCTGGCCGTGCCCGCCGACGCCACGAGCCTCGCCTTCACCGCAACGGCGGGTGGTTTGCAGGGAGAGAGCGACTTGGCGCTGCGATTCAACACTACGCCGGCGGATCTCGCCACGTTCCTCACGGCCAGCCATTTCGAACCGTCAGACGCGACCACGCAGGTACACGACAGCAGCTGGTTCGCCTACCGTTCCGGAGGAGCCGCCCTGCCTGCGCAGGGCCCGTGTGGCCTGACCCCACCGGGCAACTCCACCATGGTCTACAGCCAGGACGGTCCCGGTTATGCCAGGCGGACCAGTCCGCGGGACCTGGCGGTGGACAACACCGATCCCGCGCATCCCGTGGTCTGGATTTCGGGCTCGGACCTGTGAACCCGGCGAACCTTTCCGGTCACAGCACTAGTAGTGCTTCGTTACGTCGGGTGATCTCGCCTGGTGGTGGGCATCTTCCGGTTATGAGGCTTGGGGAGGTGGAACGACTCCGAGGTGAGTTGGCGGAGTTCGTTGCCGATGTGTTCGCTTCGCTTCCGCGGCGGGATCAGCGCAGGTGGGGCGGGTGTTATCTGCGGGGTTTGATGCTGGACGGGCGGCGTAAGTCGATCCAGCCGATGGCCGAGCGATTGCCGGACGGGAACATGCAGGCCCTGCAACAGTTCGTGAATCAGTCGCCGTGGGATCCGCTGCCGGTGCGGCAGCGGATCGCCGAACGGCTGACGGAGGCTGTCCGGCCTGAGGTGTGGGTGGTCGACGACGTGTCCTTCCCCAAGTGCGGGACGGCATCCGTGGGGGTGGCCCGACAGTACTGCGGCGCGTTGGGCAAGACGGCCAACTGCCAGGTCGCGGTCAGCGTCCACGCGGCAACCGACCTCGCGTCCTGCCCGTTGGAGTGGGAGTTGTTCCTGCCGGAGGACTGGGCGGCGGACGAGGGCCGGCGGCGCAGGGCCGGGGTGCCCGACGAGATCGGGCACGTGTCGAAGACCCGTCTGGCTCTGGGCCTGCTCGACCGCCTCGCCACCTGGTTGCCGCGGGTGCCGGTGATCGTGGCCGATGCCGGCTACGGCCGCAGCGTCTCCTTCCGGCTCGCGCTGGAAGAACGCGGCTGGTCCTACGTGGTGGCGGTCGATCCCAAAGAGGTCGCACGGCCTGCCTCCGCCGAGCCGTTCCGGCCGGCTTACGGCGGGCTGGGGCCGCCCACGCTGCCCCGCTACCGCGATGCGGCCCAGTCCCTGCAGAGTTTCATCGATCCCGGCACCTGTTTCCAGGACATCACCTGGCGCCAGGGCAGCAAGAGTGCGATGACCTCGCGTTTCGCTGTCCTGGAAGTGCGTCCGTCGGGCAAGGAAGCCTGCCGGACCGCCCAGGAACAGGCCGGTGGACGCAGCCAGTGGAACGGGGTCCTGCCGCTGCGAACCCTGCTGGTCGAACAGCCCGCAGGAGCGGACGAGCCGACCGGCTACTGGATGACCAACCTGCCCGCCACTACCCCGATCGCCGACCTGGTGCGGTGGGCGAAGATGCGCTGGCGGATCGAACACGACTACCGCGAACTCAAGCACGGCCTGGGCCTGGACCACTTCGAAGGCCGGACCTGGCGCGGTTGGCACCACCACGTCACCCTCGTCACCGCCGCACAGGCCTTCCTCACCCTCAGGCGGCTCGACCCAAAAGCACCCACGCCGGCCTGACCCTCTACCAGGTCCTGGACGTGCTCCAGAACCTGCTGAGGTGCTGGACCGGCACCTGCACCACCTGCGGCCGCCCCCTGACCGCCAGCAGATCCAGAACCTAACGAAGCACTACTAGGCCGTCTCTTTCGGATCTTGCCGGGCCCGCGACGCCAGGCACGGCACCAGACGCCGCGGACTCGGCCGACAAGATCCGAAAGAGACGACCTAGTGACCTGAGTCTGAGGTTTGTCGTTAGTTCGGCATGAGTCGTCCCGGTCCGAAGATTCCGCCGTTGTCGGTGACTGATGCCCAGCGTGCTGTGCTGGAGGGCTGGTTACGTCGTCGTTCGACAGCTCAGGCTCTGGCTCAGCGGTCGCGGATCGTGCTGGAGTGCGCGGGCGGGCATTCGGTGATGGAAGTTTCGCGGCGGCTTGGGATCGCGCCGGACACGGTCCGCACCTGGCGGCGGCGGTTTCTGGAGCACGGCCTGGACGGGCTGGGCGACGAGCCGCGGCCGGGTGTCCCGCGGAAGATCACCGACGCTGATGTCGAGCGGGTGATCGTCAAAACACTGGAAGAGACGCCGAAGAACGCGACGCACTGGTCGACGAGGTCGATGGCCGCGGCCACGGGAATGTCGCAGTCGACCGTCTCAAGGATCTGGCGGGCGTTCGCGCTGGCTCCGCATCGTTCGCAGACGTTCAAGCTGTCGACGGACCCGCTGTTCATCGACAAGGTCCGCGACGTGGTCGGCCTCTACCTGGACCCGCCGGAGAAGGCTCTGGTCCTCTGCGTGGATGAGAAGTCGCAGATCCAGGCCCTGGACCGGTCCCAGCCGGTCCTGCCGATGATGCCTGGCGTTCCAGAGCGCCGCAGTCACGACTACATCCGCGCCGGCACAACCACCCTCTTCGCGGCCCTGGAGGTCGCCACCGGCAAGGTCATCGGGTCTCTCCACCGCCGCCACCGGGCCGCCGAGTTCAAGAAGTTCCTGGCCAAGATCGACAAAGAAGTGCCGGCGGATCTTCAGATCCATCTGATCCTCGACAACTATGCGACCCACAAGACGCCGGACATCAAGAAATGGCTGCTGGCACACCCGCGGTTCCACCTGCACTTCACACCGACGAGCGCGTCGTGGCTGAACCTGGTGGAGCGGTGGTTCGCCGAGCTCACCCAGAAGAAGCTCAAGCGTGGAGTCCACCGCTCCGTCCAGGCTCTCGAGCGCGACATCCGTTCATGGCTGGCCGACTGGAACGACCAGCCCAAGCCCTTCGTCTGGACGAAGACAGCCGACGAGATCCTCGACAAAGTCGCCGCCTACTGCCACCGAATCTCTGACTCAGGTCACTAGACGCGCTGCTCCAGTACCTGGCCCGGCCAGGCGCCGGAGAGGAACGGGGCGGTGCGGGTGAAGCCGTTGCGCTCGTAGTACGCGACCAGTTCGCCCGTACCGCCCGCCCAGCAGTCGACCCGCAGCAGCTCCACACCGGCCAGCCTGGTCTCCTCCACGGCCCGGGCCAGCAGGGCGGCGCCGATGCCCAGCCCGGCGTACCGCCGGTCGGAGACCAGCAGCCGGACGTACCGCTCGGGTTCCCCGGCCGGTGCGATCATCGGCATCTTCGGGCTGGGCCCGGTGTCCAGTACCAGGGCTCCGACGGGCACCCCGTCCCGCTCCGCGATGTACGGGGAGTTCTCCGTCGCGTACCCCTGGACCCGCTCCACGCCGCCGGGAACGAGCGAGTACGGGGTCGTGCCCCACTGCTCGGTGTTCCCGCGGGCGTTCATCCAGGCCACCGCGGAATCGAGCATGTCCAGAATGGTCCGTACGTCCGCCGGGCCGCCCGGCCGGATCCGTATGCCGTGTGTGCTGTCGTTCATGGGGCGAGCCTATGCCGTGTCGCGGTGCGGGCTCACGGCGGTCAGCGCGCGGTACTCCGTGGGCGTGAGTCCGTACGCCTCGCGGAACGAGCGGCTGAAGACCTCGGGTCCGCTGAAGCCCCAGCGGGCGGCGATGGACTGCACCGGATGGGCGGCGAGTTCGGGCCGGCCCAGGTCGGTGCGGCACTGCTCCAGCCGGCGCCGCCGGATCCGGGCCCGGACGCTCTCCCCCTGCCCCTGGAAGAGCTGGTGGAGGGAGCGCACGGAGATGGTGTGACGGGCCGCGATGACCGGCGGTGCCAGCTCCGGGTCGCCGAGGTTGTGCTCGATGAAGGCGTGGATCCGGCGCAGGAGCACCTCCGCCCGGGCTTCGGCGGGGATCGCCTCCTCGGCGTCCAGGTGCTGGGCCAGGCAGGCGGTGGCGAGGTCGACGGCGACCGAGCCGAGCCTGGCCAGCTCCCGCGGTTCGCATTCGGCGGCGTGGTCCTCCAGGGCGGTCATGAAGGAGGCCAGGATCGCCGCGATGCCGCGGTCACCCGGTATGCGGCGGGCCAGCAGCCGTTCCAGCCGCTCGGGCCGCAGGGGCAGTACGTCCCGGGGGAGCATCAGGATCGTCGCCCGCACCTGGCCGCCCTCCGCGTGCATCGTGTTGTCGGAGGGGCGCGAGGTGTCCCACAGCATGAGGTCCCCGGCCCCGACCGTGCACGCGTTGCGGTGCTGGGACATCGACGTGACGCCCTTGCGCAGCAGGGCCAGTTGGTACTGCTCCGGATCGCCGCGCCGGATCAGCGCGGCGGTGCGCCGCGAACGCAGGGGCGACAGGGAGAACTTGGACGCGCGCAGGGACCCCAGGTCCACCACGGCGGCCTCGCCCTGGAACTCGGCCGGGCGCTCGCTGCTGAGGGCGGCCGGCATCACCTCGCGGGAGATGATGTCGGCATACCAGTCGAACCGCTCACCCGCGGGCACCCCGCCCGACGACACCACTGACCACATCCCGCGCCCCCACGCTCGAACTCATCGGCAGGCTCCAAGGATGCCGCCAATTGATCTCCGTCGGCGCATGGTTGCGGCCCGCGTGGCGCCGGTCCCCGTTCCGTGCCTCCTCAGCGGGGGCCCGGCGAAGTCGTGGGCGGCCGGGACGAGGCCGAGGGCGAGCCCCGCGTCGGGGTCGGGGTCGGGGACGGGGACGACGGAGCGGAGGCGGAGGAACTGGGCCGTGGCGTACCCGTACCCGCCTCCGGCGCCCGGGACGGGCTCACGGTGGGGCTGTACGAGTGCGTGGGCACGGCCGAAGGCGAAAGGCGCGACGGGGAGACGGACGGGGACGGACCGGCCGGGACCGGTCCCGGAGACGGACCGGTCGGCGTGGGCGTGGGCGGCGCGGCCGGCGGCGCAGGTACCGGCCCCGGGCGGACCGGAGCGTCCGGCGCCAGGACGGCGTACCCCACCACCGTCGCGGCGGCCGCCGCCAGCCCCGCCAGGGGCAGCGTGAAACCGCGGGGCCAGGCCCAGGACAGGCGCCGCACCCCCGGCTCCGGCGGCTGCGCCGGGCGCAGTTCGCGCACGGTGATCCCGGCCGCGCGGGCGTCCAGGGCCTGCCGCAGCCGGTCCTCGACCGGCCGCCCGCCCGGCTCCTGTCCACGCGTCATATCCGACCCTCCAGAATCCGTTCCAGCGCGTCCAGCCCGCGGCTCGCGTTCGATTTGACCGCGCCCCGGCTGATCCCCAGCGTCTCGGCTATCTCCGCCTCGCTGAGGTCGGCCCAGTAGCGCAGCACCAGGACCTGGCGCCGCCTCGGCGTCAGCCGCCCCAGCGCGGCGAGGACCTCGCGGTGTGCCTCGTCGAGGACCACGGAGGCTTCGGCGGAGGGCACATCGGCCGGCGCCTGCGGGGTCCACGCGCGGGCGGTCCGGCGGCGGCGCAGGACGGAGCGGGCCGTGTTGACGACGGAGGTGCGCAGGTAGCCCAGCGCGTTGTCCACCTCCGTGATCCGCTCGCCGTGGCGCCGGTACAGGGCCGTGAAGGCGTCCTGCACCACGTCCTCGGCGGTGCCCAGATCGTCCACCAGCAGCACCGCCAGCCGGACCATCCGCAGCCGGTGGGCGTGGTAGAGCTCGGTCACGGTGGGCGGCGGGCCGCCCGTCTCGGAGTGATGGCCGTACGTGTACCCGTGCCGGTACGGCTCCGACGGCGCGGGCGGGGCCTGCGCGGAGGAGCGCTCGCGGCGCAGCAGGAACGACCACAAGCCCCGCCGCGGCCGGTCGAAACCGAGCGCGGCGGGGCCGGCGGATGGTGCGAGATGGAGCACGGGGGTCCTCAGCCGTTGGCGCGGCGCCGCACGGTGTACAGGGTCGCGGCCCCGGCGGTGATCAGCACGGCGGCCCCGGCGCCGAGCGCGACCGTGGTGGCGGAGGAGCCAGTATGCGCGAGCTCGGAATCGCCGGGCGAAGCGGGGGCGGGGCTCGGAGCCGCGCTCGGGACGGCGGTCGGCGTCCCGCCCGGGGCGACGGTCGGGGACGCGCTCGGGCGGACGCTGGGGGACGTGCTCGGGCGGACGCTGGGGGCCGCGCTCGGCGTCGCGCTCGGGGGCCGGCTCGCCGAGGGCGCGGGGGACGAAGGAGCCACGCTCGGCGACGTGCTCGGCCTCGCGCTCGTCGCCGGTGCGGGCGCGGACACGGTGGGCGAGGCAGAGGACGCCCCTGCTGCGGCGGAGGCCGGCCCGGCCAGCGCGAGGGCCGTGCCGGCGGCGGCGACGGCGACGGCCGCCGCCCTGCGGACGGACAGCGGGGCGCGCTTCAGGTTCTTCACGGTGGTTCTCCACGGTCGGCTGCGGGGCGCGGGATCACGCCCTTCACCCCCGCACGACGCGCGAGTGCCCGGGAGGTTGCCGCCGATTCCGAAAAACTTTTCGCGGCCCTCCGGAAGGGCCCCGGAACGGCATCCGCACAGCATCCGCAGGACCCTCCGCAACGGCCCTCCGCACCGCCCCCGGCGCCACCCGCTCAGGCCCGGCGAGCGCCCCCGCCCCCCGCCGGCCCCGCACCCCCCGCAGGGCCGCGCCGATGACGGCCACGCCCTCCTCGATCTCCCCCGCCGTGCCCGCCGCGTAGCCGAGGACCAGGCCCGGAGCCCCCGGAGTCATCCGGTGCCAGGACAACGGATGCGCCTTGACCCCGAGGTCCAGGGCCGCCGCGGCGAGAGCGGTGTCGTCGAAGCCCGCCGGGGCGCCGGAGCCGCCCGCTCCCTCGAAGGTGACCATCAGGTGCAGCCCCGCCGCCGCCCCGTGCACCCGTGCGCCGGGCAGTTCGGCCGCGATCGCGCGGAGCATCGCGTCCCGGCGGGCCCGGTGGCGGCGGCGTACGAAGCGCAGGTGGCGCTCCAGTTCGCCCGAGGCCATCAGCCGGGCCAGCACCAGCTGGGCGAGGACGGGATTGCCGAGGTCGGCGTAGCGCTTGGCCTCGATGACGGCGTCCAGCCGGCGCGGCGGGACCAGCAGCCAGCCCAGACGCAGGGCGGGGGCGAGGAGTTTGGAGACGCTTCCGGTGTAGCAGACGGCCTCCGGGAGCAGGGCCCGCAGGGCGGGTACGGGGGCGCGGTCGTAGCGGTGTTCGGCGTCGTAGTCGTCTTCGATGACCACTCCCCCGCCAGCCGCCCAGCCGAGCAGCTCGCGGCGCCGTTCCCCGTCGAGGACGACACCGGTCGGGAACTGGTGCGCCGGGGTCAGCACCACCGCCTGGGCCGGGCCGGCCGCCAGGGCGGCGGTGTCGATGCCGCCCGCGTCCACCGGGACGGGCAGGATGCGCATGCCCCCGTGTTCCAGTTGCCGGCGCGTCCCGAGCGAGCCGGGGTCCTCGACCGCCACGTGCCGTACGCCTTCCGCGCGCAGCACCTGTGCCAGCAGTCCGAGCGCCTGCGCCACGCCCGCCACCACGACCACCTCGTCGGGGTCCGCGCGGATCCCGCGGTTCAGGGCGAGCCAGCCGGTGATCGCCTCGCGCAGCTCGGGGGTGCCCTGCGGGTTCCCGTAGCCGAAGGCGGCGGGGGTCAGCTCGGCGAGGACCCGGCGTTCCGCCTGGAGCCAGGCCGTGCGCGGGAACGCGGCCAGGTCCGGCGCCCCTGGCGAAAGGTCGATCGGGCCCGGGGCCGCGCGCAGCGCGTCGACGAGAACGCCCCATTCCCTCGTGCCGAACGGGTCGGCCGGATCCGGGAACGCGGAGCGCGCGGACTCGGACGGGCGCTGCCCTCCGGTCACCGGCGCGGCCACCACGACCGTCCCCGCACGGCCGCGGCCGGCCACCTGCCCGGTCTCCGCCAGCCGCTGGTACGCCTCGGTGACCAGCCCCCGGGAGACCCGCAGTTCGGCGGCGAGGACGCGGCTGGCCGGGAGGCGGCTGCCGACAGCGAGCGTGCCGTCCGCGATCGCCGCACGGAGCCGGTCGGCGAGCCAGTCGGTGCGCCCGCCGGCCGGGGCCCGGCCGATGTCCAGCTGGAGGAAGTCCGACCCCGCTGCTTCGGAACCCCCTGCTTCGGAACCCGCTGCTTCGGACCCCCCTGCTGCGACACCTGCTGTTACGGACCCCTCAATGGCGCTCTCTTTGGACCTGTCCATGGGTCCATTGTGGCGCCAGGCTCAACGGTATGAGCACCTCAGCACCTTCACATGCTTCGTACCCGTCACCGCCTGCACAGCCTGCACAGCCTTCGCCGCCTTCGCCCCGGCACTTGCGCGACCTCGCTCCCGGCATCGCCGGCATGGTCCTCGTCGGCAGCAGCGTCACCCTCTCCCGCTCCCTCGTGGACGCCCCGCTCTTCGGCGTGCAGGCCGTCCGCTACACGATGGCCGCGCTGCTCCTCTTCGGTCTCGCCCGCCTCGCCCGGGTGCGGATCACCGCCCCGCGCGGCCGGGAGTGGCTGTGGCTGGCCGGGGTCGCCGCGACCGGGCTGGTGCTGTTCAACGTGGCCGTCGTACGGGGCGTCGCGCACGCGGAGCCAGCCGTCATCGCGGTCGCCGTGGCCTGCGCGCCGGTCCTGCTCGGGGTGATCGGTCCGCTGATGGAGGGCCGCACGCCCAGCCGCCGGGTGCTGCTGGCCGCTCCGGTGGTCGTTGCCGGGGCCGTGCTGGTGGAGGGAACGGGCCGGACGGACGCGGCCGGGGTCGGATGGGCCGCGCTCGCGCTGGGCTGCGAGGCGGGGTTCACCCTGCTCGCGGTACCGGTGCTGCGCCGCCACGGGGCGTGGGGGGTGTCGCTGCACGCGGTGTGGATGGGCGCGGTGATGCTGGCGGTGCTCACGGTGTGCGTGGAGGGGCCCGCCGAACTCGTCTCCGTGAGCCCGCGCCAGTGGGCCGCCGCCGGCTACCTCGCCGTGATGGTGACCGCGGTGGCCTTCCTCCTCTGGTACCGCACGGTGGCCGCGGTGGGTTCCGGCCGGGCCGGGCTGCTGACCGGGGTGGCCCCGCTCGCAGCGGCGGGCGCGGGGGCCGTCACCGGCGGCGGGCTCCCGGGGCCGGCGGTGTGGCTGGGCCTGGCCGTCGTGGTCGCCGGGCTGGCGGCCGGACTACGGCCGGAACGGACCCCGGGCGGGCCGGCGGGCGCACCGGACACACCGGCCGAACCGGTCACGCGGCCCGCACCCGCCATGTCCGTCATGCCCGTCACACCGGTCACGTCCGCCCCTCCCCTCACCCCCGTCACGCGAAAGCCCCGTAACGCCCAGGAGTCCACGGCCCCTTGAGCACCCCCCGCCTTGTGGATCACAATCCGCAGATGGCAACGCCTCCGTACAGCAGCTGGATGCGGTACTTCTCGCCGACCGCCAACCACCGCCGGCTCGGGCTGGTGTGCCTCGGCGTGGGGGTACAGCAGGGCGAGCTGCCGGTGGTCGGCCCGCGCGTGCTCGACCACCACGTCGCGGTGGTGGTCTGCGGCGGCCGGGGCTGGTTCAGCCACGGCGGGCGGGCCCCGCAGCCGGTGACGGCCCCGGCGCTGCTGTGGCTCGTGCCCGGGGTGGAGCACCACTACGGCCCCGATCCGCGGACCGGCTGGGACGAGTGCTTCGTGGATTTCACCGGGCACAGCGTGGAGGCGCACACCGACCTCGGCTACCTCACCCCCGACCGGCCGCTGGTCCCGCTCAGCGGCACGGCCGGGGTACGGCACGTGGTCGACGGGATCGTACGGGCGGCCCGGCTCGGCGGCCCCCTGCTGGAGGTGGAGGCCGCCGCGGCCGTGCACGGGCTGCTCGTGGCGCTGCGCTACGCCCGGGCCGGGGTGTCGCGGCAGGGGGACACCGTGATGGACACCCTGGCCCGGGACGCGCTGCTGCCGATCTCGGTGGCCGAGCACGCCGCCCGGCTCGGGATGAGCCTCCCCGAACTGCGCGGGGCGGTGCGCGGCAGCACCGGGGAGGGGGTCAAGGAGTACCTCCTCGGCATCCGCCTGAGCCGGGCGAAGGAGCTGCTGGCCCGCACCGACCTGCCGGTCGCCGGGGTCGCCCGGCGGGTCGGTTACGAGGACGCCGCCTACTTCAGCAGGCTGTTCAGCCGCCGGGTGGGCATGGCACCCGTCCGGTTCCGCCAACAGCAGTCGGTGCAACAGCAGTCGGCACGATGGCTCCTCTCTCCCCGGGAGTCACAGCCCTCCGAACCGCGACCCTCGGAACCCCAGCCCCCGGATCCGTCACCCCCGGCCCCGGCCCCGCTCGAAGCCGTCACGGCAGGTAGCCGATGTTGAGTTCCGCGACCGCCGTCCACGGGTTGCCCGAAACCTCGCTGGTGGCCTTGAGCTTGACGTAGCGGGCGGTGCGCGCCGTGAAGGTCACGTCCTGCTGCGCGGTGGTGTTGGGATAAGTACCCGAGGCCGCCGCGGTCCCCCAGGTGACCCCGTCCGTTGACGTGAGCACCTGGTAGGCGGCGATGCGCCCGTTGCTCTGCGTCTGCCGGGGCAGGTAGTGCAGGGCGGAGACGTTGTACGAGGCCCCCAGGTCGAGGGTGATCTCGTGCGGCATCGGTGCGGTGGCCTGGTACCACTGGGTGTGCCAGATGGTGGCGCCGTCCCCGTCGAGCACGTTGGCCGCGGCGCCGTTTTCGCCGGCGGTCTCCTGGCTGTCGACGGCCTTGACGCTCATCTGGGTCTGAGGAACGAGGAGTTCGCCGCCGGTCCCGGAGCCGAGGTCGTCGACGGCGAGGTCGTCGAGGATGAAGTCGGCCTCGTTGTGGGAGCCTTCGCCGGTCACCTTCCGTACGCCGATCCAGGCGTCGGTGCCCGCGGTGAAGGTCTTGGTGAAGGTGGTGGCCGTGCGGGCCTGGTTCAGCGCGGTGGCCGTCTCGGTGCTGCCGGAGCCGGTGATGAACTGGTAGTCGCCGCTGAAGCCGTTCTCGTAGCTGAAGGTGACCTTGTACGAGCGGCCGGGCGTCAGCCGCAGGGTCTGCGGGAGGGTGCGGTAGACGAGGCCCTGGCGCTCCTCGTGCGACTTCAGCGAGTTCTGCCCGCCGATCACGTCATCGACCAGCTTCCCGCTCCAGCCCGCCTGGGTGTACGGGGCGTTGCGCTGGGCGATGTGGGTGCGCGGGTCGGTGGCGGAGCCGCCGGCGCCGCCGAAGGCGAAGGGCCCCCAGCCCGCGTCGACGTTCTCGAAGTCCTCGGTGAACCAGTGGCCGTTCAGCGGGGTGCGGGCAGAGCGGACGACCCGTACGTCGTCCAGGTAGACGGTGCCCGGCCCGGAAGCCGCGGACAGCTTGAGGGTGGCCGTCGACTGTCCCGAGGGGACGTCGAAGAGCACCTTCATCCGCTGCATCTTGGTGCCGTTCTTCTCGCTGCCGCCCAGGCTGTTGGTCAGCGTCGAGGAGTCGGCGTAGACGGAGGCGGCCGTGCCTCCGGCCGGGGTCACGGTCAGAGTGGCGGCGCGTCCGGCCGGGGTGGTGACCCAGACGGAGGCGGCGTAGGTGCCGGGGGTGAGTCCGGTGAGCTGCTGGGAGACGGCGGGCGCGGTGCTCGCGGCCATCGTGAGCTCGTTCTGGCCCTGGGCGTTGCGGGTGACGGCGGCGCCGGTCCCGGTGACGCTCCAGGCGTTCAGGTTGCCGGAGAAGAAGGAGGGGTCCTTGACGGGGGCGCCCTCGCCCCAGTTCGGGTCGGCCTGGACGGGGGCGGCGCCGTTGGTGACGACGTAGGCGGTCTTCGCTGCGGCGTTGATGGTGACCTGCCCGCCGGTGACGGCCAGGTCGCCGACCAGCTGGCGGCCGGTGTCGGTCAGCTTGTACAGCTTGGGCGAGGACCAGCCGGCCGGCAGGGTCCAGGTGGTGGAGGCGGCCTTGTCGTTCCAGTGGTAGAGCTTGCCGTCGCGCGGGAGCAGGTAGGCGGAGCCGTCGAGGACGGTGCGGCCGGCCGTAGTGATCTTGCGGGTGTTCCCGCTGGTGGTGACGGTGGTGCCGTTGGCCAGGGTGACCGCGTTCGCGGTCCACTTCACGATCGGGGATTCCTGGAGGTACTTGGTCGGTAGGTTGGTCCCGAAGGTGGTGTTGACGAAGGCGGTGTAGTCCCGCTTGCCCTGCCAGCCCTCGTAGGCGGTGATCTCGGCGCCGCCGAGCAGCGGGTTGGCGGCGATCCAGTCGTCCTTGGTGTGGTTGGCGATGAAGCGGGCGATGTTCGAGTTGATGCCCTTGAGGTCGCTGCCGCCGTAGTTGACGTCGGTGGCCCAGTGGTGCCAGAGAGACTGTCCGGTCATGGAGGCGGGGAACTCGGTGGCGAGCTGGAAGCCGAGGCCGCCGATCTCGCGTTCGAGCTTGCGCGAGAGGTAGCCGTCGCCGTACCAGACGTCCACGTACAGGAAGTCCAGGCCGGGCGCGGCCGCCTTGAGGTCCTGGAACCGCTTGAGGCGCTCGCCGGACTGGCCGTCCTTGCGGGTGTCCACGTAGTACGACTGGTCGAGCCAGTCCCAGCCGAGCCCGCCGGTCTGGTGCGCCGGGTCGAAGGTGGCCGAGACCGGGTACTCCTCGGTGGCGTTGACGTGGACGCCGAAGTCGGCGTTGTAGGTGTGGCCGACGGTGGTGAGGGTGTTCAGGTCGGTGGCGCCGCCGAGCTTGGAGCCGATGTTCTTGTAGTCCATGTGGGCCGAGTCGTGGCCCTCGGAGGCGTACCCCTTGAGCAGGACGAACTGGCCGAGGCCGTCGGTGGCGAGGTTGACCCGCTTGGTCTCGTCGAGGGTCTCGGCGAAGGGGTGGGTGGCCGCGGAGGCGAAGTTGAAGGGGATGCGCTGCACGACCCGGTCGGCGGTCTGCTGCCAGCCGGTGGGAGCGGTCCAGATGTCGCGGTAGGCGACCGCCGCGTCCTGCCAGTCCACGGTGGAGTCGGCGTTGCGGTCGGCGGTGATCGCGACCCGGACGTAGGGCAGCGGCTCGGTGTCGGTGTCGGCGGCGCCCGTGGACCGGTAGAGCCAGGATCCGCTCCACAGGCCGGCCCGGCGGTAGGTGCCCTTGTCGGTGACCTGCTTGCTGATCCGGCCGTTCTCGTTGGACGTGCCGCCGGAGGGGGCGTCGTAGTACGAGTTGGAGTCGATGGCCGCGGCCAGCTTGCCGGTGTTGGCCAGCCCGTACATCACGGTCGTCGCGGAGGCGTCCACCGGGGTGCTCGCGGTGATCGAGGTGAAGGTGTCCCCGGTGCCGGTGGTGGCGGTGTGCATCTTCGCGGTGGAGAGCGCGGCGCCCGCCTGGCTGCTGCGGACGCTGACGAGGTTGTGGTCGGGGATGGCGAAGCTGCGTACGCGCAGGGCGGCCGTGTCCTCGATCGCCGTGACCTTGAACTCCACGACCGAACCGGACACCGAGAGCCGGGACCTGATGGTCACTCCGGAGAAGGCCAGTGCGTAGTCCACGCCGGAGGCGGAGGGGGTGGAGGTGACGGTGGGGGTGTAGGTGGTTCCGTTGACGACGATCGCGCCGATGGTGTCCTCGTTGCCGTTCAGCACGTCCCCGGTGGCGGTGCGGGTGTAGCTGATGACGCGGGGGAAGGCGCTGTCCACACTGACGGACAGCTCGGGCGAGGAGATCGTCACGGGGCCGGCCGCCACGGCTGGGGCGGCGGGCACGGCCACGACCAAGGTGGCCACGAGACCGGCCACCGCGGCTGCGGCCGGCCAGAGGGGGGTGCGCATCGGACCTCCGGGAGTCGGCGCTTCCTGGGCGGAAGACCGCCCACCGTGGAGGCCGGCGGTCCGCTCACTGACCTGACAGCCTGCGGACCGCGCACCGGGAGGCCCATGGACAAAGCCGCGCACCGTCCTGGACTTCTGTGACGGGTGGGTCGGCGGACGCACGCGTCAGCCCGCTCCGAAAGGGCACGCCCGCGGCCCGCCGCGCCCCCCTCCACCCTCGGGGAGCCGGATACGGGGCCGCGGGCCCGACGCCGTCAGCCGCTCGCCGGCACCAGGACGACGGCCGTCCCGTACGCACACACCTCGGTTCCCACGTCGGCCGCGTCCGTCACGTCGAAGCGCATCATCAGCACGGCGTTCGCACCGCGTGCCTTCGCCTGCTCGATGAGGCGTTCCATGGCCTGGTTGCGGGTCTCCACCAGGGTCTTAGTGAGGCCCTTCAGCTCGCCGCCGATCATCGATTTCAGGCCCGCGCCGATCTGACTGCCCAGGTGGCGGGAGCGCACGGTGAGGCCGAAGACCTCTCCGATGACCTGCTCGACCCGGTAGCCGGGGACGTCGTTCGTCGTCACCACCATGACACCGGTCTGCTGCGCGCCGGGTCCGCCGCCGTAATCATCGATACCCATGCCATCCACTCTGGCGGCGCCGCCCGGTGCCCGCATCCGGGGGCGAGGGGTGGGGCTGGGGCTGGGGCTGGGGCCGGGGCTGGGGCCGGGGCTGGGGCCGGGGCTGGGGAGCGATCGCCGTGGTCTCCCGACCACACTCCGCATATTGGGCATATCGGGCGACGTCACGGTGCGTCAACGGGATGTCACGGCCCGCCGTCGCCATAGTCGTCCGTGGCAACCGTCTGGTTGCCGCCCCGTGTCGCGCGACGCGGCCGGGCAGACGCTTTTCTCGGAGGAGCCGGCTCATGCTGAAGCCCACCAGGACCATCCTCGCCCTCACCGCCGGAAGCCTGGTGCTCGGCCTGGTCGGTGCGGGCACGGCCGTCGCGGCCGATCACTCGGCGCCGCGCGGCCCGGTCCTGACCGCCTCCCCCGCCGAGGACGACGAGGACGGCTTCGGCCGGGACGACGAGGACGGCTACCGCAAGCACGCCCGCGGCGTCGTCATCTCGCGCGGCCCGCTGACCGTCCGCAGCCGTCCGACCACCCACTCCCACAAGGTGGGCCGGGTGCACCCGCACGAGAAGCTCGCCATCGAGTGCAAGACCCGCGGCGAGCGGGTCGACGGGAACAACATCTGGTACCTGCTCGAGGAGCGGGACGAGCGTCAGTCCCTGGACGAGGACCGCAAGGGCGCGATGACGCCCAAGTCGGCGAAGTCCGCGGCCGCCAAGGACCGCGACGACAACTGGGTCGCCGCCCGCTACGTCAAGAACCTCGGCGAGGTCGAGTACTGCCGCTCGTAGTCGCCCCGCCGCCGTGACCCGGCGGCCGGCTCCTACGCTTCCGGGCGTACGGTCCGCGGTCCCACGCACCGCGCACCGTACGCCCGTACCCGTTCCCGCAGTTCCCGGTCCGCCGTGACCACGACGCAGCCGCCGCTCCGCGCGCGGGCGGCCACCAGCTCCACGATGCGGTCGTCGCCGCTGCCCGGGGCCTCGTCCACCCGTACGCCGGGCACCGAGGCGACGCCGCGGGCCGCGCCTTCGAGGACGAGGACGATCTCCTCTCCCCCGTCGCGCAGGGCCAGCCGGTCGCGCAGCCGCTCGGCGGCGCCGCGCCGGTCGCGCCACCAGCCGTCCGGCACGGACCCGACGACGTTGGCACCGTCCACGATCAGTACGTTCGGCTCGTCCACGGCTCCAGTATGGCGAGCCGGCCGGAAGCCGCCGCGCGCGACCTTCTAGAAGTCGCCGTAGTTGACCTGCCAGGTCGCCAGACCCATCCGGCGCCAGATGGCCACCACGCGGTCCCGGTCGTCCAGGGAGACCCGGACCGCGTACCGCTCGCGCACGTGCGCGTTGAACAGCTCCGCCTTGACGATGTCGTCGCGGCGCGTGTCGCCCGCCGCCCGCATCCACAGTTCGTCGTACGGGACTTCGTGCTCCCGCAGCCAGGCCTCGGTCGGCTCCCGGTGCTCCTCGCCCCGCCCGGACAGCAGCACGACGGTGTCGCCGTCGGCGCGCCGGAAGGAGTCCAGCGCGTCGCGCACGGGGGTGTTCAGCGTGTCGAGGCCGCAGCGCGAGAAGTCGTACGGATTGCGGTCTCCGGTCATCGCGAGCGTGCCGTCGATATCGCACATGACCGCCGTGGGCAGCGCCGGGTCGGGGACGTACGGGGACACGTCCGGCTGGTCGTCCAGCCACTCCGCGGTCAGCCGCCAGCCGCCCTTCTTCGCCTTCGCGTGCTTCTCCGCGAGTATCCGGATGATCTCCTCGCCGACCTGGCGCTCGCGCGCGGCGTCGCGCCGCAGGCACTCCTCCACGGGCACGTCGGTGAAGTCGTGCACCACGAAGGTGGCCCGTCCCGCGACGGCCGCCTTCAGCCGCTTGGGGATGTGCGAGGTCAGGTGGGTGTTGTCGACGACCACGTCGAAACCGCCCTCGACGGCCGCGCTGACGGCCGCGTCCTGGATGTCCAGCACGGTCTGCTCGTGTTTGTACGAGCGCCCGCGCTCCGGGTCCGGCACGTCGAGCATGGCCCGCAGGTCGTCGAGGTTGACGCGCCGCATCCGGCCGCCGGACTCCGCCTGGAGGGCGCGCGCGGCGGTGGTCTTCCCGGAGGCCGGCAACCCGGTCATGATGTGGACCACCGGGAGCGCGGGGGGCGCCGGGGACGCTGCCGGGGGCGCGGGGGTCTCGGTTTCCGATACGTCGGCCACGGGTTCAGTTCTCCTCGTCGTTCGTGAAGGGGTCGGAGGCCTCGGGCCGCACCTGCCGCCAGGTGATGAGCTCGGTCGTCCTGCCGTCGAGGCGCTGGAACAGCGCGCCGCGGATCCCGCTGTCGCGGATCGTCGTCTTGGCGGCGCGCGCGAACGCGCCCCGGTCGGCCGCGAGATGGGCCAGCGAGGCGTACGCCTCGTCGATGGCGCGCTCGCGGAGCGCGGCCTCGGCCTCCAGTCGTTCGATCACCGACCGCACCCAGTGGTCGAACTCGTCCGGCACCTGCTCCAGCAGGGCGTCGAGCGGCTTGCCGCCCGAGGCCTCGATGTCGGCGACGGTGCAGTTCAGGCCCTGGGCGAGCTGCTTGAGGGGCAGGCCGGCGAACCGCTGGATGCCGTGTCCGCGCCAGATGTCCCGCTCGGTCGCTCCGGTGAGCACCTTGTGGAGGCGTACGTACTCGGCGATCTTGGCCTTGGCCCGGACGCCCGAGGCGAAGCGCAGGACGTAGCCCTCCGCGTCGGTACCGGTCGAGGGAGCGCCGCCCGGCAGGGTGCTGGAACCGGTCAGTTCGAGCAGTTCGCCCAGCGGCATGGCGGGCCACACCTTGACCACGGAGCCGATGCCCTCCCAGTGGCCGGCGGCTTCGGCGAGCGGCACCTCGGCGCCGCCCGCTCCGTAGGCGGCGAGCAGGACCAGGTCGCGGCGGTTCCCGTAGTCCACGACGATGCGGTTCTGCGGGTACACGATCTCCGCGAGGTAGGTGGTGCCGGGGACCAGCGCGGAGGTGTCGCGTCCGTCGAGGCGGCGCTGCGCCCAGACGGCCTGCGTGCTGGTGAAGGAACCCCTGGAGGCGGCCCGCCACTTCCCGGCGTAGTGGAACAGCACCCCGAGACTGCCGTCGACCTTGTCGTACACCTCGAACGGCTCGTCCTGCGGCAGGGCCGGCGCGTACGGCCGGCCCGCCTCGTGCTCGCCGACGTTGAAGAACTTGGGCAGCGGCAGCGCGACGACCTCGCTGGTGACGTCGTCGGCGACGAGTCCGCGGCAGCGCGTGGTGACCTGGTTCCAGACCTGCTCGTACTGGGCGGTCCGGGTGTAGCTGTAGAGGGACAGCGGCAGCTCGGGGTGGGCCTTGCGGGCCACGTGTCCGGCGTCGATGGCCTCGGTCAGCGCCTGCGCGGGCATCAGGTCGTGCAGAGTCAGGCGGTCCTGGCTCATGGGGTTCCTCCCGGTTCGAGATGCCTCATTCTCGGGTGCGGGAGGCCCTGGCCGAAACCGAATATCGACTCGTTACCGCAGGTCCTTCGCCCTGTGCGGGCCTTCGCCTCCCAGCCGGTTGATGTCTCGGGGGCGCAGGATCCGCTGGGTGTCCGCGTCGCCGGGCCCGGCCGCGGCGACGGCGATCATGGCGCGGCCCAGGGCCCCGGTGGTGGTCACCAGGTCGGGTGCGAAGCGCCGCAGGAGCGGGAAGAGCGGCGCGGTGACGGCGTACCCGGCGCGGTAGAGCGGGGTCTTGGAGGGAATGCCGCGGTCCGGCTGCACGATCCCGGGCCGGAACATGTACGCCTCGAAGGGGAGCTTCAGCAGGTCGTTCTCGGTCTTCCCCTTGACCCGGGCCCACATGGAGCGGCCGCTCTCGGTGCTGTCGGTGCCCTCGCCGGACACGTAGGCGAAGGTCAGCCGCGGGTTGGCGGCGGCGAGGGGGCGGGCGGCGGCGAGCGTCAGGTCGTGGGTGATCCGCCAGTACTCCTCCTCCTTCATGCGGAAGGAGGAGATGCCGAGGCAGAAGAAGCACGCGTCGTACGAGGCGAGGTCCGGCCCGCCGGGCAGCGACAGGTCGGTCGGATCGGCCCGGACGAGCTGGCTCAATTTGGGGTGGGAGACGGCGAGGGGACTGCGGCCGACGGCGAGCACGCCGTCGACGGACTCGTCGCGCAGGCACTCGCGGAGCACGCCCCGGCCGATCATGCCGGTCGCACCGAAGAGGATGACGTTCACGGGCCCAGCCTAGGCCGCCTGGGTGCGGCTCAGTGGGAGACGCACAGCTCGTTTCCCTCGGGGTCGGCGAGGGTGGTCCAGGTGGAGGGGCCCTGGTTGCCCTCGTGCAGGTGCTCGGCCCCCTTGGCGAGGAGGCGTTCGACCAGGGCCCGCGGGTCATCCTCACCGGTGCGGACGTCGAGGTGCACGCGGTTCTTGACGGTCTTGGGCTCCTCGATGAACTGGAAGAGGATGCGGGGCGCCCGCTCGAGGCCCTCGGGGTGGCGGATCCCCTGGCCGGCCTTCCAGACGAGGACGCCACGGTGCGTGGTGGTGTCCTCCTCGGTCGCCCGCCCGGCGGCGATCATCTCGCGGATGAACTCCTCGTTGCGGGGCTCGACTTCCCACCCGAGGGCATCGGCCCACCAGTCGGCGAGGGCGTGCGGTGTGGCGGAGTCCACCGTGACCTGGAATGTGTAAGCCATGTCGCGACCCTACCCGCGACGCCCCTCCGGCCCCGGAGGGAAGCGCCGTGGGCCCGCCGCAACCCCGCGGGTCGCTCCTGCGCCCGTGCGCCCGGCATCGCTAGCATTTCCGGGGACGAGTCCCCTCCGCTTCCGCCGGTCGCCGGACCGGCCCGCGCGATGACCGGAGGTACTCCATGGCCTCCACCCCGCCCCGGCGACGCGGGATCCTGCACCCCCTGGCGGCGCGGCTGTTCCCGCCGGAGGCGGAGGGCGCCGAGTCACCCCACGGGGTGCTGCCCCCGCTGCTGATCGCCCTCACCTTCGTCAGCGGAGTGGTCGACGCGGTCAGCTACCTGGGCCTCGGCCACGTCTTCGTGGCCAATATGACGGGCAACGTGGTCTTCCTCGGCTTCGCGATCGCCGGGGACCGCTCCCTGTCCGCCCCGGACTCGCTCCTCGCCGTCGGCGCGTTCCTGGCCGGAGCGGCGGCCGCCGGGCGGCTGCGGCGGACCACCGGGGCGGCCGTGATGTTCGCGCCGCTGGTGGCGGTGCAGACCGTCCTGGTGGGCGGGGCGCTCGCCCTGACCGCGCTCGGCGCGGGGCCGCCGGCCGTCATCGCCCTGCTCGCCCTCGGCATGGGTCTGCAGAACGCGGTCGTGCACCGGCTCGCCGTCCCCGATCTCACCACCACCGTCGTCACCAGGGCCCTGACCGGCCTGGCGGCCGACCCGTGGGGGCCGGGACCGCTCCGCCGCCTGGTGACGGTCGTGGCCCTGCTCCTCGGAGCCCTCGCCGGCGGTTTGCTGACGCTCCGTCACGGAGCGGTGTGGGCACTGGCCTTGGCCGCGGGTCTACTGGGCTGCGTAGCCCTCGCCCCCCGGTGGGACGGCGCCGGGCGGCGACCGTAGGACCGGAACTCGCCTCCGGGGCACGGAGGCCGCCGGGGGCGTCGGGCTCGGCAAACAAACTCCGCTGGGGGCGAGTTGGGCCACGCGCGCCTCACCTGCCCGCACGCCCTTTCCGGCCGTGCGCGGCGGAATTCCGGGTGGCGGCGTTTCGGCGGCAGGAGTTTCCAGGCCGGCGCTACCATGGCGCCGTTTTCGGGGTGGCTTTTCCAGGTCGCGATTCCGGAGTGGCGCTTCCAGAGCGGATATTCCAGACCGACGTGCCGGTGGTGTCGCTGCGATCCGGTATTTCGATCCGGTCCCACCCCGCGCCCCCTCCCCTCGTCCGCCCCGCCCTGCCCTGCCCCGCCCCGTCGGGAACACAGCCGAATGCCGCCGCCCACTCGCTCAGTTCCGCGGACGGGTCCGCCCGTGTTCCACGAGGAACGCCGCGAAGGTCAGGACCCATGCCCCGACCGCCACCCAGAGCAGCACCGTACCGAGGGGCCTCAGCCACTCCACGCCGGTCGGGACGGCCGCCGCGAGGCAGGCGGTCGCCGTCATGCCGAGCGGGAAGACGCTCGCCCAGCGCCGGACGTCGTAGCGGGGGCGCGGCCGGACCGCTTCGGCGGCGAACAGCACGGCGTACCAGGCCAGGGAGAGGCCGAGGGTCACCAGGGTGACGGTGCGCAGCCCCGCGTGCACCCATCCCGTCCACAGCGGTGACGCCGTGAGCCCGGATCCGGCCAGGGCTGTGATGGAGAGCGCCCCGCCGGCCACCCAGTGGTCGCCCGCGCCCGAGACCACCTGGCGGAAGTCGAAGCGTGCGAGCGCCTCGACGTAGAGCAGCAGTCCCAGGCAGAAGGCGGCCAGCGCGGCCCGGCCGAGCCAGTCGTGGCCGGTGGGGGCGGCCAGGGTGCCCGCCAGGACGGCGAGCCCCTGGGTGGCCACGCAGACGAGGAAGGCCGCACCGGGCATCCGGTAGCCCCAGTGCCGCAGTACGGCGACCAGCAGCCCCGGCCAGAGCGCGGCGGCCAGCGCCAGCAGCCCGAGGGCCAGGGACTGCCACCCGAGGAGGGAGAGCCGGTTGCCGAGCACGGCCGTGGCGGCCACGGCGGTGAGCGCCGCCGGGGTGTCGGCCTCGGCGCAGAACCGCCGGCGGTCGCCCATGAGCCGGGCGGCGAAGTCGGCGGCGAGGACGAGCCACAGCGCGGCGCAGACGACCAGCGCGCCGATCGACAGCGCGTCCCGGCCGATCAGGTGCAGCCCGGCCGAGATGATCCCGGCCGCCATGACGGCGGCGCCGGCGGCCGGCGACAGCTGGGCCCACCACCTGGCACCCGCAAGGATTCGCACCCTGCCAAGGGACACCACCACGGTGGGTCAGGGCGCCGCGGCGCGCCATCGCGGTGGCTTCGATGACCCTTCCGGGCTCGGCCGACGCCCCCTCCCCCGCCATTCGATATCCGATATTCCGATCCTCTTCCCTTTCTCCGGAACGGGAATGACGAACACACTTACGACAACCGTGCCGCATTCTCCGGCTTGCCCCGACACGCCCATACCCAGGCGGAATTGGTCCGATTCACCGCTACTGTCTTCGTCAACGCACCGCAGATTCACGGGCCCTTCAGGGCCCTCTCTTTTTGCACATTGGAGAAGGAAATGCAGGCCTTGGCAACGGAGCCCGCACGCCCGGTTCCCGCTCAACCCGCGAGCTTCATCCAGGAAGTCCTGCGCGGCGTCGCCCAGGTCGACTTCATGCCGAACGCGATCACGGGCATCTTCTTCCTCGCCGCCCTCGCCGCCGCCGGCTGGCAGTACGCCCTCTACGGCCTCCTCGGCGCTGTCGTCGGGACCGCCACCGCCTACGCGTTCGGCATCGACCGCGAGATCGTCTCGGCGGGACTGCGCGGCTTCAACGGCACCCTCGTCTCGCTCGGGTTCGCCGTCTTCCTCGGGTGGGACCACCTGTCCACCCTGCTGCTCGCGATCGGCGGCAGCATCACCGTGGTGGTCGTCACCTCGGCGCTGGCCACTGTCCTCGATACCTGGAACATCCCCACGTTCACGGCGCCGTTCTGCATCATCGCGAGCGTCATGACCATCGCCGCACCGAGCTTCTCCCGGGTGTGGCACACCGGCCCCGATCTGGCGGCGCTGCCCGCGGCGGCGGGCGGAACCACCTCGCTCGACTGGGGCCAGCTCTGGCGTGCCTTCTTCGCCAACGTCGGCCAGATCTTCTTCATGCCGCAGTGGTACGTCGGCCTGATCTTCCTCGCCGGCATCTTCGTGGCCAGCCGGGTCGCCGGGGTCATGGCCTGCGTCGGCAGTGTCACGGCCATCTTCGTTGCCTGGGCGATGGGTTCACCGTCCGAAGCCGTCTCGCAGGGGCTCATGGGCTACAGCAGCGTGCTCGTCGCGATGGCCCTGTGCGGTGTCTTCCTCGTGCCCTCCAACTGGAGCTTCGGGTTCGCCGTACTCGGCGCCGCCGCCGCGACCGGGCTCACGGCCGCGATGACCGCCTTCTTCGACCCGTTCGGCGGCCACACCTTCACCTGGCCGTTCGTCCTGACCACGGTCGTCTTCGTCGCCGCCGTGCCCCAGATCCCCCGGCTGCGGCGGACCTGACCCCGCCCCGGCCGAGGCCGTCGCGGCAACACCAGCACCACATGCGCAGCACCAGCGGTACCTGAACCATCTTGAGAGCCGAAAGTGAGTGACCGATGAATCTCGCTCCCCGTGAGATGGACAAGCTCTGGATCTACGTCGTGGCCGACCTGGCCCGCAAGCGGCGGGACCGGGGCGTCAAGCTCAACTACAGCGAGGCCTGTGCCCTGATCAGCGAGGGCATCCTCGAAGGAGCGCGCGACGGCAGGACCGTCGCCGAGTGCATGGAACTCGGCAAGCAGATCGTCTCCGCCGCCGATGTCATGAAGGGCGTACGGGAGATGCTCCCGCTGCTCCAGGTCGAGGCCGCCTTCGTGGACGGCACCAAGCTCGTCTCCTGCCACGACCCCGTCGGCGCCTGAGCGGTGGCGGCCATCGCACCCGAACGGCCCAGCCGTGCAACGGAATCGGCGGCCTTGGTCATCCTGGCCGGCGGTCACGAGGGCGGCGCCGCGGCAGGTGGCGTACACCCCGGCCGACCGCTGTCCGAAGCGGTGCGCGCGGCGCTCGCCGCCTCGCCCGAGCCGGTGTGCGTGGTCCCGATGACCCTGGGGCGCGACCCCGGGCTGATCGCCGACTGCGCCCGCGCGCTGCGCTGGCTGAGCCGGGAGGAGGGACCCGGGCGGCTCGTACTGGCGCCGCCCTTCGCCACGGTGGACCACCTCACCGCGTGGCTCCGTACCGCCGCCCTCAAGGGGGTGCGCGAGGCTCCCGACACCTCCGCCGTGCTGGTCACGGCACCGGTCGCGGGTCCCTTCGAGGACGCCGATCTGTTCCGGGTGGCCCGGCTGGTGCGCCAGTACGGGCACCACCGCTGGGTCGAGGTCGCCTTCGACGGCGGCGATCCCGACCTGGCGGAGGGGGCGGAGCGCTGCCGCCGTCTCGGCGCCGGTCATGTCGCCGTGGTCCGGGCCGCGTTCGCCCCGCCGGCCGAGCTTCCGGCCGGGGTCCTGGACACGGGTCCACTGCTCTCCGACGCGGCGATCGCCCAGGTCGTACGGGCCCGCACGCAGGAGGCGCTGCACCGGCTGGCCCACGGGCACGACGGTGTGGCCGAGGGGCTGGACGCCGAGCACGGGCACGGGTACGCGCACTCCCACGGCCCGGGCGGCGACCACGAGCAAGACCACACCCACACGGACCCGGACCCGGACGCGCACCACACGCACGCGCACACCCGCGCTGACGGCGAGAGCCACCGCCGCGCGGACGGCCGGGGTCACGGTCACGGTCACCCGCACGGCCATTCCCCCCACTGATCCGAAGGAAGGGAAGTACCACCATGTCCGGTGGCGTCTCATACCTCTACGGCGAAGGCTCCGTAGAGATCAACGCCGGCCGCCGCAAGGCCAAGGTCACCGTGTCGAACACCGGTGACCGCGCGGTCCAGGTCGGCTCGCACTACCACTTCTTCGAGGTCAACCGAGCCCTCGACTTCGACCGCAACGCCGCCTACGGCATGCACCTCGACCTCCCCGCGGGCACCGGCGTCCGCTTCGAGCCGGGCGACACCCGCGAGGTCGAACTCACCGCGTACAGCGGCCACGGCCGGCTGATCGGCTTCAGCTCGCTGACCAACGGCGGTCTCGGCTCCACCGACACCCGCGTCCGCGCGATGAACCGGGCCGTCGAGCTCGGATTCCTGGGGGCCCGGGCGGAGTCGGCCCAGCAGGCCGCGGACGCACAGGCCGCCTCGCCGGCCATGCAGGTCGCGAAGGGCGCGAAGGGCACGAAGGCCGCGGCGAAGCCGGCCTCGAAGACCCCGGCCAAGCCCGCGGCGAAGCCCGCCGCCAAGGCACCCGCCAAGACCGCGGCCGCCAAGAAGGCCAAGACCTCCAAGAAGGGCGACAAGTAGCGATGGCTGTCCTGAGCCGCAAGCAGTACACCGACCTGTTCGGGCCGACCGTCGGCGACCGCTTCCACCTGGCGGACACCAACCTGGTCATCGAGGTCGAGAAGGACCACAACGAGGGCCACTACGGCGACGAGGCCGTCTACGGCGGCGGCAAGGGCATCCGCGACGGCATGGGGCAGGACCCGCAGGCCACCAACCTGCAGGGGGCCCTCGACCTGGTCATCACCAACGTCGTCGTCATGGACGCGATCCTCGGCGTCGTCAAGGGCGACCTGGGCATCAAGGACGGGTTCATCGCGGGTCTCGGCAAGTCCGGCAACCCGCACACCCAGTCCGGCGTCCACCCCAAGCTGGTCATCGGCCCGGGCACCGAGGTCATCTCCGGCGAGCACATGATCGCCACGGCCGGCGGCATCGACAGCCACATCCACTTCATCTCCCCGCAGCAGGCCGAGCACGGCCTGTCCAACGGCATCACCACCCTGATCGGCGGGGGCACCGGCCCCTCCGACGGCACCAACGGCACCACCTGCACCCCGGGTCCGTGGAACATCGGCCGCATGTACCAGGCGTCCGAGGACCTGCCGGTCAACGTCGGCCTGCTGGGCAAGGGCAACGGCTCGCTGCCGGAAGCGCTGATCGAGCAGGTCGAGGCCGGCGTCTGCGGCCTGAAGGTCCACGAGGACTGGGGCACCACCCCGGCCGCGCTGAGCCGGGCCCTGGACGTGGCCGACGCCTACGACGTCCAGGTCGCGGTGCACACGGACACCCTGAACGAGTCCGGCTTCTTCGAGGACACCCGCTCGGCCATCGACGGGCGCACCATCCACACCTTCCACACCGAGGGCGCGGGCGGCGGCCACGCCCCCGACATCATGCGGGTGGCCGGCGAGCCCAACGTCCTGCCGTCCTCCACGAACCCGACCCTGCCGTACACGGTGAACTCGGTCGACGAGCTCCTCGACATGGTGATGGTCTGTCACCACCTGTCGCACGACATCCCGGAGGACGTCTCCTTCGCGGACTCGCGCGTGCGCGCCGAGACGATCGCCGCCGAAACCGTGCTGCACGACGAGGGGGTCATCTCGATCTTCTCCTCCGACTCCCAGGCCATGGGCCGCATCGGCGAGTCCTGGACCCGCGCCTTCCAGACCGCGCACCACTGCAAGGACCAGCGCGGCAAGCTCGACGGCGACACCGAGCGCAACGACAACTTCCGCGCCCTGCGCTACCTCGCCAAGATCACCATCAACCCGGCGATCGCCACGGGCACCGCCGAGCACATCGGCTCCCTGGAGGCGGGCAAGCTCGCCGACATCGTGCTGTGGCCCATCGGCTCCTTCGCCGCCAAGCCGAAGATGGTCATCAAGGGCGGGCTGATCAACTGGGCGCTGATGGGCGACCCGAACGCCTCGCTGCCGACCCCGCAACCGGTCTACTACCGGCCGATGTTCGGCGCGTACGGCAAGGCCAAGCAGGCCACCCGGGTCTCCTTCATGTCGCAGGCCGCGATCGAACTCGGCGTTCCGGAGAAGCTGGGCCTGGACAGCAGGGTCCTGCCGGTGCGGCACTGCCGCACCGTCGGCAAGCAGCACATGGTCCGCAACGACGCCCTCCCGGTCATCGCCGTCGACCCGGAGACCTACAAGGTCACCCTCGACGGGGTGCCGGCCACCATCGAGCCGGCCCGCGAACTGCCCCTGAACCACCTGTTCTACCTGGCATGAGCGCAGCCGATGAGGCCGTGAACCCCGCGGCCGGGACGCCGGTGCGGGCCCTGCTGGTCAGCCTCCAGCTCACCGACTCGGCCTTCCCCAGCGGCTTCTACACCCTCTCCCACGGCCTGGAGGGCTACGCCCAGGCCAAGGCCGTGACCCCGGAGGGCGTACCGGGGCTGCTGGCCGACCTGCTGCGGCATTCGGTGGGGCCCTCCGACGCCACCGCGCTGGCGCTGGCCCACCGGGCCGCGCTGGCCGGTGACTGGGAGGCCCTGGCCGAGACCGACCGGCGGCTGAACGCGGCCAAGCTGAACGAGGGGCTGCGCCGCGCCGCCACCCGTACCGGCCGCCAGCTGCTGGACATGGCCCGCGAGTGCGTCGGCGGGGAGCCCCTGGAGCGGTACGCGGAGCTCGTGGCCGCCAAGCGGGCCCCCGGCTCGCAGGCCGTGGCCGCCGGGGTCGCGTACGCGGCCGCCGGCGTCCCGGCCGAACAGGCCGTCGTGAGCGATCTGTTCGCCTACGCGGCCAGTTTCACCGGGGCCGCGCTGCGGCTGCGGCTCACGGACCACCGCAAGGCGCAGGTGGTGCTGCGCGGGATCGCACCCGTCATCGAGGAGGTGGCGGGGGCGGCGCTGCACCGTGAGCTCGCCGATCTCGGCGGGTGCGTTCCGATGGCCGACATCATGTCGGGCCGTCATGAACGCGCAGAGGCACGGCTGTTCGCCACCTAGTCCGCTGTCCCCCTTCCTTTCATCAAGCTGTCTTTACTTGAGGTGTGTGACTTTGATGACCGAGGACAACGTCCTGCGCGTCGGCGTCGGCGGCCCCGTCGGCTCCGGCAAGACGGCGCTGATCGAGGCGCTGGTACCCGTGCTCATCGCGCGGGGCCACCGGCCCGCCGTGATCACGAACGACATCTACACCCAGGAGGACGCCCGCCAGGTCCGCCGCACCCTGGCCGGGGTGCTCGACCCCGAGCGCGTCGTGGGCGTGGAGACCGGCGCCTGCCCGCACACCGCCGTGCGCGACGACCCGACGATGAACCTGGCCGCGGGCGCGGAGATGCTGGAGCGGTTCCCCGATGTCGACACCCTGCTCTACGAGTCGGGCGGCGACAACCTCACCCTCACCTTCAGCCCGGTCCTGGTCGACCTCTTCCTCTTCGTCCTGGACACCGCCGAGGGCGAGAAGATGCCCCGCAAGCGCGGTCCGGGCATCACCGAGTCCGACCTGCTCGTGATCAACAAGATCGACATCGCCCAGTACGTCCGCTGCGACATCGGCGTCATGGAGTCCGACGCGCACCGCGTGCGCGAGGGCCGCCCCGTGGTCCTGACCAACTGCCTGACCGGGCAGGGCCTGGAGGACGTGGCCAACTTCATCGAGTCCTTCCGCCGGGTACCAGCGTGAACGTGGTGGCGGAGGCGGACCCGGTGGCGGACCGGGTGGCGGACCCGCCCCACACTCCGCCCCGCGGTCTCCTGCCGCCGGCGCGCCTGGAGGCCGCGCACTACGAACCACCGCGCGTCCCACCGGAGGTCCTGCGGCACTCCTCGGTGCCCGACACCCTCGGTGTCGGGCGCCCCGGCAAGGTCGGCCTGCTGGAGCTGGCCTTCGAGCGGGTCGGCGACCGCACCGAGCTGGTGCGGCACTACCAGAAGTCCCCGCTCCAGATCATGCGCCCGCTCTACTTCGACCCGTACCGCCCTGATCTGCCCATCACCTTCCTGATGTCCACGGGCGGCGGGGTCATCCAGGCCGACCGGCTGCGCACCGACCTGTCGTTCGGCCCCGGCACCTCGGCGCACGTCACCACCCAGGCGGCCACCAAGGTCTACCGGATGGAGCACGACTACGCCGTCGCCCAGACCCTGCTGACCGCCGGCCCGGACGCGTACGTGGAATACCTGCCGGACCCGGTCATCCCCTACGTCGACTCCCGCTTCTACCAGCGCACGGTGATCACCGCCGACCCCACGGCCACCGTCCTGGTGAGCGAGACCGTCCTGTCCGGCCGGCTCGCGCGCGGGGAGCGCAACGCCTACCAGGTCTTCGCCTCCGACTTCGAACTTCGGCGGCCGAGCGGTGAGTTGGTCGCACTGGACACCGTGCGACTGGAGCCGGGCGGGGCCGCGGGGTCCGCCGGCCGCTCCGGCTCCGGCTCCGGCTCGTTCTCCGGCTCCACCTCCATCGACGGGCCCGCCGTGCTGGCCGGCCATTCGGTGATGGCCTGCTTCTTCGCGGTCAGCCCGCTCGCCCCCGCCCGCGAACTCGCCGACCTGCTGCACGCGACCCTGGCCGGCCGCGGGCTCGCGTACGGGGTCAGCGTGCTGCCGCAGGACTGCGGGGCCTGGGTGCGGGTGCTCGGGGAGCACACCGAGCCCGTGACCCGGGCGCTCGGGGCCGCCTGGGACGCGGTGCGGCGCAGGCTGATCGGCGTACCCGCCCCGGACCTGCGCAAGACCTGAACTCCCCGCCCCCTCCCGCCTGTTCACGACCAGAGAGAGCTCCACCAGATGCCCAGTGGCTACGATACGGGTAATACCGCCTGGATGATGGCGAGCACCGCCATGGTGCTGCTGATGACCCCCGGCCTCGCCTTCTTCTACGGGGGCATGGTCCAGACCAAGCACGTGCTGGTGATGCTCAAGATGAGCTTCGCCTGCCTGTCGCTGGTGACCATCCTGTGGGTCGCGGTCGGTTACTCCCTCGCCTTCGGCAAGGACTCCGGCGGCGGCATGATCGGCAATCTCGACTACGCCTTCTTCCGCGGCATCGGAATGGACTCCCTGCACGGATCCATCCCCACCGTGATCTTCGCCTGCTTCCAGATGTCCTTCGCGATCATCACGGTGGCGCTGATCAGCGGCTCGATCGCGGGCCGCGCCACCATGAAGGGGTGGCTGGTCTTCGTCGTCGCCTGGACCATGCTGGTCTACGTGCCCACCGCGCACTGGGTGTTCGCCTCCGACGGCTGGATCAACAAGTCCCTGGGCGCGCTCGACTACGCCGGCGGTCTGCCGGTCGAGCTCAGCTCGGGCGCCTCCGGGCTCGCGGTGGCCATCGTGCTGCGCAAGCGCAAGGACTTCGAGCGCGAGACGATCCGCCCGCACAACCTGCCCCTGGTCGTGATCGGTCTGGCGCTGCTGTGGTTCGGCTGGTTCGGTTTCAACGCGGGCTCCGCGCTCCAGGTCGAGGGCAGCGCACCGACCACCTTCCTCAACACCCAACTGGCCGCCGCGGGCGCGATGATCGGCTGGCCGATCATCGAGAAGTGGCGCCTGGGCCATGTGGAGATGCTGGGCGTGGCCTCGGCGGCGGTCGCCGGCATGGTGGCCATCACCCCGGCCTGTGGCGAGGTCTCCCCGCTCGGCGCTCTGATCATCGGGTTCACCGCCGGTGTGGTCTGCTGCTTCGCCATCAACATGAAGTTCAAGATCGGTGTCGACGACACCCTCGACGTGGTCGGCGTGCACGGCTGGGGCGGCATCGTCGGCGTCCTCTCCATCGGCTTCTTCGCGACGGCCGCGATGAGCGGGAAGAAGGGCCTCTTCTACGGGGGCGGCCTGGACCAGCTCTGGCGTCAGGCCGTCGGCGTCCTGGCGGTGGGGTCCTTCGCCTTCGTGATGACCTGGCTCATCGCCAAGGTGATCGACAAGGCCGTGGGCTTCCGCGCCTCGGAGGAGTACGAGAACGTACCCGGCCGGGAAGAGGAGGTCGCCTACGACAACGCGACCCTGGACGAGATCCGCGACCGGATCGGCGGAGCCGCGGCCTCGCCGCGCGAGCCCGCCGCGGTGGGAGCCGCCAAGGACGGGGCGGAGCAGCAGGACGCCGCGCTGCTCTCCGAAATCGTATCCGTGCTGGACCGACGAGAGCGTGACAAGTGACCGCGCACACGATTGCCGCGACCGTCTCCACGGTCTCCGCCGCACCCGCCGTCGCCGACTCCGGCAACGCGGCCTGGCTGATGATGGCCACGGCCCTGGTGCTGCTGATGGCTCCCGGAGTGGCCTTCTTCTACGGCGGCATGGTCCGCACCGGCCAGATCGTCGCCATGCTGAAGATGATCTTCTTCTGCATGGTGATCGTCACCGTCCTCTGGTTCGCGATCGGCTACTCGCTGGCCTTCGGCCCCGATGCCGGCGGGCTCGGGGTCATCGGCACGCTCGACAACGCCTTCCTGCGCGGGATCGATGTCGATTCGCTGACCGGCTCGGTGCCCACGGTCACCTTCGTGGTGTTCCACCTGTCCTTCGCGGTGGTCACCGTGGCCCTGATCGCCGGTTCCATCGCGGGCCGCGCGAAGATGGGCGGCTGGATCGTCTTCGTCATCGCGTGGACCCTGCTGGTCTACATCCCCATGGCCCACTGGGTGTTCGACCCGGCCGGCTGGGTCGCCAAGCAGCTGGGCGCCGTCGACTTCTCCGGCGGCACCGTCGTGGAGATCGGCTCGGGGGCCGCCGGACTCGCCCTCGCCATCGTCGCGGGCAAGCGGGCGGACTTCGACCGCCAGGGCATCCGGCCGCACAACCTGCCGCTCGTGGTCATCGGGCTCTCGCTCATGTGGTTCGGCTGGTTCGGCTTCAACACCGGTTCCTCCCTGGAGACCCCGGGCGGCGCGGCGATGGCCTTCCTCAACAGCCAGCTCGCGGCGGGCGCCGCGATGGCCGGCTGGGCGGTGACCAGCTGGTGGCGCACCCGGCAGGTCGGCCTGCTCGACATGTGCATGGGCGCCGTCACGGGACTGGTCGCCATGACCCCGCTGGCCGGCGGGGTGAGCCCGGTCTGGGCCACCGTCATCGGCTTCCTCGCCGGACTGACCTGCGCGTTCGCGATCAGCTGGAAGTACCGGCTGGGCGTGGACGACACCCTGGACGTGGTGGGCATCCACGGCTGGGGCGGCATCGTCGGCATGGTCATGGCCGGCCTCTGCGCGACCGGGACCCTGACCGGCCACAAGGGCCTGTTCTACGGCGGCTCCTGGGACCTGCTGAGCAAGCAGCTCACCGCCACGGTGGTGCTCGGCCTGTTCTCGTTCGTGATGACCGCGCTGATCGGCAAGGCCATCGAGGTCACCATCGGGCTGCGCCAGCCCGGCGGAATGGTGGAGAAGGAGCAGGCCTACGCCGACGCGCTCTCCGACAACCTGGAGGAGCTGTCGACCGGCGACTCCCGCGCCGAGGGGGGCGGCGAGGAGCCGGAGAGCGCCTCCGCCCTGGTCGCCCGTCTGCGCGAGGTCCTGCTGACCGCCCCGCAGGGCGGCGGCGACCGGCAGGACGGCGGCGACCGCGGCTGAGCAGGGCCGCACACAGGGCCCCGGCCCCGGTCGCGCGACGCGGCCGGGGCCGAGTCACGCCGCCCGCGGGGGCCCGGCGCACGTGCGGTCAGCCGGTGAAGCCGAGGCCGCCGAGCGCCTTCTCGATGCGCGCGCGGTGCTGCTCCTCCCAGGCGTCCAGGGACTCCCCCGCCTCCTTGGCCAGCTTGTCCAGGGCGGCCCGCAGGATCTCGTCCTGCCGGGCGGCCGGGGTGACCACGACGCCCTCTTCGTCGGCGACCACGATGTCACCGGGGCGGACGGTCACTCCGCCGACCCGCACGGCCTCGCCGAGGGAGCCGAGCTTCTTCTTGCCGCCCGGGATGGGGATGACACCGCGGGCGAAGACCGGGAAGCCCGCTTCGCGCACCTCCGCGAGGTCGCGCAGGAGCCCGTCGAGCACGAACGCGGCGATGCCCCGGCGCTGGGCGACGGCGCACACGTTGCCGCCGGCGAGCGCGTAGTCCAGGTCGCCCGATTCCACGACGATGACCGAGCCGGGCTCGGCGCGGTAGATGGCCGCGTGGAGCATCAGGTTGTCCCCGGGCTCGCACCGCACCGTGTACGCCGGTCCCGCGACGCGCGGCGCGTCCCACAGCGGGCGGATGCCGATGTCCATGACCTGCTCGCGGCCCAGGAAGTCGGCGAGGGTGGTGGGCGGGACGCCCTTGAATCCGTTTGGCATGTCAGTCCTTGCTCTCGGTACCGGCCGCCCGTGCGGCGGGCCGCCCGGCGCAGCAAGATCGTAGGTCACCCCACCCCGGGAGGGCGCGAACGGGCCCCGGGGACGGGCGGCGGCCGGGACAGCGGGGGCGCAGGCCCTGCGCTGTCGGCGAACCGGCCTCGGCATCCGGCGCGGGCGGTGCTTGGGTGGCACCATGGAGATCCTCATTCTGGGCGGAACGGCATGGCTGGGCCGGGAGTTGTCCCTGCAGGCGATCGAACGCGGTCACCAAGTGACCTGCCTGGCACGCGGCGAGAGCGGCTCCGTCGCGGACGGGGCCAGGCTCGTGGTGGCCGACCGGCGCGCCCCTTCGGCGTACGAACCCCTCCTGGACCGCGCGTGGGACGCGGTCGTCGAGGTGTCCTGGCAGCCCGGTTTCGTACGCGGGGCGCTGGCCGCGCTCGCGGACCGGGCAGCGCACTGGACCTACGTCTCCTCAATCAGTGCCTACGCCTCCCACGCGGCCCTGGACGCCGACGAGTCCGCGGCCCTGCTGGCCCCGGTCGACACCGACGAGGCCGACCGCCCGGTGTACGGCGAGGCCAAGGTCGCCTGCGAGCAGGCCTCCGCGGCCGGCGTCGGCGACCGGCTCCTGATCGCCCGCGCCGGCCTGATCGGCGGCCCGGGCGATCACAGCGACCGCTCCGGCTACTGGGCGGCCCGCGCCGCCGCCGATCCGGTGGGGCCGATGCTGGTCCCCGACGAACCGGACCTCGCCACCCAGGCCGTCGACGTACGGGACCTCGCCGGCTGGCTCCTGGACTGCGCGGCGAAGGGAACCACCGGCACCTACGACGCGGTCGGCCCCGTGGTTCCCTTCGCGCGGTGGATCGAACTGTCCCGCGCGGCCGGAGGCCACACCGGTCCGGTGGTCCGCGCCGGCTCCGAGTGGCTGCTCGCCCACGGCGTGGCCGAGTACATGGGCCCCGGTTCGCTGCCGATGTGGGTGGTCGAGAAGGGCTGGGAAGGCTGGGCGGCACGGAGCGGGGCGGCGGCGCGCGCGGCGGGCCTGCGCCAGCGCCCGCGCGCCGAGCTGCTGGCCGACACCCTGCGCTGGGAGCGCGCTCGGGGCCTGGACCGGACCAGGCGCGCGGGCCTCGGCCCCGGCCGCGAACGCGAACTGCTCGACGACCTCGCGGCCGGGGCCGGGGCATAGGCCGGCTGGGGCCCGTTCGGGCTACCGCGCGCGTTCCGCCCGGTATCCCGCGGCGGCGATCGCCGCGATGACGGCGGCCGGATCGACGGGCCCGTCCGTGTCGACGACGGTGCGGCCCGTCCGCGGGCTCGTCGCGCTGGCGGCGACTCCCGCCAGCTCCTCCACCTCGTCGTCGATCAGCAGGCCGCAGCTGTTGCAGTGCATGCCGGTCACGGTGAACTCCATGCGTTCCTTCACGAGGTGGCCTCCCGGCTCTCGAAGGTGATCCGGCCGCCGTACATGCCCATGCCGCAGCTGTACTCCAGCGTCCCCGGCCGCCGGGCGCCCAGGTCGATGCCGGTGGTCCCGGTCGTGGGGAGGATCTTCTGGATGCCCAGGTCGGGGATGACGAACGCGCGGACACAGCCGCCCGTCCCCCGCGTGGCGACGACCAGGGTGGTGGGGACTCCGGCCTTCGCCGTGACGGCGGCCGGGGCGTAGGCGTTCGTACGGGCCCGGATGGTCACGGTCTGGGTGCCGTCCGGGTGGAGCACCACCGTCTCGGGCGCCACCTCGGCGGCGACCGCCGCCGGGGCCGCGGTGGGCCACCAGCCGCCGAGCCGAAGCCCGCCGCCCAGGGTCCACACCGCGACGAGCAGCACGACGGCGGCGGTCGCCAGGGTCAGCCGCCCCTGCCACAGCCGGGCCGCGGAGCGCAGGAAGAAGCCGAGGGCGGCGAAGAGCGGGCCGGTCCCCAGGACGAAGCCGGCCATGACGGCCGCTCCCGCGAGCGGGCCGCCGGAGGTGACGGCGAGGAGTTCGACGCTCAGGGTCACCCCGCAGGGGATCAGCACGGTCAGGAAGCCGAGTACGGCCGGGGTGGTGACGGCCGTGCTCCGGGCCGAGCGGCGGACCCGCCGGCCCCAGGAGGCGGGTGTGCGCGGCACGAAGCGGCGTACCGCGCGCACCCCGAACATGTCGAGGGCGAACAGGAGCATCAGCACGCCCGCACACAGCATCAGCACGGCCCGGGTGCGGGGGCCGGGCTGGACCGCGGCTCCGATCAGGCCGAGGGCGGCGCCGAGGAGGGTGTGGGACAGGAGCTTGGCGCCGAGGAAGGCCCCGACGGGGGCGAAGAGGCCGCTGCGCCGCCACCTCTCCTCAGACCGCTCCGTGGACCGGCGGCCGACGGCCCCGGCGAGCAGACCTCCCTGAACGGCGGCGCAGGAGGCGCCGCCGGCGAACAGACCGGTGGTGACACCGGTGACGAACAACGCGGTGGACGAAGCCATGGGGAACGGACTCCCTGTACATCGAGTGCGGCAGTGGATCAGGACACGGCGAAGCACCCCGGTCGCCCGGTGCACGGGCGGGTACGGGTGCGGGACCGGTCAGGTCCGGCTGACGCAGAGGGAGTCGAGATCGGGCGCTCTCGGGCGGGAGCGTTCCGGGGACGGTGCGGGGCCCGGGTGACCGGGAACCACGGACTGCGTCCCCCATATGGCCGAACCCGCGAGATCTCCCGCGGGACCCGCCGGCACGGTGGGCGCGTACGCCGAGGCCAGCGGGCAGTCCTGCCCCGAGGCGGAACAGCCCCCCTCGCTCCCCGAGCCCTCGGCCGTGCCCGCGGCGGCGCTCTCCGGGCCCCGGTCGATGGCGTGCATCCCGGCCATCGCGGGCGGCCCGTCCATGGCGTCCATGGCGGGCGGCTCTGCCATCGCGGACATCCCCACCATCGCGGGCATCCCGGCGATACCGGCCGTCCGGGCCGTCCCGGCCGACCGCGCGCCCGCCGCGTGCCCCGCGAACGCGGGGTGCGTGAACAGCCCGCCGCACACGAGCAGCAGCACCGCCACGACGCCCGCGACGACGGCCGAGGCGCGGCGAAGGGGGCGTATGGGCTGCATGTCCGCGATGCTACGACAGCCGCCCGGCGCCCTCCCGAACCGGGGCGGCGCAAACCCGTCCGACACCCGTCGCGCCGGCCGCTCCGCCGTTACTGTGTGGCCATGGAGACCTCCACCACCGCGCGGGTGAAGTCCACCGGCGTTCACGGCGACCGGGCCTGAGGCCCCCGCCATGGATGCGCCCCTCCACGGCGCCTGGCTGCGGACCGGGATCAGCCGGGACGGCGGCCCGCTCCGGGAAACCGAGCACGTCGTATGGCTCCAGACCGACACCCTCTACGCGGACAGCCGAGGGTTCGCCGGAACCACCTCGTACGACGGCCGCCGGGTCACCTTCCACCACCACGTGGGCGCCCCCGGCCACGACGTCGGAGTCCTGCGTCCCGACGGCAACCGCCTGGTCGAAATGGGCACCAACCCCGACGGCAGCACCTTCCTGGAGGTGTGGTCCCCCCTGCCGTACGCCCAGGGCCCCACGGGCTGCTGGTTCGCCGCGGGCACCCAGACCGTGCGGGTGGGCCACCACGTGGTGCACGTCGACGCCGCCGGGCACGGCTCGCACCACGTCCTCCTGCGCACCGACCCCGTCCCGTCCGGGCCGCCGGCGCCGACGGACCAGACCGATCAGCCCGATCAGGCGGACCGGCAGTACCAGGGGCACCAGGAACACCAGGGGTACCGGGCTCAGCCGGACGAGCCCGCCTGACCCCCTCCGGTGTCCGCGGCGCCGGCCGTACGGGCCTGCGCGCGGCCGAGCAGTTCCGCCAGGCCGCGCCGGGTGGCGGCAATGACCACCCGGTCCTGCGGCCGCAGGACGTAGCCCGGGCGCAGGGCCCACACCAGGGCGGGCTTGCGGGCATCGTCGTAGCCCGGCTGCGTCCCGAGGTCGGGGCGGCGGTTGGCCGGGGCCGCGGAGTCCAGGGCGATCACCCGCCAGGAACCGGGCCGGAACGATTCCTCGATGGTGCGGCCCTCCAGCAGCGGATGGCCGGCCACCTCCAGCGCCGCGAACACGAGCACCCTGCGCTCCACCGGGATGGCGCCGAGCACCCGGCGGCCCATCATCGCCCCGGCGAACGCGGGCGCGGCCAGATGGGAGACGCTGCGGCTCCGGGTGAGGGCCGCCGGGTGGGCTTCGCGCAGGGTGCGGTAGACCGCGGTGGCGAACTCGTTGTCGTACAGGCGCATCACCACCCGTACGTCGGGCTTCACCGAGCGGGCGTAGAGCGCGGCCTCCAGGTTGGTGGTGTCCGAGCTGGTCACCGCCAGCAGGGCGTGGGCGCGGTGGATCCGGGCGGCCTCCAGGACCCCCTCGTCGGTGACGTCGCCGACCACCACGGGCACGTGCAGCCGGCGCGCGAGGGCGATTCCGCGGGCCAGGGGGTCGGACTCCACGCACACCACGGGGATCCCCAGCTCCCGCAGCCGCGCGAGCACCCGGGTACCGACCTTGCCGAGGCCGAGCAGCACGACGTGGCCGGAGAGTCCGCGCGGCGGCCTGCGCAGGGCCGTCGCGGTGCGGAAGGCGCCCAGGGCTTCGAGGGCCGCCGCGACCAGGATGGGCAGCAGGAGCAGCCCCACGAACCCGGCCAGGATCTGCAGGAGTTGGCGTTCGGGCGGCTGGTCTAGCGCGGGGTCGTTGATCGCGAAGACGTCGAGCAGGGTCAGGTAGACGGCGTGCAGCGGGGCGTCCCCCGTGACCAGGGAGGAGGCCACGGCGAGGGCGCCGACGGCGGCCGTGATCCCGGCGAGCGACCAGCGGAGCCTGCGGGAGAAGAGCGAACCGACCGGCAGGGAGACCTGGTTGAGCCGTCGGCCGTCCGGCGCGGGCGTCGCGTGGGAGACCGCTTCGAGCGCGACGATCCCGCGCCCGGTGGCGGCGGCCACGGACCGGTCGTCCGGGAGCAGTTGGGGTCCCCGGTCCCCGCCGATCTCCGATCCGTCCGCGCCGGCCGGATCGACGGAGGTGGCGGACAGCAGGGCCAGGGTGCACAGGCCCGGGTCGGCGACCTCGCCGCGGCCGGGGGGCGTGCGTTCGACCGCGCGCAGGAGCAGACCGTCGGCCTGGATCACCTTGCTGGTGCCCGCCACGGCGGAGGCGGCGAGTGCGGGGGCGGCCGTATCGGCGTCGGAGAGCACGGTCGTGGCGGAGTCCAGCGCGCGCAGGTCGATGCCTGGTTCCGCGACGAGCGCGGCCTGGTCGAGCAACTCCTCGAGGTGCTGGCCGAGTTTGCGGTTGTAGAGGCGGATGACGAGCCGCAGCCTGGGGTTCAGCCGGCGGGCCACGAGGGCGGCCCGTACGTTGGTCTCGTCGTCCTCGTAGACGAGGGCCAGCGCGGCCGCCCGGGCGACCCCGGCGGCGGCCAGGGCCTCTTCGTCGGGGGCCGGCGCCTCCAGAACGCGCAGTTCGGGTACGGCCGCTTCCCCCGCGCCGGCCCGGTCCCCGGCGGCCGTACGGATCCGCGCGGCCGGGAACCGCCCCAGCAGCGCACGCCCGGCCCCGACCCGGGCGCGGGTCCGGTCCTGCCCGGGGACCGCTCCGGGGCGCACCTCGCGAGCGGCCGGCACGACCAGCGTCACCCGCTCCTCGTACACCTCGCGGAGTTCGGCGGCCAGCCGGTGGGCGAGCCCGTCGTCCCCGCACACGACCATCAGGTCGGCGGATTCGGTCGGTTGGGGATGCGCGGAAGGTGAGGACACCTCCCCAGCATGCCGTGTCGGCCGCCGCGGCCCGGCGCCGGTCCGTCAGTGGATGACGGTGAAGCTGCGCCAGGGCAGGGCCTCGGGGGCGGTGACGTTCGAGAGGGTCGTGGCCACGTAGGTGCCGTCGCGCGGGTCGAGCTTGCGGCAGTCTTCCGTCTGGTACAGGACCACGTCCACGAGGGTGTTGTTCTCCACGTGCGTCGCCCCCTTCGGCAGGGCGATCCGGTGGCAGCCCTTGACCGAGGTGTTGCTGTAGCTCACCTCGACCGGCGAGTCGTGGCCGCGGAATTCGAGCATCCCGACGGTGCTCCGGCCCAGGCCCGAGCAGGCGGTGGCCGTCAGCAGCAGCGCTGCCGTTCCCGCGATGATGCTGATACGCCTGCTGTGGGACATGGCGCGGTCCTCGTCTGTGCGGTGATGGCGGTCCTACGCACAGACTGCCCCGGCGCGCCGCGCACGGCTCCCGCTGCTCGGCCGTCCGGGTGAACGCGGCGCGCTCGCCCGGGTGCCCGGTTCCATGGCGAACGGTTCCATGATGAACGGCTCAGGTGCGGGCCAGCGCGTCGGTGACGAAACGTGCGGCGCGGTCCAGGGCCGCGTCGGCCTCGTCCAGCATGCCCTCGAAGGTCTGGAAGACGTGGGGGACGTCGGCGGTGACGTCGAGCTGGACGCCGACCCCGGCCGCTGCCGCCCGGACGGCGAACCGGGTGGAGTCGTCCAGCAGGACCTCGTTGGCACCGGCCTGGAGGAGCAGCGGGGGCAGCCCGGTCAGGTCGGCGTGCAGGGCCGGGCTCAGCAGCGGCTGCGCGGGGTCCTGTCCGGCCAGGTAGTGGCCGAAGACGACGGCCAGTTCCGCGCGGGTGAAGAGCGGGTCGGCGTCGTGCTTGGTGGTCATGGACTCGCCCGAGAGGGTGGCGTCCAGGCCCGGCGAGAAGGCGACCGCGGCGGCCGGCATCGGCAGTCCGGCCTCGCGGGCGGCCAGCAGGGTGGTGACGGCCAGACCGCCGCCGGCGGAGTCCCCGGCCAGGACGATCCCCTCGGCCGGGGCGCCCCGGTCCAGCAGGTCGCGGTAGGCGGCGAGACCGTCCTCGACGGCCGCGGGGAAGGGGTGCTCCGGGGCGAGCCGGTAGTCCACCGAGACGGCGCGGACCCCGGTCCGGCGCACCAGTGCGGCGGTGAGCCGCAGGGCGGTGTCGGGCGAGCCGGCGACCCAGGCCCCGCCGTGGAAGTAGAGGATCGTCCCGGCGGCGGCGCCGCCCTCGGGCTCGACGGTCAGGGCGGGAAGCCCGCCGAGGACGGAGGGCGTGACGACCACCCCGGCCGGAGCCGGGCCCGCGGTCATCTGGGCCTCGAAGTCCTTGCGCAGCCGCTCCGGCGGGAGGCTGCCGTCGAAGGGGGCCTGCCGCATCAGGGCGTCGATGGCCGTGCGCTGTGCCTTGCTCATGGGATCCTCCGGAGGAAGCGATGTTCTTCACCAGGAACTATATTCCTAGGAATATCATTCTCGAGAATCTGGAGCAAGGCATGACCGACCCGACGCAGGTGTTCATGGACCTCGTCCGCTACGAGACCAGGCTCTACAACGCGCTGGGCGAACGGCTGCGCGCGGAGCACGGCGTGACGATGGGGCAGTTCGAGTTCCTGCGCATCATCGACGGCCGGGAGGGCTGCCGGGTCAACGACCTGGCCGAGGAGGCCGCCATCACCGTCGGGGCGACCAGCAAGGGGGTGGACCGGCTGGAGGCCCTCGGCTGGGTGGTCCGGCGGCCCCATCCCGCCAACCGCCGCTCGTCCCTGCTGGAGCTGACCCCCGAAGGCCGCGAACGGCTGGCCGCCGCCACGCCCACGTTCGAGGACGGCCTGCGTTCCTGGCTCACCGGGCCGCTGACGGCCGGCTCGCTGGAGGGGTTCGCCGCCACCCTCGCCCTGCTGCGCGGCACGCTGCAGGACGCCTCGGCGGGCACGCCCGCCGGCGAGGCATAGGAAACGGCCCGGGCCGGCCGCGGGGTGCGCGGCCGGCCCGGGCCGGATGCCGGGATCAGACGAGGTCGAACCGGTCCAGGTTCATGACCTTGTCCCAGGCGGCGACGAAGTCCTTGACGAACTTCTCCTTCGCGTCGTCGCTCGCGTAGACCTCCGCGAGCGCGCGCAGCTCGGAGTTCGAGCCGAAGACCAGGTCGGCCCGGCTGCCGGTCCACTTGACCTTGCCCGAGGCGTCGTCACGGGCCTCGAAGGCGTTCGCGTCCTCGGAGGTCGGCTTCCAGGTCGTCCCCAGGTCGAGCAGGTTGACGAAGAAGTCGTTGGTGAGGGACCCGGGGGTCGCGGTCAGGACGCCGAGAGACGACTGCTGGTGGTTCGCCCCGAGCACCCGCAGGCCGCCCACCAGGACGGTCATCTCGGGGGCACTGAGGTTCAGCAGGTTCGCCTTGTCGAGCAGCAGGTACTCGGCCGGCAGCCGGCTGCCCTTCCCGAGGTAGTTGCGGAACCCGTCGGCCAGCGGCTCCAGCGCGGCGAACGACTCCACGTCGGTTTGCTCCTGCGAGGCGTCCACGCGTCCCGGCGCGAACGGCACCCGGATCTCGACACCGGCGTCCTTGGCGGCCTGCTCGACGCCCGCGCCGCCCGCGAGGACGATCAGGTCGGCCAGCGAGACCTCCTTGCCCCCGGTCTGCGCCGAGTTGAAGGAGCCCCGGATGCCCTCCAGGGTGCGCAGTACGCCTCCCAGCTCGTCGGGGTTGTTCACCTCCCAGCCGCTCTGCGGCTGGAGGCGGATGCGCGCGCCGTTGGCGCCGCCGCGCTTGTCGCTGCCGCGGAAGGAGGAGGCCGCCGCCCAGGCGGTGGAGACGAGCTGGGGCACCGTCAGGTCCGAGGCGAGGACCTTGGCCTTGAGGGCGGCGACGTCCGCGTCGTCGACGAGGGAGTGGGTCACCGCGGGAAGCGGGTCCTGCCACAGCAGGACCTCGGAGGGGACCTCGGGTCCGAGGTAGCGGACGATCGGGCCCATGTCGCGGTGGGTCAGCTTGTACCAGGCGCGCGCGAAGGCGTCCGCGAACTCGGCCGGGTTCTCGTGGAAGCGCCGCGAGATCTGCTCGTAGGCCGGGTCGACGCGCAGCGACAGGTCGGTCGTGAGCATCGTCGGGGCGTGGGTCTTCGACGGGTCGTGCGCGTCGGGTACGGTGCCCGCCCCCGCGCCGCCCTTCGGTCGCCACTGGTGGGCGCCGGCGGGGCTCTTGAAGAGCTCCCACTCGTAGCCGAAGAGGATGTCGAAGAAGGTGTTGTCCCAGGTGATCGGGGTGTTCGTCCAGATCCCCTCGAGACCGCTGGTGATGGCGTCGCCGCCCTTGCCGGTGCCGAAGGAGTTGGCCCAGCCCAGGCCCTGCGCCTCGATCGGGGCGGCCTCGGGGTCGTCGCCGACGCTCTCCGCCGGGCCCGCGCCGTGGGTCTTGCCGAAGGTGTGGCCGCCCGCGATCAGGGCGACGGTCTCCTCGTCGTTCATCGCCATCCGGCGGAAGGTCTCGCGGATGTCGCGGGCCGCGGCGAGCGGGTCCGGGGTGCCGTTGGGGCCCTCCGGGTTGACGTAGATGAGGCCCATCTGGACGGCGCCGAGGGGGTTCTCCAGCTCGCGGTCGCCGGTGTAGCGCTCGTCGTCGAGCCAGGTGGTCTCGGGGCCCCAGTAGACGTCCTCGTCCGGCTCCCAGACGTCGGCGCGGCCGCCGGCGAAGCCGAAGGTCTCGAAGCCCATCGTCTCCAGGGCGACGTTGCCGGTGAGGATCATGAGGTCGGCCCAGGAGAGGCTCTGGCCGTACTTCTTCTTGACCGGCCACAGCAGCCGGCGCGCCTTGTCGAGGTTGCCGTTGTCCGGCCAGCTGTTGAGGGGGGCGAACCGCTGCTGACCGGCTCCGGCGCCGCCGCGGCCGTCGCTGATCCGGTAGGTGCCGGCGCTGTGCCACGCCATGCGGATCATGAACGGGCCGTAGTGGCCGAAGTCCGCGGGCCACCAGTCCTTCGAGGTGGTCAGCACCTCGGCGATGTCCCGCTTGACCGCCGGGAGGTCGAGCGTGCCGAAGGCCGCGGCGTAGTCGAACCCCTCGCCGAGGGGGTTGGCCACGGCGGGGTTCTTGGCGAGGATCTTCAGGTTCAGCCGATCCGGCCACCACTGGCGGTTTCCGCCGCCCTGGGTCGGGTGCGGGGCCCGCTCGTGCGCGACCGGGCAGCCACCGCCGCCCTCCGCCTTCGCATCGGTGACGATTGCGTCATGGTTCTCAGACATGGGAATCCTTCCGGACCGGACCGGGGGTCACGGTGATCAGGAACTGCATGTAATGGAACATTTCTGGGGCACGGGAACCCGGTGACGGGCCCCGGTTTCACGGTCGTCCTGACGCCGGGGCGGTCACCGTCGCGGACGGTCTCACGTCCAGTCTCACGCTGCTCCGGACCGTTCCTGTCCCTTGGCTGTCAACGCGTCCGATCCTACGATGGACGCAATCCAAGTCAAGAACGACACCAACCCCGAATCGCGTCGGATCCCGGACCGCAGGCGGTAAGTTCCGGGACGTCCCCGCCGGGCCGTCCCGTCGAACCGCCCCGGCGAACCGCCGAACCGCCCTGCCGAACCCGTCCCCTCCGAAAGTGAAAGTGGTGAGCCTCTATGAGTGACCTGCTGGAGCGGCTGCGCGAGCGCGGCTGGCGGATGACCTCCCAGCGACGCGTGGTCGCGGAGGTGCTCGATGGCGACCACGTACACCTCACGGCCGACGAGGTGCACGCCCGCGCCGTGGAACGGCTGCCCGAGATCTCCCGGGCCACCGTCTACAACGCCCTGGGCGAGCTGGTCTCCCTCGGCGAGGTCATGGAGGTCACCACCGACGGCCGGGCCAAACGGTACGACCCCAACGCGCACCACCCGCACCAGCACCTGGTGTGTTCCGGCTGCGGCCTGATCCGGGACGTCCACCCCATCGGAGACCCGCTGGCCGGCCTCCCGGCCGCGGAGCGGTTCGGCTTCACGGTGTCCGGGGTCGAGGTCACCTACCGGGGACTCTGCGCCTCCTGCGCATGACACGGGCCGGGCCCGCCGCGCGATGCGGCGGGCCCGGCCGATTTCGCCCGTACGGGCATCCGCGCACGGCGCACGAGGTGGACGCCCGCTCCGCCCGGCACGGCGGGGCGCGGCACGCGGCCGGGCGTCAGCCCAGCTGGATGCCGGAGTCCGGCTGGGCGACCTTGAACAGCGCCCGCGCGATCACCGCGGCGTCCTCGTCGGTGAGGTGCGCGGAGAAGTGCTTCTGGATGCTGCGCATGTAGACCGGGGCCGTCGCCCGGTGGGCCTCGGCCCCCGCCGGGGTGATCACGGCCCAGGAGGACCGCTTGTCGTGCGGGTCGGGCAGCTTGTCCACGAGGCCCGCGCGCACCATCTCGTCGATCAGACGGCTGACCCGGGTGCGGCTGAGCACCACCCGGTTGGCCACCTCCTGCATGCGCAGCCCGTGCTCCCCCGCCGCTTTGAGCTCGAGCAGTACGTCGTACCACGTCAAGGGGATCCGGCCGTCGCGCTGCACGTCGCCCTCGATGGCGCGTACGGCGGTGTTGTGCGCGAGGAGCATCGCCCGCCACGCCTCGAGTCGATCATCCCGTTTGGTCACACCGCGATCCTACTCCCATTGCGTGCGCCCGCACATACTTGTTAAGGTGCGTGCGTACGCACTTATTGATCCTTGATTTTCGGAGGCTGGCACATGGCGGTTCAGAACCTCTCCCGTGACGAGGTCAAGCAGAAGCTCGACAGCGGCAAGGCCGCGGTCGTCGAGGCGCTGCCCGAGCAGTACTACAAGGAGGCGCACCTGCCGGGGGCGCTGCTCCTCCCCGTCGACGACGTCGACCAGCTGGCCCCCGGCCTGCTGCCCGACAAGGACGCCGAGGTCATCGTCTACTGCACCGGCACGACCTGCTCCAACTCGGGGATCGCGGCCGAGCGCCTCGCGGAGCTCGGCTACTCGAAGGTCTTCACCTACAAGGACGGCAAGGAGGACTGGATCGGGGGCGGGCTCCCGACCGAGTCCGGCGTCTGAGCACCACGCCCACACCCGAGCAGGAGGAACGGACGATGACCAGTAGCGCGACATCCCCGACCCGCACCGTGGACGGGGTCGAGCTCCCGGCCGTGGGCGACTGGAAGGTCGACCCGGGGCACGCCGAGGTCGGCTTCCTCGGCCGGCACTTCATGCTCACGAAGGTGCGCGGCCGGTTCACCGGCGTCGACGCCACCGTCTACATCGGCGAGCGGCCCGAGGACAGCAAGGTCACCGCGGTGATCGACATGGCCAGCGTCAACAGCGGGGACACGGCCCGGGACGACCACCTGCGGTCCGCCGAGTTCTTCGACGTGGCCGAGCACCCCCAGGCGACCTTCACCTCGACGTCGGTGAGCTGGAACGGTACGAGCGGCACGCTCGCCGGCGATCTCACGATCAAGGGGTTCACCCGCCGCGTGGAGCTCGACGTCGACTACCTGGGTCACGCCAAGGACCCGTGGGGCAACGACCGCACGGTCTTCTCGGCGCGCGGCAAGATCAACCGCGAGGACTGGGGCCTGACCTGGAACATGGCCCTGGAAACCGGCGGGTTCCTGGTCTCCAAGGAGATCGAGCTCTCGCTGGAGATCGAGGCGGTCAGGGAGGTCTGACGTCCCGCACGTCGACCCGCCGGTCCCGGTACGGCCTCCGCCGTGCCGGGACCACCTCTGCCCGAACCTCCGTCCCGCTCAGGCCTCCAGGACCCGCCGCACCATCTCGCCGAGCGCGCCCCGGATCCGCCCGGGGGTGAAATCGCTTCTGCGCAGCGCCTGTTGGAGGTCCGCGTCGACCATGGCGAGCAGCAGGTGCGAGGTGCCCTGGGCGTCCAGCTCCGGCCGCGCCTCGGCCAGCAGGACGGACAGGTGGCGCTGCCACAGGCAGTAGGAGCCGATCTGGTACCGGACCCCGGGCGCGGTGGTCTCCGAGAGCCGCACCAGCTCCAGGTTCGTGTCGAGCAGGTCCAGGTACGTGTCGAAGAAGGCGGTGATCCGCGTGCTCGCGTCGGCTCCGGGGCCCAGGGGCGGCGGCCCGAACAGCATCCTGCCCTGGAGTTCGCTCTCCTGGGCGTCGAGCAGGGCCACGGCGAGCCCGGACTTGCTCCCGAACCGGCGGAACAGCGTTCCCTTGCCCACGCCCGCGCGCGCCGCGATGGCGTCGAGGGACACGTTCTCGACGCCGTGCTCGCCGAAGAGTTCGGCGGCGACCGCCAGGATGCGGTCACGATTTCGCGCCGCGTCCGCCCGCTCGCGGACCGGCTTCCGGATGAGTTCGGTCACTTCAGGTGACCCTCTGGTCATGCTGTGTCTTCGTCCGTGACGTCGTAGGTCCGTCGGTCGTCGCGAGTGTACCCATCTCGGACATCGCGCGCGCCTGGTGGGCAGCGACCACACCTAACCCCCAACTGCCGTTCTTCGCCGTTTGTTTGCTTGCCCGCGTGAACACCATGTGTCAGGGTCGTTGCCGAAACGGACCGCAGTCCGCTTACGGGGGACCACCATGACACAGCTCAAGGGCCGCCGCACTGCGTTCCCTTCAGGAGCCGGCCGCCCACGGGAGAGTTCCGTCAGCCCGAGCGGCAGCTGATCCCGCCCACAGCGAGCACAGCCGAGCGCGCACCACTCCCCCTGGCACGCCCGCCCCCGACCGGAGGAAGCATGACCACGCACCCCAGCCCGACCGGCCCGGACCATCAGCTCCTCGACCTGACCCAGCACGAGATCCAGGCGCTGCGCACCAGGTTCAACCTCGCCGACGCCCACACCCACCAGCAGCAGTCGGACAGCCAGCGCGAGATCGTCGCCCGGCTGCCCGAGCTCTGGTACGAGGCGGAGCGCGGCCTGCAGGCGACGGCCGAGGAGCGCTTCATCGAGGCCTTCTTCACCCTGCACCGCCAGGACACCGCCCTGGCCAAGAACAAGACCCTGCTGTCCTACGCCGCTTCGATCTCGACGATGGTCGCCGGCATGTACCTCAAGCGGCAGCGCAAGTCGGTCACGCTGGTCGAGCCCTGTTTCGACAACCTCTACGACGTGCTGAACAACATGGGCGTGCCGATGTACCCGATCGAGGAGTCGGCGCTCCACGACCCGGACCGCATCTACTCCGAGCTCAAGCGCCTGGTCCGCACCGACGCCCTGTTCCTCGTCGACCCGAACAACCCCACCGGCTTCACGCTGCTCCAGCACGGCCGCAAGGGCTTCGAAGAGGTGGTCCGCTTCTGCAAGGACCACAACAAGCTGCTGGTCATCGACTTCTGCTTCGCCTCGTTCACGCTCTACGACGAGAAGCTCGCCCGCTTCGACGTCTACGAGCTCCTCGAAAGCTCCGGCATCTCCTACCTGGCCATCGAGGACACGGGCAAGACCTGGCCCGTCCAGGACGCCAAGGCGGCCATGATCACGGCCAGCGACGACATCCGCGAGGACGTCTACAACCTGCACACCAGCGTGCTGCTCAACGTCTCCCCCTTCGTGCTCACCATGCTGACCCAGTACGTCCGGGACTCCACCCGCGACCAGCTCGGCTCCGTCCGCGAGGTGCTCACCCAGAACCGCGAGGCGATACGCAAGGCCATCGACGGCACGATCCTGGAGTACCAGGAGCCCGTCGCCGGAGTGAGCGTCGCCTGGGCGCGCATCAACCACCCGGAGCTGACCGCGACCGAACTGCAACGGCTCCTGGCCGAGGCCGAGGTGTACGTCCTGCCCGGCCGGTTCTTCTACTGGAGCCAGCCCGACCGCGGCGAGGCCTTCGTCCGGTTCGCCCTCGCCCGCGACCCGCAGGTGTTCTCCGACGCCATGGCCCGGATGCGCGAGGTGCTCGACCGCCATGCCGTCTGACACGCACGTCCGTGAGGAGTACGCCGACGCCGCGCTCTTCCTCGGCATGAACGGCGAGGACGAGGACGTACGCCGCGCCTGCAAGGCCTTCTTCGTGGAGCGGCTCGACGGCCGGATCGTCATGAGCCTGGAGCAGGTGGGCCGCTGCGACGACGTCATCTGGGGCTTCTCCCGCGAACTCCAGGACGCCTACTACCCGTTCATGGACAACCTGCACACCGTGATGGACATCCGGCGGCTCGGCTACGAGGAGGCCGACGTCCTGCGCGCCACCGGCGCGGAGCTGCCCCGGTCCCTGCCGGTGCACGAGCGGCTGCTCCTCGGCATGGTCGAGGGCCGGGGTGGGCTGCTGCATACGGCCAGCCCGCGCCTCGCGGCCACGACCGGGTTCGCGCTGCGCGCCGTGGCCGACGCCGACGGACCGGAAGCCCGCTTCCCCGAGCCGCTGGAGAGCCTCTACCAGCAGTCCCTCGCCCTGCGCGTGCCCGCCCAAGCCCTGTGACGGAGGACCGATGATCACCGGAATGACCACCGCGCTCGTCACCCCGGTCGACGCGGCGGGCGAGATCGACGAGAAGAGCATGGCCCGCCTGATCGCGACCGTACGGCCTTACGCGGACGCCCTGTTGCCGGCGTTGAGCACCGGCGAGGGGGGCTCCCTGTCGGACCGTCAGTGGCGGGACACGCTGACCGCCGCCGTCCGGTACGCCGACGGGCTGCCCGTTCTCGCCGGCATCCTGCGGCCCACCACGGCCGGGGCCCTGGACCTGGCCCGCGGCGCGGGCGGGCTCGGCGCCGCCGCGGTCGTGGTCACCACCCCGTACGGGGCGGACGTGACCCAGGAGGAGATGCTCCGCCACTTCGAGGCCGTGGCCGCGGCCGGACTTCCCGTGATCGTCTACCACGAGTCGGCCGTCTCCGGGAACACCCTCGAACTCTCCACCCTGCTGCGCGTCTGCGCGCTGCCGGGGGTGGCCGGGGTCAAGGACTCCGCCGGGGAACCCGAGTTCACCCGCGCGCTGATCGCCGCCGGCCCGGGCGTGCCCGTGGTCCAAGGTCTCGAACACCTGCTGCTGGAGTCCGGGCCCGTCGCAGGCTGCGTCGTCGCGCTGGCCAATGTCGAACCCGAGCTCTGCAAGGCCCTGTTGACCGACCGCGGCGCGGACCGGGCGGCGCAGCTGCACGCCGCGTACGCACGGTACGGACTGGACCGGGACGACTGGTACCGCTCGCTGAAGACCGAACTGCTGCGGCGCGCCGTGATCGAGACCGACCGGGAGGTCCCGTGCTGAACGTGACACCGAAGCCCGCCAACAGCCCTGACAGCCCCGACAGCCCGCACAAGCGGCTGTTCCTCCACAACCGCGCCCTCCAGACGTCCACCGTCCTGGCCCGGATCGAGGAGCTGGAGGCCGCCTGGATCGAGCCCCTCGTCGAGGACCTCGCCGACCGCACGCCGCCGCTCGCCGGCCGCGCCGAGTGGAAGGAGCGCCTGGACGGACTGCTGGCCCTGGAACGCGAGGGCAGCCCGGCCGGAAGCTATCTCGCCGAGAAGGCCACCCGGGCGCAGTTCGCGCACGTGGTGCGGGAGTTCGCGCTCGACGGACTCACCGAGGCGCAGAACTTCTTCCCGGCGGTACCCCGGCTGCCGGTCCGGGCGCAGATGGCCGTGATACGGGTGCTCATCGACGAGTTCGGCTGCGGAAACCTCCAGCAGACCCACTCCAAGCTCTACCTCGACCTGCTCGCCGAACTGGGGCTCCCCCAGGAGCTGGAGAGCTTCCTCGACACCACCGGCGACGAGACGTACGCGTTCCTCAACGTCTTCTACTGGCTCACCCAGCGCGCCGCGGACGTCGAGTACTTCCTCGGCGCGCTCGCCTACCTGGAGGCGAGCATCCCCGACGCCTTCCGGGTGCAGGCGCGCGCCTGCGCCCGGCTCGGGATCGCGCGGGGCAGGTACTACACCGAGCACCTGCACATCGACACCTTCCACATGCGCGAGATGCAGACCGCGATCAAGGAGTACGAAGCGGCGCGCGGTCTCGACGCGACGAAGCTCTGGATCGGGGCGCGGCTGCTGTCCGGGCTGATCGGGGGCGCCTTCGACGCCGCCGTCGAGCGCGCGCGGGAGGTGGCATGAGCGACGCCGTGCTGGAAGAACTGCCGGGCGACCGGGTGCGGGTCCGGGTCGCGGGCCGGGAGTTCGTGATCGACGCCGCCTGTACGCACCGGCTCGGCCGGCTCGTCCACGGTCAGGTCAACGCCCGCACCCTGCGCATCACGTGCCCGCTGCACGGCACCGGCTTCGACCTCGCCACCGGCTGCCCGGTGGCCAGCCCGTCGGCGGAGCCGCTGGCGGTGCACCACACGGGCGTGCTCGGGCAGTTGTACGAGCAGCAGGAGGTCTGGCTGCCCGCCTCCGAGCGGCTCCTCGAATGGGACGACGGCTTCCACGACCTGATGCTGGGCGACCGGCTGCGCATGGCCGCGTACAAGGCGGCGATCACCGAGGCCGTGCGACCGGGCGCCACCGTCCTGGACCTGGGGACCGGTACCGGCATCCTGGCCCAGTGGGCGCTGGAGGCGGGAGCGGCCCGGGTCTACGGCATCGACCTCAACGAGAAGATCCTCCGGACCGCGACGCGGCGGCTCACCGAAGCCGGGTTCGGGGACCGCTTCCATCCGCTGCGCGGGTTCTCCTTCGACATCGAGCTGCCCGAGCGGGTGGACCTGATCATCTCCGAGATCATGGGCAACCTCGCCGACAACGAGAACTGCGTCGCGATCCTCGACGACGCCCGCCGCCGCTTCCTGCGGCCGGGCGGCGCGATGCTTCCGGTGGCCGTGGAGAGCTATCTCGTACCGGTCGCCGCGGAGGCGGCGCACACGGCGGTGCGCGACGGATCGCCGCAGGACGCCGGGGGTCCGGCCGAGTTCGCCGAGCTGCTGAAGGGGCGCGGGGCACGGGACGCCTTCGACCTCTACTACGACGCGATCATCCCCGTCGGCGGCCAGCTCTCGGCGCCGCGGCTCGTGCGCCGGTACGCCTTCGAGGGGACGCACGGCGCGCACGAGACCTCGTACGAGGTTCCGCTCGTGTACACCGTCCAGCGGGCGGGGCTGTTCACCGGCTTCAAGGGCTACTTCGTGGCCACCCTCTCGGACACGGTGGCCCTGGACATCTCCGGCGACGAGGTGGCGGCGCAGGATCCGCGGGCCCGTACGACCTCGGACAGCTGGAAGCACGCCTACCTGCCGGTGCGGGACGCCGTGCCGGTGCGGCCGGGCGACCGGATCGCGCTCACCCTCTCCAGGCGGCACCCGGCCGACAGCGGATCCGGATCCTTCGGGCAGGTCTACGCCTGGGAGGGCGCGGTCGTCTCCGGGGACGTCACCGTGGCCCGGTTCGCGCACAGCACCCGGCCCGACCAGGAAGGATCGATCCCGTGACCACGACGACCACAGCTACGGCAGCGACCGCGGCGACCACGACCGGCACGACGGGCAGCACGCTCACCGACCCGCGGCTGCCCGCGACGCCCGACACGATCAGCGTCTACACCGATCTGAACTGCTCCTTCGCCCACGTGGCCGTGCACCGGCTGCACGAGACCCGGCGCGAACTGGGTCTCGAGGGGCGGATCTGGTTCGACTTCCGGGCCTTCCCCCTGGAGCTGTTCAACCGGGAGGTCAACGCCCGCCCCGGCGTCGACTCCGAGATCTCGGTGCTCGGCGCGCTCGAACCGGAGGCCGGCTGGCGGCTGTGGCAGGGGCCCGACTGGACCTACCCGGTCACCACCCTGCCCGCGCTCGAAGCGGTGCACGCGGCCAAGTCCCAGTCCATGGAGGCCAGCGAGCGGCTCGACCGCGCGCTGCGCCGGGCCTTCTGGGCGGAGGGCCGCTGCATCTCGATGCGCCACGTCATCCTGGACGTGGCCGCCGGGACGGGCGCCGTCGAGGTGGACGGGCTCGCGCACGCCCTGGACACGGGCTCGGCGCGGGCCGCCGTGACGGCCCAGTACGAGTCGGCGCGCGAGGGCCGGGTCAACTGCAGCCCGCACGTGTTCCTCCACGACGGCACCGACATGGCCAACCCCGGCATCGAGGCGCACTGGGTGAACGGCGACTTCGGCGAGGGCTTCCCTGTGATCGACCGGGACCGCCCGGAGGTGTACGCGGAACTCCTCGCGCACGCCGCGCGGCTCCTCTGAGGCCGCGCCCGGGTCCGGGCCCGCCGGGGGGCGGGCCCGGACCCGGGCGGTGTCGTCAGGCGCCGGCGGCTCCGTCAGACGCGGTCGGCCGCGATCAGGAGGTACTGGAAGGAGCCGTCCTTGTAGGACTCGATGAACGCCTCCTCGATGCCGGTGACCAGCGAGGACGTGGCCCGCAGCTCCCAGTAGGGCAGGGTCGCCGGAGTCAGGTCGATGACCGCCTGCGGCACGAGGCGGTTGTCCGCCATGGAGCGCAGGTACTCCCGGCGGGAGTGGATGTTGCACTCGAAGTGGGCGTTGATCTGGGAGACCCACTTCGAGGGCTGGCCGTACCGCGGGTTCCAGCAGCCGGTGATGGTCACGTACCGGCCGCCGACCTTCAGGACGCGGGAGTGCTCGGCGAAGAGGTCGTCCAGGTCGACGTACATGCTCGACTCGTTGTTCCAGGACCCCGCGGCCTGCCCGGTCTCGAAGGGCGTGCCGAGCATGTTGCAGACACGGGCCCGCACGTGGTCCTCGATGCCGAGTTCACGGGCGCGCTGGTTGGCGAAGTCCGCCTGCTTCGCGGAGAGGGTGACGCCCTCGACCTTGGCTCCGAAGCGCTGGTGGGCCATCACCATCGAGCCGCCGCGGCCGCAGCCGGCGTCCACGAGCGTGTCCTCGCGGCCGATGGGACCCAGGTGGTCCAGGAGGAGTTCGGCTTGCGCCGACTCCAGCCGGTGGAGCTCGGCGACCAGCTTCTTCTCGTACGCGCCGTCGTCGGCGTCACCGAGGGCGGCGTGGTCCACGTCGCCGATGCCGTAGTGGTGGTGGTACAGGCCGTCCACGTCGCCGAGGCGCAGGTTCACGGGCCTGGCCTCGTTGTTCCAGTAGCGGGCGATGTCCCCCTGGTAGGGGGTCGCCGGACCCGGAATGACCACGGGGGCCGGGGCGGTGCCGTTGGAGGTGGTGGTCAGGTCGATGCTGGTCACTAAGAGGTCCGTCCTTACCAGAAGTCGGGCAGGCTGTAGCGATAGGTATTGGTCTGGTGCCAGTAGTGGTTGCCGTCGACCCAGACGGCGACTCCCCGCAGGAAGCGCAGCACGCTCGGGACGGGGCAGGCCGCGGCCAGGGCGGCGGCCTCCGCTTCGAAGGCGTGCATGAGGTCGTTGTGGACCTCGACCGCCTTCAGATAGCCCTCCTTGTCGGAGGTCCCCTCCCGCTCGGCGATCACCACGGGAAGGTTCATGTGCCGCCCCGGGGCCGCCAGTTCCTTGGTGTAGGAGTACAGGTCGTTGACGATGGTGGTGGCGTTCCCGGCGAGTGCGATGACCCGTTGCATGGCCGCCTGGGCGTGCAGGTCGGCCGGGAGTTCGTACCCGCCGACGGTGTCCGTGATGGTGGGGCAGGGGCGGAAGTTGTTGAACTGCCGCATGGCCAGGTACTCCCACACCTCGGGGACGTACTCCGTCTGGCTCCAGGCCGCCTCGGCGAGGTAGCCCAGGTGCAGCCGGGCCATGTCGTGCCGGTAGCGGTCCGCCTGCGAGGGGCTCGCCTGCCGGAGGAAGTACTCCATGGCGGAGCGGTAGGCGCGCCGGGGCGCGTCCGACCCGAGGGACTCCGCCCAGGCGGGCTCGTACTCCTTCGTCGTGTGGAGGGGGTCGATCGCGGTGTGCGCCAGCAGGAGTCGTCCGCCGAGGCCGATCGGCGAGCCGCCGTGGTCCTCGCAGTAGCAGTCGTCGACGGCGTTCTCGGCGACCATCAGCCGGGTGGCGACCATCAGGTGCTCGATGGTGGGGGCGTCGGGGTGGCAGGCCACCATGTAGCGCCCGACGTGGAAGCCGTCGAACTGGTTCTCCCAGGCATCGGGGAACAGATCGACCTCTTCCACCGCCCAGGCCTTGATCCGGCGGCTGACCTCCTCCACCCGCACCGGGTCCGGCTCCGGCACGGGGTGGTGGTAGAGGCCCGGGATCGGATGTCCGGCCACGGGGGTCGTGGGGACCGCCGGCTCCGGATCCGGCGCGGGGGCGGGCGGCGCGGGGGCGGGCGGCGCGGGGGCGGGCGGCGCGGGTACGGGCGGCCCCTCCCGGCGGGCCGGGTGCAGGCCCTCCGTGCCCAGGCCGCTGGGTCCGCCCAAGAGCCGTTTCAGGGCGGCGCTCGGTGCGGGTGGAGCGATGGACGGCGACGGGGCGGGCGGGGCGGGCAGGCCTCCGGATGCGGGGACCTTGACGCCGCCGAGGACGTGGGCCCCGAACTGGGCGGCGGCGCCGGGCAGGCTCGACTGCAGAGGGGAAGGCCCGGGCTCGGGCATCCGTAACTCCTTGAGGTGGGTGGTCCGTCCCGGATCCCGGGCGCGCTCGGCCGGCCCGGGAGGCTCCGGGCCGTCGTCGTACGGGTCCGCCGGCCGGTCAGTCGCTGCGGCGGGCGATCTGGACGTTCTCCAGGACGCCGAGGGCGTCGGGCACCAGGATCGCGGCGGAGTAGTAGGTGGTGACGAGGTAGGAGATGATCGACTTCTCGTCGATGCCCATGAACCGGACCGACAGGCCGGGCTCGTACTCCTCGGGCAGGCCGGTCTGGCGCAGTCCGATGACGCCCTGGTTGTCCTCGCCGGTGCGCATGGCGAGGATGGAGCTGGTGTTCTCCTTGGTGATGGGGATCTTGTTGCAGGGCAGGATCGGGACCCCGCGCCAGGCCGGGACCTGCTGTCCGCCCACGTCCACGTGGTCCGGGTAGAGCCCGCGGGCGTTCATCTCGCGGCCGATCGCCGCGATCGTGCGAGGGTGGGCGAGGAAGAGCTTGGTGCCGCGGCGGCGGCAGAGCAGCTCGTCCATGTCGTCCGGGGTGGGCGGGCCGGAGTGGGTCTGGATCCGCTGCTTGAAGGCGGCGTTGTGTAGCAGCCCGAACTCCCGGTTGTTCACCAGCTCGTGTTCCTGGCGCTCGCGCAACGCCTCGATGGTGAGACGGAGTTGCTCCTCGGTCTGGTTCATCGGCCCGTTGTAGAGGTCGGCGACCCTGGTGTGGACCCGCAGGACGGTCTGGGCGATGGAGAGTTCGTACTCGCGCGGCTTCGACTCGTAGTCGACGAAGGTACCGGGCAGTTCGGCCTCGCCGGTGTGGCCGGCCGACATCGCGATCTCGGCCTCGCCGTGCTTGTTCTGCCGCTGCAGGGGCAGCGAGCTGAACCGCTGGATGTGCTCCTGGAGGTGCGGCGCCCCGGACACGATGCCGGCGAAGTCGGCGCGGGAGAGGGTGAGCAGGGTGCCGGGGGTCTCGGCGGTGGCCGTGTAGTCCCACCGGGCGTCGGAGTCGAGCAGGGCGTTCTCGCCGAACCGGTCGCCGTCGGCGAGCACCGCGACGGAGATCTCGTCGCCGTACTTGCCGGCGGAGGTCTGGCTGATCCGGCCGTGGGCGATCAGGTGGATCTCCTCGGCGGCCGCGCCCCGCTCGACCAGCACCTCACCGGCACGGAAATCGCGCTGGACGCAGCGGCCGGCGAGCGCCGTCAGCACTTCCTCGTCGTCGAAGCCGCGCAGCAGGGCGAGTTCGCCGAGTTCGCGCGGGATCACCTGGACGCGGGCACCGTCCTGGACGAACTCGATGCTCCCGTCGCCGACGGTGTAGCTCAGCCGGCGGTTCACCCGGTAGGCGCCGCCCTTGGTCTCCACCCAGGGCAGCATCCTCAGCAGCCAGCGGGAGGTGATCTCCTGCATCTGCGGGGCGGACTTGGTCGTCGTGGCAAGGTTGCGGGCGGCCGACGTGCCCAGGCTGGATTGCTTGGGCGGATCCAGCTGTGCTTCCGGGCTGGTGTCAACGGTCATCGGTCGAGCTCTCCTTCATCGGCTTCCTCAGCGGGAAAGCAGGACGAACGCCTGGGCGTCCGTCCAGATCCCGGGGAACCGTAACGGCGGAGATCACTGGTCGACCGTGAAAAAACGTTGCCGTTGCTTCGTTCCGGTGATCCTGCCGCTCACGGGGTTTGATCGCCGGACCAACGATTTCAAGCCGGGGCGGCACAGCCTGACCGTCGGTTGGCGAGAATGTTGCGGAAGCTGTCCGCCCGGCGGTTTCCGGGGCGGTCCGGGATCACGAGGGTGGTGTCGTCCAGGACCTTGGCGAAACCGGCCGGGTCGCCCTTGGGCTCCTCGAACGCTCCGGTGTCCGCAGCCACTGACCCGCCCCCGCCTGCTCGTCCGCGGCCTTCCGCCGCTGCCCTACCGCGACTATGCCACTGGTTCCGCGTACGAAAGGAGGGCCCGCCCGAGCAGCGGTCTTCAGGGAATCGTCCCCATTGATGCTTGACCGATCAACCTTCGGCACGTAACTTCTACCGCACCAACTCGTGAGCCACTGGAAGGGGGCGAAGCCGGATGTCCACCATCTCCGCACCGCTTCGCCTCACCCACCAGACCGCTTGGGCTCCGGGTCGAGTAGCACACGGCTGCTGAAGCGGCCCTTCCCCGGCGTGCCCTCTCGTGGCCCCGGCGGTTTTTCGTACCACCCTCTCCTTCACCACCCCTGCCACTCTTACGGCACTTCGTTGCGTGCCGATTTGTCGCGCTCCCGGTTATCGAGCCGCGACCACAACGAGAAAGCTCCTGCACATGGCGACTAGGACAGTCCGATCGAACGCGCCCCGAAACGGGGACGTACCGTGGTAGCGGCGCGCATCACGGTCAACGGGAAAGAAACACCGATCGCTCCGGCAGCGGCCCACACCACGGTGCTGGACTTCCTGCGCGACCGCGGCCTGACCGGCACCAAGGAGGGCTGCGCCGAGGGTGAGTGCGGCGCCTGTTCGGTGCTCGTGGCCCGGCCCGGGGTGAACAAGCCCACCGACTGGGTGGCGGTCAACGCCTGCCTGGTTCCGGCCCTGGCGCTCGACGGTCAGGAGGTCGTCACCTCCGAGGGCCTCGCCACCGTCGACGCGTCCGGCGCGGCCACCGCGCTGCATCCCGTACAGGAGGAGATGGCCGTCCGCGGCGGCTCCCAATGCGGTTACTGCACACCGGGGTTCATCTGCAGCATGGCCTCCGAGTACTACCGGCCGGACCGCTGCGCACACGCGGACGCGACCGGGGACCCGGCCGCGACTGGGCACCCGGCCGAGGCCGCGGACACGGCTCATGACGCCGACTCCGAACACGGTCCGAACGGTTTCGACCTGCACGCGCTGAGCGGGAACCTCTGCCGCTGCACCGGCTACCGACCCATCCGTGACGCGGCGTTCGCCGTGGGCGCGCCCGCCGAGGACGATGTCCTGGCGCAACGGCGCGAGCAGTCCCCGCCGGAGGCCGCCGCCACCGAATACACCCAGGACGACAGGGTGTTCCTGCGGCCCGGCACCCTGGCGGAGACGGTGCGGCTGCTCCGCGAGCGGCCCGGGGCCGTGGTGGTCGCCGGCAGCACCGACTGGGGCGTGGAGGTGAACATCCGCTCCCGCCGGGCTGATTGTGTGGTCGCCGTCGACCGGCTGCCCGAACTGCGGGAGCTGCGCGTCGAGTCCGATCACATCGAGATCGGAGCGGCTCAGACGCTCACCGAGATCGAACGCCGCCTCGACGGCAGCGTCCCGCTCCTGGCCGAACTGTTCCCGCAGTTCGCGTCCCGGCTCATCCGCAACAGCGCGACCCTCGGCGGCAACCTCGGTACCGGCTCCCCCATCGGCGACAGCCCGCCCGTGCTGCTCGCGCTGGAGGCCTCGCTGCTGCTGGCCGGCGCCGACGGCGAGCGCGAGGTCCCGCTCGCCGACTACTTCACCGGCTACCGGCAGAGCGTGCGCCGCCCCGGCGAGCTGATCCGCGCGGTGCGCGTCCCGCTGCCGCTGTCGCCGGTCACGGCCTTCCACAAGATCGCCAAGCGGCGCTTCGACGACATCTCCAGCGTGGCGGTCGCCTTCGCCCTCGACATCGAGGACGGGATCGTCCGCAAGGCGCGCATCGGCCTGGGCGGCGTGGCCGCCACTCCGATCCGCGCCCTCACCACCGAGGCCGCCCTGGAGGGCAAGGCCTGGACGGCCGAGACCGTCGAGGCCGCGGCCCGGGTCCTGCGGGCCGAGGGCACCCCGATGGACGACCACCGCGCCAGCGCCCTCTACCGCTCCGCGATGCTCGGCCAGAGCCTGAACAAGCTGTACGCGCAAACCACCGAGGCGGTGTCGTCATGAGCCAGTTGTCCGAGCGTCCCGAAAAGCCCGTCGTCGGTCTGTCGATGCCGCACGAGAGTGCGAACCTGCACGTCACCGGAGCGGCGCTCTACACCGACGACCTGATCCACCGCACCAAGGGCGTCCTGCACGCCTACCCGGTCCAGGTGATGAAGGCCCACGGCAGGATCACGGCGCTGCGCACCGAGCCCGCGCTCGCCGTGCCGGGCGTGGTCCGCGTACTGACCGGGGCCGACGTGCCCGGCGTCAACGACGCCGGGATGAAGCACGACGAACCGCTGTTCCCCGACACGGTCATGTTCCACGGCCACGCGGTCGCCTGGGTCCTGGGCGAGAGCGTGGAGGCGGCCCGGCTCGGTGCGGCGGCGGTCGAGGTGGAACTCGACGAAAGGCCGTCCGTGATCACCTTGCGGGAGGCCATCGAGACCGGGAGCTTCCACGGCGCCCGGCCCCGGATGGAGACCGGTGATGTCGGCGCCGGCTTCGAGGACTCCGCGCACGTGTTCACCGGGGAGTTCCAGTTCTCCGACCAGGAACACTTCTATCTCGAAACGCACGCGGCGCTCGCCCTCCTGGACGAGAACGGGCAGATGTTCGTCCAGAGCAGCACCCAGCACCCCTCGGAGACGCAGGAGATCGTCGCCCACGTACTCGGCCTGCACAGCCACGAGGTGACCGTGCAGTGCCTGCGGATGGGCGGCGGCTTCGGCGGCAAGGAGATGCAGCCGCACGGATTCGCGGCCGTCGCCGCGCTCGGCGCCAAGCTCACCGGCCGGCCGGTCCGGGTACGGCTCAACCGGACCCAGGACCTGACCATGTCCGGCAAGCGCCACGGGTTCCACGCCACGTGGAAGATCGGCTTCGACACCGAGGGCCGCATCCAGGCCCTGGACGCCACCCTGACCGCCGACGGCGGCTGGAGCCTGGACCTGTCCGAGCCCGTGGTGGCCCGCGCGCTCTGCCACATCGACAACACCTACTGGATCCCCAACGCCCGCGTCGCCGGCCGCATCGCCAAGACCAACAAGGTCTCCAACACGGCCTTCCGCGGCTTCGGCGGACCCCAGGGCATGCTGGTGATCGAGGACATCATGGGCCGGTGCGCGCCGCTGCTCGGCCTGGATCCGATGGAGCTGCGCGAGCGCAACTTCTACCGGCAGGGCCAGTCGACGCCGTACGGGCAGCCGGTCCCCCACCCCGAGCGGATCTCCGCCATCTGGCGGCAGGTCCGGGAGGACGCCGCCCTGGCCGATCGGGGGCGCGAGATCGCGGCCTTCAACGCCGCGCACCCGCACACCAAGCGGGCGCTGGCGATGACCGGGATCAAGTTCGGCATCTCCTTCAACCTCACCGCCTTCAACCAGGCCGGTGCGCTGGTGCTGGTCTACAAGGACGGCTCCGTCCTGATCAACCACGGCGGCACCGAGATGGGCCAGGGCCTGCACACCAAGATGCTGCAGGTGGCCGCGACCACGCTCGGCATCCCGCTGCACAAGGTACGGCTGGCCCCGACGCGCACCGACAAGGTGCCCAACACCTCGGCGACCGCCGCCAGTGCGGGGGCGGACCTCAACGGCGCCGCCGTGAAGAACGCCTGCGAGCAGATCCGCGAGCGGCTGCTCCAGGTGGCCGGCACGCAGCTGGGTACGAACGCCTCGGACGTGCGCATCATCGAGGGCGTCGCGCGCGCCCTGGGCATCGACAAGGAGCTGGCCTGGGACGACCTGGTCCGCACCGCGTACTTCCAGCGGGTCCAGCTCTCGGCGGCCGGCTTCTACCGGACCGAGGGCCTGCACTGGGACGCGAAGGCGTTCCACGGCTCGCCGTTCAAGTACTTCTCCTACGGGGCCGCCGCGACCGAGGTGGAAGTGGACGGCTTCACCGGTGCGTACCGGATCCGGCGCGTGGACATCGTCCACGACGTCGGCGACAGCCTCTCGCCGATGATCGACATCGGTCAGGTCGAGGGCGGTTTCGTCCAGGGCGCGGGCTGGCTGACGCTGGAGGACATGCGCTGGGACTCCGGCGACGGCCCGAACCGCGGTCGCCTGCTGACCCAGGCCGCGAGCACCTACAAGCTGCCGAGCTTCTCCGAGATGCCCGAGGAGTTCAACGTCAGGCTGATGGAGAACGCCACGGAGGAGGGCGCGGTCTACGGCTCCAAGGCGGTCGGTGAGCCCCCGCTGATGCTGGCCTTCTCGGTACGGGAGGCCCTGCGGCAGGCGGCCGCGGAGTTCGGGCCCGCCGGAATCAGCGTGGAGCTCGCCTCGCCGGCCACACCGGAAGCGGTGTACTGGGCGATCGAAGGAGCCCGCCGGGGCGGGCGGGCCTCCAAGGGCAACGGGGTCCTCTCCGATGCCGATGCCGATGGCGGTACCGGTGCCGATGCCGATGCAAGCGCCTTGAGCAATGTCTGACATGAGCTGGGTCGCCGCGGTCGCGCGGTTGCGGGCACGCCGGGAACCCGGCGTGCTCGTGACCGTAGCGACCGTGCGCGGCCACGCGCCCCGCCGGGCCGGTGCCAAGCTGGTCGTGGGGCGGACCGAGACCTGGGGGTCGATCGGCGGGGGCAACATCGAGGCCGTCGCCATCGACCGGGCCCGCGAGCTGTGCGGCGCGGCCGATCCGCAGACGGAGCTGATGGAGTTCGCCCTGAACGACAAGGTCACCAGCCGGCACGGCGTGCAGTGCTGCGGCGGAGCCGTCACGGTGCTGCTCGAACCGCTGCCGGTGGTCCAGGCGGTGGCCGTCTTCGGCGTCGGGCACGTCGGGCTGGAACTGGCCCGGATCCTGGCCCGTCAGGACCTCGACCTGCACCTCGTCGACAGCCGCCCCGACATGCTGACCGAGGAGCGGCTCGGTGTGCTGGCCGACGCGGTGGCGCAGGTCCACGTCCACCACACCCCGCTGCTGCCGGAGACGGTGCTCGGGGAGCTGCCGCCCGGCTCCCACGTGCTGATCATGACGCACGATCACGCCGAGGACGCCGCGCTGTGCGACGCCGCCCTGCGCACCGACGGTCTCGGCTCGATCGGTCTGATCGGCTCGTCCGCGAAGTGGTCGCGGTTCCGGCAGCGCCTGGCCACGGAGGGCGGTCATGACGCCGGCACCATCGACCGGATCACGAGCCCGATCGGACTGACCGAGATCACGGGCAAGGAGCCCGCCACGATCGCGGTGAGCGTCGCGGCGGACCTGCTCCGCACCTTCGAACAGGACCGGCACTGGGCGGTCCCTAACACCCTTGCCGAGGTGCCGTACCCCACGGTCGCCGGCAGCGCGTGAGCCCTCGCGGGCGCACGCGCCGCCGGCGGCCGGGCCGGGCCGGGTGGTTGCGTACGCTCAGTTCGCGGCGGCCCGCGCCGGGCGCCTGAGCAGGTAGCCGGCCGCGGCCAGGACGAGCACCGCCATACAGGCGATGAACACCAGTCCCGCGCCCTCCAGCCCGAGGGGTCCCTCCAGTAGGCCCACCCCGATCACGGGCAGCGAGATGCCCGTGTACGCCACCAGGAACAGCGTGGAGATCACGGCCGCCCGCTGATCGGCGGGAGACGCCCCGGCCACCGCGGACAGGGCCCCGCGGAAGGCCAGCCCCTGCCCGAGCCCGCCGACGAGGGCGCTCAGCACCACCAGCGCCAGCAGGTCCCACCACAGCGCGCCCGCGAGCAGCGCCAGTCCGGCGAGGAGCACGGCGCACCCCAGCGGCAGGGACCGCTCGACCCCGACGCGGCCGACGGCCAGCTGCCCGGCGGTGGAGGCGAAGAAGGCCAGGGCGACCACCAGCCCGCTCACGGCCCGGTTGTGCACGTCCAGGGACTCCGCGAGGAACGCCGGGCTGACGGAGGTGAACACCCCGAACAGGGCGAAGCCCACGAACGCGGCGGTCGCGGCCGGCCCGAACACCGCCCGCACCTGTGGGGGCAGCGCGGGCCGCTGCGGTCGTACGGTGCTGAGCGCCCGGCGCTCGCGCACGGTCTCCGGGAGGAGCAGCAGGACGACGGCCGCGGCCGCCACGAGCCCGAGGTGCACCACGAACGGCAGGTACAGCGGCCAGGAGGCGTACTGCGCGAGGACCCCGGCGAGCAGTGGGCCGCAGCCCAGTCCGCCCATGTTGGCGGCCGTCGCGACGAAGGTGGCCCGTGAGGCGCCGCCGGGCGGTGCCAGCTCCATCACGTACGCCGTGGCGGCCCCGGTGAACAGGCCGGCGGACAGACCGGACAGCAGCCGTCCCGCGTACAGCCAGGGCATCCCGTCGGCGCACAGGAAGCAGACGGCGCTCGCCGCGGCGAAGCCCAGTCCCGCCAGCAGCACCGGCCGCCGGCCCACGGCGTCGGAGGCGTTGCCCGCCAGCAGCAGGACGCCGATCACCCCGAAGGCGTACACGGCGTACACCACGGTCACCATCAGCGCGGAGAAGCCGAACTTCTCCTGGTAGAGCCCGTAGAGGGGGGTCGGCAGCGTGGTGCCGGCCATGCAGACGGCGAACACCGCCCCGCTCAGCAGGGTCGGGCTCCACCCTTGTCGATCAAGGTCCATGCCGCCGACCGTATCCCGTGGGGAGCCCGGGGCCCGCGTCAGTACACCAGCTTGTAGGTCACGTCCTTGGGGACGGGTTCCGGTGCGGTGTCGGTGTAGAGGAGCCGGATCGTGGTGAAGCGCCGCAGGTCGGGGTGGTCGGGCCAGGGCTGTGGATCGCCCAGGGTCACCGTGACCGGGTAGGCGCGGAAGCGGCCGGCCGCGCAGTACGGGCGGCAGTCGTTCACCATGTCGGTGCCGGTGGCCGTGGCGCTGCGCGGACCCCAGGTGTTCCAGCGGAGCCCGACGAGCCGGTTGTTCCCGTCGCCACAGGCGAGGAGGTACTCGGCGGGGCGCATCTGGGCCTGCGAGGAGCAGTCGACGACCACGACCGGATCCTGGGCCGGGTCCCGGGCCGGGTGGGCGACACCGGCGCCGGTGCGTGCGGACGAGGTCGCGGAGGCCGGGAGCACGGCGGCCGTCATCGCCGCCACCGCGCACAGCAGGGTGGCCGTCCGCACCGTGCGCCGGGATGCGTGTGCGGGGCGGCCACCTGCGGAAACGTTCACGGAAGACCTTCCTTGCCCTTGCCGCTCTGCCCGGCACCGGCACCACCGGGGTCTTCCCAGCTTCCCCCATGGGGGTGCGGCGCGCACCCGCGGGAACCGCGGGCGCACAGCTCACCTGCACAGCCTCACTTGCGCAGCAGGGCGCAGACGAAGTCCTCCTGGACCTCCCGGACCTGTTCGAGCAGGTCGGGGTTGATGGTGAGGGAGGTCTGCGTGGTGATCGAGAAGGTCAGCGAGCGCCGGCCGTCCGCCGTGGCCGCGACGAGCTGCGTGTAACCGGCCGTGTTGCCGGTGTGGCCGTAGACCGTTCCGCAGCGGGTGGTGTAGCGGAAGATCGCCAGGCCCGCCTCGGTGCGGCCGGGGCCGGGGGGCTGGGACAGGGCGCCCGGGATGAACCGGAACTGCTGGCGCCGGGTGCGCTCCGAGACGAGGGCGCCGCCCGCGTAGCCCCTGATGAACGCGGTCAGGTCCTTCGGCGTCGAGACGATCCCTCCGGACGCCCAGGCTCCCGAGGCGCCCACGGCCTCGCTGACGTCGACGGGTCCTTCGTCCGGATCGATCTGGTATCCGTGCAGGAAGGGGGTGGGCAGCCGGTAGCCCTGGGGCAGGCTCGTGGCCCGCAGGCCCAGCGGCTCGTAGACGAGCTCGCGCAGCAGCGTCTCGTACCGGCGTCCGGTGGCGGCCTCGGCCATGAGGGCGACGGCGATGTTGTCGGAGTTGGAGTACGCGTAGCGGCTGCCCGGCGGGAAGCCGAGGTCCTCGTCGGCGACGAAGTCCAGCAGGCGGCGGGAGTCGAAGCGGTGCCGGGGGTCCTCGGAGATGATGTCGATGAACCCCTGGGAGGACGAGTAGTCCGGCAATCCACTGGTGTGATTGAGAAGTTGACGGAGCGTCACGTCGTGCCAGGCTTCCGGCTGCCCGGGCAGCACCTCGCCGATCGTGTCGTCGAGCCGCAGCCGGCCGCGGTCGACCAGGACGAGGGCCACCGCTCCGCTGAAGGCCTTGGCGACGCTGGCGATCCGCATGTGGTCCGTGGCCCGCGGCGGCCGGCCGCTCCGCACGTCGGCCACGCCCGCCCGGTAGACCTCCGCACGGTCGCCGTCGCGCAGGACGGCGATGACCCCCGGGGGCCCGTCGGGCCGCTCGACCAGCTCCCGCAGCTCCTGGTGGAGCGCGGCCCCGGGAGGCGGATTGCGGTCCGCTCCGGCCTGGGCGGGCTGCACGGTGACGGCGAGCAGGGCGCCGCACGCGGCGGTGGCGGCGGCCAGGCGCAGCGACGGACGGATCCGACCGGAGTGGCCGTGCGGGCGTCGGGACACGGAGGTACCTCCCGGGGAAGACGGACGCGGTGGCCCACCATGGCAGGGCCCCCACCACCTCCGGCGGCGACACGGCCGCAGGCCGGTGAGCCGTGGCCCATCCGGCCCTGCCGGGCTCGCGCGGCGCCGGCCCGGCTACCAGACCGGAATGGGCGCGGGCGCCTCCGTGCCGAGGTCCGGTGCGTCGCGGAGTTCCACGGTGGTCCCGGGGCGGTGGAGCTCGAGGATCACCAGGGTGTTCTCGCCGGCGCGCCACAGGGGACCCGGTGCGTACAGGGTCTTCTGCGGGCCGCGCTCCCAGAACCGGCCCAGGGCGAAGCCGTTCAGCCAGACCATTCCCTTGGTCCACCCGGGGAGGGCGATGAACGCGTCGGCCGCGGAGTCCAGTTCGACGGTGACCCGGTGGAAGGACGGGCCGTCGGCGAGCTCGCCGTGGCCGAAGTCTCCGTGGCCGAGCTCACCGTGGCCGAACGCGAGTCCTGTCAGGTCGTCGAGGGGCAGCGGCCTGATCTCCCAGCCGAACTGGTACTGGTTGTCCAGTCTCACTCCGTCGCGGATGCCCTTGCGATCGGCCAGCAGGGGACCGTAGTTGATCCGACCCTGGTTCTCCACCAGGATGTCGAGCTCCGCTCCCCCGTCGGGCACGGCGACGGTCAGCGCCGCCGACGGCTCGTCCCGTTCAAGCAGCCCGATCTCCCGCCCGTCCAGAAAGACCTGGGCCCGGTCGGCGAGCCCGTCGATGCGCAGGGCCGATTCGGGCAGGGGTCCCCGCAGGCGGGTCCGGTAGTGGATCAGGCCCAGGGACTGGCCGGCTTCCTCCATGGTCAGCGGTTCGACGTGGTGCACGGGCTTGGACAGCACGTCCAGGGAGTCGGCCAACGAGACGCACCCGTCCACGGAGAGCACTTGGGGCACGACCCGCGGGGGCAGAGCGGGGAGTTCATGGGTGACGGGGGCGGTGTGGCGGCCGATGACCTCGCGGAAGAGGTGGAACTTCCGGGTGAGTTCACCGGCCTCGCCGACGGGGGCGTCGTAGTCGTAGCTGGTCACGTCGGGCTGGTAGGTGGTGCCATCGTGGTTGGCGCCGTTCCACCAGCCGAAGTTGGTGCCGCCGTGTCCCATGTAGATGTTCACCGAGGCGCCCGCGGCGAGCAGGCTGTCCAGGGTGGCGGCGGCGTCCTCCGGGTCGCGCGTGTGGTGCGGTTCGCCCCAGTGGTCGAACCAGCCGTGCCAGTACTCCACGCAGACCAGCGGCCCTTGCGGCTGGTACGTGCGCAGGGTCGCGAGCGAGCTCTCGGGGCGGGAGCCGAAGGTCCCGGTGGTCAGGACACCGGGGATGCGGCCGCCGAGCTGGAACCCGTGGTCGGCGCCGTCGGTGGTGAACAGCAGGCAGTCGATGCCGCGGCGGACCAGGCCGTCGCGGAGGTGCTCCAGATAGCCGGTGTCGTTGCCGAAGCTGCCGTACTCGTTCTCGACGCCCACCGCCACCACCGGCCCGCCCCGGCTGCCGAGGAGGGGGACCAGGACGGGGGCCAGGGTGTCGAACCACGCGTCCACGGCGGCCAGGTACGCGGGGTCGCGGCGGCGCAGCCGCATCGTACGGTCGGCCAGCAGCCATCCGGGCAGCCCGCCGAAGTCCCATTCGGCGCAGATGTAGGGGCCCGGCCGGACGATGACGTCCAGGCCGAGTTCACCGGCGGTCCGGATGAAGGCCGCGACGTCGTTCGCCCCGTCGAAGGTGAACGCGCCGGGGCTGGGCTCGTGGACGTTCCAGGCCACGTAGGTCTCGACGGTGTTCACGCCCATCGCGCGCAGGCGCAGCAGGCGGTCGGCCCAGAGGCCGGGGTGCACCCGGAAATAGTGGATGGCCGCGGAAACGACCTGGTGCGGGCGGCCGTCGCGCAGGAAGCCCGTCTCGTCCGTGGTCAGCGTCGTGACCGGATGCGTGACCGGATTCGCGATCGGCGGCTGCGGTGGCTTCACGTGTGCGCTCTCTTTCGGTGACTTCCGGTGACTTCCGGTGGTGCTGGACTCGTCGGTGGACAGGGGCTCCGGCAGAAGGAAGACCCCGCATAGAAAGCGCTTTCTACGGGCCCCTGATCACGCTAGGCTGAAGCAGCCCGAGGGGTCAAGGGAGATCACATGCGGGAGCGGGTGGAGGAGCGGCACAAGAGGGTGCTGCGGCTCGTGCGGGAGCACGGGAGCGTACGGGTGTCCGACCTCGCCACCGAGCTCGGGATCTCCGTGGAGACCGCGAGGCGGGACGTCGCGGCGCTCTCCGACGCGGGGCTCGTACGGAGACTGCACGGGTCGGCACTGTGGCCGACCGCGCGGCTGAGCCCCCGTGAGGCACGCCTGGCCCGCGAGCTGCCCCCGCCACCCGCACCCCGCGGGCTCGTGCTCGGGATGGTGGTCCCGGCGGCCGGGTACTTCTATCCCTCGGTCATTCGCGGCGCCCGGGACGCGGCCGCCGACGTCGGCGCCCGGCTGCTCGTCGCGACCACCGAGTACGACAGGGACCAGGACAGGACGCGCATCGACACCCTCATCGAGGCGGGCGCCACCGGCCTGCTCCTCACCCCCAGTTGGGGCGTGGACGGCCCGGACCCCGGTGACCTCCAGGAGCTCGCGGACCTGCCGGTCCCCGCCGTGCTGGTGGAGCGGCAGGTGCCCGCGGGCTCGCCCGGAGCGGAGATCGACCGGGTCGGCTCGGCCCACGCGGACGGCGCCGCCGCCGGCGTCCGCCACCTGGCGGCCCTCGGCCATCGCCGCGTGGCCCTGCTCTCCCGCGCCACTCACACCTCGCCCGCCCTGCGGCAGGGGTACCGCGCCGCGGTCGGGTCTCTCGGGCTGCCCGAGGACGACCTATCCCCGGCCGGAGGGCTGGGGCCGGGCGGGGCCGACGGCTTCGAGCGGCGCCTCGACAGGCTGCTCGACCTCGCTCGCGCGGGCGAGGTCCGCGCCGCACTCGTCCACCCCGACTCCGCCGCGATCGACCTGCTCCAGCGGCTGGCCGAGCGGGGTCTGCGCGTGCCGGAGGAGTTCTCGATCGTCTGCTACGACGACGAGTTGGCGACGCTGGCGAACGTACCCCTGACCTCGGTCGGACCCGTCAAGGGGGCGGTCGGCGAAGCGGCGCTGAACCTGCTGCTGCGCCGGCTGGAGAACCCCGGGGCCGAGAGCTCGCACGTCGCGCTCCTGCCGCGGCTGAAGGTGCGGAACTCCTGCGGCACCCCGTACTCCGTCGTGGACGGGGATCGGCTCGGCGGTCGGCCGACCCGAACGACGCGTCGGTGACCGCTTCTTGACCGAATGGGAGCGGAGCATTGACTTCCGGTCACCGGAATCGAAGTCTGGCCAACCAGCGAGACCACCGCCGCACCGCATTCCACCGCACCGGAATCCCCGCACCAGATTGGGTCCTCCATGACTGCTTCCGCCTGGCCCCGTCGTACCTTCCTGCACGCGGCGGGGGCCGGCACCCTCGCGCTGGGGCTCACGGGGTGGACGTCCCTTCCGGCCACGGCGGCCGCCGCAGCCCCCGCCGCCACCACGGAGGAGTTCGCCGGACTGCGCGCGAAATGGCGGGACCTGATCCTCGGCACCGGGTTCAGTCCGACGGCCGAACCCTTCAAGACACTGCTCGCCAACCTCGGCTCCAGCGCCCGTGGTCACCTCTCCACGATGACCCCCGCCGCCGGGTCGCTGTGGCCCGGCCTGATCTGGACCGACCCGGATCCGGACCTCGACGCCGAGTCGTACGCCTTCTCCGCCCGTGTGAACGACAGTTACACCAGGCTGAACGTCATGGCCCAGGCCTTCTGCCAGCCCGGGACCGGGCTCACCGGTGACACCGTCCTGCTCACGGCGATCATCACCGGCCTCGAACACCTCGACGCCGAGGTGTACCGCCCGGCCACCGTCCCGTACGGCAACTGGTGGAACTGGCAGATCGGTTCGGCGCAGGCCCTCATGGACACCTGCGTACTGATCCACGACCACCTGACGCAGGACCAGAGGGCCAGGTTCTGCGCGGCCGTGGACCACTTCCTCCCCGATTCGGCCGTGGCCTCGTACAGCGGAACCAGCACCGGCGCGAACCGGGTCGACCTGTGCCGCGGCATCCTCCTGCGCGGGGTCGTCGGCGAGAGCTCCGACAAGATCGCCCTGGCCGCCCGGGCCCTGGCCCCCGTCTTCCCGTACGTCACCACCGGCGACGGCTTCTACGCCGACGGCTCCTTCATCCAGCACACCTCCGTCCCGTACATCGGCGGCTACGGCTCGGTGCTGCACGACGGCGTGGGCCGGATCCTCGCGCTGCTGCGCGGATCCGCCTGGGAACTGAACGACCCGAACACCCAGCTCTTCCTCGACACCGTCGAAACGGCCGTCGCCCCGTTCATCTACAACGGCCTGATGATGGACAACGTCTCCTCCCGGGGCATCAGCCGGCAGGGCACCAACGACCACCTGCGCGCCCACGGCCTCCTCGCCACCCTCGTCCTCCTCGGCCAGGGCGCCTCCCCGGAGGAGAACGCGCGGTGGCGCGCCATGGTCAAGGGCTGGCTCCGGCGCGACTACCACTACCCCGCTCTCGCGAACCCGGGACTCAGCCTCATCCGCGCGTCCTTGCTGCAGGGCCTGCAGGACGACACCTCGGTCACCGCGGCTCCCGAGCCCGTCGGGCACCGGCTGTTCCACAACATGGACCGGGTCACCCACCGGCGCCGCGGCTGGGCGGCCTCGGTCAGCATGGCGTCCCGGCGCATCGCGCACTACGAGTTCGGCAACGGCGAGCACGCCCGCGGCTACCACACGGGCGCCGGCTGGCTCTCCTGGTGGGGCAGCGACTTCGGCCTGGAGCAGTACTCCGACGCGTACTGGCCGACGGTCGACCCGTACCGGCTGCCCGGCATCACCGCCTCCCGCAAGCCCCTCTCCGACGGTCAGGGCGGCAACTGGGGCGGCCCCCGTCCGGACGCGGCCTGGGTCGGCGGCGCCACCGACGGCGAGTTCGGCGCCACGGGCCAGCACCTCAAGGGTCTGGCGAGCACGATGAGCGCCAGGAAGTCCTGGTTCTGGCTGGACGACTCCATCGTCTGCCTCGGCGCCGGCATCGCTTGCACCGACGGATTCCCCGTCGAAACCACCATCGACAACCGGCACCTCGGAACCACCGGCGCCCCCGCGCTGACCGTCGACGGCGGGCGACAGCCCGCGGCGCAGGGCTGGTCGGCCACCTTCGAGGACGCCGGGTGGGCCCACATCGAGGGCCAGGCCGGCTACGTCTTCCCCGGCGGCGCCAAGGTCTGCGCCGTACGCGAGGAACGCACCGGCGCCTGGAAGGACATCAACACCGGCGGATCCGCCGACCCGATCACCCGCCGGTACCTGACCCTGTTCACCGACCACGGCACCGACCCCACCGACGCCGGTTACGCCTACGTGCTCCTGCCGGGCGCGAGCGCCCGGACCACCGAGCACCGCTCCTGCGACAGGGGCTGGCTGAAGATCCTCGCCAACACCGCCGACCAGCAGGGCGTGCGCGTCTCCAGGCTCGGCTTCACCGCCGTCAACTTCTGGACGCCGGGCACCGTGGACGGGATCACCACGAGCGCCCCCGCCTCCGTCCTGATCCGGGAGAACCGGAACGGGACCGCGACCGTCGTCGTCTCGGACCCCGCCCGGCAGGCGACCTCGCTGGAGGTCAGCTGGAACCGCCGCGTCTCCAAGATCCTCTCCAAGGCGTCCACCGTCACCGCGGCCACCACCGGCAACGCCCTGACCCTCACCTTCGGCGACCTCACCGGCCAGGCCGGCGGCCCCCAGACCGTCACCGTCCGGCTCGGCTGAACCGCCGGCCGCGAGGGCCCGCCACCACGGGCGGGCCCTCGCACGGCCGGGTTGACAACGTTGCCAACCCGGCTTCTCCCCCATCCCGCCCGCTCCCCCAGGAGGACTCCATGCAACGAAGCAACGTCCGACTCCTCGCCCCCACCGCCATGGCCGCCGCGCTCACCTTCGCGACGACGTCACCCGCGCACGCCGCGGTCGAGTGGGACGGCGACGCGGACAACGGAGGGACCGCGGTCTTCGCCTCAGTCGTCTGCGATGACCCCTCGTACGTCTACCAGCCCGACTGGAACGACGGCCGCGGCAAGATCTTCGCGTTCACCAAAGCGGTGGGCTCCGAACGCTGCGAGGGGCTCGGCATCGCCGGCCGGACCCTCACGGACGGCAGGACGTACTGGTTCGGCTGGGAGTCCATGACCAAGACGGGGAACGCTCAGACCGTGTTCCAGTGGAAGTCGTGGGGCACCGACGCGGAGCAGGACCAGAACTATCCCGTGCTGATGAAGGTGGAGGACAGCCTGCTGAAGATCTGGTACGTCGCACCGGGCGAGCAATGGATCGCCGCCGGGAGCGTCCCGTGGACTCCGGGCACCTGGAACAAGATCGAGCTCGGCATCGACGCCCGGTCGTCCACCAGCGGTTCCTTCTCGCTCTACGTCAACGGCCAACTGGTGGCCGACCGACACGACGTGCGGACCTGGGACCTCAAGGGCAACGTACCCCGCTGGGGGACGTACGGCTCGACCATCACCGGTGTCGAGTCGGTCAACTGGGTCGACGGACTCACCATGGGCAGCACGCGCGGCGACGTCGACTGACAGTGAGGATGTACGGGAGCGTTCCCCGGCGGGGTCTGACCCAACGACTGACTGACTCAGGGTCCTCAACTGGATCTGTCGGCTCCGGCCGGGGGACGCTCACGTGCATCCGCCGGACCGGGGGACGTGACTTCATAAGAGCCTGGCCAGAGGCCCCATCACTGTCTTGTCCGCCCTCCCGGCCGGCGGGTGCCATCCTGCCCGGTCGAATGGAGAGGACGGCACGATCCACGATGGCACAGCATGAGGTCGAGGTCACCGGCGGCGTCGACACCCACAAGGACACCCACACCGCGGCCGCGATCGACTCGGCAGGGCGGGTGCTGGGGTCGGCCCAGTTCCCAGCCTCCACAGTCGGCTACCGCACACTGCTGACCTGGCTCCGCTCCTTCGGTGCCCTGCTCCTGGTCGGGGTGGAGGGCACCGGTGCCTACGGCGCCGGCCTGTCCCGCTACCTGCGCGAGAACGACGTCACAGTGGTCGAGATCGACCGGCCAGACCGCAAGACCCGTCGCTGGCAGGGCAAGTCCGATCCGGTCGATGCCGAGGCAGCAGCCCGGGCCGCGCTCGCAGAACGCCGCACTGGGACCCCGAAGTCCCGTGATGGCCGTGTCGAGGCCCTGCGGGCCCTGCGGGTCGCCCGTCGCAGCGCGGTCCAGCAGCGGGCCGACGCCACCCGGCAGATCAAGACCTTGATCATCACCGCGCCAGAGGGAGTCCGCACCATGCTGCGGCACCTGAACGACAAGGACCTGCTGACCATCTGCGCGGGTTTCCGCCCCAGCCTCGACCAGGCCGGCGACCCGGTCACCGCGACGAAGATCGCCCTGCGCTCCCTCGCCCGCCGCCACCGCGACCTGGGCCAGGAGATCGACGAACTGAACGAGCTGATAGCCCCGCTCACCCAGGAGATCAACCCGGCCCTGACCGAGCTCAACGGCGTCGGCCCGGACGTCGCCGGCCAGCTGCTGGTCACCGCGGGCGACAACCCCGACCGGCTCCGCTCCGAGGCGGCCTTCGCGATGCTCTGCGGCGTCGCCCCACTGCCGGCCTCATCCGGTCGCACCCATCGACACCGCCTCAACCGTGGCGGCGACAGGGCCGCGAACGCGGCCCTCTACCGGATCGTTCTCTGCCGCCTGCGCTGGGACCAGCGCACCAAGGACTACATGGAACGACGCACCAAAGAAGGCCTCTCCAAGAAGGAGACCATCCGCTGTCTCAAGCGGTTCGTCGCCCGCGAGATCTTCCGCGTCCTGACCGCTACCCATGCCGCAACAGCAACCTCAAGTCACCTCACAACCCCTGCTTGACATCCATAAGAGCATCCCCCGGGGCGGGCCGGGGTACCGGGCGTCAGAGGAAGTGGCCGCTGGCGAGGTAGGGGGCCGGTTCGGGCATGCCCCGGAGGGCGAGATAACCCTCCTGGCCGATGTCGAGCCGTGCGGCCAGACCGACGTCGACCGCCCAGTGGTTGGCGGTGGTGATGCAGTTGACGAGCGTGTCACCACGGGAGGCGGCGAGGGCCTCCCACAACAGGTCCTGGGCGGTCCGCGGCTCCGCCGCTGCGAGGAGCACGGCCCGGTTCTCCTCGTCGTCGACGTACGCGTATCCCGGCCGGCGCAGGTCTTCGGACACGACGAGTCTGAGGCGGTCGAGCATGTAGGCGTGGTCGGGACCGTGGCCGGCCCCGCGGATCCGCCCGTCCAGCCGGTCCATCCAATCGAGGTCCTCCGGCCGGCCCTCCCGGAGCCCTTTGACCACGGGCAGCGTGGACCGGTCGACCGTACCGACCATGCGCATCTGCGGGTGGAGCAGGAAGCCCGCCCGCCGGTACCGGCGCGTCGCCCCGGGGTGCACCGATGAGGAGAACAGCCCCGGTCGGCCGTCGGCGTGCGCCAGGGCGGCGTCCATCAGCCGCCTGCCGATGCCCCGGCCCTGGTACCGGGTCAGCACCCCGTAGGTGGCGAGGTACCACACGCGCCCGCGGTTCTGTGAGATGGCGAACCCGATGACGCCGTTGTCCTCGCCCGCATCGACCGCGACCCAGCACCCCGCGGGATCGGTCTCCAGGTAGAACCGCATCCGCTCGATCCACTGCTTCGATCCGGATTCCGAACGGGGCTGGACCTCCGGTTCGCTGACCCTTCTGCTGCTCTGGTCGGCCTCGAAGAACAGCACCGCGGAGGCCCGCTCCGCCGACGGGAGGTCTTCCTCGCGCGCCGGCCTGACCTGTACCGAATCCATTCCCCTACGCTACCGGCCGGCTCCACCGAGGTGATCGCGTCCGGTGGAGGTGGGTCATTCGGGTGTCCACCGACCGGTGGACAAGAAGCTCAGTCCGCCGGACGTCATGCCCGACACACCCCGACGCGCGGCTGGAACGCTTCTGCGCGGAATCCGAGCAGAACGGCCTTGCCCTCATGCTGACCAACGAACCGGCGCTGTGGACAGCGCCGGGGTCCGGTCGTCAGCCCACGCGTGACCACGAATTCAGGATCCACGCCGGGGGCGAGGCGGCCGGAACCCTCCGGTGGGCCAACGGCACGTACCAGAAGAACACGTGCACGCTGGAAGGCACTTATCGGCTGGCCTGGGACCCGTACTCCGAACAGGACGGACCGGGCGGGGAGTTCCGCTACCTCGCCGTGCTCGTGAGCCCTACGGCGGGCGACGCCAGGGCGCTGTGATCCGCCGAGGACGACCAGGTGCCGTTCGCGTTCGACGTCAGACGTAGGCTGCTGTCCGCGAACGAGGGGGAGACGATGACTGACGACCGCAAGACGACCGTGCCCGTGTGGACGCTGGCGACCGCTGATGTCCGAGTGCCGGGCTTGACCGCGGGCGAGTCGATGACGGCGGAGCGCCTGGCTGAACTGCGCGGGGTGCTGGCCGTCCTGGCCGACGAGCCGATCGTCACGCTCGAGGTGCACCCGCTGCCCGCCAAGATCGAGCGCGGCCGCGGCATCCCGCTCGACGCCGCCAGTCCTCTGGCGCGGCACCTGTCACAGTTCATCACGCGATCGGCGCGGAGTTCCCTTACGGTGGCCAGAGCGACCGGTTCCGGTGAGGGCCTGTACGTCATGGTGGTCCCGGCGAAGGTCGCCACCCAGTTGGGGCAGGGCATCCTTCGCCCGATGGTGCCGAAGGGCGGGGCGGGCGGTGCCATCTTCGGTGACTTCGTGAACGCGACGGGCAAGATCACCTCCAAAGCGACGTTCATGCCGGTCGGAGGAGCGGCAGCGGCGGGCACGGTCGGCGGAGCCGGTGCGACCGCCGGTGCCGCGGCCGCCGGCGGCACGGCGCTCACCGTAGCCGCTCCGCTCGTGCTCATGGCCGTGGCGGTGGGGGTGAGCGCGCACGCCGACCAGAAGCGCCAGCAGGCCATCGAACACATCACGAAACTGCTGGAGCGACTCCAGGAGGAGAAGCTCGACGACGAGCACAGCGAACTCGACGGCTGCCGCGATGCCATCGACAAAGCCACCGCCATTCTGCTCGACCAGGGCACGCTCGGTGCCTCGCTGGGAATCGACTCGGCGGTGCACGCCATCAACACGGCGCTGGGCAAAGCCGACCGCCGCCTTGCCCGATGGCAGAGCGCGCTGGACGGACTGCCCGAGGGCAAGCCCGTCGAACTCGGCACGTTGACCAAATCGTTCCCCGGCGTCGACGAAGACGGCGGCACGTTCCGCACCCACCTCGAACTCGCCTCCCTGGCTGTCGCGCTGAAGCGGCGGGTGGTCGTCCTCCAGGCCGTCGAGCACGCCCAGAGGGACGCCGGGAATCCGTTCGAGCACTTCACCCGCGCACTCAAGCGCGATCAGCAGCGCCTCGACGAACTGGAGTCGGGCATCGCCGGTGTCCTGGTATGCCTGTCGGCGCTGGAACTGGCACGCCCGAACGGTTTGCGACCGGTCTTCACGACCGGTGAAGTCGAGCGCCTCCTGAGCGCGGCCCACCGGATTCACCAGTTGGGTGACGGCGTCACGGTCAACAGCCGCGCGACGGACGTGGCCATCGAGATCGCCCGCGCCAAGGACGGCTCGGTGGTCGTGTTCCCCGCGCTGCCCGCGTAGGCGCGAGCGCGCTCGGGGCAGCCGGTGGGGGCTGGTCTCGGGGCGGTGTCCGCGTCAGTGGGCGGACCCTCCGAATTCCGCGTGCTGCGGGTGAAAGGCGTACTCCGCCTCGTCCTGTGACGGCGGGGCCGGAAAGGCGATCTGCCGTGCCTCCGCCCGCGCTTGCGCCAGGAGGTTCTCGAACTCTTCGTCGGTCATGGGGCTCACCTCGCAGAACTTTCTACGTAGGTGATTCGTAGCGGGACCGCCGCAGGATTGGCCCGCAGGTCCGTCGGCCGCCGACCCGCTGCGGGTCGGACCCCTCGGCAACAGGTCCGACCCGTGAATACCCGGGCAGCAAGCGGGGGTTACTTGGGCATCAGGACGGTGTCGACGATGTAGACGTTGGCATTGGCGGTCTTGACGTTGCCGCAGACCACGTTGGAGGTGTCGTTGACCTTGTAGGTCTCGCCAGAGCCGGTGGTGGTGAGCTTGGTCTTCTCCAAGGTGTCGAAGGAGCCCGACTCCAGCTGCTTCGGGGTCAGCTTCTCGCCGACGACGTGGTAGGTGAGGATCTTGGTGAGGGTGGCCTTGTCGGCGAGGACCTTGTCGAGGTCGGCCTTCGGGATCTTGGCGAAGGCCTCGTTGGTCGGCGCGAACACCGTGATGCCCTGGGCGTTGTTCAGGGTGTCCACGAGCCCGGCCTGCTTCACGGCCGCCACCAGGGTCGACAGCGCCGGGTTGTTGGACGCCGCGGTGGCGACCGGGGCCTTGGCCATCCCGTCGAAGGAGCCGGCGCCATCGGCGGGAACCCCCGCACAGGCCGGACCGAACGGCTTGTCCCCTGCCATCGACGCGTCCGGCGTCGCGGGCTGCGAGGCTGCGGGAGCTCCACTGCTCTTGTCCGCGGAGGATCCGGAGGCGGAGTCACTGCCGGAGTCGGAGCAGGCGGCCAGAGCGAAGGGCAGAACGGCCGCGGCGGCCACAGCGAGAGCGGTACGACGGAAACGAAGCGTGCGGGGCATGAGGGAACTCCTGTTGGTGTGCGAAGGGTTGAGCAGGGAGAGAAGGTCTGGGCTGCCGGTTGCTTCCCGGCCGGTCCGGGGGCGGGTCGGGGCGGGTCAACCCGCGGTGACGAAGACGCTGTGCCAGCCGCTGGCGCCGTCGGGGATGGTCCGGGTGCGTTCCTCGGTCTGGACCCGGCCGGTTCCGTCGGTGGCGCGGACGGTGAGGGTGTGGCCGCCGGGTGTGGTCTTCCAGGGGTAGGACCACTGGCGCCAGGTGTCGGCGGTGGCCTGGGGGGCGAGGTCGGCGTCCTGCCACGGTCCGTCGTCGATGCGGACTTCGACGCGCCGGATCCCGCGGTGCTGGGCCCACGCCACGCCGGCGACCGTGACGGTCGCGCCGGTGGGCCGGGCGAAGGGCTTGGGGGTGTCGATGCGCGCCTGCGTCTTGATCGGGGCCTTGCGGGCCCACTTGCGCTTGACCCAGTACGCGTCGTAGGAGTCGAAGGTCGTGAGCTCGATGTCCTCGATCCACTTGCAGGCGGACACGTAGCCGTAGAGACCGGGGACGAGCATGCGGACGGGGAAGCCGTGCTCGAACGGCAGCGGCTCGCCGTTCATGGCCACGGCGAGGATCGCGTCGCGTCCGTCCATGACCTCCTCGACGGGCGAGCCCAGCGTCATCCCGTCGACCGAGCGGGCGATCAGCTGGTCGGCCTTGCCGCCCTTGGACGGCGGTGTGACTCCGCACTCGCGCAGCAGGTCGTCCAGGCGCACACCGAGCCAGCGGGCGTGGCCGATGTAGGGGCCGCCGACCTCGTTGGACACGCAGGTCAAGGTGATGTCCCGCTCGATGAGCGGACGGTCCAAGAGGTCCTGGAAGGTATAGGTGCGGGAACGGGTGACGCCCTTTCCGTGGACGCGGAGCCGCCAGGTGTCGCTGTCGATCCTGGGGACGACCAGAGCGGTGTCCACGCGGTAGAAGTCCTTGTTGGGGGTGGTGAAGGAACTGATGCCCTCCGCCTTCAGCTGGACTCCCCTCGGGAGGGGCTGCGCCGGGGAGGAGGGGGCGGGCAGCTTGACGGCGGACCGGGAGGCGACGGCGCCCCGGGCGCGCCGGCCGGTCAGGGTGCGGCCCAGGGCGCCCGCGCCGGTCGCGGCGACGGCGGTGACGGACGCGGCGATGAGGAAGCCGCGCCGCGACCAGCCATCGGCGCCGGCCTCATCGGCAGGTGTCGAGGCGAGTTTTCCGGCGAGGAGGTAGAGGACCGCGGCTCCCGCGGCGGCGCCCGCCATCGAAGGCAGGACGTCCGCGATTCCGCCCGTGTCGGGGCGGCTCAGCGCGGCGACCGCGCCGATGACACCGAAGAGGAGGACCCCGGCCGCTCCGGTGCGCCGGTGGCGCAGGGAGAGGATCCCGAGGACGACGCCGAGGAAGCCGAGGGCGGCGAGGATGCCGAGCTGGAGGACCAGCTTGTCGTTCTCGCCGAAGGTGCGGATCGCGAAGTCCTTCACGGCGGCGGGCGTCCTGTCGATGGCGGCGCCGCCGACCACCGTCACCGGTCCGGCCTGCGGCCGCACCACGGATGCCACGACCTCTGCCACCGCCAGGGCCGTGTATCCGGCCAGGAGGCCGGATACGGCGCCCAGTGCGCCGCGGAAGAGGGACTTGCGGAAGGTGCTCACACCCTCCATTCGCTGTGCTCCGTCCGGCGGATTGGTCCCTTCCTCGAAGAAGCGCTCCCGCGGGGACGCAATGGGCACTGCGGGCGGCGGTTTCGACCGCCACCCGCGGCGGCCTTGTCCGCGAAGAGGCAATCCACACACGCGCCCGCGACGAAGGAGGTGCGAGAACACCAGCGGACAGGGGCCGGCTCCCCTCTCTGGGCGAAAGGCGTGCGATGGCATCGGCTTGCACGAGCACCCCCGATCGCCTGGGCGGGGAGCTCCGAAGCCGGCTTCGGATCCGATCCCGTTCCCTCGACGTCCGCCAGATCCTCCTCATGGAAGGGACCGCCCGATGAGGCCCGCCGCCGTTCGCCTCGCCGAACTCCTCGCCCACTTCTTCGACGGCCCCCTCCCGGTGCGGCTGCGTGCCTGGGACGGCAGCGAGGCCGGGCCGGCCGACGCGCCGCTGGTCGTCCTGCGATCCCCCGACGCCCTGCGCCGCCTGGTGTGGCAGCCCGGCGAACTCGGCCTCGCCGAGGCCTACGTCACCGGAGACCTCGACGTCGAGGGTGATCTCGCCCACGCGCTCGGCCGGGCCGGCAGGTCCGTCCGCGAGCAAGGCATCCGCCGACCACGTCCGGCCGCACTCGCCGCGGCCACCGCGCTCGCCGCGGGACTGGGCGCCGCCGGCCCACCTCCCCGGCGCCCGCACGGCCGCGCCCGTCTCGGCGGCCGCCCACACAGCACCTCCCGGGACCGCGCCGCCATCAGCCACCACTACGACCTGTCCAACGAGTTCTACGCCGTGCTGCTCGATCGGACGATGGCGTACTCCTGCGCGTACTGGACGCGCCCCGCCGGCGCCTCGTACGGTCTGGCCGAGGCCCAGGCCGACAAGCTGGAGCTGATCTGCGGCAAGCTCGGGCTCCGCGAAGGCGACCGGCTCCTGGACGTCGGCTGCGGCTGGGGCTCGCTCACCATCCACGCCGCCCGGGAGCACAAGGCGAGGGTCACGGCCGTCACCCTGTCCGCCGCCCAGCGGGACTTCGTCACCGCCAGAGCCGTCGCCGAAGGCGTGGCCGATCTGGTCGACGTCCAGCTCCGGCACTGGCGCCACATCGACGGCGGAGGGTACGACGCGGCCGCCGCCGTGGAGATGGGCGAGCACGTCGGCGACGCCGAGTACCCGCTGTTCGCCTCGATGCTGTACGCGGCGCTGCGCCCCGAAGGCCGGCTCCTCGTCCAGCAGATGTCCCGCGGAGCACACGTACCCGGCGGCGGTCCCTTCATCGAGACGTACATCGCTCCGGACATGCACATGCGTCCCCTGGGCCGGACCGCGGACCTGCTGGAGTCGGCCGGCCTGGAGGTCCGCTCCGTCGAATCCCTGCGCGAGCACTACGCGACCACCATCGATGCCTGGCGCGCCAACATCGAGGAACGGTGGGGCGACATCGAGGACCTCGTCGGGGAGACCACCGGTCGGGTGTGGCGGCTGTACCTGGCCGGCGCCTCCCTCGCCTTCTCCGAACGCCGCATGGGAGTAGACCAGTTCCTCGCCGTCCGGCCCACCCGCGAGGGCAACTCGGGGATGCCCGCCACCCCCGGAACCCGGTTCGCGCGGGACGACCGGTCGTGACGGGCGTCGACCGGCCCGGATGCGCCGCATACGCTTCCCGGACCAGCGGCCTCCTTCCCCGGCCGTCCCCTCGACGCGGAACGGCAGGTCGGGCGTGAACCTCCTGGGCCACACCTCGCACGACACCACGGCGGCCCTGGTCCCGGTCTTCGGTCACCGCCTGCCGCGGGAGGCCACGGCGGCGGTACTCCTCCTGCACGGGGGCCGCGCGGACGCCCTCGGGCCGCCACCACGGCTCAACCTGCCCGGACTGCGGATGCGGCCCTTCGGCGCGGCGCTGCTCCGCGACGCGTTCCACGACGATGTCCTCGTCGCCCACGTCCGCTACCGCTACCGCGGATGGAACGGACCGAACGCGCACCCGGTCGCCGACGTACGGCGGGCACTGGACGAACTGCGCGCACTCACCGGTCCCGTTCCGGTCGTCCTCGTCGGGCACTCCATGGGGGGCCGGGCGGCCCTGCGGGCGGCGGCGGACCCCCAGGTCAAGGGAGTCGTCGCCCTGGCGCCCTGGTGCCCGTCCGGCGAGCCCACCGCCCATCTGCACGGCCGCACCGTCATCGCCCTGCACGACGGGGCCGACCGTGTCACCGGGGCGGCCGACACCTGGTCCTACCTCACCCACGCCCAGTCGGCCGGAGCCCGGGTCCTGGGCATCGCAATGCCCCGCGGCGGCCATTCGATGATCCGGGACGCCCGCCGGTGGCACCGCATCACCACCGAAGCCACCCGCGCGGTCCTCGGAGACTCCGTGCTCGCGTCTGGGGGTTCGTGGACCGGCAGCCCCCGCCCGGCCCGGGACCTCCCCGCCGCCGTGTCGTGGTGACACCCGCGACCCGCGCCGCACCGATCGGTGGGGGGCGCCGCGTTCACTCGGGACGGGGAGAATCACCCGCTCGTGGTCGCGGGCGCAGCCAGGTCCGTACGAGGAGGACGATCGCCGATGCGATGAACAGGGCGGCGGTGATGAGGAGCCAGCGGGCGAGGAACCCGTCGGCGGGCAGCGCGGTGTAGGCGGTGTAGTGGCCGCCCTTCCGCAGGATCAGCGGCCACCACACCAGGAACAGCACGCCCGAGACGAAGGCCGGGACCCGCAGGTGGTTCACGCTCGCTTTCGGCGTGGTCGCGTCGGTCGCGCCGCGGCTCCGGCAGAGTCGCTGGGCGGCTCGGTCGGTGAGCGAGTAGGCGGGGAGCAGGACCATGTCGTGGAGGACGGCCGCTCCGACGAACCAGAGGACGACGCCCATGGTGTCTCCCTTGAGGAGGCGGACGCCGGCGTAGAGGGTCAGGGCGAAGCAGGCCAGGGTGAGCAGGAGGTGCAGCGGGGAGGCTCCGTAGCGCCTGCGGAACGCGGAAGCCGTGGCCGTGCTCTTGGGCGGGGTGCTCATGCCGGTTCTCCGAAGGTGAGGCGGGTGACCCACTTCGTGTTGTGGACGCCGGGGGCCGCCGGGATGATCACGCGGGCCGGGTAGCCGTGGTCCGGCGACAATTCGGCGCCGTTCACGCGCAGCGCGAGGAGCGAGCGGTCATCGCGCGCCTGGTTGGCGGCCAGGACCACCGAGGAGAAGGACCCGCCGCGCTGGGCCGATTCCACCAGGACCTGCGGGGTGTCGGTGCCGAGTCCGACGAGAGCGGCCAGATCGGTGAGGCGGACACCGGACCACCGCTGGTCGGGTGTCGACCAGCCTTCCACGCACGCGATCGGCAGATCCGCCTCCCGCTGGGGCAGCGCCAGCAGCATGTCTCGGGTCAGGACCTCCTGGCGGCCGCCACCGCGGACGGTGAGCCGCCAGGCGGGGCCGATGTCGCTGGGGCGGATGCCGCTGGAGGCCGCCGTCTTGTTGATCTGGAAGCCGTTCGGTCCGGTGCCGGGGTCGCGGCCGTGCGGGGCCAGCAGCGCGGTCTTGCGCCACCACCCTCCGATGCTCTGGCCGGCCGTGACCGCCAGGAGGGCCAGCGAGCCGGCTCCCACCATCGCGAGCGCTCCGCGTCGGGAGATCGTCGGGGGTGCCGGGTTCGGGGAGACCAGACCGGCGGCCTCCGGCGATTCGGGTGCGGGCTGCCAGGCCCGGCCCGCCCGCACCGCCCGGACGGCGCGCGGCAGCCGGAAGGAGACGTGGACGACGAACGCCGCCATGAACACCCAGGAGCCGTAGAAGTGCAGCACGTAGAAGGAGCCGGGGAAGAGGTAGTCCAGCTGGATGTTGAGGATCCCGGTGGCGAAGGTGAACCCGGCTCCGCCCACCAGCAGGAGCAGCGACAGCCGTTCCAGGCCGTGGGCGGCCGACCGGACCGGTGGCCACTCGAACAGTTTCGGGATGACCGACCACAGCTTCGCGAGGAGCACCGGGACCAGGACCACGCCGAGGACGGTGTGCACCCCCTGGGTCAACCGGTACAGCCAGTACGGCGAGGTCGGCCAGGTGAACAGGTAGAAGCCCAGCCAGCCCTTGTCCGGCGTCTGGTCGTTGCGTGCGGCGAGGTCGGGGTTGTACGCCGCGTACGACAGCAGGCCCGTCACGAACAGGATCACGACTCCGGCCAGCAGGAGGAGTCCGAGCACACCGGTCAGCCACGGCCCTCGCAGGGGACTGCGCCAGAACCCCGGTCGGGCCGGGCCCGGCGGCGGGCCCGCGGCGCGCGCCCGCTCCGCCGTCTTCCGCACCCGCCGGGAGAGCGGGACGCGCACGGCCGGGCCGGCCTTCGCCGACGCGGACTGCCGTGCACCATCGGGCTGGTCACTTTCACCGCTTGCGTTCACCTGGTACGACTCCCCGCGCTTCCGGCTCATCGGGCATGAGCCCCCTCCGGGAGAACATCCCGCGCCGGTGCCCGTCACCGGCCGGTGACACGCAGGCGCAATCCTTACGGCGCACGGACCGCCGACGCTGGGCCGTCCCCTTGGTGACACTGCCGCCGTCCCCGGCGACCATGTCCCGTGCCGCCTGTTCCGCGATCTCGCGCACCACCCGGTCGGCGACCGTGGTACTCGCCGACGGCGTGACCGTGCCGATGTTCAGGGGGTGTCCCCCTCCCAGAGGAAGGGGCCTGCGGGATCGGCTTCGGAGGGCTTGTACAGAGAGCGGCCGCCGGGTCCGAAGAGGCCTCGATCGGTGATCAGGAGCGCTCCTACCGCGCGTTGCTGCGGGGACAGGTCGGTGATGTCGTAGAGCTGGCCGTCGAGGGGGCCGCCGAGCAGGTTCACGTACAGGCGTCCGGGCAACGGGGCGGCCCACCGGCCGTCGTCGCCGCAATACACTCTCGCGTCCATTGTGGTCACCTCACGCGCCTGCCCCCTCCAGGGCCCCGCAAGCGGGTGAACTGGCTCACCCACCCCAGGCGAGAGCCGCTTCGATGCTGTCGGTGACGGGGAACAGGGCGCGGGCTTGTGTGAGTTCCAGGACGCGTGCGAGGGAATTGGGCAGAGGGCCGACTAGAACCAGGGGGCTGCTGCGCCGGAGGCGGAACATCTCGTTCAGCATGGAGGAGTCGGCGAAGGTCACGCGGCTGACGTCCAGGACGATGCGCCGGATGTCCGGATCGGTGATGGCGGCGGTGCCGGCCTCTTGAACGGCCCGTAGGGTCCGCTGATCGAATTCACCGGCGCAGACGATGACGCGTGCCCCGTCGTCGCGGTCCGGGAGCGCCAGGACTTGCTGCGCTCCTGGTGCTTTCTCATCGGCGTCGGGCCTGGGGCGGCTGCTGGCGAGGAGTCCGGCCTGGTTGAGTTCGTGGACGATGAGCCAGGCGAGGTCGTCGGGGTTCGGAGCGTCGGGGTGAACCGCGGCAAGGTATGCGGCAATTCTGGTGGCGACCACTTTGGCTGTTTCTGCATCACTCATGCGCGCCTGTCTGCTGCTTTTCGGCTGTCCCGAACGCCCCGTACGTCGCGTCCGCGCTCTTCAAGCGCTGGGTGGCGGTGATGGTTTTCCCACCGCCTGGGAGGGGGGTGATGTCAACGCGTTCGGCAAGGAGCTGGATGAGGGGCCATCCGTAGCCGCCAGGACGGCCGTGGGCCGTGGGGTGGGGCCATGGGTGGTCGGGGTTCGCGTCGCTGACGGCCAGGTGGAGGGCGTCGTCGGTGATGGCGGCGTGGAAGTGGGTGATGCCGCCGCCGTGGCGGATGGCATTGGTGACGAGTTCCGAGGTGAGCAGGAGAGCGTCTGTGGCAGGGACGCTGTCGGGGCTGATGCCCGCGCGCGTGAGGAGCTCGGTGACCCGGTGGCGGGCGGAAGCCGCCGTGGCGACAGCCGACTGTGCACCGTTCATGGTGTGCTCCGGACGGGGGGTGTTGTCGGCTGCCGCAGACGCGTTCATGCCGCTATCGCCTGCCCTTGATGGTGGAGGTCATGCGCCGCGCCGATCTGGTTCGGCCGCGGGTGAAGGTAGTCAGCATTTCATTGCGTCCTGGACGCTGTCCGCCCATCGGGATACAGGCCTGAGGTTGGTGGCCTCGAACCGGTTCGGGACGGCGTGGTGCGGGAGGCGCGGTTGCCAGGAGGGTGGCGGATGGAGGATGGTTGCCGGAAGGCAAGTAACTTTCTCCGAGACTATGAGGTGAGGGGTTCGCGCAGCGGGCCTCAACGATTTGGTGATTCCCACCCAGGAAGCGGCCCCTTCGGCGCGCGCGCCGTGGAGTGAGGCCCCCTACCCCGTGCTTGTGGCAGACGACCAGGGAACCCTGGTGCTGGTCAACGAGGTTGCCGGTCTGCTTTTCCCCCTGGCCCGCGCAGGGACGTCGATCGCGGACACCGTGCCCGCGTGGCTGTCCGAAGCCCACACCCGCTGTCTCGCCCCGGCACGTGCCCGGCCTTCGGCAGCTGAAGCCGGCGCTCTGGTGCAGGGTCCGGTCGGCGACCGTTCGTATGAAGCACATCCGACGTGCCCCGGTGACGGGACGGTGGTGTGGTGGCTCGTCGACGACACCGACCACCGTCTGGCCCGCGAGGCCCTGCGGATGGAGCGCAAGCGCACCGCCTTCCTGGGCGAGGCGTCGAATGTGCTGCTGTCCTCGCTGAATCTGGAGCGGTGCATGGACGTCACGGCTCAGATGGCCGCGGAGCACCTGGCCGACGCGGCTGTGGTCATCGCGCCCTCACGCGGCCGTGACCTGCCCATCGTGTCCTGCGTGCGCGGCGGGATGCCGAGGGCGTCGCGGGTTGCCGCGCAGCCCGAGGCCGTACCGGGTCTGGCGGAAGCACTGCAGGGGTTCCCGCCCGTCCCCTCGCGCTGGATCGACCCGTCCACCGCCCCGGCGTGGCTGGTCCCGGAGGAGTTCGGCACGGTGGGGTCGATGGTGATCACACCGCTGCCCGGCCACGGAGTCCCCGCGGGAGCGCTGGTCCTGCTGCGCCGCTCGGGCGGTAGCGGATTCACCGAGGGCGAGGAGGTGTTCGCCGGCCTCTTCGCCGCCCGAGCGGGCGCCGCCATGTCAGCCGCGCGCCTGTATGCGGAGCAGGCGTCGATCAGCGAGACGCTGATGCGCGAACTGCTCCCGCCATCCCTGCGTCAGGTGGCGGGAGTCGAGTACGCGGGCAGCTACCGGCCTTCCCTGGACCATGAGCGGGTCGGTGGGGACTTCTACGACGTCCACCCCGCCGCCGTGGCGGGCGACGCGTCGCTGGTCGTCCTCGGCGACGTCTGCGGCAAGGGCCTGGAGGCCGCTGTGATGACGGGAAAGATCCGTAACACCCTGCACGCCCTGCTGCCCATGGCCGATGACCACCCGCGGATGCTGAACCTGCTGAACACCGCGCTGCTGAGCACGCACAACGCGCGCTTCGCGACCCTGGTTCTGGCCTCCGCGGTCCGCGAGGCCGGCTCCGTCAAGCTGCGGCTGACCAGCGCCGGCCATCCCGCTCCGCTGATCCTGCGCGCTGACGGAACCGTAGAGGAGGCCGCGACCTACGGCACGCTGGTCGGAGCGCTGCCGGCCGTGACCGCCGAGACGGCGGAGGTGACGCTCGCCCCGGGCGAGACCTGCGTGCTCTATACCGACGGGATCACCGAGGCACGAGGCGGACCGCTGGGCGGGGCCATGTTCGGTGACGCGCGGCTGCAGCGGGTGCTCGGGGAGTGCGCGGGGATGCCGGCGGAAGCGGTGGTGGAGCGGGTGCAGATGCTCGCCTCCGAATGGGTCGGCAGCGGCCGTCACGACGACATGGCCGTCGTGGCGATCTCCGCGCCCCGAACCAACCACCTCAGTGCCGTAAACGGGCACACGCGGGGCAGGTTCACGGCGTGACAACCCACATGACAAGCACGGAAGCCCTGGCGGCAGGGCTTTGGGACGCGGCCCTGGAGGGCGACGAGCGGGCCGCGGTCACCGTGGTCCGCCAGGCCCTGGACGAAGGAGCCGCACCGCAGGACCTCCTCTTGAACGTGATCGCCCGGGTGCAGGGCCGCATCGGAGAGCAATGGGCCGCCAACCGGATCAGCGTCGCGCAGGAGCACGCCGCCACCGCGATCAACGAGCGTGCCATAACCGTCGTCGCCGAACATCCGGCCGCCCTTACGGAGATCTCGCGGGGGCGGGTCGTGGTGGCGTGCGTGGACGGGGAGTGGCACGGGCTGCCGGCCCGGCTCGTAGCCGAGGTCCTCAAGCTCCGGGGCTGGCAGGTGGACTACCTCGGCGCCCACGTCCCCACCCCGCACCTCGTCGCGCACATCCACCGCACCGGGGCGGACGTCGTCGCCCTGTCCAGTTCGATCCCCACACGGCTGCCCACCGCGCACGCGACGATCACCGCGTGTCAGGCTGCCGGGGCTCCGGTCCTCGTGGGGGGTGCCGCGTTCGGGCCGGACGGTGAGTACGCCCGCCTGCTGGGCGCGGACGCGTGGATGCCGGACGCCCGTGCGGCCGCCGACCTTCTCGAGCGCCGGCCCCTGCCGCGGCCCCGTTCCGACCACCAGCCCATCGATGACCTGCCGCACCTGGCCGACCAGGAGTACACCCTCGTCGCCCGCAGTCGCCCCCAGCTCGTACGGACGGTCTTCACCGGCCTGGAGAACAGATTTCCGGCGATGCGCGGCTACAGCGAGGCCCAGCGGGAACGCACGGCCGAGGACTTGGCTCACATCGTGGAGTTCCTCGGTGCCGCCCTCTACACCGGCGACGCCGAGCTGTTCTCCCGCTTCCTGCTGTGGACCGCGGGCATCCTCGAAGCCCGCGGCGTCCCTGCGCGGAGTCTGCCGCCGGCGCTGGACGTACTGGCAGGTGAGCTGAAGGACTTCCCTCGGGCCACCGACATGCTCCGCCTGGCCGTCACGCGCCTGACCCCTGTCCCTCTCACCGTTGGCGGAGCCGCCGAATGATCCCCGTACCCGGGCCGCTGCGCCTCACCCGCACCGACACGGCCGGCGCCGTGCGCATCGAGCTGCACGGCGACTTCGACCACCAGGATGCCGACCGCCTCCTGGACGCCGTCTCCGCGGTCTTGGCCGGCCCGCGCACTCTGCGTGATCTGTACGTGGACTGCACGGACATGGCCGGCGTCGACTCCAGCGGGCTGGCGGTCCTGCTGATGATCCGCCGGCGCGCGGACGCCGCGGGCGTACGCTTGCACCTGGAGGGGCGGCCGCCGGCCCTGGAGCGGATACTCCACGTCACCGGCACCCTCGACTACCTCACCAACCCACACGCGAGGAGCCGGTCGGCGGCCTCGACGCCCGAGAGAACATCCGCCGGTACGCAGGAAGCTATAAAGTCCCGCTCCAGCGGGCAGGACCCCAGCACTTGACCGGCACCGGCGGGCGGGCCGCTCGCACGGAGGGAATACCCATGCCTGTACCGGCCTTCGGGCCCCGCGGCATCGACCCGGACGCCGCGCGCTCGGTCAGCGACATCGCCGAACTCCTCGACGTCGTCTACGAGAACACCCGCCAATCAGCACCCGCGGCACCGGTCTCCACCACGCAGCTGCGCCTGATGTTCCTCCTCGACCGCCGACCCGGCATCCGCATGAGCGCCCTGGCCCAGCTCCTCGGCGCCGCCGCTCCCTCCGTAACCCGGCTCTGCGACCGGCTGGAAGCCACCGGATTCCTACGCCGCCACCCCGGCCCCGGCGACGGCCGCGAGCTCACCCCCCGGCTCACCCCCGCCGGGGAACGACACCTCGCCCAGATACGGGAAAAGCGCCAGCAGACACTCGCCCAAGCCCTCGACACCATGAGCGCCGACACCCGCCAAGCACTCGCCACCGGACTCGCAGCACTCCAGCTCGGCATCACCGCGACCACACGCTCCCCCCAGCAGGACGACCCCACCGCCTGAGCACCCGTCCCCGCGACCTGCCCCACCGTCCCGGCCACATAGCCCGCCCGGCCTTCCGCCGCCCCGGCTCGGCGAGGTCGACTACAAGGTGAGCGCCACCTCGACGCTGCCGACCACGGTGAAAAGCTGATCCGCCGAGGTGAGCTCCAAGAGCCGGGCCACCTGTGGGTTCAGGGGGCCTGCCAGAACCATGGGACGGCCGGTGCGCCACAGGCGGATCAACTCGTTGAGCATGGAGGAGTCGGCGAACGTGATCCCGCTGACGTCCAGCACGATCGTGCGCACCGGATCGGCGAGCGCACCCGCGACCGCCTGACGAAGAGGTTCGAGGGTGTCCTGGTCGAACTCGCCCGAGCAGGTGATCACGCGGACACCGTCGATGTCCGGTCGGACCCTCACACACGGTTCCAAGGGGGGCCTCCTCTTACCGGCTTGTCGGGGAGGCCGAGGAATACGGCCCATCACGCAGACGGGCTTGGCCGTCGGCATCGAGACGGCCGAACGACTTCTCTGCGTACGGAGGGGCCCTGGTGCCTTTGCACCAGGGCCCCGAAGGAACTGACCACACCATCTACCGGCCCTGATACCGCGCCGGCCTTGTGGGTCCGCGACCTGAGCGCTGTCGGGGACGCGGGGATCGCGATTGCTCGACCGGAGACCACCTCACTATCGATGTCCTGCGGTACCCGGGCTCACATGCTGCCCGGGCGATCCTGATGGTGCCTCGACTCCTCCGTTCATCCCTCTGGGATCACTCGCCAAACCGGTACTGCAGTACTGCTCCTGCTGGTCCTGCTGGTTGTTGCGAACTGCCGCGGCCTCTCAGAGCACCGCTCTCCGGCAGCCAGCCCCGTTGCCCATCGTGCGTCTGCTCTGGCTTGGAACCCCACTGCCGAACTTCCCGGTGCGTGCGCCCGCAGCCGACGCCTTCACCGAGGTGCTGCTCTCACTGACTTCGCTGCTGGGTACTGCCACCTGCGTCAACTGCGGCACTGCTCGCGGCGACCCCTGATCACTGCGGGCCACCCGGTCCGGTCATCAGTCCCGTCGCCGCCCTACAACAACTCTGGCTTCGACACTCCATGACCGCACCGCACCACCGAACTGCAACTACCTGCACTCGTGTACTACTGCCTGGCAGTTCGTCTCTGCCGGGCCCCTCGACCTCTCTGGGCTACGAGAGAAACCATAGCCAGACGACAGCCCAATGTCTACTCCAGCCAACATAGATTTCCGTGTACACCTCGATGAGGAATCCAAGTGCTCCGCAAGGAGGAAATCGAGGCGGGCTGAGTTGATCCACGGCGGCGGCGCCTACGCGCCGTGTCTGGCCACGCGCCCAGGCACCGCCGAAGCCGCCGTCGGCGACACCAGTCCCCGCACGCCGTACATGCGCCTACCGGACCTGCGGGCCCTCTCGTCGGCACGGCGCAGAAGGCACCCGTCCCCAGCCCGTGCGAACGGGACACGGGACTGCCGTACGTGGATCTACCGGGGTTTTCCGTCCCTCTCAGCCAGGACCTCGACGCCTGACGCTCCGCCTGGCCGGCATGATCACAGGAGGCGACCGGCCGGGTCCCCGTCGGGGTCGTCGGCCAGCCCTATGGTGACCTTCACCCGCTTGCCCACGGGCTCGCGCCGTACCTCGAAACTTCGGCACACCGCCATCGCGATCTCCAGGCCGTGCTGCCCGACCCGGCCCGGATCAGCCGAGCTCACCGCGGGCAGCTGCGCCGCGGTGTCCCACACGCTGATCTCCACGACGCCGGCGCCCACCTCCAGCTCCAGCAGACACGGCCCGGGCGCGTACTTGTAGGCATTGGTCACCAACTCGCTGACCACCAGCTCCACCATGCCCATCGCACGGTCCGACACCGGAAGCCCGTGAACGGCCTGCACATCGGCCATGAAACCGCGGGCAGCACGCCTGGCCCCAGCGATCGGCTCACTGCCATCCAAGGCCATGGCCGACACGATCGGCCGGCTGACCAGCAGCTCACACTCGTCTTGGAACACCACAGCAGCCATACGCCACCCTCATCCTGAGCAAGCCACACGGCTGCTTTCAGCCGGATGCCCCGAAACGGCAGCCCTACACGAGAGTCACGAAACGAAGATCTGACCGCCCCATCTCTCTGCGGGGTGCCGCGAGGACGGAGATCGACCACGGGAATGAAGTGGCCCGGGCACGCCATGCGTCCTGGGCAGCGTGCGGAGCAGGAAGCAGCAGGCGGCTACGGCGTCTCAGACCGCGACCTCGGGGTCCGCAGCGGCAGCGGCGCTCTGCCAGGCCCTGCTGTCTCTCCGGGCTACGAGAGAAACCATAACCGCGCCGCAGCCCACTATCTACTCCGACCACCGCAGATTTCCAGGTCCCCGCTACTCAGATTTTCGCGTGCCGTTGAGTTCGACAGCTGCGGGTGGGGGCACAACGCCCGACGCGGCCAGCACTCGAAGGAGCAGCGCCCAGGGCTAGGCCGTCTCTTTCGGATCTTGCCGGGCCCGCGACGCCTGGCACCGCGCCTGGCCGCACTGCCGAGGCGGCCACGTACGCCCAGTACGCGAGCGCCCCGGCAGCACGCCCAGGCACGGCACCAGACGCCGCGGGCTCGGCCGACAAGATCCGAAAGAGACGGCCTAGCGGGGCTCACTGTGCCCGCCGAACCATTTGGTGCGCCTGCGACCCGTGGCCGGGGCGGCCGTCGGGGTGGGGCGGTCCTCGCCGAGGGCTTGGGCGGTTTGCGCGCGGGCGGCGTCACGCTGCTCGATCAGGTCCTCGCGTTCGCGGTCCACGACCGCGCTCTCCCGCTTCGAGCTGAGGGAAGCTTCGTGGCGGGCGAGGCGGTTGCGGCGGGAGGCCCGGCGGGCCGCCGCCAGGACGAGAGCAAGGCCCAGGACGGCGGCCGCTCCGACAGCGATGCCGTAGAGGAACAGCGCACCGGTCGAGCTGGTGACGTGGTAACCGAAGACAGAGAAGTCATTGGTGAGCTCGTGGGCACTGCCGAGATTCGCCATGACCCCTGCCACGGCGAAGATCAGGGCAGCGATCAAAAGGATGAGACCGAGGATGAGGATCATGGAGCACTCCCTGCTCCGCACCGCCACGTGCGAATGAGCCGCGACCGGCGGAAGCCCGCCGTTCCAATCAGCGTCTGCCCTGAGGCGACGGGGCCAAGCATCCCGGCCCGGCTTAACCGGCGGCCCACTGTGTCTCCTCATTCCTCTCCCTCGCGCCGGATGAGCCCGGGGCCGATCAGCCGCGGTGGAAGATGTCCACGCCTGCGGGCCAGCGCCTGTCTCGCGGTGCGGGATCCTGTCGGCCGGGGACCTCTCGGCCCTCGCACAGCCACTGCTGCTCAACGGCGTCGTAGATCGGCGACTCCGAAACCCACCCGCCGCCGGCCCGCGGGTCAGTGAAACCGAGCTGCGCCGGAACGTTTCTCTGATCCATGCCCAACCCAACGACCGACGCGGGATGCCGTGGTGGGCCGTGATCCACCCGTCACCACTCCGCGGCCCTTCCACCCGGACGGCGGCGCCGGGGTCGGGGTCCCCCGCTGTCGGCGCCGGCGGCGGACTCCTCGATCTCCCAGGCCCGGTCGGCCAAGGTGGAGGCCGAGCTGGTGCCGTAGAGAGGCTGCCGGCCGGGCCGCATAAAGCGGAATCTTTCATTCACGCCAGCTGAAACGATCCGGCAGGCACAAGCGTCACCGGGTCCGGGTCCGGGGATATCCGCTCCCGCTCGACCCGGATCCGGTCCGCCCTCAGACGAGGACACGCATCCGAACGCCAGGTCACCGACACGTGGCCCCCGCGAGACGCACACCGTGCGGAAATCGCTGTGCCGGCCCGTGGCACCGGTGGCGCGCGTGGGTGCGCCCACGCGCCGGTCGGTAACCAGCCAGAAGCGGCCTGCTTGCGCCCCTCCGCCGATACCGGCACCGGGCTATGCTCCGAACAGAGCGTTCCCGTTCCAGACCCTGACGGCGCGTTGCATGCCAGATTTCCGCGTCGCGGCCGGTCACCATCCGTCGGCCCCGGCGCATCCGAGGGCTTGGTCCGTCCCTTTCCTGGAACGCAGGTTGCCGGACCGGCCCTGCCCGCCGCGCGCACACCCGCACCGGGAAGCGACAGGAGGAGCCGGAGAGTCCGGCTCCGACCGGTACGTACCCGGCTGGTCCCGAACCGAGGCACCCCATCATGCGTGTCCCCGATACGAACGCCCACAGGTATGACAGGAACGGCCGGGTGCTGATCGCTCCGGCCGGTGAACTCGACATCTCCACCGTCCACTCGCTGCGCACGGCACTGGCGCGACACCCGCGGGACGGCGTCCGCGCCATCGACATCGACCTGTCCGCCGTCACCTTCTGCGATTGCAGTGCCCTGGGCGTCCTCCTCGCCGCATGGTGGCGCATCACGGCGGCCGGAGGAACCCTGAGGCTGCACCACCCGCCGCCCGCACTGGTCCGGATCATCGACATCACCCGTTCCGGCTTCCTGCTCGGCGACCGTCCGGCTCCCGCCGTCCCCGCCGTCCCTGTACTCCCCGCCCTCCCCGCCGCCCTGGGTGGTGTGCGGTGACGGACACGTCGCCGATGGGGCGTGCTCAGAGGGGCCGCCGCGGGGCTCCGTACGGTCCCGAGGACATGGCCTCGATCCGCCTGCGGCGGCTGAACCGGTGGCAGGCCGAGGCGCTGAGGGAGGATGTCGCGGACCTGTACGTGGAGTCCTCCCACCTGTTGGCGTTTACGGCCCACAGCAGCCGGGAAGCCTTCCTCCGCCGCCTGACCGGCGATGTCCGGCGACCCGGATTCGCCATGCTGGTCGCGGAGCGTGCCACCGTGCTCGGATGCGTCTTCGGCTTCCCCCTGCGGCGCGACGGTTCCTGGTGGAGGGGATTCCTCGGCCCCTTTCCCCGGGACATCGAACAACTCACCACCTCCGGCCACGTCTTCGCCGTCACCGACGTCGTGGTCGCCCCGCACGGACAGGCCCTCATCCTCGGCCGACGGCTGCAGGAGCGGCTGCTGGACGACCACGGTGCGTCCCTCGGTGCCACCCTCGTGCCCGAGTCCGACGTCAGGAGCCTGGCAGCCTTCCGGTCCTGGGGATGGCGCGAGGTCGGCGAGGTCCACAGGCCGCCCGGCACCACACGGCAACGGGCGCTGGTTCTGCCGCTCGGGAGGGCGCCGGCAGGTGCGTCCGGCCAGAGACTCCCCACAGGCACCCGGCGGCCGCAGCGGTGACGGGTGGCCGGTCGGCCAGGATCCGGGTACTGGTCGCCGAGCAGGCGGCTCGGCGCGGCGAACGGATCGCGGTGATGGACGTGTGCACGGCCGCGGTGGCCGCGCTGCCGATCGACGGAGCAGGAGTGTCGGCCATGTCCAAGGCCTCGGCCGGCCATCCCCTCTACGCCACCGGCCTGGTCAGCGAGCGGATCGAAGAACTCCAGCTCACGCTGGGCGAGGGCCCGGGTGTGGATGCCTTCGCCTTCGGGTCGGCCGTCCTGGCGCCCGATCTGCGGGCCGACGGGGAACGGCTCCGATGGCCCGTCTTCGCCCTGGAAGCCGTCACCGCCGGAGCGGTGGCGGTGTTCGCGTTCCCCTTGCGGATCGGCGGGATCAGCCCCGGTGTGCTGGACCTCTACTCCGGTGCACCGGGCGAGCTGGACTCCGCGGCACTGGCCGATGCCATGGTGTTCGCGGACACGGCCACGCTCGTACTCCTCGGGGCCCGGATCGACGGGGTGGGCGGCGAGGAACTCGGCGGCTACCGGGCCGAGATCGATCAGGCGACCGGCATGCTCACCGTCCAGCTCGGTGTGGGCATCGAGGAGGCGTTCGTCCGTCTGCGCGCCTACGCCTATGCCCACGGACGGCGGCTCGCCGAAGTGGCGGCCGACGTGGTGGCCCGCAGACTGCGGCTGTCGCCGGACCGAAACGCGAACGAGGAACGGAGCGCCGCCGACGATGCCTGACAACGGAAGGTGTACACGATGAATGAACAGCTCCTCGCCAAGGCATTCGTCGAACTTGCGGACAACCTGGTCGCGGACTTCGACCTGATCGACTTCCTCCGCATGCTGACCGACAGATGTGTCGGCATGCTCGACGTGAACGCGGCCGGCGTGCTCCTCGCTGACCGCAACGGCGAACTCCGCGTGATGGCCGCCTCCGACGAGCAGGTCCGCCTCCTCGAACTGTTCCAGCTCCAGAACGACGAAGGCCCGTGCCTGGAGTGCTTCCACACCGGCGCACCCGTCACCATCCCGGACCTGAGCACGGAAGCCGGCCGATGGCCGCGCTTCACCGCGCAAGCCCGCCACAGCGGCTACTCGGCGGTCCAGGCCCTGCCGATGCGCCTGCGGGACGAGGTCGTCGGAGCGCTGAACCTGTTCCGCGCCCGCCCCGGACCCTTCGATCCGGCCGCCACGCCCGTAGCCCAGGCCCTGGCCGACGTCGCCACCATCAGCCTCCTCCAGCAACGCTCCTCCCGGCAAAGCACGGTGCTCAACGAGCAGTTGCAGTCCGCGCTGAACAGCCGTGTGCTGATCGAGCAGGCCAAGGGCAAGCTCGCCGAACGCCAGGGCATCGGCATGGAGGAGGCCTTCACCGCACTGCGCAGCTACGCCCGCTCGCACAACCGGCGCCTGTCCGACCTGGCCGGCGCCTTCATCGACGGAACCGAACCCCTCGCCGACCTGGCCGTCTGACGGTCAGTGCGGTTCTTCGCGGTCACGGTCACGGTCGCGGTCGCGGTCGCGGCGGTTTTCACGGCCCTGGCGGCCACGGTGCTGTCGGGCATAGCGGCGGTCCCAGCGGTGCTGCTGGTCACGGTGGTCCCGGTAGTCGCCGTAGTCGTCGTAACCGTGGTGGTCGTGGTGGTCGTGGTGGTCGTCGTAGCCCCGATGATCGCCCTGCCGTCCCGAGCCGCCCCGCCGTCCGCGGTGCACGAGTGTGAAGAGCAGTACGGCAGCGGCCACCCACAGCAGGTGGCTGGAGTAGCCGAGGATGAGCAGAGCCACCAGGAGCACGAGAAGCAGTACGGACACGAGCGGTCCCTTCCACAGCGGAACAGATCATCGCTGCCGGGGACCAGGGCTTCACCCCGCAGCTTAGTCTCCCGGGGAGCGCAGCGACAGTCGTCGGGCCCATTGACAGGCGACACCGCCCGGCGTTCACTGACGCAGACGGTGTTGGGCCGTACCGCCCGGAAAAGCTCCGGAGCCAGGCCTTCCGACCCTCCGCTTCGCCCGGACCCCGCGGAACGCAGGTACCACCCCCTGTGACCGCTGTGCAGGTCCCGGCCATGCCCTTCCGGATTCTCCTCCTCCTGCCGGCACCAACGCGCCATCAACCGAGGAGAGTCGACGCGTATGCGGCAGAACGACTTACGGGCCGGGGACAGCGGGGGGCCGCCATGTCCAGGGCCGTGATCATCATCGCGGCCCTCGTCGTCGCGACCCTCGTCGTGGTGACGGCCGTCCTCCTGGCCGCGCTCGGCCACCGCCGGATCGGGGGCGGTCTGAGACGGCGCTTCGGCCCCGAGTACGAGCGCCTCGTGACCCGCCACCAAGGGGACACGAAGGCCGCCGACCGAGAACTCGACCAACGCCTGAAGCAGCACGGATCCGTCAGGGAACGGCCGCTCTCGTCGGCTTCCCGTGAGCAGTACGCGGTCCAATGGGCCGGAATCCAGAAGCGGTTCGTCGATTCCCCTCAGGAGGCGGTCGCCGAGGCCGACGCGCTGCTGGCGCGATTGACCGCGGACCGGGGCTTCCCGGCAGACGGGCCGTTCGAAGAGCGGCTCGCCGCGCTCTCCGTCCACCACGCGCAGCACGTCGACGGCTATCGCGGCCTGCACGGAGCCGCCCGCGCCCGTGGCAGCACGGAGGAGAACCGCATGGCCATGACCGGGGCGGGGGAGCTCTTCGACGCGCTGGTCGCGGAGCAACCGGCCGACTCGGGCCGGCACCGTCCACAGCGCCACCACGCCCCGGGAAGCGGTCCGCGATGACGTACGACCAGGAACGCGCACAGCAACTCCCGCCCCCCGGTCCGCTCCCCGGGCGGCACGATCCGCGCGGGGGCCCGGTTCCACGGCCCCTGCCCCCCGAGGGGCCGCCCGAGACCCGCACGGACATCCCGGCCTTCGTGTCGCTGCTCCCGCAGAGCGACCGGGACCGGCTGACCCTCCGCCTCCAGCACGCCCTCGGCACCTTCGTCCGGAGCCCGCGCGAAGCGGTCGACGAAGCCGACACCGCGTTCGCCGACGCCACCACCCGCGTGACGGCCGCGCTCGTCGAGCGCCGGCGCGTCATCGACTCCGGCCACCGCGACCTCGGATCCGAAGCCGAGACGGAGGACCTGCGCCTCGCCCTGCGTCAGTACCGGGAGATCACCTTGCGCCTGCTGCGCATGTGAGTTCTCCCGCTCCGACCGGCCCCTGACAGCCGGCGGGAACGGCCCGTCCTCCCCGACGGGCCGCCCCCGCCGGCCTCTCGTCGTCGCCAAGGCCGTTTCGCTTCAGCCGTGGGAAAGCGTCGTTCTCGGCTGCGCGTGGAACGCGGACCGTACGAAGCGGGCCGCGGTGAATCCGATCAGGGCTGTGGCTGCCGCCAGTCCGATGCCGGTCGCGTTGAGCGGTTCGGTCTCCAGGATCGACCGGAGCGCCGGGAGGTACAGCGCGGCTGCCGCGAGGAGTACGGAGGCGAGGACCGCCAGCGGGAGGAAGAGGTTCTCCTTCGTCAGCAGGCGGGCTCGCAGGCCCAGGACCACTCCGAGCTGGCCGGCGAGCAGGGCGAGGAAGAGCACGCTCTGCCAGGGCAGGTTCCAGGCGCGGGCGAGGAGCGCCGCCGCGAGACAAGAAGCGGTGACCACAGTGGCGAGGAGGAGCAGCCGCTGCCAGGCACCGGCGCCGAGGATGTGCTGTCCGGGTGGACGGGGCGGCCTGTTCATGGCGCCCGGTGAGACGGGTTCGGCGCCCATGGCGACACCGGTGAGGCCGTGGGTGAGGAGGTTGACCCAGAGGATCTGGCCGGCCCGCAGGGGCAGGGGGAGGCCGATGAGGGGACCGGTGAGCATGACGAGGATCTCGGCCGCTCCGCCGGCCAGGCCGTATACGAGGAAGCGCCGGATGTTGTCGTAGACGCGACGGCCTTCCTCGACCGCGGCGACGACGGTCGACAGTTCGTCGTCGGTGAGCACGAGGTCGGCGGCCTGCCGTGCGACCTCCGTGCCGCGTGCGCCCATCGCGACGCCGATGTCGGCCTGGCGCAGGGCGGGTCCGTCGTTCACACCGTCGCCGGTCATCGCGGTGACGGCACCGTGGGAGCGCCAGGCTTCGACGATGTCCAGCTTCTGCCGCGGAGTCGTACGCGCGAATACGCGGACGGTGGTGAGGTCCGTGACCCGGCCGGCGGCGAGGTCCGCACCCGTGACCACATTCTCGTGCGGGCTGTCGGCGGACAGCAGGCCGACCTCGGTCGCCACGGCGCGCGCGGTGGCGGGGTGGTCGCCGGTGATGAGGATGGGGGTGATGCCGGCGGCCCGGCAGGCGGCGATCGTGGCCGCGGCCTCCGTTTTGGGCGGGTCGCTGATGGCGACCAGGCCGAGCAGGTGGAGGCCGGACTCGGCGTCGGCGGGGTGGTCGGGGACCTCGTTGCGCGTACCGGAAGCGATGGCGAGGACGCGGAAGCCATGGACGGCCAGCAGAGCGGCCTGCTGTTCCGCCGTGTGGAGCAGGTCCGTGGGGTCGGCGAGGACGGCGGGGTCGAGGATCGCTTCGGGCGCGCCCTTCAGGCACACGAGCACTCGGTCCTCGGGCGTGGTGTGCAGGGTGGTCATGCGTTTGCGCAGGCTGTCGAAGGGGGCTTCGTCCGCGCGCGGGTGGCTTTCGTGGAGGTCGGACTGATCGGCACAGCCCGCTTTGGCCGCGGCCGTCAGGAGGGCAGCCTCGGTGGGGTCGCCCACCGGGGTCCAGCGGTCGTCGGGCGGGACCGGTCCCGTCGGAGGGCGGAGGGAGGCGTCGTTGCAGAGCACCGCGGTGGTCAGCAGTTCGCGCAGAGGATCCATCTCCGTCGGCGTCGGGCGTCGGCCCGCGATCAGGACCTCGCCTTCGGGCTCGTAGCCGACACCGGAGAGGTCGGCCGTGGCCTGGGGCATCCAGACCTGCTGGACCACCATGCGGCCTTCGGTGAGGGTGCCGGTCTTGTCCGTGGCGAGGACCGATACGGAGCCGAGCGTCTCGACGGCGGGAAGGCGGCGTACGAGCGCGTGCCGGGTGGCCATGCGGCGGGCGCCGAGGGCGAGGGCGAGGGTGACGACGGCGGGCAGCGATTCCGGTACCGCGGCGACCGCGAGACTGATGGCGGTCACTGCCATGATCCCGACGGGCAGGCCTCGCAGGAGGCCGAGCGCGAAGACGACCAGGCAGAGTCCGAGTGTGGCGGCGGCCAGGATCCGTCCGAGAGAGGCGAGGCGGTGCTGCAGCGGGGTCGGTTCCCGCCCGCCTTCGAGGAGGGCGGCGATCCGGCCGAGTGCGCCGGCCGCGCCGGTCGCCGCCACGGTGGCCACTCCTCTCCCCCGTACGACGACGGTTCCGGCGCTCAAGGTCGTACCCGGATCCTTGTCCACCGCGACGGACTCGCCGGTGAGCATGGACTCGTCGACGAGGAGGGCCGATGCTTCGGTGAGCTCGGCGTCGGCGGCGACGATGTCGCCTTCGCCGAGGAGGAGCACGTCACCGGGTACGACCTCGGTGGCCGGGACCTCGCGCGGCGTGCCCTCCCTCAGTACACGTGCTCCCGGGGCCGACATGGCCGAGAGGGCGGCCACCGCGTTGTCGGCGCGGATCTCCTGGGTCACGCCGACGGTGGTGTTGAAGAGGATCACCAGGCCGATGACGATGGAGTCGGCGTGGTCGCCGATGGCGAGCGTGAGCAGGACCGCGCCGATCAGGACCGTGACCAGGGGGTCTCGGAGCTGTGCCAGGACCCGCGCGTACAGGGGTGTCGGCGACCGGGCGGCGATTTCGTTGCGGCCGTGCTCGACGAGGCGGCGCTCGGCTTCCCGTTCGGTGAGTCCGCGGGGCTTCAGTGGGGCGGCGGGTGCTCGGCCGGCCGCGGGCGCGGACATCAGGTCCCTTGCGCTTCGGGGACCGTAATGACGGGGCAGTGGGCCCGGTGCAGCAGTCCATGGACGACGGAGCCGAGCCTCATGCCGGTGTAGCCCCCGTTTCCGCGGCGGCCCAGGACCAGGGCCAGGGCGTGTTCGGCCGCCTTCGCCAGCTCCTCGACCGGGTGGCCTGCGAGCACTTCGTGGGTGAGCGCGACGTCCGGGTACTTCTCCGACCAGCCGGCGACGGTCTCGGACAGCATGCGGCGCTGCGCCTGGACACCGTCGTTTCGGTCCTGGAACGAGAGCAGGGGCTGGTGCCACACCGAGATGGCCCGCAGCATGCATCCGCGTACGCTCGCTTCCTCTAAGGCCACCGCCAGTGCCGCCTTCGAGGACTCACTGCCGTCGACCGCGACCACCAGGTACGGCGACAGTTGGCTGACGTGCTCCGCATCGCCGACGACCACGACCGGACAGCGCGCCTGCGCGACGACGGGCACCACCAGCGACCCGGCGCTGAGGAACTCCTCGGTGCGGCTGAGGTGTCGCGAGCCGAGCACCAGCATGGGGGCCTGCAGGGAGAGCCGGCCGAGTACGGGGGCGGGAAGCCCGTCGAGCAGGTGGGTGGACGGTTCGAGATCCGGGTGCCGCGAGCGCGTCCAGACGGCGGCTGCTTCGAGGGTTTCCGCTCCGGTCCGGCGCAGGTCGATGCGGTGCGTGCTCCCGTCGGCGTGCTGGGTGTTGTGCTGCGGTGGCACCACCAGTGCGAGACCCAGTCCGAGCGCCCGGCGGTGCGCCTCGTCGGCGGCCCACGCCAGGGCCATGTGCCAGTCCCTGACCGGGTCGATTCCGACGACGATCTCACGGCCTGTCATGTTCTCCATTACGACTCGCTCCCCTGATCGTTGCCGTGCCGCGGGATGAGCAGCACGGGACAGCGCGCGTGGTGCAGGAGGCTGTGGGTCACGTGCCCCAGCGTCCGGCCGATGTAGCCCGGCGATCGCCTCCCCCCGGCGACCAGCAGGTCCGCGTCCTGTGAGGCCTCGGCCAGTACACCGGCCACCGAGAAGCTCTTCGCCAGGTCGGCGTGCACGGTCAGATCCGGGAACTCCTCGCGGATCAGGACGGCCATGGCCGTCAGGCGCTCCGCGTGCCGGCCGCTGATCTCCTCGACGTCGTCGAGCATGCTCGCGACGTTGCCGACGGATCCCAGCAGGTTCCATACGTGCAGCAGCCGCAGCGAGGACTTGCGCAGCTCTGCTTCGCACGCGGCGTACCGGACGCAGTCGAGGTCGTGTTCGTCGCGGACACCGGCCAGCACGCTGCCCGTCTCGACCCGCGGGTCCGTACCCCGAACCACGGCCAAGGGGGTGGTGGCACTAGCGGCGGCCTTGAGTCCGACGGAGCCGAGCATCAGCGAGGCGAACCCGCCGAAACCGCGGTTGCCGACGACGATCGTGCCGTGGACGCCGGCGGCCCGGTGGAGGCTGGGTACGGGTGCGCTGCGGCTGAACTCCGTGGTGACGTGCAGATCGGGATGGAGTTCCGCTACGGCCGCGGCGGTGTCATCGAGTAGTTCGCGGCCCGCCGCGCGGACCCGTTCAAGGGTTTCCGCCGATGCGTATACGGCTCTGCTGTCCGTGTCGGCGGCGTGGAGGACGTGCAGGGTGCTCCCCCGCCGTGCTGCTTCGGCCGCGGCCCACAGGACTGCCCCGCGTGCGGGGTCCGACCCGTCGACGCCGACGATGACCGTCCCGAGTTCCGGACCGGCAGTGATGCCTTCCATGGTGTCTCCTGATCGAGGGCCATCGCGCTTGCGCTCTCACGCTGGCATCGCGGGCGTGGGGTCGGCGAGGGCCATAGGGGCCAGGGGAAGGGCCGACCGGTCCCTCCCCGGCTCCGGGAACCCGCATGAGGCTTCGCGGACGGACCCGGTCGGCCCTCGTACAGGACCGTTCGGCCCTCGATACGGGCGCCGGCCGGGCGGATGGTGGCCCTGTACGGGTGGTGCACACCAACCCTCTGCGCCCCGCATGACGACGTACAGGAGGTCCGCTCGTGAAGCACACTCAGGTCGGCCAGGTGATGACGGCAGATGTCGTCTCGGTGGACCGTTCGACGACGTTCAGGGAGATCGCCAAGCTCCTCGCCGACTACGACATCACCGGACTGCCCGTCGTGGACGAGGAGGACCGGGTGGTCGGCGTCGTCTCCGAGAGCGATCTGCTCGCCCGCAAGGCCCTGACGGCCGCGGACATCATGTCGGCTCCCGCTGTCACGGTCCACGCTCAGGAGAGCGTCTCGGAGGCCGGGCAGCTCATGACGCGCCTGGGCCTGCAACGCATTCCGGTCACCGACGAGCAGGAACGTCTCGTCGGCATCGTCACCCGGCGTGACCTCCTGCGCGTCTTCCTGCGCCCCGATGCCGAGATACGGCGGCAGGTGAGCGAGGACGTGCTGTCCGGCAGCATCGGGGCGCCCACGGGGGCGGTGGACATCCACGTCCTGGACGGTGTCGTGACCCTCGCGGGCCGGCTGGAACGGCAGAGCCAGGTCCCCCTCGCCCTGCGGCTCACCGCACGACTGGACGGTGTCGTCGTCGTGGTGGACGAGCTCACCGCCCGCACGGACGACTCCCGTCTGATTCCGCCGGAGCGCGGAGCGCAACCCATCACCTGGTGACCGCGAAACACCCGCACGGCCTGAGGAGGCCACCGTCATGAACCACCACGTAACCGTCGGCGTCGACGGCACCCCCCAGAGCCTCTCCGCAGCCCGCTGGGCAGCCCGCGAGGCCACGCTTCGGCAGGCCCCTCTGCGGATCGTCCACGCCGAGGACTGGTCCTCCGGCACGCTGATCCCCGAGCTGGACCCCGGGACGCGCGACCGGTGGGCAGACGAGGTCCTTGGCTCTGCCACCGACGAGCTGAAGCAGGCGTATCCCCGCCTGGAGATCTCCACGCGCCGCCTCTCGGGCAGGCCTTCCGTGGCTCTGGCGGCAGAGGCCGAGAGCGCCGGCCTCCTGGTCCTCAGCTCCCGCGGACTGGGCAGTGTGGTGGGCTTCATCGTCGGCTCCGTGAGCCTGTCCACCCTCACGGCCACCGAGACACCTGTCGTCCTCGTACGGGCGGAGGAGGACGACGGGGAGAGCGCGGCCGCCACCCCGTACGGCGAGATCGTCGTGGGCGTCGACATCCACCAGTCCTGCGACAGGGTCCTGGCCTTCGCCTTCGAGGAAGCCTCGCGCCGCGACTGCGCGTTGCGGGCGGTGCACGGCTGGAAGCTCCCTCCCGCGTCCGGCTACTCGCCCGTCCTCAATCCCTCGGTCGCGCGCGAGGTCGACCGCACCGTCGCCCAGATGCTCGACGACATGCTCATGCCGTGGCGGCTGAAGTTCCCGGACGTGCGACTCGAGGAGAAGACGTTCATCGGATCGGCGGGACGGGAGCTCGTCCAGGCCACCACGGGCGCGGACCTCGTCGTCATCGGACGCCGCATCCGCCGCTCCCCCATGGGCACGCACCTCGGCCCGATCGCCCACGCGGTGCTCCACCACACGGCCGCGCCGGTCGCCGTACTCGCTCACGACTGACAGTGAGGATGTACGGGAGCGTTCCCCGGCGGGGTCTGACCCAACGACTGACTGACTCAGGGTCCTCAACTGGATCTGTCGGCTCCGGCCGGGGGACGCTCACGTGCATCCGCCGGACCGGGGGACGTGACTTCATAAGAGCCTGGCCAGAGGCCCCATCACTGTCTTGTCCGCCCTCCCGGCCGGCGGGTGCCATCCTGCCCGGTCGAATGGAGAGGACGGCACGATCCACGATGGCACAGCATGAGGTCGAGGTCACCGGCGGCGTCGACACCCACAAGGACACCCACACCGCGGCCGCGATCGACTCGGCAGGGCGGGTGCTGGGGTCGGCCCAGTTCCCAGCCTCCACAGTCGGCTACCGCACACTGCTGACCTGGCTCCGCTCCTTCGGTGCCCTGCTCCTGGTCGGGGTGGAGGGCACCGGTGCCTACGGCGCCGGCCTGTCCCGCTACCTGCGCGAGAACGACGTCACAGTGGTCGAGATCGACCGGCCAGACCGCAAGACCCGTCGCTGGCAGGGCAAGTCCGATCCGGTCGATGCCGAGGCAGCAGCCCGGGCCGCGCTCGCAGAACGCCGCACTGGGACCCCGAAGTCCCGTGATGGCCGTGTCGAGGCCCTGCGGGCCCTGCGGGTCGCCCGTCGCAGCGCGGTCCAGCAGCGGGCCGACGCCACCCGGCAGATCAAGACCTTGATCATCACCGCGCCAGAGGGAGTCCGCACCATGCTGCGGCACCTGAACGACAAGGACCTGCTGACCATCTGCGCGGGTTTCCGCCCCAGCCTCGACCAGGCCGGCGACCCGGTCACCGCGACGAAGATCGCCCTGCGCTCCCTCGCCCGCCGCCACCGCGACCTGGGCCAGGAGATCGACGAACTGAACGAGCTGATAGCCCCGCTCACCCAGGAGATCAACCCGGCCCTGACCGAGCTCAACGGCGTCGGCCCGGACGTCGCCGGCCAGCTGCTGGTCACCGCGGGCGACAACCCCGACCGGCTCCGCTCCGAGGCGGCCTTCGCGATGCTCTGCGGCGTCGCCCCACTGCCGGCCTCATCCGGTCGCACCCATCGACACCGCCTCAACCGTGGCGGCGACAGGGCCGCGAACGCGGCCCTCTACCGGATCGTTCTCTGCCGCCTGCGCTGGGACCAGCGCACCAAGGACTACATGGAACGACGCACCAAAGAAGGCCTCTCCAAGAAGGAGACCATCCGCTGTCTCAAGCGGTTCGTCGCCCGCGAGATCTTCCGCGTCCTGACCGCTACCCATGCCGCAACAGCAACCTCAAGTCACCTCACAACCCCTGCTTGACATCCATAAGAGCATCCAAGGGCCGGCCGGCTCCACAACGGACTCCTCGGCCCTCTCGGCACCCGTGGCCGGGGCGGAGCCTGGAACTCACACGTCAACCGAGGGAGATGGGAACCATGGCCAACCTTGTGACCGCGGGCCTCGACGGCTCGCGCGAAAGCGTCGCGGCGGCCCGATGGGCCGCGCACGAAGACCACCTCCGAGGGGTGCCCCTGGCCCTGGTCCACGTCGAGGAGTGGCTGGAACAGCCCCCTCTCGCCGTCGCGACCACCGAGGTCCAGCGCCAGTGGGCCGAGGGACTGTTGCGCGAAGCCTCCGAGGAGATCAAGCGGCTGTATCCGGATCTGGAGATCACCTCCCGCCGGCTGTCGGGGGTCCCGGCCACGGCCCTGGCCCACGCGGCCGCCTCTTCGGACATCCTGGTGCTGGGTTCCCGAGGGCTCGGCGGCATCGCCGGATTCGTCCTCGGGTCCATCGGCGCCGGCACCATCGCCGCGGTCGATCAGCCGGTCGTCCTCGTGAGAGCGCCGCACGGTGAGGCGGCGCCTGCCGAGGGATCCGGTGCCGACGGCCCGGTCGTGGTGGGAGCGGACATCGGGCGCCCGTGTGACGCGCTCCTCTCCTTCGCCTTCGACGAGGCAGCACGCCGCGGGTGCGCCCTACGGGTGCTCCATGCCTGGGCACCACCGCCGATCATCGGCTACGGCCCCCCTCTCGACCCCGGTGCCCAGGAGGAGATCGGGCAGCGGATCGCGACGGCCGTGGAGGAGCTGATCCGCCCCTGGTGCGACAAGTACCCCTCGGTGGCGGTAACTCCCGAGGTGCGCATAGGACAGTCCGCGATCCAGCTCGTGGACGCCTCCAAAGGTGCCGCGCTGGTCGTCGTCGGCAGGCGGATCCGACGGTCCGCCTACGGCACCCACATCGGCGCGATCGCGCACGCGGTCCTGCACCACGCCACCTCGCCCGTCGCCGTCATCGCCCACGAGTAGGAGACGGCCTAGTCCACGGGAAGCCGGAACCAATGCTCGTCTCCTGCCGCCACCACGACGGCCTGTTCGCCGGGCAGCATGAGGGCCAGAGGACCTTGGCGGGATTCCGGCACGGTGATGCCGAACCTGCCGTGGAGCAGTCGGACACGGACACCGCGGTGTCCCCGGTGGCAGAGCGTGAAGGAGACGGGCTCGATCTCCCGTAGGGGGACGGGATCGATGTACAGGCCTTCGGGGCCGGTCTCCAGGCCCGTGACTCCGCGCTCCGCGAGGTCGAGGGTGCCGGCCATGGCGCCCAGGTGGATCCCCTCCCCGGTGGTCCCGCCCTGAATGTCCGTGACGTCGCCGAGGAGTGCCTCCTGGCAGTACTTCCAGGCGTCCGGGTCCTTCTGGCGGGCCAGCACCCAGCCGTGGACGAGGCTGCTGAGCGTCGATCCGTGGCTGGTGCGCGGCAGGTAGTACGAGACGGTCTCCCGCCACACCGCATCGTCGAGCCGGTAGCCGAGCCGGGCGAACAGGCCGTACAGCTCGGCGGGCCGGAAGAGGTGACCGAGCATGATCACATCGGCCTGTTTCGACGCCTGGTAGCGGTTGACCGTATCCCCTTCGGCTTCCAGGATCCGGTCGAGCCGGCGCACATCGCCGTACCGGGCGCGGTAGGCCGCCCAGTCCAGCTCGGCCAGGTCTCCGTATCCTTCGAACTGGCTGATGACTCCCCGGTGGAACGGGACGTGCAGGCGGCGGGACACCTCTTCCCAGTGCTCCAGCGCGCCGCGGTCCAGGGCGAGTCGCTCGGTCAGTTCCGTCCGTCGAGCGGGGGGCAGTTCGTCGAGCAGTTCGAGCCCCTGCTGGATCACCCAGGCGGCCATCACGTTGGTGTAGGCGTTGTCGTCGATTCCGGGTTCCGCGGCCGCGGGATAGGCGTCGTGGTACTCGTCCGGGCCCAGCACGCCGCGGATGCGGTAGCGCCCCCGTTCCGCGTCGTAGACGGCGGCGCCGGCCCAGAAGCGGGCGATCTCGAGCAGGAGTTCCGCGCCGGGGCCGTGCATGAAGCCGGTGTCCCCGGTGGCCCGCCCGTAACGGCAGACGTTCAGGGCTATGGCGGAGCCGACATGGCGCTGCAGGTGCGAGTGGTCGGGAAGCCAGCGGCCCGAGCGGGGATTGAGGTGCAGGGCCTGACTCTCCTCCTGTCCCGAACTTCCGCTCTGCCAGGGGAACATCGCTCCGCTCTGTCCTGCCAGCCGGGCAGCGTCGCGGGCGGCCGGCAGCCGTCGGTGGCGGTACATGAGCAGGGCCCGCGCCACTTCGGGGAAGTGCAGCGTGATGTAGGGCAGGACGAAGAGTTCGTCCCAGAAGACGTGGCCCCGGTAGGCCTCACCGTGCAGGCCCCGCGCGGGGACACCCACGTCCAGCTCGGCGGTGTGCGGGGAGAGCGTCTGCAGCACATGGAAGAGATGGAGGCGCAGGATCCGACCGGCCTCCCCCGACACGGTCAACTCGCCCTGCTCCCAGAGCCGTTCCCAGGCCGAGCGCTGTGCCGTGAGCAGGGCCGGGAATCCGGGTGCCCCCGAAGCGTGTTCGATCGCGCGCGGCAGGAGGTCTCCGGCCGGCCTGTCGAGGGAGGTGTGCAGGGCCGCGGTCTTCACCACCGTCGCGGACCGTCCGGGAGCCATGGGCAGTCTGTACGTCTGCGCCGTCCCGGCCGCGGTGTGGCTCGTCATGACGGGTGCGCGAGGTCGGGTGACCGTCCTGACGGCAAGGCCGATTTCAGTGTGGGAGGAGGTGGTCCGGCAGGTGATCCACGCGACGCCGTGCGGCGCGAAGCCCGTCCGATGGTCCGTGAGGTGGTGGCCGTCGAGCCCGCCGTAACGCTCCACTCCCGCATTGGCCACGTCTCCGTCCAGCCCTGATTCCACTTCGATCAGGCCGCTCCATCCGTACGCGTGGAAGGTGGTCCGCTGGGCCGCGAGGTAGGGGTCTCCCATGTGCACGACGCGGACGTGCGTGACGCCGAGGCGGCGGCCGCGGCCGTCCTGGAAGAGCATGTGCCGGGTGAGCGTCCCTCGGCGCAGGTCGAGCACCACCTCGTAGTGCAGCATGCCGGGGTCGTCGGGAGTCAGCCAGTCGCCCTGGAGACCGTCGTCGGCGATGCAGCGGTACCGCAGCGACGTCCAGTTGGGCAGGTTGACCATGTCCTCGTTGTCGACCTGCTGTCCGGCCACGTGCGAGGTGAGCCGGTTGGAGCAGCCGGCGGCGTACGTGGCGGGATAGTGCACGGGGCCCGCCGGGGTCTCGGGGGCCGCACCGCGCGTGGCGAACCTGCCGTTGCCCAGCGTGCACAGGGCTTCGACGAGTCGCTCCGTTTGGGGGTCGTAGTGGTCGTACCCCCAGGTCCACGGGCCCGTCACGGTCGCGCCCCGCAGACGAGGTCGGCGATCGTGAGGAGTTCGGCGGCGACCAGGTCCGCCCCGCGTTCCCGCAGTGCCCGTTCCGTGTCGGGGTTCTTCGTCCGGTCGAGGCCGATGACGAGGCCGAAGTTGCCGCGTCTGCCTGCTTCGACACCTGCGAGGGCGTCTTCCACCACCGCGCAGCGGGCGGGGTCCGTCCCGAGCCGTACGGCCGCTTCGAGGAACAGGGCGGGGTCCGGCTTGCCGGCGAGCCCCAGGTCGGCAGCGTTCGTACCGTCCACCACGGCGTCGAAGCGGCCCAGCAGGGAGGCCGATCCGAGAAGCGGCCGGGCATGCCGGGAGGCCGATACGGCGGCACAGCACACGCCGTGCGCCCGCAACCGGGCGAGCGCCGGAGCGACGTCGGTGAAGGCGTGGACGGCCCCGGACCGCAGTCTGCGTACGAACGCCGTCTCCTTGCGCGCGGCCACCGCCCAGACCGTGTCGTCGCCCGGTGCGTCGTCGGGGCTGCCGGTCGGCAGCTGGATGCCGCGGGAGTTCAGGAAGGAACTCGCCCCGTCCAGCCGGGGCTTGCCGTCCACCCACCGACGGTACTCACGGTCCGCGTCGAAGGGAGGCTGCCGCCCGTTCCCGGACGCGGCCCAGGCGTCCAGACAGCTGTCGAAGGCAGCCTTCCAGGCCGCGGCGTGCAGCCGCGCCGAGTCGAGCAGTACCCCGTCCGTGTCGAACACGACGGCGTGCGGGGCGCTCACCCGGATCCCACACGACGGCCGGTCATCCTGGTGGGGGTAATGGACATCCAGTGCGTACGGGGTCCGCCGGCCCAGGGCAGCGAGCGGGCGACCGAGAACAGGTGGCTGACCCGCGCCCCGTCCGTGACACCGGACACCTCGCCGACGGCCATGACGCTCCAGCCCGCTCGCATCACGTCGTCGATGTGGTCCACCTCGAAGGCGACCTCGGTCCCGGACGCCCCGGCGAGCCGCGAGTCGGCCGCCGTACGGAACGCGATCTCGTCTCCCACGACGACATAGTTGACGGGGAAGACGGCGAGTCCTTCCATGCCGGAGAACCCGACCCGGCCGATGCCATGGGTGGAGAGCAGGCGGAGGCACTCGGCCTCGCTCAACACTTTCGACTCGGAACCGCGCATCGCGGTCCCCATGCCGGGGGGACTGCCGGTCGTTCTCCCGGTCAGCTCGGCAACGGTGGTCCCCAGCCCGTCCGCGAGACCCACGAGCATGCCCATGCTGGGCCCCGCCGCCCGCTCCTCCACGTAGGCGATGTACGACGCGGCGGCCCCGCAGCGCTCCCCGAGTTCCTCACGCGTGATTCCCAGCTCTTCGCGGCGGGCGCTCACGCGTCGTCCGAGGTCACCACGGGCAGCCGGAGCCTTGATCGGGGACGCATCTGCTGTGGTCTCTCCCATGATCGTCACACCCTTGTCGTTCGAATCCGGTACGGGAACTTGGCGACGCGCTGGGCGTCAACCTCAGGCTGTACCCGCCACCGGTGCTCGGCACAGGGCCGGACGGTCCCCTACCGGGGCCTGTCGGGCCCATGCGGCCCTCTCCTCGGGGTGTGACGGTGGAGGCCGGTTTCCCCTGCCGGGGGAAGGGCTGTCATCTCCGGGGCGGCTTCGATTCCGCCGGCCGCTTCCGGAACCAGTCGGCGGTGAAGTTCCGTGGTCATCGCGTGGATGGCACGGGTCAGTTCCGTATTGGTCTTGAGTTCCAGCTCCTGCTCGACGAAATCGTGGTCGGCCTTCGCCTGCTGGAACGCTGTCTGCCGGTTCTGTCCGATCATCACGAACGTCGACAGGAAGATCGCCTCCAGGGAGACGACGAGCGTCAGCATCGGCCAGGGATTCGCCTCCACGAACAGCATCCAGAGGGCGAAGCCGATCGCGTGGAGATAGACGAAGGGCATGGAGCCGGCGAACTTCGTGATCGCGTCAGCGACGCGCGACTGGACACCGGCGGCCTGACTCGTGCGGTGTGCGACGACAACCGGATGGTGCCGCGCCTCGTCCTCGGTCGCGTTCACCTGCCTGCCTCCTCGGAACGAGCACCCGTGACACGGCTCTGTGTCCCGCATCGTCTCCACACCATCGGCCCTTCTCGGCGTACCGCCGGAGTCCGCCGTCGGCCGGGGCGGCGTGACCCGGCAGAGACCCGGCCGCTCACACTCCCCCCTCCGCCGGTGGCGCAGAAGGGGCCGACCGGCCCCATGTGGGGGCCGGTCCTGCCCTTCCCGCCTCCGGCCGCGTAGGAGCACGGTTCACGCATCGACTCAACCGGCGCATGGCCCGGCCCACGGTTCGAAGGAGCTCTCATGACCACCACGTACCGGATCCCGGAACTGGACGCGCACTGGCGCGCCGCGAACTACCTGGCCGTCGGCCAGATCTACCTCATGGACAACCCGCTGCTCGCCGAGCCGCTGCGGCCGGAGCACATCAAGCCGCGGCTGCTCGGCCACTGGGGCACCGCCCCCGGCCTGAACCTCGTCCACACCCACCTGAACCGGGTGATCAAGGAGCGTTCCCTGCAGGCCCTGTGCGTCTGGGGACCCGGCCACGGCGGGGCGGCCGTCCTCGCCAACTCCTGGCTGGAGGGCACGTACGGCGAGACCTATCCGGACATCGGCCGGGACGCGGACGGGATGCGCAGGCTGTTCCGCCAGTTCTCCTTCCCCGGCGGCGTACCGAGTCACGTCGCGCCGGAGACGCCGGGCTCCGTCCACGAGGGCGGTGAGCTCGGCTACTCGCTGGCCCACGCGTACGGGGCCGCCTTCGACCATCCCGGCCTGCTGGTGGCATGCGTCATCGGCGACGGCGAGGCGGAGACGGGGCCGCTGGCCGCCTCCTGGCACTCGAACAAGTTCCTGGACCCGGTCCACGACGGCGCCGTCCTGCCGATCCTGCACCTCAACGGATACAAGATCGCCAATCCGACCGTGCTGTCGCGGATACCGGAGCAGGAGCTGGACGCGCTGCTGCGCGGCTACGGGCACGAGCCCCTCTACGTCTCCGGCAGCGACCCCGCCCTCGTCCACCCGGCCATGGCCGGAGCCATGGACCGGGCCCTCGACCGCATCCACGCAATCCAGCGGGAAGCGCGGGCCGCCGGCACGGATCCGGGTGCCGAGCGCGCGCCCTGGCCGATGATCGTCCTGCGGACCCCCAAGGGCTGGACGGGTCCCGCGGCCGTCGACGGGCAACCCGTCGAGGGCACCTGGCGCGCGCACCAGGTGCCGCTCGCCGGGGTGCGCGAGAACCCCGAACACCTGAGGCAGTTGGAGAGCTGGATGCGCTCCTACCGGCCGGAGGAGCTCTTCGACGCCGAGGGCCGTCCCGTCTCCTCCGTACGGGCCTGCGTACCGGAGGGGGAGCGCCGCCTGGGCGCGAGCCCGTACGCCAACGGCGGCCGGCTGCTGCGCTCGCTCCCGCTCCCCGCGCTCGACGCGTGGGCCGTCCCCGTGGAGAAGCCCGGAAGCACCCTGCACGAGCCGACCCGCGTCCTGGGCCGCTACCTCGCGCAGGTCATGGCGGCCACGGCCGGACGACGAGACTTCCGGGTCGTCGGACCGGACGAGACCGCGAGCAACCACCTCGACGACCTGTACGACGTCACCGGCAAGGCCTGGCAGGGGCTGACGGAGCCCACGGACCAGCACCTGTCCCGCGACGGCCGGGTCATGGAGATCCTCTCCGAGCACGTGTGCCAGGGCTGGCTGGAGGGCTACCTCCTCACCGGCCGCCACGGACTGTTCTCCACGTACGAGGCCTTCGCCCACATCGTCGACTCCATGGTCGGCCAGCACATCAAATGGCTCAAGAACGCCCGCGAGCTGAGCTGGCGCGCGCCCGTCGCCTCTCTCAACTACCTGCTCACCTCGCACGTCTGGCGCCAGGACAGCAACGGCTTCTCCCACCAGGACCCCGGCTTCGTCGACCACGTCCTCAACAAGAGCCCCGAGGTCGTACGGGTCTACCTGCCGCCGGACGCCAACACCCTCCTCGCGGTGGCCGATCACGCGCTGCGCAGCCGTGACCAGGTGAACGTGATCGTAGCGGGCAAGCAGCCCTGCTTCGACTGGCTGCCCATCGAGGAGGCCCGCGCGCACGTGGCGCGCGGCGCCGGAGTCTGGGAGTGGGCCGGTACGGACGACGGCTCCCACGAGCCGGACGTCGTGCTCGCCTGCGCCGGCGACGTGCCGACCATGGAGGTCCTGGCCGCCTCGGCCCTGCTCCGCGAACACCTCCCGTCGCTGGCCGTCCGGGTCGTCAACGTCGTCGACATCGCCCGGCTGATGCCCCACGAGGAACACCCGCACGGCATGACCGACACCGAGTACAACGCCCTCTTCACCACCGACAGGCCGGTGGTCTTCGCGTACCACGGCTATCCGTGGCTCATCCACCGACTCGCCTACCGCCGGACCGGCCACGCCCAGCTGCACGTCCGCGGCTACAAGGAGTCCGGAACCACGACCACCCCCTTCGACATGGTCGTGCGCAACGACCTCGACCGGTACCGGCTCGTCATGGACGTCATCGACCGCGTCCCCGGCCTCGCCGGCCGCGCGGCGGCCCTGCGCCAGACCATGTGCGACGAGCGGATCCGCCACCACGACTGGATCCGTGCCCACGGAACCGACCTGCCGGAGGTCGCCGACTGGTCCTGGCCCCACTGATCTCCCCGCCCGGGGCGGTACGGGTGGGCCGCCCGGGTCGGGAAGGTACCGAACGGCCCTTCCCGGACGGGCCGACGGCGGTGGAGGGTGGAAGCGGACCCGAACGGAGAACCGCCATGAGCACCTCTTCCCCCCACCGGCTCACCTCCTCCCCCTTGCGCTTCGACCACGCCCTCTCCCCGGAGCACCGCGGCAGTCTGCTGGCCCTGGCCCACGAGGCGAACTTCGAGGCCGGCGCGCGACTGTTCAACCAGGGCGGGCACGCCGGCCGGTTCTGGGTCGTCCGGTCGGGCAGCGTCGGCATGGACGTGCACGTACCCGGCCGGCAGGCCGCCGTGGTCGAGACGGCCGGCCCGGGCGAGCTCGTCGGCTGGTCCTGGCTGTTCCGTCCCTACACCTGGCACTTCGGCGCCGAGGCCATGACGCCGGTGCGCACCGACGAGTTCGACGCCGCCGCCGTACGGGCGCTGATGGACTCCGACCCCGCACTCACCTCCGCCATGTGGCAGTGGGTGGGGCAGGTCCTCGCCCACCGGCTCGTCTCCGCCCGGATCCGGCTCCTCGACCTGTACGCACCCCACGGCAGCGGAAGCCGTATCTGAGACAATTGTCCCCAGACGTATCCGACCCGAGGGTGTGGCGTGGATGTCCGATGCACCAGTTGCCGCCCCGGCGCCCATCCGGGTGTTCCTCCTCGACGACCACGAGGTCGTCCGGCGCGGACTGCACGACCTGCTGGACTCCGAGCCGGACATCGAGGTGGTGGGTGAGGCGGCGACGGCCGCGCAGGCCCTGGCCCGGGGGCCGGCACTGCGGCCGGACGTCGCGGTCCTCGACGTACGGCTGCCCGACAGCGACGGCATCAGCGTCTGCCGCGAGCTGCGCTCGCGCATGCCGGATCTCGCCTGCCTCATGCTGACGTCCTTCGACGACGAGGACGCCCTGCTCGACGCCATCATGGCGGGCGCGGCCGGGTACGTACTGAAGCAGATCAAGGGCTCGGACCTGGTCGCCGCCATTCGGACGGTGGCGACGGGCCAGTCGATGCTCGACCCCGCGACGACGGCCCGTCTGATGAGTTCGCTCCGGGACCCGACCGCCGGGAAGCCGCCCGGGGACAAGCGGCTGACGGTGCTCTCCGAGCGCGAGCGAGCCGTGCTCGAACTGATCGGCGAGGGCCTCACCAACCGTCAGATCGGCAAACGGCTCTTCCTGTCCGAGAAGACGGTCAAGAACCACATCTCACGGCTGCTCGCCAAGCTGGGCGTCGAACGCCGCGTGCAGGCCGCAGTCATCGCCGCCGAGGTGCGCGAGCACGACGAGACCGGCCGCTGAGGCTCGAACTCACCTGATGGGCCCGATCGGGATCCGCCAGTCCAGACGGGTTCCACCACCGTCAGGGCCCGGCGAGACGGACAGCCCTCCCCCGCGGGCCTCGGCGCGCTCCGCGAGGTTGCGCAGACCGCTCCGACGGCCACCGTCCGTGACGCCCACGCCGTCGTCACTCACCGTCACGGCCAGCACGCCGTCCGCCAGGACGATCCCGACCTCCGCCCGCGCCGCTCCCGCATGGCGGGCCACGTTGGTCAGGGCCTCTCCGAGCACGGCGACCACGTCGTCGGCGACCGGCACCGGAACATCGGTGTCGATCAGCCCCTCCATGCGCAGGGCGGGCGCGAAACCGAGCAGTGCCGCCGCCTCGCCCACGGCCCGAACCGCACGGACCCGGAGCCTCGGGGTACTGCCCGCCCCTTCGTGGTCGCGGAGTCCGAAGATCGTCGACCGGATGATCTTGATCGTCTCGTCCAGGTCGTCGATCGACCGGCCCAGCCGCTCGGAAGCCTCCGGGTGCGCCACGAAGCGCTGGGCGCTCTGCAAGGTCATTCCCGTGGCGAAGAGCCGCTGGATCGCGAGATCGTGCAGATCCCGGGCGATCCGGTCGCGGTCCGCCAACAGGCTCACCTGCTCACTGTCCCGGCGCCGGTCGGCCAGCTCCAGCGCGAGGGCCGCCTGCCCCGCGAAGCCGGGCAGGGGCGCGACCTCGGCCGCGGCGAACGCCGGCCGCCCCGTACGCCGTGCCAGCATCAGCACTCCCCGCAGCTTCGCCCTCGTGCCCACCGTGACCGCCACGCCCGGCCCGAAGCCCGTCCACGTGTCCGGCTGCGCCGCGGCCCGGGCATCGGTGGCCACATCGGCCAAGGTGATCAGTCCGTCCGGTGCCAGGACGACGGCGGCCAGGATCCCCTCGCTGCCGGGCAGCACGATCCCGCGGTGCGCCTCGGCGCCCTCCCCCAGGGCCAGCGAGCCGCGCAGCTCGCCGCCGGGCCCCACCTGGTAAAAGACGCACATCTCGGCCGAGATGATGTCCCGGGCCCGCTCCAGCATGCCTTCCAGCACCTCGATCTCGGAGGAGCCGGACAGCAGCGCGCTCGTGAAATCGGAGCTGGCCGCCAGCCAGCGCTCCCGGAGCCGGACCTCCTCGTACAGACGGGCGTTGTCCACGGCGACGCCGGCGGCGACCGCGAGGGTGGACAAGACCCCCTCGTCCTGCGCGTCGAAGCCCTTGCCGCCCCGCTTCTCCGTCAGGTAGAGATTGCCGAACACCTCGTCCCGGACCCGGATCGGTACGCCGAGGAAGGAACGCATCGGCGGGTGGTGCTCCGGGAATCCGGCGGAGGCCGCGTGCTCCGAGAGGTCTCCCAGGCGCAGTGGCCGCGGGTGCCTGATCAGCTCGCCCAGCAGTCCGTGTCCGGTGGGCAGGGCCCCGATCCGCGCCCGGAGCTGGTCGCTGATGCCCACCGGGAGGAACTCGGCGAGTTTCTCGTCGTCCCCCACCACGCCCAGCGCACCGTACTCCGCGTCCACGAGGACCACCGCGGCCTCCACGATGCCGCGCAGCACCTGGGCCAGGTCCAGCCCCTGCCCCATCGACATGACGGCCTCCAGCAGGCCCGTCAGCCGGTCACGGGTACCCCGCGCGTCGGTGATCTGCGCCTGGAGCGCGTCCAGCCCCGGCTGCGGAATCCGGCTCGCCGACGCGTCTCGATCGTCCCCGGCCATGGACACCTCCGGCGGCGTCGAAGGGCTCCGCTCACCCACCCGGCCTTCAGCCTAGTCCTCCCGCGCCCGGCCTGCGGCCGTCTCGATCGGCATGCGGCGCTGGGGACCCGGGCGATGCCCTCGGAGCGATGTCGGTCATTCCGCGTCGCTCCCTCGCTCCCCGTCGTGCCGTGGAACGAGCTCCACGGGGCAGTGCGCGTGGTGCAGGAGACTGTGCGTCGTACGTCCCAGGGTGGGCCCGAAGTACCCGGGCGATCGCCGTCCTCCCATGACGAGCAGGTCCGCATGGCGCGATGCCTCGACCAGGACCGAAGCCACCGACACGCTCTTCTCCGCGTCGGTGTTCACCGTCAACGCGGGAAACTCCTCGCCCACGCGGTCGGCGACGGACTTCAGAGCGCGGACGTGGCGGCCGGCGAACTCGTTGACGTCGTCGAGCATGGTGACGACGGTTCCGGCGTGCTGGAGTACGTTCCACACGGTCAGCAGGTGCAGCGTTGCTGTGCGCAGCTCTGCTTCGCGGGCGGCGCGGCGCGCGCATTCGAGGTCGCACTCGTCGCGAACCGCGGCCAGCACCACGCCGCTCTCGGCGAGGTCCTGGCCGCCGCGCACCACGATGACGGGGGTCGTGGCGGCTGCCGCGATCCTCAGACCGACCGAACCCAGCATCAGCGACTCGAAGCCGCCCAGCCCGCGGTGACCGACCACGGTCATGCCGTACTTCGCCCCCACTCGGTGCAGGCCGGAGACGGGGTCCCGGCGGCTGTACTCCGTGGTGACGTGGAGGGTCGGGAACCGCTCAGAGACCGTGGCGGCCGTGAGCTCCAACAGGTCACGGCCCTCCACGCGGACGCGTTCGATGATCTCCGCCGACAGGTAGAAGACCCCGTCGGCGGTGTCGGCCGCGTAGAAGAGGTGAAGGGTGCTGTCGCGGCGGGCTGCCTCGGCGGCGGCCCAGAGCGCCGCTGCCAGCGCGGTGTCTGATCCGTCGACACCGACGACGACCGAACCGGGGTCCGGACGGTGCTGGGTGGAGCCTTCCATGGCTTCCTCCTCTGTCGAACAGCGACGGGGTCGTCTTCACACTGCCACCCCGGCCCGCGCGGGGAATGGGCCGCAGGGGCCGGGCAAGGGACCGAAGGTCCCTTGCCCGGTGCACACCGCCTCATCGGCCCCTCGCCGCCGGGACCGGTCAGTCCTGGCACAGGACCCGTTCGGCCCTCGCACCGCGGGCTGACGCGGCGGATGGTGGCTGGTGAGGGCGCTCCGCACGATGCGCTCACTGGCCGAAGCCGACAGGAGGGCCACAGATGAAGCACGCCAAGGTCGGCTTCCTGATGACCGACGAGGTCGTCTCGGTCCTCGGGAGGACTCCGTCCGCGGACGTGGCCGCGCTGCTCGTCGAGCACGACATCGGCGGCATGCCGGTCCTGGACGCGGACGAGCGCGTCCTCGGGGTCGTTTCACGGACCGATCTGCTCGTCCAAGACCACCTCACCGCTGAAGACTTGATGACCGCGCCGGCCGTCACGGTCCACGCCGACCAGACCGTCACCGAGGCCGCCCGCCTCATTACCCGACGCGGGGTGACCCGGCTGCCGGTCGTCGACGAGGAGGACCGCCTGGTCGGCATCGTGACGCGACGGGACCTGCTCCGCGTGTTTCTGCGCCCGGACCACGAGATACACCGGGTGCTGGTCGAGGACGTGCTGGCGGACACGATGGGCATCGGTGCCGATGCCGTGAGCGTGGATGTCGTGGACGGGGTCGTCACCTTGGACGGCCGACTGTCCAAGAGCAGCCAGATTCCCGTCGCGCTCCGGCTCGCCGGACAGTTGGACGGTGTGGTGGCGGTCATCGACCGGCTCACGGCCCACTCCAACGACACCCACACCCACACCCGCACCGCCCCGCCGGACCGCGGCGCCGAAGACGTTCGCCGCTGATGCGGGATGTGGACCGTTCGGCCCCTGCCCGCCCCCTGCGCACCGCGCGACCATGGAAGCGAGGCAGGCCCGCCGCACCCGGTCACACCCGTGCGGCGCCCTGCGGACGGACCCGGGCCATCCCCTCGCTCCGCCACCGCACTTCGTGAGGAGCACCTTCATGGAAGTCCTGATCTTCGCCCTGATCGCCCTGGCCGTGGTCGCCCTGATAGGGCTGACCATGGCCCTGAAGATCGTCAAGCAGTACGAGCAGGGCGTGCTGTTCCGCTTCGGCCGGCTCATCGGGACCCGCGCGCCGGGCCTGCGGGTCATCGTGCCGTTCGCGGACGTCCTGCACCGGGTGTCCCTGCGGATCGTCACCATGCCCATCCAGTCCCAGGGCATCATCACCCGGGACAACGTCAGCGTCGACGTCTCCGCGGTCGCCTACTTCCGCGTCGTCGACGCCGTGAAGTCGGTGATCGCGATCGAGAACGTGGGCGCGGCCATCAACCAGATCGCCCAGACCACCCTGCGCAAGGTCGTCGGCCAGCACACCCTCGACGAGACCCTCTCGGAAACCGACCGCATCAACCTCGGCATCCGCGAGATCCTCGACGTCACCACCGCCGAATGGGGCGTTGAGGTCACCCTGGTCGAACTGAAGGACATCCAACTGCCCGACAGCATGAAGCGCGCGATGGCCCGCCAGGCCGAGGCCGAACGGGAGAAGAGGGCAAAGATCATCAACGCGGAGGGCGAGTCGCTGGCCGCCGCCGCACTCGGCGACGCCTCCGACACCATGATGGCCCACCCCCTCGCCCTGCAACTGCGCAACCTGCAGAGCCTCGTGGAGATCGGCGTCGACAAGAACACCACCGTGGTCTTCCCCGCGCCGCTCATGAGCACCATCGGCGAACTCGGCGCCTTCCTCGCCCGCGAATCCGCGGCCGCGACCCTCCAGACGCCGCGCACGGCGGAGATCACCACGCCGCTCCCCAGTCCGTCCCCGCCGAACGGAGCGCGAGCGGTCAGGACCACCTGACCGAAAGTCGGCGGCGCCGCCGCGCGGAGGACGTTCTCCGTACGGCGGCGCCGCCGACTGCTGTGCTGTGGGGCGCGTTCAGTGAGTCGCCGCGAGTTCGGCGCCGATCCCGCGGGCCCAGGCGCGGATCCGTCGTCGCGCAGTGACCTGCCGATCTCTTCCGCGATGCCGGCGGTCGCGCCGAGCTTGCTGCCGTAGGCGACCAGTACCCGCTGTGCGCTCATGGGCCCGCCTCCTTCCTGTCTTCTCAGTACGGCAGGACGCGCCCCGACGGCGTGCGCAGGTCGAGGGGCGGCGGGCGCTGCGGCCGTGGCCGGGGTGCCGAGATCTGTATCCGAGGCATGGTGGGTCACCTCTTCGGGAGCGAGACCCGCAACAGGCCCGCACTCCAGAATCACCCGGTGGGACACTCGCTTGGCAGGGCCGACGGGGACTGGGGTGGGGGCCGACCGGCCCCCACCCCGGCACCGGCGACGTCGCGCACCGGAGCCTTCACACCTTCTGGACGCGCGACGGGTTCGATACGGCCAGGTCGTCGTGGCGCGGCCCGCCCAGCACGACCTTCAGCGCGCCCGTCTCACCGGCACGGGAGAACACCTCGTACGCCTCTTCCATCTGTCCCAGCTCGAAACGATGGGTGATCAGCGACGAGGTCGGCAGCCGGCCGGCCGCCAGCATGCGCAGCAGCATCGGCGTGGAGGAGGTGTCCACGAGCCCGGTGGTGATGGTGACGTCCTTGATCCACAGGTCTTCGAGGTGCAGGGTCGCCGGCTTGCCGTGGACGCCGATGTTCGCGACCCGGCCGCCCGGGCGGACCATGCGGGTGCACATCTCGAAGGTCTCGGGCACGCCGACGGCCTCCATGACGACGTCCGCGCCGAGTCCGTCGGTCAGGTCACCCACGAGCATCTCCGGTTCCTCGGCCGCGTTCACGACCGCGTCCGCCCCCAGCTCGCGCGCCGCCGCCAGCCGGGACGGCGCGAGATCGACGGCGATGACGCGGGCCGGCGAGTACAGCCGTGCCGTGGTGATGGCCGCGAGTCCCACGGGGCCGGCGCCGACCACGACGACGGTGTCCCCGGGCCGCACGTTCCCGTTCAGCACCCCCACCTCGTAGGAGGTGGGGAAGATGTCCGCGAGCAGGACGGCGGCGGCGCTGTCGACCGTGCTCGGCAGCGGGTGCACGGAGAGGTCGGCGAACGGCACGCGGACGTACTCGGCCTGCGTGCCGTCGATGGTGTGCCCGAGCACCCAGCCGCCGCCCCCGCGGCACTGCCCGTAGCGGCTCTCGCGGCAGAACCGGCACCGGCCGCATGAGGAGATGCAAGAGACCAGGACCCGGTCGCCGGGGCGCACCGAGCGGACGTCACCTCCGCACTCCACCACCGTGCCCACGGCCTCGTGGCCGAGCACACGGCCTGGATTCACCTCCGGCAGATCACCCTTGACGATGTGCAGGTCCGTCCCGCAGATCGTCACGGCGTCGACGCGCACGATCACGTCGGCGGGATCCTTGATCGCCGGATCCGGCACCTCCTGCCACGCGGTGCTTCCCGGTCCCTGGAAGACGAGTGCCTTCATGACGCCACCTCTCCATGTCTCCCGTGCTCCGGCAAGGTCACCTCAGGCTGTCCCCGTCGCCCGGTTCCCGGACAGGGCCGGACGGTCCCGCACCGGGGCCCGACAGGCCCCTCCGGCCCGTGGCGTGGACGTGTGAGGGTGGATGGCGGGGTCTCCTTCACCGGGGGACGGTCGCCGATCTCCGGGACGGCCCCGGGAACCCTTCGCCTTCTCATTGAGGACCACCACGCCATGACCTCCAGTCCACGTCTCGTCCGCGACGTGATGACGAGAACCGTCGTCAGCGTCACGCCCCTGGCCGGCTCAACCCTGGCCAAGGACCTGATGACGGCTCCCGCCGTCACCGTTGGGCCCGGTGCCACCCTGTCCCAGGCGGCCCGGCTCATGGCGGAACGGCACATCAAACGGCTACTGGTCGTCGACCCGGACGGCACCCTCCAGGGCATCGTCAGTCGCACCGATCTGCTCCGGGTGTTCCTGCGCCCGGACAGTGAACTCGTGGACGAGATACGGCGCGAGGTGGTCGGCCGACTGTTCCCGCTCGCACAGCACAGGGTGCGGGTCGACGTCCACCACGGCGTGGTCACCCTCTCCGGCGGCATCCTCGACGCATCGCTCATTCCGGTGGCGGCACGTCTCGCACGCGCCGTGGAAGGCGTGGTCGACGTCAACTGCGCGCTGACCCCGTCGGTCGCGCGGACGGCCGGGGCACAAACGCTCCGCCTCAGCGGAAACACCTGATCAGAACCCCTTTCGATCTCCGTACCGGAGTAGAATGGAGCTACCGGGAGTACTTCGCGCATCGGATGCAACTCAGGTGTCATTTCCGGCGATCAATACGCTGGGCCGTCGAACTGCGGGCGGCCCGGGGACAGGTCTCCACCATGACCGTCATCCTGGAACGCACCACGCCTCCCACGCCACTCGCGCCTCCCGCTGACGCGTCTCCTCGCCCCGCTCGCCTCGTGCTCACGCCGAAGACCATGCTCTCCGGGCAGCTGGACGGCGCCTGGTGGCCCCGCTCTCGTGACCTCTCAGCCGAACTCCCCGCTCTCATCGCCGCCTTGGCCGAGCCCTGGGGGCGCATCACCCGCGTCACCGTGAACCCCACCCGCTGGCCCCTCATCCCGCACAAGGTCCCCGTCGCCGGACACACCCTGCGCGTGGGCTGGTTCACCGAACAGGACCCCGACAAGCTGATCCTGCTCTCCTACACCGTCGGCCGCTGGGACCTCCTCGTCGTCCCGCCCCAGACCGCACCCGCTTCCGCGGCCCGCCTGATGGCTGCCGCCGCCGTCCCCGGCAGCGTCCTGACCTCCCGCGCGCTGATCGCCGCCGAAGCCGTCATCGGCCGGATTCCCGACCTCCGGAACCGCGAAGACGCCTGGGAGAGCGAAGGCGGGGCGCGCGCGTCCGACATCGGCTCCCTCGCCAGGCTGCCGGTCGGCCCACTGTCCGCCGGCGCCTGGTGGTGAGCGCCGCCGTGCCTGGCCGGTCAGCGGCCGAAGGTGTCGATCCCCTCCACGAGCCAGTGCCCGTCTCGATCCAACAGGTCCAAGGCGAACATCGCTCCCGCGTAGACGCCCTGGTCCTGGGGGCTCCGCCCCTCGGTTCCCGCCGTACTGACGCTGCTCTGGTCCGCGTAGACCAGGACGCGCGCCCGGTCGCCGTCGATGCGCTCGACGGCACTGTCCGTGAGCGTCGTCGTGATCACTGTCTTCTGCTTCTCCGCCTGGGCGAGGACGTCGTTGAACAGCGCCCGGTGCTGGGTGACGGCCTTGCCGGTGAGCAAGGTCTTCGCCGCGCTCTCGAAGGCGGCGGGCCGCGCGTGGTCGTAGGAGAAGAGGGAGGCGACGGCACTGGCGGTCTGGCCCTTGATCTCGCTGGTACGGGCGACGTCGGTGAGCGCCGTGTTGGCCCGTACGGGATCGTCCCGCAGCGCCGCTGCCCGGCTGTGGGCGAATCCGGCGCCGGAGCCGAGCAGGACGGTGAGGGCGCAGAGGACGAGGAGGGGGGCGAGGCGTTTCCCTCCGCCCCTGCGCGTGCGGTCGGCCGTTCCGGCCCCTTCGTCCGGCTCGGGTGCCTCCTGCCGCTTCGCGTCGGCGGCCCCGCTCGTCGGCGTCCGCGTCCGCGTCCGCGAGGATGCAGGCCGGTGGCCCACGGGTGGGCGGGAGGCGCCGGCCAGGGACTCCTGTGAGCCGGTGGCATCGGCCGGGCGCACGGCGGGGACGGTCTGGTCGCCGGCGGCCTGGCGGCGGCGCTGGCGGTTGATGAGGTGGCGGGTCGTCGACATCGTGCCTGTCCTTCTCGGGTGCGGGCGGCTCTCGGATGCGGCTTGCTCTCGCGGTACGGCGGCCGGTCAGCCGGTCGCCGTGCCGCCCACGGGGGCCTGGCCCAGCGCGCTGAGCTTCCAGTCGGTTCCGGTGCGGCTCAGTTCCCCGAGCATGCGGCTGTCCTTCTCGCTGCTCTTGTCGTCAGCGGCCTTTACGGTGATCCGCAGGGCGACCAGCACCTTGGCCCGCCCCGCGCGGTCGTCCAACTCGGTGACGGCACCGGACAGCACCCGGGCGGTGGTCACCGTCTTCGCCGCCTTGACCTGTTGCGCGAACTCGACGCGCCCTTTAACGAGTTGGTCGTGCAGGTCGCCGGTCGTGGACGACTCCCACAGATCCAGGCCCTGGTCCACCTTGGTGTGGTCGAGGGTGTTGAGGTTCTGCACGGCCTGTTCCGCCGCCGCGAGCGCCCGGTCGCGCTGGACGGCGTACGCGGCGGACTCGTCGTGGCTCGCCCCGTACCAGTCCTGGGCCGCCCACGCGGCGATACCGCCCGCGACCAGGGTGAGTGCGAGGGCGACGGCCAGGATCGGCCGGGTGCCCACGAGGGCGCGGACCGCGAGTGTCATGGGGTGTTCCCGTCTCCCGCTCATCTCTCAGCGGGTCTTGATGTCGACGATCTGCCAACGGTTCTCTTGGAACTGGGCGGTGACGGTCAGCTGGGCCGCGGCCGAGGTCGTGGCGCCCCCGTCCCGCCTTGAGGTCTGGTCGAGGAGGACCAGGAGGCGCGCGGTGTCCCCGTCGAGTTCGATCACCCCGGTGCGGACGGCCCTCGTGTTCAGGGTGATCTTCTGGGTCTCCAGGTTGGCGCGGAGCTGGGCGAACAGGTCGCCGTACTGCCGGGCCGCCTTCCCCCCGAGCACCGTCCGCGCCGATCGCGCGGTGGCGTCGGCGCCGGTGGGGGTGTACGAGAAGATCCTGGCGAGGCCGTCACTGACGTCGCCGCTCACCCGTTCGGTGGTCGCGGTGTCGGTGAGGGCGCGGTTCTGGGCGGACGGGGTCGCGCGCAGTCGGTGTGCGCCGTAGAAGAAGGCGCTGCCGCCCAGGAGCAGGAGGGCTACGGCCGCCGCCACGGCCGCGGGGCGCCACCGGCCGGCCAATCGGGAGCGGGAACCCCGGACGTCCGGTTCGCCCTCGGAATCGGCATCGGCATCGGCCGCGCCCGCGTCCGTGGCCGTCGGTCCGGAGCCGGCCGTCGTGTCCCGGACGGCCGGCCCCTGCGTCTCCGCGGGCCCGTTCCTCGTCTTGCGCCGCAACAGCGTCACGGCGCCTCGCTTCCCGCGCCGGCCGTGGCGGAAGCGGTGGCGCCAGCGCCCGCCACCGGTACGGCGCTCAGTGCCTTGACCTTCCAGGTGTCGCCGCCCGTACGCTCCAGGACGGCTTCGAGGCGCTTGCGGTCGCTCGTCGCCTTCGAGGTGCCCTGGGGCGTGACGTCGACGCGGACCGTCGCGATGAGCTTCGCCGTACCCGCCCGGGCGTCCAGCGCGGTCACGGCCGCTTCGGTGACGGTGGCGCGGGCCGAGGCGCCCACCACCGGCCGGGTGGCGCCCAGTTCGGTGAGCAGCGGCCCGGTGGAGGCGTGGCGCCACGCCTCGATGCCGGCCTCCGCGTGCTCCCGCGTGGACGCGTCCAGGGTGTTGAGCACCGTGAGGTGATCGCGGCCCTGGGCGAGGACCTCGTCCCGCGCCCGGCCGAAGGCGAGGGCGTCGTCGGTGCGGGCCTGTGCGTAGGTCCAGGCACCGGTCCCGCAGAAGGCGAGCGCCACTGCCAGGGCCGCGCCCGCGAGGACGCGCGCTCGCCTCATCGACCGCTCCCGGCGCCGAGGCCGAGCAGCCCGGCCAGGTCCGTGGGGCCGCCGGCCTGGCCCGGCAGGGCGAGTGCGCCGGGCAGGGGCTGCGCGGCCGGTGCGGTGGCGGAGCCGGCGCCGCCCGAGGGCAGGGACCCCGGTGTGGCCGGGGTGGGGACGGGTCCGCCCTTCGGGGCGTTCGCGGAGCCGCGCACGTTCTTACCGGACGAGGCCGGGCTCGTGCAGGAGGCTGCGGTGTTGAGGGCGGGTGCGGTACCGAGGTCCAGGCCGTTGCGGTAGCGGGTGCCGCCGTAGCCGGAGGTGCAGGGCAGGGGCTTGAAGAAGGTGACGGCCATGCCGAGGTTCATCCGTCCTCCGTCGACGGTGGTGGCGCCCGCGGAGACGGCCACGGGGAACTTCACGAGCAGTTCCTCCAGGCCGTGCTGCCGGGTGACGGCGATCTCCGAGGTGGTGAGCAGGTTGGCGAGGACCACGCCGAGGCTGGGGTCGAGGTCGCGCAGGAGGCCGCTGATCTGGGTGGCCGCGTCCGGCGTGACGGCGAGCAGGCGGCGGACATCGCCGTCGGATCCCTTGAGGGTGGCGGCGAGTTCGCGTGCGCCGGTGGCGAAGTCGATGATGGCCCGGGCTTCCTCGGCCTGGGTGCGCAGGACGACCTCGCCGTCGTTGATGAGGCGGGTGGTCTCGGGCAGGGAGCGGTCTGCGGCCTGCACGAACGCGCTGCCGCTGTCGATCAGGGCCTGGAGGTCGTCGCCGTGGCCTTCGAACGCCTTGCCCAGCTCGTCGACGACCGTGCGCAGCGAGTCGAGGGGAACGGACCGGGTGAGGTCGTTCATGCTGGCCAGGAGGTCGGTGACGGGTGCGGGGACCTCTGTGTCGGCCTGGTCGATGCGGGCCCCCTCCGTGAGGTACGGGCCCTGGTCGCCGCGGGGCCGCAGGTCGATGTACTGCTCGCCGACGGCGGACAGTCCGGCGACGACGGCCTTGGCGTCGGCGGGGACGCGGGCGGCCGCCTTCTTGATGTGCAGCCGGGCCACGACTCCGTCGGCGGTGAGGTCGATGGCGCCGACGCGTCCTACGGAGACGCCCCGGTAGGTGACGTCCGAGTGGGGGAACAGGCCGCCGGTCCGGGAGAGGTGGACGTCGACGGTGTAGTAGTCCGCGACGCCGATGTAGCGGCCGAGGTCGGCGTAGCGGATGCCGAGGAGACCGAGGACGAGGACGGAGATGACGAGGAACGCGAGGTTCTTCAGTCGTACGGCGAGGGTGATCACCGGGTCTTCCCTCCGTCCTGTGCCCCATCGGTGGTGCTCCGCCCGCTCGGGGAGGACGAGGCTCCCGGCGGTTCGAAGCTCTGGACGGGCGGCAGCGGCAGCGGTGCGGGCGACTTCGTGGAACCGCGGCCGGACGCGCCCCCGCGGCCGGTGGTGCCCGGATCGGTGGGAGGGGTGGGGGTCGGCGTCGGGTCGGGCGTGGTCTGCGGGACGAGCGGCGGGATGACCTGTGTGCCCGGTTCGGCGGCGATGTACAGGTAGGTGTTGAGGTAGTCGCCCTTGATGCCCCGCATCACCTCGTCGGTGAAGGGGTACGTCAGCAGCGCCTGGAGGGAGTCGGGCAGGTCGGCTCCGGCGTCGGCGAGTGCTTGCAGGGTCGGCGCCAGTGCCTTGAGGTCAGCGACCATGTCGTCCTTGCCCGCGTTGATGGTGGAGACGGCGACGCCGGACAGCGTGTCGAGGGCGCGCAGCATGGTCAGGAGCGAACCCCGTTGGTTCTCCAGGGTCTTGAGGCCGGGCGAGAGGCCGGTGATGACCTTCCCCACGTCTTCCTTGCGCCCGGCCAGGGTGGTGGAGAGCCGGTTGACCCCGTCGAGGGCCTGGGTGATGTCGTCCCGGTGCGCGTCGAGGTCGCTCACCAGCGTGTTGACCCGCTCCAGCATGGAGCGGACCTCGGGCTCGCGTCCGCCCAGCGCGGCGTTCAGCTCCTTGGTGATGGTCTTCAGCTGGTTGACCCCACCGCCGTTGAGCAGCAGGGACAGGGCGCCGAAGACCTCCTCGACCTCGGTGTCGCGACTGGTGCGGGCGAGCGGGATCGTACTGCCGTTGGTGAGACGCGCACCGCCCGCGTCCTTGGCGGGGGCGGTGAGCTCGATGAACTTCTCACCGAGCAGGCTGGACTGCTGGAGGCGGGCGCCCGCGTCGGCGGGCAGCCGGATGTCTCCGTTGATCTTCATGGTGACGCGCGCCGTCCAGTCGCCGGTCCCGAGGCGGATCTCGGTGACGCGGCCGACGGCGACGTCGTTGACCTTCACGGCGGACTGCGGGACGAGGCTGAGGACGTCGGCGAGTTCGGCGGTGACCGTGTACGGGTGGGAGCCGAGGTCCGCGCCGCCGGGCAGCGGCAGGTCCTCGATGCCGTCGAAGCGGGGCAGGTCGGCGGGGAGCATGGTCACGGTGAGGACCACGACCGCGCCCAGGGCGACGATCCCGGCGATGCCCGCCCCTGCGGCCTTGCCGGTGAGGTGTCCGCGGCGCTTCACCGGTCCCCCGCCCCGCCGGCGGCCGAGGAGCCGCCCGCCACGGGCAGCGGGAGCAGCGGTCCGCCCACGCTGATCTCGTTGAGGTTGGCCCGGCCGTCGAGGGTGCGGGTGTCCTTGTTGTACGCGCCCACCACGTTGGACGCCGCGAGCGGGGCCACGTCGAGGGCCTCGGCGAGGGAGGCCCGCTGGTCGACGAGGGTCTGGGTCAGGGGGACCAGCCGGTCGACGTTCTGCTTCAGCTCGCCCCGGTTGTTCTGGATGAAGGTCTTGACCTGGGCGAGGGCCTTGCCGAGTTCGGTGAGGGCGCCCGCGAGGTCGTCCTTGTTGTCGGCGAAGAACGTCACCACGTCGTCGAGGCGTTCCTGGGCGGTACGGACGTCGCCGTCCTTGTCCTTGAGCATGGTCGTGAACGTCTGGAGCTGGCCGAGCGTGGCGAACAGGTCGTCGCTGCTGCCGTCGAGGGTCTTGGCCGCCTTGCCGAACTCCTGGATGGACGTGCCGATCGCCTCACCGTTGCCGCCCAGGTTCTTCGCGCCGGTGTCGATCAGGCCGGCCAGGGCTCCGCCCGCATTGGCGCCGTCGGGGCCGAGGGCCTTGCCGAGGTCGGTGATCGAGGCGTACAGCTGGTCGATCTCGACGGGGGTCCGGTTGCGGGACGCGGCGAGCCGGGCTCCGTTGGCGAGGGCGGGGCCCGAGGCGTAGGCCGGCGTGAGTTGGACGTACCGGTCCGCGACGATGCTGGGGGCGACGATGACGGCCCGCGCGTCGGCCGCGACGCGTACGCCGTCGTCGACCTGGAGTCGGACGCGTACCCGGGTGCCCTCGGGCTCCACGGACTCGACCTCGCCGACGCGCACCCCGAGGATGCGCAGGTCCGAGCCGGCGTAGATGCCGACGGCGCGGTCGAAATAGGCCGTGACCCGGGTGCCCTCGGAGCCGAGGGCGCGTACGGCGACGAGGCCGCAGGCCGCGAGCACCACCATGGCGAGCCCGATGACGAGGGGTCTTCTGAGTTCGGTCATCGGGCACCGCTTCCCTTCGCCGCCGCCGACGTCTGCTGCGGCGGCTGGCATCCGGTCTTGGGCTGTGACGCCTCGGGCAGGTAGTTGCGCGGCACGACTCCGCAGAGGTAGCTGTCGAACCAGTGGCCGTTGCCCAGGGTGTTGCCGACGAGCCGGTAGTACGGGCCGACGAGGGCGAGGGTCTTGTCGAGCTGGCCGCTGTTCTTCTCCAGGACCTCGGTGACGCGGCTGAGGGCCTTGAGGGTGGGGCCGAGTTGGCGGTCGTTGTCGGCGACGATGCCGCTGAGCTGCGTGCCCAGCTCACGGCTGCCCTTGAGCAGGGCGCGGATGGCGTCGCGCCGGCCCTTCAACTCGCCGAGCAGTGATCCGCCGTCCTCGATGAGGGTCTCGAAGCTGGACTTCTTTCCCTCCAGGGTCTTGGTGAACGTCCGGCTCCCCTGAAGGAGTTGGGACAGTTGGGCGTCACGGCTGGAGACGGACTTGGAGAGTTCGGACAGGCCGGTGGCGGCGCTGCGCACGCTCGGCGGCGAGTTCTTGAAGGTGGCGGAGATCGTCTCGAAGCTTTCGGCGAGCTTCTTGGTGTCGATGGCGTCGACGGTGCCGCTCAGGTCCTGGAACGCCTGGGTCACGTCGTACGGGGACGTCGTGCGCGTCAACGGGATGCGGCTGCCCGGATCCTGGCGTTCGGCGCCCAGCGGGTCGAGGGCCAGGTACTTCTCGCCGAGCAGGGTCTTGATGGCGATGGCGGCGGTGGAGCGGTCACCGACCCAGGCGTCGCCGACCCCGAAGGTCACCTTCACCTTGGGCCCGTCGAGGGCGACCCCGGTGACCGAGCCGACCTTGACGCCGGCGATGCGCACCTCGTCGCCGGTGGCGAGTCCGGCGGCCTCGGTGAAGTCGGCGCTGTAGGTGGTGCCCGCGCCGGTGAACGGCAGGCGGTCCACGTTGTAGGCGAGGACGGCCAGTAGGGCGAGCACGACGAATCCGACGACGGCCACCGCGACGGGGTCGCGGTCCTTGACGGGGGTGAACCGGGGCGGGCGGCTCATCCGCGGCACCTCGATTCGGTCACGATGATGCCGGTCGGCGGCTTGGAGCCGTCGGAGGTGCTCACACCGCTCACGCGGGCCTCGCAGAGGTAGAGGTTGAACCAGGACCCGTACGAGGACAGCCGTGCCAGGGCGGCCATCTTGGCCGGTGTCCTTTCGAGGAAGTCCTCGATCTGCGGCGTGTGGTCGCCGAGGGTGTTCGAGAGGCGGCCCAGTTCGCCGATGCTCCGCTTGAGGGGGGCCCGCCCGTCCTGGAGGAGTCCCGCGGTCACGGTGGTGAGGTCACCCATCGCCTGGACGGCCTCGCCGAGCGGCTTGCGGTCGTCATTGAAGCCCGTGACGAGCTTCTGGAGGGTGACGACGAGATCGCCGAAGGCGGCCTCTCGGGTGTTGAGCGTGTCCAGGACGGTGTTGAGGTTCGTGACCACCTGGCCGATCACCTGGTCCTTGGCGGCGACGGTCCGGGTGAGCGACCCGATGTGCCGAAGGAGGCTGTCGACGGTGCCGCCCTCGCCCTGGAGGACCTGTACGAGCGACTCGGCGAGGTCGTTGACGTCACTCGGCGACAGGCCCTCGAAGAGCGGCTTGAACCCGTTGAACAGCAGCGTCATGTCGAGCGCGGGCGTCGTGCGGTCCAGCGGGATGGTGGAGCCGGGCGGCAGGACGGAGCCCACGTCGCCGCTGCCCCGGTCGAGGGCGACGTAGCGCTGCCCGACCATGTTGAGGTACTTCACCGCGGCGGTCGCCGAGACGGGCAGCGTGCGGTCGTCGCGGATGCGGAAGGTGACCTGGGCGGTGCGCCGGTCGACGACGCGGACGTCCGTCACCTCGCCGACCTTCACGCCCGAGATCCGTACGCTGTCCCCGTCGATGAGCCCGGTGACGTCGGTGAACAGCGCCTTGTACGAGCGCGTACCCGAGTCCACGCCGGTGTCGGCGATGCTGAGCGCGAGCACGGTCGTGGCGAGGGCCGTGACCAGCACGAAGATCAAGGATTTGACCACCGGGCCGGTCAGGGGGCGCCGTCGGGTGTGTGCGAGGTCGTCCCTCACTTGAGGACCACCTCCGCTCCGCGGTACGCGGGTCCGGCCAGCAGGCTGCTCCAGTCGGGCAGGTCGCCCGGCGGCTTCTCGGCGGCGGGCGCGAGGAGTTCGTTCAGGATGTCGTTCTCCTGCGCGGAGTTGGCGGGACCGAGGTCCTGGTCGGCCGCCGCCGTGGCCCGCGCGGCGGGTGCCACGGGGACACCGAGGTAGGGCACGGGGTAGCAGTGCGGACCGCCGCCCGAGGTGTACGAGGGGGTGTCACGGCCGGGTGCGTAGGCCCCGCGCGAGGGCACGGTGACCACGTTGACGTGCAGCCCGGGCCGGTCGGTGCCCTTGCCGAGGGCCTTGTCCATGGCCGGTACGAATTCGGCGAGGGTGCGCAGGGTGCAGGGGAACGACGAGGAGTACTCGGCGAGCAGTTCCAGGGTCGGCCTGCCGGTGGCGCTGAGCCTGATGATGTTGTCCTTGTTCTGGCGCAGGAAGGTGGTGATGTCCTGGGCGGTTCGGGTGGTGGCCCCGAAGGTGGCGGCCAGCTCGCTCTCCTTCTCGGCGAGCGTGCCGCTGGTGGTGGTGAAGTCGGTGAGGGCCGTGACGATGTCCGGGGCCGCGTCCGCGTACACGTTGCTGACCTTGACGAGTTCCTTCAGGTCCCGGTTGAGCGCGGGCAGTTCGGGGTTGAACTTCTTCAGGTGCGCGTCGAGTTGGGCGAGGGTGTCGCCGAGCTTGTCGCCGCGCCCTTCGAGTGCCCGGGAGACGGCGGACAGGGTGGCGGAGAGCTTTTGCGGCTGGACGGCGGTGAGCATGGGCAGCACGTTGTCCAGGACCTGCTGGAGTTCCACCGCGCTGCTGGAGCGGTCCTCGGGGATGACGGCGCCGGCGCCGATCGGTTCGGACGAGGGCGACGTCGGCGGTACGAGCGCCACGAACCGTTCGCCGAACAGGGTCGTCGGCAGCATCTGGGCGCGCACGTCGGCGGGAACCTCGTGGAGGGTGTCGGGATCCATCGCGAGGGTGAGCCGGGCTCCCGTGCCGGTGGCGGCGATGGAGCGGACCTCGCCGATGACGACGCCGCGCATCTTCACCTCGGCCCCCGGATGCATCTCGTTGCCGACGCTGCCCGTCTCGATGGTGATCGGGGTGCTGTCGGTGAACTGCTTGTCGTAGACGGCGATCGCCAGCCAGACCAGGAGGGCGGGGACGAGCAGGAAGACGAGGCCGGCGGTGCGGCGGCGCAGGGTCGTCACGCGGGGACCGCTCATCTCACCCCGCCACCTTCACGGTCGTGGTCGCGCCCCACAGGGCCAGCGACAGGAAGAAGTCGGTGACGCTGATGAGCACGATCGCGTTGCGCACGGACCGGCCCACCGCGACGCCGACCCCGGCGGGGCCGCCGGAGGCGCGGAACCCGTAGTAGCAGTGGGCGAGGATCACCATGACGCTGAAGATCAACACCTTGAGGACCGACAGCACGACGTCCGTCGGGGAGAGGAACAGGTTGAAGTAGTGGTCGTACGTTCCCTGGGACTGGCCGTTGAACAGGACGGTCACGTAACGGGAGGCGAGGTACGACGAGAGGAGGCCGATCGCGTAGAGCGGGATGATCGCGGCGACGCCCGCGATGATGCGGGTGGTGACCAGGTACGGGATGGAGCGGATGCCCATGCCTTCGAGGGCGTCGACCTCCTCGTTGATCCGCATCGCGCCGAGCTGGGCGGTGAAGCCCGCGCCGACGGTCGCGGAGAGGGCGAGCCCGGCGACCAGGGGCGCGATCTCCCGGGTGTTGAAATACGCGGAGACGAAGCCGGTGAACGCGGCGGTGCCGATCTGGTCGAGGGCCGCGTACCCCTGGAGGCCGACGACGGTGCCGGTGAACAGGGTCATCGCGATCATCACGCCGATGGTGCCGCCGATGACACCGAGCCCGCCGGAGCCGAAGGCCACCTCGGCGAGCAGCCGCTGCACCTCCTTGAGGTAGCGGCGCAGGGTGCGCGGAATCCAGGCCAGTGCCTTGACGTAGAACAGGAACTGGTCGCCGGAGCGGTCGAGCCACAGGAACGGGGAGGCCATCGACCTCAGCCTCCCTTCGGCGGGACGATTTGCAGGTAGATGCCCGTCAGCACCATGTTCACGAAGAACAGCAGCATGAAGGTGATGACGACGGACTGGTTGACGGCGTCGCCGACCCCCTTGGGGCCGCCGCGCGGGTTGAGGCCGCGGTAGGCGGCGACGATGCCCGCGATGAACCCGAAGATCAGGGCCTTGAATTCACTGATGTACAGGTCGGGCAGTTGGGCGAGTGCGGAGAAGCTGGACAGGTAGGCGCCCGGGGTGCCGCCCTGGAGGATGACGTTGAAGAAGTAGCCGCCGAGCGTGCCGACCACGGACACCAGGCCGTTGAGGAGCACGGCCACGCCCATCGTCGCCAGCACCCTTGGCACGACCAGGCGTTGGACCGGCGAGACCCCCATGACCTCCATCGCGTCGAGCTCCTCGCGGATCTTGCGGGAGCCGAGGTCGGCGCAGATGGCAGAGCCGCCCGCGCCGGCGATGAGCAGGGCGACGATGAGCGGGCTCGCCTGCTGTATGACGGCAAGGACGCTGGCGCCTCCGGTGAAGGACTGGGCACCCAACTGCTGGGTGAGCGAGCCGACTTGGAGGGCGATCACCGCGCCGAACGGGATGGAGACGAGCGCGGCGGGCAGGATCGTGATGCTGGCGATGAACCAGAACTGTTCGACGAACTCCCGGAACTGGAAGGGCCGTCTGAAGACGGACCGCCCCACCTCGGCCGCGAGGGCGAAGAGCCGGCCGGTCTGCCGCAGCGCGCCCGTGATCACGAGCCGCTCCCGGTGGCCGGAATCCGCAGGGTCGGCGCCTGCGCCCCGCGCGCGTAGGTGTCCTCGATGGCGGTACGGGCCGCGGGCGGCAGCGTGTCGAGCATGGCGAGGACGCGTTCGCGACGCCTGAGGGCGGCCTGGCGCGGCGGGAGTCCGGGCGAGGGCTCCAGTTGCGGGACGATGACCCGGGGCGCGGCGGGTACGACGCCGGGCACGGCGGCCTCGGCGGCGAGGGTGGCCGCGTCCTTCTCCTCGGACATCCCGATGGGCCCTTCGCGCCGCCCCGCGAGGAACTGCGCCACGACCGGTTCGTCGCTGGTGAGCAGCAGTTCCCGCGGGCCGAAGGTGACGAGGTTGCGCCGGAAGAGCATCCCCATGTTGTCGGGGACGGTCGCGGCGATGTCGAGGTTGTGGGTGACGATGAGCATCGTCGCGTCGATCTGCGCGTTGAGGTCGATCAGCAACTGCGAGAGGTTGGCGGTGCGGACGGGGTCGAGACCGGAGTCCGGCTCGTCGCACAGCACGATCTGCGGATCGAGCACGAGCGCGCGGGCCAGTCCCGCCCGCTTGCGCATGCCGCCGCTGATCTCGCCGGGGAGCTTGCCCTCCGAGCCGAGGAGCCCGACGACGTCGATGCGCTCCATGACGATCCGGCGGATCTCCGACTCCTTCTTCCGCGTGTGCTCGCGCAGCGGGAAGGCGATGTTGTCGAAGAGGGACATGGACCCGAAGAGGGCGCCGTCCTGGAACATGAGACCGAAGAGTTTGCGGGCCTCGTAAATATCGCGCTCGGGGCTGTTCACCATGTCGACGCCGGCCACGAGGACGCGTCCTCTTTCCGGCTTCAGCAGGCCGATGAGCGACTTGAGGAAGACCGTCTTACCGGTTCCGGAAGGGCCGAGCATGACGCTCACTTCCCCTGCGGGCAACGTCAGGGTCACGTCCTGCCAGATGTTCTGCTTGCCGAAGGACATGGTCAGACCTTCAACAGCCACTTCGATTCCCACTCCACCTCCAGCAGTCGCGCGCCACGTGTGCGTCGCGGGCCGCACGTTAGGTCGTTCACGATCACCGGACAATAGGCGTGACACCAATTCGAACCGGGGCCGGGGAACTTGTCACCGCGTGGACAAGTTCGGGTGCGTCACTTGTCTCCGCCGTCAGGACTCCCATGTTCAGGGGCCGCCGACCAGGGGGCGAGCATCGCACCCGGAACGCTACGGCCGAGTAACATCGGACGGCAATAAGTGGGTTGCGAGTTTTTCGCGGGGCGGCCCGTGACCCGAATTCCTTGTCACGTGGATTACACATGCGCGCCGCCGATTGTCACGACGCAGAGCACCCCCGCTCCCCCCCGCCGGGATGCATACGCCCTGCACGAGGGGAAACAGGGTGGAGCGGCGCCCGATCGACCGGAATTATCGACTTTACGCACCCGGTGGCTAATGCGATACCGAGGACCGCTCACCCCGTGAACAGTTAATGCGGGCTCTTCAAAGAATCTTGAACTACGCCATTGTTCAGCCAAGTTTCCCGCAAGTAACGTCAGCGTCGCGGCCGAGGAACACCGAGCCGCGGGCCGCCTGCGTCTCCCCCATCGCACAGCTGCGGCCCACCTCCGCCGGTCAATCCCCAAGGAGTCCCACAGCCATGAAGAACACCCTCAGAAACCTCGCGTTCGTCACCGGCGCCGCTGCCGCCGCACTCGCCCTGACCGCGGGCACGGCATCGGCCGTGCCGTCCACCACGTGGACCGTCAACCCCTCCCCCGCCGCCTTCACGGCGACGAACAGCGGGAACATCGTCCTCAGCGTCAACGGCATCGCCATGACGTGTACGACCTCGGGCGGGTCCGGCTCGATGGCCAGCGCGACCGGCAACCCCGCCACCGTCGCCTCGATCAGCGCCATCACCTTCGGCGCCACCGGCTCGCCCTGCACCAGCGTCCTGGGCAACGTGACGACCGTCGCCACCACCCCGTGGACCGTGGTGGCACAGGACTACACCGCCGCGACCGGCGTCACCAAGGGCTACATCGGCAACGTCGACGCCAAGGTCACCGTCGGCGCCTGCGTCTTCCGCGTGACGGGCAAGGCGTCCGGCACGTACACCAACTCGACGGGCAAGCTCGCGGTCTCCAGCACCACCGGTGAGCTCAACGTGGTCTCCTCGACCAACTGCGGCAGCGCCGTTCCGGTCGGCGCCAAGCCGATCTTCAAGGGCGCCTACCTGGTCAAGAAGACCGGCACCGCGATCATCCCGACCATCGTCGGCTCCAACCCGTAAGACGTGCGGGAGTGCCCCCGGCACTCCCCGGGTTCGTACGCCCGACCGGTGGGACCCGGCCGGGCGTTCGCCGACCCACGACGCCCGCCAGACACGCCGACCCCAGGCACGCCGACCGGCCCCGCCGGCCGTCGTGCCCCGGACGATCCCCGAGCGGAGCAAGTGATGAGAGGCCACCGTCCCGCCCTGCGGACGCCGCGCGGGCGCGCACGCGGTGCGGCGATCGCCGCCTTCGTGGCGCTCGCCCCCCTGTTCTCCTCGGCTGCCGCCGCGGTGGGGTCGCAGGAGGTCACCGCGAAGCTGCCCTACGACTGCGCGCTGCCCTCGGGACCGCAACGCGTCGCGGTACGGATCAAAGCCACCTTCCCCGGCCGGGCCACCACCGGTGAGGCGATCCGCCCCACCGCGGTCACCACGACGGTCGAGCTCCCGGCCCCGGCCGTCGCCGATCTCGCGGCCCTCGAGGCCACCACGGTGGTGCCCGAGACCAGGCTGTCCCTCGAAGTCGCCCAGCAGGGAGCGAAGGCACAGGCCCTCTGGCGCGGCACCGGCGCCGCCCGGCCCGTCGCCGTTCCCGCCGAGGGCCCGTTGACCGTCACCACCAGCGGCGAGGCCCCGACCGTGACGGCCGTCGCCGACGGCGACCTCACCCTCACGGCCACGGACCTCGGCCTCGACCTCGCCCTCGGTACCGCCGACGGCGCTCCCGCCGTTCCCCCGTCCCTGACCCTGGCCTGCACCCTCGCGAAGGACGCCGACGGCCACGGCCTACTGGTCACCGTCCCGGTCGGTCCGACCTCCCAGACCCCGGCCCCGAGCGGTTCGCCCTCCCCGTCGGTTCCCACGGCCCCGGCGACCGAGCGACCGGAGGACCCCGCGCCATCGACCGGCCCCGGCACTCCGAAGGGGCCGACCGCGCCCGGGGCCCCGGCGGCACCGGCGCCCGGGGACAAGGGCAAGAGCAAGGGCAAGAGCAAGGCGCCGAAGGTCGGCGATGCCCGCTCCGGCCCGGCGGCCGGCAGGCCGCCCGCGCCGCGCTGCGTCAAGGAGAACCCGACCAGCCAGTCGCTCACCGGATACATCACGGGCTACTCCAACGTCACCAAACTGGGCGGCGCTTCACTGATCCCGTTGTCCTGCGTGCAGATCGAACAGGGGCCCGCGGACTTCGTCCCGTTCCCGGACGGAACCTTCCACATCATCCAGAACTCGGAAGGCAATCTCGACCACCAAGGCCGCAAGCAGACCCCGCCGTTCACCTCGACCTTCCTGACCTTCGGCTTCACCCCGACGACGGCGACCATGGTGCTGGAGCAGGCGGGGCCGATGAGCGTCGCGGCGGACGTCCTGCTCGACTTCAGCACGGGCAACAACTACGCGACCACCTATGTGCGCGTTCCGCTGGTCCTGCGGGTACTGGACGCCAAGGTCAACGGCACGCGCCTGGACGTCGGCCCCTCCTGCCGCACCGCGGGCCCGCTCAGCTCCCCCGAGCCCGATCCGCGCGCGCACCCCGGCCCGCACCTGGTGATGCTCGGCAAGGGAGTGATCATCTCCGGCGAGCCGGCCACGGGTTACCAGTTGTCCTCGGGCGGACCCCTGACGGGCGAGGTGACCATCCCCGCGTTCACCGGCTGCGGGGCGGGCGGTGAGGACTTGGACCGGCTGCTGACCGCGTCCATCTCCGGCTCCGGCAACTACATCAAGCAGATGCAGGGCCAGACCTGCAGTGTGGCGCAACCGACCGAGGGCGAGTGCACCGAGGACCGCCAGCCGTACGTGGTCCCGACGCCCGAGCGCTGATCCCCACCCTCGCACCACGCACGTCCCCACCCGTACCGCCGCACCTCCGTACCGCCGTACCCCCGCACCTCCGTACCCCCGCACCCCCGCACCCCCGTACCGCAGACCTGAACGTCCCCCGTCATCGAAAGGCACCTCCATGCCACTCGCCTCCGCACGCACCCGGCTCGCCACCCTCTCGGCGCTGACCGCGTTCGGCGCGTTCGCCTCCCTCGGTTCGGCGACCGCCGCCACGCCGGCGCTCAACGGAAGCTGGGGTCCGTTCACCCGCTGCCCCGTCGACTCGCCGACGATGCTCGGGGCGGACGGCCTGGACAAGGCACCCCAGTGCGTCGTCTCCTACTCCACCAGCGGGTCCATCAAGCTCGGCAAAACGACGGTCCTCACCGGCAACAGCAACCTCCAGATGGGAGTCGTCCAGAACGCCGACGGCACCAGCGTCGTGGTCGCGCCCGCCTCCGGGGCGATCATCGCCGACTCCGCGACCGTGCCCGGCGGCCTCCTCGGGCTGATGTGTCCGAGCAACATCCCGGGCATCACGGCCATCTGCCAGCAGCTCTCGGACGCCAAGCTCAACAAGATCACCGCGACCCTGGAATCGGTGGGCACCCCCTCGAACTTCGACCAGATAGCGGGCGTCGTCACCGACCAGACGATCGTGAACATCCCCGTCCGCATCCACCTGGAGAACCCGTTCCTGGGCAGCAACTGCTACATCGGCACCAAGACCAACCCGATCGTCCTGCAGCCGAAGAACCTCAACTACCCCGAGTTCGGGGTGGATCGGTTCAACGGTGACGGCAGCGCGAACGAGGAGGGCGACATGAGCCGCCTCAACCTCCTCGGCTCCACCCAGTACGACACGTCCTTCGCGGTCCCCGGCGCCAGCGGCTGCGGCCTGGGGATCTTCGGCCTGATCGACGCGGCGGTCAACCTCAAGACCGGCCTGCCGTCGGCGGCCGGCAAGAACAGCCTGACCCTGAACAACACCCAGACCTACCTGGGCGGGCTCTACGCCCCGGGTACGGTGGCCCCCGACGCGGGCAAGCAGCTCTCCCTCAACTGGCACTCCGCGGTCAAGTAACCGCCATCCAGGGCCGATTCCCGGCCGATTACGCCGACCCCGCCTCTTCCTCCGGCGCAACTCGTGCTCACGTGGTGTACAGCGCAAGCAACTTGATTTAGCGTCAGCACCACAAAACAGGTATGGACCTGACGGGCCGCGCCCGCTCCCTCCAGTCAGCCAGGGTGCTGCCACGCCGCTCCCCATCGGGCGCGCAGGAGAGCAAGGGACCGGTCATGCCCTCAATCGCACAGACGCCGGACATCGGCGAACCGCTCGATCCGCTCCCCAAGGAGTTCGCAGCCTTGATGAGGCCCGAGGTCCCGGGCCTCATCAAGGAGATCAGAGTAGAAGTCCAGCGCGCCTTTCCCGTGTACACCCGGCTCCTCAACGGCCCCAACGCGGACGCCATCCGCCAGGGTGTGGAACAGGCGCTGGGCACGTTCGTGGACCGCGTCGCCGACCCCGGCGCGAGCTCGGTCCTGCGCGACGAACTCCTGCGCAAGTTCGGCCGGGTGGAGGCCTACGAGGGCCGCGACCTCGAGACCCTCCAGGGGGCCTACCGACTCGGCGCGCGCATCGCGCTCCGCCGGGCCAAGACCCTCGGCCGCCGGTACAAATTATCCCCCTCCCTCATCCTCGCCTTCGCGGACGCGCTCTTCGCCTACGTAGACGAACTGGAGGCCCTCGCGCGCGAGGGGTACGCGGAGGTACGGGCGCGTGCGGCCTCCGAGGTGTCGGCGTTACGCAGGCAACTGCTCCACCTCATCCTCGTCGGCTCGCCCCTGCCGCAGGCGACCATCGCCGAGCTGTGCGAACAGGCGGCGTGGGAACTCCCCACCCAGTGCACCCTGGTGGCCTTACGGGCCCCGGCACCCGACGCCATACGGACCTGCCTGGACCGGGACGTCCTCGCGGATCTCGGCATCCCGCATCCGCACCTGCTGATCCCCGGCCCCCTCACCCCCGAGCGTCTGGCGATGCTCGAATCCGCCCTCGCGGGCGCCTCGGCCGTCATCGGCCTGACCGTGCCACCGCCGCAGGCCGCCGACTCCATCCGGTGGGCCAGGAAGGTGCTCCAGCTCATCGACGACGGGATCGTGCCCAACCGACCGGTCGTGCGCTGCGAGGACCACCTGACAACGTTGTGGCTCCTGTCCGACCCGGCGCTCGTCACCCACATCGCCGCCCGCGAACTGGCCCCGCTCAGCGGACTCACCGGCTCCCGGCGCGGGCGCCTGGTCGAGACGCTGCGCGTCCACATCTCCACGCGCGCCCCCGCCGATCAGGTCGGCGAGGTGCTCGGTGTCCACGCGCAGACCGTCCGCTACCGCCTGCGCAACCTGGACGCCCGCCTGGGCGACCGCATCACGGACCCGGACCACCGCTTCACCCTGGAGGCGGCCCTGCGCTCGCTCCATCTCCAGGGCAACGACTACGCGGAATGACCCGGCACCCCGGCCGCTTCGACCGGACGTCAAACCTTCACGGGCGTCGCCGGTTCCCGTCCCGATCCACACCCGACGGCATCGGCGCGATCCGGGGAGGACTGCGACCAGGAAGATTCGTTTCCCCCGGCATTGGATCGGAGCGCGAGCAGTTCTTCTTCGAGTGAGCCGGCCGCTCGCCCACGGGGCCCTTGAGGCAGCCTTGACCCCTGCCGGGAGGAGCGTGACCTTCGCGGTAACCGTCACGAACACCGGCAGCCGTCGCGGCACCGAGGTCGTGCAGATCTACGCCGCCCTGCCCCCGCGCGGACACTCGTTCAACGTGAGGGCAGAGAGGAACCGCGCACCACCAGTTCCGGCTGCAGCACGATGTGCCGGTGCTCGTGTGCGGCCCCGGCCTCACCCGTCTCCTCGAGGAGCATCTCGGCCGCCATCATGCCCATCGTGACGGCCGGCTGCCGGACGGATGTCAGCGGGACCGCGGCCGCCGCGGCGAATTCGATGTCGTCGTAGCCGACGAGGGCCACGTCGTCGGGGACCCGCACGCCGGCGGCGTACATGGTCTGGAGGAATCCGAGGGCCAGCAGGTCGTTGGCGCAGAAGACCGCGGTCGGCCGGTCGGACAGGCCCAGGAAGCGGGATCCCGCGTCCCGGCCCGCGGCCACGTCGAGGGTTCCGGCCGGCAGCTCCAACAGCGCCGACCGCGCCAGGCCGGCTTCGGTCAGCGCGTTCCATGCCCCGGTGCGCCGGTCCCTGACCTGGCTGAGCTCCTCGGGCCCGGACACGTAGCCGATGGAACGATGCCCGGCATCGATGAGGTGGCGTACGGCCAGGGTCCCGCCGACCACGTCGTCGACCGAGACCGAACACTGGTCGGCGCCCTCGGCGACCCGGTCGACGACGATGAAGGCAATGCCGTGCCGCCGGAACGCCTCGAGGTTGCGGCCACTGGCGTCGGCGGGTGTGAGGAGGACGCCCCGCACCCGCTGCTCCGCGAAGAGCGCGAGGTATTCGGCCTCCTCGGCGGGGCTCTGCCCGCTGTTGCACACCATGACGCCCAGCCCCGCCCGGCGCGCGGCCCGTTCGGCACCCTTCGCGATGTCGACGAAGAAGGGGTTGGCCATGTCCAGGACGAGCAGCCCCAGGATCCGGCTGTGGCCGGCGCGTAGCTGGCGCGCGGACTCGCTGCGTACGTAGCCGAGCCGGTCGATCGCGGATTGCACCCGGAGCCTGGTGCTCTCGGAGACCGAATCCGGTCGGTTGATCACGTTCGAGACCGTTCCCACGGACACCGCGGCAGCGCGGGCGACGTCCTTGATCCCCACCGATGGGGCCATGGGCCCAGACCTCCAGGCAGTACGGGCTGACAACGACACGGACGTCCAGGTTACTGGATGAATCGTTTTAATCGCGCCTCCCGCATCAGCGGAAGGCGGCCGCCGCTGCGCGAGACAGGGAGGCTTGACAGGTTCCCAGCCAAGCTCTTAGCTTCCGAGCAAGAAATTGAATCGTTTCATTTCATCTTCATGCCGCAGGAGCGCCCAGTGACCGACCACGCCGCCGTGAAGGCTGCCCTGAAGACCCAGGCCATCGAGACGCCGTCGTGGGCGTACGGCAATTCCGGCACGCGCTTCAAGGTCTTCTCCCAGCCCGGGGTGCCCCGTACCCCGCAGGAGAAGCTCGACGACGCCGCCAGGGTCCACGAGCTGACCGGGGCCGCGCCGAGCGTCGCCCTGCACATCACCTGGGACCGCGTGGACGACTACGGGGCTCTCGCCGCGGACGCGGCCCGGCGCGGACTGCGTCTGGGCGCGATCAACGCGAACGTCTTCCAGGACGACGACTACAGGCTGGGCAGCGTCTGTCACCCCGATCCGAAGGTCCGGAAGAAGGCGGTCGGTCACCTCCTGGAGTGCGTGGACATCATGGACGCCACCGGGTCCAGGGACTTGAAGCTGTGGTTCGCGGACGGCACCAACTACCCCGGCCAGGACGACATCCGCGCACGCCAGGACCGACTGGCCGAGGCCCTCGCCGAGGTCTACGGCCGGCTGGGCGAGGACCAGCGGATGCTTCTGGAGTACAAGTTCTTCGAGCCCGCCTTCTACGCCACGGACGTACCGGACTGGGGCACCGCCTACGCGCACTGCCTGAAGCTGGGCGAGCGGGCGAAGGTCGTCGTGGACACCGGGCACCACGCGCCGGGCACCAACATCGAGTTCATCGTCGCCACGCTGCTGCGCGAAGGGAAGCTCGGCGCCTTCGACTTCAACTCGCGCTTCTACGCCGACGACGACCTGATGGTGGGCGCCGCGGACCCCTTCCAGCTCTTCCGGATCATGTACGAGGTGATCCGCGGCGGCGGCTTCACTCCGGACGTGGCCTTCATGCTCGACCAGTGCCACAACATCGAGGCGAAGATCCCCGCGATCATCCGCTCGGTGATGAACGTGCAGGAGGCGACCGCGAAGGCCCTCCTCGTCGACCGGGACGCGCTGGCCGCGGCCCAGCGTTCCGGCGATGTCCTGGCCGCGAACGCGGTCCTCATGGACGCCTACAACACCGATGTACGGCCCCTGCTCGCCGAGGTCCGGGAAGAGCTGGGCCTGGACGCCGACCCGGTCGGCGCGTACCACCGCTCCGGCTGGGCGCAGAAGACCGCCGCCGAGCGAGTCGGCGGCGCGCAGGCGGGCTGGGGTGCGTGAGCCCCGCCACCGCCCGTACCCCCACTCCCCCCGTCACGGACCTGAGGACACGTAGCGATATGACTCTGCACCCCGAAGCCGCCGCTCTGCTGGAGCGCTCTCACCAGCTCGGCGCGGACGCGCGCAACACCAACTACGCGGGCGGCAACACCTCCGCGAAGGGCACCTCGACCGACCCCGTCACCGGCGGCGACATCGAGCTGATGTGGGTCAAGGGCTCCGGCGGCGACCTCGGCACCCTCACGGAGGACGGGCTCGCCGTCCTGCGCCTCGACCGGCTGCGCGCCCTCGTGGACGTCTATCCCGGCGTGGAGCGCGAGGACGAGATGGTGGCCGCCTTCGACTACTGCCTGCACGGCAAGGGCGGGGCCGCGCCTTCCATCGACACGGCCATGCACGGCCTGGTGGACGCCGCGCACGTCGACCACCTCCACCCGGATTCGGGGATCGCACTGGCCTGCGCGGCGGACGGTGAGAAGCTGACCGCCGAGTGCTTCGGCGACACGGTGGTGTGGGTGCCCTGGCGGCGCCCCGGATTCCAGCTCGGCCTGGACATCGCCGCCGTCAAGGAGGCGAACCCGCAGGCCATCGGCTGTGTCCTCGGCGGCCACGGCATATCGGCCTGGGGCGACTCCAGCGAGGACTGCCGGCGCAACTCGCTGCACATCATCCGTACCGCCGAGCGGTTCCTCGGCGAGCGTGGCCGGCCGGAGCCGTTCGGTCCGGTCATCAGCGGATACGAGCCGCTGCCGGAGGAGAACCGCCGGGCCCGGGCCGCCGCCCTGGCTCCGCACATCCGGGCCATCGCCTCCCAGGACCGGGCGCAGGTAGGGCACTTCAACGACGGCGAGGCCGTACTCGACTTCGTCGCCCGCGCCGAGCACCCGAGGCTGGCCGCGCTGGGCACCTCCTGCCCCGACCACTTCCTGCGCACCAAGGTACGGCCCCTGGTCCTCGACCTGCCGCCCACCGCACCCCTTGAAGAGGCGGTCGCCCGCCTGCGGGAACTGCACCTCGCTTACCGCGAGGAGTACACCGCCTACCACCGGCGCAACGCGACCGCCGACTCCCCCGCCCTGCGCGGTGCGGATCCCGCGATCGTGCTGGTGCCCGGGGTCGGCATGTTCTCCTTCGGCAAGGACAAGCAGACCGCGCGCGTGGCGGGCGAGTTCTACGTCAACGCGATCAACGTGATGCGCGGCGCGGAGGCCGTCTCCAGCTACCTGCCGATCGACGAGGCCGAGAAGTTCCGCATCGAGTACTGGGAGCTGGAGGAGGCCAAGCTGCGGCGGATGCCCGCGCCCAAGCCGCTGGCCACCCGTATCGCGCTGGTCACGGGCGCGGGCAGCGGCATCGGCAGGGCGATCGCCCACCGGCTGGCGGCGGAGGGGGCCTGCGTGGTGGTCGCCGACCTGAACGAGGACAACGCCGCGGCCGTCGCAGAAGAGCTCGGCGGCTCCGACCGGGCCGTGGCGGTCCGCGTCGACGTCACCTCGGAGGAGCAGATCACCGGCGCGTTCCAGGAGGCTCTGCTCGCCTTCGGCGGCGTCGATCTCGTCGTCAACAACGCCGGCGTCTCCATCTCCAAGCCGCTCCTGGAGACCACCGCCAAGGACTGGGACCTCCAGCACGACATCATGGCCCGCGGCTCCTTCCTCGTCTCCCGAGAGGCCGCGCGGATCATGCGGGACCAGGGCCTGGGCGGCGACATCGTCTACATCGCGTCCAAGAACGCCGTCTTCGCCGGCCCGAACAACATCGCCTATTCCGCCACCAAGGCCGACCAGGCACACCAGGTCCGCCTGCTCGCCGCCGAGCTCGGGGAACACGGCATCCGCGTGAACGGGGTCAACCCCGACGGCGTCGTCCGGGGCTCGGGGATCTTCGCCGGCGGCTGGGGAGCCCAGCGCGCGGCCACGTACGGCATCGAGGAGGAGAAGCTCGGCGAGTTCTACGCCCAGCGCACCCTCCTCAAGCGCGAGGTCCTGCCCGAGCACGTCGCGAACGCGGTGCTCGTGCTCACCAGTGGCGACCTCAGCCACACCACCGGCCTGCACGTCCCCGTCGACGCCGGCGTCGCCGCCGCGTTCCTGCGATGAGCACGGAGCCGCAGCCGTTCGCCGCGGTCGACCTCGGCGCGTCCAGCGGACGCGTCATGGTCGGCCGCGTCGGCCCCGGCACCCTGGAACTGACCGAGGCCCATCGCTTCCCCAACCGGCCGGTGCGCGCCGGTGCCACGCTGCACTGGGACATCCTCGGGCTGTACGCGGGCGTCCTCGACGGGCTGCGCGCGGCCGGAGCCACCACCGGTGGACGCCTCGCCTCGGTCGGGATCGACAGCTGGGCCGTGGACTACGGGCTGATCGACGACGACGGCGCCCTGCTCGGCAATCCCGTGCACTACCGGGACGCCCGCACCGAGGGAGTGCCTGAAAAGGTGTGGTCCAAGGCCCCGGCCGAGCGACTGTACGCGCAGACCGGCATTCAGCACGCGCCCTTCAACACGCTGTACCAACTGACGGCCGCCCGGAGCACCGCGCAGTTGGCCGCCGCTCGGCGGCTCCTGTTGATCCCGGACCTGGTCTCCTACTGGCTGACGGGCCAGGAGGGGACCGAGCTCACCAATGCCTCCACCACCCAGCTGCTCGACCCGCGCACGGGAAGCTGGTCGTACGCCGTCGCCGATGCCGCGGACATGGACCTCAGCCTGTTCCCGCCCCTGCGGCATCCCGGCGATCCCGCGGGCCTCCTGCTGCCCGAGGTCCTCGACGCCACGGGGGTGGCCGGTCCGGTGCCGGTCACGACGGTCGCTTCGCACGACACCGCGTCGGCCGTCGTCGCCGTACCCGCGGGGCGTGACGAGCGCTTCGCGTACATCTGCACCGGCACCTGGTCGTTGGTCGGCCTGGAGCTCGACTCGCCCGTCCTGACCGGAGCAAGCCGCCGCGCGAACTTCACCAACGAACTGGGGATCGACGGGACCGTGCGCTACCTGCGCAACGTCATGGGGCTGTGGCTCCTGCAGGAGTGCATGCGGGAACGGGAGTGGGAAGGCGCCGGTCTCGTTCCGCTGCTGAAGGCCGCCTCGGAGGTTCCGGGGCTCGTCTCCGTGGTGGACGCCGCCGACCCCGCCTTCCTTGCCCCCGGCCGGATGCCGCAGCGCATTGCCGAGGCCTGCCGAAGGTCGGGCCAGCCGGTGCCGCGCACACCCGCCGAGACGACGCGGTGCATCCTCGACTCCCTGGCACTCGCCCACCGTAAGGCCGTCCAGGACGCACAGCGCCTCGCCGACCGGGAGGTCGACGTCATTCACATCGTGGGCGGCGGAGCACGCAACGCCCTGCTGTGCCAGTTGACGGCCGACGCGTGCGGGCTGCCGGTGGTGGCCGGTCCGGCGGAGGCGGCAGCCCTCGGGAACGTGCTCGTACAGGCGCGCGCCCAGGGACTCGTCGGCGATCGCGCGGCCATGCGGGAGCTGTTGACGCGCTCCCAGCCCCTGACCCGCTACGAACCGGCCGGCGACCGGGCGGCCTGGGCCGCCGCAGCCGAGCGGATCACCCCTCCCTGACCGCTGTGGGCGGGCGCGGGTCGAAGTGTCCCCCGCGCCCACCCGCGGTCCAACCGTCGCTACGAAGGAGCACCATGCGCGTCGCCCTGTTCCTGACGTGTCTGAACGACACGTTGTACCCCGACACCGGCAAGGCGGTGGTGAAGCTCCTGACCCGGCTGGGCGTCGACGTCGACTTCCCCATGGCTCAGACCTGTTGTGGGCAAGCGCACTACAACACCGGCTATCGGCACGAGGCCGAACCGCTCGCCCTGCACTTCGCCGACGTGTTCACCGGCTACGACGCGATCGTCACACCGTCCGGGTCGTGCGCCGCGATGGTGCGCGAGCTGTACCCGCGGATGGGCGAACGGGCGGAGGCCGAGGGCCGCGGCGGGACCCTGTCCGCCCACCTGGCCCCCGTGGTGCCCGCGACGTACGAGCTGACGGAGTTCCTCGTGGACGTGCTGGGGGTGACGGACGTCGGCGCGTACTACCCCCGCACCGTCACCTACCACCCGACCTGCCACGGGCTGCGCAGCCTCGGCCTGGGAGAGCGTCCGTACCAGCTGCTGCGGGCCGTCAAGGGACTTGAGCTGGTCGAGCTGCCGGGTGCGGACGAGTGTTGCGGCTTCGGCGGCACCTTCGCGGTGAAGAACGCCGACGTCTCGGCCGCGATGGGTGCCGACAAGATCCGCAACGCCGAGTCGACGGGCGCGCAGGCGCTCTGCGCGGCGGACAACTCGTGTCTGATGCACCTCGGCGGGACCATGTCCCGGCTGAAGGTGGACATGCGACCGGTCCACATAGCGGAGATCCTCGCGAGCACGGAAGAGAGGTCCGCGCGGTGAGCGGAACCTTCCTAGGAATGCCGGCGTTCCCGAAAGCAGCCCGTGAGGCCGTCGGGGACGAGCGGCTGCGTGCCAACCTCCGGCACGCCACCCACACCATCCGCGACAAACGGGCCCGCGCCGTCGGCGAACTCGAGGACTGGGAAGCCCTGCGGGAGGCGGGGAAGCAGATCAAGGACCACACGCTCCGTCACCTCGACCGTTACCTCGTCCAGCTGGAGGAAGCCGTCACGGCCGCCGGTGGCATCGTCCACTGGGCCTGCGACGCCGCCGAGGCCAACCGGATCGTCGCGGACCTGGTGAAAGCCACCGGCGAGACCGAAGTCGTGAAGGTCAAGTCGATGGCCACCCAGGAGATCGGCCTCAACGAGGCCTTGGAGGCCGAGGGCATCCGGGCCTACGAGACCGACCTCGCCGAGCTCATCGTCCAGCTGGCCGACGACCGGCCCTCTCACATCCTCGTCCCCGCCATCCACCGCAACCGCGGCGAGATCCGCGACATCTTCCACGACACGATGAAGAACTGGGGCCGTCCGGCGCCGGAGGGCCTCACGGACGAGCCGGCCGAGCTCGCGGAGGCGGCCAGACTGCACCTGCGGGAGAAGTTCCTGCGCGCGAAGGTCGCGATCTCGGGGGCGAACTTCATGGTCGCCGAGTCCGGCACCCTCGTGGTCGTCGAGTCGGAGGGCAACGGCCGCATGTGCCTGACGCTGCCCGAGACCCTCATCTCCGTCGTCGGCGTCGAGAAGGTCGTTCCGACCTGGCGGGACCTGGAGGTCTTCCTCCAGACCCTGCCCCGCTCCTCGACCGCCGAACGCATGAACCCGTACACGAGCACGTGGACCGGCACCATCGACGGCGACGGGCCGACCGCCTTCCACCTGGTGCTGCTCGACAACGGCCGCACCGACACCCTCGCCGACGAGGTGGGCCGCCAGGCGCTGCGCTGCATCCGCTGCTCCGCCTGCCTCAACGTCTGCCCGGTGTACGAGAGGGCCGGCGGCCACGCCTACGGCTCCGTCTATCCCGGGCCGATCGGTGCGATCCTCAGCCCCCAACTGCGCGGCACCACCTCCGAGATCGATGCCTCGCTGCCCTATGCCTCCTCGCTGTGCGGCGCCTGCTACGACGTGTGCCCGGTCGCCATCGACATCCCCGAGGTCCTGGTCCACCTGCGGGAGCGCGTCGCCCAGGGAGGCCCGGCGGTCACCCGCGGCGAGAAGGTCGTCCTCAGGCCCGCCCGGGGGCACGCGGCGGAGCGGGCGGCGATGCGCGCGGCCCGCTGGGTGCTGGGCAGCCCGGGCGTCCTGCGCACCGGTCAGCGCTTCGCTGCCCGCACCCGGCGCCTCCATCCCCGTACGCTCCCGGGCCCGGGTCGGGCCTGGTCGGCGAGCCGGGATCTTCCCTCGATGCCGGCGGAGCCCTTCCGCGACTGGTGGCAGCGTACGAACGGTGGAAAGGGAGAGGCGCAGTGAGCAGCAGAGAGATCGTTCTCGGCCGCATCCGGCGGGCGCTGGCCGACGTGCCCGCCGGCGACCACGCGTACGCGGATGCCGTCACCCGCGACTATCTGCGCGAACACGGGACGCGCACCCGGGAGGAGACCGCCGCGCTCCTCGCCGAGAACCTGAGCGAGTACCGGGCCGTGGTGCACCGCACCGATGCCGACGGTCTGCCGGCCCTGCTCGCCCGGTTGCTCACCGAGCGCGGTGCGACGAGCGTCCTGGTTCCACCGGGGCTGCCGGCGGACTGGCTCGGGGCGAGCGAGGTGACCCGTGTCCATGATCGGGCCGCGAGCAGCGCCTACGAACTGGAGAAGGCCGACAGCGTCGTCACCGGATGCGCCGTGGCCATCGCGGAGACCGGCACCCTGGTCCTGGACGGCTCCCCCGACCAGGGGCGCCGTCGCATCACGCTGATGCCCGACCATCACATCTGCGTCGTCCACGTCCCGGACCAGCTCGTCTCCTCCCTCCCCCAGGCCCTCGAACGGCTCGATCCGGCCCGGCCGCTCACCTGGATCTCGGGGCCCTCCGCGACCAGCGACATCGAGCTGGACCGGGTCGAGGGGGTGCACGGCCCCCGCGCTTTGGAGGTGGTGCTGCTCGGTGGGCGCTGACGCACATACCTGTGGACGCCCCCTCACCCGATGGGTGAGGGGGCGTCCACAGGTAATCGGGTACGTTCGTCAGCCCAGTTGGACGGCCTGCTCTCCGGCGAGGCTCCTCGACGAGCTGCCCACAGCGAAGCTGTACGTGCCGGGTGTGAGGGCCCAGGTCCCCGAGTCCCACACGGTCAGGTCCTGGTCGGGGACGGTGAAGGCGAGGCGCGTGGACTCCCCCGCCTTCAAGGTGATCTTGCGGAACGCCACGAGGCGGCGCGGCTCGGCTCGGGCGGCCTCGGGGAGGGTGGCGTACGTCTGGACGACCTCGGTGCCCGGCCGCGAGCCGGTGTTCGTGAGGGTGACCGAGACGGTGGTGCCCGTCTCGTGCCCGCCGCGCGCGACGGCCAGGGAGCCGTACGTGAAGGACGTGTACGAGAGGCCGTGGCCGAAGGGGAACAGCGGCTGCTGCCCCTCGGCGTCGTAGGAGCGGTAGCCGACCGCGATTCCCTCGTCGTAGGAGACGGCGCCGCCGGTACCGGGGTAGGAGGCGGGCGTGGTACCCGGCCCCTGCGAGGGAGCCGCGGGGAAGGTGACGGGCAGCCGGCCGGCGGGGTCGGTGTCGCCGAAGAGGACCTGTGCCAGTGCCGTACCCGTGCCCTGGCCGCCGTACCAGGTGTGCAGGACGGCCGCCACGTCGTCGAGCCAGGGCATGGCCACGGGGCCGTCGGTGTTGAGGACCACGATGGTGCGCGGGTTCGCGGCGGCGACGGCGCGGATCAGCTGGTTCTGGTCACCGGGCAGGTCGAGCTGGTGGTGGTCCATGTCCTCGCCGGCGATCCGGTTGACGACGACCACGGCAGCGTCGGCGGCGCGCGCGGTCTCCACGGCGGCCGGGATGAGGGAGTCGGGCTGCCAGCCGAAGGTCAGGCCGCAGGTGTTGGTGTCCGCGGTGGCGTTGGTGTACTCCAGCTCCACGGTGACCGGGTGGCCCGCGGTCAGCTCGATGGCGCCCTGGAGGGGGTAGTCGTAGGTGCCGAGGAAGAAGCGGCGGCAGTGTCGGGTGCCGGAGACGACGGTGACGCCGTCGATCGTCAGCTTCGCGGTGCCGGCGGGAAGCAGCGAGAGGCGGTGCAGGCCATCGGCGGCGGGCGTCAGCGTGCCGGTCCATGTCGCGGACCAGATCTCGGGAAGGCCCTCGTCCGGTGTGACGGCGAAGTCGACCGTCGCGTCGGTCCTTCTCAGCACGGGGGTGCCGGAGGCGTCGGAACCGGCGTAGTAGGTGCCGTCCAGCCCGGAGGACCCGTCAGCGGTGCGCAGGGAGGTCTGCGGGACGACGGCGAGCGGCAGGTCCCCGAGGGTGCCCTGGGCCTGCGTGACGAGAAGGTCCTCCTGGTCGGCGCGGGCGCGGATGGCCTGGAAGGGTGTGGTCCAGGCACCGGGGTCGACGTAGGTGGACCCGCTGACGCCGGTGAAGGCATCGGTGTCGGCAGGCCCGATGACGGCGAGGGAGGTCAGCCCGGTCGGCAGGGGCAGGGCCGCGCGGCGGTTGGTCAGCAGAACGGTGCTTGAGACCGCGGCCTCGACGGCGAGCGCTCGGTGCGATGCCGTACTGACATCGGCGGCCGGTTCCGTCACGGGGTGGTCGAAGAGGCCGGTGGCGAAGAGGGTGACGAGGATACGGCGCGCGGCGTCGTCGAGCCGGGTCGCGGGGATCGAGCCGTCCGTCAGGCCGCCGGCAGGGATCTTCACTCCGACCGGACCGAGGCCCGCGAGGTCCATGCCCGCCCGGACCGCGGCGATCTGGTCGTCACCGGCCCAGAAGTCGGGCACGGTGTAACCGCACAGTCCGAGGCCGTCCTTGAGGTCCGAGAGCAGTGCGGGGCTCTGCGTCGCGAACGTGCCGTTGATCTTCGGGTAGGCCAGCATGACCGACGTGTACGGGACCGCCGCCAGGACGTGGCGGAACGGGGCCTGGTAGATCTCGCGCAGGGCCCGCTCGGGGACGTGGGTATCGATGGAGAGCCGTCCGGCCTCTTGCGTGTAGGCGGCGAAGTGCTTGACGGTCGCGGTCACGTGGCGGCTCTGCATCCCGGCCGTGAGGGCGGCTCCCAAACGCCCCGCGAGCAGCGGGTCTTCCCCGAGGGTCTCGGCCTGGCGCCCGAAGTGCCAGGTCCGGACGAGGTCGACCGTGGGGCCCAGCAGGTTGTTGAAGCCCTTGGCGCGGCCTTCCTCGCCGATGGCTTCCCCGATCCGGCCTGCCAGTTCCTCGTCGAAGGTGGCGGCTTGGGCAAGCGGAACGGGGAAGGCGGTCACGTTCTGTTCGCCCCGCAGGCCCGCGGACGCGTCGACCATCGTCAGGGCCGGGATGCCCAGCTCCTTCAGGGAGGTGAAGTCGGCGCGTACGAGCGACTCCTTCTGGGCGGCGGTCATGCGCGCGAGCAGAGCACCGGCTCGGTCCTCGGCGGAAGGACGCGAGGTGGTGGAGACCTCGGGTACGGGCTCGGCCGTGTCGGCGGTATCTGTCGTGACCGCTGAGGCGGAGTCGGGCGTGCGGCTGTTCATAGCGGGTCTCCGAACCGGATGTGCGGGCCGTCGTGGGCGGTGAAGAGGGGCCGGCCGTGTGTCAGGGCACGGCCGGCCCCGGCTTGGGTGGGGCCTCTGGCCCCGGGCGGGGACGATCAGGAACGCAACGCCCTCATGCCGCCTTCGGACCGGCGACCGCAGTACTGAGCGTGTGCTCGCCGGGACCCAGACCATGCGGCGGACGGCCGGAAAGTTCCACGGTTCCCGTGCAGCCCGCGGGCACGGTGACCTGCACGGTCATCGTGCCGTCGGCCTGTTCCCAGAACAGTGCCGCGGTACCGTAGGGGGTCTGATGGCGGGTCCGCGCCCAGGTGATGTCGCCGCCGGGACGCGGGCGGAAGACGAGTGCGCGCGAGCCGGGTGCGACGGGGACGATGCCGCCGACCACGCGGTGCAGCCAGTCGGCGACGGCTCCCAGGGCGTAGTGGTTGAAGGAGGTCATGCCGCCCGGATTGAGGCTGCCGTCGGGGCGCAGGCTGTCCCAGCGCTCCCATATCGTCGTGGCGCCCTGGGTCACGGGGTAGAGCCACGAAGGGCACTCGGTCTGCCGCAGCAGCCGATAGGCGACGTCGAGATGGCCGGTATCGGTGAGGGCGTCGCAGATCAGCGGCGTTCCCACGAAGCCGGTGGCGATGCGGGCATCGCCGTCGAGGACGAGTCGGGCCAGCCGGTCACCGGCGGCCGGGCGCTGTGCGGGCGCGAGCAGATCGAAGGCGAGCCCGAGCGCGTAGGCGGTGGGAGTGTCGCTGGTCATGCGCCCGGAGGGCAGTACGTACGCGCGCCGGAAGGCGGATACGACGTCGTCGGCGAGCTTCGTGTACCTCTGGGCGTCGGTCGCGTTGCCGAGTTCCGCCGCGGACCGGGCCAGGTGGCGGGCGGAATGGGCGAAGTACGCGGTGGCGACCAGGTACCGGTCGGTGAGCCCGGCGGCGGGGTCTTCCGGTGGCGCCGCGGGATCGAGCCAGTCGCCGAGCTGGAAGCCGGTGTCCCACAGGTGACCCGGGCCGGCCAGGCGCTCCTGCAGGTGGACCCAGGCCTTGCCCATGGGGTAGTGGCGGCGCAGGAGTTGAAGGTCTCCGAAGCGCTGGTAGAGCACCCAGGGGGTGAGGGTGGCGACGTCTCCCCAGGCGGCGCCCGGCTGGATGGGCGTCCACATGGGTGCGCCGGGGATGACGGGGACGTACCAGGGCACCGTACCGTCGGGCAGTTGTTCCAGGCGGACGTCGGTGAGCCAGGAGTCGAGCATGCCGGCGCAGTCGTAGAGGAAACTCGCGGTGGGGGCGAAGACCTGGATGTCGCCGGTCCAGCCGAGGCGTTCGTCTCGCTGGGGGCAGTCGGTGGGGATGTCCACGAAGTTGCCGCGCATGCTCCACACGACGTTCTCGTGCAGCCGGTTGACCAGCGGGTCGCTGCACTCGAACCAGCCGGTGCGCCGCATGTCGGTGTGGTAGACCCGGGCGGTCACCTCATCGGCATTCAATTCGCCTGGCCAGCCCGCGACTTCCGCGTAGCGAAACCCGTGCAGGGTGAAGCGGGGCTCCCATGTGTAGGGCCCGTCGCCGGACAGGACGAGGGTGTCGGTGGAGACCGCCTCGCGCAGTGGGCGCGTGGCGAGCTCCCCGTCCTGAAGCACTTCGGCGTGGCGCAGGGTGATGGTGGTGTCGGCCGGGCCGTCGACGGTGATCCGGAGGCGGCCGACGAGGTTCTGGCCGAAGTCGAGAAGGTAACGACCCTCGCCGGTACGGGTGATGGCGACCGGGGCGATCTCCTGGGTCCGGCGCACCGGTGGGCCTTCAGGTGCGACCAGGGTGCGAGGGTCTCGCCGCCCGACGCGGACCCGCTTCCAGGAGCCGGTGTCGGCCGCGGACGGCGTGGACCAGGTGGGGTCGTCGAGTCGGGCGTCGAACGCCTCCCCCTCGTAGAGGCCGCTGGTCAGGATCGGTCCGGGGGCGGCGCTCCAGGAGGCGTCCGTGGCGATGACGGTGGTGGTGCCGTCGTCGTGGGTGATCTCCAGCTGGGCGATGAGGGACAGGTCGGTCCCGTAGATGTTGCGGGTGCCGCCGTCGAAGCCGTACCGGCCCCGGTACCAGCCGTCGCCGAGCCAGGCGCCGATGGTGTTGGTGCCCTCGGCGAGGTGATCGGTGACGTCGTAGGTGCGGTAGCGCAGCCGTTTCGGGTAGACGGTCCAGCCCGGGGCGAGTGCGTCGTCGCCGACGCGGCGGCCGTTGATCTCGGCCTCGTACAGTCCGTGCGCGGTGACGTAGAGACGGGCCCGGCTGATGGGCCGCTCGACGCGGAAGTCCTTGCGGACGCGTGCCGGGCGCCGCTCGGCGTCGTGGTCCTCCGGCCAGGCGGCACCGACGGGTACGGCCCGCCAGTCGGCGGGATCGAGCAGGCCAGCCTCGACGGCGGCGGGTTCGCTCCACCGGGACGGCCGGGCCGCGTCGCCGGTCCAGACCCGGACGCGGACGGCCACGCGCTCGCGTGAAGCAAGGTCTTCGCCGGGCCACGGGACGAGGACCGTCTCGGCGCTGTCGATACGGGCGGTGCGGTGGCGGTGGCCGCCGCGGTCGAGTTCGAGTTCGTACGCGTCCTGCGGTCCCGTGCCCGCCGGCAGCTCCCACGTCAGGCGCGGTGCGGCGGCGCCGATGCCGAGGCCGTCCGGCAGGTGCTCGAACGACACCGGACCGGGCTGAGCCGACGCCATGGGAGGCCTTTCCGCGAGCGGGCGGGCGAGGTGGGCGGTGGTGTCTGCCGTCATCCCTTCACCGCTCCGCCGGTCAGGCCCTTCATCACCTTCTGGTTGAGGAAGAGGTAGATCGCCAGGGTGCCGAAGACGTTGATGCAGATCGCCGCGAAGAGCGGACCGTACTGCGTCGCACCGAAGTCGGCCGTGAAGTTGAGCAGGCCGACCTGGACGGTCCGCAGGTCCTGGCTGTTGGTGAAGGTCAGCGCGATCAGCAGGTCGTTCCAGATGAAGAAGAACTGGACGAGGGCGACGGTGAGGACCGCGTTGCGGACCACGGGCAGGCTGATGGTCCAGAAGGCGCGCAGGATGCCGGCTCCGTCGATGGTGGCGGCCTCGAACAGCTCCCTGGGCACGGTCTTGTAATAGGTGGCCATCATGAACACCGTGAGCGGCAGTCCGGTGCCCGTGTAGGTGAGGATCAGCGGCCACAGGGTGCCCGAGAGACCGGTCTGGAAGTAGAGGGTGAACAGGGGCAGGAGGATCATCTGCGGGGGCACCATCATGCCCACCAGGAAGACCACCAGGGTCAGGCTCCGCCCCTTCCACACCATGATCTGCAGGGCGAAGCCGGCAGCGGTGCCCAGGAGCAGGATGAGGGCCAGGGACGGGACGACCGCCATCACGCTGTTCTGGACGTAGAGGCCGATGTTTCCGGTCGTCCACGCCTCCGTGTAGTTCCCCCACTCCCAGGTGGTCGGCAGGCTCCAGCTCGGGTTGTTCAGGTAGTCGGCGTTGGACTTGACCGAGGTGAGGAACATCCACACGAGCGGATAGGTCTCGACGACCAGGAGCAGGGCGACGACGACGCGCATCACCCACGGCCGGGCTCTTCCGCGGCGGCGCGGCGGGCGGCCTGCGGCCGGGAGACCGCGGCGGTGCCCGCGCGGAGTGGACTTCAGGGGTGTGTCAACGGCCATGGGTCAGCCCTTCGTGAGGTCGCGCCGCGTGAGGCGGAAGACGACCAGCGACACCAGCAGGCTCACCACGGTCAGCAGGAGCGCGATGGTGCTGCCGTAGCCGTATTCGCCGTAGGTGAAGGACGTCTGGAACATGTACAGGGTCAGTGGGGTCGTGGAGCTGCCCGGGCCGCCGTTGGTGAGGGCGACGACGGCGTCGAAGATCTTCAGGGTTCCGTTGATGCTGAAGATCAGCGACGACATCAGGACCGGGAAGGACAGCGGCAGCACGATGTGGCGTACGAGTCGCAGGCCCGAAGCCCCGTCCAGGCGTGCGGACTCCAGCACCTCGTCGGGTATGTCCACGAGGCCGGCGAACAGCAGCACGGCGTAGAAGCCCATGGAACGCCAGATCTCCATCACGATCAGCACCCAGAAGGCGGTGCCGCCGCTCGCGAACCAGTCGACCGGTTCCAGTCCGAGGGCGCCCAGGAGGGAGTTGACCGGTCCGGGCTGCGGGGCGACCTGGAACAGGTTCTGGAAGAGCAGTCCCACGGCGACGGTGGGCAGCACCACGGGGAAGAAGACCAGGGTGCGCACGAGCGCCGACGCCCGCTTGAGGTGGAAGACGTACAGCAGGGCGAGCAGGTAGCCGGCGAGCACCTGGCCGATCGTGACGACGAAGGAGAACTTGAGGGTGAACCACAAGGCCTCGTGGACGGCGGGGTCGGTCAACAGGCGCTCGAAGTTGGCCAGTCCGTTGCCGGTGAAGCCGTCGATGGAGTTGCCCTTGGTGAAGGAGTACCCCAGTGACCACACCATCGGGACCAGCATGATGAGGGAGTAGACGAGCAGGGCGGGGCCCAGGAGGATCAGGATGGCCCTGCGGTCACCGAGTACACGGTGCATAGGTGGTGTCCAGTTCGTCGAGGTGGTGGGGCGCGGGCGGCAGGGCTCGGAAGCCCGGGCGATGGCGCCGCGGGACTCCCGAGCCGGTCGGGGCCGCTCGCCGCCCGGCTTGCCGGCCTACGGGCCTACTGGTTCTTCAGGGCGTCCTGGACGGTCTGCATGAACTGCTGGGGGCTCATGCTTCCGTTGACCAGCGACGCCGCGTTGGAGGTGCTCACGGTGGTGGCCTTGGTCCCGAACAGCGCCTCGAACCAGAGGACGTTCTGCTTCGAGTCACCGATGGTCTTGCGGATCTGCGCGGTGACCGCGTTGGCGTCCTGGACGGGCGTGTTCGTCTTGAAGCCCGAGATCGTTCCCGCGTCCTTGAGCGCCGTGCTGCCGTAGTTCTTGGCGATGCAGGCCACCCAGTCCCCCGTCTTGCCGTCGAAGGACTTCGCGCCCAGGGTGATGCCCAGACCCACGTTGGACGGGTACTGGTCGGCGGAGCCCTTGCCGCCGGCGACCGTGGGGAACGGCATGAAACCGATGTTCTCGACGCCGACCGTGTTCACCTTCGGGTCGGCGATGTTGGCCAGCGCCCAGCTGCCCATGTAGAACATGGCGGCCTTGCCGGAGAGGAACTGGTTCATGGCGACGTCGTAGCTGATGGAGGCGACGCCCTCACCGAAGTACCCCTTCTTGCCGAGGTCGGCGATCTCCTGGGCGGCCTTCACGTAGGCGGGGTCGGTGAGCTTGGCCTTTCCGCTCCGGATGTCCTGGAGCGCGTCCGGGCCCAGGCTGCGGTAGAGGTAGCCGCTCAGCACACGGGTCAGCGGCCACCCCTCCTTGCCCGCGGCGGAGAACGGCTGCACGCCGCCGGCCCGCAGCTTCTCCGCGCTCGCGGTGAGCTCGTCCCAGGTGGTGGGAACGGCCACGCCGCGGTCCTGGAAGAGCTTCTTGTTGTAGAAGATCCCCTCGATGTTGTACTCGTACGGCAGCACGCTGACCTTGCCGTCGTACAGCGCCTTGATCGTGGAGACGGCCGCCGGCTGGAGCTGGTCGTACACACCGAGGAGCGACAGCTCTCCTTCCAGGTCCGCGATCTTGCCGGACTTGTCGAGCTGACCGGTGAGGGCGGGAGAGTTGCCCGCGGCGAACTGGACCGGGAGCGCGTCCTGTCCGGCGAGGAGCTGCAGCTTCTGGTCGAGGCTGCTCTGCGGCACGTTCTCGACCTTGAGCGGACGCGCCTTGTTCTCCGCGGCGCACGCCTCCTTGGAGAGGGTGGTCAGCACGTTCTTGACGGTGGTGTTCTCCGTTGCGCTCAGGTAGCTGAACTCCTTGGGCGCGGCCGCGGTGCTGCCGCCGGTGCCCCCGCAGGCGGTGACGAGCAGGGCGACCGAGGCGGTGCCGGCCGTGAAGGCGGTCCGGCGCGCTCGGCGGGCACGGCGCGGGTTGTTGGACACAGAGGTCTCCCTGTCATCGGTACGGAGAGGTGGGTGGTGAGGAGAGAGGAGAGAGGAGAAAGGCCGTCGGAAGTGGCGACGGGCGGACCCTCGGCGAGAAAGTGTGTAGAACGTTCTCCACTCGGGTGGCTCAAACACTGCGCCCCTTCCTCGCGAAGAGTCAAGACACGGATCTGTAACTCCTGCGAAATAAGCCCTTGGCGTTGACGTACTGTGCCGTTAGCGATGTAGACCGTTGCATTGCGAGGCGAGATCGGAGTGATGGCCCATGGACGCGACGCCGAAGCCCAAGAAGCGGGTGACGATCACCGATGTCGCACGGCACGCCGGCGTGTCCACTGCCGCGGTCTCGAAGGTCCTGCGCAACGCGTACGGATCGAGTCCGGCGATGCGGGAGAAGGTCCACGCGGCCATGGCCGAGCTGGACTACCGGCCCCACACCGCGGCACGCGGCATGAGGGGCCGGACCTACACCGTCGGCGTCCTGCTGGACAACATCCGCAACGCGTTCTTCGCCGACATCCTCGACGGAATCCACGACGAGCTGCAGGACGGCGCGTACACCGTGATGATCGGCGCGGCGGGGTTCGGCGCCGAGGCCCAGACCCGGACCGTTCGCGCCATGGTGGACCGCCAGATGGACGGCCTCGTCCTCATCGCCCCGGGCTGCCCGCGTCCCGAGGTCCTGGCGACGGCCGCGACCACACCGACCGTCGTCATCGGCCATCACGACACAGCGGACGCGCACGACTCGGTGGTGGACGCCGACGGCATCGGAGCGGGCCTGGTCGTGGACCATCTCACCGAGCTGGGCCACCGGGACATCGCATTGGTCTCCGCGTCCGGGACCAAGGCCGGCGCCTGGCGGCGGACCCCGGAAGCCGTATTGACCAGCGGTTACCTGGCGGCCATGGACCACCACGGCCTGGGGGCGCACGCCCGTGTCCAGCATGCCGCCTACTCCGACGAGGGCGGCTTCGAAGCGGGCATGGCCCTGCTGACGGCGCGGCGCCCACCGACCGCCATCATGGCGGGCGCCGACGTCGCGGCGCTCGGCATCTACCGGGCCGCGCACGAGCTCGGCCTGCGCATCCCGCGGGACCTGTCGCTGGTCGGCTACAACAACACCGCCCTCGCGGCCCTGGCTCCCGTACAGCTCACCAGCGTCGACCAGGCGGGACACACCATGGGGGCCACCGCGGCACGCATGCTCATCGACCGCGTGGAGGGCCGACGGGACCGGGCCATGCAGACCACCATGACGCCGCGCCTGGTGGTGCGCGGCAGCACGACGGCGCCGCGAGCCCGTTAGACCACGGCCGACACCTCCTCGTTGTCCCGCCTGCGGGGAGGACAGCGCGACGCGCCAGGCAGTGTGTGGGGGCATGGCTGAAGTCCGGAACGCAGGGCCGAGGAAGCGGGAGGGCGAGGTTGGCCCTGGCGCCCGGGCGGCGGGGGTGTCATCGGCGCGTGCGCTCGATGTACACGACTATGGGCGGTCCGAGATGCTTTGCCCACCCACTGCGTGATTCATGTTCCTGATGCTGATCATCTGTCGCATGGATGGGTGCCCCTGGACAGGCCCCGTCAGGTCGGCCCGTGTGGCACCCCGCGCTTCAGGCCCCGGGCGCGTCCCCCATGCGTCGGCCGACGCGCGCGGCCGTCTCGCGCAGCCAGATGTGGGCGGCGTCGTGGGTGTGGACGGGATGCCACCAGAGCGCCTCACGCAGCGGCACCGCCTCGTACGGCGGTTCCAAGACGCGCACGGCCGTGAACGGCGCGAGGAGCTCGGCCAGACGGGCTTGGACCAGGGCGATCCTGCGGGTGCCGGCCACCAGGAGCGGGAGGAGCTGGAAGCTGTCGACGGAGACCTCGACCCGGGGCTCGATGCCGAGCATGCCCAGTTGCCGCACCGCGGGAGCGTCGTACGTCCGCCGGTAGGCGACCCATGGCAGACGGGCGAGATCCTGGCGGGTGAGGTGCTCTTCGACGCTCGGATGATCGTCCGAGACGATGAAGACCCAGCGGTCGTCGTAGAGATCGGTGGCCGGGAAATCACTGATGACCCCGTGCGGCATCAGTACGCCGTCGGTGGCGCTGAGCAGGCTGGCCGTGTCGTCGACGACGGTGACGGGCGTCTGGGTGAAGCGCAGCCGGATGCCGGGGGCTTCCTCGTGTACGACGCGGGCGAACTCGGCTCCGAAGACGGCGACGGCGTAGTCGGACGCCACCAGACTGAACTCCCGGCTCTCCTTGGCGGGATCGAAGCTCGCCTGGCTGGAGAAGAGCCGCTCCAGCACGTCGTATGCGGTGGAGGTGCGGTCGAGCAGCACCTGCCCGAGGGCGGTGAGCTCGTAGTGGCCGCCGACCCGGGCGAGCAGGTCGTCGTCGAAGTGACGGCGCAATCGCCCCAGGGCGGCGCTCATGGCCGGCTGGCTGAGCCCGACGCGCTGCCCGGCCCGCGTGACGTTGCGCTCCTCCAGCAGGGCGCGCAGAGCCACCACGAGGTTGAGGTCCAGACGGGCCAGATTCACGGCATTTCCCCTTGCTGTTCGGGCGCCGACCGTGGGGTATCCATCCGACGGATGACAACCATCCGAACAATCGATTTCCCTGATCAAGGTGGCAGGTCCAGATTAGTCCCATCGCAATCAGGAGGACATGTCCGTGAAACCTGGATCCCCGTCCGCGCTCTTTGCCGGACCTTTCGCCCTCGCGACGCTTTCCGTCCCGGAGGGGCCCGCCTTCCCCGCCCTGCTCACCCCGGACGCCCAGGTGCTCGACCTGCGGATCGCCCTGGGCGATGCGCAGGTGACCGCCGTGGGTCTGCTGGAGAACTGGGAGGCCACGCTGCCGAGGCTGCGGGCCCTGGCCGAAGAGGACCGCACCGATCGCAGGCCCCTTTCGGAGCACCGGGTGCACGCGCCGGTCGAGCCTCGCCAGGTGTTCCAGTCGGGCGCCAACTACCGGCAGCACGTGATCGACCTGCACGTGGCGCACCGGGCCCCGGATGACGAACGCTCCGAGGAGGAACGGCGCGCGGAGGCTGCAGAGATCATGGACCGCCGGGCGGCCGAGGACCTTCCCTACGTCTTCATCGGCCTGCCGAGCTCCCTCACCGGCCCGTACGACGACGTCACCCTCCCCGCCTGGGCCGAGAAGCCCGACTGGGAACTGGAACTGGCGGCCGTGATCGGCCGTCCCGCCTACCGGGTCTCCGTGGAGGAGGCGATGGAACGCGTCGCCGGCTACACGATCGCCAACGATCTGACCGACCGGTCGACCGTCTTCCGCCGGGACATGCCGCAGATCGGCACCGACTGGCTGCGCAGCAAGAACGCGCCGGGCTTCACCCCTCTCGGGCCCTGGATCGTGCCCGCCGAGTCGATCGCGGACACCGGTGACCTGCGGCTGACGCTGAAGCTCAACGGCGACACCATGCAGGACGAGTCCACCAAGGACATGATCTTCAGCGTGGCCCGCGTGGTCTCCTACATCTCACAGACCGCCCGGCTCCTCCCCGGCGACCTGGTGCTCACCGGCTCCCCGGCGGGCAACGGCATGCACTGGGGCCGGCTGCTGCGCGACGGCGATGTCATGGACGGCGCCATCACGGGCCTCGGCGCGCAGCGCACCCGCTGTATCGCGGAGGCGTGATGAGCCTGGACCGCCGCGACCCCGAGGGTTCGATCGCCCGTACCGCCAAGGCTTGCTCCAACTGGGGCCGCTGGGGCGCGGACGACGTACTCGGCACACTGAACTTCCTCGACGAGGCCAAACGCCGTGAAGGCGCCGCACTCGTCCGGCGCGGTGTGAGCTTCTCGCTCTCCCAGCGCTTCGACATCAACGGCCCGCAGAAGGGCTGGCGTCGGCGCACCAATCCGGTGCACACCATGCTGGACACCGGAACGGACGCGGCCCTCGGCAACCAGGGCCTCCCGCACGGCATCGGCGGCGCCGACGACGTGATCGCCATGCCGCTGCAGTGCTCGACCCAGTGGGACGGGCTCGGCCACATCTTCGACCACGGCAAGGCGTGGAACGGCCGCCCCGCCGAGAAGGTCGTCACCTCCGAGGGCGATCTGGTCACCGGCATCGAGCACATGGCTCACCAGATCGCCGGGCGAGGAGTGCTGCTGGACGTGGGCCGCGCCGTCGGCCAGGACGGTGAACTGCCCGACGGTTTCGCGATCACCGCGGAGCACCTGACGGCCACCGCGGAAGCCCAGGGCGTGGCCGTGGGGCGCGGGGACCTGGTCCTCGTACGCACCGGGCAGCTCGCCCGGATACGCCGCGACGGCTGGGGCGAGTACGCGGGCGGCCCGGCCCCCGGCCTGTCCTTCACCAGTGCCGGCTGGCTCCACGGCAGCGAGATCGCGGCGATCGCCACGGACACCTGGGGCTTCGAGGTGCGCCCCAACGAGTTCGAGCACGCCTTCCAGCCCCTGCATCAGGTGGCCATCCCGCACATCGGTCTGCTGATCGGTGAGATGTGGGACCTCGATTCCCTGGCCGAGGACTGCGCGGCCGACGGCGTGTACGAGTTCTGGCTCACCGCCGCTCCCCTGCCGATCACCGGTGCGGTCGGGTCCCCGATCAATCCGATAGCCGTCAAGTAGTCCGCCAACTCATCCGAGGAACAAGGGAGTTCCCATGACCGAAACCCGCACGGTCCTCGTCGTCGGCGGCGGTGCGGCCGGCAACGCCGTGACGATCCTGCTGCGCCGCGCCGGCTTCTCGGTGGACCTGGTCGAGGCCAAGGCCGACTGGAACGCCACCGCCGGATCCGGCATCACCCTCCAGGGCAACGCCCTGCGCGTGCTGCGCGAACTGGGTGTCTGGGACCAGGTGAGGACGTCCGGCTTCGGCTTCGGTTCCGTCGGCATCACCGCGCCCGACGGAAGCGTCCTGCACGTCCACCGCGATCTACGCACAGGTGGTGACGATCTGCCCGCCACGCTCGGCATGCAGCGGCCCGAGCTCCAGCAGATCCTGATCGATGCCGTCCGAGCGGGCGGAACCCGGGTCCGCCTGGGCACCCGGGCCGAGATCCTCGACCAGGACGCGGAGGGCGTCTCCGTCCGTTTCACCGACGGTACGGAGGAGCGCTACGACCTGGTGATCGCGGCCGACGGACTCGGTTCCGCCACCCGAGCGGCCATCGGCGTCACCGCCAAGCCCGAGCCCACCGGCATGGCCATCTGGCGCATCTCCGCGCCGCGCCCCGCCGAGGTGACCCGCACCGATCTCGCCTACGGCGGACCGGCGTACATCTCCGGCTACTGCCCCACCGGCGACACGACCCTGTACGCGTACGTCGTCGAGGCGAACCGGGACCGGGCATCCATCCCGCCGGAGTCGTACGCCGACGAGATGCGCAGACTGGCCTCCGCCTACGGCGGCTTCTGGCCGCAGATAGCCGAGAACATCACGGACCCCGGACAAGTCAACTACACCTGGTTCGACCAGATGCTGGTCGAGGGCTCGTGGCACCGCGGCCGGGTCGTCCTCATCGGCGACGCCGCCCACTGCTGCCCGCCCACCCTCGCGCAGGGTGCCGCGCTGTCCCTCGAAGACGCGTGGGTGCTCGCGCAGATGCTGGCCGGCGCCGACGACTGGGACGACGCTCTGCTCCAGGCGTTCTACGAGCGGCGGATCGCCCGCGTCCGCCCCGTCGTGGAGGCGTCCGTACAGATCGGGCAGTGGCAGCTCGACGGGGTGCGCGACGCGGACGTGCCGGGCCTGATGGGCCGCACCATGACGATGCTGCGGGAGCTGCCGTGAGCCGCGTGCCCAGGCCGGAGCCGCTGACCGCGCCCACGATCGACGTGCACGCCCATGTGCTGCTGCCGGAGGTCGAAGCCCTCGTGGCCGGCCTGCCGGGACTGGCGGAGGCAAGGGCCCTCGATGCCCTGCGCAACGGCTCCGAGACGCTCGCGGTCAGCGGGCCCATGGTCCGCGACCGCATCCCCCGGCTGACCGACCCCGCCGTACGGCTCGCCGCCATGGACGCGCAGGGCGTGGACGTGCAGTTGGTCAGTCCGTCCCCCTCCCACTATCACTACTGGGCGGACGAGGACACGGCCGAGAAGGTGTACCGGCTCGCCAACGAGGCAACCGCGACCCACTGCGCGGCCGCACCCGACCGGCTGCGCGGACTCGGGCTCGTCCCCCTCCAGCACCCGGAACAGGCGGCACAAGCCCTCGACCACGCCGTGGAACACGGACTGGCCGGTGTGGAGATCTCCAGCCACGCACCGGGCCGCGACCTGTCCGACCCGGCGTACGAGCCCCTCTGGGCGCGGGCCGCGGAAACGGGCGCGATCGTCTTCCTGCACCCCTTCGGCTGCACGCTCGACGAGCGCCTGGACCGGTGGTACCTGTCCAACACCGTCGGCCAGCCCACCGAGAACGCCGTCGCGCTCTCCCACCTCATCTTCTCCGGCGTACTGGACCGCCACCCCGGCCTGAAGCTGATCGCGGCCCACGGCGGCGGCTACCTGCCCACCCACATCGGACGCTCCGACCACGCCTGGTCGGCCCGCTCCGACGCGCGCTCCGGCTGCCTGCACCCGCCCAGCAGCTACCTCAGGCGGATCTACTTCGACTCGTTGGTCCATGACCCCGACGTCCTGCGGGAGTTGGTCCGGGTCGTCGGGTCCGAACGGGTCCTGCTCGGATCCGACTTCCCCTTCGACATGGGCACCGAAGACCCGGTCGCCGCCCTCAGGGCCGCGCGCCTGCCCGAGACCGCATTCGACGCCGTCCGCGGCGGCAACGCGGCCACCCTGCTGAACCTCGCCCTCGTCTGAGGAGGTACCCACCATGAACGCACGTCTGCTCACCCACCTGCGGCACGTCGACCTGGCCGTGCCGGACTACGAAAAGCAGCTCGACTTCTACGCCGGCGTCTGGGGCCTGACCAAGGTCGCCGAGGATTCCGGCGTCTCCTTCCTGGCCGCCGAGGGCTCCCCGGAGCAGTACGTGGTGCGGCTGCGCAAGGCCGAGGAGAAGCGGCTCGACCTCGTCTCCTACGGCGCCGCCGCACCCGCCGACGTGGACACCCTCGCCGAGCGGCTCCTGGCCGGAGGCGTCCAGCTGATCTCGCGGCCCGGAATCGTGGACACGCCCGGCGGCGGCTACGGCTTCCGCTTCTTCGACGTCGACGGGCGCACCATCGAGGTCTCCGCCGACGTCGCGGTGCGGCAGCACCGCAAGATCGAGGAGAAGGAGGCCATCCCGGTCAAGCTCTCCCACGTCGTCCTGAACTCCCCCGACCTCGATCGCACCCGCGCGTGGTACGAGCGCCACCTCGGCTTCCGTCTCTCCGACACCCTCAGCTCGCCCCACATGGGCGAGGTCATGCACTTCATGCGGATCAGCAACCAGCACCATTCCATGGCGCTGGCCAAGGGCCCGCACACCTCCCTGCACCACATCTCCTTCGAGATGCGGGGCATCGACGAGTACATGCGCGGCTCCGGCCGCGTGATCAGGGCGGGCCACCACAAGATCTGGGGCCCCGGCCGCCACATGGCCGGCGACAACACCTTCACGTACTTCCTCGACCCGCACGGCAACACCGTCGAGTACACGACGGAGCTGGAGCTGCTCGACGAGGACAGCTGGCATCCGCACGTCTACGACTTCTCCGACCCGGACGTGCCCGACCAGTGGGGCACCGCCAACGCCATGAACGAGATCGTCGCCAAGGAGTCGTTCAACGACCCCGACCGCGGTGTCTTCGTGGCCCCGCCGGTCTGATCCTCCCACCCGGCTCCGGGGATGCGGCGGCCCTGTCAGCTGCCCTGACACACAGTTCCGCGTCCCCGGACCCCGACGCCGGCGAACCCTCCCCGGCCCCCGCCCGCGAACCCGTGCGAGCCCTCACCGCGGCTCCCGCACCGACATCGGCCGAAGCAGCCGTACCCCACTGGCCGACCACTCCTACCGGGAGCCGCACATGCGCTTCGCCTCCTACGAGCACCACCATCACCGCCACGTCGGCGTCGTGGAAGCGGACGGCACGCTCTTCCCCCTGGCCGGCGTCTCCTCGCTCACCACCCTGCTGGAGCAGACCGGCGGTCTCCCCGGGCTCCTCGACGCCGGCGCGGCCGCACGCGACGTACCGCCCGGCCCGCACGTCTCCCAGGTGCGCCTGCTGCCTCCCGTGCAGCCCACGGCCGTACGGGACTTCGTCACCTTCGAGGAGCACGTCGAGGGGGTCCGGCGTGCCGTGGAGGGGAGGGCCGGTGTGCCTGAGCAGTGGTACGCCGCCCCGACCTTCTACTTCACCAACCCGCACGCGATCTACGGGCCGCTCGACGGGATCCCCGTGCCGCCGGGCGCGGCCGTGCTCGACTTCGAACTCGAAGTGGCCGCCGTCATCGGCCGCGAGGGCCGCGACCTCACACCTGAGCAGGCCCGCGAGCACATCGTCGGCTACACCGTCTTCAACGACTGGTCCGCCCGCGATCTCCAGTCGGCCGAGATGAAGATCGGCCTCGGCCCGTGCAAGGGCAAGGACACCGCCACCACCCTGGGCCCCTACCTGGTCACCGCCGACGAGCTGGAGCAGCACCGGGACGCCGAGGGCTTCCTGCGCCTGGCGCTGAGAGCCGAGATCAACGGCGTGACCGTCGGCGAGGACCTGCTGTCCAACATGAGCTGGACCTTCGAGGAGATGACCGCCTACGCCTCGCGCGGCACGGTCGTACGCCCTGGCGACGTCCTCGGCTCGGGCACCTGCGGCAACGGCGGCTGCCTCGCCGAACTCTGGGGCCTGCGCGGCGCGCAGACCCCGCCACCGCTGGTGCCCGGCGACACCGTCACCCTCACGGTCGAGGGCATCGGTTCGCTCACCAACACCATCGTTCCCGGGACCGAGCCCGTACCCCTGCCCGCGGGCCGCCGGCGCAATCGGGAGCGGCCGTGACCACTGCGGCGCCCCAGAGACTGCGGGGCAAGGTCGTGGTGGTCACGGGCGCCGCTCGCGGCCAGGGTGCGGCCGAGGCAGAAGCGCTGACCCGCGAGGGCGCCCACGTCATCGCCACCGACGTGGTCACCGGCAGCGGCTGCCGACACCTCGACGTCAGCAGCGAGGAGGACTGGGCGGGCCTCGCCGCCGAACTGCGCGAGACCTACGGCCAGGTGCACGGCCTGGTCAACAACGCCGGCATCACCTGGCGCGCCCGCCTCGGCGAGGTACGCGCCGAGGACATGGCCCGCGTCCACGCGGTCAACGTCACCGGGCCGCTCCTCGGAATCCAGCACCTCGCGCCGCTCATGCCTCCCGGGGCCTCCATCGTCAACGTCGGCTCGTCGGCGGCCGTCACCGCGCACTACCCGGTGGCCTACACGACCAGCAAATGGGCGCTGCGCGGTCTGTCGAAGACCGCCGCCCTCGAACTCGGCCCGCGCGGCATTCGCGTCAACACGATCCACCCCGGATACATCGAAACCGAGATGACCGCGTCCGCGGCCCCGGCCTTCCGCGAGGCCAACATCCGCGAAACCCCGCTGGGACGCACCGGCACCGTCGGCGAGATAGCACCACTGGTCGTCTTCCTGCTCTCCGACGACTCGTCGTTCATCAGCGGCGCCGAGATCCCGGTCGACGGCGGTCTCACCGCTCACGGCGGCGTCAAGTCCGTCTCGGACGCCTTGCGCCCGGGGGGTGGGGCGTGATGCGCGTGGAAGGCAAGGTCGCCCTGATATCGGACGGCGCCTGGTCCTTCCTCCTGCCCGGTGTCGCCTCATGAAAGGAGCACACACGATGGACAAAGTCATGGGCAGCGCCGCCGAGGCGGTGGCCGACATCCAGCCGGGCGCCTCACTGGCCGTGGGCGGTTTCGGTCTCAGCGGTGTACCCGAGGTCCTGATCCGCGCCCTTCTCGACCAGGGCGCGGACGGCCTGCGGGTCGTCTCCAACAACTGCGGGGTCGACGGACGCGGGCTCGGAGTCCTGCTGTCCGTCGGACGCATCGCGCGCGTCACCGGCTCCTACGTCGGCGAGAACAAGGAATTCGCCCGGCAGTACCTCGCCGGCGAGCTGGAAGTGGAACTCGTCCCACAGGGAACGCTCGCCGAACGCCTGCGTGCCGGCGGCGCCGGCATCCCCGCCTTCTACACCCCGGCCGGCGTGGGCACCCAGGTCGCCTCCGGCGGACTGCCCTGGCGCTACGCTCCCGACGGCTCGGTCTCCGTCGCGTCGCCTGCCAAGGAGACCCGGGAGTTCGCCGGGCGCCGGCACGTCCTGGAGCACGGCATCACCACCGACTACGCCCTCGTACGGGCCTGGCGGGGCGACCGGCACGGAAACCTCGTCTTCCGTAAGTCCGCGGCCAATTTCAACCCCCTCGCCGCCATGGCCGGCCGCATCACGATCGCCGAGGTCGAAGAGCTCGTCGAACCGGGCGATCTGAGCCCCGACGCGGTGCACCTCCCCGGCATCTACGTCCGCAGGGTCGTGGAACTCACCCCGCCGCAGGCGGCGGACAAGCCCATCGAGAAGAGGACGGTCCGTCCCTGATGCCCTGGACCCGCAACCAGATGGCCTCCCGGGCCGCCGCCGAACTCGTCGACGGCTCCTACGTCAACCTCGGCATCGGTCTGCCCACCCTCATCCCAGGGCTGCTCCCACCCGGCGTCCACGTGGTCCTCCACTCCGAGAACGGCATCCTCGGCACGGGCCCCTACCCCGTCGCGGACGAGGTCGACCCCGACCTGATCAACGCCGGAAAGGAGACCGTCACCGTGCTGCCCGGCGCCTCGTTCTTCGACTCCGCCCTGTCCTTCGGCATGATCCGCGGCGGTCACATCGACACGGCGGTCCTGGGCGCGATGCAGGTGTCGCAGTACGGGGACCTCGCGAACTGGATGATCCCCGGCAAGATGGTCAAGGGCATGGGTGGCGCCATGGACCTCGTTCACGGCGCCGGCCGCGTCATCGTCCTCATGGAGCACACCGCCAAGGACGGCAGCCCCAAGATCGTCGAAGACTGCTCCCTGCCCCTCACGGGCGAGCGGTGCGTTCACCGCATCATCACCGACCTCGGCGTCCTAGACGTCACCGAAGACGGCCTGGCTCTCGTGGAGACGGCTCCAGGCGTCACCATCGCCGAGATCATCGCCCGGACCCACGCACCGGTCCGCACGGAGCGTTAGCCGTGACGCCGAGGTGAACTCGCCGCAATAGTCCGTACACCAACGATGTGCGTACGACGTATCCGGCGTGACGGTTTCCGCCTCCCCTCTCCTGCGTTCTGCTCCGATCCCCAAGGAGGCCTCATGTCCGCACTCCCCACCCCACTCCGCATCGCCGTCGTCGGCGGCGGCATCGGCGGACTGGCCGCCGCGCTGGCGACCGCCCGCGCCGGCCACCACGTCACGGTGCTCGAACGCTCCGCCCGGTTCGGCGAGATCGGTGCCGGCTTGCAGCTCGCGCCCAACGCGTCCGCCGCACTGGAACAGCTCGGAGTCCTCCCGGCAGTCCAGCGCAACGCCGTCGCCCCACCGCGCCTGGTGATGATGGATGCTCTGACCGGTGACGAGGTGACCTCCCTCGACCTGCGCAGCGCGGCGTACACCGAACGCTTCACGCACCCTTACCTGGTCACCCACCGCACCGACCTGCACACCGCGCTCCTGGACGCCTGCCGGGACCATCCCGCCATCACGCTCCGCACCGGTCACACCGTCACCCACGCCGAGCAGGACGGCGCAGGAGTCCACCTGCGCTTCGCCGGCACCGGGGCGAAACTCACCGCCGACGCGGTCGTGGCCGCCGACGGCCTCCACTCGCGCCTGCGCCAGGCCCTGGTCGGCGACGGCGAACCGGTCTGCTCGCGCTACGTGGCGTACCGCGGGGCCCTGCCGGCCGAGAGCATGACGGGCAGGATGTCGCAGCACGCCGCGTCGGAAGCGGTGATGGTCTGGGCGGGGCCCCGTATGCACCTGGTGCAGTACCCCGTGCGGCGTGGCGAGCTGTACAACCAGGTCGCCGTGTTCGAGAGCGACCGCTACACGCCGGACTCGGATGCCTGGGGCTCCGAAGCCGAGCTCGAAGAACGGTTCGCCGGAGCCTGTCAGCCGGTCCGCGACGCGCTGCCGCTGGTGGCACGCGACCGCCGCTGGCCCCTGTACGACCGTCTGCCCATCGACGACTGGGTGCACGGCCGCATCGTGCTGCTCGGCGACGCCGCCCACCCCATGCTCCAGTACCTGGCCCAAGGCGCCTGCCAGGCACTTGAGGACGCCGTTGCCCTCGGGCAAGCGCTCGGCGGGTTCACCGACCCGGCCGACGCGTTCGCCGCGTACGCCGGGCAGCGCCGTCAGCGGGCGGCGCTCGTCCAGACGAACGCCCGGCGCTTCGGCGAGATCTGCCACCTGGAGGGAATGGGGGCCACCCTCCGCAACGCCCTCTTCTCGACCCGTTCGTCCGAGGACTTCGATGACATGTCCTGGGTGTGGACGCCGGCCCCAGCCTCCGTTCCCGCCCCGTGATCCCGCCACCGCAGGAGGACACCATGAACGACGAACTCGTCTACAAGGCGCTGGAGGGTTCGGGAGCCGCGCCGCTGTGGCGCTTCTACGGCAACCTGTTTCCCGCCGAGCCGAAGAGCCGTGCCGTTCCCCACCGTTGGAGCTGGCAGGAACTGCGGCCCCACCTGCTGCACTTCTCCCGGACCCTCTCCCTGGAGGAGGCCGAACGGCGCGTGCTCATGCTCGTGAACCCCGGTCTGAGCGATCCCCCGGCCACCGTCAACACCCTCTATGCCGGACTGCAGATCATCCTGCCCGGAGAGACCGCCCAGGCGCACCGGCACACGTCCAACGCGTTCCGCTTCATCCTGGAGGGCAGCGGCGCGTGGACCACGGTCAACGGCGAGCGCGTCTTCATGTCCCCGGGCGACCTGCTGCTCACCCCCGGGTGGCACTGGCACGACCACACCCATGAGGGCGACGCGCCGATGATCTGGCTCGACGCGCTCGACTACCCGCTCGTCAACGCCCTGGAAGCCGGCTTCTACGAGAAGTACCCCCAGCGGCTCCAGCCCGTCACGCGGCCCGACGACGCGGGCAGCAAGCAATTCCTGCACGGCCGGCTGACCCCCGCCTGGCTCACCCCCGACGGACCCCACTCCCCCGTGACCCGCTACACCTGGACAGAGACCCAACGGGCCCTGGACGCCGTCGCCGACACCGCCGAAGGCAGCGAGGTCGACGGCATCGTCCTCGAATACACCAACCCGTGGACCGGCGGTCCGGTCATGCCCACGGTCGGCTGCCGCGTCCAGCGGCTGCGCCCGGGCTTCCGGGGCGCCGGGCGCCGGCAGACCGCCTCCACCATCTTCAGCGTCGTACGCGGAGAAGGCGCCACGATCGTGGACGGAAAGCGGCTGGAGTGGTCCGAGAACGACACCTTCGCCGTGCCCGGTTGGACGTCCTACCGGCACCTCAACAGCTCGTCCTCGAACGACGCCGTGCTGTTCTCCTACAGCGACGAGCCCGTCATGCGCTCCCTGGGCCTCTACCGCACGGAAGACGCCGACCCCGGCGCCTGATCCACCCATCCGACACTTCACCAAGGAGGCCACGGTGCGCCTGGCCCTGTTCAACAAAGGACGTATCGGACTCCTCGACGGGGACGACCTCGTCGACGTGACCGAACTGCTCGCCGGCTCCGGCCCCTTCGGCGCGGCCGGAGCACTCCACCACCACATCGAGACCGCCGACCGGCACGGCTCGATGGACCTGGACCTCGACGGCCCCACCCGGATCCCGCTCGCCGAGGCCGTCTTGGAAGCCCCGCTCCCCCGCCCTGGAAAGATCATCGGCGCACCGGTCAACTACCTCGACCACAAAGCTGAGATGGAGTACTCGACGTCGGTCGCCGACCTCGGAGTCTTCCTGAAGGCCAATTCGTCGGTCATCGGACCGGGCCAGGACATCCTCCTGCCCTACTCCGACAAGCGCACGGACCAGGAAGGCGAGCTCGGCGTCGTCATCGGCCGCACCGCCGCAGACGTCAGCCCCGAAGAGGCCCTGGACCACGTCTTCGGCTACACGTGCCTGCTGGACATCACCGTCCGCTCCGGCGAAGACCGCTCCACCCGCAAGTCGTTCGACACGTTCACCCCCATCGGCCCCTGGATCGTGACCGCGGACGAGATCCCGGACCCGGACTCCCTCGACCTCCGCTGCGACGTGGGCGGCGCCACCCGACAGCACACCAACACGGCCCACCTGATCTACGGCATCCGCGACCTGATCGCCTACACCTCCTCCGTCATGACCCTCCACCCCGGCGACGTGATCGCCACGGGCACCCCCGCCGGAGTCGGCCCGCTGAGTCACGGAGACCGCGTGGTCGTGGAGATCGAGCGGGTCGGCCGCCTGGAGGTCGGCGTCGACGGTTCCCGTGCCACCCCGTACGAGGAGCGTCCCGGCCGTAGGGACCACTGACCGAACGGTCACGCGCAAGGTGGTGCCGGCGCGGTGGCCCTCGGCCGCCTGGACCCGAGAGAGCGGGACCGACCACTGACGGCCGGACCGGCTTCCCCCCGATCGCCGTCCGTCGCGATGCCGGCAGGGCGGCCTGCCAACTGGGCAAGTTGGCAAGCGAATTGTTGGCGAACCCGGCTTCAGGTGGCGGAACTCGCGGGTACGCTCCCCGGGCGGTACGGGGAGCGGGCGCCAAGGGGGAGTGTCGGGTGGGCGGGGAGACAAGGGTCGTGGAAGAGCCACGCCTGGTCGTCGGGCGTCCGGTGTCCTCCCGGTGGCCCAGACGCGGGCTGCTGGCGGTCCTGCTGCCCGCGCTGGCGGTCGTGCTGGTCGGCGGCGCGGTGCTGGCCCAGTCGGGGAACGCTGCCCTGCCCACCGAGCGCATCGTCACCCTGGAGGGCAGGATGGCCTCCAAGCGGGATTTCTTCGAGGACCCGGAAGTCCAGCGCATTTTGATGAGGCATCACATGCGACTGCACATCACGAGCGCCGGATCGCGGGAGGTCGCGGTCCGCGATCTGTCCGCGTACGACTTCGTCTTCCCCTCCGGTCAGCCGGCCGGCGACTTGATCACGAACCGGCGCGCGGCGGAGAACAAGTACGCCAAGGTGCACCGGCCCTTCGTCAGCCCCATCGTGCTCGCCACGTATCGCGAGTACGCGCAGACCCTGCGCGACGCGGGGATCGCCACTCCGCAACCGGGCTCCTCCGCCGCGGCCGGCCCGGACCAGCCGCTCTACTACGAGCTCGACATGGCCAAGTTCCTCGCCGCGATCGACAAGGAGCGGCGCTGGAACGACCTGGGCATCCAGGCGCAGGGGATAGCCAACGCCAACCGGATCGTGGTCCAGTCCCCGGACGTCTGCAATTCCAACTCGGCCGCAACCTACCTGGCGTTGGTCTCCTACACCTGGCGCGGAAACGGCAGCGAGGTACCCGCGACCGACCAGGAGGCCGACGACCGCGCCCGGTCCATCAAGCACCTGATGGAGCAGGGACTGCCGGCCGACGACGTGTTCCGTACGTACATCTCCCCGGAAGGCAAGGGGATCGCCCCGCTCGTCGTGGCGTACGAGCACCAGTACCTCACCTATCAGGCGCAGGTGCAGGCCGAGTCGAAGCGGCTGGACACGCAGCGGGTGCTGCTCTACCCCTCCACCCAGTTCGTCACCCAGCCGGAGTTCATCGCACTGAACCGGGACGGCGACCGGCTCGGCGAACTCCTCACCCACGACTCGGGGTTGCGCCGCCGCGCGATGGAGCTGGGCTTCAGGATCCTCGACCCGGCGGGCAAGGTCGCGGGCGACCAGCTCACGCACTTCCTGGAGGAGCGCCGCATCCCCGTGCCCTCGGTGGGCGGCAACGACACCCGGTCCCCCCTGCCCCGCATCCGGTACCTGGAGCGGATGATCTCCCTGATCGGCGAATGTCCGGACATCGACGTGTCGGGCGGGGCCCCCGAGTGAGGGGCCGCCGCCGGACGGCCGGGCTGCTCGCGCCGTGCCTGGCCTTCCTCTGGCTCTTCGCGGCGACGGCCTGCTCCACGGGTGGGGACGAGCCGGTCACCTTACGGGTGCTGGCCAGCTCGGAACTCGAAGACATGCGGTCCCTGCTGGACGACCTCCGCCGTGACACGGGGATCACGCTGAAGATGGACTACCGGGGTACGGAAGACGCGACCCGGGAGCTCGGCGCAGGCCACTACGAGCACGACCTCGCCTGGCTCTCCTCCGACCGCCCCCTCCAGCTGAGGCTGAAGGCCGCCGGCATCCGTACCGAGAGCCCGCTCAGCACCAGCATCATGCGGTCCCCGGTGGTGATCGGGCTCAAGCCGGCCGCCGCGGACCGGCTGCGCGGGCGTGCTCCCGACGGCCAGATCTCCTGGGCCGACGTGGCCGACGCTGCCGCCGACGGCTCCCTGGCCTTCGGCATGGCCGACCCCCGGCACACCGACAGCGGCCTGGCCGCGCTGGTCGGCGTCGCGACCGCCGCCGCGGGAACCGGCGCCGCCCTGAGGCCCGAGGACGTCTCCTGCGATCGGCTGAACGGATTCTTTACCGGGCACCTGCTCACGGAGGACTCCTCGACTGCCCTGGCCGACGGATTCGCGAGGCGGCAGGGCGAGTTGGACGCGCTGGTCACCTACGAGTCCGAGCTTTTGGCACTCAACGCCGGCGGGCGGCTGCGCGAGCCGCTGGAGATCGTCCACCCGAAGGACGGCATGGTGCTCGCCGACTACCCCCTCCTGCTCCTTGATCCGGCGAAGCGGGCCGCGTACGACCGGCTCGTGGACTGGCTGAAGAGCGGACGGGTACAGAAGAAGATCATGGAACGGACCCTGCGCCGGCCCGTCGACCCGGCCATGACCCGGATCGCGTCCCTGCGTCCGCCCATCGGCAACGCCCTCTACTTCCCCGACCGGCAGGAGGTGCTCGACCGGTTGCTGTCCGACTACGACAACGCCAAGAACACAGCCCCTGCCCGGGTTTTCCTCGTCCTCGACTTCTCCACGTCGATGAAGGGTGAGCGCATCGCCGCACTGCGCGCCACCTTCGCCGGGCTCGGTGGCGAGGACGGCTCTCGTTCGGGCAAGTTCCTCCGGTTCCACCGGGGCGAGTCGTTCACGCTGATCCGCTTCGCCGGCCGGGTGCTCGACGAGCGGACGATCACCTACCGCACACAGGCGGATCTGGACCTGCTGCGGGCGTCGGTGGCCTCCGACGGCTTCGGCGAGGACACGGCCGTCTGGTCCGCCCTCGACCGCGCCTACGGGCAAGTGGGCGAGCTCGTACGGGCGTTCCCCGGACAGGGGGCCTCGATCGTCCTCATGACGGACGGCGAGAACAACGCCGGGATCGGGCTCGACGCCTTCCTCGAACGGTACCGCGCGCTGCCCCCCGCGGCGCAGGCCGTCCACACGTACACCGTTCGCTACGGTGACGCCGACCCGCGGGAACTCGACCGGGCGGCGCGAGCCACCGGCGGACGCATGGTCGACGCCATCGCCCAGTCCCTACTGAGCGCGTTCAAGGAGACCCGTGGCTGTACTGAGTGAGGAGTGGTGGGCGGTCTGGTGGCCTTGGATGCTCCTGTGGCTGCTGACGGCGGGCTGCGCGTTGACCCTCGTGGCGCTCGCCGTGTACTGGTTCACCCGCGGCGGCCGCTCCGCCGGGCAGAACCTCACGTACAGCATCTGCTTCTATCTGCACGACAAGTCGGTCATGGACCACTACCAGATGCGCGGGTACGCGGCGGCGCTGCGCCGAGAGGTCGAGCAGCGGACCAGCGACAGCAAGGACGGGGTGGTCCGGACGAGGGTCTTCGGGGTCGGAGCGGACGCGGGCCGGCGGGAGAACCGCGAGATCGTCAGCAGGTACCTGGAGGTCGCCGAGCCCATATCGGTGATCGGCCTGGTCATGGACGTGCTGGAGGAGAAGGACGTGATCGTCCACGTCGATCTCGTCAACCAGACGGTCCTGCGCAACAAAGCCCTGACCAAGGCACTCGCAGCGGCTCCCGGAGCCAGGGCTCCCGAGGCCCGGACCGCGCGTCCCGGACCGGCGCACCCGGACGTACGGCTGCGTGACATCGAGGACTTCGTTCTCATCCGGGGCCGGTTCCGCAAGATCGGCGACACCCCGGAGGGCACGGTCTTCCTCGCCCCCTACGGCGATCCCGAGGACCCCGCACGCGGACCGCGGGTCCGCGTCACCTGTGCGGCGGAGGGGCTGCGCACCGAGGTGCCGAAGGGCACCTTCTCCGCGCGCTGCCTGGGCAAGGTCCAGGACTGGAACGCCGAGGAGGGGGTTCTCGAAGTCCAGGCCATGGCGATCTTCCGCTGACCGGGGCCGTCACGCCGCCTGCGCCATTAAGTATGTTGACATAGGTATCTCGTCATACTTATATTGCCCGTATGGCCACCCCCAGCGCGTCCGAGCAGGACATCCGGCAGATCGCGTCAGCGATGTCGGCCGTCCTGCCCGCGCTGAACCGGGCACTCGACCGGCGTCTCGCCCAGGACTTCCCGCACCCCAAGCCGCCCGAGAGCCAGCTGGCGCTCCTGCGGCTCGTCGGCGAGCGTGCCGGTGTCACGGTGCGCGAGGCCGCCGAAGTCCTGCTGATGAAGCCGAACAACGTGAGCGCCCTGGTCACCCAGCTCGCGGGCCAGGGGCTGCTGGAGCGCAGGCAGGACCCCGCGGACAAGCGGGTCGCGCATCTGCACCTGACGGCCGAGGCCCGGCAGCGGCTCGACGAGGTCGGGAGCCTCCTGGACGGATACCTCGTCGAGGCGCTGCACACCCTCACCGACGGGGATCTCGACGCCATCGGGTCCGTGCTCGGCGCGCTGCGGGGCTTGGCGCGGCACATTCACCCCGCCGCCCACTGACGGCGCACGCGTACGCGCGTCCCGTCGACCTCCATCCGTACGAGGAAGCAAGGCACCTCCATGTCCTCCACCGCCGTGGACAGCTCTCCCCTGCCCGCACACATCCGCCCCGCCGCTCCGGTGGGCCGCCGCGCCAATCCCTGGCTGACGCTCGTCGCCGTAGCCTTCGGCCTGTTCATGGTCGGTCTGGACGGCTCCGTCGTCGCGATCGCCAACCCGGAGATCGGCCGGGACCTGAACGCCTCCACCGCCGACCTGCAATGGGTCACCAACTCCTACCTGCTGGCCCTGGCCGCAGCCCTGATCCTCGGCGGGAAGCTCGGTGACCGCTTCGGCCGGCGCACCTTCTACCTGGTCGGCGTCGTCGGTTTCACGCTCGCGTCGGTCGCCATCGGCCTGGCCGGTTCGATCGAGGGCGTCATCGCCTTCCGCGCCGTACAGGGCTTCTTCGGCGCACTGCTGATGCCCAACACGCTCGGACTGCTGCGCGCGGTGTTCCCGCCGAAGAAGTTCGGCATGGCCGTGGGCATCTGGGCGATGGTGTCGTCGGTGTCCACCGCGCTCGGCCCCATCGTCGGCGGCCTGCTCGTCGAGCACGTCAACTGGGAGTCCGTCTTCTACATCAACGCTCCGATCGGCGTCGTCGCGCTCGTCTTCAGCGCACTCGTCCTGCCGCAGAGCAAGAACGCCTCCGCCTCCGGCGACCAGCGCTTCGACGTCCCCGGTGTGATCCTGCTCGCGGTCGGACTGCTCGTCGTCGTGTTCGGTGTGGTCAAGGGCGAGACGTGGGGCTGGAGTTCCGGCCCGACGCTGGGCGCGCTCGCCGCCGGACTCGCGATCCTCCTGGTGTTCGGCTGGTACGAGACGCGGGTGGAGCACCCGCTGCTGCCCATGCGGCTGTTCCGCAACCGCGCGCTGACCGTCGGCACGATCATCACGGCGATCAACTTCTTCGTCCTGCTCGGCGTGATCTTCTTCGTGATGCTGTACCTGCAGAACGTACGCGGCTTCACCCCCGTCGAAGCGGGCGTGCGCACCCTGCCGCTGAGCCTGGCCTCCGTGATCGCCTCACCGCTGGGCGCGAAGCTCACCGAGAAGTACGGCGCCGGGCTGTCCATGCCGCTCGGCATGGTGCTGCAAGGCGGCGCCGCCTTCGGCGTACTCGCATGGGGCGTGGACTCGCCGTACGTCGCGATGTGGCCGCCCTTCATCGCGCTGGGTCTCGGCGTGGGCATGGTCATGGCCGCCTCCTCCGACGCCATCGTGGGCAACTCCCCCGTCAAGGACGCCGGTGTCGCGGGCGGCCTCCAGGCCACCGCACTCCAGATCGGCGGCGCGCTGGGCACCTCCGTACTCGTGTCCCTGATCAGCAGCCGGGTCAACTCGACCCTGACCACCGAACTCACCACCGCCGGAGTACCCGCGCCCATGGCCGAGGGCCTGCACGAGGCCAAGGACGCGGTGGCGATGGGCATCTCACCCGTCTCCGGCGACATGCCGGCGCAACTGAAGGCAGCGGTGATCGAGGGCAGCGGCCAGGCCTTCATCAACGGAGTGCACACCGCCGCGCTCGTCACCGGCGCCCTGTGCGTCATCGGAGCCGCCCTCGCCGCAGTCGGCGTACGACGCAACCCCGAGGGCGCCCGGCTGTCGGGGGCGGTGCCGTCCCACAGGGCCAGGTGCTCCATCGAACCCGGCACCCCTGACCACGACGCCATGCTCCTGCTCGACATGAACGCCCCCCACACCGCCGAGCCTGCGCCGTCCGATCCGGATCAGGCCCGACCCGGTCACCGGCTTCCGCCTGTGTGAGAGCAGCACGTAGTGTCACTTCGTCGCGTCCGCAGACCGTGCCGGCAGGGCCGCACGGCCGGCCTCCAGGCGGGCGACGGGGACGCGGAACGGCGAGCAGGATACGTAATCGAGTCCGGCCTCGTGGAAGAAGTGCACGGAGCTGGGGTCACCGCCGTGTTCCCCGCACACGCCGATCTTGAGGTCGGGTCGGGCCGCACGCCCTTCACGGACCGCGATCTCCACCAGGCGTCCGACTCCTTCCCGGTCGATCGTCTCGAACGGGGAGGTCTCGAAGATTCCCTTGTCGAGGTAGGCAGCCGACCTGATCTTGTCGCGGCCGGCGGAACGGTCGTTCTTCCCCTCCTCGAGCCCTGGTCCTATGCTCCCAGTGGGAAGTGGTCCCGGCGCGGTGCAGCCCGCGCGAGGTGCCGCTCTTCCCGGGCTCCCAGTCCCCGAGCCGGAACGGATTACCGAGGCCGGGCCGGAGCCCTATCGCAGAACGCCGACGCGCAGAACGCCGACCTCCGTCCTGCGCGCGTTCGAGACGGAGTGCCGGTCACCGGCTCCGTAGACGCGGAGGACACCTGCGGGGACGCGACAGCGGCGCTACCGCGTCCCCCCTGCGCACGGCCACCGCCTTGGGGGGCGGCGGCCGTGCGTCCAGGCACACCCCGGCCGGGCCGCGTGGCCTCAGTCGGAGACCTCCCGGCCCGGGCCGGTGACGCGGTCCACGTGGAAGCGGGGAGCCCCCCAGGCCTCGAACAGTGTGCGCTCGTACCGGCCGACGCCCGCTCCTCGTCCGGGTGGAGGCTTTCCCGCTCCTGGGTAGCTTGCCCCGATACTGCCCTCTACGGGGAGGGCAGGACCTCGTACCAGCTCGGGACCAGTGCGGGGCTGCGTGACTCGACCAGGGCCAGTCGGCGGGACACTGGCGGCGGGAAGCGGTCTCCGTACAATTCCACGGCCACGGCGATCTGCGCACGGGCGAAGGTGGCGGCCGGGCACCTGCGCGGTCCGAGGCCGAACGGCAGGAACCAGTGTGGCCCCGGCGTCGTCTGCCATCGGTGCGGGATGTACTCCTCGGGCCGGGCCCAGGCCCGCCTGTTCCGGTGGATGAGCCAGGGGCTGACGAGGACGAGGTCCCCCGCGGCAAAGGGGAGGGCCCGGCGCGGCTCCACGATCCGCCTGGCGATCATGAAGCTCGGTGGGTACATCCTGAGGACCTCGTCGAGGGCCGGGCGGGTGCACTGCGGGCCGACCCCCAGGGAGACGGCGCTCAGGACCGCCGCCGTCGTACTGCCCCAGCCCGCCAGGACCATGGCCCGGAGCTCCTCGGTGATGCGGGGCATGGTCCAGCCCTCGTCGCGCAGGTGCCGGGTGAAGCCGGAGCCCGAGGTCTCGACCAGCGCGTGAACGAAGGACGCGAGGTCGTCCTGGGGGCCACCGGGGCCACCGGGGCCGTGAGCGGCCGGCCCGGCAGGCCGTTCCAGCCGTGCCCAGCTCGTCCGTACGAGCTCCCGGAGCCGTCCGCCGTCCACCGCACCCGGCCTCTGCCCGGTGAGCTGGGCGAGCAGGGAGGCGGACAAGGCTTCGGTCAGAGGCCCCGGTCCCGGTGGCTCCCGCCCGCGGAGCGCTGCCGTGAGATGTTCGGCCAGCAAGTGCCGCTGCCGGGCCTCCTGTCCCATGGCGGTGATGAGGCGGCGTTTGACGCCGCGTACCCGGTCGGCGTGCAGGACGCCGACGCCGCCCAGCAGCCGTTGGGAATCCGCGGGCCTCGACTTCTGCCCGGCGGACGAGGTCAACAGGTCGCGGGCGGTGGGCAGGTCTGAGACCAGCCAGCCGCTCTCGCCGCCGAAGGCGCACGGCGATACCGGTCGCGCGGACGCCGTGCCGTGAGTCCTGATCGCCTCGAAGAGCTCGGGCCGCTGCGCCAGCGACAGACCCGGGAAGAGGAGGCCGGGGCTCATACGGGTCCTACCGCACGCGGGCTGGGGGACCCGCCGGCCTTGAAGCGCAGCAGCGTACGGGTGCTGGGTTCCTTGATGGCGGGGCCGCGGTGCAAGGCTGAGTGGTTGTCGAAGACGAGCACCCGGGAGGGGGCGACCACTGCCTCGTACCAGCACGTCGCCCCGCCCACCGCGCGTTCCAGCGACCGGCAGGCGAGGGATACGGCGGGCGGACCGTGGTCGATCACTTCGTCCAGCGCGGGGCGGAACCAGCGCGGTACGGCGCCCCGCACCGGAGCGTGGAGCTGGGCCAGTCCGGGGTAGCGCAGGCGCCATGCGACCTCGTGGTGTCGAAGGACTCCCAGTGCCTCGGCCGCACCGGGCCATGCCGCGTCGACCTCGTCCCACGGCAACACGCCGGTCGCAGGCTCGCGCAGGGCAGGGTCCGCACGCAGCAGGCCGAGGACGGTCCACCGATTGGGCGTGGCCCAGGGGGTGCTGTCGGTGTGCCAGTTCTGCTCGTAGCGGTCTGACCCGCCGGTCGGTACCTCGGAGACCGAGCCGCCGAGCGTGGGGTCGGCCGGGTGCCCGACATGCCCGAGCAGGGCGCCGACGGTCGATACCACGGCGAGTGTCCACCGGGGTTCGGAGAAGCTCAGCGTGACGCTCCGCGCGGGTCCGGCCAGCGCCGCGCGCAGCGTGGCGGTGAAGTCCGGGTACTGTCCGTCGGCGCGACGCAGCTCGTCGAGCCGTCCCGAGCAACGGGCGGTCTCCAGCCCATCCACCAGCTGTGACGGTAACCGTGCGGGCCAGTCGTCCAGAGTCCACGCCCAGCGAGCTGGAACGGGCAGGTCCGGGACGGGCAAAGGTGGCATCTCAGTTCACGGCCCCTTGCCCGAAGTGTCGGGACAGGAGCCCTCGAACCTGTTCGATGCTTCGCGTGCTGGCCTGCTCGGTGACGAACACGTCGAGGTCCTCGTGGTGGGTGACCTCGCCCCAGGCCCCGTCGAACGCCTGTGACATCCCGGTCAGCATGCTGAGCCCGAAGGAGGGATAGGCCGAGTCCATGGCGTGCGCGAGGAAGAACGCGAGGCTCCGCTGACGGGTGGTGTGGGGATCGCGCTCCCGGTAGTTCTCCAGGCTGAAATTCGGGTGGCAGGCGTCGAGCAGCAGCTTCGGTGCCTTCCATACGGGCATCACCACGCGGTGCCTGCCGACAGTGCGGACCGGGTAGGAAAGCGGACGCCGGCCGTTCATCACCATGAACATGGCCTCGGCCAGCAGGTCCTCGCGGTTGTATCCGAATGCCAGGTCGCGCAGACCCTGCTCGTCGGCGAGTTTCCGTGCCGTGCGAAGGATCAGGAAGGTCCCGAAGAAGTGCAGCGCCTCGTGTGAGAAGGTGTCGCTGAAATCCTTGTAGAGCGCGTCCATGGACGTTCTGACGCCGAGCAGTTCCCCTATGTCATCGGGTTGCAGAACGCGGTGGTCAATTCCGAGGTCCTGGCACAGCACTCCCGCCCGGACCGCGGCCTCCGGAGAGAATACAGCTCCGAATACCAGGGTGAAGGCTACAAGACGGTCCCGCGGAACGGAATTGGCCAGCCCGTAAGCCAGTGCGTTGCTGTCGCCACCCCCGGATATGCCGAATACGCAGCCGCCGGCGGAAATCGCGTACTTCTCCTCGAATTCGGCCACCTGCGAGGCGACGATGCTCCGGGCCTCGTCCTGCCCCACCACCGCGTGGACTTCGTGTGCCGATCCGTCCGGCGCCGTGCGCACTGACCGGAAGCCGATGCCCGAGCCCGGCGGGCCGGCGGGTGCCAGGGGTTCCCGGCCCGTGGGCAGCACGGTGGGGAACAGCGTGTTGCGGATGGCCCGCACGATCAGGCGTTCGGCGTCTTCGGGAAGGTCGTCCAGCCGTGTCGTCAGCGGGACCGGTGTCGTGGTGGCCCCCCTGACCACGTAGGGCTGGAACATGGTCTCCGGGAGACGGTTGGCGGCGAGCAGCTCACCGATCGTCAAGTCCGCAAGCTCCAGGGTGCGGGTGCCGAGTACGTCCTCGAGATGGACGGGCAAATGTCGCGACACGCAACCGCTCCTCAGTCAGGGTCCGGGGTCAGACCTGGGCGGTGAGCGCGGAGGTGCAGAGGACGAATTCGACGCCCTCCGCGGTCATCCGGTCCATTCCGAGGGAAGGCAGTGTGGCGAAGACGACGTCTTCTGCTCGGAGGTCGTCCTTGGTTTCCATACGATCAACGAGTTCCATGAACATTGACGCCTCCAGGGGTGGTCGACATTCAGGCCCTCCGTGAGCCGGGGCTCACCGTAGCACCGAATTACGAGGATCATGACGGGCCACAAAAATCGGCTGATTTTCTTTTCGGCAACCCAGTGGGGCGCATGTTCCACAGGGATAGCAGAGTTGCCGCGAGGGGCATTGACACCTCAGGGCTTCCGGAGGGACATCCCTCAGGTTCACGCGGCAGGAATTCGTTCTCTGCGGCGTCTCGTGAGCGTCGCGTTTCGAGCGCCGCGGGGCCGTGGACCTGAACTCGGCCCACCACGACTTCAACCCGGCTGGTGGGGGCACTGGAGAAGGGTGTACGCCGCTCACGCGGCGAGGGGCTGCGACACCGGGCGGACCCCGGGTCCGGGGCGGGCCTGAGCCGGTCCCGTGGTGATGCTACCGATCTGTGTCCATGTGGAGGCGGACGGTCGTGCCCTGGTCGTGGGTGGAGCGGATCTCGACGAGGTCGCAGAGCTGGTGGGCCAGCCAAAGCCCGCGGCCACCGATCTGGCCTTCGGTTGGACGGGTACGTCCGGCCATGACGTCGCTGATGTGGCCGTCGTCGCGGAACTCGCAGAGGAACGTGGCGCCCTGGGTCCAGGTGCGCAGAGTTCCGTGTCCCCCGCCGTGGCGGATGCTGTTCGTCGCGATCTCCGTGACGGCGACCGCGAGTTGAGCCAGCCTGTCCTCGGGCACGCCGGCATCGGAGGCGCATTGAGAGACCTTGGCGCGAATCGTGGCCAGGTCGCCGCGCGTGTAACTCAGCTCCTGGAACGGATCGCAGGGAGCGGCCAGGACCTCGAACGGGTAGTCCACGTCGGCGAGGTAGCCGTCGTTGGTCGTGTGCTGCCCGCCCTGTCGGATCAGTGGATGGCAGCGGGACATGGCGGCCAGGGCCTCCGGGTCCTGGCCGGCGTCGTCGTAGGGACACAGCATCGACCAGGTGGAGCTGCGCGCGAAAGCCCGGTTCAGCAGCCATTCGTGATAGCGCAGCTCCCCGAGGTGCGCGGGGTTGCGGGCCTGGCGCCAGGCGGTCTCTCCGATGCCCCGCACGGGGCGGTTCCCCTCGCCGCGTTCCTTCATCCAGGACGCCCAGGCGGCGACGAGCCGGCCGGGGTTGGGTCCGGCCGTGGTCGTGTCGACGAAGGTGACGGCGGCCTCACCCCCGAGCTCGTCGCGCAGGAGCGACGTCTTGTCGGAAGGGACTGCGACGACCACTGCCTCACCGCCGTCCAGGGCTTCGTGGATGAAGGCCAGCGTCCCTGAGAGGAATTCCTCGTCGCCGCGGTAGGGGTAGAGCTCGTGCCGGAAGGAGGCTCCTTCCGGGCCAGGCGGAGTCGGAGGCAGCAGCGTCGTGGTCATGGCGCCATCACAGCCGGTGCCCCGGCAGCCTCATATCCCGCGCGTTCCCAGCACAGGCGCACGGTCTCGTTCGCACCGTCTGCGAAGATCCGCCGGTCCGGGTGGTGGCGGGCCGCAGCGACGAGGGCGTGCACATCGGCGGCTTCGATCATCGCCAGGGCATCGCACCGAAGCGTCGCGGCCGGTGCGTGCACGAGCGCGGCCCTCGCCGCGGCGTTGGACACCTCCGCACCCTCCGAGTCGATCACACCGTCCACGCTCCACTCGTCCGTGCCCTTGCTGAACATCCGAGAGACGGATGCACCCCCGTCTGCCCACCTCCTGCGGACGCACGCACGCCACCCGCTCCACCGCAGGCGGGCCCCCCAGCGATCGATGGAACGCGCACACCATGATCGCGCCGGGGATCATGAAACCGGCCGGAGGATGACCGGGCGCGGGACGTCTCACACCATGGCGACTGCCCGGTCCACGAAAGATCAGTCGTGGGCCGACTTCGGAGGCAGACCCCACGGAGCACATGAAGGACCAGCCCAGGGCGCGTGGACGGGTGTGGCGAGCGGCCCGTATGCACTGCGTGACCGTTCGTGGGCGCTGGTGATCTGCGGTGTCAGCCCGGCCTGGGACCCGGGTTCGCACACCGGAGAAGCCCGGATCTTGATGGACCATGCGACGGAGTTCCAGCACACCGAGGACCTGCGCCGGTCCTGCATCAGCGCCCCGTGGTGGGGAACGGTGAACTGCTGCAAGGGCGTGCCGTGGCGGTCGACTACCTCCCTCACAACCGCGACAGGCACGTCGTCCACACCGGCGGGGAGCACCCGTCGTATCTGCAGCTCCCCCGCCAGGGAGCATGAGCCACTCAGGCGTGAGCGGTCCGGCGGTCGGGACTGAGCAGGTAGGCGATCGCCATATCGCCGAGTTCGTCCGCGTAACGTCGCTGGGCCGCCTCGCCGGTGGCGCTGTCGGGGCGCAGGGTGTTGTGGAAGGAGGCGCCGAGGATGGAGCGCGCTACGGTGTCCAGCGCCGCTTCCGGGTCGGCTCGCCTGATCTCACCGGCATACGGAGTCGCCGCTTCGATCAGGAGGCGGTGGATCTCGGTGATGGTGTGGGCTCCGCGGTCCAGGGACTTGGGTCCGCGCACACGCAGGAGTTCGGGGAAGAGGTTGCTGCTGTCGGCGAAGGACTGCAGCAGCGCGTGCGCGTAGGCGTCCATGACGCCGGAGAGTGACGGTTCGGCCGCGCGCAGTCGCTCGGCCACGTACTGCTCGCGGCGCTCCAGCATGCGGTCGACGAGTGCGTTGATCAGCTGTTCTTTGTCTTCGAAGCGGCGGTAGATCGTGCCGACGGCGACGCCGGCGCGCTCCGCGACGCCGGTCATCGTCATCTCCTCCAGCCCGGCCGAGCAGGCGATGTCCTCGGCTGCCTGCAGGACGCGGGCCAGTGTCGCGGCGCTGCGCGCCTGCCGGGGCTCCCGGTAGGGCGGCACGGGGCGGCTCGGCTCGTCGTTCATGTCCCGCATGGTATCCGCGGCGGTCTCACCAGGTTCTCTTGACAAGTGGTCCACTCCCGGGGTTAACCTCGTAAAGCGAACGTGAATTCACATTCACATCATACGGAGGTTCCACCATGACCGACAACCAGACTTCCCAGCCCGTGACCGTCTCGCTCGAGTCGGGACCCGCCGGCGCCGGGAGCATCGACGACTTCGAGCTCTTCTACGCCCGCCGCGCCGTGGACCGCTTCCGGACCCTGCTCGGACGCGAGGGCCTGCTCGACCTCCTGGCGGCGGACATCGAAGAGGGCAACGCCTTCCTGCGCGACAGCGCCCTCGCCTCCGACGGCCAGTTCAAGGCGGGCACCACCGTGCTCGCCACCAAGGGCCTCACCTCGGCCGAGTTCCTGGCCTGGATGGACAAGGCCTTCGCCGGCGACGAGCAGCCGCTCCTCGCGGCGCACCCCGAGCACTACGCGATGGGCACCGACGAGACCGGCGCGCGCGTGGTGGAGAACATCGGCCCCCACGTCGCCTCCTTCTCCATGGGCGGCTGGGGCACCGACGCGCTGGACTGGGCCAAGGACGCGGCCGAGCTCCTCCCGGAGTCCGAATATCCCCGCAAGATGTCCTCGAACCTCTTCCTGACCGACGGCACCGTCGTCGGGCGGGCCCTCATCCAGTTCGGCGACACCGCCGAAGGCTTCACCTCGAACCTGACCGTCTACTTCCCCGTCGCCTGCCCCGACGAGATCCTGGACCACCACCTGCGCCACTACGCCGTCGAGTTCCGGAACTGGATCGTCGCCGCCGCGGCCGCCCGCGCCTGAGCACCACGCCCGGACGTCGGCCCTCGGAGCCCAGCGGGACCGATCGGCCGACGTCCAGTCCGCAGGCGCACATGCCCCGCGCCCACCCCCAGCGGCACGTCGGCGGCAAGCCGGCGCGCGGGCTCGGGTAGCCCGCAGGACAGTGGAGGCATGACGTACGACGAAGGGCTCGCCCAGCGGATCCGGGAGCGGCTCGGTGAGCGGGCAGCCGTCACCGAGAAGCGGATGTTCGGGGGGCTCGCGTTCCTGCTGCACGGCAACATGACCCTGGCCGTGTCCGGCGAGGAGGTCGCCGTCCGTGTGGGTCCGGACCGGAGCGAACAGGCTCTCGCCCGCCCCGAGGCCCGCCCCATGGACTTCACCGGCCGCCCGATGCGCGGCTGGGTGACGGTGAGCGGCCCGGCGCTGGCGAAGGACGCCGTGCTGGACCACTGGATCACGACGTCAGTGGCGTTCGCGGACACGCTGCCACCGAAGTGACATCGGCCCTGACTGCCGGCTCAGACGGGCTGGTCTTGGGCGTGGGCGCGCAGAGGAGTGCGATCCAGCCGCGTTACGGGCGCCAGGCGTCGGCGATCTTGGCGAGACGGGTGGTGTCGGCGGCGGCGCATGGGGCCAGGCCGTAGGCGGCAGCCATGGCCTTGTGGACGCGGGGCTCCGCCATAGGGAAGACGTCGGGGTGTCCGGCGCCACGGATGAGGATCAGCTCGGCGGAGAACGGGCCGATGCCGGGCAGCTCTTTGAGGTCGGTGAGGGCGAACTCGGCGGGCTGCTCGCGGAGACGGGCGGCATCGAGGCGTCCCTCGAGTGCCGCGTCGGCCAGTGCGTGCAGGCGCTCGATCTTGACTTCGGTCAGGCCGGGGAACCCGGTGATGCGCCGCAGTTCGGCCGGGGCGGGGAAAGCGTGTAGCTGGCGGCCCGCGACGTCGAGGGCTTGGCCGTACTGCTCGGCGAGGCGGGCTTTGATGTGGGCGGCCTGGGTCATGCGGATGCGGTTGCCGATGACGGTCAAGGCGGCGGCCTCGGAGAAGCCGCGGCGGAGTCGGGCATCGCGGTACGGCGCCGACGGGTGACCCGCCTCGCCCGGGCCGGGCCGGGCTCCTGCGCGTGCCCGAGCGCCGCGCGGTCGACCTCATCCGGTCGGCCGGCACGGGCAGCGTGTTCACCCTCATCGACCAGCCCGAGGACGAACGCGACATGACCCTCGCCGACCTCGCCTGGCAGGCGCTCCGCACGGCCATCCTGGCCGGCGCGCCCGCCGCGGCACCGGCCGGTCCGGGCGCCGCGGCCGTCACCCTGCGCGCCGCACTGCCCGAGCTCACGTAGCTCACCCCCAGCGAACGCGCGCTGCTCGGCGACTGGCTGGACCGCGTCTCCGGCCCATAGGGGCCGCACCGCCCAGACCGCCCGCTCCGCCCCAGGAAGACGGCCGCCAAGGGGTCGCACGGGCTTCACGCCCTGTTCCGTCGCCCGGCCCGATCCAAAAACGCGCAGGTCAGCACCCGTCCACCTGCATTCAGCGGCCTCGGCGGAAGTTGCGGAGCGGGATCGGGGCCCGTCGTAGCCCTTCACTTCGCCGTACCTCGCACCTTCGAACAGGTCAACCAGTCGACCAAAACGTACGACCGGCTCAAGCACCGGAGGCCGGTGGTGCCGTCGCCTCCAGCCGGGGCCCATCCGCGACGGGGGGACTGCGCGGCCCGCACCACGGCGGGGGACGCGGCGGGGGACGCCACGGCGGCCCGAGTGCGGCTCGCGTTGCCGGGGGCGCATGGTCGGCGTTGACTGGGTAGGCGGGGGGATACTTTCCGGCGCCCGCCGGAAGGTGATCATCCAACCTCTGGGGAGGACGCCCCGTGACGCAGGACGCGCAGCAGACCCCGTACACGACGAACAACGTCGGAATCCCGGTGGAGAGCGACGAGCACTCCCTCACCGTGGGATCGGACGGCCCGATCCTCCTCCAGGACCACTACCTGATCGAGAAGATGGCCCAGTTCAACCGCGAACGGGTACCCGAACGGGTGGTGCACGCGAAGGGCGCCGGGGCGTACGGCGTCTTCCAGGTGACGAACGACGTCAGCGCCTTCACCAAGGCCGACGTCTTCCAGCCCGGTCGCCGCACGGAGATGCTGGCCCGCTTCTCGACGGTCGCGGGGGAGCAGGGCTCCCCGGACACTTGGCGGGACCCGCGCGGATTCGCACTGAAGTTCTACACCGAACACGGGAACTACGACCTGGTCGGCAACAACACCCCGGTCTTCTTCGTGCGCGACCCGAGCAAGTTCCAGGACTTCATCCGCTCGCAGAAGCGCCGCCCCGACAACGGACTGCGCGACCACGACATGCAGTGGGACTTCTGGACCCTGTCGCCCGAGTCCGCGCACCAGGTCACCCTGCTGATGGGTGACCGCGGCATCCCCAAGAGCTACCGGCACATGAACGGCTACGGCTCCCACACCTACCTGTGGGTCAACGGCGCCGGCGAGAAGTTCTGGGTGAAATACCACTTCCACACGGACCAGGGCATCGACTTCCTCACCCAGGCCGACGCCGACCGGATCGCCGGCGAGGACCCCGACTACCACCGCCGCGACCTCACCGACGCGATCGCCGGCGGCGAGCCCCCGAGCTGGACGCTGTTCGTGCAGGTGATGCCCTTCGAGGACGCGCCCGGCTACCGGTTCAACCCGTTCGACCTGACCAAGGTGTGGCCGCACGCGGACTACCCGCTGATCGAGGTCGGGCGGATGACCCTCGACAAGAACCCGGACGACTACTTCGTCCACATCGAGCAGGCCGCCTTCGAGCCCTCGAACCTGGTGCCGGGCATCGGACCGTCACCGGACAAGATGCTCCTCGGGCGGCTCTTCTCCTACCCGGACGCGCACCGCTACCGGGTCGGCGCGAACTACACCCAGCTGCCCCCCAACCGGGCCCGCTCGCTGGTGTCCTCGTACGCGAAGGACGGTGCGATGCGCTTCCAGGCATCGAACGCGGCCCGCCCGTACGCGCCCAACTCCTACGGCGGCCCCGCCGCCGACACCGCCCGCTTCGGCGAGCCCGCGGGCTGGGCCTCGGCGGGCGAGATGGTCCGGGAGGCCTACGCGCTGCGCAGCGAGGACGACGACTGGGGCCAGCCGGGCACGCTGGTCCGCGAGGTGATGGACGACGCGGCCCGCGAGCGGCTCGTGTCCAACGTCGCCGGACACCTGGCGGACGGCGTCAGCAAACCCGTCCTGGAACGGGCCCTCCAGTACTGGCGCTCCATCGACCAGGGGGTCGGCGACAAGATCGCCGCACACTTCTGAGCCACACCTTCGCGAGGAGTGGCCGCACGGCCGAGGGCCCGAACCCCATGGGGTTCGGGCCCTCGGCCGTGCGGCGGCGTCCGGTGCGGTCAGCAGTTGACGACGGCCTTCCGCCGGCGGCGGAGCCGGGCCCGGAGCCGGTCCAGCCGGGGGTGACGGGCGCGGCGCTCGTGGGCGTGGCGGTCCAGCTCCTCCAAGAGCCGCTCGGAGCGCTTCTCGACGCTCAGTTCGTCCAGGACCCGGTCGGCCTCGGCGAGGAGCGCCCCGTAGAGCTGCCACTCGGCGGGATGGCGGTCGATCTGTCCGGGTAGCAGGGCGGCGAGCCGGCCGCGGCTGGTCCGGGCGGTTTCGAGCTCCTCGATGAGCCTGCCCTCGGCCTCCTCGGCGTTGGAGGTCACCTGGGCCGTGATCAGTTGCGCGAAGGACTCGACGGCCGCGGCGGTGTGCCCGTACAGGTCCCGGAGGGCGGCGGCCACCGGTGGAGGGAAGGCCGGTTCGTCACCGTGCGCCTTCGCGAGGTCCGTGAGCGTACGGCAGGACACGCGCAACACCACCGCACAGATCTCCAGGGTGTCGAGGCCGGTGCGCAGAACGAGACGGAAGAGGACGCCTTCCCGCACGCGGGGGTTCAGGCGCAGGCTGTCCTCGGCCTGGCGCAGGGCGGCGTCGACATCGGAGATGTCGTTGTCGAGCCGACGGGCCTCGTGCAGCCGGGCCGCCGCCTTCTCCACAGTGGTGGCGTTCCCGGACTCGCTGCCGATGTGCACGAGCAGCGTCCCGATGCGGGCTGCGAGGTCGGTGATCGCGTCACTGGCCGGCCGGATCCAGACGGGCGGCACGAACAGGACGTTGAAGCCGAGGCCCACCGCGGCGCCGATCAGGGTCTCCAGGACCCGGTCCCATGCGGTGTCCGCGACCTGGGTCACCCCGAGGACGAGCATGGCGCTGATGGCGACTTCGGGGACGAACTCGCCGGCCCGCACGACGCGTCCCACGACGAGCGAGGCGAGGATGATCAGACCGAGGCTCCACCAGGTCAGACCTACCAGGGCGCTGAACCCGATCGCTATCAGGACCCCGGCGACGACGGCGTTGACGCGGCGAACGCCGGTGGTGAGCGTCGAGTAGAGCGTCACCTGAACCACGAGCAGCGCCGTCAGCGGCGCGGTGAGGGGCGCCGGTTCGCTGCTGAGGCGCAGCGCGACGACGTAGGAGACGACGGCCGCCGCGGTCGAACGGACGGCCTGGACGACGGCGGGCTCCCGGTGCCGTCGGACGAATTTCAGAAGGGGGGCAAGTGCGTCTGACATGTACGGCCCCTGCCCCCGCATCCGGGAAACATCACCGCGGAGCTGACCACCGTCGCCGGCCCTCCACCGGAGCCGGGGGCGCCCCGTCGATCACGGCGGGCCCGATCCTCCGTACACCGGGGTCGTCGGCAGCTGCCGTACACGCGGCGCCGAGGGACGGAGGGTGGCCTGATCGAAGTCGCTCACGCACACGATGACGCGGATCCCGTCCACATCCAACGGCATCCCCGCCTGCGCCTGCTGCCCCCTGGCCCGTTGACCGGCCGCTGTCGAGGAGCACGAACGATCAGGATGCGGGAGGCGGGGGCGGCAACCGGTCGGTTGCCGCCCCCGCCTCCCGCATCCGTCTCCGCCCCTGTCACAGACGGTGCGGCCCGTCGTAGTAACCGCCGACCTGACGGTGGTAGTCGGCGTCGCCGAGGTGCTTGTCCTGGTCGAACTCGGAAGCGTTCTTGATCTGCTCCTTCGTCCGGTCCACGAAGATCTTCTCGTCGCTCGCGTCGATCCGGCTGATCGTGCCCGCGGGCAGCAGGACTTCCTTGCCGAAGATCCACGGGCCGGTGTCGACCACGATGTAAGCGGACCCGACCTCGTAGGAATGCTTGTCGACCTTGCCGATGGAACCGTCCGTCGCCTCGACCTTGTATCCGGTCAGATCGGCGCCGGCCAGACGGCCGGAGGCCTCACGGTAACCCCACACATTCTCAGTCATGCGAAAACAACTCTTCCATCCGGTAACGCAAAACCGCAGTCTCCGCGCACCGACGTGCCGGTGGCCTGCCTCCCCCGGCGGGGGGAGGCAGGCCACCGGCACACCACATCTGACCTGTGCCGCTACAGAGCGGCTACCAGCGATACCATCGGCCGCTGCCGCTCTTCGGGCGAGCGACAAATCCGATCAGCCACAGTACGAGGACCGCTATCGCAACCCACCAGAGAATCTTTATCGCGAATCCCGCACCGGCAAGAATCAGAATCAGCAGAAGAACAAGAAGCAGGGGAACCATGTTTATCAACCTCCGGGACATCGCATGCCCACCCATTGCCTGACCATGCGTACGAACTCGAAAGCGGAACGTCGGTCGATTATTCGAGTACCGGAACACGTCCGGGCCGCCGACTCTGACCGTCGGGCCGGTCCCTGGGGATGGGGTGGCTTTCGCGTGGGTTGATCGCCGGCCGGTCACTACAAGCTCCAGCGAGCACCCTCGGCCGGGAACACCGCGGCTTGCAGTCCCTGCTTCTCGCCGCGGTCAGTGGGACGGTTGAGCTCGGGCCGCCGGGGCGCGCAGATGTTGGCAGACCCCATTGCCGTCGAGGACGCGTGATCGGCTGAGGAGGTCGCGGGTGCCGCGCAGATTCAGCGTGCTGTGCCAGGCGAGTCCCGGATGACGTGCCCGCAGGTGGGACAAGGCTCGGGTGTCCAGGCCCGTGCCGAGGAAGCGCGGGTCGATGTCGACTGCGGCGATCACGGCCTGGGCGCAGGTGAGGCACATCCGGTAGTGGACCTCCCCGACGACCTTGCGGACGTGGACGAGGAGCAGGACCTCGTCGCCGGTGCCGGTGTCCCCGGGGATGCGCGAGGACAGCAGCTCGACGTGCTGGTAGGCGAGGATCCGGCGGCGCAGCCGGCGAAGTATCCCTCCCCCGCCCGCGTGCCGACCCGCGCCCGCCGCGGACTCCTCGCGGGACTGAGTCGTACGGAACAAGGTGCTCGTGGGACGCGCATGATGTCCGTGCATGCCGCACGCGTACCCCCGCACCGACGGCGCATGCTCCTGTCGGGCGGATCCCGCCCTCAGTCGGGCATCGTCATACTCCCCCGCCAAGCTCCTCAGACCGTGGGCAGCGCCCGGACCTGGCGAGACATCTGAAAGGACCAGTTCAGAGCCGGGCTGACATCAGCCTCGGGCGACGGGGCAGCCGGGCGTACATGAACACCACGCCCCTGCGTGCCGTCGCCCTCGCCTGCACCCTGAAGACCGGAATCAGCACCGACCTCGGCGACGGCGACACCTGGCCCGAGATCCGCGACACGATCCTGGGCGCCGACATCCTCATCCTGTTGACACCGACCTGGCTCGGACACCCCTCCAGCATCGCCCAGAAGATCATGGAGCGGCTCAACGCGGAGATCTCCGAAACCGCTGACGAAGGCCGCATGCTCACCTACGGAAAGGTCGCCTCGGTCCGCGTCGTCGGCAACGAGGACGGCGCGCACAAGATCAGCGCCGATCCCTTCCAGGGCCTCGACGACGCCGGTTTCTCCCTCGCCCCCAACGCCGTCACCTACTGGGGCGGCGCCACCCGTTCCCGAAGCCCGCTGAGTCCTCGGTGCCCGCCGCCGTCCGCCGGTCCCTCGCCCGCGCGTGACGCTCCGGTAGTCGACGCGTTCCTCCTCCGGCTCGATGTACACGGAGGGCTGCTCGTCGGTGTCTCGGCGGCCACTGGACGTCGGCCTCGGATCGCCCGGACGAGACGGTGCGCGCGTGCAGCACGCCGAGCACCATGGCGAAGCCTCTGACGACTACGCTCCGTACAACCCGACGCACCGCGTCCGAGGCCCTCGCCCAGGACTCCTTCGCGACCCCCGGAAACGACGAAGCGAGCTGACGAACTGTCACCAAAGTCGGCATTGGGTCAGCATTGGTCCTGGCGAAGCTGACCTCAGCTGGCCATACCTGGGAAACGCCGAGAGGCCGAAGAGGGCCTCCGGCAGGCCCCGCCACTCCCTCTGCGGGAGCGATCTCCGCAGGATTGGCAGTCTCTCCTCGGCCGGTCTCGGCTGATCCAGCCGCTTCAGAAAAGCGCAGTTCAGCGCACCCGACCGCGTGCCTTCAGGGGCACCGGCGGCAGTTGCGGCGCAGGGATCGGCGGGCCGTCGTAGCCCTTCACTTCGCCGTACCGGGAGCCTTCCATCCAGTCCTTGCGGGCTTGTACGATCTCCTCGTTGCTCCGGCCGATCCAGTTCCAGAACATCACGATCTCCTCCTCGAACGGCTCGCCGCCCAGCAGCATCAGGCCGGCGTCCGAGACCGCGCGCAGCGGGAGGTCCGTGCGGCCGCAGCCGAGGTAGAGCATCGCGCCCGGGAGGAGGGGGACGCCGTCGACGTGGGCTTCGCCCGACATCGACAGGACGGCGTACTCGAAGTCCGGGTCCAGCGGGAGGCGGGTTTCCGTGCCCGCCGCCAGGGCCAGGTCCGCGCCGACGATCGGGCTGTACGCGGTTCCGGGCGAGGTCGCCGAGTCCAGGGTGCCCAGGATGACCGTCGCCGTCAGGCCCGGGGCGGTGACCTGCGGGAGGTCCGCGTGGTGCTGGAAGTGCGGGTCCACGTCGCGGTGCGCGTCCGGGAGGGCCACCCACAGCTGCGCGCCGTGCAGGAGGCGGGCGTGCGGGCGCGGGCTCTCCTCGGAGTGGCTGATGCCCCGGCCGGAGGTCATCAGGCCGAGCTCGCGCGGGCGGATCGTCGCCAGGCTGCCGACGCTGTCGCGGTGCAGCACCTCGCCCTCGTGGAGCCAGCTCACGGTCTGGAGCCCCGAGTGCGGGTGGGGCGCGACCTGCATGCCCGGCTCCTCGGCGATGTCGTCGGGACCGTAGTGGTCGACGAAGCACCAGGCGCCGACCATGCGGCGGCCCAGGTTCGGCAGGAGGCGGCGGACCTCGGTGGACCCGCCGAGTTTGACGGTGCGCGGGCTCAGGAGCTCGCGTACGGGCTCGGCCACGACGAACCCGCGTCCGCCGCAGGTGGAGAGAGCGGGCTGGCGATCGAGATTGCTCATACCGCACAACTTAGTCCTGGCGCAGCCGCCGGGGTGATGGGAATGTGCGTACGGATCCGCGTGTTGAGCAGCCCGACAGAGCGACGAAGGGATCCGATGGACGTCATGGGCGTGACCGACGGGCAGCAGGGCTACCTGGAGCACGGGACCGCCGCCGAGCGCTGGGACCGCGGCCGGCTCTTCTTCGAGGCGAAGGAGTACGCGAACGCCGCCCGTGTCCTGCGCGGCGTGGCGGCCGAGGCCCCCGAACTGCTGGCTCCGCGGCTGCTGCTGGCCCGTGCCTACTACCACTCCGCCCAGCTCTCCAGGGCCGAGCGCGAGCTCCGTGCCGTTCTTGAGCGCTGGCCCGTGGAGGATTACGCGCAGCTGATGCTCGGGCGGACCCTGGAGCGCCAGGGCCGGGCCGCCGAGGCGGCTCCGTACCTGCGGATCGCCGCCGCGATGGCCGGGGACTTCCCGGAGTAGGGGCCCGCTCTCCCCACCCGGGGCGGGGCCGTGGGCCGCCCCGCCCACTCTCCCGGCCCCGCCCGTGCGGGACCGGGGCGGTCCCTCGGTTAGCCTGGGGGCAATATGAACCGTCTGACCACGCCCTTCGGCTCCTACGAGCTCGCCCGCTTCCCCGAGGACCCGCGCGACCGGCTCTTCGCATGGGACGCCGCCGACGAGTACCTGCTGCGCCACCTCGAATCCGGTACGGGTGAACGCGGGCCGGTGGATCTGGCCGGCGCCGGCCAGATCACCGTGATCGGGGACCGCTGGGGAGCCCTGACGACGGCACTGGCCGCGCACCACCCCACCCAGATCACCGACTCCAGCCTGACCCGATCCGCCACCATGGCGAACCTGGACCGCAACGGGATCGGCACCGCCAAGGGCACCGTGACCCTGCTGACCACCCAGGACGCGCCGCCGGAGCGGATCGACGTGCTCCTGGTGCGGGTGCCCAAGAGCCTGGCGCTGCTGGAGGACCAGCTGTACCGGGTGGCCCCTCACGTGCACGCGGGCACGGTCGTCGTCGGCGCCGGCATGGTGAAGGAGATCCACACCTCCACGCTGCGGCTCTTCGAGAAGATCCTGGGACCGACGAAGACCTCCCTGGCCGAGAAGAAGGCCCGTCTGATCTTCTGTACGCCGGGCAACCCGGGGGCGACCCGTCCGGCGACCCCCGGACCCTGGCCGCTGACGTACGTCGTGGACGAGGACGGCGGCTCGGGCGCCGGGCTGACCGTCGTCAACCACGCGGGCATCTTCTGCGCGGACCGCCTCGACGTCGGCACCCGCTTCTTCCTCCAGAGCATCCCGACCAATACGGACGGAGCCCGGGTCGTCGACCTGGGCTGCGGCAACGGGGTCGTGGGCACGGCGGTCGCGGTGGCCGACCCGCGTGCGGAGATCGTCTTCACCGACGAGTCGTACCAGGCGGTCGCCTCGGCCAAGGCGACGTTCCGCGCCAACGTCACGCACGAGCGGGAGCGGGCGGACTTCCTCGTCGGCGACGGGGTGGCGATGCTGGACCCCGGCTCCGTGGACCTGGTGCTCTGCAATCCGCCCTTCCACTCCCACCAGGCGACGACCGACGCGACGGCGCTGCGGATGTTCGCGCAGTCGCGCAAGGTGCTGCGCCCGGGCGGCGAGCTGTGGGTGGTGGCCAACCGGCACATGGGGTACCACACCCACCTGCGGCGCCTCTTCGGCAACAGCGAAGTGGCCGCGAGCGAGCCGAAGTTCGTGGTCCTGCGGGCGGTCAAGCGGCGCGAGCAGCCCCGCGGCGCGTAACCCGCGCGTACGGCCCGCCGGTCCCGGAGTGCTCCGGGGCCGGCGGGCCTTCGCGTGCCTGGGCCTCAGCGGTGGGCGGGGAACTCCACCACCTGCTGATAGGTGGGCCGGTTCTGCCAGTTGATCTGCGGGTGGGCCAGACCGCCCACCGGACGCTGCACGATCGAGTCCGCGCACCACTGGTTGCCCGCGGCGCAGGTTCCGTCCGCCGGGTAGACGGCGGCGGGGGTGGCGGCCGCGGCCTGTTTGAGCGTTGCCGCCATCGCGTCCCGGCACCCTGCGAGCGAGCCGCCCCCGCAGTAGGGCCGGGCCAGGGGTCCGGACACCGGGCGGCCGAGCAGCGTACGCAGGTCCTTGTCCACGTAGCTCCACCAGCCGTACTGGAAGGCCGAGCCGGCGTGTGAACTGGTGGGCCCGTGGCCTGCGTTGGGCGCCTCGTCGATGGTGAGCGAGGCGCGCAGGGCATCGTAGAGTGGCGCCCCGAGGCCGGGCTTGAACTCGGCCTCGACGAGCAGCGGCCACCAGGCGTCCATGATCCGGACGGCGTCCGCGTGCGCGTACGTCTTCGAACCGGGTGCGGTCTCCTTGCGTTCGGTGCCCGCGGCCTGCCACGCGGCGAGCTTGTCGATCGCGGCCCCGACGGCCGGATCGGTGACGGGCGCGCCGCGCAGCACCGCCAGCAGCTCGGGCAGCAGGTTCTCGGCGCGCAGGTCGGTGACGGCCGCGTCGGCCATGGCCTGGGTGAGCTTGGCCCGGGTCACGCCGCCCGCCGCGACGAGCGGTTCGACGCGCTGGTCGAGGAGGTCTCCGCGGTGCACGGAGCCCATGCCGAATCCGGCCGCGGTGTATCCCTTGGCCTGCTTGTTGTTCCAACTGATGTAGTAGTCCTGGCCGATGGACTGCGGGTGCTCGGCGGGCGGGGTGTAGTCGGCCGTGTTGGCGGCCGGGTCGAAGCCCCGCCATTCGTAGCCCTGCTCGCCCCGGACGGGCAGCGCCGCGTCGACTCCGGCCGCGCGGACCGGGTTCGACCCGCTGTTGTAGTACGCGGCTTCGCGCGAGTCGGCGTAGAACCAGTTGAAGGCGTAGCCGATGTGCCGGGCCGCCTCCTGGAAGGTGCGGGCGTCCTTCACGTAGGAGGGGTCGTTGAACATCTGGAAGCCGATGATCGAGTCGGCCTCGTGGCGGTACGTGGAGCGCAGCGCGGTGTAGGCCACGGGCTTGCCCGCGATGGTCGCGCGGTGCGTGACGACGCCGTAGTTCGTGCGCCACACCCGCATCCGGTAGGAGCCGCCCGGAGTCGGGTCCGCGACCGAGGACTTCCAGGTGTTGGTGTGCTCCAGCTTCTCCATGGGCGTGCAGGCACCCCGGTAGACGTACGAGGTGCTCGCCTTCGTGGGGGCGCCTCCGCCGGGCTCGCACAGTTCGACGGCGAAGGTGTCGGTGATGTCCTGGCCGGCGGAGGTGGCGCTCCAGGCGTAGTCCTGGCCGCGGCCGAGCTGGACGTACATGCTGACGCCGGCGAAGGAGGCGCCGCGCGCGCTGATCCCCGGGCCCTGGAGCTCCTGGAGCATGAGGAGTTGGGGCGCGAGGTAACCGGTCTGCGGGCCGAAGACGGCGACCGGGTGACCGCTCGCGGTCTTCGCGCCGGAGACGAGCAGGGCGTTGGACATGCTCTGCTTCACCGGCTTGGGCGGGTTCGCCGCGGCGGCGGTCGCGGCCGAGCCCGTACGGTCGTACACGAGCTGCTCGGCGGTGACCGAGCCGGCGTCGGGCAGGGCCGCGCCCTGGGGGGCTGCGGGCTTCTGCGCGTAGGGGAAGCTCGTCCCGTCGTGGACGGTGAGCACGCTTCCGGGTCCTCGCGCTGGCGGAAGGACTCCCAGACGCGGGTGCCCTCCTCCAGGCCGTACGTCTGCTGCGCGGACAACAGGGAGAGCGCGGACTGTACTTCGCCGCCTCCGCCGCCGCCGAAGAGGCCGCCCACGACGGAGGCGAGGGCGATCAGGTCGGTGAGTTTGAAGGGCTGGATCTCACCGGCGTTGGTGATCGAGTTGATGTGCCCGGTGAGCACGTACTCGCCGGGGAAGTAGCGGCCGTTCTTGGACTGCACGCGGTAGGTGTTGATGCCGTCGATGTAGGCCTGGGCATCCTCCATCGCGAGCCGTCCGCGCTCGCCCTCGGCGGTGCGGATCCGGTCCACCTGGGCCTGGAGGTCCGCCTCGGTGTACGGGGCCTGCGGCCAGAACTGCTGCTCCAGGCCCTGGTTGGCGAGGGCGCCGCCCGCGAAGGGGGTGAGGTCGCCCCGGCCGACGTGCCGGAAGAGGTCCATCTGCCAGAGCCGGTCCTGGGCGGCCGCGTAGCCGGCGCCGAAGGAAGTCCCGTAGCGGGTGGTGCCCTTGATGTGCGGCACGCCGCTCTTCTTGTCCCGGGTGATGGTGACGTCGGAGCGCGGGCTCGTGGTGGACTCGACCTGGTCGGCCGGGACGCCGAAGGAGGCGTCGTTGAAGAACTCGTTGACCTTGGCGTCGGTGAGGCCGGGATAGCCGGCCACCAGGGAGTCGTAGCGCGCCAGTTGGTCGGAGGTGTGGGCGGGCAGCGTGCCGAAGGCCTTGTGGGCGAGGATCTGCGCGAGGGTGGCGTTGCCGCTCTGGCCGGGCGGCAGGATGTCCGCGCACTGCTGTCCGCAGTAGTCGGCGTAGTCGGCGACGGCGAGCGGCACCGGGGCGCCGGCCCCCGATGCGGCCGCGGCCGGGGTCAGCAGGGCCGCTCCGAGGGCGATCAGTGCGGTGGCGACGGCAGTTCGCGTACGGGCTTTCGCGTGCGGGGTGGGGCGTCGCATACGTGCTCCTCCGTGGGGGGCAGGAACCGGTCACGGGGAGGGTACTTGCAGGTGCTACCGCGCGGTAAGATGAACGACCGTCACTTTTTGCCCGTGCGGAAATCCGTGCGGAAACCCGTGTGGAGCCCGTACGGAAACCCCGAGCGGAGGCCCCGCGCGGAAAATGCGTTGCCCCGGGGCGGCCGGCCGGGTGAAGCTCCACGACATGTCACAAAGCACCGCAGGGACCAGCACGCGCACCGGGCGCGGCGTCGCCGACCTGTTCACCGCCGACGGCCGGCTCGCGGCCATCCCGCGCAAGGCCGCCCGGCGCGAGCAGCTGCTCGCCCACCTCGCCGAGACCCTCTTCGCCGCGGACCGCGCGTACACGGAGTCCCAGGTGAACGGGTTGCTGCGCACCGTCCACGAGGACTGCGCGGCGCTGCGGCGGTACCTGGTCATCGCCGGGCACCTCACCCGCACCCGCGACGGCTCCGGCTACCGGCGGGCGACGACCACCTTGTAGTGGGTCGTCAGCCGGCCGTCCTCACCGATCACGTGGAAGGCCACGGCCGGCGGCTCGTCCGTGTGGATGTACTCGTTCTCCCCGGACGCCGCTTCCCACGGGAGCCGCGTCGTGGACACCACGCCCGGAGCCACGAGCAGCGGCCGCCCGGCGAAGGTGGTCGCCGCGCCGGTGTGGGCGTGCCCGCACAGGAACGCCGTCAGGTGCGGGTGGCGCCCGGCCAGCTCCGCCAGCCGCTCCTCGCCGAACTGCCGGATGCCGTCCACGTACGGGATGTGCAGCGGGACGGGCGGGTGGTGGAAGGCGACCAGGACGGGCACCTCGTGCGGGGTGTCGGCGAGCACCCCGTCCAGCCAGGCGATCGTCGAGTCCTCCAGGTATCCCCGGTGTGCACCGGGTACGGACGAATCGCACACCGCGAGGACGAAGCCCTCACCGCGCAGCACCTGGTCGACCGGGGCGGCGGAAGCGCGGTCCTCCCCCAGCAGGCCGCGCCGGAAGGCCGTGCGGTCATCGTGGTTGCCGGGGCAGACGAGCAGCGGATGGCGGGAGCCGAGGGCCTTGCGCGCCTCCTCGTACTCCTCCGGGCGCGCGTGATCGGCGATGTCGCCGCTCACCAGCACCGCGTCGAGCTCGTACGGAAGCCCCTCCAGGTACTCCATGACGGCGCGGGTCCGCTCGGCGGCCCGGTCCCCACCGTCGAGGTGGATGTCGCTGAGGTGGGCTATCACGATCACGGGCGGCGGCTCCTTCGGTCCTGAGGCCGGGAGTCTACGCGGAGGATTTTCTTGACCCCCAGGTCAAGAATCGATAGCGTGGCGTCATGGGCAGGCCGAAGAACTTCGAACCGGACGCGGTCATCGCACAGGCGATGGAGGCGTTCTGGACCAATGGCTACGCCGGCACCTCCCCCGCCGACCTCGCGAAGGCCACCGGAGTGGCCAAGGGCAGCCTCTACCACGCCTTCGGATCCAAGCGCGAACTGTTCGGAAAGGCCCTGGAGCTCTACGCCCGCGCCGGCTCCGAGATGACCGAGGAGTTCCTCGCCCGGCCGAGCACCACGAAGGAATGCGTCCGCGACTACCTGACCCTCCTCGTGGACACGGACCTGGGCGGACCGGTCAGGCGCGGCTGCTTCGGCGCCAACACCACACTGGAACTCGGCGGACGGGACGAGGAGGCGACCCAGGCGGTCCACCGCATGGGACAGCGCACCATCCAGCTCCTCACCGACCGCATCGAGCAGGGCCGCCGCGACGGGGACGTCGCCCCGGAGGTGGACGCCCGGGCGCAGGCGCAGTTCCTCCTGAACACGATCGCGGGGCTGCGCGTCATGGCCAAGACCTTCGACCGGCCGACCCTGCACGGGATCATCGACACCGCCGTGGCGGGTCTCTGATCCGCCACGCCCCCTCGGGGGCGTTTTTTGCGCCCTAATTTTTGACCTGTAGTTCAAGAAAACTCGCCCACACCTCGAGAAAGCGGCGTCATGGACCTCGGAATCAACGGAAAGACCGCCCTCGTCACCGGCGCCGGCCGCGGCATCGGCCTCGCCATCACCCAGGCGCTGTCCGCGGAAGGCGTGCGCGTGGTGGGTGCGGCACGCACCATCACGCCCGAACTGGAGAAGGCCGCCGCGGCCACCGTGTCCGTCGACCTGAGCACGCGGGACGGAGCGACGCGGGTGGCCCAGGAGGCGATCGACGCGGTCGGCGGGATCGACTTCCTGGTCAACAACGTCGGCGCGGGCGATCCGGAGGGCCTGTCCCTGGGCGGCTTCCTCGACGTGGACGACGAACAATGGCAGGCCGTCTTCGACCTCAACCTGTTCAGCGCGGTCTGGACGACCCGGGCGGCGCTGCCGAGCATCCTGGAGCGACGCGGGGCGATCGTCAACATCTCCTCCATCAACGCCCGCGTCCCCGCCGGTTCACCGGTCGGCTACGCCGAGGCCAAGGCGGCACTGAACCAGCTCAGCAAGCGGCTCAGCGAGGAACTGGCACCGCGCGGCGTGCGCGTCAACACGGTCTCGCCCGGCTTCGTCGCGAGCCCGCTGTGGACCGACCCGAACGGCTTCGGCGGCAAGGTGGCCGAGGCGTACGGCGTCAGCCACAGCGACCTGCTCGCGAACATCCCCGGGCAGTTCGGCCTCGCGTCGGGACGCATCACCAAGCCCGAGGAGGTGGCCGACCTGGTCGCCTTCCTACTGTCCGAACGGGCCGCCAACATCCACGGCGCCGACCACGTCATCGACGGCGGCACCCTCAAGGCCGGTTAGACACAGCCCCGTTGCCGCCCTGGACGGCGGAGGATCGTCGTCTTTCCGGCGCCGAGGAGGCCGGGCTGCCCGGGTGCCGCGGTGCCCGGTCACCCCGTCGTCGCGCACGGCGGCCTCGGCGATCACCAGGTCGCCGTCGGCGATCCCGGGCCGGATCGCCCCCGCCGTGCCGAACCTGATGATGGTGCGCACGCCCGCTTCGGCCAGCTCCTGGAAGAGCAGGATCGCCCCGGGGGCGCCGACCCCGTGCGAGGCGACCACCACCGCGAGTTCGCGTCAACTCCCGCTGAAGGCGCGGTACTCGCGGCGATGGGACACCTCCACGGCGTCTTCGAGCAGGCCCGCGACGGCTTCGGCCCGCGCCGGGTCACGGCGTGCGCGGCTGCGGCCGCCCTGGTGACGGTGGTCCGGGAACAATCGACCCCGCCGGGACGGTTGCACCGACAGAGGGGCCGACACCGTCGCGCACGCTCAGGCCACACCGTTTTTCTGTAGGAGGACTGCTTTTCATGACTGACCGGCCCTTGACGCTCATGGCAGTACACGCCCACCCCGACGACGAGGCCACCAGTACCGGAGGGGTCCTCGCGCAGTACGCGGCGGAAGGCATCCGCACGGTTCTCGTGACCTGTACCGACGGCCGTTGTGGTGACGGGCCGGGGGGTTCCAAGCCGGGCACCCCCGGGCACGACCCTGCGGCCGTGGCCTCGATGCGCCGCAAGGAGCTCCAGGAGAGCTGTGGCGTGCTGAAGATCAGCGATCTGGAGACCCTGGACTACGCCGACTCCGGGATGATGGGCTGGCCGAGCAACGAGGCCCCCGGAGCCTTCTGGCAGACCCCCGTCGAGGAGGGCGCCGCCCGGCTCGCGGAGCTCATGCGGCACTACCGGCCCGACGTGGTCGTCACCTACGACGAGAACGGCTTCTACGGCCACCCCGACCACATCCAGGCCCACCGCATCACGATGGCGGCCCTGGAGATGACCGACCTGACACCGAAGGTGTACTGGACGACGATGCCCAAGTCGGCGATCCGGCGCTTCGGGGAGATCATGCGCGAGTTCGCGGAGGACATGCCGGAGCCGGATCCCGCCGAGACCGCCGCGCTGGCCGAGATCGGCCTCCCGGACGACGAGATCACCACCTGGGTGGACACCACCCCGTTCAGCGGCCAGAAGTTCGACTCGCTGGCGGCGCACGCCAGCCAGGGCGAGAGCATCTTCTTCCTCAAGATGGGCAAGGAGAGGTTCGGCGAGCTGATGGGCGTGGAGACCTTCGTGCGCGTCAAGGACGCCACCGGTGCCGCCGTACCCGAGACCGATCTCTTCGCCGGACTGCGCTGATCCACGGGTCGCCGCGCGGAGCTCGGTGACCGCCTCCCTCCACACCCGCGCCGGAGGGAGGCACCATCACCACATGGACCCGTCATCGGAGTTTTCGACCTCGTGGCAGGTGGCCACCGCCATCGCCTCCGCCCTGATCGGCGCACACGACCGGATCCCCGGGCGACAGGACTGGCGCCTGAAGAGGTTCGGGGTCTGGAAGATCAACCCGGCGACCGGTGAAGCGGGAGGGCTCGCGCTGCTCGGCATGGCCCTGCACCTCACCGCCGTCGACGCGGGGGCCGCCGGCCCCCGGGAGGCCCGCCGTGCCGTCGAGTCCACGACCCTCACCGCCGTCGCCTCGCTGCTGGAGAACCGTCCCGCCCACGACCTCCTGGCCGGGCTTCCGGCCACCACCGGTACACCGGGCGCGCCGCTGATCAGGCTCCTGATCCACTCCGCCGAGAGCCCCGCCGTGCTCGCCCTCGACCGTCTCTCGCTCACCACCCGGCGCCTGCTCCTGACCCTCACCGACGGCCGGCCGGCCCGGGCGCAGACCATCGGCGAGGTGCTCGCGTAGCCGCGACGCGGCCAGGAGGCCGGCCTCCTGGCAAGCGCCCCCGGCTCCTGGTCCCTGGTCCCTGGTCCCTGGTCCCCGGTCCCCGGGATCCGGCGGCGGGGTGCGCGCCCTCGACATCCCCCTCGGCGAGGACCGCCTGGTCATCGAGGTGCGCGCCTCCTCCGGAACCCTTGACCACAAGCTGAAGGGGGTCCACGCCTACCGGGTGCCGAAGGGCGACTACACGCGCTCGGTACTCATCGACACCACCAAGGCGGACCACCACCCGGACGCGACCGACCCCGCTCCGGACGCGGACGCCCTCACGGCCGGCTCCGCACTCGTCGACCCGACCGCGAAGGTCGAGGTGAAGGTGCTCGCCACCGACCCGAAGAGCGGAACCGCCCGCGTCTCGGTCTCCCTCGACGGTGTCCCGGCCCCCAGCCAGGCCCCGACGGCCGCTCCCACGAGTGCTCCCACCGCCACCCCCACATCGACGACCACCGCCACCGCGCCGCCCTCCGTGAAGACACCCCGGCCGAGCGCGGACGTCCCCGGATCCCGGTCGCCCCACACCGGCACGGAGTCGGCCGGCACCGGATCGCTCGCCGTCACGGGCGCGGGCGCCACCCTCTGGCCCCTGGCAGCCGCCGGTACCGCACTCGCCGCCCTCGGAGCCGCCTTCCTCCTGCGCGCACGCCGCCGCGCGGCATCAGCGGGTGGCCGTCACGCGGGACGCTGAGGCCGGCCGCGCGCAGGAGCGCCTCGACCGGCGCGTTCAGCCGGTGGAGGCGTCACGATCGGTCGTACGGGCACCGGCCGTCCAGCAGTACGCACGTGAGGCAACGGCCCGTACGGACGCCGTGCTCGTCGGCGGGGAAAGGGCAACGGCGATCCGCCCTCCGCAGCGCCTCCAGGTAGTACGACGGCTTCGGCCCGGGCTCAGAACGGTAGGTGCCGCAAGGGCACGGGCCCACGCTGGGGTAGCCCCTGACGTCCCGGCACTGGAGGAGCATGTAGTGCTCCTCACGACGGTGGTCGCAGGTGGTGCACGGCGGCCAGGCCCGGGTGCGGTACTGATCGCAGTTGCAGTAGGTCTCGTCCCGGTAGCCGACCCAGTCACCGCCGCCGTCGTAGATGTCCCCCGAGGCCGAAACCCTCTCGGAGCAGCGGCCCCGGTGCTCCCCGTGGCCGCAAGTCACGCAGTCCGGCCCTCGCGGTGAGCTGTCACTGGTGCCTGTCAGCTCCGGGAAGGGTGAGCCCGTCCGCCAGATGGCGACCACGGCCACCAACCCGCCTGCCAGGATGACGATTCCGACCAGACCGATGATGCTCTGCGCTGCCATGAGTCCCCCCGCGTGACTGGTATGCCCAGGAAACACGAGCAACCCGGCGAACGTTCCCGATCACGGGATCAGGTAGCCCGCTTCCCCACCCGTACCCACGCGGCGAACTCCTCGATGCCGTCGATGAGCGCCTCGAAACGGAAGGAGTGGAAGAGGTCGAAGGCGTGGTGCCCGCCCGGGAGTTCGACGTACACGACCGGCGAGGTGGAGACGGAGCGCAGGGCCGTGACGAGGGCCTTGGGGTTCTCGATCTCCACCAGCTCGTCCAGGTCGCCGTGCGCGATGAGGAACGGTGGCGCGTCCGCCCGGGCGAGATTCACCGGCGAGGTCGCCGGATCCCCGTCGAAGTACGTTCCGAGATAGCCGTTGAGCGCGATGGCGGCGGTCACCGAGGTGTCCGCCTCTTCGAACCCGGGCTGATAGGCGGGTTCGTTGGGGGTGAGGGCGGCGAGCGCGGCCATGTGCCCGCCCGCGGAACTTCCCGACACGAACACGCCCGCCGCGGGGTCCGCGCCGTACGTCTTGGCGTGCTCGCGCGCCCAGGCGATGACCTTCTTCGAGTCGATCAGATGGTCCGGGTGGGAAAAGGCCGGCCGCAGACGGTAGTTGGCGCTGACGCAGACCCAGCCTTGGCTCGCGAGCCGGTAGAGCAGGGGCAGTGACTGGGTGTTCTTACGGCCTTGGTCGTAGTGGCCACCATGGAAGTGGATCAGTACGGGGCCGCCCTCGGGGCGCGAGCGGTGATGGTAGACGTCGAGGAGGTTGCGGCGGCCCGCGTCCCCGTAACCGAGGTTGCCCACCCGCTTGACGTCGCCGCGGCGGCGGAACACGGGCCTGAGCAGAATGCGTGCCAGGGGCGGCCTGCGGCGCGTGGCGGTTCCGGCGCCGAGGGCCTCGTCCAGGGCGCGCCTGACCACCGGCGCCGTCCGTATCCCGCGGCGGGCGACCACCACGAGCCCGGCGGCCGCGACAGCGGCCAGAGCGACGGCCGCCCAGTCGGCGACCGTGGCGATATCGCCCTCCACGAGGGCCAGCGCCGTCGAGGCCGCCAGCGCGTAGAGGACGACGTGGGGCATCTCGTTGAAGACCAGACCGAGCCGGTAGCTGAAGAAGAAGAGCGGCTTCGGCCCGCGGATGCGCACCAGGCAGAACACCGCGATCAGCGCGGCCAGCACCGCGGTGGACGCATAGCCGACAGCCATCGGAACCACTCCCCCCTTGACGGCTCTGCCGAAGTACCCCATGACTACCCCATAGGGTCCTCCAGCAGCCGCCGTCAAGGACAGACGTAGCCAATGGGCGGTGTGCAACCGTGCTCGTCAGGCGTCGGCGAGGATCGGGTCGTACGGCGTGCCCGTGCGGCGGCCGGCCATGAAGGAGAGGAAGTCGCCGACGAAGGCGCTTTTGCCGTACGCGCCGTCAGCGGTGGTGAGGTCGCGGTGGAAGGCGGTGCGGAAGAGGGTTCGGTACTCGTCCGCGTCGATGCTCCCGTTGCCGTCCTTGTCGGTGGCGTCGAAGAGGATCTCGGCAACGCGGATGAGCGCGGGTCCCGCGAGGGAGGGGACACCCGTGGCGTACTCTTCGGCGCTGACGCGGCCGTCGCCGTCCGTGTCGAGTGCGGCCTGGAGTTCGCGCCACCAGGCGGCGAAGGCATCGTAGAGCCGGGTCTCCTCGGGTTCGTCCAGGTCGAGGCGGGTGGAGAGTTCGCGTGCCATGGCGGCGAGGTCGGGCCAGTCGAGGTGGCCGTCGCCCGTCTGGTCCAGCACCCGGCGGAAGAACTCCTCCGCCGGGCGTCGGCTCTCGTCCGTTCCCCTCGACGGTGCCGGTTCGAAGTCGGCGTCGCCGGTGAGCGGGGTGAGGAGACGGAGCAGCGCCGATGCCCGCTTCATACGGGCGCGCAGGGCGGCTACGGTGCGGGCGCGGGGGTCGTCGCTGTCGGGCGAGAGCGAGAGGGCTTCGATGATGCTCTCGGCGTTGATCCAGCTCGCGGGCAGGAATCGGGTGAGCCCGGCGGCGAGGTAGGCGCCCTGCATGAGGGTCGCGGCCCCCGGCATCTCGGGCAGGCCGGCCCGGCGCCGGTAGGACTCGGGGAGCGAGGCGACGGTGATCGCGCCCAGCAGCGGACCGACCACGGCGCGGCCGGCCGCCCACAGCGTCGGCGCGCCGTCGAGCAGCGCGGGAGCGGGAAGGTGGTCGAAGAGCCGGTAGAGGATGACGCGGACCGCCTCGGTGCTCTCCAGCTCGTTCTCGACGACGCGGTCGAAGTACCGCCAGAAGTCGTTCAGGTCCTCGGGGAGTTCCGCGGCGTCGCCGTCGAGCGCGGCGAGGTACGCACGGTACTCGGCGTACATCCGCTCCATCGTGTCCTGGTCGAGCGGCTGGCCGCTCAGCCGGCACATGGTGACGGCGCTCTCGAAGAGGGTGGCGACCACCCAGGCGCGGGTCGCGCGGTCCATCGCGTCGTAGGCACGGCCACGGGAGTCGGATCCGCTCATGCGGGCGTGCAGCCGGTTGAGCCGGGCGGCCTCCCGTTCGCGTTCCGCCGGGTCGGGGGCGAACATGCGCCGCATGCTGAGGAAGGTGTTGCGCAGTCGGCGCCAGGGGTGGGTGACGAAGGTGGAGTTGTCGGCGAGGGCGGCACCGACCTGCGGGTGAGCGGCCTCCAGGACGGTGGCGCGGATGATGGCTAACGCCCAGCGCGGGTCGTCGAAGAAGGTGCTGAAATGCGAATCCGGCCCGAACAGCGGTGCCTTGCCGGCCGCTCCCGTGGTTTCGGTGGTCATGCTGGGTCTCCGTTCGTTCGGGCGGGCACACCGCCGAAGCGGCGGTCGCGGCGCCGATAGGTGTGCAGGCAGGCCAGGAAGTCGGGGGCCCGGAAATCCGGCCAGAGCGCCTCGGGGAAGATCCACTCGGCGTAGGCGACCTGCCAGAGCATGAAGTTGGAGATGCGCTGCTCACCGGAGGTGCGGATGACCAGATCCACATCAGGGGTGTCGGGGAAGGGCAAGTGGTCCGCGAAGAGCCGCTCGGTCACCTCCTCGGCGGGCGTCCCGCTGAGGATCAGCGACCTCGCGGCCTCGACGATGTCCCGGCGTCCGCCGTGGTCGAAGGCGACGGTCAGCGTCATCCCCCGGTTCTCGGCGGTCAGTACCGCCACGTCCTCGAAGTCCTGGGCCAGTTCACGGGGGATCCTCGGGTCGCCGACCCCGAGGAAGCGGCAGCGGATACCGCGCGCGAGCAACAGCGGCGCGTGCTTGCGCACGACCCGCCGCACCAGACGCATCAGGAACTCGACCTCGGCGCCGGGACGGTTCCAGTTCTCCGTGGAGAACGCGTAGAGGCTGAGCCACTCCACGCCGGCGGCCCGGGCCGCCTCGATGACGTCGATGACCGCGGCCTCCGCCGCCCGGTGACCCGCCGTACGGGGAAGCGAACGCCGCTGCGCCCAGCGCCCGTTGCCGTCCATCACGCAGGCCACGTGCCGCGGCCCCGCCCTATCCGGAGCGGCACGACCAGCCGTACCCTGCTCTTTCACGCCCACTCCGCCTTGCCCAAGTCCCCACCAGCGCGTTCCCTCCCCGGAGTCTGGCAGCGCGAGAGGGCCATGATCGGCCGAACGAGCGACCATCACCTCTGGCTCATGCGTCCGATTCCGTCCGAGTGGTGAAGCGTGGAGGGCTTCTCCCAGCCTCTCGCCGATGCGGGCAGGGGAAGGGAGAACCAGACGGCTTTGCCCTCGGCCGTGGGCAGGGTGCCCCAGGCCTCGGCGAGGGAGTCGACCAACAGCAGTCCCCGTCCGGATTCGGCGTCGTGCGAGGCGAACCGGGCCTGCGGGAGTACGGGGCTTCCGTCGCACACTTCGACGCTGAGTTCGCGCGCCGCCTGGCGGACTCGAAGCCTGACCGGGCCGCAGCTGTGGTTCACCGCGTTGGAGAGGAGTTCCGACGCGAGCAGGCACGCGGTCTCGCACAGCTGGTCGTCGCTCCTCCCCCAGGCCCCGAGGGTGGAACGCAGGAAGCGGCGGCCCGCGCCGACGCTGCTGGGCTGGGCGGGCAGCACCACGCTCTGCGAGGTCACGGGCGAATCGGGGAGGTGGACGAGGAGCAAGGTGACGTCGTCCGCGTAGTGGTCGGCGTCGGCGTCCGGAAGCATCTCGCCGAGGAGCCAGTCGGCCATCACTTCCAGACCTTCGACCTTGGCGCAGGTCTTGGCCAGTGCCAGGGACAGGCGGTCGACTTGTTCCTCGATGTCACTGCCCGGGGTTTCGACCAGTCCGTCGGTGTAGAGGGCGAGGACCGAGCCGGGTTCCACGGTGTGGCGGCTCTCGTGGTGTGGAACTTCGCCGACACCGAGCGGCACGCTGACATCGACATCGAGTCGGCTCACCTGGCCGTCGGGGGCAGCGAGGAGCAAGGGGAGGTGCCCGGCCGAGCAGACGGTCAGCTCTGCCGCGTCCGCGTCGACGACCAGGTAGCAGCAGGTGACGAACTGATCCGGGAGTTCGCTGACCACGGCGTCGAGGGCGCGCATCAGCTGCCAGGGCGGCATGCCGGTCTTGGCCAGCGCGTGTGAGGCCGAGCGGAGCTGACCCATGACGGCGGCGGCCTCCAGCCCGCGGCCCATGACGTCGCCGATCATGACACCGACCCGGCCACCGCCCAGGGGGATCAGGTCGAACCAGTCGCCGCCCACACCCGCCCCCTGGCGAGCCGGAAAGTACCGGCTCGCCGTCGGCATCCCCGGGACCGCCGCCGGTGATCCCATGAGACTGCGCTGCAAGGTGAGGGCGACGTGGCGCTGCTGTTCGTAGAGTTCGGCGAGCTTGTCCTCGGCGGCCTTGCGGTCGCTCACGTCTCGGATGGCCGCCGATACGAGCGTGCCGTCCGGGGTTTCCAGGGGGCTGAGGCTGATCTCGACGGGGAACTCTCGCCCGTCCCGGCACAGGCCGTGCAGTTCCAGTCCGGCGCCCATGGGTCTGACCTGGCGGTCGACGAAGTAGCCCTGCCGGAAGTGGGAGTGGTGACCGCGGAACCTCTCCGGGACGAGGATCTCGACGGGCCGGCCCAGGAGATCTGCCCGAGTGTGGCCGAAGAGCGCTTCTGTCTGGGCGTTGACGAGTTGGATGGTGCCGCGGTCGTCAACGATGACCATCGCGTCGGGGGCGGCTTCCAGGAGTGCCCGGAACAGCTCTTCAGCGGCCTTTCGTTCGCTCACATCGCGTACGGCCGCGGAGATGAGCAGGCCGTCGGCGGTCTGCAAGGGACTGAGGCTGATCTCGACGGGGAACTCGCGCCCGTCCCGGCACAGGCCGTACAGCTCCAGGCCCGCCCCCATGGGCCGGACCTGACGGCTGGCCGCGTACCCGAGCCGGTGGTGCGGGTGGAGCCCCCGGAAACGCTCGGGTACCAGGACGTCGATGGGCCGGCCGAGCAGCTCCTGCCTCGGGTAACCGAACAGCGCCTCCGTCTGGGCGTTCACCAGCCGGATCACACCCGCGTCGTCCACGATCACCATCGCGTCCGGTGCCGCTTCCAGCAGGGCTCGGAAGGGTTCCTCGGTCGTTGTCGTCATGTCGTGCCTCGCACTCGCCGAACACCACCGAAGCCGACATCCGATCACGCCCTCACACGTCACCACGCCCGTTGACTGGAACATGTGCGCAAATGACCGAGTGTGACAACGGGCGGGAGCCGGCCGCGGTCACTGATCCGCGAGGAGGCCGGGCAGTCTGCGCATGTCGTCGAAGACGACGGTGCCGGGGCCTTCGAGTCGGTCCGCGGGAACCATCCCCCCGGCGTAGGCGAACGCTCGCATGCCTGCGGCTCGGGCTGCTTGCAGACCGTACTGGCTGTCCTCGACCACGGCGCATGCCTCAGGCGCGATCCCCATCCGTCGCGCGGCGTGGAGGAACAGATCCGGGGACGGGGGTGAGCCCGGCGGCGAGCGCATCGCGGTAGAGGGGCTTGAACTCCTCTTCCCAGTCGGCCGGCAGGCCGTGCCCGAGGGCCTCTTGCGCGACCGCCGCCGAACCGTTTTGGTGGCTCCCGTCACTCGGGGGGCGAACGGGAAGGCGGCCACAGATGGCGGACACCACGCGGACGGACACCGTGGGGAGCGAAAACCACGCTCCGCGCAAGGCGAGTTGGCGATCCGTCGGCCCCGGAATCGTCGTGGCGGCGACCGGAGTCGGGGCCGGCGACCTCGTGGCCACGCTCCTCGCGGGCAGCAAGTTCGGCTACACACTGCTGTGGGCCGCGGTCATCGGCTGCCTCGTCAAGATCTCGCTCGCCGAGGCGGCCGGCCGCTGGCACCTCGCGACCGGCCGTACCCTCTTCGACGGCTGGCACAGCCTCGGCTCCTGGACCACCGTCTACTTCGCGGGGTACGTCGTCGTCTGGGGCTTCGTCTACGGCGCCGCCGCGATGTCCTCCAGTGCGCTCCCGTTGGCCGCGCTCTTCCCGGACGTCATGGACCTGAAGCTCTGGGCCGTGCTGTGCGGTCTGGCCGGGCTGGTCTTCGTCTGGTTCAACCGGTACGCCGTCTTCGAGAAGGTCATGACCGTCCTGGTCGGCGTGATGTTCCTGGTCACCGTGTATCTCGCGATCCGCGTCACGCCCCGCCTGGACGCGGCCTTCGCCGGCCTCGCGCCCGTGCTGCCGGACGGTTCGCTGGTCTACACGCTCGGGCTGATCGGCGGCGTGGGCGGCACGATCACCCTCGCCGCGTACGGCTACTGGGTGAACGCGAAGGGCTGGACGAACACGAGTTGGATGAAGGTGATGCGGCTCGACAACCGCGTCGCCTACCTCACCACCGGGATCTTCGTGGTGTCCATGCTCATCGTCGGGGCCGAGCTGCTGCACTCGTCCGGCGTGGCCCTGGCCAAGGGTGACAAGGGGCTGCTCGATCTGAGTGCCGTCCTGGAGGAGCACTACGGAAGGGCGACCGCCAAGCTCTTCCTGGTCGGGTTCTTCGCCACGTCCTTCACCTCCCTGATCGGCGTGTGGCACGGAGTGAGCCTGATGTTCGCCGACTTCGCCGCGAAGTTCCGGCCGCCGCTCGTCCCGGCCGGGATGAACCCGGCGAGGTCCCTGCCCTTCCGGGTCTACCTGCTCTGGCTCACCTTCCCGCCCATCAGCCTGCTCTTCCTGGACCAGCCCTTCGGGCTCATCGTGGTGTACGGAGTGATCGGCGCGCTCTTCATGCCCTTCCTCGCCCTGACGCTGCTGTGGCTGCTCAACTCCTCGCGCACACCGGCCCAGTGGCGCAACGGCCCGCTGAGCAACGCGATGCTGGGGGCCGCCGGCCTGTTGTTCGTGGTGCTGTGCGTCCAGCAACTGTGGGAGCTGGTCCGGTAGCGCTCACGAAGCGGCGGCGGAACCGAGCATGACACCCCCTGCACACCCTCGCCTCTCGGCAGGTTGCACGAACTCCGGCCCCGCGGCTTGCCGCGATTGCGCAGAGACGGGCTTCGAACCGTGCTCCAGGATGTGCGATCAAACAAGGTGTGAGCCGGATGTGACATCCGGTTCACCGTGACGACATGGGGAGTCGACCGTGCTCTGGAGAAAACTGCTCGTACCTCTGACCTCGCTCGTGCTCGTGCTGACTGCCTCCGCCGGCGCGGGTGCGGCAGCGGCGCCCACCGGTTCCGCTTCCGAAGCGGTCGTGGCCGACTACGGCGCTCCCGGCCCCTACGCCACCGCGGTGGAAGTCGGGGTCGTGACCACCCTCTACTACCCGCGCGACATCGCGACCAGCGACCGCCGCCACCCCGTCATCGTGTGGGGAAACGGCACCTTCGCCTTCCCCGTCGTCTACCGCGACCTGCTGCTGCACTGGGCCAGCCAGGGCTTCATCGTCGCCGCCGCCAACACCCCCCAGTCGAACCTCGGCCTCTCCATGCGCGCCGGAATCGATCTGCTCACGCACCGGAACGCCGACCCCGCCAGCGCCTTCCACGGCCACGTCGATCTGGAGCACATCGGCGCGTCCGGCCACTCGCAGGGCGGAGCCGCCGCCATCGTCGTCGGCGCGGACCCGCGCATCGACACCATCCTGCCCATCCAGCCCGGGCCCCTCGCCAACATCAACGAGGTGCACGGACCCGCACTCCTCCTGGCCGGGCAGGAGGACAGCATCGTCTTCCCCTTCCTGGTCAAGGCCTTCTACGACGCCGCCGACCACATCCCGGCCGTCTACGGGGAACTCCGCGGCGCCGACCACTTCACGGTCGTGGGCGACCCCGGCCCGTTCGCCGCGCCCACCACCGCCTGGTTCAAGGCGCACCTGATGGGAGATCAGGCCGCGCGTGCCCAGTTCTTCGGGGCCGGCTGCGGGATCTGTACCGACAGCGGCACCTGGTCCGACGTCCGTCGCAACGGCCTCGTCGCCCAGTGACCCGGCCCCGGAGACTTCTTCCGCCCTGACCGGTGACCGACCCGATCCGCACGTCGCCGCCCGCCCCGTCCCCGACGCCGTACGGCCGGGGCGGGCGGCCCTCCTCACACGAAAGGACTGCGATGGATCTCATCGCGACCACCGGGCAGGGCAAGGTCCGGGGCCGTTTCCACAACGGGATCGCCACCTTCCTCGGCATCCCGTACGCCGCTCCGCCCTTCGGTCCCCACCGCTTCCGCGCTCCCGCCCCGGTCGAGCCCTGGGAAGGGGTGCGAGACGCGCTGGAGTACGGGCCCACCGCCCCCAAGCGTCCCTACCGTCCGCCCCTCGACCGGCTGATACCCGACCCCTCCATCGCCGGGGACGACTGTCTCAACCTCAACGTCTGGACGCCGTCCGTCGGCGAGGGCCGGCTGCCGGTCATGGTCTGGATCCACGGTGGTTCCCTGCGCAACGGCTCGGCGAGCCTGCCGCTCTACGACGGGGCCGCCTTCGCCCGCGACGGAGTGGTCCTCGTCTCCGTCAACTACCGGCTCGGCGTCGAGGGGTTCGGGGTCTTCCCCGACGCCCCCGCCAACCGGGGCCTCCTCGACCAGGTCGCGGCCCTGGTCTGGGTCCGCGACAACATCGCCTCCTTCGGCGGGGACCCGGCGAACGTCACCGTGTGCGGGGAGTCCGCCGGGGCGATCAGCATCGCGGCCCTCATGACCAGCCCCGCCGCGTCCGGGCTGCTGCGCCGGGCGATCCTGCAGAGCGGCCCGCCGCACACGGTGTCGCGCCGCGAGGGCGCGAAGGCCGTGCGGGCGATGGCGAGGAGACTGCGGATCCCGGCCACCGCCGAGGCGTTCGCGGGCGTGGACCGTGACCTGCTGCTGGACGCGCAGGCAGCGGTGGTCGACCGGTCGGGCCCCATCGGCGGCGGTCCCGGGTTCCACATCGTGGCCGACGGCGAGCTCGTACCCACCGACCCGCCCCTTCCCCGGGCCGACCTTCTGCTGGGCGGCAACCGGGAGGAGTACCGGCTGTGGTTCGTACCCGGCGGCACCGTGGACCGCGTCAACAGGCTCACCCTGCGGCTCGCCCTGCTCAAGTTCCGTGTCCCGCAGCGGGTGGCACGGCTGTACGGAGCCACCCGGCCGCACGCCAAACCCGGCGAGCTCCTCGGGGAGATGGCCACCGACCTGCTCCTGCGGGGGCCCCTCAACCGCCTGGCCGACTCCCGGCCCGACCGCACCTTCGTCTACGAGTTCGCCTGGCGCTCGCCCGTGATGGGGCTCGGCGCGTGCCACGCGCTGGAACTCGGCTTCGTCTTCGACAACCTGCGCGCCGCGGAGGGCCTGACCGGGCCGGACGCCCCCCAGCCACTGGCGGACGCCATGCACCGCGCCTGGGTCGCCTTCGCCGCCACGGGAGACCCGGGCTGGCCGGGCTGGAACGCGGACCGGCCCGTCATGGTCTTCGACCACCCCGGCTCCGGCCCGGTCCTCGCGCCCCGGCACGAGGAACTCCGCGCCTGGCTGTGACCGCTGACGGGCGTCATCCGGCGATGCCACGATGATCCGCGGGCCCGGCCAGGTCCCTGGCGACGAGCGCTGCCTGGATCAGCCGGGCCTGTGCGGGAACCGCGAGGTCGAGGCCGGTCAGCGTGCTCACTCGCTGCAGCCGGTAGTCAAGGGTGTTGCGGTGCACGCACAGATCCGACGCCGTCCGGCGGCGGTTGAGCCCGTGCTCCACGAACACGCGCAGCGTCCGCAGCAGGAAGGGGTGCTCCTCCAAGGGGTCGAGCTTGGCCGCCAGCCGTACGAGGCCGTCCCCGGGGCGCGCGATCTGGTGCTCCAGCAGCACGTCGTCCAGGCGGTAGCACCCGGGCGGCCGTCCCAGGCGCAGTACGAGGTCCAGTACGCGGCCGGCCTCCTGGGCCGCCGCCGGAACCGCGGCCGGGACGGCGGAGCGGGCGGCGGCGGCGCGCACGCTCTGCCCCACGTCCTTCTCCAGCCGGGCCACCAGGCCGGGCACGTCGGCGCCGCCCGGCAGCAGGGCGGTCCAGGAGACGTGGTCCATCAGCACGGGGATCCCGGTGAAGGCGTCGAGCGAGGACTGCACCAGTCTCGTCGGCGGGTCTGACTCGAACGCGAAGGCGACCACCTCGTGGTCGCCCACCACCGACACCCGTGCCACGTCGGCCAGCTCCTCGTACGGCCGTCCCGCCAGCAGGGCGCCGAGCAGGGCCCGGCGTACCCGCTTGTCCTCGCTGTGGAGGTCCTCCTGGGCGTTCTGGTGGGCGAGGACCACCGCGGGCAGGGCGGCGTGCAGGCAGCCGAGGAGCCTGCCGCCCGCTCCGGCCAGCTCGCCTGGCTCCGCGACCTCGGTCAGCGTCTGCCACCACACCTCGGCGCCGATCAGGTACGCGGTGATCACCGCTTCGAGGGGGACGCGCTCCTCGGCCCGGCGCGCCGACCACTCGATGAGCCGGGTCAGGTCGCCCGGACCCATCGGCCCCCCGCCCCCGTCACGCAGTGCCCTGAGCAGCAGCGCGTGCACCGCCTCGATGGACCGCGCGACCTCGCCCTGGAGGGTGGCGCGGGGCAGCGCCCCGTAGAACGGCGCCTCCGCCGCGCAGCGCGCGACCACGACGGTGGTGAGGTCACCGACGCGTGCGGCCATCCGGGCGTGCAGGTCCGACATCGGCGCATCGTCACACCGCCCCGGCCGCGGCGTCAATCGCGGCTCCCGGTCCGGCGACGGGGGCCGTGCGCGCGGCGTGTCCCCGAACCGTTCGCGGCGCGCGTTCATGCGCGGGCTTCTCGCAGCTCGCGCTTGAGCACCTTGCCGCTGGGGCCCAGGGGCAGCTCGGGGAGGAAGCGTACGATCCGCGGGTACTTGTGCCGGCCCAGGCGTTCCCGGCTCCAGGCCACGAGCTCCTCCTCGGTGACTTCGTCGCGCAGCACCACCACGGCGCAGATCTCCTCGCCCCGGGCCGGATCGGCCAGTCCGATGACGGCGGCCTCGGCGACGGCGGGGTGGCGGGCGAGCACCTCCTCGACCTCGCGGGGGTAGACGTTGTAGCCGCCCCGGATGATGAGGTCCTTCTTGCGGTCGACGATGGTGAGGAAGCCGTCCTCGTCGCGCACGCCCAGGTCGCCGGTGCGGAACCAGCCGTCGATCAGGACCGCGGCGCTCGCCTCGGGGTCGTCGAGGTAGCCGGCGAAGACGTTGTGCCCGCGGATGACCACCTCGCCGACCTCACCGTCCGGCAGGAGCGCTATGTGCCGCTCCCGCTCGGGGTCGGCGATCGCGGCCTCGACGCCCCACACGGGGTGGCCGACGGTCCCGGGACGACGGCCGGTGGTCCGCTGGTTGAAGGTGGCGGCCGGGGAGTCCGTAGCTGTGGAACAGCGGCAGACAGCCCAGCACCGTGTCGTCGGGTGTCAGACCGAGCAGGTCGCCCGCGCAGACAGTGGCGTTCATGACCAGGTTGAGGTGGGTGAGCCGGGCCCCCTTGGGCCGGCCCGTGGTGCCGCTGGTGTAGAGGATGGCCGCGGTCTCCGTCTCCGTCTCTGTCTCTGTCTCTGTCTTCCTCTTCCTCTTCGTCGCCGTCGCCGTCGCCGTCGCCGTCGCCTTCCGCTCGGCCGTGTCGGGCAGCCGCTCCTCTCCGTCACCGACCTCGAGCACCTCGATGCCCGCCGCGACGGCGGCCGTCTGCGCCACCGGCCGAAGGGCCCCTCCGCTGACGAGCGCTCTGGCGCCGCTGTGCCGCAGTACGTACGCCACCTCGTCGGCCACCATCAGTGCGTGCACCGGCACCACGGTCGCACCGGCCGCGAGGACCGCGTAGTAGGCACGGGGGAAGTCCGCGGTGTTCGCCAGCAGCACCGCCACCCGGTCGCCGGGTCCGATCCCGCGGGCCCGCAGGACGGCGGCGAAGACCAGGACCTCGTCCCACAGTCGCGCGTAGGTGAGGCGCAGCTCCCCCTCGACGACGGCAATGCGGTCGGGGTGGCGGCGGGCCGAGTCGGCGAGCAGGGTGGCGACGCTGAGCTGCACGGTGGCTCCTTCACGCGGATGATGGCGGCATCGTCAGAATCGGGGACGCGTCCACCGCACGGCCATGTGCATCCGCACACCGTTCGTACCGTCCGTCTGGGCGTAGGCACCCGGGCTTCCGCGTGGACAGTGCATACGCCTAACCTGCTGCCATGAACGACGAGGAGCGGACGCTGCGTCGGCACCTTGCGACGGCTCTGCTCGCGGACATCGGCCGCCTCACCGATGCCCTGACCGCCGACATCCGCGCGCACAGCCCCTTCTACGCGTCCGGCCGGACCGTCTCCCCTGCGGATCTGCGGGTGACCTGCCGCCGTAACGTGGAACTGGCGCTCAACGACTTCGGCGAGCTGCCGTCCGGCGGCCGCCACATCGAGGCCGCTGCCACCGAGACCGGACGGCTGCGCGCCGAGCAGGGCGTCCCGCTGGCCACCGTGCTCCAGGCGTACCGGCGCGGCGGCCGGGTCATCTGGCAGGGGCTGGCGGACCGGATGCGCGACCGGCCACCGGCGCAGCAGCGGATGCTCGGCGACATCGCCGGCGCCCTCTGGGAGACCATCGACCGGTTCTCGTCGGCCATGGCCGACGCGTACGGGCTCACCACCGTGGAGCTGCAGCACCGGGAGGACTCCCGGCGCGGATCCCTCTTCGAAGCGTTGCTCGACGGGCGCGGCAGCGACCCGGCGGTGGCCGCCGCCGCGGCCACTGCCCTCGGGGTGCCGTCGCACGACCTGTACGCCGTGGTCGTCGTCGCCCAGAACCCGGCGTCTCCGGCCGAGCCGGGGCCCGCGCTGGAAGCCGCTGGGCTGTGGTCGTTCTGGCGGCCGCGTACGGAGGTCCTCGCCGGTCTGGTGCGGCTCGGCTCCACCGCGCCCGAGGAGTTGACGCGGATCCTCCGGGGGGCGGTGCGCTGCGCGGCGGGGATTTCGCCGCCGTTCGAGGAGCTGACCACGGCCGATCGGGGGCTGCGGCTGGCGGGGCGTGCGCTCGCGACCCTCCCGCCGGGCACCGGGCAGGTCGCGGCGCTCGACGACCGGCTGGTGCACGCCGTGCTCTGCGCCGACCCGGAGATCGCTCAGCGAACGGTGGGGCGCTATCTCGACGGTGTGCTGAGCAGCGGTTCCGAGCGGGCGGTGCTGCTGGAGACGCTGCGCGTCTGGCTCGACGAGGGCTGCTCGGCCTCCCGCACCGCCGAGCGGCTCTACTGCCACCGCAATACGGTGCGGGGCCGCATCGGACGCATCGCCGAACTGACCGGCTGGTCGGCGGAATCCGGCGAGGCCCGGCTGGGCTGGGCTCTCGCGCTGCGGGCGCTGGGCGGAGCAGCGGCCTGAGTACGAACTTTCGGGCAACCGAGTACGAGACCGAGCCCGGCGGATCGGTTCAACCGCGGTACCCCTCCAGCAGCCGCAGCCAGATCTCGCTGATCGTCGGGAAGGCCGGGACCGCGTGCCACAGGCGCTCGATGGGGACCTCGCCCGCGACCGCGATCGTCGCCGCGTGCAGGAGCTCGGCCGCGCCCGGGCCGACGAAGGTGACGCCGAGCAGGATCTCGCGGTCCAGGTCCACCACCATGCGGGCCCGGCCCCGGTAGCCGTCGGCGTACAGGCCCGCGCCGGAGACCTTGCCGAGGTCGTGGTCCACGGCCCGGACCCGGTGGCCGGCGCGCTCCGCCTCCGCGAGGGTCAGGCCCACCGATGCGGCCTCCGGGTCGGTGAACACGGCCTGCGGGAGGGCCTGCGTATCGGCGGTCGCCGCGTGTGCGCCCCAACGGCCGGTGTCCAGTGCGGCGTTGCCCGCGGCTCGCGCGGCGATGACGGCGCCCGCGGTCCGGGCCTGGTACTTGCCCTGATGGGTGAGCAGCGCCCGGTGATTGACGTCGCCGACCGCGTACAGCCAGTCGATCCCCGGGACCCGGCAGCTGTCGTCCACCGCGATCCACCCGCCCGGGGTGAGCCCGACGGTGTCCAGTCCGATGTCCTCGGTGCGCGGGGAGCGCCCCGTCGCCACCAGCAGTTCGTCGCCCTCCAGCGTCTCGCCGCCTTCGAGCACCACGGTGACGGGCCCGGTCGAGCCGTCCCTTACGACGGACTCGACGGCCACGCCCGTACGGACCACCGCGCCCGCCCCGCGCAGCGCCTCGGCGACCAGTTCCCCGGCGAAGGGCTCCATGCGCGGCAGCAGCCCGGAGCCCCGTACGAGCAGGGTCACCTGGGAGCCGAGCGCCTGCCAGGCCGTGGCCATCTCCGCGGCCACCACCGATCCGCCGACGATCAGCAGCCGGCCCGGCGCCGCCTGCGCCGACGTGGCCTCGCGGCTGGTCCACGGCCGGGCGTCCTCCATGCCCGGCAGTTCCGGGATCACGGCCCGGGTACCGGTCGCGACGACGACCGCGTGCCGCGCGGAGAGCACGTGGTGCTCCCCCTCCGGGCTGGTGACGGCGACCTTGCGGACTCCGTACAGCCGGCCGTGGCCCCGGTACACGTGGGCGCCGACCGACTCCAGCCAGTCGATCTGGCCGTCGTCCTTCCAGCTCCCGGTCCAGTAGTCGCGATGCGCGAAGACCGCTTCCGCGTCCAGCGGACCGGCCACGGCGCCCGCCAGACCGGGCACCCGCCGCGCGTCCGCCCGGGCCAGCGCCGGGCGGAGCAGCGCCTTGCTGGGGATGCAGGCCCAGTACGAGCACTCGCCGCCCACCAACTCGCTCTCGACCAGCGCCGTGCTCAGCCCGGCGGCGCGGGTCCGGTCGACCACGTTCTCGCCGGCCGGCCCCCCGCCGAGGACCACTACGTCGTATTCCACCGCTTCCGACATAGACACCTTCCAAGGGTTCCAGAGGGTCCACCAGGACCCGCAGGAATCCCGGCCAGGGGCTCATAGCCCGTCACTTTACGTGTGGTCTGTGAGACATACGTGAGATGCGGGCGGCCCCGGCGTGGTGCAGCAACACCCCGCCGGGGCCTTGATCCAGACCCTTCTGTATCAAGGAGCCCAGACCCATGCCAGAACGTACACGCCTGCCCGACGCGGACACCCGCGCCCTGCTCCAGCAGATCGCCGCCCGGTTGACCGCCGAGCGGCCGCAGCACCCCATGCGGCCGAGCATCCGCACCGCCCTGGCCCTCACCTTCGCTGCCCGGCGGCACGGCTACGGCACCGCGCGCGCCGAGCTGGCCGAGGAGCTCCTCCTCGCCTTCGCACCGGCCGTCGAGGTGGGCACCACCCGCAAGCAGTACGCCGCCGAGCTCCGCCAGGCCGCGGGCGGCGACCAGTGACCGCGCTCCGCACCGTCACGGTGCCCACCCTCGACGCCGGACCGGTCACCCTCCCCGAGCCGTCCTGGTGCGCCGGCCACCCGAACGACCCCACCGGCTACCGGGTAGACCTGCACCACTCCGCGCCGGTACCCGTGCCCGAGGGGCTCATCGGCCTGGACGCCGAGCTCGTCGAGTTCCCCTTCGGCCAGCGCCCCGTGCCGCTCAGCGTCTACGTCGAGCTCGTCGCGCCCGGCGCGACGCTGGACCCGGACGGCCTGCGGGACTTCGCCGCGGGCCTGGCCGCGCGGGCGGCGCTGCTCGTCGAGTTCGCCGACCGGCTGGCCACGCTCCGCGCCGGGGGTGCCTGGTGACTACTCCGCCGAAGGCCGGCAAGTCCCTGTCGGTCCGCGTGGACGACACCCTGTCCGACGACCTCGCCGTCGTCATGCGGACCGGTATGACGGCGTCGGACGCGGTCCGCTACGCCGTGGCGTTCCTCGCGCACGGGTACGCCTGGGTGTGGGACTCCGGGCTCTACCCGGACGGCGTCCCACCTCAGCGTATGGCGGTCCGAGTGCCCGCGTATGACGGCGATCCGACGGCCCCGGCCGCGCGTATGACGGACCCGCCCGGAGCGGCGTAGTCGTGCTCTTCGCTGCGGCGACGGCGGTCGGGGTTCGTGGGGCTCGCCCTCACGGCTTGAGGCCGCCGTGACCCCGAAGCCCACTGCGTCGGGCCTGTGGGCGGGTGTAGTCAATCGCCAATGCGATGGCTGCGCAGCCTCCCCAAGTCCCTTTTCCCACCTGTACTGTTCGGGCACCGTGAAGGGGGACCTGTGACGGCATACAGTTTCGGCAACCGATGGGTGGGCATTTCAGCGTTGAAGGAGCCGCCGGAAGCTCCTTCCATGCAGGATCTGGCCAAGCGGCAGGCCGCGAGAATCGAAGCCGGGACGCCTCGAAAGCCGACCAAGAAGAAGAGACGGCGGCAAGGGCAAGAGGCCCACCACCCTTCTATCGACCTGGGCAACGGGGTTCTGGTCAACGCTCCGCGTGTCCGGAGGGCGCTACGCGACATGGCGACCGCGATGAATCGCGCCGGTCGTGGGACTGATGCTTCGCAGCTCCTCGCCGTACACGACAGCCTGCTCGTGCCGAATCCAGTGATTCACTCTGAGGATCTAAAGCGAGCGCTACGAACCGGCTTTGCACCCGGCCGCTGACCGTCCAGGCTGACGGCAGTCTCACCTCTCTCCAGGGCCGCCGCACACTCCCGACTGTCAGAGCCCCGCCGTACCGTGGGGCACATCATCAGACCGGACTGCCGCGGGCTGCGGCGCTACTCGGTCCCGGCCCCGCCCGAAACAGCGCTCGGGCGGGGCCCCTCCGCTACGGCTGGGGCCACCCTTCGTCCTGCATGCACTGCTTGAACGCCTTCTCGCGCTGCGTCGCCGTGTATGCGCTGCCGAGCTGGTCGAGCATCTCGTCTCCGCTGGGCGTCCCATCCGGCCAAGCCTTCACCGACTGCTCGGTGCAGTAGGCGCGCGCCGACAGCTGGGTCATCCCCGAAGCCTGGCCCTGCCCAGTGCCGAGATCGGACGCCGCGGATTTGCCGTCCTGACCATCCCGGCCCGCCTTACCCACTGGGCCGACGGGCCCCTGCGGGCCAGCAGGCCCCTGGACGCCGGCGGGCCCTCGCGGGCCCGGCACGGCAGCCCGAGCACGCAGGTCCGAGATCTGCTGCTGCTGAACCACGAGGGCAGCGGTCTGCCCAGCGAGGACGACGCCCGCCACGATCCCGAGCGCGATCGGAAGGCGCCGGCGGGGCGCGGGCACGGGTATGGCGGGCTGATCGGCGTCGGTCATCGTCTTCCCTGGGCTCGGCGTGACGCGCCAGTGTACGAGCGGCCTCTCAGCCCCATTCACCCGGACCGGTGCCGCGCCATGCCACCAACGGATCCCGAGGTCGCGTCCTCGCCATGCACGCGCACCACGCTCAGTCGGCCACCCTACGGAGCGGGCAGGTGGACGGTGATCCGAGCCTTCCTGGCCTGCCTCTCCGCCGAATGCTGCGAGCCCTGCGGCTGGTGGTCCAAGCCCTACTGCGGGCACTGACCCGCCGTTCTGCAATTAGGTGCACAAGGGCCCCCAATGCGTGTGGATCGCATCGGGGGCCCAGTCATGGGGGCTGGCTGCCCTACACGGGCGGGCGGCCGGGGGTCGGGGTGGGCGGCGGCGACGGCAGGGGCGGACCCTGGTCCGGCGGCGTCTGCGGGCTTCCGGATCCGTGCTTACCCATCTCCAGGGTCATCTTCAGGGTCCTTCCGTTGAGCTTGTAGATGCCGTACGGGGGGAACAGATCGACGCGGGCCGGGTAGCCAGCCTCCGCGCACGGGATGCACAGCAGATCGCGACCGTGAGCGTGCGCGGCGGTACGGGCCGCTTGAACCGGCCCCCGCCAACAGGCCTCGCACGTGGTGACGTCCGTGGCGGACGTGTCGAACTCCACGGTGATCACGTCCACATCTCCGGGTCCTCACTGAAGCCGGCGCGGCGGATCGTGGCGACCGTCCGTTCAAGCCAGCCGGGCGCGATCGGTGCGGAGCTGGGGAGGGTCGGGTAGTGGTGCACGAACACGCCGAGACGGGCGCCCACGGCGTAGTGGATCTCCGTGTTCTCCAAGAGTGCGTGGAGTCCCTTGTCGACGATCGCGGAGGGCGAGAGACGCTCGTCGCTCTGAGCGGCCGCAGCAACGAACTTGAGCGTCTCGACGACGACCTGTTCGGCGTACACCCAACCGAAGGCCGGCTCGTTGCGGGCGAGCGTCGCGGTGACGGTCATGAACTCGTCCGCGTCGAGGAGAGCACGGGGGTTGCGTTCGCCGGGCGCGGCGGTGAGCACGCTGCCTGTAACCGCGGGCGTCGGGGTTTCACTCTTGCCGGCGCTGCACGGCGGCGGGGGCTTGGGGGGCGTAGACATGGCGTCTCCCTTGGTCGTTTCAGGAGTTGCAGGTCAGTTGATGCCAACGACGATCACGGCGAGGGCGCCGAGCAGGACGAAGACGAAGAGCAGCTGTCCTCGCCAGTCGTTCACCGAGCCGCCTCGACGTTGGCCGCGGCCGTGCTCAGCTCGCGGCCGGAGGCCATTTGGATGTAGGCGATCGGCGCGTACACGGCCTCGCCGTAGACACGGCGGACCACCTCCTGGACGACGGCCACGAGTTTGCCCTCCGTCCCGGAGGCGACATCGCGGACCGGCTGCCCGAGGAGCGGATGGTCGAGCTGCTCGACCGGGTCAGCCATCGGACTCGGCTCCGTCCGTGCCGGTGAACCGGGCCCAGCCGGCCTGCGCCCGGTCAAGGAGATCGGCGCTCGGCTCGACCACCTCAGCCATGCCCATGCGGGTGTCGTCCGGGGTGTCGAGGCTCCATACGCCGCGGGCACAGCTGTGGATCGGGCTGGTCACGGGGTCACTCCCTCCGTCGTCAGCGGGTGGTCCTCAGAGCCTGACGAGGGCCCGTACTCGCCCGCCACGAATGTGCACCGATGTTCACGTAGAGACCCGATTCGGACGACCTTCCGGACGTCCTCTTGACCGCTCAACCTGCGTCCATAACTGTGGTGTTCATCCGTGCACAACCCGAGCAACGGAGGACACCATGACGCTACGTTTCGTGGGCATCGACCCGAGCAGCAGCGACGGCGAGAGCCCTACCGTGTGGGTCGACGAGGAGCACCAGGAGCTCGTCTTCCAGGGCTGGCTTCCCAGCCCCGAGCTGGAGGCGGAGTGCGCGGCCCTGGAGCTGCCCGGCCACGGGGCCGGCATCCCGAAGGGAGAGGCCGTGGTGCGGATCCCCGCACGCATGGCGCACATGATCAGGGAGGCCTGCGATGCCCTTGAACGTCCCTAGCTGGCCCGACCTCCTCGGCGCCGCCGAGCACTCGGTCGTCCACCTGGAGACCCGCGATGCCTACGCGGTCGACTACGAGACCGGCCCGTTCGCGGACTGGCGCGCCGGACACCGCCACGACCCTGCCGACCAGGCAGCGTGGTGGCGGCCCTGGCTCGACCTCATCGGCTCCACCGTCGCCCGCGGGGTCACCGTGCGCCGGGCCCGCATCGTCTCCGAGCCGGTCAGCGAGTACACCCGCTTCCTGTACGACGGGACGTTCACGAACGTCACCGCCGGCGAGGACGTGCGGTGGCTTCCACGGCGCCAGGCGAGCGACATCGCGCTCCCGGGCAACGACTTCTGGCTCATCGATGGGCGCCTCGTCCGCTGGAATCACTTTTCCGGCGAAGGGGTGTCCGCTGGCGGCGAGATGAGCGAGGACCCGGCCGCGGCGAAGCTCTGCGCGGACGCCTTCGAGGCCGTATGGGCTAGGGCGATTCCGCACTCCAGCTTCGAGATCAGGTAGGCGGAGCCCAGCTCATGTCCGTGTCCCCGTCATCCGCGGCCCAGGCCGCACGCCGCAGCGTGGCCGATCGGCTGCGTGAGCTACGTGCGGAGGCGGGGCTCAGCGGCGGCGAGCTGGGCGACCGCTGCGGCTGGACGCACTCCAAGTCCTCGCGCATCGAGAACGCCCGTACGCCTCCCACCCCGGACGACATCCGCCGGTGGTGCGAGGCGTGCGGCGCGGTCGGCCAGGCACGCGACATCGTCGCGCAGTCGCAGAACGCCGAGTCCCTGTACACGGAGTGGCGGCGCCGGTCCCGGAGCGGCCTGAAGCAGCTGCAACACAGCTACGTCCCCCTGTTCCGCTCCACCCGCCTGTTCCGCGTGTACTCCGCCACGCTCCTGCCGCACTTCGTGCAGACCGAGGGCTACGCCGCCGGCCTACTCACGGCTATCAGCGAGTTCCGGGAGATCCCCAACGACGTCGCCGAGGCAGTCGCCGCCCGCATGCAGCGGAACCTGATCCTGCGCGAGCCCGGCCGCCGGTACGTCCTCCTCGTCGAGGAGAGCGCACTACGCCACCAACTGGCGGACGCCGACGCTATGGCCGCTCAGCTCGGCTACCTGATGACCGTGGGGGCGATGCCGTCCGTGAGCCTAGGCATCATCCCCATGGCCACCCGCGAGCGCTCCCAATGGCCGCTGGAGACGTTCCACATGTACGACGACACCCTCGTGTCGGTGGAGCTCCTCTCGGCCCGCGTCACGGTCACGCAGCCGAGCGAGATTGCCCTCTACGAGAAGGCGTTCGCGGCGCTCCAGCAGATGGCCGTGTACGGCGCTGATGCCCGCGCACTGATCATGGAAGCCATGGCCGCGCTGCGTTGACCGGCACGCACCTGATTTCTCAGGGCCGTGTAGCACGGAAGTGCCCGGGCCCCGGTGCGGTAGGGGCCGGGCACGGGCGCAGCCGTCAGGCGGCTGCTGGTCCGGGCGGGTTGTCGCGGCTCAACTGGGCCAGCCGTCGGGGATCCGCTGAACAGTCCTCCGCGTGGTGCATCGCGTAGCGCTCGGGGCCGATGCCCTCCATCGAGGCGCCGGACAGGCAGTGGCCATCGGGGGTCACCCCTTCCTGCTCGGGCGTCACGTACAGCAGCGCCACCGTCTTGCGCTGGCCGTTGAACTCCGGCCGCGCAGTGCGGCGCTCGAAGGCCTCGCCGCCCCTCCGCCGCCCGGCGACACGCGCCCCGTACAGCTCGCCGGGGATGAAGACGTTCCGGTCCCTCCGGTACGCCAGTGCCGCGGCGTTGGCCGCGGCCCGGCAGGCGGACGTCCGCGCGTCCTGCCACTCGGTGCACTCCTGCACGTGGGCCCGCCAGGCCTCCGCGGCGTCCACCTCGACGGGCGCCATCACGCGGCCCGCCGACGCAGGAGCTCCACTTGCCGCTGCCGCGCCGACGTCTCGGCCCGCCGGCGCAGCACCGCGGCCGCCTGCCTTCCGGTCAGCCGCTTCGCCCCCGGAGCTCCCTGCCGCTCGCGGTAGCGGCGCACCGCCACCTCCAGGTTTCCGGCCTCGGCCAGCGCCCGGACCTCGTCGAGGTCCATGCCCGCCCCTGCGGCCAGGGTCATGAAGGGGTGACTGCCCATCTCTACGCTCATCGTTCGCTCCTCTGTTGGTGTGCTCGGCGGCGGCTTCACCGGCGCCTCGCTCGGGGGTGCTGCACTGAGGGCCGCACGACGGTCCCTCCGGCACTGCTGGCACGTGCGCTCTCCGGCCGGCAGAGACTTCGTTGCGGTCCAGATCAAGCGCCCACAGGTACCCGCGCACGGGGTGTCCGGCTTCCTCGGCATGAGGCCTCCTTCAAAATCAACCGGCCCGGTGCCGTTCACTCGGGCACCGCCAAGTGCTTCATCCACTCCTCCTCGTCGCCGTCGAGCAGCACCTCCATCAGCTCCCGCAGCGCGCGAACCGCAGCCACACCAGCCGTGCCGCCGGCCTCCGCCGTGCGAGCCAGGTTGAGCGCCATCTCCCGCTCGACGTCCGCGTTGCCGATGTCCGCGTACGCCGCGCGCACCACCCCGACGAGGGGCCCGTCCGTGACCGGCCCGGCGCCGTCGAGGTGGGCGCGGATCGCTGCCACGGCGAGCGAGGACATCGAGGTCCGGTGCTCCGTCGCGACGCGCTCCAGCTGGTCGCGCAACTCCTGAGGGACCCGGAGAGAGATCGTCATCGTGGCCGCCATCACGGGGCCTCCAATCGGTCGGTGTGACATCTGGATTTGGTCCACATGAATTCGAAGAAGCTGGGCGCGGGGCTGGGACAAGATCACCCCCAATAAATCGGGGCCTTCCTCGCGCGCGGAGGGTGGGGAACCGAGTCACGGCCACGGGGCGAGGCCTTCCTTGTGCCTGCCATGTCGACGAGGCCGAGCATCAGGCGGCCTCCGGGGGCTCGGGCGGCGGCTCCTGCTGGGCCAGACACGCGGCCCGACGCTTCAGGCGCTGGAGCACCTTGTGTTCGTTCACCCGCTCCAGGACCCAGGCGGCCCGCTGGTTGCTCAGTGGGGTGCCGGGGGGCGTGCCCCACTCCTCGGGGAAGGACGAGTCACGGGCGGGCGGTTCGGTGCTGCCGTGGCGGTTGAGTTCGTAGAACACGGGATCTCCTCTGTCGGGTGCGGCTAGCTGGGCCGAGGGCGGAAGGTGTCGGGCACGGCGGCGCGGGCGAGGTCGGGGAGCGCGGGCAGGGTGCCGGTGAGGACGGGGCATCCGTCGTCGTGCTCGATGCCGGCGTGAAGGGTTTCGCCCTCGGTCATGAGGTAGGCGACCTCGCCGGTGCAGTGGCCGCACCGGTAGTTGCTGACCATGCGGGCGATGAGGTGCTTGTCGCCCGCGGCGAAGGTGGTGTGGCTGATGGTCATGACGTGGTCCGTCCTCGTGGTCCTTCGGCGATGAGCGGGTGAACGTCGAAGCGGGGGGAGGGCTTGCGGCCGCGCCTGCCGGTCTCCGGTGGCGGGATGAGAGCGAGCCATCCGTACTCCTCCAGCTTCAGCAGCACGTCGTTCATGACGTCCATCTCCGTGGCCCACTCCCGCCCCTTGAGGGCCTGCCAGGCGTCGCGTGCGGAGAAGGAGTCGCCGGGGCTGCTGCGCCCCTTGAGCCAGGCGACGACGTCCCTGAGGGGCTTGACCGCGCCTTCGCGGTTTTTACCCATGAGGTCGAACACTGCGCGAGCGTGGGCGATGAAATACGGGGCCATGGCCAGGACGTCCGTGATCCGCTGGTGGCTGATCTCCCGGGCGCCCGGGTCCTCGTAGAGGGTGAGGCAGGCCGCGATGCGGATGAGCTGGCCGCGGAGCTTGCCGGCCCAGTCGGCCAGGTCGTGCAGGTCGCCGCCGGGCTTCCGGCGCTTGGCGAATGCGTTGTAGAACTCGCCGAACGCCTGGCGGGCCGGGGCTGACAGCTCGATCGTGAGGACATCGGGGCTGGCCCACACCTGCTTGATGAGGTCGCGGATCCGGTGGTCGTAACCGCTGGCGATGTGGGCGGGGATGGGCGGGGAGTCGAAGGTGTCTTCCTCCGTCGGGGCTGGCTTGGCGTACAGGAACCGACCGAGGAGTCCGGACTGACGGAACTCCGGGTTCTGCTTCTCCAGCCCGGAGATGATCCCGGGCTGCACGATCAGGCCGAGGGCGAGGAACGTGTGCGACATCCGCGCGGACGCCCGGCCGGTCCGGTCGATGGTGTACGGGCCGCCCGTGTACGCCTCCAGCAGCAGGTCCGTGTTGGCCTTGCCGTTGTTGCCGTACAGGCCTGCGGCCACCTTGAACAGGCCGCCCTCGGAGGCGAGGGAGCCGATGCGCCCGCCCTGCTCGTACATGCGCTTGGCGAGTGCTTCGAGAGTGATGTCGCGGACCAGGAGCCGTGGCACCTCGGGGGCGTCGCCGAGCTCCAGCAGCTTCACTCGGGCGGCTTCGGCGTCAGCCTCGGCTTCCTGCCGCTTGTCCGCCGGCGCGTTGGCTGCGCCCTGTTCGGCCTTGGTCATGCGGGCCGTGGTGATGCGGATTTCCTGCGCAGTCGCCTCGACGTCGGGGCGTGCCGCTTCGATCAGCTCGTCCTCGACGTCGCGCAGCGGTGCTGCGGCGGCGTTGAGGGCGGGCGTTTTCTTCTCCGAGGAGTCGGCCAGAGCGGCCAGGTAGAGCGCGGTGGACTCCTGCCAGTCGGGCTTGACCCGAACGCGGCGCCGCCCGCCGGTCGCGGTGGAGATAGTGGCCAGCGCAGCGAACGTGACCAGGTCTACAGGCACCTGAAGCGAGCCTGCAGCAGCGGTGACGAACTCGCCGAGGCCACCGAGGAGGTCAACGGGGAACGGGGGCACGGCCGGTGCCGCAAGGGACACCGGGGCATCCCAACCGTCATCCGTGATCTGCGTCCCAGAAATCCCAGAACCCTGATCGGATCCCGGGGTCTGGGACGGGATCGCGATTGTGGGATTTCTGGGATGCGAATCAGGAGTGAGCAGATCGGCGTACCCGAGCCCGGCCGCCAGATGGTCGGACACGTCCTTGCCCCGGGCCGGCTCCAGCACGCGGACGGGAATGCCCGCCCGCCGCGCGGAGTCGGCAACCGTCGCGGCGTGCTTCGCTCCGGGCTCGTCGCGGTCCCGGATGACGATGACCTCCGCGACACCAACAAGGTGGCGGGTGTAATCGTCGCTCCACTTCCCCGCCCCACCCACGTTGCAGGTGACCGTCGCCCCGGTAGCCCGCAGATTGTCCGCGTCCTTCTCGCCCTCGACGACGAAAACCGGGACGCCGGCCCCGGCGGCGGCGATGACCTCGGGCAGCCGGTACAGGACCCGCCGGATGCCGGAGACTCCTGCGGTGCCGTCCGGCTTGAACTGCCGGAACGTCTTCCGTTCCCCGTCGTAGCCCGGCTCGATGCGCCGCACGATGTAGAGCACTTGGCCGTGCTCGTCTACGTACGGGTACTCCGCGACGACCTGGGGGCGCTCCCGCTTTTGCAGCGGCTCGTCGAACAGGTCGGCCATGGTGAGGCCGAGCGCGCTGACGACGTCCTCGCTCGCACATCCGGCGTGGCAGTTGATGACCACGCCCTTGGCGCCGTTGGTGACCGACAGGGACGGTGATCGGTCCTCGTGAGCGACGCACTGCCATGCCGTGCCGCGGCCCTTGCTGCCGTGCGCATTGAGCGCGTCGATGACGCGCGCGTATGCGCTCATGCGGCGACCGTCTTCCCGCGCCGAGGGCGCAGCTCGTACTGAGTGACGTGCGTGGTCAACGTGCTGTCTCCGTCTTGTCCGTCGTGACGTGCTCGGCGAGGGCGAGGACGTCGGCGACCCAGCGGCGGGCGGCGGCGCGGGTACTGGTCGCGCTCGGCTGCTCTTCGAGGCTGGCTCTGATCGATCCGAGGGTGAGCTCCCGGCGGGCACGCTCGCGGCGGGCCCGGATGAGGAGCTCGTCGGTGTACGGGCACTGCGGCCATTCGCCTCCGGGGATCCCGGAGGGCCCCGGCGCCATGGTGGCGCCGGGGGACCGGGTGGAGGTGCGGGAGGTCACCGCGCGCCCTCGGCGTGCGCCGCGCTGAGCAGTGCGGCGACCTCGGCGAGGATGACCTTGGAGTCACCGGCCCGCCAGATGAGGGCGGCGAGGCAGTCGAGGAACTTCACGAGGTTCGCGTCGGCGCCCTCGCCCTTGATCTTGGCGATGTCGACGAGGACGGCGCGGGCCCGCGGGGTGAGCGGGGGGAGGCCTTCCCGGCGGCATGCCTCGACGAGGGAGTCGTTCATCAGGTTGGCGATCTGGTCCCGGCTGATCTTGGCGGCGAGCGTGGGCACCTCGTCGGAGATGCGGTCGGCGATCCGTTCCGCGAGCGACCGTCCGGCCGGGGTGGTTGCGGCGATGCCGGCGACGGCCGCGCTTGTGGTGCGCCTGTCGGCGTTGTAGATGTCGAGATCCGTGCTCGCGAGGACCGGGAGATTGGCGTTACGCTGCATGGCAGAGCTCCTTTCACGGCCGCGCATATGGGACTGCAATCCCGCGCGGCCGTTCGGCTGTCCAAGGTCGGATGGTGCTTCGCGGCCCCCGGCGACAGGTGTTAGCGCACCTGCTGGGGGCCGTTTTCACGCGCTTTCCAGCAGGTGGACGAGGCTGTTCGTGATCACGACGTACCGGCGTCCGAGCGGCAGGATCCTGACCGGCGATTCACCGCGCTTGATCAGCTCGTACAGCTGCGACTTGCTGCACCCCAGGGCAAGGGCCGCTTGCGGAACGGAGACGGTTGCGGACCATCCGCGGACTTCGGCGAGCGTCGGGGGGAGCGTCGGCGTTCTCACGCTGCACTTCCAGCGGGAACGGTCTGAGCGTCAAGCCAGGCCTCAATGGCGGATCCGCGGTAGACGATCCGCCCCGACTTGCTCGACGACGTCTTGATGTAGGCAGGGCCGGTTCCCATCCAGCGCCAGTTGGCAAGCCGTTGCCGCGCCAGGCCGTACCGGGCTTCCACCTGTACGGGGCTTAGCAGCTCTTCAGCCACTCGCCCTCACCTCCACACTTAGACTCATGTGTTGCTAGTTAGCACCAACTGTTGTTAGATGGGGCCATGACCCAGATAGTAGCGGAATGCAGCGGACATACAAGGGCTTCCTTGTTGCTTACGCTGCTACCCATGACTGAACAGCAGCGCGGACGGCGCGCAATCGAGGTTGGTCCCACCGGTACGACCGTCGGGCTCAACCTGGGGCGGCTCCGGAAGCGCCACGGACTGACCACCCGGCAGTTGTCAGGCGCCCTTGAGCGTGCGGGGCGATACATCCCCGCCTCCGGCATCACGCGCATGGAGAAGGGCGAACGCTCCGTCACCGTGGACGACCTCGCCGCGCTGTGCCGAGTCCTCGGCGTGTCACCGTCCGCGCTACTCCTCCCACTGACCAGTCAGCCCACTGATTCCGTCGAGGTGACCGGGGCGGGGAGCGTGTCGGCAGTTGACGCGTGGCAGTGGGCGAACGGCGAGCGCCCCCTCTCTCTGACCTCCGGGAAGGAACGTGAGGAACTCGTCGAGCACCGTCTCTACGGACTGCCGCTGTGGCTCTGGCCGCAGTCCGGAAACGAGGACGCGTCGATGATGCGCGCGCGCCTTCTGGCCGCGGGTCTGCCAGTCGACGACCTGTACGGCGACATGGGCATGATCGAACGACCCCGAGCGGGCGGGGACGATGGCTGAGATCAAGAAGATCACGCTCGGCAACGGCAAGACGCGGTACCGGTTCGTCATCGACATCGGGCGCGACGAGGACGGCCGGCGCAAGCAGCTCACCGTCACGAAGGACACGGCGAAGGAGGCCAAGAACGAGTTGGCCCGGCTCCAGCACGAGCGGAGTACCGGCCAGCTCATCATGCCGAGCAAGGTCACCGTGTCCGAGCTGCTCGACCTGTACATGGCCAGCAAGGCCGACGACCTTGAAGAGACAACGCTCTTCGCCTACAGGAGCGCACTGGTCCACGTGCATGCCTACCTCGGGCACATCCGGCTACAGGAGCTGACCGAGGACCACGTCGAATCCATGGTGGCCTGGCTCCTCGTCAACGCCCGTCGGCGCGGAGGGAAGCCCGGAACAGGTCTGAGGACCACCACAGCGAGCGGCATCCTCGGACGCCTCCGCTCGGCGCTCAACCTCGGCATCCGGCGCCGGTTCGTGGCCCGGAACGTCGCGGAGCACATCACCATCCCGAGGAAGGCACGCAAGGTCGAGAAGCGGGACAGCCCCCGCGAAAAACCATGGAACGTCGTCGAGGTCAAGGAGTTCATCCTCGGCATGCGCGACGACCGCCTGTTCGCCCCGCTGCTCCTCAGCCTGATGGGCCTGCGGCCGGCGGAGGTGTCAGGCCTGCGGTGGACTGACCTCGATTTCGAGGCCGGGACGCTGAACATCGCCAACACCCGGACCCTGATCGGCAACAGGCGTGTGATCGAGAAGGACACGAAGAGCGAGGCCGGGGAGCGCACGCTCCCGCTGCCGGATCCCGTCCGGCTGGGCTTGTTGAACTTCAAGGTGTTGCAGGCGGCCGAGTCGGCTACGGCTGGCGAGGGCTACACGAACAGCGGCTACGTGTTCGTGGACTCGCTCGGCATGGCGATGAACGGGAGGCTCCTGCGGGAGCACGCGTACACGCTCATGACGACGCTCCGGCTCCGCAAGGTCCGCCTGTACGACGCGCGGCACTCGTGCCTGACGTTCCTGGCGGTGAACGGGGTGCCGGACACGATCCTCGCCGCGTGGGCCGGCCACACGAACGCCAACTTCACGAAGAGGGTGTACGTCCACCCGACGGCGGCCGACATGCACGAAGCGGTCGTCCACCTGAACGCACTGCTGGGGGTCGGAAGCAACGACTCCGACCCCCCTGTGTGAGATTTTGTGAGATTTCCGCTCTCCAGCGGATCAACAAACAGCCCCTGATCTGGGAAGCAGTCGGAAGCGGTAGAACACCGCTTCGCTCATCGGACCAGTCTCACCGCACGGCGGGAGCCCGTCACGTACTCGGCCGTCCGGCGTGCCGGGATCGGATGCCCGGCGCGCGCGGACCGGGCGCCGGCACGCGCGGACCAGCCATCCGACGCGCGCGGACCAGGCGTCCGACTCCCGGGGATCAGGCGTCCGGCGTGCCGGGCTCCTCGGCCGTGGCTCCGGCCGCGCCCGCCTGCTCGGCGGCGATCTTCGTCCGCACCTCGTCCATGTCCAGGGCCCGGGCCTGGGTGATGAGGTCCGTCAGCGCCGCCTCGGGCAGCGCGCCGGGCTGCGAGAAGATCGCGACCTGGTCCCGGACGATCATCAGGGTCGGGATGGAGCTGATCTGGAAGGCGGCGGCGAGCTCCTGCTGCGCCTCGGTGTCCACCTTGGCGAAGAGCAGGTCGGGATTGGCCTCGGCGGCCTTCTCGTAGACCGGGGCGAACTGCAGGCAGGGGCGGCACCAGCCCGCCCAGAAGTCGATCAGGACGAACGAGTTCTCGCTCACCGTCCGGTCGAAGTTCTCCTTGGTGAGTTCGACAGTAGCCACGGTATTCCAGACCTCCAGAGTGCTGTGCTGCTTGTTTTCCCTGAACGAACGACCGGCTCGAAGCATTCCTGACCGCGGACAAGCCCGGATAACCTCGGATGACCACTGATAACGCCGATACGCACGGACAACCGCACACAATGGCCCCATGACGCACACCGTGCGATTCCTCCGCCGGCTGCACCCCGGCGACGCCCTCTCCGAGGACACGGGCGGGGCCTCCGGGGAGACGCCCTAGAACGGATGCCCGCCCGGGGTGGCGCGGAGCGTGGTCCAGCGCAGCTCGGTGAAGGCGTCGAGGTTCGCCTCGCCGCCGAAGCGCGCGCCGGTCCCGGACGCGCCGACCCCGCCGAAGGGGGCCACGGCCTCGTCGTTCACCGTCTGGTCGTTGACGTGCGCGATCCCGACCGGGATCCGCCCCGCCAGGTCCAGCCCGCGCGCCGCGTCGCCGGTCACGATCCCGAGGGAGAGCCCGTAGGGGCCGGCCGAGGCCAGCTCCACGGCCTCGTCCTCCGTCGCGAAGGAGCGTACGGGCGCCACCGGCCCGAAGACCTCCTCCGCGTAGGCGGGGCTGTCGTCTCCGGCGCCCGCCAGCACCGTCGGCCGGTAGAAGAGGTCCTGGTAGGCGCCGCCGGTGACGAGTTTGGCGCCCTGTGCGGCGCTGGCTTCCACCAGGCCGTGGACCCGGTCCAGCTGGGAGCGGTCGATGAGCGGCCCCAGGTGCACCTGCTCCCGGTACGGGTCCCCGACCGCGAGCTCCTCCGCGCGCGCGGCGAGCCGCTCGACGTACTCGTCGTAGAGCGAGGCGTGCACGAGGTGCCTCCCGGCCGTCATGCAGATCTGGCCCTGGTGGAAGAAGGAGCCCCAGGAGGCCTGCGCGACGGCCGCCGCCACGTCGGCGTCACGGAGTACGACGAGCGCCGAGTTCCCGCCCAACTCCAGGTGGGCGCGCTTGAGGTGACGTCCCGCCATCTCTCCGACGATCCGGCCGCTCGCGGTGGAGCCGGTGAACGACACCACCCTGACCAGCGGATCGCTGACCACGGCCGCGCCCGTTTCCGCGCCGCCGGGGAGCACATGCAGCAGTCCGCCCGGCAGGCCGGCCGCCGCGAAGACGGCGGCGAGGGCGAGCCCGCCGCTGACCGCGGTACGGCGGTCCGGCTTGAGGAGCACCGCGTTGCCGAGGGCGAGCGCGGGGGCGACCGAGCGGATCGAGAGGATCAGCGGTGCGTTGAAGGGAGCCACCACCCCTACGACACCGACCGGTTCGCGTCGGGTGAAGGACAGCCGCGGCGCCTCGCTGGGCAGCACCTGACCGGCGGGACGCGAGGCCAGGGCCGCGGCCTCGTAGCACTCCTGCGCGGCGACGTGCAGCTCGAAGGCGGCCTTGCCGGGGATGGACCCGGACTCCCGGACCAGCCACTCCCGCAGCTCGTCGGCGTGGGCGGTGAACAGGTCCCCGGCCCGGCGCAGCACGGCGGCCCGCTCCAGGTGGGTGGCCCGCGCCCAGTCCCGCTGGGCCGCGTGGGCCCGTACGGCGACCTCCGCCACATCGGCCGGCGCGGCCAGGTCGAGGGTCGCGAGGGTCTGGCCGGTGGCGGGTTCGAGGACCGGGGCGGTACCCCCGGTGAGGGTGGGACCGTCCTGCCAGAGCGTCGGATCGAGGAGCGGCATGGCGCGGGGCCTCCGGATGCGGGGGAGCGTGGCGCGGGGGGCGGCAGCACGCGCCATCGTGCCACTCCACCGCACCGGAGGCATCAATTCGCTTCGGTTACCGGGCAGTTGACACCCGACTATGACCGGAAACGATCGACCGACCGGAGTCGCGTCAGCGCTCCAGGACGAGCGCGATGCCCTGCCCCACGCCAATGCAGAGGGCCGCGATCCCGGTACCGGATCCGGCCGCCGCGAGCTGGTGCGCCACCGAACCGGCCAGCCGGGCGCCCGAAGCGCCGAGCGGATGCCCGATCGCGATGGCCCCGCCGCGCGGGTTGACCACGGCCGGATCCAGCTCGGGCCAGGCCGCCAGGCATCCCAACGCCTGCGCGGCGAAAGCCTCGTTGAGCTCGAAAGCGGCGAGATCCGCCAGCCCGCGGCCCGCCTTGGCGAGTGCGCGCTCCACGGCGTCCACCGGACCGAGTCCGAAGAGCTGGGGCTCGATCCCGGTGACGGCCGACGCGCTGATCCGGGCCAACGGCTCCCGCCCGGTGGCGGCGAGCCCCTCCTCGTCCGTCAACAGCAGTGCGGCGGCGCCGTCGTTGAGCGGCGAGGCGTTGCCCGCCGTGACCGTGCCGGTGCCGTCGCTCCGGAAGGCGGGCTTCAGCCGGGCGAGCGCCTCCGGGCCGGAACCCTCGCGGATGCACTCGTCGCGCAGCAGGTCCACACCCGCGTACGGAACCACTTCGGCGTCGTACTGCCCGGCCGCCCAGGCGGCGGCCGCCTTGCGGTGGCTCTCCAGCGCGAAGGCGTCCTGCGCCTCGCGGGTGATGCCGTGCTTGTCGGCGACGAGCTCGGCGCCCTCACCGAGGGAACCGGCCCACTCCGCGGGCATCCGGGGGTTGGTCATCCGCCAGCCGAGCGTGGTGGACCACATCTGCTGGTGCCCCACGGGGAAGGCGCGCTCCGGCTTCTGCACCACCCAGGGGGCCCGGCTCATGGACTCGACACCGCCGGCGATGGCGACGGAGGCGTCCCCGAGCGCGATGGCGCGGGCCGCCTGGACGACGGCTTCGAGCCCGGAGCCGCAGAGCCGGTTGACGGTCACCCCGGGCACCGTCACGGGGAGTCCGGCGAGCAGCACCGCCATGCGGGCCACGTCGCGGTTGTCCTCGCCCGCGCCGTTGGCGTCCCCGAAGACGACGTCGTCGATGCGGGACGGGTCCAGTGCGGGCGTACGGTCCACGAGCGCGCGCACCACGTGGGCGGCCAGGTCGTCGGGGCGGATCCCGGCCAGGGCGCCGCCGAACTTCCCGATCGGGGTGCGGACGGCGTCGACGACGTAGACGTCGCGGACGGTACGGATGCTCATGGAGTCCCTCCGGAGCGAACGGGAGGCGGCGCGGCACACCGACGCCACTGTCCGGCCCGGCGCACGCTCCGCCCGCGCCCGGTGGGGCGCGCCCGAAGTCTCCGTCCCACCGGCCCCGCTGTCAACGGTCCCCAGGCCCCGACGGGGCTCCGACCTGCGCCTGCCGCGGAGCGTCCGGCTCAGGTCGAGTCCCGCGGCACCGCCGCCGCCATCAGGTCGAGTCCCGCGGCACCGCTGCCGCCGCCATCAGATCGTGCCTGAGCACGACCGCCGCGGGGTCCCGTACCGCCTCGTCCACCAGCGCCGCCAGCCGCTCCCCCGTCGGCATCTCCATCTGCACCGTGCTGAGCCTCGGCCGCAGCAACCGCCCGATCAGCAGATCGTCGGCGCCCATGACGGCCACGTCCTGCGGCACCCTCAGCCCCGCGTCCTGGAACGCCCGCATCAGCAGCATCGCGTACTCGTCGTTGTACGCGAACGCCGCCTGCAGACCGAGCGACTCCCACCGCTCCGCGAGCTCCGCGGCCGATTCCTCCGAGTAGGCCATCCGCAGGGCGACGACCTCCGCCCCCGCCACGGACCGCGCGCCCTGGAGCCGGGGCGTGGAGAACAGCCCGAGCCCTTCCTCCTTCGGAACGACCACGCCGATCCGTCGCCGGCCCCGCTCCACCAGGTGCTCGGCCGCCCGGACGCCGACCTCCGCCTGGTCCATGACCAGCGCGTGCGCCCCGGAAACGGCTTCGGGCCCCATCGTCAGCACCGCGCGCGCCCCGGCCCGCTTGAGCGTGGCCACGTTGTGCGCGGACAGGGTGATCTCGCCGAGGGAGAGCACCGCGACCGGCCTGAGTTCGGCCCAGGCCCGTGCGGCCTCGTCACCGGTGAGGCCGAGGCTGCCGTACTGGACCACCGTGTAGTCCAGGGCGCGCAGCGCCCACTGCAACTCGTTGAGGAACGTGCTGTACAGCGGGCCGATCGGCACGTGGGAGGTGGGCAGCAGCACGATGCGGGTGTGCCCGGCGCGCAGGCTGCGGGCGGCCGCGTGGGGGACGTAGCCGAGCTCTTCGGCGGCCTCGCGCACCTTTCGGCGGGTCGGCTCGCTGATGCGCACGGCCTCCGCGTTGTTCAGGACGTACGAGACCGTCGCGCGCGACACGCCGGCGAGACGGGCGACGTCGGCGCTGGTCGGCACGGCCGGCTGAGGCTGCGACGGCGCTGTGGGGGGCTTCGGTGACTGAGACATTGCCGTGGCATCTTTCCAGACCGTTTGTGCCCAGGGGCTAGCGGATGGCCGGAAACCAATGCTACACAGTGGTTACACGATTCACTGACACGTGTAACCAGGGCGTCACCCGAGCTTCATCAAAGGGTGTATCCAGGTGTTTCCCCACGTGCCGGTGCCGTGCCCAGCCGTGCCGCCGCCCTGCCGTGTTCCGTCGCACCCCCGCCGTCGCGACAGGGCGGCGCGCACTCCTTCCCACGCTGGTCCCCGCTGCTCCCCCGCTCGTCCCCGCACCCCTCAGCGCCCCTTCGTACCCCTCAGTAGCCCCTCCATACCCCTCATCCCTTCCCAAACTGCCCAGGAGGGCACCGTGGCCCTTTCCTCCCCCGGCACCGGCACCGCCGCCGCCACCACCGACGCCCCCGCCACCCGGCGCGGCCTGCTCCCCTTGCTGCTCGTCGGCAACGGAGCCATGTACGCCCTCTACATCGGCGTCGCCGGCGTACTCCTCGCCCTCCAGGTCGAAGACATCGACGCGGCGAACAAGGTCTCCAACTTCGGCCTGATCGCGGGGGTCTCGGCGATCTTCGCGACGGTCTTCAACCCGGTCGCGGGCGCCCTGTCCGACCGCAGCGGACGGCGCAACCCCTGGATCCTGGGCGGTGGGCTCGCCGCGATACCGGCGATGTTCCTGCTCGGCCTCGCGGACACGATCCTGCTCATCACCATCGCCTGGTGCCTCGGCCAGGCCGTGATGAACATCTACCAAGCCGCCATCACCTCCGTGGTTCCCGACCGGGTGCCGATGAGCGCCCGCGGCAAGGCCTCCGCCGCCGTCGGCCTCGGCCTGCCGCTGGGTTCGACCGTCGGCGCCCTGATCGGCGCTGCGTTCTCGGACGACTACCGCACCGGGTACCTGATCTTCGGCGCGCTCGTCGCCGGCGCCGCCGTCCTGTTCACCGTCTGCACCCGCGAGGAGCGGCGCCCGGCCAAGCCCTCCATGCCGGTCAAGGAGCAGCTCGCCGCCTTCGCGAGCGCCCTCAAGGACCACGACTTCCGCTGGGCGTTCATCGGGCGGGCCCTGCTGGTCCTCGGCTACTTCGCGGTGAGCGGCTACCAGCTGTACATCCTCCAGGACCACACCGTGCTGCCCGAGGGCATGAAGCCGGAGGCTGCGGTCGCCATCATGATGCCGCTGACCAGCGTGGCGATGGTCGTCTCCACCGTCCTCGGCGGATGGCTCTCGGACAAGTACGACCGCCGCAAGCTCTTCGTCGGCGCCTCCGCCCTGCTGTCCGCCATCGCCCTGGTGATCCCGGCCCTGTCGACCAGCTGGACGGCCATGCTGGCCTTCGCCGTGATCAACGGCCTCGCCTTCGGCTCCTACATGGCCGTGGACACCGCCCTGGTGACGATGGTGCTCCCCAAGGCCGAGGACGCCGCCCGCGACATGGGCGTACTCAACATCGCCAACGCGGGCCCGCAGATCATCGCCCCCTTCATCGCCTCGGTCATCGTGTCCGTGAGCGGCGGCTACACGGCCCTGTTCATCGCGGCCGCCGCCCTGGCGGTGGCCGGCGCCCTGGCGGTCAAGCCGATCCGCAGCGTCCGCTGAGGGGGGCGGGCCCTCGGCCTGGCGGCCTGGCGGCATGCCGGGCCGGCGGGCTGCCGAGCTGCCGGACTGCCGGGCTGAGGGCCCACCCCCGCCCCGTTCCACTCATCGATTCATCGATGCCCTACGACGCATCACCCCTGACGACGAAAGGCACCACCGTGCAGCTCCACACCCACACCTGGGGCGAAGGCGACCGCGTCGCCCTCCTGATCCACGGGATCATGGCCGACCACCGGACCTGGCGCCGGGTCGGCCCCGCCCTCGCCGAACGCGGCTACCGCGTCATCGCCGTGGACCTGCGCGGCCACGGCGCCAGCGGCCGGGGCGAGTACAGCCCGGAGGCCTTCGCCGACGACGTGGCCGAAACCCTGCCGGTCGGCGCGGAACTCGCCATCGGCCACTCCCTCGGCGGCCTGACCCTCTCGAAGGCCGTCGACCGCCTGAAGCCCAGGCGTGCCGTGTTCTCGGACCCCGCCTGGCACCTGGCGGAGCTCGGCGAGGGCTTCGGGCCCGAGATGTTCGCCCAGTTCAAGTCCGCGCCCAAGGAGCAGATCCAGGCGATGAACCCGCGCTGGGAGGAGGCCGACGTGGACGTCGAACTGGCCACCCTCGCCCTCTGGGACGAGGCGACCGCCCTCAGCCTGGCTCCGCTGATGGGCACGGACCTGCTGCCGGCCGCACCGGTGGTCCCGTCGCTCGTGCAGCTGGCGGACCCGAGCTTCCTGATCTCGCCGGAGCGCGCGACGCTCCTCAAGGAGCGCGGCTTCGAGCTCCGCTCGGTGACCGGCGCCGGCCACACCATCCACCGCGACGACTTCGACGGCTTCATGGCCTCGCTGGAGGGCTGGATCTAGGGACCGGCCCCCACCACCTGGGAGGCTCCATCCACCGCCCCGCCCTCCCGGCAGAACTCCCCGTTCAGCCGAGCCGAGAGAGCGGGGTGCGCGGGGTGGCGCGCATCCCGGTTCGACCCGCCACGAGCCGGAAGGCCGTCACCGCGTCAGTCGAGCACGGCCGTGGCTTCGACCTCGACGAGAAGATCGGGTTCCCCCAGCGCCGCGACGCCCAGCAGCGTGATCGGCTTGACGGGGTCGACACCCAGTTTGGCCGCCGCCCGGGCCACGCCCTCCCCCAGCAGCGGCATCTTCTCTGGGCTCCAGTCGACGACGTAGACGGTCAACTTGGCCACGTCGTCGAAGGATCCGCCGATCTCGCCCAGGGCGGTGCCGATGTTGAGATAGCACTGCTCTACCTGAGCGGCGAAGTCCCCCTCACCGACAGGACGCCCCTCGGCATCGCGCGCCACCTGGCCCGCGAGGAACACCAGTTTCGACCCGGTGGCGATCGAGAGCTGACGGTAGACGTCCGGTTTCGGCAACCCGTTGGGATTGACGAGCTTCACGGTCATAACAGCTCCTTGTCGTCGGGGCGCGCGTTCCGGCGCCTTCCGCAAACCATAGCGCTGCTATGTATTGTTGGGGCATGGCGCGAACCAAAGACCCGGCGATCCGTTCCCTCCTGATCGAACGGGCCGCCATGATGCTGCGCACCCGGGAACCGGTCACGCTCCGTTCCGTCGTGGCCGGAACCGGCGTATCGACGATGGCCGTCTACACCTACTTCGGAGGCATGGACGGCCTGTGGACGGCCATGCGCCAGGAAGGCTTCAAAGGCCTGGCCGCCCGGCTCGACACGGTGGAGCCGTCCGCAGATCCGGTACGGGACCTGGCCGCACTCGGAGCCGCCTACGTGAGCCACGCCCTCGCCGCCCCCGATCTCTACCGGATCATGTTCGACGCCGGCTTCGCACTCGAAGACGCCAAGGCCGCGGACGAGACCCTGCACCGCCTGGTCAGCGCCGTCGAACGGGCCAAGTCGGACGGCCGCTTTCACGACGACACCGACCCCCTGACCCTGGCGACGCAAAGCTGGGTGATCGGCCACGGACTCGCGTCCCTGGTCGCGACGGGCCCACTGCCGCGTCACGTCCTCGCCCAGGGCGTGCCCATGCTGACCGCGCTGTTCACGAACTCCGGCGATACCGCCGACGGGTGCCGCCGGTCCGTGGAGCGGGGCTGGCGGATGGCACCCGCCCCCACCCCGGACGGCCCGTAACCGCCGGGCCGGGTGGAACCACGCGGCGACCCGAAGCGCCCACCGACCCACCGGCGCACGCGCCCTCCGCGCACCCCGCCACCCGGTAACCTCGCCCGAATGACGGCACTTTCACACCACGGCAATGGTCACGTCGAGCAGCCCGGCCGCGACGGGGTCACCGCGACCGCCGAGGCCGATCCGCATGCCATCGGGCCGGTGCGGACCTCGTACGCCCCCGATCGCGACGGGGATCCCGATCCCGGCGAGATCGTGTGGACCTGGGTTCCGTTCGAGGAGAACGACGGTCCACCGATCCCCCACCTCTCCACCAGACCGGCGCTGACCAGCCAAGACATGCAGAAACGGCCCCCCGAAAGCTTTCTCGGGGGGCCGTTTCTGCATGTGCGGGGGACATTCGGGGGACACCCGGCTAGGCGGCGGTCTTCCTGCCGCTCGCGCTCGACTCTCCCGAGATGAGCGTCATCTGAGGCCTGTCCTCCTGCGCTGGTACTGCCGAGCGGTGGTGGGCTCGGGGAACGAGGGCGACGGGGGCCTCCGCGGCCTCCTTCTCGAACTGCGGCAGCAGGCTGGTGTAGGTGTCCGCGGTGAGCGTGAAGGTGGCATGTCCCAGCAGTGTCTGGATGGCCTTCATGGAGAGGCCGGCGGCGAGGCTGAGGGAGGCCGCGCAGTGGCGCAGGTCGTGGAGCCTGATCGGAGGCATGTCGAGCCGCCTGACTAGCCGGTCGAAGACCTTGGACACGTTGTCCGGGTGCCAGGGCGTCCCGTTGTCCTGGGTGAAGACATACCCGCTGTCGACGTAGGGGCCGTACTTCTCAGGGTTCTGCTTGTGCTTCGCTTCCCACTCGACTCGCTTGGCCCGTTGGACGTCGCGCCAGGTGGTCAGGAGTGCGTGCGTAGCGGAGTCGAGGGCGATGGTTCGTCGGCCGCTGCGGCTCTTGGGGGTTTCTTCGAAGAGCTTGTGTGAGGTGTCTGAGACCAGCTGCTGAACGATGTTCGCGGTTCCTCGGGTCATGTCGACTTCCGCCCAGGTGAGCCCTGCGGCTTCACCTCGACGAGGACCGCGGAACACCTGCAAGTGCCACATCACGTACATGCGGTGACCTGCGGCGGCGTCGAGGAATTGTCCGGTGAGCTCGGGGGTCCAGACCATGACGGAGCTCGGCTTCTCTCCGGTCTCGCGCCAGCGTGCGACGCGCTCCTCGGTCCAGACCAGGGGGCGCGGCTTCTCGTACTTCGGGATGACGACTTCGTCGGCCCAGTTCTCGGTGATGAGTTTTTCCATCGCGGCAGCCTTGAGAGCGGCGGAGAGCGCGTCGAGGATGCGCTTCTGTGTTCCGGGGCCGGTGTCCTGGCGGGGCTTGGTTCGGGCCACCTTGAGGGCCGCCTTGGCGTCATCCCAGTGCGTGCGGAGCTCCGGCGGGCGTGGCCGGGGGGCCTGTCGCCACGCTTGGCGTGCGGCCTCACATGCCGCCAGGGCTTGCTCCGCCTGGATGCGGTTCTCTTCCTTGACCTTGTTGTAGGTCCAGATGTCCTCGAACATCGCCTGGATGTGCCGGGTTCGGAGTTCTCGCATGGTCAGCTGGCCGAGGGCGGGGATGTAGAGGCGCTCGATGAAGTCGGCGTAGTCGCATCGGGTCTTCCTCTTGAGGTCGACACGGTTGTTCAGCCAGCGTCGAAGGAACTGTTCGACGGTCTCTCGGGACTCGACCTTGATTCCGTGGTTGGCTTCGCTCCACAGCTCTTGCGCGGCGTGCTGGGCTGCCGTGCGGGTTAGGAAGCCTCCCTTGCGGGGGCGGCGGCGTTCTCCGCGGGGTCCGTCGGGAAGGTTGACGTAGTAGTACCAGCTTCCGTGGTCACGCTTCTTCAGTTCAGGGCAGTTGGTTCCGAGCTCGCGAGTCTTCGGATTGCCGGCCGCGTCGAGGACAGACTGTCCCGACTCGTCGAGTTTCGGTTCCGTGCACTTGCACCGCTTGTAGATGCTGCCGCTGAACATGCGGGTCCCCCAGAGTGATCTTGGCTGTCCTTACGTGTCCTCATCTTTCTGTAGCGGGCGGGACGCCTCCTTGAGCACCGTAGGCTTTTGGTCAGGTGGCGCGGGGAAGAAGGATGTGACCATCTATGTCCTCATCTGTTTCCGTCATGCAGGCTCGCCCGGGGGGCCGGGAGCGGCGCGGGTCGATGACCATGGCGGCGCTGCTGGAGCTGCCGCCGACGGTGAATGTGACCACTGCGGCCCGCGCCCTGTCGATCGGCAAGGACACGGCGTACAAGCTGATCAAGTCCGGCCAGTTCCCCGTTCAGGTCATCGCGCTGGGGTCGACGTCAAAGGTCTCGACCGCTTCACTGTGGGAGCTGCTGGGCGTTCGCCACTGACACCTGTGCGTTGACCTATTTCCCCGAAGCCCGCCCCTCACGCCGAGGTGGCGGGCTTCGCGGTGTACCCACCCTGACCCGTGTGTTCGAATAATTTGCCTGCTGCATGTTCACGCTGGTGAAACATTGTGAGGTGCGCCACAATGGGGCAACCTTACGACCCCCCTACCTGTGGCTTTCATGTACCGCCCATGAACAGGCCCGGCGGCGGACTGTTCGAACGTTGCGCAACACGTACATTGACCTATTAGACAGGTGAGGGGCTACTCATCTGCACGCGATCATCACGCGAGGGATTGAGACATATGGGACGGCTGTCCGGCTACGCCAGCGGCGGGGGGCTCAACTCCGACGAAGCGGCGTACCTGCGGCAGGCGGCCTCCCGGTTCTTCCCGACCGACCCACAGATGTCGCAGAACTCGATCGCCACCTGGGTCAACGACCAGGGGGGACGCACCGCCACCGGCGGGCTGTGGCGCGGCGAGACCCTCGTCCGCACGCTGTCCAACCCGAAGATGGCAGGGCTGGATGCGGACGGTAACCCCATCGAAGGCTTCGGGGAAACCGTCTTGGCCCCGGGCGAGTACCACCGCCTCATGGCGCGCTTCAAGGAGCGGCAGGCCCAGCCGGCACCGCGCCGGGACTCCTACGAGTACCTGCTCACCCAGGGGCTCTCGGACTGCGGTGAGTGCGGCTACGACATCTCCGGGGCCCGGGTGAGCGCCGACGCAGGACCGGGCTACCGCTGCCTGCCGCCCACCGAGACCCGTCACTCCTGCGGCAAGGTCCGCATGAACGCGGACCGCCTCGAGCCCGCCGTGGCTGAGCAGGTCCTCGCGGACCTCCTGCGGCCAGAAGTCCACGCGAAGCTCCTGCGTCTCCAGGAAGATGCCCGCGAGGAACTGGCCCGCCTCCGCGAGCACATCGACGGAGCCGAGGATCGTTTTGCGGCTCTCAAGTCCATGCGGAAGTCCATGGTCCCCCAGGCGTACAAGGCCGCGGAGCAGGCTACGAAGGACGACCTCAAGGCCAGCCTCGTTCGCGTTCGGTTCCTGGGGCAGCTCACCAAGGTTCCGCTCTCCGACGTGAACGACATCGTGTCCTGGTGGAATTCGGCGCCGCGCGCTTCGCAGCGCGGTCTGGTGATGCTGTCGGTGACGAAGGTGCACGTGCTGGCTTCCGGCGGCGGTCGCAACCACGACCCGCACAGCCGCATCCGGATCGACTGGCGGACGTCCACCAGCTGACTGCGGCCACTACGCGCAGAGGGGCCCCGACCTGGGTTGGTCGGGGCCCCTCTGCACGCGCTGCGTCAGCTCATAGCCGCGAAGACCGGCCCGGCGACAGCGGCGCCCAGGGCCGCGCCGGCGAGCACTTGGGCGAGGGTGTGGTCGCGGAGGCGGACGCGCGACCAGCCGACGAGGACCACCAGGGCGAACGCGGACAGCGTCCACAGACCGTAGGCCAGTGCCAGCATGACGACGGCCCCGCTGGATACGGCCGTGTGCACGCTGATCTTCCACACGATCGTGATGGCGAGGATGGCCACGAGCGTGGCGAGCATCGCGAAGATGAGGGCGGTCATCTCTTCCGGGGCGTCCAGGACGAGCATCCCGGAGATGCAGACGATCACCGAGACGATGATTCCGGGGATGACGACGAGGCGGTCCTGCCGGCGCCGGACATGCCGGTCGCCCCAGTGGCCGCGCCGCTCACCCCACTTGATCCACAGGATGGGGACAACTCCGCAGAAGAAGCCCGCGACCAGGCCCCAGCCGATTCCAGCGAGCCGGTCGGCGTACCAGCCCATCAGGAGGGTGACGGCCAGAATCCAGGTGCGCGGTTCCAGGACGTCGGTGACCTGCTTCGCGAATGATGCCTCCGCGCCGGGTGCGGTGGTGGTGGTCATGCAGGGATCTCCTGGTGGTTGCGGGCGAACTCCGCAGCTGCGGGGCTGCGGTACGCGGCGGCCATGACGAGCATCGAGCGGACCTCCGCGTCGAAGTCGGTGTCTTCGTCGTCCATGTGGTTCACCTTGGGGACCGACTCGCAGACGGGGCTGGCTCCGCGGAGCTTCGCCGCCCACGCTGCTCGCACCCACAGGCCATCGGCGTAGGCATCCCGCTTCGGGGCGGGGACGCCGGCCGTCGCCGTCTGTGCGGCGTCGAGGGTCTGTGCTGGCACGTAGGCACGCAGGACCAGGACCACGTCCCAGATTTCGATGAGTCGGCGGTGAAGGCGCAGGCGAGGGCTTCGGCCGACGGGGTCGTTGAGGACGACGTCGGGGACGACCTCGGTCAGGGCTGTCCACAGCGGTTCGACCTGACGTAGTGCCCGGCGGTAGGTGACGGACCTCCACAGGACTCCGGCAGCGGGGACGGAGTTGCCGAGGACGATCAGCAGGATCGCGAGGTACTCGACGAGGTCCGCGATCGTTTGGGTGGTGTCGTCGTCGGTGACGAACTCGGCGCCGGCCAGCCGGGTGGCCATGTGCGCGATGCGCCACAGCGTGTAGAGGGCTCCGAAGGCGGTACCGGCGCCCAGGAGGCGCAGGCCCGTGCGCAGGGGTGCGCCGGCTGCGTGGCGGCTGTAGGACCAGAAGAGCCAGCTGGAGATGGACATCGCGACGGCCAGATAGCCGAGGAAGACCATGCAGTAGGCGGTTCCGGTGGGGTGTCCGAGGTTGGCCTCGAAGAAGTTGTGGACCTCTTCCGGCCTCGGGGTGAGGGCGAAGAGGGTGGCGAGCAGCACGATGCTCGCAGCGGCGATCCCGTACAGGGGCCACCGGCCTCGGGCCAGAGCGGCTGGTCTGGCCATCGCGATGACGAAGATGAGGACGAACGTCGACCCGGCTATGCCGACTGCGTGTTGCAGCAGCGTGGCCAGGTTGGTGATCCCGAGGGGTTCGATGACGATCCGCTTCACCGCGGGGCGGGCGATGGTGCAGGCGACGGCGACGGAGGTGAACGCGGCCCACAGGGGCCGCTGTCGCTGGACTCGGATGGCGGCGGGCAGGCGCCAGGCGGCAACAAGCCAAAGGGCTAGGACAACTGCGGTTTTGATGGGTCAGACTTTCTTACTGGGTGGGGTGTCCGAAGGCGTCGCTGAGCCGTTCGAGAACGTCTGCGCCCTCGGTCGTCCGTGACCGCGCCTCGGTGCGGCTGGCCTTCTCGTGAATGAGAGTGGCCAAGGTCTCCGCATCTGATTCCTGCGGCCCGGAGTATTTCGTTCGGCCGAGGAGGGCGGCCATTGCGCTGGGGGAAATCCCCAATTCCTCGTCCTCTGCGGTCGTCTTGGCGAGCTGGGCGCGTACGCGGGCAGCGTGGGCGCGCATGAACTCGGAGACTGGCAGGTCGGGTTCGCTGCGTCCGAACTTCTCGGTGTGCGCGGCGAACGGGTTCGCAGGGAATCCTGCGGGCAGCTCGCCGTCACCCTCGGGGCCGCTCAGGGTGTCGAAGTGCGGGCCGACGTGGCCGAGCAGCATGTGCGAAATCTCGTGGAGGACGATCTGCCGACGAAGGATGGCGCTGGCCGCAGGCTGGTAGAAGACCAGGTCGAAGGCGTCGAGGCTCATCCACAGGCCGCACGGCAGGTCGGGGTTCGAGTCGTCGAGCTGCTGGAGGAACAGGGGCCGACCGCGGTCTTCGGCGACGGCCTCGCAGAACGCTTCCAGGTCGAAGGGGGTGGGGATACTCAGGCGGGCGACGAGCCTCTTGAGCGGGTCACCCGTCGTGCTCTCCAGCCGCTTCCACCACATGGTTCGCGCCCCCGCTTTCCGGCCTGCACTGGCCGGACCTCCCCGGGCGCCTGCTGACAGAGCCGGGAATTTCCTCGGCGTCGTGCGCAAGGATATCGCCATTGGACTGGACCACTGAACGTATTTCACTGGGTGAAATAGACGGTGAGACGGCGAGCCCTTCAGGCAAGATCACTTCTTGCGCCTGCGACCAGGCTTCTCATCGACAGCAGGGAGCCCTTCAAGATCGCGGGCACCCTCGACCATCCCCTGAATCCCCTTGAGGGTCTTGGCCGATAGGCCTCGCAGGCGGAATGCGATGGCCCTGACGTGGCTGTCTTCCAGGACCTCGGCGAGGTCGTCGCTGGCCTTCGCGAGCTCGACGCCTTCCTTGATCTCGCGCATCCGGCGGTCGGTGGCCTCCGCCACTTCTTCGTCCACGAAGTAGCTGGTCGAGACACCGAAGAACTTCGCGAGCGCCCGCATCGAGTCGAGGCTGGGGTTGGTGACCTTGCCGGTGCGGATGTTCGCGATGGTGGCGTGCGTCACCGTCGGATCGCCCGGCCCGGCCGACTTCTTGATGAGGTCCTCGATCTCCCGGGGCGTATACGGGCCGCGCCCGGCTGGGTGCAGCTCCGCGATCAGGTGAGCGAGCCTCCGGGCCATGAAGCCTTCGCCAATGTGAGCGCGGTCGCCCATGGCTTGTATCACTACTCCTCGCCCCTCGGGGCTGTCGCTTACCGGAAACCGAGATCCTATCTCGTCCGCTTTACGCAGCCGACCAGCCAACCCCCAGTCCATGTCTCGTTGATTTGACACGCCTGGGAGTGGACTGCGTATGTTCTGACGACCTCGCCCAGGGGCTTCCGCTTCGTACGCTCCACCGTGCGCCGCTCCACTGACCAGGGGTGACACCGCACTCGTCCGGGCCTCAGGCCTGGACTCGACCCCGGAGAGAACGTGCAGGAACCAACGCCCGACGCCGCCTTACGGGACTGAGGCCAAAGGCAGCATCCGCGGCCCCGTGCCTCCGGGGCCTCGCGACGCAACTTCTTCTTCGACTCCCGCCCACACCTGTGCACCACGGCCGCCACAAGCAGCCCGCACAGGCGGGCCGGAACGCGCATTCGCCTGCTGGCCGGCGGCAGATCCCGCCGGGCTGCGGACAGCACACGATCAACGGCACGCCGGGGACACGGCGCGCTGGGGCACGGGGCGGCCGAGGCGAAACCTCGCGCGCCTCGAACGACTTTGGGGGACTCGTGATCGACGTACAGCGCATCATCGCGCTGTCGCAGCAGCCGCGACCGGGCGGGGCCGACGGCCCACTGGGCAACGCCTCGGACGCGCTGCGCCTGCTGGGCCATCTCGACTACGAGGACGACCTCCTGGCGATGCCGATCGCCTGGAGTGAAGCTGCCTGCCGTGACGCGGGGCGCAGGGCGGGAGCCGGCCGGGCCGCGAAGGCCCTGTGCTCCGCCTGCCCGCTGCACGTTCAGTGCGCCTCCGCCCTGATGGCGGGTGCGCCGCCTGAGGTGCGGCAGTGGCGTGAGCGCGTGGACGGGGGTCGCGCGCTCGCGGCATGAGGAGGGGGACCGAGGGGCGCCGGAGAGATCCGGCGCCCCTCGGCGTTTTCCCAGCTCACGAGCCCCCTCCGATGTGGCCTAGGTCACTCCATCCTGACCTTCGGGGGCTGGACACCCCCCTCAAACATAGTAGAATTCAGGTATAAGCAAGGGCAGGGAAGCCCAAAGCCAAACACCTCTTGGAGCCTGAAATGACCTACCGCACCGTGAAGATGACCCAGGTCCGCCCGAACCCGAACCAGCCCCGCGAGTACTTCAACGAGGAGGCCATCCGCGAGCTCGCCACCTCCATCGAGGCCTACGGCCAGATCTCCCCGATCGAGGTCGCCCCCGACGACGAGAAGGGTGGCTACCAGATCGTCTCGGGCGAGCGCCGCTTCCGCGCCCTGACCTCGCTCGGCAAGTCCACCGTCAAGGTCAGCATCATCTCTGAGAAGAACGAGCTGCGCCGCTTCAAGCGGTCCATGTCGGAGAACGTCAACCGCGAGGACATGACCCCCTTCGAGGAGGCCAACGGCTACCAGCGAATCCTGGACGAAGAGGAGGGCGCCACCATCGCCACGGTGGCCGCCGACTTCGGCAAGACCACCGCCTACGTCAAGCTCCGCCTCGCGCTGCTGGACCTGCGCATCGAGTTCCAGAAGCTCGTACAGGACGGCGCGATCGGCACGGCGGCCGCCGTACAGATCGCCGCGCTCAGCCTCGCCAACCAGGGGGCACTCCTCGGCAAGTTCACTCGCGGGGAGTTCAAGGCGGACAACGAGATCGTGCACTTCGCCTTCGCCATGAAGCAGCAGCAGGACCAGGCCGTCCTGATGATCACGGAGGACCTGACCGACGAGCAGCGCGAGCAGCGCGTCGCTACCCAGAAGAAGACCAAGGGCACGCTCGACAAGATCGAGCAGGTCCGCGCAATGCTCGACGACATCGCCAAGACCGACCCGATCAAGCTGGCGCAGGCCCTCGAAAGCCAGGTCGGAGCACGCCTGGACCAGCTCGACCGGGTGGCGGAGTCCCTGACGAAGGCCCGCTGGCAGCTCAAGCAGGCCAAGGCGCACGCCGAGGCTGCCGAGCTGATCGCACTCAACCCCGAGGCCACGGAGACCAGCGAGCCGGAGACGGCCGCCGCCTGATGGCGAGCAGGGGCGGGGCCTGCGGGCCCCGCCCCGCCTCCCCCTGCAGATCCGCACCTGTACCTCGAACCTGCATCGACCCCTTGGGAGACAAGACGATGGTCCCGCCTCACCCGCAGCCGGCCGGAGTCGCCGCCATGCTGGAGCACCTGACCCGGCAGGGCTGGAGCCAGCAGCTGACCAGCCGCCTCGCGCAGGTCGACACGGACGCCTGCCTCCGGCCTCCGGTCATGTCGTCGCGAGCCGCATCCGGGATGAGCCTCAGCCTCGCCGCAGAGGGCTGGTCGCCCGCACCGATCGCCGCCCTGTTCCACCGGCGCGAGGAGTACGTGTGCGCCGTGCTCACCGTCGCTTCGGGCCTCCAGCCTTTCATCCACAGCCCGAAGACCTCGTAGCACCCTGGCCGCCTCAGCCGCAGGCGCCGAGGAACCGAAGGAGACCGACCTTGACCACGCAGCCAGCCGCAGGCCAGGACTGGACCGCCATGAACCATGGCGACTTCGACGCCGGGGCCCCGATCACGTTGCCGGTGGGCGCCGGGCCCGGACGGATCTACGCGACGCCGGACCGCCACGGCACGCAGGCCCTGTTCGGCGAGCAGCCTCCGGCGAGGGCTGTGGGGGGAGCCCGGACGAACCCCCGGGAGGCCGAAGGGCAGGAGGAACTGTCCTGACACCGACCGCGCCCTTGCCCGTGCGGCCTGCGGGCGGCTAGGGCTCGGCGCCGCCGAAATCCCTTTGGGAGTAAGCCACTTGATGGTGGCGTGAGCTGGACACCCCCTAAATGGATAGTAGAATTTAGATAGAAGGAAGAGGCACCGAGCCTCACCAGAGGAGGGAATTACCCGTGCCCACGTACACCCCGATCAGCTGCGCCGACGTCTACGACAGGGACGCACCCGAGTGCGACAGCTGCGAAGGGACCGGCACGGAGGCCTACCTGCACGGACCCTACGAGGTCGACCGCGAGTGCGCCGAGTGCCACGGCATCGGACGCCGCCTCGACTGCCCCGCATGCGACGACGGCGTGAACCCCGCCACCGGCGACACGTGCGACCTCTGCGACGGCTTCGGCGCCCTCTACTGACCAAAATATAGGCCACTACTCATCTCGGAGATTTCCGTGAACTTGGGCGACACCCTCACGCATGAAGCCCTCACCACCGGCAGCCGATTCGGTGTCACGCCGACCGGATCCGGCGGCCTGCGCCTGGCCATCACGCTCGGCTCGGGCGACATTCAGCACTTCGAACGACCCGGCGCCGGCGGCCCCGGCGACTGGACCGCCACCGACCTCGAAGGACAGGGAGGTGGCTTCTCTTTCCAGGAGCCCGTCAGCGCCGAATGGGGCCGCGGCCTGGGTCTCATCGCTAACAGCCGTGGACCGAAGGGCTGAACCGCGTGGAGTACGAAGTCGGCACCGTCGTCACACCGGCCCGCACCGGACCCACCGGCCTCAGTCACCTGCTCGGCGAGGTCTCCGGTCACGCCACGGATCCCTTCACCGGCGAGCGCCTGGTGGCCGTCACCTGGAGCGGCCTGAGCAAGCCGCATTTCTACGACCTGGACGACGTGATCGAAGTGGACTGACACGCAAGAAATAGGCCACTACACAAAAACGTGTTACGGTCCTGCACATCAGGCCACAGGCACGGCCCGATACCCACCCACCTCCGGACGGGCAGCGACACCCCGCGCCCAGCCCGCCCGGACCGGCTCGTCAGATACGAGCCACCCCCTCCGGCCGGGACCCGCCCCCACTGCGGGTCCCGGCCACACCCACGGAGAAGCAGATGCCTACGACCACGACCTACGGCGACCTCGAAGAGGCACAGGCCATGGAGCAGTACGGGCACCCCCTCGCAGAACTCGTCAGCGAGCGGTACACCGTCGAAGACGTCCTCAAGGACCGGCACCGCCGGTCGAGGCCCCGGCCGCCGGCACCCGTCTACACGCCACGGCCGGACCCGAAGGCCGCCGAGCACTACGCCGTCCTCCAGGCAGCGATATCGAACTGGACCTTCCGGCCCGCCCCGAGCGCGCTGTGACCGAAGAGCAGTTCCGCCGCCACGTGAGGCAACTGGCTCAGCTCCGCGGCTGGACCCTCGCCTACCACACGCACAACTCGCAGCGAAGCGACGCCGGTTGGCCCGACGAGGTGTACGGGCACCCATTGACCCGCCGCACCCTGTTCGTCGAGCTGAAGACCGACACCGGCAAGGTCCGCCCCGCTCAACGCGAGTGGCTGACCCACCTGACGGCCTGCGGCTTCGAAACCGCCCTGTGGCGACCCCGCGACCTCGCGCTCATCGTCACCACCCTGGCGCCCAACGGCCCGCGCGCCACCCTCCCCGACACGTTCTGACAAGGAAGAGCACCATGGACCACGACCCCGATTCCGCCCCGGCCCCCGGCTCGATCTGGTGCAACTCCTGCGACAGCTGGTTCAACGTCATCACCAACACCTGCCGCTGCAACAACCGCTGATGGACAACCTGACGCCCAACACCACTGCGGCCCCCCGAGGCTCCAGCCGCACCCGGCCGGCCCCCGCCCTTGCCGCCGCCGCCGCCGTCGAGCAGGCTCTCTCGGAGATCGCCGCACTCGCCAACCGGCTCTGCGAGGACCTCTCCGACAGCCAGTGGGCTACGGCCGCCCGCATTCGCCACCTCGCCGAGGCGCCCCACGTGAACGGAGTCACCCGCTGATGCACGCCCGCTTCGAGCCCCTGCCCTCCCGGAACTCGGACGCCGACACCGCCGCGAAGTCGCTGCGGGACCGCCACGGAGAGTGGGCACACGTGGACGCACGCGACTCGACCAGCCGGGCGGCGAACCTCGCCTACCGCATCCGCGCCGGCCTGCATTCCTCGTTCCGCCCGGCGGGCGCCTACGAAGCACGGTCCCAGGGCACGGACGTCTGGGCGCGATACGTCGGCCCCCGCGCCGAGGCAACCTAGACCCCTGTCACACACGCCCGCCTGACCCAACCGGCAGAGGTGCGCGGTACCGTCCCAGCCAGGGATATCAGCCGCAGAGTTCCGGATTCGATTCACCATCTCGCAGTCCCTCTTCACGACCGGCAGCCGTCTGCGGGCCCGCTGGACCGCCCCCCTGAGTCCGCATCGCACTCTGGCGTCCTCGCAAAGCTCGGCAACGAGTAATCTGCTCTGGCTGCTGTTGTCGACACGATCAGGGGGGACCGTGCGGCAGGGAGAACGGATCGCAGGAAGGTACCGGCTCGATGAGCGGCTCGGACGCGGCGGGATGGGCGAGGTGTGGCGGGGATACGACCTCCAACTCGGACGCCCGATCGCACTGAAGCTGCTCGTGGAGCTCGATGCCGCGGCTGAACTGCTGGAGCGGTTTCGGCGCGAGGCGTCGATCGGCGCACAGTTCCAACATCCAGGAATCACGGTCGTGCACGACATCGGCCAGCACGAGAACCGACTGTTCATCGTCATGGAACTGCTTGAGGGAGAAGACCTCGCGCGGGCTCTGGCCCGCTCGCCCGCAGGCCTCCCCATAGCAGAGGCCGTCGATCTCGCGGCGCAGGCCGCGGTGGCACTTGCAGCCACACATGCCAGAGACGTGGTGCACCGCGACCTCAAGCCCGCCAACCTCTTCCGACTCACCGACGGACGGTTGAAGATCTGCGACTTCGGGATCGCACGCGGCGTACAGGTCACGCAGCAGCTCACGCGCACCGGCTGGATGCTGGGCACGCCTCCCTACATGGCACCCGAGCAGTGGCGCGGCAAAGACATCGACACCCGCTCCGACCTGTACGCGCTCGGCTGCGTGCTCCATGAACTGCTCGTCGGCGCCCCACCCTTTCCTGCCGAGGGCCACCCCCTCGCGCTGATGCACCGGCACTTCGATGAGAAACCCGCCGCCCTGCGCTCAATCCGGAGCGAAGTTCCGGTCGATCTCGAAGCGTTGATTGCCGAGCTGCTGGCCAAAAACCCCGATGCGCGCCCGGACGCGTCAGCCACAGCCGCACGCCTCCACGCGATCCAGCATTCCGCTGTGTCCCAGATCGCACCACTCGACCGCAGCTCGGCTCCCATCGGCCTGGGCTCGGACAGCGCCACCGAAACCGCCGCACCCACTCCTTCCAGGCGTGGTGACACTGCCACGCCCGCCGGGTTACGCCGGCCTCGCCGCCGCAGCATCATCCTCGGCGGCGCAGCAGCCCTGGTCACAGCCTCAGGTGCCACCCTGATAGGGCTGAGACTCGCCGACGACACCAGCCCAGCACCGCACCTGTGGTTCACCCTGACCGGCCACACCGGTGTGGTGAGCTCAGTGGCATTCAGCCCTGACAGCAAGACCCTCGTAAGCGGCAGTTTCGACGGCAACTTCCGGCTCTGGGACCTCGCCACCCGCACCAGCACCGCCACCCCGGTCGGCCACAACGACGCCCCAATATCGATGGTACTCAGCCTTGACGGTAAGACCCTCGCCAGCGCCGATACCTCCAACGTGGTCCGACTCTGGGACTTCGCCACCCGCACCAGCACCGCCGCGCTGAAAGCCGTCGGTCCTATGAACGAGGTCGCTTTCAGCCCCGACGGCAAGACTCTCGCCAGCGGTGGTGGCGAGGGGTCTTGGGCTGGCGGCGACGACAAAAGCGTCGTCCAACTCTGGGACCTCGCTACCCGAACCAGCACCGCCACCCTGACCGACAAGTCTCAGAACGTGGGCTCGCTAGCGTTCAGCCCCAACGGCAAGACCCTCGCCGCCTACACCGGAGCCGTCCAACTCTGGGACCTCGCGACCCGCACCAGCACCGCCACCCTGACCGACAAGTCTCAATCCGTGCGCTCGCTAGCGTTCAGCCCCAACGGCAAGACCCTCGCCACCGGCAACGACGACAAAACCGTACAGCTCTGGGACCTCGCGACCCGCACCAGCACCGCCGCCCTGACCGGCCACACCGATTCCGTGAGCTCGGTAGCTTTCTCTCCCGACGGCAAGACCCTCGCCAGCGGCAGCGACGACAGGACCATACGGCTCTGGGACCTCGCGACCCGCACCAGCACCAGCACCCTGACCGGCCACACCGATTCCGTACGGTCGGTGGCGTTCAGCCCTGACGGCAAGACCCTCGCCAGCAGCAGTGTCGACAAGACCGTACGACTGTGGAAGCTCAGCTGAGCCCCTCCACACGAGAGCCAGGTTGCGCACTCGTCCAGCACCGCCTGCCTCGTCCCAGGTCGCCGTCTACCGCATCGGCGTTCACCACCCTCGGCACCCCGGACGAGGGTGTCGAGATCGCGCGAGGCCTGAACATCGACCTCATGCCGACCCCCGAACGCCGCGCCCGCGCCTGGACGGACATGGCCCGCATGTGGCACGCGCTCGGCAACGGCGATGAGGCGTTCGCCGCTCTGCGTCGCGTCGAGCAAGAGGCGGCTCAAGAGGTCCGGCGGCCTGCGCTGCGGGCGCTGACGTCGAGCCTTCTCTACAGCCCGGCGCACCTGCAGGGCCTTCGAGAGTTCGCCCTGCGCACCGGGGCCGTGTCCGCCTGAGCTGGCTGACCCCGTCCAGGCGCCGGGACACGGGTTCGGTGCGCGATCACGGCGCAGCGAACCAGGCTTGCGGCTCGGCCTTCTCGACGAGCGCGATGATCTCCCGCATCCGCTCGCTCATCGACGGCAGGGCATCCAGCGCGAACCACCCGACCTCTACCGACTCGTCATCGCACACCCGAGGCGACTGACCCGGGTCTGCCGGACGGCAGGCAAAGACGATCTCCAGGTACTGCGCCCGGTCACCGTTGCCGTGCCGCACCGGCGGGGATGCCGTCACCGCCGCCAGGCGCTCCACCACCACCCGTACTCCAGTCTCTTCGGCCACCTCCCGCACGATCCCGGCGGCCGGCGCCTCGCCGGGCTCCAGGATCCCGCTCAACGGCGTCCACAACCCCGCAGCAGAACGACGTTGCAGGAGCACCCGATCGTGCTCATCGAGGACAACGCCGACCACCCCTGGCAGCCACAGCAGGCAATCAGGACCGACCACAGTCCGTAGATCTGACACAAAATCAGGAATCATGCCTCCAGACTAGGGCGAGAAGAGGGCCATTGGCGGGCATTCAGAATGCCCTCCCGCCCGCCACCTACTGGCCAGTCGGGGCCGACGAGGACGACGCCGGGGGGACTTCGGTCAGGTGACGGCCCCGCTAGGGTCACGGCCGCACCGGGGATACGGGTGAGGTGGGTGCGGAGCAGGTGGCAGAGAATAGGCCGCCGCACGTGCGTTCTGCCTAGCCGAGGCCCCGCTCCCCCGTCTACGACGATCCGACCTCGGCACTCGACCCATGCGCCGAAGAAGCGATGCACGAGCGGATCCGCGCCCTCAACGCCGGGCGCACCGTCACCCACCGCCGCGACGCCTCCCGCAACGCAGACCGCATCCTCGTCCGCGACACTGGTCGGGTCCTCGAAGAGGGGACACACGAATCCCTCTTGGCCCAGGACGGGTCCGAGTACGCGGCAAGGCGGGAGGAGCCGGCCACGACTTACAACGACCAGCCCGTCTAAGGATTGCCTTGAAACCGCCGATCACGAGCGCGGGATCTCAAGGCCGGTGGCGAACTCCAGCCACCGACTGGCTCGGCCAAGACTCGCGCCCAGCCATTTTCCGCAGAAGCGCGATACAGCAGAGCTACCGCCTCCGCTCTACACCCCCGTTGAGTCCCAAAGATCCATGGCGCACATGCAATGGCGCAGCTATCGTCTCGATATCCGTTGCATGCAGGGGGAGTTGAGGCATGACAGGCACCACAGGGACACCCGATCCCGGGGGGATTCCTCCGCTTCCGGCGGATCCTCCGAGTGTCGGCCCGTCGACCAGCCACTCCGGCCATCCGCCGCAGTGGGCTTGGTGGGTGATCGGCATTGTCGTACCGGTACTGGGCATAGCAGCCACTCTTCTGGCGACATCAAATAAGAGCGGTAGCACCGCAGCTCCTACGCCTCCGGCGACGACAGCTCCTCACGACTCCCCCACACCGGGACCACCCTCCTCATCTGCATCCACCCCGGAGGGGTCACCTGCCGCTCCTCCGCCAGCGTCCAGTCCCACACCAACACCAACAGGCTCCAAGCAGGTATCACTCACCACACTGGATCCGGTCGCCTACACGTCCTTCGGAGCGTCCACCGCAACCCTCGATGGCAAGGCCTACGACGACTCCCTTGTCTCAAGCGCCCCCTGCCCGTTCCGCGGAGACATCGAGTTCAACCTCGGCAAGCAATGGAAGAAGATCAATCTCGCGGCCGGCATGGATGACAACTCGGTGCCAGGGTCGGTGGTGCTTACCATCTCCGCCGACGACGAGGTCCTCTTCCGTGGATCCCTCTCACTCGGGAGCGTCCGGGAACTACACCTCGACATCACCGACAAGCTCCACATGAACTTTCACTACGACGGTGGAGGTAGTGGCTGCGACGGCAGCAAAAGATGGATTGTCCTAGGAAACCCCAGCCTGTCGAACTGAACAGCTACCCCTCTCACATCAGCTACGGGCAGCCATAGCGCGACGCGTTCGATCACCTAGGCTCGAAGGTGGGCGCGGGGCTGGAGCCCCGTGTCCACTGACGCACCCCGTATTCCTGCTTCGCTGGCCGACCTGGCCATACCGCTCGCGGACCTGGCCCCCTACTACCGCAACCCGCGCTCCGGCGATCTGGACGCGATCGGGGAGTCCCTGTCCACACACGGCCAGTACAAGCCGATCGTGGTCAACCGCGGTACGCACACCGGGCGTCCGAACGAGATCCTCGCGGGCAACCACACGGCGAAGGCAGCCCGGAAGCTCGGCTGGGATGACATCGCGGTCACCTGGCTGGACGTCGACGAGGCCACGGCTGCGAAGATCGTCATCGTCGACAACCGGACCAGCGATCTGGCCGGGTACGACACCGCCCTCCTCGCGGACATCCTCACCGACCTCCCGGACCTGGAGGGGACCGGCTACGACCAGGAGCAGCTGGACGACCTCTTGGACGACACCTCGCTGCCCGCGCCGATTGAGCTGCCGAGCGACGGCGCCGGCACGGGGGCCGCCGCGACCGTCGACTACCTCCAGTGGGGGTACCTCCAGTGGTCATCCACCCGTGTGCGGATCACGCAGGACGAGGTGGAGTTCCTCAACGCGATCTACAAGCGGTACGTGGACGAGCAGGACTCCGACCTCGGGTTCGGCTGGCACGTCCTCAACGAGGAGCACCACGCCAGCGAGGAGAACGCCGCGTGAATCCCCTCGACGTACGGTTCGATCCCGCCTACCCGCTGGATAAGCTCCGCCCGGCCGACTACAATCCGCGTCGCCTCTCGGAGAGTTCGTTCGTCCGACTCCAGGGGTCGCTGCGCCGCCACGGCGTGGTCAAGCCGGTCATCCTCAACGCCGACGGGACACTGGTCGCCGGCCACCAGAGAACCAAGGGACTGAAGGCGATCGGGCAGAGCACCGTGCCTGCGGTGATCCTTCCGCAGAAGGTCCGTCTCCAGGACGAGATCAAGTTCAACCTCCTGCACAACCGCGTCGAGACCGAGAGCAGCGTCGTCTACGCGGAGGCCGGACCGATCGGCCAGTGGTGCTGGATTCCGTGGCAGAGCATCGAGGTCATCGCCTCCCGCAACCTCCCGTTCCAGCAGGCCATCGGCTTCATGACCGCAGCTCACGGCCCGTGGGGGTCTGTCGTCATCGATGACCAGGGTCGTGTCGTGCTGAACGCGGAGTATGCGGCGGTCGCGAAGGCGCAGCGGTTCGACATCCTCGCGTGGACCGTGGCCTCCTTCGATGCCGGCCAGCTGGTCGAGGACCTGACGGGCGAGTACGGCGTCTACGACTGGACGGGGCTGGAGGAGCAAGCCCCGGTCTGGAATCAGCACATCGTTCAGCCGAACCGGCTCCGCGAGCACTCCTCGAAGGCGAAGGCGGACAAGGTCCGCTACAAGTCGGAGGTGTGGGAGCGGCTGGTCCTGCCGTGGCTCACGACCTCGCACCGGGTCGTGGACTTCGGGGCCGGGCACGGCGACTACGCGAAGCACCTGCGCGCGCAGGGCTACCGGGTCCAGGACTACGAGCCGTACCGGACGCTCAAGGGCAAGTACAGCCTGGACGTCCGCGGGATCGTGTCCATGATCCGCGGTATCGAACGGGAGCTTCGTGAGGGCGGGTTGTACGAGGTCGTCGTTCTGGACTCGGTGATCAACGCGACCACCAGCCTCGAATACCAGCACTGGGTGCTGCTCACCGTGAACGCGCTCTGCGCGGCCGACGGGCAGGTGTGCATCGGCACCCGGAACCTGGAGCGCGAGAAGGCGTACGAGAACTCCGAGCACTCCATCAGCCGCGATTCGACACGTCTCGCGTTCCTGGACGAGCACAGCGTTGACATGCGGTTCGTGCGCGGGAAGTGGCAGCGGATCCGGTACCACACCCCAGAGTCGCTGCGCGGCCTCCTGTCCCGCTATTTCGAGGAGGTGGAGCTGAGCGACACCACGCGGGCCACGGTCAAGGCCGTCTGCCGCAAGCCGCGCCCCTTCCCCATCGAGGAATACGAGGAGGCCTTTCGGAATGAATTCAATATGCCCTACCCCAACGACTTCCGACATGACAAACATAAGGGAATCATGGAAATTCTGATAGAATTGATCAAGGGCAGGAATAGTTAAATGGAGGGGTAGTAAATGGAATCGGGGGCGGACCTTAAGAGGGTTCGCATAGAAATAGAATCACGCGACAAGTACGGCATTATGTGGCTGGCGGGTATACGTCAGCTCGACCTGACGCAGCACTGTCTGAAGACGTTCGCCGAGTGCGACAGGCCGAAGGTGGACCGCCGGCTGAAGCGGCAGACTCTGCTGCTGCCGGCAGATTCGCCGCCCGTCGCCTGGTACTTGTGCGCACTGCCCATCCCGTGGGACTGGAGCCGCAACGCTCACCTCGCCTTCGAGTACGCGCCCGGCGCGTCATGGGATGGGGACGCACTAGTGCCTGGACTCGGCGTGCGGCTGGCGAACGCCCAGCCCATCACCGGCTGGGGTGAGCACTCCATCCCTTCCGATGCACCGCTCCGACATGCACACCTCTACCGGACCTGCCGCAACTGGCAGTTCGGCTGGTGGCTGCGACAGCACCGGATCGTGCCAGATTCACCCTCGCAGGCCGCAAGAGTCGGCACGGAAGGTAGCCCCTCGGGGCAACTCACCTTCGACTAGAGAACCTGGCGCCACCTCGGCGGTTGACGAGGTGACGAGCCGGGCTCGCCGGGCCGGACACCACGTCCGGCCCGGCATCCCTCACGATCCCAGCAGCGTCTGCACGAGGCTGATCAGCTTGTCCACCCCAACCAGCCGCACGAGGGTCAGTGCCGTCCAGACCCAACCCGACGCGTCGAACGACCAGCTGCTCTTCCCGCGGTGCTTCCCCATGACTTCCATCCCCTTCGAACGAGTCCCGGCCTTGTGGCCTTCGATTCCGAAGTGGCGGGGTTCGACTTGGGGTTCGGCGATCGGCTTCAACACCGAACCCCGCGAAGGCGCAGGCCGGAGCCGTGTAGAAAGGGTTCGGACGAGGTTCGGTCCGAACCCTTGGGAGGGGACGAGTGGGACTCGGAAGCGATCTTGAGGACTTGCGGCGGGCATCCTGGCTGTCGCTTGATGTCATCGTCGACAGCGCCAAGCTCGCAGGGGTGGGACTGAAGAAGACGTCGCTCAGCGAGTGGTTCAACGGCAAGACCATCCCGAGCGATCCCAAGAAGTTCGCCTACCTCGTCGACCTACTTGAGGGGCAGGCGTCACAACGCCCCGGGCACAAGCGTCGAACAGTTCAGGAATGGGAGGCGCGCCGGAAGAGCGCCTCACGCGCCAGGCAATCCTCTCGGCGGAGCACGTCCCCGGCCGCCTCCGAGGCCCCTGCGCTGGACACTCCCCCCGGCCTGAGCCCCGGGGAGGGGGATCGGCTGCCACGGGCTGCGGACGTGGCCAAGGCTCAACGCCTCCTTGAAGCTATGCCACCCGAATCTAGGTGGGTCACACAACTCCGAACTCAGCCAGTATTCACCCGACTGAGAGATGAGTTCCAAGACCCACTTTATGCCGCTCAGGTGGTCATCCATTCGGAGATTCGACGCTTCAAGGACTCGGATCTGCAAGCCGCATACGACTCCTTCCGTGAATCCCTCGACGCTTTCGTTGCCGCTCTTGGAGAACTTGAGTACGACGAAGAGAAGGGACTTTCCTATCTCCCCCTCGTCTACGATCGAGATGCTTCACTGGAATTGATGTCATCCACCAGGAAGGTCTTCTTCGCACGGTTCGAGTCGTTGCTCGAGCTCTTGGCAGACGGGAACCTGGACTCCGTGTAGCGCCCAGCCCAGCGTTCGCCGAGCCTCCCCTCTGCTACGGGATCATGGAGGGGTGGCGCGGGGCCCTGGAGTTGTGTTCATGGGCCGCCCCACCCGGGCCGTGCGTGCTGCAATCACCCAACGCCGCGCGGACGCCATTGATTTGAAACTGGCCGGCGTCGACTGGCTGACCATCGGGCGGAAGCTCGCCGCAGATCCGTCGATCAACTCCGATGGTGTCGCCTACCCGCAGGGGTACGGCATCGACACCTACAAGCGGGGCGACGAGCCCCCCACCGACTCCCGGCTGATCGAGCTCGCCTGCAAGGACGTGTCCAAGGCACTGGCCGAACGCAGCACCGCGCTGGACGACAGCGCGGACGAGCTGCGCAAGCTGATGGTGGAGCGCCTGGAGCGGCTGTTCTTCGGCGTCTACCGGTCCGCGATCCGTAACGGCGACCTCCAGGCCGTCGACCGCGCCGTGCGCATCATCGAGCGCAGCAGCCACCTCCTGGGCCTCAACCGGCCAGTGCGCACGGAGGTGTCGGGCCCGGACGGCGGTGCAGTCCAGGTGGAGACCGCGGGGCTGGAAGAGCTTCAGCGGCTGATTGCTCTGGCAGGCGACCCGGGCGAGGGTGGCCAGGGCTGATGAGGCTGCGGTCCTCCAGCTGTACCGGTCGCTTCCCGCGCCGCGCCGCCGTGAGATAGCCGCCGCCTCCACACCCCAGCTCCGTGCCCAGCTCGCCCGCATCGAGCGGGACATGGCGATGGACCGCTCCCCGGGGGCGATGGCTTCCGTCCTCACCGAGGGGCGGGAGATGCAGGCCCCGCACCTGGGGCTGATCGACGCTGCCTTCGAACGGGTCGCGGCCGGTGTCCCGACGAAGCTGCTGCTCACCATGCCTCCCCGGCACGGCAAGAGCCGAAGGGCCGCCCGGTGGGCCCCGCTGTGGTACCTGCGGCGGCGCCCGGAGCACCGGGTGATGATCGCCTCCTACTCCTCCGACCTGGCCGATGACCACGGCCGGTGGATCCGCGACGCGATCCTCACCTACGGGCCGCAGATCGGCATCTCGCTGCGGCCGGGCTCCTCGGCGGCGAACCGCTTCGACCTGCTGGGGACCGAGGGCGGCGCCGTCATGGCCGGCGTGGGCGGTGGCCTGACCGGTAAGGGCGCCCACCTGGCGGTGGTCGACGACCCGATCAAGGACGCTGCGGAGGCGTCGAGCCCGACGATGCGCCGCCGATTGTGGGAGTGGTGGCAGGCCGTCCTCCTGACCCGTATCGAGCCGGGCGGCTCGGTCATCCTCATCCAGACCCGCTGGGACGAGGACGACCTCGCCGGACGAGTCCTCGCCGACGAAGGCAGCCGCTGGACCGTCATCGACCTGCCCGCGCTCGCCCTGTCCGACGACGACGCACTCGGGCGTCAGATCGGCGGCCCACTCTGGCCGGAGCGGTACGACGAAGCCGCGCTCGCCGAGATCCGGCGTTCCGTCGGTGAACGCGTCTGGTGGAGCCTCTACCAGCAGCAGCCCCGCCCGCAGGACGGCGGAGTCTGGGACTGGGCGTGGATCACCGGCAACCGGATCAGCGCCGCGCAGCTGCGCGGCATCGACCTCAGCAGGATCGTGGTCGCAGTCGACCCTGCCGGGGGCGAGTCCGCCGTGGGCGACGAGACCGGCATCGTCGCGGCGGCCCGCGACGCCGAGGGCCACATGTACCTCTTGGACGACCGGTCCGGGAACCGTGGAGCCGACGCCTGGGGCCGAGAGGCGTGCCTGCTCGCGATTGAACTGCGAGCGGACGCGATCGTGGTGGAGGCCAACTACGGCGGTGACATGTCGAAACAGATCCTCCACCAGGCGTGGCAAGAACTTCAGCGCGAGCAGCGCACGGAGAACATGCTGATGCCCGCCGTGCTCCCGGTCACCGCGAAGCACGGCAAACGGCTGCGGGCCGAGCCCATCGCCCAGCTGTACGAGCAGGGACGCGTCCACCACGTCGGGCAGTGGCCGCAACTGGAGCAGCAGATGGTGACCTGGGTCGCCGGCATGGACTCCCCCGACCGGATGGACGCCGCCGTCCACGCCATGACCGAGCTCGCTGACCCGCAGCGCAGCGGCGCCACATCATCCAGTTACCAGGACGGGAGGCTCTCAGGTCGGCGGTGAGGGTGCCGGCCGCGCCTTCCGGTCAGCGGCATGTGCCTCGATGTAGAAGGTCGCCGCAGCCACCGCAGCCGACACTGCCAAGCGCGCGGTCGCAACATCCAGGGACGGGCCACGACTCAGGCCGTGGCCCGTCCCATAGCCCGCGTTTCGCAGCTCGGCGGTATTGAAGACCAGCTGAGCGAGAGATCCGAGCACCTTCTTGCGTTGCTCAGCTCCCGGCTCGTCTGCACGGACTCCTCCCGCGTCCAAACCAAGGCTCGCACTCGCCTGCTTGGTCAGGGCGGGGATCTCCTTCTTCGTCTCCGGCCCGTTACCGTGCAGCCCCAGTACCGCCTTCAGCACAGTCTCCAAAAGCTCCTTCGAGGAGCCGATCGCCTGGGCTGGGTCGTCTCTCAGTCCTTTGCGGATACGGGCTGCATGAGCATCAACATCTGGCAGCCCCAGACGTTCGGCCGCCGCCTGGAGCTCATCCACGCCAGCGTCGAACTCGCCCCCCTCGTAGATTTCGTCATAGAGGGGCCGGTCATTTTCGGCCAGCCATTTCGGGAGGTTCAGCATCCGTTCCGCCACCTTGAAAGGCTCCGGACTGATGCCGGTTACCACCAGTCCGTAGGAGCCGTGTCGGACCGTCCTACCCTGCGGCCGGAGGATCTCCTCCATGATGTCGAGGACGCAGGCGTAGTAGTCGTCGTCCCCCCAGTCGAGGCTGCGAAGGAGCCGTGGATGGCTTCGCACTTCGTCCGCGAAACCGGTCTCGTAGCCGAACTCCAACCACTGGCCACGGTTGAAGGATGCCTCCGCCGCCTTGGCGACGGCGAGAATGATCTTGCTCGGCTTGACGTCAGTCCGCACAGCGCCTCTCCCACTTTGGTCAACGATTCACGTTATCGGCGGAGTTGGTCCCGCCGCGCCCCGATTAGCGCAGCTGAGCGCCGACACCCGCTCGCTCACCTACGCTGAAGGCGGCGTGGGGCTGTCGAGGGTGATCTTCTCGTGGGCCTGCGCACTTTCGTGTCCGACGCCTGGTCGTGGCTGAACTACAAGCCGATGATGACGGCCGCCAGCGGCGGCCACCCTCATCGGTCCCTCGCACCTCAGGTGCAGTCGACATGGGTTCCCCGTGATGCTCTGCGCCGGCTGGCCGCGTACAAGATCCTCGCGGCATACGACGCGAATCAGGCTGGGGAGCTGGCCGTCCTCACCGGCAACGAGGCCGGCGCCGAGCGGCGCGAGTTCGGTGACGCCGCCGTCTTCGTCGACACCGCGCTCGCGCACCTCCTCGGCAAGTCCCAGCAGATCGTGGTGGCGGGCGCCGAGCACGCCGGGGCCGACGAGCCCGACCCGCAGGCCCAGGCGGCGGCCGCCGTGCAGCTGCTGCTGCGTGGCTGGGCAGAGAAGGAACTGTTGCCCCTGCGGATGCAGGCCGCCGAGCGCAAGGCGGTGCTGCTTGGGGATGCGGTGTACCTGCTGGCCTGGGATCCGGACAAGGGGAGGGCGCGGCTGCGGACCTTCGACCCCGGGTTCTACTTCCCCGTGTTGGATGAGGATGCGGATCCGGGCGACTACCCGCGGCGCGTCCATCTGGCCTGGGAAATACCCGAGGACGCCGAGCACGGAGTGAAGGCGCGGATCCGGCGCATCACCTACGAGCTGGGGCCGATCACGGCGGCGACGCGCAGCACGACACCGGACGCCGGGCGTACCGGCCGGGACTTGGTGGCCGATGGGGCGGGCGGGTGGCTGCTGGAGACCGGTGACGTGTTCCGTGCGGACAGCGGGACCATCGAGCGGACCTACCCGTGGGCGGACCGGCCCTCCAGCACCACCTGCTTCCTCACCGACGCGGAGTGGAACCTCGATGACCTGCGCCACGGGCAGAGCCTCGATGACCTGCCGTTGGACAAGGCCCGGTTCCGGACCCGCTCGGACGGAGAGGTCCTGCACCGTCTCGATCTGCGCTTGGACTTCCTGCCAATCATCCACATCAGCAACACCGTGGCCGACGGCGAGCACTTCGGGCAGTCGTCGCTGGCGCCCGTCATGCAGGTGCTGGACGAACTCGCGGAGACCGACACCGACTCGGCGCGCGCTTCGGCGACGACCGGCGCCCCGATCATCGGTCTGGCCGGCGCGCGCGCCGAGGTGGACCGGGTCACCGGTAGGCCCCGTCCGCTGTCGGTGGAGCCGGGCACCATCTTCCAGTTGGCCGACGGCGGGCGCATGGACGTCCTGGACACCTCCGGGCAGCTAGCGGAGCTCCGGGCCCGCGTGGAGGAAATCCGGGATAGGGCGGCCGTCAACGCACGTCTCCCCGCCGTCAGCCTGGGCACCGTCGATCCTTCCGACGTCCCCAGCGGGTACGCCCTCCAGCTGTCCCTGGGCCCGCTGGACTCCTTGGTCGATGCGATGCGCCTGGCCCGCGCGCACAAGTACGGGCTGCTGTTCAAGATGGTGCAGAGGCTCCACCAGGCCGGGCAGGCGGACGGCTGGCCCGCCGGTGAAAACCTGCCGGTGCGCCTGGCCTTCGGGCCGCACACGCCTACGGACCGCAGTGCCGTCCTGGACGAGGTGGTGCGCGGTGTCGGGGCCGGTGTGCTGAGCCTGGAGACCGGCGTACGAATGTTGCAGGACGCCGGCTACCCGATCGAGGATGCCCGCGAGGAGGTGGATCGGATCACCGTGCGGCGGGAGAAGCTGGCACCGGCCGCAGCCCGCTCGGCCCAGCCGGGCGACGAGGAGGAGGACTCTAGTTCTCCGGAGGGGTCTTGAAGTCCGACTTCCGCTTCGTCTTGAACCGCTCCGTCTGGGCCTGCGCCGACTCGCGCATGTCCTCTTCGGAGACCTTCTGCTTGGTGCCTCCACCCCACTGCGTCACGTAGGTCCCCTTCCCGCCAGGGACGTTGTCGATGCGGGAGATGAACAGGCAGTCGCCTGCGAACTCACCGAACTCCGGCCCCAGCACTTGGCCTTCCCTGGGGTCCCGCCCGGCGGCGAGCTGCTTGCCGTCTTCGTCGAAGATGACGCGTTCTTCCTCCGATGCAGCCGTCCGTACGCAGGAATCCGTCGAGGACCCGGGGACGGTGTACTCGGCCTCTTGCAGAGCGGCCGTATACGCGGTGAACGGTGTGCGGTCCACCCACGGCTGCCACAGCCACAGGCCTCCGCCCACCACCAGGACCACTACGGCCCCGGCAGCCAACCACGCCTTCTTCGGTCGCCTCCCGGCCGCTGCCGTCTTCTCGAGCGATACGCCGTCGATCTCTTCCACGATGCCCCCTCCCACCTGGATAGTCATGTTGATCATTCCAGGTGAGGGGTATCGAGGAAGCCGCAGGGCGTCACGCTGGCGTACGTAGACTCGCTGATGGCGCGGGGACGTCGAGGAGCTGCACGTCCTGATGTCCCGCACCATGCCCAATCCCGGTGCCGTCCTCGGCTACCGCCGCGACGGCCGCCCGATCTTCCCGATCCTGGGCGCCTCCTCCGAAGACCCGTCCAACGCTGCGGCGAAGGTCTCCTTCGACCAGCATCAGCTTCAGCAGCTGATGGCCCGCGAGAAGGATCAGGGGCAGCGGTCCGGCGCCCGTGCGCTCGTCGAGAAGCTGGGCTTCACCTCGGCCAGCGAGCTGGAGCAGTTCATCACCCAGCAGCGCGAAGCCGAAAAGGCACAGCTCACCCAAGCCCAGCGCCGCGAGCAGGACCTGGATGCCCGCGAGGCAGCCGCCATCCAGCGCGAGGCAGCAGCGAGCACCCGCGAGCGGGACGCCGCACGCCGCGCCACCCTGGCCGGACTCGGTGCGACGGGCGAAGACCTCAACGACGCCGTGGCCCTGCTGCGCGTCCCGGATGACGCGGACGATACCGCTGTGGCCGAGGCCGCGAGCGAGCTCCGCAACCGGCGCCCCGAGCTGTTCACCACCGCTCCCAAGACCCCCGACGCGATCCCGCCAGCACCGGGCGGATCTCCCGCGTCGGTGCCGCCGCCCCGCCCGGGTGGCCAGACCAGCAAGCCCGGCTCTGCCGGTCTCGCGATGGCACGGCGCCGAGGCATGCTCCCCCCGGCTTCGTAGCCCGCGCGCAGCGACAGCTGCCCGCCGCGGGGACCACGCCCCGCTCTCTCCTCGTGGACCGTGCCACCAACTCCGGTGTGTGCGTGTCACCTCCAGCACTACAGGAGACAGCGGCTTGATACAGCCGTACACGACCTCTGTGACCGTGACCGCTGACCGGGACTGGCTTGCCTCCCGTCACGGCACCGACTCCACCGAGACGATCACCCTCGACCTGGCCAAGCTCACCAAGAGCACCCACTACTCCGAGCCCACCGCCACGGCCCCGCATGGCTTCGTGCGGTCCGGTGTGCCTGTCGGCCGGATCACCGCATCTGGCCTGTACGGCGCCTACGATCCTGCGGCCACCGACGGCCGCCAGGTCCTCGCCGGCCTCGTCTATGCGGAGGCCGTGTTCACCCCGGGCACCGTGAAGGTCCCGGCGGCCCTGCTCTGGCACGGCACGGTGAAGACGGCGAAGATCCCCGGCGGCATTGATCCGTCGAAGATCGCCGCGAACCCGGCGGGCGCTCAGATCCGCTTCCTGGCGGTGAGCTGATGAGCATCAGCGACCTCCTCAAGGGCGTGTCCGTCGCGGACCTCACCGTGTACGCGCGCTCGATCCCCAACCCGGGCGACTTCCTCCTGACGCAGACCGTGTTCGCGGAGACGCAGGTCCAGGACGTGAAGTGGCGGATCCGGAACTCCAAGCGCCGCGTCAACACCGCCTCCTACCGGGCGTACGACACGAGCGTCCCGTTCGCGAAGCGCCAGGCGGAAGCCACGCAGACCGAGGGCACCCTGCCCGCGCTCGGCCAGAAGCTCCTGGTGGGCGAGATGGAACAGCTCCTCCTGGATGCCGCGCGCGGCGCCGACGAAGACCGGCTTGTCGAGCTGCTCTACGACGATGTCGAACGACACGTCGAAGCAATCCGCTCGCGCCTGGAGCTGGCCGCCGGTGATGTGCTCCTCGACGGCAAGTTTTCCCTCGCCGGCGAGAACGGTCTGACCGTCGAAGTCGACTACGGCGTACCGGCGGCGAACATGCCGACCGCACCCAAGCCGTGGTCCGATCCGACGTCCGACCCGCTCGCGGATGAGCTTCGCTGGATCGACTACCTCGACTCGATCGGCGCCCCGGCCCCGGAGATGGTCCTCACTTCCCGAAGGGCGTGGTCGCACCTCGCGGGGAACGGCTCCTACCGGGCCGCGTACCACGGCACCCCGTCCGGCGCGCAGACCCCGACGTCGGTCCTGACCCCCGAGCAGGTCAACAGCGTGCGCGGTACGTACGGGCTGCCGCCGATCACCCTCTACAAGGCTCAGGTCTGGCAGGACGACGTGTCCAAGCGCGTGCTGCCCGAGGACAAGTGGATTCTGCTTCCGCCGGATCGGGCCAAGTGGGGACAGACCCAGTACGGCACGACCGCCGAGTCCCTGGCCCTGTCCCGCGGCACCGGCTCGCAGATCGAACGGGAGGAGGCCCCGGGCATCATCATCACCCGCGGTGCGCAGGACGACCCTGTGCAGATCTGGACCAAGGGCGCCGCGGTCGCCATGCCGGTCCTCGCGGCTCCGGACTGCCACATCACGGCGACGGTCCTGTGAGCGCCGCTGTGAAGGCCATGGGCGTCCTCGCTGCCACGGTCCACGTCCTCGACCCCGTCGAGCGCGTGCCGATCGTCCTGACTCCGGGCACGGAGGTCACGGACCCCGCCGTCGCCGAACAGATCACCAACCCTGCGTGCTGGGAGACCGAACCGGCGCCACCGAAGACCACCCGCAAGACGGTGTAGCACCCGGCCGGGGAGGAGCAGTCCGCTCCTCTCCGGCCCCGTATGTGGAAGGACCGCATGGACACCGAGGTACTGCGCTGGCTCCTGGCCCAGCTCGGGCCCGACACCGACCCGAGCGACCTCGCGCAGCGATACGAACGCTGGCACTCGGCTCGTGCCGTCGCGCAGGAGGTTCTGACCGAGCGGATCAGCTCCCTGCTGGCCGACCCCCTTCGCGTCAGCGTCAACGGCATCGCCACGATCGACCAGTCCGGCAACGTGGCTGCCCTCGAACGGCGGCTCGCCCAACTCACCGGACAAGCCGCACCGGACGACGTGGTTGAGAGCATGCTCGAGGTCGTCACCGGCATACCGTTGGTTCCCCGCCAACGACGGTGAACGATCCGCGTTTCGCCCCCTCGCCGGGTGCTGGCGCCGTATCGTCACGGCGACCGCATGGGAGTGAGGGGCTCTTGGATGGCCACTAACGATGTGAACCACGCTGCCTGGCAGGAGTACGGCCGCCATCACCTTGAGCGGCAGACCGCACTGCCCGAGGTCGATCGGATCGACTGGGCGGGCTGGGGCACCGGGCCCGGGTCCGAGTTGCTGGGTCCTGTCACCGGGGTCCGCATCTTGGACCTCGGGAGCGGTGTAGGCAGGCACGCGGCGCATCTTGTGCGGGACCACAGCGCCGTGGTGGACGCGATCGACGCTTCGGCCACTCAGTACCAGCGGGCCCGCCATCGCTACCCGGACATGGCCGGGCTGAACCTGCTGCACGGCGACGCGGTGGAGCATCTGGCCCGTGCCGAGCCCTACGACTTGATCTATGCGGTCAGCGTCTTCCCGTTTGCGGAACCAGCTCGGATCGTTCCTGCCGTTGTCCAAGGTCTTCGTCGCCGGGGGCGGTTGGTGTTCTCGGCTCTGCACACCAGCGTCACCGGCCAAGGGCCGGCGAGTGAGGTTGTTGCTCGGCGGGAGCTGATTCGGCTTGCGGGCGGCGTGGAAATCCCGACGGACATGTACGTGCTGGACTCCCCGGTGTGGGTTGGGCTCCTCACGGATGCCGGGCTGGTCGTCGACGAGGTCCTGACCCTGGACTACGAGGGCGAGGCTCCCGTGTCGTTCCGCGTGTTCAGTGGCCACCGGCCGTAGAGGGGTTGTCGAAGCGATGGTCCACCGCAAACTGGTGTGCCTCGGCCAGGATCCCGACAAGGGCAACCACCTGGCCGCCAGCGAGACGGTGCATGCGCTCAAGCACTTTGGAATCGTCCAGGGAAGCGATCCAGGCGTGCAGCGCATCTCGCCCCGGGCTGTCCGGTAGCGGCGCGAGAAGGTCAACAAGGCTCGCGCGCGAGACTGCGGCGCTGATTCTGACGGTCGCGCGGTCGGCTGCTGGGATGGTTCCTGCGCCGAGCAGGGCCTGGCGGGCGTCGTCGTGGCCCGTTGTGATGTCCAGCTGCGGAGGCAAATTCGGCACGTCAGCCGCCCCGGTGACCAAGATCGGGATGGCCGCGGTGCGCACCCACTTCTCCAAAGCCCCCAGCTCGGCGGCGGCTACGACCCAGGCATCGGTGTGCGGGCGCTGCAGCGCAACCGTGGGGAACACGTTCAGGAAGATCCGCTCCCCTCGAGGAACGGTGGCCAGGACGCTGCCTTGTGTCAAGGCGATACTGCGGCCCGCACCCGGATCCGGAGCAATCGCCACTTCGACGCTTTGGTCCGGCGTGTCCGGGTACACGGCTCCGACACGCGTGGCGGCGAGGGCTGGCATACGGTGCTTGGCCAAGTTGGTGTGCATAGCCAGGACCCTGAGCGGGTGATCATCGACGTCCGTCTGCTGGAATGGCTGCAATAGGCGGAGACGTTCAACCAACGGCTGTCCGGCCACCAGCGGGGGGATGTCTGCCCGCCGCCGCCCTCTCAGCCACTGATCGAAATCGCGCTCAGTCGCAGTGGCAGGGACCTCGATCCGCGGCGCCTCCTCCCTGGTCAACGGCCTGCCGAGAAGGAACTCGACTTCGGCGTACAGGGTGTGCTCCAACGCGGCACGAAGCTGTGTTAGAGCGTCGGCCACCAGACGAGGGATAGCGGCAGGCAGAGGTGCGATCGCCTTGACCACCATGTGAGACCGATCGCCCTCCGCGACTTCTCCCAAGGTGAGCGGGCCTTGCTCAGAGTACGTGTGTATGAGGCGGATGGTCTGGTCGATGGTGTGGTCCACGTGGGCCAGGGTGTGGGTGACGTGAAGTTGGTGATCAGGAAGCCAGGCGTAGGCGAGATCAGGGTGGCTCATGGGCAGAGCGTAGCCAGCGTCTCGACCGCAGGCTCCGGGATATTCGCCGCTCGCTGCTTCGCTAACGGGCAGAAGAGAAAACGGTCAGGCCGCCCTGCGTGTGCAGGATCGGCAAATCCAGCCCGAGCGTCGCACCGCAGATGGCCGGCGCGTGGATTCGTGGCCCGCGATGCAGCGGATGCGGTGCGGGGCATGGACACCCCGCCACCCCGACTCCAGAAGGGTGGCGCCGGCCGCAGCGAGCCTTTCCCGGAAGGCTGCCTCTGCGACCTCTGCGCATCGTCGGGCACAGACCCGGCAGATCCCTTGCCCTTGCTGAAGGTTGGCAGGGCGAGGGGTCACGAGATGACCGGCGGCGCAACGCACGGCGTGAGGGGTCGAGTTTCCCAGCCAGGCGGCTTCCAGGAGCTGCGCGCCAGAATCTGCCAGCAGGGCCTTGAACGCCTTCTCCGCGCGTAACGAGTACGCGGGGCGAGGGTGGTGCACGTGCTCTCCCGGGTCGTAGAACGCCTCTCCGTACGCGCGGAACCGCGTACCTAGAACTTCTACCCCAGGTGGCCCGAAACGGGCAGAAGAGAATCCGGACAACGCCAGGACGCGACGGGGATACGACTGTGCCCCGTTCTCCCTGGAGAGGACGGGGCACTCGGGTCCGATAAGCACAGCAGCCAGCTTTGGTTAATGGACGCGCTTCACGCTACGGCACCGAACGAGACGGTCCCGGAGAGCGGTGTCTCAACGCCGACGCAGCCACTTCACGCGTGACTTCCACCAGGCCCCTCGGTACAGCTGCCACCACTGCGGCAGGTACCAGAGGTCTGCCCGGCACACGTCGGTGAAGTCGCGCTGCATGGCCATGGCCTCAGCGATTGCCGCCTGAAATTCCTCGTCGCTTGAGCTGACCTTGTCCAGCACCGCGGATGTCTTGTCCATGACGTCGTCGGCGGCGGCGACAGGCTCGGCGTTACCCACCAACCGCATCTCCAGGTATGCCTGAAGCAGTTCGGTCTGCCGTTCGTGCACCATCATGGCGAGCTCTCGCCTGGTCCTCTGCGCCATGAGCTGGGGGCCGAATTGGCGCTCAATCCGCAGGTACTGAGCAAACGAGACGCCCTCTGCGAGTGCGTGTTGGAATCGGCCGTACACGGTCCGCCGCTCATCTCGTCCTCCCAGTCGTGGAGCTGTGCGCGTCAGCAGCTTGCGGGAGACGGAACTGACGGCCGTGCGGGCGGCAGCCGCAGCCGCAGCGGAAACAGGATCGACCATGCCGGTATCCAACCCGATGACATCAGGTCCATGCCATAGGCAGGTCGAATGAGCGGGCCGCAGGGCGTGCTGTTCGCGCACCTACTGTCCAGAGCATGAGCAAGTTTGATCAGCCCCGTCGCATTCGGATCGCCGCGCCCCACGATGAGCCTCCGGTGATCGAGCTCGACGGCCAGGACGTTTCCGCCGCCGTCGAGGTCTACAGGGTCATGCAGGCCCCGGGCGAAGCCCCGGAGGTCACCCTGTACGTCAACACGGAGTGGCAGGGGTTCGGCTTCGACGGGCTCGCAGAGGTGATGGCCGAGCCGTCCGACCTGAGGCACGTCGTGATCGGATTCCTCGACGCCGTGGACTCCCAGAAGCTCGACGAGGCCGTGCTGAACCGCGATGACCTTGACGGCCGGCCGGGTGAGCTGACCCGCGGGCTGCTGGCGCAGCTCAGGGAGTGGGCCCTCAGTGCTTGACCAGGCTGGGGTTGCTCGCTTCGCGGAGCGGCACTTGATGCCGGACACGGTGAAGGTGACGCGTGATGTTGGTGAGCAGGTCCTAGATCCGGAGACCGGGCAGCTGATCGACGGGCCGCCGCTGGTGGTCTACGACGGGGACGCCGGGCTGTATCCGCAGCAGGAGAAGATCCGTAGCCGGGGCCGGGACGGGGCGTGGGTGGAGGAGATCCGGGCCGGGTACAAGCTGCTGCTGCCGCTGTCGGCGCCGGAGCTGGAGGACCACGATGTGGTGCTGGTGGTCGAGGCTCGTGACCGGCAGGCCGAGGGCCGTACGTACGAGGTGACCACGCTGGGCGAGGTGTCGTCGTTCCCGGTGCTGCGGACCGTGTGGCTGGAGCAGCGCAACCGGAGCGCCCAGTGAGTCGGGGGAAGGGTTCGTTCAACCATCCGGCGGCGCTCGCGACCCTCTTCGATCAGAAGGGGCTGGCTCTGCGGTCGGAGTCGGAGACCGCGGCCCGGGTCAGTGCGGCGCTGCTGGTGGCGTCGATCCGGCAGCGCGCGTCCGGCCGTCCGGGCCCGAGGGTGATCACCGGCCGGTACAGGGCTTCGTGGCAGTCCGAGGTGACTGCGGCCGGCACAGTGTTCGTCGCGCAGATCGGCTCGAATGCCCCGCAGGCCCGGAGGCTGGAGTACGGGTTCGTCGGGACGGACAGCCTCGGCCGCCGGTACGCACAGCCCCCGTTCCCCCACGTCGGACCTGCTGTCGAAGCATCCGGGCCGGTCGTCGCCCGAATCCTGGGTGCTGCGGTGGAGCGTGCCCTGTGACCGATCTGGCCACCGACGTGGAGACGGTACTGACCGAGGTCCTGGGCGGACACGAGCGGGGCATCCTGTCCCGCGCCATCGTCGTTGCCGAGGTCCTGGACGTGGACGGCGAACGCTCCCTGTCGGTCATCACCACCCCGGGCCTCAGCGAGTGGGACGCGCTCGGGCTGTGCCGGTACGGAGTCCTCAGCATCGAGGGACCGGCCGCCGCCTACTTCACCCGGGACACCGAGTGATCGACCGCGCCCCGCTGACGACCGCCGTCCGCACGATGCTGGCCGCGGCAACCGGTCGGCCCTGCGGAGTCGGGGGGCTTCCGCTAGTGGGCGGCAAACCGGCGCCACTCCCGTACAGCATCCTCTACCCCCTAAGCGGATACGTCGATGGGGCGCCATTCTCCGACGCTTCCGAAGACGCACACCTCACTTACCAGGTAACAATCGTCGCAGCGCGCTTCGACCAGGCCGAGTGGTTGGCCGACCGGATACGCGGCGTCCTCCTTCGGCGCACGGCGGCAGGAGACTGGGAGCACCAGGTTACCGTCGATGGGGTGGACGTCTGGGCGCGTGCCCTCATCGCGGACGAGAGCGGCGAGCCAGCCCCAGGTGATGTTGTGACATACATGCAGCGATACACGCTTAGCACAACGACCCTGAGCGGCTCCAAACAAACCGGAGCACTTTACTGAGGGATCAATCAAGACAGGCTGGACCAAGGAGGACACACCGAAAGCGCGCATCCCAGATAGCCTTCACGACTGGACCCGCGATGCCGCGCGCCCAATTATCCAGTCGCTCCCTGCGGGTGAGCCGTCCACTGCAGTCAAGGTAAAGCCAACCGGACCCATGCCCCGCCTAGCCGACAGACGGGGCATCGCGAAGAGATCGAAGCTAGGCAGACCTTCGAGGTTATCCGCCGAGAGTCTCAAAGGTATGCCGCTGCGGCCACTGTGGAAGCCAGTCCGTTTCAATCTCCCCACTGAAGGAACTCGCAAGCCACTCCTCCAAGGGTGAGTCGGTTTCATGCCAGTCACCCCAATTCCGACGAAAGGCCGACACCGTCCATGGAGCACCCTCACCTCGAGGCACCAAAAATAGGCGGTCCCCGTCAACCGTGTGGCCCCACATGAGCATGCCCCCAGAATCAGGAAGGACAGGGTTAGTAATCAGTCGAGACTCGCCCCGTCTCACATAGTCACGCATCCACTCCCCCTTCTCCTGAACCACTTGCGGGCCGTAAATGAACAGATAGCCGTCGATCATGGCGTCACCGTAGGCCGCGCTAACCCTGTGAAATTCGGCAGGTAGAGACACCTGCCAGGCTTCCTCAACTAGCGCCAAACCACCTCCCCCTCGCCTCAATGGGGGACCCAAGATCTCCAAGAGTCGATCAAATTCACCACTCACGCAATAGCCTTTCTCACCAGCACTCATAGGTCGCCGCAACGTTATTGTCGAACTCGCATCGAACATCAACCGTACCGCTCGATTCAAACCTCACCCTAGTTGGAATCGGCGACTTAGGGTCACCATAAACAGGTTCCACATGCACGAACTGATGCCCTCCACTTTTGATGGACTGAACAACCGGATCTTCCGCGTGGTCATACATTGCCTGATTGGCCGTTTGATACAGCGGGACAAAATTTCGTCGATCCTTATTCGACCCACCCATTGCAAATCCTATGAGATGCCCGCGCGAGCGGTTGTCTAGCGGCAAATCATTAAGTCCAGCCAGGGGAAACCCCAGCCCAGGCCGCGGCGGGGGAGTGTAATCCTTCTGCGTAAGATCCGCGTAAGCGCCTGACGCTACACACACGCCAGCATGTCGCTTGAGCGGAAGATAGACCTTAGTTCCGTCCCAGCCCGGTCCAGTGTTACACCAATCCCTTCCTGTCTGACCTCCGGCACCCCCCATGCCGGGCACAGGGCTGTAACCATCAAGTGGCTCAGCAGCCTGATCGGGGGCAAAACCGGAAGCGGTCATAGCCAGAATGTCGTCAGCGTCGTACCTTGCCTCCCAGCCGTCTTCAAGGGTCCACCGTGCAATGCGGATCGCGGCATCGTCGACTGAGGCAGTATGTTTCGGCGCTGGGACGGGGTGCTCTCCGTTGTTGGGGTTCTGGTCGATCGGCGGTGCGGGCGGGCGGCATCCGCTGTAGCAGCCTCCACCGCCAGCTCCTCGACCTGGGCCTCCCCAACGGCCGCCTGGAGACCCGCTCGGCGTTGTTCCGATCTGCGACGGCGTCGAGGTGCCGGCCGGTGCTGAGCCATTGCCGCACAGCCAGTGGTTGCAGTGGCCGCCGAGTCGGGGGAAATTGTCGGGGTTGAGGTAGGCGCAGCCCAGCGGCGAATTTTCACAGGAGGTGGTGTACGTGGGCGTGGGATTGCCAACAATCCCAATGACGGCACCAATTACGCCGCCCACCCTGCCAGCCACCCGGAAGCCAAATCCTCCCCAGCTGAATCCTGAGCCCGTCGGCGTCGAAGGCCTAGGAGGAGCGAGGCTGGGGGCGACACGTGGTGGCGTTGCCCAACGACTTATGCCGGGGTCGAGGAAGTGTCCGGTGGGGTCAGTCCCATTGAGCGGGCTTGCGTTCGCGTAGGCGTAGCGGTTGGCCTGGACGGAGGGGTTCGGGTCGAGTTGCCAGGTGTCGCGGCTGGTGAAGCTGCCGATGCTGGGCTGATACCAGCGGGCGGCCATATTGACTTCGCCGCTGGTGGGGTCGGTCCAGCCGGACTGGTAGCCGACGGTGGGGTTGGTGCCGCTGGTGGCGGTGGTTGTGCCGAAGGGGTCGTAGCTACGGGAGCCGGCGAGGGTGGTGCCGTCTGGGTTGAGGCTGGCGACGAGGTCGCTGTGCTGGTCGGTGACGGCGAGGCGTGCGGTGCCGGTCTGGCTGGTCGTCGCGGTGGAGAGGACTGAGCCGCCAGGCATACGGCTGTAGGTGGTGGTGGCGTCGGTGACCAGGCTGTTGGACCCGCCGTCGTAGGTGAACGCGCTGGTGTTGTGGGTGAGGACGCGGTCGAGGCTGTCGTAGGTGAAGGTGCTGGTGCCGTTGGTGATGGTGCGTTCGAAGGCGTCGGACTTGATTTGCCGTGTGGCGTTGGCGTCTGTGGAGTCGGTGATGGTCTGCTCTGTGCCGCGGGCGCTGTAGTCGTAGCTTTCGGTGCCCCAGGTTTCCAGGCGGTTGCGTGAGTCGTATGTGCCTGTGAGGGTGCCGCGCTTGGTGAGGTTGCCGGCCTTGTCCCACTCGTAGGGCGTGTTGGTGGTGCCGTCGTTCCAGGACGTCATGCGGTCGGCGAGGTCGTAGGTGTAGGTGTTGGTGGCCGCGCCTGCGGTGCCGGTGGTCGTCTTCTTCACGAGCTGGTCGGCGAGGTCGTAGTCGTAGGCCTGGCCCTGGACTGCGGTGCCTGTGGTGCGGGTTACGGCGTCCTTGGTGAGGCGGCCGAGACTGTCGTAGATGAAGGTGCGGTTTGCGCTGGTCGTGTACGTGCCGTCCGTGCCGGGGCGGGCGTACTGGTCCTGTGTGGGCCGGCCGGCCGCGTCGTAGGCGCTCCGTACCTGGGTGCCGGTGAGGGGATCGGTGGCGGTTTGGAGGCGGCCGCCCAGGTCGTAGGTGAACGCTGTTGTTCCTGCGGCGTCGGTGCGGGCTGTCATGTTGCCGTCCGCGTCGTAGACGTAGGCGGATTTACCTGAGGGGCCGTCGGCTTTCAGGAGCTGGCCGCGGTCGTTGTAGGTGTAGGTGTTGCCGGACAGGACACCGTCGCCGCCGGAGCCGGTCATGCGGTCGGCCAGGTCGTAGGTGAGTGTTCGAGGGCGGGTGGCCGCAGCCGTGCCGCTGCCGGTCTCGGCTGTGAGGCGGCCGAGGGCGTCGTAGGTGCGCTGACGCTTGACTCCTCCGGGGAGGAGTTCAGCGACCGGCTGGCCGGCGGCATCGTAGGTGGTGGTCCAGGTGCGGGACGAAGCGGTCGAGTGCTCGGCGGTGGCCGGTTCGATGGTGGACTCGGGCAGGCCCCACGGAGTGAAGGTGTAGTACGTCGCCTTGCCGCGGCCGTCGGTCAGGCGGGTGCGGTTGCCCGCCGCGTCGTAGCCGAAGGTCGTCGTGATGGCGTCGGTGGCCGTGACCGGTTCGATCTGCTTGGTCATCCGGCCGAGTGCGTCGTACGTGTACGTGCGGCGTGAGCCGGTGGCCGAGGTGGATGCCGTCACGTTGCCGTCGGCGTCGTACTCGGAGGAGACCGTACGGAGTGCGGTGGTGCCCGTGCCGAAGTCGGTGACGGTGGTGGGGTTGCCCAGCGCGTCGTAGGTGGTGGTCGTCTTGCGGCCGGTGGCGTCGGTGGTGTCGGTCGTGCGGCCGAGGCCGTCGTAGTCCAGCGTGGTGATGCCGCCGAGCGGGTCGGTGGTGGTCAGGATCTCGCCGGCCGCGTTGTGGGTGGCCCGGCTGAGGCCTTGGCCGGGGGTTCTGATCAGTCTCAGGTTGCTGGCGTCGTCCCATGCGTAGCGGGACACCAGGTTCTTGAGGGTGGGCTTGCGTTCGATGGTGGTCGCGGTCAGCTTGCGGCCGAGTTCGTCGTAGGTGGCCTGGGTGCGGGCGCCGGTCTGGTCGGTGGCTGACAGGGGAAGGCCGGTCGGTGTCCAGGTGTAGGTGCTGACGCCACCGCCGGACAGGGTTGTGGCAGCGCCGTTGAAGGTGGTGGTGCCCGGGGCCTTCAGGGTCGTTCCCTCAGCTCCGAGGGCTGGGTCGGTCTTGCTGGCCAGGTTGCCGAGCTGGTCGTAGGTGAAGTACGTCGCGCGGCCCAGTGGGTCGGTTTGCGACGTGGGGCGGCCGAGCTGGTCGTAGGCCGTGCGTGCGGTGGCGGTGATCGTGGTGCCGCCGGGCGGGGTGTAGTCGGGCAGGGTGACGGCTGTGGGGCGGCCCAGGTTGTCGGTCTCCGTGCGGGTCACCTGGCCGCGGGCGTCCCGTGCGTCGGTGGCCTCGGCGAAGGTGTTGTAGCCGGTGAGCGTCTTGGGCGTGGTGGCGGTTGCCGCGGCCCCGTTCTCCTCGGTCTGTACCTGAGGGGCGGTCTGCTCGACCAGGCGGCCGAGGGCGTCGTAGCGGCTGGTGGTGGTGTTCCCCCGCGGGCTGACCTCGGTGAGGGGCAGGCCCCGCGGGTCGAAGGTGGCGGAGCTGGTGCGGGTCGTGGTGCCGTCGGTGACGGTCGCCTTCTTGGGGTTGCCCGCCGTGTCGTACTCGGTGGTGGTGGTCAGCTTCTTGCCGGTGGCGTCGATGGTCTGCGTCGACTTGGTGACCCGGTCGTCGTCGTCGTAGGACAGGGTCGTGACCCGGTTGAGGCCGTTGGGGTCGAATGCGGTGCGTGTGGTGCGTCCGGTGGCGTCCACGGTGCTCGTTACCGTCGCGCGGCCGTTGCCGGTCGTCTGGCTTGTGAGGTTGCCCGCGCCGTCGTACTCGTTGGATTCGAGGACGATGTCGTGCGTGGTGGCATCGGACATGGTGACGCTCTTCGCCGTGGTCGTGGCTCTCAGCCCGTCGTCGAAGTACGTGAAGGCGGTGGTGGCGCCCATCGCGTCGGTCGTCGAGGCGAGGCGGCCTGCCGGGTCGTAGGCGTGGGAGACCAGGACGAGGTCGTGGGTCTGGCCGGACGGGTCGCCGGTCCAGTTCTTCAGGACCGACTCGGCGAGGTTGCCGCGCTTGGTGAAGGCGTGGGTGACGACGTTGCCCGCCGCGTCCGTTTCCTGGGTGACTCGGCCCATGGAGTCGTGGGTGAAGGCAGTCTCGTTGCCGGCCGCGTCGGTCACGCTCTCGTTGAGGCCTTGGGCGTTGTACCGGTAGGTGGTCGTTCGCGTGGGGTCGCCGCCCGTCGTGTCCTGGGTGGACTCGGTCAGCAGCAGACCGTCTTCGTCGTAGGTCCGGTTGACCTTGGCGGTGTGGGTGGTTCCGGTGATCTCGTTCTTGACACCGGGACCGGTCTCGGATGCGACTCGGGACATGGCGTTGTAGGTGTAGGTCGTCGTCACCCCGGTCGGAGTCGCGGTGGAGGTCTGGGCCTCGGTCAGTTTCCGGCCGAGACCGTCGTAGGTGTAGGTGGTGGCGAGGCCGGAGGGGGCCGTCGACTTGGCCAGGTCACCGTTGGCGAAGTACGCGTAGGAGACGGTCATGTCGCCGGTGCTCTTCTTGGTGGCGACCAGGCCGGCGGGGGTGGTGCCGCCACCGACTGCGGGCTCGCTGCCCGTGGTGTAGGTCGTAGTGGAGGTTCGGCCGTCGGCGAGGGTCACGGTGTCCGGCAGGCCGAGCGGCGTGTAGGTGGTGGTGGTCCGATAGCGGTTGTCGGCCGCGCTGGTGGAGCGTGCGTCGCGGGCGGCGGTCTGCTTGCCGTTACGGGGATCCAGCGGGTCGGCGGCGTTGTAGTAGTAGTCGGCGAACGCAGTCCAGCAGGAGTCCTCGTCCCGGCAGGTGGTGCTGGATACCGTGTTGCCGCGCTCGTCGTGGCCTGTGACGGTGGCGTGGCCGTTGGGATCAGTGACGGTGTGCAGGTAGCCGCCGGTGTCGTATGTGTAGGTCGTCACGTCGCCGTCGGCGTTCGTTGAGGCGGTGCGGCGCTGGCCGCGCACGGCGTCGTAGGTGCTGCTGGTGTTGGCCCCCGCGGGGTCGGTGACGGTCACGGTCGCCGTGAGGGAGGACCCTGAGGCGTTGGTGCGGGCGTTGTAGTGCTTGGCGACCTGCTCGCCGGTGAGGGGGGTCGGGTAGACGGCGACTTCGTCGATCTGACCGGTGAAGTAGTTCAGGCTGGGTCCGGGCGAGGCCGGCCAGTAGTTGGTGAAGCCGGCTCCTATGTAGGTGCGCGTGTTGGCCTGGTGCTGGGCCGGAACGTTGGTGGCCTGGGCAACCTGGGTTCCGTCGAGGTACAGGGTTTGGGTGGATCCCTTGGCTGTGATCGCGGCGTGGTGCCACTGGTTGTCGGTCACCGTGGCCAGTGAGGCGTTGGTGGCTGCGACCCCGGCGGTGAAGTACTGGCCGTGGAGCTTGTTGTCGGAGCCGACGTACAGCACGGGCGTGTAGGTGGCCGGTGCGTCGGGTAGCGCATGGCTCTGGTCGCTGAGCAGGGGGCCGGGCTTGGTGGTCTTGAACCAGAGCTCGGCCGAAAGGTCGGTTTCAGGAATGCGGGCGGCGGGGAGCTCGGCGTATCCGTCGCCTGCGAACTGGGCCGCCGGGCGGTCGCTCACGCCGAACGCGCCCGTGGTGTTCAGTGTCGCCTTGGTGTAAGCACCGTTGGCGCCGGTTGCGGTGACCTTGTTGGTGACGGTGGTGCCGTCGGCCTCGTCGAGCTGCCAGTAGCTGGACGGGGCGTCGGCCATGACCGCGCCCTGGTACTGATCGCCGTTGCCGGCAACCAGGCGTGTCCGCGCCTTGTAGTGGTTGGCGACGGCGGCGGCGGTCAAGCTCTTGTCGTAGATCGCCACCTCGTCGAGCTGACCAGAAAAGTAGCGCGTAGCACCCGGCTGTCCGTCCCAGTCCAGGCCGGAGTATCCGGCACCGAGGTAAGCCTGCGCCAGGGTCTCGGGCGCGACCGCCCCGCTCATGTAGCCGATCTTGGTGCCGTCGAGGTACAGCGTCTGGCCGATGGAACCGCCGGAGAGGGCCACATGGTGCCAGGCGTTGTCCGTCACAGCGGTGCTACTGATGATCGAGCCGCTCATCGTGCCGCGCCACAGCCGGCCACGGAGTTTCCCGTCCGCGTCAATGAGCAGACTGGGGTTCCACTTCGTGGGAGTGGTGCCCAGCTCGGTGTCTTGCAGCGAGAGGAGAACGCCGTTCGGCTTGTCAGTCCGGAACCACATCTCGATGGCAAGAGAGCTCGAGCCGCCGATGGACTCCGCGGGCACATCGATCGCGCCTGCGACTCCGTCCAGGGCGACCGAGCCGTCGTCGCCGTCCATGAAGGCACCGACCTGGCCGAGGGTGACCCCGTCGTGGTAGGAACCGTTGCCGCCGCTGGATATCTCGTCGGCCGCTGCCGCGCCGCTGCTGTCGCCCAGGCGCCAGTAGTTGACGGGGCCGGTCGTCTGCACGGCGTTGGTGTAGGCCTGAGAGCCCGCGGAGTACTGGGGTGCGGAGATTTTCCAGGTGCCGCCGGATTGGTCGGTGACCTGGGTGGCGCGCTCGGTGTTGCTGTCGTAGATGACCTTGGCGCCGATCCGGCCCGAGGGCAGGGTGGACTTGGTCAGTTTGGAGGTCCCGGTACGTGCGTCGTAGTGGGCGCGCACCGTGCCGGCGTCCAGGGCCCGGTGGTAGACGGCGGCCTCGTCCATGCTTCCGCTGAAGTAGCGAACCGCCCGGTCGGGGTTGTTGTCCCACTCGACACTGGAGTAGCCGGCGCCGAGGTACGCGAAGTTCTTATTGCTGTGGTCGACGGTCCCGGTGCGGGAGCCGACGCTCTGCCCGTCAAGGTAGAGGGTCTCGCTCGTCCCGCTGCTGGTGAGGGCTGCGTGATGCCAGGCCCCGTCACTGACCGCCGCGGACGAGGAGAGCGGCGCCTTCCATTCGCCAGCCAGCTCGAAGCCACCGCGGAGCTTGCCTGCCGCGTCGATGAGCAGGGCAGGGCTGAACCGGGTGGGTACACCGTCACCGAGCCGCGCGTTCTGGAACCCGACCAGGACACCGGGCTTGGTGGTCTTGAACCAGAGCTCCGCGGTCAGGACCTTCGAGGAGGCCAGCGTGGTCTCCGGGATCTCAATGTGAGAGCTGGTCCCGTCGAAGGTGGCAGCCTTGTTGCCCGTGCCGGTCAGAACACCCGGACTGGAGAGGCCGACGTCGCGGTAGCGGCCGGCGTTGAGGCCCGTACGCGAGACGGCTTCGCTCTCCGCGTCTTCGCCCTCGCTTTCGTTCAGCCGCCAGTAGGAGACCGGATTGGCGTCCAGGACCGTGCTTCGGTACTGCGAGCTGGTCGTGTACTCGTACACGGTGCACGCGGTGGTCGAGGTCGGCGGGCACACCTTTGTCAGCCTGCCGTTGCTGTAGGTGTACGTCCATGTCAGGGCCGGAGCACCCGGCCCGGTGGCGTCGGTGCTGACCGTGCTGACACGCCCGACACTCCAGGTGAAGGTCAAGGCACGCTTGGAGAGTGCGTCGGTGACCTTCGTGAGAAGGCCACCCGTATAGGTGAGGAGCTGCTGGCGTCCGTTGCCGTCCGCGACCTTCTTCAGCAGGCCCGCGGCATCGAAGGTGTACAGGGCGCCGCCGGCGTCGCGCAGTGTCCACCCACCACCGCTGACGGAGGTCAGGGCGCCCATGGAGCCCGAGGGAGCGGTGTAGGTGCCGTCGTTGTTCCGGCCGAATCGGACCTGGCTGCCACTCGCGAGAGTGATCATGACGTTGCCGTCGGTCTCGGCCTTGGCCCGCATGTCCCAGCGCGTCGCCCAGCCGGCGCCGAAGGCACTGCTCTGGCGGGGGTCCTGGGAGTTGTACGTCCGGGTGACCGCGAGTTCCGGGCCCACGACCGGGATCGCGGCGTCGGTGGCGGCGGTCGCGTAGTTGCCGGCACGCTCGCCGAATTCGCGTCCGTTGTCAGTGCCGCCGAGATGCGAGGTGATCACAGGCTGCGGGACCTGAGTGGTCAACATCGACGGCTGAGTCTGAGCCGACTTGGCCTGCCCGTCATTCGCATACCCGTACCACGCGTACGTCTTCGACCAGCTCAGCCAGCCAGCGGTCACCACCCAGCTCTGCGACGGGGTGGCCGGAGACTGACGGCAGTTCTTCCGCGCGTCCTTGCCCTCGACCTCGCACACCTCGAACTGGTATGTCAATGCACTGGGAAAGCGGTCCTTGTCGGCCGCGGCGATCCAAAGGGGCGGAGTGAGCGTGTCACTGAGGGAGCCGCTCGGCGGGGCCGCGCCGGTGAGGTAGGGCGGGATGTTCACCGCTTCAACCTTGATGGCCACAGCTGGAACGCCTTGAGAGGCGAAGGAGTTGACCCCGACCTCATCCATCGTCCACGCGATCGTGTAAGTCCCGGGGGTCAGCGCCGCAATATTCGCGTCAACCGTCGCTGAGCCGCCTGGGGGAACATCGTTGGGCATGTTCGTCCAGCGGATCTTGCTCCAGTAGTCACCGCCCACAAGCTTCCCTGCCCCGTCGTACAGGTCGTAGCGCAGCTTGAAGTTGCCGGCCTTGGGCCAGGTCTGCTGGCCCTGGTTGGTGACGGTGACCTTGAACGTGCCCTCGGACGTCGCCGTCATCGGCTGGACGAAACCGCCCATCTGATACGCGGCTCCGTACTTTGTCCACGTCACATCCAGGCTCGGGGCCCCGCTGGGGTAGTCGTCCGAGCCGAACTGCTTCCAGCTCTTCGAGTCGGTGGTCGAGGCCTTGACCGCGAGGCCGTAGTTCGGCTTGCGGCCATGCGTCCAGTCATCCACCAGCTGACGGCCTGCAGAACCGAGAGGGATGCCGTCCCAGGCCGGCGCACAAGCCCAGGTAGTCGTTCCCTCCGGACGCCAGGCGTGCGCAAAGCTCTTCGAACCGAGTGCGGGACCGGTCGCCGGGCCAGGCCAGGTCGAGGTGCTGGACTCGGACCAGTTCGAAGTGATCTGGTGCACCGTCACGGGGCGGGCCGTGCACGACTGCGACCACGTGTTGTACAGCGAGAGGGTCGCGCCGATCACGTACCCGTTCTTGAGTGCGCCGCTGCCCAGCCCGTCGAACTTCAGGAAGCTGGCCGCCTTGTGACCGCCTCCGTCGTACGTGCCGACCTTGATGTTGGTGTTGCTGGCGAAGTTCGTGTCGTACGGGTACTCGACGAACGTGCCCGAGGTGGCCGACACGCCCGCCACGGTCGGGTCCACCTTCACGGGAAAGACCCGCTCCGGGGCGGACAGCCATTCCGCGTCCAGCGAGACGACAAGGATCGGGCGGCCGCCCGATTCCTCCAGCGAGTAGGTGACGCCGGAGGAGATGACACCCTCATTGGAGTTCTCCGCGCGGTTGGAGTCCTCCATCCAGCCCGCGGGCATCCAGCCCTGCTGCTTGCCTGCGGCATCCGTGAAGGCCACACCGCCGAAGCCGTCGAGCTTCGCAGTCAGGCCGTTCAGGGTAAGGGGGAATCGCCACTGAGTGGGAGCGGTCTTGTCCTTGAGAATCAGCGTCTCCTTGATGGAGTCGCTGCCCGCTATCAGCTCCACATCGGAGGACGCGCGGACCTCGGGATAGGTGATGACGCTTCCCTCGACCTTGCCCGTCGAGTGAGCAGCTCCCTCGATCCCGTAGCCGATGGACTCGGCGTCGCTCACACCGATACGTGCCAGGGTCGCCGAGTCCGCAAACTCGGCGAAGTACACCGAATCCTGTGTCGATCGGGGCTGCCAACCCGACTCGGAGAGACTCATCGTTCGCGCGCCACTGGCTACAGGCTTGATCAGCTGCGTGTCGATAGGATTCCATTTCCCTTCACGGGAAAGGAAGTTGACCGGCTCGTTGTAGTAGCGAGTCGTGTACGTGCCGTCCTTGTTGAGGAACGTCCGCGCACGCTCTGCGCGCTCCCCAGCCACTTCGGTACTCGCCTTGGAGTCGAAACCCTTCGGTGCGGGAACCGAAGGAGCAGCGACCACAATCGACGGAAGCGAAGCCGGCGACTTGGGTTCAACGCCCAGCTCTATCTGAGACGAACCACCACCCTGCGGCAACTCGCCTGGCGCTTTCTGCGCGCCACTGCGCCCACCGCCGACAGAAGCACCGGTCGCACTCCCGGCAGCATCGTGGCTGCGACCGCGCGCCGAACCCCAAGCCTGCCCTGGGCGCTCCCCCGCACCAGAACCCTTCGCGGCGGTGACCCACTGGTTCACGGCCAGGGCGGCCTGCTCCGTCCCGGCCAACACGGCCATGACGAAGGCAATGACAACGACGAACGGACGCGCGATGCGCACGAAGAGCCCCCACAAGAACGATCAAGAGGGGGCTATTCCTATCTGGAATCACAGCCACCGCACAACAGGTAACTGAACTTCAATTAAACCCAGTTACCTGAATTCAGTAGCGGGCAGATAGATCCATTTACTGCCGGATCGTGCCCAATTCCCGGGACAAGCGACGCTCCGAGTGGTGAATGTCACGTGCGAGCGCCCCCGGTCGCAGCCGCGGCGGTATCGCCATATGGGTGAATCGCCCCGAACTCCTCACTGCCTGGAGTCTGAACCTCGTTCGACTTCCGCTGCTGGCTGTCGTACCTGGGTTGATTTTGAAGCCAGCGCCAGGGAGATCAGGCCGCAGGGTCGTTGCGTGAGGGTGCTTCGCCAGGGTGGCCGGGACCAGCCGCCGCCTACTTCACCCGGGACACTGAGTGATCGACCGCGCCCCCTGACGCCCGCCGTGCGCACCATGCTGGCCGCGGCGACCGGTCGGCCTTGCGGAGTCAGAGGGCTTCCGCTGGTGGACGGCAAACCGGCGCCGCTCCCGTACAGCGTCCTCTACCCGGCTGGGCGGCCCCGTGGACGGCGCACCGTTCTCCGACGCCTCCGAGGACGCTCACCTCACCTATCAGGTGACGATCGTCGCCGCCCGGATCGACCAGGCGGAGTGGCTGGCCGACCGAGTCCGCCTGGGGTTCCTCGACCGAACCTCGGCCGGCGGGTGGGAGCAGCCACTCAGCGTGGCGGGCGGCACGGTGTGGGCTCGCGAGCTCATCGCGGACGACGGCGCAGGCTCCACCACAGCAGGGGATCTCGTGGCGTACGTTCAGCGGTACAAGGCGAGCGTCACAACTTCGGGATGAACGCCGCGAGGGCGGGAGCCCTCGAAAGGTGATCTCCCGCCCCGTGGCCTCGTTAGACGCGCTCGGAGAGGTGGACGACCTCTTCGACCTGATCTTGATCGGGCTCGGCGGGCGCTACGCGGTCCGCGATTACACGGCGCAGCCGCGTCACTTTGGGCCCCCAGAACTCCCTCGTGAGGCTCACAAGCCGCTTCGTCACGGGCGGGCCGATGACCGCCGCGCACACCGCGATGAGGGTGGTTTCCGTCCCATTCTCCACGATCGCCGAGATGGTGATGTTGATGAACTGCACTGGAACTCCATGTCGATGAACAGGCGCCGCTCGCCCGTTCTGGAGATCAGGCAGCGAGCGCCCAGGAATGTACTGGGGCATCGAGGTGGAGTCCGAGCTGAGGTCCGCGTGGGATCTCAGGTGAAGCCATTCTGAGCAGGCCGCATGGCGATGTGTCGTGGGGCGGTACGTGGGAGACGAACTCGTAGCTGCCGATACCCAGCAGTCGGTCCAGGGCTCGTTGGATCTGTCGCCTCAGGCGGGCGAGCTTGCGGCCGAGCTGGGCGAGTTCGGCGTTCGACATGCGTTGCAGGGTGCGCACCAGCTGTCCTTGGGGCGCGTCAAATAGGTGCGGCTGTACCGGATCACGCAGTGCCTGGCTGCTCGGTGGGAACTGGCTGTCCAGCGCGAGGGGGGTCGGCGGTGTGGTGTCCGCCGGGCGGTGCGGGCCGGCAACGGTCCAGCCCTCCTTGCGAAGGTCTCGGACGCGGCGGTCCGCTAGCTCCGATGCAACACCATTTCCGATGACCTCTGTTGCAGCCAGGAGCCGCAGAGCGGTAGCGCGCTTACCTGCACCAGGGGCACCCGCGACCACGACGACCTGTTGGGTGGAAATCCCGTGCGCCACCCTGCCCATGGTCAGGAGTTGGGGATCCCTCCATTCCGGATCCAGCTCTCGGAGGGGAGAAGCACAGCCCTTGGCGGCCCTGGGGGGCGCCATCTCATCCATGTGCGGGCCGTGATCGGTCACGTGGTGATTTTAGCCTCTCAGCGGACGAGTTGAAGGTGATCTGACCGTCGTTTGGACGGCGGTAGGCTGATCAGGTAGAGCCAGCCGGTCGCCACCGGTAGGTCACTCCCTCACCGCGGAGGCCCCGCGCGGACGCCTAACCCGATCAACGGGTGGGCCGGTTCCCCGACATCGTCGAGGGACGGGGGCCTCCCTGACGTGCGGCTGCCGTCCCGGAATCGGACAGCAGACCCTTGCAGATCCAGAAATACTCGCGGCGCGGCATCACGCGCATCCTGTGGCTTAAGGCCGTCAAAGACACTGGCCACCTTCCTACTCGGGCGGAGCTGACCGCCGGTACCGACCTGACGAACGCCATCGCGGCGATCGACGGCTGGTCGCTGTCGAACCAGGCGATCGAGACCCCGGACCTGGGTTCGACGTTCGAGTCGAAGATCCCCGGCACTGATCAGGCGGACGACTCGTCCCTCGGCTTCTACGAGGACAAGGTCGCCGACGAGGTCGAGCAGCTCCTGACGAAGGACTCCACCGGCTGGGTGGTGATCCTCCGCAAGGGCGACGTCCCCGGTAGCCGGTCCATGGACGTCTTCCCGGTGCGGATCGGCTCCCGGTCGCCGCAGTACTCCGTCGACAACGAGGCCGCCAAGTTCACGGTCGCGTTCTCGATCACGGAGAAGCCGCTCCAGGACGCCGTGGTGCCGCCCGCCGGCCCGAAGACGCTGCCTGCAGCCACGTGACCTCCCGGCCGGGCCTGCCGCGTTCCTGCGCCCCATCCGTTGTTGGCGTGCGCTCGACGCAGGCCCGGTCGGGCCCCACCCCTCTTTCACCCTTGGAGACACCTCTGATGTCCGGCCCCACCACGTCCACCCCGCCCGAGCCTGCTGTTGCCCGTGACGCCCACTGGGCCAGCAAGCTCGCCCGTCTCCGCGCCCGGCAGCTCCCGGAGCAGGTACTCCAGCTGTGCGACGACGCGGCCGCTCAGAAGCGCCTCGACCAGGCGAAGCTGAACCTGGCCCGTCTGCGTATGGCTGATGCGGAGACGGAAGGTGAGCAGACCGAACTTGAGGCGGCGCAGGGCGAGCTGGTCGCGGCGCAGGCCGCGTACGACGCGGTGTCGGATCGGCTCGTGTTCAGGGCGCTGCCGCGTCCGGTCCTCGACGGACTGATCCGGCAGAACCCTCCGACGGAGGACCAGGCGGAGACCGGTGACGCCTGGAACCCCGAGAGCTTCCCGCCGGCGCTGGTAGCCGCCGCGCACATTGAGCGGGACGAGGACGGTCAGGTGGTGGAGGGGCTGACCGTGGAGGACGCCCAGGACCTCCTGGACAGCTGGCCGATCGCGGAGTCCAACGCCCTGTTCGCAGCGGCCTGGCAGGCGCAGCAGATCAACCGGTCGACGGTCACGGAGCTGGGAAAAGGCTGATCGCTGACGGTCAGCTCCGGGCCGAGCTGGAGGTGTGCGACCGGTACCGGATCTCGCACTCCTTCTTCCTCGGCGCCGGAGACGGCCGCTGGTCGGAGAGCGACCGGGCGAAGGCGCTCGCCTACGAGGCGTACCGGCGCAGCGTGTGCGAGCAGTGCGGCACGCGGGGCGCCGAGTGGAACGAGGAGGCGGGCGGTGACCGGCACGCGTACGTGAGCACGACGGTCCGGTGCGTGGGCTGTGAGCTGATCGCCACGGAGCAGCAGCAGGTACCGGACGGCCCTGACGGGTACGGCGTACGGATCGGGCTGATCCCCCGCGCTGCTGCCGAGGCACAGGCCGGGGACCGTGCGGCCGGGAGCACTACGGTGGACTGAGTTGGAGTGCGGGCCGTTAGCGGCCCGCACGCACCGCTTGGGGGCGGTGGGGCGCACAAGGTAGGCGCGCGGGGAGTAAGGGCACCGGTCAGGTGTCGAGCTACACGCTCAGCGTGCAGATGCGCGCCGACGCGGCGCAACTGGTGTCCAGCATCCGTGGCGCCTCCGGCGCGCTGCGGTCCCTCGGCCGTGATGTCGATTCCCTCCACCGCACCCTTGGCCGTGTCGGCTCCGGTTCCGCCGGGCTGCGCGGGATCTCCACCGACGCCGATGGTGCGCGGCGTGCTCTTCGGCAGGCCGGTTCGGATGGTGACGCGTCGATGCGCCAGCTGCGGCGCGGGCTCATCGGGGCCCGCCAGGAAGCGCACCACCTGCGGAGCCTGGTGGCCGGTGGCGGCATCGTCGCCGGTCTCGCGGAGATCGCCCGGGAGGGCAACGAGTACCAGCGCGCCATCCAGAAGTGGGGCGCGGTCACGAACGCCTCCGGCCAGGAGATGGTCATGGCCGCGGCCAAGGCCCGTGAGCTCGGCTCCGACCTCAAGATCCCCGGCACATCGGCCTCGAAGGCGGCGGACGCGATGCTGGAGCTCGCGAAGGCGGGCCAGACATCCACGTCGTCCATCGCGAACGCTCGGGCGGCGATGCAGCTCGCCGCAGCCGACAACCTGTCCGCTGCCGACGCCGCCCGGTATCTCGGTGACGTCATGGACCAATTCGGTCTCAGCTCGAACAATGCGGGCCGAGCCGCTGACGTGCTTGCGGCCGGCGCGAACGCGGCCTCCGGTGGGCTCCAGGACATCTACTACGCGATGTCGTACACGGGCCCGGTCGCCGCCCAGTTGGGGATTTCACTGGAGGACACGGCGGCGTCCGTGGCGATGCTGGCCCGCTCCGGCATCCTCGGCTCGAAGGCAGGCACGTCCCTGCGAGGGATCTTCACGAACTTGGCCGCTCCGACGAAGCGGATGAAGGAAGGCCTCGCCGAGCTTGGCATCGAGGCGTGGGACACGCAGGGCAACTTCAAGGGCCTGCGTACCGTCGTCGAAGGGTTCGAGAAGGCCCAGCACAGCCTGAGCCAGAAGGACTTCACCGCGGCCTTGTCGAAGGTCGTCGGTAAGCCCGCCCTCGCCGGTGCGATGGCCCTCGCTCATCAGGGTGTCGAGAGCTTCGACCAGATGCGGACGGCGATCGGCCGTACCGGTGCGGCCGGTGAGATCGCCGCCTCCCAGACCAAGGGTCTCGCCGGTGCCCTCAACCAGTTGAAGAGCCAGGCGAAGAACAGCGGCCAGGTCCTCTACACGGCGGCCGCGCCCGCGCTGGAGAAGCTGACCCGGCTGACGACGAAGGTTCTCGGCTCGGGCACTCCGGCCGTCGCCAGTGCCCTGGACTACCTCCACGACCTCTACACCCTGGCGAGGCCGTCCGCGTCGAAGGCGGCTGCGAGCGGGCTGGCCGAGGTCCGTAATGTCCTCGGCAGCCTCGGTGCCCCGGTGAAGAACCTGGCGTTCGATGCGCTCGCTTCGGCGATCAACGTGGTGGTCAATGCCGGCCGGGCCGCTCTCGACATCTTCAGGAACCTGGGCCAGGGCCTCGAACCGGTCGCGGACGCGCTGTCCCAAGTGGCGAGCGAGAGCGGGGCCGGGGCGAGCGCCCTGGACATCATCGTCACCGCCCTGAACCTGACGAGCAGCGCGGCCTCGTACGTGTCCGGTGCCCTCAAGCCGATCGGTGAGGTGGTGGCCTGGCTGCTGCGGGGGTTCTCCGCACTGCCGGGCCCGGTACAGACCGCGATCATCGCGATGTTGATGGCGAGCCGGGTCGCTCCGACGATGACCCGGCTCGCCGGAACGGTGTCGGGGCCGGTGGTCGGCGCGTACCGGTCGTGGGGCGAGCAGATGCGCGTGCAGTCCACGCTCGCCGCCGCACAGGGCCAGTCCGTGGGCCGTATCGGTTCGGCTCTCGCCGTGCTGCAGACCCGCATCCCGATCGTCGGGCAGATGAGCGCCGCGTTTCGGGCCGCCGAGGGTCCGGCGTCCGGTCTGGCCAGGTCGATCGGGGTCGGGCTGGGTGGCGCTGCCCGCGGGCTGATGGGTGCGCTCGGCGGCCCGTGGGGTGTCGCCATCGCCGCGGCCGGTATCGGGCTGTCCATGCTGGCCTCCTCCCAGCAGAAGGCCGCGCAGGCTGCCGCCGATCACCAGCAGCGGATCAGCGGCCTGTCCCAGGCGCTGCGGGAGTCCAATGGTGCGATCACCGACAGCGTCCGCGGGGCTGCCGCGCAGGCCGTCATGGACGCGAAGGTCTTCGACGGCAAGGCCCGCTTGGTCGACGTGATGGAGAAGGCCGGGGTCAATGCCCGGCAGCTCACCAACGCCTACCTCGGGCAGGACGGCGGCCTCAACGCCCTCCAGAAGAGCTTGCAGAGCACCGCCGACGCCAACCGCGAGCTGATCGTCACCTCTGGTGGCGGCTCGTACACCTACACGCAGCAGGGTGTCGCCTACGCGAAGGCCGCCGAGGCCTTGGGGTCGGTCAAGGGCGAGATGTCTCAGGCCGTGAAGGACGCCAAGAACCTCGCGGACGCGACCGGCTCGGGCGCCAAGTCCGCTGCCGACAGCGTGGGCCCGTTCGGGAAGTTCTCCGACGCGATGCGGCGCCTCTCGGACAGCACCGCCGACGCCGACACCCGGGCCCGTGCCCTGCACGATGCGCTGAACATCCTGGCCGGCGGGTCGGTGAACCTGTCGGCGGCCGAAGCCCGGCTGAACCGCAGCGTCCTGGATGCGTCCGATGCACTGAAGGGCGGCGTCGACCACGCCGAGGGGTACGGCAAGGTCCTGCTGAACATGGACGGTTCGCTGTCCACGGTCACCCGCAACGGGCAGAGGCTGTTCGATGTCCTGCAAGGGCTGTCGACGAACTCGGCGGACGCGGCCCTGGCGGCGTACCAGTTCGCGGAGGCCAATGGGAAGAGCGTCCCGGAAGCCCTCCAGGCGGCGCAGAAGCAGATGCAGTCCGCGCGTGACTCCGCGATCTCGACGGCCAAGGGCTTCGGGCTGTCCGCCGAGCAGGCGGGAAAGCTGGCCGACGCGGCGGGCCTGGTGCCCGAGCAGGTGTCGATCCTCCTCCAGACCGCCGGCATGGATGCGTCGATGGCGGAGCTCATCGCCGTGCAGCAGGCTCTGAAGGCGACACCCGACAACAAAACGGTGACCATCGCGACCCTCTCGAACGAGGCCCGCGAGGACCTGAAGCGGCTTGGCTTCTCGATCACCGACCTGAAGGACCGGCGGGTTCAGGTGACCGCCCCAACCGACCTGGCGCGCACCGACCTGGACGCGCTCATCTCCAAGATCAGCCAGACACCCGGGGCGAAGCACGTCGCGGTGTCGTCGTCGACGGCGGAGACGATCGCGAGCCTGGAGAACCTCAAGACGGCCATCGCGGGTGTCCCCGGCGGCAAGTCCGTCATCGTGAGCGCGCCGACCGACGTCGCACGCCAGGAGCTGCTGAACCTCGACTTCTCCATCGAGGCGGTACCGGGCAGCAAGAACGTGTCGGTGACCGTGCCGACAGGGTCGGCGACGAGCGGGGCCGCGACCATTCAGGGCGCCATCAACGGAATCTACGGGCGCACCGTGACCGTCACCACCGTCCACAACGACATCTGGAGGACCTCTCGGCAGCCGGGCCCGTACGCGGACGGCTATCAGTTCGCGAGCGGCGGCATCCTCACGTACGCCTCCGGCGGCGTCCGGGAGAACCACGTCGCGCAGATAGCTCGCGGCGGCGAGTGGCGGGTGTGGGCGGAGGACGAAACCCAGGGCGAGGCGTACATCCCGTTCGCGTCCGGCAAGCGGGCCCGCTCGAAGGCAATCCTCGACCAGGTGGCGCGCCGGTTCGGCGGTGAGGTCACCTACAACGCGTCCGGCGGTCTGTCCGACTGGTCCTACCAGCCGCTCGGCGGGGGCGGCGGGTTCTCCATCAGCGATGTCGTGTCCAAGTCGCAGAAGAAGAAAGGCGACAAGGAAGTCTTCGACCTCGGCATGTTCGAGAAGAACCTGCGCAGCTCGGTGTCAACGGCGCAGTCGTGGCGCTCCAACCTGACCACCGTTGCCCAGCGGGCCGGCACGGATGTGGCCAACGCGTTGGAGGACATGGGGGCCGATGGCGTTGAGCTGACCCGGAAGATGGCCACCGGCTCGACCGCCTACGTGCAGGACATGGCTGAGCAGCTCAAGCAGCTGTCGGCGACGGCCCGCGGGAGCCTGGCCGACTACACGGCGCAGCTCAAGAACGCGGTGAAGGACAACGCGTCCTTCCAGAGCGCCCTAGCCCAGCTGGCGTCGAACGGCTTCGGTGCGCTCGCGGAACGGTTGGCGCAGCAGAACGACGCGAGCGCGGAGGCCCTCGCGCAGGAGGCGGTACGCGACCACGGCAAAGCGGAGAAGGCGAACGCGGCGGCGAAGGCGGCGGGCAAGTCACTGGACGGGGAGCAGCTGACCGACCTGGTGAAGCTGATCGGTGCGCTCGGCGCCGGCCGTGGCATTCACGATGTCGCGGACGTGACCGGGCTCGGTGAGGACCGGCTCATCGAGGTCGCGAACCTGGCGTCGACCCAGCTGCGGAGCACGGGGGCTCGAGGTGAGCGGTTCCTCTCGGACCTGGTGAAGGCGAACCGTGGTCTGGCCTACGCGAACGGCGGTATCTGGGAGCCGGGTGTCTACGGCGGCGCCGGGGCATCCAGGGGGCTGATCAAGTTCGCGGAGCCCGAGACCGGTGGCGAGTCGTACATCCCGCATGCTGCGGCAAAGCGGGGCAGAGCCACAGCCGTACTCGGAGCGACCGCAGGGAAGTTCGGCTACGGGCTGGTACCGCGCAAGCTCGTGGATGCCGGGAGCGGCCGCCCGCAGATCGTCGTGGTGCAGCAGTCACCCGCGATCGGCACGCAGACCATCCACGTGGCGAACAGCCCGGCCTCCGCGAACGACATCGCTGCGTCCATGGCCTACCAGCTGCGGCGGGCACAGCGTGGGGGGCTGCGATGACCGCCGTGCTGAAGGACTTCCAGGCGGAACTGGGCGGCGTCGTCATCGGGTACGGAACGCGCGTGCCCATGGCGGAGATCGAGGGACTGGGCCGGGCCCCGGTGCGCGGTGATGTCGTGCCCCGGCCCGGCGCGGACGGGGCGTGGGCGGGCACCGACTGGTACGAGGCCCGGACGATCCGCATCGACTGCGGCATCAAGACGCCCGGGGACCCGGCGGCCGGCGTGGAGATCCTCTCCGACCTGCAAGAGCTCGCGGATGCCGCCAACGCCCGTACGGCCCCAGGTGCGGTGATGCCGCTGCGGATCAAGTGGCCTGGCCGTGAGACCCGCGTCCTGTTCGGCCGGCTGCGGCGGGTGGATCCGTCGTGGGAGAACGCAGCGGTCGGCTGGATCCCCCTGGATATCGAGTTCGTGGCCGTCGACCCCCGTTTCTACGCGGATACGACTTCCGCGCTGAGGTTGTCGCTGTCCCGGCAGGACCTCGGCGGGCTGAAGGCGCCGCTGGTTGCTCCGCTGAACACGGGTATCTCCCTTCCGGACGAGCGGCGCGGCTGGGTCCGTAACGACGGCACCCTCCCGGCGTGGCCGACCCTGCGGATCACCGGCCCGTGCATCGACCCCCGCATCTACATACCGAAGACGAGCCAGCTTCTTCAGTTGTCCGTGTCGCTGACCACCGGCGAGTACATCGACATCGAGACCCGGCCCGGGACGCGGTGGGCGCTGCGCAACGGCACGGAGAACGTCGCCGTGGGCATGTCGACGGACTCCCGGCTGGACCGCTTCCAGATCCCGGTGGGCTCCACCGAGCTGTGGTGGACCGCCCGGGGCTACTCCTCGGCCTCCCGCCTGTCGGTGACCTGGCGGGCCGCCTTCAAATCCCTGTAACCCCCCTCATGAAGGACTCCCTGCTCATGACGCTGATCAACCCTCCTCTCCTCGTCCACGGCGGCACTCACGCGGCCCGTGCCTTCCGCATGATGGTGAGGGACCTGAGCCACGGCGCTCAGGGCATCACGGAGACGGACGACCTGCGAGTCACCCAGCTCGCGACGCCGGGTATCGGTGTCCGCGTCGGCGACGGCTCGGCAGTCATCCGTGGCGCCATGGCGTGGGGGCAGGGCAGCTACACGCAGTACAACGTGGGCTTCCAGAGCGTGCCGATCGCGCCGACCGGGGTCTCGGGCCGCTCGGACCTGCTCGTGCTGCGCGTCGAGGACCCCGAGTACGAGGGTGTGCGGAACCCGGAGAAGGACGACATCGGGTACTTCCACGTGATCTCCAACGTGGCGGCGAACACGGTGAAGCCGCCCGCCGGGATGACGGCCGTCGCGCTCGCCAGGATCGACCTCCCGGCGAACGCCAAGGTCGTCACCGACTCGATGATCAAGGATGTGCGGACCATCGCGAACCCGAGGCGGGAGCGTCAGCTGCACACCGCTTCGCCGGGCGCGGATCAGAACTGGCAGGGGAACTCGGGCACCTGGGCCGACTGGCCGCCGGCCTCTCGCTTCGACATACGCGTCCCCACGTGGGCCCGGCGTGCCCGCATCGTCATGACGATCTCCGGCCTCCAGGTCATGGGGAGCATCTGGGGCTCCACCGCGTTCCGGCTCGGCGGTATCCAGGGCCAGTCGATCATGATCGACGACGGCAGTACCCGCGGGGACGGATCCGTCCGCATCAACGCCATCGCGGCGGACACCATCGACATCCCCAACGACATGCGGGGCACCACCCAGCGGCTCCAGGGCCTGGTCTTCCTCACGAAGGACAACGCAGGCTCCCTACAGGCCGACGTCGTCACCACGGTCATCGCTGACCTGGAGTTCGAGGAAGGCATCTGACCATGCCCACCTACCGCTACCGAGTCCACGATGCCCTGAGCGGCGCTGTGCTCGTCCATGATCTTCCGCTGTCCGGTGTCGAGTTCGGGCCCGGCCTGTCGGAGCCCGGTGACCTGTCGGGCGAGGTCCCCGTTCCGTTCCAGAACCTGGTGGGCTCCACCATCAGCCCCGCGAACACCGTGCTGACGGTGGAGCGCGACGACACCGTCCTGTGGGGCGGGCTGATCTGGAGGGCCGAGCCGGAGGGCGACAAGTTCCCCATCGAGGCGGGCGGCTGGGGCTCGTACCTTCACCGCCGGCATGACGTGCACGGGCAGCTCGACGGGCGCGGCCCCTACGTCCACGCGGATGCCTGCCAGGTCATCCGCGATGTGTGGGCCTACGCGCAGAGCCAGCCGGACGGCGATCTCAACGTGCTGGTTGACCCGTCGACGAGCCGCACGAAGGTGGGCACGCCCGCGGAGCCGTACAGGGTCGATTGGTGGGAGGCCCCTGTGCTGGGCGATGTCGTGGAGGACATGACGAAGATCGAGGGCGGCCCGGAGTGGACGGAGGACACCGTCTACTCGGAGAGCCGTCCGGCCGGGCAGATCCGTCTTGGGTGGCCGCGCCTGGGCACCCGGCGTACCGACATCATGTTCGCGACCGGGGCGAACATCTCTGCGGTCGCGCCGGTGACGTACGACGGGGACGAGTACGCGCAGGTCATCATCGCGCTCGGTGCCGGCGAGGGCCGGGGGCGGCGTCGGGCCATCGACGCCGTGCGTAACGGGCGCCTGCGCATGGAACGCATCCTCGAGATACCTGCGGAGAAGGGCAACGACCGTCTCGCTGCTCGGGCACGCCGGGAGCGCATCGCCAGGCAGGCTCTCGGCGAGGTCCACGAGATCCAGGTCATCGACCATCCGTCGGCGCCCGTCGGGTCGTGGCAGGTCGGCGACGACGTCCGGGTCCGGATCCACGACCAGTGGGTGAACTGGGTCGGCTGGTGCCGGATCACCGGCTGGCGGATCCGGCCTCCTCAGGGGGACGACGGAGAGCGGGTCACGCTGTCGCTGGCCCGCGCTGACCGATTCGTCTACGGGGGCTGATGTGGCGAACCATCTGGCGCAGATCGCGGCCCGGCTCGCGGATGTTGAGCGCAGGCTCGCCGGGCAGGCCCGCACGTCGAGCCTGGCGTACTCCTCGGTGGAGGCGGGCGCGATCAAGGTGTACGACGAGGAAGGTGTCCTGACGGGGACGGTCGGCGTGCAGTTCGACGGTACGACCGGCGTCGCAACGTTCAACGGTCCTCCTCCGCCGACTCCCACCGTCCCGCAGGTCGTGCCCGTGCTGGGTGGCCTGCGGATCGGCTGGGATGGCGGGTTCACCGATGCGACGGCCCCGCCGCTGAACTTGGGCCGGGTGCAGGTGCACCTCCTGCTCTCGGCCGACGAGCAGGTCGACGTCCGGAACCCGGCGGCGACGATCGAAGGCGCGTCAGGGGCGACGGTGACGGTCGCGGTCAGCGACTACGTCCCCCGCCATGTCCGGCTCGTGGCGCTCACGACCGCCGGCATTCCCGGCCCGGTCTCCGCTGCGCTGATCGCGGCGGCACGCCAGGCCGTGGGGAAGGACCTCCTCGACGGGATCGTGTCGGAGGTCAAGCTCGCCGAGAAGGCCGTGACCGACACGAAGATCGCGGTCGGTGCCGTGAAGACGGCCGCGCTCGCGGACGGTGCTGTGCTGGCGGCGAAGCTCGCTAAGGCGTCGGTGATCGCCGACAAGATCGGCTCGGGCGCCGTCACCCTGAACTCGCTCGGCGGCACCTTGGCGGACGGCGTAACGCAGCATTACGTGGACGCGCTCGGTGACCCTGCAGCCTGGGTTCCGGTGACGGTAGGGGCCGGGGCCAAATGGGAGCACCTGAGGGGGATCGCGGACGCGCCGACCGGACATACCGTGGGCCAGGCCACCGGATACGCCGTGGTCCGCGGAGCCACCCCGATCCCCTACGACCCCGATACCCTCTACCGGATTTCGGCCCGGGTGCGCACAACCAGCCCGTCCTTGACCGGCCGGGACAGCGTGTACGTGGGCGTGATGGGGTTCGCTGCGGACGGCACCACGATGGTGAACCGAACTGGAGAGAACACGACGGGCGCGCACTTCTACTGCGCGGCGTCCCGGTCGCCGCTGCCAGCCGACTCTGGCTGGCAGGTGTTCACGGGCTACCTGCGGGGCCGTGCGCCGGCGGGGGTGTCCGGAACGCCGGGTGCATGCCCTGACCCGCGCGTCCCGGGCAAGCTCCATGACCAGGTGCGTTTCGTGGTGCCGTACCTCCTCCTCAACTACGAGTCCACGTCAACGGGTGCGAACGGCGCCACCGGGATCATGCAGGTGGACGCGGTTACGGTCGAGATCCTCAAGACGGGCATCGTCGACAGCAGCAACCTCGTCTCGGGGTCGGTGACGACGGGCGCTCTCGCGACGGATTCTGTGACGGCGGGCAAGGTCGCGGCGGACACGATCAGCGGCCGGGAGCTCCAGGCCGCATCGGTGTCTGCCGGGCACGTCGTCGCTGGCGCGGTCACCACGGACAAGCTGACCGTGGTCGGTACCGCGAACATCTTGGCGGATCCCTCCTTCGAGGGCGCCCCGACGGTGGCTCTGACGGCGGCCATCCCCTATGCGGCCCAGGACAAGACCCGCGGGAACGGCTCGCCCTCGTCGTTGCGTATCGACGCAGTGTCCGCGACGGCGGTGTACCGCGCGGTGGACCTCACTCTGCTCCCGGCCACTCCGGGAGATCAGCTCTACCTGGCCAGCGACTACTTCGCCTCCGAGGACTGGGCGGGCGCGGAGGTCAGCTTCCACATGCGGTGGGAGGCTGCGGACGGGAAGATCCTCAGCTACAGCAAGGCCCGCACGGCAAGCCCGGTGCGCGGGCAGTGGGCCCGGGTGTCAGCGACCGTCACGGCGCCGGACGGGGCGGTCCGTGCCCGTGCGCGGGTCGAGTCCGGTGCCAGCACGGCGGGAACGCTGTGGTGGGACAACGCCTGCGTCCGGCCGATCGTGGCCGGGGTGCAGATCGCGGACGGGGCGATCACCTCCCCGAAGGTGTTCGCGGGTTCGATCACCACGGACAAGCTCGCGGCGTTGACGGTGACGGCGGAGAAGATCGCCGCCTCCTCCATCACTGCGGACAAGGTGGCCGTGCTGGCCATTACGGCGGAGAAGCTGGCCGTGAACTCGGTGACGGCGTCGGCGATTGCAGCGGGCGCCGTTGAGGCCATCCACATCAAGGCGGGCACGATCACCGCCGACAAGATCGCACTCGGGGTCGACGGCAACATGGTGGCCGACGGCAGCTTCGAGAGCGACGTCTCGTTGAAGCGGGCTGCGGTGAGCGGCGGGTGGAGCATCGTCACCCCGGGCCGCGACACCCCGAAGGCGATGCGTGCCGACTGCACGGCGGCCACGGCTACGGACCGCACGCTCACGCTCGGGCTGTTCTCCGCGACGCCCGGCATGCGGATCTGGGCGGCCGCCGACTACCAGATCAGCGCGGACTGGGTGGGCAGGAACGCAGTGGTGTACGTCCGCTGGGAGGATGCGGCCGGCGCGACGCTGGGCTACAGCACGGTGGGCAGCGCCAGCGGTGCGGCGGGCAAAGGCTGGCTGTTCATGTCCGGCAACGCCAACTTGGTTGCCCCGCCTCAGACCGTCACGGGCCGCATGCGGGTCGCGGTCAACGATGCGACGGCTGGCACGGTCACGTTCGACAACGTGGTGATCCGGCTGGTGCTGTCGTCCACGAGCTCCGGTGCCCGTGCCGAGATCAGCCCCGAAGGGCTGCGGCTGTACGACCAGGACGGTGAGGAATCGATCTCGCTGGTCACTGGGAGGCCTCAGTACCTGACGATCGCCAACGACGGTGTCCCCGTGGCCACGATCAACCAGGACGGGCACGGTGCGTTCAACGACTTGTCCGTTGCCGGTGTGCTCTCCGTCAACGGCGAGAAGCTGGAGACGCAGCTCTCCGACTTGGCGCGCGGCATCATCGCCGTGCACACAACGACCGCCGGGGTGCAGGCTGCCATGGATACGGAGACCGGCTACATCGAGCTGCCCGTCCGCCTCCAAGCGGACCGGATGTACCGCATCGTCGTCGACGCCTACGCGGATCCTTCCGCTGGCGGAGGCGAACTGTTGCTGCTCCTCCGCGATGGCGGGGCGGCGGCCCCGACCGTCACCTCCAAACAACTCCAGAGCAACGTGGTCCCGGCAGGTGGCGGATGGCAGCGGCTACGCCTTGAGCTGATCACCCCCGGTGCCGCCCTGGGTGCCGGTGTTCACCGTCTCCTCAGCACCTTCATGTGGCGGTGGGGAGCAGTGGGCGGGACCGTCGCCCTCTTCGGGGGCGGCGGGTTCCCGGCGACGATGTACGTCGAGGACGTCGGCCGGGCCATCGCGAACACCGGCGAACTCAACCGCGGTGGTGCCGGTGGCGGAACGGAGCCGACGAAGCCCGCGACCCAGCGGTACGAGAAGACATACAGCGCGGCATGGTCGGGTACTTACACCAACCGGGGCGGGTACAGCAGCTACCACGGCAGCCAGATGCTCCAGGGCTACTACTCGAGCACCAACGGTCTGACCGCCTCGCTCGTCGGCTTCCCGGCCTCTCTGAGCTCCGACCTGAGCGGCGCCAAGATCGAGAAGGTCCAGCTGTACGTGTACTTCGAGCACTGGTACTACGCGGCCGGCGGCACGGCAGTCATCAAGGCACACAGCCACGGCTCCCGGCCAGGGAGCTTCAGCAGCGACGGCCAGTCGATGAACGTGTCGTTTCGCCGCAACGAAGGACGGTGGATCGACATCACCGCAATCTTCGACGAGACGAAGTGGCGAGGCATAGCTCTGGACCCGAACAACACGGACAGCACGTACTACGGACGCGCTCACGGTGTCGGCCAGCAGTACCCACCGCAGCTGAAGGTCACGTACGTGAAGTAGCAGCGGGGCGGGCCATAAGTGACAGCCCCGAGGTGGCCTTCTCCGGTACATGTTTTCGGGGCTTGTCTCTATGCGAGGTGCTGTCAGACAGATGAGATACATGCGGAGAGCGGCGGGCACATCTTCGGGATCTGGTGCTCGATCTGGAACGACGCCGGAGACACGGCCCGCCTCGCCGACGCCGCCAAGAATCTCGTCCCGGAGTGGACCTACCAGGGTGAGTAGCCGCCTGGAGGCCGGTACGGCGACGGCCCGCCCGGACAGGGAAGTCCGGGCGGGCCGTGCGTGAAGGCAGCTGGTGTGGGTCAGAGCGATTGGGGCTGGTCGAACAGGCCGATCTGGTTGCCGTCGGGGTCGGTGAGGAGCGTGTACGGGGTGCCGCCGTCGGTCTTTTCGCCGAGGTTCTTGGCGCCCAGGGCCACCAGGCGGGTGACCTCGGCGCCGCGGCCTATGACGTTGAGGTCGAAGCGTGCCCGGGGGGTGCCGGTGGGGGCCGGGGTGGCTTTCTGGATGAGGAAGCCGTTGATGCCGTCGGGGCCCTCGACCGAGTAGAGGTCGGTGCCCGCCGGGCGGGAGGCCGTGTCGAAGGTCTTGGACCAGAACGTGGCCAGGGCCGCCGGGTTGGCGGAGAGCAGGGTGATCTTCTGGAACGAGTGGATCGTCATGTGGGGCTCCTGTCAGCAGCTGGTCTTGGTGTCGCCGGTGTCGGCAGTGCAGGTGTCATTGCCGAGGCCGCCGTTGGCGGTGTCGCCGCCGGCGCCGTCGTGGACGTCGATGGTGTCGTTGCCGTTGGCGCCCTTCATCGTGTCGGTGCCTTCGGTGTCGATCAGGGTGTCGTTGCCGTTCTGGCCGTCGAGGTCGTCGTTGCCCGGGCCGCCGTAGATGTGGTCGTCACCGTTGTCGAAGAGGTAGAGGAGCGAACCGAGGAGGGTTTCACCGTAGTTGGTGTCGTTGCCCGCGCCGGCGTACAGGTAGTCGGCGCCGTTGCCGCCGCCCATGATGTCGTCGCCGTCCCCGCCGTAGAGGATGTCGTCCCCGTTGCCACCGTCGACCACGTCGTTGCCGGCGCCCGCGTAGATGGTGTCGTTGTTGTTGCCGCCGTCGAGGTCGTCGTTGCCTTCGCCGCCGTAGAGGGTGTCCGTGCCGTTGCCGCCCTTGATGGTGTCGTTGCCACCGAGGCCGCAGATGACGTCGTTGCCGTTGCCACCGGTCAGGGTGTCATTGCCAGGCGTGCCGATGATCGTGCAGCCAAGAGCGTTGTTGACGGTGGTGGACTCGGTGTCGGCGTTGTTGCCGGGGACCGGGTCGGCCGTGCTGGAGGCGGCGGTGGCCGTCACCGAAGCGGTTCCCGTCGCGGCCGGTTCGGCGGTGACGGAGACCGTTGCCGTGGTGCCGCTGGCGAGGTTGCCGAGGGTGCAGGTCAGGGTGGTGGTGCCGGTGCAGGAGCCCTGGGACGGAGTCGCGGTCAGCGCGCCCGTGCCGGTTGCGGCGATGGTGACGGTGGCCGCCGTGGCGGTGGTCGGGCCGTTGTTGGTGACGGTGACCGTGTCGGTCAGGGGGGAGCCGATCGACACGGGGTCCGCGGTGTCGGCCACGTTCACGGCGAGGTCCGCACCTTCGGCGGGGGCGGTACCGACGGCCCAGTCGTGGGTCTGGGCGAGGTCGGCGCCGGCCGGGCGGATGACGGTGACCCCGGTGCCGTTCGCGTTGGCGGTGTAGAGGGTGTTGTCGGTCTCGTCCGAGTAGGCGATCTTACTGCCGTCGGGGGAGAACTGCGGCAGTGCGTAGCTCTTGCCCGCGGTGGCCGGGATGATCGTGGTGATGTTGGTGCCGTCGGCGTTGATCGTACGTATGGAGCTCTGCCCGGCCTGGCGGAGCGTGAACAGGATGCGTGTCCCGTCGGGTGCCCACTCGGGGTGGAACGCCTGGTCGGCTACGCCGCTGTCGACGATCTTGACCGGGTTGCTGCCGTCGGTGCCGGCGGTCCAGAGGTCGGTTTCGTCGTTGTCGTAGTCATAGGTGGTGTAGGCGAGGGTGGTTCCGTCCGGAGAGACGGTGGGGGTCTCCCCAGTGAGTCCAGTACTCGTCAGGCCGGTGCCGTCGGCGTTGACCCGGACGATTGCGCCGGCGTTGGTGGTGAAGTACACCTGGCCGGTGGGTGACCAGGACAGCGCGAAGCCTCCGCCGACTCCGGCGGTACTGAGCTGGACGGCGCCGGTGCCGTCGGCGTTCATGGTCCACGCCTGGAAGGTAGAGCCAGTGCGGTTGCTCAGGAAGGCGAGCTTCCCGCCGTCGGGCGAGGCCACGGGCGCGGTGTCGTAATCCTGGTTGGTGGTGATCCGCATGATATGGGTGCCGTCGGGGTCCATGGAGTAGATCTCCGGGTTCTCCCTGCCGGCCGCGGAGGAGAAGTAGACCTTGCCGTTCGGGCCGGGGAACGCGGCCTGCGCGGCCGGCGCCCCGACGAGGGCGAGGGAGCCCGCCAGCGACAGGGCCGCGGCGGCAGCCGCCGCGGCGCGGGTGGGACGGCGAAGGAGATGACGCACGGAAAGGACCTCCAGGGTCGGGACAGGGTCATGGAGAAGGGACGGTGAGGAGGGTGGCTTCGCTTGTCGCGGTCAGCCCGGCCCGACGGCCGAAACCCAGCGGCCCGCCTACGGCAGCGCAGTGCACCGCCTCGACCGAGTTCATGCGGGCGCAGGCCTCGAACGGTGGCACCGGGCGAGCCCCACGGACCGGTGGACGCAGTGGTGCGGGCAGGGCATCGGCGGTCTCCGAGCAAGGCAAGAGCAGGGGAAAGAGCGAGGGAGCGGGCCCGCTCCCAGATCTCAGCGGGCATGCGTCCGCCACTCTGGCAGCAAGAGCCGCCCAGCGAGCCCGAACCTTTACGCATATGCGCCCGACAGCAGAATCTGTCCGGCGAACATCCTTTCACCTGGCCTGAATTGGACCTCCAGGCGCTGCGAGCGGGGACGTTCCCGGATGCTGAGACAGGACTGCCGTGGTGGCCCGTACCGGTGTGGCAGCTGACCGGATACGTCATTGCCGGGTAGGGGACGGGGTCAGGTGGTTGCCGCAGGTGATCACGGACCTTCGACGCGTGATGGCCCCAGGTACAGGGCGCTTCCGCAGCGGAGTTCTCCGCCGGACGGTGAGGCATCCGTCCGAACCGCTGAGGGGGGCTGCGGCATGAGCGATGCGACCGTAACCGGCATCAAGACCAACACCGGTCACGGTGAAGCCCTTACGGCCGGGAAGCCGTTCCCGGCCGTAAGGGCTTCATGGCAGCTACCCGCTTGCTGGGGTGGGTGTCAGCAGAGGATGAGGAGACTGGTGACGACGCTGCAGCCGGCGCTCGCGGTGTTGTTCGCGGGCTGCGGGTCGGCGGGTGCGTTCGCGGTGATGGCGGCGGTCGCGTTGAGCGGGATGCCGATGGTGAGGACGCCCTGGACGGCGTTGAAGGCGCGGGTCGCGGTGGTCCCGTTGGCCTGGGCGCCGATGACGCAGGTGACCTTCTTGACGCCGGCGTTGTAGGTGCAGCCGGCCGGGAGACCGGAGACGGACGCGGTCGTGGCCGGCACGTTCACCACCACGGTGGTGCCGGTGGTCGCGGCGGGGCCGTTGTTGGTGACCTTGGCGGTGTACGTGATGGAACTGCTGAGGGCCTGAGTCGAGGCGGCGGTCAGAGTGAGGGCGGTGTCAGCCTGCGCGGGGGCGGTGCCCACAGCCCAGTCAGTGGCGTACCAAATGCCGCCGGCGGGGGTCACCACGGTGGTTCCGGTGCCGTCGGGTGCGGCGGAGTAGAGGGTGCCGGTCTGGAAGTCGGTGTAGATGATGCGGGAACCGTCGGGCGACCACTGGGGCAGGACGAACCGGGCGCCCGAGGTGTAATCGATGACGTTGCCGATACCGGTGCCGTCGGGGTTCATCGTAAAGACGCTCGACCCGTGGTCGGGTTCAAGGAAGGTGGCGACGATGCGGCTGCCGTCGGGGGACCAGTCGGTGTGCATGGCGCTTGCGCCCGGGCTGGTGTCGAAGATCTTCACCGCGTCGGTGCCGTCGGCGTCGGCGATCCACACATCGGCCTGGGGATCGAGGAAACCACTGTCCACGGTGTAGACGATTTTGCTGCCGTCCGGGGAGACGGTGGGGTCCTCGCCGGTCAGCCCCGTGCTGGTCTGGCCGGTGCCGTCCGCGTTGACGTACGTGATCTGGTCGGCGTTGGAGGTGAAGAACACCCGGCCGTCCGGAGACCAGGACAGTCCGGCGGTGACAAGCCCGAAGTAGGTCCCGACGGTGCCGACCTGTACCTGGTCGGTGCCGTCGGCGTCCATCACCCACACCTGGTCACTGCCGGAACGGTTGCTGATGAACGCCAGCTTGGTGCCGTCGGCGTTGGCGACCGCTTCGCCGCTGCGGCCGGTACTGGTGAGCTGGGTGATGCCGGTGCCGTCGGCATTCATCGAGAAGACCTGCCGGTTGCTGCCGACGTAGGCGGTGTAGAAGACCTTGCCGTCGGCACCCGGGAAGGCGGCCTGCGCGGCGGGGGCACCGGCTATGGACAGCGCGGCGGCGACGGACAGCACGGCGGTGGCGCCGGCGACCTTACGGGTCAGACGGCGTAGCGGATTGCGCACGGAAAACAGCCTCCGGAATGAGGGTGGACAGCGAACCTGCGGCGCCACCGGCAGAGGCGGCGTGAAACCGGCCTGTCCGGCACGCCCAGGCGGCGCACGCACACCGCTCCGCCCGTTCGCCGCACACCCGCACCACGCCCACCCAACGGCGGCCACCCAAGAATCCGGCCCCCGACCACTACCAACAAGATCGAATCGCCAACATGGCCGAAACCAGAAGCGGTCGGTCCCGGATCCTGAGATGTGGCCGTAGGGCTGGCCTGTACCCGCACGGCGGCTGACCGGATCCGTCGTTGCCGGGGCGGGGTCAGGTGCTCCGTTGGTCTCCGGGTGGCTGTGGTCAGTTGCAGTGGATGATCAGGGGGGTAGTGGCGGTGCAGGTCTTCGTGGCGCTGTCGTTGGCGGTGTTGGCGTCGGTGGGGGTGGAGGTGGTGCGGGTGGAGGTGGCCGTGTAGGAGGTACCGAGGCTGAGGAGGGCGACGGGGAGGCTGAACTTCTTGGTGGCCGTGGTCTCTGGCTCGCGCACCAGCTGTGCGACCTCGTCGAGATCCGCTCCACTCGCGACCAGGGCACCGCCGTCCGCCTCCACATGGACACAGCGCGGTAGCGATGCCCCACAGGGGCCTCACCGCCGACGGTGAAGGTGAGTACGCGGTCGCGTGGGCGACCTCGCCCATGCCGGTGCTGTTCTCGCCGTCGGAGGACTCCCCCGCCCCCAGCACGGGCCGGGCCGGGCCGCCGAAATGTCCGGAATCCCCCAGGGCTTCCTCGCGGCATCAGATCACTCCTCCACAATCCTTGTGAGGCAGGAGATAGGCGCCAGGGGCGTCCGGCCCGCACACGTACGATCGACTTCAGGCGCGCGGGGCTGTCTGGAGTGATGTCCGTGTCCGTGCCGCCGAGCGCAGAACCGACGCTGTGGGAGCTGCACCGCGCGGTCTCGCAGCTCCGCGAGGACCTGCGAGGAGACCTTGTCCATCTGGCGGCCCGGCTCGACCAGGTGGTTACCCAGGATGTGTACCGGGCTGACCAGCGGGCGACAGAGCAGCGCATGGGTGCCGTCGAGGCGGCTCTTGCTGGGCTCCGCGGCGAGCACGACCAGGTTGCCGAGCGTGCGGAGCAGCAGCGCCGCGAGGACCAGGCGCAGGCTGCGGCAACTCGCCGCCTGGTGCTTTCGTCGTTCGTGGCGCCGCTGCTACTGATGGTGCTCCAGCTGTGGCTGGTCACGCAGGGCACGGCTCGCTGACGCGGGCTTCGCCTACCTTTTTGATCTTGGGCGCGGGGAGAATCCGAGATTCGAACATGGCTACACCGCTGAGTGCTGATGCACTCGTGGCGGCGCTGCGCGCTGAGGGCGTGCGCGTCGTCGAGCGCCCCGGTTGGCGCACCCGCAACCGGAACCACAAGGGGCCTTGGGGCCCGGTCCGCGGCGTGATGATCCACCACACGGTGACGTCCGGCACCGCGAACACGGTCAGCATCTGCGAGAACGGCTACTCGGGCCTCCCGGGTCCGCTCTGTCACGGTGTCATCGCCAAGGACGGGACCGTCTACCTGGTCGGCAACGGCAGGGCGAATCATGCCGGGGCCGGCGACTCTGACGTTTTGGCCGCGGTGATCGCGGAGCGGGCACTGCCTCCGGCGAACGAAGCTGATGCCGATGGCAACACCTCCTTCTACGGCTTCGAGTGCGAGAACCTCGGCGACGGCTCGGATCCCTGGCCGGGGGCGCAGCTGGAGGCAATTGAGAAGGTCTCCGCCGCGATCTGCCTTGCTCACAAGTGGGGGGCTGCCAGCGTGATCGGGCATCGGGAGTGGCAGCCCGGCAAGGTCGACCCGAAGGGCTTCGCCATGTCCGGCCTGCGTCAGCGCATCGCCGGACGCCTCGCGGGGTCACCCGGCGGGGGTTCCAACCTCTACACCGTCCGCAGCGGTGACACCCTGTCCGGCATCGGGCAGCAGCTCGGGGTGAACTGGCTCGCCCTGGCGCGCGAGAACAACATCTTCTCCCCCTACGTGATCCACCCCGGCCAGAAGCTGAAGGTACCGAAGTGACCAAGTCGCGCACCGCTTCCGATGCGAACCAGAGAACGATCCGTACGGTGTTCCAGACCCTTCTGGGTCTGGCGGCGGGCTTCCCGCTGATCGTGGACGCATCGGGCATCCCGCAGACCGCTGCGGGCGTCGCCGTCGCCCTCGCGGTGGCCGGTGCCGTCACCCGGGTGATGGCGCTGCCTGTCGTGCACAACCTGCTGCCGAACTGGCTGTACCGCAGCGATCCGCCGCCGAGGTCGCACGACGGTGCCGGACAGCTGAGCATCGTGGACGACTGATCACAGCGGGCCCCTGGGAAACCGGGGGCCCGCTCCTCTTCTCACGCAACGGCCGGCACCGAGACGTAGCGTCCGGCGCTGTAGGAGAGTGCAGCAGCAGGGAGCTGGGATTCTCGGCCGCTGAGCGGCACGGCCAAGGGGCTGTGCCCCTTAGCTATCTCGGCGGGGCAGCTGGTGAGACGGCGCATGACCTGTGTCGCAACCAGGTCAGCGGAGCCTGGTAGCACGGGGGATCAGGGACGGACCAGATAGTGCCGGCTGCATCTGCCCGGCGACGAGTTCGCTCCAGATCTGGCCGCTCGTGGCGCTCTCCGTCTCGGTCCGCGTACGGGTCTGCCACCTCCACATCTGCGCCGTGACCGGGCGAACACGTTCCGTGCGCAGCATCTGCAAGTGGCATGCGGGATCAGCACACGTACCCCTGCCGAGCCGCAGCCTGTGATGTCGTAGGCACCGTCACCACAACGCACAGACGACACAGGAGGACATCGTGGCAACCGAGATCGTGATCGCACAGACCACCATCGATGACGAGGAGGGGGCGAGGGCTCTGGCACAGAGCGCGGTAGAGGCCCGACTCGCCGCGTGTGCGCACATCGATGCTCCCCTCACCGCGGTCTTCCGCTGGAAGGAGAACATCGAGACGGCCACAGAGTGGCGCGTGTCCTTCAAGACCACGCAGGAGCGTCTCGCGGCCCTGGCGGAGTGGGTCGGGCAGAAGCACCCCTACGACGTACCCGAGTGGATCGTGCTCCCCGTGATCGCTGCTTCCGATGGATACAGTGCGTGGGTCGTGGAGGAGACCACCGCCAAGTAGGCATCCGCAGGCACGGCTGTGGCAGGCATCGGGTTACGCGGCAAGCTCCCTCAACTGTGCCGCGAGCTCGTGTTCGCGATCGGGTAGGTGGCCAGCGATAGCGAGCGCACGAACCCGGCCCATCGTGTTCGGACGTGCGGCTGCTGCTGTGGCGAACTTCCGAGCGACGTGGACACCCTGTTCGTTGTCGCTGCCTCGGAGAAGAGCGGTAGCGAGGTCACCGAGGATGACGACACCGGCGTCGGACAGTTCACCTCCTAGCCGTCGAGTGGCGGCGGCGGCGACTTCTTCCAGTTCCGGGTGCGCCAGCTGCCCCAGGACGGAGAGCGCGAGCGCGTCCATGCGCGCTGGAGACATGAACTGAACCCAGGCCTGTTCAACCATCGGGTCGGCGTATTCGTAGGCGACGCGAGCGCGGTCGAGCGCGCGTAGGGCGGAGGTCGTTTCTCCGACGGCAGCCATCTCTTCGGCGTGACGTCCGTGGATCCAGGCAGCGGCGGCGGCGTTGCCTGGGCCGCGTACATAGGTGGCGGCCTCGGCGAGCAGTTCGATCCTGCGCGCGGGGGCGCTGGCTCCGTAACTCGCGTACGTCAGGGCGAGGGCCCGAAGCTGGGGATGTCCTGCGGCACGGGCGCAGTCGAGCGTGACCTGGTAATAGGAGTGGGCGGCCTGGTGGTTGCCGAGATCCCACGCGATCCAGCCGGCGAGGGCTGCGGTTTCCCCGGCCGCAATGCTCAGCTCCGACTGGTGAGTGTGGGAGCACGCGAGCGCATCGGTGATGGTGTCGAGATGCGTCACAACGTTCCGCTGTAACTGCTGTGCGGTCAGATGGTTCTCGCTGACGTGGAGCGCGCCCGCGCGCTCGGTCAGGGCAGCCACTGAGTGGGAGTCGAGCCGACTCTCTTTGGTGAGGGCGTGGGCGAGCCGTGCCCACGGTTCGCTCGCAGCCGCAGCTCCAATTGCTGGTCCCGCGAGGATGGTGCGCCGCCTCATGTCGATGAGCTCCTGTTCCTCCCGCGCCGAGGACTTCCTACGGTCCGCACGTGCGGCAGCGGCTTCTTGCTTGAGTTGGTCCGGGGGCAGGCCACAGGCGATCGCGATGTGCGTGATCGTGTGGTTGGTCGGGATGTTCTGGCCGGTCTCGTACCGGCTGATCTCCCGGCGCGTCATGGTGCCGCGCCCGGAGACGGTGTTGATCGCGTCTGCCTGTTGTTCCTGAGTGCGTCCGGCCTGGACTCGAAGTTGGAGCAGCCGCTGGCCGAATGCGTTGCCTGACACGAGTGTGGCCCCTGTTCGTCGCTGGGCCTCCATGGTGGCGTCAATTTCCCCCTCCACGTTCCCCCTTGACAGTTTTTTCCCCCTCTGGATTCCCCTGGGAAGCGCGTCTCAATGCCGGTGTCATGTCTTCATGACCACGGGCAGAAAGGGTGTGACATGACGCAGACGATCACCCCGTTCCGGGCCGCGCGGGAGCAGACGGCAGGCCGGCCTCGCCGAAGGAACGACGTGATGGAGTGCGAGTTCGTCGTCGAGGGCGCCGTGGGTACGACGGTGTCCGATGTGGACGCCCGCCGTGTCCGGCACATGCGGACGATCGTGGGCGATCAGCTGCGGGGCCCGGGTCTTTCGGGGCTTCGGGAAACCGCGGAGGTGGTCGTGAGCGAGCTGGTCACCAACGCGATCGTCTACGGAGGCGGGACGGTCAAGCTGTCCCTCCTCGTCACCCGCGCGGAGGTCCGCTTGCTGGTGCGGGACTCCGGCATCGGTTCGCCTCTCCAGGGTGAACCCGCCCTGGACGCAGAGAGCGGGCGTGGCCTCCTGATCGTGGAACTGCTTGCCGCCGAGCTCGGCGGGGGGTGGGGGTTCACCCCGGAGAGCAGAACCTCGTGGTGCGCGCTACCCATCCGCCAGGCCGGCTCGTAGGCCGGTCGGTCGATCGGCCCTTCTCCCCTTGACTATTTGGCTTGTTCTGGAGGACACACGCATGCCCGAATCCGATCACGTGGGCTTACCCGAGCCTTCCCCTGCTCCCCTCCCGTCCCGTCCGGCCGGTGAGGCCTGGCAGCGCGCGAAGGACGGGCTGCCTCTCCCCGAGGCGGTCGCCGATCTTGCTGCGCCCGTTCCTCGGCGTACGCCTGAAGATGTCCGCGCTCGGTGGTCCTGCCTCAGCGGACCCCGCCACGCATCGGCCCACCGCGCCGAGGGCTCCTGATGTGGGTCGGCCTGGGCCTGGTCGCCGCCATGGGCGTCTTGGTGATCCTCGGCGACCGGCGCAAGCGATGACCTCCGGCACCTGCAGTCGGCGGCTGCCGCGCTTGCGGTACGCGCTACGCCACCCCGCGGACGTGCTGGACCGCAGTGGCGTCTCTCTCTGGCTCGCCGCCCTGGTCCTGACGTTCACCGCGTCGGTCCTCGGGGGGCTGGTCCTCCTCTACTTCACCCGACTGTCCTGACCCAACCGCACCAGGAGCTGCGCGTGAAACCGTTGCAGGCCCCGGCCGTCTCCCTGCGGGTCGGCCGCCAATCCCAGCACCCGCCCGTCGTCATGGAACCCATGCTGCACCCGCCCCAGCAGCCCGCACCCCGCACGGGGCCTGCCGAGACCTTCGGCGCGGCTGTCGTCGGTAGCGTCTCGTTCACGGAGAGGGAGATCCAGGTGGCCGACCTGCTGGCCGACGGTCTCACGACCCCGAAGGTCGGCCAGCGCCTGAATCTGGCACCCGCCACCGTGGTCACCTACACCAGGCACGCCAGGGCGAAGCTCGGGGTCCGGACCACTCCCGCGCTGATCGTCGGCCTCTACGAGCGCCAACTCCTGCCAGAGCCGCCCGTTTCCCTCCACACCCTGGATCTGGACGCCGACGTACTCGCGGTCATTCCCTTACTTCTGCACGGGGTCCCGGGTACCGACATCGCCAAACGACTCAAGCGGCCGGTCCGCCAAGTGCACGCCGACATTCAGAACCTGTTCGGCGACGTGCTGGCCCTCAACGCGGCGCACACAGTTCGCCGCCTCCGTAGCCACGGCCTGCACTACCCGCTGATCACCGGGATGGGGGGCGCCGCATGAGTGCCGCCGGTCCCTCCGCAGAACTCCAAGAGAGAAGGAATTTCCCCGTGCACATCGACCTCCCGAGCGAACTCGAAGCCGCTCTGATTGACCGTTCGCTCCGGCCTTGGGGACTGGACGGTCCGTTCCTTGCGAAGTCCACGATGGTGGAGTATCGGGCCGAGCTGACGGCCGCCCCGCGGTTCGAGGAGACCACCTCAGTGCTGCGCCGCGCGCTGACCTGGGAGGGTGGCGGATACGCCGTGCTGCGCCTGGGGAACCTCGCCAAGGCCCTGGGGGCCGAAGACGGCCGGTTCCTGCGGCTGGCGACGGCCTTCGCGGCCGAGGTGGCCGTCCCCTTCTCACCCTTCCCGAGGTGGCCCCTGTGGAAGGACATCGGGGTCAAGGTCGACAAGGACCCCGGTAAGTCCAGCGGCATCGGGTACAACGCCTTCCACATGGACCTGGTCAACGGAAGCCTGCCCCCGGACTACACCACGCTTCTGTGCGTCCGCCCGGACCCGCTGGGCGGCGGCCCCAGCATCCTCTCCGACGCGCACGCGGCGGTGGCGCGGTTGCCGGAGAACATCCGTGCCTTGCTGACCGAGTCGGCCTACCACTACGGGACGTTCTTCGATCTGAACGGCGTCGGGGAGGAGTACAAGCCGTTCCCAATCCTGGATCGTTCCGAGCCCGGTGAGGGGTTCGTGAGGTTCACCGCCAAGATGCTGGAAAGGTCCCAGCTCAGCCTCGCGCACGCCGATGCCGCTCGGGAGCTCGCCGAGGAGCTCGTCCGGGGGCAGGTCTCCTTCATGCTCCAGCCCGGGGACTACCTCATCGTGAACCAGCGCCGCTTCCTGCACGGCCGGGAGGCGCTCCACAGCGGCCAGGAGGCTGTCCCGGTCGCCGACCGGCGGATGCTCCTCCAACTGTTCCTGCGCGCAAGGGCTGGAACCGGCCCGGCTGCGTAGCCGAGACGGTGGCACGGCCGGGCTGGCACCACAAGAATCGCTTGCGCACCGGGGTGTCTGGGTACGTGCGCGAATCTAGATCCGCGAGTTGCGCAGCGACTGCCAGACGGCGCCGGCCAGGGCCCGCGTCGACCGCGGGACCGACAGATGCTCGTGCTCGCGGTACAAGGCCCAGTTGTATTGCACGAGGGAGAGCTTGTTGGAGGACAGCGATCCCGCCTGGTGGGCCCTGTAAATCGCAAGCGGCTCAGCCAGGCCCCGGGCGTCAGCGCCGTCCCGCATGATCGACAGCCAGAGGGCGTAGTCCTGGCGTTTGCGCATCTCCGGCATCAGCCTCGTGCCCAGCACCGTCCGGGAGTACATGGCGGTGAGAGCACCGATGTGGTCTTGGAGCAACATCGCACGGTAGTCCACGTGCTCGCGCGCACGGACCACCCGCCCGTTGGGCAACCAGTCGGTGCTCTCGCCGTCGTAGTCGGCGTCCATCTTGAAGTAGCTCGTGAACGTCAGCGGCGCATCGCCCTCGGCGGCGAAGGCGAGCTGCTTCTCGGTCTTCTCCGGAAGCCACATGTCGTCGCTGTCGAGGAAGGCGATGTACTCCCCGCGGGCTCGCTCGATCGCGAGGTTGCGGGCCCGGCCTGCACCGCCCCGCTCGGGGGCCGCCTGCGGCAGGACGCGCTCGTCCTGCCTGGCGAGCTCCCGGAGCAGGTCCATGGAGCCATCGGAGGACTGATCGTCGGTGACCAGTAGCTCCAGGTCGCTGTGGGTCTGTGTGAGGACCGATCGGACGGCTGCGCCGAGGGTGACTGCCGAGTTGTACACGGGCATCACGACGGACACCAAAGGCACAGCGGTTCTCCTTGCCAGACCAGGAACGAATGCCCCATTCAAGCACCGCAACCGAGCAGGAGCTGACATGCAGATCATTGTCGCTGGTCAGGGCTATGTGGGGCTTCCCCTGGCCGTACGTGCCGCCGAGGTGGGTCACCGTGTCGTCGGCTACGACGTGGACCCGCACCGCGTCCAGCAGCTCGCCGCCGGCCACTCCTACGTGGAGGACGTGACCTCCTCGCGGCTCCGCACGGTACTGGACACTGGGGCCTACTCCGCGACCGCCGACGCTACCGCGCTGGCCGGCTTCGACATCGCGGTGATCACCGTGCCGACCCCGCTGCGGGCCGGCGTGCCCGACCTGACCTTCATCAAGTCCTGCGCCCGGACGCTGGGCGAGCACCTTCACCCTGGCGCGACGGTGGTCCTGGAGTCCACGACCTATCCCGGCACCACCGAAGAACTGCTGGTTCCGATCCTGGAGACGGTCTCGGGCCTCAAGGGCGGGGTGGACTTCCTGGCCGGCTTCAGTCCCGAGCGCATCGCTCCGGGGAACCCGCGGTGGTCGTTCGAGGGGACCCCGAAATTGGTGTCTGGAATCGACACCAGTTCACTCGAAGTGATCAAAGCCTTCTACGACGGCATCTTTCACACCACGGTTCCGGTGTCCGGAACCAAGGTCGCCGAGATGGCCAAGCTGATCGAGAACACCTTCCGGTTCGTCAACATCTCCCTGGTCAACGAGCTGGCGATGCTGGCCAAGCCGCTCGGCGTGCATATCTGGGAGGCGATCGACGCCGCCGCGACTAAGCCGTTCGGCTTCACACGGTTCACCCCGGGGCCGGGAGTCGGCGGGCACTGCCTGCCCGTCGACCCCCTCTTCCTCTCCTGGAAGGTCCAGCAGGATCTCGGCATCCCTTCCCGGTTCGTGGAACTCGCCGCCGACGTGAACCGCCACATGCCCAGCTACGTCGTCCAGCGGCTCGTCGAAGCACTCCAAGAGCGCGGCATGCCCGTCCACGGCTCCCGGATCCTGCTGCTCGGCATGACCTACAAGATCAACGCCACCGACCTCCGCGAGTCACCCTCGGCACGTGTCGCCGAACTCCTCATGAACCTCGGCGCCGACGTCCGCGGCGCAGAACCCAACCTTCCGGACGGCGACGCCACCAAGCTGAATGTGCCCTTGGCGGACGCGACCGCGGAGGAAGTTGCTGCGTCCGATGCGGTGGTGCTCCTCATGGACCACGCACGATTCGACCTCGCGATGATCCAGGAGAACGCGCCCTACGTTCTCGACTGCCGCAACCGCCTGTCTGGACCGAACGTAGAAACCCTCTAGTTTCCCGCTATCCTCCGACCCGCTTTCAACCCTCCGGGAGTTCTCCTTGCGCGACGAATGGGAACAGGCTCACACGGACTACACCAGGCCCGCGCAGCGTCGGACTCCTGCCTCACTGGCCGAGAGCGAGAGCGACTGGCGCCAGTACCTGGAATCCTCGACCCCCAACGGCTCGCTGTTGCGGCGAAACGCGATGACCGCAGCACTCGTCAGCGGAAAGCCGATCCACCTGCTGCACGTCACCAGGGACATCGACGCCATCCGCACCAGCCGGCAGCTGCACGTCTCCACCGGATGCCTGGTCGGGGCCCTGTACTGCGCGCCCCTCACCAGCCAGCGCGAGGGGCTGCGCCCCCACAACCTCGGCGCCTACCTGTTGCAGACGAAGCCCTCCACCAAGGCCATGGTCTTCGAAGTCACCCCGGATGCCCCGATCCAGCCCAAGGGAATCGACTACCTGCATCTCGGCGCCATCCACCTGCGTACTTACCAGCGTTACCAGAGTTTCCTCGCCCCTGCCGAGAACAACCAGCTCGACCGGGCCGTACTGGCCGGGCTGCGGACCGGCGCCCCGTTCCTCGATCTCGCCCTGCGCAACGCCGTCGGTCAGCACAGCCCATCATCCGAGTTCATCGACCAGTTGTCCGATGCCGTGGCCCACGTACCGTTCCTCGGCTACCTGTACTTCGAGGTTCTGTCCGAGTACCTGATGCTCCACTCCGCCACTCCGGAGACCAAGACCTGCGCCCAGGTGGGAGAGCTGAACAACTGGCTCTACAAGAGGCTGGCCTTCGCCGCTGTGGACGGCATGGAGCGGTTGTTCGACCTGGCCCGTTTCAATCCGCGCCATCACCGACTCATCCAACTCATCGACGGCATAGAGCCGGCTCTCGGCCCGGGAGTCGCGGAGTACGTCCGGCGACGGCTCTCCCACCTGTTCGCCCAGACCGCGCTGCACCCATCCCAGGACGCCGCAGCGGTCACCTTCCAGGGCACCGATCTCAACACCCTCCAGAAGGCCGCGCCCGGACTGATCGGCCAGATGCTGTTCCGAGAGATCCGGTACATGCCCCGATACCAGCACCTGTACCACTGCTTCGAGAAATCCAAGGCGTTGGAGGCCTGGGACTACTGGAACAACGAAGGAATCCCCACCCCTTTCAACGGAGTCATCCCCAAGGGGGAAATAGGGATCAACCCCGCCTACCCTCGATCGGCAGTCCGAGTATGGACGGCACGACGAGACGGCAAGGGCTACCTGCATCCGGACGAGGAGATCACCGCCGTCCTCACCCCGCACCTCGCATCTTGGTGGGCACCACCCCGCCAGCGCGAGACGCACAGCGCCACCGACGGATCACGAGTCGAGCTGGCCCCTGCAGCCCGATCACCGACTGCCACCCGACGGTCGCCCATGAAGGGGGTACCCGCATGACCAACAGGCTCCTGAACATCCTGACCGGCATCAACCGCACCTCCGAACCTTCGTCCGGGAGCATGATCCTCGTCAACGATCTCTACGGCGCAATGCCTGAAATCCACACGACCTTCCTGGGCAGGGCCCCGGTCGATGAGGCCTGGAAGACTGCGTTCGATCAGCTGGTCACCCTCTCCACGACCAAACGACCCCATGGCCCACTCTTCGACCCCTACATTGACGAGTTGACGCGTGAGGTCGGTGCGCTCATCGAGGAGACCCGGCCGGATGCCATCCACGCTCAGTACGTCGGGTTCGCTCTCAGCCTGGCCTTCGCTCGAACTGCCGGGAGCATCCCGGTCATCGCCATCGCTCACGGTCCTGACGTGATGATGGCCGAGCGCAACGCGTGGGCACGCGAGGGCTTGAACGAAGTTGCCGCCGCAAGCGCCGCGATCGTCGCTCCAACCTCCGCCCTCGCCGACCGCATCGACCGTCTCACCGGAGGTCAATTCACCGATCGGCTCGCTGTCATCCCGTGGGGTATCCCTTTGAGCGATGCCCAGGTGCGCGATCAACCGGCTACTGGCACCGGACCCCTGTCTCTGGTGCACGCCGGCCGTCTGGACGACAACAAATCCACGATCACCGCCATCGAAGCTCTTGCGCTAACCGACCACCCGCACCGCTTGACGGTGATCGGCCAAGGAGTCCTACGGGACCATCTGGAACAGCGGGCTATCGAACTCGGGCTGCGAGACCGACTTCAGTTCGTGCCGTTCCTGCCCCGCGCCGAACTGTGGACCCGGCTGCCGAACTTCGACGCATTCGTCTTCACGACCAGAGACCTGGAGGCTTTCGGTCTCGTCCTCATCGAGGCCCAAGCCCACGGACTTCCGGTCACCTACTCGGACCTTCCCGGTGCGAGGGAGATCCTCGGAAGTTCCGGCGTTCCCTACGCCCCTGGCGACCCGCGCTCGCTGGCTGAAGTCTTGGATGAGATGAGTCAGGATCCCCAGCGGCGCAAGGCCTTGAGCAAAGCAGCTTTCAACAACGCGCGCCGATACGACATCGCCACCACCGCCCAGCAGCTTCGCGAACTGACGCTGCGCGTTGGCTCCTAACCCGCTCCGAGCGCAGCGCCCATCCCTCATCGCCGCGTCGGTCGCCGCCAGAGAAAACGTCGTACGCGTCATCGAGGCGGCCATCCCATCAGCCATCGGCCGTATCGGGTGTGCGCTGGACGTAGGCGAGACCAGCGCCCTAGCGTGGTCCGTACGACGTGGGTCGACCGAGACTCTGGAAGAGGCGGGTCTCATGTTCGCCGGCGATCCGAAGCCCCTGGCCGTGCACTTCCCTCCCCCGCTCGGCGACTGGACCGTCAAACAAGATCGGGTTCGTCTTCGACCGCGGGCGCCTCCCTGATGAGCAGGGCAGCAGTATCGTCCTCGGAGCTCGGGAGCCCAGAGGGTTGAAAGTGGTTCTGTCTCTGTCGATTGGGAGCGCCTGCTTTGCCCGGGCCGGCTACCTAGAGCACGAAGTGTCGTAGCGGGTGGCTACCGGTCGATGCAAACGGGCAGAAGAGGATACGTCCAGTACCTGGACATCCCGGTCGCGAGGATGGTGGTGCTGGATACGGAAGCAGGCGCCAAGTTCCCCCGGTGCGTCACGATCCAGCAACTCACCGAAGATCTCGCTGCACAGCCGACCCTCATGCCGAGGACGCGCTGCGCGCGGAGCGGGCCCGCGCCGTGCTCGCCTCAGCCGGGGACTCCCGCTGCTCCATCTCGCCACGTCACCTGGCTCCGGGCGGCATTCTGCGGAGCTCGGCTGATCACCGGGTCGCTTGTGGTGGGAGCCGGGGTTCATCCGGGACGTGATCATGGTTGCACGGAAAGCTTCGGGTGGAGGTTCGAAAGCGATCGTTTTTTGCCTGCACGTTCGCGGGTCTCCCAACCGGTATATGAGTGGAGGCGATGACGCCTCCGGCGCTGCGACAGGCGGGGTGCGGCGCCCTTCGACGACATCCCTGGGAGGGGCACGTGCAGCGAGACGCTGCTCCGTCGTTGGTTGCCCTGGAGATCACGCTGGCGATCCGGGTCTTCGGTCCCGACGCAGTGCGCTGCTGCCGCCGGCTGCTCGCCGCAGGCGTACGGATCGGGATCACCAACATGACGGGTGCCGCCCGGCGCCCCAGTGCCGAGCCAGATGAGTGTCTCAAGGTCGAGCAGTGACCCACGGGGGGGCCGGAGACTTCCGGAGGATCTTCCCACCTGGCCATGAGCGACTGCACCGTCGACAACAAGGTGACGTTTCTGGGCCTTCCAAGAGCGCCGCACTATCCGGTAGTTGGACTACACCTACACACAGCTGGGCGCCCGCCACTTCCCGGAGCCGTCGATGTGGCCCGTCTGGACCACGTTACGAACCCCGAAGGGCGACCGCCACCAGCCGCCTCCCAGTATGTCGAGCTGTACCTCAATCAGTTGCGATCCTCGATCGTCCCGAAGGGCGACCGCGACTCGCGGTCGAGAGCGTCTGTGTCGAGCCAGCACCCGTGTTGCGATCCTCGGCCGTCCCGAAGGACGACCGCCACACGTCATGGCCAGCCCCCACGGTCCTGGTGACCGGCGACCTGATGACCGTCAAGGAGTTGCGGCCCTCGGGGCGTCCGCCACCACTCCCCCGTCCCGAGTTCAATCACGCGAGTGTCGAACCTCGATCGCCCCGAAGGGCGACCGCCACCCGACGGCACGTCGATCAGGTACTAGCCGCCCGCCTTGTTGCGATCCTCAGTCGTCCCGAAGGCGACCGCCACGTGTCCTCGAAGGCCCACTCGTAGCCGACTATCCCGTTGCGATCCTGGGCCGCCCCAAAGGACAACCGTCACGTCCAGCTCCCCGCGCTGGGTGTACCAGGCGGTGATGTTGCGATCCTCGGTCCTCCCCGAAGGCGACCGCCACGCTTGTGGACCTGGCGCCGGGGTCCCGCGTGCGGTCGTTGCGATTCTCGGTCGCCCCGAAGAGCAACCGCCACACGACTTCGGCCGCGATGTCGATGACGTGGTACTCGTTGCGATCCTGGGCCGTCCCGAAAAGCGACCGCTACAGGTTGAGCAGGGGCCAAATATCCCGGTCGCCGTCCTTGCGATCCTCGGTCGTCCCGAAGGGCGACCGCCACCTCTCCACCGAGCTCGGCGAGATGACCCGCCGAGGTGTTGCGATCCTCGACCCTTCGGAAGGACGACCGCCACCCACGCGGTCAAGCCGCACACGACGACCACACAGACGTTGCGATCCTCGGCCTTCCGGAAGGACGACCGCCACCCCGGTGGTCGCTGGCACCGAGCCGCACCCAGAGGGGGATACGGTCCTCGATCGTCCCAAACAGCGACCGCCACCCCTGCCGAGAGGCGGCGTTCTCTCTGACTCCTCACGGTTGCGATCCTCAGCCGTCCCGAAGGAGCAACCATCGGCACTTGTAGATCAGTTGGACGTGCGCCGCGCGGAACACGGTGCTGCGATCCATGGCCGTCTCGAAAGACGACCGCCCACGGTGACCACGCCGGCGACAGTACGGGTGTCGTCGTTACGATCCTCGATCAACCCGTAGGGCAACCGCCATGCTCGTGGCACTGTCGGCACGGCGCGTCCTCACGCAGCTGCGACCCTCGGCCGTCCCGAAGGGCGCCCGACACCGCCACCGTACAAGTTCACGGCACCGTAGGTCAGGCCGTTGCGATCCTCAGCCGCCCAGAAGGCCAACCGCCATATCAACGCGGATCATCGCGTTGACGCTGAAGCGGACGTTGCGATCCTCGGTCGTCCCGCAGGGCGACCGCCACTCAACGAGTAGATCCCGCTGCCACCGCAGGAGTTTGTTGCGATCCTCGGTCGTCCTGAAGGGGCAACCGCCGACACTCGTAAATCAGCTGGACCCTCCACGCGGAACACGCTACTGCGATCCGCCAGCCGTCCGACGACCACCACCCCGCGCTGAGAAGGTCAGAGCCCAGCTTCTCCGAGAAGTTGCGATCCGCAGCCATCCCGATAGACGGCTGCCACCCGCTGCGGTGGCGGGGTCTCGTTCTTCTCGTCGCTGCAATCCTCGGTCGTCCCGAAGGACCAGCGCAACGTGCATGACGTCGATGAACCCGCGGTACATGGGGACGTTGCGATCCTCGGCCGTTCAGAAGGGCGACCGCCACCCGTCTGTACTGGATCATGCGGGCGCTGGTGATCGAGTTACGACCCTCGGCCGTCCCGAAGGACGACCGCCAACCCGTACGGGCTCGATCTCGCCTCCCAGGTACTCGGCGTTGCGATCCTTAGTAGCCCCAAAGAACGACCACCACCGGCCTGGCCCTGGCGAGTGCCCCCTCGACCTCGGCATTGCAATACTCAGTCATCCCGGAGTACGACCACGGCCCGAAGCCGACGGCGAGCGCGAGGGCGGCCTGGGCGTTCCGGTCCTCGGTCGTCCAGAATCATCACCGTCATTGGGTCCTTGAGCTATTCCTAGACCTCGCGGTCCTCGTTGCGATTCTCGGCCGTCCCGAAGGACCACCGCCACGCACCGAGCGTCCCATCGCCACCGCAGTCCCCGTGGACTTGCGACCCTCGATTGACCCAAAGGACGACCGCCACGATGGCGCCGACCGTCGGCGCGCTTAACACCCCAGGTTGATCCTCGATCGTCCTGAAGGCCGACCGCCACCGAGGTTGCACCGGCGAGCATCGTTTTGGACAGGCCGTTGCGATCCTCGGTCGTCCGGAAGAACGACCGCCACCTCGTCCAACCGCGCCAACCCTTCGGCCGCTTCCTCTTTACGATCCTCGGTCGGTCCGAAAGGCGACCGCCACCGGCCCGCGCGACGACCTCAGTCGCCCGCTTCGCGGCGTTGCGATCCTCGGTCGCCCCGAGGGGAGACCGCCACTGCGCGGCCGGTGCCAGCTTGGCGATCTCCTTTTCGTTGCGATCCTCGGTCATCTCGAAGGACAACCACCACAGGCGAGGCTCTGGACCTCTGCAATGGGGGGCCTTGCGGCCCTCGGTCGTCCCAAAAGGCGACCGCCACACGCCCTAGTCACCCTGCGGCGTCTGCCCAACCTTGTTACGATCCTCAGCCACACCGAAGGGTAACCGCCATGCGCGCGGTAGGTCACGCGTCCGTGAATGTGCGATCTTCGTTCGTCCCTAGAGGCGACCGCCACGCCGAGCCCAAGCCCGGCCAGGGCTCTTCGCAGCCCTGCTGCGACCCTCGGCCGTCCTGGAGGACGACCGCCACGCTCGGCCAGGACCAGCGTGCGCGCACCATCCCGCAGTTGCGATCCTCGGTCGTTACGAAAACGACCGCCACCCCCCGGCCTGCTCAGTCGCCGACATGTCCAGGCCGTTCCGATCCTCGATCATCCCGAAGAAGGACGACCGCCACAACATCGAAGTCGACCCGGTCGACGGTCTTCGTGTCATTTGCGATTCTCGGGTGTCTCGAAGGCGACCGCCACCCCCATCGTGGGGCCGGGCGGTTTATCGTGGGCATCGAGTTGCGATCCTCGGCCATCCGGAAGGACGACCGCCACGCCGAGCGACCTTTCGTTGCCGTCCGACTCGGGGTTGTTGCGATCCTCGGCCTTCCCGAGGGGAGACCGTCACTGCGAGGTTCCGCCTTCGGCTGCGCGTGTCCACCGTTTTGCGATCCTCGGCCGCTCCGCAGGGCGACCGCAAGCTGCATCAGCCGGAGCGGCAATCAACAAGCATCAGTTCCCGATCCCTGTTGCCGCGCTCCTCGGCCGTCCCGAAGTACGACCGCCATCCCGATCTGGCGGGCGGCCATCCCCATGCCCTTGCCCTTGCGATTCTCGGCCGTCAAAAGAAAGACGACCGCCACCAGACCCGGACCGCGGTTGCGTGGGCCCTTAAGCAGTTCCGAACCTCGGCCGTCCGGAAGGACTACCGCCACCTGCGCGACGGACAGGCCCTTCGCAAGGGCTAGTCGGTTGCGATCCTCGGCCGTCCGGAAGGGCGACCGCCACTCATCCCGCGGTATCTCGTCCGGGGCGAACCACTCGTTGCGATCCTCGGCAGCCCCGAAGAGCGACCGCCACATCTCCGCCCCTACTGCGACTTCCGCCACCGCCTGATGCGATCCTCGAACGCCCCAAGGGGCAACCGCCACCAGACCTCATGGCTATGTTCCCTCGGCCGTGTGCGGGTTGCGATCCTCGGCCGTCCCAAAGGACAACCGCCACCGGGACCGGTAGACCGACTTCGCGGAGTGGTGCAGGCCGTTGCGATCCTCGGTCGTCCCGAAGGACAACCGCCACCACCGCCGGGGCCGGCACGGTCATCAACGCCGCGGTGCAGTGGCCGTCGCGAAGGACGACCGCCACTGCAACTCGCCGTTGTTGGACGGCTTCAGCCCGTCGTTGCGATCCTCGGCCGCCCCGAAGGGTGACGGCCCCCAGCAGCCGAGCAATATGTCGAGCTGTACCTCAACCAGCTGCGATCCTCGGTCGTCCCGAAGGGCGACCGCCGCACCTGCACCAGTGCACCGGACGCGTGGTGCGGCAGAAGTTGCGATCCTCGGTTGTCCCGAAGGGCGACCGCCACACCCGGCGAGCACCCGCGCCGCGTTCGTCGAGCTGTGGTTGCGATCCTCGGTCGCCTCAACAGGCGACCGCCACGATGCGGGGTTCTGGCATCGGGATGCCGATCCGGGTGTTGCGATCCTCGATCGTCCAAAGGACGACCGCCACCATAGGAAGTGTCCTCGTGGCGCGGCTGTCCGCGCCGTTGCGATCCTCGGCCGTCCCTAAGAACCACCGCCACCCGACAGTAGCCCCGTCCACGCCGCTCGCTACACCGTTGCGATCCTCGGCCGTCCCTTAAGGACGACCGCCACCAGACCGACGTGGTTCAGGTTCGGCTGCGAGATCAGGTTGCGATCCTCGGTCACCCCGAAAGGCGACCGCCACCACCGGCCTGACCGGGCAGTACAGCGACACCCCTATATTGCGCTCCTCGGCCCCGAAGGGCTACCGCGGCTCGGTCAGGTTGCCGGCCATGGTGACGCAGCCCCGGCGGTTTCGATCCTCGATCGTCCCGAAGGGCGACCACCACGCTGCTCCCGGAGCCCCTCATACCGCCGGTCGACCTGGTTGCGATCCTCGGTCGTCCCGAAGGACGACCGCCACGTTGGCGCCTTTCTGGAAGCCCTTCGTGAGGATGTCGTTGCGATCCTCGGCCGTCCGGAAGGACGACCGCCACCCCCAGCCGCATTCCCGTGTAGGCCTTGGTCATCATGTTGCGAGCCTCGGTCATCCCAAAAGGCGACCGCCGCTGCCGTACTGCTGCCGCACCGTCGGTCTCGCCTCGGTTGCGATCCTCGATCGTCCCGAAGGGCAGCCGCCAGATGACAACCACCACTCGTGACGCGCTGCTGAACCAGTTGCGATCCTCGGCCGTCCCGAAGCACGACCGCCATACTCCCCCGACTCGCGCTCACCGGCTTGCTGCTCGCCGTTGCCATTCTCGGCCGTCCGGAAGGACGACCGCCACCGCCCGACACCTGCTCGGCGGGCATCTGGACGACATGTTGCGATCCTCGGCCGTCCGGAAGGACGACCGCCACTCTGACTCACGTGCGGGATTCAGCCTAGCCGGACCGGCCAAGGGGCTGACTTCACACCGCAAATGGCACCAAATTAGATGTTCTTGCTTCGGTGCGGACCGCGTGTCGCGTGTGTGCATGAGGTTCCGAAGCTCCCTCCTCAGGCTCACGAAGAGGATTGTCAGTGGCCCCTCGTAGGCTGCTCGACCATGTCGAGATTACTGGTTGAGTCCCGCGACAACAGCGACCGTCCTGGCGAGGCACTGTGGGCTCATAGTCGCAGTACGGTGACTGGCCTACGACATACCTTGCAGGATCATCTGCGGGGGTCGGCTTCGCTCGCGCGTGTCTTTGGAGACGCGTTCGGGATGGGGCGCTCTGCTGAGTATCTCGCCCTCGTGCACGACGTGGGGAAGGGGAGCTGTGCATGGCAGGTGGCGCTGGTCGAGCGGGCTGAGCGCCTCGGGGGCAGAGTCGGCGTTCCCCACAAGGGTGCCGGTGCCCACTTGGCCGCGCAGGTGTTGGGCCGACCTTTCGCTTCACCGGTGCTTGGACATCATGGCGGGATGCCCTCCTTGCAGGAGGTAGGGGTTGTGCTGGCTGAGCTTGCCGGCAAGGGCCCGGAGGCGGAGACGGCCAGGGAAGCAACCGCGCGGGTTGCTCAGTTCGTTCCTGAGATTCTCCGTGAGGGAAGGATCGCGCCTCCGTCCTGGCTGTCCGACCCGAAGCTCTCGGCGTCTGAGCTGCGGCTACGGATGGATCTGCTGGTCAGGATGCTGTTCAGTTGCCTGGTCGACGCCGATTTCCTGGACACGGAGGCGCACTTCGCCAGCGAGTCCGTGCGCCTGGGGCCGCCGGTCGATATGGATGGGCTTGCCACACGGTTTGAGGTGCGTCGGGGCGAGATGCTTGCCAGGCGTGAGAAGTCGCCTGTGGACGAGGTGCGTGGCGCCGTGTATGAGCAGGCTCTCGCTGCGGCTTCAGGGCCGCCTGGGATGTACGTGCTGCATGTGCCTACTGGTGGTGCGAAGACACTGGCCTCCGCGGGGTTTGCTCTTCGGCATGCTGCCGCTCATGGTCGGCGCAGGGTAGTGGTGGCGGTGCCTTTCATCAGCATCACGGAGCAGAACGCCCAGGTGTACCGGGACATGCTGGATCCGCGTTCGGAGGCGGAGGGTGGACCGGTGGTGCTGGAGCACCACAGTTCGGTCGATCTGGACGACGAAACAGCCAGTGGCAGGTGGTCACGGCTCGCGGCAGAGAATTGGGACGCCCCCTTCGTGGTCACGACGACCGTACAGCTGTTTCAGTCGCTGTTCGCCCGTAAGCCGTCGGCTATGCGCAAGCTTCACCGCCTGGCGGGGAGTGTGATCGTTTTGGATGAGGTCCAGGCGCTCCCCGACCGGCTCCTGGTGCCAATCCTGAGTGTTCTGCGTGGGCTGGTGGAGCACTTCGGGGTAACCGTCGTGCTGGCTTCGGCGACGCAGCCGGAGTTTTGGTCTTTGCCAAGGCTCGAGGGTCTCGATCGCCGCGCGGTGGTAGACGACGTGACGGACCTGTTCCGAAAGCTGCGCAGGGTCAGCTACGAGTGGCGTGTCGGCGGGGGCGTCACATGGGAGAGCGTTGCGCAGGAGATCACGGAGTCAGGCCAGCAGGCTTTGGCCATTGTGAACACCACCAAGGATGCCGCCCACCTTCACCGGCTGCTCGCGGACAGGTGCCAGGAGCATGTGCGGCATTTGTCGACGCGTATGACGGCCAGCCACCGGCGGGAAGGGATCTCGTCCATCCGACAAGACCTCAAAAAGGGGCTGCCTGTTCGGGTTGTGTCGACGCCGTTGATCGAAGCGGGCGTGGATGTTGACTTCCCTCGCGTATACCGGGCGTGGGCGCCGGCCGAGTCTTTGCAGCAGGCGGCCGGACGCTGCAACCGTGACGGGCGCCTACCGCACGACGGTGTGGTTGTGGTGTTCCGGGCTGAGGGCGCGGGCCAGCCGAAGGATCCCTCCTACACAGCTGCGCTGGAGGCGACATCCAGGTTCTTCGGCCCGGGTCTGGCCCACCCGGATGATCTCGATGCCCTGGCCGCCTACTACCCGCAGCGGTACGCCTACCAGGTGGCGGGAGGGGAGGGCATGGGTAGCCACATCGAGGTGGCCCGGCAGGCGCTGGACTTCCCGCAGGTCGCCGAGGACTTCCAGATGATCAATGACGAGTACTCGCAGGCCGTGGTGGTGATCAGGGACGAGGAGGACCGCGCCGGGATCGAGAGTGATGTTGCGGCGCTGCGGGGTCCGTATCCGTGCGGGCCTGAGGTGTTGCGCCGATTGCAGCCACACATGGCTGCGCTGCCTCGCCATGAGGTCCGGGTGGCCCTGTCGTGCGGGCTCGCTGAGCCGGTGGTCGGTGATCTCGTCTTGTGGTGCGGTCAATACGACGAGGAGAGGGGCTTGGACCCCTTCGCGCCGGAAGATCGTGCGGGATATCTGGTCTGACAGCGCGGGTCGGTGGCTACCCTGTCGCGAGGTGCCCTGGTGGGGTGCCGGACGGCAGTTCACCCGCTGGGTGAGCTGAGGGTAGAAACAGTGTGATCGACGCGAATTCGCTCGATCCTCCATCGATCAGGCGCGGCCACGCATGAGCAGTATGTGGGCGCGTCTGACGCATTTTTAGTCACCCAGACGTCTCCGCGGCATGGCGCTGCCATGTTGATTTCAAGACCTAGCAAGACGCTTCGATATCACTCAACTCTGCTTCACCGCACGGACGTTGATGTCCCGGGGCGTTGTCAGTGGCGGCTCGTAGGGTGCGGGGGCACCGCAGTCGGCGACAGGCGCCGCACGAGGCGGGTTCGTCGGCTTGACTGTCATGAAGGGGTGGAGGCGCAGTTGCGTACGTCAACTTCGAAGGAGAGCAGGGCCGCGGGGCGCGGAAACGGGGGCTGGATGTTCCCCGATCTGGTGGTCGAGACGTGGGGAGAACTTGCCTGCTACACCCGTCCGGAGCTGAAGGCTGAACGCGTCAGCTATCCGGTCATGACCCCTTCGGCGGCCCGCGGGCTTCTGGAGGCGATCTTCTGGAAGCCTGAGTTCAGCTACGTGATCACCCGGATCGAGGTGCTCGCACCGATTCAGTGGGTGCAGGTACGTCGCAACGAGGTGAAATCCACGATCAACGCCGGCACGGTGCGAGATCTGCGCGCGAACCGCACCCGGCGCTACGACGTCGAGGCCGACCGGGACCAGCGCAGCACCATGGCCCTGCGAGATGTCCGGTACCGCATCGGTGCCCAGATCGTCACGTCCGCCCGGGCCAACGCTCCCGAGGAAAAGTACCGCGAGCAGCTGCGCCGCCGGGTAGAGCGTGGTGCTAGTTTCTCCCAACCATTCTTCGGATGCCGGGAGTTCACAGCCCACTTCGGGCCGGCCACGGACTCGGCCGAGAGTGCCTGCCCCATTGCGCGTACCGAGGAGCTGGGCGTGATGCTCCACTCCATCGCCTACACGCCGCAGGGCGAACGGTACCGGTGGTTCAGGGCCAGCCTCGTCGACGGGGTGCTCCACGTTCCCCTGCAGCCGCTTCCCGACGAGGCGGTGGCCATGCCCCAGGCGCCGTGGCGTGCGACCGGAACGGAGGACTGAGGCCGTGCTGCTGAAGCGCCTGACCGAATACTCCGAGCAGCTCGGGAGCTCGTTGCCCCCGGAGTTCTACCGGCCGAAACAGATCCACTGGATCCTGCACATCGAAGAAGACGGCGGCGGCGCCCGGCTCGTATCGCGCCGCCCTCCGCCCAAGGCGCGGGACCAGGCGCTGATCACGCCAGTCCCCTACGTGCAGCGGTCCGGGACGAAGGTACCGCCCTACCTCCTGGTGGACACTGCCGAGTTCGTTCTCGGGCGGCCGAAGAACACCGGCCGGCCGGACGGCCCCTCCCCCAAGGACGAGGAAGAAGCGCGGCGCCGCCATGCCGCCTACCGGGAGCTCGCCCTGCGCTGGGCCCATGGCGATCCTGACAATCCCTCCGCCGTCGCTCTTCGCGCCTTCTTCACTGCCGGAGGGCTCCCGGCACAGGGGCTGCCGGAGGACCTGGACGCGAAGGACACCGTGGCCGTCATGGTCGGGACACGCTGGGTCCACGAAGACACCTCGGTTCAACGCGTGTGGTCCGAGGTGGCGCGGGAACGCAAGGGCGGCGACGGCCAGCGCGGGCTATGTCTGATCTGCGGCACCGTGGGAGACCTGCTGGCCACCATCCCCGAACCGGTGAAGAAGGGTGCGATCCCCACTACCGGCGGGAGCAACGAGGGCCAGCTCATCAGCATCAACACCACTGCCCAGGGTCGCGACGGCACCACCCAACTGGCCAATACCCCGGTCTGTGACCGATGCGGGCAGCAGGTGATGGCCACCCTCAACTACCTCCTGGCAAGCGACACCAACCGCCGCCGCTTTCCGGACAGCGTGATGGTGTGGTGGACCCGCTCCCCCGCCGATGACTCACTCATGGCGCTGCTGTACGAGGACCAGCCCGACCCGGCAGCCATCGGCCATCTCCTCACCGCCCTCCACAACCAGCACACCGCGGCGGCCGCCGACCGTGTGAATCCCAACGACTTCTACGCCTTGACCCTGGGCTTGAACAACGCCCGCATCGTCGTGCGCGAATGGCTCGAGGTTCCCCTCGAGGAACTGAAGGCGAACGTGGGCGCCTGGTACCTGGACCACGGCGTCCACGACGGATGGACGGGCCAGACCCGCTACGTGCCGCTGTGGCTCCTGGCTATTTCAGCGGGACGCCACGACGGCAACCGCTACGTCAAGGACAGTGCGGCTCACGGCCTCGAAGCCGACCTTGCCCGCTGCGCACTGCGGCGTACTCCGCCGCCGGCCAGGCTGCTGCCCGCGCTCCTGCAGCGCATCCGCGCAGACCACCACGTCGACGTCGCCCGTATCGCCCTGCTCCGGCTCGTCCTCAACCGCTCCACCGACCCCAGGGACCATCTGATGCCCACCTTGGACCTCTCCAGCGCCGACCCCGCCTACCTGTGCGGGCGGGCGTTCGCCGTCCTCGAAGCCGTGCAGCGCGCCGCCATGCGGAATGTGAACACCACAATCCGCGACAAGCACTTCAGCGCCGCGGTCACCGCCCCCGGAGTAGTCCTGACGCAGCTCCGCATCGGAGCAAACGCGCATCTCAAGCGCCTTCGCCGCGACCGACCTTCCGCGGGAGCAGCCCTCGAAGCCCGCCTCAGCGAGGTCTTCAGCGCCTTCAGCGACGACCTCCCCCTGCACCTGACACCCCGAGAGCAGGGCCGCTTCGTCATCGGCTACGAACAGCAGCGCGCTGCCGACCGTGCCGCGGCCAAGGCTCACAGCACCGACAGCAAGGACCCCGAGCCCGCATCGTGATCTGCTCAAGGGCAGCTACACGCCGGCATGTCACCCACAGCTGACAGCTCACCCAGAGAACGGACCGTCATGACCCAGGCGCACCTTGACCCGACCCGCAAGCACGACTTCGTGTTCCTCATCGACGCCACCGACAGCAACCCCAACGGAGACCCCGACAACGGCGGTATCCCCCGCACCGACCCGGTCACCGGACAGGGCCTGATCACCGACGTCGCCATCAAGCGCAAGATCCGTAACACGGTCGCTCTGATCAACCACGAAGAGAACAAGCCCGGTTACGAGATCTACGTCGAAGCCGGCGTCGCTCTCAACGCTCAGCACGAGCGCGCCTACACACCCGAGAACGGGGCCACGAACCAGAGCGAAGCCCGTACCTGGATGTGCCGCAACTTCTTCGACGTCCGCATGTTCGGCGCCGTGATGTCCACCGGCAAGAGGGACAAGACAGCCGGCCGTGTCCAAGGGCCTATGCAAATCTCCTTCTCCCGCTCCATCGACCCCATCACCCCCTTCGATATCGGCGTCACGCGAGTCACTCCCACCAAGCAGGAAGACATCGACGCCTGGCACAACCCCGAGGAGGGCAAGAAGGGCAAGGAGACCGAGATGGGCTCCAAACACATCGTCCCCTACGGCCTCTACCGCGGCGCCGGACACTTCAGCGCCCCCCTCGCTGCCAAGACCGGCGTCACCAGCGAGGACCTCGCAGCCTTCTGGCGCGCCTTCACCCTCATGCTCGACCACGACCGCGCAGCAGCCCGAGGGGCCCTCGCTCTGCGTGGCCTGTACGTCTTCACCCACGACGACGCCTTCGGCCGCGCCCCCGCCCACACCCTCCTCGACCGGATCCACGTCAAACCCCTCGGTGACGTCAGCGCCCGCAACTTCACCGACTACGGCACCGTCGAGATCCGGGACGCCGACCTCCCCGCCGGCATCACGCTGACCCGCCTCATCGGGTGAAAAGCCAGCCCACAACTCGCCACCCGGCGCGATCCGTCCATGCCAGGTTGCAGGCCCCCTACCCGGCAGCCACCGAATGACAACCCATGCCTGACCATCTCCAGGCGCTTCAGTCTGGCCGCAGCCGCTGCCCTCCGGGGCGCCCGAGGGCCGCAACCTTCGAGCTGGCCAAGGCCCTCAGCACCGTGCGCGGCGGCCGCGCATGAATGGCCAGGTCCCTTCCGAGGCGACCGAGGATCACAACACGACGACCACGGACCCCCTCTCCAAGATCTGGAGTGGCGGTCGCCTTCCGAGGCGACCGAGGATCGCGACTGGTAGGCGCCCCATCCGCTGGTATCCGTCTCGATGTGGCGGTCGCCTTTCGAGGCGACCGAGGATCACAACCTCGTTGCGGACCTGGTCCTCGTCAAGCGCGGGATCGTGGCGGTCGCCTTCCAGACCGAGGATCGCAACGCCGCCGCGATCCTCGCCGCGGCCTCATCGTGGGTGTGGCGGTCGCCATCCGAGACGACCGAGGATCGCAACATGCTCGCTGCCAAGGTCGCGGTGGCGGCGGAAATGTGGCGTTCACCTTCCGAGACGACCGAGGATCGCAACGGATACGCCGTCTGCGTCTGCTGGACGTTCTGCGTCGTGGCGGTCGCCTTCCGACGCGACCGAGGATCGCAACCACCACGCGGCCGTCCTCCAAGCTCACGGTCCGAAGTGCCGGTCGGCCTTCCGGGGCGACTGAGGATCTCAACCACCGGTCCGACTCTCAGGTCGTGCGGCCCACCGTGGTGGCGGTCGCCGTGCGAGGCGACCGAGGATCGCAACATCGCCGCCGTCGTGAAGCTCGTCCGTTACCAGCTCGTGGCGGTCACCTTCCGAGGCGACCGAGGATCGCAACGACTACTACCGAATGGACGCATACCGCCGAGTCGGGTGGCGGTCGCCTTCCGAGGGGACCGAAGGGCGCGACGGCCTTCGGCGCCACAGCTCCTGACATGCCTACGTCTACGCACGGAACCTGTTGAACCACCCAAGAATGGGCAGAGAAGGAAACGTTCAGGGGCATCTCCTGAAGGTGCAGCCGTGCCGCCCTCAGATACTGCGAAACCCCCGAGCATCGGCCGATGGGCGGGGGGTCGCGTACACCTCTTGGAAAGTGTGGTCTCAGTCTAACGGGGTGCCGGGCACGCTTGCGGTGCCCACGTGCGACAACCCCACCCCTTTACCCGTATTCTGCTATGGCAGATTCGGGAGAGAGGTGGGGTTGTCGTGGCGAAGCCGCTGGTACTGGGCCGCAAGGAGATCGCCAAGGTGTACGGCATCGCACCCACGGCCGTGAGTGACCGGTGGGTTCCTGGCGGGGTGCTCTCGTACGAGGACGCGGTGATCGTCTCGGGCAAGCCCTACTGGCCGGGCGGCCTGGTGATCGACCTGGCGCTTCCACCGGGGAGCCGTGGCCGGCAGCTGGATCAGGGCCTGCTGCAGAAGCTCATCGAGGAGCAGGGTGCGACGTCGAAGCCGATGAAGGCTGCGGAGTTGCCGCCTCTGGTCGGCGCGCAGGAGTACGCGGAGCTGTTCGGCGTGAGCCAGGTGAAGGTGAGTCAGGCGGCGCGGACGAGTGCGCGCGGCCAGCTGCCGGCGGCGGACTACTCGCTGTCGGGGTCGTCGCTGTGGCTGCTGGATACGGTGCTCGCCGGCGCGGAGCACACGGTGAGGGTTTCAGCGGAGGCCCGCCGTAGCCCTGGGGAGTGGAAGTTGAACGAGTCGGTTGCGGAGCAGCTGAGGACCGGCACGTACGAGGGTCCGGGGTCGTCGTTCAAGGCGCGCGGAAAGAAGGCCGTGGCGGAGGACTCCGAGGCCTAGGCTCCGCGCCTTCGTTGCAGCCGGCCGCCCTCGCGGGTCCTTCGGGACCGGCGAGGGCGGATCTCGTGCTCTTACGCCTGCGGCGGGCGGCCTTCGGGCTTGTCCGTGCCGAGCTGCTCGTTGAGTTTCTGCTGAACCATGTCGGTCTGGCCCTGGTACTTGTTCTGGGTCTTCGCGTCGAAGGCGTCTCCGGCCTTCTCTACGCCCTGCCGGGCTGTGTCCTCGTGGCCCTTGAGCAGGCCCTTGAGCTTGTCGAGCATCGACATGACGGCTCTCCTTACGGATATCGGCGGATCCAGCATTGCGGCATTTGTTCGGGCTCGCATCCGCAGACTGCCGCTCAACCCGCGCTGGCGGCCAGGCGTCTCGGCTCTCCGGATGCTGATTGACACCCCCCTCGCAGGTAGTAGAATTGCGATACAGGCAGGGCGGTGCGGTTGATCCATCACGCCGGAGTGACGTAGAAATAGGCCACTACTTACAAGAGGGGGAAAGTTCATGACTTCCATGCAGCTCGAATTGCCGATGGCGCCGCTGCGCCACCCGGACCGGGCCGGCGAACCGCTGAGCATCCAGGACCGCTTCGAGGCGTTCCACCAGCTCAACCCCTGGATCCTCGGGAAGCTGGAAGCCATGACCGCCGACTGCGTCGACCGAGGCCTGAGGCGGGTCGGTATCGGGATGCTCTTCGAGGTCCTGCGCTACGAGTACGGCAGGGCCACCAGGGGTGACGTCTGGAAGCTGAACAACGACTACCGGTCCCGCTACGCCCGCCTGCTGCTTGAGCGGCACCCTGAATGGTCCTCGGTCTTCGAGACCCGAGGCCTGCGCAGCGCCTGAAATAGGCCACTACACATCACACCTCTTGGAGTAGTTCATGCCCACCCAGCCCGTCCCCAAGCTCCGCACCCGAAAGCCGACCGGTGTCATCCCCTGGCCGGTGATCCTCCTCGAAGGCGAGGAGAAGGCAGGCAAGAGCCACACGGCCGCCACGTTCACCGGATCCAAGAAGACCGGACAGGCGTACTGGCTGGAGCTCGGCGAGGACACCGCCGACGAGTACGTGAACGTGCCCGGCGCGGACTACCTGCTCATCGACCACAACGGCAGCTACCGCGACATCCTCGGCCAGATCGAGGCCGTGCACGCCGAAGCGAAGCGGGCGGCCGCCGCGAAGGAGAAGCCGGTGGTCCTCGTCATCGACTCGGTGTCGATGCTGTGGCGGATGCTCGTGAACTGGACCAACGAGCGGGCCAGGCGCTCGATCTCGGGCCAGAACAAGCTGCGGAAGGACCCGGACGCCGAGGTCAAGCCGTCCATGAACCTGTGGAACGACGCCGCCGAGCGGTGGAACAAGGTGATGTACCTCGTCCGCACCATGCCGGGCATCGTGATCCTCCTCGCACGCGGCAAGGAGGTCACCGCCGTCGACGGCAACGGCGACCCGATCCCCCGCACCAAGGACTGGCGCGTCGAGGGCCACAAGTCCCTCGCCTTCGACTCGACGGTCTGGGTTCGACTGCGCCGCAACGAGGACCCCCAGATCATCGGCGCCCGCTCCCTAAAGTTCGAGGTGCCGCGCGGCGGGGAGCCGAAGAACGCGCCGGACCTGACCATCGAGCAGCTGGTGTTCGGGTGGATGGGCTGCGCGATCCACAACCAGCCGAGGGCGACACCCGAACTGACGGGTGACCTCGCGCAGGCGTGGCTGCCGAAGGTCAACGAGGCGGCCGCTGCCGGTGTGGGCGAGCTGAAGAAGCTGTGGAAGCAGATCGAGGGGAACGAAAACCTCAGCCGCGAGGAGGTCTTGGTGATCCGGGCCTCCATCGAGCAGAAGGCCGTCGCGTTGCAGAACCCGAAGCCCCTCGTGGACCCGACGAGCGATGCCGCGCGCCTGCGGGCTGCCGCAGCCGAGGACGGCGAGGAGCCACCGCCGGGAACGGCCTTCGACGAACACGAAGCCGCCTGATCCCCTCCCCACCTCGCTTCGCCGGGCCCGCCTCGATGGGCGGGCCCGGCGCACCTCTTGGAGCTCTTTCATGACCACAACGGCCATAAGGCCCCGCGCCCGCTCGCAGGTCTCCATCTGGGAGGCCGCGCACGCCGCCGATGCACGCCGGCCCCGGTCGGTACAGACCCAGCTGGGGGCGTCGGACACGATCTGCATGCGCCGGGCCGGGTACATCCTGGCGGGCACTGCCCGGACCAACACCCCCGACAAGAAGACCGCGATCCTCGGCACGTACATCCACACGGGCCTGCTGGAGGACGCGCGGCGTGAGTACGGGTGGCTGGTGGAGCGGACGGTCCAGGACGACACGATCCGCGGGCACATCGACATCGTGCAGCTGGACGCGGCGACCGCCGGGCGCCTCCCGAAGCGGCACCGGCCGAAGGTTGCCGCCGCAGAACTGACGGTCGAGGACGTGAAGACGAAGTCGGGCCGGATCTGGGACCGGGTCGTGCGCTTCGGGCCCACGGCCGCCGAGATGCGGCAGGTCCTGCTGTACGCGAGCCTGCTGTGCACGGTGGGCTTCGCGGACATCCCCGGTCAGCGGTACCTGCACCGGCTCGGGCCGGTACAGGTCGAGCGGATCCGGTTCCGGTTCGTCAACCGGGACACGGGCGAGGAGCACGTCGAGGAGTTCCCGTTCGACCAGTGGCTGGCGGCGGAGGCGCGCTGGTGGGTGGACCGGGTGATCGAGGCCCCGGCTCCGGAGGAGCTGCGCCGCGACCATGACGGGCCGCAGCTGTCCGCGATCTGTGACAACTGCGCCTTCCTGTCCGCGTGCTGGCCCGACGCGGCCCCGGGCACTCCAGCACAGACCCTGCTCATTCACGACGACGAGGACCGGGCGAAGGCCCTGGACCGCTACGTCCGTGCCCGCGAGCGCGGCAGGGAGGCGGAGAAGGTGAAGAAGCTCGTCCGCGCCATGGTCGATGACTCGCCGGAGGGCAACTACGGCCCCAACCATCTCGGGTGGGAGGGCGGCAAGGACAAGGAAGAGGCCGACGTCGAGGCGATGGCCGGCGCGTTCGAGGATGCCGACCTTGCCGTGCCGATGGTTCCCGACCAGGAGGCGATGGTCCGGATCATGCGCCGCGCCGGCATGACGGTGCCGATGCGCAAGGCGCCGGGCAAGAAGTCGCCCCGGTCGATCAAGGTCTCGAAGGCCCGTCCGGCCGCCTGATGGCACCCCTGGCCGCCTCGCGTGTGCGGGGCGGCCGGATGGACCCCAACGCACCCAGCTACACCGCTCATATGCCCTTGGAGGCTCCCCGTGACCATTCTTCGCCGCCACCTCAGCACCGGGTACACCGTGCTGCCGACGGCCACGCTCGAGGATGCGCGGTTGAGTTTCCGGGCGCGGGGCATCTTGGCATACCTGCTGGCCAAGCCGGACTCGTGGAAGGTCGCCGCCGATCGGATCTCGAAGGCGGGCAAGGAGGGCATCGAGGCGGTCAGGACGGCGCTGCGGGAGTTGCGGGATGCCGGGTACTACCGGGTGGTGACCGAGCGCCTGGCGGACGGCACGTTCCATCGGGTCACCGAGGTCTACGACCAGGCGCAGGAGTGGGCCGCGGAGGAGTTCCGGGAGGCGGAGCAGCGGCGGGCGGCACGCCGGCGGAAGGCCGGGGGCCCGGCTCCGGCGGGGCCGAGTCCGGCCGGGCCGAACCTTGAGGGCGAGGTCGGCACCGAAACCGGGTTTTCGGGGTTCGGTTCCCCGGGGTCTGGTTCTCCGGCCGCCGGTTCGCCCGGGGTTATAGGTAGTAACCAGAGCAAGTACTCAAAGAAGAACCCCCCAACCCCCGCAGCTGGCGCTGCTGGGGAGCCCGCTGCCGCAGCAGAAGAGACCCCGGCAGCGCCGCAGGAGCCGGGGCGGTGCTCGGCGCATCCGGAGGGCGGTGGGCGGTCCTGCCGTGGCTGCGGGACGAGTCCTCGTCAGCAGCGGGCGGATGAGGAGCGGGTGAAGAAGGAGGCGGCTCGTGCGCGGGAGCGGGCCCGGGACGAGAAGGTGCTGAACGAAGTCCGTTCCGACGGGGCGCCGTTGTCGTCGGTGGCCAGGGATGCGATCGCGGAGATCCGTGTGCGGTCGCGGGCGGCGAAGGAGGCCTCGGCTTCGGTGAACCCCCGAAACAAGAAATAGGCCACGATCTTTCTGTATCCTGACGCCGTCGCTTGATTGACACCCCTACCCCGCGTAGTAGAATTTAGATAACGCGGGAGAGGCCCGCGATACCTCTTGGAGAGAACGCATGAACCAGCCTCAGATCAGCCAGGGCCGCGCCACCGTGGCGCCGGAGTACCTGATGGACGCACCGACCCGCACCTGGGAGATCCACGTCAAGAGCTCCACCCCGCGACCTACGGTCCACCTCTACGTTGACCATTTCCAGGTCACGGCACAGAAGGAGCAGGGAGCGCAGGACTGGACACTGGTCTCCGTACGGGAGTTCACCGACCGCCGGCCCCGCCTCGGGCTGTCGATGACCGCGATGCCCTGGCAGGTCAGCTTCGCGCTGACGGCCGTGCTTGAGCAGGTGCAGGAGCAGGAGTCCACGGACTCCCGCCTGCTCCAGTACACCTGACCCTTCAACCGCGTGCAGTGGCCTAGAAATAGGCCACTGCACATTCTTGGAGTAGCCTCATGAAGCCTCCTGCCGCCCCGGCCCTCACCGGTGACGACATCCAGATGGCAGTCCGGGACTTCTTCACTCCGGCGCAGCTCGCCGCGTTCGTGGACCTGCCGTACAACTACCAGCGCGCCCGATGGGGCGAGCAGCAGCTCCTGGACCCAGGCCGGCGGCTACAGATGCGCCGTGTGCCCGGCGAGCCGGAGGCGGGAGCTCTGTGCACCTAGACCCGGGCGCCGCGCGGCTTCACCTACGAGGTCGAGGCACCCGCGGGGATCAGGTCGGGTCTCGTGGCCTGGGTCGACGCCTCCGAGCTGATCGACCAGCGCCTGACTCCCGTGCGCTACGGAGCACTCCGCAAGGCCGTGGACGACGAGGCGGCGCACGAGCAGGCCTACCACCGCGGGCCGGCCCCCTTCCGCGACCCGGAGACATGGCGGGCCCTCGCCTACCAGCCGTGGTCGCGCACCGCCGCGCGCCTGGCCTTGAGGGCGGCGGCGGCCAAGGAGGCCATCACGCCCGCGCCGCACCCCCAGCCCGCCCTGTTCTGACCCACCCGCCCGCCCGCCGAGAAGGTGCCAGCCGTGATCAATTCGACCGCCACGACGTCCTGGATGGAGCTGGCGCCGTGCGTCGGCGTCGAGGAGTTCGTCTTCGACCCTCCCGTCACCCGCAAGTCCACCAAGGAGCTGGGCGAGCTCACCGAGCCCCTGCTGCGCACCTGCCTGGGCTGCCCGGTGGTGGCCGAGTGCTACGACCGCGTCCGTCCGCAGGGTTCTCAGTTCGATGGCGTGTGCTCGGCGCGGGTGTGGGTCAACGGAAGGGTCGTCGCCTCGGCGGCCTCGGCGCCGGCACTCCCGAAGGGACTGCCCTCGCGGGCGGGGGTGTGCGGGGAGAGCAGTGGCGTGAAGGGACACCGGCGCAACGGTGAGCCGCTCTGCGGGCAGTGCCGCGTCACGGCGCAGCGCGCGCAGTCCCGCGCGGCGGGGGCCGCCACGATCCGCAAGCGGGGTGCGCTCAGCGCCCGCAAGGCCGCGCCGGCCGCAGCCTGAGTATCGACCTACCGAGCCTGTGACCTGCGGGTTTACATTGACACCCCCTCTAGAGGTAGTAGAATTCAGATATAAGGAAGGGGGAAACCCCCGTCCGAAGACCAGCCGGAAGGAATCCCATGAACAGCATCCCGATCCCCGACCCGCTCACCGTTCTGCACGTCGCCCGCAACTACGCCATCACCGAGCAGCAGGCGGAGGTCGCCCTCACCTGGGCCTCGGTCAACATGGCGGTCCAGTGGGCAGAGTTCGCCGTAGCCGCCGGGCTGGACGAAGCCGACGGCGAGGCGATGAGCCGCTGGAGTCAGCAGTTCCCGACCATCCACATCGAGGCACTGGACGAGGCGATCGCAAGCGTCGCGGCGGCCCCGGTGCCCGTCCTGAATCCGGTCGAGCAGCTGCTGGCCGAGGTCCGCCGCGCTCCCGCCCCGGCCCTGTACCGCCCGGCGAGCCCGATGCGCACCAACCGCAGCCGCGTCCGCATCCGCTGAGCGCACCTCTCCCCGGCCCGCCCCGCCATCGGGGCGGGCCGCGCCATGCCGCCACCCGACACACCGCCTGGAGGGCCTGATGGGCGCCATCACCTTTTACGACATCGCCGCCGGAGACGCGCCGGACAAGGCCTTCGAAGCGATCCGCAGCGAAGCCCTGTACGAGCACGGGCACCGGGAGGGCACCGGCAGCATCGCGGAGAAGGACACCTTCATCGTCTTCGACGAACCCCGCCGATCCAAGGCCGCCGCATATCGCCGGGCGTCCGAGCTGATCGACGCCAACGACCCCCGCATCGAGAACAAGTGGGGCCCGGCTGGCGCTCTGCCGGTCACCACGTCCAGCGCCGAGAACGGCTGGCTGTTCTTCGGCTGGGCCAACGACTGAACCCCTCGGCGCGCCCGCATGGGCGCGCCGCCCACACCTCTTGGACTCGGAAGAACCACATGTCCTTCAAGCACCTGCCGCTCCTCGGAACGGCGGAGATCATCGCAACGCTGAACCTGAGCAACGCGCAGACCCAGAGCGCCGCCTCCCTGGCGCACGCCGTCGCCCGCCGCGCCTGGTCGCGTCGGCCGGGCCACAAGCACGGCCAGGGATATGAGGAGTTCGCCGCCGCGATACCGGCCTGCAGCTGGCTGACGATGTTCGAGGTCGGTGCGCTCCTCCAGCTCGGCCGTCGGTGCGAGGCCGACAACCTGATGGCCGCGGCCCGCCTCGTGCACCAGTCCCGCGCGCACGGCGGAGCCCGCCGGTGAGCCACACCCCTCGCGTCACCGCCTCCCCCGGCCCCGACCAGTGACCGTCGCGACGCCTGACTGCACCCACAACCCCGGATGGAGCCAGAGGTGTTCGACCTCTACATGACCCGCACCGCCTTGATCACGACCGCCGCGCTCCTGCGCGTACCCGCCGAACGTCGTACGCCTCTTGAGCTCGCGAAGGACGGCGGGCTGCTGGAGCTGTGGCAGCACACCGGGCCGGAGACGCGCCGGACGCTGCTCCTCCAGGCAGCGTGGGAGGCCCGCGGTGCGTTCCTCGGTGAGGCCGAGGACGATGCCCTGCGCTACGCCTCATACCTGTCGGAGGCCGCGGACGCCGCAGCTCGGGCCGGCATGACCGAGCGGGCCGACTTCGCGCACCTCAACAGCCCGCACTTCCTGGTCGCCCAGTCACTCGCCTTCGACCGGGACGACTTGGAGATATCCCTCGTCGCGACGCTGACCCTCGCGGTCCACATGCCTTCCGGGTGGCCGGAGTGAACGCCGGAGCCCGCGTGTGGCTGCGCCAGGAGGACGGAGAGAACGTCCGCGACCAGGCCGGGGGCACCGTGGCCTTCTTCGTGACCGAGGTCCAGACCCACCACTGGGGAACGCTGTGCGAGCTCGCCACAGACGACCCCGTCATCCACATCCTCTACGCAGGCTGGCACCCCGTCGGCCGACTCACCCAGGTCTGACCGCAAGGGCCATCACTGTGACCATCACGATCATCCATACCCGCCTAAAAGCGCCCTGACCCGGGGCACGGTCTGCGTGGAGGCGGCCCACCGCAGCGGGTCCCTGGTCACTGCCCGGCGGGCCCAGGCGCTGGGGAGGATCACCATGGGCATCCCCGCACCCATTCCCTGTGGTGCCGCTCTGGCTCCCATCCGGTTCCGGCTGGATCATGTCGCCAGACGGCAGCACCGAGGCCACCCACCGGCGCTACCCTGATTGGTGCTCAGGTCAGTGCCTGTGCGGTCAGACGGGGGGCAGGGCAAGTGGAGCATTTAGATCTTGAAGGTGAGTCGTCCGAGGAGCAGGAACCCACGGATACTCCGCAGACGGTCAACGTCAGCATCAAGGGGCGTCTTCGCAATAGCACGGTCCACGTCCACTCTGGAGTATCAGTCGACTCTCCTATGGGGATTGGCTCGGCGGGGACTGGGGGAAGCCTCGCTGCGCAGCGGCAGAGGTTTCATTTCGATTTCCTGAACCACACGCTCAAGCAGGCCGAGTGGACGTTCCGCTTGAGCGTGTGGTTCATGACGGGCGGAGCGGTAGTAATCCTCGCCGGGGCTGTCTTGGCACTGGTGCACGCCGGGAACCCTGACCTTAGCTACCTTCCGCTCGTGACGAGCCTGACGGGTGCACTGATCACCGTCGGCGGGGGCGCGCTGGCGCTCCACTCGAAGCGGACCATGGCCACCCTCACCAAGGCCGCCGAGGATAACGAAAGCAAGATCGACGTTGATCACAAGCTGGAAGTGGCGACGACCTTCATCGACCGTGTCGGAGACTCCGAGACAAAGGATCGCCTGAACTCAGCAGCCGCCATGAAAGCTTTGGGTATGGAGGCGGCACCGGACGTGATGGTCAATCGGTTGCTTCCTGAGCAGGCCAAGGAGATCGAGCCGCCCGGCTCATCCCGTTGAAGCACCGAGGCCCGGGGCGGTATCGTCCCGGTCCTCCCGTGCGCCCACCAAGCCAGGGGGCTGGGCGGGTCCTATGCGCTCCGTGAGCTACTTCTCGGCCTTCTTGAACTCGGCTTCACGCTTGATCGCGTCAGCCAGTTTCGTGTCGGCCCTCGCGGCCACCCCAGCCTGTCGCTCGACCTCCGCCCATTTGGCATCTGCCTCGGCCTCGCCGTTAGGAACCACCGACGCGATCTGGGTCTGACGGTGCCAGTCGATCAACGCGAGCGTCCAGGCCTTGATGGTCGCGAACGACTCCTCACTCAGCTTCTTGATCTCGGCCGAGCCGAACATCTCCAACTTGGCCTCGGTGAGGCCCCACACCTTCATGTCGTGGTTGGGGTCGAGCGTTTCCTCGAAGACCTTCTTGTCACGCAGCACGTCCCGCCGGGTTCGGGCTATCGCCTCGCGGGACCTGAGCACCTCGGCGTAGGTGTCCATGCGTCGGTCCCACAGGCGGTGGCGTCGCTCGCGCCGTTGAGCAAGGACGTGGGTGCCCAGGACAGCGGCGGTGGACACGACAGCAGTGACAGACCCGACGATCAGAGTCGCGTCTACGGGTTGGAGTGGCATGGGCTCATGTTGCCAACCTGACGGTTCCGCCGGCTGTGACTTCCGGTGATCGGCAATCACGACTCGTGAGCTTGCTCCGCAAGATTGTGCGCGGCTGAACCTGTGCGCTCAACTTGGATCAGACAGGCTCATAGCCGTCCGGCCTCCGCATTGCGGGTGATTGATACCGGGTAGCGGGGGGACAGCCGAGAGGGACCGCGTGGAACGCGGGACCGACCGCCGGGCGCAACACCCGACCCGACAAGGTGGGTGGCACGCCACTCGGAGACCTCCAATGTCAGCACGCACGTTCACCCCTGACGCGCTCCGCCACATCCGGGCGGAACACGGTCTGAGCCAGCGGGCCCTTGTGGACGAGATCGACCGCGTTCACAACACCGTCTCCCTGATGCGGATCTCGATTTTCCCCAGAGCCGCTCTTCGTTCTCCAGCCAGTAGTTGCTGGCAAGGGGAATCTGGGCGCCCGATCGTGGAGCGTGCGGGTGCTACCTGGGGAGGGCTCCGTCGGGAGTCCACGTGGGGCGTACCCCGAAGCGGCCCACGGCCCCGGCGGCGCCTACTCCAGGAGCTCGTGCAAGCTATCCACGTTCGACTGCCGGACGGATAGGCTTCCAGGTTCGACTGCTGCCGCGAGCATGGAGGAACCCCCGTGCGGTTCATCGTCCAATCCGATCGGAGCGGGCCCAATACCACGGGCCCTCGAACCGCCATCCTTGTCCCCGACAGTTGGGACGACCGCGGATACAGAACCAGCTACGACCTGTGGTTCCGTCGACTCGACTACGTCGAGCCGATCCAAATCGGCCGCGTCAAGCTCGCGCTGGTTGATCAAGAACCGGGTCCGAGTCCCCTGGCACCCGGCGACTTTCCCAACGGGCTGCCGGGCGACTTGGGCGAATGGATTTCGCTCGGCCAAGAGGACCGGTACTACGAAACAATCACCGAGCTCGGTGACCAGGTGGCACACGAGATCCTCAGCGGCCTAGGCGACATCGTCTACGGGGCGGTTGACCCCACCCAGCGGGAGGACCGCCTGCATGAGCTGTCAAGGTCGAGTCCGGTCGTCGCGATCTCCCTCATGCGGAGCGTCTCTGCGCAAACGACCGCCCATCAGTTCTGGCGGATCGCTACTGGCGGACCGAGGCTCGCCCGCTACAAATTCGAATACCACCCACCGGAACCGGTCCTCTCGAGCACGGCCCGCCCCCCGCTGGAGTTCGAGGTCCAACCCTATTCCGTCCCACCCAGCAACATCCACGTCCTCATCGGACGCAACGGGGTCGGAAAGACCACCCTCCTGCGCTCTCTGGCCACAGCCGCCGTTCGCCCCTTCGACCTGCCCGAAAATGTCGGCAAGATCGTGTACATCACGAAGGTCGGCTTCGCCAACGTCCTACTCGTCACCTTCAGCGCGTTCGACCCCTTCGCCGGCATCAGCCCCTCGCACACCACGACCAGATACACGCACGTCGGCCTGACCACGCACGTACCCGGCGGCGAAACGGAAGACAGCCAAGCGGCCCGCCTGAAAGAGCGGGAGGATCTGGCAGACGAATTCTGTGACAGCCTCGGCTCGCTCACGACCTCCGGACGCTTCGATCGTTGGATCGAGGCCGTGGACACCCTGGCCAGCGATCCCCAATTCGACGCCGCAGTCATCGGTGCTACCGGCGGGCTGCTCCCCGAAACCCCTGGCAAGAGAGCGATCGAGGTCCTCCTGGAACCTGTAATCGACGAAAAGGGCGACGTCCTCCGCGAACTGGCGACAGGCGCAGGACGTCCGTGGCGTGACATCTTCATGAGTCTCAGCTCCGGACACGCCATCGTCCTGCTGACCCTTACCAGGCTCGTGGACCTGGTCGCAGAGCAGACGCTCGTGCTGCTCGACGAGCCCGAGGCGCATCTCCATCCCCCACTGCTTTCTTCATTCGTCCGCGCGCTGTCTGACCTTCTGACGGAGCGCAACGGTGTCGCCATCACTGCGACGCACTCGCCCGTCGTGCTTCAAGAGGTACCCAAGTCCTGCGTTTACAAGATCAGCCGCAACAGCTCACGCGGGCGGGCGCGGCGCCCCAGGATCGAAACCTATGGGGAAAACGTCGGGGTGTTGACTCACGAAATCTTCGGCCTTGAAGTGATGAAGTCCGGCTTCTACGCCGAGATCGGGAAGGCTGTCGACGTGTTCGACACCTACGAGGAGGTCCTCGATTACTTCACGGGGCAGCTGGGTGACGAGGCAAAGGGTCTTGTCCGCATCCTGCTTGCGGACAAGAGGGCGGGAGACCGCTGATGTGGGCTGCTAACCCGCTGACACTCAGCGCCAGAGACAGCTGGGTGACCTGCACCAGCCGGTCCCGTGATACGCAGAAGAATGGCGACCGCGGAACCAAGCTACGCGGGGCCGTGGACAGCGTGGAGAAGGCGGCTCAGACCTTCCGGGCTGCCGCGCTGTCGTGCACCCTGCACGACCTCAGGTCGGAAGACTTCCAGGTCGCCGGCATACCTGGGGCAGAGGTCTCCGACACTGTCTATGGCACAGGCATGACAGATGGCCCCGGGCGCGAAATCTACGACGAGATCATGGACGGCCGCGACGAAGACCTCTGCCCGATGTGCCGGCACACCGAGGTGACTGAGCTCGATCACGTCCTGCCGAAGAAGGCCTTCCCGGCGCTGTGTGTCACACCTGACAACCTCGTGGGGGTCTGCGAGTTCTGCAACGGTAAGAAGGGTGACATCACCGCGACAGATGACAGAAAGGTACTGCTGCACCCACTTTTCGAGAGCGCCGCCAGAGAACCCTGGCTGAAGGCCGAGGCCGTCCCCGGCGGAGCGGGGGTGCTCAGGTACTTCGTGACTGCACCGCCCCGCTGGGAGGCGGTGTTCGCCGACCGAGTCCGCTACCAGTTCGACTTCCTGAAACTGGGCATGCGCTACAGCAGCAAGGCTAACCACACCCTGGCGGGAATGCGGCAGCATTTCGCAGATCAGCTCGAAGCCAGTCATGCCCCGGGACTCCGACTGCACTTGGAAAGCCTCGCCTTCAGCCACCGCGCCGACGACCCCAACGGATGGGCAGGCGTGGCGTACAGCGCGTGGGCGGCCGACGACGCCTTCTGCCAAGGAGCCTTCATCCGCCCGTAGTGCGCCAGCATCGCGCGACCGTCCCACGCGCGCGGAGTGGGGTCTCACCGGATGCCAGCTCGCGCAGATCCCACTCAGCGTGAACCCCATCTGGGCTCGTCCGCGAATACGCGACACCTGAACCTGCGAGCTAACCAGTCCCAAGGCTGGTGCCGAGCAGTCAAAGGCGCCCGCGGTGGCGCTACGCGCTGGGCTGCGCCCATCCGGGATCTGGCTGGCTGTCGCGCGGCCCTCTGGCTGTGGCTTCTGACCACAGGGCGGCGCCCAGGAGGTGGGGAACTTGGGTGAGCAGGTCTGTCCCACCCCCGAGCACCGACTGGGGAGATTTCTCGAGCCCCATCATCCCTATACGAGTCCGGCCGCAACGTGCCGACCGTGGGAGTGCCGGCCACTATCGCCGACACCTCGAAGGCCCGGACGCCGCCGTCAAGGCGGCGATGTCGATGCTGCGGCAGACCTGTCCGAGCCCATCTCGGGGAGGTTGACCCTCCCCTCATTCATAGTAGAATAGAGATACGAGTTGGAGGGGACCCCTTCCGGCTCCCGACCCGCCCCGCCTCCCCGGCGGGGCGGGTCGCCCCGTTTCAGCACCCCCTCACCAAGGAGAAGCCGTGTCCCTGCAACTGGATCTCTTCGCGAACGCCGACCCCGAGCCCTCGCCGGCGCCTCAGACCTTCGCGGCCAAGCCGACCCCGGCCCCGCGGCCCGCTCGCACCGCAACCGCTTCCGCGACTCCGCCACTTCGGTCCGAACCCAAGCCGAAGCCCGCAGGGACGCACGATCTCCACGCCAAGGCCTTCGCTCTCGGTGAGACCGTCACCGGGGCATGGAACCGGGCACATGGCGGCCCGGACATCGCCATTCCGATCGGGCTCATGGCCGCTCTCGCCCTTGTGCGGCAAAAGGACTCCACCGGACCGGACCTCAAGGCGCAGATCCTCGCCCTGAACGGCGGAGAGCTGATCGAGATGTACCGCCAGATCTGGGCGCAGCACTGGATGCACCGGCCCGACCTCATCGATCGGGCCCGCATCCTCCACGAGTGGCTCAACGACGGAAGGACGGTCGACAAGGACCGGGTCTACGCCGTCCAGGCCGTGACACAAGCCGCTCTGAAGGGCGGCATCCTCGACCTGACCGGGCACGCCGACCCTTACGAGCGGACCCACACCGACACCCTGTCGCACGTGATGATGCTGCTGCGCAGCAACAGCGCCCAGCAGGGCCTCGGCGAGTACCACACCCCACCGGCGGTGGCCGACGGACTGGCCGAGGTGATGGTGACGGTGTCGATGGAGTCGAAGAAGCCGGAGGCAGGCCAGCACATCCACGACCCGGCCGGCGGGAGCGGCGGCCTGCTGCGCGCGGCCGCCCAGCGGCTTCGCCGTCTCGGCTTCGACCCGGCCGACTTCCAGTGGTCGATGGTCGACATCGACAAGATCGCCGCCGCCTGCGCGGCCGTCAACATGATCGTCTGGGGCATGGGCATGCGGGTGACCGTGGCCTGCGACAACGCACTGTCGAACCCGCGCGCCGTCGAAGACGCCCAGGCCCAGGCACGCGCCGTGATAGCCCACCGCGACGAGATGCTGGGCAAGGCGCGCATCATCGCCGAGATCCGGCGCACGCAGCAGCTGTTCGAGGAGGTCGTAGCAGCATGAAGGCCATCAGCTTCGGCGGAGGCGCCCAGAGCATGGGGCTGATGGTCCTGGCGGCCCGCCGCCAGATCCCGCACCGCACCTTCCTCTTCGCCAACGTCGGCGAGGACAGCGAGGATCCACGCACGCTCGACTACGTGGAGAGGGTCGCCGCCCCCTACGCCCGCGCGCACGGCCTCGACCTGCATATCCTGGATCGGGTCACACGTTCGGGGCGGCGCGAAACGTTGTGGGGGCGGCTGATGCGGCCGGGGTCGCGGTCCTTGCCGATCCCCGTACGGATGTCGAACGGGGCCCCGGGGACCCGCTCGTGCACCAAGGATTTCAAGATCTCGGTGACAGGCAGGTGGCTGCGCGAGCGCGGAGCCGGCCCGGGCACGCCCGCGGAGGTGGGTATCGGGATCTCCCTGGACGAGATCAGCCGGGTTTCGAACCGGCACGTCGAGAGGTACGAGCAGATCACCTATCCCCTGCTGGACTTGCGGATGCGCCGGGCGGACTGCCTGTCCGTCATCGCCGACGAGGGCCTCGAGCTTCCATCGAAGTCGGCGTGCTGGTTCTGTCCACTGAAGTCCCTGGCGGGCTGGTCGGAGCTGCTTCGGGACCGGCCGGTGCTGTTCGAGCGCGCCTGCGAGCTGGAAGAGACGCTGATCGCCCGGCGGGCCGGCCTGGATCGCGACCCGGTGTTCCTGACGCGGACCGGCCGCCCTCTGGCGGAGGCGGTGGCGGCGGCGCAGGATGAGCTGCCGATGGATGTCGGCTGCGATTCCGGCTGGTGCATGACCTGACCTCCCTACCTCTGACCTGCAGTGATGTGGTTGACACCCCCCTCATGCGTAGTAGAATTTAGATATGAGCTGAGGGGGAAGCCACCAGCCACAACCAGGAGGAGCACACCGTGACCGGACCGGAGATCGCACTGCGGATCGACCTCAACGGCAACATCCGCGAGCTGGACATCGGCACCGTCCGCGACCAGCAGATCCGGATCATCGGCCGCGCCCTCCTCGACAGCATCCAGGCCGTCGACTTCATCCGGCAGCCCACCGACCCCGACATCGTGATCCTGGCCCGCGCCCACCGCGACTGGCAGGAACCCAACCTCCACGCCGCCCGCGCCGTGGACGAACTCGCCGCGCCACTTCCGCACTTGATCCAGGGCGAGGTCGTCTTCGCCGGATATACGGCCGCCGGAGCCCTCACCGGTCTGCCCCACGACGCCGCCCAGACCATCCGCGCAGCCTGCCAGCCCCGCTAGACCAACCGCCCTCCGGAGAAGCCCACATGAGCACCGACACCGCACCCCGCCTATCCCTCGTCGACCTCTACATCCTGGGCGACCTGATCGCCGCCCGGCTCGGCGACACCTGGACGAAGTCCGACGACACCACCGACACCGAAGCCATCAGCTTCGACCACACCGCAGGCCACACCATCAGCGTCCGACGGCTGTGGGACGGCGTCGGCGCCCAGACCTCCCTACACATGGAAGGCCAGCCCACCTACAACGCGGGGGCCGTCTTCAGCGACTCCGAAGCCACCAGCGACACCCTCCTCAAGGCCATCGAGAGCCGCCTTCTCCCCGCCCTCGGCGGCCACCGCCCCAAGCTCCAGCAGAGCGGAACCCCCCACCCGCCGCCGGACGCGGACACCGCGAAGCTCACCGACCAGGCCCCGGCCGGCAGCGAGCCCGCGCAGGACACCCCGACCGTCAGCGAGACCGCCGAGCCGAGCGACCCGCCCACTCACATCACGCCCACGGCCCCGGCCGCCACGAAGCCCCCGGCGAAGGCCAAGAAGGCCCCTGCGGCCAGGCCGAAGAAGGCAACCACAGCGGCGAAGACCACCACGGTGGGCCGCACCGCCAAGGCCACCGGTGCCACCAAGCGCGCCACAACCCGTACGACCACGACGACCAGCGCCTGACGAGACCCCACCGGTGCGGGCGGCGACCCCGCCCGCACCCCAACCCGCAAGGACGAAAACCATGACCGCTACCGCGATCGAGCCCACCCCGACCACCATCGCCGCCTACGAAGGCCACTTCGGCTGGTACGACCCCCGCGAGCTGGTGATCGACCCGTTCAACCACCGCAAGACCCGAGGTGAAGACGACAACGGCACCGAGCCCGACCAGGCACTCATCGACTCCATCGTGGAGTTCGGCGTCAACGCCCCCCTGCTCCTGCGCCCGCAGACCGGCGCACAGGACGGCGCCCTCGGCGTCGTCTTCGGCCAGCGCCGCATGAAGGCTGCGATCATCGCCGCCGAACGAGCCATAGAAGCCGGACAGCCGATCCGCCTCGTGCCGGCCATCGTCCGCGAGGACCTGCGCGACGTGGACGACGAGGCCCTGGCCCTGTCCGTCATCGAGAACGTCCACCGCCGCCAGGCAACCACCCTCGATGTCCTCGACGCCGCAGAACAGCTGTCCCTCATGCCGGTCGGCAAGCTGCGCAAGAAGCGCGCCGCCCGCGCCCTGGGCATCAAGCCCGAGGAGGTCGCCGCCGCCCCGCAGGCGGCCAAGCTCAGCGAACGCGCACTGCGCGAAGCCAACGCCGCCGCCTTCGACCTGGTGGAGATGGCCGACTACCACTCCGTCGAGACCCTCGGCGGATCCCTGACCACCCTCAAGCACGCCAAGAGGAAGGACACGGAGGCAGGCGACTCCTCACGCGGCCACTGGGCACACGCCCTCGCCGAGCTCCGCCAAAAGCAGAAGGACGAAGAGAAGCGGGCCCGCCTCATCCAGGACTTCAAGGCCAAGGGCATCCCGGTCGTCGCCTGGAACGCGAACCGCGAGCACGGCACCTCGCGCCGCCTCAGCGACCTCGTCAGCGACATCGGGAACACCATGACGGCCGAGCTGCACAAGGAGTGCCCCGGCCACGCGGTCGCCATGATCCCCGGCGACACCGAAGTGGAGTGGCTGTGCGCGGACTGGAAGCGGTACGACCACGAACTCACCGACTCCGCGTCCGCAGCGGCCAAGGCCCCCAAGTCGACGCCGGAGATGCTGGAGGCCGTCCGCAAGGTGCGGCGCTACAACAAGGCCTGGAGGACAGCCCGCGACGTGCGCCGCGAGTACATCAGCCAGCTCTGCGCGGCCGGCGGCGAGGCCAATGACGCGACGTGGACGCTGATCCTGTCCACGATCACGGGAACCTCCATCAGCTACGGCCGGGCAGCTTCCCGCCCGAAGACCGACCTGATCAGCTCCTTCCTCAACATGGCGGACCCCAACGAAGGGCGCAGCCACTGGGACCGTGTGACCAACCCGTACGAGCCGGTGATCGCCACCACGGCGAAGACGCGGCGCTGGCGCCTGCTGCTGGCCCAGGTCGCAGCGATGTTCGAGAGCGAGGTCATGCACGACGGCGCGTGGCGCCACATCGATGAGGAAACGGTGACCTGGCTGTCGTTCCTCAAGGAGCAGGGCTACAAGCTGAGCGAGGTCGAGACCGAGGTCCTGGCGGAGGGAATCAAGAAGCACAAGCCCCGCCCGAAGAAGTCCAAGTAGAACCCCACCCCCACCTCTCCGGCGGCGGCCTCATCGAGGCCGCCGCCGGGCGCACACCTGAAGGCAGACCATGCACGAGAACCCGAACACCACGGACAGCACCATGCCCGCGACCTGGCACCGGCCTGAGTTCCAGGGCAGGGAGAAGGAACTCATCCACCTCGCGGCCGGCGCCAAGCTCGCCGGAGTGACCCGGTCGGCAGTCAGCAACTGGGCCGCCCGGCACGCCGACTTCCCCAAGCTCGTCCTGGAGACAGGCCCAAGGACCCGCCGAACCAAGTACGTGGTGAAGGACGAGTTCATAGCCTTCGCCGAGCGGAGGGGTTCGATGGTCACCCTGCGGAAGACCCCTTCGCCACACAGGCCTGGCGCCGTCATCGACGCGGCGCACCTGGAGCACTGCGAGAGGCAGGTGGCCAGACTCCGGGACCTCGAGATACGGCGTGCGGCCGAGCTCGCGAAGACCCGGCGGGCACTGAAGACAGCGCGTGCGCGCCTCGCCGAAGCCCAGGCGACAGCGAGGGCCAGGTAGGAGAAGTCGTTCTTCAAGCCCAGTTGACCCCCCTCCCATTCATAGTAGAATTTAGATATGAGCGGGAGGGGCCCCACCTCAAACCCTCACCAAAACCCACCCCAACCGAAGGATGTGCGATGACCTATTTGAAGGAACGCACCATCAACATCAACGGCGTCTCCGTCACCATCCGCACCAGCAACCGAACCACCCTCGAACTCGACGTAGCCAGCACCGGCAACATCATCGTCCGAGGCCCCGACACCACCACCGACGACGAAGCCCACGACCTCGTCAACCGCCGACGCCGCTGGATATACCGCCAGCTCACCCACCTCTGCGAAACCGCACCCGACAACCCGACCAAAGCCATCAAGAACGGCGAAACCTTCCCCTTCTTCGGCCGCCCCCACACCCTCCGCATCACCCGACAGGAGCCCGGCGCCAGCGCCGCCACCGCCTACACCCACCCCGACCTCGGCCCCACCCTCGACCTCCGCCACCACGCCGCGACAAACGAGGACGATGCCCGCCGAACCCTCATCAACCTCTACGCCAACGAGACCCGAAGTTGGCTGAAAAACCACGGCCACCGCATCACACAACTCACCACGAAGCCGGACACCGAACTCAAGGTGTCCTGGCGCGCCCGCACCCGATGGATCACCCGCCACAAGGACGGAAGCCTCACCCTCCACTGGGCCCTCAGCCAACTCCCCGCCATCCACCTCCGCGAACTCCTCCACCGCGCCCTCGATATCCACTCCGTCGCCGACGGACACGAACTCGACCAGCACCTCCAAGCACTCTGGCTCGGCCGGCTCCACCTCGACCTCGAACCCGAGCCGCCCACCAACCCCCAAGGCGACACCTGCCCGAAGTGCCACGCACACCCCGGCCACCTCCACACCGACAGGTGCACGATCGCGCGATGCGCCCTCACCGGACACCAGCGCAGCGGCTGCAACCACCTCGGAACCGGCTGCCTCACGCTCTGGTCTGGACGCTGGCCCGGCGACGAGGAGTGCGAGGAGTACGGCTTCTACTACCGCAACGGATCCAACGGCACCGAGCCCTGCAACGCCGACGATGAAGACGCGGCGTACGACCTGAACCGGCTCTACCGCGAGTGCACGTGGGACATATGCCTCCAGCGCATGGTCCTCCCCGGCTGAGACGTAGATCGCGTCAAAGTCTCCGAGGGGTCGGGAACTGAGTGAGGTGGTCAATCGATTGAATATCTCGCCCCGAGCTGCCCCTTCCCCACCTCTGCACCCCGCGCGTCCCCCACCAGCAGGCTTTCCGGGGGACGCGGGGGACACCGGGGGGACAGAAGTCTAAGGAAAGCCAGGGAAAGGCGAGGAAAGCTAAGCCTCCACGTGCCGAGCCGAAGACAGAACCTGCCGAGCATCCAGCAGGATGGGCGGCGGCCACGGGGTCGCGAAAGCTCGTTGGATCCTCGCGAAGCACCCGCCGGCCTGGGACGAAACTTCCGTCCCAGGCAGCACGACAGGGGCCTCAAAACCCAGTAATCTCCCCTAAATGACGGCACTTTCACACCACAGCAATGGTCACGTCGAGCAGCCCGGTCGTGACGGGGTCACCGCGACCGCCGAGGCCGATCCGCATGCCATCGGGCCGGTGCGGACCTCGTACGCCCCCGATCGCGACGGGGATCCGGATCCCGGTGAAATCGTGTGGACCTGGGTTCCGTTCGAGGAGAACGACGGGCGCGGAAAGGACCGGCCGGTGCTGGTCGTGGCCCGCGAGGAGAGCGGGACGCTCCTGGCCGTGCAGCTGTCCAGCAAGCGGCACGACCACGACCGGGAGTGGGTCCCCATCGGGACCGGACCGTGGGACAGCGCGGGCCGGGAGTCCTGGGTGGACGTGGACCGGGTACTGCGCGTACACGAGGACGGCATGCGGCGCGAGGCGTGCGCGCTGGACCTGGGGCGGTTCCGGCTCGTCGTGGACCGGCTGCGCGAGCTGTACGGCTGGCGCTAGCCGGCCGTCGGGGGCGGCGGCCGGTACCGGCCGCCGGCCATCGGGGCCCGGGCGTGGCCGCCCGGGCCCCTCGCCGTCATCCGTTGCGCGAGGACTCCCAGACCGCGCTGGTGCCGAAGTAGGAGTCGTACAGCTCCTGTACCTCCAGAAGGCTCTCGGGCGGGACCTTTCCGTACCGGATCCGCTCCAGGTGGCGGAAGTACTCGAAGCGCTCGACGCCCGGCGTGATGATGACGAGCATCTCGGCGATCTCGCCCGGAGCCGCGGCGAAGGCGTGCTGCTGACCGGGCGGCACCACGACGACGTCGCCGCGCTCGGCCGTCACGACCTGGTCGCCGGCGAGCAGTTGCGCGGTGCCGTCGAGGACGTAGAACATTTCCGCGGACTTGCCGTGATGGTGCGGACGAGCACCGTTCGCGCCCTTGGCCAGGGTCACGCGCATGGTCGAGAGCGCGCCACCCACCTGGGAGCTGTCCACCAACAGGTGGTTCTGGACCGGCGCGCCGCCTCCGATGAGCTCGGCGTCGGCTGCGCGTACGACGACGGAATCATCGAAGTCGGGGATGAAGAAGGACATTCTCGGGGACCTGTTCTGTCGTCGTTTCGCTTTCGCTTTCGCCTGTCATTGGTTGGCGTCGCGGATCTTCCTCAGGATCGGGATCATCGCGGAGATCTCCTCGGCCGTCAGCACGTCGTGCAGGTGACGTTGGGTCGACGCCAGCCCCAACCTCCCCCGCTCGCGCGCCTCCTTGAGGCCTTCCTCGGTCGGCGCGACGAGAGTGACGCGCCGGTCCGTCGGGTGGGCCCCCCGCGTCACCAGTCCGCGCTTCTCCGCCGCGTCCAGCAGCCGCGTGGTGCGCGTCGTGCTGGTCGCGAGTGCCCGCGTGATGTCAACGGTGCGCAGAGCGTGCCCGGGGGTGCGCGCGAGGCGGAACAGCAGGTCCGAGATCGAGGCTTCGACGTCGCCGCCCGGGCTGACCTCCGCGTCGATGCGTCCGGTCACGGCCAGGTACGCCTCGCGCAGCATCCCGTAGGTCTCCCAGCGGGGGTCGCCGAAGAGGTCGTCCATCGCGTCAGCGGTCGAACCCTTCCCCGTTTCGTCCATCGCCTTCACCACCTTGCCGTTGACGTGCCGTTGCCGTTGCCGTCCACACACATCCCTTGTGGAACCGTCCCGATCGGTAGTAAATTCGGGACTGTCCCGACCGGGACGATGTTGCCACAGTCGCGAGGAGATTCCCATGACCGCGTACGCACTGTTCGACAACATAGAGGTCACCGACCCGGCCAAGCTCGCCGAGTACGCCCAGCGCGTGCGCGCGGTGGTGGAGCGCCACGGCGGCCGCTACCTCGCCGTCGGGGGCCGGCTCGACCCGGTGGAGGGAGAGCCGATGCTGACCTACCCCGTCCTCATCGAGTTCCCCGACCTGGCCGCCGCCCGCGGCTGGTACGACGCCCCCGACTACCAGGAACTCAAGGCCCTCCGGCAGTCGGGCTCCAAGGCGAACGCCACCCTCTTCGAGACCGGCCCTTCCGACCTCCTGGACGCCTGAACAACCGCCCCGCGGCGTCCGGGCCGTCCGCGCGGAACCCGGACGGCCCGGACGGCCCGGACGCCGAACCCGAACGACAGGAGCGCGCGATGTCGCACCCGAACCACCCGCGGTACCCCGAGCCCCGCTACCAGGGAGACAGGGGTGAGGTGAACGCGTCCTTCCGGACCGCCGACACCCCGCCGGACCTGGTCTCGCCCGGCGGTGACGCCTACCGCTACCTCGCCACCCACGGATCGACCGGCGGCGAGTACGGCCTGTACCAGGTGGACCTGGCGGCGGGGGCGGCCGGCGCCAAGACCCACTTCCACAAGGCGATGTCGGAGTCCTTCTACGTCCTCTCCGGGGAGCTGGAGCTCTTCAACGGAGAGAAGTGGGTGACGGGCCGCGCCGGTGACTTCCTGTACGTGCCGGTCGGCGGCCTGCACGGCTTCAAGAACGTGACGGACGAGCCCATGTCGATGCTCATGCTCTTCTCCCCGGGCGCCCCGCGCGAGGAGTTCTTCGAAGGGGTCGCGGAGGTGGCGCGGCGCGGCAGTGCCGAACTCAAGGAGTTCCGCGTGCGGCACGACAGCTACTTCGAGGAAGACTTCCCGGCCGGGCCCTGACCGACCACCGGCTGCCGGCCACCTGCTGCCCGCTGCCCGCTACCGGGTGGACGGCTCCGCCAGTACCCGCTCGAACGCCTCCCGGGTCTCCGGCTTGCGGTCGAGTATGCCGAACACCACCCGCTCGAAGACTCCCGCGAACCGTCCGGCCAGCAGTGCGCGGAAGGCCTCCGCCACCTGCGCGGGGTCGTTCCGGAAGACTCCGCACCCCCAGGCGCCCAGCACCAGCCCCCGGTACCCGTGCAGTGCGGCCACCTCCAGCACCAGCTGCGCGCGGCGGGCCAGGGCGGCGGGGATTTCGGGCTCCCGGTCCGGTTCCTGGCGGCGGATGGTGCCCGCGTTCGGGGCCGGCGAGGTGAGGAACCCGACCCGGAAGGGGATGTCCAGGAGGGTGCCCCGGTCGTCGCGGAAGACGGGGACCCCGGGCGAGTGAATCACCCGGTCGGTGTAGAAGGTGCTGACCTCGGCGCGGTGGATCTCGTAGTACTCCGGGGCCTCCAGGAGGGTCTCGTACAGCGCCGAGGCGCGGCAGAGCGCCTCCTCCTGGGCCTTGGCCCCGCGGACGTAGCCGCCCCCGGGATTCCGGGCCGAAGCGAAGTTCAGGACGGCTACGGAACCGGGTCCCGGGAGGTCCCCGGCGAGCCTTCGGGCGGCGACCGTGCTGCTCTCCCCGGTGACCTCGACGATGGTCCGGCGGGTGTCCCGCACGTCCGGCTCGCCTGGAATGACCTGGTTTGGGCCATATATCCTGGTTCCTGCCTTGGCCTCCGCCACGGCGGCGGCGAGAGACACCTGCCGTCCCGACCGCGTCCGGTAACCGCCGGCCGCCACGATGTCCGCGTTCTCCCGCGCGATCTCGCGCAATCTGCCGCTCATGCTGTGATCTTCGGCGCTCCGGCAGGGCGCCCGCAATGGATTTGTGCCCCAAGAGACGGGTAGGCACGGGTGATGTCAGAGCCGACGACAGGAGACGAGGGCCCCGTCATGCCCCAGGACTCGCTCACCCGACTGACCGAAGCCACCGCCGAGGAGCTGATCCACGGCATCTGTTTCAAGACCGGCCCGCCCCGCCTGCTGGGCGCGGAGCTCGAATGGCTGGTGTTCGACGCCGAAGACCCCGGCCGGCCCGTTTCCCACGAACGCCTCGCCGACGCGCACGAAGCGGCCCGAGCCCTCCCGCTCGGTTCCGAGGTCACCGTCGAGCCCGGGGGCCAGCTGGAGCTCAGCTCGCCCCCCGCCACCTCCCTGACCGGCTGCGTCGACGGCCTCCAGGCCGATCTGACCGCCGTACGGGGCGCCCTGCGCGACCGGGGACTGGTGCTGCGCGGACTGGGCCAGGACCCGCGCCGCCCGCTGCGGCGGATGCTGACCAGCCCGCGGTACGAGGCCATGGAGACCTACTTCGACCGCACCGGCCCGGCCGGGCGCGCCATGATGCGCGCCTCGGCCTCCGTGCAGGTCAACGTGGACGCCGGTCACGAGGAGCCCGGCCCGCTGGGCCACGGCAGGCGCTGGCGCCTCTCCCACCTGCTCGGTGCGGTGCTGGTCGCCGCCTTCGCCAACTCCCCCGGGCGCGAAGGCCCGTACGCCGGATGGCGGTGTGCCCGCCAGGGCAACTGGAGCGACATCGACGCCCGTCGCTCCCTCGCCCCGCCGCTGGAGGCGGAGCCGCGCGGCGCGTGGACCCGGCAGGCGCTGGACACCGAGGTGATGTGCGTGCGGACGCACGAGGAGGGCGTGCCCTGGGCGGTCCCGCGCGGGCTGACCTTCCGCGACTGGCTGCGCTCCGACGGTGGCCACCGGCCGCCGACCGCCGCCGATCTGGACTACCACCTGACCACCCTCTTCCCGCCCGTACGGCCCCGGGGTCATCTGGAGCTGCGGATGATCGACGCGCAGCCCGGCGAGGACGGCTGGCTGGTTCCGGTGGCGGTCGTGCACGCGCTGTTCGACGACCCGGAGGCCGCGGAGACCGCGTACCGGGTGGCGAAGGGGCTGGCCGATTCCTACGGCGCCGGGCCCGCGCCGCGCAATCCGCTGTGGCGCTCCGCCGCCCGTGACGCGCTGTCCGATCCGGAGCTGCGGTCCGCGGCCCGCGCCTGCTTCCGGGCCGCCGTCGCGGCGCTGCCCCGGATGGGAGCCGACGGGCATGTCCTGGACACGGTCGGCGAGTTCACCGAGCGGTACGTGTCCCGCGGCCGCTGCCCGGCCGACGACCGGACCGAACCGCAGCACCGGCAGAGCCGCCCGCGCCCACATCCGCAGCAGGCGCAGCAGGCGCAGCAGCCCGCGCGTCCGCACCCGCGAACCCGACCGCAGCCGACGGGCGAGGAGGCACGCTCATGACCGCCGAACCGGAGCTCCTGCGCGAGCGGGCCGCCGCCGCCCTGACCGCTGCGCGCGTCCGCACGGCCGGACTCACCGACGCCGTCACCGAGTCGGAACTGACCGCGCAGCACTCCCCCTTGATGTCGCCGCTGGTCTGGGACCTCGCGCACATCGGGAACATGGAGGAGCTCTGGCTGCTGCGCAACGTGGCGGGCCGCGAGTCCATGCACCCCGAGATAGACCCGCTCTACGACGCGTTCGAGCATCCCCGCGCGGAGCGCCCGAAGTTGCCGCTGCTGAGCCCCGGCGAGGCCCGCCGGTACGCCGCCGAGGTCCGCGGCCGGGTCTTCGACCTGCTGGAGCGCACCCCCCTGGAGGGCACGGCCCTGCTGGACGGCGGCTACGTCTTCGGAATGATCGCCCAGCACGAACAGCAGCACGACGAAACGATGCTGATCACCCATCAGCTGCGGCAGGGCGCGCCGGTGCTGACGGCGCCCGACCCGGAGCCCCCACAGGGACCTGCGCCGGCGGCGGCCGAAGTGCTCGTACCGGCGGGCCCGTTCACGATGGGCACCTCGGCGGAGCCCTGGTCCCTCGACAATGAGCGGCCCGCGCACCAGCGCGAGGTCGAGGCGTTCTGGATCGACACCGTTCCGGTGACCAATGCCGCGTACCAGGAGTTCATGGCGGACGGCGGATACCACGAGGAGCGGTGGTGGGAGCCGGCCGGCTGGGCGGAGATCCGGCGGCACGGGATCGAGGCACCGCTGTTCTGGCACCGTGAGGGCGGTACCTGGCTGCGCCGCCGTTTCGGGGTCACCGAGCCGGTGCCCGGGGACGAGCCGGTGCTGCACGTGAGCTGGTACGAGGCCGACGCGTACGCCCGCTGGGCGGGGCGGCGGCTGCCCACCGAGGCGGAGTGGGAGAAGGCCGCCCGCCACGATCCGCGGGCCGGGCGCTCCACCCGCTATCCGTGGGGCGACGCGGACCCCACGCCCGCGCACGCCAATCTCGGCCAGCGCCACCTGCGGCCCGCCCCGGCGGGCGCCTATCCGGCGGGGGCCTCCCCGCTCGGGGTGCGCCAGCTCATCGGCGACGTGTGGGAGTGGACGGCTTCGGACTTCCTGCCCTACCCCGGTTTCCGGGCGTTCCCCTACCGCGAGTACTCCGAGGTGTTCTTCGGCCCGGAGCACAAGGTGCTGCGCGGCGGCTCCTTCGCCGTGGACGCGGTGGCCTGCCGGGGCACCTTCCGCAACTGGGACCTGCCGGTGCGCCGGCAGATCTTCTCCGGGTTCCGCACCGCGCGCGGCGCCGCCCCCGCAGGCTCCGCCGGGCAGGCCTGATGTGCCGTCACCTCGCTTATCTCGGGGCGCCCGTGAGCCTCGGACGGGTGCTGAGCGAGCCCGAGCATTCACTGGTGCGGCAGTCGTGGGAGCCGCGCCACCAGCGTTCCGGCACGGTCAACGCCGACGGCTTCGGCGTCGGCTGGTACGCGGAGGGGGACCCGGTGCCGGCCCGCTACCGCCGGGCCGGGCCGATCTGGGGCGACCTGACCTTCAGCGACCTCGCCCGGGTGGTCCGCAGCGGGGCCGTACTGGCCGCCGTACGGGATTCCACCCGGCCCGGGGCCGACGGGGAGGCGGCGGCGGCCCCGTTCGCGGAGGGGCAGTGGCTGTTCAGCCACAACGGCTCCCTGCGGGACTGGCCGGACGCCGTGGCACCGGTCGCGGCCGGGCTGGCGCCCCAGGAGCTGCTGTCGCTGGCCGCGCGTACGGACTCGGCGCTGATCTGGGCCCTGGTCCTGCACCGGCTGCGGGCGGACCCGGACCTCGGTGCGGCGCTGGCCGGGACGGTACGGGAGCTGGCCGAGGCCGCACCCGGATCCCGGATGAACCTGCTGCTGACCGACGGCCGGACCATAGCCGCGACGGCCTGGGGGGATTCCCTGTGGTACCTGGCCGACCCGTCGGCGCAGCGGACGGTGGTCGCCTCGGAACCCTACGACGACGACCCGCGCTGGTGCGAGGTGCCCGACCGGACCCTGCTGACCGCCACCCGCACCCGGATCGGCCTCGCCTCCCTGAAGGAGGCCTCCGCCGGCGCACCGCACGGACCGCACGCATCGGACGCGCCGCACACATCGGACGGAACCCACGCACCGCACGCACCGCACGCATCGCACCAAGGAGACGACGGCCAGTGAACGACTTCGAGCTGACCCGCACCCTCGACGAGCACGCCGCCGAGACGGCACTGCGCGCGGATGTGCACGACGGTCTGACCCGGTCCCCCAAGTCGCTGCCGCCCAAGTGGTTCTACGACGCCCGGGGCAGTGAACTCTTCGAGGAGATCACCCGGTTGCCCGAGTACTACCCGACGCGCGCCGAGCGGGAGATCCTGCTCGAACGGGCCCGGGAGATCGCCTCGGTGAGCGGGGCCCGCACCCTGGTGGAGCTGGGTTCCGGTTCCTCGGAGAAGACCCAACACCTGATCGAGGCGCTGCCCGCGCTGGACACGTACGTACCGGTCGACGTGAGCGAGAGCGCGCTCGCCGGGGCGGCGAAGACCCTGCTGGACGAGCATCCGGGGCTGCGCGTGCACGCGTTGCTGGCCGACTTCACCCGCGCGCTGCGGCTGCCGGACTCCCCGGGGCCCCGGCTGGTGGTGTTCCTGGGCGGCACGATCGGGAACCTGCTGCCGCCGGAGCGGGCCGTGTTCCTGGCGGACGTACGGGCGATGCTGTCGCCCGGGGACGCGCTGCTGATGGGGACGGACCTGGTGAAGGACCCGGCCGTCCTGGTGTCGGCGTACGACGACGCGCAGGGCGTGACGGCGGAGTTCAACGCCAACGTACTGTCCGTGGTGAACCGGGAGTTGGGCGCGGACTTCCACACCGCCGACTTCGCTCACGTGGCGGTGTGGAACCGGGAGCACGAGTGGATCGAGATGCGGCTGCGGGCGCGGCGGCCGTTGGTGGTGAAGGTCCGGGCGCTGGATCTGGAAGTGCCCTTCGAGGAGGGTGAGGAAATCCTGACGGAGATCTCGGCGAAGTTCCGTCAGGAGGGAGTCCGCAGGGAACTCGCTGCCGCCGGACTGGAGTTGACCCACTGGTGGACGGACGCGGGAGGCCGTTTCGCCCTGTCGCTGTCGGTGGCCGACGGGATCGGCACCGACGGCTGGGAGGGCACGCCGGCCAGCAGCGGCCCCGCCGGCCGTGACACGGGTGACGCGGGCGACGCGGGTACCGGTTCGGCGAGCACGGCCGCCTGAGCCGCGGCCGCGAGGTCCCGCCGGTGCGCGTACCGCCCCGGCGGGATCCGCGGCAGCAGCCGCACCTCGGCGCGCACCCCGCGGGCCCGCGCGATCCGCCACAGCGAGGCGGTCAGCGGATCGTCCCCGACGAACGCGGGCGCCCCGGCGGGCCCCCCGTCATCGAGCAGGTAGCTGATCCGTACGGGTTGTACGGGCACCCGCGCGTCCAGCGCGGCCTGGAACGCGGCGCGGCGGAAGGGCCCTTGGGCGCGCCCGCACCAGGTGGAGCCCTCGGGGTAGACGGTGACGCGGTCGCCGGCGGCCAGGGCCCGGGCGAGGACGCCGACGGTGGCGGGCAGGCTGCGGATCCGGTCGCGTTCGATGTAGACGGTGCCGGCCTGCCGGGACAGCGGTCCGAGGACCGGCCAGCCGCGGATGTCGCTCTTGGCCAGCATCCGGGACGGCAGGACCGCGGCGACGAGCGGGATGTCCAGCCAGGAGATGTGGTTGGCGACGATCAGCCGGCCACCCCCGGGGCCGGGGACCCCGTGCACGGTGATCCGCAGCCCGAGGGCGCCCAGCAGGGCGGCGGCCCAGGCCCGTACGAGGAGGTGCCGGGGGCGCTCCGGGAGCAGCCGCAGCGGCGGGGCGCCCAGGATGCCGAGCAGCACCAGGGCGATGGCGGCGGCGAGCCGCAGTACGGCGCGCGGCACGCTCGCCGTGCTCCCCTCGTGGCCTGCGCAGTCCACGGGGGTGCAGGGCGAGGTCGGGAGCCAGGCGCTCATGCGGCCGGGGCGAGCGAGAGGAAGTGCTTGAGGTAGCGGGGGTTGGTGCGCCGCAGGGAGAGCAGGACGTACAGGTCGGCGCAGCCGAACTCGGCGTCCAGGGCGGGCTCGCCGCAGACCCAGGCGCCCAGGCGCAGGTAGCCGCGCAGCAGCGGGGGCAGTTCCATCCGGCCGGGGAAGTCGATGCCTTCGGGGTTCCACGGGAGGTGCGGGGTGACCCGGTACTCGACGGGCGCGAGGCTGCGGGTGAGGACGTTCTCCCGGGCGGCGGCGGCCAGCACCCCGCCGTCGGAGAGCGGTATGGAGCAGCAGCCGGCGAGCCAGTTGTGTCCGGAGCGGTCCATGTACCGGGCGAGGCCCGCCCAGATGAGGGCGATGACGGCGCCGTTGCGGTGGTCGGGGTGGACGCAGGAGCGGCCCACCTCGACCAGGTCGGGGCGGATGGGATCGAGGGAGGAGAGGTCGAACTCGCCCTCGGAGTAGAGGCGTCCGGCGACGGCCGCCCGTTCGGGGGGCAGCAGCCGGTAGGTGCCGACGACCTGCTCGGTCTCCTCGTCCACGACCAGGAGGTGGTCGCAGTAGGCGTCGAAGGCGTCGGAGTCCAGGCCCGGCTCGGGGCCGTCGAGTCGGGCGCCGAGCTCTCCGGCGAAGACCAGGTGGCGCAGCCGCTGGGCGGCGCGCACCTCGGCCTCGTCGCGGGCGAGGCGGACGGCGTAGCGGGGTGCGGGGGCGTCCTCCGCCCGCGGGGCGGGCGCGGCGGGGGTGAAGAGGGAGGCGGGGGGCACGGTGGAGGTGCGGGGCACGGTGGAGACGGGGGGCACGGTGGAGGTGGGGGCGACGACCGACGGGGACAGCGGGGCGATGGTCATGACGGCTCCTGGTCCGGCACGGGAAGCCAGGCCGGCAGGTGTGTGGCCTGGCTTCTTTACTTCTTCCGTGACCGGCTGGATTCGACATGGCCGCTTCGCGGCCCTTGGATGTGCGGACGCTGAACTTGGCGGGCGGCCGGTCAGCGGTCGGAGCTCAGAACCTTGCTGATGGTGTCGGAGGCCGCCTTCGCCGCCCTCGCGGGGTCCCCACCGGTGAGGACGGCCGTCATGAACGGCTTGATCGGGTTCTTGGCCTCCACCTCGGCCCAGTGGGGGGACTGCGGGGTGGCGCGGCCCTGGGCGGCGCCGGGGGCCATCGCGGTGGCGCCCTCGTTGCCCGCGACCACGTGCGCGAGGGTGCTCTTGTTCGGTACGTAGCTCATCGTGCTCGCCAGCTCGGTCTGCCACTTCTCGCTGACCAGGGCCGTGATCACGTCTACGGCATGTCTACGCTGCTTCGTCTTCTCGGGGATGATCAGGTCCGAGCCGCCGGTGAAGACCGAGCCGACCTTGTCGGCGGTCTTGCCGGGTATCGGGAAGAAGCCGAGCTTGCCCTTGAGGGCCGGGTTCGCGGCCTCGATGGCGGCGGCCTGGCCGGGCGGGGCGATGATCTGGGCGATCCCGCCGCGGGCGAAGACGTCGGACTGCGGGGGCGTCTCCTCGTCGGCGTCCTTGGGGCCGTCACCGAGGGCCTGGAGCTTCTTGTAGAACTCCATTCCGGCCAGGGCCTTCTCGTCCTCGAGCGTGCCGATCCACTGGCCGCCGCTCTCGACGGCGAGCTCGCCGCCCTCGTCCCAGACGAACCCGGCGAGGACGTACCAGTTCTGTCCGGCGAGGTAGATGCCCTGCTGGCTGCCCTTGTCGAGCTTGGTCGTGGCCTGGATCCATTCCTGGCGGGTTTTGATCGGCAACTTGACCCCGGCGCTCGCGAAGAGGTCCTTGTCGTAGATCACCACGCGGTTGGCGGCGTACCACGGGACGCCGAACTGGGCGCCGTTGACCTTTCCGGGTTCGGAGAGACCCTTCAGCCAGTCCTTGCCGTCCCATTCGCGCAGGGCTTCCAGGGTGAGTTCGGAGACTCCGCCGCTCTCCACGTACTGGGCGACCTGGGTGTTGCCGACCTCGATGACGTCGGCGCTCTCCTCGCTCGTGCCGGCCAGGACGGCATTGACCTTGTCGCCGATGCCCTTCCACTCCTGGATCTTCACCTCCAGGTCCACATTGGGGTGTTCCTTCTCGAAGGTGGTGGTGAACTGGCTGATGAAGTCTTCGGAGGCGCTGCCCTTCATCAACCAGAGCGTCACCTTCTGCGCACCTCCGCCCGACCCGGTGAGACCGCAGCCGGTGAGGGCGGTCGCGGCCGCGAGAGCGGTGGACACGGCAAGCAAGCGCATCTTCACGAGGGGTCACCTTCTGGGGGATTGATCTCAGATGGCTTGAAATTGGCATAGACCAATGGGTGGGTCAAGGGGGTATCGCTATGGATTGTTCACGCAAAGTTCGCGGACCGGGACTTACTGGGGCACCGTAGAACAAGGCAACAGCCACCCAGTGTCGGGAGACCCCCATGTCCAATCACACGTACCGGGTGACCGAGATCGTGGGCACGTCCCACGAGGGCATCGATCAGGCCATCCGCAACGGCATCGCCCGCGCGGGCGAGACGCTCCACCATCTCGACTGGCTCGAAGTCGTTCAGATCAGGGGGCACATCGAGAACGGCGAGATCGCGCACTACCAGGTGGGGATCAAGGTCGGTTTCCGTCTCGACGGCGAGGGCGAGGCCTGAGACCCGGGCCCGCTGCGAGCCGGCTGCCCTGAGGCGCTGCTCCCCGAGCCCCGGCTGCCCGGGGAGCGCCCGCACGGCACAGCACGCCCGATGGGGCCCCGGGCCCGTCAGGTGCGCCCCTCGCCCTCCTGCGCGTCCTTGAGCTCCGGCGCGTCCGCCGCCCAGTTCGCCAGCACCACCCGGAAGCCCGCCGCGCGCACCGCCTGGCACACCAGCTCGTCGTCGTCCACCAGCATCCGCACCTCGCGGCCCCGCGCGATCCGCCGCAGGACCTCCAGCTTGGTCGTCCGGGCGGGCCGCCGGTCCTGGTTCCCGCGCATCCACACCCGCCCCTCGGGCAGCCCGTTCCGGGCGAGCCAGTCCTCCGTGTCCGCGCGGCACCGCTCCGGGCGGCCGGTGAGGTACGTGACCTCGCAGTCGGCCGCGCTCTCCACCGCGAGCGCGATCCCCCGGGCCAGGGGCGGATCGGCCGGGGCGGCACCGAAGAACCCGCTCCAGTCGCGCGGCCGGCGCTCCAGGAAGTGCTGGCGGTCGGCGGTGTCGGCCAGGGTGTTGTCGATGTCGAAGACGGCCAGGGGCCTTCGGTTCTGAGTCTCGGTCACTCCGCCAGCCTAAGCACCGACCGCTTCCGGACGCCCCGGGGTTCCCGGTGGCGATGCCCAGGTCCGGCCGGGCTCCGGCCGGGCGGCCGGTAGGGTCATGGCCTGGTGGTCCCGGGGGGGCCTGCTGACACACGGGGGTCACGACACATGCCTACGCCGGAGCACATCTGGGAGGCCGCCGACCTGCCCGCGCGTCGGCTCGCCGGGGTGGCCCTCAATCCGTCCTCTCCGCAGGACGTCCTGCTGCGCCTGCTCGCCGACGGTCCGCCGGCCGTACGGATGGTGCTGTGCCGGGACCGGATCCTGCCCGACGCCGTCGTCGAGGCCGTGCTCCGGCACCCTGACACCCGTACCCGTAGCTTCTTCGCCCGCAACCCCCACGTCGATCCGGCCCAACGGGCACGACTGGTCGACGATCCGGAGTGGTTCGTCCGCGCCCACCTCGCCGATGGTCCCAAGCTGCCTTTCGGTCGTGTGTGCAGGCCGCTGCCCGACGAGGTCGTGGTCCGCATGATCGACACGTATGACAACGACAGCCTGATGGGCACCATCTACCGGCAGATCTCCACCGCGCTGCGGCTGTCCATGCCCACGCATCCGGTCGCGAAGGTCCGCCGCTGGGGGATCGGCAAGTGGGACCGACTGCCCGCCGAGATCCAGGCCGCGCTGCTGGCGGATCCCGACGAGGACGTCCGGGAGAGCGCGCGGGACAGCGCACGGCGATACGCGCAGTCCCGAGATCCTGCCTGGGTGGAGCGCGAACTGCCCGACTGGGGCCACGCACGGTGGGAGATGCTGATGTACCACGCCCTGAGCAGGACCGTCGTGGACACCATCCTGACGGCCCCGGACGCCGGGCAGGAACGGGAGGCCATCGCCCGCAACCCCAGCCTGCCCGCCGACGTGGTGGTCCTCCTGGCAGGCGATCCGGACCCCGCCGTACGCGAGTGGATCGCGTACCGCGCCGACCTCGGACCCGCCGAACGCCGCGCACTCGCCGTGGACCCCGATCCGGCGGTGCGCCTCGCCGTGTCCGTGCACCCCGAGCTGAGCGAGCGGGAACGGGCCGCGATCGACTACGAGGTCCCCCTGGACTACTCCTTCCAAGCCTGGCCCGGACCCCTCGTGCCCCGAGACCCGGCGCACGTGCGCCGGGACGCGGACTCCGGTCACCCGCTGATCCGCCGGAGAGCGGCCGAGGACCGCACGCTGCCGCCCGACCTGCTGGAGCGCCTGGCCGCCGACGAGGATCTCGGCGTACGCGTCCTGCTGGCCCAGTACCATCCCGACGCCCCGGCCCCGCTCCTGCTGCGCAGCTTCCTCGAATACACCGGCCACGAGCGCGCGCACCTCACCACCCGGCCGAACTTCCCCACGGCCGGCCTGGCGGCCTTCGCCGACCACGAGGACCCCGAGGTCCGCGCCCTGGCCGCCCGCGACCCCCACACCGCGCCGGCGACCGTAGAGCGCCTCACCCGGGACCCGGACCCCGCCGTGCGCGCCGCGCTGGCACGCCACCCGAATCTTCCGCGGGCCCGGCTGACGGAACTCCTCGACGACGAGGAACTGGCCCACGCGGCCGCGGCGAATCCCGCTCTGGATCCCGAGCTGATCCAGCGGCTCGTGGCGACGTTGGCGCCGTCGGTCGACCGCGGAGCCAAGGCGGGCCGGTGAGCTCGCCGGGGTCTTCGGTATCTTGGGCCTGACCTGGGCGTTCCTCGTCGGCCCGCCCGGTCGAGAGAACGGCTGATCCGCATGACACGAACCCCGAATCCCGTGACCCGCCGCCGGCTGATCGGCGCGGCCGCGGCGGCCCTCCTCGCCGCGACGGGCTGCGCCGGCCGAGACCGGGCGGAGGGCGCGGCCATGTCGGCGGGAGCACGTGGATACCTCACCACCGCGCTGGAGGTCATGGAGGCCAAGTCGCTCCTCGCGGCGGACACCGACTGGCCGACGGTACGCCGCGAGGCCTTCGCCCGCGCGGGAAGCGCGCAGGTCCCCGCCGACACCTACGGCGCCGTCAGGCAGGCCCTGAGGGCACTCGGCGACCGGCACAGCCAGTTCATGACCCCCCAGGAAGCCGCGCGGGCGCTGAGACCCGCACCCGGTGCCACCCCGGTACCGGAGGCCAGGGTGCTCGCCGGTTCCATCGGCTACCTGTCCCTGCCGGCGGTGTCCTCCGACCGTGCCGCGGCGGCCTACGTGCGGCAGGCCCGCAAGGCCGTCGCGGAGGCCGACGGACAAGGGGCCGGAGGGTGGATCGTGGACCTGCGCGGCAACACGGGCGGGGACATGTGGGGTCCGCTGGCCGCGGTGGGGGCCGTCCTGGGCGACGGGGACGTCGGAGCGTTCGTGGAGGCCGACGGCAAGCGGACTCCGTGGACGATCGAGAACGGTACGCCGCGCCAGTACCTCGCCACCTGGGGCCCCGCCACCCCGCTGTCCCGTGCCGCTCCCCCCGTGGCGGTGCTCACGAGCAGCCGGACCGCGAGCGCGGCCGAGGCCGTGACCATCGCCTTCCGCGGCCGCCCCGGCACCCGCAGCTTCGGCCAGGCCACCCGCGGCGTCCCCACGGGCAACGACTCCCACGCCCTCCCCGACGGCGCGCTCATCCTCCTCACGCAGGCCCGGGAGGCCGATCGCACGGGCCTGGTCCACAACGGCCCCCTCCCGCCCGACGAAGAGGTCCCGGACGACACCCGCGACCTCGGCAGCGGCCAGGACCGCACACTCGAAGCCGCGGCCCGCTGGCTACGCGGCCGGACCACCGCCGCCCCCACCCCGACGCCAACCCCGACCCCGACGCCGACACCGACGCCCGGCGAATCCTGAGGCCCGGGGAATCCTCACGCCCTCCGTGCGTTGATCCCTGTGTGATCCGCTCCCTCTCGATACTCGACCGGTCCCGCACCCGCACGGGACACCCCGCGGCCCAGGCCCTGCGCGACACCGTGGAGCTCGCGCGCACCGCCGAGCGGCTCGGCTACCGCAGATTCTGGGTCTCGGAGCACCACAGCGTGCCCGGGGTCGCCGGATCCGCGCCCACGGTGCTCGCCGCGGCCGTGGCGGGGGCGACCGACCGGATCCGGGTCGGCACCGGCGGCGTGATGCTGCCCAATCACCAGCCGCTGGTCGTCGCGGAGCAGTTCGGGGTCCTGGAGTCGCTGTTCCCCGGCCGGATCGACATGGGGCTCGGCCGCTCGGTCGGCTTCACCGGCGGGATCCGCCGCGCGCTCGGGCGGGACACCGCCGACGCCGACCGGTTCGAGGAGCAGCTCGCGGAGCTGCTGGGCTGGTTCGACGGCTCCCAGCGGGCGCATCCCGAGGTGCACGCCCGCCCGGCGGAGGGGACGCGGATCCCGGCGTTCGTACTGGCCACCGGTGAGGGGGCGGGGATCGCCGCCCGCGCCGGACTGCCCCTGGTCGTCGGGGACCTGCGGAGCCGGACCCGGATCACGGAGATCATCGCGGCGTACCGCGAGGAGTTCCGGCCCTCCCCCTGGGGTGCGCGGCCGTACGTCGTGGCCTCCGGGACGGTCGCGGTCGCCGCCACCGCGGAGGCCGCCCGGCGGCTCCTGGTGCCCGAGGCCTGGGCGGTCGCGCACTCCCGCACCCGGGGGAGCTTCCCGCCGCTGCGCCCGGCCGAGGAGATCGAGGCCCTCCCCATGAGCGCCAAGGAGCGGGAGCTGTACGAGGGCGCCCTCGCCGGGCACATCCACGGCACGGAGGAGCAGGTCGCGGCGGAGCTGTCCGAGGTCGCGGAGCTGACCGGGGCGGACGAGCTGCTGGTCACCACGTCCACGTACGACCGGACGGCGCTGCTGGACTCCTTCGGACGGCTCGCCCGGCTCGCGGGCCTCACGGAGCACCCGGACGGCCGTGCGGACGCCCGCGCGGACAGTCACCCGGACCTCGTCGGCCGCTCCTCGGGCGCCGGACACTAAACTAGGACGAATGCACCAGCCCGTCGCCCCCGCCCCGCACGCCCACGATCCCTACGTCCGCGTCCGCGGTGCCCGGGAGCACAATCTGCGCGGGGTCGACGTGGACGTTCCACGGGACGCGCTGACGGTGTTCACCGGGGTCTCCGGCTCCGGGAAGAGCTCGCTGGCCTTCGGCACGCTCTTCGCCGAGGCCCAGCGCCGGTACTTCGAGTCCGTGGCCCCGTACGCCCGGCGGCTGATCCACCAGATCGGCGCGCCGAAGGTCGATTCCGTCACCGGGCTCCCGCCGGCCGTCTCGCTGGAGCAGCGGCGCTCCTCCCCCGGGTCCCGGTCCTCGGTCGGCACGGTGACCATGCTGTCCAACTCCCTGCGGATGCTGTACTCGCGGGCGGGCTCCTACCCGCCGGGCGCCGAGCGCCTGGACTCCGACGCGTTCTCCCCCAACACCGCCGCCGGGGCCTGCCCCTCCTGTCACGGCCTGGGCCGGGTACACGGCACCAGCGAGGAACTGCTGGTTCCCGACGCGGGCCTGTCGATCCGTCAGGGGGCCATCGCCGCCTGGCCGGGCGCCTGGCAGGGCAAGAACCTGCGCGACATCCTGGAGGCCCTCGGCCACGACGTGGACGCGCCCTGGCGGGAGCTCCCGGCGGCGGACCGCGAATGGATCCTGTTCACCGAGGAACAGCCGGTGGTGACGGTGCACCCGGTGCGGGAGGCCGACCGGATCCAACGGCCGTACCAGGGCACGTACATGAGCGCCCACCGGTACGTGATGCGGACCTTCTCCGACAGCAAGAGCGCCACCTTGCGGGCCCGGGCCGAGCGGTTCCTCAACCATGCGCCGTGCCCGGTGTGCGAGGGCAGGCGACTGCGCCCGGAGGCCCTGGCCGTGACCTTCGCGGGCCGCACCATCGCGGAGCTGGCGGCGCTGGCGCTGACGGATCTGGACGGGGTACTGGCCGCCGCTCGCGGCGGCGGCGAGGCCTCCCGGGTACTCACGGAGGACCTGCGCTCCCGGATCGGCCCGGTCACCGAGCTGGGGCTGGGCTACCTGAGCCTGGACCGCGGCGCCCCGACCCTGTCGGCGGGAGAGCTGCAACGACTGCGACTGGCGACGCAGTTGCGTTCGGGGCTGTTCGGCGTGGTGTACGTACTGGACGAGCCGTCGGCGGGGCTGCACCCGGCCGACACGGAGGCGCTGCTCGGCGTCCTGGACCGGCTCAAGGCGGCCGGGAACACGCTGTTCGTGGTGGAGCACGATCTGGCCGTCGTGCGGCACGCGGACTGGCTGGTGGACGTCGGCCCGCTGGCCGGGGAGCACGGCGGACGGGTGCTGCACAGCGGGCCGCCGGACGCTCTGGCCGCGGTGGCGGAATCGGCGACGGCCCGGTACCTGTTCGGAGCCCGGCGGCCGGACGAACGGCCCTCGGGGGCGCCGCGGCAGGCCACCGGGTCGGTCCGGCTCAGCGGAGTCGAGCGGCACAACCTTCGGGACGTGGCGGCGGAGTTCCCGCTCGGGGTGTTCACGGCGGTGACCGGGGTGTCGGGGTCCGGGAAGTCCACGCTCGTGGGCCAGGTGCTCGCGGGGGAGGTCCACGAGCGGCTGGCGGAGCCGGAGTTCCCGGTACGCCGGCTGGTGGAGGTGGACCAGAAGCCGATCGGCCGGACGCCGCGCTCCAACCTGGCCACGTACACGGGGCTGTTCGACGTGGTCCGCCGGCTCTTCACGGCGGCGCCGGAATCCAAGGCACGGGGCTGGAAGGCGGGCCGCTTCTCCTTCAACGTCCCGGGCGGGCGCTGCGAGTCCTGCCAGGGCGAGGGCTTCGTCTCGGTGGAGCTGCTGTTCCTGCCCAGTACGTACGCCCCGTGCCCCCAGTGCGCCGGGGCCCGGTACAACTCCGAGACCCTGGAGGTCCGTTACTCGGGCCTGAACATCGCCGAGGTGCTCGCCCTGACCGTGGAGTCGGCGGCCTCCTTCTTCGCCGGGGTCCCGGCGGCGGCCCGCAGCCTCGGCGCGCTGTCGGACATCGGCCTGGGGTACCTGCGGCTCGGGCAGCCCGCCACGGAACTCTCGGGCGGCGAGGCTCAGCGCATCAAGCTGGCGACGGAACTCCAGCGCGTGCGCCGCGACCACACCCTGTACCTGCTGGACGAGCCGACGACCGGTCTCCATCCGGCCGATGTCACGGTGCTGCTGCGGCAGTTGCACGGCCTGGTGGACGCGGGACATTCGGTGGTGGTCGTGGAGCACGACATGACGGTCGTGGCGGGCGCCGACTGGGTCATCGACCTGGGCCCCGGCGGCGGTGCGGACGGCGGCCGGGTGGTGGCCGCGGGCACGCCCGCCGAGGTGGCCGGCGCCACGGGCAGCCGTACGGCGCCCTACCTGGCACGGGCCCTCGCCGGACAGCCGTAGCGCGCAGGGGACCACGGGACCCGGCCTGCCCGGCGCACGATCACGTGGCCGGCGGCTTCAGGCGCGCTTGGCGTAGTCCCCGTATCCCTGCCAGTCGAGAACGACGCACGGCTCGTCACCGAGCACCCACGCGTCGTGGCCGGGGGCGATCTGGATGAAGTCCCCTGGCTGCGTCTCGGTGCTCTCCCCGTCGTCCATGACGATCTTCATCCGGCCGCTGACGATGTAGCCCACGTGGGGCGCCTCGCAACTGTCGGTTCCGGCAATGGGCTTGACGTGCTTCGACCACTGCCATCCGGGCTCGAACACGGCTCGGCCTACGGGTCCCTGGTCGGTGTTGAGCAGGTCGAGCCTGCCCATGCCGTCCTCGAACGGACGTGTCTCATCGGCAGAATCGAAACCCCGCCGCACGATTCCTGACATGATCGTCCACCCTCCGGCGCACGACTGCCCCGAGTCCACTTCTCAGCGTACGCCCGTAGCGCGCCGAGCTCCCGGTGTACGAGGCCGCTACGCGTCCCCGTGGAGCAGGTGCTGCGGAAGCTCGCGGAAGCTCCAGACGCCCTGGCTCCGGCCGAGCATCCACACCAGGTCGTAGCGGTCGGGCCAGGTCGCCGGGAGCCCCAGTACGTCCTGCGCTCCCAGGCCCCGGATCAGGCGGGGCATCCCCTGGTGTTCCCAGCAGATCAGGACCGGCGTCCGCGCCGCCAGGACCGCCTCGGCCAGGGCGGGCTCGGCTCCGACCGGGAACTCCGCGCGGACCGGCGTACCCAGCGCGGTGGCGAGCGGCTCGACGGTCTGGCGGCACCGCGCGGGCGCCCCTCTCTTGCCCCCGGCCGCGAAGACGGCGCCGGGGCGGGGCAGGGCGGCGCCCCTGGTCGGCGGGAAGAGGGCGGGCAGCTCCTGGGCGCGGCGCAGGCCCCGGACCGCGAGGGAGCCGGGGGTCTCGTTGCCCTCGTCGTCCTCGCCGGTGTCTCCGGCGTACGGCTTCTCCGCGTGCCGGATGATCATGACCAGCGCGTCCTTGGCGGCCTCGGGGCCGGGGCGCGGTGTGGGGGGCCGTTCCTCCCCGGCGCAGCCGGCCGCCGCCAGCGGGGCGAGCGCGGCGGCCAGCAGGGTACGGCGGCGCGGGCCGGATCCGGCAGGGGCTTGAGGCATGCGCCCACTGTCACCCATGCCCGCGAGGGCGTCCGGTCACGGCGCGACGGGAGCCGCTCCGATCATCCGATCGGCGGACGCCCCGTCCTGCGCGGCCCAGGTCAGCGGGGACCTCGGCGGACGGCCCGCAGCCACTCCTTGTTCATGGCGGCGATCGAGGGCAACGGGATCCCCTTGGGGCAGGCGGTGGCGCACTCGCCGGTCAGGGTGCATCCTCCGAAGCCCTCGGCGTCCATGGTGGCCACCATGTCCAGCACCCGGGTCTCGCGCTCCGGCGAGCCCTGCGGGAGCACGTTCAGATGGTTGACCTTGGCGGAGGTGAAGAGCATCGCCGAGCCGTTGGGGCAGGCCGCCACGCACGCCCCGCAGCCGATGCACTCGGCGTGCTCGAAGGCGTGGTCGGCGTCCGGCTTGGGGACGGCCGTGGCGTGCGCCTCCGGCGCGGAGCCGGTCGGGGCGGTGATGTAGCCGCCGGCCTGGATGACCCGGTCGAGGGCCCCCCGGTCGACGACCAGGTCCTTGACCACGGGAAAGGCCGAGGCCCGCCAGGGTTCGACGTCGATGGTGTCGCCGTCGTCGAAGGAGCGCATGTGGAGCTGGCAGGTCGTGGTGCGCTCCGGCCCGTGGGCGTCGCCGTTGATGACGAGGCTGCACGCGCCGCAGATGCCCTCGCGGCAGTCGTGGTCGAAGGCGACGGGGTCCTCTCCGCTCAGGATGAGGTCCTCGTTGAGGGTGTCGAGCATTTCGAGGAAGGACATGCCCTCCGAGATGCCGTCGACCTCGTACGAGGCCATCGCGCCGGGGGCGTCGGCGTTCTTCTGGCGCCAGACGCGCAGGGTGAGCTTCATGCGTAGCTCCGCTGGGTGGGGTGGACGTACTCGAAGACGAGGTCTTCCTTGTGCAGGACGGGCGCGGCGCCGGTTCCGGTGTACTGCCAGGCGGCGGCGTACCCGAACTCCTCGTCCCGGCGGGCGGCTTCGCCGTCCGGGGTCTGGGACTCCTCGCGGAAGTGGCCGCCGCAGGATTCGGCGCGGTGGAGGGCGTCGAGGCACATCAGCTCGGCGAGCTCCAGGTAGTCGACGACGCGGTTGGCCTTCTCCAGCGACTGGTTGAACTCCTCGCCGCTGCCGGGCACCTTGATCCGCTTCCAGAACTCCTCGCGGATCTCCGGGATCCGGGCGAGCGCCTTGCGCAGGCCCTCCTCGGTCCGGGCCATCCCGCAGTACTCCCACATCAGTTCGCCGATCTCCCGGTGGAAGGAGTCGGGCGTGCGGTCCCCGTCGACGGCGAGCAGCTTGGCGAGGCAGTCGCGGGTCTCGCGGACGGCGGCCGCGGCCTCGGGGTGCGTGTCGTCGATGGTGTCCGGGTGCGGGTTGCGGGCCAGGTAGTCGTTGATGGTGGAGGGCAGCACGAAGTAGCCGTCGCCCAGGCCCTGCATGAGGGCGGAGGCGCCTAGGCGGTTGGCGCCGTGGTCGGAGAAGTTGGCCTCGCCGATCGCGAACAGGCCGGGGACGGTGGTCTGGAGGTCGTAGTCGACCCACAGCCCGCCCATCGTGTAGTGCACGGCGGGATAGATCCGCATGGGGACCTCGTACGGGTCCTCCGCGGTGATCCGCTCGTACATGTCGAAGAGGTTGCCGTACTTCTCGGCGACCTTCTCCTTGCCCATGCGGCGGATGGCGTCGGCGAAGTCGAGGTAGACGCCCTGGCCGCCGGGGCCCACGCCCCGCCCCTCGTCGCAGACGTTCTTGGCCGCGCGGGAGGCGATGTCGCGGGGCACGAGGTTGCCGAAGGAGGGGTAGATCCGCTCCAGGTAGTAGTCGCGCTCCGCCTCGGGGATCTCGGCGGCCGGGCGGGCGTCGCCCTTGGCCTTGGGGACCCAGATGCGGCCGTCGTTGCGCAGGGACTCGCTCATCAGCGTGAGCTTGGACTGGTGGTCGCCGGTGCGCGGGATGCAGGTGGGGTGGATCTGGGTGAAGCAGGGGTTCGCGAAGTACGCGCCGCGCCGGTGGGCCCGCCAGACGGCGGTCGCGTTGGAGTTCATGGCGTTGGTGGAGAGGTAGAAGACGTTGCCGTACCCGCCGCTCGCGAGGACGACGGCGTCCGCGTAGTACGTGTCGATCTTTCCGGTGACCAGGTCCCGGGCGACGATGCCGCGGGCCACGCCGTCGACGGTGATCAGGTCGAGCATCTCGGTGCGGGCGTGCATCTCGACGTTGCCGGCGGCGATCTGCCGCGAGAGCGCCTGGTAGGCGCCGAGCAGGAGCTGCTGCCCGGTCTGGCCGCGGGCGTAGAAGGTGCGGGAGACCTGGACGCCGCCGAAGGAACGGGTGTCGAGGAGGCCGCCGTACTCGCGGGCGAAGGGAACGCCCTGGGCCACGCACTGGTCGATGATCTCGACGGAGATCTGGGCGAGGCGGTGGACGTTGGACTCGCGGGCGCGGAAGTCGCCGCCCTTGACGGTGTCGTAGAAGAGGCGGTGTACCGAGTCGCCGTCGTTGCGGTAGTTCTTGGCCGCGTTGATGCCGCCCTGGGCCGCGATGGAGTGGGCCCGGCGCGGGGAGTCGGAGAAGCAGAACTGGACGACGTGGTAGCCCTGTTCGGCGAGGGTGGCCCCGGCCGCGCCGCCGGCCAGGCCGGTGCCGACGACGATGACCGTGTGCCCGCGCCGGTTGGCCGGGTTGACCAGCTTCGCCTCGAATCGGCGGCGGTCCCAGCGCTCGGCGATCGGGCCTTCGGGGGCCTTCGCGTCGGCGATCGGGGCCCCGGTGGTGTAGTCGGCGTAATCGTTGCTCATGTCAGCTCACCACTCCGGTCATGACGGCGACGGGCACGGACACGAAGCCCGCGAAGAGGACCAGGGCCAGGGCGTCGGCCAGGAACTTCAGCGTCCTGTCCCGCCGGGCGTTGCCCGCGCCGAGGGTCTGGGCGGCGCTCCAGAAGCCGTGGCGGACGTGCAGTGCGAGGGCGGCCATCGCCACGAGGTAGATGGTGTTGCCGTACCAGGTGGAGAAGGTGGCCAGGACGTTCTCGTACGGGTGCCCGGCCCAGGCCCGCTCGTTCACGGTGAGGGTGGTGAGGTCGAGCAGGTGCCAGACGATGAAGAGGGCGAGGATGATGCCGCCCCAGCGCATGGTGCGGGTGGCGTAGCTCGCACGGCGGCGCTTGTGGACGTACTTCACCGGGCGCGCCTTGATGTCGCGCCGGCTGAGCTGGTACGCGCAGACCCCGTGCGCGACGACGGCGGCGACCAGAGCCACGCGGAAGATCCACAGGGCCCACTCGTGGTGCAGGAAGGGCGAGCCGAGGGTGCGCAGCCAATGGGCGTAGCCGTTGAACTCGTCCGCCCCGAAGAAGATCTTGAGGTTGCCGAGCATGTGCACGACCAGGTAGCCGAGCATGATCAGGCCGGAGACGGCCATCACGGACTTCTTGCCGACGGAGGAGTCCCAGAGCGTGCGCGTGGTGGACGGCCGTCGATCCGTCCGCGTTGCCAGAGCCATGACATTGACCGTAAGGACCAAGGTCCCGAAAGGTCCAAGACATGGCAGAGCTCAAGTCAATAGGATCAGCCTATGCAGGCGCTAGCCTGGGGGCATGCAGTTCCAGCAGTTGGTCTACTTCGTCGCCGTCGCCGAGACCCGGCACTTCACGCGCGCGGCCGAACGCGAGCACGTGGCCCAGCCCTCGCTGTCGCAGCAGATCAAAGCGCTCGAACGGGAGCTGGGCGCCGAACTCTTCAGCCGGGCGCGCGGGAACATCACGCTCACGGACGCCGGCGAGACCCTGCTGCCGCTGGCCCGGCGGATCCTCGCGGACGCGGACACGGCCCGGCTGGAGGTGCAGGAGCTGGCGCAGCTCCGGCGCGGCCGGATCCGCCTGGGCGCCACCCCGAGCCTGTGCACCGGCCTGCTGCCGGGCGTGCTCCGCGCCTTCCACACCGCACATCCGGGGATCGAGCTGCTGATCGAGGAGAGCGGTTCGCTGGACCTCGTACGGGAGCTCGCGCGCGGCTCCCTGGACCTCGCGCTGATCGCCCTGCCGCTGCCCCCGTCGGCGCCGGCGCTGACCACGATGGAGCTGCTGACGGAGGACCTGGTGGTGGTCTCCTCGGCGGCCCTCCCCCCTCCGGGGGGCGGCGGTCCGCTCACGGTGTCCGCACTGCGCGACGAGCCGATGGTGATGTTCCGGCACGGCTACGACCTGCGGGACCTGACCGTGGCGGCCTGCCGCGCGGAGGGCTTCGAGCCCGCGTTCACCGTGGAGGGGGGCGAGATGGACGCCGTACTGGGCTTCGTCCGCGCGGGGCTCGGCATCGCGGTGGTCCCGGCGATGGTGGTCGGCCACGCGGGCTCCGGGCTCCGCTCCACCCCCCTGGCGGGCTCCCCCCTGCGCCGCACGATCGCCCTGGCCCACCGCACGGACGTGGCACCCCCGCGCGCGGCCCGGGAGCTGAAACGCATGCTGCTGGGCTGACCTCTTCAGATGGGGGAGGTTCGGATGCGGGATGTTCAGATGTGCGAAGTGAGGCCGGTGACCGGATCGTGGGAGATCAGCGTCGGCAGCCCCGGGTCGTAGCTGACGACCTCGCCGGTCAGCAGGACCGGGCGCTTGCCGGCCGTCCCGACCTCGACCAGGAACCGCAGCACAGCGGCCACACCTGCTCCGTCGATGACGTCATCGGGCCAGACGGAGAACTCGATCTGTTCCTCACCCCAGGGCTGCGCGAAGAACCACACGGCTCCGAACCGGGCCCGGAAGGAGAAGCCCTCCCTCTCCTCCTCGCCGTCCCCCTCGTCCACCCAGAGGCGGAAGAGGTCAGCAATCGCGGGACGCGCGGGATCCAGGTGGGGGTATGGGTGATCCACCTCGGTCTCGTCGGCTACGGCACGCAGACGTTCGAGGACCGCGGTCCACTCGACACGGGTCGTGTCGAGGACCCGGATGTCCCTCAGGCTGCCGTCGAGTTGGAAGACATCGCACATCCACGGCTCGGGCAGGCACGGCGTGCGGCGACCGTACTCACCGGCGTGGACCTCCTCGTGCGTCCACTCGACCGACTCCCCGGTCCTGTTCCCGTTCGCTCTCGCCATGCCGTCACGGCGCCTTGCGCGCGGGCAGCGCCCGGTCGAGGCCGCCGGACAGGAGGGCGAAGGCGCGCTCCGCGTCGGCCACGGCGGCGGGGTGGGCCTCGTCGGCGCTCTGGCCGGCGTCGATGCGGCGCCAGTTCTCGCGGCCGAGTTCCTGCCGGGCCGCCACCAGGTATCCGGCCGCCAGACGGGCCGTGAGCGGGTCGGCCGCTTCGGCTTCCAGTACGGCGGCGAGCAACTCCACCTCGCGGTCGGTGTAGTGGGCCAGCCGGGACTCCAGGCTGGCGGTGCTGTAGAGCAGCCCCTCGAAGGCGAGCACGTTCGGGTGGTCGCAGAGCCCCGTGATCGGGTCCCGCTCGGCCAGCGCCGCCAGGAAGTGCGCGCGCACGGCCGCCACCGGGGTCTGCCCCGCGGCCCGGTCGCGCACGACGCGCGCCGCCTCGTCCTGATGGTCGGCGAAGCGGTCGAGGACCAGGTCCTCCTTGCTCGGGAAGTAGCGGAACAGCGTGGGCTTGGAGACCTCGGCGGCGGCCGCGATGTCCGCCACCGAGACGGCGTCGAAGCCCCGTTCCAGGAAGAGTTCCAGCGCCGTGGCCGCCAGCTGTCGGCGCGTGCGGAGCTTCTTGTTCTCGCGCAGACCCCTCGTGTTCTCCATGCGTCCAGCCTAACACGAATGAGTGACCCGGTTAGTTTTGTAACTGGGTTGCATTTTCTCTCGAGAGCCGCTTTCCTTGAGATACCGACGACGAGGGGACGTCTCATGACGAACGCGGTTGATGTACTGGCAGTGGATGTACTGATCGTGGGCTCCGGCCCGACCGGCCTCACGCTCGCCTGCGACCTGGCCCGCCGCGGCATCGCGGTGCGGATCATCGAGGGCCGCCCGGGACCGCACCGCGAGTCCCGGGGCAAGGGACTCCAGCCGGACAGCCTCGCCTTCTTCGAGGAGCTCGGCGTGGCCGGCTCCTTGCGGGGCAAGGGACGCGAAGGCGTGGTGCTGCGCAAGTACTTCGACGGGGAGCCCGTCAAGGACACCACCGTGGAGCGGGGTCTGCTCATCGGGCAGTGGCAGGTGGAGCAGACCCTGCGCGACCGGCTGGCCGAGCTGGGCGTGCGGGTCGAGTACGGGTCCCGGCTCGCCGGAATCACCCAGGACGCGGACGGCGTCCGCGCACAGCTGGAGGACGGCACCGCGATCCGGGCCGGCTATCTGGCGGGGTGCGACGGCGGACACAGCACCACCCGCGGGCTCCTCGCGATCCACTTCGAGGGGAGCGGCGAGAGGGAACCGGCGATGGTTCTCGGGGATGTCAGGGCGGCGGGGCTCAGCCGCGAGTTCTGGCACCAGTGGTTCACCTCGGACGGAGGCGGGATCCTGCTCTGCCCGATGCCGGGGACGGACACCTTCCAGTTGCAGGCCGGTCCCGAGACGGACGAGCGGGGCGAGGCGCTGCCGCCCTCGCTGGAGAGCTTCCAGCGACTCTTCGACCGGCACGCCCGGGTGCCGGGGATCCGGCTCACCGAGCCCACCTGGCTCTCCTCCTGGCGGGTCAACGTCCGCATGGCCACCCGGATACGCGAGGGCCGGGCCTTCCTCGCCGGGGACGCGGCGCACGTCCACCCCATAGCCGGCGGGCTCGGCATGAACACCGGCATCCAGGACGCCGCCGCCCTCGGGCGGACGCTGGCCGCCGTCCTCTCCGGGTCAGCCGGGGAGGAAGCGCTCGACGGGTACCAGGCGGAGCGGCTGCCGGTGGCCGCCCAGGTCCTGGCCGACACGGCTCGGCGCTACGAGCGGGTGGTGGCGGCCGTCCGCGAGCCGGGCCGGGGCACGGAGGTGGGCCTGGAGTGACCCCGGCCCCGCTCTCGAACCGCGGTCAGAGGGTGGGCACCGCGTCCGACAGCGACAGGGTGTGGATGCGGTCGGCGGCCCCCGGGCGGGCGTAGTACCAGCCCTGGGCCGTATCGCAGCCGAGGGCCCGGAGCTGGGCGGCCTGGGCGCCGGTCTCCACGCCCTCGACGGTGACGGCGAGTTCGAGGCTGTGGGCCAGCGCCACTATGCCCTCCACGATCTTGACGTCGACCGGGTTGGCCGGTTCCTGCTGCATGCCCTTGGTGAAGGAGCGGTCCAGCTTCAGAACGCTCACGGGGAGGCGGCGCAGGTTGGCCAGGTTCGAGTAGCCGGTGCCGAAGTCGTCGAGGGCGATGTCCACGCCCAGGGCGGCGAGCCGGCGCAGCGGTTCGAGGAGTTCGTCGTCGGCGCCGATCAGGGCCGACTCGGTGACCTCCAGGCACAGGGTGCCCGGAGTCAGGCCGGAGGACTCCAGGACGCGGATCGTGTCGGCGACCAGACCGGGGTGGTGCAGCTGGGTCGGGGACAGGTTGACGTTGATCCGCAGGGTGGCGCCGCCCTGCTGGTGCTGCCAGGCACGGGCCTGGCGGACGGACTCCTCCAGGACCCAGCGGCCGAGCGGCACGATCAGTCCGGTGCGTTCCGCGAGGGGAATGAACCGGTCCGGGCCGAGCACCCCGTGCTGCGGGTGCGACCAGCGCACCAGCGCCTCCGCCCCGTGCACGCTGCCGTCGTGCATGTGGACCAGCGGCTGGTACTCGATGAAGAACTCGCCGCGTTCCAGCGCGGCCGGGAGGGCGTTGGTCAGCCCGTGCCGGGTGATGGCGCGCGCGTCGGCGGCGGCGTCGGCGAACTCGAACCGGTTGCCGCCGGCCGCCTTGGCCCGGTACATCGTGATGTCGGCGCTGCGCAGCACCTCCGCCGGGGTGCGCTCGCGGGCCGGGCCCTCGACGATGCCGATGCTGCCCCGGACCGTCAGCTCACGGCCCTCCAGCCGGATCGGGACGGACAGGGCGGAGAGGATCCGGACGGCGAGTTCGGTGGCCTTCTCCTCGGTGTCGGGTCCGGTGGTCAGCGCCACGAACTCGTCACCGCCGAGCCGGGCGACCACCTCGCCCGGTCCGGTCGCGCAGCTCTGCAGCCGGTCGGCGACCTCCACCAGCAGCCGGTCGCCGGCCGAGTGGCCGAGGCTGTCGTTGACGGCCTTGAAGCCGTCGAGATCGAGGTAGCACAGGCCGAAGCGGGATCCGCCGGCTCCGCTCAGGGCCTTCTCCAGGCGTTCGAAGAAGAGCGTCCGGTTGGGCAGGCCGGTCAGGGCGTCGTGGGTGGCCTCGTAGCGCAGGCGCAGGTTGAGCAGCCGGCGCTCGGTGGTGTCCTCCATCAGGGCCAGCTGGTACTGCGGCACGCCCTCGGCGTCGCGCAGCAGCGACACCGTCAGGTTGGTCCACAGCACGGTCCCGTCGTGCCGGTAGTACGGCTTCTCGACGCGGTAGCTGTCGCGTTCGCCGCGCACGAGTTCCCCGTACATCCGCCACACGTGCGGGGTGTCGTCGGGATGGCTCCACTCGCTGACATTGCGGCCGCGGACGTGCCCGTCCATACCGCCGAACATCTGCAGCAGCGCGTCGTTGATCTCCAGGACGTTGCCGTCCAGATCGGCGATGCCGATCCCGACGGCCGCTCCCTCGAAGACCGCCCGGAAGCGGGCCTCGCTCGCGTGCAGCGCCTGCTGGGCGTCGGCGCGGGCGGTCAGGGCGGAGCGGGCGATGGCCTCCTGCTCCTTGAGGGTGCGTTCGCGCAGGGCGCGGGCGAACCCGGCCGCGATGCCGTGCTGGAGCCGGGCGCAGCGGGACCGGTACTCCTCGGTCCCCTCGACGCTCTCGGCGTCGGGGCCGCCCGGACCGCAGTACAGCACCAGGTAGGACTCGACGACACCGAGCGTGCCGGCCAGGGCCTCCGGGTCGGTGCAGTGGACCGCGACGAGCTCCTCCCCGACCCGCTGGCCGACGGAGGAGTCGAAGGGCCGGGCCCGCAGGGCCTCGACGAGGGTGCGGGTGAGCGGTACGAGGTGGCGTTCGAACTCGGTACGGGTGAGCGAGGTCGCGGTGACCGGGAAGATCGCCCTTCCCCAGATGGTCGCGAACCGCCCGATCCGGTCCTCCAGACCGCCCTGCGGCGCGGCCGGGTCGTCCGCCGTCTGCGTCGGCAGTCTCACGCCTTGCGTCCCACGCCCGCGAATCCCGAGAAGGCGTAGGGGTCTTCGTCCGCGGACTCGCCCTCCTGCCCGCCGGTCGTGTCGGGCCGCCAGTCGGGCATGGACACCAACCCGGGCTCGAGCAGGCCGAAGCCGTCGAAGAAGCCGCGGATCTGCTCCGCGTCCCGCATGACGAGGGGGTTGCGGATCTCGCGGTAGACGCCGACGGTGCCGCTCGCGACCTCCTCCGAGAGCGGGATCCCCTCGTACGAGGCGTGCGTGAGGATCAGCAGGCTGCCGGGGGCCAGCGCGTCGCGCAGCTGGGCGACGGCGGCGTAGGGGTCGTCCGCGTCCTCCAGGAAGTGCAGGACGGCGACCAGCAACAGGGCGACCGGGCGGCTCAGGTCGAGCCCCTGCGCGACCTCGGGGGCGGCCAGGATGTCCTGCGGCTTGCGCAGGTCGGCGGCGACGACCCCGGTGCGCTCGGTGCCGGCCAGGACGGCCTGGCTGTGGGCGACGGCCACCGGGTCGTGGTCGACGTAGACCACGCGCGCCTCGGGGCTGGCGGCCTGGGCGATCTCGTGGACGTTGCCGAAGGTGGGGATGCCGGAGCCGATGTCGAGGAACTGCGTCACGCCCTCGGCGACGGCGTAGCGGACGGCTCGGCGCATGAATGCCCGGTTCGCCTGCATGATCTTGGGCAGACCCGGCATGAATTCCATGGCCCGACGGGCCGCCTGCCTGTCGACCTCGAAATTGTGGGAGCCGCCCAGGTAGTAATCGTAGATGCGGGACACGCTCGGCACCGATATGTCGATGCCCTGCGGGGCCCAGGCGGGGCGCTCCATCGGGGTCTCCAAGCCTTGGTCGTGCGGCGGTCCGGACGGGTCGGACTCCTGTCCGAGCCGAATGTACTGATCATTGCCCAACGGAGCGAGCGAAAGCGGAAATTGCTGATCCGTTCTTCGTCACATGCCAAAGGCCGGACGATCGACCTCCGCGGAATGATCGAAACCGACAAATACCTTTTGAGAAAAGGTCGGTGAACGATCGGAGGCGACGCGAATCTGGCTCAAACCTCCGTAGCCAAAGCCTCACCCGTTCAGGCGAACCAAGGGCAACCTTCCCGCGCGCGGGCGCGCGCGACCCCATGATCCCCGGGTGAAAAGAGCCTCTTCCAGGCGCCTGTTGGCAGTACCGGTCCTCCTGTGGGCGGCCCTGTCCGCGACACCGGCCATGGCCGATAGCAGCGCATACGCGACGATCGACCCCGGCGACGGGACGGCCGCCGTCAGGCAGGCCTTGACCACCCTGGGCGGCGCGACCGGGGGCATCCGAGGTGGCGGACGTCACGGCGAGCAGGCCGACCAGGGCGGCCGTGGCGACCACGGCAACCAGGCCGGCCGGGGTGATCGCGGCAACCGGGGCGGATCCGGTCAAGGCCACGGTCAAGGCCACGGCGGACACGGGGGCGGCCACGGTGGTGGACACGGCCACGGCCACGGTGGCCACCACGGCCACCCGCCCTGCCCGCCGCCTCCTCCCCCGCCGTGCCCGCCCAAGCCCACCCCGAAGCCCCCTCCGCCGCCCCACCCGAAGCCCACGCCCACCCCGACACCACCCCCACCACCACCCCCGCCGCCGCCCGCCCCGAAACCGGTGCCCACACCCCCCGCACCGGCCCCGCCCCCCGTGCGCCCGGCCCCCGCTCCCCCGGCCCCCGAGCCGGCCCCGAAGCCGATTCCGAAGCCGATTCCGAAACCCGTCGCGGAGCCACCGGCACCGCCGGCGCCACCCCGGGTGATCCCCGTGGCCGTGCCCAAGAAGCCGGTCGCGCGCCCCGCCTACCACGCGGCGGCCCGCAAGCCGGTAGAGCGCCACATCTCACCGGTGACCTTCACCTTGATGACCGCGGCCCCCGCGGTGCTCGCGATCGTCGCGCTGCGCCCGCGCTAGAGCCGCCGCATTCCACCCCCGTAATCGATTGGGAGTCATCTTGTCGGAATGGCTCGTCCTGTCCCTCGCGATGGCCGCCGCGTGTGCCGTGGTGCTGTCCATCGCCTTCTTCAACCAGCGCCGGATCGGTGAGGACGACGATCCCAGCGAGACCCCGGACGTCATCGAGTACATGACGATGATGATCGGCGTGATCTACGCGATCGTGCTGGGCCTGGCGATCGCCGGCGTCTGGGAGGGCCGCGGGGCCGCCCAGGAATACGTGCGCCAGGAATCGCAGGCCCTGCACGAGATCAGCGTCCGCTCCGAGGTCTACCCGGCGGACGTGCGCAAGAAGATCAGGTCAGACGTCGACGCCTACGTGACCTACGTCGTCGACACCGAATGGAAGGAGATGGCCGAGAACGGCGAGCTGACGGACCGCAGCGGGGAGCTGCTGGAACGCATCCGCCGTGATGTGACGGACTACGAACCGCAGACCGACCACGAGGGCCAGGCGTACCAGCCGCTCGTGGACCAGGTCGCCGTGGTCGACGACGCGCGCAACGCGCGCGGCCAGAGCGCCGGGGCCACCATGCCCGGAGTGGTCTGGTTCGGCCTGATCGCCGGGGCCCTGGTGACGGTGGGGCTGATCTTCACCTTGCAGATCAGGCGCTCGTTCCGGGAACTGCTGCTGGCCGGGCTGTTCAGCGCGCTGATCGCGTTCCTGCTGTTCCTCATCTGGGACTTCGACGCACCCTTCGGACGGGGCGTCGCCGCCACGGCCGAGCCGTTCCTCTCCCAGTTCCCGCATCTGGGCCTGGGCGGCTGACACCGCGCCACCCCCTGCCGGGGTCGGCAACCCGGTCGCCCAATAAACCGGGGACGGGCCTCCCGTCCCCGGTTCGGCCTACGTCCATGCCCCATTCGCCCGTTCCTGATCGCGGGCCGCCCCGCCCGGACCTAGCGTGGCGGACATCGAGGCGCACGACCCCCCACGTGCGGAAACCGTTCCGCGGCTGCTCCTCGGGGATCCGGAGAATCATCCATGGGCGCGATACCCACCTCCCCCACAGCCCTGTTGGGCGCCGCCGCGGCGGGCGCCCTCCTCTTCTGCGGCGCAGTGCCCGCACCCGCCGCGCGCGCGGCCGAGGCCGCGCCGATCACCTCCTTCGGTTTCGCCATCACCCCCTCGACGGTCGCCCCCGGCGGCCAGGTGGTGCTGTCCGTCACCGGCTGCAACGCCGCCTTCGCCACCGTCTCCTCCGGCATCTTCGACACCGTGAGCATCGACCGGGGCAAGACCGCACGGGTCACCGTGGACCGGGACGCGCGGCGCGGAGCCCAGTACTCCGTCTCCTTCACCTGCGCCGGCGAGACCGGCTCGGCCGACCTCACCATCACCGGCGGCACGGGCAGGCCCACGACCAGTTCCACCGTCGGCGCCCGAAAGACACCGAGCGCCAGCGCGAGCGCGGTCGCCGGTACGAGTACGGGTACCGGCACCGGTACGGGCGCTTCGCGCCGGGCCACCCTCGGTGTCCGCGGCGGCCTCGGCGGCAGTATCGCCGGACTCGACCCCCTGGAACTCGGCGCCGGCGCGGGGCTCGTCCTCGGCGGTCTGGTCGGCCTCGGCTACGCCCTGCGCCGCCGGGACATCCGCCGCATCCACTGATCGCGCGCCACCGCGGGGCCGCCCCCACCCGGTCTCACCCGGTCTCACCACAACCTCATCTCCCCGAAAACGCCGGTCGCCCCGTGTCCTGGCCAGGACACGGGGCGACCGGCGGTTGTCCGGGCCGACCGGGGAGGTCGGCCGGTCAGGCCCGGCCGCGGATCGGGCGCCGGCGGCGCATCACGTGGGCACCGGCACCCAGGGCCGCCGCACCGACGAGGCTCGCGCCGATGGCGGTCTCGGTGGTGGACGGGCCGAGGGATCCGCCGATGCCGCCCTGGGCGCCGCGGCCGTCCAGGATCGTGAAGCGGTGCGTGGCGACCAGGCTGTTGTCGTGGCACTTGACCGACAGGGTCTGGTGCCCGGGCGAGGCGTGGTTGAAGATCCGGACCGTCGCGAAGCCGATGGAGCCGGCGGACAGGTTCGTCTGGGGAAAGTTGCCGTGCGAGAAGACGATGCCGCCGTGGCCGCAGCCGGCCGCGCTGACCTGCATCGTGGAGCCCTGGTGCACGGAGTACGGGTTGACCGTGACATTGCTGGGTCCGCCGTTTCCTCCCGAGGGCGGACCGCCCGCGGGGTTCGCGGAGGCGAATGGGGCACTGAGGGCGATGGCGGCGCAAGTGGCCGCCGCGGTCACGGTAAGAGCGCGGAGAACACGCATGGTGGAACCTCCAGCGGGAAGCGCCCCGGAGCGGTGGCCCGGGCAGATCGACGAGAACGCCTCCCACCACGAACCCTCTGTTCGGTCCGCAACCAGCGCATGTCCAGCTTTGGGCCGCAAGGTTGAGCGACACGCCGATGCGCGGCGGCGTTCGCTGACGGATCCGCAGGTCACGACCCGTCAGGCATTTATGTGACGATTACCTGGATGGGCGCACCCCTTACGGCCCCACCACCCGTTCGCCCTTCCCCGATCGCCGTCCCGCACGCACCGGCTTAGCGTGCGTGAAGTAGGGCGTGAAGGGGTGGGACAGGAACGCGGGTCGGGACCCCCGCGTCCGGGAAGGGAGAACCATGCTCGAGGACGAGGGTGAGAGGCCACCGAGGAGGCGCTCCCCCTGGGGTGCGATCGCGCTGGTCATGCTCAGCGGCCTCGCCATGATGCGCAACGGAGCCGAGGCCGGCGACGGACCCCCGCAGCCGGCCGCGGCCGCGGCGGTCAGCGCACCGGCCGGGGCGACGGTCGGGCAGCCGGCCGATCAGGCACCCGCCGAGCTGCCCGTTCCGGCGCCGGACATGGAGGCGCTGGACCACTCGTCGGTCCAGCGCATCCGGATCCCGTCGATCAGCGTGGACGCGCCGGTGATGACGGTCGGGCTGGACGCGCAGGGATGGATCGACGCGCCGCCCCCGCAGGACAAGAACCTGGCCGGCTGGTACCTCAACGGCATCTCGCCGGGCCAGCAGGGTTCGGCGGTGATCGTGGGTCACGTGGACAACGCGCAGGGCCCCGCGGTCTTCTACGGGCTGGGCTCGGTCCAGAAGGGCAGCCGCATCGAGGTGGCGCGCTACGACGGTCGCACGGCGGTGTTCGAGGTGTACGGCGTGGAGGTCTTCTCCAAGAGCACCTTCCCCGGATCCCGGGTGTACGGGGACACCGGGCACCCGGAACTCAGGGTGATCACGTGCGGCGGCGGCTACTCGAAGGGGCGCGGCTACGACGGCAACGTCGTCGTGTTCGCGCGGATGGTGGAGGCCCGCTGACCGACTCGTGCGCGGCCGCGGCGGACGCCGCCGCGGCCGCGCACGGGGTACGGCCCCTTGCCGGTTCCGCCGTCAGCGCGGCGGCAGCTCGGGCAGCGTCATCCGAAATCCCCGTCCGAGCAGTTGCGGCAGGTAGCTCGCCAGCGCCTGCACGCTCTGCGAGCGGTTGCCGCCCGCGTCGTGGTTCAGCACGATCACGCCGGGCGCGGCCTGCTTGAGGACCCGCGACACGATCGCGGTGGTGCCCGGCTCCTTCCAGTCCAGGGTGTCCACGGTCCAGGCGAGCGGTTCCATGCCGAGCTCCGCGCCGATCTCGAAGGCGGCCCGGTTCCAGGCCCCGTAGGGCGCCCGGAACCACTGCGGAGCGGTGCCGGCGGCCTGTTGTACGACCTCGCTCGTGCGGCCGATCTCGGAGGCCATCGCCGGCCGGCTGATCTTGGTGAGCTGCGGATGGGTCCAGGTGTGGTTGCCGATGACGTGGCCCTCGGCCACCATCCTGCGCAGCAGGTCCTTGTTGTCCACCGCCATCTCCCCACAGACGAAGAACATGGCACGGACGCCGTGGCGCGCGAGCGTGTCCAGGATGCCCGGGGTGTAGCGGGGGTCGGGGCCGTCGTCGAAGGTGAGGGTCATGGCGCTCGCCGACCCACTTCCTCCTTGGGCCCCGGCGGGCAGTTCCAGGATCGGCCGGGTCCGCACGGCGGGCTGCGCCGCGGGGACGCGCTCCGGGGCCCCTTCGGAGGTCATCGGTTCGAGCCGGTACGGGGATCCGCGCGGGAACCGCGGCAGCCCGGCGGGGGCTCCGGTGAGGGGGCCGGGTCCTGCGGCGCCGCCGGGCGGCGGTCCCGCCGCGGGAGTCCCCGTACCTCCGGCGCCCGGTGTCGGCAGATCGGTTTCGCCGCCCGTCAGCAGTCCTGCGGCGGCGGCGACTCCGAGGAAGACGGCGGAGCGCAGGAGCACGCGTCGCCCTACTGTCGGCTCGTCATTTTTCATTACTACTACGTATCAACGACATCGCCGCAGATGTCGAGAGGCGCGGACGCGCCCCCGCGCGCTCACCCGCCCGGAGTAGTCCCGCTGGTCGGCGACGGCCTGTCGGCCCCGCCGTCCAGCCTCTTCCGTCAGCCCCGCCGCACCAGCGGGAACGGCAGCGTCTCCCGGATCGTCAGACCCGTGAGGAACATGACGAGCCGGTCGACCCCGATGCCCAGCCCGCCGGTCGGCGGCATCGCGTACTCCAGCGCGTCGAGGAAGTCGTTGTCGAGCTCCATCGCCTCCGGGTCCCCGCCCGCCGCCAGCAGCGACTGCGCGGTCAGCCGGCGCCGCTGTTCCACGGGGTCGGTCAGCTCCGAGTAGGCGGTGCCCAGTTCGGTGCCGAAGGCCACCAGGTCCCAGCGCTCGGCGAGCCGGGGGTCCTTGCGGTGCTGCCGGGTGAGCGGGGAGACGTCGGTGGGGAAGTCCTTGTAGAAGGTGGGCAGCTTGGTGCGCTCCTCCACGAGCCGCTCGTACATCTCCAGGACCACGTCGCCCCGGGTGTTGTCGGGCGTGTGCGGCACGGCCGCGCGGTCGCACAGCCGCCGCAGGACGTGCTCCTCGGTGTCGGCGTCGACCTCCTCGCCCAGGGCCTCGCTGATCGCCCCGTACATCGTCTTGACCGGCCAGGGCCCGGAGATGTCGTGGACGACGAGCTTTCCGTCCGGTCCGGCCTTGTGCGCGATCGGCGAGCCGAAGGCGGCCGTGGCGGCGCCCTGGATCAGCTCGCGGGTCAGGTCGAGCATCACGTCGTAGTCGGCGAAGGCCTGGTAGGCCTCCAGCATCGTGAACTCGGGGTTGTGCTTGTAGGAGACGCCCTCGTTGCGGAAGGTGCGGCCCATCTCGAAGACCTTCTCCATGCCGCCCACGCACAGCCGCTTCAGGTACAGCTCGGGCGCGATGCGCAGGTACAGGTCGAGGTCGTAGGCGTTGATGTGGGTGCGGAACGGCCGGGCGTTGGCCCCGCCGTGGATCTGCTGGAGCATCGGGGTCTCGACCTCCAGGTAGCCCCGGTCCAGCAGTCCCTGACGCAGGGCCTGGACGGCGCTGGAGCGGGCCCGTACGACGTCGCGCGCCTCGGGGCTGGCGACCAGGTCGAGGTAGCGCATGCGGACCTTCGCCTCCGGGTCGGCGAGGCCCTTGCGCTTGTCGGGCAGCGGGCGCAGGCATTTACCGGTGAGCTGCCAGGAGTCGACGACCACCGACAGTTCGCCGCTCTTGCTGGCGCCGACCTCGCCGCTCGCGACGACGTGGTCGCCGAAGTCCACCTGGGAGGTGAAGGTGTCGAGCACGGCGGCGCCCGCCTCATCGCGGGTGAACATCAGCTGGACGTCCCCGGACCAGTCCCGCAGCACCGCGAACACCACGCCGCCGAGGTCGCGCACGACCATCACGCGTCCGGCGAGGGTGACCGGCGAGCCGGTGCGGGCGCCGGGCGGGTATCCGGGGTGCGCGGCCTTCAGCTCGGCGACGGTGTGGGTGCGCTGCGGGATGCCGACGGGGTACGGGTCGGTGCCGGCGGCCCTGATCCGCTCCAGCTTGTCGTGCCGTACCCGGACCTGTTCGGGCTGCCGCTCGGCCCGTGCGGCCTCGCCGTCCTCCTCCCCTACGGACTCCAGCCCGAGGGACTCGATGGGCGGCAGGCCGGCGGTGGTGGCGGGGGCGGTGAGCCCGCGCGGGTGGCCGTTGCCCCACAGGGTGCGCATGCTCGGCACGGAGACGAACCCCTCGGCGATGCCGGAGGCGAGGCTGACCCGGGCGAGCGAGCCGGCGTCCTGGAAGCAGAGGAACCGCGGGTACCACTCGGGGCCGTACTTGACGTTCGAGCGGTACAGCGCCTCCAGCTGCCACCAGCGGGAGAAGAAGAGCAGCAGCTTGCGCCACACCTTGAGGACGGGACCGGCGCCGATCCGGCCGCCCTCCTCGAAGGCGGAGCGGAAGACGGCGAAGTTGAGGGAGACGCGGCGCACGCCCAGGCCCGGGGCGGCCGCGCAGAGCTCGGCGACCATGAACTCCATGACCCCGTTGGGGGCGGCCCGGTCGCGGCGCATCAGGTCGAGGGAGATGCCGTCCTTGCCCCAGGGCACGAAGGAGAGCAGGGCGATCAGCTCGCCCTTGTCGTCGAAGGCCTCCACGAGCAGGCAGTCGCCGTCGGCGGAGTCCCCGAGCCGGTCGAGGGCCATGGAGAAGCCGCGTTCGGTCTCGGTGTCGCGCCATTTGTCGGCCCGGTCCACGATCGTCTGCATCTCGTCCTCGGAGAGGGCGGAGTGGCGGCGGATGACCGTACTGGCCCCGGTGCGCTTGACCCGGTTGACGGCCTGGCGGGTGACGCGCATGTCGCGGCCGTCGAGGTCGAAGTGGGCGACGTGCAGGATGGCCTCGTCGCCGAGCTGAAGAGCGCCGAGTCCGGAGCGGGCGTACGCGGTCGCGCCGTCCTCGGAGGCGCCCATGACGGCGGGCTGCCAGCCGTAGCGGCGGGCGACGGCGAGCCAGGCGTCGATGGCGGGGGTCCACGCGGCGGGGTCGCCGACGGGGTCGCCGCTGCCGAGGCAGACGCCGGCCTCGACCCGGTAGGTGACGGCGGCCTTGCCGTTCGGGGCGAACACGACGGCCTTGTCCCGCCGGGTGGCGAAGTAGCCGAGGGAGTCGCCCCGTCCGTAGGCGCCCAGCAGGGCCCGGATGCGGGGCTCCTCGTCCCCGTGCAGGGCGGCGGTCAGCCGCTGGGAGCGGAAGAGGGTGGCGGCGGCGTTCAGCAGGGCGAGGGCGCCGAAGAGGCCGAGCAGGAAGTACAGGGGTCTGGCGGGGTGGCCGTCGAACTGCCGGGCGGAGAAGAGCCCGCCGAAGACCTGCTTGGCGGACCAGTCCAGCCACTGCCCCTTGGGCAGGGTTCCCGGGAAGAGCGCGACCAGGCCCCAGCCGAGGAACACGGCCGCGAGCAGGCCGAGGCCGAGCACGAGCATGGCCCGCCACAGGGCCCCCGGCCGGGAGGCGGCGTTGAACTCCTTGCGCGCGGCGATCAGGATCGCGAGGGCGGCGACCGCCAGGGCCATGGAGGAGAAGCCCACCCAGTAGTCCTCGGCGGCGATGGTCAGTACGTCGACCAGGAGCAGCAGGGCCAAATAGGTGACGACGATCCACCAGGCGACCTTCTTGCGCATGCCGAGTGCCGCGGCGAGCAGGAAGAGGAAGACGGCGTAGGCGAGGTTGGCGCTGACCGGTACGACGATGAGGTCGAGGAAGCGCACGACGGGCCGCAGCAGGCGGCGCAGCGTCGGGGAGAGCGCCAGCAGGGCGCAGAACAGCCCGAGGGTTCCGAAGAACGCTCCGAAGGCATCGGGTACCCGGTTCAGGAAGCGGCTGCGGCTGGCGCGCGTCCCGCGCGTCTCCTCCACGGTGGCACTCATGGTTCGCACTGTAGGGAGGGCCGCGCCCCTTCGCGCGGTGAGCGGGTTTAGGGCGTGTGTCGCGGATCAGGCCGGATCAGTCCGCGGCGCGGGCCCGGCATGATCCGCGACACACGCCCTAACCTCGGGAGGGTGACAGAGCATGTGAGTACGGGATTCGAGCGCGGTACGGACGGTCCGAAGGTGATCCTCGCCGGGGTGGACGGGTCGCAGTCCTCGCTCCGCGCGGCCTCCTACGCCGCGGGGCTGGCCCGGCGGCAGAACGCGCTGCTGGCGCTGGTGTACGTCCAGCCGGTGATGCCGGCCGGGGCCTCGCTGGGAGCGCCGGTGTCGGAGGCCACGGAGGAGATCGCGGAGGGGCTGGTGGCCGAGATCCGGGAGTCCGCGGAGCGGCTGAAGGGCGTCTACGACGTCCGGTGGCAGTTCCACACCTTCCGCGGGGACGCGTACGCCGGGCTGGTGAGCGCGGCGGAGGAGCTGATGGCGGACGCGGTGGTGGTCGGGGCCTCGGAGCAGGCCGGGCACCGGATCGTGGGCTCGGTGGCGATCCGTCTGGTGAAGGCGGGGCGCTGGCCGGTGACCGTGGTTCCGTAGCCGGGGCCGGCCGCCGCTCCCCCGGCATCGCCCTGCCCTGCGGTACCTGTTTGCCCACGCAACCTGATCACCGTAGACGTCGGGGCCGCGGCTGACGTATGTTCGGGCAGCTCGGACGGCCTGTGGGCCGTTCCGCTTCCCTGTCATACGTCGCACATGTTCCCGTGGGGGGTACTCCGTCATGTCCTCGATCGCGCCCGCTCCGTCACCGTCCCCCTCACCCTCTCCGCCGTCCCGGCCCGCCCAGGTCCTGCGTTCCCCGCAGGCGAGCGCGACCGCCGTGACCGTGCTGCTGTCCGTGGGAGCGGTGTTCACTCTGCTCTCGGCCTGGGGAAAGCTGTACATGTGGCAGCAGCTGGAGGAGGTGCTCTCCGATCCCTCGGGCATCATCCACGGCCAGATCGTCTCGCACGACATCCTCATCAACCTGGTCGGATTCGCCGAGAGCCTCACGATGCTGGCGACGACCGTGGTCTTCATCGTGTGGTTCCACCGGGTCCGCTGCAATGCCGAGGTGTTCCGCCCGGACGGCTTCAGCCAGTCGGCGGGCTGGGCCATCGGCGGGTGGTTCGTCCCGATCGCGAACCTCTTCTTCCCGTACCGGACGGCTCGGGAGACCTGGAACGCCAGCACGCAGAACGCGCCCGACGGCTCCTTCCGCTCCGTCTCCGGCGCCCCGGTGGTCACGTGGTGGCTGGCGTGCGTGGCCGCCTGGCTCCTCAACGGACTCGGCTCGTACAACTACAGGATGGCGGTGGGGGCCGCGGAACTCCGCGACGCCTATCCCCTCGCCATGGTCGCGGACCTGGTCATCGTCGTGGCCGCCGTGCTGGCGGTCCTCTTCGTGCGCAAGCTGACCGCGCTCCAGGGCGTCAAGGCCGCCCAGGGTCCGAACGCCGCGGCCTGACCGCCCCCTCGGACCCTTCCGCTCCTACTTCGCCATCGTCAGCCCGTCCTTGGCCGCGCCGCGGCCCAGGACCGCCTCGGCGATCTCGTCGCGCGCCTCCTCGTATTCCCGGGCGGCCTCGCGGCCGGGCGACCGGTCGAGGGCGGCGGGGAGGTTGACGACCCGGCCCGCTCCCAGGTCCATCATCTGCGGGACGAACTCGGCCTTGGTGACCTGCCAGCGCTGCCCGGGGGCGGCCGGCGGGGCGAAGGTGAAACGGCCGATGGAACCGTAGTTGCCGCGCATGTCCCGTGCGCCGCCGTAGTTGAACATCTCGCCCGCGACCTGGTCACCCATGCCGTAGACGATCCAGGTCCCGTTGACCTTCTCGTACGCCTGCGGGATGTGGGCGTGCGTGCCGAGGATCATGTCCACGTCGGGGCGCCCGCCGGTCCGCGAGGCGGTCAGCGCCTTGCCGAGCGCGAGCTGCCTCTCGTCCGGTTCGGTCTGCCATTCCGTGCCCCAGTGCAGGCTGACCAGGACCACGTCGGCGCCCGCCTTCCGGGCCGCCCGCGAGTCCGCGACGATCTTCTCCTGCTCCATCAGGTTGACCGCCCAGGGCTGGCCCTCGGGCATCGGGTAGCCGTTGGTGTCGTAGGTGTACGCGAGGTGCGCGACCTTCGCGGAGCCCGCGGTGTACATCGTCACGGTGCCCGCCTCGGCCTGCGTACGGGCCGAGCCCGCGTGTTTCAGACCGACCTTGTCGAAGCGGTCGAGGGTGCGCTTGAGACCGGCGGCGCCTGCGTCGAGGGTGTGGTTCGAGGCCGTGGAACAGCCGTCGTACCCGGTGTCCTTGAGGCCGTCGGCGACCTCGGGCGGGGACTGGAAGGCGGGGTAGCCGGTGAACGGGCCGTCCTCCGGCCCGTAGATGGTCTCCATGTGACACAGGGCCAGGTCGGCCGCCGAGACGATCGGCTTGACCGCGGAGAACATCGGCCGGAAGTCGTGGCCGTCGCCGTCCGCGTCGGAGGCGGCCCGCCGGATGACCGACTCGTGGGGCAGCACGTCGCCGCTCGCGACCAGGGTGAAGCCCCTCTGCGAGCCCGCGGCCGGGGCCGTGGTGGATCCGGGAGCGCCCGAGGCCGCCCGGGCGGAGGACGGGGAGCCGGCGAGGCGCGCGGGCGCGGGGTCACCGCCCGCCGAGCAGCCGGCGACGGCCGACAGCACCACGGCGGTCAGGAGGGCGAGGGCGTGGCGGGTACGTGCGGTCATCTGTCCCGGCTCTCCTTGGCTGGCTCGATAAATACGACTACCCGATCTTCAGTCAATCCATAGAAAGAGACGCCCGAAGTCAAGGAACGGCTCCGCCCCCGGCCACGCGCTCACCCCAATGGCCGTTCGGCGCGCCGTTCGACCGTTCACCGCCCCGCGTGGCCGCCCACCGGACGACCCGGGTGCTTGGGCGCACCGTCCGGACGGGACGGTTCCCGGGCGGCCCGGCGCAGGTCAGGGTGGATCCGTCGACCTCGACCGACCCCGCACCGACCCCCGGAAGGAGCCTCCCGTGCCCCTCGCCCCCACCCTGCGCCGCACCGACCCCGAGGCACTGGCCGAACTCCAGCGCGAACACGGACGGGCCCTGTTCGGTTTCCTGCTGGGCCTCACGGCCGGGGACGCCCAGCGCGCGGAGGACCTCGTCCAGGAGACCCTGCTGCGCCTCTGGCAGCATCCCGAGGTCCTGGGCGGCGCCTACGAGTCCCTGCGTCCCTGGCTGTTCACGGTGGCCCGGCGGCTCGCCATCGACGCCCGGCGGGCACGCCTGTCCAGGCCCATGGAGGTGGACCCGGAGGGGCTGGACCAGGCACCCGCGCCGGGGGACGCGGTGGCGGGCTCGGTGACGGCCATAGACGTACGGCGGGCCGTGGGCTCCCTGGGGCCGGAGCACCGCGACGTCCTGGTGCAGGTCTACTTCCAGGACCGCTCGGTGGCCGAGGCCGCGGCCGAGCTCGGCATTCCGGCGGGAACGGTCAAGTCCCGTACGTACTACGCCCTGCGCGCCCTGCGGAAGGACCTCCAGGGCTACGGATACGGACTCGGCGCCTGAGGGCGGGCCGGCCGGTGTCCACCGGGCGTTGTCAGTGCCGGCTGCGAGACTCGCGGGATGCCGAACTCCACGAACACCGCAGAGATCTCCGCCTACTGGGACACGGCCGCTCCCCGGTTCGACGAGGAGCCGGACCACGGCCTGCGGGCCCCGGAAACCCGCGACGCGTGGGCCGACCTCATCCGCTCCTGGCTGCCGGCCGGACCGCTCGACGTCCTCGACGTGGGCTGCGGCACCGGTTCGCTGTCCCTGCTGGCCGCCGAGGCCGGGCACCGGGTCACCGGGGTGGACCTCTCGCCGCGGATGGTCGGGCGGGCCCGGGCGAAACTGGCCGCCGCCGGACTGCCGGGCCGGTTCCTGGTCGGCGACGCCGCCGCACCGCCCACCGGCGACCAGCGGTTCGACGTCCTGCTCTCCCGCCACCTGGTGTGGACCCTGCCCGCCCCGGAGGCCGCGCTCGGCGACTGGATCGGCCGACTGCGCCCGGGCGGCACCCTGGTGCTGGTCGAGGGCCGCTGGCGCGAGGCCGACGCGAGCGCCCCGCCGTACGTTCCCGGAGCCGAGACCCTGCCCTGGGCGGGCGGCGTCGGCGCCGGCCAACTCGCCGCCGCCGTAAGGCCGCTCGTCACCGCCCTGCGCGTCGAGCCCCTCGGCGACAACGCGGCCCTGTGGGGACGGGCGGTGACCGACGAACGCTACGCCGTGATCGCCACGGTCTGACCGGTCCCGCACCCGCGAGAGGCCCATCGGCCCGAGGCGCGGCGAACGCGTCAAAGAATGGCCTGAACACCCGCGAACCGGACACGAACCGCATCGAAACCGGCATCGGACCGTTCAAGTTGAGTAAACATCCCCCGCATCGCGAGCCGCGCAAGGAAGGCTCGGCGCTGACGGCGGGAAGACGCGACGCATGCGGGAGAAGGTGGAACGGTGCAGCCCGAGGGTACGAACGGCACCAGTGACGGTGGGCTCGCGGTGCCCATGGCATGGCTCTACGCGGAGTACATCGCCGACGAACTGCTGCGCACGGGCCGGCTGATCCCGGTCAGCACCCTGGAGTTCCGCGCCGGACGCGACACGCTCGCGCTGACCATCTACCTCTCGGACGCCGCCGGCGAACTCTCCGGGATCAGGGTCGTCTCACAGCTCGACGAGTGGATGTCGCTGACGGCGTACGGTCACCCCTGGCGCGACTGGGTCCACACCCGGTTCCTCGCGCTGGGCGAGGAGGCCCGCGAGCGCGGGCAGGGCGAGGACCCCGACCTGCAACTGGCCCGGGCCGCCTGGCGCTGGCTGGACCACACGGAGCTGTTCGCCACGAACCTCGACCCGGGACGCCACGGCCACGCCGACACCCCGCCGGGGCTGGACGAGAACGCCCGGGTCTGGACCCCGGCCTGGCAACTCGGTCTCCCGCTCGGCCATTTGGCCATGCACCTGTTCTGAGCGGGCCCTCGGGGAGGACGGGCACCGTACGCGACGCGCTGCCCCGCCCCCGGCCCGCCCCGAGCGGGCCGCTTCGACCGGTCCGTCGAGATCGGGTGCAACCTTTCGACCGTGGGCGTTGTCATGTTCAGTGCACCGGTCTGCGAAGGCACTTGGGACGTGAGAGGTCTACCGAATGAAGATGCGCCGCGCTCTGACGGCCGCCGCGACGGCTGTGGCAGCAGTTGCAGTGATCGCCCCCCACCGCCCCTGCCGCCTTCGCGACGGGGGCGCGTGGACGGCCTTCTCGATGACGCTCACGAACACCACCGACAAGGCCCTGGAGAAGGTGCAGCCCTTCTTGGCCGTGGCCTCCGCGGAAAACGTCGAAGGGCCGTTGCTGGAGCTGGAGACCGAGTACTACGACGCCAAGGCGGTGCGGTGGACGACGTTCCGGGAAACGACGCCCGACGAGCTCTTCGGTTCCCTGGCGATCGGTCCGCGCACCACGGTCACGCTCAAACTGCGCACCCGCGTGGTCAAGAACGCCGAACCCGGCGCCGGATACGCACTCGCCGCCGCGGACTACCGCAACAGCGACGGTTCCTGTGGTTCGGCCAAGGAGACCTGGCACGACTTCACCATGCTCCCGGCGGGCAAGACGTCGATGCCGTCCCCGGCCCCCGCACCGGCCGCGCCGGCCGCCCAGGCGGCGTCCGCCGCGACGCTCCCGACGTGTCGCGACCTCGACACCGCCTACGGGGAGTACCACCCCAACATCTTCGCGGGCCGCGTGTTCGGCATACCCAAGTCGATCCCCCTGGGTACCCGCTGGACGACCTACACCGCCACGCTCACCAACGCTTCGCCGAAGGAACTGAAGTCGTTCCGACTCGGCGCCGTGTTGGAGAGTTACCTCTACAACGAAGGTGAGCGCGACCTGAGCCCGTACGGCGACCTGCAGTACTGGGACACCTCCCGGCGGGCCTGGAAGACGCTGCGCCGGGCCGGTGGGAATGCCGGCGGCTCCGTCCCCGCCGCCACGACACTGAAGCCCCGTGAGTCCGTCCACGTCCAGCTGCGGTTCAGGGTGGGCGAGGACCTGCCCCGCGGCCAGGCGTACGACGCGTCCACCGGCATCACCGGCACCTTCACCGACCGCTACCGCGGCATGAACTGCACGAGCGACGGACTGGCCATCGGCTACTTCTACCCCCGCAGGTGACGGGTCCCACCGCCACCGGGCGAGCGGCCGCCGCTACTCCGGCCGCCGCGGCCCCGGCGGCGGCTCCGTCGGGTCGGTGACGAGCCCGGTGAAATCGGCCTCGTTGCGCTCGGCCCGGATCACGTACGCGCGGGCGACGCACCACAGCACCGGATACACCAGCACCCCGAGCACGATCCAGACCAGCGGCCCGGACGCGACCCGGGGCAGCAGGAACAGCAGCGGCAGCAGGCCCACCAGGAGGACGAGCGCGGCCAGGGCGGCGAGTCCGGCGCGCAGCTGGCTGCGCATGAGGGCCCGTACGTAGGTGGCGCCCAGAGTGGTCTGCTCGGAGATCTCGGACCGGGCCGGCGTATGCGCGGGCGCCCTCCCGCGGCTGCCGCGCGCAACCCCGGTGACGACCTCCCGCCGGGGCGGCTGCGGCTGCTGCTCCTCGGCCATGGGCCGGAGTCTAGCCCGCGGCGGTCCGGCCGTGACCCTCCCGGGAGAGTTCCCCGGGACCCCGGCCGCTACTTCAGCAGCTTCGACAGTCTGCGGTCGGCGAGGGGTTTGCCGCCCGTCTGGCAGGTGGGGCAGTACTGGAGCGAGGAGTCGGCGAAGGAGACCGAGCGGACGGTGTCCCCGCACACCGGGCAGGGCTCGCCCGTGCGGCCGTGGACCCGCATCCCGCTCTTCTTCTCGGCCTTGAGCCGTCCGGCGGCCACCCCGTGGGCCCGGTCGACGGCAGTGCGCAGGGTCTCCTCGACGGCCTCGTACAACTGGTCCACCTGCGCCTCGTCGAAGGAGGCGGCCAGTTTGAAGGGCGAGACCCGGGCCTGGTGGAGGATCTCGTCGCTGTAGGCGTTGCCGATCCCCGCGATGACGCTCTGGTCGCGCAGCACGCCCTTGATCTGCCGCCGTTCCCCGGCGAGCAGCGCGCCGAAGGCCTCGCGGTCGAAGGCCTCGGCGAGCGGGTCCGGGCCCAGCCGGGCGATGCCGGGGACCTCCTGCGGATCATGGACCACGTACACGGCGAGCCGCTTCTGGGTCCCGGCCTCGGTGAGGTCGAACCCGCCGCCGCCCTCCAGGACGAGGCGCAGCGCGAGCGGCCCCTTGCCGGGGCGCGGCGGCCGGTCGGGGACGGTGTCGATCCAGCGCAGCCAGCCGGCCCGGGCGAGGTGGGTGACGAGGTGCAGTTCGCCGATGCGCAGGGCGAGGAACTTGCCGTACCGGGCGGTGGTCCCGGCCCGCTGCCCTTCGAGTGCGGTCAGCGGCGGGTCGTAGGTCTTGAGCACGCTCACGGCGAGCGGGAGGACGCGCTCGACCACCCGCCCGGCCAGGTGCTCGTCGAGGAACCCCCTCAGGGCCTCGACTTCGGGCAGTTCGGGCATGCCCCCAGCCTGCCGTGGCCGCGGGCCGGGCGCGAGCCGGGCGGCCTAGCTCATGTCGGTGGCGGTACGGGTCTTCACCTCGCGGTGGGCCCGGACGTCGCGGACGGCCTTCCAGAGGATCACCGGGCCGAGCAGGATCAGCGCGCCGAAGGCGACGCCCGGGTGGTCGCCGCCCGTGGCGAGGGTCGCGATCAGCACCGTGCCCAGCGCGTGGTCGAGGGCGTCGAGACCGGGACCGGTCCGTCGGCCCCGCCCGGCCCGGCGCATGCGGTGCAGCGCCCTCAGTGCGAAGAAGAGGTTCAGGCCGGCGCAGGCGAGCAGGGCCCAGCGGACCGCCACGGGTATGTTCACGGGGTGACTCTAGGCGCTTGATCCGGCGATGACGGCCCCGGCCGCACGCGAGGGCCGGCGAGGGCCGCGTACGGGGTCACGGCATCGTGAACTCGCACCACACGCACTTGCCGTTCCCCCGCGATTCCACGCCCCAGACGTCGGCCAGCCGGTCCACCAGCATCAGGCCTCGTCCCGAGACCCCGGAGTCGCCCGCCTCCCGTCGGCGCGGCAGGGCGCTGGAGCGGTCCTCGACCTCCACGCGGAGCCGGCGTTCGGGGCCGGTCAGGACCCGCAGCGTCACGATGGCGGGGCCGTCGGTGTGCATGAGGGCGTTGACGATGAGCTCGTCGGCGATCAGCTCGATCTCGTCCGCCCGGTCCCGCGCGCCCCACGCCCGCACCGCCGCGCCGATCATGTGGCGGGCCGATACGAGGGCCTCCGGATCGCCGGGGGCCACGTGCTGCTGGAGCCGCCCGCCCGCCTGTTGGACCTCCTCGGCCTCGCGGCGCAGCAGCAGGAGCGCCATGTCGTCGGCGCCACCCCGGTCGTCGACGACCTCGCACAGCCGGTCCGCGAGCAGGGCCAGGTCGGACGGTCCGGTCCGCACGAGGGAGGTGAGGAGCCGGACGCCGTCGTCGAGGTCGGCTCCGGGCTGTTCCACCAGGCCGTCCGTGCACAGCAGAAGCGTTTCCCCCGGCCCCAGTTCGACCGTGGTCACCGGATACTCCAGCAGCCCGAACTCCGCCGACAGCCCCAGCGGCATCCCGCCCTCCAGGGCGAGGCGCTCGCAGTCCCCGTCGCGGGTGCGCAGCAGGGGGTCGATGTGGCCGGCCCGGACCAGTTGCAGCACCCCGGTCGACAGGTCTGCCTCGGCGTACGTGCAGGTGGCGAAGCGGTCGGTGTCCAGCTCGTGCAGGAAGACGGAGGCCCGGGCCATGACGGTGGCCGGCGAGTGCCCTTCGGCCGCGTAGGCGCGGAGCACGATCCGCAGCTGGCCCATGACCGCCGCCGCGTGGGTGTCGTGGCCCTGGACGTCCCCGATGACCGCGCCGACCCGGCCGCCGGGCAGCGGGATGACGTCGTACCAGTCGCCGCCGATGTCCTGGCCCATCTTGGCCGAGCGGTACCGCACGGCGATCTCGGCGCCGGGCACCGAGGGGATCCGGCGCGGCAGCATCGCCTGCTGGAGCCCTTCCGCCAGATCGTGCTCCTGTTCCAGCAGCATCGCCCGCTGGAGGCTCTGCGCGATGCTGCTGCCGAGCGCGACGAGGAGGTTGCGCTCCTCCTGGGAGAAGCCGTCCTTGTCCTGGTAGAGCAGGCCGATCGCGCCGATCGGGCGGGCCTGGGCGATCAGCGGAAGATAGGCGGCCGCCGAGATGTGCATCGAGGAGATCTTCGCCCAGAGCCCGGGGTACCCGGCGGCGAACTCGGCCGCGGAGTCCAGGAAGCGCGGCTGGAGCGAGCGGACCACCTCGCTCATCGGGTACGGCTCGTCGATGCGCGTGTAGCGGGTGCCGGGGACGAAGCTGCCGGCGGGGCCCTCGGCGACGAGGTGGATCCGGCCGGCCTCGACCAGTCCCATCACCATCCCCATGGACCCGAGCCGTTCCAGGCCGTGGGCATCGCCGAGGGCGTCGATGACGTCCTGGACGGTACGGGCGTGCGCGAGCGCGGCGGTGGTGGACTCGACCACGGACGTCTGGCGGCGCCGCTCCTCGTCCAGCCCGAGGCGTTCCGCCGAATGACTCAGTTCCTCGGTGGCGTCGCGGACGATGCCGATGATGCGGTACGGGCGGCCTTCCGGGCCGCGCATGACCCGGCCCTGGGTGTGCGTCCAGCGCAGCGTGCCGTCGTGGCAGCGGATGCGGAAGTAGGCGCCGTAGCTGTCCACCCCGCTCTTGAGGGCCGAGGAGACCAGTGCGTCGAGCCGGGCGCCCTCGGCGGGCGGGACGCGCGGCGAGAGGGACCCGGGCCTGCCGTCGTACTCCGCGGCGGTGGTGTCGAAGACCTCCAGGGCGGCCGAGTCCATGTGCATGAGACCGGTGACCAGGTCCCAGTCGAAACTGCCCATGCGGTTCAGCGAGAGCGAGCGGTCCGGGTGTGCGGGCCAGTCCTCCGGCAGCGATACGGCGATCGGCACCGGTCCACCATGACACACGGGCCGGTCAGGCGCTCTCCAGGTACTGGCCGTCGTACGGGGCCGAGGGCTGCTGCTCGGGGACGGAGTACGGGTCGGAGTACGGGTCGGCGTAGGGGTCCGCGTACGGGTCCGCGTACGGGTCGCTCGGCTGCGGCGACGCCCCGTCGGGGCCCACCAGGGTCCCGGGGTCGCCCGGGGTCTGCCCGGGCAGGTCGGAGGGGATGTCGCCCGGCTGGTCGGTGGCGGGCGGCGGGGCGGTGGGCGGGCCCGTGGGCACGCCGGACGAGGGCTGGTCGGGGGCCGTCGGGGTGTTCGGGCCGGTCGGGTCGCCGGGGGTGCTGGGAGCCGTCTGCGGGGGGCTCGGCGGGCAGTCGGGCACGTTCGGGGCGGCGCTGGCGCCGGGGCTCGGCGGGCCGGTGGGCGGCGGCTCGGTACGGGCGAGGCTGTTGCTGTCGGGGGTCCGGCACGGTTCGGCCGGCGAAGTGCCGGGCGGGGTGGCGGGCCCGGCGGGGATCCCGTCGGCCGGGTCGTACGGGGGCGGCGTCTGCGGGGCGCGGTCCTGGGCTCCGTCGTCGCCGGCCGTGCGCTCGATCCAGGTGTTGTCGGCGACGTTGACGATGACCAGGTTGTTGATCACCTGAATGGTGGGCTCGATGACCACGACCTGGGCGGGCTGGTAGCCGCTCCAGGGCTCCCCCTTGAGCACCGGTGCGCCCTTGGCGGCGCGCGGCGAGAGCAGCGGGTTGCCGCAGGCGCAGCGGACGCGGGGCATTCCGTGGTTGTCCACGAGGACGGCGGTGCCGGCCTGGAGCACGGACTGGAAGGCGTCCGGCTTGCCGCCGACGAAGCCGTGGTTGGTCACCCGGGTGTCGGCGCGCAGCACGACCGGGGTGAGGCCGCGCAGGAAGTCGGGGATCTGCTCCTGCGCCACCTGGGAGGCCTCGGCGAAGGCGCGGGCCTTGGCGTCGTCGGCGGTCAGGGACTGGACCTGCGCCTCCACGTCGCAGCTGCCGAGGCGCTGGGTTCCGCCGTACAGGCCGGGGGTGGCCGCGTTGACGGTACGGATGCCCTGGCCGGTCGCGTTGGGCAGCGGGGGCTGGACGGGGGCCGATTCGCCGGTGGCGGAGGAGGCGGTGAAGGGGTCCGGACCGGCCGAGGCCACGGGCTGGAGGTGGACGTCCTGGCTCTCGGCGGCGGGGCCCTTGGTCCGTCCCTCGTCGGCGGAGGCGCCGCAGGCCGCGGCGAGGAGTCCGAGGACGGTGAAGAGGGCCGCACGGGCCGGTGCGTGACGACGCGGCGCCTGACGAGGTGTCGGTGCGTGCACGTTGGATCTCCCTTTTCGCCCCGGTTGCTCCCTCTTGTCTGCCGTATGTACGAGGAGCCCGCAACCGGAGATCGCACATCCGACCCTGTCTTGAACATGTTCAAGACAGGGTCTAGGCTCACGATCGTGAGTTGAACGCGTTCAAGGCGTTCGTTCCGAGGAGGGGGATCCGCGGTGACCGTGCTGGTGAATCTGATCGTCACGCTGGGCATGCTCTACGTCGTCCCGGCCGGCCTGCGCCTGATCGATCCGGTCCGGTTCGCGCGGACGGCCCGGCTCTGGCCGCTGTTCGCGGCTCCCGGAGCGGTGTGCCTGTGGCTGCCCCGGGGAGCCCCGGCCACGGCCCTCGCCGCGGTCTACGCGGCGGCGACGCTGGCCCTGGCGGTACGGGGCCTGGCCCTGGCGGTACGGGGCCTGGCCCTGGCGGTACGGGGCCTGGCCTTGGCGGTACGGGCCGCGCCCGGGCGGGGCCCCGGACCCGGATCGGCACCCGGCCCCGGCACCGGACCCGGCCCCGGCCCCGCCGAGGTGGCCGTGCTCACCGCGCTCGTGGCGCCCTCGGTCGCCGGGACCGCCCTGGTCGCCGAACGCGCCGGGTACCGGCTCTTCGGCTTCGACCTCGACATCCTGGCCCTGACCGTGCCGCACTTTCACTTCGCCGGTTTCACCGCGGCCCTGGTCGCCGGGCTCGTGTGCCGGGCCTGCGCCGCCGGAGCCCTCGCCCGCTGGGCGGCGTACAGCGTCCCGGCCGGGACCGGGCTCGTGCTCCTCGGCTACTTCATCGACGACTGGGCCGAGCTGGTGGGCGCGGTGACGCTGACCGGCGGCATGTGGGCGGTGGCCCTGCTGACCTGGCGGGAGGTCCGCACCGGGGCCGGGGCCCGCGACCGGACCACCGGCGCGCTGCTCGCGGGCTCGGCGGCCGTTCTGGTGGCCACCATGCTGCTCGCCCTGTGGTGGGCGCTCGGCGAGGCCACCGGGATCGTGCACCCCACCCTGACCTGGATGGCCGCCACCCACGGCCTCGGCAACGCCCTCGGCTTCGGCCTGTGCTCGCTGCTCGCCTGGCGTCGCCTGACCGCCGGCCGGGCAGCCCCGACCGCTCCGGCCGGGCAGCCGGAACCACCTGAACTTCCCCGAGCGGCCGCCCCGGCCGCCCGGCCCGCCCGAACGGAGATTCCGGCATGACCCGCCTGACCAGCGAAGGCCGCAGCACCTTCAACTACCCCGACCGGGGCGCCACGGCCCGGCGGCCGCTGCCCGCCGGATACGACATCACCCACCACCGCACCCGGATCGGGCAGGGGCAGGCCGCTTTCGACGCCGCCGGGGCGGCCGTCACCACCTTCCGCGCGCACCGCGCCTCGGGCATGCTCGTCACGGCCGGAGGGTCCCCCGTCCGCCCCGGTGACCGGGCCGTGGTCGGGATCGGGATCGGCCCGCTGCGGATCGACGCCCCGTGCGAGGTGATCTGGACCGCGTACGAGCCCCGCCGGACCGGTTTCGCCTACGGCACGCTCGCCGGGCATCCCGAGTGCGGCGAGGAGTCCTTCGTGGTGGACATGGAGCCGGACGGCTCGGTGTGGTTCGAGGTGAACGCCTTCAGCCGCCCGGCAAGCTGGTACACCCGTCTCGCGGGCCCGGTCGTCCCCTTCTTGCAGCAGGCCTACGTCCGCCGGCTCGGGCGGTACGTGCGGCGCCTCGCCACGGGCGCCCGGCCCGCGCCGGCCGGATACTGGAGGCGATGGACTGGTTCACGGCGCCCGGATACTGGCTGGGGCGGCTGATCTTCCAGCGGGCCCTGGCCGGTGTCTACCTCCTCGCCTTCGCCGGGGCCGCCCTGCAGTTCCGGGCACTGATCGGGGCGCACGGCATGCTGCCCGTGCCGCACCACCTGCGGTACGTGCCCTTCCGCCGCGCCCCGAGCCTGTTCCACCTGCACTACTCCGACCGGTTCTTCGCCCTCTGCGCCTGGACCGGGGCCGCTCTGGCGGCGGCGCTCGCCGCGGGGGCCGGGGACGCGGTGCCCCTGGGCGCGGCCATGGCGATGTGGGCGCTGCTGTGGCTGCTGTACCTGTCGATCGTGAACGTGGGGCAGACCTGGTACTCCTTCGGCTGGGAGTCGCTGCTGCTGGAGGTCGGCTTCCTGGCCGTGTTCCTCGGCAACGCGCGGGCCGGGCCACCGGTGCTGGTGCTGTGGCTGCTGCGCTGGGTGGTCTTCCGGGTGGAGTTCGGCGCGGGGCTCATCAAGATGCGCGGCGACCCCTGCTGGCGCCGGCTCACCTGCCTGTACTTCCATCACGAGACGCAGCCGATGCCCGGCCCGCTGAGCTGGTTCTTCCACCACCTGCCGAAGCCGCTGCACCGGGTGGAGTGCGCCGCCAACCACGTGACCCAACTGCTGGTGCCCGTCCTGCTGTTCACTCCGCAGCCGGTGGCCTCGTACGCCGCCGCGGTCATCGTGGCGACCCAGCTGTGGCTGGTGGTCTCGGGGAACTTCGCCTGGCTGAACTGGATCACGATCACGGTGGCCCTGCCGGCCTTCGACTTCGGCACGCTCGCTGGCGCACCGCCGCCGGCCGCCTCCCGGCAGGGGCCGCTCTGGTATGTGGTGCTGGTGTGCGCGGCGACCGCGCTGGTGCTCGTACTGAGCCGGCACCCGGTGGCCAACATGGTTTCGCGCGGCCAGGTCATGAACCGGTCCTTCGACCCGCTCCACCTGGTGAACACCTACGGGGCGTTCGGCACCGTGGGCCGGATCCGCGAGGAGGTGGTGGTGGAGGGCACCGCGGACCGGCAGCCGCGGGAGGACGGCGCGTGGCGGGAGTACGGGTTCCGGGGCAAGCCGGGTGACGTGCGCCGGATCCCGCGCCAGTTCGCCCCGTACCACCTGCGCCTCGACTGGCTCATGTGGTTCGCGGCGCTCTCCCCCGGCTATGCCCGCGACTGGTTCGGGCCGTTCGTGGAGCGGCTCCTGGCCGGCGACCGGGACACCCTGAAGCTGCTCCGGCACAACCCCTTCCCGGACGCGCCGCCGCGGTACGTCCGGGCGCGGCTGTACCGCTACCGGTTCACGACCTGGCGGGAGCTGCGCGAGACCGGGGCGTGGTGGCACCGCACGCTGGTGCGCGAGTACCTGCCGCCGACCCGGCTCGCGGAGGCGGCCTGGTCGGAGCCCCGGCCGAAGCCTCGCTCAGAGCCCGAGTAGCGCGGACTCCTGCTCGGCGCTCATCCCCGGAGCCGGACGGTCGGGGCGCTGCGGGGCCACCCCGCCCAGCTCCTGGAGCCAGCTCCAGGTGTCGGCGACGGTCTCCTCGACCGGGCGGCACTTCAGGCCCGCCGCGAGCGCCTTGGTGACGTCAGCGCCGTACATGTGGTCGTGCATCTCGCCCTCGGGCATCCAGGCGGGCAGATCCGTCCAGGGCTGCACGCCCGCCTCCTCGATCCGGGCCGGATCGATCCAGCGGAGCTCGGCCCCGCCGCCGGTCGCCTTCGCGCAGGCCTCCAGGAGGCGGCCCATCGTGGCGTGGCCGGTCGGGGAGACCAGGTTGTAGGGACCGCCGTGCCCGGCTTCGGCGGCGTCCAGGGTCCAGTGCGCGAGATCGCGCACGTCCACGTACTGGAGCGGGAGCTCGCGCGGCCCGGGGGCGGGCAGCGGGCCGCCGCGCGCCGCACGGTTGAGCCACCAGGGCAGCCGGCCCACGTTCTCGTACGGGCCGAGGATGAGCCCGGCGCGGACCAGCAGGGCGCGGTCGCCGAAGGCGTCCACGGCGGCCATCTCGGCGCCGCGCTTGTCCTCGGCGTAGGCGACGGAGTCCGCGTCGGGCGAGCCGTCGACGAGCGGGCCGTCCTCGCCCGCGCCCGCCGGGGCGGGGTAGGAGTGCACCGAGCGGCTGGATATGTACGCGTACCGGCCGACCCGGCCGGCCAGCAGGCGGGCGCTGTCGCGGACGGCCGTGGGGGCGCCGCCCCAGGTGTCTACGACGAGGTCCCACTCCCCCTCGGCGAGGGCGTCCAGGCCTCCGGGGGCGGTGCGGTCCCCGTGCAGGGCCGTGGTCCCCGGCGGGGGCGCGTGGTGCCCGCGGTGGAAGACGGTGACGTCCCACCCGCGTCTCAGGGCGTCTTCGGTGATCGCGCGCCCGACGAATTCGGTTCCACCCAGCATCAGCAGCTTCATGCAGGTCAGCCTGCCCGGCACCGGGGGTGCGCGGAACCCTTGATCGCCCAGAGCGATGACGCCCACGGCGTACGCGCACCGGGAACTTCCGGGCGCCGTTCGGCATTGCGGCGACACGGGGCGGACAGCCGCCACAGGCCGCCGCCCGTCGTCCCGGGCCCTGACTCCGGGACGACGGGCGGACCGCGCCGTACGCGCCTGTCGGACCGCTCGCGGTCCGCGCCCGCGCGATTAGTCGATGCCGGGCAGGATGTGCGGCTCCGCGAGGTCGTCCTCGTAGCCGGCCAGGCGGATGGGAGCGGACCGGGCCCAGACCTCCAGGTTGCCGAGGGTCTCGGGGCGCTTGCTGCTCCGCGACCCCGTCCGTTCCCTGGTGGCCTGCTCCGTCGTCGTCAGTTCTGGTGTCACCGCGCACTCCTTTGTGTCGCGTAACCCGGCGGGCGAACCGCGCGCCGGTGCGGATTGAAAAGTGTTTCCGGACGCGGTGGCGCCTTGGTGGAGCGAGGGCCGGTGTGGGGCTCTCTTGGCGATCAGAGTACACATATGAGCGCACCCCCGCTCGATAGAATAGTAAAATCCACTCCGGAAAGCTTGTTTTCGCCACGAGTTCATCACCTCGCACGGCGGCGCGTCGCGTAGGACTGATCTGCTCGACGGCGCCATACGGGTGATACGCGGTCGGCGACGGAGGGAACGACAGTGGCGAAGTCCGAGGTGCCGGTGGTCGTCGGGAGCGTCGGGGAGCTGATGGAACTGCTGCGCGGGCACGGCGACGGGCATGGGCTGCGGGTCGCCGCGCTGCTGCGCCGTTCCCACCCCTCCGACAAGGAACTGCAGGTCGCGGGGCTACTGATCCACCACCCCGCGGAGGCGATCCGCCCCCTGCTGGGCGAGCGGGTGGCCCGGCTCGTACGGGACCACGGACCGGGGGCACCGGATCCCTGGGCCGACCCCGACACGGAGTCCCTCGGGGACGCGGCGGAGGCGGGCCGCTCCGCGGGCCTGGACGCGGGTGTGCTGGAGGACTGGCGCCCGGTCCTGGAACTGGTCGCGGCGGGGGCCTACGGCCGTACCGCCTGAACGGCGAGCGCCCCCGGCCCCTCTCGCGAGGAGAGGGACCGGGGGCGCTCGGATGAGTCGGGGTGGGCGGGCCTACCAGTTGGCGGGCGCGTAGTCCTTGAGGAAGACCCCGAACAGGTCCTCGCCGAGCTCGCCGCGGACGATCGGGTCGTAGACCCGGGCCGCGCCGTCGACCAGGTCGAGGGGGGCGTGGAAGCCCTCCTCGGCGAGGCGGAGCTTGTCGAAGTGCGGGCGCTCGTCCGTGATCCAGCCGGTGTCGACCGAGGTCATCAGGATCCGGTCGGTCTGGAACATCTCCTGGCCGCTCGTCCGGGTCACCATGTTCATCGCGGCCTTGGCGGCGTTGGTGTTCGGGTGCCCCGCGCCCTTGTAGCCGCGACTGAAGACGCCCTCCATCGCCGAGACGTTCACGACGTACGCCCGTCCACCCGCCGCCTTTCGGGCGGCCTCGGCCATGGCCGGCCTGAGCGCACTGATCAGGATGAACGGCGACGTGTAGTTGCACAGCTGGGTCTCGAGCAGCTCCACCGGGGAGATCTGGTCGATGGTCTGCACCCACGTGTTGCTGTCGACGACGTCGGGCAGCAGGCCGCCCGCGTCGATGGCGGTGCCGGCCAGGTGTCGCTCCAGGCTGGCATTGCCCGCGACCAGCGCGAGGTCGGCGACCTTCTGCGCCTCGAGCCCGCTCACGCCGATGGGCAGCGCCGCCAGACCGTCGACCGCGCCGGAGTTGAAGGCCCCGATGACGTGGTGGGCCGGGAGCTCGCCGGCCGGAAGCGGGGCGCTCTCCCCCTCGACCAGCGCCGCGTAGGCGCTGGGCAGGCGACGAACGGTCTGCGTCGCGTTGTTGATCAGGATGTCGAGCGGGCCGGCCGCGGCCACCTGCTCGGCGAGGGCCACCGACTGGGCCGGGTCGCGCAGGTCGATGCCGACGACCTCCAGCCGGTGCATCCAGTCCGCCGAGTCGTCCATCGCCTTGAAGCGGCGGATGGCGTCCTTGGGGAAACGGGTGGTGATCGTGGTGTGCGCGCCGTCGCGCAGCAGCCTCAGCGCGATGTACATGCCGATCTTGGCCCGGCCGCCGGTGAGCAGCGCGCGCTTGCCGGCGAGGTCGGCACGGGCTTCCCGCTTGGTCCGGTTCTCGACGGCGCAGCCCGGGCAGAGCTGGTGGTAGAAGTAGTCGACCTCGACGTAACGCGCCTTGCAGACGTAGCAGGAGCGCGGGCGCTGGAGGATTCCGGCGATCCGGCCGGTCTCCGTGACCGAGGAGGGCAGCAGGCCCTCGGTCTCGTCGTCGATGCGCTCGGCGGAGCCGGTCGCGGTCGCCTCGGTGACGGCCTTGTCGTTGGCGGTCTTGGCGGCGCGGCGGTCCTGGCGCCGGCGCTGCTTGACCGTCCGGTACAGACCGGCGGTGGCGCGGCGCACGGTGATCGCGTCCGGGTGGTCGACGTCGAGCTTGTCGAGCTCGTCGAGCACGCTGAGGCAGAGGGCCAGGCGGTCGGGGTCGATGCCCGGCCCGAAGGCGTGGCCCTGCTCCTGGCTGTCTTCGGTCACCGTCATACCCGCTGCGTTCCTTGATCAGTCGTCCGCGTCCGCCGGATGCGGAAGTCCCCAAAAGGGCTAGTGTACGGATCCCCCACGCGCGAAGACAAACGCACTCTCCCGCTCCCGGCTACTGCGTTCGGAGTACACCCAAGGGCGTACCCGTACCCGCCTTCAGGGGGAGGAATAGCTCTCCCGACTCGGGCATTGTGACTTTTATGAGCGCCCTAGCCTTTTCGGTCCTGCTGTGCCTGGTGTCCGCCGTGGCGTACGCGGCCGGGGCGATCGTCCAGGAGCGGGTCGCGGCCGCCTCCACCGGCCGGTCGTACGCGCCGGTGCGCCGGCCCGCCTGGTACGGCGCGATCGCGCTGAACGGCCTCGGGGCCCTGCTGCACGTGGTGGCGCTCGCCTACGGGCCGCTGAGCCTCGTGCAGCCGCTGGGCGCCCTCACCATCGTCTTCGCGCTCCCGATGGCGGCCGTGTTCGTACGCCGGCGGGCGGGAGCCGCCGCCTGGCGCGGGGCGGTCCTGGCGACGGCCGGGCTGGCCGGGCTGCTGGCCCTGACGGGCGGCGGCGGGCGGGCCGAGCAGTCCCTGTCGGGCGGGGAGCAGAGCCTGCTCCTGACCGCGACCGGGGCCCTGGTGTCCGTACTGTTCCTGGCCGCGCGCCGGGTGCGGCGGGTCACCGCCCACAGCGTGCTGCTGGCCACGGCCGCCGGAGCCGCCTTCGGGATGGCCTCGGTGTTCACGAAGTCGGTGGCCGAGAGCTTCGCACCGGACGCGCTGGTCACGCTGTGGCCGGAGCTGACCGCGATCGCCGCACTGGCCGCCGCCGGACTGCTGCTGTCGCAGGCGGCCTACCGCGGCGCCGGGCTGACGGCCCCGCTGGCCACCGTGACGGTGGCCAACCCGGTGGTCGCGGCGGCGGTCGGCATCGCGCTGTTCGACGAGGGCTTCCGCTACGGGGCGGCCGGCGTCGCCGCGGCGCTGGTGAGCGCGGCGGCGGCGGCGACCGGGCTCGTCCTGCTCACCGTCGCACCCCGGGAGGCGCGGGTGCCCGTACCGTCGGGACCCGCACCGTCGGGACCCGCTCCGGTCCCGGCTCCGTCGGTGGCCGGGACGCTGTCGGTGGCCGGGACGCCTCCAGTGGGCGGGACCCCGGCTTCAGCGGCCCCGGCTTCAGATGCTGACTCCGTGGGACCGCAGGTACCGCAGCGGGTCGATGTCGGAGCCGTAGCCGGGTCCCGTGCGCATCTCGAAGTGCAGGTGCGGCCCGGTCACGTTCCCCGTCGCCCCGGAACGGCCGATGCGCTGCCCGCCGGAGACCGCCGAGCCGGCTTTGACCGAGACCGCCGAGAGGTGCGCGTACTGGGAGTACCGGCCGTCGGTGTGCCGGATGACGACCTGGTATCCGTACGCACCGGCCCAGCCCGCTGAGACGATCTGCCCGCTGCTGACGGCCTTGACGGTGGTGCCGGTGGCCACCGGGAAGTCGATTCCGGTGTGGTAGCCGCTGGACCAGGACGAACCCGCGACGTGGTAGCCGGTGCCGAGGCCCGCGTCGACCGGGGCGCTGAAGGCTCCGGAGGGGGTCTGCGGCTTCTCCGCGGGCTTCTCGGCAGGCTTTTCGGCGGGCTTCGCCGGCTTCGAACCGGCCTGCTCCGCGGGCTTCGCCGGTGCCACGGGCTTCACCGGCTCGGCCGTGCGCGGCGGCTTCTGCGGATTCTGCGCGGGCGGCGCGGCCGTGACGCGCAGGGTGAGCCGCTGCCCGGGGAAGATCAGGTCCGGATCGCCGCCCACGACGGCCCGGTTGGTCGCGTACAGGGACTGCCAGCCGCCGTCGACGTGCTGCTCGGTGGCGATCGCCGACAGCGAGTCGCCGGGAGCGACGACGTAGGGGTTGGGCAGGACGGAACCCCCGGGCGGGCGGGGCGTCGCGGCTTGGGGAGCGGCCTTCGGAGTGGCCTTCGGCGCGGCCGGCGCCGCGACCTTCGGAGCCGTGGCCTTCCCCGGGCCCGTCACCTTGCCCTGGGCGCCGAGCGCGGGCGCCGGGCCGCTGCGGCTCAGTCCGGCCTGCTTCCCGCAGACCGGCCAGGCCTGTGGCCCCTGACCCTTCAGCACCTTCTCCGCGACGGCGATCTGCTGTGCCTTGGTGGCCAGATCGGCGCGGGCGGCGTACGCGGTTCCGCCGAAGGCGCGCCAGGTGCTCTGGCTGAACTGCAGTCCGCCGTAGTAGCCGTTGCCGGTGTTGATGTGCCAGTTGCTCGTGGACTCGCAGGCGGCGACCTTGCTCCACGTGTCCAGCGATGCGGCGTGCCCCGTGCCGGCTCCGATCAGGGGCAGCGCTATCCCGGCTCCGCCGGCGGTGACGACGAGCGAAGCACGGTTGATGCTGCTCGGCTGATACCGGCGGTGCCGGCCCCGTACACCCATGGGAGCCCCCATCGAAGACATCAGGAACCTCGCAACCTAACGCCACGACCGGGGCATGACAAGGCGCACAACACAACGCGCTCGAAGGGAAGTTGATTTAACGCCGAATGTAAGACGCCGGTAAGGATCACCGTCGGGGTAGCGTCGGTGTTCCTGCATTCCTCCGCACATCGAATGCACTGTCGACGCACTCAGGAGCGCACGCACATGACCAGCAGCACGGCCCAGATCGGCGTCACCGGACTCGCGGTGATGGGCAGCAACCTCGCCCGCAACTTCGCCCGCAACGGGTTCACCGTCGCCGTCCACAACCGCACCACCGCCAAGACCACGGCGCTCGTGGAGGAGTTCGGCCACGAGGGCTCCTTCGTGGCCGCCGGGAGCGCGAAGGAGTTCGTGGACGCGCTGGAGCGCCCGCGCCGTCTCATCATCATGGTGAAGGCCGGCGAGCCGACCGACGCGGTGATCCGCGAGTTCGCCCCGCTGCTGGAGCCGGGCGACGTGATCATCGATGGCGGGAACGCCCACTTCGAGGACACCCGCCGCCGCGAGAAGGAGCTGCGCGAGCAGGGCCTGCACTTCGTGGGCGTCGGGATCTCGGGTGGTGAGGAGGGCGCGCTGCTCGGCCCGAGCATCATGCCCGGCGGATCGGAGGAGTCCTGGGCCTCGCTCGGCCCGATGCTGGAGAAGATCTCCGCCAAGGCCGCCGACGGCACGCCCTGCACCTCGCACGTGGGCCCCGACGGCGCCGGGCACTTCGTGAAGATGGTGCACAACGGCATCGAGTACGCCGACATGCAGCTGATCGCGGAGGCCTACCACCTGCTGCGCGAGGTGGCCGGGTACTCCCCCGCGAAGATCGCCGAGACCTTCCGCGCCTGGAACAGGGGCCGGCTGGACTCGTACCTGATCGAGATCACCGCCGAGGTCCTCGCGCACACGGACGCCGCGACCGGCCGGCCGTTCGTGGACGTGGTCGCCGACGCCGCCGAGCAGAAGGGCACCGGCCGCTGGACCGTGCAGATCGCGCTCGACCTGGGCGTGCCGGTGTCCGGCATCGCCGAGGCCGTCTTCGCCCGCGCGGTTTCGGGCCACGGCGAGCTGCGTACGGCCGCCCGCGGCCTGGCCGGCCCGAAGCCCCGGCCGCTCTCCGCGGAGGCCGCCGACGCCTTCGCGGCCCAGGTGGAGCAGGCCCTGTACGCCTCGAAGATCGTCTCGTACACGCAGGGCTTCCACCAGATCCAGGCCGGCAGCGAGGAGTACGGCTGGGGCGTGGACCCGGGCGCCGTGGCCTCGCTGTGGCGCGGCGGCTGCATCATCCGCGCCGCGTTCCTGGACCGGATCCGGGCCGCGTACGACGCCCGTCCGGAGCTGCCGAGCCTGCTGGCGGACGCCGGCTTCGCCGATGAGATCGGCGCCGCGCAGGAGGACTGGCGCGAGGCGCTGGTGGCGGCGGTCCGCCAGGGCATCCCGGTACCGGCCTTCGCGGCCTCGCTGGCGTACTACGACGCCCTGCGCTCGGAGCGGCTCCCGGCGGCCCTGACCCAGGGCCAGCGCGACTTCTTCGGGGCGCACACCTACCGGCGCACCGACCGCGAGGGCTCGTACCACACGCTGTGGAGCGGCGACCGCTCCGAAGTCCGTACCGACTGACGCCCACGCCCTTGCGCGCCGGCCCGGCTCAGCTCAGCGGCTCCGGCGCGGGCGGCGGCGCGGGGCCGGGCGGCGGCGGGACCGGGTCGGGTTCGGGCACCGGACCCGGTGTCGGCGGCTCGGGCCGGGGCAGCGGCCCCGGATCCGGGAACGGGTTCGGCACCGGGGCCGGGCCGGGAACGGGAGGCTGTGTCATACCTCCAGCCTCCCCCGGTCCGGGTTCCGGCGCACGCTCTGGTCCCCCGGATCGGCGAGCGGCGGCGACACCGGACGCGGGGCCGGCCAGGACCGGCCCGGCGGTGGTGGCCGGCGGCCGCCCACCGACCATGGATACCTGCCGGGGACTACGACGTCACCAGAGGTCGGAGTCCGAGTCGAGCTGCGCCTTGGCCGCGGCCACCACCCCGGCCGGTGCCTCGGGCGCCTGCTCGGGGTGTTTGGCGGCCCAGCTCGCGGCATACGGGCAAAGCGGGACCACGGGCACGCCCTCGTCGGCCGCGATCCCGTAGAAGGCCTTCACCAGGTTCCCCGCGATCCCGCGGCCCTCCTGCCCCGGCTCGACGACGGTGTGCACCGCCACGAGGGCGTGGGGCGCCTCGGCGAGCACGAAGTAGGCGATGGTTCCGACCACCGCCCCGTCCTCGACGGCCAGCAGCCGCCCGGACGGACGGTCGTCCACGATCTTGATCGATTCGCTCGACCCGCTCTGCGCCATCGCCCCTGCTCCCCTCAGACAGCCACCGCGTGGGGGCTGCGCTCCTGGTCCGTTCCGGGAACCGGGGCGGACGGATCCACACCCAGTTCGATGATGCGATTGTCCCCGTCGACGTGGACGACACGCGGCTCGAACACGCGCGCCTCGGCGTCGTCCATCTGCCCGTAGCTGATGAGGATGACCAGGTCACCGGGGTGCACGAGGTGCGCGGCGGCACCGTTGATCCCGATGACCCCGGATCCGCGCTCGCCCTTGATGACGTACGTCTCCAGCCGCGCCCCGTTGGTGATGTCCACGATGTGCACGAGCTCGCCGGGCAGCAGGTCCGCCGCGTCGAGGAGATCGGCATCGATGGTCACGGACCCGACATAGTGCAGGTCGGCCTGGGTGACGGTGGCCCGGTGGATCTTGGACTTGAACATGGTGCGAATCATGAAGAAGCTCCCGAAATGTCTGCTCCCTGCCCGCTCATCGCAGGTCAAGGGCCGTATCCGGAGCCTACAACGCTCCGGCGTTGGTCATACCTACGTCTTCTTCCAGATGTCGAGCAGGTGGTTCGCCGCACGGAAATGATCGGGTGAATCCACGTTGCACACGACGGAGACGGCCGTGTCGCGGTCCGGGGACACCTTGAAGGTGCTGTGGAAGCCTTCCCAGTCGCCGCGATGGGCCAGGCTCTCGTCGGGGAGGAGGAGGATGCCGGCCCCGTACTTCCCTTCCGCGATGCCGCGTTGGCGCAGGACGTCGCCCACGCTCACCGCTTGCGCCGTGACCCCTGCGAGCAGTTCCGCTCCACCGATGCGACCGGTGCGGTAGTTGTCGGCCCAGCGGACGAATTCTCCGGGGGTGCTTTGAACAGACCCGTCTCCGTGAAGTCGGAGAGGGGTTCGCTCAGGGCCAGTTGGTGCCGGCCGGACAGCAAGAGGACCGCGTCCGCGGTGAATTGCTTGGAGTTGGATGCCATGTCGAAGACGGTCTGCGGGGTGATGGAGCGCCCGGTCGTCAGATCGGCCTTCCCTCTCCCCGCCTCCCAGACGACGTGTCCCCACTCGCCGACGGCTGCCGCACAGCCCGGGCCGTCGGGAGAAGGCACCAGCCGCTGGAGCACCTCCGCGCTCCGCTTCTCACGGTCGTCGCCGCCCGTCGCGTAGGCCCGAGGGTGGTCACCACCCTCTCCCCGCTTCCTTTGCCCGAATCAGGTGGGGTCGGGGGCGATCTCGAAGGCCGGGGGCTTGAGGTCCTTGAGGCAGTCGGTGTTCGGCGCCATGGGAGTGTCGAAGAAGGAAACGGTGATGTCCTGCGCGCACTTCGACGTCGCGAAGACCACGTGGGCCTCGTAGGGGATCGTGACGACGGTGGCGTTGGGCAGGGTGCGGGCCACGTACGCCCCGTTGGACGCCGCGGTCTGGCCGTCGAACCCGCCGGAGATGGCGAGGGTGGGGATGTCGCTCCGCGTGACGTCCCGGATCGAGGCGGGCGCCGCGGGGACGTCCCAGACGTCGCAGTCAGGACGGAGGAAAGTCAGCAGCGGGGCCTGGGCCTGTACCGATTCGGGGAACGACGGGTAGGTCTTCTGGCCCGCGCGAAGTGCTTCGGCCTGGGTCTCGTACGGGGTCCACTCGCTGCAGAAGACGCCGTAGACGAGCCCGTGGGAGAGCCGGCCGATGGCCTGGGGGCTGTACTTGCCGCCCGCCCACTGCTCGGCGATCCGCTGGGGCTTGCCGTTGGCCAGTTCGTCGAGGGCCATCGGTACCTGGGGGGCTATGTGGGTGGCGGCGGTCATCCAGTTCACCAGGGCTCCGCCGTCCAGGGTGACCTTCACCCGCTTCTGGCTGTCGGGGAGCGTCACGGTGGTGGTGACGGGCTTGGCTTCGAGTTCTCGGACGAGCCGTTCGAAGGTGGCCGACAGGTTCGGGTAGCGATGGTCGCACTCGGGCTGCTCCGCGCAGGCCTTGAACACGCCGTCGAAACCCTGCCTGGCCGCGGCCCAGGTGATGGCCGAACCTCCTGTGGACGGCGGCAGGATGCCGTCGATGCCCACGGACCGGATTCCCTCGGGGTGCAGGCGCATGGTGACGAGCGCCAGCTGGGTGCCGTAGGAGATGCCGTACAGGTTCCATTCCTCGAGGCCCAGCGTGGTCCGCAGGGCCGCGTAGTCGGCGGCGCTCTCGATGTCGTTGTAGGCACTGAGGTCGGCCCCGGTCGCGGCCAGTTCGTCGCGGCAGGCCTTGGTGGCCGCGACGTGCTCGCGCTCGGTGGACGGCGCGTCGGAGACCAGACCGGTCGCGCGCGCGTTGAACTCGTCGACGTTGCGGCAGGTGAGTGCCGGGTCGGCCGAGTACGTGCCGCGCTGGGACATGAAGATCACGTCGCGGTCGCGGTTCAGGCCGCCGCCGATCGCCATCTTCGCCTCCCCGACCGCGTCGTCACCGGGTCCGCCGGCGAGCCACACGATCGGATCGGGTTTCGGTTCGGCGGCCTCGGCGGCCACGATCGCGACACCGAGGGTGATCTTTCGACCGTCCGGCTTCGTGCGGTTCTCCGGCACGGTGAGCGTGCCGCAGCGGGCTCCGTCGAGTTCGGCGACCGGTTCCGCCGTCTTGGGGCAGGGACCCGGCTCATAGGCGGCGTCGCCCACGGTGCGGGCGACCGTGCCGGTGGCTCCTGAAGGCGTCTCCTCCCGCGCGCTCGCCGGCGCCGCGTACAGACCGGCGATCAGCATCCCGGCGGCCGCCGCGGCCGACCCGGTGCGCAGGCGTCCTGCGTGTGACCGTGCCATCATTCCTCCCCGTCACTCCGGGGTGATCGTGAACGGTTCCCACCTCAGCCCCGCCACGCAGCCGGTGTCGGGCGCGGTCGGATCAGCGAGGAAGGACGCCAGCACCTTCTGGGCGCAGGGCGATTGCGGGACCACCCAGTGCCCGATCCCGGGCACCTGCACGGTGGTCGAATTCGACAGCGTACGGGCCGTCTTGGGGGCCCAACTGGCGCCGGTCTTCATGTCGAAGGTCCCGTTGACGAAGAGGACCGGTACCGAGCTGACGGTGGGCACCCGTACGCCGGCGGTGCGGTCGGGGACGTTCCAGATCCGGCACAGCTCGTCCTGGAAGGGCAGTTGGGGTGCCTGCGCCTGAGCCGACTCGGGCCATGCGGGGAATGCTTCGCGGCCCGCCTTCAGCACGTCGGAGGTCGAGTGGCCCGGCACCCATTCGCCGCACACCACCGACTGGGTCAGGCCGTGTGCGGTCTGGCCGTCCACCTCGACCGAGCCGGCGGCGCGGGCCTTGGCCAGGCGCTCGGGGTTTCCGCGGGCGAGTTCGTCGATCGCGGCCGGGAAGTCGGCGAACGGAATCGCCTTGGCGACCAGCAGGTTCACCAGCGCGCCGCCGTCGAGGACGACCTTCACCGGGGCTCCGCCCTGCGGTGGGCGGACGTTCAGCGTCAGTGGCTTCGCTTCCAGCTTCCGCACCTGCTCGTTCAGGGTGCGTTCGAGGTCCGGGTAGCGGCTCTCGCAGCGGGGCTCGGCCTCGCAGGCCTTGAAGACGTTGTCGAGCCCCTCCCGGGCGTTGGCCCAGGCGAAGGGCAGGGAGACGAACTGCGCCGGGGCGGCCGAGTCGAGGGCCACCGCGCGGATCCCCTGGGGGTGCAGGCGCAGGTACGTCAGGGCCAGGTTGCTGCCGTAGGAGTGGCCGTAGACGTTCCACTGCTTGTAGCCCAGTGCCGTGCGCAGGTCGGCGAAGTCGGCCGCGTTCTCGGTGCTGTTGTAGGCGCTGAGGTCGGTCCCGTCGGCCGTCAGGCGGTCCCGGCACCGCTTCACCGCGTCGGCCATGAGCCTTTCCGTCTGCGGCGCGTACGAGGGCAGGCCCACGGACCGGGCGTAGAAGTGGTCCAGTTCCGGGCAGGCGAGGTTGGGTTGGTCGTAGAGATTGCCGCGCTGGGCCATGACGATGAGATCTCGGTCCTTGTTCAAGCCGGAGGAGACCAGGAACGGGATGTCGTCGAACACATCGCCACCGGGGCCGCCCGCCATGAACACCACGGGGTCCGGGGCGGGTTTCGCCGAGACCGACGGGATGACCGCCACGGCCAGCCGGATGGTGCGGCCGTCGGGACGGTCACGGTTCTCGGGGACCTCCAGGACGCCGCACCGGGCGGTGGTCAGCGCTTCGATGGGCTCGGGCGGCTCGGGGCAGGGGCCCGGCACGAACCGCGACGCGGCGGCGGCGCTGGGCCCGGTGACTCCCGTGGTGTCGGCGGGTGGTGGTGCGGCAACCGCCGCGGTCGGACCGAGGGCTGCCAGGAGGGCCATGGTGACGCCCGCTACCGGCACGGCGATGTGGGAACTCTGCTCAGCCATGTGATCCCGTTCCTCTGCCGGTCTACGGCTGTCCCACCGGGCGATACCCCGGCGATCCGGGCGGAACGCACATATTCACGATAACGGGTGCTCTGAGGGCGCACAACGATGGGAGCCTCCGGCTCCGATCGGCGGCGACACGCTCGGCCGGATGCGGTGGATCTCCGGCCCGGTCGGCGAGGATCGCACCGCGGCCGCCGCCCCGGCCGGACGAGCCCCTCCCCGCTCCCCCTCCCCCCTCTCGCCGGAGTCACCATGGCCCCCACGGCCCCACCCCCGGACCCCGCCCGCCCACGCCGCTCCGGGGCGTCGATGCTGCCCGTCCTGCTTCCCATCGCGTTCCTGATCCTGGCCGCGGTGGCCGTGGGATCGTGGCTGCAGTTCCACGAGCGGCAGGTGATCGACACGGTCCACACGGTCGGCTCCACGGCTCGCGACCGGGTGGACGTGCAGGCCTCCGTCCAACGCGTCGACGCCTCGGCCAGAGAACTGGTCCTCCGGGTCCGGGTCATCCCGCGCGGGGCCCTCGGTGAGGAGGGCGGCGCCGCTCCGGTGGCCGATCTGGGCCTCCAGACCTCCGAGGCGACCCTCGGTGACCTGGAGTTCAAGGCGCACGAGCGGATCACGACCAAGGATCTCCAGGTCGCGGTCACGGACGGATCGATCGGCGACTACCCGTTCGACTCCTACGTGACCGACATCGGCTTCTGGGCACAACTCGGCGGGAAGGAGGTGCCGGTGCGGCTGCTGTTCTCCAACAACGACACGCTCTTCTCCGTCTCCGCGACACCCACGGGCTCCAGCCAAGAGGCCCTCGTGGGGGTGAAGTTGTCCCGATCGGCCAGCCTGCTCGTCTTCACCTCCTTCATGATGATCGTGATGTGGGCGCTGGCGGCGTCCGTGCTGCTGGCGACCTGGTACCTGACGACGCGCCGCCAGGGCCTGGTCTGGCCGGCCCTCGGGTGGATGGCCGCCACCCTCTTCGCCCTGTCGGCGTTCCGCAACACCGCTCCCGGCACGCCCCCGATCGGCTGCGTGCTGGACTGGTTCGCCTTCCTGTGGGCCGAGACCATCATCGCCCTCTGCCTGATCACCGTGGTCGTCACCGGCGTCCGCACCGCCCTCCGGGAAGACGACGCCCCCCGGGCCTAAGACGTCTCCTTCGGGTCCTGCCGGGCCCGCGGGGTCAGTCGATGCCCAGCAGGCGGCGCAGGTCCTCGGGGTGGGAGGCGCATGCCGCGCCGGTGGACCGGTGGACGATGACTCCCTTGCGCATGACCGCCACGGCCTGGGCGACGGAGAGGGCGAGGCCCAGGTTCTGTTCGACGAGGATCACCGACATGCCCTGCGCGCTCACCTCGCGGATCACCTCGCCCACCTGGGAGACGATCGCCGGGGCGAGGCCGTCGGAGGGCTCGTCGAGGAGCAGGAGGCGCGGATTGCCGAGGAGGGCCCGGGCGATCGCGAGCGTCTGCTGTTCCCCGCCGGAGAGCTGGTCGCCCCGGTGCCCGAGCCGTTCGCCCAGCCGTGGCAGCAGGTCCAGGACGCGGGCCCTGTTCCAGGGGCCGGGCGCCGGGCGCCGTGTGGCGATCGTCAGGTGTTCGTCCACGGTCAGCGGGGCGAACACCCGGCGGCCCTGGGGAACGACCCCGACGCCGGCCCGGGCGATGACGTCGACACGGGCTCCGGCCAGTTCCCGTCCGTCGAGGAGGACGCTGCCCCCGTAGGGGCGGAGGAGTCCCATCACGGTCGAGATGAGGGTGGTCTTCCCGACCCCGTTCCGGCCGAGGAGGGCGAGGGTCCCGCCCTCCTCGAGGTCCAGGTCTACACCGTCGAGGACGACGCCCCCGGCGTAGCCGGAGCGCAGCCCGCGCATGCGGAAGAGCGGGTTCACGGGGTGACCTCCATGCTGGTGCCCAGGTAGGCGGTCCGGACCTCGGCGGAGGCGCGCACCTCGTCCGGGGAGCCGGTCTTCAGGTGTCTGCCGAGGTGCATGACCGTCACCGTGTCGGCTAGTTCGAAGACCATGTCGAGGTCGTGTTCGATGAGGAGCACGGTGATCTCCCCGGGCAGGGCGGCGATCAGTTCGGTGAGCCGCGCCGTCTCCGCCGGCGACATGCCGGCGGCCGGTTCGTCCAGGAGGAGCAGTCGGGGTTCGGTCCCGAGCGCCACGGCGACCTCCAGCTGGCGCCGCTCCCCGTGCGAGAGGGCGGCGGCCATGAGGTCGTGCCGGGCGGGCAGACCCACCCGGTCGAGCAGTTCGCGCGCCCGCGCGATCGCCGCGTCGCGGGAGCCGGACCGGGTGTGGGGCCTTCGGTTCACCGCGAGCAGTACGTTCTCCAGCACCGTCTCGCGCAGGAAGAGACTGGAGTGCTGGAACGTGGCCGCCACCCCGAGTCCGACCCGGCGGTGCACGGGCAGCCGGGTCACGTCCCGTCCGTCGACGAGGATGGTTCCGGCGGTGGTCCGCAGGGTGCCGGAGATCAGGCCGAAGAGCGTGGACTTGCCCGCGCCGTTCGGGCCGATGATCGCGTGCCGGGCTCCCGGACGCACCGTCAGATCGACCTCGTCCAAGGCCCGGAAGGAGCCGAAGTGCCGGGACACCCGGCGCAGTTGAAGTACATCGTGAGCTGTCACGCCGTCCTCTTCCGGGTGAGCCTGTGCGGGATCCGTACGCCGGCCAGCCCTCGGGGCAGCGCGTAGACGGCGATGACGAAGAGCAGTCCGAGCAGCAGCGGACCGCGGCCCGCGATGGCTTCGAGGTTGCCGAGGTAGTCGCGGGTGAGCCAGACCAGCGCGGCGCCGGCGCAGGCCCCCCACATCGAGCCGGACCCTCCGATGACCACGGCCAGCAGGGCCAGCGCGGCGATCTCGAAGCCCGCGTCGCCGGGCGAGACGAACCGCTGGACCGAGACCCACAGGGCCCCGGCGACTCCGGCCAGCGCCCCGGCGCCGCTGTAGACGGCCAGGGCGTACCGCTGGGTGGGGTAGCCGATCGCCCGCATGCGGGGCTCGTTGTCGCGGATGCCGCGCAGGGCGAGGGCGAACGAGGTCGAGCCCAGGCGGGAGAGCGCCGCGAAGAGCGGCAGGAACACGGCCAGGACGTAGAAGTAGACCAGCCCGTCGAGTTCCAGGGCGGGCATGCCCGGCAGCGGTACGACGGGAGGAATGCCCGACATCCCGTCGGTGCCGTTCGTGACGGACTTCCAGTTGACGGCGGCGCTGTAGACGATCTCCCCGATGGCCAGCGTGAGCATCAGGAAGACCACGCCCCGGGCTCGTACGGCGAGCCAGCCGGTCCCGGCCGCCACCAGGGCTGAGACGCCCGCGGCGACGAGGAGTTGGAGCGGTCCGATGTCGGTGATCCGCGTCGCCACGATCGCCGCCGTGTAGGCGCCGACACCGAAGTAGGCGGACTGGCCGAGGGTCGGCAGACCGGTCAGGCCGGTGAGGAGGTTCACGCTGAGCGCGAGGAGGGCGAACACCAGGATCCGCGACAGGGTGCCGACGGCGTACGGGCCGAGCACGAAGGGGGCCAGGGCGAGGGCGAGGGCGACCAGGGCCGCCGGCAGCCGGCGGGTGGCGGGGAGGGCGGTTGCGGGGCCGGCGGTTGCGGAGGGACTCATGCGCGGACCGCCGGTGCTACGAGGCCCTGCGGGCGGACCACGAGGACGAGGAGCATGGTGCCGAAGAGGAGGAAGGGGGCGTACTCCGGGAGCAGCGCCACCCCGAGCGTCTGCACCTGGCCGATCAGGAGCGCTCCGGCGAGCGCGCCGCGCACCGATCCGAGGCCTCCCACGACCACGACGACGAGGGAGAGCACGAGCACGGTCTCGTCGACGCCCGGCCCGGGGCCGAGGATGGGGGCCCCGAGGACTCCGCCGGCCGTCGCCAGGGCGGCGCCGGCCGCGAAGACCCCGTAGAGCACTTTGCGGATGTCGACGCCGAGTGCGCGGACCATGTCCCGGTCGGCGACGGTGGCCCGGACGAGGGCTCCGAGCGAGCTGCGCTCGAAGACGAGGTACACCAGGAGCGCGAGGCCGGCCGCGACGGCGATGAACACCAGCCGGTAGACCGGGTAGGAGTGGCCGAGGAGGCCGACCGTCCCGCGCAGGGCCGTGGGCGGGTCGGTGGGCAGGACGTCTCCGCCGAAGGCGGCGGCGAGGAGGTCCGCCACGATGAAGGTGATGCCGAGCGTCAGCACGGCTTGGTCCAGGTGCCCGCGGTGGGCCAGGGGCTGGGTGAGGAAGGTCAGCGCGGCCCCGCCCGCGGTGCCCACCAGGACGCCCGCCAGCAGCGCGAGGAGGAGACCCGTCACGGTCCCGTCGGACAGGGCGTAGGCGACGTAGGCCCCGGCGAGGTAGAGGGTGCCGTGCGCGAGGTTGAGCACGTCCATCATGCCGAAGACCAGGGAGAGTCCGACCGCGATCGTGAAGAGCAGCAGACCGAAGGCGACCCCGTCGACGACGCTGACGAAGTTGCCGTCCAGCCATCGGGACATGTCGGCCGCCATGTCAGCCGCCCAGTCTGACGAGCTCGGAACTCACGGTGTTGGCGCCCTGCTTGACCTCGCGCAGGTACCAGGGCTGGACGGGGGTACCGCCGCCGTTGAACCGCCAGGTGCCGCGCGGGCTGTCGATGTCCCCGACCTGGGCGATGGCCTTGTTGACCGACTCCGAAGTCACCGTGGAACCGGCTGCCTTGACCGCTTTGTCGAGGACCTGCGCCGCGTCCCATGACGCCATCGCGTAGGTGGTCGGGGCCGAACCGTAGGCGGCCGTGTAGGCCGGTGCGAACTCCTTGTTGGCGGCATTGTCCAGGTCGGCGCTGTAGTTGAGTGCCGTGAGGATGCCGTCGGCCGCGTCTCCCTGCCCCTTGAGCACGCCGCCCTCGGTGAGGAACCCGGGCGCGTAGAGCGGGATCTTGTCTGCCAGTCCGAAGTCCCGGTACTGCTTGACGAAGTCGACGGCCGCACCGCCGGCGTAGAAGCAGAAGACGGCCCTCGCACCGGACTTCTCGATCTGCGCGAGGTACGGCTGGAAGTTCTTGGTCCCCGGGAACGGCGTGTAGACCTCCCGCCCCGCCACCTTGCCGCCCGCCGGGAGGAAGGTGGACTTGAAGCCCTCCACCTCGTCCTTGCCCGCCTGGTATCCCGCGGCGATCAGGAAGACGGGGCCGCCCGCCCGTTCGGCCACGTACGTGCCGAGCGCCTTGCCCGGCTCGTCGTTGACGTACGAGGTGCGCCAGATGTACTCGGTCCCGGTCAGTGTCGTGGGCGAGGCGTTCGAGCCGACGAGCGGGACCTTGCCGGTCTCGAAGAGGTCCTTGACCCCGTTGATGGTGGCCGAGCTGACCACTCCGCTGACCGCGATCACCCGGTCCTGCTTGACCAGCTTCTCGGCCGCGGCCTTGCCCGAGTCGGCCGTCTCCCCCTCGTCCGCGACCACGATCTCCACCTCGCGGCCGCCGAGCTTGCCGCCGTGCCGCGCGACGTAGAGCTCGAAGCCCTGCTTCATGTCGTCGCCCAGCGCCTTGTAGGTCCCCGACCGCGGGACGAGGAGCCCGATCTTCACGGGCCCGCTCCGCTCGTCCTCGCCGGTCCCGAGGCTCGCACCACCACATGCCGTGGCCAGCAGGAGCGCCGTCGATGCGGCGACCAGACCAACGGGACGAATACGACCTGCCATGGGAACTCCGTACGTAGTCAACCAGCCCTGACGGGGCGGATGTTGCTGATGAGGGTCGCCTTGGGGAGTCCCAGGCGCAGAGGATCCGGCACAGAGGGTCCGGGGCTCGGGGACGGCCCGGCCTCCGGTCGAAGTGACACGTGTCTATCGCGCATTTGTGACGCTCGTCAAGACTGCGCGAGATATGTGACGACAGCTGCCCGCCACCCCTTGACCCGTACACCGTGCATCGAGCAATACTGACCCTCGTCAAATTGCCGCTATAGCAATTCCGGCGACGGGCACACGATCAGTCAGGGAGTGAAGCACCATGACCGACGATCCCTCACGGCGCAAAGTCCTCAAGAACAGCGGGGCGTTGACGGGCGCCGCACTGCTCTCCGGGGTGGCGGGCGGGCACGCGGCCCAGGCCGCCCCGCGCACGACCCCGTCCACCCAGCCCCCACCCGTCGTGGTCCTGCCCTCGGGCCGGCTGCTCGGGAGCGCCGAAGGGGGGCTCGCCGTGTTCAAGGGCGTGCCCTACGCGGCGCCGCCGGTCGGCGCACTCCGCTGGCGGGCGGCCCGGCCCCACCCCGGCTGGCAGGGCACGCACGACGCGACCGCCTTCGGCCCGAGCGCCCCGCAGCCCTACCGGGAGGGCGGCGACCAGGTGCTCGGCACCCACGGCTCGCCGCCCTTCGGCGAGGACTGCCTCACGCTCAACGTCTGGACTCCCGCAACCGACGACGCCAAACGGCCGGTCCTGGTGTGGATCCACGGCGGCGGCTTCATCTCCGGATCCGGCTCGATGCCGAACTACTCCGGCGAGACCTTCGCGCGCGACGGCGACCTCGTCGTCGTGACCGTCAACTACCGCCTCGGACCGCTTGGTTACCTCTACTTCGGCGAGGACGGCGCCGGCGGGAACTTCTGGCTCACCGACCAGCTCGCCGCCCTGCGCTGGGTACGCGAGAACATCGCCTCGTTCGGCGGCGACCCCGACGACATCACCCTCGCCGGCCAGTCGGGCGGCGCGCTGTCGGTCGCGGCGCTGGCCGGCGCCCGCGGCGCCGGACGACCGGGTCGCCCGCCGTTCCGGCGCGCCATCCTGCAGAGCCCCCCGCTCGGGCTGAAGATCCCCACCCGGGCCGAATCCCTGGAGCGCACCGCCGCCTTCCTGGACATCCTGGGGGCCGCGAACGTGACGGAACTGCGGGCCGCGCCCTGGCAGCGCCTGATCGCCGCCACCTTCGAGATGTTCGGGCGCACCGGACGGTGGGGCTACTGGTCGACCCCGTTCCTGCCGGTGCTCGACGACATCACCCTGGACCGCGACCCCGGCGAGCTGCTGCTCGGCGGAGCCGGGGCGGACATCGACGTCCTGATCGGCTGGACCAGGGAGGAGGCCAACTTCGCCTTCGGGCTGAGCGAGCCGTACGCCGCCGCGACCAGGGAGCAGGTGGTCGCCCGGGCACGGGACACCTTCGGGGCCCGCGCCGAACAGGCCTACACCGCCTACGAGGAGGCCCGGCCGGGCGCCCGCCCCGTGGACGTACTGATGGATCTGATCACCGACGATCTGTTCCGCATGCCCGCCGTCGAACTGGCCGAACGGCGGGCGGCCCGCGGACGTCCCGTCTGGGCGTACCAGTTCAACCTGCCGACGCCCGCGCACGGCGGCCGGCTCGCGGCCGCGCACTGCCTGGAACTGCCCTTCGCCTTCGACAACTTCGACAAGTGGTCGCAGGCGCCGTTCCTGGCGGGGCTGAACCCCAGGGTCCGCGACGGGCTCGCCTCGACGATGCACGCGGCCTGGATCTCCTTCATCCGCACGGGCGTTCCCCACCACGGCGCCATGCCGCGATGGGGCCGCTACGACCAGGACTCCCGCACGACGATGGCCCTCGACTCCGTCACCAGTGCCGTCGGCGACCTGGCGGGCCACTGGCGGCGCCTGCACCATCCCGAAGGGCGGTAACCGGTCACTCTCGGGGGTCACCTCCGAGCGGCAGGTGACCTCCCGCAGGCGCCGCGGCCCCGGGGCGGCGAGCGCTCTTCCAGGGGCCGCAGGCCCGCCACCTGCTCGTAGCCCCGGGCAACCGTGCTGTCCAGCAGGTGAGTTACTGGCCGGAAGGAGTAGGACGGTGCGCGCACGTCCGGTACCTTTCCGTCACGTCGCCGCCACACCAGGGCACAGGGCCCCATGGGACTTGCGGCGCGAAGGACCCGACACCTGTTGACGACATTGACCGAAGTCTTCACAGTCCGGCCGTACACCCCCCACTGCCAGGTAATCAATGCCGAAGGCGATCACGCCGTGATCGGCATCTCACCCGGAAACAGCTACTTCTCCGCCCAGCGCGTTCTCGACCTCGCCCAGTGGGGCATGCGTCATTTCGCGCAGGTCGATCTCATCTACACCGACCTGCACGTGGCCGAGATGTACGAGGCGCTCGGCTACGACGCCGACGAAGCCCGGCGCAAGGCGGTCAAGAACCTGCGGGGCGTCCGCGCCAAGGTCAACAACGCCGCGGCGGAGGCCGACCCCAGCGGCGAGCGTCTGCGTGCGCGGCCCATGTCGGCCCTCACGGACATTCCCGCGTACCGCGCGCTCCACGCCCACCTGTACAACCTGCTCGACACCGACCCGGAGTTCCGCAGGACCTGCAATTCCCTGGTCGATTCCTTCCTCTCCTCCAAGGTGCTGGGCGGCAAGACCGCCACCACCCGGCAGCGCGAAGTCTGCCTGGAGTACGTCTGCGCCGAGGCGCCGCTCTTCCTGGACACCCCCGCGATCCTCGGGGTTCCGTCCTCCCTCAACTGCTACCACCAGCTCCTGCCGATGGCGGAACTGCTCTACTCACGCGGCTCCGGTCTGCGCGCCTCGCGCAACCAGGGACACGCCGTCATCACCCCCGCCGAAGGAGCACCCGATGTCCACTGAGACCCTTCTCGACTTCCCGTTCTCCGCGCGCGGCGACCAGCTGCCCCCCGAGGTCGAGGAGTTGCGCGACGAGCCGGTCAAGCGGGTCCGCACGATCGCCGGTGACGAAGCCTGGCTCGTCTCCTCCTACGAGCTGTGCAAGCAGGTCCTGGAAGACCCCAGGTTCAGCCTGAAGGACACCTCGGCCCCCGGGGTGCCCCGCCAGTACGCGCTGACGATCCCGCCCGAGGTCGTCAACAACATGGGCAACATCACCGGGGCCGGTCTGCGCAAGGCCGTCCTCAAGGCGATCAACCCCAAGACCGACGGCCTCACCGACTGGATGCGCGCCGAGGCCTCCACCCTCGTCGACGGCCTCCTCACCCACGGGGCCCCGGTCGACCTGCGCAGCCAGTTCACCAACCCGTACGCCGAGAACCTGCACTGCCGCATCCTCGGCATACCGCAGGCCGACGCCCCGCGCCTGGCGTCCAGCCTCGACATCGCGTTCATGAACTCGGCCTGCCCCGTCACCGGTGCCAAGCTCAACTGGGACCGGGACATGGCCTATATGGTCGAGCGCCTGGACGACCCCACCACCACCGGGCTCGTCTCCGAGCTGGCGGCCCTGCGCACGGACCCCCAGTACGCCCACCTCACCGACGAGATGCTCGCCACGGTCGGGGTCACCCTGTTCGGTGCCGGGGTCATCTCCACCATGGGCTTCCTGACGATGGCGGTCTTCTCCCTGCTCCAGAACCCGGACGTGTGGGAGCAGTTGCGGAAGTCGCCGGAGAAGATCCCCGGCGCAGTGGACGAACTCCTGCGGGTCAACCTGTCGATCGCCGACGGCCTGCCCCGTCTCGCCCTCGAAGACCTCACCCTCGGGGACGTCGAGGTGAAGAAGGGGGAGCTCCTCCTCGTCCTGGTCGAGGCCGCCAACACCGACCCGGCCGTGTTCAGCGACCCCCACGTCGTCGACATCGACCGGGAGAACGCGGCCACCCACCTCTCCTTCGGCGGCGGGCAGCACTACTGCCCCGCCACCGCGCTCGGCAAGCGGCACGCCGAGATCGCCATCGAGGTGCTCCTGGAGAAGATGCCCCGCCTCCAGCTCGCCGTGCCGGTCGACCAGCTCGTCTGGCGCACCCGGTTCATGAAGCGCCTCCCCGAGCGGCTCCCCGTCCTCTGGTAGCCGCTCGGCAGGCCGTACCTGGGCGGGTCAGTACTCGGACCCGCCCAGGTCGGGACGGTCGCGCAGCTCCACGGCGCGGGTGGCCGAGGCATGCAGTTCGAGGAGGGTGATCTCGTTGCGCCCCGCCCGGAGCACCGGGGCGGGGACGTACAGGGTGGCCTGGGCGCCGCGGGACCAATACCGGCCCAGGGCGAAGCCGTTGATCCAGACGCAGCCCTTGGTCCAGCCGGGCAGGGCGAGGAAGCTATCGGCCGGCTCCTCCACATCGGCGTACCCGCGGTGGAAGGCGGGGCCCACCGGCGGCGCGTCCGGGTCGAAGGCGCGGAAGGCCATCCCCGCGAAGCCGGCGGGATCGTCCAGGGGGAGAGCCCGGCTGGTCCATCGGTCCGGGGCCCGGCCGTTGACGAGGACGCGGCCGGCCAGTCCCTTGCGGTCGTGGATGCCCGGCCCGTAGTTGACCCTCCCCTGGTTCTCGACGAGTACGGACAGCCGGGCGCCCGGACGGGGGACGGTGAAGGCGAGGGCGTGCTCGTGGCCCTCGCGTTCGAGTACGCCGACGGGCTGTCCGTCCACGAAGACCTGCGCCCGGTCGCGGACGTCCTCGGCGTACAGGACGGCCGGGCCGCCGGCCGTCAGCGGGGTCTCGTACAGGACGAAACCGTAGCCCTGTCCGAGTTCCTCCATCGTGAGCGGCCGGTCGCCCTCGACCGGTCGGCCGAGGAGGTCGGCGTACTCCAACAGAGGTGCGCAGTCGGTCAGTTCGACGGGTCCGTGCGCCAGCTTCGGGCCGGGTGCGGGCACCGGAGCGTCGGGGACGGGGCCGTGCTTCGCGAGGACCTCCCGGAAGGCGGTGTACTTGGCCGTGGGATCGCCGGCCTCGTCCAGGAGCGCGTCGTAGTCGTACGAGGTGACCGTGGGCCGGTACGTTCCCTTGTCGTTCGCGCCGTTGGTGAAGCCGAAGTTCGTTCCGCCGTGGAACATGTAGATATTCACGGAGGCTCCGGCCGCGAGCAGCCGGTCCAGGTCGGCCGCGGCGTCCTCGGCGGCGCGCACCGCATGGGGCCCGCCCCAGTGGTCGAACCAGCCGATCCAGAACTCCGAGCACATCAGGGGCCCTTCGGGCCGGTGGGCGCGCAGCTGCGCGAGCCCGGCCTCCACCTTGCTGCCGAAGTTGACGGTGCTCAGCACTCCTTCCAGGCTGCCGCGGGCGAGGTCCGCGGGCTGGTCGCAGGTGAACAGGGGCACGTCCACACCGTGCCGGCGCAGCAGCCCGGCCAGTTCGGCGAGGTATCCGGTGTCCTGCCCGTAGGCCCCGTACTCGTTTTCGAGCTGGACGGCGAGCACCGGGCCGCCCCGGCCGCCCAGCCGGGACAGCAGGGGCGCCAGGAGCGCGCCGAGGTACTCGTCCACGGCCCGCAGGAAGCGCGGGTCGCTGCTGCGCAGCGCGATGCCCTCCTCGGCGAGGAGCCACGGGGGCAGGCCGCCGCCCTCCCATTCCGCGCAGATGTACGGGCCCGGGCGCAGCAGGACGTACAGGCCCTCGGCAGCGGCGAGGTCGAGGAAGCGGGGCAGGTCGAGGCCTCCGTCGAGGCGGAACTCCCCGCGCCGCGGGGCGTGGAGGTTCCACGGGACGTAGGTCTCGACCGTGTTGAGCCCCAGCAGCCGGGCCTTGTGGAGCCGGTCGGCCCATTGCTCCGGATGGACGCGGAAGTAGTGCAGTGCACCGGAGACGATGCGGAACGGCCGGTCGTCGAGACGGAAGCCGTCTGCGGCGATCTCCAGTCGGGGCATGCCGTGCGCTCCTGGGGAAGGGAGAAGGGAAGGTGGAGGGGAGGGGAAGGGGGCGGATTACTTCAGCGGGCGGCACAGCAGGGCGTCGGGGACCCCGCCGTGGTTCCACTTCCAGGTGTAGGCGACGCCCGCGAGGTACTCGGTGTCGGCGCACTGGCCCTTGTAGTTGCCGGGTGCCCAGTCGCTGGCGTTCGAGCCGCCAGTGGCGGGGCGGTTGTCCCCGCGGTCGAACCAGAGGGTGCGGCCGGTGGCGGGCAGGCTCGCGGCGGCGGGGGCGCACAGCAGCGCCGACATGGCGTTGCCACGGACGGCGTAGCCGACGGCGAAGGTCTGCGCGGGGCACTGGAGCTTGTTGTATCCGGCCGCCCAGTCGCCTGCGGTGACGTACCGCTCGTCCGTGACGACGGTCCAGGATCCGGTGGCCTTCGCCGGGCCGCCCGCGTCGGTGCACAGGCCCCGGCTGCTGCTGCGGCCGAGGCCGGTCAGCCGCTGGGAGTCGGGGCAGTTGCCCTTGCGGTTGCCCGGGGACCAGTCGGGCTTGGCGAGCATGGTCGCGGAGACGTCGTAGTCGGCGTGGTCGAGGTCGAGCATGTTCCAGTGGTCGACCTGGGCGACCGGACCGGTGCGGCCGGGGGTGGAGACCAGCCGGTTCCAGTCGTCCGCGCGCCAGTCCCCGCCGTCCCCGATGCCCTGGCGGGCACCGTTCGCGGCGTAGGAGAGCAAGGCCCAGTTGTCCATCGGGGCGCCGTCGGCGCCGGTCCAGCCGACGAGCGGCCAGATCGCGAAGTCGGTGTCGTTGGCCACGAGGATGTCGGTGAAGCGGTGCAGCCAGGCCTGTTCCTTGGCGTCGTTGGAGCCGCGGCCGCCGGCGCCGAACTCGCTGATCCATACCGGGGCGGTGAAGTGCTGCCCCTCCTGGGTGACGAACAGCGCCTGGGAGTTCACCACTTGGGCGAGCTGCTCGGGGGTGAAGTCCTGGTAGCGGGGGTCGTTCGTGGAGCCGGGGCCGCTACCGGCTCCGGTGTTGGCCGGTCCGGTGTAGCCGTAGAAGTGGGCGGCGTAGACGAGCTTGCCCGAGGTGATCAGCGTGTGGGAGAGGTTGGCCACCGGCGTCAGCATGGGCCGCCCGTGCGGAAGGCCGGCGAGCGGGATTCCGTACCAGTTGATGCCCTCCATGACGACCAGCATGTCGGGCGCCGCCCGCAGGATCCGGTTCCCGGCCTCCTCGAAGGCGGCGTAGGCGTCGTGGCTGTCGTACCAGCCCCAGTTGGGGTCGTCCCAGGTGTCGCGGCGCACCTCGTTGCGCAGGTCGGCCCCCACCACCCGCTTGTCCGCCTTGTAGCGGTTCACCATGAACACCCAGTCGTCCACCCACTGCTGGGTGCTCTGGCTGCTGTTCCAGCGCTCGTTGCCGTCCAGTCCGCAGCAGAAGCGGGAGGTGGTGGTGTGGTTGTTGAGGATGACCGCGAACCCGTCGGCGGTGAGCGCCGCGATGACGGCGTCGAGCACCTGCAGCGGAGTCTTGCCCTTCAGCTGCGGGTTGGCGGCGACCGCCGCGTCCGGGACGGGCTTGGTGTCGTGGACGAGCGCGTTGGAGAACGGCAGCCGGATGCTGTTGAGGCCCAGGCCGTGGAAGTCGGCCAGGATGGCGGCCACCGGTGCCCGGTCCAGGCCCAGGGGCATGTCGTGGGCCGATATCCCGTGCATGTGGCTGGCGGGATCGTTGATGTCCCCGCTGCCGGTCCATGTCCCTTGAGCTCCGGCCCAGTTGCCCGCTCTGAGCTTGAAGCGGTTACCCGCGGCGTCGACGATCCAGCGGCCCCGGGTGCTGAGCGGCGCGGTCCACGAGGCGGCCAGCTCGGGGCCGGTCAGGACCTCGGGCGCGGCCGGGGCGCCGGCCGCGGCGGGAACGGCGGCCGTCGCACCGGCCGCGGTGGTGGTGGCGAGGAGCAGCGCGGACAGCACGGCGAGTGCCGAGGCCGCGCGTCGGAGCAGTGGTGTGCCTGTCACGTTGGATCCTTCGGAGAGGGAGGATGTACCGTGCCGTGCCGTGGTCTCTGTGCGGTGGAGCCCTGTGCTGTGGCGCCGTGGTGCCGTGGTGCCGTCGCGCTCCGTGCCGTGCCCTTGCCGTCTAGCCCTTGAGGCCGCTGGTGGCGATGCCCGCCACGATGTAGCGCTGGGCGACCAGGAACATGACGACCAGGGGGACGATCGTCACGACGGCTCCGGCGAACAGGCCGGGCAGGTTGATGGTCTGCGAGGTGAGGAACGTCGACAGGGCGATCTGCGCCGTCCAGGCCGACGGGTCCTGTCCGATGACCAGGGGCCACAGGAAGGAGTTCCAGCTGTCGATGAACGCCAGTGCGCCCAGCGAGGCGAGCATCGCGCCCGAGTTGGGCAGGGCGATCCGGCGGTAGAGGCCGAACCAGCCGAGCCCGTCCAGTCGTCCGGCCTCTTCGATCTCGGCCGGGAACTGGAGGTAGAAGTTGCGGAACAGCAGGACGGCGAAGGGGTTGAACAGGCCGGGCGCGATGATGCCCCACAGCGTGTTCACCCCGCCGAGGGAGCCGACCACCACGAAGGTCGGCACGAAGGTCACCGAGCCGGGAATCATCAGGGTGGCGACCACCAGGGCCAGGAGGACACCGCGTCCCCGTACCGGGATCCGGGCGAAGGCGTAGCCGGCGGCGGAGGCCAGGAGGGTGGAGACGGGGGCCGTGATGAGGGCGATCACGGTGGAGTTCCCGAGCGCCCGGCCCATGGACAGGGTCGGGTCGTCGAAGAGCGCGGTGAAGTTCTCGAAGTGCGCCGTTGACGGCCACCAGGTCCAGTGCGGCGACGTGATGCCCCGGGCGTCCATCAGGGAGCCGCGCAGCATCAGGTAGAAGGGCGTCAGGAAGGCCGTCGTCAGCAGGCCCACCAGCAGTCCGCGCGCGCCGAGGCCCAGCGCTGCGGACAGTCTCGCCGCGGTCTTCACGGGCGGCTCACCCCTCGCTCCTGCCGAATCCGGTGAAGCGCCCCTGGATCAGGGTCACTCCGACGATGAGCGCGGTGAGTACGAAGGCTCCGGCCGATCCCATTCCGTAGTCCTGGCTTCCCATCGCGGTGTTGTAGAGGTAGCCCAGCGGGGTCTGGACGGGGGCGCCGCCGGTGCCGGAGAGCCCGCTGTTGAAGAGGTTGTAGAACTCGTCGAAGGCCTGGAAGGCGGCGATGAAGAGGAGCATCAGCACCGCGACGGAGGTGCCGCGCAGCATCGGCAGCGTGATCCGGCGCAGCAGCCGCAGGCCGGTCGCGCCGTCCAGTGCCGCGGCCTCGTAGAGCTCCTTGGGGATGCTCTGGAGGCCGGCCAGGAAGAGCACCATGTAGAAGCCGACCTGGAGCCAGAGGCGCAGGGTGACCAGGACGATCCAGTACAGCGGCGGGGTGGTGGTCTGCAGCCAGGGGACGGGTTCCATGCCGAACCAGCCGCCGAGGGTGTTGGCGATGCCGCCCGGGAGCCCGTTGAACAGGCACATCTTCCACAGGAGCGAGGCGGCCACGTAGGACACGGCCGCCGGGATGAGGAAGACGGTGCGCAGTACCGCACGCCCCCGCCGGATCCGGTGCACCAGCAGGGCGAGCCCGAGGGAGGCGGCGAAGGTGACCGGCACGATGAAGGCGGTGAACCAGAGGATCTGGGTCAGGGAGCCGCGGAAGGTCCCGTCGGAGAGCAGGGCCCGGTAGTTGTCCAGCCCCACCCAGCGGGTGGGAGCGATGGTGCCGCGCGCGTCGCTCAGGCTGAGCAGGAAGCTCCAGCCGATGGCGACGTACTTGAAGACGCCGAGGCCGATCAGGATCGGAGCGGTGAGCAGCGCGAAGGCGATCCGGCCGGAGCGGCCCGCGCCGGAGCGGCCCGCGCCCGGGCGGCCCGTGCCCGAGCGGCCCGTGCCCGAGCGGCCGGCGCGGGCCGCCCCCGCGGTGGACCGCCCGGACGGTCCGGGCGGTCCCGGCCGCCCGGACCGCCGTGTGGTCTGCGGTGCGGAGAGCATCAGCCGCGCTGCTTGTCGATGGCGGCCTGGGCCTGCTTCACCGCGTCCGCCAAGACCTCCGCGGGGACCCCCTGCCCGCCGACGATCTTCGCGGCGGCTCCCGTGAAGGCGGAGCTGACGGCGGTGTCCCAGGTGCCCGGGTTGGACTTGCCGTACGTGGCGGCCAGTTCCACGGCCTCCTTGGCGGCTCCGTCGGTGAGCTTCGCGGCCCCGGCCGCCACGGACTTGCGGGGCGGTACGTGGAACCCGTAGCTCTCGGCCCAGTCCTTCTGCAGGTCCGCCTGCCGGATCCACAGCCACTGGACGAACGTCTTCGCGGCGTCGGCGTTCTTGCTCTTGGCGTTCACGCAGCTGGTCCACCCGCCGACGCGCACGACGGGGGTGCCGCCGGCCTTGAAGGCGGGCCACGGCAGGACGCCGAAGTCCTCGCCGAGGGCGGTCTTGACGGCCGGCATCGCCCACAGGCCGCACCACTGCATGGGGACGACGTTCTGGGTGAGGGCGGACGGGTCCCACCAGTCGGTGGTGAATCCGAGGAGCAGGGACTTGTCCTCGTGCAGACGCCGCAGGCCATTCAAGGCCTCCAGCGCCTGCGGGGAGCCGAAGGCCACCTTGCCGTCGGTCACCAGGTCGCCGCCGTTCGAGCGGACGGCGAGGATCGGGCTGTCGCCCAGGCCGTCGTTGCCGAGGAACAGGCCCTTGCCGGACTTGGTGGTGAGGGCCTTGGCCGCCGCGGCCAGTTCGTCGAAGGTGGTGGGCGGGGTGATGCCGGCCTTGGCCAGCACGCTCTTGCGGAAGTACAGCATCATGACGTCGTCGATCATCTTGACGCCGTAGAGCTTGCCGTCGACGCCCACGCCGGCGACGGCGTTGTCGTTGAAGTCCGACCGCTCACCGCCGTAGAGCTCGTCGAGGGCGGCGATCTGGCCCCGGCGGGCCAGGCTTTCGCTGAAGTCGCCGATCTCGAAGACGTCCGGGGCCGCGTCGGTGAGCAGGGTCGCGTTGAGCTTGCCGGAGTAGTCGCCCGGGACCCAGGTGACCTTGACGGCTATGTCCGGGTGCGCCTTGGTGAAGGCGGTCGCGTAGCGCAGCGCGGCCTGCTGCGTGCCGGCCTCGCCGTACGCGTGGTACCAGACGTTCAGGGTGGTCTTCGCCCCGGAGGCGGCACCCGCGTTCGGGTCGGTGGAGCAGGCGGTGGTCACCACCGCTCCCGCGGCGATCAGCAGTGATCCGCCGAGAAAACGCCGTCGGCTAAGCTCGGTTCTGTGCGCGCTCATGTCGCATCCTTCCGTGAGGGTAGGCGGGATGTGGGTGTGTCCGGCGCGGTCGGTGCCCTCCATCAGTGCTTGCCGGCAGTGAGGGGCACCGGCCGGGTGGGCCGGGTGAGGTACCAGTGGTGCTCGGTGAGGTACCAGTGGTGCTCGGTTGGTGCGGTTACGGGAGCGCCGCCGCGGCCGTGCTCGGCGGGAACAGTGCCTGGACCGCCACCGCGGCTGCTCCACGGGCCCACTCCTCCCAGGGGAGCGGGCGCAGGGACAGGGGGCATTTGACCGCGGCCCCGAAGGCGTGGGCCGCGTAGGCGTCCTTGATGTGCTGTCCGAACAGGTCGTAGGTGCCCGCTCCCTCGCCGCTGACCACGACGCGTTCCGGGCCCACGAGGTTGACCAGGGTGGCGATGCCGACGCCGATCGCGCGGCCAGCCCGGGCGAAGGCGCCCCGTGCCACGGGGTCCCCGTCGCGGGCCAGTTCCACGGCGCGGTCGAAGGCGAGGTCGGGCACCCCGGTCCCGCGGCGGACCGCTTCGAGGATCGCTCCGGTCGAGGCGATGGCCTCGACGCAGCCGACCGCGCCGCAGCGGCAGCGCGGGCCGGCCGGGTCCACGCAGACGTGCCCCAGTTCCCCGGCCACGCCGTAGGCGCCGGTGACCAGTTGCCCGTTGACCACGAGCGCGGAGCCGATCCCCGCGCCGATCGTGACCAGCGCGAAGTAGCCGGTGCCGACCCCCTCCCCGAACCAGTGCTCGGCGATGGTCAGCGCCTTGACGTCGTTCTCGACGGTGACCGTCAGACCGGTGGTACCGGCGACGATCTCCGCGAGCGGTACGTCGCGCCAGCCGAGGCGGCCCGAGAAGCGGACCCGGCCGCCGCCGCGGTCCACGTCCCCCGAGACCGCGATGCCGAGGTGCCGGGTGCGGTCGCGGAACGCGGGCTCCGCGTCCAGCAGTTCGTCGACCAGTTCGGTCAACAAGCCTGCGATGGAGGAGGGTTCGTGACTGCCGATGGTTCGTTCGGCCGTGGCCCGGACCCGGGCCCGCAGGTCGCACACCACGCCGAACAGCCGGTCGTCACTGATCTTCACTCCGACGAAGAACTCCCGGTCCGGGGTGACCGCCAACGGGTTGACCGGTCGGCCGGCCCCGGGAGCGGTGCGCTCCGGCGGGAGTTCGTACAGGTACCCGTCGTCGATGAGCGGCCTCGCGGCCTTGGTGATGGCCGTCGAGGAGAGCCCGGTCCGGCGCGCGAGCTCCACCCGGCTGAGGGGACCCTCGGCCAGGAGCAGGGCGAGGACCGCCGTTTCGGCCGGTGCGGAGACCAGGGGCAGCTGTTGGTTTCGAAACACGGGTGCAACGTAGAGCAAATAAATAACTTCGTCCAGTATTGATTTCAACCCCGGGTCCGACCTAGCCTCTGGCCAACTCTCTGCCCGTACACGGGCCTTCGACCTCAGGGGACCCCTTCGTGCCTGCCGCGCTCCCGCTCGTCACCTTCGACTCCGGCTCCGGCCTCGCCGTGCTCCGCACGCCGAACAGCGTGTACGCGCTGCGCACCGGCCCGGACGGCAGCCCGCGACACCTCTACTGGGGCGCGCCGCTCGACACGGCCGCCCTGGCCCTGCTGCCGGAGGCCGCCTCCCCCGCCGCGAGCAGCTTCGAGGCCGGGGCCGCGGCGGACGAACTGGCTCCGCAGACCGGGGCGCGGTTCGGTCCGGCCGGTCTCCAGGTCCGGTTCGCCGACGGAACCAGCGGGGCCCAGTGGGAGTTCGCCGGACACCGCGTCGACGGCGGCGAGTTGCGGCTGTTCCTCAACGACCGCCGCTACCCCCTACGCGCGGAGCTCTGTTACCGCGTCCGGCCGGGCAGTGACGTCGTCGAGCGGTGGGTGGAGCTCGCGCACACCGGAGCCGAGGCCGGGACCGGGGTCGAAGCCGAGGCCGGAGCCGAGGCCGGAGCCGGAGCCGAGGCCGGCGCCGAGGCCGGTCCTGTCACCGTCGAACGGCTGGACTCCGCCTCCTGGACGGCCCCGGCCCTCGCCGACTACCGGCTCAGCCACCTCACCGGCGGCTGGAACAGCGAGTTCCAGCTGCACCGCGACCGGCTCCCGGTCACCGAGACCGTCCTGACCAGCCGCCGCGGGCTCACCGGCCACCACGCCAGTCCCTGGCTCGCCCTCGACGACGGCACGGCCTCCGAGGAGCACGGCGAGGTGTGGAGCACCGCCCTGGCCTGGAGCGGCAGTTGGCGCATCACCCTGCACCGCGACGCGGTGGGCCGCACCACTTGGACGGGAGGGTTCGGCCACGAGGGACTGCGCTGGACCCTGCGACCGGGGACCGGCCTGCGCACCCCCGTGTTCGCCGGGCTCTACACCCCGCGCGGCTTCGGCGCGGCCAGCCGGGCCTGGCACGGCTACGTCGCGGACCACGTGCTGCCGGAACCCGGACGGGAGCGGCCCGTGCTCTACAACTCCTGGGAGGCCACGGGCTTCGACGTCGAGCAGGCCGGCCAGATCAAGCTGGCCCGGCTGGCCGCCGGACTCGGCGCCGAGCTGTTCGTCCTGGACGACGGCTGGTTCGGCGCACGGCGCGACGACCGGGCCGGGCTGGGCGACTGGACCCCGCGCCCCGACGCCTTCCCCGACGGGCTACGCCCCCTCGCCGACGAGGTCCACCGCCTGGGCATGGCCTTCGGCCTGTGGGTGGAACCCGAAATGGTCAACCGGGACAGCGAGTTGTACCGCGCCCATCCGGACTGGGTTCTCCACTCCCCCACCCGGGAGGCGACCGAGCTGCGCCATCAGCTGGTGCTGAACTTCGCCCGGCCCGAGGTCGAGGCCTGGGCCCACCGGACCCTGGACCGCCTCGTACGCGACCACCGGGTGGACTGGCTCAAGTGGGACGCCAACCGCGCCTTCACCGAGGCCGGCTGGGAGGGGAACCCCGATCCCGACCGGCTCTGGATCGACCACACCCGGGCCGTCTACCGCGTCATGGACCGGCTGCGCGCCCGCCACCCCGGCCTGCGCATCGAGGCCTGCGCGGGCGGGGGCGGGCGCGCCGACCTGGGCATCCTGGCCCGCACCGACCAGGCGTGGACCTCCGACAACACCGACCCCGTCGACCGGATCGCGATCCAGGACGGCTTCAGCCAGCTCTTTCCGGCCCGGACCATGGCCGCATGGGTCACCGACAGCCCCAACCCGGCCACCGGCCGGAGCACTCCGCTGCGCTTCCGCTTCCACGTCGCCATGTCCGGTGCGCTCGGCCTGGGCGGGGACCTGACGGGCTGGTCCGCCGAGGAACTCGACGAGGCCGCCGCGCTCGTGGCCCAGTACAAGCTCATCCGCCCCCTGGTCCAGTACGGGATCCAGCACCGCGTCAAGGGCGGGGACGGGGTGACGGCCGTCCACTACGCCGCCGGGGACGGCGGGGAGCACGCCGTGCTCGCCTGGCGGCCCACGACCCGCTTCGGGCACCGGCCCGCGCCCCTCAAGCTGCCCGCACTCGACCCCGGCGCCCACTACCTGGACCCGGACCGGGACCAGGTGCACAGCGGCGCCGTCCTGGTCCACCGCGGCATCGAACTCTCGCTGCCCGCCGGGGACTACGCGAGCCGGCTGATCCGGCTGCGCCGCATCACCCCCTGAGCCCCGTGTACGGGCCGCCCGTACACGGAGAACCGCACCCACTCACAGACACCTTGGACCGGACTATGCACACTCAACACGTTCTGGTCGTCGGCATCGACGGCGTTCGGCTCGACCTGCTGCCGCAGCTGGACACCCCCCACCTGGACGAGATAGCGGACGCGGGCTTCCTCGCCCCCGTCGAGATCGACGAGACCACGCCCACGATGTCCGGACCCTGCTGGTCCACCATCGCCACCGGGGTCACCGTCGCCAAGCACGGGGTGTGGGGCAACCGGCTCGACGGCAACCGACTCGACGTCTTCCCCGACTTCACCACCCGCCTGGCACTCGAATGCGGGCGGCGGACCTTCGCGGCCGGCGGCTGGGCCCCCTTGTTCCTCGCCCAGCAGGGCGGGCCGCTCTTCACCGCCCCCAGCCGGCTGAGCTACATCGCCCCGCGCGCGGACACGCCGGAGGCCTGGGAGGAGGCCGACGAGGCCGTGACCGCCGAAGCGGCGCACGTGCTGGGCTCCGGGGAGGAGCTCCACGCCTCCTTCGTCTACCTCGGCGCCGTCGACGAGACCGCCCATTTCCTGGGCTGCGGCGAGGAGTACCGCCGCTCGATCGAGACGGCGGACCAGCGCCTGGGCCGCCTGGTCAAGGCCGTGCGCGACCGGCCGGGCCACCCCGGGGAGCAGTGGACGGTCATCGTGGTGACCGACCACGGGCACCGGGACGAGGGGGGCCACGGGGGCCGCAGCGAACTGGAGCGCACCGCCTGGGTCGCCGCGTGCGGGCCCGGTCTGGCAGCCGGCGTGACCCCGCCGGTGGTCCGGCACACCGATGTCGCCGCCCATGTCTACGCGGCCCTGGGCATCGGCCTGGACGGCCACTGGACCCTGGACGGCGCACCCTTCACCAGCTTCACCGCCTGACCGGGCGGGCTTCCGGGGGCGGGGCTCCGGCCCCGCCCCCGGTCACAGCCGTCGGGCGCCGGCCGCCGGGGTGACGGTGAGGAGCCGCGGGAAACGGTGGCCGGCCGCGCCGAAGGCCGCCGTGACGCTGTCGCCCACCGCGTTCTCGCGCCCCGCCTCCACCAGCGCGATGACGGAGCCGCCGAAGCCGCCTCCCGTCATCCGGGCGCCGAGGGCCCCGGCGCCGAGCGCGGCGGTCACCGCCAGGTCGGTCTCCGGACAGGAGACCCGGTAGTCGTCGCGGAGCGACGCGTGACCGGCCGTCAGGATCGGGCCCAGGGCGGCCGCGTCGCCCTCGCGGAGCCGGGCCACGGCCTCGGCGACCCGGCCGTTCTCGGTCACCACGTGACGGACCAACGGGACGAGTTCCTCGGGGAGTTCCTCCAGGGCCCCCGCGAGGTCCCGGGCGGGCAGGTCCCGCAGGGCGCGCAGGCCGAGCAGCCCGGCCGCCCGTTCACAGCCCGCGCGCAGGGCCGCGTACGCCCCGTCTCCCAGGTCGTGGGAGACCCGGGTGTCGATCACGAGCAGTCCGAGCCCCTGCCCCGGGAGGTCGAGGGGGACTCGCCGGTGGCTCTCCGGGGTGCGGGCGTCGAGGTGGAGGGCGGCCCCGGTGGTACAGCACACGGAGGCCATCTGGTCCATGATCCCGCAGGGCACTCCGGCGAAGGCGTTCTCCGCCCGCTGGGCGATCCGGGCCAGTTCGGGCCCGGGCAGCCGCAGTCCGTACAGCTCGTCGTAGGCGACGGCGACCGCGCACTCCAGGGCGGCGGAGGAGGAGAGCCCCGCGCCGGTGGGCACGGTGCTGTCGAAGTGCAGGTCCGCGCCGCCGACCGGGTGTCCGGCCCCGGCGAGGGCCCAGACCACACCGGCCGGGTACGCGGCCCAGCCCGGCACGGCTCCCGGGGCCAGGTCGGCCACGGCCAGTTCGGTGATCCGGCCGTCGCCCTGCGCGCTGTGCAGCAGCAGCCGGCCGTCCGTACGGGCGCGGGCGGCGAGCAGGGTGGTCTGCGGGAGGGCGATGGGGAGGGCGAACCCGTCGTTGTAGTCGGTGTGTTCACCGATCAGGTTGACCCGGCCGGGCGCCGCCCAGACCCCGTCGGGGGAACCGCCGAAGAGCTTCGCGAAGGTGCCCGCTGCCTGTGCGGTCCGGTTCACGCGAGGGCCTCCCGCAGTCGTCGCGCGGCCGTCTCGGGGGCCACGTCGTTGATGAAGGCTTCCGTCCCGGACTCCGTCCCGGCGAGGAACTTGAGCTTGTCGGGGGTCCTGCGGATGGTGAACAGCTCCAGGTGCAGGGCGAGTTCCCCGCCATCGGTGCGGGGCGCCTGGTGCCACGCGGAGATGTACGGGGTGGGGGCGGCCTCCCGCCGCGCATCCGCATCGGCCTCCGCCTCCACCTCCGGTACGGGGAACAGCCGGTCGAAGCGGCGGAGCAGGTCGAGGTAGATCCCGGGGAACTCGGCCCGCTCCGCTTCGGTGAGGCGGGTCAGGTCGGGGACCCGGCGGTGGGGGTAGAGGTGGACCTCGTACGGCCAGCGGGCGGCGTAGGGCACGAAGGCGGTCCAGTGCTCCCCGGCCGTCACGACCCGGTCGGTGGCGGCGCGGGCCCCGGAAACGAGGTCCTCGAAGAGGTTGCGGCCGGTGGCGGCGCGGTGCGCCCGCGCGGCGGCGGTCATCTTGGCGGTGCGCGGCGTGACGAAGGGGAAGGCGTAGATCTGCCCGTGCGGGTGGGCGAGGGTCACGCCGATCTCGGCTCCGCGGTTCTCGAAGCAGTACACCTGCTCGACACCGGGGAGGGCGGAGAGTTCCGCGGTGCGGTCGGTCCAGGCGTCCAGGACCAGCCGGGCCGCGGCCGGGGTGAGGTCGGCGAAACCGGCGTCGTGGTCGGGGGTGAAGCAGACGACTTCGCAGCGCCCGGCCCCGCCCGCGAGGGAGGGGAAGCGGTTCTCGAAGACGGCGACCTCGTAGTCGGCGGCGGGGATCTCGCTAAGCCGGCCGTCCCGGGAGGGGCAGAGCGGGCATTCGCCGGCGGGCGGGTGGTAGGTCCGGTTCTGGCGGTGGGAGGCGATGGTGATCCAGTCACCGGTGGCCTCGTCCCGCCGCAGTTCCGGCCTGCTGTCCACGGGATCCAGTGGGCGCAGGTCGGGCGCGTCGCGCACGGCACCTTCGTCGGTGTCGAAGTAGATCAGTTCGCGGCCGTCCGCGAGTTTCGCGAGGGTCTTCTTCACCTACCGAGAATAAACACTCTCGAACATTTTCCACCAGCCCACGCCGAGGTTTCCCCCAGACTTAAACAACATTGCCGTGTTATCTTGCTGCCTTCTGACCGGTTTCGCCGATTCCCGGGAGCGACCCGTGGCCGAGCAGGCTGCCCAACTGGCCCACCAGCGACGCGCGCTGATCCTGGACTCGGTCCGGCGCGAGGGCGCGGTGCGGGTGGCGGACCTGGTCGGGCAGCTCGGCGTCTCGGACATGACCGTCCGCCGGGACCTGGACGCCCTCGCCCGGCAAGGGCTCGTGGAGAAGGTCCACGGCGGAGCCGTCGCCCCGGCCGGGGCGAGCGCGCACGAGCCCGGGTTCGAGGCCAAGTCGGACCTGGAGGGCGACGCCAAGGCCGCCATCGCGGACACGGCCGCGACCCTGGTGGAACCGGGCAGCGTGATCGCCGTATCGGGCGGCACCACCGCGCACGCGGTCGCGGCCCGGCTCCTCGGCATCCCGCGGCTCACCATCGTCACCAACTCCCTCCCGGTGGCGGAACTGGTGTGGGCCGAAGGCCGGGAGCGCGGCGCCGGCGCCCCCACCCTGCTGCTCACCGGCGGCTCGCCCACGCCCTCGGCCGCCCTGGTCGGGCCGCTCGCCGACCTGACGATCGGCTCCCTCCACGTGGACCTGCTCTTCCTCGGCGCGCACGGGGTGGCGCAGGGCGCCGGCCTGACCACCCCCAACCTCATGGAGGCCCAGACCAACCGCGCCCTGGTCGCCTCGGCGCGCCGGGTCGCGGTCGTGGCGGACCACAGCAAGTGGGGGGTGGTGGGGCTCAGCGGCTTCGCGGCGCTCCGCCAGGCCGACTGGTTCGTCACCGATGCCGGTCTGCCCGCGCCCGCCCGCGCCGCGCTCGCGGAGGAAGTGGGCGAACTCCTCGTCGCGGGCGAGGAGCGGCCCTGAGAGTCCGCGGGACAGCCCCCGGGAACCGCCCGGGGCGGGCGGCCGGAGCCCCGGATCAGAACCCGGATTCAGGCCCCGGATCAGGCCCCGGATCAGAACCCGGATTCAGGCCCCAGGCTCCGCGGGGGCCGGTCCGGTGGTCGCCCGGATGACCAGCTCGGGGTCGAACAAGAGCTCCCCCGTGGGCACGTCCCGGTTGCTGACCAGCGCCAGTACGCTCCGCCCGACCTCCAGGGCGAGCCGGTCGGCGGGCTGGCGCACCGTGGTCAGGGGAGGGTCGGTGAACTCGGTGATGGACGAGCCGTCGTAGCCCACGACCGAGACGTCCCCGGGCACCGCGCGGCCCTGCCGGCGGATGCCCCGGATCGCCCCGAGGGCCATGTAGTCGCTGGCGGCCACGATCGCGGTGGCGCCCAGGGCGAGGAGCGGGCCGACGGCGGCCTGACCGCCCTCCACCGTGTAGGACTGCCGGATCACCCAGCGCTCCGGCTCCTCGATGCCCCGCTTGGCCATCGCCTCCAGGAAGCCCCGGACCCGGCGGTCCGCCGGCTGGTTGCCGGCCGGGCCGGAGGCCATGCCGATCCTGCGGTGACCGAGCCGGTGGAGGTGGTCGACGGCCAGCTCCGCGGCGAGCGCGTCATCGGTGGAGAAGACCGGGGTCGCCACCCCGTCCGCGAACTCGCCGTTGATGCCGACGTACGGGACCCGGCGCTGGCGCAGCAGTTCGTAGGTCTCGGTGTCGGCGCCCTCGACGGTGTTGGACGCGGAGAGGAAGACGACGGCCGCGACGCCCTTGTCGACGAGCGCGGAGATGAAGTCTCGCTCCTGGACCCCGCCCGGGAAGGCCGGGCAGAGAATGGTCTTGAGTCCGTGCGGGGCGAGCGCCGACTCGATGCGCTCGGCGACATCGGCGAAGAACGGGTTGGACACGAACTCGGTGATCACCGCGACCAGTTGGCCCTGGGTCTGCCGTTCGTAGCCGACTTCCGCCATGGCCTGTTCGACCGCGTCCCGGGTCTTCTTCGACACGCCCTGGCGTCGGTTGATCACCCGGCTGACGGTCGCCTCGCTGACCTGGGCGCGAGCGGCGACCTCGGTGATCCCGACCTTCATCGCGGTCCTTCCGTGATCGTGAGCGATACCAGACCGCCGCGCGGCACCGCCAGCGAGCGAGCTCCCTCCGGCAGGTACGACGGCGGACCGTCCATGATACGGCCGTCCGGCCCGTGGACCACTCCCCCGACCGCGCCCCCGCCGCCCAGCACCTCGACCATCACCCGGTCCCGGTCCGAGCCGTTGACCAGGTCGAAGCGGCGGTACGCGGAGAAGTCCAGGGGGACGACCCGGTCCCCGTGCACGCTCAGCAGACAGTGGTCCCCGGCGCTCACCCGCACCAGCGGGTACAGCTCGTCGGGCCGGCCCGGTTCCACCTCCCCGTCCAGCAGCAGCCCCCGCCACAGCCGCCACCGTCCCAGCCAGAACCCGACCGCCTCCCGGTGCGCCGCCGGCAGCCGGTCCAGCCGTACGGAGATCTGCGGCACCGCGTGCAGGGCCCCGATCAGCTGCCGGGCCACCGCCGCCACGGGCGCCCCGGGCGACCAGAGGAGCATGTCGGAGTGGACGGCCCCGCCGACGGCGAGCAGTGCGGTGTCGAGGGTGCGGACCCGGTTCGCGATGGCGTCCGCCGGGCAGTCGACGGAGCGGAGCATGTTGCCGAAGGGGGCCATGCCGGGTCCGGTGTAGGGCTGGCGCAGTTCCAGCAGCACGCCGGGGCGTACGGATTCCAGGGCGGCGCGCAGCTCCGTCAGCAGGGTCACCATGGCCACGCCGACGTCCCCCGCGCCGTCGCCCGCGTACACCATGGCCTGCTCCAGGAAGTCGAGCTTGAGTCCGTCGAGCCCGTACGCGCGGACCAGCCTGACGCAGAAACCGACGACGTGCGCGCGCACCTCGGGGCGGCGGGGGTCGAGCACGTGCGCCCCGGGCACGGTGGCGGGGGCGGGTGCGCAGCCGGCCCAGCGGTCGTGGCAGGCGGCTCCGGAGCCGAGCAGCAGCGGGGCGACCCAGGCGAGGTAGCTCAGCCCGTGCGCCCGGACCCGGGCCACGTGTCCGGCGAAGTCGGGGAACTTGGCCCGGTCCGGCTCCCAGTCCCCGCAGCCGGCGTACCCGCGCCCGTGGCCCTGCTCCTGCCAGCCGTCGTCGAGGATCAGTGCTCCGCAGCCGAGTCCGGCGGCCAGTTCGGCCTGGATTTCGACGGCGGCGGCGCTGACGTCCTGGTTGAAGGCGTACCAGGTGGAGTAGACGGGGGTGCGGGCCGCGTCGGGCACCGGCGCGGGGGCGAGTTCGGCGTCGAACCAGGAGCGCAGGGCCCGCAGGGCCCGTGCCACCGAGGGTGCGCGGGGGACGAGCAGGATCCGGTGGGCCTGTCGGGCGGCGGGCAGCCGGAGGTGGACGACGTGGGTGTCGTTCTCCTCGGAGACCCCGAAGCGGAGCTCGGCCTCGGGCACCGGGTCGGTGGCGGCGAAGGCGAGCAGGGTCGCGCCGTCGTGGTCGTAGAGGCAGCCGGCGGCGTGGCCGTCGACCAGCGAGACCCTGGAGCGGCCCTCCCAGTCGGCGAGGAGGGTGCGCCGCCAGCCGCCCTGCGGATGCCAGTAGCCGGCGGCGTCGCCGAGGGGCACGGAGAAGCGGATCTCGACGGGGGCCCCGTCGGCCCGGACCTCCAGCATCCGCAGCCCGTCGGGGAGTTCGCTCAGCGTCCAGGCCGGGTGGACGCCAGGGGCGTGGGCGAGGACGGCGAGCGAGACCCCGTCGAGCAGCGGCTCCTCGCGGGCGGGCGCCAGCCCCGCGGTGGTGACGGGCTCGGCGGTGGGCACGTCGCTGGTCACGCCGCTCGTCACGCCGCTCGTCACGGCGCTGGTCACGGCACTGGTCACGGCACTGGTCACGGGGTCACTCCTTCACGGCGCCGGCGAGCAGGCCGGACACGAACTGGCGCTGGAGCGCGAGGAATACGAGGGCCATCGGGATCGCGGCGGCCGCGGTTCCGGCGAGGATCGCTCCGTAGTCGGTCTCGTCCAGGCCCTGGAGGGAGGCGAGGGCCACCGGGACCGTGAACGTGGCGCTGTCGCGCAGGACGATCAGCGGCCAGATGAAGTCGTTCCACTGGTACAGGAAGAGGAAGATCGCCAAGGCGGCCAGCGCCGGTTTCATGGGAGGGAGCACCACCTTCCAGAACAGCCGCAGTTCACCGCAGCCGTCCATGCGTCCCGAGTCGAGGAGTTCGTCGGGGAGCGCGGCCATGGACTGGCGCATCAGGAAGATGCCGAAGGGCAGGGCCAGATTGGGCATGATCACGGCCTGGTAGGTGCCCAGCCAGCGCAGTTCGGCCATCAGCTGGAAGAGCGGTACGAGGGTGACCTGGGCGGGGACCACGAGCCCGAGCATGAGCAGCCCGAAGAGCGGTTCGCGGCCGCGGAAGCGGTACTTGGCGAAGCCGTAGCCGGCCAGCGTGCAGACGGCCCCCGCGCACAGGGTGTAGATCACCGCGATGAGCAGGGAGTTGAGGACCACCCGCCCGAAGTGCGCGGTGTCCTGCAGCGTTCGCAGGTTCTCCGCGAGGTGCCCGCCGGGCAGCAGGGGCGGCGGGCTGTCGAAGATCTCCCCGGAGCTGTGCGTGGCGGCGACCACGAGCCAGTAGAAGGGGACCAGGACGGCGGCCAGCGCGATGGCGAGTCCGGAGGTGAGCAGGATGCTCCTGCCGCGGTGTCGGGCGGCGGTCATGACTTCTCCCCCAGGAAGCGGAACTGGATCACGCCGAGGATGCCGATGAGGACGGCCAGGGCGTAGGCGATGGCGGAGGCGTAGCCGAAGTCGAAGTACTTGAAGGCGTTCTGGTAGACGTACACGCCGATGGTCAGGGTGGCGTTGTCCGGGCCACCGCCGGTGAGCACGTACGGCTCGTCGAAGATCTGCAGGGTGCCGATGGTGGACAGCACCGTGGTGAGCAGGAGCGCGGGGCGCAGGCCCGGCAGGGTGACGTGGCGGAAAGCGTGCCAGGGCCCGGCCCCGTCCACGGCCGCGGCGTCGTAGAGCTCGGCGGGCACGGACTGCAGGCGGGCGAGCAGGATCACCGCGTTGTAGCCGGTGTAGTGCCAGGTCAGCGCCAGGCCGAGGGACACCTTCGCCCACAGGGGGTCGGTCAGCCACGGCGACGGGTCCAGACCGACGAGCCCGGTCAGCCAGTTGACCAGACCGTAGTCCTTGTTGAGCAGGACGGAGAAGACGATCCCGTAGGCGACCAGGCCGGTGACCATCGGCAGGAAGAAGCCGAGCCGGAAGACGGCGCGGGCGCGCAGGGCGGTGGAGTCGAGGGCCACGGCGAGGCCGGTGGCGAGAGCCAGCATGACCGGTACCTGGACGGCGAGGATCACCGCGGTGTTCTTCAGGGCGGTCCAGAACAGCGGATCGTGCAGCAGCCGCGCGTAGTTGTCCGCGCCGACGAACCGGTCGCTCCCGCCGACGGTCTTGTGGAGGCTGATCACGAAGGACCGGCCGATGGGGTAGAGCTTGAAGGCGGCGAAGAGGAGCAGCGCGGGCAGGACGAAGAGGTACGGGGCCGCGCGCCGGCCCGCCCGGGGGCGCCGGGCCGTCCCGCGCGCGGCGACGGCCCGGACCCCGCGGCCGGCGCGCGTGGCGGACGGGGCGGACGCCGTGGACGGGCTGGTCACCGGGAGACCTTGCGTCCGGTCTGCCGGCCGAGCTGGTCGGCGGCCTCCTTGAGGACCTTCGCCGGGTCGGCGCCGCTCAGCAGCACCTTGGACTGGGCGTCGGTGACCAGTTTGAGGGCCCGCGCGTAGTCGGCGGTGTAATTGAACGCGGGCGAGGGGGCCTTGAGCGCCTCCAGGAAGACCTCGCCCTTCTTCTGGCCGCCGAAGAAGGCGGACGGCTCGTGGAAGACGGCGTCCTCGTAGGCCCTCATCAGGGCGGGGGCGATCCCCTTGCCCCGGTAGATCCGCACCTGGGAGGCCGGCCGGGTGAGCACGAACTCGATGAAGGACCAGGCGGCGGCCCGGTGCTTGCTGCCGCCCGCCACCGCGAGGTGGGTGGAGTTGACCGTGGCCGCGGTGGATCCGCCCCGGCGCACAGCCGGGGGCAGCCGGACCTTCCACTTGCCCGCCTCCTGCGGCACCTGCTCCTCGATGATGCCGCCGAACCAGGTGGGCATGGGCAGGACGGCCGCGGTCCCCTGCTTCAGCGAGCTCATCAGGGCGTTCCAGCCGCCGGCGAGGTCGCTGACCAGGCCGGCGTCGTTCATCGTCTTGATGAGGGTCATGGCCTTCACGGACTCCGGCGAGTCGAGGGTGATGTTCCCGCCGAGGTCGAAGTAGAAGGCGCCCTGGAGTTGGAGCAGCATCTGGAAGAAGTTGGCGGCGTCGGCCTGGGAGGCGGGCTTGTCGATGCCCAGCAGGTGGGCGCCGGTCTTTGCCTTGATCTCCTTGCCGGCCTCGATGGTCTCCTCCCAGGTCTGCAGGGCGCCGGCATCGACCCCGGCCTTCTCGAAGAGGTCGGCCCGGTAGTAGAAGCCCGCCGAATTCGCCTCCCAGGGAAGGGCGTTGACCCGCTTGCCGTCGGGGGACACGGTCTGCCACATGCCCTGGGCGAAGGCGTCCCGGTAGGTGTCCGCGCCGAGCGGCGCGAGGTCGGCGAGGCCGCCGGGGAACTTCTCCACATAGCCGGGCAGGTAGTCGACGCCGATGTGCAGGACGTCGGCGAGGCCCTGGCCGCCGGCCGCGAGCCCGGTGGTGATCTTGTCCCAGATGGCGGGGTTGCCGATGTCTTCGACCGTCACCTCGATCCCGGGGTACTTCTTGTTGAACTCCGGGACGAGCGCCTTCATTTCGGCGGCGGGGCCCTGCCAGGACCAGACCGTGATCCTGCCCTTGTCCTTCTCCCCCGCGGCCCCGGCCTGCCCCCCGGCGGCTTCGCCGCCCGTGCCGGAACAGGCGGTCAGGGCGCCGAGCGATCCGGCCCCCGCGGCGATGGCTCCAACCGTCCGCAGCACTCTCCGACGTTCCAGTTCCATACCTGACCCACCCCTGCTCGCACCGTTGCGGAAGCCGACTGGCCAGGACTGTAGCCACGCCTTCTCCTCACTTGCAAGAGTCTGATGAAAACTTTCAGTTGGATCGCGCAACAGATCCTGACAAGACCATTGCAAACTCTCAGAGACGGTTGCTAGCGTGCCGCCCGCCCCGCCCTGCCCCGGCAGGCCCAGCCGCACCCCGCCCACACCAGGGAGAACCCGATGACGCGTTCCCGTGTGCCACTCCTGTCCGCCCTCGCCCTGCTCCTGCCGCTCGCCCCGCTCACCCTCGGCGGCCCGGCCTCGGCGGCGGAGCCGACGGGCAGGGCCGCCGGCTCCGCACAGACCCCCGCCCTGCTGACCGTCACCAACCCCGGCTTCGAACAGGGGCGTACCGGATGGCGGTTCACCTCCGGCACCGGGGTCGCCACGAACTACCCGCACGGCGCCGCGCGGCTGGCCTACCTCGACGGCGGGGCGGGCAAGAAGGTGTCCCAGACGGTGACGGCCACGGGCCGGGGGACGTACGACATATCCGCCTGGATCGCGACGGGCGGGCCGAACGGCCACTACACCGCCCGCGTGAACGGCGCGGTCGCCGCGACGCTCACCCTGCCGAGCGCCTCGAACTACCGGCGCTACACGCTCGGTCGGATCGCCCTCGCCCCCGGTGACGTCCTGGAGATCGCCTTCGAGTCCGGGGATGCCTGGGTCAACGCCGACGACGTGATGCTCTCTCCCGCCTCCCCCGCGGACCCCCGGGTCAGCTCCTCCGACCCGAAGATCGTCGAGATGTTCGACTGGTCCAAGCGCAAGGCCAACAGCTGGGTGCACCTGCCGGGCACCAGGGGCCCGCTCAACGTGGACGAGAACCGCACCGGCGGCAGCGGCAACGGCACCTACGCCGCCTCCTACTGGGCCGGCTACGCCAACCGCAGCGGCTACTACTCGCGCGACATGGCCCACCAGCTGTCCGGGGCGGGGGTGCTCGCCCTGCACGCCGAGAACAAGTCGATGCTCCGCTCCTTCGCCGCGTCCGCCACCCCGGAGCACAAGTACTACCCGGCGTGGGCCTTCAACTTCGACACCTCGACCTACCTCTCGATCGACTACAAGAGCCCGACGAACTTCGTCCGCGAGGTGCCCGCCACCTTCGAGCTGGTGCAGAAGTCCGAGGAGGCGTACCGCTGGAGCGGGGACCGCGCCTACCTCGACGATCCGGCCCTGTGGGAGTTCTACCGCCACGCCACCGACGAGTTCGTCACCCTGCACGACGGGCTCAAGGACAACGGCGCCGTGAAGGTGGCGGAAGGCACCGGCCAGGGCATCTTCCAGGGCACCGCCAGCTACAACGAGCAGAGCGGCGAGCCCCTCGCCGAGGCCGGCGACGCGATCGGCTCGCAGTACCAGGCGTACCTGGCGATGGCCTCGCTCGCCCGCTCCAAGGGGGACGGCGCCCTAGCCGACCGGTACGAGACCAAGGCCGGAGACCTGAAGGCCTACTTCAACTCCACTTGGAGCGGCGCCGGTTCGGGTGCGTCCATGGTGCGCGGCTACACCACGGACGGGCGCGCCCTGACCGGCTGGGGCAAGGAGAACAGCTGGTTCATGCCCATGAAGCGGATCATCGACCCCGGCCCCCGCCGGGAGGCCTACCTGGACTACATCGACCAGCAGGCCTCGGGCCCGGGCCGCCCTTCCAACATCGAGGCCCTCACGTACCTCCCCGACACCTTCTTCCGGAACAACCGCAACGACACCGGCTGGAAGTGGATGAAGGACGTCTACGACCACAAGGACATCCAGCACGTGAACACCAAGCAGGGCACCAACGGGGACTACCCCGAGGTCTCCTTCACCCTGCTCGGCCAGACCGTCGAAGGCCTGCTGGGCGTCACCCCCGACGCACCCTCACACACCCTGAGCACCGGGTCCCGGCTGCCCTCGGGCATGGACTGGCTGCGGATCGACGACCTCCGGATCGGCGACTCGGCCTTCGCCCTGCGCCACGACGGGGCGACCAAGTCCACGCTCACGCACACCTCGGGCAGCGCCCCGTACACCTGGGAGGCCCGCTTCCCCGGCACCTATGCCACGCTCACGATCGACGGAGTGCCCCAGCCGGCGCGCACCAAGGTGCTGGACGGGTTCACGTACACCTACGCGACCGCGACCGTCGCCCCCGGCCGCACGATCACCGTCCAGGCGGGCTGAACCGGGACCGGCCCACCGGCAGCCGCCACCCGGCCACCGGCAGTCACCGCACGGCCACCGGTTGGCCCTCAGCGGTCAGTTCTGCCGCAGGGGCGGCATCGGCAGCGGGATGGAGTAGGCGGTGGCGCCCGCGCCCACGCCGCCCTCGCAGGTGTTCGGCGGCTGGGTTCCCGTCCCCCGGGTCGAGGGCCTTTCGGCCGCCCAGAACATGTAGCCGAGCAGGCCGGCCGTGGTTCCCGCGCCGTGGGGCGCCGCGGTCTGGGTGAAGGAACCGGTGGACTTCTGCAGGGAGTTCGCGAAGGCGGTGCACTCGGGCAGCGACTTCGTCTGGTCGCTGATGTAGAGCCCCGCGGTGAACTTGGCGGGCGCCAGCGGCAGGACGGGCGGCGAGTAGGTGGACTTGCCGTCGAGGTGTTCCTGCCAGTTGGCGATCGCGCCGGAAGCGGAGGGCTGGCGGGCGGGGACCATCGCGTTGGCGTAGTCGAGCACCGGTACGTCCGTACGGAGCCAGTCGGCGGTGGCCTTGCGGTTGATGCCGATCAGCCAGCGGTCACCGGCGGCGGTGTCGATCGTGAGCCGCGCGCGCTGGTCGGCTCCGGAGGCGTCGTAGGGGTGGCGGGACCGGTAGGTGTCGATGAAGGTCTGCAGGCCGGCCAGGTTCGGGTTGGTGTTCTGTTCGTAGTCGATCTCGATGCCGACACCCAGCCGGGTCGCGGCGTCGGCGGCGTTCAGCCCGAGCTGTGCGGCGTTTTCGGACAGGGCCGCGTCCCACTCGTCGGTGTAGGTGATGCCACCGATCGAGAGCATCACGCGGATGCCGCGCGAGGTGAAGTACTGGACGATCTCCGGGGTGATCCCGCGCGGGAGGCCGTCGACGGTGGTCGCGTCGTTCGTACGGTGCAGCAGCTTGAGCGGTTCGACGAAGCTCAGGACGACCAGGTTCACGGAGGGCCGGCCGTCGCCGCGGTCGATGAGCCAGTGGTTCATCGAGTCGAACTCCGCGATGGTGCGGACGGTGCCCCAGGTACACGCGTCGTTGCTGCAGTGCCAGGCACCGTAGACCTGCGGGCCGGTCGCCGAGACGGCGGACGCCGCGGTGCCGGTCGCCGTCGCGGCGGGGACGGGGAGGAGCAGTGCGAGGAGCAGGACGAGAACACCGAGCAGTCTGTGACGCATCAACGCCTCCGGGGAGGGAGCGGCCCGAGTGGGGGGTGGCGACCGCCGCCAGGGTGGCAGGTACAGACCAACTCGACAAGGGTCCGCGCCTCGTCTCTCGGGCATCGTCCGGGGTCGGCCCCTGGTCGTCCCGGGGTCGTCCGGCTCGTAAACGCGGACGCGTTCGCCGAACGGCTGTGGCAGCCGTTCGGCGAACGCCCTGCGGTGGCCGCGGGGTCGGATGGTCATCCCCCGTCTTGTCATGACCATCCGTGTCCCGTCAGGGGGGGCAGCGGCAGGTGGTGCGTGGCACGTGCGCGCGGCCGGTTGGGTGGACCGGGTCAGGCGCGGACTACCACCAGACGCCGGCGCGGAGCTTGCTCCAGGTGTTGGGGCCGACCTGGCCGTCGACCGAGATGCCGGCGTGGCTCTGCACGCTCTTCACGGCGTTGTAGGTGGCCGAACCGAACTGGCCGTCCTCCGTCAGCCAGGTCGGGTAGCTGGTGTTCTGGTTGATCAGGCACTGCACCTGCTTGATGCGCTTCACCGCTTCCGAGCCGGTCTGGCCCGTCGTGGTGAGCGCGGTGCCGCTGTAGTAGTTGCAGGTGTAGGCGGCGCTCTGCTCCGAGGGGACGGGGGCCGCGCTGGCGACGCCGCCGAGGGCGAGTCCGCCACCGAGTACGGCCGTGGCCACGGTCACCATGATCTGCTTGCGAAGGTTCATCTGCTGTGCCTCCGTTGTCGACGACCGGGCATCCGGCCCGGTGTTGGCAGCGACTCTCCTGCGCCAACATCGGCGGTGTCCAGCAAGCCCGGAGACGGGGGTCAGCGTGGGACGTCCCACGCTTTGAACTGCTGGGACGTGTTGCTCCGGGACACTTTCGTGGGACGCCGGGACGAGGGGGGATCGGGCCAAAGCATCCCGGGCCCTGGCCAATCCGCGGGTGGCGGCCCGATGCTGTGCCCTGGATTGAGGGGGGAAGCCACAGTGGCTCGTTGGAAGGAACTGCCCGCCGGCCTCGACGGCCGGGAGCGTCGGCTGGTGGCCGAGTTACGGCGCCTGAAGGACCACAGCGGCCTGAGCCTGGCCGCCCTCGCCGCCAAGACCGGCTACAGCCGCTCTTCGTGGGAGCGGTATCTCAACGGGAAGCAGTCAGTGCCCCGCGAGGCAGTCGAGGAACTGGCCCAGCTCTGCGGGGCGGACCCGACGCGGCTGGTGGTCCTGCACGACGTCGTCGTCCAGGCCCGACAGCAGGCCCCGGCCGCGGCCGGGGCGACGGACGGTGCGGCGCCACGGCCGGAAACCCCGGCCGGCCCGAGAGTGCGCACCGTCCCGTTCCGCGCCTTCCTCGCGGGGATCGCGGCGGCCGTGGTCGTGGCCTTCGGCGCGGGTCTCCTGACCGGTGGCGCCTGGGCCGATGACGGGGCGGATGGCGGGGATGCCGGTACGTCCGGCTACCGGCGCGGAGTGGCGTACGACTGCAAGATCAGCCGGCAGCAAGGTGCGTTGCACGCCGGGCACAGCACCAGCCGCGAGATCCTGCTCGACACCAACAGCACGGGCTTCGACGTCGTCGAGGTCCAGTGCCTGCTGCGTGAGCACGGCTTCGACCCGAAGAGCACCGACGGGCTGTACGGCCAGGACACCAAGGACGCCGCCACCCGGTTCCAGGCGGCGCACGGACTGGTCGCGGACGGGATCGTCGGCCCGAAGACCTGGGCGGAGCTGCGCAAGTGACCCTGCCGGCGGAGTGCGGGCACCTGGCCGCCGAGCTCCGGCAGCTGCGTCGGCGGACTGGCCTGAGCCTCGCGGACCTCGGCCGGAGCACCCCGTTCAGCAAATCCTCCTGGGAGCGCTATCTCAACGGCAAGCAGCCGCCGCCCCGGCAGGCGGTCGAGGCGCTGTGCGCCCTCGCACGCCGGCAGCCCGGTGAGTTGCTCGCGCTGTGGGAACTCGCGGACAGCGCCTGGAGCGGCCGAGCCGTCCCCACGTCCCCCGCCTCCCCCGCCTCCTCCACGTCCTCCACGTCCCCCACCTCCCCCGTCGGCCCCCGCCCCGTACCGGGTGGCCGACGCCGGCGGACGGTCCTGGCGGCCTCCGCGGTCGGCGGCATCACCCTCATCGTGACCGCGAGCCTGCTCCTGCCGCGCGGGAGCGGACCGCGGCACTCCGATGGTGCCGGGACGACGGAGAAACCGATTCGCAATCCCGGCTGTTCCGCGGCGAGCTGCACCGGCAAGGACCCGGTGCGCATGGGGTGCGGGGGTGCGGGCATGGTCACCGACCTGCGCACGGACACGGGGCCCGGCTCCCGTCAGCTCGAACTGCGGTACGGGGCCTTGTGCCGGGCCGTGTGGGTGCGGACCTCGGGCCTGCAACCCGGGGACCACGTCGAGCTGTTCGTCGCCGGTGTCCCGGACCCGCAGGAACTGTGGGTGAGCGAGGCGGACCTCGGTCGGTACGCGGCGACTCCGATGGCCGCGGTACCCCAGGGGACCGCGGGCACCCGCTCGTGCGTGACCCCGGGCAACCCGGCCGACGGCGCCCGGGTCTGCTTCGGCTGAACCACCCGGCACCGGGCCCGCCGTTCACCGGCGGCGGCCCCGTCGCGGACCGCGCCGGGAAGCGGTGGCGGTGGGATCCGGCGGCCCCCCGGGCGCGCCCGCCACCGGTTTGCGCGGCGGTTCCGGGCGGGCGGAGCGCAGGGGGGTCAGGAGGCCCGTGGCGGCGATCAGGACGCAGAAGGCGCCCGCGGCCAGGCTGGTCGACGGGACGCCGTGCCGGGCCGCCAGGGCGGTGAGCACCGCGGCTCCCACCGGGCCCGAGGCGTTGTGGACCGTCCAGAACGCGGATGTGACCCGCCCGAGCAGGTGGTCCGGGGTGACCTCCTGGCGCAGGGTCATGGAGCAGACGCCGCCCAGCGTCACCCCGAACATGAAGAGGACGGCCATCCCCGCGATCACGGGCACGCCGCGGCTGACCCCGATGCCCGCCACGGACAGGCCGATCAGCGCGACCGAGCCGAGCCAGCACGGGCCGAAGCCGAGGGTCCGGCGCAGCGGCCCGGCGGCGAAGGAGGCGCAGACGATGCCGATGCCGCTCACGGCCATCACGTAGCCGATGGTCGCCGGGGAGCGGTCGAGCTCGTCCTCGAGGCGGAAGATCAGCAGGTCGGTGGCGCCGATGGTGACGAAGGTGAGGAGGGTGAGCAGGACCGTCAGGGGGCGCAGCAGGGCGTGCGACCACAGGAAGCGGAAGCCGACCACGAACACCTCGCGCAGTGAGGTGTTCGTCCGCGACGGCCAGGGCGCTGCGGCGTCCCCCCGGGTGCGGAAGCGGACCCACCGCAGGCTGATCCCCGAGACGAGGAAGGTGGCTCCGTCCAGGGCGAGCGCCCAGGACCCGTCGATCCCCGCGACGAGCAGGCCGGCCACGACCGGGCCGAGGAGGGTGCCGAGGGCGAAGGTGCCCATCAGCCGGGCGTTGGCGGCGGTCAGGTCGGCCGGTTCGACCAGGGCGGGCACGGCGCTCACGTAGGCCACGTCGAAGAGCGTCTTCAGTACGGTGACCAGCGCGGTCAGCACGTACAGCCACCAGATCCGCGGGCCGCCGAAGGACCACACCAGCGGGACGGAGCCCAGGAGCGCGGCCCGCGCGAGGTCGCAGCCGATCATCAGGCGGCGGCGGTCCACCCGGTCCACCACGTGCCCCGCGAAGGTTCCCGTGGCGATGGCGAAGACCCCGGAGAGGGCGGTGATCAGGCCCATCCCGACCACGGATCCGGTGAGTTCGAGGACGATCAGCGGCAGGGCGAGCATCGATATGGAGCCGCCGAGCACCGACAGGGCCTGGCCGAGCCAGAAGACGATGAAGGGGCGGTTGTGCCGCAGTCCGCTCCGCGGGCCGCTCACCCCAGCAGGGCGTAGACGGTGGAGGCCTTCGCGGCCGGTTCCTCGGCGCCCTCGGGCGTCATGGTGATGTCGGCGAAGGCCATCCGCTTGCCGAGTTTGGTGACCCGTACGTCGATCAGCACGTCGGCGCCGATCACCGGCCGCTGGAAGCTCGTGGACTGCTGGACGGTGGTCATCGGACCGTAGGCCCCGCGCGCGGCGGAGATCGCGATGACGGTCGCGGTGTCCGCGGCGGCCATCAGGGCCTGCCCGCTGAGGCCCCCGCCGTCGCGGGCGAGGCTGTCGGACCAGGGCAGCCGCAGTACGGCGTGCCGGTCCCCCGTCTCCTGGACGGTGAGTCCGAGGGCGAGCACCCAGGGGGCGAAGTTGTCGTGGAGGATCTTGTCCGCGTCTGCCGGCGTCAGCGTCGTCATCGGGTGATTGTGGCGGCCCGGCCCGGACCGCCACAACTCCCTTCGCGCCAGGCGCGCCTCAGAGGGAGGCGGCCAGTTCCGTGCCCTGGCGGATGGCCCGCTTGGCGTCGAGTTCGGCGGCCACGTCGGCGCCGCCGATCAGGTGCGCCTCGATGCCGGCCGCGCGCAGGGCCTCGTACAGGTCGCGGCGCGGTTCCTGGCCGGTGCACAGGACCACCGTGTCGGCGGGTACGAGGCGCTGCTCGCCCTCCACCGTGATGTGCAGGCCCTCGCCGTCGATCCGGTCGTACGCGGCCCCGGCGACGGAGACGACACCGCGGTGCTTGAGCTCCGCCCGGTGGATCCACCCGGTGGTGGTGCCGAGCCCGGCGCCGACCTTGGTGGCCTTGCGCTGGAGCAGGTGCACCTGGCGCGGCGGGGCGGGGCGCTCGGGGGCGGTGAGGCCGCCGGGTCCGGTGTAGGCGGTGTCCACGCCCCAGTGGCGGAAGTAGACCTCCGGGTCCTGGGAGGCGCCTTCGCCGCTGTCGGTGAGGAACTCGGCGACGTCGAAGCCGATTCCGCCGGCGCCGAGGACGGCGACGCGCTGCCCGACGGGGGCGCCGTCGCGCAGGACGTCGAGGTAGCTGACGACGTTGGGGCCGTCGACGCCCTCGATGTCGGGCATGCGGGGGGTGACGCCGGTGGCGACGACGACCTCGTCGTAGCCGCGCAGGGTCTCGACGTCGGCGCGGGTGTTCAGCTTGACCTCGACCGCGTGCTCGGCGAGTTGGGTGCCGTAGTAGCGGATGGTCTCCTCGAACTCCTCCTTGCCGGGGATGCGGCGGGCGATGTCGAGCTGGCCGCCGATGTGGCCGGAGGCCTCGTAGAGGGTGACGGCGTGGCCGCGGCCGGCCGCGGAGACGGCGCAGGCCAGGCCGGCCGGGCCCGCTCCGACGACGGCGACGCGCTTCTTCAACTGCGTCGGAGACAGGATGAGTTCGGTCTCGTTGCAGGCGCGCGGGTTGACCAGGCAGGTGGTGAGCTTGCCGCTGAAGGTGTGGTCCAGGCAGGCCTGGTTGCAGCCGATGCAGGTGTTGATGGTCTCGGAGCGCCCGGCGGCGGCCTTGGCGACGAAATCGGCGTCGGCGAGGAAGGGGCGGGCGAGCGAGACCAGGTCGGCGCGGCCGTCGGCGAGCAACTCCTCGGCGATTTCCGGGGTGTTGATGCGGTTGCTGGTGACGAGGGGGACGGAGACCGCGCCCATCAGCCGCTTGGTGACCCAGGTGTAGGCGCCGCGCGGGACGGAGGTGGCGATGGTGGGGATGCGGGCCTCGTGCCAGCCGATGCCGGTGTTGATGATGGTGGCGCCGGCCGCCTCGATCTCCTTCGCGAGGTGGACGACCTCGTCGAGGGTGGAGCCGCCGGGGATCAGGTCGAGCATGGAGAGGCGGTAGATGAGGATGAAGTCCTCGCCGACGGCCGCGCGGGTGCGCCGGACGATCTCCAGCGGGAAGCGCACGCGGTTCTCGTAGGCGCCGCCCCAGCGGTCGGTGCGCTTGTTGGTGGCGGCGGCGATGAACTCGTTGACCAGGTAGCCCTCGGAGCCCATGATCTCGACGCCGTCGTAGCCGGCCAGCTTGGCGAGCCGGGCGGCGCGGACGAAGTCCTCGACGGTGCGCTCGACGTCGGCGTCGGTGAGCGCGTTCGGGACGAAGGGGCTGATGGGGGCCTGGAGGGCGCTGGGGGCGACCAGGTCCTTGTGGTAGGCGTAGCGGCCGAAGTGGAGGATCTGCATCGCGATCTTCCCGCCCTCGGCGTGCACCGCGTCGGTGACCACCCGGTGCTCGGCGGCCTCCTCCTCGGTGGTGAGGCGGGCACCCCCCTCGAAGGGCCGTCCGGCGTCGTTCGGGGCTATGCCGCCGGTGACGATCAGGCCCGCGCCGCCGCGGGCGCGCTCGGCGTAGAAGGCGGCGAGGCGCTCGAAGCCCCGCTCGTGCTCTTCGAGGCCGGTGTGCATGGAGCCCATGATCACGCGGTTCGGCAGGGTGGTGAAACCGAGGTCCAGGGGGCTCAGCAGGTGCGGGTACCGGCTCTGGGGACTCATGGGGGGCGCCTCCTCGCGCGGGGGGTGATGAACCTGTTCTAGCTGAGCGGGCGCTTATTATGCAACTAGGTGCACAACCGAGTGCGGAACCCCGCGGCCCGGAGATCCGCGGATTCCCAGGGCCGAGGGCCTTCACCGGCGGCACCTGTGGCGCAGTTCACGGGCCGGAGTGATCGCGAAGGATCGGGGGATGCCCGCATTCCCCGCCCCCGAGGGCCGTGACGCCCGCGTGCGCCACGGCGCCCCCGCCATGCGCGCGGCCCTGGCCGCCGCCGCGGCCACGGTGCTGCTCACCGGCTGCGCCATCGCCGAGTCTGACACCGACCGGCTCGGCCGCAAGGCCGCGCCGGACGCCGTGGACGCTGCGGACGCCCCCGCGCACGGCACGACGGTCGGCATCGGACAGCCCGTCTCCCTGGTCCTCACGGGGCAGCAGACGGCTAAGGCGAATGGAACCTGAGCTGGGACGAATGGCTGCGGGGCAGCGCCCTGGGCGCCTCCAAGACCTGATCCCAGCCCCCACCGGAGCCCGCCCGGTCGCGTGCGTACCGCCCGCGCTGCTCCTGGTCGCCGCCAGCGGCTGTTTGGGCGTGAACCGGAGCCGAACGGCATCCCGCAGGAGGGCGGCCGCCTGGAGGAGCCCCACGTGCACGGGCACGGTCCCGCAAGGGGCGTGCTGGTCGTCCACGGGTGATGACGCGCTGGGTTGTCGCCCCGTGCCTGGCCCTGTCACTCGGGTGCGTACGGCCCTGTTGCCGCCCGCAGGGTCTGGAGGGCGGCCAGTCTGTGGACGAAGCGGATCGCGAGGAGGGCGGCCACGAGCGACAGCATCCCCTGTGCTGCGGCTGCGCCGGCGGTGGCGGAGAGGCCCGCCGCGTCGGTGGCACTGTCGTACAGGGCCCCGTACACCCGGTCGGCGAGCAGGGACAGGAGCCACATCAGCCACCACCAGGTGATGAACGCGGTGGAGGTGGGTCGGTCGGAGCCGTTGGGGCTGAGCTGGCGGCTCGCTTCCCAGGTCTCCCTGGCGACGCGGACGGGGATGACCAGGTTGCCGAAGGGGATGAACCAGCCGCCGATGGCCCAGCCGCTGGACCGGGTCGCCGTGTCGGGCCTGAAGGCCTTGGCGGTCTTGTGGGCGAGGTAGAACCAGGTGATGAAGACGCCGGCCGTGGCGAGCAGGAGCGGCATCTGGATGAGGGCGGCCAAGGCCATAAGCGCGTCCGGCGGGGTGAGGCTGTCGGCCGTGCCCGCTTCGGGGTACTGGCCGCTCTCCAGTACCGAGCGGACGTAAAGGCCGGTTCCGGTCAGGAGCAGGGCGTACGCGCCGGAGACCGAGAGCAGCACGATCGTGGCGATGGACAGGCCGCGGGGCGGGCGGGGTGTGTCGGGCAGCGAGTTCCAGCCCGGCAACGGCTGGACGGGTACCGCTTGGTGGGCGTAGTCGGGGTCAGATGCCGCGGGTGGCGGCGAGCCGGGCGTGCTGTAGGACATGAAGTGGTACCCCCCACGGGAACGTGAACGTGTGACGTGAAAAGAAGGAAGCCGGCCGGCTGACGCGCACGGCGCCCCTCGGCACCCCCGGCCATGCCTGAGCTTCGGGTCCGGTGCCGATCCGTGCCGCCTGGTGCGGCCGTCCGCCGGACTCTGCCAGTCGGCTGCGGGGAGAGCAAGTGATCTTGAGGGGGTACATGTCGAGGCATCAACCCCGAACGGGCGCGAGACGGTCGACCGGCCGTCACCGTCGCCGGACGCTTCCGACGACCCCGTACGGCCGGAATGGTCACAAGTCGGATTCGTCACCCACGTCGGCGGCCGACAGCCTCGCGAGGGGGGGCGGGCATCAGGGTGAACCGGAGTGCTTGCCTGTCAGGAGAGGACGGTCGTTCTCTTCGTACAGGTGACGGCCGGTCATCCCGCCGGCCGGATGGCGGGATGACCGGCGACGCGGACGGGGCCGCGAGGGCGAAGTGTGGGGCCGATGCCGGAGGGAAGCGGGGCGTGGCCGGGGCGGGGGGTCAGGCGGCCTTGCTCAGCTTCTTCCAGTCGTCGTAGCCGATGCTCCAGTCGGCGTATCCGTTGCCGGGGCCGTCGACGTTCTTGATGGCTTCCTTCCCCTTGATCGTGAGCAGGTCGCCGAGGATGGTGTTGTCGAAGAGCCACTTCGAGTCGGCCGGGGTCATGCCGATGCAGCCGGCGCTGTGGTTGGTGTTGCCGACGTACTTCTGCGCCTCGGGAACCCCTTGGTGGAGGTACGCGCCGGTGTCGGTCACCCGCATGCCCCAGTTGACCACCACGTCGTAGTCCACCGGCCCGCCCACGGACGCGGAGGTCATGTGCACCTTGGGTTCCCGGGTCTTGAGTGCGTAGGTGCCCAGTCGGGACTGGCGACCCTTGACGGGCTGCCCGCCGGACATGGGGATGGACTTCACCACCTTGCCGTCGCGCTCGACGATGAGCCGGTGGGTGTCGAGGTCGGCGGTCAGCTGCTGGTCCCGGCCGATCTTGAACGTGCGGTCCAGGTCCCGGTCGAAGTGCGCGCCGCCGGGATCGACCGTGGTGAGCGTGCCCTTGACCGTGACGTCCGTACCGGGCTTCCAGGGCTCCTTGGGACGCCAGTCCAGGCGGTCGTGGCCCGAGGGCGTGGTGACCCAGCCCCAGGAACCCTCGGTCGGGGTCGACGCGGTGACCGTCAGCGCCTTCTCCACCGCGGCCTTGTCCTTGACCGGCTTCTCGAACTGCAGGGACACCGGCTGACCCGTGCCCACCGTCTTCCCCGCCCCCGGAAGCAGATCGAAGTCCAGTACGGCTCCGGTGGTCACCTTCTGCGGCACGGCCGCCTGCGACGCCGCGGCGTGCACACCCGCCGCGTCGGCGGACCCCTTCGCGTCGTCCGCCCGATCCGTGTCCCCGCCGGAGCCGCAGGCCGTGAGGAGCATCAGCCCGGCGACGACGGCGAACAGCGGGGCCGCGGGGCGGCCACGACCGGGGGCGGAAGCCGCAGGGGTCCTCTGGGGGCGAACACGCGTCATGGTGGACGGCTCTTCTCTGGAAAGGGCTGGCTGGGGTACAGCAGTGAGGACGGCTGCCGGCAACCGTCCGGTTCTTATCTGCTTATGACCGTTGTGTGACGAACCGCAGGTCCGTCTCGTCCCGGATCGCCGGTGGTCGCCGAACGCATCGCGAAGTCCCGGGTGCTCTGAGCCGCGTGCGCTGGCCGCCCACCCGGTGGGCCCGTGGGGCTCTCCGTCCGTCACCCGCTGCTGGACGCTACCCTCTGCCGGATGACGCGGAAGCCCAGCAGCACCCGGCCGGTAGGTAGTTGCGGGCGGCGGGCGCCAGCTGGGCGCCGCCGAGGTCGGAGTTGTAGGTGTCGACGGGCGGCATGGCGGCGGTGTGGCCGAAGGAGCCGTGCGGCCCGCGCGGCGGCGGGCGGCGCCGCCGTCACCCTGGGGATCCGCCCCGAACACCTGGACTTCCACGCCGCGCACAGCGACAAGGGCCCGCCCGTCACCTTCTACTCGGTGGAGGAGCTCGGCGCGGACGGCTTCGCGTACGGCCGCGAGGAGGGCCTGCGCGGCAAGACCATCCGGGTCATCCCGCGCCAGGAGGACACCCACCTGTTCCACACGGCGACGGGCGAACGCCTCCCCGACTGACCGCGCCCGCTCCCCGAGCCCGCTCGCCGCCACGAGAGCCCCGGACAGGTCACCGACCGGTCCGGGGCTCCCCCGTCCGCAGTTCCGAAATTTTTATTGCGCAAATTCTGCTTCAGATCTACTGTTCCCGCATGCGACCGAAGCGCGCCCCCGAGCGGATCACCGACCTGTCCCGGCTGAAGGCGTTCACGCACCCCCTGCGCATGCAGCTCTACCGGCTGCTGTACGCCGCCGGCTCGGCCACCGCGTCCCAGCTGGCCGAGCAGGTCGACCAGGCCCCGTCGCTGGTCAGTTACCACCTGCGCAAGCTGGCCGAGCACGGCTTCGTGACCGAGGCGAGCGGCCGGGGCGCCGACGGCCGCGAGCGGTGGTGGCAGGTGGCGTCCGACGAGGGCTGGGGCTTCCGCGACTCGGACTTCGCGCAGACGCCCGAAGGGGCCGCCGCCGTCGACGCGGTGACCCGCGGCATCCTCGACAACCGCACCGCGCAGTACCGCGCGTACCTGGACCAGACCGGCACGTGGGGCCCGCAATGGACCGACGCCGCGTTCACCTCCGAATGGATGCTCGAGCTGACCCCCGTCGAACTCGCCGAGATGAGCGCCGAGTTCGAGGCGCTCACCCGGCGCTGGCGGGAGCGCGGCAAGGCCGCCCGGGCGGACGGTGACACCGAGGACCGCGAGCACGTGTCCGTGCACCTCTACGGGTTCCCGTTCCGGCTCTGACGGAGCCGTATCCCCGGCCGTATTCCGAGCCGCACCCCAGCCGTATCCCGAACCGTCTCCCGAACCGCGTACCCGAGCCCTGTCCCGCGCGCGTCCCGAGCCATTGGAGCCTGCCTTGGCCACCGCAGAGAGAGCCCTGTCCGGATGCGCCGCCGTGCCCGCCCACCGCGACGGCAACGTGCTGCGCTGGCTCGCCGCGTACACCGCTTCCCTCGTCGGCGACAACGTGTACTTCATCGCCCTGGCCTGGTCCGCGCAGAAGTCCGCCGGTCCCGCCGAGGTCGGCCTCATCATGGCCGCCGGGGCGCTGCCCCGGGCCCTGCTGATGCTGGGCGGAGGCGTGGTGGCCGACCGGTTCGATCCCCGCCGCGTCCTGCTCGGCAGCGACGCGCTGCGCTGCGTCCTGCTCCTGTCGGTGGCCGCCGCCGTCGCCCTGACCGTACCGGCCTTGTGGCTCCTGGTCGGCGTGGCCCTGGTCTTCGGCGCGGTCGACGCCCTGTTCATACCCGCGATCGGAGCGCTCCCGCCGCGGATCACCAGCGCCGATCAGCTCACCCGCGTCACCGGCATGCGCTCCCTGTCCATGCGCCTCGGTCAGATCGCGAGCCCTCCTCTCGGCGGCCTGGCCATGGGACTCGGTGGCCCCACGGCCGCCTTCACCGTCGCGGGCCTCCTCTTCGCGCTGTCCCTGCCGCTCCTGATGACGGTGCGCATGCGGCCCGTCGGCGCGCGCGAGGAGACCCCGGCGGAACCGGGCACCGCGTGGAAGGACCTGCTCGACGGCCTGCGCTACATCCGCCATCACCGCCTCATCGGCCCGCTCGTCGCCGCCGGCGCGGTCTGCGAGCTCGGCCTCACGGGCACGCTCAATGTCGGCATGGTGCTGCTCAACGCGGAGCGCGGGTGGGGAGCTTCCGGCTACGGCTGGATCGTCGGCGGCTTCGGCGCGGGAGCTGCCGCCAGCGCGGCGCTGCTCGCACTCCTCGGCCGGCTGCCCCGCGCCGGCCTGGTGCTCTCCGGGACCCTGCTGATGGGCTGCGCGGGCGCGGCCACCATCGCGCTGGTGCCGGCCCTCTGGATCGCCGTGGTGCTCGCGGGGGCCGTGGGGCTGGGCGCGGGCGTCTTCGGCAGCCTGAACAACTCCCTGATACAGACCGCGGCGAACCCCGCGTACCTCGGCCGGGTCACCTCCGTCCTCATGCTCACCATGGTCGGGCTCGCGCCCCTCAGCTACCCGCTCGTCGGCGCCGCCATCGGAGCCTGGGGCTCCGCCCCGGTCTTCGTCGGCTGCGGCGCCTTCGGCAGCCTGGGCGTGGCCATCGCCCTGTCCTCCGGCGCCGTGCGGCGCGCCGAACTGCCGCGATTGGCGCCGGGCAAGGCCGCGTAGGGCCCGTCGGCCGGGGCCCGTCGGCCTTCGTGCGCGCGCTAGGGCCTGTCGTCAAACTCCCGCCTGCCGCGCGGCGTCCGGTGCGCGCTCTCGGCGTGCCGGGCGGAAAGCCGCGTACTGGACGTACCCGGCCTTCCGCCCGGTACGGCGAGAGCGCGTGCCGGGCGTCGCGCGGCAGGCGGGAGTTTGACGACAGGCCCTAGCCCTGTACGGGAACCACCGCCACCGGGCACAGGGCGTGCAGGAGCACCGCGTTGGAGACCGAGCCCATCAGCAGGGAGTTGGCCCGCAGGCGGCGGCGGTGGCGGCCCACCACGATGAGTTCGGCCCGCTGGGAGGCGGTGACCAGGCGGCCGGCCGGGTCGCCGGGCGCGACGACCGCTTCGACGGTGACGTCGGGGTAGTGCCTGGTCAGGTACGGCTGGAGGCGCGTGCGCTGGTTCTCGGCGAGTTCCCGGGCCGTCTCCGTGGCCTCCGCGCCCGCGGTGCCCGGCGGATAGCCGCCGCCGCGCTCCGCGACGAGGGAACCGACCAGGGTGAGCGAGGACAGCGGGACCAGGTGCGTGGAGACGACCTGGAGCACCGCGCCCCGGCGGCGGGCCTCCGCGAAGGCGAAGTCGACGACGTCCTCGGAGGTCTCGTCGGGTGCCAGGCCCAGGACGATCCTCCGTTCGCCGCCCGGGTCCCGGCCCGGGTCCCGAACCGGCGCCTGCCCCGCGGCCTCCTGCGTGACGAGCCGCGCGGTGTGCGGGACGACCACGACCGGGCAGGGCGACTGGGCCGCGCACACCCGGCTGTTGGAGCCGAGCAGCAGGCTGGCGAAGCCGCCGAGCCCGCGCGAGCCCATGACCAGGAGCTGCGCTCCCGCCGCGAGTTCGATCAGGGTGGCGGAGGGGGTTCCGTCGCGGGAGACGCAGGTGACGGGCGGCAGGTCGGCCCGCCCCGCCAGCCGCTCCCGCACCGCTTCCAGTACCGGATCGCCCTGCCCGCCGGGCGGCGGCGCGAGGGCCTCACCGTGGGCGTGGATCCGCGGGGCGTCGGGCCGTACGTGGGCCACGTAGAGCTCCGCCCCGCGCGTGCGCGCGGTGTCGAGGGCCCAGTCCAGGGTCCTCAGGCTGTGTTCCGAGCCGTCCACCGCGGCCAGGACGGGGCGGGCGGGGGCGGCAGTGGCCGAGTTGGTCTGCATGCCTCCACCCTCCGGCGGGGCGGGACCGGCGGGCAGGGGCCGAAGGCCCTATTTCACGCGGTAGTCGGCCTTCTCCGCGAGCTTGCCGTCCTTGTAGCAGAAGCGCAGCACCGTATCGCCGTTCCCGGCGTCGGACAGGTACCAGGAGCACTGGCTGCCGGCGGGCACGGCGGGGCCGCCGTCCTTGAGGGCCGAGGTGACGAAGCTTTCGCCCGAGGGCAGCTTGGCGCGGACCTCGGCCTCCGAATCGCCCACGCTCACGGCCTCGTACACCTTCTGGTCGACGAGGGTCTTCTCGGCCACGTCCATGACCTTGCCCACCCCGAACAGCAGCGCCACGAGCAGTCCGATCCCCAGCACCCCGGCCACCACACCGCCGATCAGGCATCCATTGCGTCGCGCCACGTCGAACTCCTCGTCCCTCTGCGTTCCTCTGTCTGCTTGTCCTCCCGACTCTCGCAAGCGGGGTCGGCCGCCGCTGTTCTCCAAAGTCTCGGGACCGCGCAACGATCGTCGTTCGAGGTCGGACCGGGTGCGGCGTGTATACAGGGATGAGAACGATCATTCGGACGAAACGCTTGAAACGTGAGGACCCAACGTGAGCCAGAACACCGAGCCTCTGATCGTCGTCGGCGTGGACGGTTCGAACCACTCGAAGCAGGCCCTGCGCTGGGGCGTGGCCCAGGCGAAGGCCATCGGCGGCCGCGTGCACGCCGTGATGAGCTGGGAGTGGAACACCAACCCCTTCGGCGTCAGCCCGGCCGAGCAGACCGAGCTCGTCCACGCCGAGGACGCGGCCCGGCAGAAGCTCGCCGATACCGTGGCGGAGGCGGTCGGCACCTCGCCGGGCGTGCCGGTCTTCCGCCGGGTGGAGCAGGGCTCGCCCGCGCGGGTGCTGGTGGAGGCCTCGAAGGAGGCGGCGCTGACGGTCGTCGGCACCCGCGGCTACGGCGGCATCAAGGGTGCGCTGCTGGGCTCGGTGAGCCAGCAGGTGGTGCAGTACGCGGCCAGCACGGTCGTCGTGGTCCGCGAGGACGGCTCCGCCTGAGGCACCGCGGCCGGGGGCCCGGAGGGGCCGCGGCCCGGGGTCCGGAGGGGCCGCGGCCCGGGATCCGCTCGGCGGCGGACCCCGGGGGCGTCTTGCCGATCAGGCCGGCGCCGCGCCCAGGTCCGCCGGGTCGGTGTTGGCCCCGCAGAGCACCACGGCGACCCGCTCGCCGAGCGGCCCGGACGCGGTGCGTACGGCCGCCAGGGCGGTCGCCGCGCCGGCTTCGACGACGATGCGGTGCTCGTCCCAGAGCGCGCGCCGGGCGGCGGTGATCGCCGAGTCCGGGACCAGGACGGACGCGGCGTTCGGCTGCCGCACGGCGGTCAGCGCGTCCGCGGAGACCCGGGTGGCTCCGAGCGAGTCGGAGGCCACCGAGTCCACCGGGACGTCCACGGGCCGGCCGGCTTCGAGGGCCGCGTTCAGGGCCCGGCAGTTCTCCGGCTCGGCCGCGACGACCCGTATGCCGTGTTCCCGCGCGGCGGTCGCGATGCCGGCGAACAGCCCGCCGCCGCCGACCGCGACGACGACCGTGTCCAGGCCGGGCAGGGCGGTGCGGATCTCGTCGAGCAGGGTCCCGGCGCCCGCGGCGATCAGCGGATGGTCGTACGCGTGGCTGCTCAGCGCCCCGCTCCCGGCGGCGAACTCCCGGCATGCGGCGAGCGCTTCGGCGTACCGGTCGCCGACGAGCCGTACGTCGGCCCCGTAGCCGCGCAGTCGCTCCACCTTCACGCGCGGGGCCGTGGCCGGCAGGAACACGGTGGCGGGCACGCCCTCGGCGCGGGCGGCCCAGGCACAGGCGAGCCCGGCGTTGCCGCCGGAGGCGATGGTGACCCCGGCGCCGGTGAGGCTGCCGGCGGCGCGGTGGGCGGCGAGGAAGTTGCGGGCTCCGCGCGCCTTGAAGGAGCCGGTGTGCTGGAGGTACTCCAGGGCGTACGAGATCCCTGCGCCCGCCGGTATCACCGTGACGGGCCGCACGGCCCCGGCGATCCGGGCGGCGGCGGCGCGCACGGCGCCGTAGTCGAGAGGCACCGCGTCGAGCTGCACTGGGTCGAGCTGCACCGCGTCGAGCTGCTGTTCCATGATCCCGTACTCCTGTCGTTCGGACATCTCGTCAGGCCCCCGCGGGCCGGTTCGCCTCGATCAGCTGCCGCAGGGCTCCGTAGTACACCTCGTGGTCGGTCAGCGCGGGCAGTACGTCGGCCAGCCCGCCCGAGAGCACGGGGAACTCGGCGGGGTCCAGGGCGGCCAGCGCCCCGCGCGAGGCGGCGGTGGCGGCGGCCGGGTCCCGGTGGTCGACGAAGGCCGCGCTGCCCAGGGTCAGCAGGTACATCCGCCGGTACGCGGTCATCGCCTCGGCGGGGTTCATCCCGGCGGCCACGCTGTCGGCGAGCGCCGGTTCCACGAGCCGCGCGAGCAGCTGCCGGCCGAGCCAGGGGCGGCCGCCGCGCAGGATCATCAGCCCGGGGTGGGCCGCGAGGAGCCGGTAGAGGGCGCTGAACCGCCGCTCGGTGGCTTCGGCCCAGCCCACCGCGGCCGGGATCTCGGGCAGCTGCGCGGCGAGGTGCTCGGTGCAGAGGTCGAGCAGGCCGGCGAGGTCGGTGCACCGGCGCTGGACGGTGGCGTGCGAGACGTCGAGCCGCTCGGCGAGCGCGCGGAAGCTGAGCGCGGCGGGCCCCTGCTCGTCGAGGATCCGCAGGGCGGCGGCGGCGATCGCCGCGGGTGTGGCACGGTCCAGGGCCGCTGATCTTCTGGGCATGGGATACAGCGTATCAGCCACTGTCACAGCCGCCGTAACGAACGGCGTACCGTACGTCGTATCACCCTCCTCCCGCGCACTCGACTACACCCATATTGCTGGTCATTGATCAATAACCCCCGACTTATGTTGACAGCGGGTAGTCACACCGCTGCACTGAGCCCTCGACAGCCCCCACGTCAAGGAGACTCCGTGCCGCCTCGCCTGCGTGCGTCGCTCCCCTGTCTGACCGCGGCCGCCCTGCTCGCCCTCGCGCTCTGCCCCGCCCCCGCGACGGCCGAGCCCCACGCGACGTCGGACACTCCGCTCGCGCTCACTCCGCCCATGGGCTGGAACAACTGGGCGCACTACATGTGCGACATCGACGAGGCCAAGGTCGTGGCGAACGCGGACGCGCTCGTGACCACCGGCCTGGCAGCCAAGGGCTACGACACCGTCACCATCGACGACTGCTGGATGACCAAGAGCCGTGACGCGGACGGCGATCTGGTCGTCGACACGCAGAAGTTCCCGCACGGGATGGCCTGGCTCGGCGCGTACCTGCACGCCAGGAAGCTGAAGTTCGGCATCTACCAGGACGCCGGCTCCCTCACCTGCGAGCGCTACCCCGGCAGCGGCTCCCCCGAGGGCGGCGGCCCCGACCACTACGCCCGCGACGCCCGGCAGTTCGCCTCCTGGAAGGTGGACTACGTCAAGATGGACGGCTGCAACCTCTGGGTGCCGGAGGGCAAGACCAAGGAACAGGCCTACCGGGACGCCTACAACTCCGTGGCCAGGGCGCTGCGCGGCAGCGGCCGGGACATGGCGCTGTCCGCCTCGGCGCCCGCCTACTTCCAGCAGGGCGAGTGGGGCGGATCCGACTGGCACAAGGTGATCGACTGGGCCGGCGAGACCGGCCAGCTGTGGCGCGAGGGCCGGGACATCAAGGTCTACAAGCCGACCGCCCCGAACACCTCGCGCTGGAGCTCGGTCATGGGCAACTACGGCTACAACCGCTGGCTCGGCCGGTACGCAGGCCCCGGCAACTGGAACGACCCCGACTTCCTGATCGCCGGCGCCCCCGGGCTCACCGCGGCGGAGAGCCGCAGCCAGGTCGGCCTGTGGGCCATGATGGCCGCGCCGTTCATCCTGTCCTCGCAGGTCTCCGAACTCTCCGCGGACGGGCTCGCCGCCCTCGGCAACACCGATCTGATCGCGCTGGACCAGGACCCGATGGGCCGCCAGGGCGCGGTGGTCTCCTCGAACGCCACCTTCGACATCCTGGTGCGGCCGCTGGCGAACGGGGACCGCGCGGTCGCCGTCCTCAACCGGTCCGGCGCCGCCCGCGACATCCGCGTACCGCTCGAGGAGCTCGGGCTGGACTCCTGCACCGTCGAGTCGAAGAACCTGTGGAACGGTGAGACCCGCGAGCTGTCCGACACCCTGACCGGAACGCTGGCCGCGCACGACACGGGCGTCTGGCGGCTCACCCCGCGCCCCGGCTGCGCCGAGGCCGTCCCGACCGGGCAGATCGCCGGCCGGGGCTCCGGTACGAGCGCCGCCTGCGCCGACGGGGCGAACACCACCGGCGTCGGCGCCGTCGTGATGGCCGCCTGTACGGGCGCACCCGACCAGCGCTGGACCCTGGGCCGGGACGGCGGCCTGCGCCAGGCCGGCGCCTGCCTGTCGGCGGGCGAGGAGGGCCTCGTGGAGCTGGCCGACTGCTCGGGCGACCGGCGCCACCACGAGCCGGGGCAAAGCTGGACCCCCCGCCGCGACGGCGCCCTGGTCGAGGACGCGAGCGGACTCTGCCTGACGGCGCCCGCCCCCGCGGCGGCCCCGGTCGAACCGGGCACCCCCGCCGAGCGGCTGCGGCTGACGCCCTGCGGCGACCACCAGGTCGACCAGGCGTGGGCCCTGCCGGTCTGACGGCCCGCCCATGGGGAAGCCGACGAGGCACCAGACGAGGAAGCATCCACCCACCGAGCCGAGCGAGCCGGCCGCAGCGCCTGAGCCGGCGGAGCCGACGGAAACAAGGACGACGCGCATGCCGGTCCCCCTCACACGACGCGGCCGGGCCGCCGCCCGGCGGGCGCGCCGCCGGATCACCCTGGCCGCGCTGCCCGCGGCCCTGTTCACCCTGACCGTCACCGGGGCGGCCCCCGGGGCGACGGCTCCGGCCGCAGGGACGGCGGCCCCCGGGGCGGCGGCTCCCGGGACGGCGGCCCCCGCCGTGGGGGCGGCGGCTCCCGCGGCCCAGTCCCCCGCGGCGGCGCCCGCGCCCCGGCCGCGGGCCTTCGACACCGCCCCCGCCCGGGCCTCCCTGCAGCGGCTGCTGCCGCGCCACGCGGGGCAGTTCACGCTGGTGCCCGACCCGGGATCCGGGCCCGACACCTTTACCGTGTCCGGCACCGCCGGCGCGATCACCGTCCGGGGATCCACCGGCGCCACGCTGCTCACCGGGGTCGGCTGGTACCTCCAGCACGTCGCCGGAGCCGACATCGGCTGGCCCGGAGACAGCATCGGCCTGCTGCCCGCCGAGCTGCCGGCGGTATCCTCGCCGGTCACCCGCAGCGCGCACGTGGCGCACCGGTACGCGCTGAACGACACCGACGACGGGTACAGCGGCCCGTACCGCACCTTCGAGGAACACCAGCGGCAGATCGACCTGCTCGCCCTGCACGGCATGAACGAGGTGTTCGTCCAGGTCGGCGCCGAGTACCCGTACTACAAGGCGCTCCAGCGGTTCGGCTACAGCGCCGAGGAGCTGCGGGAGTGGATCCCGGGTCCCGGTCACCAGAGCTGGTGGCTGCTGCAGAACCTGAGCGGCTTCGGCGGCCCGGTGTCCGAGGAACTGATGCGCGGCCGCGCCGAATTGGGCGGCAGGATCGCCGAGCAGCTGCGCGGTCTCGGCATGACCCCGGTCCTGCCGGGCTACTTCGGGACGGTGCCGCCGGCCTTCGCCGGTCGCAACCCCGGCGCGATCACGGTCCCGCAGGGCGACTGGGCGGGCTTCGACCGGCCCGACTGGCTGGACCCGATGTCGCCGCCCTTCGCCAAGCTGGCCGCCGCGTACTACGAGGAGCAGCGCGCGGTGTTCGGGGACAGCACGATGTACCGGATGAGCCCGCTGCACGAGGGCGGCCAGACCGGTTCGGTGGACGTGAAGTCGGCCGCCGGGGCGGTGCAGCAGGCTCTGTGGGCGGCGCATCCGGGCGCCCTGTGGGCGGTGCTGGGCTGGCAGGACGATCCGACCAAGGAGCTGCTGGCCGGGGTGGACACCTCGAAGCTGCTGATCCTGGACGGGCTCTCCGACCGGTACAACCGGCTGGACCGCGAGACCCGTTGGGGCGGGACCTCGTACGCCATCGGCTCGATCTACAACTTCGGCGGGCACACGACGATCGGCGCGAACACCTCGGTGTGGATCGACCGCTTCCAGTCCTGGCGGGCGAAGCCCGACAGCGCGCTGAAGGGCATCGCCTACCTGCCCGAGGCCACCGGCACCAATCCGGCGGCCTTCGACCTCTTCACCGACCTCGCGTGGGAGCCCGGCCCCGTCGACCAGCGCAAGTGGTTCGCGGACTTCGCGGCCCGCCGGTACGGGGCCCCGGACGCCCGGGCCGCCGCGGCCTGGGAGGAGCTGCGCACGGGCCCGTACAGCACCTCTTCGGGGCTGTGGTCGGAGTCCCAGGACAGCCTGTTCGCCGCCCGGCCGAGCCTGACGGCCGTGGGGTCGGCCTACTGGAGCCCCAAGGCGATGCGGTACCAGGCGGGTTCGGTGCGCCGGGCCCTGGACCACCTGCTCAAGGTGGATCCCCGGCTCCGCGGCTCCAGCGCCTACCGCTTCGACCTGGTGGACACCGCCCGGCAGGCCCTCGCCAACCACTCGCGGGTGCTGCTGCCCCGGATCAAGGCGGCCTACGAGGCCCAGGACCTGGCCCTGTTCCGCGAACTGACCGCCGACTGGTCCCAGCGGGAGCGGCAGTTGGACGCGCTCGTCGGATCCGATCCGAACTTCCTGCTCGGTTCCTGGCTGTCGGCGGCCCGCGCGCACGGCGGGGACGAGGCCGAGCGGGACCGGTACGAGTACGACGCCCGCTCGCTCCTCAGCGTGTGGGGGCGGCAGAGCACCAGCGAGGGCGGCTTCCTGCACGACTACGCGAACCGTGAATGGAGCGGTCTGGTCAGCGAGTTGTACGCGCGGCGCTGGTCCTCCTACTTCACCTCGCTGGAGGAGGCCCTGGTGCGGCGCGCCGCACCGAGGGCGATCGACTGGCACGCCTTCGAGGACGACTGGGCCAAGCTCACCACCCGCCATCCGACGCGGCCGACCGGTGACCCGTACGTCCTGGCGAGCGGCATCGCCGCCACCCTTCCGGCCGTCAACTGACGTACGCCCCGTGGGAGGTGGGGATCGGCCGATGGAACGGCGCTCACCCTCCGGGGGGAGGCCGCCCACCCGCCCGGGGGACAACCGGGCCGACCGGCCGACGCTCTAGCGCGGCACCGGGTTCACTGAAGGACACTGCCGGAAACGGATCAGGGGCGGTCACCGGAGCCATCCTCCGGTGACCGCCCCTTCCGACGCCCGCCATCGCCGGAAGGACGCCCGCCATGTCCGAGACCGACCCGCACCGCGTCTCCGCGACGCTGGAGCTGCTGGCGCTCCTCACCGGTGGCGCCCCCGCGCCTGCCGCAGCGTCCGCCACCGCGCCTGCCGACCCGCCCATCGGCCGGTTAGGGCCGCCCGCGGACCGGGAGCAGCAGCTTCGCCGCCGCTCCGCGCTGCGGGCACGGCTCACCGACGGGATCGTGGAACTGCGCAAGCGCCGGCCGTCGGAGGCACCCTGGTAGGTGGGGGTTCCATCCCACCGAGCGGGGCGGACGGTGACTCCGCATGATCCGAACGAAAGCGGGTCGGGCCGGCGCCGGAGGGCCGGGCCGGTACGCGCTCGGTGCCGTCGGCGGACTGCTCGCCGCCTTCGCCGGGCTGGCCCTGGCCCAGCTGGTCGCGGCGGCCGTCCGGCCCGAGGCGGCCCCGCTCACCGCCGTCGGCGGGGCCGTGGTCGACGGCACCCCGGCCGCCGTCAAGGAGTGGGCGATCCGCAGCTTCGGCACGGACGACAAGCTGGTCCTGACCCTGGGCGTCGGCGCCGTGCTGGCCGCCGCGGCGATCGCGGCCGGGCTGCTCGCCGTACGCCGCCCGGCCGCGGGCACGGCGCTCGCGGCCGCCTTCGGCGTGCTCGGCGCGGCGGCCGCGCTCGGCCGGCCGGAGGCGGCCCGGCCGGACGCCCTGCCCTCGCTGGTGGGCGGGTGCGCGGCCGCCGGAGTGCTGTACCTGCTGGTCAGAGCCATCCCGCGGCCCCGCCCGCGGGCCTCGGGAGCCGGCCCGCCCGGCGCCCTGGACCGCCGCGGCTTCGGCCGCCTCGCCGTCGCCGTCCTGGCCCTGTCGGCCGGAGCCGGGTACGCCGGGCGGCGGCTCGGCGCCTTCGGGGACGCGGGGGCCACGGCCTCGCGGGCCGGGCTCGTCCTTCCGCCGCCCGCCGCGGCGGCCCCGCCGGTCCCGGCCGGATCGGACCTGCGGATCCCCGGAGCCACCCGGTTCATCACGCCCGTCCGGGAGTTCTACCGGGTGGACACCGCCTTGGTGATCCCGCGCGTGGACGCCGGCACCTGGCGGCTGACCGTGCGCGGGGAGGGGGTCTCCAGGCCCCTCACCCTCGGCCTGCGGGAGCTGCTCGCCCGGCCCCTGGTCGAGCACGACGCCACCTTGACCTGCGTGTCGAACGAGGTCGGCGGCCCGTACGCGGGCACGGCCCGCTGGCTCGGCGTGCGCCTCGCCGATCTGCTCCGCGAGGCGGGGGTTCGGCCGCCCTCACAGGGCGGCCGCGCCGACCAGCTCGTGGCCCGCTCGGTGGACGGGATGACCCTCGGCACCCCCGTCGAGACCGTGATGGACGGCCGGGAGGCGCTGCTGGTGGTGGGCATGAACGGCGAACCGCTCCCCTTCCGGCACGGTTTCCCCGTACGGATGATCGTGCCGGGCCTGTACGGGTACGTCTCCGCGTGCAAGTGGCTGCGCGAGCTCCGGCTCACCACCTTCGCCGCGTACGACGCGTACTGGGTGCGCAGGTCCTGGGCGCAGCGGGCCCCGGTCAAGACCCAGTCGCGCATCGACACCCCGCGCCCCTCCGCCGAGGTCGCGGCGGGCCGGGTGGCCGTCGCCGGGGTGGCGTGGGCGCCGCACCGGGGCATCGCGCGGGTCGAGGTACGGGCGGACGCGGGTCCGTGGCGGGAGGCCCGGCTCGGGGCGGCGGACGGGAACGACACCTGGCGCCAGTGGGTGTGGCCCTGGGAGGCGGCTCCGGGCGGGCACACCCTGGAGGTCCGCGCCACGGACGGCGCCGGCGCCGTACAGACGGGGGAACGCGCCGGGACCCTCCCCGACGGCGCCACCGGATGGCACGCGGTGACCGTCCGGGTCCGGGGCTAGGTCGGGCCTGGTCGGGGTCAGGTCAGCAAGCGACGGCCGACTCCCCGGCCGGGCAGACCATGGCGGCCGGGCCGGCCAGGGCGCGGGCCTCGTGGAGGAGGCCGGGGTCGGTGGCGGAGCTGAGGGTCCAGACGACGGCGCCGCCCCAGGACGGCTCCGGGACGGCAGCGAAACGGTCCTTCAGGTCGGCTTCGGCGGTCTCCCGGTACGGGAGGTGCAGCGTCTCGTACCGCACCGGGGCGGTGTCCACCGGAAGGATCCGCGGCGCTCCGGGGCCGTCGACCAGCAGCTCGGTGAAGCCGCGGCCGCCGGCCTCCGCGGGACCGCGGGCGTGCGTGTTGCCCGGGTAGGCGGCGAAGGCGCCGGCTCCGGGGACCAGCCGGTGGTGGACGTGGCCCAGCGCCCAGTAGTCGTAGCCGGCGCGGGCCAGCGTCCGCGGGTCGGCCGGTGCGCAGATCCGGCGGCTCCAGGCACCGTGCAGGCTGGTGTGCAGCAGCCCAATGTTGACGGCGCCGGGGATCGCGCGCGGGAAGCCGGCCGCGAGGTCGCGGCGCTCGTCGGGTCCGGCCACCGACTGGCCGTGGACGGTGATGCCGAGGTCGGGCCAGGTCACCGACTCGGGGGCGTCGGCGCCGAGCCAGCGCACCGAGGGCGGGAGGTTCAGTTTGTGCGGCAGCGGGGTCTCGGCGTCGTGGTTGCCCGAGACCACCACCGTGCGCAGCCCCGCCTCGTGGAAGGCGCCGAGCGCGTCCTGGCAGGCGGCCAGCGCCCGGGCGTCGCAGTGGCGGCGGTCGAAGACGTCCCCGGCGATGAGCACCGCGTCGTAGCCGCCCTCGACGATGCGCCGCACGGCCGCGCGCAGGGCCTCGTACGGGGCTTCGCGCCCGTCTATCGCGGGCGCCCCGGGGTAGTCCGCGAGCCCGCGCAGGGCGGAGCCTATGTGCAGGTCGGCCAGGTGGGCCACGCGTATCGGCGCGGGCGCGGAGGTGTTCACCGGCCGAGGATGAGGTCGGTCTTGAAGGCGTCCCGCTCCAGCAGCCAGCCCTCGGCGCGGAGCTTGCCCATGAGGTCGGAGCGCAGCTCGACCGCGTCGCGCAGGGTGCGCCCCTTGGCGGTGATCTCGGCGAACCAGGCCAGCTCGCCGGAGGCGGTCCGCAGCCGGCTAACTTGCGTCTCCATCGGGTGATCGAGCATGCGCCCAGGGTAGTTGGACTGCCTTACCGGCCCGTGGAGTCGAGATGAAGCGGTGACCGACTCCGCCCAACCGGCAGGTTTCGCAGCCCACTTGGCGAGCTTTCCGGGGAGGCGGTCCAGGACCAGGGCGCGGGAGGCGTCGAGCCCCGGAAGTTCGCCGGGCGCCAGGCCCGGGACCGGACGGCACTTCTTGTTGGTGAAGTCGAGGGTGGCGCGGGTGTGGCTGAGGTTGACCTGGACGGAGTAATTGCCGTCGCCCACACAGAAGTTGTGTCCGGAGGCCTGGTCCATCACGCGCCGGACCTCGACCGGGTCCGTCCCGTCGCCCTCGATGTCGAAGCGGGCCTTGTAGGCGAGGCGGATCCGGTTCTCGTCGTCGTGGCGCCGCATGCGGACGATCCAGCCCTGGCCGTTCAGGCTGCGGCCGGCGTCGTCCATGTACTGGGCGACCTCGGAGCGGCCGGGCGCGCCGAGGGACAGCGCGGCGGCCGCGGCGGCCGTGGGCCGGCCGTCGGCGTCGAGCACCCGGTCCGGGTCGACCAGCAGCTTGACCTGGTAGCCCGCGCGCGCCGGAGTCACCGGCGAGATCCCGGCCCGCACGCCGGGACGAATCCGGCGACTCGTCGTTTTCGTCATTTTCCGCGTGTTGCGCATATCCCCGTCGATCATGCCTTATACGACACCAGCCCGCCCGAAATCCTCGGAACCGCGCAGGTGAACAGGCGGTGAATCTACCCCAGGACCAAGGTCCCGACCTGTAAGGTCTCGCGACCCCCGGGTTCGGGATCTTCGCCGTACGTTCACGCCGTTCGAAGATCATAGATTGTGAATGCATTCACAAAATCCTGGCAACGGACAAAGGTGCACGTCATGGCCACTCTGCTCACCCCTTCGCGCAAGATCACCACCCCCGGCGCCACCACCGGCCGGGCCGGAGGCGAGAACGGGGGCGACAGCGGTCCCGCACTGGCCCTGCCGGCCCGCATCGCCCTCGCAGCCCTCCGCGTCCTGGTCGCCTGGACCTTCATCTGGCCCTTCCTGGACAAGCTCTTCGGGCTCGGATTCAGCACCCCGTCGGCCAAGTCCGTCATCAACGGGGGCTCGCCCACCGAGGGTTTCCTGCTGCACGGGACGAAGGGCCCCTTCGCGCACACCTTCGACTCGGTAGCCGGCGCCGGCTGGCTTGACCTGATCTTCATGACGGGCCTGCTCGGCATCGGCCTGGCGTTCCTGCTCGGCATCGGCACGCGGATCGCCGCCGTGTCCTGCGCGATGATGATGGGCTTCATGTGGCTCGTCACGATGCTGCCCGCGACCAACCCCCTCACCGACGACCACTGGATCCTCGCGGTGGCCGGAGCCGTGGTGGCCACGACCGCTGCGGGCAACCACTTCGGGCTCGGCCGGGCCTGGCGCCGGACCGCACTGGTCCGCCGGTACCGCTTCCTCATCTGAGACCGCCGCCCTCCGGGACCGGCCCGCCCTCCGGGAGCATCGGGCCCGACACGATGCGCACCGCCCCCTCCCCCGGGCGGTGCGCATCGTAGATTTGGCGTATTGTCCGGAATTCTCCATCATTCCGTCGTACGTCAGGAGCCGGCGCAGTGGAGCTGACCAGTACGTCGTTCCTCGTCACGCTGATCGTCGTCACCGCACTCGCGATGCTCGCCGCACTGCTCCTGTGGAACGGGATCCCCGGCCCCGGCTGGGTGCGCTGGCCGGCCCGGCTGCTGATGATCGGCCTGTGCCAGCTCACCGCCATCTGCGTGGTGGCCACCTGGATCAACGGGAGCTACGGCCTCTACTCCTCCTGGGACGACCTGCTGGGCACCGAAGCCGGGCAGAACGACTCCGCCATGACCGGGCCGCCGCTGGGGCGGGCCAAGTTCACCCTCGGCGGCGACGGCACCCGCACCACGTACTTCCGCGGCTCCCACTCCAAGCTCGCCGGCCAGGTGATCGTGTGGACGCCCCCGGAGTACGACGCACCGGGCGCGGAGAAGACCCGGTTCCCCGTGCTGATGCTGCTGCACGGCTATCCGGGCTCGCCCCGCTCCTGGCTCGACATCGGTGACATGCCCGGCGCACTGGAGCAGCTCGTCCGGATCGGCGCGGCGCACCCCTTCATCCTGGTGATCCCCGACCTGTACCCCGGCGGGGTGAACACCGACTGCACGGACACCCCGCGGCGGAAGGTGGCGAGCTGGCTCGCCGAGGACGTGCCCGACCTGGTGGCCAAGAACTTCCGCACGCTCCCCGAGCCCAAGGGCTGGGGCCTGATGGGCATCTCCACCGGGGCCTTCTGCGCGGCCAAGCTGCCGCTCCAGTACCCGAAGGCCTTCCGGGCGGGCGCGGCCCTGGACCCGGATCCGCTGACCGGCGACCCCGATGTGCTGTCCGATCCGGTGCTGCGCGAGCGCAACAGCCCCATGTGGCTGGTCACCCACACGAAGAATGCCGACGTCGGGCTATTCCTGGCCACCTCGGCCCAGGACAAGGACAGCCCGCCGCAGCAGCTGACCGACTTCACGAAGGCGGCCCAGAACTCCGGGGTCCGGGTCAAGACGCTGGTCCGCCCTCAGGGCGGACACAACTTCCAGACCTGGATCGCGATGTACCCCGACGCGCTGGGGTGGCTGAGCACGGAGGTCTCACCGCCCGCCGAAGGCCCGTAGCCGGACCGGCAGCGACTCCACGCTGTTGCCTATGAAGCTCCGCTGGTGCGGGAGTTCGGCTTCGGGCACGGCCAGGTCCAGGTCCGGGAAGCGGGTGAAGAGGGCTTCCAGGGCGATGGTGGCCTCCAGCCGGGCGAGCGGGGCTCCGACGCAGTAGTGGGCGCCGTGTCCGAAGGAGAGGTTGCGGGCCGCGGTGGGGCGGGTCAGGTCGAACCGGTCGGCGTCCGGGCCGTGGAAGGCCTCGTCGCGGCCGGCCGCCGTGTAGCCGGCGAGGACCGGCGTGCCCTGCGGGATCACGGTCCCCTCGATGGTCAGATCGCGGGTCGGGTAGCGGAACGGGAACCAGCTGACCGGGGCGTCGAAGCGCAGGGTCTCGTCGACCACGTCCGACCAGGTGGCCTTCCCCTCCAGGACCAGCGCGAGCTGGTCGCGGTGGGTGCACAGGGCGCGTACGGCGTTGCTGATCAGATTGAGCGTGGTCTCGTGGCCGGCGACCAGCATCAGCCGCATGGTGCCGGTGAGTTCGGCCTCGCTGAGCCGGCCGCCGTCGTCGTCCCGGGCGGCGATCAGCGCACTGGTCAGATCCTCGCCCGGATCGGCCCGGCGGGCGGCGGCGATGGCGCCGATCAGCTCGACCAGCTCGCGCAGGGCCGCCATGACCTCGGCCGGGGTCTTGTCGGTGGCGACGATGACGGTGTTGGAGAGCTCGTGCAGCCGCCCCCGGTGTTCGGGGTCCACGCCGAGGAGCTCGCAGATCACGCTCATCGGGAGCGGGAGCGCGACGTGCGTGCGCAGGTCCGCCACCCCGTCCGGAGCGTCCCGCGCCGCCCGCTCCAGGTCCCCGAGCAGCCCGGCCGTCAGCTCCTCGATGCGGGGGCGCAGCCGCTCCACCTGGCGGACGGTGAAGGCGTTGCCCACCAGGGAGCGCAGCCGGCGGTGGTCGGCGTCGTCGGCGGTGTGCATGCCCTGGGCGTTGGCGAAGACGCGCAGCGGCCAGTCCGGAGGGATGGTGCCGTCGTGCAGGGCGGGGAAGTGCCGGGCGTCCTTGGCCACGTCGGGGTGGGCGAGGAACTCCCTCAGCGCCTCGTGACCGAGGACGACCGCGCCGGGAACACCGCCGGGAAGCACCACCTCGGCCACCGCCCCCTGGGCGCGCAGCCGGGCGTTGAGGGCGTGCGGGCAGCCGCCGGCGGGGTCGATGACGTACGGGGCCGCGGGCTCGGACGGGGGCGCGGACGGGGGCGTCGGCTCGGATGATGCCTGCGCGGGGTCGGTGGACAAACCTGTCTCCTGACAATACGAACGGATCTCCGCCAACAGTGCGGCCTCGGGGGCCGGTTGTTCAAGGCCGGGCCCGCCCCGTCTCAGGGATCCGCAGGCGCGCCGCGCCGCACCCGCCGCGCCCGGGCGTCGTAGGGTCGCGGTCATGACGGAGGCAGAGCGGACTCTCGAAGGCAAGGTGGCCCTGGTGGCCGGGGCGACCCGCGGCGCGGGCCGGGGCATCGCGGTCGAGTTGGGGGCCCGGGGCGCGACCGTGTACGTGAGCGGGCGCAGCACCCGGGGCAGGCGCTCGGAGTACGACCGGCCCGAGACGATCGAGGAGACGGCCGAGCTGGTCACGGCCGCCGGCGGACGCGGAATCGCGGTGGTGGCGGACCACCTGGTACCCGAACAGGTGGAGGCCCTCGTCGGGCGGATCGACTCGGAGCAGGGCCGGCTCGACGTCCTGGTGAACGACATCTGGGGCGGCGAGCGGCTCTTCGAGTGGGAGAGCACGGTCTGGGAACACGACCTGGACAACGGGCTGCGGCTGCTGCGGCTGGCCGTGGAGACCCACGCGGTCACCAGCCACTACGCGCTGCCCCTGCTGCTGCGCGAGCCGGGCGGACTGGTGGTGGAGATGACGGACGGCACGGCGGAGTACAACGCGAGCCGGTACCGGGTCTCCTTCTTCTACGACATCGCCAAGTCGGCGGTGCTGCGCATGGCGTTCGCGCTCGGACACGAGGTGGGCCCGCGCGGGGCGACGGCGGTGGCCCTGACCCCGGGCTGGCTCCGGTCGGAGATGATGCTGGACAACTTCGTTGTCACTGAGGCAAATTGGCGGGACGCACTGAAGACGGTCCCGCACTTCGCCATCTCGGAGACCCCGTTCTACGTCGGCCGCGCGGTCGCCGCGCTGGCCGCAGACCCGGAACTGTCGCGCTGGAACGGGCAGTCGCTCTCCAGCGGGCAACTGGCTCGGACCTACGGCTTCACCGACGTGGACGGCAGCCGGCCGGACGCCTGGCGGTACATGGTCGAGGTGCAGGACCCGGACCTCCCGGCGGACACCGCCGGCTACCGGTAGGCGGCGCCTTCCGGATCGGGCGGCGGCGGGCCCCGCCCGCCCGGATCAGGCCCGATCGGCCCGCTCCAGCAGCCGGGCGATCCCGTCGAGGACGCAGCGCAGGCCGAAGTCCCACACGGTCTCGGAACTGTACCCGCCGACCGCGCTGCCGACCCGCCCGGCGAGGGGGTAGCGCTCCGGGTCCATGGCCCGTTCCAGCAGCGGGGCGCTGAGCTCCCACCACTCCTGGTCGCCCTGGCGGGCGTTGTGCGCGGCGGTGTCGGCGGCGGCCAGGGCCTGCGCGTGGACGAAGCCGAGCAGGTGGGTCAGGGCGGCGTCCATCTCCACGTCGGTGAGGCCGATGCCCTCGAGGGCCGCGAGTTCGTACTCGTACTTGCCGATCACACCGGGCCCCAGCGGGGGGCGGGTGACGGACAGCTCGGCGGTCCACGGGTGCCGCAGGTACAGCGCGCGATTGTCCCCGGCGACGCGGGCGACCCGCTCGCGCCAGGACCCCTCCGGGTCCGGCTCGGCGCGGTCCATGGCCAGGTACGCGGCGTCCAGCATCAGGTCGAGCAGCTCGGCCTTGCCGGGGACGTAGGTGTAGAGGGTCATGGGGGTGACCCCCAGCCGCTGGGCCAGCGCCCGCATCGTCAGCGCGGCCAGCCCCGACCGCCCCTCGCTCGCCGCCTCGTCGGCCAGTGCGACGGCGGCGTCGACGACCCCGTCCACGGTCAGCCCCTGCCGGGGCCCGCGCCGCCCGCTGGGCGCCCCCTGCCCCGGCTCGCGCCACAGCAGCTCCAGCGTGCGGACGGGGTCGCCCGCGCCGCTCCGGTCCGTGGCCACTCCCGACCCCTTTCCGCCGCCTCACGGCAGCCCGGTCATTTAATCTTCTACGCTGTATAGAATACTATGTATAATGAAACTCCGAGCCCACGATACCAGGAGGACCCATGCGGATCACCGACACCGCCATCTGCCTCACCGTCGAGGACGCCACCATCTCTTCCGCCTTCCTGACCAGGCATTTCGGATTCAAGGAAACGATGGCGGCCGACGGGTTCGCCTCCCTCTCCCACCCCGACGGCCCGAACGTGATCTTCGTCCGGCGCGGCCTGGAGGTGCTCCCCGAGGACCTCCGCGAGCAGCACGCCGCCGGAGTGCTGCTCGCCTTCACCGTGGCCGACCTGCCCGCCGAGTACGAGCGCCTGCGCTCCGAGGGCGTCCCGATCGTCATGGAGCCGCGCGTGGAGCCCTGGGGCGAGCGGGTGTTCCTGGTGTCCGACCCCAACGGTGTGATCATCGAACTGGTCGACTGGGTGGAAACCCCCACCGAGCCGGCCGCCGACGCCACCCCCACCACCGCCTAGGACAGGAGCACCCTCCAGTGACCCCGCCCCGTCTGATCCCCCTGCTGGCGCAGTTCGACTTCGCGCGCACCCGCCTCTCCGGCCGCATGGCCGGGCCCGTCATGGACAGCGGCGACGGATCGGACACCCCGGTCGGCGGTCCCCTGACGGACGAGGAGTACCTCTGGGAGCCGGTAGCGGACTGCTGGTCGGTGCGGCGCCGCGCGGACGGGCCCGGGCCCCGGGCCACCGCGCTGGCCGGCGCGGGCGACTGGGGGCGCGACGCGGCGGCCTATCCGCACCCCTGGCCGCCGCCGTTCACCACGATCGCGTGGCGGCTGAGCCACCTCACCGAGATGCTCGCTCTGCGCGCCGACCACACCGCCGGGAGCCGCTCGCTGACCCGGGCCGACCAGCGCGTCGAGGGCGGCGCCGCGGCAGCGCTCACGGGCTTCGACTCCGCCGCGGGGGCCTGGCGCGACGCGCTGCGATGCGTCGACGAGGCGGCCCTGGACACCGTGGGGTACTGCACCTACCCCCACGGGAGCGACGCGGAGGAGCCGTTCGTCGACATCGCCTGGTGGGTCAACCAGGAACTGCTGCACCACGGGGCCGAGATCGCCCTGCTCCGCGATCTGTACCGGGCACGGCGGCCCTGAGCGGGCGCCCGCGCGCCGCCCCGTACGGGTTCACCCCTCGGGGGTCCACTCGGCGATCCCCTGGGGGCCCCCGGCCAGCGGGGCGAAGAAGCGGGCCACGTCGTGCTCGGTGACCTCGCCGAGGGTGGCCGGGGACCAGCGCGGGCTGCGGTCCTTGTCGACCACCTGCGCCCGGATGCCCTCCACCAGGTCGGGCGAGGTCAGCGCATTGCAGGAGACCCGGAACTCCTGTTCCAGCACCGGCTCCAGCGCGCCGAGGGCGGCGGCCCGGCGTACGGACTCCAGGGTCACCTTCAGGGCCGTCGGGGACTTCCCGAGGATGGTCTCGGCCGCCTCCTTCGCCGCCGGGTCCCCGTATCCGAGCAGCCGGTCCACGATCTCCTCGACGGTGGCGGCGGCGTAGCAGTGGTCGATCCAGTCCCGCGCCTCGGCCAGCGTCCCCGGCCCGGGCTCGGCGGCGTACGGCTCCACCACCTCCCGGGCCGGGGCCCCGGCGAGCTCGGCGGTCAGCGCCGGCAGCCGGTCGGCGGGTACGAAGCGGTCGGCCAGCCCGCACAGCAGCGCGTCGGCGGCGCCCACCGCGGAGCCGGTGAGGGCGAGATGGGTGCCGAGCAGGCCGGGGGCGCGGGCCAGCAGGTGCGTGCCGCCGACGTCCGGGACGAAGCCGATGCCGGTCTCGGGCATGGCGACGCGGGAACGCTCGGTGACCACGCGGACGCTCCCGTGAGCGGACACGCCGACCCCGCCGCCCATCACGATGCCGTCCATGAGGGCCACGTAGGGCTTGGGGTAGCGGGCGATGTGCGCGTTGAGGCGGTACTCGTCGCGCCAGAAGGCCGCCGAGGCCCGCGTCCCGGCCTTGGCGTCGTCGTGGATGGCCCGGATGTCCCCGCCGGCGCACAGCCCCCGCTCGCCCGCGCCGCGGATGAGCACCTGCTCCACGCCCGGGTCCCGCTCCCAGCCGGTCAGGGCCCCGGCGATGCGGAGCACCATGGGGTGGGTGAGGGCGTTGAGGGCGCGGGGGCGGTTGAGGGTGATCACCCCGGTACGGCCTTCGACGGCGCACAGGACGGTGTCGGCGCTGTCGTCGGGGGCGGCCATGGATGCGGTGTCGGCTTCGCTCTTCACGCCGTCCAGTATGGACGGCGCGTAGTCTGGCTGGTCATGGGAAAGATCATCCTGATGTCGCAGGTCTCCCTCGACGGCTACTACGAGGGCCCGGAGCGGCAGCTCGACTGGGGCCTCGTCGACGAAGAGCTGCACCAGCACATGAACGACGAAGTCCGTTCGGTCGGCGGCATGCTGATGGGCCGGGTCACCTACGAGCAGATGGCCGCCTACTGGCCCACCGCCGGCGCCGATCCGGCCGCGTCCGCGGTGGAGAAGGACTACGCCGGCATCTGGCGCTCCGCGCGGAAGTACGTGTACTCGCGCACCCTGGCCGCCGAGCAGGCCGACCCCGAGGTCACCGTGCTGCGGGAGGTCGTACCGGAGGAGGTCGCCGCCCTCAAGGCCGCCGCGGACGGTGATCTGACCGTGAGCGGGGCGGACCTCGCCGCCTCGTTCCTGCGCCACGGGCTGGTGGACGAGTACCGGATCTACGTGCACCCCGTACGCATCGGCCGCGGCCACCACCTCTTCCCGCCCTCCGACGGCACGGTTCCGCTGCGGCTGGAGGGGACGCGCACGTTCGGCACCGGGGTCGTGCTCCTGCGGTACACCGCCGCCTAGGTCGTCTCTTTCGGATCTTGTCGGCCGAGTCCGCGGCGTCTGGTGCCGTGCCTGGGCGTGCTGTCGGGGCGCTCGCGTGCTGGGTGTACGTGGTCGCCTCGGCAGTGCGGCCAGGCGCGGTGCCAGGCGTCGCGGGCCCGGCAAGATCCGAAAGAGACGGCCTAGGCCGGGGCAGAACCGGCCGGCGCGGACAGCGACGCGAGGTAGCCGGACAGGGCCGCCGCCGTGGCGGACAGCGGGAAGCGGGCGCCGAGGTACCCGTCCGGGCGTACGAGGAATCCGGTCGGGCCGTCGCAGCCGTACAGCCGGGCGAACTCCCCCGCGGCGTCGCGGTATCCGGGGACGGGGGCGGGGAGGCCGGCGCCCGCGTCGGGGGCGGCCTCGCGGGCGAGGACGGCCACCGTGCGCAAGTCGTCTTCACCCGCGCCGCCTTCCGCCGGCGCCGGCCCCGCCGCCCGGGCCCGCTCCGCCGCCTCGGCCAGGGCCGCGCCGTCGGCCCCGTACAGGAGCACCACGTGGCCGGCCCGGCCGCGCAGGACGTCGAGCAGCCGTGAGGGATAGGCGGCGATGGGCAGGGTCAACCCGCCGCAGTCCGGAGCCCGTTCGCCGGGCTGTGGGGCGTCGGCGGGGCCGAAGGGAGGACCGGCGAGCGGTCCGGCCGGGTAGCCGACGAGCAGTTGGGCCTCGCGGAGCAGCACGGTCCGCGGATCGTCGGGTTCGTTCTCGATGCCCTCGGTCGCGTGCCGCACGGTCCGGCCCACGACCTCCTCGCCGACGGGGCGGCGTTCGGCGTCGTAGCTCGTGAGCAGGGCGGGCCCGGCGGTTTCCCGCAGGACCAGCGCGAGCTTCCAGGCCAGGTTGCAGGCGTCCTGGATCCCGGTGTTCATGCCCTGGGCTCCGGTCGGCGGATGGATGTGGGCGGCGTCGCCCGCGACGAAGACGCGCCCGTCGCCGTACCGGTCGACGATGCGGTGGCTGATGCGGAACACGGAGGACCAGCGCATGCCGGACACCGTGGCCGGGGCCGGCGCGAGGCGGTCGACGACGGCCTGGATGTGGGAGAGCTCGGGGACCCGGCCCCCCTCCAGCCCGTGCCGTACGCCGTCGCCCGCTCCGGGGCCGCCCGCCGATCCGCTGCCCGGTCCGCCGGGCGGCTGCGCGGAGAGTTCGGGCGGGACGAGCATCGACATGCGGTAGCGGCCCCGGCCGGGCAGCGGGATGCACACCAGCGCGTCGTCGGTGGACCCGTCGGCGCCCTGGTGCATGGACCGCAGGCCGTACCCGTCGGGCAGATCCCAGTCGCTCACGACGTCGGCCAGCATGTACTCCTCGGCGAAGGCCCCGCCCTCGTAGGACAGCCCCAGACCCTTGCGCACGGTGCTGTGCGCTCCGTCGCAGCCGATGAGGTAGCGGGTGCGCAGCTCCTCCTCGCCGCCGGACGCGGTCCGCAGCAGGCTGGTGACGCCGCCCGCGGAGCCGTCCCCGTCCTGGGTGAACGACAGCAGTTCGGTGCCGCGTTCGATGACGGTGCCCAGCCCCGCGAGGTGCTCTTCGAGGATCCGCTCCGTCTCGTACTGGGGCAACGCGGCGAAGCGGTACGGGACTTCGGGAGGCAGCATGAGCTCGATCCGGGCCCGCTCGGCGCCGTTGACGTAGATCAGCTGGCCGCGCAGGGGGACGGCGCTCTCCATCACGGTGCGGGCCAGGCCCATCCGGTCCCAGATCTCCAGCGTGCGCGGCTGGATGCCGACCGCCTTCGCGTAGGGGAGGCGGGCGGGCAGCCGGTCGACGAGGCGGCAGCTCACGCCGTGGCGGCGCAGTTCCGCCGCCGCGCTGAGGCCTACCGGACCCGCGCCCGCGATCAGCACGTCGGTCGTCGGGGTGTGCGTCATGGGTTCCTCCCGATCGCCCGGCCCCGAACCGGTCCCTCCCTCCATGCTGGCCCGGTGCGGAGCGGACGGCCAGACGAACCGGTCAGCCCGCCTTGGCGTGCGCCCCCGGGGTGTGGCCGAAGGCCCGGCGGAACACGTCGATGAACGCGCTCGCCGAGGACCAGCCGCAGCGGTGCGCGACCGCCGTCACGGGGGTGTCGACCGCCAGCAGCCGCAGCGCGTGGTGCAGGCGCAGCTGGGTCCGCCACTGGGGGAAGGTCATGCCCAGCTCGGCGCGGAAGAGCCTGCTCAGGGTCCGCTCCCCCGCCCCGGCCCCGGCCTGCGCGGAGAGTTCCGCCAGGCCGCGCGCATCCGCCGGGTCGGCGTGCAGCAGCGCGCACACCGCGGCCAGCCGGGGGTCGGAGGGAGCGGGCAGGTGCAGCGGCTGGAGCGGCGAGGCCTTCAGCTGGTCGAGCAGCACCGCCAGCATCCGCCGCCGCTCGGCGCTGTCGTCCTGCGGGGCCCGGGTGTAGGCCAGGATCAGCTCGCGCAGCAGGGGGCCGACGGCGAGCACGGCGGGCGCGGAGAGGGAGAGCGGGTTGAGGCGGGTGGGGAGGCCGACGCAGTGCAGGTCGACGCGGCCGAAGGCCCGGTGCTCGTGCACGGTCCCGGCGGGGATCCACAGGGCGCGGGTGGTCGGGGCCACCCAGGTCCCGGCGTCGGTGGTGACGGAGAGCACCCCGGAGCCCGCGTAGCAGATCTGGTGGTCGTCGTGGCGGTGCGGATCGATGCCGAGGTGGGTGTCGAGCTCGCGGATGCTCGTCGCGGCGCGCGGAGTGTGGCGGATTTTCTGCATCACCCGGCAATTTATCGGAAGCGGGCCGCCCCCGGCGCGAGCGATTCTCGATCGGTGACCTCCATGAGACCCACCCCGTCCCCGCCACCGTCCCCGAACCCGTCCCCGAACCCGTCCCCGATGCCGATGCCGATGCCGATGCCGATGCCGACTCCGGCGGCAGCCTCCGGACCGGCGCCCGGACCGGCCAAGCTCCGTACGGCCGCCTTCTCCGCGGGCCACTCCTGCGTGGACGTCTACCAGGGCGCCGTCGCCGCGCTCGTGCCCTTCCTCGTCTCCGAGCGCTCGTACGGCTACGCCGCCGCCTCCGGCATCGTGCTGGCCGCCTCGCTGCTCTCCTCCGTGGTCCAGCCGCTGTTCGGAGCGCTCACCGACCGGTGGCCGATGCCCTGGCTGATCCCGCTGGCCACCGCCGCCGCGGGACTGGGCGTGGCGCTGGTCGGACTCGACGCCGGCTACGCGGCCACCCTCGCCGCCGTCGCCCTGTCCGGGCTGGGCGTCGCCGCCTATCACCCGGCGGCCGCCCGGCTGGTCCGTACGGTGGGCGGGCCCGGGCACGGGGCGATGAGCTGGTTCGCGCTCGGCGGCAACATCGGCTTCGCGTGCGCGCCGCTGCTGGTCGTCGGCGCGCTCGCGCTGCCGGGCCCGGCGGGGTGGTGGCTGCTGGCCGCCCCGGCGGCCCTGGGCGTGTTCCTCAACCGGCCGCCGTCCGCGAAGCGTTCGGCCGCGAACCCGCGAGCGGCGATCCCGGCCCCGGCCCGGGGCCCCCGCGACGACTGGCGGGCCTTCCTGCGGCTGTCCCTGGTGGTCGTGGTGCGCTCGGTCGTCTTCACCGGCCTGAGCACCTTCATCGGGCTGTACGTCCGGGAGCGCGGCGGTGGTGAAACCGCCGGCGCCGTGGCCCTGTTCACCCTCTTCGCCGGGAGCGCCGGCGGCACCCTCCTCGGAGGCCGGCTGGCCGCCCGCTGGGGGCGCGTCACCACCGTCCACCGCGCCTACGCGGCCGTGGTGCCGGCCGTCGCGGGCATCCTCTTCCTGCCGCTGCCGCTGGTGTACGTCTGCTCGGCGCTGGCCGCCACCGCCCTGTACGTGCCGTTCTCCCTCCAGGTCACCCTGGGCCAGGACTACTTGCCGAGCCGCATGGGCACGGCGAGCGGGGTCACCCTGGGCCTGACCGTCAGCATCGGGGGCCTCGCGAGCCCCGTGATCGGCGCGGCGGCCGACGCGGCCTCCCTGCGGACGGCCCTGCTCCCGCTGGCGGCGCTGCCGCTGCTGGCCTGGGCCCTGGCCCGGCGCCTGCCGGAGCCCGCGGAGCCGGAGCTCACTCCCGCTCGGGGGTGAGGGCGGCCTCCCGCGGCCGGGAGCGGTGGGCCCGCCAGGCGGCCAGGGCCTGCGCGCGGGTGCCCTCGGGATGGCCGGCGTGCCAGTCGCGGAGGAACCGGTTCAGCTCGAACTGGGCCCCGATCTCCCGGGGTTCGGCCGCCGCCGCCCGGGTGGCGTGCCAGTGGGCGACCGCCTCGGCGAGGGTGTGTCCCGCGCCCTGGGCGACGTAATCCCGCATGAAGGCGTCGAAGTGGAAGCCGGGCCCGATCTCCCGGAGGAAGTAGGCCCGCAGCACCTGGCCGCACCGCTGCCCCGGCGGGATCACGCTGGCCCCGTCCACGGGCGCCGCCAGCTGCCGGCCCGCACCACGGACGGGCCGGCCGCCGGACCGGGCCGGAGCCGGGTCCGCGGCCGGGGCCGGCGCCGGAAACCCGTCCAGCGCGGCGGCGATCCGCGCCGTGACCGCCGCCTTCCCGCCTCCGGACGGGAGGCCCATCGCCCGGGCCAGGGCGCTGAGTTCGGCCAGCGTCCAGTACCAGCGGGCCAGCTCCGCCCCGCTCAGTTCCGGGCTCGGAGCAGGCCGCACTTCACCGTCATTCGTACGCACGTTCCCATTCTAGACGCCTCTTCCGGAGTCCTCGGCTCCCTCGGTCACCCTCGGTCAACGAGCCGCGGCCGCACGCCGTTCACGGCCCCGCAGGACGTCCAGGGCGAAGAACCTCGGGACGGCCGCGCCCAGCCCGTCGGGGCCGGTGAACCCGCGCCGGGCCATCTCGACCTCCGGCGAGGTGCCGCGCCCCTGCCAGTGGCGCAGGAAGAGCTTCGCGCACATCGGCGGCGGCGGGACCACGAGCCGCGGACGGGTCTCCACCGCGGCCTCGTCGGCCCGGACCACCAGGGCGCACCACTCCTCCCAGCGCTCGGAGTCCCGCAGGCGCGCCAGGACCGTCGGCCGCCAGTCCACCGACTGCCACACCGGCCACACCCGCACCATGAGGAGCCGGATCCGCTCGGCGGCGGGGAGCTCGTCCCGTTCCCGCTCCGTGAACCAGCGCGCGAGGGAGTCCGGCAGCGGCGACCGTCCGTCGAGCCCGAGCTTGTCCCGTGCGTACGTCGCGAGGGTCATGCCCCGGGCGCCGGCGAGCTCCTCCAACAAGCCGGTCAGCACCTCCTCGTGCAGCGCCGGGTAGCCCTCGTCGAACAGCCGGGCGGCGTCCAGTACGTCGAGGTCCGACATCCACCGGCCGGGGGCGTGCTCCCGCCGGGTCCGGCGGACCAGGGACTGGGTCCGGCTGATGCCGGTGACGGGCACCTCGGGCGCCACCGGACCGGGGGGCACCGCGCCCCGGCCCGCGATCGCGCGCAGCGCCGCCATGGCGTCGAGCCGTTTCAGGTCCCAGACGCCCGAGGCGATCATCTCCTCCAGCGTCCACAGGGCGTCGTGGTCCTCCTCGTCCAGCGCCCCCTCGATGTCCTTCCAGCCGCGGTGGGTGAAGGGCAGCGCCGCGGCCGCCGCCACGATCCGCCGTCCGGCGTCGGGCGCGATCAGGTCGCTCTCGGCGCCCTCCTTGCAGCCGTAGCGGAGGTTCACCAGGGCCACGGTCTGGGGCGGGTACCCCATCTCGGCCGGGCCGTGCAGGACCCCCACCTCGTCGTCCCCGTCGATCTCGCCCGAGGCGTACATCGTGAAGACGGTGCCCAGGCCCCGCATGCCGCAAGGAGCGAGCTCCGCGGCCCGCAGCGCCCCCATGCTCGCGGCGCCGATCACCTCCGCGCCCTCGGTGAGGACCTGGAGGATCTCCTTGTGGCCGACCGAGCGGCGTTCCCGGAAGTAGCCGTCGACGACCACGACCACGTCTCCCGGGTCCCACCGGTCCGCGAGGAGGTCGCCCCGGCCCGCCGGCGGCCGCACCTCCGCGTCCGGGAGCACCGCGTGGACGTCGGCGGCCGAGATGGTCGGCCCCGCGTAGACGATCACCCTGGACCCGTTCAACTACAGCACCTCCGGGCATACGCGGCTCCCCGGAGCCACGACCTTGACGACCGGGACCCCGATCTCCTCGCGCGTCAGGTCGACGAGGAGGGGCGGGTGGGAGAAGGCGGCGGCCGCCCGGCCCACCACGTGGGCGAGGGCGCCGGCCAGACTGTCGTGCGGGACGGGGTCCTCCACGAGGCCCCTGATGTCGGCTGCCGCCGGGCCCGAGCGTGCGCCGCGCAGCCGGTCGGCGTCCACGTGGCCGAAGTCCTCCCGGAGGTCGTCCCGGGCCCCCGAGATGTACGCGAGCCTGGCCTGGGCCGCCTCGGAGACGGCCCGGGTGAGGGCGATCTCCGGGCTGAGGTGGCAGCCGAAGCCGAACATCGGCGCCGGGTACTCGTCGTCGGCGACCCAGGAGAGGAAGCACGGCAGGCCGGTGGGCGAGGGGACGAGGCGGACCTCCAGGGTGACGCCGGCCCGTTCGATCAGGGTGCACAGCTCGTCGGCCACCGGGGACCCGAGGGAGCGCGGGTCGACGCGTACGCCCATCTCCCCGCCCCCGGTGACCGCGGCGGTCATCGCGTCGCGCTCGATGACCTCGCAGAGCGCGTGCAGGGCGGCTTCGATCCGGGTGTTCCCGCCGGCCAGGCCGTTCGTCGACTCGAAGAACACCGGCGGGTTCCAGTCGGTGTGCTCCTCCAGCGTCAGCCGGACGACGTTCACGGGAACGAGGGTGCGCGCTCCGTCGACCAGGGACCTGGCCGCCACCCATTCCAATGGCAGCCCGTCGTGCAGAAGGTTCGGCGCGGAGGGTGCCAACGCGGCTACGTCGTAGCCCAGTTGCGTACGGAGCTTACGGGGGGAGGCAGTCAGCGCGGGCAGGGCCGGCTGTTCGACGTGCCAGGTCTCGACCGACTCCATCACCGCCGAGAGCCTGGCCAGTTCGGGGGTCATCCCCTTGCCCTGGGAGACGGCGAGCGTTCTGGACAGCGGCCGGATCGCCTGGAAGGTCGGGATGCCGATGGAGTCGAGCCGGGTGATGTCGGCGACCCGGGTGACACCCACCTGGGCCGCGGCGCGGGTCACCATCTCCCAGGTGGCCTTCGGTGGTTGGGCCCGGTCCGTGCCCGGGAGGCGGTGCACGGAGCGGTCCTGCGGCGTGGCGAGCCAGGCCAGGGGCGCATCGTCGGTCTGCGCAGTGTCACGGGTCTGCACGGTGGGGAGCTCCTGCGGGTCAGAGGTTCCGGGTGCGCCGCAACAGCGCCCGGCCGGCGATGAAGTTGGCGACGATCGCGACGACGGCGAGCACCACCAGGGAGGGCCAGGCCTTGCCCAGGCCGAAGATCGCGGCGTCGCGCATGCCGGTGACGGCGTACGACACCGGGTTCACCGTCGAGATCCACCGCAGCACGGTGGGCAGTTGCTGCGAAGTGGACAGCGACGGCGCGGCGAAGACGAGGACGGGCACCGACACGCTGGTGAGCACCATGAAGGTGCGGTAGTCGCTGATGAGGACGGCCGCGGCGAGGTACAGCCCGTTGAACGCCACCGACGAGAGCACCAGCGCAAGCAGCAGCCAGATCCAGTGGGACGCGTGGAAGGGGTAGTCGAAGATGACCGCGGCGACGGCCAGGGCCAGCAGGCTCTGGGCCAGCACGAGCGAGACCCCGGCCAGCAGTTTGCCGGCCAGGAAGCGCGAGCGGCGCAGCGGCCAGCTCCAGAGCTGGGTCGACACCCCGCTCATCTCCTCCTGGAACATCGCCATGCCCGTCGTCCCGGAGGCGCTGACCACCGACATGGCCAGCACCATGGGGAGGAGGAAGACCGCGAAGGGGAGGGTCTCGCCCCGGTAGGTGATGTTCCCCACGACGTTGCCCAGCGAGGTGTTCACCAGGAGCAGGTACACGAGCATGGGGGTCAGGCCGAGGATGAGGTTGACCCTGTTGCGGGCGAGGAGCGCGTACTCGCGGTAGAACACGGCGATGAAGTCCGCCGGTTTGCCCGAGGCGACCGGCGGCGTGGTCTTGAATCCCAGGTCGGCCACGGTGTCAGCCCTCGTTCCCGGTCATGCGCAGGAAGACCTGCTCCAGCGAGTCGGTGACGGTGGAGATTCCGGAGATCGCGACTCCGGAGTCGTGGCAGTGCCGGGACAGTTGCGGCAGTACGTCCCGGACCTGCGCGTTGTCGATGCGCACCTCGGCGTCCTGGACCGTGGCGGCCAGTCCGGCCGCGGCCGCCCACTCCTTGACGACCTTGGCGCCGACCGCGTCGTCGACGCTGACCAGCAGATGCGCTCCGCCGAACTCGCGGACGAGTTCGCTCGGTTGGGCGAAGCGGACCACCTTGCCCTGGTTGATGACCAGGACCCGCTGGGCGTTGCGCTCCAGCTCCTGGATGATGTGGCTGGTCCAGATGACGGTCATGCCGTACTCCTCGCGGAGCCACCGGACGAAGCGCTCGATCTGGTGCCGGCCGGCCACGTCCAGTCCGGCCGAGGGCTCGTCGAGGATGAGCAGTTCGGGGATGGTCAGCAGGGCCCGTACGAGCTGCAGCCGCTGGCGCTGCCCGCCGGACAGCTGGAAGACGAGCCGGGACAGGTGGTCGGCCAGGCCCAGGTATTCGGCCACCTCCATCGCCCAGGGGCGGGTGGTGCGCCAGGACAGGCCCTTGAAGCGGGTGGCGATCAGCAGGTTGTCCAGGGCCGAGAGCATCTCGTCGTAGGGGGCGGACTGGTGCATCGCGCCGATGCCGGTCTTGGCGGCGACCGGGTCGCGGGCCGGGTCCACGCCGAACACCCGGATCCGGCCGGTGGTGGGAGGGGTGACGCCGCAGATCATCTTCATCAGGGTGGTCTTTCCGGCACCGTTGGGTCCCAGCAGCCCGATGGTCTCGCCTTTGGCGATGTCGAATGAAATACGGTCGACTGCCGGCGTCTCTTTCCCGCGGTATCGCTTGGTCAGTTCCTCGGCGTTCACCACACCATTCGCCACGGTCCGCCCTCCAGAATGTGATCGGTGGTCCTCGGGGAATTTCTCCGGTCGGCGTTTGTCCGGCACCGCCGATCGGGCTTGCTGCGGCTGGACGTTACGCCCGCGGGGCGGCACGGGAGCGGCCGCCGTCCAAGCTGCCGCGCAACTGCCTCCGTTCTTCCTCCTGCCGTACGGAACCGTTGGCTAGCATGCGCAGATGAGCCGTTCAGTACAGACGGAAGACCGTGACGGCCGATCCGTTGTGGTTCTGGTGAATTGCGCGGGCGGCCGTGAATTGGAGGTCGTACGGAATGCTTTGACGGGTCCTCTGGAAACTCCGGCGATACTGATCCGGCAGGACGAACTCATGTCGACCTCGATGACTCTGGATGTGGACACCGGTCTGCTGGACGTCGCCGGGCGCCGGGTCCGGCCGGCCGTGGTGTGGGTGCGGCACGGTTCGGCCTGCGCGCTGATGGCGCAGGCGAGGCCCGCCGGTTCGATGACTCCGCTGCGGGCGGAGTCCTGGTCCGGTTTCCTGCGGCAGGTGGCGGCCACGGCGGACACCGCACTGCCCGGCGGCGCGGTCGTCGGGCCGGGCCAGCTGGCTCAGGCGCGCCGGCTGGGCGTGCGCACACCCCGTACGGTCGTCACCAATGACGTGCCGACGGGGGCGGGCGCGGTGGGTGCGCCCACCCTCGTGGTCAAGACTCCGGACTTCCGGCTGTTCGAGCCGGACCGGTCGGCCTGGAAGACCTGCCTGCCGCGGGTCGCCGGCCGGGAAGCGGTGGAGCGGGACCCGGGACCGACGGTGCCGGGCGGCGCGGGAGAGCGCCCGGTCGTGGTCCAGGAGTACGTGCCGCACACGCGAGAACTGCGCGTCTACCAACTCGACGGCGGGATCTGCGCCTTCGAGGTCCAGAAGCCCGATCCGTCGAGCCCGATGACGGATCCCGACAGCGTCACCGTGACGCGCGTCGACTGCCCCCACCCCGCGGCCGAGGCGGTGCGCACCCTGTGCGCGGCGTGGAACCTGCGCTACGGGGCGTTCGACCTGCTCGTGTCCGACACCGGGGACGTGGTGTTCCTGGAGGCCAACCCGGACGGGGACTGGCTCTGGTTCGAACGCAAGGCGCGCTGGCACGGCGTCTCGTTCATGGCCGCCGTCATGGTCCGTGAGCTGTTCGTACGCAGTACGTCGTGAATGGTGCGCCGTGAGGCGTCGTGAGGAGTGCGTCGTGAGGAGTACGTCGTCAGGAGTGCGTCGTGAGGAACTCGCGCCGGTGACGGCGTTACGGGGTGCCGAGATCTCCAGCCGGGGCCTGGTGCTCGTGGCCCTGGTGGCACGGGGGCACACGACCGACCGCGTGGCCCGTGCGCTGCGCCTGAGCAGGCACACGGTGGGCGAGGAGATCAGTGTCCTGCTCGACCGGTTCAACTGCAGGAACAGGGCGGAACTGGTGGCGTACTGCTACGTCCACCGGCTCCTGCCGATCGATGTCTGGCCGCCGCCGTGCGGCCCCGTGAAAGGAGTGGGTGACGTGTTCGACCCTCTGACCGCTCTGCGCGAGGCCGGGCTTCCGGTCGACCAGTTGAGCACCGCGCAGCGCGAGGTGCTGGCGGGCCTGACCGAGGAGGAGACGTCGGTCGTCGTATCGGTGCAGCTGCGGCTGGTCGAGGCGGATTCCGGTGCGGATGCCGAGGTGTGGGCGCACGACCTGAAGCTGCTCTGAGCCCGCGTGAGCCGGAGACTGGTGGTCGTCCTCTTCCTCGATCTGGTCGGGTGGACCCGGCTCGCCGAGCGCGTGGACCCGGAGTCGCTGCAAGGGCTGCTCGACGAGTACTACGAGATCTGCTCGGCCGCGGTGGAGGAACACGGCGGTGTCGTCGAGAAGTTCATCGGTGACGCCGTCATGGCGGTCTTCGGAGCCGACACCTCCCAGGAGGACGACGCCCCGCGGGCACTGCGCGCGGCCACGCGGATCCGCGCCGAGGTCCGCGACCTGCGCACGCCCGCCACCGACGCGGCTCCGGTCGAGGTCCATTGCGGGATCGCGGCCGGGGAGGCGCTGGTGACGCGTTCGGCCCGGGCCGGCATCCGGGTCGTCGGCGACGTGGTCAACCTGGCCGCGCGCCTGCAGTCCCTGGCCGTCGCCGGGGAGATCATCGTCAACGAGACCGTGGCGCACCTGGCCCGCCCGCACTACACGATGGTCCCGGTGCCGCCGGTGGCGCTGAAGGGCAAGTCCGAACCGGTACCCGTCCTCGTGGTCACCGGGGAGGCGGCCGCGGACGGCGCGGGCGAGCACTCCCTCATGGTGGACCGCGGCGCCGAACGCCACCGGCTGCGCGGGATCTACCACCGGGTGGCCCGGGAGCGGCGCGCGGAACTGGTGACCGTGCTCGGGCCGCCCGGCATCGGCAAGACCCGCCTGGTGCGGGAGGCCGTGGACGACCTCCTGGCGGCCGGGGCCGGGCCCGTCGCCGTGTTCGGCAGCTGCCAGTCGTACGGAACCGCCGGGAACTACGGGGCGCTCGTCGAAATGCTGGACGCGCTGATCCGGCGGGCGCCGTCCTGCGCGGAATTGCTGCGGTCGGACGAACGGATCGCCGGCGTCCTCGCGGCCCTGCGCGACGCCTCGCTCCCCCGGCGGGCCGGCGCGGTCCCGGGCCCGGGCGTGGAGGAGGTGTCCTGGGCGACCCGCGAACTGCTCACCGCCGCGGCCCACGGCCCGCTCGTGGTGGTGTGGGACAACCTCGCGTGGGCCGGCCAGTCGCTCCTGGGGCTGATCGGCGAGCTGATGGACGGGCTGCGCGACCTTCCGCTCCTGATGGTCTGCGTGTCCCGACCGGAGTTCGCGGGGCGGGAGGATCCCGGGCGGCCGGGAGAGGCGGACGTGATCGAGGTCGGGGCGCTGGTCCCGGCCGACAGCGCGCGGCTGGCGTTCTCGCTGGCCGGGCGCGGGAGCGGCGACGAGGTGGAACTGCACGGGCTCGACCTGGCCGAGCAGGTGGACCGGGTCGCCGTGTACAGCGCGGGCAATCCGCTGTACATCCGGCTGATGATGGACTGGCTGCGCAGCGGCCGGACCGTCGAGGAGGTGCCGCCGAGCATCACGGCCATGGTGGGGGCGATGATCGACCGGCTGCCCGCGCCGGGCCGCCGGCTGCTGGGCGCGGCTTCGGTGATCGGCCCCTCGTTCACCCTGGAGCAGCTCGCGCTGCTGGGCGAGCCGGCTCCGGAGGCGGCGGCCCTGGAGCTCGCGGGCCGGCACCTGTTCCGGGCCACGGAGGAAGCGGGCGGCTACCGCTTCGTCCAGCAGCCGGTGCACGAAGTGGCGTACGGCCGGCTGGAGAAGGAGCAGCGGGTCACCTGGCACCGGCGGCTGGCCGAGCACGGTTTCAGTCCGGGCTTCCACCTCGAAGCCGCCACCCGGCTCCTCGCCGGGCTGCGCCCCGACGACGCGCAGCTGCCCGAGCTGGCGCGGGAGGCGGCCGGGGCCCTGCTGGGCGAGGGCACCGTGGCGCTGCGGCAGCGTGACGTGCCGACGGCGATCGGGCTGCTCGAGCGGGCGCTCGTACTGGCGCGGGGCGGGCCGGACCGGTGCCGGTCGGTCGCCGCCGTCCGGCTCAGTGACGCCCGCATGCTCTCCGGGGACACCCGGGGCGCCCTGGAGGCGGTGGAGGAGGGCACGTGGCGCGACACCGGGCCCGGCGCCCACACCGGCACCGCGCCCGCGCCCGCCCTGGTACGGGTGCAGCGGCTGCTGCTGGCCGCCCGCCTCGGGAAGGTCTCGGCGGCGGACGTGGAGGGGCTGCGGGCCGCGCTCGACGGAGAGGAGCCCGACCGGTCGGCCCGGTGCCGGTTCGAGCAGCTGCGGATGCTGATCCACCTGGACCACGGCCGGTTCGGGGCCGCGGAGGAGGCGGCGTGCGCCGCGCTCGCCCACGCCCGGGACACCGCCGACGCGTACGAGGAGGACCGGCTGCTGGTGGCCCTGTGCGAGATCCGGCAGTGGTCGCCGAGTCCGATGGCGCAGAAGCTCGCGGGGTGCGCGGAGCTCCTGGAACGGTTCGCCGCCGACCGGTTCCTGGCCCTGCCCGCGCTCGCCGCCCGCGCGCGCTGCCTGGCGCTGACCGGGGACCGCGGCGGTGCCCGAGCGGCGCTGACCGAGGCCGAGTCCGTCGTCGTACAGCTCCGGCTGACCCTGGGGCGGGTCCTGGTCGATCAGGTGGCCGCGCTGGCCGCCTCCCTGGACGGTGAGCACGCGGAGGCCGAGCGGCGCTTCGGCCGCGCGGCGGACGCTCTCGAACAGGCGGGCTACGTACCGGTGGCGCTGACCATGCGGGTGCAGGCGGCCCGCGAGTGCGCCCGCCGGGACCGGGCGGAGGAGGCGGCCCGCAGGATCGCCGAACTGCTCGCGCGGCGCGCGGAGATGGACGTCCGGGGCCGGATCCTGTGCCTGTCGGCCGCCGTACTGGGCGCGGCGGCGCAGGGCCGCGCCGAGCCGGCGCAAGCCGAGCCGGCGCAAGCCGAGCCGGTACGCGCCGAGCCGGTACGCGCCGAAGTGCTGCGCGCCGAGGTGCTGCGGCTGCTCCGGGACCTCGACGACCCGTGTCTGCGGGGCGAGGTCTACTTCGATCTGGCCCGGGCCCACCGCCTCCTGGGCGAGCGGGACGAGGCCCTGGCCATGGCCGCACTCGCCGCCGACAGCTACGCCGCCGTCGGCGCGGTGAAACCGCTGGAGGCGGTACGGGCATGGACGTGAACGGCGCGCCCTGGCGGCGCGAGCGGCGGCCGCACGCGTCGGGGATGCCCGCGTGGAGCATGCCGGCCGGCGGGGACCCCGGCGATCCGCTGCCCACGGCCCTGTTCGCGGGGATCGGCCCGCGCTGGGCGTGGGAGGGCGCGAGCGGAGAGGGCGTACGGGTCTGCGTGCTCGACAGCGGCGTCCAGGCGGAGCACCCGCTCGTCGGCGCGGTCGAGCGGGCCTGGCAGGTGGTGAGCGCCGAGGGCCGGGCTCCGCGCGTCGAGGAGTGCGAGCCGCACGACAGCGCCGGGCACGGGACCGCCTGCGCGGGGATCATCCGCTCCCTCGCGCCCCGGGCCTCGCTCAGTTCGCTCAAGGTGCTCGGGGACGGGAGGGCCGGCAGCGCCTCCGCGCTGATCGCCGGACTGGCCTTCGCGATCGAGGAGGGGTTCGACGTCATCAGCATGAGCCTGTCGACGACCCGGGTCGAATTCCGCGACCGGCTGGCCGAGTTGTGCGACCGCGCCTACTTCCGGCGGACCGCGGTGGTGGCGGCGGCGCACAACCTGCCCATCGAGAGCTTCCCCTGGAACTTCGCCTCGGTGATCTCCGTCGCGAGCCACGCCGAGCCGGACGGCATGCGCTTCTACTACAACGCCGCTCCCCCGGTGGAGTTCCGTGCCCGGGGAGTGCGCGTGCCGGTGGCGAGCCTGGGCGGCGGCACGGTCCGCAACACCGGCAACAGCTTCGCGGCGCCGCACATGGCCGGGATCGCGGCCCTCGTCCTGAGCAAGCATCCGTGGCTCACGCCGTTCCAGCTCAAGAGCGTCCTGTACCACTGCGCAGCGAACGTCCACGGAGAAGGAGACGGAGCATGAAACCCTGGCCGCACGATCTGATGGCCACCGAACGTCAACTCCTGCAGTCTGTCGTCACGGTGGCCCGGTACATCTACGGGGCGGCCGCCTCCTCGGTCTTCATGGTGAGCCCCGACACCGGTGAGCTGATCTTCGCGGCGGTGGCGGGCGAGGGCGAACAGGGCCTGGTCGGCCGGCGCTTCGAGCCCGGCACCGGCATCGCCGGCTGGGTGGCGGCCAGCGGACAGCCGCTGATCACGGACGACGTGGGCGCCACGGACCGGTTCGCCCGCGACGCGGCGGCCTCCACCGGGTACGTTCCCGCGAGCATCATGGCCGCCCCGCTCATCGCGGACGGGGAGTGCATCGGCGTGATCGAGGTACTGGACCGCCACGTGCACGACGAGCACGCTCCCGGCCGGGAGCTCGACGACATCGAACTGCTGGGCCTGCTGGCCACGCAGGCCGCCCTGAGCCTCGCCCTGCTGCGGCGCAGCGAGCAGGCCGCGAGCGGGGCGCCGCGCATGGGCGAGCTGGTGGCCAGGCTGTCCCAGCACGCGGTCATGGACGCCTCCGACCCGCTGGCCGTCTCCCTGCTGAGCATCTCGCTGGACCTGCTGGACCGGGGTTCGCACCCCGGTTCGAAGGTGGTCTGACGGCCGAGGGAGACGGAACGCAGACGGAGCGCAGACGAATCGCAGACGCACCGGCGACGCGGCGGAGACGCGGACGGAACGGGCCCCTCCTACCCTCCTGGCCTATGGTCCACAGTGTCGAGGCCGAGACTCCGTCGTTTCCCGAACTCCTCCGCTTCAAGCGCGTCCAGGCCGGGCTCACGCAGCGGACGCTCGCCGACATGTCGACGATCAGCCCGCGCACGATCCGCGCCCTGGAGTCGGGCCGGGTGAACGCGCGGATGCAGACCGTCCGGCTGCTCGCCGACGCCTTGGGGCTGGACGGCCTGGCGCGGGAGCTCTTCGTCACCGCCGGCCTGGGCGGCGGGGGGCCGGCTCCGGTCGGGGCCGGGCCCTGCCCGGCGGTGCCCAGGTCCGTCAACGCCCTCCTCGGACGGGACGTCGAGGTCCGGTCGATGGTGGGCGCCCTGGAATCGGACCACCGCCGGATGATCTCGCTCTCGGGCCTCGCCGGCGTGGGAAAGTCGCGGGTCGCGGCGGAGACGGCGGCCCGGCTGAGCTCCCGGCGCGGCTGGCCGGTGCTGTGGATCGGGTCGGGAACGACGGCCCCGGCCGGTCCCGGCACGGCCTTCGGCCCCTTGCTGCGGTCCTTGCGCCTGCTCGTCGAATCGGGTGCTCAGGACGTGTCCGCGGTCTGCCGGCTGATCGGCCGGCACGAGCTGCTGCTCGTGCTCGACGGGGTCGCGGACGCGCGGGACCCGGTTGGCGTGGAGGAGCTGCTGGCGTACTGCCCGGGCATCCGGGTGGTCAGCACGTCACGGGCGCCGTGGACCGTGGCGGGCGTCCAGGGGACGGTGCTCGCGCCCCTGGCCCTCCCCGGGCCGGACGGGGAGGGGACGGCGGCGGGATCCCTGGACGTCTTGACCGCCGTGCCGTCGGTGCGGCTGCTTGTGGAACGGCTCGCCGAGGTCCGGCCGGGGTTCGTACTGGGCCGGGCGGACGCGGTGGCCGCGGTAAGGCTGTGCCGGACCCTGGACGGTCTGCCGGCCGCGCTGGAAGCGGCGGCCGCGGGGTGCGGGGTACTGAGCCTGCGGCGCCTCGCGGACATGCCGGCGACGGAGCTGCTCGAACTGCCGGCGGCCGCCCGGCCGGTCGGCGTCCCCGGGACGATCGGCTGCCCGATCCGGTCGGGGGTCGAGCGGCTGGACCCCGTACCGCGCAAGCTCCTTGGCGAACTGGCCGGTTTCGACATGGCCTTGACGGCCTGCGAGGCCGCCGAAGCGCTGGGCCTGCCGATGAACCAGGTGGTCGGCGGACTCGGTGCGCTGACGGGCGGCGGGTTCGTCCGGGCCGCGCACGGGGAGGCGGAGACCCGCCTGCACCTGCCGAACCTGGTGCGGGCGGCCCTTGGCTGATAGAGGATCAGCCCAGGTGTTCCGCGAGGAACCGCTCCACGGCCGCGTAGTAGGCCTGCCGGTTCGCGGGCCGGGACAGCCCGTGCCCCTCGTCCGGGAACAGCAGGTACTCGTACGGGAGTTGCTTGGCCTCCAGCGCCGCGACGATCTGCTCCGCCTCCGCCCGGGGCACGCGGACGTCGTTGGCGCCCTGGACGATCAGGAGCGGGATGCGGATCTCGTCGACCCGGGACAGCGGTGAGCGTTCCCACAGCATGGCGCGCTCCGTTTCCGGGTCCCCCACCTGGGCGTGCATGAACGAGCGCAGCACGGTGCGGTAGGGCGCCCCGGCCGCGAGCAGCGTCAGCAGGTTCGACGGACCGCAGAGGTCGATCGCGCAGGTGAACACCTCGGGGGTGAAGGCCGCGCCGACCAGCGCGGCGTACCCCCCGTACGAGCAGCCCATGATCGCGATCCGGGCGGGGTCGATGCCGCCGTCCGCGACGAGGTGCGCGACCGCGTCGAGCAGATCGGTCTGCATCGCGGCACCCCACTGCTTGGCGCCCAGGTTGCGGAAGTGCTTGCCGTAGCCCGTCGAACCGCGGAAGTTGACCTGGACGCAGGCGTAGCCGCGGTTGGCCAGGAGCTGCGCCTCCTCGTCGAACGCGAAGGTGTGGCGGGCCCAGGGCCCGCCGTGCACGTTCACCACCGCGGGCAGGCCCGTGCGTTCGGCGCCGGGCGGCCAGGTGACGTAGCCGTGGACGGTGACCCCGTCGCGCGCGGAGAACGCGAAGGGCTCCATCCGGGCCAGCGTGTACGCCTCGAGCTCCCGCTGGTGGCTGAAGAGGTGGCGCAGCGTCCCGGCCGGCCGGTCGTAGACGTAGTAGAGGACGGGGCCGGCTCCGGTCACCACCGAGACCGTCCACAGCCGGTCGCCGCGGTCGGTGCGGTCCACGTAGACCTCGCCGTCGACCGACAGGAGGGCGAGCTCGCCGCGGATCCGGCCGATGTCCTTGCCGAACTCCTCGTCCAGGAAGACCCATTCGTCGCGGTCCTTCGCGAACAGCGCCGCTTGCGGCCTGCGGGTCACCGGGTCGAACTCGACCTGTTTGACGTCGTACACCGGGTCATGCGCGAGCAGCGTCCGCCGGCCGGTGGCGAGTTCGACGGCGAACAGGCGGCCGGCGTTGGCCCCGATGGAGGACAGGAGGTGGCAGGTGGCGCCGTCGCGGGAGAAGCCGAGCACGCGCGTCCCCATGGCGTCGTCGTAGGGCACGTCGAGCCAGGGCGTGGCACCGTCCGGTCCGCCCGGAGCCCCCGAATCCTCCGGCGGGTCGAGGAACACGGACAGGCCGCCGTCCGGCTTCACCACCGTGCCGCCGCGCACCCGCAGGTCGGTGTCCACGATCCAGCTCAGGTACCCGGGGTTCTCCGCGACCTTGGTGAGCCGGTCCGTCAGCAGGTCCAGGGCGTAGACGTCGTGCAGCGCGGGCCGGTCCTTGTTCAGTCCGATCAGCAGGGTCGTCGGGTGCCACCGGTTGTGCGCCAGCACCCGTGCCTGGACTCCGTCGAAGGGGGTGGCGCAGCGCTCCCGGCCGGTGATCAGGTCGACGAGGTGGACCCGCCAGCTCTCGTCGCCGTCCCGGTCGCGCAGGTAGAACAGGGTGCGGTCGTCGTGGCACAGGCCGTACGTGCGGATGCCGCGGCCCCGGTCGTGCGTGACGGGCCTCGCCTCCCCGGGCCGGTCCACGGGCGCCGTCCACACGTTCAGGACGCCGTCGTCCGGGGCCAGGTAGACGAGACGGGTCCCGTCCGGGGAGATCTCGGGCACGAGGTACGACGGGTTGCCGAACAGGACGGAGTGCGGGATCAGCGGTACGGCCGGCTTGGTCACGGTTCCCTTCCCGGGTCGGGTGGTTGGACGCCGCGCTCCGAGAACCACCAGTCGCGGAGTTCGGGGAACTGCGCGACCGCCTCGTCGGTGTCGAGCGGCGGGGCCGCGGGGCGGCCGGCGGAGGGTGCGGGGAGGGCCGGCCCGGAAGGGACCGGCGTCCGGGCGGGGACCGGTTCCTGGGCGGGGAACGGCGTCTGGACGGGGACCAGCGTCTGGGCGCGGAACAGCCGGGTCATCAGCACCGGGCTGCCGAGCACCGCTCGGGACACCTTGGCCCGCATCCGCTGCCCGGCGGCGGACAGGGGAGCCGACCCGGGGCCTGACCCGGGACCTGCCGCTGGGCCTGCTCCTGAGCCTTCGCCTGAGCCGGAGCCCTCCGCGACGGCCCGCGCCCGGTCCTGTTCGGTCGCCATCCGCCAGGATTCCGCGGCCACTGCGGCCATCGCGGCCTGGATCGCGGGCAGCGCGCGGGGCCGGGCGCCGCGTTCGCTCAGCTCCCGGTCCAGCCGCAGCGCGCCGAGCAGTGCGACGGACATCCCGTGCGAGTAGACGGGGTTCACGGCCGTCAGCGCGTCGCCGACGACCAGGAAGCCCTCGGGCAGCGGCAGCCGCTCGAAGAACCTCCGGCGGTTCGCGGTGGCACGGAACGGTCTTACTCCGCCGAGGGGTTCGGCCGCCGCCAGTAGTTCCGCCGCGAGGGGCGAGCGCAGCGAGCGGGCGCAGTCCGTGAATCCCGGCTCGTCCGACGGCGGTCTGGCCGCGCGCGTGCCGGTCAGCGTGAAGATCCACCGGCCGTCCTCGATGGGGAACAGCGTGGCTCCGTACCCCGGGCGGCCGCGCTCGGGCCGCGGGTGCACCATGACCGCCGGGAGGTCGGCGGCGAGGGCGGGGGGCGCCCGGTAGATCCGGGTGGAGTACGCCAGTCCCGGGTCGAGCACCTCCTCCTCGACTCCGGGTCCGCCGATCGCGGTCAGCCAGCGTCCGGCCCGCGAACGCCGGCCCGTCGCGTCCACCACCAGGTCGGCGCCGAGCGTCTCGCGGGAGCCGTCCTCGTGCGCGACCAGGACACCGGTCACGCGGGTCGCGTCCCCCGCGAGTCCCAGGACCCGGGTGCGCTCCCGTACGGTGACCGCCCCGTCGGCCAGGGCCCGCTGCCGGATGACGTCGTCCATCAGCCAGCGGCTGCACGAGACCATGAAGGCCCCGGTCTCGTGGCGGCGGAACCAGCCGTCCGCGCTCAGGATCAGCGCGCCGTCCGGCAGGCCCCTGCGGTGCGCTCCCCGGGCGAGGAGCGCCTCCAGCGTTCCGGGGAGCAGCGTGTCCAGGGCCTCGGCGCCGGCGGTCACCAGGACGTGGCTGTGGTACGCCTGCGGCAGCTCCGGCCGGACCCCCGGCCCGTCCGGGTACCGGCCGCCCTCGACGACGGTGACCTCGTCGGCGTGCCGGGAGAGCACCTTGGCCACCAGCACCCCCGCGAAGCCTCCGCCGAGGACGACGGCCCTGGTCATGACCGTGCAGCCGGCTCGCTCCGTACGGCCTGCGTTCCGGCTTCCTTCTGCTCGGCGTCCGTCTCCTCGATGAGGTCGGCTTCGATCATGGAGGTGATGAAGGCGTCCACCTCCGCGCGGATGCGGGCCGTCATCACCGGGTTGTGCCCCGCGAACAGCAGGGACAGGTTCGTGATGACCGTCTCCCGGTCCCCGTCGCTCTCCACGAGCGCCCAGATCTGGGCGGCCGTCGCGTTCAGGGTGCGGAAGTCGCCGGACTCGCTGTGGTACAGCGAGATGCCGTCCCCGGTCTCCTGCCAGATCACCGCGTCACTGATGTGCAGGGACATCTCCCAGCCTCCTGTTCACCGGCATGATCGGAATCAGTTCGCCCACCTTGATCGCGGGCACGGGCGCCGGCGGGCGGACGTAGGTCTTCCACTGCTCGTGGGCCTCGTGCACCTCCCCGGTGGCTACCAGCCGGGGAATGGTCATCTCGGTGCCGTCCAGGGCGAGTTCGGCGCGGGTCACGCCGGTCTCCTGCCACAGCTGCGTGGTCACTCCGTGCCGCAGGATCCGGCACAGGTGGCGGCTGTTGCGCCGCAGGTCGCCGGACTCCGACATGTGCGCGGCCCGGCAGCCGCCGCCGCAGTTCGCCTTGATGTAGCACTTCTCGCAGTCGGCGTGGAACTCCCCGCCGTACACGGTGCTCCGGCGCATCGAGGTCAGGACCGGGCTGGCGAAGATCTCCGACAGCCGCTGCTTCCTGATGTTTCCGGCGAACTCCCCCTTGCCCGTGACGAGTTTGCACGGGTAGACGTCGCCGAGGGAGTTGACGTAGATCTCGTGCCCGCCCATGCCGCAGTTGCCCTTGACCGAGCACGCGGTGACCGGCCTCGGGCCGTCCGGCTTGAGCTTGCCGGCGACCGGCGAGGTCCAGACGAGCTGCTGCACGTCCAGGTGGTCCTGCCACCCGAAGTCGTAGGTGTCGTCCGCGCCCCTGCCCAGGTCGTTGTGGTTCATCAGGCGGACGCTGTGGATCTCGATCCCGTCGAGGAAGGAGGCGAAGTCCTCCAGCTCGTGGATGTTGTCCGAGGTGACGATGTGGTTGATGGCCGGCGCCACCCCGGCCTCGTTGAGGAGCTGGATCGCCCGGTGGGTCTTGGCGAACGCGCCCTTGCCGCGGGTGCGGTCGTGGGTCTCGGCCGTGCCTCCGTCGAGGCTCACGGTGACGGCGTCGAAGAGCTCGGCGAACCGCCGGGCCTTCTCCGCGGTCCGGATCATCGTCGCGTTGGTGATGATGTTGGCCTTCAGGCCGCTGTTCTTGGCGTGCTCGACGACCTGGAAGAGATCCTTGCGGAGCATCGGCTCGCCGCCGGTGAAGATGATGGTCCCGGCGCCGAAGTCGGCGATCTGCGAGACCAGGTCCAGGGACTCGGCGGTGTCGAGCTCGCCCGGCAGGCACTTCTCCGAGGAGGCGTAGCAGTACGGGCAGCGCAGGTTGCAGCCGTCGGTGATGGCGTAGTACGCGACGCCCAGGGGCGGTTCGCTCAGCCTGACCTTGGGTTTGTTGCCGTTGAAGTACACGATCCAGCTCAGGATGAGCTTGGCGAGGACGCGTTCCGTCTCGTCGTTCTGCTCCAGCCCCGGCTGCTCCCCGCGGGCCCGGGCGGCCGCCAGGGTCTCGAGGACCCGAAACTCACGTCCGGAGAGGACGCACCGGGCGGCCACCTCCGGGTTGACCACGAGGTGGTCCTCGCCGTGCACGAAGTACGTCAGGTCGTTGGGCACCTCGAACAACGACAGGTTCCGAACCAGGTTTCCGCGCATCCCGCCTCCTCTCTGGACTGGCACAGGCGCGGCCCGACGCGAACCGCCGCCGGACCCCGCCTGTGGAACGGTCAGTTCTCGGCCTGGCCCGATCCCGACCAGAGGCCGCAGGCACACAGCATCGCGGCGTCGAAGCCCTCCTTCGTGGCCTCCGGGGAGGTCCAGTCCTGGGAGTGCGCCACCACGTCGGGCAGGATCGCCGCGAGGCGGGTCTTCGTCGAGATGAGGACCTTGGTCTCCTCGGGGGTCAGGCTGGCGTAGAACTCTTCGAGGGCGGGCGCCATCGTGCCGCCGATGACACCGGCCGCACGCAGGGACTCCAGGGCGTTGAAGGACATGCTTCCACCTTTCGCTGTCGCGTTCGATCGGGGACGCAACCGAGACTGCGCGCGGCGGACCCGTGAAACAACCCCACGAATGTGGGTTGTGCGGGAGCGGCGAAGGGGACATACGCAGCGCGGGCGGGGCGTCTTGCGCCAGTGGCCCGGGACGGCCGGAACGCGCCGCGCACGGGTGTTGACGATCTCCAGACCGTGCCTCACGCTCAGACCACAGCCGTTGTGAAGCTCATGTGAAGCGAACGTGGAAATCGGGATCAATGGAGCGCCCACCCGGCGGCCGGCGGCCCGTCGGACGACCCGAGAGGTGCGATGAATCCCACCGGCTTAGGCATCGTGCACATATCGCTGTTGCCAGGCTTCGTCTGCCGCACCGACCAACGGATCACCGACCTCAGCGACACCCAGCAACGGCTCGTCGCGGCCCTGGTGCTCGCAGACCGTCCGCTCAGGCGCGTCGACCTGGCCTCCCGACTGTGGCCCGACGCCCCGCCCGACCGGGCGGGTGCCCGGTTGAGACAGACCCTGTGGCGGCTAAATCAAGCCACGACCGGAGGCCTGTTGCGGGCCTCGCACACCACCGTCACCCTCACCGATCGCGTCGAGGTGGACTACCGGGCTGCGGCCAGGCTGATCGCGGCGGTGTCCGGAGCGGTCGGGGCCGTCGCGACGCTCGGCGCGGTCGCGGGCGGGGACCGGCTGCCGCAGGCGTGGAGCGTACTGCGCCACCCGCTGCTGAACGACTGGGACGACGACTGGCTCGTACCGTTCCAGGAGAAGTGGAAGGTCCAGCGCGTCCAGACGCTGGAGCGCCTCGCCGAGAAGTTCCTCCAGCGCCGGCAGCACGCTGCGGTGCTCGAACTGGCCGACGCCGCCACCCAGGCCGACCCGCTGCGGGAGGGGCCCCGGCGGATCGCCGTGCAGTCGTGCCTGTTCGCCGGCGAGGTGGCCGACGCGCACCGCCGCTACCGCGGCTACCAGGAACTGCTCGCCGCCGAGTTGGGCGTGGCGCCGAGCGGGGCCATCCCGCGGCTGCTCAGACAGGACCGCGAGCGCCAGCTCGCCCTCGCGGCGGAGTACTGACCGGCGGGCACTGATCGGGGAGTACCGACCCGGGAGCACTGACCGGGTGCCGTCGTACCGCCCCGTACGGCCCGGGAACCGCACCACGGCGGCCCGTCGGGCGCCCTGCCCTGGAGATGACCGCCCGGAGGCGGCGGACCAGGAGGGGGCGCAGGGCGGGCGGGTCCGGGAGCGGGTCCGGGAGCGGGTCCGGGAGCGGGCGGGGTCAGGGTCTGGAGGATGAGGAGGTTCATGCCGGCGTGATCCGCACCGGGAGGCTCTCCAGCCCGTTGACGACGATCGACCGCAAGGGGACGGCGGGGCGCGTACCGCCCTCGTCCCGCTGGAGCGCGGCGTCCCCCGGCAGGTCTTCGGCTGCGTGGTCCAGACCTCGCCTTCGGCCAGGTCCAGCGGATCCCCCGAGGAACTCGGCCAGCAGCTCCACCGCGGCATCCGCGTCGGGACAGGCGTCCATGACCTCCAGAACGGGCGCGGGGAAGTCCGATGGCAGGCCAGGGGCCGCGGGGCGATGGTGTACGCGGTCCGCAGCGTCTCGTGGCGGTCGTGCACGGCCTCGATCGCCGCCGCGAGGGCGTCCTCGTCGAGCGCGCCGTCGAGTTCGAAGAGGAGCAGGCAGTGGGCCGACCGGTCCTCGGGCTGGAGCAGGTGCTGGGTGAGGTAGCCGGCCTGCATGGGGGTGAGGGGTACGCCGGCGGCGTCGCGGGACGGGTCGCCGCCGGCGGGCGCGGCAGCGACGCCGGGGGGCGGCGGCGGGCGCCCGGCGCGGCGGGACCGGGGGCCCGGGTGGTGGCCAGCCAGTCCCCGAGGGTCCTTGCCGTGGGATGGGCGTACAGACGTGACACCGGTACGGGGCGGCCGAGTTCGGCGGCGAGCCGGGCGCAGACCCGGCCGGCGGCCGGCGAGCTGCCGCCGAGGTCGGTGAAGGGGACGTCGACGGGGGCGGCGGCCGGTAGACCGAGGACGTCGGCGAAGACGGCGGCGGCCCGGACCGCGAGGGCGTGGCGCGCTCTGCGAGTTCCTGGACGCGGGCGTAGTCCCGTTCGAGGACCTCGACCGAGTCGTGCCCGGGTCCACACCACGAGGGTGGCGGTGTAGAGGTCGAGGGTGGGGCGGATGCGGCTGCCCGGGGCGAGCTTGGGAACGACCAGGTGGACGCAGTCCAGTGCCTCGATCTCCGCGATCACTTCCCGGTCGAGGCTGTCGACGACGCCCTCCAGGGTGGTGGCGGTGAAGATCTGGCTCGCCTCCGTCGGCTTGCGGTAGGTGCGGCCGGCGTGCCGGTCGAGGAACTCCTGCGGGCGGGCGTAGGCCAGGGCGGTCATGTCGGCCTGATTGCCGCCCAGGCAGAGGTCGTTGAAGTCCGGCAGGACCCCGCCGGAGAGGCGGGCCCCGATCTCGACGAGGGCCGGTCCCTGCGGGGTGACGATGACCTCGGCGTGCGTGGGCCCGTACTGGATGCCCAGAGCGTCGAGCACCTCGTGCATGTAGGCGATGATCTCGGGCGCGGGCGCGGGCGCGGGCGCGGCGTCCGGCTCGGTGACGGAGTCGCGGTCGTAGAGCCGGTGGGTGCCGTCGAGGCGCTTGCGGTACTGCCGGATCCCGCAGGCGTGGCCCCCCCCCCCCCCCCCCCCCCCCCCCCCCCCCCGTACGAGACGAAGTCGACCATGTACTCCTCGCCGTCGAGGAAGGGCTGGACGAGGACCTCGTCGTTGCGCTCACCGAAGATGTTGACGGTGCCGAGCACGGCCTCCGCGGCCTTGCGGATCTCCACCGGGCCCCGGCAGACGGCGACGCCCTCGGTGGCGGCGGACGACAGCGGCTTGACGACCACCGGGTAGGCGCCGCGCTGTTCGGCCCAGGCGACGATCTCCTCGGCGCTGCCGCTCTTCAGCTGGTCCGCGCAGCGGACCCCGGCGCGGCGCAGGGTCTCGATCATCTCGTACTTGTCGCGCCGTGCGCGGGACAGCGCGGTGCCGTTGCCCGGCAGGCCGAGCAGTTCGGAGAGCTCGTCGGCGAGTTCGACGCCCGGCTCCTGGCCCGCGACCACGCAGATCGGCTCGAACTCCGCGAGCCTGGCGGCGGTCTCGGCGGGGGTGCCGTGGGGCACCACCGCGCGGTACGCGGTCAGGTCGGGCGGCCGCATCGACGTCATCAGCTCGGTGGTGCTCTGTACGTGCACCACGTACACGCCCAGCCTGGCAAAGGCCGGTGGCAAGTGATTGCCTCTGGTGTACGCGTCCACCATCACTGCGGCCAGGCGTACTTGCTCGCTCCTCATGATGTTCCACCTTGCGCTCATCGGAACAGCCCCGACCCGAAGGGGCCTGGCTGTTTCCAGATAGTGGCAAGAATTTGCCAATATGATTGCCGGTCTGGCAATATCGGTGGGGCAGCATCCACCGATCCGTACGCGGAGGCCAGGCCCATGACCGTCACTGCACCCGTACTGCCGCCCCCACCGGGCTTGAGCCGTGGCACCGCGCTCGCACTGGCGGTCGCCGGCGCCCTCACGGTCTCGAACATCTACTTCCCGCAGCCGCTGCTCGACGCCATCGCCTCCGGCCTCGGCATCAGCGGCTCGGCGGCGGGCCTGGTCGCCACCGCGGCGCAGGTCGGCTACGCCCTCGGCATCAGCCTCGTCGTCCCCCTCGCGGACACGGCCCGGCTGCGCCGGCTCACGAGCGTGCTGCTCCTGCTGACCACGGCGGGGCTGCTGGTCGCCGCCTTCTCCCCCGACCTGGTCACGCTCACGGTGGCCACGGTCGCGCTGTCCACCACGACGGTGCTGCCGCAGGTGATCATGCCGACCGCGGCGTCGATGGCCGGGCCGGGCCGCAGCGGCAGCGCCCTGGGCCTGATCGGCATCGGACTGACGCTCGGCTCCACGCTCTCGCGCACCCTCTCCGGCGCGGTCGTGGGCCTCAGCGGCGACTGGCGCACGGCCTACCTGGTGGCGGCGGCGCTCACCGGCGGCCTGCTCCTGTTCCTGCCCAGGCTGTTGCCCGAACGGGCCCCCGGGGGCCCGGCGTTGCCCTACCGCGCCTTGATCGCCTCCATGCCGCGGCTGGTCGCGGCCCATCCCGAGCTGCGCCTGTCGGCGTACCTGGGGGCGACGGTGTTCGCCGCCTTCAGCGCGTTCTGGGCGACCCTGGCCTTCCACCTGGCCGGCCCGCCGTTCGGTCTGGGGGTCGCCTGGGCGGGCCTGTTCGGGCTGTTCAGCCTGCCGGCCGCGCTGTTGTCGTACTCTGCGGGCCGGCTCAGCGACCAGCACCGGCCGCGCTACGTCAACAACCTGGCCTTCGCGTGCGTGAGCGCCGCCTTCCTGCTCCTCGGCACGCTCGGCGACCGGTCCCTGATCGCACTGGTCGTGGGCTGCAACCTGCTGGTGTACGGCGGCAGCTGCTGGCAGATCGCCAACCAGGTCCGCGTCTTCCGGCTGGCGGCGGGAATCCGCGCCCGCCTCAACACGGTGTTCATGCTGGCCAGTTTCGCCGGCGGCTCGGTGGGCTCGTTCGCGGGGGCCGCGCTCTACCAGGCCTACGGATGGCAGGGCATGATCCTGGGCTGCGGAGGCTTCCTGGCCCTGGCCGCCCTGGGCATGGTGGCGGGACGCCGGATGGACTGACCGGACGGGCCCGGCCCGACCGGACGCGCGAAGGGGGTGGTGCGGGAGCCGGAAGCTCCCGCACCACCCCCTTCGCGTCGGTCGGGCCGCCCCTCCCGGATCCGGCCCGGCGCACACCGCCCGGCGCTTCGCCTCCCCGCGCCGCGCGCGGCGAGACGCACGCCTCTCCCCCGCGCGTCTCGCCGCGCGTCAGGCCCTGGGACCGGCTGCCCCGCGCGCCTGCGCGAGGGCTTCGGCCAGCGTCCGCCAGATGTCCGCGGCCAGGTCGATGCTGGCCGCCGCCTGGGCCTCCTCCGCGAGTTCGCGCATCCGCGCCAGGCCCTCGTCCTCCCGGCCCTCGACGATGAGGAGCCGACTGTCCAGCATGTCCAGCCGGACCCGGTCGCGGTACGTGGTCTTCGCGTCGGCGCCGCGCACCCGGTCCAGCAGCGTGCGGGCGTCGGCGAAACGCCCGCCCAGGAAGGCGATTTCCGCCTTCAGGGCCGTCACCTCGTGGCCCAGGGCGGGGATGTCCACGTAGACCAGGCTCGCCTCGGCCTGCTCGGCGTACTGCTCCGCCCGGTCCAGTTCCGGCGGCGCCTTGCGGACGTGGAGCCGGGCGGCGGCGACCCTGAGCCTGACCCACAGCAACAGGTTCTCCGCGCTGCTGAAGCGCTCCAGCGCCTGCGCCAAGAGGCCCTGGGCGCTGTCCAGGTCGCCCTGGCGGACCCGCACGGCGGCGGCGGTCCACAGCGACTCGGCCCACAGGGTGTCGGTGCGGCCCTGCGTGAGGGCGGTCAGCTCGTCGGCGTGCGCGCGGGCCTCCCCGAGCCGGCCCGCCTCGGTCTCCACGGAGACCAGCGCGAGCAGGCTGGCGGCCACGTCGGCCACCGGGAGCCCGTTCTCCCGGGCCAGCCGGTACGCCGCCGCGCCGGCCTCGCCGGCGGGGCCGATCTCGCCGCAGGCCCGCAGGCAGCGCGCCAACTGGGTCTGGCCCCGGGCGCTCAGCTCGGGCAGGCCCAGCTCGTCGCCGAGCCGGACGAGCTCCAGCAGCAGCTCCCGCTCCTTGGCGTGCTCCCCCCTGCGGCGCCGCCACTGGGCGACCAGCCACAGACCCTGCCAGCGCAGCAGCGGGTCCTGGTCCCCCTCCCCGCCCAGGGCGCTCTCGACCGCCACGGCGGTCTCGTCGGTGCCCGCGGACGCGGCGACGGCGAGGGCCCGGGCCAACGAGTTGGCGGCGGCCTCTTCGAACGCGGAGGCGGGTACGCCGAGTTGCGCGGCCAGATGCTCTACGGCCCGCGCGGTGGGCTGCCGGGCGCCGGACTCCAGCCGGGACAGATAGCCGGTGGACATGCCCTCGCCGGCAAGGGCGGCCTGCGAGAGCCCTCGCTCGGTGCGGAGCTGCTTGAGCCGGCGCCCGAACAGCGGTTGTTCCAACACGTGATCAACCCCATGGATTCGGAGGCGGTGACAGGGGTGGCAGGGCCGGACGACTTCCGTGACATGCGCGTACCCACGGAAACACTCCGCCCCAGGCGGACCAGAGGCTAGCCCGGAAGCCCACAGTTGGGCAAATTCTTGCCCAAAGCGCGCGAGCGCCAAACAGGGATCTCGAACTTCTGGCACTACAGGCCTTGCCAATTGGTTGGCAATACCTTGCCAAAGTGCTGGGACCTGCACTAGCTTTCTCGGCAACGCGGTGGTCACGACGATTCCGCGGATCTCGCCTTCCCATCTCGCTCAGGAGTTCCAGTGCGTTCCTTCCTCCGTGCCACCCGTGTCCGCGTCGCAGCGGGCGCCATCGCCTTCGTCGCCCTGTTCGCCGTCGTCGGTGCGTCCGGAAGCCCCGCCGGGGACATCGGCTGGCCGGTTCCGCCGAAGGGCGCCACGGTCGCCGGGGACATCGGCTGGCCCTCGCCGGTGGCTCCCGCCACCGCCGCCCGCACCGACATCGGCTGGCCGGTCAAGGGCGCGTAACGCCGACGGCGCCCGGCCGGCACCCCGGCCCCTCCTTCTCCACCCCCACACAGAGAGTGATCGACCCGGCGGCTTCGACTCGCCCCCGGCCCGCCCGGTCAAGACCGCCGTAATCGTGGACGGGTACTCGACCGGCACGCTCCTCCCCCCGGCCTCCCCCCGGCCTTCGCCCGTCTCGGCCTCGACGTGGTGCACGTGTACAGCTCCGCGGAACCGATGGCGACGATGCTCCCGCCGGATCCGGACGCCTACCGGGACCAGTTCCACTGCCCCGACGAGGCCGCCTTCGAAGCAACGGTCTCGGCGCTCGCGGAGCTCGGCCCGGTGGCCGTCCTGGCGGGCCAGGAGCCCGGCGTGCCCCTCGCCGACGCGCTCAGCGAGGCCCTGCGCCGCGCCGGGGTGAGGTGCGCCGACCAGTTCAAGAGCGGCGATCCGCAGGCCGTCGCCGACTGGGCCGAGCGTTCGGCCGGGTACCCCGTAATCGTCAAGCCGCTCAGCTCGGCCTCCACCGACCGCGTCTACCGGTGCCACGACGCCGCCGAGGTCCTGACGGCCGCCCGCGCGGTGCTCGGCTCCACCGACATCTTCGAGCGCGGGAACACCGAAGCCCTGGCGCAGTCCTTCCTGGAGGGCACCGAGTACATCGTGGACACGGTCAGCGTGGCGGGCGAGCGGTACGTGTGCGGGGTGTGGAAGTACGAGAAGGAAATCCTGCCGAACGGCAAGAACATCTACGACCTCGACGTCCTGCTCGCCCCGGACGCCGCACCGGTGCCCGCGCTGATCGCCTACGTCGACACGGTGCTGGAAGCCCTCGGCATCCAGCACGGCCCTGGCCTACGCACGGCCCGAGGAGTTCGCCCGCCGGTACGCCGGCCAGGTCTACTCTCCCCGCACCGCGGCCGCCGTCCACAGCACCCGCACCACCTTCGGCGGACTGGTCGCATCGGTGGACCAGGAGGCGGTGGACCGGATCGAGGCCCTGCCGGGCGTCCACCTCGTGGGCGTCAAACTCGGTCCGGGCAAGCGCCTGACCCCGACCGCCGACCTGCTGACCAGCCCGCTGCGCATCTTCATGACGGCCGACGACATGGAGCGGATCCGCACGGACCGGGACACCATCCAGACCCCACGACCGAACGCCCGTTGGGCATCGGCGGGGCCCGACCAGTCCCCGGCGGACGGTCCGCGGTGGTACGCGATGGTCCAGAACCGGCCGACCCGCGCACCGAACCCGGCCGCCGTTCGCCTGGTGTACGCGCCGCCGTCACGCCAGGCTCTCTCACCGGAACCCCGGACCCGCTGTGCTGGGGCACTCAGCCACCCCTCGACCACGGAGGTCGTTCGCGCCATGGACCAACTCAATCGTCGGCGTTTCCTGCAGCTCGCGGGCGGAACCACCGCCCTGACGATGCTGGGCGAGAGCATCGCCCGTGCCGCCGCGATCCCCGCACAGGGGACCACCGGCTCCATCGCGGACGTCGAGCACATCGTCGTGCTCATGCAGGAGAACCGTTCCTTCGACCACTACTTCGGTGCGCTGCGCGGTGTCCGCGGCTTCGGCGACCCGCGCCCGGTGACCCTGCCCAGCGGCAAGTCCGTCTGGCACCAGTCCGACGGCACGAAGGAGACGCTGCCCTTCCGGCCGCCGTCCGAGGACCTGGGCATGGAATTCCTCCAGGGCCTCAACCACGACTGGGCGGGCGGCCAGAGCGCCTTCAACAAGGGCAGGTACGACAACTGGGTCCCCGCCAAGACGGCCACCACGATGGCCCACCTGACCCGCCAGGACATCCCCTTCCACTACGCCCTCGCGGACGCGTTCACCATCTGCGACGCCTACCACTGCTCGTTCATCGGCTCCACCGACCCCAACCGCTACTACCTCTGGTCGGGCCACACCGGCAACGACGGCAAGGGCGGCGGCCCGGTCCTCAACAACGCCGAAGCCGGGTACGGCTGGACCACCTACCCGGAACGACTGGAGGCGGCCGGAGTCTCCTGGAAGGTCTACCAGGACATCGGCGACGGCCTCGACGCCGCCGGCTCCTGGGGCTGGATCGACGATGCCTACCGCGGGAACTACGGCGACAACTCGCTGCTGTACTTCAACACCTACCGGGACGCCCAACCCGGCAGCGCCCTGCACGAGAAGGCCCGTACGGGCACCAACGCGGCCGCCGGCGAAGGCTACTTCGACAAGCTGCGCGCGGACGTCGTCGGCGGCACCCTCCCGCAGATCTCCTGGATAGCCGCTCCCGAAGCCTTCAGCGAGCACTCCAACTGGCCCTCCAACTACGGCGCCTGGTACATCTCCCAGGTCCTGGACGCGCTCACCGCCGACCCCGATGTGTGGGCGAAGACGGCCCTCTTCATCACCTACGACGAGAACGACGGCTTCTTCGACCACGTCGTCCCGCCGTACGCCCCCGCCAGCGCGGCCCAGGGCCTGTCGACCACGCCCACCGCCCTGGACGTCTTCCCCGGCAAGGCTGGTTACGTGGCCGGACCCTACGGCCTGGGCCCGCGCGTGCCGATGCTCGTCGTCTCCCCCTGGAGCACCGGCGGCTACGCCTGCTCCGAGACCTTCGACCACACCTCGGTCATCCGCTTCATGGAGCAGCGCTTCGGCGTCCACGAGCCCAACATCTCGCCCTGGCGCCGCGCCGTCTGCGGCGACCTCACCTCCGCCTTCGACTTCGCCCGCAAGGACACCGCCCAGGCCCCGCTGCCCGACACCGACGGCTGGTACCCGCCGGACCGCGAGCGCCACCCCGACTTCCGGGCCACCCCGCCGTCCCAAGGGGTCATGCCGCGCCAGGAGAAGGGCCCGCGCCGCACGCGCGCGCTCAAGTACGCCCCGTACGTGGACGGCTCCGCGCTCGTCTCCGAGGGCAAGTTCCGGCTGACCTTCAGCGGCGGCCCGGAGCTGGGCGCGCAGTTCTACGTCACCTCCGGCAACCGCACCGACGCGCCCTGGACCTACACCACCGAGGCCGGCAAGTCGATCGCGGACACCTGGAACACCGCCTACTCGGCCGGGTCCACCGACCTAACCGTGCACGGCCCGAACGGCTTCCTGCGCGCCTTCCGCAACCCCGGCACCACCCCCGGCCCCGAGGTCACCGCCCGCCATGACGCCGCGACGGGGAACCTGGACCTCGCCTTGACCAACGCCGGCGCCACCACCGTCACCCTGACGCTCACCAACGCCTACGGCGGCGGCCCGAAGCGCCTCAAGGTCCCCAAGGGCGCCACCGTCAGGCACACGGTCTCCCTGAAGAACACCCGTCGCTGGTACGACGTGACCGTCACCGCGTCCGGCACCCCGGGCTTCCTGCGCCGCTTCGCCGGCACGGTGGAAACCGGCCGCACGGGCCTGTCCGACCCGGCGATCCTGACGGAACGCTCCTCCTGACGGCACCAGCCCCGCGAATGCCCGTGAGATACCCGTGACGTGCCCGCGGAGTCGCCCTTTCGGGTGGCTCCGCGGGCACGTCGCCCGTCAGCCGTCAGCCGTCAGCCGTCAGCCGTCAGCCGTCAGCCGTCGAACCGCTGACGGGAGGCCTCGATGTGGCCGAGGTACCGGTGGGTCCAGTCGCACAGTCCGGCGATCGTCACCCGCAGGTCCCGGCCCGGGTCGGTGAGGGCGTACTCGACGCGCGGCGGCACGACGGGGTGGACCGTGCGCTCGATCAAGCCGTAGCGCTCGAGCATGCGCAGGTTCTGGGTGAGCATCTTGTGGCTGATGCCCTCGATCTCGCCCCGCACCTCGGTGAAGCGCAGGGTGCGCTCCCCCAGCGCCTCGATGATCAGGAGCGCCCATTTGTTGGCGACGTCCGAGAAGATCTCCCGCGCCAGGGAGTCCACGCGCCTGAGGTCGGCGTCCTCGGGCGAGCCGCTGTAGCTGGTCTTCATCGCCGGCCAGGTCGCCTGGGGCCCCGACGGCATCACCGTCGGCAAGGACGACCTCGCCGCTCAGGTCGAGCGGTGCTACGTCAACATCGCCACCGCCCTGGCGGCGGTCGGCGCCTCCTTCGACGACGTGGCGAAACTGACCGTCTACGTCGTCGACTGGACCCCCGCCAAGATGCCCCTGCTCATGGAGGGCATCATCCGGGCGGCCGCGGCCCTGGGGAGCGCCCCGGTCCCACCGGCCAGCCTGCTGGGCGTCGCGGCACTGGACGTACCCGAGCACCTGGTCGAGATCGAAGCCACGGCGGTCATCGGCTGAACACCGCGACCCGTCCGCCGCCAACCGCCAGGTTGACCGCCGCGAGCCGGACGGGCTGATGAAATGCCTTCGACGGCAAAGGGCGGCGGGTCGCGGGCGGAGGAGGCACGTGTCGGAACAGGGCGGACCGGGCGGTCCGGAGGCGCGGCTGCGCTCCATGGAGGAGGCCCTGGAGCAGATCGGAACCTCCCCCGACGAGCGGCAGACATGCCGGGAACTGGCCGGATTCCTGCTCCGCACCCTGTCCGACGCCGCGGCGGTGGACCTGATCCGCCCCGGCGCCCGTACCGAGCGCGTGGCCGTGGCCGGCGCGACGGCCCTCCTGGACGGTTCCGCCGCCGACGGCGCGCCGCTGGTCCGGGCCCTGGACCGGGACCATCCCCTGGAAACGTGGACCGCCGGAACCGGGGCCGCCCGCACCTACGCCGCCTCGGTCCCCCTGATGGCCCGGGGCGAGCTGTACGGCAGGATCCTGACCGTCCGCGCGCGGGCGCACTACGGGGACCACGAGCTGGCGACCCTGCACTTCGCCGCGCGCCTGACCGCCATCCACCTCGGTCACGCCCGGCGCCTCGCGGCGACCGAGAGGACCGCACTGGACCTGCAACGCGCCCTGGTCGCGGAACCCGGCCGGCCCCACCCCAACCTGGAGATCGCCAGCCGCTACCTGCCCGTCGGGGCCCGCGCGCTGGTCGGCGGCGACTGGTTCGAGACGATCCGCCTGCACTTCGGCCGTACCCTCCTCGCCGTCGGGGACGTGATGGGGCACGGCCTGGAGGCCGCGGTCGACATGAACGCGTACCGCTCCGTGCTGCGCGAGGTCGCCTCCACCGACCTCGCCCCGCACCGGGTGCTGCGCCAACTCGACTCCCTGTCCGCGTCGGACGACACCCGCAGGCCCGCGACCTGCCTGCTCGTCCGCATCGACCCGGCCCGGGGCATGGCCCTCTACGCCAGCGCGGGGCACCTGCCGCCCGCCCTCTTCACCGGCGACGGCACGGGCGAACTCCTGGATGTCCCGGTCGGCCCGCCCCTGGGCACCGGCGCCGGCGGCTACGAGGCCCTGGCCCGGCCGTTCACGGCCGACCAGACCCTGCTCCTGTACACGGACGGCCTGGTGGAACGGCGCAGCGAGGACATCGACACCTCCCTGGCCCGGCTAGCGGCCCTGCGCCTGGCCTCCTGGACGCCCCTCCCGGAGGTGGTCGACGCGGTCTGCGCCGGCCTGGACGCTCAACACGCCGAGGACGACGTAGCCGTACTGGCCGCACGCCTGCGCCATCGACCCGCCTAGCCTGTCGGATCTTGCCTCAGCGGCGCCTCCGCACCGTCATCAGAATCTGGCTCAGCACGGCCGCCGCAGCACGGCGGCGGGCCGGGCTCGAAGACCACACGGCCGGGAGGACCACGCCGGCGAACAGCGCCGTGAACATCAGGGCCGGCAGCACGATCGTGGGTGAGGTAAGCCAGCGCACGCGGGTTCCTTCCTCTCGGACGGCCGCACGTTGCGGCCGGTTCGAGTCTGAGACCACGGCGCCCTCGTGGGACCGGCCGCTGAAGAAGACCGAAGAGGCTGACATAGGCGCAGGTCACGACATACGCTGACGGCGGTTTTCCTGAAAACCGCGGAACCGGGGGGTGCCGGATGGGGGATTCGACGGGCGCCGTGGCGGACTTCTGCGCCACGCTCCGCCGAATGGTGCGCGGTTGTGGTGTGTCGCAGACGGAGCTCGCGCGGGTACTGAACCGGAGCGACTCGGCGGTCTCCATGCTCCTGAACGGTCAGCGCGCCAAAGCACCCCAACCGGACGAGATCCTGCCGATCGTGCACCACTGCCGCAGCAGGGCGGGCGCCCATCCCCCGCCCGGCCTCATCCTGGACACGGCGTGGTGGCGCGCACGCCTCGCCGAACTGCAGGAGACGACAGAGGGGCACCGGCGCCGGCAGCCGAGGCATGCCCAGGAGCAGTTACCCATCGAGCTGCCCGAGGCCGTCCCGTTCGACTTCGAATCCGCCTTCGCGGTCTTGGCTGGCCGACGTGACGGTTTCGAGAGCATGGAAGCGGACATCCTGGAACCACTCAGCCTGCTCGGTGCACGACCCGGCGCACTGCTGCGGCTCTTCGAGGGGTTCGGGGTCCGGGTCCGTGCCTGCAACGGCATCGCAAGGACGGCGCTGCTGTGCGCGGCGGACATCGTCCTCCTGGTGAGCGCCTTCTGCGACGCGGTCGGGCGCCTCGGGGCCGAACGCGACCCCGAGGCGATGGCACAGGCAGACCTGCGGACCCAAGTACTCGAAGAGCTGGGACGGGTGGCGCTCGGCTCCACCCGCGTCCGGTACCCCTCCGAGCTTCGTGCCGAGATCGCGGCGGCCTACACGGCCTGCGCCGACCTCATGGCCTTCGGCGGTTTCAGTGGGGCGTCCCACGAGGAACTCGCACATCTGGCCCTGCGCCGCTACGAGACCTTGCACGCCTCGGTCACATGGGACTGCCCGGAGCTGCGCCTCACCTCCGAGACGTACGATCCCGACGAGGAGGCGGAGGGGCAGCAGGTGACAGCGGATCGGGTCGGCCTCATGGAACTGGGGCTGCTCCTGTCGGAGTTCACACCAACCGCTCCGCCCACCGCCCGCCAACGGGAACTGCTCCGGGCCCCGATCTCCGCCGCCGACGGGTCGGGGCCGGTGATCCCCTCCCTGGCGGCCGGCTATGTGAACCCGGCCTTCCGCGTGGCCGGACACCCGGCCGACTGGCAGCTGGCCGTCGATACCTGGTGGGAAGGCCGACCCCTCAGAGAGGACATCGCGGGATTCCTCGCCGCACACCTCCTCAGCCACCAGGCCACGCAGACACCCCTATTGGTCCTCGGCCACCCGGGTTCGGGCAAGTCACTGCTCATGAAGCTCGTGGCGGCCCGCTTGCCGCAATCGGAGTTCGCCTGTCTGCACGTCGAGCTCCGGCACGTTCGCGCCGAGCTCGACCTTCAGGAACAACTCGAAGGGGCCCTGTTCAGGTCGACAGGGCAGCGGGCCCCCTGGCCGGACGCGATGCCCTCCGGGCTCGCCCTCCGAGTCGTCCTGCTGGACGGACTGGACGAGCTGATCCAGGCGGGCGCGGACAGGCTCGACATGAGCAGCCAATGGCGCTACTTGAAGCGCATCGAGCAACTCCAGCAGCGCGAATACGAGCTGGGCCGGCCGGTCGTCTTCATCGTGACGAGCCGAACCGTGGTAGCCGATCAGGTACTGACCCCCACAGCCTCCACCGTCCTGCGCATCGAACCCTTCGACGACGCCCGCATCGTCTGCTGGCTGGAGGTCTGGCAGGCAACGAACCGGAGGTACTTCGCCGCGCACGACCTACAGCCACTCACGTGGGACGTCGTGCGCCCGTACCGGGAACTCGCACGCCATTCTCTGCTCCTGCTCATGCTCGCGCTGTACGACGCGACCGGCAATCCGTTGCGAGGACTGGGCGGCCGGGACATCCGCCGCGTCGATCTGTACGAGCGGCTCCTGAAGGAGTTCGTCCGGCGCCAAGTCGTCAAACACGACGGCCCTCTGCCTCCTTCCGCCGAGACGGAGGCGGTCAAGACCGAGCTCCGGCGTCTGGGGGTGATCGCCATCGGAATGTTCAACCGCCGCAAACAGAGCCTGAGCGCGGACGAGGCGGACAGCGACCTCGGCGGTCTGCTCGGAGAAGCCGGCTCCGCCCTGCTGTTCGGCCGGTTCTTCTTCGTGCACGAGGCACAGGCGCTGGTCTCGGAGGAACGCCTTCGCTCATACGAGTTCCTGCACGCAACCTTCGGTGAGTACCTGGTCGCCCGGCTGGTCTGCGACGAGCTGGAACGGACACGTGCGGCGGCTGAACCGGACGTGGCGGCGGTGTGCCACGACGCGGTTCTGAGATCCCTCCTGTCGTTCGTCCCGCTCAGCGACCGCGCTCAGGTCCTCGACAATCTGCGCGAGCTGGCCGGACCGGCGGGACCTCGTCGGCACAGCGGCCTGGCAGGACTCCTGCGGACCCTGTTCCACAAGGACGACCGGACCGGTGACGGGCCGGCTGACCTCGCCTACCGCCCAGCCGATCGCAGGCGCACCGAGAGGGACGCGGTCTACGAGGCGAATCTCCTCCTGCTCGCTCTCGTCGTCGAAGACGGAGTCCGGGCCTCGGAGTTCCTGGTCGTCACGGATCCCGTCGACCGGTGGTGGCGCTGCGCGCAGTTCTGGCGTTCCCAGTTGAGCGAGGCGTCCTGGGAGTCGTTCGCCCGTTCCGTGTCCGTGGACACGACGGCCACCACCGGGGCCGCCGGAACGGACACGGGAGACCTGCGGCTCTCCCTTCGAGGGACCACCGGGCTCGCGGACGACGTGCCTTTGATCCTGCGCAGCACGGTGATCGGGCCGGCCGCGTTCCACGATGCGCGAGGGGTGGACGCCGGTGATCTCACCAGGCGGCTGTCCCCCCTCGTCGACACGGACGTGCAGCACGTACTCCACGCTCTGGCTCCTCTCCTGCGGAGCTTGCCGAGCACCCTGAACACCTACCGGGTCGACAAGGAGCAACGGCCCGTGTCGGCTGCGCATGCCCTCATGGGTCTCCTGTGCGGGAAACCGGGGCAGCCGCTCGCCGCACACTATGCGGACGTCCTGGAAGTACTGCGTCACCTGCCCGAGCCCGAGCGCCCGCCCGTCGCGGGTCTCCTCGTGCGGCACCTGGTCCACGACGCCGACCGGCTGCCCGACGACATCGTTCGGCCCCTCCTCGTAGAGGTGATCCGGTCAGGCGCAGGCGACGACGCTCCTCTGTGGGGAGGCCTCTGGCCCGTGCTCGAGGAGTACGTGCTCCGCATGTCGGCCGTGCCGGCCACGAAGAACCCGAAGCAGGAGGAAGCCGAGCGCAAGGCACTGGTCGGCCATCTCCGCGGTTACGGGGCGCTGTTCCACGGACCGCGGGAACGCCTGGAGCAGATCCTGAGGGAGGCGGGGAGCACCCCGATCTGGGCGGTGGGGGCATGGGGGCCGGGGAACGCGGCGCTGGAGCACGGGCGGGCGCTGTTCGAGGCGCTGCCCTCGGACCAGCAGGAGCCGAGGCTGCTCATCGGGCTGCTACGGCTGGCTCACGAACTGGGTCAACAGGACTGGCTCTCCACGCATACCGAGCCCCTCCTGCTGGCGCTACGGCCGGCGGACGTTCTGCGCATGCGCGCCAGCGACGCCGACGTTCTGCTCCCCTTCGTACAGGACGCCGGGCTGCTGGGGTCGTTCGAGAGGATTCGGGAAATCTGGCGTGGTCCCGCCGCGGGCGGCAGGGCGGTCCTGGACTAGCCGACTCCCCGGAGGTTGTGGCTTCCGCCCCCGGTTCGTTCCCAAAAAACTCAGAGGCCGTATCGGATTTCTCCGATACGGCCTCTGAACTGCGACTTCGAAAAGTCGGGACGACAGGATTTGAACCTGCGACCCCTTGACCCCCAGTCAAGTGCGCTACCAAGCTGCGCCACGTCCCGATGTGCTTCTGATCTGGGGTTTCCCCCGTCTCGGCGGCACATGCAGAACATTACCCCACACCGAGGGGTGTCCATGCACCGGTTATCGGCGAGAGGGGGATGCGGCGAGGATGGAAGGGTGAACGCACGGGATCGGGACGATGAGGGGCGGGCGCGGAACGCCCGTCCCCGGGACGGGCTGGGGCGGCCGCTGCCCTACGGGGCCCAAGGCGTGGAGCGGCAGCCCGAGGGAGTGGTGCGCTCGCCCGGGGAGACGGTGGCGCAGGCGCAGCGGCTGCTGGACGCCGGGATGCCCTTCCACGCGCACGAGGTGTTCGAGGACGCCTGGAAGTCGGGGCCCGGGGCCGAAGCGCCGCTGTGGCGGGCGCTGGCGCAGCTGGCGGTCGGGCTGACGCACTCCGCGCGCGGGAACGCGGTCGGCGGGGCCCGGCTGCTGCGCCGCGGAGCGGATGCGCTGGCCCTGGCCGGGCGGGAGACGGCCAGGGACTCGGCCGCAGCCGGGGCCGGGACAGTGCCCGGGACCCCTTACGGGATGGACCTCCCCGGGTTGGCCGGCTGGGCCCGGGAGCTGGCGGGGCGGGTGGAGGCCGGAGCGGTCGTCGACGCCGCCGCCGAGGCTCCGCACCTCACGGGCGACCCCGGCCCGGTCTGACCCCGGAGCGAGTCCGGGGCGAGGCCGGCGGACGGCGCGGCCCGGCCCGGCCCGGTCGGCGCGGCGGGGCCCGGCCCGTGCGGCGGCCCGGGCCCGTGCCCGCGCGGTCGGGGTCTCGGGCTGCTGCGGTGGTGTCCGGGTCCGCGCCCGACGGGGCTACGCCGGCTGGAGGAGGTCCCAGCGGTTGCCGTAGAGGTCCTGGAAGACGGCGACCGAGCCGTACGGCTCGTGGCGCGGCTCCTCCAGGAAGCGGACGCCCTCCGCGGTCATCCGGGCGTGGTCGGCGGCGAAGTCGTCGGTGTACAGGAAGAAGCCGACCCGGCCGCCCGTCTGGTCGCCGACGCGGGAGCGCTGGGCGTCGTCCTTGGCGCGGGCCAGCAGCAGGGCCGACTCCTTGGCGCCCGGCGGGCGCACCACGACCCAGCGGGAGCCGTCCGGGCGCGCGGTGTCCTCGGCGAGGTCGAAGCCGAGCGCGCGGGTGTAGAAGTCGATGGCCTCGTCGTAGTCGTGGACCACGAGGGCGGTGAGGGCGAGGTGGGAGGACATGCCCTCATTGTGCTCCGAGGAGGACCACTTCCAGGGTGCGGGGCCCGTGCACGCCCTCCACCCGGTCCAGCTCGATGTCGCTGGTGGCGGAGGGTCCCGAGATCCAGGTCAGGGCGCGGGTGGGGTCCAGCAGCGGCAGCGCGCGGGGGACCGAGTCGACCACCTGGCCGGGGACGCGGACCACGCAGATGTGGTGGTCGGGGACGAGGGTGATCCGCCGCCGTCCCTGCTCGGGCCCGCCGTCGAGGACGATCGTGCCGGTCTCGGCGATCGCCAGGGCGCAGCCGGTCACCACGCTGTCGACCGCGTCCAGTTGGTACGGGGTGGAGTCCGCCCGGTCGTGGATCAGGGTCGGGTCGGCGGCCGCCAGCCAGTACGGGGGCAGCCCGGGCGGTACCAGGACCGAGGCCGCGCCCCGCTCGGCCAGGAGGCGGGCCAGCAGCGCGGCGATGCCGTCCTCGCCGACCCGGTGCACCTTCGCCCGGTACTCCGTGAGGTTCGCCGCGAGCAGGTCGACGGTCTCGGCCGGGGTGCGGGCTCCGTGCACCGGGAGGTAGTCCCGGGGGATCGCGGTGTCCGGGCGCGGCTCGGGCAGGGCCCGGCGGATGCGGGCCAGGATCTGCTCCCTGGCGCTCATGGGCGTGCCTCCTTCTCGCGCGCCGCCCACCAGTCTCGGAACGGGCGCTCGGGGAGCTCCGGCAGCTCCCGGCTGTCGGTCCAGGCCCGCCCCGGCCCCGGCAGCCGGCGCGGTCGCAGCCGTCGGGCCCGGGCCAGCAGCCGCTCCCCCGCGCGCAGCGCGCCCGGGCGGTCGAGGAGGATCCGGGCGGCCCGCATGGCGGCCCGTTCGGCGGTGTGGCCGTCGGCGGGGCGCAGGCGCACGCGGATCCCCTCGCGGGTCACCGGGCCGCCCTGGGCGATGCGTTCGCGCAGGTGGAGCAGTACCTCGGGGATGTCGATGGCGACCGGACAGACCTCGTAGCAGGCCCCGCACAGGGTGGAGGCGTAGGGCAGGGTGGCGTCGATCTCGCTTCCGGTGCCCCGGAGCTGGGGGCTGAGGATGGCGCCGATCGGGCCGGGGTAGACGGAGCCGTAGGCGTGGCCGCCGGCGCGCTCGTACACCGGGCAGACGTTGAGGCAGGCCGAGCAGCGGATGCAGCGCAGGGCCTGACGGCCCACCTCGTCGGCGAGGGTGTCGGTGCGGCCGTTGTCGAGGAGGACGAGGTGGAAGGCGGAGGGGCCGTCGCCGTCGACGACCCCGGTCCACATGGTCGTGTACGGGTTCATCCGCTCGGCCGTCGAGGAGCGGGGCAGGGTCTGGAGGAAGATCTCCAGGTCGCGGAAGGTGGGGACCACCTTCTCGATCCCGACCACGGAGATCAGCGTCTCGGGAAGGGTCAGGCACATCCTGCCGTTGCCCTCGGACTCCAGCACGACCATCGTGCCGGTCTCGGCGACCATGAAGTTGGCTCCGGACACGGCGACTTTGGCGCGCAGGAACTTCTCGCGCAGGTGCAGCCGGGCGGCCTCGGCGAGTTCGCGCGGGTCGTCGCCCAGCCCCTCGGGGGCCGGACGGCCCCAGCCGCCCATCTCCGCGGCGAAGATCTCGCGGATCTCGCCGCGGTTGCGGTGGATGGCCGGGACCAGGATGTGGGAGGGCCGGTCGTGGCCGAGCTGGACGATGAGCTCGGCGAGGTCGGTCTCGTACGCGGCGATCCCGGCCGCCTCCAGGGCCTCGTTCAGGCCGATCTCCTGGGTGGCCATGGACTTGACCTTGACCACTTCCGTCTCCCCGGTGGCCCGGACCAGGTCCGTCACGACGCGGTTGGCCTCCTCCGCGTCGGCCGCCCAGTGGACGGTGCCGCCCGCGGCGGTGACGGCGGCCTCCAGCTGGAGCAGGTACCGGTCCAGGTGCGCCAGCGTGTGGTCCTTGACTGCCTTGCCGGCCGCGCGCAGCCGGTCCCAGTCCTCCAGTTCGGCGACGGCCCGGGCCCGCTTGTCGCGGATGGTGTGCGTGGCGTGGCGCAGGTTGGCCCGCAGCACCTCGTCCCGTACGGCTTCGCGGGCCGCGTCGGGGAAGGCCGGCATGCCGAGGTACGTGCCCGTCATACGAGTCCTCCGAGCCCTTGGACGGGCTCCTCTTCCGTCGCGGCCAGGATCTCGGCGAGGTGCAGGGCCCGCAGCGGGGCGCCCCGGCGCCGCAGGATGCCGTCGAGGTGGGCGAGGCAGGAGTTGTCGGCCCCGCAGAGCACCTCGGCGCCCGTGGAGAGGGCGTGGGCGGTCTTGTCGGTGCCCATGGCCGCCGATACGTCCGGGTTCTTGACGGCGAAGGTCCCGCCGAAGCCGCAGCACTCCTCGGCGCCGGGCAGTTCGCGCAGTTCCAGACCGCGTACGGCCTCCAGCAGCCGGCGGGGCCGGTCGCCGAGGCCCAGAGTCCGCAGGCCGTGGCAGGACGGGTGGTAGGTGACGGTGTGCGGGAAGTGGGCGCCGACGTCGGTCACGCCGAGGACGTCGACCAGGAACTCGGTGAGCTCGTACACGCGCGGTACGAGGTCCTCGGCCAGCGCGGCCAGCCCCGGTCCCCGGCCCTCGGCCTCGGCCGCGCGCCCGATCCGGGGGTAGTGGGCGCGGACCATGGCGGCGCAGGAACCGGACGGGGTGACCACGTACTCGTACCCCGCGAAGGCCTCGGCGGTACGCCGGACCAGTGGTTCCGCCTCGCGCCGGTAGCCGGTGTTGTACTGCGGCTGCCCGCAGCAGCTCTGCGCGGCGGGGAAGTCCACGGTGACCCCGAGCCGCTCCAGGAGGCGGACCACGGCGATGCCCGTGCGCGGGTAGAGCGCGTCGTTGACGCAGGTGACGAACAGGGCGGCGCGCATGACGGGCAGAATAGCCCGGTGAAGAAGTTCTCAGTGATCGGCATAGGCGCGGGCGACCCGGACCACCTGACCCTCCAGGCGGTCAGGGCGATCGGCGCGGCGGACGCATTCCTCATCCTGGAGAAGGGCGAGGAGAAGGCGGATCTGACCGGGCTGCGGCGGGCGATGCTCGACGCGCACGCACGCCCCGGACACCGGCTGGTGGAGGGCCGCGATCCCGACCGGGACCGGACGCCCTCCGACTACACCCCCACGGTGGACGGCTGGCGCAGCGCGCGGGCCGAGCTCTTCGAGCGGTTCGTCGCGGAGGACCTGGCGGAGGGCGAGACGGGCGCGTTCCTGGTGTGGGGCGACCCCTCGCTCTACGACTCCACGCTCGCGATCCTCGACGAGGTGCTGGAGAAGGGCCGGGTCGCCTTCGAGCACGAGGTGGTGCCCGGCATCAGCAGCATCTCCTCGCTGCTGGCCCGCCACCGCACCACCCTCAACCGGGTGGGCCGCCCGGTCCAGATCACCACCGGGCGCCGGCTCGCGGAGGGCTGGCCGGACGGGGTGGACGACGTGGTGGTGATGCTGGACGCCCGGCACGCCTTCACCGCCCACCTCGACCAGGACCTGTACATCTACTGGGGTGCGTACGTCGGCACCCCCGACGAGATCCTGGTCTCGGGGAAGCTGGCGGAGGTCGCCGGCCGGATCGAGGAACTGCGCACCGAGGCCCGTGCCCGCAAGGGCTGGATCATGGACACGTACCTGCTCCGGCGCGACTGAGGCCCCGCCTCAGACCAGGTAGGCGGGCAGCACCTCGGCGAGCCGTTCGTACTCCTCGGCCCGGTTGTAGATCTGGCCGCTCACCCGGATGCCGCCGCCGCCCGGCCAGGGCCAGATGAGTACCCGGATCCGCTGCTCGGCCGCGATCCGCTCGCGCAGCGCGGCGGCGGCCGCAGGGGTTTCGGCCACCCCCGGCGGCAGGCGCAGCGTGCGCAGGGCGAGGCCTTCGGTGTACGGGAGCGGGGCGATTCCCGGGATCTCGGCGAGCAGGGCCGCGCCGTGGGCGGCCAGCGCGCTGTTGTGGGCGCGCACCTTGGCCGCGTCGAGCTCCTCCAGCAGGTCGAGCCCCTCCGGGGCGGCGAGCCAGCCGGTGTAGTCGAAGGTGGCGCGGTTCTCCACGGAGCGCGGGTAGCCGTGGTGGTCCTCCCAGGAGGGCACCGGCGGCCGGACCCGGGCACGGTGCCGCGGGGCGACGGACAGGATCGCGGTGCCGGACGGGGCGTAGGCCCATTTGTGGAGGTTGCCGAACCAGAAGTCGGCGCCCCCGCCCAGCGGGTCCGGGATCATGCCGGGCGCGTGCGCGCCGTCCACGATGGTGGTGACGCCGCGCTCGGCGAGCTCGGCGAGAAGCCGGGGCGAGGCGATGAGCCGGGCGGTGGGCGAGCTGATGTGGTCGAGCACGGCGACCCGGGTCCGCGGGGTGACCCCGGCCAGCACGGTTTCCCGTACGGCGTCCTCGTCGGGGAGGTCGGTCCCCAGGGCCACGGTGGTGAGCGGGGCGCGCCGCGCGGCGGCCGCGACGACGGTGCCGTAGCCGTGGTCGGTGACCAGGATCTCGTCGCCGGCGGCGAACTCCACGGCGTCGAGGGCCACGTTGGCGGCCTCGGTGGCGTTGGAAACGAAGGCGAGCGCGTCCGGCTCGGCGCCGAGCCGGGCGGCGATCCGGGTCCGGGCCCCGACGAGCCGGTCGGGGGCGCCGATGAAGAAGGCGTCGGGGTCCGCGTGCGCCTCGGCCCGCAGGGCGGCCTGTGCTTCCTGGACGGGGATCGGAACCGCTCCGAACGACCCGTGGTTCAGGTGGGCGATGTCATCGGAGAGCCGGAACAGCTCGCGGCCGCCCGGGAATTCGGCGGGGCGGCGTACGGACCCGGTGCGATCGGCACGGCCGGTCGGCTCGGGGCGTTCGGGCGGCTCGGGGAGCTGGGTCACGTGGGACCTCCGTGGGTGCGGCGCGGCTGTCGAGCCGATCATGCCCCGCCGCCCGCCCGGAGCGACAGACCTCTCCCCGGCCATCGCGGCCGGGGAGGGGGACCTCGGCCGCCGGGCCCTCAGGCCGCCGGCGGGCGCGCGGTCTGGCGGAGCGTGGGGCCCGCGCCCAGTTCCGCGAGCCAGGCGTCCAGGTCGGCCACGGCGGGCGGGTCCAGCAGGGCCGGGTCCACCGTGGTGCGGAGCTGGTGGGGCACCCCCGAGGCGAGCAGCAGGCGCAGGCCGCGCTCCGCGGAGGCGGCCGCGTGGCCGATGCCGGTGACCCGTTCGTAGCGGCCGGGCGGGGCCTTGACGTCGAAGCCGACCCAGTCCAGCAGGCCCGCGTCCAGCAGCCGGGCGAGGCGCCGGGGGAAGGCTCCCCCGGTGTGGAGCCCGACCTCCAGGCCGAGCGCACGGGCCTCCCGGACGGCCCGGGGCAGGCCGCGCTGGAGGAGCGGTTCCCCGCCCGAGAACACGATCCCGTCGAGCAGCCCCGTACGGCGGGCCAGGTGGCCGAGCACCTCGTCCCAGGAGACGGCGGCGGGGGTTCGGGCGGGCAGCAGGCCGGGGTTGTGGCAGTAGCCGCAGCGCCAGGGGCAGCCCTGGCAGAAGACGGTGGTGACCAGCCGGCCGGGCCAGTCGCAGGTGGACAGCCGGGACCAGCCGCCGATGCGGATGACCTCGTCCGGCTGCGCGCCGGACGCGGCCGGCACGGCGGGGCTCACACGGCCGCCTTGAAGTGGACGCGCTCGGCGTGTTCGCCCTTCTTGCCGATGTTGAAGGAGGACACCGGGCGGTGGTAGCCCATGACCCGGGTCCAGACCTCGCACACCGCCCCGCAGGTGGGGCAGTGGGGCTGCTCCCCCGCCAGGTAGCCGTGGTCCGCGCAGATGGAGAAGGTCGGGGTCACCGTCAGGTACGGGAGCCGGAAGGTCTCCAGCGCGCGCCGGACCAGTTTGCGGCAGGCCTCGGCCGTCGGGATCCGCTCGGGGGTGTACAGGTGCAGGACGGTGCCGCCCGTGCACTTGCCCTGCAGCTCGTCCTGGCGCTCCAGCGCCTCGAAGGGGTCGTCGGTCCAGCCGACGGGCAGCTGCGAGGAGTTGGTGTAGTACGGGTTGGCGTCGGTGCCGGCCTGGAGGATGCGGGGAAGCGGGCCCGGTCCTCCTTCGCGAAGCGGTACGTCGTCCCCTCGGCGGGGGTGGCCTCCAGGTTGTAGAGGTGGCCGGTGGTCTCCTGGAAGTCGACCATCCGGGCCCGGACCCGGTCCAGGAGGCGGACGGCGAGGGCGTGGCCCTCGGGCGCGGTGATGTCGTACGCGTCGCCGCTGAAGTTGCGCACCATCTCGTTGACCCCGTTGACCCCGATGGTGGAGAAGTGGTTGCGCAGGGTGCCCAAGTACCGCTTGGTGTAGGGGAAGAGGCCCCCGTCGATCAGGTCCTGGACGGTGATCCGCTTGAGTTCGAGGCTGTCCTTGGCGAGCTCGCACAGCCGGTCCACCTCGACCAGCAGCCCCGCCTCGTCGCCCGCGCAAAGGTGCCCGAGCCGGGCGCAGTTGAGGGTGACCACGCCGAGCGAACCGGTCTGTTCGGCGCTGCCGAAGAGCCCGTTGCCGCGCTTGAGGAGCTCGGTCAGGTCGAGCTGGAGGCGGCAGCACATGGAGCGGATCATGTTCGGTTCGAGCTCGGAGTTGATGAAGTTCTGGAAGTACGGGAGCCCGTACTTGGCGGTCATCGTGAAGAGCAGCTCGGCGTTCTCGCTCTCCCAGGGGAAGTCCCGGGTGATGTTGTAGGTCGGGATGGGGAAGGTGAACACCCGCCCGGTGGCGTCTCCTTCCGTCATCACCTCGATGTACGCCCGGTTGATCATGTCCATCTCGGCCTGGAGCTCGCCGTAGGTGAAGCCGGTCTCCTCCCCCGCGACCACCGGGACCTGCTCGCGCAGGTCCTCGGGGCAGGTCCAGTCGAAGGTGAGGTTGGTGAAGGGGGTCTGGGTGCCCCAGCGCGAGGGCACGTTGAGGTTGTGCACGAGCTCCTGGACGCACTGCCTGACCTGGTCGTACGTCATCGAGTCGAGGCGGACGTAGGGCGCGAGGCAGGTGTCGAAGGAGGAGAAGGCCTGGGCTCCCGCCCATTCGTTCTGCAGGGTGCCGAGGAAGTTCACGATCTGGCCCACGGCCGAGGACAGGTGCCGGGGCGGGGCGGAGTCGATCTGTCCGGGGACCCCGTTGAAGCCCTCGGTCAGCAGGGTGCGCAGGGACCAGCCGGCGCAGTAGCCGGAGAGCATGTCCAGGTCGTGGATGTGGAGGCCGCCCTCGCGGTGCGCGCGGGCCACGGCGGCGGGATAGACCTGTTCCAGCCAGTAGTTCGCCGTGACCTTGCCGGCGGCGTTGAGGATGAGGCCGCCGAGCGAATAGCCCTGGTTGGCGTTGGCGTTCACCCGCCAGTCCCGGCGGTCCAGGTATTCGGTCACGGTCTCTACGGCGTCGACGACAGCAGTCACGGCAGCCCTCCCACGAGGCTCGGCACGGAAGAATGGCGGGCTTCGAAGCCCATGCCGGCAGGGGTCGGACTCGTCCGCCGTGGCGGACTCACCGTTGCGGGGCAGTCCCGGATTCCCACCGGGTTCCCTGTTGCCTCGGTCGGGGAGAGGCCCCGCCGAACCGGCAGAGCCAACACTACATATAGATGTGATGGCAGATCACCACCACTACATATGGGGTGACGAAGGTCCCGGAGCAAGGGACTTCAGGCCCTGCGGGCTCAACTCCGACCGCTGGTGGCGGCGTAGTACTGGAGGTCCTGGACCTCTACCGTGCGGTCCACCCGGTACGGCAGCTCCACCCGGGCCCCGGCCTTGCCGTCGCGCACCACGGCCGCCGAGCCCGTGCCCGGCCCCAGGGGCAGCAGCTCGCAGTGGACACCGGCCGGAGCGGCGTGCGCGTCCCCGGCCGCTCCCACGGCCGTACGGATGCTCGCGGGCGCGGTCAGGAAGCTCAGCACCTCCACCGTGTCCCGGGCCGCGGCGCTGCCGCCCCGCAGCGACATCACCAGGGACTGGCCGCCGCTCGGGTCGGCGGCGGCGAACTGGGTGCGCGAGCTCAGGTACAGCGTGTCGCGGGCGATCTTCGGCCAGCCGCCCGTCTTGAACCGGGTGAGGTAGTACGAGGAAAGGTCCAGGTAGGCATGGCCGTTGTGCAGGGAGGGCGCGAACTGGCTGCCCTCGCTGTAGTCGTTCCAGGTGGTGAGCTGGACCCAGTCGGCCCCGTCCTCGATGGCGCGGTTCCATGTGGCGCGCAGGGTCGCGGTGTTGCCGGCCTCGTCGTAGATGCCCTGGTTGGGCCGGGCGTCCTGGACCGATACGGGCTGCATCCAGATCTTGCCCGCGCCGTGGGCGCGCCGGACGTCGCGGGTGGAGCTCTCCTGGCCGACGTAACTGCGGCTGCCCCACTCGGAGAATCCGTAGCTGATGGGCTCGAATTCACCGCTGTGCGCGCCGAAGTCGAGAAAGAGCGGAACGAAGGCGGTGCGGATGCCGTGCCGGGACTTCAGGACGTCCATGACCCGGGTCCACCAGGCGGCGCTCTTCTCCTCGGCCTTGAACGGCGAGACGACCAGCCGGCCGTCGGGCAGCCGGTGGGCCGCCGGGGCCTTGCCGAGGTCCGCGAGGAGGTCGGCGAGCACGGCCGGGTCGTCGGTGCCCAGGGAGGTCATGTCCGGCATCAGCATGACCTTGAAGGCCGGGTCCACCGAGCGGGCGGCCTCCATCAGGAGCGCGCAGCGCTCCCGGTTCTTCCCGGCCAGGGAGAGCAGGTCGAGGGTGAATCCGTCGAGGCCCGCGGCGCGGGCCGTACGGACCTCCTGCTGGAGGTTGGCGAGCTCCCAGTTCCCGGCCTTGGGCGGGACGGGCAGCGGCCGGTCGCGCAGCAGGCCCCCGTAGCGCTCGTGCTTGCCGTTCTCGCCGTCCGGCTTCAGGTAGTTGCGGGTGTAGTAGTCGGCGTCGGCGTTCGCGTTGTCGAGGGAGAGCGGGTACGGGGTGAAGTAGTGGGCGAAGACCAGCTTCTTGCCGGCGGCGCCGGAGCGCAGGGCGGCCGGCTGCGGCATGTCGAAGGGCAGCGGGCCGGACGGGCGGACTCCGTCGTCGCCACCGGACTCCGGGTCCTCGGGTTCCGGGGACGGCGCGGGCGTGCTCTGCGGGGCGGTGGCGGCCGGGCCTCCGGTGGCGGCGGGGCCGGTGGCCGTGGGCGCGGGGCCGTCGCCGGGGCCCGCGGGCAGCGTGGCGCCCGGGACCGCTCCCGGACGGCCCTGCGCTCCGGCGACCGTGCGGGTGTCCCAGGCGAGGCCCGTCGCTGCGCAGACGCCCACGAGGAGGAAGGCGGTCAGGAAGAGGCTCAGCACGGGTCTTCGGCTGCGGAAGCCCGGGCGACCGCGGAAGCCCGGGCGGCCGCGGAAGCCCGGGCGGCCGCGGAAGCCCGGACCGCCCTGGAGGCCCGCACGGCGCCTGAAGCCCGCACGGCCGCGCAAGCCCGCACGGCCGCCCAAGCCCGTACGGCCCCGCAAGCCCGCACGGCGCCGGTGCGACGCGGGTCTCGCGCCCCGCCCTGCCCGACGCCGGTCCGCACTCATCCTGGCCCTCCCCAGAGCATTCCCGCGCCGCGCCCGGACATCGGGCCGCACCGCAGCAGTACAGCGGATTCCGGGCCCCCGGACAACCGTTGCCGGAAACGGCCGCGAACGACGGGGGTCGCGCCTCTTCGTACGGGGGTGGACAAAGCCATGTGACCTGTACAACTCCGGCGATCATCGGACGCCACGGTCCTTTCAGCGGAATAGGGAATTCCACTGGCCTTTCCTGAAAAGTGGCGCATAATCGTCTTCATGCGGCTTGAAACAACCCTCTTGCCGCAGGTCACGCATGCAGGGGGGCATCGTGTCGATGAGGGATTCCAGAGGAGCCGGTACTTTCCCGGCGACCTCCGCGGAGCTGTCCCGTCTATTCACCGCCGTGCGGCGGGGCAAGGTGCTGACCGTCACCGGTCGGTTCCGTGAGCCCCGGAGCCAATTGGTGCGGGAGATCGGGCAACGGCTCTCGTCCAATTTCTACGACGGAGTGGCCGTCGTGTCCATGGACCGGCGGTTCGGGATCCGCGACCTGACCGCCGCGCTGGGCAGTCTGCCCGGCATGCCGTTCCTGCCGTACGGGACGTCGAACGCGGCGTCGTGGCTGGCGGAGCGCGACATGCTGCTCGTGCTCGACGGCTGCGAGCACCTCGCGTCCGAGACCCTGGACTGGCTGCGCGAGCTGCTCGCCGTGGCTCCCGGGCTGCGGATCCTGGCCGCCGGGCGCGACCCGCTGGCCTTCTCGCCGGATCAGGTGCACCGACTCTGAGCGGGTGCGGAAACGGGTCCGCCCCGGTCGGCGATTGCCGACCGGGGCGGACCCGTGGAAGCGGTGGACCTCAGTCCCGATGAACCTCAGTCCTGATGAATCTCAGTCCCGATGAATCTCGGTCCCGATGGACCCCGATCCCGATGAACCTCAGCCGAGGAGCGCGAGCGCCTCGTTCAGCGTCGCGGACGGCCGCATGATCGCCGAGGCCTTGGCGGCGTCGGGCTGGTAGTAGCCGCCGATCTCCGCCGGAGCGCCCTGTACGGCGATGAGCTCGCCGACGATCTTCTCCTCGGACTCGGCCAGCGTCTTGGCCAGCGGGTCGAAGGCGGCGGCCAGCTTCGGGTCCTGGGTCTGGCGCGACAGCTCCTGCGCCCAGTACAGGGCGAGGTAGAAGTGGCTGCCGCGGTTGTCGATGCCGCCCAGCTTGCGGCTCGGCGACTTGTCCTCGTTGAGGAAAGTGCCGGTCGCCCGGTCCAGGGTGTCGGCCAGCACCTGGGCGCGGGCGTTGCCGGTGGTGGTGGCCAGGTGCTCGAAGGAGACGGCCAGCGCGAGGAACTCACCGAGGGAGTCCCAGCGCAGGTAGTTCTCCTTGACGAGCTGCTGGACGTGCTTCGGGGCGGAGCCGCCGGCGCCGGTCTCGAAGAGGCCGCCGCCGTTCATCAGCGGGACGACCGACAGCATCTTGGCGCTGGTGCCCAGCTCCAGGATGGGGAAGAGGTCGGTCAGGTAGTCGCGCAGCACGTTGCCGGTCACCGAGATGGTGTCCTCGCCGCGGCGGATCCGCTCCAGGGAGTAGGCGGTGGCCTCGACCGGGGACAGGATCTTGATGGTCAGACCGTCGGTGTCGTGGTCCGCGAGGTACGTCTTGACCTTGGCGATCAGCTGCGCGTCGTGCGCGCGGCCCTCGTCCAGCCAGAAGATGGCCGGGACACCGGTGGCGCGGGCGCGGGTGACGGCGAGCTTGACCCAGTCCTGGATCGGCGCGTCCTTGGTCTGGCAGGCGCGGAAGATGTCGCCGGCGGCGACCTCCTGCTCCAGGACCGTGGCACCCGAGGCGTTGACGAGGCGGACGGTGCCCGCCGCGGCCAGCTCGAAGGTCTTGTCGTGGCTGCCGTACTCCTCGGCCTTCTGGGCCATGAGGCCGACGTTCGGCACCGAGCCCATCGTGGACGGGTCGTACGCGCCGTGCGCGCGGCAGTCGTCGATGACGACCTGGTAGACACCGGCGTAGCTGCTGTCCGGGAGGACGGCGAGCGTGTCGGCCTCGGCGCCGTCCGGGCCCCACATGTGGCCGGAGGTGCGGATCATGGCCGGCATCGAGGCGTCGACGATGACGTCCGACGGGACGTGCAGGTTGGTGATGCCCTTGTCGGAGTCCACCATCGCGAGGGCCGGGCCCTCGGCGATCTCGGCGTCGAAGGAGGCCTTGATCGCGTCGGCGTCGGGCAGCGCGCCCAGGCCGTTCAGGATGGTGCCGAGACCGTCGTTCGGGGAGAGGCCGGCGGCCGCCAGGGTCGCGCCGTAGCGGGCGAAGGTCTTCGGGAAGAAGGCGCGGACCACGTGGCCGAAGATGATCGGGTCGGAGACCTTCATCATCGTGGCCTTGAGGTGCACGGAGAACAGGACGTCCTCGGCCTTGGCGCGCTCGATCTGGTCGTTCAGGAAGGTGCGCAGCGCGTCGACGTGCAGGACGGACGCGTCCACGACCTCGCCGGCGAGGACCGGTACGGACTCGCGCAGGACGGTGACGGCGCCGTCGGCGTCGACGAACTCGATGCGGAGCGTGTCGGCCTCGGCGATCACGGCGGACTTCTCGGTGGAGCGGAAGTCGTTCTCGCCCATGGTGGCGACGTTCGTCTTCGACTCGGAGACCCAGGCACCCATGCGGTGCGGGTGCGCCTTGGCGTAGTTCTTGACCGAGGCCGGGGCGCGGCGGTCGGAGTTGCCCTCGCGCAGGACCGGGTTGACGGCGCTGCCCTTGATCTTGTCGTAACGGGCGCGGTTCTCCCGCTCCTCGTCGCTCTTCGGGTCGTCCGGGTAGTCCGGAAGCGCGTAGCCCTGGCCCTGGAGCTCGGCTACCGCGGCCTTGAGCTGCGGGATCGACGCCGAGACGTTGGGCAGCTTGATGATGTTGGCCTCGGGCGTCTTCGCCAGCTCGCCGAGCTCGGCGAGGGCGTCCGCGATCCGCTGCCCCTCTTCCAGGTACTCGGGGAAGCTGGCGATGATCCGGCCTGCCAGGGAGATGTCACGGGTCTCGACATTCACACCGGCCGTCGACGCGTACGCCTGGATCACAGGCAGGAACGAATACGTCGCGAGGGCCGGGGCCTCGTCAGTGTGCGTGTAGATGATGGTCGAGTCAGTCACCGGATGCTCCGCTCCACAGTCTGCGTCTCTCGTCTGCAACATTGCTCGACATCAAGATATCTCGTGATCGGGCCGGTCTGGACAGCCCCCCGGCGCAAGGTCGGAGGAGACGCGCGTCACGCGGGGCGCCGGGGGAGGCCCCGAACGCCGAAAACGCCGCCACCGGCTGTTTCCAGCCAGGGGCGGCGCTCGGGCGCTACGGATTCACGGACCCGCTCAGGCGTGGACGGCCTTCGGGCTCGGGCCGTACTGGTTCGGGCCGGGGGTCCCCTCGGTGGCCATGAGCACGATGGCCCAGATCCAGCCGACGAAGGGGATGATGCCGACCAGGATCCACCAACCGGACTTGCCCTGGTCGTGGAGGCGGCGCACGCCCACCCCGAGCGTGGGGAGGAAGAGGCCGAGAGCGAGCAGCGAGTACAGCAGCGGGTAGGTGCCGAGCGCGAAGTCGACGACGATGGCGACGATCAGCAGCGCCACGTAGATCAGCGTGTACATCCAGTATTCCTGGCGCCGGGCGCGACCGTTGAAGTCGACGTACCGCTTGACGACATCGGTGAAGTAGTGCATGGGTCCCCCCAGAGGACGACGTTCCGGCCCACCCGGACGGAGCAAGCCGGGGCAGAACTTATGCCCCGCTTACGTCGCGGTCAAGCCATTTGGCGAGGCACCAAAAAGGTTACTTTTCGCCGCTCGGCGGCTCAAACACACCAGTACCGGACGCAACTTGGGACCCCTTGCCCCCACGCGCTCACCGCCCGTGACGAAATGACCTGACGGAAGTCTTACGGCGGGGCGTGGGAGCCCCCGGCCCGCCCCGGCGGTCCGTAACGTCCCGGTCATGCGCGTACTCGTCACCGGCGGATCCGGGTTCATCGGCTCCCACATCGTTACCACTCTGCGCCTCCACGGCCACGACCCCCTCGTCCTGGACCTCGTCCCCCCGCCGAACGGTGGCGAGTTCGTACGGGCCGACGTCCGCGAACCCGAGGCGGTGCGCAGGGCCCTGCGCGGGGTGGACTCCGTCTGCCACCAGGCCGCGATGGTCGGCCTCGGCAAGGACTTCGCGGACGCCCCGGCGTACGTCTCCCACAACGACCTCGGCACGGCGGTGCTGCTCGCCGCCATGGCGGACGGCGGGGTCCGGGACCTGGTCCTCGCCGGCTCGATGGTGGTCTACGGGGAGGGCCGCTACGAGTGCCCCCGCCACGGGGTGGTCCGCCCGGGCCCGCGCCGCGCCGCCGACCTGGCCGCGGGCCGCTTCGAACCGCACTGCCCCACCTGCGACTCGGAGCTGGCGCCGGGGCTGGTGGCCGAGGACGCCCCGACGGATCCGCGCAACGTGTACGCGACCACGAAGCTGGCCCAGGAACACCTGGCGGCCTCCTGGGCCCGGTGCGTGGACGGCCGGGCGGTGTCGCTGCGCTACCACAACGTGTACGGCCCGGGAATGCCGCGCGACACCCCGTACGCGGGCGTGGCCTCCTTCTTCCGCTCCTCGCTGGCGCGGGGCGAGGCCCCGCAGGTGTACGAGGACGGCGGCCAGCGGCGGGACTTCGTCCACGTGACGGACGTCGCGGAGGCCAACGCCCTGGCCCTGGAGGCCTCGACACCGCCCGGCGTGTGCACCGCGTACAACGCCGGCAGCGGAACCCCGCACACGGTCGGCGAGATGGCCACCGCCCTGGCCGCGGCCCACGGTGGCCCCGCGCCCGTCGTCACCGGCGAATTCCGCCTCGGCGACGTCCGCCACATCACGGCCGACTCCCACCGCCTGCGCACGGACCTGGGCTGGCGGCCGGAGACGGACTTCGCCACGGGCATGCGGGACTTCGCCCACGCCTAGGTTCGTCCCACGGCCGCGCCCGTTCAGGCGGACGCCGGCCACATCCGGGCGGGCTCCGGCCACATCCAGCCCCGCCGGCGTTCGAGGCGCGGGGGTCCGGGGCCGGCCCCCGGCAACGGCGCCGCACCCCACCCACGGCGGGCGCCACCCTCCGGCCCCGCAGGCGTTCGAAGCGCGGGGCTGGAGGCGGCGCCCCGACCCCGGCCGGGCTCAGGCCGGCAGCGGCAGGGTCACCTCGAACCGGCACCCTCCGGGAACGTTCCGTACCGCCGCCCGCCCCGCGTGGGCCTCCACGATGCCCCGTACGATCGCCAGCCCCAGCCCCGCCCCCGCCGGAGGCGCCGGCACCGATGCCACTCCCGCCGAGGCCACTCCCGCCGACGCCACCCCCGCCGGAGGCGTCCGCGCCTGCGTGCCCCGCCAGCCCGTGTCGAAGACCCGCGGCAGGTCCTCCGCCGGGATGCCGCCGCAGCCGTCCGTCACCGAGACGACCACCGCTCCCCCGCCGTCCCGCACCGAAGCCGCGATCGCCACCGTGCCGTCCACCGGCGTGTGCCGGATCGCGTTGATCAGCAGGTTGGCCAGGACCCGGGTCATCTCCTTGCCGTCCACCTCCACCGGCACCCGGTCCACCGCTCCGCCGTCGAGCCGCACCCCGCGCTCCCGCGCCAGCGGATGCACCCCGGACAGCGCGTCTCCGACCAGGTCGTACACGGACATCCGGCTCGGGCTCAGCGCCAGTGCCCCCGCGTGGATGCGGGACAGTTCGAAGAGGTCACCGACCATGGAGTTCAGCCGGTCCACCTCGGTGCGGATCTGCCGGTGGTAGCGCGCCGGATCCTCCGCCATGCCGTCCTCCAGCGCCTCGGACATCGCCCGCAGCCCCGCCAGCGGGGTCCGCAGATCGTGCGAGATCCAGGCCACCAGCTCCCGCCGCGAGGTCTCCAGCGCCCGCTCCCGTTCCCGGGACACCGCCAGCTTCTCGCTCGTCGCCGCGAGCTCCCGCGACAGGGAGTCCAGTTCCGCCGTCGCGAGGCCCGGCGGCGCCGCGAAGCTGCCGCCGTCACCGAAGTTCCGTGCGGCCAGCGACAGGTCCCGGCTGCGGGCCACCACCCACCGCCCCAGCACCAGCGCCACGGCCAGCGAGACCACCGCCGCCATGGCAACGACCAGGGTGACGACCCCGAGGTCGTGCCGGGAGAGGAACATCGCCTGGGCCACGGCCAGCGTCCCGGCCAGCATGGCGGTGACCGTCACCGCGGCGATCACCGTCAGGGACACGGCCACCGAGCGGTGCCGCACCAGCCTGAGCACGAGCGCCCCGAGCGCCCCCGCGCACACGGCCCCGCCGAACGCGAACAGCGCGATGAGCAGTATGTCCTTCATGCCGCGGCCACCTCGCCCGGTTCGAAGCGGTAGCCGACGCCCCACACCGTCTGGATCAGCTTCGGCCTCCCCGGGTCCTCCTCGACCTTGGCGCGCAGGCGGCGTACGTGCACCGTCACCGTCGACAGGTCGCCGAAGTCCCAGCCCCACACCTCGCGCATCAGATCCTCCCGCCCGTGCGCCTGCCCGGGATGCCGCAGGAAGTGCGCCAGCAGATCGAACTCCCGCACTGTCAGCGCCAGTTCGCGGCCGTCCTTCGCCGCCCGGTGGGTGGCCGGATCGAGGGTGATCCCGGCGCCCGTGAGCCGGTCCCCTCCCCCGCCGGCCGCCGAGACGGCTTCGGCCCCGGCGGCCGCCGCGCGGCGCAGCACGGAGGCGACCCGCAGGACGAGCTCGCGCGGGCTGAAGGGTTTCGTGACGTAGTCGTCCGCGCCCAGTTCCAGTCCCGCGATCCGGTCGTCCTCGTCGCCGCGCGCGGTCAGCATGATCACGGGCACCGGACCGTCCGCGCGGAGCCTGCGGCACACCTCCAGCCCGTCCAGACCCGGCAGCATGAGGTCCAGTACGACCAGGTCCGGCCGGATCAGCGCGGCGTGGGCGAGCGCCGCCCGACCGTCGGCGACGCTCTCCACCGTGTAGCCCGCGCGCCTCAGGTAGCCGGTGACGACCTCCGCCACCGTGGGGTCGTCGTCGACGACCAGGATCCGGGCGGGCGCCTGCTCCGTACCGCCACCGCTGCCGATCCTGCCGCCGCTGCCGCTGCCGCTACCGTTCACGCCGTCACCGCTCATACCGTCCAGCCTCCCACCCCCGGGCTCCCTCCCGGACCCCGGATCGCGTCCGTGGGAGCGACGTCCGCGTTTCGTAAGGAGTGCACGGCCCTTTTACGGGCCCCCGGTTCCTACGGTGAATCCGTGAGCGAAACCGTGACGGTAGACGTCGTACTTCCCTGTCTGAACGAGGCCGAGGCCCTGCCCTGGGTGCTCGCGCGCATTCCGGACGGCTGGCGGGCCCTGGTCGTGGACAACGGTTCCACCGACGGCTCCGCCGAGCTCGCGCGGAGCCTCGGCGCGACCGTGGTCACCGAGTCCCGGCGCGGTTTCGGCGCCGCCTGCCACGCCGGACTGCTCGCCTCCGAGGCGGACGTCGTCTGCTTCTGCGACTGCGACGCCTCGATGGACCCCGGGCTGCTGACCGGCTTCGTGGCGGCCGTCGCCGCGGGCGAGGCCGATCTGGTGCTCGGCCGGCGCCGTCCGCGGGGCCGCGGCGCCTGGCCCGCGCACGCCCGGGCCGGGAACCTGGCGCTGGCCCGGCTGCTGCGCCGGCGGACCGGCCTGCGGCTGCGCGATCTGGGCCCGATGCGGGCCGCGCGACGGCAGGGCCTGCTCGGACTGGACCTGTCGGACCGGCGCTCCGGCTACCCGCTGCAGATGGTGGTCCGGGCCGCGGACGCGGGATGGCGGGTCCGGGAGGTGGACGTGCCGTACCTGCCGCGCTCGGGGAAGTCGAAGGTGACGGGCACCTGGCGGGGCACCTGGCAGGCGGTGCGCGACATGAGCCGGGTCCTGGCGCAGCCGGCCGGCGGCCCGGCCTCCGACGGTGCTGCCCCCGGCGGCACTACTCCCGACGGCACTGCTCCCGGCGGCCCGGCGGCCGGCCGGGCCGGTGCGGGCACGCCCTCCGGCGGTGCCCGATGACCACGACCACCACCCTGCTGGTGATCGCGAAGGAGCCGGTCCCGGGACGGGTCAAGACCCGGCTCACCCCGCCGTTCACCCCGGCCGAGGCGGCCGCGCTGGCCGAGGCCTCGCTCGCCGACACGCTCGCCGCCGTGGCCGCGGCCCCCGCGCGGCGCCGGGTCCTGGTCCTGGAGGGCCGGCCCGGACCGTGGCTGCCGGCCGGCTTCGAGGTGGTCCCGCAGTGCGCCGGGAGCCTGGACCTGCGGCTCGCCGCCGCTTTCGGGGCCTGCGACGGGCCCGCGCTGCTGATCGGCATGGACACCCCGCAGGTCACGCCGGAGCTGCTGGACGTCGACTGGTCGGCGTACGAGGCCTGGTTCGGGCCCGCCGTCGACGGCGGGTTCTGGGCGCTCGGACTGGCCGTCCCCGACCCGTCACTCCTGCGCGGGGTACCGATGTCGGTCCCCGAGACGGGCGCGGTCCAGTACGAACGGCTCCGCGCGGCCGGGCTGCGCACCGGGCGGCTGCCCGTCCTGCGCGACGTCGACACCGCCGGGGACGCCCGCCTGGTCGCCGCCGAGGCCCCGGCGGGGGCCTTCGCCGCCCGGCTGGCGGACTTCACCCGCCACCTCACCCGGCCGGTGCTGCGATGACCACGCTCACCTCGGGCGGCGCCCGGGCCGGGGGTCCGGTCACCGCCTGGTCGGCCGATCCGTACACGGTGGCCCTGCGCCGCGGCCGCGGGCCGCTCTACCTGCGGCGGGGCGACGGATGGCTGCTCCCGCTGGACGTGGAGCGCTGGTGCGAGGCTCCGGACGGCCCCGACCGGACGGTGCTGGACCGCTGCCGGGGCGCCGTCCTGGACATCGGCTGCGGCCCCGGCCGGCTGGTCTGCGCGCTCGCCGCCCGCGGGCACCGGGCCCTCGGCATCGACGTCAGCCCGGAGGCGGTGGCCCGGACCGCCCGCACGGGCGGCGCCGCCCTGCACCGGTCGGTCTTCGACACCCTTCCGGGCGAAGGCCGTTGGGACACGGCCCTGCTCATCGACGGGAACATCGGCATCGGCGGGGACCCCGCCGCGCTGCTGCGCCGCACGGCCGAGGTGCTCGCGGTGACGGGCTCGCTGATCGTGGAGTGCGCGCAGGCGGAGGACGGGGCCGACGTCGACGAACGCTGCGAGGTCCGGGTGGCCGACGGCCGCGGCGGCCTCGGCGCCCCGTTCCCCTGGGCCCGCGTCGGCCGGGCGGCCCTGGCCCGGCACGCGGCGGCCGCGGACTGGGCCCCGTCCGCCCACTGGACGACGGCGGGCCGGTCCTTCACCGTCCTGAAGCGGCGGGCCGGCCCTTCACCGTGCTGACCTCGGCGCGGGCGAAGACCACACGCCGAACCACTGCTCCGCGCCGAACTCCTCGAACCGCTCCACCTCGGTGAACCCCAGCTTCGCCGCGAGGCGCATCGCGCGGTCGTTGGCGGTCTGCGTGCACAGCACGACCGGCTCACCGGGAATCGCGCCGGCGACCCAGCCGAGCGCCGCGGCGCACGCCTCGGCGGCGTACCCGTGTCCCCAGGCCCCGGGGAGGAACATGTAGCCGAGTTCAGCCTCTCCGGCATCCGGCAGGAGGTGCCCCGGGCGCTCCGCGCCGCGCCGGTCGAGCGACACCGTGCCGATCATCGCTCCGTCGAGGTCGACCGCGAAGAGGCCGGGGCGCCGCCCGGGCACCTCGGGCACGGCACGCTCGAGTTCCTCGCGCGGCAGCGGACCTCCGAGGTAGGTGCGCACGTCCGGCGAGGCGAACAGTTCGATGAACGCCGTCCGGTCCCGGGCCTCGGACTCGCGGAGCACGAGCCGTTCGGTCCGTATCGGGACGGGCGGCCAGGCCACGGGTCCGAGTTCGGTCATGCGGGGCAACCTATCGAACAGCGTTGCCCCGTCGCTCCGTCAGCGCAGGCCCCCGTACGCGGCCATCACGATCTCCATGCCGCGGTCGTCCCGCCGGTGCTCCCGGTCGATCATCCGGTTCATGACGTAGGCCACGGTCATCCGGGCGTCGGGGTCGCTCACGACCAGCGATCCGCCCCAGCCGCCCCAGCCGAAGGTGTTGCCGAACTTCCCGAAGCCCGTAGTCCAGGACATCGGCGTCCCCAGCACGCGGTCCGTGCCGCCGAACACCTCCTGCCACGCGGGCTCGCACCCCCGGGGCGACAGCAGGCGCACGCCGGCGGCGGTTCCCCGGTTCGACAGCGCCGACTGGACCAGGGCGACGGAGCGGGCGTTGCCGTAGCCGTTCACCGCGGGGAGCCGCGCACGGCGCCAGGCCGGCGTGTTGACGTCCCTGACCCGGACGGCGACGCCGGTGTCCCCGCGGCGTGCGCCGTCCGGTCCGGGCGGCGCGGTGGCCGCGTACGCGTCGGTGAGCGACGGCGGCGGGATCAGTGGTGCGACGCGGTGGTCGTGCTCCGCGGGGAGCCCGATGTGGAAGTCCGCGCCCAGCGGGCCGGCGACCTCCCGCGCGAAGAACTCGCCGATGCCGAGCCCGGTGACGCGGCGGACGATCTCGCCGACGAGGAACCCGAAGGTGAGCGCGTGGTAGCCGGCGGCCGTTCCCGGTTCCCATGCGGGGGCCCGCGCGGCCAGCCCCGCCGTCACGCCCTCCCAGTCGTACAGCTCCGCTACCGCGTTCAGCCCGGGAAGGTCCGGCAGCCCCGCGGTGTGCGAGAGCACGTGCCGTACGAGCACGCCCTCCTTGCCCGCCGCGGCGAACTCGGGCCAGTGGGCGGCGACCGGCGCCGACAGGTCGAGGAGGCCCCGGTCGGCCAGGATCAGCGCGCACAGGGCCGTCATGTTCTTGGTCGTCGAGTTCACGCAGGTGAGGGTGGAGTCCTCCCACGCGACGGAGCGGTCCGCGTCGGCGTACCCGCCCCAGAGGTCGACCACCGGCTCGCCGTCGACGTAGACCGCCGCCGAGGCACCCACGTCGTCCTTGTCGAGCAGCCCCGCGAGTACCTCGTGGACCGCCCCGAACCGCGGCTCGCAATATCCCTTAATGTCGTTCATGGGCACAAGCCTCGGGCGGCGCCGGGGTCTGCCGCCCGATACTTCCCGCACCGGATCTGTCGGGCGGGCACGACACGCCACCACAGGGCGGGCACGGAAGGGCGGGCGGCGTGCTGGAGCGGCTGAACCTGGCGTTGGAGCACCTGGAGTCCCGCCTCGACCAGGAGATCGACATGGCCGAGGTGGCCCGGATCGCCGCGGTGTCGGAGTACCACTTCCGGCGGCTGTTCTCGGCGCTCGCCGGAATGCCGCTCCCGGTCTACGTGCGGCGCCGGCGGATGACCCTCGCCGGGGCCGAGGTGCTCGCCGGGGAACTGACGCTGCTCGATGTCGCGGTGCGGTACGGGTACGGCTCGGGCGAGGCGTTCGCCCGGGCGTTCCGGTCGGTGCACGGCATCGGGCCGGGCGAGGCCCGGCGCACGGGCGCGGTGCTCACGGCGCAGCCCCGCATGTCCTTCCGTGTCGTCGTCGAGGGAAGCACGGCCATGCGGTACCGGATCGTGGAGAAGGGCCCGTTCCGGGTCCTCGGCCGCAAGGCCCGGGTCCCCCTCGTGCACGACGGGCCCAACGCGGCCGCCACGGCCCACGTGGAGAGCCTGGACGAGCGGACGGTCCTGCGGATGAAGGAACTGCCCGCCCTGGAGCCGGAAGGGGTCCTTTCGGCGGTGGTGCACCTGACCGACAGCCGGGACGAGGGCGCCGAGGTGGACTACTGGGTCGGGGTGGTGACCGGCCCGGGGACGCCCGCCGGGGAACTCGACGCACTCGATGCCCCGGACACCGTCGATGCCCCCGACACCCTCGACGCCCTCGACGTACCGGCCGGGACCTGGGCCGTCTTCGACAACCGAGGGCCCTATCCGAGCTCCCTCCAGGAGCTGTGGCGCGACGTGTTCACCCAGTGGTTCCCCTCGAACCCGTACACGAGCCGCCCGGGGCCTGAGCTCCTCCTGACGCGGCCGGTGGCGATCGGCGCGGAGACCGGCTCCCAGCTGTGGATCCCGGTCGAGCGGGGCGGCGCCTGACGACGCGCCGGCCGCCGTCACCCCGCCCGCCCGACACCTTACGAAACGCGGACGCCGGGCCGGGTCGCCCGCCCGGCGGCGCCCCGCGCTGCCAGGCTGGCCGTATGGACCACCCCCGCGCCCGGACCCTCCTCACCCTGCTGCTGCTCGCCGCGCTGACCGCCGTTCTCGTGCCCGCCGTCCGCGAGGAGGGCTACTTCGCCGACCCCGCGCGGCTCACCTGGTGGTACGCGGCCGCCTGGACGCTGTTCGGCGCGGCCGCCTGGTCGCTGCGGCGGGTCCCGGAGCGGTACGTGGTCCCCCTCGTGCTGGCGGGCGCGCTGGCCGTCTGCGCGGCGGGGCTCTCCGGGCCGCCGCTGACCAGCACCGATTCCTTCCGCTACGCCTGGGACGGGCGGGTGCAGGCCGCCGGGATCTCCCCGTACGACCACGCCCCCGGCGATCCGGCGCTGCGCGCCCTGCGCGACGACTGGCTGTTCCCGCGCGGCGCGGCCGCCTGCGCCGGGCCCGACCGGGTGGCCATCGAGCCGGGGGTGTGCACCCGCATCAACCGGCCCACCGTCCACACCGTCTACCCGCCCGTCGCGGAGGGGTACTTCGGGCTGGTGCACGCCCTGTCCCCGCCGGGCGTGCGGCACAAGGCCCTGCAGACCGGCGGGGCCCTGCTGGCGCTCGCCGTGACCGGGGCGCTGCTGCTGATCCAGCGCCGCCGGGGCGCGCGGCCGCGTACCGCCGCGTACTGGGCCTGGTGTCCGGCGGTGGCGGTGGAGGCGGTGAACAACGCGCACGTGGACGTGCTCGCGGTCCTGCTGTCGGTGGCGGCGCTGGGGGTGGTGGTGCGCCGACGCGCCCTCGGCGGCGCCCTGTTCGGGCTGGCGATCGCGGCGAAGCTGTTGCCGGCCGTACTGCTGCCCGGCGCGCTGGCCGGCGTACGGCGGTGGCGGGACGCTGCGGCGCTGCTGCTGCCGGCGGCCGCGGCCGTGGGCCTGACCTATCTGCCGTACGTGCTGCTCTCGCGCGCGTCGGTCTTCGGCTACCTGGGCGGCTACGCCGAGGAGGAGGGGTACGAGGACCCGGGCGCGGGCGGCCGCTACGCGCTGCTGCGCCTCGTGCTCCCGGACTCCTGGTCGGTGCCCGCGGTCGCGGTCGGGATGCTGGCGGTGTCGGCGTACGTCTGGCGGCGCGGGGATCCCGAACAGCCTTGGAGCGCGGCGCTGTTGGTGACGGGCACGGCGTTCCTACTGATGACCCCGGGGTACTCCTGGTACGCGCTGCTGCTGATCGCGCTGGTGGCGCTGGACGGCCGCGCGGAGTGGCTGGGGGTGGCGGTCGCGGGGGCGGCGGCGTACGTCTCGGTGCGCGCGCTGGGCGGGGCGACCATCCCGGTGGCGTACGGACTGGCGGGCGCGGCCGTGCTGGTGGGGTGGGCGCTGCGGCGGCGGGCGGCGGCCCGGGGAGGGAGGGGCGTTCGCCCCGGACCGCCGCCTCACGCTCCGCGGAGCGGTCAGCCGATGTGGAACGGGTCCCCGTAGACCTTCCAGTCCAGGGGGGTGTTGAGGTTGAGGTTGCCCTTCTTGAGCCACACCCGCTGGGCCGTGTCGACACGGCTGGTGTCGCTGTGCGCCTCCTCCTGCTTCATCGCCCAGACCCGGGCGTCGAGGAAGGCGTTCAGCCAGGTGGTCTCGTTGCCGCCCTGGGCCGGGGGCTTGGCCTTGGTGAGGGCGCGCTTGCGGATGTTGCGGAAGCTGGTGGAGTCGGTGCCGTCACCGTGCATGACGATGGCGTCGTAGTAGGTGAACTGCCCGAGGACGCCGACTCCGTCGGCCTTGCCCTGCTTCACGGCCGGGTTGAAGTAGACCCGGTCGCGCTCGTGGTCCTGGGCCTTCTTGAAGTCGGAATCGGAGGCCGCCTTCACCCAGTCCTTGGTGAAGTTGGGGTCGAGCCCGGAGTGCGAGTCGCTGCCGTCCACCTTCCGCAGGGCGGGGAGGTACTTGGCGAGCACGTTGCCCGGCTTGATCTGCGTGTAGTACTCGACGAGTTCGAGCATGTCGTGGGTGCCGGAACAGAATCCGATGATGCCCGCCGTGTAGCCGCGGCCGTCGTCTATGTCCTCGATGTACTTGTACTGCGCCTTCCAGTTCAGCGAGGAGTTCTCGGCGCTGGAGACGATCTGCATGGCGATGTCCTTCTTCACCGGGTCGTCGAGTCCGACGGCGGCGGCGGCCGACACCTCCGCGGAAGCCGGCGCCGCGGTGGGGGCGGCGGCGGTCGCGTGGGCGGTGACGGGCACGGCGAGAAGGGCGGCGCCGAGCAGGGTACTTACGGTCAGTCGCTTGCGGTGGGGGGTGAACACAGTGCCTCCATAAGGGAGTTGTTGCTCTGGCGACTTCGTTAGGAAACTTTACTACCAGAAGTCCTGCCACCTCAAGGCCCCGGACGGCACGGGCACGGGCACGGGCGTTACGGGCACCGGAGTTACGCGCACGGGCCGGCGGCGCTTCGTCGCCAACGCCTCCCACGAGCTGAAGACCCCCCTGGCCGTCCAGCGCGCCACCCTCCAGGTCGGCCCTGCACATCGAATGCGCCGCCGCCGCGCCGTGGTTCGTTCCCGGCAACCCGTCCTGCGGAGGCACCTGCTGACCAACCTGATCCGCGACGCCGTCTGGTACAACCACCCCGGTGGCCACGCACGCGTAGGGCTCGACGGATCCGCCCTGACGGTGACCAACACCCGGCCCCCGCATCCCCGCCCACCGCGTCCCCGGCCTCTTCGAGCCCTTCCGGCGCCTCGACGCGGACCGCACCACCACGCCCGGCAACGGCCTGGGACTCTCCATCGCCGCCTCCGTCACCCAAGCCCACCACGCCGCCCTGGCGGCGCGGGCCCGACAAGATCCGAAAGAGACGGCCTGGCCCGGACGGCGGGCTCGCCCTCACCCTGCGCTTCCGGCCGGGGCGGCCGTAGGCCGGGGGCGGGAGCGTCGTCGGGACTCGGCTCAGCCTTCCGTGGGGGCGACCGGGTGCGCCGCCAGGCGGGCCCGCAGGCCCCGCTTCACTTCCGGCCACTCCGGGCGCGTGATGCTGTAGACCGCCGTATCGCGGATCCAGCCGTCCCGCATGACCATGTGGTGCCGCAGTACGCCCTCGTGCTGCGCACCGATCCGGGTGATCGCCGCCCGCGACTTCGCGTTCCGCACGTCCGTGAGCAGCTCGACCCGGTTCATCCCCATCGTCTCGAAGGCGTGCGTCAGCATCAGCAGCTTCGCCTCGGTGTTCGCACCGCTCCGCTGCCGGGACGCCGCCAGGAAGGTCCAGCCGATCTCCAGTCGCCGGTTCGCGGTGTTGATGACCATCAGCCGGGTGGACCCGATGACCCGCCCCGTCGCCGCGTCCACCGTGGCGTACGGGATCTGGTGGCCCTGCGCCCGCGCCTCGACGGCGTCCTCGATGAAGCCCCGCACATCGTCGGGGTGCGGGACGATCGTCACCGCGAGCTCCCAGAGACTGCCGTCGCGGACCGCCTCGCACAGCCCGTCGTGGTGCCGCGGCTCCAGCGGCTCCAACCGCACCCGTTCCCCGGCCAGTTCCGCCGTCGCCCCCGCGCCCGCCGCTGCCTGCCGCATGCCTGACCTGCCCGTTCCTCGTGTCCGCGCGCCAACACGGGGACCCTACCGGGCACTACGGGCCATCCTCCCGGGGTTTTCCGGCGCTCCGGCGCTCCGGCTCCGGCCCTCCGGCCGGTCAGAGCCAGCCGTTGCGCCGGAAACCCCGGTGGATGACGAAGCACGCGACGGCCATCACGCCGAGCACGAGGGGATATCCGTAGGTCCAGTGCAGTTCCGGCATGTGCTCGAAGTTCATGCCGTAGACCCCGCAGACCATCGTGGGGACGGCGACGATGGCCGCCCATGCGGTGATCTTGCGCATGTCCTCGTTCTGGGCGACGGTCACCTGCGCGAGATGGGCCTGGAGTATCGAGTCGAGGAGGGTGTCGTACGCACTGATCTGGTCGGTGGCACGGGTCAGATGGTCGGCGACGTCCCGGAAGTAGGTGCGCATCTCCGGTGGGATGACCGCGATCGGCTGGGTGCTCAGCTGCGCGAGCGGACGGGCCAGCGGGGCCACCGCCCTGCGCAGTTCCAGCAGTTCCCGCTTGAGCTGGTAGATCCGCCCGGCGTCCCCGCGGCCGCCGTGCTCGCTGAAGACCATGGTCTCGACGTCGTCTATGTCGTTCTGCACCGCGTCCGTGACGGCCACGTACTCGTCGACCACGTGGTCGGCCAGTGCGTGCAGGACGGAGACCGGCCCCTTGGCCAGCTGCTCGGGGAGCGTTTCCAGCTCCTCGCGGACCGACCCGAGGGTGCCGCGCCCGCCGTGCCGGATGGTGATGACGAAGTCGCTGCCGGCGAAGGCCATGAGTTCGCCGGTCTCCACCACCTCGCTGGTCGCGGTCAGTTCCTCGTGCTCCACGTAGCGCACGGTCTTGAACACGGCGAAGAGGGTCTCGTCGTAGCGCTCGATCTTGGGCCGCTGGTGGGCCCGGACCGCGTCACCGACGGCGAGCGGGTGCAGGCCGAGCAGCTCGGCGAGCCCGGCGAACTCCTCCTGCGAGGGCTCGTGCAGGCCGACCCAGACGAAGCCCTCGCCCGTCTTGCGGACGCGGCGCAGCGCCTCGCCGACATCGGCGTGGCCGTGACCGTCCTGGCGCACGCCGTCCCGGTACACGATGCAGTTGACGACGGCGCTGCCGAGCGGGGAGCGGGCCGGGTGACTGAGGTCGACGGCCCGCCGGTAGCTGCGGCGCACGGCTCGGCGCAGGGTGCTGAACATGGACAACGGACGTACTCCCCTTCGGCGGATCAGCCGCCAGTGTGCCACCGGCACGCGGACCGCCCTACCAGCCCACCCGACCGACCGACCCGACCGGCCCGGCCGACCAGCCCGACCGACCGACCGGCCCGACCAGCCCGGCCGACCACCACGGCCGGCCTCACCGGCCGGCCCTCAGGCCCGGTCGATGAAGACGCTCGTGGACTTCACCCGCGCGGTCGCCCGCGCCCCGACCTCCAGGCCGAGTTCCTCCACGGCCTCCCGGGTCAGCAGCGACACGACGCGGTGCGGTCCGGCCTGGATCTCCACCTGTGCGTCTACCGTGCCCAGTTTCACGCCCGTCACGATGCCGGGGAAGGCGTTGCGCGCCGAGGTGTACGGGGTCCCCTCGTCGTCGCCGCCCTCCTGCGCGATCTCCACGCAGAACGCGGCGAGGTCCGGCCCGTCGACCATCCGCCGGGTGCCGTCCCGACGCGTCGGGAACCGTTCCGCGTCGGCCCATCGCCGGGCCGTGTCTACGCTGACGCCGAGCAGCCGCGCCGCCTGGCCGATGGTGTAGGACTCCATGCCCGCAGCCTAAGCCCTCCCCCGACCGGTCCTCGCAGGCCACAGGGCAGAGGGCAGAGGGCACAGGGCAGAGGCCACAGGGCAGAGGGCAGAGGGCAAGCGTCCGAAGGAGACGGCCCCGAAGGGACGGCCTAGTCGAGCGCCGCCGCGGCCGCCCGTGCCACCGCCTCCGCGACCATCGACAGCGCGGGCGAGTCCAGCTTCCACTGCTGCCAGTAGAGCGGGACGTCCAGGCTCCGCCCGGGCGCGATCACCACCAGCCGGCCCGCCTCCAGCAACGGGTCGGCCTGCACCATCGGCAGCATCGCCCAGCCCAGCCCGGCGGCCGCCGCGTCGCAGAACCCCTCCGACGTCGGCACGGAGTGGCGTACCGCGGACGCCGTGGCCGCCGCGTCCCCCGTCAGCAGCCGCACGAACTCGTCCTGGAGCAGGTCGAGCCGGTCGTACACGACGACCGGCGCCTCCCTCAGGTCCCGCTCCACCGCGCCCCGCAGATGCCGCGCCGCGAACTCCGGGCTCGCCACCGCCAGGTAGCGCACGAGCCCCAGCCTGCGCACCGTGCACCCCGCCACGGGCACCGGCTGCGAGGTGACCGCCGCCATCACGCGTCCGTCCCGGAGCAGTTCGGTCGCGTGCGCCTCGTCCTCCCGGTGCAGTTCGAAGCAGACCGGCGGATCCTGCGGCACTCCCGTCAGCGCGGGCAGGAACCAGGTGGCCAGCGAGTCGGCGTTGACCGCGATCGGCAGCCGCACCGGCCCCAGGCCCTCGGCCATGCCGAGCTCGGCCCGCGCGTCGCGCTCCAGCCGGACGAGCTGCCGCGCGAAGCGGACGAGGACCTCCCCCGACTCGGTCGCCCGCACGGGCTTGGTCCGCATCAGCAGCACCCGCCCGGTCCGCTGCTCCAATGCCTTGACGCGCTGACTGACGGCGGAGGGGGTCACGTGCAGGGCGGCGGCCGCCGCGTCGAAGGTGCCCTCGTCGATCACCGCGAGCAGGGTCCGTACCTGGTCGACAGGCAGCTCATCCATCACAGCGGCTAATGGTAGGTAAGAATCTTTAGCTGTACTCCTCGCCGCGCCGCCGCCTACGGTCGAAGACATGAACCACGGCATCATCCCGGCGGCCCTCGCGGGCTTCGGCACCGGGCTTTCCCTCATCGTCGCCATCGGCGCCCAGAACGCCTTCGTCCTGCGCCAGGGCGTCCGCCGCCAGTCGGTCTTCGCCGTGGTCGCCATCTGCGCCCTCTCGGACGCGGCCCTGATCGCCCTCGGAGTGGCCGGCGTCGGCGCGTTCGTCACCGCCTGGCCGCCGGCCCTCACCCTCGTCGGGCTCGTCGGCGGCGCCTTCCTGATCGGCTACGGAGCCCTGGCCGCCCGCCGGGTGCTGCGCCCCGGCCCGGGCGCCCTCGACGGGGTCCCGGGGCCCGGCTCCGGCCCCGCCGCCACCTCCGCCGCCACCCGGCGCGCCGTGCTGACCTGCCTGGCCATGACCTGGCTCAACCCGCACGTCTACCTCGACACCGTGCTGCTGCTCGGCTCCCTGGCCGCCGGCCGCGGCGACCTGCGCTGGGCCTTCGGCGCCGGGGCCGTCCTGGCGAGCCTCACCTGGTTCGGCGCGCTGGGCTACGGCGCCCGGCTGCTCAGCGGCCCGCTCGGCCGGCCCTCGGCCTGGCGGGCCCTGGACGGACTCGTCGCGGCCACCATGGTCACGATGGGCGGCCTGCTCCTCGCCCGGGCCTGAACCCTTCCGCGCCTGACCCCTTCCGCGCCGGGCGCCCGCCGGCTCGGGCGCCGGCATCTGCCGCCGTCCCCCGAGGTCCACCCCATGGACACTCCTCGAGTGGGTACGGATCACCGTGCCCGCCCGCCCGCACGCCCGCCTCCAGGAGCCCTTGTGCCGGATCAGCCCCCGCCCCCGCCGCCGCCCGCGTCCCCGTACACCGACTCGGTCCGCGCCTATTACGCCGCCCAGCCCTCCCCCCTCGTGGCCGCCACCGGGATCGTGCTGGACCCGCGCGGGCGGGTGCTCGTCCTCACCACCTCGTACAAGGCGGAGCTGGAGCTCCCGGGCGGGGGCGTGGAGGACACCGAGACCCCGGAGGAGGGGCTGGCCCGCGAGCTGAAGGAGGAGCTGGACCTGAGCGTGCCGGTGGGGCGGCTGCTCGCGGTGGACTCCCGCCCGCCGGGGCCCCTCGGGCGGTCCCTCGTCGTCCACGTCCACCTGGTCGGCCCGCTGACCCCCGAGGAGACCTCCGCGATCTCCTTCCCGGACGGGGAGGTCACCGAGGCGCGCTGGCTCACCCCCGAGGAGGCCTACGCGGCCCTGGACACCCGGAAGGCCGCCCGCCTGCGCGCCGCACTGGCGGCCCTGTACTCCGGCTCCCTCGCGCACCTGATCGAGGGCGTGCCGCAGCCCGGCTCCCCGGCCGGCTTCGACCCCGCGCGCCGGGCGGAGTTGGAACACGCGGGCGCCTACGACACCGCCGGCCACCGCGCCGCCCGCCCCAAGGCCCTCACGGCGGCGAGCATGGTGTTCACGGACTCCGCGGGCGGGGTCCTGCTGGTGCGGCCCGCGTACGGCGATCCGGACCACTGGAACCTCCCCGGCGGCGGCATCGACAGCGACCTCGGCGAGATCCCGCGCGCCGCGGCCCGCCGCGAGGTCCTCGAAGAGCTCGGCCTCGACCTCGCCCCGGGCCGGCTGCTCGCGGTCAACTGGTCCCACCGTCCCGGCTATCCGGCCCGGGTCCGCTTCCTCTACGACGGTGGCACCCTCGACGCCGCCGCCCTGGCCCGGATCCGCCTGCCCGAGGCGGAACTCCTCGCATGGCGCGCGGTCCCCCCGGCCGAACTGCGCCGCTACACCAAACCGTCCCTCCGCCGCCAGATCGAGGCCTCCCTCACGGCGCGCACCACCGCGGACGGCCCCGTCGAACTGCACGCGGGCCGGCCGGTGGACCGGACCGACAGCGCGTGAAGCGGCGCCGCCGGACGGTCCGGCGGCGCCGCTCGTGGTGCGGGGTGGGTCAGGTCAGAAGAGGTTGGTGACGCTGGTGGCCCAGCCGCTCGCGCCGACCAGCAGGGGCGCCCTGAAGCCGGTGAGACCACCCGGATAGAAGAGCAGGCAGCCGGTGGGGCAGGTGGTGGTGGCCGCCCTACCCCCGCTGGTGACGTAGTTCACCACGAGCTCGGGGTCGGCCGGAGTGGTGGCCCACAGGTCGCCCTGCTGGTCACCCGCCTTGGGCTGGAACTGCTTGTACGGGATGACCTGACCGTCGCTGGTGATCGTCTTGCTGACGACGGTGCCCTGGGCATTGCCCCGGCTGACTATCACCGGGCGCACGCCGGGCTGCCAGCCCCCGGCGGCGTAGGTGGCGCGGGGCGCGAGGCCGAACGTGCCGTCCGCGGCGATCCTGCCGGGATAGAGGTAGAGCTTCCCGTCGAGCTTGTTGCGGGCGAGGATGTCCTTCACGCCATCGCCGTTCTGATCCCCGATGCCGAGGATCGTGTAGCTCTTCCAGCTGGTGCCGCCGGTGAACGCGGGGCTCTTGAAGTCGAAGGGCTTGGTCTGGTCCGCGCTTCCGTCGGACAGGGTCCGGCCGGAATAGACGCGCAGGCGGGCGGCCGAGCAGGCGTCGTCCACACATTCGACGACGGCCAGGTCGTTGCCCTTCCTGAAGCCGTCATCCGTGCGCTGGTCCAGATCGCCGGGGGCGAGGATCTGCTGGAGCCGCCCCCAGCCCGCGGACCCGAGGCCGGCGGGCGGGGCCAGCTCCCGGCGGGTGGCGTACGAGGGGTCACCCTGACCATTGCCCGGATAGACGTACAGCTTGTTGTCGCTCAAGCGGGCCATGACGTCCTCGAAGCCGTCCGGTGCGGCCGAGGAGCCGGTGAATCCGACGAAGTCACCGCCGTGCGCGATCAGCGCACCCTTCCAGCCGGACTCCGCGACGACGCGCGACCGCACACGGCCGGCTCCGTTGCCGGCGTAGAAGCGCAGGCCGCCGTCGGCTTCGGGGCCGAGCAGGTCGACGAAGCCGTCGCCGTTGAGGTCGCCGAGGAGATCCGTGCGCGTCCCGTTCAGCGGAGTCTGCCCTGCCGCGTAGACGAAGGAGGCCGGGGACGTTGCCAGCGAGATGTCGGTGGTCGTCGAGCCGTTGCCCGCCTTGTCGAAAGCGCGGACCGCCAGCGTGTGCCGGGGCGACACCGTCAGGTTGACTTCGAGGGTGGCTTCCGTGGCGCCGTTGGCGAGCGGAATCCAGTTGTTCCCGCCGCAAGGAGGGCTGGACACGGAGAGGGGGTGGTCCATGGACCAGCAGAACCCGGCGAGGTCGGTGGCCGGATTCTTGAATTTGAGGCGCATCTTGGTGCGCACCGGCTGGGTGGTGAGGTCGCTGCCGTCCTCCTTGGTGACGGTGACGGGCTCGGCGGGCGCGTCCGCGTCGACGCTGAAGGCGCACGCGGCGGTGTAGGCGCTGTAGGCGCCCTCCTGGTCCTTCGCCCGGACCTTCCACTTGTAGCCGCCGGTGGGAAGGTTCCGGGCGAGGACCTTCGCCGTCGCCGTGCCGCCGCTGGGCACGGGGGTGACGTCGGAAACCGGTACGGCCGCACCCGCCGCGGTGGTGACGACGAACCGAGGGGTGACGGTCCCGCCGTCGTTGTCGCGCAGGCCCGCGGTCAGCACCAGGCCGCCGTTGCCCATCAGCCCGTTGCAGGGGACGGCCTTGTTGCCTTCGGCGGAAGGCACCCAGTTCCCTTCGAAGGCTCCGGAGCTGGTGACCTCGGGCTTGGTCGGGGTCGCCGCCGACGCGCCCGGTGCGGAGAGCAGGTCTGCCGCCGTGAGCGGGAGGATGAGCGTGAGAACGGCTATGAGTGCGCGGGGCACTCGTGCACCGGCTCTTCGGCGAGTCATGGGAATCGTGAGTCCTTCTGCGCATGTCCTGGTTGTGGATCATCGCAGGGTAGGGCACACACGTTCGCATGAGCGCAGCAATATCGGCGGGCGGCTACTTCGGCTCGGTCGCGAGCTGGATCAGGTTGCCGCAGGTGTCGTCGAGGACGGCGGTGGTGACGGGGCCCATCTCCAGCGGCTCCTGGGTGAAGCGGACGCCGAGGCCGCGCAGGCGCTCGTACTCCGCCGTGACGTCGTCGACGGCGAACTGGGCGAGCGGGATGCCGTCCTCGACGAGGGCGTCGCGGTAGGTCCTGGCGGCGGGGTGGCCGGCGGGTTCCAGGAGGAGTTCGGCGGCCCCGGGCTCCTCGGGGGAGACCACGGTCAGCCACCGGGCCCCTCCGCCCAGCGGGACGTCGTGCTTCTTCACGAACCCGAGGATCTCGGTGTAGAAGTGCAGGGCCTTGGCCTGGTCGTCGACGAAGACGCTGGTCATGTGGATCTTCACGGGGTGCTCTCTTCCGGTCCGGACGGGTCGGGCGCGCGCCACCGCTCGGCGATGTGCCGCAGCGGGGCGGTGTTCAGGTCATGGAACTTGTACCGGCCCTCCCGCCTCGTCTCGACGAGTCCGGCGGCCTCAAGCACCGCGAGGTGCTGGGAGACGCCCTGGCGCGAGATGCCGAGCTGGTGCTTCATCGTCAGCCGCGAGCAGATCTCGAACAGCGTCTGCCCGGACTTCTCCGCGAGCTCGTCGAGGATGGTGCGGCGGGTCGGGTCGGCCAGAGCTCTGAAGAGTTCGTCGGCCACCACCCCAGCATAGGCAAGCAGTGACTTGCCTATCAACTCGGGGAGACTGCCGAAGAAGAAGAGCGCCTAAGACCGGTGAATCCTTTTCGGGCCTCCCCGCCTCTTGTCCCCGTACCGGCCGAACGGGCCGACGGATCCAGGAGGAAACACCATGATGATCACCAGCCTCGTAGTGATCGGAGCCCTGCTCGTGGGCGCGTGCGGTTGGCACCTCGTCCGGCGCTACAAGAGCCGGGCCTGACCAGAGCCAGACGGGAGAACCTCCGGGAATGAGCCGTACATGAACCAACGCTTCACCTGGCCGGACGAGCGGCTGATCAGGGCCGCCCAGGACGGCGACGTCACCTCGCTCACCACCGTCGTCATGGAGTCACAGCCCCACGTGCGCAAGTTCGCCCTCTCGCTCTGCGCATCGCCCCAGGACGCGGAGGACGCGGCGCAGGAGGCGCTGATCATCCTCTACCGGAAGATCGGCACCCTGCGGGCCACGGGCGCCCTCGCGTCGTGGATGTTCCGGATCGTGCGCAACGAGTGCCTGCGGCAGCTACGACTGGTTGTCCCGCGGAGCGACGCGGCCGCGGCCCCGGACCATCCGGAGCCCGCGGAACCGTCCGCCGAGGACTCCGCGCTGCACCGGCTGGAGGCGGAGCGGGTCGCGGCCGCGATCAGCGCCCTGCCCCGTGACCAGCGCCAGGTCCTGATCCTGCGGGACGTCCAGGGCCTGCCCGGCAGGAGGGTCGCCGACGCGCTCGGCCTGAGCACGACCGCGATGAAATCGCGGCTGCACCGGGCCCGCGCGGCGCTGCGCCACTCCCTGGCGGCGATCGACCGACCAGTCGCACGAGCAGAAGGAGAGGCAGGGCGGTGAACAGGCTGAACACCGTGAAACCGGCACGGCCGACGGTACGGGGGACACCCGGCGTGAACTACGCCAGCAGGTCCGTCCCGCGCCACCTGGCGCGCGGCGCCATCGGCTTCGGGCTGATCATCGGATCGATCGCCCTGGTGCCCGTGGCCGGTCCGGTCACCCTGCTGGCGGCCCCACTGGCCCTCGTCGCCTTCCGCGGCTGCCCCACGTGCTGGATGGTCGGCCTGGCGCAGACCGTCTCGCGCGGCCGCCTGGAGCGCCGGTGCGCGGACGGCGCCTGCACCCTCGCCAAGCCCCCGCCTCCGCCTCCGCCGAGCGCTAGGGCTTGATGTTCTGGTTCAGGTGGAACAGGTTGCCCGGGTCGTAGGTCCTCTTGACCGCGACCAAACGGTCGTAATTGCCCTTGTAGTTGGCGCGGATGCGGTCCTGGTCGTCGTCCGCCATGAAGTTGACGTAGCCGCCCTCCTCCGAGTGCGGGGCGGTGGCCTCGTAGTAGTCGCGGACCCAGGCGGTGTTGGCCTCGTTGTCGGCGGGGTCCGGCCACATGCCGGCGATGACGGTGGCGAAGGAGGCGTCCCGGTAGGCGAAGGCCGTGGCCTCCGGGGCGACCCGGTGGCAGGCTCCGTTGATCGGGTAGATGTGGACCGTCGAGTTCACGGCGGGCACGCGGGGGCCGTGCACCAGGTGCGCCTCGATGGCCTCGTCGCTCAGCTCCGTCACGAAGTTGGCCTTCCAGTAGTGCTGGAGACCGGGCGGCACCAACGCGTCGAAGGCGCTGTTGAGTGCGGGATACGGCATGACCCCGACGTGCTCCGCGACCACCGGCGCGAAGTCGTGGAAGGGCTGGAGGGCGCGCTCGCCCTCCTCGACCGGGCCCGCCCAGCACGACACGATCAGAATGAAGGTGTCTCCGTGCCGGTCCTCGGGGATGAACGGCAGCGGCGGGGCGATCTGGAAGGCCGGGAACCCGCCGAGCTGCTCCGGCGCGTCGGCGATGAAGTCCCGGTAGGCGCGCAGCACGTCGCCGGCGCTGTCCAGCTCGTAGAGGATCGGGCCGCCGTAGATGTCCTTCACGGGGCTGAGCCGGAATTCGAGGGAGGTGACCGCGCCGAAGTTGCCGCCACCGCCGCGCAGCGCCCAGAAGAGGTCCTCGTGCTCCTGCTCGCTCGCCACGACGAGCTGTCCGTCCGCCGTCACCACATCAGCGGAGATCAGGTTGTCGCAGCTCAGGCCCAGGCCGCGGTCGAGGTAGCCGATGCCGCCGCCCAGGGTGAGGCCGCCGACGCCGGTGGTGGAGATGATCCCGCCGGTCGTCGCCAGACCGAAGGCGTGGGTGGCCGCGTTGAAGTCGCCCCAGGTCGCGCCACCCTCGGCGCGCGCCGTGCGCCGTACGGGGTCCACGCGGACGCCGCGCATCGCGGACAGGTCGGCGACCACGCCGTCGTCGCACGTGCCGAAGCCGGGCACGCTGTGCCCGCCGCCCCGGACGGCCAGGTCGAGCCCGTTCTCCCGGGCGTAGTCGACGGCGGCCATGACATCGCCCGCGTTGGCGCAGCGCACGACGGCGGCCGGCCGTCTGTCGATCATGGCGTTGTAGACCGTGCGGGCTTCGTCGTAGTCCTCGTCCCCCGGCGTGACGACGGTGCCGCGTACCCGTTGACTCAGCTGGTCCACAGTGAGCTTGCCCATGGCCATCGCTCCTCGCGCCCCGGCTCGGCTCGGTGTGACCTGCGGCGAGCCGCCCCGGGACTGTCTGCCGGTGAATAGGCCGCCCCCGTTTCACGCTACGCCGAATGGGTGGAGCGGCAATCCGGAGCCGGTGCGCGGGCCCCGGTGGACATCGCCCCCCTTGAGGCGTACTCAGGAAATAGCCCCATCCCTCTTCGGACCCCTTTGCCGACCTAGGCGGTAGTGGTCATGACCAGCACTCTTCGGGTCGATCCCGCCAACGCCGAACAGGCCCGCGCCTGGGACGGCCAGGAAGGCGCGTACTGGGCGGAACACGCCGATCGGTACGACCGTGCGATCGGCCCCCATCGCACGCACCTCCTCGCGGCGGCCGAGGTGTCCCCCACCGACCGGGTGCTGGACATCGGCTGCGGCACCGGCCAGACCACCCGCGACGCCGCGCGACGGGCGAGCGGCGGCCGGGCCCTGGGCGTGGACCTGTCGGCGGCGATGCTGCGCGTGGCACGGCAGCGAACGGTGGCCGAAGGACTGGACAACGCCGACTTCGTCCAGGCCGACGCCCAGGTCCACCCCTTCCCCTCCGCCGGGTTCGACCTGGCCGTCAGCCGCACCGGGACCATGTTCTTCGCCGACCCGGTCGCCGCCTTCCGCAACATCGCGGGCGCGCTGCGACCCGGCGGACGCCTCGTACAGCTGGTCTGGCAGGCACCGGCGGGCAACGAATGGTTCCTCTCGTTCACCCGCGCCCTGGCCGCCGGACGTCCGCCGCCCACGCCCGCACCCGACGCTCCCGGACCGTTCGGGCTCGCGGACCCGGAGCGGGTCCGGAGCGTCCTCACGACCGCCGGCTTCACCGATGTCCGGCTGGAAGCCCATACCGAGGCGATGTGGTTCGGCGAGGACGCCGACGACGCGGAGCGGTTCACGCTCGGCATGCTCGGCTGGATACTCGAAGGGCTCGACGACGAGGGCCGGCGGCGCGCCGTCGACGACCTGCGGGCCACCCTGACCGCTCACGACACCGCCGCCGGCGTCCTCTACGACTCGGCGGCCTGGATCATCCGGGCAGCCCGTCCGTAACGAAGGGCGTGGCCAAGGCCGTGGCGACCGGGCGACCGCCGAAAGCGGCCGGGCATGACAAAAGCCGTCCTCTCACGGATGAGAGAACGGCTTCCGACCTGCGTTTCCGCATGGTCGGGACGACAGGATTTGAACCTGCGACCCCTTGACCCCCAGTCAAGTGCGCTACCAAGCTGCGCCACGTCCCGATACGCGTTGACCTGGGGTTTCCCCTGTTTGAACGCGCAGGAGAACGATACCGCACTTCCGGAGGTGGTCGCGCGCACCTTTCCACTCCGCGGCGGGGCGGGCGAGGGCCGGTGGGGCGGCGGTTGACCTCAAGCGCGCTTGAGGTTGCACGATCGGTCCATGACACGGACAGCGACCGCGGACGTCCGGTTCCGCCACGAAGACCTCGGAGCCCTCATGGCCCTCATGACGGGGGCCGAGAAGCACGGCCCCGCCGCCACCTCCACGCTCGACGCGCTGTGGGTGCTCTACGACCGGATCCTGCGGGTCGAACCCGGCAGCGCCGAGGATCCGGGACGGGACCGGTTCTGCTGTCGAAGGGGCACGGACCGATGGCCTACTACGCGGTCCTCGCCGCCAAGGGGTTCTTCCCGGTCGAGTGGCTCAGCGGGTTCGGCGCGTACGACTCGCCCCTCGGGCACCACCCGGACCGCACCCTGATCCCCGGAGTGGAGATCGGCAGCGGTTCCCTCGGGCACGGGCTGCCGCTCGCCGTGGGGAACGCGCTCGGGCTGCGGGCCCAGGGGCTCACCGACCCGGCCGTGTGGGTGCTGATCGGGGACGCGGAGCTGGACGAGGGAAGCAACCACGAGGCGCTCGCGTACGCCGGCTCGGCGGGGCTGGAGCGGTTGCACACCATCGTGATCGACAACGACTCCGCGACCCACGGCTGGCAGGGCGGCATCGCCTCCCGTTTCGAGGCCGCCGGCTGGTCCGCGGTCACCGTGGACGGCCGGGACCACGCGGCACTGCACACGGCGTACGCCACACCTCACCCGGGCCGGCCGCACGCCGTGATCGCCCGGGTCGAGAAGAAGCACTGAAGAGCGCCGAAGAGCACTGAAGAAGCACGGCCCAAGCAGTCGAAGCAGGCGAAGCGGGCGAAGCAGGAGCGATCTCCGAGGGGGAGACATGGACACCATGCGCGAGCGGTTCATTTCGGTCACATCACGGGCACTCGACGAGGATCCCCGCCTGGCCGTCGTCCTGGCCGAGATCACCATGGACGGCTTCCGGCCCGCCCAGGAGCGCCATCCGGACCGCGTGATCAACGTGGGCATCCGCGAGCAGCTGCTGGTCGGCGTGGGCGGCGGCCTGGCCCTCACGGGGCTGCGCCCGGTGGTGCACACCTTCGCCAGCTTCCTGGTGGAGCGGCCCTTCGAGCAGGTCAAGCTCGACTTCGGGCACCAGGGCACGGGCGGGGTCCTCGTCAGCGCGAGCGCGAGCTACGACTGGCCCGCCGGCGGGTTCACCCACATGGCGCCGGGCGACGTGGCCCTGCTCGACACCCTGGACGGATGGACCGTGCACGTCCCGGGCCACCCGGACGAGGCCGAGGCGCTGTTGCGCCACGCCTACGCCGCCGGGGACGACAAGGTCTACGTCCGGCTCTCCGCACAGTCGAACACGGCGGCCCGTCCCATCGCCGGCCTGCGCTTCCAGACCGTACGGGAGGGTCGTGCGGGCGTCGTCGTCGCCGTCGGGCCCCTGCTCGACAACGTCCTCGCCGCGACCGAGGGCATGGATGTGAGCGTGCTGTACGCGCCGACCGTACGGCCCTTCGACGACGCGGCACTGCGCACCGCCGTCGGGCACGGCCCGGCCGACGTGGTGCTGGTCGAGCCGTACCTCGCGGGCACCTCCACGGCCGCCGCGAACCGGGCACTCGAAGCGGTCCCGCACCGGGTGCTCGGCCTCGGGGTGGGCCGGGCCGAGCTGCGCCGCTACGGCACGGTGGACGAGCACACGGCGGCCCACGGACTCGACCCGGCCTCGCTGCGCGCGCGGATCGCCGCCTTCACTCCGCGGTGAGCGGCCCCTTCGGCCCCCCTCCGCCCCCTCCGCCCCCTACGGCCCCTTCGGCCCCGAGCGGTCCAGCTCCGGATGGGCGGCCGCCAGGCGCTTGGGGGCCGCCTGCCGCCAGGAGTCGGTCAGGATCGAGCGCAGCTCCGCGGCGTCCTCCACCGCCGCCAGCCGGACCCGGAGCCAGTCGTAGTTGTCGTCGTGGCCGGGCCGCAGGAAGAACTTCTCCGGCTCCGCGGCGATCAGTTCCGCACGGTCCTCCCGGGGACACTTCACCCCGATCGAGGTGTCGTCGTCGCCGAGCGCCACGAAGATCTTCCCGCTCTTCCCGTTGGCTCCGCCCACCCTGAACGTGGGCATGCCCCAGGCGAGTTTCTCGCTGCTCTCCGGGAACGACAGCGCGATCTCCCGGACGTCCTCCGCCGTCGTGGCCATCCCCCGACTCCTCTCCGACACGGGCCCGCACACGGGCACGGATGGTGCCTCGTCTCCGACCGTAGACCCGGGCACTGACATTCACCCCCGGGCCGCGCGGTCCTCCCGTTCGTGCAGCAGCTCCACCAGCTCCGCCGCCAGCTCCTTCACGGCCGCGAGCCCCGCCAGCCCCCACCGCCTGGGCACCACGTCCACCGCGCACACCGTCCCCAGGACGATCCCGCGCCGGTCGGTCAGCGGCGCTCCCGCATAGGACCGCACGCCGCTCTCGTCCACGACGGCGTTGCCCGCGAAGCGCGCGAAGTCCCGTACGTCCTCCAGCACCAGCGCGCGCCGCCGTACCACCACGTGCGGGCAGTACCCGTGGTCCCGGGGGAGCGTCCGCGCCGGATAGCCGCTCGCCGGGGCGTCGGCCGCGTGGTGCAGGCCGGCGAAGAACTGCCGTTCCTCGCTGATGAAGTTGACGCCCGCGTAGGGCGCCGCGAGTTCGTCCGCGACCCGCCGCGCGAAGGCGTCCAGCTCGCCGTCCGTCCGCTCCCCCAGCCCCAGTTCGCGCAGGCGCAGTACGCGCGCGGGCGCCTCCCGGTCCACCGGTGTGAGCAGCAGGTGTCCGGTCGATTCGTAGTACGTCATGGTGTCTCCCCCACATCACGTCACTCCGCGCGCCGCGCGGACCTCATGGACATCTCGTACTCCGGGTACCTCGCACGCGTCGGGTGCGACCCGTCGAGCAGGTGGTGGACCAGGGCTGCCAGCACCCCCGTTCCGGAGCTCCGCAGGCGGGCGTCGCAGCGCACGACGGGCACCTGCGCGCCGATCCCCATGGCGTCCCGCACCTCGCCGGGGGTGTAGCGGTGCCCGCCGTCGAACTCGTTGACGGCGACGATGAAGCCGACTCCCCGGCGCTCGAAGAAGTCCACGGCGGGGAAGCAGTCGGCGAGGCGGCGCGTGTCGGCGAGCACCACCGCCCCGAGCGCGCCCGCGCACAGCTCCTCCCACAGGAACCAGAAGCGCTGCTGGCCTGGGGTGCCGAAGAGGTAGAGCACGTTGCGCTCGTCCAGGGTGATCCGGCCGAAGTCGAGTGCCACGGTCGTCGTCGTCTTCGCCTCGACCCCGTCGAGCGGGTCGGCGGCCTCGCCCGGTCCGCTCAGCAGCTCCTCCGTGCTGAGCGGTTCGATCTCGCTCACCGCGCCCACGAAGGTGGTCTTGCCCGCCCCGAACCCGCCCGCGACCAGGATCTTCAAGGTCGCCGAGGTTCCGCGGGCGGCCGGGTCAGAGCCGTTTGCGCAGGCCATCGAGCACCGCCCGGAGCAGGGACTGGTCGTCGTCGGCGAAGGAGCCGCCGGTCGGGAAGCAGGGCGCCCGCACCGTCACGGCCCCTTGTTCCATCAGGTCGCCGAGGACGACCTTGACCACCACCGCCGGCAGCCGCAGGTGTCCGGCCACCTCGGCGACGGTGACCGCGGCCGAGCCGGCGCAGAGCCGGAGCGCGAGGACGTGCTCGGCGCCGAGGGGGACGCGCGGGCGCACGCCGGTCGCCGTCACCAGCGAGAGCAGGTCGAGGGCGACGGACGCTCGCGTCCGCCCGCCGCTCGCGGTGTACGGACGGATGACCCGGCCCGCCGAATCGTCCAGCCACGGCGCGTCGCGCGGTCCCCCCGCTGCCGTCGCCCCCCTGGCGCGGGCCCTCATCGCTCCGTGTCGGCGGCGGGCCGCCTCGGCGGGGCGGCCAGGTACGGGCGGACGCTCTTGACCAGCATGGCCATCTCGTAGCCGAGCACGCCCGCGTCGGCCTCCCGGTCGGCCAGTACGGCCAGACAGGTGCCGGATCCGGCCGCCGAGACGAAGACGAGGGCGGTGTCGAGCTCGACCACCACCTGCCGGACCTCGGCGCCCTCCGCGAACCGGGACCCGGCGCTGCGTCCCAGGGCGTACAGCCCGGAGGCGAGGGCCGCCAGGTGGTCGGCGCTGTCGGCGTCGAGTCCGTGCAGGCAGGTGACGAGCCCGTCGGCGGTCAGCAGCACCGCGCTGCGCGTGTACGGAACCCGCTGGACCAGGCCGCTGAGCAGCCAGTCCAGGTCCGAGAGCCGGGTGGTCGTCGTGCTGGTCGTGGCTGCCGTGCTGATCGTGGTCGTCGTACTGATCGTGGTCGCCGCTTCGCCGCCCATGGGGGTGCGCTCCTTAGCTGTCGGGTGAGGGGCCGGGGTCACGTCTGGTGCTCCGACTGGGCGAGGCCGAAGCCCCGTTGGAAGGCGGCCATCAGGCCGGGGTCGTGTACGGGCCGCTCCGCGCCCTCGCCGTCGCCCGGCCGGGGTGCGGGGGCCTCGCGCAGCTGGGGCACGAGGTGCTCCTGGGCCCGCCGGCGGGGCAGCGGCGGCCGCTCGCCGCCGTCCCTGGCGGCGGGTACGGCGGAGAGCGGCGGCGCGGGGGGCGCCGCCACGACGGTCCTCACGCCGGCGTCGCGGCCCGGCGCGACCGGCGGGGCACCGGAGGGCTCCGGCACCCCGGGCAGAGGCACCCGTACGGGCTCCAGCCGTGGCGCTCCCGCCCCCTCGCCGGTCCCCCAGGCGGTGGCCCGGGAGCCGCCCAGGGCGTCGGCGGCGCTCGGCGCGTCGGCCCCCAACAGCTCCTGGGGCAGGACCAGTACGGCGAGCACGCCGCCGTAGATGTTCGACTTGAGTTCCACGGCGATCCCGTGCCTGCGGGCCAGCGCGGAGACGACGAACAGGCCGATCCGCCCGTCGGCCAGCAGGTGCCGGACGCTGATCTGGTCGGGGTCGCCGAGCAGGGCGTTCATCCGGTGCGCTTCCTCCGGCGGCATGCCGAGGCCCCGGTCCTCCACCTCGACGGCGATCCCGGCCGTGACCCGCTCCGCGCGCACCACGACGTCGGTGTCGGGCGCGGAGAACACGGTGGCGTTCTCGACCAGTTCGGCCAGCAGGTGCACGACGTCGGCGACGGCGTGGCCCCGTACGGAACCGCCCGCGGGGGGCACCACTTTGACGCGGGTGTACTGCTCGACCTCCGCGACCGAGGAGCGCAGCACCTCGCTCAGATCGACGGGCCGGGTCCACTGGCGGCGCGAGGCCGCTCCGCCGAGCACCGCGAGGTTCTCCGCGTGGCGCCGGATCCGGGTGGCGAGGTGGTCGACGTGGAAGAGCTCCTTGAGCAGGTCCGGGTCCTCGACCGTGTCCTCCAGGTCGTCCAGCAGCGAGATCTCCCGGTGCACGAGGGACTGGAGGCGGCGGGCGAGGTTGACGAAGACCTCGACCTTGCGGTCGCTGTCGGAGGGCGTGACGGGTCCGCCGAGGCGGACCAGGGTCGCGTGGGCCTGTTCGCGGGCGCCGCGCAGTTCCTGGGCCAGCAGCCAGAACTCGTCGACGCCCGCCGTCTCGGGGCCGAAGGACGGCGCGGCCGGCACGCCGCGCAGCGGGCGCGCGGGCAGCTCGCCGCGCTCCAGCCGGTCGGCGGTGGTGTGCAGCTCCTGGCGGCCGCGGACGCTGGAGCGGCGCAGGGCCTCGCAGCGGTCGCGGACGGTCTTGGCCGCGCGCTGGGCCCCGAGCAGGGCGGCCGCGAGCGCGCCCGCGAAGAGCAGCGCGCAGCCGCTGAGCACGGGCCACAGCCGGGGGTCCCGGGCGCCCGCGCCGCCGCCGAGCTGGAGCGCGAAGATCACCGCGGCGGCGCCGCTGAGCCCGGCGGCCAGCGTGGGCAGCAGGGCGGCGCGGATCAGCTGGGGCCGTATCTGCCGACCGGGACCGGTGACGGCGTGTCTCGACGGGGAGTGGCGGGCGGCGCGGAGTCCGGACATCGGCGTCCTCGGTATGTGGGGCCCGGCCCCCGGGCTTCCCGGGATCCGGTGTTGATCACCGGATACCCACGCTAGACCGCATGCTCGGCCCCAGGACGGCCAGTTGGGGAACTTCGCCCGGGTGCTTCCCGCTCCCGATGGAGCGCTCGCACGACAGCCCGAATGCGCCGGGAGCGCGCACTCCCCGGCGCTCCGCGGGCACGCGCCCTCTCCCGGAGCCCCCGCCCGCACCTCGGCCCCCTTCCGCCCCAGCGACGGCGGCCGACTACCCGGGAGTCACACACACCACTTCGGCAGATGCGGCCCGATTTGAAGAATCTCCCCAGTAGATGCAGCCGTAAGAGACTGTTAGAGTCCGCATGCGCCGCTCACGAAAGAGCGGCGAAATGGCCGGTCCATGTCCCGGTCTGCCCCTGAGCGGCGTACATCCGCGAGGCAGACAGCCGTTGTGATGCCGTGACAGCTCCGCACCGACGACGCCCGTGCGCACCGGACCCGCCCATCGCCTATCAGTTGGGGAGATCTCCATGACCGCAGGACCGCTGCGCCGCTTCGCCGCGGGCAGGACACTGGCCCTGGGCGCCGTACTGGCCCTGGCCCTACCGGGAACCGCCTACGCCAACACCGTGAGCGTGACCGTGAAGACCCCCGGGGCCACCAGCGGACCCGCCACCGGCAACTCCGAGATATCGACGCACGCGGACTGCGCCTCCGGCCTGGCCTCCGGCGGCGGTGTCAACCAGGCCATCGGCACCGGCGCGAGCGTGAACGGCAACCACGTCAACGGCACCTCGCCCAGCTCCGACGGCACCACCGAGTACACCGGCTCCACCGGCGTGGTCGGCACGGACGTGACGCACTGGCTCGGCATCGGCGGAAGCGGCGGCCAGGTCAACGCCTCCTTCTCCACCACGCCCTACGCGATGTGCTTCACCAGCAACCTGATCAACCACACCCAGGTCGTCATGAACAAGGCCAACACCCCCACCGCGGGGGCGACGGCGGGCCGCGTCACGGCGACCTGCCCGGCCAACACCCGCCTGCTCGGCGGCGGCGCCCGGACCACCCCTGGCAACACGGGCAGCCTCAAGGTGATCGCGAGCTTCCCCACCTTCGACAACTCCGCCCACAGCTACGGCGCGAGGGCCGCGGCGAACGGGGAGACCAACCCCGACTCCTGGTCGGCGGTCGGCTGGGACTCCGGTGCCAACGCCGGCGACTACACCTACGCCTACGCGATCTGCAGCGGAAGCGGCATCACCGTCACCGGCGCCACGGTGACGGTCCGCTACGCCGAGGTGAGCGGCCCGACCTCCGGGAGCACCGGCCAGACGGCGACCGTGGGCTGCGGCGGCAACGACGGGAAGCTGGTCAGCGGCGGTGCCGCGATCAGCGCGGGCAGCGTGACCACCACCGACTTCACCGGTCCGGGCTCGGGCGGCGACCACCTCAACGGAAGCTTCCCCAGCACCTCCGGCGGGGCCGCCGTCGCCGACGGGACCACCACGGCGGCGTACTGGACGGCCGCCTCCCACACCGGAGGCCAGTCCTCGCCCGGCACCGACACCGCGGTCTGGGCGCTGTGCGCCGACGACGGCGTCTGAGGCAGCGGTTCCGGACGGCCCGCCCCCGCCCCGCGCCGCACCTGACATAGAGAGAGAATCCGATGAGCGCCACACTCCGGCGGGCTTCGACCGCCGCCACCACCGGCAAGGCCCTGCTCCTGGCCGCCCTGTTGACCATGGCCGTACCGGGATCCGCGTACGCCAAGACCGCCGACGTCACCGTCAGCGTCCCCGGAGCCACCATGGGCCCCACGACCGGTTTCGCCGAGGTCTCCTCGCGGGCGGATTGCGGGCGCGGCCCCGTCTCCGGCGGCGGGATCCTCCAGGCCATCGGCGACGACGAGAACTCCAACGGCAGTCACGTGATGGGCATGGCGCCCAGCGCCGACGGCATCACCGAGTACGCCGGCACCCCGGGCGGCGTCGGCCTCGACGCCGCGCACTGGCTGGCGTTCGGCGGGACCGGGGCCCGTAGCAACGCCGACCTCTCCACCACCTCCTACGCGATGTGCCTGCGCTCCAACCTGATCCGGCACACCCAGGTGGTGATGAACAACGCCCTCGGGCCCTCCACCTCGCAATCGGCCCGTCTGGTGACGGCGACCTGCCCGGCCGGCACGGTCCTGATCGGCGGCGGCGCCCGCACCACCCCGGCCAGTGCGGGCAGCCTGAAGCCCATCGCGAGCTTCCCCACGTTCAGCGACGCCGAGCACCACTTCGGCTCGATCGCCGCCGGTGACGGCGAGAACGGCCCCGACTCCTGGACCGCGGTCGGGGGGATCGGCGGCGGGCGCGGCCCGGACAACATGACCTTCGCCTACGCGATCTGCGGCGCGGGCGGCACCGATCTCAAGCACGTCTCCACGACGGTCCGCTTCCGTGAGGTCAGCGGCCCGGACACGGGCTCCACGGGGCAGACGGCGACGGTCGGCTGCTCCCGCGCCGACGGGCAGCTGGTCAGCGGGTGCGCCGCCATCAGCGGCGGCAACGTGACCACCACCGACTTCGCCAAGGCGACCTCGGGCGGCCCCCACCTCAACGGCAGCTTCCCCAGCGACGCCGCGGGCACCCCGGCCGGCGACGGAGCGTCCGATCCGTCGCACTGGACCGCCTTCACCCACAGCGGCGGCTCGGCCTCCCCCGGCAGCTACTCCGACGTCTGGGCGCTGTGCCTGGACGTGCGGCACGGGCACAAGCCGTAGCTCTGCTCGGCTCCTCCGGCTCCCCCGGCACAACGGGCTACCCCGGCGCAACCGAAGAGCGGGACTTCCTGATCCAGGAGGTCCCGCTCCGCCTTTCGAGGCCGGCGAGACTACGGGGCTACGGGGCTACGGGGCTGGGCTACGGGGCTACGAGCCCACCGCCTCCGGCTCCTCACGGATCACGGCCGCGGGCCGCTCGGCCGCCACGGGCCGGACCGGCGCGGGCGGCGGGGGCGAGCCCGCCGCCACGAACGGCCGCCACCAGGGCGCGCTCGGCGCGTCCGCCGCACCCGGCTCGAACGGCTGGCCCGGAATCGGCAGGGCGATCGCCGCACCGGCGCCCTCGGCGGCGGTCACCGTGCCCTCCCCCGGTTCGTCCCACGGGTGCGGGGCCAGGTTGAAGGTGCCCCAGTGGATCGGCAGCATCGTGCCGCGCGCGACGCCGCCCTGGAGGTCGAGGTGGGCGCGCACGCCCTCCTCGGGCGTCATGTGGATGTCGGTCCAGAACTCCGAGTACGCGCCGATCTGGATCATCGTCGCGTCGAAGGGGCCGTGCGCCGCGCCGATCTCCTGGAAGCCGGAGAAGTAGCCGGTGTCCCCGCTGTGGTAGATCCGGTGCTCGTCGCCCGCGACGACCCAGGACGCCCACAGGGTGAACTGCTGGTTGCGCAGGCCGCGCCCGCAGAAGTGCTGGGCCGGGGTGGCGGTGAGCGAGAGCCCGGCGACCTTCGTGGTCTCGTTCCAGTCGAGCTCGCGCAGCCGGTCGGCCGGGACGCCCCAGCGCTCCAGGTGCGCGCCGACGCCGAGCGGCACGGCGAAGACCGTGTCCGTACCGGCCAGTGCCTTGATCGTCGGCAGGTCGAGGTGGTCGTAGTGGTCGTGCGAGATGACCACTACATCGACCTCGCCCAGCGAGGCCAGCGGTACGGGGACCGGGTGCAGGCGCTTGGGCCCGGCGAAGGGGAAGGGGGAGCACCGCTCGCCCCAGACCGGGTCGAAGAGGACCCGGCGCCCGTCGATCTCCGCGAGCACGCTCGAATGGCCCATCCACGTCAGCCGCAGGCCGCTCGCCGGGGGCTTCGAGAGCTCCGCGAGGGTCGTCGGGTAGACCGGGATGGGCGCGCCGGGGCTACGCCGGAGCCGCTGCTCCTTGTGGAAGTAGATCTTGGCGAACTCGGCCATGGATCCGGAGGGTCTGGTCCTGGTCCCGGCCGGGTTCTGGAAGATTCCGTCGGCGAAGTTCGGCGAACGCCGGATCCGCTCCAGCCTGGCACCGGACGGGTCCGCGCCGAAGGCTTCGGGCCGCAGTGCGCGCAGCCGTGGACGCAAGGGACGGGAGCCGGTCAAGGCGCCTCCAGTGTGGGGGGGTGCGGGCAGGGCGTTCTCATGATTACCACCATCCCAACGCGCGACACCCCCCAAGGATTCCGCTACGCGCCCGCGAACGCTCTCCGCCCCCTGCCCGCAGACCCCCGCGCCACCTCCCGTGCCCACCTCCCGCGCCGCCTCCCGCTCGCCCCTACAGCGGCAGCAGGTCCGGCCGCTTCGGCTCCACGTGGTCGCCGGAGGACTCCCCGCGCAGCCGCCGGCCGATCCACGGCGCGAGGTGTTCGCGGGCCCAGTGGATGTTGTCGCGGGTGGTGTCCACGGACCCGCGCGGCCGCATCGGCGGCCAGGGCTGGTCCGGATCGGCCGGCGTGTCGAGGCCGAGCACCTGGGCGGCGCGCAGGGCGACCCTGGTGTGCCCCTCGGGCGAGAGGTGCAGCCGGTCGTCGTCCCAGGCCCGCCGGTCCTGTATGGATTTAAGCGACCAGAGGTCGAGCACGGGGCACTCGTAGCGGTCGGCGATCGACCGGACGTGCGCGCTGAACGTCGCGATCTTGCCCCGCATGTGCTTGAGGACCGGTACGTCGCGCGTGTCGAAGCCGGTGGTGATGACGACCAGGCCGACGGATCCGGTGAGGTCGCGCACGGCCGCCTCGTACCGGTCGGCCACGTCGTCCGGATCGCTGCCGGGCCGGATGATGTCGTTGCCGCCCGCGCAGAAGGTCACCAGGTCCGGTGCGAGCTCCTTGGCCCGGGGGACCTGCTCGGCCACGATCTGGTCCAGCAGCCGGCCCCGTACGGCCAGGTTCGCGTAGCGGAACGCTCCGGAACCGGCCGGCCCCCCGGATTCGGCCGACCGGCGGGGGTCGCCGGGGTCGCCGGGGGCACCGGGGGCACCGGGGGCACCGGAGCCGCCGGATGCCGCGGAGTGCTCGTACCGCTCCTCGCACCGATCGGCCAGGAGAACGGCCAGCCGGTCCGCCCAGCCGAGGAAGGTGTCCCCCGGTCCCGGGTCCCCCACGCCCTCGGTGAAGCTGTCCCCGAGCGCCGCGTACGAGCCAATGGTCTTGGTCTTGGATGTCGTCGTCGCTGCCACGGGAGCCCATACTTCCCCCCGGATCATGACCTACGCGACCGTAGCCAGGGCCTTACGGACCGTGATCTTCGCCACCCCGCGCCATAATGGATGGAACTGCGGGTGGAAGGGGACGTCCCGTGCCATCGGCCCTGCCGGGGGGCGAGGAGGCTCACGGCCCGTTCTGGTCCGAGCCGGGGGCGCTGCTGGAGCACGTGCCCGTGGCGGTCTTCGGTCTCGATGACGGCGACCTCGTCAGCTACTGGGGGCCCGGCGCGCGGGACCTCTTCGGGTACGACTCCACCGCCGTCCTGTCGAAGCCCGGCGCGGTCCTCTTCGCCGACGGGCCCCGGAGCGGCTCCGTTTCCTGCGCCCGGCTCACGGAGCGGGGCCGGACGCTCGGGTACTGGAGGGGCCGGCTGACGGCGCGGCGTCGTGACGGCACGACCTTCGCGTGCGGATTCCGGGCCTTCTCCATGCGGGGAACCGCAGGACGTTCGCTGGTGATGGTCCTGGCGAGCCGCAGTGACGAGCTCGACCGGGTCAAGACCAACCTCGCCTTCCTCGACGCGCTCTTCGAGACCTGCCCCATCGGCTTGGTCATGCTCGACCCGGACCTGCGGTACGTCCACCTCAACCAGGCGCTCGCCGACATGGACGGCCTCCCGATCGAGGCACACCTCGGGCGGCCCATCGACGAATTCATGATCATGTCCGACGGCGGCGAGTACCGGAACATGCTCCGGACCGTCGCCCTGGGCGGACCGCCGATCGTGGGGGCGCTGGTGGGCACGCGCCCGCGCGGCCATCCGGACCGTGACCAAGTGCGGTCGGTGAGCTTCTTCCCCCTGAGCCAGGCGGTCGGCTCGCGCCCCGGAGTGGGCGGGCTGATGGTGGACGTGACCGACCGGGAACAGGCCATCCTGGAAGCCACCGCGGGCCGTCGGAGGCTGGCCCTGCTCGCCGAGGCCTCCACACGCATCGGGACCACCCTCGACCTGAACCTCACGGCCCAGGAGTTGGTCGACGCGTCGATGCCGGACTTCTGCGACGGCGCGGTGGTCGAACTCGTGGAGTGGATGGACGAGGCGGCGGATTTTGATCCGGGGCTACCGCTCTTCACCCGCCGGATCGCGTCGGGCACGATCCTGCCCCCTCCGGCCACCGAACTCGTGAGCGGGGTGGAGACGGTGCGGTATCCCCCCGGTTCCGTCATCCACGACATGCTGCGGACCGGCCGCGCCGTCTCCGCCGTGGTGAACGAGGAGTTCCTGGCCCGGACCGTCCTCATCGAGTCGCGCGCGCGGCTCCTGGCCGAGAGCGGGTTGGCCTGCGTCCTCATCGCCCCGCTCATCGCCAGGGGCACCGTCCAGGGCATCGCCATGTTCGGCCGGTCCGCCGACCGGCCGGCCTTCACCAAGGACGACGTCAGCCTTGCCGGTGAGCTCGCCTCACGTGCCGCGATCTGTCTGGACAACGCCCGTCTGTACAGCCGCGTCCAGGACATCTCGATCACCCTGCAACGGGCCTTGCTGCCCAGCGTGCTGGCGACCAGCCCGTACGTGGACGTGGCCCACCGGTACGTGCCCGGCAGCCGCGTCACCGAGGTCGGTGGCGACTGGTACGACGTGATCAACCTGCCCGACGGCCGGGTCGCCCTCGTGGTGGGCGACGTGATGGGGCACGGGGTGTCGGCCGCCGCCGCCATGGGCCGCCTCCGCATCACCACCAAGGCCCTGGCCAGGCACGACAGCGAGCCCGCCGACCTGCTCGCCGAGCTCGACGCGTGCGCCCAGGAGGCCGGCATCGAGCTGGCGACGTGCCTGTACATCGCCTACGACCCGAAGAGCGGCCGCGCCCGCATCGCCAGCGCCGGCCATCCCCCACCCCTGCTGCTCCGGCCGGACGGCACGGTCGAGACCATCGACGACGTCCTGGGAGTCCCTCTCGGCGTCGGCGGGTTCCCCTTCCGGACGACCGAGATCGAACTCCCCGGGAACGCGACCCTCGCCCTGTACACCGACGGCCTCATCGAGGCGCGCGGCCGGGACATCGACGCCGGCCTGGAAGCGCTGCGGGTCGAACTGCGAGGAGCCCCGAAGCCGTTGGAGGCGATGGCGGACCACATCCTCGCGAGCCTGCTGCCCACCCCGCCGACCGACGACACCGTTCTGGTGCTCGCCCGCGTCCACCGCGCCCCGTAGACCGCGCGCGAGACCGCGCGCGCGGCGAGAAGCGGACCGTGCGCGCGATGAGGGGGGCACGGGTTTCCGGGAGGCCGTAACAGGTTCCGCGAGGCAGTCTGGTCCCATGGGGTCACATCCTCGCCCGCCTCCCGGCCGAACGGGGGCTCACGGCACGCTCCTGTTCGCCCTGGCCCAGTGCGCGCCCTTCGCGATCGCGCTGGGCGTGCTGGGCATCGAGCTCTCGCCCGCACACGACCTGGTCACCGGCCCCGTCCTCACCACGACTCCGGCGCTGGCCGCGCTGACGATGGGCCCGGTGGGCACGCTGTCCGCGGCGGCCCTCGCCGCGGCCGTGAACGCGACCTCCGCCACGTACAACCAGTCGTGGGGAACCCAGACCCAGCTGATCATCGGCAACTTCCTGGGGATCATCGTGGTGTCCGTGGCCAGTGTCACCCTGAGTAACGCGGTGCGCGCCCGCAGACAGAGCGAACTCGACCAGGTCCGCCGGATCGCGGTGGCGGCCCAGGAGGTCGTCCTGCGGCCCGTTCCCGAGCTCCTGGGCCCGCTGCGGGCGGCCAGCATGTGCCTCGCGGCCGGGACGGGCGCCCAGGTGGGCGGAGATCTGTACGAGGCCGTACAGACGCGCTACGGCGTCCGGCTGATCGTGGGGGACGTCCGGGGGAAAGGGCTGTCGGCCATACGCGCGGTCGCGGTGGCCCTGGGCGCGTTCCGGGAGGCCGTGCACTACGAGCAGGATCTGCAGGAGGTCATGAACCATTGCGCGGCCGCGCTGCGGCGGGAAGCCACCGTCCCGGGCACGTACTCCCAGGCGGAACTTCCCGAGGTCCTGCTGGAGGGATTCACCACCGCGCTCATCGCCGAGGTGCCGGACGAACCGGTGGTGCACCTGGTCAGCCGCGGCCATCCGCCTCCGCTGGTGCTGCGCCGGGGCAAGGTCCAGGCGCTGCCGCCCGCCTCCCCGATGCCGCCGCTCGGGCTCGAAGACCTGGTGAGCGGCCCTCCCGCCCCACCCGAGACCCACCCGTTCCTGCCCGGCGACCGGCTGCTGCTCTACACCGACGGCGTGATCGAAGCCCGCGACCGTGCCGACGCGTTCTTCCCCCTGCCGCAGGCCATGGAGCGGATACCCGCGGGCACCTCCCCACAGGAGTTCCTGGACGAACTGCACCAGGCGCTGATCCGCCATACCGAGGGCCTCTTGACGGACGACGTGGCGATGATCCTCATCGACCGGACCACGTGAAGCGCAACGGGGTGATTTGGGCGAGGAGTTCACCGGCGTACGGGCCGTGGCCGTCGAGGTCGGCGAGGCTGGGCACGTCGGGTTCGACGAACTGCACGGGGTGGTGTACGAGATCGCCGGTGATCACCGCGCGCTCCTCCCCGGATTCCACCACGACGGCGACCTGACCGGGGGTGGCCCGTCAGTGATCCGTATGGACGGGGCCACCCGCCGTCAAGGACCCGTCATGAGGCGGGACCGGAGATGGGGAGGCGGGGATAGCTTCGGTGTCGCGCCCCGGGCTGCCTCCCCGCATCCGGGGCCTCACCCGCCACTCGCGGTTCCTCTGGGAGGGCCCCATGTGTTTGTTCCAGTACGACGACGACCCGGAGCCTGAAGAACGCGTCCCGGCCGGACCCCTGTACGTACCGGTCCTGCCGGGAAGGGCGGAGGTGGTGGTGCGCCTGTTCCGGACCCCGCTGGGAGCCCGTACCGCCGTGGGCTTCACCAGCGCGGAGCGGCTGGCGGCCACGCTCGGCGCCGGCCGGCCCTGGATCCGGCTCTCCGAGTCCGCGCTCCGCACGATCGCCGGGCCGGTCGGAGCGTCGCTGCTGACCGTCGATCCGACGCTGACCGCTCCCGCGGTCACCCCGACGACGCCGGAGACGGCGCCGGCGACCGTTCCGGTCACCCCACCGGTGCCACGGGATCCCGACGTCACCGCCCGGACCGCCTGAAGGGGCCGCACCTTGACCATCACCGACCTTCCCGATGCCCTGGCCTCCTCCGGCGAACTGTCCGTGTGGCCCGCGTCCACGACCCCGCTGCCGCACGGCGACCTCGCCGTCGGCGGCGTGTCCTTGGCAGAGATCGCCGACCGGTTCGACACACCGGTCTACGTGCTGGACGAGGGCGAGGTCCGCGACCGGTGCCGCACCTACCGCGCCGCCCTGCCCGAGGCCGAAGTCCTCTACGCCGCCAAGGCGTTCCTCTCCCGCGCGCTGGTGCGCTGGGTTCGGGAGGAGGGCCTGGGCTTGGACGTCTGCTCCGCCGGGGAGCTGGAACTCGCCGTGACCGCCGGTTTCCCCGCCGACCGCATCGTGCTCCACGGCAACGCGAAGTCGCCCCGCGACCTGGAGTCGGCGCTGCGCCTGGGCGTGGGACGGATCGTCATCGACAGCCCGTCCGAGATAGCCCGGATCGCGGCCGCCGTCGGACCCGGCGGACACCAGAAGGTGATGGTGCGCGTCGTGCCGGGCATCTCGGCCGGAGGCCACGCCAAGATCCGTACCGGTACGGAGGACCAGAAGTTCGGGCTCTCGCTCGCCGACGGGTCGGCGCAGCACGCCATCGCGCGCGTACTGGGCCTGCCGCAGCTCGAACTGACCGGCCTGCACTGCCACATCGGCTCGCAGATCACCGAGGTGAAGCCCTACCTGGTGGCGCTGCGCCGCATGGTCGGGCTGATGGCCCGGATCCGCGGCGCACACGGCGTCGTCCTGCCCGAGCTGGACATGGGCGGCGGCCACGGCATCGCCTACCGGCCCGGCGAACCCGCCCTCGACCTCACCGCGCTCGCCCGCCGGATGCGCGCCGAGCTCGGCGGCGCCTGCGCCGCGGCGGGCCTGCCCGTGCCCCGGCTCGTCATCGAACCGGGGCGTGCCGTCGTCGGGCCGGCCGGGGTCGCCCTGTACCGCGTACTGGCCGTCAAACACACGGGCGACACCGTCTTCGCCGCCGTCGACGGCGGCATGAGCGACAACCCGCGCCCCGCCCTGTACGGGGTGCGCTACGCGCCCCGCCTCCTCGGCCGCCACTCGACGGCCGCCCCGCGTACGACGACGGTCGTGGGCCGGCACTGCGAGGCCGGAGACATCCTCGCGAGCGACGTCGATCTGCCGGGCGACATCCGCCCCGGAGACCTGCTCGCCGTACCGGTGGCGGGCGCCTACCAGTTGTCCATGGCCTCCGGCTACAACATGGTCGGCAGGCCCCCGGTGATCGCGGTCCACGAAGGCACGGCCCGGGTACTCGTACGGCGCGAAACCCTGGACGATCTCCGGATCCGCGACATCGGCGACTAGCCGGTCGCGTCGAGGTCTCCTCGACCGCTTCGGCTTGGTCTTGGTCTTGATCTCGGCGGGAGTGGACAACATCGTTGCGCTTCTTGAGGGCCAGGAGGCCGTTTCCTCAGAACTGCCTCAAGTCCGTCACCCGGGGACAAACGGTGTGCCAGCGTGAGTGGGGGAACCACCCACCATTCCGAGCGGACGGACACCGACGTGATGGCCTCAACAGCAGCAGTTCGTCGTGGATTTGGACGCCGAGCCGGGCACGGCGCAGCCGCAGTCGCGCAAGCGCCCGCGGTGCCATGGCGCAAGCAGCGGATGCGGCGCGCGATCACGCTCCTCACGGCAGGTTCCTGCACGGGCGCCCTGCTCATCGCCCTGGCCCCCACCGCCTCGGCCTCGGCCTCGGCCAGTGGAATGCAGTCCTACGTCTCCCCAGGCGACTACGTCTTCACCGTCCCGGCCGGCTTGACCTCGATCACCGTCTCGGCCGTCGGCGCGGCCGGGCAGTCCACCCACGACGGCGAAGAGGGCGTGACCGCTCCCGGTGGCGCACCCGGGGAAGCCCAGGGCACCTTCCAGGTCACCCCCGGCAAGAGGTTCTACATCCACGTCCCGGCCACGTCCGGCGTTGCCTACGGCACCCACGGTACGGGCGGCGGCGCCGCCTATATCCGTACCAGCACTTCCACGACCTTCACCGGAAACCCGGCCACCGACCCGCGCATCGTGGTCGCCGGTGGCGGCGGGGGCGCCGCCGTCCAGTGGGACTTCGGGTACGGGTCGGGCGGGTACGCCGGGACCACCGGAGCCGCCGGAGCCACCGGATACGCGATCGAGGACTACCTCGATCCGGGTCGGGGAGCCTCCGGCGCCACCCAGACCTCGGGCGGCGCCGGAGGGGCTTCGTGCCACGGCCAGGCGCCCGGGGGCAGCGGCACCGCCGGCTTCGGCGGGAAGACCGGCATGCCCGGTTCCTCGTTCGGCGGGGGCGGAGGCGGCGACGGCTGGTTCGGCGGCGGCGCCGGCGGCCAGGCCGACCAGACCATGTGGTACTTCTGCGGGGCGGCCGGCGGAGGCGGCGGAGGCTCCAACTACATCTCGAGCAGCGCGACCAACCGTTCGTCGAGCCACATCAGCACCCTGGGCCCGCGCGTTCTGATCAAGTGGTCCTGACGGCAGCCGCGTCGGCCTAGGCCACTGATGGCCCTCCTCCTCGACCAGCCGGCTCGCACGCATGTCGCCCGGTATCCACTGACAGGAGGTGTCAGCAGACTGGCTCTAACCTGCGGCGCATGGACGACAACTGGACCATGGACCTCACACACACCGGGCGGGCCACCGCATGAGCATCGTCGAACTCCGGCAGTACACCCTGCGTCCCGGCGCCCGGGAGACGCTGATCGAGCTGTTCGAGCGCGAGTTCGTGACCGGTCAGCAGGCAGTCGGCATCACCGTCGGCGGCCGGTTCCGCGACCTGGACGACCCGGACCGCTTCGTCTGGCTGCGCGCGTTCCCCGACATGGCGCACCGCCGGCGCGCGCTCGAGGCGTTCTACACCGGCCCGGTCTGGCGGGAGCACCGCGACACCGCCAACGCCACCATGATCGACAGTGACGACGTCCTGCTCTTGCGCGGCCCGGGCTTCACGCCGGGGCCGGGCACGAGCGAGGTGTTCGCGACCGTCTGCCACCCCACCGACGCGGCCGATTTCGACGCGTACGCCGCCCGGCACCTGGGCCCGGGCCACGCGCTGCACCGTACCGAGCACGCCGAGAACGACTTTCCCCGCTTGCCCGTCCGGACCGGGGAAGACGTCCGGATCTGGTTCGGCCGGGCCGAGCCGGCACCCTGGCCGACCCGACGGCTGCGATGGGAGCCTGTGAAGCCTCGGAACTCCTAAAGGTTGTTGCAGAAGGGTGGGTGTGGGCAGGTCGGTGGGATGGCTGACCTGTTGTTTCACCGGGCGGTGGCGAGGTTGTGCATGATGGCGACGGCTTGGACGGCGTGGTGGAGGCCGTCTCCTTTCTGGCGGCAGGCTCAGAGGATCTTCCGGTTCTTCATGCGGGCGAAGGCGTGCTCGACGCGGGCGCGGACCCGTCGGTGTTCGGCGTTGTCCTCCCTGGTGGCGACGGCACGATACCTCTTGAGGCGGTTGAGCCCGCACTCCACCGCGTGGCGCTCGCGGTAGTCGACCGGGTCGAAGCGCGGTGGCCGGTCACCCTGAGGGAGCCGAGCCTCTGGCAGTTGCGTGCCTGATCCGCCTTGTTGGGGTTGATGTAGCAGATCTCGCGGCGGCGCAGGTAGGCACGGTTCTTGCGGGAGGCGTACGCCTTTTCGGTCCTGTCGAGTCCTCCTCAATCCTGGCCAGTCGGAGGTGGTGAGGCGATCGCCCTACCACCATTGCCGCTCGACAGCTCCACCGGAGACTCGACGCCAACCGCCGGTCCGCCCCGGAGAGCAGATGCCGTCGGCCTCCATGCCCAAAGCGAGGCCACAGAGCAGAAGCCGACTCTGGACCTGGGTGGTGATCGGTACTACCTGCCCAGCCTCTTCCTTGACGAGGGCGAACTCGAGTTCGTTGATGTGGTCTGTACGACGGCCCGGTTCTATGCCACCGAAGTCGTCTCGTCTACCCACGCGGAAATGCCCTGACCTCAGTAGTTTTCCGCGCGAATCCGGAAGGGCAGGCTGCCTGGCTCCCGGTCGACCACTCCCTGCTCGTAGACGCCTCCCAGGATTCCAGCGGCTCCACGACGGTCCCCTCCTACAGCGTCTGCCCACCGCTGCTCTTGGCCGGACCCGCAGGGCTCTGGCTCGCAACCGCGATCGGACACCTTGCCCAGCAGAGCTGAACGCAGCCACCTGGACTGTCACGAGTTGCGAAAGTCTTGAATGCGTCTTTGTCTGGGTCGACCCCGGCGGGGAGCATCGCTAGCCTCAGGACTCACTTTGGACAGCCGTGCGTCTCATGCGGTGAAGACGGGGAAACCATGGATGTTGCGGTGATCGCGGAAGGCCCCGACGGGGAAGACCAACTCCGTTCTCTAAGGGACTGGTTATCCGACTCCCAGGAGTTGCGGGGGCGGGTCGAAGGGGTAGAGCGGCCGCCACGGGCCGGCACGCTGGGGCCGGTGCTCGACGCATTGTCGGTCGCACTCGGCCCGGCCGGTGCGGCGAGCGCGCTGGCCACCGGTCTCGTCGCCTGGCTGCGCACCCGCCGGGGCGATGTGCACATCAAAGTGACGCTTCCGGACCGCAGTTCGCTGGAGCTGACCGCGAAGCGGGTCTCCGGTCTCGACACCGACGCCCTGCAGCAGCAAGTGACCCAACTGGGGGACCTATTGAACCGGCATCAGGACACGGGCGGGCCCGATCCCCACGAACTGCCGTGACGGACCTGTCGGGTGCCGGCGTACGGGTCCTGCTGATCGCGACCGCCACTCACGAGGGCCCCCTGCTGACGTCGGTGCCCGCGGTCACAACCTCCTGCCAGGACCTGCGCACGGCCCTGATCGACCGCTGCGGGGTGCGGCCCGACCACCTTCGCACGCTGCTGGACCCAGCCGACGCGCAGGCCATGGCGCAGGCCGTCACCGAGGAGGCGCAGCGCGCGGACACCGTGCTGCTGGTCTATTTCATCGGGCACGGTCTGCTCGGCCCCGACGGCGAGCTGTATCTGGCGGCGACCGGCACCGACCGCCTCACCCCCGGCATGGCCGGGCATCAGGCGCTGTCGTTCTCCTCGCTGCGGCAGGCACTGGAGGCGAGCCGGGCGTCGTCCGTCGTTGTCGTACTCGACTGCTGCTTCTCCGGACGGGCTTCTCTGGGCAGAAGCCCGTCCCTGCCCGCGTTCACGATGACGCCCGCGCACGGCATGTACCTGATGGGCTCCGCGGAGCAGCTGGCCCTCGCGCCGCCCGACGCCACGCACACGGCATTCACCGGCGCGCTCCTCGAGCTGCTGACGCACGGCGACCCGCGCGGGCTCCAGCCTCTGACCCTGGACGCCGTCTTCGACTGGGTCTTCCGCGCCATGGGTGACCGGCAGGGGCCGCTGCCCCGACGCCAGGCCGGGGACCGCTCGGGACACCTGGTCATCGCACCGAACCCGGCGGTACCGACGCGCGCGGAGCCTCCCGAGGAAGTGGAGCCCGCGCCCGGCCGCTGCCCATATCTGGGCCTGGACGCCTTCGGGGTGGACGACGCCGACGTGTACTTCGGGCGCGACGGCATGACGGAGCGGGTCTTCGCCGCACTGGCGGAGGCTGCCGGGGCGGATGAGCCGGGCCCACTGGTTCTGGTGGGCCCGTCCGGCTCGGGAAAGACCTCGCTTCTCAACGCCGGGCTGACGGCCGGACTGCGCGAGCGAGGATTGCTCGGCACCACCTCCTGGCTCCCCCTGCACCTCACCCCCGGCAGGAGCCCGCTCCGAAGGCTGGCAGCACTCTTCGACACCGGCTCTGAGACCGTCGAACGGTTGAGGGAGGACCCCGGCCACGCGATCGAGCTGGCCGACCGGTTGGCGGCCGGCCGGCCGGAGCACCGGGTGATCGTCCTCGTCGACCAGTTGGAGGAACTATTCACGCTGTGCCCGGATCTATCGGAGCGCACCGCGTTCCTGCGTGCGGTGACCGCCCTGGCCCGGCCCTCGGGAGGCGGTCGGCCGGGGACCCCGGTGGTGCTCGCGCTCCGGGCGGACTTCTACGGCCAGGCGGCAGCCCACCCCGAACTGCTCGCCGCTCTGCGCGACACCCAGCTTTTGGTCGAGCCGATGACCCCCGGCGAACTCCACGCCGCCGTGGAGGGACCCGCCACTGCCGCCGGGCTGATCCTCGACGAGGGCCTCGCCGACGTGATCCTGCACGAGTTCGGCGCGACGACCGACCGGCAATCGGCCGCGGGGGCACTGCCGCTGCTGTCCCACGTCCTGTGGGCGACCTGGCTGCGGCGCGCCGGATCGCGGCTCACCGTCGCCCAGTACCGGGCCGCCGGCGGCATCGCGGAGGCGATCAGGACCACCGCCGACGACACGTACGACGGACTCGACCCGCAGGGCCGGGAAGCCGTACGTCTCATGCTGCCCCGGCTGGTGCGCGTAGGGGAGGACTCCGCCGACACCGCCCAGCCCGTGGATCGCTCCGCGCTCCTACACGGCCTGCCCGACACTCCGGCCGCACAGCGGGCGATCGACCGGTTCACCCGGGCCCGTCTGCTCACCCTCGACCAGGACTCCGCCCGCATCAGCCATGAAGCGCTGCTGCGCGCCTGGCCCCGGCTGACGGAGTGGGTCGACGCCGACCGGGACTGGCTGCGCGCCCGGCAGCAACTGACCACCGACACCCGGGCATGGGAGCGGTCCGGGCGGGAGTCCTCGCTTCTCTACCGGGGAAGCAGGCTGGCCGCCGTACGGGAACGCGCCGCGTCGTCACCGGCGAGCGCGGTCGAACCCGACTCCGTGCTCGCCGAGTTCGTGGACGCGTCTTGGCGGCAGGAGCGCCGTGGTGTGCGCCGGGCCCGGATCGCCGTGGCGTTCCTCACAGCGCTGTTCGTGCTCGCCACCTCCGGGCTGATCGGTTCCGTGATCTTCCAGCGGCGGGCCGAGCGGGCGGGCGAACGGGATCTGGCCCGGTACCTCGCGGCCGAAGCCGAGGAGATCCGCGTCCAGCAGCCCGGTCTCGCCAAGCAGCTGAGCCTGGTCTCGTACCGGACGGACAAGGACGCGGGGCGCGGCTCGCTGCTCAACAGCCGGCGCATACCCGGCGTGATCAACGCGGAGGAGCCGGCTCAGGACCTGGCCTACAGCGGTGACGGCCGAATCCTCGCGATCTCCACCGGTGGCGCGATCGAGCTGCGCTTTCCGGGCGGCTCCGCACAGGTCGAAACAGGCGTGACCGGACCCGTCGTGATCAGCCGCGACGGCCTGACGCTCGCTGCGGTCACCTACGACGAGTCTCAGCCGAAGACGGCGTGGGTGCGGCTGTGGGACATCTCGCATCCCGACCGTCCGAGGCAGACCGCCGCACCCAGTGTGGACCACTCGATCCACGCGCTCGCCCTGAGCGTGGACGGGAAGACCTTGTACGGCGGCCTGTCGACCGGTGGGATCCAGGTCTGGGACATCGGCGACCCCGCCGCGCCGCAACCCCTGCCCGCCCTCCAGGGCCATTCCGCGCGGATCGACTCCCTGGCAGTGTCCCCCCGGCGAGACCTGCTCGCCAGCATGAGCGCGGACGGCCGGGTCCAGCTCTGGAAGGCGGCCGACTCCGGACGCCCCAAGCGCGTCGCCGTGCTCGAGGGGGCGCCGTACGACCGCAGCGTTCTGGTGAACCCCGGGCCGTTGCACCGGGTGGCCTTCAACCCCGACGGACAGATGCTCGCGGCTCCGGTCGCCGTGACCGGCGGGGACAGGATCGGGCTGTGGGAGTTGGACGAGCCCGGCGCGCCCCGGAGGAGGGCCTCGAAAGCAGACGATCCGAAGGGCGCCATGTCCATCCCCTGCTCGGAGGGAACGAGTTCCCTGGCGTTCAGCCCGATCCGAGAGTTCGTGGCCGGGACCTGCGGCAGCACCTGGCAGGCGTGGATCTACCAGGAGAGCCTGGTTGCCGACGCGATCCTGCCCGGGGCGTCGGGCGGCGGCGAGGGAGGCTACACCGATGTGGGGACGGTCCTGTTCGACCCCGCCAATCCGCGCAGACTGCTGCAGTCCACCGCCCACGGCGTGCGTGTCTTCTACGTCGGCAACCCGGCCCAACTGGGCGCCGAGGCACTCCTTCAGGCGATGCCCGGGACGGGAGCCCAGTTCGATTACCGGTCGGACGGCAAGAGGACACTGCTCGCCCTTCAGGGGGTGGGTGTGAACTACCTGTGGGACGTGACGGACATGCCGGGCTCGGGCACGGTCCTCGCCACGACCCGCTCGCCGGACATGTTCTCGGGAGGGGACATCGCCCTCAGCCCGGACGGCCGCCTCCTCGCGAACGTCGAGGTGTACGAGACCGGTGAGGCCGACAAGGACGGCAAGAGGCAGAAGAACCTCGGTGTGCGACTGCGCAGCACCTCAGCAGCTCCGAATACCGAACCGCTCTCCACCATCGAAGAGTTGGACAACGGTGTGGCACAAATCGCCTTCAGCCCAACCGAGCCCGTGCTGGCCGTATCCGACATGAACGGCTGGAAGGACCTCAACCACAAGACACCGGGCGTACGGATCTACGACATCACGCACCCCGAGCGTCCGCAGCAGATCGCCCGGATCGACGCGACGGCCCCGATGCTGGAGTTCTCCCCGGACGGCACGTCACTCCTCCTCACCGACACCCCCTTCGCCGACCCTCGCGACACCCTGCCGCAGCCGGCGGACGAGTTGGAGAGCTGGGACCTCACCGACCCCGGGCACCCGGAGAAGCAGTGGGCGCGCCCGGTCGAGGCCGAGATGGGCTCGGTACACACCGCGTTCCGCCCGGACGGCAAGCTGCTCGCCATCTACGACAGCGGCGGCGTTCTGAGGCTATGGCGTGTCGAGGAGCACCGGCTCACCGAACAGCTCGCCCAGGTCTCCGTGAGCATCGACGGGAGCCCGATCGCCTTCAGCCCCGACGGAACCCGCCTCGCCCTGACCGCGACGACGGCCGTGGGTGCCGACGAACGCCCGGAGATCTGGGATCTGGCCGATCCGCGGAATCCCCACCGGCACTCCTACCTGCCGGGCTCATCGCGCGCCGCCGACTTCTACGCGCTCCAGTTCACCCCGGACGGCGATTTCCTCGCCATCGTCAGGGCTTCCGCGGGCGTAGAGCTGTGGGACACCGACCCCGAACGGGCGATCGGCGAGATCTGCGCCTCGGTCGGCGATCCCATCACCCCGGAGGAATGGAGGCGCTACCTGCCCGGCAAACCGTACGATCCACCGTGCCGCCCGTCCTAGGGAATCGGGTCGACTGCGCCCTGCCCCCCTCGGGCCCTCCGGGGCCGCGGCTCTGTGCGAGGGGATCTGTGGGACCGGGACCCCCCTCCGGTCCCGGCCCCACGGTTCAGGCGAGCAGCCGGGTCTCGGCGCTCGGTAGTTTGTTCCACCAGTGGCCGTACCGCCGGTAGACCTCCGGTTCGCGGTCGGCCAGGAAGGCCGTCAGCGCCCGGGCCTCGCCGGCGAGGGCCTCCCAGACCTCCTCCGGCAGCGGGTGGAAGGCGGTGGCCTCGATGCCGGCGCCGGACGGCCGCCACACGCCGGCGACGTGGCCGTCGACCAGCAGGGTCGCCAGGGTGTCGCCGTTCATCCGCGCGACGAGCTTGCGGTACGCCGGCGGAACGATGCGGCTCCGGTCGGCGTAGGCCAGCAGCACGCTGTCCCACATGGCCATCAGCCGGGGCGGCGCCGGTGTGTCCTCCTCCGGAATCGGCGCGCCCTGGACGTCGAACAGCTCCTCGCCGTCCGGCCCCGTCAGCCGGACGAGCCCGCCGGCCGGCTCCAGCGCGCGCAGGGCCTGGCGGACCCTGGACCGCGGGACCAGGGAGAACTGCGCCACGTCCGCCGCCGACGCCGGCCCGAACCCCTCCAGGTAGCGCAGGACCAGCGTCCGCAGGGACTCCTCCGCCGCCTCCGGGTCCGCCGGTACGGTGCGCGGCCGGCTCGGGGGTGCGACGTACGACGGACGCTCCCCGAACGACCACGGCGCGGCGGTGGGCGCGTGCAGCAGCGGTGCGTACTGCCGCAGCCCCCACCACGCTCCTGGCCGCGGCGCGGCCCCCAGCCGGTGTCCGAGCCAGGCCTCGCACTCCGCCGTCGTACGGGGCCGGTCGGCGAAGTCCAGCAGTTCCGGCACGAGGAGGTCGGCGTCCTCGGCCGTCAGCCCCGAGTCCGTGAAGCGGGTCCCGAGCCGGGCGGCCCGTACGGACGGCTGCACGGCCTCCCGGAAGACCGGGTAGTCCCGCGCGTGCACGGCGTGCAGGGTCAGCCGCATCAGCGTCGACTTGAGGACCTCGCGCCCCGTGAAGGCCGCGTCGAGGTCCGCCGGGTCGAAACCGGCGAGCCGGTTCCACAGCGCGAGGTAGGGCGAGGCCGCGTGCTGCGCCTGCAGGGCGACCACCCTGCGGACCGCGTCGCCGACGCCCATCACCTCGCGCCGCAGCAGCAACTGCCGTGCGAGGGTGGAGCGGTTGAGCTCCCTTGCGCTGACCTTCATGCCACGCCCGTCCCGTCCCGTGCCGGAACGCGCAGCCTAACCGGCACCTCCGACAGCGCCTCGGCCTCAGATGCTGACGCCCTTGGACCGCAGGTAGGCCATTGGGTCGATGTCCGAGCCGTACGAGGGCCCGGTGCGGATCTCGAAGTGCAGGTGCGGGCCGGTCACGTTGCCCGTGGCGCCGGAGAGGCCGAGGGTCTGCCCGGCGGTGACGCTCTGGCCGGACGAGACGGAGAGCTGGGAGAGGTGCGCGTACTGGCTGTACTTGCCGTCGGCGTGCCGGACGACGACCTCGTTGCCGTACGCGCCGCCCCAGCCGGCCGAGACCACGGTGCCCGCGCCGACCGCCTTGACGGTGGTGCCGGTGCTCGCGGAGAAGTCCACACCGGTGTGGTAGCCGCTGGACCACATGGAGCCGGCGGTCTTGTACGCGGTGGAGGTGCCGCCGCCGACCGGGGCGACGAAGCCGGTGGACGTGGAACCGCCCTGCTGCTCGGCGGGAGCCTCGGGGGCGGCGTCCTGGGGAGCGGCCGCCTCGTCGGAGGAACCCGCCCCGTCGGAGGAATCCGACGAATCGCCAGAAGTGGAAGAACCGAACGAAGCGGACTTCTTGGCCGGCTTCGGCGTTTCGGCCGGCGCGGAGTCGGCGGTCGCGGCCGGAGCCGCGCCCTTCGCGCCGAGCGTGAGCTCCAGGCCCGGGTGGATCAGCGACGGGTCGGTGCCGACGGCCTCGAGGTTGTCCGCGTAGAGCTGCTCCCAGCCACCGGTGAGGTGCTGGCGCTCGGCGATCTTGGAAAGGTAGTCGCCCGGCACCACGGTGTAGACCGTGGGGGCGCTCTGCGCGGCGGCCGGGGCGGCCTGGAGCGAGGCGGGCACCTGCGCGGCCAGGGCCGGAGCGACGGCGGGCGCCGCGGCCGGGACGCCCGCGGCGTGGGCGCCGGTGGCCCCGAGCAGCGGCAGCGCGAGGGCCGCGCCACCGGTGCCGGCGGCGGCGAATCCGCGGGATATCGAGCGGGACTTGGGACGGCGGCGCTTACCCGTTCCGTGCATGGCGAATTCCTCTCCGACGCCTGCGAGGTGAGCTGTCGGGTTCGGACTGGAGATGTCCGGCCGCCTCAGTGCCGGTGAACAGCACATGTACGGCTTCACCCCGAGCTGTCCCGTTGTAAAGATCTCAACCGGAGATCCGGAACAGCGGCTTACCTGGTTCCCCCGCTCCTGCCGCGCGCGTGAATAGTCGGGTGCGGTTTCCGGTCGGCGGCAGGATTAGGCGGTCCGTCCGGATCGATCGCGAACGTAATCGAGCACGGCCGCACGGAACAAGTCATGAATTCCCCAATAGAATCTTGAAGATGACGGGCCGCCGGAATTCCGGTCACCCTGCGTCCATTCCGCACCCCCAACAGCCGCCCCAGCAAGGCAATTCACCATTCGCGATCAGCCACTCAACGTCACCGTATGATCTGGCTCACGGGGGCATGTCCGATCTCGCCTCTCGTTATGGCAAGTTGTCCACAACCGGCGTAATTCGGACACCATCAACGACGACCACACGGAGGAGCCCGGTGACCCAGCCGATACCCCAGAGTCCGCACGAGGAGCCGGCGCTGACCGGAGTGCGCAACTTCCGCGACGTGGGCGGGTTGCCGACCACGGACGGCCGGAGGGTCAAGTCGGGACGACTGTTCCGAAGCGGACATCTAGCGCATGCCACCGAAAGCGACGCGCAGTTCCTCGGGTCGCTCGGGCTGCACACCGTCTTCGACTTCCGCAACGGAGCCGACCACGCGCTGGAGGGTCCGGACGTGGAGCTGCCCGGGGTGCGCAACGTCGGCATTCCGCTTTCGGATCCGGCCGCCGGCGGGGAGTTCTGGAAGATGGTCCGCGAAGGGGAGCTGGCGCAGCTCCGCGAGCTCCTGGGCGAGGGCAGGGCCGCCGCGCGGATGTCCGGTTCGTACCGGCAGATGATCCGTGCCCGTACCGCCGAGCACAGCCGGGTGGTGCACGCGCTCGCCGAGGACAGCGTCCCGGCCCTCATGCACTGCGCCGCCGGGAAGGACCGGGCCGGCCTGTCGATCGCCGTCACCCTGCTCGCGCTGGGCGTGGAGCGGGAGGCGATCCTCGCGGACTACCTGGAGTCGAACGCCCCGCACAACCGCTACCGGGTCCGCCGGGGCAGCGACGCGCCCGAGGCCCGCGCCCCCGAGGTGATGGAGCTGCTCGCCCCGCTCTTCGACGCCCGCGCCCCGTATCTGACCACGGCCTTCGACACCATCGACGAGGAGTGGGGCGGTGTGGAGCGCTACCTGGCCGAGGGCCTCGGGCTCGCGCCCGAGACCCTCGGCAGGCTCCGCGACCGGCTGCTGGACTGACGCCCACGAGGTGGGCCGTCGCCCGCCGAGCCGCCGGCTCGCCGTACGGCCGCCGGCTCGCCGCCCGGCCGCGGCTCAGCGGTTGGCGACGGCCTGCTTCACCAGCGTCCGGCCGAAGTCCCACATCAGCGCGCCGCCGCCGTGGGCCTCGTCCATGACCGCCCGGAAGGCGCCGACGAACCGGTCGACGTCCGCCTCGTCCACGATCAGCGGCGGGATCAGTTTGATCACTTCCAGGTGATCCCCGGAGACCTGCGTGAGGATCCGGTGCTTCTGCAGCAGGGGCACCACGACCATCTGCGCGAACAGCCCCTTGCGCGCCGCCTGCAGCATGGTCCAGCGGCTCCGCAGGCCCAGCGAGGACGGCCGGCCGAACTCGATGCCGATCATCAGCCCGCGTCCCCGTACCTCGTGGAGGAGTTCGTACTCGTCCACGAGCGCGGCGAGCCGCCCGCGCAGCAGGTCGCCCATCGCGCGGGCCCGGGCCACCACCTGTTCGTCCTCCATGACGGAGAGGACGGCGAGCCCGGCCGCCATCGCCTGCGCGTTGGAGCCGAAGCTGGCGGAGTGGACGAGCACCCGGTCCATGGATGAGTAGACCTTCTTGAAGATCCAGTCCTTGCCCAGGGTCGCGCCGACCGGCACGTAGCCGCCGGAGAGGGCCTTGGCCACGCAGACCAGGTCCGGTTCGACTCCGGGCTCGTGCTGGTAGGCGTAGAAGTCGCCGGTCCGTCCGAGGCCGGTCTGCACCTCGTCCGCGATCAGCAGCGCCTCCCGCCGGTGCAGGAGCTCCTGCGCGGCGAGCAGGAAGCCGGGCGGCGCGGCGAGCACCCCCTTGCCCTGGATCGGCTCGACGACGAGGGCCGCCACGTCCCCCTTCTTCAGCTCCCGCTCCAGCGCGTCCAGGTCCCCGAGCGCGATCGCGGTGTCCGGCAGCAGCGGCGCGAACCCCTCGCGGAAGCCGGCCTCGCCGTTGACCGAGAGCGAGCCCGTGGTGAGCCCGTGGAAGGCGTGGTCGCAGTAGAGGACCCTGGGGCGCCCGGTGGCGTACCGGGCGAACTTCAGGGCGGTCTCCACCGCTTCCGTGCCGCTGTTGCCGAAGAAGACCCGGTCCAGGTGCGGACTGTGGGAGAGCAGCTTCTCGGCCAGCAGCCCGGGCAGCGGCTGGCAGTCGAAGCGGGTGAGGTCGGCGAGCTGGGCGTCCAGCACGTCGTGCAGGGCGCGCCGGACCACCGGGTGGTGGCGGCCCAGGCCCATCACTCCGAAGCCCGCCAGCATGTCGAGGTAGTCGTTGCCCTCGGCATCCCAGAAGTGGGCTCCCTCGGCGCGCACGTACACCTTGTCGAACCCGATGGTGTGCAGCATTCGGGGCAGCTGGTGGTTGAGGTGGCGGGCGTGCAGTTCGTACCGCTCGCCACCCCGCTCGGCCAGCAGGGCGCCGAGATCGAAGCCGGTCATGCCGACTTGTCCCTGCTCCCGCCCCCCACGGTCTCGCGGACGGCCCGCAGCGACTCCTTGAGCGAACCCATCGTGGCCAGGACGGCCGTGGGCTCGTACCCGCAGTGCGCCATGCAGTTCGCGCAGCGCGGGTCCTTCCCGCGGCCGTACTTGCTCCAGTCGGTCTCCTCGATCAGTTCCCGGTACGAGGGCACGTACCCGTCGCTCATCAGATAGCAGGGGCGCTGCCAGCCGAAGAGCGAGTAATTCGGAATGGCCCATGCGGTGCAGGGGAAATCGGCTTTGCCTTCCAGGAAGTCCAGGAAGAGCGGGGAGTGGTTGAGGCGCCAGCGCCGCCGGTTGCCTCCGGCGAAGGCCTTCTTGAAGAGTTCGCGGGTCTGTTCGACGCCGAGGAAGTGCTCCTGGTCGGGAGCCTTTTCGTAGGCGTAGGCCGGCGAGATCATCATCTCGTCCACCTGGAGATCGTCATTGAGGTAGTTGAGGACCTCGATGATGGTCTGCGGGGTGTCGGTGTTGAAGAAGGTGGAGTTGGTCGTCACCCGGAATCCGCGCTTCTTCGCCTCCTTGATGGCCTCGACCGCCTCGTCGAAGACGCCTTCCTTCGCGACCGATTCGTCGTGGCGCTCGCGCAGTCCGTCGATGTGCACGGCGAAGGCGAAGTACGGGGAGGGCGTGAACTTCTCGATCTTCTTGCGCAGCAGCATCGCGTTGGTGCAGAGGAAGACGTACTTCCGCTTGGCCACCAACTGGCGCACGATCTCGTCGATCTGCGGGTGCATCAAGGGCTCGCCGCCCGCGATGGACACCATCGGCGCGCCCGATTCCAGCACGGCGCCCACCGCCTGGGCCACGGGCATGCGCTGCTTGAGCACCCCGGCCGGGTGCTGGATCTTCCCGCACCCCTCGCAGGCCAGGTTGCAGGCGTAGAGCGGTTCCAGCTCGACGATCAGCGGGAACTTCTCACGCTTGCGGAGCTTCTGTTCGAGCAGGTACGTCCCGACCCTGATGGTCTGTCGCAGTGGCATGGCCATCTGGCTCACCTCCTGGGGAGCAGCAAAGAACGGTGCCATTCGTAAAACGCGGGCAGTACGGCACGCAGTACGCGAAAGGCTGATATTCCCCCGCGAACGGTGCCGATACGGACGAGCTCATGCTCCGGAGCGTCCACGATCACCCGGACGGCCGCAACCGGACGGTCCGCGGCCCCCGGGACGCTCCCGCCCCGGGTCGCGGTCCAGAGGGTGGCGGCCGATTCCATGTCGACCCCGATGGCGCCGTCGGCGCGCAGCTGGGCGCGCTCCTGGCCCCGGACGACGTGGTCGGATCCGGTCAGTGCACCGAGGTGTACGGTCCGGCCGGGTACGGCCCGGGCCAGCGCCTCGGCGAGCAGGGCGGTACCGGCGCAGGCGACCGTGCCGCGCGGGTCCCGGGTCTCCTCGGCGACGATCAGGTCGCCGGGGCTCATGCCGGGCAGCAGCCCGGCGCAGAAGCCGGTGGCGAGCACGGCGGCGCCGTGCAGCCGCGGCTCGGCCAGTTTGCGGCCGACGGCGCGCTCGGCCGCGCGCGGGCCCATCCCCGTGCGCAGCACCTCGTGGCGTCCGGGCGCGCCGCTCTCCCGGACCCCGCGGTACGAGGTGCTGCGCAGGGCGGTCCGCTCGATGCGCAGGGCGCAGGCGATCAGCAGCGGCGGGGCGGCCCCGGCGGGTCGGCCGGTCATCGGGCCTCCCCGGGGGACGGGGCCGCGTGCGGGAGGGCGGTGGGGTCCGCGTACCGTCCGCCCGGGCCGAACGGTTCTCCGTACAGGTAGCGGCCCAGCGCGGTGAGCGGGAAGACCTGGCGGTACAGGTGGTAGTTGATGGAGAAGTCCCAGGGGAATCCGGTACCGGTGAAGTACGGCTCGTCCCAGGTGCCGTCGGGGCGCTGGGTGGAGACGAGGTAGCCGATCCCCCGCCGCACGGACGGCGCGTCGCGCTCCCCCGCCGACAGCAGGGCCATCAGCGCCCACGCCGTCTGCGAGGCGGTCGAGGCACCCTTCCCCGCCCAGGACGGGTCCTGGTAGGAGCGCTGGTCCTCGCCCCATCCGCCGTCCTCGTTCTGTACGGATTCCAGCCAGGCCACGGCGCGCCGGATCGCGGGGTGCGAGGGGGCGTAGCCGGCGGCGGTCAGCGCCGGGACCACCGAGCCGGTGCCGTAGACGTAGTTGGTGCCCCAGCGGCCGAACCAGCCGCCGTTGGGGTCCTGTTCGGCGAGGAGCCACGCGATGCCGCGCCGGGTGCGCGCGTCGCCCGCCCGGCCCTCGACGGCGAGCATCTCCACGACGTGGGCGGTGACGTCGGCCGAGGGCGGGTCGATGACCTCGCCGAAGTCGCAGAAGGGCAGCTTGTTGGGGAAGGGGCTGGTGTTGTCGGCGTCGAAGGCGCCCCAGGCGCCGTTCTTCGACTGCATGCCGAGGTTCCAGGACACTCCCCTGGCGATGGCCCCCTCCATCCGCGCCCGGTCGGGGTGTTGGATGCGGCGCAGGGCCAGGACGACTTCGGCGGTGTCGTCGATGTCGGGGTAGTTGTCGTTGTGGAACTCGAACGCCCAGCCGCCCGGGGCCAGTTGGGGCCTGCGCACGGCCCAGTCCCCGCTGCGCACGATCTCCTCGCCGAGCATCCAGTCGGCGGCCTTGACCAGGGCGGGGTGGTCGGAGGGCAGTCCCGCGTCGGCCAGCGCGATCGCCGCCAGGCAGGTGTCCCACACCGGGGACTGGCAGGCCTCGATCATGCGGGCGCCGTCCGCGCGCCAGACGGCGAAGCGGTCCAGGGACTCCAGTCCGGCGCGCATCACGGGGTGGCGCAGGTCGTAGCCGAGCAGGTGCAGGGCGATGACGGAGTACACGGCCGGCGGCTGGATGCCGCCCCAGCAGCCGTCGTTCTCCTGCCGTTCCACGATCCAGCGCCCGGCGCTGGCCATGGCCGCCGCGCGCAGCCGGCGCGGGGCGAACCGGCGGTAGACGTGCAGGGCCTTGTCCATGCGCTGGAATGCGCCGTCCCAACTGGCCAGCGGGGCCAGCTTCTTGGCGGGGTACGGGGTCCGCGCGTCGGTGTGCAGCTCGTCCAGTGCGAAGGGGCCCGGGCGGACCGGGCGCAGGGCGGAGACCACGGTGAGGGGGACGATCGTCTGCCGGGCCCAGCAGCCGAAGTCGTAGATGTTCAGCGGCACCCAGGGCGGCAGGAACAACAGTTCGGGCGGGAGTTCGGGCAGGTGGTCCCAGCTCCACCAGCCGAACAGCGCCAGCCAGATGCGGGTGAACACGCGGGCGCCCGCCACTCCCCCGTTGGCCCGGATCCACGCCGAGGCGCGGGCCATGTGCGGGGCGTCGGGCGCGTCTCCGGCGAGGCGCAGGGCCACGTAGGCCTCGATGGTGGCGGAGAGGTCGCAGGGGCCCCCGTGAAAGGTGGCCCAGGTTCCGTCGTCCCGCTGCTCCCCGCGGATGAACAGGGCCGCGGCCCGGGTGGTGGCCTCGTCCCCGATCCCGAGGAACTGGCGCAGCAGCAGGTCCTCGGCGTCCATGGTGACGTTGGTCTCCAGGTCGCCCTTCCACCAGCCGGCCTCGTCCTGCCGCTCCAGCAGGTCCCGGACCGCCCGGTCGGCGGCCTCGCGGACCCCGCGCGGCCCGGCGGAGCCGGGATCCGGGCCTGGGTCCGGGCCGGCGCCGGGGGCCGGGCCCGGCGGTCCGCCGCCGGGCCCGGGGCCGGGCTCGTTCGGGTCGGCGCCGCAGGCATGGGCGCCGCCGTTGGTCGTCGCAGTCATGGCTTCCCCTTTGCGTGCAGTGTCCTCTGCTGTCATCCGCTGTACTGGGGGCCGCCGTCGGACGGTACTACCAACAGGCAATACGGTCCGGCGACTGACGATTCATATGCGCGTACGGGTGGCGATCACCTCTTGCGCACGACGACGAAGTCGGCGAGCGCCACGAGCTGGTCGCGCACGCGCTGGTCCATGTCCACGCCGTCGAGGGCCTTGATGGCGATCTCGTACTGGCGGCGCGCCTCGTCGGCGGTCCACCGGCGACCGCCGGCGGCCTCGATGAGCGCGGCGCGGGCCGCGAACTCCTCCTCGGAGAAGTTCTCGAAGTCGTTGCTCTTGGCATCGGCGGCGAGCAGCTCGGTGAGCTCCTCACTGGCCGGTCCGCCGGCGGCGAGGGCGGCGACGACCGGCAGCGACTTCTTGCGCTGACGCAGGTCGCTCCAGGTCTGCTTGCCGGTGGACTCCGGGTCGCCCCAGATGCCGAGGAGGTCGTCGACGGCCTGGAAGGCGAGGCCGAGGTGGTAGCCGTACTCCTCCAGCTTGTCGGCCGTACGGTCGTCCGCGCCGCCGAGCACGGCGCCGATGGAGACCGCGCAGGCGAGCAGGGCGCCGGTCTTGTTGCCCTCCATCTCCAGGCATTCCTCGACGCTGACGCTCTCGCGGTGCTCGTAGGAGATGTCCTGGGCCTGGCCGTCGATGAGCTTGCGGCTCGCGGTGGTCAGACGGCGCGCCGCACGGCCCGCCTCGACCGTGCCGAGTTCCAGCAGCACCTCGTTGGCCAGGGCGAACAGGGCGTCGCCGACCAGGATGGCGAGGGCGGGCCCGTGGACCTTCCACACCGTGTCGCGGTGGCGGCGCTGCTCGTCGCCGTCCATCAGGTCGTCGTGCAGCAGCGAGAAGTTGTGGACGAGTTCGACCGCGACGGCACCGGGGATGCCGACCTCGGCGGCGGCGCCGGCGGCTTCCGCCGAGAGCAGGGCGAGGGCGGGGCGCACGGCCTTGCCGCCGTCGCCGTCCGCGGGGTTGCCGTGGGCGTCGATCCAGCCGAAGTGGTAGGCGGCGACGGTGTCCATGGGCGCGGCGAGCCGGTCCACGGCGGCGCGGAGCACGGGCGTCGAGAGCGTACGGCCTCGTTCGAGGAGGGCGAGCGTGTCCGCCTTCTCCCCGCCGGCCGGGCCCGCACTGGCGTCCGTGTTCTCGACGGCCGGATTCCCCGGGTTCACTGGCTCTCCTCTGGTTCCTGTACGTACTGCGGTGCGTGGTGCTGTGGTGCCGACGGTGCCGGTGGTGGTCATACCGCCTCCTGCAAGGGGTGTTCGCGGTGGCGGCCCAGCGGCACGAGCGCGGCATGGGCCGCGCTCAGCCCGCTGCGGACGGCGCTCTCCATGGTCGCGGGCCAACCCGTCGCGGTCCACGCACCGGCGAGGAAGAGCCCCGGCGTGTCGGTCCGGGCTCCGGGCCGGAGCCGTCCGACGCCGGGGCTGGGGGCGAAGGTCGCGGTGCGCTCCCGGGTGACGAAGAAGTCGCGCACCTTGGCTCCGCGCGCGGCGGGCAGCAGCCGTTCCAGCTCGGGCAGGTACTTCGCGCGCAGGACCGAGACGGGCTCGTCGATGTCCTCGTGCGCGACCGACTGGGACAGCGCCAGGTACTGGCCGCCGTCGGGGAGGCCCGAGGAGTCGGTTCGGTCGAAGACCCACTGGACCGGGGAGCCGAGGGCCGCGAAGAAGGGCTGCTTGAGAACCTTGCGGTCGTACACGACGTGCACGTTGAGGATCGGCGCGGTGCCGATGTCGAGCAGCTTGTCGGGGTCGGCGAGCGCCCCGGCGGGCAGCAGCCCGTGCGCCTCGCGCTGCGGGACGGCGAGGACGACGGTGCCGGCGTCGAACGAGTCGCCCTCGGTGGCCACCCGCCAACCACCCTCCGGGGTACGGGAGATGTCCGTGACCCGGGTGCGCAGTTCGGTGCGCACCCCGGCGGCGTCCAGGGCCTTGCGGGCGAGGGTGTCGTGCAGGTCGCCGAGCGGTACCCGGGCCCAGCCGATGTCGGCCGCGCCGTTCTCGGAGAGCAGGCCGGTCTTGAACACCATGGCGGCCAGCCCCAGCGAGGACTGCCCGGCGGTGGCGTTGAGCGTGGCGATGCCGACGAGGTCCCACAGCGCCTCGATGGTGCGCGGGGACTGGCCGTACCGGCCGAGCCAGGTCGCGAAGTCCACGCCGTCGAGCGCCGGGTCGGCGGGGTCGAGGCGGCGCAGCGCGAGGGCGGCGCGCCCGACGGACGCCCGCTCGGCGAGCGAGAGGTGCGGGTAGCGGGCCAGCGAGGCCGCCAGGTGCAGCGGCACGGGCAGGGCGCTGCGGCGCAGCCGGCCGAGCCGGGGGCCGCCGGGGTGGGCGACGTCGAGGACGGGTACGTCGAGCCGGTCCTGCAGCGGTGCCAGGGCGGCGCCGTCGACGCGGTCGAGAAACCACCGGTAGGCGGTACAGCAGCGCAGGTAGACGTGCTGGCCGTTGTCGACGGTCAGTTCCCCGCGCTTGAAGGAGAACGCCAGGCCGCCGAGGCGGGGCCGGCCCTCCAGCAGGGTCACCCGCAGGCCGGCGTCGGCGAGTTCCAGCGCGGTGGTGACACCGGCGAGCCCCCCGCCGACGACCACGGCCCGGTCCGCGCTCATACGTCCTCCTCCGTCATTCCCACGGACGCCGCCGGGCGCCGCGGGGTTGCTCCCGTCCGCCCCGCCGCCGCGGCTCGCCGGCCCGCCGTCATCAGAGCCGCCTCCTGGTGCTCTGGCGCGCGATGGTCCGCGCGTCCAGGCCGGAGAGGCCGCGGACCGCCACGTACGCCTTCTCGTGCGGCGGCAGCGAGACCCGGCCGCGGAGCACGGCCTCCGGCTCGCGCTCGATGCGGTCGAGCAGGCGCCGGTAGATGCCGGCCATGGCCGCGACGCAGGCGCCGCTGCGCCGGTCGAGCAGGGGCAGCAGCCGGTAGCCCTCCACGAACAGGGCGCGGGCGCGCCGTACTTCGTGGTGGACGAGCCCGGCGAAGTCGGCTCCGCTGGGCATCCGCGCGCTGTTGAAGCCGTCGGAGCAGCCGAACTTGGCGAGGTCCTCGGCGGGCAGGTAGGTCCGTCCGGTGCCCGCGTCCTCACGAACGTCCCTGAGGATGTTGGTGAGTTGCAGGGCGAGACCGAGTGTGTTGGCGTATTCGCCGGCCCGTGCGGCGTCGTGCCCGGCCGCACCGGTGTGCCCGCCGGCGGGCGCGGTGCCGAACACGCCGAGCGAGAGCCGGCCGATGGCTCCTGCCACGCAGCGGCAGTAGACCTTGAGGTCGTCCCAGGTCTCGTACGTCTCCCCGCGGACGTCCATGAGGACGCCGTCGATGAGTTCGTCGAGCCCTTCGAGCGGGATCGGGAAACGGCGCGAGGCGTGTGCGAGGGCGACCGCGACCGGGTCGGTGTCGTCCTCTTCGACCTCCTCGGCGCGGATCCGGCCCAGCAGGGTGCGGGTCTCCTCCAGCCGGGCCAGTTTGACCTCGTGCGGCAGCGTGCCGTCGCCGATGTCGTCGACCCGCCGGGAGAAGGCGTACAGCGCGGACATCGCCTGCCGCTTGTCGGCGGGCAGCAGACGGATGCCGTAGGCGAAGTTGCGCGCCTGCGAGCCGGTCACGGCCTCGCAGTAGCTGTAGGCAGCCGCGATCGGTGAAGACATCGCAGCCGGTGCGGACATCGCCGCCGGCACGGACGGGGCGCCCGGTGCGGACGCGTGTGTGGGGCCCTCCACGATCGGGCTCACCCCTTTCTCGGCGCTGTGCGCAGGACGGCGGCCACCTCGCGGAGCAGGACGCTCTTGGTGGCCTTGGGCGGGCCGGGGAGGACGTCGAAGCCGGCGGCGGTGACGGCTCGCAGGGCGGCGCGTCCCCCTCCCACGAAGCCCGCGAGCAGCAGCCGGAGCCTTCCGTGGACGCTGCCCACGAGCGGCGTGCCTTCGTCGAGGAGCTCCCGCGCCCGTTCGGTTTCGAAGGCGACGAGGGCGCGTACGGACGCACCCGCGGACGGGGCCTTCAGGTCGGTCTCGGTCACGTGGAAGCGGCGCAGGTCCTCGCCCGGGAGGTAGATCCGGTCCCGGGCGAGGTCCTCGGCGACGTCCTGGAGGTGTTCGGCGATCTGCAGGGCGGTGCAGACGGCGTCGGAGCGGCGGATCCGCTCGGGGGTGCTGGTGCCGGTGAGGTCCAGCACGAGCCGCCCCACCGGGTTGGCGGAGAGCTCGCAGTAGCCGACGAGGTCGTCGTACGTGGCGTAGCGCGCGACCCGCTGGTCCTGGCGGTTGGCTTCGATGAGCCCCAGAAACGATTCGGGAGTGAGGCCGTGGGCGCGCACGACGGGCTGCAGGGCCAGCACGAGGGGGTGGCGCGGGGGCCCGTCGGTGCCGCCGAAGACGCGCTTCAGGTCGGCTTCGAGGGCGTCGAGCATGGCGAGCCGGTCGTCCGTGGCGGCGGGGTCGAGCCCGAGCAGCACGGCGTCCTGGCCACCCGGGGCGAGGTCGCCGTCGCCGATGTCGTCGACGAGGCGGGCGTACCCGTAGACCGCCATCAGGCCCTCGCGCCAGGCGCGGGGCAGGAAGGCGGGGGCGACGGGGAAGTTCTCGGAGCGCGCCTTGCCTAGGGTGGCGGCGCCGGGGTGCGCGGGGAGGGAGCCGGAGGTGTCGGAAGGCCCGTGCGGCCGGGGGCTGGTGCCGTGCCCCGGGCTCACCGCCCGCCGCCCGCGGCGGGGACGGCCGTCGTGCCTGGGGGCCGGAGAATTCCCGTAGCCATTGCCGTCACATCTCCCGTTCTACACTGCCGACCCAAAGCATCCTATTTCGGACACGCCGCCGCACTTTCCCCAGGGCGTACCGGGCTATTCACCTATGGGGGGAATCGCCCCTTCTTGCCCACGATTGAGGCCCGGCCCAGCTTACGCTGTACAACGCCGCCGAACCTCGACGGGTATTCGCTCCACCACACAATGTCGCCCGCACGCCACTCGCGTGAAAAGGCGCGGCCCCGCGCGCCGGGCACGCGTACGGCACACGTCACGCGTACGACACCCGCACGGCACTCGTATGGCACCCGCACGGCACCCGTATGGCACCCGCACGGCACGCGCACGCATGCGACGGCCCCCGCCGCCGGACGCGGTGGGGGCCGTCGGTGGAAAACCGTCAGCTGGTCGCCTTCTCGTAGGCCGCGACGACTTCCTCGGTGGGACCGTCCATCAGGAGTTCGCCCCGCTCCAGCCACAGCACCCGGTCGCAGGTGTCGCGGATGGACTTGTTGTTGTGACTCACGAGGAAAACGGTTCCGGCGGTCTTGCGCAGTTCCCGGATGCGCTCCTCGGAACGCACCTGGAACTTCCGGTCACCGGTGGCCAGCGCCTCGTCGATCATCAGCACGTCGTGGTCCTTGGACGCGGCGATGGAGAAACGCAGGCGGGCGGCCATGCCGGAGGAGTAGGTCCGCATCGGCAGGGAGATGAAGTCCCCCTTTTCGTTGATGCCCGAGAAGTCGACGATGTCCTGGTAGCGCTCCCGGATCTGCGCGCGGGTCATCCCCATCGCGAGACCGCCGAGGACCACGTTGCGCTCACCGGTGAGGTCGTTCATCAGCGCCGCGTTGACACCCAGCAGCGAGGGCTGGCCGTCGGTGTAGACCTTGCCCGACTCGCAGGGCAGCAGACCCGCGATGGCCCGGAGCAGGGTGGACTTGCCCGAGCCGTTGGAGCCGATGACACCGATGGCCTCGCCGCGGTACGCCGTGAAGGAGACCCCGCGCACGGCGTGGACCCGGCGGACACCCGGTGCGTCGCCGCGCCGGCGGACTATCTTGCTGAGCGCCGCCGTGGCGCTGCCCTTGCCGGCGCTGCCGGTGTTGACCCGGTAGACGATGTGGACCTCGTCGGCGATGACGGTGGGGACGTGCCCCTGGTTGTTCTCAGCCACGGCCGTAACGCTCCTCAGCCTTCCAGAAGTACACGAATCCGCCGACGCCGAGCAGGAGGGCCCAGCCGACCGCGAAGGCCCAGACGTGCGGCGGCAGGTGGCTCCCGCCGTACCCGTCGATGAGGGCGAAGCGGATCAGGTCCATGTAGATCGCGGCCGGGTTCCACTGCAGCATGTCCGCGATCCACGGGGGCTTGCCCGCGAGCATCGTGTCGATCGAGAACATGACGCCGGAGGCGTACATCCACGTGCGGGTGACGAACGGCATGAGCTGCGCGAGGTCGGGGGTCTTGGACCCCATCCGGGCGAAAACCAGGGCGAGACCGGTGTTGAAGACGAACTGGAGGATCAGTGCCGGGATCACGAGCAGCCAGGACAGCGACGGGTAGTTGCCGAATCCGATCGTGACCACGAACACGACGACCATCGAGAACAGGAGCTGCTGGAGCTGCTGCAGCGAGAAGGAGATCGGCAGCGAGGCGCGCGGGAAGTGCAGGGCCCGGACCAGCCCGATGTTGCCCGGGATCGCCCTGACACCCGCCATCAGCGAGGTCTGCGTGAAGGTGAAGACGAAGACGCCGATCACCAGGAAGGGGATGTAGTCGTGCTTGTCGATGCCCCGCCCGGCGTTCAGGATCAGCCCGAAGATCAGGTAGTAGACCAGCGCGTTCAGCAGGGGGGTCGCCACCTGCCAGATCTGGCCGAGCTTCGCCTGGCTGTACTGGGCCAGCAGCTTGGCGCGGGAGAACGCGATGATGAAGTGGCGGCGCTCCCAGAGCTGGCGCACGTACTCGACCAGGCTCGGTCGGCGTCCGCTGACGGACAGGCCGTACTTCCTGGCGAGCTCCGCGGAGCTCAGCCCGGCGTCTTCGGACGGCCGCCTGCTCGTGGCAAGGGTTCCGTCCTGGGTTGTGTCACTCACAAGATGAAACTTTCCGTCTTCATGATGCGGCAGAAGGTGGCATCGGGCCTGAGTCGATCGGTTCGTGATCGCGCCATGGTCTCAGACCCGGACGTTTCAGATGACAGGCGGTCGGCCCAGCCGGGTCAGCCGCCAGACCGTACGCCATCTCATGGGGCGCCGGGGACCGCAGGAGGTCGTCCAGCCCTCCTTGAAGCCGCCGAACCAGGCCTTGAGCGCGGGCCCCGAGGGCTTGCGCAGGAGCGTCAGCAGGAGCCAGACGCCCACGTAGACCGGGACCAGCGGGGCGGGCAGGTTGCGGCGGGCGAGCCACACCCGGTTGCGAGCCACCATACGGTGGTAGACCGCGTGCCGGGACGGGGCCGTGGCGGGGTGCAGGAGCACCATGTCCGCGCGGTAGTCGATCAGCCACCCGGCGTCGAGCGCCCGCCAGGCCAGATCGGTCTCCTCGTGCGCGTAGAAGAACTGCCCGGGGAGGTCTCCGACCTGTTCGAACACCTTCGTGCGGACGGCGTTGGCGCCGCCCAGGAAGGTGGTGACGCGCGAGGAGCGCATCGGGTCGGAGGCCCGCAGCCGGGGGACGTGCCGCCGCTGCGTCTCGCCGCTCTGCGGATCGGCGATCCGGAAGCTGACGATGCCCAGCTCGGGGTCCTCGGTGAAGGCCTGGCGGCACAGCTCGGCGGTGTCGGTGCGCTCCAGCAGTCCGTCGTCGTCCAGGAAGAGCAGGACGTCCACGTCGAAGGTGTCCGAGCCGTTGGCTCCCGCACCGCGGAAGGCCTCGATGCCGACGTTGCGCCCGCCCGGGATGCCCAGGTTCTCGGGCAGCTCGACGGTGCGCACGCCGGCCGCCGGGTCCGCCAGGCCGGGGAGCCGTACGCCCTGGCCCACGACGACCACCTCGACCGGGGCCCCGTCCTGCCGGGCCACGGAGTCGAGGAGCGCCTTGAGCTCGTCCGGGCGGTTGCCCATCGTGATGATGACGGCGCCCAGCCGCAGCGGCGCGCTCACTTGAGCCTGCTGGAGGCCAGGACCGACACCAGGTGCAGCACCGTCTGGAGCAGCGCGATGCCGGCGAGCACCGCGACGCCGAGGCGGGAGAAGTACAGGTCGCCGCGGACCTGGTCCAGGATCGCCAGCACCAGGATGAGCAGCGAGGCCTCGATGCCGAGGACCAGGCGGTGGAACTTGAGCGCGGCGGCGGCCCGGCGGGCGAGCGCCATGCCGGAGGAGCGCGGCGTGGCCGCCGCGTCCTGGACCACGGGCTTGCCGGCCTGGTGGCGGGCGACGCCGACCAGGTCGGTCTCGGCCTTGATGAGGATCGCGCCGAGCGCCGCGAGGGTGCCCAGGAAGGCCCACAGCCAGTCGATGCGCCCGGTGCCCCACAGGTCGGAGGCGCGCAGGCCGAAGCCGACGAGCACCGCCGCGTCGCACAGGTAGGCGCCGACCCGGTCCAGGTAGACCCCGGACAGCGAGAACTGCTTCTTCCAGCGGGCGACCTCGCCGTCGACACAGTCGAGCAGCAGGTACATCTGCACCGCGACCACGCCGAGGACGGCGCCCCAGACGCCCGGCACCAGCAGGGCCGGGGCGGCGAGGACTCCGGCGAGGGTCATCACGTAGGTCAGCTGGTTCGGCGTGACCTTGGTGGTGACCAGGAGGCGGGTGATGCGCAGGGAGATCTCGCGCATGTAGAGGCGCCCGCCCCAGTGCTCGCCGCTGACCCGGTCCTTGACGCCCGCCGGGTGAACGACGGGCCGGAGTTCAGCTACGGATGGTCTTGGCATAGTCGGCGTAAGCGTCCCTGATCTCGGCGGCGGACAGGTTGAGGTGCTCCAGGATCGTGAACCGTCCCGGGCGGGTCTGCGGGGCGTACTCGACTGCCGCGACGAACTCGTCCACGCTGAACCCGATCTCCTCGGGCAGCACGGGCAGGCCGTGACCGCGCAGCACCTGGGCGAAGAGCACGGACTGCTCCGTGGCCCCCCGCAGGTGCATGGCGAAGGCGGCACCGATGCCGACCTGCTCGCCGTGGAGCGCGGAGCGTCCCGGGTAGAGCAGGTCGAAGGCGTGGCTGATCTCGTGGCAGGCGCCGGACGCCGGGCGGGTGTCCCCGCTGATCGACATGGCGATGCCGGTGAGGACCAGCGCCTCGGAGAGGACCGTGAGGAACTCGTCGTCGCCGCAGCCGCCGGGGTGGCGCAGTACGGACTCTCCGGCGGTACGGGCCATGGCCGCGGCCAGGCCGTCCACCGGCTCGCCCGTGATCTTGTGCGAAAGCTCCCAGTCGGCGATCGCCGAGATGTTGGAGAGGCAGTCGCCGATGCCTGAGCGGACGAACCGCACCGGCGCCTCGCGGATCACGTCGAGGTCGATCACCATGGCGATCGGCGTCGGGACCCCGTAGGAGCCCCGGCCGTTGTCGTTGTCCAGGGTGGCGACCGGCGAGCAGATGCCGTCGTGCGCCAGGTTGGTGGCGACGGCCACCATGGGCAGGCCGACCCGCGCCGCGGCGTACTTCGCCACGTCGAGGATCTTGCCGCCGCCCAGGCCCACGACCGCGTCGTAGCGGTTGCCCTTTATGTCGTCGGCGAGCTTGACCGCGGAGTCGATGGTGCCGTCGATGACGGGGTACCAGTCGGCGTGCGGCAGCACGGGCTCCAGCTTGGCGCGCAGCACCGCGCCGGAGCCGCCGCTGATGGCGATCGCGAGCTTGCCGGACGACGAGATCCGCTGGTCGGCCAGGAGGCCGGCCAGGTCGTCCATCGCGCCGCGGCTGATGTCGACGACGAGGGGCGAGGGGATGAGCCTCGTCAGTACTGGCATGCGATCGTCCGGCCCTTGGCGAGGTCGTCGTGGTTGTCGATCTCGACCCACTTGACGTCACCGATGGGGGCCACGTCGATGGTGAAACCGTCGTTGACGAGCTGCTGGTAGCCGTCCTCGTAGTAGAGGTCGGGGTCGCGCTCGAAGGTGGTCTTCAGCGCCTCGGCCAGCGCCTCGGCGGCCTCCGGCTCGATGAGGGTGACGCCGATGTACTCGCCGGTCGCGGTGGCCGGGTCCATCAGCTTGGTGATCCGCTGAACGCCCTTCTCGCCGTCGGTGATGACCTTCATCTCCTCGTCGGCCAGGCTCTTGACCGTGTCGAGGGCGAGGATGATCTTCTGGCCCCGGCCGCGGGCGGCGAGCAGGGTCTTCTCGACGGAGACGGGGTGGACGGTGTCACCGTTGGCGAGGATCACACCCTGCTTCAGGACGTCACGGGCGCACCACAGGGAGTAGGCGTTGTTCCACTCCTCGGCCTTGTCGTTGTCGATCAGCGTGATCTTGACGCCGTACTTGGCCTCCAGCGCCTCGCGGCGCTCGTACACGGCTTCCTTGCGGTAGCCGACGACGATGGCGACCTCGGTCAGGCCGACCTCGGCGAAGTTGCCGAGCGTCAGGTCGAGGACCGTGATGCTCTCCTCGGCCCCTTCGGGTCCGACGGGCACGAGGGCCTTGGGCAGGGTGTCGGTGTAGGGACGCAGGCGGCGTCCGGCTCCGGCAGCGAGGACGAGGCCGATCATGCTGGTTCTCCTTCGTCATGTACGGCGGGTGCCCCGGAGGAAACCCAGAAGCGGATGCTCTCCACGAGCACCACGAGTGCCACGAACACGGCGAGGGCCGTGAGCGCGACGGGGAAGTCGACGGCGCGCGATGCCAGGACGGAGGCCAGGACCGTGATCAAGAGGATCCGGCCTTCGTGCCCGCCGATCGTCCGCACCAGCCAGTGCGGGGGCGCGCCGGTGCCACCGCGGATGCGGTAGACCGTGTCGTAGTGATGGTAGGCGACCGCCGCGACCAGTCCGAATGCCGCGGGAAGGGCCCCGGGGACGTCCGCCTTGGCGGCGAGGATCAGGACGGTGGTGTATTCGGCGGCCCGGAAGACGGGCGGCACGAGCCAGTCGAGGGCTCCCTTGAGGGGCGCCATGACCGCCGAACCCGCCACGAGGACGTACATGCCGGCCGCGGCGACGCTCTTCCAGCTGCCGAAGGGCTGCTGCCAGATCGCGAGGACGGCGGCGGCCGCCACCGCGAGGCCGAGGAGGCCGAGCGACCTGGCGTGCAGTCGCGTCAGCACCCGGGCGGCGAGCTCGGCCAGCGGGCCCGAGTCGGCCAGGTCCGCCAGGGCCTGGGCGGCCCGGTCGGTACGGGTCGCCTTGCGGGTCAGCGAGCGCAGGACCCGGCCGGCCGTGGTGTAGAGCGCGCCGAAGGCGCAGCCGACGAGCAGGGCGTAGAAGACGATCCGCGGGGTGGTGAAGGCGATGAGGACCGCGATCATGGCCCAGCGCTCGCCGATCGGCAGGATGATCATGCGCCGGACCCAGACCGTCCAGCCCACGCTGTCGAGCTTGTCCGACAGGGCCGCGGTGGGGCTCGTATTCGCCGTGGCGTCGTGGTTGGCCTCGTTGAACGAGAAGTCCACCACGTGCCGGCAGGTCATCAGGATCATGGCGCCGAGCGCCAGGGCCCAGACGTCGTCGCCGTTGCGGGCCGCGCCGAGCGCGAGGCCCGCGTAGAAGGAGTACTCCTTCGCGCGGTCGAAGGTGGCGTCGAGCCAGGCGCCCATCGTCGAGTACTGGAGCGAGTAGCGGGCGAGCTGCCCGTCCGTGCAGTCCAGGACGAAGGAGAGCAGCAGCAGCACGCCGGAGGCCACGTAGCCCCAGCGGTCGCCGGTGGCGGCGCAGCCGGCCGCGATCAGTGCGGTGATCAGCGAGGCGGTGGTGACCTGGTTGGGGGTCAGGCCGCGGCGCGCGCACCAGCGGGCGATGTAGCGCGAGTACGGGCTGATGAAGAAGGTGGTGAAGAACCCGTCGCGGGACTTCACGGCGGTGCGCAGCCGGACGGCCTCGTCGTCCACGGCCGCCACGGCGGCGGCGGCCGCCCGGCGCTCGGCGGTGGTGGCGGGCACGGCGGCTACGAGGGTGCCCAGCTCGGGGCGGTGCACGGGGGTGCCCTCGGACTCGACGGCGGCGGCGAGCCGGTCGGGGTACGGGCCCTGGCCCGCGGGGGCGGACGCGTCGAGCGCGGCGGCCCGGTCCAGGGCCGCGCGGGCGCCGGGCTGGACGGCGAGGGCCCCGGTGACGGCGCAGGCGTCGAACCGCGGGTCGGTCAGCGCGAGGCGCAAGGCGTGCACGTGTCCGACGAACTCCGCGTCCACCACGGCCACCCGCTGCTCGGCGGGTACGCGCGCCAGGGCGGCGGCGGTGTCCGCCGGGGTGGCCGCGGGGCGGACCTCGAAACCGAGTGAGCGCAGCTCGTCGGCGAGCGCTGATCCGGGCACCGGCAGGCCGGTAAGGATGACGGTCGGCAGACGAACTCACTCCTTGCACGCACACGGGTAACGGTCGCCGGGTGGGCCGGCGGCACGTCGGCAGAGGCTATCGGATGAACGGAAGCAGGGGTTCACCGCCTGTTTACGCTCCGATAAGCCGAAAATCATGGGCCTGTCGGTCCTGTGCCGATCATCATTGACGATCGGTGGGAGCGATCACAAACCCGCCTGCGCACCGCCGCTGTTAGGGTGGTCGCAGACGCGTGCGATTTCAGCAAGAGCGTCCCAATCGCCCGAATGTCACATGAGACATGAGACATGACGAAAGAAAGAGGTGGGGTTGATGACCGTCGCAGGCGTCGCCGCCCAGCGCAGCGCACTCCGGTACATCCCCCTCTCCTTCCGGGCGTCCGGCCGGGCCTGATCACACCGATCACCCGCGTCGGCCGGAGCCCCCTTTCAAGGGTTCACGTTGACCGACCACACCGGTAACACGAGCAACTCCCACACCAACGACTTCACCGCCGACTTCGGCACCCGGGGCGACCTCTTCTTCGAGGCGTTCCTGGAGCTGCACCGCGGCCTGCCCCGGCAGTCCCCCGGTTCCGAGGCGACCACCCGCCACCTGCTGTCCCTGTGCGGACCGCTGCCCGAGCGGCCGCGCGCCCTGGACCTGGGCTGCGGTCCCGGCCCCAGCGCCCTGCTGCTCGCCGCCGAGGCGGGCGGCCTCGGGGCCGACGTCACCGCCGTCGACCTCCAAGGCGGCTTCCTCGACGAGCTCCGCGCGGCCGCCGCGGCCCGCGGGCTCACCGATCGCGTCCGCGCCGTGCAGGCGGACATCGGCGACCTCGCCGACCGTCCGGACGGTTCCTTCGATCTCGTCTGGGCCGAGGGCTCGGCCTACAACATCGGCTTCGCCACCGCGCTCGCGCGGTGGAAGCGGCTGCTCGCCCCCGGCGGCACCCTGGTGCTGAGCGAGTGCGAATGGACCGTCGACGAACCCTCCGCCGGGGTCCGCGCCTTCTGGGACCCGCACTACGCGCTGCGCTCCACCGCCCGCAACCTGGCCGCGATCCAGGCCGCGGGCTACCAGGTGCTCGCGGTGCACCGGCAGCCCGATTCCGACTGGGCCGCCTACTACGGTCCGCTCGGCGAGCGGGCCGCCGCGGCTCCGGCACCCTCGGGTCACGAAGCCGCGGCCGCGCTGGGCTTCGTACGCGAGGAGATCGACGTACGGCAGCGGTACGGGCACGAGTACGGGTACACCGCCTACGTCCTGCGGCCGGTGACGGCCGGGGACGGCGGCGCCTGGCCCGTCCGTCCCGAGGCGGACGGGGACGCGGCCGCCGTGCACGCGGTGCACGCAGCGGCCTTCGGGACCCCGGCCGAAGCCGACCTCGTGGACGCGCTGCGCGCGGACGGCTCCTGGCTGCCCGGTCTGTCCTACGTGGCCGAGGGCCCGGACGGGTCGGTCGCGGCGCACGCCCTGCTGACCCGGTGCGAGGTGGACGGGGCGCCGGCGCTCGCGCTCGCCCCGGTGGCCGCCGCTCCCGCGCTCCAGCGCTCGGGCGCCGGCAGCGCGGTCGTACGGGCCCTGCTCGCGGCGGCCGCCGAGCGCGGGGAGCACCTCGTGCTCGTTCTCGGGCACCCCGAGTACTACACCCGCTTCGGGTTCGTGCCGGCTTCGCGCTTCGGCATCCGGGCGCCCTTCGAGGTGCCCGACGAGGCGATGATGGCGCTGGTGCTCGGCGATTCGGTGCCGGTTCCCGCGGGCACGATCAAGTACCCGGCTCCGTTCGGGGTTTGATGCCGGGGCCGGCCCGCGGCCGGACGAACTGACGGATCCGCACGCTCCGCCCCTCGCCGCATATCACGCGGCGGGGGGCGGACATGCGCAGATCACCGAAGTGGGGGCAATCCCCATTTGTACGGCAGACTGAAAGCCGAAGTCCGAAGCGAAGGATGGGTATGCCGACCACACCAGCCACCGCCGCGAACAGCGCGACCACCGGCACCGGCGCTCAAGAACCGATCATGCTCGAACTGGTCGACGAGTCCGGCAACACCATCGGTACGGCGGAGAAGCTCTCCGCCCACCAGGCCCCCGGTCAGCTGCACCGGGCGTTCTCGGTGTTCCTCTTCGACGAGCAGGGCCGGATGCTGCTCCAGCAGCGCGCCCTCGGGAAGTACCACTCCCCCGGCGTGTGGTCGAACACGTGTTGCGGTCACCCCTACCCCGGGGAGTCGCCGTTCGCGGCGGCGGCCCGGCGGACCCACGAGGAGCTGGGGCTGTCGCCCTCGCTGCTCGCGGAGGCGGGAACGGTCCGCTACAACCACCCGGACCCGGCGTCGGGGCTGGTGGAGCAGGAGTACAACCACCTGTTCGTGGGACTCGCGCAGCGATCGGTGCGGCCGGATCCGGAGGAGATCGCGGACACCGCCTTCGTGACCGCGGAGGAACTCGCGAAGCGGCACGCCGAGGTCCCGTTCTCGGCCTGGTTCATGACCGTGCTGGACGCGGCCCGGCCCGCGATCCGCGAGCTGACGGGCGACGCGGCGGGCTGGTAGCCGGCCGTCGGGCCGGTGGCCGTCGCCGGCGGTCGTCGCCGGTGGTCGTCGCCGGTGGCCTTCGGGCCCGGCCCGGCTCAGACCGCCGAGGTCGGGGTGGCCGCGGGAGTCGCGAGGGCCGTGGTGAGCGGCAGCGCCGCCCAGATCACCTTGCCGCCCGTGGAGGTGTGCTCCACGTCGCAGACCCCGCCGGCCTCCAGCGTGATCTCCCGGACCAGGAGGAGGCCCCGGCCGCCGGTCTGGCCGAAATCCGCCTCCAGCGCCTTGGGCCGGTACGGGTGGTTGTCCTCGACGGCCACCCGTACCCACTCCCGGCCGATGGCCACCTCCACCGCGACCTCCGGGGAGAGCACGGCCGCGTGGCGGACCGAGTTCGTCACCAGTTCGGAGACGATCAGCAGCAGGGAGTAGACCAGGTCTCCGTCGGCCGGCACCTCCTGGCGGCCGAGCAGGTCACGGACCGCCCGGCGGGCCTGCGGAACGGATTCTTCTACCGCGGGTGCCGTGAATCGCCACACTCCCTCGTACGAAAGGGGGGCGGCCGCGACCTCCGGCTCGTCCCCCTTGACTGGCGGGACGCTCCCGCTCACATCCATCTCCCGGCCCCCGTCTTCACGCTCGATCGTCTGCACACGTAAAGAGTGGGGACCGGACCGCTCCGGGCCGGACCACTGACCAGAAGTCAGCAGCATTCGGACACTTTCTGACCGCTGGCGTATGACAGAGTCAGTTGTTCGACCGTTCCTGATCTTCTGGCGGGTTCGTCTCGGCCGCCTGGCGCGTCTCCGGCGCGGCCACTCCCGCCCCCGCCGGCGTCAGCGGAACCTCGTCGTCCCTGACCAAGCCCAGGATGCGGCGCGCTCCCATGCCCACGGCGATCAGACTCAGGCCATCGAACAGCAGCGCGAGGGAGAAGAACGCTCCGATCACGTACAGGCTGCTGCCGGGCCAGTTCGCGAGGATCAGCAGGCCCAGCAGGATGCCGAAGGCACCCTGGACCAGCGTCAGCCCGAGGTGCGCGCCGCGCACCACCACGGCGCCGGCCAGCCGGAACACCCCGCCGACGAGGAAGAGCAGCGCCGCGAACATGGTGAGCGCCTCCGCGCTCGCCTCCGGGCGGCGCAGGATCACGAAACCGGCCGCGATGTTGATCGCGGCGACGATGACGGCCAGCCAGAAGTAGTTGCTCTTGCGCGACTGGATCGCCTGGAACAGGCCCACCGCGCCGCCGAACAGCAGCAGCCAGCCGAAGAGGAACATCGTGGTCAGGGTGGCGACACCGGTGTAGACGAGGCCCACCAGGCCGGCCACCACCAGGAGCGCCCCGAGCAGGGCCATCCACGCGAAACTGCGACTGACCTTCTTCTTGTCGGCCTTCATGTCCTGTGGACCCGTACGGTCCCCACGCTCGCCACGGTCTGCGCCCATGGACGCGCCACCTTTCCGCTGCCCCCGACGGACCTTCGGACCCCGCGACTGCCTGCCGGTCCACCGAGCTGCCGGCGACCGGTCTCTTGATCATAGGTTTGACCGTCCGGGATAGCATCCGGCGCATGGACGCCGCCCTGCTCTCCTCCGTCGCCGACGGGGTCGCCACCGTCGTGATCTCGCACCCCGCCAAGCGCAACGCCATGACGGCCGCGATGTGGCGCGGGCTGCCGGAGCTGCTGGCCGGGCTCGCGGCGGATCCGGCCGTACGGGTACTGGTCCTGACGGGGGCCGGCGAGACCTTCTGCGCGGGGGCCGACATCTCCTCCCTGACCGGGGACGAGGACCCGCAGGCCCTGGCCGTGGCGGCGGAAGAGGCGCTCGCCGCCTTCCCCAAGCCCACGCTGGCCGCGATCCGCGGGTTCTGCGTGGGCGGGGGCAGCCAGCTGGCCGCGGCCTGCGATCTGCGCTTCGCGGAGGAGGGCGCCTCCTTCGGGGTGACTCCGGCGAAGCTGGGCATCGTCTACCCGGCCTCGTCCACCCGGCGGCTCGCCTCGCTGGTGGGCCCGTCGGCCGCCAAGTACCTTCTCTTCTCAGCCGAGTTGATCGACGCGGAACGGGCGCTGCGCACCGGACTGCTGGACGAGCTGCTTCCGGCGGGTCAACTGTCGAAGCGCGTCACGGAGTTCACCCGGATCCTGACCACGCGCAGTCAGCTCACGCAGAGTTCGGCGAAGGAGTTCGCGGACGGCCGCACGGACCGGGACGCCCACTGGGCGGCGCAGGCCGCGGCCAGCGGGGACATCGCGGAGGGGGTCGCCGCGTTCCTGGAACGGCGCGCGCCCGCCTTCAGCTGGACTCCTCCTTCGGAGTGACCGGAGCCGCCTTCGGAGTGACCGGAGCCTTCGCGAGGGCCGGGGCCGTAGGAGTGACCGAGCGGAGCATCGCGACGATCTCTGCGGGTGCCTTGTCGGGAGAGCCCGCGTCGTAGGGCGGCTGCGGGTCGTACTCGGTCATCAGCTGCACGGCCTGCGCGTACGTGTCCCCCGCGATGCGGCCGAGGAGCGCCAGCCCCATGTCGATCCCCGCGGACACCCCGGCGGCCGTCACGTACTTCCCGTCGAAGACCACCCGCTCCGAGACGGGCTCCGCCCCGAACGGGGGCAACCGGTCCAGGTACAGCCAGTGGCCGGTGGCCCGGCGCCCGTCGAGCAGGCCGGCGGCGGCGAGCAGCGTCGAGCCGCTGCAGACGGAGGTGGTCCACGTGCTGGTGGCGTCGACGGTCCGCAGCCAGTCGAGGACCACGGGGTTCCCCATCTCCCGGTCCGTGACCTGCCCGCCGGGCACCAGGACGATGTCCGGCCGCGTCACCTCGTCGAGCCCCTTGTCCGCGACGAGGGCGAGCGAGCCCTGGTCGGTCCGTACGGGCCCGGGACGCTCGGCCACGAACACGGTCTCGGCGCCCTGGAGCCGGCCCAGGGTGTCGAAGGGCCCGATGGCGTCGAGGGCGGTGAACCCGTCGAAAAGCAGTACGGCGATCTGCATGGCTCCTCCGGAGCGGTTGGTTGCCGGTTGCCGGCTGTCAGTGGGTGGTGCCGAAGCGGCGGCGGTATTCGGACGGGGGCTGGCCCAGGGTCTTCACGAAGGCGCGGCGCAGCGCTTCCGGGTTCCCGTAGCCGCAGGACCTGGAGATCTGGGCGATGCCCTCGCCGCCCTCCTCCAGGAGCCGGCGCGCGTGCTCGACCCGGACCCGCTCCACGTACCGCCCCGGCGTGACCCCGGTCTCGGCCTGGAAGGCCCGCGCGAAGTGCCGGGGCGACAGCGCCGCCCGCGCGGCGAGCGCCTCCACGCTCAGGTCCTCCCCCGGGTGCTCGGTGATCCAGTGCTGGACGTCGCGCAGCGGCTCCCGCCGCGCCGTCTGGGCCGCGAGCTGCGCGCTGAACTGGGCCTGGTTGCCGGGCCTGCGCAGGAACACCACCAGGTGCCGGGCGACGGACATCGCCAGCTCCCGCCCGTGGTCCTCCTCCACCAGGGCCAGCGCGAGGTCGATGCCCGCCGTGACCCCGGCCGAGGTGGCCACCGGCCCGTCGCGGACGTAGATCGGGTCGGGTTCCACGGTGACGGCCGGGTAGTCCCGGGCCATCCGCTCGCACACGTACCAGTGCGTCGTCGCGCGCCGTCCGTCCAGCAGCCCGGCCTCGGCGAGCAGCAGTCCGCCGGTGCAGACCGATACCAGCCGCTCCGCGGCCCCGCCGTGCGCGCGGAGCCAGTCCGTGATCTCCGGCGCGAAGTCCCCCGTGTACCGGCCGCCGGGCACCAGCAGCGTGGTCCCGGCGCCCGGACGCTCGCCCTCCAGGTCCCCGTCAGGGACGATCCGCAGCCCGCTGCTCGTACGGACCGGGGCGCCGCCCGGTGAGACGGTGCGCAGCGCGTACCGTGCCGGTCCCGGGTGGTGGTCGGCGCCGGAGAACACCTCCAGCGGCCCCGTGACGTCCAGGCTCTGCACGCCGTCGTAGAGGACGACGAGCACGTTTCGCAGCGACATGACCTCATCGTGTGGCACCCCTCCGATGGCCGCAATGACGCACACCCCACCTATCCGGCCATGCCGGCACCGGTGCGATCCTGTCCTGGCACCGCCGCCACCCGTGGGCCCGCCCGTCCCGCCCACTCCCCCTCGTCCCGGAGCCCGTCCTGTACCCCGTCGCCGCCGCGTGTCTGTCCGTCGCCCTCCTCCTCGGGGTGCTCGCCTTCGCCGTCCTGCGGCCGCGCGGGCTGCCGGAGGCCGCGGCCGCCGTGCCCGCCGCGGGGCTGCTCGTCGTACTGGGCGTCGTACCGCCCGCCGACGCGTGGGCGCAGACGCGTGAGCTGCTGCCCGTGGTCGGGTTCCTCGCGGTGATCCTGGCGCTGGCCCGGCTCTGCGCCGACGAGGGGCTGTTCAAGGCCGCCGGCGCCGCGGTGGCCCGGCGGGCGGCGGGGCGGGGGCCGGTGGCGCTGCTCGGCGGGGTGTTCGCGGTCGCCTCGGTGGTCACCGCGGCTCTGAGCCTGGACGCGACCGTGGTGTTGCTGACCCCGGTGGTGCTGGCCACCGCCTCCCGGCTGGGGGCCCGGCCGCGCCCGCACGTCTACGCCACCGCGCACCTGGCGAACTCCGCCTCGCTGCTCCTGCCGGTCTCCAACCTCACCAATCTGCTCGCCTTCGCCGCGAGCGGGCTGTCCTTCACCCGGTTCGCGGGGCTCATGGCCCTGCCCTGGCTGGCGGCGATCGGCGTGGAGTACGCCGTGTTCCGGCGCTTCTTCCGCGGCGACCTGGCGGCCGCCCCGGAGCACGTACCGCAGTCCGTGGATCCCGCGCCACTGCCCCGGTTCGCGGCCGGGGTCCTCGCGCTGACCCTGGTCGGCTTCGCGCTCGCCTCCTTCGCGGGGGCGAGCCCCGCCTGGGCGGCGCTCGCGGGCACGCTCGTCCTGGCCGTACGGGCCCTGCGGCGCCGGGAGACCACGCCCCCGCGGATCCTGGGCTCCACGGCGCCGGCCTTCTGCCTGTTCGTACTGGCCCTCGGAGTGGTCGTACGGGCGGTCGTGGACCACGGGCTCGGGGACGGGCTGGAATGGGTGACCCCGGCCGGGGATTCCCTGCCGGCGCTGCTCGGGGTGGCGGCGGTGGCCGCCGTACTGGCCAACCTGATCAACAACCTGCCCGCGGTCCTGGCCCTGCTCCCGGTGGCGGCGGTGGGCGGCGCGGGTCCGGTGCTGGCGGTGCTGATCGGGGTGAACATCGGGCCGAACCTCACCTACGCGGGGTCCCTGGCCACCCTGCTGTGGCGGCGGATCCTGCACGCGGACGGGTACGAGGGCGTCCGGCTCGGGGACTTCACCCGGCTCGGGCTGCTGACCACCGTGCCGGCCCTCGCCGCCGCGGTGACGGCCCTGTGGGCGGGCCTCCGGCTCCTCGGCACGTGATCCGCCGGCCGGCCGCGGCCCCGTCCCGGCCCCGGGACCCGGACGCGCGGGGCGCGGATAGGATCGGGGCATCATGACTGCAACCCTCGTCGCCAAGAAGCTCACCGCCGCGCACGGTGAGCGCACGCTCTTCGCCGATCTCGACCTCGTCGTCGCGCCCGGCGACGTCATCGGCCTCGTCGGCGTCAACGGCGCCGGGAAGTCCACCCTGCTGCGGATGCTCGCCGGGCTGGACGCACCCGAGACAGGTGAGCTGCGGCTCTCCCCGCCCGCCGCCGCCGTCGGGCACCTTCCCCAGGAGCCGGAGCGGCGCCCCGGCGAGTCCATCCGCGAGTTCCTGGCCCGGCGTACCGGAGTGGCCGCTGCGCAGACGGAGCTGGACGCGGCGACGCAGGGTCTGGTGGACGGCACCCCGGGCGCGGACGACGCGTACGCGGACTCCCTCGACCGGTGGCTGAACCTCGGCGGCGCCGACCTCGACGAGCGGGCCCTGCAGGTCGCCGACGACCTCGGGCTGTCGGTCGGTCTCGACCTGCCGATGACCGCACTGTCCGGCGGCCAGGCCGCCCGCGCCGGACTGGCCTCACTGCTGCTGTCCCGCTACGACGTGTTCCTGCTCGACGAGCCCACCAACGACCTCGACCTCGACGGTCTGGAGCGTCTGGAGCAGTTCGTGAAGGGGCTGCGCGCCGGCACGGTCGTGATCAGCCACGACCGCGAGTTCCTCACGCGCACCGTCACCAAGGTCCTCGAACTCGACCTGGCCCAGCAGCAGATCAACCTCTACGGCGGCGGCTACGACGCCTACCTGGAGGAGCGCGAGCGGGCCCGCAACCACGCCCGCGAGGAGTACGACGAGTACTCCGACAAGCGCTCCGCGCTGGAGGACCGGGCCGCGATGCAGCGCGGCTGGAGCGACAAGGGCGTCAAGAACTCCAAGCGCAAGGCCACCGACAACGACAAGTCCGCCAGGAAGGCCGCCGCCGACGCGAGTGAGAAGCAGGCCTCCAAGGCCCGCCAGACGCAGCGCGCGATCGAGCGGCTCGAAGTGGTCGACGAGCCGCGCAAGGAGTGGGAACTGCGCATGGAGATCGCGGCGGCCCCGCGCTCCGGCTCCGTGGTGGCCACCCTGCGCGAAGCGGTCGTCCAGCGCGGGGACTTCGCCTTCGGACCGGCGAGCCTGCAGATCGACTGGGCGGACCGGGTCGCCATCACCGGCGCCAACGGGGCCGGCAAGTCAACCCTGTTGGCCGTGCTCCTGGGCCGCCTCGCCCCGGACTCCGGCTCCGCCACCCTCGGCTCGGGCGTGCGGGTCGGCGAAGTGGACCAGGCCCGCGGCCTGTTCCTCGGCGACGAACCCCTGATCGACGCCTTCTGCGCGGCCGTTCCGGACACCGAACCGGCCGAAGTCCGCACCCTGCTGGCCAAGTTCGGCCTGAAAGCGGCGCACGTGACCCGCCCGGCGGCCACCCTCTCCCCCGGCGAGCGCACCCGGGCGGCCCTGGCCCTGCTCCAGGGGCGCGGGGTGAACCTGCTGGTGCTGGACGAGCCGACGAACCACCTCGACCTGCCGGCCATCGAGCAGTTGGAGTCCGCGCTGGAGTCCTACGAGGGCACCCTGCTGCTGGTCACCCACGACCGCCGGATGCTCGACGCGGTCCAGGTGACCCGTCGCCTGCACGTCGCGGACGGCAAGGTCACCGAGGTCTAGACCGGCCCCCGCCCAAGATGCCGACCCGGTCGGGCGCGACTAGCCTTTGTGGGTGAGAGCCGCAACCGCGGAGCACACCCCCACGGCCGGACGTCGTACGTCGGGTGGGCGGACCGGTGCTTCCGCATCTTCGGCGGCCCTGTATCCGATCCCGGGCTGCGCCTACGCGTACGCGGCCCGCGGTTCCGTCCTTCATGCCTCGGAGAGGTTCGAGGAGGGCGGAAGGAAAGGGAAAATTCTCATGTTTGCACTGAGAGCGAAGCGCCTCTTCGTTGTCTCCGCCGCAGGTCTCCTGATGGCCGGCGGGGCCGCGCTCGGCACGGCGGGCACCGCCTCGGCGGCGACCCCGGCCCAGCACGTGAGCTACGTCGCCGGTGGCTGGGACCACGACGACGACGACAACGGCTGGCACCACGGCGGCTGGTGGGACGACGATGACGACTACGGCTACGGAGGCTACAACCACGGCGACTGCTGACCGCTGACCCGTCCTGCGACCCAGGCGTGCGCGGCCCTGCCACAGGGCCGCGCACCGGGCTGCCGCGACGCCCGCGTCAGCTCCCGTCCGGCCGGTCCGCCGGGGCCCGCCGGGTGCGGGCCATCTTCCGGGCCACGAACCCGCGCGGGAGGTGGCGGGCGGCCAGCGCGTACGCCTGGTAGCGCCGGCCCGTGATGCTCACCGGGCGGCGCCGGGCCAGGTCCTTCAGCGCTCGGGCCACCACGTCGCCCGGCTCCAGCCACACCGCGTCGCGCAGGGCGCTGACGTCCATCCCGGCGCGCTCCTGGAACTCGGTGCGGGTGAATCCCGGTACCACCGCGAGCACGCGGACCCCGTACGGCTCCATGTCCACGCGCAGGGATTCACTGAAGGCCGTGATCCAGGCCTTCGCGGCGCCGTAGGTCCCGGTGGGCAGCAGTCCGGCCACCGAGGAGACGTTGAGGACCGCGCCGCGGCGGCGCTCGCGCAGGCCCGGGAGCACCGCGTGGGTGAGCCGCAGCGGCACCTTGACCAGCAGGTCGAGCATCCGCTCCTCGTCCTCGACCGGGTTGTACGGGAAGGGAGCGGGGAGTCCGAAGCCCGCGTTGTTGACCAGCATGTCGACGGGCCGGGCCCGGTCGGCGAGCCGCTCGGCGACGGCTCCGAGCCCGCCCTCCTCGAGCAGGTCTGCGGGCAACACCTCGCAGACGGTGCCGAATTCCCGGGCGAGGCCGGCGGCGACGGCTTCGAGGCGGTCTTTGTCGCGGGCGACGAGGACGAGGTCGCAGCCCTTGGCGGCGAAGCCGCGGGCGAAGGCCGCGCCCAGTCCGGCGCTGGCCCCGGTGATCAGTACGGTGGTCAAGAGAGGTTCACTTCCTGGCTGTCGGGCGTATCGCGTGTCTCACGCGGTGAAACCGGCCGTGGCCGGTGAGGCGTAGGCCTGGGCCACGTCCACGAGGAAGCGGGTCTCGCCTTCCAGGTCGCCTCCCTCGGCCGAGGTCTGGAGGGCCGCGGGCAGCTCCAAGGCGTCGCCGTCGGAACGCTGTTGCGGGATCCCGGCAAGCTTGGCCTGCCGTGCCTCCTTCAGTACGCAGGCCAGCGCGGCCGCGCCGGCCCGCTGTTCGGGCACTCCGCTGCCGGCCACGTGGCTGCGCGCGAGCTCCGGCACGCCTGGAGCCACGTACTCCCCCAGGATCAGGATGGCGTCGCGGGTCTCGATCACCTTGCGGTACACGAGCAGGTTGCGCGGGACCGGCGGCCACAGCAGTTCCAGCAGCCGGCCGCCGCGCGGCTGGTTGAGGGCCACGTGCGGGACGGCGTGGACCAGGTCGCGCCAGAGCGGCCACAGCCGCCAGGCGGTGGCGGTGTCGGCGGCCGTGCGGCGGAAGGTGAACAGCGTGGGGACGAGGATCGCGGCGGCGCGGAGCAGGCCGTGGGCGTTCATCAGGAGCGGGTTCGCGGGCATCGCCCAGGTGAAGCCGAAGAGCGCCTTGAGCAGGTAGACGAACCAGAACACCCCGGCGAGCGCGGTGCCCAGGCCGAACAGCATCAGGCCGACGGCGAGGCCCCGGCTCTCGGCGCGCCGGCTGTAGCGCCAGCAGACCAGCACGCAGACGGTGTTGGCGATCAGGTGGGCGGAGATCAGCACCAGCCAGTACACGAGGGAGGGCACCGGGTCGCCGACGGGCGGGATGGTGTGCGTGCCGTGGTCGGGCGCGGCCACGTCGAGGCCCACGAGGACGGCCAGCCAGAGGACCGTGCCGGCGCCGGAGGCGATCTGGAGCCGGCGGCCACGGGTGGCGGCGGCCACGAAGTAGAGCACGGCGCCGGCCGAGAGGACGCCGATGAGGTTGCGCACCAGCCCGATGGTGTGGGCGTAGCCGGGGTCGCGGCCCATGGCGTAGGCGACGACGTCGGGGAGGTTCAGGGTCATCGCCGCCGCGGCGGTGGCAACGGCGAGCCACAGGCCCCGCTGGTGGGGGGCGCGCAGGGCGCCGGGTGCGCGGAGCAGGACGGCGATCCAGAGGCATACGACGCTGGGGACGGCGAGCGCGTCGCCGAAGGCGATCAGATCAGAAGCCACGGTGGACCGGCCCCCGCCCGCGCCGCTCGTAGCCCATCGCGGACTCCAGCCGGGCGAGCGTGTCCCGCCCCGCGGCGCCGGGGCCGAGGTGCGGGCCGCGGGATCCCGTGCGGATGCGGATCATGCTGGCGAGCATCTCCGCCTCCCGCTCCTGGCGGGTGGTGTAGTTGGTGCGTCCGAGCACGGTGGGGACGGCTCCGTCCGGCCCGCCGGCCCCCGGGGGGTCCTCGGTGGGGGCATCCAGCGAGTGGTGCCCGAAGAGGATGTGGCCGAGCTCGTGCAGCACGATGTGCTCCCGGTGCAGCGGGGTGGTCTGCGCCTCGTAGAAGACGTAGTCCACGTCGGCGGTACCGACCCACAGTCCGCACACTCCGGACTCGGCCGCCTCCTTGGGCAGCGGGTGGAGCCGGATGGGGCGGCCCCGCTGCTCGGCTATCCGCTCGCACAGTCCGTCGAGCGAGAAGGGGTCCGTCAGGTCAAGACGGCCGAGAATCGCCTCGCACCGTTTGCGCAGACTGGGCTGAGGGTGGCGCATGTGTTCCCTCTTCGGACCCTTTCTCGGGCAACGGTGGTAGGCGTGCGTGGGCTGGGGCATGGCGTCCTTGGTCTTCAAGGCGACCTCGGGAATGCGGTCCCGAAGGAAAAACGGAGGCCCGCTCGCCGGAAGACGAACGGGCGTTCCGTCATGCCTACAGATCATCCGGATGAGTTGGCAAGGTATGTCCCCATGTCAGGTACCTATTCAGCCAATCCGGCACGCACTGTCACGAACGGCTAGCGCCCCCGGCCACCCCGCTCGTCGGGGCCGCTGAGCCCCGCGCGGCGCAGGGCGTCGGCCATCGCGCTGTTGGCGGGGGCCGGAGCGCCCCCGCCCTGTCGCTGGCCGCCGCCTCCTTGACCACCCTGACCGCCCTGGCGGCGGCCCTTGCCGCCGTCGCGGGAGCCGCCCTGACCGCCCTGGCCGCGCTCGCCGCCGCCTTGGCCGCTCTGACCACCCTGGCCGCCCGGGCCGCGCTGCTGCGGGGGCCGGCCGCCGCCGCGCCGCTCGCCCCGCTCCTCGCGCTGCCTCGGCGCGCCGCCGTCGGCGCCGCCGCGCTCCGCCTCGTCCTCCAGCCGCAGCGTCAGGGAGATCCGCTTGCGCGGGATGTCCACGTCCATGACCTTGACCCGGACGATGTCGCCCGGCTTCACCACGTCCCGCGGGTCCTTGACGAAGGTCTTGGACAGCGCCGAGACGTGCGCGAGCCCGTCCTGGTGGACGCCGATGTCGATGAAGGCGCCGAAGGCGGCCACATTGGTGACCACGCCCTCCAGGATCATCCCGGGGGCCAGGTCGCCGATCTTCTCGACTCCCTCCTTGAAGGTCGCCGTCTTGAAGGCGGGCCTCGGGTCCCGGCCCGGCTTCTCCAGCTCGCGCAGGATGTCCGTGACCGTGGGCAGGCCGAAGGCCTCGGTGACGAACTGCTCCGGCCGCAGCGAGCGCAGCACACCGGTGTTGCCGATCAGGGCCGCCACCTCGCTGCCCGCCGTCTTGCCCATGGTGCGGACCACCGGGTAGGCCTCGGGGTGCACGCTGGAGGAGTCCAGCGGGTCGTCCCCGCCGCGGATCCGCAGGAAGCCCGCGCACTGCTCGTACGCCTTCGGGCCGAGGCGGGCCACGTCCTTGAGCCCCTTGCGGTTGCGGAAGGGGCCGTTGGCATCGCGGTGCGCCACGATGTTCTCGGCGAGTCCGCCGCTGATGCCCGACACCCGCGAAAGCAGCGGCGCGGAGGCGGTGTTGACGTCGACGCCGACGCCGTTCACACAGTCCTCGACCACGGCGTCCAGCGAACGCGAGAGCTTCACCTCGGACAGGTCGTGCTGGTACTGGCCGACGCCGATCGACTTCGGGTCGATCTTCACCAGTTCGGCGAGCGGGTCCTGCAGACGCCGGGCGATGGAGACGGCGCCGCGCAACGACACGTCCATGTCGGGGAGTTCGGCCGAGGCGAAGGCGGACGCCGAGTACACGGAGGCGCCGGCCTCCGAGACCATGACCTTGGTGAGCTTCAGCTCGGGATTGCGGGTGATGAGGTCCGCAGCGAGCTTGTCGGTCTCCCGGGAGGCGGTGCCGTTGCCGATGGCGACGAGCTCGACCGCGTGCTCCTTGGCGAGGCGGGCCAGCTTGGCCAGCGCGTCGTCCCACTTGTTGGCGGGCACGTGCGGGTAGATCACCTCGGTGGCGACCACCTTGCCGGTCGCGTCCACCACGGCCACCTTCACGCCGGTGCGGAAGCCCGGGTCCAGCCCGAGCGTGGCGCGGGTGCCCGCGGGCGCGGCGAGCAGCAGGTCGCGCAGGTTGGACGCGAAGACCCGTACCGCCTCGTCCTCGGCGGCCGCGCGGAGGCGGGAGCGCAGGTCGATGCCGAGGTGCACCTGGATCTTGGTGCGCCAGGCCCAGCGGACGGTGTCGGCGAGCCACTTGTCGCCGGGACGGCCGCGATCGTTGACGCCGAAGCGGCGGGCGACCATGCCCTCGTACGTGGACGGTCCGGGAGTCTCGCTCGGTTCTTCCGGCTCCAGCGTGAGGTCGAGCACGTCCTCCTTCTCCCCGCGGAGCATGGCGAGCACGCGGTGCGAGGGGAGGGCCGTGAACGGCTCGGTGAAGTCGAAGTAGTCGGCGAACTTGGCGCCCGCCTCCTCCTTGCCCTCGCGGACCTTCGCGGCGAGCCGGCCGCGGCCCCACATGCGCTCGCGCAGTTCGCCGATCAGGTCGGCGTCCTCGCCGAACTTCTCGGTGAGGATCGCGCGGGCGCCCTCCAGGGCGGCGGCCGGGTCGGCCACGCCCTTGTCGGCGTCCACGAACGCGGCGGCGGCCACGGCCGGTTCCGCCGACGGGTCGGCCAGCAGCCCCTCGGCGAGCGGGGCGAGGCCGGCTTCACGGGCGATCTGGGCCTTGGTGCGGCGCTTGGTCTTGAAGGGGAGGTAGATGTCCTCCAGCCGGGCCTTGGTGTCGGCCGCGTTGATCCGGGCCTCCAGCTCGGCGTCGAGCTTGCCCTGCTCCCGTACGGAGTCGAGGATCGAGGCGCGCCGGTCCTCCAGCTCGCGCAGGTAGCGCAGCCGTTCCTCCAGGGTGCGCAGCTGGGTGTCGTCGAGCATCTCGGTCGCTTCCTTGCGGTAGCGCGCGATGAACGGCACGGTCGAGCCGCCGTCGAGCAGCTCGACGGCGGACTTGACCTGCCGCTCCCGTACGCCGAGCTCCTCGGCGATCCTGCCTTCGATGGACATCGTCACTGTGCGGTCCCGCCTGCCTTCGTACGTGTACGTGATGCTGGTGCGCGCTGCGTGATGCTGCCGCGTGCTGCGTCGGAAGGCTGCCAATTGTGGCAGGTGGCGGCCCCGGACGTCGGGAGCCCTGTCCGTAGGGGGTCTCAGGCCTTGCCCATGAGGTCCCCGGGGAAGGCTCCGGCGACGAAGGCCCGCACGGTGAACCCGCCGCCGATCTCCGCGAGCCGGGCGACTCCGGCCGCGCCGAGGTGCTCGTACGGAGCCTCGTCCAGGCGGTCGGTCTCCGTCTCCAGCGCTTCGCGCAGCGCCGCGCCCGCGGGGGTGAGCTCGCCTCCGGAATCGAGCAGGCCGCGCTCGCGCAGGCGGTCCGCGGCCGCGTCCAGGTCGGACTGCTCCCAGCCGCGGATGCGCTTGAGGTACTTCGGTGTCATGCCGTGGCCGCTCGCCGTGTGGCTGACCAGGGCCTCGACCGGGTCCAGGCCGACGGTGAGCAGGGCGACCAGGTGCCCGTCGCCGCGGTGCTCGCGCAGCAGGGTGGTGGCGTGCCACAGCTTGAGGTGCGGCTCCTCGGGTACGGGGAGGTCCGCGTGGGCCGAGTAGAGCGTACGGGCGTGCCGGGTGCAGGCCTCGCTCGCGCGCATCGCCAGGGCGGCCGCCTCGGCCATCTCGGGGGACGCGAGGGTCTCGTCGCCGAGGAGCCGGCGCAGGGTGCTGTCCGCGGCCCGCAGCCGGGCGGCGAGGACCTGCGCGGGGGTGGCGGTGTCCCAGACGGCGGGGAGGTGCCGGGCCACGAGGTCGTGGCGGTAGTTGTAGAAGGTGGCCGTCACCGTGCCCGCCCCGACCGCACCCATGGCGGCGGAGCGGGAGGCGAGGTTGACGGCGTTGTGGTCGGTGATCCCGAGGGCCGCGAACTCCTTGCCGAGGTCGGGCGAGAAGTAGACGGTCGAGTGCAGCGGATTGATCGCCCCGTGCCAGCAGCTACGGGCGGCGCGCGCCGGAAGAGTCATGGCGCGCAGGTTACCGACTGCTTGGTATGGAGAGAAGGGCGAGGTGTCGCGCGACTACCTCAGCTCGGCTCCGGTGGCGACGACCACCCCGTAGAGCTCGGTGACCGTGGCGAGGGCCGCCTGGTGGATCTGGCGCGCCGTGAGGGCTCCCGCCGGGCTCTCCAGCGCCCGGGTCGCCGAGGCGTCGGCGACGACCGTCGGGGCGTAGCCGTGCAGGAAGGCGCCCTGGGTGGTGAACAGGGTGCACATGTTGGTCATGAACCCGGCGATGATCAGGTTCTTGCGCCCGGTGGCCCCGATGATCTCGTGGAGATCGGTCCCGTGGAAGCCGTTCGGGACGGACTTGGTGACGACGGCCTCGCCGGCCCGGGGGGCGACGGAAGCGTGCAGGGTGCCCGGTTCGGTGTCGACGCCGTAGCCGCCGTCGCGGACGTGGACGACGGGGGCGCCGGCCTCGCGGGCCCGGGCGAGGAGCAGCGAGGCGGAGGCCAGCGCCGGTTCCCAGCCGTCGAGCTCCATGACGCCGCCGGTGTAGGTGTTCTGGTAGTCGACGAGGACCAGGACCGCGTCCTCGAAGGTCGCGGGGGTCTCGTCGAAGCCGTTGAGCTGACGCAGGGTGGTCGTGGTCATAGGGGTGCCGTTCTCACGAGGGTGGGGTGGGGTCGCGGCCCGCTCGGGGCCGCATCGGCAACGCTAGGAGGCCTCGAACGCGCGGGCAATGACGGCCGGGCCGCAGATCCGGACATCGGTCCGCGCGGGCCCCGGGCCGCGGGCGGTGTGCGGGGTCTCGCCGGCGCCCCGGCCGGGCGTGTTCCGCACGGGCGTTTTTCAGACGCGTGGCGATCATGTGACAGGAGGGGCCATGGACATGACGTGGGGTCCCGAGCGTGAATACGGTCGAACGGAAGCCACTCCCCTACCCCTTTGGAGTTCAAGGTGCACCGCAAAGTCATCGCTCCGAGCGTGCTCGCCGCCTCCCTTCTGCTGGTGATCCCGGCGTCGGCGGCGAGTTCCGTTCCGGGCGCACCGGGTATCGGCGATCCCTACTACCCGGCCAGCGGCAACGGCGGGTACGAGGTGTCGCACTACGACCTGCGCCTCCAGTACCAGCCGAAGACCGACCTGCTGGAGGGCACCGCCGCCCTGCTGACCACCGCCAAGCAGGACCTGTCCCGCTTCAACCTGGACTTCGGCCTGGACGTCAGCGAGATCCGGGTCAACGGGGTCAAGGCGAAGTTCGCCAAGTCCGGCGTCTCGGAGCTGGAGGTCACCCCGGCCGCCCCGCTCGCCCGCGGCAAGCAGTCGAGCGTGGTCGTCAAGTACGCGGGCAAGCCCTCGGAGTTCAAGGTCGACGGCTGGTCCGCCTGGCAGCGCACCCCGGACGGCGGCGTCGCCGCGCAGGAGCCCGACGCGGCGGCCTGGTGGTTCCCGAGCAACGACCACCCGCTCGACAAGGCCACCTTCGACGTGTCGGTGAACGTGCCCGACGGCACGCAGGCCATCAGCAACGGCGTGCTGCAGTCGCAGAGTTCACGGCTGGGCTGGACCCGGTACAACTGGCGCTCGAACAAGCCGCAGGCCACGTACCTCGCCACCCTGGCCGTCGGAAAGTTCGACATCACCACCGACAAGACGGCGAGCGGGCTGCCGATCCTGAACGCCTACAGCCAGGACCTCGGCGACAACGCGGGCGCGGCGCGTGCGAGCGTGGAGCGGACCGGTGAGGTCGCGGAGTGGCTGGAGGGGGTCTTCGGGCCGTACCCCTTCAACGCGCTCGGCGGGTACGTGCCGAACGTGCCCAGCGGGTTCGCCCTGGAGACGCAGACCCGGCCGTTCTACAGCCCCCGGCAGTTCGCGAACGGCGCGAACGTGTCCGTGGTCGTGCACGAGCTGGCCCACCAGTGGTACGGGGACAGCGTGTCGGTCGACGGTTGGAAGGACATCTGGGTCAACGAGGGCTTCGCCCGCTACAGCCAGTGGCTGTGGTCGGAGAAGGAGGGCGAGGGCACCGCTCAGGAGCTCGCCGACTGGGCGTACGGACAGCGGCCGGCCGAGGACCCGTTCTGGCAGGTCAAGCCGGGCGACCCGGGTCCGGAGAACCAGTTCCACGGGGCCGTCTACGACCGCGGTGCGATCGCGATCCAGGCGCTGCGCAACCACGTCGGCGACGAGAAGTTCTTCCGGATCCTGAAGGGCTGGCCGACCGAGCGGGCCTACGGCAACGCCAAGGTCGGCGACTTCGTCCGCTACGCCGAGAAGATCTCGAACCAGCCGCTCGCGCAGCTCTTCGAGACCTGGCTCTACACCCCGGGCAAGCCGGACGCCTCGGCCCTGAACCCGGCGAAGGCCTCCACGGCTCCGGGCGCCCGCACCCTGCGCGCCCCGGCGACCCGCAAGGCGACGGAGCCGAAGTCGTGGAAGAAGATCGCCGCGACGAACACCGTGCACGACGCGCACTGACTCAACCCCGTACGAAGCTGCGCGCCGTCGCCCCTCAGCGGGCGGCGGCGCGTTCGCGCGCGCGGGCGGCGCGGGCGATCGGCAGGTAGCGCAGGCGCTCCGGCAGCAGGGGTACGAGGAGGCGCAGGGCCGTACTGAACCGGCGCAGGCGGCGTTCCTGGGCCGGGGTCCACTCCAGGCCGATGGCGGCGCGCGCCTCGGGCGGCATGTAGCCGGCGGTGACGAAGGCCCGGAAGTGCAGGAAGGCGGCCCGCAGGACGGGCCAGGTCAGCCGCAGCAGGAGCCGGACCGGCAGCGGGCCGCCGGCGGGGCGGGGCAGGGGCGCGTCGGTGGCGAGGAGTTCGCGGGCGACCTTGGTGGGCTCGATCTCCTCGGCCAGCATCCGGTGGTAGTACGGCCAGTACTCCTCGATGCTCCGCGGCATGTCCCGGTCGTGCAGACCGAGGATGCGGCCGACCTGGAGCCACTCCCGGTAGAGCTGACGCTCCTGGGCCGGGGTGAAGGGGCGCAGCAGGTAGCGCCCGGCGTACAGGTAGACCGGGAAGCCGGTGGCGTGCACCCAGGCGTAGCAGGCCGGGTCGAGGGAGTGGTAGGGGCGCCCCCGGGTGTCGGTTCCCTGGATCTCCTTGTGCAGGCGGCGCACCCGGCGCCCCTCGGCCGCGGCGTCGGCCCCGCCGTACACCCACAGCTGGACCGAGCGCAGGGAGCGCTCGCCGCGGCCCCAGGGGTCGGTGCGGAAGACGGAGTGCTCGTCGACGCCGGCGCCGATGGCGGGGTGGGCGACCTGCAGGGTGAAGGCGGCGGGCAGCATGAGCAGCGCGCGAACGTCTCCGGCGATGGTCCAGAGCACTCCCCCGGGCGGCGGGGGCTCGGGATCGCGGTCGCTTCGCTTCGTGCCCATCCGCGTTCCCCCAGGGTGTCGGCCTGCCGTTCTCCCAGTATGCAGGGGGTCCGGCGGCTTCCGCCGACCCCTGTGGACGGTGCATCCTGCCGCCATGAACCTGTCCCCCTGGGCCCTGCTGCGGGACCTGGCTCCCTGGATGCTGATCGGCACGGCCGTCACGCTCGCCCTGGTCCTCGCGGTGCTCGTCGCGCTGTTCGGGGTGCCGTACTTCCTCCTGCGGTTCCGCCGCCACCGGGAGGACGCCACCGAGGTCTCCGGCGCCCCCGAAGCCTCCGCTCCGGGCGGTATCGGGGACTTCACCTGGAGTTCCGCGCGGGACGAAGACCGGCGGGCCGGCTGAGGTCCGGCCGCGGAAACACCGAAGAAGTAGGACTGCGTCCAGAAACCCGTGTCACAGGTGTTACCGCGAAGTAACCCTGGCTGCTTGGATGGCGGAGCCGATCTTCCCCCACAGGAACGAGGGAACCTCCATGCCCCAGATCCAGCCCCGCAGGACCCGCGCCGCCGCCGCGGCCGTCGCCGCGATCGCCGTCGGATCGCTCGTGGCGACCGCGGCTCCGGCCGCCACCGCCGCCGAGAGCGCCGCCGCGCCGCGGCTCAGCGTCCTGTCGTACAACGCGTTCCTGATGAGCAAGAGCCTGTACCCCAACTGGGGCCAGGACCACCGGGCGGCCGAGATCCCCAAGGCCTCCTGGTACCAGGGCCACGACGTGGTCGTCCTCCAGGAGGCCTTCGACAACGGGGCCTCCGACGCGCTGAAGGCCAACTCGGCCGCGCAGTACCCGTACCAGACCCCGATCGTGGGCCGCGGCAAGAGCGGCTGGGACGCCACGGGCGGCGCCTACTCCTCCACCACCCCGGAGGACGGCGGCGTCACGATCCTCAGCAAGTGGCCGATCGTGCGCAAGGAGCAGGTGGTCTACAAGGACGCCTGCGGCGCCGACTGGTGGTCCAACAAGGGCTTCGCCTACGTCGTGCTGAACGTGAACGGCACCAAGGTCCACGTGGTCGGCACCCACGCCCAGTCCACCGACCCCGGCTGCGGCGCGGGCGAGGCGGCGCAGATGCGCGCCCTCCAGTTCCGGAACATCGACGCGTTCCTGGACGCCAAGAACATCCCGGCGAGCGAGCAGGTCATCGTGGCGGGCGACATGAACGTCGACTCGCGCACCCCGGAGCTGGCCACCATGCTGGCCAACGCCGACCTGGCGGCCTCCGACACCCGCACGGGGCACACGTACTCCTTCGACACCGCGCTGAACTCGATAGCGAAGTACCGCTACCCGACCGATCCGCGCGAGGACCTGGACTACGTGCTCTACCGCAAGGGCAACGCCCGCCCGGCGGGCTGGGAGAACAACGTGGTCCTGGAGCAGTCGGCGCCCTGGACGGTCTCCAGCTGGGGCACCTCCTACACGTACACCAACCTCAGCGACCACTACCCGCTGATCGGCCGCTGATCCGAACCGGCCGGGTGCCCGCCGCCACCGCGGGGCATCCGGCCGGTCCGGTTCCGGCTCAGTCCCGCTCAGTCCCGGCTCAGTCCCGGCTCAGCAAGGGGCTGTCGGCCGGGAGTTCCACCCAGCGGCGCGGCGGGCCCTCCACGGCGCGCCCGTCGTCGAGCCGCATCCCCGCCCGCGCGCAGGCGTAGGCCAGCGAGCGCGCTCCCCGCAGGTCCTCCTCCGGCACCCACTGCCAGAAGCGGTGCAGCCAGTGCCCCTGCGGCGACCCCTCGTACGGCGGGAGCCCGATCTCCTCGTGCTCCTCCTCCCGGCCGTCCACGGAGAGCTGCCCGAAGGTGCCGCCCGCCGCGTTGAAGTACACCCCGTACGCGCGGCGCCCGGGCGACAGGGCGCCGAGCACCTTCGGCGTGTACGCCCGGTACCAGGAGGGCTGGATCAGCACGCAGCCGCCCGGCACTCCCGTCACGCCGATGAACCGCTCCGCCTCCTCGGTGTACGGATCGAAGCCGTCGGGTCCCGTGCCGTACGGGCCGGGCTCACGGTCCAGGTCCAGCACCCGGCAGCGCTCCGGATCCGTGCCGAGCCTGCGGACCGCCTCGTCCTCCGTGATCCCGCCGACGAAGGCGACCGACAGCCCCTCGGTGTGGATGCCCCTGAACACCAGGGCCTGTTCGTCGGCCTCCCGCTGCGCCGTCACCTCCTCGGCGCTGCGGGGAACCGCTCCGGGGAGGTCCGCGAAGAGCGCGGCCATTTCGGTGCACAGCGCGAGGCTGCCCGGCGAGTGCCCGGCGATCCGGGGCGTCCAGGCATCGGCCCCGGCGGCCAGCAGCGCGGCCGCGTTGTCCGCGCGGCCGTGGGCCACGGCCTCCCAGAGTGCGGTCACGCCGCTTCCGTCGAGGTGGTCCAGGGCGTCCACGTCGGCGACGAGCCCGGCGAGTTCGGCCACGGACTCGGGCCGGCCGCGCTCGGCGGTACGGTGCAGCGGCGATCCGAAATGGCCCCCGTCAGGGTCGGGGTCGGGAGCCGCGCCCGCCGCGAGCCGGGCGCGGATGATTTCGGGGTCCGCCCACCCCTGCGATCCCATCCCCTCCCAGTCGGCGCGCTCGCGCTCGGGGACGGGCGGCACGTACACGTCCGAGTACCAGGCCGGCTGCGGCTGCGGCTGCGGCTGCGGCTGCGGCTGCGGCTGCGGCTGCGGCTGCGCCATGATGTCGGCCGGCCCGGAGCTGTCCTCGCCGTACGCGACGCACCGGAGGAACACGTCCAGCCTGATCGACAGCGAGGCGGGCCACACCTCCCAGCCCACGAGCACGACGCGCGTCTCGGGTCCGGCGCCGACCTCCAGCGTCTGCGGGATCCTGGCCGGGGCGAACCAGTGCTCCGGAGGGTGTTCCTCGTCCCCGTCCCGCGGTGCCTCGTACGCGCCCAGCCGCATCTCCCCCCGAGCGGCCGCCTTCGGCGGATCCGGCACGATCAGTCCATCGAAGAAGCTCATGGACCGATCGTGCCAGCCGCCTCTGACAGCGGGTCAGGAGCCGCTCAGCCGGAGGCCTTCGACCGCTCCCACTCGCTGGCGTAGTCGTTGAAGATGGCCCGCAGGTGGTGGCCGATCTTCAGGTAGTCCAGATCGTCGAGGTTGGCCAGCGAGACGCGCACCGACCACTGGGGGCCGTCGAATCCGCCGCCGTTGAGGAGGACCACCGAGGTCTGCTCGGCGAGCCGGAACAGCGGGTCGACGGGCTCGTAGTTCTTCTCCAGGAAGTCGGCGAAGTCCTTGCCGTGCACCCGTTCCGCCTCGGCCAGCAGGTCGAGCTCGATGTAGTACCCGGCCCGCTTGTCGTCCTCGGAGATCTTCATCTGGGCTCCCTCCAGGAGGAGGTCGAGCCTGCGGTGGACGATCTGCCGGATGCGCTCCTTGTACGCCTGGCCCTCGTCCAGCATGTCGAAGAGCGAGAAGAGCACCATCATCGTCTGCTGCGGCAGCGAGAGGCCGGCCGTGTGGTTGAGGGCCACCGACCGGGAGTCCGCGACGAGCCGGTCGATGAAGCGGATCTTCTCCGGCTCCAGGCTGAGGGTGCCGTACCGCTTGGCGAGGCGGTCCTTCTGGTCCTGGGGGAAGTTCGCGACCATCGCGTCGATGACGTTGTCGTCGTGCAGCCCGATGACGCCGAGCCGCCAGCCGGTGCAGCCGTAGTGCTTGGAGTACGAGTACACGAGCAGGGTGTTGCGCGGCAGGTCGGCGGCGATCGAGCGGAAGCCGGGCACGAAGGTGCCGTACACGTCGTCCGTGACGATCAGCAGGTTCGGGTTGCTGGTGGCGACGATGTCCTTGATCTGGTTCGCCACCCGGTCGCTCAGCGCGAGCGAGGGCGGGTTGGAGGGGTTGACCAGGCAGACGAGCTTCACGGAGGGGTCGGCCAGCTTGGCGACCTCCTCCTCCGGGTAGCGCCACTGGCGCACGCCGGTCTCGGCGAAGAGGCTCGCGGAGACGTTGACCACCTCGAACTCGAAGGTGTCGAGCTCGGGGATCTCGATGTACGGGGTGAACACCGGGGTCATCAGGGCGATCTTGTCGCCCTTCTTCAGGATCCCGTTCTTCATCAGGGAGTCGAAGATGTAGCACATGGCGGCGGTGCCGCCCTCGGTCGCGAACAGCGACAGGTTGTTGCCCTCCGGCGGCTTCTTGCCGAACATCTCGTCGGCCACGTAGCCGCGCACGATGTGCTCCGCGTGGGTCAGCATCCGGTCCGGGACGGGGTAGTTGTCGCCCGTGATGGAGTCGGTCAGCTCGTGCACGAAGGCGTCCTTGTCGAACGGCCAGCGCTTCAGCGCGTACTGGACGCAGGCGGAGAGCATCTCCACGCCCGGCAGGTCCGGGTGGCGCCGGGTCCAGGACTCGAACCGCTCCGCGATGCCCTTCTTCTCCGGCATCCCGCCCAGGTTGTCGGCGGTCCACACCCGCCGGGACTCCTCCAGCGCGAAGTAGCCCAGCGCGTAGAAGGCCTCGCGCGGCCCGGTGGCGATCCAGTTCGGGTTGCCGCGGCCCGCGTTGAGCATGGCGCGGGCGGTGGTGTCCTTCTGGCCCGGCTTGTCGGCCTGGGCGGCCGTGGCGAGCTGGATGAACTTGTCCTTCAGCTCGAAGGGGCTGAGCTGCGCGAAGGACTGGATTTCCTCGCGGCTGAAGGTGGTCTTCGGCACGGTGACTTCCTTTAGTTCGAGGTGTGGTTCGAGGTGTGGTTCGAGGGGGCTCTGCGTCAGTGGTTGAGGATGACGATCACGGCGCCCCAAATGGTCAGCAGCACGTTGCTGATCGCGTAGGGGATCGTGTAACCGAGCGTCGGCACCTGCGATTTGGACTGTTCGTTGACCGCGCCGATCGCCGCCGTGGTGGTCTGGCCGCCCGCCAGGACGCCCATCAGGATCGGGAAGCGGATCTTCTGGACGTGGTGGCCGACGAGGAAGCCGACCAGGAGCGGGATCAGCGTGGCGATGGCTCCGAAGAGCAGCAGTCCCCAGCCGGCGGTGGCCAGCCCGCTGGTGAAGCTGGGCCCGGCGTTGATGCCGACGACCGCGACGAAGAGGCAGAGCCCGAGGGTGTCCATGAACCACTGGGCGCCGGGCGGGACGTTGCCGTACGTCGGGTACTTGCCGCGGATCCAGCCGAAGACCAGGCCCATGATGAGCGCGCCGCCCGAGGTGGACAGCGAGATCGGGACCCCGCCCGCGGTGAGCGCCGGGATGCCCAGGCAGCCGCCGAGGAAGATGCCCAGGCCCACCCAGATCATGTCGGTGGCGAAGCTGGTGGGCACCGGCTTGCCGATGGCCTTGCCCGCCGGGTCGACCAGCCGCTTGGGGCCGGACAGGATCAGGGTGTCGCCGCGCTCCAGCGGGGTGGCGAGCCGGTAGGGGAACTCCGTACCGGAGCGGTAGAGCTTGTCGATGAAGACGCCGACCATGAACGGCTCGGCGCGCAGGTCCGCGATGGTCTTGCCGAGCTGCCCCTTCTCCGAGGCGACCACGTGCAGCGTCTCGGTCTGGTAGCCGAGGAGTTCGACGTCGTCGGTCTCGGGGCCGATGTGGGTGCGGGCGTCGAAGTCGACCAGGGATCCGCGCAGGGCGCTGACGGCGACGACGTCGCCCGCGAGCAGGGTGGTCTGCTGGGTGTGGTCGAGGATCTGCCCGTCCCGGCGGACCCGGGTGAGGTAGATGCGGTGGCCCAGTGCCTTCTGCTGGTTCTCGAAGTCGTCGATGGTCCGTCCGACGAGATCGGGCCGCTGGATGGTGTAGGCCCGCAGGACGATCTCGTAGTACCCCTCGCGCAGGTCGGGGTTGTCGCTGGGCGCGTCCATCTCCTTGGCGATCTGGGCGCTCTCGGCCGCGAGGTTGCGCCGGTAGAGCCGGGGCAGCACGTTGGCCAGGAGCATCGCGCAGAGGATGGTGCCGAGCGGGTAGGTGACCGCGTAGCCGACGGCGACGAAGTCCTGCTGTTCCTTGATCTGGTCGGGCGAGAGGCCCGGCAGGTTGCCGATGGCGTCCTGGGCCACGCCGATGACGGCGGACTGGGTGAGCGCGCCGCCCAGCAGGCCGGCGCTGAGCCCCGGCCCGTAGCCGAGCATGACGGCGAAGCCCCAGGAGACCAGCAGGCCGGTGACGCAGACGATCACCGCGTTGACGACCTGCGGGAGGCCGTCCTTCTTCAGGCCGCGGAAAAACTGCGGGCCGACCTTGTAGCCGAGGGCGAAGAGGAACATGGTGAAGAAGAGGTTCTTCACGGTCCCGTCGATGGTGATCTTGAACTGGGCGCCGAAGACGAGTCCGACGATGAGGCAACCGGTGACGGCGCCCAGCCCGATCGCCTTCCAGCGCAGCTTCCCGACGAGGAAGCCGAGCGCGACGGTGATGAAGACCAGGAGTTCGGGGTGTGGCTGGAAGATGTTCCTGTTCAGGAAATCGATCATGTGGGCGCCGTCCGGGTGGGATTGAGGACGTGGCGGGACGGCGTCAGGCGCCTAGGATCCCGACGAGGATCGGTCCGGTGAGTGGGAGCAGGAAGTTGGACAGGGCGTAGGTGATCGTGTAGCCGAGCATCGGGACCGAGCTCTGCGCCACCTGCGTGACCGAGGTGATGGCCGGGGTGGAGCACTGCTGTCCGGCGATGGCGCCGATCAGCAGCGGCTTCTCGATCTTCAGGAACTTGCGCCCGACGACCAGCGAGATCGTGGCCGGTACGAGGACCATGGCGATCCCGGCGAACGGCAGCAGGGCCCCGTACTCCTTGAGGAGCGGCCAGGCCTGCGGGCCCGAGGTCAGCCCGGTGCAGGCGATGAAGACCGCGAGCCCCATGTCCTTGATCGTGGTGGCCGCTTGCGGCGGGAAGGCGCCGAAGGTCTGCCGGCGGGAGCGGAACCACCCGAAGAGCAGACCCGAGATCAGGCAGCCGCCGCCGGTGCCGAGCGAGAGCGGGACCCCGCCGGCGCGGACCACGATCTGCCCGATGAGCGAGCCCATCGCGATGCCGAGACCGAGGTAGATGAAGTCGGTGGCGTCGTTCTTGGCCACCGTGCCGATCTTCTCCACGATCCGGTTCAGGCCCGAGCGGGCGCCCACGAGGGTGACGACGTCTCCGCGCTCGACGATGGTGTCCGGGTTGGCGGGCAGGTGCTGCTCGCCGCGGAGCACGTCGGTCACGTACACGCCGCTGCGCCCGAACTCCGGGTGGGTGGCGCGGATCTGGTCCAGGGACTTGCCGGCGACCGACTTGTCGGTCATGGCGACCTGCCGGGTGGCCAGCGGGGTGTCCACGCCCGGGATGCCGGGGGTCTCCGGGCCGATGGCCCGGCCCGCCGCGATGGCCTCGGAGCGCCGGCCGACGACGAGGACGAGGTCGGAGAGCACGAGTTCGAGGTCCGGGCTGGGGGTGAGGTCCTTGGAACCGCGCCGGATCGCCTCCACGGTGACCCTGCCGTCGAAGGCCGCTTCCAGGTTCCCCACGGTGCGGCCGTCGGCGAGGGTGACCAGGTGGGTGCGCCCGACCAGGCCGGGCACCGCCTCCTGCTCGTCGCTCTCCAGGCCGCCGGAGCCGCCGCCGCGCATCTTCTCCCACAGCTCGCGCGAGGCTTCCGCGAGGTTGGTGCGGAGCAGCATCGGCATGATCTGGCTGGTGTAGATGACGATGGTGACCAGGCCGAAGAGGTAGCACACCGTGTACGCGGTGGCCACGTGGCCCTGGTACGTGGTGATCTGCTCCGCGGTCAGGTCGGGCAGCTTGCCGATCGCCTCGGTGGCGGTGCCGACCACGGCGGATTCGGTGGCCGCGCCCGCGAGGATGCCCGAGGCGGTGCCGACGTCGAGGTCGAAGGCCTTGGCAAGGAAGTAGGCCAGGCCGAGCACGCTGACGAGCTCGATGAAGCAGAGCGCGAAGAAGCGCATGCTCTTGCGGTTGAGGTTGGCGAAGAACTGCGGTCCGGCCATGTAACCGAGGGCGAAGATGAAGAGCGCGAAGAAGATCGTCTTCACGTCGGCGTCGATCTCGATCTTGGCCCAGGCGCCGAGCAGCAGCGACACGATCAGCGTGCCGCAGATGCCGCCGAGGGTGATCGGGCCCACGCGCACCTTGCCCAGCAGGTATCCGGCCGCGAGGCAGAGGAACAGGGCGAGTTCGGGGTGGTCTTGCAGCACACCCATGGGCAATCAGCCGCCCTTGCCGGGCGGCGTGGCGAATTCAGGGCATATGCACATTCCCTCACCCTTGCCCGGTGAGCGAAGATCCGCTCACCGGGTAGGGCCGTTCGTGTGACGGACCTTTCTACGAAGCTTCGTACGGCGCTGCGTACTGCTCCGCGTAGAGCCCCTCGATCAGCTCCGCGTACTTCTCCCGGACCACCCGGCGGCGCAGTTTCAAGGACGGGGTCAGCTCCCCCGACTCCGGACCCCACTCCCCGGTCAGCAGCCGGTAGCGCTTGATCTGCTCGGTGCGGTTGAGCCGGGCGTTGGCGGCCGCGACGGCCCGGGCGACCTCCTCCCGTACGGCCGGGTGCGCGGCGAGCTCCGCGGGCGTTGCGGCCGCGGCGTCGATGCCCTGGGCCTGCGCCCAGGCCGGGCCGAGTTCGGGGTCCAGGACGAGGAGGGCGACGAGGTAGGAGCGGCCGTCGCCGTGCACCAGGGCCTGGCCGATCAGCGGGTGTTCCTTGAGGGTGTTCTCCACGAGGGCGGGCGAGACGTTCTTCCCGTTCGAGGTGATGATCAGTTCCTTCTTGCGGTCGGTCAGCCAGAGGAACCCCGCCTCGTCGAGCCGCCCGATGTCCCCGGTCGGGAACCAGCCCTCGTCGTCGGAGGCGCTCTCCACCGAGCCGTCCGGCAGGAGGTACCCGCCGAAGACCGTCTCCCCGCGCGTGAAGATCTCCCCGTCCTCGGCGATCCGCAGCTCCAGCCCCTCGATCGGGCGGCCCACGGAACCCAGCCGGAAGCCGTCCGGGCTGTTGACCGTGCACACCCCGGAGGTCTCGGTCAGCCCCCACGCGTCCATGATGGTGATGCCCCAGCCCGCCCAGAAGCGGACCACGTCGATCGGCATCGGCGCGGTGGCGCTGGCCGTCCAGACCAGGCGGTCCAGCCCGGCCAGGGTCAGCAGCGGGTCCAGCACCCCTTCCTTGGCCCGGGCGTACGAGGCTTCGAGCGCGGCCGGGACCTCCTCCCCGCGCTCCCGGTGCCCGGCCCGCTCCCGCGCCAGGTCGCCCGCGGCTTCGATGGCGCGCCGCTGCTCCTCGGGCAGCCGCCCGAGCACCGCCCGTACGGAGGCGGCCAGCTTCTCCCACACCCGGGGCACCCCGAAGAACTGCACCGGGTGCAGCTCGCGCACCGCGACCGATACGGCGGCGGGGTCGGCGCACAGCCGGACGTGGGCGGCCCGCAGGAGCGGGAGGTAGATGCCGAGGATCCGCTCGGCTATGTGCGCGAAGGGCAGGTAGCAGAGGTGCTCGGCGTGCTCCGGCAGCTCGATGTGCCCGTCGAGGCGGACCGACTGGAGCACGATGTTGCGGTGGGTCAGGCGCACCCCCTTGGGGTCGCCGGTGGTGCCCGAGGTGTAGACGACGGTGAGCGGGTCCTCGGAGCGGGTCTCCCGCCAGGCCTTCTCGAAGGCCTCGGAGCGGTGCAGGTGCACGCCGCCGGCGTACACCGACGCGTAGGTCGAGTGCGGGCCCGCTTCGGGGGCCTCGGCCACGACGAGCCGTTCGAGCGGGGTCGCCGGATCGGCCAGCAGCGGCTCCCACCGGGCCAGCTCCCGGGCGCCCTCGACCACGGCGAGCCGGGCCCGGCTGTGGCGGGCTATGTGGGCGATCTGCTCGGGCGCGGAGGTCCCGTACACGGTGACGGGGACGGCGCCGAGGTGGACCAGGGCGAGGTCGGTGAGCCAGTGCTCGGGGCGGTTGCCCATCATCAGCAGGACGTGCTCGCCGCGTCCGACGCCGAGGGAGGCGTAGCCGGCGGCGAGGACGGCCACCTTGCGGCGGACGTCCGACCAGCTGAGGGTGGTCCAGGCCGTGCCGTCGGGGCCCTCGCGCCACGAGAGGGCGGGAAGATCACCGTGTTCGGCGGCGTTGCGCGCCAGCAGGGCGGGCAGGGTGAGCTCTTCAGCAGGTGCGGGCAGTCGCAGTTTCGTGGGCATGGGCAGCTCCTTGCCGTTTCACATCGTTGGTGCGACAGCAATACTGTTGAACACGAACCGTGTCGGCGTGCTGATCAGAGAGCAAGGCGGAGAGCCCATGACCACCCAGGCACCGGAGCCGGCGTCGCTGACCGTCGACGAACTGGCGGCCAGGGCGGGTGTGACCGTCCGCACCGTACGGTTCTACAGCACCCGCGGGCTTTTGCCCCCTCCCGTGATCGGACCCCGTCGGGTGGGCCGTTACGGGCCGGAGCACCTGTCCCGCCTCGCGCTCATCGAGGAGTTGCAGCACCAGGGCATGACCCTCTCCGCCATCGAGCGCTACCTCGACGCCCTGCCCGACGACCTGAGTGCGCACGATCTGGCCATCCACCGCGCGCTGGTGGCGACCTGGGCCCCGGACGCGGCGCTGGACTCCTCCCGCGCGGAGCTGGAGAAGCGGGCCGGGCGGACGCTGACGGAGACCGACATCCGGCGGCTGACGGCCATGAACGTGCTGACGCCGACCCCGGAGGGCTTCCGGGTGGACGTGGGACTGCTGCGGCTCGGGGTCGCGCTGCTCGACGTGCCGATCGCCCACGAGACGATCCTGGCCGCGCGCGAGGTGCTGCTCGGCCACGCGCGGACGGCGGCGCACCAACTGACCGCGCTGTTCCGGGACGAGGTGTGGGGGCCGTTCACGGAGGGCGAGAGCGATCCGGAGCGGGTGGAGTCGATGAAGGCGCTCTCCGCGCACATGCAGCCGATGGTGGTACAGGCCCTGGTGACCGCGTTCCAGCGCTCGCTGAAGGAGGAACTGCGGGCTGCCTTCGTCTCGGAGCCGGTAGGTTCAGGCCATGGCGATGATCTACGCAACCACCATGAAGCCCGGTAAGACGGAGCTTCTGACAGCCTGGCTTCCGACGCGGCCGTGGTACGCGTCCACCGGACAGACCCCCGAGCTCGACCGCTCGGGCGGGTTCCGGCTCGATGACCCCGAGGGCGAGGTCGGCATCGAGTTCATGGTGCTCACCGACCGATCGGGCGGCCGGGAAACCTCCTACCTCGTGCCCCTGACCTACCGCGGCGCCCCGCTGGAGGGCGCCGGGGCCGCTCTCGTGGGCACCTCCGAGCACGGGGTGCTCGGCACCCGCTGGATCTACGACGGCGCCCACGACCCGGTGCTCGTGGGCCAGTTGCTCGCGCTGATCGAGGGCCGCGCCGTGGCGCAGGACCAGTGCGACAGCGGTACCACCGACCCCTCGGTCACCGCCTGGTACGAGGGCCCGGGGCTCCCGGCGGCCCTCCAGGGGCGGCCGGAAGTCACCGACACCGCGCGGGGCACCGAGGTGCGCCTGCCGGGCACCCCGGCGCTGGCCCTCGCGCGCGTCCTGCGGCCCGGGGATTCGGGGCCGCGGGACGCCTCGGCGGCCGTCGGCCGGCTCACGGCCGGCTGGACCACGCCGGACGGGGCGGCGTACCGGGGCGTGTTCGCGGAGCTGCACACCGCCGGCGACGCCGCCTCCTGATCCTGGTCCCGCTCCTCGCTCCCCTCAGACCGTTCGGTCCGCGTACGTCTCTCCCCGCCCGGCCTTCTCCACCAGGGAGGCGGGCGGGGCGAAACGCTCGCCGTACTTCTCGGCCAGCTCGCGGGCCCGGGCCACGAACCCGGCCGGGCCGCCCTCGTAGCCGTTGATGTACTGGATCACGCCGCCGGTCCAGGCCGGGAAGCCGATGCCCATGATGGAGCCGATGTTGGCGTCGGCGTACGAGGTGAGGACCCCCTCGTCGAAGCAGCGGACGGTGTCCAGCGCCTCGGAGAAGAGCATCCGCTCCTTCATGTCCTCGAACGGGATCGCGTACCCGTCCTTGGTGAAGTGCTCCCGCAGCCCCGGCCAGATCCCGGCGCGCTTGCCGCTCTCGTCGTACGCGTAGAACCCGCCGCCGCCGCTGCGCCCGGGGCGCCCGAACTCGTCGACCATCCGGTCGATGACGGTGTCGGCCGGGTGCTCCGGCCAGTCCCGGCCCTCGGCCTCGAAGGCCTTGCGGGTCTCGTTGCGGATCTTGCGGGGCAGCGTGAGGGTCAGCTCGTCCATCAGGGAGAGCACCTTGGCCGGATATCCGGCCTGGGCCGCGGCCTGCTCGATGGAGGCGGGCTCGATGCCCTCGCCGACCATGGCGACGCCCTCGTTGATGAACTGGCCGATGACCCGCGAGGTGAAGAACCCGCGCGAGTCGTTGACCACGATCGGGGTCTTGTTGATCTGCCGTACGAGGTCGAAGGCGCGGGCGATGGCCTCGTCCCCGGTGCGCTCGCCCTTGATGATCTCGACCAGCGGCATCTTGTCCACGGGCGAGAAGAAATGCAGTCCGATGAAGTCGGCGGGCCGCGAAACCCCTTCCGCGAGGCCCGTGATGGGCAGCGTGGAGGTGTTGGAGCAGAGCAGCGCGTCGGGGGTGAGGTACTCCTGGATCTCCTGGAACACCTTGTGCTTGAGGGCGGTGTCCTCGAAGACGGCCTCGATGACGGCGTCGCAGCCCGCCAGGTCGGACGGCTCGGCGGTCGGGGTGATCCGGGCGAGCAGTTCGGCGCGCTTGGCCTCGGTGGTGCGGCCCCGGGACAGTGCCTTGTCGAGCAGCTTCTCGGAGTACGCCTTGCCCTTGGCGGCGGCCTCGGGGGTGACGTCCTTCAGCACCACCTCGATGCCCGCGCGGGCGCAGGAGTAGGCGATGCCCGCGCCCATCATGCCGGCGCCGAGGACCGCGACCTTGGAGACCTTGCGGGGTGCCACGCCCTGCGGGCGGCTGCGGCCGGCGTTGACGGCCTGGAGGTCGAAGAAGAACGCCTGGATCATGTTCTTGGCGGTCTGCCCGGTGACCAGCTCGGTGAAGTAGCGGGCCTCGATGGTCAGCGCGGTCTCGAAGTCCACCTGGGCGCCTTCGACGGCGCAGGCCAGGATGTTGCGCGGGGCCGGGTACGGGGCCCCGTTCAGCTGCTTCTTCAAGTTGGCCGGGAAGGCCGGGAGGTTGGCGGCGAACCGCGGGGTGGACGGCGTACCGCCCGGGATCTTGTAGCCGGGGACGTCCCACGGCTGCTTCGATTCCGGGTTCGCGTCGATGAAGGCGTGCGCCTTGGCGAGCATCTCCTCGGGCGTGGCGGCCAGTTCGTGCACCAGACCGTTGTCCAGGGCGCGCTGGGGGGTGTACTGGGTCCCCTGCAGCAGCACCTTGAGGAGCGCGTCGGCGATGCCCATCAGGCGGACGGTCCGGGTGACGCCGCCGCCGGCCGGGAGCAGGCCGAGGGTGACCTCGGGCAGGCCGAGCCGGGAGCCGGGCGCGTCGAGGGCCACCCGGTGGTGGGAGGCCAGGCAGATCTCGTAACCGCCGCCGAGGGCCGTACCGTTGATGGCGGCGACGACGGGCTTGCCGAGGGTCTCGATGCGGCGCAGCGAGGCCTTGATGGCGGTGCCGGTGTCGAAGGCCAGCCGGGCATCCTCGGGGCGCAGCCGGATCATGTCCTTGAGGTCGCCGCCCGCGAAGAAGGTCTTCTTGGCGGAGGTGAAGATGATGCCGCGGATGGAGTCCTTCTCGGCCTCGGCGCGCTCCGCGATCCGGGCGATGGAGTCCTTGAAGGCCTGGTTCATCGTGTTGGCGGACTGGTTCGGGTCGTCGAGGACCAGGGTGACGACGCCGGTCTCGTCCTGTTCCCAGCGGATCGTGGTGGACTCGCTCATGGTTCGCAACTTCCGTGTCGGGGGTGGGATCAGGGATCGGGGATCAGGACGGGGTTCAGAGGCGTTCGACGATGGTGGCGACGCCCATGCCGCCGCCGACGCAGAGGGTGACGAGGCCGTAGCGCTTGTCCTGGCGCTCCAGTTCGTCGACGACGGTGCCGAGGATCATCGCGCCGGTGGCGCCGAGCGGGTGGCCGAGCGCGATGGCGCCGCCGTTGACGTTGACCTTGTCCAGGGAGACGCCCATGTCCTTGACGAAGCGGAGCACGACGCCGGCGAAGGCCTCGTTGATCTCGATCAGGTCGATGTCGTCGATGGTCAGGCCGGCCTTGGCGAGGGCCTTGCGGGTGGCCGGGGCGGGGCCGGTGAGCATGATGGTGGGCTCGGAGCCGGAGACGGCGGCCGAGACGATCCGCGCGCGGGGCGTCAGGCCGTTTCGCATCCCCGCCTCGCGGGACCCGATCGCGACGAGCGAGGCACCGTCGACGATGCCGGAGGAGTTGCCCGCGTGGTGGACGTGGTCGATCTTCTCGACCCAGTGGTACTTCTGCAGGGCCACGGCGTCGAAGCCGCCGAGCTCGCCGATGTCCGCGAAGGAGGGCTTCAGCCGGGCGAGGGTGTCGGCGGTGGTGCCGGGACGGACGAACTCGTCGTGGTCCAGGACCACCAGGCCGTTGCGGTCGGTGACCGGGACGATCGACTTGGCGAAGCGGCCGTCCTTGATGGCGGCGGCGGCCCGCTCCTGGGACAGCGAGGCGTACTCGTCCACGTCCCGCCGGGAGAAGCCCTCGATGGTGGCGATCAGGTCGGCGCCGATGCCCTGCGGGACGAAGTCGGTGTCCCAGCCGGTCATCGGGTCGTTGAACCAGGCTCCGCCGTCCGAGGCCATCGGGACGCGGGACATCGATTCCACGCCGCCCGCGAGGACCAGGTCCTCCCAGCCGGAGCGGACCTTCGCGGCGGCCATGTTGACCGCTTCGAGGCCCGAGGCGCAGAAGCGGTTCTCCTGGACGCCCGCGACGGTGTCCGGCAGCCCGGCGGCGATCGCCGCGATCCGGGCGATGTCGGAGCCCTGGTCGCCGACCGGGCTGACGACGCCGAGCACGATGTCGTCGATGGTGCCGGGGTCCAGGCCGGGGTTGCGCTCGCGCAGGGCGTGGATGAGGCCGACGACCAGGTCGATCGGCTTGGTGCCGTGCAGGGAGCCGTTGGCCTTGCCCCGTCCGCGCGGCGTGCGGATCGCGTCGTATACGTACGCTTCGGTGCTCACTGGTCAAGCCTTTCGGGGGTGCGGAGGCAGGGGAGGATCAAGGGGAAGCAGGGGGAGGATCACAGGGAGACAGGGAGACAGGGAGAGGTCAGGCCAGTAGGGAACGGCCGATGATCTCCTTCATGATCTCGGTCGTGCCGCCGTAGATGGTCTGGATGCGGCCGTCGGTGAAGGCCCGGGCGACCCGGTACTCGGTCATGTAGCCGTATCCGCCGTGCAGTTGCAGACAGCGGTCGGCGACCCGCTTCTGGAGCTCGGTGGCCCACCACTTCGCCATCGAGGCGTGGACGTGGTCCAGTTCCCCGTTGGAGTGGTCGGTGATGCAGCGGTCGAGGAAGGTACGGGTGACCGCGCACTCGGTGGCCATCTCGGCGATCTCGAAGCGGACGTGCTGGAGCTTGGAGAGCGGCCGCCCGAAGGCCTCGCGCTCCTTCACGTACCGCGTGGTGATCTCCAGCAGGTACTCGGCGGCGGCGATGCCGGCCATCGCGATGCCCATCCGCTCCTGCGCGAGATTGGTCATCAGGTGGACGAAGGCGCCGTTGAGCTCGCCGAGCAGGTTCTCCTTGGGGACGCGCACGTCGTTGAAGAACAGCTCGGCGGTGTCCTGCGCCTTCTGGCCGATCTTGTCGAGGTTGCGGCCGCGCTCGAAGCCCTCGGTACCGCGCTCCACGACCAGCAGGGACATCCCGTGCGCCCCGCCCTCGGGGGTGGTCTTCGCGACCACGATCACCAGGTCGGCGAGGATGCCGTTGGAGATGAAGGTCTTGGAGCCGTTGAGCACCCAGTGGTCGCCCGCGTCCTCGGCGGTGGTCCGGATGCCCTGGAGGTCGGAGCCGGCGCCCGGTTCGGTCATCGCGATGGCGGTGATGATCTCGCCCGAGCAGAAGCCCGGCAGCCAGCGGCGCTTCTGCTCCTCGGTGGCCAGCGAGGTCAGGTACGGCCCGATGATGTCGTTGTGCAGGCCGATCGCGAGCCCGGCGGCGCCCGCCCGGGTGAACTCCTCGGCGATCACCGCCGCGTAGCGGAAGTCGGTGTTCCCGCCGCCCCCGTACTCCTCCGGGACGGCCAGGCCCAGCAGCCCCTGGCGGCCGGCGGCCCGCCAGGCCTCGCGGCTGACGATCCCGTCCTTCTCCCACTGCTCGTAGTGCGGCAGCACCTCCTTGCTGAGGAAGGTGCGGACGGTTTCGCGGAACGCCTCGTGGTCGGCGTCGAAGAGCTGGCGCTTCATGTTCGGGGGCCTCCTAGAGCCAGTTCTTGACGGTGTCGACGAGCCGGGCCGGATCGGGTCCCACGGGGGTCACGTTGAGCATGGTCACTCCCGCTTCCCGGAAGGCATCGACGCGCTCGCGCACGTAACCCTCGGGCCCGCACAGCGTGGTGAGCTCGCACAGTTCGTCCGGTACGGCGGCGGCGGCGTCGCGCTTGTGCCCGGAGAGGTAGAGCTCCTGGATCTTGCGGGCCTCCTCCCCGTACCCGTAGGCGACGGCCAGGTCGTTGTAGAAGTTCTTGCCGACCGCGCCCATGCCGCCGACGTACAGGGCGATCTGCGGCCGCGCGAGGTCCCGCAGCGCCGCCGCGTCCTCGCCGATGGCGAGCAGTCCGCCCGCCGCGACCTGGAGCGGGCCGAGTTCGGGCGCGCGCAGGGCGGCGCCTTCGGCGAGGGCGCTCCCCCACACCGCGTCGGCCTTCTCCGGCACGAACAGGGTGGGGAGCCAGCCGTCGGCGATCTCGGCCGTCAGCCGTACGTTGGCCGGTCCGAGCGAGGCCACGTAGACCGGGATGTCCGCGCGGACCGGACGGGTCAGCATCTTCAGCGGCTTGCCGTGCCGGCCGCCCATCGAAGGCGGCAGCGGCATGTCGGTGATGCCGTGGTGGTCGATGGTCTCGCGGCGCCAGATGCGCCGGCACAGCTCGACCGTCTCGCGGGTCCGGCCGAGGGGCTTGTCGTACGGCTTTCCGTGCCAGCCCTCGACCACCTGGGGGCCCGACGCCCCGAGGCCGAGCATCGCCCGGCCGCCGGACATCGCGTCCAGGCCCGCCGCCGTCTGGGCGATGAGGGCGGGGGTCCGCGAGTAGACGTTGAGGATGGCCGAGCCGATCTTCATCCGCTCGGTCCGGGCAGCCAGGTACCCCATGATCGTCGGGGCGTCGAAACCCCAGGCCTCGGCCACCCAGACGGCGTCGAGACCTGCCGCCTCCAGGGCCGCGGCTTCGTCGGCGGCCCGGCGGGGGTCCCCCGCGTAGTCCAGCATCATGGACAGTTCCATCAGCCCTCCTTGCCGAGCAGTCCCGGTACGCCCCAGTCGGCAGCCACCGACTCCGTGTGCGCGCCGGGCAGCGCGGGTCCGCCCACCGCGGTGGCCGGGGTCACGGAGAACCGGGGCGCGGGGGCGGGCTGGGTGATGCCGGCGGCCTCGACGAAGGTGCCGCGGGCGGCCAGGTGCGGGTGGTGCGGGGCCTCGCGCAGCGAGAGCACGGGCGCCACGCAGGCGTCGGTGCCCGCGAAGACGGCCGTCCACTCCTCGCGGGTACGGGACTTGAAGCGCGCTGCGACGGCCTCGCGGAGCTCGCCCCAGCGGGCCAGGTCCTTGCGGGCGGGGGCCTCGTCCTTGATGCCGAGGAGTTCCACGAAGGTGTCGTAGAACTGCTGCTCCAGCGCGCCGACCGCCATGTACCCGCCGTCGGAGGTCTCGTAGCTGCCGTAGAAGGGGCAGCCGCCGTCCAGCAGGTTGGCCCCGCGCCGGTCCTGCCAGCCGCCGGCGGCCATCATCCCGTGGATCATGGCGGTGAGGTGGGCGGTCCCGTCGACGATGGCCGCGTCCACGACCTGGCCCGTACCACCGGGGGTGCGGGCGTGCTGGAGGGCGGCGAGGACGCCGATGACGAGGTAGAGCGAGCCGCCGGCGTAGTCGCCGACCAGGTTGGCGGGGACGGCCGGGGGCTCGCCCGGGTTGCCGATCATGCCGAGGGCGCCGGTGACCGCGATGTACGCGATGTCGTGCCCGGCGGTGTGGGCGAGCGGGCCGTCCTGACCCCAGCCGGTCATCCGGCCGTAGACGAGCCGGGGATTGCGGGCGTGGCAGTCGGCCGGTCCCACGCCGAGCCGTTCGGCGACCCCGGGCCGGAAGCCCTCGATGAGCACGTCCGCGCGCTCGACCAGGTCCAGCACGCGGGCCGGGCCGTCGGCGGACTTCAGGTCGACGAGGACGGAGCGCTTGGTGCGGTTGGTGATGTCGTAGGCAGGGTTCACGGCCAGTCCGCCGCCGCCGGGCCGGTCCACCCGCACCACGTCGGCCCCCAGGTCGGCGAGGACCATGGCGGCGAACGGGCCCGGCCCGATGCCCGCCAGCTCGACGACGCGCACGCCCGCGAGCGGCCCCCCGCCGCTTGCGGGCACGCTCCCCGTCACGTTCCCTGTCACTGCCATCGAGCCCCCAGCATCCGGTGGCACCACTGCCGCCACTGTGTGACACAACTGATGTAACACCAGTGATGCTAGGAACCTGTTCCACGGAGCACAAGAGCAAGCGCTTAGCCGGTTCGCGCGTCGAGCTCCTTGAGGTCCCGTTTGAGCGCGACGGTCCGGTAGCTCTCCTCCACCCATTCGCACAGCACCTCGGCGGAGGGCGACCCCTTCTCACCCAGCGGCAGCGAGACCCAGCCGGCCTTCCCCAGCCCGTATCCGGTCGGCTCCGCGCCGGGCGCGGTCATGGCGTGACCGTGCAGCGCCTCGTCCTTGAGCTTCACGGAGATCCCGGGCGACGGACCGTCCGTGTTCCCGAGGAACAGGAAGATCTTCTTGTTGACCTTCACCACGCAGTCCTCGGGACCCCACGGGAACTCCTCCCGCGCCTGCGGCAATCCGAGGGCGAATTCCCGGACCGCCTCCCACTTGCGCACCCCAGCCTTCACGCGGACCTCCACTCACCGCGGGCCGCACCGATCGCACGGACCGTCCCCCTCCACGCTAGTGACCTGAGTCTGAGGTTTGTCGTTAGTTCGGCATGAGTCGTCCCGGTCCGAAGATTCCGCCGTTGTCGGTGACTGATGCCCAGCGTGCTGTGCTGGAGGGCTGGTTACGTCGTCGTTCGACAGCTCAGGCTCTGGCTCAGCGGTCGCGGATCGTGCTGGAGTGCGCGGGCGGGCATTCGGTGATGGAAGTTTCGCGGCGGCTTGGGATCGCGCCGGACACGGTCCGCACCTGGCGGCGGCGGTTTCTGGAGCACGGCCTGGACGGGCTGGGCGACGAGCCGCGGCCGGGTGTCCCGCGGAAGATCACCGACGCTGATGTCGAGCGGGTGATCGTCAAAACACTGGAAGAGACGCCGAAGAACGCGACGCACTGGTCGACGAGGTCGATGGCCGCGGCCACGGGAATGTCGCAGTCGACGGTCTCAAGGATCTGGCGGGCGTTCGCGCTGGCTCCGCATCGTTCGCAGACGTTCAAGCTGTCGACGGACCCGCTGTTCATCGACAAGGTCCGCGACGTGGTCGGCCTCTACCTGGACCCGCCGGAGAAGGCTCTGGTCCTCTGCGTGGATGAGAAGTCGCAGATCCAGGCCCTGGACCGGTCCCAGCCGGTCCTGCCGATGATGCCTGGCGTTCCAGAGCGCCGCAGTCACGACTACATCCGCGCCGGCACAACCACCCTCTTCGCGGCCCTGGAGGTCGCCACCGGCAAGGTCATCGGGTCTCTCCACCGCCGCCACCGGGCCGCCGAGTTCAAGAAGTTCCTGGCCAAGATCGACAAAGAAGTGCCGGCGGATCTTCAGATCCATCTGATCCTCGACAACTATGCGACCCACAAGACGCCGGACATCAAGAAATGGCTGCTGGCACACCCGCGGTTCCACCTGCACTTCACACCGACGAGTGCGTCGTGGCTGAACCTGGTGGAGCGGTGGTTCGCCGAGCTCACCCAGAAGAAGCTCAAGCGTGGAGTCCACCGCTCCGTCCAGGCTCTCGAGCGCGACATCCGTTCATGGCTGGCCGACTGGAACGACCAGCCCAAGCCCTTCCTCTGGACGAAGACAGCCGACGAGATCCTCGACAAAGTCGCCGCCTACTGCCACCGAATCTCTGACTCAGGTCACTAGGCCGTCTCTTTCGGATCCTGACTGCGAACAGGCCCCCGACACGGCCGCGCGACGGACACCCGCTAGCCTCAGCGACCACCGACACCGTCTGGGAGGCTCCCGATGAACGCAGCTGGCCGGCACGAACCCCGCATCGCGGAACGGGAGTACGACCTCGTGCTCTTCGGCGCGACCGGGTTCGTGGGGGCGCTGACCGCCGAGTACCTCGCGGTGAACGCCCCCGCGGACTGCCGCTGGGCCCTCGCGGGGCGCGACCTCGCGAAGCTGGAGCGGCTGCGCGAGCGGCTGACCGCCCTCGACCCGCGCTGCGCGGACCTGCCGCTGCTGCGCGCCGACGCCCAGGACGCCGCGGCGACCCGCGAACTGGCCGCCTCCACCCGGGTGCTGGCCACGACCGTGGGGCCGTACGTCTGGTACGGGGCCCCGCTGGTGGCCGCCTGCGCAGCGGCGGGCACCGACTACCTGGACCTGACCGGCGAGCCGGAGTTCGTGGACCGGATGTACGTCGAGCACGACGCTCGGGCCCGCGAGAGCGGTGCCCGGATCGTGCACGCCTGCGGCTTCGACTCGATCCCGGCCGACCTCGGGGCGTACTTCACGGTCGCACAGCTGCCGGCCGGGGTCCCGCTGACCGTGGACGCGTTCGTGCGCTCCAACGCCCTCTTCTCGGGCGGCACCTTCACCACCGTGCTCACCGCGCTGGGCCGCGGACCGCAGAACCTGTCCGCCGCCCGCGCCCGCCGCATGCACGAGCCCCGGCTGCTGGGCCGGCGGGTACGGGTCCCCGTGGGCGCGCCGCGCTTCAGCCGGGAGACCGGCACCTGGGCCCTGCCGATGCCCGTCCTGGACGTCCAGGTCGTGGCCCGGTCGGCGGCGGCGCTGGAGCGGTACGGCCCGGACTTCCGCTACCGGCACTACGCCTCCGTACGGCACCTGCCCGTCGCCGTGGGCGGTACGGCGGCGATCGGCGGGGTGGCCGCCCTCGCGCAGATCCCGCCGGTGCGCCAGTGGCTCGCCGACCGCTGGGAGCCGGGCCAGGGCCCGGACGCGGAGCGCCGGGCCCGCAGCTGGTTCAGCGTGCGGTTCGTGGGCGAGGGCGGCGGCCGCCGGGTGTTCACCGAGGTCTCGGGCGGCGACCCGGGGTACGGGGAGACCGCGAAGATGCTCGCGGAATCCGCGCTCTGCCTCGCCTACGACGCCCTGCCCGAGCGCTCCGGCCAGCTGACCACCGCCGTGGCGATGGGCGACGCCCTGCTGGACCGGCTTCAGAAGGCGGGCATCCGCTTCCGGGTGGCGGCCTCCGACTGAGGCACCGGCCCGGGCGGCCGCGGCGCGGCCCCTACGCCGTGGCTTCGCGCAGGGCCCGTCGGCACAGGGAGTCGGCGTGCCGGGTGGTCTCCGGGATCCGGAAGCGGGGGCTCAGCGCCAGGGCGTGCGCGCACGCGTTGTCCAGGGACACCCGGTGGCCGACCGATACGTACACGGGCTTGATCCCGTCCTGCGTGCGCAGCGCCCGCCCGACGACCTCGCCGTCGGGTGCGCGGAGCGGGGAGAGGTCTCCGCGCCGGGCGCCCGGTTCCCCGTAGGTGAAGGTGAAGGGGTTCTTCGCGACGCCGATGGCGGGCATCCCGGTGACCACCCCGAGGTGGCAGGCGAGCCCGAAGCGGCGCGGGTGGGCCAGCCCGTAGCCGTCGCAGACGACGAGGTCCGGCGTGACGGTCAGCGACTCCAGCGCGGCGAGCACGGTCGGCAGCTCGCGGAAGGCGAGCAGTCCGGGTACGTAGGGGAAGCTGACGCGGCCGACGGAGGTGGTCTCCTCCACGACGCGCAGGGTGGCGGCGTCGAGGACGACGGCGGCCGCGGCCACGAGGTCGCGCTCGTCGTCGTAGGCCACGTCCACCCCGGCGATCAGCCCTTCTCCGGGCGGGGGTCCGTTTTCGGTCAGGACGACCCTGCCGCGCAGTTCATCCTGTATCGCCTTGGCTTCGGCCTCGTCGGCGGGAGTCTTCGCACTCGTCATAGTGGTGCGAGAGTAGCCTGGCGATCATGTTCGTCATGGAGCTCACCTACACCGCGCCCGTCGAAGACGTCGAAGAGGAGATGGACGCGCACATCGCCTGGCTGGACGGCTACTACGCGGCCGGCATCTTCCTCGCCTCGGGCCGCAAGGTCCCGCGCGACGGGGGCATGATCCTGGCCGGCGGGGTCTCCCGCCGGGAGATCGAGAAGATCGCGGCCGGGGACCCCTTCACGGTGGCCGGGGTCTGCGCCTACCGGATCACCGAGTTCATCGCGACGAAGACCTCGGCGGACCTGGCGACGGTACGGGAGAGCCCGGAGTTCTAGGCCCGGTTCCCTGGCTTTGGGCCTGTGGAGTGAGCGGGAACCGGCCTTACTGGAACCCCTCCGGGGCCTGTCGGCGGGCCCCGGATCCCCGCGCCACCCATCACCCTGTGCGATCACACAGGCGTGTTCAGGCCATTCGGTGACACAGCTCACTCCGGTTCGCGTGCACGGATTCGCCTCATCGCGCGTCTATCCCGTTGCCGGACCCCCACCCCGCGGTCCGGCACGAGATCCGCCGCAAGGGAGCGAGCCTTGATCACTGTCATCGAGCAGGCCGTGCAGGCCCGACTGATCGCCACCGCGCCGAAGGTCGACACCGTGCCCGTCACGCTCTGCTACGACCGGTCGGATCCCTTCGCCGTCCGGATGGCCTTCCCCGCACCCGCGACGCTGGAGGGCATCGAGGTCTCCTGGACCTTCTCGCGGGAGCTGCTGGAGTCCGGACTGGACCGCCCGTCCGGTTGCGGGGACGTGCGCGTGCGCCCGTACGACGCCGACCGGACCACCGTGGAGTTCCACGCCCCCGAGGGGGTCGCGATCGTGCTCATGGTGACGGCCGAGCTGCACCGCTTCCTGGAGCGGGCCTCGACGATCGTGCCCCCTGGCCTGGAGCACCTGTACCTCGACATGGACCAGAGCCTCGCCGAGCTGATGCGCGACTCCTGCTGAAGCCCCCGCCTCCCTCGTTTAATTCGTTTGCCGACGGCTCCGCCGCGCCGTAGCTTCGTAGACGCCCCATCGCCGTCGAAACGGAGCAGGACGTTGCTTCTCTGAGGTCCGAGACACCGACCCACCGCCTTCTGTCGCGGTCCGCTGTGTCTCCCCCGCGTTGCACTCACCACTCACGCAACCTGGAGGCCTCCATGAGTCCTGCTCCCACCTTCGTCACCTGCGCCGACCTGTCCTTCGACTGGCCCGACGGAACACCCGTCTTCGAGGGGTTCCAGCTCACCGTCGGCCCCGGCCGCACCGGCCTGATCGGTCGCAACGGCTGCGGGAAGTCCACCCTGCTGAAACTAGTCGCCGGGGAACTGACGCCCACCGAAGGCCAGTTGGCCGTGGCCGGCACCGTCGGCCAGCTCCCGCAGACCGTCACCTTCGACACCACCCTGCGGGTGGACGAGGCGCTCGGCATCCACACCGCCAGGGCCGCCCTGCACGCCATCGAGGCGGGCGAGGCGAGCGAGGCCAACTTCACCGCGATCGGCGACGACTGGGACGTGGAGGAACGGGCCCTGGCCACGCTCGACCAGCTCGGGCTCGGCGGCATCGGACTGGACCGCACCACCGGCGAACTGTCGGGCGGGGAGTGCGTACTGCTCCGGCTGGCCTCCCTGCTGCTGAGCCGTCCGGACGTCCTGCTGCTGGACGAGCCCACCAACAACCTCGACCTGCGGGCCCGGCGCCGGCTGTACGCGGCCGTCGAATCCTGGTCCGGGGTGATGCTCCTGGTCAGCCACGACCGGGAACTGCTGGACCGGGTCGACCAGATCGCCGACCTCCGCGACGGCGAAATCCGCTGGTACGGCGGCAACTTCACGCAATACGAGGAGATGCTCGAGGCCGAGCAGGAGGCGGCCGAGCGGATGGTCCGGGTAGCGGAGGGTGACGTACAGCGCCAGAAGCGCGAACTGGCGCAGGCCCACGCCAAGCTGGCCCGGCGAAAGCGGTACGGCCAGAAGATGTTCGACACCAAGCGCGAGCCGAAGATCGTCATGGGTGCGCGCAAGCGGTCGGCGCAGGAATCGGCGGGCAAGCACCGCATCATGCACACCGAGAAGCTGGCCGAGGCCGAGGAACGCCTCGACCAGGCGGAGCTGGCGGTCCGCGACGACGCCGAGATCCGGATCAAACTGCCCGCCACCCAGGTCCCGCCGGGCCGCCGCGTGCTCACCCTGAGCGGGTTGCACCCGGTACACGGGGCCGCGATCGAGGGCGAGTGGGAGCTGCGCGGTCCGGAGCGGATCGCGCTGGTGGGGGCCAACGGCTCGGGCAAGACCACGCTGCTGCGCACGATCGCGGGACAACTGGCCCCGCTGTCGGGCGAGTCGGTGACCCATGTCCCGGCCCGGTTCCTGCCGCAGCGGCTCGACGTACTGGACGACGACCGCTCGGTCGCGGAGAACGTGGCGCGGTTCGCCCCGCACGCGACGAACAACCTGATCCGGGCGAGGCTCGCGCACTTCCTGTTCCGGGGCGCGCGGGCGGACCAGCCCGCGGGCACGCTGTCGGGCGGCGAGCGGTTCCGGGCGACGCTGGCGGCGCTGCTGCTCGCCGAGCCCGCCCCGCAGCTGCTCATGCTGGACGAGCCGACGAACAACCTGGACCTGGGATCCGTACGGCAGTTGACCGACGCCCTGGATTCCTACGAAGGGGCGCTCGTGGTCGCGAGCCATGACGTGCCGTTCCTGGAGTCGATCGGCATCACCCGGTGGCTGCTGCTCGACGACGGGCTGCGGCCGACGACGGCCGAGGAGGTCCACCGGTCGCTGTGGCACGGGTGAGCCGGGACGGCTGCCGCACGGGTGAGCCGGGACGACGGGTGGCCCGCGTCAGCGCGGCAAAGGCAGTAACGCCCAGGACTTGGTGCCGCCCATCGGGGTGAGCACGGGGGTGAGCCCCCAGTCCCCGCCGCAGGCCTCGACCACCGCCGACAGCAGCCACATCCCGCGGCTGCGGCGCCGCCGGCACTCCTCGCTCGCCTCGGGCGAGGAGTGCGCGGGGTGCTGGTCGAAGACGACGATCCGCAGCGCGTCGAACTGCCAGCGGACCTTGAGCACCATCTCCTTGTCGGGCGTGAACCGATAGGCACAGGCCACGAGTTCGGAGGCGGCCAGCGCCGCGTTGTCGCACAGGTCGGGCAGTCCGTGCCGGTCGAGCAGCGAGCGCAGGGTGGCCCGGGCGCTGCCCGCACAGTGGGCACCGCCCGGCAGGCCTATGGAATAGCTCAGTTTCTCCGCCCCTGGCGGGGCCTGCCGGAACTCGTGGACCGACCGCAGGCCACGGAGAGTGCCCGTCATCGTGCTGCTCCAAGGTTCTGAGGTGCCGAAAGCGCTGATCGCCGTGTGGTCATACAAGAGCTGGAGGTCGCCCCGTGTGAGACTTGCGCTACCGACCGTAGCGCAACGTGGTGCACAGTGCTACTACTTGTATGACGACTTGATGTTTTCTCATGTCATATCCGGACTCGTGAGGGCACTCCCGCATGCCCCGGCCGGAGGAGGGGGGACCCGTGCCACCGCGGAGTACGCCGACCGCACGCCAGCAGCGCCTGGGCTCCGAGCTGCGCAAACTCCGCGAGCAGTCGGGCATGTCGGTGCAGCAGGCCGCGGCGCTCATGGGGGTGGACCGCACCAGGATCCCCAACATCGAATCCGGCCGGATCGCGATCGGCGCCGAGCGTGTCCGCACCCTCGCCTTCAACTACGACTGCCCCGACACGGCGTTGGTCGACCTGCTCGCCTCGATGGCCCAGGAGCGCGACAAGGGGTGGTGGGAGCAGCACCGGGGGATGCTGCCGCCCGCGCTGCTGGACATCTGCGAACTGGAGCACCACTCCGCCGCGTTGCACACCGCCGTGACCACGCACATACCCGGCCTGCTGCAGACCGAGGCGCACGCGCGGGCGGTCTTCGACACCGCCGATCCACCACTGCCCGAGCCCGACCTGCAGGCGCGGCTCGCCCTGCGGATGCACCGTCAGCAGGTGTTCGCGCGCGAGGCACCGCCGCTGTACGAGGCGGTCGTGCACGAGGCGGCGCTGCGCATGCAGTTCGGCGGTCCGAAGGTGGCGCGGGCACAGCTCGAACACATACTGGAGCAGTCGGAGCGGGCGCGTACGACCGTGCGCGTGATTCCGTTCTCCGCCGGCGGGTTCCCCGGCGCCGGCCAGTCCTTCACGTACGCGGCCGCCACGATCAGCGAGCTGGACACGGTGCAGCTGGACAGTTCGCACGGCTCGATGTTGCTGGATTCGCAGATGAAGCTGCTCCGCTACCGGGGCCTGCTGGAGCGGCTGCGCTCCCTGGCGCTGCCGGCCCGCGACTCCCGCGATTTCATCCGCGCCATCGCACAGACCCTCTGACCGGACCGACCGCCGACCGGCTGACCGACTGACCACCGAGCCGGATCCGACGAGGAGACGAGAGAACGACATGGGCACGACGACCACCACCCCGACCGACACGGCCACCCCGGCGACCGCGTCCGCGACGGCGGGCATCGCCTGGGACGAGGCGTTCTGCAGCGAGGGGGCCAACTGTTTCCGCTTCGGGCGCGACGCCGAGGGGCAGGCGTACATTGGAACCACCGGGTCCGGGACCTACGTCACCGACTCGATCGACGCGCTCCGTGCACTGATCTCGGCCGTCAAGGCGGGAGCCGCGGACCACCTGCTGGCGTGACTTTAGTCCTTTCAGGCCACTCCACACCCCCCTCAAACTGCATAGATAACGTGACGTAACCAGACAGAAGTCCCCATGGGGCTTGGCTGGTCTTGATGTCGCGCTTAACCTACGACTCCGTAGGCTACGGAACCGTAGGTAAGTCTCTTTTGCACTCAGGAGTACCCGTGACGATCACCTCTCCCCACCTCGGCAGCTCGGAGGCGTGGACGGACGCCAAGCTGCTGTTCGCGCTGGAAGAGGTGGTCGAGAAGGAACTCAACCGCCACCTGAAGGTCACCAAGGACTGGATGCCCCACGAGTACGTCCCGTGGAGCGACGGCCGGAACTTCCCCGGTTTCTTCGAGGACGGCGAAGCCTGGGACCCGCAGCAGTCCAAGGTGACCGAGATCGGCAAGATCGCGCTCGTCGTCAACCTGCTGACGGAGGACAACCTCCCCAGCTACCACCACGAGATCGCCTCGCTTTTCGGCCGCAACGGCGCCTGGGGCACCTGGGTGCACCGCTGGACCGCCGAGGAGGGCCGTCACGGCATCGTGATGCGCGACTACCTGCTGGCCTCGCGCGCCGTGGACCCGGACAAGCTCGAGGCATTCCGGATGCAGCACATGTCGGAGGGGTTCGAGTCCGACAACCGCCACTCGATGCTCCACTCCGTGGCGTACGTGGCCTTCCAGGAGCTCGCGACCCGCATCTCGCACCGCAACACCGGCCACCAGTCCGGTGACCCGGTCTGCGACCGCATGCTGGCCCGCATCGCGCAGGACGAGAACCTGCACATGGTCTTCTACCGCAACCTGCTGGGCGCGGCCTTCGAGCTCGCTCCGGACCTGACGATGCAGGCCGTGCGGGACGTCGTCGTCGACTTCCGGATGCCCGGACACGGGATGCCCGGCTTCGAGCGGATGGCCGCGCAGATGGCGATCGGCGGGGTCTACAACCTGCGGATCCACCACGACGACGTGCTGAGCCCCGTGATCCGCTTCCTGAAGATCATGGACATCGACGGCCTCGGCCCCGACGGGCAGAAGGCCCAGGAGGAGCTCGGCCTCTTCATGGACGGCCTGGACTCCGAGGCCCGCAAGTTCGACGAGCGGCTCGCCGCCCGCGCGGCGCGCATCGCGGCCCGCAAGGCCTGACCGGTTTCCGCTCGCTCGGGCGGGTGACGACGATTGCCCTGGCAGAGCCCCGCTCTGCCAGGGTTTCTCATCATGACCGCCATGACCGCCGTGACGCCGCTCCAGGTCGAGATCGACCAGCTGGCCCGCCTCAGCAACGCCCTGGACACCTCCCTGGCCGCCCTGCGCGAGGCCCGGCGGGAGCTGGAGCACGTACGGGCCGACCAGCTGGGCACGGCGGACCTCGACGCGGCGTGCGACGGCTTCCAGGAGAGATGGGGCCACGGCACCAAGGAGCTCGCCGGGCGGATCAAGACCGTCCGCGAGGGCGTGCGCCGCAGCGCCGCCGAGTACGCCGAGCTGGACGAGGCCATCCGCGCGGCCTTCCGGCAGGCGGCGGCCACCCGTGGCTGACTCCCCCGCGGCCTCGGCCGGCTACGCCGCGCTCGGCTTCGATCCGGCCCCGGGCAACCCGGACGCGGTACGGGCCCTGACGAAGAAGCTCCGCTCCTCGGCCGACTCCCTCGCGGAGACCTCCCGCGTCGTCGACGCCCTGGTCTCCCACAGCTCCTCCTGGCAGGGCGAGGCCGCCACCGCCTTCCGCGCCACGCTGTCACGGGACCTGCCCCGCCACCTCCACGCCGCCCACACCTCCCTGGCGGAGGCGGCGCGGCGGCTGACCGGCTGGCACGACACGCTGGCCGCCCACCGCACCCTGGCCGACGACTACGCGGCCCGGGCCGCCTCGGCCACCACCGACCAGGCCCGCACCGACGCCCGCCGGCTGGCCGGCGAACTGGCCTCGGAGCACTCGGCGGCGGCCCGCCGGGTGGCGGACACGCTGACCGCGACGGCGGAGCGGCTGGCGCCGAAGGAGCCCGGGATGCTGGAGTCCGTCTGGAACAAGATCGTCAACGATCCGGCGGACGCCCTCTCCAACGCCGCGGCCATCCTGGGAGCCGCCGGTGCGGCCGTCGCCCTCTTCTTCCCGCCGGCCGGCATGGCCGTCATGCTGGTCGCGGGCGGGCTCTCGCTTGCCGCCCTGACCGCGCACCTCGCGGACCCCGGCTTCCGCAAGCCGCTGACCGACGGATTGACCCGCGGCAAGTTCGACGCCGCCTTCTGGAAGAACGGCGTGACCCTGCTCGGTGACGGCCTCGGCGCCGTTCCGGGCGTGGCCGCGGTCGCCTCGGGCGCACGGGCCGGTACGGTCGCGGCCCGCGCGGCCATGGCGATCCCGGAGGCCGGGGCCCTGGCGGGGGTCTCGCCGGGCGCGGGCGCGTTCGCCCGTACGACGTGGAACACCGCGGACGAGCTGCGGAAGGTGGAGAGCCCGCTCGCCGCCTGGGCACTGCGGTCGTCGACGCCCGAGGTCAGGGAGCGGGTGGCGGTGGGCGTGGCCGCCACCGGAGCGGCCACGGCCGCCGCCGACTACACCGGTGACGACGAGTCCGTGGACCGCGGCTCCACGGCCGTGGACGGTACCCGTCTCGTCGTGGAGGACGGTCCGTCGACGGCCGCGAAGACGGCCCGGCTGTGGACGCTGGTGCAGCCGTGACCGCCGTGACGTACCCGCCTGTTCCGCCCGTTCCGCCCGTCTGGTTCCGGCTGCCTCCCGGTTTCCACGACATCGGCCCAGGGGACCGGGGCGCCCTGGAGGAGGTCGCCGCGGCCCTGGAGGCGCCGGGCGGCTCCGGCGACGGCAACGCCGCAGGTGCGGGGTCGCAGCTCGCCCGGCTGATGGACTGCCTCGACGCACTCGCCGCTCAGCCCGGCCTGTCCCTGCTCCACAGCGCGGTCGGCCTCCACCCCGAGGGCCCGGAGACCGTCTCCACCTCGCTGTTCTCCCTCGCCGTCCGGCCCGCCGAAGACGCCGGAGCCGGGGCCGCCGTGGCACGCACGGCCCTGGCCCTCGCCCGGGCCACCCCCGGGAACGGCGCCACGCGCAGGTTCCTCGATCTGGCCTCGGGCCTCCCCTGCGCCCTCGTCTGCGGGGTCCTCCCCGGGCCCGGCACCGGCGGCCGTGGGCTGTTCCAGGCGAGGGCCGTCACCGCGCATCCGGAGGGACACCACCTGCTCCTGCTCGACCTCACCAGCGCGGCCACCGAGCACGCCGACGCGTACGCCGCCATCCTGGAGGCGGTCGCGCACACGATCGCCTTCGCCGACCCGAGCCCCCGGCCGCCCGGTCGGCCGGGCGGCGGCGGGACCTCGCGGATCCTGGAACTGCTGGGGTGACGCCCCCTGTCAGGGCCGGCGGTCAGGGCCGGCGGCGCAGGGCCTGGCGCTCGGATTCGGACAGGCCGCCCCAGACGCCGAAGCGCTCGTCGTTGGTCAGCGCGTAGTCCAGGCAGGGCTTGCGTCCCTCGCAGGCCCCGCAGAGCCTTTTGGCGTCGCGCAGCGAGGAGCCGGGCTCCGGGAAGAAGAAGCCCGGGCCCGTCTGTGCGCAGAGGGCGAGCTCGTACCAGGCCGGGGTGGCGGTGGCGGTATCGGTGGTGTTCATCGACATGCCGCAGAGCCTGTCCGTCAGTGATGGACGTCCGATCAACGCCTGATCAACAGCACAGAGTGAACGACCGTGCGTGCGATGACTTCGGTACCATGGCCGCATGGCAGACGGACGCGTGGAGCGCGGGAACCAGACGCGGCGGACCGTCCTGGAACGGACGATGAGCATCGCCTCGGTGGACGGCCTGGAAGGGCTGTCCCTGGGGAAGATCGCCACCGATCTGGGGCTGAGCAAGAGCGGTGTGTTCGCCCTCTTCGGCTCGAAGGAGGAGCTGCAGCTCGCCACGGTGCAGGCCGCCCGTGCCGTCTTCGTCGAGCAGGTCGTCCGGCCCGTACGGGACGAGCCCCCCGGCCTCGCCAAGGTGTGGCGCCTGTGCGAGAGCTGGCTCGGCTACTCCGGGCGCCGGGTCTTTCCCGGCGGCTGCTTCTTCTACTCCGCCTCGGCCGAGTTCGACTCCCGTCCCGGCCCCGTCCACGACGAGATCGCCACGATCCGCACCGACTGGACGCGGTACATCGAGCGGCTGCTGGACGAGGCCCGGCTGGCGGGCGGGTTCCGCGAGCCGGCCGCGGCCGTGGACGTCGAGCAGCTCGCGTTCGAGATCATGGCGATGATGGAGCTGGCCAACGCCCACTCCGTGCTGCACGAGGACACCACGGCCTACGACCGGGCCGCTCGGGGCATCCTCGCCCGGCTGCGCGCGGCGACGGCCGCCCCGGAGGAACTCCCGGAGCGGCCGCCCGTACTCGCGTTCCCGGTCGCCGGCTTCTCCGCCGGCGACGCCCCGGCCGTCAGCCTCCCGGCCGCGCCGGCGCCGTCGGCTTCGCCGGACCGCTGAGCCGCATCGAGGCCCCCGCGACCGCCGCGCCCAGCGCGCTGAACGCGATCAGCAGGAAGACTCCGCGCCAGTGGTCTCCCGTACCGGCCCCGGTGAGCAGGGCCGCCGTACCGGCGACGCCGAGCGCCCCGCCGAGCTGCCGGGCCGTCATCAGCAGGCCGGTTCCGGCCGCGAAGCGCTGCGGCGGGAGTCCCGCCGAGGCGGTCGTGGACAGCGCGGTCACCACGATCCCGATGCCGAGGCCGCCGAGGAGTCCGGCGGGCAGGAAGATCTGGGCGTACGAGGAGGACTCCCCGACCCAGCCCCACAGCAGCAGGGCGTTGGCGGCGAAGAGCAGCGATCCGACGGTGACGGCGGCCCCTTGGAGACGGGCGGGCACCCGCCGCCCGACGACGAGCGCGCCGGCCATGGCGAGGACGGCGCCCGGTGTGACGCCGAAGCCCGCTTGCAGGACTGAGTAGTTCCAGCGCTCGATGAGGTAGGACGGGCCGGTCAGCAGCCAGGCGTACATGGCGGCGCCGAAGAGCAGGGCGCCGATGTTGGCGCGGGCGAACAGCGGCTCGCGCCACAGGTCCCGGTCGACGGCCGGGGCGGGATGGCTGCGCGAGCGGCGCAGCGCGAGGATGCCCGCGAGGGCGCCGCCGATGACCAGCGCGAGCACCTTCGGGTCGGTCCAGCCCCATTCCGTGCCCTGGGAGAGCCCGGCCACCACTCCCGCGATGCCGAGGGCGAGGGCGGTCGTACCGACGGGGTCGGGGAGCCGGCGCCCGGTGCGGGGCTCCCGGGGGATGACGCGGGCGGCGGCCCAGCCGACGGCCAGGCCGAGCGGGACGTTGATGAGGAAGATCGCGCGCCAGTCCCACCACTCGACGAGCAGTCCGCCGATGCTCGGGCCGACGGCCGCGGCCAGTCCGCCCGCCGCCGACCAGGCACCGAGCGCGGCGGCCCGGCGGGCGGGCGGGGTGTGGGCCAGCACGAGGCCCAGCGCGGCGGGGATCATCCCGGCGGCGGCCGCTCCCTGGAGGGCGCGGGCCACGATGAGCAGGTCGGCGGTGGGGGCCGCGCTGGCGGCGAGCGAGGTCAGGGTGAAGGCGAGGGTCGAGCCGAGGAAGAGGGACCGGCGGCCCAGGGTGTCCGCGAGCCGGCCGGCCGCGGCGAGCAGGGCGGCGAACAGTACGGCGTAGGCGCTGACGACCCAGGTCAGACGGGGCAGCGACACCTCGGGGAAGGCCCGGCGCAGGTCGGGGAAGGCGACGTTGACGACGGTGGCGTCGAGGAAGGCGAGGAAGGTGACGGCGCTGGCGAGCGCGAGCACCCGCCCGCCGCCGGGGCCGCCCTCGGCCCCTGGTCCCCCGGAAACGGAAACGGTTGCGGAGGCGGTGGGCTCGGGGCGGGTGGAGGTCATGGGGTGGCTCCCGCGGTCTCGGCCGGGCTCGCCGTACGGGTACGGGAGGAGGCTGCGGAGGGGGCCTCGGAGGGGGCTGTGGAGGGGGCCCCGCTCAGGAACTCGACGGTGGTCGCGATGACTTCGGGGTCGAGGAGGATGCGACGGTGACCGAGTCCGCTGGTCTCGATCAGGCGGGCCCGCTCCCCGTAGGCCGCCGCGAGGGCGCGGGACTGGCCGGGTGCGGCGGTGTCGTCGTCCGCGTCGTGCACGAGCAGGATCTCCGAGGGGATCTCCTCGGGGTTGCGGCACGCGTCGAAGCGGGGCCAGATGTCCGGCTCGGCCGGGAACAGCCGACGCTGGACGTGGCGCCGCATGGCGTCCTCGACGGCCTGGTTCAGGCCCAGCATGGCGCGGAACCGCTCGGCCAGGAAGTCGAATTCGGCGATGGCGCCGATGCCGGCGATCCGGTCGGCCCGGATCCCGTCCCGCAGCGCGAAGAAGGTGGACACCACTCCGAAGGAGTGGGCCAGGACGGCCGAGAACTCCCCGTGCCGTTCGTGCAGTCGGCGGATGATCTCGCGCTGGCGGAGGATGGTGGTGGCCCGGCCGCCGGACTCGCCGTGGCCGGGCGCGTCGAAGGAGACCACGGTGCGGCCCTCGGACAGCAGCGCCTCGACGAACCCGGCGAAGCGCGAGGCGCGCGAGGTCCAGCCGTGCACGATGAGGACCGGCCGGGCGCCGTCGCCCCAGCGGTACGTGGTCACGGGTATCCCGTCCACGACGAGCCGCCCGGTCACGGCCCGGGCCATGACCTCCGCCTCGCCCGGCTTCACCTTCGGCCGGCCGAGCGGCCGCACGAACAGCGCGAACGCCACCCGCCCGACCGGGCCCGGGGCGACCCGGGCGGTGATGTTGAGGGTCGTGCTCAGGAGTGAAGCCATGGGGTGCATGCCCGGTTCTCCGGATCTCCTCAGAGTGGCCAGACGACGCTGGCTGGTCAGGATGATGGGCACAATATTAGCACGATCGTTCGTGTTGTTATGGATGGATTGCACGAGCAGGCTTCCGCGGGCAGGGCCGCCCCCACCGACGAGGGTGGCCGACGTCGATCCGCAAAACAGGACGAACTGCCCCTCGCGTCAAGGAATATGACGACCGTCCTCGCCGAGCGGTCGGCCGCGGCCGGGGGGTAACCCCACCTGGGGCGGGTGGGCCGCCGGATGTCCCCGGCCCCCGGGGACCCCGGATCCTGGTCCGAGTCAAGGGAGACGTCGGCGAACGGGGACAGCACGATGACAGGTACAGGTACAGGTACAGGTACAGGTACAGGTACAGGTACAGGTACAGGCTCGCGTAGAGGCATGCGGCACCGGCGCGCGGCCGCGGCGGCGGTGCTCCTCGCCCTCACGGTCACCACAGCGGGCCCCGCCGCGGCAGCCACCGCCGCCTCGGTCCGCCCATCCACTGGACCGGTCGGGCCGGTCGGGCCGGTCGGGATCTGGCGGCTCGACGGCTACGGCACCCTGCTCCGCGTGGAGTCCGGACGCCTCCAGGAGTACCAGGTCACCGGGATCAGCTGCCTGCCCGGCGCGAGCGCGCGGCGGGTACCGGGCAGCGGCGGCTCCTCGGCCTTCCGCTACGCCACCGAGGACGGCGAGGTGCTCACCGTGCGCTCCGGATCGGTGCACGTCGAAGGCTCGGTCGGCGACCGCGCGACCCGGCGCGTCACCTCTCTGCCCGAACGCTGCCGCGAGGCCCAGGAGCCCGGCCCCGCCGCGGACCCGGTCGCCACCTTCGACACGTTCTGGCAGACCTTCGCGGAGAACTACCCCTTCTTCGCCGCCAAGGGCGTCGACTGGGACGCGGTACGCGAGAGCCTGCGTCCCCGCGTGCACGCCGGCACCACCGAGGACGAACTCTTCGCCGTCTTCGAGGAGATGCTCGCCCCGCTGCACGACGCGCACGTCCACCTCTCCGACGGCGCCGGCCGGTTCTTCGGCGAGGGCCGCCCGGGCACCACGATCCCCACCCTCGAACTCGAGACCCGCGTCAAGGCGTACATCCAGGAAGTGGACCTCGACGGACGGGCCCCGCGGGAGTTCGCCCAGGGACGCATCTCCTACGCCGACCTGCCCGACGGCCGCGGCTACCTTCGCCTCTCCGGCTTCGGCGGCTACACCGAGAGCGGTGACTTCGCCTCCGAGAGCGCCGAGCTCGACCGTGCCCTGAGCGCCGTCTTCACCGCCGAGCGCACCGACCGCCTGCGCGGACTCGTCATCGACCTGCGCATCAACGGCGGCGGTTCCGACGAGCTCGGCCTGCGCCTGGCGGGCCGACTCACGGACCGCCCGTACTTCGCCTACGCCAAGCGCGTGCGCAACGCCCCCGCCGACGCCGGCCGGTTCACCCGCCCGCAATCCCTGTACGTCCGGCCCGCGCGGGGCCCCCGCTACACCGGACCGGTCGCCGTGCTCACCGGCGGTTCCACCATGAGCGCGGGCGAGACCTTCACCCAGGCCCTGCTGGAGCGCCCCGGCCGGACGGTACGCATCGGCGAACCCACCCAGGGGGTCTTCTCCGACGTCATCGGCCGCACCCTCCCCAACGGCTGGGAACTCGGCCTGCCCAACGAGCAGTTCCTGACCCGTACCGGGAAGACCTTCGACGGTCCGGGCATCCCGGTCGACGTCAGCACCCCGGTCTTCACCCAGGAGGAGTTCGACGCCCGCCGCGACTCCGCCTTCACCGCCGCCCTGCGCCGCCTCCCCCGGGCCTAGGCCGTCCGAGCCGTCTCCCGTCGATCAGTCCTCGTGCTTCGCGCGGCTCGGCTGCACCCGCTTGGGCTCGCCCGGCATCTTCGGGTAGTCCGGGGGGTACGGCATGTCGCCGAGGCCGTGGTCGTGCTCGTGACGGTCGGCCAGTTCCAGCGCGGCGTCCAGCGCGAAGGCGTGCTCGTCCATGTCCGCGTGCAGATCGCCCAGTTCCGCGAAGCGGGCCGGCATGGTCACGATGTCGAAGTCGCGCGGCTCCGCCTCGTCCAGCTCGTCCCAGCGCAGCGGCGCCGAGACCGGGGCGTGCGGGCGCGGACGGATGGAGTAGGCCGAGGCGATGGTCCGGTCGCGCGCCGTCTGGTTGTAGTCGACGAAGATCCGCTCGCCGCGCTCCTCCTTCCACCAGGCGGTGGTGACCTTCCCCGGCATCCGGCGCTCCAGGTCCCGGCCGATCGCGATGGCGCACCTGCGGACCTCGGTGAAGGTCCAGCGCGGCGCGATCGGCACGAACACGTGCAGGCCACGGCCACCCGAGGTCTTGGGCCAGCCGCGTAGGCCCAACTCCTCCAGGAGTACGCGCAGTTCGTGGGCGACGGCGACCGCGTGGTGATAGTCGGTGCCCGGCTGCGGGTCCAGGTCGATGCGCAGCTCGTCGGGGCGGTCGGTGTCCTCCCGGCGGACCGGCCAGGGATGGAAGGTGAGGCAGCCCAGGTTGGCGGCCCACAGGACGGCGGCCGGCTCGGTCGGGCAGATCTCGTCGGCGGTGCGTCCGCTCGGGAAGGCGATGTGGGCGGTGGGGATCCAGTCGGGCAGGTTCTTCGGAGCCCGCTTCTGGAAGAAGGACTCCCCCTCCACCCCGTCCGGGAAGCGCTCCAGGGTGGTGGGGCGGTCACGCAGGGCGCGGGTGATCCCGTCCGCCACCGCGAGGTAGTAGGCGGCCACATCCCCCTTGGTGAGACCGCGCTCGGGGAAGTACACCTTGTCCGGACTGGACAGCCGGACGGTCCGGCCGCCCACCTCCAGCTCGATCGCCTTGCCCGCTGCACCCATGTTCGCCACGTTAGGCGGACCCGCGCGGACCCGCACACCGAGCGGGCCCGGGCGCGGCGCCCCAGAATCGGAGACATGGATCTGCCGGTGATGCCACCCGTGAAGCCGATGCTCGCCAAATCCGTGTCCACGATCCCACCGGGCATGCAGTACGAGGCCAAGTGGGACGGCTTCCGCGCGATCGTCCACCGGGACGGGGACGAGATCGAGCTTGGCAGCCGCACCGGCAAGAGCCTGACCAGGTACTTTCCCGAGCTGGTGACGGCTCTGAAGGCCAATCTGCCGGACCGCTGCGTGGTCGACGGCGAGATCGTCGTCATCCAGGGCGGGCGGCTCGATTTCGACCGGCTGAGCGAGCGGATCCATCCCGCCGCCTCCCGGGTGAAACTGCTCGCCGAGACGACCCCGGCCTCCTTCGTGGCCTTCGATCTGCTCGCGCTGGGCGACGAGGCGCTCCTCGACACACCGCTCGCGGACCGCCGCGCCGCCCTGACCCGCACGCTCTCCACCGCTCGGCCCCCCGTCCACCTCGCGCCCGCGACCACCGACCCCGCGCTCGCACGGGAGTGGTTCGAACGATTCGAGGGCGCCGGGCTCGACGGGGTCGTCGCCAAACCCCTCGATCTCCCCTACCGGCCCGATGCCCGCCTCATGTTCAAGATCAAGCACGAGCGTACGGCCGACGCCGTGATCGCGGGTTTCCGTTTCCACAAGAGCGGTCCGATTGTCGGATCGCTGCTCCTGGGGCTGTACGACGCCCACGGAACGCTCCAGCACGTGGGCGTCTGCGCCGCCTTCCCGATGAAGCGCCGCGCCGAGCTGATCGACGAACTCGAGCCGCTCCGGATGCCCGACCCCCAGGGCCACCCGTGGGCCGCCTGGGCCGAGGAGTCCGCCCACGAGAACGCCCGGCTGCCCGGCGCGCAGAGCCGCTGGACCGGAAAGAAGGACCTGTCCTGGGTCCCGCTGCGCCCCGAGTGGGTCTGCGAGGTGGCTTACGACACCCTTACCAACAGCGTAGATGGTGGCGAAGGAGGAAGGTTCCGGCACACGGCCCGGTGGCGCCGCTGGCGCCCCGACCGGACCCCTGAGAGCTGCACCTACGACCAGCTTGAGGAAGTGGTGGGCTACGACCTGGACGAGGTGTTGGGCATCAAGGGCACGTAGACACGGCCGGTTTCCCGTTCTCTCAACCGTGATCGCTTGACCCTGGGGTCACTGGCTCGGGAGCATCGAACGCGGCGCTCCGCCGCACGGGAGAGGGGAACCGGAAGCCATGAAGGTGACCAAGCTGATCAGCACCTGTGACCTCAAGGACTGCCCGACGATCTACGCGACCGACAGGGGCACGTTCCTCGTCCAGGGGGAAACGCCGACTGACAGTGAGGATGTACGGGAGCGTTCCCCGGCGGGGTCTGACCCAACGACTGACTGACTCAGGGTCCTCAACTGGATCTGTCGGCTCCGGCCGGGGGACGCTCACGTGCATCCGCCGGACCGGGGGACGTGACTTCATAAGAGCCTGGCCAGAGGCCCCATCACTGTCTTGTCCGCCCTCCCGGCCGGCGGGTGCCATCCTGCCCGGTCGAATGGAGAGGACGGCACGATCCACGATGGCACAGCATGAGGTCGAGGTCACCGGCGGCGTCGACACCCACAAGGACACCCACACCGCGGCCGCGATCGACTCGGCAGGGCGGGTGCTGGGGTCGGCCCAGTTCCCAGCCTCCACAGTCGGCTACCGCACACTGCTGACCTGGCTCCGCTCCTTCGGTGCCCTGCTCCTGGTCGGGGTGGAGGGCACCGGTGCCTACGGCGCCGGCCTGTCCCGCTACCTGCGCGAGAACGACGTCACAGTGGTCGAGATCGACCGGCCAGACCGCAAGACCCGTCGCTGGCAGGGCAAGTCCGATCCGGTCGATGCCGAGGCAGCAGCCCGGGCCGCGCTCGCAGAACGCCGCACTGGGACCCCGAAGTCCCGTGATGGCCGTGTCGAGGCCCTGCGGGCCCTGCGGGTCGCCCGTCGCAGCGCGGTCCAGCAGCGGGCCGACGCCACCCGGCAGATCAAGACCTTGATCATCACCGCGCCAGAGGGAGTCCGCACCATGCTGCGGCACCTGAACGACAAGGACCTGCTGACCATCTGCGCGGGTTTCCGCCCCAGCCTCGACCAGGCCGGCGACCCGGTCACCGCGACGAAGATCGCCCTGCGCTCCCTCGCCCGCCGCCACCGCGACCTGGGCCAGGAGATCGACGAACTGAACGAGCTGATAGCCCCGCTCACCCAGGAGATCAACCCGGCCCTGACCGAGCTCAACGGCGTCGGCCCGGACGTCGCCGGCCAGCTGCTGGTCACCGCGGGCGACAACCCCGACCGGCTCCGCTCCGAGGCGGCCTTCGCGATGCTCTGCGGCGTCGCCCCACTGCCGGCCTCATCCGGTCGCACCCATCGACACCGCCTCAACCGTGGCGGCGACAGGGCCGCGAACGCGGCCCTCTACCGGATCGTTCTCTGCCGCCTGCGCTGGGACCAGCGCACCAAGGACTACATGGAACGACGCACCAAAGAAGGCCTCTCCAAGAAGGAGACCATCCGCTGTCTCAAGCGGTTCGTCGCCCGCGAGATCTTCCGCGTCCTGACCGCTACCCATGCCGCAACAGCAACCTCAAGTCACCTCACAACCCCTGCTTGACATCCATAAGAGCATCCACGGCCTCAAGATTCCCGCTCACGAAACCCTCGTCGAGATCCCCGTCGAGCTGATCAAGAAGGCCATCGCCGATGGCCTCATCTAGCACCCTCGCCGAACTCTTCGAGCGGTTCCGGCACGAAGCCTTCCGGCTGGAGACCCTGGACGACTACAGCGGCTCGGGGAACGTGGACGCCTACCGGGCCTTCCAGGCCGGTCAGCCGCAGCCCGAGGGCTACAACGCCGGATGGGTCGCGGAACTACGCGGCCTCGCGCACGAGGGCAAGCGCGTGTACCGCGTGCACGTCCTCCGGCGGCCCCTCACGGAGTACCTCCGCTTCGAGTTGGGCTGGGGCTACCAAACGAACATGGCCGGCGGGGAAGAGTTCTTCATCCTCGACGTGACGGACGCTCCCAACCCGCTCGAAGGCGTTCCGGACTTCTGGCTCTTCGACTCCACGGTCACGGCCGTCATGGGCTACGACGACCAGGGCGCCTTCCAGGGCGCACAGGTGCTGTCAGCAGCCGAAGCAGAACGCTTCGTCGCCTACCACGAAACGGCACTCGCTCACGCGGAACCGTTCACCGACTGGTGGGCCAAGTACGGCGAGTGAACAAGGCACAGCTCGGGGCCGCGCTGCGGGCACTGCGAGAGGCACCCGGGAAGGAAGCCAAAGCGGTAGCCCGCAACGCCCTCATGTCCCCGTCCAAGCCCTCCAAGATTGAGAACGCCAACCTCCTCCCGAGCGCCACGGACGTTGAACGCATCCTCACGGCCCTCGGCGTATCGGATGCCATCAAGGCCGAGTACACGGAAGCGGCCCGCGCGGCCACCGCGTGGCGCCTCCTCAAGCGGGCCGGCATTCACAAGGGCCAGCAGGCCGCGAAGGCCCTAGAAGCCCAAATGGTCACGCTCAGGCTCTTCCAGCCCGCCCTGGTCCCCGGACTGCTCCAGACACCCGAGTACATCCGGGCCATCCTTCAGCGCCACAACCTGAGCGAAGACGCCCTCACCCGCACGATCAGCGGAAGGCTTGAGCGGCAAGCCGTCCTCTTCGACAACACGAAGAAGCTCCGCTTCGTCATCACCGAACCCGTGCTTCGGTGGCGGATCGTCTCGCCGCAAATGATGGCCGCGCAACTCGACCGGATCGTCTCCGTATCCCGCTTGGCTCACGTGGACATCAGGGTCGTACCCCTGTCCGCTCCGCAGACGGACATCGCGAACCACGCCTTCGTCATCCGTGACGACCGGATGGTGACCGTAGAAACGGTCCACGCCGAGGTAGTCGTAACCGACCCTCGGGACGTTGAAATGTACGTCCGCAAGTTCGAAGGGTTCGAGCAAGTCGCCCTGTCCGGCGACAGAATGCGGACCTTCATCGAGAGCCTCCGGGACGGATTCTTGACGGAACAGGAAACAGGCTAGGAACGCCTATCCCCGCTGGTCACTATTGCTGCCAACGCAGCGACGGCGACCACGAGGGGTGCGACATGGCGGCGACGGCAGCACAGCTTTGGACTCAGGTACCCCAGCGGGACCCCTTCGAACGACCGGACCCGAAGCCTGTACCGAGGTGTGATGTGTGCGCCGCTCTCGACAAGCAACGAGCCGTGTTCCGTAGCGAGCACAACGCCAGTGGAGTCACTGACTGCAACGTGGAGATCCGGCAGCACCCTCACCCCAAAGGGTCGAGCGTCGCCCGCGCCCGGAAAGCGCGGGCCGCCAAGTGATCAAAAGCGTTCTCCGCTACGTGCAACACCGGATCATCAGCCACCCCAGAGGGGAAGTCACCGTGTCGGCACGCTGTCTTGACCCTGACTGCACGTGGGAGACAGGACCCATAGCGGACCTTGCCGCCGTCGATAACGACTGCATGAGCCATACCGGCCACTACGCCGAACACGACACGTTCACCCGCCGGTTTGAGGACGTGGCCTTGGACGTCGTCTCGTTTGGCGTGGAACTCACATGTCTCGGGCCGGGCCGTACGCCTCACGGGTCCGCTCGTCAGGTCCCGTCGGGAGGTACTCCAGTAGGACGGGACCGGGGTGCAGGGCCGCGCTGGCCCCGCCAGCCATCTCTTCGCCGGTCAGGTAGCGGTACAGCCACTCGGCGAAGTCCATGGCGTGGCCGGCCCAGTCGCCCTCCGAGCCCTGGACCACGATTCCGTCGGGGTAGCCGTGGACCTCTGGAGCCAGGAAGACAGCGGCTCCCTGGTCCGTGCTCGCAAGAGGGATGAGACCGTCGGAGGAACCGAAGGTGATCTGCGGACGGTTGCAGATCACTCTTGGGTCGGCGTCTGGTCCCAGGTCGTCGGACTCCCATGACCGCCACTCGGACCAGCCTTCCGCCTCCGACCGGATCTCCTCGCCTAGGTTCCGCCATGCACAGGCCGGGTGGGACGAAAGGTAGAGATTCCCGTTGAGCTGGACGGGGGCGTACGCATCGACGATCGCCTTGTAGTCAGCGGGAAGCCTTCTGTCGATCTCCTGCTCCAGGTGCAGCCAGGCAGCGCGATCGTTGTAACGGTTCTCCCCTGGGCCGAGCATGGCGAAGACGGCCCGCAGATAGTCGGTCATGGCGGTCATGCCCCTCGAAGATGCTGGCCGGGAATGGCTCGTGCCAGCATCGAGCACCCCTCCTGCCGACGGTTGGCCGGGGTCCTCGTTGTCTTGGCATGGAGATGGTGCGGCAGCTGGTGCCAGATAGCTTGTGGGAGCTCTTCCTTCGCGTGATGCCCGAAGCGCCGGTGCGTCCACAAGGCGGCGGACGTCGCAGGGCTGACGACCGTGGAGTCTTGGCCGCGATCCTTTTCGTTGCCACGTCCGGCTGCACATGCCGGCAGCTCCCACCCAGGTTCGGCGCTTCCTGGCAGACCGCCCACCGCCGATTCACGCACTGGACCGAAGCCCGGGTTTGGGCCAAGCTCCACCGCATCATCCTCGACGAACTGGGCGCCACCGGGGAACTGGACTGGTCGAGGTGTGCGATCGATTCAGTGAGCGGCCGCCACCGGTGGGTAGTCGAGCGGACTGTGTCCTGGCTTGCTGGCTGCCGCCGGCTCCACCGCCGCTACGAACGCAAGGCCGAACACTTCCTTGCCTTCGTCGGCATAGCCGCGACCCTCATCTGTCACCGCCGCCTCACCAACTGAGACGTCGTCTTAGTCGAGAGACTCGGGGAACAGCACTAAGCTTGACGTTTTGGTCCGTCATCGAACAGGGCTCGGACTTGTTCGGGGTTTCCCCAGTTCACGGCGTGTCCACGGGGCTGGAGCCTGATCCTGCGAGAAGAGGTCGGCGCGGCGCGTGGAGCCTGGATCGTGGATCAACGAGGCGAGTTCACAGCGGTGACGGCGTTCCGCACTGAGCTGTACAGCTCCTTGCTTGCCCGGGGCGATGCGCTCTTCGAGCTGTGCGATGCGTTGTTGTGCACCGACGGCCCGGTCCGCACCCTTGTGGACCTGGCCCTCGCGCCCGAGCACAGGCGGGGGCATGGTGCTCTCTACGCCGGTCTGAACCAAGGCCGGATCGATGTCGCCCGGCTCCGCCGCGCCCTGGTCGGGGTGCCGCTGCCCCGGGCCGCCGACGGTCGCCTCGTGCTCGCGGTGGACGTCTCGCCGTGGCTGCGGCCGGACGCGGACACGTGCTCGGACCGATCCTTCTGTCACACCTTCGGCCGGGGCCTGGGCAAGCACCAGATGGTGCCCGGATGGCCGTACTCGATCGTCGCCGCACTGGAATCCGGCCGCACATCATGGACTGCCCTGCTGGACGCGATCCGGCTGGAGCCTGGCGCAGACCTGGCGGCGGTCACCGCCAAGCAGGTCCGCGAGGTTGTCGAACGCCTCGTCGCGGCGGACCAGTGGCGCCAGGGTGATCCTGAGGTCCTGGTTGTCCTCGACGCAGCTACGACGCGCCTCGGATCGCCCACCTTCTGATGGACATGCCGGTCGAGGTGTTGGGTCGGCTCCGCTCGGACCGGGTGATGCGCAAGCCGGTTCCGGTGCCGTGGATCTGCCCGCCGCAGGGCGGGCGCCCGCCCAAGCACGGTGGCAAGTTCGTCTTCGGCCGCCCCGAGACCTGGGGCGAGGCGGCGGTAGTGACCGTGACCGACACAGAGCGGTACGGGACCGCGACCGCGCAGGCGTGGGACCGGCTCCACCCCCGGCTGACCCGCAGGGCTGCGTGGGGGGATCACGAGGGGTCCCTGCCGATCATCGAGGGCACCGTGATCCGGTTGACCGTGGCGAAGCTGCCCAGCGGCGGAGTCAACAAGCCAGTTTGGTTGTGGTGGTCGGGCACCGGCGCCGCCGCCGAGGACGTCGACCGGCCCTGGCAGGCCTTCCTGCGCAGGTTCGATGTTGAGCACACGTTCCGCCTGCTCAAGCAGACCCTCGGCTGGACCCGGCCCATGCTCCGCGACTCTGCCGCAGCCGACCGATGGACCTGGCTCGTCCTGGCCGCGCACGCCCAACTTCGACTCGCCCGCCCCCTCCCCGCTGATCTCCGCCGGCCGTGGGAACGACCGGCGGAACCGAACAGGCTGACACCGGCCCGAGTCCGCCGCGGGTTCAGGAACCTGCGCGCGAAGACGGGCACGCCAGCTCGTGCACCGAAACCCACCCGCCCCGGCCCCGGTCGGCCGCTCGGCTCGAAGAACCGGCGGCCCGCCGCCCGCTACGACGTTGGACACATCCTCGCCACCGGCGAGTCCTACACCCGACCCGCACACCACAAGAAGGGGACGAAGCCCCGGCGAACAACCGATGATGGCCGTCAATAGGCTGCTCGGGCTACAGCCCCAGCCGGATCGATCTACAGGGGGCCGACCATGGAGAACTGGTCTAAGTGGGAGAACGACGAAAGCGCAGCTCGTTCTCGCTACACCCAGGACATACAGGCAGAACGCCGCGCTCTGCGCGAGTCCCTACGTTCAGACCTGCCCGCCGCCCACATGGGCTTGGGCGTGACCGTCATCGCCTTGATCGTCATCGCCAGTTTCTCTGGCCCTCGATGGACTTTGATCATCTCTGGCGCCTTCACGGCCTGGTTCCTTTTAGCACTGGCAGTGATTCACATCGGCAGCGGCCGTGGCCGGGATGCCCTCCGCCGGGCCTACATCGCCACGTTCGGCTGGGGCAACTGGATCTGAACGTCGTTCACGGTGAGCCCCTCCGCCGGAGCCAGACGATAAACGTCAAGCTAAGAGGATGTCTCACGTGGATAGGTTCCGAGCTCCTTCAGCAGGTCTGGGCGGTGACCATAGCTGACCACGGCTCTGCCAGTCGGTGCGGAGCGCGTACGGGATCTTGAGACCATGAGCAGCCCATGGCAGGCTCGTGCCCCATGATCGATGAGTTCGCGAAAGACAACCTGCACAAGAGACTGCGGCGGGACCGTGAGGCGCTGCTCTGGAAGCTCGATGGCTTGTCCGAATACGACGCACGCCGGCCTCTGACAGCGACCGGGACCAACCTCCTCGGCCTGGTCAAACACGTGGCCACGGTCGAGGCCAGGTACTTCAGTGAGGTCTTCGACCGCCCTTCTCCGGAACCGCTGTGCCGGTGGCAGGACTCCGACGGCAGCGATCAATGGGCAGCCGAGAACGAGACACGCGATCAGATCGTCGCGTTCTACCGGCGCATGTGGGAGCACTCGGACGCGACAATCAGCGAGCTTGCCCTCGATGCCCCCGGCCACGTGCCCTGGTGGTCGGAGCCTCATCCGAACACGAACCTGTTCGCCATCATGGTCCATGTCCTCGGCGAGACCATCCGGCATGCCGGGCACGCCGACATCCTGCGCGAGGGCGTCGACGGCCGGACCGGGATGCGCGCCGAAAACGAGCAGCCGATCGACGAGGAAGCCCGCGCAGCCTACTTCGCGAAGATCGAGCAGGCCGCCAGGCCGACCGCACCAACCAAGGCTTAGAAGGCTGTCCCGCGACGTGACGTGATGTTCGAGCGGCATGATGCCGGTCGTGAGTGCTGCTGATCTGTCGAAACGCCTGGTTCCTGATGCACTCTGGGAGCTGGTTGCCCCGTTATTGCCGTCGTTCGCGGCTCGACCGCAAGGTGGTGGGACCGCTCCGTGTGACGAACGGGCAGTGTTCACGGCAGTGGTGTACGTCCTGACCACCGGCTGTGCCTGGCGGCATCTGCCGCCGACGTTCGGCACGTCCCCCGCCACCGCGCATCGCCGCTTCACGGTATGGACCGAGGCCGGCCTATGGCGTCGGCTCCACCGGGCGGTGCTGGACGAACTCGGGGCCCGGGGCAAGGTGGACTGGACCTCGGCGATCGTCGACGCGGCCTCTGTTCGCGCCAAAAAGGGGGATCACTGACCGGTCCGAACCCGGTCGATCGCGGCAAGAAGGGCAGCAAGTTGCACGTGCTGTCCGATGGCCAGGGCGTCCCACTCACCGTCGCCGTGTCAGTCGCGAACATGCACGACAGTCTCGCCCTCAAGCCGCTCATCCTCGGCATCCCCGCCATGCGGTCCCGCCGGGGGCCACGGCGACGCCGCCCCGTCAAACTCCGCGCGGACAAGGCGTACTTTTCCGCCGAGCACCTGGCCTGGCTGCGCGAGCGTGGGCTGGTCGCGCGCATCGCGCGGCCAGGCGTCGACTCCGGAAAACGCCTCGGGCGGCACCGCTGGAAGATCGAGCGGTCGATCGCTTGGCTCTTCGGCTACCGCCGCTTGACCGTCCGGTACGAACGAAAGGGCTCACACTTCCTCGCCTTCCTCGGCCTGGCTGCTGCCCTGACCTGCTACAAGAAGCTCGCGAAACTTGCCACGTGAGACACCCTCTAAGAGATCAGGACCTGATCCCTGCGCACGTCGTGCGCGTGCGGCTAACCCCCGAACCTGAACCGAACCCCCGGGATGCCGACCCCGGGGGTTCCTCTTGTCCCCAGACCTCGTACCCGCCGAGCTACACAGCCTAGCTATAGCGAGTTGAGAACTGCCCTCCCGGAACGCCGCAGGTCACCGCCTCCGCCGGCCTCGCCGCGCAACGCTCAACTCGAAACATGAAAAGGCCCCGACCTCTCGAAGGGAGTCGGGGCTTCGTCACGGACTCTGGGGCCATGGAGAGACGCGCGGTCGAGTTCCTCCGCGAGGCCGGCCACCCCGACCCGGACGCCGTGAATCTCACCGACGAAGCACTCTTCGAGTGGCGTGGGGGAGGGCCGGACACCTGTGCGGAGTCGCCACCGTGACCAGCCCGGACAAAGATCGTTGGCAAGGGCGTGAACAACCTTACGAAGCGCGCCTTTACCGCCCTGCTCACCGCCGGGGCCCTGTGCCTGCCCGTCTACAGCGCTTCGGCGCAGCCCGTCGACGACGACGTGATTACCGCAAACCCGAACTGCGCGGAGGAAGGAAACCTGAGGACGGCTCGGACGTAAGGTCGCGGGCGGGCCGCACCGCACGCCGCCCCGGCACCCCGATCCACCGAAGGACGCCCATGAGTACAGCACCCGGCGAACCCACCGCACGCGCCGTCCCCCGCCCCCACGCCGTCGTCGGAGTCGGCGTGGTCGTGGTCGGTCACGACGGCCGGGTGCTGCTCGGCCAGGCCCACGACGGGCGCTGGGAACTGCCCGGCGGCAAGGTCGACCCCGGGGAGGGCTTCGAACAGGCCGCCGCCCGCGAACTGGCCGAGGAGACCGCGCTGCGGGCCGCGCCCGAGGAGATCCGGATCGTGTCGGTCCTGCTCGCCGCCGACTCCGGCCGGACCCAGCTGACGGCCGCGGCCGTCACCTCGGCCGCCGAGGGCAACGCCACGGTCACCGAGCCCCACAAGATCGCCCGCTGGTCCTGGTTCGCCCCGGCCGACTTCCCGGCGGCCCTCTACGCCCCGTCCGCGGCGGTGCTTCGCGCCTGGCGGCCCGACCTGACGCCGCACCTCCCGCACGTACCGTCGTACGCCTATCCGACCACCACCGCCCCGGACCCCGAGAGCGGTCCGGGGCGCCACACTGACGGCTGATTCGCGCCCGCGCGGCAGCGGGTCTCAGGTCACGGTCACCACCGTCGCCGCGGTGACCGCGGCCATCGCCAGCTGCATGTCGCGGATCGCGGCGCGGATGCTCTCGGCCGCCCAGTGCCCCTCGGCTATCGCGGCCGTGCGTGCGGTGATCTCCTTGCGCGGGATCCCCGGGAAGGCCAGGCCGTGCAGGCCGGCCGCGTGGATCACCGCGACGAGGCTCGCGGTGCGCTCGTCCGGCTCCGCGCCCTTGGACACCGCGGCGGCGAGCCGCTCGCGCAGTTCGCGCTCGGCCGCCCCGTCGGCCTCCGGATAGCGGCGCACCGGGATCACTCCGAGGGCCTTGCGCCGCTCCTCCACGACCACCCCGCGCCCGACCAGCCGCTCCACGACCGGGCCGACGGCCTTGGCCTGGTCCTTCGTCAGCCATGGGGACACCCGGCGCCTGGTCCGGCCGCGCATCCAGGCCCGTATCGACTCGATCCGGCCGTCGAGCAGTTCCTCCCCGATGGGCGGCGCGTCCACCAGCTCCAGGTACTTGCCGGAGACCCGGACCCGCTCCGCGAGGACCAGTTCGAGCAGGAGCGCGCCCGCCACGGCCCAGTTGACCGACTGTCGCTGCTTGACCGACCCGGACTCGTCGTCCAGCGACAGCAGCATGATCTCTTCAGCCAGCGTGATCCGCATCCCGGCACCCCCGCACCCGTGGAACCCGTAGAACCCGTGGAACCCCTTTCACCACCAGACGTCCGGGCCCGCCGGGGAGTTCCCGTCCGCCCTACGGCCGCCCCGCCATCGCGCGCGGGGCGAAGTTCCCGTCCCCGAGGTCCTCCGCCAGCAGGCGCTTCGCGATCGCGTCCGCCGCGGCCCGCAGTTCCGCGCTGCGCGGTCGGCCCCGGTCCTTCTCCAACTGGTCGCCGAGCCACTGGGCCCACGCGGCCGAGATGACGCCCGCCTCCCGCTCCCCCGCCGGGGTCTGCGTGTAGAAACCGTTCTGCCGCGTCATGTAGCCCTCGTCCACCATCCGTTCGAAGACCGGCAGGAGGACCTCCGGGGGCAGGTGCCGGCGCGAGGCGATGAGTCCGAGGCTCGCGTAGCCGACGGTGCGGGTCATCAGGTCCACCTGCATGACCGCCCACGCGCCCGCCATGTCCAGCCGGGTGTCGGAGGAGTTCACGATCCCGCGCGCCGTCTCGGGCCCCATGGTGCGCACCAGCTTGCCGACCGCCAGTTCCAGCAGCTTCGCCGAGTCCCCGGAGGCCGTGGCGGGCGAGCCGAAGCCGTCGCCCATGTCCGTGGAACCGGCCCGGGCGCTGTCGCGCAGCTTGACCTGCTTGAGGAACAGCGCGACGACGAACCCGACCACCGCCACCGGCACGGTCCACAGGAACACCGTGTGCAGGGTGTCCGCGTACGCGTTGATGACCGGCCCGGCCGCCGCCGGATCCAGTCCGTGCACGCCCTGCGGGCTCTGCGCGGCGACGGCGAGCTGCTGCGGGTCCTGTCCGGTGGCGCGGGCGGCCTCCGCCACTCCCTTCGTCAGCGCGGGCTTCAGGGTGTTGGCGTAGATCGTGCCGAAGACGGCGGTCCCGAAGGCGCTGCCGAGCGTACGGAAGAAGGTGACGCCCGAGGTCGCGGTGCCGAGGTCGGCGTAGTCCACGGTGTTCTGCACGGCGATGGTCAGCACCTGCATGCACAGGCCGATGCCGGTGCCGAGGACGAACATGTAGAGGGATTCCAGCCAGGCGCCGGACTGCGGTCCCATCCGGGAGAGGAGGTAGAGGCCCAGGCCCATCACGGCGCTGCCGACGATCGGGAAGATCCGGTAGTGCCCGGTCTTGCTGGTGACGTTGCCGCTGAAGACCGACGCGATCAGCAGGCCGATGACCAGCGGCAGGGTCCGTACGCCCGAGACGGTGGCCGAGTCCCCGTCCACGTACTGCAGGTACGTCGGCAGGAAGGTCATCGCACCGAGCATCGCGAAGCCGACGACGAAGCTGAGGACGGAGCAGACCGAGAAGACGGGGTTGCGGAACAGCCGCATCGGCAGCATCGGTTGTGCGGCGCGCATCTCCACCAGGCAGAACAGCGCCAGCGCCAGGACACCGCCCGCGAAGAGCCCGACGATGAGCGGCGAGCTCCAGGCGTACTCGTTCCCGCCCAGGCTCGTGGCCAGGATCAGCGCGCTCGCGCCGATGGCGACCATCGCGATGCCCAGGTAGTCGATGACCGGTTTGCCCGCGGCGCGCACGGAGGGGATCGTCTTCGCGGCCGCCACCACGACGAGGATCGCGATCGGCACGTTGACGTAGAACGCCCAGCGCCAGGTCAGGTGGTCGGTGAAGAGTCCGCCGAGCAGCGGCCCGATCACCGTGGCGACGCCGAAGACGGCGCCGATCGCGCCCTGGTACTTTCCGCGTTCGCGCAGCGGGACCACATCGGCGATGAGGGCCATCGCGGTGACCATCAGCCCGCCGGCGCCGATGCCCTGGATGCCCCGCCACACGATGAGCAGGGTCATGTTGCTCGCGAGGCCGCACAGGAACGAGCCGGTGATGAAGACGATGGCGGAGACCTGGAAGACCAGTTTCCGGCCGAAGAGGTCGCCGAACTTGCCGACGAGCACGGTCGCGACCGTCTCGGTGAGCAGGTACGAGGTCACGACCCACGACATGTGGTCGCCGCCGCCGAGGTCCGCCACGATCGTGGGCAGCGCCGTGCCCACGATCGTCTGGTCCAGGGCCGCGAGCAGCACGCCGAGCATGATCGTGCCGAACACGATGTTGCGCGAGCGCCGGTCGAGGACGGGCGGCTGCGCGGCGGCCATGGCGGGGGCCGCGCCTTCGGCTGTGGCTGCACCTTCGGCTGTGGTCACACTCCGCACTCTCACAGCGCACCCGCCCGGCCGCATGCGGCGTTAGCCCATCCGCGCAGGGGAACGGCCCGTCAGCGCAGGTAGCCCAGCCCCGGGTGCTCCGCCGCGTATCCGGTCACCAGCCGCCGGGCCACCCCGACCGAGTCGACCAGCGGATGCAGCGCGAAGGCCTTGACGGCGTCCGCCCGCGAGCCGCTCCTCGCCGCGGCGAGGACCTCGCGCTCGGCGGCTTTGACCGAGGCCACCAGGCCCACCGCGTGCAGCGGCAGCGGGTCGACGGCGACCGGGTGGGCCCCGTTGGCGTCGACCAGGCAGGGCACCTCGATGACGGCCTCGGCGTCGAGCACCGACAGGGTCCCGCGGTTGCGGACGTTCAGGATGAGGGTGGCGCGCTCGTCCCGGGCGATGGCGCGCATCAGGGCGAGGGCCACCTTCTCGTACCCGCCCGACTGCAGGTCGCTCTCCTCGCGCTCGCCGACGCCCGCGACCTCGCGGTTCTCGGCCATGTACGTGGCTTCGCGCTCGGCCCTGGTCCGGTCCCAGGCGGCCAGCGCCGCCCCGGGGCCCGTATCCGGCCGCCCGGCCTCGGCGTAGAACCCCCGCTGCTGGTCGCGCAGGAAAGCCCCGCGCGTCTGCTTGACCTCCTGGTAGGCCCGTACCGTGTCACGGTTGAAGTAGTAGTAGTGCAGGTACTCGTTCGGGATCGCCCCGAGCGAGCGCAGCCACTCGGCCCCGAACAGCCGGCCCTCCTCGAAGGATTCCAGCGCCCGCGCGTCGGCCAGCAGCCGCGGGAGTTCGTCGCGTCCGCCGATCCGCAGTCCGCGCACCCAGCCCAGGTGGTTGAGGCCGACGTAGTCGATCCAGGCCTCTTCGGGCCGGGCGCCCAGCAGCCGGGCGATCCGCCGTCCGAGTCCGACCGGCGAGTCGCAGATGCCGATGACCCGGTCCCCGAGTTCCTCGGCCATGGCCTCCGTGACCACTCCGGCGGGGTTGGTGAAGTTGATCACCCATGCGTCGGGGGCGGTACGGGCCACCCTGCGCGCGATCTCACGGGCCACCGGCACCGTCCGCAGGCCGTAGGCGATCCCGCCCGCGCCGACCGTCTCCTGGCCCAGTACGCCCTCGGCCAGGGCGATCCGCTCGTCGGCGGCGCGGCCTTCCAGCCCGCCGACACGAATGGCCGAAAACACGAAGTCGGCGCCGCGCAGGGCCTCGTCGAGATCGGTGGTGGCCGTGACGGCCGGGGCGTCCGCGATCCCCTCGGCCTGGTCCGCGAGGACCCGGGCCATGGCACGGAGCCGGCCGGAGTCCTCGTCGTACAGGGTCACGTGCGACACCCTGCCCTCGGCGTGATCGCCGAGCAGGGCTCCGTAGACGAGCGGTACCCGGAATCCGCCCCCGCCGAGGATCGTCAGCCGCACGCCCTTACCGCCTTCCGCAGTGCTCCAGTGCCAAGGTGTCGCGGCACCAGTCTCCCCCGCCGGATCACTCCACCGGCGACGGCACGGCACGCAGCCGCGGCGGCTGGTGCTGCTGCGCGCCCGGACCGCTGGGCAGCGGGCCCGTCGGCAGTCCCTGCGGCGAGGAGAGGACCAGCGTCATCCGGGTCAGTCCCATGCCGTTGAGCATCGGGCCGGATTCCGCCACCATCCGGCAGCGCACCAGGCCCCAGCCCGGGTCCGGGTGGCGCACGGTGCGCACGGCGCCGTCCTGTTCGGCGGCCTCGGCCCCGTGGGTCGTCAGCCAGTGCGGCACGCCGTACCGGTAGGCGGCCTCCATGAACGGGTCACGGGCCACCTCCTGACGGATGCTGCGCAGCCCCTCGTCGTCGGGGGCGGCGGCCAGGGCCGTCGCGAACCGGGCCAGCAGCGGTACGCACCAGGCCGGTTCGTGGTCCTCCAGCACGGCCGCGGCGTCCGGGTGGAACAGCACGAAGCGCAGGAAGTTGTCGTCCGGCAGGGCGGTCGGATGCGGACGCACCGACTGGAAGAGCCGGTCGAACGCCGAGTTGGTCAGGGCCACGTCCCAGCGGTGGTCCACGAGGAAACTCGGGTACGGCACGGCCTCCATGAGGGCCGCGTAGTCGCACAGGTAGTCGCGCTGTGCCGGGTCGTCGGGCAGCCGGTTGTCCTCGGCCGCGCGCCAGGTGGGCGGCGGGTCGCGGTCGACCATGATCCGGAAGAGCCAGAAGCACTGCCGCTCGCTCATTTCCAGGGCCTCGGCCAGGGCGAGCAGCTTGCGGTCCGTCCACTCCTTGACCAGGCCGCGTTCCCAGTTCCCGTACGCGCGCACGCTGATGCGAAGCCGCGCCGCCAGGTCTTCCTGGCTCAGCCCCAGTTCCTCCCGGCGCTGGCGCAAAATCTCCTTGCGTCGCTCCGACCGCACGGCGCCGCGTGCGGACTCCTCGCCCGCGAGGCGCTCCCCACCGATGTGGGCGAGGCCATCGGACGGGCCCACCGCTGCGAGATGTGCCACCGAGAGCTCCCCCCTCTTCCTTACGGTCTGGATCTTCATTTCCGTGTGGCGATCCTGCTACCGACTTCATTCGAGTGTCAACTATTGTGGCAATTCCAGCCTTCGGCCAGCTCGTTCCCGCCACAGATGTGGCACGTTCTAGCCGTACGGACCGAGACCGGATAGATTCCAGAGGCCGACCACGTGCCCGTACCCCGACCTCGCGCGATCTAGGAGAACCACTGGTGACAGACGGCTTCCCGGCTCCCGTCGCGGTGGCCAACACGCTCCTGGCAGCCACCGTCACGCGAGTCGCAGAACTCGCAGGCAAGCTGGGCCGCGACCTGAACCAGGTCTTCGACCTGCGCCGCCTCTCCGAGGCTTCGGGCGTCCCGGCCGACGTGGTGCGGAGCTTGCTGGACGGCCGGCCCGCCGGCGAGCCCGATCTCCAGACCCGGTTCCTCCAGCGCCTCGACCTGCTGCGGCGCACCCGCGTGAAGCCCAACGGCCGCCGGTACACGCAGCAGGAGATCGCCGACGGCGCCGCCATGTCGCGCCAGCAGGCCGGGGCCCTGATCAACGGCGACCGTCGGCCGACCATGGAACACTGTGACGCGATCCAGCGCTTCTTCGGAGTGCACGCCGGATTCCTCACCGCCCATGACGCGGACGCGCTCACCGACGCCCTCCAGCGCACCGAGCAACAGCTGCTCCAGGACTTCGCGGGGCGCGCCCGGGAAACCGCGACCGCTCCGGCCGCTTCGACGGGCGATCCGCTGGCAAGACTTCTCCAGAACCACGGCGTACGGGGCATCGCCTGGAGAGCCGCCCAACTGCCCAGCGACAAGCACCGGGACAAGGTGACCGAATGGCTGGACATGCTCCTCGAAAGCGTAAAACCGAACGAATCCTGACCCAGTCGAAAGTCTGGGTCTGATCCTTGAGTCCTGATCCGGATCCGCGCCGACGGGGAGAACGGTGAGCATAGGCAGAGAGCAGCGGCGGTTGTGCGGGGAGCTGGTGGCAGGCATCAACCTGACCGCGCCCGTGGAGCCCGTGGACCTCTACGCCGCCCTCTGCGAGGGCATGAGCAAGCACCGCGGCCGCCGGGTGGAGTTCCGGATGGCCTCGTTCCCGCCGGGAACGGCCAGCGGCCTGTGGCTCGACATGGCGGACCGCGATCTGGTGGTCATCGAGGAACGCACCGCGCCCGACCACCAACTGGTGATCCTCGGGCACGAACTGTGGCACATGAAGGCCGGCCACTGCAGCCACCACGTCGACGGCGCCGCCGTCGCCGCCCGGCTGCTGTCGGACGAGGCCGACATCGGCGAGACCGTGCGCCGCGTCGCGGCGCGCACCCGCGCCGACGTCCAGGAGGAGACCGAAGCGGAAACCTTCGGCTTACTGCTGGGCAGCCGGTGCAGGACCTGGCTCGCCGGATCGGCGAGCCACCGCGCACCGGCGCAACGAGATCAGCTGGCGGGCCGCATCGAGGCATCGCTCGGATACCGGGGGCACAGGAACGACCGTTGAACGGCAAGGACTACTACATACCGGCCGCGGCCCTGGCGATCGCACTCGCCTTCAAGCTGCCGGCGCTACGGCACAACTGGCGTGAACCACTGCTGCGATCGGTGTGCGCCCTGCTCACGCTGGCCGGTGCCGTCTTCACCTTCGCCGCCCCGCCCACCATCGAGGCGGTCAACCGCTGGACCGGGATCACCAACTTCTCGGCCCCGCTCGTCTACTGCCTGATCAGCGCCTTCAGCGCGTCGTGCCTGGTCCTCATCGTCAACTGGCGCGGCGGCCCGCCCGAGCAGACCCGGCGCATCTCCCGCCGGTGGATCCTGGGCTACGCCGCGGTGATCGCGGTCCTGATGACGCTCTTCCTCCTCGGCGACGCACCGGTCGAGCGGCTGCGCGACTTCGACACCTACTACGCCAACACCCCGTACATGGGGCAGATGATCGGCCTCTACCTGCTCGCGCACAACGTGGCCGCCTTCGTCATGGTCGCGATGTGCTGGCGCTGGTCCCTCCAGGTGCGCGGCTGGCTCCGGACCGGCCTGGTGATCATCGTCGTCGGCTACGTCCTGAACCTCAGCTACGACGCCGCCAAGATGAGCGCCGTCATCGGGCGCTGGGCCGGCCTCGGCCCCCGGCTGGACGACCTGAGCACCTTCGTCGCCCCGCCGCTCGCCGCCGCGGGCGCCCTCATCAGTGCGATCGGGTTCGTGCTGCCGCTGCTCTGCCAGCGCCTTTCGGACAGCTGGCAGCACTGGTCCACGTACCGCCGGCTCGGCCCGCTGTGGCACGAGGTCCGGATCGCCGCTCCCGAGACCCCGGTCGGGGTCCAGATGTCCTGGTGGTCCGCCGCCGACATCCGCGTCATCCAGCGCGAGTCGGACATCCACGACGGCTTCCTGCACCTCGGACCGTACTTCGACCAGGACCACCGGGACACGGTCCTGGCCCGGGCCCTGGCCTCCGGCGCCGACGAGGAGACCGCCCGGGCCGTCGCCGACGCCGCCATGGTCGCGGCCGCCGTGCGCGCCCGGGCGGCCGACCCCGAGGGCCGGGTCATCGGGGCCAGTGACGAGGGGGCGCCGCCCGCCGACGGCCCCCGCGACCTCGTGCGGATCTCGCATGCGCTGCGCAACTCCCGGGTGGTGGCCGAGTGCCGCCGCCAGGCTTCCCTGTCGGGGGGCTGAGCCGCGGCCCGGCCGACCGGGCGGTGATCAGCGCCCGGTGATCACCGCCCCGTGATCATCGCCCGGCGGCCAGGGGCAGCGACGGGAACAGGTCCTGGAACGGCGCCGCCGAGTCGATGCCGTCCCGGCCGAAGGGCGCGTCGAAGCTCCACACCATGAACAGCAGGAACACGATCAGCGCGCTGAACAGCCCCGCGAGCAGCAGTTCCCGGCCCGAACGCCGGATCTGCAGGGTGAAGATCAGCCCGACGGTGACCAGTCCGCCCGCGACCAGCCCCAGCCAGACCACCCCCGGCAGCGTGGACTCGTCGCTCTGCGTCCGCTCGTGGCGGGCGTCGTCGGCGGCCGCGATGTGGTCCAGCAGCGGCTGGTAGGCCTGGGCCTGGAGCTCGTTGCCCGGGCTCTGGTGGGTGACGTCGGTGCGCAGCTTGCCGAGCAGTTCGCCGCCCTCCGGTGACACCGGGGCCCCGGCGGTCAGCCGCGGCCAGTCCACGCTGACGGTGTGGGACACGTACGCGTTGACCTCGCCGCGGATCCGGTCGCGCACGGCGACCGGGTAGACGTCGGCCCGCTGGGTGACCTCGTACAGGGACTGGGCCTCGCGGCGCACGCTGTCCTCGGCGGCGCCGCGCGCCTCCCAGACGCCCGCGATGGCCAGGCCGAGGACGATCGCGTAGACCACGCCGACCATCATCACCATGTATTCGAGGACGTCGGGGGTTTCGCTGGTGTCCTCGTCGTCCGCGACCCGGCGGTGCCGGATCGCGGTGAAGGCGAGGACGAGGGCGCAGACGAGCGCCATGGCGATGGCCAGGACCAGCCATTCGGACACGAGGGTTCTCCGTAGGTCGAGACGAGCGGACTGAACGTGGGGAGGGGGAGGGGTCGGGCCCTAGCCGCGGCTCCGGGAACGGGGCCGCAGCGCGACGGCCGCGAGCACGGCCGGGGTGGTGACCACGACCATGAGCATCAGGGTGGACATGCCGTCCGGGCCGCGTCGCGCCAGCGCCGCCGAGTGGTACGGGCGCACGTGGAAGCGCCCCGTCGCCACCGACACCGCTGCGACCGGCCGCGGAGCCACCGCCGCGTCCGGAACCGCCCGCGCCACCCCGGGGACCTCCGCCGCGGCCGCCCGCGGCTGCGGCGCCGAAGGCCTTGCCCGCGCCGTCGGCCCCGGAGCGGGCTCCGCCGCCGCGCCGGGCGGCGCGGGGGCGAGCGGCCCCTGCCCCGGGTGGCGCACCGTCGGCCCGGCCGGGCCGGGCAGCGGCACCAGGGGCGTCGGCCGGGCGACCGGACCCGGCCCCGGAGCCGGCACCGTGGGCGTCGCCGCGGGCGGCCGGGGCTTCGAGCCGGCCGGTACGCACAGGTCGACGCGGGCGCCGCGCCCGTGGCCGTCCCCGGCCACCGCCACGTGACCGTGCAGCGGGCAGAGCGCGGCCACCAGGCCGGCCCCGGCGAAGTACTGCCAAGCGGTCACCGCGCGTTCTCCCGATTCTGCGGCAGGGATGGGGACTACGCCTGAAGAAACGATCACGGGCGTGCTTCGACACGCGGCAGACAGGTCAAGATCAGCCCTCGGCAGCCCACTTCACGCCATGTGGGGCCCGGCAGGGTCCGGATCCCCGCGGCCGGCGTTCACCCGCCCGGCCCACTCCATCGCGGCGCGGCCCGCTCCCCCCGCCGATGATCGGAGAACCCGATCCCGCGGCTCAGCGGGGTCGCCCCGGGGAGCACAGGGACGGTGGCAGGTGGACGCGGACGGCTCACAGACCCTCGAAGCACAGGTCGACGCCCTGATGGACGGGCTCCGGGCCGACCTGGAACGGCTCGCCTCGATCCCGTCGGTCGCCTTCCCCGGATACCCGCCGGAGCCGGTCCTGGAGGCACACGACCTGATCGTCTCCCTCCTGCGCGAGGCGGGCGTCCCCACCATCGAGCGGATCGACCTCCCGGACACCGCCCCGGTCGTCTACGGCGAGATCCCGCCCCCGCACCCGGACGCGCCGACCGTCCTGCTCTACGGGCACTACGACGTCCAGCCCGCCGGAAACCCGACCCTGTGGCTCTCCCCGCCCTTCGAACCGACGCCCGTCGCCGGGGTCCCCGGCGCCCTGCGGGCGCGCGGCATCGCCGACGACAAGTCGAACGTGATCGCGCACCTGGGCATGCTCCGGGTCTACGGCGGCCGCCCGCCCGTCGGGATCAAGCTGGTGATCGAGGGGCAGGAGGAGTACGGCAGCCCCTTCGACGACTACCCGCCCACCGATCCGGACCGGTTCGCCTGCGACGCGATGGTCATCGCCGACCTCGGCAACCTGCGGCCCGGCACCCCGACCCTGACCACCGGTCTGCGCGGGGCCTGCGAGGTCGTGGTGGAGGTGCGCACCCTCGCGGAGGCGCGGCACAGCGGGGAGTTCGGCGGAGCCGCCCCCGACGCCCTGCTGGTCCTGCTCCGGGCGCTGGCCTCCCTGCACGACGAGCACGGGGACGTGGCGGTGCCCGGGCTGCGCCGCGATCCCTGGGAGGGAACGGCCTACACCGAGAAGGAGTTCCGCAAGCTGGCCTCCGTCCGGGACGGGCTGCCGCTGATCGGCACCGGTTCGCTCGGCGACCGGCTGTGGAGCGGACCCGCGATCACCGTCATCGGGCTGGACGCCCCGGACGTGGCGGGCGCCGCCTCCGCCGTGGTCCCGTACGCGCGCGCCAAGCTGAACCTGCGCTTCCACCCGCTCCAGGACGCGAAGGAAGCCCGCGCCGCGCTCGTGAAGCACCTGCGCGCGCAGCGCCCCTTCGGGATCCCGCTCACCGTCACGCCGGGCGACACGGGCCCCGGCTTCGAGGCGCGCACCGGCGGGCCGGCCTACCGGGCGGCCCTGACCGCGCTGAAGGAGGCCTGGGGCACACAGGCCTCGTACGTGGCCACGGGTGGCTCGATCCCGCTGGTGAACGGCCTCGCGAGGGCCGCTCCGGACGCGGAGGTGCTGCTGTTCGGCGCCCAGGACAGCATGTGCAACCTGCACGCGCCGAACGAACGGGTGCTGCTGTCCGAGGTGCGCAACACGGTCGTGGCGATGGCCGCCTTCGTCCGGGAGTACGCGGCGGACTTCGGCGCGGCCCGCACCGACGCCTCCACCTCCACCGACGCCTCCACCTCCGCCGGCGCCTCCACCTCCGCCCAGGACCCGTCCGGGGGCGCCCGGTGACCACCGCGCCCCCGCCGCCGGCCGCTCCTCCCACCGCGCCCGTCCCGCCCGAAGGGCCCGCGCCGGCGCGGAAGTTCTCCTTCCCCAGCGCGCTGACCATTCTGGCCATCGTCACCGTGGCGATCTGGCTGCTGGCCTTCCTCATCCCGGCCGGCGAGTACGACCGCAACGACAGCGGCTCCCCCGTCGCCGGCACCTACCACCGGGTCGAGGGCACCCAGAGCTTCACCGATCGCCTGAACGACCTGTTCCTCTCCCCCGTCAACGGGCTCTACGGACTCCAGGACCCCAAGACCGGCCAGGTCGGCCCCACCCTCAGCGGCGATCTGTACGGCAGCGCGGGCGTGTTCCTCTTCGTCCTCGCCATCGGCGCCTTCATCACCGTCGTCTTCGCCACCGGCGCCCTCGACCGCGGCATCGCCCGCCTCGCCCACCGGCTGCGCGACCGCGGCGCCCTGCTGATCGCCGCCGTGATGGTGGTCTTCTCGATCCTGGGCACCGTGGAGGGCTTCGCCGAGGAGACCCTCGGGTTCTACGGACTGCTCGTGCCGATGATGCTGGCCCTCGGCTACGACCGGCTGGTCGCGGTCGGCGCCAGCATCCTCGGCGCGGGCATCGGCGTGCTCTGCTCGACGGTGAACCCGTTCGCGACCGGCGTGGCCTCCTCGGCGGCCGGCATCTCGCTCGGCGACGGGATCGGGCTGCGCTTCCTCATGTGGATCGTGCTGACCACCGTGACCGTCCTCTACGTGATCCGCTACGCCCGACGGGTCCAGAAGGACCCCTCAAAGTCGATCTGCGGGTTCCTGCCCGGGGACCGGGAGCAGAAGGCCACCGGCGACGAGGAGGCGGAACCGGAGCTGACCCGGCTGCACAAGACCGTACTGGTCCTCCTGGTCCTCGTCTTCGCCTTCATGATCTTCTCGGTGGTGCCCTGGTCGAGCGCCCTCACCGGCGACGCGGACGCGACCCCGTACGCCTGGGAACTGGACTGGTCCTTCGCCCAGTTGGCGGCCCTGTTCATCTGCGCGGCCGTACTGATCGGCCTGGTGGCCCGGATGGGCGAGGCCAAGCTCAGCTCCACGCTCATCCAGGGCGCCGCCGACTTCATCTCGCCCGCCCTGGTCATCATGCTGGCGCGCGGGGTCACGGTCATCATGAACAACTCGCAGATCACCGATACGGTGCTGCACTCCATCGAGGGCGTGGTGAAGGGGACTTCGTCGGGGATCTTCGCGATCATCGTCTTCCTCGTGAACCTCCCGCTCGCCTTCCTGATCCCCTCCACCTCCGGGCACGCCACGCTCACCATGCCCATCCTGGCTCCGCTCGCCGACTTCGCGGGCGTCTCCCGCGCGCTGATGGTGACGGCCTGGCAGTCGGCGAGCGGCTGGATGAACCTCTGGGTGCCCACCACCGCCGTCACCATCGGCGGCGTCGCACTAGCCAAGGTCGGCTACGACAAGTACCTGCGCTTCGTCTGGCCGTTGCTCGGCATCCTCTTCGTGATGATCTGCGGGTTCCTGGCCCTGGGCGCCGCGATGTGACGCCGTCAGCGCCGCCGGACGGCGTACGGCCGTGAGGAACGCGCGCAGGGCGCGACCCCATTGGGGTCGCGCCCTGCGCGGTTGCTGCCGTGCGTGGCCGCCTGCGAGGCCGGGAAGGCTAGGCCTCCGGGTTGCCGCCGAAGCGCTCGCGGTACGACTCCAGGTCCTCTTCGGTGATCCTCGGGAAGAGCACCGCCGGAACCGTGAACGGCGTGCCCGCCGGAACCGCGTCGAGGGACGCGGCCTGCTCCGGGGTGATCCACGTCGCCGTGTCGTCGGCCAGGTCGAACGAGGAGCGCATGGCGCGCGCCGAGGCCGGGATGAACGGCTCGGAGACCACCGAGTAGAGGTGGATGAGGTTCATCGCCGTGCGCAGGGTGAGGGCCGCGCCGTCCAGGTCGGTCTTGACCTCCGTCCAGGGCGCCTTCTCGTCCAGGTACGCGTTTCCGGCGGACCACAGGGCGCGCAGCGCGGCCGCGGCCTTGCGGTACTGGAGCGCGTCCATGTGGACCTCGTACTCGGCCAGCAGCTCGGCGATCTGCGCGCCCAGCTTGGCCTCGACCTCGCCCGCGGGGCTGCCGGCGGGAACCTCGTCGCCGAACTTCTTGCGGGAGAAGGTCAGTACGCGGTTGACGAAGTTGCCCAGCGTGCCGCCGAGGTCCTTGTTCACCGTGGCGGCGAAGTGCTCCCACGTGAAGGAGGAGTCGTCGGACTCGGGGGCGTTGGCGATGAGGAAGTAGCGCCAGAAGTCGGCCGGAAGGATCTCCAGCGCCTGGTCGGTGAAGACGCCGCGCTTCTGCGAGGTGGAGAACTTGCCGCCGTAGTACGTCAGCCAGTTGAAGGCCTTGACGTAGTCGACCATCTTCCACGGCTCGCGGACGCCGAGCTCGGTGGCGGGGAACATCACCGTGTGGAACGGGACGTTGTCCTTGGCCATGAACTGGGTGTAGCGGACGTCCTCGGCCTCGTACCACCAGGACTTGTAGTCGCGGTTCGCCGGATCGGCGTCCGCCCACTCCTTGGTGGAGGCGATGTACTCGATCGGCGCGTCGAACCAGACGTAGAACACCTTGCCGTCCGCGGCCAGTTCGGGCCACGTGTCGGCCGGGACCGGGACGCCCCAGTCCAGGTCGCGCGTGATGGCGCGGTCGTGCAGGCCCTCGGTCAGCCACTTGCGGGCGATGGAGGACGCCAGCTGCGGCCACTCCTCCTCGTGCTCCGCGACCCAGGCCTCGACCTCGACCTGCAGCTTGGACTGGAGGAGGAAGAGGTGCTTGGTCTCGCGGACCTCCAGCTCGGTGGAGCCGGAGATGGCCGAGCGGGGCTCGATCAGGTCCGTGGGGTCCAGGACACGGGTGCAGTTCTCGCACTGGTCGCCGCGGGCCTTGTCGTAGCCGCAGTGCGGGCAGGTGCCCTCCACGTAGCGGTCCGGCAGGAAGCGGTCGTCGACCGGCGAGAAGACCTGCCGGATCGCGCGCTCCTCGATGAAGCCGTTCGCCTGGAGCCGGCGCGCGAAGTGCTGGGTGATCTCGCGGTTCTGCTCCGAGGAGCTGCGGCCGAAGTAGTCGAAGGACAGCTCGAAGCCGTCGTAGACCGCCTTCTGGGCGTCGTGGGCCTGCGCGCAGAACTCGGCGACCGAGAGGCCGGCCGCCTTCGCGGCGAGCTCGGCGGGGGTGCCGTGCTCGTCGGTGGCGCAGATGTAGAGGATGTCGTGGCCGCGCTGGCGGAGGTACCGGGAGTACACATCCGCCGGAAGCATCGACCCGACCATGTTGCCCAGGTGCTTGATCCCGTTGATATAGGGAAGCGCGCTGGTGATCAGGTGTCGAGCCATCCTCGGATGCTCCATTTCGTATATGCCGGTACGACGTGACGTGCGGTTCATCGTATCGAACCGCCGAAACGCCACGCGCCGCATTTCTTCGGGGTGGACTGGGGGTACAGCGCAAAACTGATGGGTGCAAAGCAAAAGCGAGGACTGTGACCACTCCGTCACGGCCCTCGCGCTGCGGCCATGGTACAGCGGGCCGGGCAGCCCCCGAACCGCCGTCCACCGCCGGTGGGGCACCGTCCGCGGCGGCCGCGGACGGTGCCCCGGAGGACGACCGGAACGACGCGGGGTCAGTCGCGGCCGCCCCGGGCACCGTCGATCGCGGTGATCCGGGCGCCGCTCGCGAGCCTGCCCGTCAGGGTGGCCGCGGGACCCTGCGGACCGGCCACGGGGACGGTCAGGGTCCGGCCGGCCGCCTCCGCGCGGACGGAGCCGGCCGCCGTGATGCCCGCGACCTCGCGGCTGCCGGCCGCCAGCAGGTACCAGCGGCCGGCCGGCGACCTCCACCGGGTGCCCGCGAGCAGGTGCTGCCCGAACCGCCCGCACGCGGCGGTCCCGCGGGACCGTGCCACGTCCTGCGGAGCTCCGGCCGGCAGGCGCAACTGCACCAGGACGTCACCCGGACCGGCCCAGCCGGAGGCACGGGTGCACGTCCAGACGGCCCGGCCCGCGCCGTCGGGGAGTTCGGAGCCGGCGAAGTCCCAGATGTTGACGGCCCGTACGCCGCCGGCGCGGTACTCCCGCAGCCGGCAGGCGACCGGCGCCCACGCCGCCCGGGCCGCCGGGCCGGTGGCCTCGCGCGGCTGGCGCGCCGCCACCGCCGCCGGGCCGTCGGGCAGCGGCGTGTAGGTCAGGTGTACGGGGGTCAGCGCGCCCAGGTCCGCGAGGACGAAGGCGTGCTTCTCCACGATCCGGGCGGAGGAGGTCAGCTCGAGCACGGGCCAGGAGGCGCAGGCTCCGCCGTCGCCGCCCAAGCCGTCGCCGCCGCCGGCCGTACGCGGGACCGCGGTCTCCTCGGTGACCCCGTCGGCGGAGACGGCCAGCGGCTTGGTCCCCTCCCCCGTCCGGAGCAGGTCGCGGGTGCCGGCCCGGGCGATCCACGGCGCGAGCAGGTACCGGGCCCGGCCCCCTTCCGTGCTGCCCCCGTTCCCGGGGGAGCGGCTCAGGGCCAGCGCGGCGGCCGTGGTCACGTTCGCCTCGTCGGTACGGGCGAAGGCGAGCTCCCGCTCGCGCGGCCCCGCCGGGCCCGCTGGGCCTGCTGGGCCCGCTGGGCCCGCTGTGCCCTCGATGGGCTCGCCGTACCGAACCACCCGGTCCCCGTCGAGCAGCAGCACGACGGCCCGCCCGGCGACGTCCCCCGCGTACAGGAGCTGCGGCGCGCGCAGCGGTGCGTCGGTGGCCGTCCCCGGCGCGGCCGTCACCGCCACCTCCCGGGGCCGGGTGGCCCAGGCCGCCAGGGCCCGGGCGAGCAGACCGCGGTCGGCGGTGCGGGCGCCGCGCGCGGGCCAGGCGGTGAAATCGACGCGGGCGGTGTCCGCCCAGGCCTCGGCGGGCACGCGGACCAGCCGGGCGGGGTCCAGTGCCCCGGCGACGGCCGGTCCGGCGAGCGGCGAGGCCTCGGGGCGGGGCGGCGACCCGTCGGCGGCGAGGGCCCCGGCGGCCAGGGCCAGGGCCACGGCGACCAGGGCGGTCCAGCCGGCCCGGGCACGGCGCCGCCGGCGCAGCAGGTCGGTGGGGCGGGCGCTGACGACGGCGGCGTCGAACTCGGCGCCGCCCGGGCTCCGCAGGAGCGTTTCCCCAGCGGCGCTCCCGCCTGCCCCGCGGAGGTCGGCCCCGCGGAGGCCGGCACCGGGGAAGCCGGCATCGCCCGTAGAACCCGCCACACCCGCCGCCGGCCGGGCCCACGCCCCGCCTCCCGGCGGCGGAGCAACGCCGCGCACCGTCCCCGGCTCCGTCGCGGGCCGCGGCGGCGGTGCCCACGGCCCGGCGCCCGGGCCCGCCTCCGAGCGCCCGGGGGCGGCGGCCTCCCACTCCCGCCAGGCGGCCAGCGCCTCCCGTACGGCGTCCGCCGGGTCGGCCACCCCGGCCGCGGTGAGCAGCCGGGCCACCGCCTCCTCGGGCAGGCCGTCCATGCCGTGCAGGACGAACGCGGCCCGGACCGGCCCCGGCGCCGTGCCCAGCACCCGGGCGGGCTCGTCGATCCCGCCCGCGGGGGGCCACAGCCGCAGCCCCCAGACGAAGGGCGGCACCGGCGGCCACCCGAGCCCGGCCGCGGCGAGGCGGGCCCGGCCGGTCGGAGCCAGGCTCGCGCGCAGGACCCGTACGCGGACCTCGGTCAGGGGGCCGCCCGGCCCGTCGGGCCCGGCCGGAGCCTGGGTACTGCCGCGCCCGCCGCGCGGGAGTGCTCGCTGGACCGCCTTGTGCGCGAGGAGTACCCGGGTATGGCGGCCCAGGGTGACCGGGAGCGTCACGTAGGCGAGCCGGACCAGTTGGGGGTAGTGCTCGACGAGGACGGCCTCGGCCTGCTCCACGGCGGTGGAGCCGAATCGCTGTGTTGTACCCACGCTCCGACAAACGAGTGAATCTTGGGATGGTCACACGCCGTGCTCTCCGGCGGGGAACGAAACGGACGCACAGGAGAACGGCATATGCGTTTGCGCTGGTTGAGCGTGCGTGCGATCGACATCGATCAACGCGCGATCATCACCGAACGTAATTCTCCCAGCTTTCGTCTCTGCGCCCTCCGAGTGCGCCCGCGCTGATTTCCTTGCCCCGCACACGGGATGGGGTGGAGCGGTGAGCGATGGCAGCGGTCTTCCGGAGGAGTCCGGTGGCGGGGCCGTGGGTCTGCCGAGCCGACGACGGCGGCCGGCGCCCATGAGCCAGTGGAACGCGACGGCGCGCCTGTCGTACTGGGCCTTCCACGCCGACCGGCGCCCTGCCTACATGCGGTTCGCGTTCCTGCAGCTGGGCTCGGACGCGGCGGCCGAGGAAGCGGTCGACGCCGCCTTCGACTCGATCATGTGCGAATGGCTGCGGATGCTGCACATGGACCGGCTCGACGCCTACGCGTGGACCGTCCTCAAACGGCGGCTGGTCGACCGCCAGTTCCGCCGCAGCCCCTGGCCGGAGCCCACGGACACCAGTGCCTTCGAAGCGGCGCTCAAGGAGGCCCACGCGCAAGCCGACCAGTACGAGGTGCTCACCGACACGATCCGCTTCTACTCCGCCGTCTCCCGGCTCGCCGAACGGCAGCGCGACGCCGTGCTGTTGCGGTACGGACTCCAGTGCACCCCCGGCGAAGCCGCCGCGATCATGGGTGTGGACGAGGCCACGGTCCGCTCGCAGCTCGGCCAGGCCCAGCGGCGGCTCGCCCGGCTGCTCGACACCGCGGCCGAGTCATGAACCGCAACACGAGCCGCGGAACCCGCCGCGAGGACGGCGGACTCCCCCGCTCCCTGGAGCAGTTCCTGGCCCGGGCCAGCGTGCGCGACCGCTATCCGCACTACGACCTGGGCGCGGCGGAGGCCCGGCTGCTGCGGGGTACGGACGCCACCGCGGCGGCGCCCCGGCCGGGCCCCGCCCCGGCTCCCCGGCGCGGCGGCACCCATGCCCGGCGCCGCACGCCGGGCTGGAGCGACCCGCTGCGCGATCTTCCCCTGGACTCCGAGCGGGCCGGACGCGACCTCAAGGCCGCTTGTCTGGCCTCCGTGTGCGCCACGGAGGCCCGGGAGCGGCTCGACTCCTTCGAGAGCGGCGGCCACGCCGACCTGCCCGGAGCCGTGGTCTTCGGCTGTCTGCTGCACCTGGCCGGGCTGCGCGAAGGGGCCCGGTTCTGGTGGCAGTTCGCCGCCGGGTCCGGGCGCAGCCGGACCACGCACGCCGCGTACTGCCTCTTCCTCGACCACTCCCGACGCGGCGAGCACCACGACGCCCGCTTCTGGGCACGGGAGTTGGGCCGGCGCCGCTTCCGGCCGGGCGGGCGGCGGGAGCTCCGCGAGGTACGGCTGTGCGCTCAGGCGGCCGTCCTGCGCTACGTCGACCAGCTCGACGACCCCGACCTGGGCCCGGTGCCGCTGCCGAGGCCCGGGGTGTCCGGGGCGCTGGACGCGTTCCGGCCGCCGGTGCCGGCCGCCGCGCCGCGGCCGCCCCGGCCCGGGGCGGGCCGGCTGGGCTCGGGCCCGCTGCGCCACCCCGCGCTGACGGCGGCGGCCCGCGGGACCGTCGTCCAGCCCGGCGGGGGCGAGGCCCTGGCGGCCGCGCGGCGCGCCCTGGCCGTCGTACGGGTCCTGCGGCGGCGGCCGCTCGGCGTTCGGGCCGGGCGGCTCGCGCGGGAGGCCGGCCTGGCCGAGGCGGAGCTCGGCCCGCTGCTGTCGATGCTCTGCGAGGAGGAGTACGCGTACCGCTCCGGCGTCGGGGTCTACGCCCCCGGGCCGGCCCTCGACCGGCTCGCCGCCCCGGGCGGCCGGGGCCTGGCGGGCCAGTTGCAGCGCACGCTGGCCCTGGCGCGGGACAGCGCGGGCGCGGCCGTGTACCTGAGCCGGTACGCGGAGGGGGAGGTCCGGATCACCCAGATGGCGGACGGGCCGGGCGCCCCGCCGGTACGGGAGTGGGTGGACTTCCGGGACGCCGCGCACGCCAGCGCGGTGGGCAAGTGCCTGCTGAGCCAGCTCGACCACGACGGCCGCGCCGACCACGTGGCCCGGCACCGGCCCGCCCGGCTCACCGAGCGGACCATCACCGACAGCCGGGCCCTGTTCAGCGCGCTCGACGCGGTGGCCCCCGGGGCGCCCGTCTTCGACCTGCGCGAATACGCCCCCGGCGTGGTGTGCGCGGCGGTCCCCCTCGCGCTCGGAGACGCGGCGGGCAGCCTCGCCCTGTCCCTGCCCGGCGGGCACGCGCACCGGCTGGGCCGGGCCACCGAGGCACTCCGACTCAAGGCGGTTCCGGTGCTCCTGGCGCTGCTGCTGGCGGGGGCGATCCCGGACGGCGCGGACTCTCCGGAGGAGACCGCGGGGGCGGAGGGTGCTGCCGGGGAGGACGGGCCGGAGCCCCGGGCCGAGCCGGAACCCGCCTCGATGCCGGTACCGGTCACGGCGGAGACCCTGCGCCAGCTGCGCAGGATGTTCCGGACCCCGCTGACGCGGACCACGGGCGGGGCGGACGGGCCGCACCTGGTCAGCGACAGCGCCGCGGAGGCCGCGTACCTCTTCGACGCACCGCAGGACGACACGGCCCCGGGCCTGGCGCTCCCGCGCACCTTCGCCCCGCTGGTCCCGGGCAGCCTGCGGACGGCGGACGGGCGGGACGGGCTGGTGGTGCTGCGCACCTGACCGGGACGAGGAGGTGGTCAGGAGGTGACGGAGACGGGCGCGCCGGGGACGAAGGTGGCCACGGCGGTCTCGAAGTGGCGCTTGGCCTGGGCGAGTTCACCCACCGGGGCGGAGACCCAGATGTCGTACATCCGGCCGTTCTGGTCCCAGCAGAGGTCGTAGGTGTGCCGGGCCCCCTGGGCCGGGTCGAAGCCGTTCCAGGTGAACTCCCAGAGTACGGCCGGGAGTTCATGATGGCTCGTCGAGACGACCGTGCCGCCGCGATAACCGGCATTGGTGTCGGGACCGTTCGCGTGCGCCTGCCGCATCACGCCGAGCGGACCGCCGGGCACCGGCATCTTCACCCGGATCCCGATGCGGAAGGCCCCGTCCGGGGAGACGTAGAAGACCCGTTGGTCGTCGGTGGCCCGCTGGTACCCCGCAGGCACGGCGATGGCGAAGCCCTGCGGATCGGCGAACGTCCGGTACCCGGCGGGCGGCTCGCTCGATCCCGGGGCCGGGGAAGGGCCCGGGGGCACGGACGGACTCGCCGTCACGGACGGACCTGGCGTCACGGACGGACTCGTGGTGCCGCCGGGGACCGCCGGCGCGCCCCGCGACCCCCGCCCCGCTTCGTTCGCTCCGGACAGCGGGTTCAGCCGGTCGGCGCCCACCACCACGCCGGCCGCCACCAGGACGGCGGTGGCCACGATCAGAGCGAGGCGCAGGCCCGGCCGGGTGGCGAAACGCTGCCTGGCCGTCGGACGCGGAGCCACGGCCGGGGCCGTCAGCCCCTCCGACTCCGGCGCCGACGCGGATACGGCGGGAGCGGGTACGGCGGGAGCGGCTACGGCGGGAGCGGGTACGGGTGGGGGTACGGGCAGCCCGCGGTCGGCCGGCACGGCCATCGGCTCGGCCGGACTTCCACCGGCCAGGTACGCCGACAGCAGCCGGTCCGCCTCGGCCGCCGCCATCCTGCGCTCCGGGTCGCGTTCCAGCAGGCCCTGGATGACCGGCAGCAGCGGCCCCGCCTGGGCGGGCGGGCGGATCTCCGCGGAGACGACGGCGTGCATGACGCCGCCCAGTGAATCGCGGCGGAAGGGGGACTCCCCGGTCAGCGCGGCGCACATGAGCGTGCCGAGCGACCACAGGTCGGCGGCCGGTCCGGCCTCGGCTCCCCGCATCCGCTCGGGAGCGGTGTACTCGGGCGAGCCGATGAAGGCGCCCGTCTGGCTGATGGTGGCGGCCCCGGAGAACCGGGCGATGCCGAAGTCCGTGAGCACCACCCGGCCGGTCCCCGCCTCCATGAGGACGTTGGCCGGCTTCACGTCCCGGTGCAGCACCCCCCGGCCGTGCGCCGCGGTCAGGGCGCCGAGCAGTGCGAGGGCGGTCCTGGCCGTCTCGACCGGGGTGAGGGTCTTCCCGGCGGAGATGAGCTCGGCGAGCGAACCACCGTCGACCAGTTCCATGACGATGCAGGGCCGCCCGTGGTGCTCGACGACGTCATGGACCACGACGATGTGGGGGTGCCGCACGTGCGCCACGGCCCGCGCCTCGCGCAGCGCCCCCGCGGCCGCACCGTCCCCGTCCCCCTCGCCCGCGTGCAGTTCCTTGACGGCGACCGGGCGCCCGAGCAGTTCGTCGGTGGCCCGCCAGACGGTGCCCATCCCACCCCGGCCCAGCCGGTCCTCCAGGCGGTACCGCCCGGCCACCACGACACTGCCGCGCACCTCGTCCTGTGCCACCGCGCTCCCCCTCACCCGATCCCGGAGCCATGATGCCGTAGCCCGCTCTCCCGGCGGCCCGAGCACGGCGCACTCTAGAATCGCGTCGGGCGGCACCGGCACAGCTCTACGGGGGGCACACGTGGAACCCACAACCATCGGGCTCAAGTTGGCGTCGGCCGTGATCGGCCCGCTCGTCAGGAAGTTCTTCGTCACCGACGCCCCGGGGGCGGGGCTGGTCGACAAACCGGTCCGGCTCTCCGGGTACGTCTCCTTCAAGGGTGAGAAGCGCACCCTCACCGAGTCCGACGTACGCACCCTGGCCGCCACCCTCGTCCAGCAGGCCCTGAGCACGGGCGAACGCCCGATCCCGGAGGACGAGCGCGAAGCCGTCACCGACGCCCTCGCCGCGACCCTGCACGCCCTGGGCGACCTCACGATCACGGACGTGGACGCCGTCCGCCTCGGCCCGGAGGCCTTCGCCCGCGAACTGCGCCGCGCGGCGGACCGCCCGGAACGCCACCTCTCCGCCGACGCCACGCACTTCTACGAGGCCCTGCTCGGCGTCGCCTCGCTGCACATCCTGGAGTTCTTCACCCAGCGCAAGACCTTCACGGCGCACGCACTGGTCGGCCAGACCCGGGCGGTCGCCGAACTGACGTCGAAGACGGATGAGTTGATCCGCCGCACCCCGCTCCCCGACGCGGCGGACGCCGCGTTCGAGACCACGTACCTGCCGTACGTGGCGAAGAAGCACTCCAAGCTCACCATCTACGGCATCGACCTGAGCAATTCACCCACGCGCTGGCCGCTGGACGTGGCGTACCTGAGCCTGGAGGCGGCGCCCCTCGGACGCTCGGAGATCTCGTGGGACGCCTACGAGACCGCGGAGGATTTCCTCGCGGTGCAGCGCACCCTGGAACCCCAGCCCGCGGACCAGGCACTGAGCCGTACTCCCCGCGTGCTCCTGCGGGGCGAGGCCGGCTCGGGCAAGACCACGCTCGTCCAGTGGCTGGCGGTCACCGCCGCGCAGCAGGACCGCCCGGACCGGCCGGCGTACCTCCGGGGCCGGATCCCCTTCGTGCTCCCGCTCCGCACCCTCACCCGCCACGGCGAACGACTCCCGGCCCCGAAGGACTTCCTCGCCGCGACCGGCTGCCCCCTCGCCGGCTCCCAGCCCTCGGGATGGGAACACCGGGTGCTCACCGCGGGGCGGGGACTGGTCCTGGTGGACGGCATCGACGAGGTCCCGGAGCCGGAGCGGGAGCGGACCCGCCGCTGGCTGCGGGACCTCATCGACACGTACGACGGTGACAACCGCTGGCTGGTCACCTCGCGCCCGTCGGCCGTGGGCCAGGACTGGCTCACGGAGGACGGGTTCAGCGAACTGGCCCTGTCCTCCATGGGACGCGCCGACACCGCCACCTTCATCAAGCGCTGGCACGCGGCCGCCCGCGACGGGTCCGATGCCGATGCCGAACTCGACGCGTACGAGACGCAGCTGCTCACCGCCGTCCGCACGAAGGCCGACCTCGGCAGGCTGGCCACCAATCCCCTCATGTGCGGCCTGATCTGCGCACTCCACCGGGACAGGCGGGGCTATCTCCCCCACGGCCGGAAGGACTTGTACGAGGCAGCCCTGTCCATGCTGATCAGCCGCCGCGACCGCGAACGGGACATGAACGCCCCCGACCTCCGGGAAGAGCCGCAGCTCGAACTCCTCCAGCGGCTCGCCTACTGGCTGATCAAGAACGGCCGTACGGAGATGGACCGCTCCCAGGCCGAGGCCATCATCGGCCGGGCCCTCCCCGCCGTCCCCGAGGCAGCCGCCCTGGGTGACGCCCCTGCCGTCTTCGAGCACTTCCTCCAACGCAGCGGCCTACTCCGCGAACCAACCCCGGGCACGGTGCACTTCGTCCACCGCACCTTCCAGGACTTCCTGGGCGCGCGGGCGGCGGTGGAGGAGGGCGACTTCGGCCTGCTAGCCGCACGCGCCGCGGACGACCAGTGGGAGGACGTCATCCGCATGGCGGTCGCCCTGGCCAGGCCCCGCGAGCGGGTGGCATTGTTCGAGGACATGCTGAGCCTCGGCGACCGCACCGAGGACCGCCGTGTCTACCTCGTCGCCGCCGCCTGCCTGGAGCATGCCACGACGCTGGAGCCAGCGGTCCGCGGGGCGGTGGAGGAACGCACCAGCAGTCTGATTCCGCCCGCCGGAGAGGACGAGGCCCGCGCCTTGGCAGAGGTGGGTCCCCTGATCCTCGACCTGCTGCCCGGCCCGAACGCCGCCAATTCGGCGGACGGGCGCAACGTGGTCATCGCGGCGTCCCACGTAGCATCCGACGCCGCACTGCCCTTCCTGGCACGGTACGCCGCCGCACGGGACTCGCCGCTCGAGATCCGCAGCCAGCTCGTGTGGTCCTGGTCCCGCTTCGACACCGCCCAGTACGCGGACGAGATCATCGCGCTGCTGAATCCGGAGGGACTGAACTACACCGTAACGTCCGATGAGCAGTTGCACCTCCTGGAGCGGCTGGGCGTGCCCGTGGAATCCCTGGACGTCAGAAGCGGCCCCTCTGCGGAGGTGCTCGCCTCGTACCTCTCCCGGCACGCACTGACGAGCTTGAGGCTCTCGAATCGCACCCTGCCCGCCCTGTCGCTCCTGGCCGGCCAGACGCGGCTCACGTCGTTCACCGCTCACCAATGCGACCCGGCCGTCGGCACAGGTGGCTGGGGCTGGGCGCCGAGCGATCTCCATCCGGGCGCCCCCCTGCGACACCTCTCCATGTCGAGCGACGCCTCTGGCGCCTCCTTCGAGCCGGAACTCAGCGGAGTAGGCCGGTTCCCGCAGCTCGAATCCCTCGGATTCTCCGGTCCTGTGACGGCCGCAGACTGGCGGGAGGTCGCCGGGCTGAGGGCCCTCTCCCGGCTCACTGTGGACGCGGCCTCCTTCGACGCACTGCCCTCCGACACGGTCCTGCCGGAAGTCACCCGTCTCAGCGTGAACAGCATCCTCGATGCCCCCACCGCACAGAAGATCATCGACGCGCTGCCGCCCGCCTTTCCCCGCCTCACCGACTGCGGGTTCTGGGGAAGGGTCGGCCTGGAAGGTACCGTTGACGTCTCCCCCCTGGCAGGTGCGCACGCCCTGGAGAGGTTCCGCATCAGCATGGATCCGACCCAGATAGACGGTCTCGCCGCGCTTCCCTCCCGGATCTCCGTCCGCATCGAACTCCTGTCGGGGCAAGCGATCGACCTGCCAGGGCAGGCGACCGGAGCCTCCGGGTAAGGTGTCGGACCGTGGCTGATCGTCGAACGGCAATCATGGAAGGCGCCGCGCGGGTCATCGCCCGGCGCGGCGTCCGCGGCCTGCGCGTGGAGGAGCTCGCCGCCGAGGCGGGTGTGTCCACGGCTCTGATCTACTACCACTTCAAGGACCGCGCGGGGATCCTCCGCGCCACCCTGGAGTTCATCAACGACCGCGCCGGCCGGTACACCACCGAGCGGGACCCCGGCGATCCGCCGCTCGACGCCCTGGGCGAGCTGGAGCAGACGCTCCTGCTGGAGTTCCAGGACGACCCCGGGGTGCGGGAGAACAGCACGGCCTGGGGAGAGCTGCGGGCCAGCGCGGTGTTCGACCCCGACCTGCGGGAAGACCTCGCCGGCGCCACCCGCGTGTGGATCCAGGAAGTGGGCGACCTGCTCGGGCAGGTCCGCCCCATGGCCGGAGCCGCCGCCCTTTCCGGTGCCGCCGAGCGGCTGACCGCCCTGGTGGAGGGGCTGAGCTCGCGCTGGCTCAGCGGCAGCCTGCCCCTGCCGCACGCCCGTGAGCTGATGGTGTCCTCCATCGCCGCCGAGCTGGACCGCCTCGCCCGTAGCTGACCGGCCGCCCGAGCCGCAGGCCCCGTAGGGAACCCTCCCCCGGCCAGGGATCACGCACGCCCCGCGTCTTGACTGAATTTTCAGTCAGTGACAGAGTTCTGGCCATGGCCGCTCTCGGCCCGTACCCCCACCTGATCCGGAGGCCCCTCGATGCCCGACTCCCCCGACGACAGCCGCTCGCTCCTCGGCCGGTTCTTCGGCTCCTCCCCCTCCCGCAGGATCGTCCTGGGGGCCGCCGGACTCGGAGCGGCGGGAGTCGCGCTCGGGACGGCGGCCGCCGCGGTCCCGGGGGCGGTCCGGGCGCCGAGCGCGGGGGTGCAGCGCTGGCGGGTGGACATCGACGACGTGCCCCACGCCCGCACCTGGATGTCCTGGCCCTCGCGCTCGTCCATCTGGGGCGGCCGCGCCCTGACCGGGGTCCAGGAGGACATCGCGCTGATCGCGAAGACGATCGCGCGCTACGAACCCGTCGTCATGTGCGCCCCGGACGCCTACACCGCCGCCACCGCCCGCTCCTGGTGCGGCCCGGGCGTGACCGTGACGACCGCCATCGGCACCGACGACCTCTGGATGCGCGACATCGCGCCGGTCTTCCGCCGGGACGGCCGCGGCGGGCTCGACGCGATCGGCCTGAACTTCAACGGCTGGGGCAACAAGCAGGCCCACTCCTACGACGCCCACGTCGCGGAGAGCGTCGCGTACGAGGCCCATCTCCCCTTCAGCAAGACGGACTTCGTCGGCGAGGGCGGCTCGATCGAGACGGACGGCGACGGGACCGTGATGGCCACGGAGAGCAGCCTCGTCAACAAGAACCGCAATCGGGGCTGGAGCCGCGCCGAGGTCGAGGACGCCGTTCTGCACGCGTACGGGGCCGACAAGATGATCTGGGTGCCCGGCATCAAGGGCAAGGACATCACCGACGACCACATCGACGTGACCTCGCGCTTCATCCGGCCCGGTGTGGTCATGGTCCAGGTGCCGCCGGCGGGCCGCGACGACGTCTGGGCGCGCGATGCCCGCCAGCAGTTCTCGATCCTCTCCGCGGCCACGGACGCCCGGGGCCGGCGGCTGACCGTCATCAAGGTCGACGGTCCCGACACCACCCGCTCGAAGAACCCGGAGTTCGTCGACTCGTACATGAACTTCCACGTGGTCAACGGGGCTGTCATCACCGCCCAGTTCGGGGACTCCGCGAAGGACGCGGCGGCGAAGCGGGCCCTGGCCGCCGCCTTCCCCGGCCGGACCGTCGTGCAGCTGGACGTCGACCGCCTGATGGCCGGGGGCGGCGGCATCCACTGCTCCACGATGGCCGAACCGCGCCCGTAGAGCCCGCCCGCGGCCGGCGCCGGTGGACCAGCCGACGCCGGCCCCGGCCGTACCGGCGCCGGCAGTGCACCGGGGCGGCCCGCCCTTCCCTTCACAGATGAGGCCGTATGCGACTGACACCCACCGAGCGGGACCGGCTGCTGATCTTCACGGCGGCGGAACTGGCCCGCGCCCGCCGCGCGCGCGGCGTGAAGCTCAACGTCCCCGAGGCCACCGCGCTGATCACCGACACGGTGTGCGAGGCGGCGCGCGACGGCCGCAGGCTGGCCGAGGCGATCGAGGCGGGCCGCCACGTGCTCAGCGCCGCGGAGGTGCTGCCCGGGGTGCCCGACGTGGTCACCTCGATCCAGGTCGAGGCCGTTTTCGACGACGGTACGAGGCTCTGCGTCATCGACGACCCCTTCCGGCAGGAGGGTTCGCTCGGGGCCGACGCCCCGGGCGCGGGCCTGCCCGGAACCGGCGAGGGCTACGGGCCCACCGCCGCGACCGTCCGGGTCGCCGTACGGAACACGTCCAGCGTGCCGATCAGCGTCACCTCGCACTTCCACTTCTTCGAGTCGAACCCGCGCCTCGCCTTCGACCGCGCCGCCGCCTACGGCACCCGGCTCGCCGTACCGGCCGGCTCCTCGGTCCGCTTCGACGTCGGGGCCACCGTCGTGGTGGAGCTGCTGCCCATCGGCGGGGCGCGCGTCGCCATCGGTTTCGCCGGCCTCGTCGACGGCCCCCTGGACGCGCCCGGAGCGCGCGAGGCCGCCCTGGCCAAGGCCCGGGCCACGGGATACCTCACCTCCTACGAAGACAGCGCGACTTCGCACAAGGAACAGGCACAAGGACAGGAGCAGGCATGAGCGGCAGCGTCTTCGACTCCGCGGGCTGCCACGGCCGCCCGGGCGCCGCCCCGGCGGACAGCACCGACCCGCACGACTACATGGCCGTCCACGGCCCCCGGGCGGGCGACCGGATCCGGCTCGGCGACTCCGGGCTCATCGTCCGCGTGGAGTCCGATTCCCAGAAGCCCGGGGACGAGTTCCTGGCCGGCTTCGGCAAGACGGCCCGCGACGGACTGCACCTGAAGGCCGCCGCCGTCCGCGACACCTGCGACATCGTCATCAGCAACGCCCTGGTCATCGACGCCGTACTCGGCATCCGCAAGACCAGCATCGGCATCCGCGAAGGGCGCATCCACGCCATAGGCCGGGCCGGCAACCCCGACACCCTCGACGACATCGACGTCGTGGTCGGCACGGGGACGACCATCGTCTCGGGCGAGGGCATGATCGTCACGGCCGGCGCCATCGACACCCACGTCCACCTGCTCTCGCCGCGGATCATGGAAGCCTCCCTGGCCTCCGGGGTCACCACGATCATCGGGCAGGAGTTCGGCCCCGTCTGGGCGGTCGGCGTCAACTCCCCGTGGGCGCTGAAGCACGCCTTCAACGCCTTCGACGCCTGGCCCGTCAACATCGGCTTCCTGGCCCGCGGTTCCTCCTCGGACCCGGCCCCGCTGATCGAGGCACTCGCCGAGGGAGGCGCGTCCGGCTTCAAGGTGCACGAGGACATGGGCGCGCACACCCGCGCCCTGGACACCGCCCTGCGGGTCGCCGAGGAGCATGACGTACAAGTCGCGCTGCACACCGACGGGTTGAACGAGTGCCTGTCCGTCGAGGACACCCTGCGGGTGCTGGACGGCCGGACCATCCACGCCTTCCACATCGAGGGCTGCGGCGGCGGACACGTCCCCAACGTCCTGAAGATGGCCGGCGTCGAGAACGTCATCGGCTCCTCGACGAACCCCACCCTGCCCTTCGGCCGCGACGCCCTGGGCGAGCACTTCGGCATGATCGTCTCGGCGCACGATCTGAAGGTGGACCTGCCCGGCGACGCCGCCATGGCCCGCGACCGGATCCGCGCCGGGACGATGGGCGCCGAGGACCTCCTGCACGACCTCGGGGTCATCGGCATCACCTCCTCCGACGCCCAGGGCATGGGCCGCGCGGGCGAGACCGTACGCCGCACCTTCGCCATGGCCGGGAAGATGAAGGCCGAGCTCGGCCCGCTGGACGGCGAGGGCTCCTACGGCACCGCCGAGAGCGGCGACGACAACGAGCGCGTGCTGCGCTACATGGCGAAGCTGACCATCAACCCGGCGATCGCCCACGGCCTGTCCCACGAGGTCGGCTCCATCGAGGTCGGCAAGCTCGCGGACCTGGTGATGTGGTGGCCGGAGTACTTCGGTGCCAAGCCCCAACTGGTCCTGAAGGGCGGCTTCCCGGCGTACGGGGTCACCGGCGACCCGAACGCCTCGACCGACCGCTGCGAACCCCTCGTCCTGGGACCGCAGTTCGGCGCGTACGGGGCCACCGCCGCCGACATCTCCGTGGCGTTCGTCGCGGAAGCGGCCGTCCAGAACGGGGACATGATGCCCACCCGGCGCCGCCGCGTGGCGGTCCGTGGGACCCGGGGCATCGGGCCGAAGCACATGCTCCGCAACAGCCGTACGGGCAGCGTCGACGTCCATCCCGGCACCGGCCTGGTGTCGCTCGACGGGGAGCCGCTGGTCTCCGAACCGGCCGACTCCATCTCGCTGAGCAGGCTCTACTTCCTCTAGGGCGCAACCAGGCCGCAACCAGGCCGCACCGGCGGAGCGGCGGAGCGGGCACGCGCCCTACGCGAACCCGCCCCACACGGATGCTCCGCCTTCCGCGGCCGCGACGGTGGCATCGATCCGGTACGTGTCGCCCTTCGCGTCGCGTCCGCCGGCAGCGTGGTCGTACTACCGGGGAGCAGCAGGCCGTTCGAGTGGCCGTTCGGACGCTTCCGTCCCTCCGGACCCGGTCAGCACGGTGGCGCCCCTCAGCCCGTCGGATTCCAGCCGTCGGTACCGGCGAGGTAGGCGCGGGCGGTGTGGCTCGCCGCCTGGTCCCGGCCGAGCTGGGGCCGGTTGGCTCCGGTTCCGGCACCGGGGCCCGTGTTGGCGTACTCGGCGAACCGGGCCGACTTCCAGGAGAAGCCCCCCATGTCGGTCCACGGCCCCTGCGTCTTGACGGCCGCGGGCAGGCTCGTGTCGCGGATCACCAGCCGGCCGACCGCGCTGGCCCCGGGGTGCCAGGGCCGGCCGAGGTAGTAGGTCCGGGGCTGGGCGGGGCTGCTGATGGTGCTGTCGGTGATGAGGATCCCGTACCGCTTGGCCGAGTCGGTGTTCGGCGCGGCGAGGTAGCCGTTGTGGCCGCCGGCCGCGGCGCCCCGGTCGCGCAAGGTGATGTTGACGTGGTCGTAGACGGCGGTGGCGTTGCCGAAGACGAAGTCGACGTCGCCCGCGACGAAGCAGTGGCGGAAGTACTGGCGGTACTGGCCGGTGGCCGAGGGAGCCCAGTTCAGCACGGTGTCCTGGTGCCCGATGAAGCGCGAGTTGACGTACTGCTGGCGGTCACCGGACGCGTTGAGCGCCACCGCCTGGGTGTCCTTGACACCCGGGTGCGCCGACCTCTCCCAGGTGTTCTGGACCGTGACACCGGTGACGGTGATGTCGTTCGCCGAGAAGGTCGCGGTGGCACTGCCCGCGGTTCCGTAGGTACCGCCGCCGGGCTTCGGCGTGCCGGAGGCGTTGTCGTAGGTGATGACGACGTCCTCGGCGTTGCCGGTGGCGCCCTCGAGCGTCAGCCCGCGCTTGGAGGCGGGAACGTTCACCGTCTCCCGGTATGTACCGCGCGCCACGAGGACGGTGTCCCCCGCCGTGGCGGCGTCGACGGCGGACTGTACGGAACGGTGGGCGGCGGAGCCGTCGGCGGCGACCGTCAGCGTACGGCCGCCGGCGGGACGGGACGGGGCCGGAGCGGAGGGGGCCGGAGCGGACGGGGCGGGACCGGACGGGGCGGGCCCCTTGCCTCCGGTCTCGGTGAGAACACCCGCGCCCGCCTGCGCCGCGAGCTTCTTCGGCAGTCCGGCGGCGGGTTCCAGTCCGGCGGTGAGGGTGGGCTTCCAGTCGACGGTGGTCTTGATCTTCCTCCCGGGGTTGGCGGCGTTGTAGGCGGCGACCAGGTCCACGGGGGCGCCGCCGACGAGGTTGCCGCTGTCCGCGATCGCTCCGGTGCCGTCGCCGCTGAACAGGTGGGAGGCCTTCCGGTCGGAGGAGAGCTTCCAGTGGTTGTTCTGCGCGACGACCTGCGCGCCGGCGCGGGAGTTGACGCTGTAGCTGTGCGCGTAGCCCTCGGACGCCGTGGTGTCGTAGTAGTTGTCGTACAGGTGGATCCGGCCCACCCGGGCGAGCGGGGCGCGCTGGACCACGCCCTGGAAGACGTTGTGGTGGAGCGTCACCCGGAGTTTGGTGTCCTGGTCGCTGCTGCCGATCAGCATCGTCTTGTCGTGGTCGGCGAACCTGTTGTACCCGACGGTGACCAGGTCGGAGGCGTTGGTGATGTCGAGGGCGCCGTCGTGGACCTGGTAGTGGCGGCCGAAGCGGACCGGATCGGCGGAGTCCGGGTGCGGGAGGTCGGAGAAGCTGTTGTGGTCGACCCAGACATGGGTGGCGCCCCGCAGGCTGACGGCGTCGTAGGCGGAGTTCCAGTTGCCGGTGGAACCGTCGGTCGGATCCCATTGCGGGAAGCAGTCCCGGACGTCGGTCAGCGAGAGGTTGCGGATGATCACGTTGTCGGCGTTCTTCACCACCAGGCTGCCGCCGGTGATGCCCGCTCCGGTGCCGGGCACGCCGATGACGGTGGTCCGCGCCGGCACCGTGAACACCATGCGGGCGGCCTGCCTGGCCTGGGCCGCCCTCCGGGCGTTCTCCTGGGCGCCGGACGGGAGTCTGGTACGGCCCCAGACCGCGGGATCGTAGGCCTTGAGGTAGGAGTCGAGCGAATAGCCGGTGCCCGCGGCGTAGTCGGCGCAGTTCTGGCGTTTCCCGCTGTCGTCGGTGCTCGCGTCGATCAGGCCCTTGACGCGGACGATCCGCGGGGCGCCGGCCGGGTCCGCGGCCAGGGCCTTCGCCAGTTCGGCGCGGGTGGAGACGGTGAAGACGCGGGCCGCGGCCGCGGCCCGGCCGCCCGTGGTGCCCGAACCGCTCGCGGCCCAGCCGTCCCGGGCGGGCAGCACGCCGTGGGCGAGGTCGGCGGGTGCCGCGGCGCCGGCCCGCACGACGAGCGGTACGGCGCCGAGACCGGCGGCGACCAGGGTGGCCGCGCAGGCCAGGGCTAGCCTTCGGCGCCCGGTGGGGATGCGGTGGGGAGAAGCTGACATGGGGGTGGCTCCTTGGGGCGAGGTGCGCTGTTCACCCCTCAGTTGCCGCCGGAGCCCGCAAGGTTGCCGGGGGCCTGCCGATCGCTCCCGTCGGCCGCACGGGCTCTACCAGGAGGACTTCGTGACTCCGGGCAGGAACCCCGCGTGTGCCTGTTCACGCATCCGTACGCGGGACAGTCCGAACTTCCGCAGGTGCCCGCGGGGCCGCCCGTCCACACCGTCCCGGTTGCGCACCCTGGTCGCGCTCGCGTCGCGCGGCTGCTTGCGCAGCTCGGCCACGGCCGCTCCCCGTTCGGCATCCGCCGGGGACGACCGCCGGATGATCTCCTTCAGCTCCGCCCGCCGGGTGGCGTAGCGCTTGACCATCGCCTTGCGCTTCTCGTTCTGCGCGATCTTGCCCTGCTTCGCCATCAGACCTTCACGCCCCGGGCGCGGATGCGCGCCACCGCGGCCTCGACACCGATCGCGTCGACGGTCTTGATCGCCTTGGCGCTCAGCTTGAGGCGGACGTGGCGCCCCTCGCCGGGAAGCCAGTACCGCTTGCTCTGGATGTTGGGGTCGAAGCGGCGGGAAGTGCGCCGGTGCGAGTGGGAGATGGCGTTGCCGAAGCCTGGCTGGGCGCCGGTCAGTTGGCAGTGGGCGGACAAGGGGTGACCCGCCTCTCTCCGAAGAGGATTCTTATTGGAAACGATTTCCATTCCCGTATAGTAGCCCCATGGCACGCAACGAAGTACGTCCGATCGTCAAGCTCCGCTCCACCGCGGGCACCGGCTACACCTACGTCACCCGCAAGAACGGGCGGAACGATCCCGACCGGATGGTGCTGCGCAAGTTCGACCCGGTGCTCCGCCGGCACGTCGAGTTCCGCGAAGAACGCTGAACCCCGTCCTCCACCCCCCGCCCCGTCACCCATCCCCGCCCCCCGCCCCCCGTCCCGCGTCCCTGCCTGAAGGACACGCCATGAAGCCTGGAATCCACCCCGCCTACGGACCCGTCGTCTTCCGCGACAGGGCCGCCGGCTTCGCCTTCCTCACCCGCTCGACCGCCACCAGCGAGAAGACGGTCGAGTGGCAGGACGGCCACACCTACCCCGTCATCGATGTCGAGATCTCCTCGCAGAGCCACCCCTTCTACACCGGCACCGCCCGCGTCCTGGACACCGCCGGCCGCGTCGAGCGCTTCGAGCGCCGCTACGGAGGCGGCAAGTGACCCTGCCCGTCGTCATCGTCGGCGGGCTCCACGCCGACGCCCGCAAGGAAGTCGTCGACCGGCTGCTCCGCTCCGTCCCCGGCAGCGTCGCGCTCCACCACGACCTGGCCACGGCGCCCGCCGGTACCGTGCTGCGCGTCGTGCGCGACGCTTCGGGCGAACTGTCCCGGGGCGAGACGCCCCTCTTCAACGACTGCGCCTGCTGCGCGCTCCGCGAGGACCTGGTCCCCGAGCTCGAACGGCTGGCCGGCAGCGGAATGACGCGCCTGGCCGTCGTCGAGCTGTGGGACTCCGTCGAGCCCAGGGCGATGGCCGAGGTCGTCGCCCAGCACGGCGGCGGCGCACTCGACCTCACCAGCGTGATCACCGCGGTGGACCCCGCGCTCGTCCTGCCCTATCTCGTCAACGGGGACGATCTGGCGGACGTGGGCCTCGCGGCAGCCGCCTCGGACCAGCGCACGGTCGGGGACACCTGGGCCCGGCAGTTGGAGTACGCCCCCGTACTGGCCCTCGTGGACAGCGCGGAGGCCGACGACGAGGACTTCGCCCTCTTGACCCAACTCCATCCGACCGCGCGCCGGGTGCCGGCCGGATCCGGGGAACTGGCCCGGGCGGCCTTCGCCGGCTTCGACGTGGAGGCGGCCGCCGCCGCCCAGCACCCGGCCTGCGCCTTGCTGCCGCAGGAGGCGGAGGAGGCCGGAGTCACCACCTTCGTCTGGCACCACAGCCGCCCCTTCCACCCCGAGCGGCTCTACGAGGCCCTGGAGGACCTCTGTTGCGCCGCCGCTCGCAGTCGTGGCCGGTTCTGGCTCGCCGACCGCCCCGACACCTTGCTCGCCTGGGACGCCGCGGGCGGCGCCCTGTGCGTGGAGAGCGCCGGGCCCTGGCTGGCCTCCCTCCCGGACGCCGCCTGGGAGCTGGTTCCGCCGATGCGCAGGGCGGCCGCCTCGCTCGACTGGCATCCGGAACACGGTGACTGCTGCCAGCACCTCGTCTTCACCTCACCCGGCCTCGACCGCGACGGGCTGGCGCGACTCCTGGAGTCCTGCCTGCTCAACGACGCCGAGTACGCCTCGGGGCGCGAGGAGTGGCGCAAGCTGCCGGCCGCCTTCGACTCGCTCCTCGCCCCCGTCTCCTGACCCGCCGGCCGGCACATCGATCGCCCACACCACCCAAGGAGCCCCCATGGCCCGCCGCCAAACCCCCCACAAGCCGCTGAAGTCCCGCCCCAACCCCCTGGACGCGGCGAAGATCACGTACATCGACTACAAGGACACCGACCTGCTGCGGAAGTTCGTCTCCGACCGCGGCAAGATCCGCGGCCGCCGCGTCACCCGGGTCACGGCGCAGCAGCAGCGACGGCTCGCCGCCGCGATCAAGAACGCCCGCGAGATGGCTCTGCTCCCGTACGGCAGCGGCCGGTAGTCCCTCGCGTGCGGTGCGCGGCGGCGACCGCCCGCACGGTCCAAGTGGCACCGCCCGCACGGTCCAAGTGGCACCACCCCACCCCAACCCAGGAGATACCCATGGCCGTTCCCAAGCGGAAGACGTCCCGCAGCAATACCCGCCACCGCCGCGCGCGGTGGAAGGCGACCACCCCGCAACTGGTCCCGATCACGGTCGACGGCGCGGTGCACCAGGTGCCGCAGCGCCTGGTGAAGGCGTACGAGCGCGGCCTGCTCCGCCCCGAGGGCTAAGGGGCGGGCGTACGGAAGTCCAGCATGCAGAACACCTTGTCGTAGCGGCGTTCGCCGACGGCGACGAAGCGGGGCAGCCGCCCGTACTCGGTGAAGCCCAGAGAGGCGTAGAGCCCCAGGGCCCGGGTGTTGTCGCCCCGCGCGTCCAGCGTCAGGACCTCGATCCCGGCCCGGCGGGCGTCCTCGACGAGGGCGGCGGTCAGGGCCCGGCCGAGCCCGAGTCCGTGGGCCCCGGCGGCGACGGCGAGCTTCTCCAGGTCGGCGTGGGGCCGGTGGGTCGGGCGGGCGTAGCGCTGCCAGTACCCGAGCCCGACGAGCCGGTCCGCGAGGTAGGCGCCGCGCAAGGCCGCGTCCCCGGCCCGTACCGCGTCGACGACGCCGTTGAGCAGCCGCGCCACCTCGTCCGGCCCGGGCGGTTCGACCCAGCCCAGCGCGGCGCCCGCGGTCACCAGATCGGCCAGGATCCGGTGCGCCTCCCCGGCGAACCGGGCCGCCCGCCGCGGGTCGGACATCAGCTCCAGGGCGTCGACGATCACCGCTCCGGCGGCAGCGCCGCCCGTTCCTTGATCCATGACCGCAGCCTAGAGGGCCGCCGGGGCCGCCGATCCGTGATCCACAGCCCGCGCGACGGCGGCCCAGCCGTCCGCAGCTACGCCCGTCCGTAGCGACCCGCAGCTACGCCCGTCCGTACGGCCACCCGTCCGTACGGCTAAGCGCCCAGCTCCCCGTCGATCGCGTCGGCCATGAGCCGGCGCGCGTGGTCCAGGGGCAGTGAGCCGCTCAGCCACCGGACGCTGAGGCCTTCCAGCAGGGCCGTCAGGCGCTCGGCGGCGGCCGCGTGCTGGGGGGCCGTCCCGGCGGGGCGGGCCTGGGCGAGGAGGTACGAGATCTCGTGGACCCAGCTGTGCGTGGCCTTGGCCACGTCCTCGCGCAGGTCGGGATCGAAGACGGCGCTGGCCCTCAACTCACCCCAGGCGGTGCTGTTCTCCCGCACCTCCGGGGTTTCCTGGAGTTCGAGGAGCAGGGTCCGCTTCAGTTCATCGCGGGGGCTCTCCGGATCGTCCGAGCCGTCCTCGCGTTCGGCCGTGTAGCGATCGGCGCGGTCGCTGATGAACTCCAGCGTCCGGCGCAGGATCCCGGCACGGTCGGTGAAGTGGTAGTAGATCAGCGAGGTGGACACGCCCGCTTCGGCGGCGAGCTCCCCCACCCGGAGCCCGCGCACGCCGCGGCGCGCGATCACTCGCGTGGCGGCTCTGAGTATTTCCGTTCGACGGTCTGGCACGAAGGGTCACTCTACCCGTCGACTCCGTCACCTGGGGCTTTTCCTGACCGTAACATCAGGACCCCGTTTCCGGCGGTTGGGCCGTGATCATGCCGATTCAGGGCCGCTTACACGCCCCTTCCGATACGCGGTGTGACCGATTCCGCATCAGCTTGGCCAGAACCATTGACTGAATTTTCAGTTCGGTGGAGGATGCGGGCACCCCTTACGAATACTGACTGAATTTTCAAACAGGAGTGGATCATGACGACTTTCCGCATGCCGGCCGAGTGGACGGACCACGAGGGCTGCCTGATGGCCTGGCCGACCCGGCAGGAGCTGTGGGGTGACGTCTTCGCGGAGGTCAAGGCCGAGTACGCCCAGGTCGCCGCCGCGATCGCCGCCTTCGAGCCCGTCACCATGGTCGCGCTGCCCGGCAGCGGTGACGAGGCCCGCGCGCTGTGCGGCGAGGGCGTCGAGGTCATCGAGCTCCCGCTGGACGACTCCTGGTTCCGGGATTCCGGTCCGATCTTCGTGCTCGGGCAGGACGGCAGCCGCGCGGGCGTGGACTTCCGCTTCAACGCCTGGGGCGGCAAGCACTTCCCCTACGACACCGACGACAAGATCGCCTCGGCCCTGCTCGCGCACCTGAACGTGGACCGCGTCGACTCCCGGATGATCCTCGAAGGCGGAGCGATCACGGTCGACGGCGAGGGCACGCTGATCACCACCGAGCAGTGCCTGCTGCACCCGAACCGCAACCCGGACATGACCAAGGCGGAGATCGAGGCCGAACTGATCGCCCGCCTCGGTGTCACCAAGGTCATCTGGCTGCCGTACGGCGGTCTGCTGGACACGGAGACCGACGGCCACGTAGACGGCGTCTGCGCCTTCGTCGCCCCCGCCACCGTCGTCGTCCAGCTCCCGAGCGACCCCGCGCACCCCGACTACGAGCGCATGCGCGTCAACCGAGCCGTCCTGGAGGGGTCCACCGACGCCGTGGGCCGCCCCTTCACGATCATCGACCTGCCGCAGAGCAACCTCGTCGAGGTCGACGGCAAGGAGACCGAGGTCGGCTACCTGAACTTCTACATCGCCAACGGCGGGGTCGTCGTCCCGGTCGCCGGCACCGACGAGGACGAGGGCGCGCTCGCCGTCATCGCGGCCGCGCTGCCCGGCCGCAAGGTCGTCGGAGTCCGCTCGCGCGTGATCGCGTACGGCGGCGGCGGCGTGCACTGCATCACCCAGCAGATCCCCGCGGCCGCCCGCACCGTCTGACCGGTCCGCCCCCTTCGCCGTGCCCGGGCCGGCGGCCCGCCCCGAGCCTCCCCTCCTCGATCCGCTCGCCGCCCGCCCGTACCTCCCCGCCCCGCATGGAAGAGAGAGCACCGATGCCCAGATCCCTTCCCTGGTCCAGAGCCACCAGGTCCGCCGGCCACGCCTCCCCCGGGCGCCCGGCCGCCCCGCGCGCGTCCGCCCCGCGCCGGTACGCGCTCCCCGTCGCCGCGCTGGCCGCCCTCAGCCTGGTCGCCGCCTGCTCCGGCCCGCCGAAGGACGGCGGGAGCGGGAAGGACACGGCCTTCAAGCTGTCGGCCGGCACCCCCGCCCCCGCGGGCGAGCTCGACTCGTTCACCTGGGCCGTGTACGCGGAACCGCCGACGCTGGACTACATCTCTGCCTTCGACTACCCGGCGAACACGATCCTGTCGAACGTCTGCGAAAGCCTGATGCGGTGGACCCCGCAGCTCACCATGGCTCCGGGGCTGGCCGAGAAGGCCACCCACCCCAATGACCTGACCTGGGTCTACGATCTGCGCGCGGGCGTGCGCTTCCACGACGGCGGCGTGCTGACCGCGGACGACGTGGTCTACAGCCTGGGCCGTCAGATGGACCCGGCGAACGGGGCCGCCTGGAACAGCAACTTCTCCAACGTCGAGACCGTCACCAAGACCGGCCCGCTCCAGGTGACCGTCAAGCTGAAGCAGCCCGACTCCCAGTTCCCCCAGTACATGGCGACCGCCGCCGGTGTCGTGGCCTCCAAGGCCGGGGTGGAGAAGGCGGGCGAGGACTACGGCACCACCGGCAGCCTGGACTGCACCGGCCCCTTCAAGCTGGGCACCTGGAGCAAGGGCCAGTCGATCGAGCTCCAGCGCTTCGACGGCTACTGGGGCACCAAGGCCAAGTCCGCGAAGGCCGTCTTCACCTTCCTCACCGACCCCAACGCCCGGACGAACGCCCTGCTGAGCGGCGAGGCCGACGGCGGCTACCTGATCCCCACCGAGAGCTACGACCGGCTGCGCGCCAGCGGCGCCGGCACCCTCTACTTCGGCGAGGGCCTCAGCACCGTCAACGTCAACGTGACGAGCATGAAGGGCGCGCTCGGCGACGTCCGCGTCCGCCGGGCCCTGGCCCTGGCCCTGGACCGCCGCGGCTTCGTCAAGGCGGGCCTGGGCGGCGCGGGAACCGTCACCAGCTCGCTCACCACCAAGGCGATCTGGGCCGGCGCGCCCGCCGCCATCCGCGCCTCCGCCTTCGACACGCTGCCCTCCCCCGACCAGAACGTCGAGGCGGCCAAGCGGATGATCGAGGAGGCCGGCGCCACCGGCAAGACGCTGACCGTGGCCACCAGCTCGATCGGCCAGGACGTCTCGGTGCTGGCCACCGCGATCCAGGACGCCGGCACCAAGATCGGCCTGAAGATCCAGCTGAAGACCATCGCCCCCAACGCCTTCACCTCGCTCTTCACGGACCCGGCCGCGCGCGAGGGCATCGACATGTTCCCGGAGACGTACTACGACTCCATCACCGACCCGATGGACCTGCTGAGCAACTTCCAGACCGGGGCCTACCAGAACTACGCCGGCTACAGCGACCCGTCCTACGACGCGCTGACCGACAAGGCCCGCGCCGAGTCCGACCCGGCCAAGCGCTTCTCGGCCGCCGCCGAACTCCAGAAGAAGGCCTCCGACCAGGTCCTGTGGATCCCGGTCGCCGAGTGGCCGACCGCGGTCTTCCTGAACAAGCGGATCACCGGCGCGCCCACCACCATCTCCTACCTGTACTACCCGTGGGCCGCCGACGTCGGGGCGGCCGCGCGATGAGTTTCCTGCGCTTCGCCGTACGGCGGCTGGCCGAGATGGCAGCCACCCTGCTCGGCGCCTCCTTCGTGATCTTCGGCGCGCTGTACCTGGCTCCGGGCAACCCGGCGAGCTTCCTCCTGGGCGGCCGCTCGGCCTCCCCGGAGGCACTGCAGGCGATCAACGAGCACTACCACCTGGACGACCCCTTCGCGGTGCGCTACCTCAGCTGGCTCGGCCAGGTGGTGCGGGGCGACTTCGGCCGCTCGATCACGTACCGCACGGACGTGTCGCGGCTGCTCGCGGACCGACTGCCCAACACCCTGATGCTGATCTCGATGGCGCTCGTACTGGTCCTCGTGTTCGGGCTGGTCCTGGGCTGGATCGGCGCCGTCCGCGGCGGGGCCGCCGACTCCACGATCCTGGTGACGACCACGGTGGCCATCGGCACCCCCTCGTTCGTCGCGGCGGTCCTGCTGCAGGGCCTGTTCGCGGTGAAGCTGGGCTGGTTCCCGACCGGCGGGGCAGGCGAGGGCTTCGGGGGGATGCTCTGGCACCTGACCCTGCCCGCCGTCGCCCTGGCGCTCTACCTGATCGGCATGCTCGCCCGGGTCACCCGGGCCGCGATGCTCGAAGTCCTCGGCCAGGAGCACGTCACGGTCGCCCGCAGCCGGGGCGTCTCCGCGAGCCAGGTCATCCGGCGGCACGTCTTCCGCAACGCGCTCGGCACCGTGCTCACCACCGGCGGCCTCATCGTCTCCACCCTGCTGGTCTGCACCATTCTGGTGGAGTCCGCCTTCAGCGTGGGCGGCATCGGCCAGCTCCTCGAACTCTCCACCACCACCAAGGACTTCCCCACCGTGCAGGCCATCTCCCTCATCATGGTCGCGCTGTTCATGACGGTGAACCTCGTCGTCGACCTGCTCCATCCGCTGGTCGATCCCCGGGTCACCCTCGGCCCCGCGAAGAAGGCCTCGTGAGCTCCGTCCTGGTGCGCCGGCCGGGCCTCGCCCGGCTCCGGACCTCCCGCGCCCCCCTCTCCCTGTTCTGTACGGGCTTCGTCGCCGTCGTCGTGCTCGTCGCGGTGCTCGCCCCCTGGATCGCGCCCTACGACCCGAACGCCGTGGACCTCGCGAACGCCCTGGCGGGCCCCTCCGCCGATCACCTCCTCGGCGTCGACGCCTCCGGGCGCGACACCTTCTCCCGGCTGGTCCTGGGCGCCCGCACCTCGCTCCTCGGCCCGCTCGGCGTGGTCACCTTCTCCACCGTGGCCGGCGTGGCGATCGGCACCGCCGCCGCCTGGCGGGGCGGCTGGCTGGACTCGGTGCTCTCCCGCAGCACCGAGCTGGTCTTCGCCTTCCCCGGCATGCTGCTGGCCATCCTGATCGTCTCGGTCTACGGCGAGGGCCTGCTCGCCCCCGTCATCGCCCTGGCCATCGCCTACCTGCCGTACGTCAGCCGGCTGACCCGCTCCCTCGTGCTCGCCGAGCGCGCCCGCCCGTACGTCGAGGCGTACCGGGTGCAAGGACACTCGGGGGCGCAGATCTGCCTGCGCCACGTGGTCCCCGCGGTCATGCCCGTCGTCCTCGCGCAGTCCGCGATCAACTTCGGCTACGCCCTGATCGACCTGGCCGGCCTCGCCTTCCTCGGGCTGGGCGTACCGGCCCTGACCCCGGACTGGGGCCGCATGGTCTTCGACGGCAACGCCGCCATCCAGGCCGGCTACCCGCTCTCCGCGATCGTGCCGTGCGTGGCCATCGTGCTGATCGTGGTCGCCTTCAACGTCGTCGGCGAGGCCTGGGCCGACAAGGTCGCCAGGAGGGCCCGATGAACACATCGACCGCGCAGAGCGCGCGGAGCACGCCGACCGGACTGAACACCCTTGAAATCGAGGGCCTGCGGCTGCACCTGCCGGGGGCCGTCCGGCCCGTCCTCGACGGCGTCGGACTCACCGTCGGCCCGCGGGAGACCGTGGCGCTGGTCGGCGAGTCCGGCTCGGGCAAGAGCCTGACCTCGCGCAGCGTGCTGCGGCTGCTGCCCGAAGGGGCCCGTACGGAGGGCGAGGTGCGGGTCGCCGGCGACGACGTGCTCACCATGTCACCGGGCCGGCTGCGGGTGCTGCGCACCAGCACGGCGGCCATGATCTTCCAGGACCCCCGGGCGGCCGTCAATCCGATGCGCCGGGTCGGCGACTTCCTCACGGAGAGCCTGCGACTGAACGCCAAGGCCACCAAGGCGGTCGCCGAGGACCGGGCGGTGGCCATGCTGGAGGCCGTCGGCCTCACGGCGGACGCGCTGCGCAAGTACCCCGGACAGCTGTCCGGCGGCATGCTGCAACGGGTCGTGATCGCGGCCGCGCTGATGGGCGATCCCGCCCTGATCCTCGCCGACGAACCCACCACGGCACTGGACGTCACCTCGCAGGCCGAGGTGATCGGCCTCCTCGGCGACCTGCGCGACCGCTTCGGCACGGGGCTGCTGTTCGTCACCCACGACCTCGGCCTCGCCGCCGCGATCAGCGACCGGGTGTACGTGATGTACGCGGGCCGGATCGTGGAATCGGGCCCGGCGGCCGAGCTGTTCGCCCGGCCCCGGCACCCGTACACGGCGGCCCTGCTGGACTCCACCCCGCGCCTGGACGCGCCCCGCGGGCGGCTCGCCGCGATCGAGGGCCGGCCGCCGAGCCTGCGGGAGGAGCTCAGCGGATGCCCCTTCGCCGCGCGCTGCGTGCTCGCGACCGATGTGTGCACCCGGGAGGCTCCGGCGCTGCTGCCGCTCGCCGGTGCACCGGACCGGCTCGCCTCCTGCCACCACGGCGAGCTGATGGCCGAGCGGGAACGGGAACGGGCGGGGACCGAAGGGACCGGGACCCAACGGCCGGAGACACAGCGGAAGGAACTCCACCCATGAGCACCGCCACCGGCACGAGCGCCGGCACCACGACCGCCGCCACGAGGACCGTCCTGGAGGTCCTGGGCCTGCACCGGACCTACGGAAACGTCCGGGCCGTGGACGACGTGTCGTTCCGGCTGCCCGCGGGCGGCTCCCTGGGCATCGTCGGCGAGTCCGGTTCGGGCAAGACGACCACGGCCCGCATCGTGGTGGGCCTGGAACACGCGGACGAGGGCCGGGTACTGATCCACGGCCGCGACCGGGGCGACCACGCGCGCGGCAAGGCGCGCCGCCTCGCACGGGCCCGTGAGATCCAGATGGTCTTCCAGGACCCCTTCCTGTCCCTGGACCCGCGCACCACCGTGGGCGCGGCCCTGCGGGAGACCCTCGCCCTGCACTTCCCCGGCGCCGACCACGCGCGCCGGATCACCGAACTGCTCGACCAGGTCGGCCTCGGTTCCCGCGAGGCGGACGCACTGCCCCGGCAGTTGTCGGGAGGGCAGCGCCAGCGCGTGGCGATCGCCCGTGCGCTGGCCGTCGAGCCGGCCGTCCTCGTCCTCGACGAAGCGGTGGCCGCCCTGGACGTCTCGGTGCAGGCGCAGATCCTGAACCTGCTCTTCGACATCCGCGAACAGACCGGCATCGGCTACCTGTTCATCACCCATGACCTCGGCGTAGTGCGCTGCGTGACCGATGACGTGATCGTCATGCGGAGCGGCCGGATCGTCGAGTCGGGCCCGACGCAGGAGGTCCTCGCCGACCCCCAGCACCCCTATACGCGCCTGCTCCTGGAGTCCGTACCCCGCCCGGGGTGGGATCCCCGGAGCATCGCCGCCGCACGACGCGCGCTGTGAGGGGGGCCGTGGGCGCGGCGGCTCCCACGGCCCGGCGGTTCAGCACCAGCGGTTCATCACCCATCCAGGCATGACGAAACGGAGCTCAGAGATGAACGAGCACGTCGCACGGAGACTGGACAGACGAGGATTCCTGACGGCAGCGGGCGCCACCGCGGCCGGCGCCGCGCTGGCCGCGGTCGGCGGGCAGGCCTTCGGGGCCGCCCGCCCCTCGGCGGCGAACGCCGCCGCGGGCTACTCCGTACCGATCGACACGGTGCGCCACACCCGGACCTGGATGGCGTGGCCCGACAGCTCCACCATCTGGGGCCGCCAACTCGCGGGAGTACAGGCGAACATAGCGCTCATCGCGAAGACCATCGCGAAGTACGAGCCGGTCGTGATGTGCGCCAACTCGGCGAGCGTCTCGAAGGCGAAGAGCGCCTGCGGATCGGCCGTCACGGTGATCGGCTCGATCCCGGTGGACGACTGCTGGATGCGCGACAGCGGTCCGGTGTTCCGTACGAACGGGGCGGGCGGCCTGGACACCGTCGGCCTGAACTTCAACGGCTGGGGCAACCAGCAGACCCACGCCAGGGACTCCCTGGTCGCCGGCCGGGTCGCGGCCTACGCCGGGGTGCCGTTCAGTACGGCCTCGTTCATCGGCGAGGGCGGCGCGGTGGAGACGGACGGCGCCGGCACGCTCATGGCCACCCGCAGCTCGCTCATCAACCCGGACCGCAATCCCAACAAGACCCAGGCCCAGCTGGAGGACGCCATGTGCGCCGCCTACGGCGCCTCCAAGGTCATCTGGTTCAAGGGCGTCCTCGGCCGGGACATCACCGACGACCACGTCGACGCCACGTCCCGGTTCCTCGCGGAGGGGCAGGGGATGGTGCAGATGCCGCTCGCGAGCGACACGGACGCCTGGTCCAACGACGCGCGCCAGCAGTACCAGATCCTGTCGACCAGCACGAACGCCCTGGGCCACCCGATGTCGGTCACCAAGATGCAGGGCCCCGACTACAACCGGATCCGCTCCACCAGCCCCGACTTCGTCGCCTCCTACGTCAACTTCTACGTGTGCAACGGCGCCGTCATCTCCTCGCAGTTCGGGCACGCCACCGCGGACGCCGCGGCCAAGGCCACCCTCCAGCGGGCCTTCCCGGGCCGGACCGTCGAACAGCTCAACACCGACAGCCTCGGCGCGGGCGGTGGCGGCATCCACTGCGTGACCCAGCAGCAGCCGGTCGCGTAACCGCTCCCTCCACGCGTCCGGCCCCCCGCTGTCCGCGGGGGGCCGGTTCGTCGTACGGGGCCACGGGGCCGCGGGCGCGCGTACCGAGGCGCTACGGGGCGACGTCGTCCCAGGCCATCGCGCTCATCCGCCAGCCGTCGGGGGTCCGGACGTACTGCGTGGTCTTGTGGCCGGTGCCCTCGAACCACACCCCGTCGAGGTATCCGGACTTGCGGTACTCGCTGAACCGGTGCGCGATCGATCCGAAGATCTCGGTCCGCTCGGCGACCTCCCACTCGCGGAACTCCGTCAGGGTCCCGTCGGTGAGGATCTTCTCCCGCGGCTCGATGAACCCGTCGAGGTCGTAGATCACGGGCTCGGCCCCGATGTTCTTGATGATCATCCCCTGCGGGATGAACACCTCGCGGACGGCGCCCAGATCCGGCCGCCCGCCGTCGGCGTTGGTGAAGGCTCCGAGGAACAGCCGCATGAGCTGGTCGAGTTCGGCCTTGACTTCGGACACGCACCCCTCCTGAGAAAGAAGATTCCGGCGTGCCGATCTTCACCCACTCCCGGCGCCCGGGCAATGGCCGGCGGCCGGGAGCCCGTGGAGGGCGCGGGCGCGGGCCGGATCGGCGGGCCGGTCCCCCGGAAGGTGCAGGAAGTGGTCGAGCTGCCAGGCCTGCGCCGCGGCGGCCGACCGGTTGGCGGTCCTCGCCCAGGGCGGGTAGACGCGGAAGGCCCGCTTGCCTCCGGAGCCGTTCACCGAGAGGACCCCGTACCGGCGGAGCACGTCCTTGGGGAAGACGAACTGCCCGAACTCCGTCGGGTCGAGGCCGCGGCAGCCGACGACGAAGAGGTCGACGGCGTCGGCGACGTCGAAGGGCCGGATGGGCCCGTCCGGGGACCTCTGCCACACGGTGACGAACTGGCCCGTCTTGGTGGGCGTCGTCCTGGCCGCTCGGAAGCGGACGGCGAGCCCGTCGAGCGTGAAGACGTGGGCGGCGTACTCGGCGCTCTCGGCTTCCGGAACCGGCTGCGAGCAGGTGAACCCGCAGGGGTCGTAGACGAGCGCCTTCGCCGCGCGGAGATCTCCGTGGACCGAGGCCGCGTCCAGCCAGGGAACCGGCCCGGCGGTGGGGTGTCTGACCATGGACCCACCTTGTCATGCGCTCTACTGACGGAAAATGACGAAACGTCACACATGCGGAGGTTCCGCGAACAGCACGCCCGATTGTCCCGCCGCCCCCACGGACTCGTACGCACCGACGGAGCGGACGATCCCCGGCCGGATGCGGCAGTGGGCGTCCTACGACCGGAACCCGGTCCACTCGATCCTTGACGAGGCCTTCGTGCGCCACCTGCCGGTCCCTGAACGCGATCTGGCCCCCTGCTGTTCGCAGGGGGCCAGATGCCGTGTTGTGTCCGAGGGGGGACTTGAACCCCCACGCCCGATAAAGGGCACTAGCACCTCAAGCTAGCGCGTCTGCCATTCCGCCACCCGGACCAGGTGGTCGGCCCCGGTTTCCCGCGGCGACATGGACAACAATAGCAAAGGTTCGACGGGGTTCCGACCAGGTATTTCGACCGGGCCGGGTCCGACGCGCCGCGCTGACCTGCGGGCATGCCGCAGGCCCGGCACGCGGGCGGAGCGAGACGCATCGTCTCGCCGAGCTGGGACTCCCGGTTGGCGCGCTCCCCCGCGACCAGGTCCTCCTGGTGCTGCCAGGCGTAGAGGGTGTCCCCGTCCACGTAGCCGAAGTAGGTGGAGCAGCGCAGGGCCGCCTTGCCGCGGGCATCCTTCGGGAACCAGTCCGCCCGGAGCTGGATCTCCTTCGCCTCGGACGCCGGAGCCGGGGCGCACTGGGCCGGGAGCTTGCCGTCCGGAAGGGTCGCCTTCAGCAACCGCTCCCCGCCCGTGGTCTTCATCGAGTACCGGACCGCGCGCGCGTCGTCCGGCAGCCGGCGCGGAACGGAAGGACGCTTCGACCTGGCCTCGGCGCCGGTCGCGTACGAGCTCGTCCGCTGGTGCCGGCTGGCGAGCCAGTCGTTCGCCGCCGGTACGGCTATCGCCGTGGGCCGGGGGCTCCCGGATGCTGATACCGGCTGGACACGGGCGGGCCGAGGCGATCGGATGGGCGCCGCATATCCGAGTTCAGGGGGGAATCACCTATGGAATCCGAGCATCGCGTCAGCACGCTGGAGCTCTTCTTCGACCTCGTCTTCGTCTTCACCATCACCCAGCTGACGGTGCTGCTCGCGGACGACCTCACCCTGCGCGGCGCCGGGCGGGTGCTGCTGATCTTCACGGTGCTGTTCTGGATGTACGGCGGCTACGCGTACCTGACCAATCAGGTACCGCCCGACCGCCCCGTGCGCCGCCTGCTGATCCTGCTCGCCATGGGGGCGTTCCTGGTGTGCGCCCTGGCCGTGCCGACGGCCTTCGGGGACGGCGGGGTCGCCTTCGGGCTCGGCTACCTGGTCGTCGTGATCACGCACAGCGCGCTGTACAGCCAAGCGCACGGGCGCGGGGTGCTGTGGTTCGCGATGCCGAACGCGCTGTCCGCGCTGACGGTCACGGCCGCCGGGCTGTTCGACGGGGCGGCGGCCCTGGGCCTGTGGGCCCTGGCCCTGCTGTTCCAGTTCGTGACGCCCGCCATCTCGCGGCGGGCGACGGCCTCCGGGGCCGCCGCAGCCGCCGAGGGGAAGACCATCGAGGAGCAGCTCGGGGGGATCGGCGCCGCGCACTTCGTGGAACGGCACGGGCTGCTGCTGATCATCGTGTTCGGCGAGTCGATCATCGCGGTCGGCATCGGGGTGGGCTCGCTGCCGCTGACCTTCGGGATCATCGTCGGCGCGTTCCTGACGCTGGCCGTCGGGGCGGCGCTGTGGTGGATGTACTTCGTGCGCGACGAGGGGCGCGCCGAGCACGTCTTCACGAACACGACCCCGGACAGGCGTTTCAAGCTGGCGCTGCGCGCGTACTACTACTGCTTCATCCCGATGCTGCTGGGCATCGCCGCCTTCTCGGCGGGCGTGAAGAAGAGCATCGGGCACCTGGGCGAGCAGCTGCCGGCCGGGCCCGCCCTCGCGCTCGCGGGCGGGGTCGCCTGCTATCTGGCCGGGGACGTCGCCTTCCGGCTGGTGCTGGGCATCCGGCCGGTACGGTTCCGGGCGCTCGCGGTGGCGCCCGTACTGGCGACCGCCGCGGCGGGCATGCGGATCGGGGCGGTCTGGCAGCTGACCGCGCTGGTCCTCGTGCTCGTGGCCGCGCTGGCGGCGGAGGCCCGCGCTGCGGGCACCGCCTTCGGCGCCGCCGCTGACACCACCGTGGACCCGGCCGGAGCCGAGCCCACCGCGAGTTCCGGCGCGGGTGCTACGGGCAGCTGATGACCTGGCCGGCGTAGGAGAGGTTGCCGCCGAAGCCGAAGAGGAGGACGGGCGCCCCGGAGGGGATCTCGCCGCGCTCGACCAGCTTGGACAGGGCCATCGGGATGGAGGCGGCCGAGGTGTTGCCGGAGTCGACCACATCGCGGGCGACGACGGCGTTGACTGCGCCGATCTTCGCGGCGAGCGGCTCGATGATCCGCAGGTTCGCCTGGTGGAGGACCACAGCGGCCAGGTCCTCCGGGGTGATCCCGGCCTTCTCGCAGACCTTGCGGGCGAGCGGGGGGAGCTGGCTGGTGGTCCAGCGGTAGACGGACTGGCCCTCCTGGGCGAAGACCGGCGGCGTGCCCTCGATGCGGACCGCGTTGCCCATCGAGGGCACCGATCCCCACAGGACCGGGCCGATACCGGGCTCCTCGCAGGCCTCGACGACGGCCGCGCCGGCGCCGTCGCCGGTCAGGACGCAGGTGGTGCGGTCGGTCCAGTCGGTGATCTCGGTCATCTTGTCCGCCCCGATGACCAGGGCCCGGGTGGCGGCGCCGGCCCGGATCGCGTGGTCGGCGGTGGCCAGGGCGTGGGTGAAGCCCGAGCAGACGACGTTGATGTCCATCACGGCGGGGCTGGAGCCCATCCCGAGCTTGGCCGCGACGCGGGCCGCCATGTTGGGGGAACGGTCGATCGCGGTGGAGGTGGCGACGAGGACGAGGTCGATGTCGTCCGGGGTCAGACCGGCGCTCGCGAGCGCCTTGCCCGCGGCCTGGTAGGCCAGCTCGTCGACCGGCTCGTCGGGGCCGGCCATGTGCCGGGTCTTGATCCCGACGCGGGACCGGATCCACTCGTCGTTGGTGTCCACCATGGTGGCGAGGTCCTCATTGGTGAGCACCTTCGAGGGCTGGTAGTGCCCTAGCGCCACCACGCGTGAACCGGTCATGGGCGGGGTCCCCCCTTGTAAGGCAGTCAGGATGTACCAGCTTTGCCTGCTACTCATGGGTACACGGGCGCGTGACCCGACAGGATTCAGTGCCCGGACTTTGGAGCTTCCCGAGGGTGCTCAAGCCCGGGAGGGTGCCCGGGGCGTATCCGGGAGAATGGGTGCTCCAGGCGTACGACGAGAACAGAACGGGTGGACTGATCACATGGGACGGGTCACCGAACGCCGTCGCGTCCTCCGGATCCGGGGCGGCGTCGCAGGGGCCCGGGCGGACACCCTGGTGGCCGAAGAGCCGCTGGAGATACGGCTGAACGGCAAACCCCTGGCCATCACGATGCGCACCCCGGGCGACGATTTCGCACTGGCCGTGGGCTTCCTGGCCAGCGAGGGCGTGCTCGCCTCGGCCTCGGACGTCCGGGCCGTGACCTACTGCGAGGGCACCACCGAGGACGGATCGAACACCTACAACGTGGTGAACGTGCAGCTCGCCGCCGGAGTTCCGGTGCCCGACATCACGCTGGAGCGGAACGTCTACACCACCTCCTCCTGCGGCCTGTGCGGGAAGGCCAGTCTGGACGCGGTGCGCACCGCGACGCGGTTCCCGGGGCTCGCGGACGATCCCGTACGGGTGGGCGCGCGGCTCCTGGGGGAGCTGCCGGACCGGCTGCGCGCGGAGCAGAAGGTCTTCGAGCGTACGGGCGCCCTGCACGGCGCCGGGCTGTTCTCGGCGGAGGGCGAGCTGATCGACGTACGGGAGGACGTGGGGCGGCACAACGCGGTGGACAAGATCGTCGGCCGGGCGCTGCAGGCCGGGCGGCTGCCGCTGGCGGGCTCCGTCCTGCTGGTGTCGGGGCGGGCCTCCTTCGAGCTGGCGCAGAAGGCCGTGATGGCGGGCATTCCCGTCCTGGCGGCCGTCTCCGCGCCGTCCTCGCTCGCGGTGGACCTGGCACTGGAGTCGGGGCTGACGCTGGTCGGGTTCCTGCGGGGCGGGGACATGAACATCTACGCGGGCGAGGAGCGGATCGACCTGACGGCGTGACCCGCGGCCCGACGGCGTGACCCGCGGCCTGACGGCGTGACCCGGGGCCCGGCGGCTGAACGGTGCCTGACCGGCCGGTGACCGGCGGGGGCGGCGGCCCGGCCGGGGCGCCGACGGGGCGGCGAGGGCCGTCGTGCGGCCCCCGCCCCTGCCCCGTACGGGCTTACTTCTCGGCCAGGTGTCCCGCGCCCGTGTGCGCGGTGCCCGGCGGGGCCTGGACGGTCTGGCTGTACTGGTTGTCCTTCGGCGCGGGCTCGATCTTCTTCGCGGCCACGTGCGGGGTGCCCGCCGGGGCCTCGACGGTGCGGCTGTGGGCGGAGCCGTCCTTGGCGGCGCCGTCGCCGTTGTCCGCGGCGTTGGCCGCCCCGCCGAGGGCGAGCGTGGCGAGCAGGGCGGCGGCGGAGGCGGCGACGATGCGCTTGCTGAGCTTCATGAGGGGCTCCCTGGTGGTTCGGGGTTTCTTGCTGACACCCAGAACCTAGAAGAACCGGACATTTCCTTGCTCTAACGCTTTTCGCCCCCGAACCCTCTCCCCCCTTACGCCGCCCCGATCACCGCTTGCGGCGGCCTCGGCGGGAAGCGGGCTCGGCGGGCTTCGGTTCCGGGGGGTCGATGCGGTGCAGGTCGAGGGTCGCCGGGAGCGGGGTGGCGCCAGGGCCGCCCGCTCCGGCCCAGGCGATGATCTCGTCGGTGGCGGTGTCGTCCAGGGCCCAGCCGAACCACACCGCGCGGGCGCCCCTGCGGCGGGCCTCCGTGGTGGGCTGGACCACGATGACGTTGGCCTGCGCGCACGGGCCGAGGCAGTCGGACGTACGGACGGCCAGGCGCCCGTCGGAGGCCGCCGCGGCCTCGCGCAGCCGGGCCAGTTGTCCCGCGTGGTCGGTGCCGGGGTTCTTGACGGGGTCGCCGCAGCAGCATCCCCGGCAGACCACCAGGGTGCAGGGACGCGGGGCATGGGCGGAGAGCGGGCGTATCCAGGTCACCGCCGCACGTTACCGGGCCTGCGGGACCGGGTGTTGTGGGGTGTGCGAGACCTCCGCCACATGCCCGGCGGCGAGTTCGGTCCGCTCCGTGGCCTGCGGGTCCCGCGCACGGCGGCGGGCCAGTACCGCGCAGACCATCAGCTGCGTCTGGTGGAAGAGCATCAGCGGCAGCACGGCGAGGCTCGCCTGGGCTCCGAACAGCACGCTGGCCATGGGGAGTCCGGCGGCCAGGCTCTTCTTCGACCCCGCGAACTGGATGGCGATCCGGTCCTCGCGGCTGAATCCGAGGCGCTTGGCCCCGTACCAGGTGACCAGCAGCATCACGGCGAGGATGACCGCCTCCACGGCCATCAGGCCGCCGAGGCGCGGGAGGCTGACCTGGTGCCAGATCCCCGCGACCATGCCGGCGCTGAAGGCGGTGTAGACGACGAGCAGGATCGAGCCGCGGTCGACGCGGCCGAGGACCGATCTGTTGCGGACGAGGAAGCCGCCGACCCAGGGGCGCAGGGCCTGGCCGAGGAGGAACGGCAGGAGCAGCTGGAGGACGATCTTCACCAGCGAGTCGGGGGAGAATCCGCCCGCGCTGTTGCCGAGCAGGCCGGCGGCGAGGACGGGGGTCAGGAAGATGCCGACGAGGCTGGAGAAGGAGCCCGCGCAGATCGCGGCCGGGACGTTGCCGCGGGCGATCGAGGTGAAGGCGATGGAGGACTGGATGGTCGAGGGGACCAGGCAGAGGAAGAGCAGGCCGCTGTAGAGGGGCGGCGTGAGGACGGCGGGGACCAGGGCGTGCGCGGCGAGGCCCAGGAGTGGGAAGAGCAGGAAGGTGCAGGCGAGCACGGTGAGGTGGAGCCGCCAGTGGCGCACGCCGTCGAGGGCCTCGCGGGTGGAGAGCCGGGCGCCGTAGAGGAAGAAGAGCAGGGCCACCGCCGCCGTGGAGGCGGCCTCGGCCACGGAGGCGGCCGCGCTGCGGGCGGGCAGCAGGGCGGCGAGGCCGATGGTGGCGAGCAGACCCATGATGAACGGGTCCACGGGGAGCCAGGCGGGAAGGTGCGGGCGGCGCATGCGGATGCTCACTTGCTGAGGTCGGCGGGAGGGCGGGGAGGGCCGGAGGGAAAGGCGGAGTCGGAGTCCCTTCCATCTTCGGGGGTCCGGTGGTGATCGGGAATCCCGCACACCACTCTCACTGTCATCACGGAACATGATGAGCGGGAGTAGGGTGGGCGGTGTGTACGACCCCGTTCAGCTGCGCACCTTCCTCACCGTCGCCCAGACCCTGAGCTTCACGCAGGCCGCCGCCCGGCTCGGCGTCCGCCAGTCCACGGTCAGCCAGCACGTGCGCCGGCTCGAGGAGGCCACCGGCCGGCCCCTCTTCCTGCGCGACACCCACAGCGTGGAACTCACGGAGGACGGCGAGGCGCTGCTCGGCTTCGCCCGCTCGATCCTGGAGGCGCACGAGCGCGCGGCGGCCTTCTTCGCCGGGACGCGGATCCGGGGCCGGCTGCGCTTCGGCGCCTCCGAGGACTTCGTGCTGACCCGGCTGCCGGAGATCCTGGAGGCCTTCCGGCACGAGCACCCCGAGGTGGAGCTGGAGCTGTCCGTCGAGCTGTCGGGGACCCTGCACGAGCGGCTGGACGCGGGGCGGCTGGACCTCGTACTCGCCAAGCGGCGCGGAGACGGCGACGAGCGGGGCCGGCTGGTGTGGCGGGACCGGATGGTGTGGATCGGGGCGGAGGGGCTCCGAGTGGACCCGGACCGGCCGGTTCCGCTGATCGTCTTCCCGCCGCCGGGCATCACACGGGCGCGGGCGCTGGACGTGTTGCAGGCGGACGGGCGGCCGTGGCGGATCGCGTGTACGAGCGGCAGCCTGAGCGGCCTGATCGCGGCGGCGCGGGCGGGGCTGGGCGTGATGGCCCACACGCGCGGGCTGATCCCACCAGGCCTGGTCCGCGTAGGCGGCCTCCCGGACCTCGGAACGGTGGAGTTCGCCCTGCTGCGCGGCCCCCGCAGCTCAGCGGCCGCGGAAGCCCTGGCCGCAGCGATCCTGGCGGGCGCGGACCGGCTGACGCGGGCGGCGTAGGGGGGCGCACAGCCTGTGCGGCACGGCCGGGCCCCGCAGCCGGGACCCGCAGCGCGGCTCGCGGTCCCGCCGGGGGTGCGGCGGTGGAGTGGATCGCGGCCGAGGTCGCGCCCCAACTGTCCTGACCTGGGAACCCGAACGGCCGCCGGGCCGAATGTGCCGCCGTTCGCGACGGCGTGCGTTTAGGGTCGGCGTACGCCAACCGGGAGCGGTGGGGCGGGAATTCGTACGGAACGAACAGCAGCGAGCAGGGGGACGCACGTGAGGATCGCGGTACTGGGTACGGGCGAGGTCGGGCAGCGGCTGGCGGGGAAGCTGGTCGCGGTCGGGCACGAGGTCACGATGGGCTCCCGGACGGCGGACAACGCCGAAGCCGCGCGGTGGGCCACCGAGACGGGCGGTGGCCACGGGACCTTCGCCGATGCCGCCGCCCGAGCCGAGCTCGTCGTCAACGCGACCGGCGGGCTGGTCTCGCTCGCCGTGCTGGAGGCAGCCGGGGCCGGCAATCTCCGCGGCAAGACCGTCGTGGACGTCTCCAACGGGCTGGACTTCTCGGAGGGGTTCCCGCCCAGGGTAGTCACCCCGGACGGCCACAGCGTCGCCGAGCAGCTCCAGAAGGCTTTCCCCGAGGCGCGGATCGTCAAGACGCTCAACACCATGAACAACGCGGTGATGGTCGAGCCGAGCCGGGTACCGGGCCACCACACCGTGTTCGTGAGCGGCGACGACGCCGACGCCAAGGCCGAGACCACCGCGCTCCTGCGTTCCTTCGGCTGGGCGCCCGAGCAGATCACCGATCTCGGCGACCTGTCGAGCGCCCGCGCCACCGAGGCCCTGATGGGGTTGTGGCTGCGGCTCTACGGGGTGCTCGGCCCGGTGGACTTCAACCTCTCCGTGGTCACCGCCAAGGGCACCGGCTGACCGCACCGCCTGACCACATCGCCCGACCGCACCACCTGGCCGCACCACCTGGCCGCACCGCTGGGGAGGTCTTGTGGAGGTCTGCCTTCCGCGATCACTGGCAGGTGGACGTGGGATAGCGTCGCCGCGCCGTACGGAGAGGAGCGGGCCTTGCACGAGACCACCGTCCCGCCGGTCGTCACGGGCTCACCCGTCGGCGGTCTGGCCGATGCCGTTTTCCTGCACGCCCGCGAGGACCCCGGCCGGGTCGTGCTCGGCCGGAAGTCGGACGGGGTCTGGGGCGACGTGACCTCCGGCGAGCTGGCCTCCGAGGTGCTCGGGCTCGCCAAGGGGCTGCTGGCGCAGGGCATCCGCTTCGGGGACCGGGTCGCGATCATGTCCCGCACCCGGTACGAGTGGACGCTCTTCGACTTCGCCCTGTGGGCGATCGGAGCCCAGCCCGTCCCCGTCTACCCCTCGTCCTCCGCCGAGCAGGTGCACTGGATCCTCTACGACTCCGAGTGCACGGCCTGCGTGGTGGAGGACGAGGACCAGGCCATGACCGTCGGGTCGGTGATCGAGCGGCTGCCGATGCTGCGCCGGCTGTGGCAGCTGGACGCCGGCGCCGTGGACGGGCTCGTCCGGGACGGGCTCCAGGTCGCCGAGGACGTCGTGCACCGCCACCGGAGCGCCGTGACGCCCGACGCGACGGCCACCGTCATCTACACCTCGGGGACCACCGGACGCCCCAAGGGCTGTGTGCTGACCCACGGCAATTTCATGTTCGAGGCCGACACGATGGTGACCCGCTGGGAGTCCGTCTTCCGGGCCGGGCCCGGTGAGCAGCCCTCCACCCTGCTGTTCCTGCCGCTCGCCCACGTCTTCGGGCGGATGGTGGAGGTGGCGGCCGTCCGCGCCCGGGTGAAGCTCGGGCACCAGCCGGTGCTGGCGGCGGCCGAACTCCTGCCGGACCTCGCCGCGTTCCGGCCCACGTTCGTGCTCGGGGTGCCGTACGTCTTCGAGAAGGTCTTCGCCGCCGCGCGCCGCAAGGCCGAGAGCGAGGGCCGGACGGGCCCCTTCGACCGGGCGGTGGACACGGCCGTACGGTACGCGGAGGCGCGCGAGGAGCGGGCGTTCGGCGTCGGGCCCGGGCCCTCGGCGAAGCTGCGCGTGGAGCACCAGCTCTTCGAGAAGCTGGTGTACGGGAAGGTCCGCGAGGCGCTGGGCGGCCGGGTGCGGTACGCGATGTCGGGCGGCTCCGCGATGTCGCGCCGGCTGGGGCTGTTCTTCGAGGGCGCCGGGGTCACGGTCTTCGAGGGCTACGGGCTGACGGAGTCCTGCGCGGCGGCGACCGCGAACCCTCCCGGGGCCGTCAAGTACGGCACCGTCGGGCGGCCTATCCCCGGCGGCACGGTGCACATCGCCGACGACGGGGAGATCTGGCTCCGGGGCGCCCACGTCTTCTCCGGGTACCTGAACGATCCGCACGCCACGGAGGCCGTCCTGCGGGACGGCTGGCTGGCGACGGGGGACCTGGGGCGCCTCGACGCGGACGGGTACCTCACGATCACCGGCCGCAAGAAGGAGATCCTGGTGACCTCCAACGGCAAGAGCGTCGCGCCGACCGCCCTGGAGGAGCGGGTCCGCTCGCATCCGCTCGTCTCGCAGTGCGTCCTGGTGGGCAACGACCGGCCGTACATCGCGGCCCTGCTCACCCTGGACATGGAGGGGGTCGCGCACTGGCTGGCGATGCGCGGCCGTCCCCGGCTGCCGGAGGCGGAGCTGGTGCTGGACCCCGATCTGACGGCGGAGGTCCGCCGGTCGGTGGTGGCGGCCAACACCCTGGTCTCCCAGGCCGAGTCGATCCGCACGTTCCGCGTCCTGGGCGAGCAGTTCACCGAGGAGCGGGGGCTGCTGACGCCCTCGCTGAAGCTGAAGCGGCGGGCCATAGAGAAGGTCTACGCCAAGGAGGTGGCGGCCCTCTACCCGTCCTGACGGGCGCCGCCGGCCCGGTCCGGCCCGATCCCGCCAACGGTCCGAACCGTTACCTGACGGGCCGTCACTTTACTTGTCGTTGATATTGACGATGCGTCAGGTCGCGCACAGAATGCGGGGATTCCGACCGGAGGGGATCCACCACATGTTGCGACCGATCCGCACCCTGGCCGCCGCGGCGGCGGCGCTCGCGCTCGTCTCCGCCTGCAACTCCGCCTCCAACGGCGCCTCCACCGACAAGCCGGGAACCGCCGGCACCTCCCGCGGGGTGACCAAGGACTCCATCAAGGTCGGCGGCATCGTGTCGATGACCAGCGCGAGCGGCTACAGCAAGAAGGCCACCGACCTCGGGGCGAAGGCCCGTTACGCGAGAGCCAACGCCGAGGGCGGGATCAACGGCCGCAAGATCGACTACATCGGCGCCGAGGACGACGGGCAGGACCCCGCCAAGAACCTGGCCGCCGCCCGCAAACTCGTCCAGCAGGACAAGGTGTTCGCGGTCTCCCCCATGAGTTCGGTCACCTTCAGCGGCGCCGATTTCCTGGAGCAGGAGAAGGTGCCCACCTTCGGCTGGGGCACGCTCCCCTCCTTCTGCGGCCCCAAGTACATCTACGGGTTCAACGGCTGCCTCGTCCCCACCCCCGGCGGCACCATCAACCAGACCTGGCCCGAGGGCATCGGACAGGTCCTCGGCGGCGCCGCGGGCAAGTCGGTCGCGATCATCGCCAACGACAGCGACGCCGGGAAGTTCGGCGTGCGCACCTTCCAGCAGGGCTTCACCAGCGCCGGGTTCAAGGTCTCCTACGCCAAGGCCTCGGTGCCCGGCACCGCCGTGCCGAGCGACTGGTCGGCGTACGTCAAGGAGATCCTGGAGAGCAACGACGGCAAGGCCCCGGACGCGGTGGTCTCCGTCATGCAGACCCCCAACAACATCGGGCTGTTCACCTCGCTCAAGCGCAGCGGGTACAAGGGACTGCTCTCCGACCCGACCGACTACGACCCGGGTCTGCTCGCCAAGGACGCCACCAAGCAGGCCCTCGACGGCGTGCACGTGCTGCTGCAGTTCGAGCCGTTCGAGTCGACGAACCCGAAGATGGACCAGTTCAAGGCCGACATCAAGGCCGCGTCGGGCGGGCTGGAGGTGCCGCTCAACATGCACATGCTGACCGGCTACATGTCGGCCGACCTGTTCGTGTCCATCGCGCAGAAGGCCGGCAAGGACCTGACCGTCGAGTCCTTCCAGGCCGCCGCGCAGAGCTTCTCCGACACCGACACCCTCGTCGGCAACCGCGCGGAGCCCAAGGGCCAGAAGGACAGCTTCGGCTGCGGGGCGCTCGTCCAGCTGAAGAACGGCGCGTACGAGGTCTCCGTACCGTTCAAGTGCTACGAGCCCATCCCCTTCAAGTAGGGGCGCGGGAAACGGAATGGGAGATCTGCTCGCCTTCGTACTGAGCGGTCTGGTGTCCGGCGCCCTGTACGCACTGCTCGCCACCGGGCTGGTGCTGTCGTACTCGGCGTCCGGGCTGTTCAACTTCGCGCATGGGGCCACCGCCTACCTCTGCGCGCTCACCTTCTACGAACTGCACTCCGGGCTCGGCTGGCCGGCCGTCCCGGCGGCGCTGCTGGTGGTCCTCGTGCTGGCGCCCGGGCTCGGATGGGCGCTGGACCGGCTGATGTTCCGGCGGCTCGCACGGGTCGGCGAGACGGCGCAGATCGTGGCCACCATCGGGCTCCTGGTCGCCCTGCCGGCGGCCGGGCTGTGGACGGTGGAACTCCTGACCGACGCGGGAGCTCCGCTCAAGCCCGCGGAGAACCAGTTCGGGCTGCCGGGGGTCGGGCCGAGCCCGGCCACGTCCTGGCAGCTCACCGCCGACGTGGGCATCGACTCCGACCAGCTGATCACCTGGGTGGCCACGGCCCTGGTGGCGGTCGCCCTGTGGGTGCTGATGCGGCACACCCGGCTGGGGCTGCGGCTGCGGGCCGCCGTCGACAACCGCTCGCTCACCGAGCTGCGCGGGATCGACGCCGACCGGCTGTCCTCGGTGGCGTGGATGATCGCCTCCGGGCTGGCCGGGCTCGCGGGCGTCCTGGCGACCCCGCTGCTGGGGCTGTCCGCGCACGATTTCACGCTGTTCCTGTTCGTGTCGGCCACGGCGGCCGTCATCGGGCGGTTCGCCTCCGTCCCGCTCGCCTTCGCGGGCGGTCTGGGGCTCGGCGTCCTGCAGAACCTGGTCGTCGGCTACGCCTCCTTCGCCGACTCCATCACCGGATTCAGGACGGCCGTGCCCTTCCTGATCCTGTTCGGGGGACTGCTCGTGCTCACCCGGCGGGCCCGCGCCGCCGGGACCGCCGCCGTGGACGTGGCCGCGCCCGACCATCTGGCCGGGGCGACGTGGGTGCGGCGGTGGGGGGTGTGGGCCGCGGGCGCGGTCCTGCTCGCCACGGCCTTCTACACCGTGACCACCCCCTTCTGGAGCGGGCTCCTCGCCCAGGGGCTCGCGCTGGCCCTGGTGTTCATGTCCTTCACCGTGGTCACCGGACTCGGCGCGATGGTGTCCCTGGCCCAGGGCACCTTCGTGACCGGGGCGGCTCTGGTCGCCGGACTGCTGATGAGCCGCGGGTGGCCGTTCATCGCGGCGCTGGCGGTCGGCACGTGCGTGGCCGCCGTCCTGGGAGCCCTGGTCGCGCTGCCCGCGCTACGCCTCGGCGGGCGCTCCCTGGCGCTGGCGACGCTGGCCCTGGCCTTCCTGGCGGACCAGGTGCTCTTCCAGATGCGGTGGCTGCGCAACGGCGACTCCGGGTGGTCCGTTCCGCGTCCCGTCATCGGGCCGGTGGATCTGTCCGACGACCGGGCGCTGGGGGTGGCGCTGGTCCTCCTGGTCGCGGCGGTCGCCGCCGGGCTGAGCGCGCTGCGGGGCTCCCCCTCGGGCCGGGCGATGCTCGCCGTACGGTCGGCTCCCGCGGCCGCGATGGCCTCCGGGGTGTCCGTGCTGCGCACCAAGCTGCTGCTGTTCACGCTGTCGGCGGGGCTGGCCGGCTTCGGGGGCGTCATGTACGCCTCGTACAACACCCGCATCACGGCCACGGACTTCACGGCGATGACCGGGCTGGTGTGGCTGGCGGTGGTCGTCGCGGCGGGCGTGCGCAGGCCGCAGTACGCGGTGGTGGCGGGGCTGGTCTTCGCCGTCGCTCCGCGGGTGATGGCGGACTACGTGACGGAGTCGGCGCACCTGCCGGTGATCCTGTTCGGCCTGGCGGGGTTGGCCCTGGCCAACGATCCCGACGGGTATTGCGCGGCGGTGCCGGTGCGGCTCGCGCGGCGTCGGGCGGGTTCCCGGGCGGGTGCCGCCGCCTTGGCCCCGGCCGGGGCCGGGGCCGGGGCCGGGGCCGGGGCCGGGGCCGAGGCCGGGGCCGAGGCCGGGCCTGCGCCCGGGCCCATGCCTGCGGCCCGGGGCGTCGGCAAGGCCGGGGCCGGCACTGTTCCCGCGGCCCGGGCCGGCGGCAAGGCCGGGGGTACTGTTCCCGCGGCCCGGGCCGGCGGTGGGGTCGGGGTGGGCCCTGCGGGGCTTTCCCCCACCCCGCCCCTTCCCGAAACCGGGGCTCCGCCCCGGGCCCCTTCGGGGGCTCCGCCCCCGAACCCCCGCTCCTCAAACGCCGGAGGGGCTGAATTGCCCGCAGCCGCGCCCGCCCTGGAGCTGCGCGGCGTCACCGCCGGGTACGACGGCGGGCTCGTGTTGCACGGCGTCGACCTCGTCGTGCGGCGCGGCGAGATCCTCGCCGTGCTCGGGCCCAACGGGGCCGGGAAGAGCACCGCCTGCCGGGTGGCGGCCGGGGCGCTGCCGGTCGCCGGCGGGACCGTGCTCGTCGGCGGGCGGGACGCCACGCGGGACGGCGCGGTGGGCCGCTCCCGGGCCGGGGTGCTGCTGGCGCCCGAGGGCCGGGGCATCTTCCCCTCGCTCAGCATCGAGGAGAACCTCGCCCTCTACCTGCGGGACGCGGCCGAACGCGACGCCGTCTACGACCGGTTTCCCCGGCTCCGCGAGCGGCGTACGGTCCCCGCCGGGTCGTTGTCCGGCGGGGAGCAGCAGATGCTGGCGCTCGCACCGCTGTTGCAGCGGCCGCCCGGGGTGCTGATCGCGGACGAGCCCTCCCTCGGGCTCGCCCCGCGCGTGGTGGACGAGGTGTACGGGCTGCTCATGGAGCTCCGCGCCGCCGGGACCGCGTTGCTGCTCGTGGAGGAGAAGGCGGCCGAGATCCTCGGGATCGCCGACACCGTCGCCTACCTCGCGCAGGGCCGGGTCTCCTGGTGCGGCCCGCGCTCCGAGGTGGAGGCGGACCGGCTGACCGAGGCCTACCTGGGGATGGCGACATGAGAGAGGACCCCTATGTGCTCGAGGCCCGTGGCATCAGTGTCCGGTTCGGCGGGGTCAGGGCGCTGACGGGCGTGGACCTGGGGATCCGGGCCGGCGAGGTGTGCGGGCTGATCGGGCCGAACGGGGCCGGGAAGACCACCCTGTTCGACGTGCTGTCCGGGATCCGGCGGCCCGACCAGGGCCGGATGCTGCTCGACGGGGTGGACGTCACCCGGCGCTCCCCCGTCTGGCGGGCCCGGCACGGGATGCGCCGGACCTTCCAGCGCCAGCAGTTGTTCGGGCAGCTCAGCGTGGCCGACAACGTCCTGGTCGCGCAGGAGTGGCGGGGCGGGGGCGGCGGTCTCGCGGCCGATCTGGTCGCCTCGCCCTCCCGGCGCCGCCGGGAGCGGGAGCGGCGGGAGCGGGCCGCGCGGGTGCTGGCCGACTGCGGCATCGGCGCGCTCGGGGACTCGTACGCCGGCGGGCTGCCGGTGGGGCGGGCCCGGATGGTCGAGCTGGCCCGCGCCGTGGCCGATCCGCCCCGGGTGCTGCTCCTGGACGAGCCCGCGTCGGGCATGTCCGCGCCCGAACGCGAGCAGCTGGCGGCCGTCGTGCGCCGGCTCGCCGGGGAGGAGGGCTGCGCGGTACTGCTGGTCGAGCACAACGTGGCCTTCGTGATGGACCTCTGCACCCGGGTGGTCGTCCTGGACCTGGGCACCGTGCTCGCCGAGGGCACGGCCGCCGAGGTACGGGCCGACCCGCTGGTCCGGGAGGCGTACCTGGGGGCGTAGGGCCACGGGCCCGTTCCTGTTCCCGTTCCTGTCCCTGCTCCTGCTCCTGCTCCTGTCCCTGTCCTGTTTCCGCCGTATGAATTCACCCGTACGGCGGGAATAGGCCACACCGGGGCCCGGTTGTCGCCGGTCGTACAGCACCAGCGACGACCAGAGGGAACGACCGACGTGAACCAGGTCCCCGGCATCAAGCTCAACAACGGCACGCTCATGCCCCAGCTCGGCTACGGCGTCTGGCAGGTTCCGGACGCCGAGGCGGAACAGGCCGTCCGGACCGCACTGGAAGCGGGCTACCGCAGCATCGACACGGCCGCGATCTACGGCAACGAGGAGGGCACCGGCAAGGCCATCGCCTCCGCCGGTGTGCCGCGCGAGGAACTCTTCGTCACCACCAAGCTGTGGAACGGGAAGTCCGAGACCTGGGGCCGGGACAACGTGCTGCGCGAGTTCGACGCCTCGCTCGCCAAGCTGGGCCTCGACGAGATCGACCTGTACCTGATCCACTGGCCGCGCCCGATGCGCGACGACTTCCTCGCCATCTGGAAGACCTTCGAGGAGATCGCGGCGAGCGGCCGCGCCAAGGCCGTCGGCGTGTCCAACTTCCGTCCCGCCGACCTGGAACGGCTCGGCGCCGAAAGCTCCCTGGTCCCGGCGGTGAACCAGATCGAGCTCCACCCGCTGCTCCCCCAGACCGAGCTGCGCGCCCTGCACGCGCGCCTGGGCATCGCCACCGAGGCCTGGTCCCCGCTCGGCCAGGGCAAGGACCTGCTCACCCTGCCCGCCGTCACCGCGATCGCCGCCAAGCACGGCCGCTCGGCCGCGCAGGTGGTCCTGCGCTGGCACCTCCAGCTGGGCAACGTGGTGATCCCGAAGTCCGTGACCCCGGCGCGCATCCGGGAGAACCTGGACGTCTTCGGCTTCGAGCTGGACGCCGCGGACGTGGCCGCGCTGGACGCGATCGGCGCGGACGGGGCGGGCCGCCGGATCGGTCCCGACCCGGCCGAGTTCGACTTCTGAGCCGCCGGTGAGCGAGCCCACGAGCGGGACGGCGAAAGAACCGGCGCGCGATACGCCGGAGGCGCCCGACGGCGTCTACCGGATCCGCAATGCCGCGAGCGGGCTGCTGCTGCAGGTCGAGAGCGGCAACCGGGTCCGGGTCGGGCCGGACGGCGAGCCGGCCGCGGCCAGGCAGTGGGAGATCACTCCGGTGCACAGCGGCGGCGGGATCTTCCACCTGGTCAGCGTCCACAACGGCAAGCGGCTCGACGTCGCGAACGCCTCGACCGAGAGCGGATCCCGGGTCCAGGTGTGGAAGGCGAACGCCTTCGGGGCGCAGGAGTGGGTCGTGGAGGAGCACCTCGACGACCCCGGTGTGGTCTCGCTGATCGCCGCCATCAGCGGTCTGCCGCTGGAGGCGGACGCGGAGGGCGGGGCCCGGCAGTGCGAGGACACCGACTCCCCGGCACAGTGGTGGCGCCTGGAACCCGCCTGACGGACGGCGGGAAGCGGGCGCAGGGGCGACGGGCGGCGGGCGGCGGGCGGCGGAGAGCACGGGTGGCCGGCAGTCACCCGCCGCCCCTGCCTCGCCCACCCCGCCCGTCAGGCCCGTACGAAGCCGTGCAGCCGGTACGTCGGCTCCGCGCGCGGGGTGTCCGGTCCGGGCAGGGCTTCCAGCCGGTCCGCGAGTTCGCGCGGGGTGATGCCGCGCGGGTGGACCCGGGAGGCGTACCGTCCGGCGAGCAGCGCGGCGGCGGCCCCGCGCGGGGTGCGGCCCTGGCCGTGGCCGGTGAAGAGGGCTTCGCCGGCGGGGCGCAGGCCCACCGCCGCCGCATGGCCGGTGACGGCCTCGGCGGAGTCGGCGGGGGTCGCGGTGAGGTGCTCGGCGAGCACGGCGTCGATATCGCTGCCCACGTCGTGGGCAGCGGCCTTGTCGACCGTGGTGACGAACACCCCGCCGGGCCGCAGCACCCGCCCGGCCTCGGCGATCACGGCGGCCACCAGGCCCGGTGAACGCAGCAGGTGCAGCAGCCAGACCGCGCCCACCGCGTCGAGCGAGCCCGTGCGCAACGGCAGCCGGGTCCCGGAGGCCAGCACCACGGGGATCCCCCGGGAGCGCGCCATGGCGGCCATCCCGTACGAGGTGTCCGCGCCGAGGACGCGCAGCCCCGGGCGGGCGGCGGCGATGCGGGTGGTGACGATGCCCGTGCCGCAGCCGAGGTCGAGCAGGGTGCCGGTGTCCGGCGGGAGCAGGCCGAGGACCGCCGCTGCGGCGGCCTCGGCGCGCGGGACCCCGCCGCGGGTGGCGTCGTAGGCCTCGGCTTCGGCGTCGTAGTCGAGGAACGGTCGCGGCATGGGCATCAGGTGTGTGCTTCCGGGATCAGGCGGCGCCGTGCGCGGGAGCCAGGGATTCGACGCGCTCGGCGAGAGCGAAGTCGGCGTCGGTGACGGAGTCTCCGGCGTCGTGCGTGTTCACGGCCAGACGGACGGTGTTATAGCCGAGGGTGAGATCGGAGTGGTGGTTCAACTCATCTTGCACGCTTGCGATATGGCTGACCAGCGCGCTCGCCGCGAAGTGGCTGCCCAGCCGGTAGGTGCGGATGATGCGGTCGTCCTCGAAGGCCCAGCCGGGGAGCTCCCGCAGCCGGTCCTCGATCTCCTTCTGCGAAAGCGGCTCTCTCGACATCCGCAGACTCCTTCCCCGTACACGAAGTACACGACGTACACGACTGCCCGATTGACCTGACGTGGAGTCAAGGTTCCCACAGCCTGGGCCGGAGGGAGGGTTTCGCGCCATAGTGCGTGCGGGTACTTCCGCGCCTTCCGTGACCATCGCGCCGCCCCTATGCTCCTGCGCCGGACGTGACTGTTACCGCTGGTAACTGACGATCGAGGGAGCATCTACGTGACGCGCACAGGAAACTCCAGGCGCACCTTCATCACGGGGGCCGCCGCCACCGCGGGCGCGTTATCGGCCGCCGGGATCCTCCCGGCCACGGCCGAGGCCACCACCACCGGAGCCGCCACCGCCGGACCCGCCGCGGCCGGCCAGGCGCGCCGGGTGGCCGTCCTCGGCGGCGGGGTCGCCGGTCTCACCGCCGCGCACGAGCTGGCCGAGCGCGGCTACGCCGTCACCGTGTACGAGCGCCGGGCGCTCGGCGGCAAGGCGCGCAGCATGGACGTCCCCGGCAGCGCCCGGGGCGGCCGCCGCCCGCTCCCCGCCGAGCACGGCTTCCGCTTCATCCCGGGGATCTACCACAACCTGCCGGACACGATGCGGCGCATCCCCTTCCCCGGCAACGCCAACGGGGTCTGGGACAACCTGGTCGCCCCGCGCGAGATGATGTTCGCCCGGGCGGCCGGCCGCGAGGACCTGCGCGCACCCATCCCCTGGCCGGAACGCTCCCCCGCCGAGCTGACCCCCGACGAGCTGCGCCGGGCCCTCACCGGCATCCTCCAGTCGCTGGTCCGCCTCCCGCTCCACGAGACGGCCTACTTCGTCGACCGCGCCCTGGTCTTCCTCACCAGCTGCGACCAGCGGCGCGACGAGCAGTGGGAGCGCACCCCGTGGTGGGAGTTCACCCGGGCCGCCCGGATGTCGAGCGAGTACCAGCGGATCCTCGCCATCGGCGTCACCCGCAACATCGTGGCCACCAAGGCGGAGGAGGCCTCGACCCGCACCGTCGGCACGCTCGGCGAGGCCTTCGTCTTCAACCTGCTGGGCCGCGGCGCCGACGGCCCGCCGGACCGGATCCTGAACCTGCCCACCAACGAGGCGTGGATCGACCCGTGGGAGGCCCATCTGCGCACGCTGGGCGTGGAGTTCAGGATCGGCTGGACGGTGCGCGAGGTGCGGTACGGGGACGGCCGCGTGAGCGGGGTCCTCGTCGAGGACCCCGCCGGAGCCACCCGGACGGTCACCGCCGACCACTACGTCAGCGCCCTGCCGGTCGAACACGCCCGCCGCACCTGGAGTCCGGCGCTGCGCGCGGCCGATCCGATGCTCGGGCGGTGCGACCTGCTGCAGACGGACTGGATGACCGGCATCCAGTTCTACCTGACCGAGCGCGCTCCCCTGGTGCACGGCCACCTCAACTGCATCGACTCCCCCTGGTCGTTGACGGCGATCCAGCAGGCCGAGCACTGGCCGTCGCGGGACTTCCCCGCCGACTACGGGGACGGCGCGGCCGTGGACTGCCTGTCGGTGGACATCTCCGAGTGGGACAAGCCCGGGATCCTCTACGGGAAGACGGCCAAGCAGTGCACCCGCGAGGAGGTCGCCCGCGAGGTGTGGGCGCAGCTGAAGGCCTCGCTCAACGACACCGGGAAGACCCTGCTGTCGGACGGAAAGCTGCACTCGTGGTTCCTGGACCCGGGGGTGGACGGGCTCGGCACGCCCCGTCCGACCAACCAGGACGAGCTGCTGATCCACCCGACCGGGACCTTCCACAACCGGCCGAGCGCCGGCACCCGGATCCCGAACTTCTTCCTCAGCGGGGACTACGTGTCCGTCGACATCGACCTGGCGACGATGGAAGGGGCCAACGCCTCGGCCCGTGCGGCCGTCAACTCCCTCTTGGACAGGGATGGTTCACCGGCCACCCGGTGCACGGTGCGGGGGCTCTACCGGGCCCCCGAGGTGGAGTCCGCCAAGCGGCACGACCTGTGGCGCTACCGTCTCGGCCTGCGGAACGTGTTCGACGTGGGGTAACCGGGCCACCGTCCCCCGGCTGGGCTAACGTCGCGGTATGACGACCGCTGCGTCCTTGACGGTAGGCGCCCTGCTGCGCACCTGGCGGGAACGGCGCGGGCTCAGCCAGCTGGAGCTGGCGGGCCGCGCTGATTCCTCCTCCCGGCACATCAGCTTCGTGGAGACGGGCCGGTCCCGGCCGAGCGAGGAGATGGTGCTGCGCCTCGCGGACCACCTGGAAGTCCCGGTGCGCGACCGCAACGCCCTTCTCGTGGCGGCGGGTTACGCGCCCAAGTACGCCCACACCCCGCTCGACGACCCCTCGATGAACGTGCTGCGCGAGGGGCTGGAGCAGCTGCTGACCGCCTACGAGCCGTATCCGGCGCTGGTGGTGGACGCCACGTACGACGTGGTGGCCGCCAACCAGGGCATCCTGATGCTGATGGAGGGCATGCCGGAGCACCTGCTGGCCGGTCCGCTCAACGCGATGCGGCTGACCCTGCACCCGGAGGGCCTCGCCCCCCGGATCCGCAACCTGCGCGAGTGGCGCGGACACCTGCTGGCCCAGATGGAGCGGCAGATCGCGCTGGCCCGGTCGGCGCCGCTGCGCGCGCTGTACGAGGAGGTGTCGGCCTATCCGCCGCCCGCGGGGGCGCAGGCATTCGGCGAGGACGGCCCGTACGGGGACGGCCCGGTCGAGGCCGTCGCGTACCTCGCGCTCCCCCTGCGGATCGAGCACGACGGGCACCTGCTCTCCTTCGTGTCCTCCATCTCCACCTTCAACACCCCCATGGACGTGACGGTCGCCGAGCTGGCCATCGAGACCCTCCTGCCGGCCGACCCGGCGACGGTGAAGTACCTGCGGTCACTGGCGCCCTGAGCCCGCGCGCAGCGCGAGCTGCTGGAAGAGGGCGAAGGAGGCGACGGTGAGCGCCTGCGCCGGGATCCACACCGCCCCGGCGGTGGTGGGCGCGAACCAGACGACGAGGGAGACGAGGCTGAGCGCGGCCCAGGCGTAGTTGCCCTCGATGACGAGCCGGACGGGGAAGACCGGGGGCTGCCGTCGCGAGGCCAGCAGGCCGACGCCCGCCCCGTAGAGCAGCAGGAACACCCCGAGTCCCAGCAGCAGCCCCTGCCCGACTCCGAGCAGCCGACCGAGGGGCGCGGAGAAGGCGACGTAGGCGAGCCCGTTGCCGGTGGTGACGACGGAGTCGAGGGCGAGGAAGCGGCGTAGCGCGGTCCCGGGGACGGCGGTACGGGCTACGGCGGTGAGCAGGGTTGCGGACATGGCGGATCAGCCTCCGTCGAGGGTTGGTTGCGCTGGTGGGGTACGGAAGACCCGGGCCCCGGAGCCGAGTGCGCGGCCCCGGAACCCGATGGCTCCACTGTGCCGCCGGGGCCCGCACCGGTCGATTACCTGGGACGTCATGGGCACCCTTGGGCCCCACTGGGCCCCACCTTTTTTGAGCTGGACGGAAAGAAAGGTGGGGGGTGCTCCTGTTCGGCCACTCACCGGGGGGCTAGGCTTCACGCAGAGCAACCACATCGAACCTTCTCTCTGCTGACGGAGAAACGCCTGGTGCGCGCCGCCCACCGATCCGACCTGGCCGCGGCCTGGGCCCGCGTCGTGGCGTCGGCGGAGCGACACGGCCAGGACCCGGACCGCGTGCTCGCCGTGGAACGGCTCAGCCACCTGTCCGGAGTCGCACCGGAGCGCGTCCCCGCGGTGCTGACGGGGAACGCCGCCGAGCTCCCGCTCTGCGCCCGGGTGCACCAGCGCTTCCTGCGGCTGCGCGCCACCCGGCGCGACAAACACGGCAAGGAGTGGTCGCTCGCCGCGATCGCCGAGGACTTCGACGCCCCCGGCGCCTCCCTCGGCCCGCTCAACGCGGGCACCGGACTGCCCCGGCTCGGCCATGCGGCGGGGGTGCAGCGGTTCTTCGGGGTCTATCCCGGATTCCTGCTCGCCGACAGCAAGAGCGCGGTGGAGCGGGTCCTGGCCACCGCCGGGCCCGGCGGCCGGGCCGAGGGAGCCCCGGACGACCTCGAACGCCTCTCGTACCTCACCGGCATCACCCCGGAGGACATCCGGCTCACGCTCGACGGCACACCGCCCCGGCCCCCGCTCAAGGAACAGGTGCGCCGGCGCTTCGAGCACCTGCGCCGCACCCGCCCCCGTGCGGACGGACAGGCCCACTCCCTCTCCGCCATCGCCGGCTCCTTCGACGCCTCGGGCCAGTCGCTGACCCGCCTCGCCCAGGGCGAGGGGCTCCCCAACCTGGCGGCGGCCGCCGGGATCCAGCGCTTCTACGGAGTCGAGAGCGGCTTCCTGCTGGCCCCGGACAGCGAGGCGCTGAGCGCCACCCTCGCCGGGATCGAACGCGAACTGGAATCCGCGGAACGGCCCGCCGAGAACCCGATGCTCGCCGTGATGCGGGCGCACGACGTGCGCAGCATCGTGACCCGGGCGGGCCGGCTCTCCCCGGGCGGCTGGAAGGCCCTGGCGGACCACCTGGACGATCTGCTCGCGCGGGAGGGGCAGTTGGGCCGCCCGGCCGTCCCGAGCCAGTCGGTCGTCCCGAACCGCTCCGCCCTCCCGAGCCGCCCGGACGGCAACGGCCGCACCGACGGCACCAGCGGCACCAGCGAAACCGACGACCGCAGTGCCGAAGGGGGAGCGCGATGAGGACCACACGGGCCATGCGGAAACTCGGCGCGGATCTGCTGGCGGCGGCGCGCCTGGCTCCGAACACGGACGCCCCCGGCATCATCGGCGGCCTGTGCGCGGCGTACGGTCGCGGCCGCGACCGCGACCGCGACCGCGACCGGCCGGTGCTGTTCCGCTTCGCCGCCTTCCCGCCCGATACCGCGAGCGGGCTGTGGCTGGAGATGGAGGACCGCGACCTCCTCGTCATCGAGGAGCGCACCCGCCCCGAGCACCAGCTCGTCATCGCATGCCACGAGCTGTGGCACCTGGACGAGGGCACCTGCGACCGGCACGGCGAGGGCATGGCGGTGGCCGCCCGGCTGACCGGCCGCGGCGGCGGCCTGGCGGAGCTGCTGCACTCCGAGGAAGGGCTGAGCACCGTACTGCGGCAGGCGGCCGCCCGGGCCGACGGCAGCGATCCCGCGGAGATCCGCGCGGAGACCTTCGGCCTGCACCTCGGAAAGATCCTCAAGACCTTCCTGCCACCGCCCCGGGAAGAACAGGTACCCGAGGCGATCGAGCGCATCAAGACCTCGTTCGGCTGTGGACGTTGAGCGGGCCCCGGAGCACGCCCCCCGGCGGCTGACCACCGCCTTCCCGCCGACGCACCTACTTCGCCGATGCGCACGCGCACGGCCCTGACAGAGAGCACCACACGATGACCCAGTCTTCCCCGCCCCGCCACGCCCAGTCTTCCCCGCCCCGCCACGCCGTCGTCATCGGAGGCAGCATGGCCGGCCTCCTGGCGGCCGCCGTCCTCGCCGAGCACGCGACGGTCACCATCATCGACGCGGACACCCTGCCCGAGCTCCCGGAGCCCCGGCGCGGACTTCCGCAGGCCCGCCACGTCCACGTCATGTGGTCGGGCGGCGCCCGCGCCATCGCGGACATCCTGCCGGGCATCATGGAGGACTGGACGAAAGCGGGCGCGATCCGCCGCAGCCTGCCCACCGACCTGGTCACGAAGACCGCCCAGGGCTGGATCCCCCGGTACGGGGAGAAGCAGTTCAACATCTCCTGCAGCCGCGACCTCCTCGACTCGGTGGTGCGCGCCCGGGTGATCGCCCTGGAGGGGGTCACCACCCTCCAGCGCAGCCGGGTCCGCTCCCTGGAGGGCACCGCCGCGCGGATCACCGGCGTCCGCGTCGACACCCCGGAGGAAGAGGGCCGGCTGATCACCGCCGACCTGGTGGTCGACGCGAGCGGCCGCGGCTCGCGGGCCCGCACCTGGCTCCAGGCGCTCGGCGTGGACGGCATCCGGCAGGCAGAGGTCGACTCCGGCCTGGTCTACGCGACCAGGATCTTCGAGGCCCCCGCCGGAGCCCACGAGATCGGCTTCCCCATCGTCAACGTGCAGTCCGACCCCCGGGTCCCGGTCCCCGGTCAGACCGCGACGATCGTCCCCATCGAGAACGGCCAGTGGCAGGCCACCCTCTCCGGGACGCGGGGCGGCCAGCCCACCGGCGACCCCGACGAGTTCATCCCGTTCGCCAAGGGCATCCGCGACCCGATCGTCGGCGAGCTCCTGGAGGGCAGGAAGCCGCTGACCGACGTCGCCGTCACCCAGGGCACCGCCAACCGCCGGCTCTTCTTCGAGAAGGCCGAGCTCCCCGACGGCTTCTTCGCGGTCGGTGACTCGGTCGCCACCTTCAACCCGCTCTACGGCCAGGGCATGACGGTCGCGGCCCAGGGCCTGCTCGCCGTCCGCGCCCTGCTGCGCTCCAAGGGCGGCCTGGCCCACCCCGCCCTCGGCATGGAGGCGCAGCGCGCCCTCGCCCCGCAGGTGGCCACCGCCTGGGAGCTCGCCACCTCGCAGGACATCCTGTACCCGGGCGCCACCGGCATGCGGCCGCGCACCGGCGCCGGCCTGCTCAACTCCTACGTCTCCCGGCTGATGACCGGTGCCACCACCCGGGAGGGGCTGACCGACGCCTTCCTTGAGGTCATCACCATGACCAGCCCGCCCACCCACTGGGTCAGGCCCTCGGTGGTCTGGCAGGTCCTGCGCGCCTCGGAGCGGGGCGCGCTCAAGGCCCCGCCGCTGACGGCGGCCGAGCGGAGCGTCGCGGGACTGGATCAAGAGGCCGACCCCGTCGAAGCCCGCTAGCCGCCCGATGTCGGACGGGCTCATCCTCTACGTGCCGGGGTTCGTGATCGTCCTGGCACTGGTCATCAAGGCTCCGACGCTGCGCGACGGCTGGGACCAGCCGTTGATACGTGCCGTGTGCACGCTGCTCGTCGTCGGTTCCCTCGCCATGTTCCTGTCCGGTCCGCCGACGATCGCCGCGGTCAACCGCCTCACCGGAGTCGTCAACTTCTCGGCTCCCCTGGTCTACAGCGTGCTCACCGCGTTCTCCGCGTCCTGCATCGTGCTGGTCCTGCACTGGGGCGGCGGCCCGACCCCGGGCGTCCTGCGGGCCACCCGGATCACGGTGGTGGCGTACGGCGCCGTCGTGGTGACGATCGTCTTCCTGTTCGTCATGGGGGACGCGCCGGTGGAGCGGCTGCGGGACCTGGACACGTACTACGCCAACACCCCGTGGATCCGCGAGATGATCGCGCTCTACCTGACCGCCCACGCCGTGGGCAGCACGGCGCTGTCCCTGCTGTGCTGGAAGTGGCTGCGGCGCGTGGACCCGGCGCTACGGGCCCTGCGCACCGGGCTGGCGCTGCTGATGTTCGGCATGGTGATGGACGTGGGCTACCTCGTCGCGAAGTGGGCGGCGGTCGGAGCCCGCTGGTCGGGCCGCGACTGGGACGGGCTGTCCACCTACCTCGCGCCGCCGCTCGCCTCCGCGGCGGCCCTGCTGGTGGGGATCGGGTTCATCGTGCCCCTGGTCGGCGAATCGGCGGCCTGGCAGGACTACAGCCAGTACCGCCGGCTGCGGCCGCTGTGGAAGGCCCTGAACGGCTTCGCCTCGTCCAGTGTGAGGACGGTCCCGCTGACCTGGTGGTCCCCGGTGGGGATCCGGCTGATCCACCGCGAATCGGTGATCGACGACGGGCTGCTGGCGCTCGCCTCCTGGTTCGACCCCGCCGTCCGGCGCGAGGCCTACGAGGCCGCGCTCGCCCGGGGCCGGTGCGAGCGGGGCGCCGCCCTGGTGGCCGACGCGGCCGTGCTCGCGGTCGCGTGCCGGCGCCGGACCGCCGCCGGCCGGGTGGAACCGGGCCCGGGCCGCGGTCCCGCCGAGCCCTGCCGCCTCGGGTCCCGGCCGCTGACGGAGCTGGCCCGGGAGTTCCACACCTCGCCCATCGTGGCGGAGGCCCGCCGCCGGGCCGCGGCCCGCCTCTGAGCCGGGCGCCGCCGGGGTGCCCCCGGACCACCGTCGGGGCGCCCCCAGGCCGCCGTCAGGCCGCCACCGCGACCGCCTCGCGGCTCGCCGCCGCCTCGCCCGTGAGGACCTTGAGCCGCTTGGTGAAGAAGACCATCACCGCGCCGGCCGCGATGACCATGGCGCCCTGCCACAGGAAGTTCCAGCTCTGGCCGATGACCGCGTCGAGCCGGGGCAACTGCGCGCCGATCGCGTCTCCGGTGGCGGCGGCGAGGAACCACACGCCCATCATCTGGTTGGTGAAGGCCCGCGGGGCGAGCTTCGTGGTGACCGAGAGCCCGACCGGGCTCAGGCACATCTCGCCCATCACCTGGATCACGTACACGCCCACCAGCCACATCAGCGAGACCTTGACCCCGCTGGAGGCGATGGCCGCGGCGCCGGACATGACCACGAAGGAGGCGCCGGTCAGCAGCAGGGCCAGGCCGAACTTGAACGGGGTGCTCATGTGCTTGCCCCGGCGCACCCAGAAGGCGGCGAAGACGGGGGCCAGGATGATCACGAACAGCGAGGGCAGCGACTGGGTCCAGCTCGCCGGGATGTGCCAGCCGAGCAGGGACAGGTCGGTCTTCTGGGCGGCGAACAGGTTCAGCTCGTTGCCCATCTGGTCGTAGACCAGCCAGAACAGCGTGGCGGCCAGGAAGAGCCAGACGTAGGCCCGCAGCCGGGTCTTCTCGACCCGGTCGATCTTGGGGCTGCGGTACATCGAGAGCAGCACGCCCGCCGGGACCACCACGGCGACGATCGTCAGCACGAAGGTGATGTTGTCGATGCTCAGCGCGTGCGAGGCGGCCAGCAGGGTGATCAGTACGGCCGTGAAGACCAGGCCGTACGAGGAGGACTTGCGGATCTTGGTCCGCTCGGCGGCGGTGAGCCGGACCACGGGCTCGGCGCGGAGCTGCTCCGAGAGGTGCCGGCCGCCGAGGACGTACTGGACCAGGCCGATGGCCATGCCGACGGCGGCGGCGCCGAAGCCGAGGTGCCAGTTGACCTCCTCGCCGAGGTAGCCGACGACGAGCGGGGCGATGACGGCGCCGAGGTTGATGCCCATGTAGAAGATCGAGTAGCCGGCGTCGCGCCGCTGGTCGTCGTCGGCGGCGTACAGCCGGCCGACCAGCGCGGAGATGTTCGGCTTGAGCAGGCCGGTGCCGATGACGATGAGGACCAGCCCGGGCCAGACGAAGACCGGGTTCGGGACGGCCATCAGGACGTGGCCCGCCATGATGACCACACCGCCCCACAGGACGGCCCGCCGGGCGCCGAGGAACCGGTCGGCGATCCAGCCGCCGGGCAGCGCCAGCAGCGAGATCATGGCCATGTAGACGCCTTCCACGGCCTCCGCGGTGCCCTCGTGGAGTCCCATGCCCCCGTGGCCGCGGGAGGCGGCGAGGAAGTGCACGAGGATGGCGACCATGCCGTAGAGGCTGAAACGCTCCCACAGCTCGGCCAGGACGAGGGTGGCGAGCCCGCGCGGGTGGCGCTTCCTGCCCACCGCGACCGCCGCCGCGTCCGGTGCCGCGTCCGACGCCGGGGGCTTCTGCATATCCATCGAAGGCTTCACATATTCAGTGGAGCCCTGTCTCCCCGGTCCCGGATCGTTCTTTCGGCCCGTTACCGCGGGAAACGGAACGCCCCGGACCGAAGGGCCCGGGGCGTTCGTCGTACCGGAGGGAGCGGGGCGCGGGTCAGAGGTCCGCGAGGGCCAGACCGGCCTGCGCGGCGGCGGCCTGGACGGTCTGCTCCAGCAGCACCGCGATGGTCATCGGGCCGACGCCGCCCGGGACCGGGGTGATCAGGGAGGCGCGGGCGGCGGCCGACTCGAAGTGGACGTCGCCGACGTTGCCCTCGTTGTAGCCGGCGTCCAGGACCACGGCGCCCGGCTTGATGTCCTCGCCGCGGATGAACTCGGCCTTGCCGACGGCGGCGACCAGCACGTCCGCCTGGCGGACGATGGACGGCAGGTCCACGGTGCGGGAGTGGCAGTAGGTGACGGTGGCGTTCTGCTCCAGGAGCAGCATCCCGGCGGGCTTGCCCAGGATCGCGCTGCGGCCCACGACCACGGCGTGCTTGCCGGTCAGGTCCACGTCGTAGGCCTCCAGCAGCCGCATGATGCCGCCGGGGGTGCAGGAGACGAAGCCCGGCAGTCCGAAGCCCATGGCGGCGAAGGAGTGCATGGTGACCCCGTCGACGTCCTTGCCCGGGGCGATGGCCTCGAAGGCGGCGCGCTCGTCGATGTGGTGCGGGACGGGGTGCTGGAGCAGGATGCCGCTGATCTCCGGGTCCTCGGAGAGCGCGGTCAGGGTGGCGACGAGCTCCTCGGTGGTCGTCACGGCGGGCAGCTCCACGTGGCGGGAGGTGATGCCGGCCTTGGCACAGCGGTTCTGCTTCATCCGGACGTAGGTGACGGACGCGGGGTCCTCGCCGACGAGCACGGTGGCCAGGCAGGGCGCGGTACCGGTGCGCTCGGTGATCTTCGCGGCGTACTCGGCGGTCCGCTCCGAGATGCGGCGGGCGAGGGCGGTGCCGTCCATCAGCCGGGCGGTCTGGGCGCCGGGAACGTCCGGGGTGGCGGAAACGGTCGGGGCGGTCGTCTGAGTGGTCATGGGGGCTCCTGAGCGTCGCTGCGGGATCGCGGTTCGCCCAGGCGCGCGGCAGTCGACGTACGGGATGCGGGAGTACGCCGGGCCGCTCCCCGGTGGTGATCCACCCGAACGCCAGTCACGGCCCGCGCCCAGTGTAGGCGAACCCCCGCGGGGCCGGGCGTGGGCCCCCGCCCGGCAATCCGGTGGATGACCGGGGCCGGACCTGGGACGATCGAGGGATGACGCGCACTTTCGACCATCTGGTCGCGGAAGCGGAATCCGTCTCCGTGGACGGCTGGGACTTCTCCTGGCTCGACGGACGCGCCACCGAGCAGCGCCCCTCCTGGGGCTACCAGCGCCTGCTGGCCCGGCACCTGGCGCGGGTCGGCTCCGCCCTGGACATCCAGACCGGAGGCGGGGAGGTGCTCGCCGGAGCCGGGCCCCTGCCCCCGCTGACGGTGGCCACCGAATCGTGGCCACCGAACATCGACAAGGCGACAAGGCTGCTGCATCCGCTGGGCACCGTGGTGGTCGCGGACTCCGACGAGCCGCCGCTGCCGTTCGGCGACGAGGCCTTCGAGTTCGTCTCCAGCCGCCATCCGGTGACGGTCTGGTGGGAGGAGATCGCGCGGGTACTGAAACCCGGCGGCACGTACTTCTCCCAGCAGGTCGGGCCGGCGAGCGTCTTCGAGCTCGTGGAGTACTTCCTGGGCCCGCAGCCGGAGGAGGTCCGGCGGGGCCGGCACCCCGACGACGCGGTCGCCGCGGCCACGAAGGCGGGACTGGAGGTGGTCGATCTGCGCTCCGAGCGGCTGCGGACGGAGTTCCACGACATCGGAGCCGTGATCTACTTTCTGAGGAAGGTGATCTGGATGGTGCCGGGCTTCACGGTCGGGCAGCATCGGGACCGGTTGCGCGAGCTGCACGAACAGATCGCGCACGAGGGCCCGTTCGTCGCACACACTGCACGTTTTCTCATCGAAGCCCGCAAAACGGGCTGACAAAACGGGCGGACGCGACCACCCGCGACCGGGTCTCCGGTCACGGCGTGGCGCAGGTCACTCAATTCAGCGCGTAACGAATCTACTCGGGCATGCGATGAACCGACAGGTGTCCTCGTGCGGCCCGGAATACAGACCCCCCTCGGGTCTGTTTCCCGAGTTCGCGCGATGATGTCCCGCCACCCCTTATCTGTTCGCAACGAGAGGCTCCTTGTGTCGCTCAGCCCGTCCCGTACGTTCCCCACGGAAATCGCCGAATCAGAGGCCCTGGTCGCGCTTGTCGAGCGCGGCCGCGAGCAGGGTCACATCAACGGTGATGACGTGCGCCAGGCCTTCGAGGCCGGCCGCATCCCGGTGGACCAGTGGAAGCGGGTCCTGCGCAGCCTGAACCAGGTCCTGGACGAGGAGGGCGTCGCGCTGCACGTCAGCGCCGCCCCCGCCACGAAGGCTCCCGCCAAGAAGGCGCGCAAGGCGGCCGCCGCCCCGGCGCGCGTCGCCAAGAAGGCCACCGCCCCGCCGCGCCTCATCGGTGCGCGCAAGACGGCGGCCCCCGCCACCGCCGCGGCGATATCCGACCCGTCGGCCTCCGGGACCGAGGAGGAGGTGGCGGCAGAGGCCGCCGCCGCGCCGAAGAAGCGTGCGGTCAAGAAGACCGCCGTGAAGAAGACCGCCGTGAAGAAGACGGCCGCCACGAAGAAGACCGCCAAGGACGGCGACGAGGGCGACGCCCCCGTGGCCGAGGGCGAGGACTGGGCGGCCGAGGACCTGGACGAGGGCGACGAGAAGGAGACGCCCAAGACGGGCGGCAGCGCCGGCTTCGTCCTGTCCGACGACGACGAGGACGACGCCCCGGCCCAGACCGTCATGGTCGCCGGTGCCACCGCCGACCCCGTCAAGGACTACCTCAAGCTGATCGGCAAGGTGCCGCTGCTCAACGCCGAGCAGGAGGTGGAGCTCGCCAAGCGCATCGAGGCCGGTCTCTTCTCCGAGTACAAGCTCGAAGAGGAGGAGGACCACAAGCCCGCGTTCAAGCGCGAGCTGGAGATCCTCGTCGAGGACGGCCGCCGGGCCAAGAACCACCTGCTGGAGGCCAACCTCCGTCTCGTGGTCTCCCTCGCCAAGCGCTACACCGGCCGCGGCATGCTCTTCCTGGACCTGATCCAGGAGGGCAACGTCGGTCTGATCCGCGCCGTGGAGAAGTTCGACTACACCAAGGGCTTCAAGTTCTCCACGTACGCCACCTGGTGGATCCGCCAGGCGATCACGCGTGCGATGGCCGACCAGTCCCGCACCATCCGCATCCCCGTCCACATGGTCGAGATCATCAACAAGCTGGCCCGTGTCCAGCGCCAGATGCTCCAGGACCTCGGCCGGGAGCCCACTCCGGAGGAGCTGGGCAAGGAACTCGACATGACCCCCGAGAAGGTCATCGAGGTCCAGAAGTACGGCCGCGAGCCGATCTCCCTGCACACCCCCCTGGGTGAGGAGGGCGACAGCGAGTTCGGTGACCTCATCGAGGACTCCGAGGCGGTCGTGCCGGCCGACGCGGTCTCCTTCACCTTCCTCCAGGAACAGCTCCAGTCCATCCTGGGCACGCTCTCGGAGCGCGAGGCGGGCGTGGTCTCGATGCGCTACGGCCTCAACGACGGCCAGCCGAAGACCCTCGACGAGATCGGCCGCGTGTACGGGGTCACCCGTGAGCGCATCCGCCAGATCGAGTCGAAGACCATGTCGAAGCTCCGTCACCCGTCGCGCTCGCAGGTGCTGCGCGACTACCTCGACTAAAACCGGGGTGCACGCCCCTCAGGCCAGTCGGAAGACCGGCCCGCGGGGCGTGAACGGCAGGGAGGCGCCCTGCGGGATCAGGTAGGCGTGCTCGCGCCGGATCCGCAGGGTGTCGCACTCGCCGTCCGTGATCACGAGGACCGGGGCGCCGGGCGGGAAGTCCTCCGCCCGGTGCAGCAGGTCGATCCCCGGTTGCAGGACCGTGCCGCCCCGGCCGCGCACCCGGACCCGTCCGGCGATCTCGGTGGGTGGCAGATAGCCCGCGTCGTACGGCGCCGCGTCGCAGAACACGACGCGGGCGGCCGGTACGTCGCGGGCTTCCGCGTACGAGGCGATGGCGCCCAGCGCCTTGCCCAGCAGGGCGGCGTTCATCGACCCCGAGGTGTCGAGGACCACGCCGAAGGTGCAGCGGGCCACCTCCTCGGGCGGGAAGTACCGGCCCGCGCGCGGGATGTCCGGGGTGGAGGCCTGCCGGCGGGCCGGGCGCGCGTAGGACCGTACGGCCACGGGCCGCGGCACGTACTCGTCGAACCAGCGGGCGAGCGCCGCGTCCCACGGCACCGGCGGGTGGGCCAGCGCCCGGATCTCCTGGATCAGCCCGGCGGGCAGCAGTCCGCGTTCCCCGTACGCGTGCAGGTCGAAGCCCTGGACCAAACCGCGCCGGTAGAACTCGTCCAGGTCCGTGTACGGGCAGCTGGCCGGGTGCGGCAGCGGCTCGCCCAGGATGTCCCCGCGGCCCTTGCCGCGCAGGGTGGCGAGGCGGCGCATGCGGCGCAGGTCGGTGGTGATCCGGTCGTAGACCTCCTCGACGGAGAGGTCAGCCAGCTCCGGGTCGTGGAGCAGCCCTTCGGGCATTTCGCCGACCGCCATCTCCACGAGCCAGCCGTTGACCACGTAATCGGCGGCCACGTTGTGCAGGTACGGATCGCGGGCGCCGCGGCGTTCCCCGTGGCGCAGGGCGGCGTGCAGCATCTCGTGGGCCAGAATGAACCGCCATTCCCCGTCGGTGAAGGCGCGCAGCGGGTTGACGTAGATCTCCCCGGCGCTCGCGCTGACGGCGGCGATGTCGATGCCCTGGGCGCGGGCCAGCTCGGCGTCGGCGACGATCTTCAGCCCGGCGGCGAGCCCCCCGAGCAGCGGGTACGAGGAGACGAACCAGTTCAGGGCCCGGTCCCAGGGGCGGAGGCGGACATGCTCCCCGGTCACCCGGTCGCGGCGGCCGCCGGCCGTGTCCATGGCGGCCGAGACGCTGCGGGTCAGGGCGTGCGCGAAGGCGGTCTCCCAGTCGGGGACCGTGGTGTTCCACGCCCGCCAGGTCACCAGGACCTGGTCGGGGTGGTCTCCGGCGGTGCCGCAGTGCTCGTGGGCGGCGGGGACGCCGTCGCGGCGCCAGCGGGCGGCGAGCAGCTCCTCGTCGCCGCCGGGGTGCTCGGCGGGCAGGCTTTCCGGGGTCCAGCCGGGTGCGAAGCCCGCCAGGAAGCGGTTGACGACGGCGCAGCGGGCGGCCAGGTCGAAGCGGTCGGGCTGGGGGCGGTGCTCCTCCTGGGCGGCGGGGACGTGTCCGAAGCCGAGGTGGAGCAGGGCGTGGGAGAGGGTCCAGGCCCATTCCCGGGGCGTGGCGCGCCGGGTGGGGTGGACGTGGACGGTGCCGTTGGAGTCCACGGCCGCGAGTCCCCCGGCGGGGGTGGCCGCGCACTTGGCCTGCCGGCAGATGGTGGCGGAGACCGCGGCGAGGGCCGGGTTCCGCTTGACCAGGGCGAGGCCCTCGGCGAAGGCCTGCTCGGCGGGGTCCGGCTTGGCGTTGCCGGCCTTCTTGCGGGTGGTGCCGGTGGCACGGGTCACCGGCGGGCCTCGACCAGGCGCGGCATGTCGCGGGCCGCCTCGACGAGGAACCAGGCGGGCAGCACGGGCAGGCCGTCGGCGTCGTCCGCGATGACGGTCTGGGCCACCTCGACGGAGATCTCGGCGAGCTGGACGAGGAGGGACTTGGCCCGGTACGCGGTCTGCCGGACGGCGGGCGAGACGTGTTCGCGCCGTGCGGGCAGCTCCTTGACCAGCCGGCCGCGGAAGGCCTCGGCCAGGTAGTAGAGCAGGTCGCGGTCGGCGAGGCGGGTGGGCCAGTTCGCGTCGCCCTTCATGATCGCCTCTATGCCGAAGGAGTGGCGGACGATCTTCGCGTAGCCGCAGAAGGAGACGGCGTGCGCCGGGGTGAGGGTGCCGTGCGCGATGACCTTGAGGGTCGTTTCGTCCAGGCCCTGGCCGAAGGAGTGCAGGGCGTCGGAGAGCATGTGCCAGGACCGCGGCGTGGAGAACGGCTCCTCCGTCTTGGGCGGCTGCGACCACAGGTGGTCGGGCCGGTCGGTGAGGTAGTCCGTGACCCACGGGTGGATGCCGTGCTCGCCGGCCCAGACCAGCCAGTCACCGGCGGAGGCGTTCAGATGGACGTGGGTGAGCCGGTTGACGAGCGCGGAGGCGATGGGGCGGGCCAGGGCGTTGTCGGTGGCCCGGTTGCCCGCGCCGATGACGATGGAGCCGGCGGGCAGCTCGTAGGAACCGATCCGCCGGTCGAGGATCAGGGAGTAGAAGGCCTTCTGCACGTCGGGGCCCGCGGCGTTGAGCTCGTCGAGGAACAGGCAGTACGGCTCCTCGCGGGCGATGGCCTCGGGCGGGCAGAACACCGAACGCCCGTCACGGATCTGCGGTACGCCGATCAGGTCCTCCGGCGCCAGCTGGGTCCCGAGCAGGCTCACGCACTCCAGTCCCAGCGAGTCGGCGAACGTGCGCACGAGCGAGGACTTGCCGATGCCGGGCGCCCCCCAGAGGAACACGGGCCGCACGGTGGCGAGGCCGAGGAGCAGTTCGGGGAGCTGGGCGGGGGTGACGGTGACGGCAGCCTGCACGGGTGGGGATGTCCTTAGGGAGTCCGGGATGCGGATACGGGGTACCGGACCGGGTCCGGGTACGCGGTGCGCCCAGTGTGGGTGTACCGCGTGTCCCGAAGCATCCGGTTTTCCCCGGGGCGCCCGTCCGGAGCCCTGAGCCCCGGAGCCCTCAGCCCCGGAGCGCCGCGCTCAGGCCGCGGAGTGTTCCAGCAGGTGCTTGAGCTTCTCCTCGCTGCGGGGCATCTCCTTGCGGACCATGGGCTTGACCGCGAGCGGGACGAGCGCCCTGCCCAGGCCGTGGCCCTCGAAGTCGAGGGCGATGGTCACGCGCGAGCGGGTGCCTCCATCGAGGGATTCGATGCGGCCCCGTACGTCCGGCCGGACCGGCCCCTCGACCCCGTGGAAGTGCCAGCTCCTCGGCGGGTCCATCTCCAGGACCTCCATGGTCGTGGGGATCGCGCGCCTGCCGATCTGGCGGGTGACCAGGACCTTCGACCCCACGTGGACGGGAAGGTCTCCCATCGGCACCGCCGAGACGGCGCTGTCCTGCCACTCCGGCAGGTGCGTGGGGTCCGTGATGTACGCGTACACGTCCTCGGGACTGCGGTCTATGTCGATGGTGTTGCTGATCGCGGACATGGCGACCCCTCGGAGCCCCCCTGATGGCCTCTGTCTCCAAAGTACGCCCGGGGCCGGCGGCCGGCCTGGCCGTATGCCTCGTCAGGCCGCGGGCGCCGGGTCCGTGCCCGGGGCCACGGAGACCTCCGGCGGCGCCTCCGGGGGCACCGGGACCTGGGGGCCGTCCGCCTCGGTGAGCCAGCGGCGCAGGACCTCGTGGACCGCCTCCGCGCCCACCAGCTCCCCGTCCGGCCGGTACACCGGCTCGGACAGTTCCACCGGCCACATCAGGAAGGGGTGGCCCTGCTCCCCGCCCAGGCCGCCGTGCGAGCCGATCTGCTCCTCGAAGGCGTGCACCGTGCCCGCCTCCGGGTCGTAGGCCGAGTTCACCATCACGTCGGCCACGTGCGGGAAGGTGTCGGTCCGCCGGACCGACCGCGCGGCGCCGGGTCCGAAGGGGGCCAGCAGTTCCTCCGCCGCGCCGGGCTCGTCCAGCCGGGCTTCGGCCCCGCCGGCCGCCAGGACGGTCCCGTCGACGAGCAGGAACCCGACCCCGGGATGGTTCGCCAGGGTGGAGAGCAGCGCCGGGTGCGCCCGCTCGATCCGTTCCCTGGACGCGCGCCCGGGCAGGTCCGGGAAGGAGATCAGCCCGAGGTTGCCCGAGGCCAGGACCACCGGGTCCGGGCCCGCCCCCGGACGCGCCTCCTCCTCGGTCTCCTCCACCGGCCGGTGCAGGGCGGCCCGTACGGCGGCCCGTGCCTCGGCGCCGCTGTGGGTGCGGCCGGCCTTCCGGGAGACCGGCAGCCCGCAGCCCGCGCGGACCAGGTCCTTCAGGGTGAGCCCGTACCGGGCCAGGAAGGTCTCCCCCGGGCTCTGGCCGTGGTCCGAGAGCAGCACGATCCGGTACTCGCGCGGCGCGTGCTCCGCGACCCGGGCGATCAGCGCGAGGCTGCGGTCGAGCCGGGCGAGCACCTGCTCGGTGTCCCGCGAGCGCGGGCCCGAGTGGTGGGCGACCTCGTCGTAGGCGACCAGGTCGGCGTAGACCGCGGCGCGCCCGGCCAGCATGTCGCCGATCACCGCGGCGACCACGACGTCGCGCTCCACCACCGTCGCGAAGGCCCGGATGAAGGGGTACAGCCCGCCGCGCGAGACCCGTGGCCGGTCCCCGCGCAACCGGCGGCGCAGCGACTGGGTGATCTCGCGGACCACCTCGGCGACGAAGGAGAGCGCCGTGCGGACCGCGTTGGCCGGGTCGGAGAAGTACGCGAAGTACCCGGCGCGGGAGCGGTTCTGCGGCCCCCGCCGGGCGGAAACGGACAGGACGAGCGCCAGTTGGCCGGCGCCGCCGCTGAAGAGGTTGCCGCGGCTGGCCCCGTCGAGGGTGAGCAGGCCCCCGTCCCCGGTCCGTTCGACGGCCCGCCGCTGGAGCTCGGCCGCGCTGGTGGGCCGGTTGCAGACGACCACCTCGCCGGTGTCCTTCTCGTACCAACGGAAGGCCGGGACGTCGAAGTTGGAGCCGTGCAGGATGCCGAGCTGGCTGGCCCCGGTCTGGCTCGACCAGTCGGTGCGCCAGGAGGTGACGCGGTGGGTGCGGTCGAGCCAGTCGGCCACCGTCGGCATCAGACCGCTGCCGGCCGCCCGCCGCAGCACCTCGTAACCGACCCCGTCGAGTTGCAGGAACACCACGCCGGGGGCGCGTTCGTCGGCCCCGGGCGCGCCCTCGCGGTGCTGGCGGCGCCGGCGGCGGTCGGCGAGCCGGTAGAGCCGGCGCCGGTAGGCCTCGTCGTCCCGTACGGCGAGGGCCGTGGAGGTCGCGGACGCGACGGCGGACATCACGGCGGCGACCACCACCGCCGTCTCGGGGTCCGCCTCGCCGCGGCCGGCCGGGATCAGGCTGAGCGCCAGCAGCAGCAGCGAGCCGTTGAGGAAGAACACGAGCAGCCCGAGCACCAGGGCCGGGACGAGCAGCAGGGCGCGTACGAGGACCGGCCACACCAGCGCGCTCAGCAGACCGAACGCACCGGCGCCGATGGCGGCCGTCAGACCTATCCGCGTGATGCTGTCGCGGTCGCCGCCCGCGCCCGCCTGGAGCCGGAAGTCGGGGAGGATTCCGGCCAGGACGAGCATGGTGAGGGTGGACACCGCCCAGACGATGACCACGCGCACCAGGGCGCCGCCCGTACTCCGCCACCGGCCTCGCAACACGCCCGACCCACCTCACCAACCGTGGCCCGCACCGCGCCGACGAGCCCCCGTCCCACGGTGTCCAGGCTCGCACAGCGGCGCCCGCCCGGCCGGGTGACACGGGCGGCGGATGTGCGTACGGGCGCGGGGGCGCGATGCGCCGGGGGGACGCGAGGGGGGTGCGAGGGGGGGTGTCCGCGCCTACGTGCCGTCGTATCCGGCGGTCGGCATGGAGAGGCGGCGGTGCACCTCGGCCTTCATCGCGGAGGTGTAGCGCGGCTCGTCGAGACCGGCGGTTTCCAGCCGTACGCCGCGTCGCGCGCACTCGGCGGTGAACTCGTCCACGGAGCGCAGCGCGCGGGTCAGCACCCGGTGGTTGGCGGTGACGAACAGGTCGACGCGGCCGGCGTCGATGTCGTTCCACAGCCCGCAGTGGTCGGCGCGCAGCCCGTAGACGAAGAGTTCGCGGGTCACCACGTATCCCCGGTCGGCCGCCCAGCGGGCACACATGGCGTGCTGGCTCCGGGTGTCGACGGCGAAGGGATCCGTGTCCAGATCCTCCAGCGGGGCCAGGCTGGCGATCGCGGCCACGCGCAGCTCATCCATGCCGCCCGACCCTACTCCGATCCGCCGCCGGGGAGGAGGGGGCGTGGAGCCCCGGTTCCGGGCGGTTTGGGCGGGCAGCCTTTAGGCTCGTACGGGACCCGGTGGCAAGCGGGGCGCGGGATGCGAGGGAGGGGATCAGGGGCCGGTGGAGATCACCTGGTGGGGACACGCCACGTGCACGGTCGAGGACTCCGGTGTCCGGCTGCTCACGGACCCGCTCTTCGCACGCCGTCTGGCGCACCTGAGGCGCCGTCGCGGGGCGGTGCCCCCGCCGGAGGCCGCGGTCGCCGACGCGGTGCTCGTCTCGCACCTGCACGCCGACCACCTGCACCTGCCCTCGCTGGCGCGCCTCGCGCGCGGGACCCGGCTGCTGGTGCCCCGCGGGGCACCGGGCGCGGTGCCGGGGCTGGCGCGGATAGCCGGGGTGCGGGGGCTGGTGGTCACGGAGGTGGCGCCGGGCGACACGGTGGCCGTGCGGGACGGCGTACGGGGCGCGGGCGCCTCGGGCGGCGGCGTACGGGTCCGGGTGGTCAGCGCGCGGCACGACGGGCGGCGGCTGCCGTTCGGACCCCGGCTCGCGCCCGCGCTGGGGTACGTGATCGAGGGCGCGTCGCGGACCTACTTCGCCGGGGACACCGGCCTGTTCGACTCGATGGCCGACGAGGTCGGACCGGTGGACGTGGCCCTGCTGCCGGTGGGCGGCTGGGGACCCAACCTGGGCCCGGGGCACCTGGACGCCGCGGGTGCGGCGCGGGCACTGGCCCTGCTGGCACCGGCCGCGGCGGTTCCGGTGCACTGGGGCACGTACTGGCCGATCGGGATGGACGCGGTGCGGCCGCACGAGTTCCACGCGCCGGGCGAGGAGTTCGCACGGTGTGCGCGGCGGGAGGCGCCGAAGGTGTCGGTGCGGGTGCCCGCCCACGGTGAACGGGTGCGGCTGCCGTGAGCGCCCTGTCCCTGCCTCTGTCCTTGTCCCGGCTTGCGGAGGCGGCCTCGCAGGTCCCGCCGGAATCCACCCAGCAGGCGATCGGCTACCCGACCCTGTTCGTTCTGGTGGCGCTGGGCGCGCTGGTGCCGGTGATCCCGACCGGCGCGCTGGTCAGTACGGCGGCCGTGGTCGCCTTCCACCAGGACTCCCTCCCCTTCGGGCTGTTGCTGGTGTTCGGGGTGTCCTCGCTGGCCGCCTTCGCCGGGGACATGGCCCTGTACTGGCTGGGCCGCCGCGGTGTCCGCTCCCGGAACGGCTCGCGCTGGCTGGAGGCCCTGCGCCGGCGGGCGACCCCGGAACGCCTCGCTCAGGCGCAGCGCAAGCTCGACGAGAACGGCGTCCTGGTCCTGGTGGTCTCGCGCCTCCTCCCGGGCGGCCGCATCCCGGTGATGCTGGCCTGCCTGCTCGCGGAGCTCCCCCTGCGCCGCTTCGCCCGCGGCGACGGCCCCGCCTGCCTGGCCTGGGCGGCGACCTACGGCCTGATCGGCATCGTCGGGGGCTCCCTCTTCGCGGAACCCTGGAAGGGCGTGGCCCTGGCGGTGGCCCTCACCCTCCTCATCAGCGCGGCCCCGCCCCTGTGGCGCCGCATCCGTCCAGGAGGCTGACGGTTCCAGCCTCGCCGGCGTTTGAGACGCGGGGTCCGGGGCGGAGCCCCGGGGGTCCGGGCGCAGCCCGGGGAACGGTGGAAGGGCGGGTAGGGGACAGCCCCGCAGGGCCCCCGGTCCGTAGCCGCGGCTACAGGGCTCGGGACGCCCCGACCGGGAGGTCCCACAGGTGCTCCCGGGGCAGCCCGGTACGGGCCCACGCGGCCCGCACCCGCTGCAGCGGCTCCATCACCGGCTCCGACGAGAGCACGAAGGTCCCCCAGTGCATCGGAGCCATCCGCGTCGCCCCCAGGTCCAGACAGGCCTGCACGGCCTCCTCCGGGTCCGCGTGGACGTCCCGCAGCCACCACCGCGGGGCGTACGCCCCGATCGGGAGCAGCGCGAGGTCGATTCCGGGGTGCCGCCGCCCGATCTCGCCGAACCAGTGCCCGTAGCCCGTGTCGCCCGCGAAGTACACCTTCTTCGCCGCCCGGGGCGCCCCCGCCGCCCCCGCCCACCCGTCGGCGACGCCGATCATCCAGCCGCCCCACAACGTCCGGCACGCGTCCAGCAGCGACCGCTTCGACCAGTGGTGCGCCGGCACGAACTCGAAGCGTACGCCGCCCAGTTCGGCCGACTCCCACCAGTCGAGTTCGGTGACCCGGGTGAACCCCCGGCGCCGGCACCAGCGGGCGAGCCCGGCCGGAACGAAGAGCGGCGTCGCGCGCGGGAGGCGCTTGAGGGTGGGGGCGTCGAGGTGGTCGTAGTGGTTGTGGCTGATCACCACGGCGTCGACCGGCGGCAGTTCCTCCCAGCGCACCCCGACGGGGGTCATCCGGGCCGGGGTGCCGAGGATCCGCCGGGACCAGACGGGGTCGGTCAGTACGGTGAGCCCGCCGATCCGCAGGATCCAGCTGGCGTGCCCGGCCCAGGTGACGGACACCGACCCGGTGGCCACGGCGGGCAGCGGGGCGGGCGCGTAGGGCAGGTCCGGGATGCCGCGCAGCCCCTCCGGGCCCGGCCGGAAGGCGCCCTCGCGGGCGAGCCGGGCGAACGCGCGCAGCCCCGGCAGCGGGGTGGTCAGCCGGTCCGCGAACGAGCGCGGCCACAGCCGGTGTTCCCCGAGCGGCCGAGGCCTCGCGTGCCGGACACCGGCACCGGCACCGGCACCGGCATCGGCATCGGCATCGCCCCGGGAAGCCGTCGGGGGGACGTCCCGGCCTGCCACGGCCCGGGAGGCCGAGGGGGCGTCCGTCTGATCCCTCATCGAGAAGTCTCCGTTCACCGGCGGCAGTCGGGGGTTCCAAGGTGGGGGCGGGGGCCACGGCGCAGGTCAGTCGGACAGCCCGGCCAGGACCGACCGGAGCCGGGCCAGGGAGTCCCGTACGTGGGGCAGGGCGAGGGGGTCGGTCGCGGTGAGCGCCGCGAGCCGCTCCTCCGGGGTGGCGCCCAGCAGCGGCCCGGTCGACAGCCGGACCCGCGGGGCGACGGCCTCGTCGGCGAACCGCTGCCCGCCGGGCGTGGGCGCGCCGAGCCGTCCGCCCAGCCAGTCCTCCAGTTCCATCGCGTCGCCGACCCCCTGCCGGGCGAGCCCCGAGCGCAGCGGGGTCAGATCGGCGTAGAGGTGGCGGCCGGCCTGCGGGGGCCGGGCCAGCGCCCCGGCGGCCAGGAGTTCCCGGTGCGCGGCCCGGGCCACCGCGCCGTGCAGGGCGGCGGCCGCCGCGGCCCGGCCCGCGACGGCGGGGGGCTCGTCGAGGGCGTGCGCGGCCGCCCCGGCGACGGGACCCGCGACGAACCCGCCGGTGGCGGTGAGCACGTCCAGGGTCCGGGCCCGCAGCCAGGTACCCCGCGGGGTGCCGGGGAACCGCACGACGGCGGCGGGCCAGCCCGCGGGCAACAGGGCGCCGGAGAGGTCCACGAGTACGGCGGTGTCGTCCGGCAGCATCTCGGCGGGGCTGAGCACGACGAGCCGGTCGCGGGTGCCCGGGAGCCCGCCGGGGGTGTCCGTACCCGGGCCGTCCGGGCCGTCCGGGCCGCCCAGGCGGCCGTGGACCGGCCGGTGGACGGTGTCGCGCCAGGTCTCGTCGCTGACGACGAACAGCCCGGCGGACGCGGCGGCCTCGCAGGCCTCCCGGAGCAGCTCGGGCGGCGGGACGGTCGCGGTCGGGTCGTCGGCGACGGACAGCAGCAGCACGCGCGGGTCGCCGCCCTCGGCGCGCACCCGGCGCACGGTCTCCAGCAGGGCGTACGGGTCGGGCACGCCGCCGCACTCGGCCGGGGTCGGCACGTGGTAGGCCCGCCGTCCCAGCAGGCGGACCTGCGGCGTCCACCAGGCGGGACAGGGGCGGGGCAGCATCACGTCGCCGCCGTACGCGCCGAGCAGCGCGAGCAGCAGGGCGGGCGCGCCGGGGCCGGCTGCCACGTGGTCGGGGTCGGTGGGCAGACCGCGTCTGCCCCAGTGCCGGGCGGCGGCGGCCCGTACGGGCACTCCCCCGCCGGCCGGCTCGGGGGCCGACCGCCAGGCGGCGGACGCGAGGACGGCCGTGAGCTCGGGCAGCACGGGCAGGCCGGGCTGGGGTGCGGGCGGACCGTAGCGGACCTGGCCCCGGCCCTCGGCCGTCGTGCGCTGGATCCCCGACACCGCGCGCCACCTCTCCCTGCCGTTCCCGCGCTCCCAACCATGCCTTTATACGGTTATTCGTCCGCAGTCGCCCGTTGTACGTCGGCCGTTGTGCGTCGGCCGTTGTGCGTCGGCCGTTGTGTGCCGGCCGTCGCGCGTCAGCCGCTCCTCCCGAGCAGCGCGAGCAGCCGGGTCTGGGCGTTCGCCCCCGCCGGCACCTCCAGCGGAGCCGCGTACATGCCGCTCGCGGCCAGTCCGTCGGCGTACGGCATGACCTCCTTGATGGAGAACTCGACGAGGCCGTCCGGCAGCCGGTCGTCGGCGCCGATGCCCCGCGCGAGGTCCCAGGCGTGGACCACGCAGTCGGCGGTCAGCTCCGAGCAGTACGCCGACCCGAGCGCGGGCCCGTACGAGAGCCGGACGGTGCGCTCCAGCGCCCCGGGGATCTCGAAGGCCGTGTGCGCGGCGGCCGAGGCCTCGTCCCAGGCGGCGGCCGGGTCCGTACCGAGCACGTCGCCGTTGAAGGTGGCGCCGATGTCCTCGACGGTGCGGCCGTCGGTGACCAGGGGCGGTATCCAGAGCTGTTCGGCGGTGACGTGGTTGACCAGCTCGCGCACGCTCCATTCGCTACAGGGTGTCGGCGCGTCCCACTGCGCGTCCGAGACCGAGTGGACGTACCGACCGAAGAGCCGCAGCGCCTCGGCGTGCCGCTCCAGCAGCGGGTCCGGCATGGATCTCACCGTCCTTCGTTCCCCCGGATTCACTGTCCTCGCCCCGGCCGCCACCTGCCACCCACTCGGCCAATCCCCTTGGCACACAAGGATGGTGTCCACATGTCAAAACGCATATCTCAGATGACGAACTGATCCCTTACGGTGAAACCAACGCCTCGACAGGCCTCGACAGCACTTTCGACGACGAAGGAGCACGTCCATGAACGCCGCTGAAGCCACTGAAGCCACCGATGCCACCAAAGCCACCGACAGCGCCGCCGCCGCTCACACCGCGGAGCCCGCGCACGAGACCGCGGTCTACACCCACGGACACCACGAGTCGGTGCTGCGCTCGCACCGCTGGCGCACCGCCCAGAACTCCGCCGCGTACCTGATCGGCGCGCTGCGCCCGGGGATGGCCGTCCTGGACGTGGGCTGCGGCCCTGGCACGATCACGGCGGACCTGGCGGAGCTGGTGGGGCCCGAGGGCCGGGTCACGGCGGTGGACGCGGCGCGGGACGTGGTCGACCAGGCCGCCGCGTACGCGAAGGAACGCGGCCTGACCGGCATCGAGTTCGCCACGGCCGACGTCCACGCGCTGGACTTCCCGGACGACTCCTTCGACGTGGTCCACGCCCACCAGGTGCTGCAGCACGTGGGCGATCCGGTCCAGGCCCTGCGCGAGATGCGCCGGGTGTGCCGGCCGGGCGGGATCGTCGCGGCGCGGGACGCGGACTACGCGGCGATGACCTGGTACCCGGCGGCTCCGGGGCTGGAGGAGTGGCTGGACCTGTACCGGCGGGTGGCCCGCGCCAACGGCGGCGAGCCCGACGCCGGACGCCGCCTGCGCGCGTGGGCGCGGGAGGCGGGCTTCACTGACGTGACCTGTACGGCGACCTCGTGGTGCTACGCGACCGCGGAGGAGGCCGCCTGGTGGTCCGCGCTGTGGGCGGACCGTACGACGGCCTCCGCCTACGCGGGGATCGCGACCGGCGGCGGACACGCGACGCGGGCGGATCTGGCGGCCGTCGCGGACGCCTGGCACACCTGGGGCGCGGACCCGGACGCCTGGTTCTCGGTGCTGAACGGCGAGATCATCTGCCGCGCCTGACCCCGGCGGGTACGCCTTTCCTGACCCCGGCGGGCGCGCCCTTCAGGCCGCCAGGCGTACGGGGAGCAGCTCGGGCCGCTTGGCCGTACGGCCGTCTCCGGAGGAGCGCCCGCGCAGCCGCCGCCCGATCCAGGGCCCGGCGAAGCCCACGGCCCACCGCAGTTCCCCGGCGACGCCCCGCAGGCCCGCCGGGGCGGCGGGAGCCGGGCCGGGCAGCGGGCGGGTCCACGCATCGTCACTGCCGGGCAGCCCCAGGGCGTGCGCGACCCCGGCGGCGATCATCGCGTGGCCGGACGGGGCGGCGTGCAGCCGGTCCGCGCTCCACATCCGCGGGTCGGTGGAGGCCTCGTGGCGGGCGAAGTCCGCGACGGCCACCCCGTGCCGCTCCGCGGCCCGCCGTATCCGGTCGTTCAGCGCGGTGACGCGCGGGGCCGCTCCCTTCGCGAGCGGCACGAGCTTCGCGATGTCGGGAAAGGTGACGGTGGCGACGCGGGCGCCCTGCGCGGTGAGCGCGGCGAACATCGCCTCCAGGTGCCCGGCGACCTCGTCGGCGTCGAACCGGGGCCGCAGCACGTCGTTGACCCCGGCGACCACCGTGGCCAGGTCGGGGCGGAGCGCGAGGGCCGGCCCGAGCTGCCCCTCGCGGACCCCCGCCGCGAGGCGGCCCCGTACGGCCAGGTTGGCGTAGAGCACGTCGGGCTCGTGGACCGCGAGCAGCTCGGCGAGCCGGTCGGCGCAGCCGCGCAGCCCGGTGCGGTCGTCCCCGTCGCCCACGCCCTCGCTCTGGCTGTCGCCGAGAGCCACGTACCGGGCGTACCGGGCGTGCCCGGTCGGCCGTCGCTGCTCAGTGCTCTCCACGGGATGCCCGCCTCTCGTTCAGGATGATCGTGGTGCGCTCGTACCAGGCCCGGTTGGCCCGCTCGAACTCCAGGCCGCGCAGGCAGGTGAGGTAGGGGCCGATCCGCGCGCCGTGGCGCAGGAACTCCTCCTCGGTGCGCTCACCGCGCATCGAGCGCAGCAGCTTCTCGAACAGCTCCGCCTTGGCCGTCGCGAAGGCGGTCCGCTCCGCGAGCTGCGCGATCAGCCCCGCCGTGTCGACGTGCTCGGCCGCCTGGACCTTCACGAGCAGGTCGTCGCGGATGACGCAGGGCTTGGTCTCGGCGGCGGTGAAGCGCTCCAGCTCGGCCAGTCCGGCGTCGGTGACCTGGAACAGCCGCTTGTTCGGCCGGGTGTCCTGGACCACCTCGCGGCCCGCGATGAAGCCCTCCCGCTCCAGTTTGGCCAGCTCGGTGTAGAGCTGCTGGGGCAGGGCGTGCCAGAAGTTGGCCACGCCCGTGCCGAACGCCTTGGCCAGCTGGTAGCCGCTCAGCTCCTCGTCGAGCAGCGCCGCCAGTACGGCGTGGCGCAATGCCATCGGTCGGTCTCCTCGGGATCGTGCGCGGCAGCTTCTTCATCAAGGACGCCGCCTTCTCAAGGACGCCGTCTTCTCAAGGACGCCGTCTTCTCAAGGACGCCCGGGCCATGATAGTCAAGAAAGTGAGTAATCACATCGGTGACTATCGAGGAGTCTTCATGAGTACCGACACCAGCACGGCCGACCGCTTCCGCGCCGCCGTGGCCGGCCATGACCTCGCCGCACTGGACGCGCTGTTCACTGACGACGTCCGGCTCAACAGCCCGGTGAAGTCGAAGCCCTTCGAGGGCAAGCCGGCGGTACTGGCCCTCTTCCGCGTCCTGCTGCGCACGTTCGAGGGCTTCCACTACGTCGGGCACTTCGACGGCAGCGTCCAGTCCGCCGGTGTCCCGTTCGGGGCGGAGGGAGCCGAGGGACCGGCGACCGTACTGCCGTTCCGGACCACCGTGGGCGACCGCCAGGTGCACGGGATCGACATGCTGCACCTCACGCCGGAGGGCCTGATCGACGAGATCACCGTGATGCTCCGCCCCCAGACGGCGGTCGTGGCGGTCGGCGAGGCGGTCCTGGCCGGCCTGCTCACCGACGGCGTGGTGACCGGCTGACCCGCCCGACCGGCCTGCTGACCGGCCCGACCGGCTGACAGGACCTCCGGCGGCAGCCCAGTAGACTCGGTGCCCGTGGCGGATACCCAGTACGAAGACCTGTTGAAGCTGGTGCTCACCTCCGGGACGGCGAAGGCCGACCGGACGGGCACCGGCACCCGGAGTGTCTTCGGGCACCAACTGCGTTACGACCTCTCGCAGGGGTTCCCCCTGGTCACCACCAAGAAGGTGCACCTCAAGTCGATCGTGTACGAGCTGCTGTGGTTCCTGCGCGGCGAGTCCAACGTCGGCTGGCTGCGCGAGCACGGCGTCACCATCTGGGACGAGTGGGCCGACGAGAACGGCGACCTCGGCCCGGTCTACGGCGCCCAGTGGCGCTCCTGGCCCACCCCGGACGGCTCGCACATCGACCAGATCAGCGAGGTCCTCGACACCCTGCGCCGGGACCCGGACTCCCGCCGGATGATCGTCTCCGCCTGGAACGTCTCCGAGCTGTCGAAGATGGCGCTCGCTCCGTGCCACGCCTTCTTCCAGTTCTACGTGGCCGACGGCAAGCTCTCCTGCCAGCTGTACCAGCGCAGCGCGGACCTGTTCCTCGGCGTGCCGTTCAACATCGCCAGCTACGCCCTGCTCACCCACATGGTGGCCCAGCAGGCCGGCCTGGAGCCGGGCGACTTCATCTGGACCGGCGGCGACTGCCACATCTACGACAACCACGTCGAGCAGGTCACCGAGCAGATCTCCCGTACCCCGTTCGAGTTCCCCGAGCTGAAGCTGCACCAGGCCGACTCGCTGTTCGACTACACCTACGGCGACGTGAAGGTGGCCGGCTACCAGCACCACCCGGCCATCAAGGCCCCGGTCGCGGTATGAGCCTCGACACCAACGCCGGCACGGACACCGGCACGGACACCGGCGCCGACGCAGGCACGGACGCCGGTACGGACGCCGGCACCGGAATCGGTACGGACACCCCCGCGGGCACCGGCATGAGCGTCGGGCTGATCTGGGCGCAGAGCTCCGCCGGCGTGATCGGCGCGGACAACGGGATCCCCTGGCGGCTGCCCGAGGACATGGCGCACTTCAAGGCCACCACCCTCGGCCATCCGGTGGTGATGGGCCGCAAGACCTGGGATTCGCTGCCGGTCCGGTTCCGCCCGCTGGCCGGGCGGCGCAACATCGTGGTGACCCGCGATCCGGACTGGGCCGCGGAGGGCGCGGAGCGCGCCGGGTCCATCGACGCGGCCCTGGAGCTCGCGGCGGGCGGGGCCGGGCAGCAGGAGACGGCCGCCCCCGCCGCCGCCTGCTGGGTGATCGGCGGCGGTGAGGTCTACCGCGCCGCGCTGGCCCACGCCGTCATGCTCTCGGTGACCGAAGTCGATACGCAGGTCATCGGCGACACCCACGCCCCGGAGCTGGACCCGGCGTGGACCGTCGCCGGGGACGGCGGCTGGCAGTCCTCGGTGACGGGCCTGCGCTACCGCATCCGCACCTACGCCCGGTAGGGCTGCGGCCCTCCAGGTTCCTAAAGAGCCGGTCTAGTCGGTGGCGACCGCGCGCAGGATGTCCAGGCGCGCGGCGCGCCGCGCCGGGCCCCGGCCCGCGAGGACTCCCGCCGTCACGCCCACCAGGGCGACCAGGGTGAGCTGCAGCGGCGGGACCGCGAAGGTGAACGCGCTGTCGCTCGCCCCGTCCGAGGCCTTCACCAGGACCCAGCCGAGGACGCCGCCCAGCGCCAGACCGCCGGCCGTGCCGAAGGCGGCGACCAGGACCGACTCCCAGCGGACCATGGCCCGCAGCTGGCCCCGGGTCTGGCCGACCGCCCGGAGCAGCCCCAGTTCGCGGGTGCGCTCGTGGACGGCGAGGGTCAGCGTGTTGGAGATGCCCAGCAGGGCGATCAGCACGGCGAGGCCGAGCAGCGCGTAGACGAGCGTGAGCATCATGTCGATGCCGCCCGCCGCCGACCGCGCGTACTCCGCTCGCGTCTGGACCTCGGGTCCGCCGTAGAGCGCGGCCGTCCTCTCGACCGCCGCCGTGCCGGCCGCGGCCGACACCCCGTCCTTGAAGGTGACGCCGACCAGCGAGTCCGTGTCCTGCGCCCGGTGCGGCGCCCAGGCCTCTCGCGTGATGACGTAGTCGCCGGCCAGCTCGGAGTGCTCGTACACCGCGCGGATCGTGAAGGTCTGCCGCTGCCCGTCGGTGAAGGCGAGTGCGACCGTGCCGCCGGGCCGCCAGCCGCGCCGCGCGGCCTCCTTCGCGGACACCGCGATGCCGTCCGGTCCCAGCGCGTCGAGCCCTCCCGACACCGCGCCCAGGTCGAGGCCGGCCGCGAGCGCGGCGGGGTCGGTGACGGTCAGCGCCCGCCCCGAGCCGTCTACCTCCGCGACCCCCTTGCCCAGGCCCACCGCACCCGCCACCTCGGGCAGCTCCGCGAGGGCCGGTGCCAGTTTCGGGCTCAGGCCGCTGCCGCCCGCGCCGAAGGACGGGGCGCTGACGGCCACGTCACCGGCGAAGGAACGCGATACGGCCCCGTCCATCGTCGCCTTCAGCGACGCGCCGAAGACGGTGAACAGGCAGACGACGGCGACCCCGATCATCAGCGCGGTCGCCGTGGACGCCGTCCGCTTCGGACCGCGCCGTGCGTTGCGCGCCGCGAGGGCGCCGGTCACCCCGCGCAGCCGTTCCAGCGGTCGGCCGAGCATCCGAACGGCGGACGAGGCCGCCACCGGACCCAGTACGACGAACGAGGCCGTCGCCATCGCCGCGCCCGCCCCGGACAGCCACAGTGACGGTACGGCGAGCACCCCGGTCAGGAGCAGGCCGATGGCGGCCGCGCCCAGCGCCGCGCCGGTGACCGTACGGGACCGGGAGGCCCCGGAACGGTCCACCGCGGCGTCGAGCAGTGCGGCCAGCGGCGCCGTCCGTCCGGCCCGTACGGCCGGCAGCACGGCAGAGCCGAGGCAGACGAGGACCCCCACCGCGAGCGGAATCAGCATCGACGGGCCGCTGATCACCAAGTCCCCTTCGGGGAAGGGGAATCCGATGGCCGGGAAGAGCGCCTGGAGCCCTGCGGCGATGGCGGCGCCGCCGAGCAGCCCGGCCGCCGAGGCGGCGAACGCCACGACCGCGGCCTCGGCCAGCGTGCCGCCGACGACCTGGCGCCGGGAGGCGCCCAGGGCGCGGAGCAGGGCGTTCTCGCGGGTGCGCTGGGCCACGACGATCGCGAAGGTGTTGTGGATGCTGAAGGTGGCGACGAGCAGGGCGATGCCCGAGAAGACGAGCAGCATGGTGGTGAAGAGGGTCAGGAACCGTCCGGAGATCATGTCGGTGTTCTCCTGGGCCGATTCCTGCCCGGTGATCGCCTCCACGCCCTGCGGCAGCACCGCGGTGAGCGTCTCCACCAGCTCGCTCTGACCGGTTCCCGGACCCGCGCGCACCTGGATGGACGCCGCCTGACCGGGCGCCGGGGTCAGGTACTTCTCCGCGTCCGCCCGGGTCATCCCCGTGTACGTGACCTGCCCCATGCCGTCCGCGCCGCCGAAGGTGGCCAGGCCCACGACCGTCACCGGGACCGGATCGGGCGTGCGCAGCACGGTCGTGTCGCCGAGTTCCAGTCCGCCCTTGTCCGCGGTGGCCCGGTTGACGACGACCTCTCCGCTCCGCTCGGGCGCCCGGCCCTCCGCGAGCCGGTACGGGTTGAGTTCGGGGTCCTCGATCCAGTTCCCGGCGAGCGTGGGCGGCCCCTGGCCGCCGATCGGCTTGCCGTCGGAGCCGACGAGCTGCCCCGCGCCCTGAATGACGGGGGCGGCGAGGGCCACGCCCGGGATGCGCCGGATCTCCTCCACGAGCGCCGTCGGTACGGGCTGGCGGGTGCCCTGCGCCTCCCCCTGGACGGTGACCACACGGGAACCGCGGACCACGGCGTCGGTGCCGCTCGCCGCGCCGGCGAACATGCCGTCGAAGCTCGCGCGAAGGGTGTCGCCCATGAGGAGCGTCCCGGCGAGGAAGGCGACGCCGAGCAGCACGGCCGTGAAAGTCCCGGCGAACCGCCGCTTGTGCGCGCGCAGTGAGGCCGCGGCGAGCCGCAGGACGGTGCGGGCCGCGCTCCTCCTCATGACGCCTCCCCCGGGACGGCCGCCGTCAAGGGGCGGGAGTCGAAGGACTTCAGCCGGTCCAGGACCCGGTCCGCGGTGGGACCCGCCATCCGGTCGACCAGCCGCCCGTCGGCGAGGAAGACGACCTCGTCGGCGTGGGCGGCCGCCACCGGATCGTGGGTGACCATGACGACCGTACGGTTCATCGCGCGCACCGCCCGGCCCAGCAGCCCGAGCACCTCCTCGCCCGAACGGGAGTCGAGGTTGCCGGTCGGCTCGTCGGCGAAGACGACATCGGGGCTGCCGGCGAGGGCGCGGGCCACCGCCACGCGCTGCTGCTGGCCGCCGGAGAGTTCGGCGGGCCGGTGGTGCAGCCGGTCGCGCAGTCCGACGACGTCGATGAGGCCGTCCAGCCAGGCCGCGTCCGGGCGGCTGCCCGCGAGGTCCTGCGGGAGCGTGATGTTCTCGGCGACGGTGAGGGTGGGGATCAGGTTGAAGGCCTGGAAGACGAAGCCGACGCGCTCGCGGCGCAGCAGGGTGAGCGCGCGGTCGTCGAGTGCGCCGAGATCCGTACCGCCGATGGCGGCGGATCCGGAGGTGAGGGTGTCGAGACCGGCGGCGCAGTGCATCAGGGTGGACTTGCCGGAACCGGACGGTCCCATGATCGCGGTGAAGCGGCCGGCCGGGAAGTCGACGCTCAGCCCGTCCAGGGCCCGTACCTCGGTGTCGCCCCGGCCGTAGACCTTCACGGCATCGACGACCCGGGCGGCGACGCCACCGCCGTCGCCCGGCGCGGTGGCGGTCCTCATGCCGCACCGCCCTTGGAGAGGCGGCCGAACTGCTCGTCCAGGACGGACAGCCGCCGCCAGTACTCGTCCTCGTCGATCTCGCCGGAGGCGAAGCGCCGGCCGAGGACCGCGATCGGGGACCGCTCGCCGTACGCGGCTGCGCGCGCCTGCCACGGGCCCCGGCGGCCGCGCCACACGGTGCGGCGCAGCACGGTGACGGCGGCGACCACCACGGCCGCCCAGATCAGCGGGAAGAACAGGATCCACGGGCCGGGCCCGTCGTACGCGAGGGTGGTGAGGGTGTTCATCTCGGTTCAGCTCCTCGGAAGTGTGGACTGTGCGTCACACTCCGAGACTGGCTCCGGGAGGGGGTCCGGGTCGTCGTACGGCCGGCTGCACCGCGCGTACCACCAAGGGAGTACGGGGCCGGGCGCGCCGGGGCAAGGGAGGGTCAGCCGAGCCAGCCGGGTCGGACCAGGCCCGATTCGTAGGCCAGGACGACCAGCTGGGCGCGGTCGCGGGCGCCGAGCTTCACCATGGTCCGGCTCACGTGGGTCTTCGCGGTCAGCGGGCTGACGACCAGGCGCCGGGCGATCTCGTCATTGGACAGGCCGAGGCCCACCAGGGCCATCACCTCGCGCTCCCGCTCGGTGAGCCGGTCCAGGCCCAGGCCCGCCCCGTCGGCGGCGGGCTGCTTGGAGCGGGCCGCGAACTCCTCGATCAGGCGGCGCGTGACACCCGGGGACAGCAGCGCGTCACCGCCCACCACCGCCCGGACCGCCCGCAGCAGTTCCTCCGGTTCGGTGTCCTTGACGAGGAAGCCCGAGGCTCCGGACCGCAGGGCCTCGAAGACGTACTCGTCGAGCTCGAAGGTGGTGAGCATGACCACCCGGACTTCGGCCAGCGCCGCGTCCCCGGTGATCCGCCGGGTGGCGGCGAGCCCGTCGCAGACCGGCATCCGGATGTCCATCAGGACCACGTCCGGGCGCAGCTCGCGCACCAGGCGGACGGCCTCGTCGCCGTCGGCGGCCTCTCCCGCCACCTCGATGTCCGGCTGCGCGTCGAGCAGGGCCCGGAACCCCGCCCGGACGAGGAGCTGGTCGTCTGCGAGCAGAACGCGGATCACGGATCCTCCTGGGGCGGGGCGGCCTTCGGAACGGGCTTCGGAACGGCCTTCGGTACGGCGCCGGGGTCGGCCTCCGGTTCCGCCGCGGCCCGGACCTCGGACTCGGACTCCGCCTCGGCCCGCAACGGGAGCCGGGCGACCACGCGGAAGCCGCCGTCGGGGCGCGGGCCGGCCTCGATGGTGCCGCCGAGGGCCGCGGCCCGCTCGCGCATGCCCACGAGCCCGTTGCCGCTGCCGCCCGCCGGACCGCCCGTGGCCGGCCCGTCGTCGTCCACGCGCAGCTCCAGGAGGCGGGGCCGCCAGGAGAGGCGGACGCGGGCGGTGCGCGACCCGGAGTGCCGCACGACGTTGGTCAGCGCCTCCTGCACGATGCGGAAGGCGGCCAGATCCGCCCCGGGCGCGGGCGCCCGCACGTCCCCGACCGTCGCGATGTCGACGCTCAGCCCGGCCGCGGCGGCCTGCTCGACCAGTTCGGGGAGCCGGTCGAGACCGGGGGCGGGCGCGCGCGGTGCGTCGCCGTCACCGGGCGTGCGCAGGGTGTCGAGGACCTGCCGGACCTCGCCCAGCGCTTCCTTGCTGGCCGCCTTGATGGTGGTCAGCGCCGAACGGGCCTGCTCGGGGTCGGAGTCGAGCAGGGCGAGCCCCACCCCCGCCTGGACGTTGATCACCGAGATGCTGTGGGCGAGGACGTCGTGCAGTTCGCGGGCGATGCGCAGCCGCTCCTCGTTCGCCCGGCGCTTCTCGGCCGCCGCCCGCTCGGCCCGGGCCAGCGCCCACTGCTCCCGGCGTATGCGGACGAGCTCGGAGACGGCGAGGATGGCGAGCACCCACGCGGTGACGAGTATTTCCTGCGCCCAGGGCGCCGGGCCGTCCCCGGCGGGCGGGAGGCGGCGGTAGAGCAGGTGCCCGATGGCCAGGTGACCGGCCCAGAGCAGCCCGACGGCCCCCCAGGCGGCTCTTCGCCGTCCGGCGATGACGGCGGCGAAGCAGGCCAGGGCCAGGCTGATGAACACCGGGCCGTACGGGAAGCCGGCGCCGATGTACACCAGGGTGACGGCGCTGACCCCGTACGCCACGGCCACCGGGTACCGGTGCCGCCACACGAGGAGCAGTGGCCCGAGCAGCAGCAGGAGCCGCGCGAAGCCGTCCAGCGCCACCCGCCCGCTCTGCTGCTGCGCGGCCCAGCCCGAGCCGACCTGCGCGAAGACGGCCACGAGCAGCGAGGAGCGCCAGGCCGGGCCCCGCCCGGTCCGCTCCACCCATCGCTGCCAGGGAGGAACCCCCGGGCGCTCGCGCTGCTCTGCCATACCGCCCACGCTAGGCCGTACCGGGCCTGACCCGCGTCACTCCGGCGTAGCGTTTCCCGCGTACTCCCCAGGTAGTACGCGGGGTGGTACCCGGTGATCCACACGGCCGCCGGCCTGGGCACCGACCGGCACGTAGCCACGTCTCAAGCCCACACCGCTTTGACCACGGCGTGGCCTGCCGAAGCCGCCTGCCCATAGAACTCTTTGAGGCCCCGATGGTGTTCGAGGTACTCCTGCCTGTCCCAGCCGAGGTCATCGGACCTGGCACCGAAAACGTTCCACAGCTCGTCGAAGGAGACAGTCGTAAGGAAACGTGCGGCCTGTGACACCCCGGCCGGCTCCAGAAGCATCAGCGGGGGATCGGAGGGGTCGGCGTCAGCCCTGTGGGGCACAGGGCGGCCGCCGTAGATCGGCAGGTTCCAGGACTCTTCGGCGTCCGCATGGAAGGCACCGGCTGCGGAAAAGAGGTCGTTGACAGCCTCCCAGCTCTTGTTGATCGAGTGGGCGATGCCCGCTGCGCACTCGGCGCCGCTGTCTTCCCAAGCCTCGGACATGAACGCGGCGAGCCAGGTGTGGTCGTCCACGATCTCGGACTCAGCCACGGCACGAAAGTGCAGGTAGATGCTCACTACGACGAATCCCTCAGCTCCAACGACCCACCTGTCGGGCCGAACGGACAGAACCTACTCGAAGGCAATGACGGCCACGCGTCGGCGATATCGACTCGGGCCACCCCCACGCAGGCCTGCCGAAACGCGCCTCAGTCCCCCGCCTGGTCCCCCGGCGGGCGCATCCGGAAGTTGTACGCGGCCGGCAGCGGGCAGTCCGTGAGGGTGGACCAGACCTCGGCGAGGGTCTCCTCGCCCTCGCGGAGGTCGGGCAGTTCGAAGCCCTCTTCGAAGACCCGCCGGGCCGCGCGCACATGGCCCTCCGCCACGAGCAGCCGGGCCGCCGACAGGCGGAAGCGGCCCTCCTCGCGCAGGGCGGGGCGCAGCCCGTCCCACACGGAGCGGGCCTGCGGCAGCAGTCCGGCCGCCAGCAGGGACGCCAGTGCCTCCCGGCCCAGCGCCGATTCGGCGGCCAGCCAACTCTCGCCGCCCCGGCTCTCCTGGGCCAGGTCTTCGAAGGCCTCGGCGTACCAGCGGGCCGCCCGGGCCGGGTCCCCGGCCAGGTCGTCGGCGACCGCCAGGCACCTCAGCAGCGGCCACCGCGAGGGGGCCAGCGCCAGCCCGCGCTCCCAGCTGCGCACCGCCTGGGCGATGTCCCCCGCGTGCCACTGGGCGACCCCGAGGTGGTACTCGGTCAGCGGGTCCGCCGGGGCCGTCTCCAGCATGTCCCGCCAGTGCGGGGCGACCAGGCTCGGACCGGGCGGAGCCACCCGGCGCGGGGCGGGGAAGACGCCGGTGCGCCACAGCTCCAGCCAGGGCGCCTGGTCCTCGTCGAGGGTGTCCTCGGCGAAGGGGGTGCCGGGCAGTTTGTGGCCCCCGCACAGGACCTCCAGCGCGCCCCAGCCGGAGCCGGCGGCCAGCCGCTCCCCCGGTTCGGTGTCGGCGTGCCCGCGCCACGCCTCGTACACTGCGTCCACGGCCGGTCCGGGCAGCGCGGCCTCCAGTGCCGTGCCGGCCGCGGCGCGGGCCGCCGCCCAGTCGTCCCCGTGCACGGCCGCCGGGTCCGCGGACAGGGCCCCGTAGGCCTCCAGCCAGCTGAACTCCGCCCCCGCCTCCAGGCGTACGTGCTCCAGCTGGGTCCGGGCGAGCCCGGCCTGGATCTCCGCGTACCCGCCCGTGCCGGGCTCGGTCAGCCACTCCTGCCAGCGCCGGCCGCCCTCGCCCGCGCCCCAGACGAAGAGCTTGCGGCCGCGCAGCCGGGCCGTCGAGGTCTGGACGAGCCCCCGCCCTTCGGCGTCGAGGGAGGCGATCCAGGGCCGGGTCCCGGCGTCGACCTCGTAGAAGAAGTCGGCGGGGTACGTGCTGCGCAGCGGGTACGTGCGGTCGGCGCCCTCCCATCCGGGGACGGGGATCCGCCGCAGGGAGCGCTCGTATCCGAAGTGCCAGGCCTCGTCGGCCGGGGCCAGGACGCGGGTGCCGGCGTCCTCGGGCACGGCGATGTTGGACCACCAGTAGACGGGCGCGGGCCGCTCGTGCGGATTGCGCACGCGGACGCCGACATAGAGGAACTCCGAGTCCTCGGGCAGCCACAGGTCCACCTGGAAGGGCAGGTCGCGCAGCCGCTCCCACTCCCAGAGCCGGACCATGACTCCCCCGTCGGGCGCCGGGACGAGCGCGGCGTGCAGCGGGGCGCAGGACAGGGTGGTGTGGCCGGTGGCACCGAGGTTCCACTCGATGCCACCGGAGAACCAGGCGCCGTTCAGCGCGAAGTTCGCGGGCTGGAACACCGGGTTGCGGTAAAGCAGTTCGCGTCCGGTGGGAAGGTGGACGAGCGAATGGATCCGGCCACCGAGTCCGGGCAGGACGGTGGCGCGCAGGTGTTCGTTCTCGATGACGATCGTCTCGAAGTCCCGCTCGGTGCGCTGCCGTTGGTATCCGTCCCGGATCCGGACGGGCAGCAGCGAGCGCAGCGGCTCGTACCCGATCTGGCGTGCCATGTCGCGCGGCAGGCCCTCGCGGGACCGGTCGTCGAGCGTGTGCACCCCGCCGGACGCGCGGAGGGCGGGCAGTGGGTTCTCGGGACCCAACGGGGCTGCGGGAAGGGTCAGTACGGAGCGGCGGACGGTGGTGGCCATGAGGGAAAGGGAACACGCCACGGCCGCCGGTGCACAGGGATTCGGCGGATCACCACCGGTCAGGATTACGCAAAACCTTCTCTCGCACGGACCGGTGTCCGATCATGGAGATCATGAGTGACGTGATCAGAAGAGGTCAGCTCTTCGACGGGGAAGAGTCCGAAGGCCGGTTCACGGGGCCGACGACGGGCGACGAACGAGCGATGCTCGTCGACATGCTGGGGGCGCAGCGCGCGACGCTCAGGCTCAAGTGCGCCGACCTGGGGCCCGAGTTGGCCGAGCGGTCGGTGGAGCCGTCCACGCTGTCGCTGCTGGGCCTGGTGCGCCACCTCGCGGACGTGGAGCGCCGCTGGTTCCGCCAGGTGCTGGACGGGCAGGAGGTCGCGCACCGGTTCTCGTCCGCGGCCACCCCCGACGGGGACTTCGACGGCGCGGTGGCCGCGCCCGGGGTGATCCGGGAAGCCTGGGAGGCGTGGGACGCGGAGGTGGAGTTCGCCGAGGCGTTCACGCGGCGGGCGCCGGACCTGGAGGTGTCCGGGAAGGACGTGTGGCGGGGCGAGGTCTCGCTGCGCTGGGTGCTGATCCACATGATCGAGGAGTACGCGCGGCACAACGGCCACGCGGACCTGCTGCGCGAGCGGATCGACGGCGCGATCGGGGTCTGACGGGCCGGCCCGCGGGCTCCCCGCACGCGGGAGCCCGTCGCCCCGGCGAGGCCCGGCGAGGTCCGGACCGGCGGGGCGGCCTACGCGAACGCCCCGGCCACCAGGTCGGCGAGCAGCGCGCCCGCGCGCCCGTCCGGGTCCAGGTCCGGGTCGTAGATGGTGACGTTGAGTCCGACGCAGCGCGGAGAGCTGATCAACACGCCGAGCAGTTCGGCGAGTTCGTCGGGGATCAGACCCCCGGGATCCGGGCTGTCGACGGCCGGCATCACGGACGGGTCCAGTACGTCGGCGTCCAGGTGGAGCCAGAACCCGGCGGTGGCCGGAGGCTGCAGTCCCGTCAGGGCGGTACGGGCCACCGGCCCGGCGCCGCGGTCGCGGATCGCCCCCACCGTGGCGGCGAAGATCCCTGCGGCGCGCAGTTCGGGCAGGTCCGGGTCCCCGTCGCGCAGCCCGAAGAGCCGGACGTCCTCGTCGCGCACGTAGGGCCCGAGGCCCTCCAGGTCCGCTAGGTCCGCCTGGCCGCGGCCGGTGGCGAGCGCCAGCTCCTCGCCGCCGGCCGCCCCGACGGGCCCGTTCACGGCCTCGTTGCCGGGGTGGCGGAAGTCGGCGGAGCCGTCGATCGCGGCGATGCCGTACCGCCCGAGGCGCCGCATGGCCAGGGAGGCGCCGAGCTGGATGGAGCAGTCGCCGCCGAGCACGACGGGGAACTCCCCGGAGCGCAAGTGGTCCTCGATCCGGTCGGCGAGGGCGACGGTGTAGGCGGCCAGCGGCCCGGCGTGGAACACCCCGTCGCCCTCCTTCCAGTCCCCGCGGTCGTAGCGCGGCGGGACGACCACCCCGCCCTCGCGCGCGCCGAGCCGCGCCAGCAGGCCCTGTTCCCGCAGGGCCCCGGCCAGTTTGTAGACGCCTGGGACAACGCCCGGGGCCGGGGGGCGGAGCCCTAGGTTGGACGGTGCGTCGAGGAGCACGAGGGTTCGCATGGAATCATCCTGTGCGATGCGGGGCGCCGGGACACGGCATTTCGGCCGTGAGCGCCCAGCGTTCGTGGTCCCGCCAGGCGCCGTCGACGTGGAGGAAGTCCGGGGACAGCCCCTCCAGGCGGAAGCCGAGCGCTCGGACGAGGGCGATCGAGGCGGTGTTTCCCGGCTGGATATTGGCCTCCAGCCGGTGCAGCGCCAGGCCGTCCGCCGCGAAGGCGTGGCCGACGGCGAGGCCGAGCGCCTCGCGCATGAGACCCCGGCCCGCCGCGTGCGCGAAGGCCCCGTACCCGAGCGCGCCGCAGCGGAAGGCCCCGAGCACGATGTTGTTGACGTTCACGAAGCCCGCGATCGCTCCCGACTCCCGCTCGCACACGAGGAACCCGGCCCGGCCCGCGGCTGCGATCAGCGGGGCGGCGTACGCCTGGTAGGCCTCCTCCGTCGCGGGCGGTGACAGCCAGGGGTGGTGGAGCCCCCGGCTCTCGCGCGTCCGGGCGGTGAACTCCTGCGCGTCGGTGGGCCGGTAGGGCCGCAACCCGATCCGGGCACCCTCCACGAGGTACGGGAAATATTGCATCGCCCCAGGCTAGGGCCTGTGGCAGGATCCCGATGTGATCATCACCCCGAACACCGAAGAGCTGCTCCGCGCGGCCGCGCACAACAACGCCGCGTGGTGCGCCGCCGTCTGCCGGGACGGCGGGTTCACCGACCGGGCCTGGAGCAGCCCGCGCCGGACCCCGCTCTACTACCCGGACGCCGTCACCCTCACCCGGGACACCGACACGGCCGCCCTGCTCGCCGGGATCGACACCGGCGCTCCCGGCGCCTCCGTCAAGGACAGCTTCGCCGTGCTCGACCTGGCCCCGGCCGGCTTCGAGGTCCTCTTCGGCGCCGAGTGGATCCACCGGCCCGCGTCCGCTCCCGCCGCCGCCCCGGCCCTGGAGTGGAGCCGGATCTCCGGCCCCGCGGAGCTGGAGGCGTGGGAGACGGCCTGGGGCGGCGAGGAGAGCACCGGACTGTTCCACCCGGGGCTGCTCGACGCGGAGGCGGAAGGGACCGAGGAGATCGCCTTCCTCGCGGGGCGGGACGCCGGGGGCCGGATCCTCGCCGGGGCCGCCGTCAACCGCACCGGCCGGGTGGTCGGCATCTCCAACGTCTTCAGCGCCGACGGCACCCCGGACGACGAGGCCTGGACGGGCGCGCTGACCCTGACCGCCTCGCTCTGGCCCGGCCTGGCGGTCGTCGGCTACGAGTCGGGGGACGACCTCGACACGGCGGTGCGCCACGGCTTCACCGCCATCGGCCCGCTCCGCGTCTGGGTCCACTCGGACTGATCCGGGAAATCGGACTGACCCGGGAATCGGACTGATCCGGGAAAGCCGCGCCGGCCCGCCACCCGGACCGGCGCGGCGGGTCCGCTACCGCTGCCTGCGCCGTCGGGCGAAGTACGCGCCGCACAGTCCGCCCAGCACCGCCGCGATCAGCAGGGCGACGTACAGCGGCATCGTCACCTGCGGGATCAGCAGCCGGATCTTGGTGGAGCGGGTGTTCTCGAAGATGAACACCAGGGTGAGCACCGCGAGCGCGGCGATGCCCGCGCGGCCCGGGGTGATCGGCCCTTGACCCTTGCCGCGGCTCTTGGACGTGTGGGAGCTCATGGCCCCATCGTCCGGGCGCCGCGGCCCGGGGGCTCAGTCGGACAGGGCCAAACGGGGGATGTCCGCCCGCTCGAACCCGAACACCTGCGCGTACAGCGACAGCTCCGCCTCCAGGGCCCGGACCATCGTGTCCGCGCGCCGGAAGCCGTGGCCCTCGCCCTCGAAGGCGACGTACGCGTGCGGCACCGACCGCCCGCGCATCGCGGCCAGCAGCCGCTCCGCCTGCGCGGGCGGGCAGACCGGGTCGTCCAGGCCCTGGAGCAGGACGAACGGCGCGGTGATCCCGTCGGCGCGGGCCACCGGGGAACGCTCGCGGCTGAGCAGGGCCAGGGTCTGCGGGGGTCCGGCGAGGCCGTCGATGTAGCGGGACTCCAGGTCGTGGGTCTCGGCGGCGAAGCCGGTCAGGTCCAGCACCGGGTAGATGATCGCCGCACACGCGTACAGGTCGGTCGACGCCAGCGAGGCCGCGGCCGTCCAGCCGCCCGCGCTGCCGCCCCGGATCGCGAGCCGGTCCGGGTCGGCGGTGCCCTCGGCGGCCAGGGCCCGCGCCACGGAGGCGCAGTCCTCGACGTCGACCAGGCCCCACTGTTCGCGCAGCCGTTCCCGGTAGGCGCGGCCGTAGCCCGTGGAGCCGCCGTAGTTGACCTCGACGACGCCGATGCCGCGGGAGGTGAAGTAGGCGATGTGCAGGTCGAGTACGGGCGGCACGTGGTCGGTGGGGCCGCCGTGCGCCCACACCACGTACGGGGGCAGCTCGTCGGCCCGGGCGCGCAGCAGGGGGTGGTGCGGCGGATAGACGTGGGCGTGGATCTCCCGGCCGCCCCGGCCGAAGAAGGTCCTGCTCTGCGGCTCGGGGTAGTAGGCGGGGTCCGCCCGGTCGGCCGGCCCCGCCCCGGCTGCCGCGTCCTGCGGCTCCGCCTCCGCCGTCCCGCAGCCGCGGCCGCCCACCACCCGGGCGTGCCCGGTGGCCGTGTCCAGCTCCACCACCTCGTACGCGCTGCGCGGGCTGGCCGCGACCCCGTAGACCCGGTCGCCGCTGACGGCGAGCGTGGGCTGCCAGGCCGTCCACGGCCCGGCCGCGTCGACGAGGTCCCCGCTCTCCGGGTCGAGCACGCCGAGCACCGAGGAGCCCCGGCCGTGCAGGACGGCGACCAGTCCGTCGGGGAGCGCCGCGATCCAGCGCAGGCCGGGCTTCCACAGCGCCCCGCCGAACTCCTCTTCCCGGGGGCACAGGTTGACGGCCCCGCCCGTCTCCGGGTCCACCCGGTACGGGTTCCACCAGCCGCCCCGGTCGCTCACCGCGAGGAGGCTTCCGCCGGTGGTCCACTCGACCTGCGCGACCGCCTCCTCCGGTCCGCCGAGCACGGTACGGGCCTGCGCGAGCCGGCCGTCGGGGGTGACCTCGGCGAGCCGGAGCTCGGTGCCGTCCCACGGCATCCGGGGGTGGTCCCACACCAGCCAGGCCGCGTGCCGCCCGTCCGGGGAGAGCCGGGGCCCGGTGCTGAACCGGTACCGGTCGTCGGTCAACTCCCTGACGAGAGAGCGGTCTTCGGCGGCCGACCCGTCGAGCGGTACGGCGGCCAGTACGCGGCGCACGTCGGTCGGCGCGGTCCCGGTGAACTCCTCGAGCACGCACCAGACTTCGCCGTCCCGCAGCACCGGGTCGGCCCAGCGCAGCCCGCCGCCGACCGCCGAAAGGGGGGTCAGCGCCCGCGGCGCGGGGCTGCCGGGCGCGTCGGGCTCGTACGCGTACAGCCGCTGGTCGGCGAAGTGTACGAAGACCACCAGCGGCCCGCCCAGGGGCCGTTCGGCGCCCGCCCAGGGCAGGCCGCCGTACTCGGTGACCCGGCTGCGCACGTTCCACGGCGCGGGCAGCGCGCAGACGGCGGGCCCGCCATCCGCGGGCCGGCGGACCAGGGCGCGGCGACCGCCTTCGGCCGGCCGGGGCACCGTCCACCACACCTCGGCGCCGATCGCGCCGACGTACTCGGGTCTCCCGTCGAGGGAGGCGGCGAGCGCGGCGCCGATCGGCGAGGGCCAGCTGCCGTAGGGCGCGGTGCCGTCGCCGCGCGGGGTCGCCGGCGAGGGCGTCAGCGGGGGCGTCACAGGGCGCGCAGGGCTCGGTCGAGGACGCGGACCCCGAAGTGCAGGGCGTCGACGGGCACCCGCTCGTCCACTCCGTGGAAGAGGGACCAGTAGTCGAAGCCGGGCGGCAGCTTGAGCGGGGAGAAGCCGTAGCCGGTGATGCCGAGCCGGGAGAACTGCTTGGCGTCGGTGCCGCCCGCCATGCAGAAGGGCACCACGTGGCCCTCGGGATCGAAGGCTTCGACGGACTCGCGCAGGATCCCGTACGTCCGTCCGTCCACGGGGGCTTCGAGGGCCACCTCCCGGTGGTGGAACTCCCAGTGCACGTCGGGGCCGGTGAGCTCGTCGAGGGTGGCGATGAATTCGGCCTCGCCGCCGGGCAGCATCCGGCCGTCCACGTAGGCGGTGGCGGTGCCGGGGATGACGTTGAGCTTGTAACCGGCGCTGAGCATGGTCGGGTTGGCGCTGTTGCGCACGGTGGCCTCGACGAGGGCGCCGGCCGGGCCGAGCTTGTTGAGGATCTGGTCGAGGTGGAATCCGGGGGCCCGCGGGTCCACCGACATCCCCTGGATGGCGGCGAGTTCGGTGATGCAGGCGGTGACGGTGTCGGTGAGGCGGACCGGCCACTCGTGCTCGCCGATGCGGGCGACGGCGGCCGCGAGCCGGCTGACCGCGTTGGCCCGGTTGGGCTTGGAACCGTGCCCGGCGGTGCCGGTCGCGGTCAACTTCAGCCAGGCGGTGCCACGTTCGCCGGCGGCGATCGGGTAGAGGGCCTGTCCGGGCGCGGCGTGCACGGTGAAGGCCCCGGACTCGCTGATGCCCTCGGTACAGCCCTCGAAGAGCTCCGGGTGGTGGTCGGCGAGGAAGCCCGAGCCGTCGATCGCGCTGTCCTCCTCGTCGGCGGTGTAGGCGATCACCACGTCCCGCCGGGGCCGCACGCCGGCCCGCGCCCAGGCCCGTACGACGGCCAGCACCATCGCGTCCATGTTCTTCATGTCCACGGCGCCGCGGCCCCAGACCACCCCGTCCCGGATCTCGCCCGAGAAGGGGTCCACGCTCCAGTCGGAGGCCTCGGCCGGGACCACGTCGAGGTGGCCGTGGACCAGGAGGGCGGGGGCGGTGGGGTCGGTGCCCGCGATCCGGGCCACCACGTTGGTGCGGCCCGGGGTGCGCTCCAGCAGCACGGGCTCCAGGCCGATGTCCGCCAGCCGCTCGGCGACGTACTCGGCGGCCGGGCGTTCCCGGCAGTCGCCGCCGCCGCGGTTGGTGGTGTCGATGCGGATCAGGCCGGAGGTGAACTCCACGGCCTCGTCGAGCGCCACCCGGTCGACGGGGGTGCCCTCGACGCTGGTGTTCTCGACGGGGACGCCGCCAACCGGGGCGCTGCCGGGCGCCGCGGTCTCCGGCACGGACATGTCAGCCATACTGCTCCTCCACCGCTGCCGAGACGATCGTGGTGACCGCCTTGAAGGTCCGGATCCCCTCGTACATCGTCCCGCTGGTGTATCCGACCCTACGCTCACCCGCCCGCTCGACCCCGGGCACGACGGTGGCCGCCATCGCCAGGTGCTCGGCGTCGAACTCCACCTCCACCGCGAACGGTCCTCCCCGCACCGGTTCGTGGCGTACGGCGAGGGCCGCGGCCTCCTTGGCGGCGGCCCGGATGTCGGCGGCCGTACGGGCCGGGGTGCGGCAGACGGCGGCGTAGCGCGAGACGTGGTCCTTGACGGCGACCGTCACCGCGTCCGGGGCGTACCCGGCGGCGTCGGCGCAGGTCAGGTCGTCTCCGGTGACCAGGACGACGGGGACCCCGTACTCGGCGACCACGTGCGCGTTGAGCAGGCCCTCGCTGGCGCGGGTCCCGTTGACCCAGACCCCCGTGATGGAGTTGGCGAGGTAGGTGTGGGCGAGCACGCCCTCTTCGCCGGCGCCCGTGTGGTAGCCGACGAAGGCGATGCCGTCGACGTCCCCGTGCTGGACGCCCTCCACCATGGAGAGGGACTTGTGGCGGCCGGTGAGCAGCTCGACGCGCGGGTCGAGCTGCTCCAGCAGCAGGTTGCGCATGGTCCAGTGGGCCTCGTTGACGAGTACGCGCTCCGCCCCGGCGTCGTAGAACCCGAGGACGGCGGCGTTCACGTCGGAGGTGAACAGGCTCCGGCAGCGTTCCCACTGCGGGGTCCCGGGCAGCACGTCGGCGGGCCAGGTGACGCCGGTGGCGCCTTCCATGTCGGCGGAGATGAGGATCTTCATCGGGCCCCCTGGCGGTCGGTAGCGCTCAGGGCCCCCACCCTAGCCGTCCGACCCCTGCCGGACCTCGGGGCCGCGCCCCCGGCGCGCCGGGGCGCGGGCCCGGCCCCGGGCGGGCTCATTTCACCCGATCCGGTGAGGCCCGATCCCCGGCCCCACCGGCAACGGCCTTGCTCAGCCCTTGACTTCGGCGGCCAGGTTGGCGAGGAGGGTGTCGTAGATGCGGGCGAGGCCCTTGGGCGCGAAGGTGCGCTCGAAGAAGCCGCCGATGCCGCCGGCGCCCTTCCACACGGTGGTGACGACGGCCTTGGACTTGCCCTCGCCCGCCGGGGTGACGGTCCAGGTGGTGACCATGGTGGAGTTGCGGTCCTTCTCCACGAGCTGCCCGTCGGTGGGCTCGGTGACCTCCAGCAGGCAGTCGCGGACCCGCTTGCTCGTGGCCTGGAGCTTCCAGTGGACGAGGGTGCCCTCGCCGTCGCCGCCCTCGAGCACCTCGTACTCGCTGAAGTGCTCGGGCAGCACCTTGCCCCGGGTCCCGGTGTAGTCGGCCAGCGCGTCGAACACGGTCTCCGCGTCCGCCCCGATGATGCGTTCCGTGGTGGCCTCGACCTGCGCCATGGCGTTCCTCCAGCAGTTGTGTTCGCTCGTCACCGCGAAGCCAACCACCTCCGGGGCGGGCGCCCAAATCCGGGTCAGACGTGACAGCGGACGGAGACCAGGAGGGCGTCGGCGGGCAGCGCCGCGAGGTGGGCCGCCGCACTGCCGAACTCCCCCAGCGGGGGCGGGGTGTGCAGGCAGGCTCCGGGGTCGTCGCAGGCTCCGTGCAGAGGGGCGCTGCCCTGCTCGCACCACCAGCCGTCTAGGGTCAGGAGGTTCACGCACGGGGAGGCCCAGGCGGCGCCGCGCGAGACGAACCACTCCCGCTCGCGGTAGGCGCCGAAGGTCTGGACTGGATCTTCGATGCCGCGCAGGAAGGAGTCGAACCCGTCGTCGGCCGGGTCGGAAGGGAGCTCCGCGGCCCACTGCCGGAAGGGTGCGGCCGGTGTCTGCGCGAGGTATTCCGAGTGGGCCTCGCTCCATGCGGCCTCGTAGCCGGACCGCTCCACACGGACCGCGTCCGGGTGGAGGTCCTCCCACGGCCGGACCGACGGATACTCCCGGAGCAGCTCCTGCCACCGGTCCCAGGCGGCCCCGGCCAGTTCCGCGGTCCGCTCGGAGCGCTCGCGCACCACGAGCAGTCCGCGCGGGCCGCCCGCGCACCAGCCGGGCAGGCTGTCCTCACGGGTGCCGTTCCAGCGCGGGTGGTCGTGGACGATCCGGGGGTCCGCCTCGTGGCCCGGCCGGATGCGGTAGCCGGCTCCCTCCGCGCCACCCTGGATCCGCCAGCCGTCCCAGATCCGCAGGTCCTGGGAGATGTCACCGTCCCGGTCCAGCCAGAAGGGCGCGAGCGCCTCTCCCACCGCTTCTTCGAGCCGGTCCCCGGCCTCGCCCGGGAGGCACACCGTGAGTCTGTATCCCGCCATGGGGCGCAGCCTCGCACCCTTCGCTCCGTCCTGACCAGCGATTTCCCCACCCCGCACGATCATGAGAACGTTTGTTCTATTCTCGGTCGGAGCTACCGAGGGAGGCGCACCATGCGCTGGGACAACCTGACCGCGGGCCCCACGGGCCCGGCCGCGCTCTTCGGCGCCGACTCCGTCGTGACCCGCACCTTCGACACCCCCGAGTTCCGCGGGATCACCTTCCACGAGGTCCGGGCCCGCTCGATCGTCAACCGGGTCCCCGGCGCCTCCCGGATGCCGTTCGAGTGGACCGTGAACCCTTACCGGGGATGCAGTCACGCCTGCGTGTACTGCTTCGCCCGCAAGACGCACGGCTACCTCGACCTCGACACCGGGATCGGCTTCGACTCCCAGATCGTCGTCAAGACCAACGCCCCCGAGCTCCTGCGCCGCGAGCTCGCCTCGCCCCGGTGGACCGGCGCGCACATCGCGATGGGCACCAACGTGGACTGCTACCAGCGCGCCGAGGGCCGCTACCGCCTCATGCCCGGGATCATCGAGGCGCTGCGGGAGCGGGCCAACCCCTTCTCGATCCTGACCAAGGGCACGCTGATCCTGCGCGACCTCCCCCTCATCCAGGAGGCCGCCGTCGTCGCCGACGTCGGGATCTGCGTCTCCGTCGGCTTCACCGACACCGCCCTGTGGCGCACGGTCGAACCAGGCACCCCCTCCCCCGCCGCCCGGCTGCAGGCCGTCCGCGCCCTCACCGACGCCGGCATCGAGTGCGGGGTGCTGATGGCCCCCGTGATCCCCTTCCTCGGGGACTCCCCGGAGCAGCTGCGGGCCACCGTCCGGGCCGTCGCCGAGTCGGGCGCGACCTCCGTGACACCCCTGGTACTCCATCTGCGCCCCGGTGCCCGCGAGTGGTTCACGGCCTGGCTGGGCGAGCACCACCCCCATCTGGCCGCCCGGTACGAGCGGATGTACGCGGGCGGCTCGTACGCGCCCACCTGGTACCAGCGGATGATCACCCGCCAAGTCCACGAGCTCGCCGCCGAGTTCGGCATCGGACCGGGAGGCCCCGGCGGCCCGGCACCGGCCCGGCGGATCGTCGTACCGGAGCGGCCGGACAGCGGCGCAGCCGCGCCCGGGCCGACCCAGCTCAGCCTGCTCTGAGCGCCCGTACGACCGTACGACCGACTGAAGGGTCATCACATCGGGCCAATCGGGGCTCCAATCCCCCCTTCCGGGCGCGGGTTCCGGGACGATTCCGCCCAGAACCCTCGGCTGGGAGGCCCCATGCTGCATCCGATGCTGCGCCCGATGAAGAACAGCAAGCCCGGTCCCGCCCTGCGGCGCGCCGCCGTCCTGCTCGCGGTGTCCACCATCGCCGCCGCCCTGGCGAGCCCGGTCACGGCCGCCGCCCCGGCAGCGGCGGCTCCGGCCGCCCCGGCCGCCGAGGCCCTGAAGTGGTCCAACTGCGCGACCTCCCGCTACCCGACGCTCCAGTGCGCCTCCCTCAAGGTCCCCCTCGACCACGAGAACCCGGCGGGCCGGCAGATCTCCCTGGCTCTGACCCGGGTCCCCCACACGGCCGCCCGCTCCCAGGGCCCGCTGCTGGTCAACCCCGGCGGGCCCGGCGGCAGCGGTCGCACACTGGCCGGTTTCATCGCCTCCGCGCTGCCCAAGGACGTCGCGGCCCAGTACGACGTGATCGGCTTCGACCCCCGCGGCGTCGGCAAGAGCGAGCCCGCCCTGGACTGCGGCGCCGGCCACTTCACCCCCGTACGGCCGGACTCCGTGCCGCTGGACGAGGAGACCGAGCGGGCCAACCTGGAGCGGGTGAAGTCCTTCGCCGAGTCCTGCCAGACCAAGCACGCGGACGTCCTCCCCTACATCGGCACCGTCTCGGCGGCCCGTGACCTCGAGGTCCTGCGCACCGCCCTGCGCGCCGACAAGCTGAGCTACTTCGGCTACTCCTACGGCACCTACCTGGGCGCGGTGTACGCCAAGCTCCACCCCGACCGCGTGCACCGGCTGGTCCTGGACTCCGTGGTCGACCCGGCCGGGGTCTGGTACGAGGACAACCTCGCCCAGGACCAGGCCTTCGACTCCCGCCACAAGGCCTTCCTGGCCTGGGTGGCCCGGTACGACTCCACGTACCACCTCGGCACCGACCCGGCCGCCGTCGAGGCCCGCTGGTACGAGATGCGGACGGCACTGCGCACGGCTCCGGCGGGCGGCAAGGTGGGCCCGGCGGAGCTGGAGGACACCTTCATGCCGGGCGGCTACTTCAACGGCTACTGGCCCCACCTCGCGACGGCCTTCGCCGCCTACGCGGTGGAGGACGACCCGAAGCCGCTGGTCTCCGCGTACGAGAAGTTCGGCGCGGTGGAGCCCTCGGCGGGCAACAGCTACAGCGTGTACACGGCCGTGCAGTGCCGGGACTCGGCCTGGCCCAGGAACTGGAACCAGTGGCGGGCCGACATGTGGCGCACGCACGCCAAGGCCCCCTTCATGACCTGGAACAACGCCTGGTACAACGCCCCCTGCGCGTTCTGGCCGGGCGAGCCGCTCCAGGCCCCGGACGTCACCAACTCGGCGCTCCCGCAGGCGCTCCTCTTCCAGGCGACCGAGGACGCGGCGACCCCCTACGAGGGCGCGGTGAGCATGCGGCGCAAGCTCGCGGGCTCGGCGCTGGTCGTCGAGGAGGGCGGCGGCAACCACGGGGTCGCCCTGAGCGGCAACAAGTGCCTCGACGAGAAGCTGGCTTCGTACCTGCTGACGGGCAAGGCCGCGGACGCCGTCTGCCCGGCACAGCCCGCCCCCACCCCGATCCCGGCGACCCGTGCGGTCCCGCCCTCGGCGGGCGGCGCGGCGCTCCACGGCCTGCTGGGCTTCCGGGGCTGACGTACGGCGGGCAAGATCGTGCCCATGGCCACCTCACAGGACAACCACCTCACCCGCATCGCCGCGCCCGAGGGCGTCGCCCCGGGCACCGGCTACAGCCACGTCGTCTGGGGCACCGGGCGGTTCGTCGCCGTGTCCGGGCAGTGCGCCTTCGACGAGAAGGGCGAGCTGGTCGGGGAGGGCGATCCCGCCGCCCAGGCCCGGCAGGTGTTCGAGAACCTGCGGCGGTGCCTGGCCGCGGCCGGGGCCGGCTTCGAGGACGTGGTGAAGCTGACGTACTTCGTCACGGACATCGCCCACCTCCCGGCGGTACGGGAGGCCCGCGACGAGGTGATCGCCCCGGACCGCCTCCCGGCCTCCTCGGCGGTCCAGGTGGCGGCGCTGTTCCGGCCCGAACTGCTGATGGAGATCGAGGCCTTCGCGGTCCTGCCGGAGCGGACCGGGAGCGGGAGCGGGACCGGTTCCGCCGCCGACGAGACCGAGTCCGGTTTCCGGACCGGCTCCCGGGCCGGTTTCGGGACCGGGTTCAAGACCGGCTTCGCCGGCTGAGACCCACCGGTTGGGGCCCACCGGTTGGGGCCCACCGGCTGAGGCTCTAGGTGGTCGCGCCCAGCGCCCGCAGGGCCGCCGTGGCCGCCACTGCCAGCCGGGGGTGCGACTGGGCCCGGGTCAGGACCTCCCGGGCCCGCTCGTCCGCCAGCGCGCCCAGCCCCTCCACGCAGGCCAGGGCCACCCGCCAGTACGGGTCGTGCGGCGCGAGCCGCCGCGACAGGGTGCGGATCAGCGCCGGGGCGGACTCCGGGGCGCGCAGCGCCGCCAGCAGCCGCACCGGGTGCAGGGCGTAGGCCGTGCGCAGTTCGTTGGTGGCCAGCGCCGCCGCCGCGCGGGCGGTGCGCGGGTCCCCGAGGACGGCCAGCGCCTGCGCGGCCGCCTCGCAGCGCGGCGGGTCCCGGTGGTTGAGCAGCAGGACCAGGGACTCGAAGGCGCGCCGGTCGCCGGCCAGCCCCAGCCGGTACGCGGCCAGCTCGCGGGCCCACAGGGGCAGCCCCGCGGAGGTCAGCGATGCCGCCAGGCCGTCCGCGTCCGCCGCGAGCAGCGCCTCGTACTGCGCCTCGTACTCCGGTGCCCGCGCGGCTTCCGCCCGCAGACGCTCCAACACGTCGTTCACCCGGCCACCCTAGGCGGCTCCGGCGGACGCCGCGCCGGGTTCCCCGACACGGGTGACCGCCCCGGGGGCGGGCCTTCGAACACCCGGTTGATCGATGATCGATGATCGATGATCGGTACATTTGGGCGGTACAGGTCACATCTGCGCGCTCTGGCGGAGCAGTTGGGGACGGGTTACTGTCCCTACAACACGTACGAGGGCGGCCTGGTGACGCAGCCACCTCGTGCCAGTCGGTTCTGCACGACTTTCGCACCACCTCACGGCGTGACCCCGGGACAGGGCTCCGCCGCTTCGCCCCACCGGCTCCTTGCCTCCGGGTTCCCTGGTTCCCCCGGGTTCCCCGGTACCGCCGCGATCCCCGGTCATCCGGGAGCCCCGGGCTTCTCCCCGCGCTGTGCGCACGGCTCTCCGCGTGCTCCCGCGCGCGCTCTTCCGCTCTTCCGCACGGATTCCCCGTACGGCACGGATTCCCGTACCCACGGATTCCCGTACGGCCGCCGCGCGCGCCGTGCTCCGCGCGCCCCCTCAGTCGTCACCCTCTTCCACTGGAGTCCCGCGATGGACCTTCCGTCCACGTCCGGTCAGCCCTCCCCCTCCTCCCAGCCCGTCCGCCCCGCCCTGCAGACCATCGCCGTGGTCGGTCTCGGCACGATGGGCTCCGGCATCGCCGAGGTCCTCGCCCGGGCCGGCCGCGAGGTCATCGGCATCGACGTCAGCGAGGCCGCCGCCCGCCGGGCCACCACGGCCCTCGCCGCGGCCACCGCCCGCTCCGTGGCCAAGGAGCAGCTCACCGAGCAGGAGCGCGAGGCGGTGCTCGCCCGCTTCCGCACCTTCTCCGAGCTGGGCGCCGCCGCCGACGCCGACCTCGTCATCGAGGTGGTCCCCGAGTCCTACGAGCTCAAGCAGCGGATCTTCCGCGAGCTCGACGCGATCGTCCGGCCCACCGCGATCCTGGCGACCGGCACCAACGCCCTGTCGGTGACGCGGATGGCCGCCGAGTCGCAGCGCCCGGAGCGCGTGGTCGGCCTGCACTTCTTCAACCCGGTCCCGACGATGAAGCTGGTCGAGGTCGTCTCCAGCGTCCTGACGGCCCCGCCGGCCGTCGAGGCGGTCACCGCCCTGGCCCGCGAGCTCGGCAAGCAGCCCGTCGCGGTCGGCGACCGCCCGGGCTTCGTCGCCGACGGCCTGCTGTTCGGCTACCTCAACCAGGCCGCCGCCATGTACGAGTCGCGGTACGCCTCCCGCGAGGACATCGACGCGGCGATGAAGCTGGGCTGCGGTCTGCCGATGGGCCCGCTCGCGCTGCTCGACCTGATCGGCGTGGACACCGCCCGCACCGTCCTGGAGGCCATGTACACGGCCTCGGGCGACCGGCTGCACGCCCCCGCCCCGATCCTCGGCCACCTCGCCGAGGCGGGCCTGACCGGGCAGAAGTCCGGGCGCGGGTTCTACACGTACGAGGCCCCGGGCAGCCAGGTCGTCGTCCGTGACCTGCAGACCCCGCCGGACGGGGACCTGGTCCGGGCGAGCCGTCCGGTGAACTCGGTCGGCGTGGCCGGTTCGGGCACGATGGCGAGCGGCATCGCGCAGGTCTTCGCGCAGGCCGGCTTCCCCGTGGTGCTGGCGGCCCGCAGCCAGGAGAAGGCGGACGCGGCGAAGGCCGCGATCGGAAAGTCGCTGGCCCGCGCGGTGGACCGGGGCCGGCTGACGGCGGAGGCCGCCGCGGCCACCGTGGGCCGGATCACGGCGGCGGGCTCGCTGGACGCGTTCTCGGACGTGGACCTGGCCGTGGAGGCCGTCGCCGAGGACCTGGAGGTGAAGCAGGAACTGTTCCGGGCGCTGGACCAGGCCTGCAAGCCCGGTGCGGTGCTCGCCACCACGACCTCCTCGCTCCCGGTGATCGCGATCGCCCGTGCGACCTCGCGTCCCGAGGACGTGATCGGCATGCACTTCTTCAATCCGGCCCCGGCGATGAAGCTGGTCGAGGTGGTCCGGACCGTCCTGACCGCCGACGACGTGCACGCCACGGTCCGCGGCATCTGCGGCCAGGTCCGCAAGCACGCGGTGGACTGCGGGGACCGGGCGGGCTTCATCGTGAACGCGCTGCTGTTCCCGTACCTCAACAACGCGATCAAGATGGTCGAGCAGCACTACGCCGGCATCGACGACATCGACGCGGCGATGAAGCTGGGCGGCGGCTACCCGATGGGGCCCTTCGAGCTCCTCGACGTGGTCGGCCTGGACGTGTCGCTGGCCATCGAGAAGGTCCTGCACAAGGAGTTCCGCGACCCGGGCCTGGCCCCGTCCCCGCTGCTGGAGCACCTGGTCGCGGCAGGCTGCCTGGGCCGGAAGACCGGCCGCGGATTCCGTGAGTACGCCCCCCGCCGGTAATCCGCGGCAGGCACAGGAGCCCCAAGAGCAGGATGCGTGGGGAGGGCTGCTCGGGTCCGCCGGACCCTCACGGCGGACACACCCTCCCGAGGAGCACTGTGTGCCCAGTGCCTGCCCTCCCCCGCATCCATCCCCGTCCCACCCCCCTCGGGAGCGCTCTCCCGCGCGAATGAAGTACTTTCGCTCTATGTCCCAGCCCGCCAAGACCTCACCCCGCGCCTCCGCGGTCTCCGACGCCCCGGAGACCCCGGCCGGTACCAAGGCGGCCGCGCAGCGGCTCAAGATGCGCCGCGAGCTCGCGGCGGCCGCCATGGAGCTCTTCGCGAACAAGGGGTACGAGGCCACGACGGTCGACGAGATCGCCTCGGTGGCCGGGGTCGCGCGCCGGACCTTCTTCCGGCACTTCCGGTCCAAGGAAGAGGCGATCTTCCCGGACCACGACGACACCCTGACCCGCGCCGAGGCCGTCCTCGACGTGGCCCCGGCCCACGAGCACCCGCTCGACACGGTGTGCCGGGGGATCAAGGAAGTCATGAAGATGTACGCCGCCTCGCCGGCGGTGTCGGTGGAGCGCTACCGGCTCACCCGCGAGGTGCCGGCGCTGCGGGAGCGGGAGATCGCCTCGGTCGCCCGCTACGAGCGGCTGTTCACCCGCTACCTGCTGGCCCATTTCGACGAGACCGACCACCACGACGGCAACGACGATCCGCTGCTGGCGGAGGTCGCCGCCTCGGCGGTGGTCACGGCCCACAACCACGTGCTCCGGCGCTGGCTGCGGGCGGGCGGTCAGGGCGACGTGGAGGCGCAGCTCGACCACGCCTTCTCGATCGTGCGCAAGACCTTCGGTTCGGGGATCGGGGCGGGGCGCACGCTGAGCTCGGCGCCCGTGCCGGAACCCGTCGCCGCGCCGGCCTCGGTGCGTACGCAGGGCGAGGTACTGGTGGCGGTGGCCCGTACGGACGCCCCGCTGGACGAGGTCATGCGGACCATCGAAGAGGCACTCAGAAACAAGTAGGCGACACCAAGCAGGCGACACGCCTGGACACCTCCAGGCGACACATGTCACAGCGGCCGCTCCCGTTCCGGGGGCGGCCGCTTTCGTTTGTCCGAGTTGCCCCTACTCGCGGGTAACTCTGATCGATCATCGCTCATCCGTGCAGGTCAATCGGCAAATGAGAGAAAGTTTTGGCACGCGGTGCCTTGCTGAGTGACACGGGGTGCCATACGTTGAATCTCGTCCGGATGTCCCCGCGATCCAGCCCACTCGGTACGGAACGCGCCCCGGATGCCTGCGTCACCAGGCCCCCGCACCGCCCCACCACAGGCAACGCGCAGCTCCACCCCAGCCGAATCGACGGCGCCCCAAAAACATCGCTTCGCCGCACCGCGGTTCAGCACACCCCGATTCCCTCAGCGCACCCTCATCAGCGCACGGCCGGAGGCATCACCGTGAAGGACATCCTGGACGCGATCCAGTCGCAGGCCGCGACGGCCGCCGACTTCGCGGCCCTGCCGCTCCCCGACTCGTACCGCGCGATCACCGTGCACAAGGACGAGGCGGAGATGTTCGCCGGGCTCAGCTCCCGTGAGAAGGACCCCCGCAAGTCCCTGCACCTCGACGAGGTCCCGCTCCCCGAGCTGGGCCCGGGCGAGGCTCTGGTCGCCGTCATGGCGTCCTCGGTCAACTACAACTCCGTGTGGACCTCGATCTTCGAGCCGGTCTCCACCTTCAGCTTCCTGGAGCGCTACGGGCGCCTCTCGGAGCTCACCAAGCGCCACGACCTGCCGTACCACATCATCGGCTCGGACCTCGCGGGCGTCGTCCTGCGCACCGGCCCCGGCGTCAACGCCTGGAAGCCGGGCGACGAGGTCGTCGCGCACTGCCTGTCGGTCGAGCTGGAGTCCTCGGACGGCCACAACGACACGATGCTCGACCCCGAGCAGCGCATCTGGGGCTTCGAGACCAACTTCGGCGGCCTGGCGGAGATCGCCCTCGTCAAATCCAACCAGCTGATGCCCAAGCCCGACCACCTCAGCTGGGAGGAGGCCGCCTCGCCCGGCCTGGTCAACTCCACCGCGTACCGCCAGCTGGTCTCCCGCAACGGCGCCGGCATGAAGCAGGGCGACAACGTCCTGATCTGGGGCGCCAGCGGCGGGCTCGGCTCGTACGCCACCCAGTTCGCGCTGGCCGGCGGCGCCAACCCGATCTGCGTGGTCTCCTCCCCGGAGAAGGCCGACATCTGCCGGGCGATGGGCGCCACCGCGGTCATCGACCGCAACGCCGAGGGCTACAAGTTCTGGAAGGACGAGCACACCCAGGACCCGAAGGAGTGGAAGCGCTTCGGCAAGCGCATCCGCGAGCTCACCGGCGGCGAGGACATCGACATCGTCTTCGAGCACCCGGGCCGCGAGACCTTCGGCGCGAGCGTCTACGTCACCCGCAAGGGCGGCACCATCACCACCTGCGCCTCGACCTCGGGCTACATGCACGAGTACGACAACCGCTACCTGTGGATGTCCCTGAAGAAGATCATCGGCTCGCACTTCGCGAACTACCGCGAGGCCTGGGAGGCCAACCGCCTGATCTCGAAGGGCAAGATCCACCCCACCCTGTCGCGGGTCTACTCCCTCGAGGAGACCGGCCAGGCCGCCTACGACGTCCACCGCAACCTCCACCAGGGCAAGGTCGGCGTGCTCTGCCTGGCCCCCGAAGAGGGCCTGGGCGTGCGGGACCACGAGATGCGGGCGACGCACCTCGACGCGATCAACCTGTTCCGCGACGCGTAGCGGAGCGGACCAATAAGCACAGTCGCAACATCTGAGAATCCCCTCAAAGGCCAAAGGGACAGCCTGAGATGACAGAGCGCCAGAAGGACCGTCCGTGGCTCATGCGGACGTACGCCGGCCACTCCACGGCCGAGGCGTCCAACGAGCTGTACCGCCGCAACCTCGCCAAGGGCCAGACCGGCCTGTCGGTCGCGTTCGACCTGCCGACGCAGACCGGCTACGACCCCGACCACATCCTCGCCCGCGGCGAGGTCGGCCGGGTCGGGGTCCCGGTCTCCCATCTGGGCGACATGCGGCGGCTGTTCCAGGACATCCCCCTGGAGCAGATGAACACCTCGATGACGATCAACGCCACCGCCATGTGGCTGCTGGCGCTCTACCAGGTGGCCGCCGAGGAGCAGGGCGCGGACATCGCCCAGCTCCAGGGCACCACCCAGAACGACATCGTCAAGGAGTACCTCTCGCGCGGGACGCACGTCTTCCCGCCCGGGCCCTCGCTCCGACTGACGACGGACATGATCGCGTACACGGTCAACCACATCCCGAAGTGGAACCCGATCAACATCTGCTCGTACCACCTCCAGGAGGCCGGGGCCACGCCCGTCCAGGAGATCTCGTACGCGATGTCCACGGCCATCGCGGTCCTGGACTCGGTGCGCGACTCGGGCCAGGTGCCCGAGGAGCGGTTCGGCGAGGTCGTCGCCCGGATCTCCTTCTTCGTGAACGCGGGCGTCCGCTTCATCGAGGAGATGTGCAAGATGCGCGCCTTCGGCCGCATCTGGGACAAGGTCACCCGCGAGCGCTACGGCATCGAGAACGAGAAGCAGCGCCGCTTCCGGTACGGGGTCCAGGTCAACTCCCTGGGCCTGACCGAGGCACAGCCGGAGAACAACGTCCAGCGGATCGTGCTGGAGATGCTCGCGGTGACCCTCTCCAAGGACGCCCGCGCCCGCGCCGTGCAGCTGCCCGCCTGGAACGAGGCGCTGGGCCTGCCCCGGCCCTGGGACCAGCAGTGGTCGCTGCGCATCCAGCAGGTCCTGGCCCACGAGAGCGACCTGCTGGAGTACGAGGACATCTTCGCCGGGTCGCACGTGATCGAGGCCAAGGTCGAGTCCCTGGTGACCGAGTGCCTGGCCGAGATCGACCGGATCCAGGAGATGGGCGGCGCGATGGCCGCCGTCGAGTCCGGGTACCTCAAGGGCGAGCTGGTCTCCTCGCACGCCGAGCGGCGGGCCCGGATCGAGGACGGCCAGGACAAGATCGTCGGCGTCAACTGCTTCCAGCAGACCGAGGAGAACCCGCTCACCGCGGACCTCGACGGCGCCATCATGACGGTGGACGGGGCCCTGGAGGCCCAGACCGTCGAGCGCATCGGCCGCTGGAAGGCCGAGCGCCAGGAGTCCTCGGACCGGCAGGGCGGCGGCGACCCGTTCGTCTTCCCCACCGTCATGCAGGCCCTGGACCGGCTGAAGGAGGCCGCCGCCGGGGACGAGAACCTCATGGAGGCCACCCTGGAGTGCGCCCGCGCCGGTGTCACCACCGGCGAGTGGTCGAGCGCCCTGCGCGAGGTGTTCGGGGAGTTCCGGGCGCCGACCGGGGTCTCCTCGGCCCCGGTGGCCGTGACCGCCGAGGAGGGAACCCCCATGGCCCTCGTCCGCGCGAAGGTCTCCCGTACGGCCGACGAGCTGGGATCCGGCCGGCTGCGCCTGCTGGTCGGCAAGCCCGGCCTGGACGGGCACTCCAACGGCGCCGAGCAGATCGCCGTACGGGCCCGCGACGCCGGCTTCGAGGTGGTCTACCAGGGCATCCGGCTCACCCCCGAGGAGATCTCCTCGGCGGCCCTGGCCGAGGACGTCCACTGCGTGGGACTGTCCATCCTGTCCGGCTCGCACAGCGCGCTCGTCCCCGACGTGCTGGAACGCCTGCGCGCGGCGGGGGCGGGTGACATCCCGGTGGTCCTCGGAGGCATCATTCCGAATGCCGACGCCGTGGCGCTCAAGGAGGCCGGGGTGGCGGCGGTCTTCACCCCGAAGGACTTCGGCATCACGGAGATCATCGGCAAAATCGTCGACGAGATCCGCAAGGCGAACAAGCTCCACCCGATCGGCGACGCCGCCGACACCGCTTTCACCGACATCACCGCAAGCACGGAGGTCCCCGCATGACCACGCCCCCTTCCCCGGTCAACCGGCTGCGGCCGCGCCGCTCCTGCCTCGCGGTGCCGGGTTCCAACCCCCGGTTCCTGGAGAAGGCCCAGGGCCTGCCGGCCGACCAGGTCTTCCTCGACCTGGAGGACGCCTGCGCCCCGCTCGCCAAGGAGGGCGCCCGCCACACGATCGTGGACGCGCTGAACCAGGGCGACTGGACCGGCAAGACCCGCGTGGTGCGCGTCAACGACTGGACCACGCACTGGACGTACCGCGACGTGATCACGGTCGTCGAGGGCGCCGGCCAGAACCTCGACTGCATCATGCTGCCGAAGGTCCAGGACGCCCAGCAGGTCGTGGCGCTCGACCTCCTGCTGACGCAGATCGAGAAGACGATGGGCTTCGAGGTCGGCAAGATCGGCATCGAGGCGCAGATCGAGAACGCCAAGGGCCTGGTGAACGTCGACGCGATCGCCGGCGCCTCGCCGCGGCTGGAGACCATCATCTTCGGACCGGCCGACTTCATGGCCTCCATCAACATGAAGTCCCTGGTCGTGGGCATGCAGCCGCCCGGCTACGGCGCGGACGCCTACCACTACATCCTGATGCGGATCCTGATGGCGGCCCGCATGCACGACCTCCAGGCGATCGACGGCCCCTTCCTCCAGATCAAGAACGTCGACGGCTACCGCGAGGTCGCCGGGCGCGCGGCGGCCCTCGGCTTCGACGGCAAGTGGGTGCTGCACCCCGGCCAGGTCGACGCGGCCAACGAGGTCTTCTCCCCCTCCCAGGAGGACTACGACCACGCCGAGCTGATCCTCGACGCGTACGACTGGTGCACCTCCGAGGCCGGCGGCAAGAAGGGCTCGGCGATGCTCGGCGACGAGATGATCGACGAGGCCAGCCGCAAGATGGCGCTGGTCATCTCGGGCAAGGGCCGCGCCGCGGGCATGCAGCGCACCACCAAGTTCGAGATCCCGGAGGCGTAGCACCATGCAGTTCGGACGCACCTACGAAGAGTTCGAGATCGGCGCGGTCTACAAGCACTGGCCCGGAAAGACGGTCACCGAGTACGACGACCACCTCTTCTGTCTGCTGACCATGAACCACCACCCGCTCCACATGGACAGCAACTACGCGGAGAACACCACCGACTTCGGCAAGAACGTCGTCGTGGGCAACTACATCTACTCGCTGCTGCTGGGCATGTCGGTGCCGGACGTCTCCGGCAAGGCCATCGCCAACCTGGAGATCGAGTCGCTGCGGCACGTGGCGCCGACCTTCCACGGGGACACGATCTACGGCGAGACCACGGTCCTCGACAAGACCCCGTCGAAGTCGAAGAACGACCGCGGCATCGTCTACGTGGAGACCAAGGGCTACAAGCAGGACGGCACCCTCGTCTGCGTCTTCCGGCGCAAGGTGATGGTCCCGACCGAGACGTACATCAAGGAGCGCGGCGGCGAGCAGCCCGGCCGCCCCACGCTGAAGGAACAGGGGAAGTAGAACCATGAGCCGACTTGCCCAGACCGCCGGCCTGACGGACGACCAGAGGGACATCCTCAAGACCGTCCGGGAGTTCGTCGACAAGGAGATCATCCCGGTCGCGACCGAGCTGGAGCACCGGGACGAATACCCGCAGCAGATCGTCGACGGCCTCAAGGAACTCGGCCTCTTCGGCCTGATGATCCCGGAGGAGTACGGCGGCCTGGGTGAGTCGCTGCTCACCTACGCGCTGTGCGTCGAGGAGATCGCGCGCGGCTGGATGTCCGTCTCGGGCATCATCAACACGCACTTCATCGTGGCGTACATGCTCAAGCAGCACGGAACGCAGGAGCAGCGGGAGTACTTCCTCCCGCGGATGGCCCTGGGCGAGGTGCGCGGCGCGTTCTCGATGTCCGAGCCGGGGCTCGGCTCCGATGTGTCGGCCATCACCTCGAAGGCGGTGAAGGACGGTGACGAGTACGTCCTGAACGGCCAGAAGATGTGGCTGACGAACGGCGGCACGTCCACGCTGGTGGCCGTTCTGGTGCGCAGTGACGAAGGACACCCGGAGGGCACCGCGCCCCACAAGTCGATGACGACCTTCCTCGTGGAGAAGGAGGCCGGCTTCGGTGAGGTCCGGCCCGGCCTGACCATCCCGGGCAAGATCGACAAGATGGGCTACAAGGGCGTCGACACGACCGAGCTCATCATGGACGGACTGCGCATTCCGGCCAATCGGGTCCTCGGCGGCGAGACCGGCCGAGGGTTTTACCAAATGATGGACGGGGTCGAGGTCGGCCGCGTCAACGTGGCGGCCCGTGGCTGCGGCGTCGCACAGCGTGCGTTCGAGCTCGGTGTCTCTTATGCCCAGCAACGTCACACTTTCGGCAAGGCCATCGCCGAGCACCAGGCGATCCAGTTCAAGCTGGCCGAGATGGCTACCAAGGTCGAAGCCGCCCATGCGATGATGGTCAATGCAGCACGCAAAAAGGACTCCGGGGAACGAAACGACCTCGAAGCAGGGATGGCGAAGTACCTCGCCTCCGAGTACTGCAAGGAGGTGGTGGAGGACGCGTTCCGTATCCACGGTGGCTACGGCTTCTCGAAGGAGTACGAGATCGAGCGTCTCTACCGCGAGGCGCCCATGCTGCTCATCGGTGAAGGTACCGCCGAGATCCAGAAAATGATCATCGGGCGACGCCTGCTCGAGGAGTACCGGCTCCAGGGCTGAAAGTCCCTTTTGGGGTAAATCATCCAGTGGTTTCCCGCGAAAGGGTCACTAGCAGTCACTGGCTCACGGCCATCGACTCGGCTTCTGGCTTGCCCAGTTGTTGCGCGCAACCGATAGCATTCCAGTAAAGCCGCCGTCCCGTCCCCCCGTTTGCGGCGCGGCATCACCCGCTACGAAGGTCATCCATGCCCCACAGCCAAACCTCTGCACCTCGCGTCGGCCTCCTCGGTGGACGCCTCGCGCGCGGAGCATCGCCGTGGCTTCTGCCGACCGTCGCCACCGCCGCCGTCAGCCTCGTCCGGGCCCGCAAGTCCGGACGCTGGGCGGCCGTGGCCGTGCCCACCACCGCGCTCGCGGCGGGCATGCTGTGGTTCTTCCGCGACCCCGAGCGTGAGATCACGCAGGGCAGGGTCATCTCGCCCGCCGACGGTGTGGTGCAGAGCATCATGCCGTGGAAGGACGGACGCACCCGCGTCGCGATCTTCATGAGCCCCCTGAACGTCCACGTCAACCGCGCGCCCCTCGCGGGCACGGTGACGTCCGTGGAGCACGTCCCCGGTGGATTCGTTCCGGCGTTCAACAAGGAGAGCGAGAACAACGAGCGCGTCGTCTGGCACTTCGACACCGAACTCGGCGACATCGAGATGGTGCAGATCGCCGGCGCCGTCGCCCGTCGCATCGTCCCGTACCTGCCGGCCGGCACCAAGGTGGAGCAGGGCGAACGCATCGGTCTGATCCGCTTCGGCTCCCGCGTCGACATCTACCTCCCCGAGGGCGTCGAGGTCGCGGTCGAGGTCGGACAGGCCACCACCGCGGGGGTGACCCGAATTGACCGTGACTGAACCTGAGACCCCGGCGACGCCGGCGACCGGCTGGGTGCCGGAGGCTGCCGAGGAGGAGTCCACCGAGGACGACATGCCGCTGTCACTGCGGCTGTCGATAGCGGACACCCTCACCCTCGGCAACGCGACCTGCGGATTCATGGCGGTGTACTTCACCACCACCGGAATCCTCATCCCGCACCTCACCGGCAGCGGCGAGTCGGGCATGGCCCGCAGCAGCGCGGCCACCGCCGTGATACTGATGCTGCTCGCCGCGGTCTTCGACCTCTTCGACGGCATCGTGGCCCGCAAGCTGCGCAGCTCGCCGATGGGCGCGGAGCTGGACAACCTGTCCGACCTGATCAGCTTCGGGCTGGCTCCGGCGTACTTCGTGCTCGTCTACGGCATGGTCGCCGATGACGCCGTGCAGAAGATGTCGGCGCTGGCGGCGATCGTGGTCCTGCTGGCGGTCGTCCTGCGCCTCGCGAGATTCAGCTGCGTGGCGATGAAGGACGGCATGTTCCAGGGCATGCCGAGCCCCTTCGGTGCGCTGACGGTCGTCTCGATCGTGCTGCTGGAGCTGCCGTTCATCCCGACCCTGCTGGCGATCGTCGGCGTGGCCTGGCTGATGGTGAGCCGGGTCGAGTACCCCAAGCCGCGGGGTGTCCTCGCGGTGGCGATGCTGAGCTGGATCGTCGCGGCGATGGGTCTGCTGGCCGCGTGGGCGTTCGACGCGCCGGGCGGCGGGCTGCTGCTCCAGACCGGCTGCGCGCTGCAGATCGCTCTGGCGGCGACCATCCCGCTGTTCGCGACGACCCGTCGCGCGAACACGTTCCGCCACAACCGTCGCGAGGCGAGGGCCACCCAGGCCCCGTAGCCTCCACCGCACGCACGCAAGGGCCCCCGGCCGCCGTACAGGCGGCCGGGGGCCCTTCTGTGTGCCGGGGGCGCCTACGCCGCTGTGTGTGGGCTGGGTCCCCTACCCGCCCTTCGCCCGTTCCCCGGAGCTCCGCCCCGGACCCGTTCCCGGGTGCGGCGCCGTTGCCGGGGGCCAGCCCCCGGGACCCCCGCTCCTCAAACGCCGGAGGGGCTGGATTTTCGCCGGCGTCGGCCGCATCCAGCCTCGCCGGCGTTTGAGGAGCGGGGAAGGGGCGGCGGGCCGGAGGCGGAGCGCGGGCCACGCGTACGCTTGGTGTCGGAAAACCGCCAGCCCGGGGACGGCCCGCCCAGGAGGATGGGAGCCATGTACACCGATAAGGAGCGTTGCGTACGGGCCGTCCAGTCGAAGGACGCCCGGTTCGACGGATGGTTCTTCACCGCCGTCAGGACCACCGGGATCTACTGCCGCCCCAGCTGCCCCGCCGTACCGCCCAAGGTCGAGAACATGACCTTCCTGCCCAGCGCCGCCGCCTGCCAGCAGAGCGGGTACCGGGCCTGCAAGCGGTGCCGGCCCGACACCTCGCCCGGCTCCCCCGAGTGGAACGCCCGCGCCGACGCCGTCGCCCGTGCCATGCGCCTCATCCAGGACGGCGTGGTCGACCGCGAGGGCGTCCCCGGGCTCGCCACCCGGCTCGGGTACTCCTCCCGGCAGGTGGAGCGCCAGCTGAACGCCGAGCTCGGCGCCGGGCCCCTCGCCCTGGCCAGGGCCCAGCGCGCGCAGACCGCCCGGCTGCTGATCGAGACTTCCGGGCTCCCCATGGGCGACATCGCCTTCGCCGCCGGGTTCTCCTCGATCCGGACCTTCAACGACACCGTCCGCGAGGTGTTCGCCCTGGCCCCGAGCGAGCTCCGGACGCGGGCCGCGGGCCGGGGGGCCGCCCCGGGTGCCGGAGCCGGAGCCGGCAGCGCCCAGGTGCCCGGCACCATCAGCCTGCGGCTCCCCTTCCGCGCCCCGCTGACCCCCGACAACCTCTTCGGACACCTCGCCGCGACCGCGGTCCCCGGGGTCGAGGAGTGGCGGGCCGGCGCCTACCGCCGCACGCTGCGGCTGCCGTACGGCACCGGTGTCGTCGCCCTCACGCCGCGGCCCGACCACATCGGCTGCAAGCTCGCCCTCACCGACCTGCGCGACCTCACCATCGCCATCAGCCGCTGCCGCCGGCTCCTGGACCTCGACGCGGACCCCGAGGCCGTGGACGAGCAGCTGAGCGCCGACCCGCTGCTGGCCCCGCTCGTGGCCAAGGCTCCCGGCCGCCGGGTGCCGCGCACCGTCGACGCGGAGGAGTTCGCCGTACGGGCCGTCCTCGGCCAGCAGGTGTCGACCGCGGCGGCCCGTACGCACGCGGCCCGTCTGGTGCGCGCCCTGGGCGAGCCGGTGGCCGATCCCGACCCCGAGGGCGGGCTGACGCACCTGTTCCCCACCTCGCAGGCCCTGGCCGGGATGGACCCGGAGTCCCTGGCCATGCCGCGCAGCCGGCGGACCACCTTCACCACGCTGGTCTCGGCCCTGGCCGACGGCTCGCTCCCGCTCGGGATCGACAGCGACTGGGAGGCGGCCCGCGCACGGCTGGGGGCGCTGCCGGGTTTCGGGCCGTGGACCACCGAGATCATCGCGATGCGGGCCCTGGGCGACCCCGACGCCTTCATCCCGGCCGACCTGGGCATCCGGCGGGCCGCGAAGGGGCTCGGCCTGCCCTCCACGCCCGCGGCACTGACCGCCCGCGCGGCGCACTGGCGGCCCTGGCGCGCGTACGCCGTGCAGTACCTGTGGGCCACCGAGGACCACGCCATCAACGTCCTGCCCGTCTGACCCCGATCCCGATCCCGATCCCGATCCCGATCCCACCCCACCGACTTCCGAGGAGTACGAGCATCATGAGCAGCAGTACCGCCAAGCAGCACACCGTCGTGGACAGCCCCTACGGGCCGCTCACCCTCGTCGCCGCCGACGGGGTCCTCTGCGGGCTCTACATGACCGGGCAGCGCCACCGCCCGGCCGAGGAGGCCTTCGGGGAGCGCGTCGCGGAAGGCGAGGCGCCCTTCCCTGAGGTGGTGCGGCAGCTGACCGCGTACTTCGCCGGGGAGCTCACCGCCTTCGACCTGCCGGTCAGGCTGGAGGGCACCGAGTTCCAGCGCAGCGTCTGGGAGCAGCTCGTACGGATCCCCTACGGGCAGACCTGGTCCTACGGGGAACTGGCCGCCAAGCTGGGCAAGCCGAACGCCTCGCGCGCGGTCGGCCTGGCCAACGGGAAGAACCCGGTCGGCATCATCGTGCCGTGCCACCGCGTCATCGGGGCCTCCGGCTCCATGACGGGCTACGGAGGCGGCATCGACCGCAAGGTACGCCTGCTGGCCTTCGAGTCCGGGGCCGAGCAGCTCTAGGGGAGACCCCCTAGTGACCTGAGTCTGAGGTTTGTCGTTAGTTCGGCATGAGTCGTCCCGGTCCGAAGATTCCGCCGTTGTCGGTGACTGATGCCCAGCGTGCTGTGCTGGAGGGCTGGTTACGTCGTCGTTCGACAGCTCAGGCTCTGGCTCAGCGGTCGCGGATCGTGCTGGAGTGCGCGGGCGGGCATTCGGTGATGGAAGTTTCGCGGCGGCTTGGGATCGCGCCGGACACGGTCCGCACCTGGCGGCGGCGGTTTCTGGAGCACGGCCTGGACGGGCTGGGCGACGAGCCGCGGCCGGGTGTCCCGCGGAAGATCACCGACGCTGATGTCGAGCGGGTGATCGTCAAAACACTGGAAGAGACGCCGAAGAACGCGACGCACTGGTCGACGAGGTCGATGGCCGCGGCCACGGGAATGTCGCAGTCGACCGTCTCAAGGATCTGGCGGGCGTTCGCGCTGGCTCCGCATCGTTCGCAGACGTTCAAGCTGTCGACGGACCCGCTGTTCATCGACAAGGTCCGCGACGTGGTCGGCCTCTACCTGGACCCGCCGGAGAAGGCTCTGGTCCTCTGCGTGGATGAGAAGTCGCAGATCCAGGCCCTGGACCGGTCCCAGCCGGTCCTGCCGATGATGCCTGGCGTTCCAGAGCGCCGCAGTCACGACTACATCCGCGCCGGCACAACCACCCTCTTCGCGGCCCTGGAGGTCGCCACCGGCAAGGTCATCGGGTCTCTCCACCGCCGCCACCGGGCCGCCGAGTTCAAGAAGTTCCTGGCCAAGATCGACAAAGAAGTGCCGGCGGATCTTCAGATCCATCTGATCCTCGACAACTATGCGACCCACAAGACGCCGGACATCAAGAAATGGCTGCTGGCACACCCGCGGTTCCACCTGCACTTCACACCGACGAGTGCGTCGTGGCTGAACCTGGTGGAGCGGTGGTTCGCCGAGCTCACCCAGAAGAAGCTCAAGCGTGGAGTCCACCGCTCCGTCCAGGCTCTCGAGCGCGACATCCGTTCATGGCTGGCCGACTGGAACGACCAGCCCAAGCCCTTCCTCTGGACGAAGACAGCCGACGAGATCCTCGACAAAGTCGCCGCCTACTGCCACCGAATCTCTGACTCAGGTCACTAGCGAGCCCCCGGTGCGACGGCCTCCAGGTCCGCGACGGTGCCGGACATGACGGTACGGACGTGCCGGGTGAGGTGCTCCACGGGCCAGTCCCACCAGGCCAGGGCGAGCAGGCGGGCGATCTCCCCGTCGGTGTGGCGGGTCCGGATCAGGGTGGCGGGGTTGCCGCCGACGATCCCGTAGTCGGGGACGTCGTCCACGACCACGGCCCCGGCGGCGACGATCGCGCCGTGTCCGATGCGCACCCCGGGCATGACCGTGGCCCCGTAGCCGAACCAGACGTCGTTGCCGACGACGGTGTCGCCCCGGCCGGGCAGGCCGGCGAGCAGGTCGGAGTGCTCGGCCCAGGACCCGCCCATGATGGGGAACGGGAAGGTGGAGGGGCCGTCCATGCGGTGGTTGGCGCCGTTCATGAGGAAGCGGACCCCGGTGCCCAGTGCGCAGAACTTCCCGATGACCAGCTTCTCCGGCCCGTAGTGGTAGAGCACGTTGCGGGTCTCGAAGGCGGTGGGGTCGTCCGGGTCGTCGTAGTAGGAGTACTCCCCCACCTCGATCAGCGGCGAGGTGACCAGCGGCTTCAGCAGGACCACGCGCGGCTGGCCGGGGATCGGGTGGAGCACCGTCGGGTCCGCGGGGAGGGGGAGGGAACTCACGGCTAGATGACCACCAGCGGGACGAGCAGCGCGAAGCCGGCGCCGGCCTCGACCGCGTAGGCGTACAGGGACGGGTGCTGGACGGGGGCCGCGAGCAGGACCACGCTCTGCTGGGCGGCGGCCGCGCCGACCCAGTCGGCGTCGGCGCCGAGGCCGCCCTGGTACCAGCCCTCGCAGGCGCCGGGGCCGGTGACGGCGAGGACGTCGTCCTCGCGGCGGTAGAAGGCCTGCCAGCCCTCGGCCGGTACGGACCAGGCCTCGAAGTCGGTGAACTGCGCCCAGCCGCCGTCGCGGATCGCCGTGTCGAACATCCAGACCGGGACCCCCTCGGGGGTGACCTCGCCGCTCTCCTGCTGGTCGGTGGTGAAGTGGACCATGGGCAGGGCGTCGGGCCCGTCGGCGGTACTGGGCCAGGCGTACATCGTGATCATCTGCTGAATTCTGTCCTGCTCGGTGTAGGCACGGAATAACGAGCGGAAGGGGCTACGAGGCCTGCGGCCCGCGGCCGTTCTCCAGCTCCACGGTGCCCTCGCCGGAGAGCAGCACGCGGTACGCCTCCTGGGTGCGCAGGCCCAGGGAGCCGAGCAGATGGTCCGTCAGCTCGGCCGGATCCACGAGCCGCCACGAGAGAAGCTCCTCCTCCTGGAGCTTGACGGAGGCGAGCTGTGCGGCGTCGAGCACGCCGCCGTCGTAGAGGTAGGCGACGAGCGGGGGCCGGCCCGGGCCGGTCGACCAGTCGACGGCGAGGAGCCGGCCGAGCGGCACGTCGATGCCGATCTCCTCGGCGCTCTCCCGGCGGGCGGCCGTACGCGGGGACTCCCCCGTGTCCGACTCGATGGTGCCGCCCGGCAGGGCCCAGCCCTCCCGGTAGTTGGGCTCCACGAGGAGCACCCGGCCCTCGGCGTCCCGGAACAGGGCGGCCGCTCCGGCCAGCACCCGGGGCAGGCTCGCGATGTAGGTGGCGTAGTCATCCGTGGTGGTGGTCACCGCGCAACCCTACCCAGCCGCCCCGGGCCCGTGGGGATCACCCTTCCGGGGTGGACCCGCCGCCGGTGCCTCCACCGGTTCCGCCGCCCGTGCCGCCGGCGCTTCCGCCGCCGGAGCCGTCCTCCCGGTCGCGGTTCCTCGACTCCGCCACGCGGCGCAGGCGGGGGTGGCGGGCCGGGCCCTGCTCGGTGATGGCGTCGCCGACCATGGCCTTGACCGCGTCCCGGAGCCCGTGCAGGGCGTGGTGGCGGACCGGGCCCGCGCCCGGGTCCTCCCGCAGCTCCTTCACCAGGGCCCAGCACAGGACCAGCATCACCACCACGAAGGGCAGCGCGACCAGGATGGTGGCCGTCTGGAGGGACTTCAGGCCGCCCGCGACGAGGAGCACGGCGGCCACGGAGGCCATCAGCACGCCCCAGGTGACCACGAGCCAGGTCGGCGGGTGCAGGGAGCCGCGGCTGGTGAGGGAGCCCATGACGAGGGAGGCGGAGTCGGCGCTGGTGACGAAGTACGTCATCACCAGGAGCATCGCGATCCACGAGGTGACCGTGCCGAGCGGGAGCGCGTCGAGCATCGCGAAGAGCGTGGCCTCGGTGCCCTCCTTGGCCTTGGCGGCCATGTCGGCGACGCCGGTGGAGTCGAGGCGGATCGCGGTGCCGCCCATGACGCAGAACCAGACGACGGTGGCGCCGCTGGGCACCAGGAGCACGCCGACGAGGAACTCGCGGATGGTGCGGCCGCGCGAGATGCGGGCGATGAAGGTGCCGACGAAGGGTGCCCAGGAGAGCCACCACGCCCAGTAGAAGATCGTCCACGCGCCGAGCCACTCACTGTCGGTGAAGGCGCCGGTGCGGGTGGCCATCGGGAGGAGTTCGTGCAGGTAGCTGCCGATGCTCGCCGGGATCACGTCGAGGATGTAGACCGTCGGGCCGAGGACGAAGACGAAGGCCATCAGGGCCGCGGCGAGCACGATGTTGATCGTGCTGAGCCATTTGACGCCCTTGTGCAGCCCGGAGAAGGCGGAGAGCACGAAGGCGGCCGACAGGGATCCGATGATGATCAGCTCGACCGTGGTCGAGTCCTCGATCCCCGTCGTGATGTTGAGCCCCTTGGCCACCTGGAGGGCGCCGAGGCCGAGGCTGGTCGCGGTGCCGAAGACGGTCGCGAAGACGGCGAGCAGGTCGATGGCCTTGCCCTGCCAGCCGTTGGCGCGCTCCTCGCCCATGAGGGGGACGAAGGCGGAGCTGAGGCGGTTGCCGCGGCCCTTGCGGAAGGTCGCGTAGGCGAGGGCGAGGCCGGCGATGCCGTAGATCGCCCAGGGGGTGAGGGTCCAGTGGAAGAAGGAGTAGTCGAGCGCGGCGCGGGCCGCGTCGCCGGTGCCGGGCGCCGCGCCCGAGGCCGGGGGCGGGTTCAGGTAGTGGGTGAGCGGCTCGCCCACCCCGTAGAACATCAGCCCGATGCCCATGCCGGCGCTGAACATCATCGCGATCCACGCGAGGTTCGTGAACTCCGGCTCCGAGTCGTCCCTGCCGAGGCGGATCCGGCCGAAGCGGCTGATCGCGAGCACGACGCACATGACGAGGAACACATCGGCGGCGATCACGAAGAGCCACGCGAAGTTGCTCAGCACCCAGGCCAGTGCGGTGCTCGACGCCGAGTCGAAGGAACTCTTGCCCAGCGCAGCCCAGGCGACGACCGCCAGGACCGCGATCACCCCGATGGTGACGACGGTGAGGTCGGGAGCGCCGTCCGTGCCGTCGCCGGGGCCCTGCGACCCGCCACCTGGGGAATCCGGACGTGGCTGTTCCAGTGAATCCGTGCTCATGCGGCCACACTATGCAGGCGTATATCCCTATTTAGGGGCATGCCGCGCCGTGTGTGGCCCAGGCCACGCATGGGCATAGGAGGATCCTCCGGATAGGCTCATGGGTGGCGCGACTGCACTGTTCGATAGCAAGGGATTAGCAAGGTGACGGACGGAGCAGTAACTGAGACCGCGCGCGTGCTCATCGCCGCGGACAAATTCAAGGGCTCGCTCACGGCCGTTCAGGTCGCGGAGCGGGTCACGGCCGGCCTTCGCAAGGCCGTACCGGGCGTGGAGATCGAGACCCTCCCCGTCGCGGACGGCGGCGACGGTACGGTCGCGGCCGCTGTGGCGGCCGGTTTCGAACGCCGGGAGGTACGGGTCACCGGACCGCTCGGTGACCAGGTCACGGCCGCTTTCGCGCTGCGCGAGGGCACCGCGGTGGTCGAGATGGCGGAGGCCTCCGGCCTCCAGCTGCTGCCGGCGGGTGTCTTCGCCCCGCTGACGGCGACCACCTACGGCTCCGGCGAACTGCTGAAGGCCGCACTCGACGCGGGAGCGCGCTCGATCGTCTTCGGTGTGGGCGGCAGCGCCACCACCGACGGCGGCGCCGGCATGCTGGCCGCGCTGGGCGCGGTGTTCCTGGATGCGAACGGTGAACCCGTCGGTCCGGGCGGCGGCGCGCTGGCCGGGCTGGCCTCGGCCGACCTGTCGGGCGTCGACCCCCGCATCAAGGAGATCGACTTCGTCCTGGCGAGCGACGTGGACAACCCGCTGACGGGTCCGAAGGGCGCTCCGGCGGTCTACGGCCCGCAGAAGGGGGCGTCGCCCGAGGACGTGGCGACGCTGGACGCGGCGCTGGCGCACTTCGCGGTGGTCCTGGAGAAGTCGATCGGCTCCCTGGCCGGCGAGGCGGCGGTTTCGCCCGGCGCGGGCGGGGCGGGCGGCATCGGCTACGGGGCCCTGCTGCTCGGCGCCTCGTTCCGTCCCGGCATCGAGCTGATGCTGGAGGTGCTCGGCTTCGCGCCGGCACTGGAGCGGGCCACGCTGGTCATCACCGGTGAGGGTTCGCTGGACGAGCAGACGCTCCACGGCAAGGCTCCGGCCGGTGTCGCGGCGGCGGCTCGCGCCGCGGGCAAGCCGGTCGTCGCGGTCTGCGGCCGCCTGCTGCTCTCGCAGGAGGCGCTGGAGGCCGCGGGCATCCGCAAGGCCTACCCGCTCACGGACCTCGAGCCGGATCCCGCGGTGAGCATCCCGAACGCGGGGCCGCTGCTGGAGCGGGTGGCGCAGAACATCGCGGCCGACGTCCTCTGACGAGGCGTCCGCCCTGTCCGGCGGCCCGGATCCCCTGACGGGGGTCCGGGCCGTCGGCGTGTACGGGGCGCCGGCCGTTCTCCCACGGGGCGCACAGGCTCAGGCCTGGGCCTGAGCCTTGGCCGCGGCCAGGAGCTGGGCCGTGGTGACGATGCGGGCGAAGCCGCCGCCCTGGAGGTTGACCGCGGTGGCGGTGGCGAGCTGGTCGGCCGTCAGCCGGGGCGCGTCCGGGCCGGGTTCGGCGGCCAGGTCGAAGGTGTGGGTGGCGTCGAGCGGCACGAGGACCTCGTAGCCCAGGTTCCCGGCCATCCGGGCCGTGGTCTCGACGCACATGTTCGTCTGGATGCCGGAGATGACGAGCTGTCCGACGCCCTGGGCGGTGAGCCAGTCGGCGAGGTCCGGGGTGCCGTAGAAGGAGGAGTTCACGGACTTGGTGACGTGCAGGGCCGCCCCGCCGGCCCGCTCGGCGACGAAGTCCTTGAGGGCGTACCCCGGCTGGTCGGGGGCGAGGACCGATCCGGCGGTGCGGGAGGCGTGCCGCACGAGCACGACCGGGCGGCCGGTCTCCTGCCAGGCGTCCATCAGCGCGGCGATGTTCCCCTCGGCGGCCGGGTTGTTGCGCGGCCCCCAGAAGTCGGAGTCGTCGAAGCCCTGTTGGACATCGATGACCAGGAGGGCGCTGTTCGCGGCGATCTCGACGGCGGTCGCGGTCGTGGTCGCCGCCTCGGTGGCGGCGGTGGTGGCGGCCTCGGTGGCGGTGGCGGTGGTCGCGGCCTCGGTGGCGGTGGCGGTGGCGGTCTCGGGTGCGGTCTCGTTCGTCATGCCCTCATCCTGGGCGCCGCCTCCCCCTCGAACCAGTACCGCCCGGACCGGGAACCGATGGGATCCTGCCACCGTGGCAGTCGGGTCCCGGCGAGGTCCCCGGTGGGGCTCCGCCCCAGGTCGGGGGCGTCTCGGCGGCATTTTCCGGGGGCTCGGGCCTCCCCTTCCGGCGGGCCTCCGTGGCAGACTCTCGGCCATGCACCGCGTCGCGATCGTCGCCCAGCCCGGCATCCGCGCTTTCGACCTGGCCGTCATCACCGAGGTCTGGGGGCATGACCGCGGCCACCGCGGGGTACCGCCCTTCGAGCTGCGCCGGTGCGCCCTCGACATCGGCCCGATCCCGCTCCCCGGCGGGCTCTCCCTGACCCCGGACCGCGGGCTCGACTGGCTCGCCCGCGCCGACCTCGTCGTGGTCCCCGCGCTGGACCGGCCCGGTGACCCGACGCCCGAGCCGGTGCTCGCCGCCCTGCGGGACGCCCACGCCCGGGGCATCGTGGTGGCCGCCCTGTGCGCGGGCGCCTTCATCCTCGCCGAGGCCGGGCTACTGGCGGGCCGCCGGGCCGTGACGCACTGGTCGCTCGCCCCGGCGCTGGCCGGCCGGTACCCCGCCGTGCGCGTCGAGGAGGCCCCGCTCTACGTCGGGGACGACGGGCTGTGGACCTCCGCCGGAGTCGCCTCCGGCATCGACCTCTGCCTGCACCTGGTCCGCGAGGCCCACGGCTCCGAGGCGGCCGCGGCCATCGCCCGCGCGATGGTGACCGGCCCCTTCCGCACCGGCGAGCACGCCCAGTACCTGGACCGCCCGACCCCGGTCGCCGACCGGACCGCCGAGGCGCTGGCCCTCGTACGGGAGCGGGCGCTCGGGCGGCTGCACGAGGCGCTGGACGTGGCCACCCTGGCCCGGTGGGCCGGGATGTCTCCGCGTTCCTTCGCCCGGCACTTCGCCGCGGCGACCGGCACAACCCCGCACAAATGGCTCCTGGGCCACCGTCTGGACGAAGCGCGCAAACTGCTGGAGCGCACCGATCACCCGGTCACCGAGGTGGCCCGGCGGGCCGGATTCGCCAGCGAGGTCACCTTCCGCCAGCACTTCACCTCGTACGTCGGCACGAGCCCCCGTGCGTACCGCGCGGCCGCTACCGCACCAGGACCCCCGGGGCCTCCCCCAAACCGCGCCGACAGTGTTAGAAATGGCTCATGACCGGACGTTTTGGGCCACCCAGGGGCTCCGAAGGAGCGCCCGGGGACGAGCCCCCGCCCGAGGACGGGTCCCCACCCGGAACCGGGCCCGGACGCTCCCGTCGCTCCCGGCTGTTCGCGCACCTCTCGCTCGGCGCCCGCAGCGTCGCCGGCCAGGTCTTCGCCCTCCAGGCCGTCCTCGTGCTGGTGCTGATCACGGCCGCCGCCACGGCCCTGTTCTTCCAGGCCCGGTACGACAGCCAGCGCGACGCCCGCAACCGCTCCCTGGCCGCCGCCGAGGCCTTCGCGCACGCTCCCGGCCTCCCGGCGGCCCTGGAGTCCGCCGACCCGACCGCGGAGCTCCAGCCGCTGGCCGAGGGAGCCCGCCGGGCCTCGGGCGTCGATTTCATCGCCGTCATGACCACCGACGGGATCCGGTACACCGACTCCCGGCCCGAGCTGATCGGGCACCGCGCCACCGGTGACCTCTCGCGCGCCGTGGCCGGACAGCCCTTCACCGAGACGTTCGAGGGGAAGCCGAGCGACGTGGTCCGCGCCGTGGTCCCCGTACGGGATTCCACGGGCGCCGTGGTCGGCCTGGTGGCCACCGGCATCGAGGTCGCGAACGTCGGCGACGGGGTCGAGGGCCAGCTGCCCCTGCTCCTCGGCGCGGCCACGGCCGCCCTGCTCCTGGGCACCGGCGGCGCGTTCCTCGTCAGCCGCCGGCTGCGGCGCCAGACCCGGGGCCTCGGCGAGGCCGAGATGACCCGGATGAACGAACACCACGAAGCGGTTCTGCACGCCGTCCGCGAGGGCGTCCTGATCATCGACGCCGAGGGCCGGCTGCTGCTCGCCAACGACGAGGCCCGCCGCCTCCTCGACCTGCCCGCCGATGCCGAGCTGCGGCACGTGGGCGAGCTCGGCCTCGATCCGCCGACGGCCGCGCTGCTGGCCTCCGGGCGGGCCGCCACCGACGAGGTCCACCGGGCGGGCGACCGGCTCCTCGCCGTGAACGTACGACCCACCAAGCCCTACGGGGGCCGCCCGACGGGCACCGTGACCACCCTGCGCGACTCCACCGAGCTCGCCGCGCTCTCCGGCCGGGCCGCGGTCGCCCGCGACCGCCTCCAGCTGCTCTACGACGCCGGTGTGCGCATCGGGACCACCCTGGACGTGGTGCGCACCGCCGAGGAGCTCTCCGAGGTCGCGGTGCCGCGGTTCGCGGACTTCGTCACCGTCGAGCTGCTGGAGCCGGTGCTGCGCGGCGAGGAGCCCGGCGGCGGGACGCACACCGAGATGCGCCGGGCCGCCATCTGCGGGATCCGCGCCGAATCCCCGCTCCAGCCGGTGGGCGACGTCATCCGCTTCGTGGTGCCGACCGCGCCGATGGCGACGGCCCTGGACGCCGGGCGGGCGGTCCTCGCGGCCAATCTGAACTCCGCCGTCGGCTGGCGGGCCCAGGACCGCGACGGCACCCGGGTGGCCCTGGACTACGGGCTGCACTCGCTGATCTCCGTACCGCTCCAGGCTCGCGGGGTGGTCCTCGGCATGGCCAACTTCTGGCGGGCCGACACTCCCGAGCCCTTCGACGAGGAGGACCTGTCCTTCGCCGAGGAGCTGGCGGCGCGGGCCGCGGTCTCCATCGACAACGCCCGCCGCTTCACCCGCGAGCACGCGGTGGCGGTGACCCTCCAGCGCAGTCTGCTGCCGCGGGTGCTGCCCGATCTGAGCGCCGTGGACGTCGCCTTCCGGTACCTGCCGGCGAAGGCGGGGGTGGGCGGGGACTGGTTCGACGTGATCCCGCTCGCCGGGGCCCGGGTCGCGCTGGTCGTCGGCGACGTGGTGGGCCACGGGGTGCACGCCGCCGCCACCATGGGCCGGCTGCGGACCGCCGTGCACAACTTCTCCACGCTCGACATGCCGCCCGACGAGCTGCTGGGCCACCTCGACGAGCTGATCGACCGGATCGACCAGGACGAGTCCTCGGCCGACGAGGGCGCCGGGGACGGCGAGTCCGCGGGCGTCACCGGCGCCACCTGCCTGTACGCGGTGTACGACCCGGTGTCCGGCCACTGCGCCATGGCGAGCGCCGGTCACCCCGGCCCGGCCCTGGTCCGGCCCGACGGCCGGGTCGAGTACCCCGAGCTGCCGATCGGGCTGCCGCTGGGCGTCGGCGGGATGCCCTTCGAGGCCGTGGAGCTGCGCCTGCCCGAGGCGAGCCGGCTCGTCCTGTTCACCGACGGGCTGCTGGAGGACCGGGACCGGGACTTCGACACCGGCCTCGCCCTGCTGACCGAGGCCCTGTCCCGGTCGGACCGGAGCCCCGACCAGGCCTGTTCGGACGTACTGGCCTCACTGCTGTTCCCGGCTCCGAGCGATGACATCGCCCTGCTCATCGCCGACACCCGGCGGCTCCCGGCCGACCGGATCGCGGAGTGGGAGGTGCTCCCGGACCCCTCGGACGTGTCCCGGGTCCGCCGGGCGGGCTCCGCGCAGCTCACCGAGTGGGGCCTGGGGGAGGTCACCTTCACCGCCGAGCTCATCCTCAGCGAGCTGATCACCAACGCCATCCGCTACGGGACCCCGCCGATCCGGGTCCGGCTGCTCCGGGACCGCACGCTGATCTGCGAGATCTCCGACGGCAGCAGCACCTCGCCGCACCTGCGCTACGCGGCCACGACCGACGAGGGCGGGCGCGGCCTGTTCCTCGTCGCCCAGTACGCGGAGCGCTGGGGCACCCGTTACACGGACCGCGGCAAGGTGATCTGGGCGGAGCTGCCCCTGGCGGGCGGGGCGGAGCCGGCGCCCCCGGCCGTCGTGGACCTGGAGGCCCTGGAGGACCTGGCCTGGTAGCGGGGGCGGCGGCGGCCCGGGTTTCGGGACCGGGCGTGGGGCGGGCCTCAGAAGCGGGCGTGGGGCGTGCCTCAGAGCCGGGCGGCCAGCCGGGCCTTCGTCTCCGGCCATTCGTCGGCCAGCAGGGAGAAGTACACGCTGTCGCGCCAGGTGCCGTCCGGACGCCGGCGGTGGCGGCGCAGGACGCCTTCGCGCTGAGCCCCGAGGCGGGCGATGGCGGCCTGGGAGCGGGTGTTGAGGTGGTCCGTCTTGAGCTGGACCCGGCCCATGCCGAGGTCTTCGAAGGCGTGCGTGAGCAGGAGCAGCTTGGACTCGGTGTTGACGGCGCTGCGCCAGTACGCGCGCCCGTACCAGGTCCAGCCGATCTCCAGGCGTTCGTCGGCCGGGCTGATGTCGAGGTACGTGGTCCAGCCGATGGCCTTGCCGCTCGCGAGGTGGATGACGGCGAAGGGCAGGTAGTCGCCCGCGAGCACGTCGTCGAGCCTGTCGCCCAGCTCCTCCCGCGTCTGCGGCGCGGGGCCGCCCTGCCAGCGCCAGACCTCCTCGTCGCGGCCGCCGGCCTCGTACAGGTCGGGGAGGTGGCTCCTGGTCAGCGGCTCCAGGCGGACGTGGCGGCCGGTGAGCGTGATGGGGGACGGCGACTTGGCAGACTTGGCAGACATGGCAGCGAAGATAGCTCCAGGTTGCGCTAGATACAAACGAATATCGATCTAGTGCAATCACCGCATCCGGGCCAGCAGCACCGCCACGTCGTCCTGCGGGGCCTCCGGGAGGAGATGCTCGAGGATCGTGTCGCACAGGGCCTCCAGCGGCTCCCCCGCGCCCCTCAGGGCGCCCGCCAGCCCCGCCATCCCCTCGTCCAGGTCCCGGTCCCGGGACTCGATGAGGCCGTCCGTGTAGAGCACGAGCAGGCTGCCCGGGGCGAGCCGGACCTCCTCCGTGCGGAACTCCCGTCCGCCCGTGCCGAGCGGGGTTCCCGGCGGGCCGTCCAGGAAGGTCACGACCCCGTCCGCCGTGACCACGGCCGGCGGCGGGTGTCCGGCGCGGGCGATGACGCACGCGCCCGTCACCGGGTCGTGGACGGCGTAGACGCAGGTGGCCATCTCGTCCTCGCCGAGGTCGGCCACCACCGCGTCCAGCGAGCGCAGCATCTGCTCCGGGGTCACCTGGTGCCGCGCCAGGGTCCGCACGGCGGTGCGCAGCTGGCCCATGACGGCGGCCGCGTGGATGCCGTGGCCCATCACGTCGCCGATCACCAGGCCGGTCCGGCCGTCCGGCAGCTCGATCACGTCGAACCAGTCCCCGCCGACGTCGTGGTCGCTGGCCGGCAGGTAGCGGCCGGTCAGCTCCAGGCCGGCGACCTCGGGCAGCGCGTTGTTGCTCAGGCTCCGCTGCAGCGTCAGGGCCGCCGCGCGCTGGGTGGTGTACATCCGGGCGTTGTCGATGTTCAGGGCCGCCCGGGCCACCACCTCGTCGATGAGCACGCAGTCCTCGTGGTCGAAGACGTCGCGCCCGCGCACCCGGGTCACCACCACCACCCCGAGCACCCGGCCGCGGGCCACCAGCGGGACCATCCGGGCGCAGCCGAGGGTGGCGAGGTAGGCGCGCAGCGCTGCCGCGCGCGGGTCCTTGATCAGGGCGGGGATGTCGGCCGTGAAGAGGTTCATCGCCTGGCCCTCGGTGATGACCTGCTCGTAGGCGGTGTGGGCCGGGATCTGGAAGGTCTGCCCGGCGACCAGTTTGGCGGTGGGCGCGGCCGGGTCCGGGAAGAGGGACGCCAGGCGCCGCAGCAGGCCCCGGGTGGACGCGCCGGCCTCGTCCGGGTCCAGTACGGCTTCCAGGAGCTGTACGTCGGCCGAGTCCGCGAGCTGCGGTACCAGCACCTCCGCGAGCTCCTGGGCCGTCTGCCCCAGGTCCAGCGTGGTGCCGATGCGGGTACCGGCCTCGGCGAGCAGGGCGAACCGGCTGCGCGCCCGCTCGGCCTCCGCCTGGGCGCGCTGCCCGTCGGTGATGTCGATGAGGGAGGCGATCAGCCCGAGCCGCCGCCCGGAGCCGTCCAGCAGCGGGGCGTAGGAACAGGACCAGGTCCGGTCGTGGTCGGGGTCGGCGGGGGTGCGGCCGGTGCGGCGGACGTCCACGACGGCGGAGCCGCACTCCAGCACCTTGCGCATGAGCCGTTCGAGCGCGACGGCGTTGACCCCGGGCACGACCTCGGTGAGCCGTTTGCCGATGTGCTCCGCGGCGGACACCCCGTTCATCCGGGCGAGGGCGTCGTTGACGCGCAGGAAGCGCAGGTCGGGGCCGAGGGTGCCGAGACCGATCGGCGACTGGGTGAACAGGCTCTGCAGCGCGGCGAGCGAATCGCGCATCCCGAGGACCTCGGAGGTCTCCACGGCGATGAGTATGGACCCGGTGCGCCCCTGCGGATCCGGGGAGGGCAGGATCCACATCTCCATGGGGACCTGGTGGCCGTCGCGGTGGCGCACGGGCAGGGTGCCGACGACCGTCTCCCCGGCCTGGACCCGGCGGGTCAGCTGGTCGGCGAGCTCGTGGTTGGCGTCGGGGACGAGCACGTCGGAGCCCGGCCGGCCGAGGATGTCCTCGGGGCGGTGGCCGAGCAGGTCCTGGGCGGCCAGCGACCACTCGACGACGAGCCCGTCGGCGTCCTCCCGCCACAGGGCGATCGGCAGCAGCTCGCTCAGTACGCCCGCGTACCCGACAGCAGCCACCGGCTGGTCCGGTACCTCGCTCGTCTCCTGGTACGTGTCCAATGCGCCGACCTCACCCCAGGGGGCCCGATTCCTACCGATTCACCCTATCCGAGCCGCCGCCGACCGGCGCTGTGTCAGGCCGGACGGGCGGGATCGCGGCGACCGGGCCGCCGCTTCCCCCGTGGTCTGCTCCCGTCGTCTACTCCCAGTCGTCCCAGGGCGGGTCGATGTCCTCGTCCTCCGGGCCGAAGAGGGACTCCTCCGCCCGCGGGGCCTGCTGCGTCTGGGCGGGCACGGCCGGGACGGCCGCAGCAGCGGCCGGGGCGGTCCGGGAGGCCGCGGCCGTCCGGGGGGCCGGGGCGGTCTGGGGGGCCGGGGCGGTCTGGGGGGCCGGGGCGGTCTGGGGGGCCGGGGCGGCCGCGGTCTCCGCCGCCGCGCCGCCCGTGTCCGGCTCGGGCCGCGCGCCGCCCAGGGTCTTCAGGATGCCCTCGGCGTACTTGGCGAGCTTCGCCTCGCCGACTCCGTTGACCGTGCCCAGCTCCGCGACCGTCGCGGGCAGCTGCGTCGCGATCTCCCGCAGCGTCGCGTCGTGGAAGACGACGTACGCCGGTACGCCCTGCTCCCGCGCGGTCTCGGCGCGCCACGCCCGGAGGGACTCGAACACCGGCACGGCGGCAGCCGGCAGGTCGACCGGTACCCGGCCGCCCTTCCCGGAGCGCGATCCGGACTCCTTGCGGGAGGAACCGGCCGGCGGCGCCGTCTCCTTGCGCATCGGGACGCTCCGGCGGCCGCCCAGCACCTCGCCGCTGGGCTCGGTCAGCACCAGAGTGCCGTAGTCGCCCTCCACCGCCAGCAGGCCGAGCGCCAGCAGCTGCCGGACGACCCCGCGCCACTCGTTGGTGCCCAGGTCGGCGCCGATGCCGAACACGGAGAGGCCGTCGTGGTCGAACTGGATGACCTTGGCCGTCTTCTTGCCCTGGAGGATGTCGATGATCTGGCCGGCGCCGAACTTCTGGCGCCGCTCCTTGGCCAGCCGCCACACCGTGGACAGCAGCTTCTGCGCCGCGACCGTGCCGTCCCAGGACTCGGCGGGCGTCAGGCAGGTGTCGCAGTTCCCGCAGTCCGGCGCGCCGGTCTGCCCGAAGTAGGCCAGCAGCCGCACCCGGCGGCAGCCGACCGTCTCGCACAGCGCGAGCATCGCCTCCAGGTGTCCGGCCAGCGCGCGGCGGTGCGCCTCGTCGCCCTCGGAGCCCTCGATCATCTTGCGCTGCTGGACCACGTCCTGGAGCCCGTACGCCAGCCAGGCCGTGGCCGGCTCGCCGTCGCGGCCGGCGCGGCCGGTCTCCTGGTAGTAGCCCTCGACCGATTTGGGCAGGTCAAGGTGGGCCACGAAGCGCACGTCCGGCTTGTCGATGCCCATGCCGAACGCGATCGTGGCCACCACCACGACCCCGTCCTCCCGCAGGAACTTCGACTGGTTCGCCGCGCGCGCCCGGGAGTCCATGCCCGCGTGGTAGGGCACGGCGTCGATGCCCTGCTCGACCAGGGCGGCCGCCGTCTTCTCCACCGAGGCGCGCGAGAGGCAGTACACGACCCCGGCGTCCCCGGGGTGCTCGGTGCGGATCAGCTCCAGCAGCTGCTTGACCGGGTTGTTCTTCGCCACGATCCGGTACTGGATGTTCGGCCGGTCGAAGCCGGCCACGAAGTGGCGGGCGTCCTCCAGGCCCAGGCGCGCCGCGATCTCGGCGTGCGTGGCCTCGGTGGCCGTCGCGGTCAGCGCGATCCGGGGCACCTTCGGCCAGCGCTCGTGCAGCATGGACAGCGCGAGGTAGTCGGGCCGGAAGTCGTGGCCCCACTGGGCGACGCAGTGCGCCTCGTCGATGGCGAAGAGCGAGACCGTGCCCCGGTCGAGCAGCCGCTGCGTCCCTTCGGTGCGCAGCCGCTCGGGCGCCAGGTAGAGCAGGTCGAGCTCGCCCGCGAGGAAGGCCTGCTCGACCGCGCGCCGGTCGTCGGACAGCTGCGTCGAATTGAGGAACCCGGCCCGCACCCCGAGCGCGTTGAGGGCGTCCACCTGGTCCTGCATCAGGGCGATCAGCGGGGAGATCACCACTCCGGTGCCCTCTCTGACCAGCGCCGGGATCTGGTAGCAGAGCGATTTGCCGCCGCCGGTGGGCATCAGCACCAGCGCGTCGCCGCCGCCGGCGACGTGCTCGATGATCTGCTGCTGCTCGCCGCGGAACGAGTCGTACCCGAAGACGCGGTGGAGCACCTGCTGGGCGTCGGGGATATCGACGGCTGCTTCCGAAGTGGTCATCCCAGAAGCCTAGCGACCTCCTCGGACACATCCGCCCGGATCGCCTCGGCCCTGTGGATATCCAGGAGGGGAGGCACGGCCCCGCACGCGGCGGCGCGGCCGGACACCTCGACGGCCCGACCGGTGACACAGTAGAAGTTCTCCCGTATATCTCCCGGCCTCCGAGAGGAACACGCGATGTGGCAGCCCGACGGGTGGGACGTGCGCGTCCGCCTCGGCGTCCTCACCCCGCACGCCGATGTCGGCCCCGAGTCGGAGCTGCGCGCCATGGCTCCCGCCGACGTGGGCCTGCACACCGCCCGGGTGCCGTTCCGTGCGATGGGGCGCGGCGGCGCGATGGACTCCACCATTCCGCTGGCCCCCGTACGGGCCTTCGCCGAGCCCCCGCACCTGGACGATGCCGCCGAGCTGCTGGCCGCCGCCCCGGTGGCGGTGATCGCCTACGCCTTCACCAGCTCCGCGTATGTCATCGGCCCGCGCGGGGAGGGGTACATGCTGGACCGGCTGCGCGAGCGCACCCACGGCCTGCCCGTGGTCGCCACCTGCGCCGCCACCGTCGAGGCGCTGCGGGCCCTGGACGTGGGCCGGCCCGCCCTCGTGGACCCGCCGTGGTTCGACGAGACGCTGAACGATCTGGGCCGGGGCTATTACGAGGACGCCGGGTTCGAGGTCCCGTACGCGGCTCCCTGCGGCCTGCCCAGCGGGCAGACCCTCATCGGGCCGCGGGCCCTGCACGACTGGGTGGCCGCGCACGTCCCCGACACGGCGGACGCGGTCGTCATCGGCGGCAACGGCTTCCGCGCCGTCGGGGCGATCGCGGCCCTGGAGGCCACCTTGGGACGCCCGGTCCTGACCGCGAACCAGACCCTCCTGTGGGCGGCCCTGCGCGCGGCGGCCACCCCGACGATCCCCGTCACGGACTACGGCCGGCTGTTCTCGACGTCCTGAGGGCCTCCGGCACCTCCCCCGGCCGCGTGCGCGCCGCGGGCCCGGCCGAAATATGATGGGCCCGGGTCTTTCGCGCGGCGGAAGCAGAGGCACATGGACGTATCCCGGAGCGGTCCGTGACCCCGCGTCGGCGTGCCCGGCCCGCCAGCGCGGATCTGCTGAGCATGCTGGGCCGGCTCACCGCCCAGGCGCGGGAAGGCGCGGAGCTGCAGCAGGCGCGGGTGGAGCTGGCCGAGGCCCTGCAGCGCGAGTTGCTGCCCGCCTCCCTGCCCGTCCTGCCGGGGCTGAGGACCGCGGCCCGGTACGCGCCCGCCCGGCGCGGCCTGGACATCGGCGGTGACTGGTACGACGGCTTCCGGGTGGCGGGTGGGGCCCTCGCCTTCTCGATCGGCGACGTGCAGGGGCACGATGTGGCGGCCACCGCCTTCATGGGGCAGGTCCGGGTGTGCCTGCGTGCCGTGGCCGCCGTCGTCCTCGATCCCGGCGAGGTGCTGAGCCAGGCCAATGACGTGCTGCTCTCGATGGACAGCGAGCTGTTCGCCACCTGTAGCCTGCTCCGCTTCGATCCGCGTACGTGGGAGCTCCAGACGGCCCGGGCCGGCCACGTCCCCACCGTCTGGGCCACCGTCGACGGCCGGCGCGGCATCGCGGAGGACGCCGGCGGTCCGCCGCTGGGCACGGTGTCCGGGGCCCGGTACCCGGTGACCCGCCGGAGGCTGACGGAGGCGGGCTCCATCGTCCTGGTCACCGACGGGGTGGTCGAGGGGCCGTCGTTCCCGATCGAGGCGGGGCTGGAGCGCGTGGCCCGGATCGCCGGGGAAGGAGCGGGGGCCGATCCCGGCGAACTGGCCGCCGAGGTGATGAAGGTGACCGATTTCACCGGCCACGCCGACGACGCCGCGGTACTCGTCCTCAGCCACGACGCGGCCGGACCACGCTGACCCGCCACCGCCACCGCACCGGCACCGGCACCGCCACCCCAACCAGCCGACCGTCCACGCGTGTCACGCCCTGCCGGGGCGCCCGGGCCGTTGTCTGATGCAGTGGTGCGCACCGTGGAATGGCGACGTCCGGCCGAAGCCCTCCTTCGGATCCTCGGGGTCGCCGTCGCCTACTACGCGACCGGTCGGCTCGGCCTGCTGCTGCACGTGAGCGTCGACGGGGCGGTGGTCACGCCCCTGTGGCTGCCCACCGGTATCGCCCTCGCCTGCCTGCTGTGGTTCGGGCCCCGGATCTGGCCGGGCATCGCGCTCGGGACCTACCTCGCCATCGAGCGGATCAGTGCGTTCGGCCTCGTCGATCTCGGAATCCTGGCGGGCAACACCCTCGCTCCGCTGTGCGCCTACGCGCTGTTGCGCCGGGCGGACTTCCGCCCCGAGCTGGACCGGCTGCGGGACGGGCTGGCGCTGGTCTTCCTCGGTGGCCTGGTGCCGATGCTGATCAGCTCCACCACCGGGACCTGGACCCTCGTCCTCACCGGCGACCTGGCGCTGCCGCGCTTCTGGCCGGTGTGGTCGGCCTGGTGGGCCGGAGACACGATGGGCATCCTCCTGGTGACCCCGCTGCTGCTGGTCATGCCCCGGGTCCGGCTGCCCAGGGACCCGTCCCGGGCGGCCGAGGCGGCGGCCCTGGCGGTCACGGTCGGCGCCGTCACCCTCACGGCGACCCGCAGCTCCCTGTCCCTGCTCTTCCTCGTCTTTCCCCTGCTGATCTGGGCGGCGGTGCGCTTCCGGCTCCCCGGCAGCGCACCGTGCGCCCTGCTCGTGTCCGTCATCGCGATCACGGCGGCCACCGACCGCACCGGACCCTTCGCCGGCCACACCCTCTTCGAGGTCATGGTCAACCTCCAGGCGCTCAACGGAGCGGCCGCCCTGACCGCGCTGCTGCTGGCGGCCCTGGTCACCGAGCAGGACAACGTCCGCCTGAAGATCGAGGAGGTCTGCGAGGACCTGGCCGAGGTGGTGGCCCGCCTGGCACCGCCGAAGGACTGACCGGCGGCGCCCCACCGGAGACGATCCGATCGGCAGGCCCCCCTATGCCGGCAGGACCGCCCGGGGCCCGTCCGCCGCATCGAGGACCGCCGCGATGCCCCGGGCCAGGCAGGGGATCCGGTGGGCCGGGATTCCCGCGATGTTGATCCGCCCCGAGGTGGTTCCGTAGACGGCGTGCTGCCGGCGCAGCCGGAGCATCTGGTGCGGGGTGAGGGGCAGCATGGAGAACATCCCCTTCTGCCGGGCCAGCGACCGCGCCTGTTCCGTACGGCCCAGCGCGCTCAAGTGGGCTGCCAGATCGGCCCGGTTGGCCATGATCCGGCCCCTCATGACGTCCAGTTCCGCCCGCCAGGCGGCCCGTAGGCCCTCGTCCTCCAGGATCGTGGTCACGACGGCCGCGCCGTGCTCGGGCGGCATCGAGTACAGCGTCCGGGCCGCGTTCTGCAAGGACGTCTCGGCGTGCCGCACGGTCTGGCCCGAGGCGCCGAGAACGATCGCGCAGCCGACGCGGTCGCTGTAGAGGCCGAAGTTCTTGGAGCAGCTGACCGCGATCAGCATTTCCGGTACGCGCTCCGCCAGCATCCGCGTGGCCAGCAGGTCGGCCTCCAGGCCGTCGCCGAGCCCGTGATAGGCGAGGTCGACGAAGGGCACCCAGCCGCCGCGGACGGCCGACTCGGCCAGCGCCTCCCAGTCGTCGGGGAGGGGGTCCACACCCGTGGGGTTGTGGCAGCAGCCCTGGAGCAGGACCACGTCGTCCCGCCGGGCGTCCCGCAGTTCCCGCAGCACGCCGGCCGTATCGAAGCCGCCCCCGGCGTCGCGCCAGCCGTACGGGCGGACCTTCAGCCCGGCGGCCTCCAGGATGGGCCGGTGGTTGACGTAGGCCGGATCGCTGACCCACACCGTGGCGCCCGGGCGGGTCCGGAAGATCAGATCGGCCAGCAGCCGCAGGGCGCCGGAGCCCGCGACGGTCTGGACGGCCGCGGCCCGGTCGGCCGGTCCGCCCGGGTCGGTGCCCAGGACGAGGTCCAGCAGGGAGCGGTTGAAGGCGGTGTTGCCGGAGAGCCCGCGGTACTCCTTGGACTCCGAGCGCTGCGCCAGTCGGATCTCGGCCTCGCGCACGGCGGCCATGACGGGTGTGGTTCCCGTCTGGTCCCGGTAGACGCCGAGGACGAGGTTCAGGCGTTCGGGCCGGTCGTCCGCGCCGAACTCGTAGGTCAGGTCCCACAGCGGGTCGGTGGGCGACGGCGGGAGGAGCTCAAGCATCTGCGGGAACCTTGGATCGGGGGCGGCGGTTGGCGAGGACGACGCCGGAGGTGATGAGGGGCACTCCGACGAGCACGGCGAGGCTCGGAGACTCGCCGAGCAGGGGGACGGCGAGCAGGACGACGGCGACGGGGCTGAGGCTGCCGACGACGGAGCTGCGCTCGGCGCCCAGCCTGCGGATGGCGAAGGCGTACAGCAGGCCCGCGCAGAGCCCGACCCCGAGTCCCTGCACCACCAGGAACAGCAGGATGTCGCTGCCCGCGGCGTGCGCGATGCCCGTCGGGAGCACCCCGGTCAGGACCAGGACTCCGATCACCGCGAAGGAGGGCAGGCACAGCAGTCCGATCGATCCGACGGGATCGAGGTCCACCTCGCGCAGTCCCACCGTGTAGAGGGCCCACAGCCCGCTGGCCACCAGGAGCGTGCCGGTACCCACGAGGACGTCCGTGTCCACCGGAACGACGTGTCGCCAGACGAGGGCGACCACACCGGACGCGATCAGCGCGAGCCCGGCCGCCTGGGCTCCCCGGGGAACCCCGTGTCCGCGGCGGACCATGATCCCGGAGACGAACAGCGGGACCATCCCGGGGACGATCGACCCGACGAAGGCCGCGGAGGTCAGCGCGCCGCCGTGCATCGCCGCCAGGAAGAAGGGCACCCCCGCACCGCAGATGATCTTCAGTGCGACGCCCGGCCGCACCGCGGCGATGCGGCGGCGGCGCCGCCACAAGGCCGGGAGCAGGACGAGGAGGGGGACGCCGAACCGCAGCAGGGCGGCGTCGGCCGGCAGGAGGGAGGAGGCGCTCAGGGCGCGGGCGCTGAGCGCGAAGGCCGCCCAGATCGCCACGGTCAGCAGGAGGGCCAGCATGCCCTCGGCTTGCGGGGAGAGCCCGAACCGGCCGGGGTGTCCGGCCTTCGGGCCCGCCGCGTCGGGAGGCGCGGTCGCCGGGGTGGTGTTCGTCGCGACCAAGGAAATTGCTCCAGCCTCTGAGAACGGACCGGTCCGGACCGTTCGAGGGCAACGCTAGAGCTTCGGGCGGGGCAGCCGATTGCCAGTTCTGCCTCTCAGACATACGTTTGGGGCAGAATCTGCCAAGGAGTGGCCGTGGACGCAGTCGATCTGCAAATCATCAGGGAATTGCAGGCCGACGGACGCCTGTCCAACCAGGATCTCGCCGACCGCGTCCGGCTCTCCCCGTCGCCCTGTCTGCGCCGGGTTCGACGCCTGGAGGAAGCGGGCCTCATCCGCGGCTACACCGCCATGGTCGACCAGGTCGCCTTCGGACTCCCGGTCACCGTGTTCGTCCGGATCCGCCTCGAACGGCACACGGCGGAAGCGGTGAGGCTGTTCGAAGAGCACGTCGCGGGCATCGAGCACATCCAGGACTGCTACCTGATGGCGGGAAGCAGCGACTACCTGCTCCGCGTGGTCATCGAAGACCTCGAAGCCTACGAAGCCCTGGTGCGCCACGCGATCCACGCGATCCCCGGTATCGCCTCGATCGAGTCGAGCTTCGCGTACGGCAGCGTCAAACAGTCCAGGACGTACCCGCGGCCCGCCCCGGGCGCATCGAGGCGAGCACCGTCCTCCTGAGCCGGTCCCGGCGGTCATCCGCTCACGGGGCCCGGCCGGTCATCCGCCGATCGGAGCGGAGGCGGCGGCGAGGTGTTGGGCGACCTGCGCGGGGTGGGTGAGCTGGGGGTAGTGCCCGGCCCCGTCGATCGCGGCCACCGGGTGGCCGACGGCCTCGACCAGCGGATCGGCCGAGCCCACGACGATCCGGACCGGGACGGTCACCCGGTCCAGCAGCGCCCGCGACCGCCGGCGTCCGGCGACGTCCGTGCGCAGGGCCGCGACCACGCGGCGCGCCACGCCGCGACGGCGCAGGTCCGCCGCGGCGCTCTCCACCTCCGCCCCCTCGGGGACACCCAGCGTCCGGGCCAGCCGGGCGGCGGACATCCGGCGCATCATCACCGCGGCCGGGGCCGAGCGGGCCAGCCGGGGAGCGGGTGCCTGCAGGAATGCCGGGGAAATGAGCACGAGTCCGCCGATCCGGTCCGGGTGATCGACGGCGAAGCGCAGCGCGGGCCCGCAGGCCAGGGAATGTGCGACCAGCGTCGGGCGGGTCCGTACCGGGCCCAGCAGATCGGCCAGCCACTCGTCCACCGGCCGGGCCGTGGCGGCCGAGCGGCCCAGGCCCGGCAGGTCGGGGGCCAGGACCGGGCCGGGGAGGTGGGCGGCGAGGGGCGCCCAGAGATCGGCATTCATCGGCAGTCCGTGCAACAGGACGTGGTCGGGGCGGCGGCGCTCACCGCTCACCCAGGTACGGCTGCCGGCCACGTCGGAGAAGCCGTACGGCTTCAGCCAGGGCGATGCGGCGCCGAACCGGGCGGCCACCAGGTCGTCGGCCCACCCGCGCAGGGCTTCGGCGGCCGGGGGCGTCTCCAGGCCGGCGCTCGCCGCGAAGGCGCGGGCGGAGGCCGTCGGGTAGCGATCGGCGGACAGGAACGCCAGCGTCTCGGGATCGGCGCCGGTCAGCTTGCTCGGCAGGCGCCGCAGCAGACCGGCGGGAACGGCCCGCCGAGGTGCCCGTACGCCGGTGTGGTCGGCGATCGTACCGATCAGCTCGGGCAGGAGCGGGGTGCTGTCGTCGAGCACCCAGTAGTGCTCCCCCGCGGGCGCTGCGGGGACCTCCGCGAGGAACCGTACGAAATAGTCGATCGTGGTGATCGGCAGGAAGGTGTCGCGGCCGCCGGGCAGGGCGGGAAGCCGGCCGTTCCACAGGTCCTCGACGAGGGAGGCCAGACCGATGTACTGGCCCGGCCCGATCACCGTGCTGGGGTTCGCGATGGTCAGCGGGACCCCCAGGGCGCGAGCCCGGGCGCGCACCGCGAGATCACCTTCGAACTTCGACGCCTCGTACGCCCCCAGCCCTGCGTAGTCGGGGTGGCCCTCGGACGCGCTCACCCGGTACCCGCTGATGTGCACCAGCCGCCGCAGTCCGGGCAGTTCCGCGGCCCATTCGAGCACGTTGAGCGCCCCGGTGACGTTGGTCGCCCGCGCCTCCCGCACGCCCAGGCCGAAGGCGAAGCGGCCGGCGGCGTTGTAGACGTCGCGCACCTCGGGCAGTCCCGAGAGCGGTCGCGTGATGTCGGCGGTGACGATGTCCAGCCCGCCCGTGTCGACGCCCTGGGCGGTCAGCCAGGGGGTGAGGGTGTCGTTGCGTACGGCTGCCGCCACCCGCTTGCCCCGGGTGAGCAGTTCGGCGACGAGCGAGCGGCCGATGAAGCCGGTCGCGCCGAAGACGATCGCGTCCATGAGACTCCTTGAAGAGATCCGGCTCGAATGGATCCGGTTCGAATAGATCGGTCTACATATTTTGAGGTCAAAAAGAAGCCCGCCTCTCGAGGCGGGCCGCATCAGCCCAGCAGGGCGTCGATCTGACGGGAGACGCTGTCCAGCGGCCCCCTGCTCCGGTGCGCCCGGGCCAGCAGGAGCGCCCCCTCCACCAGGGCCAGGATCGTGACGGCGAGGTCGTCGGCGTCCGGACGGCCCGCCAGCTGTGCGCCCAGGGCCTCCTGCCACGAGGCATAGACCTCCGAACAGGCCTCGTGCAACGGGTCGTTGGTGGCGGCCATCTCCAGCGCCACCGTGGCCACCGGACATCCCTTGCGCCAGCCCGACTCCTCCAGCCGGTCACCCAGGTGCCGCAGCACCCCGCCGACGAACTCCGCCGCGGACGGACCGGAGTCGGCGAGCCCCCCGAGGGCATCGCCGATCATTCCCCCGGCCCGCCGGACGGACTCGCCGACCAGCTGGTCCTTACCGCCGGGAAAGTGGAAGTAGAGCGAGCCGCGGGGCGCACCACTGGCCGCGATCACTTGGTTGAGCCCGGCGCCGAAGTATCCCCCGGTCTCGATCAGCTCCTGCGTCGCGTCCAGCAGCCGGTCGCGCGTCTCGGCACCCTTCTGTCCCATGGCGCGATACTAGACCGATCTACATATTCCTTCAATCGCCCCTCCCGGCCCGGCCGCCCCTCCCGCCCCTCCCGCCCCTCCCGCCCCTCCCGACCCTCCCGACCCTCCCGACCCGGCCGGGCCGGTCAGGCGTCCACCGCTGCCGCGAACGCCTCGTAGGCCCGCTCGTCGAAGAGGACGAACCGCACCTCCGCCACCTCGGTCCGGGCCGCCCGTACGGTCTCCACCGCGATCCGCGCCCCGTCGTCCATCGGCCAGCCGTAGATGCCGGTGGAGATCGCGGGGAAGGCGACCGTACGGGCTCCCAGTTCGTCGGCGACCCGCAGGGACTCCCGGTAGCAGGAGGCCAGCAGCTCCGAGCGGTCCTCCTCGCGGGACCAGACCGGGCCGACGGTGTGGATGACGTGCTCCGCCGGGAGCCGGCCGGCCGTGGTGGCGACGGCCCGCCCCGTCGCCAGGCCCTTCCCGTAGTGGGAGCGGCGCAGGTCCTCGCAGGCGGCCAGGATCTCCGGGCCGCCGCGCCGGTGGATGGCTCCGTCGACCCCGCCGCCGCCGAGGAGCGAGGAGTTCGCGGCGTTGACCACCGCGTCGGCCTCCTCGGCGGTGATGTCGCCCTGAACGAGTGTGATGCGCGGCATCAGGCTTCCTTCCTTCGCTGATACGGCATACGGCATGCGGCATGCGGCATGCGGCATGCGGCATGCGCCGTGGGATCAGCGAGTTGTCGTCTCGGTCACTTCGCGGTTCTGCGGGGGGACGTTACGCGGCTCCGGCCGGGTCGGGGTGCTGGTGGCGGCGGCTTTGGCGGTGACGGCTCCGGCGGATGCGGCTCCGGCCGTCGTGGTGGCGGGCAGGATCCGGCTCAGCAGCGGACCGGTGAGCGCGGTGGTCGCCACCGCCCTCACCACCATCAGCGAGTGCGGCTTCGCGTCCAGGAGACCGAGCTCCAGACCCACGCCGAGAACGACCCGTTCGGTGAGTCCGCGCGTGTTCAACAGGGCGCCGAGCGCGGCCGCGTGGCGGCCGTCCAGCCCTCCGACGCGTGCGCCGACGTACGCGCCGGCGAACTTCCCGGTGACGGCCACGACCAGGATGGCGGCCGGCTGACCGAGGTCCGACGCGTTCAGGCGGGAGAGATCGACCCCGCGGCCGGACAGGACGAAGTACACGGGCAACAGGAGCATGCCGCACAGCGGCAGGGTGGAGCAGGGGGACGTCCATACATTGACCCGTCCCCCGCCGCGCAGGATGCCTAGGTCGAGCTCGCTGCCGACGAGGAACGTGAACGGCCCGGGACTCGGTCACAGCGCCCCGGATGGCGTCCGCCGCTACCCGCCCCTGCCCTCCGCCTCCTCCAGCCGGGCGGCGAGGCGGGTGAGGGCGGGCAGGGCCTCGCGGAGCGCCGTGCGGTCGGCATCGGGCAGGGCCGTCAGCGCGTGTTCCAGGCGGCGTTCGTGGGCGCGGGTCCAGGCGGCCAGCCGCAGCCGGCCGGCGTCGGTGGCGCTGACGGCCGCGGCACGCCGGTCCTCGCTGTCCACCTCGCGGGTCACCAGCCCGTTCGTGGCCATCGTGGCGACGAGTCCGCTCACCGTGGACTGCGCGAGGCGCTGGCGGGCGGCGAGTTCGCTGACCCGGACCGGGGAGTGTTCGACGCAGACCTGGAGGAGTTCCACCTGGGCCATGGGCAGCTGCTCCCAGGGGTACTCCGTACGGATCGAGGCGCGCAGTGCACGGCGCAGGCGGGTGACGGCGGCGGTCAGGGCCCGGGCTTCGGGTGAGTCCGCGCCGGGCCGTGCGTCCGGGGCGCCGGGCGTGCCCGGCATGGGTGCCATGCCCACCACGCTACTCGCGCTCCGCCGCGGCGGCCGGGGGCGGAGCCGCGCCCGCGCCCCTCCCGGACCCCGCGACGGCCGTCGCGGCGGCCATGGCGGCGGCCGCGGCCAGCAGGGTCAGCACCGCGAGGTGTCCGCCGCCGCCCGTGTGCGGGGCCAGGGGGACGAGGGCGACGCCGATCGCCGTGCCGAGCCGGCGGGCCATGTTGATCAGGCCGCCGCCGGGCCGCCCTGCCGCTGTGCGCGACCCTCGCCTTCTGGGCCCGGTCCCGCCGTACGGCCGTCACCGCGCGGAGCCTCGCACCGGAGGCGGTAGCGCCCCCCGCCACCACCCCTGCCAACGCTCCCTCCTCGGCCGCGACCGCCTGAGCCCGGCTCCGCATCTCGTCACGTAAGGTCCCCAAAGTGAAGGTATCGGGCAGCACGGTGGCTGCGGAGGGCCTGCGGTCCCGGATGACCGCCGGCTTCGGCGACGGAAGCATGGTCGTGCGCGCGGCGATCTCGGCGGGACTCGCCTGGTGGATCGCCTCGGTACTGCTGCACTCCGAGTCGGCCTCGCTCGCCCCGGTCGGCGCCATCCTGGCCGCGCAGACCACCCCCTTCGCCACCGCGCGTAAGAGCCTGCAGCGGGCGGCCGGCATCCTGTTCGGCTTCCTGCTCGGAGTGGCGGCCACCACGTCCATCGGCACGAACACGGTGAGCGTCGTCCTCGTGGTCCTGGTCGGCATGTACGCGGGACGCGTGATGAACCTCGGTTCGCAGATGCACCAGATCGCGCTCACCGCCGTGCTCGTGATGGGCGCCGCCACCTCCTTCGGGTACGGAGCCTCGCGGCTGGAGGACAACGTCGTCGGCGTGCTCGTCGGCACGGTGGTCGGCCTCGCACTGCCCGCCCCCGGTTTCACCCGCCGCGCGGGCGAGGAACTGGCCCGCCTGAACCGGCAGATGGCCGCGCTGCTGGCCGAGATCGCCCGCGGCCTGGCCGAGGAGGACTGGGCCGCGCGCACCGGGGACTGGGTCCGCCGGGCCCGCTCGCTGTCCAGGGAGCTCGACGCGGTGCGCCGGGCCGTCCGCGAGGCCGAGGACGCGATCCGCTGGCGTCCGCGCGGCCGGTTCGCGCGGCCCCGCCTGGACCGGCTCGCCGAAGCCACCCAGTGCCTCGACCACGTCGGGCACCAGGTCCGGGGGATCACCCGCGGCCTGTACAACCTGACCTTCCGCGAAGGCCGGCCGCCCGCCCTGCACTGGGCCCAGCGCGAAGAGCCGCTGCTGCCCCTGCGGGCCGACGCCCCGGCCGGGCTGGACGGGGTCCTGGCCTCGCTCGCCGCGATGCTGGGCGACCTGGCCGACGTACACGTACGGGAGGAACCCCCTTCGCCCGAGCTGCGGGCCCGCCTGGCGGCGCTGCTGGGCAAGGCCGAGACCGGCTTCCTGCACACCGCGCTGGCGCTGTCCCCCGCCTACGCGGACTGGCGCGTCCTGTGCACCGCCGGGATCCTGGAGGACGCCCGCAAGATGCTCCACGAACTCGACCCCGCGATCGGCCCCCACAAGGCCGCTTTCGGCTAGGCCGTCACTTTCGGCTACGCCGTCACTTGCGGCCTAGTGCCGGGCCCGAGGCGGGGCGCGCCCTCAGGCGCCCTTCGTGCGCAGGTGGCGCCAGACGGCCTTGGCCGCGTTGTGGCCCGACATGCCGTGGACGCCGGGGCCCGGCGGGGTGGCCGAGGAGCACAGGAACACGGCCGGGTGCGCCGTGTTGTACGGGGACAGCGTGAGCTTGGGGCGCAGCAGGAGCTGGAGTCCGGAGGCGGCTCCGCAGGCGATGTCGCCGCCGACGTAGTTCGGGTTGCGGGCGGCGAGCTGCGGCGGGCCCGCCGTGGCGCGGGCGAGCACCAGGTCGCGGAACCCGGGTGCGAAGCGCTCCAGTTGGCGCTCGACGGCGTCGGTGAGGTCCCCGTTCCAGCCCGCCGGTACGTGCCCGTACACCCAGAAGGTGTGCTTGCCCTCGGGCGCCCGGCCGGGGTCGATCAGGCTGGGCTGGGCGGCGATGAGGAAGGGGGTGCGCGGCGCCCGTCCGCCGGAGGCCAGTTGCAGGGCCGCGTCGATGTCGCGGGTGCGCGGACCGATCTGTACGGTGCCGGCCCGGCGGGGCTCCTCGGCGGTCCAGGGGACGGGGCCGTCCAGGGCGTAGTCCAGCTTGAACACGGAGGCGCCGTAGCGGTAGCCGTCGTAGACCCGGCCGAGGCGCGCGATGCGGGCCAGTGCGGTCGGGGAGGTGTCGAAGACGTACGCCCGGGCCGGCGGCAGGTCGTCGAGCCGCTTGACCTCGAACCCGGTGTGGACGGTCCCGCCGAGGTCGCGCAGGTACCCGGCGAGGGCGTCGGAGATCGACTGCGAGCCGCCGCGCGGCATCGGCCAGCCGTTCGCGTGCGCGGCGAGGGCGAAGACCAGGCCGACGGCGCTGGTCCCGATCCCGCCGAGCGGGGCGATCACGTGCGCGACGAGCCCGGCGAAGAGGGCGCGGGCACGCTCGTCGCGGAAGCGGCTCAGCAGCCAGGTGGAGGGCGGCAGCCCGGCCAGCCCGAAGCGGGCGAGGGTGAGCGGGTCACGGGGCAGCGCGGTGTCCGGCAGCGACATGAAATCGCGGGCCAGGGTGTCCCACTTCCCGAGGAACGGATCCACCAGCCGCCGGTACGTTCCCGCGTCGCGGGGCCCGAAGGACGCGGCCGTCTCCGCGACGGAGCGGGAGAGCACGGCCGCGGTGCCGTCGTCGAAGGGGTGCGCCATGGGCAGCGGGGCGTGCAGCCACTCCAGCCCGTACCGCTTGAGGGGCATCGTGGAGAAGACCGGGGAGCCGGCGCCCAGCGGGTGCACCGCCGAGCAGGGGTCGTGCCGGAAGCCGGGGAGGGTGAGCTCCTCGGTCCGGGCCCCGCCGCCGACGGTGTCCGCGGCTTCGAAGACGGCCACGGAAAAACCGCGCCGGGCCAGTTCCACGGCGGCCGTCAGCCCGTTGGGCCCGGCCCCCACCACGACCGCATCGAGGATCGACGGCACTTGCGACTCCTTCGTCCGGCGGCGCCACCGCCCCCAGGGTATTGCGCCTGTCCATAGGCGGCTTCGCGATCCGCGCCGACTCCGTTCGCCCTGGGCTCAGCCTCCGGTCCTTCGCGGTCGGCCGGGCGCGGGGTCAGCCGGCGGTCCTTCGCGGTCGGCCCGGCGCGGGCCCGGCCGCCGGTCCGGCCGGATGCCGGGTGCGGGCCCGGCCGCCGTCGCGGTCGTCGGGCTGGGCCCGGCGGCGGTGTCACGCGCCCCGCAGCAGTTCCCGGATCCGTACGGCCGTGGCCTCGTCCCGGCCGACCGCGAAGGGCAGGGCGTTGTCCCGGTCCACCCGGAAGGGGACCCCGTCGACGGTGCTCTGGGAACCCCCCGCCTCGGCGACCAGCAGCAGCCCGGCCGCGTGGTCCCAGGCCGAGGGCCAGTTGAAGGCCAGGCCGTCCATCTCTCCCCGGGCCACCTTCAGGTACTCCAGGCCCGCCGAACCGCAGGCCCGGGAGGCCACTCCGGGCACGTCGAGGCGCGCCAGGACGCGCCGCTCGTCCTCGGTGGTGTACAGCGGGTGCGCGGTCGCGACCCGCAGCTCGTCGCCGGGCCGCGGCGAACCGCTCAGGATCCGCTCGCCGTTGACGTACGCACCCTGTCCGCGCACGGCGGTGGCCATCTCCTCCAGCGCCGGGGCGAAGGTCCAGGAGGCGAGGAGCTCCCCGCGGTGCGCAAGCGCGACCAGGGTGCAGAACCCCGCGTCCCCGTGCACGAACTGCCGGGTCCCGTCGACGGGGTCCACGATCCACACCGGGGCGTCGGCGCGCAGCGCCCCGTACACCCCGGGGTCGGCGTGCACCGCTTCCTCGCCCACCACCGCCGAGCCGGGCAGCAGCTTGGTCAGGGCTGCCGTGAGGTACTCCTCGGCCATGCGGTCGGCGTCGGTCACCAGGTCGTGCGGGCCGCTCTTCTGGTCCACCTCGTGATCAGCGAGCCGGCGGAACCTCGGCATGATCTCGATCGCCGCCGCGTTGCGCACGGCTTCGTCGACGTCGGACAGGTTCCGGGCGAGGAATTCATCGATCATGCGTCCAGCAAAGCACGCCCGGCTGACAAACCCCACCGCCGGACCCGGCGAGCGGCCGGACCCCTGGTGGACCGCGGGTGAACGCGGCGCCCGCCGCCCCCGTGGGCGCGGCGTCCGTCCTGCCCTCGCTGCCCGCGCCCAATGCCGCCGGACTGACCCTGCGGACCTGGCCGGTGGCCGCGGGGCAGAGCGAACGCCTGGGCGACGCCTCCGTGACCACCGCCGCGGTGTTCGCCGCGCACGGCGGCACCCCGTCGATCGATCCGGTCCAGGTTCCGGTGCGGGTACGGATCCTGCTGCCGGAGGACTACCAGCGGGACCCCGCGCATCCCTACCCGGTGCTGTACCTGCTGCACGGTGGCTCGGGCGACGTGGAGCAGTGGTCGAAGACCGACGAGGGCAACGTCACCGCGCACCTCAAGGATTCGGCCTTCAAGGGCATCGTCGTGATGCCGGAGGGCGGCAAGGCGGGGTGGTACAGCGACTGGCCCGGGCACACGGACGGCTTCTTCGCCCCGCAGTGGGAGACCTTCCACGTCCGGCAGTTGGTCCCGTGGACCGACGCCAACTTCAACACCGTGCGGGCGGCCTCCGGGCGGGCGGTCGCCGGCGTCTCGATGGGCGGCTACGGCGCCCTGCGCTACGCCGGCCGCAACCCCGACCTGTTCTCCGCCGTCGGCGCCTTCTCACCCGGCACGGACATCTACGACCCGGGCGCGCAGAGCATCATCGCCAACTCCACTTGGCAGGCGGGGGCTTCGATCCTGTGGACGGGCCTGTTCGACGGGAAGTTCCGGGTCACCGGCGACACCCCGTACCGGATGGCCACGGTCTTCGGCCCGCCGAGCACCTGGCCCGGGCAGCCTACGCCTACGGCCCCGCCACGACGCCCCCGGCCCCCTGCCCCAACGGCTGGGGGCCGCAGACCCCATAGCCCCGTCCGCGCTAGTTGGTGGCGAGGTCACCGACGACGAGGGTCTGCGGGGCGAGGTGCTCGTACGCCCCGTCCGTCATGTGCTGCGGGGCGAGGTGCTCGTACGCCCCGTCCTGGCCCTGCGGTGCGACGCTGATGTGGTTGTCCGCGAAGGCCGGGCCCGCTCCCAGCCCGGCCAGGGCGAGGGCGGCGGTGGCGGCTACGGCGGCGGCTCGAACGTTCATGCAGGTCCCCCCGGGTCCGGCCGGCCCCTGGTCGGGCCGGCTCGGGAACAGTCTGCCAGTTCGCCTCCGGACGTTGCGGGTTGCTCCATCCTCCCGCCCAACGGTGCAGGCAGAGGCATTGGTTGACATAGCCGGGGCGCTGTTCGGCGGCGAGAGCGACCCGAAGGCGGGTAAGGAAACCGCCTCCCAGGCACCGGCTCCGGCCGCGTCGGCCGCGTCGCCCGCTCCGGCGAAGGCCCCGGAGGCCGCACCGTCGGCGAAGCCGGAGAAGAAGGCCGCGGTCGTCGTGTCGCTCAGCGCACCCCCGCCGCGAGCTCCTCCCGGAGCGAGCGTCCCGCCGTGCGGTGTTCCGCCGCCGCGGCCGGGTCGGTGTCGCCGAGCAGGGCCGCGATCCCCTCGTGGGCCAGCGCCTCCTCGTGGCGGCAGCCGAGCCCGGGGGCCAGCTCCAGGGTCCGGCGGTGCAGGCGCAGGGCCTCCTCGGGCAGTCCCGCGAGCCGGCAGGTCTCGGCGTAGCCGCCCAGGAAACGGACCTTCCAGTGTTCCTCGAACAGCTCGTCCAGCAGCGCGAACGCCTCGCGGTGGCCGGCCAGGGCCTCCTCGTACCGGCCCATCCGGCTCAGCGCGACGCCCAGGCAGTTGAGGGACCAGGCCTCGTTGTTCACGTGCCCGTCCTCGCGGGCCAGGGCCAGCGCCCGGTGCAGGTGCTCCGACGCCTCCTCGGGGTCCTGTGCCGCGATGGCCATGCCCAGGGTGATGCGGGCCGTCAGGGCCGGCGGCCACGCCGGGTCCGGGTGGGACACCGCCAGCACCTCGCGGGCCCGGCGTGCCGCCTCCTCGCGCTCCCCCAGCTGGAGCAGCGCCCAGGCTTCCGAGGCGGCCGCGTGGGCCGCGCCCGCCGGGAGGCCGGCGTCCCCGTACAGCTTCCCGGCCAGCCGGAAGAGTGCGAGCGGCTCCCCGGCGCTCCCGAGGTCCCAGCTCAGATAGCCCCGGCGCAGGGCCAGTTCGGCTTCGGCGCGGGTGTCCCCCGCCTCGGCCACCCGGAGTCCGGCCGCCTCGTACGCGGCGGCGGCCTCGGTCATCCGGCCCGCGTTGTAGCGCGCGAAGCCCAGGTCGCTGTAGGCCTCCGCCAGGCGCAGCGGATCCCCCAGGCGTTCGGCGGCGGCCAGCGAGCGCTCGAAGAGGTGGTTGAGGTGGGTCGTACCGCAGCGCCGTGCGAAGTACGCCCGTAGGAACCGCGGCAGCTCGCACACGTGCACGTCCGCCCCGACGGCGACGGCCGTCTCGAAGGCGGCGATCATCGTCTCGTACTCCGAGGCGAGCCAGGCGCAGGCCGCGTGCTTGTCGGCGAAGCGCGGCAGTGCGGCCGGGAGCCGGCCCGCCGAGGGCGCCCGGCCCGGTGAGAGGACCGGCATCGCGGCGTCGGCCGCGGCCGCCGCGTGCACGAAGTAGTCGAGGAAGCGGCCCAGCGCCCGCTCCCGCTCGGCCGGGGAGTCCTGCTGGGCCCAGGCGCCCCGCGCGTGCTGGTGCACCAGGTCGTGCAGCCGGTAGCGGCCCGCCGCGGGCTGCTGCACCAGGTGCGCGTCGACCAGTTCCTCCAGCATCTCCCGGGCGTCGCGCAGCGGTACGTCGGCCAGGGCCGCGGCGGCGTACGCGTCGAAGGAGCCGCCGGGCAGCAGGCCCAGGGTGCGGAACAACCGGGCCTGATTCCGGTCCAGTTGCCGTACGGACATGGCGAAGGCGGTGTCGAACTCGCTCGCCCCCTCCGCCAGCCGCTCCACGAGGATGCCCACCGTCCAGCCCGGCCGGTGCCTCAGCCGGGCCGCGGCCAGCCGCAGGGCCAGCGGCAGGTGGCCGCACAGCCGCAACACCTCGGCGGCGGACTCCGGTTCGCGGGCGAGGCGGCCTTCGGGGCCGCCGGTGTCCCCGCTGGCCCGGGCGAGCAGTTCGGCGCTCTCCAGAGGGCTCAGCACGTCCAGCGACACCGGGGGCACTTCGTCCAGGCCGAGCAGCCGGTTGCGGCTCGTGATCAGCACGACGGAGTCACCGGCGCCGGGCAGCAACGGTCGGACCTGCTCCGCGTCGGCCGCGTTGTCGATGACCACGAGGGCGCGCCGGCCCGCCAGTTCCGCGCGCCAGCAGGCCGCCAGTTGCTCGAGGCCCTCCTGCGGGACCCTCTCGGACGGCACGTCGAGCGCCCCGAGCAGCATCCGCAGCGCCGAGTCGGGATCGAGGGGGGCCCGGCCTTCGGTGAAGCCGTGCAGGTCCACGTAGAGCTGGGCGTCCGGGTAGTCGGCGGCGAGCCGGTGCGCGGCGTGCACCGCGAGGCAGGTCTTGCCCACGCCCGCCATGCCGTCGACGGCGACGCCCCGGTGACTGTCCACCGCGGCGACCACGGCGGCGAGTTGGTCCTCGCGTCCGGTGAAGTCGGCCACGTCGCGCGGCAGATCGTTGCGGGGCCTCGGCTGGACCTGGCGGCTGGCCTTCGGGGGCGCGGGCAGCGCCGGGGAGGACCCCCGCTCCCAGAGGGGGCGCAGCGGGCGGGGGTCGCGCTTGACCAGTCGGCAGAGGGCGACCACCGCGGTCCAGGGCGGAGCCGTCTGGCCGCCGAGGTAGCGCGAGAGCGAGGAGGAACTCAGTCCCAGCTCCCTCGCGAGGGCCCGTACGCCCAGCCCGGACAGCTCCTGGAGCAGCCGCAGCCGGGCGGCCAGCTCGTCCTGCGGGTCGGCCCCGGCCGACCTCCGTTCCGTGTCCACGGTTCCCCCCGTATCCCTGTCCCACCGCGCCCGAATTATCCGGGGCCGCGTCTTCGCAGGTCAAGGATGTTCCGCCTGTCCCAGGGTGTCCCACCGTCATCGCCGCCGCGGGCCGTTGCGGCTGTTATGGAGTCACACCCCGAGGGGGGAACCGGAAGACCGGGAAACCGGAGGACCGGAACACGAGGAAGAGGAGCACACCGAGATGCAGTCCCGCATGCAGAACCCCGCCGTCGTCCTGTCCGGCGCCATGCAGCCCATCCAGGAGATCTTCAAGGCCGTACACACCGGTGGAGTGGACGCGCAGACCCTGGAGCTGGTGCACCTGCGGGTGAGCCAGATCAACGGGTGCAGCGCCTGCGTCGACAGCGGCGCCAAGGCCGCCCGCAAGTCCGGGGTGAGCGACGAGCGGCTGGCCACGGTCGCCGTCTGGCGCGAGACCCCGTACTTCACCGAGGAGGAGCGGGCGGCCCTGCTGCTGGCCGAGGCCGCGACCCGGCTGGCCGACCGCCCCGACGCGGTGAGCGACGAGGTCTGGGACACGGCCGCCACCTACTTCGACGAGAAGCAGCTCGCCGCGATCGTCCTGATGATCAGCGTCACGAACATGTTCAACCGGATCAACGCCACCACCCGCCAGATCGCCGGCGCCTGGGGCTGAGCACGCCGCCTCCCCCGGCACGGCGCTCGGGCCCGTCACCTCATTGCCCCAACGCCCATCGCCCATCACCTCATCCCCCATCCCCCATCCCCCATCGCCTCATCGCCCATCGCCCCGACTCCCGTGAGGAACACCGCCATGACGACCACCCGCAAGCCCGCGCAGAGCACGTTCGAGGGATTCACGGACGAGGAGCGCTCCGCGATGAAGGAGCACGCCAAGGAGCTGAAGGCGGCGTCCGCGCGCCGCGGATCCCGCGCCGACAAGGCGGCCGAGGAGGAGGCCGCCGTGGTCGCGAAGATCGCCGAAATGCGGGACTCCGACCGGGTCATGGCGGAGCGGATCCACGCCGTCGTCAGGGCGAGCGCGCCGGGCCTCGCGCCGAAGCTCTGGTACGGGATGCCGGCGTACGCCCGTGACGGCAAGGTGGTCTGCTTCTTCCAGAGCGCGGAGAAGTTCAAGGCGCGCTACGCGACGCTCGGCTTCAGCGACCAGGCGCACCTCGACGAAGGTTCCATGTGGCCGACCTCCTTCGCCCTGCCGCAGCTCACCGCCGCGGACGAGGCCTTGATCGCTACGCTCGTGAAGAAGGCGGCATACTGAGCCCAGACCTGCCGACGACCGGCGCCGCAACGAGGAGACCGATCGATCGTGCTCACGCCCCATGTCCTCACGATCGGCTCGCAGTTCCCTCCCGCCGGGCAGGCGCCGCCACCGGCCGCGTCCACCTCCGTATGGCTGGTCGACACCGACGACCGGGACGGCGCGGCCGCCCGGCTGGCCCCGGAAGTCCTGGACCCGGCCGAGCAGCAGCGGGCGGGCGGCTTCAAGCACGAGCAGGACCGGCGCCGCTACGTCGCCTCGCACGTGGCGCTGCGGATGCTGCTCGGGGCCTGGCTGGACCTGCCCCCGGGCCGGGTACGGATCACCCGCGCGCCCTGCCCCGGGTGCGGCGACCCGCACGGCCGGCCGGTGTCCGAGGACGGGCCCGTCCACTTCTCCCTGTCCCACAGCGACCGGCTCGCGCTGCTCGCCGTGGGCCCGGTGCCGGTGGGGGCCGACGTGGAGACGCTGCCCGAGGCATCGGCCGTGGCCGAGCTCGCCGGGCAGCTGCACCCTCGGGAGGCCGCGGAGCTGGAGGCCCTGACCCCGGAGGAACGGCCCGCGGCCTTCGGCCGGCTCTGGGCACGCAAGGAGGCGTACCTCAAGGGCCTGGGCATCGGCCTCGGCCGGGGCCTCGCCCTCGACTACGTGGGCACCGGCGACACCCCGGCGACCGGCCTGCCGGGCTGGTCCCTGACGGACGTGGCCGTCCCCCCGGGCTTCACGGCCGCGGTGGCGGTGACCACCGGCCGGTGAGAACCGGAAAGGACTACCGCAGGAATTCCAGGGCGGCACGGAGGTCCGCGGTGGCCAGGGCGGTCAGGGGGCCCGTGCCTGTGGGTCGTAGCCGCGGGGGACGCCTTCGACGAGGAAGATCAGGGCCAGGTAGGCGCGGTACATCGCGATCCGGCGGCGCTCGTCGGGCGTGAGCGGGGCGGGGCGGTAGCCGGACAGGAAGGCCGGGTCCCGGGTGATGTCGTCGAAGAGCGCGGTGGAGACGAGGTCGGCGAGCGGGTCGCCCCAGAAGGAGCGTTCGCCGTCGAGGATTCCGGTGATCGCCAGGCGTCCGCCCCGTTCCACGAGCAGGATGTTGCCCTCCCACAGGTCGAAGTGGACGAGCGAGGGGACCGATACCTGGTCGAGGAGACGGCCTAGTAGTGCTTCGTTAGGTTCTGGATCTGCTGGCGGTCAGGGGGCGGCCGCAGGTGGTGCAGGTGCCGGTCCAGCACCTCAGCAGGTTCTGGAGCACGTCCAGGACCTGGTAGAGGGTCAGGCCGGCGTGGGTGCTCTTGGGTCGAGCCGCCTGAGGGTGAGGAAGGCCTGTGCGGCGGTGACGAGGGTGACGTGGTGGTGCCAACCGCGCCAGGTCCGGCCTTCGAAGTGGTCCAGGCCCAGGCCGTGCTTGAGTTCGCGGTAGTCGTGTTCGATCCGCCAGCGCATCTTCGCCCACCGCACCAGGTCGGCGATCGGGGTAGTGGCGGGCAGGTTGGTCATCCAGTAGCCGGTCGGCTCGTCCGCTCCTGCGGGCTGTTCGACCAGCAGGGTTCGCAGCGGCAGGACCCCGTTCCACTGGCTGCGTCCACCGGCCTGTTCCTGAGCGGTCCGGCAGGCTTCCTTGCCCGACGGACGCACTTCCAGGACAGCGAAACGCGAGGTCATCGCACTCTTGCTGCCCTGGCGCCAGGTGATGTCCTGGAAACAGGTGCCGGGATCGATGAAACTCTGCAGGGACTGGGCCGCATCGCGGTAGCGGGGCAGCGTGGGCGGCCCCAGCCCGCCGTAAGCCGGCCGGAACGGCTCGGCGGAGGCAGGCCGTGCGACCTCTTTGGGATCGACCGCCACCACGTAGGACCAGCCGCGTTCCTCCAGCGCGAGCCGGAAGGAGACGCTGCGGCCGTAGCCGGCATCGGCCACGATCACCGGCACCCGCGGCAACCAGGTGGCGAGGCGGTCGAGCAGGCCCAGAGCCAGACGGGTCTTCGGCACGTGCCCGATCTCGTCGGGCACCCCGGCCCTTTGCCGCCGGCCCTCGTCCGCCGCCCAGTCCTCCGGCAGGAACAACTCCCACTCCAACGGGCAGGACGCGAGGTCGGTTGCCGCGTGGACGCTGACCGCGACCTGGCAGTTGGCCGTCTTGCCCAACGCGCCGCAGTACTGTCGGGCCACCCCCACGGATGCCGTCCCGCACTTGGGGAAGGACACGTCGTCGACCACCCACACCTCAGGCCCGACAGCCTCCGTCAGCCGTTCGGCGATCCGCTGCCGCACCGGCAGCGGATCCCACGGCGACTGATTCACGAACTGTTGCAGGGCCTGCATGTTCCCGTCCGGCAATCGCTCGGCCATCGGCTGGATCGACTTACGCCGCCCGTCCAACATCAAACCCCGCAGATAACACCCGCCCCACCTGCGCTGATCCCGCCGCGGAAGCGAAGCGAACACATCGGCAACGAACTCCGCCAACTCACCTCGGAGTCGTTCCACCTCCCCAAGCCTCATAACCGGAAGATGCCCACCACCAGGCGAGATCACCCGACGTAACGAAGCACTACTAGGTCGTCTCTTTCGGATCTTGTCGGCCGAGTCCGCGGCGTCCGGTGCCGTGCCTGGGCGTGCTGCCGGGGCGCTCGCGTACTGGGCGTACGTGGTCGCCTCGGCAGTGCGGCCAGGCGCGGTGCCAGGCGTCGCGGGCCCGACAAGATCCGAAAGAGACGGCCTAGGCCCAGGACCACGTCGGGGTCGACGGGCAGTGGGGGCCGGAAGCGGCGGGCGTCCGCGCAGACATCGGCCAGCATGCCCTCGAAGGCCGTCCGCCAGCTCGCCGCGCCGCCGGCCGGCGGATTCCCGTAGGGGTAGCCGAAGGAGGAACCCCGCACCCGCACCTGATGGAGCCCGCGGACGAGGCGGCCCAGGTCGGTGCGCAGCCTGGCTTGCTCCTCGGCGTCGATCCCCGGGCGCAACTCGCTCCAGGGAACGCTTTCCAGACGGGTCATCAGGAGGTAGTCGCCGTCGATGGCGCTCCGGCCGAAGCCCGCGGCCATGACCGCGGGCACGGGCAGGCCCGGCACGGCCGAGGCCCGACGGTAGAACTCGGCTTCCGTGCGCATCAGTTCGTTCTCGTAGGTCATGAGAGGGGTACCGGCGGGCGGTGCGACCTTGAGCACGGCCGGTTCCCCTCCCGCCGACGGGTCCCCTCCCCCGCCGCCCGGTGTCCGCTGCTCGCCGGGCGGCGGGGCCAGGGTCAGCAGGTGGACGGAATTGAAGGTGCCGCCCGCCAGTTCGCGGCTGCCCAGCACCCTGGCGCCGGGGCCCAGTGCGTGGGCGGCCGTGCGGGCGATCTGCTCGTCGGTCAGCGTCCGCTTCATCGCGCGAGTCCTCCGGCCGGCGGGCAGTCCACCGTCCACGGGAGCGGATCGACTGGGGGAGAGCGCTCTCCCATGGCGGGAATCTAACGCCCGCTCTTGGGCGAGGTCAAGGAACGGCCCTCAACTCGCTTACGAAAAGGGTGAGTTTTCCCGGCATGCGACCCACATCGCGCGCTCGGGCCGTGGCTGGATTCCGCGAGGTTGCGCCAAGGCGTTCCCTCACGGGGTGGCCTGAGCTAGCTTCTGTCCTCAACTCCCCCACCCCCCTCCCTCTCCCCATCCCAGCCCCGGGCGGATCGTTATGAGTCGTTCCATCGCGTTGCGCGATGTCAGCAAGAGATACGGGCGCGATTCCCTCGCCGTCGAGCGCGTCTCCCTCACCGTCGAGCCGGGCGAGTTCCTGGTTCTGCTGGGGCCCTCGGGCTGCGGCAAGTCCACCGTCCTGCGGATGATCGCGGGGCTGGAGGAGATCACCGAGGGCGCGCTCTACCTCGACGGCGAGTACGCCAACCACATGCCGCCGAGCGCGCGGGACATCGCGATGGTCTTCCAGAGCTTCGCGCTGTACCCGAACATGACGGGTCGCGCGAACATCGGCTTCCCGCTGAAGCTGCGCGACCCCCGCGGGGACCACGAGCCCCAGGTGGAGGCCACGGCGCGGATGCTGGGCATCGAAGACCTCCTAGACCGCTTCCCCGGGCAGCTCTCCGGCGGCGAGCGCCAGCGGGTGGCGATGGGCCGGGCCATCTCCCGGCAGCCGTCGGTGTTCCTGATGGACGAGCCGCTCTCCAGCCTGGACTCGAAACTGCGCGGCCACCTGCGGGCCGAAATCGCACGGCTGACCGCCGAGTTGGGCGTCACCACGGTCTACGTCACGCACGACCAGTCGGAGGCCATGTCCCTCGGCCACCGGGTGGCGGTCATGCGCGGCGGCGTCCTGCAGCAGGTCAGCTCACCGCGGGACACCTACGCCCTGCCGGCGAACGTGTTCGTCGCCGCCTTCATCGGAACGCCCCGGATCAGCCTGCTCCAGGCCGTCGTCCACGCGCCGCTGGGCGCGGGCATGTGGATCGATCTGGGGCGCCATCGGCTCGCCTTCCCCCAACCCCTCAGCACCGACCACCAGTTGCTCCGGATCCAGCAGGGGCGTCCGGTCATCGTCGGCCTGCGCTCGGAGGCGGTCAGGATCGCCCCGCCGAGCCAGGCACGGCCGGGCGAGGTGGCGATGACGGGCATCGTCGAGCACGTCGAGTACCAGGGGCACGAGGCCCTGGTCCACGTGGACACGGGCTCGCGCCCCGCGGGGGTGGCGGAGCTGGAGTCGGCGCGGCACCCGGCCGCTCCCCGGCGCCGCCTCAGGCGGCAGCAGAGCGGTTTCGGCCGGCTCAGGGACCGGACCGTGGGACGGCTGTCGGGGGCGGCGTCGGGGCCGGGGTCGGCGTCGGCGTCGGGGTCGGTGGCCGTCCTGGACGGGCAGCCGGAATCCACCCGGGGACCCGGCGCGGGCCCCGCTCCCGAACGGCTGGGGGCGGTGCGCAGCGACCTCGTGGTGCGTACGGGGCCGCACGTCCGGGTCCGGGTGGGCGCCCAGATCCCGCTGCTGGTGGATCTCGCGCAGCTGTACGTCTTCGACCACGCGGGGCGCCGGGTGTCTCCGGCCGGGGACGGGCTCGCGCCGCTGGAGAGGTAGCGCGTGCCCGGCCCGCCTCGCGGGCCACAGGTTCCGTGCGCGCCGCTTCGGCGCGCACGCCACTGAAGCGCACGCCACTTCAACGCGCGCCACTTCAGCGCGCCCAGCTTCAGTGCACGGCCCGCTTCAGTGCACCCCCCGCTTCAGTGCGCGGCCCGCTCCTGCAGCGTGGTGCGCCAGGCGGGCAGCGGCTCCTCGCGTTCGGGTTCCGCGCGGTGGCCGCCGCGGGCGAAGAAGTCGGCGAGCGGCAGGATGCCCGCGCCGACGGTGACGGCGTCGGGGCCGAAGGTGCCCAGGTCGACGCGGACGTTGGCGGCCGGGTACGACAGGGCGTAGGAGGTGGCGTAGGACCGTACGGAGTCCAGGAAGCGGGTGCCGAGCTGCAGGCCGGCCCAGCCGCCGACCAGGATGCGTTCGGGCTGGAAGAGGTTGATCAGGTCGGAGAATCCCGCGCCGAGGTACTCGGCGGTCTCCTCCAGGACGGCCAGGGCCGTCGCGTCGGCCCGCGGGGTGGCGCCGTCGGCGTCCGGTGAGGGGTAGGCCGCGGCGAGCATCGCGGTCAGGGCGGTCTCCTCGTCGGCGTCGGTCGGCGGGGAGCCGCCGGCCTCGGCCCAGCGTTCCAGGAGCGCTTCGGCCCCCGCGTACGCCTCCAGGCAGCCCTGGGCGCCGCAGCGGCAGCGGCGCCCGCGGACGCGCACGGTCAGGTGGCCCCACTCGATGGCGCGGCCGGTGCGGGTGTCGTCGCTGACCACGCAGGCGCCGACGCCGGAGCCGAAGAGCACGACGACGGCGTTGTGCGCCCCGCGTCCGGCGCCGAACCACATTTCGGCCTGGCCGAGGGTCTTGGCCCCGTTGTCGATGTAGTACGGGACGGTTTCGGGCAGCAGGTGGGAGTCGCGCAGCATCCGTTCCAGAGGGACGGCGTCCCAGCCGATGGTCTGGCCGTGGACGACCGCGCCGTCCGCGGTCCTGGCGACGATGCCGGGAACGCCGATGCCGACGCCGAGGAGCCGCTCGGGTGCGATGCCGGCCGCGTCCAGCACCTCGGCGATGCCCTCGCGCAGGTGCGTCACGACGACGGCGACGTCGTAGCGGTCGATGCGGCGGGGTCCCGCCGCCTCCAGGGGCCGCTCCACGCGGGCGAGCTCGGTCAGGGTCAGGTCGAAGAGCTCGATGCGGATGCGGGTCTCCCCCACGTCCACGCCGATCATGTAGCCGCTCTCCGGGCTGACGCGCAGCAGCGTACGGGGGCGTCCGCCGGCCGACTCCACGCTCCCGGCCTCCTCGACCAGGCCGTCGCCGACCAGCTCCGCGACCACGTTGCTGATCGATCCGGAGCTCAGCCCCGTGGCGGGACCCAGCGAGAAGCGGCTCAGGGGACCGTCGAAATACAACCGTTGCAATACGGCGGTCCGGTTCTCCCGCCGCAGGTCACGCACTGTCCGGCCGCTACGTACTTGCACTCTGTCCCCTGTCATCGATGCCCGTACCTGCAAGATACCTGCGTGAACGCTCTTGACGAGTCCTTCGCTTGAGGTTTAACTCACATCCTAAATTAAGCCATGTGGTTTTGGGGGCGACCCCGCGGAACGTCCGCCCCCCACCCCGCAGTCGGCATCCCGTTCCTTCCTGAAAGGCCCATGGAGCCATGCGCAGAATCAGAGTCGCAGCGGTAGGCGCCGTCACCCTCTCCCTCGTCCTCGGGGCGGCCGCCTGTGGTGGCGGTGGCTCCAACAGCGGGAGCGGGTCCAACGAGCAGCCGAAGACGCTGACCTACTGGGCCTCCAACCAGGGATCGAGCCTGGAGGTCGACAAGCAGGTCCTCCAGCCCGAGCTCGACAAGTTCGAGAAGCAGACCGGCATCAAGGTCAAGCTCGAGGTCGTGCCGTGGGGCGACCTGCTCAACCGCATCCTGACCGCGACCACCTCCGGCCAGGGCCCCGACGTCCTGAACATCGGCAACACCTGGAGCGCCTCGCTGCAGGCCAGCGGCGCGCTGCTCCCGTGGGACGCCAAGAACTTCGAGAAGATCGGCGGCAAGGACCGCTTCGTCGAGTCGGCGCTCGGGTCCACGGGCGTCCAGGGCCAGGACCCGGCGGCCGTACCGCTGTACTCCATGGCCTACGCGCTCTACTACAACAAGAAGGCGTTCGCCGACGCGGGCGTCGCCAAGCCGCCGACCACCTGGGACGAGGTGATCGCCACCGGCAAGCAGCTGACCAAGGACGGCAAGGCCGGACTCGGTGTCGAGGGCTCCAACCTCTCGAACAACATCCACCAGGTCTTCGTCCTGGGCAAGCAGCACGGCGCGGACTTCTTCACCGCGGACGGCAAGGCCGACTTCACCTCCGACGGCGCGGTCAAGGCCGTGAAGCAGTACGTCGACCTGATGGCCGACGCGCAGATCGTCGCCAAGGGCAACGCCGAGTACTCCCAGAACCAGTCCCTGAGCGACTTCGCCAAGGGCAAGACCGCCATGGTGCTGTGGCAGACCGCGTCGGCCACCTTCGCCGCACAGGGCATGAAGGAGGACGAGTGGGGCGTGGTCCCCGCGCCCGTGCAGTCCGGTGCCCCGGGAACGGGCACGTCCACCAACTCCATGGTCGCCGGCATCAACATGGCCGTCTTCAAGAACACCAAGAACATCGACGGCGCCACGAAGTTCGTGAACTTCATGACCGGTGACGAGGAGCAGAAGGTCCTCAACAAGGCCTACGGCTCCATCCCGCCGGTGAAGTCCGCGCAGACGGACCCCGCCTTCAACACCCCCGGCCTGGCCGTCCTGCGCGACACGCTCGCCAAGAGCGCCTCCGCCCTCCCGCAGGTCCCCGAGGAGTCGCAGTTCGAGACGGTGGTGGGCACCGCGGTCAAGGAGCTCTTCGCCGACGCGGCGGCGGGCCGCCCGGTGACGGTGGAGTCGGTGAAGGCCAAGCTCGAGAAGGCCCAGCAGCAGATGCCCAAGAAGTAGGCACGGATACCGGATACCTCATGACCACCACCGCACCCCCTCGTACGGGCAAGCGGACGGCAGGTAGGAACCAGCCCGGAGCGGCGCCGCGCACGCGCCGCTCCGGGCGGCTCCGCCGGATCTCCCTGCCGTACCTGCTCCTGCTCCCCGCACTCGTCCTCGAACTCCTGGTCCACCTGATCCCGATGGTCATCGGCATCGTGGTCAGCTTCAAGGAGCTCACCCAGTTCTACCTGCGCGACTGGGGCAGCGCGCCCTGGTCCGGCCTGGACAACTACTCCCTGACCGTCGACTTCGACGCACCGGTCGGCGAGGCCCTGCTGAGTTCCTTCTTCACCACGTGCCTGTTCACCTTCTTCTCGGTGGGCCTGTGCTGGCTGATCGGCACGGCGGCCGCGGTCTTCATGCAGGAGACGTTCAAGGGCCGCGGCATCCTGCGCACCATCTTCCTGGTGCCGTACGCGCTGCCCGTCTACGCCGCCGTCATCACCTGGGCCTTCATGTTCCAGCGCGACAACGGCCTGGTGAACCACGTCATCCACGACCAGCTCGGGCTCACCGACAGCCCGCCGTTCTGGCTCATCGGGGACAACGCCTTCGTCACCCTGCTGGTCGTCTCCGTCTGGAAGGGCTGGCCCTTCGCCTTCCTCATCATGATGGCCGGGCTGCAGAACATCCCCCGCGAGATCTACGAGGCCGCGGCCCTGGACGGGGCCGGCGTCTGGCAGCAGATCCGCCGGATCACGCTCCCCTCGCTGCGCCCGGTCAACCAGGTCCTGATCCTGGTGCTGTTCCTGTGGACGTTCAACGACTTCAACACGCCGTTCGTCCTGTTCGGCAAATCGGCGCCGGCCTCGGCCGACCTCATCTCCATCCACATCTACCAGTCCTCGTTCCAGACCTGGAACTTCGGCACCGGTTCCGCGATGTCCGTCCTGCTGCTGCTGTTCCTGCTCGTGGTGACCGGCATCTACCTCCTGCTCACCTCCCGAGGAAGGAGCGCCGGCGATGCCTAGGCACACTCAGGCGGTGCAGTCCCGGTCGCAGTCCCGGTCCCAGTCCCGGTCCCGGTCGCCCATGGCGCCCCCCAAGTCGTTCCTCGTGAGCCGGCTGGTCTTCCTGACGCTGCTCACCGGGTTCGTCCTGCTGCCGGTGTACGTCATGATCTCCAGTTCGCTCAAGCCGCTGCAGGACGTGTCGGGGAAGTTCCAGTGGATCCCCTCGGGCCTCACGGTCCAGCCGTACTTCGACATCTGGAAGACCGTCCCGCTCGGCGACTACTTCATGAACTCGCTGATCGTGGCCGGTTCGGCGACCGTGCTCTCCGTCATCATCGCGATCTTCGCGGCCTACGCCGTCAGCCGCTACTCCTTCCGCGGCAAGCGGGTCTTCACCGTCACGGTGCTCTCGACGCAGATGTTCCCCGGCATCCTCTTCCTGCTGCCGCTGTTCCTCATCTACGTCAACATCGGCAACGCCACCGGGATCGCGCTGTTCGGCTCGCGCGCCGGGCTGATCCTCACCTACCTGACGTTCTCGCTGCCGTTCTCGATCTGGATGCTGATCGGGTACTTCGACTCGGTCCCCCGGGACCTCGACGAAGCCGCCAAGGTGGACGGCTGCGGTCCGCTCGGCGCCCTCTTCCGCGTCATCGTGCCCGCCGCGATCCCCGGCATCGTCGCCGTCGCCGTCTACGCCTTCATGACGGCCTGGGGCGAGGTGCTGTTCGCCTCGGTGATGACCAACGACGCGACCCGCACCCTCGCCGTGGGCCTCCAGGGCTACTCGACCCAGAACGACGTGTACTGGAACCAGGTCATGGCCGCCTCGCTCGTCGTGAGCCTGCCCGTCGTCGGCGGCTTCCTCCTCCTCCAGCGCTACCTCGTCACCGGGCTGACCGCCGGCGCCGTCAAGTAGCCGCTCCTCCCATGACCTTCGAAAGGTTTGCTGTGTCGGATTCCATTGACCTCGGCGCCTTCCCTCAGGACTTCGCCTGGGGCACGGCCACTTCCGCGTACCAGATAGAAGGAGCAGTCAAGGAGGACGGCCGCGGGCCGTCCATCTGGGACACCTTCTCCCACACCCCCGGAAAGATCGACAACGGCGACACCGGCGACGAGGCCTGCGACCACTACCACCGGTGGCCCGAGGACATCTCCCTCATGAAGCGGCTGGGCACCAACGCCTACCGCATGTCGATCGCCTGGCCGCGCATCGTCCCCGACGGCTCCGGGCCGGTCAACGCCCGGGGCCTCGACTTCTACGACAAGGTGATCGACGGGCTCCTGGAAGCCGGCATCACCCCCTCGGTGACCCTCTACCACTGGGACCTCCCCCAGGCCCTGCAGGACCGCGGCGGCTGGACCGTCCGCGAGACCGCCGAACACCTGGCCACCTACACCACCGCCGTCGCGGAACGCCTCGGCGACCGCGTCACCCAGTGGGCCACCCTCAACGAACCGCTCTGCTCGGGCTGGATCGGCCACCTCGAAGGCCGCATGGCCCCCGGCCTGACCGACCTGACCGCCGCCGTCCAGGCCTCCTACCACCTGCTGCTGGGCCACGGCCTGGCCACCCAGGCCCTGCGTGCCGCAGCACCCGGCGCGCAGATCGGCCTCGTCACCAACCACTCCACGGTGGTCCCCGCCACGGACGGCCCCGAGGACATCGCAGCCGCCGTCCGCATGGACGGACACACCAACCGCTGGTGGCTCGACCCGGTCTACGGACGCGGCTTCCCCACCGACATGCGCGAGCTGTACGGGGTGGAGCTGCCCGAACGCCCCGGCGACCTGGAGACGATCGCCGCGCCCCTGGACTGGCACGGCCTCAACTACTACTTCCCCGCCACCGTCACCAACGACGCCGACGGCCCGGTCCCCTTCGCCCGCGAGGTGCGTCTCCCGGACGTCCCGCGCACCGGCCTGGACTGGCAGATCGACGCCGCCGGCATCGAATCCCTGCTGCTGCGCCTCACCCACGACTACGGCGTGCGGAAGCTCTACGTCACCGAGAACGGCTCCGCGTTCCCCGACACCGTCGGCCCCGACGGCTCGGTCGACGACCCCGGTCGCACGTCCTACCTCGAACAGCACCTGGCCGCCTGCGCCCGCGCCGCCCGCCAGGGCGCCCCGCTGGCCGGGTACTACGCCTGGTCCCTGCTGGACAACTTCGAGTGGGCCTACGGCTACGACAAGCGCTTCGGCCTCGTCCACGTCGACTACGCGACCCAGCAGCGCACCATGAAGACCAGCGGCCACCGCTACGCGGACATCGTCCGCGCCCACGGCCGACTCCACGCGTAGGCGGTCGGGCGGGACGTAACCACTCCCCGCAGGCCTCGTAGGCCCGGCAGGCCTCGTAGGCCTCCTAGGCCCGCAGGCCTCGTAGGGCGGCTGCCCCGCACACGTCGTAGGGCCGCAGGCTCTGCAGGGCCGCACGCGTCGTAAGCCCTGCAGAGCCGCACGCGTCGTAGGCCTTACATGCCCCGGCAGGCCTCGTAGGGCGGCTGGCCCGCACGCCTCGTAGGGCCGCAGGCCCTGCAGAGCCGCACGCGTCGTAGGCCCTGCATGCCCCGGCAGGCCTCGTAGGGCGGCTGGCCCGCAGGCCCGGCAGGGCCGCACGACTCGCAGGCCCTTAGGGCCGCACGCCTCCTAGGGCCGTAGGCCCCGCAGGGCCGCACGTCCCGCAGGCTCTTAGGGCCGCACGTCTCGTAGGCCCCGCAAGCCCGTAGGCCCGTACGCCCGCAAGCCCGTAGGCCGTCCCCGACCCCACCCACAACGCCCACCCAGAACGCCCGGCCGGTACGCCCAGCCGGGCGTCCGGGCGTCCCGGACGTACGCCCCTCCACCCCGCTCCCCCCGCGATCGCCTCCAGTGGCGCGCACGACGGCGAGTGCCGCTGACGGCCGGATCCCCGGCACTTCGGCCAGCGAAGGCTGCCCCATCAGACCCAGGCGCCCCAGGCGCCCCCTGCGCGACGGACGAAGTATCCGGAGCGCCCCCTGTCATATGCCTACCGGCCCGCACGTTCCGGTGCTTATGGTGTGGCTCCGGACCATCCCGGGCCCAGCGCCCTCCCGGCTCCCCACGGGAGGGCTGCCGTGCGTCCGCGTGCGGGCGGGCGCTCCGGCCCGGCCCGACGCGTCCGGCCCGGCCACGGCGCACGCGACTCCCCGCCCCTGCCGCGCCCCAGAGCGGCCCCGCGGCCCCGCGTCACCCTTCGCCGTCCGGCCCGTCTCCCCAGACCGCCGGCCCTCCGCCACGCCATACGACCGGCGGCCAGTCCTCCTCGTCGAGCCAGCCGGCCCGCCGCAGGAACTCGACCACGTCGGACATTCCATGGGCCACGCCGAGCACCGAATCGGCGCCCCGGGCGTGTGCGGTCACCCGCCGGCCACCGGTGGGGGCGACGGGGTGAACGGTGACCTGCGTCTGGTCGGCCATGCCTCCCAGCATCCGCCGCTCACGGCCCACGCGCCTCCCCCTCCCCCACCTCTGCACTTAATGAAAGACGAAAGAAAAGGCGTCAAGCTCCTTGACCGGTCGATCGTGTTACGGGCAAGGTCTGGAGAGCGCTCTCCCGTTTCATGTTCGTTAAAGGAGCACCGATGCCTGCTACCGGCATACCTGTCGACGCGTCGCCCCGCAGACGACGCCCCGTCTCCCCCCGGAGGGGGATCGCCGGGGCGGTCACAACCGCCCTCTTCGGCAGCCTGCTCGCGCTGGCACCCTCCTCCCCCGCCGCTTCGGCCGAGCCGGCCCCGGTGTCCCAGGGCAAGGCGGTCACGGCCTCCAGCCAGGAGCACTACGGCACCCCCGCGGCCGACGCCGTGGACGGCAACGACGGCTCGCGCTGGTCGAGCGCCGCCTCCGACGCCCAGTGGCTGCAGGTGGACCTCGGCGCCGCGACCGCGCTGAGCAAGGTCGTCCTGCAGTGGGAGGCCGCCTACGCCAAGGCCTACCGGATCGAGCTGTCGGTCAACGGCGCCGACTGGTCCACCGCATACTCCACGACCACCGGCGCCGGCGGCACCGAAACCGTGAACATCACCGGGACCGCCCGCTACGTCCGCATGCAGGGCGTCACCAGGGCCACCGGCTACGGCTACTCGCTCTGGGAGTTCAAGGTGTTCGGCAGCACCGGTGGCGACGGCGGCGGCCCGACCCTCCCGGGCGGCGGCGACCTGGGCCCGAACGTACACATCGTCGACCCCTCCACGCCCGGCATCCAGGCCAAGCTGGACCAGGTCTTCCAGGAGCAGGAGTCGGCGCAGTTCGGCAGCGGCCGGCACGCCTTCCTCCTCAAGCCGGGCACGTACGACAACATCAACGCCCAGATCGGCTTCTACACCCAGATCGCCGGCCTCGGCCTGCGCCCGGGCGACACCACCATCAACGGTGACGTGACGGTCGACGCGGGCTGGTTCAACGGCAACGCGACCCAGAACTTCTGGCGCGGTGCGGAGGGCCTGACCGTCAACCCGGTCAGCGGCACCAACCGGTGGGCGGTCTCCCAGGCGTCGTCCTTCCGCCGCATGCACGTCAAGGGCGCGCTCAACCTGGCGCCGGACGGCTACGGCTGGGCCAGCGGTGGCTACATCGCCGACTCCAAGGTAGACGGCCAGGTCGGCAACTACTCGCAGCAGCAGTGGTACACCCGCGACAGCACCATCGGCGGCTGGTCCAACAGCGTGTGGAACCAGACCTTCTCCGGCGTCGAGGGCGCTCCGGCCACCGGATTCCCGGAGCCCCGTTACACCACGCTCGACACCACGCCCGTCTCCCGCGAGAAGCCCTACCTCTACCTCGACGGCACCGAGTACAAGGTCTTCGCACCGGCCAAGCGCACCAACGCCCGCGGCACCACCTGGGCCAACGGCACCCCGCAGGGCGAGTCCGTCCCGCTCAGCCGGTTCTACGTGGTCAAGCCCGGCACCACCGCCGCCACGATCAACCAGGCGCTGGCCCAGGGCCTGAACCTGCTGTTCACGCCCGGCGTCTACCACGTCGACCAGACCATCAACGTCAACCGCGCGAACACCATCGTGCTCGGCCTCGGCCTCGCCACGATCATCCCCGACAACGGGGTGACCGCGATGAAGGTCGCCGACGTGGACGGCGTCCGTCTCGCCGGATTCCTGATCGATGCCGGACCGGTCAACTCCCCCACCCTGCTGGAACTCGGACCGCAGAACTCCTCCGCCGACCACACCGCGAACCCGACGACCGTCCAGGACGTCTACATCCGCGTCGGCGGGGCGGGCGCCGGCAAGGCGACCACCGGCGTGGTCGTCAACAGCGACGACACCATCGTCGACCACACCTGGGTGTGGCGCGCCGACCACGGCGAGGGCGTGGGCTGGGAGACCAACCGCGCCGACTACGGGGTGCGGGTGAACGGTGACGACGTCCTGGCCACCGGCCTGTTCGTCGAGCACTTCAACAAGTACGACGTGGAGTGGTACGGCGAGCGCGGCAAGACGGTCTTCTACCAGAACGAGAAGGCCTACGACGCCCCCAACCAGGCCGCCATCCAGAACGGCGCCACCAAGGGCTACGCCGCCTACCGGGTGGACGACTCGGTGACCACCCACGAAGCGTGGGGCCTGGGCAGCTACTGCAACTACAACGTGGACCCGAACATCCGCCAGGACCACGGCTTCAAGGCCCCCGTCAAGCCGGGCATCAAGTTCCACAGCCTCCTGACGGTGTCGCTCGGCGGCAACGGCCACTACGAGCACGTCATCAACGACACCGGGGCGTCCACGGTCCCGGCCGGCACCTCGACGGTGCCCTCGACGGTGGTCTCGTACCCGTAGCCGTCCCGCTTCCCGCTCCCCCTCCCCCTCCCCCTCCCCTCCCCCCACCGGTTCCGCCCACCCGACTGAACCGGCCCACAACACCCCGGGCCCGGTTTCCGCCCCGCCGCCGCGCCCGGGGGCACCACAGCCCGACCGTCTCCGCCGATCCGCCGGAGGCGCGCTCGACTCCCCTGGGCCGGGTGAACCGATCTCCGCGCCCCGGCCCAGGGGCATTCCCCCTCATTGACACCAGGAGCCGCAATGTTCCCCCCTCCCACCATCAGGACCAGTCCACGCCGCACGCGCGGCGCGGCCGCCCTCGTCAGCCTGGGCGCGCTGCTCGCGTCCTCGCTCACCCTGGTCGGCGCCCCCACCGCGGTCGCGGCGGAAACCCTGCTCTCCCAGGGCAAGCCGGCCACCGCCTCCTCCCAGGAGGGCGAGGGCTATTCCGCGGCCGCCGCGTTCGACGGGAACCTCACCGGCACCCGCTGGGCCAGCCAGTGGCGCGACGCCGAATGGATCCAGGTCGACCTCGGCGCGAGCCGCAGCCTCAGCCGGGTCGTCCTCACGTGGGAGGGCGCGTTCGGCAAGAACTACGAGATCCAGGTCTCGGACGACGGGACGAACTGGCGCACCGCCAAGTCCGTCACCGGCGGCGACGGCGGCACCGACGAGATCGCCATCTCCGGCAGCGGCCGCTACGTGCGGATGAACGGCCTCGTCCGCTCCGGCGGTTACGGCTACTCCCTCTGGGAGTTCCAGGTCTACGGCACCACCTCGGTGGAACCCCCGGCCCAGGGCGCCGTGCGCGTGGCCGGCTCCCAGGGCAACTGGCAGCTGACCGTCGGCGGGCAGCCGTACACGGTCAAGGGCCTCACCTGGGGCCCGTCCTTCGCGGACGCCCCGAAGTACATGCCCGACGTGAAGTCCATGGGCGTCAACACCATCCGCACCTGGGGCACGGACGCGTCGAGCAAGCCCCTGCTCGACACGGCCGCGGCGAACGGCGTCCGGGTCATCAACGGCTTCTGGCTACAGCCCGGCGGCGGCCCCGGCTCGGGCGGCTGCGTCAACTACGTCACGGACGCCGCGTACAAGAGCAACATGCTGACCGAGTTCGCGAAGTGGGTGGACACCTACAAGTCGCACCCGGCCACGCTGATGTGGAACGTCGGCAACGAGTCCGTCCTCGGCCTGCAGAACTGCTACGGCGGCACCGAACTGGAGGCGCAGCGCAACGCGTACACCACGTTCGTGAACGACGTCGCCAAGAAGATCCACTCCATCGACCCGGACCACCCGGTCACCTCGACCGACGCCTGGACGGGCGCGTGGCCGTACTACAAGCGCAACTCCCCGGACCTCGACCTGTACTCGATGAACTCCTACGGAGACATCTGCGGGGTGAAGCAGGACTGGGTGAACGGCGGTTACAACAAGCCCTACATCATCACCGAGACGGGCCCGGCCGGCGAGTGGGAGGTGCCGAACGACGCGAACGGCATCCCCGACCAGAAGACCGACGTCCAGACCGCCGAGGGATACACCACGGCCTGGAACTGCATCACCGGTCACCAGGGCGTGGCACTGGGCGCCACGATGTTCCACTACGGCATCGAGCACGACTTCGGCGGCATCTGGTTCAACCTGCTGCCCGACGGGCTCAAGAGGCTCTCGTACTACGCGGTGAAGAAGGCGTACACCGGGTCGACGGCGGGCGACAACACCCCGCCGGTCATCAGCAACATGGTCGTCGACAAGGCCGCGGGCGCCCCGGCCGGCGGCGAGTTCACCGTCCGCGCGAACATCACCGACCCGCAGAACGACCCCCTGACGTACAAGGTCTTCCTCAGCGGCAACTACGCGAACGGCGACAAGCGCCTGGTCGAGGCGCAGTGGCGCAACACGGGCAACGGGACCTTCGCGGTCACCGCTCCCGAGAAGCTCGGCGTCTGGAAGGTGTACATCCAGGCCGAGGACGGCCGCGGCAACGCGGGCATCGAGACCAAGTCCGTCAAGGTGGTCGCCCCGCCCGTGAGCGGCACGAACATCGCCCTCAACAAGCCCGCCACCGCCTCCTCCTCGCAGGCCTCCTACGGCGACTGCCCCTGCCCCGCCGGCAACGCCACCGACGGCAACACCGTCACCCGCTGGGCCAGCGACTGGAGCGATCCCCAGTGGATCAGCGTCGACCTCGGAGCCTCCAAGGCGATCCGCACCCTCCAGCTGGTGTGGGACCCCGCCTACGCCAAGTCCTACGAGGTGCAGCTCTCGGACGACGGCACCAACTGGCGCACCGTCCACACCACCACGACCGGCAACGGTGACATCGACACGATCAACGTGTCGGCGAACGCCCGCCACGTGCGACTGAACCTGACCGCACGCGGCACCGGATGGGGTTACTCCCTCCACGAGTTCGGCGTCTACAGCTGACCCGCTGACGGCGCGGTACTGAACGCGGAGTACCGGCTGCCCTGACCCGGCCGGCCCTCCGTACGGGCCCGGCCCTCCCCGCCTGAACCACGGGGAGGGCCGGGTCTTCTCCCTTTGCCGGGACGGGAACCCGGGGGTACTTGACGGTGCACGCCGAATGCGCCAAAGCTTGGAGAGCGCTCTCCCGCAGGCAGGGAGCGGATGACGTGAATGGGGTGGGGATGGCCGAGGACGGGGTGGGGATGAGCGGGGACGGGGTGGGGATGAGCGAGTACACGCTCGATCGACTGCTGGAGAAGCTCGATCTGGTGCAGAAGGTGCGGCTGCTGTCGGGGGCCACGACCTGGCGCACGGCCGGCGAACAGGCCGTCGGGCTGCGCGAGATGGTGACGTCCGACGGACCCGCCGGGGTGCGGGGAGAGGCCTGGGACGAGCGGCTCACCTCCGCGCTGCTGCCCTCGGCGTCCGCGATCGGCGCACTGTGGGACGAGGACCTGGTCGAGGAGCTGGGGGGTCTGCTCGCCTCGGAGGCGATCCGCAAGGGCGTGGACGTGGTCCTGGCACCCACGCTCAACCTGCACCGCACTCCGCTGGGCGGCCGGCACTTCGAGTGCTTCTCGGAGGATCCCGTCCTGACGGGCCGTACGGGCGCGGCGCTGATCCGGGGCATCCAGGCGGCGGGGGTGGCGGCCACTGCCAAGCACTACGTGGCCAACGACTCCGAGACCGGCCGCATGCACGTGGACGTACGGGTTTCCGAGCGGGTGCTGCGCGAGGTGTACCTGGCCCCCTTCGAGGCGGCCGTCGCGGCGGGCGTCTGGCTGGTGATGGCCGGCTACAACGGCGTGAACGGCGCGACCATGACCGCCAGTCCGCTGCTCGCGCAGCCCCTCAAGGGCGACTGGGGCTTCGACGGGGTGGTGGTCTCCGACTGGGGCGCCCTGCGCTCGACCCGGGAACCGGCCCTCGCCGCGCTCGACCTGGCGATGCCGGGACCGCAGGGCCCGTGGGGGGCCTCCCTCGTCCGGGCCGTCCGGGACGGCCAGGTCCCCGAGGAGGCCGTGGACGAGAAGGTGCGGCGCCTGTTGCGGCTGGCCGGACGCGTGGGGGCGCTGGAGCCGGACGGGCGCCCGCGCACCGCGGCGTTCGGGCCGGATTACACGCGGACGCTGCTGCGCCACACCGCGGCCGCCGGATGCGTACTGCTGACCAACCGCGGGGTGCTCCCGCTCGACCCGGCGTCGCTGACGCGGGTCGTCGTCATCGGCGTGCACGCCGCCTCCCCGCGGGTCCAGGGCGGAGGCAGCGCGGGGGTCTTCCCCTCGCGCGTGGTCACTCCCCTCGACGGGATCCGGGCCCGGCTGGACGGCCTGGCCCAGGTCGTGCACGTACCGGGCCCGGGACTGGGCGTTCCCCCGGCGCCCTTCGGCACCGACTGGTGCGCCGACCCGAGGTCGGGAGAGCCGGGCCTGCTGCTGCGCGTCCTGGACGAGGCGGGTCGCGAACTCCACGCGGAACACCGGCTGTCCGGAACCCAGTTGGAGCCGCCGGTGGGCCCCGAGGCCCGGACCGTGGAGATCAGCGCGCTCCTGCGGCCGCCGACGACCGGCGAATGGACCTTCGGCATCGCCGGGTTCGGCCGCATGAGCCTCGTCCTCGGTGAACGGACCCTGCTGGACGGTGCGTTCCCGTGCACCACCGACGACCCGGCCATCGTCCATGTGAACCCGCCGCTGCACACGGTGCGGGCGACCCTGGACACGACGCGGCCCGTCCTTCTGACGGCCCGGCGCGAACTGGTCCCCGGAACCGGGCGCGCCACGATCGTCGCGGCGGCGCCGCCGGAGCCCGAGGCGGCGGCCGCGCTCGCCGCGGCGGTTCGGGCGGCCCGCGACGCGGACGCCGTCATCGTGGTCGTCGGCACCACCGAACACTCCGAGACCGAGGGCCACGACCGCGGCGACCTCTCCCTGGGCGGTCACCAGGACGCGCTGGTCCGCGCCGTGGCGGCCGTGAACCGGCGCACGATCGCCGTGGTCAACAGCGGCGGCCCGGTCGAACTGCCCTGGCGCGATGAGGTGGGCGCCGCCCTCCTCACCTGGTTCCCGGGACAGGAGGCCGGAACCGGGCTCGCCGACCTCCTCTTCGGGGACGCCGAGCCGGCCGGCCGCCTCCCCACCACCTGGGCGGCCGCCCTGACCGACGCACCCGTCACCCACGCGCGGCCGGACGAGGGCAGGCTCGCGTACGAGGAGGGCGTGCACATCGGCCACCGGGCCTGGCTGCTCGCAGGCCGGGAGCCGGCCTACTGGTTCGGCCACGGCTTGGGCTACACCACTTGGGAGTACGGGACGGTCCGGGCCCCGGCCGAGGTCGCGGAAGGGTCCCCCTTCACGGTCCGCGTGCCGGTACGCAACACGGGCACCCGGCCCGGCCGCGAGGTCGTGCAGGTGTACCTGGCCCGCCCGGACTCCACCGTCGAGCGGCCCGTCCGCTGGTTCGCCGGCTACGCCGCGGTCCGCGCGGAACCCGGCGCGTCGGCGACCGCCGTCGTAGAACTCCCGCCGCAGGCACTGCGGCACTGGTCCCCGACCGAGGGCGCCTGGCGCACGGAACCCGGGACCTACGACATCCTGGTCGGCCGCTCGGCCGGCGACGCGGCATGGAGTGCGGCGGTGGAGATCCTGGGAGCCGGGTGACCTCTGGCGCTGTCGGTGGCGGCGCCGGTACCAGGACGAGGGGCTGGAGGGCTTGCGGGATCGCTCCAGCAAGCCCCGCCACTGCCCTCCACGCCACCGAGGCCGACGTCGCCAACAAGATCGTCTACCTGCGGAAGCACTACCACTTCGGTCCGATAAGGACCCGCTCGCCGGCACGACCTCGTCCGCCGCCGCCGACAGTTCCTGCGCCTGGCCCCACGTCCGGTCGAAGAGGGACACCAGGGTGGTCACCAGACCCGGTTCACGGGTCAGCAGCGCTACCTGTTACCCGGAGTCGAGGCTGCGGCAATGATCCATTCCGCTTACGGGTCCCCGGTGGCAAGCCGCGCCTGACAGGCCTACGGAACCTTCGGCGCGACGAGCGTGCGCTCGGTGCCGAGACCGTTCGTACGGGTGTCCTCGTACAGGCTGGTCTCGCCGTCGCTCCAGCGGACGACGAGGTCGTCGGTGAGACCGTCACCGGTGTACCGGCCGGCGGTCATGAGGGCGCTGTGGGGCCAGGTGCGGTTCGGGCCGTGGACGGGCCTCGCGCGGCCGAGGCCGCGGGTGGTGACGCCTGTGTGGCTGCCGAGCGCGCCGTTGGACCAGCGGACCATGAGGTCCCACTTCCGGTTGCCGGAGAACTGCCCGGCGGCGAGCAGGGCGGCACCCTTCCAGGCGGGGCCGGGGCCCTTGAGCCGGTGCTCCCGGCCGAAGGTGCCCGCGCCCACGGCGGTGTGGAGGGTGAGTTCTCCGTCGGACCAGCGGACCACGAGGTCGGTGACGTAGGTGGAGGCGTTGAAGCGTCCGGCGGCGATCTGGGTTGCGTGTCTCCAGACGGAGCCGGAGGGGGCCATCTCGGTGACGCGGCCCAGGCCGTGGGAGCCGACGTCGGCGTGCAGGGTCATCCGGCCGTCCTGCCGGCGGACCATGAGGTCGAACTGGTCCGAGCCGGTGAAGTCGCCCGCGGTGACGGTGGCGACCGCCTTCCAGGCCGCGTTCGGTGCCATGAGGCGGCGCTCCGGCAGGAAGCCGCCCCGGCCGTCACCCGGGAAGAGGGTCACCTCGCCGTCCGTCCACACCACGAGCAGGCTGCTGCGGCCGCTGCCGGTGAAATCGCCGGAGGCCATCGCCTTGGCATGGGTCCACAGCTCCCCGGAGCCGGGCAGCGGGAGGTTGTGCCCGGAACCCCGGTAGGGCGGCCGGGAGATGGCGGCGGGGTCGCGGCCGGAGTCGGCGTCCTCGTACAGGTCCCGGGCGTCCTTGCCATACAAGGGGGCGTACGTCACCCAGGAGTCGTTGCCGCCGCCGTGGTAGCCGCCGGTGTTGCCGATGACCTTGCCGGTGTGGTGCGCGGGGTCGTAGTCCTTGATCCAGGGGCCGCCGGACACACCGCCGTAGAACCCCTTGCACACCATCCGCAGCTGCCGGAAGCCGCTCAGCCGGGTGGTGGGCACATCGCACCGGACGGGCTTGTGGTCCTTGTTCACGCGCGAGGCGGACGGGTAGCCGACCACGGTGACCTCGTGCTCGTACGTGTTCACCGGCGTGAAGGTCAGCGCCCCGGTGACGTTCTCGATCCGACCCCTGCCGTTCGGCTCGACGAGGACGAAGGCGAGGTCCAGGTCGGACACGGCGGCCCTGCTGTGCGACCGGTAGCGGGGGTCCGTATAGACGCCGCCCTTGGCCTTGACCGGGAAGATGCCGAACGGCTGGGCGGCGGCGGTCTTGCCGTGGCGGTAGCGCGGTACGAAGACGGCGTGGCTCTCCGGGTGCCCCATGCCGGCCGCGCAGTGCCCCGCCGTGAGCACCATGCTCTTGCCCGTGCTGCGCACGACGCTGCCGGTGCAGGAGGTGTCCGCCGTGCCGATCCCGGTCTGCCGGTAGAAGAAGGTGCCCACCATCGGCATGCCGTCGAAGTGGATGCCCGTCGGAGTACCCGAGGGCGCGTGCGCGGTGGCCGCGGCCCGGCTCCGGGCGGCGTCGACGGGCACGGCCGAGGCCATGCGGTCGGCCGTCCAGTACGCCTGCGCGGAGCGGAGCCCGTCGGAGGGCGCCGGCGGGGCGGTCGCGGCAGGCGCGGGCGCGGCGCCCGGCACGGCCGCCCACACGCAGGCGGCGGAGAGGGCGCGGACCGTGAACCATCCGGATCTCAAAGGACCTGCCCGCCTTCCGCGTGAGGTGCCCCCATCCGGGCACCGGGCGCCGAGCCGGCCAGCAAGACCGTCGACGGACCAGAACGAGATCACACGAGCACGCCGAGGACGCGGACCGGCGCGTTCGCCGCGCTGGAGCCGCTCCTGATTCCCCCGATGGGAAGCGCCCACGACGACCCGCCTCGTGCACTTCCTCCCTCAGCTCGCTCGGCTGGGTCTGCGGCGGCGCCGCCACGGTGGTCAGGGCGCTGCTCGATGCCCTCGGGGACGCGGGGACCCCCGCAGGGCCCCCGCTGGACGACGGTGCGCGACACACAGGTCTCCCGGACGACTTCGACGCCCTGGGCGCCGACTTCGAGGAGGACCGTCCGGTGGTACGCGGCACGATGTCGTCCAGCGGTCCGTCGGGCCGCTTCAGCACCTGCCGGTCGGCGAGTTCGGGCAGCCACTGGTCCACCGGGTCGTCCAGCCGCAGCCGGCACTCGTCGAGCAGGACCATCGCGGCCGCCGTCGTGACGCGTCGTCTACCGCCGTTACCGGTCGGACGAGCTGTTCCGGCTCGCCCACGGCGACCGGGCCCTGCTGCCCGACCGGGCCCGCGCGGTCCTGGAACGACTCGGTGAACTCGGCTTCGACCCCGACTACGTGGCCGGTGAACGCGAGGCCCTGATGCTGGCCGGGGCGCTGGTCCCGGAGATCTTCGACAGCTCCCCGACCCTGTTCGAGCATTCGCTCGGCGACCCCGAGTCCGTCGAGCTGGCCAAGCGCGGCCGGGATGCGAGGTCCTGGGATCCCGGCGACCCGCGGATCGAGGAGCTGGCGTCCGCGCCGGCCGCCACGCTGCCGGCCGACCGCGCGCTGCCGGCCGTGCCGACCGGGTTCTGGAACCGGTCCGACGCCGCCTCCCGGTACGCGATGGTCAACCACCACCGGGAGGCCTCGTCCATCGCCCGGTTGAACTCACTGGTCGAGGCGAAGCTCCGCGCGGCGGGCATCGACGTCCCGCGTCAGTGACGGCGACGGCGACGGCCGCCGCAGCGACCCGGCGATCCGCGCCTCCAGTCCCGACCGGCAGGCGGGCCATTCCGCCGCGGTGACCGAATACATCGCGGAGTCGCGGAGCAGGCCGTCCTCGCCGGGGGCCCACGAGCGGGACCAGTTGCGGAGCACGCCCTCGAAGCGGGCGCCGACGCCCTCGATCGCGGCGCGGGAACGGCCGTTGCGGGCGTCCGTCTTCAGGTCGAGCCGGGCCACGCCCCAGGTCTCGAACGCGTGCCGGAACAGCAGGTACTTGGCCTCGGTGTTGATCCCCGAGCCCTGGGCCGAAGCAGCGAGCCAGGTGTAACCGACCTCGATCGCGCACAGGCCCTCCCCGGTCGTCGGCCACGGCCGGGGGTCCCAGTAGGCGGTGGCCCCGACCGCCCGCCCCGACGCCCGGTCCACCTGCGCGTACGGGGCGAGTTTCCCCGCGTCGCGACGGGCGAGCTGGGCGTCGATGTACCCCCCGACCTGATCCGCGGTGGGCACCCACGTGAACCCGTAGGGGCTGCGGTCCTCTTCTGCCGCCACGGCCAGATCCGCCGCGTGGCGGTGCTCCAGCGGCTCCAGCCGTACGAGCGTGCCGCCCAGGACCGGTCCATCGAGTACGAAGGTCATGATCGCAGCGTTCCAGAGCCGCCCCGCCGTGTCGCGCGAATTCCGGGGCACCGGAGCAGAGATCTATACAAACGTCTTGAACATTCGTCTTAGACGGTTGTATATTCCTGGCACGGGGTCACACCGGCACCCGCATCCGCACCGGAACCAGGGGGAACCACCATGTCGAACGCCGCCGCCCAGCCCACCCGCTCCACCCTGACCATCGACGGCCGCGCCCTGTCCTACCTGGACTTCGGCGGCGCCGGCCGTCCCCTCCTCGCCCTGCACGGCCACCTCTCCGAGGGCGCCTCCTTCGCGGCCCTGGCCGCCGCCCTCGGACCCGAGTGGCGGGTGATCGCGCCCGACCAGCGCGGCCACGGGGACTCCGACCGCGCCGCGCAGTACACCCGCGCCGGCTACCTCGCCGACCTGGTCGCCCTCCTCGCCCACCTCGGGATCGACCGCACCGTCGTCCTCGGCCACTCCCTCGGCGGGATCAACGGCTACCACCTGGCCGCCGAACACCCGGAGCTGGTCGCGGCCCTCATCGACGTCGACGCCCCCGCCGAACTCCCCGACCACGGCACCAGCCCCCTGGGCTTCGTACGGAACTTCCCCTACACCGCCGCCACCCGCGAGGAGCTCCTCGCGGGCTGCGGCCCCCTCGCCCCCGCCCTCGCCCCGGCCCTGCGCCCGCTGCCCGGCGGAGCCGGCTGGCGGCTGCCGTTCCACCCCCAGGACACCATCGACTCCGAGAACCTCGTCCACGGGGACCACTGGAAGCAGTGGCTCGCGACCGACTGCCCCGCGCTGCTGGTACACGGCCTGCGCAGCCAGGTCGTGTCCGCCGAACTGGCCCGGGACATGACCACCAGGCGCCCCGGCACGGTGTCCCGGGCCCTGGACACCGACCACTTCGTGCAGCTGGGCGACCCGGAGGGCTTCGCCGCCGCCGTACGGGAGTTCCTCGCCGGGATCTGACGAACCGGGCCGTCTCTTGCGGATCTTGCAGGTCAGGCATGATCAAAGGAGACCGCCCAGGCTGGATGCTGTCGGTGGGGTGCCGTAGCGTCGGAGGCATGACCTCCGAGCCGACAGGCCAGGCCGCGGGCCCCTACGACGCAGCCTTCTTGCCGAGGCTGCGGATGTCCTTCCGGGCTGCGCGCGAGCCGGTCATTGAACCGGTGTCGAAGTTCGGCGGGCAGCGCGGCTTGGCCACCCGCTACGACAAGACCGCGGCCATCCACCTTGCCGGCCTCCGCCTCGCCGCCATCTTCATCTGGTCAGCGAAGTGATCCGGAAGAGAGAGCCCAGTCCTGCTCGGAGTCGGCGTGGGCCTCGCGGGCTGCCAGCTGGCCCTGGAAGAACGCGTCCGTATCGGGCGAGTACGGGCCGCCGTGGTCGAAGAGCAGCTCCGTGATGCGCCGCCATTCCGCGACGGTGGCGCGGGTGGCCCCGTCGGCATGCTCCAGATCGCCCCCGGCCGCCTCGGTGGCGGCCGCCTCCGCGGCTTCGAGCGCCAGCTCGGCGTCGTGGTGGATCAGGCCGGTGGCCCGCTCCCGTACCTCGGCGCGAGCCGCACGCTCCGCGTCGGAGGGGGTGTGCGGCTCGTTCGCGGCGTCCTCGGTCATCCTGGTTCTGCCTCTCTTCCTGCTTCGCGGGCGGGGCTCGCCCGCAGGCGCGTGCTCACAGTCCGCGACGGCGGCCCGTGGACCCTGACGATGCGCCCATGCTCTCCGGCTACCCCCGGACCCGGCACACATCCGCCGGCCAAGATCCCGTTTCCCCCACCAGGCCCTCCCCCCTGCCGCCGTCAGGCTCAGCCTGTCCGCCGTGTGTGCGTCGCGCCGATGTGGGCCGGCCCCTGACGAGCCGAGGAGCGGGCATGCCTCGTGGTTCGAGCCCCCAGCGGGAACGACAGTACGAGCACATCGAGGAGAGCGCCGAACAACGAGGCGAAGCAGCGCAACCTCGAGGGCCGACCCATGAGGGACAAGGCCCAGCTCAAGCGCGCCCTCGGCCACTGAACAGCAGCACCCACCGCGACCGCCGTCGACTATCGTCGCCCGCACGACGTACCGGAGGGGATCTAGTGGTGGCAGCGCTTTCAGAGGTACAAGCCCTGTTGGGTGAACCGGGGTTCACTTGGTCGGATCCGGCTCCGTGGATCGAACTGGAGCAGGAACTCGGCATCGAATTCCCCGCGGACTTCCGCGAGATCGTGAACGCCTACGGTTCGATCTCCATCAACGGACAGCTGTATCTGAAGCACCCCGCCGGCCACCTTCTGCACAACCTGGGAAAAGACATAAGGCTGGATCTCGAATTCTGGCGCGAGGAGGACATGGCCGAGCTCCTGCCCAGTCCGGTAGGGGCGAACCCCGGTGAGCTGATGCCGGTGGCGACGGCCACGACGGGGGAAATGGTTTTCCTTCGTGTTCCCGATGAGCCGTCGTCGCCTTGGCGCGTCCTGGTTCAGGAGATGGACAGTCCGTCGTGGACCCTCCACGAGATGACCTTCAGCGAGTGGCTGCTGGCCTATCTCGGGGGTGCAGACGTGACGCTGTGTTCTCGCAACCTCGCGCCCGACCGGCCGTTCTGGGAGTTCCTGCCCTAGACATGTACGCGGTGGCATCTCCCGCCGGGGCGGATCGTCAGGACGGGTGGGAGACCAGTGCGACGCGGTGGGCGAGGACGACGGCTTGGACCCGGTCGCGCAGGCCGAGTTTGGCCAGGATCCGCGAGACGTACGTTTTGACGGTCTCCGGGGTGATGAAGAGCGCCGCGGCGATCTCGGCGTTCGCGGGACGCAGGTGTTCGGTGCCGGCGAGTTGACGGGTGGCCTGGATGCCGTCCAGGAGGGGCATGCGGATGTCCATCACGACCACGTCCGGGCGTAGCCGCAGCGCGAGTTGGACGGCCTCGTGCCCGTGCTCGGCTTCTCCGATGACCTCCATGTCGGGTTGTGCCGAGAAGGACCCGTGTCGGCCTGCTGCTCGCGTACTTGACCGCGTTGGTGAGCGCCTCCTGCACGACCCGGTACGCGGCCAGCTCCGGCTCCGCGTTCCGCGGGAGCCGTTCACCGTGCTCGCCGAACTCGATCGGCTGACCCGACCTGCGCGTCTGCTCGACCAGATCTCCGACCCGCCCCAGGGCGGGCGCCCGGCACGTGCGTCGGTGACTCGCCGGCTCGCTCGGGTGCGGCCGGCTCCGTGCCGGTCGATCTCCGGCACCGGGCGCCCGGCGACACGGTGCGTCACCCACCAGTACACGGCCACCGCCGCGGCCGCACCGAGCAGCGGCACCGGGCCGGGCCCGGTCGCCGTCAGCCCCGAGATCAGCCCGACACCGACAACTCCCGTCAGTGGCCAGCCAATCGGAGAGCGCACGATCCTGCCGAGACGCCCGCCGCGGCCCCCCGGACCCCGTACTGCGGGGCAGACCTGGTGTCCATAGTGACCTCTCGCCGCGGTCACACCGCGTGGTGACCTGAGGGTCACGGTAGGAATCCGCGGCGCTGTGGGGATCACCCGCGCAGGGACAGTTCTCGTAGCTCTCACGGGGGATGCGCGGGCGCCCGGCGTCAGGCAGGGCAGTGGACCGGAACGTTCGATTCGGTCACAACTGATCACCATCTGAAGGGATTCGGTGTGGCCACGGTGCGGACTCGTTCGTGCGGAACCCTGTGAAGACGGCGTAAAAGTGGTGTAGACCTACGCCCTGCAAAGGCGCGATGAAGGGTGGGTCATGAGGGTGAAGCGTCGTGGACTGTGGGCTTCCGGAGCCGGCTGTCTCGCAGTGGTGGTGCTGGCCGGCTGCGGGATGGCGGCCGATCCGGGCTCCGCGAAGGTGGTGCTGCGCGTCGTGGCCGCCGATTACGGTGACAGCCCTGCCAACTCCTCCGAGCCGTACTGGAAGGAGCTGGCGTACAGCTTCGAGCAGGCGCATCCCGGCGTGCGGGTGGAGGTGAGCGTCCTGTCCTGGAACGACGTGGACGCGAAGGTCGCCGAAATGGTCCGGGCGGGGCACGCGCCCGACATCGCGCAGATAGGTTCCTACGCCGACTACGCGGCGGCCGGAAAGCTGTACCCGGCCGACGAACTCCTCTCGGTGCGCACGGAGGCCGACCTGCTGACGCCGCTCGCGCAAGCGGGCAAGATCCGCAGCGACCAGTACGGTCTGCCGTTCGTCGCCTCGACTCGGCTGATGTTCTACAACACGAAACTCCTGGAGGACGCGGGTGTCATCACCAAGGGCACGTCGTGGCAGCCCCGGAGCTGGGGCGACCTGACCGCGGCGGCGAAGAAGCTCAAGAGGGACGGGGTGCGTACGCCGATCGCGCTGCCCCTGGGTCCGGAGGAGGCGCAGGCCGAGGCGATGCAGTGGATGCTCGCCGGCGGTGGCGGTCTCACGAACGACTCCGAGAGCTACGTCATCGACTCGTCCGCGAACGTGAAGACGTTCGAGTTCCTGCGGGACGACCTGGTCGGTGCCGGGCTGACCGGACCGGACGAACCGGGGAGACTCGACCGCCAGAAGGCCTTCGACGCCTTCACCCGCGGGGAGGTCGGGATCCTCAACGGCCACCCCACCCTGGTGAAGCAGGCGACCGCGAAGGGCATCAAGCTCGGGATGATCGCCCTGCCCACCGCGGATTCCTCCGAGCCACAGGCGATGGGCGTCGCCGACTGGGTCATGGCCTTCAAGAACGGGCACCCGAAGGAAGCCGGCCAGTTCCTCGACTTCCTGTACGAGGAGAAGAACGTCACCGCGTTCATCACCAAGTACGGGCTGCTGCCGGTGACGACTTCCGGCTACCGGCGGATGCTCGACTCCGACGATCCCGGGACCGCACCGCTCAAGGTGTTCCTGCGCGCACTGCCGTCCTCACGCCTGTACCCGGTGGGCAAGAAGTCCTGGGCCGTGGTGAACGCCGACTTCAAGAAGAACATCGGTGCGGCGGTTCGACCGGATGGACGGCCGGCCAAGGTGCTCGGAGACATCGCCCAGGGAGCCCGGAAGGCGGGCGGCTAGAAGACCCGCACGCCCCCGGCCGTGCGGGCGGCGCTGGTCCGCGTGTAGGGCGCCACACGGCCGCGGCCCGGGCCGTTTCCGGCCCGGGCCGCGGGCTTTCCGGCGTAGTGGGCCGACGGAGGAGCAGGCGGACGGGGCCGCCGCGGGCTACCTGACGACCAGGGCGTCCAGGTAGGACCGGACGTTGCGGCGGGTCTCCGGCACGCTGTCGCCGCCGAACTTCTCCGCGACGGCGTCGGCCAGCACGAGCGCGACCATGGCCTCGGCGACGATGCCCGCGGCCGGGACCGCGCAGACGTCCGAGCGCTGGTGGTGCGCGGCCGCGGCCCCGCCCGTGGCCACGTCGACGGTGGTCAGCGCACGCGGCACGGTCGCGATGGGCTTCATCGCGGCCCGTACGCGCAGCACCTCGCCCGTGGTCAGGCCGCCTTCGGTGCCACCGGCCCGGCCGGAGGCGCGACGGATGCCGTCCGGCGTCCGCACGATCTCGTCGTGGGCCCGCGACCCCGGCACCCGCGCGAGGTCGAATCCGTCGCCGACCTCGACGCCCTTGATGGCCTGGACGCCCATGAGCGCGGCGGCCAGGCGGGCGTCCAGGCGGCGGTCCCAGTGGACGTGCGAGCCCAGGCCGACCGGGACTCCGTACGCCAGGACCTCCACCACACCGCCCAGGGTGTCCCCGACCCGGTGGGCCCGGTCGATCTCGGCGACCATCGCCCTCGAGGCGTCCGCGTCCAGGCAGCGCACCGGGTCCCCGTCCAGCCGGTCCACGTCCGCGGGGGTCGGGTACGAGCCGTACGGGGCCTTGGCGGCGGCGAGCTCGACCACGTGCGAGACGATCGCGATGCCGGCCGTCTCCTCGAGGTACGACCTCGCCACCGCTCCCAGCGCCACCCGGGCCGCCGTCTCCCGGGCGCTGGCGCGCTCCAGGACCGGGCGGGCGTCGGCGAAGCCGTACTTCTGCATGCCGGCCAGATCGGCGTGCCCGGGGCGGGGCCGGGTCAGCGGGGCATTGCGGGCCAGGTCCGCGAGGATCCGCGGCTCCACCGGGTCGGCGGACATGACCTGCTCCCACTTGGGCCACTCGGTGTTGCCCACCATGACCGCGACGGGCGAACCCATCGTCAGGCCGTGCCGGACACCGCCGAGGAAGGTGACCTCGTCGCGTTCGAACTTCATCCGCGCACCGCGCCCGTGGCCGAGCCGCCGCCGGGCCAGGTGGCCGGCCACGGCCTCGGTGGTGATCGGCACGCCGGCGGGCAGGCCCTCCAGGGTCGCCACGAGTGCCGGTCCGTGGGACTCCCCCGCGGTCAGCCAGCGCAGCCTGCTCAATTGACGGCCTCCTCGCGCACGGCCCGCGGCTGCGCGTCCCGTTCGGGACGGCGGCGCAGTTCGGCGGCCGCGCTGACCAGGGTGAGCAGTACGGTGATCCCCACGCCGCCGAGGATGGCGACCACGGGGGTCGAGCCCGAAAGGACGGTCGCCGCCACGGACGCGGTGATGGTGTAGCCGACGCCCTGGACGGCGTACTGGATGGAGTAGCCGGCGGTGTGGGCGTGCTCCGGGAGGCGCTGGCGCAGGCTCATGCTGCGGGTCACCATGACGCCCGCCTGGAAGACGCCGGCCGCGAGGAAGGCGACGGCGATGCCGAGGAGGCTGGTGAACACCGCGGACAGCGCCACGCAGACCGAGGTGATCAGCAGGAAGACCAGGCTCTGGCCGCGCACCGTGCCCGGCCAGGTCCGCAGGCCGTAGAGGAACGCGCCGGCCGCGCTGGTCAGGGAGAACAGGGCGAGCAGGGCGCCGGCCCAGTTGACGGTGAGGTCCCGGTATTCCAGGAGCGGAGTGAGGGCCAGTTCCGCGGTGGCGAGCATGGACATCGCGCCGGCGCTCGTCAGGTAGATCGGCCAGGCGGAGGCGAGCACCCGTCCCCGGCCTTCGGACTTGGCCTCCTTGCCGTCCGTGCCCTGGCCGGCGTCCTGCCGCGCGGCCTCGTCCTGGGGCCGGTACGTCGGGAGCAGGAAGAGGATGACCGCGGCCGCGAGGAAGCCGACCGCTCCCAGTGCCATCGGTGCGCTCGGCGAGAGGTTCACCGCGAGGACGACGACGAGCGCGGGCGCCCCGCCCCAGGTGATCTGGGTCAGTACCGTCTCGGCGCTCAGCGCACGGGACTCGTCCGCCTTGTCCACCAGCGCGATCAGCATCGAGCGCATTCCGCCGGGCCCCGCGGCCGGAGCCGCGCCCGCGACGAAGGCCAGCGCGGCCGTCACCACCACCGAGGTCTCCGGGAACAGGGCGAGCCCGGCGAAGGCGGCGGCGCCGACCACCATCCCGGCGGCCAGGTGGACGTGGAGCCGCTTGGGGCGCATCCAGGCCCCGAGCACCACCGATCCCAGCACCTCGCCGAGAACGTAGGCGGCGGCCAGTGTGGCCCCCAGCGCGTAGCCGCCGTCCGTGTCGCGGACGAGGAACACCAGGCCCAGGGGGGCGACGGCGATGGGCAGCCTGCCCACGAAGGCGGCGGCCATCCACAGCAGGACGTTTCCCGTGAGGATCTTCCGGTAACTCATGGTCCTTCTTCTCTTCCGCTTCTTTGTCGCATGGGATCGCCGTTGCAGGGGATCCTCGTTGCAGGGGATCGTCGTCCGGGTGCCCGCTCGCTCGTCAGACGAACAGAGCGGACAGTGCTTCCTCTATCTCTTCCGCGGCCGTCATGTCCTCGGCGACCAGGCAGTACTCGACCGTGCCGCCTTCCCTGCTGTCGTCGGAGGTGATGACGACTCCGGTGCGGGACTCGGGGTCGAAGGCCAGGCCCAGCTCCCGGACCCGGTCGACGGCCTCGCGGAAGGACGGCACCTGCCAGTGATGGCGCTGGATGAGGATGCGCTCCCGGAGGAAGTCCGGGCCCACGAGCTGTTCGGCCAGGTAGTTGATGTGGGTGGAGCCGCCGACGCGCCCGTTGAACTCGTTGATCAGGATCTCGCCGCCGGGCGTGACGATGGCGTCCACGCTGATCGGACCGCGGTAGCCCATGGCCCGCACGGTTTCGCACAGGCGGTGCGCCTCGGTCAGGAAGGCCGGGAAGCGCGGGTGGTCGGCCGACTTCGCCGGGATGACCAGGCCGTTGAAGATCGGGCCCATCAGCATCTCGCCGTGTCCGAAGAGCTCGGTCTCCTCTTCACCGATGCGGAACTCCGCGTAGACGGGCACGCTGTCGGGGGTGTAGTCCTCGACGACCACCGGACGGCTGTCGTCGTCCGAGTACCAGGCCCACCGCTGGTCCAGGTGGCGGGCGAGGTCCTCCCGGCCGTTCAGTACGGTGACTTCGGGGGCGCCGATCGGGGTGACGTCGGCGTCGCCGCTGAGGATGGCGTTGCCGTAGCCGGCGACGTGGAAGTCCTTCTTCACGATGGCGTGGCGGTCCTGCTCGAGGAGATCCCACAGGAACTCCTCCGCCTCGGCGCGGGTGAAGGCCACCACGCCGTTCGGGATGGGGTTGCCGATGCCGGCGGCCAGGGCCCGGAACGTCGCCTTGCTGTTGAGGAGTTGACCGCCACCCTGGTGGATGTAGCGGAATCCGGGGGTCGTCGCGCCGAGCTCGAGCGAGTGGGCCAGTCCCACGACCGGGCTGTCGTAGTAGATCGGGAAGACCCGGACGACACCGGACTCGTCCGTCGCGCGCCGCAGCTCCTCGACGAAATCCCGGTCTTCCCAGCGGTCCGGGGTGAGGACATCGACCCCGAGCCCGCCCGCCGGAGGCGCGAGGACGGTGATCCGGTCGCGGTCCGCCCCGGTCAGTGCGGTGACGTAGGCCAGGAACTCCTCGCTGGGCACGTGCGGTACGACGAGGACGTCGCCCTCGGCGGCGTACCAGATCATGCGCTGGGCGGTCACGCCGGCCGTCCTGCGGTGCTCGGCGGTGAGCTCCTCCAGGTCGCCGACCATCTGGGCGGTGCGGTTGTTGGCTATGAACAGGGTGCTCATCGGATCTCCGGGGTCGTTGCGAGCCGGGCGAACCGGTCGGGCTGCCGGCTCTGCTGGATCTGGTCGGTGACGGTCCGCGTGGGCAGGACCACGGCGCAGCGGCCGGCGGCGTAGTCCAGGGCCATGCGGTGGTCCTCCGCGGTGAAGTCGGCCACGGCGTCGGCGACCAGGAAGGTCTGGATGTCATTGGTGTACGACTCGACGGCGGTCGCCAGGCATCCGATGTGGGCGTAGATCCCGCAGATGACCAACTGGTCGCGACCCTGCTCGCGGAGGAATTCGAGGAGGCCGGTGCGGTGGAAGGCGCTGTAGCGCCACTTGGTGTACACCTGGTCGCCCGGCCGCGGTGCGAGGCCGTCGACGACCTCGCGCTGTTCGGGGCCGACCGTCATGCCCGGTCCCCAGAAGTCCCTCAGCAGGCCGCGGTCCTGCTCGCTCATGCCTCCGGGCTGGGCGGTGTAGGCCACGGGAACGCCCTGGGCGGCGCACCGCTCGCGCAGCGTTCGGACGTTGCCGGTGAGGGAGGTGACGGGGTCCGCGCCGGCCGGGAAGGCGTCGACGAAGTACCGCTGCATATCGTGGATGAGCAGGACCGCGCGGTCGGGGTCTACCTTCCAGTCGGCCTTGTTGGCCGGGAGTTCCGCGTCGAGGGGCATGGGATAGGGCGCGATGGCCGGAAGCGTCACGGGAGTGGGTGACCTTTCACTGGTGGGGCCAGGACTCGGCGACGGCGATGGCCTGTCCGAGATTGAGACGGGGGTCGCACAGCGTGGTGTACGCGGCCCCCAGCGAGCCGAGTTCCGTTTCATCCGCCCAGCATTCGACGACCGGGGCGGCGGTGGCCTCCAGGTGCAGTCCGCCCGGTACGCCGCCCTCCTGGAGCACGGCGGAGTGGAAGCCCCGGACCTCGCGGACGATGGTGGCGACGGACCGGGTCTTGTGGCCGCTCGGGGCGGTGGTGGTGTTGCCGTGCAGGGGGTCGCACAGCCAGATCACCGGATGACCGGCGTCCCGTACCGCCGCGACCAGGGCGGGAAGGCGCTCGGCGACGAGGTCGGCGCCGAGTCGGGGGATCAGGGTGAGCCGTCCGGGCTGGCGGTTGGGGTCGAGGCGTTCGCACAGGGCGAGCAGTTCGGCCGCCTGCATGGCGGGGCCCACCTTGCAGGCCACCGGGTTGGCCACGCGGGAGAGCAATTCGACGTGTGCTCCCTCGAGTTGGCGGGTGCGTTCGCCGATCCACGGCCAGTGGGCGGAGGTGAGGAAGGTCCGACTGTAGGCGTCGCGGCGCAGCTGGGGCAGCTCGTAGTCGAGTACGAGGGCCTCGTGACTGGTCCAGAGCGGAGCGCCGCCCTGGCCGTCCTGGCCTTCACGCAGCAGGCCGAGCACGTCACCGGCCGCCTGGTGGCAGTCGAGCATGCGCAGCGGGTCGGGGGTGCGCGACAGGGGGTCGAACTCCGGACCGTTGACCATCGGCCCTCGGTAGACGGGGAGTTCGAGGTCACCCTGGCGCTCGATCGGCTGGGAGCGCGGCTTGGCGTACTGTCCGGCGATGCGCCCGACGCGCAGCACCGGCAGTCCGGAGCGGGCCTGGAGCACACCGGCCAGGCACTCGGCGAGGCCCGCCTTGCGGGCCACCGCCTCCGGGGTCCGGTCGGCGGGGTCCTCCGCGCAGTCGCCGGTCTGTACGACCAGGGCCTTGCCGGCGGCGACGTCGGCGAGCAGGGTGCGCAGGCGCAGGATCTCCCGCGAGGTGACGAGCGGCTGGCTGTCGCGCAGCTCGCGGCCGGCCTTGGCCAGGAGGTCGGGGTCGGGCCAGTGCGGCTGCTGGGCCGCGGGCAGGGTGCGGAGCAGGTCGTGTTCGTCGGCGGCGAGCGGCAGCAGGGCGGCGTCCGTGTGGCGGGGGCGCGGACTCGGGCGGGTCAGGGTGTTCACCGGTTGCTCCCGGATGAGGTGGTCGAGGTGGCGAGGGCCGCGGTGACGAGTTGGTGGAGCAGCGCGGGTCCGTCCTCGGTCAGCAGGGACTCGGGGTGGAACTGGGCCGTGGCGAGACCGGGTCCGCGCAGGCCGTGGACCTCGCCGCTGTGCGGGTCGCGGCTGACCTCGACGACGTCGGCCGGGAAGGGGCCGGCCGGGGCGGTCAGGCGATCGGTGGCCGAGCGGCCGGCGAAGGTGTTGTAGAAGCCGGTACGGGCCCGGCGCCCGAAGAAGTCGATCTCTTGCTGGAGGCCCTGGTTGGGGGTTTCCTTGCGGACGAGTTCGATGCCGAGCAGCGAGGACACGACCTGGTGGCCCAGGCACACGGCGACGCAGGGGGTCCCGTCGGCCAGCAGTCGGCCGGCCAGCCGGTTCGCGGTCGCGATCTTGGGGTCCTCGGTGCGCCGGGGGTCGCCCGGTCCGGGGCCCAGGACCACCAGGTCCGCCTGCGCCAGGGCCGCTTCGGAGGCCTCGCGCCAGGCGTGGACGGTCACCGACAGGCCCAGGGAGCGCAGTTGGTGGGCGAGCATCGCGGTGAAGGTGTCCTCGTGGTCCACGACGGCCGCGCGCAGCCCGGCCAGCTCGGGGGCCTCGTACGCGCCGGGGGGCATCGGGTCCAGCCAGAACCGGGCGAGCCGTTCGTTGTACGAGGCGAGCCCCTTCAGGACCTCCGGGTGCTCGCCGAGCCGCCGGGGCGCCTCGGAGGAGGCGGCGGCCGGAACGGGGACCGGGGCCGGAACGGGGACCGGGGCCGGAGCGGGGGCGGCGGCCGGAGCGGGGGCCGGAGCCGGGGCCGGGCGTTCCCGTAGGACGGACAGGAGTCCGGCGGCCTTCGCGTGGGTCTCGGCGACCTCGCTCCGCGGGTCGGAGTGTCGCACCAGCGTGGCGCCGACCCCTATCTCCAGCCGGCCGTCCGTATCGATCTCGGCGGTCCGGATGAGGATCGCGGAGTCCATGGCCCGGCGCCCGGCGCCGTCCCGGCCGACGAGCGCGAGCGCCCCGCTGTAGTAGGAGCGGCCTCGGGGTTCGTAGCGGTGCAGCACCTCGCAGGCGCTCTCCACCGGGCTGCCGGTGACGGTCGGGGCGAACATCGTCTCGCGCAGGATGTCGCGGACGTCGAGGCGGCTCTCCCCCTTGATGAAGTACTCGGTGTGGGCGAGGCGGGCCATCTCCTTGAGGAAGGGGCCCTCCACCCGCAGGCCCGGATCGCAGATCCGGGCCATCATCTTGAGCTCCTCGTCGACCACCATCTGGAGCTCTTCGCGTTCCTTGCGGTCGGCGAGGAGCCCGAGGGCGCCGTCGACGGTGGATCCCGTCTCGGGATAGCGGTAGGTGCCGCTGATCGGGTTCATGGTGACCGTCCCCGACTCCAGGCTGACGTGCCGTTCGGGCGAGGCCCCGACGAAGGTCCGCTGCCCGGTGTGGACCAGGAAGGTCCAGTACGCGCCGGCCTCCCTGGCGAGCAGCCGGCTGAAGAAGGTGAGGGCGGCGGCCGGGGTGTAGCCGTCGATGGTGGCGGTGAAGGCGCGCTTGATGACGAAGTTCGCGCCCGCGCCCTGGCCGATCTCCTCGTCGATCACCTTGCGCACGATCTGCGCGTACTCGTCGTCGGGGATGTCGAATTCCTCGTCGCGCAGGGCGAGGGGGCCGCCGGACAGCTCGGACAGGAACCGGCCGGTGGGCAGCGAGTGCTGCTCGCGCACCGTGAGGACGGTCAGCGGGGCGCCGTCGTCGGTGCAGGTGTAGCCGCGCTCGGCTATCTGCCGGTACGGGAGCAGCGCCAGCAGTTCGTGGCCGCCGCCGGCCGCGGCGGGGTCCGGGTCAGGGGCGTCGGCGTCGGCGTCCAGGGGAAGGGCGTCCAGGCGCTCGACCGTGGTGACGTCCCCGAGGAGGAGTTCGAGCCGGTCGGGGCCGGTCGCGTGCGGGCGGTGCAGCAGGGCGAAGGGGGTGCCGTCGAGAGGGACGGGGACGTCTCCGTCGAGTGGGCCGGTGTTCTTGGTGACCATGTCGTTATTCCTTGTCGAACCGTGTCAGCCCTCGGAGTCCTGCGCGAGATCCGTCAGGAAGCCGTCGATGTGGTGGTGGAGCAGGGGTGCGCGGGTGGCGTCGAGCGCTTCGAAGTGGGTGCACTCCAACTCGCGGACGCGCAGTTGCGGTGCGCGCCGCGCCCACTGGCCGAGTTGGTCGGAGTGCCGGTCGGCGGTGCAGGAGATCAGCAGCGCGGGTCCGGTGTGAGCGGCGGAGGCCCGGTGGGCGTGGGCGGCTTCCAGGTGTGCGGCGGCGACTTCGCGCAGCCGCCGGCCTTCCTCGCCCGCGCCGCCGCCGTCCCCCTCGCCCGGCCGGTGGCCCATGGACCGCCCGATGCGGTCCAGCATCGCGTCGTGGTCGGTGGCCGGCCGGGCCGGGAGCTCGGCGTAGCTGTCCACCATGATCACGGCCGGGGCGGCGGCGCCCTCCTCGGCGAGGCGGCCGGCCAGTTCCCAGGCCAGTACGCCCCCGAGGGACCAGCCGACGAGGTGGCGGGGCGGCCGGGGCAGGGCACGCAGTTCGGCGAGGTAGCGCTCGACCATGGTGGGTACGTCGCGGTCGGGCCGCTCGCCGGGGAGCAGGCCGAGGGCGCGGACGGCGTGGACCGGGCCCCGGTGGAGGAGTTCGCCGGCCAGGGGGAAGTACGGGCCGATGCCGCCGCCGGCGGCCGGCAGCAGGACGGTCGGCTCGCCGCCCTCGCTCTCGCCGAGCGGGATGAGCAGGGGTTGGTACGTGGTCATGCCCGGCTCCTCCGCGCGGCGACCGCATGGGCCAGGGCGACGATCGTGGGTGTCTTGAAGAAGTCGAGGACCGGGATCCGTACGCCGTACTGGTTCTCGACGCGGGTCAGGGCGGTCAGTACGTTCAGGGAGTGCGCACCCTGGTCGAAGAGCGAGCGGTGCGCGCTCACCTGCCGGTCGAGCACCGTGCTCCAGATCGCGCGCAGGCCCTCGACGAGTGAGGAGTCGCGGCCCGCCGGCGCGCCGGATTCCGTGTCGTCCGCGCCATCCACGGCGTCCGCGGCATCCGCGTGCTGCGGCTGTGCGGCGAGGAGCAGTTCGGGCAGTGCGCGCAGCAGCGCCGCCCGGTCCAGCTTGCCGTTGTGGCTGGTGGGGATGGAGGCCACGGGCAGGACGTGGGTCGGGACCATGTACGAGGGCAGCGTCGCGGCGAGCGCGGCGCGCACCGTGGCGGGGGCGGCGGGCTGCTCCTTGCCGGGTACCAGGAAGAGCACCAGCTCCCGCTGCGAGCCCTCCCTATGGGAGGCGGCGACCGCCGCGCGGACGCCGGGGACGGCCAGGGCCGCGTTCTCCAGCTCGCCGAGTTCGACCCGGTGGCCCCGGATCTTGACCTGGTGGTCGTCCCGTCCGGCGTACACCAGCACCCCTCGCTCGTCGCGGAACACCAGGTCGCCGGTGCGGTAGCGGCGGGCGTCCGGGCCGGTGCCGTACGGGTCGGGGACGAAGCGTTCCGCGGTCCGTTCGGGGTCGTTGACGTAGCCCTGGGCGGGGCATTCGCCGCCGAGCAGCAGCTCGCCCGGCACGCCGGCCGGGGCGAGGTGCCCGGTGACGTCCACGACCTGGGCGCCGACGCCCGGGATCGGGCGGCCGATCGGCACGTGGGCGGGCCAGGGCTGGGTGTCGGCGGTCAGCTCCTGCGCCGTGACGACGTGGGTCTCGGTGGGCCCGTACATGTTGAACAGTCCGACGCGGGGCCGCCGGGCGAAGAATCCCTGGACGGCTCCGTCAACCTGCAACTGCTCTCCCGCCACGCAGATGTGACGGAGCGTCGGAAGCTCTTCGTTCAGTTCGTCGGCGGCCAGGGCGAAGGGGCGCAGCGCGGCCACCGGAAGGTACAGGTGGGTCACCCCGGTCTCGGCCACCCTCCGCACCAGGGAGGGCAGGTCGCGCCGGTCCACGGGCTCGCGGGAGACCAGGGTGCCTCCGGCGGCCAGGGTCGGGAAGATCTCCTGGAAGGACACGTCGAACCCGATCGGCGCGTACTGCATGAAGCGCGTGGTCCCGTCCATGGCGAGTACGCCGAGCTGCCAGCGGGTCAGGTTGACCAGGGCGCCGTTGCCCATGAGCACACCCTTGGGCCGCCCGGTGGAGCCCGAGGTGAACATCGTGTAGACCGGATCGCCGGGGCCCCGTGCGCCGGTGGCCGCCTCCGCGCTCTCCCCCGGCCGGCCGGTCCCCCGCTCCGGCTCCCCCAGTTGCTCGGGGGTGAGCACGGCGGCCGTCCCGAAGGTCCCTTCGCCCACCACGAGCCGGCAGCGTGCCTGGGCCGTCATCATGTCGAGCCGTTCCGCCGGCAGTTCGGGGTCGAGGGGCAGGTACGCGGCCCTGCGCTCGAGGATCGCCAGCACGCTCGCCACGGTCTCGGTCAGCCCCCGGGTGGCGACGCCGACGACGCTCTCGTGGCCCACACCCTGTTCGGCGAGCCCGCGCGCGAGGGCCCGTACGGTCCGGGCGAGTTCGCCGTACGTGGTGGTGGCGCCGTCCGCGGTGATCGCCGTCAGCTCGGGGTGTGCGGCCGCGGTGGCCATGACCCACTCGTACACGGTGGTGTGGTCGGGGGCGTGGTCGCCGGCTCGGGCCGGCTCCGCGGCCAGGACGGGTCCGGCGTCGCGGAACAGTTCGGCGAGGGTGCGGCCCGGGTTGCGGGCGGCGTTCGCGACCGCTTCGCGCAGGGAGTCGGCGATGCCCTGCGCCACCGCGGGCGGCAGCAGCGCCAGGTCGTGCTCCATCTCCAGGAGCCAGCCGCCGGGGGTGGGGGTGGCGAACAGCAGCAGGTCGAACTTGGCCGTTCCGTTGCCGTGCTGACGCACCGACAGTACGGGCCCTCCCGGCTCGAGCACGGCGCTGTCCTGCATGGCGAGCAGCGCCGAGAAGACCGGGTTGCGGTTGCTGGAGCGGTCCGGGGCGCAGTGCGCGGCGATCCGGTTGAAGGGGATGTGGGACCGGAACTTGGTGTCCTCGACCTCTTCGTCCACCACCTTGGCGACGAACTCCTCGAAGGGGGAGGTCCACTCGACCGGGACGGCCATCGGCAGGGTGTTGACGAAGAAGCCGCACAGGCCGAAGGAGCCGAGGGTCCGACGGGACATCAAGGTGGCGCCGAGCGTCGCGCAGTCGCCGCCGGAGTGCCGGGCCAGGACCGCCGCGTACGTCGCCGCGAAGAAGGTGAAGGGGGTGACGCCGAGCTTCCGGCAGGCCGCGTCGACGGACTTGGACTCCTCTGCGGTCAAAGGGAGTTCGATGCGTGCGCCCGCGAAGTCCGTTTCGGTCGGGCGGCCCGGCCGGGGGTAGAGCTCGGTCGCGCGGATGGTCGCCAGCCGGGCGGCCAGTGCGGCGGCTTCCTCCTCGGTCTCCTCCTCGGCCGCGGCGGCGAGCTGCGCCTGGAGCTCGGCGCGCAGTGCACCCTCACGGCCGGCGCGCAGCGCCTCCACGTCGAGGGTGCCGGCGAGCGCGGCGGTCAGGTCACCGGCGAACGGTCCGGCGGAGAAACCGTCGAAGACCGTGTGGTGGACGGCGAACAGCAGCGTCGCCGTGGACCCGTCTTCGCTGAGCAGATGGGCCGCGCGGAAGAGCGGCGGAGCGTCCAGGGAGAAGACGTGGGCGGACAGCTGCTCCAGCAGTGCGCTGCGACGGCCAGGGAATCGCGCCGCGGGCACCCGCTCGGTGTCCAGCGGAAGGCGCTCGGGCGGCAGCGGCCCGATGAGCGCGGCGTGCGGCGAGGGCGCTTCGTGCAGGCCCAGTCGGAGCGTGGGCTGCACGGCGGTCACCTTGGCGAGCGCGGCCCTCAGGTCCTCGGCGCCGATGCGGGGGTCGAGCCGGAATTCGAGGACGATGTTGTAGAGGTTGCGGGCGGCAACCGTCCGGTCGATGACGAGCAGCCCGAGCTGGGCCTCGGTCACCGGGAACATCTGGGAGTTCTGCACAGGAAGACCTCACGGGTATGCGGGCGGCACCGGCGGGAGACCTCACAGAATCATTCCTTCGCAAAGGTTTCAAATGTAATCGGGGACGCCGATCGAAAGCGGGCCGAACGCGGACGCGCCCCGCGCCCGGCCACCCCGGATCGATCGGGGCGGGCTGGGCGCAGGGCGCGAGGCGTGTGCGTGACGGGGCGGTCGGACGGTCGGACGGTCGGACGGTCGGACGGTCGGACGGTCGGACGGTCGGACGGTCGGACGGACAGTCGGACAGTCGGTCAGACGGACAGTCGGACAGTCGGTCGGACGGTCAGCGGGCCGCGGCCGCCGTCACCTGCTGGGCATAAGCCGCGGCGGCCGGTGCCAGCTGCACCGAGCCGTGGCCGGCGACGGCGTGGACGTCGCGCCAGAAGCGCTGGAGGTCGCCGTCCTCGTCCTGGCCCCGGACCCCCGCACCGCGGTAGAGCCGCTCCACGGCGGTGACCAGCAGATCGATCGCCACGGCGCAGTCGCGCAGGTTCAGCGGCACCTGCGCCGCGGGGTCCGCGCCGGGGTCGGCCGCCCGGTCGGCGCGCCCGGCCGCCGCCTCGAGCAGCAGCCCGGCGGCGTCGATCTCGGCCGCGGAGCGGGCGAGCACCTGCTGGTGGGTACCGTCCTCGAGCGCCGGGCGGCCGTCCGGGGTCCGCCGCTCGCGGGTGATCTCGGTCCAGGCGCGCAGCGCTCCCCGGGCAGCCCCCCACGCGGGTGCGGCGAAGAGCAGCGAGGCCACCAGCGGGAACGGGACGCGGTGGCAGCGGGCCGCCCCCGGCTCCGGCGAGCCGGCCAGCAGGTCCTCGCGCGTCATGGCGCGGTGTGCGGGTACGAAGGCGCCGTCCACGCTGATGGTGTGGCTGCCGGTGCCGCGCAGTCCGGCATTGCGCCAGGTGTCGTGGATCCGCACGTCGGCGCGCGGTACGGCGAGGATGCGCTGGCGGGGACCTTCGGGGGTCTCCTCGACGCAGGCGAGCAGCACCCACCGCGCATGGCGCACCGCACTGGCCATGGCCCAGCGGCCCGACAACCGCCAGCCACCAGGGGCTTTGGCGAGTTCTCCGGACGGCGGCACCACGGCAGCCGCTATGGACACATCGGGCGACTCCTGCCACAGTTCCTCTTGCGCCTCCTGTGGCAGGTGGGCAGCGAGTCGACCGTGGGCCGCCAGCAGCGCGGCGCACCAGGCCGCGGACGGGCATTCCTCCCCGACGACAGCCACCGCCTCGATGATTTCGGCGAACGTTCCGGCCGAGCCCGACCAGCGCCGTGGCACGAACTGCCTGAGGAATCCCGCCTCGGACAAGGCCGAGACCACAGCGGGGTGCAGATCCCGGTCCCGTTCGGACTCCTTCGCCTGTCGGGCCGCCTCCGCTGCGGCAAGTCGGGCAGCCAGCGGTGGCGTTGTTACGGACGGCAGGTGACTGGACATGAGTGGCGCCTCCTTGGCGGCTGTCAAAGAAAGAATTCACAGACGAATGTTTTTGGGTGTAGGTTCATGCCCCACCGCTCCTGGGGCACTTGAGGTGGGCAAGGAGGCCTCCCTCCGATGAAGCAGGACAGGTCGCGACGTACACACGCGCTCGTCTTGGACGCGGCCGCCACGGAGTTCGCGGCTCACGGTTTCGCCCGTACCAATCTGCAGATCGTGGCGAAGCACACCGGGCTGACCAAGGGGGCGGTGTACGGCCATTTCTCCTCCAAGGAGGCCTTGGCCGACGAGCTGGTCCGGCTCTTCGAGGAGAGCTGGGGGGACTTGCTGCGCGGCGCCGAGCAGTGCGGGCAGGAACCCGAGGAGGGGCTGCGCGCCCTGGTGCTGGGACTGACCCGGCACGTCCAGGAGGACGTACGGTTCACGGCGGGCCTGCGTCTGGCCACCGAGGACGCGCGGGCGCTGGGCGAAACCCCCGCCTTCCTGTGCGGGTTGGGCGTCACCGTCTCCCGTCTCGTCCGGGACGCGCAGCTGCACGGGGTCGTCGACCCCGCACTCGGCGCGGAGCCCTTGAGCCGACTGCTGCTCGCCCTCGTACTCGGCATGCACCAGATCACGTCGGCGGGCGGGGCCGGCCCCACGCACCAACAAGTCCTCGCTGTGTGGGATTTGGTCCTGCTCCTCATCCGGCCCGCGGCAGCCTGACCGGCCCCACCGCACTGCCCGCGTCGCCCACACTGCCCGCACCGACCGTGTCGCCCGCACGACGGACGCCGGGCAGCACGGGCCAGCCCTCGCGGCCGGCGCGGGCGAGCAGTACCGGATCGTCGCCGACGACCACCGGGTGCCCCACCGCGCAGAGCAGCGGAAGGTCGCTCGAGTGGTCGCCGTACGCGAAGCAGTCGCCCGCGTCGGCCCCGTACGCCCGCATGGCCCGGCTCGCCCGTACGGCCTTCTCCACGCCGATCACCGGGGCGTCGATCTCCCCCGTGACCACCCCGCCCGCACTGCGCTGACCCGCGCACAGCACGAGAGCGCCGCCGAGCGCTTCGGCCAGCGGCTCGAGGCAGTGGCGGGGCGCTCCCGAGACCAGTGCGATGCGGTGGCCGTCGCGTCGGTGGCGGTGCAGCGCCGCGAGCGTCGGCCGGTGCAGGAGGCCGCCCTTGGCGGTCTCCTGCCGGAACCACGCCCGGCCGGCCGCGGTGAGCGACTCCTGCGTGCAGCCCGCGAAGAGGCGGTAGTACGCGCGGTTGAGTTCCTCGCGCGCGACTCCGCGCTCCCGCCGGGCCAGCAGGTCGGCGCGCGCCCGGTCGAAATCCGAGGAGCCGGCGGCCTCGCGCTCCGGGTGGAAGGCCAGGAAGCCGATCATGCTCGTGACGGTGATGAGCGTTTCGTCCACGTCGAAGAAGGCGATGAGCGACGGCTCGTGGCGGGGCACCCGCTAGACCCTCATCAGCGGGCGGAGCCGGCTGCCGGCCAACCGCCCCTGCGACGGCGCCCGGCTCGAGCGGACTTCGCGGACGGTGGTCTCGACGGCGCACAGGATCTGCTCCGCACGGGGCTGCAACAGTGCGCCCGCCTCGGTGAGTTCGACCGGCAGCCGGCCCCGCCGGTGGAAGAGCTCCACCCCGAGGTCCTGTTCCAGGATCTTGATCTGGCCGGTGACCGTGGACTGTGCGCAGTGCAGGTTCTTCGCCGCCTGGGTGAAACTCAGCTCCCGCGCTACTTCGCGGAAGGCGCGGAGATGCTGGAGTTCCACGAGTTCCCCTCCCCCGAAGGCTCGACGGCAACCCGCGGACGGTAGAGGGCCGTGCTGCGCGCGATGGTGCGGTCCCCCTGGACGGCGGCCAGTTGGACGCGGCGCAACCCGTGGCGGCCCGTGGACGGCAGGGCCGCCACACCGCCGACGGACTTGATCACGGTGGGCTCGCGCAGTTCACCGAACGCGTCGAAACGGACCTCGGAGAACGCGAGGGACCACGGAGCGGCCCGGTGACCGGACCCGTCCCGCGCCGACTCCCGCCCGGTCCCGACCAGATGGCATCCCGCCTGCCGGAACGCCTCGACCAGGGCCATGCCGGGCACGTGGTCGCAAGAGTGCTCGAAGTAGCCGGGGTGGTCGCGGTCCACGCGCATGAGGTACCGCCCCGGGGCGGCCGTCCGGTCGACGGACAGCAGGACGTTCTCCTGCCCTTGCCGTCCGACCTCGGCGGCGTCGAGCATGCGGGGCTCCGCGCCGGCCATGTCGGCCGCCGCACCGCGACCGCGGGCCGCGGGGGCGCGCCGGTCGCGCAGCAGCCCGTACAACTCGGCGCCGACCGCGAGCAGCCGTACCGACACCCGTGCGCAGCGGCGGCCGCCGGTCTCCACCCACGCCTCGAAGCGCGCTCCGATCCGGTTCCCGGACGGGTGGGCCTCGGGCACGAAGCTGCCGTCGAGCACGAGCGGGAGCGGCTCGCCTCCCACCACCAGTGCACCGGGGTCCACGAGGTGGAAGTCGAGGTCGCGGAAGATGAAGCTGTGGGTCAGCGGGACGTCGTGGAAGCGGTGCGCGGTGTAGATGGCCGCCTGCCGGACGGTCTCCACCAGCAGCAGCGGGTCACTGCTGCCCTCCGCGTCCGGCTGGTAGAGCGCGTGGTGGCGGGGCCACTGCGCGGCGATCCGTACCCGGTTGCCGTCGCCGCGGCGGCCGTCGGTGAGGAAGACCTCGGCCACCGAGGCGCGGTGGACCAGGGAACGCGGGACCGTCCGGTCGAAGGTCAGGGCGCCGTTCCGGGGCGAGGATCCCGGCGGCGCCTGCCAGGGCAGGCGCGGCAGGTTGGCGCGGGAGACCGGGCCGGGCGCGAGTGAAGGACTGGACAGCAAGACGGAACCCCCAGGTAGATCGATCCTCGGCAAAGTGCGTCCGATTATCGGACCGAAAATAAACCTGCCGGAAGGTATATTGCAACCCTTGAGAGTTTCCGAACCGCCTTGCCGGGGGGTCGACAGAAGCCCCAGAGAGCAACAGGGACACGTCATGAACAGCAGCGACACCACGACCAGCGTCGGCTCGACGCGCCAGCAGCCGGCCCGCGAGCTGAAGCAAGAGCGCGCCCACCGGACCAAGGAGCAGATCCTGTGGGCCGCGGCCGAGGAGTTCAAGGAGAAGGGCTACCCGGTGGTGACGCTGCAGCACGTCGCCACCCGGGCCGGGCTGACCAAGGGCGCCGTCTACTTCCACTTCGCCAACAAGGAGGCCCTGGCGGTCGCCGTGGTCGAGGAGCACTACGCCCACTGGGCGCCCCTGGTGACCGAGGTGCGGGAGTCCGACCGCTCGCCGCTGGACATCATGATCACCGTGCTGGACCGCACCGCGGAACTCTTCCGCGATGACACGATGGTCCAGGCCGGCGCCCGGCTGCAGATCGAGCGCTCGCTGATCAAGGCGGACCTCCCCCAGCCGTACGTGGGCTGGCAGGAACTGCTGACCTCGCTGGCCGCCGCCGCGGTCGAGACCGGCCAGCTGCGCCCGGACACCTCCCCCGAGGCGCTGGCCCGCGTGCTCGTCGCCGCGTTCTTCGGCACCCAGCACATCTCCGACGTGCTCACCGGCCGGGCCGACCTGATGGATCGCTACACCGAGCTCCGCGACATCATCTTCGCCGGCGTCACCGTCTGAGGGCCGTCCGACCGACGGCCTGACGTCGCCGTTCGGGCCGTCGGCGGCTTCCATCGAGATTCCCGATCTTATTTGAAACCTTCGCGAAGGTTGGATTTAGTGGTGGTCGGCCCGAGAGACTCGGTTGCCATCGCGATCTCTGGAGTGCTTGCCTTATGAAGCTTGAAGCGGTCATCTCGGATGTGCTCGCCATACCCCTCGGGGAAGTCGACGACAGCCTGGGCCCTGTGCGCGACGACCGCTGGGACAGCCTGAAGCAGATGCAGCTGATCGTCACCCTGGAAGAGCAGTACAAGGTCACCTTCTCGCGGCAGGACCTGCGCGCCATGAAGTCCGTCGGCGCGGTGCGCGAGGTACTGCTGAGCAAGGGGGTGGCAGCGTGACGCTCACCGAGCAGGCCCCGTCGGGTACGGCGCCGGCCCCCCTCAGGGACGGCGACCTCACCTCCCTGCTGATGATCCGGCACTTCGAGTGGAAGTTGCTCGACCTGTTCGCGGAAGGGAAGCTCAACGGTACGACGCACACCTGCCTCGGCCAGGAGTACATCCCGGTCTCCCTGAACCCGCTGCTCTCCGCCGGCGACTTCCTCTTCAGCAACCACCGGGGCCACGGCCACTACCTCGCCCGGTTCGCCGACCCCGCCGGGCTGCTCGCCGAGATCACCGGACGCGAAGGAGCCGTCTGCGGGGGCGTGGGCGGCAGCCAGCACATCTTCCGCGACACCTACCTGTCCACCGGCATCCAGGGCGAGAGCCTGCCGGTCGCCGCGGGTGCGGCACTGCACTTCAAGCGGGCCGGCCTGCCGCACGTCGCCGTCGTCTACATCGGCGACGGGACCTGGGGCGAGGGCTCGGTGTACGAGGCCCTGAACATCGCCCGGCTGTGGGAGCTGCCGCTGCTGGTGGTGGTCGAGAACAACGGCATCTCCCAGACCACACCGGGCAGCGTCAACATGGCCGGCACGATCGCGGGCCGGGCCCGTGCCTTCGACGTCGACCACCACCGGGTGACGAGCAACGACGTGCGCCACATCCGCGCCGAACTGGCCCCGCTCATCGACCGGGTGCGCCACCAGCACATGCCGCTCGTCGTGGAGTTCGACACCGTACGGCTCGGCCCGCACAGCAAGGGCGACGACACCCGCCCGGCGCGGGAGATCGAGGCGGCCCGCGCGCGCGACTGGTACGGCGCGCTGCGCGCGGAGGACCCCGAGCGCTTCGACCGGCTCGACCAGGAGCAACGACAACTGATCGCCGGGGTGGCCGCCGATGTCCTGGCACGCCCGCTGGTGGCTGGAGAGACCGCATGAAGCGCAACGAGCGCGTGGGCGAGAACCTGAACCAGGCCCTGCACCGGGTGATGGAGTCCCACGAGGACGTCTATCTGATCGGCGAGGACGTCCTCGACCCCTACGGCGGTGCCTTCAACATCACCAAGGGGCTCTCGGACCGCTTCGCCGACCGGGTGCTGACCACGCCCATCAGCGAGAACGCCATCCTGGGCGTCGCCAACGGCCTCGCCCTCACCGGCAACAAGCCGATCGCCGAGATGATGTTCGGGGACTTCATCACGCTGGCCTTCGACCAGATCGTGAACTTCTCCGCCAAGTCCGTCTCCATGTACGGCGCCACCCACCCGATGCACCTGGTGGTGCGCTGCCCGGTCGGCGGCCGGCGCGGCTACGGCCCGACGCACAGCCAGAGCCCGCAGAAGCACTTCCTCGGCGTACCGGATCTGCACCTGTTCGAGCTGTCGCCCTTCCACGACAACGCGACGGTGCTGGAAGGGATGGTCGAACTGGGCAAGCCCTGCATCTTCTTCGAGGACAAGGTGCTCTACACCGAGCGCCGCCACCAAGGCGGCCCGGTCGGGGACCTGTTCTCGCTGGAGTTCACCGGCGAGGACCCCTTCCCGGTGGCCCGGCTGTTCATCGAGGACACCGCCCCCGAGCTCGTCATCGTCGCGCCCGGCGGCCTCGCCCAGCGCGCCGTCGACGCGGCACGCGAGCTGTTCCTGCAGCACGAGATCGCCTGCGAGATCTACGTGCCGTCCGCCCTCTACCCCTTCGACGCACAGCTGTTGGCGGAGCCCGTCGCACGAGCGGGCCGCGTCTGCGTCGTGGAGGACGCCCCGCCCGGCGGCAGTTGGGGCGCCGAAGTCGCCCACCAGCTGTACTCCACCTGCTGGGACAGCCTCCGCGCCCCCGTCCGTCTCGTCCACTCCGCGGACTCGGTGATCCCGACGGCCCTCCACCTGGAGCGCGACGTCCTGGTGAGCAGCGAGTCCCTGGAACTGGCCCTGAAAGAGCTGGCTCAATGATCGAGATCACCGTTCCCAAGCTGAACAACAACGACGCCCAGTACGACCTGGTCGAGTGGCTCGCCGAGGACGGCGCCACCGTCACGAAGGACGACGACCTTCTGACGCTGGAGACGTCCAAGGCGGCCGAGGACCTGGTCAGCGAGCACGACGGAGTGCTGCACCAGGCGGTCGAGGCCGGCGAGCAGGTGCCGCCCGGCGCCGTGATCGGCCGGATCTTCGCCGATGCGGCCGCCCGCGACGCCTTCCTGGCCGCCGCCGAGGCAGCGGCCGCGACCCGTACGGACACCTCCGGCGAGGGCGCGGACTTCGTACTCACCGCACAGGCACGCACCCAGGCCGCCGAGTTCGGCGTCACCGAGGAGGAGCTGCGCTCCCTCGGCAAGCGGATCATCAAGGGCTCCGACGTCGAAGCGCTCGTGGCGCGTCGCAGAGCTTCCGAGGAAATCCCTTCCAACCGCCTCGAGTTGAGTCAGCATCAGCGGGCCATCGGCGCGGTGGTCACCGAGTCGCACCGTACGGTCCCGGCGTCCTTCACCGTCGTACGGATGAGGGTCGACGCCGCCGAGGCGGCCACCAAGGAGCTCTCGGCACGCTCGGGGACGGCGATCGGCCTGCCCGCCGTACTGATCACCCAGCTCGCCGCGCTGCGCGCCGCATTCCCCGCCTTCTTCGCCACCTACGACGAGGACGGGTACGCACTGCTCGCTGAGCAGTCCCACGTGGGCGTGACGGTCGACCTGGGCAACGGCCTGTACATCCCGGTCGTACGGGACGCGGACCGGCTCTCCGCGGTCGAAGTCGCCGAGCAGCTCGAGGACTTCCGCTTCTCGGCGCTGCGCGGGAACTTCCGCGGCAGCGAACTCATGGGCGCGGCCATCACCCTGTCGCTCAACAACGACGAGGACGTGCTGCTGACCCAGCCCATCATCTTCCCCGGCCAGACCTGCATGGTCTCGCTGGGCGGCGTACAGACCGGGCTCGAACTGGCCGCCGACGGCGGCGTTGTCGCCGCCCGGTACGTACACGTGGGCCTGGCCTTCGACCACAGGGTCGTCAACGGCAGGGAGGCGGTCCAGTTCCTCCAGGCCCTCAAGAGCGCCCTCCAGGCGCCGGAGTTGGAGCGCACGGCGGAGCCGGCGGCGACGGCCGGCTGAGCGCGGGGACCAGGCGCGGGACGGCGGGCGGGAGCGGCGTGCCCTCGGATGCGGCGCTGCGCCTCGGGGGCATCCGGTACTACCTGCGCACCCGCGAGCAAAGCTCCCGCATTCCCTCTTCCCCGAACCCGGCGGACTGGACGAGGAGCGGAAGTTCCTGCGGTGGGGTGAGGTGGAAGGCCGGCTCATCGGCCGGCTCACCATGAAGAGCGACCCCCAGGACTGGCGGATCGCCTAGATCGAACCGGACGGCAGCTCCCTCACACACCTCGAGGAGCAGACCTTCGCCACCTTCCTGCGACGCCGGCTGCACGGCAACAACTCCCTGTTCTGAAGGGGGTTGCGCAGGGAGCGGGTATTGCCGGGAGATCTCCCCGGCAACCCGATCCGCCGGGGCCGACCACATGGTCGGCCCCAGTTCCGCGCTCGCGAGAGTCAGCCGAGCAGCGGGATGATGTCGGCGCCGTACGCGTCGATGGTCGCTTCCCGGGCATCGTGCATGTCGTAAAGCGCGAACTGGTCGACTCCGAGGGCCTCCAGGGCGCGGAGCTTCTCGATGTGGGCCTCCGCGGGGCCCAGCAGGCAGAAGCGATCGACGATCTCGTCGGGGACGAAGTCGGTGGACGGGTTCCCGGCGCGGCCGTGGTGGCTGTAGTCATAGCCCTGGCGGGACTTGACGTACTCGGTCAGCTCGTCCGGGACCATCGAGGAGTGCTCCCCGTAGCGGGAGACCAGGTCGGCGACGTGGTTGCCGACCATCCCGCCGAACCAGCGGCACTGGTCCCGGGCGTGCGCCAGGGCCTGCGCCGAGTCGTCCGCCGTGACGTACGCCGGGGCGGCCACGCAGATGGTGATCGCGGACGGGTCCCGGCCGGCCTCTACGGCAGCCTGCCGCACCGCCTTGATCATCCACTCGGTGAGGTAGAGGTCGGCGAGCTGGAGGATGAACCCGTCCGCCTTCTGCCCGGCCAGCGCGAGGGCCTTCGGCCCGTATGCCGCCACCCAGACGGGCAGCTTCCCGTCCCTGATCCACGGGATCTGGAGCGGCTTCCCGTCGACCTCGGCCTCGCGCCCCTCCGCCAGGTCCCGGATGACGTCGATGGCCTCGCCGAGGCGGGCGAGGGTGTTGGGTGCGCGGCCGGCGACCCGCATCGCCGAGTCCCCGCGGCCGATCCCGCACACCGTGCGGTTGCCGTACATGTCGTTCAGCGTCGCGAAGGTGGAGGCGGTCACCTCCCACGTGCGGGTGCCCGGGTTGGTGACCATCGGCCCGACGTGCATCCGCTGGGTGTTGGCCAGGATCTGGCTGTAGATGACGAACGGCTCCTGCCAGAGCACCGCGGAGTCGAAGGTCCAGCCGTAGCGGAAGCCATTGCGCTCGCCGCGCTTCATGAGGCTGATCACCTGGGAGGCGGGCGGATCGGTTTGCAGGACGAGGCCGAAGTCCATGGCTGGCTGCTCCTTGCTGCGTGCGGGCTTGCGGCTTACAGGTACTGACAGGTGGAGCGGGGAATGAAGGCCCCGTGGCCGGCCCGGCCCGTGAACTCCCGCCGGTCGATGACGAGTTCGCCGCGCGAGAGGACCGTGTCGACGCGTCCGGTGATCCGCTTGCCCTCGTACGCCGAGTAGTCCACGTTCATGTGGTGCGTCTCGGCGGAGATGACCTGCTCGGCGTGCGGATCGTAGAGGACGATGTCGGCGTCGGAACCCGGCGCGATGGTGCCCTTCTGCGGATAGAGGCCGAACATCCGGGCCGGGGTCGCGCAGGCGATCTCGATCCAGCGACGGCGGCTGATGTGCCCGTCCAGGACGGCCTGGTGGAGGAGGTCCATCCGGTTCTCCACGCCGGGGAGACCGTTGGGGATCTTCGAGAAGTCGCCGCGGCCCAGCTCCTTCTGGCCCCGGAAGCAGAACGGGCAGTGATCGGTGGATACCACCTGGAGATCGTTCGTCCGCAGCCCCCGCCACAGGGCCGCCTGATGCTCGCGGGGGCGCAGGGGGGTGGAGCAGACGTACTTGGCGCCCTGGAAGTCCGGCTCCTCCAGGTTGTCCGTGGACAGGAACAGGTACTGCGGGCAGGTCTCGCCGAAGACCGGCAGCCCCTTGTCCCGGGCCAGGGCCAGTTCCGCGACCGCCTCCTCCGCCGAGACGTGTACGACGTACAGCGGGGAGCCCGCGACCCGGGCGAGCTGGATGGCACGGTGGGTCGCCTCGGCTTCGAGGAGCACCTTGCGGACCTCGCCGTGGTGGCGCGGGTCCGTCTCCCCGCGCGCCAGGGCCTGCTCGACCAGCACGTCGATCGCGATGCCGTTCTCGGCGTGCATCATGATCAGCCCGCCGTTGCCCGAGGCCCGCTGCATCGCCCGCAGGATCTGGCCGTCGTCGCTGTAGAAGACCCCCGGGTAGGCCATGAACAGCTTGAAGGAGGTGACGCCCTCCCCCACCAGGTGGTCCATCTCCTTCAGGGTCCGCTCGTTGACGTCCGAGAGGATCATGTGGAAGGCGTAGTCGACGGCGCACTTGCCGTCGGCCTTGTCGTACCAGGTGTCGAGTCCCTCGCGCAGGGCGTGGCCCGGTGTCTGGACGGCGAAGTCCACGATGGTGGTGGTGCCGCCCCAGGCGGCGGCGCGGGTGCCGGTCTCGAAGGTGTCGGAGGCCGCGGTGCCGCCGAAGGGCAGCTCCATGTGGGTGTGCGCGTCGACCCCGCCGGGGATGACGTACTTCCCGCTCGCGTCGATCGTCCGGTCTGCCGTCCACGTCTCGGCGGCCGCCGTGCCGTGTGCCGCGAGGGCGGCGACGCGGCCGTCCTCGATCAGCACGTCGGCGTGCAGCTCGTCGGACGCGGTGATGACGAGGCCGCCGCGGATCAGAGTGCGGATGCTGCTCATGTACGTCTCCCCCGGTGCTAGTTGAGGATGCGGAGGGCCTCGGCGAGGATTTCGGCGCCCTCTTCCGCCTCGGCGACGGTGAGGGAGAGCGGCGGCGCGATGCGCAGCACGCTGGTGTTGTGGCCGCCGCCCTTGCCGAGCAGCAGGCCGCCCTTCCGGGCGGCCTCCAGCACGGCGGCGGCCGCGTCCGGGTCCGCCTGGTCGGTGCCGGGTTTCGTCAGCTCCAGTCCGGCCATCAGGCCCCGGCCGCGCACCTCGCGTACGGCGGGCACGGTCGCGGCGACGGCCCGCAGCCGCTCCAGCAGCAGACCGCCGACGCGGCGGGCGTTGCCCTGGAGGTCGTGTTCGAGGAGGTAGCCGAGATTGGCCACGCCCGCCGCCATGGTGACCGGTGAACCGCCGAAGGTGGAGATGGAGTTGGAGTCGAGGCAGTTCATCACCTCGGCGCGGGCCACGACTCCGCCGATGGACATGCCGTTGCCGATGCCCTTGGCGAAGGTGATGATGTCCGGCGGCCCGTTCTGGGCGTGGGCCTGCCAGCCCCAGAAGTGCTCGCCGGTCCGGCCCCACCCGGTCTGCACCTCGTCGCTGATCCAGAGGATGCCGTGCCGGTCGAGGACCTCGCGGAAGGACCCGTAGAGCCCGTCGGGAGGGGAGGTGAAGCCGCCCACGCCCTGGATCGGCTCGGCGATGAGCGCCGCGACCCCGCCGCGGGCCTGGCCCAGTACGTCTTCCAGGTCGGCGACCGCCGCGGCGGTGAAGGCGGTGTCGTCGAGGTGGGCGAAGGGGCCCCGGGTGCGGACCGCGCCGTGCACGTAGTACGTCTGGAGCGGCGAGAGGCTGGTCGGGGACCAGCCGCGGTTGCCGGTGATCGAGACGGTGGAGAAGGACCGGCCGTGGTAGCTGTTGCGCATCGCCAGGATCTGGTTGGAGCGGCGGTACGTCGTCGCGAGCAGCAGGGCGGTGTCGTTGGCCTCGGTGCCGGAGGTGGTGAAGAAGACCCGGGCGTCGGGGATGCCGGACAACGCCGAGACGCGCTCGGCCAGTTCGACCATCGGGCGGTTGAGGTAGAGGGTGGAGGAGTGGATGATCCGCCCGGCCTGTTCGGCGACGGCCTTGGTGACCTCGGGCAGGGCGTGGGCGGTCATCGTGGTGAGGATGCCGCCGAAGAAGTCGAGGTAGCGGTTGCCGTCCGCGTCCCAGACGTGGCGGCCTTCTCCGTGGGTGAGTTCGATGGGGCGGTCGTAGTAGAGCGTGAGCCAGTCGGGCAGGACGGAGCGGTGCCGGCTGTGCAGGGGGATCGGGTTGGTCACGGCTGTACGAGCCCTCCGTAGGCGTCGGGGCGGCGGTCGCGGTAGAAGGCCCACTGGTCGCGGACCTCCTTGATGAGGTCGAAGTCGAGGTCGCGGACGAGGAGTTCCTCCTCCTTGTCGCTGGCGACCTCCCCCACGAACTGGCCGCGCGGGTCGACGAAGTAGCTGGTGCCGTAGAAGTCGTTGTCGCCGTACTCCTCTTGGCCGACGCGGTTGATGGCGGCGACGAAGTATTCGTTGGCGACGGCGGAGGCGGGCTGCTCCAGCTGCCACAGGTACCCGGACAGGCCGCGGGAGGTGGCGGACGGGTTGTAGACCAACTGTGCGCCGCCCAGGCCTAGTTCGCGCCAGCCTTCCGGGAAGTGGCGGTCGTAGCAGATGTAGACGCCGACGCGGCCGACCGCGGTGTCGAAGACGGGGAAGCCGAGGTTGCCCGGGCGGAAGTAGTACTTCTCCCAGAATCCCCTGACCTGGGGGATGTGGTGCTTGCGGTACTTGCCGAGGTAGCTGCCGTCGGCGTCGATGACGGCGGCGGTGTTGTAGTAGAAGCCCTCGGACTCCAGCTCGAAGACCGGTACGACGATCACCATGCCGGTCTCGCGGGCGAGTGCCTGCATCCGCTGGACGGTGGGGCCGTCGGGGACGGCCTCGGCCCAGCGGTAGTGCTCGGGCTCCTGGACCTGGCAGAAGTAGGGGGCGTTGAAGACTTCCTGGAAGCCGATGATCTTGGCGCCCTGGGCAGCGGCCCGGCGGGCGTGCTCCTCGTGTTTGGCGATCATCGACTCGGTGTCTCCGGTCCAGGTGGCCTGGACGAGTGCGGCGCGGACGACTTGGGCCATGAGCTGCTCCTCGCGACGGGGTACGCCGGCTTCTACGCACGTAGAGGGTGTACGACGGCTGCGCGTAGGGAGTTGAAGGTAGGCCTCGGCCAGGCCCGGGGCAAGACCGCGTTGCGCGGTTGGAGTAGTGGATCACCAAACGCAGGAGTTACGTCGGCACGTGGTCGTTTCCGGTCAGGCGACGGGCAGATTCGCGACTCGAAGGGCGTGCAACAGGTCGCGGTGATGAGCCGCCGAGAGCGCTTCCGCGGCGCGGATCAGCCGGGGCGCGAACCATCGGGGGTCCCGGCGCGCGAGCCGCGCCGCCTCCTCGGCGGTGCGGACCCGGACGAAGGCGGCGAGCAGGGCGTCGGCCTCCGGGGTGTGGCCGGCCTCGGCGAGCACGAGGGCCGCCTCGGCGATCTCGGCGGCCGGGCGGGCGGCGCCCTGGCGCAGCAGGGCCTCGCGGTCGGCCGGCCCGAGGGCGGCGGCGGCCGCGGCGAACCGGGCGGGCGGCAGCGAGGCCGCCTCCCAGAGCAGGGTGGCCCAGTCCGCGGCCAGCCCGGCCCGCCTCAGCTCCTCCCCCAGCCGCACCAGCTGCTCGGTGGGCCCGACCGCGGCCTCGCAGAGCAGGGCGTGCGCCTCCCCGCTCCGCCCCTGCCCCCGCAGGGCCACGAGCCCCTCCACGAAGCCACGGGGCGCTCCGGCCCACTGGGCGGGCGCGGCATGCGGGCTGCCGCCCGGGGCGGAGCCGCCGGACGCGCCTCGCGGGCCGGCGGCGGGGTCCGGGTCGTGCCACTGGGCGGGCGCGCCTTGTGCGTCGGCGGCAGCGGTCGAGGTGTCCCACGCCCCGGCGCCACCGCGCGGGTCGGCGGCAGTGGGCGGCACGGGCCAGTGGGTGGAGCTCTCGGGAGCGCGGTCCGACCACGGGGCGGGCTCGCCCTGCGGATGCGGCCGGGGACCCGGGTCGGAGGCGGAAGCCCAGCCGGGCCCGGGAGCCCTGCCGGACGCAAGGTTGCTGCCGGGCGCGGGGCTGCCGCCGGGCGCGGGGTTGCTGCCGGGCGCGGGGTTGCTGCCGGGTGCGGGGTCGTAGCCCGTGCTCCAAGCCGGGGTGGTGGGCCGGCGGTCGCCTTGGTCCGCGGAGTCAAAGTCGCCGTCCGGCCAGGCGGCAGCCGGGCTCCAGGCCGCCTCCGGCTGCATGGCTGCGGGTCGCCCACCCGTCGGCCCGGATCCGGCGTGGCCGCCCTCGCCCGCGGCGGCGGACGGATGTCCGGAGAGCGGGCCTTCGGAGCCAGCGTGCAGGGCGGCGCCCGCCGGGTCGGCGTGCCCGGACCCCGGCTCCCCCGCCGGGGCCGGCTCCGCCGACGCGCGGGTGGGCCGTCCGAAGCGGGCGCCGCGCAGGGGTGGAGTGGACGACGGGTGCCCCGGGGGCACCGTGACGGCCTCGGCTTCGGGCACCGCCGCCCCCGCGTACCGGGCCCCGCCGCTACGCCGCGCACCGCGCAGCCACCGCCCCTCGGCCCGCCCGACCGGCTCCCCCGCCGCCGCCGACGCCGGGCCCGACGCCGGGCCGGAAGCCGGGCCGGATGCCGTGGTGGACGTCGGGGCAGGCGCCGCGTCCTCCGCCCAGCGCGCTGTCGCGTCCGAAGCCGCGTCCTGCGCGTGCGCCGGACCCCCGGTCCATTCCGCATCCCGCGACCCCGTCCGCGCGCCGGCGCCCCGCACGCCTTCCCGCGGGCCCGGCCACGCACCGGCGGGCCCCGCGCCCGGGGACGGCGCGGTGCGCTGTGCGGGTACGGAGTTCAGGGGCTCCGGCCGCGCCTGTGCCGGGTGTCCGGGCCAGGCGTCCTCCGGGCGGACGGCGGTCCCCGGGGCCACGGCCTCCAGGCGGGCCGTCAGGTCATCGTGGCGGGCCGCCGCGCGGGCGGCGTCGTCGCGGGTCCAGGAGAGTTCCCGGGACAGGGCCCGCGCCTGCGCCGGGTCCGCCGTTTCCGCGAGCAGCGCCGACAGCACGCGCAGGCCCTCCCGGGCCTGGGCCCGCTGTTCCGCGGCCGAGGCCAGCAGCGTGCGCAGTTCCTCCACGCCGCCCGGCAGCCGGTCCCAGACCCCGACCGCGGCGGCCCGCAGACCGGCCGCGTACTGCGTCTCCCGGGCGAGCGCCGTCGCGCCCGTCGATGCGGCCAAGTCGCCGAGCAGCGACTCCAGTACGTCCCAGGGCGGCATCGCGGCCCCGTCCAGACAGGCGCGCATCCCCTGCGGGTCCCGCCGCAGGAACTCCCCGTACCAGCCGGCCCCGGGATCCAGTCGCTGCGTCAACCCCCGCATGTATCCGGAGAGTTGTCCGATCACCTGCGAAGTCGCGGTCTCCATGCCCGCATTGGATCCCACCTGTGTTACGGGCGGGCTACAGGAGTCTCAAAGCTTGGCGGCGGGCGGGGCAAGCCTGACCGCGATCGCGATGTGCGGCCGCCCGCGCCGGACGATCGCGGCCGGCACGTCCAGCATCCAGAACTGCCAGGTGTACTTGCGGCCCATCAGCTTCCGCACCCGCGTGAGCCCGGCCGCGTCCAGCAGCCGCGCCTCGCCCTCGGCGACCGCGGCGCCTTCGGCCACCCGCCCGCGCACGTCGCAGGCCACCACCGTGACCCGCCCGTCGTTGCGGATCCGCTTCACCTTCCACGCGTCGTCGCGCGTCCACACGTACAGCTCGTCGCCGTCCGCCACCGCCCACACCGGCGTGGCCACCGCCGTGCCGTTCTTGCGGAAGGTGGTGAGACTGACGTACCTCGCTCTGCCCAGCTCCTCGATCGTCATGCGCCCGACCCTACGCGGCCCGGTCAGCGGGAGGTGGCGGCCCGTTCCAGCAGGCTCTTCAGCAGGCCCTGCTCCTCCGGGGCGAGCCCGGACACCGGTGAGTCCACGGAGAGGAGGTCGAGGAGCCGGGTGCGCAGGGCGGTTCCCTCGGGCGTGAGGACGAGCTGCTTGGCGCGGCGGTCGGTGGGGTGCGGATGCCGCTCGATCAGGAGCAGCTTCTCCAGTTTGTCCACGACGAAGGTGGCGTTGGAGGGCTCGCAGCTCATGCGCTCGGCGAGCTCGCGCATGGCCATCGGCCCGCTCATCTCCCGCAGCGCGGTGGCCTGGGACGCGGTGAGACCCAGAGTGGCGGCGCGCTCCCGCACGTGCTCGGCGATCCGGTGGGCCAGCCCGTCCACCAGCCCGCACAGCTGCCGCTCGGCGATGGCCCGGTGCTCGGGAGGTGTCGTCATGGCCCCAGTTTAACAAGTCCCTCAAGCCAGAATATTTATAGCTTGAATGATTCAAGCTTGATGCTTATGGTTGGCCTCACCGCTCCGGCAGACCGGCCGACGGGAATCTGGCGATCACTCACAAAGGAGCCTCCATGCCCGACTTGACGACAGCGACAGCGACAGCGACCCGCGGAGAACGCCTGCACCGCCCCTCGGGAATCCGCTCGCTGTGGCTGGGCGACACGAAGGTCTCCTACGTACCCGACGGCGACGTACGGCTCCGGCCGCTGCCGCTGCTCCCGGACACCACCGACGCGGTGTGGAGCGCCCACCCGGAGTACCTGGACCCCGCGGGCCACCTCGTGGCGAGCGTCGGCGCCCTCCTGGTGCAGCACGGCGGGCGGTCGCTGCTGATCGACGCGGGCTTCGGACCGCAGACGCACCGCGCCCCGGACGGCCCCGTCGCCGTGATCCACGGGGGCGCGCTCCCGGCCGGCCTGGCCGAACTCGGCCTCGCCCCGGGGGACATCGAGGCGGTGGCCTTCACGCACCTCCACTCCGACCACATCGGCTGGGCCGTCCATCCCGCCCCCGGCGAGGACGGGCGCCTCTTCTCCCGCGCCGAGTACCTGATCGCCGCGCCCGAGTGGGACCGGCTCGACCTCCTGGCGGCGGAGGGCACGGCCGAGCGGGTCGCCGCCCTCGCACCGCGCGTGCGCACGCTCGACGACGGACAGGAGATCTTCCCCGGGGTCCGCGTGCGGATCACCCCCGGCCACACCGTCGGGCACGCCGAGTACGTCATCACCGGGGGCGGCCGGCGCCTGATCGCCTTCGGCGACGCCGTGCATTCACCGATCCAGATCGACCACCCCGACTGGTCCTCGGCCTTCGACCACGACCTCGCCCGGACCGCCGTCCACCGCCGCCGGCTCGTGGCCGAACTGGCGGAGCCGGACACCATCGGCTTCGGCGTCCACTTCGCCGACGTGGTCTTCGGGCGCGTGCGACAGGACGGCGACAACGGGGACGCGGACGGTCCGGCCTGGCGCCCCGTCGACGCGTAGCCCGGCGGGCTACCCCCGCACCGCCTCCCCGTGGGTGAGGGTCTCCCACGCCACGAACAGGTCGTCCGTCCCGGCCGGCCGGGTCTTCTCGACCAGCTCGCGGGTGTACGGGAGTTTCGCGCCCGTCCGCACCGCGTAGTGCTGGAGGGCGACTTCCAGGTCGGGTCCCATCGTGCGCTCCAGCTTGCCGCCGCACAGCCATCCGGGAGCCTCGGCCCCCAGCTGGTACTTCGCGTGGAACTCCAGTGCCGCCCGGAGCCGCTCGCCCTGCTCCCCGTACAGGTCGACGCCCTGGTGCCAGGCCGTCTCCGCGATGTGCGCGGACGCCGCGAGCGCGTAGCCGACGTGCATGAGGTTGCGGCAGGTCTCCTGGGCGACGCCGTCCACGTACGTCCCCTGGCCGAACCAGTACGCCGTCACCTTCTCCGGCGAGTCGATGGCGGTGCGCGGCGGGGGCAGCGGGTGCGCGCCGTCCCGCTTGAGGTAGAAGTACGCCGGGACCCGCTCCCGGAACCGCTCCAGGGACTCCTGGAAGACGGCCCGGTCCTCCAGGAACACCGAAATGCCCAGGGCTGCGTCCGTCATCGCCAGCTCCCAGTTGCCGTTGTACGCCGGCACCTGCGCGCGGACGGCCGGGAGGTAGGCCGTGCGCAGCATCTCCTTGAAGCGGGCGACCCGCCCCTCCCCCCAGTTCGGGTAGTCGGCGTGGACGATCTCGGCGGCGCGCGCCCAGGTGGAGCCGGACCAGGCGGCCTGGAGGCCGGCGTTGTCCTCGGCGTGACGTTTCATCACGGCGGACCAGCCGTCCATGATCTGCACGGCCTTGCGGGCGTGGGAGGCCTTGCCGTTCACGGACCACAACAGGGCGTGGGTGTACGCGGCGATCGCGTCCTGCCGTTCGTCGAGGCAGGACTGCGGCCCCGAGTTGAAGGGGCAGGGCACCACGTCGGCCGGGTGGGGCTGGTAGTCGAGGGAGGCGTAGCGGCTCTTCAGGAGCGCCCGGTACGCCGAATTCCAGGGCTCCTTGCCGGCCGCGACCATCTGCTTCGCGTGCTGGAGCCGGGTGTGGCTGACGACGACGCCCGGGTGGCGGAAGACCACGTCGCCCGGGTCCCCGGCGTGGGCCCGGCCCTCGGGAACGGCGCATGCCGCGAGCAGCAGGCCGCCCGCGAGGAGGGCGCCCACGAGTCCGAGGCCGAGTCGCTTGGATGTGGATGCGTTCATGTCTGACACGCCTTCACGCTTGCCCCGCGCCCCGGTCCTCCCACCGCCGATTGAGCCGTTCGGCCCGCCGGGCCCGCTCTAACGGCACGCCGGAGGGAGGGTCCGGCGGCCGAACGGCCGCCACCCGCCTGCCCGCTGCGCCCGACCGCTCTCCCGGACCTCTACACGGGCACGAGGGCGCAGCGCCGCATCACTTCGTCCAGCGAGAGCCCCAGGGCCCCCGCCAGGGCGGCGACGGTGAAGAAGGCCGGGGTCGGGGCCCGGCCGGTCTCGATCTTGCGGAGGGTTTCGGCGGAGAGCCCGGCACTGGCCGCGATCTCGACCATGCTGCGGCCACCGCGGGCCGTGCGCAACAGGGCGCCGAGCCGCTCGCCGCGCTCGCGCTCTTCGGGGGTGAGGGGGGTACGGACCATGCCCTCATCCTACCCCGGAACCCAATAAGTATCCCGTTACAGTTATACCGGTATAGTTATTGGCATGGTGGAACTGAAGACAGACCGATCGATCGACCAGATGCGTGCCGCGGGCCGCGTCGTCGCCCACGCCCTCGCCGCCGTCCGGGACCGGGCCGCCGTAGGGGTCTCCCTGCTGGAGCTCGACCTGGCCGCGCGCGAGGTGCTCCGCGAGGCCGGCGCGAGCTCGCCCTTCCTCGGCTACCGGCCGCGCTTCGCCCCGGTGCCCTTCCCCGCCGTGATCTGCGCCTCCGTCAACGACGCGATCGTGCACGGCATCCCCGACGACTACCGGCTCCGCGACGGCGACCTGGTCAGCATCGACTGCGGCGCGAAACTGGACGGCTGGGTCGGCGACGCCGCCGTCAGCTTCACGGTGGGCCGGGCCCGCCCCGCCGACCTGCGGCTCATCTCGACCGCCGCGGCCGCCCTCGCGGCGGGCATCGCCGCCGCCCGGCCCGGCAACCGCGTCGGCGACATCGCCCACGCCATCGGCACCGTCTGCCGCAAGGCCGGGTACGGCATCCCCGACGGCTTCGGCGGCCACGGCATCGGACGCTCCATGCACGAGGAGCCGGGCGTGCCCAACGAGGGCCCGGCGGGACAGGGGACGAAGCTGCGCGCCGGCATGGTCATCGCGATCGAGCCCATGCTCGTCGCGGGCGGTACGGACGACTACGCCTGCGACCCGGACGGCTGGACCCTGCGGACCGTCGACGGCAGCCGTGCCGCGCACGCCGAGCACACGGTCGCGATCACCGCCGCCGGTCCGAGGATCCTCACCGCCCTGTAAGGCCTACGGCCTACGGCCTACGGCCTCCCGTACGAATACACCACCATCGCCGAGCCTCCGCCCCGCCGGCTCGTCTCGGCCGCGGCCAGCCACCGCCCGTCGGGCAGCCGCTGGACCCCGGTGGCCGCACCGATCTCCGGGTTCTGCCGGAAGCCCTGGCCGAGGGCCGCCAGCTCCGCCCGGACCGGACTGTTCCACAGCTCCGGCTCCAGCTCGGTGGTGGTCTGGTTGCGCTGGCTGGCCCGCGGCGCCGCGATGGCCTCGACCAGCGGCAGCCCGCGGTCCAGGTGCCCGGTCAGGGTCTGGAGCACCGTGGTGATGATGGTCGCCCCGCCCGGGGAGCCCAGCGCCAGCACCGCGCGCCCGTCCTCCAGCACGATGGTCGGTGACATCGACGAGCGCGGCCGCTTGCCCGGGCCCGGCAGGTTGGGGTCGGGGACGCCGGGCGCCGCCGGAGCGAAGGAGAAGTCCGTCAGCTCGTTGTTGAGCAGGAAGCCGCGCCCCGGGACGGTGATGGCGCTGCCGCCGGTCGACTCGATGGTCAGCGTGTAGGAGACCACGTTGCCCCAGCGGTCGGCGACCGTCAGGTGCGTGGTGTTCTCCCCCTCGTACGTGGTCGGGGCGACCTGCCCGGAGCCGCCGCAGGCGACCGGGTGGCGGGGGTCGCCCGGAGCCAGCGGGCTGGTCAGCGCCTTGGCCGGGTCGATGAGGCAGCCGCGCGTGTCCGCGTAGGCCTGCGAGAGCAGCTCCTTCGTGGGCACGTCCTCGGCGGCCGGGTCGCCGACCCAGCGGCCCCGGTCGGCGAAGGAGATCCGGGAGGCCTCGATGAAGCGGTGCAGGTACTGGGCTTCGGTGAGCTCGCCGAGGTCGGTGCGCTCCAGGATGTTCAGCGCCTCGCCGACGGTGGTCCCGCCGGAGGAGGACGGGGCCATGCTGTACACGTCCAGGCCCCGGTACCCGACACGCGTCGGGTCCTGCCGCTTGGTCGCGTACGCGCGCAGGTCCCCGGTGGTCAGGTCGCCGGAGCGGACCACCCGGGTGGCGTCCGGGTCCACCGGGGGCGTGCGCACGGCCCGGACGATGTCCTCGGCCAGCCGGCCCCGGTAGAGCGTGCCCGCGCCCTTGCGGCCGAGCTCGGCGTACGTGTCGGCCAGGTCGGGGTTCTTGAAGGTGGAGCCGACCACCGGGAGGGCGCCGCCGGGCAGGAAGAGCTGCCGCGTGTCGGGGAAGTCCCTGAACCGGGCCTCGTTCAGCTCGGTCTGCGCCCGGAAGGTGCTGTCCACGGTGAAGCCCCGGCGGGCCAGCCTCTCGGCGGGCTTGAGGAGTTGGCCCAGTGGAAGGGTGCCCCAGGTCTCCAGCGCGCTGTGCCAGGTCGCCGGGGTACCGGGGACTCCGACGCCGCGGCCGCTGGTCTGGCCCTCGGCGAAGGGGATCGGCTTGCCGTTCTCCTGGAACAGCCCGGCGGTGGCCGTCGCCGGGGCGGTCTCGCGGCCGTCGATGGTGCTGACCCGGCGCGACCGGGCGTCGTAGTACACGAAGTACCCGCCCCCGCCGATGCCGGCGGAGTACGGCTCGGTGACCCCGAGCGCGGCGGCCGTCGCGACGGCGGCGTCCACGGCGTTGCCGCCGTTGCGCAGGACCGCGATGCCGACCGCGCTGGCATCGGCGTCGACGCTGGCCACGGCCCCGCCGTAACCGGCGGCCACCGGGACCTTCTGCGGGGTGGCGCTCTTCGACGACGGGGCATCCGCCCCGGTCGAGACGAGCGCCCCGGCGAGCGCGAGGAGCGCTAAGTTACGTGCGGCGGGACCACGCATTCGGTTCCTCCAGTCGACTGCCTGTCAGACCTTGGAGCGGCAGCCTAACTTCCCCGCACCCACCGCGTCATGACGGCGGCGTGACGGCTACGATCCGCCGCATGAATGAGGACGTCCGCAACATCGTGCTCGGGGTGATCGCGACCGCCTTCAGCGGAGGGTTCGGCTGGTTCACCCGGACCTATCTGTGGCGCCGCGCGCTGCGCCGCAAGCAGGCCTTCTTCGGGCTGCCGACCGGCTCGGACTGCCTGTTCGTGGTCAACCGGCAGATGGGCGGCACCGATTCCTCCCTGCACCGCAACGACGCCTTCGCCCTGCTGGAGATATCCGCCCTGATCAAGGACTGCGGGGCGAACGTGCAGATCGTCACGCACGACGCGGCCCGTCAGGGCTTCGGCGAGCGGGCCGAGTTCTGCGTGGGCGGGCCCTCCTCCAACGCCCGGACCACGGCGCATCTGGCCTCCATGCTCCCCGGGGTGCGGATCATCGTCTCGAGCGAGCCGGTTCCGGACCGGGGGGCCATCACCGTCGGCGGGGAGACCTACCGCTGGGTCAAGGGCCTCACCGAGTACGTGCTGCTGGCGCGGCTGACGACCGGGCAGGGGTCCCGGCCGGTGTTCCTGCTGTGCGGGCAGACCGCGATCAGCAACCAGGCCGCGGCCCGCTACCTGGCGCGGCACCACCGGAAGTTGACCGACTCCTACGGCAACGACTCCTTCTGCCTCCTGCTCAAGGTCGTCAACTCCGACGCCTACGGACCCGATGTGACGGAACTGGTCGCCGACGTCACCGGCCCGGCCCGGACACCCGCAGCGGCAGCCGTGTGATCCCGTTGATGAAGTTCGACACCAACCGGCGCGGTGGCCCGGCCAGTTCGGGCGCCGGCATGGAGCCGATCCACTCCTCGTAGAGCACGCGCAGCTGAAGCCGCGCGAAATGGGCGCCCAGGCACACGTGCGGGCCGTCCCCGAAGGAGACGTGCGGGTTCGGCGCGCGACCGAGGACGAGGCGGCCGGGGTCGGCGAAGACGCGCTCGTCGTGGTTGGCGGAGGCGTGGAAGACCACCACCTTGTCCCCGGCCCGGATCCGCCGTCCGGCGAGCTCGGTGTCGGCGGCGGCGGTGCGGCGGAAGCTCAGCACCGGCGGGTGCACGCGCAGGAGTTCCTCGACGGCCCGGTCCGGCGGGACCCGTCCGTCGGCGAGTGCGGCGTAGGCGTCCGGGTCGCGGGCCAGGGCGAGCAGGCCGCCGGGCGCGGCGCTGCGCACGGTGTCGTTGCCCGCGACGGTGAGCAGGAAGAAGAACATCTCCAGCTCCGCGTCCTGAAGCCCGGCGAGCGCGAGGGCGGTCATCACGTCGTCGCCGGGGTGGGCCCTTTTGTACGCGGCCAGTTCGCGGGCGTACCCGAACATCTCCCCCAGCAGTGCCGGCGAGCGCGGGTTCAGCGGTTTCCCGTCCGGGCCGAGCACCGGCGCCGGCGCGTCCTCGGGATCCTGGTACCCGATGATCCGTACGGTCCACTCCAGCAGCAGCCCCCGGTCGGCGGCCGGGACGCCCAGCAGGTCGGTGAGGTTCAGCAGGGCGTACTCGTCGGTGACGGTGCGCACCAGGTCGGCGGCCCCGTCCTCGGCGCCGTCGCGGGCGGCGCGCAGCAGCGTACGGGCGCGGCCCCGGACCCGGGCGGCGAAGGCGTCGACGCGGGCCGGGGTGAAGGCGCGGGCCACGGTCCGGCGCAGGGTCCCGTGCTCGGGAGGATCCTGGTTGAGCATGGTGCGCCGCAGGAACGGCAGGTCGGCCGGGTCGGGGTCGCGGATCTGGGTGGCGCCCAGGTGCGAGGAGTACGTGCGGTGGTCGCGCAGCACCCGGACCACGTCGGCGTGCCGGGTGACGGCCCAGAAGCCGGGGCCGGCGGGCCAGCCGAGCACCTCCGGCTCCTCCTGCCGGGCCACCGGGTGGTGGTCGCGCAGCAGGCGGTAGCGCTCGTACGGGACGCCTTCGGCGTAGAGGCGCGGGTCGAAGACGTCGGGGGCCGGTCCTTGGTCCATGCGCCACACGGTGGCGGGGAGCGGCCCGGCCCGCAAGGGGGCTCCGCCACCCGTGTCCGCCGTGCGCGACGGGCAGGCGCAAGGGCGCGCGGGCCGTGACGGCGCGCGGCCGGGCCGGACGTCAGCCGTCCTGGTCCGCGGCGATCCCCGGCCGGGTTTCGCACACGGCGCGCCGTTCCTTCGACTCGGTGCCCATGAAGAGGATCTCGGGGGCCGGGGTGGTGTGCGCCGCCGCGAGGGCCGTGCACGCCAGCTGGCGCAGGGCCGCGCCGGACAGCGGCTCGACCGCGATGGGCACCACGACGCGCAGGGTCTTGCCGTCGCCGTCGGACGTGACGGCCGCCCGGACGTAGCCCGCGCCGGCCGGGGACTTGCTCGGCGGCACCGGGATCTCGGTGGTCAGACCGGCCTCCCGCGCGGCCTCGGGCGGCCCCTCCAGCAGGAGCCCGATCGTGAAGCCGAGGTCCGGCCACCGCATCCGGTCGGAAACCGGGACCGGGACGAGCGCGCCGTCGGGCGCGATGAAGTACAGCAGGCCGGGGTCCGTCGCGGTGGCCAGTTTCACGGTCCCGGCGCGGCCGCTGTCGACGACCCCGGTGGTGGCGATGCCGCAGCCGGTGGCGAGCACCAGCGGGACGGTCAGCGCGGCCGCGGCCACGGCCTTGCGCACCCGGGTCATACGCGGGCCTCCAGCGGCATGTCGAGGGTGAAGAGCGCGCCGCCGCCGGGGCCGTTGGCCGCGCCCAGGGTGCCGCCGTGCAGGCGGACGTTCTCCAGGGTGATGGCCAGGCCCAGGCCGCTGCCCGTGGAGCGGGTGCGGGCGGCGTCGGCCTTGAAGAACCGGTCGAAGATGTGCGGCAGCACCTCGGGGGCGATGCCGGGCCCGCTGTCGGCGACCTCGACGAGCAGCCGCTCGCCCTCGGGCCGGCTCTCGGTGCGCACGGCGACGTGGACCGGGCTCCCGCCGTGCTTGAGGGCGTTGCCCACGAGGTTGGCGAGGACCACGTCGAAGCGGCGCGGGTCGAGCCGGGCGCGGACGTCCGGCGGCAGATCGGTGGTGACCCGCCCGTCGGTCCAGTGGCGGCGTTCCAGGGTCTTGGTGACGATCTCGGCGACGTCGACCTCGTCGAGGTTGAGCTCGGCGGCGCGGGCGTCGAAGCGGGAGATCTCCATCAGGTCCTCGACGAGCACGGCCAGCTTCCCGGTCTCGGCGCTGATCAGGCGCAGCGCCTTGGCGGTGTCGGCGTCGAGGTCCTCGGCGCCCTCGTCGAGCACCTCGGTGACGGCGAGCATCCCGGCGAGCGGGGTGCGCAGTTCGTGGGAGACGTCGGCGGCGAAGCGGCGGGCGCGGGCCTCGGCCTCCCGGAGTTCGCTGACCGAGTGTTCGAGGGCGCGGGCCGTCTCGTTGAAGGTGCGGGCGAGCCCGGCGAGTTCGTCGGCTCCGCGCACCTCGATCCGGGTGTCGAGCCGGCCGCGCCCCAGCCGCTGCGCGGCCTTGCGCATGTCCCGTACGGGCCTCAGGACGCTGCGGGCGGCGAGCAGGGCGGGGATCAGGGCGATCGCCAGGCCCGGTACCGCGCCCATGCGGGCGGCGGCGACCAGGGCCTCGACGGTGGTCTGCTCGCTGTCCAGCGGCACGACCGCGTAGAAGACGGCGCCGGTCTTCTCGTAGTCCTCTCCGTACTTGAAGACGGCGGGCATGCCGACGACGAGGGAGAGGTTGCCGCCCCGGTCCTGCGTGCGCTGGAAGGCCCCGTGGGGATGGGCGGTCACCCGGTCGCGGAGCTGATCCGTCACCGTGGGCGAGGTGGTCGCGCCGCCCTGGTTGGAGGTCGCGCGGAGCTTTCCGTACTCCCCGTAGACGACCCAGGGGTGCGGCTGGCCGCGCTTGCCCAGTTCCCCGACGAGGCGCTGGAGTTCCGCCTGCCCCACGGGCAGTTGGGTGGTCTGGGCGTCGACCAGGTCGCGCAGGGTGCTGACGGCGGTGTCCTGGCTCTGCTTGAGGATCGCGTTGCGGGCCTGCTGGTAGGTGAGCGCGGCCGTGCTCACCGCGCAGATGGCGGCGACCAGCAGGAAGGCGGCGATCAGCCGGGTGCGCAGACCCAGCGGTGCGAAACGTCTCATGCGCGCCGCTTACAGCGGGCCGAAGCGGTAGCCGAAGCCGCGCACGGTCTGTATGTAGCGGGGGGCGCCGTCGGGGTCCTCGATCTTGTGGCGCAGGCGGCGCACGCAGGCGTCCACCAGCCGGGCGTCGGCGTGGTAGCTGTGCTCCCAGACGTATTCGAGGAGCTGCTGGCGGGAGAAGACCTGCTCGGGCGAGGCCGACAGGTGCAGCAGGAGTTTGATCTCGCTGGGGGCCAGGGGGAGGCGTTCGCCGTTCCTGGCGACGGTGAGCCCGGCGCGGTCGACGGCCAGCTCCCCGTGGAACTCCACGTCGGGGCGGCCGCCCGCGGGCTCGGTGAGGCGGCGCAGCACGGCCTTGATGCGGGCCTCGATGACCTCGGTGCGGGCGGGTTTGACGATGTAGTCGTCGGCGCCGGCCTCCAGGCCGACGACTATGTCGAAGTCGTCCCCGCGCGCGGTGAGCATGATGATCGGGACCTGGCTGGTCTCGCGGATCCGGCGGCAGACCTGGACGCCGTTGATGCCGGGCAGCATGAGGTCGAGCAGGACGAGCTCGGGGTGGAAGCTCGCCATCAGCTCGAGTCCGGCCTCGCCGGTCTCCGCGGCGCTCACGTCGTGCCCTCGGCGGCGCAGGCCGAGACCCACGCCCTCCCTGATGGAAGGGTCGTCCTCGATCAGCAGTACGCGTGGCATCGGGTCAGTATTCCAGGGTCGCGGATCGGTCCCCTCCCGCTTTCGGCCGATGTGGGCGGCCGGAAGCCGGGCCGGTCAGCGACCGGTTCTGCGCCGCACGGAGGCCAGCAGGTCGGTGATCTCCATGATCCGCAGGGGGCGGGCAAGGAGTACGACGACGAGGACGATCACCACGGTTCCCGCCGCGGCCCCGGTGATGTTCCCGAGCATCCCGGGGAGGTCCGCGAACCGGTCGGCCGAGCGCGCGGCCGCGTACCCGGCGACGGCCGCCGGGGCGCAGGCGGCGACGAGCCGCAGGTGGGTCCGTGCCGCCGTGCTCCGGCGTTCCGTACGGGTCCCCGCGCGCGGCCCGAGCCGCCGGGACAGGACGTACGCGGTGACGGCCGCGCCCACGCCGAAGGCGACCGAGCCGGCCGCGGCCATGCCCGTGACCGCCCAGCGCGGCGGCAGCAACAGGTACGCGGCGGCCGAGAGCCCGGCGTTGAGGGCGGCGATGGTGAGGTTGAGGAAGAAGGGGGTCCGGGTGTCGGAGAGGGCGTAGAAGCCGCGGGAGAGCACGTACTGCGCGGAGTAGGCGATGAGGCCCGGCGCGAAGGCGATGAGCATCCCGGCCATGACGGCCGCGTCGGAGGCGCCGGTGTTGCCGTGCTCGAACACGGCGCCGATCACCCAGGGGGCGAGGGCGGCGTAGAGCGCGGCGGCGGGGACGATCAGGGCCGCGGTGGAGCGCAGCGCGTAGGAGACGTCCTTGCGCACGGCCGCGAGGTCGCCGTCGGTGGCGGCGGCGCTCATCCGGGGCATGAGGGCGGTGACCAGGGAGACGGTGACGATGCCCTGCGGGACCATCCACAGCAGGTAGGCGTTGCTGTAGGCGAGGTAGCCGGCGCCGCCCGCGACGCCCTCGGCGACGGCGTGCCGGCCGGTGGTGGTGGAGAGCCGGGTCACGACCCAGTACGCGATCTGGTTGGTCAGCACGAGCATGACGAGCCAGCCCGCGTTGCGCAGCGGGCGGGCCAGTCCGCTGCCGCGCCAGTCGAAGCGGGGGCGCCAGCGGAAGCGGGCGGCCCGCAGCGAGGGGATCAGGCCGAGGGCCTGGACGACGATGCCCGCGGTGGTGCCGATGCCCAGCAGCCGGGTGTCGGAGGCGCTCAGCGTCCCGCTCGAGCTGTGCGAGACGGTCAGGAAGAGCGCGAAGACGGCGATGACGACGAGGTTGTTGAGGACCGGGGTCCACATCATGGCGCCGAACCGGCCGCGGGCGTTGAGCACTTGCCCGAGCAGCGTGAACAGCCCGTAGAACAGGATCTGCGGCAGGCAGTACCGGGCCAGGGCCACGGTGGTGGACCCCTGGGCGCCGCTGTAGCCGGTGTACGCCGAGACGATCAGCGGGGCGGCCAGGACGGCGGCGGCGGTGAGGACCACCAGCGCGGCCGTGCAGGCGGTGAGCAGCCGGTCGGTGTAGGCGGCGCCGCCGTCGGCGTGCTCCTTGGCGGCGCGGACCAGCTCGGGCACGAAGACGGCGTTGAGGGCGCCGCCGATGAGCAGGATGTACAGGATGTTGGGGACGGTGTTGGCGACCGCGTAGCCGTCGCCGAGCAGCGTGGTGCCGAGGGCGGCGCCGATCACGGCGGAGCGGACGAAGCCGGTGGCCCGCGAGACGATCGAGCCCGCGGCCATGAGCGCGCCGCTGCGCAGCACCGAGGTCTTCTTCGGTGCCGCGCTGTCGGTGCCGTTCTCCGGCGCCGGTCCGGTGCCGGTGTGCTCGGTGCCGGTGTGCTCGGTGCCGCTGCGCTCGGTGCCGGTGTCCTGCGCGGCCGGGACACCGGCCGCTCTGGGGTCTGCGAGGGTCACCGGCGGGCCATGTACGCCTGGAACGCCTTGTAGAGGGCCGTGTTGGCGCATCCGTCCATGGAGGTCTCCCACTCGCCGAGGGTTTCGACGACCTGCCCGCCGGTGCCGAGCTTCCAGCGCAGCAGCCCGAAGGAACGTGTCTCGGGGTCGAGGGTGGAGGGTACCCCGCGCATGTCGTATTCGTCCGCTCCGAGGGCATGTGCGTCACACATCATGCGCCACTGCAGGGCGTTGCTGGGGCGGACCTCGCGGCGGTGGTCCGCGGAGGCGCCGGTCTGGTACCAGACCCGGCTGCCGGCCACGATCATGGTGTGCGCGGCGAGGATCTCCCCCTGGTGAACGCCCAGGTAGAGGCGCATGCGGCCGGGTTCCTCGGCGTTGAGGACCTCGTACTGCTGCTGGTAGTACGCGAGCGAGCGGCCGAGGCGGAAGCCGTCGCGCTCCTCGGTGAGGCGCAACAGCCGGTAGAACTCGGGCAGCTCGGCGGCGCCGCCGATGACCGTCTCGACGCCCGCCTTCGTGGCCTTGCGCACATTGCGCCGCCACTCCTGGTTCAGGCCCGACCACAGGTCGTCGAGGGTGCGCCCGGCGAGCGGGACGCGGAAGACGTGGCGGGGCTGGGCGTCGCCGTCGTCCTCGCCGCCGCAGCGCTTCCAGCCGCGGGTGCGCAGCCGGTCGGCGAGGGCGGCGCCGACCGGGTCGACCTCGGTGGCGAGCACGTCGGAGATCTGCCGGCCCGGGCCGGTGCCGGCCTTGGCGGCGGCCGCGTCCCAGCGGCGGTAGGCGGGGGTCGGGCCGATGCGGACGGCGAAGGCGCCGGAGGCCTTGAGGTGGTTCTTGAGGGGGGTCAGCCAGCGGTCGATGTCGGGGTCGGCCCAGTCCGCGACGGGTCCTTCGGGGAGGTAGGCGAAGTATTTGCGGGTGCCGGGGAATTGACGGTAGAGCACGAGTCCGGCCCCCTCTATTTCACCGCCGGGGTAGTGCCATCCGACCCTTTCCGATCGCCAAAGGTCCTTTACGCTGCCCCAGGAAGGGTATTGGAGAAAGCTGGCCCGACCGTGCCGGGAAAGGAATGACTGGTATTCCGGAACGGACAGCGAGCGCACGGTGAGCTCCCTGTCCCGGCTTCGGGTCTGGTGCTGCTGAGTGGGGGTCACGAGCAGTGCACACACGGCTGACCGGCCTTCCTGTACGTCCTGTACGTCCTGCGCGTCCAAATCGGCTGATGCACAGGACTCTCACAGGCGCCCGTGACCGCGGTGTCCGGCGATTGTGACCGGACGATGACCGTATCGCTGCGGTCCATGTCACATAGGAAATCCTGAAGTTTTCCTGATCTCCCGCAACCTAGAGTTGTTCCGTTCGCATCTTCTTTTGCGGACGATCATTACTTCGGAGGGGTTTTCGTTGAGCCGCACACGCCGGGTCTTCTCTGTACGCAGCCGCACCGCCCTGGCGGCCGGCACCGCCCTGCTGGCCGCCTCGCTGGCGGCCTGCGGTGGCGGCTCCGCCACGGCGGGTGGCGGAGCCAAGGCTGAGATGAAGGAGAAGCCGGCCATGGCGGTCTCGGTGAACCTCGCCGGGGACCAGGTGAAGGCGGGGGCGCCGGTGACCGTGACGATCGCCGAGGGCAAGCTCGCGACGGTGAAGGTGACGGACGCCAAGGGCGGTGAACTGGCCGGGCAGATATCCGCCGACGGGAAGACCTGGGTCTCGAAGGGCAATGCCCTGCCATCCTCCGAGTACAAGGTCGAGGCCCAGAACACGGACAGCCAGAGCGCGACCACGGCCTTCAAGACCTCGGCCCCCGACAAGGTGAACAAGGTCGTGATCAACATCCCCAAGGGCAGCACCGTGGGTGTGGCCATGCCCGTGTCGATCGCCTTCGACAACAAGGTGAAGAACAAGGCCGAGGTGGAGAAGGCGCTCAAGGTCACCACCTCGAACAACACCGAGGGCTCGTGGGGCTGGATCACGGACTACTCGGGCAAGGACCGCATCGACTGGCGGCCCAAGGAGTACTGGAAGTCCGGCACCGACGTGAAGGTCGAGATGAACCTGAACGGGGTCGACTCCGGCCCCGGCGGCGGGACGTTCGTCAAGGACTACTCGACCGAGTTCAAGATCGGCAAGGACCGCGAGGTGAAGGTGAACCTCGACACGAAGAAGGCGACGGTCACCGAGAACGGCGCGGTCGTCAGCACCATCCCGATCTCGGCGGGCACGCCCGGCGGCAAGAAGGCCTCGTGGGACGGGAAGATGGTGATGATGTCGAAGGAGGGCACCATCCGGATGGACTCCCAGACGGTGGGCCTGGGCGACTCCTACGACAAGATGGTCGACTTCTCGATCCGGCTGACCTGGTCGGGCATGTACGTGCACGCGGCGCCGTGGAACACCGCCAACTTCGGTCGCGCCAACACCAGTTCAGGCTGCGTGGGGATGAGCGACGCGAACGCCAAGACGTTCTACGGCGCTGCCCAGGTGGGCGACCCGTTCGAGGTCGTGGGCGAGGGCTCCAAGGGCAACCCGGACCTCGGCAACGGCTACGGCGAGTGGAACCTGAGCTGGGAGCAGTGGCAGGCCAAGAGCGCCGTGACCGGCACCCCGCAGGTCGGCTGACCCCCGCCGACTGACCATAGTTCAATCGTTACCGGCACGTAACTTACCCACGGGTTACTACCGGTAAGCCCCTCCCGTTACCGTCGGGTCACTTTGACACCCGGCACACGCGAGGAGCGATCGATGGTCCGCACGGTCCGCACCACCAGCACCGCGGCCGCCATGGCAGCCGTACTCGCGGCAGCCGCCCTGGGCCTGGCCCCCCATCAGGCCCAGGCGGCTCCCGCACGCACGATCGCCGCCGCATCGGAAGCCGCACCGGCGGTCACCTTCCACGACATCCCCGGCTCCGGCGGCATCACCCTCAAGGGCAACGTCTTCACCCCCGCCGGCGCGGCAGCCGGCGCGAAGTATCCGCTGATCGTGCTGCCGACCAGCTGGGGCCTGCCGCAGATCGAATACATCGCCCAGGCCAAGCAGCTCGCCGACTCCGGCTACGTGGTGGTCAGTTACACCTCCCGCGGCTTCTGGCTCTCCGGCGGCGAGATCGAGACCGCCGGCCCGAAGGACGTCGCCGACGTCTCGGCCGTCATCGACTGGGCGCTCGCGAACACCCCGGCCGACGCCGCCCACATCGGCACGGGCGGGGTCTCGTACGGCGCCGGCATCAGCCTGCTGGCCTCCGCGAGCGATCCGCGCATCAAGGCCGTGGTCGCGCTCAGCGGCTGGGCCGATCTCATCGAGTCCATCTACTCCGGCCGCACCCAGCACCTCCAGGCCGCCGCCCTGCTCGGCGGCGCCGGCTTCCTCACCGGGCGCCCCGGCCCCGAACTCCAGCAGATCCTCGGCGACTTCCTCGGCTCCAGGCTGGACAGGGAACCGCAGATGATCGAGTGGGGCAAGAAGCGCTCCGCCGCCGAGAAGGTGGACGCCATCAACGCCAACGGCGCCGCGATCATGCTCGGCAACGCCTGGGGCGACACCATCTTCCCGCCCAACCAGTACGCGAAGTTCTTCGAGAAGCTGACCGGGCCCAAGCGCCTGGAGTTCCGTCCCGGCGACCACGCCACCGCCGAGCTGACCGGGCTCCTCGGACTGCCCAACGACACCTGGACCAACGCCCACCGCTGGTTCGACCACTACCTCAAGGGCGCGCCCAACGGCGTCGACGCCGAGGCCCCGGTGCAGATCAAGCCCCGCAGCGACGGCGGGTACGAGGGCTATGCCGACTGGAAGTCGGTCGGCTCCGGCGGCGCCCAGAAGCTGACGCTCTCCGACAGCGAGCACCTCTTCACGGGCATCGACTCCGGCGCCAACGGCGGGATCGTCATGCTCTCCAGCCTGCTCGACCAGATCTCCCAGGCGCCACCCACCGCCTCCATCCCGCTGCTCCCCCGCGCCTTCGCCGCCGTCTGGCAGTCCCCGCGCTACGAGGAGGAGCGCCGCGTCCGGGGCACGGTCAAGCTGCACACCACCGTCACGCCCTCGAAGTCGGACGGCACCTTCGTCGCGTACCTCTACGACGTGGGCCCGCTCGGCATCGGGAAGCTGATCAGCAACGCCCCGTACACCTTCCACGGCAAGCCGGCCGGCCAGGCCTTCGGGGTGGACCTGGAGCTCTTCTCCACGGCCTACGACGTCCCGGCCGGGCACCGCCTCGCGGTGGTCGTCGACACCGTCGACCCGCTGTACATCGAGCACAACCCGACCGGCGCGCAGCTGACCTTCTCCTCGCCGCGCACCGATCCCTCGTACGTCTCGGTGCCGCTGCGCGAGCAGTGATCCACGGCTGCAGCCGGGCCGGGTGTGGCTCTGGGGGTTCGCCCTCCGGGTCAGATCCGGCCCGGCAGCGCCGCCGAGGGGTCGGCCGTGTCGATGTCGACGTCGACCGCCCTCGTCTTGGGGTTGCGGCGCTCGCGCCGGGCCACCCAGGTGGCGAACCAGGACAGGAGCATGCACATCCCGATGTAGATCGGCGAGATGATCATGACGACGGGGATGAAGGGCAGGTCGTAGTCGAGGTTGGAGGCGATCAGCTTGCCCGCGTGCAGGAACTCCTCGTAGGTGATCAGGTAGCCGAGCGAAGTGTCCTTCAGGGCGACCACGAGCTGACTGATGATGGTGGGCAGCATCGCCCGGACCCCCTGCGGGGCCAGGACGTAGGTCATCACCTGGGTCTTGCGCATGCCCAGGGCGTACGCGGCCTCACGCTGTCCCTTCTCCACCGAGTTGATGCCGGTGCGGAAGACCTCGGCCAGCACCGAGCCGTTGTACAGGGTCAGTCCGGCGACCAGCGCGGGCAGCGGCTGGACCTTGAGCGCGACGAAGATGAAGAAGATCATCACCAGCACCGGCATGGCCCGGAAGAACTCCACGCACAGCGTGGACACCCAGCGCACCGGCCGGTGGACCGAGAGCCGGCCCGTGGCGAGCACCGCGCCGAGCACGAGCGAGAGCACCGAGGCGTAGGCGAAGGCCTTGAGGGTGTTCCAGAGTCCCTTGAGCAGCAGCTCCTGGATGCCCTTGTAGGTGAAGGGGCTCCACTTGGCGGCGGTGAACTGGTTCGTGTCGAAGAGCAGGTACAGCAGCCAGCCGAGCAGCCCGAGGATGACGAGCGTCGAGGCGATCCCGTAGAAGAAGTGGCGGCGCTGGGCGCGCGGGCCCAGCAGGTCGTAGAGGGCGGTGGACTCCAGGTCACCGTGGAGCGCGTGCGCGGTCATCGGGCGACTCCGAAGCGCTTTTCGAGCACGTTGAACAGCGCGCTGATGGACAGGGTGATGATCAGGTAGCCCACCGCGATCCAGACGAAGGTCCAGATGATGCTGTAGCCCAGCTCGTTGAGGGTCTTGTACGTGCCCAGCAGCTCGGTGACGCTGAACGCCCCCGCGATCGCGGAGTTCTTGGCGAGCGCGATCAGCGTGGAGCCGATGGGCGGGATGACGGACCGGAAGGCCTGGGGCAGGACGACGGTGCCCAGGGTCTGGCCGAAGGACATGCCGAGGCTGCGGGCCGCCTCGCCCTGGCCCTTGGGCACGGTGTTGATGCCGGAACGCAGGGCCTCGCAGATGAAGGCCGAGGTGTAGCAGCCCAGGGCCAGCACGGCGAAGAGCTGGAAGGGCAGGACCAGGCCGAAGCGGGGCAGGCCGAGCAGGACGGCGAAGAAGAGCAGGGTGAGCGGGGTGTTGCGCAGGATGGTCACCCAGACGGTGCCGAAGACCCGGAAGGAGCCGACGGGGGCGACGCGGAAGGAGGCCATCAGGAAACCGAGGACCAGGGCCAGGAGGGAGGCGTAGACCGTGAGTTCCACGGTGCCGAGGAATCCCTTGCCGTAGAGCGAGAAGTTTTCGGTGAGTACGTCCATGGCGGTGCGCTCTCCCCTCAGCTCGCCGGGTAGCGGTCGATGGCGGGCGGCGCTGGCGCGGGCTGGCCGGAGAGGCCGAGCGTGGCCCCGTAGGCCTTCTTCCAGTTGCCGTTCTTCTCGTTCGCGGCGAGGGCGTCGTCGAGGGCGAACCGCAGCGCGTTGTCGGAGCGCGGGACGCCGATGCCGTAGGGCTCCTCGGAGAAGGGCTTGCCGACCACCTTCAGCTCCTCGGGGACCTTGGCCGCGTAGCCCAGGAGGATCGAGTCGTCGGTGGAGACGGCGTCGACCTGGTAGGTCAGCAGGTTGTCCACGCAGACCGAGTACGTGTCGTAGGCGACGAGGACGGCCCGCGGGAACTCCTTCTGGAGCCGCTGGTAGGGGGTGGAGCCGGCGGCCGAGCAGACCTTCTTGCCGTCGAGGTCCTCGGGGCCCTTGATCTCCGTCTCCCCCTTCCGTACGAGCAGGGACTGTCCGGCGAGGAAGTAGGGGCCGGCGAAACCGACCTGCTTCTTGCGGTTCTCGTTGATCGTGTAGGTGCCCACGTAGTAGTCGATCTGGCCGTTCTGCAGGGCCGTCTCGCGGTTGGCGGAGGCGATGGTCTTGAACTCGATCGTCTTGGGGTCGAAGCCGAGCGAGGCCGACATCATCTTGGCGATCTCGATGTCGAAGCCGGAGTAGCGGCCGCTCGCGGGGTCCTTCTCCCCCATGTACGGCTGGTCCTCCTTGGCGCCGACCACGAGGTGGCCGCGCTTCTTGGCCTTGGTCCAGGTCGGGGAGTCCGGCAGCTGGAAGCCGGTCGCCACCTGGTAGACGGGCAGGTCCTCGGGCTGCGGGCCCTTGACCGGCGGACTGCCGGACTTCCCGCAGCCGGCGAGGGCGCCCACGAGGACGAGGGTCAGGGCCAGGGCGGCGGCGCGGGCGCGGACGCGTCGCTTCGGGGGGTTCGTCGGATGGTGTCTCATCGGGCCGCCCCTCAGTGCTTGAGGATCTTGGAGAGGAAGTCCTTGGCCCGCTCGCTCTCGGGGGCGGTGAAGAAGGCCTCCGGGGTCCGGTCCTCGACGATCCTTCCGTCGGCCATGAACACGACGCGGTTGGCGGCGGAGCGGGCGAAGCCCATCTCGTGGGTGACCACGACCATGGTCATGCCCTCGGCGGCGAGCTGCTGCATGACCTCCAGCACCTCGTTGATCATCTCCGGGTCGAGCGCGGAGGTGGGCTCGTCGAAGAGGAGGGCCTGGGGGTTCATGGCGAGAGCGCGGGCGATGGCCACGCGCTGCTGCTGGCCTCCGGAGAGCTGGGCCGGGAACTTCTCGGCCTGGTTCGCGAGACCGACCCGCTCCAGGAGCTCGCGGGAGCGCTTGTCCGCCTCCTCCTTCTTGCGCTTCCTGACCTTGATCTGGGCGAGGGAGACGTTGGCGAGCACCGTCTTGTGCGCGAAGAGGTTGAAGGACTGGAAGACCATCCCCACGTCCGCCCGGAGGGACGCGAGCTCCTTGCCCTCGGCCGGAAGCGGCTTCCCGTCGAGCGTGATCGTGCCCGACTCGATGGTCTCCAGTCGGTTGATCGCCCGGCACAGGGTCGATTTCCCGGAGCCGGAGGGGCCGATGACCACCACCACCTCCCCGCGGCCGACGGTGAGGTTGATGTCCTGGAGGACGTGCAGTTGTCCGAAGTGCTTGTTGACGTCCCGCAGCTCGATCAACGGATCGACGGCCATACGCTGCCCTGCCCACTTTGTCGGTGTGTCGAGGTCAGCGCAAACTATCCAGCCGCGGAAGGGCACTTCACCGCGACACGCCTAAAAGCCGCATAAAGGCCCGCGAGGTCAGCCTTCCGTGGAGATCGGCCCTCCGGAGGCGGCGGCGCGGCTTCCGCGAGCGGCTCGCTCCGGAGGCGGCCCGGCTCCGGAAGCGGCTCAGCCCTCGGATGCCTCGGCGTACGCCTGGCTGAGCTCGGGGGATCCCGTCATCGCCCAGGACACCCCCGACTCGACCACGTTCAGCTCGCGGCCCGAAGCCAGCCGGATCATCGGCTGCCCGTTGGGCCACACCTGCCAGGCGGCGCCCGCGACGGAGCGGATGATGACGGTCCCGAGGTAGAAGCCCGCGTCGTTGCCGAGCCACGGGGTGATCTCCGGGTCCCGGCGCCAACGCGGCATCAGCTGGTCGATCTCCTCCAACGAGCCCGGGGTCTCGTCGAGTTCGAGCCCGGCTTGGCGCGCGTGGGCGCGCAGCATCTCGCATTCGGCGAACAACTCGTTGATGCCCTCGGGATCGTCCGCGAGGGCCGCGGCGAGTCCCGCGCCCCGGTCCGTTTCATGTCGGTTGATCCAGTTGGCCAGAAAAGGGATGTTCATGGGCTCAGCCTGACACCAGGATCCGCCACCGGCCATAGGGCGCGCCTGAGGATCACGGGCCGGGCTGCCGTCCGGCGATCGCACCGCCCCGCCCGGTCCGGTGCTCCCGCCGGGCGGGGCGGGGCGGCCTAGAGCGCCAGGTCGACGACGACCGGGGCGTGGTCCGAGGCGCCCTTGCCCTTGCGTTCCTCGCGGTCCACATAGGAGTCGGTGACGGCCTTGGTGAAGGCCGGGTTGCCGTAGACCAGGTCGATGCGCATGCCCCTGTTCTTGGGGAAGGCCAGCATCCGGTAGTCCCAGAAGGTGTACGGCCGGTCGTACTTGAGCGCGCGCGGGAACACGTCGGAGAGTCCGGCGGCGCGCAGCGCCTCCAGCGCGGCCCGCTCGGCGGGGGTGACGTGGGTCAGGCCCTCGAAGACCGCCGGGTCGTAGACGTCCTCGTCGGTCGGGGCCACGTTGAAGTCGCCGAGCACCGCGAAGGGACGCTCCCCCGCCGCGTCCTCGGCGACGGCGGTGGACAGGGCCCGGAACCAGTCCAGCTTGTAGCCGTAGTGGTCGTGCTCGACCTCGCGCCCGTTGGGCACGTACACCGACCAGACGCGCACGCCGCCGCAGGTCGCGGAGATGGCGCGGGGCTCCTGGACGCCCTCGTAGTCGGGGCCGTCGGGCAGCCCCACGACCACGTCCTCCAGGCCGACCTTGGAGAGCAGGGCCACGCCGTTCCACCGGCCGGTGGCGTTGACGGCCGACTCGTAGCCCAGCGCGCGGAGCTCCTCGTACGGGAACTGCTCGGCGGAGCACTTGGTCTCCTGGATGCACACGACATCCGTACCGGAGCTCTCCAGCCAGGCCAGCAGGCGCGGCAGCCGGGCGGTGATCGAGTTGACGTTGAACGTGGCGATACGCATGCCGTCCAACCTACCGCCCGGCACCGACAGTCACAGTTCGGCCGCGTGCCCTGGGGTGAGCCGGCCGTACTCGGCGCCGCCGAGGTTGCCGATCTGGGTGGCGTAGATCGGCAGGATGAGGTCCGTCAGACCGGCGTCGTGGATGGCGAGGGTCTGGCGCGGCTTGACCTCGCGGACGTAGTCGATCACCTCGGCGATCTTGTTCCAGGGCGCGTGCACCGGGAGCATGAGGGTCTCGACGGGGGTCGCGGGCACGGTCAGCGCGTCCCCCGGATGGAAGACGGAAGCGTCCACCAGGAAGCCGACGTTGGTGATCCGCGGGATGTCCGGGTGGATCACGGCGTGCAGCTCGCCGTGCACCTGGACCTCGAATCCGGCCGCGGTGAAGGTGTCCCCGTGGCCCACCGTGTGGACGCGGCCCGGATAGGCGGGGGCGAGCTTCTCCGCGACGCTGCGCAGGGTCCACAGCCGCGCCGCCGGGTTCGCGTCGAGGGCGGCGCGCAGCCGGCCCTCCTCGAAGTGGTCGGGGTGCTCGTGGGTGACGAGCAGGGCGTCGGCGCCGAGGCCGGCGTCCGCTTCGCTGAAGGCGCCCGGGTCGATGACGAGCACGAGCCCGTCCTTCTCCAGCTGGACGCAGGAGTGCAGCCGCTTGGTGAGCTTCATGATCCAAGGCTAGCCGCGCGGGGGCCCGTACACGCCGGAAAGGCGGAGCCACCCCGGGAAGGCGGAGCCGACCGGATTCGAACCGGCGTCCTCGCGATTTTGGAGACCGCGCGCGACGACCTCTGCGCTACGGCCCCGCCCCCGGGACGCACTGTACTCGCGGGGCGCGGTGCCCGGCGCGGTCTACGGCACCGCCTTGGAGACCACGTAGACCTTGGGGTACCCGGGGTGGCTCAGGTCGACGGTGATGTCGCGGGTGGGGCGGCGGTCCGGGCCCTCCAGGGTGATCCCGGACCAGCTGCCCTCCGTGTCCCAGTTCCAGCCCGCGATCCTGGTGTCGCTCGGGGAGACCGACACTCCGCTGGTCAGCGCCTCCCGGCTGGTGCCGACGTCGGCCAGGAAGGTGTCGAGCTCCTCCGGGGTGACCCCGAACTGCGCGTACAGCCGGCTGGTGTGCCAGTTGTTGGTCTCCAGGTAGCCGACCCGCGAGGCCGTCGCCGGGATCGGGACCTCGTAGATGCTGCGCTGGACCTTGGAGGGCCAGCCGGGGCGGACCTGCGCGGCACCGACCTTGGAGGCCTTGTCGCGGCCGCTCTGGCGGCTCTGCTGGGCGGAGACGGCGAGGTAGCCGGCCGGGACGCCGACCAGCAGCAGGATGATGATCGCCGTGATCCAGCGGCGCCGCACCACGTGCTTGCGGTCCTCGGCGGGGATCGGCCCGCCGGACCGCTCGTCGGGGGACGGGGCCTGGCGGGGCAGGGAGGGCGGTGTCACTGCTTTTCCTGGTCCTCGAGGCCGGTGGAGGTGTCGCGCCGGCCGAACTGCGCGTAGCGCTCGTACCGCTCGACGCGCCGGCGCGTGGCCCGGCGGAAGCGGCGGGCGACGAGCCGGGAGAGGTCGGCGGCGCCGACCATGCCGGCCTCGGGGCCGAGCTGGGCCTTGGCGATACGGGCCTCGGGGCGGTATCCGCGGCCGGTGAGGTGGCGGCGGAAGGCGTCGCGGGCGGGGCCGATCAGCAGGTCGTCGGCGGCGCTGACGCCGCCGCCGATGACGAAGCAGGAGGGGTCGAGGGCGGCCGCGAGGTTGGCGATGCCGACGCCGAGCCACTGCCCGATGTCCTGGAGCAGCTCGACGCACATGGCGTCGCCCTCGCGGGCCAGCTCGGTGATGAGCGGCCCGGTGATCTCCTGGACGTTGCCGCCGACGCGGGCGATGAGGTTGTGGGCGACCGGGGAGTCGGCGGCGGCCAGCTCGCGGGCCTCGCGGACCAGGGCGTTCCCGGAGCTGTACTGCTCCCAGCAGCCGCGGTTGCCGCAGGGGCACCGGTGTCCCCCGGGGACCACCTGCATGTGGCCGAACTCGCCCGCGACCCCGTAGCGGCCGCGCTTGACCTGGCCGCCTTCGAGGATGGCCCCGCCGATCCCGGTGCCCAGGGTGATCATGACCAGGTGGTCCTCGCCCCGGCCGGCGCCGAAGCGCCATTCGGCCCAGGCGGCGGTGTTGGCATCGTTGTCCACCATGACCGGGACCGCGAGCCGGGACTGGAGCGCGTCGCGCAGCGGTTCGTCGCGCCAGGCCAGGTGCGGGGCGAACAGGACGCGGGAGCGGTCGGCGTCGACCCAGCCGGCGGCGCCGATGCCCACGGCGTGCACGTCGTGCCGGTCGGAGAGGTCGAGGACCAGCTCGACGATGGTGTCCTCGACGACCTTGGGGCTCTTGGACTTGTCCGGGGTCTCGGTCCGGATCTTCTCCAGGATGACCCCGTCGGCGTCGACGACCCCGGCCATCACCTTGGTGCCGCCGATGTCGATGCCGACGGTCGGAACGCGCGGTGCGGTCAGGTGCGACCTGCGCTCACGGGTCCCGATGGTCCGCAGGACGGTGCCCCGCGCCGCCCCCCGGTGGGCGAGCGTGAAGTCCCGGTACGTGCTCATCGAGTCGTGTCGTCCCTCAGGGTGCGGTGGTGCCCGGAGTGGGGCCGGATGTGTTTTCGGGTCGGGGCGTGTCGTCAGGACCTGATTCTGCCACCCGCTCCAGTTCGTGGCTCAGCTCGTCGAGCTCGGAGCCCCCCGCCATCTGCCGGGTGAGCTCGTCCAGGGTGATCGACTCGCGGGTGTGGCTGCCCGCCATGGTGCCGCGCTTGAGCAGGACGAAACGGTTCCCGACCAGGTAGGCGTGGTGCGGATTGTGGGTGATCAGGACCACGCCGAGACCCGCGTCACGGGCCGCGGCCACGTACTTGAGGACCACCCCGGACTGCTTGACGCCGAGGGCGGCGGTGGGCTCGTCGAGTACGAGGACCTTGGCGCCGAAGTGGACCGCGCGGGCGATGGCCACGCACTGCCGCTCGCCGCCCGACAGGGTGCCGATGGGCTGGTCCACGTCCCGCAGGTCGATGCCCATGCGCAGCAGCTCGGCGCGGGTGGTCTCGCGCATGAGCTCCACGTCGAGCCGCCGGAAGGGGCCGCGGCCCTTGGTGGGCTCGGAGCCGAGGAAGAAGTTGCGCCAGACGGGCATGAGCGGGACCACGGCGAGGTCCTGGTAGACGGTGGCGATGCCGTGGTCGAGGGCGGCGCGCGGGTTGGCGAGCACGGTCTCCTCGCCCTCGATCTCGAAGGTGCCGGCGTCGTGCCGGTGCAGCCCCGCGATGATCTTGATGAGGGTGGACTTGCCGGCGCCGTTGTCGCCGAGCACGCAGGTGATCTCGCCGGCGGAGACCTCCAGGGAGACGCCCTGGAGGGCGCGGATGTTGCCGTAGTACTTGCTGACGTCGGTCAGCTTCACCAGGGCGGGGGCGGACGGGTCCGGGGACGTCCGGGTTCCGGTGTCGGTCATCGTCACTTCGCCTCCGCCCGCTTGCGGACCCATGCGTTGAGCAGCGTGGCCAGCAGCAGCATCGCGCCGAGGAAGAACTTGAACCAGTCCGGGTTCCACTGCGCGTACACGATGCCGTTGCTGGTCATGCCGAAGATGAAGGCGCCCACGGCGGAGCCGATGGCCGAGCCGTAGCCGCCGGTCATCAGACAGCCGCCGATGACGGCGGCGATGATGTAGAGGAACTCGTTGCCGACCCCCTCGCCCGACTGGACCACGTCGAACGAGAAGAGGATGTGCTGCCCGGAGATCCAGGCGCACAGGGCGACGCCCATGTACAGGCCGATACGGGTCTTCACGACGGGTACCCCGGTCGCGCGGGCCGCGTCCGCGCCGCCGCCGACGGCGAAGATCCAGTTCCCGGCGCGGGTGCGCAGCAGGATCCAGGTGGCCACGGCGACCAGCACCAGCCACCACAGGATGGTGACCTTGAGGGTGACCGAGCCGAAGGTCCACTGCGAGGCGAAGAGCGCGCGGGCGGAGGAGAAGCCCTCCATGTCGGCGATGGTCTTGGTGGAGACCGAGCCGCTGATCAGCTTGGTGAAGCCGAGGTTCAGGCCGGTCAGCATCAGGAAGGTGCCGAGCGTGATGATGAAGCTGGGCAGTTTCGTACGGGTCAGCATGAACCCGTTGAAGAACCCGATCCCCAGGGTGACCAGCAGCGATACGAGGACGCCCACCCAGACGTTGGCGGTCATCTGGTAACTGAACATCGAGCTGAGCAGCGCCGATGAGGTGACCATGACCCCGGCGGACAGGTCGAACTCTCCGCCGATCATGAGCAGGGCCACCGGGACGGCCATGATGCCGATGGTGGAGGCCGAGTACAGGATCGTGCTCAGGCTGGAAGCCCGCAGGAAGCTGTCGGCCGCGAAGGAGAAGAAGACGAAGACGGCCACCGCGCCGACCACCGCGCCGAGCTCGGGCCGGCCCAGCAGGCGGCGCAGCAGCGAGGTGGGCGCGAGCCTCTCGTCGCGCGGGGCGGGGGCGGGAGCCGGGGCCTTGGTGGCGGTGCTCATCGGCTGCCCCGGTTGATGAACTTCTCCAGCGTGGCGGCCTCGGCCCCGGTGACGATCTGCGGCCCGGTGAGCACCGGCAGGCCGCCGCCGAGCACGTCGGCGTTGTAGCGGTAGAGCCAGAGCAGGTCGACGGCCTCGTAGCCCTGGAGGTAGGGCTGCTGGTCGACGGCGAATCCGAGGGCGCCGGACTTCAGGTCGCGGGCCACCGAGGCGTTCAGGTCGAAGGTGTCCACCTCGGCCTTGCTGCCCGCCGCGTCCTTGGCCTTGACGGCCGTGGGAGCGAAGGGCGCGCCGAGGGTGACGATCGCGTCGACGGAGGGGTCGGCCTGGAGCTTGGCCTGCAGGGCCGCCTGGACGGACGGCATGTTGGTGCCCTCGACGTACAGGTTCTCCATGGTCCCGCCGGACTCGCCGAAGGTCTTCTTCGCTCCGGCGCAGCGCTGCTCGTGGCCCACGTTACCCTGCTCGTGCAGGACGCAGACGGCCTTCTTGCGGCCGCGCTTGCCCAGCTCGGTGCCGACCGCCTCGCCGGCGATCACCTCGTCCTGGCCGATGTGGGTGAGCGCGCCGTACTCGGCGGACTGGGCGGATCCGGAGTTGACCGTGATCACCGGGATGCCGGCCTTGACGGCCTTGGCGAGGACGTCCTTGAGTGCCTCGGGCTTGGCCAGGGAGACGATCAGCCCGTCGACCTTCTGGTCGATGGCGTTCTGGACGAACTGGGCCTGCTGCTGTGCCTGGTCGTCGTGGGCGTAGACGAAGTTGATGTTGTCCTTCGCCGCGGCCTCCTTGGCCCCCTTCTGCACGATGTCCCAGAAGGTGTCGCCGTCGCCCGCGTGGGTGACCATCGCGAAGGTCCAGCGCGGGGTGGAGACGGCGGGCCGGCCCGCCGCCTCGGCCTTCGCGCGGTCCTCGGCGCGCTTGCCGCCCGTACTGCTGCAGCCCACGAGGGAGGCACCCAGTACCGCCGCGAGCACCGCGCCCACGAGGCGTACCCCTGTCCGAACCCTAGCCACGTCTGCCCGTGCCTTTCGCTTGTCGGGTCGCTTGTCGGCTCGCTTGCCGGCCCGCTCCGCGAGCGCTGTCCCGCCGCGGTACCCGGTCGTCAAAACGATCATATGTGTCAAGCCGCAGCCGCCCAGTATCCGTCACAGTGCACCATGCGAGCCATCGGGGTCATTGCGGACCGTGCCGGACACAGCGGGACAGATTGACAGCTCCCCCGGACGGGGTCACGTTGAGTGCATGCGCATCGGGCTCATCGGAACGGGCCGGATCGGTTCCTTCCACGCGGCGGCACTGGCCCGGCAGGCGGACGCGAGCTCGCTGCTGCTCGCCGACGCCGACCCCGCGCGGGCGGTGCGCCTCGCCGACCGGCTCGGGGCCACCGCCGCGCCCACCGTCGAGCAGATCTTCACCTGGGGCGTGGACGCGGTGGTGATCGCCTGCGCCACCGAGGGGCACGCGGACCTGGTCGTACGGGCCGTCCGCGGCGGGCTGCCGGTGTTCTGCGAGAAACCGCTCGCCCCGGACCTGAACCGCACCCTGGGGGTGCTGCGCGAGGTGGCGGCCGTCGGCGGGGTGCTCCAGCTCGGCTTCATGCGCCGCTTCGACGCGGGCTACACGACGGCGCGCGAGCTGGTCCGCTCCGGGGCTCTGGGCCGGCTGCACACCGTACGGACCACGACGGCGGATCCCTCGCCGCCGGACGCCGCGTACCTGCGGACCTCGGGCGGGCTGTACCGAGACTGCCTGGTGCACGACTTCGACATGGTCCGCTGGGTGACCGGTCACGAGGTGCGCGAGGTGTACGCGACCGGGTCGGACGCGGGGCCGGCGCGGTTCCGGGAGGCCGGGGACGTCGACACGGTCGCCGCCGTCCTCACCCTGGACGACGGGACGCTGGTCTCCAGTACCGGGACGCGGTGCAACGGCGCCGGGTACGACGTGCGGATGGAGCTGGCCGGGGAGCTGGACCAGGTCTCCACGGGCCTGGACGACCGTACGCCGATCGCCTCGACCGAACCCCAGGGCCCGCCCCCGGCCACCAAGCCGTGGCCGGGATTCCTGGAACGCTTCGCTCCCGCCTACGAGGCCGAGCTGGCGGCCTTCGTCCGGCTGGTGCGGGGCGAGGGGCCCAATCCGTGCGACGGGGTCGAGGCGCTCGCCGCGTTCCGGGTGGCGGAGGCCTGCGAGCTCTCGCGGCGGGAGCGGCGCGGCGTGGCGCTGGAGGAGCTCGCTGATCTCTGAGGTCGGCCCCCGCACGGCCGCTACCAGCGCACCGGGTGGCGGGTGGTCCCCCGGACCAGGGTCCCGGGCGCCCATTCGAGGACGGCCGGCTCCTCCCGGAGGGCCGGGAAGCGCTCCACCAGGGACCGGATCGCGATCCGGCCCTCCAGCCGGCCGAGCGGCGCGGCGACGCAGTGGTGGATGCCGTGGCCGAAGGCGATGTGCCCGCCCCGGCCGGGGCGGCGGATGTCGAAGGTGTCGGGGCTGTCGAACCGGGCGGGGTCCCGGTCCGCCGCGGCGAGGCAGACCAGGATGGCGGAGCCCGCCTCGATGAAGGTGCCGCCGATCTCCAGGTCCGTGCCGGCGAAGCGGAACGTGGCCGTCTCGACCGGGCCGTCGTAGCGCAGGATCTCCTCGACGGCGCCGTCGATCAGGCCGCCGGGGTCGGCGCGCAGGGCGGCGAGCTCGTCGGGGTGGGCCAGGAGCGCCCGCATCCCGTTGGAGACCAGGTGCACGGTGGTCTCGTGCCCGCCGACCATCATCAGGACGGCCATGGCGACCAGTTCCCGCCGCGAGAGCCGGTCGCCCCCGTCGTCCCTGCTGGTCACCCAGTCGCTGAGCAGGTCCTCGCCCGGATCGGCGATCCTGGCGTCGACGAGCCCGGCCGTGTAGGCGGTCATGGCGCGCACGGCCGCGTTCTCCGACTCGACCCCGGTGGGCGAGACCATCTCGGTGATCCAGCCGTGGAACGCGCCGCGGTCCGCCTCGGGAACCCCGAGGAGCTCGCAGATCACGGTCATGGGCAGCGGCTGCGCGAAGGCCTCGATCAGGTCGGCCCGACGCCCGGGAAGGGCCTCCATCGCGTCGAGCAGTCCGTCGACGATCTCCTGGATGCGCGCGCGCAGTCCCTCGATCCGGCCCGGGGCGAAGGAGCGGGAGACCAGCCGGCGCAGCCGGGTGTGGTCGGGCGGGTCGGCGCGCATCATGTTGGCGCTGGCCTCGGTCCGCTCCCGGTCGGTGTAGATCCCGGAGGTCAGCCAGTTCTTGGACACCGCGGGGTGTGTGAGGGCCTGGCGGGCCTCCTGGTGACCGACGATCAGCCAGACCTCCTGGCCGTCCGCCGCCTTCACGCGGTGGAGCGGCCCTTCCGCGCGCAGGCGCGCGTAGTGGGGGTAGGGGTTCTCGTTGAAGTCTTCAGCGATCGAACTGAGGTCCAGAACCGGCATGTCGCCACCCTAGAGCGGGAGTTGACATATCCCGAGCGGCTTTCGGACATTCGTTCAGCCAGCCGCGCGCCGCCCCCAGGCAGTACCCGCGAGTACGAGCGCGACCCCGGCGAACCCGGCCGCGCCGAGCCGCTCGCCGCCCAGTGCGATGCCCGCCGCGGCGGCCCACAGGGGTTCGGTGCCGAGGAGCAGGCTGACGCGGGAGGGGGAGGTGCGGCGGACGGCCCACATCTGCACGAAGAAGGCGAACAGGGTGCAGAAGACGGAGAGGAAGGCGAGTCCGGCCCACTCGGCCGGGCCGAAGTCGGCGGCGGCCGCCCAGGGGCTCGCGCCGGTTCCGGGCAGCAGGGCCAGTACGGCGAACACGGCGACCGCCGTCCCGAGCTGGACGGTGGTCAGGGAGAGCGAGTCGGCTTCCTGCACGGCCTTGATCCGGGCCATGAGCAGGACGTGCGCCGTCCGCGCGAGCGCGGCGCCGAGGATGAGGAGGTCGCCCGTGCTCGGGGTGGTGAAGCCCGCCCCCTGGGTGAGGAGCACGACTCCGCAGACGGAGACGGCCGCGGCGCCGAGGAAGGCGGGCGAAGGGGCTTCGCGCCGGACGGCCGACTCGGCGAGCGGGGTGAAGATCATGGTCAGGCTGATGATGAGCCCGGCGTTGGTGGCCGAGGTGTGGACGACCCCGTAGGTCTCCAGCAGGAAGATCCCGCCGAGTACGAGTCCCAGTACTCCGGCGCCGCGCAGCTGGGCGGGCGTCAGCGCGCGCAGCTTGCGCCGGCCGGCGAGGGCGAGGACGGGCAGGACCAGCGCGAAGCGCAGGACGAGCACCGCGATCACGGTGTGCGTGGTGGTGACGCCCTTGGCGGCGAGGTAGCTGCCGCCCCAGACGACGGCGACCAGCAGGACCGGCAGATCGGCGAGCCAGGCCCGGCGGGGGGCGGCGACGGGAGCGGGGGCGGCGAGAGTGGACACCGGTTCTCCAACGGCAGAAGGCAGGTGGAGACTACGGCGGCTCGCACGGGGGAAGCGCCCAAGCTACCCGAGCGTGATCGGCCGGTCGAGCCTTTTGATCCCCGGTTTGATCCCTGGCCTGAACCCCGGCTTGAACCCCGGTGTCACTCGAAGGTGCCGAACGCGGCGCGCCCCTTCGGCCGGTAGCTGTGGATGGCCGTGCCGGCCGAGGTGGTGCGGGAGCCCGTCAGCTCGAAGGCCGTCGGCAGCCCGCCCGTCGGGAACAGCCGACGCCCGCCGCCCAGGAAGACGGGGAAGACCAGCAGGTTCAGCTCGTCCACCAGGTCCCGCGCCAGCAGCCACCGCGCGAGCGCGCCGCTGCCGTGCACCTGCACCTCCCCCTCGGTCGCGTCCTTGATCCGTACGACCTCGCTCTGCAGCTGCTCCCCGTCGATCGCCGTGGCGGGGCCCCAGGCGGGTTCCTTGAGCGTGGTCGAAGCCACGTACTTGGGCAGCCCGTTCAGCCTGCTCGCGACCGGGTCGGCGGGGTCGTCGTGCTGGGGCCAGTACGCGGCGAAGATCTCGTAGGTCCGGCGCCCGAGGAGGAAGGCCCCGGCCCGGTCGAAGACCTCGGTGATGAACTCCCCCATGCCCTCGTCGGCGAAGGGCACGAGCCACCCGCCGTACGCGAACCCGCCGCTGGGGTCCTCCTCCGGGCCCCCCGGTGCCTGCATCACGCCGTCGAGGGTCAGGAAGGTGGTGAGGGTCAGCTTTCCCATGGCACTGCGCTCCTTGGCTCCGGTACGTCCACTGTCACGGGTTCAGACTCCCGGGCCGCCCGGAACTCATCGCTCCGGCGCGCGCGAACGCGATGTCCGTTTCCCGCCAGCGCCTTTGCTCCCTGGGCGATTTCATTGAACTCACAACCAATCGACGCGGGAGGAACACCATGAACGGCAATGGCGGCGACAACGGCACCGGCACGGGCACGGGCACCGCAGTGGCCCTGGTGACCGGTGGCAGCAGGGGAATCGGCGCGGCGACCGCCCTGCGGCTGGCGCGGGACGGTGCCGACGTCGCGATCACCTACGTCAGCGACAGCGCCGCGGCGGCCCAGGTGGTCGGCAAGATCGAGGCGCTCGGGCGGCGCGGCCTGGCGCTGCGCGCCGACTCGGGGGACGCGGAGCGGGCCGCCGCGGTGGTCGAGGAGACGGTACGGGGCCTGGGCCGGCTCGACGTCCTGGTGAACAACGCCGGGGCGGGCGTGCTCGGACCGCTGGAGGGGCTCACCCTCGCGGACGTGGACCGGGTCCTCTCGGTCAACGTACGGGGCGCCTTCCTGGCCTCCCAGGCGGCGGCCGGGCGCCTGGACCGCGGCGGGCGGATCATCACCATCGGCAGCTGCATGACCCAGCGCGTGCCGGGGCCGGGCGGCACCCTGTACGCGATGAGCAAGGCGGCGCTGACCGGGCTCACCAAGGCCCTCTCGCGGGAGCTCGGCGAGCGCGGGATCACCGCCAACCTGGTCCACCCGGGCCCGGTGGACACCGACATGAACCCGGCGAACGGCCCGTACGCCGCCTCGCAGTCGGCCATGACGGCCCTGGGCCGCTTCGCCACGCCGGAAGAGGTGGCCGCCATGGTGTCCTTCCTGGCGGGCCCGGACTCCGCGTACGTCACGGGCGCCGAGTTCTCGGTGGACGGCGGCCACGCGGCGTAGGCCGTGGCCGGCCCGTAAGCCGTGGCCGGCCCGTAGGCCGTGGGCGGCCCGTAGGCCGTCAGGGCAGCCAGCGGCCGTCCTTCATCAGGTCGCGTCCGGCGATCTCGTCCGCCTCGCGCCAGGCCTGGATCCACACGGGCGTGACCCGGAAGTACGGATAGGGCGTCTTCAGGCTGCTCGGGTCGAAGCCGGAGTGCGCCGCGAAGGCCTCGATCTCGCCGGGCGCCAGCTCCGCCGCCTCCAGCCGGGTCACGGCGCCCTCCACGAGGACCACGTCGCGGGTCGCGCCGAAGGCGAGGCGCACACGGCCGCTCGCCGCGAGGTTGCGGCCGGTGGGCAGGGTGCGCCCGGTCGACATCAGGAAGCTCTCGCCGTCCCACCGGAAGGAGAGGGGCACGAGACAGGCGACGCCCGTGGCGTCGGCGGTGGCGACCCAGACGTCGATGTCGCTCTCGAAGCGGGCCAGCGCGTCCTTGCGCCGCTGCTCCGTCGTGCGTGGCGTGCTCTGGGTCGTGCTCTGCGGCGTGCTCTGCGTCATCGTGGCCCCCGGGTGTCCGCCGTCCGCTGTAGCGGCAGGCTAGCGGGCCGGGCGTTCCGCACGCCCCGCGGGGGCAACAACGCATGCGCACAAGGCCCTTGGGGGCGCGAACCCCGCACGCACACGAACGCCGCAGGGGCGCGCCGTCGAAACGGTGCGCCCCTGCGGGGTGTTCGCGCATGCCCCGGGGGTGTCGGCCCCCGGGGCGGTCACGAGGGTGGCGTCAGCCGCCCAGCTCCTGGTGACGGGCGGTGTGCGCGGCGGTGCCGGCCTCCGTCAGCGCACCGAAGAGGCGCAGGCGGGAGAAGCCGCCGTCCGGGAAGATGTCGATGCGCACGTGCGTGCCGACCGCCGGGGCGTCGAGCACGAAGCGGTGGTTGGTGTCGGGCTGCAGGCGGGTGCGCGGCAGGAACTCGGTCCACTCGCCCTCCTCGCCCGTCTTGATCGACAGCGAGGCCCAGCCGGCCGAGTTGCCCTTGAGGTACGCGGTGTCGATCTCGACGGCGCGGATCTCGGACTCGGCGACGAGCTGGTAGCGGATCCAGTCGTTGCCGTTGTCACGGCGACGGGCGGTCTCCCAGCCGTCGTCCATCTTGCGGGAGCGGCCCGGGTTGATGGTGTTGGTCGGCGGGGAGTAGAAGCGGTTGGAGGCGTCCTGGACGGAGCCGCCGTTCTCCAGGGCCACCACGTCGAAGGAGCCGAGCGCCGCGAGCCACTTGGGGTCGGGGACGACCTCGCCGTAGACGCGCAGGCGGGCGATGCCGCCGTCGGGGTGCTGGTTGACGCGCAGGTGCGTGAAGCGCTGCTCCACGTCGATCTCGAAGCCGTTGGCCGCGTGGCCGCCGACGGGGGTGCGGGCGACGATGGTCGTCCACTTGATGTCGTCGCCCTGGAGCTCCGCCGGGGTCGGCGCGAGGGCGCCCTCCCAGTTGGTGGCCTCTACGGAGACGGCCTGCGGCATGTTGCCGCGGAAGTGGGCGGTGTCCACGACGATGCCGCGGATGACGCCGGGGGCGCCCAGGCGGACGAGCGCCCAGTCGTGGTCCTCGGGGGTCGGCCAGGGCTGGGTGGCGGAGATGCCGCGGCGGCGGCGGGTCTCCCAGCCGTCCATGACCTTGCCCTTGTGGCCGAAGTCCTCGGGGTCGAAGTGCGCGGCCTCGGAGATCAGCAGGTTCTCGCGCTGGGCGAAGAACTCGTCGTTGGCCTCGATGACACCGGCGCCGAGTTCACGGGCGGCGAGGTTCGCGTACTGGGTGAACGGGAAGTCCGCGCTGCGGTAGTCCGCGTACGGGTCGCCGCCTCCGTACGGGTTCGCGTTGCCGGTGAAGGATTCAATCGCCACTGTCAGTTCTGCCTTTCAAGGAGTCGGCCGGTGGGCTCGGACGGGGTGCCGTGGTCGGCGATCTGCGTTCCGCGCAGCCAGGTGGACTTCACGACGCCGTGCAGGGTCTTGCCCGCGTACGCCGTGACCTGGTTGCGGTGGTGCAGGTGGGCCGGGTCCACGGTGAAGGTCTCTTCGGGGGCCAGGACGGCGAAGTCGGCGTCGCGGCCGGCCTCGATCGCGCCCTTGCTCGCCAGACCGGCGAGGGCGGCCGGGGCGGCGGACATCCAGCGGACGACGTCCTCGAGGGTGCGGCCGCGCTTCTTCGCCTCGGTCCAGATGGCCGGAAGGCCCAGTTGGAGGGAGGAGATGCCGCCCCACGCGGTGGCGAAGTCGCCGGTCTTGAGGTCCGCGGTGGAGGGCGAGTGGTCGGAGACGATGCAGTCGATCGTGCCGTCGGCGAGCGCGTCCCACAGGACGTCCTGGTTCGCGGACTCGCGGATGGGCGGGCAGCACTTGAACTCGGTGGCGCCGTCCGGGACTTCCTCGGCCGTCAGGGTGAGGAAGTGCGGGCAGGACTCGACGGTGATCCGCACGCCCTCGGCCTTGGCCGCGGCGATCAGCGGCAGCGCGGAGGCGGAGGACAGGTGCAGGACGTGGACGCGCGCGTTGAGTCGCTTCGCCTGGTCGATCAGGTTCTGGATCGCGGTGTTCTCGGCGTCCTGGGGGCGGGAGGCCAGGAAGTCGGCGTACTTGGGGCCGGCGTTCTGCGGCGCGGACTCCAGGTGGTGCGGGTCCTCGGCGTGCACGATCAGCAGGCCGCCGAAGCCGGTGATCTCGGCGAGCGAGGCGGCCAGCTGCTCCTGGTCGAGGAGCGGGAACTCATCCACGCCGGAGGGCGACAGGAAGCACTTGAAGCCGAAGACTCCGGCGTCGTGCAGCGGGCGCAGGTCCTTGACGTTGTCCGGCAGCGCACCGCCCCAGAAGCCGACGTCCACGTGCGCCTTGGCCCGGGCCACATCCTGCTTGACCACAAGGTTGGCGGTCGTGGTGGTCGGCGGCAGCGAGTTGAGCGGCATGTCGAGGATGGTGGTGATGCCACCGGCCGCGGCGGCGCGGGTGGCCGTCCAGAAGCCTTCCCACTCGGTACGACCGGGGTCGTTCACGTGGACGTGGGTGTCGACCAGGCCGGGGAGGAGCACGTCGTCGCCGAAGTCCTCCAGCCGGGCACCGGCCGGTACGTCGGCCTCGTACGGCAGCACGGCCGCGATCTTCCCGCCGGCGACGGCCACCGAAGCGGCACGCGTCCCCTCGGGGGTGATGACGCGCGTCGAGCGCAGTACCAGTTCCACAGCCAGGTCGGACACCGGAACCTCCCCATCTACTTCCACAGAGCGAAATTCAACGTTCTGTTGACGGAGTCTTCACGTCGATCCGGAACCAGTCAAGAGCGCCCGGACGGACCACTGACGGCGGCGTATCGCAATTGGAGGTTTCCACAGGATGGAATTAAGATTTCGCTATGCAGAATGTAGCTACCACCACCAGGAACCGGACCGGTAACTTCCCGGGGACCTCCGCCACCAGGACAAACCACCTCTGACCGGCGAGGACGGCATCGCCCCGGCTCTAGGGCCGACGCAGACCGACCGGTAGGCTGCTTGCTTGCCTGCCAGCACCGAAAGGACCGCGCCCGTGCCGACGTCCAGCGCCAGCACCACCGACGCCTCCACCAAGCCCACCGCCGCCAGCGGTGGCGTCCAGTCCCTCGAGCGCGCCTTCGATCTCCTCGAACGCATGGCCGATGCCGGTGGCGAGGTCGGCCTCAGCGAGCTCTCCGCCGCCAGCGGTCTGCCGCTGCCCACCATCCATCGCCTCATGCGCACCCTCGTGGCGTGCGGCTACGTCCGGCAGCAGCCCAACCGACGGTACTCCCTCGGACCCCGGCTGATCCGCCTCGGCGAGTCCGCGTCGCGGCTGCTGGGCACCTGGGCCCGCCCCTACCTGGCGCGCCTGGTCGAGGAGACCGGCGAGACCGCGAACATGGCCCTGCTCGACGGGGACGAGATCGTCTACGTCGCCCAGGTGCCGTCCAAGCACTCGATGCGCATGTTCACCGAGGTCGGCCGCCGGGTGCTGCCGCACTCCACCGGCGTGGGCAAGGCGCTGCTCGCCTACACCCCCGCGGACGAGGTACGGGCCCTGCTCGCGCGCACCGGGATGCCGGCCGCGACCGAGAAGACCATCACCACCCCCGAGGGCTTCCTGGACGCCCTGGAGGTCGTCCGGCGGGTGGGCTACGCGGTCGACGACAACGAGCAGGAGATAGGAGTCCGCTGCCTGGCGGTCTCCGTGCCGAACTCGCCGACCGCCGCCGCGATCTCCATCTCCGGCCCGGCCGGCCGGGTGACCGAGGCCGTGGCCGAGTCCTTCGTGCCGATCCTCCAGGGTGTCGCGGCCGAGCTGTCGGTGGCCCTGCAGAGCCAGAACCCGGCGTAGGCGAGCCGCCCGTACGGCAAAGGCCCCGGCCCCCTCGAAGGGGGCCGGGGCCTTTGCCGTACGCCCTACGCGGCCGGGACCACCTCGGTGAGGCGGCCGTCGGTCATCGTCGTGGTGCGGTCCATGCGCTCCAGGTGGGCGTGGTCGTGGGTGACCAGCACGGTGGCGGTGGAGCGCTCCCGGGTGAGCGTGACCAGCAGGTCCAGGATCGCGGCGCCGCGCTCGTGGTCGAGGGCGCTGGTGGGCTCGTCGACCAGGAGCACGGCGGGCTCGTTCATCAGGGCGCGGGCGATGTTGATCCGCTGGCGCTGCCCCCCGGAGAGCTGGTGCGGCCGCTTGTCGGCCTTGTCGGCCAGCCCCACCGCGTCCAGCAGCTCCAGGGCCCGCCCCCGTACGGCCCGCGCGGGGCGGCCCGAGAGGTGGGCCATGACCTGGAGCTGTTCGGCGGCGGTGAGCGAGGCCAGCAGGTTCGGCTGCTGGAAGACGATGCCGATCTTCTCCCGGCGCAGCGTCGCCTTCTCCCCCGGGCCGAGCTCCGAGGCGTCCTGCCCCGCCACGACCACCCGGCCGCTGTCGGGCGTGACCAGGGTGGCGGCGACCGCCAGCAGGCTCGACTTCCCGGAACCGGAGGGACCGACCACCGCCGTCAGGGTGCCGGCGGGCACCTCCAGCCCGACCGCGTCCAGCGCCGTGAGGCGGCCGTCGCCGTCCGGGTAGGTGAGGGTCACGTCGTGCACGAGCAGGGTCATCGGGCGCTCCCGAGAGCGGTCAGGGGGTCTACGGCGGTGATCCGCCGGATGGACAGGGCGGCGCCCAGTGCGCCGAGCGCGATCATGACGGCGGCCGGGACCAGCACGGTGGCGGCGTCGAGCACGAAGGGCACGTCACCGCCGCTGATCAGGGCTCCGAACCCGGCCGCGAGCGCGGTGCCGGCGCCGGTGCCGAGCGCCAGCATCACCACCGCCTGCCCGAGGGCGTCCTTGAGCAGGTACGGGGTGGAGGCGCCCAGCGCCTTCAGCACCGCGATGTCCCCGCTGCGCTGGATGGTCCACACCGTGAAGAAGGCCCCTATGACGAGGGCCGAGATGGCGAAGAGGAACCCGCGCATCAGCTGGAGCGAGCCGTTCTCGGAGGTGTAGGAGCCGATCGCGCTCAGGGCCTCGTCGACGGTCTGCGCCTTGGTGGCGGTGGCCTTGTCGCCGGCCGCCCAGTCGACTCCGCCCTTGCCGTCCAGGGCCACGACGGTGGCCAGGGTGTCGATGGAGGTGCCGGGGTTCCCGACGCGCTGCCAGTCGTTGAGGTCCATCCAGACGACCGGGGTGTGGCTGTAGGCGGCGGTGCCGGAGACGGCGGCCACGGTCATCTCGACCTGGCCGATCCTGAGCTTGGATCCGGCGGTCAGGCCGCCGAGCTCCTTGGCGGCCTTCTCGGTGAGGACCACCTGCCCCTGGGCGAGCCCGCTCCCCCACGGCGCGAGGGAGCCCGCCGGGTCCACGCCGAAGACGGACACGCCCGCCGTGCGCTCACCCGAGACGACGTTGGTGGTGCGGATGCCCAGCGGCTGCGCCGAGGTGACCCCGGGCTGCTCCCGCCAGGCCAGCCAGGCCTTCTCGGGCACCTGGGAGTTGGTGAAGGAGACCTTCTGGTCCCCGGTGGGCGCGGCGAACGCGAGGCGGGTGGTGGCGGGCAGGCCGGTGATGGCCGAGATGTTCTCCCGGGCCAGTCCCGCGGTGAGCCCGGACAACAGGCCGACCAGCAGCGTGATCAGCAGGACCACCGAGCCCATCAGGGCGAAGCGGCCCTTCGCGAACCGTAGATCTCTCCATGCGACGAACATGTTCCCCACCTTGGTCTTCCGCGTGGACACAAGGCATCGCGCCACAGTAGGGATCCTCGTATCGAAGGGCGCACGAAGACATCAATCCTTTGGTTGACCGGGGCGCCCGGACCCGGACTTACGCTGGTCAGGCCATGACTGCTCCCCCCTCGCCCCCCACGCCCGGTGTCCGCACCCTCACCCCGGTCTCCCGCGTCCTGCGGCTGTGCCTGCACGCCCTGCTCTTCGGCCTGCTCGCCCTCGCCGCCGGGCGGGCCGTCGCCGACTCCGCGCCGCGCGCGGGCTGGGTGGTCGCGGCCTGCGCGCTCCTGGCCGCCGTGTACGTCGCGGGCGTACGGACCCCCGTGGTGCACAGCTCGGCGCGCGCCGGGGCGGTGTGGCTGGCGGGATTGTGCGCCGCCTGGGCCGCGCTGCTGGTGGTCTCCCCCGACGGGCTGTGGATCGCCTTCCCGCTGTACTTCCTGGAGCTGCACCTGCTGCGGCTGCGCTGGGGCGTGGCGGCCGTCGCGGCGACGGCGGCCGCGGCGATCGGGGGCTTCCTGGCGCACAGCAGCGCGGTGACCCCGGGGGCTTTCCTCGGGCCGCTGCTGGGCGGCGCCGTGGCGGTGGCGACCGTACTGGGCTACCAGGCGCTGTACCGGGAGAGCGAGCGGCGCCGCGAGCTGATCGAGGAGCTCATCACGACCCGGGCCGAGCTGGCCGCGGCCGAACGGGGCGCCGGGATCCTGGCGGAGCGGGAGCGCCTGGCCCGGGAGATCCACGACACCCTCGCCCAGGGCCTGTCCTCCATCCAGCTGCTCCTGCGGGCCGCGGAGCGCAGCCTGCCCGAGGACTCGGCGGCCCTTCCGCACATCGGCCGGGCCCGGGAGGCCGCGCAGGAGAACCTCGCCGAGGCGCGTCGCTTCGTACGGGCCCTCACGCCTCCGGACCTGGAGCACGGGTCCCTGCCGGCCGCGCTGGAACGACTGTGCTCGGGAGCGCCGGGCCCCCGGGTCCGCTTCTCCCTGAGCGGCACCCCGCGCCCCCTCCCCACGCCCTATGAGGTGGCGCTGCTGCGGATCGCGCAGTCCGCGCTGGCCAATGTGGTGCGGCACGCGGGGGCCGGGCGCGCCGAGATCACCCTGACCTTCATGGACTCCTCGGTGACCCTGGACATCGTCGACGACGGCAAGGGCTTCGACCCCACGTCCGCGCCCTCCGGCGAGGGCGGCTTCGGACTGCCCGCGATGCGCTCGCGCGCCGAGACGCTCAGCGGCCTGTTCACGGTCGAATCCGCCCCCGGCCAGGGCACCGCCGTGGCCGTCACCCTTCCCCTGCCCGCGGAGGCCCTGTCATGACCATCCGGCTGCTCCTCGCCGACGACCACCCGGTGGTCCGGGCCGGGCTGCGCGCGGTGCTGGACACGGAGCCGGACTTCGAAGTGGTGGCGGAGGCGGCGACGGCGGAACGCGCGGTGGAGCTGGCCGCCTCCGCCGGGGTCGACGTGGTCCTGATGGACCTCCAGTTCGGCCCCGGCGGCGGCATGCACGGCTCGGCGGCCACGGCCCTGATCACGGCCGGGTCCCCGTCCCCCCGGGTCCTGGTCCTGACCACGTACGACACCGACGCGGACATCCTGGCGGCGGTGGAGGCGGGTGCTTCGGGCTACCTCCTCAAGGACGCCCCGCCGGAGGAACTGGCGGCGGCGGTCCGCACCGCGGCGGCCGGCCAGTCGGCGCTGGCCCCGGCGGTGGCGCTGCGCCTGATGGACCGCATGCGGACCCCGGCGGAGGCCCTGACCAAGCGGGAGCTGGAGGTCCTCCAACTGGTCGCGGACGGCCTGTCGAACCAGCAGATCTCCAAACAGCTCTTCCTGAGCCAGGCCACGGTCAAATCCCACCTGGTCCACATCTACGCGAAACTGGGCGTCGACTCCCGCACCTCGGCAGTAGCCGCGGCGGCGACCCGCCGCCTGATCCGGACGCCGTAGGCAAGGCCTTTCAGCGCGGCTACGCCACCCAGTACGGCCGCTCCACCGCCGAAGGCAGCGGCACGCCTCCGTGGAAGGCCTCCGCCAGTCTTCGTACGCCCTCGTCCAGCCACTGCGCCGGGAGCGTGTACGGGATGCGCAGCCGGTGTTCGAAGGTTCCGGGGTCCACTCCGAAGCGCGCGCCCCGGCCGATGTTGACGCCGGCCGCCGCGGCCCGGTCCGCCAGCGCGGAGCTGACCGGCTCGCCCAGGTCGACCCAGAGCGAGAGTCCGCCCGGCGGCACCTGCCAGGACCATTCCGGGGTGTGCCGCTCCAGCGAGGCGATCAGTGCCGCCCGCTGCCCGCGCACCTGCTCCAGCCGCGCGGGCAGGGTCCGCTCCAGGCCTTCCAGCAGCGGGAGCGCCACCAGCTGGTCCAGGACCGAGCCGGTCATGTCGACCGCCACCCGTACCGCCGTCAGCTCCGTGATCATCTTGGCGGTGGCCCGGATCCACCCGACCCGCAGCCCGCCCCAGTGGGTCTTGCTCAGCGAGCCGATGGTCACCACGTGATCGGCCCCGCCGCGCGGCGCGAGCGAGGCCGTCGGGGCGGGCGCGGGCACGTCGAGCGCGATGTCGGCGATGGTCTCGTCGACCACCAGCCAGGTCCCGGTCCGCCGGGTCGCCTCCAGCAGGCGCAGCCGCTGCTCCTCCGGCATCAGCGCGCCCGTCGGGTTGTGGAAGTCGGGGATCACGTAGGCGAGCCTCGGCACGGTCTGGCGCAGCGCGGACTCGGCGATCTCCAGGTCCCAGCCCGCGTCGGAGACCGCGATCGACCCGGTGCGCAGCCGCGCGTGGCGCAGGGCGTCCAGGGCGTTGGCGTAGGTCGGGTTCTCGGTCATCACCCGGTCGCCGGGCCGGCACAGCAGGCTCACCACCAGGGCGAAGGCCTGCTGCGCGCCCGCGGTGACGAGGATCTGCTCCGGGCGGGTCGCCAGTCCCCGGCGGGTGAACCGCTCCGCGATGGCGGTCCGCAGGTCGGGCAGCCCGAAGGGGTGGTAGCCGGGGCTGCGGGCGAAGGCCGGGAGCCTGGGCGCGGCCCAGGCCACGGCGTCGGTGAGGGTGTCCTCGGCGGCGCCCATGGCGGCGATGGCGAGGTCGATGCCGGGGTCGCCGTCGGCCTGGTAGCCGCCGGCGCCGACGATGGCGTGCGCGCCGACCGGCCGGTGTCCTTCGGGGAGCTCGGTCCAGGTGCCGGAACCGCGGCGGCTGCGGACGTAGCCGCTCTCGCGCAGGAGGTCGTAGGCGCCGGTGACGGTGGCCCGGCTGGCGCCGACCGCCTCGGCGAGTTCGCGTTCGGCGGGCAGCCGCACGTGCAGGGCGATCCGGCCGTCGAGGATCAGGGTGCGGACGGCGTCGGCCAGGGCCCGGTACCCGGGGCGGGCCCGTACCTCCGCCGGGAGCAGGGCCGCGAGCTGGCGGCTGCCGATCGTTCTGTCCGCCGTCTGGACCACTCGCCCGTTTGCCATGCCAACCTCCCCTGATTGGCTCTGCCTGCCAGGCCAATCCAGGTCCAGAATCGCTGTATTGGCCGCCGATTGGCAAGGAGTACGCAATGTTGACGAGGCTCACCGACCGTGACGAACGGGCCCTGCTCGCCGCCGCCGAGAACCGGATCGCCGATCCCCTGCGCCTGGGGCCCGCGCTGGCCGCCGTGCGGCGCCTCCTGTGGCGCGAGCGAGAATCGGTGACATGTCACCCCACAGCAGCAGCGCACCGGATCAGCACCGACACGAGCACGAGCGCCAGCACGAGCACCAGCTCGGACACCAGCACCAAGCGGCGGCAGCCGGCGGCTCCGCTCCCCCGGTGATCGCCGGTCTCCTGCTCGCGGCCGGCGGCGGCCGGCGCCTCGGCGGCCGCCCGAAGGCCCTGCTGGCCTACCGGGGCCGCCCGCTGGTGGAGAACGCCGTACGGGTCCTGCGCGAGGCCGGCTGCGGCCCGCTGCACGTGGTGCTCGGCGCCTCCGCGGCCGAGGTGCGCGAGCGGGCCGACCTGAGCGGCTGCGTGGTGAGCGACAACCCGGACTGGGCCGAGGGCATGGGCTCCTCCCTGCGCGTCGGCCTCGCCTCGCTGGCCGGTACGGGCGCCCGCGCGGCCCTGGTCTCCCTGGTGGACCAGCCGGGCATCGGCCCGGAGGCGGTGGCCCGGGTCCGGGCCGCCTACCGCTCCCCGGCGAGCCTGGTCGCGGCGGCCTACGACGGCGAGCGCGGGCACCCGGTGCTGTTCGGGGCGGACCGCTGGCCGGACATCGTGGCGACGGCCACGGGCGACAAGGGCGCGCGGACGCACCTGACGAAGTACGCGACGGAGCTCACCCTGGTCGAGTGCGGGGACGTCGCGGAGGCCTTCGACATCGACACCCCGCCCGACCTGGCACGACTCGCCTGAGCGGGCTGTGACCACGATGGCACTGAGGGCCACGGTGGAGCGGAATCTGTCGACTCTGAGAATCTCGACATCAACAAACCATTGAACTTCCACCATGAGGAAATTACTATCCACTGGTCAGAAGCGCCCTGAACCCCCAGACGGCGCCCGCGACCGTATCCCGGAACTCTCCACACCCGACGGCACTGCGTGCCGTCCAGCGCGAGCATTCCCCGCGGCCGCCAGGCACCGCCGCTGAAGGAGTGACAGATATGTCCGCACCAGCGCCGTCATCGCTGGCCATCGTCGACGCCGAGCCCCTGCCCCGGCAGGACGAGGTCCTCACCGACGCGGCTCTCGCCTTCGTCGCGGAGCTCCACCGGCGGTTCGCCCCCCGCCGCGCCGAGCTCCTCGCCCGCCGCGCCGTGCGCCGCGCCGAGATCGCCCGCACTTCCACGCTCGACTTCCTCCCGGACACCGCACAGGTCCGCGAGGGCGACTGGAAGGTGGCGCCGGCCCCGGCCGCGCTGAACGACCGCCGTGTGGAGATCACCGGTCCGACGGACCGCAAGATGACCATCAACGCCCTGAACTCGGGCGCCAAGGTCTGGCTCGCAGACTTCGAGGACGCCTCGGCTCCCACCTGGGAGAACGTGGTCCTCGGCCAGCTCAACCTGATCGACGCCTACGAGCGCCGCATCGACTTCACCGACGCCCGCACCGGCAAGGCCTACGCCCTCAAGCCCGCCGAGGAGCTCGCCACCGTCGTGATGCGCCCCCGCGGCTGGCACCTGGAGGAGCGCCACCTGCAGTTCGAGGGCGGCCCGGCCTCCGGCTCCCTGGTCGACTTCGGCCTGTACTTCTTCCACAACGCCAAGCGCCTGATCGAGCTCGGCAAGGGCCCGTACTTCTACCTGCCGAAGACCGAGTCCCACCTGGAGGCACGCCTCTGGAACGAGATCTTCGTCTTCGCCCAGGACTACGTCGGCATCCCGCAGGGCACCGTCCGCGCGACCGTCCTGATCGAGACGATCACGGCCGCGTACGAGATGGACGAGATCCTCTTCGAGCTGCGGGACCACGCGGCGGGCCTGAACGCCGGCCGCTGGGACTACCTCTTCTCCATCGTCAAGAACTTCCGTGACGGCGGCGAGAAGTTCGTCCTGCCGGACCGCAACGCGGTGACGATGACCGCCCCCTTCATGCGGGCGTACACCGAACTCCTCGTCAAGACCTGCCACAAGCGCGGCGCGCACGCCATCGGCGGCATGGCGGCCTTCATCCCGTCCCGCAAGGACGCCGAGATCAACAAGGTCGCCTTCGAGAAGGTCAAGGCCGACAAGGACCGCGAGGCCGGCGACGGCTTCGACGGCTCCTGGGTCGCCCACCCCGACCTGGTCCCGATCGCGATGGCCTCCTTCGACGCCGTCCTGGGCGAGAAGCCCAACCAGAAGGACCGCCTCCGCGAGGACGTCCACGTCGCCGCCGGCGAGCTCATCGCGATCGACTCCCTGGACGCGAAGCCCACGTACGACGGTCTGCGCAACGCCGTCCAGGTCGGCATCCGCTACATCGAGGCGTGGCTGCGCGGCCTCGGCGCCGTCGGCATCTTCGGTCTGATGGAGGACGCCGCCACCGCCGAGATCTCGCGCTCGCAGATCTGGCAGTGGATCAACGCCGGCGTGGTCTTCGAGAACGGCAAGCTCGCCACCGCCGACCTCGCCCGCGAGGTCGCGGCCGCCGAACTCGCCGCGATCCGCGCCGAGGTCGGCGAGGAGGCCTTCACCTCCGGCAAGTGGCAGCAGGCCCACGACCTCCTGCTCCAGGTCTCCCTCGACGCCGACTACGCGGACTTCCTCACCCTCCCCGCGTACGACCAGCTCGTCGGCTGACACCCCGTCTTCGGCTGAATCGCACAGCAGCCGAAAACCCCAGCGGTATGACAGCGCCCCCGAAGCCCTTCCGGCTCCGGGGGCGCTGTCGTGCGTCCGGGCGGTGGGCGGTCGACATGCGGAGGTCACCTCTCACCGAACGACCGATCGGTTGTTACTTGTTCGTAACTTGCCTGTACCTAGCGGTAACAACGCACGGGGTGACACCTTTCCGATTGCCACCGGCCGGAGGTAACCCCCACTTACCCCGCCATGCGCCGGAGTTGTTCCGGGATTGCGCATGGCCGACCGCAGGAGTTCCGCAGTGATGGGATTGCGCAACGACAGCATGGACCGGGCCCGTCGGGTGCGACGACTGGCCGGGATCGGGATGGCGGCGGCGCTCGGCGCCGGGGCCCTGGTCGCCGGAGGGGCCGGGACGGCCGTGGCCGGGCCGGGGAGCGGGCCCACGGCCGTGGTGTCCCTCGGCGACAGCTACATCTCCGGTGAGGCCGGCCGCTGGAAGGGCAACAGCCTGACCAACAGCGGGAACCGGACCGGCACCGACCGGGCCTGGGTCAGCGGCAGCAGCTACGACCCCGCCAAGGTCTACGGGGCCACCGCGGGCGGCTGCCACCGGTCGGACTCCGCCGAGGTGAAGAGCGCCGGTCCCCTCGCCGATGTCGCGATCAACCTGGCCTGCTCCGGGGCGGTCTCGCAGAACGTGTTCCGCGCCTCCAACGGCGGTGTCGCCTTCAAGGGCGAGGCCCCGCAGGCCGATCAGCTCGCCGCCGTGGCCGCGAGCAACAACGTCAAGGTCATCGCACTGTCCATCGGCGGCAACGACCTCGGCTTCGCCGACATCATCAAGGAGTGCGCGTACGACTTCGTGCTGTGGGGCTCCTACTGCTACGACGACCAGCAGGAGGGGGTGAACGCGAAGATCGACGGGGTGATGGCCGATGTCGCCAAGTCCCTGGACGAGGTGCGGGCGGTCATGCGCGGCGCCGGCTACGCCGACTCCTCGTACCGGATCGTGCTGCAGTCCTACCCCTCGCCGATCCCGCGCGGCGCGGAGAACCGGTACACCCAGAGCGACTGGAGCCGGCTCAACACCGGCGGGTGTCCCTTCTGGAACAGGGACTCCGACTGGGCGCGGGACTCGCTCGTGCCGCAGATCGCCGGTCGGCTGAAGGCGGTCGCCGCGGCGAAGGGCGTCCAGTTCCTGGACCTGAAGGACATGATGCAGGGCCGCGAGGTCTGCGCGAAGGCGAGCAAGCAGGTGACCACCGCGGCGCCGGCCTCGGCGAAGACGAGCGAGTGGGCGCGCTGGATCGACAGCAGCGAGACGCAGGGGCTCGTCCAGGAGTCGATGCACCCGAACTACTTCGGACAGCTCGCGGCCGGTCGCTGCCTGGCGCTGGTCGTGGCGCAGCCGGCGGGCGGCGGGTTCGGCTGCAAGAACACCGCGGGGGCCGACCAGAGCGGGATGTACCTGACCCCGGCCCCGTAGGTCCGCAGGTCCGCAGTGCTGATCCGTCGCGGCCGGGCCCTTGCTGCCTCGCCGCGGCGGGGTGCGGTACCGGGCGGACTCGTCGAGGACCGACGGGAAATCAGGTGATCGTCCCGGTCGTGGAGTGGCATGCTCGCGGCCATGACAGTCCGCGGCGCGCGTCCCAGTCTCTACATCTCGGTCGATATCGAGGCCGACGGACCCATCCCCGGGCCGTACTCGATGATCAGCTTCGGGGCCGCCGTGGCGGGGCGGCAGGACGGGGCTTCGTATACCGCCGCCGATCCGGAACGGGACACCTTCTACCGGGAGTTGCGGCCGATCAGCGAGGCGTTCGTGCCGGAGGCGCTCGCGGTCAGCGGCCTGGACCGGGACCGGCTGCTGCGCGAGGGCGCCGAACCGGCCGCCGCCATGGCGGAGTTCCGCGCGTGGGTGCGGGCGGTCTCGGCGGGGGCCCAGCCGGTGATGTGCGCGTACCCGGCCTCCTTCGACTGGACCTTCCTGTACTGGTACCTGATGAACTTCGGCGGCGACAGCCCCTTCGGCCACTCGGGCTGCCTGGACATGAAGACCCTCTACGCGGCCAAGGCCCGGGTCCCGCTCCGCGCCGCCGTCAAGGGACGCATGCCGAGCGAGCTGCTCTCCCGGCGGCCGCACACCCATCACGCGCTGGACGACGCGGTCGAGCAGGCCGAGCTGATGAGCAACCTGATGGCGTGGGTGGCGCCCGTCCGCTCCCCTCTGGTCACGCATCTCGACTGGGGCCGCATGGAGGTGGAGGGCCTCCCGGCCGGGAAGGACTTCGTGCTGTACCCGGGTGGTGGCCGCTCCTGGGACTGGGGCGAGCACGGCACCCGGCACGAGCCCGGCATCCAGCCCGCCGACGTGGCCGAACTCCTCGACCGGGGCTGCACGGTGGTCGTCCTCAGCCGCGGGATGGAGCTGCGGCTCGGCGCCATGCCGGACGCGCTGCGGATGCTCCGGGACGCCGGGGTGGAGGTGCACGTCGAGGAGACGACCGCCGCGGTCGCGCTCTACAACCGGCTGGCCGCCACCGAGCGCGTGGGCGGGCTCTTCCACTCGACCTGCTGAGGGGGCGACCCCGTGGACCGCGCCCCTCAGCCGGGCAGCTCCGGCAGGAGTTCGCGCAGCGGGGTGCGGGCGCCGGAGGTATAGGCCGCGCGGAAGGCCTGCGGGGTGAGGCGGGTGCGGACCGTGTGCTGGACGCGGGGGGCCGGGGCCGCGCGCGGGCGGGTGCGGGAGACCGCGCCGAGGAGGCGGGCGGCTTCGGCGTAGCGGCCCTGGTCCGCCTCCAGTTCGGCGAGGAGCTCCACCGAGAAGGCCTGCCCGAGCGTGTCGTCCAGTGCGAACTGGGTCCGCAGCGCGCTCAGCAGCTCGCCCCGGGCCCGTGCCGGGCGGCCCGCGTGGCGCTGCACCAGGGCGTGGGCGTAGCTCAGCCAGGAGCGGGCCCACAGATCGCCCGGGGCCGGGGAGTCCCGCGGGCCGCGCTGTGCGGCTTCCGGTGAGCCGCCCTGCGAGTCTTCCGGTGAGCCGCCCTGCGAGCCGTCCGGTGAGCCGCCCTGCGAGCCGCCCGGCCGGCCGTCCCGCGGGTCCTCCTCGACCGGGACCGCGGCCGGGTCCGTACGGGCGACCGCCAGGGTGTGTGCGGCCCGCAGGGCGTGCCGGCCGGGGCCGAACCCGGGATCCACCGGCAGGAGTTCCAGGCCCTCCCGGTATTCCTCCGCGGCGGCCTCGTACCGGCCCTCCCACAGCGCGATCGTCCCGCGCAGGTGCGCGAGGTACGCCAGGCAGGTGTCCTCCCCCTCGTACACGGCCGCGGTCCACGCCTCCACCAGCAGCGGATCCGCCCCGTCCGACTCCCCGAACGCGGCGACCAGCCAGGCCGCGAGCCACAGCGCCCGGGCGGGCCGGGGCGCGGGATGCACGGCCAGGGCCCGTTCCACGTGCCGGCGCCCCTCCGCGGCCATCCCGCAGGCGGTCCACAGGAACCACAGGGACACCGCGATCTCCAGGGCCGCGCCCGGCCCTCCCGCTGCGAGCGGGTTCATCGCCGCGCGCAGCTCGGGAAGTTCCCGCAGCGCGAGGGCGCGCGCCTCCCGCTGCGCGCCGGCGCGCCACAGCCGCGCGGCCCGCTCCGCCACCACCCGGGAGCGTTCGCGGTGGCGCCGGGCCGTCGTCGCGCCGTCCCCGGCGGGTCCGTGCGCGAGCCGCCGGGCCGCGTACGCCCGTACGGACAGCGGTAGCCGGTAGCGGCCCTGACCGGCGTCCGCGAGCAGGCCCGGGGCCAGCCGGAGCAGCGCCTCGACGGCGGTGTCCGGGGTCAGTGCCCCGAAACCGCAGACCTCGGCGACGGCCGCCCGGTCGAAGGATCCGGCGAAGACGGAGAGCCGCTCCCAGAGCAGGCGTTCGGCGGGCGAGGCCAGCCGGAGCGAGCGCTCCGCGTCGCCCCGGGTGCTGCGGCCGGCGCCGCCCGCGAGGAAGCCCAGCGGGTCGGAGCCGAGTCTGCGGAGCGCCTGCGCGGGCGCGTACTGGTGCGAGCGCCCCGCCGCGAGCTCCAGTGCGCCGGGGATCCCGTCGAGCGCCCGGCACAGCGCGGCCACGGCGGCCGCGTTGCGGTCGGTCAGCTCGAAGAAGGGGTCCGCGCCGCGCGCCCGCTCCTCGAAGAGGCGTACGGCCGCGTAGCCGGCGACGTCGGCGACCGGGAACCGCCGCGCGGGCTCGGGCTGACCGTGCCCCGGCGGGACCGGCGGCGCCGGGGCCAGCGGCTGCACGGAGGGCGCGGTCGGCACCGACAGGGGCGGTACGGCGAGCACCGCCTCCCCCGCGATCCGCAGCCGCCGCTGCGAGGTGGCCAGAATCCGTAGCCCCGGCAGCCGCAGCAGTTCGGCCGCGAGCCCCGCTCCGGCCTCCCCCAGCTGTTCGCAGCCGTCGAGCACGAGCAGCGCCGCACGCCCCGCGAGCCGTTCGGCGAGCTCCGCCGCGAGACCTTCCCAGCACCGCTCGGGCAGTGCCGCGAGGTCCGCCCAGACGACGTCCAGGCCCTCGCTGTCGCCCAGGGTGCGGACCGTGCGCACCGCGAGCCGGGTCTTGCCGATGCCGGCCGGTCCGGTGAGTGTGACCAGGCGTTCCGTGGCGAGCAGGGAGGCGAGGGTCGTGAGCTCCCGCTCCCGCCCGATGAAGCTCGACAATTCGGCGGGCACCGCCTGCCGCACGCCCGAGCCGGCCTCCCCCACACGTCCTCCCGCGAATGTCCGAAACGTGCGCACCGTCATGTGGTCAACAGTTGAACGCACAAAGAGAGATGATCGGCTCATCATCCCGTTGTTCCGCCACCGACCGGGAGAACCACCAAGGGGAGGGTATGAACTCGGCCATTTCCGCCATCGACGACACGGACCGGGCACTCGTCCACGCGCTCCAGCTCGCACCCCGCGCGAGCTGGGAGCTGCTGGGTCCGGTGCTCGGCGCCCGCCCGGACACCCTGGCGCGCCGCTGGGAGCGGCTCACCGGGTCCGGCGAGGCGTGGCTGAGCGGACTCGGCCTGCGCACCGGCGTCACGAAGCCCTGCATGGCGTGGGTGGAGGTCACGTGCACCGCGGGCACCTCGCCCTCGGTGGGGGACGCGCTCGTCGCGGATCCGCACGCCCTGGGGGTCGAACACACCACCGGGAGCAGGGACCTGCTCGTCTTCGTGGCCGTACCCGACCTGCCGACGCTGTACTCCTACCTGTCCTCCCGGGTGCAGCGAATCCCGGGCGTGGTCGGCACCCGCACCTCGATGGTGACGGCGGTGCACTACGCCCCCGACCGCTGGCGCCTGGACCAGCTGACCCCGGGTCAGATAGGCCTGCTGACCCGGCGGACCCGGCGGACCCGGCGGCCGGCTTCCGCGGCCCAGGACCGGCCGGCGGTGGCGCCGCTCCAGGCGGAGGACCGGCCGCTGGTCCTGGCCCTGGCCTCGGACGCGCGGCGCACCGTGGCCTCGCTGGCCCGGGAGTTCGCGATGAGCGAGACGACCGTACGGCGCCGCCTCGCGCGGCTGGAGGGCGGGCAGAGCCTGCGCTACAGCTGCGCGCTGGCCTCCGGGCTGTCGGGATGGCCGGTCTCGGCGACGCTGTGGGCGGAGGCCTCCGAATTCGAGCTCGCCGACTGCGCGGCGGTGGCCGCGGGGCTGCGCGAGACCCGTATCTGCATGTCCGTCAGCGGCCCCTGGAACTTCATGATCAGCGCCCGGCTGCGCACGGTGGAGGACCTGTCCCGCTACACGGCGGAGCTCACCCGGCGGCTGCCGGGCCTGCGCGTCACCGACTCGGCGGTGGCCCTCCAGGTCCGCAAGACGGAGGCCCAGGAACTGGACCGCCGCGGCCACCGCGTGCGCACGGTCATCCCGGACATCTGGTCGGCCCCGGTTTCCACCGACACGGCCTGAGCCGCTCGACGGGGATCGGGGGGCGAATCCAGCCTCGCCGGCGTTTGAGGCGCGGGGTCCGGGGCGGAGCCCCGGGATCCTCGGCCGAAGCCAGCCCGCACCCCACCGCACCGAAACGCGTACGGCGGTGCGGACGCCAACCCCGCAGTGGGTGACGTACGCACCGCCGTATCCCGCGCACGGGCCGGGCAGAGCCCGCTCACCGCACGCCGACCGGGGCCGGGACCAGCCCGGTCAGTGCACCAGTACCGGATCCGGGGCGGCCGAGGCCGCGCCCTTCTTGGCACCGAGGTGGTTGAAGGCCAGGTTCAGCACGATGGCCACGACGCAGCCGGTGCTGATGCCGGAGTCCAGGACGACCAACAGGTCCTCCGGGAAGGCGTGGTAGAAGCCGGGGGCCGCGATCGGGATCAGGCCGATGCCGAGGGAGGCGGCGACGATCAGGGCGTTCTCGCCCTTCTCCATGGCCGCGCCGGCCAGGGTCTGGATGCCGCTGGCGGCCACCGAGCCGAAGAGGACGATGCCCGCGCCGCCGAGGACCGGCAGCGGTACGACTCCGATGACGGAGGCGGCGATGGAACACAGGCCCAGCAGGATCAGGATGCCGCCGCCGGCCGCGACGACGAACCGGCTGCGGACCTTGGTCATGGCGACCAGACCGATGTTCTGCGCGAAGGCGCTGCACATGAACCCGTTGAACAGCGGGCTGAGCGCGCTGCCCAGGGTGTCGGCGCGCAGGCCGCCCTCGATGGTCTTCGCGTCCGCCGGGCGGCCGACGATCTTGCCCAGCGCGAGGATGTCGGCGGTGGACTCGGTCATGCACACCAGCATCACGATGCACATGGAGATGATGGCGGCGACCTGGAACTGCGGCGCCCCGAAGTGGAACGGCGTCGGGAAGCCCACGAAGTCGGCGTTCCTGACGGCGTCGAAGTTCGTCATGCCCATCGGCAGCGCTATGAGCGTGCCGGCGACCAGGCCGAGCAGGATGGAGATCTGCTGGAGGAAGCCGCGCAGGAACTTGCGCATCAGCAGGACGATCGCGAGGGTGACGGCGGCCATGGCGATGTTCTTCATCGAGCCGTAGTCGGTGGCGTGACTGTTCCCGCCCTGCGACCAGTTGAAGGCCACGGGCAGCAGCGAGACGCCGATGAGGGTGATGACCGTACCGGTGACGACCGGCGGGAAGAACCGCACCAGTTTTCCGAAGTACGGGGCGGCGAAGAAACCGAGGACTCCGGCGACGATGATCGCGCCGAAGATGATCGGGATGGCGTTGTCGCCCTCGCCCTTGCCGATGGCGATCATCGGGGTCACGCCGGCGAAGGAAACGCCGTTGACGAAGGGGAGTTTGGCGCCGATCTTCCAGAACCCGAGGGTCTGGAGGAGGGTGGCGAGCCCCGCGGTGAAGAGGGAGGCCCCCATCAGGAAGGCGGTCTCGGTGGCGGAGAGGCCCACGGCCGGGCCGACGATCATGGGCGGGGCCACGACACCCGCGTACATGGCGGCCACGTGCTGGAGACCGCTGGTGAACATTTTCAGCGGTGGCAGGGTCTCGTCGACCGGGTGCTTTCCCCCCGGGTCCTGCGAGACCTGCGGTACTGCGACTGCGTCTTTGCGAAACCTGGGCGCCTGGGCCACGGCTTCCTCCGAACTGTTTAACACGCCGGCAGGGACGTGATGTGTCTGGGAGGTGATGCGAAAGCTGTGCGAGTCGAGCCTGTATGGAGTTGTGGTGCTGCGAATGCTTGTCCCAAGGGGTGCGGAAACGATTCGCCCGAGTCGTTCCACGCAAGGGCGGCAGAGGGCCGCCGGTAAGGAAGTCAAAGAGGGCTGGAGGTGCCGTAGCAGTGGCGCGGTACACGAGCCGCGGGGCCGGTGGCACGATTCACCGCTCCCGGGGCGCCCTCGGAAAAACCTCGGGCGCTACCCGGGAACAGCTGCCGCGGACCCCGCTCGGGTCCGCGGCCGCCGGCCGGGGGCCGTCCCCCCCGGCCGGACTCCGTGGGATCAGGCCTGCGCGGAGATCCGCGCCAGGCGCTGGGCCTCTTCGCGCGTGGACACCGCGATGGCGTCCTCGTCGGCGAAGAGCAGACGGTTGTTCTCGACGATCTGCTTGCCGTTGACGAACGACGCGGTGACCGGGGCCGCCGCACCGAAGACCAGCGCCGTGACCGGGTCGGCGATCGAGGAGTGCAGGAGGGTGTTCAGGTTCCAGAGCACCAGGTCGGCGCACTTGCCGACCTCCAGCGAACCGATGTTCGAGGCGCGGCCGAGGACCTGGGCTCCACCGAAGGTACCGAGGCGCAGGGCCTGACGGGCGTTGAGCGCACGCTCGCGGTGGACCGGGTTCAGGCGGTTGATCAGCAGCGCGTTGCGCAGCTCGGTGTGCAGCTCACCGGACTCGTTGGAGGCGGTGCCGTCCACGCCGAGGCCGACCGGGACACCGGCGGCGAGCATGTCCGGGACGCGGGCGATGCCGGCGGCCAGACGGGCGTTGGAGGACGGGCAGTGCGCGACACCGGTCTTGGTACGGGCGAACGCGGCGATGTCGGAGTCGTTCATGTGGACGCTGTGCGCCATCCACACGTCCTCGCCGAGCCAGCCGGTCGACTCGAAGTAGTCGGTCGGGCCCATGCCGAACAGTTCCTTGCAGAACTGCTCTTCCTCGACGGTCTCCGAGCCGTGCGTGTGCATGCGCACACCCAGGCGGCGGGCCATCTCGGCGCCCTGCTTCAGCAGCTCGGTGGAGACCGAGAAGGGGGAGCAGGGGGCGACGGCGACCTGGGTCATCGCGTCGAAGGAGGCGTCGTGGTACTTCTTCACGGTCGCCTCGGTGTCCGCGAGGGCACCTTCGAGGGTCTCGACCGCGTGGTCCGGCGGCAGGCCGCCGTCCTTCTCGCTGCGGTCCATGGAGCCGCGGGCGAGGGTGAAGCGGACGCCCATCTCGGACGCGGCGCGGATGATCGACCCGGAGAGGTCGCCCGAGCCCTTGGGGAAGACGTAGTGGTGGTCCATCGCGGTGGTGACGCCACCCTTGGCCATCGCGGCGAGGGAGCCCTGCGCGGCCGTGAACGTCATCTGCTCGTCGATGCGCGCCCACGTCGGGTACAGCGCGACCAGCCAGTTGAAGAGGTTGTGGTCGGTGGCCAGACCACGCGTGATCCACTGGTAGAAGTGGTGGTGCGTGTTGACCAGACCGGGGGTCACGAGGTGCCCGGTGCCGTCGATGCGGCGGACGACGTTCTCGAGGTTCGCGGGGGCCTTGCCCGCACCGACGAACTCGATCTTGTTACCGGCGAGCACCACGTGACCCGAGGCGTACTCGGTGTCGTTGGCGTCGACGGTCGCAATCGCACAGTTTTCGATGACGATGCGCTCTACGGCGCTGTCATTGGCTGCCGATGCTGCCATGGGACTTCCTCGTGCTTTCAGTGGCGGTGCGGGCACGGCAAAACCCAGGGGATTTGAGTGCCGGAGCCGGGGGCCTTGACAGCTGACAGTACTGCCGCCCCGTGTGGTGCGTCCGGGTGCCGATTCAGGAAGTTCAAAAGTGTTGAAAAGTACCGACAGGTGTCGCGCCGCCCCGGGGCCACTGCGGAGCCCCGGGACGCGCGTGCCACATCAGAGGTTGGTCATGTCCACGGGGATCTGGGCGTCTACGCCGTCGCGGAGGACCGTCGCCTCGATCAGACCGTAGGGACGGTCCGCGGCGAAGTACACCTCGTTGTCGTTCTTGAGACCGAAGGGCTCGAGGTCGACGAGGAAGTGGTGCTTGTTCGGGAGCGAGAAGCGAACCTCGTCGATCTCCGAACGGTGGTTGATGATGCGCGAACCCATCTGGTACAGGGTCTGCTGCAGCGACAGGGAGTAGGTCTCCGCGAAGGCCTGGAGCATGTGCTTCCGGGTCTCGGCGTAGGACTTCTCCCAGTTGGGCATCCGCTGCTCGTCATCCGACCAGTTGAAGCGCCAGCGAGCCGAAACCTGGGTGGCCAGGATGCGGTCGTAGGCCTCCTTCAGCGTCGTGTACTTGTCCTTCACGTAACCCCAGAACTCGGAGTTCGTGGAGTTCATGACGACCAGGTCCTTGAGGCCGGAGATGACCTCCCAGTTCTTGCCGTCGTACGTGATCTGGGTGACGCGGGTCTCCATGCCCTCGCGGACGAAGGAGTGGTTCACCTCGTCGGAGCCGATGAACTTGGAGTTCGCGTCCGAGGTCGCGATCCGGGACCAGGAGTACTCCTCGATCCGGATGCGGGCCTTCTGGATCGGCTCCTGGCTGTTGACGAACCAACGCGCCAGGTGGATGCCGAACTGCTCGGCGGACTCGATGCCGTACTCCTTGGCGAACGCGTACACCGTGTTCTTGGTGGTGTCCGTCGGCAGGACGTTGGCGTTCGAGCCGGAGTAGTGGACGTCGTCCATGTCGCCGGAAAGGGCGACCGAGACGTTCAGGTCCTTGATGTGGTGGGTGTCGCCGTCCCGCGTGATCTTGACTACGCGGTTCTCTGCTTTGCCGTACTGGTTCTGGCCCAGAATGGTGGCCATGCTAGCTCCCTCGGTAAACGGAGTAGCCGAACGGGTTGAGCAGCAGCGGTACGTGATAGTGCTCGCCCGGGTTCACCGCGAAGGTGATGGTTACCTCGGGGAAGAACGCACCGCTGTCCCTTACGCGGGGGGCGTCCTGCTGTGCCTCGGCGGCTTGCTTCTTGGAACTGTGCTTACTCACGAAATACGTCTCGGTCTCGAAGTCGAGGCGCACGTGGGTGGTGCCCTCCGGCAGCGCCGGCAGGTCCTTGCAGCGCCCGTCGACATCGGTGGCGGATCCGCCCAGGGCCGCCCACTCGCCGCCCAGACCCGTACGGGCCGACAGGGAGATCGCGACGCCTTCGGCGGGCTTTCCGATGCTGGTGTCCAGGATGTGCGTGGACACCGACGCGGTGGTCTCAGTGCTCATGCTGGGTCTTACGCTCCTTCTACGGTTTCCACGAGACGGGTCAGGCGAATCCGGTTGATCTTGACGAGCTCGCCACGAGCGATTTCCCGCTCCTGTTCCGGCGAGTTCTCGATCCGGACCTTGACCGCGTCCCGCATGAACTCACCGGTCGCACCGGTGGCGCAGATGAGGAAGACGTGGCCGAACTTCTCCTGGTACGCCAGGTTCAGTTCGAGGAGCTCGGTCTTGAGCTCCTCCGAGGCACCGGCCATGCCGCGCTGCTCGCGGGCGGAGGTCGGGTCTCCCGGCTTCGGCCGGCCGATCGGCGCGTGGCCGCCCATCGCCTCGCCCAGGTCCTCCGCGGTGAGCTCGGCCATGGCGGCCTCGTTCGCGGAGAACAGGGTGTCGACGGTGGTGAAGGGGCGCTGGGCGAGCAGCTTGCTGCCCCATGCCGAGCTGGCACACACCTCGTGCAGCTCGGCCGTGGCCTCGCTGTCGTCCAAGGCGTTGAACCGGGTAAGACCCGGGGTCGGACTCGAAGTCACGGTAGGCCTCCGTGGCCTGTTGTTGCTTTGACGGGCTGCGCATAGCTAACGCCCTCGACAACACGGCGTCAACACTTTGTTGAAACTTCCCGTACACAAAAGCCGCCGCCCGGGTGAATTGGGCGGCGGCTCGTCACGGTGAGTCAATCAGGATTCACTCTTGGTGGGTCCCGGCGGCCCCTTTGGGGGCCTCACCGGAGCCCTTCGGAGTGCTTGAGTCCCTGTTCAGGTAGTTGTAGACCGTGAAGCGGCTTACGCCCAGGGCCCCAGCGACCGTTTCCACGCCGTGCCGGACCGAGAAGGCGCCGCGCGCCTCCAGTATCCGTACGACGTCCTGCTTGGACTTCCGGTCGAGCTGGGACAACGGTACGCCGTGCCGGCGCTCCAGCGCCGCCAGGATGTGGTCCAGCGAGTCGGAGAGCTGCGGAAGCCGTACGGCCAGCAGGTCCTGACCCTCCCAGGCGAGCACGACGTCGTCGGGCTGGGCCAGGGACGGATCCATCAGCTCACCGCCCATCGCGTCCACCAGCGGCTTGATCGCCGCGACGAACGGATGATCCCTGGGCTCGGTCATGGCGTGTCCTCCCCGGTCCCGATCACATTGACCTGGAGCGAGACGCGCGTGGCTCCGGCCTCCAGGGAGTGCCGCAGGAGGGCGGCGACCGCGGTCAGCACCGCCTCGGACTCCCCCTCGGCCGTGTTGCCGAACGGGCCGACATCCACCGCGTCCAGCTGGGCCGTCTGGATGACCTCGCGAGCGGCTACGGCATGGGCGGGGGCCTCTTCTAGATCGAAGGGCTCGGTCGTGAACTCCACTCTCAATCGCACGACGCTCAAGCTACCTGGCAGTCCCGACTTTTCGGGAGGCAGCACTTGACAACCGGGCCGCCCTGCTTGCAGTCTTCCATCAGGCAGAAACTAACTTCCGCAATACGGAAGGAGCGCACACCCCTCATGGGATACACGGACCAGCGCTTCGATGTAAATCTTTCGATCCTCTTCACGGAACTCCCGCTCCTGGAGCGTCCCGCGGCTGCTGCCGCAGCGGGCTTCACGGCGGTCGAGCTGTGGTGGCCCTGGATCGAGACCCCCACCCCCGCTCAAGAGGAGCTCGACGCCCTCAAGACCGCTCTTGAGGACGCCGGCACCCAGCTGGTGGGCCTGAACTTCTACGCCGGCCAGCTGCCGGGTCCCGACCGCGGTGCGGTTTCGGTCCCCGGTGAGGAGTCGGAGCGCTTCAACGCCAACATCAACGTGGCTGCGGACTTCGCCGCCTCGGTCGGCTGCAAGGCGCTGAACGCCCTCTACGGCAACCGCGTCGAAGGCGTGGACCCGGCCGTTCAGGACGAGCTCGCGCTGAAGAACCTGGTCGTGGCGGCTCAGGCCGCGGACCGCGTCGGCGCGATCCTCCTGATCGAGACCCTCAACAAGCCCGAGTCGCCGCTCTACCCCCTGGTGAGCGCCCCGGCCGGCATCGAGGTAGTGGACAAGGTGAACGAGGCCACCGGCCTCGGGAACGCCAAGTTCCTGCTCGACCTGTACCACCTGGCGATGAACGATGAGGACCTCTCCGAGGTCATCGAAAAGTACGCCGCCAAGACCGGACACGTCCAGATCGCGGACAAGCCGGGACGAGGTGCTCCCGGCACCGGCGAGCTGCCCCTCGAAGAGCTGCTCGACCAGCTCCAGAAGGCCGGCTACCAGGGCTTTGTCGGTCTCGAGTACAAGGCCGCCGACGCCGCCGCCGCCTTCGCGTGGCTGCCGGCCGAGGCCCGCGCCGCGAAGTAAGCGGAAAAGTCCGGGCGAACAGCCAGGCACCAGACGAACTTTTCGTACGAAGCATTAAGAGAAGGACCCTCATCATGAGCAACCTCCCCAAGATCGCATGGGTCGGCCTCGGCATCATGGGCTCCCCCATGGCCGAGAACCTCCTGAAGGCCGGCTACTCGGTCACCGGCTTCACGCTGGAGCAGGACAAGCTGGACCGCCTCGCCGCGGCCGGCGGCGGCGCCGCCGGTTCGATCGCCGAGGCCGTCAAGGACGCCGACGTCATCATCACGATGGTGCCCGCCTCCCCGCAGGTCGAGGCCATCTCCTACGGTGAGAACGGCATCCTCGAGAACGCCAAGTCCGGCGCGCTGATCATCGACATGTCGTCGATCACCCCGCAGACCTCGATCGACCTGGCGAAGAACGCCGCCGCCAAGGGCATCCGCGTCATCGACGCCCCGGTCTCCGGTGGCGAGGCCGGTGCCATCGAGGCCGTCCTGTCGATCATGGTGGGTGGCGAGCAGGCCGACTTCGACGAGGCCCTCCCGATCCTCGAGGCCCTCGGCAAGGTCATCGTCCTGTGCGGCCCGCACGGCTCCGGCCAGACGGTGAAGGCCGCCAACCAGCTCATCGTCGCGGTGAACATCCAGGCGTGCGCCGAGGCCGTCGTCTTCCTCGAGAAGTCGGGCGTGAACCTCGAAGCCGCTCTGGACGTGCTCAACGGCGGTCTGGCCGGCTCCACGGTCCTGACCCGCAAGAAGGCCAACTTCCTGAACCGCGACTTCAAGCCCGGTTTCCGGATCGACCTGCACCACAAGGACATGGGCATCGTCACCGACGCCGCCCGCAACGTCGGTGCTGCCCTCCCGGTCGGCGCGGTCGTCGCCCAGCTGGTCGCCTCGCTGCGCGCCCAGGGTGACGGTGGCCTGGACCACTCCGCGCTGCTCCGCGCGGTCGAGCGCCTCTCCGGCGCCCAGATCTGAGCTCCGCTCGGATAGGCGGCCCCCTCAGCGGGCCGCCACCCGCCCCGCTCGCGGGGCCCTGAGTTTCCGGATGGTGCCGGTGCTGACACCTGTCCTGTCGCGCCCAAGTGCCGGCACCGTCCGGATCACCTCTCCCTCTCCTTTTCTTTCTTTCAACAAACTGTTGACGTCGAGTTCATGCCGAAATTAGGCTGTTCCGCATGACGGAAGACGGATTCCGTCAGCAGTTCCCCGTACGGAAGGTCACCATGTCGAAGCGCACGCTGACGACCGAGTCTGGCGCCCCGGTCGCCGACAACCAGAACTCCGCTACCGCCGGCGTCGGTGGCCCCCTGCTGATCCAGGACCAGCAGCTCCTGGAGAAGCTCGCCCGCTTCAACCGCGAGCGCATCCCGGAGCGCGTGGTGCACGCCCGCGGCAGCGCCGCGTACGGCCACTTCGAGGTGACCGACGACGTCACCGCGTACACCAGCGCCGCGTTCCTGAACACGGTCGGCAAGAAGACCGAGACCTTCCTGCGGTTCTCCACCGTCGCCGACTCGCTGGGTGGCGCGGACGCCGTCCGCGACCCGCGCGGCTTCGCGCTGAAGTTCTACACCGAAGAGGGCAACTACGACCTCGTCGGCAACAACACCCCGGTGTTCTTCATCAAGGACCCGATCAAGTTCCCCGACTTCATCCACTCCCAGAAGCGCGACCCCTTCACGGGCAAGCAGGAAGCGGACAACGTCTGGGACTTCTGGGCGCACGCCCCCGAGGCGACGCACCAGATCACCTGGCTGATGGGTGACCGCGGCATCCCGGCGTCGTACCGTCACATGAACGGCTACGGCTCCCACACGTACCAGTGGACCAACGCCCAGGGCGAGGCCTTCTTCGTCAAGTACCACTTCAAGACGAACCAGGGCATCCGCTGCCTGTCGGGCGAGCAGGCCGCCGAGCTCGTCGGCTCCGACGCCAACTCGCACCAGACCGACCTGCTGCAGGCCATCGAGCGCGGTGTGAACCCGAGCTGGACCCTGTACGTCCAGGTCATGCCGGCCTCCGAGGCCGCGGACTACCGCTTCAACCCGTTCGACCTCACCAAGGTGTGGCCGCACAGCGACTACCCGCTGCAGCGCGTGGGCCGTCTGGTCCTCGACCGCAACCCGGACAACGTCTTCGCCGAGGTCGAGCAGGCCGCGTTCTCCCCGAACAACTTCGTCCCGGGCATCACCGCCTCGCCGGACAAGATGCTCCAGGGCCGCCTCTTCGCCTACGCCGACGCCCAGCGCTACCGCCTCGGTGTGAACCACACCCTGATCCCGGTCAACGCTCCGAAGGCCACCAAGGCCGACAACTACGGCCGCGACGGCGTCATGGCGCTGCGCAACGGCTCGCGCCACGACAAGAACTACGAGCCCAACTCGCACCAGGGTCCGGCCGAGACCGGTCTGGCGCTGGGCGCCCCGAAGGCCGTCTCCGGCTACACGGGCACCCACGAGGCTCCTGCCCACACCAAGGACGACGACTTCTTCCAGGCCGGTGAGCTCTACCGCCTGATGTCGGAGGCCGAGAAGCAGCGTCTGGTGGCGACCATCGCCGGCGGCCTGTCTCAGGTCACCCTCGAGGACGTCATCGAGAAGAACCTGGCTCACTTCCACGCCGCGGACGCCGACTACGGCAAGCGCGTCGAGGAGGCCGTCCGCGCCCTGCGCGACGCCTGAGCCCACAAGCTGCGCCGGGATTCTGACGGGAGGTCAGGATCCGGGTGCTGAGCCCACACCGCGGACCCGGATGAGGGGTGGTACGCGGTGAGGGCAGGACGAGGACCGTGGCGAGCGTGCGAGCCAGTGCGGTGGTAATGGGTTCCGAGGCCCGTCTCTTGACCTGAGGGAGACGAAGCCGGAGTTCTCGTCGCCGTTCGCCACGGTCCCAGCCAAATTCACTCCTCTATATACAGGGGCCACGCACAGAGCCCCCTGTATCTGGAGGAGCACCTCCCCCACCCTCTCCGCCCGGCGGTGCGAACGGCCTCTCCTGGACGCCGTCCTCACACCGCCGCGCGGGCATCGGGCCGGCTGCGCCGGCCTCCGGCCGTCGGGTTCCGCCCGACGCCACCACAACTCCGCCCGGCGGTGCGAACGTCCTGTCGCGCCAGCCTCGTACCGTCGGGCGGTAACAAGCAGCACACACCCAAAGAGCCGAGTCACGGACGGTCCCGTGACTCGGCTCTTTGTCGTGCCGGGGGTCCTGGCCCGGTCCTACGGAAGCAGGGCCAGGGCCTCCTCGAGGTTGTGCTCGGCGATGCCCTGCATGAACTCCCGGTCGGGGAAGTCGCCGTCGAGGAGGCGTAGCGGGCCCGCCACCAGGGAGAGGCGCATCGCCAGCTCGTAGAGGGCGAGTCGCCGCGGGTCGAGGCCGGGGCGGGCCAGGGCCTCGTAGCGCTCCTGGAAGCGGAGCCGGAGGAAGACGTGCTCCCACTCGACGTCGAAGTACATGAGGCCCTCGATGTCGATGAGGACCGCTTCCCCGTCCTCGGTCACCAGGACGTGGTCGGGGCCCAGTTCCCCGTGGATCAGTCCGTGTTCGGTGCGCGGCGCCACCAGTGCCCGAAGGGTCCGGAGGCGGTCGTCGAGCCGGCCGCGGGCCGCCGCGATCCTGCTGTCGCGGCCCGCCGCTTCCCCGAGGTCGCGCAGGGCGCGGTCGAGGACCAGCTGCTCGCAGGAGCCGCCGAGAGCGGTGCCTCCCCGCTCCAGCAGGTCCACCCTGCCGTAGCGGGGGGCCCGGCGGCTCTGCATCAGGTCCAGGGTCCGGGCCAGGTCGGTCAAGGCCTTCCGCGCGGCCGCCGGGTCGGTGTCGAGGAGCGCTTCCAGCGTGCCGCCGGGGACGTCCTCCACCACCGCCACGTCCGCCGCGTACCGCTGCCGGCTGCCGTCCGCCAGCAGCAGCCGGGGTACGCGGGCCCCGAGCTCGCGCAGCAGCCGCTGCGCGGCCAGGAAGGGCTCCAGTCCGGAGGCGGGCGCGAAGGGGTCCGTTCCGTCGGTCCCCTCCCCCGCGGTGGCGCCGGGCCAGAAGTTCTCCTCGTCCGCCCAGCTGTAGACGATCACGCTCGGCGTCCCGGCCCCGGCGAGCCGGACCCGGTAGACGCCCTTCTTGCTCCCCCCTCGCAGGCGCTGCACGCCGGCGATCCGCCGCGCCCCTCCCAGTGCGTCCCGCACCACTCCCGACAGGTCCTCGGCCTCCGCGAATCTGCGCATCGGGCGAATCTATACGGGGCTGCGCCGCGCGGGCGTGCCGTCTGGTGGAACGGGGGCGGGACCTGGGGCCCGTAGGGGACGCGGAACGGCCCCCGTTCCTCCTGGAGGAGGGACGGGGGCCGTTCGGTGGTGCTAGACCAGCCTGGTGGGACTAGGCGGGCAGGGTGTTGCGGAGCGCGGTCGGGGCGTGGCTCAGCTCGGTCGCGACCTCTTCGAACTCGGTGACGTCGCTCATGTCGACGGTCTTGCTCATCGAGATGTTGGTGATGCGCTCGAGGATGGCCTCGACGACGACCGGGACCTGGTGCTCCTGGGCCCACTTCTTGGCCGTCTCGAAGGCCTCGCCCAGCTTGTCCGGGTCGGTGACGCGGATCGCCTTGACGCCCAGGCCCTCGGCGACCTTGACGTGGTCGACACCGTAGACACCCAGCTCGGGGGTGTTGATGTTCTCGAATTCGAGGTTGACCTCGAAGTTGATGCCCAGGCCGCCCTGCGCCTGACGGATCAGACCCAGGTAGGCGTTGTTCACGAGGACGTGAACGTAGGGGACCTTGTGCTGGGCGGCGACCGCCAGCTCCTCGATCATGAACTGGAAGTCGTAGTCGCCGGACAGCGCGACGATCGGGGTCTCCGGGTCCGCGGTGGCGGCACCGATCGCGGCCGGGATGGTCCAGCCGAGGGGGCCGGCCTGGCCACAGTTGATCCAGTTGCGCGGCTTGTAGACGTGCAGCATCTGCGCACCGGCGATCTGGGACAGACCGATGGTGGTGACGTAGCGGGTCTCAGGGCCGAACGCCTTGTTCATCTCCTCGTAGACGCGCTGCGGCTTCATGGGGATGTTGTCGAAGTGCGTGCGGCGCAGCAGCGTCGCCTTGCGCTCCTGGGCGGAAGCGGCCCAGGCGCTGAAGTCGGGCAGCTTGCCCTCGGCCTTGAGCTCCTTGGCGATCTCGACGAAGAGCTCCAGGGCCGCCTTGGCGTCCGAGGCGATGCCGAAGTCCGGGGCGAAGATCTTGCCGATCTGGGTCGGCTCGATGTCGACGTGGACGAACTTGCGGCCCTTGGTGTAGGCGTCCAGGTTGTAACCGGTGTGACGGTTGGCCCAGCGGTTGCCGATGCCGAAGACGAAGTCCGACTCGAGGAACGTCGCGTTGCCGTAGCGGTGCGAGGTCTGGACACCGACCATGCCGGCGGCCAGCTCGTGGTCGTCCGGGATGACGCCCCAGCCCATGAGGGTGGAGATGACCGGGACGTTCGTCAGCTCGGCGAACTCGACCAGCAGGTCGGAGGCGTCGGCGTTGATGATGCCGCCACCGGCGACGATCAGCGGGCGCTCGGACTCGAGCAGGAACTGCAGGGCCTTGCGGGCCTGGGCGCGGGTGGCGCTCGGCTTGTAGACCGGCAGCGGCGAGTAGGTCTCGGGGTCGAACTCGATCTCGGTCAGCTGGACGTCGATCGGGAGGTCGATCAGGACCGGGCCCGGACGGCCGGAGCGCATCAGGTGGAAGGCTTCCTGGAACACGCCCGGAACCTGGGCGGCCTCCAGAACGGTCGTCGCCTTCTTGGTGACCGGCTTGGCGATCGAGGCGATGTCGACGGCCTGGAAGTCCTCCTTGTGGAGCTTCGAGACCGGAGCCTGACCGGTGATGCACAGGATCGGGATGGAGTCCGCGATCGCGGAGTACAGGCCGGTGATCATGTCGGTGCCGGCCGGGCCCGAGGTACCGATGCAGACGCCGATGTTGCCGGCCTTGGCGCGGGTGTAACCCTCGGCCATGTGCGAGGCACCCTCGACGTGGCGGGCCAGCGTGTGGGCGATTCCGCCCACGTTCTTGAGCTCGCGGTAGAACGGGTTGATCGCAGCACCGGGAACGCCGAACGCTTGTTCGACACCCTCAAGCTTGAGGATCTCCACTGCAGCGGCGGCGGCTGTCATACGAGGCATCGAGTTCTCCTGCGGGTCTGGCGGGTCAGGCTTTTCCGTAATCCGGAAGTTTTGTTCTGCTATACGGAACAAGCTAAGCGGGGACTCCCCGCAACGTCAAGGCGGTACGGCACCCCGGAACCCACCAAAAGCGACGTCCTGGGCAGTGAGTTGTACGAAAAACCAGGGCTCGACCGAAAATCGAGGGTCCGCCCACCCCTGCGGTGGCAGGTGGTGGACCATGGGCCTACGCACAGCGACGAAGGGGGTCCGGTTCTGATGGCGGATGCGGTACCGGTGCGCTGCCCGGCGTGCCTGCGCGAGAACGGCTACGCCGCCCCGGTGTTCCCCTGCGCCTGCGGTAACCCCGTCGTCCCTCCCCTGGACCTGGCGTCACCGCCCCGGGAGCTGACCCACCGCACGTGGACGGACAGCTGGGTCGCGGTGCGGTGCGGGGCCTGCGGCCGCGAGGGTGAGTGGCCGCATCCGGAGATGGGGTGCTCCTCCTGCGGGACGGTGGTGCTGGTTCCGGTGCATCCGCTGGAGCCGGTGGGCGGGACGGCGAGCGGGATGGTGGGCGGGATTCCCTCCGGCGGGGACGTACGGACTTCCCCCCGCGCGGCGAAGACGCCCGGGCCGGCGGCGGGCCCGCAGCCGGCTTCCCCTGCCCCCTCGGCGCCTCGGGCTTTCCCGGGCGCCCCGGCTTCCCCGGGCGCCCCGGCTTTCCCAGGCGCCCCGGCTTCCCCGGCCGCCCCGGACCCCGCCGTGCCCCGTCCCGCCTTCCGGCCCCTGACCATCCGGACCGCCCGGGACGCGGTGGTCACCGCGGCCCTGTACCTGCGCTGGCTCGGGTTCCAGGACGTGCGCCAGCCCGACGGCCGGCCGCTCCCCTCGACGGCGGTGGACCTGCGGGCCCCCGGCCTGGTCGCCCAGGTGGACCCGACCACGGCGCCGGCCGGGCTGCGGGCGGTGGAGTGCGTCTGGCTGAACGGGCTCACGGCCTGCGCGACCAGCGTCTACTTCTCGCTCGCCGGATATACGCAGGACGCGCGCGCCCGCGCGGACGACCTCGGGATACCCCTCTTCGTCATGGACCTCACGGGCATGCCCCAGCCGGTCAACGACCCGGCGGAGGACCTCCTCGCCATGGGGGCCTAGGCTCTGGGGGTATTACGCGTGTTTGCCTGCCGAGTGCCGAGGAGAGCTTGATGAGCCTGTACGACATCCCGCTGACCACCCTGTCCGACGAGCCCACCAGCCTCGCCGCGCACAAGGGCAAGGCGATCCTGCTCGTGAACACCGCATCGCAGTGCGGTCTCACCCCTCAGTACTCGGGTCTGGCCCGCCTCCAGTTCACGTACGAGGAGAAGGGCTTCACCGTCATCGGCGTGCCCTGCAACCAGTTCGGCGGCCAGGAGCCCGGCAACGCCGACGACATCCAGACGTTCTGCGCGGCCGGCTTCGGAGTCACCTTCCCGATCCTGGAGAAGTCCGACGTCAACGGCGAGAACCGCCACCCGCTCTACGCGGAGCTGGTGAAGTTCCCGGACGCCGAGGGCGAGGCCGGTGACATCACCTGGAACTTCGAGAAGTTCCTGATCTCCCCCGCCGGCGAGGTCGTGGGCCGTTTCCGCCCGCGCACCGAGCCCGAGGCCGCCGAGGTCATCGCCGCGATCGAGGCCCAGCTGCCGGCCTAGCACCGCCTGATCACCGAGGGCCGAGGGCCGGTACGGGGCTGCGCGCGCAGCCCCGTACCGGCCCTCGGCCGTTCGCGGAGGCCGGGGGTCAGTTCACCTGCCGGTCCTGACCCGACCAGTACGGCTCGCGGAGCTTGAACTTCTGGATCTTGCCGGTGGCCGTGCGCGGGATGGCGTCGCGGAACTCGACCGACGTCGGGGCCTTGTAGCCGGCCAGTCGCTGCTTGCAGTGGGCGATGATGTCCGCCTCATGGACGGCCTCTCCATCGGCTCCCCCGGCTCCCCCGGCTCCCTCGACAAGGACCACGAGGGCCTTGATCGTCTCGCCCCACTTCTCGTGCGGCACACCGATGACGGCGACCTCCGCGACCGCCGGGTGGCTGAAGATCGCGTCCTCCACCTCGATCGAGGACACGTTCTCGCCGCCGGTGATGATCACGTCCTTCTTCCGGTCGGAGATCGTCAGATGGCCGTCTTCCTCGTCGACGGTGCCGCCGTCACCCGTGTGGAACCAGCCGTCCCGCAGTGCGGCCGCGGTCTCCTCGGGCTTGTCCCAGTACCCCTCCAGTACGACGTTCGACCTGGCCAGTACCTCGCCGTCCTCGGACACCTTCAGCTTGACCCCGAGCGCGGGCAGCCCCCCGCGCGCGAGCTTGTGCGCCCGCTCCCCGGCCGGCAGCTCCGCGTCGGCCGGTCGGATCCGGTTGAAGGTGAGCAGCGGCGAGGTCTCGGTCAGGCCGTAGATCTGCGTGAACTCCCAGCCCAGCTCCTCGCCCATCCGCTGAATCGTCCGGCTCGGCGGCGGGGCGCCCGCGCAGACGACCCGTACCCGGTCGCGGCCCGGGATCTCGCCCTCCCAGCTCGCCGCCGCGTCCAGCACGGTGTTCCACACGGCGGGCGCTCCGCACATCAGCGTGACCCCGTGCTCCTCGACCCGGCGCAGGATCTCGGCGCCGTCGACCTTGCGCAGCACGACCTGCTTGACGCCGAGCCCGGCCATCACGAAGGGCATGCCCCAGCCGTTGCAGTGGAACATCGGGAGCGTGTGCATGTAGACGTCACGCTCCCAGACCCGGGTGTGCAGGCCGAAGGTGAGGCCGTTCACCCAGATGTTGCGGTGGGTCAGCTGCACCCCCTTGGGGCGGGCGGTGGTCCCCGAGGTGTAGTTGATCGTCGCCGTCGCGTCCTCGTCCGGGTGCGACCAGGGGCGCGGCTCCACCCCGAAGCGCATCAGCGCCGCGTCCGTCTCCGGCCCGAGGACGAAGCGGTGGCGGGCCTTGACGCCCGACAGCGCCTCGTCCAGTTCGGGGTCGACGAGCAGCACGGAGGCCCCGCTCTGCCGGACCACGTACTCGACCTCGTCCGGCTTCAGCCGGAAGTTGACCGGTACGCAGACGCGCCCGCTCATCGGCACCGCGAACAGCAGCTCCAGGAGCCGGGCGGAGTTGTGGCTGACCACCGCCACGCGCTCGCCCTCACCGACCCCCAGCGCGTCGAAGCCCGCCTGCCAGGCCCGTACGCGTTCGCCGAGCCTTCCGTAGGTCGAATCGGGGACCGGTGGAGCGGGCTGATCCGGCTCGTCCACCACGCCCGGACTGGACGAGAACCCCAGCTCGGCCCGGTCGAGGAAGTCCGTGACGGTCATGGGAATCCGCATTGCTCTCTCCTAGGTCCCTGATCCCGAACAGCTGCCTGGCTGACGCGCCGCCGCCTCCGTCCGTCGGTGGTCGAGCGGCCCGCCACGAACGAGAACGATCGCGGGTGATCTCGGTCGTGCCAGGCATCGTGCCGTGTCCGGCGTACGGGCCACCAGAGCGCGGCGGGGCCGGGTGGCCCGGGACCGCCGCGCCGCGGCTCAGCCCCGGATGGACCCGAAGCGGACGGAGCCGCCCGGACGGCCCTCGCCCGCCCCCTCGCCCATCTCCGCGAGAAGCCTCTCCCCCTCGGCCGCGATCTCCGCTTCGTCGGCCTTGGACACGGCGGAGAACAACTCGACGGTGAGCGTCCCAGCGCCCTTCTCTCCGTCCTTCCCGCCGTCCGTCCCCCCTCCCTTCCCGCCGTCCGTCCCCCCTCCCTTCCCGCCGTCCAGCTTCCAGAGCCCGGCGAGGAAGCCGTCGAGGAGCAGGGTGCAGTGGGCCTGGTTCCCGGTCCAGCTGCTCCCCTTCAGCTCGGGCGGGATCACCCGGGACCGGTCGGCGTGGGAGAGGAGCAGGTTGTCGAACTCGGGAAGGAACCGGGGCGGCGCGGGCTGCCCGGCATCGGGGCGGGGCCCGTCGGGGAGATCGAAGAGTTCGACGCCGTTCTCGTCCTGGAACACCTCCAGGACCGGCCTGAGCCGCTCGAAGGCCTCGCGCAGCCGGGTGAGCCCGGCCCACGTCTGCATGTCCTTGACGGACGCGGGCCCGAAAGCCCCGAGGTACCGCAGAACGACGTCATCGATCCCGGAATCCTCCCCGCCAGACCCCCCGCCCTCTCCCACCCACTCGTTCAAGGTGGTGAGACGGACCTGGCCGCTCTTCCCCCAGACCCCGCGCGGGGTGACCTGGACGAGCGGAAGCCGGCAGCGCGCGGCGACGGACAGCGACTGGGGGTCGGCTCCGGGCCACTCCTTGAGCAGTTCCTCCCGTATCTCCGCCATGGTCCGCGGCTCGGCCTCCACGAACACCCGGGCGCGCTCGGCCAGCCGGTCCAGGTCCACTCCGACGAGGCCCTTGCGGAAGTAGTTGATCTCCCGGTCGCGGGCCGGCTGGACGAGGGGACGCAGGGTGAGCGCGTCGTGCACGGTGTGGGTGTGGATGGTGGACCTCATGGTGACCATCCGGACCACCTCCCGGGACTCCATCAACCCGGCGAGCTCGGCCGGCCCGAAACCGGCGAGGCGGGCGTGGAGCTGGAAGTAGGGCGGCTTCGCGTTCTGGGCCTGTAGCCCCAGCAGGTGCCGCGTGGCGTCCTGTGCGGACATCTCTGTCCGGGTGAGGAGCAGCTGACGGGCGAGCGTGGCACGGTTCAGTGCACGGGTGCCGAGTACGGGACGCTTCGTCTTGGAGGCCATGACAGCAACGTAGCGGCCCATGCGGACACCCTCTGTCCGCAACTCCGGACCGGTCGCACCCTCGCACACGGACCCGCGTGAACCCCCGGGCCCATTCACCCGGATATCCTGCACCTTGCCCACAAACCCTCGTAAACACCCGTTCGACCGGGAGCTGACCTGCGATGTCGGAGCGACCAGACCACCGCCCCACGCCCCCGTCCGCCTCCACACCCACACCGGCGCCCGCGAAGCGTGCGGGATGGCGACGCCCGACCGCCTCTCCCCCCACCCCTCCCGCCACACCTCCACGGGCCCCGAAGCCGCCACCGCCGGCCCCCACCCCTCCGGACCACCGCAGCGTGATCGACTCCGCGGTCTACCGCGACGGAGTCCGGATCGCCTCCCCCACCACCCTCGCCGACACCTTCCGCCAACTGCGCGAACAGCCCGACGGCATGGCCTGGATCGGCCTGCACCGCCCCACGGAGCCCGAACTCCACTCCCTGGCAGATGAGTTCAACCTCCACCCACTCTCCATCGAAGACGCCCTGGAAGCCCACCAGCGCCCCAAGTTGGAGCGCTACGGCGACACCCTCTTCGTCGTCCTGCGGGCCGCCCGCTACCTGGACGCGCTGGAGGAGGTCGACTTCGGCGAGCTCCACATCTTCGTCGGCCCCGACTTCCTGATCACGGTCCGCCACGGCGCGGCCCCGGACCTCTCGGCGGTCCGCCGCCGCATGGAGGAGTCCCCCGAACTCCTCTCCCTCGGACCGGAAGCCGCTTTGTACGCCATCCTCGACGCGGTGGTCGACGGCTACGCCCCCGTCGTCGAGGGCGTCCAGATCGACATGGACGAGATCGAGACCGAGGTCTTCAGCGGCGACCCGGAGGTCTCCCGCCGCATCTACGAACTCTCCCGCGAAATGGTCGAGTTCCAACGCGCCACCCGCCCCCTGGTCGGCATGCTCCACAGCCTGATGGCCGGCTTCGCGAAGTACGGCACGGACGAGGAACTCCAGCGCTACCTCCGCGACGTGGCCGACCACGTCACGCACACCAGCGAACGCGTGGACGGCTTCCGCCAGGCCCTGACCGAAATCCTGACGGTCAACGCCACCCTGGTCTCCCAACAACAAAACGCCGAAATGCGAGCCCTGGCCGAGGCCGGCTTCGAACAAAACGAGGAGATCAAGAAGATCTCCTCCTGGGCGGCAATCTTGTTTGCACCCACACTCGTGGGAACCATCTACGGCATGAACTTCGAGACCATGCCGGAACTGAAGTGGGCGGGCGGCTACCCCTTCGCGATCCTGTTGATGGCGGTGGTCTGCGTGAGCCTGTACGTCATCTTCAAGAAGCGCGACTGGCTGTAGATAGCAGCCCCACTGTCGATCAATTTCGCGATCGCAAAGGACCCGAAGGATGCTTCCGAAGGGCTTGGGGGGAATCTGGGGGGAATGCACTCCGCTGGGGGCAGGGGGCGCCTTCACCCTCACCTGCTGTTTCCGCGTCTGACGCAGCCCGGCCCAAAGTACCCCGCCCTCGTGGAACATCACCGAGAGTGAGCCCCACCGCACCGGGTGCCCTCCGGCAACGCTGTCATCAACACGGGTGGCGGTACGGCGGGGCCTCGAGGGGAAGGAGTGGTCGACCAAGCAATCGGAGTCGAGATCCTCACCAGCCCGCCAGCACCCAATCCACGATCGGCGACACCGCCCAGCCCACGCCTACGCACTGCGGCATCACCGCGGCATGAGGAAGCGGGTGGCACAGCGCAGGCTGTGCCACCCGCTTCCTCATGCCGTGAGGTTCTCTGGGACGTACTGGGGAGCTACGCCGAGCAGCGCGTCGACGGCCGCCCGCCCCTTGCCCCCGGCTTCGGGCATGAAGTGGGCGTAGTGATCGAGGGTGATGGTCGGGCTGGAGTGGCCGAGCCACCGAGCGAGGGTGACCACCGATTCGCCGGCTTCGAGGATGATGGAGGCGTAGGTGTGCCGGAGGACGTGGAAGCCGTCCTTGCGAGATGCCTTCCAGCGCTCCCCCTTCTCCCTAAGGGGAATGACACCTGCCTTCGCGAGGGCAGGCTTCCAGTTCTCGTCGTTGAAGATGTTGGCGCGGATCGCGTTGCCGTACGTCGTGGTCAAGACGAGCGGGAACGCCTGCTTCTCCCGCTCGGGCTCAGGACCACCCCACGGCAGCTCGACCTCAACAGCCGGGTGCTGTAGGAAATGGGCGAGCAACTCGGCTGCGACCGAAGGAGGCATATCGACGATGCGCGTTTTCCCACCCTTGGGCAGCGCGAAGTACAAGCGGCCGTTGAGCAGTTGCACCTGACGCCGCACGCGGATGACACCGCGTTCGAAGTCGACGTCCAGCGGTGAGAGGCCGAAGACCTCCCCCTGACGTAGCCCGCATCCGAGGGCAACCACAACCGCGACCCGGTAGCGCGGGTTGATGACGTCCCGTACGCGCTGCGCGGTCTCCAGCGGCCAAATCTCCCGCAGATCCTCCGGCACCTTAGGCCAGCGCACCGACTTGGCGCGCATCGGATTGCGGACGAGGCGCTTGTCGTCGATCGCCGTCTCGAAGATGTTCGAAAGGGACGTGAGGATCTGGCGGGCGTAGCGGGGTGCGCACTCGCCTTCGAGTGTGGCGATGTAGCCGCGCAGGACGGTCGCAGAGATGTCCCTCAGAGCCACTGAGCCGAGGTGCGGAAGGATGTGGAGACGTACGCGCTCGTCGACCCGTTTGATCGTACCCGGCGCACCCCGCACGCCTGCCTTCCAATATCGGGTGACGTAGTCGGTGACGGTGATGGAGCCGTCACGCGGATCGACGAACTCGCCCCGCTCACTGTCGGTACCTGCCCGGCGCAGCCATGCTTTCGCATCCTCCAGGGTGTCGAACGACATGTCACGGACGCCCGGAATTCTGGCGACTCGGTACCGGGTACCTTTCCCGAAGCGGGCGGATCGCTCCCGCTTGCCGGTGACAGGGTCCTTCTTCTTGTTTATCCATCGGTCTTCTATGTAGCCGGCCAAGAACTTCCTTACGATTATGAGGTTGCGGGCCGTAGGCCTGGAGATCTCAGGCGGTTGCCGAGCAGTCGGCACGACGCCGGTACGGCGCAGCGCTCACGGGGTTCAATGCAGGGTTCGAGCGGGAGTCCGCCTGTTCCTGCTCGCGTATCCAGGCGTCGAGGGCGTCGATCCGGTAGGTCACGCGCCCGCGGGCTCCCAGACGGAAACTCGGCGGCCCCTGACGCCGGTGACGCCAGACGTACAGCGTCCGGGGCGAGAGACCGAGGTACGCAGCCGCTTCCGCCACACCAAGAAACGCGCGGTGCATGGTGGTTGCGCTCCGGAGTGCCGAGTCCTGGGTTGGCTCATTGAGGCCCTGCAAGGAGAACTCCTTCAGTAGAGATCAAGGGCGGGGAAGCCGCCGGAGATCCTCTTGAAATCTCCAGCTGCCATCGAGCAGTCGTCCGCACGGCTACACCGCCAAGCACAACCACCACGGACAGATCCAATGATCCGGAGAATCTGGGATTACCGAATTCACGGACCGCCTGATATCCCCTACAACAGCGCGCACCCATGCTCGGCTCACTCGGCGAGTCGATAGGAGCGGAGCCCTGCATCAGAAGCCTCTTCGCTCACGGCGACCAGACCATCATCCGTGAGTCGGGAAAGACACCTGGCCACAACGTTCTCGGAAATCTCCAATGCCCCAGCTGTCTGCTGAGCCGTAGCGCCGGGATGCGTCGCAACGTAGGCAAGGACGAACACGGTCTCGCCTGTAGCCGTCCTGAAGGAGGTCCTCCGCGAAGAGGCCGGCCGAGCACACCGAGAGGCAGAGCGCCGTGGAGACAGCGCCGTAGTCGTTGCGCTGCTGGCCAGCCACGGCGTAGGCAGCGCTCAGGGCGAAGAGGAGCGGGGAAGTTTGGCGGAGCGAGCGGAGAACGGTGTTGGACAGTGGAGCCTCCTGAAGTACGACGCCGTGAGACTGGATCGGTGCCTTGGCCTGTTGGCATCACGTTCGACGATGGAGTCAGCCAGGGGCTATCCCCTCGTTGACCTGCTGTTTTCGCAGGTGTTGTACGTTGACATGGCCCGACAGGACGTTCCAGTCGTCCGCGCCTACTTGTCGTCTGCTGTGGGCGGATTCAACGCCGAACGTCCCTGCGACCGAGGAAGGGCATGCAGATGCGGACGGGCGATGCGCTCTGGGAGCAGTCACTGCATCGGCTGCGGAAGCTAGGGCAGATATCCGCCTTGGCACATGAACGGGCTACCTCGGCACGAGAGGCAGTCGCCTCCGCCGGGGACGGCCGAGAGGCACGCAACCGCTGCCACGCCATGTACTCGGCCCTACAAGCCCGAAGCCAGACATGCGACGTGGCCTACCTCAAAGCGGCCGACATGCTTGTTCGCCGGGCAGCATCGCAACGACGTCCACCGATGCGTCTTCCCCAGCCTTGGCCCGTGGGTGTAGCGGCGCCGGCCTGGTGGGTGGAGGCGATCCGGCATTCCGGCGCCGTGTGGCGGAGCATCCCCAAGGCTGGGCCTGAGCTCACCTTGGGACTCCCAATGAATCACCCGGCTGTCACTGCGGTCGGTTTCTGGGCAGAGATGCTGGGCGCGAGCCGCCAGGCCAAGGACGTCCGGGGCTCCTCAGTCCTTTATGGGTCCGCCGAGCCCGGTCGCGCCACGGACGACCGTAGAGCATCAGCCGGGCTGCGTATCCGCCCCGGCATGGTGAACGAGACCCGACGGCTCCATACCGACCGATACAAAGTGTGGGAGCGGGCCCGCGCCTACGGCGACGCGGCCCAGGTCCTGCTGGCCGAATGGCACCACACCAACACTTAGTGGTCCGTCTTCGGGGCGCCCTGCTCCGCGAGCGCAGCGGCAGTAGACAAGGCTCCAGGTCAATGACCTTGTATTGATCACGAGCGTTGTTGACACTCGGTAGGTCTTGAACATGACGAAGACCTCCGGTGTGGTGGGAGCTGTCTAGGAACCCATTGCACGACGGAGGTCTTCGTGTCCCACCGTAACGCCCGCCTGACCGTCTTCGGTAGGCGCCTCCTGGTCGAACGTGTCCGCTCGGGCCGGGCCGTCGCACACGTCGCGGCCGAGATGGGCATATCGCGGGCCACCGCCCACAAGTGGATGCGCCGGTGGCGGGCCGAAGGCGGCGCCGGGCTGCACGACCGCTCCAGCCGGCCACGCACGACACCCCACCGCACCCCCGCCGACATCGAGGCCAGAGTGTGTGACCTGCGGCGGACCCGCAAGCTCGGGCCCGCCCGGATCGGCCCGGTCCTGGGCCTGCCCGCCTCGACCGTCCACCGCATCCTGACCCGCCACGGCCTGAACCGGCTCGCCTGGCTCGACCGCCCGACCGGCACCGTGATCCGCCGCTACGAACGCGAGCGGCCAGGCGAACTGATCCACGTGGACGTGAAGAAACTCGGCCGGATCCCCGACGGAGGCGGCCACAAGGCCATCGGCCGCCAAGCCGGCCGGGCCACCCGCGGCCAGATGGGCTTCGACTACATCCACTCCGCCGTCGACGACCACACCCGCCTCGCCTACAGCGAGATCCACCCCGATGAGAAAGTCGCGACCTGCGCCGGCTTCCTCACCCGCGCGGCCGCGTTCTTCCACAGCCAGGGCATCACCCGGATCGAACGGGTCCTGACAGACAACGCCTGGTCCTACCGCAAGGGCCTGGCCTGGAAGGCCGTCCTGGCCGAGCTCGGCGCGAGCGGCAAACTCACCCGCGCCTACCGGCCCCAGACCAACGGCAAAGTCGAACGCTTCAACCGCACCCTCGCCGAGGAGTGGGCCTACCTGCGGGCCTACACCTCAAACCAGGAGCGGACCGAAGCCCTGGCAGACTTCCTCCACACCTACAACCACCACCGCTGCCACACAGCACTCGACGGCAAGCCACCCATCAGCCGAGTCAACAACCCTGCGGGCCAATACACCTAGTGACCTGGTTTGGAGATCCTGTCGCAGTAGCGGCAGATGCGGTCGAGGATCTGGTCGGCGGTCTTGGTCCACTTGAACGGCCTGGCCTGGTCGTTCCAGACCTCGATCCAGCCTTCGAGTGCGGCCTTGAGGTCGTCGAGTGAGCAGAACACTCCGCGTTCGAGGCAGCGTCGTTCCAGCTCGGCAAACCACCGCTCGACCTGGTTGATCCACGACGAGTACGTGGGAGTGAAGTGGAGCTGGAACCGGGGATGCGCAAGGAGCCACTTGCGCACGACCGGCGCCTTGTGGGCAGAGAGGTTGTCGCAGATGACGTGGACCGCCAGGCCCGGATCGGTCTGGCGGTCGATGTCGTCGAGGAAGTCCCGGAAGTCCACAGCCCGGTGCTGCGCGGACAGTTTCGTGATCACCCTGCCAGTCGCGGTGTTCAGGGCGGCGAACAGGTCGACGGTGCCATGCCGGACGTAGTCGAAGCTCCGCCGTTCGGGGACTCCGGGCAGCATCGGCAGGACCGGTGCGGTCCGCTCCAGGGCCTGGATCTGCGGTTTCTCGTCCACGGCGAACACGGCCGCGTTCGCCGGCGGGGCGAGGTAGAGGCCGACGACATCGCGGATCTTGTCGATCAGGAACGGGTCCGGGGAGATCTTGAAGGTCTCGGTCCGCCAGGGCTGCAGGCCGAAGGCATGCCAGATCCTCAGCACGCTCGCCGGGGAGATCCCCACCACCTTGGCCAGCTCCCGCTTCGACCAGTGTGTCCCGCCCGCAGGTGTCTGTTCGAGGGTGCGGACCACCACCTCTTCGACCTGGGCGTCGGTAATGGTCCGCGGCACCCCGGGCCGCGGCTCGTCCGACAGGCCGTTCAGGCGGTCCCGCAGGAACCGGGACCGCCATCTGGCTACCGTCTTGCGCTCAGTGTCCAACCGCGCGGCGACCACGGTGTTGTTCCACCCTCGTGCGCACGCGAGCACGATCCGCGCTCGCTGGGCCAGGCCCTGCGCAGTTGAACGCCGCCCGGCCCAGCTCTCCAACGTCAGTCGCTCAGCTTCCGACAGCACCACTGGCGGCAGCCTGTTATCGCCCATCCCGTCAGGACACCGGACCGAAACCCGCCCCGTCAGGCAGAACCCAAGATCTGAAACAGAACACGACTCATGGGGCGAGCCCAGACCTCAAACCCAGATCACTAGGGCCTTGCGTGAGGGCGATGGAATCGATCAGGGCCCGAGGCAACGCGGCGAGGCTGGCAACCGCCACGGGTTGCCGGGCAGCCGTGCGTTCGTCAGTCAACAAGGTAGTGGGCTTCGATGTAGGCAACGGTCGAGTCGTACGGCTCCCCTACCGGCTTCAGCGTGTACCGGCGGAAGACCGCGGCGGTGGCGCGACGGGCGCCTCGGTTACGAGCGTCAGCGTTGTCCCATGACCGGCTGAGGGTGCGGGTGACCACCTGGTCGATCTCCTCGGCCAAGTTTCTCTCCGTGACTGTGAGGCCGGACGGTGCATGGTCGTGGATGATCCGCGATAGGACACCCACGTGGTCGTCGTCCAGCACGACGACGGCTTCGTCGGGGTGCTTCTCGGCGTTCACGATGGCGCGGGCAACCCGGAGTGCTTCGGAGAGGAACTCCAGGGCGTCCTGGGCGTTCTGGATGATCCGGTCCCGCAGCTGCTTGATCCGCTCTGCGAGGGCTGTGTACTTCACGGACCCTGGTTCGACGCCCTTTTCGAGGGCCGCCTTGATGTGGTCCAGGATCGCCGCTGCGGACGGCGGCGTCTTGTCCTCGCCGTCGCCCTTGTCGGGCTTGGGGCGGACGAGGGCCAGCAGCTCCTTGAGTATGGCGATGCCCTGGGCGTCCAGGACGAGGGCTTCCTCCTGAGAGGCGGCCACGGAGAAGGAGTGGACGTGGGTGTTGATGATCTCCAGGACCATCGGCCCCAGTTCGGCCAGCCGTTCCTTCCTCTCCTCGTCGGAGGACTTCTTAAACAGGGTCGTGTACACAGACCCGAACAGCCCGAAGCCGTCACGATACTTGGCGACCCGCTTGTCAGTGTTGATCAGTGGGTACAGACGGGCCAGGAGCCGGTAGTTCTTGGTGAACACCTCAGCCACACCAGGGTTGGTGTCCAGGAAGACGTTGATGGCTCGAACGGACTCATATCCGTGGACTGTGAGGTCCAGGCCGTCCACGTCCACGAGGAGGTCTTCGATGCGGGCGAAGGTGATACGGAACTCGTCGACCAGCTCGGACAAGTCGGTGACGAACCCGCCTCCCTTGCCGGCCGCCGCCGAGGTGGGGTCGACGACGGCCCGCTGGACATCTTCGGCGAGGCCGATGTAGTCCACGACCACGCCAGAGGTCTTCACGAACCCGGTCGGGGACACCCAGGTACGGTTCGGGCGCGTGATCGTCTGGAACAAAGTGTGGGCCTTCAGCGGCTTGTCCAGGTAGAGGACGCCCTCGTTGGGGGCGTCGAACCCAGTCATCAGCTTCGCGGTCACCACCAGGAAGCACAGCGGGTCGTCCGGTGTCAGGAACCGCCGCTTCTGCTCCTCCTCGTCGGCCTCCGAGAGCTGGAACACCCGCATGGCCGGGTCTTCTTCCTTGGAGTCCGAGACGGAGATGTTCACCTCGGCGGTGATCCGGTCATGCTTCCCGACCTCGGCGAGCACCTGTGACGACTCGAAGCCTGCCAGAAGCTCGTTGAGCTTGTCCGTGTACGCCACGGCCAGCTCACGGTTGTAGGCGACGACCTGGGCCTTGAGGCCGTTGCGGTAAGCGCCGGCCAGGTAGTGGTCCACGATGTCCTGGCAGACCGCGTGTATGCGATCGGGGTTGGCGAACACCGAGGTGAGCCGCCCGAACTTACGGGACAGGGCCTCACGGTCGGGGTCGTCGAGGTCGAAGTCGTCGGCGAACTGGTCGAACTCGGCCTGCAACGCAAGGTCGTTTATCTCGAAGGCGACCGGGCGGGGGTCCAGCATGACCGGGACGGTCGCCTCGTCCAGCAGAGACCGGGACACCGAGTACCGGTGCAGCACCCTGCCCGGGTCGGTCTCCTCACCGAAGAGGGCGAAGGTGTCGGTGGCGAGGTTCCTGACGGGGGTGCCGGTCATGCCGAAGAACTTCGCGTGCGGCAACGCAGCACGCATCTGCCCAGCTAGGGACTTCGACCTGGCGGACTGAGTGCGGTGTGCCTCGTCGACCAGCACGACGATGTTGCCCCGAGTCGACAGGTTCTTGCCGGCGTCGGCGAACTTGTGGACGGTCGTGGAGATGATGCCGCGCACGTCGTCGGCCAGCAAGGCGCGCAGTTCGGCACTCGTGGCGGGCTGGTGGAAGTAGGTGTCCCCCATCGCGGAGGTGAACACCCCGGAGGTCTGCCGAACAAGCTGGGTCCGGTCCGAGAGCAGGATGATCGTGGGCGACTCGGTGCGGGTGTCAGCCAGCAGCAGCGAGGCGGCGAACACCATCAGCAGCGTCTTCCCGGACCCCTGGTGGTGCCAGATCAGGCCCTTCGACCCGCCCTCCAGGACCCGTTCGTGGATCAGGTGCGCGGCCTCCATCTGTGGGTAGCGGGGCAGGTATTTCTTGTCCGCCCCACCTCCGGAGGTGTCGAAGAGGGCGAAGTTAGCGAGCATGTCCAGGACGGTTGCCGGATTGAGCAGCAGCTCGACGGAGCGCTTCACGTCGGCCTGCCCGGACAGGTTCTCGTCGTCGGCGGTGGACCGGAACGGCTGCCACAGGTTCGTGGGCGCACCAGCGGTGCCGAAGCGCAGCTTCAGCCCGTCGGAGGCCACCGCGAAGACGTTGGGGGTGAAGAACCACGGGTACTCGGTGGCGTACACATTGTTGATCTCGCGGGCGGCATCGGCCCACCCGGACTTCGCATTCGGCGACTTCACCTCGACTACTACCAGGGGCAGGCCGTTGACCCAGTACACGAGGTCGAACCGCCGGGAAGTCTTGCCTGGGACGGCGATGGTTACCTCGTCCGACACGACCAGCGTGTTGGCGGTCGGGCGCTCGAAGTCGATGACCTTCAGGGCGTGCCACACGCCGTCGGCGTCCCGGAACTCCTTGTGCCCGCGCAGCAGGCGCAGTACCTGCTCGTTGGCCCGCACCAAGCCGCCCTCGACCGCGTTGACCGTGGCGACGATCTCCTCGACCACCGCGTCCACGTCGAACCCGTCGATCACCCGAGGGTTGAGCCGGACAATGGCGTCGCGCAGCTGGCCGACAACCACCGTCTGCGTCGTCTCACGCGCCAGTAACCTGCCCGCTGTGAAGTCCCAGCTCAGCGGGAGAGACCACTGGATCATCAGGTTCTGGAACTGACGTTCCCGAATGCCCTTCGCCACGGCTCAGACCTCCAACTCGGCGGACTCGATGTCGATGGTGCGGTCCAGCAGCCCCGACAGCAGGCCCGCCCGGACTCCACGGAGACGGGCGGACTCCGCGCGGGTTGCCTCCAACGCAGACTCCATCGCGTCAAGTTCCACCGCCATCTCGCGTTGGCGGTCGAGTGACGGTAGGCGCACGGCCATGCCCTTCGACCGCTTGGCGCTGATGTGCTTGATGTTGGTGCCACCCGCGACGTCGAGGAAAGCTCTGGACTCGTAGGCCCACATGCTCCAGTGGAAGACGAACTCAGGGATGCAGACCCCTTCCAGCGCCCGGAGTCGGAGCAGGGTCATCTGAGTGCAGACAGGTGCTGCCAGCTCGTCTCGCCACATGGCAGGCATCCCGACGGCATTCGCGCTTGCGCTGCCCTCTGACACCAAGACGTCGCCGTAGCGGAGACCGAACTTCTCGCGCTCCGCTGGGTCGTAGTTCATCTCGAGTACGTCGGACAGGTCGAGCGTCCCGTAGCCGACGTTCGCGGAACGGAGGTAGGGCGTCATGTACGGGCCGGTCGCCCTGTCAGGTGTCCGGCGAACACCCGTGGAGAAGTCGAAGGCGTGCTCGGCCCTCACGGCTTCAACCGAGTCGTCGGTGATGAGGTCGGCTCGTCTGCGACGCAGAACCGCATGCATCGCCTCTGACTCAGCGTCGAGTGCGGTGATTTGGTCGTCTACAGCACCGATGATCTCTACGATCTGCTCCTGCACTGGCAACGGGGGCACGGTGACTCGAGCTTCGTATGCCCTGCTACGCGACAGCCCGGGAACTCCAGTCTGGGTAGTAAGCTCCGTCAGCTTCGCGTTGGCGAGGAGGCAGTAGGTGAACTCCATGCCCATGTCGGAGGGGTCCTTGATCGACACGTAGAAGGCGGTGTCGATGGGCGAGAAGTCGCCTTCACTGAACGTGACGACCCCCGACGAGCCCTTTCGTCCAACGACAACACCAGGCCCCTTCACCAGTGCCTGAGAGTGAAAGCCGACGATGCCGTTGCTCCCGTAGACGGGGAATCCTTGGCCGTCCCGAGCGTTCTCGGGAAGCGGCTTGCCGTACTCAAGGATCAGCAGTTCACCGATCGACACCCGGCGCCAGTCACGCATCGAAGCCTCCAATCCCGGCGGCAGCGAGGACCTGCAGCATTCGGGCCTCAACCTTCTGGCGCTCCGCTCGGGCGATGTTGTAGGCGTCGATGAGGGTGCCGAGGTCTTCCTGCTCGGCGGTGGCATGCTTGATGTAGCGGCCGATGTTGAGGTCGTACCCGTTCGCCACGATCTCCGTGGTGGGGACGAATCGCGCCGCGAGCCCGCCTTCTCCGTCGGGGTCCAGCGGGTTGCCGTCAGCGTCGAATTTCGAGTGGTAGGCATTCACGACGTCCGCGATGTCAGCGGCGGTGAGGATGTTGCGATTCTTGGCCTTGGTGAACCGCTTGGAGGCGTCGAGGAACAGCACACCGCCCTGCCGCTCCGGGGCCTTGGTGCCGGCTGCACGGAACACCAGGATCGCCGTGGGGATGCTGGTGTTGTAGAAGAGGTTGGCAGGCAGGCCGATGACCGCTTCGAGCAGGTCGTCATCCAGGACGCGCTGGCGGATGGCTGCTTCCTGGCCGCCGCGGAAAAGGACGCCGTGCGGCAGTACGACGCCGGCGCGGCCCTTCTTCGGGCCCATGCTGGCGATCATGTGCTGCACGAACGCCCAGTCCGCCGACGACTGTGGGGCGACCCCGCCGACAGCGCGCGGGTCATTGGTCCAGGGCTTCCACTTCAGGCTGTAGGGCGGGTTAGCGATGATCACATCGAACTGCGCGACGGACCCGTCCGGCTTGTTGAAGCGCGGGTCCTTCAGGGTGTCGCCGACCTCGACCTGGAACTGGGTGAGGTTGTGCATGAAGAGGTTCATGCGTGCCACACCCGCAGTGTCCTGTACGGCCTCCTGCCCGTACAGGCTGAGCGTGTAGCCACGTCCGCCGTGGGCCTTCAGCAGGTTGGCCGACGCGATGAGCATGCCGCCGGACCCACATGTCGGGTCGTACACCGACTCGTAGCCCTTGGGGTCGAGGACCTCGACGATCAGCTCGACGACCTCGCGCGGGGTGAAGAACTGGCCGGCACGGGTTCCGGACCCGTCGGAGAACCGCTTCAACAGGTACTCGTACGCTCCACCGAGGACGTCGTGGGACATGTTGCCCTCGTGCATTTTTGGAGTACGGTCCATCGCCTGCATGACCGCAGCCAACACCTCCCCCGACAGCACCTCTTCGGAGGTCCAGGTCATGGACCCGAACAGACGGGAGAACTTGTCAGGGTTGGCCGTCTCGATGGCCTGCAGGGAGGCTCGGACCCGCTGGCCGAGGCCGGTCTGGGTGATGGTGGCGAGGATGGAGGACCAAGAGGCGCGACGCTGCTGGACGGTGCCAGGGTGGATGAGCGGGATCTCGAACGACTGGTAGTCGCGGTACTCGATCTCGCGGGCTTCCTCCGGGGAGAGGTCGTCTAGGGCCTGTTGCGAAAGTGGATCTTGTTCGTTCATGATCACGTCTTGTGGGACGTGGAGATCTAACGAACGGGCAGTGGGCCCGGCTTGAGCCGTTGCTGCCGCAGGGCATCAAGTCGGGCCGGCCGCAGGTGTGGACGCGCCGGCAGCTGATAGACGGCATACGGTGGCGGACCCGGACCGGTGCTCCGTGGCGGGACGTGCCCGAAAGATACGGGCCCTGGGACCGGGTTTACGACCTGTTCCGACGCTGGCAGCGGGACGGAACCTGGGCCGGGATCCTCACCCGGCTCCAGGCCGAGGCGGACGCGAAAGGCCTGATCACCTGGGACGTGAACGTCGACTCCACCGTCTGCCGGGCCCACCAGCACGCCGCCGGGGCGGCGAAAAGGGGGATCTCCAGAAGGAACCGCCCGGCGGAGTCTTCGTTGAGCCGTCCGACCACGCCATCGGACGTTCCCGCGGCGGGCTGACCACCAAGATTCACCTTGCCGTCGAGCAGGGACAGAAGCCCTTGTCCGTGGTGATCACGGCCGGGCAACGGGGCGACTCCCCGCAGTTCGAGCCGGTCCTGGAAGCGATCCGGGTGCCCCGGCTCGGCCTGGGCAGGCCACGCAAGCGCCCGGACCGAGTGCGGGCCGACAAAGCGTACGACTCCCGCAGCAATCGCTCCTACCTGCGCAGACGCGGGATCAAGGCCACGATCCCGGTCCCGGCGGACCGGGTCCGCAACCGGCTGGGACGCGGCTCGCACGGAGGTCGGCCGCCGAAGTTCGACCGAGACGACTACAAGCAGCGGCACGCGGTCGAGTGCGGGATCAACCGCCTCAAGCGCCACCGAGCCGTCGCCACCAGGTACGACAAACTCGCCGTCCGCTACGAAGCGACTGTGCTGGTCGCAGCCATCAACGAATGGCTGTGACCAGCACTTTCACAACAGGCCCTAGGCCCTCGTTGTCGGCCAGGAACTCCTGGTGGTGGTGCTCCCAGGTGTCCGACAGGTACTTCCAGAACATCAGCGGGAAGACGACCGAGGAGTATTGCGCTTCGGGCATCGCCACGCGCAGCTCGTCGGCGGCGTCCCACAAGCGGTTCTCGATCTCCTGCTGGGTCACTGCCATCAGTCGGGGGGTGTCCTTGCTCTTCAAAGGGTGGCGACCCGAAGGCCGTGGTGATGCTGCGGGTCACCCTATTTCGGGCGTGCCCGCCATGTACACGCCTGGCGTGACCTGCCGGGGGAACACATGCGGGGCGTCGTGCTCCCTGTGCGGCCAGCTCACCAACGATATCCCTCCCCCGGACCACGAAATACGGCAAACGACCCAAACAAACGACGCGGCCATCAGTAGCCAGACGCCCCTCTTGCTGATCTTCTTGCCGATCCTCAGGACGACCCCGGGCAGGCTCCGTCTCCGCTTTCAGGTCGAGGGAGGAGAGCGGCTCCAATGCCGGATCGCCGAACTCGATCGTCAGCTCCATCTCTCGCTTTGGAGCGATGTCCGGTGCGGCCTCGCGCGACGCGTACATGGTCTCGGCAAGCGTCAACAAGGCTGAGCGTACGAGCTCGACGCGCTCGTCATCGGTGTACGGGTGCACGGCGATGTCAGTCTTACCAAGGGGCGGCAGCTCGGCCTCTGCCAGTCGGCTGGCGCTCTTCGCACTCCCCCTCCTGCTTCAGCCGCTGTTCGGAAGCCACTCGGCCCTACCGGACCTCTTGCTTCAGCTGGTCGGCGAGATCCGGCAACCCCTCTGTGAGCTGTGTCACGATGCGCGTGAAATGATCACTGCCGCCGACAGGCACACCGCCCTCCCTTATCTCTGATTCAGAACTGTAGTCACTCGGTCCGACATCCGCGTCCGTGATCGAGGTCTGGCGATCTACCCGAGCGCCTGCCGAGTTCACTGAAGCGGGGCGTCCGCCCTTTAGTAGTTCACCACCAACGGCCTTGAACACGCGATCTGTTGGAGTGTCAGCTGACGCTCGTATCGTGGACGGATGGCCAATGGCGTGTGGCACACCGGATATTACATAGAGATCAATCTGTCCCTGCCCGACCTCGGTCATCCTGGGCGTCCCGATCTGGTGCGGGAGATCACCGCAAGCGTCGCCGACCGCGATCCGCAGCTGCTCGAATGCGTCGCCTACCGTGACGGGCGCGAATGCCTGTCTGAGACCAGCGGGAAGTCTCCGTGGATGTTCATCCGCCGAGGCCGCGTCGGAGGCCGTCGGCCACTCGTCGCCTCGCACCTGCCGATCACGCACAAGGCGACGCCAGCGGAGAGTGAGCAGCACAAGGCCTCGAAGGAGCGGATCGTCGAGACCGCCTCGCGCTACGGCCTGGGCGCCGAAGCGGAGGTGCCCACGGCGAACCGGCGTAGCATCTCCGACGCCCTCGTCACCGGTCCCGGGGGCATACGGATCGGCTGGGAGATCCAGTACCACCACCTCAGCCCCAGCAGCGTGCACCGCCGCTCGGTCAACGCCGTGCAGCACGACATCACGCCCCTGTGGGTGGCCAAGGACCGCACCGCCTCCTTGATCGACCGCGCGCCCTGGGCCCGCGTGGACGACATGCCGTGGAAGGACATCGCCGGAGGCAAGGAGATGGTGATCCGCGGTGGGTACCGCTACCTCCAGGTGTGGAAGTGCGTGCCCAGCAGCGACCGGCACTGCCTGCTGTCCGACGGCGCCGGTCATTGTGGCGGTCTTCACTCCGACTGGTTCGTGCCTGCGCTCTGCGAGCCGGAGAAGAAGGCGGTCCACCTCGAAGACCTCGTACTAGAGAGCGCTACGGGGGAGAGCGTGCCGGTATACGTCCCCAACCGCGGCAGCGGCCGAGCTGGACGGCACATGTGGGTGCCCTCGGCTGACTGCAAGCGGTGGCGGGAGCTGATCGGCGAGAAGGAACCGCTCCCCGGTTCCCCGGCGCAGGAAGAGGACGACGAGATCACCTTCGCAGAACAGGAGATAGACCGGACCTGCCGGGCTGGCCATGAAGGCTGGTTCGTCAGCGACGCCCGGCCCATCCGCGATCTCGGCCAGCCCACCGGCGGCTTCACCCTCCCCCGGATGCCAGCGCAGCGGTCCCGGAACCCGATGCTGATCACTGCCGTCGAGCGGACCGCTGCCTCCGCCGCGCTGGGCTGCCCACCGTGGGAGCTCGGGCCATGCGCCGAGTGTGGCCAGCTAATGCGCAGGTACGGGCGGGACGCTGCCATGTTCTGTGGCGTGTGCCGCGTCGTCCTCAACGACCGCTAGCTCCGAAGCCACAGCGGAGGGCAACCGCAACTACGGAACAGTGAAGGACCCGACCGGCGATGTGGTCGGGTCCTTCGTTTTGCTCTGGCGGGCGCGTGCGGAGGATACGAGATTCAAACTCGTGAGGGTTAGTTGCCCCCCCAACATGCTTTCCAAATATTCGTACGCCCGTCCGTCGAGGTCCGCACCCGTCCTGACCTGCGGCGGAGCTCTTGGGTCAGCCTCGTCCGGACGGCACCGGGCGAGGGTGAACGAGACCAGACCTGAGACCGCCCGAGCGTCCTGTCTGCCTCGGCGCTATGCCGGCAGAGGCTGCCGGATTGGGGATCCCGTCCGGTCAGGCCGCACCGACGTTCAGCTACCGAGCCCCCTGATGCCGATCCCGAATTTTCCTCAGAGCTACTCTTCGCCCCAGTTGGTTCACGGAGTGAACCAACTGGGGAACGTGGGGAGCGAGCGCAGGCGTGACGCGGCTGCTCTTCGACGGGTGTCAGAGCTGTGGGGGATGATCGGGCCATGCTTCAAGTGAGAGACGAGCACGGTCGTCAGGTGAGGAATCCGGGGCCCACGGCCTTGAGCCGGATGGTGGCGAACCTCGGCCGGGGCAACGCCTTCGTGATCGTCGAGCGAGTCGACGAAGAGGCGGCCGGTGATTGGTATGTGCAGGTGTGGCTGAGGGATGACAACACCTATCAGCTGGAGTTCCGTGACGGGACGGCGGCAGAGCACTACCAGACCCGGACGATTTCCCAGGAAAAGGTGATCGTCGCCCTGAGCGGCTGGGCCAAGGGGCGCCCGGATTGGAAGGACGCCTTCATGTGGAACAACATCGGCGCCTCGTTCGGAAACGCCGGCTGACCCTGCCGCCGCCGGGGGCCGACAAGGTCAGTGACGTGCGGTCGCTCAGCTGCGGCGCATGGGGATGACGTCGGGACTTGCTGCGGGGATGGTGGGCCGCGCGGCCTCGGGGGTGGCGAGAAGCGCGACGATGGTGACGGGTTTGTCGCAGTGCGGGCAGTTGCGGATAGCTGTGGGCGTCAGGGGTGTGGGTGCCGGCGACTGCCGCGTGACCACGTCGGTTTCCGCTGTATTGATGGCTTCATCGCGTTCACGGCGTCGCCGCCTGGCTGCTTCGGCCTTGCAGCGGGGGGTGCAGTAGGTATGGCGGGTTGCCTGGGGGTTGACCTGGAACTGGGTCCAGCAGATGGGGCAGGCCCGGCGCTCAACCAGCACGTCCGGTCACCCCTTTGCGGAGGTTGTCGGAGTGGGACTGGTGCGAGCGGAGACGGTAGGACGGGCCATCGATGCCGACTACGGCGGCTCGGTGAAGCAGCCGGTCGAGCATCGCCGCGGCGACGGTCGCGTCGCCGAAGGCGCCTGCCCAATCTGCAATACCGACATTGGTCGTGAGGATCGTGCTCGACTTCAGATACCTCTGATTGATCACCTGGAAGAGGGCTGAAGCGCCGTCGCCCGGCAGCGGGAGGTAGCCCAGTTCGTCGATCACGAGCAGTCGGGGTCCGGCGAAGAACCTCATGATGCTCGACCAGCGGCCTTCGAGTGCGGCCTTGTGACACTTGGCAGCGAGTTCGGCGGCGGTGGTGAAGTAGACGCGGTGGCCGGCATCTACCGCGGAGCGGGCGAGTGCGACGGCCAGCATCGTCTTGCCGACGCCGGGCGGGCCGACCAGCAGGACGTTGGAGGCGTTGTCGAGGAACCGCAAGGTGGCCAGGTCGCGGATGAGTTTCTCGTCGACGCCGGGCTGGGCGGCGAAGTCGAAGTCGTTCAAGGTCCATGGTTCTGGCAGGCAGGCGAACCTCAGTCGAGAGGAGAGTTTGCGGGCCTCGGTCGCCTCCACTTCGATCTCGAGCAGCTTCTCCAGGGCGGTGGTGAGGGTCATCCGCTCGGCTCGGGCCTGGTCCAGGACGCGGGGAAGGGCTTCGGCGGCGTCGTTGAGTTTCAGATAGGACAGGTGTCCTCGCAGTTGCTGGTAGCGGCGGGCCTCGCTCATCGGCATGGTGTCACTCACTCTCGCGCTCCTGGTCTTCGTGGGTGGGGGCCTGCCGCAGCCGGTCGGCGACGGCGGCGTAGCGGGCCAGGTCGATCACGACCCGGTTCGCGACGTCCGATTCAGGTCGGCCGCGAAGCTTTTCGGCTTCCGCCTGGGCCGCGGCGGATGGTGGCCGGCGGACCTTGGTTCGGCAGGGAGCCTTGTCGGAGAACGAGGCGAGTACCGCTCGTTCGAGGGCGATGACGTGCCCGGCGTCCCGGACGGTCTGGCCGGCTCCGTCCGGTGCCCGGCGGTGGTGGGCAATGACCGCGCGACCGGCGGTGACGACATGCAGGTCGTCCTCGCCGAGACGGATCCTGACCGTGACGTGGGCGCCGGTCAGGCCGGGCGGGACGGAGTAGCGGTTGCCGGCGAAGGAGACGAGTCCTTGCGGGCTGACGACGCGGGTCTGCTCCAGTTCGGCGGGGAACGGCCGGGTCGGCAAGTCCAGCAGCGGTTCGCCTTCGGCGAGCGCGGCGACGGTGGTGGAGGCTCCGTCGAGCTTGCGTTTGCGGCTGTCCATCTGCGCGGCCAGCTTGTCGACACCGCTCTGACCTGCCTCGATGCTGATGCCGTCCGGGACGGTTCGCCACCAGCGCTGAGCCGCTGAGTGGTTGGCCTTCTCGACGACACCCTTGCGGTTGCCCGGCCGGGGCGGGCAGAAATCGACGCCGGCTCCGTAGTACTTCGCGACGGCGGCGAAGGTCGGCAGGATCCGTCCGGTCGGTGGGTGGCAGACGGTGGCCATCCGGTCGAACCGCCAACGGCGGGCCGTTCCGCCCAGCCGCCGCAGCACAGCGTCGATGGACTGCACCAGGTGCGGGAAGGTCTCTGCCTCGGCAAGCACGGCTCGCCACCGGCCCGAGTGAGCCAGAGCGCCGACGAGGAGATGTGCGTTGGCGCCGACGCCCCACTCCGCGGGCGGGTCCGGGAGCTCGACCCAGTCGAACTGGATCTCTTCGCCCGGAGGGTGCGCGATGATCGCCACGTCTCGGCCGCTCGTCGCCCGGCAGGGTTCGCAATGGGGACGTGCTTTGTACCGCCGCAGGGCCCGGGTGAAGGTGGAATATCCGCCTGCATAACCGAGTTCCACGACTTCGTCGAAGAGCGTCGATCCCCACAAATGCGGGTCGTCGCTCAGCCGTTGGCGGCAGTACTCCAGGAAGGGCATGAACGCGTCCGGCGACTGGCGGCGATATCCGGAGACTCGCTCGCCGTTAGGCGCGGATCGTCTTGCGGTCGTGCCCCAGGTGCCGGGCGATCGCCGAGATCGACCAGCCTTGGCGACGCAGTGCGTGAGCGTCCACGTCTTCCTCCCAGGTGAGCATCCAGGGGCCCTTCAACAGGCCGGACTCTGTGCTCACGCAGGCTCTCCACGACACGCCGGCACCAGTTCGACACGCCGAGAAGGATCACGCAAAGGGTGGGGAGATCACCTGAGCAGGTTTGGCCACCTCAAGAGCGGCACCTGGGGAGGTTCAAAGAGCGCCATCACCCCTGCTCGATGGCGAGAGGGTGCGGTTACAGGCCGTACAGCTTCAATCCGACGTGGTCGACAACCCACCGGTACCCGTCGCCATCGATGGCGAAGTAGATCCGCCCTACCCGGTCTTTGGTCGTGTGGTCATCGAGCTTGATGTGGGGCTGCCGGTCCCAGACACGCTCCTCGAACTTGAACTCGTGCAGCTTCTTGATCCGCAAGGGTTCGTCTTCAGGTGCATAGGTCAAGGACGTCTGGTTGCCGATCCAGGAGACCAGCGAGTCACCGACCGTGCTTTTCTCTTTTTTCCACGCCTTGGCGAGAGCGGCCAGCGAGTCCAGAGCCTCCCTCATTCGCTCGAAGTCCTTGTACGAGCACTTGCGCCACTGAGCCTTCGCGTTGGGGGTGAAGACGAGAGCTCCGAAAGATTCCTTGGTCCACCGGTCCCAGTCAGAGGAGAAGTCGGGACTGCCTGTGGCTGGGTGGCCTTCCACCTCCGCTGGCTCCGCCGGCAGCGGGGAAGGCTCGGCACTCAGGCGGGCTTCGAGATTCGCAACGTCGATCTCTAGCCGACCGATCTTGCTCTCCATCTCCTCGTTTGCTTCGAGAAGTTCGAGTGTCTGACTTCGCTCCTCCTCCAGCTTGGCCACCAGTAGAGCGACCTGCTTGCTCTCAGCTTCCCCTGCAAGGCTTTCGAGGATGGAGTTTGTCTCGGCTGAGCGGACTGCGTCCCAGAGGCGGTCCCTGCCTCGCGCGACAACGCTAAGCGGAGCGAGAAGCCGCATCATCGTGCGTAGGAGTGCTTCATGGTCGCCGCAGAGTTCGGTGGAACCCCACCATGGATTGCGGGCATCAGGGGTGGGCCAGTACAGACGTGGGGTCTGATGCAGCGTTGGGTGACAGGTTCAGTCACGCGGCCTGAAGAGCCGACGTGGTCATGACGGTCTCGTATTCGACGGGGGTCAGGCGGCCGAGGGCGGCTTGTCTGCGGCGTCGGTGGTAGGTCCGTTCGATCCAGGTCACGATCGCGATCCGCAATTCCTCGCGGGTGGACCAGGTGCGTCGGTCGAGGACGTTCTTCTGCAGCAGGCTGAAGAAGGACTCCATGGCCGCGTTGTCGCCGGCCGCCCCGACTCTTCCTATCGAGCCGACCATCTGGTGGTGGCCGAGGGCCCGGACGAGCTTCCGAGAGCGAAATTGTGATCCTCTGTCGCTGTGCAGGATGCATCCGGCGACGCTCTGTCACCGGGCGACGGCGTTGTCCAGGGCGGTCACTGCCAAGCGGGACTTCATCCGGGCGTCGATGGAGTAGCCCACGATGCGGTTGCTGAAGGCGTCCTTGACCGCGCACAGATACAGCTTGCCCTCACCGGTGGCGTGTTCGGTGATGTCGGTGAGCCACAGGCGGTTCGGGCCGTCGTCGTGGACCGCCGGGCCCGCCTTCTTGGCCCGGCCGCGTTTCTTGCCGAACACGCTCCACCACTGGTTGTCCCGGCAGATCCGCCAGGCGGTGCGGTCAGCCATGCCTGCACCCGCGTCGCGGGCCTCGTCGGCCAGGAAGCGGTAGCCGAACTCCGGGTCGTCGCGGTGCGCGGCGAACAGCGCCTGCGCGCGATGGGCTTCCTCGACCTCGGCTGCGGTCACCGGCTCGTCGAGCCAGCGGTAGTAGGGCTGTCTGGCGAGCTTCAGCACCCGACACGCGACCGTGACGGGCACCCCGTCGCCGGCCAGCTCCTTCACGAGCGGGTAGATCCTTTTCCCGGCAGGTTCGCCTGCGACAGATAGGCCGCCGCCCGCCGCAGGACCTCGTTCTCCTGCTCCAGCAGCTTGATCCGCCGACGCGCTTCCCTCAGTTCCGCGCTCTCCTGGCTCGTCGTCCCGGGCTTCACGCCGTCGTCGATGTCCGCGCGGCGCATCCACTTCCACAACGTCATCGCGTGGACGCCGAAGTCGGCGGCCACCTGCTCGACCGTGACGCCCGGACCGCGGTTCCTCGCGACCCGCACGACGTCTTCGCGGAACTCCTGGGGATAAGGCTTGGGCACAGCGACATCCTTCCCACCTACCCGACAGGGCAAGCCAGTTCAGATGTCACCCGATCGTGCGGCAGACCCGTGCGCCGTCCCTGGGTAGGAGGTTCCGCTCCAGGTTTGCGTTGAAAGAGTCGAAGGCCAGCCAGCCGGAAACAACCACCACATGGGCCAGACCTGCAAGGCGGCGGGCAGCCTTGCGGGCGAAGGCATCCGGTGGCCCCATCATCCGGATCGATGAGACGGCGAGGACTGGCAGGCGCCGCTGTGGGCTGTCCAGATGCTCACGAACCGCGGGAACTTGGGCGGCAAGGACTGGCGTCACAGTGGCGTTGACGGTGTCAGAGCCGTCCGTACGGCGAAGCTCAGGATCGCGCATGATCGCGTTGAGGGCGCGAGGAGGCTTCAGTTCCTCCACTGTCGCGGGAGCGAGCAGGCCACCGCTCTTCCGCCCCATTACAACGCGGAACCCGGTCCTGCCATCACACACTGACGAGGTCAACTGGCAAACGAACCGGCCCCCCTTGGGGAGCTCTTGCTCGATCTCCATCCGCAGGGCATGTGCGCTGTCGCTGCCAGTAAGCGGGACCCAGCTCACGTGCTGAGCGGGCCGCCCCGGACCGTATCCAGGAATCACGACCTCGCCCTTGCCGGCCATGAAACCTGCCGCAGACAAACCAGTCGTACTTGGAGAGAGGTGCTCCTCCATGTGAGACAGGAGCCGGTAGAAGACGGACGTCGTGTCACAGCCGTCCAAACTCTCTACCTCAAAGCCGACGACATACAACTGCTGCATGGAGTCCCCTCATCCCGCTCGTGCATTCAGTGCGATGAGGGTGGCCCTCTCACGCTGAAACCGGGGCAGCATGGTGGCACAGCATCACCCACAAGGCGCAGTCACCTTAAGTAGACCGTGACCGATCTCGACAGCCGGGGCGATCCGCGCCAGCCGAACACGCAGGACGCAGGCGTACTACAGGTGAGCCCCGTCTCGCCGTCGCGGAGCCTCTCCCTAGCAGCCGCGAGTCGCAGAGGAACAACGACGGGCCCGGCCGAGGCGGCTGCCGGGACCCGTCGAAGCTAGTGAGGGTCACTCCTCCTGCTTCTCGTCGTCGTGACGGGTCTGGCGAGCCTCTCGGCGGGCACGGCGGACCTCGAGGGTCATGGTGAGCGAGGCGCCGATCACGGTGAGGATGTCTGCTGCGATGGAGAGGATGTCGTTCATGGCTAGTCCTTCGTCCGGTTGGGACCACGCGAGGTGGCTGCTGGGCAGACGATGGCGGCGAGTTGCTTTGTACGGACCCCGTGGATCGGACATCGCAGGTAAGTTCCGGACAGGAGGGCAGTTGTCCGGGACAGGCCGGACAATGCAGGGAGCAACTGGGCTGGGGACTGGGTGGCAGAGCCGAGGAAACAGGGCCGCAGGTGGGCAGAGATCCAGCAGGGCAACGATCAAGCCCGCCGCCTCGCCATCTTCCTGCGGGCGCAGGTGGACGCCTCCGGGAAGACTCTGGCCGTTCTGGCACCCGAGGTCGGGTACTCCAAGAGCATGGTTGGCACCCACCTGAGTGGGCGGATCCCGCCCGAACGGTTCGTCACCGCCCTGATCAGGGCCACCGTGCCCCCGCATCTGCGGGAACGCCGCGAAGCGGAGGCGCTGAAGCTGCTGTCCGACACTCGGCACCCGCCCCGCACCAGCACCCCCCGGGTGCCGTCACAGGCGCCAGGGGCCGGTATCGCTGCGATGCAGACGCGGCAGATCGAGACCTACGAGCGGCTCACCCGTGCGCTGGAGCAGCAGGCTGAGCTGCGACAAACCGTCGAGAACTCCGCCCGCCTGATCTGGGTGCTGCTGAGCATGATCCAGAAGCTGAACGAGCGGGTCGGCGTCCTATGCGAAGACCGTGACCAGCTCGCCCAGAGTGCGGGGCGTGAGGCGCTGGAAGCCGCCGAGCACAAACTGAATCGAGCCCGTGCCCAGCAAGCGAAGGCATTGTCGCAGGCGGCGCGGGCCGAGGAGAAGAAGCGCCAAGCCGAACATCTCGCCGCCCGCCTCCAAGCGCAGATCGAGGAGCTCACCGACGAACTCGGCCGTCTGAGTGGCGACGACCCTTCAGCGCACGACAAGTTCCCCCGCCCGACCGTCCCGGTCCAAGCCAGCCGTACAGACAGTCGTGATGCAGAGGCGGACGACTTCGACGCCGCTCTTGCACGCGCCGAGGCGATCAATGACACCGACACCGACACCATCGACCGGATCAGCACCGAAGTGATCGGCGGACCCGCTGCCTCGATCCCGGATAACTCTGTCACCAGGATGGACGCACCGGACACGGCCATTGCACCAGCGGCCAGGGACACAACGGACTGGACCGGGGACCTGTCCCTCGACGTGCTCCGAGCCCAACTCGAAGAGGCGCGCCAAGAATCCTTCCTGTACCTGGAAGAGGCACTCAACACCAGGGAGGAGGCCGACCGAGCCCGCGCCGAGGCGGCCTTGCTACGTTCGCAGCTGTACCAGGCTGGCCGCCACGAGGACGCCGTGGTCACGGAGGATCCCGAACGCGAGCCTTCCTCGTACGAAGAGCTTTGGCAACGCCTCGACGCCTTCTCTGGTCTTATGGTCACAGCGGACCCAGCCGTCGCCGCCGGACTGGGTCAGCATCCCCGAGCCCGAGTCTGGGCGGCGAAGACCTGGCATGCTTTGCAGGCGCTGGACTCCTACGCTCACGAAGCCAAGAAAGGCTTCAAGGGCACCTTCTACGACTACTGCAAGGCCGGGCCGGCCGGAGCGTCGGGCTGGCCTGTCAAGCAGGTCGCCGTCTCCAGGGACATGAAGACTCCGCATATCTTCCCCGTGCCGACGTCAGTGGCCCCGTCAGGAGTGGCGGTGATGAAGGCCGGCCTGGTCATCGACCGTGCAACCGCTGTGTCTCCGCGTCTGTACTTCCTTGACGACGCCAAGGGCGCTACAGGCAAGATCATCATTGGCTACATCGGACCGCACCTGAGCGCCGCGATGCGGTAAATCTGGCGTGCCGGTCCCCGTACCAGCACGCCATGCCCTCGTTGACCCCAGCCGCAGGGGCCAGCGCGTAGCGCCTCCCCAGACGCCGACGATCTCCGCCACCCGCTCCGGAGCGGTCGTCCGCTTCCTATCGGCCGTCGTGGTCATGTCGCAGTACACGAGCGGATCCACCGGCCGAGGCTCCAGCAACGGGAACCCGGCCTCAAGCCTCTCCCCGAGCCCACGCTCCTCGGCTTCCAACTGAGCAAAAGAATGGTGCGGCTCCGTCGTCGATCCGCTGCGATGGGCCACTCAGCACGCCCTTCATCGACGAATCCATCGGTGAATCAGCAACGACCGTGAACGCACCCTAGAGAGGTACCGGAGATGACGATCACCAAGCGCAACGCCAGGGCCATCCTTCTGGACAGCGACGAGCTCGTTCTCATCAAGCGGACCAAGCCCGGCCGGGACGCGTACTGGGTGACCGTCGGTGGCGGCGTCGAGGCCGAGGACGCGAGCATTGAGGACGCCCTGCACCGCGAGGTGTTCGAGGAGATCGGAGGCAAGCTGAGCAAGGCTGAGCTCGTGCACCTGATCACCGACTCGCTGGAGGACGGCCTGGGTGTTCAATACATCTTTGCCGCGCGCCTGGAGCAGATGGACATCGCGGCCCGTACGGGCACCGAGTTCGACAAGCCCGAGCGGGGCGGCTACGAGGTCGTGCACGTACCGTTCACCGCAGTGGCAATCCGGCAGCTCGACCTGATGCCGCCGGCGCTGGCCGAGTTCATGGCCAGCAACGTCGAGGCCATCACGGCCGTGCTCGACGCCCAGATCAGCGCCTCCTGACCGTCGTCATGTTCCTCAGCCTCAACGGCCCGGACAACGCCGGCAAGACCACGCAGCTACGTCTGTTCGGCGCTCGCTCCCCCAGCATCCAGCTACTCGGCTCCGCTCACGAGCACGATGCCGCTTCGTGGGAGCGAGTCGCCAGTGAGGACTACGCCGCGTGGTGGTTCGAGCACTCGACCACCGCCGAGCTGACCGCTCTGCTCCTCACCAGTTCCAAGAAGCAGGCCGCTGCGCTCGAGCCCCGCTGCGTCGGTCCCCTCGACCGAGGGATGCCGATGCTGATCGCCGTGAGCGCGGCCACTGCCTCGGTCAAGAAAGACTCGTCCACCGCGGACGGCGTGGGCGAGGCGGGCACCATTCTTGCAACGGCCGACGACAGGGGAGGTTGCGGTGCTCCGTGTTGACGGACGGATCGTGTCGGCGGGGCTCTTCCTGATATGGTCGCCCGTTCGCCGAGGAGGTCGTGATGACTGGTTCCCTGCCTGTCGCTGCCCAAGTGGATCTACGCCGTCAGTCGGTGGACGACGTAGTGGGGCGCGTGGAGGAGGCTCTGCACGTGCGATTGGACCGGCAAGAGCTTGTACGCAAACGGCGTTCCCTGGGCGGTCGTACGGACCGGGGGACGTGGGTGCGCATCGAGCGGCGGGGATTTGAGCGGATCGGCCCGCAGGGTTGGAACGGGACCGAGGCCGCTGCCGTGCTGCAAGGGGTGGCGATGCCTGAGTGGTACCAGGGCGTGGCGTGGCGCGAGCCGGGCGAGCCGGTGATGTGGCGCGCGGATGAGCTGGAGCTGATTCCGTCGCCGTCTGTCGGCAAGGGTGCCCTGGTGCTCGAAGACCCGGGCTTGCCGGACAAGTGGTGGGAGGCGTTGAACGCTTCGCTGGACGCGCTTGCCTCACAGCAGACGCCGCGGATCGCGACGCCGGACACGGTGACGATCACGCAGGAGCAGGTAACCCAGACCCTAGCGACGGTTTTCCCTGGGGTGGCCGATACGCGGATTGAGCGGTGGGCGCCGGCTCATGCGGATCTGACGTGGGCCAACGTGATGGGACCGGAGTTCTCCCTCATCGACTGGGAGGACTGGGGCATGGCGCCCCGGGGTCTGGACGCCGCAACGCTGTGGGGCAACGCGCTTGCCGTCCCGGGGCTCGCGGACCGTGTCCACCGGGAGCGGCGTGTGGACTTGGAGAGCCGGGACGGCAAGCTGATGTCGCTGTTCTTCCTGTCGAAGATCGTCGGACCCTATGCGTACGAGGAGGACCCGCTGCTGGCGCCGGCCCGGAAGGAAGCGGAGCGCCTGGTGGCCGAGCTTCAGCTCTGACGGTGTGAGTGGAGGGCGCGGAGATACTGACTGACGGCGGCGGTGTCCACCTCCGTGCCCAGGGCCTGGAGCAACTGGGCCAGGTGCCTGGGGTCGTCGGTGCCGACCGCCATCGCGGAGGCGGTGGGCAGGTGGAACGCGGTCCGGAACGCCGCCTGTACGCGGGACAGATCTCCGTGACGCGGTCCCAGAAACGGCCGAGGGTCGAACTCTTCCCACACCTTCCCGTGGCCGCCACCGAAGGGGCTCATGCCCCAGGTCGCGCCCGCCTGCCAGGCCGTGCGCAGGACGGTTGTCGCGTCGAGGAGGTCGATGCCCACGAGGAACCCGGCCCTGACCATCAAGACGTCCGGAGACGGCAGGTCGTCCACCTGAACCTTGCCGAGCGGCCTGGTGTCCCAGGAGGCCACACCCCAGGCGCGGCACAGACCGTCGCGGGCGGCGTCGGCCAGAGCGGTGCAGGCGCTGCCGAGGAGGGCGTGGCCATCGGCAGTGGACAGGCCCGCGAGGGTCCGTTCGGGGTTGTGGAGGAGCACGGTGTCAGGTTCCCTGCCGAGTTCCCGGGCCGCTCGCTCGACGGCCAGCCGCAGCCGGACCGGATCAAGGGAGTGCTCCGCACCTCCAGCGCTCGGGAAGAAGCCCACCTTCGTGGAGAGGGTGAACCTCGGCAGCAGATCGGCGGCCGTCTCGGCCAGCACCGTGTGCGAGCGGAAGCCGAAGTAGGGAGCCGCAGTGTCCAGGGCGGTGACGCCGAGGTCGAGTGCGGCCGTCAGGATGTCGCGGTGGTGACGAGACCGGTGTAGGCCGAGGACAAGGCGGGGGTCAGCTCCGTGCACAGTTCCTCCTTCAGCAGGATGTCGGCGAGCTGTTCCACGTCCAGGCCCGTCTTCTCGGCGGCGACGGCGATGTCGACGGGGTGGCCGCTCAGCAGCAGGGCGAGAGCGGGGTACGCCTTGCCGGCGAACGTAAGCTTCTTGCCCGCAGCGAGGACGTCCACGATGTCGCCGTGCTGTTCGATCACGGGCTCGAAGTCGGTGACGCACACGACGGCCACGGGCTTACCGAACAGGCCGGTGGCCGGGACATGCCGGGCGGCCAGGCGTTCCCGCTCGCGGGCATCGAAGAAGTCCTGTGGGGTCAGCTTCGTAGCCATCTCGGCGACGGCGTCGGCCAGGAGCTGCTGCTGTCCCTCCCACTGGCCGGGGGAGTTCCAGCGGTCCAGGTCGTACCGGAACAGGTCCTGCGTGCGGGCCTGGTCGGCGAGCCAGGCCAGCCAGTTCACGCCGACGCGCTTCACGATGCCGAAGGTGGCGTGGAGGCTGTAGCCGTCGCCCTGGTCGTCGCGGGTGGCCTGGTGCCAGAAGCCGCGCGGGATGTGCATCACGTCGCCGGGCTCCATGACGCCCTGCCACACGATTTCCTCACTGGGCTCGGCATTGGGGGCGGAGTCGCGGTACATCGGAACCTCGCGCGAGGTGCCGCGGACTTCCCAGCTCTTGCGGCCGGCGAGCTGGACGATCACGGTGTCGTGGTCGTCCCAGTGGAGCTTGAAGCCGCTGGCGTCCTGGGTGGTCAGGTAGGCGTTCACCTGCACCAGCTCGTGGGCCCACCACTGGAGCGCACGGCAGGTGGCTTCCATGGCCGGGTCGAAGAAGTCGACCTCGTCCAGGACCATGGTGCAGCCCTCGCGCATCAGCCCGCCGACGCGGCGCATGTCGGCCATGGGGATGGCCTGTCCCCGCCGGGTGACGGAGGGCTGGATGTAGCGGCCGGGGTGCAGTTCGGCCCCGTCCTGGAAGATGCGGAACTGGGGCGTGGTGACGCTGCGGCGCATCACCAGGTCCAGCAGCTTCCTGGGATTGAGCAGGCGATCGAGCAGATCAAGGTCCCCGATCGTTCCCCGGGCGAAAGAGGCTCCGAGTGCACCGGGCCCGTCCCAGCCGAGGGCCTTTTCAAGTGCGGTGACGAAGTGGTGGTCCACGTGTTCCTCCGGTCGGCGTCATAGCGGGTGAAGGCCGGGGGCCCGCCGTGGATGACGAGCCCCCGGGTGGTGCTGTGGCGTACTGGCGGGGCTACTCCTGCGGGAGGTTCAGGCCGTCGCGGTTCTCGCCGTCGTCGCCCGCGGAGGTGCCGGTGGAGTCGGACTCCGCCGCCGCGGCGGTGAAGCGGTCCTGGACCTTGATCAGGCTCTCGACGCCGATCAGCAGGTCTTCCTTCTGCGCTGCCATGTGTGTCTCCATTCCTGGAAGTCCAGGGCCGACGGATGCCGGCCCAGCCCCGATGGGGCGTGCCTCACCAGCCCCTTTGTTCCCGGGCCGGTGAGGAGATGGGGGTGGCGCGAGGCCACGGATCGAGCGAAGGCGGGATTCGTGCCGGAAGCCGGTTGCCGGTCAGCGGCCGGGGTCACCAGCGATGGCCAGAGTGACCACCAGGACGGTGACGACGGCGGCGTAGAGGAGCACGGCGAGCTGTTGGCGCCAGCCCCGCGGAGCTCGACCACGTACCCGGGAATCCCGTTCTAAAGGAGCTTTCAACGTCGGAAGGCGGCCACTACGCCGACCCCGGCGCGATGGATGCCGGCTGAAGGGCACGGACCGACGACGAGGTACCGCCACAGCGGGGGCATTCGCACGGTGGGTAGCGGCCGGGGTTGGAGAGGATGTCGAACGGGTCGCCTTCCAGGACCCGCGAGCGCGGCGACCATGTCCGGCCCGAGTCCCGCGATACCCGGATGCTCATCAGGACGCGGGGCTCTATGCCCAGGTCAGGAGTTGCCCCGAGGGCCGTTCGCTCTGTGTCAGGAGTGCCCGCCGAATCGTTCAAGGCGGTCGTCCTCGGTCGCTGCGCCATGTCCAGAAGGATCGCGATCAGGACGACGAGCCAGAAAGGCCCAGCGGATTACCCAACTTGGGTAACATCACGGTTGGTTAAGACTTTGAAGCGATCCGTAGTCTTCCTCCGGAGCGTGCGCGATGCCCGAGACACGTCGTACGAAGGAACTACCAGTAAGTCTGCTCACCGAGCCCGAGATGATCGACGCGTGCCGTGTGCGCGACTTTGCGAGGGTCTTTCGCCTGGTCAAGACTCGGGCAGGCATCTACCCGTCGATGATCGCGCGGCAGTGCGAGCTGACGCCGAGCCGAGTGGGTGAGGTGATCGCGGGTCAGCGACAGCTCCTCCACATGGAAGTGATCGAGCGGATCGCCGATGGATTGCGTATCCCGGGGCACATGCTCGGGCTTGCCCGCCGTACGTGGGAGACGCCGGCTGTCTTGGCCGTGGCCGAGCGGGAACGGCCGGAGTTCGGTCACGTGCCCGTTGAGCCGAAGCTCCTCAGCGTCTTACCGGGCGTGGAGGTGGACAGCATCCTGGCCCTGGCCGCCGGGACCAACCCGAGCCCATCCACATTGCACGCTCTGCGTTCTTCGATCGAGGACTACTGGCGTCGCGACGACGAGCACGGGGGCGAGACTCTTCGACCTGCTGTCGTCGGCCAGCTTCGATATGTCGAAGGGCTACTGAAGGACCAGCGGCCCGCGCCGATCCAGCACGGCCTGTACGGCATCGCGGCGGAGCTGGCGCGGTTGACCGGGTGGACGTACTTCGATGCCCGGCAGTACCACCAGGCTCGCGCGTACTTCTCGGAGGCTCTGCAACTGGCCCGGGAGATTGACGACCACTCGTTCATGGCGAACGTGTTGGCGTGCATGAGCCTGCAAGCGACCTACCAGGACAAGCCGGCGGACGCGCTTGCACTGGTGTCTGCCGCCCAAGACCAGGCCCGAGCGGCCATCGGCACGACGCCGAGAGTCCGGGCCATGCTGGCCATGCGTGAGGCCTTCGCCCACGCGACCTTGGGTGACCGGACAGCGACCCACACCGCGATCTCCGAGGCGCACAGTCAGTACGGCCGAATCAAGGCGGACGACCCGGACCCGGCATGGGTGACGTACTTCGACGAGCCGAAGCTCATCGTGGACACGGGCATTGCACACGGCCGTCTCGGCGAGGCGGCGATTGCCGAACCGTTGATCGCGGGTGCGCTAGAGCGGGAGGACCCCGCGAACCAGCGGGGTCGGGCGTTCCACGCCTTCTGGTTGGCCCGTACGCAGCTCCAGCGGGGCAAGCTCGACCAGGCGTGCCACACGGCGATCGAGGCACTGGTACCCGCCGCAGCCGTGTCGTCCGAGCGGGTGACCGGGCACCTTCGCGAGTTCTACGAGCAGCTTGCGCCGTACCGCGAGGTGCCGGCCGCGGTCGCCTTCGAGGCACGCCTGCGAGCGATGTTTCCGCCGCAGGGTCAGCGAGCCCCTTCGTCCATCAGGACGTAGAGGAGGCCGACGAGTGAGCCGCTGCTGACGATCTCGCGGCGGTCGATCATGCCGCGGATGTTCGCCAGGGGGATCCACTCGATCCGGTCCGACTCGTTCTTCTCGGTCGGCGGTCCGTCGTACGCGGCGCCGTCGGCGCGGAACAGGTGGTGCTGGGAGTCGGTGATGCCGTTCGCCGGTTCGGCGTAGATCAGCGGCTTCATCGGGCCGGGACGCCAGCCAGTCTCTTCGAGGACTTCACGGGCGGCAGCCTCGCCGGGGGTCTCGTCGGCCTCCACCAGGCCCATGGGCAGCTCCCAGGCCCACGCGTCCGTGATGAAGCGGTGGCGCCACATCATCAGGACCTCTTGGCGGTCGTTGATGACAGCAGCCACGGCCAGGTGGCGGAGCTTGACGACGTGGTGTTCCCAGCGGTGACCGTCCGGGGTTTCGATGTCGGTGAGCCACAGGTTCACCCACTTGTTTTCGTAGATCGGACGTTCCCCGTGGATCTTCCACTGCATCGCTGCGGCCCCTCTCGATCGACCTCCAGCATCGCAGAGCCAGGATGAACTATGGTCGGGTACAGGCAAATTCACGTCATAATGACGAATAAGGGCGCGGCCCTTCGGAGCTGCCGGCATTGGCACGGCTCGTCGTCAGCGCGGCGATGCCCTCCAGAACCCGTGCCACGTCTGCGAGGGAGTCGAATACAAGGTCGGCGCCGGCCTCGGTAAGTTCGGCCTTGCCCGATGCGATACCAATGATGGGGGCACCGCCCTCAAGGCCCGTTCAAAGATCCTCCAACGAGTCCCCGACGATCACAGCATCCGAGCATGTGAAGACCATGCCGTACTTGGCCTGGGCGCGGTTCTGAGCGGACGAACGCTAGCCGGTGGTGGTCGCCGGAGGCGAATCCGCCGATCTCGAAGTCGAGGAGGCCGTCGAGCTAGAAGGCGGGCTTGAGTAAGACGGTCGTCACGGACGTCGGGCCGGTCGAGATCGAGGTGCCGCGAGGGAGCGTTCGAGCCGCAGATCGTCAAGAAGCGTCAGCGCCCGCTGACCGGCGTGGACGAGATGGTCCTGTCGCTGTCGGCGAAGGGTCTGACCCACGGCGAGATCTCCGCTCATCTGGCCGAGGTCTACGGAGCCGAGGCCGCCAAGCAGGCCATCTCCACGATCACCGATTCGGTGATGGAGGGCATGGCCGAATGGCAGGCCCGCCCGCTCGACCACGTCTATCCGGTCGTGTTCATCGACTGCATCAACGTGAAGATCCGCGACGGCCAGGTTGGCTGCATAGGTGAGAGGTGGGCCAAGGCGCTGGGCCGGGTCCCGATCGCCGGCGCCTCGGCGGTGGTGGACCTGCCCGACGGGCGGCCGCTGCGGCCCGGCGGGACGGCGGAACAAGATCGTGACCGTGCTGGTGGAGCCGGTGGCTCCCGCGGAGGACTCGGACGGGGAGACGGAATTTGGGGGTAGTTGGGCAACTATCCGATGTGATGAACGGGGTTCAGGTCGCGGATCTTCTACTGCCGGGTGTCGCGGTGGAGGTCGACCAGTTGGTACTGACAGATGCAGAGGTCCGGGTCGCCGTGCGGTCAGGGTCCGTGGCGGCGGCCTGTCCTGGATGCAGGCGGAGATCTTCGAGAGTGCACTGCTACTACCAGCGGACTCTGGCAGATCGTCCGGTCGCTGGCCGGCGTGTGCGGATCGAGCTACGGGCGCGTCGCCTCGTGTGCGGGAACGGGCAGTGTGACCGTCGGACGTTCGCCGAACAGATACCTGGCCTGACGCATCGCCACGCACGCCGCACCGACGCACCCACCGCCCAGCTCACCGACGTGGCCCTGTTCCTGGGCGGCCGACCAGGCGCTCGGGAAATCCAGCGCCTGGGCTACCGCGGCGACGTCAACACCGTCCGCCAGCACCTGAAGCCCTATCGCAACGGCGCGATCCCGGTCTCCGCTCCCTTGCCACACCTGACCGTCCGCGGGGCACCGACTGGATCATGCGCCGACCCGAGCGCCTCACCGATGTTGAGCAAAAGGAACTCGCCGAGTTGTGCGAGCGGAACCCCGCGCTGGCCACGACCGTCGAGTGCGCACGCCGCCTGGCACTCATGATCCGCGACCGCCGCAGTGAACACCTCGCTCTCGACGTCTGGATGGCCGACGTCCGCCTCGACGGACAACGCGAACTGCGCACCCTGGCCAATGGCATGCGACGCGACCACGCGGCCATCCAGGCCGCCCTCACCACGACCTACACGTCCGGGGCAGTCGAGGGCAACGTCACCAGGATCAAGCTCCTGAAGAGACAAATGTGCGGTCGCGCAAACTTCGATCTCCTACGACGCCGCATCCTGCTCTCACCATGATCAAGAGACCCCTACCCCCAAATCAGCGACAGAGCCCAAGTTCTGTGCCAGAACCCACAAACCATGAACAAAGCCACTGAGCCTACAAACCAGCCCAGTTACACCGAAAACTTGGCTCTTACAGCATTTTCGTAGGCGTTGATCGCTGTAGATGCTGGGGTCAGCTGAGCAGGAGGCGTTGGCGTAGAAGGGGGTGTCCGGCGCGGCCTGAGGTCTGACGTTTAATCAGTTTGATCTTGTTGTTGACGCCTTCGGTGCGGCCGTTGTGCCAGGGAAAGGTCAGGGTGGCGTCGACGGCCGCGCGGTCGCGTTCGAGTCTGGTGGTGTAGGGATGGAGGAAGGGCAGGTTCTCTGCCCGGACTCGGGCGATCCAGCCGGTCAGCGCCGCGGCGCTGTCGGGCGCCGGGGTGAGCATCGTGGCGAAGTCGATCGCGATGCCGTTCTCCGAGTGCATCATGATCAGCCCGCCGTTACCCGACGCCCGCTGCATCACCAGCAGGATCTGGCCGTCGTCGCCGTAGAAGATCCCCGGGTAGACCATGAACAGCTTCACTCGACGAAGAATCCTCTTGAATCAATCAAGGACCCTCAACTGCCAAGTCGAGCAGTCAGCGGCACCCGAAACCGGCGCAGCTGCCTGGCCGCGCACCTGGGGCTTCAGGAGTCCAGTCGGCGTGCGGATTGTAGAGGACGATGTCGACATCGGAACCTGGCGCGATCATGCCCTTCTGCGGATCGAGACCGAGCATCTGGGCCTTGCTCGCGCAGGCATTGCAGGCCCACCAGCGCTGGCCGATGCGCCCGTCCACGACGGCCTGATACAAGAGATCGATGCGGTTCTCCACCCCTGGCAACTCGTTCACGAATGGCCAGGTCACGCGAGGCACGAAGAGGGCGCCCATTTGCCTGGCTCCCGAGGTGAGGATGGTCGACTGTGGCCGGGGGCCGCGGAGGGAACCTCCCCACGACCGACCGGCCACGGCTGTCACACCCCGGGCAGGATGTTCCGGTCGGGAGAGCCCAGCGCACGGATGCGCTCCTTGGCCACCTCAATGACATCACCGGACAGGTCGTTGCACGACCACCGGCGCCCCGACAACTCCGCGGCCACTGCCGTGGAGCCGATGCCGACAAACGGGTCGACGACGTGCTCCCCCTCCCTGGTGAGCAGTTCCATGAAGTAGGTAGGGAGCGCGACGGGGTAGCGATCGATGTGGGGTTCGGTGCCCTCGGCGGCACAGTGGTCCAGATACTGGAGATCAGTGTACGAATCACCCATCGTCAGAAGGTTCCCGAAGGGATGGGTCAGGCTGCTCTGGAACATGCGCACCTTTGTGGTGTCCACAGGGACGTCCTTGGCCCGAGAGAACCAGTACCAAGTGCTCACGGAGTCGTGCATTCGGATGCGCTGCTCATCCACCCACTCCTCGCGCGCGTACAGGAGCTGCGGGTTGTACCAGTAGAACTCCTGCAGCAGGTGCCACTCTCCCTCTTCCAGAAGATCGGCCAGCGCGGCGTAGTTCTGGATGGTCCTGACAGGACCGTCGCTCGCCCAGGTGCACCCCATCTCCAGGACGACGCTCCCGTCGGGCAGTAGCACGCGCTCGAACTCCTTCATGAAGCGGCGGAACCACTCGCTGAAGGGCCGACAGGTCGGGTCGTCGGACGTGATGTCGTACGGTCCTGTGAACCACACGGACGAGACGATAAGGCGGACGCTGGCGTCAGGCAGGGTCCGCAGGAAGTCGACGGCGTCTCCCCTCGTCAGTCGTCCGTGGTCGGTGCTGATGACGCAAGTCACGTCCGATTCCTTCGTCTCCTGGCTCATATGCGTTCCTTTCCTGCCGGGGAATCAAGGGTGGGGAGGGTGGTCGCGGCGTCCAGCAAGGTATCGATCACGGCAGCGAGGTCCCCCAGACGGCTGTTGACCAAGACGTCGTCCAGCAGGACGTTGGCGCCGAGGTCTCTCTCGATGCCGCGCTGTACCCGGAAGGCCAACAAGGAGTGCCCGCCGAGTTCGAAGAAGTCGTCGTCGGCCCCAATTCGGTCCATCAACAGCAGTTCCTCCCACAGCCGGGCCAGGTACTTCTCGGCGTCCCCCGCCGGCTCGACGTACCGGTCGCGGCGTTGCGTGTCCCGCTCGACCAGGCGGTTCACGGCTGCGAGATCCCGCTTGCCGTTGTGGTTCTCCGGTATCCGCTCGCTGACGAGGATCTCGCTGGGCACCATGTAGTCGGGCAGCCGGAGCCGCAGATGGGTGCGGAGTTCCCTCGGGGCTATCGGTTCGCGCACCACCACGACGGCGACGAGCCGACGGTCCTCGCCGGGACCGGACGGGACCACGACGGCATCACGGACGAGAGGATGCTCAACGAGCAAACCCTCCACCTCGCCGGGCTCGACGCGGTATCCGCGGATCTTGACCTGGCGGTCCACCCGTCCGACGAAGTCCACCAGCCCGTCGGCGCGACGGCGCACCAAATCACCCGTGGCGTACATACGTCCGGTTCCCGTGAACGGATCCGGCAGGAAGCGCTCCCGGGTCAGCTCAGGAAGCCCCAGGTAGCCGCGAGCCACTCCCGCGCCGCTCACGTTCAGCTCGCCCACGGTCCCGTCGGGCACGGGCGCACCGCTGCCGTCGAGGATGTACGCGGTCACACCAGACAGCGGTCGGCCGATGGGCACATGACCTGCGCCCAGGCTGGTCTCAGTGACCTGATATCCGAAGCACATGGCGGTGGTTTCCGTGGGCCCGTACCCGTTCACCAGGTGGCCCTGGAAACCACTGCTCAGCACATCGGCGCAGGCAGCCGGTGAGAGCACGTCCCCACCGACGAGCAGCACCCGGATCGTGTTGAACGCTTCTGCATCCTCCCGAACAACTTGGTTGAAGGCCATGGTCGGGAAGAACATCACCGTGATGCGGTGACGGCGCAGTTCTTGGGCGAGGTCCAAACCCAGCAGTTCCCGGACGGAGGGCAGGACGACTAGTTCGGCGCCGGCGTCGAAGCAGCACCAGACCTCGAAGATGAAGGCGTCGAAGGCGATGCTCGACGACTGGGACACACGGTCGTCGGTCTCAATGTCGGGCAACCCAGTGTTGCGCACGAAGGCGAGCACGTTCCTGTGCTCGATCAGGATGGGCTTGGGGCGGCCCGTGGAGCCGGAGGTGAAGTACACGCATGCGGCGTCGCCAGACGCAGGGAAGGCCGTGGGACTCCCGTCGAAATCCGGGAGCCCGATGATGCCACCCCAGACCGTGACCCCGCATCCTTCGGGCGGATCGAAATCCTCTGCCCGTTCCGCGTCCGTGACCAAGAGCTGGGCTCCGGTGCTACGAATCATCAGGTCAGCCCGGTCGGCTGGATGGCGGGTGTCGATAGGGATATAGGCCGCACCCGCCTTCAGGATCCCAAGGAGTACGGCGAGCAGTTCTGCCGTGCGCGGCAACCGAACCGCGATCAGGTCCTCCGGCCCGATGCCGCGTGCCGTCAGCTGCCCCGCAAAGGCGTCGGAGTAGCGGTCCAGTTCGTCGTACGTGATCCGCGCACGACCGTCACTGACCGCGGGCCGCGACCCGTGCCGGCGAGCAGTCTGGGTGAACAACTCCACGAGAGAAATCGTGTGCGGGCGGGTCGACGCATGTTCCATAAATTCCTCCAGGCGCGACGTGCCATAACAGGGCGACCCTACGCGGCCGCCGACGCGAACCGAAACACCAAACCGTGAACTTGAACACTTCTCCAGAGCACTGGACAGGCAGCCCACCGTCGGGTAAACCGTTTTCGCGCGCCACTAAACGATGGCGCATGCCGGATTCGGCATTAATATTTCAACGTGAGGTGTGATTGATGCCCACACGAGGGCTCGCTGTGGTGATCGGCCAAGGATCAGCCACTCCCCTGGAGGTGCTCTCCAGCCTTTATCCGAGCATTCCGGTGACATTTATCGCCGATGCGGCCATCCCCCGCGGAGGCGTCGTCCCCGAACTCTCCGGGATGGCATCGCTGCTGGTGAACAGCACTGGGTACCAAGCTCTACTGAGAGAAGTGAGATCGACCCGGCCCGCAGGTATCACGACGTTCAGCGACGCCATGCTGCCCGTCACCGCACGCCTTGCCCATGACCTCGGGCTGCCCTACCACAGCAGGAAATCCGCCGAGTTGCTAACCGACAAGCACGCCCAGCGGCGACGCCTGGCGTCCGCCGGGCTCGACTCCGTCCGGTGCTGTACATTCTCCAATTTCAATCAGTGGCGGCAGGCCGCCACCGAGGTCGGATTCCCGATGGTGGTCAAACCCGTCCGGGGAATGGGCAGCAAGCACACGCATCCGGTGGCCGACGAGCGGAGCGGTGAGCGTCTCGTCTCGCTTCTTTTCGCGGACACGAGCCACCCGACGAACGAACTCACCTTCATCGCCGAGGAGTTCCTGCAGGGCCGTAATACGCACCCGTTCGGGGATTACGTGTCGGTCGAGAGCCTGGTACAGGACGGCCGGGTGACGCACATAGCGGTGACCGGAAAGTTTCCACAGCGCCCCCCTTTCAGAGAAGTGGGAGACTTCTGGCCGGCGTACGGCACGGAGACCGAGCTCGCCGCAATTCGCGAACTTGCCGAAAGCGCGATCCGGGCGCTGGGGGTCTCCGTCGGGATCTGCCACACAGAGATCAAGCTGACGACCGCCGGCCCCCGCATCATCGAGGTGAATGGGCGGCTGGGCGGCTACATCTCGATCATGGCGCGTCAGGCACTCGGCGTCGACATGGTGGACCTGGCCGCCACGCTGGCCTTGGGGGGGCCCGTTCCAGACACGTTCCCCGAACCATCGTCAGTGCACTTCCAGTACTCGAACGTGGCCCCAGTCCATGCCTTCCGACTCGAGGCCGTCAACAGCACCAGGTCGGTACGCGAGCACCCGAACGTACGGGCCTACCGTCAGTACATCCGGGTCGGCTCCTCGCTACCGGACGGTGTCGAGACACGGCGCTTCGACCTCGTCAGCGGTGTAGCGGACGACCACACGGACATGATCCGCGTACTACGGGGCGCGCTCGCGGAGCTGAGTTTCAGCCTCGACACCGCCCAAGGGCTTACCGAGCTTGAGGCGCTGTCCCTCCTCGACGGCTGAGCTGTGCCCGCATCGCGGGAGGAGCCGCGGTCCGGCTGTCCGGGCCGCGGCCTTCCACGTCTTCCGACCACGTCACCTGGCCCAGCGAACCTTCGCCGGCATACTCACGATCGTCCGCTCGCTCGGCGTGACCCGGCGTTCCACCGGTCCAGTGATCTCGTACTCCACCATGCGTTCCGCCAAGGCCCGGAACAGGGCCTGAAGTTCCATCCGTGCCACACCGGCGCCGAGGCAGTGATGGATGCCAATGTTGAAGGAGAGATGACGCTGCACCGGGCGGTCCAGAACCAGTCGGTCGGCGTTTTCCCACCTCCGCTCGTCGCGGTTCGCCGACGCCCAGATGAGGATCACCCGTTCACCAGCGGGAATCCGCGTCCCGTGCAGTTCCACTTCGCGCGTGGTCACCCGCTTGAACCAGTGGAACGGTGCATCGAAACGCAGGAACTCCTCCACAGCCGAGGGGGCGACGTCAGGGTTCCGCCGAAGCAGTCGCCACTGGTCCGGTGCGTCGCGCAGGTGAAACAGCGCGCTCGCGATGATCGCGTTGGTGCTGACGATTCCGGCGTCGAAGAGAAACAGGACATTGGCCAGCGCCTCGTCCTGGGTGAGCTCGCCGGCGAGCTGTGCCCGTGCCATCACGGACAACAGGTCGTCGCGCGGACGGGCGCGGCGATCGGCCAGCTCCCTGTCCAGGAACTCCCACATCTCGTCTCGGGCGGCCGTGGCCCGCTCCGGGAGCTCCATCATCCCGGGGCTGCGTTCCAGCATGACCGAGTGCCAGCGTCTGAGCTGGTCGTGATCATCCTCAGGGAAGCCCAGCCAGTCGCAGATCAGTCCGGCCGGCAGCGGGTAGGCCAACTCGTCCGCGAAGTCCACGACCTCCTGCCCGGCCAGCCGGTCCACTGCCGCTTGGACCTTTCGCTGGATGACCGGGCCGAGCCGGGCACGTATCACCGCAGGACTGAACTCCTTGCGCAACGCGCCTCTCATCCGAGTGTGCCGCGGCGGGTCGGCGCAGTCCATCGCCGGGGCTGGGCCGAACAGCAGACCGGTGTCGTCCAAGTCGTTGCCCTCAGCGGAGGAGTACGTCTCCCAGTCGAGAGCAGCCGCCTCAACGTCGTCGTATCGCGACAGAGCCCAGAACGTCACGCCTTCTGCGGTCTGCCCATGATAGACGGGGGCCTCGGCCCGCAGGTTTCGGTACACCGGATAGGGATCGTCGGCCAACTGCAAAGGGTCATAAGAAAGGTTCAAGAAGAACTCCTTGGCGCGTCAACTGGGGAAGATCTCTGGTTGCACATCATTCGGACGGGGCCATCGAACCCTTCGGTTCCAGTTCCATGTCGTTGACATGGCGCCGAACCCAAGAGGGGGCTGTACCTTCTCCGTTCACTCCCTTATCGATGAAGACGATGTTGTGGTAGAGGTGAATCCCGATGACTGACCTGTCGATTTCTGATGCAGCACGGGCCTCCACATCGACTTGGTCCTGATGATGCAGTCCGTCGATGAGTCGCTTCACGAACCCGATCCAGGTGGCCTGGTCCGTGAAGTCCTGCCGGTTCCCGTTCCAACCGGGCCAGTACGAGGTCTGCACATCCTCGACCACATAGACACCGCCGGGCTTGAGCAGCGGGAAAAGTGTCCTGAACGACGTGATGGTGTCCTCGCTGACGTGGCTGCCGTCGTCGATAATCACATCGAGTTCGCCAATTCCCCTCGCCACCTCGGTGAGCGATGCATGGTCGGACTGGTCGCACTGTACGGTCCGCATCCGCGGGCGTGTGAGTGGGGACTTGTCGAATATGTCCATCCCGAAGATCAACCCCCTGCGGAAATACGACTTCCACAGCCGCAGGGATTCACCGCCCGCATCCGGCGCCTCGAATCCGCCGACACCGATCTCGAGGACCTTTACGCGCCGGTCGCGGTACTTCTCGAAGTGCTTCTCGTAGTGCGCGGCGAACCAGTTCTCCCCCCACTTGTCGGACGTTGCCCGCATGGCGAGTTCGCGCACCCTGGGCCGGTACGGGGAGCACGCACCCGCCGCCTGGCCGGCCGCCCGCGTGGCCGCCTGCCACCGTACGAGCCATGGGTCGTCAGGGGCGTCGGACGCCGGGCCGGGCTCACCGTTGACGGAGATGATCCGGGTGGCGTCGTAGTCCGGACCGGGCGGGCCGTACAGAGCCCGCACCAGCTCGTCGAGGTCCTGGCGGATCGTCACCTGTGGCTCCAGAACCCGTCCCGGGCGCGCGACACCTTCACCGGAAGTGACCTCGACCACGAACTCCAGCACGATGCCGTCGGCGGACAGCTCGAATTGCACGTCCACGGGCAGGGCGGGGCCGTCGAAGAGACCCAGCCGAAAGGCGACTTCCTCCAGGGCGACCGCCGCCACCTGGTGCGGGTTCTCCTTTCTCAAAAGTTCACGGCTCTCGCCGCCGGTGCCGTCTACTATCGCCAGGAGGCGTTCTGGCAGGTCTAGTTCAAGGTTACGCATACCTCTGTAGCCTTTCTTGACGTGAGCGAGCCGGATTCTCAATCATCTGACATGACGAACGGAAGGAGCAGGAGATGGTTTTCCCCACGACAGCCGAACTGGTGAAGGAAATATGGCAAGAAGTCCTGGGCATCGAGGTAGATAGGGAAACGGACTTCTTCGAGACGAGTGGCGATTCCCTGTCTGCTATGCGCATCTACGCAAAGCTTGCCGAAACCCTCGAAGTTTCCCTTCCGCTGGCGGCCCTCTTCGATAACCCCCGCTTCGGGGATTTCACAGCGGTGGTCAGGAACGAAATTTCGACTATGAACCGCAACGCCGAGTGATCTTACCTGCCTGTGTATGATCTGGGCAGTCATTGACGTCAACTCGCACGCCGACGCCTTGCACTGTGCAAGTGCGGGGATTCCCCGGTTGCACAGTCGGCACCTCAGGATAGGCGACAGACAGGTGAAATCGTTGTTTTTCTTATCGAACAAGGTCGTCCTCCTGCGGGTTCTCCGCGGGGTCGGCGGGCCCACAGTCGGCCTTCTCCTCGTGGCCCTGGTCATAGAGAGTCTGACTCCCGCGGCCACGGCTCTCGTACTCGCTGAACTCGTCGACGCGCTCACCGCCGGCACAGCCCAGCCCGACTTCTTCCGCGCCGCGATACCTGGCTTACTAGCCTTCGCCGGCATCCTCCTGGCGAACAGCCTCGCCGAGGCCTCCGATGGCCCTCTGGTGTTCCGGGTCACAGCACGTGTCGACGGCGCGCATCGTGCGGAGGTCGCCCGGCTGGCCGCTGGTAGCCGCAGTCTCGCGGTTCTGGAGAGCCCGGCGGTCCAGCAGCTGCTCAGGGAGGTGACGCTGGATCCGGCCCGGGGCTACGACACCACTCCCGCCGAGGGCGCCCTCGCTCAACTCCGCTGGGCCGCCGGGCTCCTAGGCATCGCAGCCTCATGTGCCGTGCTCACTTGGTACACCTGGTGGCTGGTCCCTCTGGTGCTCCTGCCTGCCCTGCTCAACTGGCGTATCAGCAACCGGCAGAGCGCGCGGCTCGCCGGCCTGTGGCGCGGCGCAATCAAAGGGGAGTTGCACGCGGACGTGTGGCGGCAGGCAGCCGTCTCCCCCGGCGAGGGCAAGGACATCCGGATCTTCGGATTCGCCCCGTGGATGATCCGCCGGATGCAGCACCACGTGGAAACGGCCAACGAGGCTTTCTGGGCGTACGTTGCGCACATCGTACGCAGTCAGTGGGGCCAGTTCTCGCTGGCGGCAGTGGGGCTGGTCCCCGCCTACGTCAGCGTCGCGGTCAGCGCGGCTGACGGCCGGACCAGGGTGGCCGTCGAAGCCGCGGTGCTGGCGGCGGGCTGGTCGGTCTTCCAGGCTCTAGGGCGCAGCATGGAGCAGTACAAGATGGTCTCGGCGCTCCGCGTAATCGAAGCGACGCGGAACCTCCGCGCAGCCCTAGATCCGGTGGATGGGCCCGTCGCTCCGCCTGCCTGGGCCGCCACGGCACACTCCGTCAAGCATGACTCCACGTCAGGCCAGGTGTCGGCAACCGCGGGACTCCCGGCGACCGTCCGGTTCGAGGGTGTCACCTTCACCTACCCGGGCGGCTCCCGTCCCGTACTCCACGGCCTCGACCTGGAGATCCGGCCCGGGGAGCTACTGGCGATCGTCGGGCTCAACGGAGCGGGGAAGTCGACCCTGATCAAGTTGCTCGCGGGTCTCTACACGCCGTCCGGCGGCCGGATCACCGCCGACGGACGGAACATCGAGGAGCTGGGCATCGACGACTGGCGCTCGCGCTTGTCGATCGTCTTCCAGGACTTCGTCCGATACCACCTCAGCGCCGCCGACAACGTATCCCTCGGGCAGGCCCGTAAGGCGCCGGACCCCGTGGCCCTGGAGGGGGCGGCACGGGAGGCCGGGCTTGACGCCGTGCTGAGCAGATTGCCGAACGGCTGGGATACACCGCTCGCGCGGGTGCGCACTGGAGGCGTCGACCTCTCGGGCGGCCAGTGGCAACAGGTCGTCCTCGCCCGCGCGCTGTACGCGGTATGGAGCGGCGCCCGGCTGCTGGTGCTCGACGAGCCGACCGCCCACCTCGACGTACGGACAGAGTTTGACGTCTTCAACCGGCTCGCCGAACGCAGAGGCAGCACGAGCGTCGTACTGATCTCCCACCGGTTGTCCACGGTGCGCATGGCGGACCGCATCGTCCTGCTCGACGGCGGGCGGATAACCGAGTCCGGCACCCATGACGACCTCATGGCGCTGGACGGCAAGTACGCCGAGATGTTCGCCATCCAGGCCGAGCGCTTCAACCGCGGCTACCAGGATCGCGTCGAGGAAGGGGAACTACAATGAGGCGCTATCTCACCCTATGGCTTGAACTGTTCGGCGTCTCCTGGCGGGGGGCGCGTTCTCTGACGGCCGCCTCACTGGCCGCCGTCGTGGGTACGACCGTGGTGTCAGCGGGCGCAGCGCTGGCGCTGCGCGCCGCAGTGGATGCCTCAGCCTCGGGAACCGTGCGGACCGCCGCCCTGGGCGCAGCAGGGGCAGCGCTGGCCTACGCCCTCACGATGGTCCTCCAGGACGTGACGAGCACGCTGACGAACACCGCGGCAGACCAAGTGGGCCGGCTGCACCTGAACCCCCGCATCCATGAGGACATCGCGGAGCTGGAGGGACTTGAACACCTGGAGCGCTCCGACTTCCTGGACCGCGTCACCGTGGTCCAAGGTGCGGCGGGCAAACTGCTGTCCGTCTTCTGGAAAGCCGTCGTGGCTACCGGAAGCATTCTTCGGATCCTCATTGCCATGCTCATCCTGGGCGCGCTGAGTCCGTGGCTGCTGCTGCTCATCGCTTTCGCGGTGGTACCGGTCTGGTGCAACAGCCGCGGCCAGCGCCGCCTCAAGGAGGCCGAACTGGCAACTGCCGAGGCATTCCGACTGCAGCAGCACCTGTTCGACCTGGCGGTGGACCCGGCCGGCGCCAAGGAACTCCAAATTTCGGGTGCCTCCGCGACCGTGGCGCGCCGACAGGCCGAGGTGTGGGACGAGTTGATGGCACACCGTGGCCACGCTCAGCTCCTCGCAGCCGCCTGGCGGCTGGCCGGGTGGGCGACCTTCGCCGTGGCCTTCGTGGGCGGTCTCGCGCTGCTGGTACAGAGCAGCGCACCAGGCCACGGCACGGCCGGCGACCTCGTGCTGCTGGTGACCACCGCGGCAGGACTGCGCCAGAGCGTCCAGACGGCCGTGACGAGTACCTCCGACACTGCCGGGGCAGCCCGGATCGTGGAGCCCTACCTTTGGCTGAGGGAATACGCCGCCGCTCACCGGAAGGCCGACGCAGGCTCGCTGGAGACACCGAAGCGGCTGCGTGAGGGCCTCATCCTGCAGGACGTGAGCTATCTCTACCCCGGCACGGAGCAGCCCGCGCTCGACCGGTTGAGCCTGAGTGTTCCGGCCGGTTCGGTGGTGGCGGTGGTCGGCGAGTACGGCTCCGGGAAGACGACACTGGTCAAGCTGCTCTGCAAGTTCTACCGTCCCGACGCAGGGCGGATCCTCGTCGACGGGAAAGACCTCAACGATCTGGAGACATCCGGCTGGCGGGCGCGTTCCAGTGCGGCGTTCCAGGACTTCGGCCGGTTCCGTACGACGTTCTCGGAGACGGTCGGGCTAGGCGACCTCACCCACATCAGTGACCGCGAGCGCATTGAGGAGGCGCTGCACGCGGCCGACGCCATGGATCTCGTGTCCCGGCTCCCCCATGGGCTCGACACACAGTTGGGCGTCGAGCTCGGCGGGGTCAACCTCTCGGAGGGCCAGTGGCAGCGCACGGCTCTGGCCCGGGCCTCGATGCGCAGGGACCCCCTGCTGTTCGTGCTGGACGAGCCGACTGCGTCGCTTGACGCACCCAGCGAGCAGTCGATCTTCGAACGCTACATGACGCGGGCTCGCGCTCTGGCCTCGACGACTGGTGCCATCACGATCATCGTGTCCCACCGTTTCTCGACGGTCACCGACGCCGACCTCATCCTGGTCCTCGACAAGGGGCGCCTCGTGGAAAGCGGCACACATGACGAGCTCATGCGGGTCGGCGGCCGCTACGCGGATCTCTACGGCATCCAGTCCACCGCGTACTCCACTGCGGGTAAGCGCCCGGCATGAGAAAGGGAACGTCATGACAGACACAGGGCCGGAACCCGCCCCGGACGTCTCCTATCACGCGTACGACGAGGGCCAGTTGAAGAAGGGAGGGGCGCACCCAGGCCCCGCCGACCCAGTCGCCCTCCTGGTGCACAGCCAGTTCCGGGCGATGATGCTCAGCGAGGCATACACCTGCATAGGCGGGGCCTCGGCCGTCCGGCGAGGCACGTACCGGTTCGGGGTGTTCCCCGAGCTGGCCACGCCGGCGGCGGTGGAACAGTCCCGAGCGGCGCTCGGCGAGTTCCTCCACGAGTTCCCGGAGGAGGAGAACGCCGTAGCGGTGTTCGTGGCCTCCTTCGAGGGGCCCGTGATCGACAGCGAGGCCAGCTTCGAGCAACTGCTATGGCAGCAGTTGCAGGGTCTGCACGATCTCGACACCCAGCCCGTGTGGTGGGATCCCACCGGTCTCGAGGAGTGGAACGACGAGCTCGGCTTCGTCTTCGGCGGCCGGAACTTCTTCGTCGTGGGTCTGCACCCCGCCGCTTCGCGGTGGTCACGCCGGTTCGGCTGGCCCACTCTGGTCTTCAACGCCCTTTCCCATGTACGGCCCCTGGAGCGGGCTGACCAGTTCGCGCGGATGCAGAGCAAAATCAGGGCACGAGACCACCGGCTGCAGGGCTCGAACAATCCGAGCCTGGACCAGTCCCAGGTGGCACAGTTCTCAGGGCGTGACGTGGAAGCCGACTGGGAGTTTCCGCTGCGGCCCCGGGGGCACGAGACCGGCTGCCCTCGTTCACGACCCTGAGAGCGGGAGCGTGCAGCAGCCCGTTCGACGTCAGGACCGCCTCTCCGGCGCGGTTCGGGTGGCCGTCCATCGAGGTCAGGCGGCCACCCGCCTCCGTGACGATCAGTTCCAGCGCCATGACGTCCCACGGTTCGCCACCGTCGCCGGACGAAGCAAGCTCGTAGGTACCCTCCGCAACCAGCATGTGCGGCAGGAAGTTCCCGAAGCCGCGGGCCCTGCGACAGGCTCGGATCAGCCGGACGAAGCCCTCGGTCCGCAGCCCGTAGTCCCGAAGCCCTCCGTAGCCGATCCGTGCCTCCGCCAACCGCGACACGTCCGAGACGCTGAGCCGCCGGCCGCCTTCGAAGGCCCCCTGCCCGGCCGCCGCCCACCATCGTCGGCCGAGCAAGGGCGCGCTGACCGCCGCGAAGAGCGGCCGGCCGCTCCGCACATAACAAATCATGTGGGCATATATAGGCACACCCTCGATGAAGTTTGCAGTCCCGTCGACCGGATCGACAACCCAGAGGGAATCGGCTTCCGCACTCCCGCCCAGCTCCTCTCCGAGCATGCCGTCGCTGGGGAACGCCGCCCGGATCCGGCGACCCATCTCCCGCTCGATGGCGACTTCCATGTCGACCATGGGTGAGCCGTCCGCCTTGTACGAGACCGTGTATGCCCGGTTCCGGAAGGCCTGCGCCGAGAGGGCGTCCGCGACGTCCAAGCACTCCCACGCCACCCGGAACCGGGTGGGTTCCGTGCCCGAGTCAGGTGCGGCGCCGCCCACGGGCCCCGTCATCGGTACTCACCGGCCAGGACCGCCGCGAGCCGGTGGGCGAGGGCCAAGGTGGTCAGCGACGGGTTGGCAGCCCCCATGCGTGGGAAAGTAGCCGGCCCGGCTGCATAGAGCCTGGCCACGTCACGGAACTCGTGCCGTTCCGTGAGGACGCGGCCGAGGGGCAGGGTGCCGCCCTCGTGGTCCTCGGTGCCAATGAACCCGGACCACGTCATCGGGATTCCCGCCGGGACGTCGTTCATGGACTCCGGCAGGACGAAGCTGTTGGTACGAGCCGGACTGTCGAAGTCACCGAACGTGAGAGCGCTCGGCATAAGCCCGGCGTCACGGGCAAACCCGTCCCAGAGGGCCTTGAGACGCGCCTGCTGTGCGCGGAGAACCTCTTGATCCGCGTCCGTGACGCGGCTGTGCACGACGAGAGCCCAGCGGCCTGCGGCGTCCCGTGTGCACTCGACCCGGTTGCCGTCCGAGGGCAGCTGCTCCCCCGTCAGCTGGACGTCGACGAGGACGGAACCGTCCAGCAGGTGCTGCACGTGGACGAACACGTTGGACCGACAGGAGGGCTCATACGAGGCGTAATACGAGCCCGGCGGAAACGCCTCCAGCGTCCGGGCGGCCACAGCACCCTCGAGCCGGACGAAGAAGCCCTGCACCATGTGGTCGTACAGCCCACCCAGTTGGTTCACCGGCTGTGGGCCAGCCTCTGACATGGCCTCGATCGCCAGTGCCGTGCCGGCTATCGTCCCGGCGGCCAGCACGACCGCTTCGGCCCCAACCTCCCGCTCGACGCCGTTCGCCGTATCTCGGACAACAACCCCGCTGGCCCGGCCCGCACGCACCGCCACGCGGACGACCTCCGCACTGGTACGGATCCGCACGCCCACCGGGGTGCGCAGCGCTGTTCCGGTTCGTGGGTCACGCCAGTCGTCCAGAGGCGTGTATGCCGACCAGCGGCCGCGGCCGCCAGCACCGGGTCGAACAGCGAGCGGAACCGGGGCCAAGGTCACGCCGCCCATCGGCCGGGACGGCGCTCGGCCCACCAAGCCTGTGCCGGTCCATGCCTCCAGTCGGGCTAGCGTCCGTTCGTACAAGGAGGCTCCGCCACACCAGGTCTCCCGCAGGTCCTTGATGACCGAGGCCGGCCACCACGGCTCGGCCAATGCCCACGGCTCCATCGGGAGTACCACCCCGTACCAGTACAAGGACCGACCCCCGAGCCGCCGCCGGATTCCCGAACCACCAGTGAAATGAGGAGGGTTCGCAGAGCTCCAAGGTCGGCGGAAGTACGGATCGGTGTCGGGCAGGAGCCACTGACGCAGGGCGAGGTCAGGGCCGTAGGCCTGGTTCACGTGCCGCAAGTCGTCCGCCGGACCGGCCTCCAGGACGAGTACATCGTCGACACCCAGCGCCTCCAGCCCCCGGGCCGTCTCGAGACCTGCGAGCCCACCGCCCACCACGATCACAGTGCTATGCCGCGGCAGGGGTCCTTCGTCAGTGATCACAGCTGTCATGTGTCCGCCTCATATCCGGTCGAGCAGATCGCCCAGCTCTCGCGTCCAAGACGTGATGGCGTTCGGGTCGATGCGGGAACGCTGGTAGGTGATGTGCAGCCGGTACTCACCGGGCGCCAGCCGCCATTCGGTGTACACCGGCCGCCAATAGAGGGACGACATAGGCAGGTCCACGGGGGTGGCGTCGACGCCGGGCAGGTCCAGGGTGGTCGTGTCGAGGGCCTCGGACAGCATGTTGATCTTCAGGACCTCGGGGCGCCCCAGTTCACGCAGAATCTGGTCAACGTAGGCTTCCTGGAACTGGTCCGCCTCCAGCCAGCTCGTTCGGACCGACCGGACGAGTTCCGCGAAGGGACGCCGGGCCGGCCACGCAAGCGGGATCAGCCGGGTGTTCAGGCAGAATCCGGCCAGATTGTGCACTGCGGGATCGACGCGGTTGGCCGTGTCGACACCCAGCAGCAGGTGGTCCTGCTCCGTGACTGCGGCCAGGGTGGCGGCCGTGGCCGGCAGGAGCACCATGAAGGGGGACACCTGGGCGGACCGTGACATCTCGCGGATCCGGGCGACCTGCTTCCTGGACGCGTCGTAGGTCACGGTGGTCGTGGTGAACGGCGCTGCTGCGGCGTCGCCGGGGCCGGGCCAGGCCACGTCGCTCGGACACGAGGCGGTTGCCTCGCGCCAGTAGCGCATCACATCGTCCCGGTTCCGGTCCCAGAACTCCCTTTGTCTACAGGTGTACTCGACATAGTCGATCGCCTGCTCAGGCAACTCGGGGCGCCGCTTCTCGCACCTTGCCGTGTAGATCTCGGACAGGTCGCGCCACAGCACGGAGATCGCCCAGCCGTCGTACAGGACATGATGCAGCGTCAGGACTAGCAGTACGGAGTCGTCCGTGAGGAGGTGAATCTCCGGCCGAAACAGCGGTTCACCGTCACAGAGTTCCTCGATACCGTAACGTCTGCGCACCAGTCCTGCGGCAATGTCCACCACAGTCTCGTCCGGCGCCGCCCGCCTGATATCCACGAACTCGGGCCCGGCGGAACCCGCTACGTGCTGCCAGTCCGCACCGTCGCGCACCGCCAGGGTCGTGCCCAGGACCCGGTGGTGCGCGACGAGGTCGCCGATGGAGTGAGCAAGCCGGTCAACGTCCACGTCGCCGGTCAGCCGGAAGAGGAACGAGTTGTGGTATCGCTGCGCGCAGTCGGGGAAGGCCCTGATGTTGTGGAGCATCTCCTCCTGCTGGAACGAGACCGCGGTCAATTCGTCGGTGCGGGGCATCGTGCTCTCTGCCTCCTGGTACGGGCTCACGGACTCGCCATGTACTGGCACAGCCGGCGCCATCGGCCCTGCTGGTCAGGCGTGTCCTCGTGCTCCGCGGTGAATGTGATCGTGTACTCGGCAATCTCGGCCAGCCGCCACTGCAGGTCGTAAAAGCGGTGCACCAGTGGATCGCCGCCCACGGCAGCCCCCAGTTCACGGGTGAGGAAGTATCCGTCCCGCTCGGCAGGGCCGGTCATAGCGCACTGCCAGTCGACGAAGACGAATTCGTCGGCGACACGCAGCACGTTCTCGTCGTTGAGGTCACCGTGAGAGGTCCCGAAGGTGTGCCTGGCGGCCGCGCATTCCTTGCCGACTGCGGCGATCTCCTGCAGAAGTGCGTCGACGAAGTGGCTACGGATCGTGATCATGTCCCGTAGGCGCTCGCTGTACGGACCTACGTCCCGCGCGGGCTCGACCGCCAAGGAGAGTGCCCGTATCAGGCGTTCCTCGAAGGGCAGACGAAAGTCCTCCACAGGCAGGCCGCTCGGCACCTCGCAGGCGTGCACCCGTTCGGCCAGCTCCACGATGCGGGCTACTTCGCGGCGGGTTAGAGGTGGGCCCGCGGCGACCTGCTCTCCCTCCAGATAGGGGAACACGGCTACCGGTCGTCCCTGGACCGTGCGCAGGATCCGACCGTCCCGGCCGGCCAGCGGCGCGAGGACGAAGTCGAGTCCTGCCCGGTTCAGTGCGTGCGCGGTCGCGTACGCCTCGGGGACGTGCCCCAGCAGGTCGCGACGGACGCTGATCCAGAGGCTTCCACAGCGGTAGGACCAACTGTCCTCGCCCACCGGCTGGAAGACGAGGTCTGGTCCGGCACCCTCGTACTGCTCTCGCACGATGCGCTCCAGTACACGCTCGTCCAGGTCGCTTTTGCGTTCCAGCACGCGGGCTCAGTCCGGGATCCGGGAAGCGAGGGTGCGGACCTTGGCGACCGCGTGCGCCACGTCCGCCACCACTTCCTCGTCCGCGAGGAGGAATGGATGGTGCAGCGTGAGGACTTCTTCGTGCGCACGCTGCGCCTCGGGCAGCTTGTACGAGCCGGGGTCGATACGCTTCATGTGCTCGTCGCTCAGGTGGTAGCGGCGCTTGGTGTGCGGTCGGTAGAGAGGGTTGTGGTTGAGCGGGGCATAGCTCGGCTGAACCGGGTAGCCGAGCTCGGCACGCAGGGCCCGGCACACCGCAAGGAGCGGCTTACCCGCGAACTCCTCCAGGTCGAGGCGGATTGCGTAGTGGTAGTACGTGGGCTGGGTTACCGCCGCTGCCGGGCGGATCGGCCTGACCCCGGGGATCTCTTCCAGATTGCGGGTCAGCAGGGCGGCGTTGCCCGCCCGCCGCTCGTGTTCGGCATCCAATGTCCCGAGTTGATCGATCAGGAGTGCGGCGCCGAACTCGGAGAGGCAGTAGTTGTTGCCCATCACACTGGAGTTGTCCACGAGTTCCATGTCACGCGGTGCCAGCGGTCCGGTGGCCAGGCGTCGGCCGTCGGCCCTGAGCTGGAACAGTCGGTCGGCCAGCTCGGGGTCGTCGGTGATCGCGGCACCGCCTTCGCCGGCCGTCAGCAGTTTGGTCTGTTGCATGCTGAAAGTGCCGATGCTGCCGAGGGTGCCCGCGCGCCTGCCGTTCCAGCGGGCACCGTGCGCCTGTGCGCAGTCCTCCAGGATCGGCAGGCCGTGCCGGCGGCCGATGGCGGTGATGCGGTCCATGTCCGCCATAGAGCAGTACAGGTGCACGACCGAGATGGCACGCGTGCGGGGCGTGATGGCCGCCTCGATCGCCGTGGGGTCGATGCAGAGCGTTTCGGGATCGATGTCGACGAGCACGGGAACCGCGTTCACGTTGAGCACCGCGGAGGCCGAGGCGACCCAGGTCAGTCCGGGTATTAGCACCTCGTCGCCGGCCCCGACGCCCAATGCCTCCAGGGCGATGACGAGGGCGCTGGTGCCGTTGGCCGTGGGGACGCAGTGCCGAGCGTCGTTGTACTGGGCGAACTGCTCGGCAAAATCCTGCTCATTGGAACGTGCACCCTTCCACTCGCCGGACAGGGCCCAGCGACCCGATGCGAGGGTGCGGGCGAGCCGCTCGTCCGCCTCCTGCTGCGGGCGCGGCCATTGGGGCCACGCGCGGTGGGTGACCGGATGCCCGCCCGTGAGTGCGAGTGTCTCCGTCATCGTGCTTCCTCCTCAGTTTTCGGTCGCGGCCGCTTTCAGGCCATGCGGAATACGGAACGGACGTTGCCCTCGGTACGGTTCAGGGCCACGTCCAGCGCGTGCTCGAACTCCGTGAGCGCGAATTCATGGGTCAGGAGGAACTCCACGTCGACCTCCTTGCCGTCCAGCAGGTCGATGGCCTCTTGAAAGCGGCCACCCGGGCCGAGGATTCCACGCAGGGTCAGCGCCTTGACGGTGGCGACGTTCGGCGACATCGGGCCGGTCTCCTCTACTCGGTAGCCGACCAGGCAGACCCGGCCTCCGGGGCGCACGATCTCCATCGCCTCCTGGACAGCCGAGGGGTACCCGGATGCCTCGAACACCACATCGGGGCGCAGACGTTCGTTCTGCTCCACGAGCCGGACGAGTTCGCCCACGCCCGCCGCGGCCACCGTGCGCGCACCGCGCTCCGCGGCCACTATGCGCCGCTCTGCCACCGGCTCCGAGACGACCGTCACCTCGGCGCCCCGGTGCCGAGCAGCAGTCATGAGCATCAGACCGATGCCGCCCGCGCCGAGGACGGCCGCGCGTTCACCGGGTTGGAGGCCGATCGCATGGATCGCGTGCAGCGCCACCGCCAGTGGTTCCACCTGGCTGGCCAGGCGCAGAGGCAGTGTCTGGGGCAGCCGGAAGAGGTTGCCCACGGGGATGGTCATGTAGTCGGAGCACGCGCCGTCGCGGGTGAAGCCGAGCTCCTGAAGGTTCTCGCACAGCACCGGCGTTCCCCGCTCGCAGGGCGGGCACGTGCCACAGCTACAGGTCAGGTCCCCGGTGACGTTCGCCCCCACGAGGGCCGAATCCTCCGAGCGGCCGACGCCGACCACGGTCCCCGCCCACTCGTGGCCGGGGACCACGGGGTACTGGAATCCGTGCCATACGCCGCGGAACAGTGACAGGTCACTGCCGCAGACGGAGTTGTAAGAAATCCGAACGAGAGCTTCTCCGGACTGTGGGTCGGGGATGTCCCTCTGCTCCACATGCGCTTTCCCCGGGGAAGAGAATACCAATGCCTGCATTTCAAGAGCCCCTTGTCGCCTGCACTCCGGGAAGTGCACCAAATGATGCGCGTGACGATAGTCAGAGCTACGCAACAACGTCAAGAAATGTTCATTGACCACCCCGACTCAGAAAATCATCACTTGACGACAGCCAATAGGGAGTACTTACATACGCAGCATGACCTCCATTCAACTCATAGTTCTGGATGCCACCGGAAGCCGTCGACTGGAGTTTTCCAGCGGGCTTCCGATCGTCGAGGTGAAGGATGGTGTCAGCGCGGCACCCGAGGTTCTCGCAGAGGCGATGGGGCAGGAGCTGGGCATTACCGGCACGATCCTGCGAGTTCTGGGACGGAATCTTCTGGAAGTCCAGCTGACCGGCTCGGATCGTGTCGACAAGGCCACCCTCGACTGGCGGCCGGTGGCAGACGATCCTGGTCACCGCCTGTGGTGGCAGCGGCCGGGGTGGATGGAGCTGCTGTCCGGCCCCCTCGACTCCGCACTCGCGGACCGCGGGATCCGGCGCACCGGCCCGCCGGTCCAGGTGCGGTACACCAGTGTGACGGGTCTGTTCCAGCTCCCAACAAACCAGGGGACGCTGTGGCTCAAGACCGGGCCGCTTCTCTTCGCGCATGAGCCGGCGGTCATCTCCTGGGTGGCGGACACCGGGGTCGCGGCCGTTCCGGAGGTCGTTGTCCAGGGGCCGGGCTGGTGGGTGGCGCGGACCTTTCTCGAACCCCTGTCAACACCCGTAGGTGATCCCCTGCGGAGCATGGCCAAGGTCCAGCTCGCCTCGGTCGACCGCACCGCCGAACTTATCCAGCGCGGCTGTCCCGACCTCCCCCTGGAGCGCCTCCCGGACGACGTGGCCGACCTGGCCGCGCGGCGAAACCTGCTGACGGCCGACGAGAGCGCACGGCTCCGGGCCGTACTGCCGGCCTTGCGGAGCCTGTGCGCGCAGGTCGGTGCACTCGGCTTTCCACCGGCCCTGGTGCACGCGGACCTTCACCCTCAGAACGTGCAGTGGACGCGGGACGGCTGGCTGCTGTTCGACTGGACGGACTCGTGTGTGACCCACCCGTTCGTCGAACTGGCGATGCCGCTGAGCTACGACACCCCGGCCGTCCGCCGCACCCGGGCCGCAGCCTACGCCGCGGACTGGCGCCGCATCATGCCGGCCGACGCCGTGGCAAGCGCGCTGCGGGCCGCACCCGTCATCGGGGCCGCCCATCTGGCGGTCAGCTATCGTCGCATTCTGGAGAGCATTCAGCACCGCCCCGGCGACCTGCCGAGCAGCGACGACATGGTTCCTTGGTTCAAGGACTGGGTCCACACACTCGCCCGGTCGCTGTGACCGGGGGGGCTCCGAACGCTCAGTCAATGCGCGGGACGCTGACCAGCTCCTCGCTCGTCTCCCACAGCCATGCCGCGAGCCCCTGGTCACGCGCCGCGTCCGACGTCCCGGCCGGCCTGCGATCGGCGTAGTACGGGGCGACGGGTGCCCCGCCTTCGGCGTCGGTGGCCAGCCACACCAGGGTGTCGGCGCCCTTCTCCGGCGTCGTCAGCAGAAACCGTTCGAACGGCTTTGTCCAGCGCACGAACGGCGAGTCCCGGTTCAGGTCCGTCCGGACAGAACCCGGGTGGACAGCCGTGGCGGGCAGTCCGGTGCGCCGCGTCAGCTCGGTGGTGAAGAGGATGTTCGCCAGCTTCGAGTTGCCGTAGGCGAGCCGCCCGCTCCACCGGCGGGCCATCTGGAGGTCCTCCCGGTCGATCCGTCCGGCCGTGTGGGTGGACGACGAGGTGGTTACGACCCGGCCACCGCTCTCGCGCAGTCGCTCTACGAGCAGTTTCGTCAGCAGGAACGGAGCCAGGTGATTCACGGCGAGGGTCAGCTCGTGCCCGTCGTCCGAGACCCTCCGCCGGCTCGGCTGCACTCCGGCGTTGTTGATGAGGACATCCACATGCGAATGCCGGTCTAGCACGATCTCCGCAAGCAGTTCCACTTCCTTCATCCTCGACAGGTCAGCCGGTATCGGCGCGGGTACGGAAACACTCTCCGGAGCCACCGCCAGCATCTTCTGGCGCACCCCCTGGAGTTTTGCCTCCGAGTGACCCGTCGCCAGTACCTGATGCCCCAGCCTCGTGAGTTCCACCGCCGCAGCGGCACCGATTCCCGAACTGGCCCCTGTCAGGATCACAAAACTCATCGCATTGCCTCTCTCATTGCGGGCCCCCATAATCAACAGGGCACCAAAAACATCGGAAGGGACTCCATGACATACCGACAGAGCTTTGCCTGGTGGTCTTTCACCACGGATGCGGAGAATCCGGCACTTCTGGATTCTGCTGCCGAAATCGGCTACCAGGGAGTTGATTTCCTGCCCCAGGACCATTGGAACCGGGCGCGGGACGTGGGCCTCGAACTGACGATCATCGACGGCCACATCTCCTTGGAGGTCGGCTTTAACGACCGCGCCAATCACACCGACCTCGCCGACGAAGTTCGGCGAAATCTCGAACTGGCCGTGAAGGCGGGTGTTCCCGGGCTCGCGGTCAACGCCGGCAATCGGGGAGCCGCCTCGGACGCTGATGCTGTGGGCATCTGCGCCGAGGGGCTCGCACCGCTGGCGGCCGAGGCAGCTGCGGCTGGCGTGACGCTGCTGTTGGAACCACTGAACAGCAAGGTCGACCACGTGGGGAACCAGTGCGATCACACCGCCTGGGCGGCCTCGGTGGTCGACGCGGTAGCTTCCCCCGGCCTCCGGCTCTTGTTTGACGCGTACCACATGCAACTCATGGAGGGTGACCTCCTGCGCACCATGGAGACCCATCTGGACCGCATCGCTCACGTCCACACGGCGGGCGTGCCGGGCCGGCACGACCTCGACGATAGGCAGGAGGTCAACTGGCGGTCCATCGCCCACCTGTTGCACGATCGCGGCTACGGAGGTTACGTCGCCCACGAATTCATTCCGCGCGCCGACCCGGTGGCGGCGTTGCGCACCGCGTACGCGATCTTCGACGAGCCGATGTCGGCTCAGCTGTAGGTTTCCAGCGTTCCCGTCCTGCGGACGTCGAGTGTCACACAGTGGAAGCCACCACCAAGGGTTCTGGCGTGCGTCAGCCGAAGCGGCACCACGTCCACGCCGTGACGCTCCAGCATGCGGATGAGCTCGGGCTGGCGGTCGTCGACGACCGCCAGCCCGGGACGGACCACCAGCAGGTTCATACCGATCCATACCGAGGCCCTCGGGTGAGAACCCACGTACCCGACATCGGCCAGTTCGGGGCTGCGCAGCCGTTCCCAGCCCTTGAGGAACTCCGGCATGTTGGAGTCGTTGACCCGCGCAGGGTTGACCAGGACGAGCCCCGGGCGCAGCGGCACGATGGTCGAGTCGACATGCGTGGAGGCGTACAGGCCCCGGCAGGGGTGCACCTTGTAAGTGTCCCCCAGCGTGGACTGCAGCCACTGCCAGCCCAGTTCGTTGCCGCTATCCGAGACCAGATACAGGATGTCGGTCCCGAATCTCAGGATGTTCGCCGCATCGAATGCCGGTTCGAGGTTGCCCAGGCGCTGCCCCGTGGGTGCCGACACGTCGTACATGTCGTCCAGCAGCCTCGGGCGGGGTGCCGCGATCCAACGAGCCCCGCTGGTGAAGTACTCCGTGAACATCTTCTTGTAGGCGAGCGATTCGAGGAGCCGGGCGCGCAGCACCATCGGCGTCTCGATAATGGTGTTGCCGACCGTCAGCAGGCCATCGCGCGGGCAGTAATCGTAGAACCCCTCGGTCTCCCAGTCAGGTGTGCTGATCCGCGCCGAGAGGTCCCGGGGCTCGGGGCGCCTCACGGCCACCCCAAGTTTACCCAACTCTTGTGCAAGCAGGTCGAGTTCGATTTCGGTCTCCTCGACCACCTGCTGCGAGTAGGGGCCGGAGGGGATGTCCGCAGCGGAAGCCAGCGTGGAGAACTCCACCCCGTACAGGCTGGTGTCCGGAGCGGGGACTCGCGCGCCGCGCATCGTGCCGACGACGACTTCCTCCAGCGGGTCCCACTCGTTGTGTACATCGACCAAGCTCATGGTGAACCTTTCTGTGGTCGTTCTGGTGACGGACTGGCCAGTTCGGGTCAGGAGGCGACGAGAGTGTCGATGGCCCGATTCACCGTCTGCCGGGGCACAGCTATCAGAGGCCGGCCGTGGGCCTGGGCAGGGCGCCCAAGAGACTCCAACAGCACCATTGCCGCTTCGTCCTGTTCTAGCGGCAGGTAGCCCCTCTTGTTATCCGTGGTCAGGAGGTTCTTGACCGTCGCCACTGCCACAGTGCGCAAGTGGGTCTTGGTGAGCGACAACGCATCGACGAGCCGGTGGTGGGTCTCGACCTCCGCGGCGGAGAGTCCGCAGACCTCGCGCGCCACGTCGGCAGCGGCGAGCATGCCCCAAGCCACAGCCTCACCATGGGAGATACGTCCGGCGGAGGCGAACTCGATGGCGTGCCCGACCGTGTGGCCGTACTCGAAGAGAACGGCTTCCTTCCTCTCCCTGGGGTCCACGGCGAGGAAGGGCGCCTTGGCCCTGACGCCGATGCGCAGCAGGTTGGTCAGGGCCTGATCCGGCGATGCGCGCCGCTGGTCGACGGCGGCGAGAAAGCCCTCGATGTCGTCGGGCATGACGGCCAGCACGTTCTTCGCCATCTCGGCGAGCCCGGTGAGCATCTCCCGGTCTTCCACCGTCTCCAGCCAGGCGAGGTCGCAGGCGATGAGCGACGGCGTGAGGTAGGCCCCGAAGAGATTCTTGCCGCTCTTCAGATTGACCGCCTGCTTCTCCGATATGACGGCGTCGAAGGCGGCGACAGGCGTTGTGGGCAGGTGTACCAGGGGGAGTCCCCGGAAGAGCATCGCGGCCACGAGCCCGGCCATGTTACCGAGCACTCCGCCCCCCATCGCGACCACGACGGAGTCCCGGCCCACCCTCCGCTCGATGAGTTGATCGACAATGCTCTCGACGTTGACGAGGGACTTGCCGGGCTCGCTGGTCACCACCCGCACCGGAATGATCCTCAGGTCGTTGCCAAGGTTCGCGATCAACTTCTCCGCGTGCTCGTAGACTTCGTCGTCGATCAGGACGGCGACCGACCCGAAGTCGGCCAGTTCCTGCGACAGGAGACCAGCGATCTGCGCATTGCAGTCGAATCCAAAATAATAGGGTACGACTTTCTGACCGAATTCTATTCGGTGCGAATCCATGGAGATCTCCTGTATTGCGGGTCAGGCTCCAGAAATCCCGGTCGGCCTCAACAACCACTCACGCTCAGCAGTCTGGCGAGCTCAGCACCAATGACTTCGACCCGACCCGCTTCGGCCTCGGGGAACAGAACGATTTCTACCATGCCGCGGGTGGCCCCTGTCCATGCCCGCATATTTTCTTGCTCCGTCGCATCGGCATCCTTGTCGACAAAAACGACGACCGGAAATCCTGGGGCCGGCTCCGGTTTCCATTCGTACAACTCGACGACCCTCAGGTCGGCCCGCAGCACCGGTGTGAAGAACGCGAACCTGTCGGGGCTGGCCGCGATGTCCGCCGAGACGATCTCGGCTTCCAATAGCGCCGTCCGGAAGCGATCACCCGGCAAGTCGGCCATGGGTGAGGACGTGTCCCAGGCGCCAGGGGCGACCTGCCCGAGCACACCAAGCCCAGCCGAGGCGGGCCCGTCACGTTCCAATCTCCGCGCCACCTCATAGGCGATGAACGCCCCAGAACAGTCCCCCAACAGAAGAAAGGGCTTGCTGTGGTCGCGAGCGTGCCGTCCGATGTTCTCCACGCATTCGGCAACGACCGCCTCCATGTCGAGGAGCAGCGGTTCGGAGAACCTGCTCTCGCGGCCGGGCAGTCGTACGGTGATGAGACTCAGGTCAGCCGGGGCGCCTTGGGCGAGGTCGCGATGGGAAGCGGCGCCGGACCCCGGCGAGGGAATGGTGTAGACGTAGGCCGTCGACACCCCGTCGGGCGCGGAATGTTGCAGCATCCAGCGCTCACGCACGAGATCGCCTCCTTGTGTGGTGGGCTTGAGCAAGTGGCGCACTGCATCAAGCTGTCGGGGTTCTAAGGACGCCTGCGAGTCTCCGAGAGCGCCGTGGCGAGTACACCCTCGTCGCCGGTCGCTTCCCCGCGCGTCTCCAGCTGTCTGGCGAACTGGTACCAGTCCCGCGAACAGGAGTAGGCGACCGCCACGACGGCGTGTTGCCAACGACTGGGAATCCACTTGACGAGCTGCTGCCGGCTCCGGGTGTCGGCGACGTGCGCACCGAAGAGCCGTAGCAGGAGCCGGCCTTCCGGGGACATGCGAAGCTGTGGATCCCTCATGAGCGCCCGTATGGCCGCGTCCCGACCCGGCGCGCCGTCGGCGCCTGCGATCACCGCCGCCTGCTTCCTCTGCACCGCACTCGCCTCGACCCGCCGCTGCCGGGGCGGAACTGGATCCTCGTTGCGCTGGAGGCGCTGGCGCACGTCACGCACGGTACCCGGCGACACCCCGGCAGCCTTGGCTATCTCCCGGAGAGAGGCGTCGGGTTTCTCCACGATCAGCTCGCTCGCCAGCCTACGTCCCTCGGCGCTATTGAGGGGACGCGCTTTCCCGTCTCGCCCGACCCGCATGTGCAACTGGGGATCTTCCCCAGTTGCCGACCGCCGACGGATCGCGGCGACGGTCTTCGCCGCCAACCCGGCCACTCCGGCAATCGCACGATCAGACCATTCCGGATGGGACATGACGATGCGCCCTGCCGCAGCTGTGCGGTCCGACAGAGACAGCGGTAGGCCGTGCTGCACATTGGACTCCACCGCGAGGATGAATGCGTCGATTTCACTGCCGTCGAAGAACTTGACATCAATCTCATCCCCTCCCCGAAAAATTGCCGCATGCAGCCGATGCATCCCGTCGATGACTTTCATCGACGCGCGATGCACGATGATCGGTGGCAATTCGGCTTCAGACTGGGCAAGCATGCGGGCGTGCTCCATATTCTCACCCGCCAGGCGGGGAGAGTCTGCCGTAACGAGCGCTGCGATGGCGACCTTCTCGACCTCCAACTCCGCTACGCCACTGTTACGAACAGGCCACGCGGGTATGCCTTCCTTCACCACACATCCTCCTGCCGGATCGTTCACGCAAATGCCTGCGTACAGATGATTCAACCCATGAAGTCCGGTTTGGGTCACACTTGGACCCGCGAGCTTTCCCAACCTCGCTCCGAGCCAGCCAGATACACGCAGGACTGACTGAACGAGGCCAGGTATGCGGGTGGTCGGGCAGAGTCAGCGGAGAGGCACCTGACTCTGAGCCCACAGCGGCGCTTCCCCCAACGGGATGGGCACCGCCACCGGGTCCACTCCTCACCGCCAGTTCGTCGACGGCCACCAGCACCGTCACGGCGTGAAGCGCCTCGGCAACGCCCTTGACCTCTCCCGCTCGAGCCTCCACCACTGGCGCCACGCGGCGGCTGCACGATCGGCCCGGCAGATCCCCGAGGCCGGACTCGCGGCCCGGATACCTAAGGTCCACCAGAAAATCCGACGCCATCTACAGGTTCCCCAGGAGCACCACCGAGCTCCGGAACGAGGGCTGGCCGGTGGTCAACCACAAACGCGTCGCGAGGTCTCGGTTTAGCAAGCGGCCGGCTGGCCCAGGAGGCTCACCGGGCCTCCCGTAAGTTGCTGTTGAGCCGCTCCGTCCGCTGGAGCGTGTCGGCGAGCCGCTCCCACTCCCTGGCGTAGTGCCGTGCCACCTCGGCGGCGGCCTGCATGCAGTGCGGCGGCACAGACGCCAGCAGACCCTGCCCCACGGCCAGTTCGCCACTGCGACCGTCGATCCAGCGCAACAGCGCACGCCCCCTGTCAGTGAAGCGAATCGAGGGGTCGCGGTAGAGCGAGACGGCGGCGCGAGGCCGGGTGCGTACGGTCTCCGTCTCCCCCGGGGGCTCGGCCCGCTCGGAGACGCTCCGCATGGGGCCTTCCTGCCAGGGGTTCGCAACAGCGTCGATCGAAGTCCCCTTCCCCAGAGCAGGCCCCGAGGAGGAGGCCGGCAGGACCTTTCGACCCTGACCGCTACCCGTGGGTTGAACCGGTGCCGCGTGGCGCATCCGGTGCACCGTGCTGATGGAGACCCCCGCCTCCTCTGCGACGTCCCGGAGCCTTGCCTGCGGGCGTTCCGCTAGCAGGATGCGGGCCTTCTCGCGGCGCCGCGACATGTCGACGGGGCGGACCCTGCCGTCCCTGCCGACGCGAGCGGTCGCTCCGTTAGGGTCGTCGCCGTCTTTCGAGTGAGGAGTTTCCTCGCTCGAACATCTCCTTCGGGCGGCTCCCACGGTCTTGGGAGAGACTCCGCTGACCGCCGCAATGGCCCGGTCGGACCAGTGCGGATGAGAGTCGAGGATGCGGATGACGGCCGCTCTGCGATCCTTGAGAGTCAGGGGCAGTCCGTGGCGGGTGTTGGCCGCTACGGAGCGGACAAACAGGTCGGCGGACGGCCCCTCGACATAGCGGACGGGCAGGTCGCGCGCGCCGCGCATTATCGAGGCGCGCAGCCGGTGCATGCCGTCGACTACGCGGCCAGTGGCCCCGTGCACGAGGATCGGTTCGAGCGCCCTGCCGCTCTCGGCGAGCACCTGCGCATGGTCATGGCACAGGCCCCCCAGACGCGGTGAATCCGACGGCAACAGGGACGCCACAGGCACCATGTGGACCTCTAAGTCCGGTTCGTCGAACAACTTCCTCACCCCTCTATAGCTGCGCCGACACGCAATCGCGCCCAGCGGCGGCCTGGAGCGTGTCCACATCCCCGCCATGCGCAAGGACTGTTTGCCTTCCCTAGGCTCTGTCCGCCGATAGGTTGTCGACCAGCAAGACGCTTCACCCGATCGCACAATGCAAATTATATGCATCTAGCGATCCGATCAAGGGTCTAAACTGGCCATTCCCCGCACTATGGAGTCCCGATGCCCGAACGCCGCTTTGACGCCTCTGGGTTCCGTAGCGCGCGTGTCGCGAGGGGCATGACCCAGGCGCAGGTGGCTGCCGCACTCGGAATCAAGGACCCGTCCGTCGTCTCCCGCTACGAGAGCGGGGACGCGTCCCCGCCGCCGGAGAAGCTGCCTCGACTTGCGGCGCTGGTGGGTGAGCGGGTGGATGACCTGTTCCCGCGGCCCGGCCTTCCGACCCTTGCGGATCTCCGATGCGACGCCGGCATGGCACAGAAGGACACTGCGGCCGTCACACAGACCAGTTCATGCTCACCCGTGCGGGCGGCCGAAGGAGGACGGCGAAAACTAGCCCCTCAGTACACCGCCCCCCTGGCGGAAGCGTACGGCGTTAGCGTTGAGGAGCTCCTGGCCGCCGAGAAACGCTCCTTCGACGAGGACGCGCCGGCGGTGCCCCGGCCACCCAAGGTCGAGCAACCTAGCGGGCCGCACACCATCGCGAAAAAGATCGCCGTCCTACTCGAAGGCGCCGCCAGGCAGGAGCGCCCCACGGACGCTGAACTCGCCGACCTCGGAAACGCGCGGTTGGGGCGAAAGATCCTAAACGGCCCCCTCGTGACAAGCCTCCGTCTCGGCCGGGCAGCGCACACCACCCCCGAGGTTCTGGAGGCACTGGCGGCCGCGCTTGACGTCCCCGCCATGTTCTTCGAAACCGGCGACGCAGAAGTCGCGGCCGTCGTCGCGAGCCTGAGATCTGCACGCATAGGCCTTACTGCCATGGCCGCTCGGGGAGCTGAAGGTGAGCCCCAGAATGCTGAGCTCATGCGCTGGGTCGCCGACATGTTCGGGGGGAGACCTCAGAGTGGTAGCACCTCTCCTCCCCAGACCAGGAGCTGACTCCACCGGCCCCGAGACCTTGCCGCCGGGACAATCCGCGTACGACGGGCATCCGTCACACTGGCCCCTCCGCAAGGTTCTGCCGAGTCGCCAGCCGCCGAAGAAATTAGAGATTGCGCGCGCGGATCATCATCTGTCCACGAAGTCCCGCTCCACCTGGGAGCGTTATCGGGCATTAAGGCGCAATCGGACCCGCCCGCGCGGGGTAGCCACGCGACCCCAAAACGACGCCTGCTAACCTGCCTCGTGAAACGATCATTTCATTGCGGATCTGACCGTTCCGTGATCTAGTAACGGCGGGGGCTGCGGGCCCATTTCAACCACAAGTCCGCCTTCCAGCCTACCGGGAGGGTCCGTGAGCGACGGGTACGAGCACCTCGCCAGGACTGTGAGAGAGGTCGAGGAGCTCCAGTCGGAGGCGGGACTCGACCGAGCATCGGTCTTCAACCTACGAGACCTCTCCTTCCACAGCTCCCTTCCAGAGACCGACATCCGGCGGCTGCTCGACGGCGAACTCGTCGAAGCGCCGAAGAGCACCGCGGCAGAGCTGGCCCGCCGCATCGTGTTCCTCAGGGAAACCCGGCTGATCGTGGACAAGCACACAGGTAGCCGACGTCAGTACACAACCGCCGAGATCGCCGCTGGCAGTGGGATGACCCCGCAGTGGCACGGCAAGTTGCTGAACCACAGCACGCCCAACATCTGGCATGGCGCCGGCCTCGCTAGGTTCTTCGACGTCCCCATGGAGTACTTCACCCAGACGGCACCGGAGGCAGTGAAGCGGGTTCTGGACAGCAAGGTCATCCCGCACCTCACGTCGTTCATCAGGAACCCCTCCGAGGCTGTGAGGAATCGTCACGCCATGCAGGTCCAGCTCCGTCTCGGCAACAAGGAGCTGTCCCCGAGCCTGGAAACGGCTTTGCTCTCCTTCATGGACGCGCTCACTCGAGAAGACTCCGGGCCCGAAGCCCGGTCCGGACGCAGCGACTGACCTGATCTTCAGCTACCAGTAGCAGCAGGGCGGGACACGTCTACACCGCCCATTCGGAGGGGAACTCAAAGTGGGGGCATTCGGATGAACGAGGGGAAGATGGCAGGCTTTCACAAGGGGGTACTCGCGGGTCTCGACAGGCTGCCCTCCTATCAGGGCTTGCTCGCCGCACCAAGAGCCCACCTGGCCCGGCGTTCCACCACGCGGAGGGTCGCGAAGTTCTGCGACGCTGTACTCGCGGGTCTCGACAGGCCGATTCCCTCGGATCCGGACAGCCTGTTCGCGGTGATGAGGGCTGACGTTGAGCGGCGCTTCAACGAGGACCGTGCAGCGCTCCCATTCCACCCGGTCGTCCTTTACTTCCGCGAGTTTCCCGAGGGGACCGCCAGTGGCCTCACGGCGCGGTTCGAGGACCGGATCGTCATCATCGTCGAAAGTCAGACGACCACGCTTCACCAGTTCGTGATCTTCGCACACGAGATGTGGCATGCGTTGATGGGCGATTGCCTGTCCCACGGGGCCCACGACGACGTTGCCGCGGCCGCTGCCAGGTCTCTCGGTGGCGAACTCGTAGGCGACGACCTCGTCGCCCTGGCCGCTAGGAGCCACGCCGACAATCAAGAGGAAAGCGATGCGGAGGAGTTCGGGCTGCAGATGGGAGCACGGCTGCGAGACCTGCAAGGGGCCGACGCCGTCCCAACATCCGGTTTGCAAGGCCGGATTCAGTCCAGCATGGGTAGAGGCTACTGAGCATGACCGGATCTGACTACTACATTCCCGCCGTCGTCCTGGCGATTGCTTTGGCGGTGAAGGCTCCTTCGTTTTGGCGCAGTTGGCACTCGCCGATGTCGAATGCGATTTTTGTGATTCTCGCGGCCTCGGCGGCAGGTTTCGTGTTCGGCGCTCCGCCTACGATCGAGCGGGTCAACCGGTTCACCGGCGTGCCAAACGTCTCGGCGCTCATCGTCTACTGCATCCTGTCGTGCCTGTCGTGCGGCTCGATTGTGCTCCTCATCCACTGGCGAGGGGGGCCCGAGGAGATCCTCCGGAAGCACACTAGGACATGGATCGCGGCCACCGCCGTAGTAATCGCGACGTTCTGTGTTCTCTTCTCGCTCAGCAGCGTACCCATCGAGCAGCAGCGCGACTTCGACACTTTCTACGCGAACACCCCGTACGTGCGGGAGATGATCGTGCTCTATCTGACCGCGCACTTCGCCATGAGCCTCGTGGTGGCGACGAAATGCTGGCGGTGGGCCCGTGAGCTTCGAGATCTCCAGGCAGCGTGGACCCACTGGGGCCTGCTCATACTCGTAGCCGCGTTCGGCATCGGCTTGTCGTTCGCCCTGCTCAAATTCCTGGCCGTCGGTGCTCGCTGGGCCGGTACGGACAGGTGGGACTCCCTCAGCACCGACATAGCCCCTCCCCTGGCAGGGCTGGGAGCCGGCCTGACGACAATCGGCTTCCTGGTGCCGGTTGTCGGGCCACGGCTCGGGTCGATGTGGGAGGCCTGGCGGGCCTATCGGGCGATGGAACCCCTCTGGCGTGCGCTCGAACCCTTCGCGGGACCCGGAAAGCCCACCTGGATTCGCCTTACCTCGTCACCGGAGATCCGGGCAATGGCCAGGTCCACCGACATTTCCGATCGACTGCTCAACCTGGCGCCCTACCTGGACAGCAGCCGCCGCGAGGCAGCCGAGCGCTACGCCTCATCACAAGGCTGCGAACCGGAGGCAGCTCTCATCTTCGCCGAAGCGACAACGATCCATGCCGCCTTGGCCACTGTGGAGGTCGCCGGGAAGCTGCCACCCGGGCCGGTTGCCATCGCTGCCGAAATGGGCGCCACCATCGACACTCGTGTGTCAGGGACAAATGGCCTTGCCCGACTGAGTATTCAGTTCGCCAAGATCCGCCACTCCGGCTCGTCCATTGGCGACGCTGCCCACTCAGAGGGCAAATGATCATGCCTACTCTCCCCCACGAGGCTCGCGGGAGTCGTCGGTGAACGCGGGAACGGTGTACCTGTCCGTAGCCGTCGGCTTCTTCGTCGCCACCGCCGTCAAACTCTGGGCGCTGCGGAAGAACCCCCGAAACCCCCTCCTGTGGGCCGTCACCGCGACTCTTTTCGTGGCTGCATTTCTGTTCGTCACAGCCGCTCCACCGAGTCTCGCGGTCATCAACGAATTGCTCGGCATACCGAACATTGCAGCGCCCATCGTGTATTCGATCCTGACGGCGTTCGATGGCATCAGCATCGTGTTGCTGATCCACTGGCGAGGCAACGAGGATTCGCGCGTCACCCTCCGGCAGACCCGGCTGTGTCTGACTGCCTACGGCATGGTGATGATCGCCATATACGCCCTGTTCGTGCTAGGCGACGCACCAGTCGAGCGCCTCCGGGACCTGGATACCTACTACTCCAGGACGCCCTGGATCCGCGAAATGATCCTTCTCTACCTGGCGGCGCACACGGTAGCGGCCGTCACCATGATTTTCCTCTGCCTGCGGTGGTCGAGGCAGGTCCCGGGCATCTTGAGAGCCGGCCTGCTGCTGATCACCACCGGGGCGGTGTGTATGTTCGGCTATGACCTCTTGAAGTTCACCGCGATCGTCGCCCGCTGGCTAGGCCACAATTGGGACTCGCTGAGCAGCCCCGTCGCCTTCTACCTAGCCGGTTTCAGTGCCTTTCTCTTTTCCGCCGGCTTCATGCTCCCGCCCATCGGGCAAGGCGTGGGCTCCCGGTGGCGGGCACTTCGCCGCTTTCGCCGACTACAGCCTCTCTGGTTGGAGATCCGCCGGGAGATCCCTCCTACGAGTCCGCCGCCGATGCCGTGGTGGCAGCCAGTGGAGCGTCGGCTCATGCAGCGTGAGAGGGACATTTTCGACGCGGTACTTCGACTGATGCCCTGGTTCGACCGGTCGATCGGCACGCAGGTCTACGCACTCGCCTTGGCTGAGCACTCCGAGATCCGCCGTGCCCGCGGTGAGGCCGATGCCTGTGTCATAGCCCGCGCGGTCATCCAGAAGGGGTACGCCGTACCCGCCCTCCCTTCGGAGCAACGGTGGACGGTCAGCTCCATCGAGGATCCCGAAGATCTCATCGACATGTCTACCGCCATGCTGCAGTCCACACGGGTTGAAGTGACACGGCAGTCCAACGCGTCGGCCGAACACAGTGCACGACCGTAGCGAGCAGTCCGAAAGGCTCCCTGCCCGTACGCCGCACACCGAGAACCATCACGGAGAGATGACCATGGCCACCACACACCCGAAGCACGTCGAAGCCCTCATAATCGGCGGGGGGTACGCCGGCCTGCTCGCCGCATCCGTGGTTGCCCTGGCCGGCTACGACGTACTCGTACTCGCAGGCGGCCAACCCGCCCCCCAGCCGCAGGAGGCGGGTATCGAACCCGCCCAGCACGGCGAAGTCCTCCACGTCGGTGGGATGTGGGATATCAACGATCTGGCCTACGGCTCGGGTGCGATGCTGCAGCGCCGCGGGGCTCTGGCCTTCCCCTTCCCGGCTGGGGACCACCTGTCCCGGACACGTCCACGAGCCTGGGGGACCCGTGAGCTGGTGACGTGCAGCCGCGACCTCTTGACCAGCGTGCTGCGAGAGGTCGTAGTCGCCAATCCCGCACGCGAGCGGGACACCATCATCCTGGATGGTGCACAGGCCGTTGGGCTCATTGGCGACGAGTCCGCTGTGCTCGGCGCGCGCGTGCGGTTCGGTGACGGGACGGAACAGGATGTCACCGCAGAGCTCGTCGTCGACGCGAGCGGCGCCGATGCGAGTACGGCAAACTGGCTGAGGGATCTCGGCGTCGCCGCCGTACCGGTCATCTCACGTGGCGCAGCCGGGTTCTCCGCCAGCCGTCTCTACCAGGTACCAGACGGGCAGGCGGACACTCCCGTCACCGCTGTGGCGGACGGCGCCCGCAGTGCGGTACTCGTCCCGATCGAGGATGGGCTGTGGGCTGTCACCCAGACCGCCCCGGATCGTGCACTGATCGCCGACGCGGAAACCTTCGCAGACGCCGCACTGGCTCTATCGGACCCCGCAGTCGGCCGGTTCATCGCCGGGGCGAAACCCGCGGGCGACGTGGTCGTCACACCCACTTCGGCCCTGCGCTGGTACCGGTACGAGCAAATCCGCGGTCCCCGCGGCATCGTCGTCATCGGGGACGCCCTGGCTACCTTCAACCCCCTGGACGCACGAGGGCCGCTGGCGACCGAGGCCGCCGCCAGAGCCCTGCGTGAGGCACTCCAGCGTGGCATCGGTCACCCGACAGCATCCCGCAGGGCTCAGCAGGCAATCGCCGAAGAGATCGCTCACCTGTGGGCCGATCCCCAGACGGGCCTGATGGGTGGGGGCCGTCACCAGCCCGTCAGCCCTGGCCTCTCCACACGCCTCTCGCGCGTACGGGCAGCAGCAGGTCGGGTTCTGAAGTCGCGAGCCCGCTGAAGCGGAAGCCACGCTGGCCCAGGCTGGGCACAGACCGAGAATGGCACCGTACGCGGGCCACAGCCGGACGTCACTCAACGACATCCAGAGGGGAATCTTCTATGCACCTGTCCACACCTCTCGTACTGCAGAGCGGCACCCGCATTGCCAACCGGATAGCCAAGGCCGCCATGGAGGAGAGCCTGGCCCGCCAACCCGGTCAGTTGCCCGGGCCGGAGATCGAGGAGCTCTACCGCAGCTGGGCTCGCGGTGGAAGCGGGCTGATCATCACCGGGAACGTGATGATCGATCGGCGTGCCCTCACTTCCCCGGGAACGATCGTGCTCGACGCCGAAACCGACCTCGGCCCCTTCCGCCGCTGGGCTGCAGCGGCCGGCTCGGAGGGCGGCCAGGTATGGATGCAGATCAACCACCCAGGCCGGCAGATTCGGTCGGACCTGCCCGGTGTCGCATGGGCGCCGTCCGACATAGGCGTCAGCATGGGCAAGCACACGAGCACCTTCGCCCGCCCGATAGCGATGACTGAGGCGGACATCCAGGCCACGATCGGCCGGTTCGCCACAACGGCACGCCTCGCGCAGGAGAGCGGGTTCCACGGCGTCCAGATCCATGCGGCCCACGGCTACCTCCTCAGCCAGTTCCTCTCGCCTCTGGTCAACCGCCGCACCGACCAATGGGGCGGCAGCCTGGAGAACAGGGCAAGGATGCTTGTGGAGGTGGTACGAGCCGTTCGCGCGGCAGTGTCCTCAGGCTTCGCTGTAAGCATCAAGATCAACACCGCCGATTTCCAGCGCGGCGGCTTCGACGTCGACGAAGTGGAACAGGTACTCGCGTCCCTCGGAGACCTCGGCGTAGACCTGGTGGAGCTCTCCGGCGGCAGCATGGAGAGCGCAGCGACCATGGGCCGCACAGCTGATGACAGGAAGCTCGACCGGGAGGCCTACTTCCTGGCGATTGCCGAGCGGCTCGTCGCGTCCGCGCCCATGCCGCTGATGCTGACGGGGGGCATTGGTCGTCGCGCCTCCGCAGAGCGAGTCCTGACGAGCGGATTCGCAATGGTCGGGCTGGCCACCGCTCTCGCTCTCCACCCCGACCTGCCCACGCGCTGGCAGGAGGGCGAGGACATCGAGGTTACCGCGCTACGCCTCAACTGGCGGGACAAGGACATCGCCAGCGCGGGTGTACTTGCCGTCGTACGGGCGCACATGGGTCGCATCTCCCGCGGCCTCCCGCCTCGCGCCCGGACCTCTGCGTACCTCGCCCTCATCCGCGACACCCTGCGGAATCGAGGAATGACCCGGGCTTACGGGCGGTGGCTTGCCCAGAATCCCGCGCCAGAGGCCACCATGCCGCTCAGCGGCTGACGAGCCGGGGAACACCACAGGATCCTTGGCACAGATGGGGTGGACAGGTCACCTGGAACTGGGGGCCCTCGCCTGCTGGGGTTTTCTCCGAAACCTCGGCAGCGACGCGGCTCACCCTCAGTTTAATCTTGGACGACGGCCGAGTCCGAAGTGAGCGCAGGTCCACTCTGGACCCACTGAGGGATTCGGATCACCGCCGGAGGGCATGAAGTGCGCGGGTGAGGAGTCAGGGGATGAGGATCGTGCGGAATCGGCGGCTGGAGCAGGAGATGGTCCGGCTGTGTGATGAGTTGTACGTCGGCCTGGGCGAGCCAGCCCCCCGCGACATCACCGAACTGATCGACCGAATAGCCGCGCATCTCACCGTCTACCGTGGCGATCCCAGACGGCCCGTGCGCGTCGTGCGCCGTGACTTCCCGCAGGGCCTTGGCATCGTTTCCGGGCTCTGGCTCGACCGGGAAACCGAAGACGTCATCGTCGTCGCGAAGAGCACCAGTCCCTTCCATGCGCTGGTCATCCTGGGGCACGAGATCTGGCACATGATCAAAGGCCACTGCGGTACTTACGTCCTGGGTACGCAGGTCGCCACGCGTCTGATCGGTGATGACGTCCTGACGCCGGCGGACCTCGACGAAGCAGTACGCCTCGTCGCCGCGCGGACACACGCCGCAGGAGGTGACGAGGCCGAGGCCGAGCAGTACGGCCGTATGCTTGGCCGGCGGTTTCGCCACTTGGTCGACGTCGACTCCACGCAGCGGGTCCTCCAAGGTCCGGCTGCCCGTATCCAAGCCTCTCTCGGCAACGGTAGATGAACGGCTCGGACTACTACATCCCGGCGGCTGCCCTTGGCATCGCGTTCCTCTCCAAGCTCCCCGGACTCATCCGGCAGTGGGGCAACCCCATGGTCCGGTCCGTCGCGGGACTGCTCCTCATGTCCAGCGCAGGATTCGCATTCGCCGCGCCCCCCACCATCACGGTGATCAACCGAGCAGTGGGGCTGCCGAACGTCTCCGCGCCGCTGGTCTACGCCATCCTCAGCGTGTTCAACACGTGTTCCATCGTGCTCCTCGCGTACTGGCGTGAGGGGTTCGGCATCGAGGTGCAACGCCGCGTTCGGCGGTGGTTCGCCGTATGCGGCGTGGTAGTCGCCTCGCTCGCCCTGTGCTTCGTCCTAGGTGATGCCCCGGAGGAGCGACTCCGGGACCTGGACACCCACTACGCGTCCACGCCCTGGATCCGCGAAATGATCGTCATCTATCTCTCCTGGCACATCATTGTCGGCACGGTCGTACCGGTTATGTGCTGGCGGTGGTCTCGCGTAGTCGACGGGTGGCTCCGGGCGGGCCTGTTGACCCTCGTGGCCGGCTTCGTATTCAGCACCGGCTTCGGCCTGGCCAAGGCCGCGGCCGTCGTCGCGCGCTGGACGGGCGGAGACTGGGACTTCCTCAGCACGGACGTCGCTCCGCCGCTGGCCAGTGCCGGAGCCGTCCTGACCACCTCCGGCTTCCTGCTGCCGCAGGGTCGCCGCCTGGCCGGGGCATGGGAGACATGGCAGACCTACCGGTGGATGGGGCCACTGTGGCGCAGGCTCCGCACCCTCATGGGCCAGCCGGTGTCGACCAGTTGGTGGACACCTCTCGAATCTCGGCTCTTCAATCGCGAAACGGACATCTACGACGATCTGCTGGCCTTGGCCCCGTACTGCGACCTACAGGTCATGACGGCATATCACGACCCGGGGCCCGACGACGGAGTCGGGCCCGATGAAACATGGGCCGCGGCCGCGGCCATAATGATCGCGTTTGCCATCGAGGCCAAGGAATCCGCCACGGAGAGCGACGAGGAGTGCCCGGAACAACGCACTGACGCACTCAGCGCCGTGTTCGGCACCGGCACCAAGGGCATCGCCCGCATCTCTCGCCAATACGGAGCTCTTCGCAGCCACACTGCGGCTGTCCCTCTAGAAGGACACTCCCTATGAACAGCCCCCGTCTCTCCGTACCGCGCTCAATCCTGCCTTCCATGCCGTCGATCTTGTAATCCTTTCCAGCCTCTGTCGATACTCCTCATCGTCCGAGCCATCCGCGAAGCGGCAGTCCTAGAGAGCAACACACGATGACCCAGCAGCCCAACGGCACTACCGGCACCACCCGCGCCGTCATCCTCGGTGGCAGCCTGGCCGGTACACTCGCGGCCGCCGCACTCGCACCCCACTTCGTGGAAATACTCGTCCTCGAGCGCGACAAGAAGCTGCCCGATACCGCAGCACCCCGACCCAGACTTCCCCAGGCCGCCCACGCCCACATGCTGTGGTCGGGTGGTGCGGACGCAATCGAGTCCCTGCTTCCCGGCACAACCGACCGGTGGCTGACGGCCGGAGCTCACCGCGTACCGATCCCCAACGGCATGGTCTCCTACTCGGCCGCCGGCTGGTTCCGGCGGTGGACCGAGACCCACTACCTCATCGGCGCCAGCCGCGACCTCATTGACTGGGGCATACGCACCGCGGTCCTAGCGATACCCAACGTCAGCGTGCGTACAGGCATGACCGTCACATCGTTGGTGGGCAGCGCATCAAACGTGTGCGGTGTACACGTGCTGAACGAGGGCGGCGAGGAGAGCGTGATCGACGCCGACCTTGTGATCGACGCCACGGGGCGCGGCTCCAAGGTCCTGGAATGGCTCAAGCAGCTCGGCGCCCCCACGGTGGGGGAAACCGTCGTGGACGCCGGGGTACGGTACGCCAGCCGCCGCTACCGCGCCCCTCAAGGCACCGAATCCGACTGGCCCGTCATCCACATCCAGGCCGACCCGCGGGAAGGCAAACCTGGACAGGTTGTTTCGATCATCCCCATTGAAGACGGCCAATGGCACGTCAGCATCTCCGGCACACGCGGCGCCGAACCGAGCGCTGATGAGAACCTCTTCGAGGAGTTCGCCAGAGGAGTCCGCCACCCGCTGGCCGCCGAATTCCTCGCCCGCGCGGAGCCGATCAGCGACGTCGTCGTCTACGGCCGGACCGCCAACCGGCAGCGGCGCTTCGACAAGGCCGCGATGCCCGCCGGCTTCGTCGTCCTCGGTGACGCCGCCACCAGCCTCAACCCCGTCTACGGCCACGGAATGTCCTCCGCTGCCCTCGGCGCGCTCGCCCTACGCGAGACTGCGGAGAAGCTGCCAGTGACCGCGCCCAAATTCGCCGCGCGGGCCCAGAAGGCGATGGCCCGACCCGCTGCCGCTGCCTGGCTGCTCGCCGTCGGCCAGGACCGCTTCTATCCAGGTGCTGTCGGCGAGACGCCCAACCTGACTGACAGGCTCGCAGCACGCTACGTCCACCGTCTCAGCCACACCGCCATCGGCAATTTCCTCGTCGTCAAGGCGCTCACGGACGTAATGACAATGCAGAAGCCGGCCTCTGTCCTCGGCGCCCCCGGCGTCCTGATCGCTGCGGCACGCGGCCTGCGCAAGCCCCTGCTCAACGGCCCCGCCCTCACCGCGAGGGAGCAGAGCATCCTGGACCGCGAGCCTCTTCATCGAGCAGAAAAGATCAAGGCCTCCGACCATTGAGTCTCCTCCTCGGTCACGGTCGGACGGGGCGGCCCGCCGACGGCCTTCATCTCCGAGCGGGTCGGATGCTGGAACTGGACTAAGACTCCGTACACGGACCGATGGCCCATTCAGCCACAGAGCGCGCTCGGTGGCGCATCACGTTCCACAAGGCCGAGTCGGACAGGTTGAATCTGCCGGCATTGAAGGGCTATGGCTGTGGCCCCCCCCAAGCGCCGTGTCTCACACGGACGCCGGTCGACGGGCACCTAGTGACCTGAGTCAGAGATTCGGTGGCAGTAGGCGGCGACTTTGTCGAGGATCTCGTCGGCTGTCTTCGTCCAGAGGAAGGGCTTGGGCTGGTCGTTCCAGTCGGCCAGCCATGAACGGATGTCGCGCTCGAGAGCCTGGACGGAGCGGTGGACTCCACGCTTGAGCTTCTTCTGGGTGAGCTCGGCGAACCACCGCTCCACCAGGTTCAGCCACGACGCACTCGTCGGTGTGAAGTGCAGGTGGAACCGCGGGTGTGCCAGCAGCCATTTCTTGATGTCCGGCGTCTTGTGGGTCGCATAGTTGTCGAGGATCAGATGGATCTGAAGATCCGCCGGCACTTCTTTGTCGATCTTGGCCAGGAACTTCTTGAACTCGGCGGCCCGGTGGCGGCGGTGGAGAGACCCGATGACCTTGCCGGTGGCGACCTCCAGGGCCGCGAAGAGGGTGGTTGTGCCGGCGCGGATGTAGTCGTGACTGCGGCGCTCTGGAACGCCAGGCATCATCGGCAGGACCGGCTGGGACCGGTCCAGGGCCTGGATCTGCGACTTCTCGTCCACGCAGAGGACCAGAGCCTTCTCCGGCGGGTCCAGGTAGAGGCCGACCACGTCGCGGACCTTGTCGATGAACAGCGGGTCCGTCGACAGCTTGAACGTCTGCGAACGATGCGGAGCCAGCGCGAACGCCCGCCAGATCCTTGAGACGGTCGACTGCGACATTCCCGTGGCCGCGGCCATCGACCTCGTCGACCAGTGCGTCGCGTTCTTCGGCGTCTCTTCCAGTGTTTTGACGATCACCCGCTCGACATCAGCGTCGGTGATCTTCCGCGGGACACCCGGCCGCGGCTCGTCGCCCAGCCCGTCCAGGCCGTGCTCCAGAAACCGCCGCCGCCAGGTGCGGACCGTGTCCGGCGCGATCCCAAGCCGCCGCGAAACTTCCATCACCGAATGCCCGCCCGCGCACTCCAGCACGATCCGCGACCGCTGAGCCAGAGCCTGAGCTGTCGAACGACGACGTAACCAGCCCTCCAGCACAGCACGCTGGGCATCAGTCACCGACAACGGCGGAATCTTCGGACCGGGACGACTCATGCCGAACTAACGACAAACCTCAGACTCAGGTCACTAGCAAGAGTGCTGCGGTCGCCGGGGGCAAGGGCGGCCCAGGCAGGCTTCGCATTTGGGGGCCACACAGAGCCGCGAGGAGTACACGAGGGTTGGCGAGAGCCAAGGGGCCCTTCTTTAGCGTCATGAGGTCGGTAAGGGCGGTAGTGACCGTGATATCTCCCGTGGCGGTGTAAATCAGTCGGTTCACATACCAGTTCGCCACGTTGTCCGCGACGGTTACCCTCTTCCCTTCGGCCCCGGGGAAGCGCGCGTCCTGTGCCGTCGCCAGCATCCATGCACCAGCTGCTGGCCGTGCCATGGCACGGCGCGCAAGCTTGGTGAAGCCTCGCTCCGCAATTCCTCGCCGCTCAGCGACGCGTTGGAGTGCGAGGGCACTCAGGGCCGCAACTGAAAGCCCGTGGCCGTACACGGGGTTCAGGGCCGTAGCCGCGTCGCCGATCGCGAGGAAGCCATCGGGGAGACGGCGGGCCTTCTCGTAGCGGTATCGCCGGTTCGCTGTGGTGCGTGTGACCACGACGCTATCGATGGGTCCGGCCGCCGCGAGTAGGTCCGCTACCAGGGGACTCCTCGTGTTCCGGGCATACGTCTCAAAGTCCTCAGCCCTGTTGGTAGGTGATGCACCTCGGGTGCCCGAGAGGCTGACAATCCACTCGTCGTGCTCGATGGGGAGGATGGTGGCCACCTTGCCGGGGCGGCCGAGGCGGGGGTCGGCCTGGATGTTGATCACGGGCCAGTGTGCAGTCGGTGTCGGCGCCTTGATGCGGGCAGTCGCATAGGTTACGCCGGCGTCCACGGTCTCTACGGGGATGTGCTGGACTCCCAACGCAGAAAGCCAGTGAGGTCCGCGGGAGGTCCGGCCGGTTGCATCGATGACGAGCTTGGCCTTGACCTCACGCTCGGCTCCGTCGCGGCCACGGACTCGGGCTCCACGGATTCGGGAGGCGTCGCCGAGCAATGCGATGGGTTCCGTTCCCCACATGATCTGCACGTTGGGAAGGGTTCCCAGCCGGCCGCGAACTCCCCAGTCGATGAGGTCGCGGCTGGCTGCTATGAGGTAGTGGGATTCGGGCCAGAGCCGGTACCAGCCGCCGGGGCTGAGCGAGACCATGCCTGTGGGTATCGGGACACGGTTTGCGCCGGCGTCCATCCATGCGTTCTGGGTTCCAGGGAGGAGGGCTTCGATGGCGTCAGCTCCGCCGGACCAGAACATGTGAGCATGGGCGGCCTGTGGCAGGCCTCGTCGGGCTTCCGGGCCTGCGGGGAGTTCATCCCGCTCGATGATTGTGATCGTGCGAGCGTGCGGGGCAAGGGCTGCTGCGGCGGCCATTCCAGCGAAACCACCGCCCAGGACCAGGACGTCGTCCATCTTGCTCATGATGTTGCACTTTCTGATTGGGTTGCTGACCACCGGATCGTCCTGACGACCGGGGATTTGTCCATGACCTTGGACAGTCGGATCAGGTCTCCGTCTTCGATGGATCGGATGGTCCACTGGCTGTGTCCATCTGGCACGTGGAGACCGACGGGTACGTCCTTTGCGGCGGCGGACGCGAGTACGGCGGCGTCGGCTTCAAGCTGGGCTGCTCGCACATCCGTGCGCCAGGCCATGGCCTGCTCGAAGACAGCCCGGCCGGTCGAATCGTCCAGATAGGGCCCGAGGCGCAGGATGCAGTCGGCTATCTCCCCCTCGACCTGCACCAGCTTCTGGTCAAGGGGGACGAACCTGCTCACGGTGTGGGCACTGGATGCGGGAGCCGCTCGGCGGAGGGTGTGCCACAACGGTCGCAGTTGCCGGTAGCGCCGCCACTTCGTCCACGTGCCTCGGGTCGTGTGGGCGATCGGGGGAATCAGGAAACCGACTCCGATCAGAATTGCCGAGAAGGACGCAACGGAGAAAGCAACGTTGGTACTCAGCCAGTCCAGGTCGTTGCCCGTCCAGCGGGCAACGATCGCCGTGTACTTCAAGCCGTCGTAAAGAAGGTTGAGCAGGTAACCGACCACCATCGTGGCCAGGCCCATGCGGAGAGTGCCGGAGACCTCCCGGGACCAGCGCCAGCACAAGATGGTCATGGTGACCGCGGCGACGGTATGGGCGAGGAGGTACAGCAGGATCATCTCCCGCATGTACGGGGTAGATGCGTAGTAGGTGTCCAGGTCCCTGAGGCGCTCTACCGGGGCGTCCGCCAAAGCGAACAGCACGAGCAGCCCTGCGCACACCGAGCTATAGGCGATGACGGTGGCCTTCGCCGCTCGGCGGGTTCGGTTCTCGTCCGGGCCGCCCCTCCAGTGGATTAGCAGGACGAGGCAGCTTCCGCTGAAGCCCGTGAGGATGCAGTAGACCAGCGGCGCGGCTGCGTTTGAGACACCCGTAAGGTCATTAATGATCTTGAGGACGGGCGGTGCCGCAGTAGCGAATACGGCGGTCGCAACGAGCAGCAGAGCAGTAACGGCCCGCAGGAGCACATCAGTCGGATCGCGCCGGAGCGCCATCACCTTCACAGCGGAGGCGATGGCCAGGAGTCCCGCTGGGACGAAGAAGACCAGCCCTGCGGAAGCGGACGAGTTCACCGGCCGAACCCCATGCTCTTGTCTGCGGCCCGCCGGCTGGAGCTCCTTCGTACGTCAGGAACGGGGCATCGGGGTGGGGTGCCGCTAGATGTGCGCATGGTGCCGACTTTCTGGTGCATTTTCGATCTTGGTGAAGGCGGTGCTCAGTTCGGCGATCCGCTGGAAGTCGCCTGGCGCGAAGCGTCTTGCGAGATCGGTGCGGTCGTGGGACTCGGAGGTACTGGGCGAGTCCAGGCCCAGCAGTGCCACGCGGATCATGGTCGCCTCACCGACGAGCTGGGCCTCGGCTTGGGTCATACCTGCCTCTTCGGCGCGCTCCTGCGCACAGGAGGACGTCCGGGGGTCGAGATGCGGCCGGAGCTCCAGCAGCCGGTCCGCGATCCCGACGGCGCGGGCGAGTGTTCGGTCGGAAACTGCCCAGAAGGGCACCTGGAGCGTCGAGGCAAAGCGGGAGGACTGATGAAGTGCCCGCCATAGCGGGTACATCCGCCGGTATGTGCGCCAGTCTCCCCAAAGGGATTCTCCCCAGGGGCCGACGAGGGGAAGAAGGAATCCAACGGCGATCAGCGAGGCTCCGACGCTGGCGAGTTGGGGCGCGGCATCGGTACTCAGACCGTCCCAATTCCCCCCGGCCCATCGGGCTGCGACGGCCACGAGCTTGCCAGAGGCGAAGGCCAGGTTTGCCACGAATCCGGCGGCGATCGTGGCCAGCCCGCGCTTCAGCCAGACTTGGGGTACCTGACGGGCCCAGCGGAAGCAGGTGACGGTGACGACCATTCCGACGACCGCGTGGGCAAGGAGATATACGACGACCATCTCCCGTATGTACGGCGCGGTGGCGTAGTAGGTGTCCATGTCGCGTTGTCGCTCGATCGGAGCGTCGCCCAGGGCGAAGAGCGCCATCAGCACGGCAATGATGCCGACCGTGGCAGCTATCCACACTCTGGCCTGGGCACGGATCGAAGCGGCGTCTCCGCCCCTCCAGTGGATCAGCAGCACCAGGCAGGCGCAGTTGAAGGCTGCCAGGAGCGAGTAGACGAACGGTGCGGACACATTGGCAATGCCGGTCCATGAGTTGACCTGTGCCACCGTGGGTGGGGCGCTGAAGAAGAATGCGCAGGCCCCGAGGGCGATCAGCGTGCACGCGGCCCGGAGCATGCCGTCACGCCAGCCATGCCGGAGTGACGGCACCTTGGACAGTAGCGCCACTGCCAGGATTCCAGCCGGCAAGTAGTACGCCGAGTCGGTCATCGGTCCAGTCCCCGACCACGGGGTCCCAGACTCGACTGTAGGCGGCCGGCAAGCCCGTACGCCGGAGAACTGGGCCCCTGCTCGACGTGCTGCTGCAGGGCCGCTGTAAGCATGACCGCGAACCTCTCAGCATCGTGTTCTTCGCGTCGCCCGAAGTTGGTCCGGGCCGCGAGGACCGCGACGACCTCGGAGGGATCGAAGTCATCGCCGAGCGCGCGGGCCGCCGCTCGCAGGGCGGGCGTGTCGGCGTCCTTGTGGTCGTGGCAGTGCCCCATGAGGAGGTGACCGAGCTCGTGGGTGAAGATCAGCAGCTGATGCGTCGGGTTGGTGCTTTCCTCGACCGCAATGATCACTCGATCATCGGTCTCCACCAACAGGCCGCTGACCGTACTCGGCGGGAACCGTCGATAGACGACCTCGACGGAGCGGCCGTCGGCTCGCTGGCACGCGAAGTCGCGGAGCGCGCCGATGATGGCTGCGAAATCACGCGGGACGGGCCGTGGGATCCCCGCCAGGACGTCGTCCCGGAGAGACGACAGGTGCTTCTTGCTGGTCTTGCGCATTGTGCCTCGTGCTTGTTCGTCACCGCCGGTTCCGGTAGCGCGTACAGCCGGTGATCCGACGAAACGACTGCAGCGCGGGAAGTCACTGGGTGGGCTCGGTCTTCTTGGTCACCAGCAGGCCCGCGACCATGCGGCGCAGGGCATCCTGGTCGGTTGGCGGTAGCTGCGAGAAACCCTCCAGCCGGTCCTCGTCTTCGAATCCGCGGTAACTCATGCGTGCGCCGGAGGCGCGGATCACCTCGTCGCTCAGTTGCCTGAGCAGGGGCTGCAACGCCCTGTCCAGCGCAGGGAGGCTGGGCGAGAGCAGGTAGCCGGGATCCACCCCGAAGAAGGCCTCCAGGCCTGCTTGGGCGTGTGCTGCCGGCAGTCCGGTGCCGACCAGGAGCTTGCGAAGGGACTCCTTGCTCTGCCCGTACGACGCGGCAATCACGGCAAGGGAGTACGTGGCACCGGTATCCGGCGAGAGTCGAAGCTCCAATGCGGCTTCGAAGCGCCGGACAAATCGCTGCCGAAGGTCGCCTTCGTTCACTTCCTCCCGATTCAGCATGGCCTGAATCATCTCTTCAGAATCGCCGGTGACCCGGCGGAGCGCGGGCAGATCGAACAGATCCTGCGGCTGGCGATTCAGGTTCTCCGCGTACTGAGCCAAAGCATCCAGCGTCACGTTGAGTGCAGATCGTGCGTCATGCACGGATGTGTCTCCTACATAGTCGACTCAGGTCCAGCTTCGAAGCATGGGCGTGCCGGGAGCGTAACCCCTGATGGCATCGACACAACAGAGGGTTGGGCAACTTTTGTTGCCACACCGAAAAGAGTTGTTGACATGCGACACCAAGGAATGAAGAATCACCCTGCGTGCACAGGGGGCGAGTTCACCGTGCCCTAACCGGCTGGAGGCTCAGCGGGATCGAACCCCTCCGAACAGGCCAATCGGAGGCAATCAATATTTACTTTTGGCCAAAACACCGACCATCCCGCAAAGTGGTTTTAGTGCACGGGTGGGCACGAAATGGACATAGGCGTCCGTGTCGCCCGAATATTGCGCCCATCGCAGCCCTGAGCCCCTACGCGCTTACTCGTCGGCATTTCTGGAGCCACGCCCAGACCTTCACTACAGACTCGGCCGTCGCCCTGCGCATCTACGGCAGGACCGGCCAGCAGCCGGGGACCCCACCCCTCGCACCCAAGTCGTGATGGTCGGATTCTCCGCAGGTCAGGCGGGTGCTGCGTGGAGTGCGTCGGTTCTAGAGCTATGTCTAGATCTTGCGCGGGGGTCTGCGTAGCTTGTTGGCAACCGCCGGACACGGCGGGCAAGGGACACACCAGGGGGAGGGTCCGGTGAGGACACAGCGCCAGTCACGCACCAGTGGCGGCTAGGCAAACAGAAACGGCGCCGGGGAGGAACTCCCAGACGCCGACTGCGCAGCCTCGGAGAGCGTCAACTCTCCTGCGCTGCCCAGCAGATCACCTTGGGCCCCGGCAAGGGCCCGGCAGATCACCTACCTCACTCCGCGCCGGCCCCTTTCCATGGACAGCGGTGCGGAATCATCACGGGAGAGTGTCGCATGTCCACACCCCTGCGCGAAAGACCGCAGACTCCGGCTCACGCCGAGATACCGACTCTGAGGGCCCGCGCGCTTGCCCAGCAGCTCGCCACGATGCTGCCGCAGGTCACCGACCTGCATATCCGACTGCAGGACGGCCGCACAACCTGGCCCCACCTCGACGTGAGGGCCACCGGCTCCGACGGCCAAGCGGTGCGGATCAGCCGGACCCAGGCGCACGTCGCCGCCCGCTGGATCATCCGCACCTACCCTGCAGCCAACTGGGCGGCGCGCCGCACCTTCGACCTTCGGTCCGGCGCACTCTATGGTGGTGCCGCCTGATGGCACGCATCCGCACGATCAAGCCCGAGGCCTTCGAGTCGGAAGACCTGGCCTCGGTCGACGTCACCGCCATGGTCACCTTCTTCGGACTGCTCACCCAGGCCGACGACCACGGCCGCTTCCGCGACCACCCGGCGATCATCGCCGGACGGCTCTGGGCTCTCCGCGCCGACCACACCCCGGCAGACGTGGCCAGGGACCTCGACCAGCTCGCCGGCGCAGGTCTCATCTGCCGCTACACCGGATGCGACGGCGGCCAGTACCTGCACTTCGTGACCTGGGAGAAGCACCAGAAGATCGACCGCGCCTCGGCGTCGCGGCGACCGCGGTGCCCCGCGCACCAGGGCCACAGCAAGTGCAGCGAGTGCGACGGGGCCTCGTGCCCTGCCTCCTCCGCTCCGGCCACGACGGTGACACCGACCACTCCCGCAGAGCTCTGCGGTGACCGCTCGCAGGACTCGATGAATACTCGACGAGCCCTCGATCGCACCATTCCGCCGGATTCAGCGCCCTCGGCTGCCCCGGGGGACCCCGGCGCCGGCAGCAACACCGGTCTGAAGTCGGCTCCGGCGGCGCCCCACCAGGGCCTCCCCGGGGGTCCTGAGGAATCCGCAGGTCAGACGGTTCTCGATGAGGCCTCGATACAACTGCGCGAGGGCTCGGCGCCTGGATCTAGGATCCTGGATCTTGGATCTTTCCCTAAGGGGGGCGATGCCCCCGCGCCGGAGTCCGCACGCGCATCGGTCTCGGCAAAGGACCTGCTGGCCGAGTACGTGTCGGCTTGCTCGCAACCGGTGCCGCAGACAGTGCGCGGACTGATCGGCCGCCACACCAAGGGGCTGCTGGAAGAAGGCTTCGACCCGGCGGTCATCCGGGCCGCCCTGGAGCGCCTCCGCGTCAAGGGCCTGCACGCCAGCGTCCTCCCGAGCCTGGTCAATGAGGCACTGAACGCCTCCCCCTCGGCGTCCGCCTCCGGCGCGGGGCTCTGGGCCAGCGCCCGGCCCGCCCATCAGCCCTGGCAGAACCCCACTGACAGCTCGGTCTACGAGGAGTCGCTGTGACCCGACGTACCCACACTCCCGAGCCGCTGGCGCTGGGCGAGACCAACTCGGTGAGCCGCATTCGGGCGAAGTTCGCGGCGATGGGGATCGACCCGGGCCGATCGGTGGCCGACACGCCGGCAGCGATCCCCGCGCTGGAGGCGGCGCACGCGCGGATCCCCTCGCGCTACCAGCAGGCGACGATCTCAGACCCGCGGGTCAGCCAGTGGGTGGACGAGGTCGTCGAGCGCTCCTCGGCTCCACAGACCGCTGGGCGCCGGGAGGTCGCGACGGGTCCCTCGCTGCTGCTGCTTGGAGCGACCGGGGTCGGCAAGACGCACGAGGCCTTCGCCGCGATCCGAGCCCTAATCGCCACCGGGATCGTCGTCCGGTGGGAGTCCGTCACGGCCGCCGACCTGTATGCCGAAATGCGCCCTCGGCAGGGCGTCGACCCCGAATGGATGCTGCGGCGCCTTGTCCGGATCCCGGTCCTGCACCTGGACGACCTGGGCGCGGCAACGACCACCCGGTGGACCGAGGAGCTGACGTACCGGCTGATCAACCACCGGTACAACCGCGAGCTCCCGACGCTGATCACCAGCAACCTCGCCCCGGCGCGCACCCCCTCGATGCCTGCCGAGCAGCCCGTGCTACGCGAGCAGATCGGCGACCGAGTCGCCTCTCGCCTCGTCGGAATGTGCCAGCAGATCGCCATGACCGGACCGGATCGCCGCCGGACACGAACCTCCGCTTGACCAGCCTCCGCTCCCCCTGCCAACCCTCACCGCCTGGACCCGCCACGCCGCGCTGCCCTGCTGCGGCGCCGTGGTGATCGCGTGCCGGCCGTGAAGCACAACGGAGAACACCTTGCGATACATCACCACCCACGAGAACCCCCTTGTCGGCATGCTCGGGATCACCGACCGGACCTGGGCCGAGCGGGGCTCCTGCTACGGCATGGACGCAGCCGCAGCCGACGAGATCTTCTTCCCGACGGTCACCAAAACGAAGAGCACCGAGGAAGCGAAGGCGATCTGCGCAAGCTGCCCGGTCGTGCAGCAGTGCTTCGACGGCGCCATGGACGGCGACGCCCGGAGGGGATTCCGAGCCGGACTCACCGAGGCAGAACGGCGGCCCTTCCACAACAAGGTCGCCAAGCGCCTGGACTACAGCCGGGTGCACGCCATCTTCCGGGGACGCGACGTCGCCCTGTCGATTCCCGAGCGCAACGCTGTGGTCCGCCAGGCCTACCTGCGGGGGTGGAGCGTCGAACGCCTGGTGATGCTGCTGCAGAGCGAGTTCGACTACACCCGCCGGTTGATGCGCGAGCAGGCCGAGCTGGTGACGGACCGCGACCGCGAGTGGCTCCGACAGATGTCCCGCGCGCGCGAAGCCGGCGATCCGGCGAGGGCCTCGACCGCACCCACCACCGACGCCGCTGCCGCCTGCGGCCCGGAGCTCCGAACGGCCTTTGGGGAGGCCGCGTGAAGGACTCCCCCGCGCACACCGTCGCCCCCATCGGGTTCTGGGACCGCCTCGCGATCATCACCCTCGGCACGGCTGGCTGCGCCCTGTCGTACGACGCACTCCAGCAGATGGCCGTGGCCATCCACGTCCGGGGATTCCTGACCTACCTGTTCCCGCTGGTGGTCGACGGATTCATCGCCTACGGCGTGCGGGCCCTGCTGGTACTCGCCGAAGCTCCCCTGCGTGCCCGGCTGTACGTGTGGACGCTCTTCGGCACGGCCACCGCCTCCAGCATCTGGGCGAACGCACTTCACGCGGTGCGTCTCAACCAGCAGGCCCTCAGCCCGAACGGCTTGCAGCTGGGCGACACCGTGGTGGCGATCCTGTCCACCCTTGCTCCCCTTGCGCTCGCCGGTGCGGTCCACCTCTACATCCTCATCACCCGGCACCACCCTGCGGACCAGACGCGGACCAAACCGACGGACCAACCTACTGCCTCTCTGGTCCGGTCCGGCACATCCCTCATCCGGCCCGGCCCGTCGGAGGCGGACGTCAGCGGACCAGACCGCCCGGACACGGTCATCGGTCAGGCGGACCGAGGGGACGCGGACCACACCGCTGGCCTCGATCCGCGAAGTGGGGAAGGCGACCAGGCGGCGGTCTCCCCGGCGGACCATCTCCGGCGCGGCGGGGTGGTTAGGGGCGCACCGGCAGCGGCCCGCCTACCCCACCAGGGGAGCGATCTCGCCACACGCAAGCCTGAACCCGATCACGGCCGTTCCGGCAAAGCCGCAGGTGACATCGCGGACCAAGCCCTCCCGCACCCCGTCGAGCAAGGTGGACCAGCCCCTGCGGCGGACCACGCTCCCGACGAAGATCCTGCACCGGAGCCTCCAGGGGCCGGACCAGACCTGCCCCCAGACCAGCGTAGCGGCGGGACCGGAACTGGCGCGGCGGACCAGACCAACACCCCCTTTCCTGACCCAGTCCCCCTGGAAATACTCGTCCCGATCGCCCGTGACGCGGCTCTGGCCGGCGGCCGAATGACCCGCCGAGTCATCGGACCGTACCTACGCGAACAGCACCTCACGATCAGCAACGAGCGGTTCCGAGAGCTCCAAGAGGTCCTGTACGAGGACCCCGAGCTCGCCCACCTGCCTCGGCCAAAGCGTCGAACCCGTTGATGCACGGACACCCAGCACATCCCTGACCGGTCGCTCACCCATCGTGACGCGGGGCGGCCCGGAGACATCTCCGGACGCCCCGCTCCTCTTCCTCAAGGAGTCTTCGTGTCCTCATCCACCAGCAACCGGCTCCCGAAACCGTCGAACAACGCTGCTGTTGCCGCCGCTTGGGCTGAAGTCCTCGTGCGCCGAGGTCACTTGCACGCAGCCCTGCCTGCACCGACCGGCCAATGGCTGGTCCAGGAGGGGCCGGAATCGCCCGTGCTGGTGCTGCCCGGCCCCGAAGAGCTGCTGGACCTCGCGGCCCGGGCCCAGTGCCTCGACCACGGAAGCCGGGGCGTCAACCGATGACGGATCCACTCTCGGGCCCACCCAAAGAGACCCACTCGACACCCACTAACTCGACCTCAGGGCGAGCAAGTTATCGGCCAAGACACTCTTCCCCGTTGGGGAAGGTGTCTTGGCCAGAGCCCGCCCCGGGGGTGGCGGGTCCGGACCAGCGCCGGGGGGCACTGGTCCGGGAGGCGGCGACCGAGGGCGGATCGCAGCCGGAGGAGAAGCAACCGCCCCGACGCCGACAGCGCGTCGCACCGAACAGTTCGCGTAAGCGCTCCCCAAAGCCGCCATCCGACAAGCGAAGTCACGTCTGCAGCGTCCGCCTGAACGACGACGAGAGGACCTTGCTGTCGAGCGCCGCAGCAGCAGTCCACACGACCCTGCCCGCCTTCCTCGCCCGCAGCGGCATGGCCGCTGCGCACGACCTCGATAACAGCGCCGCCGCCATCGCCGGCCACCGCGAGATGGTCTCGGAGCTGTTCGCCGCCCGCCGGCACCTCGGCCGCGTCGGCACCAATCTCAACCAGATCACCCGCGCCATCAACTCCGGCGGCCAGCCCGAAGAACTGGACGCGGTCCTCGCCGCCGTCCGCCGGGCCGTGGACCGCGTCCAGGCCGCCACCGACCACCTGCTGAACCAGACCTAGTGACCTGGTTTGGAGATCCTGTCGCAGTAGCGGCAGATGCGGTCGAGGATCTGGTCGGCGGTCTTGGTCCACTTGAACGGCCTGGCCTGGTCGTTCCAGACCTCGATCCAGCCTTCGAGTGCGGCCTTGAGGTCGTCGAGTGAGCAGAACACTCCGCGTTCGAGGCAGCGTCGTTCCAGCTCGGCAAACCACCGCTCGACCTGGTTGATCCACGACGAGTACGTGGGAGTGAAGTGGAGCTGGAACCGGGGATGCGCAAGGAGCCACTTGCGCACGACCGGCGCCTTGTGGGCAGAGAGGTTGTCGCAGATGACGTGGACCGCCAGGCCCGGATCGGTCTGGCGGTCGATGTCGTCGAGGAAGTCCCGGAAGTCCACAGCCCGGTGCTGCGCGGACAGTTTCGTGATCACCCTGCCAGTCGCGGTGTTCAGGGCGGCGAACAGGTCGACGGTGCCATGCCGGACGTAGTCGAAGCTCCGCCGTTCGGGGACTCCGGGCAGCATCGGCAGGACCGGTGCGGTCCGCTCCAGGGCCTGGATCTGCGGTTTCTCGTCCACGGCGAACACGGCCGCGTTCGCCGGCGGGGCGAGGTAGAGGCCGACGACATCGCGGATCTTGTCGATCAGGAACGGGTCCGGGGAGATCTTGAAGGTCTCGGTCCGCCAGGGCTGCAGGCCGAAGGCATGCCAGATCCTCAGCACGCTCGCCGGGGAGATCCCCACCACCTTGGCCAGCTCCCGCTTCGACCAGTGTGTCCCGCCCGCAGGTGTCTGTTCGAGGGTGCGGACCACCACCTCTTCGACCTGGGCGTCGGTAATGGTCCGCGGCACCCCGGGCCGCGGCTCGTCCGACAGGCCGTTCAGGCGGTCCCGCAGGAACCGGGACCGCCATCTGGCTACCGTCTTGCGCTCAGTGTCCAACCGCGCGGCGACCACGGTGTTGTTCCACCCTCGTGCGCACGCGAGCACGATCCGCGCTCGCTGGGCCAGGCCCTGCGCAGTTGAACGCCGCCCGGCCCAGCTCTCCAACGTCAGTCGCTCAGCTTCCGACAGCACCACTGGCGGCAGCCTGTTATCGCCCATCCCGTCAGGACACCGGACCGAAACCCGCCCCGTCAGGCAGAACCCAAGATCTGAAACAGAACACGACTCATGGGGCGAGCCCAGACCTCAAACCCAGATCACTAGAAGGACAACACCGGCATGATCCCCAGGATCCACAACCGCGGGAAACGCACCATCGGCCTGCTCGCCTACCTGTACGGGCCGGGCAAGTACGAGGAGCACACCGACCCGCACCTGGTGGCTTCCTGGGACGACAACGCCCCCGACCCCGGCCGCGACCCGCAGGCCACCCTGAAGCAGCTCCAGCGCCTCCTCGACCAGCCGGTACAGAACGTTGACGAGGGCAGCCGCCCAGCCCAGCATGTGTGGCACCTGTCGGTCCGCAACGCCCCCACCGACCGGATCCTGTCCGACGAGGAGTGGGCGGACGTCGCCCGGCGCATGGTTGCCGCAGCCGGAATCGACGACCCGGACCAAGGAGCGGGATGCCGCTGGGCTGCGGTCCGGCACGCCGACGACCACATCCACATCATCGCCACCCTCGTCCGCGAGGACGGCTACAAACCCGACCTCGACAACGACGCCCAGCGCGTCCAGGACGAAGCCCGCCGCCTGGAAGCCGAACTCGGGCTGCGCCGCCTCAACTCCGGCGACCGCACCGCAGCCCAGCGGCCCACCAGCGCTGAGCGACACAAGGCGGAGCGCACCGGCAGGACCCGTACCGCGCGCGAGGAGCTCCGCGAGACCGTCCGCCGCGCGGTGGCCGGCGCCGTGAACGACGCGGAGTTCTTCGACCGTCTCGGCGCCGCCGGCCTCCTCGTCGTACGCCGTGTCGCACCCAGCGGCGATCTCCTCGGTTACAAGGTCGCCCTGCCCTCGGACCGGAACAAGGACGGCGAACCGATCTTCTACGCCGGCGCCAAGCTGGCTCCCGATCTCTCCCTCCCCCGGATCCGCCAGCGATACGGCGGGCAGGAAGCTCCCGACGAGACCGCGGTCAGCAGCCCGCAGCCGAGGCCGTCGCAGGCCCGCCGCTCAGCGACCGGTGCGGTGTGGACTGCACTGCTGGTCATCGACCAGGACGAGGACGGCGCGGCAGCCGCCCAGATCGCCGACGTCGGAGAAGTGCTCGACGCCCTGGCCAAGACCAGCGCCGCCCACACCCGGCGTGAACTCTCCGACGCCGCCTTCGCGTTCGAGCGGGCATCACGCTCTCATATCCGTGCCGAACGGCAGCAGGACCGCGTCCTGCGTCAGGCAGCCCGGGACCTCGTCCGAGGCGGTCCCGCCTTGGGGCGCGGTGAGGACGGCGCCGGCACGGCGATGGTCATTGACATGCTGTTCTTCCTCGTCATCACCGCTGCGGCCTGGCATGCGAAGAGGGGCCACGCCCAGCAGGCCGCGGCAGCGCAACAGACAGCCGAGCACCTGCGTGAGGCGTACCGCAACGCCGCCGCGGCGCCGCTGAGCGTCCTGCGCGAACGGGGCCGCAAGCTGACCTTGCCGCTCCAGCGTAGGTACGGCTCCGCCATGCGCGAGGCGGTCCCGGATCTCGCGCAGCGGGTGCTCGACGAGGCCGGGTGGCCGGCGCTGGCGGCAACGCTCGCCGAGGCAGAGGCAGCCGGCCATGACGTGGTCCCGCTCCTGACCGAGGCCGCCTCGCGCCGCGAGTTGGACACTGCGGAGTCGGTGTCCGACGTGCTGGTGTGGCGCCTTCGCCGGTTGGCAGACCTGCCTGCCGCCGCTGGCACGGACTCTCCCGCAAAGGGCACCAGGGCAAGCACCGTCCGCTCGCGGCAGAGCTTCGTCCCAGGTCAGGGCAGCCCTCGGCAGGATCGTCCAGCCCCGGGCCGCTGATCGTTTCCTTAGTAGAAGTGCGAGCCGCTGCCGGGAGAGGATTCTCCCCTGCCACCACACACCAGGCCCGGGAGGCGCCCATGTTCCGCCGGCACGACCGACACCACGACCAGGCGAACGAGTTCCGTGCTGCCGCGGCAGAACTGATCGCGGCGGCTGAGGAGCCCGCCCGGCCTGTCCCGGCGAGTACCGAGCCCAGCAACGTGGAGCCCGAGGACGTGGAGCTTGAGATACCGGCGGAGCTCCACGTCCCGGCGGCCGGGGATCTGGCCGGGTCGATGATGCGCTACTGGGCGCCGTTGACCGTGGACGGGGTCGTGGTGTCCTGCGCGGAGTGCGGCGTGTACCGCGACTGGCTCGTACTGAGCTCCGGCGGGCGGGTGTGGGTCCGCTGCCGCTCCGGTCACGACACCCCCGTTCCCGGGCTGGACTCGGCCTGGTACGAGCGGACCGCCGGGCCGGTCGAGGGTCTCTACACCAGCAGGGAGGATGGCGAGGCCTCGTTCGGCTACGACGGGACCTTCGCGGGAGTGATCCTCTGATCGCACACCAGGCGAGATGGATCTACCCCACCCGAGGTGATCGGGGTAGCGTACGGCCGCACACGAATTCTGGGGGGAATCACATATGCGAAACAACGTCAAGAATCTGCTCAGCCTCACGGCTCTGGGAGCCCTCGCGCTGACCGGCTGTTCCCAGGCTGCCGCACCTTCCGCGCCGGCCTCATCGGCCCGGGCAGAGGCGAAGAGCAGCGACGGATCCGGCGTATCCGCGAAGCCTTTGACCAGCGCTGAACTCGGCCCCCGCTTGCTCGACCTGATCGATCTGGGCTCCGACTACCGGGTGAAGCCCGAGACAACGTCGAAGCACGACGACATGGCCGTCGTCGGGTGCCCTGCCCTGGAGAAGCTCGGCTCCGGACCGGCGGACGGCTCGCTGGACTTCCCCAACCAGGCCAAGGTGTCCTTCACGTACGCCTCGAAGGATTCCGACCTGAGCGAAGAGGTCTACAGCGACACCGAAGAGAGGATCTCCGCCCGGTCCCGGGAGATCTTCACCGCCATGCAGTCGTGCCCGAAATACCAGATGGTCTCCGGAAACGTTCCCATCGACGTGACCGTCCAAAAGGTGACCACGCCCCAGCGCGGCGACGAGCAGTGGGGGCACGTTCTGACGCTCACGGCCGGCGGACGCCCCAGCGTGATGAAGCAGATCGCCGTCCGCTCCGGCAACGTGCTGATCGTCCTCTCGGGCAGCCCCGCCCTGGTCGACGCCCACGTCGACGAGGCACTGGCAAAGGCCCTGAAGACCGCAGGCTGACGTGCCCCGAAAACGCACTGGCCCCCAGCGAAGAATCTCGCTGGGGGCCAGTGCTCTGTATGCGAATCACGCGCGCCGCTGATCAACCTCCAGCCGTGCCCTCGTCAGAGGGAAGGCCGGATCGTAAGGCGCGCCTGGGAAGACGCCGGCAGGACACGGCGCGGAACGGGCGCGTCGCCGACCAGGCCAGTCGCGAAGGACGCGACCAGCTCATGCGGTGTGGACGTGCTGAACGCAGCGACCCACAGGTACGGACCCGCGATTTCCGGCTGGGACCAGGCCTGCCAGCCGGGCATATCGGGGCGGGGGTCCTGGTCCTGAATCCCGTCAGGAAGCGGCGCCCGGGTCATGCAGGCCGTGAAGGACTCGTCCCAGAGCGTGAAGTCCGGGTCGTCCACGTCCCCCTGCCAGCCGCCGGCCACCAGCATCTCGGGGACGGCCTCGGGGCCGTCGAATCCCCACGCGGGTTCCGTGCGATCCGCAACGGCGAGGGCGAAGGCGGCAACGGCTTCGTAGGGCACGCCGCGGGTGAAGTAAGCCGCCCAGTTCACGGTGGCGCGTGAAGAGTTCTCGCGTGCGGAGATCTCCCAGGCGACGGGCAGGTCGGCCAGCTCCGTGGTGAGCGGGTCGGCCATGACCCATTCGGCACAGCGGAGTTGATCGGGGCTCGCGTAGAAGAGCGTCCGACGCGCAGTTACCCAGTACGACCATCCGGCGCCGACGAGCTCGTCTCCCACACGATCCGCCAGCTCTCCGTCGTCGCCGGCCAAGTGTCTCGGGCTGACCCAGAGCACGTCGAGGCTCGGACGCTCTTCGGGCTGTTCGGCGTTCAGGGGCGCCTCCGGGGCTTCCAGGGGATGGTCACTGGTCAGTGGCTCCTACTCCTCGGCGCGTCCTGGCCGGCACGACGGTGCGCGGGTGCCAGCCCAGATCCTGGGCAGTGAGGGCCGGCAGGAAGCCCACCTGCCCCGCTTCCCCGATGTAGATGACGGGGCGGCCGTCGTGACCCATGCCCAGCACGATGCCTCCCAGCGTGTGGGCGTAGGGGAATTCGGGGTTGATGGCCATGCGCACCGGGGTGTCGGGGGCGTAGCGCGAAAGGTGCTCGATGATCTCGGCGGCGGTGGCGTCTGCCGTTGCGGATGTGGGGCGCATGGAGCCTCCGGAGCTGGATGCTGAAGTGGTGGAGTCGTGCTCGATGATGTGCGTGTCACGCCGGACGTGAGGTAGAGATGACGGCGGTGACCGCCGAGGCGATGACGTGGGCTGGGGTCTCGACGTCGAAGCCAATGCTGTAGCCGGGCACGGTTGCCGTTCCCGTGACGGCCAACCGCCATCCCTCATCAAGTCGGCCGGGGCGGCCTTCGGGAAACCATCCGAGGTAGAGGCGTCCGTCCTTGCTGGCGATGTGCATGTCGGCCCTGTCGTCCACCACGAAGTGGAAGTCCTCGGCGTTGAACTGGTCGATCACCAGGGAGGGCTGGCCCCGTCCTAGCATCCAGGTCCGGATCCGCAGGGCTTCGATGCTCGTGGAGAATCCGTGGCGACCTACCTCGACGGTCATGCGCGATTACCTCTCTGACCTGCAGCTTTAGGGAAGGGGTCAACCTTGACATGGGGTCGGCCGGTCTCTCCAGAGGTGTGCGCGTCTTGCTCGTCTGCCGTGAGCGATGTCCGGACAGCACAGAGCGAGGGCGGCACCCCTGATAGGGTGCCGCCCTCGCTCGGCGTTCTTCGATTGTGGTTGGGGCTCCGCCACCACCGCACGGTGGTGGCGGTACCTGTCGCCGTCCGGATGCACACGGTGCGCCGGAGATGGCAGCGGTGCGCTGTGCGGCTTCGGTAAGGTGCTGCTCTTCACGGAGGGAAGCCCATGAACGACGAACCCCTCGACCGTTGGGCCGCACGCCGCCAAGGGCGCCTGCGTGCGCCCGGCGAGCTCAAGGCCGTCACGCTTGGAAACGGCCCGCATCGCGCGGCCCATATGAACCCCGATGCCCCACGCATGATCTTGGAGTGGGACGGTTTTGCCTGGCAGGCGCTGATGATCGTGGACAACTTCGCGGAGGCGTGTCGGCTGCTCTACCCGACGCCCCAGCCGCAGCAGCGTGCACAGCCGGCGCAGCCGAAGCAGCCAGGCCGCCACCGCAAGCCCTGACTAGGCAGCCTGTCCGGAGACCCCACGGGAGACTCGCTGACGCCCGCTGGCAGTTCGCCTCCTGCGTTCGGTCCAGCTACACCACCCGGCGAGATCCCACCAAGGGCTGGTGGGCGAGCAGCTTCATCGCGGCGCCGGTCAACGTCACCGTCGTCCACTCCCTCCCGCTCCGGGTCAGTAGCCGCGCCGCCTCCAGCCGGTGAAGCTGGTGCGAGGCTGCTACTGCCGGCCAGCCCAACCCTCTCCCCGAGCTCCCGCACCGTGAGGCCAACCCCGTACTCGGCCAGATGATCGCGGAGCGCTCCGAGGATCGCCCATTGCCTGGGCGTGATCCGGTTCACGCGGCGCGCGCCCAACGATCCGCACGTGCCTGTCGCAGCAGCTCCACCCGTGCGGCCGTCGAGCGCCCCGGCATCGCCCAGAAAGGGTGAGCCGCGATGTCGCAGGAGAGCCGGATGAGCTGGCGCCGGTGCAGGCTGGTGCCCATTCCGGCAGGCGGGACGGCCATAGCCTCGTACGTACGCAACCAGGCTGTTTGCAGCGCCAGGAGATCGTCAGGAAAACGGATGAACTGCATCCGTCCATTCCAACACGCATTCGAACTTATGTGCGACTTGATCAGTGAGGCCATGGGCCACGGTCAGCTGCCACCACGCGTCGGTGGCTGGCGGAAGGTGTCCGGCACAACGGGCTTCGCGGCCAGTGCGGCCGTCCTCGGGCTGCCAGGGCTCGCCCCCCGCCCCTGCCCAGGTCCTGCGGAGGGCGGCCTGGTGGGCCCCAAGGCCGTACGTCGTTCGATTCGTCCGAGCAGTTCGATGGGGAGGGCGGGGTGCGCGGGGGTGGACATGACCGTGTAGCCGGCGTTGGCCAGCTCCGTGTACGACGCAAGGTGCAGTTCGGCGCTCAACTGCGTGCTGGTCTCTTCTGGGAGAGCGAAGAGTTCCAGATCGCCGATCATGGTCGGCTGGAAGCCATGCCGTTCCAGTACGGCAAGGGCATGGGGTAGGTCCTTGAGCACGGCAACCCACAGCGGATGCGAACTGCCTGGAGTCTGTCCGTACAGGACGTCGGGCTCGATGGAGTCAGTCATGTAGCTCCTGGAGGAGGGGGCCAGTGAGCTGGCCGTCTGTTCTGCGTGGAGGGTGTCGGCGAAGGAGCGGTTAGTGGGTCGTTCGCTCTGTCCGCCGGCGCAAGGCCCAGACGGCTCCGCCGCCCGCGATGATCAGTGCCCCGGCCAGGATGCCGATCCATCGGGCCGCTCCACCCCCTGTGTTGGCAAGGGAGCCGGTCGGCGCAGGGGTGGTGGTGCTCGACGCCGTTTCGGCGACCGTGGGCGTGCTTGACGGGGATGCGGAGGCCGTCGCCGAAGGGGTGGCCGAAGTGCTCGGCTTGGGCGAGGCCGGGGAGGTGGGCGGCGTGCTGGTCGGGGGCTTGGTCGGCGGGATCTTCGAATTGGTGAACTCTGCGGTGACCTGTGCGCCCGGCTTCGCGGTGACGGTCACCGGCTTGGCCGACAGCTGGTATCCGCCCGGGGCCTTCGTCTCGGTGGCGATGTAGGCGGTGCCTGCTCGTGCGGAGACCGGCAGCTTGGCCTTGGCGGTTCCGTCGGGTCCCGTGGTCAGGGTGACCGCCTCCCCCTTTGTGCCGGCAAGTGTCACGTTGATCACCGCGCCGGGCAAGGGCTTGCCGGTTTCCTTGTCGGTCTTCTTGACGATCAGATCGGCCGCCTTGAACGGGTCGATGATCACCAGGGGTGTGACGGCATCCGTGATGATGACGTCCTGGTCAGCGACGGTGTCGTGGATCGGGCTCCCGCTGGCGGTCTCCTTGAGGCGGTAGGCCCCGGGCATGAGGCCGTCGAGGCGCAGGAGGCCATCGGTGCCGGTCTTCCCTTCGGCCGCCGGCCTGCCGGAGGCGTCGAGGAGGGCGAAGGAAGCGCCGGCGAGGACGTCGCCTGCCGGGTCCTTCTTCTGGATCTCGATCCCGCCCGTCGTCGCGGAGCGCTCGGTCGGGGCCGGCGGCGGGGTGGACGGGGCGGGGCTCGCGTTGGCGTGGGCGAAGGGAACGGTGGCGGTGAGCGCGGTGAGGGTGAGGACGAGGACTTGGGCGGTGTGGCGGCTGGGCAAGTGGTGCTGCTCCTGGTGGTGGGGGTGGCGGCTGCTCGGGAAGAGCGGTCTGCCGTGCTGGGGACATTGGGTGGAAGTGGGTGACTGTCCTGCTGACGTGCGGTTCATCGCCTGGGGATGGTCGCGGGCTTCGCTGGTGTGGCCTGGAGGGTCGGGGCCGCGGCTGACCGAACGGCTCCCCGAGGGCGTTTCGGGGGGAACCAGAGGTCGGCGTAGCGCGTGATGGCCTCCCTCAGTGGTGTCCAGTCGCCTCCTGACCAGCCGGGTCCGCCCTTGGCGGTGGTGTAGTCGGTGAAGACGCCGTGCCCGCTGAGGCCCGGGTAGCTGCCGGCGGCCTGGTCGCGACGCTCAAAGGTTCGGTGGTCGGCGAAGGACAGGATCACGCCGTCGATCGTGCCCTTGTCTTCGTGGAGGATCCGGACGCGCAGTCCCCCGTATTCGCGGTGAACGATGGTCGGGTGGAAGTCGACTCGCAGGCGCAGTGGGCTCCGGGGGCTGGGCGTTGCGTAGTAGCTCTGTCCGATGACCGTGCCGCCGGGGAGGCCGAGGGCAAGTTCCTGGTCGAAGAACCAGCGTGGCTGTAGGGACAATTCAGCACCTCCAGAGGTTCAGGTTCAGCGGCCCGACCGGCGGGCGGGTGCGGGGAGGCGCGCGCTCGGGGCGGTGCTGGTCGACCAGCGCGGGACGCTGTGTGTGCGGGCGCTGGGCAGTGTTCGGGGGCGGGAACGGGCGACGTCGAGAGGTGTCGGTGCCTTGGGCGGGGCCGGTCGCACGGGGGTGAGCTCGGCGCGCTCGCGCAGCACCTTTGGCATCTCCTGCTCCCAGCGCAGGATCGGGGCCGGATCCGCAATCGCCGCGGTGATCGCGGTGACGAGGTTGACGGGGGTCTCGGAGGAGGCCGTCGCGTACCAGCGGTTCCATCCCTGCGGGCCACCCCGCATGAGCCACCGGGCGTCCAGGGTGGTGAACTCCATCTCGGGGTCGAGGTCACCGGTGGTGAAGGCGACGCCCGCGAGCTTGTCGGGCGACGTCCATTCGAGGGTCCGTTCTTCAGCGCGGGTTAGCTTCCACCCGTTGTGGATCAGCGGAACGAGCCCGTCGTAGGCGCTCCCCTTCATGTGGGGAAGGTAGGCCTGGGGTCCTTCGGTGTAGCTCTGAGCGAGGGCTTCGGTGAACGCGGTGACGAACTCGGTGGGCGCTGTGTCGCTGAAGCAGACGCCCCAGACAGGGGCGGCGTGCGGGTCGCGGTAGGCGGAGATCCGCCAGAGGCCGTCGTCCTCGCCTTCGGGGAGGTAGCCGAGTCGGACGCGTCGGTCGGGCGCGGTCACGTAGCAGTTGCCGAGGTCATCGTGTTCGAGTCGCCAGCCCAGGTCGCGCAGGGGCTGAAGCCCTGGGTCTCCGATCGCGGTGGGGCCGGCGAGGTAGCGGGGGGTGACGTAGACATCGCCGTCGAGGTCTTCGGCTTCGGCGCCGGGGAGACTCTCCCCCATCAGTTCTGTCCCCCCGTGCTGCTGACGGGTTTCCCCAGCGTGGGGCGGACGACGACCGTGATGTGGTCCTGGGCTTCCTGGATACGGGCGGCGGCCTGGGCCGCGTCCGCTGCGGTCACGACGACGAGGCCGACCCGGGCGACATCGACGTCGCCCTCCGGAGGCAGGACGACCTGGTCGCCGACCTCGCTGATCCAGCTGACCTGAGCCAGCCAGTCCGCGTCGAGCAGGCTGGGGTCGATACCGCGCTCGATGACGGTTCCCGAGACATCGGGGTAGAGCAGGCGTACGGCAGCAGCCTGCCGGCGGGTGGGGGTGAGGTCGGGTGCGATACCAAGGGCGAGGTCTGCGGCGGCGCGGGGCAGGTCGATGCCCGTTGCGAGCTGGACCAGGCGGCCGATCAGGTCGCCGCCGATCCGCTGGTTGACCTCGATGATCCGCGGGCCGGTCGCGGTGAGCCTGAGCTCAACGTGGGAGATGCCGGTCGTCACCCCGAGGGCGGCCACGGCGGCCGTGGCGATCGGGCCGGCCTCGGCGAGCAGCGGGTCGGCCGCGTCCACGCTGTGGCCGGTCTCCTCGAAGTAGGGCTCGAAACCCAGCTCCTTGCGCGTGATAGCCACGGCGGTGGTCTGGCCCCGGTGGGTGACGCACTCGACGGAGATCTCCGGCCCGTCGAGGTACTCCTCGACCAGGACGTCGTTGGAGTGGCCGCCGTGCAGGTTCGCCCCGGCGGTCGCGAACTCGTACGCCTCCGGGAGCTCTTCGGCCTTGTCCACCCGGATCACGCCGACACTGCCTGCCTGACCAGCTGGCTTGAGCACGACGGGGTAGCCGATGGATTCCGCCGCGAGGGCGCTCTCCAGTAGGGAGACCACCTTGATGGACTGCGCAGAGGGAACGCAATGGCGGGCGAACTGGGCACGGCTGGTGGCCTTGTCGCGGCAAGCATGGAGGACCTGGGGGTCGTCGGTGAGGACGCCCAGGTGCTGGGCCAGGTGCGCGGTCGCGACGAGGAGCGTCTCGTTCCAGGTGACGACTGCGGCAACGCGGTTGCGCGCGGCAAGGAGTTCGCCCGCGCTCAGCAGGGCCTGGCGGTCGTACGGATCGGCCGTCTCGTGGTCGATCACCAGCTCGTGCTCCCAGGTGATGGGGCTCGGGGTGATGACGACGGTGTCGTAGGCGGCGGCTACCGCCTGCAGGCAGTAGCCCCGGTAGAGGAAGTCGTTGGGGGCGACCACCAGGACGACGGGGCGGGAGGGGGCGGTGCGAGTGGAAGACAAGGGTCGGAAGGGTCCCGTTCTAGAGGTTCGTTGGGGGCGGTGGCCCGCTCGCGGTGCCGGATCAGCGCGGGCCGGGAAAGTGGGCGGGTGGCTACTCCGGCGCGACGGAGGCCATCGGGTGGGTCAGACCTCGGGTGCCCGGAGAGGAAGACCGGTTCGGTGGCCGCCTGACCGGAGCGGGCCTGCCACCAGGTCGCTGCTCGACGTCGGCCGGATGCTGTCGGAGCTCGGGCAGTGAAGCTTCGCCAGGGGGTGACCTGATTCCGGCACGGGCAGTCGCGGCTTCGACGAGCACGCGTAGGTCGTGCACGAGTCCGGCGGGGACGAGCAGCGACTGGGCGAGGGATTCTGCTTCGGGCCCGGGAAGGCTGTGGAGCCGTGAGGTGAGGCTTCGTAGAAGGCTTGCGGCGGCCACGGCCTGGTCGGTGCTGAACGACGAGGTGTGGCGGTTCGGGGACGGCATGGCTCTCCGTGCGTCGGGACTCAAGCGGCTACCGGTTCGAGTGCTGGTCTGTTCGTGTCGTGCAGGGCGGGATCGCGGCGCAGGCGCCAGAACGCGGTGGCCAGGCCGATGGCCTGGAGAGCTGCGCAGCCGGTCATGACGTGGCCGAGGGCTGCGGGCGGGGTGATGGCGACGAGTACGCCGGCGATCGGGAAGGGCAGCAGCATGATCAGGATGGTGATGCTGAGGGTGGCGCCGAAGACGTCGCGCGGGATGAGGCGGGAGCGCAGGGTGCGCAGGACCACGGTCATGGAGCCTTCGCCGGCCATCAGGATGGCGACGAGGACCAGGAAGGGCGTGTAGGCGTCGGCCTGGGAGACGGCGATGCCGCCGAGAGAGGCGATCAGGGCTCCCGCTGTGCCGACGGGCCAGAGCCCGAAGCGGTCGATGGCGAACCGGGACAGGGTCGTTGCGAGGAGGGCGGCCGTCGCGGCGGCGGACCAGATGAGGCCGACGGACGCGGTGCTGAGGCCGAAGTTCTGTACGACGATCACGGGGGCCGCGGCCTGGAGGAGGCCGGTGGCGAAGTTGCTGACGGTCAGGCCTGCGATCAACCATCCGAGGGCAGGGAGTGCCCTGAGGGTCGACCAGCCCATGCGCAGGCCCTGGCGGACGGTTGTGTTCTCGGGGTTGGGCTGGGTCCGGCGGGAACGGGGAGAGGTGACGGCGGCCAGGAGTGAGAGCGCGCCGATGGTGACGAGCAGGGTCTGCTGGCCGGCGTACTGGAGGAGGAAGGCGCCGGCGGCGGGTCCGGCGAGGGTGGCGGACTGGTCGATGCTGAGCAGTACGGACTGCACGCGGTGCTCGACTCGGCCTGGTTCCCGGCTGGCGGCGCCGCCGGCGGTCTCCGCGGCGACGTAGGAGTATTCGGTGAGGACGCCGATGACGGCGGCGAGGGCCATCACCGAGACGGTGGTGATGAGCTTGTCGTCGATGAAGGTCAGGGCCAGGACCGCCGTGGTGACGACGAGAGTCCGGATGGTCGTCGCCGTACGGAAGACTCGAGCCGCGCCGTGGCGGTCGACGGCTGCGCCTGCACCGACGAATGCTCCGATCCGGGGAATCCATTCCAGGACGAAGGCGAGGCCGGTCAGCATGGCCGAGGACGTGGTGGCCAGGACGAGCAGCGGGATCCCGTAGGTGCCCAGGTTGAACGCGGCGGCGTCCATGGTCCGCGGCAGGTAGATGCGGCGGAAGATGCCGTGGTCGGGCAGGCGGGCGTGGCGGCCACCAGCGGCTCTGTGACGGGTCATGATCACTTTCAGTCGGGGTGTGGCCGATGGGTGGTGGCCGGGAGTCTTCAGCCCTCGTGGCCCGGCGCTGGTGCGCCGGGAGCGTGCCGCGTGGAGGGGACCGTTGCTAGGCGGAGCGCCGGGGGGCCGCTCCGGGCAGGGCTGCTCCCTTCGCTACGCCGGGGATAGCGGCCTGCACCTTGGCCACAGGCGGGGCAGGCCGTGTGTGACGCACGCGCTGGACGAGTGCGGTGTTCGCGGTGGCCCAGGCCTGCAGTTCGGCCAGCGGTCCTCGCAGTTCGCGTCCGGTGTCGGTCAAGATCCACGGGACGCGTGCGCCTTGGCGGACCAAGCCCGCGTCGACAGCTCGGGCGACCCGGCTGGCTTCGTACGGTGCATGGGGGTTGAGCAGCACGGTGACGGTGTTGGGGTCGCGCAGCAGGCCGAGGGTGGCTTCGACTCGGTTGACGAAGTCGCTTTGACCGCCGGGGTAGTCGTGTTGGCGCGCCCATCGGCCGAGCTGGTCGTACACGTCCGCAAGGCCAGCGCCCGCCTGCGTGAGCCTGAGCTGGCGCTCGCCGGTGCTGAGGGTCTCGCGGCGCAGGAGCCCACGGCGGCGCAGTCCGGCCACGGCCGTCTTCAGGACGTCGACCGGGATATCGGGGAACGTGGCCGGCAGGCTGCCTCGACGCCGGGCGACGGGCCCGTTGTCGTCGAGTTCGGTGATGATCCTCGTGGTCCACCGGTAGCTGAGAAGGGTCGCCGCGCGCACGAGGGGTTCGGTCTCGGGGCTGGGCTGCGTCATCGGACGCGCCCTCCCATGGAGGACCCGGATCGGGGCCGGTCGGGGATCCCGTGGGAGAACAGGCCGAGGCGCTGCTGCACCGTGCTCTCCGGCGTGGCCACCGTCGATGCGGGCCGCTGGGAGGGCGAGCTGTTCGCGGCCCACATGGCCGGGTGGCTGGGAGCGGAGGCGGGTACCCACAGCGGGTGCGGGGTGGCCTTGGCGCGGCCGGCGGCCCAGGTGGACAGGGCCTGGAAGGTGTTGGTGAGGGCTTCGCCCTGGCGGGAGAGCCGGTAGCTGCTGTGGCCGAGCCGGTCGACGAGGCCGTCCTCGACGAGCTGGCGCAGCGGCTGGTAGATCGGAGCTGTCGTGGTGGCGTGGTCGAGGACGACGTCGGCGAGCTCGCGGCCCGAGGCGCTCGGCTGGGAGCGCAGGGCCCACAGCAGGGAGGTGGCGTACTTCGGCGTGATCAGCTTGAGGGTGTCCTCGGCGTTCTGGGCCGCGGGTATCCGCTCGGGCTCCAGTTCACCTGTGATGCGGTTGGGCTTCTTGATCTTGTCGAGGTGGGTGTCCCCGTAGGTGGCGAGGGCGGCGATGACCGTTCCCAGACTGCGTCCGCGTCCGGAAAGCTGGTAGGTGACGTGGCGGGCCGACTCCTCGTGCCGGTCGACGAGCCCGTCAGCGGTGAGCGTGGTCAGCCGGCCGGAGAGCTGGGCGTCGAAGAGCATCGGCAGCCGCGTCTTGATGTCGGTGTAGCGCAGGGGCTGTTCCCCGAGGGTCATCAGGGTCCACACGCTCCAGCGGGGGCTGAGCATGTCGAGGGCCTCGGTGACGCGGGAGAGGTCTTTCGCGATGGGGCGGGGCAGGCCGGGGGTAGCCACGGGAGGATCTCCTGAGCGTTTCGGGTCAGTGGGTGCGTGAGGAAGTGCTGGACACGGCGCGGGCGGCCTTCGCGACGGGCGGGTGCACGGGCGGCTCGGTGCGGCGCAGTCCCTGCAGCACGGCGGCGAGGGTCTTGGTGTGCACCTCGTGCGCGGTGACTGCGCGGTGCAGCCTCTCGGCGCTGTCGCGGATGTGGCCGGCCTCGAAGGAGCCGATGTCGCGGTCCTCGCCCGTGTACGTGCGCAGGCGGTCCAGCTGAAAGTCGATGCTGCGTTCGGCGAAGACCAGGTCACCGTGGATGGTGAGGATGGCGCCGAGGAGGGTGGAGTCGGGACTCTGGGCGGCCGCTTGCTTGAGTTCGGTGAGCGGCTGGCCGAAGAGGGCTTCGATACGGTTGCGGAGTTCGGACGAGGTCTGGTCGGACAGGTGGGTTCCTTCAGGGGTGTCGGGACCGGGCCGCGGGTGGGGCGGTGTTCGCCTTGGGGCTGGCCGTGGGGAGGGCCTGGTGTCGGCGGGGGCCCGCGGCTTCTCGGCCGGGCATGCTGCGGAGCAGCCGGGTGAGGGCGGTCACGATCTCGGTGCGGGAGGTGAGTGCCGCCTTCATCCACTCGACGTCCGTGCGCAAGTCGCCGGCGTCGAGTTCACTCTGGTCGCGGTCGGGCGCGGTGGCCTGGTGCAATCGGTCCCGCACGCGGTCCACGTGGAACTCGGCGACGGCGAGGAAGGAGCGCAGTTCCATCGCCCTAAACAGCGCGGGCCCTGCCTGGCCGGCGGTCGCCGTGCGGTGGAGCTCAGCAACCGGCCCGTTGAACGCGGCTTCGATCGCCTCGTCCTGACTGCTGGGCCGCAAAGGCGTGTTCATCGTCCGGTGGCCCGGCCTACGTTCGCCGGCGGGCGGGGTGGCAGCGCCGTGGGCACCTGCGAGGCGATCCGGGTCTGGGGGCGCTCCCCGCGCCAGACGTGGCGCGTGTTGGGTTCGAGGAGGTGGCGCAGGACCATGGCTCGGCCGTCTCTCGCGGCGACTGCGGTGTTGACCTGGTGGGCGACGGCCATCTGGGACGGGGTGAGTTCGCCGGGAGCGCGGCCTATGGCCGCGAGCAGGGTGTTCTCGGCCCGGTCCACCACGGTCTGGGCTTCGGCGGTCAGGCTGTACCAGTGGAGCACTTCGGTGGCGGGATGCGCGCGGCCGGTAGCGGTCGCTACTCGACGGAGGTCATCAAGGGGCTGCTGAAATGCCGCCTCTATGCGCTGGGTGAGGACACTCATGACGTCGTCGGATGACACGTCTTCTCCTTTCGCAAATGCAGTAGCCGACCAGCAGACGTGTTCCGCTTGCGGCCTTCTCTAAGCATCCGGAGAATCCGGGAATTCGATAAGCACGAAGAACCTGATATAGGGCCGATGGCGGTACGCCGGATTACTGTCAGCGCCGACGAGCGAGGCCGGGCAGCGTGGGCTGAACCAGCGCCGGGCGCAAGGCCGTTCGGGAGGCGAGGGGCGCCGGGCGCAGGGGTGCGTCCGGGCTGTCGATCCAGTCCATCGCGGCCTCGTAAGTGGGGAAGACGCCCTCGCGGAGGGTGTGGGTGAAGGCTTCCATGTCGGCGACTTCGCGCAGGACCCGGTAGGGGTGGGGGTCCTTCTCGTCGAGGGCGCGCAGGACGACGACCACGACCGGCGCCGGCAGCGAGTCGTCGGTGTTGCTGTGCAGGAGGGCGAAGTGGTCTCCGTCCCCCATCAGCCGCTCCTGCAGCGCAGCCGTGCGCTTGTCAGCGGGCGCGGTCCCCATGCCTTTCGGGAGCCGGATTTCGTCACGCGGGCATCCCCGGGAAATCAGCCAAGACTGCACCATCACCGGGAGCGGAAGGCTGGCGTATTCGAAGGTGAACGTCTTGGCTTGCAGGTTGCGGTCGATGTGGAGGGCGAGGAGCTGGGGAAGTCCGGGGATCCCCCAGGTGACGGATTCGTCGAACATCACGTGGTAGCTGTGGCGGCCGTCGGGCGTGTGATGCTCGGCCATCCGGCCCAGGTGGTCGAGGTTGGAGTCGATCGCGTCGTAGAAATCGTCGTCGACTGAGTCGTCGGCGGGCTCGAAGCCGTCGATTCTCAGGACGGGTTGGTGTTCGGGGTTCGGCACGTGCGTGCTTTCGGCAGTGGCTGGGTCAGGCCAGCGGGGAACGGGAAGGGGTTCGGGAGCCCGGCTGTGGGGGCAGATGCGTGCCAATGGCTGGGCGGCTGCCTGCGAGGACTGAGCGGCCGAGGTCGGTGACGGACACGGGCTGGCCGACGTGCAAGGGGCGTGAGGTGTCGCGGGTGACGAGGCCGGCGTCCTCAAGGCGCTCGAAGTCGTACTGGGTGATCTTGGCTCCGGCTGCCGTCGCGACGGAGATGCGCCGGGTCATGAGGTTCTCGTGGAGCTTTGCGCCACGGGCGATGGCGAGCAGCGCCGCGAAGTCCGGTGGCGAGATGTCGGGGCCCAGGGACCGGGAAGGACGGGGAGCGTGCTGTTCCAGCGGTACGAGCAGGGTGAGGGCTTCACCGAGGAGCTGGTCGCGGGTCTCGACGGCTTCCTTCAGTTGGCCCAGACCCCGGTCGATCCGGCCGAGTACGGCGCTGTCGATCTCGAACTGTCCGCTGGTCAGCCGCTGGAGCAGGACCCGGTTGAAGGTCAAGGTGGCCTGCGCATGGGCCAGGGCGCGGTGCGCGCGGACCAGCTGCGCGACGGGCTCAGTCAGCAGGTTGCTGTCGTCGAGGCGCCAGAGGGCTTCGATGGATTTCCCGGTGACGTTTTCAATGCGGTCATCGATGCCGGTCTGATCCTTGGGGATGGGCATGAGGGTCCTGTCAGACGGGGCGGGGTGCGGCCGGCACAGCAAGGAGTGAGAGCCGAAGCCGTACTTCGAGGTGGGCGCCGACGGGGTGCTCCGCGGTAGGACCGAGCTGCCGCAGGAGCGCCAGCATCGGCCGGTTGGACCGCTCGACGTACACGTGCAGCGTGAGGGCTCCTGCTGCCCGTGCACGGTCGGCGGCGGTCTGGATCAGGCGGGTCCCGATGCCGCGGCGGTGGTGCGGGTCGGCGACCTGAAGACCCAGGTCAACGGTGCCGGGTTCGCTCAGGACTGGCCCGGCGGATACGAGCCCGACAACTGCGCCGGCCTCGGTTGCCACCCAGCATTCCGAGAGCGCCGACAACCGCTCCCAGTCGCGCTGCCGAACCTGGGTGTGACCCCAGCGGCTGTGCAGGGACTTCTCACTGCACGCGCGGTGGAACGCTTCGATCAGTGGCCAGTCGTCTACCCCGGTCCGGCGGATCTGGAGCGGTTCGGCGTGCTGGGTGCTCAGTGCGCGCCGCTCCTCCGCGAGCACGCGGAAGCCTTCGCCTCGCAGGTGCAGCAGCAGGTCACGCGGGTGCTCAAGGCCGCCAGAAGCGCGGTCAGGAGGGAGCAGACGCAGGTTGCGCTGGTCGTGCTCGCGATGTCGGCGCTGGCGGCCGACCGCGGGCAGGACGTGGAGGTACAGGGGGCTGCGGCGGGACAGGCTCGGCTACTCAAAGAGAGGGACCTCTCGGGTGGAGGGAGACGGGAGACGTGGTGGCGGGCCGGCCGGTGGGCAGGCCTGCCGTGATGGGGTAGGGGTGGGCTGCGGTCTGCGGGGACCGCGCCCGGGCGGCGTGGGCCAGCGCGCCCAGGGGTCGGTGTTCGATGCCCAGGCGCTCGGCGACGACCTTGTAGATCTCGTACTGGGCGCGCGGCCTGAGGGCGACGACGAACACCTCGCTCCGGTGAGCCGACGCTTCCGGTGCGGGGCGCAGTCCGTAGACCATGCGCCACCGGGCCGAGTCGATGCAGATCTTCCGAAACCCGGCCAGAGCCCCGGTCAGTTCCGGTCCGTGACGCTGACCGGTGACGGCGTCCTGGAGGCGGGAGAGCGCCACATCGCGGACGTCGGCGGGCGCGGCGAGGAGGTCGTTCAGGGCCCGGGGGCCAAAGGACAGGCTGTACACGGGCTCGGCCGGGCCGGTCACGATGCCTCGGTCGGCACGGGCGCCTTCGGTCCGGGCAGCAGCCGGTGGGAGGGCCGGCTCGGATCGGTCATGCAAGCGGAGAGCGGGCCGCCTGGGGCACGCACCGCAGCCATGGTGTGGGTGAGGAAGTCGCGGTGCCACACGGCCGGACCTGACAGGCCCGCTTCGGGTTCCATGTGCTGCTGGTAGGCCATCCACAGGGCGTGGAGCCAGCCCACGACGTCGAGGTGTTCCTGCCACTGCTGGCACCAGGGCGTCGAGGTGGTGACCTCGGCGCCGTAGACGTCGAGGAGGACGTCCTGGACCCAGTCGGTGAGGGCGTCGAGCTCGGCCTCGTACTCCTCGCCGTCGAGGGCGAGGATGAAGCGCGGCTCGGGGGGCGGTTCCGGCATCGAGCGCGAGCCCGGCATCGGCATGCCGGCGAACGGGGACATCCCCGGCAGTGGTTCGGCGGAGAGCGTGTCCAGGAGACGGGCCTGCTCGACCGACTGGTCCATCAGCCGACGAACAGAGGCTTCTAGGTTGTCCAGCTCTGCGTCTGGCAGCCTGATCGGCTCCAACCGTCCCTGGTCGGGATCGTTGGATTCAGACATGGGGGTCCTCCTTGACGCCGCACAATGCGGGAAATGTGGTGCCGCTTCCAGCAGCCCGGGAATCCGCGGATTCGGAATTCACGGACCAGGTGCTATGTCCGACCGGGGCAGGGAGACCCCTGCCCCGGGATCCGGTCATGCGGCGAGGATGAAGTCCTCGCGGGTGAGGGTCTGGTTGAGGGTTTCGGTAAGCCGGTCGGCCGCGATCCGGCTGTACTCGGCGGTCTTCTCCACGCCGATAAAGCTGCGGCCCTCCAGCAGAGCGGCGACTCCGGTGGAACCGCTGCCGGCGCAGAAGTCGAGGACAGTGCCCTTCTCGGGGCAGATCTTCACGAGCTCGCGCATGACCGAGACCGGCTTCTGCGTGATGTGCTGACGCTCCTTACCCGAGGGCTGCGAGGCACTGTAGAGACCAGGCAGGTAGACCTCGTTCTGGGAGCCGTCCATGGCGCCCTTGCTTCCCCAGATGACGAATTCCAGGTTCTGGGTGAAGCGGCCCTTCTGGGGCCTGGCCTGCGGCTTGTGCCAGCCCAGGATGCCGCGCCACAGCCAGCCGGCGGCCTGCAGGGCGTCGGTCGTGGTCGGCAGCTGCCGCCAGTCGGTGAACAGGAGCGCGGTGCCGCCCGGCTTCGTCAGGCGGTGGGCCTCGGTCATGATCTGCGTCAGCCAGAACGAATAGGACCTCTGGTCCATGTTCTCGCCGGTGAAGTCCGGCAGAGCGTGCTTGGCGTCGTTGGAGGTGTACTTCTGCCGCGCCGTACGGGAGGTCCTCTCCTTCGCCGTCCGGCCGCCGCTGTTGTACGGCGGGTCGGTGATGACGGAGTCGACGCAGGCGTCGGGCAGGGTGGCGAGCACGCTGAGCGCATCGCCCTGGTGAAGGGAAAAGGGCAAGGGTGTACCGCGATTCTGGTTGGTGAAGGGGGAATCCCCAGCGCGACGGCGGCGTCACCTGGACGTCGTGGAGAGTGACGTCCGGGGGGAGCGGTGGCGGGGATATCGAAAAGGCTAGGGCACGATCCGGGAATGGCGATGGCCGCTCACGGCCATTTCGGTAAGTCCGGATCGGCGCCTAGAGTTTTGGATGTCCCGACCGGCACGGCCCGGTGGGACATCCCCTTCCCCGACTTCCGTGCCGGAGGCATGCCTTGATCCGAATCACCTAGCAGTGCGCCGGACCCGGTCGAGCGGCAACTCGACCGGATACGCCGGCCTCCCCGATCACCTACCGCCGGCCGTAGCGTCTTTCCGCTCCTCATCGCGCCACGGCCTGGCCCTCATCCAAGGACAACTCCCATGGCACACCCATGCCCTGAGGCAGCTGATGCCGCCGTCGACCAGCCCGTCCCCGCCCTGAGGCGGCCCGATTGAAGGCGCTGGCCGCCGTAATAGGCCTCGTCTGTCTCTCCCCGCTCCTCCTCGCAGCCACCGCAGCCGTAGCGGCGGCGGGCTCCGCCGGGCGCTCGACCACGTGCAACACAGGGTCGGGTACCGACGCGGCGGCCGTGGCCAAGGCCGTCGAGGCGATCCTCGGCAGCAACGGCTCTTCCAGCCAGGACGTACGCGTCGAAGGCCTGGAGCTTCCCGCCGAACAGATCCCCCACGCGAAGACGATCGTGGCGACCGGCATCTCCCTGCACGTCCCCGAGCGCGGCCAGGTCGTGGCGCTGGCCACCGCCATCCAGGAATCCCGCCTGCGGAATCTGGACTATGGCGACCGCGACAGCCTGGGCCTGTTCCAGCAGCGCCCCAGCCAGGGGTGGGGAACGCCCGAGCAGATCCGCGACCCCGTCAACGCGAGCACCAAGTTCTACAACGCGCTGCTCAAGGTGCCTGGTTGGGAGAGCCTGACCATCACCCAGGCCGCACAGAAGGTGCAGCTCAGCGGATTCCCCAACGCGTACGCCCAGTGGGAGCCGCTCGCCCGGGCCCTGCAGCAAGCCATCGTGAAAGTTCTGCCCGGCGGCGGAACCCCCGCCCCGGGGGGACAGCCCCCAGCTGGAGCCGGATGCAATGGCGGCGGAGACTTCGGGCAGATCCCCGAGGGCACGGTGCCCGAAGGGTACGAGATCCCCAAGGACGCGCCGGCCAAGGTCCAGACCGCGATCCGCTGGTCGATGGGTCAGCTCGGAACCATGTACCAGTGGGGCGGCACCTGCCTCGCCTCCCACGGCCCGGACCCGATGGGCCGGTGCGACTGCTCCAGCCTGACCCAGCAGTCCTACAACGCGGCCGGCATCACCCTCACCCGCACCACGTACACCCAGGTCAACGAAGGTTCCAGCGTGCCGGTTTCCGGCATCAAGCCGGGCGACCTGCTGTTCACCCGCCCCGGTCCGAACGGTCCCGAGCACGTGGCCATGGCCATCGGCTCCGCGAAGGGCACGGTCCTCGCGATCGAGGCCCCGCGGACAGGGAAGCCGGTCCGGATCGTCACCCAGGCCAGTCTCGGCGACATCATCGCCGTCCGGCGGATGGTCCCCGCTCCCTGACCGCCTGACGGCCGTCCTTCCCATCCGGCTTCCTCACCGGATTTCCCAGCGACCGTGCGCAGCCCGCACCGCGCGCCGCCCTCGCTTCCCCTCAGATCAAGCCCCCCGCACGAGGCCGAACTGCCCGTGCGTGCAAGGAGTTCAGCGCAGCCATGCCTTCGACCGACCGCATCATCTACCTCGCGTACGACCCGGGCGTCGCCCCCAAGGAAGGCGGCCTGCCGGGCCTGTCGGTCCTCAAGGACGTCGTCTCCTCCATCAACCTCTACGGCATCATCGCCGTCGTCGGCGCTCTCTCGGTCAGCCTCGCCGTCTGGGCCTGGGGCCACTTCACCGGCGGCCACAACAGCGAGGCCAACGGGAAGAAGGGCGCGCTGGTCAGCGCAGGCGCGGCCCTCGGCCTCGGTGCCGCCAACGGCGCCGTCGCCTTCTTCTCCACGCTCGGCACCCAGGTCAAGTAGTGGCGAAACGATCACGCAAACGCGCGCGCCCCCCTATGTACAGCCACGCAGGCCACTGGCCGGCCAACAAGCGCATCACCCTCCTCGCCATCGGCCTGGCCGTCCTCCTCGCGCTGGCCGGACTCGCCGCCTGGTGGACCGGACGCTCCGAAACCAACCGACCCGCCTCCCCCAGCCCTGCCGTCGCACCGCCGACCACGGCCCCGGCGCAGTCTCCGGCCGGCGGGACCGGCACGGTGGCCCCGCCTGCGAAGATCTCCGACCCGCTCGCGTACGGGAAGGCAGCGGCGCAGGTGCTGTGGACCTACGACACCCGCACCACCAGCCACCCCCAGCACCTCGCCGGTCTTCGCGGCTGGGTCACCCAGGAGACGAAGTACGCGGACTGGCCCGGAATCCAGGCCCAGATCCCCGACCCGGTCCTGTGGACCCGGATGCACGACAACGCCCAGCACGCCGAGGCCAACGTCACCGAGTCCCGGTTCCCCAGCAGCTTCAAGCAGGCGCTGGCCGAGGATCCCACCGCGCTGACCACCGCGTACATCTACTTCGTCACCGTCACCGGCAAGCAGCAGATCAGCTGGAACGGCGGCGGCGCCGGGGCCGAGGACCGCTCGGTCACCCTCGCCGTCCAGTGCCGGCCGGGAGCCGACTGCTCCCTCGTCGCGATCTCGCCCCGGGTCCTGCCGTGATCCGCCCCGCTCCCTGAAAGGAGGCATCCCCCTATGGGGTTCTGTGACCTGCCCATGGCGAACAAGCTGTGTTCCGCTGCCGACCTGATCGACTTCGCCAACGACCCCGGCAAGGCGATCACCGAAGGCATCGGGAACTGGATCGCGAAATCGGTCGGGGAACTGGCGATGGCCTCAGCTGACCTCGCCGTCGATGGCATCACCGCCACCACCAAGATCGACCTCAACGCCACATGGTTCAGGGACAACTACGAAACGCTGCTGCCCATCGGTCTGGTCATGCTCGTGGCGACCATGTGCGCTCAGCTGGTGCGTGCCGCGATCAAGCGGGACGGCCAGGCCCTGACCCAGGCGTTCACCGGCACCTTCGTGGGCGTGCTCTTCTCGTTCAGCGCCATCGCCCTGACCACGGTCGCGATCGAAGTCGTCGACGCCCTCTCGGACGGGCTCTTCGCGGCGGCCGGTACCTCCATGGAGGAGGCCGTCCGGCGCAGCATCAAGGCCTCCGTCATCGGTGGCGTGGCCGGGCTCGGCTGGATGGTGCCCGCGTTCGTCGGGATCGGCACCGCCATCGGCGCATTCATGTTCTGGTGCGTGATGCTGATGCGCAAGGTCGGCATCCTGGTCATGGTCACGCTGGCGGTCTTCGCCGGTGCCGGCGGCGGCTGGGAAGTCGCACGCCGTTGGCGGCGCGGCTGGATCGAGGCCACCGCAACCCTCGTCGTCTCCAAGCTCCTGATGACCGTCATCTTCATCCTCGGCATCTCCGCCCTCGGCGACACCGAGGGCAAGGACGGCACCCAGGCCCTGGCCGACGTCATGGCCGGCATCGTCATCATGTGCCTGGTCCTCCTCGCCCCGTACGCGACGTTCAAGTTCGTGCACTGGGCCGCCGAAGGCACCGACGGCGAATCGATTCACCGCGCCGGTGGAGCCGGTGCACAGGTTGCCCGTCAGCACACGGAGCAGGCGGCCCGCAAGGTCGCGACCATGGCCGCGACAGGCGGTGCCGGTGGAGCAGCGGCAGGATCAGCCGCTCCGCAGGGTCCCGACTCGCTCGCCAGCGGCGGGTTCCCCGGCGATGTCGCCTCCCAGTCCAGTGGTGGCGGCGGGCAGAAGCAGGGATCCCAGGAGGGCGGCGGCATGTCGCCCGCGATGGGCGCGCTGACCAAGGCGGTGCAGCCTCCGCCGACGAGCCCGCAGCAGGACACCAGCGGACAGCCCGGCGGCCCCTCCGGCCAACCGTCCGGCGACGGTTCCCCCAGCAGCCCGGACTCGGGCGGCGCGCAGTGGTCGAGCCGCGGCACCGGTTCCCCGCCGCCGCAGGGAGCCTCCCCGTCGGCCGACGCAGGCCAGGCAACCGGACCGGCGGCCCCGACGCCGCCTCCCGCCGGCAACTGATCCCCATCCGCTGACGGCAGGAAGCCCCGTGGGACGCGCCGCGCCCGCTCCGGCGCGTCCCACGGACCCACCCCAGCTCCCGCCCGTACCTGAACGGCCCTTCCCTTGTCAGACCTGCCCCTCTCCCCCATGACGGTGAAGTTCCCCATCCGCTCCCGTCGCGGCATCCTCCTCGGCCTCACCCTCCCCCAACTGGTCCTCGTCTCGATCACCCTCGCGCTGCTCCTCGCGACCGTCGTGACCTCCGGCCTGCTCGGCGCCCTCACCCTGACCCCGCTCTGGGCGGCCATCGCCACCCTCACCTTCGTACGCCGCGAAGGCCGGTCCCTGATCGACTGGGCGCCGATCATCGTCCGCTACGCACAGCGCCGCCGGACCGGGCAGACCATGTGGCTGGCCCGCGCGGTCTCCCGGCCCCGGGTCGACGGACTGCTCCACCTCCCCGGCACCACCGCGTCGCTGCGCGTCGTCACACCGGACGGCTCCCAGGCCGCCGCCGTCCACGACCCCCAGCAGCAGACCCTGACCGCGGTCGCCCGCGTCAGCTCCAGGGCGTTCGCACTCCTCGACCCGGGCACCCAGAACGCGAACGTCGCCAACTGGGGCCGGGCACTGGCGAGCATCGCCCGCACCGGGCACGTCGCCACCGTCCAGGTCCTGGAGCGCACAGTGCCCGACTCCGGAGACGGGCTGGCCCGTCACTGGGCCCAGCACGGCAACACCCAGACCCCCGTCGCCGGCCAGGTGTATTCGGAACTGCTGGCCTCCGCCGGACCGGCCGCCGCCCCGCACGAGGCGTACATCGCGATCTCCCTGGACCTCAAGGCCGCCAAGCGCCTCATCTCCCAGGCCGGCGGCGGACTCGCCGGAGCCTTCACCGTCATGGCCACGACCACCAGCTCGGTCTCCCAGGCCGCCCGCTCCTCCGACCTGACCGTCACCGGCTGGCTGACCGCCCGCGAAATCTCCGCCGTGATCCGCACCGCGTACGACCCCAAGGCCATGTCCGCGCTGCAGCAGTGGTCTCCCAACGGCCGCGCCGAGGCGGACCCGGCCGCCGCCGGACCCGTGGTCCAGATCGAGGAGAGCGACCGGCTCGCCACCGACTCCGCACGCCACGCCACCTACTGGGTGGAGTCCTGGCCGCGGACCGAGACGGGCGCCGGCTTCCTCCACGGCCTCCTCTTCAGCGCCGGTGTCCGGCGCAGCTTCTCCCTCATATACGCGCCGAAGGCCCTGACGGCCGCCCTGCGCGATGTCCAGCGCCGGAAGGCGACGATCATCGCCGACGTCGCCGAGCGACGGCGCAAGGGCATGGTCGACAGCGAAGAGGACAACGTCGAGTACACCGACGTCAAAACCCGTGAGCGCCAGCTGATCGCCGGCCACGCCGACGTCGCCCTCACCGGCCTGATCACCGTCAGCGCCGAGACCGACGCCCTCCTCGACGCGGCCTGCGCACAGATCGAGACCGCCGCTGTGACCGCCCAAGTCGACCTGCGCCGACTCCTGTTCCAGCAGCCCGACGCCTTCGCCCTCGCCGCGCTGCCCCTGGCCCGCGCCGCCCTCTAGCCGCGCCGCACCATCCCTGCCCCGCAGGAAGGACTCCGTGACACCCCCCACCCCGCTCCCCGACTCACACCCCTACCTGCGCGCTGCCACCGCTGGCATCCGCCACCACACCCGCAGCCTCAACCCCGGTGCACCGACGCCCACCGACCGGGTCCATCTCGACACCGTGCACGCCCACCTAACCGCGCTCCACCACCTCCTCGACCAGCTCACCGACACCACCCGCACCACCTGGCCGACCGCCGGCCGTCACCTCGCCGGCGCCCACACCCGCCTGTGGCAGGCCGCAGCCGAAGTCCACGACGCCTTCCACACCCTCCCGGCAACAACCACCACAGCACCCGGAGCTGCTGAGGAGTGCGATCCGAACCGGCTTCCCGAAGGCCCACCCGTGCTGACCATCTGCCAGCGCCACCTCACCGCCGGCCACGCCATCCGGCGCAAGACCACCCCCGCCGACCTGCGCGGCCACGTCACCCACTGCGGGCGATGAACACCCCCGCCCTCACGAGATCAGGCCGCCACCGATGACCCACCGGCCCGCACGCCGCGCCCGACGCGCCAGCGCATCCCCCCTGTTCACCCCCCACGGCACCGACCGCGCCACCCGCCGGGCCGCACGGCGTCAGCTCGCCGAAGCCCAGGCCAAGGCCCGCGAGACGGCCGCCTCACTCCCCGGCGGACACCTGCCGACCGAAGCCGAGATGCCGCTGCCGCTGTACCCGCCTTCGGGCCGGCCCGGCCCCGCCTCCGCCCGCGGCAACAAGCTGCGGCTGCCCGCACACCGCATGACCACCGCCACCGCAAGCGGCGCGTACCCCTTCCTCGCCGAGGGCGGTCTCGGCGCGGACGGGGTCTACATCGGCCGCGACGTGCATGCTGAGGCGTCCTTCACGTTCGACCCCTTTTCCCTGTACGGGAAGATCGAAGGCTTCACCAACCCGAACGTGCTGCTCGCCGGGGTCATCGGCCAGGGCAAGAGCGCCCTCGCGAAGTCCTTCGCGCTCCGCAGCGTCGCCTTCGGGTACAAGGTGTACGTCCCCTGCGACCCGAAGGGCGAGTGGACCCCGGTCGCCACCGCCCTCGGCGGGACCTCCATAGCCCTCGGCCCGGGCCTGCCCGGCAAGCTGAACCCGCTCGACGCCGCGCCCCGCCCGAACAGCGTCACGGAAGCGGATTGGGCGGGCGAGATCCGCAAGCGGCGACTCCTGCTCCTCGGGTCGCTGGCCCGCACCGTCCTCGGGCGAGATCTCCAGCCGATGGAGCACACCGCGCTGGACGTCGCCCTCGACGCCGTCGTCCAGGCCGCCACCGCGGCCGGGCGCACCCCTCTGCTCGGCGACATCGCCCACACCCTGAACCAGCCCAACCTCCTCGACCAGGCCGCCGGCACCATGTCCGGCCACCTCGGCGACGCCGCCCGCGACCTCGCGCACGCACTGCGACGCATGGTGCACGGAGACCTGAGCGGCATGTTCGACGCCCAGTCGACCATCCGCTTCGACCCCAACAGCCCGATGCTCACCATCGACCTCTCACGGCTGGGTGGATCGGGCGACGACACCGCCCTCGTGCTGGCGATGACCTGCGCATCGGCCTGGATGGAGTCCGCGCTCACCGACCCGGGCGGAGGCCGCCGCTGGGTCGTCTACGACGAGGCCTGGAGACTGATGCGCCACGCCGGCCTCCTGGAGCGCATGCAGGCACAGTGGAAGCTGAGCCGTGGCCTTGGTATCGCCAACTTGATGGTCATCCACCGGCTGTCGGACCTGCTCACCGCAGGCGACGTCGGCTCCCGAGGCCGTGCCCTCGCCGAGGGTCTCCTCGCCGACTGCTCCACCCGCATCATCTACCGCCAGGAGAACGACCAGCTCGCCGCAGCCGCTGGACTCCTCGGCCTCACCAGCGTCGAGACGCAGGCCATCTCCCACCTGAACCGGGGCCGCGGCCTGTGGCGGGTCGCCGGACGGTCCTTCATCGTCCAGCACCTCCTCCATCCCCACGAAGCCGCCCTCTTCGATACCGACGCCAGGATGCATTAATCCCAGTATTTCCACCCAATTACCAGCGAACCACCTCTAGGAGAACACCATCGAATTCCATCCAGTCGCCAGCCTCTTCCCCATGGTCGACGAGGAGGAGCTGCTCGCACTCGCCGAAGACATCTCCACCATCGGCCTCCAGCACCCGATCGTCCTCGACGACCGCGGACGGGTCCTCGATGGCCGCAACCGCCTCAAGGCCTGCGAGATCGCCGGCGTCGAACCGCGCTTCACTACCTACGAGGGCAGCAACCCGAACGCCCACGCCTTCTCCGTCAACGCGCGGCGACGCAACATCACCAAGGGACAGCTCGCCCTGATCGCGGCCCAGGCGAGCGTTTACGGAGTAAATCCTCACGGCCTTACCGAGGAAAGCCTGCCCGGATTTACCGAGGAAAACTCCGGACGCACCCTGAGCGAAAAGGCCGGCGTCTCGGGAAGTCGGATCAGCCAGGCCTTCACCGTGCTGCGGCATGCCCCGGAACTCGCCGACTCCGTCATCAGCGGAGCCATGGGGCTTAACGAGGCGTACAAGACGGCACGGGAGGCCAAGAATCAGGCCGACTCGGCAGAATCGCAGCTCACGCGCCTTCGCGCCGAGGACCCGGAACTGGCAGACCGGGTAGTCGAAGGTGAACTGACGCTGACCGGTGCCTGGGCCGAGCGGAAGGCACGCAAGGAAGAAGAGATACGCCAGCGCAAGGTGGCCACTCAGTTCCTGTGCGAGGTCGTACCGCCCCTCGCGCAGGCGCGCGGCACCAACACCGCGGGCAAGTTCGATCCCGAGTTTGTGCTGCCAGGCCGACCCATCAACCAGGAAGTGATCGAGAACGCCATGAAGGCCCTGACGGAGATGGCCGCGACGCTGCGGGAGCGTGATCTCGCATGAGTGCCCAGACCGACGCCCGCCTGTGGCAGATCGTCGAGGAGGCAGCCGCCGCCGTCACCGACGAGACCGGCCGATTCCGCAAGAGCGACCTCGAAGACGAACTCCGCACGCGGTTCGCCCACGAAGACCTCGAAGTACACGTCCGCGCAGCGGCAGCCGACAAACTCGTCCAAGGCCTCGTGCGCGGGTTCGGTGAACGGCGAAGCCCCAAGCCGCGCCGGCAGTCGGGAATGTTCCACCCCGAAGGCATCCTGAAGCTCGGCAACGGCATCTGGGTCTGGATGGACCGCGCCACTCGTACGGATCTCCTGGAGTGGGGTCGCTTGTCCACCCGGAACCTGGCACGGGTCGCAACAGCCGAGATCGACCGCCAGCGCTACGTCGCCGAGCGTCTCGACGCCTTCCGCCAGCACACCGGCTTCGATCTCCTAGGAGAGCTGGAAAAGACCGTCTTCGGGTACGTCCCGTCAGAGGCGGAGGACCCCTTCGGCGATGACGATCCGCTGCCGGACCCCGAAGTCGAAGCTCCTTTCAATGAAGACCAAAAGCAAGAGGGATGACCTCCACCAACCACCTGCGCTCAATGGCCCCGCTGCCGGATCACAGCAATACCGAAAACCCCGAGTGGCAGCAGGCATGGGCGAACATGGTGTTCCTGACGACCCCCCTCCGCGAACGCGGCATGGTGTGCGACGTCCAGCAAGGTCTCCAGTACGGGCTCGTCTACGCCTATCCGCCCGGCCACGACTCGGTGTTCATCATCGGCCCCGAGGACAGCGGCTGGCTGGTGACCCACCAGGCCCCCGCAGAGGACTGGACCGACTTCTCCGTCGTCTACGACTCCCGCGCTGGGAGCACACCGCCCGCAAGCCCTGATGCAGCGCACGGCCACCAGCTCACTCCCCTGCTTGCCGCCGTCGACGCTCATGTCGCCCGCCGTCTTCGCCCGCCAGCGGCCCCCATCTCGGCCGTGCCCCGGCAAGTAGGGCCGCCCGCAAGCCGGCCAACGCACACCCGCTGACCAAATCCGATCGGATGACCATGAACCGACCATCCGGACTAAGCGACGCCGACTGGGCGGACTACCGCGCAGCCGCCCGTGATGACGCACTCGTCCAAAGCGAACTCGCCGATCGCGAAGCCCAGATCGAGAACGGACTCCTCACCCCCCACGAGGAGTACGACTTCACCTGGGAGCAGGCAACCGACCACACCTGGCCCCGTGGCCTCGACGATCTCGCATACGGGTTCGAGCAGGCCACGCAGAGCATCGTCCTGCTGGACGCGTCCGGCCAGGTACCCAGCACTTCCCTGCAGCCCTTGCTCTACCAGCAGGTGCGCCGGGCGCAAGAACTCGCGCACGCCACCAACGCAGTGCTCGACGAGGCAACGAGGCCCAACCAGCTCCCGACGGCCCGCGGTATCACCGCGCTCGCTCACCTCGCTTCCGCCGCCGCCCTGAGTGCCGCTGCTGTGCGCAGCCTGACCGAGGCCCTCAGGAGCGAGGTTGAACCTTCCAGCAATGCCCGGCACCACGAGGAATGGCATCTGGTGCTCGCCCATGCCGACGCTCGCCAAGACCTACGTCGGGCCGGCGAGGCCATCCGCTCCGCCAAGACCCTGATCACCCCGACTCCGCCTGCCAGCGGCCTCAATCGGACAACCGCAGTCGCGCAACTCCCCACCCCTGGGCCGCCTCCTCGTATCCGGCGCTGACCCAGGACAACCAGATAGAGAGACCCCCTTCCGTGCACCACCCCGCCAGCATCCGCATCGGCCTGCACACACCAGGCCCGCTGGACCGAACCTCCAAGACGTCGCTCCAACGGCTGCTGTGGGGGCGCGGGTTCACCTACTCGCCGCGCTACAACGGCTACGTGGCACCGGGGGTACTGGCCGCCGAGCAGCAGGTCCTCCTTGTCCATGAAGCCGTACACGCCGTGGCCGCCCTCGGCTATCCGGTAGCGCACTTCCACCATCCAGTGGCCGACGGATGACAAATCCGGGCAAGGAACACCCTCTGGACGCCTCGACCACGTACGGCCCCCTGTCCCAGTTCTCCCAGCAGATGGCCTCCCGCCTGGGTGCCGGATGGAGCGCAACGGCCCGTCGAAGCCCCTACGCCACAGGGACAAGGGGCTGGGATCCCGCCGAGAAGCGCTCCTGGGACAGAGCGGAAGGCGTCCTGTGGAGGGCCCTGCGCCGCGCTGAGGATGGCGAGCGGGCCGTGCTCACCCATCCCCACGGCTATCAGCTTTACCTGATGGAAAGGCCCGGGCGGCCGCGGCAGGTTCTCGTGGGCGGAGTGCTCCCCGCCGGCATCAACTCCTACGGCGTGACCGAGGGCCCGGCCGCGATATCCGTACCGAGGGACTCGGTACGGGCCGCTGCCCTCATGCGCCACCGCAGGTTCCTGTGGCACTACCGGGTTGCCGCTGCGCGAGTGTCGCGGGAGACGCGGTTCGGAGAAGTGAACAGCGTCGTGTTCGGCCGGGACCTCGACGGCACCCCCCTGATCAACGTGCTGTCGCAGCACGCGGCGCGCCTCCTACTGCAGCACGGCTCACCCTGGCTGCTGGATCCGGAGTCCGGCCTGTGCCGCCCACGGGGCCCCGCCGGCGACAGCGAGAACCTCGTCCGCTCCGCCGCGACTCTCCTGCACGCCTACGGCTACGCGATCACGCTCACCTCGACACATCCCTGGGAGTACGCCTTCCGGCCTCCCACCAAGCCCGTCCCGCCGCCCACACCAGTCCTGCCACCCGGTAGGACCGCCGGTCCGACCCGCTGACCAGACGGCGCCCTTCCCCTCTCGATCCATGCCGCGCCACGAGCGAGCCACCTTCACCTGGAGTCACCCTGGCAACCCGATCCACCATCGCCCGCCCCACGGAGACCGGCTTTACCGGGATCTACGTTCACTGGGATGGATATCCCAGCAACCACCTCCCCCTCCTGCTCGCGGCTCATCAGCACCGTTTCGCCGGTGACACCGAGGCCCTCGCCGCTCACCTCATCGACTCGCCCGCCGTCGGGTGGAACTCGCTCGGGGAGGACCTCCTCGACGGCGCACCCGAAGAAGTCCGCCAGCACGTCGTCGGCCCGCACGGCGGCCCCGGGCCGAGCTCGACCATCGACAACATGTTCACGTCCGACGGCAGCCCCGCAGAGCGGATGACGTGCAACGAGGCCGCGGCCGGACAGGGGTGGCTGCAGTGGGCCTACGTCCTGCACCCGCACGGCATCGAGGTCCTCCCACTCTCGGAAGCCGTCACGGGATCGGTCGTGGCCTGGGATCAGGACCCTATGACCGTCTTCCCCGATGACGTCCGTGCCTGGCTCCCAGGACGGCGCACACCGCCGACGACCACCGTCCGCAAGCCGGCTCCCGTCAATACCGCTCCCGTCAAATCCGTACGACGGTGACACGCGATAGCGGCAGCGGCTCCTCCCAAGCCACCGCCAGGGACGAAGCACAACCGGAGGCCAATCCGCCACCGGGGCCTGCAGACCTTCGCCGACAGGCCCGCCTGGAAGCCGGACCGTACCTCGCCGGCCTGGAGCTCCCAGATCCGGGCCGCGCGGTCCGGGCCTGGGCTGAGCAGGTCGCGCACGCCCCCTCCGCGGAGGCACTCCACCTCCTTGTGGAAGGCACCACCGGAGCGGACGGTGCGCTGCTCGGCCTGCGCGACCTTCTTCGAGGCGCCGCTACGTGGTGCCAGAAACACGAAGAGCCGGCCCTCGCCCGGCGCTACGCGCACACCAGCGATCTCTTCGATGTCGCAGACCGGCTGCTCTACCAGCTGGGCGTCGACCTGCTCGCTGCCGCACGCGAGGCCCGCACCACCTTCTAGCCGTCCCACGCAGCGCCATCGGTCCGCGAGCAGGCGTCGGCTCCCCACGATGAAAGGCCTCTTGAGCCATTGGAATCTCCGCACCTGCACCTCGGCTGGCATCCCGAGTACGGCTTCGTCGCCGCGTCCACCCCACGTCTGACCGACCATCTACGCGACTGGGCCCTCGAACGTGTCCAGTTTGAACCCGTCCCGGGCACCAATCTGCACCGTCTCACCGAGCCTGGTCAGGACGGCCAGCGCCGGGCGCGTCAGGCCGTGACCGCGATCCGCAGCCTGGGCCTCGTTGTCCAGGCGGACTTCACCCTTGATCCGGAGCTCAGCGCCGACCCGCCGCGGCCCACCCTGCGACACGGGCTCGCCGAGCGCCAGGCCCGCATCGCCGGCGCAGCCGCGGCGCGGTCGCCTCAGCGCGCAGCATCCCTCACCAGCACCGTGGTCCCGACTCCCAGGCCGGCACCCGTGGCCGCACCGACAGGCACCGTCACCGGCACAGCACGAAGTCGATAGCGCTGGAAGCTTCGGGCCCGCCTCGCTTTCGCCCAACACCCCAGCGCTTTCCTGCCATCACCGATAGGAGATCCGCCTTGCCCGAGACCCCAGCAGAGCCGTTCATGGCGATCCGGCACACCATCACCGGCGAGATCACCACCACCGGCTACAACGCCGCCGCCCGGCGGATCCTGCTCCAGGACGGCTTCGAGGAGGCGCCCGGCTGCGCCTGCCGAGCAACGGAGTCCGGTACGGAGCGGGCGCACGGGCCCGCTGGGCAGCCGGCGAGCTGCTCGTCGCCGGGCATCCCCTGCACCTGGACCGAGCCCCCGGTCGACCGGTGAGTTCCGCAGGTACGCCCCGGTTGGCCCGGGCGCCGAGGTCGACACAGTCCGTGATCCGCTCCCAGAGCGGCCGACCTCTCCAGCACATCACCAACTCCGCTCGCATGCCCCCCTGTTGAAAGGAGGCAGCTTTGACCACGCCCGGAACGCCTACGAGTCCAGCGCGCACCAAGGGCGGCGAACTACGGGCCAAGGTGGCCCGACTGCTGGCCGACCGGCCTGCGGATAGGCTCACCATCGGGGACATGGCCCGGCAGCTGGGCCATTCCCACGGCGCCGTCCGCAACGCCGCCCTCACCCTGGTACGACGCGGTGAGGCCGACCAAAGTGGAACCGGGCAACCGGAGTTCCGCGCGAACGCGAAGACCGTCGCAGCCGCGCAAGCCGCTGTGATCAGCCCACCGGGCACCCACTCTCCCCGCGCCCAGGCGGCCACGGCCCGCACGACCACTCCCGCGGCGGCCACGCCCAGGCAGACCGGGCCGATCCGCCGCGCGGGGGGCCAGCTCTACCACCCCCGGGAACTGGCCGATCTGCCCGACGTCGAGGCGCTGAATCGCCTGCGCGACGCCGACGTGCCGGTGCTGCTCTACGGCCCTCCGGGCACCGGCAAGACGAGTCTGGTCGAGGCGGCGTTCCCGGACCTGCTGACCGTCGCCGGCGACGGCGACACCACGGTCGGAGACCTGATCGGCGAGTACACGCAAGCCGACGCGGGGGGCTACGTCTTCCAGTACGGTCCGCTGGTCACCGCGATGACCGAGGGCCGCGCCCTGCTGATCGACGATGCCACCTTGATCTCGCCGAAGGTCCTGGCGGCGCTGTATCCCGCGATGGACGGGCGCCGACAGATCCAGGTCAAGGCCCACAAGGGCGAGACCATCAAGGCCGAGCCCGGCTTCTACGTGGTGGCGGGCCACAACCCCGGCGTTCACGGGGCGGTGTTGACGGAGGCGCTGTCGTCCCGGTTCAGCGTGCAGATCCAGATCGGCACGGACTACGACCTCGCCCGGGCGCTGAAGATCGACGCCCGGGTGGTCCGGGTCGCCCGACACCTCGCCCGCCAAGTCGAACTCGGCGAGCTGGGCTGGGCTCCTCAACTGCGGGAGCTGCTCAGCTACCAGAAGACCGAGGCCGTCCTCGGCACCAACGCCGCGCTCGCGAACCTGGTCGGCATCGCTCCACTGGAGGATCGCGACGCCGTCGCCGACGCCGTCATCAAGGCTGTCGGCGTCAAGAAGATTGCGCCCCTCACCCTCGGCAAGCAGCTCCCCGCCTCGGCCCTCCGGCAGCCTCCGGGCAGCACCGTCCCCGCGCACCGGGGCCGCTCGCGATGAGCGCCCACCACCACGTCCAGTACCCCGCCACCATGGCGGACGACGACGCCGACCTCGCGCGATGGGACGACGACGGCGCCCCGCCCGCGCAACCCCGTTCCTCCCCGGACGCGTGGCTGCGCGTGGGAGCCGAACTCGGCGACCGGCTGGTCGCCCTCTCTGGCCGCCAGGACCTCCTCGTCACCTGCCGCCCCGGCACGCGCAGCGGCGCACCCGCCGCGTTCTTCCCCGCGCTGGGCGAGGTCGAGTTCGACTCCGGCTTGTTCGCCCCGCTCCAGCCCCACGAGATCCATCCGCGGATCGTGGGCGACGAGGAGCGGTATCCCGCCGCCTGGGGAGTGTTCGTCCACGAGGCCGCGCACGCGGCCCACTCCGTCTGGACACCACCTGCCGGAGCGGACCCCCGTGTCGTGGAGGCCGCGTTCCTGCTGGAGGAGAGCCGCGCCGAAGGCGCACACCTGACCAGGCGGCCCACGGACCGCACGTACCTGCGCACCAGTGCCCGAACCCTGGTCATGCCCGACATCGCCCACCCCACCCTCCAGGGCATCGAGCACGCCGCCTCCATAGCGGCCCTGATCCTCGGCCGCCGCGACGTCGGCATCCTGGACGCCGGCGAGACCCGGGCCGTCGCCGACCTGTGCGAGAAGGTGCTGGGCGCAGACCTGCTGGCCACCCTCACCCGCATCTGGACCGCGGCCCACCAGTGCGCCGACCACGACGCCACGACCATGCTCGCGCACGCCCAGGAATGGTGCGACGCTCTGGACACCGCGGCCCCCGCACTGCCCATGCCGGAGAACCTCACCGATCTGCTGTCCGGCGCCGTGGGAGTCGTCATGGACAGCACGGCCGCCACCGACACCGCCGACCTCGCGGAACAGGCAGCAGCGAACAACGCCATGGCCGCGAAGTCCCAGGCCCAAGCCCAGGACCGCGCCCAGCGGGCCGGCCAGCGACGCAAAGCCGCCGCCACCGCCAAGTCGGTCTTCAACACCCGCGGCACCACCGTCACCCCCGACGGCACACCGGCCCCCCACAGCAACCCGGTCACCGGCACCCGCAGGCCCACCGCCGCCGAGCAGGGTGCCGCCTCGCGTCTGAGCCGCGCCCTGCGCGCCGCCGCCTACCGCGAGCGGACCGAGGAGCGGACCACCAGCCCCACTCCGCCCGGCCGCCTCAACATGCGCGCGGCCCTCGCCCGTGATGCTCAGCGCGCGGCCGGGTCGGTCCCCACTGCGGAACCGTTCACCCACACTCGCCGCCGGAACTCCCCCACACCACCGCTGCGTGTGGGTATCGCGGTGGACGTCTCCGGCTCCATGAGTGCCGCCTGCGCGCCCGTCGCGTCCGCCGCCTGGATCGTGGCACGCGCAGCAGCCCTGACCGACCCCGACTCCCTTACCGCCACCATCGCCTACGACAGGTACCTGACCGCGTTGACCCGGCCCACCCACCGGGCACCGGAGCGCGTGACGACGTTCAATGCCAACGGTGGCGCCCACAACCTCGGCGACGCCATCGACGCACTCGACCACGGCCTCGCACTCAGCCTCCCCGGCGCCGGCCGCCTCCTCGTGATCGTCACCGACGCCCAGTACGGCAGCGACGAAACCACTCATGCCGTCACCCGCGTCAGACAGCTCACGACCGCCGGCTGCGCCGTACTCCAGCTCACCCTCACCGCGAAGTCTCAGCACCTGCCGGGGACCACCTTGCTGCACCTGCCCAAGCCCTCCAGCGCTCCCGCCGCCATCGCTGCGGCGGCCACAGACGCCATCCGCAGGACACGCTGAGACGACGCAGAAGGCGGAAGCGTCCCCACGACCACCGCCAAGCATTCGAGACCGCCTCCGTCCGCCGCATGAATCGTGCACCTGCTGCTCGACCCTCCGCAGCGACGCATGCCACCACCTCAACCGCCAACGAAAGGCACTCGATTTGAAGCCCCAGACCAGCAGCCCGACCTCGAACATAACGCCCATCAAACGGAATTCCCCGGGGGTTGCGACCCGTTGGAATATCGATCACCCCTGCGGCCACCAGGTCGAGCACGATCTCTCAAACCGCCCTGCCGACAAACGCGCCAGTCTCGCCCGATGGCTCGGCACGAAGGACTGCACAGCCTGCTGGAAGGCCGCTCGCGACGGCGACACCGAGAGCCGGGAAGCCTGGCTCGCCGGGAAGCGCGCTGAGGAGCAAGCAGCCGCCGACGAGTGGGCGGCCAAGTTCTCAATGCCCCCGCTGGAAGGGCCCGAGCGGGCTCTGGCGTGGGGTGAGCGCAGCCGACATCAGCTGGTCACCGCCGCGTACGAGGATCTGGTGGTCGAAGGGTCCTGGGACGAATCCGAGTGGGCCACGCTGGAGGAAGCCGTCCGCGGCATCCGCCGGGCAGGCTGGTGGATCGACCAGCGCGACGCCGAGGGGAGCGACCTCCCCGAGCTGGTCGAAGCCGCCTCCGACACCGACCGCGGCAACGAGAACCCCCACCTGTAGCCGCTTCTATCGCACATTCCGCGAATTCGATAATCCGGGATTCTCCGCACCATTGAAGTAATCCCCACCGCCGCCCCGGCACCCATTCGCGGAAGGACCCGTCCATGCCCGAAGCTGTTCCCCGCCCGCCCTACGCCACGCCCCAGGACGCGCTCACTCCCAACCGGGACATCACCCACGGCCACTTCGCCCCCGGAGACCGAGTCGTCATCATCCACGGCGTGGCGGGGGACAGCCTCTACGGCGATGCCGTCACCGTCGTAGCCCCGTCCTGGCACACCCCCACCGACGAGGACGGCTGGCGGCTGCGCAACCCGCTCGGCGGCCAGCACACCTTCGTCACCGGCCACCCGCGCTACCTCATCCACCTGGACCGGCACTGCCCGGACTGCCTGATCCACATGCGGGCCCTGGAGGAACTCCTCCTGCCACGCCTCTCCTCAGCAGACGAGAACACCGAGGTCGACTGCGGGTGGTACAGCCTGACCGCACTCGACCAGCTCGTCCACGTCGCCGACGCCAAGCAGGGCCTATGATCCCCCGCGTACGGCCCCGGCTCTTTCACGTCGAGGACGTCTTCGAGGATGCCCTCGGCCGGCCGGTACTCCACGTCGACGAGCTCACCGACTTCACCGTCGTGGCCCACGGGCCGGCCTTCACCCAGCGGCCGGTGCAGGAGGAGAACGCCCGCATGTGGAGTGCCGAGGACTGGGTCGAGCACCTCGAAGAACCCTTCCACGAGCACCCCTTCATCACCAGCCCGGGGGGTGACCGGCACGCCGTCCTGCATCTGGAGGTCCGGCTCCACCCGCTTGATCACCCACAGCATCCAGCTGCGTGGGAGCAGATCGCCGAGCGGCTGGCCCAGGCCTCGGGAATCACCGCTCCCGCAGACGCCCCAGGATGCCGCTGGGTGGCCTTCCTCGGAGAATCGGGAACCCTGCACATCGTCGCCAACCTCATCCGCGCCGACGGATCGTGGACCGATGTGCCGCACACCCTCGCACGGACCCTCCTCGCCGAGGCACGACGTCTGGAACGCGACTTCGGCCTCCACTCACCTGCGACTGACGGCGCACCTCACGAGCCACACGTCCACCTCGGAGGGGACACCGACCAGCTGCTCGCAGAGCTGGCCGATCCCGACCGGGGGCTGCTGGCCAGAGCCACCCGAGTCAGCGCCCGCACCTCCGAGGCCCTGTCCTATCGCTACGGGCACACCAACGACATCAGCACCCGGATCGCGGCCGTCGTCACCCACCTGCGAGCACTGAACGCCGAGGTCACCACCATCGCCACCCTGGCCGGCCCTTCCTGGACCCGGCAGACCCAACCGCACATGCCCCGCGTACCGCCAGCTCCCACCCAGTCGAGCATTCCCGGCCCGCGGGGACGCTGACCCAACTGGAGCTACCCATAGCCCTGTCCGACCGCGTCGTACACATATCCCGCGATCCGCACTCCGCCGAAGTCATCGCCCGCGGCGGGGACGAGGAAGCCGAAGCAATTCTGCAGCGCGCGAAGTTCATCAATGTGGTCCGCGCCCATGACCGCTATCACCGCCTGCCATACGGCCTCGACGACGAAGAGCAGCTGCACCTCTCCCAAGGAGCGGTCGCACTGCTGAAGGCCGCCGGGTACGCCGTACAGCACGATCCCGATTTCGCCTCACACCAAGTGGCGTTCCACGACCTGACGCTCGGCGGGCAGGTCGCGAACCTCGCTCAGAGCATCCGGGACGCCGAGCACAGCGAGGACGCCACGGCAGCTCTGACCGAGCTTGTGGCTCCCGCAGACGGTGTCCTGCCAGCCACGGTCGAGGTCCTCGAAGCAGCGGCCGAGTTCCTCGCCGGCCTCGGCGCAGACGCCGACCCCCATCACGCCGCACGAATCCGCAGCCTCGCGGAGAAGATCGCGGTGGTCACCACCGAGATCTCCGCGTATCGCAACGCTCTCGCTGACCGGCACACCGCGCACCCGCTCCGTCCGGCCTGCATCGGAGTCGAGAGCACCGAGCGTGAAGCCTCCGTCGTCTGCTCCTGTCCACCACCACCTCCCCCGGCTCCCGCAGTACGACGCGGACGCTGACCTCCCCCACCACGCACAAGGTTCCCCATGCCCTCATCCCGCCGGCGCGATGACCTCGCCGCCTTCGCCGTCTCCCTCGCCGCCCGCCTGCCAGGCCCGACCTGGACCAGCACGTACACCCGCCACGCCACGTATCCCGATCAGATCCCGACGACCAACTCGCTGTGGGACATCGGTGCCATCAGATACGCGGCCTCCAACTTCGTCCTTGGCCACCAGGCGGTCCTCAGCCGTGCCGACGGAGCCCGCCTGCTGGTCTTCGACCGGCCCATGCGGCCCCGCCAGTTCATGATCGGCGCCTTGGAACCGGATGCCGCGCCGGACGCCTTCCCCAAGGTGAAGGAGCCCAACGGCATCACCGTCCCTGCAGAACCGGCCCGCGCGGCCTCACAGGTCAGCCGCCGACTCGTGCCCCGGTTCGAGGCCGCCCTGCAGCAGGTCAGGCAAAACACGGAGCACCCCGTCCCCCGCCGTCCGGCGCCGCCCCTGCTCACTGGGCGGGTCAGCATGGCTTGGTATCCCGACGGAGCCGTGGGCGCGGTATCAGGAGCGGAGGGCGCCGCCGACGTGCTGTACGGGTCCGGCTTCCAGTTCCATCCGTACGACCGGATGTTCGTGCTACCGGCCGCGTACGGCGACCGCGAGCAGATCGCCCGCATCCACCTCGCCTCGCAGCGCCTGGAGCGTCTGGGCATCGGTGTCGTTGTCCGTCCCCTGCTCACCTCCAACCCGGCACGGCCAGCCGCCCTCGGCCCTGGCGTCCCAGTCCGGAGCCGTTGACCTCAACCCCACAGACCCATCCTGAGAGAGGACAGCCCTTCTGAACCACGCTGACGAATTCGGCACCGACCTTGAGATCTACCGGCACTACTCCGATAAGGCCGTCTACGCCGACACCCGCACGGGAGCCCCCGAGCGCCTGCTGAAGCTGCTGGATGCCCAGGGCTTCGAGCGGAACATCCTGCCGCCCCTCTACGTGTGGCACCGACTCCCCGACATCATCAGCCCTGACGAGGAACGGCAGCACGCGACCCGCGCCATGGCCGCCGGGACGAAGGCCGGCTACCGGGTCAACATCGCCCCCGAACTCTTCGACGAGGCGACCTACTCCGAGGCCATGACCGCCCGGAATAGCCCAGTGCCGCATCCGCCACGAGGCCTCCCTGCGCCGGGCGCCGCCCCACGCCGGCGTTCCTGACGTCGCTGGAGACCCGATCACCTCAACACCCAGCCCCGTCCTGCCTCCTCCGATCTCCGTCCGGCGCAGACCCCGGCTCGCCTTCCTCCTCATCCGCCGCTACCTGAAGGACTGCGCCTTCGGCAGCGACCACCGCCCCACCCCGAGACAGGCGAAGTCCCCCTTCGGCGCAGGCGGCGGGAGCAGCCGCCGCGCCCCGCGATGCGGTCCCGGGCAGCACCCCGTACACCCCGATGCCTGAAAGGAGGCCGCTTGTTCAACGTCACCGCGCAGGACCTCAACGACGTCCGTACCACCCTCGCCGCCCTGGCTGCACAACTGGACGAAGGACTACCCGCCGAGGACGCCGCAGCACTGCTGGCACCCGTCTTCGAGATTGACGACGGGCTGCTCTACCAGGTCAGCAACGTCTTGGGAGCGGTCAGCCGGATGGCCAAGCGATCCCACGACGCCGGCGTCGAAGACGCTGACATCTGGCGAGACCTCGCCAACTCCCGCGACGCAGTGTTCCGCCAAGCGGAGAAGCTCCTCGGCACCGAAGCCGAGATCGCCCAGTGGCTGGCCTGCGAACCCGCTCCGGCCAAGACCGCCACCGCCTTGCCGCCGCCCCCGCCGGCCCCGCTGACTGGGCGTGGCCGATGAGCCGGCAGTGGAAGGGGTGGGGACCCGGGGCCGAGCTCCCGGAGCAGCACTACCTCATCGAGCCCCGCCACCTGGCCGGCGGAGGCGACATCCGTCACGTCACCGAATACCTCCGTGCCAGCGGATGGGCCGACAGGACGCCCCGCGCCGGTACTCCGGTCGTCTTCGACAGCCCGGACCAGTCCGTCCGGATCGGGTACAACGTCGCCGCCACACCCCCGGGCTGGACGGTCTCCGGTCGAGCCACCCCGGAACAGGACGCCTGGCACGTGACCCTCACCGCGCACGTTCCCGTCGAGATCATCGCGGGGTTCACCGATGCACTGACGCAGCCCCGCCCGGCGCACGCCCCGAACGTGTGGGCGCCGTTGGAGGAGCAGAACTGGGCGACCGCCCGCGGGAAGCACTTCACCGCGACCAGCCCGGACGGCGACGCCTGGATCCAGTTCCACCAGAACGGGCCGGGCAAGGCGCACTGGTGGGCCGGCGCCCGAACCGAACACGGACGGGCCTGGGACGCGGTGTTCTCCCAGACCACCCCCATGCATCTAGTCCAGGAGTTCGCCACCGCCCTCGCCGACCCCCAGCCCGTCATGCGGCCACGAGGCCACGTACCGGCCACCGACAGGATCCGCACCACCTCGGTGTCCGTCCTGCCCTCCCATCTCGCCGCCTGGAAGCAGGCGCGCGTCACCGCCGCCCGTTCCGCGACCTGGGCCAGGAACGCGTGGGCCGCCCGTCAGCCTCGCAAGGCCGCACCCCGCGCGCCCACCTCCCGGAGCGGTGCCGCAGCCGGCCACCGTTAACCACCTCACCACAGGACGCCCATGCCCGACAGCACCACCGACATCACGCCCGAGCAGATCCAGGAGGCCGCGAACACGCTCCTGAGGCTCACCGCCCAGCTGCGATCGGGCCCCGCACCCGAACAGGCCCTGGACCTGGCGGCCGTTCTCCTCGACGAGGATCACGGAGTCCTCGTCCGCCTCTCCGAAGCCCTTCGCGCGACCTCCCGCTACCTGGTCCAGCAGGCGCCCGTCCCGTGGAGCCCGCAGGTCGAACACACCGTCCAGTGGCTGACGCTCGCGGCCAATGACATCCAGGACTGGACGATCCTTCACTTCGACGTCAGCCGGCTTCGCAAGACTCCCTTCCGGGGCCAGAGCAGCCCGTGAACGAGGACCTGCGAGCCTTCGCCGAAGACAAGAAGGGCACGTTCCACTGCGAGGTCAGCCCCCGCCACCTGGCCGGCACGGGAGACCCCCGGCACATCACGCACAGCCTGCGCGCGGCGGGCTGGAAGCATGACGGTGACCGCGGTCTCCCGCAGGTTTCCCTGACGAGCCCCGACCGCTCGCTGGGTCTCGTCCTCGACCCCTTCTCACCGCACCAGGCATGGTCGGTGGGCAGCGCCCTGATGTTCGTGCCCGGCTACTGGCACGCCGGGTTCACCCGCAACGCCCCGGTCGAGATCATCGCGGGACTGACCGACTCCCTCATCCGACCAGCCCCCAAGCACGCTCCACCAGACCTATGGGAGACGCTGGCTGCCGCCGGGTGGAATGCCAGCGACGGACCTCACGGGCGCGAGGCCTCAGCACCCGGCCAGGGACTGAAGATCCAACAGTTCGGGTCGAACAGCCGGGACCACGACCGCTTCTGGTGGAGGATCCAGGCCGTCGAGGAGACCTACGGCGGCGGGGTCGAAACGGTCTGGTCTGCCGCCCTCGACCAAACCACCCCTACGCACGTCATGGCCGGCCTGATCGACGAGCTCGCCAACCCGGCTGCCCTGCTCCGAGGTTCACACGACCAAGGCGCCCACTACCGAGCGACTGAGGGCGCCGTCTTCGCCGCCGGGCCCCAGATCGTGGAAGCCCACAGCGCACGCCTGGACGCGGCGCGCGCCGGGGCCCGAGCGCTCGCCCGAGCAGCCAAGCTGCCATCCGCCCGTCCACACTCGCCCGCTCCGGCCGCACCTGCCGCGGCGACGGGCCGCAGCCGGTAGCTGATCCCGGAGGGTGGCTCGGCACCCCGAGCCCGCCCTCCGGGAACCCCACTCCCCTGCCGTTCGAAGGACACCCCTCCCCTTGGCCTTGTCACCCACCGATCTCCACCGGCTACGCCTCCAGCAACTGGCCGTGTACGTACGCGACAGTCGCGCCCACCTCGAACCAGCACGGGACAACCCCCGCGACGGAACCGAAGAACCGCCGATCGCGAGTACCGCAGCGCACGCGGCCACGTGGCGGGCGTTCCGGAAGATCTCCTACAGCACCGGGCAGCTGGTCACCGTCGCCGAGATCCAGGCCACGCGGCTGCCAGCGGATGTCCTGCCTGCTTCCTGGACCGCCGTCTGCGCGGGCTTGCGCGACGCAGCCCGCCGCCTGGAGGAACTCCAGGCCCAGTGGCTGGTGGACCGCGAGGAGATCCTCGCCCGCGACAGCGATACGCGGGCCGAGTACGAGGCGGTCCTGCAACGCCGCAACCATGCCGCCTGGCCGTACCTGTCTCTCTGGGCCCGCTCCGCAGAAACGATCCTTCAGCTCGACGTTCTAGCGCGCGGTCTCACCGCTCCCGTGGCCCGCATTCCCGGGCTGCCGCCACTTCCCCGCCGCCGTGCCGCGCCTCCGAACCGTCCCTGAACCAACGCTCCTAGGACCTCCGCTTGCCGCCCAACCGACCCGACTCCTCCAACGACTTCACCGACCTGGCCTTCAAGGTGCTGCTCGGCGCCCTGGCCGTGGCCATCCCCTGGGCCAACCTCGCCTGGCTGGGCGCCAACAGCACCACCTGGCTGACCGGTGCCGGCGCTTGGGCCCCGTACGACCCGGCCAACGCTCTCCTCCACCCGGAACGGCTGTGGCCCACCACCGGCAGCACCGCCCTGGTGATCGGCCGCCTCATCGTCCCCGGGGTCCTCCTGGCCACGATCGCACTCGTCGCACTCAGCCTGTGGAAAAAGCGCACCGGAGGGGGGACGAAGAAGAAGGTCGTGGGGATGGCCAAGGCCCGCGACATCGAACCACTGCTGGCCAAGTCCCTCAACGGCAAGGCCCGATCACTGCGCCCCAGCCTGAAGGAGGTCAAGAACCTCGCGCCCAAGGACACCGGGATCCTCCTCGGCAACATCGCCGGGAGCCGTACCGAGGTCCGGATGAACTTCGAGGACGTGGCCGTCGCGATCATGGCACCCCGATCGGGCAAGACGACCACGCTGGCCATCCCCATGATCCTGTCCGCCCCCGGCCCGGTCCTCCTGACCTCGAACAAGGCCGCCGGTGACGCCTACACCTGTTGCCTCGACGCCCGCGGCGCGGTGGGCCGGACCTGGTCGATGGACCCGCAGCAGATCGCCCACGCGGAGCGGTCCATGTGGTGGAATCCGCTCGCCGACGCCGACAGCCTCGAAGGGGCCGGCCGCCTCGCCGGCCACTTCCTGACCGCCGCCGTCGATGCCAGCCAGCAGGGCGACTTCTGGTCCAAGGCCGCCAGCAACGTCCTCTCGCAGCTCTTCCTCGCGGCCGCACTCGACGAGCGCCCCATCACCGACGTCATGAGCTGGCTCGCGTTCCCGGCCGACCGCACCCCGCTCGACCTCCTGCGCGATCACGGCTTCACCGCCGTCGCCTCCCAGCTCAAGGGCACCGTGGAAGGGCCGCCGGAGACACGGGACGGCATCTTCGAAACCAGCAGGCAGTACGCCGCCTGCCTCCTCAACGCGGACATCGCGAAGTGGGTCACCCCGCAGAAGGACGCGGACGAGTTCAAGCCCCGCGACTTCGTGACCAGCACCGACACCTTGTTCCTCCTGAGCAAGGACGGCGGCGGCGGCGCCTCTGCCCTCATCGCGGCCTGCGCGGACTCCGTCATGCGCACCGCGACGGCCCAGGCCGAGCGCGCCGGCGGGCGCCTCGACCCGCCCATGATCTGCGTCCTCGACGAGGCCGCGAACGTGTGCAAAATTTCGGACCTGCCCGACCTGTACTCCCACCTCGGCAGCCGCGGCATCATCCCGATCACGATCCTGCAGTCCTACCGGCAGGGCCAGCGCGTCTGGGGTGACGCCGGCATGGACGCCATGTGGAGCGCCTCCACCATCAAGGTCATCGGCAGCGGCATCGACGACCCCGACTTCGCCGACAAGCTCAGCAGGATGATCGGCGATCACGACGTCGAGACCACCTCCACCTCGACCTCCGACTCCGGGAAGTCCACCTCCGTCTCCATGCGGCAGGAACGGATCCTGCCGGCCGATGCCATCCGTGCCCTCCCCAAGGGGTCCGGACTCCTCTTCGCCACCGGTATGCGCCCCGCGATGCTCGACATGCGTCCCTGGTACCTGGAGCCCGGCGCCGGCGAGCTGTCCGCCGCCTCCGCCCGAGCTTCGAAGGCCATCACCGCCCGAGCCATCGCCAAGCACGCGCTCCAGCAAAGCGACTACGGCCCCGCCGCGTAATCACTGCCCCCAAAGAGCTCTCTTGGCCTCATCGAGCACCAGTCAGCCCTCGCGGCAAGATCCGCACCCTTCAGCGCACCCACCCGCTGACCCTCATCGCCGAAGGACCTCGCCCTATGCGGAACATCTCCGTTCCGATCCACGTCGAGCACTCTCACGCCGCCGACCACCAGAAGTCCCTCCTAGCCGATACGCCCTCGGCCGTCGACATCGCGAAGGCTCTCGCGAGCCGGATCTCCACAACCCCACCGCCCCCGCCCCACCTCGTGACCGTCAGCTTCGGACTCGTGCGCGGTGCCGAATCGCGCTACCAATACCGGTCCTGCGGCGGATCCGCACTCGGCGTCGCCAACGCACTGCACGCCGAGCTGTACGGGCTCCCGGTCGAACAAAACGCGCTTCCCACCGCGTTGGACGAGCTGCTCCAGGCAACTGGGCACGACGACGACCAAGCGACCGTGCTCTCCCAGGTAGCCGCACAGATGGAGATCGCCGCCGTACTCATCGAGCGAGCCCGGCATGCCGCGCATTGGAGGCAGCTACCGGAGGCCCTGTCGGTCCAACTAGCCGCCAGTCAGGCCCTCGCCACCAAGCTGGCCACCGGTCTGGCTGGCCTGGCTCCCGGCTTTGCCCAGGCCGGCACGCAGTCCGCTGCCACCCCAATTTCTGCCGTCCCCGTACCCGCGGCCACCGCGCCCGGAGCAGTCCAACGCCGCTGAGCCCCGCAAACCGTCCGTCTCGTCCGCCACTGCGTACACACGAACCCGTTCTCCCGAAGGAGCAGTCATCACCGACCTCATACCCGCGAAGGCCTTTTCGGACCTCACCGTGAGCGAGTACCTCCAGCTCTGTGACGACGTCAACGATCCCCTATACGACCTGGATCAGTTCAGCCACCGATTCTCTGCCCTGCGCGATGGTGCGCGTCAGCTGACCTACCGACTGGGCGATGAGGCACGGGCGACGACCGTTGCCTTCGCCGGCGCGGCCGAGCTCCTTGCGGAGGAAACCGGCGCCGTTCTTGCGGCACTCGGCGAGCATGCGTCCCTGCCCAACCGCGACGGCCAGGGCGGATTCCTCGACCGTGCCGCTCCGCTCCGCTACACCTGCCGCGCAGCACACCACGCCTTCGCTGAAGCGTCCCATGTCAGTCACACCACGGGCCCCGAGACCGCCCGGACGGAGGCGGAGGACCTGGTCGCATGGCACATCGCAACGGGCTCCAACCTCCTCGATCGCGCCGCCACCGACAGCACGAATCTCGCCGAGGACATCTCCTGGCGCCTGGACGTGGCCGATCAGAAGCTCGCCCTGCGAGATGCCGCTCGCGCCGGAAGAGACCGCGGAGCCAGCGTCGGAACGACCGTCCCAAAGGCACCCGGCAAGCCCACGCCGCGCACCCGCTAGCGCCCGCCCAGCATCCCCGATCCGCACCCTGTCCCCGGCCCCGCACCGCTCGGACTCCGGTGCCCGCCTCTCCTCTAGGACCCTTCTTCTTGGACAACACCTCATCCGAGGCATCGCGCACGATCACGCGTCTTCACTCGCTGTCCGCCGACTTCGGTGCCCTCGGTGGACTCCTCTCTGGAGAACGCCCCGTCGCCGGGTCCAGCTCCCTGCCCAAGCTCACCTCCTGGTACGCCACGGCCCAAGGTCAGTCCGCCGCCGCCCTCACGCTGCTCCTGACATCCGCCGAGCAGGCGTACGCACACACCACGGTCTCCGGTCACCACGCGATGGGGTCCCTCGGGCAGCTCGTCAAGATCTCCTCCGACATCACCGCTCACGTCATGGCCGCGGTCGCGATGGCGGCCGAGTACCACCGTGTCGACGGCCTGCCGGACCCTCCCACCGGTCGCATGACCAGCCGGCCGTCCGTCCGCCGCCACGACCTCGACGACCACCTGGACCGTGCCGTCGAGCTGATCCGCCCTGCCCGCGCCGCCTGCCACAACGCCGCCACGTTCACCGAGACCGCAGCCCTGCGCGCAGCGAGCCGTCCTCCCGCCCCCGCCGAGCAGGAGCTGGGGCGCAGCACCTTCGACATTCCGCAGCCCCCTTCCGCTTCCGCCTCGGTCACGCTGACCGCGCTGCAGCACCGGGCCCTGCACCTCATCCACACGAGCACCGTCAAGTACAGCCAGTGGCCCCGCAAGCGGCCCGTCGTGGACAGCGGTTCCCCGGAGCGCATCACCGCCCGGTCCGTAGATGCCCTTGAAGACAAGCGGCTGGTGGCGCGGGACTTCAGCACCGGACTGCACGCGGGTCAGCGCCTCCACCTCACCTCGGATGGGCTCCAGGTCCTCCGCCGCCTCGGCCCTGCTCCGGAGCCGGGTGTTCCCGCCCGCCCCCACCACCCGGGCCCCGCCCCTGTCCGCTGACGCAGCCCCCTCCCGGTGGCTCAAGTGCTTCCGGGAGGGGGCCCTGAGGAGGCCTCACCCTCATGACCGACGACGCACTGTTCTCCCTGCCTGGCCTGCCCTCATCCCCCGCACCGAAGGCTCGGGGCCGTCCCGGACCGCCACCTGCTCCACCGGCGCCTGACCCTCCTCCTCCCCCACCGGTCCCATCCAGCCCTGATGTGCCACCCGCGCCGCAGACCCCGGTGCCGACCGTTGCCGGTCCGCCCTCGCCGGTCTTGCGACTGCTCGCTCTGGCTGACCAGTTCACCCAGTTCAACGACCAGCTCGCCCGCCTTCAGCCGGCCTACGCCGCCGCTCAGGGCCACTCCTCGGCGAACAGCCTGGTGAGCGCGTGCCGGGAAGCCGTTCAGGCCATCGTCGAACAGCCCATGTACGGGGGCGTGGCCCTGACCGAAGCAGCGGTCCGGATCAAGCAACTGGCCGTTCTGACCGGACAGGCGGTCCGGCACCTCGCCGATGCCAAGGAACTCCTCGCCACCGCTCCTCCGCCATCGGACACGCCCACACGGAGCGGGGACATCGCGCATCTAATCGAGTTGGCCTGCGAGTTGACGCTTCTGGCGCCGGTCGCAGCCGTGGACTCCGCGAGCACCCTCGCCACGGAGGTCCAACGCTGCCGGCCCGCGACGACCACCGGGGCCGACGCGCTGGCCCCTGCACAGCGGGCCGCCCTGCACGCCACGGCCCGAGGACATGTCGTCATCGCCCGGCACCAGGGACGCGAGGCCGTCCACAGCCGCAGCAACTCCGTGCACATCGACACCCTGCGCGCTCTCGAACAGGCCGGGCTCGTCGCCGTCGAGCCCGGGTCCGCACCGCCCGCCTTCGGCACCGGCCCCCCGCGCGACCGGGTCCGCCTCACCCTCACCGGAGCGATGGCCCTGACGGCCGCCCTCGACAGCAGCCACCGCATCCAGGCCCTCACAGCCCCAACAGCCCGTCCCGCCCACACCACCGCCGTGCCGGCAAAGCGCCGCTGAACACCGCACTCCCGCCGGACACCCCCGCGGTCTCCACCCATCTTGCGCCGTGATCATCCTCGGCGCCCGCACCACCCTGGATCCCCCTCTCTTGGAAAACCCCCGATACCGAGTGCTCTCCCTGGGCGCCGGAGTACAGTCCTCCACCCTCCTCGCGCTTTCCGCCGAAGGAATTCTCCCGAAGGTTGACTTCGCGGTCTTCGCAGACACGGGCTGGGAACCCCGGGCCGTTTATGACCATCTCGACCGCCTGGAGCGGGAGATAGCCCGACCCGCCGGGATACCGGTCCTCCGCGTCACCGCAGGGAACATTCGAAACGACGCCCTAAACCCGGATCACCGATTCGCGTCAATGCCGCTCTACATTCTCAACGAAGACGGGCGGCCTGGAATGACCAGGCGCCAATGCACTGGCGAATACAAGATAAAGCCGATTAAACGACAGGTCCGCGAATGGCTCGGATACCCATACCCCCTGCGTGTTCCGAAGGGGATCTTCGTCGAGCAGTGGGTCGGCATTTCCACGGATGAGTTTCATCGCGCCAAGGACTCCGACGTCAAATATATGCGCAACCGGCACCCCTTGATCACCGATCTGGACTGGTCGCGCGCCGACTGCACACGCTACCTGTCCAACATTGGGCTGGCGGACACCCCTAAGTCGAGCTGCCTTGGTTGCCCATTTCACGGAAATGCGCAATGGAGGAGCATCAGGGACACATCCCCCGCCGAATGGGATGATGTTGTCGCCTTCGACGAGGCTATCCGAAAGGGCAATGCGCGGGCGAACGCTTCGGGTAATCCGCTACTGGGGCAGGCTTTCCTCCATCGCTCTCGCGTGCCGCTCGGAGTTGCGCCGATCGACCACGTCACCCGCTCGGAGCGGGCCGCCGCCGAACTCGACGAGCTTGAAAACGGCGTGGTCAACGGCTGCTCGCCCTGGGCCTGCCGCGGCGATGCGGACACCGCCCAGGACGATTTCGGGCTGACCGCGTGAAGGACCTCGTCGTGGACCTCTTCGCCGGCCCCGGCGGCTGGAGCCACGCGCTGGGTGTGCTCGGCGTCCGCGATGTCGGCCTGGAATGGGATGAGTGGGCCTGCAAGACCAGGGCCGCCGCTGGGCAGTTGACGATCCGTACGGACGTGGCGATGTACCCGGTGTGGCCGTTCGCGGGCCGCGTCCGAGGGCTCATCGCCTCGCCGCCCTGTCAGGCCTGGTCCATGGCCGGCAAGCGCCTCGGCCTGGTGGACCAGCCGCTGGTCCACCAGGCTGTCGCCGACCTCGCCGCAGGCCGAGACACCCGGGCGCAGCTGCTGACCGCGTGCAAGGACCCTCGGAGCCTGCTGGCCGCGGAGCCGATGCGCTACCTCCGCGCACTGCATTCGGTGGGCGAACCGGAGTGGGTCCTCATGGAGGAGGTCCCCGACGTCCTGCCGTTGTGGAAGCAGTACGCCGCGATCCTGCGGGGCTGGGGCTTCTCCGTCTGGACCGGGCTCCTCAACGCGGCGGACTACGGGGTGCCGCAGACGAGGAGGCGGGCGATCCTGATCGCCTCCCGGGCCCGTGTGGCCGAACCGCCTGCACCGACGCACGCCCAGAGTGCCGAGGCCGAGTCGTTCTTCGGCCCGGGCCGCGAGCGGTGGGTGTCCATGGCGGAGGCGCTCGGCTGGGGTGCCACTGATCGCCCCGTCCCGACGGTCTGCGCAGGCGGCGGGCCAGGCGGAGGGCCGGAGCCTTTCCCGTCCGGAGCCCGCAAGACCCTGACCGACGCCCGTGACCGCGGCACCTGGAAGCCCCCCGCTTCGCCTCCCGCGACCAGGCGGACCCGAAGGCGTCCGTCCCGCTCCGACGTATCGGCCTGCACCTGCGGTCGGCACCCCTGGGCCTGGTCGCTGCGGAGCTCCAACCAGGCCAACGCGACCATCCGCGGCATCGGCGAGCCGGCCGGGACTCTGTTCTTCGGGCACCGGGCGAACGAGTGCGTGTGGGTCGCCGAGCCCGCAGGGACGGCGTCGGGCGCGGAGGCTGCTGCACCCGAGCCCATCCGGATCACCGCCGCTGAGGCAGGGGCGCTGCAGACCTTCCCCGCGGGCTATCCGTGGGCGGGTACGAAGGGTGCGCAGTTCAGCCAGATCGGGAACGCTGTCCCGCCGCTGCTGGCCGGCCATCTCCTTGCGCCGCATCTCGGCAAGACCCTGTCCCGCTCCGACTTCATCCTGGCGGCCTGATGCCCAACTCGCCAACCTCCGAGACGGACTTCGGCCTGGCGGACATCCCGCCGAACCCACCTGTCTACTTTGCCGAGCAGGCCCTTCTCGGCGGCCTTCTCCTCGACCCGCACCGGATCAAGGCGCTCGGGCCGCTCGGCCCGGATCATTTCGCCTCCGCCATCCACCGGGCAATATTCGCGGCGATGGCCGCGCTCCCCGCACCCTCTGCGGACCTCCACGCCAAGGAACCGGTGTGGATCACAGCAGTCCTCACCCACGCCCGCCCTCACGCGCGGGGGCTGACCCCCAGCTACCTTCACGCCCTAGCCGGGGCCTGCCCCGACCCGGCTCACGCCCCCGCGTACGCGCGGATGGTGCGCTCCGACCACGCCCGGCGGACCGTCCTCCTGCACGCCGGCCTCCTCGTCCAGGCGGCCACCGACCAGGGCCTGCCAGACCCGACCACCGTGGTACTGAGCCGGGTAGATGCTCTCGCCACGCTGCTCGATCAGCTGGCCGGCTCCTTCCCCTCCCACCCCGGCTCCCTACCGCGTACGGCACCGCCGGCACTTCCTGGCCTCCGGGTGAGACCCGAGGTCGCCGACGAGGAGCAGCTGCTGCTCTCGACTGCCACCACGTACCCGGAGGCTCTGGCGTTCATGCGGTGGCTGCGCCCGGAGGACTTCACCACCGCGCTGTACGGCGGCCTGTACCGGTGCCTGACGTCTCTGGCCAGCCGGGGCGAGCCGGTCGACAAGGTGACCGTGCTCTGGGAGGCGCAGCAGAACGGTCTGCTCACTTCCACGTTCGGACCGCAGGAGGCTTTGGAGCTGCTGGACAGCCCGGCGGGACCGCCGGAGCACTGGGGCGAGCAGATCCTGCGGCGTGCGCTCCTGCGCCACGCGCATCTCGCCGGCGTGCACGTCCAGGCCTTCGCTCAGGACCTGACGAACACGCCACATCAGGTGATCACCGGCAGCCGCCGGGCGCTCTCCCAGCTCGCCGGGGTCCGGGCCCGCTGGCAGCACGCCACGCACCAGCCGGCCTCGCCACGCCCACCTGTCCCCGCCTCCCGGGCCGGTCCCTCCCCACAACGGACCCGCGCCCCAGCCGCCTCCCCACGGCCTTCCCGATAAGCCCACCCCACCCGGGTCCGGCCGACCACCCGCCGGCCGGACCCGAGAAGCGAGCCGCATGACCGCCCGTACAGACCTCTCCGACGTCCGTCTCGCCCTTCACCCCGACCACAGCAGCGCCGTGGTCGCCACCCTCACCGCCCCCGAGCGCTACCTCGCCCGCTCCGTGCTCGCCAAGTACGGCTTCCGGGCGACCGGCGACTCGACCATGGTCCTGGCCCGAATCGACCACGATGAACCCCACCATGCCGACAAGGCCGCCGCGGCCCTCCGGGAAGGCGGCGCGATAGTCGAGGTCAGCGCCGCGCTCCAGGTGGAGATCGAGACGGAATGGACCTACGGCAACGCCCCAACACACTGGCAGTGGCTGACCCCTGAAGAGATCCGCGAGCACACCGGGGAAGCCCAGAGGATCCACGACGACATCCTCGCCGGACGCCTCACCATCCACCTCTTCTTGGGGCAGTTCAGATCTGTCTCATGAGGTGTCGCTCGGGCTGATGAACATGGTCCAGGAGCCGCTCGGCCCGCTGCTATCTCTCGTCTCCCGCGTTGTCTCACAAGGGGGATGGAGATGTTGCTGTTCTCGGTCGACTCGAAGGTGGCGAAGTGCCATCTGGAGAGTCCGCTGCTGGCCGGCGAGGAAGCGGCCAGGCTGTTGGTACATCGCTCGATCTCGGACGGGACCCCGATCTATCTGGACGACGAGACGATGATGCCGGTCGAGCCGTTGTGTTCGTGGGGCCGGAACATGTCGTACGCCGATCTGGCCCGGTCCACGCTGAAGGACTACGGACGGATCATGGCCCGCTTCGCTGGGCATCAGGAGGGCCGCGGCCGCGATGTTCTGGCGGCCACCGAGTCGGATCTGGTGGCGTTCAAGAAGGTCCGGACCTTGTTGCAGGAACGACCCATCGGCTCGTCGGCCTGGGGCAAGGAGTCCGGGCTGCTGGATCAGTTCTTCGGGTTCGCCGTCGATGAGGGGTATCTGCCGCAGCGGCCGGTGCGGGTGGCGGCTCGCGGTCGCAATGCACTCGCGCCCCGGGTGAGGCGGGGGATGGACATCCGGCATCTCACGCTCGATCAGTACCGCTATTTCCGCGATGTCGGCCTGGGCGGGCAACGGCCGGACTCCCAGGTCGACCGGACCTTTCGCGGCTGGGCACCTCACCGCAACCGCGCTGGCTCCGACATGGCCCTGGGCTCGGGGGCACGCTGGCAGGAGTGGGCAACGGTTCTGCTGCCTGAGCTCGGCATCGGGGTCAATCCCCCTGTACAGGCAGCCGAGTTCACGGTTCAAGCCTGCGCGAAGTACGGCAAGGCCCGCACCCTCTACGTCCCCGAGGACGCGGTCAGCTCGGTCGACACCTACGTGCTGCTCGAACGTCCGGAGCTGACGGCGGCCGCCGCCCCACGCCTGGGGCGGCGGCACCGGGACCTGTTCGTCGTCTCACCCATCGACCATGAGTCGGGCCGCATCCGCGGGGTCCTGGACGGAGTGTTGCGGGAGTTCGACATCCAGGCGATGCCCGCTGACCTCCGGAGGATCACCGTTCATGAGGGCGAGTACGGGCTGGAGGCGCTTGCGGTATTCGTCTGCCGCAGCGGCCTGATGCCCGGCGCCGACTCGTGGAAGCGCTACCGGCACGCGGCCTGGAGGCGGATGCAGGAGCACGCGAATTCGACGACGCCGCGGCTGCCTGCAAGGCGATGGCGCTGGCACGACCTGCGTCACACCCACGCTCTTCAGCTGCTGTCCTATCTGGAACGGCTGATGGACGGCGAAGAGCCGGATCACGCCGCACGGCGCCGTCGCCACGACCGCTACCTTTCGGGGCACATCCGGCACAACCCGCTGTTGATCGTCAGCCGCAGACTCGGTCACGCGAGCCCGGAGACCACCTATGCCTACCTTGAGTACACCGACGACCTGGTGAACGAGTTCGAAGAAGCGTTCGGCGGTTGGATCGGCGATGCGGACGAAGAGGCGACCTACGCGAAGATCGCCGCGCACGCCTTCGGTCTGGAGTCCGGCGATCGGGGTGGTCGGTGATGGGCCGGCGCCATGAATACGGCTCCCCGGCAGTCGGTGAGTACAGCGAGCGTGCTCCAGAGGAACTCCAGCCCACCGCCAGGATCGGGGTCCGTTCCGTGACCTGCGCGAAGGCGGGGGGCCGGTGCCAGGTGATCGAGCTCGATCCGGCAGCCTTTCGCTGCTCGCGACTGGCGGCCGAACTCGCTGACGAGTGGGTCGAATACGTCGAGGTCACCCAGATCACCGCGGGGCCGGCGGCCGCCTACCAGCGGGCTATCACCCGGTTCTGCACGAGGGTCGACGCCGAACTGGAGCACAGGGGGGCCGCGGAGTCGTTGGGCCTGGCCGATCCCCGCACAGTCCGGCTGCTGACGAAGTGGGAGCGGGGACTGGCGGGTACGTATCCGGCCGGTTCGACTTGGCCAGCCTATCTGGCAACGTCACTGCGGGCGCTGCTGGTCCGGCGGGATGACCATCCTGAGAGGCCCATGGACCCGGCTCTGGCCCGCACGGCCCGCGGTCCGCTGCTGGTCGCCTGGGGCGAGAAGGCCGAGCACGACGAGTTCTCCCGCAAGGACAAGCAGACCCTCGTCCGCGCGAGCTGGACGGCGGTCAACGAGTTGGAGAGGCGGCTGGCAGAGGGATGGCGGCTGGCAGAGAAGGGCCGGCATCCCGGCACCGGCAGCTGGCTGCACTTGCCCGATCTCCTCTGGGGTCTGGCCCATGGAGAGGTCACCCCGACGGACATGAGGCTGAACCTGCCGTCGGCGTCCGACTGGCCCGACGACCTGCGGAAGCGGGTGATGCGGCCGGACGGCCGCATCACCGTTCACACCGCGAAACAGAAACTCGTGCGTCACCTGCTCGCTCACCTCTATCCGACCACCCTCGACCTGCACGCCTTCCGCGTGCTGCTGATGGACGCGACAGGCCACACCTCCGAGGAGGTGACCGGCTTCGGCGCCAAGGACGTCGAGTTCTTCCCCAAGGGAGTTCGGCTGACGCTGGTGAAGAGGCGGGCCGGACGCGTTCGGCACCGCGCCTTCCGCGACGGCGCCATCACTCAGCAACCCGTTGAGGAGGCGTCCGCCGCCCACGAGATCACCGACCGACCCCGGCGCGAGGCCAGCGTGATCGTCCGCCGTCTTCTGGACGTCACCGCGAAGGTCCGCGAACAGCTACCGGAGGTCGACGACACGCTGTTCGTGAGGGCGGCGATGCTGCCCAACGAGATTCTCCTCTTCGACCGCTGGAACTTCGCGTCCCCTACCTCTTCCTTCGCGGCCTGGCTGGAGATCCGGGACATCACGGTCTCCGGCACCCCGCACATCGCCCGGCTGCGGAAGTCGACCAAGGTCGAGAAGGCGATCGTGGCCCGCGGGCGCCTCAGCGTTGCCGCCGACGACCACCTGGAGGAGACGTTCGCGGGGCACTATGCCCAAGGCACCACCTTGCGGGTCATTTCCGGAGAGGTCATCACCGCAGCTCAGGACCATTGGTTTCGGCAGGCCGTCGAGGGCCCCACGGTGATCGCAGCCGAGGCGAAGGACGCCGCGGACCGCGTCGGGTTGCAAGCCCTTGGCCTGCAACCCGACGAAGCCGAGGGAATCATCGGCGGCCAGCTCGACATGGGCCTGTCGCACTGCCGCGATCCACGGCAGTCGCCGTTCAGCCCGCCCGGAGAGCTCTGCGCGGTCGCCCCGCTGCGCTGCCTGGAATGCCGAAACGCCTGGATCCTCCCCAGCAATCTGCCCCAGCTCCTTCTCTTCAAGGAGCACCTGGAGCGGTTGAAGCAGCGGCTGCCACCTATCGCCTTCTCCGTCCAGTGGGGCCAGAGCTGGACGAACCTGCTCGCCGTCCTCGCCGACCGTCTACCCGAGGAGCTGGACCTGGCCCGCCGGCACATCGAGGAGGGACGCGAGGGCCTCCATCTTCCCCTCAACGCACACACGGAGTTCGAGCAGTGATCCTCAGCCAGCCCGCCGACCGCACCAAGCCGCTGTTCAGAGATGCTGAACTGGTTCTGCAAGGCCGTCCCCTGCGGGAAGGGGCCCACGGCGGAAACATGGCCCTGCCCCAGTTCGGCGACACCGAGGTCTGGGACTTCAACGACATTGTCCGCCGGCCGCCCAACCGCTCCCGCTGCAGCTGGAGAGTCCATTTCAGCGGCGAACTGACCGATCCGTTCTGGAACCTCCTGGCCCGCGAGGTCCTCATGGCCATGGCCAACCCTCAGCATGAGGCCCTCCACGACATCGGCGTACATCTCGGCTGTGACCACGCCAACGTCGCCACGCTAGTCCAGATCGTGTCGAAGCTCCGCACACTCATCGTCTGGGCCCGCAAGAAGGGCCTGCCTGACCGGCCCGCCGAATGGACCCACCACGACCTGCGCCGGCGGATCCAGGACCTTCACACAGTCCAGAAGCCGGGCACCGTGGTCTCGACCGTCACCTTCCTCAAGAAGATGGCAGTCCTCGGCCCTGCTCTCACCGGCGGCTGGCCCGCCGGTGACCCCTGGGAAGGCCGAAGTGCACGCCGGGTCGCCCAATGCCCTGGCAAGACCGAGCTGTCAACCGAGGCCGTCACGCCGGAGATCTGGTTCCCGCTTGTCCGCGCGGCTTGGGCCTACGTCCACACCTTCGCACCGGACATCCTGCGGGCCACCCGCCGCTACGAGGAACTGCGGAGCAAGGCCCAACCCTCGATCGTCGGGCGCAAAGCCGAAGTCGACGCCTGGCTCGACGACCCGGCGAACAAGATCCCGGTCTACTCCAACCGGACCCACAGCGACGGCAGCCCCCGCGTTCACTGGCACCTGCTGGACCTCCTCGTCGGCCTGCCCGGACGGAACAACGGCTACACCCTCGCCGGCGGCTCCCGATCACGTCGCCAGAAGGTCATGCAGGCCATCGCCGAGGGCCGGATCACCCACGAAGGACTCGTCCCTGCCCTGGCCACGGTCCACCGTCCCGACGGAACCACCGGTGCCTGGCACCCCGGCATTACCCCCAACAACCTGTTCCGTCTCCACCTTGCTCTCCGCAATGCCGCATTCATCCTGGTCGCGGCACTCTCGATGATGCGGGACTCGGAAATCCAGGCGATCGTCCGCGGCAGCGTCGTCGAGCACTACAACTCGCCCGCCATCGCCTCCACGCTCCAAAAGGGCCGCCCCGGCCTGCCCCGCAAGCACTGGTGGATCACCGAGCCGGTCGCCGAGGCCATCACGGTCGCCGAAGCTGTGTCTGTTCACGCCGAACGGGTCTTCGCTCCGCTCAGCAACCCGGCCGTCAACGTGGCCCTCCAGGGCACCGAAATGACCCAGAAGTTCATCGCCTTCGTCAACGCCGGCCGAGCCTGGTCAGGACTCGACGAAATCCCGCCAGGCAAGGCCCGACCCCACATGTTCCGCCGCACCATGGCCATGCTGACCGACCAATTCGCCGGCTCGGAGATCGCGCTCGGCATCCAGCTCAAACACGTCGCCACCCGAGCCCTCGCCAACCGCTCCACCCGCGGCTATGCCGCTTCCGACAGCGCCTGGGCCGAGCATCTCCAATCCGCTGTCGATGCTGCCAAATTCCGCCGCATCCGAGACCTCTACAGCGAACACACCAGCGGCAAGGCCATCGGCTTCGGCCCCGGAGCCGATCGAATCAAGGAGGCCTTCGACCAGATCAAGGAGACGGTCGCCGCCCGCGGCGGCGACGCCCGCGTCGAGGACAGCCTCCTACGCAAAGCTCGCATCACAATCCGCTTTGGGACGCTGAACCACTGCCTGTTCGACGAGATGAACCCGAATGGGGCCGTCTGCCTGGAGAACGCGATCGTTCCCAACGGCCACACTGGGCCCCTGGAAAGCCGCTGCCGACCCGACCGCTGCCACAACAGCATGATCGGCCCCGAACACGTCCCGATCTATGACTCACACCGTCGCACCCAGCTCAAGCTCCTGAACAACCCCGCCCTTCCTGTCGTCCGCAAGGAACTGATCGGCCGCGAGCTAGAGCGGACCGAAGCCGTTCTGGCCAAGGTCCACGAGGAGACGACGTGACCGCACCCCACCGCCGCACTCTCACCGAAGACGGTGTCTCCGCGAAGACCGCCGCAGCCCTTCGGGCAGCGATGCAGCGGCTCTTCCACGGCAAACCACAGCACACCGACGGACGCCTCACCAAGGAAAACCTATGGCGAGAAGCCCAGGTCAGCCGAGCCACCATGAACCGGGCCACCGGCATCCTCACCGAGTGGGACAGTCACATCGCCGACCGCGGCACCACCACACCGGGCGAAGCCCGTCGCGACGAAGAGATCACGCGACTCGGCCGGAAGCTAGCTGAGAAGACACGCGAGTGCACCCTTCTCAACAAGCGTCTGGACGCGGCCGCCACCGCCATCGCCGCACTCCACCACGACAACACCCAACTCCGCCAAGAACTCGCAGCCACTGGCGGAAACCTCACCCCCCTGAGGGGTATGACCGAGATACGCGCCAAAGGGGCAATGAGGTGATCTTGAAGCCCTGAGCGCTCGGCCCGTCACCCCCGAAGGGCAGCGAAGCTCCGGCACCAGCATGGCTGTAGGGGGGCGACCCCGGATCGGACCGCCCCCCTACCTCCCCGCCGGCAGACCGGCCGGGCGACGCACACTGCTGTGGCTACTGCACGGTGAGGGTGAACGCCGTGTCCGCCCAGGTGTCGGCCGTGTTGATGCTGCGTACGTAGATGGTGTTCGGGTCGCTGCCGCAGACGGTGACCGGCGTGGCCACGACGATGAACGTGGCCCAGTTGCTGTTGCTTGTGACGTGGACCGCCGCGTCCTTCAGATCGTCGATGTCGGGATCCGACACCTTGACGCAGTACTGCCCGGTGGCGACCTTCCTGGTCCCGGCCTCGTCGATGTTCTTCTGCGCCAGGAGCGTGCCGTTCGCTGCCACCTTGGCGGCGGCGCGGGCGTAGGGGGCGTACATGTCGATGGGTGCCGCCACTGACGTACCGGCCAGGACGGGGACCGACACCAGGGCGGCGACGGTCAGGGCGATGGCGCGAGCACGCCCGGTGATGCTGTGAGACATGGGGGGCTTCCTTCTTCTCGGCCGCGTCACCCGTGTGCTGGGGCGGCCAGGTCATGCCGGCGAGCGGGTGGTCCCGCCTACAGGCTTCGAGGCGGGAAGGTCAGGGGACGAGCAGCATGAAGGGCGCGTCGGCCATCAGAAGGCGTTCGCCGGTGTAGACGGTCAGCGTGTCTGCCGCGTTTCCGCATTGAGCCGTCGGGTAGGTGGCGAGGTTGATCGCGTACTCCGGGCCGCCGGACGTGACGAGGGTGGCGACCGGGGTGCTGCGGCTCACGTCGATCCTGGTGGCGTCGTCGAACGTCACGCAGTAGGTGCCGGCGGCGACCCTGGTGGACGACTTGATTCCCTTGGACTGCGCGCGGGTTCCGTCCGCGTTGATCTGAGCGGACGCCATCGCGTACGGGGCCTTGGCCCTCACGGCCGCGTCATCTGCGATGGCGACACCCGCGACCGCTCCTGCGGCCAGGAGGCTCAGCGCTGCAGCCGTCCCGATGATTCCCCGGCGCGCCTTGATGGTCTTGAACATGGTTTTCCTTCCTTGGGCGTGACCGCCGAACCGACTTGATCACGGAGCGTATGCAATTAGATATACCCCGTGACGAGCAAGGGGTAAGTGGATCACTCACTCGAACGCGCCATGCAGAAACGGTCCTTTTCCAGAGAAGCGCCGCAGGGGGTCCGCGCAGGCCGGCGGAGCGCCGGATCCGTTCGCACAACCCGTTCTCACGCAAACCAGGGACGGGCCCCCTTCTGAGAACTATGTTGTGAGAACATCCGGTTCATGACGGACCCTCAGGAACCTGCCCCGGCCGACGCGGCCGACGTCGAGCGCCACCCGTGCCCGCGGTGCGCGGCCGAGCCGGGCTCCCCGTGCCGGTCGCGCGGCGGCGCCGTCGCTGGGACCTACCACACCGGCCGGTTCACCAAGGTGCCCCGCCTTGCGAAGCTGCTGCGGGTCCAGACCCCGGCCGACCGCGGTCCCGGCCAGCCCTGGCGGCCCGGCACCCCGCCTCCGACCCCCCTCGACCCGGACACCCCGACCGCGGACATCCGCATCGGCTACGCCCGCTGCTCCACCCTCGGCCAGGAACTCGCCTCCCAGCTCGACGCCCTCGCCAAGCACGGCATCCCCCGGGAGAAGGTCTTCAGCGAGAAGATCAGCACCCGCATCCGGGTCCGCCCCCAGTTCGAGGCCGCGCTCGCCACCGCCCGCGAGGTCAAGGCGCACGCCCCGCACTGCCGCGTCATCTTCACCGTCTACGAGATGAAGCGGCTCGGCCGGGACGCCGCCGAACTCACGGCGCTCGCCGACCACCTCACCGCCCACGGCCTGGTCCTGGAGATGCTCGCCGGACCCCTGCCGGGGATGTATGACCCGAGCGGCCCCGGTCGGCTGCTGTTCGCGTTCTTCGCAGCGATGGCGGAGACCGAGCGGGAGAGCATCCGCGAGTCCACCCTCGAAGGCCTCGACACCACCGCCCGCAAGGGCAAGCACGGCGGCCGGCCCCCAGTCATCACCGACGACATGCTCCACACCGTGCTCCGCCGCCGCGCGGCCGGAGAGTCAGTCGAGCAGATCCAGCCCGACCTGTTCATCCCCACCGGCAAGCGCAAGGGACAGAACCCCTCCGCAGCCAGCATCTACCGGGCGCTCGCTGAGCACGCCAAGCGCGAGGCGTACCCCGAAGCAATCGAGGCTGCCCGCGCCGACTTCGCCGTCCTCCAGGACGCTGCCGACGTCCCGCGCCCCCGTCCAGCCCGCATCCTGACGACGGGGGCCGAGCAGTAACGAGCCTTTCGCCTACTTTGCACCGTGGGTCAGGGATAGGACACCGAGGCCGGGTATGGGGCGGGGAGAGCGCGGCGATCTGTCGGACGCGGAGTGGGATCGACTGCGGCCGTTCCTGCCGGTCAGCAACGGGCGGCGCAGACGGTGGCGCGATCACCGGCAGGTGAAGACCGGAAGGGATAAAAAAAACAAGCTCAGCTTGGCTGGAATGTCCGCATCATCAGTTCAGAGCTCAACTTCGCTATCGTCATCACCTGACGCTTCATCACATACCGCGCCGCGCGCTGTGGCCTCCCAGGACAAAGACAGGAACCCAACATGACTAGCACCCCAGTCCCCTTCAGTGACGGCTGTGTCAAGGTCGCCGACTGGCTCGCCTACCAAGCCGCCTTCGACATCCCCGCCGCAGTGGCCTTCAACCTCGACGCCGCAGTGGCCTTCACTGAGCCGGGCTGCCGGGGCGACAGCCAGCGGTTTCAGCCCGGCAGGTACAACCTGGCCAACCTCACCATCTCCAACGACTCCATCCGCTCAGTCACAGTCCCCAAGGGCTGGCGGGTCACGCTCTTCGAGCACGCGGACTTCTCCGGAGCACAAGCCATCATCGAAGCCGACACCGGCAACCTCGGTGGCGAGATCGACGGCCGCACCTCCTCTCTCATCGTCGAGAACACCCTCAGGTAACTCCCCCGAAGCACACGCAGGTGGGCTCCTGACCCCACGAACGGGGCCAGGAGCCACAATCCCGGGAGACTGGTCCGCACAAGATCACTCCGAGTGTCACTGGCAGCCGTGGTACCAGCCGGTAGAACCCCTCAGCGCCACGGCTCTACGTGACACTCGCATACGCCCGGTGCCGCTGGCGGTACGCCCGCGAGCGGCACTTCCCGCTGCAGTACAGGCGGTCCGAGCGGTAACCCGTGGCGAAGCCCTTGTAGACGAGGGTGTCGCACACCGGGCACCAGTACCGCTCCCAGCCGGGCCACTGCTCCTCCCGGGCGTCCATGGCAACGGTCATCTGGGCGAGGAGGCGGGGCCAGCGGCCACGCTCGCGGTACGCCTTCGAGCGGCAGGCCGCACTGCCGTAGAGCCGCCGCCGCGAGCACCCCCGGGGCAGCGGCTTGCGGCAGCAAGGAGCGGACGTCGAGGGTACGACGTCGTCCGTCCTCGTGGAGCGGATCTGAGCCAGGGCCGAGCAATGCGCCGCACGGCAGGTCGAATTCACGGCCACCGGGCGGCGCAACCGGCGATCTACGATCGTGACTACTCCGAGGCTCAAGGCATCAAGATCATCCCATGGCCCCCTTTGGACTCACCTCGGCGATACCCCACGTAAATCCGAGCGGATCAGGGCTCCAAGATCATCCCGTCGCCCCTTTGGCGCGTATCTCGGTCACACCCCCCTGAGGCCAACCTCAACCAGCAGGACCTGACCAGCCGAAGAGCAGCGATGCCTTCATCAGGTGGTCCCGTGATTACCCTCATGGCCCGCCGCATGAGGAAGCCCAGCGCTTTCCAGCACACCGAACTCCACCGAGGCGAGCTGGCTACCTGAGCGACCCCTCACTGCTTGTCATGATTGCGACGTGCCACAGGTTGGGCAGACCCCGCTCTCCTGGAAGCTGGGAGTGTTGATCCGCTCGTACATGTCCTGCAGATAGGCGAGGTCGGAGACCAAGAGGACCTCGATGACACCCGCATGGACGTTCGTCACCGTGCCCAAATTTGTGACCACCTGAGACAACAAGACCACGCCCAGGTATGCGGGGTTCTCCCGGACCCGCAGGTCCACCCCCGCGGTCAGCTCATCTCGGGCTGTGGCGGGCCGCATCTTGCCCTTGCGGTGACGGACACCTGCCCCATCGACATACCCATGGGGCAACTCAAACTCGAACTCCGTCGCAGACGTCATGGCTCCTCCATACTCGGTGATCACTTGCCGTGGACACTGCACCACGCAGGCCGACCCCAAACCTTGCTCACACGCCCCCGGATCGAGTGAACGTAACGGCCCCGATCGATCCCGGCCATCCCCGTCTCACGAGACATCCGAATCGCGAAGAACATCTCCATGCCCATGACGGCTGGACCACCCTCGCGGTCGGCACCTACTCCGGGGGCAAGAGCGTCCACCTCCACGGCGAGGACCACCTCCGCACGGAGGAGACGGACTACGCCTCCGAAGCCGAGGCCGTAGCCGACTTCCACCGCCGCCACACCGTTGCGGTCCGCCCCGGCCCGGCCCCTCTCACCGACGTCGAGCGCGACGCCTTGGCCGTCCTAGGCACAGCTCCGCCCTCCCCCACGCCGCCACCGGCACCTTTGGGCTTCGCAGCCGAGGAGACATCCCAGCTGGTGCCCGTGTACGCCAACGGTCCCGGCGACCACGAAACCCTCCTGAAGGACTTCTTCGCCGCCAACGGAGAATGGGAAAGATGGCGGCCGCACGACGAGACCACCATCGCCAGCCACGAGTCCCTCACCCTGCGCGTCGAGTTCCTCCACGAGGCCACGCACGGCGACAGCGCCTGGACGATCGCCGCCTACGAGTCACCCGTCGGCGAACGCCTCTGGCATGCCACCGCCACCCCGGCCACCCCCGCCGAAGTCATTCGCGCCCTCCTCAACAGCCTCAGCACCGAGGACTCCTGGGGCCGGGGATCCGGCGGCCCCGTCAAGGAGGAAGACCTCGCCCACGCGTCCCGCCCCCTGGGCGACGCGGGCTGGCCCTTGAAGGTCGGATCCCGGCTGATCGAGTGGACGGCGCCCACGACCGACGCGGCAGGCCTGCGCTTCGACACCCTCGTCAAGCAAGGAGACGTCCTGCCGGCCTGGACAATCTGGGGCGGCAACACGACCGAAAGCCCCTCATGGGCCATCCACCTCTCCGCATATGCCCCCACGGGCCTCATCCAGGACATCAGCTTCGAACTGGCTCACGGCTACAACCACCGCCAGCCCCCAATCGACGCTGTAGCCCCAGCCCGCCAGATCGCCCAGAAGCCGGTCGCGGCCTCACCCCCGGCCGCGACGCATCGGCCCCCTCCCAGACGCTGAACCGGCGAACCCTCCTCGGAGTGCGGTCTGGATGGCCAACACGCAGAGACGCGCCTCCACGCCACGACGCGACGGGGCATCGAGCTACTGTCTGAGTGAGACCCCGTCGAATCCCCCCCTCGACGGGGTCTCACCGCATGCCCGGGACAACCACAGCAGGGCCCTACCTCCTGGGCTCGCCCGCAAGGAGCCGCCCGCAAAAGCCCTGCAGCGGGGTCTGGCATCCAGCGGCCAAGCGGCGCTGACGGCTTCCTATAGCAGTGGATCCGCGAATTCCGAATTCCCAGATCCGCCGCATCATGGAAGGACACCGCCACCCCCTGTCCGCACCACGAGAGGCCGACGCCGCTGCCTGATCCACAACTCGATACCGCTGCCCGCCGAGCGGTCACGCCGCTTCGTAAGCCATCCGTAGGAGCGGCTCTACTCGGGGCAGATCGCGGTCCGTGCGCAGCCGGACTTCGAGGTCGCCCGTTCCGTGGTGGCCGATCTCGCTGACGTCCCGGGTGAATCCAGGGACCAGGTCGATCTCCTTCGATGACAGGCGAAGGGTCATGACGACCTCCTGCAGGTGTCCGTGGCTGACGCAGGCGAAGTTCCGCAGCGTCCGGTAGGCCCGGTACTGCTTGCGGTCGACGCGGCTCACGTCGTCACCGAGTCCCAGGATCAGCTCCTCCAGCGCGGCCCGCAGGTCCGAGACCCCGGTGTTGTCCACCGGCCTGTCTCCCTGAGCTGCCCTGCGCTGCCGACGGTCGCTTCGGACCGCTCCGTCGGCGACGACGGAGGCAACCGGCTCAAGGGCCAGGAGGTCGTTGCCGAAGTAGCTGTAGCGGACCAGGTCGATGCTGCGCCGGATCTCGCGCACGGCGTGCACGTCGTAGCGCGTGAAGTCCTCCGCAACGCAGATCAGCCTGGGCGCGCTCCACAGCACTTGGTCGGCGGCCGCTTCCCCGAGCCGGTCGCGGACCAGGTGCTGGAACTCCGCCTTGTGGTCGACGAGCCACGAGAGGTAGAAGAGGCCCTGCGTGATGACGCCGGCGTCCCGCCCACGCTTGTACTCGACGACGACGGGCGAACCGTTCTCGTCGATACCGAGCGAGTCGATCCTGCCCCCGTGCACCGGCCCCGTGCTGTACTCGCTCGCCAGGAACCGGACGCCGAGCAGGAGCTCCATGTTCCCCTCGACCACGTCCTGAAGATGGCGCTCCAGCTCCGCCGGCCTCGCGGTGATCTCCACCGCGCCCCCACCGCTCACATCGAACAGCCTCAGTCTAAGCACCCCCATGCATCGCTGTATCCAGAGGCCACAACAGCGGTGGAGAGCGAATTGTTTCCGCCTCGACCCGCCGGGACGTAAAGATCCTGTGAGAGGCTGAAAGCCGGAGTCGATCGCCCCACACGTACCCTTGTGGCACATGTGTGGCACAGCACCACACGACTCGTGTTCGGAAGCTGCGTTTTCGCAGGTCAGCCCCCGTAGCTCAGCGGATAGAGCAGGCGCCTTCTAAGCGCCTCCTCCACCAGGGCGCGTGCCTGGCCACGGAGTTCGACAGCTTGGCGCAGGCGAGCGGTCAGCTGGAGAGGTGAAGCCGATCAGCGGGCGGGTCACGCTTCTGACGGGACGTGTTCGATTGGGCTGCGCCAACCGCCGTTGATGTACGAATCGTCCTCGGCAAGGGCCCGGTACAGCGCGGCCATGGGTGTGTTGAGAGACTCACCCGCGCCCCTCGCGGCGGCATGATCAGCCAGTATCCGACTGATCCCGTGGCGGGGGAGGCCGCGGGCAGTCCATGTGGCCACAAGGTTGCTCACCGCGGATAGCTCCGACACCACCGCGTAGGTGAAGCGTGTGTCGAGTTCGAGGACCCTGAGGTGGGAGTTCAGCCGTGCGGCGAGAACCGGGGGCCATTCCGGGTGGGGGCTGACAGAGAACGCAGCCACTATGCCGCGGGTAGCGGTGGGCGGGAGGATTCGGGCCACCAGCCACGGGTGCTCGAAGAGGGTCTGGACGGGATAGTACGGGTGGAGGGTCTGCTCTTCCTCAGTGGCCGGGGCGTGCTCTCCCTTCTTCTTGTTGCAGTCACCGCACGCGGGGACGAGGTTCACCGGCACCACGGCGAGAAGCGGGTACTTCATCTTGGGGAGGTGGTGGTCGATCGTGGATACCGTGCCGATGGTGCACAGAGGGCAGAAGGCCGACCTCGCCTTGATCGCGTCGTAGGTCGTGCGGCCGGGCCCCCTCGTGTCGACGAGGCGCCCTTCGTAGACCTTCGCCAGCCGCTCACGGTCGGCCTTGTTCGCGGGCTGCTCGTTGAGGTGGCCAAGCGTGTGGAGTGCCTGCTTCTGGGCGGCAGCCTCGAACTGGTCGGCGGCGTCGACGACGTCGTCCTCGGCCGCGGCCAGCTTGGCGAAGGTGGCAGGCCGGGTGTTGGTGATGCAGGTGATGTAGACGTCTCGGGAGTTCTGCGGAGGCGGCGTGAGGCTACGGCGCATCTCTGGGCCCTTCATGGCGGGTCTCTCCGTCGCGGACGGCGATCAGTGCGCTGAGGGCGACGCGTGCCTCGCTGCCCATCCGGTGGTTGTACCGAGCGAGGACCTGGTCGTAGGTCATTTCCTGGTTGACGAGGGTTCGCAGGTCTTTCAGGAAGCCGGATTCGGTGACTTCGAGAGTGAAGACCTCGTGGGTGAGGACACCCACGTTCTCGCCCCAGGTCTCGATTCCCGGGGGCCTGGCGCGGAGGTGGTCGCCGTGGCGCTGGAGCTTCCACACACAGCGGGCGGGGAGTTCCTGGGTGACCACCGGTGAGTGGGTGGCGACGATGGCGAGTCCGTTGCGGTCGGCCAGCAGGGCAGAGACGGTGCGCATGAACGCGGCCAGCAGCGGGGGGTGGAGGTGGGTTTCGGGTTCGTCGATGATGACGAGAGTGCGCTCGTCGACGTTCTCGATCAGCCGGGTGACGGTGAGTATGACGATCCTGTGGCCGGCGGAGAGCTTTCCGAACAGGGCTCTGGCTTTGCGGATCTGGCCGGCGACGGTGGGGGTGCTTTCAAAGGCGTCGAGCCAGCCGTCTTCCAGGAGGCCACCGCCGTTGTAGTCGAGGGTCCGCATGGCGTCGATCCACCGAGGGGTGCGTTCACGGGTCATGCAGGCACGCACGGCGTTGGTGAAGTCCCGACGCAGCTGGTTGGGGGTCTTGAAGCGGGGCGGCGCGGAGCCCGGGACATGGAGGCCGACATAGGAGGTGTCGAACATGGCGTCGCCGTGGAGAAGGGGGAAGCCATCGAAGGCACTGAAGGAGACCATCACCAGGTTCGCGAAGGACCGCCCCTGCCGGCCCTCCTCGGTAACGAGGCCGAACCTGGCGGGATCCGGCTCGTCGGCGGCCACGGCCCGTGCCAGACGGGACAGCACGAACGACTTCCCTACGCCGTTGCGTCCGGTCAGCGCGTGAATGTTCGTGGGCGGTTGCGAGCCGGGAACGGCCGCGAACGTGAACCGTGGCGGGTTGGTGCCGTCGCGGCCAGGAGGGGTGTAGCCGATGCCGAAGGACTGCCTGCGGGCGCCTCCGCCGGCCAGCCGGCGCATCTGCCCGCGTACCGTTGCCAATTTCACGTACCGCAGGAGCGAGTCACGGGTGACGTCGTATTCCAGCGCGGTGGTCAAGACGGCTTCATCGCTCGCCATGTCACGCAGCGCCCGAAGTACCTCAGCCCGCTCCCGATCGGGAAGGTGCCGCAGGTTCTCGTAGTAGGAGACGTCCTGCCCGACAGAGAAGAAATCGTCGTCCAAGCGCACGAACCGGTCTGGCACGGGCGGCATGCGGCGCCCTCGGGGATCCATTGCCGCGTGCGCGATCCTCACCGCACCGACCGGCTCCTCCAGCCGCGCCAGGTGCAGGACGTATCCGGTGCGGTGGCCATCAGGAGAGCGGACGTCGGGCACCAGCACCCCGTCGAACCCCTCCTCCCACAGGGCCGCGAGCCCCTGCGCTTCCGCCCCGCGAGGCCCCACCACAAACCGCACCCTCTGCCCCTCCCCATGTCTTGACAGCCGATCCTAGCCACAGGCGGGAAGGCCACGCCCTCGCCCCTCAAGTCCTTGGGAGATAACTGCCTGCCGTTACAGGGCCCGCCCTGGCCCAGGGCGAAGACGCACTCTCGTCACAGCTGCCGCGCCGCATGCGGGAACTGCGGAGCAAGGAGATCGACAGCCTCGTCCCAGCGAAATCGGTCAGCACCCCCGCCGGACTTCGGGCGGTGCGGCTCGTAGCTGCCGAACACAGCACCCATCTCACGCAGCTGGTCAACGCTACGCCGATACGCGAGGTGAGCAGCGAGGGCAGTGTTGACATAGGGCAGAACCACAGTGGGAATGCCCATACCAAGCGCCTCGCACAGAATGCCGAGAGCAAGGTTGTCCGCGAAGCCGGCAGCCCATTTATTGACCGTGTTGAAGGTGGCTGGTGCGACGGTGATGGCGTCGGCCCTCGGGTACGACCGCGCGTCGCCGGATGAGCGCCAGACGGAACGGATCGGATAACCAATCTGTTCCTCGATCGCCTGGCAGTCGAGGAAGTCGATGGCCTGCGGGGTGGAGATGACCCCGACTTCCCAGCCCCGCTCTTGTGCGGCAGTGATGAGTATGCCGACATCGCCGGCGATCCCCGCAGCGCAGACGACGACGTACAGGACAGGCTTACGTTGCGGCTCGGTCACGCGGGTACTCCCAGTCGACGGCTCGAGCGGTCGAGTTATGGCAGGGTACGACAACGGCCTCGGGTGGCTATCTCGTGGGCCAGATCCCGGACCGCCGGCTCCCGACGCATCTGCGGCTCGCAGATGGGCCGATCAGCCGAGTACACCGTCCAAGTACGCCTCCACCAGTCCGAAGAGCCCGTGCGGTACGTACGCCGAGATCTGGCCGCGGGTGACCCACGCGATCTCCGCGACTTCCCGCTCCGCCGCGACGTGCGCCGTGCGCCGTGCCGCTGAGTACATCGCAGGCCGTGTAGGACATCAGTCGGCCGGTAGCGGGATGGACCCGCTCGCCGAGCAACTCACGCGTAATCACCCGCAGACCGGTCTCTTCCTGCGCCTCCCGGACAGCAGCAGCCTCGCGTGACTCCTCCGGCTCCACCTTGCCAGCAGGGAACTGCCAGGACAGTTGCCCCTCCGCGACGCGACGCCGCACCAACAGCAGCCGCCCCTTGTGCACCACAACAGCGGCGGCAACAGGTCGCTCAGACTCATTGGCCACAGAGACCACAGAGACCACGGCCTCCTCATTCAACCTAGACTCGCGCAGGGACGTCCGCGATCACCAGGTCGTACCGTTCCCTCTTCTTACGTCGCGTAGCCATCCCTACCGCCGGGATCACGGTCCCAGCCAGCGGCAATCCGCCGCCACAAGCTGCCTCCCCTGGGGGGAATCTGGGGGGAATGAGGCCTCACTGGGGGGCGGCTGGGGGGAATCGGCTGCATATACGGGCAGCAGGGTGAAAGACTCGGAAAGGTCCATCGCTGCAGGTCAGACCGCCTGTGCAGGCAATTTCCGCAGGTCAGCGGTGTGAGGGTGACGACTTCAAGAAGATCTCCTCCTGGGCCGCCATCCTGTTCGCACCCACCCTGGTCGGCACGATCTACGGCATGAACTTCGAGTCCATGCCGGAGCTGGGTTGGAGCTTCGGATATCCCCTTGCGATCTGCCTCATGGGGATGGTTTGCATCAGTTTGTACGTGATTTTCAAGCGGCGTGACTGGCTTTAGCCGCCCGCATCACGCTCAGTGATCCTTCGCCTGTGACCAGCTAATTTTGCGCGTCGGGAAGCTCTGGGGGGATCCGGGGGAAACGAATCGCGATCTGCGCCCTGCGCCCTGCGCCCGCCGCAACGAGCTCGGGGGCGTCCGGGTCGCGCAGCGGTCTTGTCGTCCGCCGCGTGCACCGAGGAGCGGGATGCGAGCCGGCAGCAGAGCCATGACTCCGAGCGGCGACAGACCGGCGCGACCGTGCCACCCGGATCGAGGGGGCTGCGGGCGGACCCGCCGGCACCGGTCCCGCCCTGCCACAACTCCGGCGGCGCCCACCGGGAAGGCGCGTTGCTGCGGGCCGGGCGGCGAGGGGCGATGATCGTGCTGAGGTCCGGATTGACGAGGGATGGGTGTGACGGTGGGTGCAGGTGCGGGGATCGATTCGGCGCAGGAAGCGGCCAACGATGAGCTGGTGCTCGCGTTCGGGCGGTTGCAGGGGGCCGCGGGGCGGCTGGAGTACCTGCTCGGTGCTGCGATCGAGGAGGAGTTCGGGATCAGTCACCTGATGTACGAGGTGCTGCTGATCGTGGGCCGGGCGGGCGGTCGGGGCATGTCGATGCGGGCGATCGCGCAGGAGCGGGTGCTGACCACGGGCGGGATGACCCGGCTGGTGGACCGGATGGAGGCGGCCGGTCTGGTGGTGCGCGCAGATGACCCCGCGGACCGCAGGGGCAAGCTGGTGCGGCTCACCGAGCGGGGCGAGGACCTCGTGGTGCGGGCCAGCCGGCTGCACGTGGAGAACATCCGCCGCCACTTCCTGGCTCCGCTGCCCGAGGAGGCACGGGAGCAGTTCATGGAGTGCCTGCGGATCCTGTCCCACTCGGCGCGGGACGCCCTGCCCCGCCTGCGGTAGGTGCGAAAGCCCCGAGATCGGGGGCTCTTCAGCACGCGGAATACCTGACGTCGCAGATACTGTTGAAGCAGGTACATCGCTTCGGTGTGGAGCGACCCCCTCTGCGAAGGCCTTCCCATGAAACTCGTCTACGTCTTCGACGCCTACTGCGGCTGGTCCTACGGTTTTGCCCCCACCCTGGCCGAGGTCACTCTGCGCCACCCCGAACTGTCCGTCGAGGTCGTGTCCGGCGGTCTGTTCACCGGGCCGCGGGCCGTGCCGATCCGCGAGTTCGGCTACGTCCAGGGCGCCAACGCCAAGATCAGCGAGCTGACCGGTGTCGTGTTCGGGGCCGGGTACGAGCGGCTGATAGCCGACGGCTCGTTCGTCATGGACTCCCTGGACGCCGCCCGAGGCGTGGCCGCGCTGCGGCAGGCGGCCCCGGAGCGGGCGGTGGAACTGGCCATGGCCGTGCAGGCCGCGTTCTACCAGGACGGACTGAGCCTCTCCGACCCCGACACCTTCACCCGGATCGCCACGGCAGCCGGCCTCGACCCCGTAGAAGCCGGGGCCGCGCTCACCTCACCCGCCGCACGTCGCGCGGCCGAGGCCGACTTCCGGCGGGCGGCAGCCCTCGGCGCGAAGGCCTACCCGACCCTCCTGGCCCAGGACGGCGACCACACCGCGGTGCTCGCCGTCGGCCACGCCCATCCCGACACGGTCGACACCCTCCTGGAGCAGTTCGGCTCCGCCCGCACCCGGTCGGCCGCGTCCGGCCGCTGAACCCTGGCCCGACACACCGGCACGGTCTGCTCCCACCCGCGTGTGGCGGGCGAACCTGAACCCCAGACGACCAGCAGCCCCCACCCCACACCCCGCACGCCGATCCCGGCAAAGGACATGATCATGAGCACTCTCGATTTCAAGGTCATCGACCTCGACTTCCCCGTCGGCTCGAAGAACAAGACCGCCACCCTCATCACCGGTGAGCACGACGCGTTCCTCATCGACACCGGATTCACCCGCGCCGACGGCCACCGGCTGGCCGCCGAGATCCTCGACTCCGGCAAGAACCTCACCAAGGTCTTCATCAGTCACGCAGACCCCGACTACTACTGGGGCGCCGAAGTCATCGCCGACGCCTTCCCCAACGCCGCGATCCTCGCGACACCGCTGGTGATCGAGCACATCAAGGCCGCGTACGAGGGCAAGCTCAAGGCCTGGGAGCCCGTCGGCGCCAACCGCCCCACCCGCCTGGTCGACATGGCCGAGCTGACCGGTGACCTCACCTTCGAAGGTCACGTCTTCCAGCTCAAGGGCGGCCACCCGGGGCTGCCCGACCGCCACTACCTGTGGCAGGCCGAACACCGGGCGATCGTCGCCGGCGTCCTGCTCTTCCAGAACGAACACGTCTGGGTCGCCGACACCGGCAAGCCCCAGGACCGCGCCGTATGGATCGAGCTGCTGGACGAGATGACGGCCTTGAACCCGGCCTTCGCCGTCCCCGGCCACCGCCTGCCCACCACCACCCTCGACGCGAGCCCGATCGCCTACACCCGGGACTACCTCACCGCCTTCGAGGCCGAACTGGACAAGGCCGACAGCGGCGAGGCCCTGACCAGTGCGCTGGTCGCCCGCTACCCGGAAGCGGGAATGCTCATCGCGGCCCAGCTCGGCGCCAAGGTCGCCAAGGGCGAAATGACCTGGGGCTGACCCACCCCGACCACAGGCCGGTCTGCCACCTACCGCCTGAGCCCCATCACCAGGCCCGGCCTCATCCCAGAAAGCTCATCATCATGAGTGAGACGACCGACTTCCACGCCCCCGCGACCCCCGCCGACGTGGTGCGTCGCCAGTACATCGCTTCCGCCAACGGCGACCTCGAAGCCCTTCGGGCCACCCTGGCCGACGACGTTGAATGGACCGAGATGGCGGGCTTCCCCCTGGCCGGCACCTACCGCACCCCGGGCGGTGTCACCTCTGCCGTCATGGAACAGCTGGCAAAGGACTGGGACAGCTGGACCGCCCACGACGACACCTACGTCGTCGACGGCGAGAACGTCGTCGTCCTCGCCCGCTACACCGCCACCAACAAGGCCACCGGCAAGGACATCGACGTCCGCGTCGCCCACCACTTCATCGTCCGCGGCGGCCGCATCGTCCGCTTCGAACAATTCGTGGACACCGCCAAAGTCCGCGATGCCATGAAGGCCTGACACGATCACACGGTCTGCGACAGCTCGCTCCTGCCCGTCACCTGCCGGGAGGTACCGAGTCAGGTCCGGCCGGCGTCTCTCTGACGAGGGGCGCCGGCCGGTCCGTATGACTGCCGTACCGCTTCATGCCGCACAAACAGGTGGGCTCCTCGCTTTGCCCAGCACCTAGCGGACGGTGAAGCGGGTCTGGATCACCTTGCCGTTGGCCAGGACCTCGGAGGCCATGATCGAGGTGGTGGCCGGGTCCTTCACGGTGAAGTTCAGTGCGAACGTGCCGTCCAGCCCGATCATCCGGGTGACACAGGCGTCCGAGGTCTTCGACCCGTCCGCCTTCCGGCCCGATACCGCGACGGTCGCCACCGGGGCGAAGCTGCGCCCGGTGACCTGCACGATGGTGCCCGCGGGGCCGCTGTCGGGTGACAGGGCGTACGAGGGGGCGGGCGGCGGCGGGGTGCCGCCGACGGCGAAGCGGGCCAATGCCTTCTTCCCGTTGACGAGCCACTCGCGTGCCTGGAGGGCGACGGTGGCCGGGTCGTTGACGGTGAAGGTCTGGGAGAAGCTGCCGTCGAGGCCGACCACCTTGGTCTTGTAGCCGTCCGAGCTCTTCGAGCCGTCCGCCTTCATCCCGTCGATCTGGACGGTGCTGACCGGGGCGAAGCCCTGGCCCACGACGGTCACCTTCGTACCGGTCGGCCCGGTGGACGGGGAGAGGGTGATGAAGGTCTTCGCCACCGTGAGCGGGGCGGTGACGTGCAGCCCGCCGGAGCTGATCTGGACCTGGTAGGCCCCTTCGCCCGCCGATGTGGCGAGGGTGACCGTACCGGACAGGGCTCCGGAGGCGCTGACGCCCAGGTTCGTCGCCGAGAGCTTCGCCGGATCGCAGCCGGAACCGTCCGCCGCGCACAGGGCCGCCGAGGCGGCGGCGCCCGCGGGCCAGCCGGTGCCCGAGAGGGAGACCGTGGCGCCCGGTTTCACCGTGGCCGCGCCCGTGGCGAGGGTGACGGGGTTGGTGGTGACGGTGAAGGGGACGTTGGTCGCGGTGCCCTCCACGGCCCCCTCATCGGTGTGGATGAAGGCGATGGCCGGGTCACTGATGGTGAACTCGGTGGTGAAGGTGCCGTCCGTGGTGGTGCTCGGATAGACGGCCGTGTCGTCGAGTGTGTTACCCGCGGCGTCCAGCGCGACCACGTTGAGCTGCTGGTCCTGGTGGTAGTTCTTCCCCGACACCGTGATCACGGAGCCGACCGGACCGTGATCGGGACTCGGGGTCAGCTCGTACGGGCCCGCCGGGACGTACGCCTTCACCTGGAGCGGAGCCTTCGCCTGCTTCGTACCGTCGCTCACCTGGACCGAGTACGAACCATCGGCGAGCGTCCAGGAACTGGCGAGGGCGATGCTGCCGCTCAGGCCGCCCGAGGCGTCGATGGCCAGGGTGCTCGACGCGATCATGGCCGCGTCGCAGTTGCCGCCCGTCGCGTCGCACAGGGTCGGGGTCGCGGTGGCGCCAGGGGTCCAGCCGCCGCCGGCCAGCGGTACGGACGTGCTCGGCTTCACCGAACCGGTCGGAGCCGACACCGTCGCCTCCGCGTTCCCGCCGCCCTGGGCCGTCACCGTCGCCACGGTCCCGCCGCCGGCGGTCACGTCGCAAGGTGTCTGGTAGGTGCCGCCGAAAACCACGGTGGTGGTGCGGGTCCGCAGCGGGGTCAGGTTGACCGCACCGGACGCGGTGGCGGGAAGGAAGAAGTCTCCCTCGAACGGCGGCAGGACGACGGCCTGGCCGCTGGTGTAGTCGAGGTTGACCGTCGGCCCCTGGATGGTGACGGTGCCCGTGGCCCCGCCGGACAGCGCGAGGTCGATCGCCGGAGTGGTCGGGATGTTGCTGAGGTTGGTGGTGCTCTTCGCCGGGCTGACGCCGAGGGTGATCTTGGCGTGGACCTTCCCGCCCGGCGGGGCGCTCGTGGTGGTCAGGTCGACGGTCATGCTCTGCGGACCGGTGGCCTCGCCCTGCCCGGCTGGCAGGGAGCAGTGCACGGTGGGGGTGACGGTGCCGGCCTGGGCCACGGGGGCCAGGGCGAGACCGCCCGCGGCCAGGATCAGGGCGATACCGCCCGTGGCCAGCGGCGTGCGCCGCAGCAGTCTTCGGTGCGAGAGCATCCGATCTCCCTTTGTCGGTGGGGGTGTGGGGTGGTGCGGGTGTGGGGGTGGTGTGGGGGTGGTGCGGGCCGGGACCCCGCGCGGGCGGAGGCCCGGCCCGGTGGTGCGTGGTGCGGCGGGCCCGGTCGTGCGCGCACGGGGACCCGGCCCGGCTCAGGACAGCGAGAGCGTGAGCGTCGCCGCGTAGTTCCCGCCGGGGACGACCGCCGGGACGTGGAGCTTCAGCCCGGCGGAGGCGTCGAAGACGCCGCCGACCACGCTGCCGCCCGCCTGGACCTCGCAGAGTCCGGCCGGGGTGGCCCCGAGGGCTCCGGCCGCTCCGGCGCTCGGGGTGCCGATCGCGTCGGCGTGCGCCGAGCAGGACGGGGTCCAGCTCACGGCACCGGCCGGGATCACGGCCGTACCGCCGCCGGCGGCGGTGAAGTCGCTGAGCGTGCCGGTCAGCGACCAGCCGGCGGTGCCACCCCTGGCGTCCGATACCTGGATCGGGTTGAGGGCGCCGGGGACGTCGTGGCTCGACCCGTCCAGTTGGATGGTCCCGAAGTTCACTTCCCCGCCGGCCTGGCTCATCGAGAGCGGGCCGGGCGTGACGGAGAAGGTGAACTTCTGCGTGCCGGTGCCGCCTCCGCCCGGTTCGCCGCCGGTGGTGACGGTGAAGGGGACCTTGGTGTCGGTGCCTTCCACGCCGCCCTCGTCGGTGTGGATGAAGGCGATGGCCGGGTCACTGATGGTGAACTCGGTGGTGAAGGTGCCGTCGGTGGTCGTGTTCGGATAGACGGCGGTGTCGTCGAGCGTGTTGCCGTCGGCGTCCAGCGCGACCACGTTGAGCTGCTGGTCCTGGTGGTAGTTCTTGCCGGACACCGTGATGACCGTGCCCACGGCGGCCCGGTCCGGGTAGGCCCTCAGCTCGTACGGGCCGGCGGGGACGTACGCCTTCACCTGGAGCGGAGCCTTCGCCTGCTTCGTACCGTCGCTCACCTGGACCGAGTACGAACCGTCGGCGATCGTCCAGGAGTCGGCGAGGGTGATACTGCCGCCGAGTGCGCCCGCGGCGTCGATGCTCAGCGAACTGCCGGTCAGCTTCGTCGCGTCGCATCCGCCTCCGCCCGCGTCGCACAGGGTCGGGGTCGCGGTGGCGCCCGGGGTCCAGCCGCCGCCCGACAGGGTCACGGACGTGCTCGGCTTCACCGGACCGGCCGGCACCGACACCGTCGCCTCCGTGCCACCGCCGCCCTGCGCGGTGACCGTGGCGACCACGCCTCCGCCGCTGACGACCTCGCAGGGCGTGTTGTAGTTGCCGCCGAAGACCACGGTGGCCGTGTTCATCTTGACGGGGGTGAACTGGATCGGCCCGGAGGCGTTCGCCGGGACGAAGAAGTCGCCCTCGTAGGGCGGGATCACGATCGGGTCGGGCGCCGCCGGGACGTCCACCGGAACCGTCGGCCCCTGCACGGTCACCTTGCCGGTGGCCCCGCCCGACATCACGAGATCGATCGAGGGGGTGGACGGCACGTCGTCGAGCTTGAACGGGCTGGTCGCAGGGCCGGCCCCGAGAGTGATCTTGGCGTGCACCTTGCCGCCGGGCCGCACCGTGGCCGGAGTGAGGTCGACGGTGATGTCCTGGGGGCCGGAGGGATCGCCCTGGCCGGCGGGAAGGACGCAGTGCACGGTGGGGTGAATCGTTCCCGCCTGCGCCGTGGGCGCCAGCACCGCGCCCGCCAGAGCCAGGGCGGTGGTCACACCTCCCGCTAACAGCGCCGATCTCCGGGCCACCGGACTTCGCTGAAAGAACACCTGATCTCCTCATTCCCGAGTAGGAGTTCCGGCCTGCTCGTGGATGAGCCGGCCGGCGGTCCGAGCGGCCGGCTGCGAGCGGTTTCCCTTTCGGTCCTTTTCCGGCATCCATCACACGGAATGCCTACGGTGCGCCGAAATGGACAAGGAAATACCCGAGGGTGGAAGCGGGGGCTCTGTAACGCCCACTCCCTTTTTGATACAGCCCACCCGGGCCGCTGTCCGACCTGATCAAAACGCATACGATCCGGGGTGGCCGGTGCATGCCCGGGCCACTCGGAGCGACAGCGTTGCGCAGTGCGGCGGAGAAGGGAATAGGCAAGTTGACGGTACGTCAGATGGAACTTTACGGGCCCACCCGCAAAGTCAACCGGGGAGCGCCGAGTCACCTGGGCTTTACACCGACGACTCGCCTCCGTAATCGAAAAGAATTCAACGAAAAGCCTTGACCGCCACCCGAAAGCGCGGCTTCACTGCAATTCGGGATGCTGGATCCAGCCACACCCGGGGTGCCGACGAACCGGGCGCCACCGAGCCTCCGGACATCGCCTCTCCCGGGAATTCCCGTCACCAAGCGGCACGCCTTCGATTCGGTGTGCCCGCGTTCCTGCGCCACCCCTCATGTCCGTCAGGTCCACGAAGGGAGCACCACCATGTCCCGCCTCAAGATCGTCACCATCGCAGCCGTCGGCGCGGCCGCCTTAACGGCCTCGGTCGCCCTGTCGACCAGCGCCTACGCCGTAGCCCCGGCCACCACGACCGCCACCTTCAACTGCGCCACCTGGGGAAGCGGCAGCGTGACCCTCACCGCCACCGACTCGGGCGGCGTCAAGAAGATCAAGCTCGCCTCGACCGCGATCAAGGTCCCCGCGGGCACGGCCCCGATCGGGGCCAACACCATCGCCACCGTCATCAAGGTCACGAAGAACGGCGTCGCCGGAACCACGCAGTTCTCCGGCACCATCAACCCGCCCATGGTCGCCGGAGGTTCGGTCACGGTCGGCCCGCTCCCGCTCACCACGGGCACGTTGACCACGGGCAACAAGACCAACGTCGCGCCGCTGGCCGGGGCCCCGGGCGCGGCCAACTTCACGGTCTCGATCACCCCGCCGGGCGTTCCCAGCATCTACTGCACCGCGACCAGCGCGCAGGCGTCGGACTTCACCTGGTAGCCCCGGGCAGCACCTGAGAACACCCGGCCACAAGGGTCAGAGGGTGGCTGGTCGGAACTCTCGGCCCGCCACCTGCCCCAAAGCCTCCTGGGCCCTGCGGCTTGGCGGGATCCGGACGACGGGGTTCACCCGAGGCCGGCGCCCGCCGCCCATCGGCCGAGTTCCTGCTGTACGGCCGTACGCTGCTCGGCCGTCGCCGGGGCGGCGCTGATCAGTGCGAAGTGCAGCCCTTCGGTGGCGCCGGACAGGAGGATGCGGCGGGCGTTCGTGCCGCCGGGCTCGGGGGCGATGGCGATGGCTCCGGTGGTTCCGGGTCCGGTGACCGTGCCGAGGTCCGAGACGACCGTGGTCGAGGCGGGATCGAAGCCGGCAGGCAGGTGCAATTCCGTCGGCGCACTCGCGTTCCCTCCGCGCCACACCAGCACGCCGTACGGAAGCTCGGGGCCGGCCAGGCGCGCCAACTCCGGCATTCCGGCGGGTATCCGGCTCCAGGTGACAGTGGTACCGGCGTCGCGCGAGCGGTCCTCGTAGAGGAACGCGAGCGTGTGGCCGGCGACCGCGCTCGGATAGACGCGGTCCAGGAGCCGTGCGTCCTGGCGAAGGACCGGGGTGCCGCTGTCGTCGAGGCGTACGGCGGACAGGTCCTCGTCGTTCCATGCGTCGCCCGTGGTGCGGATCTTGCCCTGGTTGTCGTTCATCGCCTCGTGATGGCGGCCGCTGTGGATGTCCCACTGCCACTGGGTCGCGGACAGGACGGGTCCCGCCGCGGCCGGGTTCTCCCACCAGGCACGGCCGCCGAGTCCGCTGTCGAGAGCCTGGTACTGGCCCTTGCCCACGGACGGGGCCTTGTCGGACGAGGTGCCGGTCAGCGGATGGCCGAACTCGCTCACGATGGCCGGGGAGCCGAGCGCGGTGGACCTGTTGCGAACGGAGTTGAAGTCCGAGGTGTACGCACCGTCCTTGGCCTTGGACAGGTTGAAGAAGCCGGACATCCGCGCCTGGTCGTAGAAATGCGTGTTGAACACGTACCGCGGACCCAGGGTTCCGACGCCGGCGAGGCCACCGGTCTGCTTCATGAAGGAGAGGTTGGAGTTCCAGAACATGTTCGGTTCGACGAGGGCGGGTTTGCCCTGCCAGCCCGCCGCGTCCATGCGCGCCCGGAACTTCTCGTAGAACGGCCAGAGGCGTCCCCGCTCCCAGGCGGCGCCGTCCTCGCCGCTCGCGTACTGCCCCGCGTAGGGCTCGTTGTACGGGTCGAACCCGGCGATCGCCGCGAACTCCGTGGCGTCGAGATGAGCCGCGAAGTACGTCATGGTCGCCTGGGCGGTGTCGAGGAAGGCGTCCTGGATGCCGTTCCGGTTGATCCAGAAGTCGCGCATGGCGCTCTTGACCGTCTGGTTCTGGGTGATGTTCTGGCCCCAGTGGGCGCAGATTCCGCAGGATTCCCGGGGATATCCGCCCGCCTGGACCACCCACCGCGGTGCGCCGTCGCCGGAGTACCAGCTGTCCTTGTCGAAGACGTAGCGCGAGAAGAGGTCCTGGTGGAAGTCGGGATACACACGCAGCCCGACGGCCAGGAACTCCCGCATCTGCGCCGTGGCCCGGCTCAAGTACACCTCGTCGACCTGACCGCGCACGGGTTCGGCCGCCGCCCATGACAGGAGGAAGCGGGCGGAGTTCGCTCCGCCCAGTTCGCGCATGGCCCGGGCCGACTTCCGTGCGTCCTCGACGCTCGCGAAGGGCAGCCCGCCGTTCTCGGCGAGCTTGGTCTCGCCGGAGACGTTGAACCCGCGCAGGACCACCTCGCGCCCGTAACCGTCGACGAAGTGCGTTCCGCTGACGGTCACTTCGGCCGCTCGCGCGTCGTACGCCGACGCCTCGGCGGCGCGCACCGGGACTCCCGCGTACAGAGAGAAGGCGGCGAGGACGGCGAGGACCGCACCCCACGACCATCGACCGGAAGCATGCGGCTCATGCATTGACTGGGTCACCATGGCCGCACTGTCACGGCAATCTGATGAACCGTCAACCAGTTGAGCGTGGGGGTGACGCACTATCAGCCATGGTCGAGTACGGCACGCCGCACCTTTCAGCCGAAGGGGGCCCTGGGGCCGCTTCCAGGCGTCGCGAGGTTCCCGGGCGCTGGACCGTGGCAGGCCACCCCACCACCCGGGGAAAGGGTGGCTCTTTGGGGTCACGCCTGCTAACTTCCCCCCGCTGGTCATACATTCACGCAATACATGTATGAATGGAGGAAGCATGCGAGGGAAGACGGCCGTGGTGCTCGGCGGCAGCGTCGCGGGGCTGTGCGCCGCGGGAGTGCTCGCGAGGCATTTCGACGAGGTGATCGTCCTGGAGCGGGACCTGCTCCCGCCGGACGCCCAGCACCGGCGGGGGGTGCCGCAGAGCAAGCACCCGCACTTCCTCCTCAACTCCGGGCGTCGCGCGATCGGCGAGATCTTCCCCGGCTTCGAGGAGGCGCTGATCGCCGCGGGCGGGATGCACCTGATGCCGTCGATGGACGCGGCGTACTGCGAGGACGAGGGCTGGGCCCCGCGCAAGTCCGGGTCGATGACGATGGTCTACAGCTCCCGCGTGCTCATCGAGCGGGTGCTGCGTGACCTGGTCCGCGGGTTCCCGACCATCGAGATCCGCGAGGGCGTGACCGTCACCGGTCTTCGTTCCAGCGGGGTCGGCACCGCGGGCGGCCGCGTCGAGGGAGTCGAGTACCGCGCGGGCGATGACTCGGGCCACCTTGCCGCCGACCTGGTCGTCGACGCGCTGGGGCGCGGCTCTTCGGTGGCCGACTGGCTGAGGACGGCCGGATGGCCGGCGCCGCCCGAGAAGACCCTCGACGCCAAGGTCACCTACACCTCGCGGTGGTACGACCTGCCGCCCGCCGAGCGGCGTCCGGAGTCGTGGTGGTGGAAGCACCTGGTGATCACTCCGACCCAGGACACCGGCGCCCATCCCGAGGAGCACGAGTTCCTCAGCAATTTCTTCCCCATCGAGGGAGACCGCGCCATCGTGTGCATGGGGGCGTGGGGCATCCGGATGCCGCACGAGATCGACACCTTCGAGGCTGCGGTGGACCGGGTGCGGGCCACGGCGTTCGGGCAGGCGACACGTGCCTGCACCCCGACCTCCGAGGTGCACCTCACCCGTTCGACCGGCAACAAGTGGCGCCGCTTCGACCTCCTGGACCAGCCACCGCTCGGGCTGGTCTGCGTCGGTGACTCGATCTGCGCCTTCAACCCGTTCTACGCCCAGGGGATGAGTTCGGCAGCCCGCTCGGCGCTCATCCTCGCCGAGCTGCTGCAAGGCAACGACAACGACGTGCTCGACCTCGCCTTCTTCCGTACGTTCCTCACTCGGCAGAAGAAGTCACTCGACGTCCCCTGGATGCTCGCGATGGCCCGTGACCAGGCCTACGACTTCGCGACCGGGACTGAGGTCGTGGCTCCCTGGCGCCGCAGACTGGCCGCGCGCCTCAGCTGGCCGGTCTTCAACGCCATCAACGCCACCAGCCGTGAAGACGCCTACGTCGAGCGGACGTTCGCCGAGGTCTTCAACCTCGACAAGTCGCTCAGGGAGATGACCACCGATCCGCGGTTCTGGTTCGGCATCGTGCGCTACAAGGTGCGGCAGCGGCTGGGACGGACGGTCGTGCCCGGCGGGTTCGACGACCAGCAGGACCCGCCCGGCACCGACTTCACCGGCCACACCCGCGCCGGCGGATCACCGCTCGCCGAAGCGGCCCCGTCGGCGGCTGAGCCGAGGAGCAGGGGATGAGCTATGCATGCGACTCGGCGGCCGAGCGCCTGGCCGAAGGGCTCGGCTTCTCCTGCCATGACGCCGATCCCGTGGTGGAGTTCCGCAACCCGTTCGGTCTCGAGAACGCCACCATGCCCTTCCTCGAGCTGCTCGTCATCGGCGGCGCGGTGTTCGCCCTCATCCATGCGTGGCGACGGTGGCGACGCGACGGCGATCCGGTCAACATCTCGCTGTGGTTCGCCTCGGTCGTCTACCTCGCGGTGATCGAGCCGCCGTTGTACTTCCCGGGCTGGTTCGGCCTGGAGAAGGACGTGGGGCTCATCTTCTCCCACAACGTGTTCACCGTGCAGTTCATGTACGACCGGCTGCCGCTCTACATCGTGGCCTTCTATCCGGCGCTGTCGCAGCTCGCCTACGAACTGGTCCGTGCCCTCGGCGTCTTCGCGCGACGCGGGCCCCTGGCCGGTTCGCTGACGGTCGCGTTCGCCTGTCAGGCGTTCTACGAGATCTTCGATCAGCTCGGGCCCCAGCTCAAGTGGTGGGCCTGGAACCCGGACAACAAGATGATCAACGAGCCGGCGCTCGCCTCGGTCCCGATGAACAGCATGTTCCTGTTCGCCTCGGTGTCCTTCGGTGCGATGACCTACCTCGTCGTCCGGCTGGTCGGCGCGAAGGATGGCCGGGGCACGCTCACCGGTCGGCAGATCAGCCTGCGCACCCTCGCCGCCGGCGTCCTGACACCGTGGGCGATGACGATCGCCGGTCTGCCCAGCAACGCCTTCCGCGGTGAGGACCAGCGGGGGATCCAGCAGGCCGTCCTCGGTACCGAGCTCGCCCTGCTCTGGATCACCGGCCTCTACCTCCTCGCGGAGGCCTGGCGCGCGCGGCGAACAGATCCGGCCCCGACGGTGTCACCGCAGTTCGCGCGGACCTATCCGGCGCTGTACCTCGGCGTCCACATCGCCCTCTGGGCGGTCGCATCGCCGTCCTACTTCGCGGCGCTCGACGGCGTCACCGAGCAGGGCACGCCGATCGGAAGCCTGTGGTACGCCGCGCTGTGCACCGTCGCCGCGACCGGGCTCATCGTGGCCGCAGTCCGCGCTACCTCGCCCCGACGGACCGCAACGCCTGTGCGATCCTGACGGCATGGGGCACCATGGCTGGGGAGGCAGGCCTCCCGCATCGGACGCCGAGGCACGGCAGCGCATCATCGACGCGACCGACCGCTGCATCGACAGGCACGGCGTCGCGAAGACGACCCTGTCCGACGTAGCCGGCGAACTCGGCGTCACCCGCCAGACCGTCTACCGTCACTTCGGCCGCATCAGCGACATCATCGGTGAGGTAGCGGCCCAGGGCGCCGAGTCGTTCGTCGAGCAGATGATTACGCACCTGCAGGGGATCACCGACCCTGCGGAGGCCGTGATCGAAGGCATGGTCTTCTGCGTAAGGACCATCCCCACCGACCCGCGGTTGAGCCTTCTGCTGCAACTCGGAGACCCCACCGCGTTCGGCCGCGGGGCCACCACCAGGGACACCATCGACCGCGGCGCCAAGATGCTGCAGCGCTTCCCCGTGGACTGGGCCGCCGCCGGCATCGGTGAGGACGACCTCAACGGCCTCGCCGAGATGATCATGCGACTCCTGACGTCGCTGTTGCAGCACCCGAGCGAAACACCGCAGGACGAAGCCCGGCTCCGCACCTTCCTGAGCCGCTGGCTGGCCCCGGCGCTGTACCGCACCTTTCGACCGAACGCCCTCTAGGTGAGGAGCATGGGCGCCTCGCGCATCACCATGACGGTTGCCGGAGGCGCCGGCCTCGCCATCGCCCGCGACATTCCTCCATCAGAAGCAGCCGCTGCTGGGGGGAATCCGGGGGGGAATGGAGCCCCGTTGGGGGGCGGCTGGGGAGAATCGGCTGTACAGACGGGTACCACGACGAAAGGGCCGCCTCGACTGTGCCCCAGCCGGTGATGACACCGTCGGTGTAGGGCTTCTTGGCCTCGAGGCCGAACCCGGTCGCGCGGTAACGACTCAGCTGCTCGACCTCCTTGAAGGAACCCTCGTCGAGCAGCAACGCGATCCGCTCGCGGGCGGTGAGCTTGCCCTTGGCGTGCCGCGCCTCGGTCGCACGCTCACTCGGGCCGCGGCGCGCCTGCTCACGCAGGTCGTGCGGCTCGGCCACGCGCCCGCGGGCGTCCGTCGGCTCGCCGGGGAGCGCCGGACAGGGACATTGCTAGGTACTCCTCATCAGTGCCTTGTGGGCGGTGCCGAGACCGTGGCGGGCCGGGGTGTGGTGCACACGGACGGGTGCGGGCAGGGCGATCGCGGTGAGCAGCAGTCCCCGCCGGGCCGTCCAGCGCCCGCTGAACCCGGTCAGCCGGATGCCGTCGATCACGGGGCCGGGCACCAGCAGACGGGCGTGGAAGGTTCCCGCGTCCGGATCGATGGTGATCAGGGCGTCCTCGAAGTCGAGCCAGCGGCGGGTGACCGGGAACCACGCCTTGTAGACGGACTCCTTCGCGCTGAACAGCAGCCGGTCCCAGCAGACCTCGGGCCGCAGCACCTGCCGACGGGCCAGCCACTCCCGTTCCTCGGGGAGGGTGACCAGGGCCAGCGTCCCCGCGGACGGGAGCGGCTCGTTGGGTTCCGCGTCGATGCCGACGGACAGCATGTCGCCGGCGCGTGCCACGGCGGCCGCCTGGTAGCCGCCGCCGTGGGTCATGCTGCCCACGATCCCGTCGGGCCACCTCGGCTCGCCCCGCGGGCCCTGAAGGATGGGCGTGGGCGGCACCCCGAGCGCGGCGAGGGCGTCGCGGGCGCAGCCGCGCACCGTGGCGAACTCGCGGCGGCGCTGCTCCACGCCGTGGGCGACGAGTGCCTTCTCCTCCTCGTAGAGCACTGAGTCGGGCAAGTGGCCGAAGGACCCGCGGGCCGCGACGGCCGTGGGCAGCAGTTCCTCGATCATGTGAGCTCCACCGCCTTCGCGGGAGCTGCGGGCCGGATGCGGACGGGCCTCCCGGCCGGGGCGGCGCGGCCGCGCCACTCGCGGGGGTAGCCGAGCGAGACCTCCTCGAACGGCACGCCGTCCTTGAGGATGGTCCGCGGAATGTGGAGGTGCCCGTAGACGACGGCGGCGGCGCGGAACCGGCGGTGCCAGTCGGCGGTGGCCTCGGTGCCGCACCACAGCGCGAACTCGGGCTTCCACAGCACCTCGGTGGGGTCCCGTACCAGCGGGAAATGGTTGACCAGAACGGTCCGGGCGTCGGGCGGGAGCGCCGCCAGGCGTGCCTCGGTGTAGGCGACGCGGGCCCGGCACCAGGTGTCACGGCTGCCGTACGGCTCGGGGTCGAGGAGGAACTCGTCGGAGCAGACCACGCCCGCCGCCTCGGCCCGTTCGAGGGCGTCCTCCTTCGAGGTCGTGCCGGCCTGCCGGAAGGTGTAGTCGTACAGCAGGAACAGTGGGGCGATCACCAAGGGGCCGTCCTCTCCGTCCCACACGGGGTAGGGATCTTCGGGGGTGACCACGCCGAGGGACCGGCAGAGCTCCACCAGGTGGTGGTAGCGCCGTTCGCCGCGCAGCTGGACGGGGTCCTCTCGCGGGGTCCACAGCTCGTGGTTGCCGGGCACCCAGACGACCTTGGCGAACCGGGCCGCGAGGAGTTCCAGCGCCCAGGCGATCTCGTCGACGACCTCGCCGACGTCGCCTGCGACGATCAGCCAGTCCTCGTCGGACTCGGGTCGCAGGTCCGCCACGATCCGGCGGTTCTCCGGGTAGTGGACGTGGAGGTCGCTGATGGCCGCCAGTACGCCGGCGCCGGGCCGGCGTGCGGGCGTGCGGGCGGGGCCTCGCGTCTCGTATGGCATGTGTGCCGCCCGTCAGCCGGCAACGGGCAGGGTGCGCAGGCGCTCCCTGACGGCCGCGAGTACGGCGGCCTGTTCCCGGAGCAGATAGAAGTGGCCGCCGGGCAGGATCTTCAGGCCGAATCCGGCGGTGGTGTGGTCCGCCCAGGCGCGCACGTCGTCGGGCTCGACGCGGGGGTCGCTGTCCCCCACCAGGGCGAGGACGGGGCAGGTCAGCCGGGCGGGAGTGGTCCGCAGATACGTTTCCACGGCCTGGTAGTCGGCGCGCACGGCGGGGAGGATCATACGGATGACCTCCTCGTCGCCCAGGAGCCCGGAGTCCGTGCCGCTCAGCTCGCGCAGTTCCGCGACCACCCCGTCGTCGGTCCGCAGGCGGATGTCGTCGCCGCGGTACAGGTGGGGGGCGCGGCGGCCGGAGACGATCAGTGCGGAGACGGGCGTGCCGCGGTCCTGGAGGCGGTCCGCGACCTCGAACGCGACGAGCGAGCCCATGCTGTGCCCGAACAGGGCCAGCGGACGGCCGTCCGCCCGGGCGGCCAGCCGGTCCGCGACCTCGTCGGCGAGCACGCCGATATCGGTGACGACCGGCTCGGAACGCCGGTCCTGGCGTCCCGGGTACTGGACCGCGAAGACGTCGACGTCCGGCGACAGGGCGCCGGCCATCGGGAAGTAGAAGCTGGCCGAGCCGCCGGCGTGCGGGAAGCAGGCCAGGCGTACCGCGGCATCGGGTGCGGGGCGGAAGTTCCTGAGCCAGAGGTCCTCGGGGGACGGTGCGGTGGTCATGGGGAAGGGGGCCTTTCACAGAGCTGACTGGCGGCGCGTCGACGCACCTCCGCATCGGTGCCGGGTGCGGTGTCGCGCCGTTGGGGACCGGCTCGCGGGGCGGCCGACGGGCGGGTGCCGGGCCGGCCACCCGCGGCCCCGCCCGTCATGTCACCTCACGCGGTTCTACGGGCCGTCCGGCCGGCGGTCCCGCGCGGCGGGTACGGACGGGTTCAACGGACCACGCGGACCGGCAGCCGCCGGGGGCAGATGATCTGCATCGGGTTCTCGAACTCCACGCCGGCCGAGTAGTCCACGGAGATCTCCTCGAATCGGTCGAACAGCGCGTTGAGCGCGATGCCGACCTCCAGCCGGGCCAGCGGGGCACCGAGGCAGAAGTGGATGCCCTGCCCGAAGGCGATGTGGCCGCCGGGGTCGCGGTGGATATCGAAGCGGTCGGGGTCGGTGAAGCGCCGCGTGTCCCGGTTGGCCGCGCCGACCCACAAGGTCACCAGCTCGTCCTTGCCGATCTTCTGCCCGCCGATCTCGGTCTCGGTGGTCGTCACCCGCGCCATCCGGGAGAACGGCGGGTACAGGCGCATCAGTTCCTCGATGGCGCCGGGCAGCAGCTCGCGGTTCGCGCGCACCGCGGCGAGCGCCTCGGGGTGGCGGTCGAAGGTGAGGATCGCGTTGCCGATCATCGCCATGGACGCGGCGTGGCCCGCGAACAGGGTGAGGCCGACCAGGCCGATCAGGTCGGCGTCGCGCAGCGGCTCGCCGTCGACGCTGGCGTGGGCCAGGCCGGTGAGCAGGTCGTCGGCCGGGTTCTGTCGGCGCCGGTGCACGTGCCCGAGGATGTACTCGTTCATCTCGCGGATGGCGGGAGTGACGTGCGACTCCATCACCTTGGGTGGCACGGTCGCCGCGTCCAGCGCGCCCAGGGCGTCGCCCCAGCCCCGGTACATCGGCACGTCCTCGGCCGGCAGACCGAGCATGTCCGCGACCACGATGATCGGCAGCGGGTAGGCCACCGCGTCGATGAGGTCGAAGGTGTCCGACCCCGACACTTCGTCGAGCAGGGACTCGACGGTCCGCGCGATCCGCTCGGAGAGGCCCGACACCACCCGCGGGGTGAAGGCCTGGTTGATGGCCCGGCGCAGCCTCCGGTGGTGGGGCGGGTCGTTGGTGACCAGGTTTCCCGTGAGGAACAGGTCGAGGTCGGGCTGCGGTTCGTTGAACAGGCGCACCGTGTCCGAGGAGAACGTCTTCGGGTCGGTGAGCACACGAGTGATGTCGGCGTGGCGGAACAGCTGCCACCCGTACTCTTCGTCGCGGTGGACCGTGTGCTGCTCCTGCATCTGGCGGAACCAGGAGAACAGCGCGTCCACGGGTTCGTTCGCGGATTCTTCCATCACCGGCATGGATACCCCCTGATCAGAATGCCACTGAGTTGTTGTCACAGGCCGAACACCGAGCGGTAGACCGTGCGGTCGACGGCCGGCATGACCACGCGGCCGGTCTGCGCCGCACCCGGCGCCGGCGACAGCGTGGCCGAACCGGCGGCCCGCAGGCCGGACTCGATGGCGCCGTCCATGTAGCCGCTCCAGCCGAGGGCGAGGTCATCGGCGCAGAACTTCACGGGCCCGAAGGGCTGGTTGATCGCCTTGTGCAGCCTCGTCAGCTGGAAGGGCTGCCGGAACGCGGGACCGCCGCGGGAGAATTCGGCCGCCTCCCAGTCCGAGACGGTGTAGTCGCGCAGCGTCGCCGACGGCAGGATCTGCCGCACCGCGGCCTCGACCTGGGCGCGGTCGGATACGTTCAGGGTGGCGTCGACGCTGAAAGCGACGACGGGGGCGTTGTCGTTCAGCCGGCCCATGATCACGAACGGAGAGCCCTCGGGCGCCTCGGCGATGAACCGGTCCGAGGGGGAGGCCAGGTCCAGGAACAGCTTGCGCTGGCGCGGCACGCCGTAGCCCTGGGTGGTGGCGTCGCGGTGCGCCTGGGGCAGCGGCGGACTGAAGGTGATGCCCTTCCAGACGTTGACCGGCACCGCCATGATGACCTCGGCCGCGGTGTAGGCGGCTCCCGCCCGGGTGACCACCTTCACCCGCCCTGGCTGCTGGGTGACGGAGGCGACCGGGGAGTTGAGCTTCAGGTCCGGTCCCCCGTCCGCCAGGATCGCGTTGGCGAGCGCGATGGTGCCCTGCGCCAGGCGGTAGGTGTTGACCCCGGAGAAGCCCGTGTAGTTCCAGCCGGCCAGGGCCCACCACTGGGCGAGCTGCAGCATCGATCCGCGCGAGCTGGGCGACCCGTACAGCCCGGTGGTGCTCGTCATCCTCAGCTCGTCTTCCGGCGAGTAGGCGAGCTGGTTCAGCCGGTCGCGCAGGGAGAAGCGGTCCAGCGGGGTGATCAGGTCCTCGCGGGTGAAGGGCGCGTAGGGCTTGGGGAAGTACTCGCGGGAGCCGTCGAAGAACGGGGTGAACAGCTCGCCCTGCCGGGTGTACGCGGTGACCGGGTCGTACTCGGTGAACCCGCCCGGGGTCGGCATGAGTACCCGCTCGGGCCCCTGGTCGGCCACGATCGTCAGGTTGTAGCGCGATATCTCGCGCCAGACGTGCGGCTGCAGCGGGTCGACCCAGGCGCCGCCGCGCTCGATCTCCCAGCTGTTGAACGTGTCGGTCCAGGTGCGCCCGCCGATGCGTCCGCGCGCCTCCAGCACGAGGACGCGGCGGCCCTTCTTCCGCAGTTCGCGGGCCGCGGTGAGACCGGCGAGCCCGGCCCCGACGACGATGACGTCGTAGCTGGTGCGCCCGGTGAAGTCCGCTCCGTCGGCGGCCTCCGCGATTCCGGGAAAACCTGCGCCCAGAGCCGTTCCCGCGATGGCCAGGCCACTCGTCCTGAGCACATTCCTCCGAGTGAAGGAATTGCGGGACGCGATCTTTTTCGTTCTACCTTGACTTTTCGACACGAATTTCCCCCGTGCGGCGATTTTCAGGAGCGGTGCTGCATTGGCATCTGCGGGATCTCGGGCAGGGCCGGGAATTCGGATCGCGAAGTGCGCGCTCCGGATTCCCGGCCCGCTCAGTGCGGTGCGGTGCGGTGCGGTGAGGTGCGCTGCGGTGCGGTGCGGAGGAAGGATCAGGCGGTCGGCTTGCGGAACTGCTGGATCATCGCCGCGTAGCTGTCCTCGGCGTGGCCGTCGGCCACCGCGCGCTGCGCCAGTTCCAGGAAGAAGCGCGGCAGGTCGGTGCTGATGCCGAGCTCCCGGCTCTCCTCGAGCAGGTGCTGCATGCCGCCCACGTGGACGTTGAGGGTGGCGTCGGTCGCCGGGAACTTCCCCTCGTCGATCTGCTCCGCGTACGCGGAGACGTAGTCCGCCGTCACGTTGATCGCGGTGGTGGCCATCTCCGCGAACGTCGTCGCCTTGACGTTCGCGGTGCCGAGCAGGGCGGCAGCGTGCAGGAAGCTGTTCAGGACGCCCCACATGATGCTCAGCACCGACATGTCGTACAGGGCCGACAGGCCGTGGTCCTCGTCGAGGTAGACCGTCCCGGTCTCGCCGAGCGCCTGAAGCGTGGCCTGGTGCTTCTCGAAGCCGTCCTTCGGCCCGGCGTACAGCAGCGTGGCCTCGGCGGTGCCGATGGCCTGCGGGAGCGCCAGGATCGCGCCGTCGATGTAGTCGGCGCCGGCCTTGGCCGCCCACGCGGCGGTCTCCCGCGCCTGGGTCGAGCCGGCCGTGGTCAGGTTCACCAGCGTACGGCCGGCCAGCGAGGAGCCGATCGGGTCCAGCAGCCCGTGCACCGCGTCGTAGTCCGAGACGCAGACGACTACGAGCGGGCTCGCCTCGACGGCGCCGCGGACCGAGTCGGCGAGGACGGCGCCCTTGGCGACGAGGGCCTCGGCCTTGCCGGCCGACCGGTTCCAGACGGTGGTCGGGTGGCCCTTCTCCAGGAAGGCCGCGGCGAGGGCCTGGCCCATCAGGCCCAGGCCGACGACGGTAACCGGGGATGCGGAGGCGGGAAGAGTGGTCACAGCTATGTCTCCGTACTTCGTGCGGCGGGCGCCGCGGTGGGTGTGATCGGTGGTGTGCCGGAGCCGGTGCGGGCGTTCCAGGTCAGCCCTGGGTGGCGCCCTCGGCGTCCCACGGGCCGCTCACGCCGAAGGGGTTGTCCACGACGTAGCGCCAGTAGCCGTCCGCGCCCTGGCGCAGGACGTCGATGGCGACGCCCTCCAGGTGCTCCGGCTCGCCGTTCTCGTCGAGCGCCTCCATCTGCCACTCGACGATGAGCATCGCGGTGTCGCCCACCACGAGCTGCTGGCGGACGGTCGCCTCCACGGAGGGCTTGCGCTTCGCCAGGAAGTCGACCACGTACGCGCGGCGGGCCTCGCCGTAGACCGGGAATCCGGGCTCCCACATTCCGACCGCGTCGTCGGTGTACATCGCGTTGACCGCTTCCACGTCCCCGGCATTGAAGGCTATTCCGAACGCCTCCTGATGTTTTTCGATATCGGTCACCAGCGTGTACATGCTGTCGCTCACGACGCTATTTCTCCATTCGCTTTTCTGCGGCACCTGAACAGATTGATGGGGACGCTATCAGCGGGGACTACCCGATCCGGTCTCCTGCCGGTAATCGCCAGCGGCCTTGCGGCGCACCGGTTCGATTACCGGGGAAAGACCGCCCGATGGCACCCCCGCCCGGGAGCCCTTCCGGTACGACCCCGCCGTCTAACCCGCCTGGCCGGACACCCGCTCCACCGCTGCCTGGATCTCCGGGGCGACCAGCGCCGCCGCCGGATCGAGGAGGAACGCCACCCGGGCATAGGCGACCAGCAGCCTCCCGTCCTTCGACGCCGCGTCCAGCAGCCGGTCCAGGTAGGCGTACTCGGCCAGTTGCTCCTCGTCGGGGTCGCCGCCGACGCCGGGGAAGACGAGGTCGGCGCCGGTGGTCAGCTCCCACACGTGGTCGACCGCCTTGGCCGCGTAGTCGGCGAGGTACGCCCGCGGGTCCACGGGCGCCGGCCGGGAGACGTGGTCGCGCAGCACGCGGGCGCCGAGCGCGGCCACCGTCATGCCCTGCCCGTAGACCGGGTTGAAGCTGCAGACGGCGTCGCCGAGGACGAGCAGCCCGGTGGGGAAGGAGTCCATCCGCTCGTACCGGCGGCGCAGGTTGGCCGGGAAGCGGTAGGACAGCGGCTCCCCGAGCGTCTCCTGGTCGTGCACCGCGTCGTAGATGTCGGTGGCGGCGAGCGACTTCAGGAAGTCGTGGAAGCCGGCGGTGTCGCGGGGCGGGTACTCGCCGGCGATGCCGTAGCCGGTCACCACGGCGCAGCCGTCCTCGATCTTGGCGCAGAGCGCCCCGCGCGGCACGGTCGCCGAGCCTCCGACGTCTATGGACACTTCGTCGGGCATCCGGTCCTCGGAGAGCCGGTAGTACTGCGTGGTGTAGCCGACGTTGACGGTGAGCTGCTCCTCCTCGACCTGGGGGTAGCCGAACTCCACGAGCCACGAAGGGGTGCGGGTGCGCCGTCCGGTCGCGTCGACGACGAGGTCGGCGGTGAGGTCGCGGTGGGTGTCGCCCTGCAGGACCCGGGCGCCGACGACCGCGGACCGGTCGGGCGTGGTCAGCAGCTCCGCTATCTCGGTCCGCTCCAGGAAGGTCACGTTGGGGAGCGCGCGCACCCGCCGGCGCACCCGCCGCTCCAGGTGCGGCCGGCTGACCGAGAGCAGCGGGAGGCCGGAGTGCGGCTTGGGCATGTGGGTGCCGTTGACGACCCACCGCACGTTGGCGGTGCCGTCGCCCAGCACCGCGCCGCCGGCGGCCAGTTCCTCCGTGATGCCGGGGATCAAGTCCTCCAGGGCGATCAGGCCGGCGGCCAGCAGGTTGTGCAGGTGCCCGCCGTGCGGGACGCCCCGCCGGGTCTCGCTGTGCGCACGACCGGCGTCGTCTCCCGCGAGGTCGTCGCGGTCGATCACCACGACGTCGGCGTAGCGGTCCGCCAGCACGTGCGCGGCCAGGAGGCCCGCCATGCTCGCACCGAGCACGATCACGCGCTCACGATCAGTTTTCTCCACGGTGGTGGTCACTCCTCTGCTCGTCCCCAACGGACGCGCGGGACGGGAAGTAGCCCGCGCGGACGAAAAAGTTCACGTACCTGCCGAAAAGGTCCCGGTCGATGTCCGGGCAGGTGATGCCGGTACCGCGCAGGGCGTGCTCGGTCTCCGAGACGTCGATCGGCGGGTAGGTGGTGGTGCCGCTGCCGGCGTTCATCCCCTCGAAGGAGTCGAGCAGCGGAACGACGGCGTTCTTCCGGTCCTCGCGCACCCGGGCCGACCAGGTGTCCCAGTCGAGTTCGGGCAGGTCGTAGCCCAGGGAGCGGAGGTGGCCGACGAACTCGGTGAACGTCTGGTTCTGCCGGTTGTAGAGGTGGAAGGTCCGGTTCGCGGTGTCTTCGCGGGCCGCGAGGGCCGTGATCGCCGCGCTCACGTAGTCCACCGGCACCATGTGGAGGACCCCGGCGAGGCTGTCGGGTACCGCTCCGGTCTCCAGCAGGCCCTTGAGGCTCAGCCAGACGAAGTCCTTGGTCTGGCAGGCGCCGGTCTCCCGGTCGCCGCACACGACGTCCACCCGGTAGACCGAGACGGGCAGCCCCCGGCTCCGGCCGAGCTCGATGACCTGCTCGGCCACCCACTTGCTCCGCAGGTAGCCGTTGTGCAGCAGGTGCGCGGGTCCGGTCGGGTCGCCCGCGCCGGCCGGCGCGGCGTCGGGGCCGGGCGCCGGGAACACGCCGGTGGTCGACACGTAGTGCACCGGAACGGTCCGGTGCGCCGCGGCCAGCCGCAGCACCTCCCGGGTGCCGCCCACGTTCCCCGCCGCGAGTTCGCTGTACGGCCGCACCCAGCTGACCGTCGCGCCCGCGTGGTAGACGACGTCCACGCGGCGGGAGAGCTCATCGAACTCGGCTTCCGCCAGGCCCAGTCGCGGGGCCGTCAGGTCGCCCACGGTCACGCTGAGCCGGTCCGGGTCGATATCGTCTCGGACCTGGTACCAGGCCAGGCTCTCGTGCAGTCGGCGGGTCGCGTCGGCCCGGTCGGTGCCCCGCACCAGGCAGTGCACGGTGGCCGTGGTCGACCGCATCAGGTCGCGGAGCAGGAAGGCGCCGAGGAATCCGGTGGCGCCGGTCAGCAGGATCTCGCGGGGATCGGCGGCCACCCGGCTGATCTCGGCGGCGGGCCGGATGCCCTCGTCGAGGCGGACCTCGGCGGCGTAGTCGAAGCCGGTGGAGCCGGGGGCTCCCCCGGTGACGGCGGACAGGAGGGCGGACAGGTGCCCGACCAGCTCCGCCGGAGTGGGGTGCTCGAAGATCAGCGAGGGCGGCAGCTTCAAGCCCGTGGCATCGGCGAGCCGGTTGCGTAGCTCCACCGAGGTGAGCGAGTCGAACCCGAGGTCGGAGAACCGCCGGTGGCCTTCGACCGCAGCCGCGGCGGAGTGCCCCAGCACCAGCGCCACTTCGCGGTGGACGAACTCCGATACGACCTCCAGGCGCCGGTCCTGCGGCAGTCCCGCCAGGTTCTCCGGCCGAAGTTCGGCCTGGTTCGCGGATTCCCCGGGGCCCTGGCCGGTGTCCTGGACCAGTCGGCGCAGCAGCAGCGGCGCCCGCCGGGCGTTGCCGCGCAGCGCGGTCCGGTCGACTGGTGTGACCACCAGCGCGGGCCGGCCGGTGCGCAGCGCGAGGTCCATCAGTCCGGGACCGGTCTCCTCTGTGATGGCGAGCAGGCCGGAGCGGGCGATGCGGTCGAGTTCGGTCCGTGTCAGGTGCCCGCTCATGCCGTGCTCGTGCTCCCACAGGCCCCAGGCCAGCGAGGTCGCCGGGAGTCCGATTCCGGACCGGTGGGCGGCCAGCGCGTCGAGGAACGTGTTGGCGGCGGCGTAGTTGGCCTGGCCGGTGCCACCGATGACGCCCGCCACGGACGAGAACAGCACGAAGGCGCCCAGGTCCCGGTCGAGGGTGAGTTCGTGCAGGTTCCACGCGGCGTGCACCTTGGGCCGCAGAACGGCGGCCAGTCGGTCCGGGGTCAGGTCCTGGATCATGCCGTCGTCAAGCACGCCGGCCGCGTGCACGACTCCGGTGAGCGGGTGTTCGGCGGGGATGGCCGCCAGCAGCGCGGCGAGGGCGGCCCGGTCGGCGAGGTCGCAAGCGGCGACGTGCACGTCGGCGCCGAGTCCGGTGAGTTCGCGGGCCAGCTCGGCGGCGCCGGCCGCCTCCGGCCCACGGCGGCTGACGAGCAGCAGCCGGGACACGCCGTGCGTACGGACCAGATGGCGGGCGAACAGCCCGCCGAGCGCCCCGGTCGCCCCGGTGATCAGTACGGTGCCGCCGGTGCGCCACCGGGTGCCGCCGTCCGGTTCGCCGTCCGGCAGGGCGTCGGCGAGTCCCGGTACGAGGATCCGGCCGGAGCGTACGGCGGCCTGCGGCTGGCCGGAGGCCAGGACCGACGGCACGGCCGCCGCCGACTCGGGGTCCTCGTCCAGGTCGATCAGCACGATCCGGTCGGGGGCCTCCGACTGCGCCGAGCGCAGCAGTCCCCACAGAGGGGCGGCCACGAGGTCCGACACGTCCGTGCCACCACCGTCCGTGCCACCGCCGTCCGCGGCCACCGCGCCGCGGGTCAGGACGACGAGCGGGGTGTCGGCGGCCCGGTCGTCCGCCAGCCACGACTGGACCAGCGCCAGTACCTCCTGCGCGGTGTCCTGGGCCCGGCGGGGCACATCACCGTCCAGGGAGAACGCCAGCGGCACGAGCAGGGAGTCGAACGGCGTGTCCGAGTCCAGCGCGGCCAGGGCGTCCGCCACGGCGCCGAAGGGCACGCCGGAGGCGAGCCGCGGCAGTCCGGTGTGGTCGGCCCCGGCGAGGTGCAGCGCCGCCAGTCTCATCGGCACGGTCGGCGCGGTCGGCTCGAACGGGGTCCACCCGACCCGGAGCACCGAGCCCTCCGCACGGGGCCCGGCCGTCGGCGCGGCGGCCGGCGCGTGCTCCAGCCAGTACCGCTCCCGCTGGAAGGGATAGGTCGGCAGGTCCACCCGCCGTGCTCCGGTTCCGGCGAAGACCGCCTGCCAGTCCACGGGGATCCCGGCCGACCACAGCCCGCCCAGGGCCGCGAGCGCGTCGTGCGCTTCGGCCCGTCCGCCGCGCACCGCGGCGACCGGGGTGAGGGAGGTGGTCTCGGCGATCAGGGCGGAGAGCACGCCCGCCGGACCGAGTTCCAGGGTGACGGTCACGTTCTGGTCGGCGAGGGTCCGGGCCGCGTCATGGAAGCGGACCGGCTGCCGCACCTGGTCGACCCAGTACTCGGGCGAGCGGAGCTCCTCCTCGGTGGCGAGGCCGCCGGTGAGCGTCGAAACGAGGGGGATGCCCGGCGCGTTCAGGGTGACCTTCCGCAGTACCCGGCCGAACTCCTCCAGCATCGGGTCCATGAGAGGCGAGTGGAAGGCGTGGCTGACCGTCAGCTGCTTGGTGCGGCGCCCCCAGGACCGTACGGTTCCGGCGATCTCCAGAACGGCGTCCCGGGCTCCGGACACCACGGTCGCCACCGGGCCGTTGACCGCGGCGACCGCCACGGCGCCGTCCGACCGTTGCAGCAGCGGGGTGATCTCCTCCTCGGTGGCCTGCAGCGCGACCATCGCGCCGCCCGGCGGCAGGGCCTGCATGAGCCGGCCGCGGGCGGCGACCACGGCCGCCGCGTCGGGCAGCGACAGCACTCCGGCCGCGTGTGCGGCTGCCAGTTCGCCGATCGAGTGGCCGGCGAGGTAGTCCGGGGTGATGCCCCACGCCTCGTACAGCCGGAACAGGGCGACCTCAAGCGCGAACAGCGCCGGCTGGGCGTGCCCCGTCTCGGCCAGCGCCTCCTCGTCGTCGAGGACGTCGCGCAGCGGCACGTCGAGGTGCCGGTCGAGTTCACCGCACACCGCGTCGAAGGCCTCCGCGAACACCGGGAACGCCTCGTACAGGCGGCGGCCCATCGCCGCCCGCTGGGCTCCCTGGCCGGTGAAGTGGAAGCCGAGCCTGCCCTTGCCGGGCGCCGTGGCGGCCGCGGTACGGGCTCCGTCCTCGGCCAGCGGGCGGAGGGCGGCGAGCAGGGACGCGGCGTCCGAGCCGACGACCACGGCCCGGTGGGGCAGGGCGGCGCGGGTGGTCGCCGTCGAGTAGGCGAGGTCGGCAGCGGACAGGCCGGGGTGGTCCGCGACGTACGCCATCAGGCCGCGCGCCTGCGCGGACAGCGCCGTACGGCTCTTGGCGGACAGCGGCAGCGGCACGAGCGCGGGGGCGGGGGCCCCGGCCGGGTCCGGGGCCGGGGTCTCCTCCGCCACGACGGCCTGCTCTTCGGGTGCCTGCTCCAGAATCAGGTGGGCGTTGGTGCCGCTGACGCCGAACGCCGACACCGCGGCGCGGCGCGGCCTGCCGGTCTGCGGCCACGGGCGGTGCTCGGTGAGCAGTTCGACCGCCCCCGCGGACCAGTCGACCAGCGGGGTGGGTTCATCGACGTGCAACGTCCGCGGCAGTGCGGCGTGCCGCAGCGCCTGGACCATCTTGATCACACCGCCGACACCCGCCGCTGCCACCGAGTGCCCGATGTTGGACTTCAGCGAGCCCAGGAGCAGGGGGTGTTCGGCGGTGTGGGCGGCGCCGTAGGTGGCCAGCAGCGCCTGGGCTTCGATGGGGTCGCCGAGCCGGGTGCCGGTGCCGTGGGCCTCGACGGCGTCGACGTCGGAGGCGTCCAGCCGGGCGCCGGTGAGCGCGGTGCGGATCACCCGTTCCTGCGAGGGGCCGCTGGGGGCGGTGAGCCCGTTGGAAGCGCCGTCGGAGTTGACCGCCGACGAACGCAGGACGGCCAGCACCCGGTGTCCGTTACGGACGGCGTCACCGAGCCGTTCGAGGAGGATCAGCCCGACGCCTTCCGACCAGCTCGTGCCGTCGGCGGCGGCGGCGAAGGACTTGCACCGGCCGTCGGGGGCGAGACCGCGCTGCCGGGAGAAGTCGACGAATCCGCCGGGGGTTCCGGCGACCGTGACGCCGCCGGCGAGGGCCAGGCCGGATTCGCCGGTGCGCAGCGACTGCGCGGCGAGGTGCATGGCGACCAGGGACGAAGAGCACGCCGTGTCCACGGTCATGGAGGGGCCTTCGAAACCGAAGGAGTAGGAGAGCCGGCCCGAGACGACGCTGCCGAGCTTGCCCGTCAACAGGTAGCCCTCGAGCTCCTCCGGGCCGGCCAGCCCCAGGTAGGACTGCTCCACGGCGCCGACGAACACACCGACGCCGGCGCCCTTGAGGGTGGTCGGGTCGATCCTCGCGTGCTCGAAGGTCTCCCAGGCGGTCTCCAGCAGCACGCGCTGCTGGGGGTCCATGGAAAGGGCCTCGCGCGGCGAGATGCCGAAGAAGTCGGCGTCGAATTCGGCTGCCCCGTCGAGGAAGCCGCCTTCGCGTGCGTAGGTGGTGCCCGGAACATCCGGGTCGGGGTCGTAGAGCGCGTCGAGGTCCCATCCGCGGTCGGCGGGGAACTCGGTGATGCCGTCCCGGCCGTCCGCGACGAGTTGCCACAGGTCGTCCGCCGAGCGCACGCCGCCGGGATAGCGGCAGGCCATTCCCACGATCGCGATCGGCTCGGTGCGGCCGGACTCCAGTTCCGCGATGCGCTGCCGGGCCTTCCGCAGATCAGCGGTGACCCATTTCAGATAGTCCGCGAGCTTCTTCTCATCCGCCATGGGGGGTTTACCTGTTCCATATGTCGGGGCGTCAGTGCCGGGCACGGCCGAGCTCGTTGTCGATGAAGTCGAGGAGTTCGTCGGTCGATGCCGACGCGAGGGCGTCGGCCGGTTCCTCGTCGGCTCCCTCGCCCGGCTGCGCGCCGGTCTCCAGCCATCGCGACAGGAGGGTCTGCAGCCGCACGGTGATCTCGTCGCGGTCGCCGTCGGCGCCGTCGCCTTCCCCGGCCGCGAGCACCTGCTCCAGGTCGTCCAGCGCGGCGATCGCGGTCGATCGCCGTTCCGGCGCGTCCTCGGGCGCGACGCACGTCAGCAGGAACGCGGCCAGCTTCGACGGGGTCGGGTGGTCGAACACCGCGGTGGCCGGGAGCCGGGCGCCGGTGGCGGTGTTCAGCCTGTTGCGCATCTCGACCGCGGTCAGCGAGTCGAAGCCGAGCTCCCGGAAGGGCTGTTCGGGATCGATCGCGGACGGGTCCGCGAGGCCGAGGACCGAGGCCACCCTGCCGCGGACCAGTTCGAGGACGAACTCCGTGCGCTCGGCGGCGGTCAGGTCGGAAAGCCGCTGCGCCACGGGCACTTCGGTGGAGCTGTCCGGACGGTGGGTTGGGGCGGGGACGAGGGACCTCAGCAGCGGGGGCACCCGGTCGAGCGACCGTATGACGTCCGGGTCGAACTCCGTGGTCACCACCGCGGGCCGGGCCGAGGAGAGGGCGGCGTCGAACAGGGCCATGCCGTCCTTCACGCCCGTCGGGACGAAGCCGTCCCCGGCGAACCGGGCGCGGTCGATGTCGCCCAGTGCCGCGTTGATGCCGCCGTCCACGTCCCACAGGCCCCAGGCCACCGAGGTCGCGGGCAGACCGTGCGCCCGCCGGTGGTGGGCGAGCCCGTCGAGGTACGCGTTCGCGGCGGCGTAGTTCGCCTGGCCGGGACCGCCGAACAGTCCGACGGTCGAGGAGAACAGGACGAAGGCCGACAGGCCGGCGTCGCGCGTCAGGTCGTGGAGGTGCCGGGCGGCGTCCGCCTTGGGACGCAGGACGTCGTCCAGCTGCTGCGGGGTCATCGCCGTGAGCAGGCTGTTGTCCAGCACCCCTGCCGTGTGCACGATTCCGGTGAGCGGCCGGTCGGCGGGGACCTCCGCGAGCAGCGCGACGAGGGCTTCGCGGTCCGCGACGTCGCAGGCGGCGATGCGGACCGTCGCGCCGAGTGAGGTCAGCTCGCTGTGCAGGTGGCCGGCTCCCGCCGCTTCGCCGCCCGTGCGCGCGGCCAGCAGCAGGTGTGTGACGCCGTGTTCGGTGACGAGGTGGCGGGCGACGGTGGCGCCGAGCACGCCGGTACCGCCGGTGACGAGGACGGTGCCCTCCGGGTTCCACACCGCGGCGTCCGCACCGGTGCGCGCCGCGGAGGAGCGGACCCGGACCAGCCGGGGGACCAGGACCCGGCCGCCCCGGACGGCGGCCTGGGGCTCGTCGGCGGACAGCAGGGCGGAGAGCAGCGCCGCGGGCACCGGCTCGCCGCCGCTGTCGGTGTCGACGTCCACGAGCAGGATCCGGTCGGGTGCTTCCGACTGGGCGGAGCGGACCAGTCCCCACACCGCCGCGGCGGCGGGATCGGGGGCCTCGGTGTCGGTGGTGGCGACGGCTCCCCTGGTGACCACGACCAGGCGCACACCGGTGAAGCGGTCGTCGGCCAGCCATTCCTGAAGGAGGGCCAGTGTCTGGCGGGCCGGCGGGTACGGGGCGTCGGCCGCGTCCTCGTCCAGGCCCGCGGCCGAGGGTACGACGAGGGCCCGGACCGGGTCGCCGGCGTCGAGCGACTGCCCGAAGGAGGCCAGGTCATCGTGGTACGGGATGCCGTCCGCCGGATCGGCGGCCGGTCCGAGCCGCGCCCAGGCCGCGGCCCGGGCGGACGGCCGTACGACCTCCGGGAGCCAGCCGACCTGGTGCAGGGCGCCGAGGGGGTCCGGCCCCGCGGGTGCCGCTCCCGCGGCTGCCGCGGCGTCGGCCGAGGGGTCCAGCCAGTACCGCTCGCGCTGGAAGGGGTAGGTCGGCAGGTCGACCTTGCGCACCGCGGTGTCGGCGAAGAACGCCGGCCAGTCGACGGGTACCCCCCGGGTGTGCAGCACGCCGAGGGCGTGCATCAGCGCCTGCGGTTCGGGCTGCTTCCTGCGCATGGCGGGCACCGCGACCGCGTGGTCCGCACTGGCGGCCGCGAGCGCGGAGAGCACCCCGTCGGGGCCGAGTTCCAGCAGAGTGGTCACGCCCTGCGCCTCCAGGGTGCGCACCGCGTCGACGAAGCGGACGGGCCGGCGGATCTGCTGCACCCAGTACTCGGGCGAGCTCCAGCCGTCCCCGGGCTCCACCTCGCCGGTCACCGTGGACACGACGGCGAACTTGGGCCGGTGGAAGGTGAGGCCCTCGGCGATGGCGCGGAACTCGTCGAGCATCGGGTCCATGCGGGGGGAGTGGGAGGCCCGCAGGATCGGCAGCACCTTGGTGGAGCGGCCGCGCTCCTTCCAGATGTCCGCGACGGCGTGCACGGCGTCCGCGTCGCCCGAGAGGACCACCGCGCGCGGCCCGTTGATCGTGCCGATCACGGCGCGCCCGTCCGGGTCGAGGGTCTCGCGTACCTCTTCCTCGGTCGCCTCGACGGCGATCATCGCGCCGCCTTCCGGCAGCGACCGCATCAGGCGTCCGCGGGCGGTCACCAGGATGGCGGCGTCGGGCAGCGAGAGCACGCCCGCGAGGTGGGCGGCGATCAGCTCGCCCGTCGAGTGCCCCATGAGGTAGTCGGGGTGCACCCCCCACGCCTCGAAGAGGCGGAACAGTGCCACGCCGACCGCGAAGAGGGCGGCGAGGGTGTAGTCGATCTGGTCCAGCTCGTCGCCCGACTCGATCACCGAGCGCAGCGGGCGGGGCAGGTGCTCGTCCAGGGCCGCGCAGACCTCGTCGAAGGCCGCGGCGAACGCCGGGAAGGTTTCCGCGAGTTCGCGGGCCATGCCGATGCGCTGGGCGCCTCCGCCGGTGAACATGAACGCGATCCGGCCCTCGTCCTTGGTGCCGGTGACGGTGCCGGATTCGTCGTCCGCCAGGGCCGCGAGTCCTTCGATCAGTTCGTCCCGGCCGGCCGCGAGCGCGACGGCCCGGTACCGCATCGCCGTACGGGTGGCGGACAGCGAGTAGGAGAGGTCGAGCAGGTCCAGGCCGGGGCGCTCGGCAAGGAGCGCGCCGATGCGCTCCGCTTGCGCGCGCAGCGCCTCGGGGGACCGGGCGGACAGCAGGTAGGGCATGACCGGCGCCGGCGGCACGGCGGGGGCGACCGGTTTCCCGGCGGGCTCCCGGGCGGGCTCTTCGTGGGCCGGCTGCGGTGCCTGCTCGACGATGACGTGCGCGTTGGTGCCGCTGAACCCGAAGGCGGAGACGGCGGCGCGGCGCGGCCGGTCCAGCTCCGGCCAGTCGCGTGCCTCGTCGAGCAAGGTCAGCGCGCCGGAGTCCCAGTCGACGTGCGGGGTCGGGTCGTCGGCGTGCAGGGTCTTGGGCATGACGCCGTGGCGGATGGCCTCGACCATCTTGATGATGCCGCCGACGCCCGCGGCCGCCTGAGTGTGCCCGACGTTGGACTTGAGCGACCCCAGCCGCAGCGGCTGGTCGGCCGGTCGGCCCCGGCCGTAGGTGGCGAGCAGGGCATTGGCTTCGATCGGGTCGCCGAGGGGCGTTCCGGTGCCGTGCGCCTCGACCATGTCGACGTCGGCCGTGGAGAGCCCCGCGCTGTCGAGGGCCTGGCGGATCACCCGTTCCTGGGCGGGGCCGTTGGGCGCGCTGAGCCCGTTGCTGGCGCCGTCCTGGTTGATCGCGGAGCCGGTGATCACGGCGAGCACCGGGTGACCGTTGCGCCGGGCATCGGACAGCCGCTCCACGAGGAGGACGCCGGCGCCCTCGGCCCAGCCGGTGCCGTCGGCGGACGCGGCGAAGGACTTGCAGCGCCCGTCGGCCGACAGACCGCGCAGCCGGGAGAATTCGACGAACGCCTGGGGCGTGGACATCACGGTCACGCCGCCGGCGAGGGCGAGGTCGCACTCCCCGCGGCGCAGCGCGGCCGCCGCGAGGTGGACGGCGACCAGCGACGAGGAGCAGGCCGTGTCGACGGTGACGGCGGGGCCCTCCAGGCCGAAGACGTAGGACAGCCGGCCTGAGGCGACACTGCCCGCGCTCCCGCTGTACAGGTATCCCTCGAACTCCTCGGGCGGCAGGTGCGGTCGGGATCCGTAGTCGTGGTACATCGACCCGATGAACACGCCCGTCCGGCTGCCGGAGACCGTGTCGGCAGGGATTCCGGCGCGTTCGAAGCTCTCCCAGGCCGTCTCCAGCAGCAAGCGCTGCTGGGGGTCGGTGGCGAGGGCCTCCCGCGGGGACATGCCGAAGAACTCGGGATCGAAGCGGTCCGCGTCGTGCAGGAATCCGCCCTGGTCGGTGTACGACGTGCCGACGGTGTCGGGGTCGGGGTGGTAAAGCCGGTCCAAGGGCCAGCCCCGGTGCTCGGGGAACGACGTCACCGCGTCCACTCCGTCGGCGACCACCTGCCACAGGCGTTCCGGTGAGTCCACACCGCCGGGGTACCGGCAGGCCATGCCGATGATCGCGATGGGTTCCCGGTCCTTCTCCTCGATCTCGCGCAGACGCCTGCGGCTCGCCTGGGCATCGGCGACCGCGCGCTTGAGGTACTGGCGGAGCTGGTTCTCGTCAGTGCTCACGCGCCCTCAACTCCCGGGGTTTCCTCAAGGGAACCGCCGGCCGATTTCTCGGTACCGTCCACGGATATTTTCCTTTCCCGGAGAACTTCTCATGCGACTCAGAGCCTCGAACAGTCTCGGACAAGAGCGTCCGCGAGGTGGTAATTCCGCGCTCTTTCCCGGCAGGGCGAAGCTCCTCACCGTGCGCCGATGCGCCAATTAGCGTCCGATTACAGGCCCGTTACGGTGAGGTCGGTAGGGTTCCGCACAAGTAGGCCTCATAGATTGGGAACTCGACTCCAAATGAACCCGGAGATTGAAGATCAGGACCTCGCGGAGCCCTATCTCGGGGGTCTGCTCGCCTCACTCGGACTGAGCGTTCACTATTCCAGGGCGGAAAAGGACAGCCTTTTCTACCGTGATGAGACGGGCCGGGAGGTCGAGGTGCTCGACCTCGTCGGCGGCTACGGCTCGACGATCATCGGGCACGGCAATCCCGACATCGTCGGCTACGCGAAGGAGCTGCTGGACCAGGGCGTGCCGGTCCACGCGCAGTTCTCCAAGCACCCGTACGCCAACGACCTGGCGCAGAAGCTGAACGCCGTCATCCGGCGCGAGTTCGCCACCTCGGAGCCGTATTCGGCGATCTTCGCCAACAGCGGCGCCGAAGCGGTCGAGATCGCGATGAAGCACGCCGAGTTCGACCGGGGCGCCAAGCTGGCCGAACTCGCCGCGGAGATCGACGGGAACATCGAGGCGGCGCGTGCGGCACTGGCCGCCGGCGGCAAGCTCGCCGCCGGTGCACTCGCCGCCGACGAGTCCTACGACCGCCTGGTCGCGGCCGCGGGGCTCGTGCGCGGCAGCGCGGCGGACGAGGTGATCGCCGGGATCCGCAGCGCCAACGCCTCGCGCCTGGCGGCGGCGCCGGTGTTCCTGGCCCCCGAGGGCTCGTTCCACGGGAAGCTCGTCGGCAGCGTCCAGCTGACCCACAACCCCGGCTTCCGAACCCCGTTCGCGTCGCTGGCCGCACGGTGCCGGTTCGTGCCGGTGCACGAGCCGGAAGCGCTCGCCAAGACCATCGAGTCGGTCCGCAGCACGCTGTTCGACCTTGAGGTCGACGGCGCCGCGGTTCGCGTCGTCGAACGCGAACTGCCCGTCATCGCCGCGTTCATCCTGGAGCCGGTGCAGGGCGAAGCGGGGATCCGGGTGTTCGACCGGGAGACCGTGCGCCGCATCCGGGAGGCCTGCGAGACGGTCGACTGCCCGGTCATCGTCGACGAGGTGCAGAGCGGCATGGGGCGTACCGGAGCGTTCTTCGCCGCCTCGCACATCGGCCTCCAGGGCGACTACATCACGCTGGCCAAGAGCCTGGGCGGCGGCGTGGCCAAGGCGGCCGTGACGCTGGTGCGCGGCTCCCGCTACCGCAAGGAGTTCGAGCTGGTGCACAGCTCGACCTTCGCGAAGGACGCCTTCTCCACGTCGATCGCCTGCCGGACGGTGGACCTGCTGGAGGCCGGGGGCGGCAAGGCCTACCAGCTGGCCGGCGAGCGCGGCGCCCGGCTGGCGGACATGCTGCGCAAGCTGCGGCAGGAGTTCGGGACCGTCATCAAGGAGGTCCGCGGGAAGGGCCTGATGATCGGCCTGGACTTCCACGACCTGTCGGACTCCCCCGACGAGGTCATCTCCGGGCAGGCCCGTGCCGGGCTGCTCGGGTACCTGCTGTCCGGTTACCTGCTGCGCGTGCACGCCCTGCGGATCCTCCCGACGGCCAGTGCCACGAGCACGCTGCGGCTGGAGCCGTCCGTGTACATCACGGACGCCGAGATCGGGCGGCTGGAATCGGGGCTGCGCGGGCTCTTGACGGTGCTCCGCGACCAGAACGGCGGCCTCCTCCTTCCCGCGGATCCGGCCGGGGAGCCCGGCGCGTAGGCACTCCGGCGGTAACCGCATTGCGACTGTCCAGGATGATGAAGGAAAGAGATGTTCAGATGACGACATGGCACGACGGACACGAAGACGTTCTCCACGAAGACGTTCTCGACGATTCGGTGGCGATCGTCGGAGTGTCCTGCCATTTGCCCGGGGCGACCGGGGCAGCGGAATTCTGGAATCTGCTCAGTGACAGTCGCAGTGCGATAACCGAGGTCCCGCTCGACCGGCGGGACGGAATGTCGAATTCGGTCCGGTTCGACGGCGGCACCCGCTTCGGGGCCTTCCTCGACGCGGTCGGGGACTTCGACGCGGCGTTCTTCGGGATGTCCGCGAGGGAAGCCGCGGCTACGGACCCGCAGCAACGGCTGGTGCTGGAGCTGGCCTGGGCGGCCCTGGAGGACGCCGGGATCGTCCCCGCCGCCCTGGCCGGATCGGCCTCTTCGGTGTTCGTGGGATCGCTCCGCGACGACTACGCCGGACTGGTGCTGAGCAGCGGCGACGGATCGATCACACAGCACACGAACACCGGTGTGCACCGGGGCATCATCGCCAACCGGGTCTCCTACGCCCTTGATCTGCGCGGTCCGAGCATCGTGGTGGACACGGCGCAGTCGTCGTCGCTGGTCGCCGTCCACCTGGCCGCCCAGAGCGTGCGGTCGGGCGAGTCGCCGGTCGCCATCGCCGCGGGCGTCAACCTCAACCTCCTCGCGGAGGGCGCGCTGGGGGCGCAGCGCTTCGGCGGCCTGTCCCCGGACGGGCACAGCTACGTCTTCGACGCCCGCGCCAACGGCTACGTACGCGGCGAGGGCGCCGTGGCCCTGGTGCTCAAGCCGCTGGCGGCGGCCCTGGCCGACGGGGACGACGTCTACGCGGTCGTGCGGGGCAGCGCCGTCAACAACGACGGGGCCACCCCCGGGCTGACGGTGCCCAGCCCGCAGGCGCAGGAGCGGGTCATCCGTGCCGCGCTGCGCCGGGCCGGCGTCTCCCCGGAGCAGGTGCAGTACGTGGAGCTGCACGGCACCGGGACCCCGGTCGGCGACCCGATCGAGGCGGCCGCGCTCGGCGCGGTCTTCTCGGGCCGGGAGGCGGACGGGGCGGCCGCCGGAGCGGACCCCCTGCTGGTGGGGTCGGTGAAGACCAACATCGGGCACCTGGAGGGCGCCGCCGGAATCACCGGGCTGCTCAAGGCCGTGCTCGGGATCCGCAACCGGCGCCTGCCCGCGAGCCTGAACTTCGCCACCCCGAATCCGGAGATCCCGTTCGAGGACCTCGGGCTGCGGGTCACCACGGGCCTTTCCGACTGGCCGCACCCGGACCGGCCGTTGATCGCCGGCGTCTCGTCGTTCGGCATGGGCGGCACGAACGCACACGTGGTCCTGAGCGAGCCGCCGGCCTCCGGGCAGGCCGCGGGTGGCGCGGAGCCGGACGCCGGACGATCCGGCATCGGACGATCCGACGCCGTCCAGTCGGCCACCGGGCAGTCGGCCACCGGGCGGGCGGCAGGTGGCGCGGAGCCGGACGCCGGGCTGGTCCCGGTACCCGTGTCGGGCCGGACCCGGGCCGCGCTGCGGGCGCACGCCGCCCTGTTGCGGGAGACCGGTTTCGCCCCGTACGACCTGGGCTTCTCCCTGGCCACCACCAGGACGGCGTTCCGGCACCGTGCCGTCGTCCTCGCCTCGGACGCCGAAGGCCTGCGCGCCGGGCTGGACGCCGTCGCACACGGGACGACCGCGCCGAACGTGGTCTCGGACGACGGGCCCGGGGCGGGGCAGGAAGCGGCGTCCGGTACCGCCGCGGGCCGCGGCGATGAGTCCGCCGGCCCGCGGACCGCCGAACTGGCCGCCCTCGCGGCCGAGTACGTCCAGGGCGCGGACGTCGACTGGGCGCCGGCGTACGCGGATGTCCGGGCCCGGCGGGTCCGGCTGCCGGGATACCCGTTCCAGCGGGAGCGGTTCTGGACCGGCGAGCACCACACCCCGGCGCCGGGCTCCGGCGCCTCTGGCCACTCCGGCGCCTCTGACACCGACCCGGCCGCCCTGGTCAGGGAACAGGTGGCGGCGGCCCTCGGCGCGGGCGACGTGGAGGGCGTGGAGCTGGACACGAACTTCCGGGACCTCGGCTTCTCCTCGCTCATGACGGTGGAGCTCATCGAGAGCCTGTCCACCGCCACCGGCCGGCCGCTGCCCAGCGGTCTGCTGTTCGACTACCCGACGCCGCAGGAGCTGATCGGATACTTCGCCGAGACCGGGATCGACCCGGGACACGCGGGGCGCAGCCCTTACGTGCCCCGCGCCTCCGCACGGGCGGACTCCTCCGCCGGCAGCGACGAGGACGCGATCGCGATCGTCGGCATGGCCTGCCGCTTCCCGGGCGGACTCGCCTCCCCGGAAGACCTGTGGCGCGTGGTCTCCGGGGAGCAGGACGTGACCGGCGCGTTCCCGACCGACCGCGGCTGGCAGCCCGGTGAGGGCTACTCCCGGGTCGGCGGATTCCTCGACACCGCGGCCGAGTTCGACGCGGAGTTCTTCGGCATCTCCCCCCGCGAGGCGCTGGCCATGGATCCGCAGCAGCGGCTGCTGCTGCAGACCACCTGGGAGGCGCTGGAGAGGGCCGGGATCGACCCCAAGTCCCTGCGGGGCAGCCGTACCGGGGTGTTCGTCGGCGGCACCTCCTCCGACTACGGCCCCCGGATGCACGAGGCCGGCGAAGACGTCAAGGGCTACGTGCTCACCGGGACCACGCCCAGCGTGCTTTCGGGCCGCATCGCCTACCAGTTCGGCTTCGTGGGTCCGACGCTCACCGTGGACACCGCCTGCTCGTCCTCGCTGGTCGCCCTGCACCTGGCGGTACGCGCCCTGCGCAGCGGCGAGGCGTCCGCGGCCGTCGCGGGCGGCGTGACCGTGATGGCCACACCGGGGATGTTCGAAGAGTTCTCCCGGCAGCACGGGCTGGCCGCCGACGGGCGGTGCAAGCCGTTCTCCGCGGACGCCGACGGCACCGGATGGTCCGAAGGCGTGGGCATGCTCGTGCTGGAGCGGCTGGAGGACGCCCGCCGCCACGGCCACCCCGTCCTCGCGGTGGTCCGGGGTACCGCCATCAACTCCGACGGCTCCTCCAACGGGCTGACCGCGCCCAGCGGCCTCTCCCAGCAGCGGCTGATCGGTGCCGCGCTGGCCGACGCCGGTCTGGCCGGGTCGGACGTCGACCTGCTGGAAGCCCACGGCACCGGTACCTCCCTCGGCGACCCGATCGAGGCCGACGCGATCCTCGCCACCTACGGGCAGGACCGCGAGGCGCCGCTGTACCTGGGCTCGCTGAAGTCGAACATCGGCCACACGCAGGCGGCCGCCGGCGTCGCCGGCGTGATCAAGACCGTGCAGGCCATGCGGCACGGGCTCCTGCCCCGCACCCTGCACGCCGACGTCCCGACCACTCGGGTGGACTGGGCTTCGGGCCGGGTCGAGCTGCTGACCCGGGCCCTGGAGTGGCAGCGCGCCGACCGCCCGATCCGCGCCGCGGTGTCCGCGTTCGGCATCAGCGGCACGAACGCCCACGTCGTCCTGGAGGAAGGCGAGCGGACCCCGACGGCCCTGCTGTTCACCGGCCAGGGGGCACAGCGCTCCGGCATGGGCCGCGAACTGTACGAGCGGTACCCGGTGTTCGCGCGCGCCCTCGACGAGGTGTGCGCCGCTTTCGACCCCCACCTGGACCGGCCGCTGAAGGAGCTGATGTTCGGCGCCGGGTCCGATGCCGCGCCGGAGCTGAACCAGACCCGCTACACCCAGCCCGCGCTGTTCGCCTTCGAGGTGGCGCTGGCCGAACTGGCCGCCGACCAGGGCCTGGCCGGCGACCTGCTCGCCGGGCACTCCATCGGCGAACTCGCCGCGGCCCACGTGGCCGGGGTGTTCTCGCTGCCGGACGCGGCGAAGCTGGTGGCGGCCCGGGGCCGGCTGATGCAGCAGGCCCGCTCCGGCGGCGCGATGATCGCCGTGGAGGCCACCGAGGCCGAAGTCGCCGGCACCCTCGTCGAGGGCGTCGTGGTGGCCGCGGTGAACGGCCCGGTCTCGGTGGTGCTCGCCGGCGATGCCGACGCCGCCGAGACCGTCGCCGCGGGATGGCGGGAGCGCGGCCGCAGGGTCACCCGGCTGACCGTCAGCCATGCCTTCCACTCCCCCCACATGGACGACGTACTCGACGAGTTCCGCACGGTGGCCGAGTCGGTCGACTACAGGCCGCCCCGGATTCCCGTGATCTCCACGGTGACCGGGCGACCGCTGCCCGCCGACACGGCCGGGTACGCCGACCACTGGGTCGCGCAGATCCGCGGCACCGTCCGGTTCCACGACGCCGTGTCGGCCCTGCGCGAGGCGGGCGCCGGCCTGTTCGTCGAGATCGGGCCGTCGGCCGCGCTCACCCCGCTGGTCAGGTCCGCCGGCGTCGCGCGGGCCGTCGCGCTGAGCCGGTCCGCCGGCTCCGAGGCGGACGTGTTCTCCGCCGGTCTGGCCCGGGCCCGGGGCACGGAGCCCACCCACCCCTTCCGCCGCGACCGGTACTGGCTGCCGCCGCGGCCCGCGCGCGGCGCCTCCGGTCACCCTCTGCTCGACTCGGTGGTGGAGCTGGTCGACCGGGACGAGGTGGTCCTGGCCGGATCCGTGTCGTTGGCCGACCACCCGTGGCTCGCCGGGCACGTGATCAACGGTTCGGTGCTGCTGCCCGGGACGGCGTTCCTGGAGATGGCACTGTTCGCCGGCGAGCGGGTGGGCCTGCCCGAAGTGGCGGACCTGACCCTGGAGAAGCCCCTCGTGCTGCCCGCCTCCGGCGCGGTGCAGCTCCAGGTCACCGTGCACGGCCGGCAGCTGGCGGTGCACTCCCGCCGGGACGGGGAGCAGGAGTGGACGCGGCACGCGTCCGGACTGCTCGGCGACACCGACCCGGCCTCCGGGCCCGGTGCGGATGACCTGCTGGAGTGGCCGCCCGCCGGCGACCCGGTACCCGTCGAGGACGCCTACGAGCTGCTGACCGGGCGCGGATACGACTACAGCGGCATGTTCCGCGGGCTGCGGGCGGTGTACCGGGACGGTGACACCGCGTACGCCGAGGTCCGGATCCCGGACGGGCACCTCGGTGCGGAGTCCGGCTTCCTGCTGCACCCGGCGCTGGTGGACGCGGTGCTGCACCCGATCGTGCTGGGCCTGGTGGACGGCGGGGAGGGCGCGCGCCTCCCGTTCGCCTGGAGCGGGGTGCGCCTGCACCCCGGCGCGGTCGGCGGGACCGAGTTCCGCGCCCGCCTCGCCCCGGCCGGCGGCGACACGTACGAACTGCTGCTCGCCGACGCGACGGGCACCGTGGTCGCCGCCGTCGAGGGACTGGCCTTCCGGGCGTCGTCCCCGGCCTCGGCCGACGCCGTCCCGCTGTACGAGCTGGCCTGGCAGCCCCGCACCGCCCGGACCGGTGACGCCGACGGCGACGCCCCGCGTCCTACCGTGGCCGAGGTCGCCCCGGCCCGCACCCCCGCCGCCGCGGCCACCGCCGCGCTCGCGACGATCCGAAACTGGGTGTCCGCCGACCACGAGGCGGGGGACCGGCTGGTGCTGGTCACCCGCAACGCGGTGGCCGTCGCACCGGGCGAGCGCGTCGCCGACCCGGCCGCGGGCGCGGTGTGGGGCCTGGCGCGCACCGCCCAGAGCGAGTACCCCGACCAGATCGTCGTGGTGGACGTCTCCGGCACCGCCACCGCGGCGGAAGCCGCCGAGGCGGCCGTACGGACCGGGGAGCCGCAGCTCGCCGTACGGGACGGCGGGCTGCTGGTGCCCCGGATCGCCAGGTCCGCCGCACCGGCCCCCGGCACCTCCCTGATCGAAGGCACCGCGACCGCCGACGGCACCGCGGGCGCGGCAAGCAGCGCGGCCCCGTTCGGCTGGAACCCCGACGGCACGGTCCTGATCACCGGTGGCACCGGCGGGCTGGGCGCCTTGATCGCCCGGCACCTCCACCACCGGCACGGCGTACGGAACCTGCTGCTCGTCAGCCGCCGCGGCCCGGACGCGCCCGGCGCCGCCGAGCTGGCGGCGGAACTCGACGGCGCGCGCATCGCGGCCGTCGACGTGACGGACCGCACCGCGCTGGCCTCACTGATCGAGGGCCTGCCGGCCGCCAATCCCCTGACCGCGGTGATCCACACCGCCGGGGTACTCGACGACGCCACGATCGGCGCCCTCACCGAGGAGCGGATCGGCACGGTCATGGCCGCCAAGGCGGACGCCGCGCGGTACCTGCACGAGCTCACCGCCGACCGGGACGTGGTCTCCTTCGTCCTGTTCTCCTCGATCTCCGGTCTGCTCGGCACGGCCGGCCAGGCCAACTACGCGGCGGCCAACGCCTACCTGGACTCGCTGGCCGCGCACCGCCGCGGCCTCGGCCTGCCCGGCACGTCACTGGCCTGGGGCCTGTGGGAAGAGGGCATGGGGCAGTCCCTCTCCGCCTCCGACCTGGGCCGCTGGACCCGGTCCGGAGTGGCGCCGCTGACCGCCGGGCAGGGGCTCGCCCTGTTCGACCGGTCGCTGTCCGCGGACGCGGCGGACACCGTGCTGCCGGTCCCGGCGATCCTCCAGCCGTCCCTTCTCGCCGAAACCGGTCCGGTCCCGCCCCTGTTGTCCGGGCTGGTCCGCCGCCGCAAGCCCGCCGCGGCCGCTCCGGCCGCCCGCGCGGGTCGGGCCCTGACCGCGAAGCAGGCCGAGGAGCTCGTACGGGCGACCACGGCCGGGGTGCTGGGACTGCCGAGCCCGAGGGCGCTCGACCTGGGCAAGGCCTTCCGGGAGCAGGGCTTCGACTCGCTGGCCGGCGTGGAGCTGCGCAACCGGCTGATCGCGGCCACCGGCCGGCAGCTCCCCGCCACCCTGGTGTTCGACCACCCGACGCCGCAGGCCCTGGCCGCCTTCCTGGCCGAGGAAGCGGGCACGGCCGGGGACCGGCGGCAGGCGGGCGGTGCCCGGCGGCCGCGGAAGGACCGCGGCCGCACCGACGAACCGATCGCGATCGTCGGCATGGCCTGCCGGTTCCCCGGCGGAGTCCGATCCGCCGACGACCTGTGGCAGCTGGTGCTGGACGGACGGGACGCCATCTCCGAGTTCCCGACCAACCGCGGCTGGGACCTGGACGGGCTGTACCACCCCGACCCGGACCACCTCGGCACCAGCTACACCCGGCGCGGCGGGTTCCTGCACGAAGCGGACCTGTTCGACGCGGCGTTCTTCGACATGTCGCCGCGCGAGGCGCTGGCCACCGACCCCCAGCAACGGCTGCTGCTGGAGACGGCGTGGGAGACCTTCGAGCACGCCGGGATCGACCCGGCGGTCCTGAGCGGCAGCCGGACCGGTGTGTTCACCGGCGTGATGTACGACGACTACGCCTCGCGCCTGGCCGTCACCCCGCGGGAGGTGGAGGGCTTCCTGCTGGCGGGCAACACCTCCAGCGTGATCTCCGGCCGGCTGGCGTACAACTACGGCCTGGAGGGGCCGGCGATCACGGTGGACACCGCGTGCTCGTCCTCCCTGGTCGCGCTGCACCTGGCCGCGAACTCGCTGCGCTCGGGCGAGGTGGACCTGGCCCTGGCGGGAGGCGTCACGGTCATGTCCGGGCCGAGCACGTTCGTGGAGTTCTCCCGGCAGAAGGGGCTGTCGACCGACGGCCGGTGCAGGTCCTTCTCGGCCGACGCCGACGGAACCGGCTGGTCGGAGGGCGTCGGCCTGCTCCTGGTGGAGCGGCTGGAGGACGCCCGGCGCCACGGGCACCAGGTGCTGGCCGTGCTGCGCGGTTCCGCGGTGAACTCCGACGGCGCCTCCAACGGGCTGACGGCACCGAGCGGGCCCTCGCAGGAGCGGGTGATCCGCGCCGCCCTGACCGACGCCGGCCTCGCCTCCGACGACATCGACCTGATCGAGGCGCACGGCACCGGCACCCGGCTCGGCGACCCGATCGAGGCCCAGGCCCTGCTGGCCACGTACGGGCAGGACCGCGCGGAGCCCGTCCGCCTGGGTTCGCTGAAGTCGAACCTCGGGCACGCCCAAGCCGCCGCCGGTGTCGGGGGCGTGATCAAGATGGTCCAGGCGATGCGGCACGGCGTCCAGCCGCGCACCCTGCACCTGGGCGAGCCCTCGCCGCACGTGGACTGGTCCGCGGGCGCGATCGAGCTGCTCGGCGAGCAGCAGGAGTGGCCGGACCTCGGCCGGCCGCGCCGCGCCGCGGTGTCGGCGTTCGGGATCAGCGGCACCAACGCCCACGTCATCCTCGAACAGGCCCCGGCCCCCGCCGGCACGGCCGCCCGGCCCGGCCCCGTCCCGCCGGTGGTGCCGCTGGTGCTGTCGGCCCGCACCGACCAGGCCCTGCGGGAGCAGGCCGCCGAGCTGCGCGCTCACCTCGACGGACACCCCGACCTCGACCTCGCCGACGTGGCCGGCACGCTCTCCGGGCGGCGTGCCCTGCTGGACCGGCGGGCCGTCGTGCTCGGCGCCGACCGGGAATCCCTGCTGCGCGGCCTCGACGCCGTCGCGGCGGGCACCGCGGCCGCGGGCGTCGTCCAGGGGCACGGCACCGGCCGCGGTGCGACGGCCTTCCTGTTCACCGGGCAGGGCGCGCAGCGGGCCGGGATGGGACGCGGGCTGTACGAGCGGTCCGACGTCTTCCGTACCGCGCTCGACGCGGTGGCCGCACACATCGACCCGGTGCTCGACCGGCCGCTGACCGCCGTCCTGTTCGCCGAACCGGAGAGCGCCGACGCGGCCCTCCTCGACCAGACCGCCTACACCCAGGCCGCGCTGTTCGCCGTGGAGGTGGCGCTGTACCGGTTCGCCGAGCACCACGGCGTCACCCCGGACTACCTCCTCGGGCACTCGGTCGGAGAGGTGGCCGCGGCACACGTGGCCGGCGTGTTCGACCTGCCCGATGCCTGCCGCCTGGTCGCCGCCCGGGGCGCTGCCATGCAGTCCGCCCGCGACGACGGCGCGATGGCCGCGCTGGAGGCCTCCGAGGAGGAGGTGCTCGAATCCCTGGCCGCCGGGGCGGCGATCGCCGGGGTGAACGGCCCCCGGGCCGTCGTGGTGTCCGGTGACGCCGACTCGGTGACCGCGATGATCGCGCTCTGGTCGGACCGGGGCCGACGGACCCGGCGCCTGTCGGTCAGCCACGCCTTCCACTCGGCGCACATGGACGGGGTCCTGGCCGGCTTCCGCGCCGAGCTGGACACCGTTGCCTTCCACGAGCCGCTGATCCCGGTCGTCTCGAACGTCACCGGGGAGATCGCCACCGCCGGGCAGCTGACGTCACCGGACTACTGGGTGACCCATGTCCGGGAAGCGGTCCGCTTCTTCGACGGCGTGCGCACCCTGCGGCGCGGCGGTGTCACCGAGTTCGTCGAACTCGGCCCGGACGGAGTGCTGACGGCGATGGCCGGACAGGCACGCGCGGACGAGGCCCCCGACACGGTCGGCGACACGGGCGACGGCGCCTCGGTGTCGATGCTGCGCGCCGGACGCGGCGACGTGGAGAGCGCGTTCACCGCCCTCGGCGCCCTGCACGTCCGGGGCGTACCGGTGGACTGGTCGGCGGTGCTGCGTACGACCACGCCGGTACCGCTGCCGCGCTACCCGTTCCAGCACCGCCGGTACTGGCTGGAGACCCCGTCGTCCGCGCATCCGCTGCTGGACACCGTGGTGGACCTCGCCGACGGCGGGACCGTACTGAGCGGCGAGATCGGCGGCGCCGGCTGGATCGGCGACCACCGGATCCGCGGGGAGGTCCTCGTACCCGGCACGGCGCTGCTGGACATGACGCTGCACGCCGGGGCCCGGCTGGACTGCCCGACAGTCGCCGAACTCACCTTCACCACACCGCTGGTGGTACCCGAGGAGGGTGCCGTGGCCGTACAGGTCCGGGTCGAGGCCCCGGAGCCCGACGGCAGCCGTGCGGTGACGATCCACTCCGGGCCGCGGGCCGGGAGCGGCGAGCCGGCCGAGTGGACCCGGCACGCCCACGGCGTGCTCGTGCCCGGACGGCAGGAGCCCCCGGCCGCACCGGAACCGGCCGGCACCGAGGCCGCCCTGGCCGGGGTGTACGAGCGGCTCGGTGAGCACGGCTACCACTACGGCCCGGCGTTCCAGGGCCTGATCGCGGTGCGCCACGCCGACGACGAACGGTTCGTCGAAGTGGAGCTGCCGAAGCGGTACCACGGCGAAGCGGCCCGGTACGGCGTACACCCGGCGCTGCTCGACGCGGTGCTGCACGTGCTGCTCCCCGGAGTCGTCGATCCCGGCGCCCGGCCGGTGCTGCCGTTCTCCTGGACCGGGGTGACCCGGTACGCGACCGGAGCGACGGCCCTGAGCGCGCGGGTCACGGTCCGCGGGACCACGGCGGGCCTGGTGGTCCACGACCGCGAAGGCCGCGCGGTGCTGACGGTGGACGAACTGGCGCTGCTGCCCGTGGGCGCGGGACATGCGCCCGCGGGGATGCACACGGTGGTCTGGCGCAATGCCGCCGGCCCCGACTCCTCCCTCGAACCGGCTGTCATGCACCGTGTGGCGTCCCTGCCGGAACACGCCCGGCACGCGGAACACGACGTCCCGACGGCGGCCAGGGCGCTGGTCCAATCCGTTCTGGCCGAGCTCAGGGCGGTCCTCGCCGAGGACGACCAGCGCCGGCACGCCTTCGTGATCACCCCGGGCCTGTCACACGCCGCGCTGCGCGGCCTGATCCGCACCGCCCAGGCGGAGAACCCCGGCAGGTTCGTGCTGATCGAGGCCGGCGAATCCGCCGACGGGGCGCGGCTGGAGGCCGCGCTGCGGACCCCGGAGCCGGAACTGGCGATCCGCGGGGACAGGCTCCTGGTGCCGCGGCTGGCCCGCCCGGGCGGGCCGGCGGCGGACGCCGCGACCCCCGGGGTGGACCTCTCCGCGGGCCCGGTCCTGGTCACCGGCGCCACCGGAACCCTCGGCACGGTCCTGGCCAGGCACCTGGTCGTACGGCACGGGGTGCGGAACCTGGTGCTCCTCAGCCGGCGGGGCGAAGCGGCGCCCGGCGCCGCCGACCTGCGGGACGAGCTGGTGGACCTCGGCGCGGCCGTGAGTCTGGTGGCCGCCGACGCGACCGACCGGCAGGCCCTCGAGCGCGTGTTCGCCGAGCACCAGCCTGCCGCGGTGGTGCACACCGCGGGCGTCGTCGCCGACTCCACTCTGGCCGGCATGACGGCCGAGCAGGTCGACGCGGTGCTGCGTCCGAAGGTGGACGCGGCCTGGCACCTGCACGAACTGGCCGGCGACCGCCCCCTGTTCCTGTACTCCTCGGTCGCCGGACTGCTCGGCACCGCGGGCCAGGCGAACTACGCGGCGGCCAACACCTTCCTGGACGCCCTCGCCGAGCACCGCCGCGGCCTCGGACTTCCCGCGGTCTCGCTGGCCTGGGGCCTGTGGGCGCGGACAAGCAGCATCTCCGAACAGCTGACCGACGCGGACATCCAGCGGCTGGCCCGCTCGGGCCTGCGTCCGCTGGACACGACGGAGGCGCTCGGCCTGTTCGACGCCTCCCTCGACGCGGCCGCCGGCGTCGGCGCCGCGGTGCTGGCCCTGACCCGGTTCGACCGCTCCGCGCTCCGGGGCCGGACCGATCTCCCCGCGGTGCTGCGCGACCTGGCCGGACCGGCCGCCGGCACGACGGTGGCCGTGCGGGACCACGCGCCCCACGGGGACGGCGCGGACGCGTCGGGATTCCGCCCCGCGGCCCTCCGGGAGATCGTCCGCGACCAGATCGCCGCGGTCCTCGGCTACGCCGACGCTTCCGAGATCGAGGAGGACCGCTCGTTCAGCGAGCTCGGTTTCGACTCGCTCACAGCCGTCGAGCTGCGCAACCAGCTCGGCACCGCGATCGGCCGCCGGCTGTCCGCGACCATCGTGTTCGACCACCCCACCCCGGCCTCGCTGACCGAGCACCTGCTCGGGCTCGTCGCGGCCGAGGAGCCGGCGCCGGCCGCTCCGGTCCGGGAACGGCCGGCGGCGGCCGGGGACGGCCACGACGAGCCGATCGCGATCGTCGGGATGGCCTGCCGCTACCCGGGCGGGGTCGCCTCGCCGCAGGACCTGTGGCGGCTGGTGGCCGACGGCCGTGACGCCACGTCGGACTTCCCGGTGAACCGCGGCTGGCCGGCCGACCTGTTCCACCCCGACGCGGACCACCCCGGAACCTCCACGACCCGCCGGGGCGGGTTCCTGCACGACGCCGACCGCTTCGACGCGGAGTTCTTCGGCCTGTCGCCGCGGGAGGCGATGGCCGTCGACCCGCAGCAGCGGCAGCTGCTGGAGACCACCTGGGAGGCCGTGGAGCAGGCGGGCCTGGACCCGCAGGACCTGCGCGGCAGCCGGACCGGCGTGTTCGTCGGCGTGATGTACAGCGACTACGGCTCGCGGCCGGACCTGCCGCCGGAGGGGGTTCAGGGCTACCTCTACAGCGGCAGCGCCGGAAGCATCGCCTCCGGCCGGCTCGCCTACACCTTCGGGTTCGAGGGGCCGACGCTCACCGTGGACACCGCGTGCTCGTCCTCGCTGGTCGCGGTGCACCTGGCCGCGAGCGCACTGCGCGGCGGGGAGTGCGAGCTCGCCGTGGCGGGCGGCGCGACGGTGATGGCCACGCCGACGCCGTTCGTGGAGTTCTCCCGGCTGCGCGGACTGTCCGAGGACGGCCGGTGCAAGTCGTTCTCCGACGACGCCGACGGCACCGGCTGGTCCGAGGGCGCGGGCATGCTGCTGCTGGAGAAGCTGTCGGACGCCAAGCGCAACGGGCACCGGGTGCTCGCCGTCCTGCGCGGCTCGGCGGTGAACTCCGACGGCGCCTCGAACGGGCTGACGGCACCGAACGGCCCCGCCCAGGAGCGGGTGATCATGGCGGCGCTCGAATCCGCCGACCTGTCCCCCGCCGACGTGGAACTGCTGGAGGCGCACGGCACCGGGACCAGGCTCGGCGACCCGATCGAGGCGCAGGCCGTGATGGCCACGTACGGGCGGGACCGCGAGCGCCCTCTGCTGCTGGGCTCGCTGAAGTCGAACATCGGACATGCCCAGGCGGCGGCGGGCGTCGGCGGGATCATCAAGGTCGTCCAGGCCATGCGGCACGACATCGCCCCGGCGACCCTGCACGTCGGCACTCCGTCCCGGCACGTCGACTGGTCGGAGGGCAACGTCGAGCTGCTGACCGAGGCCCGCCCGTGGCCGCGGGGCGCACAGCCCCGCCGGGCCGGCGTGTCCTCCTTCGGCTTCGGCGGCACCAACGCGCACGTGGTCCTGGAGGAGGCCGAAGCCGCACCGGCCCCTGCCTCCGGGGCACGGGCCTCCGGGGCACGGGGCTCCGGGGCCCCGGTATCCGCGGCTCCGGCCGGCCCCGCGCGGCCCCCGGTCCCCTGGGTGCTGTCCGCCCGTACCGGGCAGGCGCTCGCCGAGCAGGCGGAGCGGGTCGCATCCTTGTCCACGGCGGACGAGTCGTACACCCTGGCCACCCGTTCCGCCATGACGTACCGGATCGCGGCGATGAGCCCCGAGGCGCTGCGGGACGCGGTCCCGGTCCGCGTGGCGGGAGGCCGGCTGGCCTTCGCGTTCACCGGGCAGGGCGCCCAGCAGATCGGCATGGGCCGCGAACTGGCCGCCGCCTACCCGGTGTTCGCCGCGGCCTTCGACGCGGTCTGCACGCACTTCGACGCCTCGCTCCGGTCGACGGTGCGGACGGCCATCGCCGACGGCTCGGGCCTGGACGAGACCGGCACGGCGCAGCCCGCGTTGTTCGCCTTCGAGGTCGCACTGTTCCGTCTGGTGGAGTCGTGGGGAATCCGGCCCGACGTGGTACTCGGCCACTCGATCGGCGAGCTGGCCGCCGCACACGTCGCCGGCGTGCTGTCGCTGCCGGACGCGGCCAGGCTGGTCGCCGCCCGCGGCCGCCTCATGCAGGCCCTGCCCCGCGGCGGCGCGATGGTCGCCGTGGAGACGGCCGCCGCCGAACTGGGCGGGCTGGACCTGCCCGACGGGGTCGCGGTCGCCGCGGTCAACGGTCCCGCCTCGGTCGTGCTGTCCGGCGCCGAGGAGGCCCTGCTGCCCTTCGTCGCATCGGAGTTCACCGCACGGGGCAGGCGCACCAAGCGTCTCTCGGTCAGCCACGCCTTCCACTCGCCCCTGATGGAGCCGATGCTGGAGGACTTTCGGGCGGTCGCCCGGGAACTCGCCTACCGCGCCCCGGCGATCCCCGCGATCTCCACGGTCACCGGAGCGAACGCCGAGGAGTGGACCGACCCCGAGTACTGGGTGAACCAGGTGCGGGCGACGGTTCGCTTCCACGAGGCGGTGCTGACCGCCCGGGACGAGGGTGTGCGCACGGTCCTGGAGGTGGGACCCGACGCGGTGCTCACCGGCATGGTCGCGGCCGCGTTCCCCGCCGACGAGGCGGACAGCCCGGTCGGGGTGCCGCTGCGGCGGGCCGGCCGGCCCGAGACGGATTCCGTGGCCGGCGCGCTCGGCACCCTGTTCACCCGCGGTGCCGGGATCGACTGGAGTGCGGTGTTCCCCGGCGCCGAGCCGGTGGACGCGCCCACCTACGCGTTCCAGCGCAAGCGGTTCTGGCTCGACCCGGCCGGACGGGCCGACGTGGTCGGCGCCGGTCTGCGCTCCGCCGGACACCCGCTGCTGGGTGCGGCGGTGGACCTGGCCACGGGCGGTACGGGCGAAGGCGGCGCCACCGTCTCGACCGGCCGGGTCTCGCTCGCCGCCCAACCGTGGCTGGCCGACCACCGGGTGCGGGGCGTCGTGATCGTCCCCGGTACGGCGCTGGTCGAACTGGCCGCTTCGGCGGGCCCGCTCGCGGAGTTCACGGTGACCGAGCCGGTGGTCGTACCGGAGTCCGGTGCGCTCACCCTCCAGATGGTTGTCGACGGCGCCGACCTCACGCTGTTCTCCCGGAGCGGCGATCCCGGCTCCGGCGACCTTCCGTGGACCCGGCACGCCGCCGGAACCCTCGCCCCGGAAGGCCGCCCGGCCGTGGCGGAGGCTGATCCGTGGCCGGAGGGCTCGACGGAGATCGACCTCACCGGGGTGTACGACCGGGTCGCCGGGCACGGCTACGCGTACGGTCCCGCCTTCCAGGGGCTGCGGCGTCTGCTGCGCAACGGCGACGAACTGTTCGCCGAGGTCGAAGTCCCGGCTGAGGCGGCCCCGTCCGGTACCGGGTTCGCCGTGCACCCGGCGCTGCTGGACGCGGCCTTGCACGCGCTGCTGCCCGGCGTCGCCGGGGACCGGCCGGCCACCTTGCCGTTCGTCTGGAGCGGAGTGCGCTTCCACGCCCCCGCGGCGGCGGGCGCCCCCGTCCTCCGGGCCCGGATCACTCCCACGGGTCCGGACTCCGTACGCCTGCTGGTGACCGATGGCGACGGCCGCGTCCTGGCCGAGGTGGACGAGCTGGTGCTGCGCCCGCTCACCGGTCTCCCGGGCGGCGCCGCGGCCGGGGAGAACCTGCTGTACACCCCGGTGTGGCGCAGGCCCGAGCGGTCCGGCGAGCCGGCCGGCGCGTCGGTGGCCGGCGCCGGGTACGAGGTGCTCCTGGTCGGTTCCGGTGCCGGCGACCTGCCTCAGCGGGCCCGCGGCGCCGTCCGGCACATCCTGGGGGTGCTGCGCGACCGGCTTGCCGGCGACGCCCCCGGCAAGCTCGCGGTGGCCATCGGCTCCGACCTGGCGCATGCCGGTGTCCGCGGCCTGGTCCTCAGCGCCGCGGCCGAACATCCGGGCCGGTTCGTCCTGGTGGACCTTCCGGGCTGGGACGGCTCCGCGGACGTACGGGACACCGTCGCCGAGGCCTTGGCCGGAGCCGAGGGCTCGGACGAGCCTCAGGTCCGCATCGCGGGAGGGGAGCTCCTCGTCCCGCGCCTGGTCCGGTACGAGCGCCCCGCCGGTGACCGGCCGGGCGGCACGCAGGGCGAGGACGGGAGCGGGGACCGTCCCGCGTTCCCCTGGGACGAGGGCACGGTGATGATCACCGGGGCGAGCGGCGCGCTGGGCTCGGAGTTGGCCGCGCACCTGGTGGCCCGGCACGGCGCCCGTTCACTGCTGCTGGTCAGCCGGAGCGGGAAGGCTCCGGAGCTCGAAGGCGCCGGGGACGGCGTCGAGATCATCACGGCTGCCTGCGACGTGACCGACCGCGAGGCGCTGGCCGCACTGGTGGCACTGCACCGGCCCGTTGCCTTCGTGCACGCCGCCGGGACGCTGTCCGACGGGACCCTGGAGGGCCTCACGCCCGAGCAGGTCGACTCCGTGCTCCGGCCCAAGATCGATGCCGCCTGGCACCTGCACGAAGCGGCCGGTGACCGGCCCGTGGTGCTGTACTCGTCGATCGCAGGGCTGCTCGGCACGGCAGGGCAGGCGAACTACGCGGCGGGGAACACCTTCCTGGACGCCTTGGCCGAGTACCGCACCTCGCTTGGCCTGCCCACGGTCTCGCTGGCCTGGGGACTGTGGGAGACCGGGATGGGCGACGGGCTCGCCGACGCGGACCTGCGACGGATCCTCGGGCTCGGGCTGCGTCCGATCTCGGTGCCGGACGCGCTGGCCGCCTTCGACGTCGCCACCGCGGAGATCGCCCGCCCGGCCACGGACGACGGCCGGCGCCCGGTGTTCGCCGTGACGGGGCTCGACCGGGCCGCGCTCGGCGTCGCCCCGCACCCGCACCCGGTGCTGCGGGGCCTCGTACCCCGTACCGCACCTGCTGCCGCTCCGCGGGCCGGTCTGGACCGGGCGGCTCGGCAGCCGGCCGGAATCCCGTGGGACCAGCCGGGGGCCGTGCTCGACATGGTCCGCCGCGAGGTCGCCGCCGCCCTGGGCCACGACGAGGTGTCGGCGATCGCCTCGGAGGTGCCGTTCACCGACCTCGGCTTCGACTCGCTCACGGCGGTCGAACTGCGCAACCGGCTGGCGACCGTCACCGGCGAACGCCTGCCGACCACCCTGGTGTTCGACTATCCGACGGTGGCGGCCCTGGCCGAGAACCTGCGCACCATCGCGGCGACGAGCCAGGCAGCGCCCGTTCTCGACCAGCTGGAGACGCTGATCCGCGAGGGGCTGCTCGACCTGGATGCGGTGGCACGGCTGCGACAGCTGGTCGGTCACGCCCCGGCGGGCCGCAGCGCCCGGGACGAGCAGCCGGACAAGGACCTGCAGGACGCGGCCGACGAGGATCTGTTCGCCATGGTCGACGACCTGGGATAGACACCCCGCCGGAGGGCTCCCGGGTGCCCGGCAGGGGTGTTCCACCCTTCGACCGGACCCGGGAGCCCTCCGGCCCCCATCCCCCATCCCTCATCCCTCGTCACCCAACATCATCACCCAATAGACCGAATATTCAGGCGAATTCACCGATAGGGTACTGATCCATGGACAAGAATGACGTCACCAGGCTGGTCGGGCAATACATCGCGATCTGGAATGAATCCGACGACCGACTTCGGCAAGCCCTGATCGAGGAAGTCTTCACCCCCAACGCGACATACACGGATCCGAACATCGTCGCCCGGGGCGCCGCAGCCATCAGCGATTACCTCGCCGTGGCACAACGGAACTTCACCGGGATTCCCTTCACTTCGGGTCCGGTACTGACCCATCACGACGTGGTCCACTTCGCATGGCAGGCCGGCCCCGCCGGCGGCGTGCCGGTGGTGAGCGGATTCGACGTCGCCTCCTTCGAGGACGGCAGGATCAACCGGCTGACCGGATTCTTCACAGACTGATGACCCGCTCCTGGGGCACATGGTCACCGGGGAAGGAGTTCGTCCCGACAATCAGTGGCAATGCCCTGAGCAGGCCCGCTCTTTTCACCGATACGGAATCCGGGTCGCCGAAGATCCGGTGGAAGGTGTCCCAGGTCGATTCAGCGATGCAGTCCCCGATGGTCGCGATCAGATTCTCGAAGAGCCGGGCGACCGCATCGACCGACAGGGTTTCGAGCAGGATCCGGGTGCTGTTCAGCTGGCCCTGTCCCCACTGGGGGAACCTGCGGTGGAAATCCTCGTTCGCGCAGGCCACGATGAGCAGCATCCCGGACTGGCTTCCCGATACGAGCCGTTCGAAGAATTCGAGCGTGGCTTCGTCGGCGAGGTGCAGATCGTCCGCCACCAGGACTACCGGGTGCTTGCGGGCGAGTTCGTGCACGAGGCGCTCCGCCTCGTGCACACGGCCCGCCGGCTCCGGGCCGTTCGGATCGGCGGCGCCGACCGGGTCCGTCGGGCCGGTCTCGCGCAACAGCGACCGCAGTTGAGCGACGACCGATGCCGGGTCGATGCTCACCGACCTGCTCACCCGGTACTTCACCACGAAGGGAGCGGGGCGGGCCTCCTCCTCGAGCAGCCGGCAGAACTCCATCAGGAGCCGGCTCTTCCCCGTCCCGTGGTCGCCGAGGATGGTCACGAGGTGGGGAAGGCTCCGCTGTTCCACCCGCTGGAAGGTCCGCTGCAGGATCTCCATCTCGTGATCCCGGTCCATGAACGGCTTGGTGTCGACCGGATACTCCACCGAACGCGATTCGGCGATCCAGTAGGGCAGCTCCTCGACGCCCATGGCCAGGTAGGACGCCTGGTCGAGGGTCAGCGCCCTGGTGCGGTCGGACACCCAGATCACGCCGTCCGGCACCTGGGGGAAGATCTCCCAGCACTGGTCCAGCAGTGTGCCGTTGGCCGAGACCCGATTGCGGCGGGGCGCCGGGTCGGAGTGCCGCTGGAGGTCGCCGGTCGCCACCATGGCCCTGATCGCGATGCCGTGCCGACTCTCGTCCGACGCGTCGAGGCTGTCCCGCAGCAGCAGGGCGAGCTGCGCCGCGCGCGCGGCGCCCTCCCGCGGATCGTCGAGGTCGAAGAGGGCGATCGTCGCGGAGCCCACGGATGCGACCACCTCTCCCCCGCAGCACTCCACCCCGGCCCTGACCAGGGTGTGTATCCCGTCGAGGAGATCGTCCACACCCACGGGGTGCGGCGTTCCCGCCCCGGCGCCGACATGCGCTCGGACGATCATGACCGTCACCTCGCGCCGGTGCGACCGCTCCGGGGCCGCGGCCGAAGCCTGTGGCCGGCTCGTCGTGTTCAGCAGGCCGGGCGCGGGTCCGTCGGCGGCGGGAGGCGCCTTCGGAGCGGGCCGCGCACTCACGTCGGCCGGTCGGCCGGTCCAGCTGGCCTCCTGGGCCCCCGGCTCGACTTGGGAGAACTCGTTGAGCGTCGGGTCGTGCGACAGGATCCGCCGCTGCAGGTCCCGCAGCCACGGCCCGGGCTCCAGACCGAGCCGGTCCACGAGTTCGGAATGCGTGCGCTGGTAGACGGTGAGCGCTTCGCTCTGCCGGCCGGCACGGTACAGGGCCAGCATGAGCAGTCCGCGGGCCCGTTCCCGCAGCGGCTCGGCCTCCACCAGCGTCTCGATCCCGCTGATCACTTCGCGGTGATGGCCGCAATCCAGCTTGGCCTCGAAGTACAGCTCCTGGGCGTCGATGCGAGAGTTCTCGACGATGCTCGACTCCGGCCAGACGATCCCGGCTTCCACGAGATCGGCCAGCAGGTCTCCGCGCCACAGGTCCAGCGCGTCCCGCAGGACCACGGCGGCCTCGGCCGGGAGCCCGTCGGCCATCATCTTGCGCCCGCGCTCCAGCCGGTGGGAGAAGGCGTGTACGTCGACCATTTCCTCGTCGATGTGCAGCGTGTATCCGGGGGAACGCGTGATCAGCGCCGGCGCCGACTCACGCCCGCGCAGCGACCGCAGCACCGACCTGAGCGACCAGACCGAATTCTGAAGAATCTTCCGGGCCGTAATGGGCGGCTCACCATCCGGCCACAAAGAATCCAGCAACCGACTGGTCGCGACAACCTGATTCGGCTCGAGCAGAAGTCGCCCCAGCAGTGCACGCTGCTTTACTCCACCGAGAACCGCCCGTTCACCATCACGAACCACTTCCAGCGGTCCGAGCAAGCGAAATTGCATCATGACCCTCCCCCGTTTATGCATGATCAATAAGCACCCCGCCCCGCGAATCCACGCGGCAACGACGGGGGATTTAATGAAATCTACGCATCAGGCACGATCGGATGATCCACGATCCGCGAGCAGAGCCACTGCGCAGGAAAACTGCTCCGAGACGGCGGATGCGCCTATCTCGAGAACGGCAGGCGACAGGCCGCAAACAGCCTCGTACAGCATACGGAAACCGGGGGCCCGGCCGGGAATCTCGGTCGCGGACACACAGACGGACAGGTACTCAGGCATGCAACGAGAAATGGCCGCCGAGTATCGATATCGATCCACCCCCACCGCATCAACAGAGAAACTTCAAATAAAAGTGAAGCATACAACTTCCCGGCACGCAACCGAGAATCAATGGGGCCGCAACCCCAACGCTCGGCACCATGCCAAGATTTTACCCAGCTCGATTGCAATCAAGCAGACAAGCCTGTCCGATGTGTTCAGAAACACGCGCTCCCCCTCATCCGACCTCCCCAAAACCAGCCAAGAAGCCGCCCAAAGGCCGAATAGCATCTTGCGCAATACGCCTCACCTCACCGCGCCTCGATCGAATCACTGGAAAACGGTTCGCCCACCGGAAGAAGCCGCCCGCATGGATGATCGCGGCCGGGCTGAGGGGAGCGGAAATCCGTGGACGGACCCGCGGAAGATCACGTACCGTGTGGCTCCACGCCCTGAGATGGATGGAAGGAGGCGAGTGCCGTGCGGTTCACACCTTTCCAGCGCTCCCGCTTCCGCTATCCCGGCGTAGTTCGTCAGTTCTGACCGGGAGCGCTCCAAGCAGCCTGTATCCCGGAGGAATCCATGACCGATACGGTCATCCGCGCGCTCTCCGCGAGCGACGCCCATCTTTTCGACGCACACCCCGACCCCCTCGGCGCCGGTGAGGGCCACCGGCGTACCCGGTTCCGCCCCGACTGGAAGCGCGTCGCCCTGCGCGACGGCGAGGTCGTCGCACGCGGCGCGTGGTGGGGCGGCCCCGATGACTCGGAGCCCGTCAACATCAACTGGTTCGACGTGGCCGAGGGCGAGGAGGGGGCCGGGGCCGAACTCCTGCGCTCCGCTCCCTGGCAGGTCGAACTCGAGATCAACCTGCCCGGCGGCTGGCGGGAAAGGACCGACCTGCGCGCCGGAGCCGAGGCGCGCTTCGCCGCCGCACGAGCCGCGGGGTACGAACTCCTGGTGGAACGCTTCCTGTACCGCTGGACCCCCGAGCGAGGTCTGCCCGAGCGGCCCGGACGCCTGCGCTTCAGCGCCGAACCCGACGACACCGTGTTCTTCGACGCGTTGCGCCGCATCCACTCCGCCACCCTGGACGCCCACGCGCTCAGGGCCATCAAGGAGGGCGGCCTCGACAAGGCCGCCCAGGAGGAACTCGACTTCTTCCACTGGTGCCCCTCCCCACGCGAATGGTGGCGGATCGCACACACGCCGGAGGGCGACCTGGCCGGCATCCACATCCCGGCCCACAACTCCTCCGGCCCGACGATCGGCTTCATCGGAGTCGTCCCGGAACAGCGCGGTCGCGGCTACGCCTACGACCTCCTCGCGGAGTGCACCCACCTCCTCGTCGAGCAGGGCGCGGAGTTCGTCAGCGGAGCGACGGACCAGGCCAACTTCCCCATGGCCGCGCACTTCGCCAAGGCCGGCTTCCCCGTCATCCGTGAACGCATCAACTTCCACCCGACGGGCCAAGCGGCCTAGCGAGGAGTAGCACGCGGTGAGCGGTCCGGTCCGAGGGCGGGTCCGGACCGCTTGCCGGTGCCCGGCGGCCAGGCGAAAGCCCCCGAGAGGCGTGGGGAGCCTCTGGGGCGAATCCGTCCGAAGCGAGCGGCGGTTGGCGCCTCGCGCTCGCCGTAGCGGTCGGGAGCTGGTTGCCGAGCTGACTCCTCGGGCCGGAACCGGCCGTGGAGGCTGTCGCTGGAGGACCGGTTACCGCTGGTGGCCACGTATGGGCACTCCGGCGGTGGGGAGTCTGTCGAGTAGGTCTCCGATGACCCGTTCCGGCTGCTCGGAGAGGTAGAAATGGCCGCCGGGGAACTCCACCACCTCGCTCGGTCCGGAGGTCCACTCGCCCCATCGGGCCGCCCCTTCACGGGACAGTTCGGCGTCCTCGACGCCGACGAACGCGCTGACCGGGCAGGTGAGCAGGTCGCCCTGGCGCGGCTGGTACGCGGCCAGCAGTTCGTAGTCGCCGCGGATGACGGGCAGCACCATCTCGCGCAACTCGGGGAGTGCGAGCAGATCCGGATCGATGCCGCCGAGCCCGGCCAGTTCGGCGCACAGGTCGTCGTCCGTCATCACGTGCTGGCCTCGATCGCGGCGCAGGCTCGGAGCGGCGCAGGCCGAGGCGAAGAGCCTCGCCGGGGCGGGGAGGCCCATCCGCTGAACGCGCAGGACGAGTTCGTGGCCGACCAGCGCTCCCATGCTGTGGCCGAACGCCACCCAGGGGCGGTCCAGCCAGGGAGCCAGTTCGGTCGCGAGATCGGCTGCCAGGTCCGCCATCGAGGCCGGCCAGGGGTCGTCGATCCGGTCGAGCCGCCCCGGCGGGCAGGCGACGATCAGTTCGACCTCGGGCGGAAGCAGCCGCGCCCAGCCCTGGTACAGGCTCTGCGAACCGCCCGCGTGCGGCAGGCACACGAGGCGCATGGCCGCCCCCGGCCGGGGAAACGGTCGGCGCAGAGCCCTGCTCTCAGCCATGATCGGGTCAACTCCTCGTATCACTGGTGTGACGACGTCGTATCCGTTGCTTCAGGCGGCGGTCGCCGCGACCGGGTCCGGCTCCGTGTCGGAGCGCAGCGCGGGTCGCTTCTCGGCCGCCTTGGCGAGCGGACCGACGATCGCGCCGGCGAGCAGGAAGAAGGCTCCGAGCACTACCCAGCCCGTGGTCCCGTTGCCGATCACGCCGATGGTGACGATGGTGGGACCGAGCACGAACTGGGCGCTCGTCCCCAGGTTGAAGGTGGCCAGGTACTCGGCCCGCGAGCGGTCCGGGGCCAGTGCGTACGAAAGGCCCCAGCCGCCCGCGGACTGGTAGAGCTCGCCCGCGGTCAGCAGGACCAGTCCGACGACCAGCACGGCGACGACCGCGACCACGGGCAGGTCGAAGCCCGCCAGGGCGAACAGGGCGCAGGAGCCCACCAGGGCCGCCGCCGCCTTGTGCATCGCCCGGACGCTGCCGGCGACGTTCTCGGTACCGGCCGAGGCGCGGACCTGGAAGACGACGGCGAGCACCGTGTTGACCACGAGCAGCAGTCCGACCAGGGCCTTCGGCGCGCTGGTGTGCTCGCTCACCCACAGCGGCACGCCGATGCCGAGCAGTGCCATGTGCAGGACCAGCACGCCGTTGACCCCGGAGACCGCCACGTAGCGCAGATCGCGCAGGGCGACCAGCCGCAGGGGCGACTTCTTGGTCTTCTGCTCCGCCGGGGCGGGCGGGTTCTGCAACTGGAGCCTGCTCAGGAGCAGCGCGGCGATGACGAACGACGCGGCGTTGCCCAGGACGATCACGCTGAACGCCGCGCGGGTGCCCACCGCGATGGCGATGCTGGCGAGCAGGCCGCCGAGGGTGAAGCCCACGTTGAAGACGACGCGCATGCGCGCCATCATCGCGACGCGCCCGTCGGCACCCGCCATCTGCTCGGCGAGGGCCTGGTAGATCGGGAAGACCGCCTGCTCCCCGACACCGAGGAAGGCCGCGATGAGCAGGAAGCTGAGGAAGTCGTCGGCGAAGACGTACGCGATGAAGCCGCAGGCCCGGTAGACGTTGAGGATCACCAGGAGTTTGCGCGGGGTCCAGCGGTCCGCCAGCCATCCGATGACCGGCTGGGCGGCGAGTCCCAGGACGCCGGCGACCGAGAGGCCGATGCCCACCTGGGCCACGGTCAGTCCTACGACGGTGGTGAAGAACAGGGCCGAGCCCGCCAGGTACATGCCCGTGCCGACGGCGTCGATCAGCCCGATCGCGAGGAAGGCGAGGCCCCCCTTCGCGGCGGCCGGACCGAGCAGCTTCTCGCGCAGGACGCCCGTACGGCTGCCCCGCGTCTGCCCGGCGGTCACAGCGCGGCCTCGGCGTCCACGGTGATGCGGACGGCTCCGGCCGCTTCCTCGGCCGCGGTCCGGGCCTCGGCCGGCCCGGCGGCGAGCACCATGATCTCGCCGACCCTGTCCCAGGAGGAGCGGAGTTCGGGCACGTGGTCGCCCGGTCCCACGGTGACGGCGGCGCGCAGCACACCGGTCCGCTGCTGTACCTCCTCGATGCCCGTCACCTCCCGGACCGTGCCCGCGGGCGCGGTCAGGAAGCGGATCGCCGCGCCCATCGGGGCGCCGCCGGGCAGCTTCGGGCTGCCGCCCGCGAGGAGTTCCACCAGCGCGCGGATCACGTTGCCGCCGTACGCCGCGTCGAGCAGGAAGGTGATCGAGTCACCGGGCACCCGGCCCGCGCATTCGATGAGGACCGGTCCCTCCTCGCCGAGCATCCATTCGGCGTGCAGGATGCCGGTGTCGTACCCGATGGCTTCGACGAAGCGCGTCATCGCTTCCTCGAAGCCGCGCCGTACGTCGTCCGGAAGGCCGGCCGGCACGACGTGGCCCAGCTCCACCGGGTAGCGGCCGCCGGCGGTGAGCTTCTCGGTGACGTTCAGGAACACGATCCGGCCGCCGCGCACCAGGGCCTCGACGCTGTACTCGTGGCCGTACAGGCGGCGTTCGGCCATGTAGCGCCAGGCGAGTTCCCGGTCGGGCAGCATGATGTCGTCGCGGGCGGCGACGGTGAGTTCCCAGGCGGCGGCGATGTCGTCGCCCGCCTCCAGCAACTGAACGCCCAGCGAGGCGTGCCGGTTCGCGGGCTTGAGGACGACGGGGCCGCCGGCGGCGAACTCCTCGGCGTCCGCGGGCCCGTGCACCTCGGTCCATTCGGGGTTGCGCAGCCCCCCGGCCCGCGCGGCCGCACGGAGCTCCAGCTTGTCCGTGAGCGCGGCGGCGGCCTTGGCGCCGGCGCCGGGCCTCCCCCAGCGCTCGGCGAGGACGGCCGCACCGTGGACGCCGTACTCGAGACCGGCGATGACGAGTGCGACGGGCTCTCCCGCCAGGTGCTCCTCGACGGCTTCGACGAGCGCGAGGTCCTGGTGGTACGGGGCGGCGACGACGGAGTGGACGCACCGCAGCGTGGCCGCGGCCGCGTGGACATCGCGCTTGCGGATGATGTCGGGGTCCTCGACCACCACCACGCTGTTCTCCGGCAGGAACTGCTCCATCTGGTTCAGCAGCAGCTTGCCGAAGCCGACCATGATCACCCGGCCGGCGGGGAGTTCCATCTGCATGGGATTTTCTCTCTGTGAGTGGGCGCGGGGGCCCCGACGCCCCGGAGCGACCGCTCCGGGGCGTCGGGGGCACGGGTGTGGGCTCAGGCCGGACGCAGGCGGATGTCGAACCGGTCGATTCCGGAGATGAAGTTCGACGGCCGGCGGATCAGACCGGACAGGGCCTCCACCGACTCCACGCGCGTGAGCAGTTCGGTGAAGAGCGAGCGCATCTCCAGCCGGGCCAGTACGGCGCCCAGGCAGAAGTGCGGTCCGATGGTGAAGGACAGGTGGTTGTTGGGCGTCCGGTCGAGGCGGAACTCCTCGGGCGCCTCGAACACCTCCGGGTCGCGGTTGGCCGCCGAGAGCCAGACGCAGACCGTGTCCCCTTCCTTCAGCTCCGTTCCGCCGAGCACGGCCGGCCGGGTCACCGTGCGGATGAGGTGCATGGCGGGGGTGTCGAAGCGGAGCATCTCCTCGATCATCGCGGGGATCCGCCCGTGGTCCTCGCGCAGCCACTGCCAGGCGCCCGGCGTGGTGGCGAGCCGGAGCAGGCCCGCCGCCACGGCGTTCTTCGTGGTCTCGTAGCCGCCGATGGCCAGGTTGAGGCAGTTGAGCAGCACCTCGTCCGAGCTCAGGCGCTCGCCGTCCATCTCGATGTCCATCAGGCGCCGGACCATGCCGTTCGGGTCCAGCCGGTGCGGCTCCCCCTCGATGATCTCCACGAAGTACATGAGGAGGTCGTTGTTGCCGGTTTCGCTGAAGCGGCGGCGCTCGGCCAGGGTGGGCGCCGCGGCGCCCGCCGCCTCGGTACCGGTGATGGCCCGGCTGGCCATCGAGGCGACCGCCTCGCGGTCCTCCTCGGGGATGCCGAGGATGGAACCGATGGCGAGCCTCGGCATCGGGGCGGTCAGCGCGCCGACCGCGTCGACCTCGCCCTGCCGTACGGCCGCTTCGGCCAGCCGCCGGGCGTGCTCCTCGATGACCGGGGTGAGCGAATGGACGAACTGCGGGGTGATCGCCCCGGTGACCAGCTTGCGCAGCCGTGCGTGGCGCGGCTTGTCGGTCAGCTCGATCATCAGCCCCGCCGCGGGGTCGCGGACGCCGAGCGTGCTGTCCAGCGTCATGCCCCATTCGGAGCTGTACGTGGCCACGTCGCGCAGGACGGTCCGGGTGTGGTCGTGCCGGGTCACCGAGTAGAAGCCGGGCGCATCCGGCCGGTCCTGCCAAGGGAGTTGAGGCAGGTCCCGCATCGCGGCCCAGACCCGGTAGGGCGGTTCCGGGTCGAAGTTCGCCGGGGAGGCGAGGTCCAGCGAAAGGTCCACCGGCGCGGCCGCCGGTACGGCCGCCGGTACATCGGTCGCCGTCATCGCCCCTCACCCTTCGGCTCGGCGGACGCGGCGGACGCGGCGGACTCGGCGGACTCGGCGAGCGTGTCGAGGACGATCTCGACGACCTTGGCCGGCCGGGTGCGCGTGAAGTAGTGGCCGCCGCCGGGCATCTCGAGCACGCGCGGGACGCCGGTGAAGGGCTCCCAGTCCCGGTAGCGCTCCGCGAAACCGGTGGTGACCGGGTCGTCGGCCGCGTACACGGCCGTCGTCGGTACGGTCACCGGCCGCGCGGCGACGGCGCCGCCGTCCCCGTACGTGTTCAGGTAGTACGCGTTGGCGCTGGTCGAGTCGTGCCGGAAGGTGCGCACGAGCAGATCGGCGTACGAGGCTCCGAGCTCGTCGAAGCCCGTGAAGCCGCTCTCCACGATGAGCCAGCGCTTGATGTCCTCGTACGTCATCGAGGAGACGTAGTCGATGGACTCGTGCAGGGCCGCGGCGTCGTACAGCAGCTTGGCACCGATGAACAGGTGCTCCACCCCGACGTTGCGCGCCGTCAGCAGCCGCGCCACCTCGAGGGCCAGCGCGGACCCGACGCAGTGGCCCCACAGGACGATCCTGCCGCGCTCCTGGCGCAGCAGCTCCTCGACCACCAGGCCCGCGATGTCGGTGACCTGCATCAGCTCGTCGGCACCGGACTTGGGGTCGTGGCCGGGCAGTTCGACGCCCAGCACGGCGAAGGAGGAGTCCTTGCGCCGCATCGCGTCGGCGACCGGGCGGAAGTGCACCGCGTGACCGGCGCCGTAGGGGAAGCAGACGAGGGTCGCCGAGGGCCGGTCGTCGGCGGGCGTGAGCCGCACCAGGACACCGGATCCCTCGTCCTGGGTGAGCTTCTCGGCCAGGTCGGCCTGCTCGCCCAGACGGGAGTTGCGCATCACGTCCTTGATCGTCACCAGGCCGTTGAGCATCATCACCGCGCGCATGGCCGCCAGCGAGTTGCCGCCGAGCTCGAAGAAGTCGTCGGTGAGCTTGATCGACGTGGGGTCGATGCCGAGGACCTCGCCCCAGACCGCCGCCACGCGGATCGCCGCCGAGGACAGTTCGCCCTCGGCCTCCGGGGCGGCTTCCACCGCCGCCGTCACCTCTGGCGCCTGCGGCTCGTCGGCGCCGTCACCGGCCCGCTCCAGCACGCCGGTGGGCAGCCAGCGGCCCCGGCCGACGACCGAGCGGGTGCCGTCCGCGCCCACCAGGGCGATGTCGCCCGGGGCGCCGATCGCCGCGGGCAGGCCCGACGGGTCGAGTACGAGGACGCGGGCGCCGGACGCGAGGTCCCCGCCGTCGGCCACGGCCGGCTGCGGGCGGGAGCCGAACTCCGCCAGCGAGGCCAGTTCCTCGTCACCGAGCAGCGGCCGGGTCGCGTGCGGGTCCGACGGGTCGGCGGTCATCCGGTCGAGCGCGGCGATGAAGTAGCCGCCGATGCGCACGATGTGATCGTTGTCGAACGCGTCGGTGTGGTAGTGCAGGCTGAGCTGCACCTCGTCGGTGTAGAAGTGCCGGGAGAACTCCGAGCGGAACGGGAACTCCGTGATGGCCACGGCGCGGACGTCCAGCAGCGAGAACTCGGGCAGCTCGCGCAGCTTCTTCAGCGAGTAGAAGTGCGTGAAGTTGAAGACGGTCTCGAACAGCGGCACCTGGGTCTGCAGGTCCTGCTTCATCTTGGCCATCGGGTAGCGGCGGTGCGGCAGGAACGAGGTCTCGGCGTCGTAGATCTGCCGGATCAGCCCCTCCCAGCTGCCGTCGGCGATCTCCACCCGCAGCGGCACCGAGTTGAGGAAGAGGCCGCACGCCTTCTCCGCGTCCGCGACTTCCGGGCGGCCGCTGTGCTCGTAGCCGGTCATGACGTCCCGCTCGCCGGTCACCACGGCGTGCACCTTCATGTGGGCGGCGAGCAGCACGGTCTTCACCGGGACGCCGAGGCGTCCGGCCAGCGCCACGATCCGGTCGGAGAGCCCGCGCGGGAGCGGCACGTCCTGCAGGATGACGTGGAAGGCCGCTTCCTCGTCCCGCGGACGAAGCCGCGGGATGATCGTCCGCGGCCGGTCCTCCAGGCGGTCGAGCCAGTACTGCTTGTCCACCTGCGAGTTGATCGACTGCTGCTCCAGGCCGATGAAGTTGCGCAGGTGGTTGGGGACCGGCTCGCCGGTGAACACGCCGTCGGTGCACAGGGCGTGGTAGATCTCGAACAGCTTGGTGTGCACCAGGTTGATGCTCCAGCCGTCCAGCGCCGAATTGTGCTGGCTGATGCTGTAGCGGTACAGGTCGTCGCGCAGGACGTGGACGTGCAGCCGGATGAGGCCGGGGTACTCCCAGTCGAAGGCGTGCGCCTTCTCCTCGCGCTCCCACTCCTCGTACCAGACCTCCTGGGCCGCCTCGTCGAGGTGGCGGACGTCGGCGATGAACACCGGCGGCGGGTCCACTGACTTGTGGACGAGCTGCAGGTAGTCGCGGAAGCCGCTCAGCCGGTAGCTCGTGCGGAAGATCGGGTTGTGGTCGACCAGGATCCGTACGGCCTCGGTGAAGGCCTCGGCGTTGAAGCCGCTGTTGATCAGGTAGCCGATGATGTCGTGGTACTGGGAGCTGCCGCGGGTCATCTCGCTCTGGAAGATGGTGCCCGCCGAGAGCATCGACATCGGGTAGGCGTCCTCGACGTCCTCCGGCAGACGGCCCCGCTCCTCCTCGCTGATGAGCTCGAACGGGGCGAACTCGTGGCGCAGTTCCTCCCGGGTGCCGCCTTCGTCCAGTACGGCCGCCAGGGCGGCGACGGTCGGGTTGGCGAAGAGCTGCTGGAAGGTGAAGGCCAGGCCGAGCGCCCGCGCCTTGGCCAGCACGGTGACGAAGTGGATGGAGGTGCCACCTAGCGCGAAGAAGCTGTCGTGCACGCCGATCCGGTCGCGGCCGAGCACCTCGGCGATCAGGCCCGCCAGCGCCCTCTCGCTGTCGGTGCGGGGCTCCACATGGCCGACGGCCTCGGTGGCGGGCTCCGGCAGGGCGCCCCGGTCGAGCTTGCCGTTCGGGGACAGCGGGAAGGCGTCCAGCACGACGACGCGGGCCGGGACCATGTACTCGGGCAGCGTTCCGGCGAGGTGGACGCGCAGCTGCTGCTCCGTCGGCCGGTCCTCGGTGCTCCCGGCGCTCCCGGCGCTCCCGGCGCTCTCGGCGCTCCCGGCGCTCTCGGCGCTCTCGGCGCTCTCGGCGGCCACGGCGTACCCGACGAGCCGCTGGTGCCCGTCCGTCCCGGTGCGCACCACGACCACCGCGTCGCCGACGCCCTGATGGTCGAGGAGGCGGCGCTCGATCTCGCCCAACTCGATGCGGTAGCCGCGGAGCTTGACCTGGGAGTCGTTGCGGCCCAGGTACTCCAGGGAGCCGTCCGGGAGGCGCCGGACGAGGTCACCGGTGCGGTAGGCGCGGGACTCGCCCTCGAAGGGGTTCTCCACGAACCGCTCCGCGGTGAGTTCCGCGCGGTGGAGATAGCCGCGGGCCAGGCCGTCGCCGGCGATGTACAGCTCGCCGGGCAGGCCCACCGGCCGCTCGCGGCGCCGCTCGTCGAGCACGTACAGCCGGATGTTGTCGATGGGCAGACCGATCGGCACCACGGTGTCGTCGGCCGAGGTGCGGTGGTGGCTGACGTCCACGGTCGCCTCGGTGGGCCCGTAGAGGTTCACCAGCTCGGCGTGGCCGAGCAGTTCGGCGAAGCGGCGCACGTGGTGCACGCCCAGGGCCTCGCCACTGGCGAAGACGCGGCGCAGTGAGGAGAGGCGCCCCTGGGCTCCGGTGGCCGCCACGTAGTCGAGGAACGCGCCGAGCATGGTCGGCACGAAGTGCAGGGTGGTCACCCGGTGTCGCTCGACGGCGGCCACGATGGCCTCCGGCTCGCGCTCGCCGCCCGGTGCCAGCAGGGCGACGCGGGCGCCCTCGATGTGCCACCAGAACAGCTCCCACACGGAGACGTCGAAGGAGACGGGCGTCTTCTGCAGGATCGTGTCCGCGGCGCCGATCGCGTACGCGCGCTGCATCCAGTGGAGCCGGTTGACGACGCTGCGGTGTTCCACCACCACGCCCTTGGGGGCGCCCGTGGAGCCGGAGGTGTAGATGACGTACGCGGCGTCGGTCGCGGCCCCCGTCTCCAGGGGCTCGCCGGCGTCCTCGGAGGTGTCCGCGGCCAGCTCCAGCACGGTGACGGAGGACGGCACCAGGTCGGCGCGGTCGGGCCGCGCCAGGACGATCGCCGCCTTGCTGTCCTCGAGCATGTACGTCATGCGCGCGGCCGGCAGGGAGACGTCGAGGGGCAGGTAGGCGGCTCCGGCCTTCAGGACGGCGAGGATGGCGACGAGCATCTCGACCGACCGCTCGGCGAGGACACCGACGATGGCCTCGCGGCCCACGCCCTGCTCCCGGAGCGTGCGGGCCAGCCGTGTGGTGGCGCGGTCGAGCTCGGCGAAGGTGAGGGAGTGCTCGCCGGACACGACGGCGACGGCGTCGGGGGTCGCCGCCACCGTGCGGGCGAAGAGTTCCGGGAGGGTCACGTCGCCGGGGAACGGCGCGGTGGTGTCGTTGGCCGCGGCGACCACGGCCGCATCCGCCCCGGTGCTCAGGTCCAGCTCCGCGAGCGCGGTGTCGGGCGCTGCCAGGGCGGCGGTGAGCAGGGCCGCGTAGTGGGCGGCGAGGCGGGTGGCGTTCTGCGGGGAGGACCGTTCCGCCTCGGTGCGCACCTCGACGGCGAAGCCGGCCTCGGTGCGCCGTACGTGGAACAGCACGTCGGTGGCGACCGCGTCGACCGCCTCCGCGGCGTGCAGGCCCTCCAGCGCCACGGCCACCTCGACCTCGGCGCCGGCCAGCTCGACCGGGTAGTCCTGGTGGGCGAGCACGTCCAGGGTGGCCTGGCGCAGCCGGCCCAGCAGGGACTTGAGGGTGTCCTCGGCGAGCAGTTCGAGGCGGGCCGGCAGGACCCGGGCCAGCGGCTGGGGCACGGTCGGAGGCTGGCCGACCACCAGGTCGCGCTCACCGGTGTACGCGTTCAGCAGTGCGATCGCGGCCGCGGTGAACAGCGTGTGGAGCGTGGTGTCGTCGCCACGGCTGACGGCGGTCAGCCGCTCGGCCAGCGCGGGATCGAGGTCGAGCACCGCGGCCGGCCGGGTGCGTCCGGTACGGGCGGCGGCGGGGCGGTCGGCCGGGAACCCGGTGGCGCGGGACCCGTCGAGGAAGCCGGCCCAGAACGCCGCCGAGGCGGGCCGCTGCGAGGCGGCGATCTTTCGCTGCCCGACGGTCAGGTGAGAACTCATGAAAGGTGGTGCTCCTCGGCGTGTGGATCAGAAGTCGAATGCGATGCCGGGAAGTTCCGGCGCGGCCGTGGTGTCGGTGGCGGTGGCGCCGGGTCCGGCCGGCCGTCCCAGCGCGGCGACCGTCGTGTCCGGGTGCGCGAGCGCCCGGTCGAGGATGCCGAGGAGGGTGTCGCGGAACGCGGCGACCGTGGCACGGTCGAAGAGCTCCGTCGAGTACTCCCACTCGATGTGCAGGTCGTCCTGCTCCTCGAAGACCTGCATGTTCAGGTCGGCCATGCCCTGTCCGGTGTGACGGGGCCTCAGCAGGACGTGCTGTCCCAGGAATTCGACGGCCTGCAGGGAGCTCGCCTGGAGGGCGAGCAGGGTGTCGAAGAGGGGGTTGCGGCCGGGCACGGGCTCCCCGGCCTCGCGGACGAGTTCGCCGTACGGGAAGTCCTGGTGGGCGAACGCCTCGCGGGCGGTGGTGGCCGCCTCCTCGACGAGCGCGCCGAACGGCTTGTCCCCCGAGGGCCGCAGCCGCAGGGACACCGTGTTGACGAACATGCCGACCGCGGTGTCGAGGCCGGGGGCGGTACGGCCGGCTGCCGGCACCCCCACGGTGACGTCCTGCTGTCCGGTGGCCACGGACAGGAAGACCGCGTACGCGGCCGCCAGCGGCGCGAAGAGCGTGACGGAGCGCTGCGCGGCGAAGGCCCGCAGCGCGGCGGTGCGTCCGGTCCCGAGCCCGAAGGGCAGCAAGTCGCCCGCGTGGGTCCGCAGGGCGGGCCGGGGGCGGTCGGTGGGCAGCTCGGCCGGGGCGGGCCGGCCCCGGAACGCGGAGGTCCAGTACGCGCGCTGCTCCTCGGCGATCCCCTTGCCCTCCCCGGCGGCCGCCCAGTGGGCGTAGTCCCGGTAGGGATGCGCGACCGGCGGCAGCTCCCGGCCGTGGTACAGGGCGTCGAGGTCGCCGAAGAGGTGCCCCAGGGACAGTCCGTCGACCACCAGGTGGTGCAGGTCCACGAACAGCACGGCCCGGTCGCCGGACCGGTACAGGCCCGCCCGGGCCAGCGGCGCGGCCGCCAGGTCGAAGGGGCGCACCAGCTCGTCGAGCCGCGGCTCCCCCTGCGTGACGCGCAGCTCCGACACGACCTCGGCGCGCACCACCTGCACCGGTTCGTCCTTCAGCAGGAACGCGGTGCGCAGGACCTCGTGACGGCGGACCAGTCCGCGCCAGGCCTCCGCGAGACGTACCTCGTCCACGTCGGCCGGCAGGTCCAGCAGCAGCGGCACGTTGTACTGGACCGAGGCCTCGTCCCGGTGCTGCGCCACGAACAGCGGGTACTGCTGCGGCGCGAGCGGGTAGTGGTCGGCCGGCGGGGCGGCGGGCAGTTCGGCGGGCCCCCGGGGCTCGGGCGCCCGGGTGCCGAGCAGGACGGCGAGGTCCTCGACGGTCGGGTTGCGGAAGACGTCCGCGACGGTCACGGGAACGCGGAACTCCGTGCCGATGGCGGTCGCGAGACCGGCCGCCATCAGCGAGTCCACACCGTGGTCGAACGCCGAGTCGAGCACCCCTACGGTGGCGCCGGGCAGCACGCTCTCCCAGATCGCCACGAGCCGCTCCTCGACGGCGTCCCGCGGCGGCACGTGCTCCGCCGGCAGGTCGTGGAGATCGGCCGGATCGGGGAGCGCCGAGCGGTCGACCTTGCCGTGGGCGGTCAACGGAATGGAGTCGAGCAGGACGAGGTGCCCGGGGATCAGGTGGCGCGGCAGCCGCTCCGCCAGGTGCTCGCGCACCTCGCGCACGTCGAGCGGTTCGGCCTCCGTGAAGTAGGCGGCGAGGTAGCGGTCGCTCGCTTCGCCGCCCTCGCGCACCAGCGGTACGACGACGGCCTCGCCGACGGACGGGTGTCCGCGCAGCACGGACTCGATCTCCCCCGGCTCGATGCGGTAGCCCCGGATCTTGACCTGGCCGTCGGCGCGGCCGAGGAACTCGATGACCCCGTCCGGGCGCTGTCGCGCGAGGTCGCCCGTGCGGTACATGCGTCCGCCGGGCAGGAAGGGGTCGGGCAGGAAGACCTGCCCGGTGAGTTCGGGGCGGCCCAGGTAGCCGAGCGCCACGCCGTCGCCGCCGACGTACAGCTCGCCCTCGGTGCCCGGCTCCACCGCGGCGCCCGCGGGGTCCAGCACGTAGGCGGTGGAGTGGGCGATGGGCCGCCCGACGGGCAGCGGCCCGCCGGTCTCGTCCCGGCCGATGCGGTGGGTGGTGGAGAAGGTGGTGTTCTCCGTGGGGCCGTAGCCGTTGACGACGCGGATCCCCGGGCAGGCGTCCAGGACGGCCGCGACGTGCTCGCCGGCCACCACGTCGCCGCCGACCACGAGGTCGTCCAGCGGGGCGAAGACGGAGGGGTCCTGCCGGGCGATCCGGCTGAAGAGGGGCGAGGTGAGCCACAGCGTGGTGACCCCGTGGTCCCTCAGCGCGGCCCCGAGGCGGCCGGCGTCCAGAACGGCGTCCTCCTCGGGCAGCACCAGCGCACCGCCGTTCAGGAGCGGGCCCCAGAGCTCGAAGGTGCTCGCGTCGAAGGAGACCGCACCGGTCTGCAGGACCCGCATCGTCTCCGAGAACGCGACGAAGTCCGCGCCGCGGACCAGGCGGACCACGTTGCGGTGGCACACCATGACGCCCTTGGGCCGTCCGGTGCTGCCCGAGGTGTACATCACGTACGCGAGGCTCTCGGCCCCGACGCCCTCGGGCTCGCCCGCCTGCGGGTCCCCGGCGTCCGGCGCCCCCGCGTCCGGTGCCAGGTCGTCCCGGATCGCCATCTCGGTCCCGCGGCCGCCGGGCGCCTCGCCCTCGCGGTCCCCGAGCACCAGCCGCACCCCGCCGTCGTCGAGCAGGTACTCCACCCGCCGGTCGGGTTCGGAGGGGCTGATCGGCAGGTACGCGGCTCCGGCGCGCAGCACGGCCAGGTTGGCGATCACCCACTCGGGGCTCCGCTCGGCGCGCACCGCGACGAGTTCCCCGGGGCGGATCCCGTACGCGAGGACGCGGGCGGCGAGCCGGGCCGAACGTTCCGCCAGGTCGCGGTAGGTCAGCGTGCCGTGCTCACCGACCACCGCGGGCGCGTCGGGGGTCGCCGCGGCCTGCCGGAGGAACAGCGCGTGGATCGTCGCGTCGCGCGGGTAGCCCTGTGTAGCTCTCATCGTTCGTTCCATCTCTTCGTGCTCCCGCCTCACGCGCCCGCGCCGGCCGGCGGCGCGAAGACGGGGCGGAAAGTGGCGGTGATCGACTCCGCGACCGTCCGCAGGGTGTCGTGGTCCGGGGCGGAGCCGAAGACCACGCCCAAGTGGCTCTGGGTGCCCTCGCGCCAGTCCACGAGCCGCCCCGGCTCCGCGTTCGCCTCGACGTTGCGCACGCCGGGCAGCTCGGTGAGCTCGGACAGCCCGCCGACCGAGGCGAGCGTGCCCGCCACGGCTGGCGGGGTGAGGAAGTACTGGTAGGTGACGCCCCGGTGGCGGGCCGCCGGGATACGGGGCTCCCCGCCGAGGGCGACGTCCAGCGCCATCCGTACGAGGTTGATCCCGGTGGCCCGGCGCAGGATCTCCGGGACGTATCCGCCCAGTCGGCCGTTGACCTCGATGATGCGGGGGCCGTCCGCGGTCAGCTTGATCTCGGTGTGGGTGATGCCGTGGCGGATGCCCAGGGCCCGCACCGCGGCGGCCTCCAGGGCCAGGACCTCGTCGGCGGCCTCCTGCGACAGCGTGGCCGGCAGCAGCATCCCGGTCTCGCGGAAGGGTTCGGCGAGGGCGAACTTCCCGGTGACGCAGACCTGCCGGGAGGCCGACCCGGTGTGGACGGACTCCACGGAGACGTAGTCCCCCCAGAACCCGCCGGCCACCCGGGGGTCGCCCTCCAGCATCTGCTCGGCGACGAACTCGATACCGGCCGGGCGGGCGGCCGCCGTGGCGAGGAACTGCTCGGCGGAGTCCACCCGGGTGGTGTGCAGACTTCCGGCACCGATCCGCGGCTTGATCACGGCCGGCACGCCGACCAGGTCGAGCGCCTGCGCGGGATCGTCACCGATCACCGCGCAGCGGGTGGCCTGGACCCCGGCCTCGGCCAGGATCCGGCGCTGCACCAGCTTGTCCACCAGCGCCGGGATCAGCTCGACCGCGTGGTAGGGCAGCCCGAGACCGTGCGCCATGCGGGCCGTCTCGGCGAGCTGGTACTCGCTGTAGGTCACGACGCCGTCGACCGCGGCCTCCCGGAGCAGTCTCAGCCGCTCCTGGGGATCCCGTCCGGTGACGTCGACGACCTCGCCGAGGGCGAGCATGGACTGCCGGGCGGCAGCGGCCCCGGGCCGGTCGAAGTCCGCGACGAAGACCACTTCGCAGAGCCGGTGGGCGGCGGCCAGGATGTCGTTGGCCGTGGCGGAGCCCAAGTCGTAGACGACCGCGACCCGGGGCGTCTTCCGTATGCCGGTGGTCATGACTGCCCCGCCCCGGCCTCGGCCGACTGACGCGCCGTGAGGTGTTCCACGAGGAGCGCCGCCGTCGGCTGCAGGTACAGGTCGCGCAGGGGTACGGGCGGCAGGCCCTCGCGGCGCAGGGCCGCGGAAAGCCGCACCGCGAGCAGCGAGTTGCCGCCCAGCTCGAAGAAGTCGTCGTCCGGCCCCACCTCGGGACCCAGGACGGCCCGCCAGGCGCGCAGGACCACGTCGGCCAGGCTCTCCCGCTCCGCGGGGGCTTCCGCCTCGGCCGAGGCCGCGTCGGCGGCGTCGGCGGCTTCGGTGGCGGCCTCCACCGCGGGAAGCCGGTCGGGCTTGGGCAGCTTGGCCGCGTCGACCTTGCCGTTCACGGTGAGCGGGATCTCGGACACCGCAGTGAGGGTGGCCGGCACCATGTGCTCCGGGAGGACCTCGCGCAGCCGGCGCCGGACCTCGGTCACCGAGCCGGACGGCCGCAGCACCACGTAGGCGTCGAGGCGCACGCCGGCCGCGTCGCCGTCGCCCTGGTTGAGTACGACGGCGCCGGCCGCGACCGTGGGGTCGTCGAGCAGGACGGACCTGACCTCGCCGAGTTCGATGCGGAAGCCCCGCACCTTGACCTGGTCGTCGATCCGGCCCAGGTGGTCGAGCCGTCCGCCCGGACGCAGCCGTCCCAGGTCGCCGCTGCGGTAGACGCGTTCGCCGGTCAGCGGATCGTCGACGAAGCGTTCGGCGGTGAGCTCCGGGCGGTTGAGGTAGCGGTCGGCCACGCCCGCGCCGCCGACGTAGATCTCGCCGGGGACGCCGAGGGGCTGGACGCGGCCCCGGTCGTCGCGCACGGAGAGGGTCCATCCGGGCAGGGCCGTTCCCACCGAGCGGGACCCGGCGGCCACCTCGACGGGGGTGACCGTCTGGGTGGTGACGTGCACGGTGGTCTCGGTGATGCCGAACATGTTCACCAGCCGGCACCGGTCGTGCGGCTCGCGCCGGAACCACAGCTCGAGGGAGCGCACGTCCAGCGGCTCACCGCCGAAGACCACGAGCCGCAGGGCGAGCGGCTGCTGCTGGTTCAGGTGCACGTCGCGCAGCGAGGCGAAGGCGGAAGGGGTCTGGCTCAGTACGGTGACGCGGCGCCGGACCAGCAGCGCGTGGAACTCCTCCGGGGAGCGCGAGACCCAGTACGGGACCACGACGAGGTGGCCGCCGGTGAGCAGGCAGCCCCAGATCTCCCACACGGAGAAGTCGAAGGAGCTGGAGTGGAACAGCGTCCACACGTCGTCCGGGCCCAGCCGCATGTCCCCGGTGGTAGCCGCCATGAGCGCACCGACGTTGCGGTGGGGGACGACCACGCCCTTGGGCTTGCCGGTGGATCCGGAGGTGTAGATGACGTAGGCCGGCGCGTCGGGGTCGTCCGCGGGCTCGGGCGCCGGGGCCGTGGATCCGGCCAGCGCGCTCGGGTGGACCACGGTGACGCCGTCGATGTCGGGGAAGCCGTCGAGGGTCGTGACCACGAGGCGCAGCCCCGCGTCCTCGGTGGTGTAGCGCAGCCGCTCGACCGGGTAGCGCGGGTCCATCGGTACGTAGGCGGCCCCGGTCTTGAGCACCGCGAGGAGGGTGACCACCAGATCGGTGTCACGGTCCAGGCAGACACCCACGAAGTCGCCCGGGCCGACGTCCCGTTCGCCCAGTGCGCCGGACATCCGCGTCGCCGCCTCGTCGAGCTGCGCGTACGTCAGCTCGCGCTCGGCGTCGGACAGCGCGGTCGCGCCGGGCCGTTCGGCGGCGAGCCGGGTGAAGGCGGCGTGCAGGGTGGTGACGGCGTGCGGGGTGGTGGCGGCGTGCGCGGTCGTGGCCGGCCGGGCGGGGGCGGGCTGCGGGCGTCCGAGGTCCAGCAGGGCCGCACGCTCTTCCTCGGCGATCAGCTCGACGTCCGCGCCCAGCAGGGTCCGGGCGTCGTCCGGCTTGGCACCGACGAGCGCCGCCACGCGGCCGACGTGGCGGGCCAGTTGCTCGGCCACCTCGGGGTCCAGCACCGACTCGTCGTAGTCGAGGCGGCCGGCGAAGGAACCGTCGCGTCGCGGCTCCCAGGTGAAGGTCACCGGGAACGGCAGTTCCAGGAAGGGCCGGTACGCCTCGTCCTGGCCCGACAGCTCTACGATTCCCACGGCGGGGACGGGCTGGTCGGCGCCGACGGGAGCGGCGCAGGCGATGGCGCGCTCGGCCTGCTGGACCAGGTCCGTGACCGGGGTGGTGTCGTCGACGGGCAGGCTCACCGCGGCGAACCGGTCACGGCCCGCGCGGTCCGCGGTGAGCAGGCCGACCGGCCGGCCGCGGTCCGCGTAACGGGACAGCACCAGGGCGGTGGCGGCGATCAGGACGGGGGTCACGGGCTCCGGGGCGACCTCCACGGGGCCGATCCGCACGACGCCCGTGGCGCCGGCGCGGCGCGCGTCGCCCAGACCCCAGGCCGGCGGCGCGGCGTCCACGGCGCTGTGGCGCGTCGGTTCGCCGGGGGCGGCGAGCCGGGCAGCGTCGTCCGCGGCGCCGGACAGGATCCGGCCGACGAGGTCGAGTCCGGCGCTGTCCACGGCGCGGCGGTGGGCCACCAGGACCAGGTCGGCCACGCCGTCGGCGTAGGAAAGCAGGACCATGCGCAGCCGGGCGGCGTGGCCGACGGTCCGGGAGCCCTCACGGGCGCGCAGCGCCTCGGAGGCGGGGTCGGCGGCGGCGGTGACCACGTCCTCGACCCATAGCCGGAGTTCCGCGGGCAGCGCGCCGGCCTCCTGGGCGGCGGTCAGCAGCCCGGTGACACGGTCTGCGGTGAGCCCTTCGGGCATCCGGCGCACGAGGCTGTGGCACGCGCGGGCGGGCCGCGCGTCGAAGGCCGTCCCCGCGAAGAACTCGGCAGCGCTGCCCGTGGGTCCGGCCGTCGGGGGCGGGCTGATCCGGGTTGACATGCTGATCTCCTGGCTGGTGCGGGCGGTGGGCGCGGTCGTGTGGTCGGGTGCGCTCATCGCGTGCTGAATCCGCCGTCGACGGTGACGACGCTTCCGGTCACCTGGCGGGCGTCGTCACTGGCCAGCCACAGGGCGGCGGACGAGACGTCCTCGGGGTTGACCAGGGCGTTCATCGGCTGGGACTCCAGGAACGCGGCCTCCTGGTCCTCCGGGGCGACACCGAGCGAGCGGGCGACCTCCGAGAGCATCCGGCCTTCGAGGGCCGGCTCCTCGCGGACCTGGCCGGGGCACAGGGCGTTGACGCGGATCTGCAGGGCCGCGTAGTCGAGCGCCGCCGCCTTGGTCAGTCCGATCAGACCGTGCTTCGCGGCGACGTAGCCGGCGAAGTAGCGGTAGCCCACGAGGCCCGCCGTGGAGGAGACGTTCACGATGCTGCCGGACCGCTGCTTCGCCATGGAGGGCGCCACGGCCTTGATCATCCGCCAGGCGCCGGACAGGTCGACGTCCAGCATGACGCGCCACTCGTCCTCGGTGATCTCGTGGCTGGCCTTGCCGGAAGGGGACGCGATGCCGGCGTTGTTGACCAGGACGTCGATCCGGCCGAACCGGTCGAGGGCGTCGGCGACGGCTGCGTCGATCTCCTTCTGCTGCCGCACGTCCGCCCGGGCGGTCAGCACGGAGGCACCGCGCTCCCGGCACAGCCGTGCGGTGGCCTCCAACTGGTCGGCCGTGCCGAGCGGGTACGGCACGTCGGCGATGTCCGCGGCCACGTCGAGCAGGGCGAGGTCGGCGCCCTCCTCGGCGAACCTCAGGGCGCAGGCACGGCCGAGGCCGCGGGCCGCGCCGGTGATGAGGACGGTCTTCTGGGAAAGTCGCACGTCAGTTCTCCGTACGCCCGGACCGCAGCCGCGAGGCGATCAGCTCGAGCAGCGACTTGGCGCCCGCGTCGAGGTACATGTGGTCACCGGGCACGTCCACGGCGGTGAACGTCGCGCTGGTCGCGTCGCGCCAGTGGTCGGCGGCGCCGGCCGAGACGAGGTGGTCGTCGACGCCGCGGATCGAGGTGATGGGCGCCGTGAGCTTGCGCTCGGAGGCGGGCGCGTAGGCCTCGTGCATCTCCACGTCGGCGCGGAGCGTGGGGAGCAGCAGCTCGCGCATCTCCGGGATGTCGAAGGCCGGGTGCGTGTAGCCGGCGAACTCCTGGACCCGGGCGAGGAACGCGTCGTCGTCCAGTCCGGTCGCCCGCTCCGTACGGCCGTTCCACGGCCCCTGCGATCCGCTCACGAACAGGTGGACCAGCTCGTTGGCACCGTGGTCGGCGATCCGGTGGGCCAGCTCGTACGCGAGGATCGCGCCGAGGCTGTGACCGAAGACGGCCACGGGCCCCTCTCCGGCCGCCGCGAGGGCGGTGTCGAGAAGTCCGTCGGCCGCGTCCTGCACGTTGGTGTACGGGTCCTGGTCGACCAGGCGCTCGCGGCCAGGCAGTTGGATCGGCTTGACCTCGACGCCCTCGACGCCGAGGGAACGCCAGGGCATGTAGAAGCTGGCGCCGGCTCCGGCGAAGGGCAGGCACAGCAGAGGCGTGGCATGAAACATGGGGCTCATGGCTCCGTGAAGGAAGTTCGAACAAAGACGGGATCGGTCCGTCACGAGGGATTTGCGCGGGCCGTTGAGAGAAGCCGCCGACATTGGTGAATGTCTCAGGACGGCAGACAGCCCAAACCACAAGGGCAGGAAATTCGACAGAGCGTCAAGTTCGCCTCACACAAAGAAGACAGCGGCGCCATCACCCAGCCCCCGTGCCGCTCGACGACCGGATCATGCAACAGGCCCCAACGGTTGTCGAGCCGCGATTCCGATGGCCCGGAGATGTGACGGCCCCCTGACGCAAAGCATCGGCAACGGAGATCCCTTCGGTCGCCGAATCGGGCGGACCGGTCGAAATCAGCCGCAGAACACCGGCGGCACCGGGGCCCCCTGACGGATTCGCGAAGTTTCAGGCCATCGAGCCCATCGGGAATCGGCCACCGAACACCCTTGAGGCCAGGGCTGGTTCTGCCGTGCGGGCGGGTCCGCGTGTCCCGCCGGCGGGACACGCGGACCCGCCCGCCGCCCGCGCGAGGTGAATCCTTCCGGCCAAAACTGCGAAGGTTTCGTGGAGGGCCCGGATCTCACTTGACAGGGGGCATCCCCGCCCACAGGATCTCTCGAACAGGGCGCGAAAGACGGGGAATTACCAGAGGAATTACCAGGGAAATCGCCTGGGGAAGCCAGGGAACGAAGGAAAGCCAGAGCCAGCCTTTCGCGGACGCCTTGACGCCCGCCTGGCAGCGGTTCTCCGCGCCGAGTCTCCCCATGAGCGTCGCGGGGTTCCGGCGGAACGTGCGAATCGAGACGCCCAATATCGCGCGCGATCGCCTCATCCCGCACTCCGGCCGGCATCAGCCGCAGGATCGCCCGCTCTTGAGGAGTGGGACCGTCGCCCGGGTCCCGGACGAGGTCCTCCAGCGGAGTGGCGCTGATCCACCGGTCACCGTGTCGCTCACGATCAGCCGGAACGGCACGGATCCCAGGAGCCGGATCTCCACGCCGAGTTCGGTCAGTTCCCGCAAGTGCTTGGCCCCGTTGGGTGATCTGAAGAACGACTCCGCGTAGATGCCGCGCACGGTGACGCCCCGCGAGCGCACGTAGCCCGTACGCGCCACTTCCTCGGCGAGCTCCGCGCTGTCGGCCGCGGGTCCGGGGAACATGCTCAGGATCTGGTGCGACGCGACGGCCCCGGCATCGAGCAGCGCCTCCACGATCTCCGCCGGATCGGTCAGGAACTCGGCGGTGTACACGGCCCGGCGGGGTCCACCGCCGTCCTCCGGCCGAGCCCGATGGCGAGCATTCGGCCACCGCTGCGCGCTCCGCCGCGGCCCGCACGTCCCACGGCAGCCCCGAAGGACCGCGCCCTGCCTGCCGCATGCCGCTCGCCCCATCTCACAAGGCCTTCCCCCCAAGGGTCCGGTCTTCAGATCACCTGGATCATCGCCCTGTTTGCAGCAGGTTCCATCGCGGAATGGCCGATTGCCCGATAGCGCCATGGCTGCACCCTTTGATGCGGATACCACCCGCCCCCGGCCTTGGCATCCTGATGCCAGGCTGATTAATGCCGGTCGATTGATCTGGACCACGGCCCGAATGCGATGCCAGACTCCCTGTTGACCACAGCAGTTGCTCACCGCCCGGGAAGCGGTAGACCCACGTGAAACCCACATATCGGCCCGCCGTGCCGCAGGACTCGGTGGGGCCGACCGCCGTCACTCGTCGAGCAGGCGACGCTTTCGCGCCAAAGCGACGCCCCGCGCGGCACGGTGCGTCAACCACTCCCGGGACGGTGGTCAGGAACTGCGGCCGGACCGTAGCACCTGACCACCCATAGGACACTCATGAACTCCCCGTGGCTCGTTCACGACCCGCCACGCCCCTTTCGTGGCGAGGCACGCACGAACCTCTCTACGGAAACCTCCCCGCCCCGTCAGCGTCGACTCGGGTGTGCGCGCCGCGACGGCTGTTGACCCCGAAGGCCACCGCGCTGAACCGCGTTCGCCCATGCGTTACGGGGCGGAGCGGTCGGCACACCGGCAGCCCTCCTCCGGCTTTCATCGGCTTTCCCTCCACCGACCGACCTTGACCAGAGAAGCGATCAGCATGGAGACGTCCGCCAGCACGACCACCCTGCGCACCGCGCCCCGATCCTCTGCCGGTGCGGCGGCCCTCACACGCCGCACCGGCCTGTCCCTGCCACCGGACTTCCCCCTGGCCGAGTGGAAGCGGTTCGGCAAGCACCTCTACCTGATAGCGGACTCTTCGAGCTGGTGGCTCGGCGACTGGATCATTTTCGGCCAGGACATGTACCCCGGACGCTACCGGCAGGCCATGGAGGAAACAGGCCTGGACTACAAGACCTTGCGGAACTACGCCTGGATCGCCAGGCGGTTCACGGCCGCCGAACGGCACCCGAAGGTCAGCTTCCAGCACCATGCCGAGGTCGCCTCGCTGGAGCCGGCGAAGCGTGCGATGTGGCTGGAACGGGCCACTCAGGAGGGCTGGTCCCGCAACACGCTCCGACAGCACGTGCGGCAGGCGGCCCTGGCGGGATCGTCCGACGCGGCCGACGAGCGCGAGGGCAAGCAGGTTCAACTCCAGGTGCGCACGACCGCGGAACGGGAGACCCTGTGGGCGGGCGCCGCCGAGCGCGACGGCCGCGACCTGGCCGAGTGGATCATCAGCAGCCTCGACCGTGCCGCGACGCGGGAGACGGATCCCGCGCGCGGTTAGCCCGACGGCCGCGTCGGCACGCGTACGCCCTACTGGATGAGGGGGGCGAAGTCGGCGGGCTTCCAGGTGCCGTCGAAGGCGGCCTGTTCGGGGCCGTAGATGCGGAAGTAGCCGAACCAGCCCCGGCCCGGCACGGTCTGGATCCAGCGGCCCTCGGCACCGGCCGGCTCGGTGGGACCGAAGTACAGGTCGACGCTGTCGGCTCCGTCCGGGGCGAGCTTGTCGAAGAGCGAGCGGAGCGCGGGGCGGCCCTGGCCGGTATCGACCTCGGAGCGGGTCCGTGCGTCGTAGGCGGTCAGTGACCAGAACAGGCCGGCCGGTACCGGCAGGGGCACGGTGAGGCGGTAGCTCCGGCCGCCGTCGAGGTAGGCGCCATGGGCGTCGCGCAGGCCGAGCCAGTAGACCGAGCCCTGGCCGACGGCGCGGCCGAACATCGCGGGTGAGGCGATGATGGCCTGGATGAACCAGCGGTCCTTGGCCTCGACGTCGAGGGAACCCTCGCGTTCGAACGTGCCGTTCTCCGGACGCAGGCTCGCCCACTCCCAGGTGCGGTCGGGCCAGGCGATGCGGTCCGGGCGGTCGGAGGCGAAGGCCGTGACCAGCATTTCGTCGCGGCCCTCGCGGGCGGCCTCGGTGAGCAGTGCGGTCATGCGCTCGTCGGGGTCGAAGGGCTTGCCGGCCTCGATGCCGAGTTCGGCGAGCAGGCCGAGCATCGGGCGCAGCTCCTCGATGGCGGGTTCGGCGTCGATCACCGAGTGCAGGACGCGCCAGTACTCGAGGTTGTCCTCCCACTTCAGGCAGGTGCAGTCGATGCTCCGGTCGCTGAAATCGGTCACGGCGTACGGTGGCGGGCTGTCGGCCTGAGCCAGCGGGTAGAAGCGGACGTCGGCGAGGAGTTGCTTCGCCTTGTCCACGTCGCCGCCCAGGGGCAGGGCCCGCAGCGGGGCGAAGACGGTCCAGGTGTCGCTGCGGACCACCTCGTAGCCGTCGGCCGGCACCGGGCCGTCGTAGCCGGGCGGCAGCAGCAGGTGCCTGCCGCCCTTGGGGCCGTGTACGCCGGGCAGGCCGAGGTCGGTGATCCAGCGGTGGTGGTGATCGTCCACCAGGCCGACCAGCGGGCCCGGTGGCAGGTCGATCACCATCGGGCCGCTCTTGCGCAGGTCGAGGATGCCGCCCGAGTACGGGGTGTCGGAGTTCAGAGTGAAGCCGAGATGGTGCGGGCGGGCGACGAACAGCAGGGCCGTCTCGTTGTCCACCGCCCCGGCCTGCCGGGTGCCGTGGAAGATGCCCTCCAGCGACACCGTCGGGTAGAAGAACCGGTACGCCTCGACCGCCCGCCGCCGGTCCCGGCGCTCCAGCGCCGCCCGCGCGCTCACCGGCGTCGGATACCCGTCCTCGAACTCCACCTGATCCGCCACGACAGCCCCTTCCGCGTCCTCCCGGGGCCGCCGCCTGCGATGCGGACGGCGGCCACGCCTTGCCCTACACCCTTCCGGCCCACAGGAAGGCCCGCCATCACGGACGGCCGAACGGGTGACAACCCCACGGCGCGAGCACGTTGACGGGCACGTGGGCGGGCACCCGGCCGAGCGGATCCGGGGCCGGCCCGGCTCTACGGAGTGGGTGTGCGACACGAGGTGGACGGGCGGCACGGGGGAACCCTTCGTACGGTCGGCGCGCCCCTAGGGCCTGTCGTCACACTCCCGTCGTCGCCCGAAGGGCGGCCGCGCGGCGTCCGGTGCGTGCTCTCGGCGTGCCAGGCGGAACGCCGCGTACTGGACGTACCCGGCCTTCCGCCCGGTGCGGCGAGAGCGCGTGCCGGGCGTCGCGCGGCAGGCGGGAGTTTGACGACAGGCCCTAGGCTGCCGGTACTGAACCATTCGCCCCAAAAGGGAGTGAACGTGCCCTCTCGCCTGAACCCGTACATCAGCTTCGCCGGCGACGCGAAGCAGGCCATGGAGTTCTACAAGGCGGTGTTCGGCGGCGATCTGGCCGTCCACACCTACGCCGGGTTCGGCGCCGAGGCGCCCCCCGGATACTCCGACAAGATCATGCACGGCATGCTCGAGACGCCCGGCGGATTCACCCTGATGGGCGCCGACAATCCGCCCGGGGCGGGACACGAGCCCGGGAACAACATCGCGGTGAGTCTGAGCGGCGACGACATGGACGAGCTGCGGGGCTACTGGGAGAAGCTGTCCGACGGCGGCACGGTGTCCGTCCCCCTGGAGAAGCAGATGTGGGGCGACGTCTTCGGCATGTGCACGGACAAGTTCGGCATCACGTGGATGGTCAACGTCAGCGAACAGCAGGGCTGATCCGCCGGGGCGGGGCGTCTGGGGGGTGGGGATACGGGACGCCTCCTCCATACGGCGTGACCTGCGCGGATGCCGTTCCCTCGGTCGTGTCGGGCGGTTCCGACGGGCTGGGCGCGAGGGGGTAATGTCGTTCGGTCACGGACGGCGAACGGATCGTCTGTCCAACCCTGGGGAGCCACCATGACCGATCTGAACTCGCTGCGGGCAAGCCTTGCGTCGGGTGAGCACGAGTTCGCCGACACCTTGGCCTTCGTCTCCGCGCACTACGCGTACCAGCCGCAGGCGTTCCACAACGGGGACGTGGAAAACGCCGCAGGTGAGAACGAGGGTTCCTGCAAGACCCTGGGACTGGCCCTGCTGGAAGGGCTGAGCGACCAGGAAGCGCTGCTGGCCTTCGGTGAGCACTACCGCAGCGTGCTGGCGACGCCGAGCGGCACCGATCACAGCAACATTCGCAACCTCATGGCCCATGGCCTGGCAGGGGTGAAGTTCGACGGGCAGCCGTTGGCCCGCACGAGCTGACGGCCACAGCCGATCGGCGGCGGGGGCGGAGCGGTCTCCGGGCCCGGGCCGGGCCGGGCCGGGACCGGTCGGGACCATCTCGGGGTCGTGGTGGTCGAAGAACAGTGGCATGCCGGCCCGCCCGCCCACCCGCCCGCGGGGAGTCCATAGGCGGCCGGGATTGCTCCGTGGAGGGTTCCGCTTCGCTGTCGGACGGTGCCGGTCCCGACTCACCGATATCGCCCTCGAGTTAATTGAATTGCGAAAGAATCCCGGAACTCCGGCCAGGGGCCGGCTATCGCTTCGCTTCGCGATTCCGCGGGCCCGGCGAGATCCGAAAGAGGCCCTAGGCCAGGTGGTCCAGGAGCCAGGAGGCTTGCGCGGTGGGGATCAGCAGGCCCCCCGGGTCGGCGGGGGCGGCGGTGCTGTCGTCGAACTCCTCGTCGCCCAGCTCGTCGGCGACGTCACCGACGACCAGCTTGACCTTCTTCGGCAGCCGCGGCCAACCGCCCCGTGCGTCCAGGTCGGTGCGCTCCTGCGGGGAGGGTGCCGTTCCGTTGAAGGAGAAGTAGCTCCGGGCCCGGTGGTCCTCCTGCCCGTACTCCATCGCGGCGAGGGCGTAGCGGACGGCCAGGGCTCCCCTGCCGATGCCGCCCACGGCCAGCGGGGCGTTGCCGATCTGCTCGGACGCCGTCCGCCGGAGGGCGTCCGCGACGGTGCCCGCCAGGTCGGCCAGGGGGGCGGCTCCGTCGTTGAAGCCGATGAGGATCAGGTCGTGTCCGCGGGCGCCCACCGCATCACCGAACGCGCCGGTGCCGGAGCAGAGGCGGGCCCGGAGCGCGGCCAGGTCGGTCTCCCCCGGTCCCGCCTTGCTGGCCAGGACGAGCGGCTTGACGATGCCCCCGTCGCCCGCGGGGAGGATCCACGCGGTTCCGGCGTCCAGCTTCCACTCCTGATCCGATGCCATGAGTCCTCCAGAGGAAGGGTGTTGGCGATGGCGTCGCCACGTCTGCGTACGAGCCAAGGGAAGCGGCAGCCGCGGGGCGTGCGAAAGAGCGAAATCACGCCGCCGGGCCGAGAGTCGATCATGGGGCGGCAGCGGCCCGCGGGGAGCGGGTATCTGGCGATACGTCAGGAAGAAGCGCACATGCGGATATTGGCGATGTCAGCCACCGCCCGATTTGCCCGATCCCTAAAACATGTCGATAAATGGGGGCAAAGCCTCACACGCCCGCGATATCCGCGAACGGGGCACCGACACGTCGGGTCCCTCAGTCCCCGCCGGGGTTCGGTTGGCGCCGTGCGGCGGATAGTTGTGAGAGATCGCCGCCCCTCACGTGAAGAACTGCTTAACGGAGCGCTGTCGGGAGGGGGTGCCCGGCGGCGGATGTGAGGGGCCGAAAGGCCATGTCAACCCACAACCGTGCCAGTCCGGTTGGGTGATCGGGTGTCATAGCGGGCGTCCGGAGAGCCGATGATCCGGTGATAACATCCCGGCATCTGTGATCTTGATTCATTTAGACGCAGATGCTGATTTGGATCGGCGGCATGCTCTCCGCGTAACAGCAGGTGAACCGTGCCGATCAGCTGTGTTGCGGGGCCTCGCGAGGTGTATCTGCAGCCGTCCGCATGGCACGCGCCGGGAAAGGTTTCCATGAATCGAGACGCACTTGTGTGGTGCCTGGTCGCGGTGACGGCGATAGCCGTCGTCGCGGTCGTGGCACTCGTCGCCCGTACCAGAGCGCTGGGGGCGAAGAAGGAGCACACCGAGGCCGAACTGAGGCACCAGCTGCTCGCGACGGACAGCCACCTGCACGCGTCGCGCGCCGAGTTGCAGAGGTTCCTGGGCGAGCAGGAGGCCACGCTCCGCGCGGCCAAGGAAGCCGCGGAGGAGAACACCAAGGCCGTCCTCAAGGGTGCCGCGAGCCTCCTGCAGAGCCTGGCCGCCGAGCAGACGACGCTTCTCGACGGCATCCAGCGCAAGTACGGCGGACACACCGTCCTGAGCGACCTGTTGGACGTCAACCACGCCAACGCCCAGATGGCGCGCAAGGCTCAGGGCATCGCCGTCATGTGCGGTGCGCCGCTCGGCCGCCGCAACAGGCCCGCCAGCGTCTACGACGTCGTGCGCAGCGCCCAGGGGCAGATCCGCAACTTCCACCGGGTCGCCATCATGCAGCAGACCAGTCTCGCCCTGAAGTCGTCCGCGGTCGCGCCCGTGGCCCTCGCCGTGGCGGAGCTGCTCGACAACGCCGCCAGCTTCTCGCAGCACGACGCACCGATCGAGGTGACGTTCCAGCGGGTCCAGAACAACCTCTGCATCGTCATCGACGACGCCGGTGTCAGCATGAACGACGAGGAGCGGCAGCGGGCGACCGCGCTGCTCTCCGGGGAGATCGCCCCCCGCCTGTCGCAGCTCGGGACCCAGCCCAAGTTCGGCTTCCCGGTCATCGGCCTGATCGCGCGTCAGCACGGTTTCAAGGTCGATGTCACCGGGGTCTCCCGGTACGGCGGCGTCCGGGCCGTCGTCCTCTTGCCCGAGGAGCTGTGGACCATGGAGGAGATCCGGCCCGTCCAGGAGGCTCCGGTCAGCGGCGCTCCGGTCGGTGGCACTCCGGTCGGTGGCACTCCGGTCGGTGGCACTCCGGTCGGCGAGGCTCCGGTCGCCGAGTTCCGGCGCGCCGCCGAGAGCCGGCCCGCCCAGAGCGCGACGGCGCGGACCATGCACGGTCTGCCCAAGCGCGGCGCGCGCCAGGCTCCCATCGCGAGCGTCCCCGACCCCGACGCCACCACGCCGGCGCCGCGGACCCCGGGGGACTCCGGCCGCACGTCCGGGCGCGGCCTGGGGGCCTTCCAGCGAGGCACCCTCTCCGGCCGCAACCTTGACGCCACCTCGTTCGAAGGGCCCGAAGAGGCATGACCGCAGACCTCTCGTGGATGCTCGAGGACATCGTGCACAACGTGCCCCGCGCACGGCACGCCGTCCTGCTGTCGGCCGACGGGCTTCCTCGCGGCGCGACCGAAGGCCTGGCCGAGAAGGACGTGCGCACCATCTCGGCGGCCATGGCCGGGATGCAGTCGCTCAGCCGGGCAACGGCCCACTTCGCCGGCACGCAGGAGGACCGGCGGTGGAACCAGACCATCATCGAGTTCGCGCACGGCTGGAGCTTCCTGATCGGGGCGGGGCAAGGTTCCTACCTCGCCGCCGCGGCCGCGCCCGATGTGGACATGCAGCAGATCTCCTTCCGCATGCACCGCCTCGTCGCCCGGCTGGGCACCAACCTCACCTCGCCGCCGCGGGTGAACACCGAGGACGCCGGAGGTCCGCGCGGGGGCGTTCCCCGGCAGCAGGGCCCCGGTGACTCGGGTTTCGTCCTGGGTGAGCTCGACCGGGTGATGTCCGAGGTCAAGGGCGCCCGCCACGCCGTACTGCTGGGGTCGGACGGCCTTCCCCGCGGGGCGACCCACGGGATGAGCCGCGACCTCGCGGACACGATCTCCGCGGCCATGACGGGCATCCACGCCTACAGCCGGGTCACCTCCCAGTTCGCCGGGGCCGTCGAGGATCCGGAGTGGCGCCAGACGGTCATCGAGTTCCAGCACGGCTGGATCTTCCTGATGGCGGCCGGCCCCGACGCCTTCCTCGCCGCGGCCGCCGAACACGACTGCGACATCGAGCAGTTCACCACGCGTCTGCACGAGGTGGTGCCCCGGCTGACGGCCCCGGCCAGGGCGACGGTCGCATCGGCACCGGGGAAGGGGACAAGCCATGCCTGATGGTCTCGACCGGGACGAAGAGCTGGAACTGACCGCCCCATTAGTCCCCCTCTTCGTGATCACGAACGGACGGGCGCTGCCCCCGGACCACGAGTACGAGCACACGACGCTCGTGACCGCGGCGGCGGAGCGCGGACAGGTGGCGGCGCGCACGCTGTCCCCGGAAGCGGCGCGGGTCATGGACCTGGTCGCGAACGGCTTCCTGTCCGTGGCCGAGGTGGCGGGGCACACGCACCTGCCCCTGGGCGTGGTCCGCATCCTGCTGGCGCAGCTGGAGGAGGACGAGCTCATCCTCGCGAGGACACCGATCCCGCGCGCCGAACGTGTCGACAGAGAGCTGGTCAGCGCCGTGCTCGAAGGCCTGAAGAATCGATTCGGAGCGTAACGCGTGTACCTGGATCCAGATGTCTCCCACGCGGTGAAGATCCTCATCGTGGGGCATTTCGGGGTCGGCAAGACCACCTGCATCGGCAGTCTCTCCGAGATCGAGCCCTTGCGGACCGAGGAAGAGATCACCGAAGCCAGCGTGGGTTTCGATGACCTGTCGGGCACGCCCGACAAGACGACCACCACCGTCGCCATGGACTTCGGCCGGCTCACCCTGAGCGACACCCTGGTGCTCTACCTCTTCGGCACGCCGGGCCAGGAGCGCTTCAAGGAGATGTGGGAGGAACTCTCCCGGGGCGCCCTGGGGGCGCTGGTCCTCGTCGACCCGGAGCGACTGCACGAGTCCTTCCCCATCCTGGACCTCGTCGAACGCTTCGGCCTGACCTACGCCATCGCCGTGAACCACTTCGAGGGCACCACGCACTACCCGCTCGAAGAGGTGCACGAGGCCCTGAACCTCTCCCCCGAGACCCCTGTCGTCGAGTGCGACGTACGGGACGAGAACTCCTCCGCGCGGGCCCTCATCACCCTCGTGAAACACCTCATGTCCCAACTCGGCTAGGAGCGCAGGAATGCAACAGCCACGTGACCCGCACGAGATACCTCCCGGCTGCCCCGCGCACGGGAACGTCCAGATGTACGGCCCCTCGTTCGGAGCCGATCCGGACGGCCATTACGCGCAGCTGCGTTCCTACGGTCCCAGCGCGCCCGTGGACATCGCCCCCGACGTACAGGTCGAGCTCGTCACGAGCTACGACGCCGCGCTGTACGTCCTGCAGAACCCCGCGTCCTTCGTACGGGATTCCCGGCGCTGGAACGCACTGGCCGAAGGCCGCGTCCCGGCCGACAGCCCGGCCCTGCCGATGATGGGCTACCGCCCCAACGCGCTCTTCAGCGACGGCGCGTCGCACGCCCGGCTGCGGCGGGCCGTGACGGACAGCCTCGCCACCGTCAACGAGCACCAGCTCATCCGGCAGACGCAGCAGTCGGCCCACTACCTGATCAGCCAGTTCAGCACCGACGTCCGCGGCCACGCCGAGCTGATGGCCGAGTACGCCCAGCCGCTGCCGCTGCTGGTCTTCAGCGAGCTCTTCGGCTGCCCGCCCGAGATCGGTGACCGCGTGATCGCCGGCATCAGCGGCATCTTCGAGGGCACCCCCGGTGCCGACGAGGTGCTCGGCGGTGCGCTCACGGAGCTGATCGCCCTCAAGCGGCGGCGCCCGACGGACGATCTGACGACGCGCCTGATGGAGCACCCGGCCGAGCTGAGCGACGAGGAGGTGCTGCACCAGCTGGTCACCCTGCTCTCGGGCGGCACGGCGCCGCTGACCGCGGCCATCGGCACCAGCAGCGCCCTGTACCTCGGCGAGGAATGGCAGCTCGCCCTCCCCGTCGAGGACGCGGTCTCCCAGACCCTGTGGAACTACGCCCCCATCTCCAACTACGCGGCGCACTACCCGACCCACGACGTGGAGATCGGCGGCAGGGTGATCCGGGCGAACGACCCGATCCTCGTCTCGTTCGCCGCGGCCAACACCGACCCGAAGCTGACCGAACACCGGGAACAGCTGAGCGCGAAGGCGCACTTGGCCTTCGGGGCGGGCCCGCACGCCTGCCCCGCCAAGGACCCCGCTTTCATGATCGCCGTGACGGCCGTCGAGACGCTGCTCAACCAGCTGCACGACGTCGAACTGCGCGTTCCCTTCAAGTCGCTCACCTGGGCGCCCAGTCCGTGGAGCCGCTCGCTGGTCACCCTCCCGATCCGCTTCACCCCGAAGGCCGCTGCCCAGGGAGCCGGATCGACCGCGTCCGCCGGGACCTCCTGGCCGGCGGGGTCGAACCTGGGCCAGGCACCCCAACAGCAGCCGCACTCAGCCTCGTCCACTCAGTCCGGACCCGCGGGTTCACACCCCGGAGCCGGACCGCAGCAGCCCAAGGGCGGCCTGTTCAGCCGCTTCCTGGCATGGACCAGAGGCGAATGAGGAATCTGTGATTCAGGTAACACCCTGAGTACCCGGCAGTAACGGATGCCCTAACGATCTTGAGGGTATGCATGGCGGCTGGTTCTCGGAAAGGAGCCTCCATCATGGGCGTTGCCACAACTCCGGCGTACGACCGCCGGGCGTCCGCCTCCCTCTTCTCCCGTCTGCGGACGGCAAGAGGGCAGGCCGACCCCTTCCCCATCTACACGGAACTCCTCGCACGCGGCGAGGTGGTGCCCGCCCCCTGGGGCGGCTTCGCCGTGACCGGCTTCGCCGCCTGCGACCAGGTCCTGCGCAGCCGTCAATGGCTGGAGCCCGACAAGGAATGGCGCGAGCGCCAGGGGGCGGGTACGCGGTGGAACGCGCCCTCCTCGCGCGAGATGGGCAACACGCTCGCCGCGCTGAACCCCCCGGACCACACCAAGGTGCGGCGGGCGGCGGGCACGTTCGACCGGGGCACCGTGGAGCGCATCGGCCATACCGTGAAGCGGACCGCGGATCAGCTCCTCGACGCGTTCACGGAGCGAATACGCACCGGCGAGGCCGACTTCTCCGAACTCGTCTGCGAGGAGCTGCCGGTGGCCACCATAGGCGAATGGCTCGGGCTGCCCCGGGCGGACTGGCCCAGGCTCCGCGAGTTGACGCACGATCAGGTCTTCACCCAGGAGCTGCTGCCGTCGGCCAGCCAACTGGCGCTGTCCGACGCGGCCACGGCCGAACTGCGCACCTACTTCATGGACCTGGTCCGCGATCGGCGGGCCCGTCCCGGGGACGATCCCGTCACCCGGTGGATCCAGACGTGGGACGCGATCGAGCCCGACCGGGACAAGGCCGACGAGGCCGTCTACCACCTGGTGTTGTTCGTCCTGCTGGCAGCGCTGGAAACCACCGCGACCTTACTGTCCACGATGACGCTCCGGCTCGTGGAGAGCCCGGACCGCTGGGCCAGGGTCGCCGGCAACCCGGATCTCGTGCCCGGGTTCGTCGAGGAGACGCTCCGCTACGACCCGCCCACCCACGTGATCAGCAGGATCGCATCGCAGGACTCCGTGCTGGGAGGCTTCGAGATCCGGCGCGACGAGATGGTCCACCTCATGATCGGCGCGGCGCACCGGGACCCGGCCAGGCACAAGGACCCGGACCTCTTCGATCCCGAACGCCCCACCGACCACCTCGCGTTCAGCGGCGGCATCCACTACTGCCTCGGCGCGCCGCTGGCCCGCATCGAAGCCCAGACGCTGCTCCGGCAACTGGTCCTGCGCCTCCCCCGCCTCACCCTCGTACGCCCCCCGTCGATGGCGCCCCGTGTGGCGTTCCGGCGACTCCTGAACCTGGACGTAGCAGTCGCATGACCGACCCGACCCCCATCCCCGCTCCCCGCCCCGCCGCGATCCCCGCACAGGCACACGCACCCGTACACGCACTCGTCCGGACCGCACCCAAGGCGATACTCGCCGAACAGGACGGCCCCGTCCTGCACGTCCGCCTCAATCCCTGGGGGCAGGACGACACATTGGACGCCGCGGTCCTCGACGATCTCATCGCCCTGCTCGACGAGCTCCACGAGAGACCCGACGTCCGGATCCTGACGCTGTCGTCATCGGGTACGGACTTCTGCCTGGGTGCCGACCGGGGCGAGTACCAGGAGGCCATGGCCGCCGATCCCTCCGGGGTGGGCCTGCGGCGCATCGCCGACAAGGCCCACCGCCTGTGCCAGGCCCTGGAGAACACCCACGCGGTCACCATCGCCCGGCTGCACGGGCGGGTCATCGGCGCGGGCCTCGCCCTCGCGGCCTTCTGCGATCTGCGGGCCGGCGCCGACACCAGCCGCTTCCGCATGCCGGAGGTCGGCATCGGGCTGCCGCCCGCGTGGGGCGGGGCGATGGGGCGCCTGGTCTCCGAGGTCGGCGCCTCCAGGATCCGCGAACTCATGCTCACCTGCGACGTCTTCGACGCCGACACCGCGCACCGCGTGGGTCTGCTGCACCGGACCGCGCCGCTGGAGCAGCTGGACAAGGTGATCGATTCCTGGACGAGACCCCTCGTCCGGCGCTCGCCCGAGGCGCTCGTCCTGACCAAGCGGATGCTGGCCGGCTACGCACGGGCGGACAGGACGGCGGACGTCTCCCTGCTCGACTCCCACCTGCTGGCCGCCTCGCTCCACCAGCACGCGAGGGGCTGAGCGCTTCCGGGCCGGCCGATCCGGCCGGCCCGGGCGCCGCGGACCGGCCGGTCGCCCGTCAGACGGCCTGGCCGGCCGTGATCCGTTCGAGGACGTCCGCGTAGAGGGACCGCCGGTCCGGACGGGCGTGTACGGCGGCACGCCTGAGGGCCGGAACCGCCGGAGCGCCCATGCCGACGAGTCCCTCGGCCGCGGCCCTGCGCACGACGGGATGGGGGTGCTCCAGGAGGCCCGTCACCGCAGGGACGGCGGGTGTCCAGCCCGCGTGGCAGAGCGTCCGGATCGCCGTGCGCACCAGGTCCGGCTGGGGGTCGTCCAGCAGGACCGAGGTGTGGTGGAGGTAGGTCTGACGGTCCAGCACGGCCCGCGAGGTGCGGTGGGCGTGCAGCCGGACCTTGGGCTTCGGGTGCCGCAGCAGCGCGCCGATCAGCTCCCGCAGGTCGGGGTCCCGGTCCGCGTCCGCCCCGTCGTGTTCCTCGGCCAGCCGGGTGAGCGCGTGGCGTATCCGTACGGGGTCGCCCGTACGGGCCAGCTCCAGCAGCTCCTGGCGGGACGGGGGCTCCGATGCCCCTGCCGGGGCCGCCGGGTCGCGCTCGCGGAGCGCGGCCAGGTCGGCGGCGTCCTGCCGCACGGTGTCCGGCCGGCGCAGCGGACCCTCCACGAGGCGCAGGGTGTCCGCGAGGTCGTCGCGTCCTTCGGCGCGCAGCCGCCGGCAGGTCCGCGTCAGCGCGGGGGTGCGCAGGAGGGAACGCCCGCCGAGCAGGTCGAGGAACCCCCAGGCGCCGGCGTCGAGGCGGGCCCCGAGGTGCTCCGCCAGCACGTCGGCCGGGACGCTGTGCAGGGCCCGCCCGACCGCGGAGCCGCCGGACGCGGAGTCGTGCTCCCACCATTCCAGCAACAGCGGTACCAGCGGCTCCAGTTCCGACGGGTCGAGCTCGCTCATCACGAGGGCGGCCCGGTCGCGCAGGACGCCGTCCGCGCGCAGTTCGCTCTCGTCGAGCACGCTCAGCGCGCGGGCCAGGCCCGCGCCGACGGGTACGTCGACGCGGCCCCGCAGGAACGCGCGGAGCACGGGAAGCACGCCCTCGGGCTCGGGCCACTTCAGGAGCGCGAGGGCCGCGGTGTGCCTGCGGTCCGGTGCGGATGCCCGCAACATGGCCAGCAGGCGTTCCCGCAGGGCGGTGGAGCGGGGCTGGTCGAGGTCGTCGACGCGCACGGTCCGCGGTCGCGGCGCCTGCGCGCGGGCGTCGGAGCGGGCGCCGGCACGGGCGGTCTCGGTGAGCGTCCAGGGTGGTGCGTCGAGGGGCTGCATCTCCGTCATCCAGTCGATGAGGGCGGCGCGGACCCCTGGGCCGGCCGTGGCGTGGGCATCGATCAGCGCGGCCAGGCGGTCCCGGGAGCCCGGGACGCCGTACGCGGCATCCACGACAGCCGCTCCGTCCGCTCCGTCCGCTGCGTCCACGGCGGCCGCGGTAGCCACGCCGTCCCGCTGTCGGCAGAGCCCGCGGAACTCCTCCAGGGCTCCCGGCGTGCGGACCGCGGCGTCCAGCGCGGCTCGCCACGCCTCGGCTTCGGCCTGCGCGGTGGCGGCGGGCGACTGCGGGGCGGCGAACGCCTCCCTGAGTACGGCGCTCTCGGCCTGCCCCGGATGGGCGGCCAACCGGGCCGCATCCAGGGCCTGTTCGAGGTCGGCGCGGACCAGCACGGCGCCGAGGGCGCGGAGCAGCGTCAGGGTGGCCGGGCGGTCCGAGGGGGCGGCGGGCAGGGCGCGTACCGCCTCCGCGACGGCGAGCTTCTCGATCGTCGGCAGGGTCGGTGCGACCGCTTCGAGTACCGCCAGGAGGTCGCGCCGGCCCGCCGTCGGGGCCTCGGCGAGCCCGTCGAGCAGGACCCCGGCAGACCGGGCGAACTCCGACAGTTCCCCGGTCGTCCACGGTGCGGGGCAGAGCCCGAGGGCGAGCCGCAGGACGCCGACCCGTTCGGCGGGGTGGGAGGCGGCCAGGCGCAGCCAGTCCGGCAGTTGGGGCCGGAGCTCCCGCAGCCGGGTGGGACGGGGCAGCTCGCGCCGCGCGGCGAGGCGGAGCGCGACCGGAGCCCGCCAGCCCTCCGCCGCCAGCGCCTCGGCGTCGCGGTCCGCTCCGGCGTCCTCGGCCGGCCGCGGTACGCCGGGCGGGGTGATCCCGTGTCCGGTCATGGCCGCGGCCAGGTCCTCGACCTTCCCGGAGGCGAGGCCGACCCGTCCGGACGCCACCAGGGCGAGCAGGGTCGGCGCCACCCGTGACCCCTGGCCGTCCAGTGCGAGGACCGAGCGCGCGGACAGCGTACGGTCGAGGCCCGCCAACAGCAGTTCGCGCACCCGGCCGCCGTCCCCGCTCTGTTCGGCGGCGGCGAGGACCGTGGCCGGGTACGCGTCCCCGAGGATGGCGCGCAGCGCCTCGACGAGGCTGCCGCGCAGGCCCGGATTGTCCTGGTGGCCGAGCTGGAGGAGCAACGCCGGCACGGCCGCGGGTGTGCCCGAGCCGACCAGCACCCGGGCGGCGGTCTTCCTGACGTTCATGTTCGGATGGCCGAGCCGGGCGGCGATCGCGGTGGAGGCCCAGCGGGCCCGCGCGTGACCGAGGGCGAGCAGCGCCTGCCGTACGGTCTGGATGTCCTGGGCGGCGGTCAGCGCGATCAGCGTCGCCGACAAGGCCTGCGCGTCGTCCCCGCCCGCCTCGCGGGCGAGCAGCGCGATCACGTGCTTGCGCACGTGTCGGTCGCGGTGGCGCAGCAGGCGGTGGACCCGCGCACGGGTGCTCTCGTAGGGAGCCCTGAGGAGGAGTTCGAGCAGGATCGTCTGCTCGCCGCCCGACAGGCCTGGGCGGTCCAGCAGGTCCAGCGCCATGGTCGCGACGAGTGCGTGCCCGGCCTCTCGCGGGTTCGCCGCGTCGAGCAGGCAGACCGGCCTGATCCGTCCCCGCAGGTGGAGCCGCCGTCCCAGGTCGTGTACGGCGTCCAGGACCTCCTGCGGTACCACCGGCTCCCCGGCCGGCGAGCCGGTGTCGGGTACGGGGGCGGCCGCGCCCGGCTCCCGGGATGCCGCCAGGTCGGCCACGACGCGCAGGAGCAGGTCCGCGATCACCGGCAGCGTGCCGGCGCCGCCGTGGGCGGCCAGCCGGCACAGCGCCGCCACCGGCAGGTCCGGGTCCAGATGGGAACTCAGGAGCGCCAGTTCCCGCTCGTCCGGCCCACCGAGATCCGCGGCGACGCGCGTGGGGAGATCGGCGGGATCGAGCCGGACGAGGAGGGCTTGCCGCCGCGCCGGATCGTCGGTCAGGTGCCACAGCACCTCAAGGGCACGGTTGCGCACGGCGCGGAGATGCGGCGCGATCTCTCCCCCGCCCGTCTCTCCCCGGCCCGCCTCTCCCCCGGCCGTCTCTCCCCGGCCCGCCTCTCCCCCGCCCGCCTCTCCTCCGCCCGCCTTCCCGGCGAGACCGAGCCCTTGCCTCAGCGCCGTCGCGGTCCGGTGCCCGCCGATGGCCTCCAGCGCGTCCAGGGCCGCCGCGGGCGCCGAGGGCAGGAGGGTGATCACGGCGTCCTCGGCGTCCGCGTGACGCAGCGCACGGATGGCGTCGAGGAAGGGTGCCGGTGCGGGGGCCGAGGGGAGGACCCGTGCGATCGCCTCGCCGATCGGGAGCTGCCCCGCCCCCTGCCCGGCCAGGGCCACCAGCAGCGCGAGCCTTCGCGGCCAGGTCGGGTCGCCGGCGTCCGTGTCCGCCAGGACGCGGAGCGTCTCGTGCCGGCAGGTGAACAGGATCGTCGCGACCTCGTGGGGCGCGACCGAGTGATCGGCCAGCGCCAGGCCGACGACGGCCGGGACGTGCGGAACGTCCGGGAAGTGCCCGCGCCGGTGGAGGCCGCGCAGGCAGGCCACGGCCGACCCCGCGAACAGCAGCGGGTCCCGGGCGGCGACGGCGGTCAACACGCCGATGTCACCGCGGTCGGCCAGTTCACCGAGCAGTTCCATCGCGCGCCGGCGAAGAACCGGCGGCAGGTCCGGATCGTCGACGACCTGCCACAGCAGGCCGTCGTGCCCGTGGTGGGCCGCGGCCCTGAGTGCGGCGGCGGCCGCGCCGGGCCGCGTGATCACCGAATCGGCGGCGAGGAACGGCGCCAGCGGCCCCGACGCCAGGGGCTCCAACGCCGCCCAGGGCTGCGCGAGTTCATCCAGTGCGGCCGTCACGACCTCGGCGCTGCCGGCGCCGAGCAGGCTGATCACGTGGGCGCGGACCCGTACGGGGGCCAGCAGGCCGGCGTGCAGCCCCTCCCGGGTCAGCCGCAGCGCATCGGCCTGCAGCACCGGGTCGCCGCTGTCCAGCAGTTCGTTCACGAGCCGCTCGGGCCGGTGCGCCGCGGTGGCGGTCGTTTCCCGCACGGCTTGGTACAGCAGTTCGCCCCGGGGTTCCTTCCGGATCACCGTCGGCTCGTTCAGGAGCTCGGCGCGCAGCCACGCGATCCGCACCCGTACGGGCAGATCGGCCGTCCGCCACGCGGGCAGGCCCGGATTGCGGCGGCCCGGGCCGCCGCGGCCCGCCCCCCGGAGGTACGGTCCCAGCCGTTCGTGGAGCCGGGCCAGGACGAGCGCCTCCTCCGGCGTTCCCCCCACGGACGCGGGCAGCAGCCCCGCGAACTCGGCCATCTCCCGCTCACCGCCCGTACGGTCCGACCCGACGCGCTCGGCCAGCAGGACCAGCCCCAGGTACCGCAGGCGGGGATCCTCGTGCCGGACGAGGATCCCGAGGACGGCCGGCGAACAGTGCCGCGCGTCGAGAAGGCCGGCCGGCAGGCCGACGTCGGCTCGGCGTACGGCATCGCGGAAGGATGTGTCCGCCGGCAGCGGCATCGGCAGCGTCATCCTCGGATGCTAGCCGGGCCCTCCCCGGCCCCACCAGGCAATATGTCCGGCGTACGACCGCTACACCGTCCGCTCCGGCGGCTCCGTCCCCGCGTCGGCGCCGCCGCCCGGCCGGCGCGATCCGTACCAGTGGCCGGCGACGGCGGTGCAGAACAGCCCGGCGATCAGGGTGGTCAGCGCCAGTCCCGGGCCGGAGTTCCAGTGGACGGCGGGAGCGTGCACGGCCAGGACGACCGCCATCGCGAGCGAGACCCCGGGCATGGCGAGGAGGGCCGGGCGCAGGCGGCCGAGGTCGTCCTCGGCCAGGGCGCCGAGCACACCCATCCCGAGCGCGAGCGCCCAGACTCCGAGACCCTGGGCGTCCGCCCGGTTCACCTCCCAGGGGATGAAGCCGCCCCAGAAACCGGGGAGGACGAGCAGTCCGGCGCCGATGCCGAGCCAGGCGGAGCCCAGTACGGCCATCGGCGGCTTGGACCAGCCGGGCAGGGGGACCTCCCGGCTCCGCAGGGGGGAGCCGGGCCGGAAGCACTGGAGGGCGACGGCGAGTACCGCGAACGCCGCGAGCAGCCCGAGGAGGGCGACCCAGCCGAGGCTGAACAGGGCGAGGACGATCGAGGCGCCCGTGGCCACCTGGAGCGTGTCGGCGTTGAGGAGGCTGACGGTGAACAGGCCCAGCAGCACCACGGCGAGGGGGATCACGAGCACCCGAGCCTCTTCCCAGACCCGCGCCCGGCCGATCGCGAACAGACCCGGCGTGACGCCGGCCATGGCCGCTCCGATCAGTCCGGGGCTGAGCGGGTCCGGCGACTTCCAGGCGCCGCCCGCGTATCCGGCCAGGCTGGCGGCGACGAGGAACGCACCCGTCGTGAGGCTGACGACGCCCACGACGACGGCGAGCATCGCCACTCCCGCCGTGAGCGGGCGCCCGTCACCCGGTCCCGGCTCCTGCGGTTCGACTGCCATACGCCCTCGACTCCCTCGACTCCGTTGCTTGCGGCGACAGTTGTGGGTGTGCGGCCGGCGATGGCCGGCCCGGCCCGGCCCGCCGGGACAGCTCGCGGGCGTACATCACGCGCAGGCTCAACCCGGCGGTGGCCGCGAAGGCCGTCATCCCGCAGCCGACGGCGACCCCCGCGATCAGCGCGGTGGGACGGTCGAGGCCCGCGTACCGGTCCAAGGGCACGGCGGCGGCCAGCGAGAACAGCGGCGCCAGGCACAAGGCCGTCAGGTGCAGGCGCCATTCCTCGCGCGCCCACCCGTCACCGCGCCGCCCGGCGCGCCGGTGGCGCACGGTCATCACGGCGAACGCGGCCGCGTACGGGATCAGGTAGCCGAGGAGCAGCCGTCCGCCGACCGGGCCCCAGGACAGGAACGACCAGCCGATCCGGGCCAGGGCGGCGCCGCCGGCGAGGTGCGCCAGGACCAGCGCCGGGAACGGTACCCACGTCCCGGCGCCGCCGAGGGGGTCGGCGGCCGGCGCGCCGGTCCCGGGCACCGGCCTGCCACCGCGGTCGAGGGCGCGCGAGGCGAGCAGCGCGCCGAAGACGACGACGGAGCCGAGGTGCATGGTCGCGACCCGGTTGATCTCCTCCATCGACAGGCCCGGCAGCAGCCGGGGCAGCGCGCCCCATTCGAGGCGCAGCAGCGGCGCGGTCATCAGGTAGCCGTAACAGAGCAGCATCCACCGCTGGTGCAGGTCCGGGAAGCGGCCCAGGGCCGCCAGGATCCCGAACGTCACGCTCAGCGTGGTGCCCACGAGGATGGCGGCCAGCGCGATCCAGAACGTCGGCCCGCTGAAGGCGTCCTCGGGCGCGGTGCGTACGAGGTACACCGCCGCGCCCGCCATGGAGGCGTACACCGTCACCGCGAACACGACTCCCGCCGCGCGGTGCAGGCGCGGACGGCGCCGGACGGCCGACAGCAGCTGGACCGGTCCGAGCAGCATCAGCGCACCGCCCAGCACGGAGTGCACGACGAGCGGGACCAGGCTGCGCCCGTACGGTGCCACGCGGGTCCGCAGCGCCTCGGCGACGTACTCCGGGGACACCGTCCGGCCCAGGATCCACTCCCCCGGGGCCGGTGCGCCGGGCCGGGCGTAGGACCACAGTTCGGTCATGGCCACGGGCGCGTAGACCAGGCAGAGCGTCACCACCGCGAGGGTTGCCACGCGCGGCCACGGGACGCGCTGGAGACGGTTCACCGGGACTTCCCCTCCACCGCCGAAACTCGGCCGTCCGCTCTGGACTACCGAAAGGTAGGGTCCTGTTCGACTCCTGGTCAACAAGGCTGCCGGATAACGTTTTCGCGGTCCCCGACGGGTCAGATCCAGCCCCGCCGGGCCGCGATGGCTCCCGCCTGGAAGCGGTTCGCCGCGCCCAGCTGGTCGTGCAGGCGGCTCATCCGGCGCCGCATGGTCCGTACCGACCAGCCCAGTTGGCGCGCGATCGCCTCGTCCTTCAACCCGCTGACCAGCAGGGCGAGGAGCAGTCGGTCCTCCTCGCCGGGCTCCGCATCGCCGGATGCCGCCCCGCCCGATGCCACCTCGCCCGATGCCACCTCGCCCGATGCCACCTCGCCCGATGCCGCGGACTCCCCGCCGGGTCCCGTCGGCCGCGGCGGCGCGAGCAGGGGGGTCGCCACGGTCCAGCACAGCCGCCAGTAGTCCGTCAGCGCGTCGAGCAGCGACGACGGGCGGATCACCGCCGCGCGCACGTCCGTCAGGTCCAGCGACAGGGGCATCAGCGCCAGGGCGTCGTCCGCGATCGCCAGCTTGATCCGCAGCCCGGGCAGCACCCGCGCCTGCTCCCCCTGGGCCACCAGCCGCCGGATGTCGTCCAGCACCCCCGGCCACTCCAGCGCCTCCGGGGCGTACACCGCGCGGTACGTCAGCCCGCCGCGCATCGCCGTCTCCTCCACCGGATTGGCGGTGGTCAGCGCGTAGGGCGGCCGGTCCAGGGTCCGCACCTGGTGCTTGGCCTCCTGCTGGAGCCGTACGAACCAACGGCCCAGCGCCTCCCGGCCGGAGACGATCTCGACCTCCTTGGCATCGCCGCGCCGGGCCGCCTCGAAGAGACCGGCGAGCTCGCCGGCCGCCGACCGTACCCGGCCCAGTTCCACGGTGCGCTCCTGGATCAGCGCCTCCACCGCGTGCTGCGGGTCGATGGCCGCGTAGCGCCGCCGGGGGCCGGACAGCCGTCCGACCAGCCCGCGGTCGTGCATGCGGTCGAGGGCGCGCGCCACCCGCTCCGGGCCCGTGCCGAGTTCGCCCGCCAGCTCGGCGGGCGCGGCCGCCTGCCGGGCGAGCAGCGCGCGGTAGACCTGCTCGTCGAAGGCGTCGATGCCGACGGCCGCCAGTTCCTGGGACATGCGGGCCATCGTGGCCCACCTGTGCCAGCGGCAGCAATGGGCCACAGGGAATCGTTGCCCTATCCGGACCGGGCCGCATTAGGTACCGCCTATGGGTCACTCACACCGAAGAACTGTGCATACGGGCCTGGTGGCCGCGGTGCTCGGCGGACTGCTGGTCTCGGTCCCGCCCGCCGTCGCCGCCGCCCCCGAGTCCGCGGACCACGGCACGCGGCGGGTCATCGTCGAGTTCGAGGGCGCCCCGGCGCTGGCGGCCGTGCCCGGCTCCGCGAAGAGCTCCGCGAAGGACTCCGCGGGTGCCGGGAGCGCCGGGAACGCGAAGGACACGAAGGCCGCCCGGGCCGCGAAGGCCGCCGAGGTGACGGCCGCACGCAAAGACCTGACCGGCAGGCACGACGCGTTCCTGGCCGAGGCGAAGGGCGCCGGCGTCACCGCCAAGGCCGTACGCCGCCACACGCTGCTGCTCAACGCCGTGGCCATGACCGTCGGCTCCGCCGACCTGGCCACGCTGCGGAAGCTGCCGGGCGTGAAGTCCGTCAGCCCCGCCGGGACCTCGCGCGCCCTGGACACCGACGCCAACGAGGTCGTGGGCAACCCGGCCCTGTGGGCCCGGGAGGACCCGGCCGGCGTCAAGGTCACCGGCAAGGGCGTCACCGTCGCCGTGATCGACACCGGGGTGGACTACACCCACCCGGATCTGGGCGGCGGCTTCGGCGAGGGCCACAAGGTCGTCGGCGGCTGGGACTTCGTTGACAACGATGCCAACCCGATGGACGACAACGGCCACGGCACCCATGTGGCGGGCATCGTCGCGGGCAGGGCGGCCACGGCGGCGGGCGTCACGGGCGCCGCTCCGGACGCCGAGCTGCTGGCGTACAAGGTGCTCGGCGCCGACGGCAGCGGCGACGACTCCGGCATCATCGCGGCCATCGAGGCCGCGGTGGACCCGGCCAACCCGCACCGCGCCGACATCGTCAACATGAGCCTGGGCAACAGCGCGGGCACCGCGAGCGACCCGCTGTCCCGGGCCGCGTCCGCGGCCGTCGACGCCGGCGTCCTGGTCTTCGCCGCCGCCGGCAACGCCGGTCCCGGCTACTGGACCGTCGGCTCCCCGGCCGCCGCTCCCGGCGTCATCGCCGTCGGCGCCTCCACGAGCGGGATCCGGCTGCCCGTGCTCAAGGCGGCGGGCGACACCCTGCAGAGCTACCGGGGCGGGCGGTCCGCGAACCCGCCGGCCGCCGAGGTGACCGCCGGGGTCGTCTCCATCGGCATGGGCACCGCGGAGGACTGGGCGAAGGCGGGCGACGTCAGCGGCAAGGTCGTGCTGTACGCGATCCCGCCGGCCGTGAACCCGTACGAGGTGTGGCCCGAGGAGCTCGAGACCTGGCGCGAGGCCGAACGGCGCGGCGCCGCCGCCCTGGTGGGCGGCGTGGGCGGCGGTGGTGGCGGCCCGGTCGTGTTCGGCGGCAGGAGCCGTACGAACCCGCTCCAGCCGCGCCGCGAGCGGGAAACCGCCCGCGGCGGAGCCGCCGCCCGGAGCGAGGTACTGCTCGGTGCCACGCCCGCGGAGTCCGGCGACTCCCTGCGCCTGGACCGCCTCGTCGTGACCGGCGTGGACTACGAGACGGGTCAGCGGCTGGCCTCGCTGGCCGAGTCCGGCGGCGAGCTGGTGCTCGGCGGCCGTGACTCCACCGACGAGATGGCCTCCTTCTCCTCCCGCGGCCCGGACTCCGAACGGCTCGGTCTCAAGCCCGAGATCGTCGCCCCGGGCGTCGAGATCCTCTCCACCGTACCCAAGGGCATCGAGTCCACGGGCTACCTGCGGATGTCCGGCACCTCGATGGCCTCGCCGCTCGCCGCGGGCTCCGCGGCGCTGCTGCGCCAGCTCCACCCGGACCGCCCCGCGGACCGGCTGCGCGCCGAGGTGATCGGGTCCGCGAAGCCGCTCGACGGCCCGGACCTGCAGTCGCAGGGCAGCGGCCGGCTCGACACGGCCGCCGCGGCCGGGGCCGGGCTGTACGCCTCGCCCGCCACCGTCTCCTTCGGCCTGGCCCACATGGACGGGCCGAAGGTCACCGGCGCCCGGGAGGTCGTGCTCCACAACACGGGCAGCGCGCCGATCACCGGCAAGGTGGCCGTCACCGGGCCCGCGACCGTCACCCCGGACCACCTCACCATCCCCGCGGGCGGTACCGCGAAGGTCACGCTGACCGTCGAGCGCGACCGGCCCGACATCACGGACTACGCCACCAACTACCTCAGCGGCCGGGTCACCGTCACCCCCGACAAGGGCCGGGCGCTCACCGTCCCGTACCTGATGGCGGCCATCCCGCTGTACGTGGACCCGGCCGAGGACCCGTCCAACGACGGCTCCACCACCGTGTACGTGTACAGCCCGACCCCGCTCACCGCGCCGCCGGTGCTGACGGTCACCCCGCCCAAGGGCAAGCCCTACACCAAGGCGACGGCTCCCACCTCGGACCCGTCCTACTACCGGGCCGATTTCACCGGCCTCGGATCGGGCGTCCACACGATGACCGCCCGCGCCACCACGGCCACCGCGGTGCGCCAGTACGGTACCGGCGCCTTCGAGGTGACCCTCAAGGCGTCCAAGGACAGGGACTGGAAGCCGGTCGGCCCGAACAGCGCGGTGGGTACGACCCAGTTGACCCCCGGCGAGCCGAAGCAGGCCGTGATGACCCAGGGCACCCGGCCGGGTGCCTGGCTCACGACCGACGGCGGCAAGAGCTGGCAGCAGCGGGGCCACACACCGGTCAGCAACGCGCTGCGGGAACCGTCCCTGGTCATCGACTCCCGCGATCCGAGCCGCTGGTGGGAGGCCGTGGTCAGCGCCCACCCGTCGGCGTTCCCGGAGGGCGGCGTGCTGATGCGCACCGAGGACAGCGGCCGCTCCTGGGAGCGGATGGCCGGCCCGCCGGCCACGATCACCGAGCTGACCGCCGATGCCCGCACCCGGGTCCTGCTCGCCACCTCCGACTACACCGGCGAGCGGTTCGTCAGCCGGGACCGGGGCGCCACCTGGACACCGGTGGACCTCTCGGGGATCACCGGGTACCTCACCAAGAGCGTGATCGGCGGCGACGACCTGTACCTCTGGGCCGGCCAGGCGATCTGGGTGATCCGCGACTTCGTCACCGGCTCTCCCCGGCCCGCGCAGAAGGTCTTCCAGGCCACGCCGCGCGTGCAGGTCATCGGCGGCTTCGACGCCGACGGGACGCTGCTCGCCATCAAGGTGCAGGGCCAGAACTCGGGCCTGTACGTGAGCCGGGACGGCGGCCGCGTCGTCGAGAAGACCAGCCGCACCTACAGCGGCCTGATCGACGTCTCCGGCGGCGACATCTACCAGGACGACCTGAGCGGCACCGGAGCCCTGAGCCGCGACGGCGGCCGTACGTGGACCACGTCCGCGCAGCCGGTGCCGGGTTCGGTGGTCTACGACTACGACCGCTGGGCCGACGGTTCCCACACGATCGGCTCCGGCGCGGCCGGTCTGTTCCGCTCCACCCGGGAGGGCGGCTACCGGCGGATCGGCGTGCAGGGCGAGTCCGTGGCCGCACTGGCGACCTTCGGGGACCAGCTCCTCGCCGGCACCTCGGTCGGCACCTACCGCACCACGGTGCCCGCCGCGAGCCCCGAGTGGGGTGCGGCGGAGCGCGAGGGCACGACCGGTACCGGTGTCGTCGCCTTCCAGCCGTCCGCGGCGGACCCGAAGTCCGGCTGGCAGCTGGTCAATTACCTCTACGACGTGGTGCTGCAGAAGACCGCGGACGCCGGCCGGACCTGGTCGGACGTCGCCGCGCGGGAGGCGAACGGGACCGCGTTCCTCGTCGACCCCGCGAACCCGGACCGGATGATGATCTCCTACAAGAGCTCCAACTCCGCGGGTCTGTACACCACCACCGACGGCGGCGCCCACTGGAAGACCTTCGACCAGGGCCGCTCCTACGACACCATCGCGGCCGATCCCGGCAAGCCCGGGCGGATCTGGTTCGGCGGCTGGTGGGGGCTGTCCTACTCGGACGACTTCGGGGCCACGACGCACCAGGTGTCCGAAGCCGAGGTGCACGCCATCCAGTTCACGGCGGGCGCCATGGTCACGGGCGGGCAGGCGATCCGGGTCAGCAAGGACGGCGGCAAGACCTTCACCAAGGCCGACACCGGCGCCCTGCGGATCAGCGTCTCCGATCTCCTGCGGGTCGGCGACACCCTCTACGCGGGCACCAGCACCCGCTGGATGGACTTCACCCCCACCGGCGGGCGCGGGGTGCTCCGCTCCACCGACGGCGGGCTGACCTGGCGCAACGTCTCCCGCGGCATGCCGAACAAGGACGTCCTGTCCCTGGCGGCCTCGCCCGACGGCCGGTACCTCTTCACCGGCGTCGACCAGGGCGGCGTCCACCGCCTGGAGCTGGACGACTGAGGTCCGCACCCGCGGACCGCCGGGCCGGTGCGACCGCCGCACGACAGGGCGGCCACACCGGCCCGGCGGGTCTCCGCGGGCTTCCGCGCATCCCCGCGGGTCTCCGCGGGTCTCCGCGGGGATGCGCGATCTTGACAACTCTTCATGGGCATGACACCTGTTGACCCCTGTGGGCACCGCGCCACTCCCACTCCCGTCAGCGGCACCGGACCCCGAAGGGGGCGATCAGGGCATGCCCATGCCTGAGAGCACGGAACACGACTACGACGTCGTCATCAGCGGAGCCGGCCTCGCCGGCAGTGCCGCGGCGATCCTGCTCGCCCGGCGCGGCGTCCGCGTCGCCCTGCTGGAACGCCGCTCGGCCCCCGAGGCGTACAAGGTGCTGTGCACCCACTCCATGACGGCCAACGCCCATCCGGTGCTGGCGGAACTCGGCCTCGTCCCCGCCCTGGAGAAGGCCGGGGCCATGCGCAACACGGCTCGCTGGTACACCCGTTGGGGCTGGATCGAGCCGAAGCCCGCGCCCGGAGGACCGGAGTTGCCGTACGCGTACAACGTCCGGCGCAGCGTGCTCGACCCGTTGATCAGGTCCCGGGCGGAGCAGACCCCCGGCGTCGAACTGCTGCCGGGCCACCGGGTGACCGGGCTGGTCCGGGAAGCCGGACGGACCGTGGGGGTGCGTGCGTCGACCCCGGACGGGGAGCGCGAGATCCGGGCGCGCCTGGTGGTCGGCGCCGACGGCAAGGACTCGGCCGTGGCGCAGCTCGCCGGGATGCGCACCCGGACGTACGAGAACAGCCGGTTCGGCTACCTCGCGCACTACCGCGGCCTCCCGCTGCCCGGCGGGATCGGCCAGACCTGGTTCCTCGAACCCGACATGGCGTACGCGTTTCCCAACGACGACGGGGTGACGGTCCTCGCGGTGCTCCCGGACAAGAAGCACCTCCCGGCCTTCCGGGAAGACCTGGAGGGCGCCTTCGCCGCCTTCGTCCGCGCCCTGCCCGAGGCGCCGCCCATCGACTCCGCCGAGCGCGTCTCGAAGATCATCGGCACGATCGACTACCCGCTGCACAGCAGGAAGCCGACCGCGCCGGGCGTGGCGCTCATCGGCGACGCCGCCCTGACCGGCGACCCCCTGTGGGGCGTGGGGTGCGGGTGGGCCCTGCAGTCCGCGCGGTGGCTGGAGCGGGCCGTCGCCCCGGCCGCGACCGGCCGGGGCAGCCTCGACCGGTCGCTCGCACGGTACGCGCGCACCCACCGGCGGCGTACGAGCGGCCACCAGCTCCTGGCGGCCGACTTCGCCAGGGCCCGGCCGTTCAACCCCGTGGAGCGGCTGGTGTTCTCGGCGGCGGCCCGCGACGCGTCGATGGCGCGGCACATGCACCGGTTCGGCTCCCGCCTGATCGGCCCGGCGCGCTTCCTCAACCCCGTGGCCCTGGCCCAGGCCGCGGCCGTCGGCATCAGGCATCGCGGGGCCTGATCCGCACGGGCCGGCGGCCTCCACCCGGCCGGCTCAGCTCTTCGGGGCCGCACCCCTGTCGCCGGCCGGCAGCAGGACCCGGACCGTGAGCCCGCCGCCGGGGCGGGGCGTTGCCTCCACCTCGCCGTGGTGCGTGGCGGTGATCGCCCGGACCACGGCGAGCCCGAGTCCGAATCCGCTACCGCGCTCCCGGCCCTGCCGGAAGGGCGCGAACAGGGCGGGCAGGTCCTCCGCCGACAGGACGGGGCCGGTGTTGGAGACCTCCAGGAACACCGAGTCGCCCGCGGTGCCGGTCGCGATCACGGTGGTGCCGTCCGGGTAGTTGTGGCGCACCGCGTTGGCCAGCAGGTTGAGCGCGACCTGCCGGAGCAGCGCGGGGTCGCCGTCCACCGGCGCGTACGCCGCGTCGAGGGTCACCCCGATCCCTGCCGTACGGGCCTCCTCGGCCAGGTCGTCCGTCGCGGCCCGGGCGGCGTCCGCCAGGTCCGTCGGACGCAGCGCCAGCGCGGCGGTCTCCGCGCGGGCCAGGGTCAGCAGGGCCGCGATCAGCCGCTCGATGCGCCCGTTGGCGTCCAGCGCGCGCAGGACGGCGGGGCGCAGGTCGTCCGGGACCCGCCCCCGGGCGAGGGGGATCTCCAGCGCGGTGCGCAGGACGGTCAGCGGGGTGCGCAGCTCGTGCGAGGCGTGTGCGGTGAAGCTCCGCTGGGCCGTGAAGCTCCGCTCGAGCCGGTCGAGCATGGCGTCGAAGGTGTCGCCGAGTTCACGGATCTCGTCGTGCGGACCGTCCAGCGCGAGCCGCTCGTCCAGGCTGCTCCCGGTGCTGATCCGCCGTGCGGCCCCCGTCACCTGGTGGAGCCGGCGCAGCGAACGGTGGCTCGCCCACCAGGCCAGCAGCGCGGCGAGCGCCGTGAACACGGTGAGCAGCAGCGCGGAGCGGGTCAGCAGGTCGCCCAGGATGGCGTTCTGGAAGTGGTCGAAGGCCCGGGACGGGGTCGTGAGGACGGCCTCGGTGGACCCGGGTGGCACGTCGACGGGCGACGGGACGGGGAGCGGCGGCTCCGGAGCCCACGCGGCCTGGGTGATGAGGTCGCGGTTGGCCTCGATGAGCTGGCGCGAGCTGAGCCAGTTCAGCACCAGCACCCCGCATCCGAGCACCGCGAAGACGGCCGTGGTCACCAGGGTCAGCCGGCCCCGCAGCGGCAGGCGGCCGGGGCGGCTCACAGCCGGTACCCGTAGCCGGTGTCGTGCACGATCAGCGGCGGATCGCCGATCTTTCGGCGCAGCGCGTGCACGGTGACCCGTACCACCGTGGTGGCCGGGTCGAGTCCCGTGTCCCACAGCCGCTCCCGCAGTTCCTCGGTGGTGACCGGGGCGCCGTCCGCGGCCAGCAGCACCTCCAGGACTCCCAGTTCCTTCGGCGTGAGGTGCAGCGGGCGGCCGTCGCGTTCCGCGACCCTGCGCACGGTGTCGAGGCTGATGCCGAGGCGGCTCAGCACGACTTCGGCCCGGCCCGCGGCGGAGCGGCGGCCGAGCGCGCGCAGCCGGGCGACGAGCTCCAGGTAGGAGAACGGCTTGGTCATGTAGTCGTCGGCGCCCTGGCCGAGGCCCTCGACGAGGTCGGACAGGGTGTCCGCGGCGGTGAGCATCAGGATCCGGGCCGGATGGCCCATCGCGGCCAGCGCGCGGCACACGGCGTCGCCGCCCAGTCCTGGCAGGTCCCGGTCCAGGATCACCACGTCGTAGTCGGCCTCGCCGGTCTTCCGGAGCGCCTCCAGGCCGTCGTGGGCGAGGTCGCAGACCATGCCCTCGTCGCGGAGCCCTTCGGCGAGCATCAGGGCCAGTTCCCGCTCGTCCTCAACGATCAGCACCCGCATCGCGTTCCGCTCCGTTCGCCCGTGCCGCCGCTGTTCCAACCGAGCCGGCGCCGGGGACCAGCCTGCCCGCAGGCGGGTTAGCCGGTGGTTAGGCGCGCGATCACAGGTGGCTCACCGCACGAACCGTAGAACTTGGGCGTTCATCGGGAACGCCCAGAGGAGTGTGGGACATGCGAAGCACATCCGCGATACGCGGCCGGTCGGCACGAGGCCCGCGAAGCCCGCGCGGTCTACGACGCCTGCGCGCCCTGCCTGCCGCGGCCGCCGCGGCTGCGGTGCTGGCCCTGGCCGGCTGCTCGACCGCCTCCCCCGCGCCCGAGGTCGCCGGAAGCGACCGCGGGGGTCAGGCGAAGCCGCAGGACGACAACGCGGTCCGCCGGGCCTGGGTGGACTGCATGCACCAGCAGGGCCAGACGAGCGTCGAGCAGGACAAGGACGGCAACATCGGCTTTCCGGCCGCGAGCACGGACACGGGCATGCCGTCCGGGTATGACGCCGCCAGCCGGCTGTGCGACGAGAAGGTGCCGGGCATCCACCAGATCCAGCAGGGCGACAACGCCAAATACGTCGAGATGGCCCGCAAGTGGGTCGAATGCGCGCGCAAGAGCGGCTACGCCGACATGCCCGACCCGGATCCCAAGGAGGCCGTGGTCGTCGTCCCGCGCGCCGTGTTCGACGCGACCAAGTGGGATGCCGCCTCGCTCGCCTGCGATGCACGGTTCCCGTTGCCCGGCTACCGGATCGGTGAGTGAGCGTGACCCGCACGAGGGAACCCCTTGAACCCGCAGAGCAGGCAGAGCAGGTAGAACCCGTAGGACCCGTAGGACCCCTGGAACCCGTAGTGCGCGGGAAGAAGCGCGGCAGGGTCCTCGTGCCGCTGCTGCTGGTCGCCGTGGTGGCCGGGGCGGGGACCGTCGCCGTCACCCGCCCCTGGGACCGCGGCACCGCGGGGACCGGGCGGGAGGGCCCGGAGTTCGGCCTCGCCCAGGTGGAGCAGGGCTCGCTGTCCAGCAGCATCCAGCTCACCGGCTCGCTCGTGTACGACGCGCCCGTCGCCGTCCTCCCGGCCGGCCGGGGCACTCTTACGGGCCTCCCGGCCGTGGGCGCCGTCGTCAAGGCCGGACAGAAGCTCTACGAGGTGGACGGGCAGCCGGTGGTGCTGATGGTGGGCGACCGCCCGATGTGGCGCGACCTGGGCCCCGGTGTTCCGGCCGGCACCGACGTGGAGCAGCTCGAACGCAACCTGATCCGGCTCGGCCACGCCAAGGGCCTCGGCCTGACCGCCGACCGGAAGTTCGCCCCGGACACCGCCACCGCCGTGAAGCGCTGGCAGAAGTCCCTGGGCCTGAAGGAGACCGGCACGGTCCCCCTCGGCTCCCTCACCATGCTGTCGCACGAGTCCGTACGCGTGCAGCAGGTCGGCGCGCAGCTCGGCGCGACCCTGGGTGGTTCCTCCGTCATGACCGTCACCCGCGAGGACCTCGTGGTCACCGCCCGGCCCGCCGAGAACCAGCTCTCCCGGTTCAAGCCGGACGGCCGGGTCCGGGTCAAGCTGGCCGACGGCACCGAGGTCGGGGGCCGCATCCGTTCACTGATCCGCGGCTCCGGCTCCGGCTCCGGTGGTGAGGACGGTTCCGGCGGGTCGGGCGGCGGATCCGGGGAGGGCCCGGGCGCCGCCAAGACCACCGTGACGATCGTGCTGGACGGACAGGAACAGGCCCGGCGGGCCGGGCAGTCCGCGGTGACCGTCGCCGTGGTGGGCGACACCGCCGACCACGCGCTCATCGTTCCGGTCACCGCCCTGCTCGCCCTGGACGGCGGCGGCTACGGCGTACGGGTCTCCGACGGCCCCACACCCCGGCTGGTCAAGGTCCGGCTCGGCCTGATCGCCGACGCCAAGGCCCAGATCACCGGCGACGTCCGGCCCGGCGCGCAGGTGGTGATCCCGCGATGACGTCTCCTCCCGCGGCGGACGCCGCGCCCGTCCTCGAGCTGTCCGGCCTCGTCAAGGAGTATCCGGGCGCGCCCCCGCTGCGCATCCTGCACGGCATCGACCTCACCGTCGAAGCCGGTGAACTCCTCGCCGTCGTCGGGCCGTCCGGCTCCGGCAAGTCCACCCTCCTCGCACTGCTCGGCTCGCTCGACCGGCCCACCTCGGGCCGGCTCCGCTTCGAGGGCCGCGATCTGGCCGGCCTGTCCGACCGGGAGCTGGCCGCGCTGCGGGCGCACCGGATCGGATTCGTGTTCCAGCAGTTCTTCCTGCTGTCCGGACTCACCACCGTCGAGAACGTCGCGACCGGGCTGCTGTACGCCGGGGCGCCGGTCTCCGAGCGGCGCGCGCGGGCCGTGGAGGCGCTGCGCTCCGTGGGCCTCGGGCACCGGCTGGGCCACCGCCCCGACCAGCTCTCCGGGGGCGAGAAGCAGCGCGTGGCGATCGCCCGCGCGCTGATCGGCCGCCCGGCGCTGCTGCTCGCCGACGAGCCCACCGGAGCCCTGGACAGTGTGTCCGGCGCCGCCGTGGTCGAGCTGCTGCACACCCTGAACGCGGGCGGCACCACGGTGGTGGTCATCACCCACGACCGTTCGCTGGCCGCCTCGTTCCCCCGGCGGGTCGGCATCCAGGACGGCCGCATCGAGTTCGACGAGCGTCTCCCGGAGCCCGCCGGAGCCGTCCGATGACGGGCCTGCAGATGAAGGACCGTCAGATGAAGGACCGGCCGAAGACGACGCCTCGCACCCGCCTGCGCGTCATGGACCTGCTGCGCCTGGGCATGATCGGGCCGCGCACCCGCCCCCTGCGCACCGCGCTGTCCGCGCTGGGCATCTCGCTGGGCATCGCCGCCGTGGTCGCGGTCACCGGCATCTCGAACTCCAACCAGCAGCACCTGCTGGCACGGCTGGACCAGCTCGGCTCCAACCTGATCACCGTGGCCCCCGGCAAGGGGCCCGACCAGCAGCCGGTACCGCTCCCGCTCACCGCGGAGAAGATGCTCTCCGCCATCGCGCCCGTGCAGCGGACCACCGCCACCGGGGCCACCAAGGCCCAGGTGTACCGCAACGACCTGGTACCGGTGCAGCAGACCGCCAGCCTCACCGTGCTGGCCGCGCGCCTCGACCTGCTGGAGGTGCTGCGCGCCGAACTGCACAGCGGGCGCTGGCTGGACGCCGCGAGCGAGAACCTCCCGGTGACCGTGCTCGGCGGCCAGGCCGCCCAGCGCCTGGGCGTCACCGGACCGGGCGAGCGGGTGTGGCTGGGCGGCGAGTGGTACCAGGTCCTCGGCATCCTCGCCCCGAACGAACTCGCCCCCGAACTCGGCACGTCGGCCTTGGTCGGCTGGCCCCGGGCCGTCGCCCACCTGGGCGCCGACGGCAGCGCAGCGACCGTCTACCTGCGGTCGCACTCCGCACGCGTCCCGCAGGTCCAGGCGGTGGCCGCGGCCACCGCGAACCCCGGCAGCCCGACCATGGTCGCGGTGAGCCGGCCCTCCGACCTCCTGCTGGCCCGCACCGAGACGGAGAACAGCCTCAACGCGCTTGTACTCGTCCTGGCCGGCGTGGCGTTGCTGGTGGGGGGCGTCGGGATCGCCAACACCATGGTCGTCGGCGTGATGGAACGCCGCGGCGAGATCGGGCTGCGCCGCGCCCTGGGTGCCCGGGGCGGCCAGATCGCGGCGCAGTTCCTGCTGGAGGCCGTGCTGATGGGCTTCATCGGCGGAATCGGCGGCCTGCTCCTCGGCAGCCTGACCGTGTACGGCTACGCGCTGGTGCAGGGCTGGCCGGCGGCCATCCCGCTCTACACGCTCGTCGCCGGCCCCTCGGTCTCGGTGGTGGTGGCCGCGCTCGCCGGGCTCCATCCCGCGCTGCGGGCCGCCCGGGCCTCCCCCACGGACGCCCTGCGTTCGGCGTGACGCCCTCTGATCCGCACGGGCCGGCGGGTGGCTTCGCCGGACGAGTGCGCAGGTCCGGGATAGGGTGCCGCCGACGGACGTACACGGGTGGGCGGGGCGGTACATGACACTGCGGGACGGGGATCCGCGGGCGATCGGCGGCTATGTCCTGATCGCCCGGCTGGGTTCCGGCGGGATGGGGACGGTGTACTCGGGGCGGGCCGCTTCGGGGCGGCTCGTCGCGGTCAAGCTGGTGCACCAGCAGTTCGCCGACGACCCGGAGTTCCGGACCCGGTTCCGGCAGGAGGTGGCGGCCGCCCGGCGGGTGAGCGGCGCCTTCACCGCCGCGGTGGTGGACGCCGACCCCGACGCGGAGCGGCCCTGGATGGCCACCCAGCTGGTGCCGGGACGGACCCTGGGCGCGCGGGTGAAGGCGGACGGGCCGCTGCGCGGGAGCGCGCTCCGCGTCCTCGCGCTGGGACTGGTGGAGGCGCTGCGCGAGCTGCACACCACCGGGGTGATCCACCGCGACCTGAAGCCGGACAACGTCATGCTGACGGACGACGGGCCGCGGGTCATCGACTTCGGGATCTCGCGGGCGGCGGGTCAGCAGACGCTGACCTCGACCGGGCAGATCCTGGGGACGCCGCCGTACATGTCGCCGGAGCAGTTGTCGGCTCCGGCGCGGGTGCGGGCCTCGTCGGACGTGTTCTCGCTGGGGTCGGTGCTGGTGTTCGCCGCGACCGGACGGGGGCCCTTCGACGCGGAGTCGCACTACATGACGGCCTACCGCGTGGTGTCGGACGCGCCGGACATCACGGGGCTGGCCGACGCCCTACGGGACGTGGTCGGGGCGTGCCTCTCCAAGGAGGCGGCCGACCGGCCGGGACCGGACGAGCTGCTGGCCGTGCTGGCGCGGATCCCGGCGGCCGACTGGGAGAACCCGGTCCGCGAGGCGGGCGACCCGGGCGAGGAGACCCGTAGGCCGGTCGAGACGCCGGTCGAGGAGCCGGTCGAGGACACCGCCGGGGCGCTCACCCGGCGGTCCGGGCCGCCGACCGGCCCCGCCGGGGACGCGGCGGCGGCCGTAGGGCCCCGGCGGCCGCGCGGGCCCCGTAGGCCCCGTAGGCCCCGCAGGCGCGTCCTGCTCGCCGCGGCGCTCGCGGCTTCGCTGCTGACGGGCGGCGGGGTCTACCTGCGGCTCTCCCCGCCGGCCGGCGGTTCGCGGGACGACGCGAAGGCCCCCGAATCCTCCGCTGGATCCTCCGGGAACCCCGGCGGGGGCACCCGTACGCCCTCCCCGCAGGCGGTCACCGGCGCCCTCGCCCCGTACGTGGCAACCGAGGGCGGCAGCCCGGGTGGCGGCCGCGCCTACGCGGACGGGCCCGCCCGGCGCCCCGCCGGGTGGCGGGCCTGGAACGGCGGCGACCAGATGGGGTCCTGCGTGTACGCGGAATCCTCGCTGGTGTGCACCGCCCTCCGGCGCGACAAGGAAGTGCCGGGCGACGTGCTCAGCCGGTTCGACGCGGCCACCGGCGAACTGCTGTGGGGACAGCTGCTGGAAGGCGCCGCGGACGGGCAGGCGCCGATGGTGGCCCCGGGAGCGACCGCCGGAACCCACACGGTGATCGCGCTCGACAGCAGGGGGTTCACCGCGCTGGACCTCGAAGAGGGCACCCCCCGGTGGGAGTTCCCCACCAAGGAGAAGCTGCGGCGGCCGGTGCTGGACGCCGACGGCAGCAGGGTCTTCGCGGTCTCCGCGTCGGGCAGGGTCACCGCGCTGGAGACCCGGTACGGGAAGGTCCTGTGGCAGCAGGAGGTGTCCGGTTCGGACGACGGCTATCCGGCGCTGCGCGTCGACGGGGACCGGGTGTACGTCCAAGGACGGTCGCAGAGCGCCGACATGGGCTTCGAGAGCTTCGTGACGGCCCTCGACGGGGCCACGGGGAAGAAGCTGCCGTTCGGGACCTCCCAGGACGGCACCCGCTTCACGATGCCCGGGAGCTGCGAGACGCGCGGGCTGACGCTGGGCCGCGACGAGAGCGAGGCGACCGTCTTCCTGTGCAACAAGGAGAACGGGGCCGGGGTCCTGCGCGGTGAGCCGGCCCGGCGGCGCGGCGCGGACCTCCCGTACGCCGGCACCACGCTGTCCGGACCGGCCGTGGCCGGGGACAAGGTGTACCTGATGGCGACCGCCTCGGGCGGCGAGCCGGGGTTCATGGAGCTCAACCAGGAGTCCGGCGGCGCCGTGTGGCGGGTTCCGCTGGCGCAGGAGTGCACGGACCCGGAGCGCCCGGAGGCCGCGAACGCGGTGGTGGTGACCGACGGGCTGGCGTACGTACGGTGCCGGACCTCGGGGGTGGTCATCGACCTGGTCTCCCACGAGCGGACCGGCCGGTTCACCGTCCCGGGCGGCGGCGTCCGCTCCGGGGCCGACGACCCGTTCGGCTTCCTGGTGGTGGGCGGGATCGTCTTCACCCCGACCGCCAAGGGATGGTCCTCCGTGGAACCCTCCCCCGTCTAGTGACCTGAGTCAGAGATTCGGTGGCAGTAGGCGGCGACTTTGTCGAGGATCTCGTCGGCTGTCTTCGTCCAGAGGAAGGGCTTGGGCTGGTCGTTCCAGTCGGCCAGCCATGAACGGATGTCGCGCTCGAGAGCCTGGACGGAGCGGTGGACTCCACGCTTGAGCTTCTTCTGGGTGAGCTCGGCGAACCACCGCTCCACCAGGTTCAGCCACGACGCACTCGTCGGTGTGAAGTGCAGGTGGAACCGCGGGTGTGCCAGCAGCCATTTCTTGATGTCCGGCGTCTTGTGGGTCGCATAGTTGTCGAGGATCAGATGGATCTGAAGATCCGCCGGCACTTCTTTGTCGATCTTGGCCAGGAACTTCTTGAACTCGGCGGCCCGGTGGCGGCGGTGGAGAGACCCGATGACCTTGCCGGTGGCGACCTCCAGGGCCGCGAAGAGGGTGGTTGTGCCGGCGCGGATGTAGTCGTGACTGCGGCGCTCTGGAACGCCAGGCATCATCGGCAGGACCGGCTGGGACCGGTCCAGGGCCTGGATCTGCGACTTCTCATCCACGCAGAGGACCAGAGCCTTCTCCGGCGGGTCCAGGTAGAGGCCGACCACGTCGCGGACCTTGTCGATGAACAGCGGGTCCGTCGACAGCTTGAACGTCTGCGAACGATGCGGAGCCAGCGCGAACGCCCGCCAGATCCTTGAGACGGTCGACTGCGACATTCCCGTGGCCGCGGCCATCGACCTCGTCGACCAGTGCGTCGCGTTCTTCGGCGTCTCTTCCAGTGTTTTGACGATCACCCGCTCGACATCAGCGTCGGTGATCTTCCGCGGGACACCCGGCCGCGGCTCGTCGCCCAGCCCGTCCAGGCCGTGCTCCAGAAACCGCCGCCGCCAGGTGCGGACCGTGTCCGGCGCGATCCCAAGCCGCCGCGAAACTTCCATCACCCAATGCCCGCCCGCGCACTCCAGCACGATCCGCGACCGCTGAGCCAGAGCCTGAGCTGTCGAACGACGACGTAACCAGCCCTCCAGCACAGCACGCTGGGCATCAGTCACCGACAACGGCGGAATCTTCGGACCGGGACGACTCATGCCGAACTAACGACAAACCTCAGACTCAGGTCACTAGGTCGTCTCTTTCGGATCTTGTCGGCCGAGTCCGCGGCGTCTGGTGCCGTGCCTGGGCGTGCTGTCGGGGCGCTCGCGTGCTGGGTGTACGTGGTCGCCTCGGCAGTGCGGCCAGGCGCGGTGCCAGGCGTCGCGGGCCCGGCAAGATCCGAAAGAGACGGCCTAGGGGTGTCGTGCGGCGCGAGGACCGGAACGGCGGGGTGGGGCCGTCGCGGTGGAGGGGCCCCGGTGCCGGGGAAGGCGAGGCCGCCCTCCCCGGCACCAGGTCCGCCGCGTGCGTCAGTTGACGTTGACGGCCTTCCAAGCCGCCGTCACCTGCTGGTATTCGGCGCCCGTCGTGCCGTAGAGGTCGGCCGTGGCCTGCAGGGTCGCGGTGCGCGCTCCCGCGTAGTTGGTGGTCGACGTCATGTAGGTCGAGAGGGCCTTGTACCAGATCTTGTACGCCTTGACGCGGCCGATGCCCGTGACCGTCGAGCCGTTGCTGGTCGGCGAGTTGTAGGAGACGCCGTTGATCGTCTTGGCGCCGCTGCCCTCCGAGAGGAGGTAGAAGAAGTGGTTCGCGACGCCCGAGGAGTTGTGGACGTCGAGCCGGCCCACCGTCTTCGACCAGGAGTCGGCGGAGGCGCCGTCCTTGCTCGGCTTGTCCATGTAGCGCAGCGGGGTGCCGTTGCCACGGATGTCGATCTTCTCGCCGATAAGGTAATCGCCGATGTCCGAGGAGTTGTTGGCGAAGAACTCCACCGAGGTGCCGAAGATGTCACTGGTGGCCTCGTTGAGACCGCCCGACTCGCGGCTGTAGTTGAGCTTCGCGGTGGCGGCGGTCAGGCCATGGCTCATCTCGTGGCCGGCCACGTCCAGCGAGGTGAGGGGCTTGAGGTTGTTGGCGCCGTCGCCGTAGGTCATGCAGAAGCAGCTGTCGGACCAGAAGGCGTTGACGTAGGCGTTGCCGTAGTGGACGCGCGAGTACGCGGCCCTGCCGTCGCCGGCTATGCCGTTGCGGCCGAGCTCCGCCTGGTAGAAGTCCCAGGTCACGGCTGCGCCGTAGTGCGCGTCGACGGCGGCGGTCTGGCGGTTGGACGGGGTGCCGTCGCCCCACTTGTCGTCGGCGTCGGTGAAGAGGGTGCCGGTGGCGGTGGAGGTGGCGCCGTTCAGGTCGTAGGTCTTGTGGCCGCCGCGGGCCGCGTCGGTGAGGCTGTAGGACGATCCGCTCAGGGTGGTGCCGAGGGTGACGCCGCCCGAGTACTCGCTGGCACCGGTGCCGGTTTCGATGGCCTCGTAGGAGTAGAGCTCGGCGCCGCTGGCGGCGTCCGTGATGACGTGGCGCTCGCTCGGCGTGCCGTCGGTCCGGGTGCCGGTGAGGACGGACTCGTAGGCGAAGACCGGCTTGCCGGTGGCCGCCCAGACGACCTCGCGGGCACCGGCGGGGGCCGCCTTCAGGGTGCGGGCGCCGGCCGGGGCCACCGAAGCCTCGGTGCCCTTGGTGGTCTTGCGGCTGCCGTCCTTCTTCTGATGGACCACCAGGTCACCGCCGAGTACGGGCAGTCCGGCGTAGGTGCGCTCGTACCGGGTGTGGACCGTGCCGTCCGCATCCTTGATCACGTCGCGCGCCACGAGGCGCTCCCCGCCGGAGAGGCCGATGGCGCGGGCGGTGTCGGCCGACGCCGACTGGGCGGCCGATATCGCCTGGGCGCGGGCGCCGGACGACAGGGTGACCGCGGTGGCTCCCGCCTCGCGCTCCGCCGACGCGTTGGCCGCGCCGCCCTGGGCGATGATGGCGACCATCGCCGCCGAGGCGACGAAGGCGGTGGCGCGCAGCGCTCGGGTACGACTGCGGGGGGCGGGGGTTGAGGACATGGGGTGGGTCACTCTCTCTCCTTGGTTGCCGTGAGGGGGACGGCTGCGAGAGTGCCAGGAAAGAGAGCATGAATGACAGGTACGCAACAAGAATTTGACCAGGCGTTGTCCGAAGAGCGGTATCTGACGTCCGCTCAGCGGACCAAAACGGATCATTACGCTCACCCCCGGCGGCTGGTGCCGCCGGGGGCGGACGCGGGCGGCACCAGGGGCCGGGCTACGCGATGCCGGGGATCTGGCGGTCGGCGAACGCCTTGCGGACGGCGTCCGCGACGCCGGTCCCGTACATGCTCCGAGCCGTGGCGATCGTGGTGAGCGCGGCGTCCCGGAAGCTGGTGTCGGGGGCGAAGCCGAACTGCGCGTTGACGATGATGCGGTCGGCCGTCCTCGCGCCCAGGGCCTTGCGGACGTCGAAGAGGGCGCGGGACCAGATCTCGCCGTCCGCGTGTACCTCGCCGGTGCGGTCCGTGTAGACCTTGCCGCCGTCGATGCGGCGCAGGCAATGCGGGGCCGCGGTGTAGCCGACCGAGTCCCAGTCGGCCACGCACGCGGGGTCCGCCGCGCGCGGCCAGCCGCGGACGGCGGAGGCGTTCTCGCCGACCGAGACGGCCAGGTAGTCGCCGAAGGCCTCGCCTATGGCCCCGGCCTCCGGGGAGGTGCCGAAGCCCGGGACCTGCGCGTTGTGCACCGCGTGCCCGTATTCGTGGACGATGACCTCCGCGTCCTCGGCGTCGTCGACGCCGCCCTTGCCGAAGCGGATCTCGGCCTTCTTGTCGGTGAAGAAGGAGTTGTCGGCGCCCCACTGGTTGATGCGGACGGGCTGCGCCCGGTCGTTGGCTCCGGGCAGTTCGCCGCCGAAGCCCAGGCCTTGCAGGTACTCCTGCGCCTCGTTGACCCAGAAGTAGGCCATGACCTGCTCGAACTGGTCGTCGGCGCGGGTGTAGCGGCCGGCGTCCAGGGCGGTCGCGGGCGCGCCCGTCTCGGACCGGATGTACGCCCACCGGCCGGAGAGGCCGCCACTGGCGTCCAGGTTGCGCAACACGGCCGAGGCGTAGGCGGAGTCGGGTACGGCGCCCGCCGAATCCTTGGCGTCGACGAGCATCTGATCGCCGGTGGACTGGACCGGGTTGACCATGAAGACGCGGCCCCGGGGCAGCCCCGACGCGGACGCCGAGGCGTCGGCCGAGGCCGGTACGGCGAGGCCGAGCAGGGTCAGTGACGCGATCACGGCAGCGGTACGGCCGCGGGAGGTACGGCGGGGCATGGACATCCTCCTGTGAGGGACGTGTGGTGCCGGAAGAACGTGCGTGGTGAGGTGCGGACGCGATCCTTGCTCAATGCCCCCGACTTTGACCAGCCCCGCAGCGAGCCGACCGATCCGCCGGCCGGGCGGCGGGGCGGCGATCCGTCGGCGGCCCGTCGCCGGGCGTCGGCGGTCCACCGGCCGGGGTGAGACCTCGGGCCCGGGTGGCGCATGATGTCCCGCGTGCACAGTGCGGAGGATTTCGGCGGAGCCGACAGCGGAGCGGGCATACCGGGGACACGGCCCGCCCCGGAGGACATGACGGGCGCCGTCCGGGCGGCGCAGCAGGGTGACGAAGCGGCCTTCCAGTCGCTGTTCCGCGCGGTGCAGCCCGTGCTCCTGCGCTACCTGACCGTCCTGGTCGGCGAGGACGCGGAGGACGTGGCGTCCGAGGCCTGGCTCCAGATAGCGCGGGACCTGGGCTCCTTCAGCGGAGACTTCGACGGGTTCCGCGGCTGGGTGTCGACCATCGGCCGGAACCGGGCCATGGACCTGCTGCGGCGCCGTCGACGCAGGCCGGCCGTTTCCGTACCGGTCGAGTACCTGCACGACCGGGCGGCCGTGGAGGACACCGAGGGGGCCGCGCTGGCCACGATGGGGACGGGTGCGGCGCTCGCGCTGATCTCCCTCCTGCCCCGCGACCAGGCGGAGGCGGTCCTGCTGCGGGTGGTCATGGACCTGGACGCGGAGAGCGCCGCGCGGGTGCTGGGGAAGCGGGCCGGAGCGGTACGGATGGCATCGCACCGCGGGCTGCGCAAGCTCGCCAAACTGCTCGACCAGCAGGGGGCGGGTGCCACAACGGGCAGGGGCATACCGGGCGAACCGGCCGATCCCCGGCGGCCCGAAAGAACTTCCGCCCCAGGAGTGACACCGACGACGGCTCCGACGCTGAAGGGCACGAAATGAGCACCCACCGATCCCGCCGCATCGACCACGCCACGGCAGAGCAGTTGCTCGCCGGCGCCCGGTCGCAGGCCTCGGGTACGCCGGGTGCGTCCCAGACATCCGAGTTGACCGGTTCGCGCGGCGCCACGGACCGCTCCGACCGTGCGGACCACCACGAGAGCCTCGCGGAGCTGCTCGCAGCCGCCGCCGCTCCCGCGGGGAAGAGCGAACTGTCCGGCGAGCCGGAAGCCCTCGCCATGTTCCGGGCCGCCCGCCTCGACGCCGCGGCCGCTCACGCACCCGTACCCGTACGCGCGCCCGTCCCGGCCTCCCCGAGGCGCTCGCCGCTCACCCCGGCGGCGCTCCTCGCTTCGAAGGCCGCGGCCGCCGTCCTGGCGGTCGCCCTCGGCGGCGTGGCCGTCGCGGCCGGCACGGGCAACCTCCCCACCGTCCTCGGGGGCGCTCCCGAGCACGACCTTCCGGGCGCCTCCCCCGCGCCCGGCATCCTGGCCGCGGAGGCACCGTCCCCCGAGGCGTCCGGCCGCCCGTCGGCGGCGGTGCCCTCCGACCTGGCCGAGCTGTGCCGGGCCTTCACCCGCGCCACCGGGGCACGCCCCGACGAGGTCCTGGCCGAACAGCGGTTCGCCGTGCTGGTCGCCGCCGCGGGAAGCCGCCCCGCCGTTCCGGGCTACTGCGCTCGTGTCCAGGACGGCGGACCGGAACCGAGCGCCTCAGCGGCTACCACCGCACCGGCCGCCGCGCCGACCCGCAACCCGCGGGCCGCGACCCCCGCGCATCCCGGCAAGCCCGATCCGAGCCGGCGTCCCGTCACCCCCGGGCCGGGCACCGGAGGCCACGGGCCCGGCACCCGTCCGCCGGGACCCCCGAGCACCGTCCCGTCCCCGCCCCCGCCCCGCGGGGACGTCCCGACCGGGCGTCCCCCGGGGGCGCACCCCTGACCCCGGACGGGGTCCGGTCCGGCGGAGTACGGGGCGTCCCCCGTGTCCGTACCCCCGCCCGGGTCCCCGTCCACCACCTGTAGAGGCTGTCCACCGATGCACAGACCACCGGGTTCCACGGCGGAACCGGAACCGTATCCGTATCCGCACGCCGCGTACGCGCCCGTGCCCCCTTCCGTGCCCTGGCCCGGTCCGACGCCCTTCACCGAACCCGCCGCCGGGTACGCGCCCTTCGCCGAACCCGCCGCCGGGTACGCGCCCTTCGCCGAACCCGCCGCACCGTACGACCCCTTCCCCACCGAACCCGGCGCCGGGTACGCACCCTTCGCCGAGCCCGGCGGCCAGTACGAGTCCTTCGCCGAGCCCGGCGGCCAGTACGAGTCCTTCCTCACCGAACCCGGCGCCGGGTACGCCCCCTTCCCCGAATCCGCCGAACAGTACGAGTCCTTCCCCACCGAACCCACCGCCGCGGCAGCTCCTTCCACCACCGCGACCACCGCGACCACCGCCTCCGATCCGAGTCCCGTCTTCGTGGACTCCTCGGGCCGGCGCCAGCGCCGCGTACGACGTCTGGGGTGGCTGCTCGTCGTTCCGGCCGCCGGCTACCTCCTGCTCCTGCTGAGCTCCCTCTTCGGCGGGCCCACGCTCTCCTCACCGCTCCTGCCGCTCCCGCACCCCTCGCAGGCCCCGGAAGCCGCGCCGAGCAAGGCACCGGCCGCCGCCCCGTCGCCCGGAACCACCGCCGCCCCCAAGCGCACCGGCGCCGCCGCGAGCGGTGCCACCCGGGCGCCGGCGGCCCCGTCAGCCTCGGCCCCCGCCCACGGTGCCACGCCACGCGGTACGGCCGGCGCCACCGTCACGCCCCCCGTGGCCCCGGCCCCCTCCACCACCACCGGGGCCGCCCCGTCCCCCGGCCAGACGAACCGCGGCCGTTCCACGTCCGCACCCGGCCAGGGCGGCAAGCCGACCGCTCACCCGTGACCCGCCCCCACCCCCCTCAGGCACCACCACAGGTACCAGCACAGGCAGGAAGCACCTCCCCTTGTCGAAGAACCGCCGCCTCCCGCGCGGCCGGCACAGCACCGTGCGCGAGGTCCCCGTACGCGACGTGCGCGACGTCCCCGTGCGCACCCACTGGCTGCTGCTGACCACACTGGTCCTGACCCTCTCCGCGGCCTTGCTCCTCCAGGGCTACGTCACCCACATGTTCGACGGCACCGCCGACGGGGCCCACCGCGATCCGGGTCCGGCGGGCGCCGTCCCGGAGCGGATCCGGACGGGCGGCCCGGTGATCGAGGGGTCCGCGGGACGGACCGCGGCCGTCGAGCCCCGCACCATCGCCCTGACCTTCGACGACGGTCCGGATCCCCGCTGGACCCCGGAGATCCTGGACGTCCTGCGGCGCAACGACGTCCGGGCCACCTTCTTCACCGTGGGCGCGCAGGTCGCCGCCCACCCCGACCTGGCGCGCCGGATCGTCGAGGACGGCCACGAGATCGGCGTCCACACCTTCACCCACACCGATCTCGGCGCGGCTTCCCCTTGGCGCCGCTCCCTGGAACTGCGCGAAAGCCAGCTGGTCATCGCCGGCGCCACCGGAGTCACCACTCCCCTGCTGCGCCCGCCCTACTCCTCGACCGGCGCGGCACTGAACGACGTCGCCTGGGAGTCCGTGGTCCAGGCCGGCGCGGAGGGCTATCTCACCGTCCTCAGCACCCAGGACAGCCAGGACTGGCGCCGTCCCGGAGTCGACGAGATCGTGGCCAACTCGGTGCCCCGGGGCACCGAGGGCCAGATCCTGCTCCTGCACGACGCGGGCGGCGACCGGTCGCAGACCGTCGCGGCCCTCGAACGCCTCGTCCCCCTGCTGAAGGCCGAAGGTTTCCGGCTCACCACCGTCACCGAGGCGACCGACCTTCCCCCGACCGCGCACGAGGCCGCCACCGTGGACGAGTGGCACGGTGTCTCCCTCATCTACGCCCTGCGCGCCAGCGACTGGGTCCTGAGCGCGCTGTCCTGGCTCCTGTGGGCGGCGGGCGCCATCAGCGTGCTGCGCGCCGTGGCCGTCTTCACCGCGGCCCGCCGCCACGTGCGCAAGCGCCGGGTGCCGTGGGGCGCACCCGTCACCGAACCGGTCAGCATCATCGTCCCCGCGTACAACGAGAGCGCCGGCATCGAAGCGGCCGTCCGGTCGCTGCTGGCCTCGGACCATCCGGTGGAGATCATCGTGGTCGACGACGGGTCCACCGACGGCACCGCCGACATCGTGGAGGCCCTGCGGCTGCCGGGCGTCCGCGTCATCCGCCAGCGCAACGCGGGCAAGCCCGCCGCCCTCAACACCGGTATCGCCGCGGCCTCCTGCGACCTGCTCGTCATGGTCGACGGCGACACCGTCTTCGAACCGGACGCCGTCCGCATGATCATCCAGCCCTTCGCCCACCGCCGGGTCGGCGCGGTCTCGGGCAACGCCAAGGTCGTCAACCGCGGCGGCCTCCTCGGCCGTTGGCAGCACATCGAGTACGTCGTCGGCTTCAACCTCGACCGCCGCCTCTTCGACCTCGCCGAGTGCATGCCCACCGTGCCGGGCGCGGTCGGCGCCTTCCGCCGCGAGGCGCTCCTGCGCGTCGGCGGTGTCAGCGACACCACCCTCGCCGAGGACACCGACCTCACGATGGCCCTGTGCCGTGACGGATGGCGCGTCGTCTACGAGGAGCGGGCCAAGGCCTGGACCGAGGCCCCGGCCACCCTCGGGGCCCTCTGGAAGCAACGCTACCGCTGGTGTTACGGGACCCTCCAGGCCATGTGGAAGCACCGCGGCGCCCTCACCCAGCGGGGCCAGGCCGGAAAGCTCGGCCGCCGGGGCCTGCTGTACCTCCTGATGTTCCAGGTGCTGCTGCCGCTGCTCGCTCCCGTGGTCGACGTGACGGCGGTCTTCGGGCTGGTCTTCCTCGACCCGCTCCGGATCCTGGGCCTGTGGAGCGCCTTCCTGCTGCTCCAGCTCCTGATGGGGCTCTACGCCTTCCGCCTCGACAAGGAACACCCCGGCCCGCTGTGGAGCCTGCCGCTCCAGCAGTTCGTCTACCGCCAGTTGATGTACCTGGTCGTCATCCAGTCCGTGTTCACCGCCATCGCGGGTTCGCGCCTGCGCTGGCAGCGCATGGAACGCTACGGAAGCCTCCAGGTGCCCGCGTCCCCGCCGCGGCCCCGCACCCCGGACCGCGGGAGCGCCGGCCGTCCGGGGTGAGCACCGCGCACCGGCCCGTTCCGGCGGCCCGGGATCGGCCCCGGTTTGGCGGGTGCGGGGAATCTCAATACGATCCGGCGATGATCACTAGAAGATGGGTGAGGGCCAGTGCGTGCGGCCTGTTCGTCACCCTCGCTGCCGGGTTGTTCCCGGCAGGTGCCGCCGCCGGTGAGCCGGTCGCGAAGGAAGCGCCCAAGGTCGAGTTGGTGCTGGACGTCAGCGGCTCGATGCGGGCACAGGACATCGACGGGCAGACCCGGATGTCCGCCGCGAAACAGGCGTTCAACGAGGTGCTGGACGCGGTGCCCGAGGAAGTGCGCCTCGGCATACGGACCTTGGGCGCCAACTACCCCGGCCCCGACAAGAACCTGGGCTGCAAGGACACCAAGCAGCTCTACCCCGTAGGCCCCCTGGACCGGACCGAGGCCAAGACGGCGGTGGCCACGCTGGCCCCCACCGGGTGGACGCCCATCGGGCCCGCGCTGCTCGGAGCCGCCGAGGACCTGAAGGGCGGCGACGCCACCCGGCGGATCGTGCTCATCACCGACGGCGAGGACACCTGCGCCCCGCTCGACCCCTGCGAAGTGGCCCGGAGCATCGCGGCCCAGGGGATCCACCTGGTCATCGACACGCTCGGGCTCGTCCCCGACGCCAAGACCCGCGACCAGCTGATCTGCATCGCCGAGGCCACCGGCGGCACGTACACCTCCGTGCAGCACACGGCCGAACTGTCGGGCAGAGTAAAACAGTTGGTGGGGCGTGCGGCCACACCGGTGGTCAATCCGGTGGCCACCGAGGGCGCCAAGCAGTGCGCTGCGGCACCGGAGTTGCAGCCCGGCCTCTACAGCGACCGCGAGAGCTTCGGCGAGCACCGCTGGTACCGGGTCTCCGTACCGCCGGGCAAGGAGCTGCGGGCCTCGGTCAGCATCGGGGCCGACCGCGCCGTGAACAACGACTACGGAGTGCTGCTGCGCGCCACGACGCGGAGCGGCCGGGAGATCGTACGCGGCCAGGAAGCCGGTGACGGGCGGACCGACCTCATCTCGTCCGGGCTGCGCTATCCCAAGGCCGGGAGCGCGGACGACGAGGAGCCGGCCGAGACCGTGTGCCTCCAGGTCAGCAACTCCTTCTCGGCCCCCGCCACGGTCAAGACCACCCCGGGCATGCCGGTCGAGCTGACCATCGACGTGGTGGACGGCCCGGACGAGGCCTCCGACGTGGCCTCCTTCGGCCTCGGACGCGGCTGGTGGCTGCTCGGCGCACTGGCGCTCACCGGCCTCCTCGCAGGACTGGTGTGGGGCTGGGTCTCCCGCTGGCGTATCACGGTCTGGAGGACCAACAACTGATGAGTGCCGTGAGACGTGAACGAAACGAAGGATCCCGACCCGGGTCGCCGGCCGGCCGGCGCGTGCGGCGCGCGCTGACCGCCGCCCTGCTGGTGGGCGGCGGCCTGCTCGGGGTGGCGGCCTCGCCGTCGCCGAGCCCGAGCGGCGGCGGGCAGGCGCCGACCGAGGCCGGCACGGCCTTCCGTACCGCCACCCCGGTCCAGCTGGGCCAGGAGGCCACGGCCGACGCCTCCACCGGCGACTACCTCTACTGGGTGCTCCCCCTGGACTCGGGACAGCGCGCCACCGTGCGGGCCTCGGTCACCCTGCCCGCCGCGGCGGGCCGGCACTCCGCCTCCACCTGGCAGCTCGACGTGTACGACGGCCTGCGCCGCCGCCAGCCGTGCATGTACGGCACGCAGACCGGCACGGCCGCCAAGGACGCGGCCACCGTCGACCTGTCCTGCACCCTGCGCCCGGTCCGCTCGGGCGCCGACCAGTGGGCCAACGACCCGCTGCCGGGGGCCTATTACCTCCGGCTCACGGTCACCGACCTCGCGACGGAGGACCTCGGCCAGCCCGTACGGGCCCGCGTGCGGGCGGACGCCCGGGACGTCGGCGGCGCCTACGCGGCCGACAACGCCCTGGCCGTGCCGCTCGTCCCCGCCGCCGGCACGGCGTCCGGCATCGCGCCGGCCGACGGCTGGTCGGGCACCTGGTGGTCGGACCGCTGGCTCTGGACCGCGGCCGGCGGCCTGCTCGCCGCCCTCGCGGGCATCGGCGGCTACCGCCTGACCCGCGGCGCGGGCCGCCCGGGACGGGTACCGCCCACCGCCTGACCGGGCACCCGGGTGCGGGACCGCCAGGCCCCGCACCCGGGAATCCGCACGGCATCCACACGCCGGAGCCGTTGCCTCCCCCCGGAAGCCGCCGGGATGATGCCCCACACACGCACATCCGGGGGGCGGCACATGGACAACGGTGAAGCGCGGGGCGACCAGTACGACGACGAGTCGGAGGACTACGTCGCCTACTGGGAGGGACGCGACTACGAACACGCGGCGGAGCTGGCCGCGGTCAAACGGCTGATCGGCGACCGCCGTTACCGACTCGTCTGCGAAGTGGGCGGCGGGTTCGGGCGGTTGAGCCCGGTCCTCAAGGAGTACGCGGACCGGGTCATGATGTGCGACCCGAGCGCCAAGCACGTGGCCATCGCCGGACGGCTGCTGGCAGACCACCCCGGCATCACCGCGCACCACATGCGCCCCGGCCACCTCCCGCTGGACGACGGATCGGCCGATCTGGTCTCCATGATCCGCGTCATGCACCACATTCCCGATCCGGGCCCCACGCTGCGCGAGATCGCGCGCGTCCTGAAGCCCGGCGGCCGCGCCCTGATCGAGGTGGCCAACTCCGCGCACATGCTGAACAAGCTGCGCTACGCGAAGCGGCTGCGCGGCGTCCCGCGCGGGCCCGTGGACATCCGCTCCGCCGAGAAGGCGGCCGAGGGGGGCATCCCCTTCGTCAACCACCACCCCGACACCGTCGTACGGCAGTTCACGGAGGCCGGGCTCCGGGTCGAGGACAAGCTGTCCGTGTCCAACATGCGCAGCGGCCGGCTGAAGCGGAGCGTCGGCGAGGACCGCCTGCTGGCGGTCGAGCAGCGCGTCCAGAGCCCGCTGGCCGCCCTCAACTTCGGACCCAGCCTGTTCTTCCTGCTCCGGCGGAGCGGGTAGCCCTCCCGGTTCAGGGCGTCGGCGTCCCGGAGCCGCCGTCCGCGCCGCCCAGGCTGAACGTGGCGGCGCCCGAAGGCGGCAGGAGCGGGCGCCACGCGTCGGGGAGTCCCGCGGGATCGGCGAAGGTCGTGTTCATGAACTCTCCCCGGTCCGCGAAGTCGGTCCCGGCGAAGGTCACCCGGTCCGCGAAGAACGCACCTTTGAAGAACGTGGGCCCGGAGAAGGTGGCGTGGTCGAAGGAGGTCCGGCCATCGAAGCGGACCTGGTCGAACACCGCGTCGGAGCCCCAGACGGCGGACCCGAAGGAGGCGGGTCCCAGGAAGGTGGCGCTCTTCCAGTCGCTGTGGCCGTGGAAGACCGTGCTCCCGAGGTCGGCGGCTCCCCGCACCCGCATCCGGCCCATCCGCGCCCTGCCCCACACCTCGGCCCGTGTCATGTCGAGGCCTTGGGCGAACTCGGCTTCCGCGAATCCGGCATTGACCTCGAAGTCCGCCCTGGCGAACCTCGCTTCGCCGTCGAACACCGCCGCGTCGAAGGTCGCGCCGCGACGGAAGTCGGTCCGGCCGAAGGAGACATCCCCCTTGAAGTGAGCGGCGTCGAACACCGCCCGGCTTTCGAAGGCGGCACGGTCGAAGGAGGCGCGCTTCTCGAACTCTCCCCCCGCCGCGGACCACTCCTCGACGAAGCGCGCCCGGTCGAACAGCGCGAGCCGCATCCGTACGTGCCCCGTCTCCGGGTCACGCAGCGCGGCCATCAGTCGTTCGAGCAGACCGTCGGCGAAGGTGGTTCCCCGCAGGTCCACGTCCCACCCCGGCCCCAGGCCGCCGAGGTACTCGCCCTGGTCCGAGGCTGAAGCATGGGCGAGGCAGAGCCTGCCGCCCGGCAGCCGGATGCCCGTGCACCCCGCGGCCTCCGTCTCCACGCCCCCGTACCCGCAACGCGGCCATCCGATGCCCGGGTCGTCGATCCTCAGCTCCGCATCGGCCAGCGCCCGCCCCACCACGGCGGTTCGGTCGAGCCAGATCCATCCGCGCGGCTCCTGTTGCGCCCCCGAGCGGAGCGGTTCGGCCGTGAGGGAGTCCAGCCCGCCGACGTCCAGCAGCGACGCGCCTTTCACAGTGACGACCGATCCCGTCGCAGCGCCCCGCAGCCGCTCCAGGAGCTCCGGGCGCCGGACCAGCGTCAGGGCCTCGTTGGCGGCCGGTCCCCGCACGGCGCTCACATCGTGCGTGAACTGCCCCTTGGCCAGCGCCACTGCCAAGGACACCTCCCATTCGCCGGAACCCCCGCGCATCCGGGAGAGGATCCCCGGGAACTCGGCCAGCATCAGCCCGGCCGTTTCGAGGGCGCCCGGACCCTCCAGGGGGACCAGCAGGGCCCCGCCCTCCCAGAAGGACATCTGGAACCCGACACCGATTTCCGCCTGAGCACGCAGGACGAGTTCGGACAGCTCCGACTGCGCCGACCGGCCGGACGGGCCCAGTTCCACGTGGAGCAGCAGCGCCATGCAGATTCCGGAGCTCTCGTACCCGGCGCCCGTCCCCCTGGTGACCGCCACGAGGAATTCACGCTGCTCCAGCAGTGCCTGCCCCGTCAGGAACACCATCCGGTCCGGCAGCACCGTGTGCACGATGCCCACCAGCATCCCGTTGCGGGAGACCGGGGAGCCCACGTGGCGGCTCCAGGCCTCCGGTTCGGCGGAGAGCCGGACCAGTTCCCCGTTGCGCTCCCCCTCGTAGGGGAGGACCTCACCGGTCAGCGCCACCGCCACGCCCTCGTCGGTCACGCCGTCCACGACGAGGTTCTCACCCGCGACCGCGAACCCCTCCATCCAGGCCCGGTCCCTCCAGTCCGCCGGATCCACGAGGTCCACGGTGGAGAGCAGCAGGAGAACCTGGGGCGACGCCCCGTCTCCCCAAACCCGCTGACAGAGGACTTCCTGCCCCTCGGCCCGGACCCAGGCCGAGGTGTCCGACCCGGCGGGCTGCGCCTCTCTGACCGTCAGGACCAGCCGGGGTGACAACAGCACGCCCACCGCCTGCGGCTCCGACTGCACCCCGAATCCGACCCGCACCACCCGGTCGGCCAGCCCCGACACCGGCCCCCCGGTGACGGCGAACGGCTGCGCGTCCGGGGCCAGTTCGCGCCGACCCCCACCCCGAGGGTCCAGGCGGAACGCCGTGAAGTCCCGGCCGGTGCCGCGGTTGCGGGACAGGTAGTCCCCGACGCGCCGCCGGACCAGTTCCCGTACCGCGGCCACGTCCCCGCGCAGCTGCGACCCGAGCAGGGCTTCCCGTACGCCCGGCAGGAACTGGAACTCCACGTCCTCCGGCGCCTGTTCCCCGTCCCAGGGGGCGAGCAGGCCGCCCAGGGCCACTTCCGCGAGGTGGCCGTGCTCGGACTCCCGCAGCAGGGAGCGGCGTACGAGGGTCATCACGGGCAGGGTGAGCGGTACGGCGGCCAGGTGGTCGGCGAGGCGCTGGGCCGTCGGCGAGGCGCTCGCGCGAAACCGCTCCACCGCCTCCAGCGGGTCCGGGAAGAACTTCGCGGTCCCCGGCGTCCCGTACGAGGCTTCGCGCGCGGGTTCCCCGTCGAGGCGCAGGCACGCGAGCCGCCGCCAGCGGCCGTCGCCGGACACCACCCGCACCAGCCGGGCCAGGCTCCCGGAGGCGACGCCGACCACCGGGATCACCGCCCCGCCGCCGCGGGCCCGCCGGGTCATCGGGACCCGCTGCCAGGAGCGGGTGGCCGCCGCGGGCCGGTCCGCGCGGACCGCGAAGGGGACCGGCTGGACCGCCCCGCGCGTCCAGAGCCGTTCGGGCAGGACGTTGAGCACGGCCACGGCGTTGTGCGCCGACCACTGCCGCAGCACCGCGCGCAGGGGGGCTTCGCGCCAGCCGCCGGCCACCGTGTCGGAGAGCACGAGGATCAGCCGCCGGCCCGCCGGATCGACCAGCTCCAGCGGGTTGCGGGGCGGGCTGTCGCGATGGTGCGCGACCCTGGGCACGCCGCCGGGGCCGGTGCCCGTGAGCCGCCAGGTCCGCACGTCGCGGAAGACCCCGCTGCGGGTGAGGAGCCCGCGCACCTCCTCCACCAGGTCGGCCCAGAGCAGCATCGAGTGGTGGGAGTCGACGACCAGGGCCACGTCCAGCCAGCGGCTCTCCGCGGGGCGCAGGACCGGGGTGAGCACCATCCGCTCGATGCTGCGCTCGACGGTGAGCTGTTCGTCCAGTTCCTCACCGGGACCGCCGATGCCGCGCCGGCCGATCGGGCGCAGGGCGCGCATCAGGGCGAGCGGGTCGTCGAGGGTGGCGGCGCGCGGCAGCCGCACCGCGCTGCCCCGGCGCCGGGGCGGCGCGGGCGCCCCCTCGGGGGTCCCTGCCGCGGCCGGTGCGGCGGCGGGGTCCGCGGGGCCGCCGGGGGCGCGGGCGGGCCCGGCCGGGGGAAAGTACTGGACTCCGGGCGCGCCGGAGCCGCCGCGTGCCGGGACGGGTGGCTCCGTCGCGCTCGCGGCGGGTTCGGGTCCGGCCGCCGGGGGCGTCCCGTCGGGCTCCGGGCGCGGGGCCGCGTCCACCCGGGTCGCGAGCCACAGGATGTCCGCGATCTCCTCCGCCCCGAGCCCGGGGCGCGGGCCGCCGTCCCCGGCGCCCTCCGCGCCTTCGGCCAGGGCGGCGAGGAGCTTCTCGATCACGCGGAGGGCCCGGTGAGGTGGTGCATGACGGTGGCCAGGAAGCGCTCGCGGTCGCCGGGGGCGGACCAGGCTCCGGCCAGCCGCAGTTGGATGGCGTTGAGGAGCTGGTCGGTGGCGAGGTCGCCGTCCTCGGCGCGCTCCAGGAAGCTCCGTACGAGGTCCCGGTACTCGTCGCTGTTCTCGATGTCGACGCCGAGCCGGCCGCGCACGATGCGGGCGAGCTTGTCGGGTCCCGGCGGGTCCAGGTGGAGCCGTACGCAGCGGCGCAGGAAGGCGGGCGGGAAATCGCGTTCGCCGTTGCTGGTGAGGACCACGATGGGGAAGTACCGGCACTGGACGCGGCCTTGGGAGATCCGGACGGCCTCCTCCGTGTCATCGTCGGTGCCGATGGCCACGGTGGGGGCCTCCTTGGCGAGCCGGGCGAGCTCGGGGATGACGAAGCCGCCGTCCTCGAAGACGGTGAGGAGGTCTCCGGGGAGGTCGATGTCGCTCTTGTCGATCTCGTCCACGAGCAGGACGCGGGGCCGGTCCTGGGGCAGGAGCGCGGTGCCGAGCGGGCCGAGGCGCAGGTAGCGGGCGATGGACGGGCCGCCTTCGGCGAAGGACGGAGTCCGGTCGCGGGCCGCGGGCGGCTCGGCGCCGGGGGTGCGCAGCTGCTCCAGCCCCGCCTCCTGGAGCCGTCCGATCGCGTCGTACAGGTACAGGCCGTCGCGCAGGACGGTCCTGCTCGTGACGGGCCAGTGCAGTACGGGGCCGAGGCCCAGGTCGGCGGCGATGCTGGAGGCGAGCGTGGACTTGCCGACACCCGGTTTTCCGGTGATCAGGAGCGGCCGGCGCAGGTGCAGGGCCGTGTTGACCACGTCCTTCTCCAGCTCGTCGGGGACGTAGCCCTCGCCGCGCCGCCAGGTCCGCTCCCAGGCCGGCCCCGCGCAGCCGGGTGGCGCGTACCCCGGGTCGGGGACGCCCTTGAAGTCCCGCCAGGGCGGCGGCGGTCCGGCCTCCAGCCTGGCCCGGCGTTCGGCGGCCCCGCCGGTCCCTTGGTACAGCCACCAGTCCTTCACCACAGCCTCTGCCTCCATCGTGGGTGTCGCGGGCCGTCGCCGCGAGCGGTCATCGGGATCGGTGCGGATGCGAAGTCGGGGGGCGGGCGCGGGATCAGGATCTTCATCGGGCGCGGGTTCAAGCCAGGGACCGGAGGGTGAGGGTGTCGTCGGGATCGTCCCACAAGAGGACCAACCGGTCTCCCCCCAAAGGCTGTCGGCGATCGCCGCCGGGGGCGCCCGCGCCCGCGACGGCCGCCGCCCTGCGCACCGCGCGCACGCGGGCGGGCAGGGCGAGCACGTCGAGTGCGCCGGGATCGGGCGGCTGCCCGTCCTCGCCGGGCGGCACCAGCAGATCGAGCAGGTCGCCCGCGGACCCGCCCGGGCCGGCGTACGCGAAGCCGACCACCCCCGGCTCCGCGCCCCGGCCGGAGCCGGCCCGCGGCGACCGGGTCCGGTCCGCGCCCGCGGGCGGGGACGCGGGGCCGGACACGGACGCCGACGCGGACCCCGACCCCGACCCGGACCCGGACGCGGGGCCGCGGTGCCAGAGAGCCACCGGGACACCGCCCTCCAGCACCGCCTCCACCACCGCCGAGGTCCGCGCCCCGGCCCGGGTGTGCGCCAGGACGCACGCGGGCGCCGGTCCCGCGCCCAGTTCCATGCCGAGCCCGTCGTCCGCGTCCGCGTCGGCCACCACACGGACCGCGTCCGGGTGCCGGCCGCCCTGGGACCACAACCAGCGCCATTTGCCCCGCCATTCGGCGCCGGTGTCCTCGCGTTCCTGCGGGCAGCGCACCACCACCTGGTAGAGCGCCCCCAGGGGCCGGGTCCGCCCGCCCGGGCCGCGCGGGACCGGCCACTGGTCGAAGTCGAGGGCCAGCAGCTCGTACGGCACGTGGAACTCGATCCGCTCCACCGCTCCGGACAGCCGCCCGGCCTCCGCGTCGGCGCCCAACGCCTTCCCGACCAATGCGAGTTGCCGTATGAGCGCGTCCCGCACCGCCTCCAGCCGGACCGGCGCCCCCTCCGATTCCCAGATGTGCTCGGTCGTCTCCCGCCGCAGCCACATCCGGGCACGGAACCCGTCCTCACCGCCCGGCGGCGTCTCCAGGCGCACGTGCAGGACCGTCTTGCGCGGCGGCGGGGGCGGGGGCGGCAGCGCGGGCAGGCCGAGGCGCTCGCGGGTGGCGCGCACCCAGTCGCGCACCCGGGCCGCCCACCGCTCGTCTCCCGCCGCCCCCTGTTCCCCGAGGAACCGTACGAAGGGCACCGCCAGCGGCATCCCGCCGGGCCCGCCGTGGCGCTCGTCGAGGTCCTGGGCCACCTCCAGCAGGGTGTCACCGGGCAGGCCGCCCCGCGCGGGGGCCGCGCAGCCGGCCGCCCGGAACGCCCACAGGTACGCCTCGTAGGCGCAGCGCGGCAGGTCGCGGTCCTCGAAGAGTTCGCCGAGCCCGTCCCAGGCGCTCTGGTCGAGGCGGTCCGCGCGCGGCGGCGCCGGCCCGGGCACTCCGTCAGCGGGGAAGTCGAGGAAGGAGGAGGCGTCCCAGTCCCGGTCCACGACGAACTGCGGGAGCTGCCAGCCTTCGCCGCGTTCGCGCAGGCCCAGGAAGGTGTGGTGGATGGAGCGGGCGGTGTCGGAGAGACCGGAGACGGCCTCGCGCACCGTGCGTTCGGCGAGTTCGGCGAGGAGTTCCTCGGTGAAGCGGCCGGCGCCGCGTTCTGCGTCGTTCTTCGCGGCCTCGCCCTCGCGGGAGGCGTACAGCCGGAACTGGCGCCGTCCGGGGACGGTGGCGCCGCCGCCGTAGTCGCTGGTCCCGAAGTTCCATCGGGCGTCGCGGGGCGCGTCGACCCGGCAGGCGTCCACCAAGGCGGCCTGGTAGCGGAAGAGTTCGTGCTTGACGAGGTTGGTGCGCCACCAGCGCAGCGCGGAGTCGAGGTTGAGGTGGCGGATCTGGCCGGGCCGGGCGTCCGCGGATGGCAGCATCAGTTCGCCGCGGCGCGGTTCCGTATAGCCGTGTCCGGCCCAGAAGACGAGCAGCAAGTCTCCTTCGCACGACGGTAGTTCCTCGAAGAGCACCGATTTCACGTTCGCCTCGGTCGCCGGGCGGTGCGTGCCGCGCAGGGCCGCCAGCCCGGCCGAACCGGACCAGTCGAGGGCCTCCGGGTCGTCGAGCGCGGACAGCAGCAGCCGCACGTGGGCCGGCGGCACCCCTCCGGGGCCGGTGAGCCAGCGGGCGAAGCGCAGGGCGTCGCGGGCCGGGCCGCGCAGGTTCCAGTGACGGCTGATCTCGTACCTCTCGACCCCGGCGACGAGCGCGAAGGTGCGCGGCCCCAGGTCGGGGGGCAGGAGGCCCAGGGGGTTCACCCGATCTCCGCTTCGGCCACCGCCCGTTCGATGCGTGCGTAGAGCGAGTCCTGTTTCCAGTAGGCGCTGTGACAGGCCGGGAAGGGCTGACGGCTGCCGATCTCCTGGTCGCTGACGCGCGGGTCGCCGGGGAAGACGGGCTCGGCGAGGTACGAGAGCACGTCCTGGCGGTCGTAGACGTTGAGCCAGCTCGGGAAGCCGTACGGGAGCTTGCTGCCCGGTACCACCCCGGCCAGCGCCCCGAGTTCGTAGAGGAAGGGCGCCTGCGAGCCGACGGTGACGAGCAGTTCGACCCCGGGCACCGGCTCGCCGCGGGCGGCCGCGAGGGCGAGGAGGTCCACCAGGGCGATGCCGCCGAGGCTGTGGCCGATGAGCACGGTCGGCCCCGGCTCGGCGGTGATCCGCTCACGCAGGAAGGCGCGCAGGTCGGCGCCCCGGGCCTGGTAGCGCAGGATGTCGCCGAGGGCGGGGGTGGCTCCGACGGTGAGGGAGCCGCGCCAGGCGTTGAGCAGCGGCTGGGTGGTGACGCGCATGGCGAGCCGGCCGAGGACGGCGGCGGCCCGGGCGCCGGGGACCCGGGCGTCGCCACCGAGGCGGGCGGTGATCAGCTCGACGAGGCGGTCGCGTTCGGTTCCGGTGCAGTCGGCCTCGGCTCCGGCCGAGGCGAGGGCGGCGGCGGTCACCGCGCGGGCCAGGACCTTGGCCAGCTCGCGGGCCTGGGGCTCACTGGTGGCCCGGCCACCGGCGCGGGCGGCCTCGGCGGAGCGGGAGACGCTCTCCAGTGCGGCGGGGAATCCGGCGGCGAGGCCGGTGCCGAGCAGCAGCGCGGCCTGTTCGCCGCTGCCCTGTTCGCCGCCGCCCCGGCCCCCGGGGACCTCGGCGAGCAGCTCCAGCACGCGCTCGCCCGCGGACCGCACTCCGGGCATGGCGAAGGGGTCACCCCCGTCGAAGTCACCGTCCAGGCCACCGTCGAAGTCAGCGCCCAAGGCGGCGCCGAGGTCGTCCCCGGGCCCGCCGTCGGATCCGGTGTCCCAGCCGGCTTCCGCCAGGACCCGCAGCTCGCAGAGCGGGTCGGCGACCAGCAGCCCCCACTCGGCGACCTCCTCCTCGTCGGCGCCGGGGGCCGCGCCGGGGGCGCCCAGTCCGGGCACCGACCGTCCCTGGGCGCTCAGAGTGGCCCCGTACCGCTCGCCCCAGAAGCAGGAGTCGACGACGGCGCCGGGGAACCGGGTGGTCAACCGGTCCCGGACCAGGGCGAAGAGCGTGTCGTGCCGCTCGCGCCGCACCCCCGTGCCGTGCACAAACAGAAATCGCATCGCGGCTCCGCCCCCTCGCACCGTCGTCCCCGCTCGGCACGATAGCGCCGCACGGCGGACGGGACCCCCGGAACGTGCGGTTCGGATGGCCATTGCAAGCACCCGGTGCGGCCCTGGCACGCGCCCCGGGCGCACCGGAGGTCCCCCTCCCCCACACCTATCAATCACCTGTCACATGTGAAATATTACTCCCGCTCCGGCAGCCCCCGACCGACCGGAACCTCCAGAAAGGTCAGCTACGTTGCGCAGACTCGCTGCGGTGGGAGCGGCGATATCACTCGCCCTCCTCGCCGCCCCCGCGCTAGCCGCCACCGCCTCCCCGGCCCCGCCCGCCCCGACGCCCGCCGGCCGGCAGCAAGCCGAGCAGCCGCAGGCCGCCGCCCCGCCGCCCGCGCCCCTGGAGCTCCAGCGCCAGGCCCTGCGCCGCCAGGCCCTCGAGGAGGTGGCCTCGGGCCGCCCCGGCGGGCTGCACGCCGAGGCCGACGGCACGCTGCCCCGGCAGGCCAAGGTCGGCAAGCGGTACGTCGAACTGGCCCAGGAGCGCAAGGACAAGGTCTTCGTGATCCTCGCCGAGTTCGGCGACCAGGTGGACAACACCACCGAGTTCGAGGGCAAGCCGCGCTTCGGCGGCACCCCGGGCCCGGCGCACAACACCATCGGCAAGCCGGCCGCGGACGACAACCACACCCTGTGGCGCAAGGACTTCGACCGGTCCTTCTACGAGAAGCAGTTCTTCTCCACCGATCCGCGGTCGGCGTCCCTGCGCGCCTACTACCGGCTTCAGTCATCCGGCCGGTACGACATGGACGGCACGGTGACGGACTGGGTCAAACTCCCCTGGAACGAAGCCCGTTACGGCACCGACAACTGCTCGGAGTCCGGCCAGTGCCGGACCAACTGGGACATGATCCGGGATGCCACGAACTCCTGGTACGCCTCCGAGCGCGCCAAGGGCCGTACGGCCGAACAGATCAAGGCACAGCTCGCCGAGTACGACGTGTGGGACCGCTACGACGCCGACCACGACGGCGACTTCGACGAACCGGACGGCTACCTCGACCACCTCGTCGTCGTCCACGCGGGCAAGGACGGCACCTGGGGCGGCGGCGCGCAGGGCAAGGACGCCGTGTGGGCGCACCGCTGGTTCGCCTACTGGAACCAGGCCGGCAGCGCGGGCCCGGCGGGCAACAAGGCGGGCGGCACCCCGGTCGGCGACACCGGCATCTGGGCCGGGGACTACCTGACCGGCGGCGAGAACAGCGGCGCGGGCCTCTTCGCGCACGAGTTCGGGCACGACCTGGGCCTGCCGGACCTGTACAGCTCCGACGGGGACAACAGCGTCAACTTCTGGTCGCTGATGTCCTCGGCGTCCTACCTGGGCAGGGGCCGCAACTCCACCGGCGAGTTCCCGGGCGACCTCGACCCCTGGAGCAAGCTGCAGCTGGGCTGGCTCCAGTACACGGAGGCCGACGCGGGCCGCACCACGCGCGCCACGCTCGGGGTGTCCGGCTACAACACCGAGGATCCGCAGGCGCTGTTGGTGCACCTGCCGCCGTCCTCGACCACGACCGACCTGGTCGACCCGTACGAGGGCGGCAGCCAGTGGTGGAGCGGTACGGGTGACTTCATGGACAACACCCTGTCGCGCACGGTCGACCTGTCGGGGGTCGCGGCCGGAACCCCGGCCCGGCTGGACGCCCGGGCCTGGTACGACATCGAGCAGGACTTCGACTACCTGACGGTGGAGGCCTCCACGGACGGCGGCACCGTCTGGACCGCACTGCCGGGCACGGTGGACGCCGCGCCCATCGGGGCGAAGGGAATCTCCGGCACCTCGGCCGGCTGGACCCAGCTCTCGGTGCCGCTGAACCAATTCAGTGGCACCTCGGTCCAGTTGAGGCTGCGGGTCACCTCCGACAGCAACACCCACGGCAAGGGAGTCACCTTCGACGACATCCGTGTCACGGCGGGTGACGACGGCCGGGTACTGCTGCGCGACGGGGCGGAGCAGGGCGCGAACGGCTGGACGGCGGTCAAGTGGTCGCGCACGGAAGGCCGTACGGGCAGCGAGCAGCACCCGCGCGCGTACTTCGTGGAGAACCGCCGCTACACCGGCTACGGGAGCCTGCTGCGGACGGGTCCGTACAACTTCGGCTTCACGGGCGACAAGGTGGAGTTCTACCCGTACCAGCAGGGCGTGCTGGTCTGGCTCTGGGACACGGCGTACAGCGACAACACCACCAAGGCGCACCCCGGCGGCGGCCTGTTGCTGCCCGTCGACTCCCGGCCGGATCCCCTGACGAACGCGGACGGCACGCTGCTGAACGCACGGGCGCAGACCTTCGACGCGCCCTTCTCGCTCGGGAAGAGCGACCGGATCGTCCTGCACAAGGCGGGCGCGGCGACCGTGATCCCGGCCCGGAGCGGCGTACCGGTCTTCGACGACCGACACGGGTCGTACTGGAACGCGGCGCTGCCGCAGCTCGGGGTCAAGGTGCCGGACACCGGGACCCGGATCACGGTGGTGAAGGAGGCCGCGGGCGGGGCCCTGACGACGGTGCAGCTCAGCCCGTCGAAGTGACCTGCCGGGGCTGAGCGGGGGGAGGGCGGCGGGGACCGCCGGTCAGTGGCGCACCAGACAGAACGGGTGCCCGGCCGGATCGGCGTAGACCCGCCAGCCCTCTCCCGCCCGGTCCCCGTCCAGCAGGGTGGCTCCGCGGGCCAGGACCTCCGCGTGCGCCGGGTCCAGGTCCGCGACGGCGAAGTCGAGGTGGATCTGCTGGGGCCGGGCCGGGTCCGGCCAACGGGGTGGCCGGTGGTCCTCGGCGTACTGGAACGCGAGGACCGCACCGGCGGGCAGGTGCAGGGTCGCCCAGGTGGCGTCGGTGGCCCAGCGCCGGTCGGGACGGTTGACCTCGCCGCCGGCCAGGCTCTGGTAGAACGCGGCCAGCGCCGCCGGGTCGGGGCAGTCCAGCACCACGCACTGCAGCTCGGCGATCATGCGATCGATCCTAGGCCGTCCGGTGGACCACGGGTCACATGACATACGCTGCCCGCGGGGGCGTGCTGTGATCCGCACGGCGGGCCGAGGGGGCGGGCGGTACGGGATCCGATGACACAGCGGGGAAACACCGGCCTGCCGCGAGTGCCTGACGGCGGGACCGCGCGGCCCCGTTCCGGCGGCGGTCGGGACGCGGCCCTGTCCGTACAGGAGTTCACGGCGGTCCGGGGCGTCGGGTTCGAGCCGGTCGGCCAGGTTCTCGGTGCGGCCGTCTTCGCCATCGGGGACACGGGCCTCGGGGGCTGCCCGGGCGCCTGGACGGCCACGGACGGCGTGAAGACCCCCTCCTCCGCCTGGACCGCCTCCGCCTCCCCGTTGCAGCGGACGCTGTACACGGGCCGCCGGCTGGCACTCTCCCGGGCGGTGGCGCAGTGCCGCGCGCTCGGTGGGGACGGGATCGTCGGGGTGGATCTGCGGGTCGAGGACTTCGGAGCGCGGACCACCGAGTACACGACGCCGACCGTGCAGTTCACGGTCCTCGGCACCGCGGTCCGGGCCCGCTCGCGCATCCGCCCGCGCGAGCCCTTCACCTCGCACCTGCGCGGGCAGGACTTCGCGCGGCTCGTGCACTCCGGATGGATTCCCACCGCACTGGCCTTCGGCATCGCGATCGACACCCGCCACGACGACTGGCGCGCCTCCCGCCGGACCCGCTGGGCCACCGGGAACCAGGAGGTCGACGGATACACGCAACTGGTCGGCCAAGTACGCCGCAAGGCCCGGGAGAACCTGGCCGACGACGCCGCCCGGCACGGCGGCGACGGGGTGGTGGTGGACGACATCGGACTCCGGATGCGCGAGAACGAGTGCCCGTCCTTCGGGAACGTGCGCGATCTCGTGGCGGAGGCGGCCTTCGTCGGCACCGCCGTCGCCCGGTTCGGCCGCTCCGAGCGGCCCGCCGGACACGGACCACTGACCATCATGCGACTGGAACGCGAGCACTGAGATGACCGAGGGAACGGGGCAGGGAGTGACGGGACAGGAGCTGTCGCAGGACGCGATGCGGCGACTGGCACAGCTGCGGCCGGGAGAGAAGGGCTCGCTCTTCACCTCGGACCTGTCCGTGAACGAGTTCCTCCTGGTGCGCGAGGTCGGCTTCCGCCCCCTCGGCCTGGTCCTGGGGGCCTCCGTCTACCACGTGGGCATCCAGATCGGCCGGTGGACGAAGAACCAGGAACTGGCGAAACTGTCGCAGGCCATGTACGAGGCGCGCGAGTTGGCGATGAGCCGGATGGAGGCCGAGGCGAGCGCGCTGGGGGCGGACGGGATCGTGGGGGTGCGCCTCGACATCGAGTTCAAGGACTTCGGATCGGACATCGCCGAGTTCATCGCCGTCGGCACTGCCGTCAAGGCGGACGGCGCCGACCCGGGTCCGGGCGGGACCTGGCTCAACAACAAGGCCAAGCCCTTCACTTCGAACCTGTCCGGCCAGGACTTCTGGAGCCTGATCCGCGCCGGGTACGCCCCGCTGGACATGGTCATGGGGTCGTGCGTCTACCACGTGGCGCACCAGCGCTTCACCCAGGCGCTGTCCACCACCGGCCGCAACGTCGAGATCGAGCCGTACACCCAGGCCCTCTACGAGGCGCGCGAGTTGGCGATGAGCCGGATGCGGGCCGAGGGGGCGGCCCTGGAGGCCGAGGGGATCGTGGCGGTCCAGTTGAAGCAGCACTCCCACGGCTGGGGTTCGCACACCACCGAGTTCTTCGCCATCGGGACCGCGGTGCGCCCGCTGCGCGACGACCACGTCATCGACCGGCCGACCATGGTGCTGGGCCTCGATGACTGAACTGCCGGAGGTCCCCGAGTCGCCCGAGACGGACGTCGCGCTGCTGGCCGCGGCGCTGCGCACGGACCAGGCGGGCCTGAGCCTGCACGTCGGAGTGCTGGCGTCGGACCTGGCGCAATCGCTGCCGCCCGGCGCCGTGCGGGTCGACCGCAGGCGTTCGGTCGCGGACCGCCTGGCCGGGCGCGAGGGCACGGTCACCGCACTGGACGTCGCACTCGGCGAGCGGCGGCTGTCGCTGCGGACGGACCGGGGCCGGGTGACCGCCGAGATCTGCCACGAGGTACGGGGCATCGTGCTCTCCCGCCGCCAGGTGGGCCTGGACGAGTGGATCGAGGCCCTGGCCGGGTCCCTGGCCGACGCGGCGGCCTCCAGCGCCCGGGCCCGCGAGGCCGTCGAGCGCTATCTGACCCGTCCCACCGGCGCGCCGTGGTGGGTCGGGTAGGCGGTGGCTGCCGGGGTGTCCGGGGGCCGTCGCTTGGACAGGACGCCGGCCATCGTGACGGGGTCGAGCAGGGTGCCCGGCGGCCGGGTCAGCGAGAGCACCCCGAAGAAGCGGGAGGCGATCGCCTGGTCGGTGTTGGCTCCGGCCATCACCCGGGACATGTAGCGCTGCAGGATCCGCGTGGCCCGGTCCGGCGCGGGTCCCTCCGTCACCGGATAGCGCATGTCCTCGCTGGTGGCGATCTGCCAGGGCACGGCGGCCGTCGCGAGGGTCCGGCGCTGGATCCGGCGGGAGGCCGCGGCGATCTCCTCCGGGGTCAGGGTGCGGATCTCCTTGGCCAGGGCTTCCGCGGCGAGCGCGGCGGCCGTCATCCCGTGCCCGTACACGGGATTGACCCGGCAGGCGGCGTCGCCGAGCACCAGGAACCCGGCCGGCCAGCGCTCCAGGCGCTCGTAGTGGCGCCATTCGTTCGCCGTGTTCCGGAAGACGGCGGGCGAGGACAGCGGGACCGCGCCCCGGATGGCGTCGTACAGGGCCGGACTGCGCAGGCTCCGGGCGAACGGGAGGAACTCCTCGTCCTTCGCGGACGGGGCGTGTTCGCCGTTGCCGACGAGGGTCACCAGCCAGCGGTCCCCCTCCAGCGGCACCAGCACACCGCCGCGCGGGAGTTCGGGACGGCCCTGGACGTACATGCCCTGCCAGCGCCGGCCCGGATCGTCCGGGGTCTCGAAGTAGCGGCTGGCGTACCCGAGATGGGGGTCGTAGCGGGTGACCGCGGGAACCGGATGGCCGAGCGACGCGAGCCAGGCGGGGGCCTTGGAGGAGCGTCCGGTCGCGTCGACGACGAGGCGTGCGTCCAGCCTTTCGCCGCCGCGCAGTTCCACGCCGGTCACGGTGCGGCCGTCCGGCCCGGCCACGAGTCCGGTGGCGGCCGCACCGGCCCGGATGCGGACGCGCGGGATGCGGAGCACTTCCGCCCGTACCGTCGTGTCGAGCAACTCCCGTCCGGCCAGCAGCACTCTGGACCCGGACACGGGCCCGAACCAGTCGGCCGGGCTGAGCCAGAGGAAGTCGCGCGGCGAGTCGAAGAGGCCGGCCCCCGCCGCCACCAGCTTGCCGGTGATGCCCGGCAGCATCAGCTCGATCAGCTCCGCGCCCCGGGACCACAGGACGTGCACGTGCCGGGACTGGGGTATTCCTGGCCTGAACGCCACTTCTCCCTGCGGCAGTTCGTCCCGCTCGATCAGGGTGACCCGGGAGAACCGCATCGCGAGCACGCGTGCGGCCAGCAGCCCGGCCATACCCGCGCCGAGGACCACGGCATGGTCCCCGGCGCGATGCTCGGCTCGGTCCCCCGCGTGTTCGGCAGGGTGCTGGGCGTGGTGCTGGGCGTGGTGCTCGGCGTGCGGTCCGGTGGTGGTGCGTAGGTGGTTGTCCGTTGCGTCGTCGTCCATGCCGCCGAGTGTGGACGCGGACGGGGCGGCCTGGTCAGGTCCCGGACGGGGCGCCCGGAGGCTCGACGGGGGCGGACGGGCTCATATCGGGGCGCGCCCCGGCCGGGACCCCCGGTGGGGACCCCGGCGGGACCCCCACCGGGGCCCCCACCGGGGCCTCCGCCGGGGCCTGTCCCGCATCAGGGGCAGAGGGCGGTCCAGGTGACCTTCACGTGCCCGCCGTCGTCCCCGCGGAACTCGCTGGTACGGGTCCCCGGCTGATCGGTGTACGGATCCCACGCCACCGTGCCCCGGGCGACCAGGTCGTCGGCCGAGGAGGCGTCGTAGTCCCAGAGGAAGACGCCGATCTCGAACGGCCCGGGCCCGTACGTCGCCCCCGAGCCGACGCGCTGGTAGAAGTACGGGTCGGGGTCGGTGCGGTTGCCCTGGTTGGGGAAGGTCGACGGGTCCGAGCCGGAGCGCGACCACACGGCGGTGCGCGCGCCGTCGCCGGTCCGGACCGCGATGTCCCCGTAGAGCGCGGGGCGGGTCGTACCGTCGTCGAAGTAGGTCAGCTCCGCCCGGTCCACGCGGACCCGGCAGGCGGGGACGCCCTGCGCCGGGGTGACGGTGTAGGTGACGGAGGCCTCGCCGCCGTCCACGCCGGCCATCCTGGCGGTGAACCGGCCGAAGCCGAGGGACGGGTCCCAGTGCACGCGGCCGGCGGCCATCACGTCGTCGTTGTTCCCGGCGCTGTAGTCGGCGTCGGTGAGGTAGGCGGTGACGGTCGCCCGGCCGCTGAACGACTGGCTCCGAGTGGTGTCGTCGAGCCCGAACCAGGGATCGTAGTCCGGGAAGGCGGTGGCGCCGGACCGGTCCCGGCGCCACAGGGAGCGGGCGGTCCCGTCGGTGGTCAGGGTGAGGCCGTCGTACAGCTCGGGCCCGTTCTCCCCGGTGGAGGTGAACCGCGCCGAGTCCACGGTGATCCGGAACGGCCCCGTCTTCAGCTCCACTTCGCTCACCGGGTCCTTGGAGAACTCGGCGACGATCTGCCGGCGGACCCAGTCGTTTCCGAGCAGTCCGTAGTGCGAGGGGCAGCCGCTGTCGCCCACCGGCAGGACGTGGTTGACGGCTCCCGCCAGCTCGGTGGAGCGCGGGGCGCGACCGTCGCCGGGCGGGATCTGCTGGTCGCAGGTGGAGCTGATGGTGGTGTAGCGGGTGGTGCCCGGGGTTTCGTCGCCCGCGTTGAGGGAGGTCAGGAACGGGCTGCCGGGGGTCATGTCCGCGAGCGAGGCCGCGTGGATGTCGCAGAAGGTGGCGAAGGGCCCGCAGGGCGCGGCGTCCCCCGCCCCGTGGTTGGGGCCGCCGAGGGAGACCCAGGCGCGGACCCGGGAACTCCCGCCGTCCTTGAGGTACTTGCGGGTGAGCAGCGAACCCATGCTGTGGGCGACCACGTCGACCGGGCGGCTGCCGAACCGTTCGGTGAGGAAGGCGCCGAAGCGGGCGGCGTTGGAGTCGTTGGTGGCGGCCCAGTCGTAGCCGAATTCGGCGAGGTCGCCGGCGAGCCACCCCTGGGCAAGGAGATGGTCCTCCAGCCCGTCGAGGGAGGCCGCGGTGTCCCCGAACCCGTGCACGAGGACGACCGGTGTACGCCGCTGCGCACGGACGGCGCTCTCCGCGGTGTCCGCGGCCCGCGCGGTCGGTGCGGTGAGCAGGGTGGCGACGAGGGCCGCGGCGAGCGTCGCGGCGAGGGCCGCGGCCAGGGCGAGGAGCATCGGGAACGACAGGGGCGCGGGCAGGGCGGATCTGCGCATGGCTCTCCCAGGGACGCGGCGTGACACGACGGGGCCGCCGCGGCCCGAAGCCGAAGCCCGCACGCGACAGCCCGAAGTGACTGGCGAGTAGCAAGCTAACCCCCGGGGATTCAGCGCGATAGAGCCGCGTACGAGACTCCGGTGAGCTTTTCGGAAGCGCGCCAGAGGCGTTCGCCGGACTTGTCGTCCAGGGTCCATTTCGCCCGCCCGGAACGGTGCGGCGCGCCGCGAATGCTGAACCGCGGCCCGATGAACTCGTCCGGCCGGACCCCGGGGGCGGTGGCCGCGTACAGGGTGGGCAGTGCGCCGGAGGCCGCGGACTGGGCGAGGACCCCGTTGCCGATGGTGACGCCGAGACCGTTGGCGGCGACCGCGAGCCGTGACGCGAGGGTGGCGCCCGCCTGCGGGGCCGCGGCGACGTGCAGGTTCGTGGAGGCGTAGCCGGGATGGGCGGAGGCCGCGACGATCCCGGATCCGGCGGTCGCGAGGCGCCGGGCGAGCTCGTGGGTGAAGAGCAGGTTCGCGGTCTTGGAACGGCCGTAGGCGATCCAACGCCGGTAGTTCCGCTCACCGTTCAGATCCTCGTGGTCCACGTCCCCGAAGAGGTGGAAGCCGCTGGAGAGGGTGACGATCCGGGCCCCGGGCGGGGCGTCGAGGAGCCGGGGCAGCAGAAGTCCGGTGAGGGCGAAGTGCCCGAGGTGGTTGACCCCGAACTGCGTCTCGAACCCGTCGGCGGTGCGGCCGTACGGCAGCGCCATCACGCCGGCGTTGTTGACGAGCAGATCCAGCGTCCCCTGCCGCCGTCGCCCGTACGCGTCCGCGAACTCCCTCACGGAGGCCAGATCGGCGAGGTCCAGGGCCATGAACTCCACGTCGGCGCCCGGCACTTCGCCCCGCAGCGCGACTTCGGCGGCGCGCCCCCGGGCCGCGCTCCGGCAGGCGAGCACCACCGAGGCGCCGTGGCGCGCGAGTTCCCTGGCGGCGGCGTAGCCGATCCCGCTGTTGCCTCCGGTGACGACGGCCGCGCGTCCGCTCTGGTCCGGTATCCCGGTGGCCTTCCAGCCCGCCATGGCAGCTCCTCCCTCCCGGCGGCCCCATGGCCCACCGGCCCCCGCACCCTACTCCCGGCGTCGAGGCCCCCCACCGCGCTGAACCGCCCGCGGGCTCAGAAGGGGTCGGCGTCGATCGCCACCCGGCCGGTGGAGACCGCGCAGACCTGCCAGCGGTCGTCGGCACGGTGGAGTTCCAGGACCACCGCGATCCGGCCGCCCGCCGGCGGGGTGAGGCCGACGTTGACCGACGCGTTGCCGCCGCTCTCCATGGAGGACACGATGTCGTGGCCGAAGGTCCCCGCGAGGCCGTGCAGGACGGCGGCCGGGTCGGCCGCACCGTCGGGGCAGCCGTCCGCCGCCCCGGGGGCCGGGCCGCCGCGGCCCACCGCGTCGAGGTACTCGTCCACCGCCCGGCGCAGGGGGCTCGGCGCGAGCGCGCCGGTGACCGTGAACACCACCGCGAGCACGAGCCCGGCCACCGAGCACCCACGTGGCCCACTCCCTCTCCCGGAGGCCGGGCCCGCCGAAGGGGACCCTCGCCTTCCACCTCGGGCCCGGCACCGAAACCGGCCGCCAACCATGAGACAAGGAAGGGGAGTTGTCCCTATCGTTGGTAGACCACCACGGGGGAGGCGGCAGGATGACGGCAGGCCGGGAATTACCAACTCTCTTTCAGTACGGGGAAGAGTGGACGAGCCGCTGGCTCAGCGCGTCCGCCCACCTGGACGAGGAGTTCGCCCGCGCGACGGCGGTCGAACTCACCGAGGACCGGATCACGGCGCTCGGCCCGTCGCTCGGCGTCGACCTCGTCGCGGTGGCCCGGCACAGCCGCCTCGCCGTGCGCCGCACGAACCTCCGCGACGGGCTGCTGGCCGTCCTGTTCGCCGCCGGGACGGGCTGCCTGGCCCTGCTGGTCCACGGGGCCCAGGACCGACGGTTCGAGGTGATCGGGCGGTCCCTGCTCGGCCTCGTCGGGATGTTCGCCGCCGCCTGGGTGCTGGTGCTGGTGGTCGAACGCCGAGCCCGGGTCATGGCGTTGAAGGTGATCGCACAGGGCGGCCCGCCGCCCGCGGAGCTCGCCCCGCCCCTCGACCCGGTCCTGGAAGAGCGACTGCGCGAACAGGAGCGGGCCAACGTGGCCCCGTACCACGAGGACGCCGAACGGACGAACCCCTTCGTCGGCAGCGGCGAACGCTTCCAGGAGCGGGTCTGGCACCCCATCGACATCAGCAAGCCCGCCGACGCCCCGGGCGGCGGGAAGCTCGACATCATCCCCTTCGACGTGCTCGACCTGCACGCCTTCGTGGAACGGGAGATGGGCAGTATCGCCGGACTGGAAGGACTGCGGGCCGCCCACCGGCTGTACGTGCGCGGCCCGATGACCCTGCACGCCGGCAAGGACCTGCTCCCCGACCGGCTGAGACCGCCCCGTGCCGTGATCCCCGAGGACATGGTGCAGGCCGGCCTGGCCCGGCCCGGACTGGGCATGCGCACGTACCTGTGCCTGGAGCGGGTCGGCAACAGCGGCCGCGTCATCGTCTGCATGCACCTGCGTGCTCGTCTTCAGCACCCCAGCCTGACCTGGGAGGTGGCCGGCTACATCGTTCCGCCACTGCGCGACAGCTTCATGCGCGTACGAACCCTGCGGCTCGACCCCTTCGGCCGCTGGTGGACCCTGTTCACCTACGCCACGGGCTCGTTCCTGCCCTTGCTGTGCAAGGTGCCCGCCCGTTTGCCGCGCCGGGCCTGGGTCAAGTTCCTGCGCCGGTGGAACCTGGGGTACGCGCGCTGGGTCATCGGCAAGCGCCACATCGAGTACGACTACGGCGCCACCGGAAGCATCCGGGCGGAGGCGGCCGAGGAACTGGAGCACATCGAGTTCTCCGACAGCACCGACGCGCTGGACTTCCTCCAGCGGCTCCAGCGGGGCGTGCTCGCGGCGACCGAACAGTTCCTCAAGGCCCACCACGTGGACACCCGTTCCTTCGACCAGGCGCAGCGGGTCATCACGCACCACAGCTACACCTTCCAGGGGCCCATCAACGGCCCCGGCATCTACGGAGACCACGGCACCTTCAACCTGCCCGGAGGCGCGCCTTCGCCTTCCCCGGAGCCGACCAGGCCCTGACCCCGCACACACGGCACGCGCAGAGGAGCCCCATGGGCACGTACCACTTCCACGGGAACATCGAGGGCCCCGGCGTGTACGGGGACCACGGCGTGATCAACATCGGCCGCCAGGAGGGCGAGCCCGAAGCCGCCCGGGCACTGCGGCTGGCGGCGGAACTCGCGCAGCGGCTGCGGACCGAAGGTGCCGCCCAGGAACGGATCGACGCGGCGGCGGACCTGACCGGCGAACTGGAACGGGCCGGGCAGGAGCAGAGACCGCCCGAGCCGGGGCGGGTCCGCCGCTGCCTCGAAACGGTCACCCTGGGCTTGGCTGCGGGCAGCGCGACCCTGGCCCTGGCTCAGGAACTGGGCCGTCTTCTCGGCGGCTGACGGCCCCGGCGGGGTGGGGCGGGTCCGGGGACCGGGTCGGCTCCGCGGAACTCCGGCCGGACACCGCGTGTGACGGGCCCGGCCGCCAGGGGCGCGGCGCGGGCCCAGTAGGCTGCGGGTCCACCCGCTTCCCGTACCCCGAGGTCCACCCAGTGAGCTCCGCACCGCCCCCCGTACCCGTGTCGGTCGTCGGCCTCGGCGCAGACGGCTGGGGCGGGCTGACCGAAGCCGGCCGCGCCGCACTGGCCGGGGCCGAGGTGCTGATCGGCGGGCCCCGGCAGCTGGACCTGCTCCCGCCCGGGGAGTGCGGCGGCGCCCGCGTGGCGTGGCCCAGCCCGCTGCGCCCGGCCGTGCCGAAGCTGATGGCGGAGCACTCGGGCCGCCGCATCGCGGTACTGGCCAGCGGCGACCCGATGTTCTACGGGATCGGCCGGGCCCTCTCCGAGGAGCTCGGTCCGGACGCCCTGCACGTCCTGCCGCACCCCTCCTCCGTGTCCTACGCCTGCGCCCGCCTCGGCTGGCCGGTGGAGGACACCGAGGTGGTCACCGTGGTCGGCCGACCCGTGGCCCGGCTCGCGGCCGCCCTGTACGAGGGCCGCCGGGTCCTGGTGCTGAGCGCCGGAGCACTGACCGCAAACGAGATCGCCGCTCTGCTTCGAGAGCGGGGCTTCGGCCCCAGCCGGATGCGCGTCCTGGAACAGCTCGGCTCCGAGCACGAGGACGCGTACGAGGGGCTCGCCCAGAGCTGGGAACACCCGCCCGGCGACCCCCTCAACGTGGTCGCCGTCGACTGCCGCCGCGACCCCGGCGCCGAAGCCCCCCGGCTCGGCTCGACCCCCGGCCTGCCCGACGCCGCCTACGAGCACGACGGCCAGCTCACCAAGCGCCACGTCCGCGCCGCCACCCTGTGCGCCCTCGCCCCCGCCCCCGGCGAGCTGCTGTGGGACATCGGCGGCGGCTCCGGCTCCATCGGCATCGAGTGGATGCGCACGCACCCCTCCTGCCGGGCGGTGACCGTGGAGCGGGTGACGGAGCGGGCCGCGCGGATCACCCGTAACGCGGCCGCGCTCGGCGTGCCCGCCCTGCGCGTGGTCACCGGCTCCGCGCCCGCCGCGCTCGCCGGGCTGCCCGCCCCCGACGCCGTGTTCATCGGCGGCGGCCTGACCGCACCGGGCCTGCTCGACGCGGCCTGGGAGGCGCTGGCCCCCGGCGGCCGGCTCGTGGTCAACACCGTCACCCTGGAGTCGGAGGCGGTGCTGACCGACCGCTACCGCCGCCACGGAGGCGAGCTGGTCAAACTGGCCGTCGCGCACGCCGTACCGGTCGGCGGTTTCACCGGCTGGCGCCAGGCGATGCCCGTCACCCAGTGGACGGTCACCAAGCCGTACCCGCCCCACCCGCACTCCCAGCCCGACCTGCCCGACCCCGAAATGGTGGATCAGACGATATGACCGTGTACTTCATCGGTGCGGGCCCCGGCGCCGCCGACCTGATCACGGTGCGCGGCGCCCGGACGCTGGCCGCCGCCCCCGTCTGCCTGTACGCGGGCAGCCTGGTCCCGCGCGAACTGCTCGCCGAATGCCCGCCGGACGCCCGCCTGATCGACACGGCGCAGCTGAACCTGGACGAGATCATCGCCGAGTGCGTACGCGCGCACGCGGCGGGCCAGGACGTGGCCCGGCTCCACTCCGGCGACCCGTCCGTCTTCAGCGCCGTCGCGGAGCAGATGCGGCGCCTCGACGCGGCCGGCATCCCCTACGAGGTCGTCCCCGGCGTCCCCGCCTTCGCCGCGGCGGCCGCCGCGCTGAAGCGGGAGCTGACCGTCCCCACCGTCGGCCAGACCGTGATCCTGACCCGGATCTCCCAGCAGGCCACGCCGATGCCGCCCGGCGAGGACCTCGCCACGCTGGGCCGCAGCGGAGCGCTCCTCGTCCTCCACCTGGCCACCCGCTACGTGGACCGGGTCGTGGAGGAACTCCTGCCGCACTACGGAGCCGAGTGCCCGGCAGCGGTGGTCGCGATGGCCAGCCGCCCCGACGAGCTGATCCTGCGCGGAACGCTGGCCGACATCGCCGCCCAGGTGAAGGAGGCCGGGCTGGTCCGCACGGCCGTCATCCTGGTGGGCCGCACCCTGGGCGCCGAGCAGTTCCGCGACAGCCACCTGTACTCCGCCGAGCGCGACCGGCATGCCTGCTGATCCGGCCGGTCCGGGTCCGCACGTCCTGATCCTCGGCGGCACCACGGAGGCCCGCCGCCTGGCGGAGGCGCTGGCCGCCGCCCCGGACTCCCCCCGGGTGACCACCTCGCTGGCCGGCCGGGTCGCCGCCCCGGTGCTCCCGCCCGGCGAGACCCGGATCGGCGGCTTCGGCGGTGCCGACGGGCTGGCGGCCTGGATCACCGCGCACGGGGTCACGCACCTGGTCGACGCCACGCACCCCTTCGCGGAGCGGATGAGCTTCAACGCGGCCGGGGCGGCGGCCCGTTCGGGCGTCCCCCTGCTGGCCCTGCGCCGTCCCGGCTGGTCCCCGGGCCCCGGGGACGACTGGCACTTCGCGGACTCCCTCGCCCAGGCGGCCGCCCTTCTCCCCGCCCTGGGATCCCGCGCCTTCCTGACCACCGGCCGCATGGGCCTGAACACCTTCGCGCACCTCACCGAGCCCTGGTTCCTGGTGCGTTCGGTGGATCCCCCGGCGGGTCCGGTGCCGCCGCGCCTCGAAGTCCTGCTGGCCCGGGGCCCGTTCACTCTCGCCGACGAGCGGGACCTCCTCGCCCGCCACCGAATCGACCTCCTGGTCACCAAGGACAGCGGCGGCTCGGCCACCGCCCCCAAACTCGCGGCGGCCCGCGAGGCGGGTGTCCCGGTCCTGGTGGTCCGTCGCCCGCCGGTGCCGGAGGGTGTCGCGCAGACCCCGTCGGTCGACGGAGTACTGGACTGGCTGTCCGCCTGACCGGCCCGCTGCGCGGGGCGGAGTTCCCCTACCCGCCCTTCGCCCGTTCCCCGGGCTGCGCCCGGACCACTCCTGGGGCTCCGCCCCAGACCCCGCGCCTCAAACGCCGGCGAGGCTGGAATTGCCCCGCGGGCAATCCAGCCCGCACCGGCCAACTCCAGCCCGCACCGGCCACCTCCAGCCCCTCCGGCGTTTGAGGAGCGGGGGTCCGGGGGCCGGCCCCCGGGAACGGCGCCGCACCAGGCAACGGGTCCGGGCAACGCCCGGGGAACGGTGGAAGGGCGGGTAGGGGACCCAGCCCCGCAGGGCCAACCAACCCGCACCCGCCCCGGGCCCCGGCCCCTAACCGGGCCCGGGCCCGGGGAGGCGGGCCGCCCCGGTCAACCGACCGGGATCACCCGTACCGGCGCGGGGTCCAGGTCACCCGCGACCCGTCGGGCCGCTCGGAAACCCGGGTCTGCGAGGAGCCGATCAACAAAATCGTCCGCATGTCCACCTCGGACGGCTCCAGTTCGGCCAGCGTGACGATCCGGACCGACTGCTCCGGCCCGCCCACGTCACGCGCGACGACCACCGGGGTCTGCGGCGCGCGCAGCTCCAGCAGCAGTTCGCGAGCGCGGGCCACCTGCCAATTCCGGCTGCGCGAGCCCGGGTTGTACAGGGCCAGGACGAGATCGGCCGCGGCGGCCGCGCGCAGCCGCTCCGCGATGACCTCCCAGGGCTTGAGCCGGTCGGAGAGGGAGATCGTGGCGTAGTCGTGGCCGAGCGGCGCACCGGCCAGGGCCGCCGCCGCGTTGGCGGCCGTCACCCCGGGCAGCACCCGTACGGGCACGTCCTTGTACTCGGGCTGCCCCGCGACCTCCAGGACGGCGGTGGCCATGGCGAAGACCCCGGGGTCGCCGCCGGAGACCACGGCGACCCGCTTGCCGCGCCGGGCGAGGTCGAGCGCGAACTCGGCGCGCTCCGACTCGACCTTGTTGTCCGAGCCGTGCCGGATCTGGCCCGGCTTGGCCGGGACCCGGTCCAGGTAGGTCGTGTACCCGACCAGCACCTCGGCGTCGGCCAGCACCCGCCGCGTCTCGGCGGTCAGCCACAGCGGCCCGGCCGGGCCGGTGCCGACGACGGCGACCTCGCCGGGGCCGGACGGCACGCTGCCCGGGTTCCCGATCCGGCTGGGCACCACGGCGACGGCGAAGTAGGGGACGGAGTCGGGGTCGGTGTCCGCCAGGACGCCCGTCCGCTCCCCCGCCATCGTGGCGCGCTCCACGTAGCGCGCCTCGGCGAGCCGGCCGCTGTTCTCCATGGCCCGCCGGATGGCGGGGAAGGTGCGGCCGAGCTTCATGACGACCGCCGAGTCGGTGGCGGCGAGACGGGCCGTGAGCTCCTCCTCGGAGAGGGTGCCGGGCAGGATCGTCAGCACCTCCTCGCCCTCCACGAGCGGGGTGCCGAGCCGGGCGGCGGCGGCGCTCACCGAGGTCACCCCGGGGATCACCTCGGTCTCGTACCGGTCGGAGAGCCGCTTGTGCATGTGCATGTACGAGCTGTAGAAGAGCGGGTCGCCCTCCGCGAGCACGGCGACGGTGCGGCCGGCGTCCAGGTGGCCGGCGAGCCGGGCGGCGGAGGCCTCGTAGAACTCCTCCATCGCCCCCTGGTAGCCGCCGGGGTGGTCGGTGGTCTCGGTGGTGACCGGGTAGACCAGCGGCTCCTCGATGTGGTCCGCGCGCAGGTGCTTCGCGGCGATGGAGCGGGCGATCGAGCGGCCGTGGCGGGCGGAGTGGTACGCGACCACGTCGGCCTCCGCGATCACCTCGACGGCGCGCAGCGTCATCAGCGAGGGGTCGCCGGGCCCGAGCCCGACCCCGTAGAGCCGTCCGGTGCTCATTCGGCCACGCTCGCGATGGCGTTGACGGCGGCCGCGGCCATGGCGCTGCCGCCGCGGCGGCCACGGACGATCAAGTGGTCGAGTGCGGAGGGGTGTTCGGCGAGGGCGTCCTTGGACTCGGCGGCGCCGATGAACCCGACGGGGACCCCGATGACCGCGGCGGGGCGCGGGGCACCCTCCTCGATCATCTCCAGGAGCCGGAAGAGCGCGGTCGGCGCGTTCCCGACGGCGATCACCGAACCCTCCAACAGGCCCCGGTCCCGCCAGACTTCGAGGGCGGCGGCGCTGCGCGTCGTGCCCATCTTCGCGGCGAGCTCCGGCACGGCCGGGTCGGAGAGGGTGCAGATCACCTGGTTGTCGGCGGGCAGCCGCTTGCGGGTGACCCCGCTGGCGACCATCTGCACGTCGCACAGGATCGGCGCACCGGCCTCCAGGGCGGCGCGCGCCCTCAGCACGACCTCGGGCGAGTAGCCCAGGTCCCGGGTCAGGTCGGTCATCCCGCAGGCGTGAATCATGCGCACCGCGACCTGGGCGACCGAGGCGGGCAGCCCGGAAAGGTCCGCCTCGGCGCGGATCGTGGCAAAGGACTGGCGGTAGATCTCGGCGCCGTCCTTCTCGTACTCGAACACGGTGTACTCGCTCATTTCTTCACTGCGTCTTCGGACACTCGGGGTTGGCTGCGCGCGTCGGCGACGGCCTGGGCAAGTTCGTGGGACGGCACCGGGCGGCCGTCGAGCCGGTACCCGTCGGGGGTGGCGACGAGGTCGACCCAGGCGGTGCCGCGCGGGTGCCCGCAGCGGCGCTCGCACCCGGACCAGTGGACGGGCGCGACGGCGGTCCCGGCCTGCGCCTCGCCTTCCGCACCGCCCGCGTCCACGACGGCCCGCGCGTCGGCGCGCACGTCGGACAGCGCCTTGGCGCAACCCGGCCGCCCCGTACAGGCGGTGACGGACTCCCAGGGGCCGTCGGGTGCGACGGACAGGCCCGCGGCCACGAGCCGCGCGTAGCCGTCGACCGGCCGCCGGGTGCTCGCGCCGGGCAGGACGATGCTCCGCCACGGGGTGACCCGCAGCTCACCGTCGCCCTCCCCGCCGGCCTCCCCGCCGCCTTCTCCGCCGGCCGCGACGTCCACCAGCACCCGCCACTGGTCGGCGGTGAGCCGGCCGAGCGGGGGCAGGACGCACAGCGCCGTCTGGTCACCGGTGCCGGGGCCCCAGGGCCTGGGCGGCGGCGCGTAGGGCCAGGCCACCTCGGGAAGGACGTCGGCCGCGATACCGGCCGACCCGAGCCGCAGCGCGAACTCCCCTTCCTCCAGGGCGTGCGCGGCGGGCAGTTCGGACACCCGCCAGGCCCGGGTGCCGGCGGCGTCGGCGGAGTCGAGGAAGTACTCGGCCGCGAGCAGGGCCGCCCGCGGCGCGTCGGCGGCGTCCACCTCCACGGCGCCCCGGGCGGCGCCGAGCCGGACCAGCACCCGGCCCCGCGGTCCGCCGAGCAGGGTGACATCGGGGTCGAGCGCGGCGACGTCTCCGCGCCCGTCGTCGATGGCGAACAGGAACCGCCCGGACAGGGCCGTCGCACGGGTGCTCGTGCACAGCAGCCGGTCCAACTCCGCGACCCAGGAGGTCACATGGGGTCGCCCGGAGCTCCCGATCCCGGACAGCGGGGTCGCCACGACGTTCCGTACCCGCTCGTGACCGGGGGCGGGCAGCAACCCGGCCCCGTCCAGCAGCTCCGCCAGCCCCGTACCGCATCCTTCGGCGAGCCCGCGCAGCTGCACGTTCCCGCGCGAGGTGAGCTCCAGGTGCCCGTCCCCGAAGCGGTCGGCGGCCAGCGCCAGCACCGAGGCCTGCCGGCCGGTCAGCAGACCCCCCGGGATCCGGACCCGCGCCAGGTACCCGTCGTCGGCGGCGTGCAGGCGCAGCGCGCCGGGGCAGGCGTCGCCGCGATCCCGTATGACGGGTTCGTCCCGCGCGGTGGCGGAGGGGGGCGTGGGCATGGCGGCGAGCATACCCACGATTCTGCGCCCGCCCCCTGTGTCGATCACCACCCCGAACCGGCCACTCCCGCCGACACCCGACACCACCGGCGCCGGCCGCACCGGCCTGCCGAAACCGGGCCCATGGACGCCCGCCCCACCCGCACCCGCCGCCTCCCGCCCCACCTGCCCGCCGAAACCAGGCACACCGGCACCCTCCGCCCCCGCCTCACCGGCGCCGGAGGAATCCAGCCCCGCCGGCGTTTGAGGCCCGGGGCCCGGGGCAGAGCCCCGGCAACGGCGCCGCACCCGACCACAGCCCCCGCCATCGGGCGCCGGCCCCGGCCCCGCACCGACCCACGACCCAGCGTCACCGCAGGTGACCCACCCCCCTAAGATGAGTCCCAGGCGGCCAATAGGCCCGCCATCGCCGAGGACGGCGACATGGGAGGAAGCCCGGTGCGAATCCGGCGCGGTCCCGCCACTGTGAATCCGCGCGGCCCCGGCCGCACCGGATGAGTCAGGAACTCCCGCCGTCCTCACTGCCCGGGGCGCGGAAACCCCGAGGAAGGCCTGCCGCCGCATGATCCTGCTGCTGTCGACGTCCGACACCGATCTGCTCAGCGCCCGCGCGGCGAACGCGGGGGGCGCTCCCGTCCCGTACCGCTTCGCCAACCCCTCCCGCCTTCCCCTCGACGACCTCCCCGGTCTCCTCGACGGCGTCACCCTGGTCGTCGTACGCCTCCTGGGCGGCCTGCGCGCCTGGCAGGAAGGCCTCGACCTGCTCCTGGCCCCCGGCCAGACCCGCCCGGTGGTCGTGCTGACCGGCGAACAGGCCCCCGACGCCCAGCTGATGGAAGCCTCGACCGTCCCGATCGGCATCGCCGCCGAGGCGCACGGCTACCTCGCCCACGGCGGCCCGGCCAACCTGGACCAGCTGGCGCGCTTCCTCTCCGACACCGTGCTGCTGACCGGCCACGGCTTCGAGCCCCCGGCGGCCTCCCCCACGTGGGGCCCGCTGGAGCGCACCCCGCAGCGCACCGAAGGGCCCCGGATCGCGGTGCTCTACTACCGCGCGCACCAGATGAGCGGCAACACCGCCTTCGTGCACACCCTCTCCGAGGCGATCGAGGCCCACGGCGCCCAGGCGCTCCCGCTCTACGTCTCCTCCCTCCGCTCCCCGGAGCCGGAACTGATCGCGCAGCTGGCGTCCGCCGACGCGATCGTCACCACGGTCCTGGCCGCCGGCGGCACCAAGCCCGCCACCGCCTCCGCCGGCGGTGACGACGAGTCCTGGGACGCCGGCGCCCTGGCCGCCCTCGGCGTGCCGATCCTGCAGGCCCTGTGCCTGACCGGCTCCCGGTCCGCCTGGGAGGCCAACGACGAGGGCCTGTCCCCCCTCGACGCCGCCACCCAGGTCGCCGTCCCGGAGTTCGACGGCCGCCTGATCACCGTCCCCTTCTCCTTCAAGGAGCTGGACGAGGACGGGCTGCCCGCCTACGTCGCCGACCCCGAGCGGGCCGCCCGCGTGGCCGGCATCGCCGTGCGCCACGCCCGCCTGCGCCACATCGAGCGCCGCGACAAGAAGATCGCCCTGGTCCTGTCCGCGTACCCCACCAAGCACTCCCGCATCGGCAACGCGGTCGGCCTGGACACCCCGGCCAGCGCCGTGGAACTGCTGCGCACCCTCATCGCGGGCGGCTACGACTTCGGCCCCGTCGAGGACGTCCCGGGCCTGGTCTCCGGCGACGGCGACGAGCTGATCCGCGCCCTGATCGAGGCCGGCGGCCACGACCAGGACTGGCTCACCGAGGAGCAGCTCGCCCGCAACCCGGTCCGCATCCCGGCGGCCGACTACAAGCGCTGGTTCGCCGAACTCCCGGCCGATCTGCGCGAAAGCGTCGAGCGGCACTGGGGAGAGGCCCCGGGCAACATGTTCGTGGACCGCTCCGCGAACCCCGAGGGCGACATCGTGCTCGCCGCCCTGCGCCGCGCCAACCTCCTCATCCTCATCCAGCCGCCGCGCGGCTTCGGCGAGAACCCGATCGCGATCTACCACGATCCCGACCTGCCGCCCTCGCACCACTACCTGGCCGCGTACCGCTGGATCCAGGCCCGCGCCGAGGACGGCGGTTTCGGCGCCGACGCGATGATCCACCTGGGCAAGCACGGCAACCTGGAGTGGCTGCCGGGCAAGAACGCCGGCCTGTCGGCGTCCTGCGCCCCCGACGCCGCGCTCGGCGACCTGCCCCTGATCTACCCGTTCCTGGTCAACGACCCGGGCGAGGGCACCCAGGCCAAGCGCCGGGTGCACGCCACCCTGGTCGACCACCTGGTGCCGCCGATGGCGCGCGCGGAGTCGTACGGCGACATCGCGCGCCTGGAGCAGCACCTCGACGAGTACGCCCAGATCTCCGCGATGGACCCGGCGAAGCTGCCGGCCATCCGCGCCCAGATCTGGACCCTGATCCAGGCCGCGAAGCTGGACCACGACCTGGGACTGGAGCAGCGTCCCGACGACGACGGCTTCGACGACTTCCTGCTGCACGTCGACGGCTGGCTGTGCGAGATCAAGGACGCCCAGATCCGCGACGGTCTGCACGTCCTGGGCGGCGCCCCGACGGGCGACGCCCGCGTCAACCTGGTCCTCGCCATCCTGCGCGCCCGCCAGATCTGGGGCGGTACGACGGCCCTGCCCGGTCTGCGCGAGGCGCTCGGCCTCGACGAGTCCGCGGCCACCCGCACCACCGCCGACGAGGCGGAGGAGACGGCCCGCGCGCTGGTCCAGGCGATGGAGGACGCGAACTGGGCCCCGGAGGCGGTGGCTTCGGTCGCCGCCGGGTACTCGGCGGACGTGGCGGCCGTACTGGACTTCGCGGCCCGCGAGGTCGTCCCGCGCCTGGCCGGCACCACCGCCGAGATCGCCCACGTGGTCAGCGCCCTGGACGGCGGCTTCGTCCCGGCGGGCCCCTCCGGCTCCCCGCTGCGCGGTCTGGTCAACGTGCTGCCGACCGGCCGCAACTTCTACTCGGTGGACCCGAAGGCCGTCCCCTCCCGCCTCGCCTGGGAGACCGGCCAGGCCCTGGCCGATTCCCTCCTGACCCGCTACCGCACGGACAACGGCGAATGGCCCGCCTCCGTCGGCCTGTCCCTGTGGGGCACCAGCGCGATGCGCACCTCGGGCGACGACGTGGCCGAGGCCATGGCGCTGCTCGGTGTCCGCCCGGTCTGGGACGAGGCCTCCCGCCGCGTCACCGGCCTGGAGCCGATCCCGCTCGCGGAGCTGGGCCGTCCGCGCATCGACGTGACCCTGCGCATCTCGGGCTTCTTCCGGGACGCGTTCCCGCACGTCATCGGCCTGCTGGACGACGCGGTACGGCTGGCGGCCTCGCTGGAGGAGCCCGCGGAGGACAACTTCGTACGGGCCCACGCGCAGGCCGACCTGGCGGTGCACGGGGACGAGCGGCGGGCCACCACCCGCATCTTCGGCTCGCGCCCGGGCACGTACGGCGCGGGCATCCTGCAGCTGATCGACTCCCGCGACTGGCGCACCGACGCCGACCTCGCGGAGGTCTACACGGTGTGGGGCGGGTACGCGTACGGCCGGGGCCTGGAAGGGCGCGCGGCGCGCGAGGAGATGGAGACCGCCTACAAGCGGATCACGGTCGCGGCGAAGAACACCGACACCCGTGAGCACGACATCGCCGACTCCGACGACTACTTCCAGTACCACGGCGGCATGGTGGCCACCGTCCGCGCCCTGCGCGGCACGGCCCCCGAGGCGTACATCGGGGACTCCACCCGGCCCGAGACGGTCAAGACGCGCACGCTGGTCGAGGAGACCTCCCGCGTCTTCCGTGCCCGCGTGGTGAACCCGAAGTGGATCGAGGCGATGCGCCGCCACGGGTACAAGGGAGCCTTCGAGCTGGCCGCCACGGTCGACTACCTCTTCGGCTACGACGCCACGACCGGCGTGGTGGCCGACTGGATGTACGACAAGCTGACCGAGACGTACGTCCTGGACCCGGAGAACCGCGCCTTCCTGGAGGAGGCCAACCCCTGGGCCCTGCACGGGATCGCGGAGCGGCTGCTGGAGGCCGAGTCCCGCGGCATGTGGGAGAAGCCGGACCCGCAGGTCCTGGAGGCGCTGCGCCAGGTGTACCTGGACACGGAGGGCAACCTCGAAGGCGAAAGCGACTAACCGGACACCGGCTGGATCAGACTGAGCCGCATGTGCCATTACTGCGGCTGCCGCGAGATCCCCCTGATCAAGGAGTTCATCGCCGAGCACGAGGCGGTGACGAACGCGGCGGGCGACGCCCTGCGCGCCCTCGACGCGGGGGACCTCGGCCGGGCCCGCGCCCTCGTCACGGAGATGACGGCCGTCCTGCTCGCCCACTGGAAGGGCGAGGAGGACGGCCTGTTCACCGTGATGGAGCAGGACCCGGAGTACGCCCCGTACATCGCGGCGCTGGTCGGGGAGCACCGCGAACTGGCGGCGTTCCTCGCCGGCGCCGACCTGGCGCGCGGCCCACCCCGACGGGGAACTGAGGCCCGCCGGGTAGTTGATGCGTCGGTGCGCCGGTGCGCCGACCCTCCTACTTGCTGGTCTGGTTCAGCGCCACCAGCGCCTGGGCCCAGCGCGCGTACTTCAGCTGGCCGAAGTCGGCGACCGTCTTCACGCCGAAGGCTTCGAGCAGCAGCTCGCCGTCCTTGTCGGTGACGCCCTTGAGCGCGGCCACCGGCGCCGCGAGCACCTCCGCGAGCGGCTTGTCGGCCCACGCCTTGTCCAGCACCTTGTCGAGGTCGATCGCCATGAGTCTCTCTCCCGGAACTCGAAAGTATGAACTGATGGGACAAACCTAGAACAATCGGACAAGCATGTCGGGGTGCGACACCAGCTACGCCTCCGGCGCGCCGGGCGCCCTTCCGGCCAAGGGGCGGGCACCCACCCTCACCCTTACCGATTCCACGTATAATCCGCCCCGTTCACCCTGCGCTTCGCGTCGGATATCGGAATCGAAAAGGCTGTGACCAAGAAATGAATTCACTGCGGGCCCTTCTCGACGGCGGGATTCCGCTGGTGGCCGTCAGCTTCGACGACAGCGAGACCGAGCCGCGCGCACACGCCGCCAAGAGCGCGGGCGTCGACGTGGCCGAACTGCGCGTCGACCGGTACGCGGTGACCGACACGGCCCATGTCCTCGCGCAGGTGGACGCGTTCAAGACGCTGCCCGTACTGGCCACCATCCGGTCCGCCCGCGAAGGCGGCGACTGGAAGGGCACCGAGGCCGAGCGGCTCGAACTGTTCCGCGCGCTCGCCCCTCAGGTCCAGGCCGTGGACATCGAGCTCTCCTCCGGAGAAATCCTGTCCGAGGTGATCGAGGCCGCCCACCGGCACGACACGGTGGCGCTCGTCTCCTATCACAATTTCGAATTCACCCCGGCCACCGAGGAACTCCAGACCGTCATCGACGACGCGAAGAGCGCCGGCGCCGATGTGGTCAAGGTGTCCACCATGGTGCGGTCCCAGGACGACGTACGGCGGCTGGCCTCGCTGCTGCTGCGCGCCGGGGCCGAGGACACCCGGCTGATCGTCATCGCCATGGGCGAGACCGGAGCCGTCTCCCGCGTCTTCTTCCCCGCCCTGGGGTCCCGGATCACGTACTCCTTCTTCGGCGCCAGCTCCGCCCCGGGCCAGCTCGACTTCCCCGAGACCTTCGGCCTGCTGCGCAAGTTCTACCCGGCCTTCGACGAGCGGAAGTCCGCCGGCGCCTGAGCCCCCTCGCCGGGGAGGGTCACCGCCTCCCCGGCCGCCTCCCCGACCCCTCCCCGGCCGCCCCCCTACCGGTCACCGGCCCCATCCGTCGCGGAACGACGCACACGTCACCTGATGAAGTGAACTCCCCCTTATCCCACCGGCAACACGGGTAGTGCCCTGCTGATCTCGTGAGGAACCAACGAGACAGTCAGATGAAAGGCCCACCCTGCCGTGACGCAGCCGTTTCAACTGCCGGATTTCTATGTGCCTTATCCGGCGCGACTGAACCCCCACCTGGAGGACGCCAGGGTCCACACCAAGAAGTGGGCCCGCGACTTCGGGATGCTGGAAGGTTCCGGCGTCTGGGAGGAGAGCGACCTCGACTCGCACGACTACGCCCTGCTCTGCTCGTACACCCACCCCGACTGCGGCAGCGAGGCGCTGTCCCTGGTCACCGACTGGTACGTGTGGGTGTTCTTCTTCGACGACCACTTCCTGGAGATGTTCAAGCGCTCCCAGGACCGTGCGGGCGCCAAGGCCTACCTCGACCGGCTCGGCGCCTTCATGCCGATGGACCTGGCGGACGGGTTCCCCGAGGCGACCAACCCCGTCGAGGCCGGACTCGCCGACCTGTGGGCCCGTACCGTCCCGGCCATGTCGATGGACTGGCGGGAACGGTTCTCCCTGTCCACCAAGAACCTGCTCGACGAGTCGATGTGGGAACTCGCCAACATCAACATCGGGCGGGTCTCCAACCCCCTCGAATACATCGAGATGCGCCGCAAGGTCGGCGGGGCGCCCTGGTCGGCCGGGCTCATCGAGTACGTGTCCGCGGAGGTTCCGGCCCGTGTCGCGCACTCCCGCCCCCTCGGCGTGCTGCGCGATTCCTTCTCCGACGCCGTGCACATCCGGAACGACATCTTCTCCTACCAGCGCGAGGTCTCCGAGGAGGGGGAACTCTCCAACGCGATCCTGGTGCTGGAGACCTTCCTCGACTGCACCACCCAGGAGGCCGCCGAGGCCTCCAACGACCTCCTCACCTCCCGGCTCCAGCAGTTCGAGCAGACCGCCCTCGCCGAACTCCCCCAGCTCTTCGCCGACCACGCCATGAACCCGGCGGAGATCGCCGCCGTCCTCGCCTACGCCAAGGGGCTCCAGGACTGGCAGTCCGGCGGCCACGAATGGCACATGGTCTCCAGCCGCTACATGAACAAGGAGGCCCGGGCCACCGCCCCGCTCACCCTCCCGTTCATGCCCACCGGCCTCGGCACCACCGCCCTCGACCTCCGCTCCATCCTCGCCCCCCGCGCCCTGGAACTGCGCCGGCGCTCCTTCACCCACGTCCCCTTCGAGCCGACCGGCCCGTCCGTCGTCCCGGACGTCTACATGCCGTTCCCGCTCACCCTCAGCCCCCACCACGCCCGCGCCCGCGAGGAATCCGTCGCCTGGGCCCGGCGGATGGGCCTGATCGATCCGCAGCCCGGCGACCCCGGCTCGGCGATCTGGAACGAGGAGAAGCTGCGCGGCTACGACTTCGCGCTCTGCTCCGCGGGCATCGACCCCGACGCCGCCCCCGAGGCGCTGACCCTCAACGCCTGCTGGCTGACCTGGGGCACCTACGGCGACGACTACTACCCGGTGGTCTTCGCCCAGTCCAAGAACCTCTCCGCCGCCAAGGCCACCACCGCACGCCTCGTCGCCATGATCCCGGTGGACCACGCCGAGCAGCCGGTGGCACTGACCGCGATGGAGCGGTCCCTCGGCGACCTGTGGGTGCGCACCAGCAAGGACATGTCCCCCGAGGTCCGGGCCGAATTCCGGGCCACCCTCGTGAGCATGCTGCACAGCTGGCTGTGGGAGATGGAGAACCAGATCCAGAACCGCATCCCGGACCCGGTGGACTACGCGGAGATGCGCCGGCACACCTTCGGCTCGCACCTGACGATGTACCTGTGCCGACTGGGCCAGGCGGGCCGGGGCATCCCCGACGACATCTACGCCTCGGGCACCATCCGTTCCCTGGAGAACGCGGCGGCCGACTCCGCGTGCCTGATGAACGACATCTTCTCGTACCAGAAGGAGGTGGAGGTCGAGGGCGAGGTGCACAACTACGTGCTCGTCACCCGCAACTTCTTCGACATCGGCTACGAGGAGGCGCTGCACATCTGCCACTCGCTGATGACCCAGCGCACCGAGGAGTTCGAGCACATCGTCGCGAACCAGCTGCCCCTGCTCTACGACGACTGGAAGCTGGACGCCGGGGCCCGGGCCGGACTCGACGCGTACGTCGGCGAGTTGAAGGACTGGCTGGCCGGGATCCTGAACTGGCACGAGAAGACGGTCCGTTACCGCGAGGAGCACCTGCACCGCCTGGGTGACGGGATCTCCACCGGGGTCCTGAGTTCCGACTTCGGCATGTCGGCGGCCCGGATCTCCCTGCCCACCCCCTGAGCCGGGTCCGCGGCGGGGGCCGTCCTCCCCGCCGCGGACCCTTCAGAACTCGTCCGCCGTGTGCGGGAGCAGCGCGGTGCGCAGCCCGGCGTCCAGGGCCGCCGCCGCGCCGGCGGTGTGCTCCACCAGCAGGCCGGCCGCGGCCAGTTCGACGGCCCGGGTCCCGCCGAGGTAGCAGGCCGCGAGCTCCCGTACGTCCAGGGTCAGGTCCGGGGTGCGGCCCGCGGCGGCGGGCTCGTACGCCGCGCCCTGCGGCCCGGCCTTCAGCAGGAACCGCCCGGCGTTCGCGGGCAGCCGTACGTCGGTCAGTTCCAGTACGAGTTCCACGGGCGCGGCCCACGACCGGCCGGTCAGGGCGGCCGCCACGTCGACCAGCCGGAGCCAGAGCGCCGGGAACACGGCGGTGACCCGGACCTGGTCCCGGTCGGCGGCGAAGTGCAGCAGCGGGTCGTCGGCCGGCCGGCCCCACGCGGTGACCCGGCCGGTGAGGTCGAGGGAGGCCACGCACTCCCACAGGGCCGCGGCGGCCCCCGGGGTGTCGGCCTCCAGCTCGTCGACCCGGACCAGGCCCGGGACCCGTACGCCCCCGGTGCTCTCCTCGGGCTTCGTGCGGTAGAGGACGTAGCCCGCGATCGGTTGGCCCGGCTCCCCCAGGACGATGATCCGGGGCGGGCTGAGCTCCTCGTCCTCCTCGTCCTGCTCGATGAGCCACTCCTCGGTCCAGCGCCGCTCGCTGCGGGTGGGCCGCCCGGCCCGGACCGCGCGGGCCGCCTCGTGGTACGGGCCCACGACGGCGACCGCCTCCTCGGGGGCGACCAGCCGCAGCGGCCTGCGGTCCGCCTCGATGCGCAGGGCCAGCGGCCGGGTGGAGTCGATCTCGATGGTGGCGCCCTGGGTGGCGCTGCCGTAGCCGAAGCGCCCGTAGATGGCCGCCTCGGAGGCCCACAGGGCGGCGACGGGACTGCCGGCCGCCCCCGCGCGGCGCAGCAGGTCGCCCATCAGCGCGGTCAGTACACCGCGGCGGCGGTGGGTGGGGGCGACGCAGACGAAGGTGAGCCCGGGACAGGGCAGGTCCGCCCCGGGCACCGAGAGCCGGAAGTCGTGCGCGGCCATGAACCCGACCAGCGCGTCGCCGTCGTAGGCCCCGATCCGCAGGCAGGGGCGGAGCAGCTCGTGGTGCCGCTCGCGCCCCTCCTTCTCCGGGCGGTCGTGGAAGACCAGGTACGCGAGCTCCAGAGCACGGTCGATGTCGGACTCGGGCACCTCGCGGATCTCCACCATGATCCGGAGACTAATCGGTCATGGTGGACCAGTCACTTCATAACGGCTGATTCTCGATGCGGGCCGGTTCTCGCCCCGCCCGGTGGCGGTTCAGCGCGCGGCGGGTCCCGTCCAGTCCGCCGGGACGTGCCCGAGCCGGACCCGCTGCGGGTGGTCGCCGACGGGTACGGAGACGCGTTTGGCGCCGGTGGCGAAGTCGATGGCGGTGACCTGGTCCGCGCCGCTCTCGGAGATCACGCAGCCGGTGCCGTCTCCGTCGACGGTGGCCCAGTAGGGCTTGGCGGCGGGGACGAGGGGCCCCTGCTCCAGGGTGGCCCGGTCCACGACGGTCGCGTAGTCGTCCATGGTCCCCGCGACGCACAGCTTGGATCCGTCCGGGCTCATGGACATGCCGTGGTGCCGGGAGTCGTTGACCCAGGTGGTGCGGTCGGTGCTGGTGGCGGGGTTCACCGGGAGGGTCTTGATCCGGGTGATCCGGTCGGCGGCCACGTCGTACTCGACGAAGCCGTTGAAGAAGGACACCTGGAAGTACATCTTCGACTCGTCCGGGGTGAAGGACATGGGCCGCACCGCGTCGGACAGGTCGGAGCGCCCGAAGGCGTCGAGGCGGGCCCGCATGTCGATCACCCGGACCGGGCGGAGGGTCTGCGCGTCGGCGACCGTGATCCTGCGGTCACCCTTCGTCCAGTCCAGCCAGGGCGCGTCGAGGGCGGAGGTCACGTCGCCGATGGAGCTGTTCCACAGGAAGCGGCCGTCCCGGGTGAAGGTGTTCTCGTGCGGCTTGTCGCCGGTGGTGAAGGAGCCGGCCTGCCGGCCGGTCGCGATGTCGAGGACGTGCACGGTGTTGGCGGTGGAGGCCGAGACCGCCACGCGGGTGCCGTCCGGGGAGACCGCCATGTGGTCGGCCCGGTAACCGGCGACGGGAAAGCGCCAGTTGACCTGGCCGGTGCGGACGTCGATGGAGACGACGTCGGCGAAGCTGGGGCGGGAGGCGACGACGGCGGAGCCGTCCGGGGTGGTGTACATATCGTCCACGAACTGGTCGTGGCCCTCGCCCGCGGTGGCCCGGACGCCCAGGAAGTAGGCGAGCTTCACCGGGTTGAGGTAGATCTCCCTGAGCCGCTCCTCCTTGTCCGGAACCATGTCGATCCGGCCCACCTTGGCCAGGTCCCCGGTGGAGGCGAGGACGTCTGCGGTGCCCTCCCAGTTGTTGCCCACGAACAGGACCTCGCGCGGGCCCGCACCGGCGGCCCCGGAGCCCGCCTCGGACCCGGAGCCCGCCGCGAATCCGGCCCCCGCCGCGGGCGCGGGACCCACCGCGAGGGCGGCCAGCGCCAGCGCGGCCACGGCCGCCAGGGCGGGCAGGCCGCGGCCGGCCCCACGCTCACGACGGTTACTCGATCGACTGGCAGACATCCGGTCAACTCCGTTATGGGGAGACGCTGTTACCGGCCGGTAAGATAGGCGGAACGACGAAAGGGCGCAACCCCCACGGGGTTGCGCCCTTTGCACACCGCGCTAAAGCCCGTCAGCTCTTCAAGCGACGGAACCGATCCTGCTGATCACCGTGTTCGCGACGTCCGGGTGGATCGGGATGTGCGCGCCGGTCAGGGCCGCGCCGGTGCCGCCGCGCCGGTTGGCGACGATCTCGGCGGCGATGGACAGCGCGGTCTCCTCCGGCGAGCGGGCCCCGAGGTCCAGGCCGATCGGGGAGCGCAGCCGGGCCAGCTCGAGCTCCGTCACGCCGACCTCGCGGAGCCGCTTGTTGCGGTCCTCGTGAGTGCGGCGGGAGCCCATGGCGCCGACGTAGGCGACGGGAAGTTTGAGGGCCAGTTCGAGAAGGGGGACATCGAACTTGGCATCGTGCGTGAGGACGCACAGGACCGTCCGGCCGTCGATCGCACCGGCGGAGGACTGCTCCTCCAGGTAGCGGTGCGGCCAGTCGACCACGATCTCGTCCGCCTCGGGGAAACGCTTCCTCGTGGCGAAGACGGGCCGGGCGTCGCACAGGGTGACGTGATAGCCCAGGAACTTGCCGATCCGCACGAGCGCGGAGGCGAAGTCGATGGCCCCGAAGACGACCATCCGGGGCGGCGGGACGCTGGACTCGACCAGCACCTTGAGCGGCTCTCCGCAGAGGCGGCCGTCGGCGCCGATCTCCAGCACGCCGGTCTTGCCGGCCTCGAGCATGGCCCGGGCCTCGTCGGCGATGGCCCGGTCCAGCTCGGGGTGAGCGCCGAACCCGCCCTCGTAGGAGCCTTCGCCCCTGACGAGTACGGCGCGGCCCATGAGCTCGGCCGGGCCTTCGGCGATCCGCGCGACCGCCGCCGCCTCCCCGCGGGCGGCGGCGGCCAGCGAGGCCGCGAACACCTCCCGGGAGGGAGAGCCCACGGGGACCGGGGTCACCAGGATGTCGATGATTCCGCCGCAGGTCAGACCCACGGCGAAGGCATCGTCATCGCTGTACCCGAAGCGCTCCTGGACGGTCTCGCCGTCCTCCAGCGCCTGCTGGCACAGCTCGTACACCGCACCCTCCACACATCCGCCGGAGACCGAACCGATGGCCGTGCCGTCACTGTCTACGGCGAGGGCCGCTCCGGGCTGCCGGGGTGCGCTCCCGCCGACCGCCACGACCGTGGCGACGGCGAAGTCACGTCCCTGCTCGACCCACCGGTTCAGTTCTTCGGCGATGTCCAGCATGGGGGCCTCCTCGGAGAGGTTCAGATTCCAGTATCGGATACGTGGAGGGTGCGGGGTTTGCTACGGATTCAGACCCGGCCGGCTCAGCCGACGCCGAGCCAGCTCTCGATCGGGTGGAGCGCGAAGAAGACCAGGAAGATTCCGGTCAGCGCCCACATGAAGCCGCCGATCTCACGGGCCTTGCCCTGAGCGACCTTGATGGCGACGTAGGAGATGACACCCGCGGCGACACCGGCGGTGATCGAGTAGGTGAAGGGCATGACCACGACGGTCAGGAAGACCGGGATCGCGGTCGAGGAGTCGGCCCAGTCCACGTGGCGGGCGTTCTGCATCATCATCGCGCCGATGACGACCAGGGCCGCGGAGGCGACCTCACCCGGGACGATCTGCGTGATCGGGGTGAAGAAGAGGCAGGCGGCGAAGAACAGGCCGGTGACGACGGAGGCGAGGCCCGTGCGGGCACCCTCGCCGACGCCGGTCGCGGACTCGACGAACACGGTCTGGCCGGAGCCACCCGCGATGCCACCGATGGCGCCACCGGCACCGTCGATGAACAGCGCCTTGGACAGGCCCGGCATGCGGCCCTGCTCGTCGGCGAGCTTGGCTTCGGTACCGACGCCGATGATGGTGGCCATCGCGTCGAAGAAGCCGGCGAGCACCAGGGTGAAGACGATCATGCCGACCGTCATGTAGCCGACGTCGCCCCAGCCGCCGAAGGAGACGTCACCGAAGAGCGAGAAGTCCGGCGCCGAGATCGCGGAGCCGGTGAGCTCCGGCGGGCCGTTCTTCCAGGCCTTGGGGTCGATGTCCACGATGGCGTTGAGGATCGCGGCGAGGACCGTGCCACCGACGATGCCGATCAGGATCGCGCCGGGCACCTTGCGGGCCTGGAGCATGAAGATGGCGATCAGGGTGACGGCGAAGAGCAGGACGGGCCAGCCGGAGAGCTCACCGGTCGCACCGAGCTGGACGGGGGGCATGAACTCCCCGCCGTTGCCGACGAAGCCCGCCTTCACGAAGCCGATCAGGGCCACGAAGAGGCCGATGCCCATGGTGATGGCGTGCTTGAGCGCGAGGGGTATCGCGTTCATGATCATCTCGCGGAGGCCGGTGACGACCAGGAGACAGATCACGACGCCGTAGACCACGCACATGCCCATGGCCTGCGGCCAGGTCATCTGGGGGGCCACCTGCGAGGCCAGCACGCCGGACACGGAGAGGCCGGCGGCGAGCGCGAGCGGGACCTTGCCGACGAAGCCCATGAGGAGCGTCGTGACGGCCGCGGCGAACGCCGTGGCGGTGATGATCGCCGAGGCGGCCATCGTGTGGCCGTCGACGTCCTTGCCGGAAAGCAGCAGGGGGTTCAGCAGGAGGATGTAAGCCATGGCCATGAAGGTCGTGATACCGCCACGAACTTCGTTTCCGACCTTGGATCCGCGCTTGCTGATGTGAAAGTACCGGTCGAGCCAAGACTGTCCAGCGGGGGTCGAAGAGCCGTCTCCGGCTTCCTCCGCACTGGTCTTGGGCTCCACAGAGGACTGGGTCATGGTGCCTAACTCCCAAGGTTCAAAGGGGCACCCGCATAAAGATTGGAGACACGGGATTTGGGAAAACGCGTTTGGCTGCACGACCCGGGGTGACGGCCCGAGGCGACGCACATGGTGCACTGCGTGTACTGCGGGTACTGCGAGGGTTCTGCGGTACGGCTGGTACTCCTGGTGTCACCTGGGGTAGGCGGTGACCCGGGGGGGTACTACGGGGGGGTACTTCCGGGGAAAACTTGACCGCGAGCGGTGCGGTGCTGATGACTCCGGACTTCTGTGCTCCGGGCGGTGCGACTGGAAGTGTGACGTTCCCGTGTCACACCGCCCGGAAATCTGGGGGGTCCGGGGGCCTCGCGGCCCCCGGACCGGCCGTCCTAGAGGGTGCCGGTGAGCAGTTCCGGACGGATCGGCGTCTTGTTGATCTCCAGACCGGTCGCCGCCCGGATCGCCGCGATGACGGCCGGGGTGGACGAGAGGGTCGGGGCCTCGCCCATACCGCGCAGGCCGTACGGGGCCTTCGGGTCGGCGAGCTCCAGGACGTCGACCGGGATGGTCGGGGTGTCGAGGATGGTCGGGATCAGGTAGTCCGTGAAGGAGGGGTTGCGCACCTTCGCGGTCTTCGGGTCCACGATGATCTCTTCCATGATCGCGACGCCCAGGCCCTGGGTGGTACCACCCTGGATCTGGCCGACCACGGAGAGCATGTTCAGCGCCTTGCCGACGTCCTGGGCGGTCGCCAGCTCGACGACCTTGACGAGGCCGAGCTCGGTGTCCACCTCGACGACCGCGCGGTGCGCGGCGAAGGTGTACTGGACGTGGCCGTTGCCCTGGCCGGTGACCAGGTCGAAGGGCTCGGTCGCGGCGTGACGGAACTCGAGCTCGATGTCGATCGCGTCCTCGCCCTCGAGGATGTCGGCGATGTCCGCGAGGACCTCTCCGCCATCGGTGACGACCTTGCCGCCTTCGAGGAGCAGCTCGGCGGTCGCCCACGCGGGGTGGTACGAGCCGTTCTTGCGCCGGCCGATCTCCAGGACCCTCTCGCGGACGGCCTCACAGGTGTTCTTCACGGCGCCACCGGTCATGTACGTCTGCCGCGAGGCGGACGTGGAACCGGCGGAGCCGACCTGCGTGTCGGCCGGGTGGATGGTCACCTGCGTGACACCCAGCTCGGTACGGGCGATCTGCGCGTGGACGGTGATGCCGCCCTGGCCGACCTCCGCCATGGCCGTGTGGACCATCGCGACCGCTTCGCCGTTGATGACCTCGAGGGTCACGCGGGCGGTGGAGTAGTCGTCGAAGCCCTCGGAGAAGCCGACGTTCTTGATGCCGACCGCGTAGCCGACGCCGCGGACGACGCCTTCACCGTGGGTGGTGTTCGACAGACCACCGGGCAGCGCGCGGACGTCCGCGTTCTCGCCGGCGGTCTCCCACTGGCGCTCCGGCGGCAGCGGGCGGGCCTTGACCCGGCGCAGCAGCTCGGCGACGGGCGCCGGAGCGTCCACGACCTGGCCGGTGGGCATGATCGTGCCCTGCTCCATGGCGTTGAGCTGACGGAACTCGACCGGGTCCATGCCCAGCTTCGCCGCGAGCTTGTCCATCTGGGCCTCGTAGGCGAAGCAGGCCTGGACGGCGCCGAAGCCGCGCATCGCGCCACAGGGCGGGTTGTTCGTGTAGAGCGCGATCGCCTCGATGTCCACGTCCTCCAGGACGTACGGACCGACCGAGAGGGAGGAGGCGTTGCCCACGACCGCCGGGGAAGCGGACGCGTAGGCGCCGCCGTCCAGGACGATCTTGCACTTCATGTGCGTGAGCTTGCCGTCCTTGGTGGCGCCGTGCTCGTAGTACAGCTTCGCCGGGTGACGGTGCACGTGGCCGAAGAAGGACTCGAAGCGGTTGTAGACGATCTTGACCGGCTTGTTCGTGGCCAGGGCCAGGAGGCAGGCGTGGATCTGCATCGAGATGTCTTCGCGGCCACCGAACGCGCCGCCGACGCCCGAGAGCGTCATGCGGACCTTCTCCGGCGGCAGGCCCAGGACCGGGGCGATCTGCTGGAGGTCCGAGTGCAGCCACTGGGTGGCGACGTAGAGCTCGACACCGCCGTCCTCGGACGGTACGGCCAGACCGGACTCCGGGCCGAGGAAGGCCTGGTCCTGCATGCCGAAGGTGTACTCGCCCTCGACGATGACGTCGGCGCGCTTGCGGGCCTCTTCCACGTTGCCGCGGATGATCGGCTGGCGGTGCACGATGTTCGGGTGCGGGACGTGACCGATGTGGTGGTCGTCGCGGCCCTCGTGGATCAGCGGCGCGCCCTCGGCGAGGGCGGAGGCCTCGTCCGTGACGAGCGGCAGCTCACGGTAGTCGATCTTGATCTTGGCGGCCGCGCGGCGGGCGGTCTCCGGGTGGTCGGCGGCCACGAGGGCGACCGGCTCACCGTGGTGACGGACCCGGCCGTTGGCGAGAACCGGGGTGTCCTGGATCTCGAGGCCGTAGTTCTTCATCTCGGCCGGCAGGTCGTCGTACGTCAGCACCGAGTAGACACCCGGCATCGCCAGGGCCTCGGAGATGTCGATCGAGACGATCTCGGCGTGGGCCACGGTGCTGCGGAGCGTCTGGCCCCACAGCATGTCCTCGTGCCACATGTCCGAGGAGTACGCGAACTCACCGGTCACCTTGAGGGTGCCGTCCGGGCGCAGCGTGGACTCGCCGATGCCGCCCTTGGTGTGGTTCTGCGTGACGTTGGTCGGCGTACCCGCCGGGACCGTGCGCGTGTTCTGGGCCATGGTCAGACCGCCTCAGACTGACGGGCGGCCGCGAGGCGGACCGCGTCGAGGATCTTCTCGTAGCCCGTGCAGCGGCAGAGGTTGCCGGACAGGGACTCACGGATGTCCTGGTCGGACGGGGAGGGGTTCTCCTCCAGCAGCGCGTCGGCCTGGACCAGGAGGCCCGGGGTGCAGAAACCGCACTGGACGGCGCCGGCGTCGATGAACGCCTGCTGGATGTTGGAGAGCTCGACACCCTCGCCGGTCTGCGAGTCGCCCGGCTTGGCCTGCCACTGCTTGGCCGCGTCCAGGGTGACGCCGCCCTTGCTGCCGCAGCCGCCGCCGGTGCCGCAGGCACCGCCGTGGCCGTGCTCGTCGCGCTGCTTGGCGAACTCCGCCAGGCCCTCGACGGTCACGACGTCGCGGCCCTCGACCTGACCGGCCGCGACCAGACAGGAACAGACCGGCACTCCGTCGAGACGGACGGTGCAGGAACCGCACTCGCCCTGCTCACAGGCGTTCTTCGAACCGGGCAGGCCCAGGCGCTCGCGCAGGACGTAGAGAAGGGACTCGCCCTCCCAGACGTCGTCGGCTTCCTGCTGACGGCCGTTGACAGTGAAATTGACGCGCATGATTACGCAGCCCCTTCAAGCGAGCGGCCGTTGTTCGAACCGCGGTACTGCTCCCACGTCCAGACGAGCTGGCGGCGAGCCATGATGCCGACCGCGTGGCGGCGGTACTTCGCCGTGCCGCGGACGTCGTCGATCGGGTTGGCCGCGCCGGAGGCGAGGTCACCGAACTGCTTGGCGATCGACGGGGTGATGACCTTGCCGGACTCCCAGAAGCCACCCTCTTCGAGCGCGGCGTTGAGGAACTCCTCGGCGGCCTTCGCCCGGATCGGGGTCGGCGCGGCCGAACCGATACCGGTACGGACCGTGCGGGTCTCGGGGTGCAGCGCCAGGCCGAACGCGCAGACGGCGATGACCATCGCGTTGCGGGAGCCGACCTTGGAGTACTGCTGGGGGCCGTCCGCCTTCTTGACGTGGACGGTCTTGATGAGCTCGTCGGCGGCCAGCGCGTTGCGCTTGACGCCGGTGTAGAACTCGTCGATCGGGATCAGGCGGGATCCGCGTACGGACTCCACCTCGACCTCGGCACCCGCCGCGAGGAGCGCGGGGTGGGAGTCGCCGGCCGGCGAGGCGCAACCGAGGTTGCCGCCGACACCGCCGCGGTTACGGATCTGCGGGGACGCGACCGTGTGCGAGGCGAGCGCGAGTCCCGGAAGCTCCGTGCGGAGGTTCTCCATGATCTGCGTGTACGGGACGGAGGCGCCCAGACGTACCACGTCCTCGCCGACCTCCCACTCCCGCAGGAGACCGATGCGGTTCAGGTCCAGGAGGTACTCCGGCCGACGGTGGTCGAAGTTGATCTCGACCATCACATCGGTGCCACCCGCAATCGGCACAGCTGTGGGGAACTCGGCCTTAGCGGCGAGCGCCTCCTCCCAGCTGGCGGGGCGAAGGAAGTCCATGTGCGGCTCTCTTCTTCTTAATCGGGTCGTTCACTTCAAGCCAGGAGGCCGTTGGGCCCTCGACTGGTCGTTCACGTGCTGTTAACGCGGTGTGGACTCAGTACACCGGCCCTGCGTCCCCCGGGTGCAGTCACCGAAACCATGAAGGAGTTGGCTGGGGACCTCCCTCGTCTTGTAGATTCGTATGAAAGGCAGGATGCGACGACCTGCCCGATTTCCAACGGCAACATTCGAGACAGATCGGCGGCGACATCATGCGGCTGCGCGCACTGCTGGAAACCGAGGCGCTGGGGCTGCGGCTGCTGGGCGGCGAGGAAGAACTCGACCGGACGGTCCGCGGGGTCATGACGACCGACCTACGGGATCCCAGCCGATACCTATCCGGAGGGGAACTGGTCCTCACTGGCCTGGCCTGGAGACGAAATTCAGCCGACTCCGAGCCGTTCGTACGAATCCTCGCGAGCGCCGGCGTGGCCGGGCTCGCGGCCGGCGAGGCGGAGCTGGGTGACATTCCCGACGACCTCGTCACGGCGTGTCTTCGCAACCGTCTCCCGTTGTTCGCTGTAAACGAAGACGTTGCATTCGCCACCATCACCGAGTACGTGGTGCGGCAGGTGTCGGGAGAGCGTGCCGGGGACCTCGCGGCCGTCGTGGACCGCCATCGGCGGCTCATGACCTCCGGTCCGGCCGGTGGCGGACCCGATGTGGTGCTCGATCTGCTCACCACGGACCTCGATCTCCGGGCCTGGGTGCTCTCGCCCACCGGACGGCAGATCGCCGGGGCGGGCGAGCCGCTGGCGCCGGGCATCTGCGCGGCACTGGCGAGCGAGCACCTCGCGGCGGTCCGGACGGGCCGCAGGGGACCGCACCGGATCTCCCTCCAGGGTATTACGTACTCCCTCTTCCCGATCAGGGGACACGGGCGCGGCGCCGCCGGTCCGGCGGCCCGGGACGTCCGCGAGAGCGTGCTCTCCGACTGGCTGCTGGCCGTCGAGGCCGACGCCGGCGACTGGCCCGCCGAGCGGCTCGACCTGCTCCAGGGCGTCACCCAGCTGATCGCCGTCGAGCGGGACCGCCGCGACGCGGCCCGTACGGTGCGCCGCCGCCTCGCCCAGGAGGTCCTGGAGCTGGTCCAGACGGGCGCTCCGCCCGCCGAGATCGCCGCCCGCCTGCGGGTGGCCGCGCCGGTGCTCCTGCCGGGGCTGGGCGCCGCCCCGCACTGGCAGGTCGTCGTGGCCCGGGTGGACTGGGACGGCGGTGACATCGCGGGCGGCCCCGTCGCCCAGTCGCTGCTGGAGGAGATCCTCGTCGACCCCTCCGTCTCGGGTCCCGAACCCTCGGACCGGATCGCCGTCGCGCACGCCGGGGACGAGGCGATCGCCCTCGTACCGCTGCCCGCGCCCGCCGGGGAGCCCGGCGAGGAGAAGGGCCCCGACACCGCCCTGCACGCGGAAACGCTGCTCGCGGCCGTACGGGACCCCCTGGCGGCCGGACTCGCCGACGACGGCCGGCTCACCCTGGGCGTCAGCGCGGCCGTGTCCTCCGCCGAGGGCCTGCGCGGGGCCCTGGAAGAGGCCCGGCACGCCCGCCGGGTCGCCGCGGCCCGCCCGGGCCGCGTCTGCGCGGCCGGCCACCACGAGCTGGCCTCGCACGTCCTGCTGCTCCCGTTCGTCCCGGACGACGTCCGCCGCGCCTTCACGGCCCGGCTGCTGGACCCGCTGCGCGACTACGACCGCCGCCACCGCGCGGAGCTCATCCCCACCCTCGAAGCCTTCCTGGACTGCGACGGCTCGTGGACCCGCTGCGCGACGCGGCTGCACCTCCACGTCAACACGCTGAGGTACCGGGTCGGGCGAATCGAGCAGTTGACGGCACGGGACCTTTCCCGGCTCGAGGACAAGCTCGACTTCTTCCTTGCACTGCGGATGAGCTGAGAAGATCCACCGCCTGACCGGCCGGGGGGCCGGTCGGGACCGACCGGGGGCCGTGCGGGGGTGGCTGATGATCCGTCCGGACTTTGTGAAAGAGTTCACCCGACCCCTTGGCCGAACCCGCCGATCCGTGCTCTCATTTCGCCCCAGGGCTCAACGACGTGCTGCTTGGTTGCTTTGGGGAGGGCAATGTGGCGGATACCGCCATGTCCAGTGCCGGAACTATCGGGGGAGACGACCCCCTCCAGCGGGCGATATGGCGGCTGCGCTCGCGCGGCTGTTGGACCGACGCGGCGGCCCTGCTGACGCCGCACCTGCACGATGCCGGAGCCGCCGTACAGCGGACCGGGCTCCTGGTCGAACGCTGCCTGTTCACCGGGCAGGGCTGGGCCGAGGCCGAGGACGCCCTACGGGTGGCCGAAGCGGTGTCCCAGGACGACGACGACCGCGGCGCGGCGGCGTGCGAGCGGGGTCACCTGGCGTACGCGGCGACCGTACTGGGCGTACGCGACCGGGCCGACGAGGCCCGCTCGGCCCTGGGGCGGGCGGCGGCGCTGCTGTCCCCGGGCTCCCGCACCCGGCCGCTGCTGGACTTCCGCCGGGGCCTGGTGGCCGAGCACCTGGCGGACGCCCCCTCATCGGCCCTGCCGGCCTACCGGCGGGCCCACGCGGGCGCCCTCGCCCACGGCGACACCCTCCTCCTGTCCTTCACCTGGCGGCACCTGGCGGCGCTGGCCCTGCGGGACGGCGAGGTCGCCGAGGCCCGCAAGGGCTTCGCGGAATCCCTCCGCATCCGGGAGGACCTCGGCTTCCTGATCGGCACGGCACCCGCCCTGGCGGCCCTGGCCGAAGCCGAACCGGAACCGGAGGCCGCCCGCCTCCGCGCCGAGGCCCGCCGCCTCTTCCACCTCCTGGGCGGCATCCCCACATGGCTGGCCGACCAACTCCACCCCGCACCAGCCCCTACACCTTCTTGACGCGCCGGACTCCTCCTCGACGCACCGCTGCGCGGGACTCCGTCCGTCGGTGACCCGGCGGGGTGCTCGCCTCCGCCGTCCCGGCGCGGGGCCCGGTGGGCGGGTGCGGGTGGCTCGGCCCTGCGGGGCGGAGTTCCCCTACCCGCCCTTCCACCGTTCCCCGGGCGCTGCCCGGACCCCGGTCCGGGCACGCCGGACCGGCTGAAGAGCAGGGGCCCCGGGCTGCGCCCGGACCCCCTGGGGCTCCGCCCCAGACCCCGGTCCTCAAACGCCGGAGGGCTGGAGTGGCGCGGGCGGCCTGAAATATCCCCCAGCCGGGGTCGGGGGCTGCGTGCCGGGGTCGGGGACGGGGGCGGGGTGGGGTGTTGGCCGGGACGTAAAGCGTGATGTGTGGCGCACTACTCGGGATTACTGTCGAAGTACGGCACAGGGCGCCTAAATCATGCAGTCCAGGCCGACACCCCACCCCGCCCCCGGCACCGACCCCCCACCCGCAGCGAGCGCCACACCGGCACAACCCCAGCCCCGCCGGCGCTTGAGGCGCAGGGCCCCGGGGACAGCGTCCCCGGCAGCATCGGCTCAGGCAGACCCGAAGTGGGCGCGGATCAGCGACTCCGCCACCCCCACGTCACCCAAAGACAGCGCGGCCACAACCGCGCAGTGCTCCGCCGCATCCGCCACCAGCTCCGCCCGCCGCACCCGCCGCGGCCCCGGCAGGGGCCACTGCGAGCGCCGGTGGAGATCCTCCGCCACCAGCAGGAGCTGCGCGTTGCCGGCCAGCCCGAGCACCGCACGGTGAAACGCCCGGTCCGCATCCGCATACCGCGCCGCATCACCCGCGGCCGCCGCCGCCTCCGCCTCAGCCGCCGCAGGCACCACCGCGGCCCAGGCCCCCGCCGGCACCGTACGGGCCAGCCGCAGCATCACGGGGACTTCGAGCAGCGCCCTGACCTCGGCCAGTTCCGCCAGCTCCCCCGGGGTCCGGGTCAGGACCCGGAACCCCCGGTTCGGGAGGCATTCCACGACCCCCTCCAGCGCCAGCTGCTGCATCGCCTCGCGCACGGGCGTCGCGGAGACCCCGAACCGCTCCCCCAGGGCCGGGCCCGAGTAGATCTCCCCCGGCTCCAGCTCGCCCGCGAGCAGCGCCGCACGCAGGGCGTCGAGGACCTGCCCGCGCACGGAGTGCCGTACGACCTTGCGGTCCTGCTTGCGGTCCTGCTGTTCCGGTACCCGGGCTCGGGCCGTATCGCGCACTCGGTCCTCCACGGGTTTCGACCTGCCCCCGAAGAATAGCCCGCCTTCCCACACCCCACGAAGATCAGATAAGGTAAGGCTTACCTGTTAACGATCGCGTGCTTGGGGGGTTCGTCATGACCATCACAGCCGACGCGCCCGCCCAGAGCCGCGTACAGCCCGTCCGCACCCCCGCCCCGCCCGGCTCTCCGGTGGCGGACGCGTACGCACGGCTGACCACCGCCTACGGCGGACTGCGCGTCACCGAACTCGCCCCGCACGAACCCTCCCCCCGCGGTGTGGGGTGGGTCGGCGCGGACGAGCTCGCGGCGGGCGGCGAGGCCCTGGAGACGTTCCTCGCGTGGGACGAGGCGCAGATGCTCCGCGACTACGGGCGCCCGGGTCGGCCCGACGTGGTGGCGGGCTTCGGACTGCACCGGTACGCGTGGGAGGCCTGTCTGCTGTTCACGGCTCCCTGGTTCCTGGACCGGCGCGTGCCGCTCCTGCCCCCGGAAGCCGTGTCCTTCCACCGGACCGACGGCCGGATGGCCGTCCGCGTCCACTCCTTCGCATGCCTGCCGGACGACCCGGCGGCAGCGCTCCCCGGGGCCCGGGTCGTGCCCGACGAGGACGCGCTGCGCGCGGAGGTACGGGCCGCGGTGGCCCTGCACCTCGAACCGGTGGTGGAGGGCTTCGGCCCGCGGACGCGGCGCGGGCGGCGCGCCCTGTGGGGCATGGTGACCGACGACGTGGTCGAGAGCCTCTGGTACGTGGCCAACCTGCTCGGCGAAGCCGAGGAGCAGCGGGCGATGCGCGAGCTGGACCGGCTCTTCCCGGGTTCGACCGCCCCGTACACGGGAGGCGCGGGCTTCCGGACCCTCGAAGCCCCGGACGGCCGGCAGCTGCCCACCCGCAACCGGGCGAGCTGCTGCTTCTTCTACACGATCCGCCCGGACGACACCTGCGTCACCTGCCCCCGCACCTGCGACGAGGACCGCGTGGCACGCCTGACGGCCGACAGCTGAGAGCCGCAGTCCGTCCCTACGGCGCCAGGGTGCGCAGGGGTGGGCGGCATCCGACGGGCCCGGACCTCCCCGACGGTCGGCCGGTGTCATCCGCCCGGACGTACGGCCGCCACCGAGTTTGCGCGCCGCCGCCTCCACCGCCTCAACCCACCCGTCCGGCTGACCGAAATCGAACTCAACCCGCCATGTGCGAGCGGGAGTTCGATCCGCAACACCCTATCCGGCGGGCTCCGCCCCCCGTTGGCGTCCACTTGCCCCGAAACCCGCGTGTACGACTCACCGGCTGCGCCACTATGGCGCCCGGAAAGCCGCACCGGCCACAAGCCGAACAGCCGCATACGCGAGGCAAGGGACAACCGCATGAGACTGACCGACATATCGCTGGACTGGCTGCTGCCCGGCAGCCTGCTGATCCTGGGCGTACTTGCGGCAGTGGCGGTACTGGCCCGGGGCAAGCGCGAAGGCGAGAAGGCCGGAGCGGCCGAGGACAGCTGGGAGCGCAGCGAGGAACGGAGGCGGCGCAAGGAAGCCGTCTACGGGACCGCCTCCTACGTCCTGCTCTTCTGCTGCGCGGCGGTCGCCGCGGCGCTCTCCTTCCACGGGCTGGTCGGCTTCGGCCGGCAGAACCTCAACCTGTCCGGGGGCTGGGAGTACCTGGTCCCCTTCGGCCTCGACGGCGCCGCCATGTTCTGTTCGGTGCTCGCCGTCCGCGAGGCCAGCCACGGCGACGCGGCCCTCGGCTCGCGCATGCTGGTCTGGCTGTTCGCGGGAGCGGCCGCCTGGTTCAACTGGGTGCACGCCCCCCGCGGTCTCGGCCACGACGGGGCTCCGCAGTTCTTCTCCGGCATGTCGCTGTCGGCGGCCGTGCTCTTCGACCGCGCGCTGAAGCAGACCCGCCGGGCCGCACTGCGCGAACAGGGCCTGATTCCGAGGCCGTTGCCGCAGATCCGGATGGTCCGCTGGCTGCGGGCACCCCGGGAGACCTTCGGCGCGTGGTCGCTGATGCTGCTGGAGGGGGTCCGCACGCTGGACGAGGCCGTGGACGAGGTGCGCGAGGACAAGAAGGAGAAGGAGAACGACCGGCACCGCCGGCGGGAGCAACACCGGCTGGACCGGGCGCACATCAAGGCGCTCGGCCGTCAGAACCGGGCGTTCGGGCGGGTGGCCCGGGCCCGTCAGGTCGAGGTGCCGGGGCTGGCCCCCGGAGCGGGCTCCGCGCCGGTCGGCGCGGAGCCGGCCATAGCGGAATCCGGACAGCTGCCGCTACGGCGCCGGCCCTCCCTGCAGGCCGTGAGCGGAACCGACCCTCTCGATAGGACCGAAAGGACCGACAGGACCGACAGGACCGACAGGACCGAGTCGGCCGCCACGGCCGCCGGCCCCCGGACGGTGGACCTCACCGCCGAGGACGACACGCAGACGCTCCCCCGACTCGACTCCCTGGAGCGCAAACTGAAGGACCTGGAGCAGCAGTTCGGCTGACGCCGCCGATGCGGCGGGCCCAGGCCCGTCCGGGAAGCGCGTCGCGGGGTCCGCCCGGTCACTCAGGCGGGCCCCGCCTCCTTCGCTCCGTCGAATTCGAACCACACGAGTTCGAACCACACCACCTTGCCGCCGCCCAGCGACACTCCGAGCGCGTCCACGCCCCAGGCGTCGGCGAGCGACTGCACCAGCACCAGCCCCCTGCCGTGCGTACCGTCGTCGGCGGACGGTACGTGCGGCCGGGGCCGGCGGGCGGCGTAGTCGCGGACCTCCACCCGGAGCCGGTCGTCGGCGAGCGTCGCGGAGATCTCGGCGCCCTGATCCGTGTGGACGAGGGCGTTCGTGACGAGCTCGGTGATCAGCAGCTCGGCCACCTCGGCAGCCTCCGTACGGCACCGGTGACGCATCAACTCCCTTAAGTCCCTGCGGACTTCTCCCACGGCTTTCAAATCGGCCCGCCGCACGCTGCGGGTGATCCCCGAGGCGTCCCCCGCCGTCCCGTCCTCGGCCGACGGTTCGCGCGGCACCGGCCGCCCCCTCCGCCACAGCTTTCCGGCCTTCGCCCCCACCCGCACGGCGATGTACCTCCCGCATGTCCCCGCTACCCGACGGCCCGTCGGTCGAACAGGCCTACGGGATGCATGCCCCCCGGGGGAATCCGCACGCATCCGGGCTCAAGGGCGCGGCACGTTGCGGAGGTTGGATCGAGCCATCTGGATCATCCGGCCCACCCCTCCGTCCAGCACGATCTTGCTGGCCGAAAGTGCGAATCCGGTCACCATCTCGGCGCTGATCTTCGGTGGAATCGACAGCGCGTTGGGGTCCGTGACCACGTCCACCAGAGCGGGTCCCTTGTGCTTGAAAGCATCCTTCAAAGCCGCTGTGAGCTGCTTGGGCTTCTCCACGCGGACCCCGTACGCGCCCGCCGCGCGGGCGATCGCGGCGAAGTCGGGGTTCTTATTCGTCGTTCCGTACGAAGGAAGGCCGGAAACCAGCATCTCCAACTCGACCATACCGAGCGATGAGTTGTTGAAGAGGACCACTTTGACGGGGAGGTCGTACTGCACCAGGGTGAGGAAATCTCCCATCAGCATGGAGAAACCGCCGTCGCCCGACATCGACACCACTTGACGTCCGCGATCGGTGAACTGTGCGCCGATGGCCTGCGGAAGGGCGTTGGCCATGGAGCCGTGGCTGAAGGATCCGATGATGCGGCGCTTTCCGTTCGGGGAAAGATAGCGCGCCGCCCATACGTTGCACATGCCCGTGTCCACGGTGAACACGGCGTCCTCGTCGGCCAGTTCGTCGAGCACGGCGGCCACGTACTCGGGATGGATGGGCGTGTGCTTCTCCACCTTGCGCGTGTACGCCTTCACCACTCCCTCCAGCGCGTCCGCGTGCTTCTTCAGCATCCGGTCGAGGAACCGGCGGTCTGTCTTGGCCTTCACCCGGGTGTTCAGCGCGCGCAGGGTCTCCCGTACGTCGCCCCAGACCGCGAGGTCCAGCTTGGAGCGCCGGCCGAGGTGTTCGGGCCGGATGTCCACCTGGACGATCTTGACGTCGTCGGGGAGGAAGGCGTTGTACGGGAAGTCCGTGCCGAGCAGGATCAGCAGATCGCACTCGTGGGTGGCCTCGTAGGCCGCGCCGTAGCCGAGCAGCCCGCTCATACCGACGTCGTAGGGATTGTCGTACTGGATCCACTCCTTGCCGCGCAGGGCGTGGCCGATCGGCGCCTTGACCCGGCCGGCGAACTCCATGACCTCGGCGTGCGCGCCGGCGGTGCCGCTGCCGCAGAACAGGGTGACCCGGTCGGCCTCGTCGATGAGCCGGACCAGCTTGTCGATCTCGCCGTCGCCGGGCCGTACGGTCGGCCGCGCGGTCACGAGCGCCTGCTCGACGCTCTGCTCCGGGGCGGGCAGGGAGGCGATGTCCCCGGGCAGCGACACCACGCCGACGCCGCCGCGCCCGATGGCGTGCTGGATGGCGCTCTGCAGGACCCGGGGCATCTGCCGGGGGTTGGAGATCAGCTCGCTGTAGTGGCTGCACTCGGTGAACAGCCGGTCGGGGTGGGTCTCCTGGAAGTAGCCGAGGCCGATTTCGGAGGAGGGGATGTGGGAGGCCAGCGCGAGGACCGGCGCCATGGAACGGTGGGCGTCGTAGAGCCCGTTGATCAGGTGGAGGTTGCCGGGGCCGCAGGAGCCCGCGCAGGCGGCGAGGGACCCGGTGATCTGGGCCTCGGCGCCGGCCGCGAAGGCTGCGGTCTCCTCGTGGCGCACCTGGATCCACTCGATGCCGCCGGTGCGGCGGATCGCGTCGACGACGGGGTTGAGGCTGTCCCCGACGACTCCGTACATCCGGCGCACGCCGGCGCGCACGAGGATGTCGATGAACTGCTCCGCCACGTTCTGCTTGGCCATGGAGGGGGCACCCTTCCCTTTTCCGGTTCGGCTCTGCCGCGTGCGCCTCCCATCCACGCATGATCCGCCGGGTTACGCCTCCCAGACCGCGGCGGCCGTCCGGTCGTCGGCGTACCCCTTGAGCCGGAGCTGGGTGTCCGCGAGGAAGGCGGCGAGGCCCGGCGGGGGTGCGTCGGCCCAGCGGGCGGAGAGCTCGGCGGAGAGCGGCCGCTCCTCGCGCATCGGGTCGGCGAGGCCGCCGGAGCACAGCAGCAGGGTGTCGCCGGGGCGGGCCACGGAGGCCCGGAAGCGGAACGCGGCCCGGTCGGGGGACGCCGGTCCCGGCTCCTCCAGGTCCCGCCACTGTCCGTCCCGGAGCCGGAACAGCCCGCCCGCGCCCGCGCCGAAGCAGATCCGGGTGCGGCAGCCGGGGTCCACCGGCAGCAGCAGTCCGCGCAGCCCGGCCGTGTAACCGTCCTCCGGGAGCCCCAGCTCGGCGGCGCGGGCGCGCAGCTGCCCGTAGCCGCGGTCGGTGAGCCGCTGGAGCCCCGAGCGCAGGGCTTCGCGGCGGCCGTCGCGGATGTCCTGCGACAGCCGCTCCTGGCTCCGCCCGACGGCCGCGGCGACGGAGCGGCACACCTCGGCGGCCGCCTCGGCGGCCCCGGGTGCGGAGCGGTCCCCGCCGGCGAGCACGACCAGGACCAGCGCGTCGGGGCCGGTGCCGAAGCGGGCGGTGAGCAGGTAGTCCCGCCGTGCCTCGCCCCGGAACCGGGCGGAGTCCCCGCGCACGGAGGCGGCCCGCAGCGTGTAGCCGCCGTACTGGGCCCCCTCCAGCACGGTGTCGGGCGTCAGCGAGCCGAGCCCGGCGGGGTCGGCGGCGGGCAACGCGATGGGCTCGGCGGCGTAGGTGGGCGGCCGATCCCCCAGGTACGCCACCACGGGCCGCGGCCCCCCGGCCCCCTGCCCGGGCCCGTGCCCGGCCTCCGGAGCAGCCCCAGGATCCGGCCCGGGCCATGCCCCGGCCCCGGAGCCCGCCGCGAGGCCCGCATCGGCACCGCCCCCGGGCGCGGGCGCGGAACCCCAGCCCGTTCCGGAACCGGGATGCGACCCAAGCGCGAACCCGGTTTCGGGACCGGACCTTGGATCCGAACCGGTGCCGTGTCCGGACCTCGGATCTACGCCAGGGCCGGTGCCGGAGGCGGCGCCAGAGCCGGGGCCGGAGCCGGAGCTGGGGCCGGAGCTCGGGGCGGAGCCGGGGCCGGGTACCGCGCCCGTGCCGGGGCCCGTGCCACTGTCGGAGCCGCGGGGCGCGCCCAGGCCGAGGCCCGCGCCCGCGCCGGAGCCGGAGCCACGGCCACCGTCGGAGCCGGCCGTCTCCAGGCCGAGGCCCGCGGCCGTACCGGAGCCGGAGGCAAGGCCGGGGCCAGAGCTGGAGCCAAACCCGGCGCCGGAGCCCGTGCCGAGGCCCGTGCCGGAGCCAAGGCCACTGTCGGAGCCGGCCGTCCCCAGGCCGAGGCCCGCGCCCGCGCCGGAGGCGGAGTCGGAGCCCGTGCCGGAGCCAAGGCCACTGTCGGAGCCGGCCGTCCCCAGGCCGAGGCCCGCGCCCGTACCGGAGGTGGAGTCTGTGCCCGTACCGAGGCCCGCGCCGGAGCCCGAGCCTGAGTCGGAGCCCTGGCCTGAACCCCGATCCAGGCCCGAGCCTGAATCGAGCCCGGGGTCGGCCCCCGAAGCCGGGGCAGAGTCCGGATCGGGCGCGGAAGCGGAACCCGGGCCCGGGCCCGGGAGTGAGCTGGTGCCCGGCCCCGTCCAGGGGCTCCGCCCGGCATCCGCGCTCGCACTCGGTGCCGGGGCGGCAGGCCCCGGGTGCCCGGCTCCGGCGTGCGTGCCTTCGGGGTCGTATCCGGCATCCGCCGGGGGCGTAGCCGCTGGCGGTACGTCGTCCCGTGGGCCCCAGCTCCAGTCGGACGGGTCCCCCGACTCCTCGGCGGGCAGCGCGGGCGGGACGGTGACGCTGCCGAGGGCGTACCAGGTCTGGCCTCCCTCCCGCGGATCCCGCGGCGGAGGCAGCACCGAGCCGCCGTACGCGTCCTCCGCGCGGGGAAGCGGCCCCGGCGGCTCCGCCTCCGGCCAGCCAACGACCACGGGCGGCACCGCTTCAGCCTCAGACGCCGCCCCGCCAAAAGCCACCGGCGGCTCGGCTTCCACCTCAGGCGCCGGTCCGCCAAAAGCCACCGACGGCCCCGCCTCCGGCCAAGGAGCAGCAGCCACCGGCGGCTCCGCCTCCACCCCAGGCGCCACCCCACCAACGACCACCGACGGCCCCGACTCCGGCCAAGGAGCAGCAGCCGCCGGCGGCAGCGCCTCCACCCCAGGCGCCGCCCCGCCGACGGCCACGGACGGCGCAGGCCGGGGAGCGGGCGGGGCCGCCTCCGGAGCCGGGCCAGGAGCGGGCCGGGGAGCGGGCACGGCCCCCTCCGGCCCGGGAGGAGCCACGCGTGGCTCCGCTTGCGCCGCGGGCAGCGGCGACGGCTCCGCCGGAGCCTGGGCGGCGGGTTCCGTCAGGGGGTCCGGGGTCGCCCGGGGGGCCGGTACCGGGGTCGGGGCGACCAGGACCGCCGCCGAGCGGAAGCGGTGTTCCAGGGTGTCCCGGGGGTCGGGTTCGGGGCCCCCGTCGGGGTCCTCGTAGAGCTTCTGCCACCAGTCATCCGCGCCCGCGTCCCGCTGACTCATGGCCCTCATTGTCGGGCTCCGGCGCGACCGAAATCCGGCGAACGCAGGAAAAGGGGGGCCCATCGGACCGCCGTCCGATGGACCCCCCTGCTCTATGTCGTACGACTTAGCGAATGTCGTACGCCCGCGCGACCATCTGGGTGACGGTGGCGCCGTTCTTGTCGGTCAGTTCGACCTTGAGCATGACCTGCTTGCCCGCGGCTCCGGCGTGGTCCACGGTCGCGGTCCACTGCCCGCCGCGCTCGCTCACCTTCGCCTCGGTCCAGCTGCCGCCCTCGTCGTACGAGTACGACAGCTTGGCCGACTTGAGCGCGCCGGGCGCGTAGCCCGCGTGCCCGCTGACCGAGAGGCCGATCCGCTGGCCGTTGGCCGCGGCCAGCGTCTTCATGCCGTCCAGCGGGGCGGAGATCCGCGGGAAGATGACCGGCAGCGCCTGCGAGTACTGCGTCTCGTCCAGCTTCGAGCGGAAGGTCCAGGTGGTCTGGATCGCGGAGGATCGCTGCCAAGTGCGGGACGGCTGGCCGACCTTCTCCAGCTGCTGGGTCAGTTCGTACGTGGCCTCGCCGGCCGGGACCTCGAAGGCCCCGAACGGGTAGCCGGTGTCGCCCAGCGACTCGCCGTCGACCTTGAGCGAGACGTTGCCGAGGTCGCCGAAGCCGCCCTGCTGGGCGTAGTGGCCGGTGTCCCCCCACATCGCGGAGGAGAAGCCGATCAGGTTGCCCTGCCGCTCGGCGGCCAGCTGCTCCTTGCCCGCGGTGTCGCGCGGCGCCACCGGGCCGATGACCCCGTCGTACCAGTTCTCGGCGCGCTTCGAGCCCGCCTTGTACGTGCGGTGCTGGTCGGTCATGAACTCGCCCCACGGGAAGCTGCTGGAGACCATGTGGTCCCAGGCGGTGTCCCCGGCGGAGTAGTACTCGGTGCGCTTGCCCGGTACCGCGACGGTGTCGATGGAGCCGAAGTACACGGCGCCGCCCTGCGGGCGGTAGGCCCCGGTCACGTCGATGTAGTCGGCGGCGACGCCCATGGACTGGTAGGCCGATTCGACGGCGCCGAGCTCGCGGTCGCGCACCCGGTAGGTGCGGTCGCCGCGGACCTGGCCCTTCTCGATCTGCGCGAGGTTGTAGACGTACGGGCTCTTCGCGGTGCCCTTCCAGGTCAGCGTGACCCCGCCCTTGACGATCTTGTCCAGCAGGGCCTGGCCCTCGCCGGTCTCGACGGCCAGCAGCGGAAGGGATCCGCCCGCGTAGCCGCCGAAGGCCTGCCAGCGGCCGGGGGCTTCGCGGTAGAGCACGACGGCCTTGGCGCCGGCCGCCTTCGCGTTCTGCGAGATCTCGTAGGCCATGGTCTCGTCCGTCACCTTGACCAGGGCGATCGCGCCCTTGGCGGCGACGGCCGCGAACTCCTCGGGCGTGCCCGAACCGGCGTTGACGAGCGGGGCGCTGCCGGTTCCGTCGAGGTTCTCGCTGCCGGTGGAGGCGGTGATCGGGTGCAGCACCCGGCCGCCCTTCACCTTCAGCTCGGAGAGCAGCGGGGCGGCCGCCCGCCAGTAGCTGCCGAACTCGAAGTCGCCCTCCTCGGCCTTGCCGTCGACCGAGGCGTAGTAGCCGCGGATCGTCCGGCCGCCCATGGCGGTGCCGGCGTGCTGCCAGCCCTCCGCGCCCCAGGAGCGGGAGAAGGCGAGGGTGGTGGCGCGCGCCTCGGTGGGCTTGTCGGTGGCGATGCTCAGCTTGGCCGCCTTGCGGGCGTCCAGCACGATCACCGTGTCCTTCTTGATCTCCGTCTGGGGACGGCCGAGGTAGGTGAGCGAGTCGTACATCCGGTCGCCCTCGCCGGCGTCGGGGGTGCCGACGAAGGCGGAGAGGAAGTACGAGCCCGGGCGGACCCGGTACACCTGGTCCACGGCGCCCTCGTTGAAGCGGCGCTCACCGGTGGCGTCGTCGGTGCCGATCAGGTCCAGGGAGGACGGGCCGGCGGCCGGCTTGCCCGCGCGGTCGATGAGCTTGACGCGCACCGTGACCGTCTCGGGCTCCACGTAGAGGGAGAAGGGGGTGGAGACGTGCTCGCCGTTCGCCGTGGCGATGACGCGGCCGGTGACGTCCCCGTACTGGGAGCGCTCCAGCTTCGCGGCGGGGTCCAGGGCGAGCGGCACCTTGACGGTGGCGCCGGCCGGGACGGTCACGGTGCGCTTGTCCAGACGCGCGACCTGGCTGCGGACGGCGGAGCCGTCGTTGCCGGTGACCTTCTCCACGGAGAGGTTCAGCGTGACGGGCTTCTTGCCCGTGTTGGTGTACGGGATCTCCACGCCGGTGCGGTCGCTGCGGTCCTGCGGCCAGTTGTACGTGCCGCCCTGCACCGCGGGGGCGCTGGTGACGGTGGCGCCGATGGCGGCCTTGACGTCGAGCCGGCCACCGCCGGTCTCCCGTACGTCGCCCGGGACCGCGGTGTTCGCGGAGCCGACGAGCGCGGCCTTGATCTGCTGCGCCGTCCAGTCGGGGTGGCGCTGCTTGACGATGGCGGCGGCGCCCGCGACGTGCGGGGTGGCCATCGAGGTGCCGGACATGGACTGGTACGCGTACACCCCGCGGCCGCCCATGTTGGCGGCGGAGATCTGGACGCCGGGGGCGGCGATCTCGGGCTTGAGGGTGTGGTTCAGGCCGGCCGGGCCGCGGCTGGAGAAGGAGGCCGTCGTGTCGTCGCGGTCGACGGCGCCGACGGTCAGCACGCTGGGCGCGCAACCGGGCGAGGAGACCGTGTTGTTGCCGGGGCCGGCGTTGCCGGCGGCGATGACGAAGAGGCTGTCGCTGCTCTGGGCCAGCGCCTCGGTGGCCGCGGCCATCGGGTCGTCGCAGGAGAGCTGGGAGGGGTCGCCCAGGCTCATGGAGATCACGTCGGCCTTGCTGTCGACGGCCCACTGCATGCCCGCGATGATCCAGGAGTCCAGGCCGTAGCCGGAGTCGTTGAGGACCTTGCCGCTGAGCAGCTGGGCGCCGGGGGCGACGCCCTTCTTGGCGCCGCCGCTGGCGGCGCCGGAGCCGCCCACGGTGGAGATGGTGTGGGTGCCGTGACCCTGGCGGTCCTCGGCGGTGTCCGAGTCGGTGAAGTTCTTGGCTTCGGCGACGCGGCCCTTGAGGTCGGGGTGTTCGAGGTCGGTGCCGGTGTCGAGGACGGCGACCTTGGTGCCCTTGCCGTCGAATCCGGCGGCCCACGCCGCGGTGGCGCCGACCTGCTTGGTGGAACGCTCCAGGTTCGCCTGGACCTTGCCGTCCAGCCACAGCTTCTTCAGCGGGGCGGAGGCGGCCGACCGGGCGTGCGGGCTGACGTTCGCGCCGGTGACGTCGGCCCAGAAGTCGGCGGCCTTCTCCTTGTCGGCGGCGAGTGCGACGCCGCCGATGGAGCCGAGGACCAGCTTCTGCTCGGCGCCGCGCGGAGCGGGCGGGGTGCTGCGCGCGAGGCTCGCGGAGCGCTCGTACACGGCGATCAGCGGGAGCTTCTTGGCGTGCGTGTCGTCGTAGCCCTGCCGGATCAGGCCGGTGACGTTGAAGAGCTCCTCGTCGACCTTGCCCGCGGCGAGCGCCGTGACCGCGCTCTCGGGGTACACGTAGAGGTCCTTGCCCGCCTGGCGGGTCTGCACGATCGGCTGCGAGCCGTCCGCGCGGGGCATCGCGGTGGCGGCCGTACGGCCCTGCGCGTCGGTGGACACCAGGACGCGGTCGCCGGTGACCAGGGTCACCGTGACGGGGCCGGTGGGCTGCTTCGCCGCCTCCTGGCTCCCCGTGAGGGGCTTCTTCGCCGTGCCGGACCCTGCTCCGGACGCTCCGTCGCTCGGCTGCGCCGTGGACGGGCCCACGGCCGTGACGGCCAGGACGGCCGCGATGGCCGCTCCCAGTGCCGTACGCGATATCGGGCGCATCGCTCTCCCCAGGTGAATTCCGGCCAACTACTGCATTGCACGGCGAAATCGCCGCGTAAATGGCTTCTGGCCAGCGGATGTTGGTGCTGCGGTGGCGCCACCTTGGCAGAGGGGCGCCAGGTGCGGCGATGATGTCGGCGGCGGGTTTGCGCCGTGGCCGCTTCCCGCCAGGAACGGTTCCGAGAGGGTTGGGTGGACGAGTTGCTGGGTGCGATAGGTCTCGACGAAGGACAGGAGTCCGCTTACCGCGCGCTGGTCGCGCTGGGGGCGGCGGAGATACCGGACCTCGCGCACCGGCTGACCCTGCCGGTGCAGCAGACCGAACGGACCCTGCGCCACCTGGAGCGCCACGGGCTCGCCGCCCAGTCCTCCGCCCGGCCGGGCCGGTGGGTCGCGGCCCCGCCCGGGGTGGCCCTGGGCGCGCTGCTCACCCAGCAGCGGCACGAGCTGGAACAGGCGGAGCTGGCGGCGGCCCTGCTGGCGGAGGAGTACCGGGCGGAGGCCGCCGAGCCGGCCGTGCACGACCTGGTGGAGGTGGTGACGGGCGCGAGCGCGGTGGCCCACCGCTTCCACCAGCTCCAGCTCGGCGCGGTGGAGGAGGTGTGCGCGCTGGTCAGCGGCCGGCCGCAGGTGGTGACGGGGACGGAGAACGAGGCGGAGGAGCGGGCGGCCGTACGGGGCGTCGCGTACCGGGTGGTCATCGAGCGGGAGGTGCTGACCCTGCCGACCGGGATCCGCGAGGCCTCCACGGCGCTGGCGCGCGGCGAGCACATCAGGGTGTCGGCCGCGGTGCCGACCAAACTCGTCATCGCGGACCGGACGCTCGCGATGGTCCCGCTGACGGCGCGCGGCGCGGAGCCGGCGGCGCTGGTCGTGCACGCGTCGGGGCTGCTGGAGTCCCTGATGGGCCTCTTCGAGGCGGTCTGGCGGGAGTCGCTCCCGCTGCGGCTGGGCTCCACCGGGGCGCCGGAGGAATCCGATGGCGGACCGGACGCCACGGACCTGGAGATCCTCACCCTGCTGCTGGCGGGGATGACGGACGCGAGCGTGGCGAAGCACCTGGAGCTGGGCCTGCGGACGGTGCAGCGGCGGGTCAAGGGCCTGATGGAACTGGCGGGGGTCACGACCCGGCTCCAGCTGGGCTGGTACGCGTACGAACGGGGCTGGGTGGCCCGATAGCCCCAGGTCAGGCAGGCTGAGCAGATGGATCTGCCTCAGCTGCCCCAGTTGCTGCTGGTGGGGCTGGTGCTGGTGCTCGGATTGCTCGGGGTACTGGTCCCCGGCGTCCCCGGCACCCTCCTCGTCTGGGCCGGGGTCCTGTGGTGGGCGCTGCACGAACGGTCGTCGGTGGCCTGGGGCCTGCTGGCGGGCGCGACGGCGCTGCTGCTGGTGGTGCAGGTGGTGAAGTGGCTGCTGCCCCCGCGACGGCTCCGGGGCGTCGGCGTCACCCGCCGGATGGTGGTGTACGCGGGCGCGGGTGCGGTACTGGGCTTCGTGCTGCTCCCGGTCGTCGGCACGGTCCCGGGCTTCGTGGGCGGCATCTACCTCTGCGAGCGGCGCCGCCTGGGCACGCACGGGGAGGCGTGGGCGTCGGTACGGTCGGTGATGCGGGCGGTGGGGACGAGCGTGCTGGTGGAGCTGTTCGCGTGCCTGCTGGTGGTGGGGGCGTGGGTGGGCGCGCTCGTGTGGGCGTAGCCGCGGCGCGGACACCGCGGTCCCCCCGGCCACAGCCCGGTCCGCCGGCCGTGGCCTGGCCCGTCGGCCGTGGCCCGGTCCGCCGGCCGCAGCCCGGTTGACCCGGCCGGGGCCTGGCCCGCCGGCCCGGGCCTCAAACCGGGGCTTAAGGCGTAGGCCCCGCTAGGTCCTCGGCCCGATGCGCCGCGCGGCCCCGGCTGGGATCGTCTCCCCCATGACCGATATGACGGAGTTCGCGGAGTTCAAGGGTTTCAGTGAGGCCGAGCTGGCCTACCTGCGCGCGCAGCCGCTGGGCCGGCTCGCGACGGTGGATCCGGCCGGGCAGCCCCAGGCCAACCCGGTGGGTTTCTTCCCGCAGGACGACGGGACGGTCCTGGTGGGCGGGCTGGCGATGGGCACGACGAAGAAGTGGCGCAACCTCACCACCAACCCCCGGCTGTCCCTGGTCGTGGACGACCTGGTCAGCACGCGTCCGTGGACGGTGCGCGGCATCGAGATCCGCGGGCGGGCCGCGCTGGAGGTGGGCCCGCACTCCCTGGGCCCCCACTTCAGCCCGGAGGTCATCCGCATCCACCCGGACCGCGTCCTGTCCTGGGGCCTTTCGGGCTAGGCCTTTCGGACTGGGCCGGTTGGGCCGGGCCTTTCGGGCTGGGCCTGTTGGGCCGGCGGGTGGGCGGCGCGCCCGATTTCCCCATGGGTTCCCGACTCCCGGAGCAATCCCCTTGCGCAATGGTCAAGAAACGTTGACCATTGCGTCCATGCCTACCGATGAGCCTCCCGAGGCGCTCCACGTCACCACGGACGAGCAGCTGCGCGCCGTCTCCAACCTCACGCGCCACCGGATCATGGCCGTGCTCCGCTTCGAGCCGGCGACGATCACCCAGATCGCCGCGCGGGTGGGCCTGGCGAAGGGGAGTTCCAGCTATCACGTGCGGCTGCTGGAGCGGGCCGGGCTGGTGAAGGTGGTCCGGACGCGGAAGGTCCGGGGGGTCAACGAGCGCTACTACGCGATGGCCGCGCGGTCGATCGTGCTGCCGGATCCGGGCGAGGGCGGGCCGGATCTGCTGATGCGGCACGCGGTGGCGGACCTGGAAGAGGCGCCGGCGGACGGCGAGCGGCACGTCGGGATGATGCATCTGCGGCTCACCGACGAGCAGTTCGCGGAGCTGGGGGCGCGCCTGGAGGCATTGGCGCGCGAGTACCGCGAGTTGTCCGATCCGGCCCTGCCGGACGCGTCGTTCGTCTTCGCGCTGTTCCACCCGGCACGTCGCGACCAGAGCACCGAGGGCCGGAGCGCCGAGGATCAGAACACCGAGAGCCAGAACACCGAGGGGGAGTCCAAGTGAGCACTGGCATAACGAAGTTCCCGGCCGGATTCGGGCGGCTGTGGACCGCGCAGACGGTGTCCTCGCTCGGTGACGGGGTGACGCACGCCGCGCTGCCGCTGATCGCGCTGACGCTGACGCGGGATCCGATGGCGCTCGCCGTCGTCACGGCCGCCGGAACGCTGCCGTGGCTGCTCTTCGGGGTGCTCGGCGGTGCGCTGGTGGACCGTTGGGACCGCCGGCGCACGATGTGGGTCGCGGACGCGGGACGCGCGGTGCTGCTCGCGGTACCGGTGGCCGCGGCCGCGTTCGACGTGCTGAGCATTCCGCTGCTGGCGGTCGTCGCCTTCCTGCTCGGCATCGGCGGACTCTTCTTCGACACGGCGGCCACGGCCTATCTGCCGGACCTGCTCGGCCGTGACCCCGCGCTCCTGGAGCGCGCCAACTCCCGCCTGCGCGGGGCCCAGACCGCCGCGTCCGGCTTCGCCGGGCCGCCCGCGGGCAGTGCGCTGCTCGCGCTCGGCCGGGCGGTTCCGCTGCTCGCCGACGCGGTGTCGTTCGCGGTCTCCGCCCTGCTCGTACGGTCGCTGCCCAGCGTGCCCCGGCCCGTACCGCAGGCCCGCGAGTCGCTGCTGCGGCAGGCGCGGGCCGGGGCCTCGTACGTCTTCCGGGACCGGTTGCTGCTCGGGCTCGCGCTGCGCCCGGCGGTCGGGAACATCGCCTTCATCGCCGTGGAGACCGTCCTCGCCCTCTTCGCGCACGACCGGCTCGGCATCGGCGCCTTCGGCTTCGGTCTGCTCCTCACCGCGGAGGCCACCGGCGGCCTGCTCGGCGCGGCCATCGCCTCCTTCCTCGGCCGGCGGCTCGGTACCGGCACCGCGCTGACCTGCACGGCCGCCATCGAGGGACTGGCCGTCCTGGGGCTCGCCACCGCCCAGAACCCGTACGTGGCCGGCCTCGCGCTCGCCGTCTGCGGGGCGGGCATGGGCGCCACGATGGTGCTCGCGCCCTCCCTGCGGCAGACGATCGTCCCGGCGCACCTGATGGGCCGGGTCGCCTCCACCAGCCGCATGCTCGGCATGTGCGCCGCCCCGTTCGGCGCCTTCCTCGGCGGCTGGCTGGCCACCGCGTACGACGTGCGGACCCCGCTCTACGCAGCCTCCGGCCTCCTCCTCGCCATGACCGCCATCACGGCGAACATGACCAGCAACCGCCGGGTCGAGGCGGCCCTGCGTGCCGCCGGGGCGACCCCGGCCGGCACGCCGGACCAGCGGGACTCCGAGGATCGGAGCAAGGAAGACCACGGGGCGTCCGCGCCCCGCCCGTAGACCAGGCGGGGAACCCGGGGGCCCAGGGCGGGTGCAAAACCGCCCCGGGGCGGGTGATCACGGGAGCGGGTCGGTGGCCGTCAGGCGCGGCCCGTGCGCTTCGCGGAATAGTTCGCGCGGCCCTCCGCCGAGCGGAGCCTCCAGTCGCGCCTGATCTCCGCCCGGAGCCGCGCGTCCGTCTTCGCGACGATCCGCTGGTTCTCCCGCAGCAGCTTGCGGTAGCTCTCCAGCCGACGCTCGGGCAGCTCTCCGGAGTCAACGGCGGCCCGCACCGCGCACCCCGGCTCCGCCTCGTGCGCGCAGTCCTGGAAGCGGCACCGTTCCGCGTACTCCTCGATCTCCGAGAAGACCTGGCCCACGCCCGCCTCCGCGTCGTAGAGCCCGACGCCCCGCAGTCCGGGGGTGTCGATGAGCACGCCGCCGCCCGGCAGTACGAGCAGGTTGCGCGTCGTGGTGGTGTGGCGGCCCTTGCCGTCGACGTCGCGGGCGGCCTGGACCTCCATCACCTCTTCCCCGAGCAGGGTGTTGGCCAGCGTGGACTTGCCCGCGCCGGAGATGCCGAGGAGCACGCTCGTACCGCCCCCGACGACCGCGGCGAGCACGTCCGTGCCCTCCCCGGTCATCGAGGAGACCGTGAGGACCGTGACCCCGGGGGGCCGTGGCCTCCACGTCCTCGACGAGGTGCGAGAGGGTGACCGGGTCCGGGACCAGATCCGCCTTGGTCAGGACCACGAGGGGCTGCGCCCCCGATTCCCAGGCGAGCGCGAGGAACCGCTCGATGCGGCCGAGGTCCAGTTCGACCGCCAGGGACACCGCGATGATCGCGTGGTCGACGTTCGCGGCGAGGATCTGCCCCTCGGACCGCTGGGAGGAGGTGGACCGCACGAAGGCGGTCCGGCGCGGCAGGTACGTCTTCACGTACCGCGGAGTGCCGTGGGCCTCGACGACCGCCCAGTCGCCGGTGCAGATGACCCGGAGCGGGTCGTGCGGGGTGACGAAGGCGGTGTCGGCGCGGACGACGCCGTCCGCCGTCATGACATCGCACTGGCCGCGGTCGACCCGTACGACCCGGCCGGGCACGAGGCCCTGGTCGGCGTGGGGGGCGAACTCGGCGGCCCACGCGTCGTCCCAGCCGTAGGGGGCGAGGACGTGCTGAGCATCAGTGGTGGAAGAGGTGTCGAGCGAAGCGTGGAACAAGGGGAACCCTTCGAAGGGCGGCCCCGGCGGCGCGGAAGATGTGTGGGTGTCAGCCGGAGACCACAGGGGTGGAAACGATGATGAACTCCTGAATGCGGGCAGCGCCCGTCACCATGACCGTCATCAATGTCCTCACCTCCTGCTTCTTCTCAACGAACCGACACCGTTCCCTCGAGCACGACGCACGGCCGAACCCCGGAACGATGAAAACCATAGCCCCGCCCCGGGCACGGCACCAGCGATTAAACGCGGGGCCGACGTCAGACCGCGGGTCGTACGGCACCCTGGGCGGGGACCCCGGGCTCGCCGGGCCCACGCCGCACCGCCTCCGACCACGGCCCCGCGATGCCCGCTCCGGAGATCAGGACCCGTTGGCCGTCATGGGATCAGCCTGAACTTACCGTCGGTCAGCGGCGAGGAGAAAACCTGTCGCCAAGTGGGCCAAGGGACTAGGCTGTTCCTCATGGAAAACCGCGGAACCGTAGATTCTGAGACGCTTTACGAGACACGAACTGCCCCTGTCTCGTCGCAGAATGCGTCGAATATCGAGACGGCTTCCGACACCCGGCGGCGGATCCTGCGGGTGTCCATGGAGCTGTTCGGAGTCCACGGCTTCCACGAGACCTCACTGCGGGAGATCGCCGAGCGGGTGGGCGTCTCCAAGCCCGCCGTGCTCTACCACTTCCCCGGCAAGGCCGACATCCTCGGCGCCCTGGTCGAGCCGATGCTCCGCGATCTGGCTACCGCCCTGGCCCTCGCCACCGCGTCGGCGCAGCCCGGTACCGGCCCCGGGGCCGGTACCGGTACCGGCCCCGAGCGGGCGCGGTGGGCCGCCATCGAGGGGGTCCTCGACGTCTGGCTGAAGCACCGCCACCTGCTGCGGCTGAACCTGCAGGACATGGCCCTGGCCACCCCCGGACCGGCCTTCGCCCGCCTGCGCGACGCCATGCTCCGGGCGAACTCCCTGGTCGCGGGTGCGGACCCCGGCTTCGCGGAGCGGGTACGGGCCGCCCAGGCCATCGCCATGCTCTCCGACCCGGTGGTGCTCTTCGCGGACGCCCCCGTCCCCGCGCTGCGCGAGGCCGTGCTGGACGGCGTACGGCGGCTGCTGGACCGGCCCGCCGAACCGGCTCCGACCGCGCGGGCCGTACCGGGAGGCCGGCGCGGGCGGCCCGCCGCCATGAGCCCGGCCATGGTCGAGGCGGCCCGCCGGATGCACGCCGCGGGCAGCGGGGCCACCGCGATCGCCGCCGCCCTCGGCGTCTCCCGGGCCACGGTCTACCGGCACCTGCCCCAGGAGGACACCGAGTGACGGGCCGGCCGCCGGTGTCCGATTCGTTCAAGACCGGCCCGGCCGGACGTGCCTAGGGTGAGTTCATGACTCCCCGACTCGACATGATCGGCATCGTCGTCTCCGACATGGCCGCATCGCTCGCCTTCTACCGCCGCGTCGGCATCGAGGTGCCCGCGGAGGCGGACTCCCAGCCGCACGTCGAGGCCGTCCTGCCGGGCGGGCTGCGGATCGGCTGGGACACGGAGGAGGCCATCCGCTCCTTCGACCCGTCCTGGACCCGCCCCACGACCGACGGCCGGGTGGGCCTGGCGTTCCTCTGCGGCTCCCCCGCCGAGGTGGACTCCCTGTACGCCGAACTGACGGAGGCCGGGCACACGGGCCACCTGAAGCCCTGGGACGCCTTCTGGGGGCAGCGCTACGCCGTCGTCCTGGACCCGGACGGCTCCGGGGTCTCCCTCTTCGCACCGGCGGAGCCCGTCGCGTAGGACCCCGGCGTGGTCCCGGCCAGGGTGCGCGCCTCGCGGGTCCAGTGGGCCTGGTCGGCGTAGCCGGCCGCCGCGGCCACCGCCGCCGGGGGCAGCCCGCGCCGGGTCAGCGCGAGGGCCCGCTGGAGGCGCAGGATCCGCCCGAGCGTCCGGGGCCCGTACCCGAAGGCGTCGAGCGAGCGCCGGTGCAGCTGCCGCTCGCCGAGGCCCACGGCCCCCGCCACCGCGGCCACGCCCTGCCCGGCCCGCAGCCGGGCCGCGACCTCCGTGACCAGGGGGTCCGGGAGCCCGCCGTCGGCCGCGCGGAGCAGGGCCAGCTCCTCCAGTCCCGCGCGGGGATCCCCGTACGAGGCCACGCGCGCGGTGAGGCGCCGCACCTCGGCGGCCGGCCACAGGTCGGCCAGCTCGACCCGCCGGTCCCGCAGCACCCGGGCCGGTACGCCGAGCAGCGCGGGCGCCGTGCCGGGGGCCAGCCGGATCCCGGCGAATCCGGAGCCGGAGACCTCTCCGGCGGGGTGCGGGGCGGTGTCGGGTCCGGCCACCAGGAGGCGCCCGTCCACCCACAGCAGGTCCATGCACCCGTCGGGCAGCACCACGCCGCCGTTTCCGCCGGCCCGCCAGAGCACGGCGCCGGGCAGCGCGCGGGACGGCCGTTCCTCGTACACGCCCACCAGGCTACGACGGCGGCCGGCGCCCGACCCGGTCGGCGCCGACGTCAGTGCTTGCGCAGCCGGGAGTGGTAGTCCTCCGGAGGCAGGAACCTCGACCAGCGCTCGGGGAACTCCGAGGGCATGCCCCCGTCCTCGTCGCCGTCGTCGTCCTCCGACTCCCCCTCGGCCAGGGCCCGCCAGGCGGCCGCCCGGGCCACCAGCTGGGCGGCCTCCGCCTCGCGGACCCGCTCGTTCGCCTCGCGCGCCGCGGCTGTAGCCACCGAGGGCCAGACCCGGTCGATGGCGGCGTTGACGGCGGCTCCGACGAGGACGGCGAAGGCGGAGATGCCGATCCACAGCAGGATGGCCACGGGGGCGGCCAGCGACCCGTAGATGGTCGGGCCTTCCACCGTGTTGGTGAGGTAGATCCGCAGCAGGAACGAGCCGAGCACCCACATCGCGAGGGCGACCAGCGCGCCGGGCACGTCCTCGATCCAGGGCGAGCGGACCGGGACGGAGACGTGGTAGAGCGTGGTCAGGAAGGCGATGGAGAGCAGCGTGACGACCGGCCAGTACATGACGGCGATCACCTCGGTGCTCCAGGGCACCAGCCGCACCACCGCGTCCGGGCCGACCACCATCAGCGGCAGCACGATGGCGCCGATCAGCAGGGCCGCGATGTAGAGGACGAAGGCGAGCAGCCGGGTCTTGACGATGCCGCGCTGGCCGTCGAGTCCGTACATGACGGTGATGGTGTCGATGAAGACGTTGACGGCGCGCGAGCCGGACCAGAGGGCGAAGGCGAACCCGAGGGAGATGAGGTCGGGGCGGCCCCGGCCCGTGACGTCGTCGAGCATCGGTTTGGCGATGTCGTTGACGCCCCGGTCGGAGAGCACGGTGCCGACCGCGCGCAGGATGTTCTCCTCGATGCTGGCGACGGTCGTACCGCCCGACCAGCCGTCCACGTACCCGAGGAGGCCCAGCAGGCCCAGGAAGAGCGGGGGCAGCGAGAGCAGGGTGAAGAAGGCCGCCTCGGCGGCGAGTCCGAGGATCCGGTACTCGATGCACGAGTTCACGGTGTCTTTGAGCAGCAGCCACGCCATCTTGCGCTTGGAGACGTTGCGGTAGAGGGCGCGGGCCCGGTGGAGGCGTCCCGGAATCCGCTCAGGTGTTTCTTTCGCGTGCTGCACGTCCTTACGGTATCGGCATGGCAGCCACCACCCACACAGTCAGCAATCAGGCCCCGCCGCTCGTGGGCCACGACGTATACCGCAGCGACCGGGTCCTGAGCGAGGGGGTGGAGCGGCATCTCGCGGACGCCGCTCCCGAACTCGCCGCGGAGGTAAGGGAAGAGCTCACGGACCTGGGGCGCGCGGCCGGGTCCCGGCAGGCCCAGGACTGGGGGACGCAGGCGAACGAGAACCCGCCGAAGCTGCGGACGCACGACCGGTACGGGAACCGGATCGACGAGGTGGAGTTCCACCCCTCGTGGCACCGGCTGCTCGGGCACGCCGTGGGCGCCGGGCTCACCGACGCGTGGGGGCGGCCGGCGGGGCATCTGCGGCGGGCGGCCGGGTTCTTCGTGTGGTCGCAGGCGGAGGCGGGGCACGGGTGCCCGGTCTCGATGACGCACGCGGCGGTGCCGGCGCTGCGGACCGATCCGGAGCTGGCGGCCGAATGGGAGCCGCGGCTGACCTCGCACGTGTACGAGGAGGGGCTGCGGCCGGCCGGGCAGAAGGCCGGGGTGCTCTTCGGGATGGGCATGACGGAGAAGCAGGGCGGCAGCGACGTCCGGGCGAACACGACGGCGGCCGTGCCGCTGGACGCCTCGGGCGAGTACCTGCTGACCGGGCACAAGTGGTTCTGCTCGGCGCCGATGTGCGACGGGTTCCTGGTACTGGCGCAGGCGCCGGGCGGGCTGACGTGCTTCCTGGTGCCGCGGGTGCTGCCGGACGGGACGCGCAACGTGTTCGCGATCCAGCGGCTGAAGGACAAGCTGGGCAACCGGTCGAACGCGTCGAGCGAGGTGGAGTTCGACGGGACGTGGGCGCGGCGGGTGGGCGAGGAGGGCCGGGGAGTGCGGACCATCATCGAGATGGTCGCGGCGACCCGGCTGGACTGCGTGATCGGTTCGGCCTCGCTGATGCGGCAGGCGCTGACGCAGGCCGCTCACCATACGGAGCACCGCTCTGCTTTCGGAGCGCCGCTCATCGACCAGCCGCTGATGCGCAACGTGCTCGCCGACCTCGCGCTGGAGTCGGAGGCGGCCACCACCCTCACGCTCCGCCTCGCGGCCGCGTACGACGCCGTCCAGAGCACGGGCGACGAGCAGGAGCGGGCCTTCCTGCGCATCGCGGTGCCCGCCGCGAAGTACTGGGTGACCAAGCGCTGTACGCCGATGGTGGCGGAGGCCCTGGAGTGTCTGGGCGGAAACGGCTACGTCGAGGAGTCCGGGATGCCCCGGCTGCTGCGCGAGTCCCCGCTGAACTCCATCTGGGAGGGCTCGGGCAACGTCCAGGCCCTCGACGTGCTGCGCGCCCTGCAGCGCGAGCCGCAGGCGCTGAACGCCTTCCTCCAGGAGGTGGGCCTGGCGCGCGGGGCCGACCACCGGCTGGATTCGGCCATCAAGAACCTGCTGACCGAGCTCGCGGACCTGGAGGGCATCGAGGCACGGGCCCGGCGGGTCGTGGAGCGGATGGCCCTGGTGCTGCAGGGGTCCCTGCTGGTGCGCTGGGCGCCGCCGGAGGTGGCCGACGCCTTCTGCGCCTCCCGCCTGGGCGGGGACTGGGGCGCGGCCTTCGGCACGCTGCCGCACAGTCTGGATCTGGGATCCGTGGTGGAACGGGCCCGGACCGCATCCTGATCGCGTCCTGATCGCGAGCTGACGGAGGGCCCCAACCCTCCGGAAGCCGGGCTGATGCGGAGGGCCCCAACCCTCCGAAAAGCACCACGGTGCGGGATCCGGGCCCGTTGACCTGGATCAGGGATGGCGCCGCGCCGACTCGGCACCACCCCTGATCCGAGAAGCCCCGAGGAAGGAGCTGTCACGTCGCTCGGCGACGTCCGCACAGTTTCGATCGGGCGACCGGGACTTGGCGAGAGTTGCAAGACGTTGCAACCTTTGACTCGGAACCGTCCTCCGGGCGTCCCGGTCGGCCCCTGGGAAGCGGCGCGCACCGGACGGCCCCGCGGACGGCAACCGTCGTACGCATGTTCGGCACGGGGAGGTTCCGGTGGTCCACACCACAGGCAGCGCGGTCGATGCGGCACGCATCTCGGCCATGGACGCGCGGGCCGCCGCGCGTCTGCTCAAGGGGGTACGGGCGGCCGCGCTGGCCGGGGACCGGCCGCCGGCCGCGCCGCGCCCCGAGATCGCCGAGTCCTGGCGCCGGATGATGGCGGGCGGTGTCCACCCCGACCGCGACAGCCGCTCCCGGATGCTGTCGGCCGCCGAGACCGAGGAGCGCCGCCAGACCTCTCCGCTACGGGAACTGCTGCCCGTCCTGCGCGAAGGACTGCTGCCCTCCCTGGACGAGGCCCTGCACATCATGGTCGTCGCCGACGCCGACGGGCGGCTGCTGTGGCGGGAGGGCCACTCCTCGATCCTGCGCAACGCGGACCGCCTCGGCTTCGGGGTGGGCGCCCACTGGGACGAGGCGGTGGTCGGCACCAACGGGGTCGGCACCGCCCTGGTGACCCGCAGGCCGGTCCAGGTGTTCTCGGCGGAGCACTTCGTCTCCAGCCACCACGACTGGACCTGCGCCGGAGCCCCCGTACGGGACCCCCGCGACGGCTCGCTGCTCGGGGTCCTGGACGTCAGCGGGCCGCTGGCCACCATGCACCCGGCGACCCTGACCTGGGTGAGCTCGGTGGCCCGGCTCGCGGAGCGGGAGCTGCGGGTGCGGCACCTGGAGTCGCTGGAACGGCTGCGGACGGTGGCGGCCCCGCTGCTGGCCCGGATGCCGGGGCGGGCGCTGGCCGTGGACGGCAACGGCTGGACGGCGGCCGTCACCGGACTCGCGCCCACGGAGCGGATCCCGCTGCCGAAGAGCTTCGGTCCGGGCCGGGTGTGGGTGCCGCAGCTCGGGGACTGCCTCGTCGAGCCGCTGCCGGGCGGCTGGCTGGTGAACGTCACCGAGGCCCGTACCGGCGCCGGGGCGGCCGCCCGCGTCGTCCTCGACCTCAGCCGGCCCGGCGCGTGGCGGGCCACCGTCTACGGGGCCGCGGGAAGCTGGTCGCAGGAGCTGAGCCCGCGCCACGCGGAGCTGCTGTTCCTGCTGGCGGAGGCCCCCAAGGGCCGCTCGGCGGCGGAACTCTCGCAGGAGCTGTTCGGGGACCCGACGCGCACGGTGACGGTCCGCGCGGAGATCTCCCGGGTGCGCCGCAACCTCGGCGGCGTGCTGGCCCACCGCCCGTACCGCTTCGCGCACGACGTGGAGGTCGAGCTGATCCGCCCGGCGGACCCGGCCGCGCTGCTGCCGCACTCCACGGCGCCCGCGGTCGTCAGCGCCCGGCTGGGCCCCGCGGCGAGCGGCATGATTCCCTGACGTCCATGAGCACGAGCACACTGACCACCTGGTCCCTGGAAATGACCGCACCGTCCGATCTCGTCGCGGCGGCCGTGCCGGGCCCGGAGATCCGGATCGTCCGCTCGGAGGTCCCCTCCCCCGAGTTCAGCCGGTTCCTCTACGCCTCGGTGGGCGGGGACATCCACTGGACGGACCGGCTGTCGCTGACCCGCGCGCAGTGGGTGGAGCAGCTGGACCGTCCGGGCGTGGAGACCTGGGTGGCGTACGACCGGGGCACCCCCGCGGGGTACGTGGAACTCGACCCGCAGCCGGACGGTGTGGTGGAGATCATGTACTTCGGCCTGATCCCCGAGTTCCGGGGCCGGCGCATCGGCGGCCACCTGCTGACCGTGGGCATCGAGCGGGCCTGGTCCCTGGCCGAGCGCTGGCCGGAGCTGACCCCGACGCGGCGCGTCTGGCTGCACACGTGCAGCGACGACGGCCCGACGGCCATGGCGAACTACCTCCGGCGCGGCTTCAAGGTCTTCAAGGAGGAGACGGAGGAGAAGGCCGTCGCCCCCACCCCGGGCCCCTGGCCCGGCGCGTAGCCGCTCCGACAGGGGGGCGGCGGCCCCGCGGGGCCGCCCCCTCCCCGGGACAAGCGGGCACAAAGGGGCCGGTGAGGTGACGCCGATCACGGACATCTTGCCATTCGAGACGACTTCGTCCGCATCGTGGACAGTAGTGGACTCCTCCAATCGCCACATGCCACGCTTCCCCCCATGAACGGAGCTGGAATTGCCTTGGTGAGTCGGCGGCACGTCGACCTCGGCCGCATGTCCAGCGCCATCTGTCCGGCGCGCTGACGCAACTCACCGCCGCGACAGCGCCCCGCACCGACGTCGCCGCGGAAGCGAACACACCGCCCGTCGTCAGCCACCACCGCAGTCCCCTGTAGGCCGAACACCGCCCCACAAGGGCGGCGGATCTGCCACATCCCGCTCCACGCGCGCCAGGGGTCACGCCGCCGCTCCCCCTGCCCCTGCCTCGAGCCGCCCAAGAAGGACGTACCGCCATGGCCGCCACCCCCGATACGACCGCAGCAGCCGCACCCGCCGCCGCCGCGCGCCGCAAGACCGGCCGTCACCGCGGTGAGGGCCAGTGGGCCGTCGGACACCACACGCCCCTCAACGGCAACGAGCAGTTCAAGAAGGACGACGACGGTCTCAATGTGCGGGCGCGCATCGAGAACATCTACTCCAAGGCGGGCTTCGACTCGATCGACCCCAACGACCTGCGCGGCCGTATGCGCTGGTGGGGCCTCTACACCCAGCGCAAGCCCGGGATCGACGGCGGCAAGACCGCGATCCTGGAGCCGGAGGAGCTGGACGACAAGTACTTCATGCTGCGCGTGCGCATCGACGGCGGCCGGCTGACCACCGAGCAGCTGCGCGTCATCGGTGAGATCTCCGAGGAGTTCGCCCGCGGCACCGCCGACCTCACGGACCGGCAGAACGTGCAGTACCACTGGATCCGCATCGAGGACGTCCCGGAGATCTGGCGCCGTCTGGAGGCCGTCGGCCTCTCGACCACCGAGGCCTGCGGTGACACCCCCCGCGTGATCCTCGGCTCGCCCGTCGCCGGCATCGCGCTGGACGAGATCATCGACGGCACCCCCGCCATCGACGAGATCTACGCCCGCATCGTGGGCAACCCCGACTTCTCGAACCTGCCCCGCAAGTTCAAGTCCGCGATCTCCGGCTCGCCGCTGCTCGACGTGGCGCACGAGATCAACGACATCGCCTTCGTCGGCGTGAACCACCCCGAGCACGGCCCCGGCTTCGACGTCTGGGTCGGCGGCGGTCTCTCCACCAACCCGAAGCTGGGTGTGCGCCTGGGCACCTGGGTCTCGCTCGACGAGGTCCCGGACATCTACGAAGGCGTCATCTCGATCTTCCGCGACTACGGATACCGCCGGCTGCGCACCCGCGCCCGCCTGAAGTTCCTCGTCGCCGACTGGGGCCCGGCCAAGTTCCGCCAGGTCCTGGAGGACGAGTACCTGAAGCGCAAGCTGACCGACGGCCCCGCGCCCGAGCAGCCCAGCGGCCAGTGGCGCGACCACGTCGGCGTGCACCAGCAGCAGGACGGCAAGTTCTACGTCGGCTTCGCGCCCCGCGTGGGCCGTGTCGACGGCGCCACCCTGACGAAGATCGCCGCCGTCGCCGAGCAGCACGGTTCCGGCCGGCTGCGCACCACCGCCGAGCAGAAGATGATCGTGCTCGACATCGAGGCGGGCCAGGTCGACTCGGTCGTCGCGGCCCTGGAGGCGCTGGACCTGCGGGTCAACCCGTCCCCGTTCCGCCGCGGCACGATGGCCTGCACCGGCATCGAGTTCTGCAAGCTGGCCATCGTCGAGACGAAGGCGCGCGGCGCCTCGCTGATCGACGAACTGGAGCGCCGCCTGCCGGGGTTCGCCGAGCCGCTCACCATCAACATCAACGGCTGCCCGAACGCCTGCGCCCGTATCCAGGTCGCGGACATCGGTCTCAAGGGCCAGCTGGTCCTGGACGACGAGGGCAACCAGGTCGAGGGCTACCAGGTCCACCTGGGCGGCGCACTCGGACTGGAGGCCGGATTCGGCCGCAAGGTCCGCGGGCTCAAGGTCACCTCGGCCGGTCTGCCGGACTACGTCGAGCGGGTCGTCACGCGCTTCGAGAAGCAGCGCGAGGACGGCGAGCGCTTCGCCAGCTGGGTCACCCGCGCCAAGGACGAGGACCTGTCGTGAGCGAGCGCGCCGCACCGTTCTACTGCCCGTACTGCGGCGACGAGGACCTGTTCCCGAACGAAACAGGTCACGGCGCCTGGGAATGCAGGGCCTGCAATCGAGCCTTCCAGCTGAAGTACCTCGGGCTGCTGGCCCGGGGTGTTCAGTCCAACGACGCTGGAGGGGACGAGATATGACCACGATTCAGGACGCGGATCTCACGACGGGCGAGTTCGAGTCGGCCGACCTCAAGGGGCTGGCCGAGCAGGCGGGCCGGGACCTCGAGGACTCCACCCCGCTGGAGATCCTCACCTGGGCGGCCGAGACCTTCGGCAAGAAGTTCGCCGTGACCTCCTCCATGGAGGACGCGGTCGTCGCCCACCTCGCCTCCCGCGCCTTCCCCGGCGTGGACGTGGTCTTCCTCGACACGGGCTACCACTTCGAGGAGACCATCGGCACCCGTGACGCGGTCGAGGCCGTGATGGACGTCAACGTCATCACGCTCACCCCGCGCCAGAGCGTCGCCGAGCAGGACGCCGAGTACGGCCCCGAGCTGCACGACCGCGACCCCGACCTGTGCTGCGCGCTGCGCAAGGTCAAGCCGCTCGAAGAGGGCCTGACCGCGTACGACGCCTGGGCCACGGGCCTGCGCCGCGACGAGTCCCCGACCCGGGCGAACACCCCGGTGGTCGGCTGGGACGAGAAGCGGCGGAAGGTCAAGGTCTCGCCGATCGCCCGCTGGACCCAGGACGACGTGGACGCGTACGTCCTGGAGCACGGCGTGCTCACCAACCCGCTGCTGATGGACGGTTACGCCTCCGTCGGCTGCGCCCCCTGCACCCGCCGGGTGGCGGAGGGCGAGGACGCCCGCGCCGGCCGCTGGGCCGGGCGCGGCAAGACCGAGTGCGGGCTGCACGGCTGATGACGACCAGCGGCACGGCCGGCGGCACGGCCCCCGGCAAAACCACTGCACGTACAGAACCGACGGAGACGAACCAGATGAGCGTGAGCGACCAGGGCGCCACGGTGTGGCTGACCGGGCTGCCGAGCGCGGGCAAGACCACCATCGCCTACGCGCTGGCCGAGCGGCTGCGCGCCGAGGGCCACCGCGTGGAGGTCCTCGACGGCGACGAGATCCGCGAGTTCCTCTCCGCCGGTCTCGGCTTCAGCCGCGAGGACCGGCACACCAACGTGCAGCGGATCGGCTTCGTCGCCGAACTCCTCGCGTCCAACGGCGTCAAGGCGCTCGTCCCCGTGATCGCGCCGTTCGCCGACAGCCGCGAGGCCGTCCGCAAGCGGCACGCCGCCGAGGGCACGAGCTACCTCGAAGTGCACGTGGCCACTCCGGTGGAGGTGTGCTCCGAGCGTGACGTGAAGGGCCTGTACGCCAAGCAGGCGGCGGGCGAGATCTCCGGTCTGACCGGGGTCGACGACCCGTACGAGGCACCGGAGTCCCCGGACCTCCGTATCGAGTCGCACACGCAGTCCGTACAGGAGTCGGCTTCGGCCCTGCACGCGCTGCTCACCGAGAGGGGTCTGGCATGACCGCCACCGTCGCACACGTCCACGAAGGGACGGACGCGCCCTACGCGCTGTCGCACCTCGACGCCCTCGAGTCGGAGGCCGTGCACATCTTCCGCGAGGTGGCGGGCGAGTTCGAGAAGCCGGTGATCCTCTTCTCCGGCGGCAAGGACTCGATCGTCATGCTGCACCTGGCGCTGAAGGCGTTCGCGCCCGCGCCGGTGCCGTTCACCCTGCTCCACGTGGACACCGGCCACAACTTCCCCGAGGTCCTGGACTACCGCGACCGCGCCGTCGCCAAGCACGGGCTGCGCCTGCACGTGGCCTCCGTCCAGGAGTACATCGACGCCGGCAAGCTCCGCGAGCGTCCCGACGGCGTCCGCAACCCGCTGCAGACCGTCCCCCTCACGGAGGCGATCCAGAGCCTCAAGTTCGACGCGGTCTTCGGCGGCGGCCGCCGCGACGAGGAGAAGGCCCGCGCCAAGGAGCGCGTCTTCTCCCTGCGCGACGAGTTCTCCCAGTGGGACCCGCGCCGCCAGCGCCCCGAGCTGTGGCAGCTCTACAACGGCCGCCACGCGCCGGGCGAGCACGTGCGCGTCTTCCCGCTGTCCAACTGGACCGAGCTGGACGTGTGGCAGTACATCGCCCGCGAGAAGATCGAACTGCCGGAGATCTACTTCGCCCACGAGCGCGAGGTCTTCCAGCGCAACGGCATGTGGCTGACGGCCGGCGAGTGGGGCGGCGCCAAGGAAGGCGAGACCACCGAGACCCGCCTGATCCGCTACCGCACCGTCGGTGACATGTCCTGCACCGGTGCCGTCGACTCCGACGCCACCACGCTGGACGCCGTGATCACCGAAATCGCCGCCTCCCGGCTCACCGAGCGGGGCGCGACCCGCGCCGACGACAAGCTGTCCGAGGCCGCGATGGAAGACCGCAAGCGCGAAGGGTACTTCTAAAATGACCTCCACCACCGAGCAGTTCGCCGACCTGTCGGCGACCACGCTGCTGCGCTTCGCGACCGCGGGTTCCGTCGACGACGGCAAGTCCACCCTGGTCGGCCGCCTCCTGCACGACTCCAAGTCGGTCCTCACCGACCAGCTGGAAGCCGTGGAGCGGGTCTCGGCCAGCCGCGGTCAGGACACCCCCGACCTCGCGCTGCTCACCGACGGCCTGCGGGCCGAGCGGGAGCAGGGCATCACCATCGACGTGGCCTACCGCTACTTCGCGACCGCCCGGCGCCGGTTCATCCTGGCCGACACCCCCGGGCACGTGCAGTACACCCGGAACATGGTCACCGGCGCCTCCACCGCCGACCTCGCCGTGGTCCTCGTCGACGCCCGCAACGGCGTGATCGAGCAGACCCGCAGGCACGCCGCCGTCGCGGCCCTCCTCCGGGTCCCGCACGTGGTCCTCGCCGTCAACAAGATGGACCTGGTGGGCTACCAGGAGTCGGTCTTCGCGTCGATCGCCGAGGAGTTCACCGCGTACGCCACGGGCCTGGGCGTCCCGGAGATCACCGCGATCCCGATCTCCGCGCTGGCCGGCGACAACGTGGTGGAGCCCTCCGCGAACATGGACTGGTACGGCGGCCCCACGGTGCTGGAGCACCTGGAGACCGTCCCGGTCAGCCACGACCTCACCGCCTGCCCGGCGCGTTTCCCGGTGCAGTACGTGATCCGTCCGCAGACCGCCGAGAACCCGGACTACCGGGGCTACGCGGGCCAGATCGCCTCCGGCGTGCTGCGGGTCGGCGAGGCCGTCACCGTCCTGCCGTCGGGCCGCACCTCGGTCATCGAGGGCATCGACGCGCTCGGCGAGAGCGTCGACATCGCGTGGGCCCCGCAGTCGGTGACCCTGCGCCTGAAGGACGACATCGACATCTCGCGCGGCGATCTGATCGCGCCGTCGTCGAGCTCCCCCGCCACCACGCAGGACGTCGTGGCGACGGTCTGCCACGTGGCGGACCAGCCCCTCGCCGTGGGCGCCCGGGTGCTGATCAAGCACACGACGCGCACGGTGAAGGCGATCGTCAAGGAGATCCCCTCGCGGCTGACCCTGGACGACCTGTCCCAGCACCCGAACCCCGGGCAGCTGGTGGCCAACGACATCGGCCGAGTCGTCGTCCGTACCGCCGAGCCGCTCGCGCTCGACTCGTACGCCGACTCGCGCCGCACCGGGTCCTTCCTCCTGATCGACCCGGCGGACGGCACGACCCTGGCGGCCGGCATGGTCGGCGAATCCTTCGCCTCCACCGCCGAAACGACCGTCCAGGCTGATGAAGAAGGGTGGGACTTCTGATCATGCTTGCCGATATCTACTCCACCTTCGCGAAGGAGGGCGGCCGCGTAGGCAGCGGCTCCCTCGGCAGCGGCACGGGAGGCGTGGGGCGATGTGCGTGATGACGTACGCGCACCGCATGCGCGCCCACACCCCCCACGAGCTCTACCTGCCCTTGTTCAGCAAACGAAGACGTGCGTCGTGATACGACGCTACGAGAGGGAGCCCTCCCGTGCCTGCCAACGGATCCACCCGTGCTGTACACACCCGTAATGGCCTGCGCCGCAGCATCGTCGCCGCTGCCGCCCTGCCGCTCCTGATCGGCGCCCTGGCCTCGTGCGGCTACGGCTCCGACGCCAAGAAGGACGACGCTCCCAAGGCGAACGTCGCGGACACCTCCGCCAAGAAGCTGTCGGCTTCCGAGGTCCGCATCGGCTACTTCCCGAACCTGACCCACGCCACCGCGCTGGTCGGTCTCCAGGAAGGCCTGATCGCCAAGGAGCTCGGCGCCACCGCCATCAAGCCGCAGTCCTTCAACGCCGGCCCGTCCGAGATCGAAGCCCTCAACGGCGGCTCTCTCGACATCGGCTTCATCGGCCCCTCGCCGTCGATCAACGCCTATGTGAAGTCCAAGGGCTCCAACCTGCGGATCATCTCCGGCTCCGCCTCGGGCGGCGTCAAGCTGGTCGTGAACCCGGCGAAGATCAAGACCCTGGACGACCTCAAGGGCAAGAAGATCGCCACCCCGCAGAAGGGGAACACGCAGGACGTCGCGTTCCTCAACTGGATCGCCGAGAAGGGCTGGACGGTCGACCCGGAGTCCGGCAAGGGTGACGTCTCCGTCGTCCGCACGGACAACAAGGTCACCCCGGACGCCTTCAAGCAGGGCTCGATCGACGGCGCCTGGGTGCCGGAGCCCACGGCCTCCAAGCTCGTCGCCGAAGGCGGCTCGGTCCTCCTCGACGAGACCTCCCTGTGGCCCGACAAGAAGTTCGTGATCACGAACATCATCGTGTCCCAGAAGTTCCTCTCGGAGCACCCGGACGTCGTCGAGGCCGTGCTCACCGGCACGGTGAAGACCAACGCGTGGATCAACGCCAACCCGGACAAGGCCAAGGCCTCGGCGAACGCGAAGCTCGCGGCGGAGGGCGGCAAGCCGCTCGACGCGAAGGTCATCGACCCGGCGTGGCCGAGCATCCTCATCACGAACGACCCGCTGGCGTCGACGCTGAAGACGCAGTCGGAGTGGGCGGTCAAGGCCAAGCTCATCGAGCAGCCCGACCTGAACGGCATCTACGACCTGAAGCTCCTGAACAAGGTGCTCAAGGCCGCGGGCCAGCCCGAGGTCGCCGACGCCGGTCTCGGCGTCAAGTAACCCTCCGAAGTAGCCCTCAGTAGTCCTTCCCGTCCAGCAACCCTTCAGTACCCGTCCCGAATCCCAGGAGGTGACGACCATGGCCACCATGCTTGCCAAGGCTGCCGAGGGCACCGTAGCGGAGCAGACGCACGCCGCTCGGATCGAGCACGTCTCGAAGTCCTTCTCCGGCCCGGCCGGATCGCAGCTCGTCCTGGACGACATCAGCCTCGATGTCGCTCCCGGAGAGTTCGTCACCATCCTGGGTGCCTCGGGCTGTGGAAAGTCCACCCTGCTCAACCTGGTCGCCGGACTGGACAAGCCGTCCGCGGGGTCGATCGAGACCCCCGGCGGCCGTCCGGCCCTGATGTTCCAGGAGCACGCCCTCTTCCCGTGGCTCACCGCGGGCAAGAACATCGAACTCGCCCTGCGCCTGCGCGGGGTGGCCAAGGCCGACCGCAAGCCGGAGGCCGAGCGGCTGCTGGAGCTGGTCCGGCTCGGCGGCTCGTACGGCAAGCGGGTCCACGAGCTGTCCGGCGGCATGCGCCAGCGCGTGGCCCTGGCCCGGGCGCTCGCCCAGGACAGCCAACTGCTGCTGATGGACGAGCCGTTCGCGGCGCTCGACGCCATCACCCGCGACGTGCTGCACGGCGAGCTCACCCGCATCTGGGAAGAGACGAACCTGTCCGTCCTGTTCGTCACGCACAACGTCCGCGAGGCCGTCCGCCTCGCCCAGCGCGTGGTTCTCCTCTCCTCCCGCCCCGGCCGGGTCGCGAAGGAGTGGACCGTGGGCATTCCGCAGCCGCGCCGCATCGAGGACGCGGACGTCGCGGAGCTGTCCCTTGAGATCACTGAACACCTGCGTGGGGAGATCCGCCGCCATGGCCAGCACTGACACCACTCCCGAGGCCCCGTCCAAGGCCAAGGCCGAGGACCTCGCCGGACTGGAGGCGGGCCTCGACGCGCTCGACGCCGTCCAGACCCACCGCACGCCGGTCCGCGAAGTCCTCGTCAAGAAGGTCCTGCCGCCGGTCATCGCCGTCGGCCTGGTCCTCCTCGTCTGGCAGATCCTCGTCGCCGCGAAGGTCACCGACGAGACCAAGCTCCCCGCCCTGTCCTCCGTCTGGGACAGCCTGTCCGACATGTGGATGAAGGGCACCCTGCTGGAGGTCATCTGGACCTCCGTCTCGCGCGGTCTGCTCGGCTTCCTGCTGGCCCTGGCCATCGGTACGCCCCTCGGACTGCTCGTCGCCCGGGTGAAGTTCGTCCGCGCCGCGATCGGCCCGATCCTGCAGGGCCTGCAGTCGCTGCCCTCGGTCGCCTGGGTGCCCCCGGCGGTGCTCTGGTTCGGGCTCAACGACGCGATGATGTACACCGTCATCCTGCTCGGCGCCGTCCCGTCGATCGCCAACGGCCTCGTCTCCGGCATCGACCAGATCCCGCCGCTGTTCCTGCGGGCCGGCCGCACCCTGGGCGCCACCGGCCTGCGCGGAGCCTGGCACGTGGTCATGCCGGCCGCGCTGCCCGGCTACCTGGCCGGCCTCAAGCAGGGCTGGGCCTTCTCCTGGCGCTCCCTGATGGCCGCCGAGATCATCGCCAGCTCCCCCGACCTGGGCCTGGGCCTGGGCCAGCTCCTCGAAAACGGCCGCAACAACATCGACCTGCCCGGCGTGTTCCTCGCGATCATCCTGATCCTGGTCGTCGGCATCGCGATCGACCTGCTCATCTTCAGCCCGGTCGAGCGGTGGGTGCTGCGCACCCGCGGCCTGCTGGTCAAGAGCTGATCACCGTGTCGGCGCTCTCCGCTCGCTCCCCGGCCCTGCTCGTCATCGCCCACGGCAGCCGCGATCCGCGGCACGCGGCGACCGTGCACGCCCTCACCCGGCGGGTACGGGCGCTGCGGCCGGGGCTGCGCGTGGAGACCGCCTTCCTGGACTTCGACACCCCGACCGTCGACCAGGCGGTCGCCTCGCTGTACCTGTCGGGCGTACGCGAGATCGTGGCGCTCCCCCTCCTCCTGACGAGGGCGTTCCACGCGAAGTCCGACATCCCGGCCGTGCTCGCGGGCGCCGCGTCCCACCTGCCGGACCTCTCGGTCCGGATCGCGGATGTGCTCGGCCCGTCGCCGCTGCTGCTGGCGACCCTGGAGCGCCGGCTGTGGGAAGCCGGCCTCACCCCGGCGGACCGCGCCACCACCGGTGTGGTGCTCGCGTCCGCCGGCTCCTCGGACCCGGAGGCGATCGCAGTGATCGCTGAAACCGCGCGGGAGTGGCGGCACACCGGTTGGTGCGCCGTGCGGCCTGCGTTCGCCTCCGCCGCTCTCCCCCGGACGGAGGACGTCGTACGGGCCCTGCGCGCCGAGGGCGTCCGCCGGATCGCGGTGGCCCCCTACGTCATCGCCCCCGGCCGGCTCCCCGACCGCATCGCGGCGGGCGCGGCTGAGGCCGGCGCGGATGTGGTGGCCGACGTCCTGGGCCCCTCTCCGGAACTGGCCCGCCTGCTGCTCCGCAGATTCGACGCGGCCACCGTCACCCCGACCCGCGTCCCGGCCCTGGCAGCCTGACCCGCCGCTGCGCGGGCCGGAGTTCCCCGCTGCGACCTTTGCCGCTGCGCGGGGCGAAGTCCCCTACCCGCCCTTCGCCCGTTCCCCGGGCTGCGCCCGGACCCCCTGGGGCTCCGCCCCAGACCCCGCGCCTCAAACGCCGGCGAGGCTGAATTTTTCCGGCGGAGCCGGAAAATCCAGCCCGTCCGGCGTTTGAGGACCGGGTCCGGGCAGCGCCCGGGGAACGGTGGAAGGGTGGGTAGGGGACTCCGCCCCGCAGGGCCACCCATCCGCACCCGGCGGCTCAGCCCCGCGCCGCGGCCTCGTCGGCCAGGGCTGTGAGGTCCGAGGCGGACATCGCGCCGGGCGGCAGGCCCTCCCGGGCGAAGATGTTCGCCGCCACGCGCAGCGTGTCGTTGACCGGCGCGGCCACCCCGTGCAGCCGCCCGAGCAGCACGATCTCCCCGTTGAGATAGTCCGCCTCCACCGACCCCGTCCCCCGCGCCAGGCTCTGCCAGGACGATCCGCCCCGCGCCGCTCCGGCCGGCGCCTCGACCTTCCCGCCGCGCGCCTGCGACTGCTCGTCATCCGAGGCCCAGTCGATCCCGGCCGCGGTGAAGGCGGCCTTGGCCTCGCGCACGGCCCGCAGCAGCAGCGCGGCCTTCGCGGGCTCCGGCTCGGGGCCGGTGGTCGCCTGGATCGCGTTGCCCAGGTTGCCGAGCAGCTTCGCGTACTTCCACCGCATCACGTCCTCGACGACCGGCGCCCCGAACCCGGCCTTCTCCAGGTCGGCCGCGATCCGCCGGGCCCGCGCGTCCGCTCCCCCGGCGGCCTTCCCGAGGTGCAGGATCCCGGTCAGCGGCGCGCACAGCGCGGAGACCACCCCCGGCTCCAGGAAGGTCGCCGGCAGCCACACGCAGACCCCGTACACGCGCGCGAAGCGCCGTAGGGCGAGGCGTTCGCTCTCCACCCCGTTCTGCGCGCACAGCACCGGCAGCCGCTGCGCGGCCGTACCGCCGCCCGCGACCTCCGCGTCGCCCCACGCCTCGAGCGCTGCGAGTGCGTCCTGGGTCTTCACGGTGAGCAACAGCACGTCGTCGGGGCGCAGTTCGCCGAGCTCTGCCGGACCGCCGACCACGGGCAGCCGGTGCATCCGCTCCCCGTCCGCCGTGGTGAGCCGCAGCCCGTCCGCCCGCAGGGCCTCCGCGTGAGGGCCGCGCGCGACGAGCACGACCTCGCTGCCGGACTCCGCGAGCCGTCCGCCGATGGTCGCGCCGATCGCTCCGGCGCCGATGATGATGTAACGCATGCCCACGAGCCTGGCACATCCGCGGGCCTGGGATACGGTCGGGCCATGTCTGTTGACGTGGATGAGACGTTCGCCCTCGGGGGCGACCTGCCCGTGCGCCGCCTCGGACTCGGCACCGGCGGTCTGGTCGGCTCCGGCTACTGGGGCGCGCGCGACACGCGCCCCGCGTCGGTCGCGCTGCTGCGCACCGCCGTCGCACGCGGGGTCACCCTGATCGACACCGCCGACAACTACGGCCCCCACCTGGCCGAGGAGCTGGTCGCCGAGGCCCTCCACCCGTACGGGGAGCGGCTGGTGGTCTCCACCAAGGGCGGGGTGGTGCGCACCGGCCCCGACCAGTGGCACGCGGCGGGCCGCCCGGAGGACCTGCGCTCGATGTGCGAGGCGAGCCTGCGCAGGCTCCGCCTCGACCGGATCGACCTCTACCAACTGCACCGCTTCGACCCGGCCGTCCCGCCGGCGGAGCAGCTGGGCACGCTGGCCGAGCTCCGGGCGGAGGGCAAGATCCGCCACATCGGGCTGAACACGGTGACGGCGGACCAGCTCAGGGAGGCCCTGGCCGTGGTGCCGGTGGCCTCGGTGCAGAACCCGTACAACGTCCTGGACCGCTCCTCCGCGGAGCTCCTCGCCCTGTGCGAGGCCCGGGGCATCGCCTTCCTCCCCTACTACCCGCTGGGCAGCGGGGCCCTGACCCGGGAGAGCGCCGCCGCGCTGACGGCGGTCGCCACCGAACACGGCGCGTCCACCGGCCAGATCGCCCTGGCCTGGCTCCTCCAGCACTCCCCGGTCCTGTGCCCCACCCCCGGCACGGGCTCCCCGGACCACCTGGCGGAGAACCTGGACGCGGCGACGGTCCACCTGACCCCGCACGAGATGACCCTGCTGAACGGGCTGGCGGACTAGGCCGTCTCTTTCGGACCTTGCCGATCGGCCCGGCCCGTCAGAGGGACGCGCGCCGGCTCGCGTCCGGAACCAGGACCGTCTTTCCGCGGACGAGGGTTCCCGCTTCGGCTTCCGCGTGTACGTCGGCCAGGTCGGCCAGCGGGCGGACCGCGGCGGGGGCGACCTCCAGGTCGCCCGCGTCGACCAGCTCGACCAGGCGCGCGAGCTGCCCGGTGTCCTGGCGGGCCACCAGGTGGATGCCGCCGGGGATCGGGGTCGCCACGGAGACCGCCACGCCGCCCGGTCCGAGGAGGGCCGGCAGGGCGGCGGCGGCCTCCGGGGCGATCGGGGCCAGGTTGAGCACGGCGTCCAGGGGTTCACCCTCCAGGGCCGTGGAGAGCGGACCGGCCGTGTGGTCGATCACCCGCCGGGCCCCGTACCGCCGCACCGCCAGGGCGCTGCGCGGGCTCGCGGTCGCCACGACGGTGGCCCCGGCCCAGCGCGCGAGCTGCACGGCGAAGGCGCCCACGCCGCCGCCGGCCCCGTTGATCAGGATCCGGCTGCCCGGGCCGATCCCGGCCGCCTCGAACAGCGCCTGCCAGGCGGTCAGTCCGGCCACCGGGATCGCGGCCGCCGCCGTGAGGGGGAGGGAGCGGGGGGCGGGGACCAGCAGTCCAGGGGCGACGGACACGTACGGGGCGGCGGTTCCGCCCGCGTCCAGCCGGCCGATCACCCGTTCCCCGGTGGTCACGACCGTGCCGGCCAGGTCCCAGCCCGGGACGTACGGCAGGTCCAGGGGCAGGACGTCCCGCAGCCACCCGGCGCGCAGGGCGAGTTCGGACGGGTTGAAGGAGGTGGCCGCCACCTCTACGAGGACCTCGCCCGGAGCCGGGACGGGGACCGGTACTTCCTCGTGGCGGATGACGGCGGGGCCGCCGTAGGCGTGGATGCGGGCCGCGAGCATCGTGGCGGCGGGCTGTCGGGTTGCGTTCATGACCCCCACGCTATGAGCCGGGAGGAAGACGATCCATGCGTGAGGATCCATGTTTCCTGCGCATCCGTCTAAGCTGCCGGGCGTGGACGTACTCAGCGATGTCATCGCGCTCATGCGTACGGGCAGGCCCACGTCGGCGCTCGTACGGTGGCACGCGCCCTGGGGCCAGCGGTTCCCCGCGGTCCCCGGGTCCGCCGGGTTCCAGGTGGTGCTCAGCGGAAGCTGTCTGCTGGAGAAAGCCTCGGGGCCGGTCCGCCTGAACCCCGGGGACGTGCTGTTCCTGCCGCACGGCCACGGGTACACCTTGCTCGGCGAGCCGTCGGCGCAGCCGGCCGAACCCCGCTGGGACCCCACCCGCGAACCCGCCCTGCTCGTCCGGGACACCGTCGGGGAACCGGGCTCCGGGCCGGTCACCGTAACCCTGTGCGGCGGATACAAGATCGAGGCGGAGTTCGCGCATCCGCTGCTGCGCGAACTCCCCGAGGTGCTCCACCTGCCGGCCGGGCAGCCCGGCGCGGCCGAGGCGGTGGCCCTCCTGGCCCGGGAGGCCGAGGAGCCCGGGCTGGGGACGGACACGCTGCTCCCGGCCCTGCTGGACGTGCTGCTGCTCTACGTCCTGCGGGCCTACGTGGGCGGAGCTTGCGGACCGGGCGGGGCTTGCGGACCGGGCGGGGCCGCCGGGACCGACGGGGAGGCCGGGCGGACGGGCTGGGCGGCGGCGCTCGCCGACCCCGCCGTCGGCGCCGCACTGGCAGCCGTCCACACCGAACCGGACCGCCCCTGGACGGTCGCCTCCCTGGCGGCACGGGCCGGACTGTCGCGGGCCGCGTTCGCCCGCCGGTTCCACGAACGCGTCGGGCAGCCGCCGCTCGCCTACCTGACGTGGTGGCGCATGACCACGGCCGCGCGCCTGCTGCGCACCACCGACACGTCCCTGTCGGTCCTGGCGGCCCGCTCCGGCTACACCTCGGAGTACGCCTTCGCCCACGCCTTCAAACGGGCCCACGGGATCCCGCCCGGACGCTTCCGCGGCGGGCGGCACGACGAAGGGACGGCCCAGACCGTTTCCCTCGGATCACCTCGCTGACCAGATGGGGATGCCGGCGAGGTGGAGTCCGGCGAGATGGATGCCGGCGGCCTGGCCGTAGCGGGTGGCCGGGCCGGGGTCATTCCTCCGTGAGTTCCACCAGCTTCACGACGGTGTTCCAGTTGCGGGTGGTCACGTCCAGGCCCTTGACCACCGCCGGCTTCGCGAGGGACTCGCCCAGTTTGGAGCGGCCCAGGCCGTTGGGGGCGTAGAGGTAGATGACGCGGTCGCCCACGCGGTACTCCTCCGGGAGGTACGCGGGGGCGTCGATCGAGGCGAAGCGGGACTCGGCGGGCTGCTCGGAGCAGAAGGTGGCGTGGAGCTGTTTGCCTTCGAGTTCGGCCGCGGGGAAGGGGCAGGCGTCGGCGACGGCGCGCAGGTGGGCGCCGTCGAGCACCAGGCAGGGGACCCGGAAGCCGAAGTGGGCCTCGATGGCGGCCTCCAGCTCGCGGGCGAGGGCGGTCGGGGTCTTGCCGCTCGCGTCGGCGAAGACGGCGTTGCCGCTCTGGAGGTACGTCTGCACCTCCTCGTGGCCGAGGTCTGCCAGGACTTGGCGCAGCTCGGCCATCGGGACCTTCTTGTTCCCGCCGACGTTGATGCCCCGGAGCAGCGCCGCGTACTTCGTCGTCTTGGTCATGGCTGCACGATAGGGCGCAGCCCTGACAACGCCGACGACGCCGACGACGCTGACAGCGCGGATCGGGCATCATCCGCGTGCCGCAGGTGCAGGTGCCCGTCGAGCGGGTAGGAGGGCGGCGCCGACGGCAGGATCCTGCCGAACGCGTAGCCGCTCTTCTCGGCGACCCGGCAGGATGCCGCGTTGTCCGCCTGGTGGAGGAGTTCGAGGCATTCCAGACCATCGGCCCGGAAGGACTCGAAGGCCCAAGTACCGAGGGCGTCCAGGGCTCGTGGGGCCACGCCCCGCCCTCGGGCCCGCGCCGCCGTCCAGTAGCCGACCTCGGCGGAGGGCTTGCCGGGTCCGACTCCCTTCAGCACCACGTGGCCCGCCACAGCGGGGGCCCCGAGGGTCTCCTCCAGGACGGCGAAGCCGAACCGCGTGCCCGAGGCCCAGTCCCGCTCCCGGTCCCGCACCCACCGCAGCCCGTCCTCCGCGCCCTCCACGGGAGGACTCGCCCACCGCCGCAGGCCGGGATCCCGGTACGCCTCGACCAGCGCGGTGACATCGTCCGCGCACCAGGGGCGAAGCACGAGCGCGGGCGCGGTCCACGTCGCGGCCGCGTGGAGGGTGACGGGAGCGTTCATGATCGGATCGTACGCAGCCGCGTCCCGGCCCGTTCAGGATTCCCTTCCGCGGCGCCGCCGGACTCGCCGACCACCGCTCACCGCCGTCCGGGCAGTTCGGCCTCGATCAGGTCGGCCGCCTGGTGCGTGCCGCCCTCCGTTGCCATCTCGCGGCGGATGAGGTCCGCGCGGGCGGCGACCTCCGGGTCGGCGACCAGGGCGAGGACCGCCTCGCGCAGGGTCGTGGCGTCGGCCTCGGCCATCGGGACGTGCCGGGCGACGCCCAGGCCGGCCAGCGTGTCGGCGTTGCCGAACTGGTCGACCGCCTGCGGGACCGCGACCATCGGGGTCCCGGTGGCCAGCCCCTCCTGGCAGCCGCCCGTGCCCGCGTGGGTGATGAAGGCGGCGGCCCGGCGCAGGATGTCCAACTGGGGGACCCAGCGGTGGACTTCGACGTTGGCGGGGATCTCGCCGATCTCGGCCTCGTCGGTGAACTTGCCGATCTGGAGCACCACGTGCCAGTCGGGCAGGTCCCCGAAGGCCTCCACGCACGTCCGGTAGAAGGCCGGCTGCTTGGTGAAGGTGGACCCGAAGGAGACCAGGAGGACCTTCTTCCCCTCGGCGCCCGCGGGGCGCGTCCAGGTGCCCTGCGTGGCACTGCGGTCACCCTGGCAGGCGCCGACGAAGGTGTACACGGTCTCGTCGACCCGGTCGGCGTGGGGCTGGAGGGCGCGCGGCATGAGGACGACGCTGCGGCGGGGGCGGCCGACGAACCGGTCGCTGTCCTCGTCGATGCCGTTCTCGTCGAGCCAGGCCCGGAACCGGGCGTAGTACGCCCGCCCGCGCTCGGAGGCGCGCAGTGCGGCGGTCATCGGCGCGGCGACCTCCTCCTCGTAGCCGGTCCAGGCGACCAGGGTCGGGGAGAGGGAGACCGCGGGGACGCCCCAGCGGTGGGCGAGGACGATCGCGGGGTAGGCGGTGATGTCGTGGAGGACGAGGTCCGGCTCGTCGCCGTCGAAGGCGGCCGCGAGTTGCGGGAGGGCCTGGACGGCGTCGGCGAGGAAGGGCTCGATGTTGTCGATGACCTCGGTGCCCCACGCGTCGGGGTCCTCGTCGGTGGGGAGGGTGGAGTTCCAGACCACCGGGGTGGCGCCGGTCTCGGCGATCTTGTCCGCGTACGCGGCCGGGATGGCGTAGCTGACGCGGTGGCCGCGGGCGACCAGTTCGCGGATCACTTCGATGCTCGGGTTGACGTGTCCGGCGGCGGCGATGGAGAACATGGCGATGTGGGCGGGCTGCGCGGTGGCGGTGGCGGTCATGAGGGAACCATAACGAGACGAGACGTCTCGTGCAACCTATTGGCCGGCAGACCGCCAGTTCGGGGGAAGGGCGGGCCGGTGCGAAACTTGTCCGGTCATGAGCACCCGGGTACGCCCGGGGCACCCGGAGACACCGACACGGACCGCGGAGACGGCATGGACGAGGCACGGGCCCGGCAGGCCCTGACGGCGGCGGGCCTGGCAGGGGCGGGTTCGCCCGCTCCCCGGCTGCTGGCCCTCGGCGAGAACGCCGTCTTCGCGCTCGGCGACGACCTGGTCGCCAAGGTCGGCCGGGAGGCGGCGCTGCTGCCGCGGGCCGAGCTGGAACTCGCCGTGGCGGGCTGGCTCGCGGAGTCCGGGGTCCCCGCGGTCCGCGCGGCCGAACCGGAGCCGCGGCTGGTGGACGGGCACCCGGTGACCTTGTGGCACCGGCTCCCCGACGCGGTCCGCCCGGCCGGCCCGGAAGACCTCGCAGCGCTGCTGCGGCGGATCCACGCCCTGCCCGCGCCCCCCTTCGTCCTGCCCCCGCGCGATCTGCTGGGCGGGGTCGAGCGCTGGCTGCGGCTGGCGGGCGGGGCGATCGATCCGGCGGACGCGGCGTACCTGCGGGCCCGCCGCGACGGGTACGCCTCCCAGGTCGCCGCCCTCACCCCGCACCTCGCGCCGGGCCCGATCCACGGCGACGCGCTGCCCCGCAACGTGCACGTGGGCCCGGACGGGCCGGTCCTCGTGGACCTGGAGACGGTCTCCGCCGACCTGCGCGAGCACGACCTGGTGGTGATGGCCCTCTCCCGAGACCGGTACGCCCTGCCGGGCGCGGCGTACGAGGAGTTCACGGCGGCGTACGGCTGGGACGTGCGCGACTGGGAGGGCTGCGCGGTCCTGCGCGGCGCCCGCGAAACGGCCAGCTGCGCCTGGGTCTCCCAGCACGCCCCGGCCAACCCGAAGGCCCTGGCCGAGTTCCGCCGCCGGGTGACCTCCCTGCGCGAGGGCGACCCGGAAATCCGCTGGCACGCCTTCTAGGACCGGCGTATCGATTCCCCCATGAAACTTTCCCTCTCCCTCCACCGGGCCCGGCTCGGCCCGGCGGAGTTCCAGGTGATCCGCCCGGCCCGGCCGCCGGAGCGCGCGGTGCTGTCGGACGGCCGCTGGTACCTGGACGCCCAGGTCGACCAGCAGGCCGCGCAGCTCGTCGCCGCGCTGTGGTCGCTCGCCGCCACCTCCCCGCGCTCACTGGTCCACGTACCGCTGCGGCGCACCGATCCCGACACCGGGGAACCGGGCCTCGACCTGGTCCTCCTGCACCACTCGCTCCAGTTCGCCCCCTCGCGCTGGAAGGAGCTGCGAGCCCGGCTGGGACCGGGACGGCCGCGGACCGCGGACCTGCCCGGACCGCTTTCGGACGGCCGCGCCCGCGAGCTCCGGCCGGAGCGGCAGCACCGGGAGAACCGGGACCGGTTCCACCAGCGGGTCCACGCCGGGGCGCTGTTCATGACGGGCAGCGCCGCGTTGTTCGCCGACACCTCATGGCTCTTCGCCGACGTGGCCCACCGGGGTCCGGGGTACGTCCACGCCCGCCCCGACCACGGGCACTACTGCGCCCGGATGGGGCAGGGCGACGGCCTCGTCGCCGACGGCGGCGGCAGCGCGATCCACGTCGTCTACCGCGATCAGTGGCCGGACCGCTGACCCGCGGCCCCCTCCGGCGTCAGGCCGCCGCGCCGGATCCCGCGCCGGCCTGCCAGGCGCGGCCGATGCCGCGCAGCATCGCCGGGTACACCCCGAGGTGGCGGAAGGGCTTGATGCCCACCATGTAGAGGGCGCCGAGGAGTCCGTTCGGCTTGACCAGGATCGCCATCCGGCCGTGGTAGCCGCCCGCTCCGTCCTCGTCCGGGACCCAGCCGATGTGCAGGATCCCGTGCACGGTCCGGTTGGCGGTCTCCAGCGCCCACTCGTCATGCGTCTGGTAGACGGTGCTGAACGTGGGCGAACCGGACGCCGAACCCCGGGCGTTCGCCCGCAGGTCCTCGGGCAGCCGGTCCCGCAGGCTCGGCACCCGGCCGCCGAGGCCGTCGGCGGGCTTGTCCCAGCCGAGCAGCGCGCCCAGCTTCCAGCGGACCGCGAAGAGCACGCGCACCGCCGGAGAGGCGGCCTCGTGCTGCCCCCAGCCCTTCTCGAACTGCTCCACGAGCCGTGCGAGGTCGTCCGGACCGCCCGGCGTCGGGAGCTCCCACACGTCCTCGACCCGGAAGTCGCCGGCGATCTCGTGGATCCGCCAGGGCCGATCGGTGTGCGCGGTTCTGGGCAGTCTCATGAGCGAGCCCCGATCTGTGCGATCCCTTATGGAAAAGACTAGGGCTCTCGGTGTGGGCGAGGGCATCTTCCACGCGTGCTTCGGCGACGTCAGATCCGGTACGGCACCACGGGCCAGGCCCGCTCGACTATCGCCTCGGGGTCCGTGGTGCGCCGCAGGTAGCTCTGCAGCGAGGCCGCCTGTTCGGCCGCCGCGCGGATCTGGAGCTCGTGCAGGTCCGCCAGGGCGACCGTCCCTATCGCCGCGTGCACGGCGCCCATCCGCCGAGCGGCGCGGGCCGCCGCCAGCGCGTCCGCGCCCGCGTCGTGCGCCGCTTCCAGGCTCACCCCGTAGTGCTCGCAGAGGGCCTGGAGGGTGCGCCGGCCCTTGCGGTAGCGGTCCGCGTGCTTGTCCAGGACCAGGGGGTCGATGACGGGCGGCGCGGTCGTACCCGGCCAGCGCTCGCCCAGCGGGCGGATCCCGTGGCGGCGGCACTCGCGGTCCAGCAGGGTCAGGTCGTACCGCGCGTTCATCACCACCAGCGGGGTTCCCGAGCTCAGCGCCTCCACGAGCGTCCGGGTGATCTCCTCGATCGCCGGGGCCGCCGCCATCCCCCGCGAGCGGGCGTGGTCCGTGGAGATGCCGTGGATCGCCGAGGCCTGCTCCGGGATCGGCACGCCCGGGTCGACCAGCCAGGTCCGCTCGCGGGCCACCTGACCGTCCGGGCCGACCGTGAGGACGGCCGCCGTCACGATCCGGTCGGATTCGGTGTCGGTGCCCGTGGTCTCCAGGTCGAAGGCCACCATCGGCCCGCCGTGCCAGTCCCCCATCCAGTCCCCCGCCCGGTCCCCCATCGTGTTCCCCCCGTACCCGTCCCTCTACGTCAACGGCTTTCAGCCTGACACGGGCCACTGACAGCCCCGGAGGCGGGGCGGCCGGCGACCGCTCAGGACACCGGGCGGGAGTCCTGCCAGATCGACTCGAATTCCTCGCGGTAGGTCGGGAACAGCCCGTGCTCGTGGTCGGGCCGCACCGGTGCGGCCCGCCCGCCGCCGCGCAGGACGAGGACCGGCGCCTCCATGCCCCGGGCCCGGCGCAGGTACGACTGGACCACCGCGATGCCCGAGGACTCGCCCTCCACCAGGTACGCGGTGAAGCGCGGGGTCTCGTCGAAGACGTGGATCTCGAAGCGCGAGGGGTCGCGCAGGCCCGCCCGCACCCGCCGCACGTGCAGGATGTTCATCTCCACCGAGCGGCTCAGCTCGCCCTTGCGCAGGCCGAGCTCCCGCTCGCGCCGCTTGACGGCGCTGCTCGCCGGGTTGAGGAACAGCAGCCGCACCCGGCAGCCGGCCTCCGCGAGGCGTACGAGTCTTCGGCCCGAGAAGTTCTGGACCAGCAGGTTGAGCCCGATGCCGATGGCGTCGAGCCGCCGCGCGCCGCCGAAGAGGTCCTCGGCCGGGAGCTGGCGCTGAAGCCGCACCCGGTCCGGGTGGACGGAGATGACGTCCGCGTACCGGTCGCCGACCAGGTCCTCGACGGCGTCGATGGGCAGCCGGTCCGCCGCCGGGGAGCCCGCGCCGCCGCCCAGTACCTCCAGCAGCCGCGCCGATGCCCGCTCGGCCTGTTCCAGGACGGCCCGGGACAGGGCCCGGTTCCGCGAGACGACGTTGCGCGTGACCTCCAGCTCGTCCAGCGCCTGCTCGATCTCGCGCCGGTCGTCGAAGTAGGGCTCGAAGCAGGGCCAGTGCTGGACCATCAGTTCCCGCAGCTGCGGGAGGGTGAGGAAGCTCAGCACGTTGTCGTCGGCGGAGTCCAGCAGGTAGCCCTTGCGGCGGCTGACCTCGCGTACGGCGACCGCCCGCTGCACCCACTCCTGGCCGGCGGGGCCGGCCGCGGCCACCACCCAGTCGTCGCCTCCGTGCACGGGCTCGTAGACGGGCCGGAGCACCGCTCCGACCACGGAGCGCAGCCGCTGTTCGATCAGGTTCAGCCAGATGTACGCACGGCCGGCGCGCTGGGCCCGGGTCCGGACCTCGCTCCAGGCGTCCGCGCCCCAGTCCAGCTCGGCGCCGGCTCCCGCCTGCGCCTTCCCGGTACCGCCGGCTTCCGGCGGGGCCAGCGACACGGCCCCGGCGGGAATCGCGCCGGCCGTCCCGCCCGCGGCGTCCGCCGGGCCGCCCTCGTGACCGCCGTCACCAGGGGGCAGCTCCAGACCTCCCGAGCTCACCCGTGCACCGCCTCCTGCGTCTGGACGCCCGTCTCCAGTGATCACGGAAGGGTACTCCGCGCGTGCGGCACCCTGCAGCCCGATGCGGCCCCTGCGGCCCGACGCGGGCTCAGGGTCCGTACCCGGTCCGTCCGTTGGCTTATTATCCGCTCTGCCGACGATCGGATCTCCCCATCGTCCGCCCACCCTCTTATCAGCTCTCCGGGTCACCCGGTAGGACCCTCCCAAGTCCCCGCGTGGAAGCCCGGTTTCGGGGAAGATCTGCCAGTGACGTGGTCCACGCCGGATCAGCCCGACACAGAGGGGAAGAGTCGTTTTCTATGCAGGTCTGGCCGGGACAGGCGTATCCGCTCGGTGCCACGTATGACGGCGCCGGCACCAATTTCGCGGTCTATTCGGAGGCCGCCCGACGCATCGAACTGTGTCTGCTGCACGACGACGGTTCGGAGACCGCGATCGAGCTGCGCGAGACCGACGCGTTCGTCCGGCACGCCTACCTGCCGGGCATCATGCCCGGTCAGCGCTACGGGTTCCGGGTCCACGGACCCTACGAGCCGGAGCGCGGACGGCGCTGCAACGCGGCGAAGCTGCTCCTGGACCCGTACGCGCGGGCCATCGCGGGCAGCGTCGACTGGGGCGAGGAGGTGTACGGCTACCACTTCGGCCGGCCCGACTCCCGCAACGATCTGGACTCCGCGCCCAAGAGCATGAGTTCGGTCGTGGTCAACCCGTACTTCGACTGGGCCAACGACCGGCCGCCGCGCCACGAGTACCACCACACCGTGCTCTACGAGGCCCACGTGAAGGGCCTGACCATGCGTCACCCGGACCTCCCCGAGGAGCTGCGCGGCACGTACGGGGCGCTCGCGCACCCCGCGGTCATCGGGCACCTGACCAAGCTGGGTGTGACGGCGCTGGAGCTGATGCCGGTCCACCAGTTCGTCAACGACCACCGCCTCGTGGACGACGGGCTCAGCAACTACTGGGGCTACAACACCATCGGCTTCTTCGCCCCGCACAACGGCTACGCCTCGGGCGACCGCGGCCAGCAGGTGCTGGAGTTCAAGTCGGCCGTCCGGGCCCTGCACGAGGCCGGCATCGAGGTGATCCTCGACGTGGTCTACAACCACACCGCCGAGGGGAACCACCTGGGCCCGACCCTGTCCTTCCGGGGGCTGGACAACGCCTCGTACTACCGGCTCGCGGACGATCCGCGGCACTACATGGACACCACGGGCACCGGGAACTCGCTGCTGATGCGTTCCCCGCACGTGCTCCAGCTGATCATGGACTCGCTGCGGTACTGGGTCACCGAGATGCACGTGGACGGCTTCCGCTTCGACCTGGCGGCCACGCTGGCCCGCCAGTTCCACGAGGTGGACCGGCTGTCCTCGTTCTTCGACCTGGTCCAGCAGGATCCGGTGGTCAGCCAGGTCAAGCTGATCGCGGAGCCCTGGGACCTGGGCGAAGGCGGCTACCAAGTGGGCAACTTCCCGCCGCTGTGGACCGAGTGGAACGGCAAGTACCGCGATACCGTACGGGACTTGTGGCGCGGGCAGCCGCGCACGCTCGCGGAGTTCGCGGGCCGGCTGACTGGCTCCTCCGACCTCTACCAGGACGACGGCCGGCGGCCGCTGGCCTCGATCAACTTCACCACCTGCCACGACGGTTTCACCCTGAACGACCTGGTCTCGTACAACGAGAAGCACAACGAGGCCAACCGCGAGGGCAACCGGGACGGCGAGACGCACAACCGGTCCTGGAACTGCGGGGTGGAGGGGCCGACGGAGGACCCGGAGATCGGGGAGCTGCGCGAGCGCCAGATGCGCAACTTCCTTGCCACGCTGATGCTTTCGCAGGGCGTGCCGATGATCAGCCACGGCGACGAGTTCGCCCGGACCCAGGGCGGCAACAACAACGCCTACTGCCAGGACAACGAACTGTCGTGGGTGACCTGGCCGGAGCCCGGCAAACCCGAGCCCGCGCTGCTGGAGTTCACCCGGCAGATGGTGTGGCTGCGGCGCGAGCACCCGGTGTTCCGGCGGCGCCGGTTCTTCCACGGCCGTCCCGTGGAGGGCACGCACGACGAGCTCTCGGACATCGCGTGGTTCACCCCGCACGGCGAGGAGATGCGGGCCCGTGACTGGCAGGCGCAGCACGCGCGGGCGCTGGCGGTGTTCCTGAACGGGGAGGCCATCTCGGAGCCGGGCACCCGCGGGGAGCGGATCACCGACGACTCGTTCCTCCTGATGTTCAACGCGGGTGCGGAGGCCCAGGACTTCACGGTCCCGGCCGGGCACGGCGCGCAGTGGCGGCTGGTCGTGGACACGGCGCGTCCGGAGGTACTGGCACCCGGTACCGGGCCGCAGTACGCGGCCGGGGACCGGGTGACCCTGGCAGGACGGTGTCTGGTGGTGCTTCAGCGCCCGGCATAGGCGCCGCTCCGGCGCCCGGCGCGGGCCCGGGCGGCGCCCGGCACAGGCGCCGCCGCGGCGCCCGGCACAGGCGCCGCCGCGGCGCCCGGCACAGGCGCCGCCGCGGCGCCCGGACCGGGCGCCGCCCGGGCGCAGGGCTCGGGCGCCGCCTCAGTGCCCGGCGTAGGCGGCGCCTTCCACGAAGGCGTCCGGCCGGGCGCCCCCGCCGGCCACCACCGGGGCGTGCGTACGGCCCGACGGCACCCGGGTGACCAGGGCCAGGACCAGGCACAGGGCGGCGGCCCCCACGGCCACCGCGAAGGCCGCGGAGGGCCCGTACCACTCGGCGAGCCGCCCGGAGACGGCGAGCGAGGCGGCCTGTCCGGCGACCAGCGAGCTGGTGGCGAAGGCCATCGACTCGGCGAGCCGGCTGGGGCTCACCGCGCGCTCGGTGATGGCGAAGGCGGTGATCAGGTGCGGGGCGTAGGCGGCTCCGAGGACGGTGACGACCGCGTACAGCGGCCACAGCGTCTGCGTGAAGAGCAGCGGTACGGAGAGCACGAGCGCGGCGGCGGTGGCCCACCGCCAGCGCAGCCGCAGCCCGAAGCGGGCGGGCAGCGCGCCGAGCGAGAGCCCGACGGCGGCGCTGACGACTCCCATGGCCGCGTACACGATGCCGGCCTGGCCGGGGACGCCCAACTGCGCGGTCAGGGCGGCGATTCCGGCCTGGCAGGCGCCGAACATGGCGCCCTGGAGGGCGAGGGAGCCCCGCACGGCGAAGACCACGCGCGGCGGGCGGACCCGGACGCGGTCCTTCTTCCGGCCGGCTCCCGCGGGCACTCCGGCCGTGACGGCGGCGGTCGGGTGCAGTGCGTAGAGGCTGCCGAAGACGGCGACGAGGGCGGCCGCGCCGCCGAGGGCGACGGCCGGGTGCAGGACGAGGGTGGCCAGCCCCACGAGGGCGGGCCCGAAGACGAAGGAGACCTCGTCCAGGGTGCCTTCGAGGGAGTGGATGGCGCCCACGACGCCCTCGTCGGACTTGGCGCGGTGGGCCAGCGCCACGGAGCGGGTACGGGCGAGCGGGCCGATCAGCGGGACGGAGGCCCCGGTGACGAAGCCGATCGCGGCGAGCGGGACGGTGGCGAGCTCGGAGAGCGCCCCGGCCACCAGGGCGGCGGTCGCCACCGCGTTGACGGCGGCGGCCGTCAGGACGACGGAACGCTGCCCGTGACGGTCGGCGAGCCGGCCCAGGACGGGTCCGAAGACCACCTGTCCGGCGGAGAGGGTGCCGCCGACTATGCCCGCGGTGGCGAGGGAGCCGCTGGTCTCGGCGACGAGGAGGACGCTGCCGAACTGCGACATCGCGACGGGCAGTCGGGCGAGGAAGGAGATGAGCGGGAGTAGGGGCCCGGTCAGGGCAATGACTCTTCGATAGGTGTTGACGGTTCCAAACACTTGAGCAACGTTAACCCGGCGCAGTCACCCGGATGCATTGGGTAATGGCACGGAATCCCGCATCCTGGGTACGTACGTTCTCATGAGCCTGCCCCCGCGTACCGGTCGCCCGAGTCCCGATTTCAACCGGCCTGAATCCGATGGACCACCGGCCGTCATCCCGGCGTCGACCTACCGCCTTCAGCTGCGCCCCGAGTTCACCTTCGGCCACGCCCGGGCCGTCGTACCGTACCTCGCCTCGCTCGGCGTGTCCCACCTGCACCTGTCCCCCGTGCTGGAGGCGGTGCCCGGTTCCTCCCACGGTTACGACGTCACCGACCACACCCGGGTCCGGGTGGAGCTGGGCGGGGAGGAGGGGCTGCGGGCCCTGGCCGCCGAGGCCCGGGCGCACGACCTCGCACTGGTGCTCGACATCGTGCCGAACCACATGGCGCTGCCTACGCCGCTGCGCCTCAACCGGCCCCTGTGGGAGGTGGCCCGGGAGGGCCCCGGCTCACCGTACGCGCGCTGGTTCGACATCGACTGGGAAGCGGGCGGGGGGCAGCTGCTGCTGCCCGTGCTCGCGGAGCCGCTGGATCCCGCCGAGGTCAAGGTCGACGGGAGGGGCGAGCGGGCCGTCCTGCGGATCGGGGAGCTGGAGTTCCCGCTCCGGGAGGGCACGGCCGGGCTGGAGCCGGCGGCGCTGCTCGCCGCCCAGTGGTACCGGCCCGCGTGCTGGCGGGAGGCCCGGACCGGCCTCAACTACCGACGCTTCTTCACCATTTCGGAGCTGATCGGGGTGCGCGTCGAGGACCCCGAGGTCTTCGGCGCCACCCACGCCAAGGTGCTGGAGCTGGTCCGGGACGGGGTCGCCGAAGGTCTGCGGATCGACCACGTGGACGGACTGGCGGACCCCGAGGGCTACCTGCGGCGGCTGCGGGACGCCGTCGGCCGGGACTGCTGGGTGGTGGTCGAGAAGATCCTGGCCCGCGAGGAACGGCTCGCTCCCGCCTGGCCGGTGGCCGGGACCACCGGGTACGACGCGCTGTACCGGGTGGACGGGGTGCTGACCGACCCGGCCGGGGCCGCACGGCTCGACGCCCGGTTCCGCGGGGCGACCGGGCAGCCCCGGTGGGAGGTGACGGCCTCGGCGGGCGCCCGGGAGGTCCTGACCGGCGACCTGGCCGCGGAGCTCGCCACCCTGGAGCGACTGGCCGGTTCGGAACTGGCCTTTGCCGTACGCGAGTTGCTCATCGCCTACCCCGTCTACCGGCCCTACCCCGGCGATCCGGACCTCGCCCCCGAGGCCCTGGAGCGGGCCGCCGCGGAGGCCGGCGCGGCCCCGGTGGCGGGCGTACGCGAACTCCTGCTGCGGGACCCGGCCTTCGCGGCCCGCTTCGCCCAGACCTCGGCGGCCCTGCGCGCCAAGTCCCTCGAGGACAGGGCCTTCTACCGGTACGCCCCGCTGCTGTCGGCCACCGAGGTGGGCGGGGATCCGGGGGCTCCGGCGGTCACGGTGGCGGAGTTCCACGCGTACTGCGCCGAGCGGGCGGCGCTGTGGCCCCGCTCCGGGACGGTGCTGACCACGCACGACACGAAGCGCAGCGCGGACGTCCGGGCACGGATCTCGGCGCTCTCGCAGGACCCGGAGTGCGTACCGGCCCCGGCCGGGGCGGATCCCCAACTCGCCTGGGTGGCCTGGCAGACGGCGTTCGGACTCGGGGCCGACGGCGCCGCCCCGGAACGCGCCGACCGGCTCGCGCAGGCCCTGCTGAAGGCCGTCCGCGAAGCGGCCCTGCACACCACGTGGACCGAGCAGGACCCCGCCTACGAGGCCACGGTCCCGGAGCACCTCCCGAAGGCCGCCCCGGAGCCGGCCGGCGCCCTGGCGCAGGCGGCCCGCGCCAACCTGCTCGGCGGGACGCTGCTGCACCTGGCGATGCCCGGGGTCCCGGAGGTCTACCAGGGCTCCGAGACGGAGTACCGGGCCCTGGTAGACCCGGACAACCGCAGGCCCGCCGTCTTCCCCCGGGAGACCCTGGCCCGACTGGACGCGGGGGCCGCGCCCTCGGGCACGGCCGAGGAGAAGCTCGCCCTCACCGCCGCCCTGCTGCGGCTGCGGCGGAGCGAGCCCGGCCTGTTCACGGGCTACGCCCCGCTGCTCGCCCGGGGCCCGGCGGCGGAGCACTGCGTGGCCTTCGCCCGCTCGGCCGGCCTGGTGGCGGTGGCCACCCGCCTGGCGCACGGCCTGGCGGGAGCCGGCGGCTGGCGGAACACGACCCTGCCCCTCCCGCCGGGGCGCTGGCGGCGCCTCCCCCTCCCCGGGGCCGCGCCCGCAGCCTCGTACACGGGCGAGCTGCCGCTCGCGCACCTCCTCGGCGAAGCCTCCCCGGTCGCCGTCCTCCTCCGGGAGGACCCGAGCCCGGCGTGAGCCCGGGGGCCGCCGCCCGCCAGGGCTGCTCCCGGGCGGGCGGCGGCCCCGGCGGCTCCCGGCGCGGCCCGGGCCGGGCGAAGACGGCTAGGGCAGGCTCGTGGCGGGAATGGGATCACCTGTGACCCTCATCCGTGACATGTGCTACCCCACACCCCACGAACTGGCCCTGGCCGCCCGCGCCCTGGCCGATGAACACCCCGCCCTGGCCCGGCTCCGCCGGATCGGCGCGTCCCGGGCCGGGGAGCCCCTGTGGCTGCTCTCCGTGGGCTCCACGGCGACGGCCACGACCGGCGGCTCGACCGCTCCGAACGTGCTCGTCGTCGCCGGCGCCCACGCCAACGAGCCCGTGGGCGGGGCCACCGCCCTCGCGCTGGCCCGCCACCTGATCCGTGTACCCGCCGCCGGAACCACCTGGCACTTCCTGCTCTGCGCCGACCCCGACGGCGCGGCCCTGCACCGCACGCCCCGCCCGTACTCCCTGCTCGACTACCACCGGAACTTCTTCCGGCCTCCCGGTCCCGAACAGCCCGAGTGGGCGCCGTCTTTACTGCCCCCGGACCGCCTCCCGCCGGAGACCCTCGCCCTGACCCGGCTCATCGACGAACTCCGGCCCGCCCTCCAGGTCTCCCTGCACGGAACCGATCTCGGCGGCTCCTGGGTGCAGCTGACGCGGGACATACCGGGTCTCGCCGAGCCCTTCGGCAAATCGGCCGCCGAGCTGCGCATTCCCGTGGAGACCAGCGCCTCGGACGCCTCGGGCTGGCCCTCGCCGGGGGCGGGGATCTTCGTGATGCCCCAGCCCGGGACCACAGCCGACGGGCCGTTCCACCCCGAGGACACCCGGCTCAGCACCTGGTACCACGCCCACCGGCACGCCGGCACGACCGCGATCGTCGAAGTCCCCATGTGGGCCTCGGACCTGGTGGACGACCCGGCCCCGCATCCCGACCCCCGCGCCGCCCTGCGCGTCCTGGCCGGCCGGCTCACCGCCGACGCCGCCCGGGTGGCGGCCCTGCGCGAGGGCGCGGCCGGCGGTACGGATCCGGCCGCCGCGGCCCTGCTGCGCGCGGTGGACTGGACGCTCGCGCTGATCCCCCGGATCACCGCCGAGTGGACGGGCCCCGGGGCCCCCGCCGAGGCGACGGCGGCGTACATCGGCAGCATCGACGCCTTCGGCCGAAGGCTCTCGCTGCGCGCGGCCGCGATGCTGCTGCGGGTGCTGCGCGCCGAGGGGCACCCGACGGCGCCGGCCGTGGACCGGCTGGTCACGGGGTGGTGCGAGGAGTTCGCGGACCGCTTCCAGGCACGCTGGGTCCCGGTGGCCACGCAGGTGGAGCACCAGTCCCGGGTCGTCCTGGCCGCCTACGACCGGCTCGTGGCGGCGGGCCGGTAGGCGGCGGGCGCGGTGGGGGTGTGCGGTGAGGGTGTGCGGTGAGGGTGTGCGCCGCCTACTCCACCGGCAGGGCGTACCGGAGCTTCGGCTTGCCGGTGGCTCCGAGCCGGTCGTAGAAGCGGATCGCGCCCTCGTTCCAGTCGGGCGTCTGCCACTCGACGTGGCCGAGGCCCAGCTCGCGGGCGAGCGCGGCCACCCCGTCCACGAGGGCGGCGCCGAGGCCGTGTCCGCGGGCCTCCTCGGCCAGGTAGAGGCAGTCCATGTGGAGGTAGTGGCGGGCCTCCCAGAAGGAGAACTCGGCCGAGCAGGCGGCGTACCCGGCGACCTCGCCCCGCGGGGTCTCGGCCAGCAGCACCCACAGCCGGGCCCCCTCGGCGAACAGCCGCGCGCCGAGCCGGTCGCCGAGACCGGCCGTACGGGGCGCGGACTTCTCGTACACCATGTGCTCGCGCATGAGCTCGACCAGGCGGGGCAGGTCCTCGGGGCGCGCGGGCCGTACGAGGGGGGCGGCAGAGGTGTGTTCCATGGGGGACATCCTCCGCACGACCCGCGTCCGGACGCCACCCGGGTCCCCGCACGGCCCCGCGGCCCGGGTGCCCTACAGCCCCACGGCCCCACGGCTCCGCAGCCTGGGGCCCCGGCCCTCAGCCGCCCGTCAGCCGGAAGCTCATCCGGCCGAAGCCGATCTGGTCACCGTCCCGCACCACCGCCGAGCCCGTCACGCGGCGCCCGTTGACCGTGGTCCCGTTCGTCGAGCCGAGGTCCCGCACCACCCAGACCCCGTCCCGGATGCCCAGTTCCGCGTGGGCCCGCGAGACCGTCTCGTGGCTCAGGCGCAGCCCGTTGCCCGGGTCGCGGCCGATCCGCAGCGGTCCGGCGCTGGGGTGCGGGAGGAGCAGCGGGGGCAGCTTCTCCACGGCCCACGCCCGGCGCACCCCCACGGACACCGCCGAGACCCGCCCCACCCAGCCGAACAGCCGCCGGGTCCACGGGCTCTCCCCCGCCTCCCTGCCCTCCAGGTCCGCGGTGAGCACGGCGAGGTCCTCGGAGCGGCGGGCGACGAGGGCGAGTTCCATGCGGCGCAGGAACGTGTCGTGCGACAGCTTTCCGACGGCGGCGCCCTCCCTGAGCTGGCCCAGGGCACGGTCGCGCTCGGCATCGGAGAGCCGCGGGGCGGGGAAGGGAGGGAACTCGAAACTCGACGTCACCAGGTGATTGTCGGCCTGTCGGGGGCAGAGTGTCCAGAACTCCCGCGCCCGGGCGGAGATGATGGCCCGGACACGCAGGTTGGGGTAGCGCCGCCAGACGAGGGGACCGTCCGTGCAGTTCGAGGTGTGGGCACCGCTGACAGACCGGGTCGTACTGCGGCTCGACGGGGCCGCGTACGCGATGGCGCCCGATCAGGAGCGCGCCGGCTGGTGGGTCGCGGAGGCCCCGGCCGCCGACGGAGCCCATTACGGGTTCCAGCTGGGCGCCGGCCCGGCGCCGCGCTTTCCCGGGGACGATCCGCGCGACCCGGTCCACCCCGGGCAGCACGCGGAACACCCGGAGCATCCGGGTCACCCGGACCACGTGCACCCCGTACGGCCCGATCCGCGCGGGCGGCGCCTTCCGGAGGGGCCCGACGGGCTCTCGGCCGTGGTCGACTTCGCCGCCCTCGCCCCCGCCGAGCCGGCCCCCGCGCCCCGGGTGGCGCTCCAGGACGCCGTCCTGTACGAGCTGCACGTCGGCACCTTCACCCCCGAGGGCACCTTCGACGCGGCCGCCGCCCGCCTCGGCCACCTCACCGCCCTCGGCATCACGCACGTCGAGCTGATGCCCGTCTGCTCCTTCCCCGGGCGGCACGGCTGGGGGTACGACGGGGTCGCGCCCTGGGCGGTGCACGAGCCGTACGGTGGCCCGGCCGGGCTGGTCCGGTTCGTGGAGGCCGCGCACGCCGCCGGGCTCGGCGTGGTGCTCGACGTGGTCCACAACCACCTCGGCCCCTCCGGCAATCACCTGCCCGTCTTCGGCCCGTACTTCACCGAGACCCACCACACCCCCTGGGGCGCGGCGGTGAACCTGGACGCACCCGGCTCCGACGAGGTGCGCGCCTACTTCCTGGGCAGCGCGCTGGCCTGGCTGCGCGACTACCGGATCGACGGGCTGCGGCTGGACGCGGTGCACGCGCTCGCCGACGACCGGGCGCTGACCTTCCTGGAGGAGCTGTCCGCGGCGGTGGACGAGCTGGCCGCCGAGACGGGCCGGCCGCTGTTCCTGATCGCGGAGTCCGACCGCTGCGATCCGCGCACCACGAGCCCGCGCGCCGCCGGGGGCCTGGGCCTGCACGCGCAGTGGAACGACGACTTCCACCACGCCCTGCACTGCGCGCTGACCGGTGAATCCCAGGCTTACTACGCGGACTTCGCCGAGGCCCCGCTCGGGGCGCTGGCCAAGACCATGACCCGGGCCTTCTTCCACGACGGGACCTGGTCCTCCTTCCGGGGCCGCCACCACGGCCGGGCGGTGGACCGCGGCCGCACCCCGGCGCACCGCTTCCTCGGCTACACCCAGACCCACGACCAGATCGGCAACCGCGCGCTGGGCGACCGGCTCGCGGCCTCCCTGTCCCCCGGGCTGCTGGCGTGCGCGGCGACGGTGGCGCTGACCGGGCCGTTCGTGCCGATGCTGTTCATGGGCGAGGAGTGGGGCGCCGGCACCCCGTGGCAGTACTTCACCGACCATCCCGACGAGGAGCTCGCCGAGGCGGTACGGGCGGGCCGGCGGCGGGAGTTCGCGGAGCACGGCTGGAAGGCGGAGGAGATCCCCGACCCCCAGGACCCGGCCACCCGGGACCGCTCCTGCCTCGACTGGGCCGAGCCGGGCGGGGGCTCCCACGCCCGGCTGCTGGACTGGTACCGCACCCTGATCGCGCTCCGCCGCTCCCACTCCGACCTGCGCGATCCCGATCTGGCGGCGCTGCGGATCGCCCATGACGAGGAGCGCCGCTGGCTGACGTTCCGCCGGGGCGACGTCCGCGTGGTGGTGAACCTCTCCGGGGAGCCGGTCACCGTCGCGCTCGGCCGCAACGGGGTCCGGGTGCTGGCCGCCTGGCTGCCCGTGGAACATCCGGACGCCGACGGGCGGGTCCACGTACCGGCCGAGTCGGCGGTGGTGCTGGGCCCCTAGTGACCTGGTTTGGAGATCCTGTCGCAGTAGCGGCAGATGCGGTCGAGGATCTGGTCGGCGGTCTTGGTCCACTTGAACGGCCTGGCCTGGTCGTTCCAGACCTCGATCCAGCCTTCGAGTGCGGCCTTGAGGTCGTCGAGTGAGCAGAACACTCCGCGTTCGAGGCAGCGTCGTTCCAGCTCGGCAAACCACCGCTCGACCTGGTTGATCCACGACGAGTACGTGGGAGTGAAGTGGAGCTGGAACCGGGGATGCGCAAGGAGCCACTTGCGCACGACCGGCGCCTTGTGGGCAGAGAGGTTGTCGCAGATGACGTGGACCGCCAGGCCCGGATCGGTCTGGCGGTCGATGTCGTCGAGGAAGTCCCGGAAGTCCACAGCCCGGTGCTGCGCGGACAGTTTCGTGATCACCCTGCCAGTCGCGGTGTTCAGGGCGGCGAACAGGTCGACGGTGCCATGCCGGACGTAGTCGAAGCTCCGCCGTTCGGGGACTCCGGGCAGCATCGGCAGGACCGGTGCGGTCCGCTCCAGGGCCTGGATCTGCGGTTTCTCGTCCACGGCGAACACGGCCGCGTTCGCCGGCGGGGCGAGGTAGAGGCCGACGACATCGCGGATCTTGTCGATCAGGAACGGGTCCGGGGAGATCTTGAAGGTCTCGGTCCGCCAGGGCTGCAGGCCGAAGGCATGCCAGATCCTCAGCACGCTCGCCGGGGAGATCCCCACCACCTTGGCCAGCTCCCGCTTCGACCAGTGTGTCCCGCCCGCAGGTGTCTGTTCGAGGGTGCGGACCACCACCTCTTCGACCTGGGCGTCGGTAATGGTCCGCGGCACCCCGGGCCGCGGCTCGTCCGACAGGCCGTTCAGGCGGTCCCGCAGGAACCGGGACCGCCATCTGGCTACCGTCTTGCGCTCAGTGTCCAACCGCGCGGCGACCACGGTGTTGTTCCACCCTCGTGCGCACGCGAGCACGATCCGCGCTCGCTGGGCCAGGCCCTGCGCAGTTGAACGCCGCCCGGCCCAGCTCTCCAACGTCAGTCGCTCAGCTTCCGACAGCACCACTGGCGGCAGCCTGTTATCGCCCATCCCGTCAGGACACCGGACCGAAACCCGCCCCGTCAGGCAGAACCCAAGATCTGAAACAGAACACGACTCATGGGGCGAGCCCAGACCTCAAACCCAGATCACTAGGGCGCGGGCCCAGGGGCCCGTGGAAACCCGGTCGCGGAGGCGCGGGCCCTTCTGATGGGATCGGGCCCATGAAGATCGAATCCAACGAGGAATCCGCGGGCGCCTGCGGGCGGGCGGGCACGGCCAAGTACGACCGGATCGGGGTGGGTTACCGGGAGGTCCGGCGGCCCGATCCCCGGCTGGCCGCGCTGATCGCGGACGCCCTGGGGGACGCCCGTACCGTGGTCAACGTCGGTGCGGGCGCCGGTTCGTACGAGCCGGAGGGCCTCGAGGTGACGGCCGTGGATCCGTCCCGGGTCATGCTCGACCAGCATCCGGGGGCCCGCAAGGTCAGGGCCGGCGCGGAGGAACTCCCCTTCCCCGACGGGGCTTTCGACGCCGCGATGGCCGTGATGACCGTCCACCACTGGCCGGACCCGGCGCGCGGGCTGGCCGAACTGCGGCGGGTCTCGCGGCGCCAGGCCGTCTTCACCTGGGATCCGGAGCACGCCACGGAGCTGTGGCTCTTCGAGGAGTACCTGCCGGAGGCCGGGAAGCGGGACCGCTCCGCCTTCACCCCGCTGTCCGTGGTGACCGGGGAGCTGGACGCGCACACCGTGGTGCCGTTCCCCGTCCCGCACGATTTCACCGACGGGTTCCGGGCCGCCTTCTGGCGCCGGCCCGAGTCCTACCTCGATCCGGTGGTACGGGCCGCCAGTTCCACCCTCGCGAGCCTGCCGGCCTCCGTCGTGGAGCCCGCGATCGCCCGGCTCCGCGAGGACCTGCGCTCGGGGGCCTGGCAGCGGCGGCACGCCGACCTGCTGGACCGGGAGAGCGTGGACTACGGCTACCGCCTGGTCCTCGCCGGGTCCTGAGACCCGGCGAGGAGGCACCCTCGTGCCGCCGAGCGCCTACTCCACCAAGGCCAGCTCCCGGGAAGCGTTGTTGAAGCTGCGGCAGCCGTCCGCGGTGACCGTGATGATGTCCTCGATCCGGACCCCGAACCGCCCCGGGAGGTAGATCCCCGGCTCCACGGAGAAGCACATGCCGGGGACGAGGGGCCGCTCCTCCCCTTCCACCATGTACGGCGGCTCGTGCGTGGTGACTCCGATGCCGTGGCCCGTGCGGTGGATGAACTGCTCGCCGTAGCCGAACTCGGTGATCACCGCGCGCGCCGCCCGGTCCACGTCCTGGCAGGCCGCCCCCGGACGGGCCGCCGCCACGCCCGCCAACTGGGCCTCGCGGACGATGTCGTGGACCCGCTGCTCCTCCTCGGTGGGCTCGCCGACGTGGACGGTACGGGAGATGTCGGAGCCGTAGCCGTGCTTGAGGCCGCCGAAGTCGAGGACCACCATGTCCCCGTTCCGGATGACCCGGTCACCGGCTTCGTGGTGCGGGTTGGCGCCGTTCGGGCCGGAGCCGACGACGGTGAAGTCCACCTGGGAGTGCCCGTGCACGCGCAGCAGCGCGTCCAGGTCGGCGGCGACGTCGCTCTCCCGGCGCCCGGCGAAGGGGACATGCAGGATCTGCGCGTACGCGGCGTCCGCCGCCTCGCCGGCGGCCGCGAGCCGGGCCAGCTCGCGCTCGTCCTTGACCGCGCGCAGCATCGGCAGCGCATCGCTCAGCGAGACGTACGAGGTCGTCGGCAACTCCCTTTGCAGCCCCAGCAGATGCAGCGCCCAGGCGTTGTCGCTGACCCCGAAGCGGCCGGTCACGTCGAGCAGCGGCGAGGTCACGCCGTACGGGTTCTTCCCGTCGGCCCAGTCCCGCAGGGTCAGGGCGCCCGCGCCGGGGGACTTCGCCGCGTCGGGCGCTTCCAGCGCGGGGACGACGAGGACGGGGTCCTGCCCGGCGGCGAGGACGAGCAGGGTCATCCGCTCGGTGTCGACGGGCCGGTACCCGGTGAGGTGGGCCAGGTCGGGCCCGGGGGCGACCAGCAGGCCTGCCAGGCCCGCGTCGGCGGCGGCCTGCGCGGCGGCGGCCATCCGGGCGGCGTAGTCGGCGGCCGTGAAGGGATCGAAGTCGTGGTCCATGACTCCGATCCTCCCGCGCCCCGCCCCGGGACGGCAGGGGCCGCGCCGGTTACCGCGACCCCACCCCCACACGGCCCGCCGCGCGGGGCTTGTCCCCTACCCGCCCTTCCACCGTTCCACCGTTCCCTGGGGCTCCGCCCCAGACCCCGCGCCTCACACGCCGGCGAGGCTGAATTTTGCCGCGCAGCGGCACATCCAGCCCGTCCGACGTTTGAGGACCGGGTCCGGGCAGCGCCCGGGGAACGGGCGAAGGGCGGGTAGGGGACGGCCCCCGCAGGGCTTCGCGTCAGGCCGGGGTCACCGCCCGCAGCGCCCACTCCAGCGGCCCCCGCCGCAGCTCCGTACCGCGCAGGAAGTGGGCCCAGGCCAGGCAGCCGATCACCGCGGCGCCCGAGAAGCCGCCACGGCCGGCGCCCGGCCGTCGGCGGCGACGAGCAGCCAGCCGGGGCCCTCGGGCGCGGGCGGCGGGCCGACGTGCACGGCGAACATGCCGAGGACGGCGATGCCGCGGGCGGCGTCGAGGCCGGTCAGTCGGTTTGGTCCCATACGGGTAGGGATGGGGATCCGGGGCCCGGGGTTGCCTGCGCACCGCCCGGACCCCCGCCCGGACCCCCGCCCGGACCCGCGCCCGAACCACCGGCCGGGCCCGCCCGAACCAGCCCCGTCCCGGGCCAGCCCGGGCCGCCGGAAAAGGCGTCGCGGGAGCACCCCGCTGATCAGCTATGCTGTGCTTGCACATCGAACGGGCGGTCCGCCGCCCTTCGTGGTGGGTGTAGCTCAGTTGGTAGAGCACCTGGTTGTGGTCCAGGTGGCCGCGGGTTCAAGTCCCGTCACTCACCCTGTTGATCCCGTGGGGGTCGCGAGTTTTCCTCGTGACCCCCACGGGTTTTTTCGTTCCCCGCGGGAGCGGCGTGGCAGGATCAACCACATGAAATGGGACATCGGGGGTGCCCCGGCGCTGTTCCTCGCCGTCCTCGTGGCGGTCGCCGTGTTCGGGGCCGCGGTGTGGCTGTGGCCCCGGCTCGCGGGGCGCGGGGTGCGGCCGGTGCTGGGGCGGGCCGGGCTGCAGCTCGCGATCACCCTGACGACCGGGGCGGCGCTGCTGCTCGCGGTGAACTCCTCGTACGGCTTCTACGGCTCCTGGCACGACCTGCTGTCCCTGCGCCGCGAGGACCCGGTGACGTCGGGCGCGGACGCCTCGGGCCGGGACGCGCTGCTGGTGCGGGGGACCCGCTCGTGGCGGCACGCCGGCTCCGACGACCCCGCGGTGATCGGCCGGATCGAGGCGGTGACCGTGCGCGGGGCCCGCGGCGGGCTGTCGGGGCAGGGGTACGTGTACCTGCCGCCGCAGTACGCGCACGCGTCGGCCGGGCGCCGGGCGGAGTTCCCGGTGGTGCTGGCACTGAGCGGGTTCCCGAGTACGCCGGCGGTGCTGATCGACCGGCTGCGGTACCCGCAGCTCGCGCTGGACGCGGTGCGGGCGGGCCGAATGCGGCCGGCGGTGCTGGTCCTGATGACCCCGACGGTGGCGCCGCCGAGGGACACGCAGTGCGTGGACGTCCCGGGCGGGCCGCAGGCGCACACCTTCTTCGCGCGGGACCTGCGGGCGGCGGTCTCCTCGTACTACGGCCTCACCCGGGATGCCCGGGGGTGGGGCGTGATGGGCCATTCGGTGGGCGGCTACTGCGCGCTGAAGCTGGCCCTGCGCACGCCGGACGCCTACCGGGCGGCGGCCGCGCTGTCGGCCCCGTACGCGGCCGCGCGGGACGCGGACACCGGCGACCTGTTCGGTGGCGACGCGGACCGCGCGCTCCGGGACGACCTGCTGTGGCGGCTGCGGAACCTGCCGCAGCCACCGGTGTCCCTGCTGGTGGCGAGCAGCCGCACGGACGAGCACCAGTACCCGGCGACGCTGGAGTTCATCGACGCGGTACGGCCGCCCGCGCGGGCGTCCTCGATCATCCTCGCGAGCGGCGGCCACACCTACGAGACCTGGGCCCGCGAGGTCCCGCCGGCCCTGGAGTGGCTGGTGGGACGGCTGAGCCCGCACTGACGGAAGAACGGTGCCGGGCCCGGGCGGCCTACCCGCGCAGGAAGGCCTCCACCTCCGTGGCGAAGGCCACCGGGGTTTCGTGCGGCGGGTAGTGGCCGGCTCCGGGTAGCGGCTGGATGCGGCAGTTGGGGTACGAGACCTGCCAGGTGCCGCGCATGACGTCCACCGTGAGCGCGAGGTCGTACTCGCCGACGAGGACCAGCACCGGGACCGTGCTGCCCTTCACGGCGGCGGACAGGTCCAGCGGCTGCCAGCTCGCGAGGTACGCGGCGAAGGCCTCCGGCAGGGACACCTCGAGGGAGTGCGCGACCATCCGCTCCAGCCAGTACGGGCTCGCGCGGCGGCCGGTGACGATGTCGAGGATGGCGCGGCGGTTCTCCGCACTGGCGGCGGCCCCGTAGAAGAGGTCGTGGGTGGCGTCGTCCATCTCGTAGGGGCCGGCGGGGACCGGGTTGACGCCGATCAGCTTCTCGACCCGTTCCGGGGCGCGGACCAGGACCTGCTGGATGGCCTTGCCGCCCATGGAGTGGCCGAGGAGGGAGAAGGTGTCCCAGCCGAGCTCGTCGGCGAGCGCGAGGACGTCGTCGGCGATCTCGGGGAGCGTGTACCGGCCGGGGACGTCCCTGCGGTCGCCGTAGCCGCGGTAGTCGAGGAAGGCGTACGAGAACTCCCGCGGGTCCAAGTGGTCCAGTACGGAGCCCCAGTTGGCGGAGGTGCCGAACCAGTCGTGCAGCACGATGACGCGGACGGGGCCGGTGCCGGTCCTGCGGTGGGCGATGGCCATGCGTTCTCCCTCGGTGACGGGGCGGAAAGAATTGCCGCCGTACGTTCTGCCCACCGCGCCTACCATCACACCGTGCGGCCGGTACACCGCCGTCAGGCGACCGTGTACTCGGTGTCCCCGAAGTCGGCCACCACACGCAGCCGCCCGCCGAGCGCCTCGACGTACGACCTCAGGGTCGCGACCTCGGTACGGTCGGTCTCACCGTTCTCGATCGCGGAGACCCGCGGGGCCGAGACGCCCATGGTGTCGGCCACGTCCTTCTGGGTCAGCGCCTGCTCCCGGCGGATCTCCGCCAGCCGATAGGCCCGCACCTCTGCCATGAGCCGGTCCATGGCCGCCTGCAGTCGGTCTCGGCCAGCGCCTCGAACCACTCCGCCACCTCGCCCACGAGGATCACTTCCCAGGGAGCCACGCCCGCGAAGTTAACGCAAGCGTTAACCTCGCGGGCGGTCAGAGCGGCGGATTCATCCGTACGGGAACGGTCAGACGGTCTTGATCGCCGGGTCCGAGACTCCGGCCGCGCCCGTCTCCACGTGGCCGGCGAAGCGGCGCAGGAAGGTGGCGTCGGCGTCGGAGACGACGGTGACGTCGTACCAGCGGGCCGTGCCGGACAGCGACACGGTGTGCGCGACGGTGGCGCCCGCCGCGACGCGCACGACCTGGGCCGCGCCGCCGTAGGCGTTGGTGACGGTCAGGTTGACGGCCGCCGTGCCCTCGTTGGTCAGGGACAGCGCCAGGTTGCCGGTGGACGCCGAGTGGCGGGCCGTGGCCTCGGGGCCGGCCTTCTTCGCCGGGCCCTTCCAGGTGCGCAGGAAGCCGTTCGGGCCCCAGACCGTGAGGTTGATCTGGTTGCCGGTGGAGCCGCTCGTGCTCCAGGTGTCCGACAGGGTCTTGCCCGCCTCGACCGTGTAGGGCCACGGGCCGTCCGTACGGTTGCCCGAGGTGCTGTGGAAGTGGGCGCCGAGGGAGGGACCCGAGGAGAAGGTCAGGGTGAACTTGCCCGTGGAGACGGCGGCCTTGCCGTCCACGTACGGGGCGTAGCCCAGGGCGCGCGTCGGCTTCGCGCCGGCTTCCTGCTTGGGCAGGGTGCCCGTCGCGGGCGGGGCCGGGTTGTAGGACGCGTGGCGGTTCTTGTCCGGCGGGACGTACGAGGCCGTGGACGGCAGGGCGGCGGGCGCGGCGTCGGCCCGGGTGAAGTCGAAGGCCGAGGTCAGGTCTCCGCAGACGGCGCGGCGCCACGGGGAGATGTTGGGCTCCTGCACGCCGAAGCGCTTCTCCATGAAGCGGATCACCGAGGTGTGGTCGAAGGTCTCGGAGCAGACGTAGCCGCCCTTGCTCCACGGGGAGACGACGATCATCGGGACGCGGGGGCCGAGCCCGTACGGGCCGGCGGCGTAGCCGGAGACGCCCCCGGTGTACAGGTCGCCGGTGACGCTCGCCGTGGACAGGCCCCAGGAGGAGGACGCGGGCGGGTACGGCGGGACGACGTGGTCGAAGAAGCCGTCGTTCTCGTCGTAGGTGATGAAGAGGGCCGTCTTCGCCCACACGTCGGGGTTCGCGGTCAGCGAGTCCAGGACCTGCGAGATGTACCAGGCGCCGAAGTTCGTGGGCCAGTTGGCGTGCTCGCTGAACGCCTCGGGGGCGGCGATCCAGGAAACCTTCGGAAGGGTTCCGTTCACGACGTCCGCGCGCAGCTTGTCGAAGTAGGTGCCGCCCGCCTTGACGTCGGTGCCCGTACGGGCCTTCTCGTACAGGGCGCTGCCGGGCTGGGCGTTGCGGAAGCTGTTGAAGTACAGCAGCGAGTTGTCGCCGTAGTTGCCGCGGAAGGCGTCGTTGATCCAGCCCCAGGAGCCGGCGGCGTTCAGGCCGTCGCCGATGTCCTGGTAGACCTTCCAGGAGACTCCGGCCGCCTCCAGGCGCTCGGGGTAGGTCTTCCAGCCGTAGCCGGCTTCCTGGTTGCCGAGGACCGGGCCGCCGCCCACTCCGTCGTTGCCCGTGTAACCCGACCACAGGTAGTAGCGGTTGGGGTCGGTGGCACCGATGAAGGAGCAGTGGTAGGCGTCGCACACCGTGAAGGCGTCGGCGAGCGCGTAGTGGAACGGGATGTCGTTCCGGGTCATGTACGCCATGGTCGTGGCCGTCTTGGCCGGGACCCACTTGTCGTACTTGCCGTTGTTGTACGCCTGGTGGCCGCCGGCCCAGTCGTGGTTCAGCCCCGTCAGGAACTGCATGCCGAGGTCGTTGATCTGCGGGTTGAAGGGCAGGATGTCCTTCGTGCCGTTGGACTGGTGGAAGACGGACTTTCCGTTGTCCTGGACGACCGGTCGCGGGTCCCCGAACCCGCGGACCCCCTTCATCGCACCGAAGTAGTGGTCGAAGGAACGGTTCTCCTGCATGAGGACGACGATGTGCTCGATGTCCTGGATGGTGCCGGTACTGCCCTGGGCCGAAATCGCGGCGGCCCGCGCGATGCTCTCGTTCAGCATCGTGACGGCGGCGGCGCCACCGGCGATCTGCAGGAACCTGCGCCGATTCAATTCAGTCATGGAGAACGACCTCTGCGGGTGAGACGGGTGCGGGGGGATGTCGATGGGCGCCCCAAGAACAGCGGCCCCGGGGTACCGGTCGGCATTGCTGGAATGACAGTGGGCCGTACACCTGGAGAACGGAATACCTCGTCAGACGGTTCATGCCCCACGCGCCACTTCCCTTCGCGTCCGTCGCGCCCCTTCGCGGCCATCGCCCCCCTTCGCGGCCATCGTCCCCGTGCCGCGGGGCGCGGGCCCCGAGTACTCACCCGGTCCTGCGCCCGGGATGAGCATCCGTACTCAGGACCGGGGCCCGGCGGCGCGTCATGGTGAGGACATGCCGAATCAGCCATCCGTACCGGGTCCGCCCGGCCCGCCGCGGTTCCGCGCCGGGATCACCGCCGTCGCCGGCATCCTGCCCGGGGACGTCCTCTCCTCCGACCGGCTCCAGCAGGAGGTCGCCGGCCGGGCCGGAATCAAGCTGCCGTCCCGGCTGCTGACCCAGGCCACCGGGATCCGTACCCGCCGGATCGCGGGCGACGGGGTGTACGCGTCCACGCTCGCGGTGGGCGCGGCCCGCCGGGCGCTGGACAACGCCGGACTCGGGCCCGCCGACATCGACCTGCTGCTCTTCGCCTCCGCCTCCCGCGATGTCGCCGAGCCCGCCACCGCGCACATCGTGCAGGCCGAACTCGGCACGAGGGCGCACGCCTTGGACGTCACCAACGCGTGCAACAGCTTCGTCAACGGCATCGACCTCGCCCGCGCCATGGTCCTCGCCGGCCGGGCCCGGCGGGCCCTGGTGGTCACCGGGGAGACCCCGAGCCGGGCCGTGCGGACGGCGCCCGCCGACTTCGCCGAGTTCCGGGCCGGCTTCGCCGGCTACACCTTCGGCGACGCGGGGGCCGCCGTCGTCGTGGAGCCGGTGGAGCGCGGCGGGATCCTCGACGTGGACACCGAGACCCACTCCGAGCACTGGCGGGTCGGCGGCATCCCGGGCGGCGGCTCGCGCCACCCGCGCGGGGACGCGTACACGTACTTCCGCGGCGACGGGCACGAACTGCGCGGGGTCTTCGAGAAGGTGGGCACGGCCGTCATCGACCGGACCCTGCACCGCACGGGCATGGACTGGGACGACTTCTCCAAGGTGCTGGTGCACCAGGTGACCGTGCCCTACCTGGAGCGGTTCGCCGAGCTGACCGGCGTGCCGGACGGGAAGCTGGTGGTGACCGTGCCCGAGCTCGGCAACATCGCCAGCGCGACGATCGGGGTGCAGCTCGACCTGATATTCGATGAACTGGGTTCGGGTGAGCGGGTGTTGTTCGTCGGGCTCGGCGGCGGGATCAGCATCATGACGATGGTCTGGGAGAAGTCGTGAGCGCGGCCGGGCGGCTGTGGGTGGTGGTCCCCGCGCACGAGGAGGAGGCCCGGCTCGCCGGTACCCTCGCCGCGCTCGCCCGCCAACGGGACCGGGACTTCACCCTGTTGGTCGTCGACAACGCCTCGGCCGACCGGACGGGCGCCGTGGCGCGGGAGTTCGCGGCGGGCGCCCCCTTCGCGGTGGAGGTCATCGAGGAACCGGAGAAGGGCGTCGGCTCCGCCGTGGACACCGGCTTCCGGTACGCGATCGGGCGCGGCGCGACCCTGCTCGCCCGCACGGACGCCGACTGCCTGCCCCACCCGGGGTGGACGGGCGCGGCGCGCACCGCACTGGCCCGCCGCCCCGGGCTGGTGTGCGGGCGGATCGTGGCCCGCCGCGACGAGCACGGACCGCTGGGCCGGGCCGGGTTCGGGGTGCTCGTCCGGCTCGCCGGGCTCTTCGGCCGGCTGCGGCCCGAGCACGCGCGGCGGCGCGGTTACCGCGCCCCGTACCGGATGCACGCCGGGAACAACATGGCCATCACCGCCGAGCTGTACCTGGCCGTCGGCGGGATGCCCCGGCGCCCCTCCCCCACCGACCGGCTCTTCCTCAACGCCGTGCGCCGCCACACCGACCGGATCACGCGCTGCCGGGCCATGGTCGTGGAGAACTCCACGCGCCGGCTGAAGGCCTACGGGATCGCCGGCACGGCCCGCTGGTACCTCGGCCGCGGCAGCGGCCCGCACGGAACGGACGACCCCCGCTGATGCTGGACCGCCTCGACCACGCCCTGCGCGCCCGCCCCGAACGGCCCGCCATCCTGACCGCCACGCGTACGGGAGCCACCCGGACCGCCGCCACGCGCGGGGAACTCGTCGAGCTGGCCGACGCGTTCGCCGCCGCGCTGCACGCGCGCGGGCTGCGCGCCGGGGACACCGTCGGGGTCGCCGTACGCCCCGGACCCCGCGCGCTCGCCGTGCTGCTCGCGCTGTGGCGGCTCGGTCTGCGCGGGGCCGTCCTGGACCCGGGAGCCGGACCCGACCTGCTGCGCGCCCGGCTGACGGCCGCACGGCCCGCGCTGGTGCTGGCCGACGCCGCCGCGCAGGCGGTGGCCGGGTGGGCCCGGCCGCTGGCCCGGCGGGCGGCCGGGCTGGAGCTGCCGGAGCTGGCCGGGCTGGGCGCGCCCGTGGTCACGGTCGGGCGGCGGCTGCCGGGGTGCGCGCCCGGGCTGGACCGGCATGCGGGGCGGCTCGGGGTTCCCGCGGGGTTCACGGGCGACGGGGACGCCGACGCCGTCATCGTGTTCACCTCCGGGACCACGGCGCGGCCCCGGGCGGTGGTGCACACGCGGGCGAGTCTCGCCGCCGGGATGGAGACGGTGGCGGCGCTGTTCTCCCCCGCTCCGGGGAAGACTTGGGCCTCCGGCCCGGCTGCCGGTCCCGTGCTCGGCGGCACCTTCTTCGTGCTCGTCCCCTCCCTCGTGCGCGGCGCCCCCGTGGCCCTCCCGGCCCGTTCGCCCCGGGTGCTGGCCCGCCAACTGGCCCGGCTGGCACCGCGGGACGCCTACCTCACACCGCCGCAACTGCGGGACGCGCTGCGGGCGGGAGCCCGCTTCCGGGGCCGGGTGTGGACCGGGTCGGCGCCGGCGAGCGCGGAACTGCTGGGGCGCGTAAGGGCGTCGGGGGCCGATGAGGCCTGGGGGGTGTACGCGCTGACCGAGTTGTTCCCGGCCGCCGCGGTGGAGTCCCGGGAGAAGGCCGCGTACGAAGGTCCCGGCGACCTGGTCGGGTCCCCGCTGCCCGGGGTGCGCGCCGAGTCCGACGCGGACGGGCAGCTGCTCCTGACGGGACCCGGGGCCCGCCGCCGCTACCTCGGCGAGGCCCCCGATCCGTGGGTGCGGACGGGCGACCGGGCCCGCCTGGACGACGCGGGCCGGATCGTGCTGGAGGGCAGGACGAAGGACATGGTGCTGCGCCGGGCCGAGAACATCTACCCGGGCCTGTACGAACCCGCCCTGCACGTACCCGGCGTGGAGCTGGCACTGCTCGTCGGGATTCCGGCGGAGGCGGGCGACCGCCAGGGCGACGAGCGGCTCGTGGCGGTCGTCCAGCCGTGCCACGGCGCCTCCGAGCCCGCCCTGCGGTCCGCGCTGGCGGGCCCCCTGCGCCGGATGGGCACGGCCGCGCCCGACGCCCTGCTGTTCGCCCGGATCCCGCTGTCGGGACGCTCCCGCAAACCGGACCGCGCGGCGACGGCGGCCCTGGCGGCCCACCGGCTGACCTCCGGCCCGACACGGGACGGATCCGCACGGAACGGATCCTCACTGGACAGATCCTCACGGGACAGATCCGCCCAGAACGAATCCGCGCAGAACGAGTCCGCACCGAACGGCCCCTCACGGAACGGATCCGCACGGAACGGCCCGCGGCGGGGCGCCGCGTGACGGCCGCACCCGCGTGGCGGGCCCGCGCCGGCACGCCCTGGCGGACCCGCCACGCGGCCGTCCGGAACCGGGTCATGGCCTCCCACCGCCGCTACACCCGGGCCAACGGCGACGCCCTCGCGAGCTCGCTCACGTACGCCCTGCTCGTCGGGACGGCCCCGGCCGTCCTGCTGCTCGGCGCGCTGGCCGGGCGGCTGCCCATCGCGGCCCCGCACTGGCGGCCGCTGCTCGTCCTCGCCCTCGGCTGGTCGGTGGTGCGGACGACCCGGGCGCTGCGCACCGGGATCCGGGCCATGTGCGGGCAGAACGCGGGCAGCGGAAACCCCGTGCGCGACGCGGCCCGCGACCTCGCGGGAGCGGCCGTGCTCTGCCTCGCGGGCACCGCCGTCGCCGCGGCCGTGACAGCGGGCGGTCCGGCCCTGGCCGTCCCCGCGCTGTGGGCGCTGTTCTCGGCCGTCCTGTGACTCGCCCCGGGCAGGCCCCGGCCGGCCTCCATCGCGGGTCCGGCGCTGGCGGCCGCGCTGGTCTGCCGGCTGCTGCTCCTCGCCGCGGGCCCCTACCTCGCCGCGACCGCCGCACTGCACGGCGCGCTCTACCACCGGGCCGGGCCGCTGATCGGGCTCCTCGTCTGGGCCGGCCTGTGCGCCCGCGTGCTGCTCCGCGCCGCCTCCTGGGCCGCCACCACGAACACACCGGAAGGGAAACCGAGTTGACGAACCTGTGGGTGGTCGTGCCCGCGTACAACGAATCGGCGGCCATCGGGGCGGCCCTGGCCGCGCTCGCCGCGCAGCACGACACCGGATTCACGCTCGTGGTCGTGGACAACGCCTCCACCGACGGAACGGCCCAGGCGGTACGGGACTTCGCGCGCTCGGCGCCCTTTCCCGTCGCACTCGTCGCGGAGGAGCGGCCCGGCGCCGGGACCGCCGCCGACACGGGATTCCGCTACGCCATCGCCGCCGGCGCCACCCACCTGCTGCGCACCGACGCCGACTGCCTGCCCGCCCCGGACTGGACGGCCGTCGCGAAGGCGGAGTTCGGGCGGGGCGCCGAGATGCTGTGCGGGCGCAGCGTGCCGCGCCGCGACGAGGGGCCCGGCCTGCTCGAAGCCCGGCTGCTGCCGGCGCTGATCCGGCTCACCTCGTTATACGGCCGCTACCGGCCCGCCCACCGGCACCCGCGCTACCGCACCCCGTACGTCCTGTGCCACGGCCACAACCTGGGCATCACCGCCGGCCTCTACCTGCGCTGCGGCGGCGCCCTGCGGGTGCCGCTGCACGAGCGGTCCGAGGACGTGGCCCTGCTGAACCGGGCCCGCGAGCACAGCGACCGGATCGTCCGCGCGGAGCACCTGGTGGTGCAGAACAGCCTTCGCAGGCTGCGGAGTTGGGGCCCGCGCCGCACCTTGCTCTGGTACTGGGACCGGCGCTACCGGCCCGCCGACACCGCGGAGGCACACGTCCGATGACCACCGACCCGACCATCCGCACCCACACACGGGCCGGCGCGAAGGCCACGAAGGCCCGCCGCCGGGACCGGCGGGTCTACCTGCGCTCGCACCCGGTCCTGTTCGCACTGCTCGCCGCCACCCGCGGCCGGCCGGTGCGCCGGCTCGGGCGCGGCACCCTGCTCGTCCACGGCACGGCGGCCTACCGGGAGGCGCTGACCCGGCTGCCGCTGGACCGCACCGCGCCCGGCACCACGGGCGGCGCGGCCCGGGCCGCCCGGGTGGAGGGCGTGCTCTTCGACCAGGAGGGCTCCGGCCACCGGACGGCCCGGCGGGAGCTCGCCGAGCTGCTCGGCGCGGCCCGGACCCGGGAACTGCGCGCGGCCTGGCACCCGTTGCTCCTGCGGCGGCTCGAACCGCTGGCGCTCGGGGGCTCGGTGGACCTGGTCCCGCTGGCCCGGGAACTGGCCGGCTCGGTGGTGTACGCGCTCCTGCGCCCCGGCTCCTCGGACGGCGCCTCCCCGCTCGCCCTCGCGGAGGCCGCCGCCGAGGCCGCGGCCGCCTCCGTGCGCGGCCACCTCCCCGGCCCGCCCCGTCCCGGCGCCGGGGAGGCAGCGGTCCGCGCCGCCGGGCGGCTGCGCGGGCTCCTGGGGCCGGGGGCGGACGCCCGGGCGGCGATGCTGGCGGTCGCGGCCGTCAACACCACCGTCGCGGCGCTGCCCCGGGCCGTGGCCTGGTGCGCCGACGCCGGGTTGTGGGACCAGGCGGCGGACCCGGAGCTGTGCCCCGCGCTGGCCGACGAACTGCTGCGCGTGACGGCGGCCTCCCCGCTCCTCCCCCGGGTGGCCGCGGCCGACGGCTCGGTCGGGGGCTGCCCGGTCCGGGCCGGGGACCGGCTGCTCCTGGTGGCCCGGCACGCGGCCGGCGCCCACCTGCGGGACCCCGACGGGCACCGCCCCGCCGGGCCGGGCGTCGCCCGCCTGGTCTTCGGCGCCGGGCCGCACGCCTGCCCCGGCGCCCGCCTGGCGCGGGAGCAGCTGGCCGGCGTACTGGCGGCGCTGGCTCCGCACCGGCCGGTCGTGACCCGGGCCCGGGTGGACCGCGGGGCCGCCCTGCCCGGGTGGCGCTCGCTGGTCGTACGGGCGGCGGCATGACATCCCGTAGGCCGTCCGCCGTGGCCGGGATCCGGATCGCCGTCACGGGCGCGAGCGGCTTCTGCGGCGGGCACGTGGCCCGCGCCGCGGCGGCGGCCGGGGCCCACGTGCTCTGCGTGGGCCGCAGGCCGGGCCCGCTCGGGGAACACCGCTTCTGGGACGCGTCCCTCGGGGATCCGGACCTCTCCGGCGTGGACCTCGTCGTGCACTGCGCGGCGGCGGTCGGCGACCCGGCCCCGGGCTCCCCCGCCGAGGCCGTCATGCACGCCGTCAACGTGACGGGCACGCGGCGGCTGTTGCGGGCGGCGGGCGCCCGCCCGGTGGTGTGGGTCAGCAGCGCCAGCGTCTACGACCCCCGCCTCGACCGCACGCTCGTCCGCGAGGACCACCCGCGTACGGGGCACCTGAACGCCTACGGCCGCACGAAGGCCGCCGGCGAGTCCCTCGCGCTGGCCGCGGGCGCGGTGGTGCTGCGCCCGCGCGCCGTGTACGGCCCCGGCGACACCCAGCTGCTGCCCCGCCTGCTCTCCCGGGTCCGCGCCGGAAGCCTGTTCCTGCCGGGCCCGGACGTCCCGCTCAGCCTGACGGCGGTGGAGAACCTCGCCGACGCCTGCCTGGCGGCTCCCGCCTGGCCGGCGGGCGCGTACAACATCGCCGACGCCCGCCCCTACCGGCGCGACGCGGCCGTCCGCGAGGTCCTGCGGGCCCACGGGGTCCGCGCTCGCGTACGCCACCTCCCGCTGTCCCTGGCCCGTACGGCGGCGAGGCTCTCGGAATCCCTGTCCTCGGGCGAACCGGCCCTCAGCCGCTACGCGGTGGACCAGCTCGCCCACCCGGTGGTCCTGGACCTGACCCGCGCCCACACCCAGGGCTGGACCCCGCCCCGCACCCTGCCGGACCACCTCGCCGCCCTGCGGGGGTGAACCGCGGGAAGAAGCAAGAGGAGGAAAGAAGGAAGAAGGCGGCGACGGGGGCAGGATTCGAACCTACGTCCACCCGGAGATCGAGCCGGGCGCTCCTCCGCAGAGCTTCCCCGCCGCCGCTGCGATCCTCTGCGGCAACGGCCGGACGGGGCAACTCATTTACCTCGGCGGCCGGCGGCTCACAGCCACTCCTGCGCGGCGGCCCGCTTGCCCTTGCCCGAGAAGACCCCGGCGGACCGCAGGGCGCTCGCCATCAGCGGGTCCCTGACCGCGACACCGTGGACGAGCTCCGGCGTCCGGCGGTAGGGGGCCGGCTCGGCGACGGGCCGCTGCGCGGTCCAGCCGCCCGCGACGGGGTCCACTCCATGCCGTCGGCAGACCTCTTCGACCAGCGAGCGAGGGCACTGTTCCTCTCCCCGCAGCACCTCCCAGGGCAAAGGCAGTTCCGCCCACACATACGTGTCGGGGTGCAGCCCGCCACCGCTCTTGCGGTGCCAGTAGGCCACGTCGGCCGCCATCAGCCGGGGCACCTTGCCCGGGCAGAAGCGGTCCAGCAGGTCCTGCTCGCCCAATTCGCCGACCAGCGCGAACCAGTGCGCCCGCGCCGTGCTCCAGGCCTGGGCGGCCTGGTTCCAGGTCGAGGAGTCGTTGCCGGGACGCACGATCATGGTGTGCCGCTCCAGCCGGCACCGGTTCCAGGCGTCCTCCAGCATCTCGGCCACTTCCCGCAGGAAGCGGTTCCAGCGCACCAGGAGCCGGGCGAGGTCCGCGTCGGAAAGGTGTCCAAGCACCTCGGCGGTCGGGTACACGTGGGCGACCACGTACCAGTTCGTCCGGTCGGGCTCCGCGCACAGCCGCCGGAACAGGGCGTCGGCCACCTCGTCGTACGGCCGCCGCTGCTTTCCGTTGGTGAAGACGCTGCGCATGCCGCCCCGCGCGGTGAAGTACGCGACGAAGGCCGCGGTGGCCGGATCGGCGGCGAACGCCTCGTACGGGACGGTGTGCGCGAGCGCCCCCTTGCCGGTCATGGTGATCTCGCGGCGGCGCTGCTCGTGCACGATCCGGGCCAGTTTGGCCTCCATGCGGCGGAGCAGCCGGAAGCGCTTGTTGTACTGGCGTTTGGAGAACCCGCCGAGTCCTGCCCCGGCCCGCTCGGCCCGGTCGAGCCGCTCCGTACCGAAGTCGTTCTGCCCGTACTCCCGCCCTATCTCCTCGCCTGCCCGGCGGATCACCTCCTCGATGCGGGCGGGATCGTCACCCGCGTCCGCCGGGAGTTCCGGAAGGTTCGGGAACAAGGCGGCCGTGCGCGCGAGTTGGCGCTGTGCGCCGACGGGCCGGGCGAACTCCTCGCTCATCGAGGTATAGCCGTGCCACATGCTGCGCAGCGAGTGCTCGACGGCCTTGCCGAGAGCGGTGGCGGTAACGGGATCGAGGTCGGTGCGCTGGGCGGCGAACAGGTCCTGGACCAGCTGGGCCACGTCCTCGGGACGTTTGCGGAGCCCGAGGGAGGCATGCAGCTCACGGAGGAGCCGCTCGGCATGGAGCGTCGGCATGCGCCCACCCTGCCACCGGGCCCGCGGGGCCTCCACCGGATATATCCCGCACCGAACCCCGAGGGCCCCCGAGCCACGGGGCCCGCGGCGCCGGCTCCCGGACCCGTGCGGGTCGGGGAGCCGGTCCCGGTCCGGGGAGCCGGTCCCGGTCCGGTCAGCCGGTCCGGGAGGCCGACCGGGTCAGCCCTCGGCGGACGCCGGGCCCGGGGTGAGGCGCAGGGAGATGCTGTTGATGCAGTAGCGCTGGTCCGTGGGGGTCGGGTAGCCCTCGCCCTCGAAGACGTGGCCCAGGTGGGAGCCGCACTTTGCGCACAGCACCTCGGTGCGGACCATGCCGTGGGCGACGTCCGCCTTCAGTTCGACCGCGTCGGAGTCCTTCGGGTCGTAGAAGGACGGCCAGCCGCAGTGCGACTCGAACTTCTCCGTCGAGCGGAACAGCTCGGAGCCGCAGGCGCGGCAGCTGTAGACGCCCTCCGTCTTGGTGTCCGTGTACTCACCGCGGAAGGCGGGCTCGGTCCCGGCGAGGCGCAGCACCTGGTACTCGGAGGGGGTCAGCTCCGCCTGCCACTGCTCGTCCGTCTTCTCTACCTCGTACGACATGACTGATCTCCCGTTTTCCCGCTCTTCCCAGAGCCGTCAGTTCGACAGACGGGCCAGGATGGCCGGCCCCAGGTCCGTGACGTCGCCCGCACCCATGGTGAGAACGAGATCGCCGGGCTTGGCCATTCCCGCGATGACGTCCGCGACGGCTTCCTTGGAGTGCTCGGGGGTGACGTCGGCCCCGGCGGCGCGGGCGGCGGCCACGATGAGCTCGCTGGTGATCCCGGGGATCGGGTCCTCGCGGGCCGGGTAGATGTCGAGGACGACCGAGGCGTCGGCGAGGGCGAGGGCCCGGCCCATCTCCTTGCCGAGCTCCTGGGTGCGGGAGAAGAGGTGCGGCTGGAAGACGACCAGGATGCGGGAGTCCCCGGCGGCGCCGCGGATGGCCTCCAGGTCGGCGGTCATCTCGGTGGGGTGGTGCGCGTAGGAGTCGATGACCTGCACCCCGGCGGCCTCGCCCTTGAGCTGGAGGCGGCGCTTGACCCCGGTGTACTTGCCGAGGGCGGAGGCCAGGTTGTGCGCCGGGATGCCGAGCGCGACACCGGCGGCGAGGGCCGCGACGGCGTTGTGCGCGTAGTGCCGGCCGGGCACGGAGACGGTGAAGGTGAGCATCCGGCCGTCGATGACGACGGTGACCTCGCTGGTCAGCCCGCGCGGGGTGATCTTGGTGATCTGGACGTCGGCGGTGGGCTCCTCGCCGTACGTGACGATCTGGAGGGCGGGGTTGCCGCTGACCCGGCCGGCGATCTCCGCCGCGCCCGCCTGGCCGTGGGCGATGACCAGGGTGCCACCCTCGGGGATCTTGCCGACGAAGGTCTCGAAGGACTCGTAGATCTCGTCCATCGACGCGTAGTTCGCGTGGTGGTCGAGCTCGGCGTTGAGGATGATCGCGACCTGCGGCGTGTACTTGTGGAAGCTGCGGTCGCTCTCGTCCGCCTCGGCCACGAAGATGTCGCCCTCGCCGTGGTGGGCGTTGGAGCCGGGGGCGTCCAGGTCGCCGCCGATGGCGTACGAGGGGTCCAGGCCCAGCGCCGAGAGCGAGACGGCCAGCATCGAGGTGGTGGTGGTCTTGCCGTGGGTGCCGGCGACGGCGATCGGCCGCAGACCGTCCATCAGCCCGGCCAGGGCGTCGGAGCGGTGCACGACGGGGATGCCGAGCTCGGCGGCGCGGGCCAGCTCCGGGTTGTCGGCGCGGATGGCGCTGGAGACGACAACGCAGGTGGCGTCGTCGGCGAGGTGACCGGCGGCGTGCCCGATGTGGACCGTGGCGCCGTGGGCGCGCAGCGCCTGGGCGGTCTCGGAGTCACGGGCGTCGCTGCCGGCCACCTTGGCGCCGCGCTGGGCCAGGATCTTCGCGATGCCGGACATGCCGGCGCCGCCGATGCCGATGAAGTGGGGCCGTTCCATGGCGGTCGGCAGGCCGGGCTTCATTCAGGTAGCTCCAGGATCGAGTGCGTACGTACGGCAGCCGGAGGCGCGCGATCAACCGCGATCGACGGGGACGCGCGTTCCGGCCGCCTCCACCCTATTCCTTGTGGGCGAAGAGCTTGAGCACCGGAACGCCGACCTTGTGGCGCGCCCGCGAGGCCCAGTCCCGGTGGAAGAACTCCTCGACGTAGTGCGGGGCGGTCAGCACGATCACCTCGTCGGCGTTGGTCTCGGCCACCACCGCCTTCAGCTTGTCGAGCGGGTGGTCCTCGACGATCTGCCCGACGGCCTTGGCTCCCTTGGCCCGCAGGGACGCGAGGGAATGCTCGATCGCCAGTTCGGCGGGACCGCGGGCCGCGTCGCCCTCCGGTTCGTCGCCCTCGTGAATGGCCTCGGGAAGCTCACCGAGCGCTACGTCGTCGATGGCGCGCAGCAGCCGGTCCCGGTCGCCGCGGGGCTGCATGAGGACGATGAAGGAGACCTGCTCGTCTCCGTGGAGGGTGGTGACGAAGTCCACGTCGACGGGGGTCAGCGGCTGCTCGATCATCAATACGCTCGTGAACACGGACGCCCTCTCCTTCGTGGGCCGAGACCGGCCGGCCGGCCCCTGCGGAAACCATCCTGCCCCGCTGTCGCACGGGGCCTGTGCGGTTATACCTGCCCACTACTGTGCCCAGCGGAAGCTAAGCGGAACGACAAATTCCGCCTCTCTTCAGATCCGACGGTAACGCGTGAACAGAAACCCGGCCTCTTCCAGCAAGCAGGCCGGTGCGAGCCGGTGCGGAACCGTGACGGAGGGACCGCCGGAGATCCGCTGGGCGTCACCCGCCGTGAGCATCGGCGAGATCGTCAGGCACAGCTCGTCCAGCGCGTCCGCGGCCACGAACTGGCCCAGCAACCGGGGCCCGCCCTCGGTGAGCTGGCGGCGCAGCCCCCGGTCCGCGAGTTCCCGCACGGCCCGGGCCGGGTCCACGGCCGCCCCGTCGCCGGCCACCACCACCTGCGCCCCGGCCTTCACGGCCTCGGCGACCCGGTCCGCCGGGGCGGCGGCTCCGGTGAGCAGCAGGGTGGGCTCCAGCGGGGCGGTGAACAGGGGCAGCGAGAAGTCCAGGTCCAGGCTCGCGGAGACCACGGCGATGGCGGCGGCGGGCCCCTGACCGGCAGCCTCCCTGCGGGCGGCGAAGGCCTCCCGGGCCCGCGCGGGGCGGTAGCCCTCCTGGCGAACCGTTTCCGCACCGACGACGATCACATCGGCCAGCGCCCGCAGGGTGCCGAAGATCCGCATGTCCGTCTCGCCGGAGATGGGCTGCGAACGCCCGTCGTGCTGGGCCGCGCCGTCCAGGGTGGAGACCATGTTGGCCCGCAGCCAGTGGCCGCGGCCGTCCGGGCCGAGCTCGGGGTACTCGTACGCCTCGGCGAGTTCGTCCAGCGACCATTCTCGGTCGGTCTGGTCCGCTGATGTCTGATCGGTCACAGGGAACAGGCGTCGCATCGGTGCAGTGTGCCACGCCCCGTAGAGTTAAGAGCTGTGTCAACCTCTCTCTCGCCCTCAGCGTCAGCCTCCGGGCGGCCCCCGATAGCCGACGCGGGACCGCAGTCCCTGTGTGCCCGCGAGCCGCGGGTGCCCGCCGAACGGCTCGTGGCCGAGATGGTGCCGCCGCCCCGCTTCGACTCGGTGCGCTTCGACACCTACGACCCGGACCCGGCCCAGCCGAGCCAGTCCGAGGCCGTCACCGTCCTCGCGGACTTCGCCGCGGGCCTGGGCGGGGCGCACGCGAGCGGCTCGGGCAAGAAGCGGTGGTTCTCCAAGAAGCCGGCCGCCCCGACCGGACCGCGCGGGGTCTACCTCGACGGCGGCTACGGCGTCGGCAAGACCCACCTGCTCGCCTCCCTCTGGCACGCCACCCCGGCCGAGCCCGCGCTCAAGGCCTTCGGCACCTTCGTGGAGCTGACCAACCTGGTCGGCGCGCTCGGCTTCCAGCAGACCGTGCAGACCCTCGGCGGCCACCGCCTGCTGTGTATCGACGAGTTCGAGCTCGACGACCCGGGCGACACCGTCCTCGTGTCCTCCCTGCTCAGCCGCCTGGTCGAGCAGGGCGTGGCGCTGGCCGCCACCTCCAACACCCTGCCCGGCAAGCTCGGCGAGGGCCGCTTCGCCGCCGCCGACTTCCTGCGGGAGATCCAGGGCCTGTCCGCGCACTTCCGCCCGCTGCGCATCGACGGCCAGGACTACCGCCACCGGGGCCTGCCCGAGGCTCCCGCGCCGTTCTCCGACGAGCAGGTCACGAAGGCGGCGTACGCCACCGAGGGCGCGAGCCTCGACGATTTCCCCGGGCTGCTGGAGCACTTGGCGCGGGTCCACCCCAGCCGGTACGGGGCCCTGACCGACGGCCTGACGGCCGTCTGCCTCACCGATGTCGGCCCGGTCCCGGACCAGTCGACGGCGCTGCGGCTGGTGGTCCTGGCCGACCGGCTGTACGACCGGGAGGTCCCGGTCCTGGCGGCGGGCGTTCCCTTCGACCGGCTGTTCAGTGACGAGATGCTGAACGGCGGCTACCGCAAGAAGTACTTCCGCGCCATCTCGCGGCTCACCGCACTGGCACGCGACGCGAAGCCCCTGGTGTCCCAGTAGGTTTGGAGACGTCGGCCCGTTCCACGGGTCGGCCGTTTCCACTTCTGCGAAGGGATCCACCATGGCTGGCGCCACCCGCAATGCACATGCCGTCTGGGAAGGCGACCTGTTCGAAGGCAAGGGCGAGGTCACCCTCGACTCCTCCGGCCTCGGCAGCTACCCCGTCTCCTGGCCCGCGCGCACCGACGCGGAGGCGAACGGGCGGACCAGCCCGGAGGAACTCATCGCCGCCGCGCACTCGAGCTGCTTCAACATGGCCTTCTCGAACGGTCTCGCGAAGGCGGGCAACCCGCCGACCAAGCTGACCACCTCGGCCGCCGTCACCTTCGTGCCGGGCAAGGGCATCACCGGGATCCACCTCACCGTCGAGGGCGAGGTGCCGGGCCTGGACAACGACGCGTTCGTCGCCGCGGCCGAGGACGCCAAGCAGAACTGCCCGGTCAGCCAGGCCCTGACGGGTACGACCATCACCCTCAGCGCGAAGCTGGCCTGACATCCGCCCGTCCGGCGCGGTCGTGATCGGCCGCGCCGGGCACCGGCGGCGGGGTACGGCGCGGCGGAGCCCGCTCCGCCGGGCACCCGTGGTACCACGGCTCGGTCCTGTGTCCTGCACCGCCGCCGGGAGTTGCCCATGCCGACCGAGCCGCCGATGTCCCTCAGCCGGCGCAGCCTGATCGCGGCCGCCTCCATCTCCTTCGCCGGATCGCTCGGCGTCCTCTTCGCCGGAGCCGGACCGGGAGCCGGAGCGGGCACGGGCGCGGGCACGGGCTCGCGCGGCAAGAGCCCGGGTACGAGTACGGCCGCCCACGGCTCCGCGCGCGGCTACGGCCCGCTCGTGGCCGACCCCGCCGGACTGCTCGATCTGCCCGCCGGGTTCGCGTACCGCGTCCTCTCGCGCGCCGGCGACCCGCTGCGTTCGGGCGAGGGCACCGTCCCCGGCAACTTCGACGGCATGGCCGCCTTCGACGCCGGGCGGGGCCGCGTCCGGCTGGTGCGCAACCACGAGAACCGCACCACCGCCGCCCTGCGGGTCCCTCCCGTCGAGGGGCTCACCTACGACCCGTACGCCCTCGGCGGCTGCACGCTCCTCGACCTGGACCCGGCCGGCCGGGTCACCGCCGAGCGCGTCGCCCTCGCCGGCACCGCCGTCAACTGCGCGGGCGGCCGTACTCCCTGGAACACCTGGCTGTCCTGCGAGGAGACCGAGGACCGGGCCGGCACCGCCGGCTACACCCGCGACCACGGCTACGTCTTCGAGGTCGACCCCGCCGACCCGCACCGCTCCGGCGCCGTCCCGCTCACCGCGATGGGCCGCTTCGCGCACGAGGCCGTCGCCGTGGACCCGTACCGCGGTGTGGTCTACGAGACGGAGGACGCCTTCACCGAACCCTTCGGGCTCTTCTACCGGTTCCTGCCCGCCCGTCCCCTCGGCGGGCTCGGCTCCCTGCGCGCGGGCGGCGAGCTGGAGGCCCTGCGGGTCCCCGGACTGGCGAACCTCGCGGTGGTGGACGAGCCCGGGGCCGAGTTCCCGGTGGAGTGGGTGCCCGTGCCGGACCCGTCCGCGTCCGGGACCCCGATCCGGCTCCAGGACTTCGGCCCCGGCGGGATCACCCACGCCCAGAAGCTGGAGGGCTGCTACTGGGGCGACGGCGGCGTCCACTTCGTCTCCAGCTACGCCCGCACCCGCGAGGGCTCCCCCGCCGAGCACCACGGCCAGGTGTGGTTCTACAACCCGCTGCGCGCCCGGCTCCGGCTGGACGTGGTCTTCGGCCCGGCCGCCGACGTCCGGCTGCCCGGCGATTCCCCCGACAACATCTGCCTGGCCCCCGACGGCGGACTGATGGTGTGCGAGGACGGCGGCGGCGCGCAGTACGTCTTCGGCGTGACCCCCGGCGGCGAGGTCTACCCGATGGCCCGCAACGCCGCCGACATCGGGAAGCCGGGGGCGCCGGAGTGGGGCGAGTTCGCCGGGGTCACCTTCTCCCCGGACGCCCGGACGATGTACGTGAACGCCTACACGCCCGGCACCACCTTCGCGGTGACGGGTCCATGGCGGTGAGCCGTACTGCCTTACGGCCCGCCCGCACTGCCTTCCGGCCCGCCCGGCCTGGCCTTTCGTCACGTCGCGGTGCACCGCGTTGTGGTGGAGGATCGTATGGAGTCGACGGATCGAGGTAGGTAGCGGTGGCCCAGAAGGACAGCAAGGACGAGAAGGCCGGGAAGCCTGCCAAGGCGGGGAAGTCGGCCGCCGCCAAGGCGGGAAAGTCCGCCAAGGCGGGGAAGTCCGCCAAGGCCGACAAGCCGGAGAAGGCTGCCAAGGCCGAGAAGGTCCGGAAGACCGAGAAGACCGACAAGGCCGCCAAGGTTCCGAAGGCCCGCAAGGCCTTCAAGTCCGCCTCCGAGGAGGCCGCGGAAGCGGTCGCCCCGCCCGCCGAGGGCGAGAAGGCCGCCAAGGCGGAGAAGAAGCCCGGCTCCGGCGGCGAAACGGGCACCGCCGCCACGGCCACCACCGGCGGGAAGCCGAAGTCCAAGCCCCTCTCGCTGCGCGAGCTGCTCCGCATCTCCGCCGAGAACGGCAAGCACTCCAAGGGCGCCGCCCGCAAGTCCGGCGGCCACGGCCACGGGCACGGCCACGGACCGGGGTACGAGTACGGCTACGACACCCCCCTGAGCCCCCTGCTCCGCGTCCCCTCCGGCGAGCGCGTCGATCTCGGAGCCTTCCACCCCGGTGCGACCCCGGCCGGTCCCACCGACAAGGCGGCCGGCCTGGCGGACACCGCCCGGATGGGTGAACGGCTCGCCTCCCTCCAGGAACGGCTCTACGCCGCCAGCACCGCGGGCGACCGCCGCCGCGTCCTGCTCGTGCTCCAGGGCATGGACACCAGCGGCAAGGGCGGCACGGTCAAGCACGTGATCGGCCTGTTCAACCCCTCGGGCTGCCGGATCAAGGCCTTCAAGGCGCCCACGCCGGAGGAGCAGAACCACCCCTTCCTCTGGCGCGTCATGAAGGCGCTCCCCCAGCCGGGCGAGATCGGCATCTTCGACCGTTCGCACTACGAGGACGTCCTGATCGCCCGCGTGCGCGACCTGGTGCCGCGCAGTCAGCTGGGCCGCCGCTACGCGCAGATCAACCGGTTCGAGAAGTCCCTCGCCGACGACGGGGTCACCGTGGTGAAGGTCTTCCTCCACATCGGCTACGAGGAGCAGCGCAAGCGGCTCCTGGAGCGGATCGACAACCCGGACAAGCACTGGAAGTTCAACGCGGGCGACATCGAGGAGCGCTCCGTGTGGCCCGCGTACCAGCAGGCGTACGAGCTGGCCCTGGAGCGCTGCTCCACGGACGCCGCGCCCTGGTACGTCGTCCCCTCGGACCGCAAGTGGTACCGCAACTGGGCGATCAGCAAACTGCTGCTGGAGCATCTGGAGGGCATCGCGCCGCAGTACCCGAAGGGTGACTTCGACGTGGAGGAGTGCCGCACCCGCCTGCTCGCCACATAGTCATATATTTTGCGCATGTGACCATCTCAGTGCGCAGGACGGCTGCCGTCGCGGCCGTAGCAGCTCTCAGTGCCGCCCTCGCCGCGTGCGGGGGCGGCGCCGGTACCTCGGACGTCGGCGGCCGGGCCCGGATGGGAGCCTCCCCGGCCCCTTCCGCTCCGGCCTCCGCCGCTCCTTCCACCGCGGCCTCCGCCGCCCCGCCGGCGAGCCCCCGGAGCAGTCCGTCGGTGTCCCCGCAGGCCGGCGCCCCCGGCAAGGCGCCGACCATGGCCCCTGGTCCGGGCGGTCTGACCCCCGTCTTCGACCGCGCGAAGCAGCACACCGACAAGACGGTGGCGCTGACCTTCGACGCCGACATGACCTCCGACCAGGGGCCGCGCGCGGCGGGCGGGGAGCACTTCGACAATCCGCAGCTGATCTCCACGCTGCGCGGGCTCAAGGTGCCCTCGACGGTCTTCATGACGGGCCGCTGGGCCGAGGAGTACCCGGACCAGGCGAAGTCCATCGGCACGGACCCGAACTTCGAGATCGCGAACCACTCGTACAGCCACCACGCCTTCAAGTCCCCCTGCTACGGCCTCCCCACCCTCGACGAGGCCGCCGCCCGCGCCGACGTGGACCGGGCCTTCGAGGCCTTCCGCAAGGCGGGCGCGGTCAACACCGTCCCGTACTTCCGCTTCCCCGGCGGCTGCTACGACGACCAGGCGCTGCGGGCCATCTCCACCGCCAAGGTCACGGCCGTCCAGTGGGACGTGGTCAGCGGGGACGCCTTCGCGAAGGATCCCGACGCGGTGGCCGAACAGGTCCTGTCCGGGGTGAAGCCCGGCTCGGTGGTGGTCATGCACTGCACGCGCAGCGCCGCCCCGGTCACCGAGGAGGCCATCCGCACGATCGTCCCGGAGCTGCGCAAGCGCGGCTACCGCTTCGTCAAGGTCTCCGACCTCATCGGCAAGTAGCCCGCGGCCCCCTGCTCCGGCTGCGGCTCCCGCTCCGGCCCCCGCTCCGGCCTCAGCCGGAGCAGGCCGTGCGCTGCGCGTCCTGCCACTCGCACACCGGGCACAGCACCACGCCCGGGGTCGCGACCCCGTACTCGGTGGGCTTCCCGCACTCCACGCAGTCGGCGTAGGGCGGCCCGGGCACCCGCCCGGCGGGGGCCGCGGGCGCGGGGCAGTACGAGGAATCGGGCACGTGCCGCTCCGTCTGGTCCATGCGTACGAGCGTACTGCCCGGTCAGTGGGCGGCGGCCGACTCGGTGGCCTCGCTCGGGCGGACGATGACGAAGCCCTCGCCGCTGAGCTTCAGCTGGACGGCCTCGCCGGAGCCGCCGCGGATCATCGAGCCGACGGACTGGGAACGGTGCAGCGCCGTCTCGAGGCGGGCGCTCCAGCCGACCACCGCGTCGGTGTCCACGTACACCGGGGCCTGCGGGGTGACCGGGATGATGATCGGATTCCCGTCGCAGACGACGGCGAGCTTCCCGGTACCGGTGAAGAGGCTGTTGAAGAGGCCGCCGCCGGTCATGCCGGCGCCCTTGAGCATCTTGATCTCGTAGCCGAGAGTCGGGTCGAAGCACAGGACGTTGCGGCCGTTGACGGTCAGGGCGTCGCCGGGCTCGAACTCGATGATGAAGCAGTGGCCCGCCCGGTGCGCGAACCAGGCCTCGCCCTGCCCGCGCACGGACATCAGCGCGAGCCCCTCGCCCGTGACGGCGCGCTTGAGCATGCCGCCTATGCCCTGTCCCTTGCGCTCGAACTGCAGGTTCCCGCGGAAGGCGACCATGGAGCCCTGGCGGGCGAGCATCTCGCCGTTGACGGTGTACTTCACCGACTTGGCGTTCTGCAGGGTCATACCGGGTACGGCGGACGCCTCGACGAGGTTCTCTGACGCGAAAAGATCACTCTTCATGCCGTCGATCCTCGCCCGGCCCGGGCCCCTCGGGCATCAGCCTGGAGGTGGAGGCTGGCAAACTTGGCCGGATGAGCACCGAGGACACGCGCCACGACACGCAGGTACCCGCAGTCGGGTCCGACAGCCCCTTCCGGCAGGAGCGGATCGCCCGCGACGACGCACCGCAGTACGTCCTCCCGCTGGTCGTGCGGATCGAGAAGACGGAGCCGCCGGCCCGGACCGACGCCCTGGAGACGGCCGCCCGCGCGGTGCTCGTGCTGCTCACCGACGAGCGGTCGGGCGGCGAGGGCGAATGGGCGGCGGCGGTCCGGGACTGGCAGGACGCGCGGATCCGCAAGGTGGTGCGCAGGGCGCGCGGGGCGGAGTGGCGCAAGGCCGGAACCCTGCCGGGCCTCACGGTGCACGGCGCGGACTCGGAGGTACGGGTCTTCCCGCCGGTCCCGCTCGACGGCTGGCCCAAGGAACTGGCCAAGCTCCAGGTGTCGGGCACCGACCTGGACGACCCGGAGCCGGTCGCCCCGGCGGAGGCCGGGCTGCCGGTCCTCTGGCTCAACCCGGACCTGGAGATGTCGGCCGGCAAGGCCATGGCCCAGGCCGGACACGCGGCGCAGCTCGCGTGGTGGGAGCTGACCGGCCCGGAGCGGACCGCGTGGCGGGAGTCCGGCTTCCGGCTGGCCGTACGGACGGCCGCGCGCGAGCGGTGGACGGAGCTGTCGGGGAGCGGGCTGCCGGTGGTGCGGGACGCGGGGTTCACGGAGATCGCGCCCGGCTCGTGCACGGTGGTCGCGGACCATCCGGCGCTGCGGGCACGGCTGTAGCGCGGGGCCGCGGGACGGGGCCGCGGCGGCCGTAGCGACGGGCCGCGGGGCCCGTCCGTCCCGGCATGCGGAACGTCGTCCGGGCCGGGAACCTCAAATGTTGCTCTGAACGTCCCCCTGGGCGGGTTGGCCCGGCTCCGTCGGGGCCATGACATCGGCACACGGACCGATGAGAGGGGGCGAGGGGACATGAAGCCCATGGCACACCTGGGGGTGGGCATCGGCTGGCGGCCGGAGATCGCGGGGGCGGTGGAAGGCCTGCCGGGGCTGGACTGGGTCGAGGTCGTGGCGGAGAACATCTGCCCCGGCCACCTGCCGGAGTCCCTGCTGCGGCTGCTCGAACGCGGGGTCCGCGTGGTGCCGCACGGGGTCTCGCTGGGCATCGGCGGCGCCGACCGGCCGGACCCGGCGAAGCTGGCCGCGCTCGGGGAGCGGGCGGTGGCGCTGGGGGCTCCGCTGGTCACCGAGCACATCGCCTTCGTACGGACCTCCTCGGTGGCACCGGGACCGGTGCTCGAAGCCGGGCACCTGCTGCCCGTGGCCCGGACCCGGGACGCGCTGGACGTGCTCTGCGAGAACGTACGGATCGCGCAGGACGCGCTGCCGGTGCCGCTCGCGCTGGAGAACATCGCGGCGCTGGTGTCGTGGCCCGGGGAGGAGCTCACCGAGGCACAGTTCCTGACCGAGCTCGTGGAGCGGACCGGGGTGCGGCTGCTGATCGACGTGGCCAACCTGCACACCAACCGGGTCAACCGGGGGGAGGACCCGGTCGCCGTGCTGGACGGCATCCCGCTGGAGGCGCTGGCGTACGTGCACGTCGCCGGGGGCGTGGAGCGGGGTGGGGTGTGGCACGACACGCACGCGCATCCCGTGCCGGCGGCGGTGCTGGATGTGTTGGCGGAGCTCCGGAATCGGGTGGACCCGCCCGGGGTCCTGCTGGAGCGGGATGACGACTTCCCTGCCGGGGCCGAGCTCGCGAGTGAGCTGACCGCGATCCGCGGGGTGCTGGACGGCGGCCCTGCGGGGGCTGTCCCCTACCCGCCCTTCACCCGTTCCCCGGGCTCCGCCCGGACCCCTGCCGCGTGCGGCGCCGTTCCCGGGGGCCAGCCCCCGGACCCCCGCGCCTCAAACGCCGGCGAGGCTGGATCGGGCTCCGGCCCGGACCGCGTCGCACACGACGGCGGGGCCGGGCTCGATGCCGCGCGGACTCGGGTCGGGATCGGGCAGGCCGCGCTGTTGTCGGCGCTCGTGGCCGGGACTCCCGTGCCCGAGGGGTTCGACCGGCAGCGGGTGCGCGTGCAGGCGCGGGCGCTCGCGGCCAAGCGGGCCGATGTCGTGGCGAAGCTGGCGCCCGAGCTGCCCGGGATCCTGGGCGGGGAGGACCCGTACCGCGAGGCCTTCCTGCGCTATGCCCGGCAGCGGCCCATGACCGGCGGATACCGGCGCGACGCCATGGAGTTCGCCGAGCACCTGCTGGTCCGGGACCTGCCCGCCGACCCCGCCGCGCGGCGCCGGCTCACGCTCTGGTGGCGGGACCGGGCCGGGGCGCGGCCACCGGGACGGGCCGTGCGCTGGGCCCGCGCACTCGTGGGGAGGGCGGCGTGAACTTCTTCGACTTGCTCGCCGTGGCCGTCTGGATCGGTGTCATCGCCTCCTGCGTGCTGCTCCTGCGCGGCCTTCGGCGGTCGCGGCCGGCGGCCCTCGGCCCCGCCCCGCGCCTGCACGACCTGTCCGAGGCCGCCTTCATGGCCGGCGGGCCCGGCGCGGTGGTGGACGCCGCGATCGTCTCGCTGCTCTGCGACGGCCGGATGCTGGCCGGCGGGCCCGGCATCGTCCAGGTCCGGCCCGGGGTGCGGGGCGGCGACCCCGCCCAGCGGGCCGTGCTCCAGGCCTGCCAGGGCGCCCCGTCCGGATGGCTCTACCAGATCCGGTACGCCGCCATGCGGGACCCGGCCGTACAGGAGACCGGCGACGCGCTGTCCGCCCGCGGGCTGATCGCCGCACCCGGAGGCCGCCACCGCTGGCTGCGCCACGGGGTGGTGCAGGCCGTGGTGTGCGGGGTGCTGCTGATGCTCTCGCTGCCGCTGTCCTTCGTCGCCTTCGCGCTGCAGGACGGGCCCGTGAGCTTCCACGTGCCGTTCATCGTGGAGGTGCTGCCCGTACTGCTGGGCGGGATCGTGGTGGGCACCGTCGGGGCCTCCCGCGCCCGGCAGCGCATCACCCCGGCGGGGGCCGAGGCGCTGCGCCTCATGCGCGCCCACTACGGGGCCGACCAGAGCCCGTACGTCCAGACCTCGCTGTTCGGGCTGCGGGGCCTGCGGGACCCGTACCTGCGCGAGCAGTTGGTGCCGGCGGCCCGCGGGACCCGGCTGGCGGCCGCCCAGTCCCGATCGCGTCCGGGCGGCTCGGGGTCCGACTGGGACTCGGGCGCCGCGATGGTCCCCGTCGTCTGGTGCGCGGGTTCCGACGGCGGCGGGTCCGGCGGGGCGGGCTGCGGGTCCTCCGGTGGGAGCGGCTGTTCCTCCGGGTCGGGCTGCGGGTCCAGCGGGTCGAGTTGTTCCGGCGGATCGAGCGGGTCCAGCTGCTCGAGCGGCTCCGGCGGGTCGAGTTGTTCCAGCGGATCGAGTTGCAGCAGTTCGTCCGGTTCCAGCTGCGGCAGCAGTTCCTGACCGCCCATCACGGACCCGTCACGAGCTGCTCACACCTCGGCACAGGGCTGTACCGGGCCGTTCCACGTCTTGTAGAACTCGGACATGTTCTGGGTCCTGTTCCTCCTCCTCGCCTGGGCAGGGCTGCTGTTCGCGTGCACCCGCCTCCTGAAGGCCGCCTCCGAACTGGCGGAGCCCCCGCCGGGCACCGACGCCCGCCACCACCACGACGAGCTGAGCCTGTACGAGGCCGCCTACCTCGCAGGTGGCCCGGAGCGGGTGGCCGAGCTGACGCTGCTGTCGATGCAGCGTCAGCGGCGGCTGCTGCTCGCGCACACCGGCTGGGCGACGGTGGTCGACCCGGTGGGACGCGATCCGCACGAGTGCTCGGTGCTCGGCGCCTTCGGGCCGGACGGGCAGGAGCCGGTGACCTCCGTACGGTCGGCCGTGGCGCGGGACGCGGCCGTACGGGCCCTCGCGGAGCGGCTCGGAGAAGCCGGGCTCGCGTCGCGCGACGAGGCCCGGCAGGACGTCGAGGCAGGGGTCCGGTCGGTCCGGCAGGCCACCGGGCTGGTCCTCGGCATGATGGTCGCCGCACTGTGCGTGCCCGATCCGGGGACCACGACCAAGATGATCCTGTGCTGGTTCGCGCTGCCGCTGATCCTGGCGCTGGGCTGCCTGGCCATAGCCCGCGTCGAGGGGCACGGGCAGTCCGGGTGGGCCTCCCCCGCCGGCCGGCGGCTCCTCGTGGAGCTGGGGCGGGAGCAGGGCGCGCGGGGCTCGCTCACCGCGGTGGCCCTGCGGGGGCTGCGCGCCGTCACGGATCCCGAGCTGCGGGCGGCGCTCACCTACGGCAGGCGGGGGCGGATTCCGCGGCAACGGGGGCATTGAGCGCGACACCGGCCGGTGGTCCTGTACAGGAGGCCGCCCGCCGGATCTCATCGGGAGGTCCGATGAGATGAGAGGCCCGCCATGCGCATGCCCCGGGTGCCCGCCACGGTCGCGCTGGCCGCCCTCGCGCTGGCCGCCTCCCTGCCGCTGACCTCCGGCGCCGAGGCCGCTCCCCCGGGCCCGCCCGGAGTGACGGCGGACGCACCGGCTCCGGGCGCACCGGCCGCGGCCCCGGCCGCGGGCTCATCGCCCGCGGACCCGCCCCCGGGCCCCGCCGGAGCCGCCCGGACGGCCGCCGAGGCCGCCGAGGCCGCCGGGGCCGAGCTCGTGGCCCGTCAGGGTGCCCGCCACCGGCTGGAGTTCGGGCCCTGTCCCGTCGCCGAAGGGCTCGGCCCGGACGTGCGGTGCGGCACGCTCCGGGTTCCGGTCGACTACGCCCGGCCCTTCGGGCCGCGGACCGAGATCCTCGTCAGCCGGGTCGCCGCCTCCGGCGCGGGCGGGGCCCGGCGGCAGGGGGCGCTCGTGTACAACCCCGGCGGCCCGGGCGGGAACGGCCTGTTCTTCCCGCTCGTAGCCGACCTGCCGGAGTGGCGCCGCGTCGGGGCCGCCTACGACCTCGTCGGCTACGCCCCGCGCGGGGTGGGCCGCTCGGGGCGCCCGCTGTCCTGCCAGGACCCGGAGCGGTTCGACCGGGCCCCGGCGGAGGCCGCCGGCGCGCGCCCGGACGCCGCCGCGAAGGAGACCCGGATCGCCGCCGCGCGGTCCTACGCCCGTGGCTGCGCGGAGCGGGCCGGCGCCGCCCTCGGCTCGTACACGACCCTGAACAACGTCCGCGACCTGCACGTGCTGCGCGCCGCGCTCGGCGAGAGCGGGCTGACCTTCATGGGGGCCTCGTACGGCACCTACCTCGGCGCGGTGTACGCCACCCTCTACCCCGGCCACGTCCGCCGGATGGTCTTCGACTCGGCCGTCGACCCCGACCCCCGCAAGGTCTGGTACCGCAACAACCTCGCCCAGGCCCCCGGCTTCGAGCGCCGCTGGGCCGACTTCCGTGCCTGGACGGCCCGCCACCACGCCGCGTACGGGCTCGGCTCCACCCCCGAAGCGGTGCAGGCGAGTTACGAGCGGGTGCGCGCCGCGCTGGCCCGTGAACCGGCGGGCGGGGTGGTCGGCACCGGGCAGCTGCACTCCGCGTACCTGCGGGCGGCGTACTACGACGAGGTCTGGCCGGGGCGCGCGGCGGCCCTGGCGGCGTTCCTGCGCGGCGATCCGCGCCCGCTCCTCGCGCTGGCCGCCCCGGACCCGGCGGCGGCCGTCGAGGGCGAGAACGCCACGGCCGTCTACACGGCGACCCTGTGCAACGACGCCCCGTGGCCCGCCGACTGGGAGACCTGGGACCGCGACAACACCGAGCTGGCCCGCACGGCCCCCTTCGAGACCTGGGCCAACGCCTTCCTGAACCTGCCCTGCGCCTTCTGGCCGGTCCGCGAACGGCAGCGGCCGGTGGACGTGGGGGTACGGCCGGACGCCCCGCTCCCCCGCACGCTGATCGTCGCGGCCGACCGGGACGGCGCCACCCCGTACGGGGGCGCGCTGGAACTCCAGCGGCGGCTCGGGCCGCGGGCCGGGCTGGTGACGGAGACGGGGGCCGGCACCCACGGGGTGGTCGGCGGACGCAACGACTGCGTGGACGCCCACGTGGAGCGGTACTTGCTGACGGGTGACACGGCGGGGTCACGTGTCACGTGTGCGCCGCATCCGGAGCCCGCACCGGTGTCGCTGGACGACCGGGCAGCGGGTGTCCGGGGGCACCCCAGGGCACTGCTGCCGCCAGTCGTCTGAACTTCCGGGCGGGATCTCCGGCTGCGTCGATTCGGGGGCAGTGCCTCCCGATCCCCGGAGGACGCCGGTCAGGCGGTCCTCCGGTCCTTCCCCCCAGGGGAGGTCTCTAGGCGAGCCCGTCCACCAGATCGGCGACGGACTTGCGGCGCCCGGTGTAGAAGGGCACCTCTTCGCGGACGTGCATGCGGGCCTCGGAGGCGCGCAGGTGGCGCATGAGGTCGACGATGCGGTACAGCTCGTCGGCCTCGAAGGCGAGCAGCCATTCGTAGTCGCCGAGCGAGAAGGAGGCGACGGTGTTGGCGCGCACGTCGGGGTAGCCGCGGGCCATCATGCCGTGGTCCTTGAGCATGCGGCGGCGGTCCTCGTCGGGCAGCAGGTACCAGTCGTAGCTGCGCACGAAGGGGTAGACGCTGACGTAGTCGCGCGGCGTCTCGTCGGCCAGGAAGGCCGGGATGTGGGACTTGTTGAACTCGGCCGGGCGGTGCAGGGCCATGTTCGACCAGACCGGCTCCAGCGCGCGTCCCAGCTTGGTGCGGCGGAACAGGTTGTACGCGGTCTGCAGCTCGTCGGAGGTCTCCGCGTGCCACCAGATCATGATGTCCGCGTCGGCGCGCAGGCCGGAGACGTCATAGGTGCCGCGGACGGTGATGTCCTTGGCGGCCAGCTGGTCGAACAGCTCCTGGACCTCGTCGGCGAAGCCGGCGCGGTTCTCGGGGAGCACGTCCTTCAGCTTGAAGACGGACCACAGGGTGTAGCGGATGACCTCGTTGAGGTCCTTCGCCTTCTTCCCCGCGTTGGGAATCTTCTCTGGTGCAGTCATGTGTCTATTGTCCCGTGTGCTGATCAGTGGTCGGTGCCAGGGGTACCCCACCGGCCCCCAACGTGGCGATCACCACGTCGGCGGCCTTGCCCGCGCTCGCGATGCAGGCGGGGATGCCGACCCCGTCGTAGAGCGCTCCGCACACCGCGAGGCCCGGCAGGGCGGCGACGGCGGACCGGATCCGGGCCACCTTCCCGAGGTGGCCGACGGGGTACTGGGGCAGGCCGCCGTCCCAGCGGGTGACGGTGGAGGCCACCGGGCGGACGGTGGGCGCGAGGCCCACGGCCTCGCCGAGGTCGGCGAGGGAGACCTCGACCAGTTCCTCGTCGGAACGCCCCAGATCGCCCTCGTCGCCGTGGCGGCCGACGGAGGTGCGCAGCAGGAAGAGGTCGGGATCGGTGCCGGCCCAGGCCCACTTGTTGCTGGAGAAGGTCGAGGCCTTGATCGTCCGGCCGTCCACGGGCGGTACGAGGAACCCGCTCGCGGCGCCGTCGGCGATCCCGCCGGGCAGGTCGGAGCGGCGCAGGGCCATCGTGACCAGGGCCATGGAGGCGTACTCGACCCCGCGCAGTTCGGTGGCGGCGGCGGGCGCGATCCGGTCGAGCAGCCGGGCGGCGGGCCCGGCCTGCACGGCCACGACCACCCCGTCGGCCTCGATGACCTCGGCGCCACCTGTGCCGTCTGCGGATCCGGCGACCACGCGCCAGCCGGTGGCGGTACGGGTCAGCTCGCGCGCGGGGCTGTCGAGGAGGATCCGGGCTCCGGCCGCGCGGCAGGCCTCGGCGACGGCGAGCGGGAGCCTGCCGATGCCGCCGTCGATGCCGGAGAAGACGGGACCGGTCTGCCCCGCCCGGGCCGCCCGGGCCTGCAGGTCCCGTACGCCCTCGCCCAGGGAGGCGTGGGTGCGGGCGGCTTCGAAGAGCTGGGGGACGGCGGCCCGCATCGAGATGCGGTAGGAGTCGCCGGCGTAGACCCCGCCGAGCAGCGGTTCCACGAGCCGGTCGACGACCTCGTGGCCCAGCCGGGCGGCGACGTACTCGCCGAGGGCCACGTCCTCGCCGATCTCCTGCGGCTCCAGGGCGTCTTCGGCCGCGGCCCGGGCCAGGCCCTCGGCGGAGAGCACTCCGGACGCGGCGAGCGGGCCCAGGTCGCCGGGGACGCCCATGACGTGACCGCCGGGCAGGGGCCGCAGCACGCCGCGGGTCCAGAGGCGGGCGGTGGCGGTGGCGGGCGGCCGCAGGGCTTCGCCGAGGCCGACCGCGCGGGCCAGTTCGAGTGCTTCGGGGCGGCGGGCGAGTACGGATTCGGCGCCGAGGTCCACGCGCAGGCCCGCCAGTTCGCCCGAGCGCAGCTTGCCGCCGAGGCGCGGGCCGGCCTCCAGGAGGGTGACGCGAAGGCCCTCGGCGAGCAGCCGGTGGGCCGCCGCGAGGCCCGCGATACCGCCGCCGATGACGACTACGTGGCCGGCGGGGGCCGGCCGGTCCGTACGCGTGTCCGCTTCGTGCATGGACACATCGTCTCAGACCGCTCACCGGGCGATCGCCGAGGCCTGACCGTGACCGCTTCGGCATCAGCTCGGGACCGGGCGTACGAAACCCGGGAGGGGACGCCGGACGTCAGAACGGCGACAGCGGCGCGGCGGCCTGTTCGCGCATCCGGCGATTCCTCGGGGGCACACACGATGCACACCCAGTACAGACGGTTCGGACGGCGCCCGGCGACGGCTCTGGCCGCGCTCTCGTTGGCAGGGGCGCTCGCGCTCACCGGCTGCGCGGCGGCCGACGGCGACAAGTCCATGGCCAAGTCGGACGCGGCCCCCAAGCAGGAGGCGGCGGTCGGGAACGGTGCGGCGCCGGCTCCGGCGGCTTCGGGCGCGCCGGCGCCGTCCGCGGACAAGAACCAACAGGCTGCCGCCGTCCGCACGCAGATCATCCGCACGGCGACGCTCGGCGTGGAGACGGCCGACGTCCAGAAGGCGACGGCCGGTGCCCGGACGGCGGCTTCGAGCGCGGGCGGGTACGTGGGCAACGAGGGCACCACGCGCGCGCCCGACGGGTCGATGACCTCGACGGTGACCCTGCGGGTGCCGGGCGAGCGCTTCGATTCGGTGCTCGCCGCGATGGAGGGCTCCGGGAAGCTGCTGGAGCGCAAGGTCGAGGCGCAGGACGTGACGCAGAAGGTCGCCGACGTCGACAGCCGGGTCAAGTCCCAGCAGGCGAGCGTGGTGCGGGTGCGCGAGATGATGGAGAAGGCCACGGGGCTCGGCGAGGTCGTCACCCTGGAGTCCGAGCTCAGCAAGCGCCAGGCCGATCTGGAGTCGCTGCTCGCGCAGCAGACGGCGCTCAAGGACCAGACCTCGCTCGGCACGATCACCCTGACGTTCTCGGAACCGGGGAAGCAGCCCGTCAAGGAGAGGGAGAAGCCGGATCCGGGCTTCTCCGACGCCCTGGCCGGCGGCTGGAAGGTCTTCGCCGCGGCGGTCCTGTACCTGCTGATGGCGCTCGCCGCGGCCTCCCCGTTCCTGCTCAGCGGCGCGTTCCTGCTGCTCGCCTTCCGGCTGTACCGCAAGTGGCGGCCGGCGAAGGTGAAGCCCGGCGCCGCGCGACGCCTTCCCGCGCAGGGCGGGCCGGCGTGGCCGGGGCACACGGCCGCCACCGCGGCCCAGCCGGACGCGACGCCGCCGCGGGTCCAGGACTGATCACCCGTACGCCCGTAGCGTGGTCCCCGCAGACTTCGGCGGTGGGGAAGGACGGTACGGGCGCATGGGGAACGGCACGGAACGACTGGTGGTGGTCGGCGGTGACGCGGCGGGGATGTCCGCCGCGTCACAGGCCCGGCGGCTCAAGGGCCCGGCGGAGCTGGAGATCACCGCCTTCGAGCGCGGGCACTTCACCTCGTACTCCGCCTGCGGGATCCCGTACTGGATCGGCGGCCTGGTCGGCGGCCCGGACGAGCTGATCGCCCGGACGCCCGAGGAGCACCGCGCGCGGGACATCGACCTGCGGACCCGGACGGAGGTCGTGGAGCTGGACCTCGCGGGGCAGCGGGTGCGCGCCCGGGATCTGGAGTCGGGCGCCGAGTACTGGACGGGGTACGACAAGCTCGTCCTCGCGACCGGCGCCCGCCCGGTCCGCCCCCGGCTGCCCGGCATCGGCGCGCACGGGGTGCACGGGGTGCAGACGCTGGACGACGGGCAGCGTCTGATGGCGGACCTGGAACGGACGGCGGGCCGCCGGGCGGTGGTCGTGGGCGCCGGGTACATCGGTGTGGAGATGGCGGAGGCCCTGCTCGGGCGGGGCTTCGAGGTCACCGTGCTGCACCGGGGCGAGCAGCCGATGTCCACGCTGGACCCGGACATGGGCGGCCTCGTCCACAGCGCGATGAACGCCATGGGCATCCGTACGGTCGCCCGCGCGGAGGTGACGGAGATCCGCACCGACGGGGAGGGCCGGGCCCGTGCGGTGGTCACGGCGGCCGGGGAGGAGTACCCGGCGGACGTGGTCGTCCTCGGCATCGGCGTCGAGCCGCGCACGGCGCTGGCCCGCGCGGCGGGGCTGCCGCTGGGCGAGTCGGGCGGGCTGCTGACCGACCTCTCGATGCGGGTCCGCGGCCACGAGAACATCTGGTCGGGCGGCGACTGCGTGGAGGTCCTGGACCTGGTGGCGGGCCGGATGCGGCACATCGCGCTGGGCACGCACGCGAATAAGCACGGCCAGGTCATCGGCTCGGGCGTGGGCGGCGGCTACGCGACCTTCCCGGGCGTGGTCGGCACGGCCGTGAGCAAGGTGTGCGACCTGGAGATCGCCCGTACGGGGCTGCGCGAGCGGGACGCCCTGGCCGTCGGGCTCCGCTTCGTCACGGCGACGATCAGTTCGACGAACACGGCGGGCTACTACCCGGACGCGGCGGAGATGACGGTGAAGATGCTGGCGGAACGCCGCACGGGCCGTCTCCTGGGCGTCCAGATCGTCGGCGGCCCGGGCTCCGCGAAGCGGGTGGACATCGCCGCGGTGGCCCTGACGGCCGGCATGACGGTGGACCAGGTGGTCTCCCTGGACCTGGGCTACGCCCCGCCGTTCTCCCCGGTCTGGGACCCGGTCCTGGTCGCCGCCCGCAAGGCGGTCTCCGCGGTGCGGGCGGCGGGGGTTTAGCCGGTCTTGCCCACGTCCGCGCCCGCGGCGAGGAGTTCGGAACGGATCAGCTCCAGCAGGCGGCCGATCCAGTTCCGGCCGCCGCGGGGGCCACCGTGGTGCCAGAAGGCGGAGTCGGGGGTGCCCGCGTAGAGGATCGCGCCTTCCCCGGTGGCGACCAGCACCTCCGCGAGCCCCGGGTGCTGGCCGAACTTCGCCCGTAGCAGGGCGGCCATGACGGCGGGCCTGCGGGCAGACCAGTTCGCTCTCCCCACGGCCGCTGCGCCCAGCTCCCGCGCCTCGCGGGCGGTCGGAGCCGAGCGGATCCTGTCGTGGTCGGCCCGGTCGGCGGCGTAGAGGGCCCAGTAGCCGTGCACCACGGTGGGGTAGGTCTCCCCCTGGTAGGTGAAGGGGGCGTCGTACTCGTTGCGCAGCGCGAAGTTTCCGAGCTCGGCCGGCCATCCCCGGGGGTACACGGTCTCGCTGAGGACGACCGGCGGCTGCGGGTCACCGGCGGGCTCGTCCGCGGACCAGACCGCCCGCTGCCGCTCCTCCCGCTCGACGCCCTCGTCCCCGTCGGCGAAGTAGTCCAGGGCGCCCCGGTGCATCTCCGGCGTCGCCGCCGGCCCGTCCCCGTCCACCGGCTCGCCCAGATCGGTCACCAGGATCCGCAGCGGCCGGTCCTGCTGGTCCATGTCCCCCAGCACGAAGACCCGGCGGTGGGCGGGGACCGCGAGGTACGCGGCCCGGAGCAGGGACCGGTTGGACTCCGTGGTGTCCCGCCGGTAGTCGCGGACGGCCTCCCAGAGCAGCTCGGCGGCCGTGGGCCGGCCCGCCAGCCGGGAGATCTCGTCGGCCACTTCCACGAGGAAGCTCTCGTCGGTCAGCGGCTCGGGGTAGCGGGCGAGCCACTTCGAAGGCTCGACGGTCCGCTCGCGGCCGTCCGGCCGCGCGAGCGCGACCTTCCCCGAAGTCAGCAGCCCGGCCAGCCCGGCAAGATCGGTCGCCCCGTAGGATCCGCGGCTGATCCTGCCGTCCGCGTAGACGAACAGGTCCTCGGGGTAGTACTCGTCCTGCCACTCGTCGCGCCACCACACGAGGCGCCAGGCCCCGCCGATGGTTTCTCCGTCGGATATGCGAAACGTCGGCCCGTGCCATGTCATGCAGGGCACGGTACCGACGTCGGCGCAGTCTCGGTCTTAGACCGCCGTCTGCGTGTGGACGTAGTCCACCAGGCGGGTCAGGGCGTCCGGGTTCGTCGTCGGGAGGACGCCGTGGCCCAGGTTGAAGATGTGGCCCTCCAGGCCCGCCGCCGCGTCCAGGACCTCGCGGGCCTTGGTCTCGATCGCCTCGGGGGTGGAGAAGAGGACCGCCGGGTCCAGGTTGCCCTGGAGTGCCTTGCCGGGGCCGACGCGGTGGACGGCGTCGCTCAGGGAGACGCGGTAGTCGACGCCCATGACGTCAGCGCCGGCCTCGCCCATGAGGCCGAGCAGCTCGCCCGTGCCCACGCCGAAGTGGATGCGCGGGACCCCGTACGAGGCCACGGACTGAAGTACCTTCGCGGAGGCGGGCATCACGGAGCGGCGGTAGTCCGCCGGGGCGAGGGCGCCGACCCAGGAGTCGAAGAGCTGGACCGCGGAGGCGCCGGCCTCGATCTGGACCTTCAGGAAGGCGGAGGTGATCTCGGCGAGGCGGTCGAGCAGGTCGGCCCAGAGCTCGGGGTCCCCGTACATGAGGGCCTTGGTGTGCTCGTGGTTCTTCGAGGGGCCGCCCTCGACGAGGTAGCTCGCGAGGGTGAAAGGCGCGCCGGCGAAGCCGATCAACGGCGTGGAGCCCAGTTCACCCGTGAGCATGCCGATCGCCTCGGTGACGTACGAGACGTCCTCCGGGGTGAGGTCGCGCAGCTGTGCGAGGTCCTCGCGGCGGCGGATCGGCTGGGCTACGACCGGGCCGACGCCCGGCTTGATGTCCAGGTCGATGCCGATGGCCTTCAGCGGGACCACGATGTCGGAGAAGAAGATGGCCGCGTCCACGTTGTGGCGGCGGACGGGCTGCATCGTGATCTCGGTGACCAGGTCGGGCCGCATGCAGGATTCCAGCATCTGCGTGCCCTCGCGCACCTTGCGGTACTCGGGGAGCGAGCGCCCCGCCTGCCGCATGAACCACACGGGGGTGTGCGGCACCGGCTCGCGCCGGCACGCCTTCAGGAAGGCGGAATCGTACGTCTGGCTCGGCGTGCCCGTGGGGCGGGTGTTGGCGCTCACGACTCAAATCTTCGCACGTATGAAGAAGTGCCCGGCCCGGCACGGGTGTGGCTGCGCCGTACGGGGGCTCGTTCCGCCTAGTCTTCCCCGCATGGCTGCGGCTCAGGGACGATTTTCAGATGGCGCTGACGGTACGGACAGCGCGAAGGACAGCTCCGTCCCACTCCCGTTCCGGCGGGCGGTCGACGGCTTGAAGAAGGCGAGGCTGCGGCAGGGGATCGAGATCGACCCCACCAAACCGCCACAGAGACTGGCGCCCCACGCGTACGCGCTGGAGGCCGCCGTCGTGGACGGCGACGAGGACCTGGCCGACGGCCGGCTCATCCTCCTGCACGACCCGGCCGGGCACGACGCCTGGCAGGGCACCTTCCGGCTGGTGACGCTCGTACGGGCCGAACTGGAGCCGGAGATGGCCGTGGACCCGCTCCTCCCGGAGGTGTGCTGGTCCTGGCTGACGGGGGCGCTGGACGCGCGCGGGCTCACGTACGGGGAGGCGAGCGGGACCGTGACCATGGCCGCCTCGCACTACTTCGGCGGGCTCGGAGAGCGGCGGCCGGCGACCCAGATCGAGATCAGGGCCTCGTGGACGCCGCGCGAGGGGGTGGGCGGCGTGCCCGACACCGCCGCACACCTGTCGGCCTGGTGCGAACTGCTGTGCCAGATCGCGGGGCTGCCGCCGGTCGGCCCGACCGAGACGGTGACCGGCGTGGTCTCGCTGCCCCAGCGGCGCGGCCCGCATCACCCTCAGGGGTAGTTCCGGGGCGGTTCCGGGGCGGTTCCTCGAGGCCGGGACCTTGCCGGACCTCCGCCGGACGCCCGCCGGACCCGCGCCGGCCCGCACCCCGATGCCGGGCCGGATGTCGTTACGGGGCGTCCGTTGCGGGCTTCTGATCACCCTATGATCGATCGTGCGTCCGAATTGCCCGAATTGTTACTCACCAAATCGTGATCATTCCCTAAAGCCGGGCGGGTGACGTGCCGAAGGAGTCATAGACCATCCGCACGGTTCGCACCGGCTTCCTTCCCCTAGCCGGCCGTCCCGCCACTCCCCCCCAGGAGGCCTAGGTGTCCGTTCTTCTCGAGCAGCCCGCAAGCCTGGTCGCCTACCGCCCGAACAAGCCGACGGCCATGGTCGTCGTGGCCGACCCGCGCGTGCGTTCCACCGTGACCCGCCATTTGTGGGCCCTCGGAGTACGCGACGTGATCGAGGCTTCGTCCATCGCGGAGGCCCGTCCACGCATCGGCAGCCCGCGCGACATCTGCGTGGCCGACGTACACCTGCCCGACGGCTCCGGTCTCACCCTGCTCTCCGAGACCCGGGCCGCCGGTTGGCCGAACGGCCTGGCCCTGTCCGCCGCCGACGACATCGGCGCCGTGCGCAACGCCCTCGCGGGCGGAGTGAAGGGCTACGTCGTCACCGGCACCCGGACCAACATCGGGCTCCCGTCCCGGCCCGGCGCCGCCCCCATCGGCGCCGCCGCCGCCCGCATGCACCGCCGCCCCCCGGGTGCCCCGAGCCACCCGGGCGGCTACCGAGAGCTCTCCGGCCGCGAGGTCGAGGTCCTGCGCCTCGTCGCGGAGGGCCAGTCCAACAAGGCCATCGGCGTTTCGATGGGCCTTTCCGCCCTGACCGTCAAGTCCCACCTCGCACGGATCGCCCGCAAGCTGGGCACCGGCGACCGGGCCGGGATGGTCGCCGTCGCCCTGCGGACCGGGATCATCCACTGACCCGGCCGATATCCCCCGAAAGACCCCGGGAGAACTCCCGGAGAACCCGGGGAAACGTCCGTCCTCCCCCCTCGCGCCCGTCGCCGGAACGTTCCGGCGACGGGCGCGTCGTATCCACGGATACCCTTGACCGGTGACCGACGCCCAAGAAACCGCAGCAGGCCTGCGCACCACCACCGGGGGCGGCCCCCCGGACGACGAGGTTTCGTCCGACGGGCTGCCGATTCCCTTGCTAGAACCCCGTGAGGGCATCCCCCCGGTGGTCGCCGACGCCGCCGCGCTCGCCGAGGTGGTCGCGGCCTTCGCCGCGGGCACCGGCCCCGTCGCCGTGGACGCCGAGCGCGCCTCCGGCTACCGCTACGGCCAGCGCGCCTACCTCGTACAGCTGCGCCGCGAAGGCGCGGGTTCCGCACTGATCGACCCGGTGGGCTGTCCCGACCTCTCCTCTCTCGGCGAGGCCCTGGCCGGTACCGAGTGGATCCTGCACGCAGCCACCCAGGACCTGCCCTGCCTGCGCGAAATAGGCATGGCACCCACCTCCCTCTTCGACACCGAGCTGGCCGGCCGCCTCGCCGGCTTCCCGCGGGTCGGACTCGGCGCGATGGTCGAAGGGGTCCTCGGCTACTCGCTGGAGAAGGGCCACTCCGCCGTCGACTGGTCGACGCGTCCGCTCCCCGAGCCGTGGCTGCGCTACGCCGCGCTCGACGTGGAGCTGCTCGTGGACCTGAGGGACGCGCTGGAGAAGGAGCTGGACCGGCAGGGCAAGCTGGAATGGGCCCACCAGGAGTTCGACGCCATCTGCGCCGCACCGCCCGCGCCGCCGCGCAAGGACCCGTGGCGCCGCACCTCGGGCATGCACAAGGTGCGCCGGCGCCGGCAGATGGCCGTCGTCCGGGAGCTGTGGGAGTCCCGGGACCGGATCGCGCAGCGACGTGACGTGTCACCGGGCAAGGTGCTGGGTGACGCCGCGATCGTCGAGGCCGCGCTCTCCATGCCGCTGAACGTGCAGGCCCTCTCCGCCCTGCCCGGCTACGGGCAGCGCATGGGCCGGCGCCAGCTGGACCAGTGGATGGCGGCCGTGGACCGGGCGAAGGCCCTGCCCGAGGCCGAACTGCCGCAGCCGGGGGCCACCCCGGCGGGTCCGCCGCCGCCGCGTTCCTGGGCGGACAAGGACCCGGAGGCCGCGGCGCGGCTGGCGGCGGCCCGGACGGCCGTGTCGGCGCTGGCGGAGGGGCTGAACCTGCCGCAGGAGAACCTGATCACCCCCGACACGGTCCGCCGGCTGTGCTGGGAGCCGCCGCTGCGGCTGGAGGCCGACGCGGTGGCCGAGGCCCTGGCGGGCTACGGAGCCCGCCCGTGGCAGATCGAGCAGGTGACGGACGCCCTGGTCACGGCCCTGGCCGCGACCGCGCCCGTGGCGGCGCCCGAGCCCGAGCCCGAAGACTGACGCACCCGCGCCCGCGGTGCGTGGCGGAGCCCCCCGGTCCTGGGACCGGGGGGCTCCGCCGTGTCCCGGTTCCGCTACAGCCGGACCCGGCTGGAGCGACACCGTGTTCGTCCGGCTGCGGCGGCTGCTGGGCCTGCGGGTGGAACTGCTCGTCCTGATGGTGGCGGAGGTGGTGGCGCTGCGGTACTACCGGGCCGTGCGCGACGGGGCCGCCGATCCGCTGGCCCGCGAGGTCGCGGGCCGCATCCTGGCCGACGAGGAACGCCACGTCCCCTTCCACTGCCTGCGACTGCGCGAGGCGCTGGCACCCCTGCCCGCCCCCGCCCGCCGGGCCGCCCTGCTCGGATGGCGGACCCTGCTCGCCGCCGCGGCCGCGGTGGTCGCGGTCGACCACGGCCCGGCGCTGCGCACCCCCGGCGTCCGGCGGCGCGCCTTCGTCGCGGACACCGTCCGCTCCTCGGCGCCCATGGCCGCCGCCATCGCGGCCGCCACCACCGCGGCGTCCGCCGCCGCCGCGCGCCCCTTCGCACCGCCCGTGCGGCGGGGCGGCGGAGTGTGACCTTCGCCGCTCCTCCCAGGGGGGCTGTGCATGCCGGTTACCGGCAAGTAGCATGATGAGGTGAGCGGGCGCTCAGCGATTGGGAGCGCCCCCGCGCAGCAGTGCACACCCGCACCTGGAGGAGAGCCAACGTGCCTCGTACCGTCAGGGACGTCGTCTTCGTCGACGGCGTCCGCACCCCGTTCGGCAAGGCGGGCCCGAAGGGCATCTACAACGAGACCCGCGCCGACGACCTCGTCGTCAAGGCCATCCGGGAGCTGCTGCGCCGCAACCCGGACCTGGACCCCGCGAAGATCGACGAGGTCGCCATCGCCGCGACCACGCAGATCGGCGACCAGGGCCTGACGCTGGGCCGCACGGCCGGCATTCTCGCGGGCCTCCCGCAGTCCGTCCCGGGCTACTCCATCGACCGCATGTGCGCCGGCGCGCTCACCGCCGTGACCGCCGTCGCGGGCGGCGTGGCCTTCGGTGCGTACGACGTCGCCCTCGCCGGCGGTGTCGAGCACATGGGCCGTCACCCCATGGGTGAGGGCGTGGACCCGAACCCCCGCTTCGTCTCCGAGAAGCTGGTCGACGAGTCCGCCCTGTTCATGGGCATGACCGCCGAGAACCTGCACGACCGGTACCCGACGATCACCAAGCTCCGCGCCGACGAGTACGCCGTGCGCTCGCAGGAGAAGGCCGCCAAGGCGTACGCCGACGGCAAGATCCAGCAGGACCTGGTGCCGATCTCGGTGCGCAACAACAACGAGGCGGCCGGTGAGACGGGCTGGGGCCTGGTCACCGCCGACGAGCCGATGCGTCCGGGGACCACGCTGGAGAACCTGGCGGGCCTCAAGACCCCGTTCCGGGTCCACGGCAACGTCACCGCGGGCAACGCCGCCGGTCTCAACGACGGTGCCACGGCCGCGATCATCGCGTCCGAGGACTTCGCCCGCGAGAACAACCTCCCGGTCAAGATGCGCCTGGTCTCGTACTCCTTCGCGGGTGTCGAGCCGGAGGTCATGGGCTACGGCCCGATCCCGGCCACCGAGAAGGCGCTGGCCCAGGCCGGTCTGACGATCGACGACATCGGCCTCTTCGAGGTCAACGAGGCCTTCGCGGTCCAGGTCCTCGCGTTCCTGGAGCACTACGGCATCGCCGACGACGACGCCCGCGTCAACCAGTACGGCGGCGCCATCGCCTTCGGCCACCCGCTCGCCTCCTCCGGCGTCCGCCTGATGACCCAGCTGGCCCGCCAGTTCGAGGAGCAGCCGGAGGTCCGCTACGGCCTGACCACCATGTGCGTCGGCTTCGGCATGGGCGCCACGGTCGTCTGGGAGAACCCGAACTTCACCGCCGAGGGAGACAGCAAGTGAGCACCACCACCACTGAGCTCCTGAAGGGCGCGGCCGAGCTGTTCCCGGACGAGGTCGTCACGCGCGCGCTCGTACGCCACCTGGACCTGCCCTTCGGCGCCGGGCGCTTCGCGCTCGTCACGCTGGACAACGGCCTGGACCACACCAAGCCGACCACCTTCGGCCCGCAGTCCCTCGCCAACCTGAACGCGGCGATCGACCAGGTCGAGCAGGAGGCCCTCGCGGGTTCCATCGTCGGCGCGGGCATCACCGGCAAGCCGTTCATCTTCGCGGTCGGCGCCGACCTCAAGGGCGTCGAGCTGCTGAAGAAGCACGACGAGGCGCTCGCCATCGGCAAGGGCGGCCACGACGTCTTCAAGCGCCTCGCGGCGCTGGCCGTCCCCACCTTCGCGTACTACAACGGCGCGGCGATGGGCGGCGGTGTCGAGGTGGGTCTGCACTGCACCTACCGCACGGTCTCCAAGGCCATCCCGGCCTTCTCCCTGCCCGAGGTCTTCCTCGGCCTGGTACCGGGCTGGGGCGGCTGCGCCCTGCTGCCGAACCTGATCGGCGCGGACCGCGCGGTCTCGGTGATCATCGAGAACTCGCTGAACCAGAACCGCCAGCTCAAGGGCAAGCAGGTCTTCGAACTCGGCATCGCGGACGCGCTGTTCGAGGGCGCGGACTTCCTGGAGCAGTCGCTCCTGTGGACCGCGAACGTGCTGAACGGCACGACCGAGGTCGTCCGCGACGAGATCGACCGCGGCGAGGCCTGGGACGCGGCGGTCGCCCGCGGCCGCTTCATCGCCGACTCCAAGGTGCACGGCGCGGCCCCGGCCGCCTACCGCGCGCTGGAGATCATCGAGGCTGCCAAGGACGGCGACCTGCAGAAGGGCTTCGACGCCGAGGACGCGGCCCTGGCCGACCTCATCATGGGCGGCGAACTGCGCTCCGGCATCTACGCCTTCAACCTGGTCCAGAAGCGCGCCAAGCGCCCGGCCGGCGCCCCGGACAAGAACCTGGCCCGCGCGGTCACCAAGGTCGGCGTCGTCGGCGCGGGCCTGATGGCCTCGCAGCTGGCGCTGCTGTTCCTGCGCCGCCTGGAGGTGCCGGTGGTCCTCACCGACATCGACCAGGAGCGCGTGGACAAGGGTGTGGGCTACGTCCGCGCCGAGATCCAGAAGCTGCTCGGCAAGGGCCGCATCAACCAGGACAAGGCCAACCGCCTGACCGCCCTGGTGACCGGTGTCCTGGACAAGGCCGAGGGCTTCGCGGACGCGGACTTCATCATCGAGGCCGTGTTCGAGGAGATGTCCGTCAAGCAGAAGGTGTTCGCGGAGGTCGAGGCGGTCGCCCCGGCGCACGCGATCCTCGCCACCAACACCTCCTCGCTGTCGGTCTCGGAGATGGCCTCCAAGCTCCAGCACCCGGAGCGCGTGGTCGGCTTCCACTTCTTCAACCCGGTCGCGATCCTCCCGCTGCTGGAGATCGTCCGCGGCGAGCAGACCGACGACGCCTCGCTGGCCACGGCCTTCGGTGTCGCGCGGAAGCTGAAGAAGACCGCGGTCCTCACGAAGGACGCCCCGGCGTTCGTCGTGAACCGCATCCTGACCCGCTTCATGGGCGAGATCCAGAACGTCATCGACGAGGGCACCCCGGTGGTCACCGCCGAGAAGGCCATCGAGCCGCTCGGCCTGCCGATGTCCCCGCTGGTGCTCCTGGAGCTCGTGGGCCCGGCGATCGGTCTGCACGTCTCCGAGACCCTGAACCGCGCCTTCCCGGAGCGCTTCACCGTCTCGCCGAACCTCGCAGCGGTCGTCAAGGCCGGCAAGCGCGGCTTCTACACGTACGACTCCGGCAAGCCGGAACTGGACCCCGAGGTCGCCGCCCTCCTGGTGCAGGGCGATGTCGTCCTGACCGAGGAGCAGGTCCGTGACCGCGTCCTGGACGCGGTGGCGCAGGAGATCGGCCTGATGCTGGAAGAGGGTGTCGTGGCCGAGGCCCAGGACATCGACCTCTGCCTCATCACGGGCGCGGGCTGGCCCTTCCACCTGGGCGGCGTGACCCCGTACCTGGACCGCGAGGGCGTCTCCGAGCGGGTGAACGGCAAGAAGTTCCTGGCCCCGGGCCTGGCGAGCGTTCCGGTCTGATCCGGACCTCACGTACGACGAAGGCCGGTGTCCGCCGCCCCGCGAGGGGTGGTGGGCACCGGCCTTCGTCGTACGGCCGTGGTGACGCGCGGCCTGCCGGGCTCAGCGCGGGAAGAGGGCAAGCGCGTTGGCCACGGGCCGTTCGATGACCTTCCCCGGGGTCTCCCGCGGGTTGTTGCGCAGTTCCCCGAGCACGACCATGCTCGTGGACCCGCCGCCGTCGAGGCCGATCGCGTCCTGGGCGCCGAGCGAGGCCATGAGTTCGGCGGCCTCGGCGAGCGTGGCTCCGGCGTCCACACCGGGGTTGCGGCCGTCGATCGTGACCAGGAGCAGCGCGCCGTCCTCGGTGATTCCGGCCAGCGTGCGCGGAGCCTTCCTGGGGGTGGAGGCGGCGGCGCCGAGTGCGGACTCGCCCTCCTTCAGCAGCCGGTAACGGCCGCCCACCGCCGTCTCGACCTGGCCGCCCACGGGCAGGCCGACCATGTCGTTCATCTGCACGGAGCGCTTGAGCCGGTCGCCCCTGCGGGCGTGGGACTCCAGCCAGTCCACCGCTTCGCCCGTCGCGTAGAGCGTGCTGCCCTTCGCGGGTACGCGCCCGCCGGCGGGCTTGCGGAGGTCCACGACCCGCCCGTCGGCGTCGAGGACCGCTTCCATGCTGCCCGCGGGGCCGGGGGGCGTACGGTCGCCCCATTCCTCGGTGAAGGCGACGAGCTCGTCCACGTCCGTGCACAGACCGCCGTACGGCTCCTCCATCGGCTCTTCCGTGACGGCCAGGCGGTCGCCGCCCACGCCGCCGCAGCCCAGGACGCGGCCCGCGACCCGGTTGATGCCGTCCAGTTCCCCGCGTGCGCCGTCGTCCGAGATCACCTGGCCTTCGGTGGTGACCTCGTCGATGCGGGCGTCGAGCCTGCCGTCCCGGGTGGAGAGCAGCAGGGCCGTCCGGCCGTTCGTCGCCTCGCTGAGCAGCCGGCCGCCCTCGGTGTAGAGGCCGAGCGGGTCCCCGTCGTAGCCGCCGTAGTTCTTGCCGGTGCTGATGTCGAAGTAGGAGGCGTTGACGGCGGCCACCGCTCCGGCGGCCTCGGCCATCTCCCGTACGGTCTCGGCGTGGGCGAGGGACTTGCCGTGCACGGCCCCGACCCGGACCTCGGCGTCGGGGCGGATCGCCAGCATCTGGACGTGGGACACCGCGCGGCCGTCGAGTTTGCGGGTGAACTCCTTGTAGGTGACCCCCCTGGGCAGTGCTCCGTCCGGGACCGGCGCCCGGGAGGAGAACCCGGGTTCCGGGAAGCCGTCCGATCCGCTGGAACATCCCGCCAGTGTCACGGCCATGACCGTGGCCAGGGCGGCTGCCAGGCGCGCGCGCCTAGCCACGGAAGGCACTCAGTGCCCCCGGTGACATGCCCAGGTCGCCTATCCGGATGGTGACGTGCGAGCGCACGGAGTGGCCGGCCTCGTCCTCGTAGGTGCAGGTGAAGAAGTCGTAGCCCTGGTAGGAGGCGGGGGCCTGGTAGACCACCGTGCCGTCCGGGGCGCAGTGCAGCATGCCGTGCCGGGGGATGCCCACGCCGGTACGGCGCAGCCCGTGCTCGGCGTCCGGGGGCAGGGTGACCTGGGCGCCGGGCGGCAGGTGCAGGGCCCGGCCGGGAACGCTGTGGCGGCGGACCCAGAACCCCTGGTCCTCGATGCCGGAGCTGGGGATCAGCTTGTCGCCCTCGGCGGGCATCAGGCCGACCACCACACGCGGGAGCGTGATCGCGCCGTCGGGGGCGTCCGGCTTCACCTTCACGGTGCAGGTGTGGGTGACGGCCTCGGTGCCGGAGGCGAAGCCCATGTAGCGGCCGTTCTTCAGCAGCCGCAGGCCCGTCAGGCCGCCCATGACCACCCAGTCGCCCAGGGTGTCGCCGAGGACGTAGCCGTAGGTGCGGTACGCGCCGCCGCTGGGCGTGAGGGTCATGGCCAGGGTGAACTCCTGGCCGGGGAGCAGCGGCCGGCCCGGGTCGGCCGAGGCCGCCAGGTCGAGCACGCCGCTGAAGGCGCCCTGGGTGATCCAGGCGCGGACCACGGGGAACCAGGTCGTCGCTTCGCCGCTCATGCCGTCGCTCCCACCATCGCCGCGCCGACCCGCTCCTTGGTGAGCCGGTCGAATTCGACGTCGTCCAGGAACTGCACCGCCTGGTTCGCGTCGAACTGGTTCTCCAGGTTGCGGAAGAACGGGGCGGGCAGCAGCTCGCGCGAGCGCAGCTCGCCGGCGACGAACCGCGCGCACTCCACGGCGCCGACCGGCCGCAAGTGCGAGTTGTCCCCCACCCCGTCGGGGTAGTTGGGGTGCTCGCCCGGTTCGAGGTAGAGGAAGACCTGCTTGCAGCCCTGCGGGCCGAGCTGGCGCCACCAGGCGACGCTCCACTCGTTGAGGTCGATCAGCGGCACGGACATCTGCGCCGCCACCTCGCGCTTGGCGGCCGGGTAGAGCTTCAGCGGCCGGCGGAAGTTGCCGAACCGGTCGAAGACCGCGCGCTCGTGGCTGGGGACGAGTACGGGGTGGGCGCCGCGCAGCCGGGTCTCGATGACGTAGCGCCGCAGGTTGCCCTGGTAGTCGTCGAAGGGCTCGGTGTGCAGTCCGGCCCCGGGCTTCATGTCGTTGGGACCGAAGGAGATCAGGTGCAGGTCGCCGGGACGGATGTTCTCCATGATCCAGCCGAGCCTGCCGCGCTCCATGAAGCTCTTGGTGCTGGCCCCGGCCCGGGCGCAGTTGATCACGTCCGCGCCCTGCATGAAGATCGGCATCGCCTGCCCCCAGCCGGTCATGGGCGCCATGCCGCCCTGGCGGCTGCACACGCTCGATCCGCCGGACAGGAAGATTGCCGTCATGGTGCGTCCTTCATGTGTCTCAGAACTCCCCGAAGCCTCGTGCCCCGAGGTGCAGCTGCGCCCGCTGGTCGCCGACGATGTTGGCGTCCATGGATTCGATGACCTGGAAGGCCCGTTCGCAGTTGGAGGTGTCGCGCAGGACGAAGAACTCCTCGGCGCGCCGCCGGTACTGCGATTCCACCTCGAACTGCCGCTCGATGGTGGCGATGATCTCCTGGACGGCGTGGTCGACCGTCCGGCAGGCGGGTCCGAAGCCGTCCCGCGCCAGATCGAAGTAGCCCCGCTTGTAGTGCTTGCTGTAGAAGGACTCGTCGTCGAAGTTCGTGTAGACGATGGGCTTGCCCATGTACGCCACGTCGAAGAACACCGATGAGTAGTCCGTGACCAGCATCGAGCACTCGCGCATCGCGAGCTGCACGTCGCGGCCCGTCGTGGACACCGTGACCGACGGATGGTCGATCTTGAAGTGGTTCAGGTAGGGGCGGATCTCGTAGTGCGGCATGAACTCCAGTTCCACGCCGTAGTACTGGATCGCGCTCAGCAGCCGTTCGTTGCGCAGCAGCGCGGAGAAGAACCGGTAGTACTCGGACGCGGCGAAGGGGATCTCGGGCTTGGCCGCCTTGTTGTACGAGGGCGCCACGATGTCGCGGCGCCAGGTCGGCATGACCAGGATCCGCCGCGGTCCGTTCACCGGCTCCAGGGCGTCGAAGCGGGGCAGACCCGTCGCCGCGACGCGGGCGTAGCCGTAGCCGCAGTGCTCGGCGTAGTACGAGCGCTCGCTGCGCCCCGTGGTGAGCACCATGTCGACGTTGGTGGCCTGGCCGTGGATGGAGGCCACGACGTCGTTGTAGACGACCCCGTGCTGGAGGAACACCCGCTTGTAGCGCAGCAGGTCACCGTAGCCGCGCAGGAACGCCCGCTTGAGGAGGCCCGGGAAGCCCAGGTAGGCCTCCAGGTCGTAGGCGTTGATCAGCCGTTCCGCGTGGAGCAGGTAGGCGCGGTGCTTCCATGACAGCCGGTCGATGACCTGCCCGTAGCGGGCGACCTTGTCCCAGTCGGGGGAATCGCCGTTGATCGAGTAGTAGACCTTGGTCTTGGGCCGGTTCTGCCGGATCCACTTGAACAGGTGGTAGCTGTTGTCCTGGGCGGTGTCCTCGCGCTCGCCGATGATCCAGATGCCCCGGTTGTGCAGGTAGGGGTACGTGAACCAGTACATGAGGCGCGTGCGCCAGCCGGGGCGGCCCGGCAGCGAGTTCCGCAGCTCCCACTTGAACCGGCGCAGCTTGTCCTTGCACCGGGCCGCGAAGCCGCGTACCCAGCGGACGGTGACCTGCTCCTCGTCGTCGATGGACACGACGAAGCGCTGCCTGCCCTGGGTGTGCACGCCCTTGAAGCGGTGGAGCATCTGGCGGGCCGCCAGCGGGACGTCGTGGTGGCGGTCCTGGTCGACGAACCGGATCACCATGGACAGCTCGGTGTTGGCCAGCGCGTCGAGGGTGCCCGGGCGGGCCGTGGCGCGCCAGCCGGAGAACCAGTCCTGGTTCTTGCGGGTGCGCCAGCGGTCGCGGCGGTAGGTCTGCTCCACGGGGAGCGACACCTCGCGCCGCCCGTCGGAGAGCACCAGCCGGAGCTCGTTGGTGTAGCGGGCGTTGATGTCCACGCCGGAGAGGACGAGGAGCCCCTCGAAGTGGATCTCGCCGCCGGTCCAGTCGAAGGTCTCCAGGACGGCGCTGGAGCGCGGGACGCGCAGCAGCGTGGTCCGCACCGGGTCGGACACCAGTCTGCGGTAGACGCCCTCTTCGTCGAGGAAGAGCGTGGGCAGGTACTCCGGCGCGCCCAGGGGGTCCGCGAAGAGGTCGAGGTTGCCCGTGACGATCGCGTGGTGCTGGACCTTGGACTGCGGGTGGACGGCGTACTGCAGGATCACGTCGTCGGGGATCTGGCTGTAGACCGATCCCAGCAGGGGCAGGACCGAGGCGAGTTCGGGCCTGCTCATGATGCGGTGCATGTTGCGCACGTAGGGCTGGAGGGTACGGACGACGAAGCGCTGGGCCAGGACGAGGGTCCGCGGCGGGGCTCCTTGCACCGAGGCCAGGACGTGCGCGGCCAGCCGGACCCGGTCCACCGTCTTGACGGGGTCGTTCCAGGCGGAGTCGAAGAGCGAGTTCTGGTTCTGCTCGTCACGCTCGAAGAAGCGGGCTTCCGGCGCGATGGCCACGGTCCGCGCGTAGAGCACGGCCGGGACGGTGAACCAGTCGTCCTCCACTCCCGGGCCCGGGCCGCCGCGGAAGCCGTGCTCCCGGATGTAGGAGGTCTTGAAGAGCTTGCCGCCGAGCAGGGTGGAGAAGACGAGGTACGGGGCGTCGGCCAGCCGGCGGACGTTGTCCCTGGCCGTGAAGTACCGCTGCCACGGCTCGTCCTCGCTGCGCCACGGGCCGGGGAAGTTGTCGGCCTGGCCGACGACGACGTCGGCGCCCTTGGCCTTGCGGGCGGCCGCGAGCAGCCGGTCGACGGAGTTCTCGCCGAGGATGTCGCGGGCGCGCGCGAACATCACGTAGGGCGCGGCCGCGTACTGGAGTCCGTGGTCGAAGGCGGCGCTGGCGCCGAGGCTGTGCTGGGTGACGACGTGCGTGTTGGGGTAGTAGGCGGCGAAGGCCGCGAGCTGCCGGTCGGTGCTGTCGTTCGACCCGTCGTCGACGAACACGACCTGGGTGCGGCCGAAGGCGCGCTGGGCCACGAGCGAGGCGAGGAACTCGCGCAGGTGGTACTCATCGTTGTGGCAGTGGACGACGAGGGTGGCGGCGTAGCTCTCGGGCAGTTCCACGGGGCCGGTCGGTTCGGCGTTCTGCCACCACCGCCACGGGGTGCCCCGGTCCGAGGTCTTGACCTTCTGTTCCCCGGTCTCCGGGCGCAGGCCGAGGTTGCCGCTGACGGTCTCGTAGACCTCGAAGACGCCCGCGTCCGTGGAGTGCCGCATGCCTGCGACGTCCACACCGCTGATGTTCAGTGCGGTGGAGACCCGCTCGCCGGCGTGCCGGAGCTGGACGAAGAAGTTCCAGTTCCCCACCCGGTCGGTCTTGTCCAGGGTGGCCTGGAGGTCGATGGTGGTGTGGTACCGGATCCAGTCCTTGTCGATCTCCACACCCGAGACGGGGAAGTGGTGGTCGGCCTTGGTGCTGCGGCGGCGCAGCACGGCGATGAGCTCGACCTTGTCATCGGCGGCGAACCGGCTGAACTGGTTGCGGACGGCGCCGGAGATGTGGAGCTCGCCGTCGACCATCTCGATCGACTCGGCCTTGTTGTACATGCGGGAGTCGGCGAGCTTGTGGCCGGTCAGCTCCAGCTCGGTGACTTCGAGGAAGCTCTCGGCGTTCGGGTAGCCGAGCAGCGACCCGGACCAGAACACCCGGCCGTCGCGCTCCACGATGTCGGAGCTGATGACGCTGCGGCGCTTCATGTAGTCGGAGGCCGACACCGCGATGTCGACGCGTCCGTGCATGAGGCCGAAGGCGCGGATCCGCTCCATGGGGCCGCACAGTTCGAAGGTGCTCGGGTCGAGGCTGTGCAGGTACGGGGCGACGGCCGCGAGGAATCCGCTGTGGAAGGCGTGGTCGCCGGTGCGCAGCTCGGGCGTGTACAACCGCAGGTCGTGCGAGAGGAACTTGGCGCCCTTGCGGGCCAGCAGGTCCGGGCGGCCGACGCTGCGCAGGAAGCTGTCGGTGTACTGGTGCACCAGGACGCGGTCGCCGATGCTGCGCAGCTCGTGGCGGCGGTTGGTGATCGACGGCTGGTCGGACTCCCGCTCCCACATCCACCGGTAGACGGGGGTGGCGAGGATGGTGAAGGAGCGGGCGTGGAAGTTCGCGACCGTGGAGAAGTAGGTGTCCTCGAAGAAGACGCCCTCGGGGAAGCGGATCCCGTGGTTGTCGAGGAAGTCGCGGCGGTACAGCTTTCCGGCGGCGATCGGGTCGTCGATCAGCTCGGGCATGCCGCCCAGGCCGGCGACCGTCTGGTCGGCCGGGTAGAGCTGGGGCTGCCAGACGGTGAGCTCGTCCGTGGCGTGGTTGATGCGCACGACACGGCCGGCGGTGATCTCCGAGCCGGTGACGAGCGCGGAGGACAGCAGGGTCTCGGCGGCCTTGAGCGGGAGTTCGTCGTCCGCGTCGAGGAACATCACGAACTGGCCCGAGGCCGCCTCGATGCCGTTGTTGCGGGGGGCGCCGCAACCGCCGCTGTTCTGCGGCCGCTCGATGACCCGGACGCGTCCGTCCTGGGCCGCGAACTGGTGGGCCAGCGCGAGGGTGCCGTCGGTGGAACGGTCGTCGACGACGAGCACCTCGACCCCGCGGTGCGTCTGCGCCAGGGCCGACTGGAGGGCCCGGGCGAGCGTGGCGCTCGCGTTGAAGGCCGGTATGACGATGGTGACGCCGTAGTGCGATATGTCGACCGGGAAGCTCATCGAGAGTAGTGCTCCGGTTCGACGTAGCCGGGCCGCAGGGCCTGGGCCGGAATCTTGGAGAGCTGCATGGTGTCCGTCGCCACGCCCGTGTACTCGTTCGGGTAGGGCGCGGGGTACGGCACGAAGCCGGGGTCCTCGTACGGCTCGGGGGCGGGGAAGCGCTGGGCGGCTTCCTCCACCTCGCTCAGGTCGTCCTCGCCGCGCCGGCGGTGGCGTCCGGCGTGCAGGTGCTCGGCTATGGAGCCCGCCCGCGTCGGGATGTTGTGGGGGTCGAGGCGTTCCATCGTGCGCGTGAAGTCCCGGGTGGAGAGCCAGAACTTGAACATGATGACGAGCTCGAAGCCGCCCATCAGCACGGCCGACACCGCCGTGGTCCACAGGATGTGGCCGATGACGGGGCCGATGATGAAGATGAACATCTGGAACTCGATGCCGCTGATGAGGTGCGGCCGGATGCGGCTCTGCACCAGCGCGTGGCGCACCCGCGCGTACCAGGGGAACTTCTCGCGGAACTGCTCGTGCAGGTCGATGACCTCGGCCTGTTCGGCGTCCGTGCTCTGGCGCTTGAGCTCGTCGGCCTGGCCCAGGGGGTTCTCGCGCAGCAGGTCCTCGATGAAGACGACCTTGCGCTCCTCCTCCTCGACTCCCTGTTCCGCCTGGCGGGCGAGGGTGACGGCGGCGATCTTGGCGCGCATGGACATGCGCATCTTGTAGATCTGGAGGGCGTCGACGTAGCGGAGCATGTCGAGGAAGATCACGACGAGGGCCGCGAGCAGGTACACCTCTTCGTCGTTCTGGACGAACTGCCCGCCCATCAGGGTGAGCGCGCAGACCAGGACGCGGATGCGGTCGAAGACGTAGTCGAGCCAGCCGCCGAAGATGGTCCCGTTGCCCTTGAGGCGGGCGAGCTTGCCGTCGATGCAGTCGAGGATGAAGCTGAGGTGGTACAGGGCGGCGCCGATGCACAGCGAGATCCAGTCGCCCTGGAAGAAGAAGTACGCCGAGCCCAAGCCCACGAAGAGCGCGGCCCACGTCACCCGGTTCGGCGTGACGAAGTTCCATCGCGCCAGCACGCAGACGAGACGGGTCGCTATCGGGTCGACCAGAAGGACTGTCCACCAGGCGTCCCGCTTCTTGCAGGTCAGCTTCTGGACGGCCTTCAGTGACAGCTTGGACATAACCCCTCAGTCATCGACACCGGCACGGGATGTACAGGCAGAACCCTCATCCTGTGATCACGTGTGACGGCAAGTGGCGGTCAACGACCCCAACCATTCACTTATGGTTCAGGTAAAGGGCGTTCTTCAGACTTTAGCAAGACGTGACAGACGGCAGCTAGGCCGGAAGTCGGCAGCCGTCCTCGCCAAACGCCCACAGGGTCGGACCAAACAGCCTTACTGGACACGCCATGGAGTGAACTCCAGGCCATCGGATCCCAGTTGCTGCCGGGCGACGCGCAGTCGTCCGTCCATTCCCACCGTGACGATCACCACACGGCCCTGGCTGTCGAAGGCGGTGGCGGGCGGGACGATCGAGCGCTCCCCCGACGGCGACCACCACACTCCCGTGTCCGGCCGCCCGTCCGGGTGCGCGCCGATCGCCGGCACTCCCCCGTGGCCGCCGCGCACGAGCACCGTGCAGCCCCAGCCCTGAATGTCCGCGCCCACGACCCCGGCGACCGGTCCGTCCCCGTCGGGTCCGCCGAGGCCTATCGGCGCATGGGCGCCCGGCCACCAGACGCAGACCTCGTTCGTCGCCGCGTAGCGGAAGCGCACCGTCCCGGATTCCGGGGCGGCCGACAGGCTGCCGGCGCGGGGGCTCACCGGGATCCGGCGGTCCTCCTGCCATCCCGACGCCGTGCCCGAGGCCGCGTTCCCGTGGTACCAGTGCACCGCGCCGTCGCCGTCACGGGTCCGGGCCACGAGGTGCACGCCGCCGTCGGGCGAGGCGAAGACCGCCATCTCGTCGGCGACCTTCCGCCCGCGCAGGGCCTCCCAGCCGCTCAGCACCCCCTTCGGGGACTGCTTGAGCACGCTGATGCCCCGTCCGAAGTTGCGGACGAAGACGTTCATGAAGCCGTCGGCGGCGAAGGCGGCCACCGGGAACCCGATGGAGCGGGCCACCTGCCACGACGTGTGGGGGTTGCCGAGCTTGACCCACGGCCCCAGGGGCCGGCCCGTCTGGTACTGGGCGGCGTACACCACCTCGATGTCGGCGCCGCCCTCCTTGCGGTCGGTCCGGCTCAGACCGATCAGGTAGGCGTAGCCGTCGGGCCCCTGGACCACGGTCAGCCCCGGCATCAGGTCCGGGCCTTCGAGCAGCTCGGGTCCGCTCCACCCCTCGGCCTCGGTGCGGCCCTCGGTCCACCGGACGACGCCGGCCGCCGTGGGCAGGTACGCGGACAGCCGGCCGTCCTTGCCGCTGACCAGCCACCGGGACGGCAGCGGGTACCGGGAGGCGGACTCGGGAGGGAGCGCGGGGTCCGTGCCGGCCGCGCGGCAGTCGACGAAGACGGGCACGCCGACGGCCCGCTGATAGCGGCGGGCCGCCCTCAGGGCGCTGCGCGCGGCCTGGCCGCGGGCCGGCGGCTCGTGGACGATGGGGAGCTTGCGCTCCTTGTCGTAGCCGACGTGCGTGGGATCCGGGTCCAGCGTGCGCACGCGGACGGGCCCGGTCTCGTGGAAGACGTCGAGGATCTGGCCCGTGACGCTGCCCACTCCGGCGTCGAGTACGAAGGGGTCTCCGGAGAACCGGCAGCCGCGCCGGCGGGCCTCGGTCACGGCCGCTTCCAGAGCGCGGTATTCGGAGTCGCCGCCGCCGTCGAGGCAGACGATCTCGATCGCCGAGCCGTCGGGCTCCGAGGCGATCAGGGGGACGGCGTCACCGGGCGTGGCCACGACGATCGCCACCGGGCCGGTCCGGGCGGCCCCCGTACGCGGGGCTGCCGAGGTCTGCTCGGAGGGCGTGGCGCCGCGTCTCGCCCGACGTCCGGTCGCTCGGACCATTGGCTCTGCTCCCCATTCCCCTCGCGGCTGCGTTTATCCACTTCATACCGACCCCGAAGACGATAGGCGCTCTCCCGTTCGAGTTGAAAATCTGCCTATAGTGCAGCGGCATCCGGCCCACCGCGCCGTCCGTCAGCCGACCGAGGCCCCGAGGATTCGAGCAGTATGACCCAACAGACCGCCCCGCCCGGCCATCGGAACACCGGGCGACGTGGAGTGCGTCCGCCCAGGTCACGCGGCCGCCGCGCCATGAAGATCGTCCTGGTGGTGGTGGTCCTGCTCCTGCTCGGCGCCGCCGGCACCGGCTGGTGGGCTTACAACCACCTCAACGGGAACATCGACAGCGTCGACCTGGACCAGGCGATCGGCGTCGACAACCGGCCGGCGAAGGTCCCGGACAGCGGGCAGAACATCCTGGTGCTCGGCTCCGACTCGCGCGCCGGCGCCAACGGCGAGCTCGACCACGGCGATGTCAGCGGTTCGCGCTCGGACACCAACATGCTGGTGCACATACCCGAGGGCCGTAAGAAGGCCACCGCGATCAGCATCCCCCGCGACACCCTCGTGACGCGACCCGAGTGCAAGGACAAGAACGGCAAGTCGATCCCGGGTGCGAATCGCGTCATGATCAACGCCGTCATCGGGACGGGCGGGCCCGCCTGTGTCGTCAAGACCGTCGAGCAGATGTCCGGCATCCGCGTCGACCACCTGGTGAAGGTGGAGTTCGCCGGCTTCAAGGAGCTCGTGGACGCGCTAGGCGGCGTGGACGTCACCCTCGACAAGCCCATCAAGGGCGGCCTGAACCTCGACGCCGGCACGCACCGCCTCAACGGCGCGGACTCGCTCAAGTTCGTTCGCACCCGCCACGGTTACGGCGACGGCAGCGACCTCGGGCGCATCGACCTGCAGCAGAAGTTCATGATCGCGATGCTGTCCGAGATCAAGAAGCAGGACGTCCTCAGCAGCCCGGCCCGGCTCTACAAGCTCGCCGACGCCGGCACCAAGGCACTGACCACGGACGCCGAACTCGACTCCCTCAAGGGCCTGTCGGACTTCGCCCAGAGCATGAAGGGCGTGGATCCGGAGACCATGGAGACGATCATGCTCCCGGTCGACTACGACAAGATCGACAAGAACCGCGTCGTCGCCGTGGAGCCGCAGTCCGGCCAGCTGTGGGAGGCCCTGCGCAACGACCGGCCGATCCCGGCCGCCGCGAAGAAGTCCCCCGCCACCGGCGGCTGACCGACACCGCTCGCGGCTCGCGGCCCCGGCCCCCGATGGGGGGCCGGGGCTCGTCGGCGTCAAGAGCCGTCGCCGCCCAGTGCCGCCCGCCAGTTGCCGCTCGCGTGCCACTCCCCCGGCGGGTACTCGAACCGCACCTCCCCGAGGAGCGTGAACCCCGCCGCGCGGCACACCGCCTTGGAGGCCGGGTGGTCGACGGACGGGAAGGCGTGCACGTGCTGGCGGGTGCCGTGGACGCCCGCGTGGGCGACGAGGGCCCGGGCCGCGCGGGCCGCGAGCCCCCGGCCCTGGAACTCGGGCAGGATGCCCCAGCCGGTCTCGTAGACCTCCTCGCCCTCCCAGAGGCGCTCCCAGAAGCCGACGCTGCCCACGCTCTCCCCGTCGGCCACGACCCGGAACATCCGCCCGGCCCCCGGCTCCCGGGCGCTCAGCGCCAGGTAGCGCCTGTGCCGGTCCCGAAGCTTGGCCTCGGTCTCCGGGCCGCCCAGGTGCCCCGTCATGGCCGGCTCGTTCTTGCGCAGCAACAGCCAGAAGTCGTCCTCGGCCCAGGGTTCCAGCTTCACGGTGATCTCCATGCCCTCACCGTAGATCGGCGTCAGCGGCCCTCGCGTGCCGGGTTCGGAGTCATGCCCTCGCCCCGGCCCAGCCGGCTGTGCTGCTTGCCGTAGAGGAAGTAGACGAAGAAGCCGACGACCATCCAGATCCCGAACCGCAGCCAGGTCTCGGCCGGCAGGTTCAGCATCAGCCAGACCGACGCGGCGATCGACACGATGGGCACGAACGGCACCCACGGGGTGCGGAAGGACCGGTGCAGGTCGGGCCGGGTGCGGCGCAGGACCATCACGCCGAGCGCGACGACGACGAAGGCGAAGAGCGTGCCGATGTTCACCAGGGTCGCCAGCTCGTTGATGCTGGTGAATCCGGCGACGACCGCGATGATCCCGCCGAGCAGGATCGTCGGCCGGTAGGGCGTACGGAACTTCGGGTGGGTCCGCGAGAAGAAGCGCGGCAGCAGCCCGTCGCGGCTCATCGCGAAGAACACCCGGGTCTGGCCGAGCAGCAGGATCATGCACACCGTGGTCAGGCCCACGGCGGCGCCGAAGCTGATGATGCCCCCGTACACCGGATGCCCGGCGGATTTGAAGGCGTCGGCCAGCGGGGCGCTGACGGAGAGCTCCTTGTAGTTCTGCATGCCGGTCACCACGATCGAGACCGCCACGTAGAGCACGGTGCAGATGATCAGCGAGCCGAGGATGCCGCGCGGCATGTCCCGCTGCGGGAGCTTGGTCTCCTCGGCCGCGGTGGCCACCACGTCGAAGCCGATGAAGGCGAAGAAGACCACGGAGGCGGCGGTGAAGATGCCCATGACGCCGAAGTTGGTGGGCTCGTAGCCGAAGAGCAGCTGGACGAGCGGGGCGTCCAGTCCGGAGCCGCCCGTCTGCGGTTCGGCCGGCGGGATGAACGGCGTGTAGTTGGACTTCGTGATGAAGAACGCGCCGGCGATGATCACGATGAGCACCACCGTGACCTTGATCGCGACGACCACCGCGGTGATCCGCGCGGACAGCTTCACCCCGATGACCAGGACCACGGTGAGGACCAGGACCAGGAGGAAGGCGAGCAGGTCGAAGTGGCCGCCCGGAACGTCGGGCCCCTGGAGCGAGGCGGGCAGGTGGACTCCGGCGTTGTCCATGAGCGAGCGGACGTACCCCGACCAGCCGACGGCCACGACCGCGGTGCCGAGCGCGAACTCCAGCACGAGGTCCCAGCCGATGATCCAGGCGGGCAGCTCGCCGATCGAGGCGTACGAGAAGGTGTACGCGGATCCGGCCACCGGGACGGTCGAGGCGAACTCGGCGTAGCACAGGGCGGCGAGCGCGCACACGATGCCGGCGGCGACGAACGCGAGGGCCGTGGAGGGGCCCGCGGTCTCCTTGGCGACCTTGCCCGTGAGGACGAAGATGCCGGTGCCGATGATCACGCCGACGCCGAAGACGGTGAGGTCCCAGGAGGAGAGTGACTTCTTGAGCTGGTGTTCCGGCTCTTCCGTGTCGAGGATCGACTGTTCGACTGATTTGGTACGGAAGGGACCGTTCAGGTTCCTACTCACCGACGCACCTCCGCGAGGCAGACCGCATCGAAACGAAACGGGCCGGAAGGCCCACCCTCCCAGGGTGAACCTCCCGGCCCGTGACGTGCAACCGCAGATGATCAGTCGACGGTGGCGGCCGGCTCGCTGTCGTAGCGCCCGTCGAGCTTGGCCACCAGGCCGGTGACCTGGCGCGCGATGTCCGGGGCGGTCAGACCGATCTCGGCCATGACCTCCTTGCGCGTGGCGTGGTCCAGGAAGCGCTGCGGAATGCCGAAGTCGCGCAGCGGTACGTCGACCCCCGCGTCCCGCAGTGCCTGCGCGACGGCGGAGCCCACACCGCCGCTGCGGCTGTTGTCCTCGACGGTGACGACCACGCGGTGGCCGTCGGCGAGCGGGGCCAGGGCCTCGTCCACCGGCTTGACCCAGCGGGGGTCGACCACGGTCGTGGAGATGCCCTGCTTGTCGAGGAGATCGGCGATCTCCAGGCACATCGGGGCGAGCGCGCCGACCGAGACGAGCAGTACGTCCGGTCGGGTGACTTCGGGGGCCGGGGTGCGCAGCACGTCCATGCCGCCGATCCGTCCGACGGCCGGGACGGCCGGGCCGACGACGCCCTTGGAGAAGCGCACGACGGTCGGCGCGTCCTTCACCAGGACGGCCTCGTTCAGCTGGGCGCGCAGCTGCTCCGCGTCGCGCGGGGCGGCCAGGCGCAGGCCCGGGACCACCTGGAGGATGGACATGTCCCACATGCCGTTGTGGGAGGCGCCGTCGGTGCCGGTGACACCGGCGCGGTCCAGGACGAAGGTGACCCCGCACTTGTGCAGGGCCACGTCCATCAGGACCTGGTCGAAGGCGCGGTTGAGGAAGGTCGCGTACACCGCGAAGACCGGGTGGGCGCCGCCGGAGGCCAGGCCCGCCGCCGAGGTGGCGCCGTGCTGCTCGGCGATGCCGACGTCGAAGATCCGGTCCGGGTAGGCGTCGGCGAACTTCTTCAGGCCGACCGGCTGGAGCATGGCCGCGGTGATGGCGACGATGTCCTTGCGGTCCCGGCCCAGCTTGACCATCTCGTCGGCGAAGACCGAGGTCCAGCTGGCGGCGTCGGTGGAGACCGGCAGGCCGGTGTCCGGGTGGATCACGCCGACGGCGTGGAAGCGGTCCGCCTCGTCCTGGACGGCCGGCTCGTAGCCCCGGCCCTTCTGGGTGAGGCAGTGCACGATGACCGGTCCGCTGAAGCGCTTGGCGCGCTGCAGGGCCGACTCCAGGGCCTCGATGTCGTGGCCGTCGATGGGGCCGATGTACTTCAGGCCCAGGTCCTCGAACATGCCCTGCGGGGCGATGAAGTCCTTGAGGCCCTTCTTGGCCCCGTGCAGGGTCTCGTAGAGGGGCTTCCCGACGACCGGGGTGCGCTCCAGGAGGTCCTTGCCGCGGGCCAGGAAGCGCTCGTAGCCGTCCGTGGTGCGCAGGGTGGCCAGGTGGTTCGCGAGGCCGCCGATGGTGGGGCCGTACGAGCGCTCGTTGTCGTTGACGACGATCACCAGGGGGCGGTCCTTGGCGGCGGCGATGTTGTTCAGCGCCTCCCAGGCCATCCCGCCGGTGAGGGCGCCGTCGCCGATCACCGCGGCGACGTGGTGGTCCTCCTTGCCGAGCACCTCGTTGGCCTTCGCGAAGCCGTCGGCCCAGCCCAGCACGGTGGACGCGTGCGAGTTCTCGATCACGTCGTGCTCGGACTCGGCGCGCGAGGGGTAGCCCGACAGGCCGCCCTTGGTGCGCAGCCCGCGGAAGTCCTGGCGGCCGGTGAGCAGCTTGTGCACGTAGGCCTGGTGGCCGGTGTCGAAGAGGACCTTGTCCTTGGGCGAGTCGAAGACCCTGTGCAGAGCGATCGTCAGCTCTACGACACCGAGGTTGGGGCCGAGGTGCCCGCCGGTCTTGGAGACGGCGTCGACGAGGAAGGTCCTGATCTCTGCGGCGAGCCGGTCGAGCTCCTCCTGGCTGAGCCGGTCCAGATCGCGCGGTCCCTTGATGCGGGTCAGCAGCACCCGTGCCTCCTTGCAGTCGCTTGCTGGTCTGCCGAGTCTAATCTTCGCCAGTTGGGCGTAAGTGAAGCGCGGTCCCGGTCAGGTCACACCTTTGTCATACCTGTACACATCAGTACGGAGTCACACCCCCCAAAAGGGGGTATTCCCGCACATCTGTACGTACACGCCTACGCGCAGGTGCCCGGCGCCACATCAAGTGGCACCGGGCACTGTGACGGTTCTTACCGCCGCGTCACACTCCGCGCACGCCGGTCAGGCGCGCCCGGCCGTCTTCTGCGTCTTGCGGGTGACCGAGTCGATCACCACGGTCGCGAGGAGGACCGCGCCGGTGATCATGTACTGGATCGGCGTCGCGATTCCCTCCAGTGCCAGACCGTACTGGATGGAGGTGATGACCATGACGCCGAGGAGGGCGTTCCAGGTCCGGCCGCGGCCGCCGAAGAGGCTGGTGCCGCCGATGACGGCCGCCGCGATCACGTTCATCAGCAGGTCGCCGGCGCCGGCGCTCTGGTTGGCCGCGGCGATCTTGGAGGCCCAGAAGAGGCCGCCGATCGCCGCGAAGGTGCCGGCGATCGCGAAGACCGTGATCCGGACCCGGTTCACGTTGATGCCGGCGCGCCGGGAGGCCTCGACGCTGCCGCCGAGGGCGAAGACCTGGCGGCCGAAGGCGGTGCGCCGCAGGAGGAAGTCCGTGCCGACCAGGGCCAGCACGAAGAGCACGATCGCCAGCGGCAGGCCCTTGTACTGGTTGAACACCATGGCCGGACCGAAGGTGAACACCGCGAGGAGACCGGTGCGCAGCAGGATCTCGCCGAGCGGACGGGAGGGAACACCCGCCGCCGCGCGGCGCCGGTTGTCCGAGAACGTGGCGAGGAAGTAGCCCACCACGGCGAGGGCGGCGAGCCCGTAGCCGACGGCCACGTCCGAGAAGAAGTACGTGGTCAGCTGCCCGACCACGCCCTCGGAGTCGAGGTTGATGGTGCCGTTGCTGCCGAGGATCTGCAGCATGGCGCCGGACCAGAAGAGCAGGCCCGAAAGGGTGACGGCGAAGGCCGGGGCGCCGATCTTGGCGAAGAAGAAGCCGTGGAGGGAGCCGATCAGGGCGCCTCCGGCGATCGCCGCGAGGATGGCCAGCCATTCGTTGACGCCGTTGGTGACCGAGAGGACGGCCACGATGGCGCCGGAGACGCCGGAGACGGAACCGACCGAGAGGTCGATCTCGCCGAGCAGCAGGACGAAGATGATGCCGACCGCCATCATGCCGGTGGCCGTCATCGTGATCGCGATGTTGGTGAGGTTCTCGGCGCCGAGGAAGTTCGAGTTCAGCCCCTGGAAGATGCTCCAGATGATGATCAGGCCGAGGACGACGGGCACGGAGCCCAGGTCGCCGGCCTTGAGCTTGCGGCCGAACTCGTTCACGTACCCGGCGAAGCCCTGCTCGCGTACGAGCAGGCGGGGGTCCACGGCCGGTATGGCGTCGTGGGCGGCGGCCGGATTGACGGGGTCTATGTGCTGGGTGCTCACTTGCGGGCCTCCCCGGTGCGGGCCGCCCGGCGGGTCACGGCGTTGTCCGTGGCCCCGGTGATGGCGGAGATGATCTCTTCCTGCGACGTGTCCTTCACGGAGAAGACGCCGTTGTTGCGGCCCAGCCGCAGGACGGCCACCTTGTCGGCCACGGCCTTCACGTCGGCCATGTTGTGGCTGATGAGGATGACGGCGTGACCGCGCTCGCGCAGCCGCTCGACCAGGTCGAGCACCTGTGCGGTCTGCTCGACGCCGAGGGCGGCGGTGGGCTCGTCGAGGATCACGAGCTGGGGCTCGCCCAGCATGGAGCGGGCGATCGCCACGGTCTGGCGCTGACCGCCGGAGAGCGAGGCGATGGGGATGCGGACACTGGGGATCCGGATGGACAGGGTGGTCAGGAGCTCGCGTGCGCGCCGCTCCATCTCCACCTCGTCGAGGATGCCGCGCCGCTTGAGCTCGCGTCCCAGGAAGAGGTTGCCGACGACGTCGATGTTGTCGCACAGCGCGAGGTCCTGGTAGACCGTCGCGATGCCCAGGTTCTGGGCGTCGTGGGGCTTGGTGATCGAGACCGGGCGGCCCTCCCACTCGATGACGCCGTCATCGATGGGGTGCACGCCGGCGATCGTCTTGACCAGCGTGGACTTACCGGCGCCGTTGTCGCCGACGAGGGCGACCACCTCGCCGGAGTGGATCTCGAGTTCTACGTCGGTGAGGGCCTGAACGGCGCCGAACCGCTTCGAGACCCCTCGCAACGCCAGTACGGGCGCAGCGGACACATGAACCATCTCCTTGCCGCCTGACCGGCGGGGATGTCGTGCAAAAGAGCAGGACCACGGGGGATTGAGAGAAACGTTTCTGTTTGTGGAGAAACGATTCTGTTCTGTCCGGCGCCCCGCCGGTGGCGGGATGGAGGCGGGAGCGCCGGACAGGACAGGCATGGGGGCCGCTCGGCGGACCGAGCGGCGGGGGCCTTACTTCAGGCCGATGGCGGCGCAGGCGGCCGCGTACTTGTCGGTGCAGATCTCGTCGATCGTGTAGACGTTGTCGCGGACGACCGTGTCCTTGACGTTCGCCTTGGTCAGCGAGACGACCGGGATCAGCAGGGACGGGACGCCCTTGGTGGTGGGGCTGTCGACCTTGGCGGTGGCGGTGGTCGCGATCGGCTCGCCCTGGGCGAGCGCGACGGCCATCTTCGCGGCGGCCTCGGCCTCGGGGGCGTACGGCTTGTAGACGCTCATGAACTGCTCGCCCGCGACGATCCGCTGCACACCGGCGAGTTCGGCGTCCTGACCCGTGACCGGGGGCAGGGGGGACACGCCGGCCGCCTTGAGGGCGGTGATGATGCCGCCCGCCATGCCGTCATTGGCGGAGTAGACGCCGATGACCTTGTCCTTGCCGAGCGCCGAGAGGGCGGCCGCCATGTTGGTGTTGGCGTTCTCCGGCTTCCACTCGACGGTGTCGTACTCCTTGCCGACGTTCACGTTGCCGTCGAGGACGGAGTGCGCGCCCTTCTTGAACAGCGCGGCGTTCGGGTCGGTGACCGAGCCGTTCATCATGACGATCTGGCCGTCCTTGGCCTTGGCGCCCAGGGCCTCCAGGAGCGCCTTGCCCTGGACCTTGCCGACCTCTTCGTTGTCGAAGGAGGTGTAGGCGTCGATCGGGCCCTCGGCCAGGCGGTCGTAGGCCACGACCGGGATGCCGGCCTCCTTGGCCTTCTTGACCGAGCCGGCGATGGCCTTGGAGTCCACCGCGTCGATGATCAGGACGTTCACCTTGTTGGTGATCATCGTGTCGACCTGCGAGTTCTGCGTGGTCGCGTCCTGCTTCGCGTTGGCGTAGACGACCTCGCCCTTGCCTGCGGTGAGGTCCTTGACCGCCTTCTCGATGAGCGGCTTGTCGAACTTCTCGTAACGCGCGGTCTGGTTCTCCGGCAGGAGCAGACCGACCTTCACGGCGCCGCCCTTGACGGCGCCGGAGGCGGTGTCCGTCTTGTCGCCGGCCTCCTTCGCGCTGCCACAAGCGGCGAGCGAAACGGCCATGGTGCCGGCGGCGACTGCGACGGCAACTCTGCGCATACGCGTGTTCATTACTTGAACCTCCCTGACGAGGCCGCAGCACTGCGGCCGAGGTGGATGTGAGTCAACCCCGGCCGCGAGTTTGTCGTCAAGGAGTGAATGCTTAACGAGATGACAACGACGCCATTCGTTATCTAACTGAAGACAAGACGGCGGGAGCTCGCACTCCACTTCCATTTTGCGCCAAAAGCGTCGAATCGCCCATCTCACTCAGTACGAGAGCCAGCGCGCCCAGTACCTCGGCCCGCCCGCCCAGGGACCCCGTGAGCACCGAAAGCTGCCGGGCGGCACTGGGGATCGCGTACCTCCCCACGGATTCACGGATGGGGGCCAGGACCAGTTCACCCGCGTCCGCGAGCGAGCCGCCCAGGACCACCCGGCTGGGGTTCAGGAGGTTGCACAGGCTGGCCACTCCGCTGCCGATGTGGCGGCCCACGTCCGTGATGACCCGGCGGCAGCCGGGGTCCCCGTCACGGGCCAGCTCCACCACCCGCTCCATCGTCAACTCCGGCCCGTGGCTGCTCTGCAGGAGCGGCAGCACGTACCGGGCGGCGGCGAAGGTCTCCAGGCAGCCGCGGTTGCCGCAGCGGCAGACCGGACCCGATTCGTCCAGGGTGATGTGCCCTATCTCGCCGGCCGTGCCGCCGGGTCCGCGGTAGATCTGGCCGTTGATGACCAGCCCCGCGCCGACCCCGCTGGCGACCTTGATGTAGGCCAGGTCCTTCACTCCCCGGCCACTCCCCCAAACGAGTTCGCCGAGGGCTCCCAGGTTCGCGTCGTTGTCCACGTAGACCGGTACGCCCAGGCGCTGCGAGAGCTCGCGCCGCGGGTTGATCCCGGCCCAGCCCGGCAGGATCGCGGTGGACCCGAGGGTGCCGGACTCCACGTCGATGGGACCCGGTACCCCGAGCCCGACGCCTATGACCTTGTCGCGGCCGATCCCTATGCCCTCGACGAGCCGCCCCACCAGGGCTTCCGCCCGGTCGAAGCCGTCGACCCAGGAGGCGTCCACGTCCAGCGGCTCGGACTCCTCTGCCAGCACCTGGTGGGCCAGGTTCCCCACCGCCACCCTCAGATGGGTGTGGCCGAAGTCGACGCCGATCACGATGCCGGCGTCACCGCTGAGCGAGACGCTGCGGGCCCGCCTGCCCCCGGCGGAGGTGTCCGTGACCTCGACGGTCCCGGCCTCCTTGAGCTCCCGGACGATGTTGGAGACCGTGGCCGCCGACAGTCCGGTGCTCCGGGCGATCTCCGCCTGGGTCAGCGAACCGGCGAGCCGCACCGCCCGTACGACGCGCTCCAGATTGGCGCGATGCAGCGAAGACTGCGATCCGGGAGTCTGCACGACTCATCCACTCCTGCCCATAAGCAACGGCAAGCCGTCGCCCCCCGGCCAGGGCCGTCAGCGGCTGCGTGCTCCGGCTGACACGAGACCCCGGCGTCTCTCCAACTTGTGAACCTTAAGTCGAGCCTTTGCGCCTCGCGACGTCAAGAGGTCGCCACAGTACGAAATCGGCTACTACCGGTCATAAGTATGAGAGAAACCTCCATCCTGATCGTGCTACGGTCGCCGTGGCGCTGGTCAATACGGTCTTCACGGCCGGATCGGGCGCCCTCTGTCATGCAAGCGCTACGCAAGGAGGTGTTCGGGATGAGTCCCGATCGAAGTCCTTGCAGCGCTCTCTTCGGCTGAGCTCCCTGAGCGGCCGTTCTCTCTTCGAGTGTGCACGCCCGCGGCCCCGCGCCGCCTCCGTGCGTTTCTGCATTCATCTTCGTCACCCCTTCCGCACGCCCTGACGCTTCCGTCGGGCGCGCGTCATCCATGCCCATCGGCGTGCCCCGTGGCCGTACGTGCCACCTGACGCCGACCCATGATCACTCCACGTGACCGCTCGGCTTCGCGCTGCCCGGACACCGTGGAGGGAGGTTTTTGCCATGACCATGCTCACCCCCCGTACCCCCACGAAGCTCGCACCCCCGGGCCGGGCCCGCCGCGAGCGCAAGACCGCCGAGCTGGAGGCCCGTACCCGGGTCGTCGGCGAGCGGCTCGCCGAGGTCAGCGCCCGCCCGGGCGTCCAGGTCCTGCAGGAGGTGGACGCCTCCCGTAACGGCCTCACCCACACCGAGGCCGCGCTGCGCCTGGAGCGCCACGGCTCCAACGTCATCGCCCAGGAGCGCGCGCCGCGCTGGTACGTCCAGCTGGCGAAGGCGTACGCGAACCCCTTCATCGCCGTCCTGGTCTTCCTCGCGGCCGTCATGTACTGGCAGGAGCCCGGCGACCCGGGCGTCGTCATCCTCTCCGTGATGGTCGGGATCAGCGGCGTGCTGCGCTTCTGGCAGGAGTACCGCTCGGGCCGCGCGGCCGACGCCCTCAAGCAGCTCGTCACCACCACCTGTGCGGTGCAGCGCCGGGCCGGCAGCGGCTCCGGACCCACCACCTTCGAGATCCCGATGGACCAGGTGGTCCCGGGCGATGTGGTCAAGCTGGCCGCCGGCGACCTGATCCCGGCCGACCTGCGGCTCATCACCTCCAAGGACCTGATGGTCAGCCAGGCCGCGCTGTCCGGCGAGTCCCTGCCGGTCGCCAAGGCCGACACCCGCTCGGACGACCTCGGCCAGTCCCGGACCACCGACCCCGTCGAGGCCGACAACATCTGCCTGATGGGCACCTCGGTGACCTCGGGGACCGCTACCGGAGTCGTCGTCGCCACCGGCGCCGACACCTACTTCGGCTCGATGGCCGGCTCCCTGGTCGGCGAGCGCCCGGAGACCAACTTCGACACCGGCGTGCGCAAGGTCAGCTTCCTGCTGATCCGCTTCATGCTGGTGATGGTCCCCGTCGTCTTCATGATCAACGGCTTCACCAAGGGCGACTGGGAGGCCGCCTTCCTCCTCGGCATCGCCGTGGCGGTCGGCCTGACCCCCGAGATGCTGCCGATGGTGGTCTCGGCCAACCTGGCGCGCGGCGCCATGGCGATGTCCAAGCGCAAGGTCGTCGTCAAGCGGCTCAACGCGATCCAGAACCTGGGCGCCATGGACGTCCTCTGCACGGACAAGACCGGCACCCTCACCGAGGACCGGATCGTCCTGGACCGCTACCTGGACGTGCACGGCGACGACGACAACGAGGTCCTGGAGTACGGCTACCTCAACTCGCACTTCCAGACCGGCCTGAAGAACCTGATGGACCAGGCGGTCATCGACCGCGTGGGCGAGGCCGAGGAGGTTGTCGTCGATGCCCGTTTCTCGATGGTCGACGAGATCCCCTTCGACTTCGCCCGGCGCCGGATGTCCGTGGTCCTCAACCGCAACAGCATCGTGGGCGACCTCGGCCGCTCCGAGCACGTCATGATCACCAAGGGTGCCGTCGAGGAAGTCCTCGCCCTGTGCACCCACATGACGGACCGCGGGCAGAGGGTCGAGCTGACCGAGCAGCTGCGGTGGCACGTCTCGCGCATCGCCGAGGACAACAACCGCAAGGGCCTGCGCGTCCTGGCCGTCGCCACCCGCACGATGAGCACCCCCCGCGACACCTACACGGTCGCCGACGAGGACCAGCTGACCCTGGTCGGCTTCCTCGCCTTCCTCGACCCGCCGAAGGCCGACGCGGCCCAGGCCCTGCAGGGTCTGGCCGACAAGGGCATCGCGGTCAAGGTGGTGACCGGCGACAACGAGCTCGTCGCCGCCCGGGTCTGCGCCGATGTCGGCCTCACCGTCGGCCACGTGGTCGGCGGCACCGAGATCGACATCCTCGACGATGCCGAACTGCGCGCGCTGGCCGCCCGTACGACGGTCTTCGCCAAGATCAACCCGGTCCAGAAGGCCCGGATCGTACGGGCCCTGCAGGCCGACGGCCACACCGTCGGCTTCCTCGGCGACGGCATCAACGACGCGGCCGCGCTGCGCGACGCCGACGTCGGCATCTCGGTGGACACCGCCGTGGACATCGCCAAGGAGTCCGCCGACATCATCCTGCTGGAGAAGGACCTGACCGTCCTGGAGCAGGGCGTGATCCAGGGCCGGACCACCTTCGGCAACACGATCAAGTACATCAAGATGACGGCCAGTTCCAACTTCGGCAACGTCTTCTCGGTCCTGGTGGCGAGCGCCTTCATCCCCTTCCAGCCGATGCTGGCGATCATGCTGCTGATGCAGAACCTGGTCTACGACATCGCCCAGCTGGCCACGCCGTGGGACCGGATGGACGAGGAGTACCTGCGCAAGCCCCGCAACTGGGACGCCAAGGGCATCGGCCGCTTCATGCTGTGCATCGGCCCGATCAGCTCCATCTTCGACATCGCGATGTTCGTGATCATGTGGAACGTGTTCGCCGCCAACAGCGAGGCGAGCCAGGCGCTCTTCCAGTCCGGCTGGTTCATCGAGGGCCTGCTCTCGCAGACCCTGATCGTCCACATGATCCGTACCCGCAAGATCCCCTTCATCCAGTCCCGCGCCTCCTGGCCGGTGATGGTGATGACCGTCCTCGCGGTGCTGACCGGGCTCTACCTGCCCTTCTCGCCGCTTGCCTCCTCGCTGGGCTTCGTGGCCCTGCCGGCGAGCTACTTCCCGTGGCTGATCGGCGTGCTGCTGGCGTACTGCACGCTCACGCAGCTGCTGAAGACCGTGTACATCCGCAAGTTCGGCACCTGGCTCTAAGAGCCCTGCGAAAAGGAAGGACGGGCCGATGATGCTCACCGAATGGGAGATGGCCGGGCACCTGGTCTCGGCGCTCGGATTCGGGGCGGCCATCGGCCTGGAACGGCAGTGGCGGGCCCGGATGGCGGGCCTGCGGACCAACGCCCTGGTGGCGGGCGGGGCCGCGCTGTTCGTGCTGCTCTCGCAGTACGGGTTCATGAGCGAGGTCTCGGAGGTCCAGTACGACGGCTCGCGGGTCGCCGCCCAGATCGTCTCGGGGATCGGCTTCCTGGGCGCCGGCGTGATCATGCGCGACGGGCTGAGCGTCCGGGGACTGAACACGGCCGCCACCCTGTGGTGTTCGGCGGCCGTGGGCTGCCTGGCGGGCACCGGGATGTTCGTCCTGGCGGCCTGCGGCACGGTGGGCGTGGTGGGGGCGAACCTCCTGCTGCGCCCGCTGGGCCGGCGGATGGACCGCGAGCCGGGGGGCGGGGCCGAAGTGGCCACCGACTTCCACTTCGAGGCCGTGTGCCTGGAGGCGGAGGAGGCCCACATCCGCCACCGGCTGGTCGACGCGCTGGGCCGGCCGGGCTACCAGCTGCGCTCGATCCGCAGCCAGGACGGCCCGGAGGCCGGCCTGGTCACGGTGTCCGCACTGCTGACCGCCGAGGGCGAGGGGGGCCGGATGCTCGAGGAAGCCGTCAGCAACCTCTCTCTCGACCCCTCCGTCTCGGCGGTCAGCTGGTCGGTCGTGCCCGACCCCTCCGCCGCGTGAGCGCGGGCGCTCGTGAGCGGAGGCGCTCCTTGCGCGTGGCTACTTGAGCGTGGCGGAGGTCAGTCCCGCCTGGATCTGCCGCTGGAAGGACAGGTAGACCACCAGCATCGGGATCATGGCGATGGTCACACCGGCGAACAGCACCGGCAGGTCCGTCTCGTAGCCCATCTGGTACTGCAACTGGATCAGGCCCTGGGTGAGCATGTAGCGCTCGGGGTCCGATCCGGTCTGCGGCTGCATCAGCACGGACGGCAGGATGTACTGGTTCCACTGCCCCAGGACATTGAATATCCCGACGCTGATCAGGCCGGGCTTGGCCATCGGCATCATCACCTGGAAGAAGATCCGGGTGTGCGAGGCCCCGTCGATCACGGCGGCCTCGTGCACGGCCGTCGGCAGCGTCCTGAAGAACGAGTGCATGAAGAAGACGGTGAACGGCATCGAGTACGCCACGTAGACCAGGATCAGACCCTGGAACGTGTTGAGCATGTCCAGCCGCTTCACCATGAAGAACAGCGGGACCAGCGCCAGGAAGACCGGGAACATGGCCCCGCTGACGAAGAAGTAGTAGATCGGCCGGTTGCCCCGGAAGGGGTAGCGGGCCAGGACGTACGCGGCCATCGAGCCGAGCAGCATCGTCAGCGGAACCGAGAACACCATCACGATGATGGTGTTGGCGAAGTAGCTGCCGATGCCCTTGTCCCAGGCGCGGGGGAAGGCGTCGAAGTGCCAGTTGGCCGGCCAGCTCAGGGCCGACTCGCCGATCTGCACGTCGGTCTTGAACGAACCGAGCACCAGCCAGATGAGAGGCAGGATGATCAATATCCCCCACACGGCGAGGAAACCGTGCGAGAAGACGTTGAGGACCATGCCGTCGGAACCGCTCTTGCGCTTCCCGCGGGGGTGCCCGGTGGCGGAGGCGCGCTTCTTCTCGGCGGCCGCCTCGCCCGGTGCTTTGACAACTGTGGTCATCGTGGTCTCCCGCTAGAACTCGACGTGCTCGCGGCGAGTGGCCCGCAGCGTGATGGCGGAGAGGATCAGGGTGAGGACGAGCATCACGACCCCCATGGCGCAGGCGTAGCCGGCCTTGCCGAAGTAGAGGAAGTTACGCATCAGCACCGTCGCCATGACCTCGCTGTGGTGGTCCGGTCCGCCGCCGAACTGGCCCGAGGTCATGGTCGACACGAGGACGAACATGTCCATCGCGGCGATGCCCAGATAGACCGCGGAAGTCTGTACAGAATCCCACAGCAGGGGCAGCGTGACCTTGAAGAAGGTCTGTGCGCGCTTCGCGCCGTCGAGCAGCGCGGCTTCGTAGATGTCCTTGGGGATCGACTGCATGGCGGCCGAGAAGAGGACGAGGTAGAAGCCGACCCCGTGCCAGACCACGACGAGCAGCAGGCACCAGAGGACGAAGTTCGGCTCGTTGAGCCATTCGATGGGGTGGGCCGGGTCGACCAGGCCCAGTTTGGTGAGGAATCCATTCAGCAGCCCTCCCTCGTCGCTGCGGTACACGGCTCCGAAGAGCACCGCGAGGATGGCGAGGGAGAGGACCTGCGGGAAGAAGTAGATCACCTTGTAGAGGGCGGAGCCCCGTACGCCCTGGACTCCGCCGGCTCCGCCGCGCCCTCCGGCGTTCAGCATGAAGGCGAAGAACAGGGAGATCAGGATGGTGATCGTCGGGACGAACACCAGGAGCAGCAGATTGTGCAGCAGCGCGCCGCGGAAGACCTCGTCCTTCATCAGGGCCGAGTAGTTGTCCAGCCCGACGAAGTCGAAGGTCGGTGACTGACCCGTCCAGTTGGTGAAGGAATAGCCGAACGTCTGAACGTACGGCCAGATGACAAAGGTCAGGTACAGCGCAAGGGGCAGGATGAGGAAGCCGGCGATGAAGCCGCCCCGCCCCTTGCTGTTAGCTACGTGGCTCATGGTGTCCGTCCCTGGTGTTTCCGGGTGCCCGGTGGACGCGGTGTCAGCTGCGCTTGTTGTTCTTGGCGTTCGGGTCCTTCGTGGCCTTGTCTACCGCAGCCTGGGCCCGCTTGATCCATTCCTTGGGCTGGATGCGCTTGGCCATCAGCTCATTGGACGCGTTCTCCAGCTCGGTACCCATCTCGCTGTACCAGTCCGCGTAGCGGTAGTTGAAGGTGTTGTCCCCGGCCGCCTTGAGCGCCGCCACGGCCGACTGCGTACCCGAGCGGAGCTTGACCGCCGGGTCCACGCCGTCCTTGAGGACGGTGAGGGAGTTGGCCTGCTGGGCGAAGAGGGTGGACCACTCGCGCGACAGCATGGAGCGGAGGAACTCCAGGCCGCCGGCCTTGTTCGCGGCCTTCTCCGGGACGATGAAGGGCTCGCCGGCGCCGGCGCGGATGGCCTCGAAGGGCAGCTTGGACCCGGGCAGCACCGGCATCGGCAGGAACTGCATGTCGAAGTCTTCCGGGGTCTGCTTGAGCTGCTCGTTCTCCAGCCAGGAGCCGGAGGTGATGAAGGCGGCCTTGCCCTGGTTCCACTGGGTCTGGGACTCGGTGTGCGTCAGGCCGTTGGTGCCCGCCATCAGCAGGTCCTTCTCGACGATCTCGTAGATCGCCTCGACGGCCTCGAGCGCCACCGGGTTGTTCGCGAAGGCGTTCGGCTCCAGGTTGTCGATCGCCTTCATGGCATCCAGGCCGCCCTTCTTGGCGATCAGGTCCATGATGGCGACGTTGATGTAGTACGGGTACTTGCCCTGGTGGGCCAGGCCGCCGATGCCGGCCGCCTTCGCCTTCTGACAGATGTCCATGAACTCGGGCCACGTCTTCGGCGGGGTCCAGCCCTTCTCCTTGAAGAGCTTGCCCGAGTACCACAGGCCCCAGACCGTGTAGACGTACTGCAGGGCGACGAACTTGCCGCCGATCATGCCGCCCTCGATGGTCCCGGGCATCAGCGTGTCCCGGACCTTCTTGGTCGGGTCGTCGAGCGACGGGGCGTCGAGGACCACCGTGAGGTCGGCGAGCTGGTTGCCCTTGGCGAGCACGTCCAGCTTGATCTGCTGGGCGCCGGAGTCGTCGACGACGTCCGGCGGGTTGCCGCCGTTGAAGCGCGGCTGCAGCTTGGAGGTGATCTCCTGGGTGGAGAGGTGCGAGGAAGTGGTGCCCCACTTCTTGTCGAACGCCGCTTCCCAGGCCTTGGCGTAGTCGTCGCCGTAACCGCCCTTGAAGACGACCACGTCGAGCTTGCCGCCCTTGGCGACGCCGAACGGGTTCTCCTTGGTGACGGCCACCTTGGACTCGTTGCCCTTGGTCGTCTCGTCGGAGCCGGAGGCGCAGGCGGACAGGAAGCTCATCGTCGGAACCGCGATGAGGCCGAGTGCCGCGGAGCGCTTGATCAGGTCCCGGCGGCCGAAGCCCTCACCGTTGCTGTGCTCGCCGTGGGCGGAGGTGGATCCCATGCTCAAGTCCTCGCCTTCGTCAGGAGTGTGAAGGAGGAAGGAAAGTGCGACTGCTGCCGCCCAGCGGACATCACCGCAGGTCCCCGCCGTCCCCCCGTCCGGAGCCGCTCGTTTCGCGGTGACCCGGACGGGCACAGGTATAGTCCACTTCCGCTCCTGTGAGCAAGATCATGTACCGGTATGGGCCCCGGCTTTTCCGAGTTGAGACCTCACCGTCACCTGAGCTGGACCGTCGGAGCCGCCCGCAGAAACGGAAGGGCCGTACCCCCTTAACGGAGGTACGGCCCTTTGGTGCCGGTATGCGCTGTGTGCTTAGCCGCGGATGAGGTTGCGGAGCACGAACTGCATGATGCCGCCGTTGCGGTAGTAGTCCGCCTCGCCCGGAGTGTCGATGCGGACGACCGCGTCGAACTCCACGCCGGTGTCGGTGGTCACCTTGACCGTGCGCGGGGTGGTGCCGTCGTTCAGCTCCTCCACACCGGTGAAGGAGAAGGTCTCCTCGCCGGTGAGGCCCAGGGAGGCCGCCGTGACGCCCTCCGGGTACTGCAGGGGCAGGACGCCCATGCCGATCAGGTTGGAGCGGTGGATGCGCTCGTAGGACTCGGCGATGACGGCCTTGACGCCGAGCAGCGCGGTGCCCTTGGCCGCCCAGTCGCGCGAGGATCCGGAGCCGTACTCCTTGCCCGCCAGGATGACCAGCGGGATGCCGGCGGCCTGGTAGTTCTGCGAGGCGTCGTAGATGAAGGAGACCGGCGCGCCGTCAACGGTGAAGTCGCGGGTGAAGCCGCCCTCGGTGCCCGCCGCGATCTGGTTGCGGAGGCGAATGTTGGCGAACGTACCGCGGATCATGACCTCGTGGTTGCCGCGGCGGGAACCGTACGAGTTGAAGTCGCGGCGCTCGACGCCGTGCTCCGTGAGGTACTTGCCGGCCGGGGTGTCGGCCTTGATGGCGCCGGCCGGGGAGATGTGGTCGGTGGTGACCGAGTCGCCCAGCTTCGCCAGGACACGGGCGCCCGAGATGTCCGAGACCGGGGTGGTCTCCATCGTCATGCCCTCGAAGTAAGGGGGCTTGCGCACGTAGGTGGACTGCGGGTCCCACTCGAAGGTGTTGCCGGTCGGGATGGACAGCGCCTGCCACTGGGCGTCGCCCGCGAAGACGTCCTGGTAGGACTTGCTGAACATGTCTTCGCCGATCGCGTTCGCGACGACGTCGTTGACCTCGGCCTCGGTGGGCCAGATGTCCTTCAGGAAGACCGGGTTGCCCTCGGAGTCCGTGGCGATGGCGTCCCGGGTGATGTCCACCTTCATGGAGCCCGCGATGGCGTACGCGACGACCAGCGGCGGGGAGGCCAGGTAGTTCATCTTGACGTCGGGGTTGATGCGGCCCTCGAAGTTGCGGTTGCCCGAGAGGACCGAGGTGACCGCCAGGTCGGCGTCGTTGATCGCCTTGGAGATCTCCTCCTCCAGCGGACCCGAGTTGCCGATGCAGGTGGTGCAGCCGTACCCGACGAGGTTGAAGCCCATCTTGTCGAGGTACGGGGTCAGGCCGGCCTTGTCGAAGTAGTCGGTGACGACCTTCGAGCCCGGGGCCAGGGTGGTCTTGACCCACGGCTTGCGGGCGAGGCCCTTCTCGACGGCCTTCTTCGCCACGAGCGCCGCGGCGACCATGACGTAGGGGTTCGAGGTGTTGGTGCACGAGGTGATCGCGGCGACCGTGACGGCGCCGTGGTCGATCTCGAAGGAGGTGCCGTCGGCCAGGGTCACCGGGGTGGGCTTGGTGGGCACACCGTTGGTGGACGCCGGGGAGTCGGACGCCGGGAAGGACTCCTTGCCGGACTCCTCGTCGTCGTTGACGTAGTTGCGCACGTCCTGCGCGAACTGCTGGGAGGCGTTCGCGAGGATGATGCGGTCCTGCGGGCGCTTGGGGCCGGCGATGGAGGGGACGACCGTGGAGAGGTCGAGCTCCAGCTTCTCGGAGAAGTCCGGCTCGGCGGCCGGGTCCAGCCACAGGCCCTGCGCCTTGGCGTACGCCTCGACGAGCGCGACCTGCTGGGCCTCGCGGCCGGTCAGGCGCAGGTACTTCAGCGTCTCGTCGTCGATCGGGAAGATCGCGGCGGTGGAGCCGAACTCCGGCGACATGTTGCCGATGGTGGCGCGGTTCGCGAGGGAGGTGGCGGCGACGCCCTCACCGTAGAACTCGACGAACTTGCCGACGACGCCGTGCTTACGGAGCATCTCGGTGATGGTCAGCACGAGGTCGGTGGCGGTGGTGCCGGCCGGCAGCTCGCCGGTCAGCTTGAAGCCCACGACGCGCGGGATCAGCATGGAGACCGGCTGGCCGAGCATCGCGGCCTCGGCCTCGATGCCGCCGACGCCCCAGCCCAGCACGCCCAGGCCGTTGACCATGGTGGTGTGCGAGTCGGTGCCGACGAGGGTGTCGGGGTACGCCTGGCCGTTACGGACCATGACCGTACGGGCCAGGTGCTCGATGTTGACCTGGTGGACGATGCCGGTGCCCGGGGGGACGACCTTGAAGTCGTCGAAGGCGGTCTGGCCCCAGCGCAGGAACTGGTAGCGCTCCTTGTTGCGGCCGTACTCCAGCTCGACGTTCTGGGCGAACGCGTCGGCCGTGCCGAACTTGTCGGCGATGACCGAGTGGTCGATGACCATCTCGGCGGGCGAGAGCGGGTTGATCTTGGCCGGGTCGCCGCCGAGGGCCTTCACGGCCTCGCGCATGGTGGCGAGGTCCACGACGCAGGGGACGCCGGTGAAGTCCTGCATGATCACGCGGGCCGGCGTGAACTGGATCTCCTCGCTGGGCTGGGCCTGCGAGTCCCAGTTTCCGAGCGACCGGATGTGGTCGGCGGTGATGTTCGCGCCGTCCTCGGTACGGAGCAGGTTCTCCAGCAGGACCTTCAGGCTGTAGGGAAGGCGGGCGGAGCCCTCGACCTTGTCCAGCTTGAAGATCTCGTACGACTCGTCGCCCACCTGCAGCGTGCTGCGGGCGTCGAAGCTGTTCGCCGACACGACAGTCTCCTTCATGCATGAATTCGCGCGTATTGCCGCAATCCTGCCGCGAGGCACTCTGGCCTTTCCGCTAAGGTGAGGCTAAGTTAGGTAACCCTTACCAGCGGGGCGGCTGCGGCACGTCCGGGGCAGATATCTCGATGTCGAGATAACTCTAGTACATGCCAGGGGGGCGGGACGAGGCACGCACCCTCAGGCCCGCCGGGACGGTCAGTCGGCCGGTGGATTGCGCATGTCCGGATTCGATGAGCTTGACCAGGGACGAAACCGCCGTTTCCGCGATCCGCTCCGGATCGAAGGTGACGGTCGTCACGGACGGTTCGTTCTCGGCGTACGCCGGGTCCTCGCTGGCGCAGACCAGCAGCAGGCCCCTCTCGACCGGTCCTCTGCCCGCCGCGGCGCCGGGTATGCCGATGCCGTGGCGCGCGGCGGCGGCCAGCACCTGGCGGCCCCCCGGGTCGTATACGCAGTACACGGCGTCCGGCCGGTCCGGGCCCGCGAAGGCGGCGTCGAAGGCGTGCCCAGCCTCGTCATTGGGGTCGAAGGGGATCACGAGCGGAGTCCGGCCCCGCCCGGCGCACCAGTGTTCATAGGCTGACGTGACGGCCCCGGTGTAGAACTCCCGGCCGTAGCCCGCGTGCAGCGCGATCCGCCGGGCGCCGGAGGCCGCCAGGTGGTCGAGCACCTCGCGGGTGGTGGCGGTGTGGTCGTTGTCCACCCACACGTCGCCCGGCCTCGGATCGGCCGGCGGCCCGTCGAACACCACCGGCAGCCCCCGCGCCCGCAGCGCGCGCAGCACCGGGTCGTCGGCCGGGCTGTCGAGCAGCAGCATCCCGTCCACCGCCAGGGTGTGCCACAGCGGCTCGGCGCCGCGGTCGGCGGGCAGCGTGGTCAGGGCGTAGCCGTGGGCGTGCGCCGCCGAGGTGGCGGAGATGAGCAGCCGGGCGTAGTAGGCGATCCGTGCGAAGTCTCAGGCGAAGCCGGCGTACGTGGTCACGGCGATGCCCAGGCTGCGGTTGTGCGGACCGCGCCGGGCTCCGTAGCCCAGCGCCCCGGCGACCTCGCGCACCCGGCGGCGGGTGGACTCGCCGAGGCGGCCGGTGCCGTTGAGCGCGTGGGAGACGGTCGCGGTGGAGACCTCGGCGGCGCGGGCGATGTCGGCGAGGGTCGGACCGGGCACCGGCGCGGGCGGTGGCATCGGGACGCGTCCGGATGCGGGAAGGGGGGCGGGCACGGCGCCATCGTACGGATTTCGTCGCCGGAGACGGCTTCTGGTTAAGGCCTTAATCAAACAGCGTCCTCGCCACGCCAACGTTTGGAGTGTGCATGCAGTCTTCTCCTTCCCCCCGGCCCCTGTCGTCGTCCCTGTCCGCGCGGTCGGCGCGGTCCCCGCAATCCGCGCAGTCCTCGTCGGCCCCTCTGTCGCGCCGGGGGCTCCTCGCGGCCGCCGGAGCCGCCGGAGCCGCGGGTCTGCTGGGCGCGGGGCCCGCCGCGGCCGCCTCCGCCCCGCACGGCGGCGGGCGGAACTCGGCCGCGCTGGTGATCCGCAACGCCTCCGTATTCACCGGGACCGACCACCGGGGGCCCGTACGGGCCGTCGCGGTCGGCCGGGACGGGAAGATCCTGGCCACCGGGACCGACGCCGCGCTGCGCCGGTACGTGGGCCGGGACACCGAAGTGGTCGACGCCCGCGGCAACACCGTGATGAGCGGGATCCACGACGGCCACGTGCACCCGCTCGGGGCCGGCGAACGCTCGCTGTCCCCCTCGCTGGAGAGCGCGGAGACCACCCCGGCCGAGCTCCTGGAGATCCTGGCCGGCTTCCTCGCCGACACCGGTGGCGCGGGCGCCGAGCCGGACGGCTGGCTGGTGGTGGAGGACTGGAACCCGGTCGGGCTGCTCCCCACGGGCACCGCTCCGCACCACTCGATGCTGGACGCGCTCCCGACCCGGCGGCCCATCGTCCTGATCGGCGGCGACGGTCACAACTGCTGGGCCAACCAGCGGGCCCTGGACATCGCCGGGATCACGGCGGCGACGCCCGACCCGGTCGGCGGCAAGGTGGTCAAGGGCGCGGACGGGAAGCCGACGGGTGTCCTCAAGGACGACGCCCAGGGCCTGGTCAGGCACCTGATACCGGAGCACACCCGCGCCGAACTGGTCGCGGCCTGCGCGCAGGTGCTGGGGCTGGCCGCCGCGTCCGGGGTCACCACGATGATGGACGCCCTGGTGGGGCGGCACGAACTGGAGCTGTACCGGGCGCTCTCCGCGGCGGGCAGGCTGCCGCAGCGGATCGTCCCCGCGATCCGGCTGGACGCGGACCAGGCCAAGGACCCGGCGGGCTCGCTGGCGTACGCGCGGGGCCTGCGCAGGGAGTTCGGGGGCGTACGGGGGCTCCGGTTCGGGATGATCAAGGTCTTCCTGGACGGGGTCATCGAATACCCCGCGCAGACCGCCGCCCTGCTGGAGCCGTACCTCGACGGGAACGGCAAGCCGACCTCGAACCGGGGCGAGCTCTACACCTCGGCGGCGGACTACGGCCGGCTCAGCGCCGCCTTCAACCGGGCGGGCTGGCAGATGCACGCCCACGGGCTCGGGGACCGGGCGGTACGTACCGCTCTGGACGGATACGCGTACGCCCGGCGGGTCACGGGGCAGCGGGACGCCCGCAACGCGGTGGCGCACCTGCAGATCGTGGACCCCGCCGACCTGCGGCGCTTCGCGCAGCTGGGGGTCGCGGCGTGCATGCAGCTCCAGTGGGCCACGCGGGACACCTGGACGGTGGAGGCGCTGCTTCCCTACATCGGGCCCGAGCGGCACCGGTGGCTGTACCCGGCGCGCAGCCTGGAGAAGGCGGGCGCACGGCTGACGGGCGGTTCGGACTGGCCGGTGGACGCCCTCCAGGTGTGGAACCAGCTCCGGACCGCGATCGACCGGCAGGGCGCGGAAGGGGCCGGCGAGCTGTACCGGGAGCAGGAGGCGCTGAGTCGGGACACCACCTTGCGGATGCACACCTCGGGCACCGCGTGGCAGCTCCGCCAGGAGGAGCTGACCGGCACCGTGGAGCCGGGCAAGGCGGCGGACCTGGTCCTCCTGGACCGGGACGTGACCCGGTGTGCGGTGGCCGACATCAGCGGAACGGGCGTACGGATGACCCTGGTCGGCGGCCGTGTGGTGCACGAGGCGGATTCGGCGTCGGGCCGGGCGGCTTCGGCCCGGCTGGCCCGCGCCGCGGCGGCGGGCGCGCGCCCGGCCTCGTACGCCTCGGTCCACGGCGGCGGGGGCAAGGGGCGGCACCACGCCTGCGGGCACTGAGGGTTCCGGGGCGGGAGCCGCACGGGGGTCCCGCCCCGGTCGTCCAGCCCGCAAGGCCGTTCAGCCCGCAAGGCCGTGGCGCGCGGCCCAGGCCGTGACGGCCGCGGCGATCTCCTCGGGCCGGTCCTCCGGGCAGAGGTGGGCGGCGGCGCCGCAGTACTCGGTCTCCAGCGCGGAGATGTTGCTCTCGCACCAGGCGGCCGGCTCCGGGCCGATCATGAGGGTGGGCGAACCGTCGAAGGTCAGCAGGAGCTTGGGCACCTCGGGGCTGGCGGCCAGCCAGGTGTCGTAGGCCTCCACCCGGGCGGTGACGTCGGCCGGTTCGCCGTCGAGCGGCATGGAGCGGCCCCACTGGAGCATGGGCAGGCGGCTCTCAGGGGTGGGGTAGGGGGCGGCGTAGACGGCATGGTCGGCTGCGGAGAGCGGGGCCAGGACCGTCCTGTGCAGGCTGTCCTCGATGAAGAGGTTCTGGTCGAGGACCAGCTCCTCCCCCACCCCCGGGGTGCGCAGCGCCTCGAAACGGGGGCGGGCGGGGGCCGGGAACTCCGCCCAGGTCATCGGCCGCAGGATCGTTTCCATGAAGGCCAGCCCCCGAACCCTCCCGGGGTGCCGGGCGGCCCGGTCGAAGGCGAGCGCGCCGCCCCAGTCCTGGCCCACGAGCACGGCCTCCCCGATCCCCAGGGCGTCGAACCAGGCGTCGAGGTAGCGGGCGTGGTCGGCGAAGCGGTACTCGCCGCCGGGCTTGCCGGAGCGGCCCATCCCGATGAGGTCGGGGGCCAGGACGCGGACCCCGCCACCGATCCGGGGCAGCACTCCCCGCCACAGGTGGGAGGAGGTCGGGTTGCCGTGCAGGAAGACGAAGGGAACGCCGTCGGGGGCGCCGAGCTCCTCGTAGTACATGGTCGAGTCGAGTACGTCGATGACGGGCATGGTGAACCATCCGTTCCAATTCATTCGTGCAATAAACGTTTCTAGCACGAACGTTCGTGGCGCTAACGAAATTAAATCGTTAGCGCCACGAACGCAAGGGGTACGATCCCGGCATGACCACGGAAGAAGCGGACCGGGGCGCCTCCACCCTCCCGGCGCGACTGCGCGAACTGCCCAGCCGACTGCTCGCGCAGGCCTCGGCGCACGCCACGCGGCTCGTCACCGAGGGACTGAGCGGGGCAGACGCGCACAAATGGCACTACGCCACCCTGGTCGCCCTGGACGAGTTCGGACCCGCGAGCCAGGCGGCCCTGAGCGGCCGCACCGGCATCCACCGCAGCGACCTGGTCGCCGTCATCAACGAACTCGCCGCGCGCGAGCTGGTCGAGCGCACCCCCGACCCCGCCGACCGACGGCGCAACGTCATCACCCTCACGACCGCCGGACGGCGCCGGACGCGCAAGCTGGAGCAACTGCTCGCCGCGGCCCAGGAGGAGCTTCTGTCCCCTTTGTCCCCACAGGAGCGCGAGCAGCTCGTCGGACTCCTCGGCCGGCTCGTCGCGCACCACGCACCCGGCGGCCCCACGATGGAAGCTGACGACCGGTAACACCCGCCACCGCCCCACCGCCACCCGTCTGCCACACCCGACTCGATCGACATCTCATATCTGAGATACGGTGCATCCATGGCAGACGACTACCTCGTACGCATCGGCAAGCTCATCCGTGACGCCCGGCAGCACCGGGGCTGGACACAGAGTCAGCTCGCGGACGCCCTCGGCACCAGCCAGAGCGCCGTGAACCGGATCGAGCGCGGCAACCAGAACATCAGCCTTGAGATGATCGCGCGCATCGGGGAAGCCCTCGACAGCGAAATCGTCTCCCTGGGCTACGCCGGTCCGATGCACCTGCGCGTGGTCGGCGGTCGCCGCCTGTCCGGCGCGATCGACGTCAAGACGAGCAAGAACGCGTGCGTGGCCCTGCTGTGCGCCTCGCTGCTCAACAAGGGCCGTACGGTCCTGCGCCGGGTCGCCCGCATCGAGGAGGTCTACCGCCTCCTGGAGGTCCTGAACTCCATCGGCGTCCGCACCCGCTGGATCAACGACGGCGTCGACCTGGAACTCGTACCGCCGGCCCGCCTCGACATGGACGCGATGGACGCGGACGCGGCCCGCCGCACCCGCAGCATCATCATGTTCCTGGGCCCCCTGCTCCACCGGATGGACCACTTCAAGCTGCCGTACGCCGGCGGCTGCGACCTCGGCACCCGCACCATCGAGCCGCACATGATCGCCCTGCGCCGCTTCGGCCTGGACATCACCGCGACCGAGGGCATCTACCACGCCCAGGTCGAGTCCGGGATCTCCCCGGACCGCCCGATCGTGCTGACCGAGCGCGGGGACACCGTCACCGAGAACGCGCTGCTGGCCGCCGCCCGGCACGACGGCACCACCGTCATCCGCAACGCCTCCTCCAACTACATGGTCCAGGACCTGTGCTTCTTCCTGGAGGCCCTCGGCGTCCGCGTGGACGGCGTGGGCACCACGACCCTCACCGTCCACGGCGTCCCGAACATCGACGTGGACGTGGACTACTCCCCCTCGGAGGACCCGGTCGAGGCGATGAGCCTGCTGGCCGCCGCCGTGGTCACGGAGTCCGAACTCACCATCCGCCGGGTGCCGATCGAGTTCATGGAGATCGAGCTCGCGGTCCTGGAGGAGATGGGCCTCGACCACGACCGCTCCCCCGAGTACACGGCCGACAACGGCCGCACCCGCCTGGTGGACCTCACCGTCCGCCCGTCGAAGCTCGAAGCGCCGATCGACAAGATCCACCCGATGCCCTTCCCCGGGCTGAACATCGACAACGTCCCCTTCTTCGCCGCCATCGCGGCCGTGGCCCAGGGCCAGACCCTGATCCACGACTGGGTGTACGACAACCGCGCCATCTACCTCACGGACCTCAACCGCCTCGGCGGCCGCCTCCAACTCCTGGACCCCCACCGCGTCCTGGTCGAGGGCCCCACCCGCTGGCGCGCGGCGGAGATGATGTGCCCGCCGGCCCTGCGCCCGGCGGTGGTGGTCCTCCTGGCGATGATGGCGGCCGAGGGCACCTCGGTCCTGCGCAACGTCTACGTCATCAACCGCGGCTACGAGGAACTGGCGGAGCGCCTCAACTCGGTGGGCGCCCAGATCGAGATCTTCCGCGACATCTAGGAACTAGGACGAACCCGTAAAATTCGAACCTAGCCTGATGTCCGGTCAATCCCCGGGCCGACCTGCGGAAATATCCGTCCACGCCTTCCGGTGCCTTCCCGTCGTTTCCGACGCCTTGTGCAGCGGATGCGCAGCACAGCAATCGAACACTGAAATACCGTCAGCTAGACCCGAGCGCCCCCGCCACTCCTCACGGAGAGTGGTGGGGGCTTCCTATTTTCTCCGTAAATGTCCAGACCGGAGCTCGGATTGATGTTGCTGACGACTCATTGGTCACTACTTACGGTGGTGCTACGGTGGAGCTCGCGGTCGAACATCCCGCCCCCCGCGACGGAGCCGATGTGCGGCCGCCCGGCGCCGAGCTGTCCCACCAGGCCGGCGCTGCCAGCACAAAAGAATCCGTGCGGCCCAAATGAAAGAGAGGCCCGGTCTGCCCCCGAAACGGGGCGTGTACCCCGGCACGGGGTGCAGGTCGAACCTCTCAGTGGTGGCCGCCAGCCACCTCGCGTCGTTCGCCCCTGCAAGGGCTAGCGACGCTGCCCACGGATAACGCCGTGAACACCCTCAGTCTGCCGTGCCCTGTTACGGCGTGGCCAGTCGACAACCCCTTCTGGGGCGTCGAATCTGCCACACCGGCCATCGCCAGAACCGTCCCTGCGGCGGTGACCCGATGAGCTCAGCCCGACGGACCGCAAGGCGGCCTGAGCCGGGGACGTCAACCCGCTGCTAGGCTCGGCCTAGAGTCGTCGTCCTTTGCCGGGCAACTTCTCCCAGCGTCCTCCGCGTACGAACCTCGCCGCGCGAGGGCGGGGGTCGCTTCTTCATGTCCGGGACCACCGGTATGGCCGATGCGCCCTATTTTCCGGCCCGTAGACCTGCCACATGAAGAACACACTGATGGCAGAGGTCCGGATCTTCCTCGCGGTCCCCGACGGCACCCTCACCAAAGAGAAGACGCTGGAAGCGGTACGGGAGGAGCTGGAGTGCCTCCTGAACGCCGAGCGGGACGACCCTCTGAACGTTGACTTCGGGGTGTTGGCGGACGGGGCCCACGTATATGTGACCGTCGACAGCGCCGACGTCATGTCCCTCGCGCCGGCCGGAGTCCCCACGAACGCCTGACGCCTCCGTCCACCCACACGCCCCTTGGTCCGGAGGGGGCCTTTTTCATGCCCTGCGCGCCTTGCTCTGCTCGCTGGTCCGCTTCCCGTGGCAGCCCTTGCACACCACCCGCAGCATCGCCTGCTCCCCATGGAATCCCTTCCAGGCCACCTCCAAATCCTCATCCGCCAGCAGCCTTACCTCGTGCGGCCCACCTCGGCGACGGGGGGCCACCTCGAACTGCTCAATGCCCCCGTGCTCGGCGATGAACGCGTCGGCCAGCTCGGCGAACGGCGGGTCCGCGTGATCGACCTCCGCGTCCTCGTGGTGGATCAGTTCCTCGGAGCAGACCTCGCACTGGGGTCGGGGTTGGCCGAACACCCGCGTCCGCTCCGCCGTTACCTGATCACCGACCGCCGCCCGCAGTGCCCCCTTCACCCGCGCATGCTGCGTCGGCGGCTTTCCGTCGATGCACTGCATACGCTTGAGTTCCGACGGCCAACCCGTCGCGTGGACGATGTAGAACGCGGGGTAGTTCGTCCCGTAGGACAACACTGTGAAGCCCTGTACCCGCCCCGCGAACACCTGCGCGTAGTTGGGGTGCCGTTCGAGGAGCCCGTGGAGGAACGCGATGTCCTCCGCCTCGGTCACCTCGACACCCGGCGGTTCGGCGGTCATGCAGTCGTCGTCCAGCGGTTCCTGTTCGGGTGCCTCCGGCTGCGGGTACCTCCGGCCGATCTCCTTGCAGTGCTCACCTACGGCCTTCTTGCTCGGGAAGTCCCTGTCTCCGATGGTGACGGGTATGGGCACGCGGTCCTCCTGGGTGGGCGCGGGTATCCGACCGGGTATCCCCCTCCTGCACGCTGGCGGAACCCGGCCCGGAGGTGACCCGTGCCACGCTCTCGAACCGCCGTCCTCGCCTTGCTTCTCCCGCCGCTCGCCGGCCCCACCCCGGCCACTCTTCGGCAAACTCTGCCCACGACCTGAGGGTGAATCAGACCTAGATTCCCCGGCTGGACCTTGAGCCGCTGTGCGGCCCCGTGAGGGTGATCGCGGCCGGATCGCCGCTCCTTGCTCGCTGGGGGCTGATACTCACTCGCTATGGCAAAGAGGAAGAAGCAGCGCCCCGCCTACGACGTGGTCGTGTCCGACGTGCTGGAGATCCGTATGGACTTCGGCATGGTGTGTCTGCGGAGCCGTGACCGCAGAGGCGGAGTCGCCTGCATCGCGATCCCCGCAGAAATGCACGCGGACGTCCACCGCACCCTGCATCAGGCGGCCGTCGAGGCCGAAGAGGACTTCTGGAAGCTGTCGGCGAAGCACTTCGGCTCGGAGGACCGGTATCCGGGCTACGAGGCGTGGCTGCTGGATCAAGAGTGGCCAGCTCTGGCGGCTCGGGTGCCGGACCCGAGCGAGGTATTCATGATCACGCACTCCGGCCACGTGGGTCTCTTCGTCGATCCCCCGTACGCGCCCCGGAAGACCTGCCTGGTGCTGTCGCCGGCCCAACTTCACCGCACGCGCCCCGGGCGAGCTCAGGCGGGGATGCAGGCCATGATGCAGGCTGGTGACCCGGAAGTCCGGTCCCTAGGGCAGCGGCGGGCCGCGCTCGCGATCGGGATGATGCGTACCGCCCCCTGGCCGGGGGGCGGCGTGGGAGTCCCGGAGCCGGAGCACGCGAAGCGCTTGATGGAAGGGCTGTACGAGGGCTTTCTGCGCCGGGATGCGCAAGAGGCGCTCAACCCGCTGCCGGATTGATGACTCACTTCGGGGAAAGCGCGCTTCACCAAAACCCGCCCCGGCCAGGGGCTCTCCTGTCCGATGAGGAAGTTGTGGCGCTCCGCGAGTTGAGGGGCTGCGGTTCCAATCTCTGGTCTTCCTCAAGTCGCGCTTACGCAAGCCTCGGTCGGCGCACATTGGCCGCATGACAACGCCGACGTACCTCCCGCTGGGCATCTCGTGCCTGTCCCTGGTGGTCGCCACGTTCTCCGCGTGGCTCAGTCGCGCCAACGCCGTGCGTACGAGCGCGGTGAGTTGGCAGGGCGCGCACGCCACCCGGACCTTCGAAGCCCTAACCGACCTGCTGACCGCTACCTCGCCGGAAAGGGGGACCTCGGATGCTGTCGCCGAGGCCATGACGCGGGTCCGCCTCACCGCCCCCGGGCCACTGCGGGAGCTGGCCGAGCAAGTCGTGGAGGCCCGGCGGTCATTCATCAGTGCCAGGCGCAGCGTGGAGTCGAAGCAACAGAAGCCGTACTTCCGCTTGGTCGAAACCGCACGTAGCACCGCCGCTGCCGCAAGGGAGATCCTCCTGGAATCCGACGATCACGATGCCTGCCTGGCGATCGAGGCATGGAAGGCGTTGGAGATGCTCCACTCCGAGTTGGACGAGGGGGACAATCCCCACCCGATGCCCGTGATGAAGCGCTTGAGGGCAGCCGGCTATGAAGAGGAGGCAGTGCACCGCCTGGTCTCCGCCGAGGAGCGCCGCAAGGTCCGAGGGCTCTTGGAGGATGCCGCTGACGAGTCCGCCAAGAAGCGGACCGCGTTGGAGAGTACGCGAGACAGGCTGGTGGACGCCGTCGCTGAATGGAGTCGTAAGCCACCCACCTCGCGGACCGGCATGCGCTGACCGCGACGGACTGCCAGAGACGCGGTATCGAGTCGCCGTCCTTGCTGGGCGCGTCTCCCAGCGCCGTCCGCGTACGAACCTCCTCGGAGGGCGGGCGGCGCTTCTTCATGCCCGGAGAGACGGTCAGCGGGGAGCCTCAAGCCCGCTACGCCCCGTCAGGATGCCGCTCGCACCAACTGGGATGCGGTTCCCGCGAAAGCACTCGCAGTCGATACCACCCGTGGCGACGCCCACGTAAAGCTGTTCCTGGAAGGGCTGGGGCGGGTCCTCGATCACAACCTCACCGCTGCCGAATACCGCTTGTTCCTGTGGTTCGTCCACCGCCAAGTCCGATACTCCGGCGGCAGCATCGTCACCGGCACCAAGGAACGTCTGGCGTCCCAGACCAGCCTTAAGCGGACAACCCCGTACCGGGCCCTGGACACGCTCCCGCAGATCGACCTCATCCGGGCTGCGGACTCCGAGTCCTGGCGGATCGATCCTCGTGTGATTCACATGGGCCACACCCGCGACCGGGCCCAAGCCGTCGCCGCGTATGACCAACTGCCCGCCCCTAAGCCGAAGACCAGCACTGCACCCAGCCGGCCCCATGCGGCCTGACGGTCAGGAGGACTCCATGCCCGACACCAACCCCACACACGACCCGATCGCACCGCACGTGCGCTTCGACATGAGCCCTCCGCGTACCGCGTCCTGTTCTGGATGGTCGCGCATCAGTCGGCCTACAAGAACGGCTGCGTCCTGGGCGCCATCCAGACCGAGATCGCCGACCACCTTTCGATGCCCCCGGCCACCGTGTCCCGGGTCTCGCAGAACTGCGGGACGCCGATATCCTGCGCCGCAAGCCGGGATACCGCCGGTTCTGGCTCATCAACCCCGACTACCTCATGTTCGGTCTGGCTCCGGACGTGGAGGACCCCTACCGCGAGGAGGGTCTGGCCGAGGTGATCCAGCTGCGGGCGCTGGCCGCGTGATGGCTGGCGACCAGCAGGAGCTGGAGGAGGGCGAAGAATTCGCTCTGGTCGCCCGCGACGGCGGCCCGCCGTGCTTCGTCCCGTTGAGGCTGGACGGACCGGTGGACGAGCTGTACGACCTCACGGTGCAGGAGGCCGCCGAGCGGATGGGTGTGCCGGCGGAGCACATCCGGGGGCCCTACTCCATATACCCATAGGAGTATCAGGAGTTGAGGCAATCGAGCTTTCCCCAGCCATCGCGCGCAGGGGCAACACATCACCGCCCCGCCGACATCGCTGCCGTGTGGGGCGGTGGCGCGTCCGGGCCGGGTCACTCGTCGGAGAACAGGCTCCCGGTGCTTCCGGCGCGTTCGGCGTGCGCGGCCCCTAGCGATAAGCCGTTGCGCAACACTATGCCAACGCCATTGGAATCACGGAGCGTTGCGCAGCCGGGGTGAGCTCCGCTCGGGGCTGAGCGTAGCGGGCATAACGGGTGCGTAACGGTGCGCCTTCACCTCCGCCCCGTTTTGTATGAAATATTCCCGCGTTTTTGTGCGGGATCTCCCGCCGTTTTTGTGCGGAATCCGAGTTGTTTCCGCACAGGAACCCGGTCGGAAACCGGCAGGGCGGAGGGGCCGAACGTGCGTGGGCGGGGCGTTCCGGCAGGCCAGGGGCTCGCGGGTGGCGCGGAGAGCCTGTGCGGGCTGCAAGTGTTTTTCCACCCGGCCGCCCGGCCGGTTTCTGAGGTCCAAATTTAGCAAGAAGCCGCAGGTCAGGGGCCGTGTAGCGGGTTCGCGCAGGGGGGTGCGATGGGCTACGTTCTCCCTCGCCCCGCCACCGTGGCGGGGCGGCGGTGGGGATGCTCAGCACCCCCACCGCCGGTACTTCCTGACGGACCGATCGACTTTCCAAGGGCGGCGGCACGTCAGGGGAATACGAGGACAGGATGACAGAGGTCGTAGTGCAGGGCCGGGGCGCGCCGGGCGGGCGGGGGCTCCTGGCGGAGTGGAGGGCGGCCGCCGGGCAGGCGGTGGGGATCGCCTCCGCGTCGGCCGTGATGGTGCTGGGGGTGGCCGTCATCCCCGAGGTCATGCCCGAGGAGGTAACCGGCCGCGTCCAGGTCACGGAGACCGCCACGGCACCGGGGACGGACCGTATGGCGCACCTTCCGGCCGTGGCGCTAGCCGCCGCCGTGGCGTACGCGGGGTGCGCGGTGAGGATCAGCCGGGCGCGCCGGGTGGTCTGACGCTTCAACTCCTGCGCCCCGCCGGCATCGTGTCGGGCGGGGCGCAGTCATGTCCGGCGTCAGTCGTCGTTCGCGAGGAGTGAGGAGCTGTCGCCGATCCTGCGCCACAGGGCGGGCCGCCACGGAAGATCGCCGGCCAGAGGCTCCTCGGTGTCGCGCAGATCGCCATCCACGGGTTAGGCCACCTTCTACTCTGCCCACCACAGTTCGACCTCGGCCCAGTCATACCGCAGGTACTTCCCGATGCGCACGCCGGGCGGCCCGATCCCCGAGTGACGCCACTTGTAGAGGGTCTCGACGTCAACCTGTAGCTCTTCTGCGACCTGTTAGTCCGTGGCCCCTGTGTTGCCGTCGGCCGCTTTGCCGCCGCCATGATCGTCTCCCGGCCTCCGTCGGGTACCCCCTGACCCCACGCCGAGGACCGTAGATGCGGCTTCCGCAACTCCTCCGCGTCTACGGCCGGGACCTCCGGCCAAAGGTCGGTGTGTGTCTTCCCCACCTTCCATCCCGCGAGGGTAGGACCGCCAGCATCGGAGCGCCCGGAAGAATTCGGGGCGCCGCCGGCTTGCGGAACGTCACCCGAACTTGCCGGGCCAGTAGGGCTGTTTCACGTTTTGGACCCGTCTGGATTGACCATCGTTCAAGGTCTACTCCGCGCGGGCGCCAGCCGAAAGATCCCTTCTAGCGACGAAGGCCGCCTGTGCGCCCATCCAGACGAGGACCCCGATGACCACCCCCGAGCAGCCCTCCATGCCCCAGCAGTCCGAGCAGACGCACTCCCCGACCGGCTACGGCCACCCGCAGCCCGGATGGCCCGCCGCCCCGGCGTGGCCGGCTTTGGCCGCGGCTCCCAAAGGATGGCCCACCTCGGCCAAGGTCGTCACGGGAACCGCCGCCGCGGCCCTGGTCATCGGAGGGACCGCCCTGACCACCTGGGCCCTGACCGGCAATTCCACGAACACCACCGCGCCGACAGCGTCGCCGTCCACCTGGAGCGCGCCCACACCGGCGCCCGGCGTCACCACGGTCGCCCCGAGCCCCGCCCGCACCTACAGCGCGTACGACGAGATGAAGGCGCGCGAGGTCTGGCAGCAGCTCGGAAAGCCGACACGCGACCAGACGTGCAGGACCTACCGGCTCGTCAACCGCACCGCGATGGTCGACGCGATCGGGGAGAGCCTCTACAAGGTCAACGGCATCACCGCCGACCCGGGAGCCCTGTACGACCTGGTGCTCGTCAAGGAGTGCGGCAACAACACCGGGATCTGACCGCCTCGTCTCGCAGCCACGCCCTTATCGCGAAGCCCCCGCCCCCTGCAGCAGACCGGACCCGGCGGGGGCTGTTTCACGTTCTGGACGTGCCTGGATTGACCGTTCGTCAGGATCTACTCTTCGCGGGCGCCGCACCGCGAAAGATCCCTTCCGCAGACGGAAGACCGCGCGTGCGCAGACGAGGACCCGATGAGTCACATCCCCGGCCCCCAGTACCCGCAACAGCCGTACGGGCCGCCCCAGGGACAGCCCCCGTACCAGCAGCAGCCGGTGTACCAGCAGCAGCCCCAGTACGGCTACCAGCAGCCCCCGCAGCAGGTGTACGTACAGAACCAGCCGACCCGCACCGTCCACGGCGTCGGCTGCCTCGGCAGCATGTTCCACGCGTGCATGACCCTGATGACCTTCGGGCTCTGGTACCCGATCTGGCGCCGCGCCAAGCGCACCAGCCGGCACTACTGACCCCGACGACAGCCGACTCGCCCGCCCCGAGCCCCCGCCCCCGATCTCACGGCTCGGCGGGGGTCTTCACCGACCACTCGGAGGTCCCCACCATGTCCACGCCGCCCAGCCCGGACCAGATACCGCAGCCGCCCACCCAGCCGGCCTACATGCGGCCCACCGCGCCTCGATCCATCACCATCACCTTCCCCACCATCCACGGCAAGCTCGCCGCGACCCTCTACATCACCACCCTCCTCCTGGTAGGCGCCATCGCCTGGGCGCAGGTCGACCAAGCGCTCACCGCCCGCGACGAATACGTGCGCTTCCGGCATGGCCAGTGCGCCGGCTCCGTGTACGGAGTCGAGGACTACGACGCCGACGACATCGCCGAGTACACCGAGATCTGCGGGCACGCACCCCGCAAGTCCAGCAAGTAGCCACCCAGCCGAGATCGCCCCCGCCCCGGCAGCAGCCCGGACCTGGCGGGGGCTTCGTCAACCAACAGAAGGAGAGCACCCATGGCTGTCTGGCTGATCAGGGCCGGAGGGAGCGGCGACCCGTTCCTCCCCCAGTTCCACGAGTACAACGCGGCCGTCTTCTCCTACAAGGAGGGGGAGGACATACGCGGGCTCACCAAGGAGGAGATGATGGCCCGTTTCGAGGGCAAGCCGTACCTCGACCCCGACCGCGCCGGCGAGGTCATCAGCGCCTACAACGCGGGAAGATACGCTCGGGAACTCATCAAGATCCGCGACGAGGTGAAGCGAGGTGACTACCTCTACACCTCCCTCAAGGGCAGGAAGGAGTATCTCATCGGCCGCGTCAAGAAGAACCCGTACGAGTACCACCCCGAGCACGACCGCGACCACCGCCACATCGTGCGCACCAAGTGGGCCGCTCCGGTCCTCGCCGCGGATCTCGGAGAGCTCTTCCCGTACCTGAACACCGCGCGGCACACCATCCGCATCCCCGAGCAGCAGGAGAAGCTGGCCGAGTACGCCGCGCAGCGCTTCGCCTGACCCATCCCCCGCCCCGGCACCCAGCCGGCCAGCGGGGGCTTGCGCATGTCCGAGGCCGTGCAGCCGAGACCGGTCCGGCTTATCGCCGTAGGGAAATTCACGATGCTCCGGGGGTCTCCGTATGACGACGAGGCTCTACCCGCGCCGGCCGATCCGGATCGCGATCCCCACCACCCCAGCCGTCGCCATGCTCGACGGCTGCGGGCGCTGGACGCTTCTCACCCGCTGCCCACTGTGCAACTGCCAGCACGTGCACCCCGCCGGGGCCGGAGAGGAGCCGACTTACGGACTGCGGCGTCCCCTTCGCCGGACGGGCGTCGTCTACTGGGCCATGCCCGTCCGACCGTCAGACGGTGTGCACCGCGAGGCTCCTGACTTCGTCGTTCCAGGAGTGGACACGGACCGGCGGGTCCGTTGCCCTCATGTCTGATTTCTTGATCGTGATCACGACCGTCGACTCCCAGGAGGTCATCGCCTTCGGCATCGACGCCGGCCGCGCCGAGTACCTGGAGTGGATCACCCGCGTGACCCGCTAGACCTCCGCACGCTCCCGCAGCGCCCCGACTGGTTCACGGGAACGGGACCACAAGCGCCGCCGAGGCTCCGGCTCCACGACAACCCGCCCCGGCACCGAGCCGGCCAGCGGGGGCCGTTTCACGTTATGGACCCGTCTGGATCGACCGGCGTTCAAGGTCTAATCTGCGCGGGCGCCAGCCGAAAGATCCCTTCTGTCGACGAAGGCCGCCTGTGCGCCCCACCCAGACGAGGACCCCGATGGCCACCCCCGAGCAGCCCTCCGTGCCCCAGCAGACCGAGCAGCCCCACATCCCCGCTCAGCCTCTCCAGCCCCCCACCGGCTACGGCTACCCGCAGCCCGGCTCCTGGGCTCCCGTGCCGGAGCCGGCGAAGAAGCTCTCCACCGGCAAGAAGATAGGCATCGGGGTCGGCGGCACACTGGGCCTGGTGCTCCTGGCCGCCGTGTTCGGGGCGGTGTCCGGGGCCGTGCAGAACAAGTCCGCGAACACGGCGGCGGCGGCGGCGGCGGCGGCCACCACGCCCATGCCCCATCTCGTCGGAAAAACGGTCGCCGACACACCCGCCGCCCTCCACGGCCACGAGACCGTCAACCAGCGCAGCGCATTCGGCGGAACCGATCCCGTGTCCAACAGGTCCGACGACCGCATTTGCTTCCAGGAACCCGCCGCGGGCGCTCCCCTTGCCTCGGGGCAGGACGTCGAACTCTTCGTGGCCGCATCCTACGAAACCTGCCCCACCCGCCTCGGTGACCTCCGCGCCCAGCCCACACCCACCCCCACCCCGGCGGCCACGGGGGCGTCCGGCCTAGACAAGCCCACCGAGGCCCTCCTCGCCGCAGCGATGGCCCCCGGCATCGTCGAAGGGCAGTGGGCCAAGATGGACGCCGCCACCAAGAAGCAGATGTGCGACGTCTACAACACCCCCTCCGGGCCCATACTCGTGCGAGCCATGTTCCTCGCCGAGATCAAGCCCGGCACCGAGGGCTACGAGTACAAGGACGTCCTCGGCGACGCCTTCATGAACACGCTCAAGAAGAACTGCTGACACCCGCGCCGCGACGAGAACCCCGCACACCACGAAGCCCCCGCCTTCCCATTCAAGGACCCCCTCTTCCCCGCCGAGGTCCGATGCGGCGGACGCGGTCACTCACTGTCACGGTCACCGCGACGGCGGCGCCCGTGCCGCGCCCCATGCCCCAGGTCGTGGGGACCACGTACGCGGCCGCGGCGAAGCAGATCGAGGTCCTCGGTGGAGGCGCCCTCCAGGCCCGGAGCGTCTATACGGCCGTCCCCTCCCCGCCGATGTCGGCGCCTGGCTGGTGTGCGTCCAGGGGCCGGCCGCGGGAGAGGGGATCACGAACGGCGGGCAGCGGGTGGCGCCGGTCGCGCCGGATGCGAAGTGCCCGGAGGGAGAGGCGACTCGGCTCCACCCGGGGCCCCGGCCCAACCCCACCCCCAACCCCACCCCCGCCCCCACTCCGCCTCCGGCGGGCCGCGCCGCCGAAGGACGACGACGGCAAGGGGGCGGCACGAGCGGCGGGGCCGCGGGCGGTGGGTGGACGAGCGTTGTGCGGTTCGGTCGCTTCTGCTCTCCGGTCGGCGCCACCGCTACGACGACGGACGGCCGCCCGGCGAAGTGCTTCATGGGCAAGGACGGCCGCGCGCGCTGGGGATCCCGGAGCCGGCCGGACCGCGCGGCCGAACCAGGGCCTCAGCCCGGGTAGTTGGTGCGCCAGGGTTCGTAGTACGGGTTGTCCTCGCAGCGGTCCATGATTTCCACCTTCTTCACCGTGTCCACCGGGCAGACGGCCACGATGAACGAGCGGGCGATGCCGCCCGGGAAGGCCACCTCGACCTGGGAGGCGTACTTGTGGGTGTCGCCGATGGTCTGGTTGACGTCCACTCCGCCCGGGGCGTCGATGTAGTAGTTCCAGCCACTCTTCCAGGACTTGTAGAGGTCGTGGTTGTACGTGGTGGAGACGTACGGGGAAGGCTGGTTGACCAGGACGTAGCTCTCGATGTCGTACTGGCCGGTCACGGTGTCCCGGGGCAGGAAGCCCTCCTCGAAGACCACCGACGGCGGGCGGCCGTCCGAGCGGTAGAGCTGCTTGCAGTTGATCCGCCAGGAGGGGGAGGGGGTGATGCGCTCCACCTCCACGCGTTCGTCGGCGGCGGCGAAGAGGTGGTTCGTGACCCGGGGGCAGGAGTTGGCGGGAGCCGCCGCGCGGAGCGATCCGGGGGCGGCGGACGGGACGGACGCGGAGGCGGAAGCGGGGGGCAGCAGGGCGGCGGCGAGGGCCGTCGCCAGCACGGCGGCGCGGCGGCGCAGGGCAGACATGATCATGCGGCCACCCTCGCGCCCTCACGGCGCCCACGCGGGCATCCTCACTCGATGGTGAGCGTGTCGGTACGCGGGCCGACTGCCCTGCCGGTGCCGCGAGTTGGTGGCGTAACGATCCTTCGGCGGGTGGCCGTCCCGCGTGCCTTCGAGCCGGCGCGGAGGGCCTCCCCGGGCCGCCGGGGACGGAACCCCCGGCCCCCGGTGCGACGGGCAAGGCGAAGCCGCCCCGATCCGGCGCGGCCAGCCCCGTTACGGCAAGCACCTCGACAAGGACAACGGCGGGATCGCCTGCGAAAAGGAGGGAGGTCGGGGAGGCTCCGCGCGCTGCGGCGATATTCGGCCGGATGGGGCGGGAGACCTCGCACCCGGCGGGCCGCCGCCCGCAGAATCGGCCTGTCGGCACAGTTCTGAGGGCGGAGCCATGGCATCAACAGCGCGAGCACCACGGGCAGGTACGGGTACGGACGCGGGTAGCGGCGAGCGTACGGAGATACCCCGGCTGGAGGGTGCCCCGCTGCTCGGGTCGCTCGCCGATCTGAGGTCTGACGCCCTCGGTACGTATCAGCGGGCCCGGCAGCGGCACGGGGACGTCGTGCGGATCACGGCCGGTCCGCCGGGGCTGCGCACCGAGCTGCACTGCGTGTTCTCGGCGGAGGGGGCCCAGCAGGTCCTGGCCTCGCAGGCGGCCAATTTCCGCAAGGACAACGCCATCTACCAAGAGGTCCGCGACGCCCTCGGCAACGGGCTGCTCACCAGCCAGGACGAGGACTACCTGCGCCAGCGGCGGCTGGTCCAGCCGCTGTTCACCAAGCGCCGGGTGGACGGGTACGCGGACGCCGTCGCGACGGAGACCGCCTCCACCCTCGCCGCCTGGGAGGCGGCCCCGGACGGGGTCGTCGACGTCGCGGACGAGATGATGACGCTGGCGCTGCGCGCCGTCGCCCGGATCCTCTTCGGCACCGACGTGGACGCCACCGCCGACGTCGTGGACCGGTCCTTTCCGGTCATCACCGCCTACGTGATGCGCCGCGGCTACTCCCCCGTCAACATCCCCCGCGACTGGCCCACTCCGGGCAACAAGCGGGCGGCCGCCGCGATGGACGAGCTGTACGCGGTGTGCGACGGGATCATCGCCGAGCGACGGAGCGACAGCGGCGCCGGAGCGGGCGAGGACCTGCTGTCGCTGCTCGCCGCCGCCGGCAGCGACGACGACGGGGAGTTCGACGCGACGGAGCTGCGCGAACAGGTTCTGATCTTCCTGCTCGCCGGGCACGAGACGACCGCCACCTCGCTGGCCTTCTCGCTCCACCTGCTGGCCCGCCATCCCGAGTTCCAGGACCGGGCCCGCGCCGAGATCGCCGCGGTGCTGGGCGACCGTACGCCCGGGGCCGCCGACCTCGACCGGCTCCCGTACCTCACCCAGGTACTCAAGGAGGCCATGCGGCTCTACCCGGCGGCCCCCGCCATCGGCCGCCGCTCGGTCGCCGCGGCCGAGGTCGACGGGTACACCATCCCGGCCGGCGCCGATGTGATCGTGGCGCCCTGGGTGACCCACCGCCATCCCGCATACTGGCCGGACCCGGAGCGTTTCGACCCCGACCGGTTCACCCCGGAGGCGGAGGCGGCCCGGCCGCGCTACGCCTGGCTGCCGTTCGGCGGCGGCCCGCGCGCCTGCATCGGACAGCACTTCTCCATGCTGGAGTCGGTGATCGCGCTGGCGATGCTGCTGCGGGCCTACGAGTTCGAGGCGGTGGACACCGAAGTCTCCGTCGTCGCCGGGATCACCCTGCGCAACACCAGTCCGGTGCGCTGCCGCATCCGCCGCCTGGGGACCTGAGGGGTACGGGGAGGCCTGACCGTCAGGCACCCGCCGCCGGTGTGTGGTTGCCCTGGAGGCGGGCGAGGTCCGAGGGCCGTACCTGGATGACGAAGAGCGCGATCAGCGCCGTGACCAGGGTGAACGCGGCTGCCGCCACGAAGGCGGCGCTGACGCCCGAGGTGAGGACCTGGTCGCTCCAGGGCTTCGGGTACTGCTTGGTCTTGGCGAAGAAGAGCTTCTGCTCGGGTGTGGCGGTGCGCAGGAAGCTGCCCGCCTGGTCCCTGGCCTCGTTGCGGCTGGCCGTGCCGAAGACGGTGACCAGGATGGACAGGCCGAGCGAACCGCCCACCTGCTGCATCGCGTTCAGGAGGCCGGAGGCCGCGCCCGATTCCCGGTCGGGGACGTTCGAGAGGGCCATCAGGGTCAGGGACACGAACTGCATGCCCATGCCCGCGGCGAACAGCAGCATCGGTCCCAGGATGCTGCCCAGGTACGTCGAGTGGATGTCGGTCTGCGTGAGCCAGGCCAGGCCGGCGGCCGAGAACAGGGAGCCGGCCACCATGAAGGGTTTGGGCCCGAACTTCGGCAGCCCCTGGGAGGTGATCCCCGCCGTCACCGCGATCATCGCGCTGACCGGCAGGAAGGCGAGCCCGGCCCGCAGCGGGCTGAAGCCGAGCACGTTCTGCACGAAGAGGGTCAGGAAGAAGAACATGCCGAAGATCGCGCAGGCGAAGAAGAGCATGATCGCGTACGTGCCGGCCCGGTTGCGGTCGGCGAACATGTGCAGCGGGGTGATGGGCTGGGGCGAGCGCTTCTCGTTGACGACGAAGAGGGTCAGCAGGACCACGGCCGCCGCGAAGGAGCCGAGCGTCAGCCCGTCCCGCCAGCCGTCCTGGGACGCGCGGATGAATCCGTAGACCAGGGCCACCATGCCGAGGGTGGAGAGCAGGGCGCCGGCGAGGTCGAAGTGTCCGGGCCGGCGGGCGGATTCGCGGATCACCCTCGGGGTGACCAGGGCGATCAGCAGTGCGATCGGGACGTTGACGAAGAGCACCCAGCGCCAGTTGAGCCATTCCACGAGCACCCCGCCGGCCAGCAGCCCGATCGCGCCGCCACCGGCCGAGACGCCGGCGAAGACGCCGAAGGCCCGGTTGCGTTCGGGTCCTTCGCGGAAGGTGGTGGTGATCAGCGCGAGGGCGGTCGGGGAGGCGATGGCGCCGCCGACGCCCTGCAGGGCCCGGGCGCCCATCAACTGGCCGGCGTTCTGGGCGAATCCGCCCAGCAGCGAGGCCAGGCCGAAGAGCAGGACGCCGAAGATGAAGACGCGCCGCCGGCCGAGGATGTCGCCGGTGCGGCCGCCGAGGAGCAGCAGCCCGCCGAAGGTGAGGGTGTAGGCGTTGACGACCCAGGACAGGCTCTCGGTGGAGAAGTCGAGCGCGGTCTGGATGTGCGGCAGCGCGATGTTCACGATGGTGATGTCGAGAACGACCATGAGCTGGCACGAGGCGAGCACGAACAGGGCTAGTCCGCGATGACCGTCGTTGCCTTGGACCTTGCCGTCGGTCCCGGTGCTGGTACTGCTCGGCGTAGCGTTCGGGTCCACTTTTTCGACGCTAAACCCGTATCCGGGGTGTCACCACTCGAACGGCCTAGGCCATGTGGCATGCGCTGTGTGATATATACCGTGTGGTATTTCACATGACACACTGTTTTCATGGATCGCATGGATGACTTCCTCAGGCTCTCCGCGAGCACCGCCCGGTTCACCTACGGGGCCCCCCGCGCCTTCTCCTTCGGCGACGAAGGCCGGCTCCTGTGGTTCCTCCGCTCCACCGGCCCCACCGACCCCTTCGACAGCCTCTGGGTCCTGGACACCGCCACCGGCGCCGAAACCCTGCTCGCCGACCCCCGCGAGCTGTCCCCCGAGCCCGCGCCCCTCCCGGTCGTCGAGCGCCGGCTGCGCGAACGCTCGCGGCTCGTCGCCGCCGGGATCGGCTCCTACGCGCTCTCCGCCGACGGGCGCACCGCGGTGTTCGCGCTCTACGGCCGCCTGTACTGTGCCGCGTACGAAGGCGCCCGCGCCGCGGACTCCGGAGCGCCCGCGCAGCCCAAGGAGCTCCCCACCGCCGGGCCCGTCTTCGATCCGCGCCCGAGCCCCGACGCCTCGCGCGTCGCCTACGTCACCGGCGACGCCCTGCACACCGTCCCCGGCGGCCGGATCAGCCCCGACGACGGAGCCCGCTGGGGCGTCGCGGAGTTCGCCGCCGCCGAGGAACTCGACCGGCACCGGGGGCACTGGTGGTCCCCCGACGGGGAGCGTCTGCTGGCCGCCCGCGTCGACGAATCCGCCCTCCAGCGGCGCTGGTTCGCCGACCCGGCGCACCCGGAGCTGCCGGCCGAGGACTTCGCGTACCCCGAGGCGGGCGGCCCCAACGCCGACGTGGGGCTCTGGGTCCTCGGACCGGGCCGGGACACCGCCGTGCGGCTCGACTGGGACACCGAGGCCCATCCGTACTTCTCCGACGCGGAGTGGGACTCCCCCGAGGAGATCCTGCTCACCGTGCGGGACCGGCTCCAGCAAAACGTCCTGCTGCTCTCCGCCGACCCGGTCACCGGGCGGACCCGGGAGCTGTCGCGCACCACGCACCCCCAGTGGGTGGACCCCATGCTCCCCGGCACCCCGGCGCGCCTGGCCGACGGCCGGATGCTCACCTCGGCCGACACCCCCGGCGGGGCCGCCCGCGCGCTCGCGCTGGACGGCGTGCTCCTCACCGGGGACGGGCTCCAGGTCCGCAAGGTGGCCGGCGCCCACGGGAACCGCCTGCTGATCGAGGCCGGGCAGCGCGACCCCTCCGAGCAGCAGGTGCTCCTGCTGGACCCGGACACGGGCGCGCTGACCCCGCTCGCGGACGGGCCCGGCGTGCATTGCGTCCTGGCCGCCTCCGCCGGGGCGCTGCTGCTCGGCTCCGCCGACGCGGGCGGGATCCGGCGCGTCCTGCGGACCTCCGAAGGTCTGGCCACTGACCCGAAGTCCAGCGCTCCCGGCGACCTGTCCCAGCCGCTGCCCTACCGGGTGGTCCCGGTGCTGGAGCGGGTCACCGAGCACGGGGTGCCCACCGCCCTGGTGCTGCCGCGCGGCCACGTGCCCGGCACCCGGCTGCCCGTCCTGATGGACAGCTACGGCGGCCCCGGCATGCAGGACGTCAGCGCCGAGCCGCGGCGCTGGCAGCACCGGCAGTGGTGGGCCGACCAGGGCTTCGCCGTGGTCACCGTCGACAACCGCGGCACCGCCTACGTATCACCGCGGTTCACGCACGCCATGTACCGGGGCTTCTCCGAGGTCACCCTGGAGGACCAGGTCGCCGCCCTCCAGGCGCTCGGGGCGCGCCACGCCGACCTCGACCTGACCCGGGTGGGCGTCCGCGGCTGGTCGTACGGCGGGTACCTCTCCGCGCTCGCGGTGCTGCGCCGCCCGGACGTCTTCCACGCGGCGGCGGCCGGGGCCGCGCCGACCGACTTCCGGCAGTACGACACGGCGTACACCGAGCGGTACCTGGGGATCCCCCAGGAGCACCCGGAGGTGTACGAGCGGGACAGCCTGCTCGCCGACGCCCCTGGGCTGCGGCGGCCGTTGCTGCTGGTCACGGGGCTGGCCGACGACAACGTCCACCCCTCGCACACCCTGCGGCTCTCGCAGGCCCTGACCGACGCGGGCCGCCCGCACCAGCTCCTCGCGCTGCCGGGGGTCACCCACATGACCCCGGGCGGCACGCGGGAGAAGGTCATGGCGCTGGAACTGGAGTTCTTCCGCAAGGAGCTGGGCCTCGCCTGAGGCCTGCCGTCGTGCGGTCCCGCCCGGGACCGCACGGCAGGACCCCCGCAAGCACGCGGGCCCGCAAATCGATACCGGGGGCACCCGCACCTCTGCCAGGCTGGCCCGATGCACGCTCCCCTTCCGATCGACCTGAACACGTGGCAGCGCCGGCAGCACTTCGAGCACTACCGGCGGCGCGTTCCGTGCACGTACTCGATGACGGTGGAGCTCGACGTCACCGCTTTCGCGGCAGCGCTGCGCGCATCGCGGCGCAAGACCTACGTCGCACAGATCTGGGCCCTCTCGACGGTCGTCAACCGGCACGAGGAGTTCAGGATGTGCCTGACCGCCTCGGGCGAACCGGCCGTCTGGCCCGTCGTGCACCCGGCCTTCACGGTCTTCAACACGCAGCGCGAGACCTTCGCGACCGTATGGGCACCCCACGATCCCGACTTCGGCGCGTTCCACGCGGTGGCCGCCGCCCTGCTGGCGGAGCACGGCCGCGCCACCGAGTTCTTCCCCCAAGGGGAGCCTCCGGCGGCCGCGTTCGACGTGTCGAGCCTGCCCTGGGCATCCTTCACCGGGTTCAACCTCAACATCGGGGACAACTGGGACCACCTGGCGCCGATCTTCACCCTCGGCCGGTACACCGAGCGGGACGGCCGGACCCTGCTCCCCCTCGCCGTACAGGTGCACCACGCCGCCGCGGACGGCTTCCACACGGCACGGCTGGTCGACGAGGTGCGGGCCCTCTTCGCGGACCCGGCCTGGCTGGAGCGGTAGGGCCCCGGAGCGAGGTCATCGCTCCGGGGCCCTGCCCGTACCCGGGTTCCCCGCCGGTCCCCCGGGCGGGCGCGGCTACGCCATGTGGCAGGCCACCTCACGGGAGGCGACCGTCCGCAGCAGCGGCCGTTCGGTGCGGCAGATCTCCTGCGCCACGGGGCACCTGGGGTGGAAGGTGCAGCCCGGGGGCGGGGCGGCCGGACTCGGCGGGTCGCCGAGCAGCACGATCCGCTCGCGCCGCCGTTCCGCCGCCGGGTCGGGCAGCGGGACGGCGGACAACAGCGCCCTGGTGTACGGGTGCTGGGGGTTCTCGTAGAGCGACTTCTTGTCGCCCATCTCCACGATCCGGCCGAGGTACATCACGGCGACCCGGTCGCTGACCCGCTTGACGATCGAGAGGTCGTGCGCGATGAACACGTAGGCCAGGCCCAGTTCGGCGCGCAGCCGCTCCATCAGGTTGACGATCTGCGCCTGGACGGAGACGTCGAGGGCCGAGACCGGTTCGTCGGCGACGATCAGCCGGGGGTTGGTGGCCAGCGACCGGGCGATGCCGATGCGCTGCGCTTGGCCGCCGGAGAACTCGTGCGGATAGCGGTCGATGTGCTCCGGGATCAGTCCGACGAGCTCCATCAGTTCGGCGGCCCGGCGGCGGGCGTCCGCCGCGCCCGATCCCTGGACCAGCAGCGGGTCGGAGATGATCCGGGCCACCGTCTGGCGGGGGTTGAGGGAGGAGTGCGGGTCCTGGAAGACCATCTGGAGGTTCCGGCGCAGCGGGCGCAGGGCGCGCTGGGAGAGCCGGGTGATGTCCTTGCCGTCGAACTCGACGCTTCCGGAGGTCGGTTCCAGCAGCCGGACCAGCATCCGCCCGGTGGTGGACTTGCCGCAGCCCGACTCTCCCACGAGGCCCAGGGTCCGGCCGGCCTCCAGGTCGAAGGAGACCCCGTCGACGGCGCGCACGGGCGCCCCCCGGCGCCCGGTCGCGGTGCGTTTGCCGGGGAAGGCCATCGTGAGGTCGCGCACGCGCAGCAGCGGGGGCGGGGCCTCGGCCTCGCCGCGGGCCGCCGGGACCCGGGCGGTGGGGGGGCCCGTCTCGTTCGCCGTGGTCATCGGGTCACCTCCCGGACGGGGCCCGCGAAGTGGCAGGCCGCCTCGCGTCCGGCGTCGCCGTACGGTCTGAGCTCGGGCCGCACCGTGGCGCAGCGCTCCCGGTCCTCCTCGCCGCCCGCGGCGGACACCGCGCAGCGCGGCGCGAAGGCGCACCCGGGGGCCGGGGCGAGCAGCGAGGGCGGGGAGCCGGGGATGGCCCGCAGCGGTTCGTCGTCGCCGTCGTCCAGCCGGGGCAGGGAGTCCAGGAGCCCCCGGGTGTAGGGGTGCGCCGGGTCGGCGAACAGATCGTCCACCGGGGCCTGTTCGGCGGCGCGGCCGCCGTACATGACGAGCACCTCGTGGGCGACCCGGGCGACCACGCCCAGATCGTGGGTGATCATGACGACGCCGAGTCCGCGGTCCTGCTGGAGCCCGGCGATCAGTTCCAGGATCTGCGCCTGCACGGTGACGTCGAGCGCGGTGGTGGGCTCGTCGGCGATGAGCAGGTCGGGCTCGCAGGCCAGCGCCATGGCGATCATCGCGCGCTGGCGCATGCCGCCGGAGAACTGGTGCGGGTACTCCCCGGCCCGGCGGGCGGGTTCGGGGATGCCGACCTCGCCGAGCATGTCGACGGCGCGCCGCTTCGCGGCGGCCCGGCCGGCCCGGAAGTGGACCCGGAAGTGCTCGGAGATCTGCTCGCCGACCGTGTAGTAGGGGTGCAGGCTGGACAGCGGGTCCTGGAAGATCATGGCCATCTTGCGGCCGCGCAGCTTGGAGAGCTCCTTCTCGGACTTGGTGGTCAGCTCCTGTCCGTCCAGCGCGATGGAGCCGCCGATCTCGGCGCCCCGGTGCAGGCCCATGACGGCGAGGGAGGTGACGGACTTGCCCGAGCCGGATTCGCCGACGATGCCGAGCGTGCGGCCGGCCTCGACCGTGAAGTCGAGGGAGTCGACGGCGCGTACGGTGCCGCGCGGGGTGGTGAACGTGACCTGAAGGTCGCGGACTTGGAGCAGGGGTGGGGCGGTCGGAGGGGTCATCAGTACCTCACCCTCGGGTCGATGACGGCGTACAGGAGGTCGACGGCGAGGTTCGCGACGACGATGAAGAAGGCGGCCAGCAGCGTGACACCGAGCACCACGGGCTGGTCCGAGCTGACCAGGGCCCCGTAGAACAGCCTGCCGATGCCCGGGAGTCCGAAGATGGACTCGGTGATGACGGCGCCGGCGAGCAGGCCGCCGAGGTCCATGCCGAAGATGGTGAGGATGGGGGTCATCCCGGAGCGCAGTCCGTGTTTGACCACGACGGTGCGCTCGGGCATTCCCTTGGCGCGGGCGGTACGGATGTACGGCTCGGCCATCGCCTCGATCATCGAACCGCGGCTCTGGCGGGCGTACATGGCGGCGTAGAGCAGGGCGAGCGCGGTCCAGGGCAGGAGCAGGTTGCTCGCCCAGGCGAGCGGGTTGTCGCTGAAGGCCTGGTAGGCGGGGTAGGGCAGGAGCCCGGCGATGCGGATGACCCCGTAGATGAGCATCACGGAGGTGAAGTACACGGGCAGGGAGGCGGCGGCGACCGCGCCGACCATGAGCACCTTGTCCGTGGCGGTGTCCTTGCGCAGGGCGGCGGTGACTCCCGCGCCGAGGCCGAGGACGAGCCAGAGGGCGGCGGCGCCGACCGCGAGGGAGGCGGAGACCGGGAGCCGGTCCATCAGCAGGTCCCACACGGGCAGGGAGTTCTCGTAGGAGTAGCCCAGGCAGGGGAAGTCGCACTGGACGGCGTACTGGCCGGTGCCCAGGGTGCGTCCGGTGAAGATCCCGGTGAGGAACTCGCCGAACTGCCGCCACAGCGGCCGGTCGAGGCCGAGGTACGCGCGTACGTCGGCCAGCCGCTCGGCGCTGCAGGTCTTGCCGCAGGCGGCGGCCGCCGGGTCGGAGGGCAGGACGTAGAAGATGAGGAAGGTGACGGCGGCGATGGCCAGCATGACGCCGGCGAGGGCGAGGAGGCGGCGCGCGAGGTAGAAAATCACGTCCGGCCGCCCCTCGGGTCGAGGATGTCGCGCAGGGCGTCGCCGAGCAGGGTGAAGGCGAGGACCGCGAGGAAGAGGAAGAGGCTCGGGATGACGAAGTACATGGGGTCGGTCTCGTAGAAGGCCACGGACTCGGCGATCATCTGGCCCCAGGAGGGGGTGGGCGGGCGCACGCCCACGCCGAGGTAGCTGAGCGCTGCCTCGGTGCTGATCATGCCGGGGATGAGCAGGGTGGTGTAGGCGATGACGGGGCCGGAGACCCCCGGGAGGATGTCCCGGGTCAGGATCCGCCAGGAGCTCGCGCCGCCGACGCGGGCGGCGTCCACGTACTCGCGGTGTTTGAGCGAGAGGGCCTGGCCGCGGACGACGCGGGCGACGCCGGGCCAGCCGAAGACGCCGATGACGACGGTCATGAGGACGATGCGGTTGACGTCCTTGGCCACCGACAGCATCGCGATCATGAAGATGAGGGACGGGAAGGACATCGTCAGGTCCATCAGGCGGGACAGGACGGTGTCGGTGCGGCCGCCGAAGTAGCCGGCGGCGATTCCGGCGGCGGTGCCCGCGATGACCACGATGGCGGTGGCGGCGAAGGCGATGAGCAGCGAGACCTGGGCGCCGTTGACGACGCGGGCGAACAGGTCGCGGCCGCTGACGGGTTCCACGCCGAGCCAGTGGTCGGGGCTGATCCCGCCGAAGGAGCCCAGCGGCTGGCCGCCGAGGTAGGGGTCGATGGCGGACTTGTCGAACTCGTCCGGCGACCAGCCGCCGAGCGCACCCAGCCAGGGGGCGGTGACGGCCATCAGGACGAAGAGCAGGACGACGCAGAGACTGACGCGGACGGCGGGGCGGCGGCGGAGTTCCCGCCGGGCGAGCTGCCAGGGGCTGCTGCCCGGGGGGACGGTCCCGGCCGGTGCGCCGTCCGGGGCTGCCGGACGGGCGGCGCCCGGTCCGGCAGCGCCCGGTGCGGTGGTGGTCATGGTGTCAGGGGCCCCCGCGTCCTCAGCCCTGGCTCTTCGACGGGTCCTTGAGGCCGATGGTGGCGTAGTCGATCTGGCCGACCCAGACGGGGTGGCCGAAGGCGCCCGCGACGTTGGTGCCGACGAGCAGCGGCTTGCGCTCCAGCAGGACGGGGACGGCCGGGGACTTCTTCATGATCTCGGCGTCGAGGTCGAGCCAGGCCTGGTTGGCCTGCTTGGCGTCGGCCATGGCGTTGATCTCGTCGATCCGCTTCATCGTGGCGTCGTCGCGGAACTGCGAGTAGTTGGCGGAGTTGCCCTTGGCCTTGATGCCGCGACCGTCGAAGAGGAAGGGCAGGAAGGTGGATCCGGAGGGGTAGTCGGGGCACCAGCCGGCGAGCACCAGGTCGGGTGCGGTGGTGGTGTCACCGATGACGTCGTAGTACGCGCCCGGGTCGACGGTGTCGATGACCACCTCGACGCCCGCGCGGGCCAGGCCCTGCTGGATGGCCTCGGCCTTGCCCTTGTCGCCGGTGGAGACGGCGAGGGACACCTTCAGGGTCTCCTTGCCGGCGGCCTTGAGCAGCTCCTTGGCCTTGGCCGGGTCGCCGGACGGGGCGATCTTCAGAGTGTCGGCCTGCTTGCCGCCGGAGAGGGCCGGGGGCAGGTAGGCGGTGGCGATGTCGTTGAGCGCGGGGCCGCCGCCCGCGGTGACCACGGCCTCCTTGTCGAGGGCGTACTGCATGGCCTCGCGGACCTTCGGGTCGTCGAAGGGGGCGCGGGAGTTGTTCATCTGGAGCATCTCGGTACAGCCCTGGGACTCGGCGAGCAGCCGCGACTTGACGTCCGGCTTGGGCAGCACCTTGGGGGCGCTCTCGGGCCGCATGTCGGACCACTGGACGGAGGAGGCGTCGGCGCCCTCCCCGGCGATGATCCGGTCGTCGATCTGACCGCCCTTGAGGCCCATGACGACCACGAACTTGTCCGGGTAGGCCTTGCGGACGGTGTCGGTCTTGGCGTCCCAGTGCTCGTTGCGGACCAGGACGAGCTTCTTGTCCCGGTCGTAGGACTCGATCTTGTACGGGCCGGAGGAGAACGGGCGGGCGTCGTACTGCGTGCCCTTCTCCTGGGACTCGGGGACCGGGGCGAAGGTGGGGAGGGTCGCGGTCGCGGAGAACTCGGCGACGGGCCGCTTCAGTTCGAAGACGATCGTGCGGTCGTCGGGGGTCTTGACGGAGTCGAGGTGCTTGCCCTGGAGCGGACCCTTGTACCCCTCGGCGCCGGCGAGGTACTGGGCCGCGTAGTCGGGGCCGCCGGTGAGGTCGGGGGCCATGGAGCGCTCGACGTTGTACTTGATGTCCTGGGCCTTGATGGGCGAACCGTCCTCGTACTTCACCCCTTCCTTCAGGGTGAAGGTCCAGGTCTTGCCGCCGTTGGACGGGGTCCCGAGGTCGGTGGCGAGGTCGGGGACGAGCTCGCTGCCCGCCTTGCCCGGCTCGGCCTTGAAGGTGACCAGGGTGCGGTAGAGGAGGCGGGTGCCGAGGTCCATCGTCGGCATGACCCAGTTGCGGGCGGGGTCGAGGTGGGCGAAGTCCTGGTTGGACAGGACGGTGAGGGTGCCGCCCTTGACGGGTGCGCCGCCGAGGATCTTCCCGTCGTTGGCGGAGGCGGGGTTGGAGGCGCCGGCCCCTGCGGCGGAGCCCTTCTTGGGGTCGGAGCAGCCCGATGCGCCGAGTGCGAGTGCGGCCACCAGGGCGGTGGCGAGGGCGAGTTGGGTGCGCTTGGTCATGGGTCACTCCAGTGAAGGGCCGCGCTCTATGATGTGACCGGTAACATAGTAATGTGAAATTGTACTGACAAGGGGTTGGACCCCGGTTGGATCCACCGTTATCCAGCCGTGTCCAAATCAGTGCGCGCGGCGAGGCGTTCGGCCTGCGCCGCCGGGCGGGCCCTGCCCCGGGAAGGACGCCTACGAGGTGCCGTGCCGGGAAGCCACCCGGTTCGCGGGGGCGGAGGTTCCCGAGCATGCGACGGGGCGACGTGCGAGTCCTACGGGGTGCTGGACCGGTCCTACCGGGGGACTTGGCGGATGCCCCGGGCCGATGTCGCCGCCTGGCTGGACGCCTGCTTCCCCGACCGTCAGGCGCCGGAGGACCCCGCGTTCGCGCAGGACGCGAGCTGCGGCGCGAGCCTGTGCGTGACGGTGCTCCGGGACCCCATGGCCGTGACCACCAAGGGCGCCTACACGATCGACGCGGACGTGACCTACGAGGCCGACGGGACGGCGCTCGTCAGCTTCTCGGCACCGACTACTGAGCCCGCCCCGCCCCCGGGGCGGGGGGCGGGGCGGGGCGGAGCGGGGCCGGGGGTCAGCCGGCCGAGCCCAGGGGGGTCGTGCCCAGGCGGGTCTTGGGGCGGCCCACCGGTTCGTCGCGGCCCTGGGCCCAGAGGGAGCGGACATGGCCCAGGTGGCGGGTCATGCAGGCTTCGGCCGCCTCCGCGTCGCCGCTGAGCATCAGGTCCAGGAGCTCGATGTGCTCCTCGGCGGAGGACACCAGCTTGCCGGCCTCGTCCAGGCCCGTCAGGCCGTACAGCCGGGAACGCTTGCGCAGGTCGCCGACGGTTTCCACCAGGCGGTCGTTGCCCGAGAGGCCCAGGAGGGTGAGGTGGAAGCGGCGGTCGGCCTCCAGGTACCCGATGAGGTTGTGCTCGCGCGCGCTGGTGACGATCTCCTGCGCGATGGGGCGCAGGGCCTCCAGGGACTCGGGCGTGGCGATCTTCGTGATCCGGCCGATGGTCGGGACCTCGATCATCGTGCGCAGCTCGGTGTACTGGTCCAGATCGCGCTCGCTGACCTCCGTGATGCGGAAGCCCTTGTTGCGGACCGGTTCCACCAGGCCCTCGCGGGCCAGGTCGAGCATGGCCTCGCGCACCGGGGTGGCCGAGACGCCGAGCTCGGCCGCGAGGCCGGGCGCGGAGTAGACGCTCCCGGGGCGCAGCTCACCCGCTATCAGAGCCGCCCGCAGGGCGTGGCCGACCTGGTCGCGGAGCCGTTCCTGAGCCTTGATGAGACTGTGCTGCTTCAGGTCACCCATTGCATTTCCTCCGAGACCGCTCACGCCATCGGCGTGCGGAGGAACAGCGTACAATGTCACGTTGCGCTCGCTCCTCAGTGGACACCGCTCCCGGCCGCCTCGAACAGGGCGACCGCCACAGCGAGATCCTCCCAGGCCATGCCCACACTCTTGAAGAGCTGTGGACAACTCGCCGTCCCCGAACCCGGCATCCGGCCCGCGACCAGGTCGGCCAGGGTGCCGCTGATATGACCGGCGCCGATGGCCCCTTCCGCCTCCGGGACCAGCAGGTCCCCCGCCTCGCGCAGGGCCGCCGCACGCGACTCCACGTACACGGCCGCCCGCCGGACCAGCGCCGTGTCCACCTCGCGGGCCTCCGGCTCGTGCGAGCCGACCGCGACCACGGTGGCTCCCGGCGCGATCAGCCGCCCGTCGAAGAGGGGGTCGCGGGAGGTGGTGCAGCAGATCACCAGGTCGGCGTCGGACACCTCCGCCGCCACCCCCGGCCGGGCCGGGACGCCCAGCCCCCGTGCGTGCGCCGCGAGCTTCTCCGCGCCGGCGGCTCCGGCCGCGGACCCCGCACGGGCCACGACCACCACCTCCGCCAGCTGCCGCATCGCGTGCACCGCTTCGAAGTGCCCGTACGCCTGCGGACCCGAGCCGAACAGCATCAGGCGCAGCGGGCGCCCGGCCGGGGCCAGGTGGCGCAGCGCGAGCGCCGAGACGGCCGGGGTGCGCAGCGTGGTCAGCGCCGCCCCGTCGAGCAGGGCGACCGGGCGCAGGGTGGGCCCGTCCAGGAGGAGGTAGGACCCGGTGATCCGGGGCAGCCCGAGCGCCGGGTTCCCCGGGGCCACCCCGGCGATCTTCACACCGGCGTAGGCCCCGGTGGCGGCCGGCATCAGCAGCAGTTCCCCGCCGCCGGGCACCGGCAGGGCGCTGCGCGGCGGGCAGGTCTCCGGGTCCAGCCCGCCGCGCAGCACGCCGGCCAGCGCGTCCGCGGCGGCGGCCGGGGTCAGCAGCCCGGCCATCTCGGCGCCCGACAGCTGGGGGATCACAGCAGGAACCCCGCGCCGAGCGCGTCCTGCGGGTCCACGCTGAAGAGGTGTTCGCCCGTGCGGTACGCCGTACCAGTGACCTCCGTGACCACGCCCTCCGGCACCCGCGCGGCGACGCGGCCCGTGAACACCGTGCCCACGACCGACTCGTGCAGCAGGTCCTCCCCCTCCCCCAGCCGCCCGTCCTCGGCGAGCAGCGCGAGCCGCGCCGAGGTGCCGGAGCCGCAGGGCGAGCGGTCGATCTGCCCGTCGGCGAAGACGGTGACGTTGCGCTGGTGCGGCCCGAAGGGGGTGTCGGGAAGGTCCTCGTACAGGGTGACCCCGTACACCCCGGAGAGCAGGGGCCCGTCCGGGTGCCAGGTCCCGGGGTGGGTGGCGAGGGCGGCCCGGATCTCCTTCCCCACCTGCACGAGCGCGGGCAGCGAGGCCAGGGTGACCTCGAGGCCGAGGTCCCGGGCGGGCAGGGAGGCGTAGCAGGCCCCGCCGTGCGCGATGTCCACCTCGGCCATGCCCAGGGTGGTGGCGACGGGCACCTTGCGGGCGGTGGCGCGGGCCGGGACGTTGCGGAAGGTGACCCCGGTGGTGCGGCCCGCCGTGCGGTGCACGGTCGCGGCGACCCGCCCCGAGGGCACGTCGATCCGTACCTGGACGTCCCCGTCGTCCGGGGCGGCGACCCGGCCGGTGTCCACGGCCCAGGCGCCCAGCGCCATGGTGCCGTGGCCGCAGGCGGTGGAGTAGCCGTCCTTGTGCCAGAACAGCACCCCGAAGTGGGCCCCGTCGTCGTCGGGCGGGACCACGAAGCCCCCGTACATCCCCGCGTGCCCGCGCGGCTCCTGCACGAGGAGCCGCCGTACGTCGTCCAGGGGGCCGCGCCGGGGGGCCGTGCCCGAGCCCCCCGGTCCGATGGCGGTGGCGCAGCGCTCGGCGACGGTGTCCCCGGGCACGGCCGGCCCTCCGCCGGAGGTGAGGTCGACGATCCGGAAGGGTTCGCCGGCGGTGTGGTAGTCCACGGTTCGTACGACGGTCACAGCAGGAACCCTCCGGGGAACGGGTCGGACGGGTCGAGGAAGTACTGGGCGGTGCCGGTGATCCAGGCCCGCCCGGTGACCGTGGGCACGAGGGCCGGACGGCCGCCGACCGTGGTCTCGCCGATGAGGCGGCCGGTGAACTCGGTGCCGATGAAGGACTCGTTGACGAAGTCCGTGTCCAGGGGCAGGAGTCCGCGGGCGTGCAGCTGCGCCATGCGGGCGCTGGTTCCCGTACCGCACGGGGAGCGGTCGAACCAGCCGGGGTGGATGGCCATCGCGTGCCGGGATCGGCGGGCGTCGGAGCCGGGGGCGGCGAGGTAGACGTGCTTGAGCCCGGCGATGGAGGGGTTCTCGGGGTGGACGGGCCGGTCCGGCGAGGCGTTGATCGCCTCCATGACGGCCAGGCCGGCGGCGAGCAGGTCGCCCTTGCGCTCCCGGTCGAAGGGGAGACCGAGGGCGTCGAGTTCGACGAAGGCGTAGAAGTTGCCGCCGTAGGCGAGGTCGTAGGTGACCGTGCCGTATCCGGGGACCTCGGCCTTGAGGTCGAGGCCGACGCAGAAGGCGGGGACGTTGGTGAAGGTGGCGGCGGTGGCCGCCCCGTCCTCGACCCGGACGTCGACGCTGACGAGCCCGGCCGGGGTGTCGAGCCGGACGGTGGTGACCGGCTCGACGACCGGCACCATGCCCGTCTCGACCAGGACGGTGGCGACCCCGATGGTGCCGTGCCCGCACATGGGGAGCAGGCCCGACACCTCGATGTAGAGGACGCCGAAGTCGGCGTCGGGGCGGGTCGGGGGCTGCAGGATGGCGCCGCTCATCGCGGAGTGGCCGCGCGGTTCGTACATGAGCAGGGTCCGGAGGTGGTCCAGGTGCTCGATGAAGTGGAGCCGCTTGTCGGCCATGGTGGCGCCGGGGACCACCCCGACGCCCCCGGTGATCACCCGGGTGGGCATGCCCTCGGTGTGCGAGTCCACCGCGTGATAGACGTTTCGCGTGCGCATGAAGTCCCCCTCGGACTTTTCGACTTCTCGGCTCTCGGACTGAGTTAGCTGAGGCCCTCGGCGAGCGCCTTCTCGGTGGCGGCGCGGACGCCGGCCTCGATCTCGCCGGTGAGCGGGAAGCGCGGCGGGCGGGTGGGACCGCCGGGGCGGCCGGCCAGGTCCATGGAGAGCTTGATGGCCTGGACGAACTCGGTCTTGGAGTCCCAGCGCAGCAGCGAGTGCAGGGACTTGTAGAGCGGCAGGGCGGTGTCGAGGTCTCCCGCGACGGCGGCGCGGTAGAGGGTGGCGCAGGCCTGCGGGAGCGCGTTGGGGTAGCCGGCGATCCAGCCGACGGCGCCGGCCAGGGCCAGTTCGAGCAGCACGTCGTCGGCGCCGATCAACAGGTCCAGGCCCGGAGCGAGTTCGGCGATCTCGTACGCCCGCCGGACGTCCCCGCTGAACTCCTTGACGGCCACGATGGATCCGTCGCCGTGCAGCCGGGCCAGCAGGGACGGGACGAGGTCCACCTTGGTGTCGATGGGGTTGTTGTACGCGACCACGGGCACGCCGGCGCGGGCGACCTCGGCGTAGTGGGCGCGCACGGCGTCCGCGTCGGCCCGGAAGGCGTTCGGCGGCAGCAGGAGCACGGATCCGCAGCCGGCCTCGGCGGCCTGCTCGGCCCAGCGGCGGGATTCGGCGCTGCCGTAGGCGGCGACGCCGGGCATCACGCGGGCGCCGTCGCCGGCGGCCTCGACGGCGGTACGGACGACGGCGGCGCGCTCCTCGTCGGTGAGGGTCTGGTACTCGCCGAGGGAACCGTTGGGGACGACGCCGTCACAGCCGTTGGCGATCAGCCAGGCGACGTGCTCGGCGTAGGCGTCGTGGTCGACGCTCAGGTCTTCCCGCAGGGGCAGCGTGGTGGCGACCATGATGCCGTGCCAGGGGCGGGTGCGGGTGTCCGTACCGGCGGGCGCGGGGGTGTGCGCGTGGGTCATGAGAAGGCTCCCTAGGGTGATGTGTGACATTTTACTAGTGGGTATGGCGTGGCCACAAGAGGTGCGGCCGCCCTGTCGGCGGTCCCGTCAGGGAAGTTCGGTGGGAAGTGCGGCGAGGTGCCGGAGCGGAACCGGGCAGGACAACGGCCTGCGGTCGGGCGCGGGGTCGGTCCCGGCGAGGGCGGCCACGGCCGGTCCGCACATCCGGCCCTGGCACCAGCCCATCCCGGCCCGGGTGAGGAGTTTGACCGTACGGGCGTCCCGTGCCCCCAGGTCTTCGACGGCCTCCCGGATCCGGCCCGCCGGGACCTCCTCGCAGCGGCACACGTCGGTGTCCTCGCGCAGCCAGCCGGTCCAGCCGGGGCCCGGGCGGTGCGCGTCGGCCATCGCGGCGGCGAAGGCGCGCAGCCTCGTACGGGTACGGGCCAGGCGCGCCGGAACCGGCCGGCCCGCCACCGCGTGGGCGGCGATCTCCCCCTCAGCCAGGGCCAGCTGGGCTCCCCCGATGCCGCCGGTCTCCCCGGCGGCCCAGATCCCGGGCACGGAGGTGCGCTGCTCGGCGTCCAGCTCCAGGGCGACGGTGGCGTCCGGGCTCGGGAGGGTGGCGCAGCCGAGACCGGTGGCCAGCTCCAGCTGCGGCACGAGCCCGTGGCCGACGGCCACGGCGTCGCAGGGGATGCGGCGCGCGGTAACCGGCAGCGGGCGCCAGTCGCGGTCCAGGCGGGCCACGGTGACGGCCTCGACCCGGTCGGTGCCGTGGGCCTCGGTGACGGCGTGCCGGGTGAGCAGGCGGACCCCGTGCCGGACCAGGGCCCCGCCGTACGTGGCGCCTTCGGCGAGCTTGCCGGGGTTGCGGAGCAGGGCGGGCACGTGGGCGGCGTAGCCGGTGTACGCCGAGGCCTCCACGACGGCCGGCACCCGGGCTCCGGCGGCGGCGAGCGAGCCGGCCACGGCGAGCAGCAGGGGCCCGCTCCCGGCGACCACGACCCGGCTGCCCGGAAGCACGAGCCCGCCCTTGAGCATGGCCTGCGCCCCGCCGGCCCCGACGACCCCGGGCAGGGTCCAGCCGGGGAAGGGCAGCTGGCGCTCGTAGGCACCGGTGGCGAGCAGCACCCCGCGGGCGCGCACCGTGGCGGGGGCCTCGTCGGGCCCGACGACGGCGTGCAGGGTCCAGGCGGCGCCGGGGGTCACCGTCCAGACGTGGTGCCGGGGAAGGTACGTGATCCGGCCGGCCGACACATGCGCGCGCAGGGCCGCCTCGCGCGAGGCGAAGTCCGCCCATCCGTGGTGCAGCGCCTCGGGGCGGGCCGCGCCGAGTCCGGGCGCGGGGTGGCGGAAGTACTGCCCGCCGGGCCGCTCCCCCGCGTCGAGCAGCACGACGCGCAGTCCCAGGCCGGCGGCGGTGACCGCCGCGGCGAGACCGGCGGGGCCGGCGCCGACGACGGCGAGGTCGGACGGGAAGTCAGACGGCGAGGTCGTCACGGCCGGTCCCTTCCTGGGTGGTGACGTGGTCGCCCGGGCGGGCGGGGACGAGGCACGCGCGCTGGTTCGGGCGGCCGTTGACGGTGACGAGGCAGTCGTAGCAACTGCCGATCCCGCAGAACGCTCCGCGGGGGGCGGCGGTCTCGCGGGTCGTGCGCCAGGCGAGGATGCCGGCGGACCAGAGGACGGCGGCGATGCTCTGCCCGGACTGGGCCGGGAGTTCGCGGTCGTCGAAGCGGAGGCTCCACGTCTCGGCGGGGGCGCCGCCCACCAGGTCGCGGGGCGACCTCCGCCGGCCCCTCGTAGCTTCGCTCATCGCTTCCGTTCCTCCTCGGTTCCTCTGCCTAGGCGCGCTTACCGCACCGCGGTTGCCCTGCGGGGCTGTCCCCTACCCGCCCTTCCACCGTTCCCCGGGCTCTGCCCGGACCCCGGTCCTCAAACGCCGGACGGCTGGAGTGGCGCGGGCGGCCTGGAATGTCCCCCAGCCGGGGTCGGGGGCTGCGTGCTGGGGGCGGGGACGGGGGCGGGGTGGGGTGTTGGCCGGGACGTAAAGCGTGATTTGTGGCGCACTACTCGGAATCACTGTCAACGTAAGGGGCAGGGCGCCTAAATCATGCAGTCCAGGCCAACACCCCACCCCGCCCCCGGCACCGACCCCCCACCCGCAGCCACCCCGCGCCCAGGCCAACCCCAGCCCCGCCGGCGCTTGAGGCGCAGGGGCCCGGGGACAGCGTCCCCGGCGACACCGCCGCGCTCACCCCGGGGGCTCCGCGCCCGCAAAGCGCGCCGGCGCGAACGGAGCCGGGTCCAGGACGGGGGCCGCCCCCGTCAGCGTCGAGGCGATCAGGACGCCGGTCCCCGGCGCCAGCCCGATGCCCGCCCCCTCGTGCCCACAGGCGTGGAACAGCCCCGGCACCCGCGGGTCCGGCCCGATCGCCGGCAGATGGTCCGGCAGGTACGGCCGGAACCCGTGGTACGTGCGCAGCACCCGCACGTCGGCCAGGACCGGGAAGAGGGCCGCGGCCTGCGCCGCCAGCCGGCGCAACGCCTCCAACGACAACGAACGGTCGAAGCCGACCCGTTCCCGCGTGGCGCCGATCAGGACCGGCCCCGCCGGAGTGCCCTCGACCACCGCCGAGGACTGCAGCGCCGCCGACCCGCTCGCGACGTCCGCGATGTAGTCCGCGGCGTAGACCTTGTGCCGCACCACCCTCGGCAGCGGCTCCGTCACCAGGACGAACCCCCGCCGCGGCAGCACCGGAAGGCTGACCCCGGCCAGCGCGGCCACCGCCCCGCCCCAGGTGCCGGCGGCGTTGAGCACCGCCGGGGCGAGGAGGTCGCGCCGCGCCGTGCGGACCCCGCGGAGCTCGCCCGCGGGCCCGAACAGCAGCTCGGTGACCTCCTCCCCGAGGTGCACCTCCACACCCGGCGACGTCAGCCCCGCCGCCGCCAGCAGCCGCGCCGCCGCCTGCGCCGGCTGGACCTGGGCGTCCTGCGGGTAGTGGAAGCCGCCCGCCAGGTCCGGCGCGAGGTGGGGCTCCAGTTCGCGCAGCTCCCCCGGTCCCACCTCGACCGCTTCGACCCCGGCCGCGCGCTGGCCGTCCGCGAAGCCCCGTAGGGCCTTCACGGTGGCCGCCTCGGCCGCGACGACCAGGCCGCCCTTGGCCTCGTACTCGATCTCCTGCGGGAGTTCGAGCGCGAGCTCGCGCCAGAGCCGCGCCGACAGCAGCGCGAGGTCCAGCTCGGGACCCGCTTCCTTGTCGGAGACGAGCAGGTTGCCTTCGCCGGCGCCGGTCGTGCCGCCGGCGACCGGGCCGCGGTCGACGACGGCCACGCGGAGTCCGGCGCGCGCCGCGTAGTACGCGCACGCGGCTCCGACGACGCCGGCGCCGATGATCACGAGGTCCGGGGACGGGGAATGTCTGGGCACGGCAGTAATATGTCACATATCTTTAGAGGTGGACAGAGGTGGCGCCGGAGGCCGCGACGGACGCGTCGGACGCGGCGACGCGCCGCCGGGGTCAGCCGCGCAGCGGGCCCTCGCAGCTGTAACTCGACGTGCCGGCCACCCGATTGGTCCAGATGTCCAGTGCGCCGAAGGAGCAGTTCATGTCGGCCAGGTTGTTCGAGGCGGCGCCCGCCCGGTCGAGGATGAAGTAGTCGACCGTCTCGGACATGTCCTTGAAGTTCTGGTCCTCGCTGCGCCAGTCCTTCAGGTTCGCCGTGATCCTGCCGGTACAGGTGAACCGGCGCTTGCCCGGCTCGCCGTTCTCCACGCAGTCCGGGGTGTTGTACGTGGCCGTCGCGAAGGTGGACTTCACGTCCGCGAGCGCCGCGTCGCGCAGCTGCGCGTTCGGGGTGAAGACGGTGTTCGGGACGTACAGCTGGTCGACCTTGGCGATCTGCGCGTCCAGGAACCGGTCGTAGGCGCTCTGGACGGCCGCGTCGCGGCCCATCCGGCTGCGCCAGGCGTCGAAGGCCGCCGGGTTGTCGGCGCGCAGGGAGCCGTACATCTCCCGCAGCTTCGAGGGCTGCTCGTTCCACAGGAACTCGAAGAACGCGCCCGCGTACCCGTAGAAGCGGAAGCCGTCGTTGGCGTACGTGGCGTGCAGGAGCTGGTCCACCGACATGCGCGGGCCGCCGCCGGCCGTGTCGGCGATGATGCTCTTGATCAGGGACTTGCGAACCGCGATGCCGTTGTCGCGGGTCGCTCCGTCGAAGAACTCCGCGGTGCCCTCGTCCATGGCGGTCGTGCGGTCGCCCTCGTACCAGGCGCCCTGCCCGAAGGTGCCGGGGACGGCGAAGCGGCCGTTGAGGTAGTGGGTGTACTCGTGACGGAAGAGCTCTTCCAGGGTGAGCTGGGAGTCCTGCGGGACGCGGCGCTGATAGGTGTAGAAGGTGGCGCCGTTCTCGATGTACATGCCGCCGTTGTTGATCCCGTAGCCGGTGAGCAGCGGCTGGTAGTTCACGTAGTCGGCGCGGGAGGCGTACAGCACGATGTTCAGCGTGGTGTTGACGTCCCCGGCGATCGGCTGGTCGGTGCCGACGACCCGGTGGTACTGGGTCTTGACCTGCTTGCTCGCGTAGTAGAGCTGGTCGACGGTGGCCCGGTCGAGGGCGGTGCGGACCTTGATGGCGCCACTGTCGTACGTGTAGGTGTTCGGGAAGAGCTCCCGCTCGATGTCCTCCTTGCACACCCCGTACGGCTTGCACGCCTGGTAGAAGTTGAGCCAGGAGACGGCCTTCGCCCACGGCTCGCTCCCGTCGCCGAAGGCGGCCCTGGCCGGGGCGAGGAGCGCACCGAGGTCGGCGGTGATCCCGTCCTTGAGGCCCGCGATCTGGCCGAATCGACCGAACTCGGCGATGGCGTCGCGCGCCACCCAGGCGTTCGCGGTGCCCTTGAGGTGGGCGTACGTCGCGAAGTCCTTGAAGGCCGCGCGGTACGGGGCGTCGGCGGCGGCCGCCGCGTGGAACGCGGTGTCGTTGTTGTACACGCCGAGGTAGTTGACGGACAGGGCGGCGAGCGCCGCGCCCGCCCAGGCGGTGTCCAGGTGCGTCGCGGTGTGCGACGGGTCCATGGTGGCGAGCACGTTCTTGATCAGGCCGAGCTGGTGGTGGCGCAGCCCGGGGGCGCTGCCGGCATAGAGGGCCTCGCGCAGGGTGCGGGCGTTGGAGCCGGTGGCGTCGAAGGTGCGGGCCGCGCCCGCGAAGGCGGCGATGGCCTGGCGCATGGCGTCGACGGTCGGGGCGTCGGTGACGTCGATCTCGGCGCGCGAGTGGTCGTGGTAGGCCACGGCGTGCAGGTAGGTGAACATCTCCTCCAGGTGGGAGGAGTTCAGGCCGTCATGGGAGGCGGCCAGGCCGGATATCCGGCGGGAGACGGCCTGCACGTGGGCGTCCGACATGACGGGGGCCAGGCGGGCGTCCCAGGTCCAGATGAGGCCCGCGAGGCAGCCGCCCTTGGCCGCCGTGACGGCCGGGTCGGCGAGGAAGTCGGCGAACTGCTCCGGGGTGAGCCCGGTGATCCCGTCGAGGGTGCAGGGGACCCCGGTGGCGGTGGCCTGGGCGGAGGCGGCGAGCCTGCCGCTCTTCGTGGCGGGCGCGGCGGCGGGCGCGGTGACGGCGCCGGGTACCTTGCCCTCGGCGACGGCCTGCCCGCCCGGAAGCTGCGCGCCGGGCGCCGGGGCGGGCGCGGCGGCGGCCTGCCGCGCGTCGGCGAGGTGCTCGACCTCGTCGAACGGGTTCGCCCCGGCTTCGGCGCCCGCGGCGCCCGCGGCGAAGGTGCCGGGCGCGGCGGCGCCCGCGACGTCGGCGCGGGCGCCGGTCTCGGCGGCCCGGGTCACGGCCTGGCCCGCGGTGGCGAGGAGGGTGACCGCGACGGCGGCGGAGAGGAGGGACGTGCGCACGACTCTGTGCTGGGACACCAAGAACTCCTGGCTGGGAGGGGCGGTGGGGGAAGGTGCGGAACTGCCCTGCTTCACGCGGCGTTTGACGAGGCTTAACGGGGCGCGGTGTGAGCTGTAACATAGTAATGTGAAATTGCACTGACAAGACCTGTGCGCCCACCAGTTCGCATCTTCTTGAGGGAGCCCCTGTGACCGACACCCCCTCCCGCCCCACCGCCGGGCTCAACATCGGCAGTCACGACCTGCCCGTATCGGCCGAGTTGTCCCGCTTCATGGCGTCGGACTGGGCGGCCTCCCCCCTTGCCGACTCCAGCCGCGTGCCCGCGTACGCCGTCACCCCGGCCCGTCGTGCACGCCTGTCGGCCCGCTTCCCCGGCGAGCGGCTGATCATCCCCGCGGGCGAGCTGAAGGTCCGCAGCCACGACTGCGACTACCGCTTCCGCCCGCACAGCGCGTACGCCTGGCTGACCGGACTCACCGGCGAGGACCAGGTCGGCCACGTGCTGGTCCTGGAACCGGCCGGCCCGCACGGGCACGAGGCCGTCCTCTACCTGCGCCCGCGCTCACCGCGCACCGGCGGCAACGAGGAGTTCTACCGCGACCGCCGCTACGGGGAGTTCTGGGTCGGCCGCCGCCCCGACCTCGCGGAGGCGGAGCGGCTCTCCGGCATCCGCTGCGCCCACCTGGACGCCCTGGGCTCCCCCACGGGGCGCAACGCCGCCGCGGACCCGGAGCTCGCCGTCGCCCTCTCCGAACTGCGCCTGGTCAAGGACGCCTGGGAGGTGGCCGAGCTACAGCTCGCCGTCGACCACACCACCGCCGGGTTCGAGGACGTCGTACGGGACCTCCCGCGCGCGCTGGCCCACCCGCGCGGCGAGCGCTGGATCGAGGGGGTCTTCAACCGCCGCGCCCGGGCCGAGGGCAACGGCACCGGCTACGAGACGATCGCCGCGTCGGGCGCGCACGCCTGCGTGCTGCACTGGATCCGCAACGACGGCCGGCTGAACGCGGGCGACCTGCTCCTCATGGACGCGGGCGTGGAGACCGACGGCCTCTACACGGCGGACATCACCCGCACCCTCCCCCTGTCGGGCCGGTTCTCCCCCGTCCAGCGACAGGTGTACGAGCTGGTCCTCGCCGCACAGGACGCGGGCATGGCGGCGCTGCGACCGGGCGCGAGCTTCCGCGACTTCCACCGGGCCGGGATGCGGGTGATCGCGGAAGGGCTCGCGGAGTGGGGGGTGCTCAAGAACTCCGAGGGCGATCTGCACCGCCGCTACACCCTGTGCAGCAGCGGGCACATGCTCGGGCTCGACGTGCACGACTGCGCCCAGGCGCGCGCCGACACGTACCTGGACGGGGTCCTGGAAGAGGGCCAGGTCCTCACCGTGGAGCCGGGCCTCTACCTCCAGCCCGACGACGAGACCCTGCCGCCCGAGCTGCGCGGCATCGGCGTCCGCATCGAGGACGACCTCGTGATCACGGCCGAGGGCGCCCGGCTGATGTCGGGCGCCCTGCCGCGCACGGTGGCGGGCATCGAGGAATGGATGGGGAACCTGCTGGAGGACGGCGGCCGGTAGCGGGCCATCATGCGGGGCGCGGCCGCGGCAGCGGGGCGACCGCGGCGGCCGCGCCACGCCCACGAGGCGCGCACCGCCGACGCGACCGGCGCGCGTCCACCACGCGGAGTCACGGCAGTACTACGTTCGGCGCATGCCGATCTCTCCCGACCGGGCCCCCCGGCACCGGGCACCCCGCTGGGCGGCGTTCCTGTGCGCGGCCGGGCTGCTCTCCGCCGGCGCCCTGTTCATGCGGTACCTGCAGGACCGTCCGCACGGTCTGGGCCAGCACCGGGAACAGCGACTCCAGTTCGCCGGGCGGCGCGAGGAAGCGTGCCGGGCCGTCTACGAGCTGGGCCGGCGGTGCGAGACCACCGGTGCGCGCATCGACGCCTTCCAGCACGGCATCAGCGCCGACAGCCACTGGTTGGTCCCCGCGTACTCCCTGGCCCTGCTGTCGCTGTTCGGGCTGGGCGTCCTCTTCCTGTACCGCCTGGCATCGCGGAGGTTCGCCTTCCGGGCGATGCTCCTCACCCCGGTGGCCGCCGCGGCGGACCTGGCCGAGAACGCCTTCCTGAGCAGCGCCCTGCGGCACATGGCCGATGGTCCCGACCACAAGTTGACGGCCGCGGCCTCTTTCGCGCTGCTGAAGTGGGCGCTCGTCGCGCCACTGATCATCTCCGCGTGCTGGGTGCTCCTCACCCTGCTGGCCAGGTGCTTCACGAGGAGGGCGAAACTGCGGCTCGCCCCGAAGCCACCGGTCCTGCCGGGAACTCCGGGGATCGCGCGCCGGATGGCGCGGACCCGGGCCGGCGAGGGCGTGCGCGAATCGGCGCTCGCGGCGGGCTTCTGGGTGCTGTTGATCAGCCGGAGGATCCGGCGGCACGGCCCGCGGCTCCTCGTACGCTTCGCCCACCGGCTCGCCCAAGACCCCGGCAAGCCGCCGGACGATCTGCAGATCGTCGTGCCGCCGGCGGCGCCGCACCGCTCCTCCCCCTTGGAGGACTGGACCGCGCCGCCGAGCGAGGCGGCGCCGCCGGAGAGTGCGCACCGCCGCTGGCGCAGCCGCTCCCTCCCCCTGCCCGGCCGCGAGGCGGCGGAGATCGGCATCTGCGTGTCCGGCGGCGGGATCCGCTCCGCGTCGGTCACCCTCGGCGCCCTGCAGTCCCTGCGCGAGGCGGGGGTGTTGACCAAGGCGCGCTATCTGGTGTCGGTGTCCGGTGGCGGGTTCACAGCCGGGGCCTTCCAACTGGCGCTGACCACACGACAGCCACGGAACCGGGGGGCGCAACCTCCGCCCCGGGCCGACCTGGCGACGCCGCAGGACGTGTTCGCGCCCGGCAGCCCCGAGGAGCACCATCTGCGGCGGCACGCCAAGTACGTGGCCGACAGCCCCCAGGAATTCGTGCGGGCCCTGGGCGCGGCACTGCGCGGGGTACTCGTCTCCCTCACGCTGCTGGCACTGACGTTCACCGTGGCCGGGATCATGCTCAACGAGTTCTATTCGCTCGTCCCCGTGATCGAGATCGAACGCTTCCGGCCGGGCGGCTTCGACCCCACCTCGGCCTCGGGCACTGCCACGGGCGTCCGGAACCTATTGCTCCCCCGCTACGCCTGGCTGCCCATCGCGGGCCTGGTCGCGGTCGCCGGCGGGGTGTCCCTGGCGGCCTCCCTGCTCCGGCCCCGCACCGGGGCCGGGTGGCCGCGCTGGCTGCGGCTCTCGGTGAAGGGCATCGTGTGGATGGCCGTCGGGATCGCGGTGTACGCGCTGCTCATCCCCCTCGTGCTGTGGTTCTTCGGCTGGCTGGTCCAGCGTCAGAACCTGTTCCCCGAGGGGACGCAGGGAGTGACGCTCCTCGCCGGCCTCACGGCGGCCATCACCTGGCTGGGCGCGATGTTCGCCGCGCTGTACGAGCAGGTGAAGAAGATCCGGCCGAACGGCGAGAAGGCGGGATGGCTCTCCGCGGGCGGCACCTCACTGGCCGCCAAGGTGGGTACGGGATGGCTCCAGTACCTCGTCGTCTGGGTGGTGCTCCTGATCCTCGGCTTCGTCGGCCTCGCCGTGCTCTCCTGGTCCACCGTGCTGTCCGACCGGTGGCACTGGGGATGGCGGCTGGGTCTGCCCGCCGCCCTGCTCCTCCTGGCCGTGGTGCTCGACCAGACCATGTGCAGCCTGCACCCCTTCTACCGGCAGCGGCTGGCCAGCGCCTTCGCGGTGCGGCGCGCGGTGCTGTGGGACGGCTCCGTCGGCGCCCTGCCGTACGACTACCACACGGAGCTGACCCTGCTGAGCACGCACGCCCAGCGGGTGAAGCCCTTCCCGCAGGTCATCTTCGCGGCGTCCGCGGCCCTGTCCGGCCGCAACCGCACCGCGCCGGGCAGGCCCGCCGTCCCCTTCACCTTCGCCTCCGACTACGTCGGCGGACCCGATGTCGGCTGGGTGAAGACCTCCACGCTGGAGAAGACCTCGCACCCCTTGATCCGGCGCGACCTCACCGTCCAGTCCGCCGTCGCGGTCTCGGGCGCGGCGTTCGCGTCCACGATGGGCGCCCAGTCGAAGGCGGTGCAGCGGCTGCTCGCCCTGTCCAACCTGCGCCTGGGCACCTGGCTGCCCAACCCGCTGTACCTCGCCGAGGTGGCGAAATTCGCCCCGGACTGGACCATGCCCCGGCTCCCCCGGATGCGGCGGCTGCGCTACCAGCTCCAGGAGCTGATCGGGCTGTACTCCGACACCAGCCCCATGCTGCTGTGCACGGACGGCGGACACATCGACAATCTGGGCCTGGTGGAACTGCTCAGGCTGCGCTGCCGGGAGATCTACGTCATCGACGCCAGCGGGGACGTCCCCCCGCTGGCCACCACGCTCGCCCAGGCGATCGCGCTGGCGTACGAGGACCTCGGCGTCGAGATCGACTTCGGCCTGCCGGATCAGAACATGCTCACGCTCGTGCCGGGCAGCGCCGAGAAGCTGAGCCCGGAGGACCCGATGTCGGCCCTCAACGCGCGCTTGTCCGCGCGGTGCGTCGTACGGGGCACCATCCGCTACCCGGAGCCCATCGAGTTCACCCCGGGCGGGGAGCCGACCCGGGAGGGCACGATCGTCTTCGCCAAGGCCGGCCTGACCACCGACATGCCCTACAAGCTGCTGAGCTACGCGGTCACCGAGAAGGTCTTCCCCCGCCAGAGCACCTTCGACCAGTCGTTCGACCACGACCAGTTCGACGCCTACGTCGCACTCGGGCGCCACCTCGGCGGCGCGGCCGCGGGCAGCCGGCCCGTCAAGCGCGTCCAGCCGAACCTGCGCCTGCGGCGCGACCACTAGTGATCTGGGTTTGAGGTCTGGGCTCGCCCCATGAGTCGTGTTCTGTTTCAGATCTTGGGTTCTGCCTGACGGGGCGGGTTTCGGTCCGGTGTCCTGACGGGATGGGCGATAACAGGCTGCCGCCAGTGGTGCTGTCGGAAGCTGAGCGACTGACGTTGGAGAGCTGGGCCGGGCGGCGTTCAACTGCGCAGGGCCTGGCCCAGCGAGCGCGGATCGTGCTCGCGTGCGCACGAGGGTGGAACAACACCGTGGTCGCCGCGCGGTTGGACACTGAGCGCAAGACGGTAGCCAGATGGCGGTCCCGGTTCCTGCGGGACCGCCTGAACGGCCTGTCGGACGAGCCGCGGCCCGGGGTGCCGCGGACCATTACCGACGCCCAGGTCGAAGAGGTGGTGGTCCGCACCCTCGAACAGACACCTGCGGGCGGGACACACTGGTCGAAGCGGGAGCTGGCCAAGGTGGTGGGGATCTCCCCGGCGAGCGTGCTGAGGATCTGGCATGCCTTCGGCCTGCAGCCCTGGCGGACCGAGACCTTCAAGATCTCCCCGGACCCGTTCCTGATCGACAAGATCCGCGATGTCGTCGGCCTCTACCTCGCCCCGCCGGCGAACGCGGCCGTGTTCGCCGTGGACGAGAAACCGCAGATCCAGGCCCTGGAGCGGACCGCACCGGTCCTGCCGATGCTGCCCGGAGTCCCCGAACGGCGGAGCTTCGACTACGTCCGGCATGGCACCGTCGACCTGTTCGCCGCCCTGAACACCGCGACTGGCAGGGTGATCACGAAACTGTCCGCGCAGCACCGGGCTGTGGACTTCCGGGACTTCCTCGACGACATCGACCGCCAGACCGATCCGGGCCTGGCGGTCCACGTCATCTGCGACAACCTCTCTGCCCACAAGGCGCCGGTCGTGCGCAAGTGGCTCCTTGCGCATCCCCGGTTCCAGCTCCACTTCACTCCCACGTACTCGTCGTGGATCAACCAGGTCGAGCGGTGGTTTGCCGAGCTGGAACGACGCTGCCTCGAACGCGGAGTGTTCTGCTCACTCGACGACCTCAAGGCCGCACTCGAAGGCTGGATCGAGGTCTGGAACGACCAGGCCAGGCCGTTCAAGTGGACCAAGACCGCCGACCAGATCCTCGACCGCATCTGCCGCTACTGCGACAGGATCTCCAAACCAGGTCACTAGGTCGTCTCTTTCGGATCTTGTCGGCCGAGTCCGCGGCGTCTGGTGCCGTGCCTGGGCGTGCTGTCGGGGCGCTCGCGTACTGGGTGTACGTGGTCGCCTCGGCAGTGCGGCCAGGCGCGGTGCCAGGCGTCGCGGGCCCGGCAAGATCCGAAAGAGACGGCCTAGGGGGCGTCTTTCGGCCTGGCGGTCCGCCCGACGGGGCGGGCCCCGGCGCGATTCACGGCGCCGGGACTCGCGCCCCGCCGTTCAGCCGGTCGCCGCCAGGTCAGTTGCGGTGGCCCCCGCCGCCGCCGTTCCAGCCTCCGCCGTCGCTGCCGCCGCCATCACGCCAGTTGTTGCCGTTGTCGTGGTTCCAGTTGCCGTTGTCGCGGTCGTGGTTCCAGCTGTCGTTGTCGTTCCAGTTGTCGTGCCGGCTGTCGTTCCAGTTGTCGTTGTGGTTCCAGTTGCTGTTGTCCCAGTTGCTGTTCCAACTGTCGTTGTCCCAGTTGTTGTTGTCCCAGCACCAACTGGGGCGGTCCGCGCGCGAGGTGTCGCAGCAGTAGCGCCACCAGTCGTCTCCGCGCCAGTCACTGCCGCGCCAGTTGGAACACCGGTCGTACGTCTGCGGAAGACTCGATGCGAAGGCACTGCTCACGGGCATCAGGCCGAGCGTGATCCCGGCGGCCCCCGCCACGGCTGCCGCAACAAACCCACGGCGCATACTCATACACCTCCGAGCATGAAGGGTTGATTGGTCCGGATTACTCCGTTATGGGCCATTTCCACCCTCCCCCCTCCCCCGCCCACTGTCAAAGGCACCCGCGCTCACCAGCGGAAAGCCCTGCGGGGGCGCCGCCCCCGGGCCACCTCCGGGCCACCTCCTTCGGACCACCGCCTACGGGAGCACCGCCAGCCCGTCCAGCTCGACCAGCGCCGCCTCGTCCCACAGCCGGACCACGCCCACGACCGCCATCGCCGGATAGTCCCGGCCCGCCAACCGCCGCCAGATCCGGCCCAGTTCGGGGGCGCGGTCCCGGTAGTCGGCCACGTCCACGGCGTAGACCGTCACCCGTGCCAGATCCGCCGGCGAGCCGCCCGCCCCCGCCAGTGCGGCCAGCAGGTTCGTCAGCGCCTGCTCGAACTGCTGCGGCAGCGTCGCTCCCACCACCTTCCCCGCGCCGTCGAGGGCCGTCTGCCCCGCCAGGAACACCAGCCGGCCCCCGCTCGCGACGACGGCGTGCGAGAAGCCCGTCGCCGGGGACAGCTCCTCCGGGTTGATCCGCTCCAGGCTCACGCCTCGCCCACCTTCCGTGCCTCGCCCATGTCCCGCGCCCCGCCCATGTCCCGCGCCTCCCGCGCCTCCCGGTAGAGCTCCTTCGCGATGATCGTGCGCTGCACCTCGCTCGCCCCCTCGTAGATCCTCGGTGCCCGTACCTCCCGGTACAGGTGTTCCAGCAAGTGCCCCCGGCGCAGCGCGGCCGCCCCGTGCAGCTGTACCGCGTGGTCGACGACGTACTGGGCCGTCTCCGTGGCCAGCAGCTTCGCCATGGCCGCCCGGCGCGGCACCTGCGGGGAGGACGCGTCCGCGTCGTAGGCCTCCGCCGCCGCGTACACGAGGAGCCGGGCCGCCTCGGTCCGGGTGGCCATCTCGGCGACCCGGTGCGCCACGGCCTGGAGGTCGCCCAGCACCCCGCCGAAGGCCGTACGGGCGGCCGTGTGCGCCACCGTGGCGTCCAGGGCGGCCCTGGCCATCCCGACGGCGAAGGCGCCCACGCTGGGGCGGAAGAGGTTCAGGGTGTCCATGGCCACCCGGAAGCCCCGGCCCGGCTCCCCCAGCAGGTCGGCCGGGCCCACCGGGACCCCGTCGAAGGCGAGCGCGCCGATCGGGTGCGGGGAGAGCATGTCGAGCGGCTCCCCCGAGAGCCCCGGCCGGTCCGCCGGAACCAGGAAGGCGCTGACGCCCCTGGCCCCCGGGCCCTCGCCGGTGCGGGCGAAGACGGTGTAGAAATCCGCCTCGGGGGCGTTGGAGATCCAGCACTTCTCCCCGCTGAGCCGCCAGCCCTCACCCTCCCCTCCGTCGGGGGCCGCGTCGAGCGCCAGCGCCCCCGCGTCCGACCCGGCCCCCGGCTCGCTCAGCGCGAAGGCCGCCACCGTGCGCCCGGCCCGCACCCCGGGCAGCCAGCGCTCGCGCTGGGCGTCGCTGCCCGAGCGCAGGACCGGGTAGGCGCCCAGCCCCTGGAGGGCGAGGGCCGTCTCCGCCTCCGTACAGCCGTAGGCGAGGGATTCGCGCAGCAGGCACAGTTCCAGCGCGCCCGAGGTGAACACCCTTTCCAGCAGCCCCTCTTCGCCCAGTGCGGCCAGCAGCGGCCGGTTGACCCGGCCCGGTTCCCCCTTCTCCGCCAGCGGCCGCAGCCGCTCCGCCGCCAGTGCGCGCAGCCGCGCGCACCACTCCTCCTGGTCCGCCCCGAGCGCGAATCCCGTGAATCGGGTCATCCGTATGCCCCAGCCTCTATCGCGTCCTGTTGACTCCCGTCACCATGACGATACGCTCGTGCTGCGTTCGTACGGCCCGGCTCTTCCACTTCGGTCCACAGTCCATACGCAGGGTCCGGCCCCCACCCGGGGCGCGGGCCGTCGCAAGGGGGCGAACCCGCCTTGGAGCTCAAGCCTTCCGCTCATCGAGACACCTTCGCGCGCGATCACCTGCCGCCCGCGCACGCCTGGCCGCGGCTCCACTTCGAACTCCCCGCTCTGGCCTACCCGGACCGCCTGAACTGCGGCGTGGAGCTGCTCGACGCCACCATCGCCCGGCTGGGGCCCGACCGCCCCGCCTTCCGCGGGGCGGACGGAACGGTGTGGACGTACGGGGAACTGCACGCCCGCGTGGACCGGCTCGCGCACGTCCTCACCACCGATCTCGGCGTGGTCCCCGGCAACCGGGTGCTGCTGCGCGGCCCGACCGGCCCCTGGCTCGCCGCGTGCTGGCTCGCGGTGATGAAGGCGGGCGCGGTGGCCGTCACCGTGCTGGCCCAGCAGCGTCCGCAGGAGCTGGCCACGGTGTGCGCGATGGCCCGGGTGAGCCACGCCCTGTGCCAGGCGGAGGTCGTGGACGACCTGGTCAAGGCGGGGGTCCCGGGCCTGCGGATCACCGCGTACGGCGGCGCCGAACCGGACGACCTGCTGCGCCTGGCGGAGCGGCATCCGCACCCCTTCCCGGCCGTGGAGACCTCCGCCGACGACGTGGCGCTGATCGCCTTCACCTCGGGCACCACCGGGCGCCCCAAGGGCTGCATGCACTTCCACCGCGATCTGCTCGCCGTGGCCGACACCTTCTCTCAAGAAGTGCTCCGCCCGCGCCCCGAGGACGTCTTCGCGGGCAGTCCGCCGCTCGGCTTCACCTTCGGCCTGGGCGGGCTGGTGGTCTTCCCGCTGCGGGCCGGGGCCTCGGCGCTGCTCCTGGCGGACGGCTCCCCGCGCCGGCTGCTGCCCGCGCTGGCCGAGCACCGGGTGTCGGTGCTGTTCACCGCGCCCACCGCGTACCGGTCGATGCTGGACACGCTGGGCCCGTACGACACGGGCGCCTACGACCTCTCCGCGCTGCGCCGCTGCGTCTCGGCGGGCGAGAACCTGCCGGCCGCCACCTGGCAGGCCTGGTACGAGCGCACGGGCCTGCGGATCATCAACGGGATCGGCGCCACCGAGCTGCTCCACATCTTCATCTCGGCGGCCGACGAGGACATCCGGCCCGGTACGACCGGCCGCGCGGTGCCGGGCTGGGAGGCCCGGGTGGTGGACGGGGCGGGGCTGCCGGTCGCGGACGGGGTGCCGGGGCTGCTGGCCGTACGGGGGCCGGTGGGCTGCCGCTACCTGGCGGACCCGCGGCAGGGCGAGTACGTACGGGACGGCTGGAACCTCACGGGCGACACCTACGTCCGGGACGCGGAGGGCTACTTCCGCTACGTGGCCCGGGCCGACGACATGATCATCTCGGCGGGGTACAACATCGCGGGCCCGGAAGTCGAGGAGGCCCTGCTGCGCCATCCCGACGTGCTGGAGGCGGCCGTGGTCGGCCTCCCCGACGAGCGGCGCGGGCAGATCGTGGTCGCGTACGCGGTCCCCCGGGAGGGCGCGGTCCTCACCGAGGACGCCCTGCGCACCTTCATGCGGAACGAGCTCGCCCCGCACAAGTGCCCGCGCACCTTCGTCTTCCTGCCCGCCCTGCCCCGGACGGCGACGGGCAAGCTCCAGCGCTTCCGGCTGCGCGATCAAGAAGAGCACCTAGAGTGAAGCCGTGGTCGAGCAGCACACCCCGCGATCCCTGATCGTCACGTTCTACGGCGCCTACGGGCGGGCCTTCCCCGGCCCGGTCCCGGTGTCCGCGCTGGTCCGCCTGCTGGGTGCGGCCGGCGTGGACGCTCCGTCCGTCCGCTCCTCGGTGTCCCGGCTGAAGCGGCGCGGCTTCCTGCTGCCCGCGCGGACCGGGGACCGCGCGGCGGGGTACGAGCTCTCCGGGGAGGCGCGCCGGCTCCTGGAGGACGGCGACCGGCGGATCTACGGAGCCACCCGCCCGGCGGAGTCCCAGGAGTGGCTGCTGGCCGTCTTCTCCGTCCCGGAGCAGGAGCGGGCGAAGCGGCACCTGCTGCGTTCCCGGCTGGCCGGGCTCGGCTTCGGCTCGGTGGCGCCCGGCGTGTGGATCGCCCCGGCGCAGCTGGACGGGGAGACCCGCCGCACCCTGGAGCGGCTGCACCTGACGGCGTACGTGGAGCTCTTCCGCGGCGCCCACCTGGGCTTCGCCCCGACCACGGAGTCGGTGGCCCGCTGGTGGGACCTGGCGGCGCTGGCCAAGCAGCACGAGGAGTTCCTCGACCTCCACGAGCCCGTCCTGCGCGCCCTGCAGACGGGGACGGCCGCCCCCACCCCGGAGGCCGCCTACCGCGGCTACCTGCTCGCCCTGGACACCTGGCGCCGGCTCCCGTACGCCGACCCGGGCCTGCCGCGCGGGCTGCTCCCCGCGGACTGGCCGGGCGACCGCTCGGCGGCGGTCTTCGCGGAGCTGCACGAGCGACTGCGGGACCTCGGAGCCGCCTTCGTGGAACCGTAGCGGCCTCCGGACGCGTCACCTGCTCTCGTGACAGGAACCGCACGGCCCCCGCGAGGAGCCGGAGTCCCGCCCCGGCCCGCGGGCCGGGCCCCGGACCGGCCCCGCACGTGGCCCCACACCCTCTCGCTGACCGCCTCCGGGCTGCTGGGCGCGGCCGCCGGGTGCCTGGCCATCTCCCTCGCGTCCCACGCGCGCGCCTCCTGCGACGCAGGGGCGGACGCGGGCGGCAGGACCGAGCTGACCCTCCTGCTCCCGGTCCTGGTGGTGGGCTTCGCCTTCTGCGGGGTGATGGTCGCGATGCTCACGCCGCGCGGGCACCCGCTGCTGCGGATGGTCCCGGTCCTGCTCGCGCTGGGAGCGATGGTGCTCTGGTTCTTCGCCGTCAGGGGCACCCTGGACGGGTATCCGGGGGACCTGACCCGGTGCGGGCCGGACAACGTGCCGCCGTGGTGGCCTGGGTGGCTGCCGAGCTGACCCGGCGCGGCGGGGCCGGGGGAAATCCGGCTGCGCTCCGCGCCCGGCACGGGTGACCATGTGCCATGCCTTGGACCTTCACTTCCGACCTGCCGGCCTTTCTGGCCGCGGCGCGTCCGGCCCTCGCCGCCGACCCCGTCGTCAACACCTCCCTCATGACCGTGGTCGACGCCCTGGAGCGGCGGGGACCTGACGCCTACGGCTCCGACGCCCCCCTCTTCGGCTGGTGGACCGACCAGCAGGCAATCGACTCCGACGCCGACGCCGCCGGCGTCCTGGTGCACACCCCGCCGTACCCGCTGCTGACCGGGGCGCTGCCTGCCGGGGCGGTCCGGGAGCTGGGGGCCGCGCTCACGGCCGAGCCGCTGCTCGCCGGGGTCGAGGCGCTCAGCGTCCGCCGCGAGGACGCGGGCCCGCTGGCCGGCGCCTGGGGCAGGCCCTCGGAGGTCGTGGAGGAGAACCGCCTCTACCGGCTCGCCGGGCTCATCGCCCCCGATCCCGCCCCGGCCGGCAAGGCCCGCCCCGCCGGGGAGGCCGACCTGCCGCTGCTCCTGGACTGGATCACCGCCTTCAAGCAGGAGTCCGGCGAAGGCGGGGCCGCCTCCGAGGAGGCCCTGCGCGACCGGTTCTCGTACGGGGGCATGCTGCTCTGGGAGGACGCCGGGAGCCCCGTCTCGCTGGCCGGGTTCTCCCGCCCCCTCGGCGCGATGTCCCGGATCGGCCCGGTCTACACGCCGCCGGAGCTGCGCGGCCGGGGGTACGCGGCCGGGGTCACCTACGCCGCGACCGGGGCGGCGCACGCGGCCGGCGCGCACGAGGTGCTCCTCTTCGCGGACCTGAAGAACCCCACCAGCAACGGTGTCTACCGGCGCCTGGGCTACACCCCGGTCGAGGACCGGGTGGAGGTCGCGCTGAAATGACCGGGCCCCAGGAACGGGACGAGCCGGTCGAACCCTTCTGGATGCTCGCCGCGAACGTGGTCCTGTGGCGCCGCTACGGCGAGGGCGGCCAGGGCCAGCGCCCGGGCACGAAGATGTTCAAGGGCGGGTCCAAGGTGTACGTCGGCACCACGCACAACGGCGTCCAGGACTGTGAGGTCGTCGGCCGGCCTCGACACGGCCGCGGGTACCGGTGGTCCTACGTGGCCACCCGCCATCTGTACGGCTTCCGGCCCATCCTCGTTCGCTCTCCCGCCGTACTGCGGGTCGCCGACGGGGGGTTCTGCGACGAGGCCTACGCGCGGGACCTCTCGGTGCTCCTGGAGCGCCGCGCCTGGGAGCTGCGCTCCGGCGCCTGGCCCGACTGGCCGCACCCGGAGCCCTGCCACTGCCACGAGTGCCTGAGCGTGCGGCCGCACCGGTAGGCGGGGCGGCTGGAGTCCTACCCCCGGCCCGTCGGCGGCTTGCGGCTGCCGGCGAGGTAGGGGGCGGGCCAGGGCGCCGCCGGGCCGGTGTAGGACTGGTCGGCGGCCGCGTGCAGGGTCCAGTGCGGGTCGTAGAGGTGGGGGCGGCCGAGCGCGCAGAGGTCCGCCCGGCCCGCCAGCAGCAGGGAGTTGACGTCGTCCCAGGAGGAGATCGCCCCGACCGCGATCACCGGGACGTTCAGGGCGCCCCGGATCCGGTCGGCGTACGGGGTCTGGTACGCGCGTCCGTACTCGGGGGTCTCCTCCGCGACCACCTGGCCCGTGGAGACGTCGATGGCGTCCGCGCCGTGCGCCGCGAAGGCCCCGGCGATGGCCACCGCCTCCTCGGCCGAGGTGCCGCCGGGCGCCCAGTCGGTGGCGGAGAGGCGCACCGTCATCGGCCGGTCCTCGGGCCAGACGGCGCGGACCGCGTCGAAGACCTCCAGCGGGAACCGGAGCCGGTTCTCCAGCGAACCGCCGTAGGCGTCGGTGCGGTGGTTGGTCAGCGGGGAGAGGAAGCCGGAGAGCAGGTAGCCGTGCGCGCAGTGCAGTTCGAGGAGGTCGAAGCCGCTCGCGGCGGCCCGGACGGCGGCGGCGGCGAACTCGGAGCGGACGGCGGCGAGGTCGGCGGCGCCCATGGCCCGGGGCACGGCGGAGACCCCGGGGCGGTAGGGCAGTGCGGAGGCGGCCATCAGGGGCCAGTTCCCCTCGGGCAGCGGGGCGTCCATGCCCTCCCACATCACCCGGGTCGAGCCCTTGCGGCCCGAGTGGCCGAGCTGGACGCCCAGCGCGGTGCCGGGCGCCGAGGTGTGCACGAACTCGGCGATCCGGGCCCAGGCGGCCGCCTGGGCGGCGGTGTAGAGGCCCGTGCAGCCCGGGGTGATCCGGCCCTCGGGGCTGACGCAGACCATCTCGGTCATCACCAGGGCGGCCCCGCCCAGGGCGCGCGCGCCGAGGTGCACCAGGTGGAAGTCCCCGGGCACGCCTTCGCCGGCCGGAGCCGAGGTCCCTGCGCCTGCGCCTGCGCGAGCGCCAGCGCCTGCCGAGTACATGTCCATCGGGGACACCACGACCCGGTTGCGCAGGGTCAGCCCCCGCAGGGTGAACGGCGTGAACATCGGCGGGGTTCCCGGCTCCTGCGGGCCGCCCTCAGGAGCCTCCGGGCAGCCGAAGTCGCGTTCCACGGCCCGGGTGAAGCGCGGATCGCGCAGCCGCAGGTTGCCGTGGGTGACCCGCAGGCTGCGGGTGAGGAGGTTGAAGGCGAACTGCCGGGCGGGCTGCTCCACGTACCCGGCGAGCTCCTCGAACCACCGCATGCTGGCGGCCGCCGCCCGCTGGGTGGAGGCCACGGCGGGCCGCCGCGCGGCCTCGTACGCGGCCAGCGCGGCCGGGACGTCCGCCTCGGACTCCACCGCCCGGGCCAGCGCGAGCGCGTCCTCCACGGCCAGCTTGGTGCCGGAGCCGATCGAGAAGTGCGCGGTGTGCGCGGCGTCGCCGATGAGCACCGTGTTGCCGTGCGACCAGCGCGCGTTGACCACCGTACGGAACCGCGTCCAGGCCGAGCCGTTGCCCCGCAGCGGCCGTCCCCGCAGGGCCTCGCCGAAGATCTTCGCGCAGCGCGCCGCGGATTCCGCCTCGTCGCAGAGGTCGAATCCGGCGGCCAGCCAGACCTCCTCGCGCATCTCGACGATCACGGTGGAGGAGTCCGCCGCGTAGGGGTAGGCGTGCAGCTGCACCACCCCGTGCTCGGTCTCCGCGATCTCGAAGCGGAAGGCTTCGAAGGCGAAGTCGGCGGCCAGCCAGATGTACCGGCACCGCCCGCCCGTCAGCGTGGGCCCGTAGTGCTCCGCCGCGGACTCCCGGATCCGGCTGTGCACCCCGTCGGCCGCGACCACCAGGTCGTACGAGGCGGCGAGCACCGCGGGGTCGGGGGCCGGGGTGCGGAAGCGGAGCCGGACCCCGAGGCCCGCGCAGCGCTCGTGCAGGATCTCCAGGAGCCGGCGCCGCCCGAGCGCGGCGAACCCGTGGCCGCCCGAGGTGAGCAGTCGGCCCCGGTGCACGATGTCGATGTCGTCCCAGCGGACGAACTCGGCGCCCAGGGCCGCGTAGACCACGGCGTCGGCCGCTTCGATGCCGCCGAGGGTCTCGTCGGAGAGGACCACCCCGAAGCCGAAGGTGTCGTCGGGGGCGTTCTTCTCCCACACGTCCACCGCGTGCCCCTGCCGGGCCAGCAGGGCGGCGGCGTACAGCCCGCCCGGGCCCCCGCCGACCACGGCGACCCGCAGGGCGGCGCTCTCCCGGCCGGTGCTCGTCGCGCTGCCTGCCCCGCTCATCGCGCTACCTGCCCTTCCACTGGGGCGGCCGCTTCCCGGTGAAGGCCGCGTGGAACTCCCGGTAGTCCTCGCCGTTCATCAGCAGGGCCTGGGTGTTCGCGTCGAGTTCCACCGAGGCGGCGAGCGGCATGTCCAGCTCGGCGGTCAGCAGTGCCTTGGTCTGCGCGTACGCGAGGGCCGGACCGGCGGCGAGGTGCGCGGCGAGCTCCGCCGCGCGTACGGAGGCCTTGCCCTCCTCGGTGACCTCGCTGAGCAGCCCGATCCGCTCGGCCTCCGGCGCCCTGACCTGCTCCCCCAGCATCAGCAGCCGGGTCGCGTGCCCGAGCCCGACGACCCGGGGCAGCAGGTAGGCGGCGCCCATGTCCCCGCCGGAAAGGCCGACCCGCGTGAAGAGGAAAGCGAAGCGGGCGGTCGGGTCGGCGATGCGGAAGTCGGCGGCCAGGGCGATGACGGCCCCGGCGCCGGCGGCGACCCCGTGGACGGCGGCGATGACCGGGAAGGGGCACTCGCGCAGGGCGCGCACGACCTGTCCGGTCATCCGGTTGAAGTCGAGGAGCTGGGCGGTGTCCATCGCGAGGGTGGCGCCGATGATCTCGTCGACGTCGCCCCCGGAGCAGAAGCCGCGGCCTTCGCCGCCGAGCACGAGGGCGCGTACGGACCGCTCCCTGGACAGTTCGGCGAGCAGGTCGCGCAGGTCGGCGTAGGCGCCGAAGGTGAGCGCGTTGAGCTTCTCGGGGCGGTCGAGGGTGACGGTGGCGACCCCGTCGCGCCGGTCCACCCGGAGGTGGTTCCAGCGTTCGGTCGCGGGTGTGGAACCGAGGAAGGGACTCACGCTCCCGAAGGTATCACCGGTCCATGACTGTCGTCAGGGAAGCGCGATAAACGGGGGGTCGTGCCCGGCCCCGGGCGCCACACGCACCGAACGTCCCGAGCCCATGTGCCCGACGTCCCTTGCGATCACGTCGGGGTGCCCTACGGCAGGACATTTCCACTTCGTATCGTTGAAAGCAGGATTTCCCCCGCCGCACCCCGTACGACCCCACCGCGGCCCCTGCGATCCCACGGAACGGACGGTCCTGCCTTGCCCGACGCCTCCGCCTGGCGGATAGCCCTGCCGCACACGACAGCGGCCGTACCCATCGCCCGCGCCCTCGTCCGTACGGCCCTCGCCGACATCGACGCACCCGCCGACAGCGACACCGCCGAACTCCTCACCGCCGAACTGGTCGCCAACGCCGTGGAGCACACCCCCGGCGACGCCCCCATCGAGCTCGTCGTGGAGCTACTGGCGAACGGCTGCCAGGTCGAGGTCCACGACGGGGATCCGCAGCCCCCCGCCGATCTGACCGCGCCCGGCCGGGACGACGCCCACCCCGACCCCTGGCAGGAGCACGGCCGCGGCCTGCTGCTGATCCGGACCCTGAGCTCGGCCTGCGGACACCGCGCCACCCCGCACGGCAAGGCCGTGTGGTTCACCCTGCCGTCCCGGCCGCCGCTCTAGCCGGCGCTCGAGTCGGTGCTCAGTCGGTGCTCTGTCCGGTCGGGCACCTAGGGGGCATCCCGCCCCGCCGCATGACTATGCGGCCGGCCCCGCGAGGGTCGCGACGAGCACGGCCTTGATGGTGTGCAGCCGGTTCTCCGCCTCGTCGAAGACGACGGAGTGCCTGGACTCGAACACCTCGTCCGTCACCTCCAGCGAGTCCAGCCCGTGCCGCTCGTGGATCTCCCGGGCCACCTTGGTGCCGAGATCGTGGAACGCCGGCAGGCAGTGCATGAACTTCACGTCCGGGTTCCCGGTGGCGCGCAGCACGTCCATGGTGACGGCGTACGGGCTCAGCGCCTCGATCCGCTCGTCCCAGACCTCCTTGGGCTCCCCCATGGACACCCAGATGTCGGTCACCACGAAGTCGGCCTGCCCGACGCCCCGCGCGAGGTCCTCGGTGAGGGTGATCCGGGCGCCGCTGGCGGCCGCCAGCTCGCGCGCCGCGGCCACCACCGGGGCGGCCGGCCAGTAGTGCTCCGGCGCCACGATCCGTACGTCCATGCCCAGCAGCGCGCCCGTCACCAGGTACGAGTTGCCCATGTTGAAGCGGGCGTCGCCGAGGTAGGCGAAGGCGATCCGCTCCAGCGGCTTGGCGCAGTGCTCGGTCATCGTGAGCACGTCGGCCAGCATCTGGGTGGGGTGCCAGTCGTCGGTGAGGCCGTTGAACACGGGCACGCCGGCGTGGGCGGCGAGCTGATCGACGGTGTCCTGGGCGTCGCCCCGGTACTGGATGCCGTCGAACATCCGGCCCAGCACCCGCGCCGTGTCCCGGACCGATTCCTTGTGGCCCATCTGGGAGCCGGCGGGATCGAGGTACGTGGTGTGGGCGCCCTGGTCGGCGGCGGCGACCTCGAAGGCGCAGCGGGTGCGCGTGGAGGTCTTCTCGAAGATCAGGGCGATGTTCTTGCCCACGAGGCGGCGCCGCTCGGCCCCGGCCTTCTTGTCCGCCTTGAGTTCGGCGGCGAGCTCGACCAGGCCGCGGAACTCGGCGGCGGTGAAGTCGAGCTCCTTGAGGAAACTGCGGCCGACAAGATCGGTGGCCATGGGGGCGCTCCAGAGTCACGGTGACAGGGGATGCTGGAAGTCTATACGACGGCATGCATTGATATACAGAGCCTTCGTGTACCGGCCCGGGCCCCGGCCTCCGGGCACCCGCTTCCCCTGTCCCGCCCCCGGACGCCACCCCCGCGCCCGCGCTCCGCCCGGCTAGGCCACCGCGTCCCGCTCGACCGGGCAGCTCATACAGCGCGGCCCGCCCCGCCCCCGCCCCAGCTCGCTGCCCGGGATCTCGATCACCTCGATGCCTTGCTTGCGCAGGTGGGTGTTGGTCGTGACGTTCCGCTCGTACGCGACGACCACGCCCGGCTCCACGGCCAGCACGTTGCAGCCGTCGTCCCACTGCTCCCGTTCGGCGGCGTGCACGTCCTGGGTCGCCGTGAGCACCCGGATCGCGTCCAGCCCGAGGGCGGCGGCGATGGCCCGGTGCATGTGCTCGGGCGGGTGGTCGGTCACCTTCAGCTCGCTCGCACCGGCGCCCGGCTCGATCGTGTAGGAGCGCAGCATGCCCAGGCCCGCGTACTGGGTGAACGTGTCCGCGTCGACCATCGTCATCACCGTGTCCAGGTGCATGAACGCCCGCCGCTTGGGCATGTCGAGCGCCACGATCGTCGTCGCCGACCCCGCGGCGAACAGCCCGCGCGCCAGCATCTCCACCGCCTGCGGGGTGGTCCGCTCGCTCATCCCGATCAGCACGGCGCCGTTGCCGATGACCAGGACGTCGCCGCCCTCGATGGTGGAGGGGTAGTCGGCCTGCCCCTGGGACCAGGTGTGGAAGGGCCCGGAGCCGGTGAAGAGCGGGTGGTGCTTGTAGATGGCCTCGAAGTGCACGGTCTCGCGCTGCCGGGCCGGCCAGCGCATCGCGTTGATGGACACCCCGTCGTAGATCCAGGCGGAGGTGTCGCGGGTGAAGAGGTGGTTGGGCAGCGGCCCCAGCAGGAAGCCGTCCAGGTCCAGGGCGTGGAAGCGGACCGACACCGGCTCCGCGTGCCGCTCCAGGAACTCCCGCTTGGTCATCCCCCCGATCAATGACTCGGCCAGGTCCGCCGAGGCCAGCCCGTCGAAGACCGCCCGCAGGTGGTCGGTGGCGAGCGGGCCGTACTCCTTCTCGTCGAAGACCCGGTCCAGGACGAGGTGTCTCGCCTCCGGGATGTCCAGGGCCTCGATCAGCAGGTCACCGAAGAGGTGGACCTCCACGCCCCGGTCGCGCAGTACGTCGGCGAAGCCGTCGTGCTCCTGGCGGGCCCGGCGCACCCACAGCACGTCGTCGAAGAGCAACGCGTCCTTGTTGCTCGGTGTGAGCCGCTTCAGCTCCAGGTCGGGCCGGTGGAGGATGACGCGGCGCAGCCGCCCGGTCTCGGAATCGACATGGAATCCCATGCCGTACACGTTCGCAGACCGGGCGGCTTTTTGACGTGGCGTCGGCCCAGGGCGTCTCCAGCGGGTCCGTTCCGCCGGATCCGACGGCGGGCGCGGGGCCGGTGGTTCAGCGCAGGCCGAGCAGGGCCTCCGGGGTGCCGGTGAGGTCCGGGGCGATGACGCCCAGCGCGGGGGCGGTCACGTTCGGCAGCCCGTAGTTGGACGCGTCGGGCATGGTCAGCGGGGAGCCGACCAGCAGGCCCGGGGTCCGGGTGCGCATGGTGGTCGCGGGGGCGTCCAGCGAGCCCTCGCCGTCCGTCTCGGGCTTTCCGGCCAGGTTGGGCACCGGGGAGGTGAGGAGGGTGTTCCCGAGCTCGGTGCCGATCGGCACCGCCGGCAGCAGCGGGGTCGGCAGCATGTCGCCCTTGTGGAAGCGGGGCGCCTCGGGCGCTCCGACCACGGGCACCGGCACTCCGGTGGCCAGATGCGGGACGTCCACGCCGAGCGTGGTCCGCACCGCGTCCAGAGGGACTCCCACCGGCACCGCGTCGGCCATGGCCGGGGTGGCCGCGCCTGCCGCGGCCATACAGGTCATGAGTGCCGCAATGCTTCCGCGCGCGGTCATCTTCATAGGTGACGTTCCGTCCTTCCAGGGTCGCGGACATTCCGCTGCCCTGGATGAACGATCCCGCCGGTGGTTTTCCCGGAGTTCTCCGCGAAAGTTCCCCCATACGACCTAATGCGCGGCCGTACGGGGGTCCTTCCTTGACGCCGTCAGCACCCCGGGGTGGTGCTTCAGAGCCGCGGGTCCACCGGCTCCGACTCCAGCGCGAGGACGGCGAAGACCGCCTCGTGGATCCGCCACAGCGGCTCCCCGGCCGCCAGCCGGTCCACGGCCTCCAGGCCGAGCGCGTACTCGCGCAGGGCGAGCGAGCGCTTGTGCCCGAGGTGGCGTCCGCGCAGCCGCTCCAGATGGTCCGCACGCGTGTACTCGGGACCGTAGATGATCCGCAGGTACTCCCGTCCGCGCACCTTCACGCCCGGCTGTACGAGCCGGCCCTTGCCGTCCTTGGCGTACGCCTGGAGCGGTTTGACGACCATGCCCTCGCCGCCGGCGGCCGTCAGCTCCAGCCACCAGTCGGTGCCCGCCCGTACCGAGGCCTCGTCGGCGGTGTCCACCAGGATCCGGCCGGTGCGGCGCAGCAGTCCGGTGCCGGAGGCCTCGTCGGCGGCGACCAGCCGGTCCAGCCAGAACAGCTGCTCGTCGTGGGGTACGGCCGCCAGCGAGCGGCCGGCCGCCGCCAGCAGCTGGAACGGGGCGAACCGTACGCCGTCCAGCCCGTCGGTGCTCCAGCAGTAACGCCGGTACTCCTCGGTGAACTTCGCCGCGTCGGCGGCCCGTCCGCGCTGGCGCCCCAGCAGCTCCCCGGTGTCGACACCCCGGGCCGAGGCCGCCTCCAGAGCGGCGATGGCCTCGGGGAACACGGCGCCGGAGGCCGCGCCCACGGCCGCGTACTGGTTGCGCAGCAGCCCGCCGGACTTCAGCGACCAGGGCAGCAGTTCGCCGTCGACGAGCAGCCAGTCCGTGTCGAGCTCCTCCCACAGCCCCGCGTCGGTGACCGCCGAGCGGAGCCGGGCGAGGACCTCCTCGGTGACCTCGGGGTCCTTGAAGAAGGGCCGTCCGGTGCGCGTGTACACGGACCCGGTGGGTCCTCCCCGACGGCCTTCGGCGTGGGAGGTGCCCCCGACCCCGAACCGCTCGCGGGCCACCTCGGCGTCCTTGCAGATCAGCACGGTGGCGCGGGAGCCCATGTGCTTCTCCTCGCAGACGACCTGGGCGATGCCGTCCTTGCGGTACTGCGCGAAGGCCTCGGCGGGGTGCTCCAGGTAGCCGTCGATCTGCGAAGTGGCCGTCGGCGCCATGGTCGGCGGGAGGTACGGCACCAGGCGCGGGTCCACGGCGAAGCGGCTCATCACCTCCAGGGCGGCGGCCGCGTTCTCCTCGCGGACGTTGACGTTGCCCAGGTGCCGGGTCTCGACGATCCGGCGGCCCTGGACGTCGGCCAGGTCGAGCGGACGGCCGTCATGGCCACCCGGCACCTCGGTGACGAGCGGTTTGACGGGCTCGTACCAGACCTTCTCGGCCGGTACGTCGACCAGTTCGCGCTCGGGCCAGCGCAGGGCGGTCATCCGGCCGCCGAAGACGGCTCCGGTGTCGAGGCAGATGGTGTTGTTGATCCAGGTGGTGTCCGGGACCGGCGTGTGGCCGTAGACCACGACGGCCTTGCCCCGGTAGTCCTCGGCCCACGGGTAGCGCACGGGCAGCCCGAACTCGTCCGTCTCGCCCGTGGTTTCCCCGTACAGGGCGTGCGAGCGGACCCGGCCGGAGGTGCGGCCGTGGTACTTCTCGGGCAGCCCGGCGTGACAGACCACGAGCTTGCCGCCGTCCAGGACGTAGTGGCTGACCAGGCCCCGGATGAAGGCGCGGACCTCCTGGACGAACTCCTCCGGCTCCCCTTCGAGCTGCTCGATGGTCTCGGCGAGGCCGTGGGTCCGCTGGACCTTGGAGCCCTTGAGATAACGGCCGAGCTTGTTCTCGTGGTTCCCGGGCACGCACAGGGCGTTGCCGGAGCCGACCATGCCCATCACCCGGCGCAGGACGCCCGGACTGTCCGGGCCGCGGTCGACGAGGTCGCCGACGAACACGGCGGTACGGCCCTCGGGGTGCGCCCCGTCCCGGTAGCCGAGCTTGGCGAGCAGGGTCTCCAGCTCGGAGGCGCAGCCGTGGATGTCGCCGATGATGTCGAAGGGGCCGGTGAGGTGGGTGAGGTCGTTGAAACGCTTCTCCAGGACCACCTCGGCCGACTCCACCTCCTCGGGCGTGCGCAGCACGTGCACCTTGCGGAAGCCCTCGCGCTCCAGGCCGCGCAGGGAGCGCCGCAGGTCGCGGCGGTGGCGCTGGATGACGGCGCGCGGCAGCTTCGCCCGCTCGGGGCGGGCCGCGTTGCGCTCCGCGCAGACCTCTTCGGGCAGGTCGAGGACGATCGCGATGGGCAGCACGTCGTACTCGCGGGCGAGCTGGACCAGCTGCCGGCGGGACTCCGCCTGGACGCTGGTGGCGTCGACCACGGTGAGGCGGCCGGCGGCGAGCCGCTTGCCCGCGATGTAGTGCAGGACTTCGAAGGCGTCCTTGCTGGCGCCCTGGTCGTTCTCGTCGTCGGCGACCAAGCCCCGGCAGTAGTCGGAGGAGATCACCTCGGTGGGCTTGAAGTGCGTGCGGGCGAAGGTGGACTTGCCCGAACCGGTGGCGCCGATCAGGACGACGAGGGACAGGTCGGTGACGGGAAGTACGCGCTTGCGGTGGGTGGTGGCCCTGGTATCGGTATCGGTATCGGTGGTCATGCTGCCTCGCCCTCCTTCGGGGTGTCGGTGTCGGTGCGGGTGCTGGTGGCGGTGGCGGTGTTCAGGGTGAAGACGGCCATCTGGGTCGGCGGGCCCACCTCGGGGTCGTCGTCCCCGACGGGCAGGTACGCGACGGTGTAGCCGTGCCGTGCGGCGACGTCCCCGGCCCAGGCCCGGAACTCCTCGCGGGTCCACTCGAAGCGGTGGTCGCCGTGCCGGACGTGCCCGGCGGGCAGCGTCTCCCAGCGGACGTTGTACTCGACGTTCGGAGTGGTCACGAGGACCGTGCGGGGGCGGGCCGAGCCGAAGACCGCGTACTCCAGGGCGGGCAGCCGCTCCGGATCCAAGTGCTCGATGACCTCGCTGAGCACGGCCGCGTCGTAGCCCACGAGCCGCTTGTCGGTGTACGCGAGCGAACCCTGCGTCAGGCGGACGCGGGAGCTCTGCCGCTCCCCCAGCCGCTCCAGCCGCAGCCGCCTGGCGGCGATGTTCAGCGCCCGGACGGACACGTCCACACCGACTATCTCGGTGTACGCCGGGTCCTTCAGCAGCGCCTGCACCAACTGGCCCTGGCCGCAGCCCAGATCGAGGACGCGGGCCGCACCGGCCGCCCCCAGCGCGGCGAGGATCGCCTCGCGGCGCAGCACGGCGAGCGGTACGGGCTTCTCCTCGGTGTCGCTGGACTCGTCCACGGCGTTGTCGAGCTCCTCGACCTCGCTGCCGTCCGCCTCGGCGAGGCGGACCAGCTCCAGGCGTTCCAGGGCGTCCTGGGTCAGCCGCTTGTGGCGGGCCAGGTAGCGGGAGGTGATCAGCCCGCTCTCCGGGTGCTCGGCGAGCCAGCCGTCCCCGGCGCGCAGCAGCTTGTCCACCTCGTCGGAGGCGATCCAGTAGTGCTTGGAGTCGTCGAGCACGGGCAGCAGGACGTACAGGCCGCGCAGGGCGTCGGAAAGGCGCAGCTCGCCCTCCAGGACGAGGCGTACGTACCGGGAGTCGCCCCACTCCGGGAAGGTCTCGTCGAGCACCACCGGGGTGGCCGTGACCGACTCCCAGCCGAGCGGGCCGAACAGCCGGCGCACGAGGTCCGCGCCGCCCCGGGCGGGCAGGACCGGGATCTCGATGCGCAGCGGGCGCACCTCGTCGGGCAGCTCGGGGCGGGCCGCGCACTGCCCCTTGAGCGCGCTGCGGAACACGCCGCTCAGGGCGACGGCCAGCAGCGAGGAGGCGGCGTAGGGGCGGTCGTTGACGTACTGCGCGAGCGCGGCGTCCGGGGTGCCGCCCTGGCCCTTGCCCTGACCGCGCCGCACGAGCGCGACGGGATCCACCTCCAGGAGCAGGCCCGCGGTGCACCGCTCGTCCGTGGCTTCGGGGTAGAAGACGTGGGCGGTGCCGTGGGAGGTGGAGAACGCCTGCGTTCTGCCGGGATGCTTGTGCAGCAGGAAGCCCAGGTCGGTGGCGGGTCGCTCAGGAGAACCGGTGGTGGAGATCGTCAGGAACACACGAGCGATTGTTGCTGGTCACCGGTGGTGGGCGCGCCCCATTTTTACGGCGGCGCCCACCGCCGGAACCCGAGCGGCACCGTCGTTGCCAGCCGGTGTTGGTCGGTGTCAGTCGGTGTCCGTGGCCGCCAGGACGGCGAGGCGGAGGCCGTCCGGGGAGAGGGCCGCGATGGCGTAGTCATCGCCGTCGTGGTGGAAGAACGCGGAGTCGGCCCGGAAGTGGAACCAGCTGTACTGCTCGGCGAGGCGTTCCACCTCGTCCGCGCTCGCGTCGAACGGGAGGCCGCACAGGCCCATCAGCGAGCGCCACGCCTGATGCCGGCCCCAGGCCCCGTACCTGCCGGGGTTGTAGTAGCCCCCCATGGAAGCGGTGGCGAAGAGCAGGGACCAGATGTCGCCCACCGGGCGGGCCGCTATCTCGAAACGGCCGGTGGGGCCGAGGTCCGAGACGCACTCCATGGGCAGGGTGGGGAGCAGGGCGGGCACCTGGGCGGGGGTGAGGGGCCGGTCGGTCCGGAAGACCCAGGCCTCGGCGTGGCCCCAGTTGTCCTCGGCGGCGGTGACGATGAGGTCGCGCTCGTCCACCGTCACGGAGTTGCACAGCGGTGACGGCCCGGTCGGCCGGGGGGTCGGCGGATCCAGCCGGCCGCGCCCGGGCAGGCCGCTCTTCACACCGCCGGACGAGCCGTTCACGGAATGGTGCGTGAACGCGGGTTCGGTCTCCAGAGCGCGGCGGCGGTCGGGGAGCCAGGCCAGGGGGTAGTACGCCTCCGAGCCGGGGCGCAGGGCCGGAAACTCGTCCGGGTCCACCCCGCGCAGCAGCAACTCGTGGAACAGGAACCCCTGCAGCGCGCGGAGCCAGCGGGCCTCGGCGGTGCCGGCGAAGACCGTCCGGGCGAGCACCTCGGCCGACTGGTGCTGGGCGAGCATCGTCGCCATGAGCGGCAGTTCGGCCGACATGGATCCGGCGGCGGCTTCCTGTTCGCCGAGCAGCCGGAGCAGCAGCTCGACGCTGTCGCGGCCCGGGGTCGTGGCGAGGAGCCGCCGGAGGTAGGAGAGGTTGGTTTCGTGGATCCGGGCGGCCTTGGAGGCGGCCGCGTAGCGGGTGCTGAGGTCCGACCCCAGTCGCCGCAGATGGGCGATGTCACCGGCCAGGGCGTGCTGGAGGGCCTCGTCCCGCGAGATGTACTCGGGCTCGCCGTTGATGATCGTCAGGCCGTTCGCCGCGTCGTCTTTCACGGTGCGCCAGCCTAGCCACGCGGCGGATCGGCACGTCTGGCGGATCCGGTCGGTCGGGGCGGGCCGGCCGCGCCGGGGCGGGCCGGGTCGGGCCGGGTCGGGTCGGGGCGGGGCGGGTCGGGCCGGGGCGGGTATGGCGCAGCCGAGCGGGCGGCTGGGGGATCACGGGCAACCTCGCACACCCCGGCGTCGCCCCGACCAGACTGCTCGCCGTGCGCCCCGAGCTCGGTCGCGCCAAGGACGCTGTGGGCATCAAGTTGATCCGCGCCCTGTCCGCCCGCGGCATCCCGCTCGGGACCGTCGAGACCGCGCAGCTCCCGGGCCTGTTCGCGGCGGCGGCGGACGCGGCGCGGGGATCCCGCTTCTACGGACCGAGCAGCCCGGGACACCTCGGCAGCCCCCCTGCCGAGCAGGAGCTCTGCTCGCGCCTTCGCGGCACCGAGGACGCGCGGCGCATGTGGAACGCCTCCGAGGAACTGACGAAGGTCTCGTTTCCCGCCGCCCGAAGGGGTGTTGAAGGGTGATGACGTCTCCATCATGACAGGTCAGAGGCCGTTTTCGTAGGACGGACGGCACAGTCGATCTTCCTTGTCCAGAGCCCTGCGCGGCTCACAGAATCTCCCTCATGAATCCCACGGAGAACATCAATCACGACGCCGTGCTGCGCGCCCGGGTGGCTCTCCTCGGATCGGGCACGCTGCCCGTCCGGGAGCGGGTGGCCGCCTACCGCGTCCTCGTCCGGGTGAGTCCGTTGGCCTATCTGCCGCTGCTGGCCGTCGCGTTGTACGCGTACAGCCGTCAGGAGTTTGCCCATCGGCCCGGCATCGCGCTCGCCCTGCGCGCCGAGTCCGTCGACGCCGCGCGCCACATGTGCGTGCTGGAACCCGGGGAGACCCAACTGCTGCTCAGCTCGCTGGTGCACTACCGCGAACAGCTGCTCCTGACGGAGCGGCCGGAGGAACTGGCCGCGGTGGAAGCCGAGATGAGCGCGCTCGTGGCCTCGGGCGGTGGATCGCCGGGCGTGCGCTGGGACCTCAGCTGAGTGTGGCGGCCAGCTCGGCGATCCGGTCGGGGCCGATGCGGCAGCAGCCTCCGACGAGGCGGGCGCCGGCCCGGTGCCAGGCGGCCGTGGGCCAGCGGGCGGAGGTGGCCGGGGCCCGCCAAGTGGCGGTGTCGGGCTCCCAGACCGAGCCGTCGTTGGGGTAGGCCAGCAGCGGTTTGGCGGTGACGCTGGCGGCCGCCTCGAGGGCGGGCAGCACCTCCGCCGGGTCGCAGCAGTTCACGCCGACGGCGATGACCTGCGGTGACCCGGCGGCGAGGGCGAAGGCCTCGGGCAGGGGCTGCCCGGCCCGGGTGCGGCCGCCCTCCACCGTGTAGCTCAGCCAGGCGCGGGCGCCGGTCTCCGCGAGCACGGTGAGCAGGGCTTCGGCCTCGGTGGCGTCCGGGACCGTCTCCAGGGCCAGGACGTCGGGGCCCCCGGCCAGCAGCGCCTCGATCCGGGGCCGGTGGAAGTCGGCCAGCTCCCGCACGCCCAGGCCGTACCGGCCCCGGTACTCGGAGCCGTCCGCCAGCACCGCCCCGTACGGACCCACGGACGCGGCGACCCACACCGCGTGCTCCGCCGCCCGGGCCGCCTCGTCGGCCAGCCGCACGCTGCGCCGCAGTAGGGCCGTCGTGCGCTCCGGGCCGTATCCGCGCCCGGCGAAGGCGGCGTACCCCACCTGGTAGCTCGCGGTGATCAACACCTCGGCGCCGGCCCGCGCGTAGGCGGTGTGGGCGGCCGTCACCTGTTCCGGGCGCTCGGCGAGGACCCGGCCGGTCCAGAGGCCGCCGGACAGGTCGCAGCCCTGGTCGGCGAGCTGGTTGCTCAGTCCGCCGTCCAGGAGGACGGTGCGCCCGCCGGGGCCGGCCAGGGCCTCGGCGAGCGGTCGCGGTGCGCGGGGCACGGTCGTCTCCCCGTCAGCCGAGCTGGGTCTGGACCCGGGAGGAGATCAGCTCCAGGTGCTCCAGATCGCCGAGGTCGAGCAGCTGGAGGTAGAGGCGGGAGGAACCCACGGCCTCGTAGGCCGCGATCCGCTCCACCACCTCGTCCGGGGAGCCGGCGAGGCCGTTGGCCTTGAGCTCCGCCACGTCCCGGCCGATGGCGGCGGCCCGCCGGGCCACCTCGGCGTCGTCCTTGCCCACGCACACGACGAGGGCGTTGGAGTAGACGAGGTCGCCGGGCGCACGGCCGGCCTCCGTGGCTGCCGCGCGGACCCGGCCGAACTGCCGCTCGCTGTCGGCGATCGAGGCGAAGGGCATGTTGAACTCGTCCGCGTACCGGGCGGCGAGCCGCGGGGTGCGCTTCGCCCCGTGGCCGCCGATCAGGACCGGGATCTTCTCCTGGACCGGCTTGGGCAGCGCCGGGGAGTTCTCCACCTGGTAGTGGACGCCCGCGTAGTCGAAGGTGGCGCCGGGCTTGGTGGCCCACAGGCCGGTGACGATCGCCAGCTGCTCCTCCAGCCGGGCGAGGCGCTCGGCCGGGAAGGGAATGCCGTACGCCTTGTGCTCCTCCTCGAACCAGCCTGCCCCCAGGCCCAGTTCGATCCGGCCGCCCGACATCTGGTCGACCTGCGCGACCTGGATGGCGAGCACGCCGGGGAGCCGGAAGGTGCCGGCCGTCATCAGCGTGCCCAGCCGGATCCGCTTCGTCTCACGGGCCAGACCGGCCAGGGTGATCCAGGCGTCGGTGGGACCGGGCAGACCGTCGGCCCCGCCCATGCGCAGGTAGTGGTCCGAACGGAAGAAGGCGTCGAAGCCCAGGTCCTCGGTGGCCTTGGCGACGCGCAGGAGGGTGTCGTAGCTCGCGCCCTGCTGGGGCTCGGTGAAGATACGGAGATCCATGCCTCCATCCTGCCCTTTCGGCCCCGGCCGGGTGAATCTGAGTCAACCGGGCACTCCCCGCCGCCCGCGCCAGTGACCAGCCCGGATGGGGATCGTTGGCTCGGACGGAGCCGGACCGCCCGGCCCGCGCGCCGGCGGAGTTCGCCGGTGCGTCCACCGCCCCCTTCCGCCTCCCGGAAGGGCCAGGGCCGAGGAGGCCGCCATGTCCCAGGAGTCCGCGCCGGAGACCCCCCGGCAATCGGGTCAGGACTGTCAGACCGGGCAGGCAGCGCACGACCACGCACGCCAGGAACCCGCCGTACCCGCCCAGGGCGGTGCACCGAAGGGCCTGCTGCAGCAGATGGAAGAGCTGATGGCGGCGCTGAACGCCGACCTCTCGCAGCTCGACGCCGACCTCCAGTCCTCCACCCCCCGCACCCCCGCCGCTCCACTGCTCCAGGGCAGCCGCACCCCGGAGAGCGAACCCCGCCCGTCCTACCGGCCCGCCTGACCACCCGGGTCCCGCCGCCACACGGCGGGACCCCACCCCGGCTCAGGCCACGCCGGAGGCGGATCCTCGCTCGCGCACGGTCAGCCGGCGCAGGATCGCCCGGACCCGGTCGCTCGACTCGTCGGCCGCGTCTATGGACTCTATGCACTGCCAGTACAGACTCTCGTCGTCCGTCCCGCAGGCCACCCCGACCAGCGCTATGCCCACTTCTCCGAGCAGCGCCTGGAGCCCGAGCAACGCCTGCCGGGTCTCCGTCACCTCGGTCAACTGCGCAGCCCTGGGCGGGAGATCGGGCGCATAGCCCTCTCCACGCAGAGCCGCCCGGTCGAGTACCCCGCAGCCCCTGCCTCCCGCTTCACCCAGCCCCCGCGCCTCCGATCTCAGCTCCGGCGGCCCGGTGACCGCCAACCAGCTCCCGATGCCCTGCGCGAGGGCCTGTGCCTGCCAGGCCTCGCCCACGATGTCCCATGCAGCCCCGCTCTGCGCCAGCGCGTGCCGGCCGGCTGCGATGAGCCGTACCGCGTCCATATGCCGTCCCCCGTCCGCACGACATCTCGCCGTTCTCTCCACTACCCAGAGTGAGGGCAACGGGCCGGTAAAGCCAGGGGTATTCGGAAATTGTGGACACCGAAGATGGTTGTGGATATCGCCATCACTCCGAAGAGTGACAATCTGCCCCCGAAGTGCCCGGTACGGGGAACCTCAGCTCGTTCCGCTCGATCTTCGCGGCGAGCGCATCCAGCACATCGACCCCGAGCACCTCACAGAACTGCAGCAGGTAGGCGAGCACGTCGGCCACCTCATCGGCCACTCTGTGCGCGGTCTCCGGCTTCTCCATGACCGCTGCGGACTGTTCCGGTGTCAGCCACTGGAAGATCTCCACCAGTTCGGACGCCTCGACGCTCAGCGCGACCGCCAGGTTCTTCGGCGTGTGGAAGGGCTCCCACCCGCGCGCCGCCGCGAACTCGGCGAGCCGCCGCTGGAGCCGGTCGATCCGCTCGCCGCCCCCCTCGCCCTCTCCTGTCACTCCACGCTCCCCAGCCACTCCGCTCTCTCCACTCTCTCCGCCCGTGCGCCGCTCTTCGCTCATGCGCCCAGGTCTACCACCGAGATGCCCGGCACTCCCCGGGCGGCCGTCGCGCAGGCCTCACCCGCCGAGGCCGCCAGCCTGACCTGCCCGCGCGCGCAGGCCAGTACGGCCAGCCGCAGCAGTTCGGCGGTCTGCCGGCCGTCCAGGTCCCGGTCGAATCCGTCCGCGAGCACCGTCAGCGCCTGACGCGCGGTGGGCAGTTCGGCCGCCGGATCCACGTCCAGGACCCCCGGCCCGGTCAACAGCACCAGCGCGAGGGCGAGGAAGCGCAGCTCGCCCGCGCCCAGCCGGGCCAGCTCGGTGGCGGGCCTGTCGGGGCCCCGGTCCAGCAAGCCGGTGACCGGGCCGCCCTCGGGAGCCCGTACGTCCAGGCCGGCCACCCACCCCGCGCAGCCGGTACGGGCGGCCCCGGTCAGCAACCCGTACCGGGTGCCGCACTCCAGGCGGGTCCGGCGCAGTACGTCGGCCAGGTTCGCGCAGTCGCCCAGCAACCGCCCCTCCCCCGGCCGGGCCGGCTCCCGCATCCGCTCCGGGCGGGGGTCACAGGGGAACACCGAGCGCAGCGCGACCACGACCTGCTCGGCGGCGGCCAGCACCTGCCGCTGCCCCTCGGTGGACCCGGCCACGCGCAGCGGGAGCAGCGCGGTCCCGAGCCGGTCGTCGGGCAGCGGGGCCCGGGTGACCCCGGTGGCCCCACCGGTCAGCCAGGCCGCCTGGACGGACCGTCGCCCGGGATCGCGCAGCGCGGTGGCGAGGAGCACCTGCCCGTCCACGGAGAGCCGTTCACCGACGATCCGCAGCTCGGGCTCCGCCTGGACGGCGAGGTCGAGCCGGACCGGACCGGCGGGGCCGTCGACCGTGCAGCCGATCCGGAACCCCCTGCGCCGCTCGGCGTCGGGCACCGCCCCGTCGGGGATCCGGGCCCGCGCGTCGGGGAACACCTCGCCGAGGGTGGCCCCGGCACCCAGAGCGGCCAGGGCCCCGTAGGCCTCCAGCGCCTGGGACTTGCCGCTCCCGCTCGGCCCGGCGAAGAGGGTGACGGGCCCGAGGGCGAACCGGGCCCCACGGTGCGCCCCGTAGGCGGAGAGCCGCAACTCGGTGACGGCGGGCCGCAAATGCGTGGCGCCTGCGGCGGGCGAAGCCGTGCCCCGCGCCCGAGCGGAGCCCCGCGCCACCCCCTGAACCCCGTTTGGCCCCGAACCCTGAGCCGGGACCTGCCCCGAGGCCGGAGCCGGAGCCGAGGCCTGAGCCGGAGCCGAGGCCTGAGCAGCGGCAGGAGCCGGAACCCGGCCCGCGCCTAACCCCGGTGCGGCGAACACGGAGGGAGCCGCAGGAACTGCGGGGCCGGCGGAGGTGACGGATCCGGGCAACACCTCGGCGGACACTGCGCAGGTCGCGGGGACGGCGGGCCCGGCGGAAGCCGCAGATGCGGTGGGAACGGCCAACACGACGGCGGAAGCGGCGGAGGCGGCGGGTACGGCCGGCACGGCGGCGGGTACGGCGGAAGCGGCGGAGGCCGCAGGCCCGGCCAGCCCAGCGGAGGCCGCAGGCCCGGACGGCGAGGCGGTGGGCGTGGGCGCGGACGGCGCCGCGGGAGCCGTGGCGGTGGGCGTGGGGGCGGCGGGAGCCGTGGGGGGTGAGGTCATGCGCGGGACGGTACGGGCCGCCGGACCCCCCGTGGGTGCGGCGAACCGTTCCGTCCGCGGGACCTTCCTACGATCGGGGGACGGCCGCGGCCGCGATCCCCTCCACCTCGGTCCCGACGGGCGCCAGCAGGAAGACGTTCCGGTCGACCCGGTGCATCCCGCTGCCCAGCCCGAAGACCACGCCGCTGCTGAAGTCCAGGATGCGCTTGGCCACTTCGCCGTCCGCGCCCGTGAGGTCCAGCAGCACCGGGATCTGCGCGATCAGGTACTCCGCCACCTCCCGCGCGTCCGCGAATACCTGGACCCGGATCACCACGAAGCGCCGCTGCTCCGCCGCGGACGCCCCGGGAACCGTGGGGATCGTGCGGTGATCCACCCGGGAGGGCCACTCGTTGCGACTCCGCAGGGGGACCACCTGCGCGAGCCCCTCCCACTGTTCGTCGGTGACGTCGTACCTGCTCACCAGGCCGCCTCGGCCTTGCGCTTCATGTGCATCCCCCCATCCTCTCGCGTTTCACCCGTTCAGCCCAACACCGACACGAGGCAGCTGAGACACCCCCGGCGACCGACGCCGGCCGCGAGCCCGACCATCCCCCGCCCGCCCTGTAGGTTAGGTTAGGCATACCTAAGTACGTGCCATCTCGCCACTCGGGACGACGGAGATCCACATGCACCTGCCCCTGCCGCTGCCCACCGACGCCGAGCGGGTCCGGTCCATCCTGGCCGCCGCGCACTCCATGACCGTCGTCACCGACGGGCAGCGCACGGAGATCCGCCACCTCGACGGCACCGATCCCCTGGGCCGCCTGCACCTGCACCCCGCCGAGCCGGGCGGTCGCGCCGAGCACCGCCCCGCGATCCGGATGGAGTTCACGGACATCGCACCGACCCCGGTACGGGACCGCGTGCGCACCCGGGTCACCCTCGTCGGCCGCCTGCTCACCCCGTTCGACGAGGAGGGGGCCGACTCCACCTGCGTGGAGTTCGAGCGCGCCGTTCTCGAAACCGCCGACGGCGCCCGCTCGTACGTCGGGCTCGACGAGCTGGACGCGGCCCACCCCGACCCGCTCGCCTCCTACGAGGCCGGGATGCTCACCCACCTCCTCGACGACCACGCCGAACTCGTCACCCTCCTGCTGCGCCTGGTCCGGCCGCGGCCGGCGGGGGAGGCGGGCGCCGGGTCCGCCGTCCTGCGCGCACTGCCCCTCGCCATGGACCGGTACGGGATCATCCTGCGCCTGGAGGAGCGGCGCGGCCACCGCGACGTACGGATCCCCTTCCCCTCCCCGCTCGACGACGTGGAGCAGTCCGGGGCGCAGATCCAGGCCCTGTTCAGCGCGGCCCGGCGCAGCTCGCACCGCAACACCCTGCCCGCCTGAGGGAAGGCCGCCCCGGAGCGGGTCATTCCACAACAGGACGTCAAATGAGCGCCGAAACCCGGAACAACGATCCCCCGGCGACCTGTTGGGATGATCATGAAGGCAATCACATACACCGCATACGGAACGCCTGACATCCTCGCCCTCACCGAGGTTCCGGAGCCCAAGGTCGCGCCGGGCGAGGTCCTCGTCCGCGTCAGGGCCGCCGGGGTGAACCCGGTGGACTGGAAGCTCGCCGCCGGATACCTCGATTCGATCCTCGAAGTCCGCTACCCGGTCATACCCGGCTGGGACGTCGCGGGCGTCGTCGAGGCGGTCGGCGAGGACACCTTCGACTACGCCGTCGGCGACGAGGTGTACGGATACGTCCGCAAGGAGTGGGTGGAGCTGGGCACTTACGCCGAGCTGGTCTCCGCTCCCGTCCGCACCCTCGCCCGCAAGCCGCGCGAGCTGACCTTCGAGCAGGCCGCCGGCATCCCGCTGGCCGGGCTCACCGCCTACCAGTCGCTGACCCGCGTGGGGCTCCGGGCCGGCGAGACCGTGCTCATCCACTCCGCCGCGGGCGGCACCGGCTCCTTCGGCGTGCAGATAGCCGTCGCGCTCGGCCTGCGCGTCATCGGCACGGCCGGCGCGCACAACCACGACTACCTGCGCTCGCTGGGCGCCGAACCGGTCCTGTACGGCGAGGGCTTCGCCGACCGGGTCCGCGAGCTGGCGCCCGAAGGGGTGGACGCCGCCCTGGACTTCTTCGGCGACGACGTCGTCCCGGTGCTCCAGTCCCTGGTCAAGGAGCGGCACCGGGTGGTGTCGATCGCCGACTACACCGCGGCCGCCCAGGGCGCGCACCAGCTGTGGGTCCGCCCGGACACCGCCGACCTGACCTTCCTGGCCGAACTCGCGGACAAGGGCGGGCTCACGGTCAACGTGGAGCACGCCCTGCCGCTGGCCGAGGCGGCGAAGGCCTGGGAGCTGAACGCCACGGGCCGCACCCGCGGCAAGATCGTCCTCACGGTCTGAGGTGATACCCGGGGAACGGCGAACGGGGAACGGGGCCCGGGCAACGGCCCCCGCACGCGGACGTGCCGCCGGAGCGTCTCGCTCCGGCGGCACGGGGTCGGTCCCTTGGGCGACACTCAGGACGTGATCGGCGGCGCCGTCCCGCCGCCGGTCCCGCCGCCCGCCGCGCCGAGCGAGGGGCCGACCGCGCGCAGGGCGCCCGGTGTGCGCCCCTCGCCCCAGCCGATCTCCCGCCGGTAGCTGCCGAGCAGGCCGCGGCCGGCGAGGGCGGCCTCGTCCCGTACGGCCGGGTCCTCGGGGACCGGCCGGGTCAGCGGGGACACGAACAGCGCGTCCACCGGGCAGTTGGCCTCGCACAGGAAGCAGGTCTGGCAGTCCTCCTGCCGGGCGAGCAGCGGGATCCCCTCCGGCCCCCGCTCGAAGACGTCGGTCGGGCAGACCTCCACGCACTTGTCGCAGGCAATGCACCGCTCGGCCGAAACCAGCTCGATCATGCGACCAGCTCCGCCGGCCGCGTCCACACCCGGTCGAGCCCGCCCGTGACGATCCGGTGGTGCTGCGCCGGGTCCTGCCCCGGGTGGTCGAGCCGGCGGGCCATCCCGCGGCTCTCCGTACGGGCCAGCGCCGAGGCGTACATCCAGCGGGCGTGCGCCGTCATGGCCGCCGCCTGCCGGACCTTGACCAGCCCGGCGCCCTCCCCGCGGAGGGAGCGCACCTGCGCCCAAAGCTCGTCGAGGGCGCCGAGCGCGCCGGTGAGGACGGGGCCGCGCCGCAGGTAGTTCTTGTCGTACGGCAGCACCTCCTCCTGTACGAGCCGTACGAGTTCCCGTGCCTCCCCGGGCCCGGCCGCTGACCCGGCGCCCCCGGTCGGCCGCAGGCCCGCCCCGCCGGCCCCGGTGACCGGCCGGAAGGCGGCCCGGACCGAGCCCAGCGCGCGGGCGTACCGGGCCGCGCCGGCCCCCGCCCAACTGCCCGAGGACATCGCCCAGGCGGCGTTGTGGCTGCCGCCTCCGGTGAAGCCCCCGCAGATCTCCTCGCGGGTGGCCGCGTCCCCGGCGGCGTACAACCCGGGGACCGAGGTGGCGCAGTCGTCCCCCGTGATCCGGATGCCGCCGGTGCCGCGGACGGTGCCCTCGGCCAGCAGCGTGACGGAGAAGCGGTCGGTGAAGGGGTCGATGCCGAGCCGGTCGAAGGTGAGGAAGAAGTTCGGCTGCGCGAGCCGCATCGCGGCCTGCGCGGTGGTGTCGGCCCGGTCGAGGCGGGCGAAGACCCGGGCTCCGGTGAGGAGTTCACCGGCGATGGCGGAGCGCCCGCCTTGGCTGGCGGCGCCCTCCAGGACCTCGCCGTCCTCCCGGTAGAAGGTGGCGAAGGAGTAGAAGGCCGTCTTGGTGACGGAGGTGCCCTCGGGGGCGATCCCGTAGGAGTTGGAGAACTCCATGCCGGACAGTTCGGCCCCGGTCTCGGCGGCGAACAGCGCGCCGTCCCCGGTGTTGGTGTTGGTGCCGAGCGCGCCGCTGAGGAAGGCGCAGCCCCCGGTGGCCAGGACGACGGCGCCGGCCCGGACCCGGTAGGGCTCGCCGGCCTGGCGCCGGTATCCGGCGGCGCCCGCGACCGCTCCGTCCGCGTCGGTCAGCAGCTCGGCGACCGGGCTGTGGTCGAGGATCCGGACCCCGGCGCGGCGGATCCGGATGCGCATCCGCCGCATGTACTCCGGCCCCTGGAGGCCGTTTCGGAGCGGACTGCCGTCGGGGCCGGTCGGGAAGGGGTAGCGCCCCTCGTCGGCCAGCTCGTTCATCCGGGCGTACGTCTCGTCGAGCACCCGGGACATCCACCGCCGGTCGGCGAGGTACCCGCCGAGCCCCTCGCGGCTCGCCATCGCGGCCTCACGGGCCGCCGGCTCCGGCGGGACGTACCAGACGCCGGTGCCGCCGGCGGCCGTCGCCCCGCTGGTGCCGCAGTAGCCCTTGTCGGCGAGGACGACGGAGGCCCCGGCCCCGGCCGCCTTGAGGGCGGCCCAGGTGGCGGCGGGGCCCCCGCCGACCACGAGCACGTCGGCGACGTGCTCGCTCACGCCCCGGCTCCGTGGCCGGCCGCCACTGCCGGCGCCGCTGCCGACGCTGCCGTCGTGTAGCGGTTGGCGGGGCGGGCCAGGCCGTAGTTCTCGCGCAGGGTCCGGCCCGTGTACTCGGTGCGGAAGAGCCCGCGGCGCTGCAGGATCGGCACGACCTGGTCGACGAAGTCGGTGAGCCCGGTGGGGAGTACGGGAGCCATGATGTTGAAGCCGTCGGCGGCCCCCTGGGTGAACCACTCCTCCAGCTGGTCGGCGATCTGCTCGGGCGTCCCCGCGAAGACGCGGTGGCCGCGGCCCGCGCCCAGGCGGGCGATCAGCTCGCGCAGGGTGAGGCCCTCGCGGCGGGCGAGCTCGGCGACGAGCGTGAAGCGGCTCTTGTTGCCGTTGACGTCCCGCTCCTCGGGCAGGTCGGGCAGCCCGCCGTCGAGCGGCAGCCCGGTGAGGTCCACGTTCAGCATGTTGGAGAGCTGCGCGAGGCCGTACTCCGGGATCTGGAGCTCGGTGAGCTCCTGCTCCAGGGCCCTGGCCTCGGCCTCGGTGGAACCGATGACGGGGGCGATGCCGGGCAGCACGAGCAGCTGGTCCTCGGAGCGGCCGTACTTGGCGAGGCGCGACTTGAGGTCCTTGTAGAAGGTCTGCCCGTCGGCGAGGGTCTGCTGCGCGGTGAAGACGGCCTCGGCGTACTGGGCGGCGAACTCCTTGCCGTCCTCGGAGGACCCGGCCTGCACGAGCAGCGGGTGGCCCTGCGGGGAGCGGGGCACGTTGAGCGGTCCGGCGACGCCGAAGTACTCGCCCTTGTGCGCGGCGGGGTGGAGCTTGTCGGTGTCGGCGTAGACGCCGCCCTCCTTGTCGAGGACGATCGCGTCGTCCTCCCAGCTGTCCCAGAGCTTGGTGGCCACGTTGAGGAACTCGCGGGCCCGCTCGTAGCGGAGGTTGTGCTCGAGGTGCTCGTCGCGGTTGAAGTTGCGGGCCTCGTCGGCGCTGCCGGAGGTGACGATGTTCCAGCCGGCCCGGCCGCCGCTGATGTGGTCGAGGGAGGCGAACTTCCGGGCCAGGTTGTAGGGCTCGTTGAAGGTGGTGGAGACGGTGGCGATGAGCCCGATGTGCTCGGTGACGGCGGCGATCGCGGAGAGCAGGGTGAGCGGCTCGAAGCCGCCGACGGCGTTGTATCGGGCCTTGCCCCAGAGGGCGACCCCGTCGGCGAAGAAGATCGAGTCGAGCCGCCCGCGCTCGGCGGTACGGGCCAGTTCCTGGAAGTAGCGCAGATCGGTGATCCGCTCGGGGCTGCTGGAGGGGTGGCGCCAGGCGGCGTCGTGGTGGCCCGCGTTCATGAGGAAGGCGTTGAGGTGGAGGGTCCGGGGTGCGGTCATGTCGTGTCCTCGGTGGGGATGTGGGCGCGCGGCGCCCGCAAGGGTGTGGTCGTGGCGGGCCGGGCGGCCCGAGCGGCCGGGGGCCGGGAGGTCAGGGACGGCCGGCGGCCGAGGGTTCAGGGACGGCCGGCTCAGCGCCTCAGGACGGGACGCGCCATGTGCTCAGGCGGCGTTCGATCGTGACGAGGATCTGGTTGAAGGCGAGGCCGATCGCGGAGATCGTGACGATGCCCGCGTACATCTGCGGGATCGCGAAGTTGAACTGCGAGGCGTTGATCAGGTAGCCGAGGCCCGCCTTCGCGCCGATCATCTCGGCCGCGACCAGGACCAGGATGGAGACGGCCCCGGCCAGCCGGATGCCCGTGAAGATGACCGGCACCGACGCCGGCAAGATCACCTTCTGGAAGAGCTTCGGCGTGGACAGGTCCATCGAGCGCGCCAGTTTCACCAGGGTCGGATCGGCGTTGCCCACGGCGCTGATGGTGTTCAGCAGGATCGGCCAGACGCAGGCGTAGACGACGATCGAGACCTTCGAGGTCTCCCCGATGCCCAGCAGCAGGACGAACACCGGCAGCAGCGCGAGCGCCGCCGTGTTGCGGAACACCTCCAGCAGCGGCCCCAGCAGCGCCGCCACCGGCCGGTACCAGCCGATCAGCAGCCCGAGCGGGACCGCGACGGCCACCGCGATGCCGAATCCGCCGAAGGAGCGGGCCAGGCTCGCCTTGCTGTGCTCCGCGAGCTGCCCGTTGCCCAGCAGCTCCCACCAGGCCTTGGCGACCTCGCTCACCGGAGGCAGGAACGTCGCGTCGACCAGTCCCAGCCGCGGCGCCGCCTCCCACAGTCCCAGCAGCGCCAGGATCGCCGCCGACCGCAGGGCCACCGCCCGCAGCACCCGCAGGCCGCGCAGGGCCACGGCCGCGGCCGGCGACCGTACGGGGGCCCGCGCGGGGGTCCGTACCGCCGCGGGCGCGAGGTCCCGTACGGCTGTCGCCGCCGCTTCCGCCTCGACGCCCGTCTCGACGTCCGTCTTGACGTCCGTCTTGACGTCCGTCTTGACGCCCGGTTCCGCCTCTACCGCTGCTTCCACCGTCGTGCTCATACGGCGACCTCCTCCTTCTCCAGTTGCTGGGCGCGGGCCACCTCGTCGTGGAGCAGGGTCCAGATCTCGTGGCGGTAGCGGGCGAACTCCGGGCTGGAGCGCAGGTCTTCACCCGTGGCCCCGGTGGCCCGGTCGCCGAACGACACCGGGACGACCTGCTTGACCCGGCCGGGGCGGGAGGTGATGACCGCCACCCGCTGCCCGAGGTACACGGCCTCCTCGATGCCGTGCGTGATGAACACGATCGTCTTGCCGGTGCTCTGCCAGATCCGCCGCAGTTCGTCCTGGAGGGACTCGCGGGTCTGCGCGTCGAGCGCGGCGAACGGCTCGTCCATCAGGAGCACGTCCGGGTCGTACGCGAGCGAGCGCGCGATGGCGACCCGCTGGCGCATGCCGCCGGACAGTTCGTGCGGATGCCGGTCCTCGAAGCCGGTGAGGCCGACCAGGTCCAGGAACTCGCGTGCCTTCGCCGTCCGTTGGCGGCGCGGGACGCCGGTGGCCTCCAGGCCGAACTCGATGTTGCCCAGCGCGGTGCGCCACGGCAGCAGCGCGTACTGCTGGAAGACGATGCCCCGGTCGAGCCCCGGCCCGGTGACCGGCTTGCCGTCGAGCAGGATCCGGCCGGAGGTGGGCGGGGTCAGGCCGCCGAGCAGATCCAGGAGGGTGGACTTGCCGCAGCCGCTGGGGCCCACGACGACCACGAACTCCCCCGACCCGATCTCCAGGTCGATGCCGTCGAGGGCGGTGAACTCCTCCTTGGCCCCGTTCTTGTTCTTGCCCTTCGTCGGGAAGGTCTTCGTCACGGACTCGAACACGATCTTCGCCATGCCGGATCAGCCCTTCCCGTATCCGTTGAACTCGTTGGTGTAGAGGTCGGCCGCCTTGAGCTGGTCCTTCTTGATCTCGCCGCGGTCGCCGAGCCAGTCGAGCCAGAGCTGGAACGACTTGTCCTCGACCCGGCCGCCCGTCTCGGCGACTCCGTAGGAGCGCCAGAACTGCAGGGTCGCCGTGTCCTCGTTGCGGCCGCGCTTCTTGACGATCTCCGTCATCCGCGCGATGACCTGCTCGCGCGGAGTGGTGCGGGACCACTCGATGGCCTTGGCCACGCCGGTCACGAAGGTCCGTACGGTGTCCGGGTTCTGCTTGATGAAGCGCTCGGTCATGATGTACGTCCCGGCGCTGAACGGACCGAGCAGTTCCACATCGGTGAACAGCGGGCGGATGCCGCCGGCCGCCAGGGCCTTGTCGCGCAGGACTCCGGTGAGGACACCGACCTCGATCTGCTTCGCCCGCAGCGCCTGTTCGGTGTTGACGGGCGGAACCACGAGGGGCTCGACCTTGGCCGCGTCCGCCTTGGAGAGGCCGCCCCGGCTCAGGTAGATGTCGAGCAGGGCCTGGTAGTGGGCGCCCAGGGTGTTCATGCCGACCTTCTTGCCGATCAGGTCGCGGGCGGAGCGGAGCGGGCTGTCCTCCAGGACGTAGTAGCCGCCGTAGGAGTACTGGTCGGAGCCGTAGGAGGAGATGACGGCCTTGATCGGGGCCTTGGTGGCGGCGAGCTTGATGACGGCGCCGTTGAAGGCGCTGCCGAAGTGCGTCTGGCCGGTGGCCGCGGACTGGATGTCCTGGGGGCCGCTGATGGTGTTGCCGACCCAGTCCAGGGTCACGTTCCCGAGGTAGCCGAGGTCGGCGGCGAGCTCGGGGAGCGTGACCCCGCCGACGTTGCCCTGGTACTTCAGTGAGGTGATCTGCTCGCCGCCGGAGCCGCCGGTGGCGGTCGCCGTCCCGCAGCTCACCGCGGCCGCCGAGATGCCGAGCAGGGTGAGGAACTGGCGTCGGGAGGTACGGGTGGTGGTGAAAGCTGCGGACATCGCGATTCCTTGTCGATCCGGGTCGGGCGGGTGGGGCGGGTCGGGCGGGCGGTTCCGTACGAAGGTCAGCGCGCGGTGGCGAGCGCGGCGGCCTGGGCGGCGCGCAGGGCGTCGGCGAACTCGTCGACGGCCTGGTACAGGTCCAGCTCCGCCTCGGGCCGCAGCCGGTCCGGGCCGGCCCCGCGCTCGACGGAGGAGTCCAGGACGAAGCGGCCGGCGGTGACGTGCCGGGCGCCGAGCGCGGCGAGGACCGGGCGCAGGGCGTAGTCGATGGTCAGGACATGGGCGAGGCTGCCGCCGGTGGCCAGCGGGAAGACCGTCTTCCCGGCCAGCCCGTCCTGCGGGAGCAGGTCGAGGAAGGCCTTGAGGAGTCCGGTGTACGAGGCCTTGTAGACGGGCGTCGCGATGACGATCCCGTCGGCTTCGGCGACGGCTTCGAGGGCCCGGCGGATCTCCGGCTCGCCGCGGCGTGCGGCGAGCAGATCGGCGGCGGGGAGTTCCCGGACGGCGAGCTGCGCGGTCTCGAACCCGGCGTGGTTCAGGCGGCGCAGGATGTGGTCGGCGACCACGTCGGTACGGGAGTGGACGGACGGACTGCCGGTGAGGGCGAGCAGCTTGGGCACGGAGCGCTCCTTGGCTGACGGGGAGGGGCGGTGGGGTGGGACGGGTGGTTCGGGGCCGGGCGGGGCCGGGCGGGGCCGGACCGGGCCTGCCCGGCGCCGGCGCAGGCTCAGGCTTCGGAGGCGGAGGCTCCGGACGCGATGCCGAAGGCCGGGTCCGGCACGGTCTCCGGGCTGATCAGCCGGGACGGGACCCCGTCGGGGCCGACCGGGACGTCTCCGTCGACCGTCACGCGGCGCAGGGTGCGCTCGTGGTCGTCGGAGTCGTCGACGCCGTAGTGCTGGGTGGCGCGGTTGTCCCAGATCGCGACCTCACCGGCCTGCCACTGCCAGCGGACGGTGTTCTCGGGGAGCTCGATGTGGGCCTGGAAGAGGTCCTGGAGGAGGCGCGAGTCACGGCCGGTGAGCCCGTTGATCCGCTGGACGAAGTTGCCGAGCAGCAGGGTGCGTTCGCCTGTCTCGGGGTGGACCCGGACCACCGGGTGCTCGGTGAGGAACTTGGTCGAGGTGAACACCTCGCGGTACTGGGCCAGGGCCTCGGGCAGGGCGTCGGGCTTCAGGGCCGCGTAGTCGTACTCGTTGGTGTGCACGGCGCGGAGGCTGTCGGCGAGGACGCGCAGCGGCTCGGGCAGGCCGGCGTAGGCGGTGGCCGTGTTGGCCCACAGGGTGTTGCCCCCGTACGGCGGGATGGTGACGGCGCGCAGGATGGAGAAGGCGGGGTAGGCGGGGACGAAGGTGACGTCCGTGTGCCACTGGTTGGCGCGGGCTCCGTGGTGGGAGTCGATGCCGAGCGCGTAACGCCCGTCGGCGGAGGGCACGGTGGGGTGGGCGACGGGCGCGCCGAGCAGCTCGGCGAAGGCCTCGTGCCCGTCCTCGTCGAGGTGGTCCTGACCGCGGAAGAAGACGACCTTGTGGGCGAGCAGCGCGGCCCGGATCCCGGCGACGGCCTCGGCTTCGAGCTCGCCGCCGAGGCGGACCCCACCGATCTCGGCGCCTATGCGGCCGCCGATCTTGGTGACGGTGAGGTCGGTGCGGGTGGCAGTGGACATGAGAGGCTCCTTGTTTATTTCCGCAGGGGAAGAAATGAGGCAAGCGAGGACGCCGGGATCCGGCCGGGGCAAAGGGACGGAGGTGGCGTGTTCGACGGGGTGACGAGGTTCGGCGGGGCGACGAGGTTCGGCGGGCGGCGAGTTCCAACGGGCAACGGGCGGGGCCGGCGGCGGGTCAGCGACGTTCAGCCGGCAGAGTGCGCGGGTCGACGGGCAGCCGCCGTCGGCCGGCGACGGGGCGAGCGGGCAGGTAGGCGGTACTCGGATCCGATCGGCCTGAACCCGCGGCCTTGGCCACCAGCACTCCGCCGGCGGCTCGGCGCGAGTCCGTACGACCACCCGGACGACGGGGCACGAGGGCCCGGCCACTCGGCAAGTCAGTGCCCCCGGAGCCCCGTGCCCCAAGGACTCAGGGAGTCAAGGACCCAAGGGCTCAGGGACTCAAGGGCGCAGACGCTCAGGAACAGCGCGGGGCCGTACAGCGACGGCCCTGACACTCGCCCGGCGCGGTACAGAGGCCGGGGGTGTGGAGCCGCGGGGCGAGGAACTCGGTCGCGGTCATGTCCCGGAGACTGCCAGCGCCCCCAGCCCCGGTCAACCCCGACGAGCACCCCCCACCCGCACTCCTGGCCCCCGGCACATACACACTGCGACCTGCGCTTTCACCATTTCCCCCCACTCCCGGAACGGCCGAAACCCATGGCCTGATTTCACGCCCCCGCAACGCACCCGCCACGCAGCCCCTGCCGCCATCAGCTCGCCCGCCCGCGCCGAGCGCGGCGACACGGCATGATCGGGACCACACCCCACCCTCCGAGGAGCCCGCCCGTGTCCTCCACCCCCGGTGACAGCCGGGCCGTCGCCAATGCCGCCGCCGTGCTCCGTGCCGTCCTGAGCCACGGCCCCCTCGCGCGGAGCGACATCCCGCAGCTCTGCGGTCTCAGCCCGGCCGCCGTGTCCCGGCAGACCACGGCCCTGCTCCGCGCCGGCCTGCTGTGCGAACGCCCCGGACCGGAGCAGCCGCCCGCGGCAAGCGGCCCCGGGTCCGGAACCGGTGCCGGACCCGGCACCGCCACCCCCGGCACCACCCCCGGCCCCGGCCGCCCCCGCATTCCCCTCGACCTGCACACCGGACCCCTCGGCGGCCCCCTCGCCGCCGGACTGCACATCGGTGTGCCCGCCTCCACCTTCAGCCTCGTCGACCTCCGCGGCCGCGTCCTGGCCCGCCGGGCCTTCCCGCACGCGGGCCTCTCCTGCGACCGCCTGCCCGCGGCCATCGCCGCCGAGCTCGGCCGGTTCCTCCGGGACTCCCATCCCGCCGGCCGCCCCCTGCTCGGCGTCGGCGCGGCGCTCGGCGGCTGGGTCCGCCCCGCCGACGGGACCGTCGTGCGCCACGACGCCCTCGGCTGGCGCGAGCTCCCGCTCGCCGCCGAGCTCTCCGACCGCCTCGGGCTGCCCGTCTCCGTGGACAACCACGCCCGCGCCATCGCCCACGCCGAGATCCTCTTCGGCCGCCCCGAAGCCCGCTCCAGCCTCCTCCACCTCTTCATCGGCAACGTCGTCGACGCCGCCTTCGGCATCGAGGGCACCGTGCACCAGGGCCCGGGCGCAGCCGCCGGGGACGTCGCGCACCTCCCCGTGCCCGGTTCGCGGACCCCCTGCGCGTGCGGCCGTACGGGTTGTCTCCAGGCGAGCGCCTCCGACGGAGTCATCGGCGCCGAGGCCGTGCGCCGCGGCATCGTCCCGGAGCCCTCCATCAACCTCCTGGTCGACGCCGCCGCCACCGGCGACCCCCGCGCCGACCGGCTGCTGCGCGAACGCGCCCGTACCGTCGGCAGGGCCGCGGCCCTGCTCCTCGACGTGTTCAACCCGGCCGTCATGGTGGTCTCGGAGCTGGCCGGCATCCTCCACGAGGGCTACCTCGACGAGATCCGGGACGCGGCCGGCGCCCAGGACCGCTACGGGCGCCGGATCGTCGCCCCGCACGCGGGTCCGGCCGTACTCCCGGTAGCCTCCGCGACCGTGCTCCTCGCCCCGCTCTTTCGTGATCCCTCCCGACTCACATGAGAGGGGGAGATCACATCCGGTGGTTATAGGTCGTTCACAAGGACCCCCCTACCATTCGAGCCATGACGGTCCTGCCTGATGACGGGCTCTCCTTGGCCGCCGAATTCCCTGACGCGACGCATGAGCAGTGGCAGCGCCTGGTAGAGGGCGTGCTGCGCAAGTCGGGCAAGGAAGTTTCCGGCGAGGCAGCGGAAGACGCGTTGTCCACGAAGCTCGAGGACGGGCTCACCACCCGCCCGCTGTACACCGCGCCCGAAGCCGCGCCCGACACCGGTTTTCCGGGGTTCGCGCCCTTCGTACGGGGCGGGCGCGCCGAAGGCGGCGCCGCCTCGGGCTGGGACGTGCGCCAGCGGATCGCGGGCAGTGACCCCGTACGGGTGAACGACGCGGCCCTGGCCGACCTGGAGAACGGGACCACCTCGCTGTGGCTGGCCGTCGGCGACGCCGGCCTCCCCGCCGAGGGCCTGGGCCGGGCGCTGGAGGGGGTCTACCTCGACCTCGCGCCCGTCTCCCTGGACCCCGGGGCCCAGTTCGCCGAGGCCGCCCGCGCCCTGCTCGCGCTGTACGCCGAGCGCGGGGTGGCCCCCGAGGCGGCCCACGCGTCCCTGGGCGCCGACCCGCTGGGCCACGAGGCCCGGACGGGCGAGGCGCTCGACCTGGCCGAGGCCGCCGCGCTCGCCGCGCGGACGGCCGCCTGGCCCCACGTGCGCGCCCTGACCGTCGACGCCCTGCCCTACCACGAGGCGGGCGGCAGCGCCGCCGAGGAGCTGGGGCTGTCCCTGGCCACCGGGGTCGCCTACCTGCGCGCCCTCACCGAAGCCGGTCTGAGCACCGAAGCGGCCCTCGGCGAGCTGGAGTTCCGCTACGCCGCCACCGCCGACCAGTTCCTCACCATCGCCAAGCTGCGCGCCGCCCGCCGGCTGTGGGCCCGGATCGCCGAGGCCTGCGGGGCCCCGGCGGCCGGAGCCCAGCGCCAGCACGCCGTGACCTCGCCGGTGATGATGACCCGCCGCGACCCGTGGGTGAACATGCTGCGCACCACCGTCGCCTGCATGGCGGCGGGCGTGGGCGGCGCGGACTCGGTCACCGTGCTCCCCTTCGACCAAGAGCTCGGCCTGCCCGACGCGTTCGCGCGCCGCATCTCCCGCAACACCTCCACGATCCTGCTGGAGGAATCCCACCTGGCCCGCGTGATCGACCCGGCCGGCGGCTCGTACTACGTCGAGCGGCTCACGGACGAACTCGCCCACGCCGCCTGGGAGTTCTTCCAGACCATCGAGAAGGCGGGCGGCCAGGCCGCCGCCCTGCGCTCCGGCCTGGTGGCCGACCGCCTCGCCGCCACCTGGGCGACGCGTTCGAAGAAGCTGGCCACACGCCGCGAACCCGTCACCGGAGTCAGCGAGTTCCCGCACCTGTCCGAGAAGCCGGTCGTACGGGAGCCCGCGCCGGCCCCGCTCACCGGCGGACTGCCGCGCGTGCGGCGGGGCGAAGCGTACGAGGCCCTGCGCGCGCGCAGCGACGTACACCTGGAGGCGACCGGGGCCCGGCCCACCGTCTTCCTGGCGGCCCTGGGCCCGGCGGCCGCGCACACCGCCCGCGCCACCTTCGCCTCGAACCTGTTCCAGGCGGGCGGCATCACCCCGGTCCACGACCCGGTGTCGGTGACCCCGGAGACGGCGGCCGCGGCCTACGCGGCGAGCGGCGCCGACGGCATGGCCGTGCTGTGCTCCAGCGACGCGCTGTACGAGGAGCAGGCCGAGGCGGTGGCCGCGGCCCTGCGCTCGGCGGGCGCGACGACCGTGTTCCTCGCGGGCAGGCCCGGCACCGCCGAGACGGCCGTGGACGAGTACGTCTTCGCCGGCTGCGACGCGATCGCCGTGCTGTCCTCCGTACTCGACCGGATGGGAGTCGCGTCTTGAGCAGCGACCGCACCCCCCGCATCCCCGATTTCTCCGAACTCCCGCTGGACGGCGGGGCTCCGGCAGCCGGCTCCGAGGACCAGTGGCGCACCGCGCTGAAGGAGTCCACCGGCTCGGGAGCCGCCGAGCTGCTGTGGGAGACCCCCGAGGGGATCGGCGTACAGCCCCTGTACACGGGTCGTGACCTGGAGGGCCTGGACTTCCTCCAGACCTACCCGGGTGTGGCCCCGTACCTGCGCGGCCCGTACCCGACGATGTACGTGAACCAGCCCTGGACGATCCGGCAGTACGCCGGCTTCTCCACGGCCGAGGAGTCCAACGCCTTCTACCGGCGCAACCTGGCCTCCGGCCAGAAGGGCCTGTCGATCGCCTTCGACCTGCCCACGCACCGCGGCTACGACAGCGACCACCCGCGCGTGACCGGTGACGTCGGCATGGCGGGCGTGGCCATCGACTCGATCTACGACATGCGCCAGCTCTTCGACGGCATCCCGCTCGACAAGATGACCGTGTCGATGACGATGAACGGCGCCGTACTGCCGGTCCTCGCCCTCTACATCGTGGCGGCGGAGGAGCAGGGCGTCTCCCCCGACAAGCTCGCCGGGACCATCCAGAACGACATCCTCAAAGAGTTCATGGTCCGCAACACCTACATCTACCCGCCGAAGCCCTCGATGCGGATCATCTCCGACATCTTCGCCTTCACCTCGCAGAACATGCCCCGCTACAACTCCATCTCCATCTCCGGCTACCACATCCAGGAAGCCGGGGCCACGGCCGACCTGGAGCTGGCGTACACCCTCGCGGACGGCGTGGAGTACCTGCGGGCGGGCCAGGCCGTCGGCCTCGACGTGGACGCCTTCGCCCCGCGCCTGTCCTTCTTCTGGGCCATCGGCATGAACTTCTTCATGGAGGTGGCGAAGCTCCGCGCGGCGCGCCTCCTGTGGGCGCGCCTGGTCAAGCAGTTCGACCCGAAGAACGCCAAGTCCCTCTCCCTGCGCACCCATTCGCAGACCTCGGGCTGGTCCCTCACGGCGCAGGACGTCTTCAACAACGTCACCCGCACCTGCATCGAGGCGATGGCCGCGACCCAGGGCCACACCCAGTCCCTGCACACCAACGCGCTGGACGAGGCCCTCGCCCTCCCGACGGACTTCTCGGCCCGCATCGCCCGCAACACGCAGCTCCTGCTCCAGCAGGAGTCGGGCACCTGCCGGTCCATCGACCCGTGGGGCGGCAGCGCGTACGTCGAGAAGCTGACGTACGACCTCGCGCGCCGGGCCTGGCAGCACATCCAGGAGGTCGAGGCCGCCGGCGGCATGGCACAGGCCATCGACGCCGGCATCCCCAAACTCCGGATCGAGGAGGCCGCCGCTCGTACCCAGGCCCGCATCGACTCCGGCCGCCAGCCCGTCATCGGCATCAACAAGTACCGGGTCGAGACCGACGAGCAGATCGACGTCCTCAAGGTCGACAACTCCTCCGTGCGCACCCAGCAGATCGAGAAGCTGCGGCGGCTGCGGGCGGAGCGCGACGAGGCGGTCACCCAGGACACCCTGCGGGCGCTGACGAACGCGGCGGAGCGCGGGGACGGCAACCTCCTCGCCCTGGCGGTGAACGCGGCGCGCGCGAAGGCCACGGTCGGCGAGATCTCGGACGCCCTGGAGAAGGTCTACGGGCGGCACACGAGCCAGATCCGTACGATCTCGGGTGTGTACCGCACCGAAGCAGGCGAGTCCCCGTCCCTGGAGCGCACCCGCGCGCTCGTCGACCGGTTCGAGGAGTCGGAGGGCCGCCGGCCGCGCATCCTGGTCTGCAAGATGGGCCAGGACGGGCACGACCGCGGCCAGAAGGTGATCGCGACCGCCTTCGCCGACCTCGGCTTCGACGTGGACGTCGGCCCGCTGTTCCAGACCCCGGAGGAAGTGGCCCGCCAGGCCGTCGAGGCCGACGTGCACGTGGTCGGCGTCTCCTCCCTCGCGGCCGGCCACCTCACCCTCGTACCGGCGCTGCGCGAGGCCCTCGCCTCGGAGGGCCGCGAGGACATCATGATCGTGGTCGGCGGGGTCATCCCGCCGGCGGACGTCCCCACGCTCCTCGAAATGGGCGCGACGGCCGTCTTCCCGCCCGGCACGGTCATCCCGGACGCGGCGCACGACCTGGTGACGCGGCTCGCCGCGGACCTGGGCCACGAGCTGTAGGCGCCGCCGTGCCGCCCCGGATCGACATCCCCGCCTACACGAAGGGCGTACTCGACGGGAAGCGCGCGTTCATCGCGCGCGCCATCACCCTCGTCGAGTCCACCCTGCCCGCGCACCGGGCCCTGGCCCAGAGCCTGTTGACGGAACTCCTGCCCCACGCGGGGCGGGCGCGCCGGATCGGCATCAGCGGGGTCCCGGGCGTCGGGAAGTCCACCTTCATCGACGCCTTCGGCACGCTGCTGACAGGCCTCGGCCACCGGGTGGCGGTCCTGGCCGTCGACCCGTCCTCCACCCGTACGGGCGGCTCCATCCTGGGCGACAAGACCCGCATGGAACGCCTCTCCGTGGACCCCGCGGCCTTCGTCCGCCCGTCGCCCTCGGCGGGCACGCTCGGCGGGGTGGCGAAGGCGACGCGGGAATCGATCATCGTGATGGAGGCGGCGGGCTACGACGTGGTCCTGGTCGAGACGGTGGGCGTCGGCCAGTCGGAGACCACGGTCGCCGGCATGGTCGACTCCTTCCTCCTGCTCTCCCTCGCCCGCACGGGCGACGGCCTCCAGGGCATCAAGAAGGGCGTCCTGGAACTGGCCGACGTCCTCGCCGTCAACAAGGCGGACGGCCCGCACGAGCGCGACGCGAAGTCGGCGGCGCGCGAACTCTCCAGCGCCCTGCGCCTGATGCACCCGGCCGACGCCGCGTGGACCCCGCCGGTCCTGACGTGCAGCGCCCGGGAATCCACGGGCCTGGAGGAGGTCTGGAACCGCCTGGAACAACACCGCCGACTCCTGGAAGCGGGCGGCCGCCTGGCGTCGAAGCGCGCGGCCCAGCAGGTGGAGTGGACCTGGTCGATGGTCCGCGACGAACTCCTCGAACGCCTCCGCTCGAACCCGGCGGTACGGGACCTGGCCCCGGCCCTGGAATCAGAGGTCCGGGCGGGCACCCTGACCCCCACCCTGGCGGCGGACCGGCTGTTGGCGGCGTTCACGGACTCCTGAGAGAGCACTTGCAGCCTCGCCGGCGCTATTTTTAGCCCCGTCGGCGTTTGAGGCGCGGGGTCCGGGGCGGAGCCCCGGGAAACGGAGAAAGGGCGGGGCGGGGAGCAAGCCCCGCGCAGCGGCACCCCCGACCCCGCCCCGGAATCACGCACCCCGAGCCCGACCCGCCAGGGTCAGGCGGCAACCAGCACAGGGCCACCGGTGGCCAGCACCCGCCGGAGCACCCGTACCCGCTCCTCCGCCTCTTCCTCGGCGAGCAACGCAGCCAGCACCGCGACCCGCGCCTGCGGCGCCCGCAGCGTCCCCGTCGGCACGGCCCCGGCCGCGACCAGGTCCACCGCACCCCCGTGGGTGTAGATCTCCGTCACCGGCCCGGCCGCGACCCGCGTGGTCAGCGCCACCAGCACGCCGTCCGCGACGGCCGCCTTCACCGCGTCGACGACCTCCGGCGTCGCGTTCCCCGCGCCGGTCCCGACCAGCACGATCCCCCGCGCCCCCGCCGCCACCGCGGCGTTCAGCAGCACCGCGTCACCACTCACGTGGTGCACCACGACATCTACCCGCGGCGGCCCTGCCGGGTCCTGCGGCATCGCCGGCAACGGCAGCGGCTCCGGCCGCACCGGCGTCCGCAGCACGGTGACCTTGCCGAATCCGACCTTGCCCAACAGTTCCTTCGACGGGTCGGCGAACGCGTCGAGCGCCACCGCCTGCGCCTTCACGGTCCCCCGGGCCGCGTGCACCCGCCCCGCGAACGTGATCAGGACGCCGAGCCCGCGCGTCTTCGACGCGGTCAGCAGGGCATCGTAGAGATTCCCCGGACCGTCCCCGTCCGCCGCCCCCATGGGCCGCTGCGAGCCGGTGAAGACCACGGACCGCGCATCATGATGATGAAGATCCACCAGGAACGCCGACTCCTCCAGCGTGTCCGTGCCGTGCGTGACCACGACCCCGTCCACACCCGGGTCGGCGAGCACCTCGTGCACGGTCCGCAGCAGGGTCAGCTGGTGCGCGGTGGTCAGCCGGGGACTGTTCACACTGAACAGATCGACGACCTCGACGCTCACGCCCTCGGGCAGCGGCGCGGTGGCCATGACCTCCGCCCCGTCGGCATCGGCCGCGAAACCGGAACCCTGCCAGCGGCTGGCTATCGTCCCGCCCGTACTAATGACGACGATGCGTCCCATGACCCCGACCCTTCCCTCACACAGTCCGAAACGGCCCGTACAGATTTTCTACAAACGGCAATGGTAGGCCGATCTACGCGCAACGCGATTGCTATCTCACCCACCCTTGCAATAAAACATGCGTGATAATTGCGCAATGGACGCGATCGACAAAGAAATCTTGCGCGAGCTTCAGGCGGACGGCCGGCTCAGCAACCAGGAGCTGGCCCAGCGCGTGGGCCTCACCCCCTCCCCCTGCATGCGGCGGGTCCGCCAGCTCGAAGAGGAAGGGATCATCCAGGGCTACCGCGCGGTGATCTCCCCCGAAGCCGTGGGCCGCGGCTTCGAGGTCCTGGTCTCCGTGGAGGTCCGCCGCGACCGCGAGGCCGTGGAAGCCTTCGAAGCCGCCCTCCAGGACATCCCCGACATCATCGAGGCCTACCGCCTCTTCGGCAGCCCCGGCTGCCTCCTGCGCATCGCGGTGGCGGACCTCCGCGCGTACGAACGCCTCTGGATCGAAAAACTCACGGCCCTCTCGGGCGTCACGGAGGTCAACTCCCAGATCATCATGAAACGCATCAAGGAACCCACGGGCCTGCCGGTCTGAGGACCGGGACAGGGATCAGTCGCCCTTCGGCAGGCTGGCGTACGAGAAGGTGCACGTGACCGTCCCGTCGGCCACGGGCACGAGGCGCACCTGCTCGGCCGGCATCTGTACGGACTTCCCCGCGGCCTCGTCCCACAACGAGACCGTCCCGCCGGCCTCCCCGAAGGAGACGTACGGGCGCTCGGGGCGCAGGACACCGCCCCGGGTCCCGAGCTTCGCCGCGGGAACGGTGGGCTCGACGCAGGTCCACTCCGGCTCCACCCCGAAGTACGCGGGCAGCTCCGCCCTTCGGGCCACCGCAGCGCGGAAGTCCTTCACCGCGTCGCCCACCGATCCCAGCACCACGCCGGCGCAGAACACCACCACCAACGCCTGCGTGCCGACGTACAACGGGACCCTGAACCGGTCGGCGGGACCGACACCCGGCACGTGGACGTGCTTCGCGATGCCCCACAGGGCCGGCACGATCAGGACGGAGCTCAGCAGGATCATGAGCTTGGCCGCCGACACGGCCTGCCAGATCACGGGCACGTCGAGGTCCGGGGGCACCAGGTCGAGGTGGTCCGCATACATCGCGTGAAGCACCGATCCGGAAGACACCACGAGCGACGCCGCGGCCGCGAAGACCAGCGGCACGGCCCAGGTGAGCCATTCGCCCCACGTCCACTGCCGGACCAGGAGCCACATGCCTGCGGCCGTCGCCCATACGGTGACGGCCAGCAGGATCTCCCCCGGGGTCCAGCTCCGGTTCTCCCCGGCGCCGAGGAAGATCGCGAGGATGTACGCGGCGGCCATGCCCCAGGCGGCGAGGCCCTCCCCGCGGCCTCCGGCCGCGAACAGGCCGTACACCAGCACGACTCCCGCGAGGAAGCACAGGACCGCCGCACCGGCCCACACCCACGCCCACGCTCCGCTCTGCTGCCGGGCGACCACGGCCCAGAAGGTCAGGGCAACGAGCCAGGCGCCGAGACGGTACGACCTGCGGCGCATGTCGTCCGCGCGGCGGGGCACGAAGTGGCTGCCCACCGCCCGGTGGGCCACCCGCACGTCCGTGGCGGACCCGGGAGCGGCACCACCGGACGGCTCCATGCGCGAGAGCCGGCGGGCCTCGGAGGCCGTACCCGTCACCACCGTGCCGGTGTCGTGGTGTCCGCGCCACTCCGTGACGCCCGCGCGCGCCAGCGCCGCCGCGCGCCGCAGCTTCGCCATCGGCGTCAGGGACCTCGGGACAGGCGCGCGGAGCGGCCGGTGGGCCGTGGTGTGCGCCCACCAGGCGATCAGCATCTCCCGGTCGCGGTCCATCGGCTCGCAGCGCCGGGCGTACATCTCCAAGCGCCTCGCCCGCGCCAGGCGCTCGACCTGCCAGACCGCGGCCCGGGCGGTACGCCGGTTGCTGGCTCCGAAGAACCGCACTTCGACGGAGTACATCCGCGCCGAGGCATCGACCCTCAGCACGCCTCGTGACGCTCCCTCACCCCGTGCGAACGAGGTGACGACCGGCCAGTCCCGTTCGCCGAAGGCCCGTTCCGCCTCGTCCCAGTCGCGCTGCCCGCCCCGCACCTCGATCAGCACCAGTACCCGCTGGTCGTACCGCTTCCCCTGCACAGGCCCGCCCCCTCACCCCGCATTGACCGGTCGGCGCATGCACGGTTAGGCTTACCTAAGTCAGCTGTGGTGCGACTCCTGGCCACCTGCTTTGCCCCCTGTACATGCGCGTTGCCCTCAACGGGAGTTGTACTACCCATGCTGTGTACGAGGCTGACGAACGCGAACATCCTCACCATGGACCCGGACCGGCCCTTCGCCCGGGAGCTGGGGATCTGGCGGGGGCGGATCGTGGGGTTCGACGAGGAGGTCGCCTCGTTGCCCGCCCGGGAGGTCGTCGATCTGCAGGGGGCCACCGTGCTGCCCGGGTTCATCGACAGTCATGTGCACCTCGCCTGGGCCGGGCTGAAGCAGAGCACCCCGAGCGTCGCCCCGTGCGAACGGGTCGAGGACGTGCTGGCGGTGGTGGCCGGGGCCGTGGCGCGCTCGGTGGGTGGGGACGGGGCCTGGGTCGATGTCATGGGGTACGACCAGCGGGCGCTCGGGCGGCATCTGACCGCCGCCGAGCTGGATGCGGTCAGCCACGGGCGCAAGGTGTTCCTGATGCACGACTCGGGACACGCGTGTGTGGTCAACAGTGCGGTGCTGCGCATGCTGCCCGACGGGGTTCCGCATCAGGACGGCTTCCTCGCCGAGGCGGCCATGACCGCCGCGCGGCGGCTGCGGCTGCCGTACGGGCAGGACGAGATCGCCGATGCCGTCGAGCGTGCGGCACGGACCTGCCTCGCCGAGGGCGTGACGGCCGTCGCCGAGGCGGGCATCGGGGGCGGGCTGCTCGGGCACAGCCCGGTGGAGCTCGGCGCCTACCAACTGCTGCGGGACCAGGGGAGGCTGCCCCTGCGGGTGCAGCTCATGCCCGCCGGGGACGTGTTGCGGCCGCGCGAGGTGCACCGGGAGGACGGCATTCCCCGGGCTCTGGACCTGGGGATGCGCACCGGGTTCGGGGACGACTGGCTGTCGCTGGGCGCGCTCAAGATCTACACCGACGGCGGGATGATGGCCCGTACGGCCGCGCTCACGGCCCCGTACGCGGGCACGGACCACACCGGCCAGCTCCAGGACGATCCCGAGCGCCTCACCCGGCTGATCGTCGACGGCCACCTCGGCGGCTGGCAGCTCGCCGTCCACGCCATCGGGGACCGCGCCGCCGACCTCGCGCTCGACGCGCTGGAAGAGGCCCAGCGGCTGAGGCCCCGGCCGGACGCGCGGCACCGGATCGAGCACGCCGGGCTGATCCGCCCCGACCAGCTCCCGCGCTTCGCGCGCCTGGGCGTCAGCGCGGTCGTCCAGCCGGCCTTCCTCCACTCCTTCGGGGACGACTACGCGGACGTGATGGGTGAGGAGCGGGCTCCCTGGATGTACCGGGGGCGCGGGTTCCTGGACCACGGGGTGACCCTCGTGGGGAGTTCCGACCGGCCGGTCACGGACGGGGCCCCGCTGCGGGCGATCCAGTTCATGGTCGAGCGCGCCTCCGCCTCCGGCCGGCCGATCGGGCCGGACGAGGCGATCACCGTCGAGGAGGCGCTGCGCGCCTACACGGTCGCCGGTGCGTACGCCTGCCGGTGGGACGACCGCGCCGGCAGCCTCACCCCGGGGAAGCGGGCCGACCTGGTCGTCCTGGGCGACGACCCGCGATCCGTCGATCCCTCCCGGATCAGCGGCATCGAGGTCGTGGCGACGTGGGTCGACGGAAACGAAGCTACGGACAAAGGAAAGTTGTGATCAGTGCTGTGATCGGTCAAGCGAACGTCCTGGAACGGTTCTCCCCCCTGTGGGAGGTGCCCGAGATGCCGCCGCGCTGGGTGATCTGGCACGCGGGCGCGGGTGACTCCTTCGTGTTCGACCGGGAGTTCAACATGCCCGTCGACGTGGACGACGTCCTTCTCGGGGAGGTCCTGTGCCGGATGCGCGAGGCCGGAGCCCCGGAGGGCGAGGACTACCCCGGCCGCCCGTGCGGATGACGGCCCCGGCCGACCTGCCCCTGGACACCGAAGCTCCGGGCCGGCACTGGCTCAGCTCTCCCGGACCGGGGCTGTGGGCCGTGCGCGTGAGCCTGTACGCGGATCGGGCGCGGGAGTGGGAGGGGATGCTCGACGACGGCGAGCGGGCCCGGCTCCAGGGGCTCAGGCGCGCCGGCGACCGTGACCAGTACCGGGTCGCCCACGTCGTGCTGCGGCAGTTGCTCGGCGACCGGCTCGGACGGGATCCGGCGCGGGTGCGGTTCTTCCGCGAGCCGTGCCCCGGCTGCGGCGGGCCGCACGGCCGGCCCGCGGTGGTCGGCGTACCGCTGCACTTCTCGCTGTCCCACGCGGGGGACGCCGTGCTGCTGGCCTTCGCGGACGACCCGGTCGGCGTGGACGTCGAGCGGCGGCCGGCCCCCGCGCTGGCGGCCCAGGTCGCCTCCGAACTGACGGAGGTACTCCATCCCGCCGAGCGCGCCGAGCTGTCGGCGCTGCCGGCCGGCGAGCGCCCCGCCGCGGTGGCCCGCTGCTGGTCCCGGAAGGAGGCCTACCTCAAGGGAGTCGGGATCGGCCTCGGCGGGAACCCGGCCCTGACCTACGTGGGGACCGGCCCCGCCCCCTCGGATCCGCCGGGATGGACCGTCGCCGACGTGCCCGCCTTTCCCGGATACGTGGCCGCACGCGCGGTCCGTACGGGGCGACTTGGCCCCGATGGCTAGGTAAGGCTAACCTTACCTCGATCGTTCCGCCGGGAGGCCCCGCCCCCGTACCCGCACACGGCGGAACCGAGGAAGGAACACCTTGACCACGGCCACGCTGCCCCCTGCCGCCGCGCACGCCACTTCGACGCCCCGCGCCCACACCCACGCGCACGCACCCGCCCCCCGGTGGCACGAGGTCCCCGAGTTCACGGTGCGCCCGGCCCGCCGGGACGATGGTCCGGCGCTCGCCGCCCTCTCCCGGCCGTTCGCCCGGGCCGGGGCGCTGCGCGAGCGCCCGCTCTCGCTCTACCTCTCCCGCGCGTCCGACTTCCTCGTCGCGCAGGCGCCCGACGGAACCCTCGAAGGCTGTCTCGGCCTGCGCGAACACCCCGTCGCCGCCGGCGTGCTGTACAACTTCTGCGTCGCGGCCCACCGGCAGGGCACGGGGATGGGCGCCCGCCTGCTGCACGCGGCCTTCGCCAGGGCCCGTACGCGCTCCCTGGCCACGCTGTTCACGGCCACGACCGGCAGCGGCCGCCTCTTCCTCGGCCACGGGTTCCGCCCGGCCTCCCCGAGCCTGGCACCGGCCGACTGGGCGCAGTCCCTGGACCCCGCCCGGGGAGCACGGGTCCTGGCCCGCGCCCTGTAGACGGCCGCGGACGACAGAGGGGCGGGTCCCTTGTGGGACCCGCCCCATGTCGTACCGCCGACCGGGCCTACGCGGCTTCGAGGATCGCGGGCAGCGCCGCCAGCAGGGCGTCGGCACGCTCCTGCGGCAGTGTCAGTGCCGGAGCCAGCCGTACGACGTCCGCACCCGCCGCGTTCACGAGGAACCCGGCGTCCTGCGCGGCCCGCTGGACCCGCGCGGCGACCGGCTCGGCGAGGGCGATGCCCAGGAGCAGACCGGCGCCCCGCACTTCACGGACCAGGGGGTGGTGCAGGGCCTCGACGCCGAGCCGCAGCCGCTCCCCCACCCGCGCGGCGTGGGCCAGCAGCCCTTCCTTCTCGATGGTCTCCAGGACCGCGAGCCCGGCCGCGCACGCGACCGGGTTCCCGCCGAAGGTGGAGCCGTGCTGACCGGGGGTCAGCAGTCCGGCGGCCGCGCCGAAGGCGACCGTGGCGCCGATCGGCAGGCCGCCGCCCAGCCCCTTGGCCAGGGTGATCACGTCGGGCTCGGCTCCGGGCTCCGCCTGGTGCGCGAACCAGTGGCCGGTGCGCCCGATCCCGGTCTGCACCTCGTCCAGGACGAGCAGGGTTCCGGTGGCGCGGGTGATCTCGCGGGCCGCCCGCAGGTAGCCCGGCGGCGCCGGGACCACTCCGGCCTCGCCCTGCAGGGGTTCCAGCACGACCGCGGCCGTCTGTTCGGTGACGGCCGCGCGGAGCGCCTCCGTGTCCCCGTAGGGCACGTGCGTGACCTCCCCGGGCAGGGGCAGGAAGGGGGCTCGCTTGGGCGGCTGGCCGGTGAGGGCCAGGGCCCCCATGGTGCGCCCGTGGAACCCGCCCTCCGTCGCGACGAGGTGCGGGCGGCCGGTCCGGCGGGCGATCTTGAAGGCGGCCTCGACCGCCTCCGCGCCCGAGTTGGCGAAGAACACCCGGCCCGGCCTGTCCAGCAGGGCCAGGAGCCGTTCCGCCAGCGCGACGGCCGGCTCCGAGACGAACAGGTTCGACACGTGGCCGAGCCGGGCGACCTGCTCCCGCACGGCCGCGACCAGGGCCGGGTGGGCGTGCCCGAGGGCGTTGACGGCGATCCCGCCGGTGAAGTCCGTGTACGCGCGGCCGTCCTCGTCCCAGACCGTGCTCCCCTCGCCCCTGACCAGGGCCAGGGCGGGGGTGCCGTAGGTGTCCATCATCACCGCGCGCCAACGGTCGGCGAGCGGGGCCGTCGTGGTGCGGTCGGCGAGCGCGGCCGTCGTGGTGCGCCCGTCGGGCGTCGTCGTACGGTCGGTGGTCACGCGCCGCCCCCCTCGCCGCCCGGGCCCCGCGGGCCGGGCTCGTCGTCCGGCACCACCGTGGTGCCGGGTCCGTCCTCGGTGAGGACTCCGCGCAGCAGCGCGTGCGGCGCCCGGCCGTCGATGACCTGCGCCCGGGCGACGCCGGCCCGTACGGCGCGCAGGCAGCCCTCCATCTTGGGGAGCATGCCGCTGGCGAGCTCTGGGAGCAGGGCGTCCAGTTGGCCGGCCGTGAGGCGCTCGATCACCTCGGTGCTGTGCGGCCAGTCCGCGTACAGTCCCTCGACGTCGGTCATCACCACCAGCCGGTCGGCCCCGAGGGCGACGGCCAGGGCCGAGGCCGCGAGGTCGGCGTTGACGTTGTAGACCTGGCCGTCCTCGCCGCGCGCGACGGGCGAGACGACGGGGATGCGGCCCTGTTCCAGCAGTGCGGCGATCGCGCTGCCGTCCACGCCGACGATGTCGCCGACCTGGCCGATGTCCACCGGCCGGCCGTCCACCCAGGCCGGGCGCCGTACCGCGGTCATCGTGTGGGCGTCCTCGCCCGACAGGCCCACGGCGAACGGCCCGTGGGCGTTGATGGCCCCGACCAGTTCGCGCTGGACCTGACCGGTGAGCACCATGCGCACGACGTCCATCGTCTCCGGCGTGGTCACCCGCAGCCCGGCCTCGAAGCGGACCTCCAGGCCGAGCCGGTCGAGCAGTGCGCTGATCTGGGGCCCGCCGCCGTGGACGACGACGGGCCGCAGGCCCGCGTGCCACAGCTCCACGACGTCCTGGGCGAACGTCCGCTGCGTGGACGGGTCCACCATGGCGTTGCCGCCGAACTTGACGACGACCGTCCGCCCTTGGAGCTGCTCCAGCCAGGGCAGGTCCCGGGGGGCCGGCACGGTGGCCGGCGTCCGCGCCGACGTCCGTGCCCGCGTCGTCTCCCTCGTCATCTCGGCCCCGTTCACGAGCTGTAGGCGCTGTTCTCGTGCACGTACTCGGCCGTCAGGTCGTTGGTCCAGATCACGGCCGAGGAGTCGCCGGAGCGCAGGTCCACGGTGATGGCGATGCGGCGGCCGGACAGATCGGCCTTGTCCCGCGACTCTCCCCCGGCGCCGTCCCGGCACACCCAGACGCCGTTGATCGCCACGTCCAGCCGATCCGGGTCGAAGACGGCCGAGGTCGTGCCGATCGCCGACAGCACCCGGCCCCAGTTCGGGTCCTCGCCGTGCAGCGCGCACTTGAGGAGGTTGTTGCGGGCCACCGAGCGGCCCACCTCCACGGCGTCCGCCTCGGAGGCCGCGCCGACCACGGACACCTCGATCTCCTTGGAGGCGCCCTCGGCGTCCGCCACCAACTGGAGCGCCAGATCCCGGCACACGGCGTGGACGGCCGCGGTGAGTTCCGCGTGCTCGGGCGTGATGCCCGAGCTGCCCGAGGCGAGCAGCAGCACGGTGTCGTTGGTGGACATGCAGCCGTCCGAGTCCACCCGGTCGAAGGTGGTGTTCACCGCCTCGCGCAGCGCCGCGTCGAGCACGTCGGCGCTCGCGTCGGCGTCGGTGGTCAGGACCACCAGCATGGTGGCGAGGCCCGGGGCGAGCATCCCGGCGCCCTTGGCCATGCCTCCCACCGTCCAGCCGGGGCCGGTTGCCACCGCCGTCTTGTGGACGGAGTCCGTCGTCTTGATCGCGACGGCGGCCTCCTCGCCGCCCTCGGGCGACAGCCGGTCCGCGGCGGCGGCGATACCGGCCGTCACCCGGTCCATCGGCAGCCGGACACCGATGAGGCCGGTGGAGCACACCGCGACCTCGTCGGCGGCGGTGTCCACGGCCAGCGCGGTGCGCTCCGCCATCGCCCGGGTGTCCTCCGCGCCTCCGGGGCCCGTACAGGCGTTCGCGCCACCGGAGTTGAGGACGACGGCGGAGATCCGGCCGTCGGCGAGCACGCGGCGGGACCAGCGTACGGGCGCGGCCTGTACGCGGTTCGAGGTGAAGACACCGGCGGCGGCGCGCGACGGCCCCCGGTTCACCACCAGGGCCAGGTCCGGGTCACCGGACTCCTTGATGCCGGCGCGCACGGCGCCGGCAAGGAATCCGCGGGCGGCGGTCACACTCACGGAGCCACTCCATTCATGGGCAGGCCCAGCCGTTCCGGCAGGCCGAGGGCTATGTTCATGCTCTGCACCGCGCCACCGGCGGTGCCCTTCGTCAGGTTGTCGATGGCGCTCACGCAGATCAGCCTGCGGGCGTCCGGGTCCACGGCGATCTGCACCTGGGCGGCGTTCGAGCCGAGGACGGCCGCGGTGGTGGGCCACCGGCCGGGCGGCAGCAGCCGTACGAACGGCTGGTCGGCGTAAGCGGCTTCGAACACGGCGCGCACCTCCTCCTCCGCGAGCGTCTCGGCCGCCGGGCTCAGACGGGCCGAGCAGGTGGCGAGGATGCCGCGCGGCATGGGGGCCAGGGTGGGCGTGAAGGAGACGGTCACGGGCGCGCCGGCCGCGCGGGACAGGTTCTGGGCGATCTCCGGGGTGTGCCGGTGGCCGCCGCCGACTCCGTACGGGCTCATGGAGCCCATGACTTCGGAGCCGAGGAGCCGCGCCTTGAGCGCGCGTCCGGCGCCGGAGGTTCCGCTGGCGGCGACGATGACGGCCTCGGGCTCGACCAGGTGCGCCGCGTAGGCGGGGAACAGGGCCAGGGTGACGGCCGTGGGGTAGCAGCCGGGAACGGCGATCCGGGTGGCACCCTTCAACTCGGCTCGGACACCGGGCAGTTCCGGCAGCCCGTACGGCCAGGTGCCGGCGTGGGCGGTGCCGTAGAACCGCTCCCAGGCCGCCGGGTCCCGCAGCCGGAAGTCGGCACCGCAGTCCACCACCAGGATGCCTGGCTCCAACTCGGCGGCCAGGGCGGCGGATTGACCGTGGGGCAGCGCGAGGAACACCACGTCGTGCCCGCGCAGGGACGCGGCGGAGGTGTCCAGGAGGATCCGGTCGGCGAACTCCGGGAGCTGGGGCTGTACGGACCCCAGCGGACGCCCCGCACTGCTGTGCGCGGTCAACGCGCCGATCTCCACGCCGGGATGCGAGCTCAGCAGGCGGAGCAGCTCCCCGCCGGCGTAGCCGCTGGCACCGGCCACCGCGACCCGTACGGTCATGTTCTTCCGCTCTCTCTCGGTTCGTTGGGCGATCCAGCGGCGGCCGACCGCGGGCCGGACCCGCGGTCGGGCGCCGAAGGGATGGACTCAGGCATCCTTGCGCACGTCCGGGGACCCTCCGGCGAGCAGCAGCTCGCGGAGCAGGGTCCCGGTCGTGCACACCACCGCGCTGCGGGCGGCCCAGCGCAGGGCCATCGCGTGCTCCTCGGCGGAGAAGTCGGCGATGGCGTCGGCGACCACGAAGGGCTGGATGTCGTTCATGAAGGCGTCCGCGGCCGTCAGGAGGACGCCGAGGTGGGCGTGGATCCCGCAGACGATGAGCTGGTCGCGCCCCTCCGAACGCAGCAGTCTCCCCAGGTGGCTGCGGAGGAAGGCGTTGTGGCGGACGTTGGCCAGCACGCGCTCGCCGGGGCGCGGGGTGAGCGGCGGGACGATCGCGGCGGCGTCGGTCCCGTCGTCGTCGATGCCCGGCCCCCAGACGTCCGCGGCGAGGCCGCGCCGGCCGGGCGACTGGGCGGCGGGCTCGGCGGTGAACACGACCGGTATCCCGAGTGCCGTGGCGAGGGCGCGCAGAGCCGCGATGTTCTCCACGAGTTCCACGACCGGGGACCGGTCCGTCGGGAGTTCCCCCACGAAGTGGTTCTGCATGTCGTGGACCAGGAGTGCGGCGCGGCCCGGGTCGATGGCCCAGGACGCACAGGAGGGGGGCAGGGAGGCCCGGTCGGGCATGGCGTAGGAGCCGATGGCCGGCAGACCCATGACGATCCCCTCCCCCTGATGCCGTGCGTGCGGTCCCGCGCAGCACCGTGCAGTTAGCTTAGCCTAACCTAACCATCTGGAGTTCCATCCCGGACGCGACGCGGCCCCGGACATGCCGCGGCCCCGGACACGCCGCGAGCGCGGCGTGTCCGGGGCCGTCCCGGTCAGGCTTCGACGGCCGCCGCGAGGGACTTGGGGCGGAGGTCGGTCCAGCTCGACTCGATGAACTCCAGGCACGCGTCGCGGGTGGTCTCCGCGAGGGCGACCGCCCATCCGCCGGGAGCGTCGGCGAAGGACGGCCAGAGGGAGTGCTGACCCTCGTCGTTCACCAGAACCAGGAAACGACCGTCGGCATCGTCGAACGGGTTGGTGCTCATACTGGGGTTCCTCCAGGAGCCCGATGGGACGGCGGCCGGCGTCGGTGTGCGGCGCGTGGCGCGCGCGGTCCGGCCGTGGGCGCCGTGCCCGTGGGGAAGGTCGATCGGGAATGAAGAGAGCCAATCACTTAGGTTAGGCTCGCCTAATTATAGAGCTTAACGTTTCCCCTTCCCCCTCACAAGGAGGCACCGGTGCCCGCACTCGAACGGATCCTGGCCGAGGACGGCTCGCAGAGCCCCTTCGCCGCGTTCGGCCTGCCCAACGCGCCCGGCACCGATGAGTTCTGGGCGGCCGCGGCTCCCGCGTCCGCGCCTTCCGGTGACGGCGGTTGGGTCACCCTGTTCCTGTGGCGCGGCAGCCCGACGGTCATCGATTTCGAAAGCTGGTCGGATCCGGTGGCACTGCTCCGCTGGCGCGACACGGACTGCTGGTACGCCGAAGTGCGCATGCCCGCGCGGCTCCGGGTGACCTACCGGTTCCTCGCCGATGACGGATCGTCGTACCCCGATCCCCTCAACCCCCTCCGGGCCGGCGGCGAACGCTCCATCGTGGCCACCCCGGACGCTCCGCCCCAGCCGTACTGGCCCGCCGTGGGCGCCGACGACGTACTGCCCCTGCCGCGCACCCGGATCCGCTGGGCGAGCGAACGGCTCGGCGGGAAGCGCACCGTACGGGTCCATCCCGTGGGCGGCGGCGGCCCGGTGGTGCTGCTGCTCGACGGGGACGACTGGCTGTACCTCCACCCGGCCATGACGGCCTTCGACGCCGCCTTCGAAGCCGGCGACATGCCCCCGGCCACGCTGGTGTTCCTGCCCGTCAAGGACCGGCAGGCGGAGTTCGGTTGCCGGCCCGAGCTGTGGGAGGCGGTACGGGACGAACTGCTGCCGCTGGTCGCCGACAGCGGGGTGCCCGCGGACCTCGGCCGGCTGGTGGTCGCCGGGCAGAGCCTGGGCGGTCTGAGCGCGCTGTACGCGGCGACGGAGTTCCCGGAGCTGGTGTCCCGGGTCGCCTGCCAGTCGGGGTCCTTCTGGTGGACCCCGGAGGCCTCGGGCCTCCCGGACCCGCTGGGCGGTCCGCGCGGCGGCGCCATCGCGGCCCGACTGCGCGAGCGCCCCGCCCCGTCCGGACTGCGGATCGCCTTCGACCTGGGCGAGCACGAGACGCGCATGCGCCCCCACTGCGAGCTGGTCGAGGCGCTGACGGAACAGGCCGGTGCGACCGTACGGGTCTCCCGGTCCGCGTCGGGCCACGACCGTGCGGGCTGGCGGCAGGCCCTGCTCAGGGACGTGGCCTGGGCACTGGCCTGACGGCCCCGACAACACGGCAACACGGCAACACGGCAAGGGGGCCTGGTGGCCCCGCGGATCGCCGGGCCACCAGGCCCCCTTCTGTTCACCGGCTCACGAGCTCAGCGCGTGACCGCCGCGCAGTACGCCGGGTCAGTGGCCAGCAGGTGCCGGTGCGTGCCCTCGGCCGTGACCACCCCGTCGTCCAGGACCAGGACCCGGTCGGCGGCGTCCAGCAGGGCCGGGCTGCTCGTGATGACCACGGTGGTGCGGCCCCGCCGCAGCTCCGCGATCCTGCGCGCGACGAGCTGCTCGGTGACCGCGTCCACGGCCGTGGTCGGATCGCGCAGGACCAGCACGTCGGAGTCCGCCGCCAGCGCCCGGGCCAGCGAGAGCCGCTGGCGCTGCCCGCCGGAGAGGTTCGAACCGCGGTCGCGGACCTCGTGGTCGAGTCCCTCCCGGTGCAGGGCGACGACATCGGTCAGCATGGACGCCTCGACGGCCTCGCTCACCGTGCGGCTGGTGCCCGACGGGTCGATGTTCGTACGGAGGGTTCCCGCGAAGATCTCCCCGTCGTACGGGTTCACCAGCATGAGCTCGCGGACCGCCTCGACCGACAGCTCCGCGAGGTCCTGCCCGCCGAGCCGCACCGTGCCGCCGTACGCGGCCGGCGGCACGTTCACGGCCAGGATCGAGGCGAGCTCGGCCGCCGCCCGCGGCTGGTAGACCGCGATCGCGGTGAACTGGCCCGCCGGGACGTGGAACTTCAGACCCTGGAGGGACTCGTAGCGCACGCAGTCGATCTCCAGGTCCCCGCCGGGCGCCGGGCGGGCCGTCCCCGGGGCCGCCACCGGCGGGGCGGTCAGCACCAGGGCCATCCGCTCCGCCGAAGCGCGGGCCATCATCACGTACTTGGGCATGTCCGAGAACAGCCGCAGCGGCTCCATGATGAACTGCGCCAGGCCGACGGCCATGACGAGCTCACCGATGCTGATCTGCCCGTCGAAGGCAAGCCAGCCGGCGGTCAGCGTCACCGAGGCGGCGAGGATCGCGTTCAGGCCCAGCGCGGTACCCGTGTAGACGCCGTTCACCCGGGCGACGGTGATGGCCTGTTCCTTCGCCTCGGTGCTGACCTTCCGGTAGGACCGGAACGCCGCGTGGTTGCCGCCGAATCCGTGCAGCGGGCGCAGGCCCGTGATCAGGTCGGCGACCTTCGCGCCCGCCCGCGCCACCCGGGCCTGCTGCTCCTGGGTGCTGCTGCCGATCCGCTTCGACATCACGCTGAGGGAGGACAGGATCAGCGCCGTTCCCACCATGACCAGCAGGCCGAGCCGCAGGTCCGCCAGGCCCAGCGCGACCGCCGCGACCAGCACCGCGACCGAGGAGCTGATCAGCATCGGTACGACCTCGACGATGTCGGCGGTCTGGTCGGCGTCCTCGGTGGCGATCGTGAGGACCTCGCCGGACTTGAGGTCCACGTCCCGGGCCACCGGCTGGAGGCCGCAGGACGCGACCCGCACCCTCCAGTGGTGGGCCTCGGTCGTGTTGGCCTTCTGCAGGATGCGCATCCCGAACCGCCACGACAGCGACACGGTCGTGATGATCACGGCCAGCACGGCGATCGAGAGGACCAGCGCCCCGGGGCTCCGCTCGCGCATCGTGTGGTCGACGATCACGCCGAGCGCGATCGGGAAGGCCGTCTCGCCGGCCTGGTACAGGCCCATGAGGACGGTGCCCCAGACCATGGCGCCGCCGTTGCGGCGTACGGCGGCCGTGAGGATGTCGGATCCCGCGCGGCGGGATCCGTGGACGTCAGGAGTTGTCATCGATGTGCCCGGCAATCGCTTCGGGGGTTCGCAGGGTGAGCAGGTCGCGGATGGTGATGGTCGGGCCGAATTCACGGCGCAGGAGTCCGACCAGGCGTACGGCCAGCATGGAGTGTCCGCCGAGCGACACGAAATCGCTCACGGCGCTCACCTCGTCCTCGTCCAGGTCCAGGGCCTCGGCGAAGAACTCGCAGACCAGGACCTCGGTCTCGGTCTCCGGGCCGCGCTCGCCCGAAGTGGTCAGCGCGCCCAGCGGCTTGGGCTCCGGCAGGGCCTTGGTGTCGGCCTTCCCGTTCACCGTGAGCGGGATGGCGTCGACCTGGGCGTAGTGCGTCGGGCGCAGGTAGTCGGGGAGCCCGGCGCCCACCTCGGCGGCGACCGCCGCCAGGTCGGAGCCGTCCGCCAGCACGAGGTACGCGGCGAGCCGGTACGCGCCGTCCACCTGCGGGTCGGGCTGGGCGACCGCGGCGGTGAACCGTACCGCCGGGTGCGCGGCGAACGCGGCCTCCACCTCCCCCAGCTCGACGCGGTGGCCGCGGATCTTGACCTGCTGGTCGGTGCGGCCGAGGTACATCAGGTTCCCGTCCGGCCGGCGGATCACCAGGTCGCCGGTGCGGTACATCCGCTCGCCGGGGGCGCCGAACGGGGAGGCGACGAACCGGTGCGCGGTCTGGGCCGGCTGGCCGAGGTAGCCGCGGGCGATGCCGATGCCGGAGACGTAGAGCTCGCCGGGAACCCCGTCGGGCAGGGGCCGCAGCCACGGGTCCAGGACGAACACCTCGGTGTTGTCGATGGCCACGCCCACCACCGGGTCCTGGCACTCGAAGGTGCCGACGCCCAGGGTGTTGATGGTGTATTCCGTGGGTCCGTACAGGTTGTACCCGACGGTGCCCTCGGTCTCGGCGAGCCGCTGCCACAGGGTCGGGGTGACCGCCTCGCCGCCCAGGAGCACCAGCGCGGGGCGCCGGTCCGGGTTGTCGAGCAGGCCCTCGGCCGCGAGCTGCTGCGCGTAGGTCGGGGTCACGTTGACGACGTCGATCCCGTGCTCGCGGCAGTAGTCGACCAGCGCGGGTGCGTCGCGGCGCAGTTCCTCGTCGCAGATGTGCACCTCGTGGCCGTCGGCGAGCCAGAGCAGCTCCTCCCACGACATGTCGAAGGCGAAGGACACGGTGTGCGCGATGCGGAAGATCCGGTTGTCGTGCTCCGCCAGCACCGGCGCGAAGATGCGCCGCTGGTGGTTGATCAGCATGTTGGTGAGTCCGGCGTACTCGGTCACGACGCCCTTGGGCTTGCCCGTGGAGCCGGAGGTGTAGATCGTGTACGCGGGGTGGCGCAGCCGGTCCGGGTCGTCCGGTGCGAAGGTCACGAGCGGCTCGGCTTCCGGAAGGGGCCGGTCCAGTTCGATCAGGTCGCCGGACCCGACCGGGCCGCCGGTCAGCCGGGGCGAGACGGCGCTGACGGTGAGGATCACCTCGGGCCGGGCGTCCGCGACGATCGTGGCGATCCGCTCGTCCGGGTGGTCCAGCTCCAGCGGTACGTACGCGGCTCCGGTGCGCAGTACGGCGAACAGCGCGACGATCCAGTCCAGCGTGCGCGGGATCGCCAGGCCCACCGTCTTCTCCGGGCCGATGCCGCGTCCGGCGAGCACGCCCGCCAGCAGGCGGCTGCGGCTCTGGAGTTCGGCGAAGGTCATGCCGCGGCCCTGTGCGACGAGCGCGACCCGCTCGGGAGCGCGGTCCGCCGCCAGGTCGAAGCGGTCGACCACCGTGTCGGTGCCGATGTCCGTACGGTCGGCCGGCGCGGGCACCGGCCCGAGGCCGGGCAGTGCGCCCACCGGGCCGGTGGACCGGGCCAGGTCCTGGAGCAGGCCGACGTAGTCGTCGAGGAGGCGGCGGGCGCTCGCGGAGTCGCCGTGGCGGTGCTCCAGCTTGACCGTGAGCCGGTCGCCGGGGGTGACGACCCAGGTGAACGGGTAGTGGGTGGAGTCGTCCGACTTCACCTCGGTGATGCCGTGGCGGGCGTTCATCTCCGCGAGCCCGTCCAGGTCCAGGAAGTTCTGGAGCACGAACAGGTTGTCGAAGAGGGTGTCGTGGCCGCTGGCCCGCTGGATCTCGCCGAGCCCGAGGTGCTCGTGCTCCATCGCGTCGACCCGGGCCGCCTGTACGGACGCCAGGTACTGGCCGACCGTGTCCCCGGGCCTGGCCCGGGTCCACATCGGCACGGTGTTGAGCAGTACGCCGACGATGTCGGACAGGCCCTCGCCGTCGCGGCCGGACACGGTGACGCCGAACACGGCGTCGCCGCGGCCGGTGTGGGCGCCGAGGAGCAGGCCGAAGGCCCCGGTGAGGACCGAGTTGAGGGTGACGCCGTGCGCCTTGGCCGTCTCCCGCAGCAGCTGCGACTGTTCGGCGGTCAGGGTGTGCAGCAGCGCGGGCGGCAGGTCGTCCGAGAGGGCCGGCGACGGTCCGGCGAGCAGCGTCGGGCCGGTGAGCCCGGTCAGGTGCTCGGCCCAGAACCGCTCCGAGAGCGCCGGGTCCCTGCCGGCGAGCGAGCGTGCGTGGTCCTCGAAGGCCGGTACGGCCGGGGCCCTGTCGGGCTGTTCCCCGGCGAGCAGGGCCCGGTAGGCCTCGAACAGGTCGCGCAGCACGATCGCGCGGGACCAGCCGTCCCACAGCAGCAGGTGGTAGCTGAGGAGCAGGCCGTCGCGGCCGTCGGGCAGCCGGATCACGGTCAGCCGGACCAGCGGCGGCTCGGCCGGGTCGAAGCCGGTGTTGCGGTCCCGGACGCGCAGGGCCTCGACTTCCTCGTCGGTCGACAGCTCGACGGTGTGGACGCCGACCCGGCGGCCCGCCTTGAGGACCTGGACCGGGTTGCCGTCGTCGTCGGTGGTGAAGCCGGCGCCGACGACGGGGTGGCGGGCCATGACCACGGCCATGGCCTCGGTCAGGGCGTCGGTGTCGAGGCGGTGGTCGAGGGCGAAGTAGCTCTGCGCGACGTAGTGGCCGGCCGTACCGGCCAGCTGGGCCTGGAAGTACAGGCCCCGCTGGAGGGCGGTGACCGGCGCGGTGCGCTCGGCCGTCGCGGAGGCTTCCGCGAGGGTTTCCAGGGCGTGCAGCCAGTGGGCGGTGATCTCGTCGGGGATCTCCTCGGCGAGGGTGAAGTGCGCGTGCAGGCTGCCGGTGGCCGCGTCGGTCCAGGCGTTGACCTCCACGGCGTACGGGCTGCCCTGGTCGCCGCCGGTGATCTGCGGCGCCCGGGACTCGCCGCCCCGGCCGAGGTAGTTGAAGAGCACCTGCGGGCGGGCGGTGAGCAGCGGGGCCGTCTGCGGGTTGAGGTAGCGCAGCCGGCCGTAGGCGAGGTGCCCGGACTCGTCCGGCTGGCGCGCCGCGAGCTCGCGGGCCGCCGCGACCGGGTCGGTGTGCGCGGTGAGCCGGACGGGCGCGATGGCGGTGAACCAGCCGACCGTACGGGTGTAGTCGTGGTGCTCCTCCACGGCCACCCGGCCGTGCCGCTCCAGCTCGATCGCCAGATCGGTGGGCACGGGCTGGATCCGGGTCAGTGCGGTGCGCAGGGCGCCGCACAGCAGCTCGGTGAGGGCGACGCCGAGCGCGGCGGGGGCGGTGCGCGTCACCCGGTCGGCGGCCTCGGGGCCGAGGACGACGGTGGTGTCGCGCAGTGCCCCGGACGCGGGCAGCAGCGGGGGCGCCTCGAGGGTGTCCACCCAATGGCCGAGGTCGTCGGCGCCGGCGGCGGACCGCAGGGTCAGCGCGTCGGCGTACTCGGCGTAGGAGGTGGTCGCCGGTGCGAGGGGCTCGCCGCGCAGGGCGGCGGTCAGGTCGTCCAGCAGGATCAGCCAGGAGACCGCGTCGACCGCGATGTGGTGCACGGTGACCACCAGGGTGCCGGTGGCCGCGAGCCAGGTGAAGGCGGTGACCTCCCCGGTCTCCGGGTCGAGCCGTCCGGCGGCCTCGTCGGCGGCGGCCGTGGCGTCGGCCGTGTCCGCGCGGACCACGGTGGCCCCGCGGGCGGGTTCGGTGCGCAGGGTCCACACGCCGTGCTCGGTGCGCAGGCGCATCCGCAGGGCCGCGTGGGCGGCCAGTACGGCGTTCGCGGCGCGCTCGATGTCGGCGAACGCGGTGCCTTCGGGGACCTCCACGGTCCGGGCCTGGGCGAACCGGGCGAGGGAGCCGCCCAGTTCGCGCTGGCGCAGGATGATCGGCGTGGGCGCCAGCGGGCCGTCCTCGCGGCGCGCGGGGTTCGCGGCGGGGGCCTGGGTCCGCGGTGCGCGCGTGCCCAGGAGCCCGGCGAGCGCGCGCGGCGTCTTCAGGAGGAACACGTCGCGGGGTGCGATCGGCAGGCCGAGCGCCCTGGCCCGGTTGACCACGGTGATGGCGATGATGCTGTCGCCGCCCGCGCCGAAGAAGTCGGTGTCGGCGTCGGCGTCCGGGTGGGACAGGGTCTCGGCGAAGATGCCGACGAGCGAGGCGAGCGCGGAGGCGGTGACGGCACCGGTGACGGACTCGGTGACGGACCCGCTGACGGAACCGCCGTCCACCGGGCTGTCGTCCTGCGCGGCCCGCGCGATCAGGGCCTTGCGGTCCAGCTTGCCGTTGACGGTCAGCGGCAGGGCGTCCACCGGGAGGACCCGCCCGGGCACCATGTGCACGGGCAGCTTCTCCGCGAGGAGGACGGACAGGTCGCCGGGCACCCGGCCCACGACGTGCGCGACCAGGTGGTCGCCGCTGCCGGCCACGGTGACGGCCACGTCGACCACGCCGTCGAGGTCCCGCAGCGCGGACTCGACCTCGCCGAGCTCGATGCGGAAGCCCTTGAGCTGGACCTGGTCGTCGGCGCGGCCGGTGAACTCCAGCTCCCCGTCGAGGGTACGGACGGCCAGGTCGCCGGTGTGGTACATCCGGGAGCCGTCGTTCGCGAACGGGTTCGCCACGAACCGGCCCGCGGTCAGGCCCGGCCGCCCGAGGTAGCCCAGGGACACCTGGTCGCCGGCCACGTAGATCGCGCCGACCTGACCCGGCGGCACCGGCCGGAGCCGGTCGTCGAGCAGGTGGGTGACCAGGCCCGGGATGGGCCCGCCGATCGGGCTCGCCTCGTCGCCGAAGGCGAAGTCCTCCTCGGTCAGCACCCGGTGGGTCACGTGGACCGTGGTCTCGGTGATCCCGTACATGTTGACGAGCTCGGGCGAGGCGGCGCCGTGCCGCTCGACCCAGCCGCGCAGCCGCCCGAGGTCCAGCGCCTCGCCGCCGAAGACGACGCGGCGCAGGGCGGGAAGGGGCTCACCGGAATGCCGGTCGGCCTCGACGAACTGGTAGAAGGCCGACGGCGTCTGGTTGAGCACGGTCACCCCGCGCTCGCGGACGAGCCGGTGGAAGTCGACCGGGGAACGGGTCAGGCCGTAGTCGGGAACGAGCAGCTCGCCGCCGTGCGCCAGGGCTCCCCACAGCTCCCAGACGGCGAAGTCGAAGGAGTAGGAGTGGAACTGGACCCAGACGTCGTCGGGACCGAAGTCCATGTCGGGCCGGGTGTTGGCGAGCAGCGCCACCACGCTGGAGTGCGGGACGACGACGCCCTTGGGCCTGCCGGTCGACCCGGAGGTGTAGATCACGTAGGCGGGGTCGTGCCAGCTCACCTCGTCAGCGGCGGCCTCGGCAGCCTCCCGCGGCAGTTCGTCGCCCTGTACGAGGACGCGTGCGGGCACGCCCGCCCGCTCCAGCAGGGCCGTGAAGCGTGCGCGCTGGGCGGGGTCCACGAGGACGGCCTGCGGGGCGGCGTCGCCGAGGACGTACTCCAGCCGCTCGTCCGGGTAGGCCATGTCGAGCGGGACGTAGGCGCCGCCCGCGCTGACGATCGCGACCAGGGCGACGACCTGCTCGATGGTGCGCGGGACGGCCACGGCCACGCGCCGGCCCGGGCCGACCCCGGCAGCGCGCAGGGCGGCGGCCAGTTCGTCCTTCGCGGCGGCGAGTTCGCCGTAGGTCAGCGAGCGGGTGGCGCCGTCGAGCGCGCACTGGGTGACGGCGGTGGCCGCCGGGTCCCGCCGCGCCGCGGCGTCGAAGAGGGCGCCGAGGGTGGTCGGGGTGATCCGCGCGGGGGTCCTGCCGTCCTGCGGTGCCAGGTCGCCGACCGGGGCGTCCGGCCGGGTGAGCAGGCCGGTGAGGGTGTGCGAGAACCGGCTCAGGATGTCCCGGGCGCTGCTCTCGCGGAGCAGTTCGCCGTCGTAGATCAGGTTGAAGCGCGGGCGCCCGTCGAGGGCCCGCTCCACGACCAGGGTCAGCGGGTAGTGCGGGGCTCCCTCGTTGACGAGGGCGGTGACGGAGAGGGTGTCGCCGGCGCGGCGCAGGGCGGCCACGTCGGTGGCCACGTCGAACACGACGAGGGTGTCGAAGAGGGAGCCGACGCCCGCCAGGCGGCCGATCCGTGCCAGCGAGACGTGCTGGTGCGGCAGGACGGCGCCCTGGTGCTCGCGGACCGAGGCGAGCAGGTCGCGCGCCGTGGTGGCGGCGGACCACCGCGCACGCAGCGGGACGGTGTTGATGAACAGGCCGACCATGTCCTCGATGCCGGGGACGTCGGCGTCGCGGCCGGACACCGTGGAGCCGAAGACCACGTCGGCGGAGTGCAGGATCCCGCCCAGGGTCACCGCCCAGGCGCTGTGCACGGCCACGCTCAGCGGTACGCCCGCGGAACGGACGGCGGCGTCGATGTCCGGCGAGGGCAGGACGGAGGTGTCGGCGAACCGGTCGGACGGGGTGTGCTGCGGGGCCACCAGCGAGGGGCCGGGCAGTCCGGCGAGCTCGGCGCCCCACACGCGGTCGCTCTCGTCGGCGTCGCGCTCCGCGAGCCAGCCGACGTAGTCGGGGAAGCCGCTCAGCGGGTAGGTGCTGCCCGGCGCGTGGTACTCGGCGAGCAGCGCGCGCAGCATCGGGGGGACCGACCAGCCGTCGGCGAGGATGTGGTGGACGGTCTGCACGAGGACGTCGCGGCCCGATTCCGGGTCGCGGACCAGCGTGAACCGCATCAGCGGGCCGGTGACCAGGTCGAATCCGGCGCGGCGGTCCCGCTCGGCGAGGTCGTGGAGTTCCGCGTCGGTGATGCCGGGCCGCTCCACGGTGGTGAAGGGGGCCTCGGCGCCGCTCTCCAGGACGGAGACGACGCGGCCGTCGGCGAGGGCGGTGAACCGCGCGGCCAGGTTCGGGTACAGGGTGAGCAGCCGGGAGGCCGCGGCCGCGAGGCGGGCGGGGTCGAGCTCGCCCTCCAGCGTCAGCAGCTGCTGTTCGACGTAGCTGCCCGCGGAGTCTTCGTCGAAGACCGAGTGGAAGTACAGGCCTTCCTGGAGCGGGGTCAGCGGGAGGACGGCGCGCAGCGCGGGTCCGTCGAGGGCGTCGACGTCGGCCTGGGTCAGCCGCACCAGCGGGAAGTCGCTGGGCGAGTGGCCGCCCTCCTCCAGCGCGGCCAGGGCGGTGAGGGCCGCCTGGAAGTACCCGCCGATGGCCTCGATGTCCTCGTCGGTGAACATCCCGTCGGGCCAGGAGAGGGTGGTGACGAGTTCGTACGCGCCGGTGGCGGAGGGTTCGGCGATCGCGTTGAACTCCAGGGCGCGCGGCAGGCGCATCCGCGGGTCGCGCTTTTCGCCGAGCTGGCCGGTGGTGCCGGAGAGCTGCCAGTCCCCCGAGGCGCCGGCGTCGAAGCGGCCCAGGTAGTTGAAGAGGACCTGGGGTGCCGGGGCCGTGAAGGCGGCATCGGCCAGGTAGCGCAGGGCGCCGTAGGAGACGCCGTTGCTCGGCACGCGGGCCAGGTCCTCCTTGACCGCCTTCAGCGCGGCGGCGAGGTAGCGGGGGTCGGTGAAGTCGCCGGTCGTGCCGGGGTCCACGGTCACCGGGAACAGGGTCGTGAACCAGCCGACGGTCCGCGACAGTTCCGGCTCGATGCCGGTGGCGCCCGCCACGTGGCGGCCTTCGCGTCCGTGGCCCTCCAGCTCGATGTGCGCGAAGGTCTGCTCCTGGCCGCGGCCGCGGCGCCACCGGGCGAGGGTGACGGCGAGCGCGGTCAGCAGGACGTCGTTGACGCCCGCGTGGAACTTCGCGGGGATCTCGCCCAGCAGCGCCGCCGTGGCCTCGGAGCCGACGGTGAAGACCCGGGTCCGCTCCCGCTCGACGGTGTCGGCCTCGGACGGGGCACGCCTGCCCAAGGGCGCGTCGGGGCCGGGCAGGGGGCGCTCGTAGTGGGCGCGGTCGGCGTCGAAGCCGGCGCTCTCCAGGAGCTGGGTCCAGCGTCGGAACGAGGTTCCCACCGGGGGCAGTTCGATCGTCTCGCCCGCGGAGAACTCGCCCGCGGAGAACCGGCGCCATGCGGTGGCCAGGTCCTCCATCAGGACCCGCCAGGACACGCCGTCGACCACCACGTGGTGGGCGACCAGGACCAGCTGGCGGGCCTCGCGGCGCCAGACGGCCCGCAGCATCACGCCGTTGTCCGGGTCCAGTCCTTCGGTGGCGAGGGCGACGCACGCGTCCAGCGGCCCGCCGCTCTCCTGCCAGTCGGCCGTGGCTCCGCCGGCCTCCGCGATGTCGAAGCTCCAGCGGTCCCCGCGCACCAGCCGGGCGCGCAGCATGTCGTGCCGGGCGACGACGGAGTCGAGGATCGGGCCGAGGGCGTCGGCGGTGAGGTCCGCCGGGGTGTTCAGTACGACGGCCTGGACGAAGCCGTCGACGGCGTCGGTGGTCCGGCCGAGCCACTGGACGATGGGCGATCCCACGACGGGACCGGTCGCCACGTCGGCGTGGTCCGCCCGGGCCGGGTCCTCGCGTCCGGCGACGGCCGCCAGGGCGCCCAGGACGCTGTTGGCGAAGATCTGCCCCGCGGTGACGTAGAGGCCCGCTTCGCGCAGGGCGCTCAGCAGGGAGATGGCGAGGATGCTGTCTCCGCCGAGCTGGAAGAAGTCCTGGTCGACGCCGACTTCCTCCAGCCGCAGCACCGAGGCGACGGCCGCGCACACGGCGCGCTCCTCGTCGGTGGAGGGGCGGAGGGACTCCCCGGTCACGATCTCGGGTTCCGGCAGGGCGCGGCGGTCCAGCTTGCCGTTCGCGGTGAGCGGGAACTCGGTCATCACGACGATGTGGGTGGGCACCATGTACTCGACCATGTGCTCGGTGGCCCAGGCCTTGACCTCGTCGGCCCGCAGCTCTTCGCTGCCGGCGGCCGGGATCACGTACCCGACGAGGTAGGTGCCGCCCGCGCTGTTCTTCTTCGCGATGACGCAGGTGTGGCGTACCGCGGGGTGCTCGGCGAGGCCGACCTCCACGTCCTCCAGCTCCAGGCGCATGCCGCGGATCTTGATCTGGTTGTCGGCGCGGCCGAGGAAGTCCAGCGAACCGTCGGGGGCGAACCGGGCCAGGTCGCCGGTGCGGTAGAGGCGGGAGCCGTCGGTGGCGAAGGGGTTCGCCACGAACCGGGAGGCGGTCAGTCCGGGCGCGTTCACGTAGCCGCGGCCCAGGAGGAAGCCGCCGACGTAGAGCTCGCCGCCGACGCCGACCGGGACGGGGCGCAGTTCGTCGTCGAGGACGTACAGCTGGGTGTTGGGGTTGGCCTTGCCGATCGAGGTCGACAGGCGTTCGGCCTCGCCGCGGTAGATGACGTGGGAGACGCCGATGGTCGTCTCGGCCGGGCCGTAGCCGTGGTACATGGGGATGTCGAGCCGGGTGCGGTACCGCTCGTACAGCTCGGGGGTGAGCACCTCGCCGCCGCACCACACGTGGCGCATGCTGTCGAGGCGGTCGGAGTCGCCGGCGATCTCCAGCAGGACGTCCAGCATGGAGGAGACGAGGTAGGTGAAGGTGACGCGGTGTTCGGCGATCACGCCGAGCAGGTGGTGCGGGTCGCGTTCGCCGCCGGGCCGCAGGACGACGAGGCGGCCGCCGCACACCAGCGGGAGGAAGATCTCGTTGATGGATATGTCGAAGGACAGCGGCGCCTTGAACAGCGAGGCGTCGTCGTGGCCGAAGCCCAGGATCTCCTCGACCTGCCACAGCAGGCGCTCGCTGATCGCCTCGTGGCGGATCATCGCGCCCTTGGGGCGGCCGGTGGAACCGGATGTGAAGATCACGTAGGCCAGGGAGTTGCCGTGCGCGGTGATTCCGGTGCCCTGGCCGGACTGGTCGGCGTACCGCCAGTCGTCGAGGTCGACGGCGGCGGCGGCCGGTTCCGCGGGGTCGTGCTCGCCGGAGTCGTTGAGCTGCAGCACGACCCGGGCGTCGTCGATGACGACGGCGCGGCGCGCGGCGGGCCACTGCGGGTCGAGCGGGACGAAGGCGCAGCCGGCCTGGAGGACGCCGAGCAGGCCGATCACCATGTCGGCGGAGCGGCCCAGCGAGATGCCCACGACCTGCTCGGAGCCGAGTCCGCGGCCGATCAGGTGGTGGGCCAGCTGCGCGGACAGCTCCGCCGCCTGGCGGTAGGTCAGCGAGCGGTGTTCGTCGACGATGGCGACCGCGTCCGGCCGCAGGCGCGCCTGTTCGCGGAACAGCTCCACGATGGTCGGCCGGACCCGGTCCGCCGCGTTGTCGTTCCATTCGGCCAGGGTGGTGAGCCGCTCCGCCACGGTGGACGGGCTGATGGTGCCGAGGGCCCGGTCGGGGAAGTCCGCCAGGTCGTCCAGCGCGAGCTGGGCTTCGGACTGCGGGACGCTCGCGGGGACCGCGATGGCCCAGCCGTCCGGGGCCGCCTCGCCGGTCTCCCAACCGGCGGGCGCGCCGCCGCCGTTGTCGACCCATCCGAGGACGTCCGCGAAGAGCGTGCCGGGGGTCAGGTCGATTCCGTCGGGGCTCTCGCCCGTCGCCCAGTACGACAGTCCGAGGGCGCAGGCCTCGGCGATGGTCCGGTCGGAGTATCCGCCGGTACGCCGGCGCACGTCTGCCAGGCGCGTAGGAGAGATCAGCACGAGACGAGCGCTCGGTTCCATCATTGAAGACTCAACACCCTTCCAAGGTAGCAAGGTCAGCCTAACCTAAATTAGGGTGACCTAACTAGCACCTGCCTGGCGCTTAACTGGCGTCTCTCCAGGCCCGCCAGAGTCGCGCGTAGCGGCCGCCCAGAGCCACCAACTCCTCGTGCGTGCCCTGCTCCACGACGCGTCCCGCATCAAGCACGGCGATCCGGTCGGCGGCCACCGCCTGGGTCAGCCGGTGCGCCACGAACAGGGTGGTCCGACCGGCGCAGGCGGCCAGTACGGCCCGCTCCAGCTCGGCGGCGCCCTCGCTGCCCGCCTCCGCGGTGGACTCGTCGAGCACCACCACGGGGGCCCGGCCGAGCACCAGCCGGGCCAGGGCGACCTGGGCCACCTTGGTGCCGTCCAGCCGGGCACCGCCCTCACCGACCGCCGTGTCCAGCCCCTCGGGCAGCGCGTCGACCCACTCGGCCGCCCCTACGGTGCCCAGCGCGGCCAGCAGTTCGGCGTCGGTCGCCTCCGGCGCGGCCAGCCGCAGGTCGTCGGCGAGCGGCCCGGAGAACACGTGCGTCTCCTGGGTCAGGATGCTCACCAGCGCCCGCGCCGCCGCCTCGTCCAGATCGGCGAGGTCGGTCGAGCCGATCCGCACCGACCCGGCCTCCGGGGTCCCGATGCCGGCGATGAGCGCGGCCAGGGTCGTCTTGCCGGCCCCCGTCGCGCCGACCAGGGCCAGCGAGCCGCCCGCCGGGATCGTCAGGCTGACGTCGCTCAGCACCGGCTCCTCGGAGCCGGGGTAACGGAACGTCAGCCCCTGCACCGTCACCGGGTACGGGTCCCGGTCCGCGGGCGCGGCGGTCGAATCCCCGACCAGCCGGTCCTGCGTGGACTCCGCCAGCACCCCGACGAGCCGGGTCAGGCTCGCGCCCGACTTCTGGGCCTCGTCGAAGGTGAACATGATGGCGCCCAGCGGGGTGAACAGGCGGTGGAACACCAGTGGAGCCGCCGCCACTTCACCGAGGGTCGCGGAGCCGGTCTCCAGCAGGACGTAGCCCACCACGAGGATCAGGGTGAGTCCGATGAACTCCGCCCGGTTCTCCCGGCCGACGAAGCGGCCGAAGAAGTGGAACACCTCGATGCCGAGGTCCCGCACCCGCCGCGAATCGGCGGAGACCTTCTCGCGGAAGGCCTCCTCCAGGCGGTGCGCCCGGACCGTCTCGATGCCGTTCAGGCCGCTGATCAGGGCCTGCGCGCGCTCGGCCTGGGCCACCGCGCGCTTGCGGTAGAGCGGGGCCGAGCGGGGCAGGTACCAGCGCAGGGCCAGCGCGTAGGCCGGCAGGGCGCAGGCGCCGGCCAGTCCCAGCCGCCAGTCGAGGCCGAACATGCCGATCGTGGCGATGGCCACCAGGATCCCCGCGGAGAACACCGTGGGGATGGCCGAGCGGATGCCCTTGGACAGGACGGCGACGTCGTCGCCGACCCGGGAGAGCACGTCCCCTCGCCCCACCTGCTCGACGCGGGCGCTGGGCATCCCCAGGACGGCCCGTACGGCGCCCTCGCGCAGGTCCGCGAGCAGGTCGGCGCCGAGCCGCCCGATCAGGTAGGCGGACAAGGCGGTGGCCGCCGCGCCGAGCAGCGCGGCGGCCACCATCCAGACCCCGATCGTGATCAGGATCGAACGCGGTTCGCCCCCGGTCACTCCGTCGACCACCCGGCCGAGCAGCAGGACCGGGAGCATCTGGAGAGCCGCCCCGGCGACCGTGCTGAGTACGGCTCCGGACGTCAGCCAGGGCATCGTGCGGCAGTTCGCCGCGACCCATCGGGCTGCTTCACGTCCGGTCGTCGTACGCAGGGTTGCCGGGGCGACCCGAGTCTCCGTGGCGCTCACACCTAGCCGACCGACTTGACGAGCTCGTCGATGGCGAACGGCAGGGCGGGCAGGGTGGCCTGGGACACGGCCGCACCGACGGCCGGACCCTCGCTGTCCAGCAGGTAGGACACCTTCTTGGCCTTGGTGACCTTCAGGTTGGCGAAGAGGTCGAACTTGTTCAGCGCGTCCGTGTCGGCCTTGTCGTTGATGACGAAGACGCGGTCGACGTCGATGAGGTCCATCCGCTCCGGGGAGAGCGGATAGGAGAACTTGCCGTCCGAGATCTTGTCGAGCTCGGTCTGACCCTTGAAGCCCATGCCGGTCAGGAGCTGGCCGCGCACGTCGGTGGCGGTGAAGGGGTTGACCGCGTCCTTGTACCAGGACACCGCGACGGCCGTCTGGGTGGCGAACTCGGGGTGCGCCTTCTTGACCGTGGCGAGCTTGTCCTGGACGCCCTGGATCATCGCCTTGCCCTCGGTCTCCTTGCCGACCGCCTTGGCGATCTGGAGGGCGTTGTCCTGCCACGGAGCGCTGAAGGGCTCCTTCTCGGCCTTGGTGCGGCCGACCGTCGGGGCGATCTTCGACAGCTTGTCGTAGGCGGCCTGGTCGACCTCGGAGTAGACCGCGATGATCAGGTCGGGGCGCAGGGCCGCGATCTTCTCGAAGTTGGGGCCGGCGTCACCGTTGTTCATGATGACCTCGGGCTTGGTCTCGCCCCACTTGTCCTTCACCCAGGGCCACTGGGTGTTGATGTCAGGGCTCTGACCGGCCGGGTTCGGGTACTGGTCGACCATGCCGACCGGCTTGATGCCGAACGCGAGGACGTTCTGGTCGTCGGTGTAGCCGACGGTGACGACCCGCTGGGGGGCCTTCTTGACCTCGGTGGAGCCGAAGAAGTGCTCGACGGTGACCGGGAACGCGCCGGTGGCGGCCGGGGCGTTGGCGTTGTCGTCCTTCTTCTTGTCCTTGTCGTTGGTGGCAGCCGAGTCGGAACCGCAGCCGGCAAGGAGGCCTACACCGAGGGCCGCGGCGGACACGGTCGCCGCCAGCTGCCGCCAGGGCTTCATACGTGTCGTTCGGTCGAGGAGCATGCGGGTTCCCTTGCTTTCGTGCTGTCCACTGCGGCCCCCTACTTAGGGCAGGCAAACCGTACCCCGAGGAAGTGAGGTAAGCCTAGCCTAAGTAGTAACTATCTGGTTTCAGCCGCCCTCGCTCTGACTTCCCACACTCTGACCGCCCTCACTCAGGACGTGCGTGCGCCCGATCGGCACCACGAGCGGACGGTCGCCCACCGGATCGTCAATCACCATGGCACGCAAGCCGAATGCCTCCCGCAGCAGTTCGGCGGTCAGCACCTCGCGCGGATGCCCCTGCGCGAGGACCGAACCGTCCTTCATCACGATCAGGTTGTCGCTGTAGCGCGCGGCCAGGTTGAGGTCGTGCAGCACCATGACCACGGTGCGTCCCGACTCGTGCAGGTCGTCGACCAGGTCCAGCACGTCGACGGCGTGCGCCAGGTCGAGATAGGTGGTGGGCTCGTCGAGCAGCAGCAGGTCGGTGCCCTGAGCGAGGGTCATGGATATCCAGACGCGTTGACGCTGACCTCCGGAGAGCGCGTCCACGGGGCGGTCGGCCAGGTCGGCCACCCCCGTCATGGCCAGCGCGCGCTCCACGACGGACGCGTCGTCCGAGGACCACTGGCGCAGCCAGCTCTGGTGCGGATGCCGGCCCCTGGCGACCAGGTCGGCCACGGTCAGGCCTTCCGGCGCGACCGGCGCCTGGGGCAGCAGGCCGAGCTTCTTCGCCACGTCCCTGGTCCGCAGCCGGGCGATGTCCTCGCCGTCCAGGACCACGGAGCCGCTGGTCGGCTTGAGCAGCCGCGACAGGGTCCGCAACAGGGTGGACTTGCCGCAGCCGTTGGGGCCGATGATGGTGGTCACCACGCCCTCGGGGATCGACACGTCGAGCGAGTCGATGACGGTCCGGTCGCCGTACCCGACGGTGACGCCCTTGGCCACCAGGCGCGGGACCCCCTCGGTCCCGGACTGGATCCCGGTGATGGACTGAGCGCCCACGGCTCCCCCTTTATTTAGGCTTGCCTAACCTTTCTATCACCTAGCGGCGGTTCGCCCGCACCAGGAGGTAGATGAGGAAGGGGCCGCCGATCGCGGCCGTGACCACGCCGACCGGCAGGGTGATCGGCAGTGCCGTACGGGCCACCAGGTCGGAGCCGATCAGCAGCAGCGCCCCCGTCACGGCGGAGGCCACCAACGGAGGCGTGGGCGACTTCGTCAGACGCAGCGCCACCTGCGGCGCCACCATGGCGACGAACGGGACCGGTCCCGCCGCGCTCACCGCGAAGCCGGCCAGGAGCACCGCGCACAGCAGCAGGACGGCCCGTACGAGCGCGAACCGGACGCCGAGACCGGCGGCCACGTCGTCGCCGAAGTGCAGCGGCTTGAACTGGAAGGCCACGCACGCCACGACCACCGCGAGGGCGAGCGTGCCCCACAGGGCCACCGACACCTCGTCCCACGACCGGTTGTCCAGGGAGCCGACCAGCCAGGCCTGGGCCCGCGCCACGTCCCTGATGTCGGCGGTGACCAGCAGCCAGGTGGTGATCGCCTCCATCACGGCGCTCACGGAGAGGCCGATGAGGATGAGCCGGAAGCCGTCGACCCCGCGCCGCCAGGCCATGAAGTAGACCAGCAGTCCGGTGGCGAGGCCTCCCGCGAGCGCCGCCCCGGACAGTCCCACGGAGCTGACGACCGCGGCCGTGGCCCCGCCCGACACCGTCACCAGGCACACCGCGACCGCGCTGGCGCCCCCGGTGATCCCCAGGATGTCCGGACTGGCCAGCGGATTGCGGGCGATGGACTGGGTGATCGCCCCGGACATCCCCAGCGCGACGCCGACGACGAGGCCGGCCAGGGCCCGCGGCATGCGCAGGTCCATGATCACGAACTGGTCGACCTGTTCGCCGCCGCCGAAGAGGGTGGCCACCACCTGCGACAGGCCGAGGGGGAAGTCCCCCACGGCGATGGACAGGCAGAACAGCAGGAAGGCCGCCGCCGCCAGCAGCAGCGTGACCAGCACGATCCTGGGCCGCCAGACGAACGACAGGCCGCCGAGCCGCACACCCGGCGCCACCGAGGGCTTCCTGGCGGAGTTCTCGCCGGAGTTCTCGCCTGACTTGTCGACTGACTTCTCGGCGGACTTCACATCGGTCACGTTCATGCGCTCTTGAACTTTCCCCGCCACACCAGGACCGCGAAGAACGGAGCGCCGAGGAGAGCGACGAGGATGCCCGCGTCCAGCTCTCCCGGCCGCACCACGACGCGTCCCACGATGTCGCAGACCAGAAGGACGACCGCGCCGAGCAGACCCGCGTACGGCACCAGCCAGCGGTAATCGGGCCCGGCCAGATAGCGGGCCACGTGCGCCACCATCAGCCCGAGGAAGGCGATGGGCCCGCACGCCGCCGTGGCCGCGCCCGCCAGCAGCGTGATGGCGACGATGCCGACGGTCCGGATCAGCGTGATGTTGACGCCCAGTCCCCGGGCCACGTCGTCGCCCAGGTTCAGCAGGTTGACGGAGGGCAGGGTGGCCAGCGCCAGTACCAGCCCGACCACGATGAAGGCGGTCACCGGCCAGATGACGCCGAAGCCGACGCCGGCCACCGACCCCGCGTTCCAGAACCGCAGCGCGTTCAGCGCCGCCTTGTCCGACAGCGCGACCGCCGTCGTCATGGCCATCAGGAACACCGTGACCCCCTGCCCGGCCAGGGCGAGCGTCAGCGGATTGCCCGCGCCCCGGCCGATGCTGGAGAGCCCGAACACGACGACACCGGCGAGCGCGGCGCCCAGGAAGGCGAACCAGACGTACTGGAACGGGTCGGTGAACCCGAACAGGGCGATCGCCGACACCACGGCGAACGAGGCTCCGGTGTTCACCCCGAGCAGGCCGGTGTCCGCGATGGGGTTGCGCGTGTACCCCTGGATCAGCGCCCCGCCGACGCCCAGGGCGATGCCCGCCACGATCGCGAGGACCGTACGGGGCACCCGTACCGTCCGCATGATGAGCCGGGCCTCGGAGAGCTTCTGGTCGGGGTCCGGATCCGCGAAGAGCCCGTGCCACGCCTCGGCGGGGCTGAGCGCCCGCGCGCCGACGGCGAGGGACACCAGGGCCGCGGCCACGAGGACCGCGAGGAGGGCGAGCAGACCCACGATCCGCCGCCGCCGGGCCCGTGCGACGGCCCGGGAGGGTGCCGGGCGCCCGACCGCGGGCGGGCCGCCGACGGGGAGGCGAGTACCAGGGGGCACGGACGTTCCTTCGGTATGGGGCAACTGCGTGACGGAGCGACTGGATGCATGGGGCACCTGGTCGCACACTACTGCCGTGCCTCAGGCGCGAGAACGCCCGGGAGGCACGGCAGTGGGTGGGCGGGGACCGGTCAGACGGCCGGCTGGCGGGCTCCGCCGCCCGCTCCCCCGGCGACCGGACGGGCCTGCTCGGGCACGGCCTTGAGGTTCCGGTCGAGGATCGAGTCGAGTATCTCGCCGACCCTGACCGCGGTGTTGGACAGCAGGGAGGAGGTGATGCCGTGCGTGTGCTCGGTGCCGCCCTGGAGGTAGATGCCGCAGCTCAGTTCGAGGTCGGTCGTGACCCGGTAGTCGCGCTCGACCCGGATCCGGCCCTGGTCGTCACGGTGGCAGCGGTCGGCGACCTCGCCGAGCAGGCCCAGGCCGTCGGCCTGCTGGTACCCGGTGGCGCACACCACGACGTCGGCGTCGAGCACGCTCTCCTCGCCGGTGACCAGGGACTTGATGGTGGCGCGGACCCCGTCGGCGGTCTCCTCCACGCCCGTCAGGCGCGAGACGTTCAGGAAGCGCAGCCGCTCGGTGCCGAGCACCTTCTCCTGGTACGACTGCCGGTAGAGGTCGTCGATGAGGTCGATGTCGACCACGGAGTAGTTGGTGTTGCCGTGGTAGCCCATCAGCCGCTGCTTCACGTCCTCCGGGGCGGTGAAGTACTCGTCCACCGCCTGGGGGTCGAAGATGCGGTTGGCGAAGCTGCTGTCGTCCGCCGGGCTGTAGCCGTAGCGGGAGAAGACCGCGCAGACCTCGGCCCGCGGGAAACGGCGGTGCAGGTAGGCCACGTTCTCGGCGGCGCTCTGACCGGCGCCGACCACGACGAAACGGGTGGGCTCGCTGCCCTCCAGCCCGTCGATCTTCTTCAGCAGGTCGGTGTTGTGCCAGACGTGGTCGGTCCGCTCGACGCCCTCCGGCATGACCGGGCGCAGTCCGGTGGAGATGACGAGGTTGCGGGCGCGGTGGACGACGACCTCGTCGCCGGAGCGCGCCGTCACGTCGAGGTACTCCACGACGCCGTCCCGCAGCACGGGCTCGACGGAGACGACCTGGTGGCCGTACGAGACCATGTCGTCCACCTTGGCGGCGGCCCACTCCAGGTAGTCGTGGAACTCGACCCGGAGCGGGAACAGGTTCTTGTGGTTGACGAAGTCGATCAGCCGGCCCTTCTCCTGCAGGTAGCAGAGGAAGCTGTATTCGCTGGTCGGGTTCCGGAGCGTCACCAGGTCCTTCATGAAGGACACTTGCATCGTCGCGTCGTCGATGAGCATGCCGCGGTGCCACCCGAAGCGGGGCTGCTGCTCGAAGAAGTGGGCGGTGACCGCCTCTTGCCTTCCGACGCGCACGTTGTGCTCGCTGAGCGCGATCGCCATGGCGACGTTCGACGGCCCGAAGCCGATACCGATCAGGTCGTGGATCAGTGGTGCGTCGCCAGGAAGAGCCTGTGACATGTCACTCCCATTGGTGCGGGACAGCCGCCTGCCAGGCGTCGTGTCAGGGGTGGGGGAAAGGGGGCGTCCAGGCGCACCGGTGACCGGCAGCCGAGTGGAACTTAGGTAAAGCTAACCTGATCCAGACGCTCTGTCGACCAGGCAAACCGCACAAAACACCCCCACCCAACCCAATCAAGCCCAGAATCGGGGCTGTTGCGTCGTTAGGTAAGCCTTGCTTTACTTGCCTTTGCTTATTTCGCTCTTCTGAGGAGGAACCCCGATGCGGGTCGTCATGTTCGGTTATCAGACCTGGGGCCATCGCACCCTGAAGGCGCTCCTGGACTCCGAGCACGACGTCGTGATGGTCGTGACCCACCCCAAGAGCGAGCACGCCTACGAGAAGATCTGGAGCGACTCGGTCGCCGACCTCGCCGAGGAGCACGGCGTCCCGGTCGTCATCCGCAACCGCCCGGACGACGAGGAACTGTTCCAGCAGCTCAAGGAAGCCGACCCGGACATCCTCGTCGCGAACAACTGGCGCACCTGGATACCGCCGCGCATCTACACCCTCCCCCGGCACGGCACGCTCAACATCCACGACTCCCTCCTCCCGAAGTACGCGGGCTTCTCCCCCCTCATCTGGGCCCTCGTCAACGGCGAGCCCGAGGTCGGCGTGACGGCGCACATGATGGACGAGGTCCTGGACGCCGGCGACATCGTCATGCAGCGCTCGATCCCCGTCGGCCCCACGGACACGACCACGGACCTGTTCCACAAGACGGTCGACCTGATCGCCCCGGTCACGATCGCCGCCCTCGACCTCATCGCGTCCGGCCAAACGGAGTTCACGAAGCAGGACCGCTCCCAGGCCACCTTCTTCCACAAGCGGGCCGAGGAGGACATCCGCATCGACTGGTCCTGGCCCGCCGAAACCCTGGAACGCCTGGTCCGCGCCCAGTCGGCCCCCTACCCCGCCGCCTTCACCTTCCACCGGGGCAAGCGCCTGGAGATCCTCACGGCCGTCGTCTCCGAGGGCCGCTACGGCGGCACCCCGGGCCGCATCTTCTACCGCGAGGGCGAAGGCGTGGTCATCGTCGCCGGCCCGACCGCCCACACGGGCCACAACCACGGCCTGTCCATCACCTCCGTCCGCACGGAGGACGGCAAGGAACTCCCGGCCTCCACCTACTTCAAGTCCATGGGCGGCTACCTCACGTCCCGCCCGTAACCCCACCCGCCCCCGGCCCGCCCCGGCCGCCGGTCCCCGGGCGGGCCGTCACCGAATGCCGGCAGTGGCCGGCCAGAGGTCGCTGGTCAGAGTGCACTTCGCCGCGGCCCCGTGCGTCCGGCCGGGACGGGAATCACTCGCGCCCTAGCGTGGGCCGAATCGATCCCGGCATACCGCCGCCGGGATCCCGGCCCTCGGAGGCACCCCCACCATGACCGTCGACATCACCGCGCTGACCGGCGACTACGTCCTCGACCCGGCGCACACCCGGATCGGCTTCGTGGCCCGCCACGCCATGGTGACCAAAGTCCGAGGCGCGTTCCACCAGTTCGAGGGCTCGGCCCACCTGGACGGCGCCGATCCGGCCCGGTCCACCGGCCAGGTGGTGATCAAGGCCGACAGCATCGACACCGGCGTCGAACAGCGCGACCAGCACCTGCGCACCAACGACTTCCTGAACGCTCCCGACTTCCCCGACATCACGTTCCGCAGCACCTCGGTCGAGCCCCGCTCTGACACCGAATACCGCGTCACCGGCGACCTGACCATCAAGGACACCACCCGCCCGGTCACCATCGACTTCGAATACTCCGGCAACGCCGTCGACCCCTACGGAAACCTGCGGGTCGGCCTCGAAGGATCGGTGGCCATCTCCCGCAAGGAGTTCGGCGTGACCTGGAACGCGGCCCTGGAAGGCGGCGGCGTACTGGTCGGCGACAAGGTCGTCCTGGAGTTCGACATCTCCGCGATCAGGCAGGGCTGACAACACCCGGCCGACCGGCACGTGACACCCCGCCCGGGAGGGCCGGGGCGTCACGGCCGACGGAACGTGGCTTCGCGTACTCGGAGGGCGCCAACGAGGACGACCGGGTGCCGAACCGGCCGAGGCCGTGGCCGTGGCCGACAAGGCGCCGGAGCATCTCGCGCAGCAGCCGGCACCCCCGCTGCGCGAGACACCCCTCCGGCACCCGAACCAACCCAGGTCAGGCGTCCTTCGCCACCCGCTCCAGGATCGCCACGCACTCCACGTAGTGGGTCGTCAGAAACAAATCTGACGAAAACAAAACGAAGGTAACCGCAGTTGAGAGCCTTGCGGCATGGCTTCGCCTCGTGTGCTCTGCTTCCTCAGAGGCTCCCGCGGCCGTCAGCCGGGTCGCGCAAGTGGGGCCCGGCGATGCCCTCTGTCAGCGGCCGGAGTGGTCGATGACGTTGCCGTTGGTGCAGTTGTTGGGGTGGTCGCCGGCCCGGTTGCCGAGGGCGGGCACGACGGCGACTTCCTGGAGGCAGACGTCACCGGCGGTGAAGTTCCAGTTGTTCGGGGCGTTGACGCCGCCGCCGAAGTTGGAGTCGCTGTCGGCGTGGGCCGCGGGGGCGCCGAGGGCGAGGGCGAGCACAGGCAGTGCCGCGAGCATGATCTTCTTCATGGCCTGGGAAACGATCAAGATCTGGGAAGGAAACGGCCGGGGCCTTGTCTGCCCAGTCGGAGGGCTCGCGGTCACGGCCGCCGCAGGGTGGCCGGCCTGGCGGCGGCCGCACTTCCCATCGCCCTCGCCGGGACCGGCTGGTGCCACCGCGCCCGGCGGCGAGGTCAAGACCGGCCCCGTCCTCTCGGATGGAGTCGGGCGAAGAAGCTGATGGCAGTAGGGCCGCCCAACTCACAACCGTGATCAACGATCGCGGCGACGTCTCGCCGTCAACCGTGCACGAGCTCGGAGCTGTGCGCTGCGCGTCCAAGCCGCGGCCGACACCTTCCCGCACCCCCGGAGCCCGCTCCCTCGAAGGCCGCGCGCAGGCCGGATGGCGCGTCCTTCCGCAGGGAGCTGCTGACAGTCTCTGATCATGCGCAGGGCCGGCTGCCGTGGGCGTGCCTGTTCCGGGGACAGGGCCGGTTCCGGGACTCAGGGCGCGGGCTGGGGCACGGGGTCCGGGCCGCGCGTCACCGTGTGGGTCAGTCGATGGTTTCCTTGGCCTGTGCCGCTACCTGGGCGATGTCGGGATAGGGCCGCGGGTAGGGCGTGCCGATACCGAAGGCTGCGGCCATGACGTCGGCGAACGCTGCGGCGATGCGGATCTCGCCGTTGGGATTGGGGTGAGTGCCGTCCCAGGTGTGCTTGGCGGCCACGAACTCCGCTGCCGTCTCCGCGACGTACAGCGGGGACTCCACCGTGGAGAGCTCCTTCACCACGGTGCGCAGCCGGTCGTTGGCCCCAGCCACCTTCAGCGCGAACTCCGGCTCCTCGACGGCGCGGGTGGTCTCCAGGACGGTGCCGAAGGCGGCAGCCAGCTTCGGGTTGCCGCGGCGGGCGTTGGCGATGAACTCGCGCAGGTTGACCTCGAACTTCGGCGGGTCCACGTCGTACCAGACGAGGTCGTTGATGCCGAGGAGGACCAGCAGGTAGTCGGGCTTGTGCTCGGCGACCTTGGCCTCGATCTCCTCCTTCTCGGTCACGTAGGGGCGGCCCCACTGGGCGTCGTGGTCGGTGTCGAACTCGGGGTCGGCGTAGGTCTGGTCGCCGTCGCCGACCTCCTGCGTACGGATGTTGTCGAGGGTGTTCTTCGGGCCGACGAGGTCGAGCTCGACGTGCTGGGCTCGCAGGTGCTTCCAGAGGTGGTAGCGCCAGGTCCAGTCGCCGCTGCTGCCGTGACTGATGGAGTCGCCGACGATCATGATCGGGATCTCGCGGCCGGAGCTCGGAGCGTCTGTCAGTGAGGACATCAGGTGGCACCTCTTCGCATGATGTTGGACAAGGGCATGTCGCCTGTACAACTCCCGCCGCCACCGGGCGGCACGGGCTGGCACCGGAATAGCCACTTCCGGAGGCCAACCGGACTGGTCACTCGCCTGGTGCACGTCATCGCGGAGCCCAACGGCGAAGTCTCCGAGCTCAGCTCACGGATCGAAGTGGCAGCTCAGGCCACCTCGCCGGCTTCGCGTGCCCGGCACGCCGGATCCAGGTCGGCGGCTTGGCCTGGATCGGGCCACTTCTTTCCGCCGCCATCTCGCGGATGCTGGATCACTCCGAGAAGGAGAGAAGGTTCCGGACGAGCCGGTGGGCCAGGGAGTCGGTGGTCTGTCGTGCGAGCGGGGTGTCGGCGTGGAGGCTGTTGAGGTGCAGCCCGCTGTGGTTGCGGTGGAACCACAGGAAGCTTCCGTTGCAGGCCGGGGACCACACGTGCACGGTGGCGGTACGGGTCGATGGATGCTCGGCCCCGGGCGTGGTGCGGAAGTCGAGGTAGGAGAAGAAGCTGGCGGGGCGGTGGGCGTCGCTGGTGGCGTCCGCGCGGCGGAGTAGTTGCTGTGCGCGAACGGAGTGCACGTCGGCTTGTTGGCGTGCCGGTTCGTATCCCGCGCGTGCCAGGGCGAGTCGGGTGGCGAGGGAGGCGCGGCGGGGGGCGGGGATCGCGAGGGGAAGGGCGTTGATGAACCAGCCGATGGAGCGGGAGTAGCGGTTTCGTCCACGCCGGTTGATGGGCATGAGCGCCCGGTAGATGTCGGGGCCGCCTTCTTCCCGGACGGAGGCCGCCGTCGCGGCGAGGAGTCCGGTCAGCAAGCTGCCGCCGGATGTGCGGCACGCTGTCTCCAGCTGGTCGGTCAGGGGGCCGGGCAGCAGGGTGCGGGTGCGGTTGACCGGCGGGTACACGTGGTCTGGTGGGACGCCGAGGTCCAGGGGGAAGGCGGGGAGGTGGTCCCCGCCGTGGGTGAGGAACTCGCGCCAGTGCTGTAGTTGTTCGTCCTGTGCGCGCAGGGCGAGGTTGTGGGTGCGTTCCTCGCGTGCGAAGTCGATGTAGCTGCCGGCCGGAGTGGGGTCCGGCCGGCGTCCGTGTGTCAGGTCTTCATAGGTGCGGGCGAGGTCGGCGACGGTGATGGGGGCGGAGATCACGTCGGCCACGAGGTGGTCGTAGACCACGTGGACCGTGGTCGAGCCCTCGCGGACGATGGCGCCCGCGACCATCAGGGGCCCTGTGGCAGGGTCGACGAGTTGGAGGAGTTCGTGCAGGTGGGCGCGGGTGGCGACGCGTGAGAGGCGTGGTCCCGCATCGACACGCTCCAAGTGCGCCTCTTCTGGAGTGCGGACATGGATGGATACGCTCCGTGCGGTGCGGCGGCAGCAGGTGCGGAGCACCTCGTGCCGGTGGACCAGGTGCATCAGTGCGGCTTCGAGTGCCGGCAGATCGACGGGGCCGGTCAGTTCGAAGGTGCAAGCGATGGCGAGGCCGAAGGGCGGCGGCTGGTCGGCCAGTTGCGCGGAACAGGCTGCGGCCAGATGGGCCGCCTGGTTGTAGCTCGCCGGCCGACGGGAACCCGGATCCGCAGGTAGGTCCGGGAAGGAGATCCGCCAGGTGTAGGCGTGGCCGGGTTCGATCTCGGCCGCCTCGGCGGGGATCTGCATCACGTCGCGTCCTGGATGGTGGTGGTGTCGTCGGTGCGGACCGGCACGCTCTCGTAGCAGCGGTCGACGAGCACGCCCTGTCGGTGGAGCGCGGTCTTCGCGGTGGCGAGGCGGATGTCGGGGAACCGGCCGAACAGGGCGGTGAGCGCGCCGGCGGCCTGGACGCGGGCGAGGGGGGCGCCGGGGCAGTAGTGCGGGCCCAGTCCGAACGCGAGGTGGGCGCCGGGGCGGTGCGGGTGCGCGGTGTCGGGTTCGGAGTAGGAGTCGGGGTCGCGGTTGGCGGCGGCCAGGGCGATCAGCACCACGGCGCCCTGCGGGATCAGGGTGTCGCCGACAGTGACGTCCTCCAGGGCGAATCGCCAGGTGGCGACCGGGAAAGGGCTGGTGAGGCGCAGTAGCTCCTCGGTGAGGCGGGTCGCGTCGGCGCCGGCGTGCAATGCCCGGCGCAGTTCGGGGCTCTGCATGGCTTCGACCGCGCCGGAGGTGATCAGGGCGGTGGTGGGGGTAATGCCGCCGGAGAACAGGCCCCAGGCCACGGAGAGGAGCTCCTCGGCCGACAGGCGGCCCTGGCGGTGAGCGACGGTGAGGCGAGTGAGGACGTCGTCGCCGGGCCTGCGCCGTTTGTCGCCGAGGACGCGGGACCACAGTCCGAACAATTCGGTGCGGTGTTTTCGAACGGTGGGGTTCTCGGGGTCGGCGGCGCTGATCATCGTCAGCGTCAGGCTGGTCAGGCGGTGCTGCAGATCTTCCGGGATCCCCAGGAGGGTGGTGGTGACCCGGACGGCAAGGGGGCGGGCGTAGTCGGCGACCAGGTCGGGATGGTCGGCTCCGGCCAGGGAGTCGAGGAGTTCGGCGCAGGTGCGGGTGATGAAGGGCTGCCAGCGCTGTGCGGCCGTGCGGGTCAGCAGGGGGGCGAGGATCGCCCGCAGCCGTTGGTGGGCGGTGCCGTCGCTGTTGAGCAGGTGGCGGCCTTCGGCCGAGAAGAGGTCGTCGGGGTAGCGCAGGCCGCCGAACCCCTGTCGGGGGTCGGGAAGCCGGCGCATGTCGTGGGCCAGGCGGCCGTCGGTCAGAGCCTGTCGCGCCTCGGCTGCACCGGTGATCATCCAGGCGACGAGGCCGCCGGGCAGGACGACCTGCTGAGCGGGTGCCTGCTCGCGCAGTTCCCGGAAGGTCGTGTCCGCGTCCCAGAACATGGGATCACCGGTCACCAGCCGGGGGTACGGGCATGCCCCCGCGACAGGGCTCGGAGCTACCGGCGGGCAGAGGGACACCATGAGGAGGGTCGTTTCCCTTCTTCTGTCGGGCGCGGGCCGGGGGGTCAGGCGGGGGTGAGAACGACGGGGAGGGCTTCCACGCCGCGGACGGTGGCGGTGGTGTCCTTGTGCCGGACCGGGCCGGAGGCCAATTCCATGGCACGGGTCCGGGCGAGCAGCCGGCCCAGAGCCAGGGACGCTTCCAGCCTGGCGAGGGGCGCGCCGAGGCAGTAGTGGATGCCCGCGCCGAAGCTCAGGTGCGGATTGTGTACGCGGTCCAGGTCCAGTCGGGCGGGTTCGGCGAACACGCGGGGGTCGCGGTTGGCCGATCCGATGAGCAGAGCCGTCGGAGTTCCTGGCGCCAGTGATGTGCCCGCGATCACGGTCGGACGCTGCACCGTGCGGAAGGTGATCTGGATCGAGGAGTCGTAGCGCAGCAGTTCGTTCATGGCGCCGCCGTCCAGCCGACCGCCGTCGACGCGGTCGCGCGCGGCGGCGAGCTGGTCCGGGTAGCGCAGCAGGGCCAGAGCACTGTTGGCGATGACATTGGCGGTGGTCTCGTAGCCGGCCAGTAGCAGCAGGGCACACATCGGCAGCAGGTCACGACGGGTGAATCCCGTGTCCAGGTCGGCTTCGGCGGCCAGGGCACTGAGGGCGTCCGGGCCAGGGCGCCGGCGCCGTTCGTTGATCTTGCGGTGCAGGTAGGCGACGAACTTACCGGCCGCCGAGTGGGCCGTGGCAACATCGTGGTCGGTGAGGGCATAAGCCGGGTCGAGGAGCCGGGCGACGGGCGGTGTCTGCTCCCGGATCCACGCCTGGTCCTGCTCGGGAAGCGCGAACAGGCCGCAGACCACGCGGAGCGACAGCGGGTAGGCGAAGTCGGCGAGCAGGTCGACCTGTCGTTTCGACAGTGCCTGGTCGAGGAGTTCGTCGACGGCGGCGGTGATCTGTGGGGCCAGTGCGCTGACGGCGGCGGGGCTGAAGAAGCGTGCGGCGAGTCGGCGCAGCGGTCCGTGGTGGGGCGGGTCCATGCCCAGGAAGGAGAAGATCCGGTTCGGTGCGGTGAGCGGACCGTGGCCGAGCCGGTTGTCCCGCAGTGCGTGTGAGACGTCCGCGTGTCGGGTCACCACCACCAGACCGTGCGGCCCTTCGCACAATGCGGCGGCCTCGCGCGCCGCGGTGTAACGGGCGTACGGGTCGGCGTGCAGGGCGGGATCGAAGGGGTCGAAGAACGGGTGGAGCGCCGTTTTCGGCCCGGTGGTCGTCGAGGGGTTCATCGGCTGGGTCTTTCGCAACGGAGCGTCGGCGCGTACGTACGCGGATCTGGGCAGTGCCCGGTGTGGCGGCGCCCCGGGACGCCACCACACCGGGCGCTTGGTCACGGCGTGTAGAGGACCTGGCCCTGCTCCGTGGTGTGGATCTCCCCGGTGGGGTCGGGGACCTCACGGACGGAATGCCCGGTGATGGAGACGGTGTAGCCGCCGAAGCGGGTGCTGGCGGCGTCGTTGACGCCCTTGATCGTGAACTTCAGGACGCCGTCGTCGCCCACCTCCGTGCCGAAGTCGGTGAACGTGCCGGTGGTGACCTTGCCGTCCGACCACTCCACCCTGCTTCGGCTCTCAGGCTTGGCGTCCGCTGTCGGGGAGGGCAGCGTGCCGCTGAACTCGGTCTTACCTTCGAGGTAGGGCTCACCCTGTTCGTTGCGGCACGTGATGGTTCCCGTGCCGGTGAAGCGCGTCGGACTGCCGAGCTGCGGGGCCTGGAGCGTGCCGCGGGCGGTGCTTTCGCAGACGACGGACTCCGCCGCGGCAGGCTTCGCGGCGGCAGCTGGCGCCAGGAGCGCCGTACCCGCGCACAGGGCCGCGGCGCAGACGGTGAGGATCTGCAGGTGACGGGTGTACCGGGCCGTGCGGGGGAAGGGATGCATGGTGGTGCCCTTTCGTTGGATGAAGTGGTGCGAACTGTCCGGAGAGTTCTCGGGACCGGGTGGGGGGTGGCACGGCCCGGAGGACCTGTGCTGTCGTGCCGGGTGCGGGGCAGGGTCAGGGGTCGAGCACGACGGGAAGGTCAGTCCAGCCGCTCACTGTGATGCGGTCGTCGGGACACGGCGGGCCGGCGGGCGCCATGCGGGGAAAGCGCCGTAGCAGAGCGGGCAGGACGAGTGAGGCTTCCAGGCGTGCCAGTTGGGCGCCCAGGCAGTAGTGGGCGCCACCGCCGAAGGAGAGCAGCCGGCCCGCCGGGCGGTCGGGGTCGAACACGTCCGGATCGGTGAAGTGGGCGGGGTCCCGGTGCGCTTCGGCGATGAGCGCCATGACTTCCCGGCCTGCCGGGACCCGCACACCGCCGACCGTCACCTCGTGCCGGGCGACGCGCGTGATCAGCCGAACGGGAGGGGCGAGACGCAGGGACTCGCTGATCGCGGCGTCGACGCGGGACGGTTCGCCGGAAGCCACCGCGGTTCGCGCCGGCGACGTCATGAGCGCGGTGATCGCGTGGTCGAGCAGCGTCACCGTGGTGTCGAAACCGGCGGTCAGCGCGAGGGCGAGAGCGGAAGCCGCCTCGTCGTCGTCGAGCAAGCAGGCGACCGACGACGCCAGGTCCTCTCCCGGCCGCGCCCGTCGTTCGGCCACCAGCCGGTCCAAGTAGGGCCGCAGGGTCTCGGCGGCGCGGTCCGCCTCCCGTAGTGCGCGGAGGCCGACCATGGGGTCGAGCAGCGCCAGCAGCGGCTGCACCAGCTCGTAGAGGAACGGCGCGTCCTCCTCAGGGAGGCCGATGAGGGCGCACTGGGTGCGGCAGGTGACCGGAAGGGGGAGCAGCGCGTGCAGATCGACGACGTCACCGTGCGGCCGCGCGTCGAGCAGATCCAGACATTCCTCGGTGGCGGCGTACACGGTCTCACGCAAGGAGCGAAGGCGCGCCGGGCTGAAGGCGGGCGACGCTGCCTTCCGCAGCCGCTGGTGGCTCCCTCCGTTGTGGAACACCATGCTGGTGCCGAACAACCGCATCCCGGGACTGCGCCGCCAGCCGGGACGGTGCCCGTCGAACCAGGCGGCGTCCTTGGCCACGAACGCCGGATCGCGGGCGATCACCGCCACGTCGGCGTACCGACTGAACACCAGGACCTCGCTCCCCGGCCGCCGCCCGCGATCCGCTCGGCCGGCGGACGGCGCGGGAGCAACCCAGGCCGAGGGCGAGCACGGCTCCTGCTCCGTGCCGTCCGGCATTCGTTGCGTGGTGTTCGGCACGCGGCCTCTCCCCTTGCGCTGCGAGCGCCCGGACGGTCCCGGGCGACGTGAAACAGGGCCTTAAAGGGCAACGATCACCGGTCACCGAGGGCACGGCGCCAGCGACGAATGACTCCTCAAGGCCGCACGCCGACCGCGCGCGCGGACCGGCCTCGTCGCGCGACGGGTGGGGCGGGGGCGGCCCGGGCATGCCGGATTCAGGCGGCGCCGAATACCAGCGCGGCGTTCTGCCCGCCGAAGGCGAAAGACGTCGACAGTGCTCGGCGGAAGTCCACCCTGCGAGGGCTGCCGGTGACGATGTCCAGCTCACAACCAGGGTCCTGGCGGCTGATGTTGGCCACTGGCGGCACCTCCTGCCGCTCCAGGGCGAGCACGGTGACCGCGGCCTCGATGGCTCCTGCCGCGCCCAGCGCATGGCCGATGACGCCCTTGGTCGCGGTCACCGGAGGCATCCGGTCGCGGAAGACCCGCCGGAGCATGCGGGCCTCCGCCGCGTCGCCCAACCGGGTCGAGGTGCCGTGCGCATTGACGTGACCGATATCGCCCGGCGTGCATCCGGCGTCGGCCAGAGCCTGCCGAACGGCCTGCTCCGCACCCGCGCCCTCAGGGTGCGGGGCGGTCACGTGGTGGGCATCGGCGGAGGACCCGTACCCGCACAGCAGTGCGCGGCTGCGTGCCCCCCGTGCCCGCGCGTGCCCGAGGCGTTCGAGAACGAGTACGGCGGCCCCCTCGCCCAGAACGAAGCCATCGCGGTCCCGGTCGAAGGGGCGCGAGGCCAGTTCGGGCCTGTCCGTGCGCGCAGACAACGCCCGCATCTGGGAAAAGCAGGCGGCGGTCATCCGCGACCACGACTCGCTGCCGCCGGCCAGGACGACATCGCACATGCCGCCGAGCAGCAGGCTGCGGGCAACCCCGAGCGCGTTGCTGCCCGAGGCGCACGCGCTGGAGAGCGTGAAGTTCGGCCCCTGAGCCCCGATGTCGAGGGCGATCTCCCCGGCAACCATGGACGGGACGCTGCGGGGCAGAGCGAGCGGCGAAACCGCGGCGGACCGGTCCTCGGCAAGGCGCGTGAACTCGGCGACGTACGTCCGCAGACTGTTCGAACCCACCCCGAGCACCACACCGACCCGCTCCGGCGAACCGTCCGCGACCTGCAGGTCCGCGTCCACCACGGCACGGCGGGCGGCCGCGATCCCCAGGTGGGCGAACCGGTCCAGGCGGCGCGTGAGCCGTCCACCGAGTTCGACGACGGGATCAAAGTCCCTTACGTCGCAGGAGATGTCGACCTCGAGGCCCGCGAACTGCGGGTTCCTCGCGGCCAGCGAACGCCCCGCGCACAGATTCGTCCAGTTCGTGCCGACGTCACAGCCCGCCGGAGTAAGGAGGCCGAGACCGGTGACGGCCACCGGCTCACCCACCACTCACCCCGCGGAGCCGAAGACCCGGGACCGACGAGTCAAGCCCCCGGCCGGCGACGAGCGGCGCCCGATCACCGTCGGTGGTCATCGAGCCAAGAATCCCGCGATCATCCGGGCCACCTGGTCCAGCGACTCGGACCCTGAGACGTCGACGAGCCGACTGCCCAGTTCGACGCCGGTGCGCTCCTCAAGGACCGTCCCCAACTCCATCAGGGCAAGGGAGTCCAAACCCAGGTCATCGAGAGTGGCCGTGAGGGCGAGCGAGTCGGCCGGGAACCCGAACAACTCCTCCATGAGGCTGCGAAGGCTGTCCGGGCCGAACCCCTCCAACGTCCGTTCAGTCATCGCTCCGTCTTCCCTTCCGAGCGGCTGTGTCGACGGGCCAACGACACCGAGGACAGACGGTCACGGTGCCGGGACACGGCTTCCGTGAGGACCCCACGCCGTGCGCCGACACCACCGACCGCCTCACGACGGCCCGGCATGCCACCGCTCCGCAGGCGTCCAGCCAAGGCGAACCCAAAACGCCACGAGATGATCTTGAAGCGTCGCAGGGCGATGCCCGTACAGCCAACGGTGGCGGACGATGTTGCTGTCAGACATTTTGGCAGGCTGTGATTGGGTCCGGTGACGGTGAAGCCTGTCCGAATCGGGTGGTGCTTTTCCCAAAGCCCTCCCTGCCTTCCCTGGGGATGGAAGCGTGACTGCATCACCCCCTCTTCCTGAGGGCGGTCCGTGTCAGAAAGGCTGTTCATGATCGCCGGCAAGTACGACCTGCTGTCTGACCCCAGTGACAAGTTCTATGACGAGTTCCTCCAGGCGGCGGGGGTCAGCGAGGCTCACCGCGAAGCATGGAACATGATCAGGCCCTCGATGGAGATCATCCGCAGCGAGGGCGACCAATGGCTCATCAAGACGACGTCCGAACTGAGCAACGAAGAGACCCTCTTCACCTCCGGCGTCGAGACCCCGACCCAGTTCTTCGGGGCGGACACCGACTCGGTCTTCACCGTGGAAGGCAGCACCAAGATCGTCCACAAGTTCACCGCGGGCGGCAAGGAATCCCAGATCGTCTACGAGTTCGCTCCTGACGGGATGACCAGCACCCACGCGAGCCAGGGGAAGGCCGCTGTCCGGAAGTACAAGCGGGTCGCCTGAGCACCAAGCGGGCCACGTCCCGCGCCGTGCTGAGCCATCGGCAGGCGCGTAAGGAGGACGGGGCGAGCCTCCCTCGGCTTCCCCATGACACGCGGAGGCCCTGACCTTCCCCGGCTGGCCGGGTCCTTCGTCCTGCCGGGCGGTCCTTCGTGCAGACGGGAAGAGCAGACCCGCGAGCGCGAACGATCAGAGCGTCAAGATCATCCCGTGGCGGTTTTGGAGCTCCCTTGGCTGGACCCTCAGGAGACCGGCCAGCTGTCCCACTACTGGCCGTTCCAATCCCTCCTGAGGGCCGACGGCCGTCGCCACGGTGAACGTGAGTAGCTGGTGTCGGCGTGATCAGAGAGCGGCTCGAGGCGGACCGCGCCGACGGTCACGAAGTCACCCTCCGGGTGGGCCTGCCGCACGGTCAGCATCGCCGTGCCGCTCAGCCGCCAGTCCCGGCCGATGTGCCCGCACCGGCAGGTGTAGATGGCGCCGTCGGCGGCCGCCATCAGGCCGTGGCCATGTCGCATCGGGCACAGTGCAGGGCCATCCGGGAGCCGCTGAGGTCTTCGGACGTCAGGAAGTACAGGCGGCCCGGCACGGTGAGCACCCCGGTGCTGCTCGGGGCGGTCGCGGTGATGTCCACGGCCAGCACGGTACGGGGCGGTCAGGCCGCCCTGCGGTTGCCTTGGTTGTCGCAGGGCAGGTCGGCGGCCGGGTGGTTCATGGTGAAGTCGCGGGTGGCCTGGCGTTCGACCTCGGCGATCGCGGTCGGCTCGACGTTGATGATGCCGCCGAAGGGCCGGTCGACGTCGCGGATGATGCACAGCGCTGTCGTCAGCAGTGCGGTGATGATGACGAGGGTGATGAGCTGGCCGCGGTTGTTGCGGCGGGGCAGACAGACGCCGAGGGCGATGACGGTGATGGCCAGGGTGGCGAGGAGGAACCACAGGATGACTCCGGGGATGCTCGCCGTCGCCTGCGTGAGGCGTTCCTCCCGCTCCTCGGACCGCTTGTTGTCAGCGGCGATGAGCATGCCAAAGACCGGCTTGCCCTCCACCTCACGGAAGACCCGGCGCAGGTCGGTGGACCACACGCTGGGCGCCGCCGAGCCGTGCCCGTCAGCCATCGCGGGCCACTCCTGGGTGCGTACGGCACGCGCGTAGCAGACCGCGTCCGCCTGGACCTCGGCCCGCTGCGCCGCGGGAGCGTACTCGGCGGATTCGACGAGCTGGTCGACGGCGCGGGCTTCGCCGCGCGCGGCGACCTCGGCCTTGCCGTAGGAGCCGTTGGCGGTGACCAGGACGAAGGCGAGCAGTAGCACGGTTAGCGTGAGCAGCGGCCCGACCAGATCCTTCACTGCCATGCCGGTGTCGTCGTCCTCGTTGAGGAGCCGCGGGCGCAGGTAGCGGTTGGCGGCGAGGCCGGCGAGCAGGGCGAGTACGGCGACGACGATGACAAGGGCCACGGACGGACACCTCCGGGGAGCAAGTGAGAAGACCCCGGGTGTGCGGGGCGCCGGGATCATGTCCCGCGCGGTGTGCCGCCCCCAACAGGGGAAACGTCTCCTCACCTCCGAATGAGGGACACCCTGTATGCCAGACGCTCCAACCCCCGCCGGCCCTGGCAGCCCATGCAGCCGGCCTGCCCAAGCCCAGGCCGCACGTCCGCCAGCTGCCCGGTCAACGCATGCAGAGCTGCGCCGGGGGCTGGCCGGACGGGTGAAGGCGAGCCCCTGCCGCGCGCCGCGCTCAGTCGTAGAGCAGGGAGGCGGAGGACGTGGTCGGGCCCTGGCGGTCGGGTGTGGTGTAGGCGAAGTTGAGGACGGTACGCCGTACCCCCGGGCGTCCCAGTGGGGTGACTCGGTGGGCGGTGAGGTCGCTGCGCAGGAGGTATCCGTCGGCCGGCTGGTGGTGCACACGCCGGGTGCCGGGTGCGTCGAGGGCGGCGAGATCACTGCGTCCTGGGTGGAATTCGAGGAGTCCGCCATCGGTGGGGCGGGGCGGGGCTTCGAGGAAGAGGACCAGGGCGAGGGGGTAGTCGTCGGTGTGGGCGCCGTGGGTGTCCCCGGGCCGGTGCAGGACATTGAGGACGTGCCGCTCGACGGGGTCGTGGACGGCGACGACGGTCTCGTCCAGGAGTGAGGAGAGCAGCCGCATCACACCCTGGTCTTGGTAGGTCTGTGTGATGAGGGGTGAGGTGCGGGCGATGTGGTCTCCGCCGAGGGTGGTCATGTGGCGGGGGCTGTCGTCCATGCACGGCATGCGGAAGTCCCGCCGCACGGCGGCCGCCTCGAGCCGGCCGGCTTCGTTTCCGAGGTCGGCGAGCCCGGTGGGCGTGATGAGTTGGGGCAGGGGGAGGTAGCCGTCGGCGGTGAACTGCCGGCGCAGGGATGTCCAGCGGGGGGATGCGGGCAACGAGAACACGGCCGATGCATCCCTCAGGCCCGGAAGGGACAAACCCGGCCTCGACCATCTGGATGCGTCCGCCCGCCGGACTGACCGGGTCGTCTCCGATCGGTCCGCCGGGCGAACCGCTGCCGGGGGGGGGGGGGGGCCCAGCAGGCCGGCCCACGAAACCGGCTGCCGCGGCCAGGTGTCAGGTGGCGGACCGCGTGGCGTGCGGGCTGCCGGCTAGACCTGAGATGTCCCGCTGCAGGGTGGCCTGGAGTGGTCTTGATCTTGGGTTGGAGCGGTGGCTGTATGGCTGGGTTGGCCCGGGGCGGGAGCGGCGCGACGGCCGCGGGACCGAGGCGACGGGATGGGGCGGTCGTGGCGGTGCGGGGTGTGGACGTGCTGGTGGTCGGGGCCGGGGTGGTGGGCCGTTCGATCGCGTTTGCACTGGCCGCGGCGGAGCCGTCCGTGCGGGTCGTACTGGCCGGTGCGGCCGGCGGCGCGGGAGCATCGCGGGCGGCGGGCGCGATGCTCGGCGCTCTCGGCGAGGTCACCGATCTGGCTGCACGGACCTGGCACGGGCGGTTGCGCACCGACCTTGCGGTCACGGCAGCCGCCCGGTGGCCGGTTTGGCGGCAGCAGGTACGCGACCGCGCGGGCACTGGTGCCCCGCCGGGGGACGGATACGGCTCCGGCACGTTCGTCATCCTGAACTCAGCCTCCTCGGCTCTGGACGACGCCTCCTTCACCGCGATCAGCCGGGCTGCGGCCGAACACAACTTGGGGTGTCGTGCGACGGTCCCGTCGGACATCCCCGGACATCATCCGCTGGACAACGACCGCGCCCTGCGCGCCTGGTACCTCCCCGAGGAGGGATTCCTCGACGCCCGGGCCTGGCTGACCACCCTGGACGCCGCCTTGGCCGCTCTCCCGAACGTGACCCACACACCGGCCGGCACCCTCACCGCCCCGCCTGCCGACGGCTACCTCCTCGATACCCCCGCCGGCGCCTTCCGCGCCCCGCGCGTAGTGGTGGCGGCCGGCGCCTGGACCACCCCGGTCCTCCAAGCCGTGGACCCGCACCTGCCGGTCGTCCCGGTCCTGGCCGCAGCCGGAACCGCCCTGACCGTCACCGGGCAGGGCCCCCTTCCCGCCGTGATCCGCACTCCCAACCGGGCCTACGCCTGCGGCCTGCACACCGTCCCGCAGGCAGACGGCTCCCGCTACATCGGCGCCAGCGCCCACCCCAGCCTGACCCCGGTCCCCCGTCCCACGGCCGGAGCCCTGCGCTTCCTCCTCGATGCCGCGCTCGGCCAGCTCGACCACCGTCTGGCCACAGCCGCCGTCGCGTACACCCATCACGGCAACCGGCCCATCGCCCTGGACGGGCACCCCGTCATCGGCCCCACCCCCAAAGACGGCCTGTGGGTGGCCTCGGGCACCCACCGCGACGGCCTCCACCTCTCCCCCCTCATCGCGGCCACCCTGGCCGACGCCCTCCTGGCCCCCACCGGCACCGCCACGGCCCTGCCCGGCCCGCTCGCCGCGTTCATACCTTCCCGCCCGCTGATCACGGATCTCACCGCCAAGGAGGCGGCGACCGAGGCCGCAATTCACCACAGGGCGCTCGCGGCCGAGGCCCGCATGCGCCCGCCCCTGACCGGGGCGTGGCCCCGGATGCTGGCCGATTCGTACCAGGCCCTGATGGAGAGCGCGTACGCGGCCATGCCCGACGGGTACGTCCCACCTCCGGACCTTGCCCCCTGGCCTACGAGGAGAGCGGGGCCGCTCTCGCGGAACTGGCCGCCGCCCACCTGGACCGCCACAGCGCCCATTTCGGGTAGGCCGACGGCACGGCCGCAGCGTTCCGCCGTTCCGCGCCGGGCATGGTCGTGGCCACACCGGCCCAAGGGCGGCGGGGTCAAGGTCCAGCCGCCCGGCCTGGGCGAACTGAGAGGGTGACGGGCCGGCGCTAGGCCAGGAGGAATGCGGCTGCGGTGGTGGCGCCGACGCTGGCGCCGGCGGCGGTCTGGGCGATGCTGTGGTAGGTCAAGGCGACGCGGGACCAGCACACTGCCAGGGTGAGGCCGTAGGCGAGGAGCCACCACGGGGAGTGAGTCACGGCAAGCATCGCGGGGATCGCGGAGGCGACCGCGCTGTCGACGCTGATCTTCCAGACGTGGTTGACGGCCAGCAGGACGACCGTCATAGCCCACAGGGCGAGCATCGCGAGGAGGATCCCGGTGGGGGCGTGGCCGAGGATCATGATGATCGAGCCGAGGCCGATGGAGGCCAGGATGACCAGGAAGATCGGGGGGCGCTTGGTGCGGTCGACGATGTTTCGGTCTTCCCAGGTGCCGCGCTTGCGTTCCCACTGGATGTAGGCCGCGGGAACGATCCCGGCGCACAGGGCGCCGAGCAGCCCCCAGGGAATGCCGCTCCAGTTGCCGGCGGCGGCCAGCCCGATGCCCGGCATGCCGACGAGCAGAACGTTGCGCGGCTGGAGCACGTCAGTGACGGTCCGGGCCACCGTAGTGCGGTCCGCACGCCCATCCCCCTCAAGGCGAGGCTGCCCGTCCGGCTGGTGTGGCTGCTGGTGTTCGTGTGTGTCGGCAAGCACGGGTCCGTCAGACGGTGTGGCGGTCATGTCCTTCTTCCTCTGCAGCATCGTCGTCGGGCCTACAGTCCCAGCCGTCGCTGTCGCGAGGCGTAACTTTCCAGCGCCTGGCGCAGGTCTTCCCGGGTGAAGTCGGGCCACAACCGCTCGCAGAAGTACAGCTCCGACTGCGTTGTCTGCCAGGTCAGATACCCCGACAAACGCTGCTCGCCCGAGGTGCGGATCACCAGGTCCGGGTCCGCGAGCCCGGCCGTGCCCAGGTGGGACGCGAACTCCCCCTCCCACCAGGACAGATCCCCGGCCGACTCCTGTGGCCCCCGGTCGCGGAACTTTTCCGCCAGGGACCGGGCCGCGGCGACGATCTCCCGCCGGCCGTCGTAGGCCACAGCGATATTGGCCTGCACTCCCTCCACCTGCTCGGTGCGCCGCTGCACGTCCTCGAACGCGGCCGCGACAGGCGCGGGCAGCAACTCCAGGGCTCCGATCACCCGGACCCGCCAGCGCTGCGCCTCGGCGAGACGCTCGCACAGGCTGATGAACGACTCGTAGAGACCGGCCAGCTCCTGGGGGCTGCGCTGCAGGTTCCTGATGGACAGGATCCACTGCGTCACCATGGCGACCCCTTCCTCCTCGCACCACTGCAGGACATCAGGGATCTTCCCGATGCCGTAGCGGTGCCCCTCGGGCACGCTGAGACCACGCTGGGCAGCCCAGCGCCGATTGCCGTCGAGAACGAGAGCGACATGCGCCGGCACCCCCGGGCGCACAGCGGCAGTGAGTACGGACGGTTCGGTCATGGCGGCTCCCAACCAAAGGCAACGGAAAAGACAAAAATGCAACAGGCCCACGAACAAGGAGGACACGGCACCTCGTGGGACCACGGAATCACTGCTCCAGGAACCCGGTGCCACGGAAGCTGGATCGGGTCACACCGCCAACTGTGCGGAGGAGACGGGTGCAGTGGGGAGAGTCACGTGAGCGGGCGCGTGATCTTCATCCACACGTGTGAATACGCCGCCTCGTGGCAATGGGCGGACACCGCTGTGGGGTGTGTGAGGATCCCCCTCAGCCTCACGGACGCGGCACCCTTTCACGCCCGGCGTGCAAAGCGCTCAGGCGGCTGCTCACGCCGGGTTCGAGGCGAGCAGCACCGCTCCACCGCACCGTTCACTCTTGCCGCAGAGATCCCAGGGCGACCTGATGTCCGCGAGGATCCATCTATCAACTGGCCGCGCACACCGTACCCGGCCCGAGCCAGTCAGGGCCCAGTACCGGGACAGCAGATCAGTTCCTGCTGGCGTCGAGCCGCGAAGCTCTGGACTTTGGCACTGCCCCTGGCGAGCAACTGCTCGCCAGGGGGATCGGTCACTCCCGCTCTGCAGACCAACGAGGCGCCACCACAGCCGACACGGGCTGAACATGGCGATGCCCCACTGGCGACCGAGGGCCGCCGGCGGGGCATCTCTGTGGACGACTCAGACCGGCTGGATGTTCTCCGCCTGCGGGCCCTTCTGACCCTGCACGACGTCGAACTCGACCTTCTGGCCCTCCTGCAGCTCACGGAAACCCTGGGCGGCGATGTTCGAGTAGTGCGCGAAGACGTCAGCCCCGCCGCCGTCCTGCTCGATGAAACCGAAGCCCTTCTCGGCGTTGAACCACTTCACGACACCCGTAGCCATGCTGCTCTCCTCAACGTACGCAGTCGCCGACGCCCGCATACCGCGACCGCCATGCCCGCACCGCACCGCCCGGCCGCGGTCCTGGACGCCGAAACGACCTGTAGCCGCGATCATGGGCGAGCAGCGGCTTGCAACCACGACTGCTCCTTGCAACCACGCTATCGCCCCGAGCGCCCGGTGGTTCAGCAGACACGAACACTGGGACGCCGCGGCCCTCTCCGACACCGCCGAAGTCACTTGCCCTCTGCCCGCGCGCAGATTCCGAGGCGTCACCTTCGGCAAACAGCGCGCGCTGGCCCGTCCTGAACTCGCTGTCAGCGCTGCTGTTTCGGAAGACCCCACTCGCTCCTCGCACGGCCTTCGGCTCTGGTCCGGCGGATGCGGCGCGACCATTCCGGCAGCCACCAATTCGCCCGACCCGCAAGCTGCATGGCGGCCGGCACCAGCAACGCGCGGACGAGGGTCGCATCCAGCAGCACGGTCACCGCCAGTCCGGTCCCCAGCAGTTTCAGCGAGGTGATGCGGGACATGGCCAGGGCGCTCATAGTGATCACCACCACCAGAGACGAGGCACTGATGAGACGTCCGGTGCAGGCCATGCCGTAGACGATCGAGGAACGGCACTCTCCGGTCGCCCTGTACTGCTCCTTGATGCGCGACAACAGGAAGACCTCGTAGTCCACGGATAGGCCGAGGGCGATGCAGATCGTCAGCAGGAGCATGCTGATCTCCAGCTGCCCGGTGACCGTGAAACCGCCCATCCCGAGGCGTCCTTCTTGGAAGACGGGGACCATGCAGCCGATGCCGGCGCTCAGGCTGAGGACGGCAAGGACAACCGTCTTGATGGAGACGAACAGGCCGCCGGTAAAGGACAGCACCACGAGGAACGCACTGCCCCCGGCCAAGAGGGCGGCCAGCGGAACTCGGCGGGCGAGCTCCGCCTTCGTGTCCGCCGTACGGGCAGCGGTTCCGCCGACGACCCGGGGAACGAAGGCAGGCAGTGCACGAATCCGCCCCAACACCCGTTCGGATGCGCTCGCTTGGGAGCCCGAGAGCAGGCGTACGGTCAAGAGCACAGCACCGTCGCGTGCCAAGCGGTGATGTGCCGGAGCCGGCGGGGCGATCCGACTGCCGTCGCGGTAGGAGCCGGTGACCGTGTCCACCCCGGAGACGCCGTCGATCGACGACAGCCCACGAGCGTAACGGTCCACCCTCGCAGCGACACCCGCCGCCCAGGGATCGCCCACGCTCAGCACCACGGGCAGTCTGCTCCCGGCAACCTCCGGAAATTCGGTCCTCACGAGCTCACTGGTCTGTCGCACCTGCGTGGACTCCGGCAGTACGCGCTCGTCGGCAACACCGAACTGCGCCTTGTTCAACGGCATCGCGCAGCTCAGCAAGAGCACCGCCGCCAAAACACCCCACAGCACAGGGCGCCTGGTGGCGGCGCTTCCCAGCCGCGCCCACAGCCTGCTGTACCCGGGAACGGTCGGGATCAACTTGGGCGCGTCCAAGGTCTTGTCCGCCTGACACGGCAGCACCCTTCGCACCCGGTCGAACAGCCATCGATCCATTCGTGCGGCAGGAAGCATACTGACCCGCAACAGCACCGGGTAGACAAAGACCGCGGTCAACGCGGCGAAGGCGACCACGGCGATGCCACCGGCTGCCAGTGAACGCAGAAACGGCACCGGAAAGACGAGCAGTGCCGCCAGGCAGGCGATGACCGTGGCGGCTGAGAACAGCACGGCATGCCCGGCCGACCGGACCGCCATGACGACGGCGTCGGCTACCTCCGCTCCTCGCGCCATCTCCTCACGACAGCGCATCAGAACAAGGAGGCCGTAGTCCACCGAGAGGCCGAATCCGAGTGCCGCTGTGACGTTGACGGCGAACACGGAGACGGGCATCACGAGCGTTAGTCCGTTCAGCACCGCCAGCGTCGCCGTGATGGAGACGACCGCGATCACCATCGGCAACAACGCCAGCGCGGCCGAACGCAGGGTCACCATCAGGATGACCAGCACGAAGGGCGCGGCGGCCATCTCGGCACGGCGTAGGTCCTCTCTGCTCAGCCGGACTGCCTCCGCATTGCTCCACACGGGTCCGGCCACGGCCACGGAGACGCCCCCGTGCGTTCCCGCCAGGCGCGGGACGATGCGCTGCGCCGTGTTGACCGCCTGCACCCCGCTTCCGGTCAGCTCGACACCGATCAGGGCGGCATGCTCGTCACGAGACAGCAGAGCGGGCAGTGCCGTGTCCCAATAGCTCCACACCCGTGCCACGCCCGGTTGATCGGCTGCCGCGCGGGCCAAGGCACGGCCCTGGGCGGCCATCTCGCCATATTTCATCGAGGTTCGGCCGGAGACCAGGAACATCAAATCGGCGGACGGCTGGTCGAATTCTTCTTCAATCACACGGTCAGCCCGGTCGGACTCGGTCCCGGTGGCGGTGAACCCGGACGGAGTCAACCGGGATGAACACCCGATCACAGCCGGAAGGAGAGCCAGCCCCAGCACCGAGACCAACGCCAGTACCCGCCACGGATTTCCACGAATCCACTTCACCGTGAGCATGGGGAGACTTTACCTATAGGAACGCTCCCCTGCCGGGCATACCCGCGCACTTGCGATAGAAAAGAGACATGAAGACAAAGGTCGACACCTACGCCGCGGGCAGTCGCGCAAAATCTGGAGAACAGCACTATACGATTTCCGTCGCTCGTGACGAAAATACGATCCTCGAAGCCCAGCAGCTGCGCTTCCGAGTATTCAACCAGGAACTCAAATCGAGATATCACGCGGAGCATGGCCTGGAGATGGATGGAGTTGACCAGTATTGCGATCATCTCGTCGTCCGCCGCGCTGACACCGGTGAAATGGTCGGCATGCACCGCCTCCTCCCGCCCAGGGGTGCCGCGCAGGCGGGCGGCCTGACGTCAGAAGCCCTGTTCGATCTGAGTCCGCATCACGCGTTGAGACCGGCGCTCGTCGAGCTCACCCGGGTGTGCGTTCACCCGGACCACCGCACCGGTCCTGTCATCGCCATGCTGTGGGCGGGAACGATCCGATACATGGCGCGCGGCGGCCACGCCTGGCTCTCAGGACGCATGACCTTCCCCCTCTTCGACGGTGGCGCCCTGGCCGCAGCCTGCCGGGAACATGTGGCGGCCGGCGGCCACATCGCGCCTGACCGCTACCACGTACGCCCTCACACCCCCTGGAAGCCCACGGCGAACGACCGCCGCCCCGGCCTTCCGATGCCCCCCAAACTCCGCGGATACCTGCTTGCCGGCACATGGGTGTGCAGTGAGTTCGCCTACGATTCCCAACACGACGAGGTCAGTCTCTACCTCCTGCTCTCCCTTGAGAACACCGATCCGCGCCGGCGGAAGTTCCTCCTGTCACTGGGGGACCGACTGACCGCCTGACGCTCCTGCGAGAGTTCGCCGTTCGGGCCAGCGGCGCAGTGTGATGCGGTAAAGCGTCGAGGCCTGGCGCATGAAGGCGATCTCACTGGCCCGCAGGTAGGTGCGGTACCGCAGGTAGGCGTCGGGACCGACGAGCAGCTGGGCCTCCTCCCGGGCCTGAAACAGCCGGGAGGACCAGCCGCGCAGGGTGCGGGCGTAGTCCGCGCCGTCCTCGCGCAGTCTGGTGATCGCGAAATACGGCTCGCACGCGGTGGCGATCTCGGACAGCCGCGGCAGCGCCGATCCGGGGAAGACCTCCCGTGCGAAGAAGTCGGGTACCGACTCCTCGTGTTCCGCATGATCGGTCAGCGCGATGGTCTGGAGGCTGAGCCGACCGAGCGGCGGCAGCCATCCGGCGCAGCGCGCGAAGAATGCGCGGTAGGCCCCGATCCGTTCGTCACGGGACATGTCCTGATGGGTGAAGTGCTCGAACGCGCCGATCGAGACGATGCCGTCATAAGGCTCTGCCGTCTCGTGGTCCCGCCAGTCCTGGACTTCGACGTCCACGCCGGCCAGCCCGAGCGAGCGCACGTGTGCGTACTGGTCGGCGCTGAGGGTAAGACCGACCGCCTGCCGGACACCGGCCTCCTCGACAGCCGTCCGCAGCAGGCTCCCCCAGCCGCAGCCGATGTCCAGCAGCCGGCCGCCCGCCGTGAGGCCCGCTTGGTCGAGGTGGTAGCGGAGCTTGGCGTGCTGTGCCTTCACCAGCAAATCCGTGCTCCCGGGCGCGCCCGTGATGCCGTCCCACAGGGCGCAGGAGTATGTCAGGCCGGGATCGAGCCACAGGGCGTAGAAGTCCTTGCCGATGTCGTAGTGGGCCTGGATGTCCGCAGCGGTGGCACCGGTGCGAGGGCGTTGGCCGGTCCGGGTGTTCACGGGCCGCCTCTCTCGTCGTACGAAGTGGATGAGTCCGGGCAAGGGAGCAGGACGGGGGGAGCAGCCGCCCTCATCCGGTCGAACAGGCGGCTGGAGCGTTCGGCTCTGGTCCGCAGCTCGTCGAGATGGAGGCCGATGCGGTCACGGGCCTGCTCGCCGGCGGGGCCGAGACCGGAGCGGGTCATCACCCCCAGGGCACGCAGCAGTGGCTGCAGCACATGCCGCCTGTGGATGTCGAGGTCATAGATGCCGAACGCGGCGATCCGCATGGCGCGCTGTCGGTAGCCGGCAATGGTGGTACTCGGCCACTCGAAGGAGCAGATGACGTCGGCGAGGGCGCAGACCGCGCCGTCGGGGTCCATTTCCAGCGCGGCGGTGTACACGTCGCGATAGAAGATCATGTGAAGGTTCTCGTCGGCTGCGATCCGCGCGGTCAGCTGACGGGCCACCGGATCGGCGCAGGCCAGTCCGGTGTTGCGGTGGGCCTCGCGAGTGGCCAGCTCCTGGACGGTGACGTAGGCCAGACCGTGCAGCAGGGACGTGTGGCCGCTGGTGTAGCCGGTGGACACGTGCCGCATGCGCTGGCGTTCCAGGGCCAGGGGGTCCACGGCACGGCGTGCGTGCAGGTAGCCGCGCAGCGCGTGGGCGTGGCGGTCCTCCTCAGCCGTCCAGCGGTGCACCCAGGTGCCCCAGGCGCCGTCACGGCCGAACTGGGTGGCGATCTCGAAGTGGTAGCTCGGCAGGTTGTCCTCGGTCAGCAGGTTGACCGTCAGCGCGTCCGCCACGACCTCCGGGAGCTCGGACTGGTCGGCCTGCCAAGGGGTGCCGTCGAGGGGGCCGTCGAAGTCGGAGGCCCGGCTCCAGGGAATGTAGGCGTGGGGGAACCACTCCGTTGCGGTTGCCAGGTGGCGGTCCAAGAGCTTGGCCACGGTCGGCTCCAGCTCCGCCAGGTGATCGAGAGGGAGGGTCATCACGCAGGCTCCTGATGCGTCGGCCGATGTCAGGGGCGCTGGAACACGAGAGCCGCGTTCTGGCCGCCGAAACCGAAGGAATTGGAGAGCACCGTCTCCAGCCGGGCGGGCCGTGGAACCTTGGTGACGACGTCAAGGTCGATCTCCGGGTCCATCCGGTCGAGGTTGGCGGTGGGCGGGATGAGCTGATGGTGCAGGGAGAGCACCGAGCAGACGGCTTCCACGGCCCCGCTGCCGCCGAGTAGATGCCCCAGGACCCCCTTGGCCGCGGTCACGGGAGGCGGGGTGTCGAAGACCCGGCGCAGCGCCGTGGCTTCCGCGATGTCGTTCATCGGTGTGGCGCTGCCATGGGCGTTGACGTGTCCCACGTCGCGCGGTGCGAGTCCGGCGCCGTCCAGCGCCGCGTGCATGGCCCGGACCGCACCGTCGCCCGCGGGGTGGGGGACCGTCGGGTTGTGGGCATCCCCGGAGAAGCCGTAGCCGGTGAGCCTGGCGTACTCCCGGGCCCGTCGGGCCCGGGCGTGCTCGGACCTTTCGAGGACGAGGACTCCGGCGCCCTCGGACAGGACGAAGCCGTCCCGGTCGGCGTCGAAGGGACGGGACGCTCCGGCCGGGTCGTGCATGCGGGTGGACAGTGCGCCCATGCGCCAGAAGAGTGCCGATCCCAGTCGGTTGCAGCCGGAGTCGGACCCGCCGGCCACGGCGATGTCGCACGCGCCGGATCGGATCAGCATGCTCGCGATGCCGATGGCGCTGGCACCGGACGCACAGGCGGTGGTGACGCCCAGGGTGGGGCCCAGCGCACCGAGCATGGTCCCGACCTCGCCGGCGGCCATGTTCGGCAGGCTGCGGGGCAGGACCGTGGGCGACAGGGCGAGGAGGCGGCCCTTCTCCAGGATCTGGCAGGCCTTGATGGTGGTGTCGTGGCTCGATCCCCCGGTACCGATCACCACCGCGACCCGGCTGCCGTCCCACAGCGCGGAGTCCAGCCCGGCGTCGGCGACGGCCTCCTTGGCCGCTGCGTGAGCGAAGCGGATGAACCGGTCGGTGCGCCACGCCAGGCCGGCAGCCAGGGCCGGCTCGAGATCGGCATCCGCCACCCGGCAGGAGATCGTCACCGGCAGCCCGTCCATCGACGGATCGTGGGTGGCCGTGGGGACGCCGCCGCAGAGGCGGTCCCAAGTGGCGCCGACACCCACTCCTGCAGGCGTGACCATTCCCAGCCCGGTGACGGCCACGGCGTGGCGGTTCATGCGTCGTTCTTCGCAGCGGCCCCAGCCGACCGCAGGACCTGGTCCACGGCAGCGACCGCCTGGGCAAGCGTGGTGTCGAGGTTCATCTGCTCGAGAAGGCTTTCCTGGACATCGACTCCAGTCTGCTCTTCGATCACCACGATCAATTCCATCACGGCAATCGAATCGAGCTCCAGATCCGAAAACCTGACAGACCCGTCTAGTTTCGTCGGATCGATCTGAAAATGCGACTGAAGGAGATCCTTCAGGCGCGCCTCAGTGAATTCCTCGACGATCTGAGAGTCCATAAAAAACCACCGCTTCCGTTGCCCTTCCGGCGTTTCCGGCGAGGACGCCCCTCACTCCTACCACGCCCGCGATCCCCTGAAGAAGTCATTTCTAAAGCGTATACAGAAGTGTTCATTCGTATGCAGCAATTTCCGGGTGCAGGTGCCGCGCGGCATTGGCGAGCTCGCGGGGACGTCTCGGGGCCACGGCAGGGGCTGACAGCAGAGGAGACGTAGAAACCGGCGACAAGGGCCGTGGTCAGGCTCAGCCGACGGGAGCGCGGTGGCGGAAGGACGCGACCGCGATGGTGCGCCTGGTGGTGGCCTCGCTGATGGCGAGGTCGCTCTTCTGGTGGACCGGGTCGTCGGGATCGTACGAGGTGCGCAGCGCGAGGGTGAGGGTGGCGTCCAGGTCGGCGTTGGCGAGGTAGCAGATGCGGGCGTCGAGGAGTGTGCGGTCGAGGAAGGCGCGGTCAGTGCCACCGGAGGCCCGCCATTGGTGGAGCTGAGCACGCTCCACAATGGGGAAGAACGCGGCGAAATAGAGCAGGCCGACCCCGTTGACATCGCGGACGACGTCGACAGGGTGTTCCAGGACGAGGTCGGGTGCCGAACGGGGCCAGTGGGAGCGCGCGGAGTCGGGGAAGACCCCGAGGTCGCGGGCGCGTGCGCAAAGGTGGCGAGGGCTGTCCGCGTGGGGCAGATGCATGTGAGTGAAACCAACCGGTGCGCTGCGCACGAGCGCGACGTTGCTGCGGGGATCGCTGCGCGAGACCCACACGTTGAGGTTCTCGACGTACAGGCAGTCCGGGCGAGGCCGGCTGGACATCTCGTCCGCGTCGAAGGGCAGCGGCGGCTGCCCCTCTGCTGTGATCCGGCGGATCCGATGCACCGTCACCACGGACAGGCGACCGCTGTTGAAGACCAGGGAGTCGACCTCGATGCGTTCGCCGAACGTCAGATCACGGGGATGGAATCGGGAACCGGAGGTGAGGCGGTAGTAATAGAAGGCAAGGTAGGACGGTAGTCCCCGTGCGTCGCGGGCGTTGAACACGTCCAAGCCGCACACCATGCTGACGGTCTGCCACGTCCAGTCGCCCACGCACGCGACCAGGTTCTGCAGGGGCCCACACATCCCAGGTTGCACGATCATCGTCCGGCGCACCGACGCCGGGCCGGTCCGTTCCGCCTCGCAGAAAGGCATGCCCTCTGGAGGAGCCAGCACATCACTCACCACAATCCCCCTTCCAGGCCAGACGGCCCAGGGACGCCGGTAGGTCGCGTCGCAGCCTGCGACAACGAAGATCGTCCCTGCACCCCTCCAAGTCCAAATCTCCTGCCGCTAAATGGACTACCTCGGCATCGAACCAGCTCCACCACGGGTCTGGCCAAGCAGGCAAAGTGTGCACTCCGGGGGAGGACATCGTCGGGGTGGGTCTGGTCCCGCGGAAGGCGTACTGGGTGCAAGGCAGTGCCGGCCCTGTTCCCACGCCGTCAAGCGAGGCGGCCACCCCCTGCCGCAGGGCGGCCCCTTCCCTGTCGGCTGTGGCCAGGTCAGGCCGCGGTGCGAAGTGGCACGGCCTGCGGAACATGCCTACATCCGTCCGAATCTTCATCGTCGCCACCACCCCCTTCCCCTTTCCACCCGCGCCAGGCGGAGTGCGGCTGCGAGCATGCCCGTGCAGGCATTCGCACGGTGGGGAGTTCAGGTGCCACGAGAGCTCAACGAACGGCAGCAACAGGTGCTGCAATGGGTCGGCCAAGGCTGCCCTGACGGCGTGTGGGAGGGGACCGCGCACAAACTCAGCTGCCAAGCTCTTCACAGCCGGGGACTGGTCAAAGTCTCCAGGAGCCAGGGGCGGTGGTCCGTCGCCCTCACCAAGGCCGGCCAGCAATACCTGGACCACGGATCCCCTCCCCCCGATCAGCCTCGCAGTAGAGACACCGTGCCCGCACCACGGGCTGGAACCCTGCCGCCTGAAGTAGCCGAGGGCGAAAAGGTCGGCGTCAAGGCAGCCGCGCCTGTGTCATCGCCGAAAACGAGCCCCCTCCCGCGGAAGAGGGCTAAGACCGTCACCGAGCAGCTCCTGGAGGAGCTCACTGAAGCCGGCGGCCGAATCGTGAAACGCGAAGCCAGCGGTCGGGAGACCGAGAAATGGCCTATCCGTGTGGCCGCAGCACGGCGGTCGGGAAAGATCCCTGCGACCAAGGAACTGCACGCAGGCTGGTGCCGCGACGGATACGAAATCCGGCTCGTCGACACCCCCGCTTGGCGCTTGGCCGTCCTGCCACCCGTCCCCGTACCGGCACGGCTCCCCACTCCACACCCCGTGGTCAGAGCTCTGCGGGCGCACCCCCAGCCCATGGCGCTGACCAAAGGCGTACAGGGCAGAGCCTTCCGCCTCATCCACGCGCTGCTCACCGCAACGCAGAAGCTGGGGCATACCAGCGCGTTCGGAACGGCCGAGAGTGCACCCGCGCCACATCGCCGACGAAACGGCCCTCCCCACTTCACCATCACCACCCAGGGCCAGCGATGCGATTTCCTCATCCTGCAGGAACAAGACCGCACCGAACACGTCCCCACGAAGAAGGAGCTCGCGGACGCCGAGAAGCACTCCTGGGTAAGGATTCCCCGGTACGACACCTCCCCCGCCGACCGCCTGCGAATCTGCGTCAGCGGCGGGCTGCCACACAGGGCCGGGGAGTGGGCCGATACGACTTCACGCCCCCTTGAGGATCAGCTCGCCGAAATCGTGCAGGAAGTGGGACTTCGAGGTGAGGCCGCCGAACGCAAACGACTGGCCGACCTGGAGGCGGCACGGGAGAAGCGGCTGCAATGGGAAGCCGCGATGCAACGGGCAAAGATCGACTTCGCCGAGGCAGCCCGAGTCCAGCACCTCGAAGCGCAGGAACAAGCATGGCGCCGTGCAGCGGGCCTGGCCGAGTACGTCGACGCCCTCCGCCTCCACGCAGAGACCTTGGCGACCGGACCGGAGAGGGACGGAGCCGAGGCATGGATCGCCTGGGCCACCGACCACGTGGAGCGCCTGAACCCGCTCAACGGGACGCTCCGCCTGCCCGACATCCCCGAACCTCGCGCCAACGACCTGCAGCCGTTCCTGCACGGATGGAACCCCTACGGCCCCGGCTACTAGTCGCGAGCCCCCTCGGATTATCACAGAGCGTAATCGGAGAGGAGAAGGCGGATCGCGGGTCTGACGCCGACCGACTCGGTCGCCGACTACCGGAAAGGGCGCATCCCACAGCAAGATCAAAATCTGCTGCGGAACGCACCCTTCCACGCCTGACGGCCCGTCAGAGATCGCCGACGGCGTGCGTCAAACGTGCGTCACGAGCGTCAAATCTGCGTCAAGATATCGCCCGTAACGCCCACAGCGCACATCACGCACACTGCCCTAATCTGCAGGTCAGAGGCCCTTTCCAACGGGCTCAAGGATCGCGACGCACTCGACATGATGGGTCATCGAAATAAGATCTAGCAAAAACAGGTCAAAGGAAACCGCAGGTCAGCGGCTCGTGAGGCGCAAATCGGACAGGCCGCTGGTGTGCGTTACGTGCAGAGTGGGCGGTATGTGCGGCGCCCTGACGCTCTTTGCCTGCCTCTTGTCGTGGCAAAACAGGGCCCGAGCAGGCCGGGAAGCCAGTCAGGCGCGAAGGGACACCGCGGGGTCCATGAGGAACGTCCGGAGAACCATTCCAGCCTGGCCGCGGGCCCCGGCGCCCGCCCGCAGGCTCTCGCCGAGACAGCTCGCGCCTTCTCTCTGCGCATGGCTGCCTGGCCCATCCCGCAAGCGCGGGGGTGTCCGTCGGCGGTACTCCCAGGAAAACGCCCGGGCCTGGCCCGGTCAGATACCTGGAACACGGAGGCGGGCGTGCCACGCGCCCCGCCTCGGCCGGCTCCCGGAAGCGCCGCCATCGCGGGTACGCGTACCGCAGGGCCCCGGTTTCGGGCATGCTGGTGAGCATGAGCAGCAGGTACGCACAGCTTCGGCCGTACATTCTGCCGGGCTCGCTCGGGGAGCTGAGCGGGTCGGCGGACGGTTTCGTGGTGCTGCCCCGGCACCTGGACTGGGGCCCGCACTACGAGTACGACCTGGCCGATGACGCCGATGTCGTACTGATGTACGAGCGGGTGATCCGCGAGGCGCAGACGCCCGAGGACCTGCACGCCCACCTCAATGCGGACGTGCTGCGGAGCCACTGGCAGGCCCTGTTCCTGCCCCGCCCGGCCAGGGCCGCCTGGGAGTCCCACTTCCCCGAGCTCGCCAGTGCGTCGGCGGCGGCCGCGTAGTGGAAGATCTGCACCATCGACTCATCCGCATCGGCCTGGAAGCGCTCGCCGAGGACTTCGGCTACCGGCTCGCGGGCGGATACGCCGTCCAGGCTCATCGCCTCGTCAGCCGCGTGAGTGACGACGTCGACCTGTTCACCCCGATCGGACGCGCCGAGGGGGAGCTGCCACAGGCGATCGCACGCCTCGTCGAGGCCTACCAGTCGGCCGGGTACCTGGTCCAGGTCACCCAACAGGCACAGGTGTACGCGCGCCTGCACGTCACGGATCCCGCCTCCGGCGCCCAGTCGAAGGTGGAGCTGGTCGGGGACCTGCTGCACCACCCGGCCGTCGAATCGGACCTCGGCCCGGTCCTCCACCTCGACGACCTCGCCGCGGCCAAGACCGGGGCCCTGTTCGGCCGCGCCGAAGTCCGGGACGCCATCGACGTCAACGCTCTGCTGAAGGCCGGCTACACCCACGCCCGACTGATGGAACTGGCTGCGCAGAACGAGGCCGAACCCAGTCTCGACGAGTACGCGTCCGCCCTCACCCGCGTCCAGCACCACACCGACAGACAGTTCGCCGCCTACGGCCTCGATGCGCCGGCCGCGGCCGCGATCCGCCAGGAGTTCGCCGCCTGGCACCGCGAACTCACCCAGCGAGTGCGTGGCGAGGCTGCGGGAATCCGCGAGTCGCAGGTCCAGTCGTCCACTACCCAACCCGACAAGCAGACCGCAAGCCCTCTCCCCACCCCGCCACCGCGTCCCGGCCCGAACCGCGGAAGGCCCGCCAGGCCGTAAACGAAGAACAGCCGCCCACAGCAGGGCCAAGGCGCCAGACGATCACCTGCGCCGGGAGTAGCCCTGCTCTTCCGGGCCGCGCGGGGTCCAGCCCTTCAGGTACGGCTTCAGCTCCTCCGCCTCGGGGGCGCGAGGCGCAGGCATCCCGGGGAGCTCCCGCAGTGGATCCAGAGATCTCACATAGCCGCGGGCCCACTCCAGCCACTGCCGGGTGGAGACTGCCTCCGGGGCTGCGGAATCGTCAGACGCGGCCAACCGCCGCTCCAGGGCATCGCAGTACTTACTCAACGCGTTCGCCTGATGCCAGTCCTGCGCCTGGTCACGCAGGACGGCGGTGAGCTGGGCCTGGATCGCCTGCTCCCGTGCCGAGTCCATCGCGGCCTGCCACCGGGCCTTCCGGTCCTCCTCGGCCCGCTTCTCCTCGATCCGGCGTTGGGTGTCTTCCCCGGAGCGGGCCTCCACCTCGCGCAGGACCGCACCGAGGACGTCCTCCAGCCTCCACCGCTTCCGGTCGGCCCATTTGCTCTGACGGCCCGATCGGCTGTACGGGAGCTCGACCATCAGACTCCGCGCCCGCTCCGGATCCTCGGACAGCGGAAATTCCTGCTTGATGGTCACCGTGTACGTGAAGCCACCGACTGCCAGGTCCAGCTCGCCCTCGCGCCGGGAGGGACGAGAGGGGATGTACGTGCCGCCGTACGCATAGGCCCGACTGCGGTAGTTCTCATCCATCGGGCGCTCACGTACCGCGTAGCCGCGCTTCACCGCTTCCGCGCACAGCCCCTGGAGCAGACGGAGAGCCCTGTTCCGAAGAGGCGCGGACACGGTGAGCCGACTCGCGTCTTCCTTGAGAGCAGCCACCACCGGATGAAGGGACCGCAGTTGGACAGGCACAGGAAGGAGCGGCGCACCCTCCGGGCTCTCGCTCTTCGCGTTGCGATGCGGCCCGTCCTCCAGGGAGATCTGAAGGTCGCGGTTCCACAGGCGGAGTTTCTCGATGCGCTTCCCCGGCGGGGCGAGGTTGTGCCGCTTCGCGTAGTCGATGGCCCGCCGGTATTCGGCTTCCGTCGCCTCGTCGGGCTCAGGGATGACCACCAGCCGCTCAGCCAAAAGCCGCTCGATCAACTCCACCGCCTTGGCACGCCGCGCTCCGGCCACAGCCCTCTCCGAGTACGGGACGGGCGGCTTCTCGGTTCCGTCCTGGGACACGGCGGTGTACTGCGGATCCTCCGGGTGGTGACCGTGCTCCAGATAGAACTTCCCGGCGTCGGTGACCTCGGTCCGCACCACCCCGCCACGACGTACGACAACCAGCAGCCCTCGGTCGCGCAGTGCATACGCGGAGAGCCGTTCGGCCGACACCGTGCCCAGCTCGTCGTCGGCATCCAGCCTCTGCAGGAGCTCTCGTTGGCGGTCGTTCAACGGGGACCAGCGGCGCATGCGCCCACCTCATGCTCTCAGCCGACAGATGCCTCCGCTCTACCGGACATCGACGGCCATCAAGCCCAGAAGCGGGGAAATGATCCCGCAGCGATCGGTATCGACCAGGTGGGACTTGTCCGGCCGATCGCCGGGCGCCCGCGCGAAGCCTGTGGACGCGGGGTGCGGTAGATGTCATGATCACGCTCGCGTGCGGCACGGGCCCGGCACGCGGGAGAGAGATCATGAAGCTGTACCTCGCCGCATCCGTGGTTGTCATCGCATTGCTCATCGCCGCCTCTGGGATATCGGCGGTCACACGTGGCTGGGTGCTCCCCATGAACCGGCGCCACGTCCGCAGCCCTCGCCTCTACGGCGCGGGCCAGCTGGTGGCGGCCCTCGCACTGTGCTGGCAGGTGGTCTTCGGGCTGGTGATCGACGACGCCGGCACCCGGCTCTTCGGCACCCTGACCGGCGGCGCGATTCTCGTCGTCGGCCTCATCGTGATGTTGGTGGGCCAGCTCGCGCGTGGTCGTCGGGAGCGCAGCGGCACACGGTAGGAACGGCGGTCATATCCGGAGCCAGATGACGAGGGATCATTCCTCCTGAGCCGAGAGCCCGCGGCCACGCTTCCCGGAGTTCCGGTCCCACCGACGACGGCTCTTCGCACGGCCTCTTCCCTCTCTGCTCGGCCTCCTGCCATGGCTCCGACCGTCAGTGATCCGTCAGGACTTGGCCGGTCGCCGTATCGGTCTCGTCATGGGGTGGCCTCGGGAGTGCAGGTACGGGGATAGCTTCGGTGTCGTGCCCCGGACTGCCTCCCCGCATCCGGGGCCTCAACTGCCACTCGTGGCTCCTCTGGGAGGGCCTCATGTGTTTGATCCAGTACGACGACGACCCGGAGCCTGAAGAACGCGTCCCGGCCGGACCCCTGTACGTACGCAACCGGCCCCCGTCGGGCCACCCTGGAGGAAGGCGAGGAGGCGGCAGCGGTCATCTGTATGTCAGCGGAGATCGCCACGGCTCAGCTCGCGACCTTCCATGCAGCGGAAGGCAGGCCGTCAAGTCGTCTCGCCATGCAAGCACCGGCCAAGATCGGACACAGGCGGGTGAATGCGGCACGCATACGTCCGGAATCACACCATGAGACAGCCCGATTCCGGCACGCAGGCCGACGTCAGGAGCAGCGGTTTCGACCTCGCTGACCATCACGCGTTCTTGGCGCCTCGGACTATCAGCGTCACCTCGTGGGACCGGATGACCTAGTCCGGGCCCGTCCAGTCGAAGGTGATGTGCTTGCTCGACTGGCCCTCGCGGCTCCAGTGGAAGCCGAAGGCATCGGCGCGGTCCGCGGTCGAGCGGCCCCAGGTGGCCACCTGTCCCGGCCCGGTCTCCGCGCCCGGAAGGTTGGTGGACTGGACTCGCGCGCCCTCCGGCGTCGTCGGCCCGGTGAGGGCCACCGCGCTCGCCTCCACCCGGCCGGGGATCGTTGCGCGCCAGCCGCCGAGGTCCTCGTCGACGTCGATCTGGATGGGGGCGAAGTCCATGCCCCGCATCTCGGCGGCCATCATGGTCACCATCTCGGCGGGCCAGCTGCCCGCCTGCCCTCCGAAGATCATCTGCAGCGCTCCGCGCTGCGCGTCGTCGGCACGCTCGTCAAGGAAGACGGCCGCGTACGAGTCGGTGTGCTCCGCCCACACGTTGCCGACGAAGGAGCCGAGCATCAGCACGTTGAGGCCGTCCAGCCGTACCACGCCGTAGTTGCCCTCACGGATGTGCCAGGCCAGGACGCCGTCGCATTCCCCGTAGGTGGGCAATTGGGCGAAGGAACAGGGGCAGGGGACGTTGCACCTGCACGTGTCGAACCAGTCCCCGGCCGCATGCCATCTCGGGATGGTCGCTGTCGTCGTCTCGGACATCTCATCGCCTCCACATGGCCCCGCACCGGGCAGGGAACACGGGGGCGGCAATGCCCCGCCGGACATCACCACAGCCGCTCGGCGGCACGGGTCATCGTGTCAATTCTCCTCCTTCCGTCGAGAGGGGAAAAGCCGAGGGCGCCCGGGGGCCGGGGGCCATGGGCCGGGAATCTGTACAGCTGTGGCAAGTGCGCCTAGCCTTGAAGGGAAGGGCTGGCTCCTCGGGCCGGACGAGGTCCGCAGGGACGAGGCGAAGATGCACGCTGCCATCGCGCCGGACAGGATCCTTGACTCGGTCAGCAGGGTGGAACCCGCCGCCGCTGTCTCGGTCAGTGCCGGCTTCATGGGGTGCCGTGTGCCCGCCTTGAGGTCCGCGCGCTCCCCGCCCTTCGCTCTCGATGCCGGCGTCGTCCGCACCGTCGGACGGCGGAACACTCGCAGCGGTCGGGAGCAGTCATGACGTGGAACATCTCGGGCAACTATCTGGCTGGTTGCTCATGCGCGCTGGTCTGCGGGTGCGCCGTCGACGCGAAGCCGCACGACCCGCAGGGACGCGAGGAATGCCTTGGGTGCGCCGCATTTCATGTGGCGGACGGGCACTTGGACGACGTTGACCTGTCCGGGGTGACGTTCGCCTTCTACAACCACTTCCCCTCCCACCTGACGGCCGGAAACTGGAAGGTCGGCATCGTCGTCGACACGGGTGCCAGCGACGAGCAGGTCAACGCGCTGGAGCGCATTCTGTCCGGGCGCGAAGGCGGTGCGTTCGGCGAACTGTCCCAGTTCTACGGCGAGTACCTCGGCGTGGAGCGGGCGAGTGTCTCCCTCACTGACGGAGAGAGGGCACGGCTCAGCGTCGACGGGAGGACCGATCTCGCCTTCGAGCCCTTGCGTGGTCCCGATGGCGGTCCCACGACGATGAAGAACGCGATGTTCGGGTTCTCCACCGAGTTCACCTTGGGGCGCACGACTGGCACTTCGACTGCCTTCGGCCTCTCCTTCGAACCGGCGTACGGAGAGCAGTCCGAGTACACCTTCTCCAGTGAGCAGCCCGAGGGAGCGCCCGTAGGGCGGTAGCGCGCAATCTGTTCCTGGTCAACCAGGGGTCAGGTCCGTCATCCGGTTCATCTCCTCCATCGGGGCGCCCTCCAGGCCCGGCAGCAGCCAGTCCTGGAAGGGGGCGAGAGCGGCCAGGACGAGGAAGGCGGTCCCGACGGCCCAGGTGAGCCAAGGGCCCTGCCGCCACAGCTTCTCCAGGAAGATCACCGCCGCCACGGCCGCCACGTTCATCACGCCGAGCGGGATCAGGACGATCATCAGCCCCCAGCAGCAGCCGGCGCAGTACAGACCGTGGTGCGCGCCGACCCGCAGATCCTTCGCCCACGGCCGGAACCGCGAGTACCGCAGCAACTGGAACATCGGATTGCGGCAGTGCCGCAGGCAGACCCCCTTCAGCGGCCCGAACTGATGCAGCCCCGCGAGGAGGAAGGCCCCGGCCCCGATCCAGCGCCCCGCCTGCGGATCGCCGCGCACCAGGTCCCCGGTCGCCGCCAGGGCGCCGTACGCGAGCAGCCCGAAGCCGGTCCAGACCAGCAGGTAACCGCTGACGAACTCGGCGATGTGCAGTGCACGGGTCGGGCCCGCCGAGGAGCGGCTGATCCCCCGTACCCAGGTGATGGCAACGGGGGCCACCGACGGCAGCATCATCGCCGCCATCATCACCACCCACAGCAGCAGGAAGAGCGGCAGCGCCAGCCCCATGGTGCCCGGCTCCATCCCCATGTGACGGGCCTGCCCGACCGTGAGCACCCACGCGAGTACGGCGATCAGCACCATCAGCGTCCAGCCGACCGCCAGATCGCGCCGCGGAAGAAGGACTCCCGGCCGGGTCGGCGCGGGCGCTTCGAGGTGGACGTGCGGCATGGCAGGCCTCCCAGCGGCGCCGTTGCCCGAGGACAACTCCAGCTCAGCACAGAACCCGCGGGTCAGCGATGCAGCGGCTGGAAGCGACGCAGCCGCAGGCTGTTGGTGACGACGTATACGGACAAGGAGGCCATGGCTGCGCCGGCGATCATCGGGTTGAGCATGCCCAGGGCGGCCAGCGGCAGTGCCGCCACGTTGTAGGCGAACGCCCAGAACAGGTTTGCCTTGATCGTACGGAGCGTGCCGCGCGCGAGCCTGATGGCGTCACCGGCGGCCCGCAGGTCGCCCCGTACGGCCCATCCGGCCAGGTCGGAGCGTTTGACGGTCTCGCGTGAACGGCCACACTCCACCGGCGTGGAGTCCACGATCCACACGTCGCCGCTCCACACGGTGGTCTCGGTGGCCAGGAGCCGGTGACCCGGCGGAGCAGCTCGGCCGCCTGCGCAGACGCTTGTTGTAGCCGGCCTGCTTCGGCAGGTACGGGAAGAGATGCCGCAGGTGGGAGCGGGCATGGCGGAGCCACCGGGCCTCGGGGGTGAAGCAGAGCATGGCCTGCATCATCGCGAGCGTGACCGGCTCGGCGTCGGTGAGCTTCGGGGCGATACCCACCGCCGGCCGCCACGGAGCAAGCTGCGGCGAACCCTTCAGCAGGTCGTCGGTCTCCGCATAGAGTGCGGTCGCAAGGGAGTCCAAGTCTGGTGTCACAACCCGACTTTGGGTTCCCTTGGCATATCAGCTGTGGGTTCCCGTTTCTCGTGGCTGGCGCCGGGTGGACCTCGCCCGGTTGCCGCAGCCGAGGGAACACCATGCCTGGTCACGGCGCCTGGCCAGGAAGAACATGCCGCAACTGGGGGCGTGGCAGCGCCGCACCCGCTGACGGTCTGGACCCGCGGCCAGGACGAGCGTCTCGCGGGCGACGACGGCATCGGCGCCGCCACCCTGTTCCTGCTGTGCGAGCAGGCCGTCGCCGGTCATCCGGAAGACAACGGGGGCGGACAAGGCGAGTTCGTTCAGGCGGGTCCGCAGGCTGTCGGTGAGCGGCCGCTGTCCGGCCGTCGCGTCCAGCGCGTCGCGGACCAGCCCACGCAGCCGCTCCAGCTCATCCAAGGAAAGGGCGGCCAATCTGCGGTCCGCGGCGCGGGCGCGCCATCGCCTGGTGAGTTCCCGATCCGCGAGGAAGTCGACATCACCGCGCCCCGGGCCTGCGCCGACGACGACGGTGTTGGCCAGGTCGAGGACCGGGTCCTCGCCGATCCACGGCATTTCCTGCAGGTCCCGGATGGTCATGCTCTCAATCTACTGGATTCAGGTCAGCGAACCCGTGATAACTTCAGCTCATGGCTTTGATCAACCAAATCCGTGAGTCATGTGGTCGACGAAGGGTGATGCCATGAGTGCAACCATCGAGTACGTCAGGTTCGACACCGACGACCCCGCCGCCCTCACCGCCCACCGAGAGCAGCTCGTCGAACTGCTCAAGGAGCAGTACGGCGACGGCTTTCAAGGCGCCCACCTCGCCCAGTTCGACGACGGCACCGTCCTGGACTTCATCATCTGGTCGTCCGCCGCCGTCGCCGAGCGCGCGGCCAAGGAGATGCCGAGCGACCCCCGGGCACAGGGCTTCTTCAGCCGGATCGGCACAGTGCACGAGATGCGGCACGCTCAGGTACTGCACACCGCGTAGCCCCCGACATCAAGGAGAGTGACGCTGTGCCCTCGGCAGACGAACTACTCAGCGCGGACACCGCCGCCGACCTCGCCCGATGCCTCACGCGAGCCGGTGACGGGATCACGGCGCAGGAGACCCGGGGGTGCGGCGCCGCCCTGGACGGGCTGAGCTTCACCGAGCGTGTCGCCCTGATCAGAAATGCCGTCCTGGCTGATCTTCCGGCGGACTACCCGGCCTTCGCGAACGTGTTGCGCGCCGCACTGAGGGACAGCGATTTCACCGGATGGATGATCTTCCCCGTCACCGAGGCCGTCGCCGTACGGGGCCGGGACGCCTTCGAACCGGCGCTCGCCCTGCTTGCCGAACTCACCCCGCGCCTGACCGCGGAGATCGCCGTCCGACCCTTCCTCCGTGCCGACCTGGAACGCGCGCTCCGGGTCATGACGCCGTGGACCGCGCATCCCGACCTCCACGTCCGCCGACTGGCCAGTGAGGGCACGCGGCCAAGACTGCCCTGGGCGCCCCAGCTTCCGGAGCTGATCGCGGATCCGACACCCGCACTGCCCCTGCTCGACGCGCTGTACCGGGATGACTCCGAGTACGTCCGCAGATCAGTGGCCAACCACCTCAACGACATCAGCCGTGACCACCCCGACATCGCCGCCGGTGTCGCGGCGCGCTGGCTGAGCGACCCGGCACCGACGACGACCCGGTTGGTACGGCACGGCCTGCGCACCCTGATCAAGTCCGGCCACGCCGGCGCCCTTACGCTGCTCGGCCACTCCCCGGACAGCCCTGTCGCCGTCGAGGGCCCGCACCTCCACGCCTCAGAGATTCAGGTCGGCGACTACCTGCTGTTCGACTACTCGGTGACCAACACGCACGATCAGACCGCTCACCTCGTCGTCGACTACGTCATCCACCACATGAAGGCCAACGGGACCCGCACCCCCAAGGTCTTCAAACTCACCACGCGGACCCTGGCTCCCGGCCAGACGTGGCGCGCGACGCGCAGACATTCCTTCAAGCCGATCAGCACGCGGCGCTACCACCCGGGTGTCCATCTGGTGCAGCTCCAGGTCAACGGCCGATCCCCCGGGGTAGCCTCGTTCACGCTGCACTGCTGAGGGCAACCGCCTCGCATCCCGCTTCGGTGGCGTGAGAGCGGACAGCGCAGGATCCAGGTAGACGGACAAACTGGGTCTTGCTCCGTGGACTGCGGCACTGCCAGGCAACGGAGCCGCAGCCACCCCATGGCCCGGCGCCAGGGTGCTATTTGATCACCTGCGCCAGGAGTAGCCATGCTCTTCCGAGCCACGCGGACTCCAGCCGCTGAGATATGGCTTCAGTTCCTCAGGCTCGGGAGCACGCGTCACCGGCATCCCGGGCAGCTCCCGCAGCGGGTCCAGGGATCCTACGTAGGCGCGGGCCCACTCCAACCACTGCCGGGTGGAGACCGCTTCCGGGGCTGCCGAATCGTCTGACGCGGCCAGCCGGCGCTCCATTGCATCGCAGTACTGGCTCAGCGTGCTCGCCTGGTGCCAGCCTTTCGCCTGCTCACGCAGGACAGTGACCAGCTGGGCCTGAATCGCCTGCTCCCGCGCCGAGTCCATCGCCGCCTGCCACCGGAGCTTCCGGTCCTCCTCGGCCCGCTCCTCGTCGATCCGGCGTTGAGCGTCTTCCCGCGAGCGGACTTCCACCTCGCGCAGGACCGCACCAAGGACGTCCTCCAGCCTCCACCGCTTCCGGTCGGCCCACTTTCCCTGACGGCCCGATCGACTGTACGGAAGCTCGACCATCAAACTCTGCGCCCGGTCCGGATCCTCGGACAGCGGGAACTCCTGCTTGATGCTCACCGTGTACGTGAAGTCGCCGACGACCAGGTCCAGCTCGCCCTCACGGCGGGAGGGACGAGAGGGGATGTACGTGCCGCCGTACCCGTAGGCCCGGCTGCGGTAGTTCTCGTCCATCGGGTGCCCGCGCACCGCGTAACCACGCTTCACCGCTTCCGCGCACAGGCCTTGGAGCAGGCGGAGAGCCCTGCTCCGAAGCGTCACAAGAAACAGATCTACATAAAACATGCCGAAGAAAACCGTAGGTCAGCGGCGCAAGGGTCGCGAAACGGACACAAGATCAATGTGCATTATGTGCATGACGGGCGCTACGTGCGACCTCTGACGCACGTCCGAAGGGCAGCTGGGGCATCGCGCAGCCGAGAATCGCGCAGTTTGGCATTCCAAATGCCCTTCCTGCGTCATGGTTGGCAACGACACCGACTACCCGCCCGGTGACGGCTCCAGTAGTGGTGGCTCCGTCCTTCTGACCGCTGGCATCCTGCGAGCGATCCGTGAGTGGGTCGGCAAGCGTGGCGTTTCCGCGCAGCGGCAGATCGAGCGCTACAACCTGGACGCGCTGACCGCCGGCTTCGACAAGACACGGCCCCACCGATCCCGAGGCGGCGGCCGCCAAGCGGGCCAAGCTCCCCGGCGGTACCCCCTTCGATGCCGGGTGGCTCGGATGGTCAGCGGGCGTGGAGGAAATAGCGGTCCGCATCAGTGAGGGCCTGCCCGAGGAGATCGACGATGTGGTCGAGTTCTTCGCGGGTGGAGATCAGGGGTGGTGCGATCTGCACGACCGGGTCGCCGCGGTCGTCCGCGCGGGCCAGGAGTCCGAGGCCGCGCATGCGTGCGGGAAGGAACTGCTTGACGAGTTCGTTCTTGCGTTCAGTGGTGAAGCGTCGGCCGTCTGCTCCGGCGACGAGTTCGATGGCCCAGAAGAAGCCGTCGCCGCGTACGTCGCCCACGATGCTCAGTTCGGTCAGTTCGGCGAGCCGCTTGTGGAGGTGGCCGGTCAGTCCTCGGACGTTGTCCAGGACGCCGTCTCGTTCGAAGATGTCGAGGTTGGTCAGGGCGGTGGCGGCGGCGACCGGATGCCCGGCGAAGGTCAGCCCGTGCAGGAGGGTCACGCCGTCGTTGAAGAAGGGCGCGGAGACCTTGTCGGATACCAGGACGGCGCCGAGCGTGGCGTAGGACGAGGCGATGCCCTTGGCTGTGGTGATCATGTCGGGGATCGCACCGTACTTGCTCACGGCGAAGTATTCGCCGATGCGGCCGAAACCGGTGATGACCTCGTCGGCGACCAGGAGGAAGCCGTACCGGTCCGCCATCGCCCGCAGCCCCGCCCAGTAGCCCGCCGGAGGCGTGAAGCAGCCTCCGGAGTTCTGTACGGGTTCGGCGATGAGCATGGCCACGTTCTCCGGGCCGGCCTCCAGTACGGCGGCTTCGGTCTCGGCCAGGATCCGCCGGGTGAAGGCGTTCTCGTCAGTGTCGGTGGTGCGGTAGCGGTTGGTGTTGGGTGCGTGGATGACCTCGAAGGCTGGCGCGCCGAACGGTACCTTGAGTGCCGGGATTCCCGTGAGTGCGAGGGCGCCCATGGTCACGCCGTGGTAGGCGGTGCGGCGGGCGATGGCTTTGGTGCGCTGGGGCTGGCCTTGGGCGACGTGGTACATGCGGGCGAGCTTCCACGCGGACTCCACCGACTCCGATCCGCCGGAGGTGAAGAACACGCGGTTGATGCCGTCGGGTGCCAAAGTGGCGAGTCGTTCGGCCAGCTCGATGGCGGGAGGGTGTGCGGTGTTCCACAGGGTGCTGAACGGCAGGCGGTTGAGTTGCTGTTCGGCCGTCTTGGCGAACTCGGGGCCGTAGGAGTAGCCGAGCTGTGCGCAGAACAGTGCGGACAGGCCGTCGATGTAGCGGCTTCCTGTCGTGTCGTAGACGTAGACGCCTTCGGCCCGGTCGGGCAGAAAAATTCCCTGGCCGCTGCGCAGGTTCGCGTGTTGGCCGAAGTGCAGGAGCAGGTGTTCGCCGGCTGCTGCCTGCAGCCGGTTGGCCCGGTGTGTGGTGGCGGGCTGGTCGGGCATGGGTGTTCTCCGGGGAAGGTCGGCGGGCGCGTGAGGGGGAGCCGGGAGGCCGCTTGGGGGCGAGTAGGTGTCAGGTGCAAAAGGGCTGCCGCACTGTGCTCAGATGCTGACCGCTGGAGCGGTATCTGAGCACGGCCCCGCGAGGAGGGGCGGCGCAAACCCCGGCGCCGTTTGCGGAGCCGGGGCATCAGCACCGGGCAGCGGTCGCGACCGCTGCCCGGCTGGGCGTCTTAAGCTCCCGGCGACCCGGCGCGGGCGGGATGCAGCGGGCCGAGGCCCGACATGACCTGGCCCTTGTCGTAGCCGTCGGTGGCGGGAGGGAAGGGGGGCGGGGCGTCACGCAGTTGCTTCCACAGGGGGTTCAGGCCGAGAGTGCCCTGTTCCCGAGTGGTGGCCACGAGGTCGAGGTCGAGATGGAGGGTGAGGAACTCCTCGCCAGCGCCGCCCTGGGCCAGAACCCGGCCTTCGGGGTCGGTGGCGATGCTGCGGCCCGTGCCGAAGAGGCCGCCGATGTTCGGGTTGAGGACGTACACCTGGTTCGTGATGGCGTTGGCGCGGGCGAGGACGAGTTCTTGCTCGCGGTCGGATGTGCGGGTGTAGGTGGGCTGGATGATGACCTCCGCGCCCATCCAGGCGAGGGTGCGGGGAATCTCCGGGACCCAGCCGTCGTAGCAGATCGCCAGCCCGAAGCGGCCTACCTCGGGGATGTCGAAGGTGACGTAGGTGTCGCCGGGCACGGAGGTCTCGTACGGCATCCAGGGGAAGATCTTGCGGTACGAGGCCACCACTTCACCCTGCGGCGAGATGGCGAGGGCCGTGTTGTGGACGCCCTTGGACGACCGCTCCGGGATGCTGCCGGGGACGATCCACAGCCCGGTGTCGGCCGCGAGCTGGCACACCGCGTCGGTCGTGGGGCCCGGGATCGGTTCGGCGAGGCGTTCGAGGTAGCCGGCCGGGTGGTGGGCGTCGAAGCTGCCGAAGGCGCTCAGGTACAGCTCGGGGAAGACCACCAGGTCGATGGAAGGGGAGAGGGCTTTGAGGGAGCGCACCTCGCGGCTGAACTTCGCGAATGTGGCCTGGGGGTCGCCGGTCACGGGTGCGACCTGGGCGAGGGCGACGCCGAGGATTCGGCTCACTGGGCGGCTCCTTGTGCGGTGGCGGCGGCGGGTGTGCGCGGCGGGGTGACGTCCGGCGGGTGGAGGCCGGGGACGGCGTCGAGCAGCCGGCGGGTGTAGGTGTGCTGGGGGGAGTCCAGGACCTGGGCGGTGGGCCCGGTCTCGACGAGTTTGCCGTGCAGCATGACGCTGACCCGGTCGGCGATGTGCCGGACCACGCCCAGGTCGTGGGTGATGAGGAGGAATGCGAGGTCGCTGTGCTCGCGCAGGTCGAGCAGCAGGTTGAGGATCTGGGCCTGGACGGACACGTCGAGGGCCGAGGTGGGTTCGTCAAGGACCAGCAGTGAGGGCCCGACGGCGAGGGCGCGGGCGATGGCGACGCGCTGGCACTGGCCGCCGGAGAGCTGGTGCGGGTAGCGGGGCAGGACGGTCGCGGGCAGGCCCACGCGGGCGAGTTCCGCGGTGGCGTCGGTGACGGGGCGGCCGGCTTCGCGCAGTGGTTCGGCGATGAGCTGTCGTACGGTCATCCGGGGGTTGAGGGCCGCGTAGGGGTTCTGGAAGACGATCTGTACCTGGTGGCGCAGCCGGCGCAGCTCCTTGCGGCGCAGCCCGGTGAGCGGGCGGCCCGCGATGTGGACGGTGCCGGAGGTGGGCTGGATCAGGCCGAGCACGCAGCGCGCGAGGGTGGTCTTTCCCGACCCCGACTCGCCCACCAGTGCGTGTACTTCGCCTGCGGCGATGGTGAGGTCGACGCCGGCGACGGCGGTGTGCGAGCCGAAGGTCTTGACGAGCTGCTGTACGTCGAGGATCACGCCGGGACTCCCTTCGGTTGGGTGAGGTGGCAGGCGCTGGCCCGCGCTGCGACGGCGTGCAGAGGCGGCGGGGTGGCGCATGCCTCGGTGGTGTGGGCACAGCGGTCGGCAAAGGGGCAGCCGGTGAGGAGGTCGGGGCGGTCCGGCACGCTGCCGGGGATGGCGGGCAGCGCTTGGCCGGGGGTGGCCCGGTCGGGGAGGGCGGCGAGTAGGGCGCGGGTGTAGGGGTGGTCCGGGGTGTCCAGTACGTCGGCTACCGGGCCTGATTCGACGACCTGACCGGCGTAGAGCACGTACATCCGGGTGCACAGTTCGCGGACCTCGCCCAGGTTGTGGGTGATGTACAGGACTCCGAAGCCGTGCTCGGCCTGCAGACGGCGCAGCAGCAGGCGGATCTCCTTGGCCACGGTGACGTCCAGGGCGGTGGTCGGTTCGTCGGCGATGAGCAGATCGGGCCGGCACAGCAGAGCGGCGGCGATCATGACGCGCTGCAGCATGCCGCCGGAGAGCTGATGGGGGTAGGAGCGTGTGACACGCTCGCAGTCCAGGCCCACTTCCGTCAGCGCGGTGCTCACCTTTTCGGCCGCTTCGGCCCGGTTGCCGCCTTGGTGGAGGCGGACCAGCCGGGCGAGTTGGCGGCCGAGCGGGGTGACGGGGTCGAAAGAGGTGGCGGGGTTCTGGAAGACCATGGCCACTCTTCGTCCGCGGATCGTGTGGAAGCCCGCAGCCTGCAGGTCTTGGCCCTGGAGCTGGATGGCGCCGGAGGTTTTGGCTCCTGCGGGCAGCATGCCAAGGACGCTGAGGGCGGTCAGGGATTTGCCGCAGCCGCTCTCGCCGACCACCCCCACTACCTCGCCGGCGTGCACGTGGAGGGATACCTCGCGTACGACGGCGGCGTCGCCGATGGTGACGCGCAGCCGGGAGATCTCCAGCAGGGGCGCAGCCCGGTCGCCTGCGGGCTGATGGATCAGGCCGGAGGCGGTCTCGCCCTGAGTGGCATGTGAGAGGCTCACCGCGTCGGTGGCCTTCCCGTCCGGCCGGCGTCGCAGCAGAGCAGCGGCCTGCCCGGCCAAGGTGCGCAGGCCGCGTCGTGCGGTGGCGGAGCGGCCTTCCGTGCGCGGGTCGAAGACGTCACGCAGAGCGTCGCCGAGGAGGTTGAAGGCCAGCACGGTGAGGAGGATCGCCAGGCCCGGGAAGAGCGCCGCCCACCAGTGGGTCTGGAGGTCGCCGCGGGCCTCGGCCACCATCAGGCCCCAGTCCGCGGACGGCGGGCGGGTGCCCAGGCCGAGGAAGGCCAGTGATCCGGCGGCCAGGATCACCGTGCCGATGTCGACGGTTGCCTGGACCAGGATCGGCGAGACGGTGTTGCGCAGAATATGGCGGACCATGACGACTCGGTCCTTGAGCCCCAGGGCGCGCGCTCCCTCGACGAAGGGCCGCTCACGCATGGATGCGGTGAGGCCCTGGACCAGCCGGGCGTACCAGGGCCACCAGGCGATGGCCAGCGCGAGGGCGGCGTGCTCCAGGCCGGGGCCGAGGGTGGCCACGATGGCCATGGCGAGCAGCAATGGCGGGAAGGCCAGGAACATGTCGCACAGCCGCATGATCGCTTCGCTGACGCGCCCGCCGCGGAAGCCTGCGATCAGCCCCAGCGGTATGCCCACCAGCACGGCGAGCCCGACCACAAGGAGCGGTACGGTCAGCGCCGGCCGGGCGCCGTAGATGATGCGGCTGAGTACATCTCGGCCAAGGTTGTCGGTGCCGAGCAGGTGGCCGGTGCCGGGTGGCAGGTGGCGGGCGGCGACCTCGGCCGCTCCGGCGCCCTGATCAGGGTGCGGGGCGAGCCAGGGGCTGAGCAGGGCGGCGGCGACCAAGGCCACGAGCAGCACCAGGCCCAGGACGGCGAGCGGGTCGCGGAGCAGGGCGGTGAAGCGGGCGCCGCACGGAGGGATGGTCTGCGGACTGTGGCTCATGCCGGCCTCACTCGCGGGTCGAGGCGCGCGTGGAAGAGGTCCACCGCGAGGTTGACGAGGACGTAGGCGACGGCGCTGATGAGGGTGACGCCCATGACCGCCGGGTAGTCCAGGCTCAGCAGGCCGGAGGCGGCGTACTGGCCGAGGCCCGGCCAGTCGAAGACCACTTCGACGAAGAACGCGCCGGTCAGGGCGTAGGCGGCGGTCAGGCCGAGCACCGTGATGGTGGGTGGCAGGGCGTTGCGCAGGGCGACGCGCCAGACGAGGGTGCGTTCGGGTACGCCGTAGGCGCGGCCGACGCGGATGTGGTCTTGCTGGAGCGCCTCCAGCATGCTGGTGCGGGTCATCCGGGCCACGACGCCGAGCGGGTAGGCGGCCAGGGTGAGGGCCGGCAGGATCAAGTGCGCCGAGGCGCTGGCCAGCGCCACCCCGTTGCCGGTCAGGAGCGCGTCCACCGTGTTCAGTCCGGTGATCGAGTGGATCGGCGCGGTGAACTCCAGGTCGCTGTCCATGCGCCCGGTGGGCGGCAGCAGTCCCAGGCGGCCGAAGACCAGCAGCTGGAGCAGCAGCCCGAGCCAGAAGGCGGGCACCGATACGCCCGCGATGGACAGCAGCCGCACCGCCTGGTCGATCAGCCTGCCGGGCCGCACCGCGGCTATGCAGCCGAGCGTGATGCCCAGCACCAGCGCCACCGCCATGGCGGCGCCGACAAGTTCCAGGGTGGCGGGCAGCCGGTCGCCGAGTTCGCCGAGGACCGGCTGCTTGGTGGCGATGGAGGTGCCCCAGTCCCCGGTCAGCACATTGAGCAGATACGACAGGTACTGCAGCGGCAGCGGATCGTCCAGGCCCAGCGCGTGCCTGACCCGTTCCACTTCCTCCGGCGTCGCCTTGGCACCGACGTAGGTGAGGGCGGGGTTGGAGGGGATCACCCGGGCCAGCACGAAGGTGATCACGCTGACCCCGAGCAGGACGAGCAGGGAGCCGCGCAGCCGGCGCAGCAGGAAGCGTGGCATCAGCTTGCCCCGCGGCGCAGCTGGTGGAAGGGGATGGAGAAGGAGTAGTTCGGGTTGCAGGCGAAGCCCTTGACCTCGCTGTTCATCACGACCGGGGTGCGCATGTCGTAGAGGGACGCGCCGGGCGCCTGCTCCAGCAACCGGCGCTGCGCCTGGCCGTACAGAGCGGCGGCCTTGTTCTGGTCGGTGGCGGTGTGGGTACCGGCCTCGTCGACGAGCTGGTCGTACGTGGCGTCCTTCCAGTAGCTGAGGTTGAAGAACGGCTTGTCGCTGCTGCGGAAGAGCGAGACGAGGTTGTCCGAGCCCGCGTCGGAATAGGTCGGCCAGTACATCAGCAGGAAGATGTCCTGCGCCTTGGCCGGGTCCGCCTTGGCCTTCTCCCACTGCTGGTTGAACAGGATCGGCTGCAGCTCGACCGACACACCGACCTTGGCGAAGGAGTCCTTGATCAGCGGGGCGTACTTGGCCTGCTGCGCGTTCTCAGCCGCGTAGCTGAGGGTCAGCTTCAGACCCTTGCCGCCCTCGTATCCGGCCTCCGTGAGCAGCCGGCGGGCGGCCTCCAGGTCATACGGCGTCTGCGGCAGCTGCTCGTCGTGAGGGAAGACGCCGGCCGGTACGGCGCCGCGGGCGCGGGAGCCGAAGCCTTCGGTTCCCACCTTGACGATGTCGTCGTACGGGATGGCCTGCGCCAGCGCCCGACGTACCTTCACGTCCTTCAGCGGGCCCTTGGCGGTGTTGAAGAAGGCCGTGTGGCTCAGGAAGGTGGGACACTCGGTGACGGTGTAGCGCTTGTCCGTCTTGAACCGGGCGACGTTCTCCAGTGGCAGCGAGGCTGCGTAGTCGACCTGGCCGGACTCGAGCATCTGCTGCTGCGCGGTCGGCTCGGCGGTGATCCTGGCGACGACCGTGCGGTAGTGCTCGCCCTTCCAGCCGCCCCAGTACTTGTCGTACGCCTTGAGTACGACCCTCTTCTTGGCCTGGTACTCCGAGACCCGGTACGGGCCGGTACCTGCGTCAACGCCCTTGGCGAAGTAGTCTTCGCCGCCGGCCAGGGCCTTGGGGCTGACGATCCACGCCCCGTACATGGACGAGGCGATCATGTCGACCGGGGCGCCGCTCTTCAGCTTGAGCACGACCGTGTGCTCGTCCGGTGTCTCGATGGTCTCCAGCGCCGACCAGATGAAGGCTGCGCCGCCGTCCTTGGCGGAGGCTTCCAGAGACGCCTTGACCGCCGCGGCGTTCATCGGCTCGCCGTCGTGGAAGGTGACCCCTTCGCGCAGATGGAAGGTCCACGTCTTGGCGTCGGCGGAGGACGTCCAGCGCTCGGCGAGGGCGGGTCGGAAGCGTTCCTTCGAGCCGGGAGGGTTCATCCACAGCAGCGGCTCGTAGACGTTGCTGAGGTAGTAGACCTCGGTCGAGAAGGACTTCACCGGGTTCCAGGTCGTCACCTCGGCGGTGGTTGCCACGTTGAGGATCTGCCCGCTGCCGCTGTCTGCGCCGCTGTCCGTACCGCTACAGGCAGAGGCGAGCAGACCGCAGGCCACCAGCGTGGCGGCGACCTGTGTTCTTCGGGACGTGGCCATGAGTTCGCTCCTTGAGGAAGGCACATTCGCCAGCTGTTCAGGTGGGACAACAGTGGGTCCGGTGAGCTATAACCTCAAATACTTGTTGGGATTGACTTGCATGCCTGTCAGGCATGGGTTGGAGGTTCGCTGTGGAGCTGAGGGTGCTGCGCTATTTCCTGGCGGTCGTCGAGAGCGGCTCGGTGACCAAAGCAGCAGCCGAAGTCCATATCGCCCAGCCCTCGCTCTCCCGCCAACTGCGCGGACTCGAGACGTCCCTCGGGGTGACACTGTTCGACCGCACGGGCAAACGGATGGAACTCACGGCGGCCGGCCGCCGATTCCTGCCCCTCGCCCGGGACCTGGTAACCCGTGCCGACACCGCCCTCGCCGCCGCGAGCTCCCTGTCGTCCGGGCGGGCGATGCGGATCACCGTGGCAGCCCCCGCCACCACCATCACCGATGTCATCGCCCCCTTCCTCGCCACCTGGGGCCCAGAAGATCCGCTGGTCACGGTGCAGGCGGAGAACCCGGTACACGCCTACCAGGCCCTCACCCGGGGCGCCGACGTGGCGATCTCCTCAGCCCCGCCGCGCCGCCGCTACGCCGGGTTGCCCGTAGCCCGGCTGCCGCTGTGGGCCTACGTGCCGCCCTCACACCCCTGGACAGACCGGGACCGGGTCACCATCCAGGAACTGACCAGTGAGCCGCTGATCGTCCTCACCCTCGCGCACGGCACCCGCCGCATCCTGGACCAGGCGGTACAGGAAGCGGGCAGTTCCCTCGACATCGTCCTGGAGTGCGACACCCCGCAGGTCGCCCAGGCGATGACCGCCTCCGGCCACGGCATCGCCGTCGTCTCCGACGACCCCCGCTTCGGGCTGCACCCACTGCTCATCCTCGACAAACACGGGGAGCCCCTGCAGATCCGCCTGCACGCGGCCTGGGACGCCGGCCACTACGCGCTGCGCACCATCGAGTCCTTCGCCACCGGCCTGGCCCGCTTCTGCGTCGAGCAGTACGGGCCGCAGGCAGCGGGGAGCTGAACCTGCCGGCATTGGGCCGTTCTGGTGCGAAAGTTGTTCAGGAGGCATGGTCGGCTCAGGACGGTGTCCGGTCCAGCCGGCCCCGCGACAGAGGGCGACGGCCGGACCGGAGCACGGCGCGCTGTTCGCAGACCCATCGCTCGACCTGATCCACGGATACCGGCACGCGCTGGTCCGTGGTATCGAGCAGGTGGGTGCACCATCACCGGTCGTCGGCGCTCGACCCCGTCCAGCGGTGCCGGGCCCATACGGAGCCGGCTGCCGTCGATGACGGCGTCGGTTCGCCATCGGGAATCCTCCGCCTGCTTGCTGTGCCAGGCGGCCCATCCGAGAACGGAGCCAACCACCCGAACGTCCCCCGGCCCTCGCACGGTGAGCCTGCCCAGGAGGTCGACTTCCCGGTCCTGGTACTCCAGCGCACGGAGCACCCGCCTCTCGGTCATACGGTTGCGCCACTCGCGATCGACACCTTCCGGTACACCGAGCTCGTCGAAGACATGCACGGCGAGCCGCCCAGCCGCTTGCCGACCCCGTAGGCCGGCATGGTCTCGCCCGAACAGCTGGACCCGACGATTCGAGCAGCATCCGACCTGGGTGGCAGGTCAGCTGTGGCGTTCTCGGCGAGTTCACGCAGACCTTGCCTCTCGTCCACCGACCCCGGCGATGCCGCGCACTCCACCGGAGAACCTGCCCCGATGCTTTTAAGACACCATGGCCAGTCCCGACAGGCATTGGACAGCTCTCGCTGCGCGCACCCACCATGCCGCAACAACAGACCCCGCCCGGAAGAGGGACATCCATGACCTCCAGTCCGCCCACCCGCCGCCCACGCGGTATGCGATGTCTTGCGACGGCCACGGCACTGCTCACCGTGCTGCTCGCCGGCGTGTTCACCGCTCAATCCCCCGCGCTCGCCGAAAGCGCGGCCCCCGTGCCGGGCGACCCGCTCACCGGCAATGGCGCCGTGCCCCGCACGGTCCTCACCGCGGCTCACCTCTCCAGCGCCACCCCCACCGACACCGTCGTAGACAGCGCCTTCGCTCTGCCCGCCGAGGCGGCCCCGCCCGCACACACCTTCGAGGGCACCCTGACCCTCAACGGCACCGCCACGGCCGGCGGCTACCGCAAGCTGAAGGACCCCAACGGATACTCCCGCACCGAGGCCACCAAACACCTCCCCCCCTTCAGCGCCACCCTCCTACAGAACGGCAGCCACCTCATCCCCACCGTGCGCGGGCTGCGCTACACCGGGAACACCTCCTGGAACCTCGCCGTGGGAGCCGGCCGGGCCTGGCAGGAAGACGGCGACGGCGGCCGCACGCGCGCCGCGCTGCCCTTCGCACTGGTCGAACGGAACGCCAACTGCGTGCACAACGGGGTGCTCTCCTTCCTCTTCGACGCATCCTCCATCTCCCAGGTCCGCTACCAGATCACCGCGGAAACCTGCGCCTACCACCAGTTCGACATGTGGGGCCAGGTGGCCGCCACCTACCAGCCGGGCACCGTTCCCGATGGCGAAGCCGCACGCGCCGCCTACGCGGCCGAGGTCGCAGGCCGACTGCCCACCAAACCCATCGCGCAGCTCGCCACCGACCACCCCGGCGCCGGCGTGGACACCTCGAAGTTCGGCGCGGGGATCACCCCCACCGCTCTCAGCACCTACGGCTTCTACTACGACGGTGTGAACTACGTCGGCGGCTGCCAGACCAGGCGGGGCCAGTACCCGTTCTGCGGTCAGATGCTGCTGCCCTCCTACTCCACCGCCAAGTCCGCCTTCACCGGCACCGCCCTGCTCCGGCTCGCCCAGCGCTACGGCACCAGTGTCGCGGACCAGCGCCTGACCGACCTGATACCGGAAACCGCCGGAAAGAGCGCCTGGTCGGGTGTCACCGTCGACCACGCCCTCGACATGACCACCGGCAACTACACCTCGGCGCGCTACGAGACCGACGAGGCGGGAAGCACCATGACCGACTTCTTCCTCGCCGAGCCCTACGCCACCAAGATGGACAAGGCACTGTCTTTCCCGCGCAAGGCCACCCCGGGAAGCAAGTGGGTCTACCACTCCTCCGACACCTTCCTGGCGGCCCGCGCCATGAACAACTACCTCCAGAAGCAGGCAGGTGCCGGCGCGGACCTGTTCCACATGCTCCGCGACGAGGTCCTCACCCCGATCGGCATCAGCCCGGACGCCCGCGTCTCCTCCCGTACGGACAACAGCGCGGCCGGTGTCCCCTTCGGCGGGTACGGGATGTTCTGGACCAAGGACGATGTCGCCAAGTTCGCCAAGTTCCTGAACAACGATGCCGGCGCGGTGGCCGGTACCCAGGTGCTGCACCCGGGCCTGCTGGCCGACTCCATGCAGCAGAACCCCTCAGCACGTGGCGCCACCACCACAGGCAGCACCCCGATGCGCTACCAGAACGGCTTCTGGGGGCGGGAGTTCACGGCCACAGACAACCCCGCATACACCCAGCCGTTCCACGTGCCGTTCATGTCCGGATACGGAGGCATCACCATCGCGATGATGCCCAACGGCTCCACGTACTACTACTTCAGCGACAACAACGAATTCTCCTGGAGCGCGGCAGTATCCGAGTCCAACAAGCTCGCCCCCATGGCCTCCGACGGTGGCGGAGGCGTCTAGACGCCGGCACAACTGCTCGGCAACCCGGGCGCCATTCACGCCGTACCGCGGCACATCGGTCACGCTCCGATTCACTGACGCGGAGGACCACAGTCTGCGGCACGGCCTCCACCACCGTCAGGGCCGACGAGTACCTCCTGGGCGTGCTCCACGGCATGGACTGGGAACGGCCGTTTCAGGACTACCTCGCCGGCCCGTACGACTACGACGACCTGCGGACGGAGGAACTCCGGCTCGGCGCGTACGGCCTAGTGCCGCGTCAGGCAACGTTCGCCCTGTCGACGACGGCGCGTAGGCGTCGGCCGTCGGGGGACTGTCCGGAAGTTTGTGTATGCCCCGGTGTGACCCGTAAGGCATGAGACGTGGTCTCTGCCGGGAAGGATCACTGATGGGGATCAAGGATGACCGGCCCCGTGAAGGCATCGTACGGACGGGGGCCGAGTTGGCTCGACTAGCGGAAACAGAACGCGACTTGGCCGGGCAGCTCGTTGAGCGGGCCCGCGCGGAGGGCGTGAACCTGGTCGGAGAGAACGGGCTGCTCAAGGGACTGGTGAAGCTGGTCCTGGAAGGTGCCCTCGAGAGTGAGATGGCCGACCATCTCGGCTACGAGAAAGGCGACAGGGCCGGGATCGGATCGGGCAACTCCCGCAACGGCACCAGCCGCAAGCGGATCCTGACCGATGTCGGTGCGGTGGAACTGGACATCCCCCGCGACCGCGCCGGCACCTTCAGCCCGCAGATCGTGCCCAAGCACCAGCGGCGGGCGGAGGGCTTCGACGAGGCGATTCTGTCCCTCTATGCGAAGGGCCTGACCACGGGTGAGATCCAGGCGCACCTCGCGGAGATCTACGACGTGGACGTCTCACGCGAGACGATCTCCAAGGCCACCGACAAGGTCAGCGCCGAACTCGACGCCTGGCGCAACCGTCCGCTGGACCGCGTCTACGCCGTCGTCATGATCGACGCGATCGTCCTGAAGATCCGCGACGGCGCGGTCGCCAACCGGCCCGTCTACATCGCGGTGGGCATCAACCTCGAGGGCGAGCGGGACATCCTGGGCATGTGGGTCGGCACCGGTGGTGAGGGCGCCAAGACCTGGATGACCTGGCTCGCGGAACTGAGGAACCGCGGCGTTCAGGACGTGCTGATCGCCTGCTGCGACGGCCTCAAGGGCCTGCCCGACTCCATCGCCGCCATCTGGCCGCTGGCCGACATCCAACTCTGCGTGGTCCACATGGTCCGCAACTCGCTGAAGTACGCCTCCACCAAGCACTGGTCGCAGATCGCCAAGGAACTCCGGCAGGTCTACACGGCCGCGACCGCGGACGCGGCCGAGGCTCGGTTCGCAGAGTTCGAGGCCGAGGCCACCGCTACCCAGCCCTCGTCGCGGTCTGGCGCCGCAGCTGGGAACACCTCGTCATGTTCCTGCGGTTCCCGCCCGAGATCCGCAAGATCGTCTACACGACCAACATGATCGAGTCCCTGAACTCCCGCTTCCGCCAGGCCACCCGACGCCGCGGACACTTCCCCAACGAGGACGCGGCACTGAAGGTCCTCTACCTCGTCATCCGGGACCGCCAGCCCAACCGGCGCAACCCCACCGGCCGGACCCACAACTGGAAGGAAGCCATCAACACCCTCGCCGGCTACTACGGCGACCGCGTCACCGACAACCAGTAACCGCACTACCTGCAAGAAGCGTCAGCACCAGGGCTTACACAAAGAATCTGACACTCCCGTCGTCGGCATGGCGGTTTCGCCAGATGATGTAGCGGCGGATCATGCTGCCCTGCTCCTTGTGGTCGGCATGGTCGGTGCCGTCGAGGGTGAAGTAACGCAGGGCGGTGAACTGGGCCTCAATACGGTTGAGCCAGGAGCTGTTGGTGGGGGTGTAGGCGATCTCGACGTTGTTCGCCGTGGCCCAGGTGCCCACCCGCTGGCACTTCTTGGTGGTCAGGTGCGGGGAGAAGTTGTCGCAGACGATCGCGATGCGGACCTTGGCCGGATAGAGGCTGCGCAGGTACCGGCAGAACTCCAGGAACTGGGTGCGCTTCTTGACCGGCTTGATGTGGCCGTAGAGCTTGTCCCTGGTCAGGTCCAGGGCGGCGAACAGGTGCCGTACTCCGCCGTTGCGGTTGTAGGTCGCCCGCCGCCGACGGCGGGGTTCGCGGTCGGGGTCCTTGTGTTTCCCGCCGCGCTCGGCCCATTGCCGGCCGGGGTGGGGCATCAGGTTGAGCGGGCCGAACTCGTCCATGCAGAAGATGACTTCGGGTTCGTCGGACTCGGGTATGACCTCCCCGTCGGCGATCGCGTAGAGGTGTTCGACCCGGGCCTTCTTGGCCGCGTAGTCCGGATCGCGGGAGGTCTTCCAGGTCTTCAGGCGTTGAAAGGAGACGCCTTCCTCGCGGAGCAGGATGCGCAGGCCCTCGTGGCTGATGTCGTCGACCACCCCCTCGGCGACCAGGAAGTCCGCCAGCTTGGTCAGGCTCCAGGTCGAGAACGGCAGGTCGTGCTCGGTCGGCTTCGACTTCGCGATCTTCTTGATCTCGCGCCGCTCGGGCAGCGTGAACGCCTTCGGACGGCCGCCCTTGTACCTCGGATACAGCGAGGCGAAGCTGTCGGCGTTGAAGTTGTGGATCACGTCCCGGACCCGGTCATCGCTGGTGAACGACACCTCCGCGATCTTCGCCACCGGCATGCCCTGCGCGGACAGCAGCACCATCTGGGCCCGCCGCCAGGTCACCACCGACCCGGTGCCCCGGCGGATGATCCGCAGTAGCCGCCCGCCCTCATCATCGTCGATCTCGCGTACCCGCACCCGCTCCACCACAGATCAGCAGCCTGACCGATCCGTCCAGCCCACACCAGGCCCTTTGCCGACGCCGGCATACCGCCGCAACCACGCCGCCTCCGTGGGCGTCAGATTCGGGTCAGCCAGCTTCACCCTGACCGCCTCCTGCATCCGTCCCGCCGGGTCGGTCCGGCAGCTGCTGCGCATACCGCGCAGCAACAGCGCCCGCCCGAGTCGGGCGGCGAGTCCCGGCACGTCCGCACTGCCCACCGTCACCATGGTCATCGCCACATCGGCAGCCGGATCACCAGCGCCCGCGTTGCACCAGTCGATCACTACCGGGCCCCGCCGGGTCAGAATGACGTTGCCTGGGTGCAGGTCCAGATGCAGTACCCGGTCACCATCTGCCGTGCTGAACCGCTTGGGCAGCCACTCCGGTGCCGGCAGCGCATGCAGCCGGTCGTGCAGGCGGCCCAGCTCCCGGCCGAGAGAACCCACCCGCCACGGGCGCCGGGCCAGCTCATCCAGCATCGTCGGCCCGGCCAGCCGCTCAAGAACCATGTCGGTGTCGGTGATCTCGTACACCCGCGGCACCGGATACCCACATGCCGCAAGGTGCGTCATCAAGCGTGACTCCAGACCGGTTGGCCCCCCGTGCCGGTATCGCCTCAGCACCCTGGACTCATCCAGGGCATACACATCAGCATCCCGGCCCTGCGCGATCAACTCCATGCGGTGCAGTCTGCATTGATGGCCCAGCCCTCGCCAACAGGGCGAACGTTGCCTGACGCGGCACTAGCAGCCTGAGCAGCGCCCCAGCCTCTCCCCCGAGGCTGGGGCGCCCCTTCGTGCACGCCACCATCACTGGTCGGCGCAGGATACGCACATGGACATCCGCGCTCGCCTCGCCCTTCGCCGGGGTGACGGTGCGGACGCCGCATCACTACGACAAGGCAGGGCTGTTCTCGCCCAGTGACCGCAGCCACGCCAGATACCGGTTTCACAGTGAGGCTGACCTGCTCCGTCTCCAGCAGACCGTGCTACTGCGGCAGAACTGAAGTGGGCGCACTCGGATGGACGGCGCGATAGCCGGCACCACGCTCCTTGAGGCGACTTGCCGTCCACGGGTCTTGTGGCCGCCGCCCTTGGGGATGTTGCCCAGTTCCTTGATGTCAACGTGAACGAGTTCACCGGGCCGTTAGGAATCAGTGGCAATCGGTCAAGGTGGCACAGGAGACCCAGTTCTAAATGTCCTTTGTCATCCAAGCGAGGCGTTTGACAGCGAACCCAGTCGTTTCGGCTTCTCTGACAGTGAATCCAGCCGGAGGGCTGATCATTCTGGATGTCGGATGTCGGTATCGACAGGGATGGAGAGCACGGCCCCCGTGCTCTGAGGCGCCTTGGGTGGGTAACGAGCTCACACCGTGACTTCCGGTTGTTCCGGGCTGAGGTAGTGCACGCGCGTCTGCTCGGCGTGGAGCATCAGCAGGCCGCGCAACTCCTCGGCGGCGGTCTTGAGGTGGTGGCCGTCGCGGGTGGCGTGGAGGGTTTCGAGGACGAAGGCGACGTGGGTGGAGTCTTCGGTGACGCGGGTGCGGTGGGCGTCGCGGTGGTTCCAGTGGCGGGTGAGGACGCCGGTGGTGTCGGCGTAGATGATCTCGCCGGGCTTGGGGTTCTCAATGGTGCCGGGTTCGCCGAGCGGGGTGAACTCCTCGGTGCCGTCCGCGTACCGGATGTCGACGTTGCCGGTGACGTGGTCGAGGTCGAAGGCGCCGGCGGGCAGGCCGTGGCGGACGGAGACGGCGTTGTAGGAGTCGACGGCCGGGTTGATCTGCGGCAGCGTCCCCTTCTTGGCGAGGCGGCGTCCGAGGGCGTCGACGCTGGGGCGGACGCGGCGGGGGTTGGTACCGAAGGAGCGGTAGGCGGTGTGCCATGCCTCGATGCGCGGGTCGGTCTCGCCTGCGGGCTGCCAGGCCCCGTCGGAGAGTTGCTGCTCCAGCGTCTCCATGACGGCGACGGTGTCGGGCCAGGGCTCGTGGCCTCGCAGGCCGGTGGCGGTGACCACGGCGATGAGGGTGTCGGAGAAGGCGTCCGCGACGGCGGGGGCGATGCGGAAGGAGGTCATGGGAGGGGTTTTCCGTTCCTTCGTGCGTATGGGGCGGGTGGTCAGGGCTTCCAGGGGCCGATGCGGTCCAGGCGGCGGCGCTGCTGGAGCGCGGTGGCAGCGTCGAGGCCCTGGCCGCGTTCGGTGAGGTGGTCGGCGACGGCGGTGCGGTGCTCGACGGGCTTGTGGTCGTCGTACTTGAACTTCGCCCGTACGTCGGTGACTTTCAGGCGCAGGCCGCGGATGCCGGGCAGCATCCGGCCGTACGGGGGCTGGTCGACGGAGATGGGGGCGTGGTCGCCGTCGGGCTGGAAGTGGGCCATCTGGCGGCGCAGCAGCTCGGCCTTGTCCTCGGGGTCGTCGACGATTGTGGCGCGGCAGGTGAACTGGACGGCCGTGTAGTAGCTGGTGGGGACGCCGTCGATGGGTGGGGTGTCCGGCTTGGCGCGCCAGGGACCGGGGATGAAGGCGTAGTCGCCGAAGACGGTGAACAAGACGTTCGGGTCGTGCTCGATCGCCGTCCAAACCGGGTTGGGCCGGGCGAGGTGGACCAGGAGGTGGCCGGTGTCGCTGGTGAAGTGGGTGGGGACGGCTACGGGCGCCTGACCGGGCAAGCCGTTGACGCCGAGGAGGCCGAAGTCGTGGCCTTCGGCGATCCAGGTCTGCCATTCGGCTTCGTCCAGGCCGGCGTCCCAGGACTGGATGAACATGCTGGTCTCCTTGCGAGGCGGTGGTGCGGTGGTGCGGTGGTGCCGGAGCCCTCAGGTGAGGGCGAGGAGGCTGACGGCGACGGCGGCGATGCCCAGGCCGACGAGCTGTCCACGGTGGACGCGTTCGGCGAGCACGCTGCGGGCGAGCAGGACGGTGCCGGCCGGGTAGAGGGCGGTGATCGTGGCGACGACGGCGAGGTCCCCGCTGCGGGCGGCGAACAGGAACAGCAGGTTCGCCACCGAGTCCAGCACGCCGGCGGCGGCCGAGATCGCGTACGCGGGCTTCTCCGTCCCGAGCTTGCGGTACATCAGTCCGGCCGCGGCCAGGGTGACGGCGGAGGAGACCGCCCGCCCGATGATCAGGGGTGCCACGCCGCTGTCGGACGGGGCCTGGTGCAGGAAGATCAGCTGAAGCGCGATGGCAGCGCCGGCCCCGAGGGCCAGCAGCAGAGCGGTACGCGACGGGCGGGCCGATCCGGCGCCGTGACCGGCGCTGACCATCACCACCGCGGCCAGAGCGAGCGGCAGCCCGATCAGACCGGCGGTGCCCAGGTGCTCACCCTGGAGCAGGCCCACGCCGACCGGCAGCATGGCCGACACGAGGGCGGTGACGGGCGAGAGCACGTTCATCGGGCCGATCGCCAGGGTGCGGTAGAGCAGGGCGAACGCGGCGGCCGAGGCCACGCCGGAGGCGGCGCCCCAGCCGAGCGCGGCGGGGCTGAACGAGGCGCCGAGCACGGGCCACAGCAGCAGCTCGACTGCCAGGCTGGCCGGCGCGGCGATCATCACCGTGCGCAGCACGTGGGCCTTTCGGGCGCCCAGACCGCCGAGGAAGTCGGCGCATCCGTAGGCCAGCGAGCTGCCCAGGGCCAGCAGTAGAGCTATCACGAGACGATCCCTTAAGATTGCAATGGAACGACCAAACCGTACAACGGAACGACCACCCCTTGTCAATCGAACGACCGGGTGGTCCATTCCATTGACCGACCGATGGGGATGGTGACCAGGTGCCCGAGACAGAGGCGGCCCTGCGCACGCTCGCGCACAACGTCCGCTCGGCCCGAACTCGCGCGGGCCTGTCGCTGGACGAGCTCGGCCGCCGGGCCAAGGTCAGCAAGGGAGCCCTGGTCGGACTGGAGAAGGCGCAGGGCAATCCGAACTTCGCGACCCTGGTCCGGCTGGCCGACACGCTGGGCCTCTCGGTCTCCGCGCTGATGGAAGGTCCGGCCGAAGGGCGCGTCCGTGTGGTCTCGGCCAGCGCCGTGATGCCGCTATGGGCGGGCGAGCGGGGCAGCGAGGCCCGGCTCATGCTGACGACCTCGGGCCCCGCTCCGGTCGAGGTTTGGCGCTGGCGCCTGGAGCCGGGCGAGGAGTACCCCAGCCACCCCCATCAGGCCGGCGTCGTCGAGACCGTCAGCGTCATCGCAGGGCGCATGGTCCTGATCGTCGACGGCACGGAGCACCCGGTCGAGGCCGGGCAGACCGCCACGTTCGAAAGCGATGTCCCCCACACCTATCGCGGGGTGGGCGACGAGACCTGCCATCTGATCATGACTGTCCATCTGCCGCCCGGGCCCGCATCCGCGGCCTGACCCGTCCGCGGATGGCAACCAGTCCGCTCGCCCTGGACGACTGGGTTCGCCGTCAATCGCCTTGATTGGATGTCAAAGGACACTAAAACACGACCTCGGAGCGTCCTGAAGATCTTGAAATCCCGCCCGCCTTGCACCGGTTCATGCCGATCGACATTGACCGGCAATCCGGGATGAGCCGGGCCGCCAGAGCAAGATCTTCAGCGGTCTCCTAGCCGGTGTCCGGCTCGGCGGGCGGCGGCGCACGCGAGAATCGTCCCGCCCAAGATCCGCAGGATGCCGGCGCCCGGCGCGCGGCAGTCCTCGCGGTGGCGACCGCCGCGACCGCCGGGGACCGTCCCGTGCCACTGGCCGGCTCGGCCTACGACTCGTGGACCCTCGACTTCGACATCGCGGTCCTCAGGCTCAACGGAGCACCGGCTCTCTGAGGAGCACCCACGGCGTCCACGACGAAGCCGCGCCGGGTCGGGCCGAAGCCCGGCAGATCCCGGCGCGGCTCGGCCGCGGTGGACGAACGAATGGAGGGTCGGGGCTGTCAGGGGCCTCGACGGTCAGCCGACCGCGGGAACCCGCCGGCTGCCTCGGACCAGGAAGACGGCAACAAGCGAGAAGACGATCCGGGCGGAAGGGCGAGTATCGCGATGACGATCTTTCCGCTCTCGGTCTCCTCGACCGACCAGGCACTGGCGAGGCTGTCCACGATGAACAGGCCGCGCCCGCTCGCAGCCACCGTCCCTTCGTCAACAGATGAGTTCGAAGGCCGGACAGGGAGGGCAGTGATGTCGGCCCCGCGGTCAACGACGCCCAATGCCGCACCGAACTCGTAGGCCTCAACCCTTATGAGGACCGCACCACTGCTGTGCTGGATGGCGTTGGCGATGAGCTCGCTGGCCACCAGCATGGCGTCGAAGAGCTGATCCTCCGCCTTGCCGTCCAGGACGTCGGCCAGGACGGTACGGGCGGCGCGCTGCGGAGCATCAAGTCCGTCGAGCACCACATCACGCTGGATCAACAGGTCTCCGAGGCTCCGGTCATGCACCAGTTCAGCAGTTGTCGGGGGCATCGTCGTCTCCTCGCATCGGGAGGGGAGCTACGCGGCGACTCTGTCCGTGGCCGCGGTGTCGTCGTCGAAGGTCATCTCCGGTGCGGGTCGGCGGAATCCCCTGGTCAGGACGGCCAGGTAGACGACGCCGATCGCCAGCCAGACCCCGCCGATCTGGAGTGCGACGTCACCGAGCCTCGTGAGCAGGTAGAGGGAAACGCCCGCGCCGATGGCCGGCATCACCAGGTACGAGAAGAAGTTGGGGGTGCGGCCCTGCCTGCGCTCACGGACCAGGTGGGCGATCACGCACACGTTCACCAGGGCGAAGCCGAGGAAGGCGCCGAAGTTGATGAACGAGGTGGCTGTGGTCAGGTCGAGCTTCATGGCGATGACACCGGCGGCCGCGGTCAGCAGCAGGTTCAAGACGGGCGTGCCGGTCTTCCCCGACAGGTTGCCGAAGACGGCCTTGGGCAGCGCGCCGTCACGTCCCATGACGTACATGAGGCGGGCGGCGGAGGCTTGCAGGGCGATACAGGAGGCGATGGATCCGGCGATGGTGACGAAGTTGATGACCTCGGCGTACGTCTCGCCGCCGACCTGGACCTTCAGATGGTAGGCGGCCGCGTCGACGTCGGCGAACTCCGCGCCGGGGTGGACCAGTTGCATCACGAAGGACAGCACGATGAAGATCGCTCCGGCGGCAATGACGCAGCCGATGATGGCGCGGCCGATCGTCCTCGCCCCACCCCTGGCCTCCTCGCCCAGCGTGGAGACGGCGTCGAAGCCGAGGAAGGAGTACGCGGCGATGGCAGCGGCCGCAGTGACCGCGCCGATCGAAGTGCCGGAGTTCCACAGGGCGTCCGTGGCGGGGGCGGAGGAGCCGTGCTTGCCGAGGAAGACGACACACAGGGTGGCGAAGAGGACCAGCGACCCCAGGGCGATGAACATCAGGACCTTGTTGACGCGGTCCGCGAGCTTCATGCCGAAGACGTTGATGGCGGTGGTGATGCCCACCGAGACGATCAGCCAGACCCACTTGGGTATCGCAGGGAACTGGGCGTGGAAGTAGATCGCCGTGATCAGCCAGCCGACCATCGGGATGAAGAAGTAGTCGAGCAGCATCGCCCAGCCGGACAGGAAACCGAGGCGGCTGTCAAGCATCTTGCGGGCGTAGGTGTAGACCGACCCCGCGCCGGGCACGGCGCGCGCCATCTTCGCGTAACTCAGCCCCGTGAGCAGCATCGCGAGGGTGGCGACGGCGAACGCGGTCGGGGCCACGCCACCGCTGGTGGCGGCGACCACGCCGAAGATCGTGACGACGATGCCAGGGGAGATGTAGGCCAGGCCGAACAGGACGACGGAGAAGAGGCTCAGGTCGCCCTTCAGTCTCATGCTGTTCCCAGTGGTCTCGCTGTTCATCGCGGTGGCTCCTCGGCGGTGTGGGCGGCGTTCCAGGTGGCGGGGTCGATGCGGCCCCCGTACAGAGGGAGTTCGAGGGCAGGGTCGCCGGGGCGGAACTGGTCCCAGATCCGGTTGAGACCCGCGGTGCCGTAGCGGCGGACGTTGCTGACCTCGTCGAGGTCGATCACGTCGGTGAGGGTGGAGTCGCCGGCATCGACGGTTTCGGCGCGCACCGTGCCCTGTGGATCGATGACGAGGCTGCGGCCGATGCCGGACGGGGCAGCGGAATTGACGCTGGCGACGAAGACCTGATTGGCGATGGCGTTGGCGCGGTTGAGGACGACTTCCTGCGCGCGGTCGCTCGTCGACGTGCGGACCACGTTGACGATCAGGTCGGCGCCCATCCAGGCCAGATGGCGGGAGATTTCGGGGAACCAGGTGTCGTAGCAGATGGACAGTCCGATGCGGCCGACCCCGGCGAGGTCGACGACCTCGAACCGGTTGCCCGGTGCGGTCGTCTCGTACGGGCGCCACGGGCAGATCTTGCGGTACGCGGCGAGGCGCTCACCCCGTGGTGAATAGACCGGTGTCGTGTTGTGGACGCGGCCGCCGGTGCCCCGCTCGTAGACGCTGCCGGGTACGAGCCAGATGCCCAGATCCCCCGCGAGCTCGGCGAAGACCGCATCGCGTTTGCCGTCGAGCGGCTCGGCCGCCTTCTCCGGGTCGGCCGGGACGCCGGGGGCGCTCTCGCCGAGGTGCAGTTCGGGGTAGACGACGAGGGCGCCGGGGGCGCGCAGTTTCACGCGCCTCTCCACGTCGGCGGCAAAGCCTGCGAGGTCGTCGGCCGGGCGGCCGGGCGCTTGGGCGAGGATCAGGGGCAGGGGGCGGGCCATGCGGGAACACCAGCCAATCGAAGGGAGCGCTTTACCCAGAGAAGTCGACGGAGATTCGTGCGCCGATAACCAAAAGTTCCGGTGAAATCAGAATGCTCCCAGTCAGCCATAGCCTCAAATACTTGGAAGGGTTCATTATCATGCCTTTGGGGCATGAGAGTGCTGACTGTCGGTCGTCGTGCCCTGCGAATCACCCTGACGGCGCCGCCCGCCACCAGGGGCGGCATCCATCTCACTGCCCCGGGAGGTAACGCCTGCATTGCAGGGTGTAATCGGTGATGATCTCAACGCCCACCTTGCGTCACGGCCCGTAACCTCTACCCTCCGTGCATGTCATTCCTCTCACGTCGCCGCAGACAGGCTCGTCTCGTCCTGGAGTTCGACGACGCTGCCCTCAGCCGGCTGCTGAAGTCCCTCCAGCCGACGACAAGTACGGGCGCGATCGCGACGACGGACCTGTACATGGCCCAGATATCCCGTCTCCTGGACCAGAGCCGGGACGACTGGGACCGCCGCACCCACCAGCTCTCCGTGCTGGCGTACCGCCTGTCCGAATCGCACGGGCCCCGCGCCTGGGCCACTCGTGAGCCGCGCAACGCGAGCGCGCTCGTCCTCTCCGCATGGGCGCAGCTCGCACGCGGACGCTCCCGGGGGCGTCTGGAGGACGCGGCCGGCATAGCCGACAGCTGTCTGCGCGCCGCCGAACTGGCGCCTGAGGATCCCACTCCCTGGGTGGTCCTGCTGGGTCTGTCACGGCTGGAACGCCGCAGTCAGCCGGAGGTGTTCGGCCTGTGGAACGAGGCACTGACCCGCGACCGCTGGAACCGCGAGGCGTACCTGAGCATGCTGCGCTATCTGGGGCCGGAGGAGATGGGATCGCGCATCCAGGTACTGGACTTCGTCGACGCGGTCCGCGCCCGCACACCCGCGAACGCGCCCTGCGCGGCCGCCGAGCTCACCGCCCAGGTTCTGCAGTACCACTCCGTCCTCGCCCTGGGCGGAGTCGAGGCGCTGATGGCACGCAACCACTGGTCCCACGCATCGGCCGCCCAGGCCCTCGACCGTGCGGCACACACCTGGGCCCAGCCCGGGTTCTTCCACCACGCGGCGGCCCTCGCCGACCTGAACCTGCTGGCCTACGCGCTGATGGCCGCCGAGCGGCGCCGCGAGGCCCGTCCGGTCTTCGAGGCGATCAACGGTACGGTCGCGGCCTGGCCCTGGAGCGTCGGAGGCGACCCGGTGTCCGAGTTCGAGAAGGCGCGGATCAGGAGCGGGACCGGCGTGTGAGTTGCGGGGACCCCCACCCCTCGACGAGGCGGGCCGGACGGCCCTGACGGCGGAGCAACGTGGCAGGGGGACGTCAACCGCGGATGATGTTCCCGACCTCGGGGGTCCTTCCGGCCATGGGTGACGTCGAACATGACGTCACGGGCCGCCGGCCGTCATGCGTCCTTCGATCTCGCCGGGGGTGCCGGCAGGAGTCGAGTAGCGGGGTCCTCCGTTACTGGGAGACACCGGCGCCGTTCTCCCCCGCATCGGCCGCTACCGCGACCTTGCCATGCCGTGGCACGACCAGGCCAGGTCGGCGACTACAACGAGGGATCGATCCGCAACCCCGAGCCCGTATACCAGCGTCTCGACGCCCGCCGAACTGCTCGGCAGCCAGTGCCACAGCCACTTCAGGGTACCCACCGCGATACAGCGGACGGGCTCCGCACAGTAGTCGCCAATCACGCATGACGACCCATCAGGGGACATCGGCTGACATTGGCCCGAGGGCCGGCGAAACGATCCCAGCTCGACCGGCATCGGCTAGCCGACGTCGCTACAGCGCGTGACCGACAGGGGCCCCGCCCATCGAGCCGGCGAGGCCGGCATTCAGCACTGCGGCACACGAAAACCTGCCTTCCCAGCCGGACGCACGAACCGGCCGGGAAGGCGACTCTCGGCAATGACGCCACGTCAGCCAACACTGACACCCCGTCAAGGAATGCCTCCCGCGAGCGTCAAATGAGCGTCACGAGCGTCATTTCAGCGTCAAGATATCGCCCGTAACGCCCGTAACGCACATAACGCACATCGACAAACGTGCTGGTCAGGCGTCCTTCGCCACCCGCTCCAGGATCGCCACGCACTCCACGTGGTGGGTCATCGAAATAAGATCTATCAAAAACAGGTCAAAGAAAACCGCAGGTCAGCGGCTCGCTAGGCATAAATTGGACAGGCCACTGGTGTGCGTTACGTGCAGAGTGGGCGGTATGTGCAGCGCTCTGACGCTCTTTGCCCGCCTCTTTTCGCGGAAAACAGGGCCCAAGCAGCCCGGAAAGCCGGTCAGGCACGAAGGGGACACCGCTGGCTCGACGAGGACGTCCGGAGAACCATTCCAACCTGGCTGCGGGACCCCGACGCCCGCCCCAGGACTCTCACCGAGGCAGCTCGCGCCGTCTCTCTGTGTGTGTGGCTGCCTCGCCCATCCTGCGAGGATTGGGATCTTGGTCGGCGTACTCCCGGGAGGCGAAACGCCCAGGCCCAGCCTGGTCAGATGCCTGGAACACGGAGGTGAGCGTGCCACGCGCCTGCTTCGCTCGGCTCCCGGGAGCGCTGCCATCGCCGGTATGCGCACCGCGGGGCCACGGTTTGGGGCATGCTGGTGAGCATGAGCAGCAGGTACGCACAGCTTCGGCCGTACATCCTGCCGGGCTCGCTCGGGGAGCTGAGCGGGCCGGCGGACGGCCTTGTGGTCCTGCCCCGGCACCTGGACTGGGGCCCGCACTACGAATACGACCTGGCCGATGACGCCGACGTAGTGCTGATGTACGAGCGGGTGATCCGCGAGGCGCAGACGCCCGAGGACCTGCACGCTCACCTCAATGCCGACGTGCTGCGGAGTCACTGGCGGGCCCTGTTCCTGCCCGGCCCGGCGAGGGCCGCCTGGGAGGCCCGTTTCCCCCAGCTCGCCAGTGCGGCGGCGGCCGCGTAGTGGAAGATCTGCACCATCGGCTCATCCGCATCGGTCTGGAAGCGCTCGCTGAGGACTTCGGATACCGGCTGGCGGGGGGATACGCCGTCCAGGCCCATCGTCTCGTCAGTCGCGTCAGTGACGACGTCGATCTGTTCACCCCGATCGGACGCGCCGAGGGGGAGCTGCCGCAGGCGATCGCTCGTCTCGCCGAGGCGTACCGGACGGCCGGGTACCTGGTGCAGGTCACCCAGCAGGCGCAGGTGTACGCCCGCCTGCACGTCACAGATCCCGGCTCCGGCTCGCAGTCCAAGGTGGAACTGGTCGGTGACCTGCTGCACCACCCGCCGGTCGAATCGGACCTCGGACCGGTCCTCCACCTCGACGACCTCGCCGCGGCCAAGACCGGGGCTCTGTTCGGCCGCGCCGAAGTCCGGGATGCCATCGACGTCAACGCGATGCTGAAGGCCGGCTACACCCACGCTCGGCTGCTCGAACTCGCTGCACAGAACGAGGCCGAACCCAATCTTGACGAGTACGCGGCTGCCCTCGCCCGCGTCCAGCACCACACCGACAGACAGTTCGCCGCATACGGCCTCGATGCCCCGGCCGCGGCCGCAATCCGCCAGGAGTTCTCCGCCTGGCACCGCGAACTCACCGACCGAGTCCTTGCCGAGGCCGCGAGAGACTGCGAGTCGCAGGCCGAGTCGTCCACAGACCAACCCGACAAGCAGGCCGAAAGCCCACTCCCCACCCCCCCGCCCCGTCCGGGCCCGGACCACGGGAAACCTACCAAGCGCTAGGGCTTGTCTCCTTGACGAAGGTGCTGACTGCCTGTCAGTCGAACATGCCCGCGTAAGGGTCTGGTTCGCCAGTCATCGGGTCCAGGCCCGCGTGGAAGCGTCGTTCCTGCTCATCGTGATGGACGAAGGTGCCCACTCGTCCCCACAGGGAGAGGTCACTCAGGGGGCACGCGTCGAATTCGGCAGTCATGAGGCGCCGTAGGAACTCGGCCATACCGCAGTCGAACAGGGCCCAGTGGGGGTTGCCGTGCCTTCGCCAGACGACCACAGGCCATTGGTCGGGGTTCGGTCCGGTCATCAGCCAGCCAAGCTCGTTCGCGTTGCAGCCGCTGCCCCAGGGCAGAACTCGGTCAGCACCCAGGTCAACCTCGGGTACTCCGCCATCCGCGGTCCACAGGTCGCGGAAGCCGGCTGTGTGACCGGTGATCGATGCCTGCCAGCCGTTCCCGGTCGGCAGAGGCGGGAGAACAATCAAGTCATCGATGCAGCCGCCGCCGTAGACAGCCATGAAGCTGCGATAGTCGGCAGGGAGAGGCGTGCTTAGGTGGGCTTCAACTACCGTCCAGTCCACCTGCTCGTCCGCACCCCATTCGTGGTGCAGGATCCGCTGCAGTGCCTCTATGTCGGTTCGACTGGTCACCTGTCCTCCCGGCTACTCGTACTGGTGCACGATATCTGGCCAGCATCGGCAAGTTCGGTCGGCAGTCGCTAACGTCTTGTCCACATGAGGATGGCTGCGAGGTGGAGTGCGGCCTGGTAGGCGATGGCGAGTTTGTCCGTCCGCAGCGCCAGGCCACGCCATTGCTTGCGCCGGTTGATGCATCGTTCGACTGCGTTGCGCTGCTTGTACTCCTGGGTGTCGAACGCCGGCGGGCGACCGCCTGCGCTGCCTCGCCGCAGACGATGATCGACCTGGTCGGACGGCTGCGGGATGACGGCACGGATCCCGCGTCGGCGCAGCTGTCTCCGGATTGCGCGGGAGGAGTACGCGCGATCCGCCAGAACGACCTCTGGGCGAGTTCGTGGTCTCCCGCGTCCGCTCCGCGGAACGCGGATGCTGGCCATCACGGCTTCGAAGGCCGGTGCATCGCCGGCCTGGCCCGCGGTGACGTGGAAGGCCAGGGGCCGTGCATGGCTGTCGCTGGCGAGATGAACCTTTGTACTCAGGCCACCGCGGGAGCGTCCGAGCCCGTGATCGGCTGGTTCCGCCTGGTGCGAAGCCCCCTTTTCCTCGCTCCAGCGGCATGTTGATGGGCCCGGCAGACGGTGGAGTCCACCGACACGGTCCAGCCGATGTCGTCACTATCGTCGGCCGCTGCCAGAACTGCGCCGAAGATTCGTTCCCAGGTGCCGTCGAGGGCCCACCTGGTCAGTCGCTTGTGAGCGGTCTGGAACGAGCCGAGCTCGTCCGGCAGGTCGCGCCACGGCGAGCAGGTGCGGTACTTCCACGCAATGGCCTCCAGGGTGCGGCGGTGATCGGCCCATCGCCGTCCGCGGACCGGATCGGCAGGCATCAGCGGCTCTAGCCGGACCCACATCGCATCAGTAATCACTAACCGAACAGACACATCCGATCAACTGACCAGCCCAGCAAAGAGACACGCCCTAGGCGCGCAGGCGCCGGTGCCAGAGTGAAGACACTATTTGATCACTTCCGCCAGGAGCCTTGATAAGGGTCGACGTGCTGAAGGAGGCCGTGATCGCCGCCCCCTGCGACCGGGTCGCCCCCTACGCCGCCGACCCCGCGCACGCGCCGGAGTGGTACGCCAACATCAGCTCCGCCGACTGGCGGACCCCGCCGCCTGTGACCGTCGGCTCCCGCGTCGCGTTCGTCGCCCGCTTCCTCGGAAGACGGCTGGCCTACACGTACGAGATCACCGTGTACGAGCCCGGCCGGCGCATGGTGATGCGGACGAAGGAGGACCTCTTCCCGATGGAGACCACCTACACCTGGGAGCCGTACGGGCAGGCCTCGGACCACACCCGCATGACACTCCGCAACCGGGGCGAGCCCAGTGGATTCGTCTCCCTCGGAGCCGGACTGATGGCCGCGGCCATGCGCCGGGCGCAGAACAAGGACCTGGCGGCGCTCAAGGCCCTGCTGGAGCGGTGAGTACGGCCCTCACTTCGGCGAGAGGGTGCCGGCGAAGGCCAGTGCCGTCGTGACCCAGTGCTCCAGGACGGAGTCCTCCGCCAGGGCGGTGCCGCTCACGGTCACCCAGCCGCGCATCGGACGGCCGGTGAAGTCCATGGGCCGGGCCTCCGGGCGGGCGAGGGCCTGCTCGCTCCGGTCCGGACCCACCCGCGCGATGACCTCGTCGCCGACCACGCCCACGGTCATGTTGCCGTGCAGCAGGACCGGCCAGTGCGACCGGTGGCCGTTCCTTCCGGGCTACCGGAGTGCCTGGATGATCTCGGCGGGCTCGGTACGACGTCGGTAGTCGCCGTGGACCTGAGCGAATACGATCTTGCCGTCGGGGTTGATGACATAGGTGGCCGGGGCGGGCAGCTCCCAGCTGCGGCTGTCGCCGCCGTTGTACGCGAGCGGATCGCTGCCGACCTGGAGATAGGTCTCGCGCATGGCCTCGTCGACTTCGAACAGGAGCCCGAAGGCGCGGGCGGTCGCGTTGCCTTCGTCGGACAGGACGGAGAATTCGAGCTCGTTCTTCTCGGCCGTCGACAAGGAGTGATCGGGTGTCTGGGGCGATATGGCGATCAACTGTGCGCCGAGCGAGCGGAATTCGTCGAGCGACTGCTGGTAGCTACGCAGCTGCAGATTGCAGTACGGGCACCACTCGCCCCGGTAGAAGGCGAGCACGACCGGCCCCTGGGTCAACGACTCCTCCAGGGAGACCTTTCGGCCGGTCTGGTCCGGGAGCGTGAAGGCTGGCGCCGTATCGCCGGTCTTGACGGCCCGGGCGGCGAAGTCCACCAGGCCGAGGGCTTCCGCCTCCCCTCCGAACAGGTCCAACAGCTCGGCGGGAACCAGGGTCTTCAGGTGTTCCAGCAGCCCGGGTACCTGCGCGGCGTAGCTTTCCGCCATGGTTTCTCTCCAGAGGTGGGTCTTGCACAGTTCCGCACGACCGTGCGGCGGCTGTATGGCCACATCTGAAGTTACGGGCCGCAGATGGGCCGATCCATGCCTATCTAACTCTCATACATATCCGATCGGCTCAAGGCTTGCGCCGGCTGGTCGGCTAGCCTGTCGCCATGGACGTACTCACGGATGTACTGGCCGTCACGAAGACCGGCGGCACCGCGACTGCCCGGCTCAGCGCGTCGGCACCCTGGGGCGTCGAGATGTCCGACGTCCCGGTGGCCGCGTTCCACGCGGTCATCCAAGGCGCTTGCTGGCTGCGCCTGCCCGGCATGGAACCCGTACAACTCGTCGCCGGGGACATCACTTTGATGGCCTCGGGTGGCGGCCACGCGCTCTCCAGCGAGCCCACTGGGCCGCTGACCTCGCTGGAGGATGTCCTCCGTGCCCAGCCCGACGGGTCGTCCCCCGAGGTGGTCATCCCGGGGCCGGGGCCCGCCGCCAAGGTCATCTGCGGTGGATACCGCTACAGCAGTCAGGCCAGCCACCCGCTGCTGTCCCTGCTCCCGCCCGTTGTCCACCTGCCAGCCGACCAGTCGCCGGGGCGCCGGGACCTGGCCGACTGCCTGCGCATGCTGGCCTCGGAGCTCCTCGAACGCGGCCCCGGGTCCCAGACCCTCATCGATCGGCTGGTCGATGTGCTGCTGGTGCACATCGTCCGGCAGTGGCTCACCTCCCACGACGACGCGGGGGCCTCCTGGCTGCGCGGCCTGCGCGATCCCGAGGTGGCCGCGACGATCACTCTCATGCATGAGCAGCCGGCCCACTCCTGGACCATCGAGGAGCTCGCCCGGCGCGGCGGCGTCTCCCGCGCCACCCTGATCCGGCGGTTCACCGCACTGGTCGGCGAACCACCCCAGTCCTACCTCACCCGCTGGCGGATGGAACTGGCCGCCCGGAGCCTGCGCGAAGGCCGTGAGCCGCTGAGCGCCATCGCCGGAAGTATCGGCTACACCAGCGAGTTCGCGTTCTCCCGAGCCTTCACCCGGGCCCGCGGCGAGTCCCCCGGCCGCTACCGCTCCGCACATCGTGCAGGGCTGCCGCAGCCGTAACCGCCACGAGGTCGCTGGGCCCCGGCGGTGTCAACGGCTTGACGACCTAGGACGGCTGACCTACGTTGCGGCTTACGAGATCGGAAAGAGACCACCATGGCTGCTGTGGCGACCCGCGAACAGATCGTGGCAGCGGCCGACCGGCTGTTCTACCACCACGGCTACGAGCACACCTCGTTCGCGGACATCGCCGGAGCCGTCGGCCTGTCGCGGGGCAACTTCTACTACCACTTCAAGTCCAAGGACGCGATCCTGGACGCGGTGATCGACGCCCGCCTCGCCGACACCCGGCGGATGCTGGATCAGTGGGAGGCAGAAGCGCCCACCCCGGCCGGCCGCATCATGCGATACGTCGAGATCGTGCTGACCAACCGCGCCGACATCCTGGACTACGGCTGCCCCGTGGGCACCTTGACCACGGAGCTGGCCAAGCTGGAACACGCCATGCTCGGCCAGGCCGGTCGGCTGTTCACCCTGTTCCGCACCTGGCTCCGCGAGCAGTTCGCGCTGCTCGGCCCGGCCGAGCAGGCCGACGAGCTGGCGATGCACGTGCTCGCCTTCAGCCAGGGCGTCGCCGTCATGGCCAACGCATTCCACGACGAGGCATTCATCCAACGCGAAGTCGACCGGATGCGCGACTGGCTGCATACCTACGAGAAATGAGAGATCACATGTTCGTGGTCCTGCTTCGGTTCTCCGACAACAAGGCCGCCGCCGGCCAGCACATGGCCGGCCACCAGGAGTGGATCCAGCGCGGACTGGAGGACGGGGTCTTCCTCCTGGTCGGCGGCATCCAGCCCGGCCTCGGCGGCGCGGTCCTCGCCCACAACACCTCGCCCGAGGAGCTGAGCAAGCGCGTCGACGAGGACCCGTTCGTCGCACAGGACGTCGTCACGGCAGAGATCATCGAGATCGCACCGGGCATGGCGGACGAGCGCCTGAGCTTCCTGCTGTGACGACACCGCTCTTCGGCCCCGACTGCGCACCGCGCTGCGCCTGGAGCACGGCCGCCCCCGAATTCCTCGCTCACCACGACACCGAGTGAGGCTTCCCCACCGCTGACGACCGGCGCCTGGGCATCCCCGCGATGCCCAGGCCCACTCCCCCGTAGCGGGCCTCTCGACGGTGGCTCCGTCGCCTCAGCCGGCGATCTCGATCTTCCCGTTGGGTGCGGGGGACTCCGGTACGGCGGAGGCCTTCGGGGCGGTGAGGCCCTTCAGGAGCTGGGCCAGGTCGACGCCGGTGGTGGAGCTCAGGAGCTCCATGCCCTGGGCGACGTTGTCGGTGACCGTGCGGGAGAGCCTGCTCGCGCCGTCGGTGGAGATGACGGTCATCTTGTCGATGGCGGAGAGCGGTTCGGCGGCCTTGGCCACGACCTGCGGGAGCGCCTCGACCATCATCTGGATCATCGCCGCGTCGCCGTACGTCTCGAAGGCCTCCGCCTTCTTCCGCATGGCCTCGGCCTCGGCCGATCCCCTGGCCAGGATGGCCGCGGCCTCCGCGTCGCCCTCCAGGCGCACGGCCTCCGCGATCGCGGCGCGGCGGGCGCGTTCGGCCTCGCCGCGCTTGGCACCTTCGATGGCCTCGGCCTCGGCCAGGGCGGAGCGGCGCTGCTTCTCACCCTCACCAGTCAGGCGGGCTCGTTCGGCTTCACCCTGGGCGGCGGCGATGGCCGCGAGACGCTCGGCCTCGGCCTGCTTGACGCGGGCGACCCGGAGCGCTTCGGCTTCCTGTTCCGCCTGGTAGCGGCGGGCGTCGGCGGGCTTGCGGACCTGCGTGTCGAGCTGGCGGTCGGTCAGGGCGGCCTGGCGCTCGGCGACCTTCTCCTGCTCGGCCAGGATCTGCTGCTGCCGGTCGGCGTCGGCCAGGGGACCGGCGGCGTTGGCCTGGGCCGCGGCCGCGTCGGTCTCGGCCTTGATCTCCGCTTGGCGCAGGTAGAGGGTGCGCTCGGCGACCGCGATCTCCTCCTCCGCCTTCAGGCGGGCCTGCTCGGCGGCCCGGCGGGAGTTGGCCTCGGCGATGTCGGCTTCCTGCTTGGCGCGGGCGGCCTCGGGACGGCCGAGGTCTTCGAGGTAGGAGCCCTCGGTGGTGATGTCCTGGATCTGGAAGGCGTCCAGGACCAGGCCCTGCCCGGACAGGCTGGCCTCCGCCTCCTCGGCGACCTGCCCTGCGAAGGCGGCGCGGTCCCGGATGATGTCCTCCACCGACATGCGGCCCACGATGGCGCGCAGGGCGCCGGAGAGCACCTCCTGGGTGAAGCCGACGATGCCGTCCTGCTGCTGGAGGAAGCGCTGGGCGGCGGCCCGGATGGCGTCCTCGTTGCCGCCGACCTTGACGATGGCGACGCCTTCGAGGTTGGCCTTGATGCCGCGCAGCGTGACCGCGCCGCGGACGGCGATGGGGATGTGGCGGCTGGAGAGGTCGAGGGTGTAGCGCTGCTGGACGAAGGGGACGACGAAGACCCCGCCGCCGACCACGACCTTCTGGCCCGTGTTGTCGGTCGACGTCCGGCCGGTCTCGGGGTCGGTGGACTTCTTGCCGCGCCGGCCGGTGATGATGAACGCCTCGCTGGGCCCCGCGACCTTGTAGCGCGTGACGACGACCAGGGCGAGCAGGACGAGGAGTACGACGACTCCCACGACCGAGATGACGACTGGACTCATGGTGGATCCCCCCTGCCTCCCTCGTGGGGGCAGATCGGTGATGGATGAACTGTGAACGGGGCGGGTGGGGTGCTTCAGCGCTCGACGGGGTGGACGCTGACGGAGGTGGACGACGGGGCCGCCGTCACCCACACCTCCGCGCCACGGGCCAGCGGGCCCTCGGCGGTCGCGGAGAACTTCACGGGCTGCCCGGCCAGCCGGAGCAGGACCTCGCCGTAGCCGGACTCCGGGATCGCGGTGACCACGGTCCCGGTCGAGCCGATGAGGGCGTCGTGGTGCGGGGCGGCCCCGCTGCGATCGCGCATCAGGGCGCAGCTCAGGCGGTACGTCGCCCAGCCCGCTCCGGCGCCGGCGAGCGTGCCCGCGGCGGTCGCCGGGACCGGCCCCAGGTCAGTGGACCCGAGCACGATCGCCCCTGTGAAGCCGAGCATCGATGTGAAGCCCGCGAGCACGGGGAGGGACAGCCAGCCGTCGAACAGTCCGTCGAGCGCGCCGTCGAAGAGACCTTCCAGCACGCCGTCGAGGACCAGGGACAGGGCCAGCAGCACAATCCCCGCAATGCCGAGACCGAGAAACAAACCCATGAGCGCCTCCCCGCCCGAGTGGCATTTCCGCCGGACACCGGCATCATGTCACCGGAGGGGCACTCCACATATTGCCGGTCGTCGGCAATCTTTACGCCTCTTTAACGTACATCGCCTGCGCGCCGGACCGGCTCCGTCAGCGGCGCCTGACGCCCGAGCCCAGCATCACGAGGCCGGTGGTGAGCAAGGCGAGGCCGCTGGCCAGCGCAGGGAATCCGCGCTCATGCACGGAATACAGCACGCCGCCCGCTGATGCGGTGAGGCTGCCGGCGACCACCAGGGCAAGGGCAATACGGAACTCCGTGACGTTGCGGCGCACCCAGGAGAAGAATCCATTACCGGGCATTGGTGGTCAGCCCCCGTTGTGCAGCCCGTGCGGCCCGGACGAGGAGCGCGACCGCCGCCGCACTGAATGCGAGACCAGCAGCCATGCAAACAGTCACCACGCCCGGAGCCGCACCGAGCATCCGCGGAACAGCATTGAGGGGCGCATTGGCATAGAGGCACACCAGAGCCCCGGCGTACGGGACCACCGCGGCCCGTGAAGCCAGCTTCGGCGGGGTCCAGCCGGCCAACATCGCGACAGCGGGCGGAAGCATGAGCAGCGTCGCGGCCGCGAGCGCGAGGGCGTGGTACGCCGGGTTTCCGTCCATTGGTGCCTCTCTGCTGCGAACACCCACCATAGGGACGGTTCGCGTGTTGCGTTCATGCCGGGGCCCGGCAGTGTCCGGCCTGCGGGATTGCTGCGGGAAACCCGTTAAAGATACGTAAGGAATGTATAAAGTAGCCGGTGGTGTGCCGGGAAGCCTGGTCGGCGAACAGGGGAAAACTCTCTTCGTCGATCGGGGCTTGACGCCATGGTGCTCGTCGCCGTCTTCGGTGCTTCTTTGCTGATCGCCGTCCTGCTGTCCGGGCTCGCGGCCCGTACCGTCCTTTCGACCTCCCTCCTCTTCCTGCTGGGCGGGGCTCTGGTCAGTGACGGATTCCTCGGGCTCGTCCACATCACCGCCGACAGCGAGATCGTCGCCGTCACCGCCGATCTGGCCTTGTTCGCCGTGCTGTTCACCGACGGAATGCACGTCTCGCTGCCCAAGCTGCGCCGGAACTGGAAGAACCCGGCGCGCGCACTGGGGCTGGGGATGCCCCTCGCCATGGCCGGCATGGCCCTGATCACCCACTACCTGGTGGGCCTGGACTGGACGACCTCGTTCCTGGTCGGTGCCGTGCTCGCGCCCACCGATCCGGTGTTCGCCTCCGCGATCGTGGGCCGTAAGGAGGTCCCGGCGAAGCTGCGGCAGTTGCTGAACGTCGAGAGCGGCATCAACGACGGGCTCGCGCTGCCCGTGGTGCTGATCCTGATCGCCGCCGCCGGCCCCACGTCCGGACAGGCGCAGGTCTCTGTGGGCACGATCGGCCTGGAGCTCGGGCTGGGGCTCGTCTTCGGCATCGTGCTGCCGCTCGCGATCGCGGGACTGGTTCGGCTGCGGCTGCTGGGGGCGGAGCCCAAGCTCCAGCCGCTGCTGCCGCTGGCGACCGGGATCATCCTCTACGGGCTGTGCCACCTGACCGACGCCAACCCGTACCTGGCCGCCTTCTCCGCGGGCGCCGTGCTGGCCTCGGTGTCACCCGCGGCGAAGACGGTCTTCGAGCCGCTCGGCGAGGCGCTCTCGGAGCTCGCGAAGTTCGCCGCGCTGCTCGTCTTCGGCGCGCTGCTGACCCCCGCGTTGTTCGGCGACCTTTCGGGGGGCGGGTACGTGGCGGTGGTGCTGGCGATCGTGCTGATCCGGCCCGCTTCGTTCCTGGTGTCGCTGCTGGGGGCGCGGATCGAGCGGCGGGAGAAGCTGGTCGCGGCCTGGTTCGGGCCGAAGGGCTTCGCGTCCGTCGTGTACGGATTGCTGGTGCTCCAGGCCGGCATCCCACGAGGCGAGGAGGCGTACACATTGATCGCCGTCTGCATCGCCTTCTCGATCATCGCCCACAGCAGCACCGACGTACCGATCGCCCGCCTGTTCCACGTGGACGACCTCGCGGGCATCCCCACCGGCCTAGACGCTCCGCAGCCCTCCGTTCCCTCCGTTCCCGCCCCGAGCAGTGCACCCGACCAGGAGAAGCACCATGCCAGCCCGTGAACTCGCCGAGCCCTACCCGCACGTGACCATCGACGACACGGCCGTCGACGCGGTCCGGCTGCTGGCCGAGCAGAACCTGCCCGCGCTCCTGGTCCTCGACACGGACGGCGCCCCGTACGCCGTGGTCCCCGGCTCCCAGCTCGTACGGCAGTTGGTACCCGAGTACGTGATGGAGGACCCGCTGCTGGCAGCCGTCATCGACGACCGGCACGCCGAAGCCCTCGCCGACGACCTCGCGGGCAAGACGGTCGCCGAGTGGCTGCCCCGCCGTACGTTCAAGCCGCCCTACGTCGGACCGGACGCGGGGGCCCTGCAGATCGCGGCCGTCATGGCCCGTTCCCATGTCCCGCTCGTGGCGGTCCTCGAGCGGGACGGCAAGGAGAGCCGGCTCCTCGGGGTGGTCACCGCCGCCGCGCTGATGCGGCACCTGCTCGCGTCGGGCGGGCAGGCGTGAGCGACTGGCACAGCTGGGCCGCGGTCGCCGTCTTCGCCGGCGCCTACATCCTCATCATCAGCGAATGGGTCCACCGCGTCGCCGCGGCACTCGGCGGCGCGGGGCTGATGCTCGCCATCGGGGCGACCGACGACAACGCGGCCTTCCACTCCGACAAGACCGGCATCGACTGGAACGTCATCTTCCTGCTGCTCGGCATGATGATGATCGTCGGCGTCCTGAAGCGGACCGGGCTCTTCGAGTACCTGGCGATCTGGTCCGTGAAGAAGGCGAGGGCACGGCCCTTCCGGGTGATGGCCATGCTCGTGGTCATCACCGCGGTCGCCTCGGCGCTGCTGGACAACGTCACCACCGTGCTGCTCGTCGCCCCCGTGACACTCCTGGTCTGCGACCGGCTGAAGCTGTCCCCCGTCCCGTTCCTGCTCGCCGAGGTGTTCGCCTCCAACATCGGCGGCACCGCCACCCTGGTCGGAGATCCGCCCAACATCATCATCGCCAGCCGGGCCGGGCTCACCTTCAACGACTTCCTGATCCACCTCGCCCCGCTGGCCGCGGTCCTGACCGTGGTCCTGGTGCTGCTGTGCCGGGTGATGTTCGCCGAGTACTTCGTCTACGACGAGAAGCGCGCCGCCGAGCTGATGGAACTGCGCGAGCGCGAGGCGATCACCGAACCACGACTGCTCGTCCAGGGCTTGGGTGTCCTCGCCCTGGTCGTCGCCGGATTCGTCCTCCACCCCGTGCTGCACTACGAGCCCAGCGTCGTCGCCCTCCTCGGCGCCGGCCTGCTCGTCGCGATCTCCAAGGTGGAGACCGGTGAGGTGCTGGGCGAGGTCGAGTGGCCCACCCTCGCCTTCTTCGCGGGCCTGTTCGTCATGGTCGGCGCCCTCATCGAGACCGGCGTCATCGGCGACCTGGCCGGCTCCCTCGCGGACGCCATCGGCGGGAACGAACTCGGCGGCTCCATGCTGCTGCTGGGCGGCTCCGCCATCCTGTCCGGGATCGTGGACAACATCCCCTACGTCGCCACCATGGCACCCATCACCAGCGAACTCGTCACCAACATGGGCGGCAACCCCGACCACGTCATGTGGTGGGCCCTCGCGCTGGGCGCCGACCTCGGCGGCAACGCCACCGCCATCGGCGCCTCCGCCAACGTCGTCGTCCTCGGCATCGCCGAACGCAACCGCCACCCCATCAGCTTCTGGCAGTTCACCAAGTACGGCCTGATCGTCACCGCCGTCACGATCGCCGTCTCGGCCCTCTACCTGTGGCTGCGCTACTTCGCCCTCGCGTAGATCAGGCCTCGCCGTCCGGCCAGCCCAGCAGGCGGGCCCCGATCACCGCGGTCTGGAGCGTGTAGCGGTTCAGCGGGTCGGCCGGATCGGCGCCGGTCCGGGTGTGGATGCGGTCCAGCCGGTACGTGAGCGCCCGCACGCTGAGGGAGAGGCGTCGGGCCGCCTCTGTCGACACACAGCCGCTGTCGAAGTACGCGTTGAGGGTGTCGAGCAGCGGCCGAGCGCCGCCCCGGGCCTCGCGGAGGGGGCCGAGGGTGCTCTCGACCAAGTCGGCCATGGCCTGCCGGTCACGCGTCAGCACCGGGAAGACGAGCAGGTCGGCGGCATGGAGCACCGGCCCTTCCAGGCCCATCCGCCGGGCGAGGTCGAGCGCGTTCAGGGCCTCCTCGTAGGAGTGGACGACCCCGCCCGCTCCCGGGTGTGGCCGGCCGATCGCGACGCGGCCCCCGTCCGTGGCCGCGTACGCCCGCTTGGCGAAGTAGGCCAGTACGTCGGGCTGGTCGCCGGGGGCCACGCAGATCAGCCGACCGTCCTTCGTGGTCAGCAGGATCTGCCGGCCCGGGAATCGGGCCAGGACCGCGGACTCGATGCCGCGAGCCACCGGGTAGCCGTCGCCGTAGGGCTCGGGGCCGGTGGCCACCGCGACGCCGTGGGACTGCGAGAGGCGCAGCCCGAAGCGTTCGGCACGCTCCGCCAGCCGACCCAGGTCGCTGCCCCCGTAGAGGAGGTCGTCGATGAACTCACGGCGCGCCGCCTCCTCCTGGCGCACGGCCTGCTGCTGGGCCCGTTCGTACCCCTCGACGAAGGCGTCCACCGCCTGCTCGACGGCCGCCAGGAGCGGGCCCGGCTCGGGAAGGGGCCGTACGGCCTGGGCTGCGGCAAGGTGATCGCGTATCAGGGCACGGAGCGGGAGTCCGGCTTCCGCCGCCCGCTCCCCTTCCGCACGGCGTGATTCCAGCTCGTCGCGGGTCAACCGGCGGCCCGTGGCGCAGGCGTGCAAGAGCGTCTCGGCATACCCCGCGAGATGGTTCTCCGGCGTCTGTGACTCCACCACGGTCTTCCCCCGATCCTGACGCGCCCGTGACGCGTTCTTGATGCGGGGACAAGGGTGACACGTACCCGGCGGGCTCTTCACGACCGGCATCAGGACGGCGTAAAGATTGCCGGTGACCGGCAATGCGCATCGACGCACCACTCGGAGAGAATCAGGGCACGGGGGATGGCCAGCGCGGCCCGGATGCCGAACCGCGGAAGCGGGGGGGGCGGTATCCGGGCGGCGCTGGGTTTACACGGTCGCGAGGGCCGCCGCGCCGAAGGAGACGTCGAAGCGGTCGCACCAGATGGTGACGCTGCTGTAGTCGGCCAGGTTCACGTCGGCGGGGATCTCGTAGTTCTGGTCGCCCTTGTTGCCCTTGAGCTTGCCCAGACTCACGTGCTTGCCGTCGTCGAAGACGGACCAGCCCGCCTCGCCCTCCTTCACCGGGGCGTCGGTGAGCCAGACGCGGAGGTCCGGGCCGTTGCTGGTGTCGAGGTTCTCCAGCCGGAGGGTGCGGGAGCCGTCGGGGAGCCGGATCAGCTTCGCCGTGCCCGTGGTGGTGTGCTCGTGGCTGATCAGCGCGCCCTGGGCCAAGGTCTGCGGGCCGGCCGGAGCGCTCGGGGCCGCCGATGGGGTCGTGGGTGAGGGCGTTGTCCCGGGTGCGGGGGCGGAGGGAGCTGCCGCCGGGAGGGCCTCGTGGACGGTCGCGTCCTGCCACAGCTTCCACGGCTGGAACCAGTACAGGCCTACGCCCAGCATCAGCGTCGCCGCGACCATCACTCCGGCCCACAGTCGGCCGCGTCGCTTCGTTTCCGTCACCGGTAATGCCTCTCGTCGTTGGTCCGTCGCCCGTATTCAACGCGACCGGATCGCAGCCTCACCAGGTCCGGCCCGGTGACGAAAGGCTTACGGCTGCCCCGCGGACCTTGCGGTCACTGCTTCCTGGAGGAGACCCACACCGCTGCCGCGACCGCCAGGGCGAGTGCCCCGAGGGCCAGGACCGCCGGGCCGGGTCCCGGGTGCAGGTACAGCACCGCGCCAGCGGCGGTGAGCACCGCGCCGAAGGCGAAGAGCGGCGAGACCGGCCCGGTCCGGGAACGGCGGGTCATGGGGAGTCTCCTGGCGGGGAGGGAGAGGTGGTGGCCCCAGCCTCCCATGCGGCGGGGCGGGGGTACAGAACCCCCGCCCGCCATTCAGGTCACAGGGTGCGGAGCTTGTTACTGAAGACCTGGCCGGCGACGTTGTCGCCGAGGGTCAGGCCGTCGGTGGCGTCCCACGGGTAGTGGACGCCGAGCCAGACGCGGCTGTCTGCGTCCTCCTTGGCGGCGGCGCTGAAGCTGGTGAAGTGGCGGCTCTTGACCGGGGCCTGCGGTTCGTCGGTGGTGAGGTCGAAGGCGATGCTGTCGCTGCCGGAGTAGCGCTTCATCACTCCCGACGAGAGCGAAGAGCCGGGCGTTGGCGTACGTGCCCAGGCCGCGGGCCTTGGAGACCTCGCGGGTGGCGGAGGTCGGGGCGGTCGCGCCGGCGGCCTCGCCCTCGCCGTTCTCGCGCCCCCGCGCTCTCCCTCCGGGAGCCAAGCGCCGTCTGAACGCCGCCCTGGAGACAAGGGCGCCCGTCCCCGGGCCCTGCCTGCGTGTAGCCCGACAAGCGGACTATGGCGCCGTCGGGGTGGTCTTCGCCGGCTCGCCCCGTCCATGAGACCGCCCGCCGCGAACCCCGTCCGGATCCCGTGCCCATCCCGGACGGGACGAATCTCAGTCGGGGAGCATCATGCGTACGCGCAAGAGCACCATCGCCCTCTCGGTCGCCGTGGCCGCGGCCCTGTCCACACCCGTCCTGGCCTCGGCCGACGGCGACATGCACGGCATGGACCGGATGGACCACAAGTCGCTCACCGCGATCGGGCTGACCTCCGACCAGCGACTGGTGGAGTTCATGGTCGACCGGCCCGCGAAGACCATGTCGATCGGCAAGGTGTCCGGCCTCAAGGGCGACACCAAGATCGTCGGCATCGACTTCCGCGTGCAGAACGAGAAGCTCTACGGCGTCGGTGACAAGGGCGGCGTCTACACGCTCAGCACCGGCAACGCCAAGGCCATGAAGGTCTCCCAGCTCACCGTCGCCCTCGCCGGGGCCCGGTTCGGCGTGGACTTCAACCCCGCCGCCAACCGGCTGCGCGTGATCAGCGACACCGGGCAGAACCTGCGCCACAACATCGACGACAACGCCGCCCCGCTGACCACCACCGTCGACGGCCCCCTCACCAACCCGACGACGCCTCCCTCGACCGCCATGGGCGTCACCGGAGCCGCGTACACGAACAACGACCTCAACGCGGCCACCGCCACCTCGCTGTTCGACATCGACACCACGGCCGACCGCGTCTCCCTCCAGTCCCCCGCCAACGCCGGCACGCTCGCCCCGACCGGCACCTTCGGGGTCAACGCCGGCCCCGACGCAGGCTTCGACATCTACTTCGCCCCCAAGCAAGGCACCAACCAGGGCTTCGCCACCCTCAACACCGGCAACACCTTCCGCCTCTACGGAATCAACCTCCTCACCGGCGCCGCCCACGACATGGGCGCCTTCCCCAAGGACCGCCAGGTCACCGACATCGCCCTGCCGCTCAACCAGAACTGACGGCGCCGGGAAACACGTGGCCCCCTTCCGCGAGGCCGCACGGCCAAGGTGAGCGACCTCGCGGAAGGGGACCGGATCGGTAACGGTCACCTCGGGGTGAGGACGGTGTCGATGATGTTGACGGTGGCGTTGGCGGTCTGGACGTCACCGCAGACAATCTTCGCCTTGCCGTTAACGGTGAAGCTCTCGCCGGATCCGGCCGTGCTCAGCGAGCCGCCTTCGAGCGTCTTGAACGTGCCCGCGGCGAGCCGCTTCGGAGCGATCTTCTCGCCCACCACGTGGTACGTGAGGATCTTGGTCAGTTCGGCCTTGTCGGCCAGGATCCTGTCCAGGTCGGCCTTCGGGATCTTGGCGAAGGCGTCATTGGTCGGCGCGAACACCGTGATGCCCTTGGCGTTGTTCAGGGTGTCGACCAGGCCCGCCTTCTTGACCGCGGTGACCAGCGTCGACAGTGCGGGGTTGTTGGACGCGGCAGTGGCCACGGGGTGCTTGGCCATGCCCGCGAGACTGCCGGAACCTTCCTTGGGGACCGACGCACAAGCCGGCCCGAAGGGATCGGCCTGCTGCGAGTCGGCGGACGCCGGGGCCGCCACGCCCAGGGCGATGGGGAGTGCGAACGCTGCTGCCGCGAGTACGGCGGAACGGCGGACGTGGTGAGTGGTCATGTGCTCCTCCTCGTGGAGGCGGGCCCCAAGGTCAGTCCCGTCACGGGGCCTACATCGTCAACGACCCCTCGAACGTGGTCTGCGGCAACGTCAGGACCTCCAACGCCACCGTGTCCATCGCGTCGACACCGTCCTGATGCCCAAGTGGACGGCTCAGGGCACCACATGCTGCTGCGGGGGCCGGCCGTCATCGGGGATGTCGGCCGGCCCCCGCAGCTTTACTCGTCGACCGGCAACGGGCGGATGCGACAGGCCCGCTGCGGGCATGACGGAAGTCTTACGTGCGCGTGTGGGAGCCCCGACGAAGTCCCTGTGCTGCGTAACGTCGACCGTATGCGCGTACTCGTTACCGGAGGAGCCGGGTTCATCGGCTCCCACATCGTCAACGCCCTTTCGGCCCGCGGGCACGAGCCCGTCGTCCTCGACGCCCTGCTGCCCGCCGCCCATCCGCACGCGCCGGCCCTGCCCGACGCGGAGTTCCTCCGGGCCGACGTACGGGACGCCGACGCGGTCCGATCGGCGTTGCGCGGGGTGGACGCCGTGTGTCATCAGGCGGCCATGGTCGGGCTGGGCAAGGACTTCGCGGACGCCCCCGACTACGTCGGCTGCAACGACCTCGGAACGGCCGTGCTGCTGGCGGAGATGGCGGCCGCCCGGGTCCGGGACCTCGTCCTGGCCGGATCGATGGTGGTCTACGGGGAGGGCCGGTACAGCTGCTCAGCGCACGGCACGGTGCGCCCCGGGCCGCGCCGGACCGAGGACCTGATGGCCGGCCGGTTCGAGCCACGCTGCCCCGACTGCGGGGCCGAGCTCGCTCCGGGTCTGGTCGGCGAGGGCGCGCCGACGGACCCCCGGAACGTGTACGCGACCACGAAGCTGACCCAGGAGCACCTGGCCGTCTCGTGGGCACGGTGCGTGGAAGGCCGTGCGGTGTCGCTGCGCTACCACAACGTCTACGGCCCGGGGATGCCGCGCGACACCCCGTACGCGGGCGTGGCCTCCTTCTTCCGCTCCTCGCTGGCGCGGGGCGAGGCACCGCAGGTGTACGAGGACGGCGGCCAGCGGCGGGACTTCATCCACGTGACGGACGTCGCGGAGGCCAACGCCGTGGCCCTGGAGGCCGTCGGGGGCCTGTCCCCCGGAGCACTGACCGCCTTCAACACGGGCAGCGGCGACCCCCACACCGTCGGCGAGATGGCGATCGCGCTGGCGGCAGCGTACGGCGGACCGGCCCCGGTGGTCACGGGCGAGTTCAGGCTCGGGGACGTTCGGCACATCACCGCGGACTCCGCGCGGCTGCGCCGCGAGCTGGGGTGGAGTCCGCGGGTGGGCTTCTCCGAGGGGATGGCCGAGTTCGCGCGGGCCGGCCAGCGTGCCTCGGCAGGTTCCGTCAGTTGAGCCGACGCTCCGGCGCCACCTAAGCGGGGGCCGGGAGGGTGAGTTCGAAGCGGCAGCCGCCGGGGACGTTGTGGACGTCGGCGTGCCCGGCGTGGGCTTCGACGATGCCCCGGACGATCGCCAGGCCCAGCCCCGCGCCCGAGGGGGGCGTGCGGGCCTGGCTGCCGCGCCAGCCGGTGTCGAAGACCCGGGCCAGGTCCTCCTCGGGGATGCCGCCGCAGGCGTCGGTGACGGACACCACGACCGTGTCCGCGCGGCGTTCGGCGGCGATGGCGACGGTGCCGTCGGCCGGGGTGTGGCGGATGGCGTTGACCAGCAGGTTGGACAGCACCCGGGTCATCTCCTTGCCGTCGACCTCCACCGGCAGTGGGGCCACGCCACTACCGGCGAGGCGTACGCCGCGTTCGCGGGCAAGGGCGTCCGCGCCGGCGAGCGCGTCGCCGACCAGGTCGTAGAGGGACACGCGGGTGGGCGAGAGGGAGAGGGCGCCGGCATGGATGCGGGACAGCTCGAAGAGGTCGGTGACCATCGAGTTGAGGCGCTCCACCTCGGCGCGCATCTGGTGGTGGTAGCGGGCCGGGTCCGCGACCATGCCGTCCTCCAGCGCCTCCGACATCGCGCGCAGCCCGGCCAGGGGGGTCCGCAGGTCGTGCGAGATCCAGGCCACCAGTTCGCGCCGCGAGGTCTCCAGGGCGCGCTCGCGTTCGCGCGAGGCGGCGAGGCGTTCGCTGGTGAGGGCCAGCTCGCGGCTCAGCGCCCTGAGTTCGGCGGGCGCGGGAACGGCCGGGGGTGTGAAGACGCCGTCCTCTCCGAAGGTCCGGGCCGCATCCGCCAGTTCGCGGCACCGGGACACGACCTGCCGGCCCAGGATCAGTGCGGTGGCGAGCGACACGGCGGCGGCCATCGCGACGACCGTGGTCACCACGGCGAGGTCGTGGGAGGACAGGAACATCGCCCAGGCCACGGTCAGCGTCCCCGCCAGCATCGCGGAAACGGCGACGCCCGCCACGACCGCGAGGGCCACAGCCACGCTCCGCCGGCGCAGTATCCGCAGCGCGACGGCGCCGAGCAGGCCTGCGGCGCCCGCTCCGAGGAGAGCGTAGAGGGCGATGAGCAGCAGATCACGCATGACCGTCCTCCGCCCGGGCCGCTGCCCCTGCTTCCGCCCGGCGGGGCGGGCCCGCATCGTCCTCGAAACGGTAGCCGGCGCCCCACACCGTCCGGATCAACCGCGGATCGGCCGGATCCGTCTCGATCTTGCTGCGGAGCCTGCGCACGTGGACGGTGACCGTGGACAGGTCCCCGAAGTCCCATCCCCAGACCTCGCGCATCAGCCGTTCCCGGTCGCAGACCTGGCCGCGGTGGCGCAGGAAGTAGACAAGGAGGTCGAACTCGCGCAGCGTGAGCGCGAGTTCGTCTCCGTCCTTGGCGGCCCGGCGGGCCACCGGATCGACGGTCAGGCCGCCCAGCGTCAGCAGGGGTTCCTCGGGCGGCGCGGCGGAGCGGGCCCGGCGCAGGACGGACCGTACGCGCAGGACCAGTTCGCGCGGGCTGAAGGGTTTCGTCACGTAGTCGTCCGCGCCGACTTCCAGGCCCAGGATCCGTTCCTCCTCGTCGCCGCGCGCGGTGAGCATCACCACCGCGACGGGAGGCGTCCCGTTCTGGTGGGCCCGCAGTCGCCGGCAGACCTCCAAGCCGTCCATCCCGGGCAGCATCAGGTCCAGGACGACCAGATCGGGCCGGTGCCGCGCGGCGGCCTCCAGGGCGGCCGGGCCGTCGGCGGCGCGCTGCACGGTGAATCCGGCCCGCTCCAGGTAGCCGGCCACGACCTCCGAGACGGTCGGGTCGTCATCCACGACGAGGACCCGGCCCGTGACCTCCCCGGGAGAGCTCGGGGCGTCGGTGGCCGTGCCCCCGTGGGCGTTCCGCTCGTTGATCGGTGCCATGTTTCCAGGGTGGACCGAAAACGCGGCCGGCGGGCCTCTGTCCGCTCACATCGGTCACGGTGTCCGCGTTTCGTAAGGTCTTGCGGCCCGTTTCTTTGCCCTTCGGTTCCTACGGTGTGGAGGGTGACTGATTCTGCTTGTCGTCCGCCTCTCGCGGACCTCGTACTGCCGTGCCTCGACGAGGCGGAAGCCCTGCCCTGGGTGTTGGCGCGGATGCCGGCCGGGTGGCGGGCCATCGTCGTCGACAACGGTTCCACCGACGGTTCGGCCGACATCGCCCGATCCCTCGGCGCCACCGTCGTGCACGAGACCCGGCGCGGCTTCGGCGCCGCCTGCCACGCCGGGCTCCTCACAGCGCGCGCCGAGCTGGTGGCCTTCTGCGACTGCGACGCCTCCATGGACCCCGGACTGCTCGCGCCCATGGCCGCGCGCGTCGCGTCCGGCGAGGCGGACCTGCTGCTCGGCCGCCGGCGCCCGCAGGGACGCGGGGTCTGGCCGGCCCACGCGCGTGCCGGGAACCTCGCCCTCGCCCGGATGCTGCGCCGCCGCACCGGACTGCGCCTGCGCGACCTCGGCCCCATGCGGGTCGCCCGCCGCGAAGCCTTGCTCGGTCTGGACCTGACCGACCGGCGCAGCGGGTACCCGCTGCAGATGGTCGTACGGGCCGCCGACGCGGGCTGGAAGGTGGCCGAGACGGACGTCCCCTACCTGCCCCGTTCCGGAAAGTCCAAGGTCACCGGCACGTGGCGGGGCACCTGGCACGCCGTACGGGACATGCGCCGGGTGCTGGCCGAGCCGCCGGGCACGCACCCCGCGCCTGCCGAGGGGGTCTCTGCATGAGCACCCTCCTGGTCATCGCAAAGGCTCCCGTGGCGGGGCGTGTCAAAACCCGGCTGACCACTGCGTTCAGTCCGCAGCAGGCCGCCGACCTGGCCAGGGCCTCCCTCCGGGACACCCTCGACGCGGTCCTGACCACTCCGGTCGAGCGCCGCGTCCTGGTACTCGACGGACAGCCGGGGCCCTGGGTCCCGGAGGGGATCGAGGTCGTCCCGCAGGGCGCGGGCGGCCTGGACGCCCGACTGGCCGCCGCCTTCGCCCTGGCCGAGGGGCCGGCCCTGCTCATCGGGATGGACACCCCGCAGGTCACCCCCGGCCTCCTTGCCCTCGGGCTCGACTTCACCGAGGCGGACGCCTGGTACGGGCCCGCCGACGACGGAGGGTTCTGGGCGCTCGGCCTCGCCGACCCCGACCCCGCCCTGCTGCTCGGCGTACCCATGTCCGTACCGGAGACCGGGAAGGTCCAGCGGCGCCGACTGACCGACGCGGGGCTGGCCGTGCACGACCTGCCCGAGCTGTGCGACGTAGACACCCCGGCCGACGCGCGACGCGTGGCGGCGGCCGCTCCGCGGACCCGCTTCGCCGCCCTGCACTCCGGACTGTGCGCGGTGACCCGATGACCGCCCAGCTCACCGAACCGGCCACCCGCACCTGGCAGGCAGACCCGTACGCGGACGCCCTGCGCACCGGACAGGGTCCGCTTTACCTCCGCCGCCGTGACGGCTGGCTGCTGCCGCTGGAGGTCGAGCGCTGGTGCGCCGAACCCGACGCGGCCGATGACACGCTGCTGGCCCGGTGCACCGGACCGGTCCTCGACGTCGGCTGCGGACCGGGCCGGCTGGTCGCCGCGCTCGCCCGGCTGGGGCACACCGCCCTCGGGGTCGACGTCACCCCCGAGGCCGTGACCCGCACCGTTCGGGCGGGCGGCAGCGCACTGTGCCGGTCGGTGTTCGACCCGCTCCCCCGCGAGGGCGACTGGGGCACGGTGCTGCTCATCGACGGCAACATCGGAATCGGCGGAGACCCTGCCACCCTGCTGCGCCGTGCCATCGAACTGACCACCCCCGGCGGCTCCCTGCTGGTCGAGGTCGCCGACTCCGACGTCGACGAGCGCGTCGAGGTCCACGTCGAGGACGGCAACGGCGGCCGCGGAGCCTCCTTCTGGTGGGCCCGGCTCGGCGCACGCGCCCTCGGCACGGCGGCGCAGGCCACCGGCTGGAAACCGTACGGCAGTTGGCAGGCGACCGGGCGTCACTTCGTGCACCTGACCCGCTGACGGCCGGCGCACGGCGGACCGCTGGGGGTGGGATCCGTACGGTACGGATCCCACCCGGGCAGCCCTGTGGTCAGCGGCCCCGGCCCCGACTCGGCCCTTGACCCGGCGCCCGGCTCAAGCCCCGAGGGCCGCCCGGCGCAGGATGGCCCTCGTACCCGCATGGGCGGCGGTGAGCAGCGCGATGGCCGCCATCACCAGCAGCCAGTTGCGCAGGTAATCGAGCGGCAGGACCGTGGAGTTGGCCACGCCGCCGGGCCGCAGCAGCGGGGGAAGGGCGATCGCGGTCAGCGAACCCGCAATGATCAGGGCCGCGCGCGGTACGCCGCGCAGGCGCGGGCCCAGCGCGGCGACGAGTGCGGCGACGGCGATCACGAGCGGGGCGACGAATCCGTCGTGGACCACCACCGCTCCCCCGAGCCACACGGCGATCCGCCAGGGCTCGGGCTGCTGGAGGAGCAGCCACCCGCCCCAGCCGGCGACCACCAGCCCGAACCCGCCCGTCACGTAGCGGAAGTTCATCACGCGACCTCCAGTCGGCCGACCCACTTGGTCTGCAGGACACCGGGCCGGTTCGGGGCGATGATCCGCGCCGGGTAGCCGTGGTCCAGGGACAGCACCTCACCGTTCAGCCGCAGCGCCAGCAGCGTCAGCGGGTCCTGCGCGTACATCCGTCCCATCTCCATCACCCGGTAGGCGCCCGCCGCTTCCACGGACACCACCCGGGCCCGTGACACCGGGCCGCCTCCCGCCCGCTCCAGCAGGTCCCGTACCCGTACTCCCGTCCATCGGGCGGACTTGCTCCAGCCCTCCACGCACGCGATGGGCAGCGTGACCTCGTGCTGGGGAAGGGCCCGTAGTTCGTCCAGCGTGAGGGTGTACGGGCGCGGCCCGGCCACGGTCAGCCGCCAGTCGGCCAGTGACGCCCTGCTGACGCGTGCGGCGGCGGCCGTGCGGTTCACCGGCAGGCCCTGAACACCCTGGGCAGGGCTGCGGGGGCCGAACAGGTCCAGCGGGCCGAGCGCGGTCACCGACTGCCCGACGGTCGTGAGCGTGACCGCCCCCACCGCGGCCGCCACTGCGGTCAGCAGTTGTCTGCGGTCGGGCCCGTCGGACTCGGGGAGTGCCAGGGTTCCGGGGGAACGGAGCGTGAGGTGGTCGCGGATCTTCGGCCATTGCACGGCGATGTGCAGGAGCAGCGACCCGAGCAGGAGCCAGGCGACCGCGTAGTGCACGGGAACGAAGTTGAACGGCCACGGGTACCACTGGAAGGTGTTCAGCAGGCCGGTGAACAGTTCGAAGAGTGCGGCCGCGACGAGGACCGCAACGGAGAGCCGCTCCAGCGCGTGCACCGCGGAGCGCACCGGCGGCCAGGCGAACAGCTTCGGGTAGACCGTCCACAACTTGGCGAGCAGCAGCGGGATCGCCGCGATCCCGGACACCACGTGCAGCCCCTGGGTCAGCCGGTATCCCCAGTACGGACGGCTCGGCAGCCAGTCGGCCAGCCACCCCGGCGGATGCTGGAGGTAGTGGCTCAGCACACCGGTCACGAAGCAGACGGCGAAGGAGAGACCCAGCCAGCGACCGATGGCCGTGGCGGTACGGGCGTCGTGCAGGCGCGCCTTGAAGGTGAGGGGCGGGCCCGGGGCAAGGTGAAGCGCATGGCCCCATCACATCCCCCGCGCGGCTTTCGGAGGGTGCTGGAACACCTTACGAAACACGGACGTCCGGGGCGCCGACGGCCCGCGGAGGGCCGCTCCCTGGAACGCTTTCGCAGGTGAACCCGCCTATCGCCCCCACCACCCGTACCGCGATCACCGGCGCCGCCCTCGTCGCCCTCACCGTGGTCCTCGTCCTCACCGTCCGGTACGGGGGGTTCTTCACCGATCCCGTGGGCCTGTCCTGGTGGTACGCCGCGTGCTGGGCGCTCTTCGCCGCGGCCCTCCTCGCCCTGCGCCGGGTGCCGGCCAGGAGCGTCGTCCCGCTGCTCCTGGCGGGGGCCGTCGCCGTCACGGTGACCGGGCTCCTGGGACCGCCGCGCACCAGCACCGACTCCTACCGCTACGCCTGGGACGGCCGCGTCCAGTCCGCCGGGGTCTCCCCGTACGACCACACGCCCCAGGACCCCGCCCTGACCCGGCTGCGGGACCCCTGGCTGTTCCCCACGGGTACCGCGTGCACCGGCCCCGACCTGGCCGGCATCCCCCACGCCGACGCCGCGCCCCACTGCACCCGCATCAACAGGCCCGCCGTCCACACCATCTACCCGCCCGTCGCCGAGGCCTACTTCCTCGCCGTCGACACGCTCTCGCCCTCCGAAGCCCGGCACAAACCGCTCCAGATCGGCGCCGGCCTGATCTCCCTCGGCGTGACCGGCACCCTCCTGCTGATCATGCGACGGCGCGGCGGAGACCTGCGCAGAGCGGCGTACTGGGCCTGGTGCCCGGCCGTCCCCCTGGAGGCCGTCAACAACGCCCACATCGACGTCCTCGGCGTACTCCTCACCATCGCCGGACTCGGCCTCGTCGCCTCCCGCGCCCAGACCCGACGAGCGGCCGGTGGCCTGCTCATCGGCGCCGCCATCGCCACCAAACTCATGCCCGCCGTCGTCCTGCCCGGCGCCCTCTCCGGCGTTCGCCGGATCCGCGACGCCGCCGCCGTGCTCCTGCCCGCAGCGGCGTTCACGGCCCTCGCCTACCTGCCGTACGTCCTGCTCTCGCACGAATCGGTCTTCGGCTACCTCGGCGGCTACGTGGAGGAAGAGGGCTACGACGACCCGGCGGCCGGCTCCCGGTACGCGCTGTTGCGCCTGGTCCTGCCCGACACCTGGGCGTTCCCCGTCCTGCTCGGCGTCGTCGCGGCGGTGTCCCTGTACGTGATGTGGCGCGGGGACCCCCGGCGCCCCTGGAGCGGCGCCCTCCTGGTCACCGGCTGGGCCTTCGTCCTCCTCACCCCCGGCTACTCCTGGTACGCACTGCTCCTGATCGCCCTCATTGCCCTGGACGGCCGCTGGGAATGGCTCGGCATCCCGCTGGCCGGCGCCGCCGTCTACATCCTCGGCCCCACATTCGACTACGGGCCCGTACTCGCCGAGGTGGTGTACGGAGCCGCCGCGGGCCTCGTCCTGGTCACCGCCTGGTTCCGTCACCGAGCCACGCAGAAGAACGCCAGGGCATCGCAGCAGCCCACACCCAGCCGTAAGACTTCCGTATGATCCATTTTCACCCTTTTTGGGACTCCCCCCATCACCATGGAGGGCATGAACACCAGCGTGCACAACCTGGCAGTGGACATGACCCTGACGAACATCGGGTGGTTCGGGATCGTCGGACTCCTCATCGTCGCCGTCCTGATCGCCGCGTTCGTCCTCGGCGCGAAAGTCCGGGCACACGAGCCCCCTCCGCCCACGGCCGACAGCCAGCCACACCTCCCGGCCGGTGGGGCAGTCCACGAGGTGCGCGAACAGCGCGAAGACCGCCAGCCGAAGGGCTTCCCCGAGGGCGGGCTGAGCCCCCACCAGATGGGCGGCTACGGCAACGGCGGCTCCACCACCCACGCCCATCTCGAACAGGCCCTCTCCGAGGGGGAGTCCGCCGTCCCGCACCGCGGCGCCTGACCATGCTGGAGGGCACGAGACCTTGACACTCGGGGAGTACGAAGGAGGACCGATCCCGATGGCCACAGTCGCGCGGAACCATACCCAGCGTGGGCGGAGCGTCGTTCTCGATGACCACCTACCGGTCGATCACCGGCTGCGCCGCATCTACCGCGGCGGTGCAGGACTGATGGGCGCATTCCTGGTCGCCTTCGGCATTCTCGGGCTGGTCGACCGGATCGGGTTCTTCAGCACCAGCGGAAGCATGGTGATGGGCCTGGGCAGCAACGGCGCTCTGAGCGTGGCCTCCGTCCTCGTGGGCGGCCTGCTGCTGGCCGGCGCGGTGATCGGCGGCAATACCGCGTCCACCGTCAACATCGCCGTGGGCGTCGCCTTCCTCGCGGCTGGCTTCGCGAGCCTCGCTGTCCTGGACACCCGCTTGAACGTGTTCGCGTTCCACCTCCAGAACGTGGCCTTCAGCTTCGTCACCGGCCTGCTGCTGATGACCTTCGGCATGTACGGCCGGGTCAGCGGATCCCTGCCCCACGACAACCCGTACTGGCGATCCCGTCACCCCCGGAGCTGACGTGGCCCTGCATCCGTCCGGTTCGTCCTCACTCGGAGTGCGTCCGGTCCTGCCGTACGAGTTCGGTTTCGGCGTCGCGGATGGCGAGGGCGGCGTTGATGAGGCCGATGTGGCTGAAGGCCTGCGGGAAGTTGCCGAGAGCCTCGCCGCTGTCGGTGTCGACTTCTTCGGGGAGGAGACCCACATCGTTGGCGTGGGCGAGGGCGTTCTCGAAGACCTGGCGGGCGCGGGCGCTCTGGCCGGTGAGGGCGAGGGCCTGGGCGAGCCAGAAGGTGCACAGGAGGAAGGTGCCCTCGTCGTGGTCGATGTCGTCCTTGAGGTACCGGCGGACCAGGCCCCGGGAGTCCGTCAGGTTCCGGGCGATCGCCTCGACGGTGGAGCGCACGCGGGGGTCGTCGCCGGGAAGGAAGCCGGTGAGGGGCAGCATCAGTGCGGAGGCGTCGAGCCGGCGGCTGCCGAACGCCTGCGTGAACGCACCCACCTGCGCGTTGTAGCCCTGGTCCTCGATGGTGTCGCGGATCTGTTGGCGGACGTGCTGCCAGTGGGTGACGCGGTCTTGGGCGTCGAGGGCGGGGGCGAGGTCGATGGCGCGGTCCAGGGCGACCCAGCACATGAGTTTGGAGTGCAGGAAGTGGCGGGCGGGGCCGCGTCCCTCCCAGATGCCCTGGTCGGGGTCGGCCCAGCGCCGGGCAGCGGCCTCGGCACACTGGCGCAGGAAGGTACGGACCGGCGGGTCCAGGAGTTCGTCGTGGGGCAGGGTCTGGTGAGCGGCGTCGAGGAGTTCTCCGTAGACGTCGAGCTGCCGTTGGCGCCAGGCGTCGTTGCCGACGCGCACCGGGCCGCTGCCCCGCCATCCCGACAGGTGCGGCAGCGTGCGTTCGCTCAGATCGCGTTCCCCGCCGATGCCGTACATGACCTGGAGATCGACGCCGCGCTCCAGCTGCGTGGCCGCGGCCTGGGCGAGGAAGGCGAAGAAGTCGGCCTTCTCCCGCTTGCAGGCGGCGGTGGCCAGGGCCTGGAGGGTGAGGCTGGCGTCGCGGACCCAGGTGTAGCGGTAGTCCCAGTTACGGGTCCCGCCGATGCTCTCCGGGAGCGAGGTGGTCGCGGCGGCGACGATGGCCCCGGTCGGGGTGTAGGTCAGGGCGCGCAGCACCCGCCCGCTGTGGCGGACCTGCTCTTCCCAGGGACCCGTGTAGGCGGCATGGAGCGTGGACCAGGACCGCCAGCCCGTTTCGGTGTCGGCCAGCCGGCGGCGGATGCGGCGCCGGGACCACGGCTTGCGATCGGGACCCCAGGCCGGCTCGGCGCTGAGCGCGAAGTCGAGGCGGTCCCCGGCGGTGAGGGTGGCCTCGGCGAGGGCTGTCGACCCCTCCAGGCGGAGGGTGAGGTCGGTGGCGAGCATCAGGACCTGGGCGCCTCCGCGGGCCAGCAGGCCCCCGCGGACGGGCCTCATGACGGGCTGGATCAGCCCGAACTCCGGGCGCGGGGCATACTCCACGGTGATGTCGACCGTGCCGCTCGTACAGGTGACCTGGCGCAACAGGGTCCCCGGCGAGGATGTCCCCATGGCGTGTCCGCGTTCGCGCCTGCCGAGGGCCAGCGCGTCGAGGAGTACCGCCGTGCCGGTGGGTGTGCGGAAGGTGGTCTCCATGACCAGGGTGTGGGGCAGATAGCGACGGCTTACCTCGGCCGGAGTGCTGCCGGGGTGGATCGACCAGTGGCCCGCGTCCTGGTCGAGGAGCCGGGCGAAGACCGCGGGGCCGTCGAACCGCGGGAAGCACAGCCAGTCCACCGACCCGCCCGAACTCACCAGCGCAGCCGACCGGCAGTCCGAAAGCATCGCGTAGTCGCCGATGGGCCGCTCGCTCACGTTGACGCTCCCGTTCCGACGGCCCCCGGCACCCGGGCCGATTCCGACCGACGCCATCCGCAGGACGGGCGGTGTCCTTGCACGAAACGGCACTCCCCGCTCCGAGGCCGGCGACGTGACGGCAAGCCCCGGAGCAGGCAGTGGTGAGCCGCAGCCACCCATCCCGGGGCAACCAGAGCCCCACCAGGAAACACCCCGCGAACGGATTGGAAGCGACACCCCACCGGGGACGCACCTGCCGTCACCCGAACGCCTGCGGTCCCCGCCCCTGCTCGCTCGTCTGATGCGCCCGGAAGGCGGCCTTCGGCAAGCCGACCTAACGTCGACCGGGACCGCGTCGCCCGCTGCACAGTCACGAAACCGCCCGTCCGAGCACCTCCGGCGGACAGCCCACGAAGGACAGGAACAGGTGTGAACACCGCCGCTTCGATGCGGACCAGCGGCCCTGAGCCCTGGCAGCGGGGCCCGTACGCCGATGCGCTCTGCGCCGCGGAGGGCGGACTCACGCTGCGCGATGCCGAGGGCTGGTGCCTGCCCCTGGACGTCCACCGCTGGTGCGCGAAGGCGGACGCCGCGGACCGGGGCGTCGTGGACCGCTGCGCGGGCCGGGTTCTGGACATCGGATGCGGGGCCGGGCGCCTCGTCGAGGAACTCTCCCACCGGGGGCACAGTGTCCTGGGAATCGACGTGTGCCCGACCGCCGTCATCTCCACCGTCTGCCGGGGTGGCAGGGCGATCAGCCGGTCGGTGTTCGAGCCGCTCCCCGAGGAGGGCCACTGGGACACGGCGCTCCTGGTCGACGGGAACATCGGCATCGGCGGGGATCCCCGGCATCTGCTGGAGCGCGTCCGCGGCCTGGTCCGCTTCCGGGGGCTCCTGATCGCGGAGACCGCTCCCGCCGACGTCGACGAGCGGCGCCGGGTCCGGATCCACGCCGGACAGACGGCCAAGGGCCCCTTCTTCGCCTGGGCGACGGTCGGCTCCCGAGCCCTGGTCCAGCACGCCAGGAAATCGGGCTGGACACCCGTCGAGCAGTGGACCGACACGTCACCGGCCGGCGAGCGTCACTTCGTGGCACTGCGGGCCCGCTCCTGAGCCCGTGCCTCCTTGCGCAGGGTCTGCAGGCGCATCCAGGTGCGCACCAGCCAGACGATCGCCGAGGCGACGAACAAGCCGGCGGTGATGAGGAGCCAGCGTGCGAGGAACCCGTCGGCCGATAGGGCGGTGGAGGCGGTGTAGTGACCGCCCTGCCGCAGGATGAGCGGCCACCAGACGAGGAACAGGACGCCCGAGACGAAGGCCGGGACGCGCAGGTAGTTCACGCTCGGGCGCGGCACGCTCCCGGGCGCGGCGGTCCGGCCGCGGAAGAGGAACTGCGCGGCGCGGTCGGTGAGCGAGTAGGCGGGGAGCAGGACCAGATCGTGGAGCAGGGCCGCGCCGACGAACCAGATCGCCACGCCCATGGTGTCGCCCTTGAGGAGGCGGATGCCGGCGTAGAGGGCGAGGGCGAAGCAGGCCAGGGTGAGCAGGAGGTGCAGCGGGGAGGCGCCGTAGCGGGCGCGGAACGTACTCCGGTTCATGCGGGCTCTCCGAAGGTGAGGCGGGTGACCCATTTGGTGTTGTGGACGCCCGGGGCCCCCGGGATGATCACGCGGGCCGGGTAGCCGTGGTCCGGGGACAGGTCGGCACCGTTCACGCGCACGGCGAGGAGCGATCGGTCATCGCGCGCCTGGTTCGGGGCGAGGACCACGGAGGAGAACGACCCGCCGCGCTGCGCGGACTCGACCAGCACCTGAGGCGTGTCCGTGCCGAGTCCGACGAGGGCGGCGAGGTCGGTGAGGCGGACGCCGGACCACTGCTGGTCGGGGGTGGACCAGCCCTCCACGCAGGCGATCGGCAGCGCCGCTTCCCGCTGCTCCATCGCCAGCAGCATCTCCCGGGTCAGTACCTCCTGGCGGCCGGCGCCGCGCACGGTCAGCCGCCAGGCGGAGCCGATGTCGCTGGGCCGGATCCCGCTGGAGGCCGCGGTCTTGTTGATCTGGAAGCCGTTAGGGCCCGAACCGGGGTCCCGGCCGTGCGGGGCCAGCAGGGCGGTCTTGCGCCACCAGCCCCCGATGCTCTGGCCCGCCGTCACCACCAGAAGGGCCAGCGATCCGGCCCCCACCATCGCGACCGCACCCCGCCGCGAGATCGTCGCTGGCGCCGGACGGGGCGACACCAGCCCCGCGGCTTCTTCGGAGTCCGGTGCGGGCTGCCATCCCCGCCCGGCCCGCACCGCGCGGACAGCGCGCGGAAGCCGGAAGGCGACGTGGACGACGAAGGCTGCCATGAACACCCAGGCACCGTAGAAGTGCAAGACGTAGAAGGAGCCGGGGAAGACGTAGTCCAGCTGGATGTTCAAGATCCCGGTGACGAACGTGAAGCCCGCCCCGCCGACGAGGAGCAGCAGCGAGAGCCGCTCCAGGGCGTGGGCGGCCGAGCGGAGTGGCGGCCACTCGAACAGCTTCGGGATCACCGACCACAGCTTGGCCAAGAGGACCGGGACGAGGACCACGCCGAGGACGGTGTGCACGCCCTGGGTCAGCCGGTACAGCCAGTACGGCGAGGTGGGCCAGGTGAACAGGTAGAACCCGAGCCAGCCTTTGTCGGGGGTCTGGTCGTTGCGTGCGGCGAGGTCCGGGTTGTAGGCGGCGTAGGACAGCAGGCCGGTCACGAACAGCACGATGACCCCGACCAGCAGGATGAGGCCGAACACCCCGGTCAGCCACGGTCCCCGCAGCGGGCTGCGCCAGAACCCGGGGCGCGCCGGGCCCGGGGGCGGACCCGCCGCCCGCGCCCGGCCGACCGCGTCCCGCACCCGCTCGGTGACCCGTGCACGCGGGAGCTTCACAGCGGTAGACGGCCGCTCAGGCGCGTCGTCCGGCTGGTCACTGTCGCTGCTTGTATCCATCCGGCACATCTCCACATGTATCCGGCTCATCGGGCATGAGCGTCCGGAAGAACATCCCTCGCCCACACCCTCACCGGACTCATGACACGCAGATCGCATCCTTACGGCTCGTTCCCGCCCGCGGGAGTCACGCCCCGGCAGACGCCGAGCGGTGGAATGGAGGGTCCCGCTCGACGAAGGCGAGCTGCCGCCGGAGGGCGTCAGCGCGAGGTAGCGCGATGGGGCATACGAGTGAAGCGTTCGGCCAGATACGGGGACGAGTCCACCCCTTCGAGCGAACAGGCCGGTGGAGGCCAAGCCGCCCTGTCGTACCTCAACGAAGAGGGGGCACAGGCCTGATCTCGGGCCCACCGGCGCGTACGCGTCACTGGACCATCAAGGAGAGCCACCCATGTCCCGTGTTCTTAGAAGTCATCTCATTTGGCCAGTCGGCGGTAGCAGATGAGGGTGCAGGCGAGGCTGGTGAAGGCGAGGAAGTGCTCGGCCTTGCGTTCGTAGCGGCGGTGTAGTCGTCGGCAGCCGGCGAGCCAGGACATGGTCCTTTCGACGACCCATCTGTGGCGGCCGAGCCGTTGTGAGGACTCGATGCCTCTGCGGGCGATACGGTGTTTGATGCCGCGTCCGCGTAACCATCGTCGCAGGTGGGCGTAGTCGTAGCCCTTGTCCGCGTGGAGCTTGCCGGGCTTGCGTCGCCGCCGTCCGCGGCGGGAACGGATGGGCGGTATGCCGCGGACTAGGGGCTCGAGAGCCTGGCTGTCGTGCAGGTTGGCGCCCGAGATTGCGACGGACAGGGGCAGACCGGTCCGCTCGGTGATCAAGTGGATCTTCGAGCCGAACTTGCCGCGATCGACAGGATTCGGACCTGTCAGATCCCCCTTTTCAAGGCCCTCATGTTCACCGAGTCGATCGCGCAGCGGGACCAGTCGAGCTCGCCGCGGGCGCCGAGTTCGTCGAGGACCAGGCGGTGGAGCTTGGCCCACACCCGGGCCTTGCTCCACTCAGAGAACCTTCGGTGGGCTGTCGCCCCCGAAGGGCCGAACGATGCCGCGGGCAGCTGCTGCCAGGTGCAACCCGACGTCGCGACGAACACGATCGCGGCCAGTACTTCACGGTCGCCGTGCCGGCGCCGTCCACCGCCTTGGGGCCGCGACGGCGCCTCCGGCACCACCCGTTGGAACAGAACCCACAACTCATCCGGCACCAACCGTTCAACGATCCCCACCATGGCTGACAGCCTACCCACGAGGGCCAAATGAGATGACGTCTTAAGAGTGTCGGCCTCGCGCTCGCAGTAGGCATCGCCGTTGTCGGTGGCGCGTCCGCCGCATCCGCCGATGCCGGAGCCTCCGGCGCGGCCATCGGCTCCCCGGGCGTCCTGTCGGGAAACCTGATCCAGGTTCCGATCCACATCCCGATCAACGCATGCGGCAACAGCGTCAGCGTGATCGGCCTGCTCAACCCCGCCTTCGGCAACACCTGCATCAACAGCTGAAGGACCTGAGGTGCCCTTCGCCCCGGCCTGGGTCATGGCCGGGGCGAAGCAGCCGCCTGGATCGCGACACGTCACCAGATCACGAATCACTCCACCTTTAGACCAGTAGCAGCCGCATTTTCTTGGCCGGTATGCAGGTCCGAAATTCTCACACCCAACAGAAGAATCGTTACTTCATAGGAATTCGGATGGGCTGCTCGGGCATCTTGTCAGCACCAGGGGCCGTCTGGTTCTCTTTCCACTGCGATGCGCTCGCGGAGGCGTCGTCGTCCGCGGGCAAGGAACCTTGTCGACGAGGTTGCTCCAGGCCGGCGGGTGCCCCGAATGCGTGGTTCTGGCGGGGGCAGGCGGCCGTCCGGCGCCTGTCCGGCATGCTCATGATGCGAAGGGGATCTTCGTGGCAGGCGTACCCGAACTGGGTTCGGTGGTGGGCGACTTCGCCCTCCCGGGTGGCGAGCTCATAGGCTCATCGTTCGAGCGGCGCGACTTCGAACTGTGCAGGCAGCGCGGCAAGCCCCTGGTCCTGGCCTTCTACCCGGGGGATGACACGCCGGTCTGTACCCGCCAGCTGTGCTCGTACTCCGGAGGGCTGGAGTCGTTCGCCGCCGTCGGTGCGCAGGTGTGGGGCATCAGCCCTCAGGGCGTCGACAGCCATGAGGCGTTCGCACGGCGCCACGGCCTGCGCATGCCGCTGCTGGCGGACGAACAGCGAGTCGTGAGCCGTTCGTTCGGCATCACGGCTCCCGGGATCGGGTTGCGGCGGGCCGTCTTCTTGATCGCTCCGGACGGCACCTTGTACTGGAAGCACGTCTCCGTGCTGGGGGTCACATTCCAGAGCGTGGCGGTCCTGTCCCGCGAGCTGGCTGCCTTCGCCTGACCTGGTTCACGTCCAGCCGCACCCGCCCCGGCCCGCGCCCTTGCGGCGGGGGCCGGGGTCGCGGTCACTTGGCGAGGAAGTCGGTCAGGTGCCGGTTGAATTCCTGGGCGTGGGTGAGGTTCAGTCCGTGCGGGGCTCCCTCGATCAGGGCGAGCGTGCTGCCCGGCAGGGCTTCGTGGGACCGCTTGCCGCTGACCTCGAAGGGCACGATGGCGTCCTGGGTGCCGTGGATGATCAGGGTGGGTACGTCGATCCGGGCGAGGTCGTCACGGAAGTCGGTGCGGGCGAAGGCGTTGATGCAGTCCAGCGTCCCCTTGGGTGAGGCCGCCTCCGCCAGGTGCACGTGATAGCGGTGCTGGGGCGCGCTGACGAGGCCGGTGTTCTCGCCGGCCTGGAAGAAGCCGGTGACGAAGCCCTCCAGGAAGGCGGGCCGGTCGCCGCGGACGCCGTCCTCGAACTGGGTGATCGCGGCGTCGTCGAGTCCGCCGTCCGGGTTGTCGGCGCTCTTGTGGAGGTAGGGAGGCACCGCTGCGGCGAGGACAGCCTGGCGGACGCGGCTGCTGCCGTAGTTGTGGAGGTAGCGGACCACCTCCCCGCCGCCCATGGAGAACCCGACCAGCGTGGCGTCACGGATGTCGAGATGCGTCAGGAGGGCGTCCAGGTCAGCGGCCAGGGTGTCGTAGTCGTAGCCCTCCCAGGGCTGGGTGGACGAGCCGAACCCGCGCCGGTCGTAGGTGATCACTCGGTGGCCCGCCTCGACCAGTGGACCGACCTGCGGCTCCCAGGAGCGGCCGCTCAGCGGCCAGCCGTGGACGAGAACGACTGGGCGACCTTGGCCGTAGTCCTCGAAGTGGAGCTCGACACTGCGGCCCTTGTCTGCACTTACATTGATGCGCGGCATGCTGGATTGACGCCCTTCGTGTGGTGGTGCAACGCCTGTACCCGGACCATGCCCCGGCATCGCAAGATTTCACTCATCGCAGAACAGCCAGGGCATTCTCATCCTCATCATTCCATCGATACTTGTCGTCCTGCATTCACCGCCAAAGGCCATAAATCCTTGTTGCGAACTGGTTGCAATAACACGATTGACCTCGATCGGCCTAACCCATCGACTGCGTGTCGTAGCGAATGTGGAACCCCCTGGCGTTTCTGTGAAGAGGCTGTGGCCAGCGGATTTGCGAATTCGCGCCGGAGTCCCCTCTCGGCTTCGAAGGGAAAGTGGTCACGGGGTGCGGGTGCCGCGTGCTTTCCTTCGCTCGGCGCGATCTGAGCGCACGGCAGTAGGCCCGGTCGGCGGGCCGGGCTGCTGCTGATGCCGCCCGGGCCTCGCTGTCCGACCGAGTGGTCATCCCACCTGAATGCCCCTGTCCGGCTGCGCCGGTGTGCGCGGCGCGACGGGGTTCGCAGTCGAGAGGAACACCAGTGAAGTCCATCTCCGCACGGCCCCGTTCGCGGCGTGTGCTCGACCAGTCCCTGCTCGTCCTGGGCGCCGGCGCGCTCGCGACCAGCCTCGGTGTCCTGACGCTGGCGCCGGGAGTCAGTTCCGCCTCCAGTCACCGTGAGGCGCCGCTGATCGCGGGCGACCCGCGTGCGGACAACACCGACGTGTACGCGTACACGAGCCTGGACCGCCCCGACTCGGTGACGCTGCTGGCGAACTGGATCCCGTTCGAGGAGCCCAACGGCGGCCCGAACTTCTACGCGTTCGGCGATGACCTCCGCTACAACATCAAGATCGACAACACGGGTGACGGTGTCTCCGACATCACCTACACCTGGCGCTTCCACAGCAGCTACCGGGATGACGCCAACCAGTTCCTCTACAACACCGGTCCGGTCACCTCGCTGACCGACCCGGACCTCAACTTCCGCCAGGTCTACGACCTGGTCGTCTCGAAGGGGAACGAGAGCAAGGTCCTGCTCTCGAACGTCCCCGCAGCGCCCTCGCGCGTCGGCCCGGCGTCGATGCCGAACTACGCCGCCCTGCGCAACCAGGCCATCCGCAACCTGCCCGGCGGCGGCAAGACGTTCGCCGGTCAGGCCGAGGACCCGTTCTTCGCCGACCTGCGTGTCTTCGACCTCCTCTACGGCGGGAACCTGTCCGAGCGCGGCCAGGACACCCTCGCCGGCTACAACGTCAACTCCGTCGCCCTGCAGATCCCCAAGAAGGACCTGGCGCTGAAGGGCAACCCCGGCCGCAACCCGGTCATCGGCGTCTGGTCCACGACCGACCGCCAGGGCGTCCAGGTCTCCGACTCCCGCGACAAGCAGCACGGCGACAAGTGGAAGCAGGTCTCCCGCCTGGGCAACCCGCTGGTCAACGAGGTAGTCGTCCCGCTGAAGTACAAGGACGCCTTCAACACCCTCAACCCGGACCAGGACCGCACCGTCCAGCCGGTGGTGGACAAGGTCCTCGACCCGATCCTGCCCAAGCTGATCCAGCAGGTGTACGGCATCCCCGCCCCGCCGGCCCCCCGGCGGGACCTGTTCGAGATCTACCTGACGGGCATCTGCAAGGCGTGCGGTCCCATCCAGGCCGACCTCAACGCCCACCGCCTGAACAAGGACGCGCGGCTGAAGCAGATCGTCCCGGCGGAGGAGCTGCGCCTGAACATGGGCGTGCGCCCCAACCCCAACCCGAACCGGTACGGCGTCCTCGCCGGTGACCTGGCCGGCTTCCCCAACGGCCGCCGCCTGACCGACGACGTCATCGACATCTCCCTCCAGGCCGTCGAAGGCGCCGCCCAGACCGGCCAGCTCGTCCCGGCGCTCGCCGACGGCGACCAGGTCGACGCCAACGAAGTCCCCTTCGGCACCTCGTTCCCGTACCTGGCGCTGCCGCACACCAAGTCCGTCAACAGCGGCCCGAATGCGCCCGAGCGGTCCGGGAACGTGAGGACCGGATCCGTCGGCGCACTGGGCGCCGTACTCCTGGGAATCGGCGGCTACCGCCTGCGCCGCAACCGCAAGACCAGCTGACCCCACCACTCCGGGCGGGGCCGAGGTCGGTCCCCGGTTCCCCGCCCGGAACCCCGTTCACCGAAGTTTCCCCGGGGAGGATCCCGTGCACCGGCCCGACGACAAACCCGCCCCCGCGATCCGGCAGCGCAGACACCTGCGCACTACCGCGATCACCGTCGCCCTGGGCGTGGTCATGTTCACCGTCGGCGCCGTCGGCCTCTCCCCATCCGGCTCCAGCACACCAGACGCCCCCTCTTCCGCAGCCTCCGCCGCGGGTCCGGCGCGCGGCATCGAGGCACTGCGCGAGCGCGTGAAGCGCCTGCCGAAAGATCCGGGTAGCTGGGCGGACCTCGGCATGGCCCTCGTGCAGCAGGCCCGCACCACCGCCGACCAAGCCACCTACGCGCAGGCAGAGGAGGCTCTGCGCCGCTCCCTCGCCCTGGAACCGGCCGAGAACCTGCACGCCGAGATCGGCATGGGCGCCCTGGCCGCCGCCCGCCACCAGTTCCGCGACGCCCTCACCTGGGCCCGCAAGGCGGTCGCCACAAGCCCCGCCACCCCGGCCTCCTACGGAGTCCTGGCCGACGCCCACACCCAGCTCGGCCAGTACAAGGAGGCAGAGGAAGCCGTCCAGAAGATGGCCGACCTCCGCCCCGACAGCAGCTCCCTGGCCCGCGCCTCCTACACCTTCGAACTCCGCGGCGACACCGCCCAGGCCAAAACCCTGATGGAGCGCGCACTACGTGCGGCGGGCACGCCCGGCGAGCGAGCCTTCGCCCACACCCACCTGTCCTCCCTCGCCCTGGACAGCGGCGATCCGGCGACCGCTGTGCGCCAGGCCGAGGCCGGGCTGGCCATCGCGCCACGCGACGCAGGTCTGATGGAGGTCCGGGCCAAGGCACGCGCAGCCACGGGAGACCGCGAGCGGGCAGTCGCCGACTACACCGCGGCCATCGCGACGGCCCCGCTCCCGCAGTACCTCCTCGGACTCGGTGAACTCCAGCAGGCGCTCGGCCGCCCGGAACGGGCCGAGGCCCAGTACGCCGTCCTGCGTGCCCAGGAAACGCTCCGCCGGGCCACCGGTGCGCCCGCCGACGTCGACGCGATCTACTTCGAAGCGGATCACGGCGACCCCCGCCAGGCGGTGACCATGGCGGAAGCAGCGGTACGGGATCGGCCGTTCATCGCCGTCCACGACGCCTACGCCTGGGCCCTGCACCGCGCCGGACGCGACGAAGAGGCCCTCGACCAGGCCGACGAAGCCCTCGCCCTGGGTACGCGCAGCGCGCTCTTCCGCTACCACCGCGGCGCCATCCACCAGGCGCTCGGCGATGTCACGGCCGCCCGGCGCGATCTTCAGCAGGCGCTGGCCCTCGATCCCTCCTTCCACCCGCTGCACGCCCCCGCGGCGCGCGAAGCACTCCGGCGAATCGACGACACCCCATGAACCCCCGCACCCGCCGGCGCCTGGCCGCCGTACCGCTCGCAGCCGCCCTGCTCACCCCCCTGGGCCTCCTCGCCTCGGCCGCGCCCGCTGCCGCGCATCCGCTGGGCAACTTCACCGTCAACTATGCGACCAGCCTGACCCTGCGCCCTCGCGCGGTCGAGGCCGAGGTCGTGGTCGACCGCGCCGAGATCGCCGCAGCACAAGAGCGCCCGCTCATCGACCAGGACCACAACGGATCCCTCAGCTCCGACGAGCAGGGCATCTACGCGGACGAGGCGTGCGCCACCCTCGCCGGACACCTGGCCGCGGGCGTAGGGAACGTGAACCTCCAGTGGGAGCGGGGAGCAGGCAAGCTGGCTTTCCACACCGGCGAGGCCGGGCTCAAGACCAGCCGACTCACCTGCCACCTCACGGCCGCCGCGGACCTCACCTCGCCGTCCAATGTCCACGTTGCCACGCATTACGACAGCCGGCGGGTCGGCTGGCACGAGATCACCGCCCGCGGCGAAGGTCTCACCCTTACCAGCTCCACCGTTCCCGCGGTCTCCACGACCAACCAGCTGCGCCAGTACCCGCAGGACCCTCTCGCTGACCCGTTCGACCAGCGCACCGCTGAACTGCGGACCGTTCCCGGGCAGGGGATCGCGGCCCGGATCGTGCCGCCCGGCCTGCCCGGCTCAGGCCCGGTCACCGCCGCGCTGAACAAGGTCTCCGCTCTCTTCGACACCCTCGTCGGCAGCCGCGAACTGACCGTCCCTGTCGGCCTCCTCGCCCTGCTTCTCGCCGTCGTCCTCGGTGCCTCCCACGCGGCGATGCCCGGCCACGGCAAGACGATCATGGCGGCCTACCTGGCCGGACGGCGCGGCACCCCGCGTGATGCCGTCACTGTCGGAGCAACCGTCACCCTCACCCACACCGCGGGCGTCCTCGCTCTCGGTCTGGCGCTCCCGCTGGCCACCCACCTTGCCGGGGAAACCGTCCTCGGCTGGCTCGGCCTGGCCAGCGGCCTCCTCGTCACCGCCATCGGCTTGCGGCTGCTGCACTCCGCCCTGCGCGGCCGCCCTCTCCAGCACGGCCACAGCCACAGCCATGGGGGACATCACCACCACGGCGATCACAGCCACGCGCACCACGGTGACCACGGTGACCACGGCCATGGGCCTCACCACGGCGGCGACCACGGGCACGGACACAGCCACGAGCCGCCGACCGGCCTACCGTCCTCACGCCGCGCGCCGGACAGCGCGGCGGCCGACGGCGCCACCGTCGTCCTGACCAAAACCGCGACCGCGCTCCCGGACAACGATCACCACCACGGCGAAGCCGACCATCAACACACCCACGAAACCGACCACCACCACACTCACGCTCCGGCACGCCGAAGGCGCTGGTCGCTCATCGGCGTCGGCATCGCCGGCGGCCTCGTCCCCAGTCCCTCGGCACTGGTCGTCCTTCTCGGCGCCGTCGCCCTCGGCCGGACCGCCTTCGGCGTGCTCCTCGTCATCGGCTACGGCCTCGGGATGGCCACCACCCTCACCCTCGCCGGTCTCCTCCTCGTACGACTGCGCGACCGGATCGGTGCCCGCACCGCGGAGAGGTCCTCCACGCGTCTGAAGGCGCTTGGGCGTATCGGGCCCGCCGTCACCTCGGCCCTCGTTCTCCTCGTCGGACTAGGCCTCACCGCCCGCGCCATCACCGGCTTGTGAGCAATGCGGATACCAGCAGCTCAGAGGACCTGGCCGTCCGTGCAGAGTCTGGGTCGGTCTGCCACGGCAGCTCCGACGGCGCAGCACGATGCCGGGAGTCCCTCTGCTTGGTCGCCCTGGTTCGAGGGCCGGTGGGGCGCCCGGAGAACCGCCCTGTGCCGATATCTGGTGAATCCATACCAATCCGGCGGGTTCGATCCTTCGAATCACCAGGTGGAGGCGTGAGCGCAAGCTGCTCGCGGCGCCGGGTCTCACATGGCCCTGGGGCGCAGAGGCGAGGGGGCGCGAAAGGAAGTGCTGCTATGACCGCACGAACGATCGGACGCGGCTTTGCCGCCGTTGTCCTGGCTGCCGGTTTCGGTGTGGCGGGCGTGGGCGTGGCGGGGGCTGCTCCCCAGTCCCACCACCATGATCACGGGGTGTCGGGAACGGTGACCTCCCGGATCGAGCTCAATGTCCGCCAGCACCCGTGGACGCATTCCCACGTGGTGTGGAGCCTGTCCCCGGGCAGCCACGTCAAGCTGGCCTGCCAGCAGGACGGCTGGTACCACCTGGCCGACAAGTCCGGCTGGGTCGAGTCCCGCTACGTTCACGCCCACGAGTGGGTGCGGTACTGCTGACCGAGGCGGCGGGCGGCCGGGAGGTCTCCAGCTGTCGTGGCTCGACCCGGCCAGTCCCGCTCCACGGCAGGGGCCGCACCGGTGGTGCGGCCCCTGCCGTGCGTGTCAGTGCTGGTCGAGCGGGAGGGCGATGTCGGTGACCTGGCGGTTCTTCGGGAAGGAGCCGAGGTCGCGAGCTGCGCCGGTCAACAGGTTGATCCCGTAGAGGCGCTGGGTGCCCGTGGTGCTGAGGGCCGCGTAACCGCTGTTGGTGGACGACTTGGGGCTGTAGTAGATGTCGAAGCCCGCGTCGGGGCCCGCGTTGACGCCGAGGTTCCCGGTGGGGGCGAGGGTGCCGGCGTTGGCCGGGGACTGGATCGAGGTCCGGTCGGCCGTGGTGTCGATGTCGAACAGGGTCGTCGCGGTCGCCGCGTTCAGGTCGTTGTTCGTGTAGGCGGCACCGGTGACACCGAGGGCCGTGGAGGGCGGCGTGGTGGGGTTGGTGAGCATGCCGTCAACGGTGGTGGTGAGCGGGGGGCCTCGCCCGACGACCGACGCCACAGGAAACCGCGCTCGCGGCCGAGGGCGCCAGAGCACAGGGGCCGGCCGAGCCCCCGCCCGGTGCGCCGCGTACGCGTAGCCAGCCCCTGCTGCCCGCGTCCAGGTCAGGCGGGAAGGGAGAGGAGGACCAGGGGGCTGGTGGTGGGCTGGGCGGAGCCGCCTGCAGGTTCGAGGGTGAGGCCGACGGCCAGGGCCTGGCCGGGATCTCCCTGCATGAGGACGGAGCCGTCGCCGGGGATGAGACCGGCGGGGCGCATGGTGCCGTGGTCGTCGAACCACAGCTGGTAGGTCCGTCCCGCGGGAGCCGGGGAGAGCCCTGAGGCGAGGAACACGGCCTGGTTCAGGCGGGCAGAGGTCACGACAGAAGCGGAAGCCCCCGTGCTGGTGCGCCCACGGGTCGTCCGGGCGTCGGGGGAAGCCATCACAGCGGTCATGTCCTGGACCTGCTGGCCGGCGCGCTGGGCCTGCGTGCGGGCCTGTTCCGTCTGCTGGTGCTGCCAGAGGGCGACACCGCCGAACCCGGCGGCGGCGACGATGCTGGCCGCGACCACGAACGCCCCGGCCCTGCGGGTGAGACGTGTGGTGAGGCGGACGGACGGGAGGAGTAGGGGGCGCGCCGGCAATTGCCGGACGCCGTCGATTCGGTTCAGGACGACCTGTCGCATCGCGACGGGTACGGGCAGGCTCACTGCTGCGGCCAGACGTGCCGCCGTGGCAGCGAACTCGCCGACCTCCTGGTGACAGCCTTCGCAGTGTTCAAGGTGCGCGGTGAACGCGCGGAGTTCCTCACCGGTGAGCGCGTCGAGTGCGTACGCACCGGTGAGGGTGTGCAGTTCTGCTTCGTGTTTCATGTGGTCACCCCCATGCAGTCGCGCAGCCGGATCAGTCCGTCGCGCATTCGGGTCTTGATGGTCGGAAGCGGGGACCGCAGTTCTTCTGCGACCTCGCGGTAGGTCAGTCCCCCGTAGTAGGCCAGGGTCACCGCCCGGCGCTGGAGCTCGGTCAGACTGCGCAGACAGCGCCGTACCTGCTCGCTGTCCAGCCGGGTCTCGACCTCCTCGGCGACCTCGTCGAAGGGCCGCATCTGGTCGCGTACGCCCGTGGAGTGTTCACGGTTGGCGGCTGCCTGGGCGGACCGGACGCGGTCCACAGCCCGTCGGTGGGCGATGGTCGCCACCCAGGCCATGACGGTGCCCTGTTCGGGGCGGTAGCGGGCGGCCTGACGCCATACGTCGATCATCACCTCCTGTGCCACCTCCTCCGATTGGGCCCGGTCCCGGACGACTTTGACGGCGATCCCGAAGACGGTGGCGGCGACCGCGTCGTAGAGATCGGAGAAGGCGTCCTTGTCGCCCTGGCTCACCCGCCCCATCACCTCTTGCAGCTGCCGGCCGACGGGATCGTGGCCGCGGGATCGCTGGGGCTGGGTCATCGGCGTCCTGCCCCGTGCCGCCAAGTGCCGTGCTGCGGAACGGCCGTGCACGGGCCGCACCCGCCTTCATGCCTCGATGTCATCAACAGCTCTTTCGCCGCGAGAAGAGCCGGCCCCTCAGGGGCCGGCCATGTTCCTCCGCTGTCTTACCGCTTCTTCGGAGCGGGCATATGTGCGGATTGCCCTGAGCAGCTACCCCGCACCTGGTTTGCCATCCCTTCGAGTGATCTTGGCGCCGACCGCCCCGCAGCTCGACGAGCGGTAGTGAGGCAGACAGACCGGTGCGGCAGCTTGGCCGACACCCCTATCCGGTGCGCCCGCCCAGGCGCGGAAAACCAGTTGAACGTAGAAGCGACCAATCCGCCGGACGGACCACAGCGAATGGGCATTGTGAGCACCTTCCGCAAGTCCCTAGCCCGCAGCGCACTGGGCGCCGTGTCCGGTCTGCTGGCCGGGTACACGGCGCTGGCGGTGGCCGAGCTCGCAGCTTCCCTGATCCGGCCGCAGGCCGGGCCGGTGACCGTTGTGGGCGGCGCCGCCATCGACCGGACACCGGCTGCGGTCAAGGACTTCGCGATCCGCACGTTCGGTGAGAACGACAAGGTCGTTCTCCAGCTCGGCATCCTCGCCGTCCTCGGTCTCCTCGGTGTCATCCTCGGCATCGTCTCCCTGCGCTACCGGCGGGCAGGTGCGGCGGGTGTCCTGATCTTCGGTGTGATCGGCGCGGCCGCCGCACTGAGCAGGCCCGACACCCAAGGGGTCGCGGACGCACTGCCCTCTGTGGCCGGTGCGCTCGCGGGCGCCGCCGTCCTCTACCTCCTGGCCGGGAAACTGAACTCCGGCAGCTCACCCGCCGGTGCGGAGACCGCCGGAGGAGGCTGGTCGAGGCGGGGCTTCCTCACCGCGGCCTCCGTCACCGCAGTCGCCGCAACCGGCGCCGGAGCGGTGGGGCGCGCCCTCATCGGCAAGAGCGGCCAGGGCGCCACCGCCTCCAGGGCCGCGATCACCCTGCCCGCACCCGACTCCGCCGCCCCCGCGCTCCCGGCGGGATCGCAGCTCAAGGTGGAGGGGATCAGCGCCTTCACGACTCCGAACAAGGACTTCTACCGCGTGGACACCGCGCTCGTCGTCCCCAAAGTCGACGCGGACACCTGGAGGCTTCGCATCCGCGGCAAGGGCGTCACCCGCCCGCGCACCTACACCTTCCAGGAGCTGCTGGACCGTCCGCTCATCGAGCGCGACATCACCTTGACGTGCGTCTCCAACGAGGTCGGCGGCCCCTACATCGGCCACGCCCGCTGGCTCGGAGTACGCCTGGACGACCTGCTCGAGGAGTGCGGCGTCAAGGCACCCTCCCAGGGCGGCAAAGCAGACCAGCTGGTCGCCCGGTCGGTCGACGGCATGACGCTCGGCTCCCCGGTCGAGGACGTGATGGACGGCCGCGACGCGATCCTGGCCGTCGGGATGAACGGCGAACCCCTGCCCTTCGACCACGGCTTCCCCGTCCGCATGCTCGTCCCCGGTCTCTACGGGTACGTGTCGGCCTGCAAGTGGATCCAGGAGATCGAGCTCACCACCTTCGATTCCTACGACCCGTACTGGGTCAAGCGCAAGTGGGCCCGCAAGGCGCCCATCAAGACCCAAGCCCGCATCGACACCCCCAAACCCTTTGGCCGGCCCACGGGCCAGGTGGTGACGGTGGCCGGCGTCGCCTGGGCCCAGCACCGCGGCATCGACCGCGTCGAAGTCCGGGTCGATGACGGACCCTGGCAGACCGCCGACCTCGCCCCCCAGGCGAACAAGGACACCTGGCGCCAGTGGTCCTTCCCCTGGAAGCCGACACCGGGCGGCCACAACCTCACCGTCCGTGCCACTGACGGCACCGGCCAGGTCCAGACCGAAGAACGCACAAGGACCATCCCCGACGGCGCCAGCGGCTGGCACAGCGTCTTCGTCACCACGTAAAGCCCCGGCCGGTATCGACCAAGGCTTTTCGCCGCGGCCCCAGCCTCGCATCTCACCCTTTGCGTATTTCTGAGAACACAACAGGAGATTTTGATCATGTCGAACACCCTGCGTTTCCGTCGTACCGCTCTCGCCGTCGCCACGGCGGCCGTCCTGCCCTTCGCCCTTGCCGCCTGCTCCGACTCCGGGAGTGACTCGGCCTCCTCCGACAAGAGCAGCGAAGCTCCCGCCGCCTCCCAGCCGGCTACCCCGGATGCTTCGATGGTGATGGACAAGCCGTTCGGCCCGGCCTGTTCGGGCGTCCCCGCCGACGGCGCGGGCTCCTTTGACGGCATGGCCAAGGACCCGGTCGCCACCGCGGCCTCCAACAACCCGGCCCTGTCCACGCTGGTCACCGCCGTCAAGCAGGCCGGCCTGGTCGACACTCTCAACAATGCCAAGGACATCACCGTCTTCGCCCCGACCAACGACGCCTTCGCCAAGATCCCGAAGGCCGACCTGGACAAGGTCCTCGCCGACAAGGCCATGCTCACCAAGATCCTGACCTACCACGTCGTCGGCGAGAAGCTCACCCCGAAGCAGCTGGAGAGTGGCTCCTTCGACACCCTGGAGAAGACCAAGCTCACCACCAGCGGCTCCGGCGAGGCCTACAAGGTCAACGACGCCTCGACCGTCGTCTGCGGCAACGTCAAGACCGCCAACGCCAACGTCTACATCGTCGACACCGTCCTCATGCCGAAGTAACCCACACGCGTGCTGAGCAACCATGTGTGGGCCGGCTCCACCTCCCCTGGGGAAGCCGGCCCACACACCGCCCTGACATTCGACTGCGCAAGGCCCACACCAGGCACCGGTTCACGCTGCCGCGCGCCGATCTGGCTGGCGGTGTCGACCTACCGCTCAGGACTGCCAGGGCGACGCAGGCTCCTCGGCTGGCTACCCACAACCGCGACAACCGGTCGTGACATCACGACAGCGAGCACGTTCTCCAGAACACGAACCTGCTTCCGAACGGACGGCGGGTAGCCAAGAGCATCGGCGGCAAGCTCACGGTCACAGCAGCGCCCAGGGGGAGGCGGTCGAGATGGCCACCAAGGCCAATCCGGCTGCTCGTCAGCAGAATTGGCCGAAGTGGTCCGCCACATCGCCCTGCCGGTCGCCATCGTCCTGCATCTCCACGCCGACTCGGCCATGGACGCCGAAGCGACCCACCCCTTGGAGGTCCACCACCAAGAGCCAGGTGCAGGACCGCGCGAGTGGTGTTGTCTTAGGCGCGCGCGCCTCCGCCGACGCCTATCCCGCGAAATGACAACGCACCCTCACTCCCCCACGACCTAGATCCGGGCCAGTTGCGGGCCAACACCGTCCCATCGAAGGCGTATGGCTTCATCTTTCCTGCTCAGGATTAGTCCGGCGCGTGTACCACCAGCACTGGAAGGACCTGCTGGTGGCCTTCACCTCGCGAGACGACCCCTTGAAGCCGTGGGGACCTCCAGGAAGCCCTCTGGCCACCTGCGCCTCGCACGGTCCTGTCCGGCGCCTGCTTCCTGGTGACTGCCCATCAGGAGACGAGCCGGCGCTATTGTTCACCCGCGCCATGAGTGATCACGCTCTTCCCGGCTATGTGGACTCCAGCCCTTCAGGTACGGCTTCAGCTCCTCGGGTCCGGGATCGCGGGGCGCCGGCATGCCAGGCAGCTCCCGCAGCGGGTTGAGGGATCCTACGTAGGCGCGGGCCCACTCCAACCACTGTCGGGTGGAGAGCGTTTCCGGGGCTACCGAACCATCTGGCGCGGCCAGTCGGCGCTCCAGGGCATCGCAGTACTGGCTCAGCGCTCTCGCCTGATGCCAGTCCTGTGCCTGCTCACACAGCACAGTGGCGAGCTGGGCCTGGATCGCCTGCTTCCGCGCCGAGTCCATCGCCGCCCGCCACCGGACCTTCCGGTCCTCCTCGGCCCGCTTCTCGTCGACCCGGCGTTGGGCGTCCTCCCGCGAGCGGACTTCCACCTCGCGCAGGACCGCGCCGAGGACGTCCTCCAGCTTCCACCGTTTCCGGTCGGCCCACTTGCCCTGGCGTCCCGATCGGCTGTACGGAAGCTCGACCATCAGACTCTGCGCCCGCTCCGGATCCTCGGACAACGGAAATTCCTGCTTGATGGTCACCGTGTACGTGAAGTCGCCGACGACCAGGTTCAGCTCGCCCTCGCGCCGGGAGGGACGAGAGGGGATGTACGCGCCGTCGTACCCATAGGACCGGCTGCGGTAGTTCTCGGCCATCGGGTGCTCGCGCACCGCGTAGCCACGTTTCACCGCTTCCGCGCACAGGCCCTGGAACAGGCGCAGAGCCCTACTCCGGAGAGGCGCGGACACGGCGAGCCGACACTGGTCTTCCTTGAGAGCACCTACCACTGGGTGAAGGGAGCGCAATTGGGCGGGCACAGGGATGGGCAGAACGCTCTCAGGCCTCTGGCTCTTCGCGTTGTGATGCGGCCCGTCTTCGAGGGAGATCTGAAGGTCTCGGTTCCACAGGCGGAGCTTCTCGACGCGCTTCCCCGGCGGCGTGAGGTCGTGCCGTTTCGCGTAGTCGACGACCCGCCGGTATTCGGCTTCCGTCTCCTCGTCGGGCTCTGGAATGACCACCCGCCGTTCAGCCACGAGCCGTTCGATGAGCTCGGCCGCCTTGGCCCGCCGGGCCCGGGCGGCCACTGCCCGTTCCGAGTACGGCGCGGGCATCCTTTTGGCACCTGACTGGGGCGCGCCGACATACCGTGGATCCTCCGGATGGTGACCGTGCTCCAGATAGAACTCCCCCGCCTCGGTGACTTCGGCCCGCACCGCCCCACTACGGCGAGCGATCGCCAGCAGCCCTCGGTCGCGCAGCGCATATGCTGAGAGCCGTTCAGCCGATGCCAAGTCCAACTCCACGCCGGCATCCAGCCGCCTCAAGAGCTCTCGCTGGCGGTCGTTCAACGGGGACCAGCGGCGCATGCGCCCACCTCACGCTCTCAGCCGGCAGATACCTCCGCTCTACCGGCCATCGGCGGGCATCGAGCCGAGAACCGGCGAAATGACCCCGCCTCGACCGGCATCGGCTATACGTTCTGCCCACGGAAGTAGGGACGGCGGCCAGGACGGCAAAAGTCGGGCTGAGGAGTCTGGCCCCTACCGCCGACACGAGTAGCGGCTAGCCAGAATTGCTACAGAACGTAACCGGCAGGGGCTCTCGCGCATCGCACCGGCAAGGCTGGCATTCGCCACCACGGCACACAGAAAGCCGCCTTCCCGACCGGGCACACAGCCCGACCCAGAAGACGGCTTCCACTGCTGACGTGGCGTCAGTAAATACTGACACCCCGTCAAGAAATGCCTTCCATGAGCGTCAAATGAGCGTCACGAGCGTCAAACCAGCGTCAAGATATCGCCCGTAACGCCCACAACGCACATAATGCGCACCGACAAACCTGCAGGTCAGGAGCTTTTCGCGACCGGTTCAAGGATCGCGACGCACTCCACGTGGTGGGTCGTCAGAAACAAGTGAATCGAAAACAGGTGGAAGATAATTGCAGGTCAGGGCGACGCATGGCTGACTTCGTGACGTAGGTGATGTGCGTTATGGGCGCTGCGTGCGCAAACGTGACGCTGGTTGCCACTTGGAACGGACCTGGTCAGCGGTGGCCGCGGCCTTCTCCTGGCGCGACCAGGGCGAAACGCGCGGCCACGGCGGAGAGCACGGCGAGGGCCGCGAAGAGGTAGGAGTATCCGCCGAGTGAGGTGGGGAGGGCTGCGCTGGCCCAGGGGACCAGGGCGGCTGCGATCTGGCCCGGTGCGCCCACGAGTCCGGAGAGCCGGCCGTATTGAATGGTGCCCCAGCGATCGGTGACAGCTGTGGCCTGAAGCGGAGTCAGGTTGCCCCATGCGACTCCGGCCAGGATCGCGAGGCCCACAAGTAGCGGCATCGGGCCCGGGATGAGGGCAAGTGATGCCGTGGTAGCGCCGCCGAGGGTGACGAGGGCTGCGGTGCGGGTCGTGACGGATATGCGGGAGGAGGAGGCTCGCATAGAGGGTGCGGTCGAGGGTCTGGCCCGCCCCGCCCAGCCCGAGAGCCCAGCCTGCGATCGACGGACTGGCGCCGCGCACCTCGGGGCGACCCGGCGTGGGCGCCACGGTGGCGGACTGCGCCGCCATGCGGCCGGGCCTGCCCGGAACTCCGCCACCAGGCGGAATCTGCCGTCGCACGGATCCGTGACGCTGGGTGGGTCAGCGTCCCTGGCTGTGGTCAGTGTGACTGCCAGGGCTGCCTCCTCGTGCCGCCACTGGCTATCGCTGCCCCAGATCAGTCGATCCGTCCGCCATAGCAGCCACACTCTGGCACCCACCGCGGCTAGGACGACGGCTCCTGCGCGACGTACGGGGCGTATCGAACGTGGTGGCGCCACTATGACGACGGCCTCGCCATCAGGTTCGGCCCGGAGTCGGCGCTTCCGCCCTCCGCCCAAGCGGAGCAAGAGCCGGAGCAATTGCGGACCGCACCCGCTTACGGACCGGTAGATCTGCACTCGGAGCGACTGCCCACCGAGTTCCTCGACATCGGTACCGTCATCTACTTCCTGCGTGAAGTCGTCTGGATGGTCCCCGGCTTCACCGTCGACCAGCGCCACGACCGCCTCCGCGAACTCCACGAGAAATTCCAGGCCGAAGGCCCCTTCCTCGCCCACACTGCCCGCACTCCAGCACTTCGAGGACTTCCCCGCCGACGTCCTGCCCTCCTTCGTCGCCTACGTGATCAAGGACGAGCGCGCCTCCTGGTGGCGCATCTTCGGCCTGGCCGAACTCGCCGTCCTCATTCCACTCGTCGCAGCCGTCGGCCTCCGCTGCGTTGCCTCCACCATGGCCCCCGAGTCCGGTGGCGGCCATAGCCACGGCACCGGTACGGGTGGGAGCGAGACCCAACACGAGGAACCCGCCGTTACCAGCAGCCCGCAGCCCGCGCGGACCAAGCCGTCGGCACCGGCCCGCACCGTTGCCGCCACGCCCGCCGCGGAGCAGCCCACGACGATGGGCACGGGCGCTGACCCGAAGTACTACGTCACCGGAGGCCGCTCGGCGCCGCGGAGCAGCACAGCCAGCAGCCGACCAATGGTGAGCTTCGCATCCTCTCCCCGTCCGGGATCGCGTGTCATCAGCAGGTGGTGGGTCGTGCCGACGAGCGCGAGCGCGATGGTGGCAGCATCGGCGCCCGCGGCCAGCCGACCGCCGCGCTGCTCCGCCTGCAGGTAGAAGGTGAAGGCCTGCTGGATCGCGGCGAACGCCGGTGCGCCGGCCTGGAGGCCTTCCCGGGTGTGCAGCGCAGCCGCGGGGCGTGTCATCGCCAGCCCCACCACCGCAGGAGGCAGAGCGTCCATCAGGACGAGGACGACTTCCTGAAGATTATCTCCAACCGTCGCCTGGCCCACCTTCGCCTTCAGCGCTTCGGCCTGCCGGGCGCTGCGCGCGAACCGATCCAGGACCAGCTCGGCAACGAACTCGTCCAGGCTGGCGAAGTGCGTGTGCAGGACACCCTTGCCGCAGTCAGCCTCCACGGTGATCGCACGGCTGGTCAGGGCCCCTGCGCCGTCGCGGGCCACCACCCGCTCCGCAGCCGCGAACAGCCGCTCACGCAAGTCGGGAATCGCCACTCCACGAGGTGACACAACAACCCCTTTCCTCAGGCCCATTGCAAGTATGGGCACTCGCCCATACTGTTTGGGCACTTGCCCATACTAGGGCCGGGGCGCCGTACCGCGCCCCGGTGGGAGGGAGTTCACCCATGGAACGACTCGCCAACACCGCACAGGCAGAGGCATGGAACGGCTACGAGGGCGAGCAATGGGCCCGCAGTCAGGAACGCTGGGACGCCATCAACGACGGCTTCAACCAGCCCCTCCTGGAGGCTGCGGCCATCTCGGAAACCGATCGCGTGCTGGACATCGGCTGCGGGGCAGGCCGCACCACCCGGCTCGCAGCCCTGCGCGCCGCCCGCGGCCAGGCACTCGGACTGGACCTGTCAGGCCCGATGCTGGAGAAGGCCCGCGACAGCGCCCTGCGCGAAGGCGTGCAGAACGTCTCCTTCATTCAGGGCGACGCCCAAGTCCACCCCTTCGACCCCGAGGGGTTCGACGCGGTCATCAGCCGCTACGGCATGACCTTCTTCACCGACCCCGTCGCCGCGTTCGCCAATCTCCACCGCGCACTGCGCCCCGGCGGCCGGCTGGCCTTCATCTGCGCGGCCGAAGCCGAAGCCAACGGGTGGCTGCAGGCCCTGGCCTCGCTCGAGGGCATCCTGCCGCTCGGCGGCTTCGGAAAGCCGGGCGCACCCGGCATGTTCTCGCTCACCGACCCCGACCACATCCGGATGCTGCTCAGCGCGGGCGGGTTCGCCGAAGTCGCTGTACAGCGGGTCGAGGTGCCGGGGAAGTGGGGTGTCAACGCGGCAGATGCCACGGCGTTCCTGCTCGACTCCGGCCCTGGACGCCACCTCCTCGACCAGGTCGGGCCGCAGGAGCAGACCCAGGCACGCCAGGCGCTGACGGTCGCCCTGCGAGATCACGAGGCGGACGGAGCGGTGTGGCTTCGCAGCAGCTCCTGGCTGGTCACCGCTGCACGGGAGCCCCTACACGGCTGATCCCATCAGGTGCGAACCATGCGGGCGATGGCTTGGGAGGCTTCTTGGACCTTGTCGCGGGCTCCATCGCCACCTTCCGCGATGGCGTCGGCGACGCATGAATGGAGGTGGTCTTCCAGCATGGTCAGCCCGAAGGACTGCAGGGCCTTGGTGGTGGCGCTGACCTGGGTGAGGACGTCGATGCAGTAGGTGTCTTCGTCGACCAGGCGCTGCAGACCACGCACCTGGCCTTCGATGCGGCGCAGCCGTTTGAGGATGTCGTCCTTGTTGGCGGTGTAGCCGTGCACGAGGCGATCCCTTCCTTCCTATCGGCGCTTTACCCCCAGGGGGTATTAGCGTAACGATGGGTTGCAGCTATCTGTTCCGCTGAACGTCGGGCGAATGCATAGGTGCCCCCGCCCGAGCGACGGGCGGGGGCACCTTTTACAGGTGAGGGTCAGGCGACATCCACCGAGTCAAGAATCATGGCCGGCTCCGGCCGCGTGCCGCTGGGGCTCACAAGGTACTGCGAGCCCTCCTCCGGGAGCCACCCCTGCGCGTCACCCTAGTGGGAGTGCCCGCCCGGCTCGGCCGTGGTGGTGTTCGCGGCCGGGGCGGTGGATCCGCCTGCCTGGACCGTGAAAGCTGCCGTCCGAACCTTGCCCTCGTGCTGGAAGTCCAGGAAGAGCCGGTAGGTTCCTGCGCTCGGGGCCGTGGCAGTGAAGGAGACGTCCGGCCCGGGGCCGCCCTCGTTGGGGTGGACGTGCAGGTAGGCGAGGTCTCCGTCGCGAAGGGCGACGAGGTGGCCGTACGCCCCGAGGTAGGGCTCGAGGTTCGTGACCGGCTTGCCGTCCTTGCTGACCGTGAGCTTGAGTTCGCCGGCCTTACCGGGGTCGAGGGTCCCACCAAGGGTGACCTGATAGCCCTCCACCTCCGCAGTCGTCGCGGCCGGGGGCACGGAGTTCGGCGCGTACGCCCCAGGCACCGCCAGGTCAGCGCCGAGGGTGACGCCCTTCGCGCCTTCCGCAGCGGGGGCGAAGTCGGCGAAGGCCTTATACGCCCCCGCCGCAGGAAGGTCGACCGGCGTCGACCACGTCCCGTCGTCCGCACGCACCGGGTGCAGATGGCGATAGACGGCGAGGTCGCGTGAGGCAACGATGAAGTGCAGCTCCTTGCCGTGCTCGGTCTTGTACGCGGTGACCTTGCGGCCTTCCGCATCCTTGATCGAAAACTTCAGCTCACCCTGACCCGCGGCGATCTGCGGGGTATCCAGGGCCAGCGTGTAGCCACCCTCCGACACCTGCAGGCCCCCGGCCGCCGGTCCTTGGGCGGCCTCCTCATGAGCTCCGTGCCCGGCGGCGCCCGCATCGGTCGGCGCCGGTGCCGCGTGGCCCGCATGTTCCGTTTTCGCCGGTGTACCTACGGGTCCTACGCCCGCCCCGACCCCGTAGGCGGCCCCGAAAGTCGCTGCGAGTGCGGCGGCAAAGACGGCGGTCTTCACTCCGGTGTTCATGGCTGCTCTCCCGTACGACGTAGTGCCGCGTCCAGCGGTTCCAGAAGCCCACCATACCCCTGGGGGGTACCAAGTCAAGCCGAGGAAACACTTGCGGGGAGATACCGCTGGGGGGTATATCTGAAGCCCAGTCCGGATACCCCCTGTGGGTATCTGAATCGATCAAGGAGAAGCCCATGTCTTCCTGCTGTACCCCTGAAGGCACCTGCAGCACGAACGCCGGCGAATCGACGACCGCCACAGCCGTCGTCGACAGCACCGCCACCGTCTACCGCGTGTCGGGCATGACCTGCGGCCACTGCAAGACCGCCATCACCAAGTCGGTCAGCGCGCTCGACGGGGTCCTCTCCGTCGACGTGGACGTGGACGGCGGCCTCGTCACCGTAACCACGGCCGGCGACCCCGACGACGCCGCGATCACCGTGGCGGTGGACGACGCCGGCTACGAGCTGACCAGTCGGGTCTGACACCCAGCCCGACCCCGACCAACCTGGCCGCCGGGGCCCCGTCCATCCACCGGGCCCCGGCCTCCACCCCGCGCTCGAACGAGGAGCAGCCCTCATGACCACCATCACTCCCGGCGCCGCCCAGGTCGAGCTCGCCATCGGCGGCATGACCTGCGCCTCTTGCGCGGCCCGCATCGAGAAGAAGCTCAACCGCATGGACGGCGTCGAGGCGACCGTCAACTACGCCACCGAGAAGGCCAAGGTCACCTTCGACGCCGACATCTCCGTCGCGGACCTGATCGCCACCGTCGAGGCCACCGGATACACGGCGCAGGAGCCTGCGCCGCCCCGTACGAACGGCTCGTCCGGCAGCGGGGAGGACCCGGACGAGCACGACGAGCTGCGCCCTCTGCGCCACCGGCTCGTCACCGCCGTCTCGCTCGCCCTGCCGGTCATCGCCATGGCCATGATCCCGGCCCTGCAGATCGACTACTGGCAGTGGCTCTCGCTCACTCTGACCGCGCCCGTCGTCACGTACGCTGCCTGGCCCTTCCACCGCGCCGCCTGGACCAACGCCAAGCACGGCGCGGCTACCATGGACACACTGATCTCGGTGGGTACGACCGCCGCGTTCCTGTGGTCACTGTGGGCTCTGTTCTTCGGAACTGCCGGCACGCCCGGGATGACCCATGCCTTCGAGTTCACCATCGCCCGCACCGACGGCGCCGGAAACATCTACCTGGAGGCGGCAGCCGGGGTCACTGCCTTCATCCTCGCCGGCCGCTACTTCGAGGCCAGGTCCAAGCGCAAGGCCGGCGCCGCCCTCAAGGCGCTGCTGGAGCTCGGCGCCAAGGAAGTGACGGTGCTGCGCAGCGGCCGCGAAGTCACCGTACCCACGGCCGACTTGCAGGTCGGCGACCGCTTCCTGGTGCGCCCCGGAGAGAAGATCGCCACCGACGGCACCGTCGTCGAGGGCTCCTCCGCCGTGGACGCTTCCATGCTCACCGGCGAGTCCGTCCCCGTGGAGGTCTCGCTTGGGGACTCCGTCACCGGCGCCACCCTCAACGCCGGCGGGCGCCTCGTGGTCGAGGCCACCCGCATCGGCGCCGACACCCAGTTGGCTCGGATGGCCAAGCTGGTCGAGGACGCGCAGAACGGCAAGGCCGCAGCCCAGCGGCTCGCCGACAAGATCTCCGCCGTGTTCGTGCCGGTCGTCATCGGTCTGGCCCTGGCCACCCTCGGCTTCTGGCTCGGCACCGGCTCCGGCCTCGCGGCCGCCTTCACCGCCGCCGTCGCCGTACTGATCATCGCCTGCCCCTGCGCCCTGGGCCTCGCCACCCCCACCGCCCTCATGGTCGGCACGGGCCGCGGCGCCCAGCTCGGGATCCTGATCAAGGGACCCGAGGTACTGGAGACCACCCGCAAGGTCGACACCATCGTCCTGGACAAGACCGGTACGGTCACCACCGGCAAGATGGCGCTGCTCGCCGTGCACACCGCGGACGGCACCGACGAGAGCCAAGTACTGCGCCTGGCAGGAGCGTTGGAGCATGCCTCCGAGCACCCCATCGCGCAGGCCGTCGCCGCCGGCGCCGCCGCCAAGGTCGGCGCGCTGCCCGTCCCGGAGGACTTCGCCAACATCCCCGGACTGGGCGTCCAGGGCGTCGTCGAAGGCCACGCCGTTCTCGTCGGCCGCGAGAAGCTGCTCACCGAATGGGCGATGGAGCTGCCCGTGGAACTGGAGCGCGCCAAGGCGGAGGCCGAAGCCGCCGGTCGCACCGCCATCGCGGTGGCCTGGGACGGAGAGGCACGCGCGGTCCTGGAGGTCGCCGACGCGGTCAAGGAGACCAGCGCGGAAGCCATCCGGCGCCTGCGCGCCCTGGGCCTCAAGCCGATCCTCCTCACCGGTGACAACAAGGCCGTCGCCGAGTCCGTCGCCGCCGAAGTCGGGATCGACGAGGTCATCGCGGAGGTCATGCCCCAGGACAAGGTCGATGTCGTCAAGAAGCTGCAGGCCGAGGGCCGCAGCGTCGCGATGGTCGGCGACGGCGTCAACGACGCGGCCGCTCTCGCCCAGGCCGACCTCGGCCTGGCCATGGGAACCGGCACGGACGCCGCCATCGAAGCGGGTGACCTGACGCTCGTACGAGGAGACCTGCGGGCTGCGGCGGATGCGATCCGCCTCGCTCGCAAGACGCTCGGCACCATCCGCTCGAACCTGTTCTGGGCCTTCGCCTACAACGTGGCCGCCCTGCCGCTCGCCGCGGCCGGCTTGCTCAACCCGATGATCGCCGGAGCGGCCATGGCCTTCTCCTCCGTCTTCGTCGTCGGCAACAGCCTGCGACTGCGTGGCTTCCAGGCCGCCGACAACTGAGGAGCCTCCCGTGGCCGGTTACGTACAGAGCAAGGAAGTCATCATCAGACGCCTGCGCCGAATCGAGGGACAGGTCCGCGGGGTCCAGCGGATGGTCGACGAGGACTCGTACTGCATCGACGTCCTCACGCAGGTTGCCGCGATCAACGCCGCATTGCAGTCGTGCGCGGTGGCCCTGCTGGACGAACACCTCAGCTGCTGCGTCACCGAGGCCATCACCGCGGGTGGGGACCAGGCGAAGGTGAAGGTGGGCGAGGCTTCGAAAGCCATCGCCCGGCTCATCCGGGCCTGATCTCACGGCCCTCACGTACCCATCATGGACCGCCCCCGAGCGAAGAAGACCACGCTGCGGGGGCGGTCCGTGGTGTTGACGACGAATCACACCGGAATACCCGCCGGGGGTATGTCGGTTCTGCGGTGGCGGCCCGTACGATGAGCCGCTCGCGAGGGGCAAGTGGCGAGGGGGATGCGTGTGCGCCGGCTGGGAGAGCTGGAAGCCGAGATCATGGACCGGGTGTGGCTGTGGGAACGCCCCACTACGGTCCGCGAGATCGTCGACGACATAAACCGGGAGCGCCAGGTCGCCTACACGACCGTCATGACGGTTGCCGACATCCTTCACCGCAAGGGATGGCTGCGTCGCAAGAAAGCCGGTCGCGCGTGGCTCTATGAGGCGGTCCGCAGTCGCGAGGAGTACACGGCAGGTCTCATGCAGGACGCACTCGGGGACAGCCAGAACCGCGAGGCCGCCCTCTTGCATTTCGTGGAACGCATGTCCCACGAGGACGTGGAAACGCTGGACGCCGTACTACGCGCCGCCCGACGCGACCGCCCGGCCGACGGCCTCCGGAGCGGGCAATGAACCATCACGTCCTGCCTCCCCTCGGACTCGCCCTCGCCACAGGCGCGTTGTTGCCCTGGACGCTGGCACGCGCCCGCTGGGCCCAACAGGTTCCGCGGCTGGCGCTCACCGTATGGACGGCATGCGGCCTGATCTTCGCGCTCGCGGTGGCCCTGATCCCGGCACAACTGCTACTCCCCGGCAGGGTCAGCCACCGGATCGTCGACATGGCCCTGACCCTGACCTTCCCCTCCCTTCACCAGCTGAGGCATGCGACCGGTCTCGAATACGCCGCAGCGGCTACCGCTCTCGCCGTCCTGGCGTTGCCCGTCACCGGCTTCCTGCGTGAGGTCCTGAGGGCGCGTCGGGCCCGGTCCCGACACGCAGGACTACTGCAATTGGTCGGCCGCTACGACGCGAGGCTGGGAGCGACCGTCTTGGACGACCCACGCCCCGCGGTCTACTGCCTTCCCGGACGGTCGCGCCAAGTGGTGGTCTCGTCAGGGGCGGTCACCACCCTGACGGAACCTCAGCTGGCCGCCGCCCTCTGCCACGAGCGGGCTCACATCGCAGGCCGTCATCATTTGCTCGTCGCGGCGGCCAGGGCCTACGCAACCGCCTTCCCCCGACTGCCGCTGGCGCGGCTCGGCGGAAGGGCCGTACCACTCCTACTGGAGATGACAGCGGACGATCAAGCGATGCGTGCTGCTTCACGGGAGGCACTGGCCACGGCGCTCTACACGCTGGCAGTCGGACGGGCACCGCGCGAGGCATTCGCGGCGAGCGGCCCCTCGGCAGCTCTGCGCATGCGCCGAATCCTGACTCCGCATCGTTCGGGACACCCCGTCTTGCGTGGGCTGTTCGCGGTCACGGCAGCGGCTGCTGCCATCACTCCGCTGATCCTCGCCTGTTGTTCGGTGCCGGGTTAGTAGCCCCTACTCCCAACCACTCTAATTACTAAGCGAATTCGTAAGTTTGGCATCGACTTCCCTCACTCGAATTCCCCGCTATTGTGGGCCCGTGCGAGCGCAGGACCGGGAACGGCGAGAGGTATGGACATATGCTGCTGGGTCACGTCCGGACGGCAGCATCTAACGACGCAACATCAATTTCTCGGCTTCTCGCCGTGGGGATTCGCGACAGCTACGGCGAAATCCTCGGACGGACCGACACCGAGCGGCTGGTTTCCGACCAGTGCGCCCTGCCCCGCCTAAGAGCTGAAATCGAAATGCCCGGCGGGGCGCCGGGCTGGCTGGGCTGGCTGGTGGCCGCGGACCCTGACGGCAACATCCAAGGTGTCGCGTCAGGCGGCGTCGCAGTTCCGACCCAGGGTGAGATATACGCCCTGTGCACCGCTCCCGGCCGGCGCCGCAAGGGCGTGGGGACGGCACTGCTTGCGGCGGTCACCATACGGATGGTCGCGTACGGCGCCACCTCCCAGCGAATCAGTCTTCCCGTCGGCAAGGACCCTGCGCTGCCGTTCTTCACGCACCACGACTTCGCCCTCGTCGCGCCGCTACGGCTCGGCCGCATGCTCTGACCTGCCGCTGGGTCATCGCCGCCACCCCGCATCACTCCAGACCGTGGCAGATCCACGCCATCGCGTGTTCACGCAGCCCATTCCGCTGGTCCGTCCCCGCACCACAGGACAGGATTTCCTCAACGGCGCGGCCCCGGCGGCACGGAACCTAGCCGGGCCGCTGGACCGAACGAGCCCCTGGAGGAGCGATGCACACACCGAGCGGCACTTCCCTGCCCGTCGTGCCTGCAGCGCTTGTGCCGGTCCTGCCGTCCGAATACACGGGACGGTGTGAGGCACTGGGCACCAGCATCCGCGCCACCGCGGAATACCTGCCCGGCCTCGAGTCGACCTCTCCCGTCGACAATGACTCGGTGTGGCTGCACGACGCACTGCTCGGCCCCCACAGCGCCGACATCGTCCGCTACTTGAGGCTGGCTCGGGCCACTGGCGGCCCGGTCCTCGACCTCGGCTCAGGGGCGGGTCGACTCGCCGTTCCCTTCGCCCGGCACGGCTTCCTCGTCGAGGCTGTCGACCGGGATGCTTCGAGCCTGGAACGGCTCCAGACGTGGGGCCGACGGATCGGGCCGCAGGTGTCGCGGCTGGTGATCCCCACTCGCGCCGACCTCGCGGAGTTGCACCTGCGGCGCACGTACCGTCTGGCGTTGCTCGCCGGGACGATGGTCTCTGCCGTATCGCCACGGGCGCGCCCCGAACTACTGCGCGAGATCGCATCACACCTGGACCCCGGCGGCGCGCTCGCCCTCGACTACACGGCGCACCAGCTGCGGGGGCTGTCCGAGGATCCCCACCGCACCTGGGCTTTCCAAGTTCCCCGCTTCGACGGGATCGAGGAGTGGGTGGTGGCTCGCCAGGTCTTCGACTTGGCGGACATGAGCGAGCGCATCACGTACTACGCGGTCCGGACGGGCAAGTCGAGTTCCGAGCGGGTGGTCCTGACCACCGACAAGTGGGTCATCGACCCGCAACGGCTCACGGACGAGCTGCACGCGGCCGGACTCCGCATCGAGGGCCGGCGACGCCGCCGTATCGACGAGCGGACCGAGAGCGTGTTCCTCGTTTGCCGGGCCCACGCCTGACGACCACAGCGACCGACTCCGCCCACTCCCCTCCCAGTCGGGCAGGCAAGAGGTACGATGCCCTCAAACCTTTGGGCCGACCAGGTGATGGACACCTGCTGACAGGGGTGGCGGAGGAGTGGCTGGCGTGCAGGTGTCAACGGGCCGCGAGGCGGTGATCCAGCGCCTCCGTGACGTAGGACTGCGGGTCACAGGGCCCCGCCTGGAGGTGCTCCAGGTCATGGCAGCGGGTGGCCACATGGACGTCGAGACCATCACCGCGACCGCCCGTGAGCGGCTCGGCACCCTGACCAGCCAGGCCGTCTACGAGATGCTTCGCCACTTCCTCGATACGGGCTTGGCCACAAAGTTCGACCGCCCTGGACTGCCGGCCGTCTTCGAGATCTCAGGCACACCTCACCAGCATGCGCTCTGCGTGCGCTGCGGCCGGGTGGAGAACGTGGAATCCGAGGTGCCGAAAGCGATCGGCGAGGGTCTCCAGGAGTGGCAGATGGGCGAAGCGGATGTAGTGTTCAAGGGCTTGTGCCCCGACTGCCTCCGCGCAGCGGGGGATTGAGCCTGAGTCCGGAGGGGGTGCTGCACTCTGAGCAGGTACGGGATCGGTCCGCGAGTGGGCGACCAGACCCTCGCGCTTTACCTTGAGCTTCGTGAGCGCCCGGAGTCCGGAGTCGAGAAGATCGCAGCCTCCCTGGGATTCTCGACCGAAGAGCGCGAGCGCTGCCTGGCCGAGCTTTCCGGGCTCGGTCTGCTTGATCACCACGGGGCCAGAGACAGCCGCACTGCCGTCGAACCGGGCATCGCACTGCTCGGGCTCCTCCGTGCCGAACGGGAACGCCTGCAGAACCGGCTGATAGAGACCGGCCGCTTCCACGACACCCTGGACATTCTGGCCGGGCCCGTCTTGCGGGCCGGCGCCACACCCGAGCGTGAGATCGGGGTCGAGATCGTGACCGACCTCAGCCGCGTCCACCTGGAGCGAGCCGGAATCTCCGAGTCCGTGACACACGACCGTCAGACCATGCATACAGGAGCGGTCGGCCGCGAGGAGAGCGAACAGACGCTCGAAGAAGATCGGCGACAGCTGGCGCGCGGTGTGAGGGTGCGAGCCATGTATGGGCGCCGCGCGGCCTCTGTACCGGACATGGCGCGGCACCTGCGAGATCGAGCCGAACTGGGGGTGGAAATAAGACTTTCCCCCGTGGTCCCGATGAACATGTTCCTCGCGGACGAGAATTTCGCCCTCCTACCCATCGACCTGCACGATCTCTCCGCGGGCGCCATCATCGCGCGGGGATCCGCACTGGTCGGCTCGTACCTGGCGCTGTACGAGTACTGCTGGCATTGCGCGACACCCCACGGGGAGGACTCCCCTGCCGAGCGCGGCGGCGACGGGCTGTCTGAACAGCAGGTAGCCGCACTTCACATGCTCGCCTCAGGCGTAAAGGACGAGGAGGTAGCCCGCAACCTGGGGGTGTCCCTGCGCACCGCGAGTCGCCTCCTCTCGGAAATCATGCAGGAGTTGGGGGCCGCGAGCCGCTTCGAGGCGGGGGTCAAGGCGGCCCGTCTCGGTTGGCTGGACGCGAGGAGCAGCACGCCGGAGGGCCCTGCGTGACCTGCCCCACAAGCCACTTCGGGGCCGGAAGTTCTTGTCCCGGTGTGTGGCAAGGTGTGGCGGGCATTCTGATGATCAGGGGGGTCACTTCACAATGTCGACGGGTGACGACAGCAGCGGTATCCAGTCGGCCGAGAGGGTTCTCGCGCTTTACCAGGAACTCCGCCAGCGCGGGGTGTCCAATCTCGACGAGGTCTTCGATGAGCTGAAGTTACCGCCGGAAGAGTACGAACAGCGACGAGCGGAACTGATCGCCCTCGGCCTCATCGTGCCGACCAGCACCACCCACGCCACACGTGCCGATCTCCAGGCGGGTACCTGGGAGTCCGGACCGGATACGGTTGCCGTGGTCGACCCCGAGATCGCTCTTCTCCGCATGCTGCAGCAGGAGCGCGAGCGTCTCCGGGAGCATCTGGACGAGTCCGACCGTGCCTACAGCACTCTCGAAGCATTAGTGGGGAGATTTCTTCGGCCCGGCTCGCTGAACGGCTCCGAAGTCGAGGTAGAGCTTCTCAGTGATTACCGGAGGATCCAGCAGGCGCTGGAGGACATCACGGATGTCATCCAGCACAACCTCGCGTCCATGCACGTAACCGCCCTTGTGCGCGAGGTCGCGGACCGCGTACTCAGCCGGGATCTGAGGCAGATCGAGAACGGCGTGCGCATCCGCGCCATCTACCACCAACGCATCACCGCATCCCCGGAGGCAGCCGAGATGCTGCGCCGCCGGGTAGAAGTGGGCGTCGAGATCCGGCTGTCCCCCGCGGTCCCCATGAACATGATCATCGCGGATCAGCAGTTCGCCGTTCTCCCCGTCCACCGCGAGGACCGGGCCGCCGGCGCGATCCTGGCTCGCGGGCCGGCGCTCGTCCGCTCGTATCTGGCGCTGTACGAGCACTGTTGGCACACGGCGACTCCGTACGGCGACGACGTCACTGCCGAACGCGGCGGGGACGGCCTGTCCGAACAGCAGCGGGCCGCTCTCAAAATGCTGGCTTCTGGCATGAAGGACGAAAAGATCGCCCGAAGTCTGGGAGTCTCGTTGAGGACAGTGAGTCGCATGCTGTCCGAGGTGATGCAGGAGCTCGGTGCATCGAGCCGCTTCGAGGCCGGCGTACGCGCCTATCGGCTCGGCTGGCTCGACTGACTCCTGCCCAATTCCGACCTGCACAGTGGCGAATACTGACGCGCCGCTTCGGACCGCAAGGCCGAAAAGCCCCGTGTTCACCTGGAGCGGCGATCACGGGGCGCGCTTCGTCGGCGTCAATTGCCCGGAGCCACAAGGGCCGGCTTGGTGGAGTCCCAGCCGTTTCCGTTCGACGGAGTCGGAGACGGCACCGGGGTGTCGGCACCGTCCGCCGACGCCGGGGTCGGCTTGGCGGAGTCCCAGCCGTTGCCGTTCGACGGGCTCGGGGACGGAGCACCAGGGTCGGAACCCTCGGCCACCGAGCGCTGCGAAGCGGTCGTCGACGGGGATACGGCGACCGCCGCTCCGCCGGCGACCGCGGTACAGAGCAGGAGCGCGAGGGCGAACTGGCCGGCCGTCTTGCGAATTCCGGTGGTGTGCCCAGCAGACATGATTCCTCCAGGAATGTGGAATGCGATTTCCGCCTTCGTAGGCCCCGTGCCGCCGGGATCCCCTTGAAGACATCTCTATTCTTGTCGCACTCCCAAGGCTGAATCCAGTATTCCTCCATGCGTGGAAACGCCATGGCGTGGATGAGACAAGAGACGTCAACACGCCACGATCCCGCGAGAGTTCATACAGACGTTACAGTTCCAGTTCTTTGGTCAGACCAAAAGAGATGTTAGGCTGGTATTCCGGCCTTCTCCACCCTCCAGGAGGGAAGCGCCGGTGAGGCAGGAGCGTGCCGTCGCTCCTGCCTCATTTGCGTTCCGGCAGGCCGCTGCGCACACAGTGCGCGCCGATACACCTCCAGCGTCCGCGTGGCCGCGGCCTGCCAGCTCATCGCCCGCGCATGGCGCACCGCGGCCCCGCCCATGCTCACGACGGCCTCGGGATGCTGCGCAAACCACCGCAGGCAGCGGGCGTAGTCCACCGGGTCGTGGCCGGGCACCAGCACTCCGGTCACCCCGTCCCACACGGCCGTCGGCAGTCCACCGACGGCCGCCGCCAGTACAGGGGTTCCGCACGCCTGCGCCTCCAGCGCCACCAGCCCGAAGGACTCGCTGCGCGAGGGCACCACGAGAACGTCCGCCGCCCGGTACCAGTCCGCCAGCTCCGCCTGCGCCACGGGCGGAAGGCACCGGAGTACGTCCGCCACCCCCAGCTCGCGCGCCAGGTCCCAGGGTCCGCCGACCGGTCCGGCGCCCGAGTGTCCGCCGACCACCGGGACAAGAAGACGGCTGCGCAGCGCAGCGTCGGTCCTCAGGAGCTCGGCGACCGCTCTCACGAGGACGTCCGGGCCTTTGAGTGGCTGAATTCGTCCCGCGTACACGGGGATGAAGGACCCGGTGGGCAACCCGAGTCGCGCCCGCGCCGCTGCCCGACCGTCACCGGGGTGGAAGGTGTCCAGATCCACGCCCGGTCGGACCACGTCGACACGAGGTGCCGACGCCCCGTAGAGGCCCCGCAACGCCCCAGCCTCGTCTGCCGTGTTGGCGATCAGCCTGTCCGCAGAGGCGGTGACTTGCTGCTCGCCCCGGATCCGCAGCTCGGGCTCGGGGGTGTCGCCGGCGGCGAGGGCGGCGTTCTTCACCAGGGCGAGGGTGTGTGCGGTGTGCACAAGCGGTATCCCCCAGCCGGCGGCGGCGATGCGGCCGGCCTGGCCGGAGAGCCAGTAGTGGGAGTGGACCAGGTCGTAGCACCGCCGCTCTTTCATCAGCGCCAGCGAGAACGGCACCACCAGACCCGGCATGTCCTCCTTGGGAAGGGCGGCGCGTGGCCCCGCGTGCAGATGGCGGACCCGTACACCCGGGGCGAGGTCGACCTGGGACGGCCGGCCCTCACCGCGACAGCGGGTGAAGAGGTCTACTTCGATGCCTTGTTCGGCGAGAGCGCGGGAGAGCTGAACCATGTAGACGTTCATGCCGCCCGCGTCCCCGGTGCCGGGCTGGTGAAGCGGTGAGGTGTGGACACTGAGCATGGCGACGCGCAGGGACACGTGGAGCTCCTAGGGGAACGGGCCACGTGCCCTGCGCCCGCCGCGTGGCCGGCCGGCGCGCCACGCGGCGAAGGGGGGATCTTGCCGTTTTACTGTCTTGCGTCTGAGGGCCTGCCCGGGGCCGCCCGGTCAGAAGCCGAAAATCGGACCCGACGGTGGGGCCAGCCGACTGCCGGGCGGCAGCGGGGCGAGTGCCGCATCGGATACGGGGCGCCCGGGCGCCGCCTTGAGCGCCGCCGCCAGACGGTCCGCGCCCTCCGGCATCACCGGCCGGGCCCAGGCGCTTAGTGCAGAGGCCACCGCCAGCTGGGCGGACAGGGCCGGAAGGTGACGGCAGTCCGCCGTGGGGCGGCATGTCTCGTGGGCGTTGACGTGGCCGAAGTCGGACACCAAGCGGACGATTTCATCGAGCAGGGCGACCGCCCTGCGGGGATCGAAGGTGTCAGGACCGTACGCCTCGCGCAGATCCTCCACCGCCCTCAGCAGTCGCTGCGCCAAGACCTCCCAGCCTGTGCCACCGGGCAACGCCGCGGGAGCCAAGCCCGCGCTCTCTGCCCTTACCGCCGCGAACAGCCGGGACAGCCAGCTGTTCCAGTTCTCGTCCAACTCCTTTCGGGCAGCATCGAGCCGGTCGGCATGGAACACCGTTCGCCGGCCCAGCGGGCGAGCCTGCAGGACGTGGCGGCGGAGCGTGTCGGACCCGTACTCGGTAAGGAGGTCCAGCGCCCACACCTTGTGATCGGAGCCGGAGACGATGACCTTGTCCTCGATGACGAACGACTCGTTCACACAGAATTCCTGTGGAAGCTTGATGCCCTGGGACAGGAGAATGACCGGCAGCAAGACGGCGTGGCAGAAGGCATGGCCGAACCCGCAGAAGTGGATAGTGCGTTCAGGCAGCGGCCGGTCGTCGCCGTAGCCGAAGAGATGCATCGCGGCTGCCTCGAAGCAGCCGTCGATCCGGTGCTCGGGGAAACCGTCCACCGGGACGCTCAGCCCCCACTCCGCCGGATGCGAAACCGCGATGTCCGGCAGACCGTCCTCGACCAGCGACTCGCACAGTGCGGCGAGACGGGGCGGCAGGCCGGTGGCGGCCCAGTAGTCGGCGAGCGTTTCGCGGAAGGGTTCCAGCGGGATGTAGAGGCGGCGGCAGCGCCGGGGCACTGCCGGGGTGGCACACACGGCGCAGTGGGGCTCCACGAGGTCCCCACCGTCATTGGGGCGGGCGCACTCGTGGCACATCCCGCCGTCGCTGACGGCTGCGCAGTGCGGGCAGGCCCCCGTGACGTGCGCGCCGTACAGCCAACGGCCACACGGCTCGCAGTACGGCAGCATCCTCGTACGCGGGGCGATGACGCCTTCCGCGTGCAGCCGCCGGAAGAGGTCCGCCACCCAGCGGCCGTATCCCCGGTCCTGACGCGGGCGCACGACGTGATCGAACTCGATGCCCGAGCGCAGCCAGTCCGCGGTGATCGCGGCCCGATAGCCCTCGGAGACCTCCTCCGGCTTGCGACCCGCCCGCAGTGCGCGTACGTGTACGGAACTGGTGTGGTCAGCGGTGCCGGTGGTGAACAGGACCGGTTCGCCCTCGGCGCGCAGGTAGCGGGACAGAACATCGGCTGCGACGTACGGTCCCGCAAGGTGACCGATGTGGAGTTCACCGTGCGTGGCGGGCGGGGTCGCGGTGATCCAGAAAGGGGTGCTCATGGGACCTCCTTGACGCTGTGGTGCGAAGTGCTCAGCGAGGCTCGAAATGGAAGGAGCGGATGAAACAGTCACGCGGCTGCTCAACGGCGTAGACGATGCATTCGAAGAGGGCCTGGGTGGTGAGTTTCTCGTCGCGTATCGCGTCGTCCGCCTTGATTCCGTCCCACTCGGCGAATCGCGGGTCGGAAGTGGAGAAGTCGGGGGGATACAGGGAGAACACCCGGACACCGGAAGGCCTCAGTCGCTGTGAAAGGATTTCGGCGAACCCGGCCTGTGCGCTCTTGGCCGTCCAGAACGCCTCGTGCGCCGCCGCCACGGAGGATCCGCCGGCGTCCCGTACGGCGACCATGTTGACGATGTCGGGGCGCTGGGACGACCTCAGAAGCGGCAGGAAGTGTTTCACCATCAGGACCGTGCCGCCGGCCGTGGACTCGATGGTCTCCACGATCGCGTCGTCCGACGCGTCCTCCAGATCGACGGCGTCCAGCCATCGGGCACCGTTGTTGACCAGCAGGTCCACCCGGTCGGTGTGTTCGCCGACCTGGCGGGCGAACTCCCTGATCTCCGCCGGTCGGCTGAGGTCGCAGCCGAAGGCATGGATACGGTCGCGTGCGGACCCCATGACCTCGGCACGGGTTCGCTCGGCCAACTCCACGGTCCGAGCCGAGACGTAGACCTCGGCTCCCAAGTGGGCGAATCCAATGGCGAGCGCTCGGCCGAAATGGCGCGAGGCACCCGTGACTACAACACGCAGATTTTCGAATTTCATTCTTCGCTCGGTCTCCCCGCTGGGATGCGAATGCGGTCGAATTCACGACGCCCGTCCGGTAATCCGGACGGGGGCTCCACATCAGCGTGCCAGAGACGGGAAGCGGGGAGTCCCCCACAAGGGTTGCGCATTCACGCCGTTGCGTGGATACGCCACGGCAGCTCCATCCGTCGGAGAACGGTCGCGCGCTTGTGGTGCACGCTGACCCGGTTGGCCGTGGAGGAGACCGTGACCGGGCCGCCGGGAGTGTCGACGACTCCATCGAGCGGGCGCACGACCGTACCGCACAGCGCGGCCGCCGCGGCGAGGGCAGTGGCACCGGTGAGTGCGAGCGAGGGATGCCAGCCCCCGACGGTGACGGCGCGCACAGCGGGGGTGGCCGCGGAGTAGTCGACAGCAGCGATCTTGGGCAGGGCGGAGTGGGGCGGGTGTCCCAGCACCTCAGCGGCGAGGGCTCGCAGGGCCAGGAGCCGGCGCAGTACCATCTCCCCGGCGGCGAAGAGCTGGTCGCGGCTACGGATCCCCAGGTCGCGGGCGTCCACGAAGACGTAAGGGTTTCCGTACCTGACCAGGGAAACGGGAACGCCGTCGAGCCGGTCGAGAGGCCGGCCCGTGGGCAGCACGCCTGGTGCATCCGGCGCCCGCAAGAAGTGCAGCGTGTAAGTGTCCGGAACCCCTCCGTGAGGCTGTTCCGACACGCACACGACCTCGTCCCCGGTGGTTACGGCCCGCACGGTGACGGGACCGGGCGACCCGGCGGCGGCTACACAGGCGAGCAGGGAGTGACCGCATCCGGTACGGAAGTCGAAACTGCCGTCCGGCATGGCCTGGACGAAGCGATAGTCCAGGTCCGTGCCGGGCGCGCCCGAGGGCCCGTAGAGGGCGATCTTGGCGAGGCGGTCGTAGCTAGACCCCTCCAAGCTCTCCCGAAGGCCGCGGAGTTCCGCATGCAACGCCAGTGCGCCTAGGGGCAGTTCGGACAGCTCCACGACCAGGGTGGGGCCGGGAGCCCCCGCGGCCCTCACCACTGTGGCGATCACGGGACGACCGCTCCGTTCACGCGGCGCATCCGACCGGGACACCCATCCCCCGGACGACTTCGGTCCACAGTTCGTGGGTGGCCAGCGCCCACAGGGTGAGCGCGTCCTGGTCCGAAGGCCGTTCCAGTTGCCGGGCGAGCAAGCGCTGCACCCGGTCGGGCCGGACCTGGCCGCCCCGCAAGAGCCGGTCCGGAGACAAGAGCTCCCGCACGGGCTCGAGGAGGGGACTACCAGGGCTAAGCATCGCGGTCACGGGCAGGGTGAAGGGCTGCTTGGGCCGGTTCAGCACGGTGGCGGGCAGCAGGTCGCGCCCGGCCTCGTACAGCGCCAGCTTCCCGCGTCGAGCGGCCGAAGGGAGGTCCCGGGCGTGCGCGGCGACAGCGGGCTGACAGAACGGCATCCGGGCCTCGACCGCCCACGCCATGCTCAGGTGGTCGACTCGGCGAAGGTGGTAGGCGGGCAGCCGCCAGCGGGTCTCGAACGAAGTGATCGCGGTGAGCCGATCCGTGCGCGCGGAGCGAAGCTCCCGCACTATGCGGTCGGCAGCCGAACCTTCCTCGGCGATGTAGGCCCGGTACGCGGGGGTGTAGAGGTATTCGCGGAGCATCCTGGGTGCCGCGGACAGCGCGTCGGCGTACGAGGCGGCCCAGTCGCCACCCGCAGGGGCCTCCAGGGCCTCCCGCATCCGGGCATATCCACCGAACAGCTCGTCGGCGCCGTCTCCGGTGAGAGCGACGGTGAAGCCGGCCTCTCGTACGGCCCGGAAGAGGGCGTACGTACTCAGGGCGATGGGGTCGGCGTTCGGCTGCCCCAGATGCCGGGTGGCGCGGGTGAGTAGCGATCCCAGCTCCCCGGGATCCAGCGCCACTTCGTGGTGGACGGTCCGGGCCTGCCGGGCGACGGCGCGGGCGTGGATGCGCTCCGAGCCCGGCCATCGGCCCTGGTAGGTGAGATGGAAGGTGTGCAGGGACGGCGCGCCGGTTTCACGCGCGTACTCTGCTGCCAGCGCGGTCACCAGGCCGGAGTCGAGACCACCACTCGTGAGGGCACAGACCGGCACATCGGCTCGGGCGAGGCGTCGCACTTCGCGGCGCAACACGTCCTCGGTGCCGAAGCCGGCCTCTGAGGGCGCCGCCGGCTGCACGGGCCGCCGCCGTACGGCCGGTTCCCGCCCAGGGCTGACGACAGCGGTCGCGCCCGGGGGCATGACACTGATGCCTTCCAGGGCAGTCTGCGTGGAGAAGGGTGTCCGTGTGGCTAGGACCGTGTCGAGGGTGTCAGCGCGAGGAGTGATCCGCACCCCTTCGAAGGCCAGGAGTGCCGGGATCTCGGAGGCGAAGCGGAAGGAGCCGTCCTCGCCCCGGTGGTAGTGAATGGGTTTCATCCCCATGGGGTCGACGGCCAAGACGAGTAGGGGGCTCGCCCGCAGGTCGAGGACGGCCACGGCGAACATCCCATCGAGCCGCTCGGCGAAGGCCGGCCCGTACTCGGCGTAGAGCGCGGGCAGCAGGGTGCCGTCGCACGTGTCGGGGAAGCGGTGGCCGCGGGCCGCGAGCTCGCGGCGGAGGATGCGGTGGTTGTAGATCTCGCCGTTGAGTACGGCGATGATCCCGGGCAAGTGGGGCAGCCGGTAGGGCTGTCGACCGCCACGGAGGTCGGTCACGGCGAGCCGGTCGCACCCGAGCGACCAGCCGGCCCCGCTGAGCACGTCATGTTCGTCGGGACCACCGTGCCGCTGACGGGCGGAGACCGCGGCGAGCTCGCCCGGGTCGGGGCGCGCCGCGCCGGCCGAGAAGGAGCCGAAAATCCTGCACATGCCGGTGCCTCCGGATTCCACGTACATGCGATTAGACCATTTATTTGAAGCTACCAAATTTTTGACTGGCGTAGAAGTGCCATGTCGCAAGTACGCCAGATGAGTTGCCTTGCAAGCCGCCACCAGGCACAACAGGCTGAGTCCATGGAGCACTTCGCGACCGATCTAACAGACCGCAGCGCCCCGGAATCCCTGCTGGTGGTGGCCGCGCACCCGGACGACATCGAGTTCTGTGTCAGCGGCACGGTCATGCGGTGGATCGCCCAGGGCACGACGCGGGTCACGTACTGCATCGTCACCGACGGCGGGGCCGGCGGATACGACGAGCAGCTCCCCCGCCAAGCGATGGGGGACCTCCGGCGAGCCGAACAGGTGCACTCGGCCAAGCGGAGCGGCGTCGAGGACGTCCGCTTCCTCGGCTACCCCGACAGCTTCGTCGAGCCGAGCGTCGAGCTGCGCCGCGATCTGTGCCGGGTGATCCGACAGGTTCGCCCGCAGCGCGCCGTCATCCCCAGCCCGGAGATCAACTGGGCCCGAGTGGCCGACCTTCACCCGGACCATCGCGCGGTCGGCGATGCCGCCCTACGTGCGATCTACCCCGAGGCCCGCAATCCCTTCGCGCATCCTTCCCTCCTCAAGGAGGAAGGACTGGAGCCCTGGATCGTGCCAGAACTGTGGCTGATGACCGGCCCCACGCCGAACCAGTACATCGACGTGACCCCCGTCTTCGAACGCAAGGTCGAGGCTCTGCGGATCCACACCTCGCAGACGGCCCATTTCGACGACCTGGCGGGGCTACTGCGGGACTGGTTGGGGGAACACGCAAGGGCAGCGGGACTGCCGACGGGCCGGATGGCAGAAGCCTTCCAGGTCGTGAAGATCGAATGAGGCCCGGGGCCGTCCGCCTGCCGTGACGGACGGACCGGCTCGGGCTCGTCATCGGTAGATGAGCAGTTCTTGTTCGGTCGCATCCGTGAGTTCGTAGCGGGTCGCGACCAGCGGACGGCCCGAGTAGAGGCGAATCAGCGTGGCCGCGTCGCCTTGGAAGCGGGCCGCGGGCCGTCCCTCGATCTCATTGCCCAAAACCAAGAGACCGTCCAGACCATTGAGTTGTGCGACCAGCCGAGGTGTCCCCCGCTTGCGGCTCGTAATGCGGAGAAGGGGCAGGGCAAGTGTCAGGCTGTCCCCGCTGTAAGCCCCCGACTCCCCGAACGCGTCACGGACATCGCCGGCGTGGACCCACTCCCCCAGCGCCACCGCGTCCAGCGTGCCGTCGCCCGCGGCGATCTCCGGGCCGGCCTCGGTGAAGCCCCGCTCCAACTCGTCAAGGATCTGGGCCAACGGCCAGTGTTCGCGTTCGGCGACGTCCGCCGCGTTGGCCTCGGGGAGGAACACTCCCTCTTCCAATCGTCCTTCGACAATCCGCACCAGGGCCGCCGCGCAGTGGGCGAGCACCTGCCGGGCAGTCCAGCCAGGACAGGCCGTGCGTAGCGCGTATGCCTCCGGGGGGGTTCGACGCAACAGCGGCATCAACGCGTCGCGTTCGGTTCGCAACAGCCGATCCGGAAGCCAAGGGTCACGTATCTCGTCGAGAACTGTCATGGGGCTCAGTAGCGGTAGTGGTCGGGCTTGTAGGGGCCGCTGACGTCCACGCCGATGTACGCGGCCTGCTCAGGGCGCAGGGTCGTCAGCTTCACGCCAAGGGCGTCGAGGTGCAGGCGGGCGACCTTCTCGTCGAGGTGCTTGGGGAGCACGTAGACGTCCGTGGGGTATTCGGCCGGCTTGGTGTAGAGCTCGATCTGGGCCAGGGTCTGGTCCGCGAAGGAGTTCGACATCACGAAGGACGGGTGACCGGTCGCGTTGCCGAGGTTCAGGAGGCGGCCCTCGGACAGCACGATCAAGACCTTGCCGTCGGGGAACTTCCAGGTGTGGACCTGCGGCTTGACCTCGTCCTTGACGATGCCCTCGACGGCCGCGAGGCCGGCCATGTCGATCTCGTTATCGAAGTGGCCGATGTTGCCGACGATCGCCTGGTGCTTCATCTTGGCCATGTCCGCGGCCATGATGATGTCCTTGTTGCCGGTCGTCGTGATGAAGATGTCGGCGATCTCCACCACGTCGTCCAGCGTCGCGACCTGGTATCCGTCCATCGCGGCCTGCAGGGCGCAGATCGGGTCGATCTCGGTGACGATGACGCGCGCGCCCTGGCCGCGCAGGGACTCCGCGGAGCCCTTGCCGACGTCGCCGTAGCCGCAGACGACGGCGACCTTGCCGCCGATCAGGACATCCGTGGCGCGGTTGATGCCGTCGATCAGGGAGTGGCGGCAGCCGTACTTGTTGTCGAACTTCGACTTCGTCACGGCGTCGTTCACGTTGATCGCCGGAAACAGCAGCGCGCCGGCCTGCTGCATCTCGTACAGGCGGTGGACGCCCGTCGTGGTCTCCTCGGTGACGCCGCGGATCTCGGACGCCAGCTCGGTCCACTTCAAGGACGTGCTGTGCAGCAGTTCCAGGACGACGCGCATCTCGTCGTTCTCGGCGGTCGAGGGGTCGGGGATGCTTCCGGCCTTCTCGTACTCGACGCCCTTGTGGACCAGCAGGGTGGCGTCACCGCCGTCGTCCAGGATCATGTTGGGACCCGCGTGCCCGGGCCAGGTCAGCGCCTGCTCGGTGCACCACCAGTACTCCTCCAGCGTCTCGCCCTTCCAGGCGAAGACCGGGATGCCGGCGGCGGCGACGGCGGCCGCCGCGTGGTCCTGGGTGGAGAAGATGTTGCACGAGACCCATCGGACGTCCGCGCCCAGGGCGACGAGCGTCTCGATCAGCACGGCCGTCTGCACCGTCATGTGCAGGGAGCCCGTGATCCGGGCCCCGGCCAGCGGCTGCGCCGCCGCGTACTCGCGGCGGATGGACATCAGGCCGGGCATCTCGTGCTCGGCAAGTGTGATCTCCTTGCGCCCGAAGGCGGCGAGGGAAAGGTCTGCGACCTTGAAATCGGTGAATTCAGCAGGCATGAAGAACGCTCCTTGTGCTCCGGTCGGTGCAATGGGTCGTGGGGGCCGGTACGTGGTTCACCGGCGGCCCCCGGCATTGAAGTAGCTGGCCTCGGGATGGTGGACAACGATGGCGTCGGTGGACTGCTCCGGGTGGAGCTGGAACTCCTCAGAGAGGTGGACGCCGATCCGCTCGGGCCGCAGCAGCTCGGCGATCTTCGCGCGGTCCTCCAGCTCAGGGCAGGCGGGATAGCCGAGCGAGTAGCGACACCCCTGGTACTCGGTGCGGAACATTCCCTCCATGGACAAAGGGTCGGCCCCTTCGATACCGAGTTCGCCCCGCACCCGGGCGTGCCAGTACTCGGCGAGCGCCTCGGCCAGCTGCACTGAAAGCCCGTGCAGTTCCAGGTAGTCGCGGTAGGCGTCCGCCTCGAAGAGGCGGGCGGTCTCCTCGCCGATCCGGCTGCCGACGGTGACAACCTGGAAGCCGACGACGTCGATCTCCCCCGATTCCTCGGGGCGGAAGAAGTCGGCGAGGCACAGGCGGCGGCCGCGGCTCTGGCGGGGGAACGTGAACCGCGTCCGCTCGCCTCCGTCCTCGTCAAGGACGATCAAGTCTTCGCCCTTGGACACGCAGGGGAAGTACCCGTAGACGACCGCCGCTTCAAGCAGCTGATCGGTGTGCAACCGGTCCAGCCAGCCACGCAGACGCGGTCGGCCCTCCGACTCGATCAAGCCAGCGTCCTTGAGGCCCCACTGGCCCTTGAAGAGGGCGCCTTCGTCGAGCCAGGAGGCGTAGTCCTTGAGCGGGATGCCCTTGACCACGCGGGAGCCGAGGAATGGCGGCTCGGGTACGGGGGCATCGACTGCAACGTCGGAGCGGCCGACGACCTCGGGTTCACGTACATCGAGCAAGGGTTTCCGTTGTGGTACTCGACGTTGCTTGAGCGGGGGCAGGCCCGCTCCGGGGACTCCGCGCTTGACCCCCATGAGGGCGTCCATGAGGCGCAGGCCCTCGAAGGCGTCGCGGGCGTAGCGGACCTCGCCCTCGTAGATCTCGTGGAGGTCCTGTTCGACGTAGGCACGGGTGAGGGCGGCGCCGCCGAGGATGACCGGGTAGTCGGCCGCCAGCTTGCGCTGGTTGAGCTCCTCCAGGTTCTCCTTCATGATCACCGTGGACTTGACCAGCAGGCCGGACATGCCGATGACGTCGGCCTTGTGCTCGGCGGCGGCTTCGAGGATCGCGGAGACCGGCTGCTTGATGCCGATGTTGACCACGTTGTAGCCGTTGTTGGTCAGGATGATGTCGACGAGGTTCTTGCCGATGTCGTGGACGTCGCCGCGGACGGTGGCCAGGACGATGGTGCCCTTGCCCTCGTCGTCGCTCTTCTCCATGTGCGGTTCGAGGTGGGCCACCGCGGTCTTCATGACTTCGGCGGACTGCAGGACGAAGGGGAGCTGCATCTGGCCGGAGCCGAACAGCTCGCCGACGACTTTCATGCCCTCCAGGAGGGTGTCGTTGACGATGTCGAGGGCGGGGCGGGTCTGGAGGGCCTCGTCGAGGTCGGCGCCCAGGCCGTTCTTCTCGCCGTCGATGATGCGGCGCTGCAGGCGCTCGTCCAGCGGCAGGGCGAGGAGTTCCTCGGCGCGGCCGGCCTTCATCGACTTGGTGTTGACGCCTTCGAAGAGGGCCATCAGCTTCTGCAGCGGGTCGTAGCCCTCCGCGCGCCGGTCGTAGATCAGGTCGAGGGCGACCTTGACCTGCTCCTCCTCCAGGCGGGCGATCGGCAGGATCTTGCTCGCGTGGACGATCGCCGAGTCGAGGCCGGCCTTGACGCACTCGTCGAGGAAGACCGAGTTCAGGACGATACGGGCGGCCGGGTTGAGGCCGAAGGAGATGTTCGACAGGCCCAGGGTCGTCTGGACGTCGGGGTGGCGGCGCTTGAGCTCGCGGATCGACTCGATCGTGGCGATGCCGTCCTTGCGGGACTCCTCCTGGCCGGTGCAGATGGTGAAGGTCAGGGTGTCGATGAGGATGTCCGACTCCAGGATCCCCCAGTTGGTGGTGAGGTCCTCGATGAGCCGCTCGGCGATGGCGACCTTGTGCTCGACGGTCCGGGCCTGGCCCTCCTCGTCGATGGTCAGCGCGATCAGCGCCGCGCCGTGCTCCTGGGCGAGGGCGGTGACCTTCGCGAAGCGGGACTCGGGGCCGTCGCCGTCCTCGTAGTTCACGGAGTTGACGACAGCGCGTCCGCCGAGCTTCTCCAGGCCCGCCCGCAGAACGGGAACCTCCGTGGAGTCCAGCACGATCGGCAGGGTGGAGGCGGTCGCGAAGCGGCCGGCCAGCTCTTCCATGTCGGCGACGCCGTCGCGGCCGACGTAGTCCACGCACAGGTCGAGCATGTGCGCGCCCTCGCGGATCTGGTCGCGGACCATCTCCACGCAGTCGTCCCAGCGGGCTTCGAGCATGGCCTCGCGGAACTTCTTCGACCCGTTCGCGTTGGTGCGCTCGCCGATCGCCATGTACGAGATGTCCTGCCGGAACGGCACCGTCTGATACAGCGAGGAGGCACCCGGCTCGGGACGCGGATCCCGCGCCACCGGGCTCAACCCACGCACCCGCTCGACCACCTGACGCAGGTGCTCCGGCGTGGTGCCGCAGCAGCCGCCGACCAAGGAGAGCCCGTACTCGCGGACGAAGGTCTCCTGGGCGTCCGCCAGCTCAGTCGCCGACAGCGGGTAGTGCGCGCCGTTCTTGCCCAGCACGGGCAGGCCCGCGTTGGGCATGCAGGACAGCGGGATACGGGAGTTCCGCGCGAGATAGCGCAGGTGCTCACTCATCTCCGCCGGACCGGTCGCACAGTTCAGACCGATCATGTCGATACCCAACGGCTCCAAAGCCGTCAGCGCCGCGCCGATCTCTGAACCCAGCAGCATCGTGCCGGTCGCCTCAACCGTCACCTGCACGATGAGAGGCAGGTCTCCCATTCCGCACCATTCCAGCGCCCTGCGCGCGCCGATGACGGCCGCCTTCGCCTGAAGGAGGTCCTGCGAGGTTTCGACCAATAGCGCGTCCGCGCCGCCTCGGATCAGACCCTCGGCATTCGCCTGGTACGCCTCACGCAAGGGCTCGTACGCCACGTGCTTGAGCGTGGGCAGCTTGGTGCCGGGGCCCATGGAGCCCAGGACCCAGCGGGGCCGTCCATCTTTCGCCGTGAACGCATCCGCGGCTTCGCGGGCGATGCGCGCTCCGGCCTCGGACAGGTCATAGACCCGGCCCTCCACGCCGTACTCGGCGAGTGCGGAGAGGTTGGCCCCGAAGGTGTTGGTCTCGACGCAGTCCACACCCACCGCGTAGTACTCGTCATGGACCGACCGGACGATGTCGGGCCGGGTGACATTGAGGATCTCGTTGCAGCCCTCGAGACCCATGAAGTCGTCGAGCGTCGGATCGGCGGCCTGGAGCATCGTTCCCATCGCCCCGTCGGCCACCACGACCCGCTGCGCCAGCTCCTCCCTCAGAGACCGTCTCATGCCAACTCCCGGAGGTGTGCGGTCAGCTCCGTCTCGTACCGGCAGCCGTACCCCATGCCGAGCAGGGTGAGCAACGATTCGCCGGACAACCGGTACTCCTGCGTACCCACGGATGCGAGGACGGTCGCAGCGACCGCACAGCCCAGCTGAGCCGCGCTCCGCTCGGACACACCCCACGCCGTTGCGGCGAGGAACCCGGCTCGGAACGCGTCGCCGACACCGGTGGGGTCGACGACTTCCTCGACCTCGACCGCGTGCACGGTCAGCGGCGTGGTGCCCGCAGTTTGGATTCGTACGCCACCCTCGCCGTGGGTGGTCACCCAGGAGCCGACCCGCCGCAGGATCTGCTCCTCGGTGAGCCCGGACTTCTCGCACAGCAAGGCTGCTTCGTACTCGTTGGTGAACAGCCGGCTCGCACCGTCCACCAGCTCCCGAACCTGCGGCCGCTCCAGTCGCGCCAGCTGCTGGGACGGGTCCGCAGCGAAGGGGATGCCCAGCTCACGGCAGGTCCGCGTATGGCGGAGCATGGCCTCGGGGTCGTCGGGCGAGATCAGCACCAAGTCGGGGCGACCGGCCCGTGCGACGACGTCGCTCAGATCGATCTCGCGGGCCTCTACCATGGCCCCCTCGTAGAACGTCGCGATCTGGTTCTGGTCCCGGTCGGTGGTGCAGACGAAACGCGCGGTCTGGCACGTCTCGCTGACCCGAACGGAGTCGGTGTCGACGCCGTGCTCCTTGAGCCACACCCGGTACGGATCGAAGTCTCGACCCACAGAGCCCACCAGGACAGGCCGCAGTCCCAGCGTTCCCAGACCGAACGCGATGTTGGCCGCTACTCCGCCGCGTCGGAATTCCAGGTTGTCGGCGAGGAACGACAGGGATATCCGGTCCAACCGGTCCGCGAGCAGCTGCTCGGCGAACCGGCCGGGAAAGGTCATCAGATGGTCGGTCGCGATGGATCCCGTCACAACGATGCGCATGTCAGACCCCAACGGCCCGGCGAAGGGCGTCCACGCGGTCGGTGCGTTCCCAGGTGAAGTCCGGCAGCTCACGGCCAAAGTGGCCGTACGCGGCGGTCTGGGCGTAGATCGGGCGCAGCAGGTCCAGATCGCGGATGATCGCGGCCGGCCGAAGATCGAAGACACTCGACACGGCTTCCTGGATGCGCTCGTCCGGCAGTGTTCCCGTGCCGAAGGTCTCGACGAAGAGGCCGACGGGCTCGGCCTTGCCGATGGCGTACGCGACCTGGACCTCGCAGCGCGAGGCCAGGCCCGCGGCGACCACGTTCTTCGCCACCCAGCGCATCGCGTACGCGGCGGAACGGTCGACCTTGGACGGGTCCTTGCCCGAGAAGGCGCCGCCACCGTGACGCGCCATCCCGCCGTACGTGTCGATGATGATCTTGCGACCGGTCAGGCCGGCGTCGCCCATCGGGCCGCCGATCTCGAAGCGCCCGGTCGGGTTCACCAGTAGTCGGTAACCCTCGGTCTCCAGCTTGATGCCGTCCTCGACGAGCTGGTTCAGCACGTACTCCACGACGAACTCACGGATGTCCGGGGCCAGCAGCGCGTCGAGGTCGACGTCGGCTGCGTGCTGGGAGGAGACCACCACCGTGTCCAGGCGCACCGCCTGATCGCCGTCGTACTCGATGGTGACCTGCGTCTTGCCGTCGGGGCGCAGGTAAGGGATGACCCCATCCTTGCGGACCTCGGACAGCCGGCGCGAGAGCCGGTGCGCGATGTGGATCGGCAGCGGCATCAGCTCGGGCGTCTCGTCACAGGCGTAGCCGAACATCAGGCCTTGGTCGCCCGCTCCCTGCTTGTCGAGCTCGTCACTCGGCCCCGCGCCTCCGACACGCTTCTCGAATGCGGTGTCGACGCCCTGGGCGATGTCGGGTGACTGCGCCCCGATGGACACCGACACCCCGCAGGAGGCACCGTCGAAGCCCTTCTTCGAGGAGTCGTAGCCGATGTCGAGAATGGCCTCACGAACGAGGGCGGCTATGGGGGCATAGGCCTTGGTCGTCACCTCGCCGGCTATGTGGACCAGGCCGGTGGTGATCAGGGTCTCCACAGCCACCCGCGAGGTGGGGTCCTCACGGAGCAGCGCGTCGAGGATCGTGTCACTGATCCGGTCGGCGATCTTGTCGGGATGCCCCTCGGTCACCGACTCTGAGGTGAACAGCCGCTTGCTCATGCCTGCCCCACCTCGACCGGGAAGAAGTGCGACTCGATGGCGGCGAGGGTGCGGATCTCGTCCACTTCCAGGGCCTCCATCTGGATGGACCGACCGCTCTGCTGCTCCAGCAGGAAGACGAACTCCACGAAGGACAGCGAGTCGATGAGCCGGTTCTCGATGAGGTCCAGGTCGGAGGCGATGTCGTCACGCTCCGTGTGACGGGCGAGGAGCCAGTTCTTCACCTGCTGCAGACCGTCGGACATGGTTGTTCTCCTTGAAGTGCTTTGTATGGATGAGGTGTTGGTTGCGCGGGCGACGCTGAGAGCACCGGCTGGGTCCGGAAGGCCCGGCGTGAGGGGGTAGCCCGCCGAGCCGGCATGGAGCACCGGGGCAGCCACGGCTACCGCGTAGTCCACGTCATGGCTGATGGACACGGTGATCTCGGCGATGCCGGACTCCGCGGCCATCTCGGCCGCGCCCCGGCGGAGCTCGACGAGGGGCCAGCCCCCTTCGGAACGCCGAACGACGATGTCGAGCCAGGGGAGGAATTTGCCCCGGACGCGGAGGGTCTTGAAGGCTGCCTCCTTGGCCGCTATCCGGCCGCACAGACTCAGTACGTCGAGCCCGGAGGCCGTTCCGCAGTCGGCGAGTTCGCCTGGGGTGAGCATCCGCTCGAAGAAGTCCTCGCCGTACTCGGCGAGCAGTCGTCGGACACGGGTGACGGACACGATGTCCATGCCTAGATTCGCCCAGCCCAGGCCGCCCGCCGGCGGGGCGACGGGTCGGGTCGGCACGTCAGATCGCCGGCCCGGCCGCGTTCGCGCGCAGGACGGCCTCGGTCGCCGCCCCCCAGCTGCCGTGGCGCCTGGTCAGCGCGGACAGCCAGCGTTCGAGGCCGAACGCGGCGCAGCTGGTGAAGGCCGGGCTGCCGCTCGACTCCAGCGTGATCTCGCAGCGGTCTCCGAAGAAGTTGCGGTGGGTGTTGACCGAGGCGATCGCCAGGTCCTCGTACAGGAACTCGTGCTTGACCGGGGTGAGGCGCTGGAGCACCGCCTTCGAGCTGCCCTTGTCGAAGAACGGGTCGCAGGCGGCCTCCTTGCGCAGAGGCAGGTCCAGCGCCTCGGCGAAGGCCTGGATGCGCGAGGTGAAGCGGGTGAGGTGGGACTCTGCGTGCTCGCGGGTCCCGATCGCGACCACCTCCCGCATGCGGAAACCGAGTTGCCGGCGCAGGCCCTCGTAGTGCTCCTCCTTGCGGAAGCACCAGCCGACGACGGTGATCAGGGTGTCGTCCGCGACCTGGCGACCCTGGTGGTCGATGTAGACGGCGTAGCAGGACGCGGAGGGGAGTCCGAGGGCCGCCGGCTGGAGGGCGGTGCAGGGGAAGCAACCGCTGTCCGTACAGAACTCGTCGGTCTCCCGTGCGGACAGGTCGAGCGGGGCGGCGACGACGGCCTGGTGAGGGAAGTTGTCGTAGTAGTCGAGCCGGGCCAGGTCGGCGGCCGGCAGCAGCGGAGGCATGGTCATCGGGCGGGCGCCCGCGCTCACACCCCAGCCCTCGAAGGTGTCGTCGAGGAGCCGCAGCAGGGCGGTTCCCTCGGGACCGAGGGACGGCAGGCCCCTCGATTCCCCGACGCTCGCAGGGGTTGTTGTAACGGTCATGGTGGAGTCACCTCTCGGACGACGGACGGTTCGTTCAGACGACGGGCAGTACGTCGTCGGTGAAGATTCCGGTCTTCAGGAAGAAGCCGAGCGGCTTGCGGATGGCCTTGCGCTCGTACGGACGGCGGCCCTCGTCGGCGACCAGCGCATTGCGCAGGGCCAGCGGGTCGGCGATGCCGGCGTCGCGGTAGACGTGCGGGTTGTAAAGGGAGTTGACGCTGTAGACGACGTACCGCTTGAGGTACGCCTCCACCTCGGCGAGCCGCTGGGCAGAGACGGTGTCCTTCATCCGCTTGAACAGCAGGGAGACCAGCTCCCGCCCGAAGGCGATGTGCCGGGACTCGTCTTGGTGGTGGATGCGGTTGACCTCGCGGATGGTGTGACACAGGGACTCGTCCTGCGCCATCCGCATGTTGTAGTGGTCGACGAGCTCCTCGAAGAACAGGATCCGGGCGAAGACCAGGAAGTTGTCCACCTCCGGCTCCCACGCGGAGTCGGCGCGCATGGCGGTCGAGCCGTAGATCTTGTCGCCGTAGCGGCGGCAGAACTCGGCGAAGAACCACATGTGTTCGTTTTCTTCGCCGATGAAGTGGTGGAAGAAGTCGGAGGGGACTTCGAAGCCGGGCATGTGTATCCGGCCGACCACCTCGATGAGCAGCTCACGGATGCCGTGCACGTTGAGGCTGTAGAAGTTGATGCTCTCCCACTTGGAAAGGCGGTGAATGGTCTCCTCGCCGAGCTCCTCGTAGAAGGGCGTGCCGTAGACGGTGAGCAGCTCGGGGGTCATCCACAGCTGGCCCTCTTCGAGCTTCTCGGGCCAGTCGAACTGCTGGTAGGGGTTGTAGTACTCCTCGATGGAGCGCGAGCTCAGCCGTTCCAGGACTTCCAGGAAGCGATCAGTGACGGGCAGGGGGGCGGCGATGCCCATGGAGACTCCCTCGGTGTGTGGTGGGTTGCGGCGAGCGAAGGCTCAGGGCCGGACTTCGTAAACGGCGTTGACCGGGGTCTCGGTCGCGCGCCGCCAGCGGGTGAAGCCGGCCTCCTCCGCGATGGCGCGGAACGCCTTCTCGCCGGAGTGGTTGCCGAGAGCGTGAGGACCGCGCTGGGCGACGGCCACGGGCAGGCACATCACGGCCGACAGCGCCATGAACATGCGGGCGGCGGGCGTCTGCGTGTCGATGTCCGCGGGCGAGACGTTCGACTCGACGAGCATCCACGTCCCTTCTCCATCCAGGGACTTGTGTACGTGCTGCGCGGCGGCGACCGGGTCTCCCATGTCGTGCAGGGCGTTGAAGAAGGTGACCAGGTCGTAGCCGGAGCCGGGGTAGTCGTCGGCCGCGGCGACGTCGAAGACGACGCGGTCGGAGAGTCCGGCCTCCTCGGCAAGCTGCCGGGCGATGGAGATGGCTTCCTCGGAGTAGTCGAAGCCGTGCACGGTCGCCTGGGGGAACGCCTTCGCGATGAGCAGCGTGGTGTGCCCGACGCCGCACCCGACGTCGGCGACGGTGCCGCCGGCTGCCAGCTTGCTGGTGACCCCGTGCAGGGCGGGCAGCCAGTCGGGGACGAGCCGGTGCTCGTAGGTGGGCTGGAAGAAGCTGCCCATCCCGGTGTCCAGTGCCGGGTCGTGTTCCGCCCAGCCGACGCCGTCGCCGGAACGGTACGCGTCGACGAGCAGGTCCTCGGTGGCGTACAGCGCCTTGAGGGCGGTGAAGAAGCCCGCGGCGAACGTGACGGCTTTCGGGTCGGCCAGTACGGCCACGTGGTCGGCGGGGAGCGTGTACGTATCGGCGCTCGGGTGGCGCTCGACGTACCCGGCGCTCAGCTGTGCGTGCAGCCACTCCTCCGCGTACCGCTTGGCGATGCCGGTGCGCTCGGCGAGCCCGGCCGCGGTGAGGGGGCCGGCCTCGGCCAGCGCGCGGTACAGGCCGAGCCGTTCGCCGAGGGCGACGGTGAGCCCCCGTACGGCGGCTCCGGCATCGCTGATGACCCGTTGGTGGAACTCGTGCGTGCCGCTCATGCCGCCGCCGCCTCGGAGGTCGGAAGGTCACACGTGAACAGGAAGGAACGGGGAACGCCCGGAACGCTGCGAGCCGGAACCGGGTACGGCCAGCGGCCGAAGTCGGCGCCCGGTTCTCCCGGCTGTCGAACCTCGCGCACGTCCCAGCCGCAGTCGGCGAGGAGCTGCTCGGGGGTCTCAGTGCCGAACAGCCACGGGTTGCCGTCTTCCTTCAGGCACTTGAGGAAGGGGCGGGAGAGCGGGTTGTCCAGCGCGGCCCGGCTGATGACGTCTCCGAGCAGCACCGAGCCGGGCGCGGAGTGGGCGGCCAGCGTCGAGATCAGGTTGCGCACGGCGCCTTCCGGGAGGAAGAAGAGGAGCCCTTCGACCACCCACAACACCGGCTCGTCACTGCGCCAGCCGGCCTCCTTGAGCGGACCGGTCCAGTCCTGCGTGAGGTCCACCGGTACGGTGACGCGGGTGCGTCCGGCGGGGGCGGGTTCATCGGCGAGCATCTGCGCCTTCGCCTCCAGGAGCGCGGGGCGGTCCAGCTCGTAGACGGTCACGCCGTCGGGCCACGGGAGCCGGTAGAACCGGGTGTCCATGCCCGCGGCGAGGAACACGACCTGGCGGATGCCGTGTTCCTCGACGGCCCGGACGATCGCCCGGTCCAGGTAGGTGGTGCGGATGGCGAGGAACGGCACGGTGCCCGCCCCTGCGTAGCGCTCCAGAAGTTCGAAGCCGATCGTGTCGGCGACGGTGCGCGCGTAGGGATCGGCGAACAGCCGGTCCTCGCGGTCGGTCTCCAGGGCTCGCGCTGCGGCGGTCCACTGGGCGGTGCGGGATACGGCCTCCACAGGAGGTCTCCCTTCACATCGGGTGAGATGGGTACAAGCAGTTATGGAATCCGCAAGGGGCCCCGGTCCGGCGCGGTCAAGCCACGGATCGCACGCAGGCGACCGGGTCGTCTGCCGCGGACTTCGTCCCGGAGCGCGAGGCGTCGGGACCGGCGGGCCGGCGCTGGAAGATGCTGTGCAGGATCATGCTGAAGACGACCGCCCCGTCGCCGTCGACCAGCAGGCACTTGGGCTGCACGATGCCGGTGGTCGGGTTGAACGGTGACGGGCGGGACCCGAGGATCTCCACTCGGGCGGCGAGGACGTCTCCCGGGCGGACGGGGCGCACGTAGCGGATCTCGTCGACCCCCGGGGAGCCGGTGCACGCACTGTGGACCAGCAACCCGTCCACGTAGCGCCGCATGAACATCGAGGCGGTGTGCCAGCCGCTGGCGATCAGACCGCCGAACGGCGACCGGGCGGCGAGCTCCGGGTCCGTGTGGAAGGGCTGCGGATCGAAGCGCTTTCCGAACTCCAGCACCTCCTCGGCGGTGACGGTGATCGTGCCCAGCTCGTGGACATCACCGGTCCGGAAGTCCTCGAAGTAGCGCATCACGCGCCCCCCTTGACGTAGAGCAGTGTTTCCTTGGCGTGAACCAATCTACGAATCGTTCATTTATTTTGTCAAGCCAAAAGAAGCTTGGATAGAGCCTGTTCGATGTCCCTCCACAGGTCGTCGGGGTCCTCGATACCGACCGACATCCGCACCAGACCCGATCCGATACCGGCCGCCGCCAACGCCTCCTCACCCAGCTCTCGATGGGAGGTACTGGCCGGATGCGTCACCAGCGTCTCCACGCCACCCAGGGACAGCGCGAGCCGTGCCACCCGCACTCCCTCCACGAACACCCGCCCCGCCTCCCGGCCGCCGGCCAGTTCGAAGGAGAGCAACCCTCCCCCGCCGGAGAGCGCCTTACGGGCGGTGGCGTACGAGGGGTGGGCGGGGAGCCAGGGCCAGTGGACGGCCGTGACTGTGGGATGAGCAGCCAGCCGCGCAGACAGGACTTCGGCATTGGCGCAGTGCTCCCGCATCCGCAGGGGCAGCGTCGGGATCCCGCGCAGGGTCAGCCAGGCGGCGAACGGGTCGGCGCTAGCCCCGAGTTCGACTGTCCGCGGCCATATCTCCTGCCGCAGTCCGTCATCCGCGAAGATGGCCGCGCCCCCGAGGACGTCGGAGTGTCCGGCCAGATATTTGGTCGTGGAGTGGAGCACGATGTCGGCGCCGAGTTCGATGGGCCGGCACAGGACGGGCGACGCGAGGGAGTTGTCCACGGCGCTGACGACTCCCCGGCGCCGGGCCGCAGCCAGCAGCCCTGGCAGGTCAGGGACTTGGCCCGTCGGGTTCGCGATGGTCTCCAGCAGGAGCAGCCGGGTCCGGGGTCCTGCGGCCGCCTCGAACTCGGCCACCTCGTCACCGCTGATGTACGTGACGTCCACGCCGTAGCGGTCCGCCAGGTCAGTTAGGGCGGCGTATGTCCCTCCGTACAAACACCGCTGCGCGATCACGTGATCGCCGGGGCGTAGCAGCGCCAGCAGGACGCCACTGATGGCTCCCATGCCCGAGGCGAAGGCTATGGCCGAAGCCCCGCCCTCCAAGTCCGCGAGGGTGTGCTCCAGGGCGCGGACGGTGGGATTGCCGCGGCGGCTGTAGACGTACTGGCCGTCGGGGCTAGCCATGGCTTCGGCCAGCTCGCTCGCGGAGTCGAAGGCGAAGGCGGACGATTGCACCAGGGGTACGGAGAGCGGCCAACTGCCGTGCGGCAAAGGCCGATTGATCACATGCACGGCACGGGTTCGGATGTCTTTGTCTTCCATGGGGTCTCCTGTCTGATGGGCCGGTCCGTCCGGCCGTCTGCGTCAGGTACGGGGAGCAGACAAGGGGTCGCCCGATGTCCTGGGAGGACATCGGGCGACCCCTTGTCGAGTACGGACGAGCCCGTACGTCACACCCCGGCGGTCTCGCTTTGCGGCGCGGGGGCGGCTGCGGTCGCCGCAGCCTTGTCTCCCTTCATGACGAGAAGAGTGATCACGGCGCCAGCGGCCGCGATGGCGGCGGCACCGAGGAACGCGGCACTGAAGCCGTCGGTGAGGGCGGGCAGGTTGCCGAGCTCACCGGCCCCCTGCGTGGTGGCAAGAGCGGTCAGAGCGGCAAGGCCGAGGGCCGAGCCCACGTTGTACGTGGTGTTGACGATGCCCGAGGCCAGACCTGCCTGCTCCTGGGGAGCTCCGGACATGGCGGCGATCATCGCAGGGATGTAGGCGAGCGCCATGCCGAGCGCGGCGACGAGCGAGGCCGGGAGGACGTCGACCAGGAAGGTGCCAGTCGGCTCCACCGCCGACAGCCAGACCAGGCCTGCGGCGAGGGCCAAGAGGCCGGCGACGATCAGCGGCTTCGCACCGAACTTGCCCATGAGGCGTGCGGTAATCGCCGTCATGAAGATCATCAACAGGACGGTCATGGGGAGCAGGGCGGCGCCGGACGCGAATGCGCCGTAGTTGAGGACCTGCTGCAGATACAGGTTGAGGAAGTACCACATCGGGATCCACGCCGCACCGAGCAGCGTCATCGCGAGGTTGGCCGAGCCGAGACGCGGGACCCGCCAGACGCTGAGCGGCATGAGCGGCTCACGGATGGACTTCTGAATCACGAAGAAGGCGGCGAGCAGAACGGCCGCACCGATCAGCTCCAGGACGGTGGCGGTGGAGCCCCAGCCCACCTCGGGCGCCCGGACGACAGCGAACACGGCGAGCGCGAGACCCGCAGTGACGGCGACCGCACCCAGGACATCCACAGAACCGCGTCGGGACGCAACGTCCGGCAGCAGCTTGGTGGCGGCGAGGGTCGCGAGACCGATCGGGATGTAGATGATGAAAACCCACTGCCAACTCATCCACTCGGTGAAGACACCACCGAGGAATACACCCGCAGTACCGCCGGCGGGAGCAGCGGCGCCGTACAGCGCCATCGCCTTGCCGAGCTCCTTGGGGTCGTGCATGAAGAGCATCATCAGCAGGGTCATGGCGGCGGGTGCGATCAGCGCGCCGCCAATGCCCTGGACGGCACGGCCCACGATCTCGACCGTAGCTGTCTGCGCGGCGGCCGCGACGATCGAACCGACGATCATGGTCGCCCATCCGGCGGCGAAGATCTTGCGAGCTCCGACGAGGTCGGAGAGACGACCGCCGAGCAGGAGTAATCCGCCGAACACGATGACGTAGGCGTTGAAGACCCACTGCAGCTCGCCCTGCGAGAAGCCGAGGTCCTTCTGCATCTCGGGGAGTGCGACTCCGATGATGGAGGTGTCCATGATGACCATGAACTGCGCGGCGGCAAGCACGGCAAGTGCCCACCAGCGCCGGGGATTGACGGTTGACATTGCCCTGACCCTTCTCTGCATCATACCCCTAGGGGGTACCTTCGCGCAGCAACGTAGCATACCCATGGGGGGTATGTAAGAGCGAAGTGAGGGCGATTGCAGGGTGAGGGAATCGAACTCCGGCAGGTTGTGCCGCCTCCACTGCCACGCGGGCCCATGGCCGGTCCGATTGAAGGCGACGCGGGCGGAACGCGGACGGACGCCTGCAGCTGGTGCACTCCGCCCGCTGACGAACGGCACCGACCCAGGGAGCACCGCACCGTGCGGTGCTCCCCGCCGTATTGCACCTCAGCCAGTGAGTGCGGCCTGCCGGCCCGGTGCCCGCAGGTGCCCGCCGCGCTCCAGGGCCGCTACGGACCCCGCACAACCCGCGCCGGTCGCGGCCAGGACAACCCACGGCAGCCACGGCAGCCCGGTGTCGAACATTGCCCCCACCGCGAGGTTGCCCGCCGCGATGGCGATGCCGGAGGCGGTGTTGTAGGCGCCGTAGTAGGTGGCGACCAGCCGGTCCCCCGCAAGGCGTACGACCGTGTCCATCTCGAAGGGGTAGAGCAGGGCACCGCCCCACGCCAACAGTGCCGCGCACAGCGCAAGCCCAGCCACCCCCACCGCAAGGCCGACAGCCCCCTCATGCGGGCCGGGCAGCAGCGGCAGGAACGCCGCGCCCATGACGGCCAGCCCCCAGACGATCGCCCGGGGCCCGCTCAGGGTGCGCTTGGCCCAGGCCGTCAGCTTGAGCTGCCCGGACAGGGCTGCGAGGGCCGACACGGCGAACACGGCTCCCGTGACGAGGCCGGTCTGCGGGCCGAACAGTTCCCGGGCCCGTAGCGGCAGGGCCAGGTACACCTGGAAAGCCAGGACGTACGAGCCGGACATGGCCGCGGCGAACAGCAGGAACGGCCGGTTCGCGGCGATGGACCGCCAGTCCGCGAGCACCGCCCGCCACGCCGACTCCGCACTACGGTCGGACGGTGGACGGGTGGGCAGCGCCCGCGCCTGGAGCAGGGCCAAGGCGCCGAAGATGACCGCCGAGGCCGCACACACCGCCCTGAAGTCCCAGGCCAGCAACGCGAGCCCGGCCAGCGGGCCGATGAGGATGCCGGCCTGGTAAAAAATGTTGAACGCGGCGAACGCCTCCACCCGGCGCTCCTCACCGGCCTCGGCCGCCAGGTAAGCCCGCACCGCCGGGTTGAACAGGGCCCCGGCCAGCCCGGTGAGCGCCGAGGCGACGATCAGCGCGGGCAGCGACTGCACCATCCCCAGCAGTGCGAAGGCCACCGTGCGCAGGCCGCATCCGGCGAGGATCATCGGCTTGCAGCCGTAGCGGTCGGCGAGGGTTCCGCCGACCAGGAACATTCCCTGCTGGGACAGGTTCCGTACGCCGAGGACCAGGCCGACGGCCCAGGCGGCCAAACCGAGTCCGTGGGCGAGATGGTCGGCGAGGTAGGGCATCAGCATGTAGAAGCCCAGGTTGATGGCGAACTGGTTGGCCATCAACAACCGCACGCTCGGGTCGAAGGAGGCGACCTGCGCCCGCAGCGCCTTCACCGGGCGCCCGCGGTACGGATCGCGCGGGGTCCGGGCTTCCGGCCGAGCGGGTCGCGGACCTGAGTGGACCGGGTCCAGCCCGTCACCGTGCACGCATCCGGGGCCGCGATTTCCTCGGGCTCCGCCGCGGGCTCTGCGCCGAGAATGCCCTGTTCCGCGCACCAGGCGTCGTTGTAGACGGTCTCCAGGTAGCGGTGCGGTCCGTCGGGGAACACGGCTGCGATCCGGGTTCCGGGCGGCATGGTCCTTGCTGCCCATCCTGCGACGAGCGCGACCGCGCCCACGCTCCAGCCGCCCGAGGCGTAGTGCCTGCGGGCCAGGCGGCGGCAGGCCCATACCGCTTCGCCCGGGGCCACCCAGTGGACCTCGGCGAAGGCCTTGTAGTCGACGTTGGCGGGGTGAATGCTGGAGCCGAGCCCGCGCATCAGCCGCGGACCTGCGGGCTGGCCGAAGATCGCCGAGTTGATGGAGTCCACGCCGATCAGCCGAAGTCCGGGCGAGTGCTCCCGCAGTCCCGCCGCGATCCCGGCGGAGTGGCCGCCGGTGCCGACCGCCGTGACCAGGACATCGATCCGGCCCAGTTGCGCGATCAGCTCGGCGGCCAGCGGCCGGTAGGCGCCGACGTTGTCCGGGTTGCTGTACTGATCCGGGCAGTACGCGCCAGGAGCTGCGGTCAGGAGTTCGGCGACCCTCTCCCGGCGGGCCTCCTGCCAGCCGCCCGTCGGATGCGGAGTTTCGACCTGGTCGACGTACGCGCCGAGCGCCGTGAGCAGGCGGACCACGGCTGGCTCCATGCCCGGATCGGAGACGACGGTGACCGGATGACCGTAGGTCAGCCCGGCCAGCGTCAGCCCGAGACCAAGGGTTCCGCTGGAGGACTCGACGATGGGCGCACCAGGCAGCAGATCGCCGCGCAGGCGTGCTTGGCGGACCATGTGGAGCCCCGGGCGGTCTTTGATGCCGCCGGGATTCGCGCCTTCGAGCTTGGCGAAGAAGCCGCGGCCGGGCGGGGCGAAGGGCTCGTCGATCCACAGGACCGGGGTGTTGCCGACCAGCTGTGCGGGCCGGCGGGCGATAACGGGCACCGGAGCGTGAGCTGCCGGGGAGAGCGGACCGAAGTCTTCGAGCAGGGGAAGGCGGTTCATGTGCGTACGGCTCCTACACGCCGCCGGTGTACGGAGGCGCGGGGTAGGCAGGTCGAAAGGCGCGCGTGCACACCCCAGCCCTCCACACCCGGGACGATCACCGGTGGAGGTCAGGGGTGCGGGCGTGCTTCTACTGCCGCCAGACGCAGTTCAGCGCGAGATCGACCCCGCTGCCCGGCGGGCCGGCCTCACGTGAGGCCGCCCATCCGACCGCCAGGTCTGGACAGGGTTCATCGGGAATCGGGACGAGCACGACTGCGGCCACCGCAGGCATCGCCACGGCCTTCGCTCCGTCAGAGCGCGGCCTGTCCACAGCGTGATCGATATGCTTTTCCGAGCCGTGCTGATGCGCAGGACCCGAGGAGAACGCCGACAGGACCAGGCCCTGGCGAAGGTCATGCTGTGGACCGGCGGCCAGCACCGTGGTGTGCGGCCCCGCGAAAGCAGGGGTGTGTGCGCCCGCGGCCACATGCGCCGCGATCAGCAGAACGAGTGCGGGCAGAAGGACGTTGCGGGCCCGCCGCACTGCTTCCTGGGAAACCCGCCACCACCCGATCACATCCCTCAAAGTAGTCGAGCGACTGCAAGGCGTCACGTTTCTGCGGGTCGGATACCCCCGTACGTGGGTAGGTCCAGCACGGGCATTGCCTGTCCCGTGTAGCCGTCGGCGGCTTCGTGGACCGCCGGGCTCGGCCCTCCAGACGCGATGCGAGGGGGCTGCGGCGGGGCGGGCCCGCCGCAGCCCCCTCGCATCGGTGTCGGGTCAGTACGCGTGGCCGTCGCTGTGATCCGACTGCGGCGTCTTCGCGGTCGGCTTGGTGGCAGGCGTGACCCTCGCGCCGGGAGTGCTGCCCGTGGTGGGGGCATTGGTGGGGGCGTGGTCATCTGCGGCCGGCTGCTCCGCGGTGCCGTGGCTGTGCCCGCCGGCCGGAATGTCGTGCATCGAGGACGCGACCTGCCGTAGGCCGAGGAAGGCAAGGGCTGCGGCCACCATGACGGCCCGGCCGACGAGGCCGAAGATGCGCTGCCAGGGGTGTCGGCGGCTTCGATGACGTAGGCGATGGCGAGGAGGAGTCCGATGGGGGGCAAGGGCCGTTACCCGGTCGGGGAAGTCGTCGAAGTACTGAAGGCCGCAGCTGAGCATCCGATGCCGAACGAGAGCATCAGGGAGGCGCCGATGACCACCATCATCCGCGAAGGCCCGGGGCGCTCGCGGGTGAGGAGGAACTCGTTGACGACGGTGGCGGCGAGGAAGACCAGGACGCCGTAGAGGGCGATGCGGGCAGGGTCGAGCGGGTGGTGGACGACGGCGCCGCTGATCAGGCAAGCGCCGACGAAGTATCCGACGTAGCCGCGGTAGCGGGCGGCCAGTGAACGCTTGCGGGCCTGGTGTGAGCGTTGTTTGCGACGGGCGGCGCGTCCTTCGGCGGGCGCGGGCGGCCGGCTGTGGGTGGGCCGGGAGTCCAGGAGCTGGGGTGATGTCACGGGCATGTTCCTTCTGGTGGCATGCGTGGCTCATCGCGGGCGCGCGCCAGAGCAGGCGGCTGCTGGGCCAGGCGAAAGTGCAGGACTGATCGGGCAGAAATCCCGGGTCTACACCTGCTGCACCACGGAACGGCCGGTGCGGCGTTCAGCGCGGGCGGGTCAGTGTCCGGTGTTCGTGTGGCCCCCTTGGTGCACGGTGGTCCAGGTGCGGCCGCCGTCCTTGGATTCGTGGACGGCGTCGTTGCTGTCGGCGGCCAGGAGGTGGTCGGGGCCGGCCGCGGTCAGTACGGCACCCTGCACGCCGCCCGGGAGGCGGCCGCGTTCTTTCCAGGAGGTCCCGTCGCCACCGGAGAGGACCTTGCCGTCCGTGGTGAGGGCGATCAGCTGCCCGGGAGTCGGCAGCTCCACGGCGGCCAGGGCCGGTGCGCCGGGCACCGGCTGGAAGGTGGCGCCGCTGTCGGTGCTGTGCAGCAGCCCGTCGCGGCTGGTCGCCCATACCTCCTGTGGCGTCCCGGTGTGGGCGGCGAGGTCACCGGCCGGGATCTTCGCGCGCCGGTCCCACGTGGCGCCGGCGTCCTTGCTGGCCCAGACCTGTGAGGTCTGGCTGTCGAGGCCGTAGAGGATGGGGCCGGCCTGCTGGAGTGAGTGGAAGTCGGCTTTGCCTGCGGCGGAGACGGTGGTCCAGGTCTGTCCGGCGTCGGTGCTGCGGATCAGGCCCAGATGCGGTGAGGTCGCGGCGGGGTCGGTGGGTGAGGGGTGGCCGCTGGCGAGGAAGGTGCGCGGGCCGGTGACGGTGAAGCCCATCGTGTCCTGGTAGCGGTCGGCGATCCGTACGGCCCCGGTGGGGGTGAGGTGGAAGACGCCGAGGTGCCCGGCGGCGTAGAGGGTGCCGTCGGCCGGGTCGACGCCGAGACCGTGCAGGTGCCCGGTCCCCGGGTCAGGGTCGCTCGTGGCGCCGGCCTTGCCCTGTGCGGGCGTGGTGTCGGGACTCGAGCAGGCGGTCAGCAGCAGGGCGGCGGCCGTGAACGCGGCTATGCGGAAGCGGATGGTCATGGGTGAGGTCCAGAGCGCTTGAAGGGGAAGAAGGGCTGGCCTGCCCGGGTGCGGGCAGCCGTGGCCGGCTGCCCGCACCCGAGGGGTGCTGATGCGGCTCAGCTCTTGCCGAGGAGGGTGTTCATCCGGTCGATCTCCGCGCTCTGGGAGGTGATGATCTGACCGGCCATGTCCTTGGCGGGCTGGTAGGCGCCGTCGGCCTGCTCGGTCTTGGCCATGGTGACGGCGCCTTCGTGGTGCTTGACCATCATCGTCAGGAAGGCGGTGTCGAACGCCTTGCCCGAGGCAGCTTCCAGCTGCTTCATTTCCTCGTCGGTCATCATCCCGGACATGTCGTGCCCGCCGTGGCCGGCGTCCTCGGCCGGGACCTGCTCGCCCCAGGAGGTCAGCCAGCCGGAGAGGGTCTTGATCTCCGGGTCCTGGGCCTTCTTGATCTCGTCGGCCAGCTTCTTGACCTCGGCCGACTCGGCGCGCGTCGCGGCGAGGTCGGCCATCTCGACGGCCTGACGGTGGTGGGGGATCATCCCCTGCGCGAACGCGGTGTCGGCGGCGTTGTGGTCACCCTGCTGCGCGGGGGCGGAGGCGGACGGGGAGGCGGTGTTGTGCCCGTTGTGGGCCGAGCCGCTGTCATCGCCGTTGCCGCCGCAGGCGGCGAGGACGAGGGCGGCGGTGGCGGCCGCGGCCACGGCGGTGGCGCGGCGGATCAGGGAACGCTTGGTGCTCATGGTGCAACTCCTGTTGTGGGGCACGCGCGTCTGCGGGCGTGCGGAAGTAGGGCGGGCCGGGGGCTGGCCGGCTCTCTGGGGCCGGGCATGCCAGGACCGCCCTATATGCGCAGGAGTTGCAGTTCGCTCAGTGACGGCGGTGCCCGTCCGCAGGCGGTGGCGCCGGGGATGACCCCGTGCGCGAGGACCGCCTGGGCTTGCACGTGGCCGGGCAGGACCGCGGGCGCGGGCAGAACCGGGGCTCCGGCCGTGCCAGTGGCGGCGCACGTCGCATCGGCGTGCTCCGCGTGCCCGCTGCCTCCACTGCCTGCCGGATCGTCGGCATGGACGCACCCGGCGTTGCAGAGAGCCTCTGATGCGGCCGCCCGCTCGTGGCCCGCGGCCGACGCGTGGTGGGAAGTGGCCGCCGCGTGCGCGGCGGACGCCATGGGGGCGGGCCCCAGGCCGTGCATGGCCACCAGCCCCGCCAGTACGACCAGGACGAGGAGCAGGTAGCAGCGCAGCCCGAAGGGCTTCACCGCTCGCACCACCTGACCGTCCATGTCCGCATCGTAAGCGGCCCCCTCCGCAGGCGGCGAGGCGAGGGCCGGACGACTACCCATTGAGGAATACCCCTAGGGGGTATACCGTTCGGGCAATCGAAGTCATACCCCCCAGGGGTATGAGGGGAATCTGTCTTTGGGGAGCGGTCATGGAAGCCGTCAATCCGCGTCGCTGGTGGGCCTTCGGGGTGCTCGCCGCCGCACAGTTCATGGTGATCATGGACACGTCGATCATCGGCGTGGCGCTGCCGGAGATGCAGCGCGACCTGGGGTTCTCCCAGGGTGATCTGCAGTGGGTGTTCAACGCCTACGTCATCGCCTTCGGCGGACTGCTCCTGCTGGGTGGCCGCCTCTCCGACCTGCTGGGAGCCCGGAAGGTGTTCGTGGCCGGCTGGGGCGTCCTGATCGCCGGCTCCGTCGTGGCCGCCGCCGCGCAGAGCGCGTGGGCGGAGGTCGCAGGCCGGGCCGTGCAAGGGGTGGGCGGCGCACTGATCGCACCCGCCTCGATGACCCTGCTGATGATGCTCTTCGGCCACAACCCCAAGGAGCTGGGTAAGGCCCTGGCCCTGTACGGCGCCGCCGCTCCGGCCGGCGGCACCGCCGGCGTCTTCCTCGGCGGGGTGTTCACCGAGTGGGCCAGCTGGCCATGGGTGTTCATCATCTACATCCCGATCGGCATCGCCACCCTGCTCGCCACCGGCCTGCTGCCGGCCGTTGCCGCCCGCCGCGGCGGCGGGGTCGACGTCCTGGGCGCCGCGGCCGTCACCGCGGGGCTCGCGCTCACCGTCTTCACCGTGGTCCGCGCCCCCGAGACCGGTTGGGGGAGCGCGCAGACGGTCCTTCAGCTGATCGCAGGCGCGGCCCTGCTGGCCGTGTTCGTCCTCATCCAGCGGTCCGCGAAGTCGCCGCTGATGCCGCTCGGCATCTGGCGCACCCCCGGTCTCGGCGTCTCCAACCTGGCGATGGCCCTGCTGGGAGCCGCCTGGATCCCGATGTGGTACTTCCTCAACCTCTACCTCCAGCAGGTCCTCGGCTACGGCGCCTTCGCCTCCGGAGCCGCCCTGCTGCCGATGACCGGCCTGCTGATGCTCTTCATGACCACCGCCAGCGCCCGCCTGCTCAGCCGCTTCGACCCCAAGCCGCTCATCACCGGCGGCCTGCTGGTCCTGGCCGCGGGCCTGGTGTGGCTCTCGGCCGCCCGCCCCACCGGCAGCTTCCTCGTCGACGTCCTGCCCGCCTCGCTCGTGGCAGCCCTCGGTATGGCCCTCGCCTACATCCCGACCTTGATGGCGGCCATGTCCGCCGCCCCGCAGGAGCAGGCCGGCCTCGCGTCGGGCATCGTCAACACCACCTACCAGGTCGGCTCCGCCCTCGGCCTCGCTGCCCTGACCGCACTCGCCACCTCCCAGGGCGCGGGCGCACTCGGTGACCTGACCGCCCTCACCGACGGGTTCAGCGCAGCCTTCCTCGCCGCCGCCGGCCTCGCCGCCGCAGGCGCCCTGGCCACCGTGGGCCTCATGCGTGGCAAGCCGCAGAGCCCGCCAGTCGAAACCGCCACTACCGAGGGGCCCCACAGCGTCAGCACGCCGGCAAGTGACCAGAGGGAAAGCGAGGGGGCCCGCCGATATCCATCGGCGGGCCTTCCCGGCGCAGAGGCAGCAGCGGAGGCCCTGTGTCGCTTGTGCGTCCGTAGCCAATGGCCTCTCCACTTAGGCATGGACCGCTTCGTCGTCCCCCAGGCACTGCTGCACAAGCCCCGGCGCCTGTCCTCCGGCGACACCTCCGTACGCCCGTAGGCATGTCCCAGGGACTCCCCCGTTGACGCGACCGGAGGGTGCGGGCGTATCAGAGGCCCCAGATGCAGTGATCCCAATTACCTCTTGCGTATACCCCTAGGGGGTATATCGTTATGGTGTGAGCCCGCGGGGGCGGGGTCACACTGGACGGGATTGGGGATGACGGTCATGGATCACAGCGCACACCACACCAGCACCGCACACGACCACACCGCGCACCAGGCGCACGCCGGTCATGCCGGACACCAGATGGGCCCGGTCACCTGGGGTGCCGCCGCCAAAGCGACGCTGCACTGCCTGACCGGATGTGCGATCGGCGAGATCCTCGGCATGGTCATCGGTACCGCCCTGATGTGGGGCAACGTCCAGACGATGGTCCTGGCCATCACCCTCGCGTTCCTCTTCGGCTACTCCTTCACCCTGTTCGCAGTCCGTCGGGCCGGCCTCGACTGGAAGAGCGCCATCAAGGTCGCGCTGGCCGCCGACACCGTCTCGATCGCGGTGATGGAGCTCGTCGACAACGGCATCATCGCCCTGACGCCGGGAGCGATGGACGCCCACCTGTCGGACGCGCTGTTCTGGACGGCACTCCTGGGCGGCTTCGCCGTCGCCTTCGTGATCACGACGCCGGTCAACAAGTGGATGATCGGCCGCGGCAAAGGCCACGCCGTCGTCCACGCCTACCACTGACCACAGCCGTACGGCACGGCGCCCGGTCGCACCCTCACGGTGCGACCGGGCGCGTCCGTGGTCAGGGGCGTGAGCTGGAGATGTACCCGGGGCTTGAAGGCAGCCGTCCCTGTCCCGGAGGCCGGACGCGCACGGCGCCCTGCCCTCGTACCGCTCGGCCCCGCCCGGCTGCTCCGGTCACGCCCACCGCGAGTACTGAACCTCTCGGAAGCCACGGGACCGACCAGCAGGGTGCAGCCCACGCTGTGGGACGCCGCGCAGTCGCGTCCACCTCCGGTGCTATCTTCCTCCCAGTCCGGGTGGGACCCCTGTTGGCATTCCCGCTACCAAGCTCTTCGATGGTCATGAGGCGTGATTTCAGGCAAGGTCCGTCGCGACCGTCACTCGGGAGCCTTGCTGCGGGCAACGCTCGTCGCGGTGGTGCTTGCCCTCTTCGCGATGCACGTCCTGGCCTCACATCAGCCAGATCACAGCGGGCACGCCGCCGCGTTCCCGCTCATCGACGCAGGGGACAAGGCTCAGCACGCGCACTCGGACGTCGCCCCCGGGCATGTCACCAGAACACTGGCCAGCCCGGACGGTGAATCCCCCTGCGACCACGGCGGAGTCGGAGAGAGCTGTCTGGCGCTGCTGTGCATCGTGGCCGCCCTGTTCACATTCGCCATCAGGCGCGGGGTCTCCAACCGCGTCCTCCAGCGTTGGGCAGCACGCGCGCGCCCTTGGATCAGCCGCACCGGCGACCCGCCGTGCCTTCACCGACTTTCGATCCTGCGCTGCTGAGAGCTGCATCCGTGGCGCCGCACCACTGGTGCCGGCGCGGCTTTTGCCTGCTCTCACCTACCAAGATCCGAAAGGCGTTACCCGCATGACCACCGTTCTCGAGCCCGAGCGCCACCAGACTTCCCCCTCGGAACATCGCCGCCCCGCCTTCGACAAGAAGTCACTTCCGGCTCGCTACAGCGGCCAGATGCTCTACTTCCTGGGCGCCGCCCTCATCGCCGGCGCCGTCGTCCACTACCCGATCAATCCACCGCTGTACGCGATCATCTGCGGCGTCGGCGCCTTCGTATTCCTCCTCGGCACCATCGTCAACGAGTTCGTACTGGCCGACGAGCGTCCGGCGCTGCGCCAGGCCATCTCGCTGGTCGCCTTCTCCCTGCTGCTGTCCTTCGGTGTCGGCCTGGTCGGCGGCGGCATCCAGCACTTCGAGCAGTTCCCCGAGCGCAGCGCCTGGATGACCCCCGTCGGCCTGCTCATGTCGTACGTCGCGTTCGTCGCCAAGGACTCCAAGGGCCGCTGGCGGCACCTCGTCACCCCGTTCGCGGCCGGCGTCGTCGTCCTCGCGGCCCTCGCCTGGCTGGGCATGACCGCCCTCGCCGGCACCATCAGCTCCGGCGGCGGCCACGACCACGGCTCCACGACCGGAACCCCTGCAAAGCCGGACCAGGCTCCCGTCGAGCAGGCCCCTCCGGCCAAGGCACCCTCCGCGCCGGCAGAGGATGGCCATACGTCCCATAGCCACTGACCCCGGTCCGGCCGGCACCTCGTAGCCGAGCCGGGCACTGCAGGGACGAGCGGCGTGACGGCTGCACCCGGTCGGACGGGCAGATGCCCCCGGCCGCGCACGGTGATCGCCACACCGGAACGGTGCACGACCACGCCGTCGGCGAGGGCCACCATGGTCACGCGCCAGGAGGGGCGGTCTGGTCGGCGGCGGCGGCGAAGGCGATGCTGCACTGCCTGACCGCGCACCTCTCGCCGGACGTGCCCGGCGCACCCCAGGGGTGCGCCGGGCACTTTCGCGCTGGGGGAGCTTAGCTGGAGGTGTACCGGGGGGCTCGCGAGGCGGCCGACCGGAGCCGCCGGCCCCGCGGTGCAAGGAGGCATCCACGATGTCCAGCACCGTCAAGGACATGCTCGCCACCTACCCGGCCGACCTCGGCAACATCGACCAGGCCAAGATCACCCGCTGCATCGAGGAGTGCATCGCCTGCGCGCAGGCGTGTACCGCGTGCGCGGACGCCTGCCTGTCCGAGGGCATGGTGGGTGACCTGACCAAGTGCATCCGTACCGACATGGACTGCGCCGACATCTGCACCGCCACCGCTGCGGTCCTCTCGCGGCACACCGGCTACGACGCCAACATCACGGCGGCCATCCTTCGTGCGTGCGCCATGGCCTGCAAGGCGTGCGGCGACGAGTGCGCCAAGCACGCCGACATGCACGAGCACTGCCGTATCTGCGCCGAAGCCTGCCGAAGCTGCGAGCAGGCGTGCAACGAACTGTTCTCGGCCTTCGGCTGACGCCCGCACCGCCATCCATCCCGCCCGGCAGCCGAAATCCCGGCCGGCAGGTCGGGAGCCACGCACCCACTCGTCCGATTGAAAACACGCCTCTCGGGCGGTCCACGGCCGGCGTGCCGCTATGCTCCCCGGCATGGTTGTGGCCCGGGCGACTCGTAGCGCGCCGCGGTCCCGCTCTCGTGCAGCGGGCCCGTGGCGAGTGTGGGTGCTGGCCGCGCTTCTCCTGACCCTGATGTACACCCACGGTGTCAGCGCGGAGAGCGCCGCAGGCCATGCCCACCTCGGGGCGCCGACCAGTACAGCAGCCCTGAACGTTCCGGACCTGGGTTCCGCCGGGCACAGCCACGAGGCGCCCGACCCGCACTCCGGCCAGGGACACACCGAGCACCAGGATGCTCCGGAGCCCGATCACGCGGCTCACCAGTGTGTGTCCGGCCAGCCCCAACAGGGCGCTGCTCTGCCCGCCCCGTGCGAGGCCCTGACCATTCACGGGCCTCCGTACGCGTATGCGTCCGCCGCCGCCCGACCTGTCCCGGCCCTCCGGGCGTCTGCTCCCGTGCCGGACTCAGCGGTCCTACGGATCTAAGCCGTCACGCCCGCCGACAGGTCGACGCCTGTCGGGCATGCCCGTGAGCCAGCTACGCCAATGCACCAGCGGCGGCTCGGCCATGCCGTGCGATGCGCCTTGGCCAACCTGCGATGGTGCGAACGCCGTAGCGATGGCCGACTCACGTTGCGCCGTGCCCGACGGGTCTGATCTTCGGCCCCGTCCTGCCCGCCTGCCTCGTTCAGAGCCCCAGGCCCCACTGAACTTCCCTTGAAGGGTCCGTTTTGTCTACCTCGCCCAGTCTCGCCACGACGACCCCGCCCCCCGCCCCGGCGCAGCCGACCCGCAGCCAGCGCCGTTCCAACAGCAGACGGGAAAGCGCCTCCCTGCCGTGGCGCTACCTCGGCTACGTCGGCTACTACGTGGGGGCCGGCCTCATCAGCGGAGCCGTCGTCCACCACCCCATGGCCCCCGCCCGTTACTCGATGATCGCCGCGTCCGGCGTACTGGTCTTCCTGCTCGCGACCGTCCTCAACGACATCATCCTCGCGAAGGAGAGGCAGCCCCTGTCACGCGTCCTGCGCGTGCTCGGCACGTCGACGATGCTCTCCTTCGGCCTGGGCATGCTCAGCGGCGGCATGCAGCACTTCGCAGACCTCCCCGAACGCTGTGCCGTGCTGATACCGCTCGGCATCGTCCTGTCCTTCGTCGCCTTCTTCCTGAAGGAAGCCAAGAGGCCCTGGCGCCGCATCTTCAGCCTCATGGGTCTGGCCATCCTCGTCGTGACAGCCCTCACCTTCCTCGGCCTTCGCCATATCGCCCCCACCATGGCTCAGTCCGGAGGCGGACACAGCCACAGCGATGTCGAGCCCGAGAAGGGAAGTGACGAAGGCCAGCAGGGCAACCCCGGCAGCGACACCACTAAACCGACCTCCCAGCCCACCGCCTCTCCGAACGCCACCCACCCCAGCAAGGAACCCGGGCACGACGACGGACACCAGCACTGAGCCGACCCGCGTCCGCCGTTAGCAAGAAGTCAGACGACGCCGGGTCTGAGATCGCGGCCCGAGTGTCTGATCAGTCGTGACTGGATGATCTGCTGCCTGATGCGGCCCTGTCGAAGCCCACCCCTTGCCTGCGCGCAGGCCACGGCCTCAGGGAACAAGGAGCAGCCATTAGCGCTAACCGCCTGATCGTGAACGCGTGGCGGGGCCTGGTTAGGTAGTGACCTGGCTGCTTCTGGGGAGGAAGCGTCCGGTGCGGGCGGTGTATGCGGCGTACGCGGGGCCGTGCACGGCCATGAGGTAGGGCTCCTCGACGACGCGGACCTGGAGCTGGATGGCGGCGATCAGGCAGGCCAGGGCGACGAGGGTGAGCCAGTTCGGGATCATCAGGGCCAGGCCGACAGCGGTGACGGCCATGGCGGTGAAGACGGGGTTGCGCACGTGCGCGAACAGGCCGTCGGTGACCAGCGTGGTGCGTTCATCCGCATCCACGCCCACGCGCCAGGATGTCCCCATGTTCGTCTGCGCCGCCAGCGTGGCCGCCATCCCTGCCAGGGTGATCACCAGGCCGGTCCACTGCACGGCGGCGTGGGCGGCGGTGGGCAGTCCGGCGAGCGCGGCCACGGGAGCGGCGGTGCCCCCGAGCAGGGCGGCCACGAACAGCACGCCGGCCCACCAGGAGGCTTCGCCGGGACGGCCGGAGATGCCGCGGAAGCCCGCGTCGCCGGTGCGGCGGCGCTGCAGGGCGGCGCGGACACCGAACGCGAATCCTGCCCATCCCAGGTAGAGGGCGAGTGCCGTCCAGGCCCAGCCGCTCACCGCTTCTCCTGGGGTGCCGAGGTGCAGCAGGCGCAGCCGGGGCGGCAGCTGCCGCACGCGTCCGCCTCGGCCCCGGTGGACGGCATCACCGCGGCGGCGGGTGCGCAGCAGCCCTTGCCCTGCCAGGCGTCGCGGCCTTCCTTGACGGCGATGGCGGCGATGACAAGGGCGGCGATGGGGTCGGCCCAGGACCATCCGAGGGTGGCGTTGAGGACCAGGCCGACGAGGAGGACGGCGGAGAGGTACGTGCAGAGCAGGGTCTGCTTGGAGTCGGCGACCGCGCTGGCGGAGCCGAGTTCGCGTCCGGCCTTGCGCTGGACGACGGAGAGGAACGGCATGATCGCCAGTGACAGGGCGGCGATGACGATGCCGGGCAGGGAGCGTTCGGCCTCGCCGGTACCGGACAGCGCGCGGACGGCGTCGAAGGTGACGTACGCGGCGAGGGTGAAGAACGACACCGCGATGATCCGCAGGGTGCGCTGCTCGCGTGCTTCGCGGACGGCGTGGTCCCGGGCGGAGAACTGCCACGCGACCGCGGCGGCGGAGGAGACCTCGATGATCGAGTCGAGGCCGAAGCCGATCAGGGCGGTGGAGGAGGCGATCGTGCCGGCGGTGAGGGCGACGATCGCCTCGATCACGTTGTAGGTGATGGTGGCGGCGACCAGCAGGCGTATGCGCTTGGCGAGCGCTTCGCGGCGGGTCGGGGACGGCCCGAGGGATATCGATATCTCGGCGGTCATGGTCAGCAGCAGCCCTTGTCGGCGGCGTCCGGGCAGGTGCGGTCGGTCTCGACGGCAACTACGGCGGTGCGCAGGTCGTCCAGGGCGTGGCCGAGGCGTTCGTCGGCGAGCTCGTAGCGGGTGCGGCGGCCGTCGGGCATGGTGACGACCAGGCCGCAGTCCCGCAGGCACGCCAGATGGTTCGACAGCCGTGTGCGGGAGATCTCAAGAGTGTCGGCGAGGTCGGCCGGGTAGGCCGGGGCCTCGCGCAGAGCGAGCAGGATGCGGCAGCGGATCGGGTCGGCGAGCGCGCGGCCGAACCGGGCCAGCACCTCGATGTCGGAAGCAACAGTCAGCACACCATGACGATACAAGACATCCTGAATTCAGGAAATCCTGTATCGCCGTGGTCATCGGTGCGGCCCACCGCCGGGTACATCCGCGTGGTCGGCTAAGGCGTTCTTGGTCAGCAGCGGCAGGTCGGGGGCGAAGTCGCCGACCGTGGTGCCGTGGGTGTAGACGACCCGACCCTTGTCGCCGCCGGGGGTGAAGGCGATGACCTGGGTGCCGTGGCCGGAGGTGATGGTGCCGTCGTGGTGCTTGTTGGGGTCCTCCACCGAGACGCCGACGCTGAGCGTCCACGCGCGGCCGGGGAGCCGGTCGGTGGGGGTGCGGCTGGATCTCGTTGCGGTCGGACGGACGGACTCGACGCCTTGGCCCCGGCTCGGGTGCCGGTTCCTGACGTAGGGCTGCCGCAGGTGGTGCGCATACGGGGGAACGGTCATCATCACGATATCGGGCACCGTGCCGAGGGCCGACCGAGAGCTGGCAGACGATGGCGAACGCGACTCCGATGGACCGGCAGGCCGTGTACGAGGATTTCGAACGAGCCCGTCGCACCTTCCACCAACTGCTGGACTCCGCCTCCAAGGCGGACCTTGCCCGGCCTACCCGCGGTACCAAGTGGACCAACGGGCAGTTGCTGTGGCACATGCTCTTCGGCTTCATGGTCGTCCGGGCCCTGCTGGTCCTGGTCCGTGTCTTCGGGCGGCTTCCACGCGGTGCCAGCAAGGCGTTCGCCCGGCTCCTGAACGCGGGAACCGTCCCGTTCAACTGGGTCAATTACACGGGTCCACGAGGGGCCGTGAAGGTCTACGGGCCGCGCCGCATGGGCACCGCCTTCGACCGGGTCCTCCACTCCCTCCAGCGCCGGCTGGCCGCCGAGTCCGATGCCGACCTGGCCCGCGGTATGCACTACCCCGTCCGGTGGGACCCCTTCTTCAAGGACTTCATGACCCTCGCGGACATCTACCGGTACCCGACGCAGCACTTCGACTTCCACCACCGCCAGCTCACCCTGAGCGGCGGGGACGGGCGTCAACGGGAAGTCTGAGGTCGGGCGCGGAATGCGTTCCGGATCCCCGTGTGGGGGTCAGGTGCGGGGGTGTGTTTCGTACATGCGCACTGCGACGAGGAGGCCGGAGGCCGCGGTGAGGGCGGCGATGGCGTAGATGGCGGTGGTCAGGCCGTAGGCGTCGGCGAGTACGCCGGCGAGGAGGGCGCCGACGGCGAAGCCGCCGTCGCGCCAGAGGCGGTAGACGCCGACGGCGCGGGCGCGCCAGGCGGGGTGTGCGACGTCGCCGATGACGGCGAGCAGGGTGGGGTAGACGAGGGCGGTGCCGATGCCGAGGAGGATCTGGGCGGTGGCCCAGACGCCGAAGGTGGTGCCGGCGGCGACGAGGGCGATGGCGGCGGCCTGGAGCAGCATGCCTGCGGTGATGAGGTGTTTGCGGCCGATGTGGTCGGACCACCAGCCCGTCAGCATCTGGCCCGCGCCCCAGACGGCCGGGTAGAGGGCGGCGAGAACGCCGATCTGGGCGATGGACAGGCCGTGGGCGGCGAAGAGCAGGGGGAAGATGCCCCAGGCCAGGGCGTCGTTGAGGTTGTTGACTAGGCCGGCCTGGCTCGCGGCCGAGAGGGCCTTGTCGCGGAGGCTGGTCAGGCGGGCGATCTGGCCGGTGGTCAGTTCCCCGTCGTGTCCGCCGCTGGTGGGGTTGGCATGGCGGGCGGCTTCATAGCGGGCGTGGTCGCGGGTCTCGCGTACGGCGAAGACGGACAGGCCCAGCGCCAGGACGACGTAGGCGGCGCCGAGCAGGAACGGGGCGGGGCGCAGTCCGGCGTGTTCGGCGATGGCGCCGGTGGCCATGGCGGTCGCGGCGACGGCGCCGTATCCGGCGGCCTCGTTGAAGCCCATGGCGAGTCCCCGGCGTTCGGGGCCGGCCAGGTCGATCTTCATGATGACGGTGGTGGACCAGGTCAGGCCCTGGTTGATGCCGAGCAGGATGTTCGCGGCGATGATCCAGCCCCAGGTCGGGCCCCAGGCGAGCATCGCGGGTACGGGCAGGGCGATCAGCCATCCGGCGATCAGGACGGGCTTGCGGCCGTAGCGGTCCGACCAGGTCCCGGCGAAGAAGTTGGTGACGGCCTTGGTCGAGCCGAACGCCACGATGTAGGTGAGGGCGGCGGTGTAGGCGGACAGGTGGAAGACGTCGTCGGCGAGCAGTGGCAGGACGGTGCGTTCCTGGCCGAGCATTCCGCCGACGAGGGCGTTGACCGCGACGAGCAGGGCGAACTGGGGGAGGTTGGCCCGCAGTCCGAGCCGTATGTCGGAACTGGTCTCGCCGGGGGCGTGGGTGCTCACGCCCCCTCCTGGAGGGGGCGGCCGGTGGCCTTGGCCCAGTCGCCCGGGCCGCCGTCGAGGACGGCGAGATCCCGATGCCCTGCGCGCAGCAGGAGGCTGGCGGCCGTCATGGCGCGCTCGCCGTGGCCGCAGGCCACCACGGCACCGGTCGGAGCCTCGCCGGAGCGGACTGCGAGATCGCCGAGTTCGATGTGAACCGCGTCGGGGATGTGCCCCGCGAGGTGTTCCGCCCGCTGGCGGATGTCCAGGACGGGCCGGCCCTCCATGCGGTCGGCGGTGAGCAGTTCGATGCTCTGGCGCTGTCCTCCGGCGCTGGTCCAGGCGTCCATGCCGCCGTCGAGGTGCCCGGCCAGCCGCTCGTACCCGATCTTCAAGGCCTGCCAGGCGATCTCCGCGAGGTCCTGGCCGGGGGAGGTGACGAACACCAGCGGACTGTCGTCGGGCAGCAGCCAGCCCAGCCAGGTGGCGAACTGCCCGCGCAGCGGGTTCGAGATCGCGCCGGGTATGTGGCCTGCGGCGAAGTCGGCGACGGAGCGGACGTCGACGACCTGAGCGCCCTGGCCGAGGAGGCCCCGGACCTCGGCCACCGTGAGAGGGGCGAGCGTGGGTGCGGATCCGAGCACCGCGGGCCCGCGCCGGTTCACCTCACCCAGCTGGTCGAAGTACGCCGGGTAGGAACCGAGGCTCCCCAGCAGCTGCCGTACGAAGGCGTCCTCGTTCGGTGCGGCGAGCAGCGGGTTGGCCCGTCGTTGGTCACCGATGGTGGTGGTGCGCTCGGAGCCGGGAGGGGCGGAGCAGAACGAGCCCGCGCCGTGGGTGGGCCAGACCGCCGTGCTGTCCGGCAGCTCGACCAGGTGCCGCAGTGAGTGGTACTGGGCGCGGGCCAGCTCTTCGGCGCGGTCGGCGCCGAGGAGGTCGGTGCGCGCGGCCGAGCCGACGATCAGCGATCCGCCGGTGAAGACGCCCAGCTCACGGTCGCCGTCCAGCAGGAGGAAGGAGAGGTGTTCGTCCGTGTGGCCGGGGGTGGCCAGCGCCCGCAGGGTCAGCCCGCCGAGGTCGGTCTCGTCGCCGTCGCCCAGGCGCGTGTGCGGGAAGCCCCGGTGGCCGGCGGCGGAGGCCAGCACGGTCGCGTCGTCGTCGTGCGCGAGCTGGACGGCGCCGGAGAGGAAATCGGCGTGCAGGTGGGTGTCGGCCGCGTACGCCACCCGCAGGCGCCGACGCCCGGCAGCGGCCCGCAGGGCGCGCAGGTCCCGGCTCGCGTCTACCGCGAGGGCGCGTCCGTCGCCGAGGTCGACGAGGTAGGCGCTGTTTCCCAGCCCCTCGTCGACCAGCGGTATCAAGTGATCGTCGGCGAAGCCCATCAGGTCCTCCAGGTGACACGGTAGGGGCTCGGTGGTCCCAGCGCCCCTCCACAGATACAATATTCCATGGATCTATGGAGGATGCCATGGGAGATGCCGTACGCAAGTCGGCCCTGTACGACGCCTTCGCCCTCACGGGCAAGGCACTGAGCAGCGGGAAGCGCCTGGAACTGCTCGACCTGCTGGCGCAGGGCGAGCGCACGGTCGACGCGCTCGCCAAGGCGGCCGGACTGAACCTGACCACCGCCTCGGCACACCTGCAGACCCTCAAGCAGGCCGGACTCGTCGCCACCCGCCGCGAGGGCGTACGGATCCACTACCGCCTCGCCGGCGACGACGTCGCCGCCCTCTACGCCCTCCTGCGCCAGGTCGCCCGGACCCACCAGAGCGCCGTCGAACCGGCACGCACGGCGTACCTCGGCACGGACGCGGCGGAAGAGGTCGACCGCGACGAACTGCAGGCCCGAGCGCAAGCGGGCGAAATCGTCGTCCTCGACGTCCGCCCCGGAGTGGAGTACGCCGCGGGCCACATTCCCGGCGCGATCTCCATCCCGGTCGAAGAACTCGCCGAGCGCATCGCCGAACTACCGGACGACATCGAGGTCGTGGCGTACTGCCGCGGCGCCTACTGCGTCCTCGCCCACGACGCCGTACGCCTGCTCCACCGACACGGCCGCAAAGCCGTACGCCTCACCGACGGCATGCTGGAATGGCGCCTGGCCGACCTCCCCGTCGAGGCGAACGCCGCCTGACCCTGCGCCTGAACCGTCCGGCGAGTCACTCGCTCAGGGCAGGCGCCATCCGGCGGCGGACCGGCCTGCCTGTTGCTCCCTCAGTGGTGGCTGTGGCGGCCGTGGTGCAGAGGGCGCCCGTCCGGTGTGCCGTCGTCCTCCGGTACGGGGCGGCGGGCTGGTCCGAAGCCCCGAGGGACGCCCAGCGCTGATTACAACTTCGGCCGCATCCTCGCCGCGTACGGCGGGATCTTCGTGGCCGGATCCATCGCCTGGAGCATGGTCGCCGACGGCTACCGCCCCGACCGCTGGGACGTCATCGGCGCCCTGGTGTGTCTCGCAGGCATGGCCGTGATCATGTACGCGCCTCGCAGCCACTGATCACCGCGGCGCCAGGCGCCGGGCCACCCCCGGCGGCGGGGGTCAGCGCGGCTGCGGCATCTGCTCGCGCTGGCGGCGGCGCCCGTAGCGGGTCACCCCGCGCGGCTTGAACACCGACAGGGCGGCCGCCGTCAGGAGCACCAGCAGGGCGGCGGCCGCGTCCGCGATCAGCTGGATACGCATGCCCTCCAGCTCGCCGCCCGCGGGGGCGGCCCGGGCGGCCGCGTCCGCGAGGTGGCTGACCGGCTGCATGTGGACCAGCAGCAGAAGAGTCGCGGCCACGGTGATCAGCAGTTTCGCAATCACCCAGTAGTGCCGCAGCAGCCCCCACACCGTCCCGAGCGACTGCACCAGACCCGTCAGCAGGCAGGCGATGCTGAACGGGACAATCACGTACCAGCCCACCACGTCCATGGCCAGGTAGGCGCCCCGCACCGTCTGGGATGAGCTGCTGGTCAGGCCAGCGACGGCGAGGGCGAAGAACGCGGCGACCGCGCCCAGCCAGCCGACGGAGGAGGTGACGTGCAGTGTAAGCATCAGCTTGCGCAGCCGCGGCGGGAACGGGGTCACGGCGCGTGCCCCGCCATGCCGCCGCTGGCCAGGTGCACGATCACGAACACCACGACCAGAACGACAGCGATCGCCGCGGAGACCTTCACCCAGCGCGGCGCCCCCTCTCCATCGTCATCGTGGCGGTCCGGTGAGCCTGCCATGACGCCTCCACTCGCTTTTTCGAGACACTCTGTCTCTATCTAAAACCGAGTGTATGCCCTGTGGACGTCCGTATCCTGGGTGGGTGCCGAAGCTGTGGAACGAGACGATCGATGCGCATCGCGCCGCCGTGCGTGAGGCGATCCTGGACACCACCGCGAAGCTGGTGGCCCAGGGCGGCCTGCGGTCGGTGACCATGTCCCAGATCGCCGAGCAGACCGGCATCGGCCGCGCGACGCTCTACAAGTACTTCTCCGACGTCGAGGCCGTCCTGCTGGCCTGGCATGAGCGCCAGGTCACCGCCCACCTCCAGCAGCTCGCGGGCATCCGCGACCAGACCGGCACCGCCATGGAACGCCTGAAGGCGGTGCTGGAGGCGTACGCGGGCATCGCCCGGCAGCGGCACGGCGGCGAACTCGCCGCCCTCCTTCACCAGGGCGAGCACGTCTCGCATGCCGAGCGGCACCTGCACGGCATGCTCCAGCACCTCCTCGCCGAAGCAGCCGAAGCCGGTGATCTGCGCGACGACGTCCCACCGGCCGAACTCGCCCAGTACTGCCTTCACGCCCTGACCGCGGCGGCCGCCCTCACTTCCCAGACTGCGGTGGCCCGCCTCGTTACCGTCACCCTCGACGGCCTGCGCCCAATTCCCTAAGACCGACGGGAACCTCGACCCCAGCCACGACGGGCCAGCTCACCTCGACACAGAATGTGGACCATGGACACCTTCAAACCCTGTCCGCGACTTGGGCTCGTAGGCGATTCCCCCAGTAGGGCGGCTGGCATCGGCAAGCGCGGACAGTCCGCGCCAGCATCGGCTCCAGCGGCGGGGACAGAGTCACACCGGGCCCTTACCCACACAGATGTGACTGATTCCCAATGATTCTTGTCAACCCAGTGAGCCGTAAGGTGCGGCCCATGGAATCGTTGATCGCTGCCGTCCGCGAGCAGGACGAAGCTGCCCGTTTTCTCGCTTGGCCGGGTGACTTCGACCTGGACCGAGGCGACCATGTCGAAGAAGTCCACCTCGCTTCGGGGGCCGCACTCGAAGGTTTCGCCGGCGACGGCGCCGGGGGCACGTACTTCTTCTGCGGTGAAGGTGGCGAGGAACGTCCAATCCTCTATGCCGACTCCGAAGGAGGTGCGGCTCTGGTTGCGATCGGCCTTCCCGAGCTCCTGCGGCTGCTGCTGGTCGCCCCTTGGTGGCGCGACTGCCAGGCGTTCACGGACGAGGAGAGTCGCGAGCTCGCGGCCGAGTACCTGGAGGACATGCCGGATCTCGTGGCCAGGAGAGACCGTGCCGCGGCAGCCCTGGGCCTCGACCTGCCGGCCCAGGCAGAAGTCTTGGCCCGCTTGCGGGATGTAGCTGTTCGGATGGGTGAGAACTTCGTCCTCGTCTTCACCCCAGAGGGCCACCCCTACGAGCGTCTCATCAGGAATTGAGAGACATCGCGGCAGCAAGCACGCGCCGTTCCAGCCAACAGGAAGGCGTCTGATCGGGGCCGTTGGCCTGACCACAAGCGGTGACCAGCATGTGCTGGTCACCGCTTGTGCGTTTGGAGGCGAGGGAGGCCTCGTCGCCCGTGCGGGCCCGCAGGCCAGTACAGACACGGGACATGATCTGCGGCTCAGCCCCTGCGAACACCGTCGGCTCGCCCAGCGCGGGGTGGCACCGGCACGGGGGCGCGGTCACCTATCAGGGGCGCCGCACTACACTCGCAGCGCCGAAAGACGCGATGGAGCAGTGGAGTTGGACTGTCAGCGGGGTCTGGTATGCATGGAGCTGTGACGAGCCTCAGATCATGTGTGGAATATTCTGTGGCATAAAAACGTGTACTCTCTGGGGAGTTGAACTCGCCAGGGCTGGAGGTGGGCACATGCGCGACCAGAAGGGCTTGGTTGCGGATCCCGGGATGCTCACGCTGGCCCGTGACTCGCGCGGCTGGACACAGTCCGAACTTGCTGACGAGATGACACGTCTTGATGGCAGCCGCATCACCCAGGGGTATGTCAGCCGGGCTGAAGCCGGCCGCATCCCCGTCAGGAACGAGCGGGTGCACCTCTTCGCCGACGCCCTGCGCTACACCGCCGACACCCTGTGCCGCGCCACTGACACGGCCGGAACAGGCGTCGGACTGGTACACCACCGCAAGCGAGCCTCTCTGGGGGCGCCCGCCCTACGTCGGATCCATGCGACGTTGGCGCTCACCCGGCTCCAGGTCGACTCCTTGGCCCGGGCAACGGACCTTCATCGCAGCGACCGATTTCGGCGCGTGGAGGTCAACGACTTCGACACTCCCGCGGATGCGGCGGAGACGATGCGTGAGGAGTGGAACGTCCCCGCAGGACCCATCGAGGACATGGTCGCCCTGCTGGAAGATGCGGGCGCTCTGGTCGTAGTCCGGGATCTCTGCACCACCGAGCTCGACGCCGTGAGCCAGTGGCCCCCTGGCGGATATCCGTTGATCCTGCTCAACTCACACGCGCCAGGAGATCGTTCACGCTTCAGCCTGGCGCACGAGCTGGGTCATCTGGTGATGCACGGCGAGCCGGGAGAGGGGCGCGTGCAGGAAGACCAGGCCAACCGGTTCGCCGCCGAGTTCCTCATGCCCCACGACGCGGTCCTGCCCGAGCTGAAGCCAGGCATCGACGTGTCCCGTCTGCTGGACCTCAAGGCCCGGTGGGGGGTGTCCATGGCAGCTCTCCTCAGGCGGGCCATGGACTTGGGAGTCATCAGCGAATGGCAATACCGCACGCTCGTGGTCGAGTTGTCCGCCCTCGGCTACCGCACCAACGAGCCGACCACCATCCGGCGCGAAACCCCGCGCCACCTCGCTCAAGCCGTCACCCGGCTTGAGCAGCAGCTCCACCTCAGTCCGACCGAGACCGCCCACCTGGCTGGCCTGGGTCGCGAGGAGTTCCACGAGATCTACTTGTGCACTTCCTCTCCGTCCGGCCACAAGGACGTGCCGGACTCTTCTGCGAGGTGATTCATGAGCAACACCCCTTCCCCGAGGCGGCGACCACCCGCCCTGAAGACGCTCGACCACACCGTTGCCGCCGTGCCGCTCCTCCAGGGGCGGGTGCTGCTCCACGAGAACGCCGTCAATCTTCCGCGGCCGCGGCCCGCGCTCGATGACGACTTCAGCGGCGTCGTGATGACCGGAGCCAAAGCCGACGAGCGGGCCTTCCACCTTCGCAGCACGGTCGGCTACGAGGGCACCCTGCTGATCGACAGCGCCCCCTACACCACCTATGTCGCAACCGCGGACGAGCCGTTCATGGTGCCCACCGACGAGCTGTTCGCCTCAGTGGACACCTCGCTGGCCTTCCAGAAGGCACGCGGAGCGAGCGCGGCACTGACTCCGACCGGCTACATTCCGCCCGCGGACTCCAAGACACTCAAAGCAGTGATACGCGAGGCCAACAAGATCGAACGGGCCGATACCGTCGTGACGCTCCCGATCGACGTCACATGGCTCAACCGCGAGAACATCGGTCAACTCATCGCGGTCTGCACGAAGATCCGGCACCCGAAGGCCCTCGTCCTGTTCCGCCAGTTCGATCCGATGGAGCAGACGAAGGACATCCCCGCCAATCTGCGCCGCCTGCTGGCCGAGGTCGAACACGTGGCACTACTGCGGACCGACCTCGCTGCGCTTGATGCGATCGCGCACGGCGCCTTCTGCGCCGGCATCGGCGTGCAGAGTTCACTCCGCCACGCGATCCCGCCCGGCGAGAAGGCCCAGACCAACAAGGCCGGCCCCACCTACCCGAGCGTGCTGATGCCGGAACTCATATGCTTCAAGGGCGCCGAGTCCCTCTCCAGGTTGTACGGGAACGTGGATCCCGCAACCTGCTCCTGCGAGGAGTGCGACGGGCGTGGACTCGACCGCTTCTTCCTGCCGGACGGCGAAACCCGGCGCGAGGCCGACAATCACACCGTTCTCACGTGGAGCGACTGGGTCACCGAAATGGCCGGCTACCAGCCAGGCACCCCGCGTAAATCGTGGTGGCGCGACAAGTGTGCGGCCGCGATCGACCGCTACGCACTGGAGAACCAGCGCATCGGGCTGGGCGCCAGCCCCCGGTCCGGATTCCAGGCGCCCTCCCCGCTCAAAGCATGGGCGACACTCCCCGTCACCCCGTAACGAGCCGCGGGCCGGATGCTCAGGGGAGCTGGCGGTGGACGTCTTCCAGGAACTTCCAGCCGGCAACGGTGTGGCGTCTGCGCACGAAGGGCCGCGGCGGCACCACCACTTCCACCGAGTCCCCCCGAAGCGTGAGCAGGCCAATGCCGTAAAAGTCCGCGCGCAGCACAGCATCATCCTTGCGCCGCAATACGCCATCCACCACCACAGCGCGAGAACAGAACGGAGTAAATCGCTCTGCCTTCTCCATCGCCGACTCCCAGCTTCGGCCGGGCACGAACGCCATGTCGATATGGACAGGCTGCGCCGCTCGACGGGTGATCGACCCGTCCCTGCGGACCGCCGCGCCCTTCGGAAGCGACTTCAGCACCCGCCGCTCCCTCTCACTCAAGGAGCCGGCAGGAACCGGCTCGCCCAGGGGCAGCGACATGAGGAGATCCAGCACGTCAGGTCGCGTCAGCGGCGGCATCCCTTCAGCTGACCGCCGCTCCCGCTCAAGCGCGTCATGCCGATAGGCCACAACAGCTTCCGTCCCGAAGGCTTCGACAAGCGCGAGCTTCGCCTCGCGGGGCACGAGGTCGCAGGGAGCCAGCGCACCTGCGACGACATCCATCTGCTCTCGCGCCACGACCGACATGAACCAACCCGCTCTCGTCTCGAACTGACGCCCTCGCCTGCGGTGCGCCTGCACGCCCCTGCTTACCCTCAGGCACCCATCACCGGAAGCACGAGCGACTCACGCTCACGCGATCCATTCGCCAGTCCCCTCCCGGCCGCAGCCAGGCGGGATCGACCGCCTAACCGGCATTCCCCTGCCCGAGACACGGGAACGCCCCAGCACGAATGCCCAGGCTAATACGGTCGCTCGTACGCCCGGCGGCCACCTCCTCGGATGATCGCGAAACGGCCAGCACCCGTCACAGGCCGACCAACAAGCGTCCACGGCGGCCACCAACGAACGACTGCGAGCCTAGCCACCACAAGCGGCCATGCCTACATCTGTCCGAATCTTCATCGCCGTCTGCCAACCCCCGCCCTCTTCCACCCGCGCCAGGCGGAGTGCGACTGCGAGCATGCCCGTGAGGCGTTCGCACGATGGGGAGTTCAGGTGCCACGAGAGCTAAACGAACGGCAGCAACAGGTGCTGCAGTGGGTCGGTCGAGGCTGTCCTGACGGCGTGTGGGAGGGGAATGCGCACAAGCTCAGCTGCCAAGCCCTGCACAGCCGCGGACTCGTCAAAGTCTCCAGGCATCAGGGGCAGTGGTCCGTCGCCCTCACCAAGGCCGGCCAGCAATACCTGGACCACGGGTCCCATCTCCCCGATCAGCCTCGCAGCAGAGGCACGACGCCAGCTCCACGGCCTGGAATCCAGCTACCCGACGTGGCCAAGAGCGAGAAATCAGGGAACAAGGTGGTTACTCCCGTGCCACCGCAACGAACCACGTCCCTTCCACGGAAGAAGACCAAGACCGTCACGGAACAGCTCCTGGAAGAGCTCGCCGAAGCGGGCGGCCGCGTCGTCAAACGCGAAACCAGCGGTCGGGAGACCGAAAAGTGGCCGATCCGCGTTGCCGCAGCCCGCCGGTCCGGAAGAATCCCTACGACCAAGGAACTGCACTCCGGCTGGTGCAACGACGGATACGAGATCCGGCTCGTCGACACCCCGGCCTGGCGCTTGGCCGTACTACCACCCGTTCCCGTACCGGTACGGCTCACCACGCCACACCCTGTGGTCAAGGCTCTGCAGGCGCACTCCCAGCCCATGGCGCTGACGAAATCGGTGCAGGGCAGAGCCTTCCGCCTCATCCACGCATTGCTCATCGCAGCGCAAAAACTGGGGTATACCAGCACGTTCGGCACAGCCGAGAGTGCACCCGCCCCACATCGTCGGCGAAACGGCCCGCCCCACTTCACCATCACGGCCCAGGGTCAGCGATGCGATTTCCTCGTCCTACAGGAACAAGACCGCACCGAACACGTGCCCACGAAAAAGGAACTCGCGGACGCGGAGAAGAACTCCTGGGTCAGGATTCCTCGGTACGACCACTCCCCCGCTGAACGCCTGAGGATCTGTGTCAGTGGCGGGCGGCCACACAGGGCCGGCGAGTGGGCCGATACGACCGCACGCCCCCTTGAGGACCAGCTCGCCGAAATGGTGCAGGAAGTAGGACTTCGAGGCGAGGCCGCCGAACGCAAACGACTGGCCGACCTGGAGGCGGCACGGGAAAAGCGGCTGCAGTGGGAAGCCGCGATGCAACGGGCAAAGATCGACTTCGCCGAGGCGGCCCGAGTCCAGCACCTCGAAGCGCAGGAACAAGCATGGCGCCGTGCAGCGGGCCTGTCCGAGTACGTCGACGCCCTCCGCCTCCACTCACAGACCTTGGCGACCGGACCGGAGAAGGACGGAGCCGAGGCATGGATCGCCTGGGCCACCGACCACGTGGAGCGCCTGAACCCGCTCAACGGGACGCTCCGCCTGCCCGACATTCCCGAACCCCGCGCCAGCGACCTACAGCCGTTCCTGCACGGATGGAACCCCTACGGTCCCGGCTACTAGCCGCGCCCCCCTCGAATTGTCACAGAGTGTTATCGAAGAGAGGAGGTGGACGCGGGGCAGACACCAACCAACTCGGTCGCCCACGACCGGGAAGGGCGCCTCCCGCAGCAAGATCACAATCTGCTGCGGGAGTGCGCCCCTACACGCCTGACGGCTCGTCAGGCATGGCCGACGGCGTGCGTCAAACGAGCGTCACGAGCGTCAAATCAGCGTCAAGATATCGCCCGTAACGCCCACAGCGCACATAATGCACACTGCCCTAACCCGCAGGTCAGAGGCCCTTTCCAACGGGCTCAAGGATCGCGACACACTCGACATGCTGGGTCATCGGGAAGAGGTCGAAGGCGCGCAGGGTGCGGACCTTGTAGCCCGCCTCCTGGAAGTAGGCCAGGTCTCGGGCGAGGGCCGCCGGGTCGCAGGCCACGTAGGCGATGCGGCGCGGGGTGAGGCCGGCGACCTGGCGGACCGTCTGCTTGCCCGCGCCCGCGCGGGGCGGGTCCAGGACGACCAGGTCGCACTCGGTGATGCCGGTCTTCGGGAGGATCTGCTCGACCTTGCCCTGCTCGATGCGGACGCGGGGGAAGTCCGTGAGGTTGTGGCGGGCGTCCTCGACCGCGCGCTTCGTGGACTCGATGCCCAGGACCGCGCCGGTCTCGCCGAGGCGCTCCGCGAGGGCGCCCGCGAAGATGCCGACGCCGCAGTAGAGGTCGAGGGCCATCTCGCCCTTGCGCGGCATCAGGCCCTGCATGACGGCCTTGATCAGGGTGTCCGCGGCCTGCGGGTGGACCTGCCAGAAGCCGCCCATGCCGACGCGGTACGTACGGCCGTCCGCGCGCTCGCGCACGAAGGGGCGGCCGTGGACGCGGTGGACTCCGCCGTCCTTCTCCTCGACGCGCAGGACCGAGACCGGCTTGTCGAGCTCGACCAGGGGCAGGCGGCCGCCCGGGCGGGGGGTCAGGACGACCTGGCGGTCACCGGAGCCCGTGGCGGCGATGGCCTCGACGGTGGCCATCTGGGGCCAGTCCTGCTGCTCGATGCCGAGCTCGCTGACGCCGGGCGCCGCGATCATGCAGTGCTCGATCGGCTCGATGTCGTGCGAGCGGTGCTTGCGCAGGCCGACGACGCCGTCCTCGTCGATGGCGTACTGCACGCGGGTGCGCCACTGCGGGACCTGGCCCGCGGGCACCTTGTCGCCCTCGGCCGGCATGACCGTACCGTCCCAGCCGGCCTGCTCCGGGGTGAGCCCGGCGAGCCGCAGCAGCTGCTCGGCGATGACCTCGCCCTTGAGCCGGCGCTGGGCGCCCGGCTTGGCGTGCTGCCAGTCGCAGCCGCCGCACTTGCCGGGGCCGGCGTACGGGCAGGGGGCCGGGGTGCGGTCCTTGGAGGGGTCGAGGATCGTGATGGCGTCGGCGCGCAGGAAGCGGGAGTCCGCGTCGCCCTCCGTCACGCGCGCGATGATCTTCTCGCCGGGCAGCGTGTGCCGGACGAACAGGACGCGGCCCTCGGCGGTCCGGGCGATGCAGTGCCCGCCGTGCGCGACGGGGCCGACCTCGACCTCGTACTCCTCCCCGACCAGTGACTGCTTCTCGTTCTGCTCGCTCGTCATGGTGGGGAGACTCCAAGGAGATGTGGATCAGAAGATCAGAATCGAAAAGGAACGGCCGGACGACCGACCCACCAGTTTACGTGGATCTCGTCCGGCCGTTCGCCAACCCGATGCGCGGGCCGTGGACCTACTTGCCCGCCGGGTCCTTCGGACGCGCGCGCGGGGTGTCGACCGGCCCGCGGCGCACCGCGCCCGGGGCGTTCCACTCCGCGCGCTTCTTCGCCCGCTTCTTCGCCAGCTCCGAGGACTCCAGCTGGTAGGGCACCGAGGTGACCATCACACCGGGGGTGAAGAGCAGTCGGCCCTTGAGGCGCAGCGCGCTCTGGTTGTGCAGCAGGTGCTCGTACCAGCGTCCGACCACGTACTCGGGGATGTACACGCTGACGGCGTCGCGCGGGTTCTCGCTGCGCAGGCCCTTCACGTACTCCACGACCGGGCGGGTGATCTCGCGGTACGGGGAGTCGAGGATCTTGAGCGGAACGTTGATGCCGCGCCGCTCCCACTCCTCGCGCAGGGCCTTGGTCTCGACCGGGTCGACGCTGATGCTGAGCGCCTCCAGCCGGTCCGAGCGGGTCAGCTTGGCGAAGGCCAGGGCCCGCAGGGTGGGCTTGTGGACCTTGGAGACCAGGACGATGGAGTGGACCCGCGAGGGGCGCACGCTGTCGTCGCTCGGGCCCTCGGCGGCGGAGATCTCCTCGGCGACCCGGTCGTAGTGCTTGCGGATCGCGGACATCGTTCCGTAGAAGATGACCATGCCGAGCAGGGCGACCCAGGCGCCGTGGGTGAACTTGGTGGCCAGGACGACCACCAGCACCATGCCGGTGAAGAAGGCGCCGAAGGTGTTGATCGCCCGGGACCGGTGCATCCGGCGGCGCGCGGCCGGGTCGCGCTCGGCGCGCAGGTGGCGGTTCCAGTGCCGGACCATGCCGATCTGGCTCAGCGTGAAGGAGACGAAGACGCCGACGATGTAGAGCTGGATCAGCTTCGTCGAGTCCGCGTCGTAGATCCACACCAGCAGCATCGCGGCGCCCGCAAGGAGCACGATGCCGTTGGAGAAGGCGAGGCGGTCGCCGCGGGTGTGCAGCTGGCGCGGCAGGTAGCGGTCCTGGGCGAGGATCGAGCCGAGCAGCGGGAAGCCGTTGTACGCGGTGTTCGCGGCGAGGAACAGGACCAGCGCGGTGGCCGCGGCGAGCACGATGAACAGGAAGCTGCCGTTGCCGAAGACGGCCTCGGCGACCTGGGAGATGACCGGGTGCTGGACGAAGCCGGCGCCGACCGGCGTGCCGTTCTCGAGCAGGTCGACGGCCGGGTTCTCGGCCATCTTGACGTCGGTCGCCATGGCCAGGCCGATGATCCCGCAGAACATGGTGACGGCCAGCAGGCCCATGAGGGCGAGGGTGGTGGCCGCGTTCTTGCTCTTGGGCTTGCGGAAGGCGGGTACGCCGTTGCTGATGGCCTCGACGCCGGTGAGGGCGGCGCAGCCGGAGGAGAAGGCCCGCAGCAACAGGAAGACCAGGGCGAATCCGGCCAGTCCCTGGTGTTCGGGTTTGATCTCCAGGCCGGCCGTGGGGGCCTCCATGGTGTCGCCCATGACGATGCCGCGCCAGGCACCCCACCCGATCATGACGAAAACGGCGCCCACGAAAACATAGGTCGGGATGGCGAAGAGCTTCCCGGATTCCTTCATGCCCCGCAGATTCATCAGCGTGAGCAGCACAATCATGATCATCGCGGAGAGCACTTTGTGCTCGATGACGAAATCGACGGCGGAGCCGAGATTCTCGACCCCCGAGGAGATCGACACGGCGACCGTGAGGACGTAGTCGACGAGCAGGGCGCTCGCGACGGTGAGACCGGCCTTGGGCCCGAGGTTGGTGTTGGCGACCTCGTAGTCACCGCCGCCGCTGGGGTAGGCGTGGACGTTCTGCCGGTAGGAGGCGACCACGGTGAACATCAGCACGACGACCGCGACCGCGATCCATGGGCTGAAGTGGTACGCCGACACGCCCGCGATCGACAGGACCAGCAGAACCTCGCCGGGGGCATATGCCACCGAGGAGAGCGGGTCGGACGCGAACACGGGGAGGGCGATCCGCTTGGGAAGGAGGGTTTCCCCGAGGCGGTCGCTGCGTAGCGCCCGGCCGATCAGGATCCGTTTGGGCACGTCGGTCAGTTTGGACACGCAGAGGATCGTAAGCGTTCGAAATCGGCCTGACGAACCCCCCACCCCTAAGGAACGGGAAGTCGCACCTCATCCAGGGCAAAGGAGGGCCGCGTCCAGGGCAAAGGAGGGCCGCCGACTACACGCCGACCACACGCCGACCGCACGCCGACCGTACAAACGGGCACACTGGTGACCGCCCGTGTGTAGCTTGGGCCATGGTCTGAGACCCTGTTAAGCCAGAGCAGCAATGAGGCTGGAACCCAGCGAGCCGCTGACAGCCGGAAGGACGGCCGTGCACATCGTCATTATGGGCTGCGGAAGAGTGGGCTCCGCCCTCGCGCAGACCCTGGAACAGCAGGGGCATACGGTCGCGGTCATCGACCAGGACCCCACCGCATTCCGCCGGCTGGGAGCCGGATTCGGCGGCCGTCGCGTCACCGGGGTCGGCTTCGACCAGGACACGCTGCGCGAGGCCGGCATCGAGGACGCGGGCGCCTTCGCCGCGGTCAGCAGTGGTGACAATTCCAACATCATCGCCGCCCGGGTGGCCCGTGAGATGTTCGGCGTCGAGAACGTCGCCGCCCGCATCTACGACCCCAAGCGCGCCGAGGTCTACCAGCGCCTGGGCATCCCCACCGTCGCCACCGTCCGCTGGACGGCCGACCAGATGCTCCGCCGGCTGCTGCCGTCGGGCGCCGAGCCGCTGTGGCGGGACCCGAGCGGCGGTGTCCAGCTCGCGGAGGTGCACACCTCCACCGCTTGGATCGGCCAGAAGGTCAGCCGGCTTCAGGAGGAGACCGGCGTCCGCGTCGCCTTCCTCACCCGGCTGGGCGAGGCCATGCTGCCGACATCGGCGACCGTCCTCCAGGAGGGCGACCTCGTCCACGTGATGATGCGGACGGACGAGATCGACAAGGTGGAGGCAGCCTTCGCCGAGGGTCCTGAGGAGGCACACGCATGAGGGTCGCGATCGCCGGAGCCGGCGCGGTGGGCCGTTCCATCGCGGGCGAGCTCCTGGAGAACGGCCACGAGGTGCTCCTCGTGGACAAGGCCCCGACCGCCATCTCGGTGGAGCGGGTGCCGCAGGCCGAGTGGCTGCTGGCCGACGCCTGCGAGATCACCTCGCTCGACGAGGCGGCGCTCCAGCGCTGCAACGTGGTCATCGCCGCGACCGGCGACGACAAGGTCAACCTGGTCGTCTCCCTCCTCGCCAAGACCGAGTACGGGGTGCCCCGGGTCGTGGCGCGGGTGAACAACCCGAAGAACGAGTGGCTCTTCAACGAGTCCTGGGGCGTCGACGTCGCCGTTTCCACGCCGCGCCTGATGTCGGCGCTGGTCGAGGAAGCCGTCAGCGTCGGCGACCTGGTCCGGCTGCTGCGCTTCAGCCACGGCGACGCGAACCTCGTCGAGCTGACCCTGCCCGCCGACTCCCAGGTCGCGGGCAAGCAGATCAGCGAGATCACCTGGCCCGAGGACACCTCGCTGGTCACGATCATCCGGGGCAACCGGGTGCTCACGCCGCACGGCGAGGAGACCCTGGAGCCGGGCGACGAGCTCCTCTTCGTGGCCGCCCAGGCCCGCGAGGAGCAGCTGGAGGACCTCCTCCAGGCCGCGGACTGACCCGCGGTCCCGCTGAACGCCGAAGGGGCGGCTGACCACCACGGTCAGCCGCCCCTTCGCACGCTCTGCCTACGAGGCTGCGGGCCGGCAGCCATCCGGCCGGCCGGTGCAATCCGGCGCCGGCCAAAATCCAGCCCCGCCCGGGGGGCACCTCCCAGCGCTAGCTGGGGGAGTTTGAGGCGCGGGGCCCGGGCGCAGCCCGCTCCCACCCCGCGCAGCGAGCAGGCGCACGCAGCGGCGTACGGCTCAGGCTCCCGGGCCCCCCGCGGCCTTCTCCGCCTTCGCGGCGGCCTTCGCGGCCTTCTCCGCCTCCTCCTCGGCCTCCCACTCCGCGATCACGTTGATCGGCGGCGGCGCCTGCGCCAGGAAGAGCCAGGTGAAGTACACCGCGAGCACCATCGGCGGCAGCTTCAGCGCGATCAGCACCCAGCCGAGCTGCGTCGCGTCGCCCCACCAGTACAGCGGGAAGAGGATCGCGTACTTCGCGAGGAAGATCAGGCCCCAGGCGAGGCTGGCCTTGACGTACGCCTTCTTGCGCCCGGGGTTGCGCGTGCGCCAGGACAGGTTCTCCTTGAAGACCGGTCCCAGGATCACGCCGAGCAGCGGGAAGCCCACCAGCGCGGAGAGCGTGAAGGCCACGCCCAGGCCGGCGCCGTAGATCATGCCGGGCAGGTAGAAGCCCTTCGCGCTGCCCGTGAACAGGGCGAAGGCCACGCCCACGCCCACGCCGAAGACGCCGCTGGAGGCGTGCTTGACGGTGTCCTTGCGCAGCAGTCGCACGACCACCAGCAGGACCGCGACCGCGCCCGCCGCGATGGCGGACAGCTTCACGTCCTTGTTGATCGTGTAGATCATCACGAAGAGCAGACCGGGGAGCATCGTCTCCACGGTGCCCCGGATGCCGCCGAAGGCGTCGAAGAGGGCCGCCTGCGTGACGGCCTTCTGGTCCTCGGAGGGCTCGGCGGCGGGGTCCACGCCGTGCGTGGTCGGTTTGTCGAGTGACGTCACCGTCAGTGCTCCTGTCCGAGCGGTCGGAGTTCGTACTTCGGGTTGAAGAGCACCCGACGGCCGTGGCTCATCGAGATCCGCCCGGAGGCGATCATGCGACGGCCGGGTTCGATTCCCACGATCGAGCGACGTCCGAGCCAGACGACGTCCAGCGCGGCCGAGCCGTCGAACAGCTCGGCCTCCAGGGCGGGGACGCCCGCGCGCGGCCGCAGGGTGACGGTCCGCAGGGTCCCGGTCACCTTCACTATCTGACGGTCGTGGCAGTCGCAGATCCGCGTGCACCCCGCGGCTTCTGCGTCCTCCTGCAGTTCAGCCGAATGCAGCTCCTCCTGCGAGGTGGACAGCCGCTCTATCATCCGGCGGAACCTGCCCGCAGGCCTGGCGGGCTTCGCCGGCTTCGCGGGCTTCTCGGGACGCGGTTCAGCACTCATACAGGAAGCGTACCGGCGCCCCCACTACCTCTCGAAGCGGTATCCCATGCCCGGTTCGGTGATGAAGTGCCTCGGGTGCGAGGGGTCGGCCTCCAGCTTGCGCCGCAGCTGCGCCATGTAGACCCGCAGGTAGTTGGTCTCGGTCCCGTACGAGGGCCCCCAGACCTCCTGGAGGAGCTGCTTCTGGCTGACCAGTTTGCCGCCGTTGCGCACCAGCACCTCCAGCAGGTGCCACTCGGTGGGCGTGAGGCGTACGTCGCGTCCGGCGCGCACCGCCTTCTTCGCCGCGAGGTCCACCGTGAAGGTCTCGGTCTCGACGACCACCTCGTCCTCACCGGCCCCGGCGCCCGGCTCGGCCCGCCGGACGGCGGCGCGCAGCCGGGCGAGCAGCTCGTCCATGCCGAAGGGCTTGGTGACGTAGTCGTCGGCGCCCGCGTCCAGGGCCTCGACCTTCTCGTCGGAGCTGTGCCGGGCGGAGAGCACCAGGATCGGGACCCGGGTCCAGCCGCGCAGCCCCTTGATCACCTCGACCCCGTCCATGTCGGGCAGGCCGAGGTCCAGGACGACCACGTCGGGGTGGCGGGCGGCCGCCAGTTCCAGGGCGCTCGCCCCGTCGGCGGCCGCGTCGACCTCGTACTTGCGTGCCTTCAGGTTGATCACGAGGGCCCGGACGATCTGGGGTTCGTCGTCCACCACGAGCACCCGGGTCATTGAGGTCCTGCCTTCTGTCGTGTCTGTCGTGTCTGTCGTATCGAATCGAGATCGGAATCCGCCGGGAGTCCCCCGGCCCCGCCCGGCTCCGGTCCCCCGGTCCCGCCGGGCGCGCTGCGCCCCTCGCCGTCCACGCTCACGGCGAGCGCCGGGCGCCCGCCGGTCGCCGCGCGCAGCGTCAGCACCATCGTGAGCCCGCCCCCGGGGGTGTCCTCGGCCTCCAGGGTGCCGTCCATGGCCTCGGCGAAGCCGCGCGCGACGGCCAGGCCGAGCCCGACCCCGGCGCCGCGGGGCGCGTCCCCGTGCCGCTGGAAGGGGGCGAAGATCCGGTCCTTGGCCTCGTCGGGCACGCCCGGCCCGCGGTCCACGACCCGTACCTCGACCCGGTCGCCGAGGAAGCTGGCCGCCACCAGCACCTGCTCCCCGGGCGGGCTGTACTTCACCGCGTTCTCCACCACGTTGGCCACGGTCCGCTCCAGCAGCCCGGGGTCCACGGCCACCATGGGCAGGGTCTCCGGGACGTCGAGCAGCACGCTGCCCTCGGGTACGCCGCCCAGCGCCATCGGGACCACCTCGTCGAGGTCGATCTCGCGGATCAGCGGGGTCACGGTGCCGGTCTGGAGCCGTGACATGTCGAGCAGGTTGCCCACGAGGTGGTCGAGCCGGTCGGCGCCGTCCTCGATGCCCTCCAGCAGCTCGGCGCGGTCCTCCTCGGACCATTCCACGTCGTCGGAGCGCAGGGAGCTGACGGAGGCCTTGATGGAGGCCAGGGGCGTACGGAGGTCATGGCTGACGGCGGCCAGCAGCGCGGTCCGGATCCGGTTGCCCTCGGCCATCCGACGGGCCTCCTCCGCCTCCCCGACCAGCCGCTGCCGGTCCAGCACGACGGCGGCCTGGGCCGCGAAGGCGCCGAGCACGCGGCGGTCCTCGGCGGGCAGCACCCGCCCGGACAGGGCCAGCGCCATGTGGTCGCCGATCGGCATGTCCACGTCCGCGTCCTCGGGGCGGGCGACCGGGTTCGGGCCGACGCTGCCCGCCGGCCGCCAGGGCTCGACGTCGCTCTCGCGCTCGAGGAGCGCCACCGACTCCATGGCGAAGGTCTCGCGGACCCGTTCCAGCAGCGCGTCCAGGGTGGTCTCGCCGCGCAGCACGCTGCCGGCGAGGAAGGAGAGGATCTCGGACTCGGCGCGCAGCCGGGCGGCCTGGTGGGTGCGGCGGGCGGCGGCGTCGACGACGGAGGCCACGGAGCCGGCGACGCCGAAGAAGACCACGATGGCCACGAAGTTCTTGGGGTCCGAGATGGTGAAGCGGTGGAGGGGCGGGGCGAAGTAGTAGTTCAGCAGCAGGGAGCCGACGGCGGCCGAGGCCAGCGCCGGCCAGAGCCCGCCGAGCAGGGCGGCGCCCACGGTCAGGGCCAGGAACAGCAGCATCTCGTTGGCGAGGCCGGGGTCGTTGTCGATGTGCGTCAGCAGGGTCGCGAGCGCCAGCGGCAGGGCCACCCCGACCACCCAGCCGGCCAGCAGCCGGGTCCGGCCGAGCCGGGCCGCCGAGCGGGCCACGGGCCGCAGGCCGCGGCCCTTGGCGACCTCCTCGTGCGTGACGATGTGCACGTCGAGGTCGGGTCCCGAGTCCCGGGCGACGGTGGCGCCGACCCCGGGGCCGAACACGTACCGCCAGGAGCGGTGGCGGCTGGAGCCGAGCACGATCTGGGTGGCGTTGACCCCGCGGGCGAATTCGAGGAGCGCCTCGGGGACGTTGTCTCCGATGACGTGGTGAAACGTTCCGCCGAGGTCCTCGACCAGCGTCCGCTGGACCGCGAGCTCCTTGGGCGAGGCCGCGGTCAGCCCGTCGCTGCGGGCGATGTAGACAGCCAGGATCTCGCTGCCGGAGCCCTTGGCCGCCACCCTGGAGGCGCGCCGGATGAGGGTGCGCCCCTCGGGCCCCCCGGTGAGGCCCACGACGATCCGCTCGCGCGCCTGCCAGGTGGAGCGGATGTTGTGCTCGCCCCGGTACTGCTGGAGGTACTCGTCGGCCCGGTCCGCGACCCAGAGCAGCGCGAGCTCGCGCAGCGCGGTCAGGTTGCCGGGGCGGAAGTAGTTGGACAGGGCCGCGTCGACCTTGTCGGACTTGTAGATGTTGCCGTGCGCCATGCGGCGGCGCAGGGCCTGCGGGGACATGTCGACCAGCTCGATCTGGTCGGCCCGCCGGACCACCTCGTCGGGGACGGTCTCCCGCTGCCGCACGCCGGTGATCGACTCCACCACGTCGCCCAGGGACTCCAGGTGCTGGATGTTGACCGTGGAGATCACGTCGATCCCGGCCCGCAGCAGCTCCTCCACGTCCTGCCAGCGCTTGGCGTTGCGCGAGCCCGGCACGTTGGTGTGCGCGAGTTCGTCCACCAGGGCTATGGCGGGCTTGCGGGCCAGCAGGGAGTCCACGTCCATCTCGGTGAAGGCGGCGCCCCGGTACACGAGCTCCTTGCGCTCCACCTGCTCCAGGCCGTGCAGCATGACCTCGGTGCGCGGCCGCCCGTGGTGCTCGACGAAGCCCACGACGCAGTCGGTGCCCCGCTCCACCCGGCGGTGGCCCTCCGAGAGCATGGCGTACGTCTTGCCCACGCCGGGGGCCGAGCCGAGATAGATCCTGAGCTTGCCGCGTCCCATGCGGCCATTCTCCGGGACGTCCGCCCCGTTCACGCGCCGATGACCTGCCGCGGACGGATCTCTGACGGTTCCCTGACGCCCCCGGGCTCGGGCGGGTTCCTACCGCCGCGGAAACGGCGGTGGGCCGCACCCCCGGAGGAGTGCGGCCCACGGCCGTGACGGATCGAGCCGGGGTCAGCGGACCTCGGTGATCTCCGGGCCGCGCTCCAGCTGGCCCATTCCGCCGCCGAAGCGGGAGCCTTCCTGGTCTGCGGCCTCGTCGGTCTGCACGCCGTCCGGCACCATCTGCGCGTCGTTCGGCAGCTTCAGGACGATCGGGTCGCGCGGGGCCATCGGGCCCTCGCCGCGGACCACGACGGTGTCCAGGAAGATCCGCTCCAGCACACCGGCCGACTCGGGACGCACCGCGCCCTGGCCGGAGATGACACCGCGCAGGAACCAGCGCGGGCCGTCCACCCCGACGAAGCGGACCAGCTGGGCGCCGGTCTGTCCGTCCGGGAGCGGTACGGGGACCTGCGCGCGCAGCTCCCAGCCCAGCGGACCCTCGACCTCGTCGATGATGCCGCCCTGCTTGGTGATGCCCTCGGCGATCTCCTCGCGGACCTCGCCCCAGATGCCTTCCTTGCGCGGCGCGGCGAAGGCCTGCAGCTGCACCGCGCTGTCGCCGAGCACCACGGTCGCGGCGACGATCGCGTCCCCGGCGACCTCGACGCGCAGCTCCATGCCCTCGACACCCGGTACGAGGATGCCGCCGAGGTCGACCCGGCCTTCCTCGGGGCTGCCGGGGACCTCGGAGATGTCCCACGGGCCGTCGGGACGCGGGGCCGGCGGCAGGTTCACCCTGCGCGGCTGTACCGCGTCGTTCTCCTCCGTGCCGTCCTGCTCATCGGCACCGACGCCGTCGACGACCTGCTCGGCCGCGCCGCCGTCCTTGACGGAGTCGTTCTTCTTGCGACGTCCGAACACGTCACTGTCCTTCCCGGTCGTGTACGACCGAAGCGTAGCCATTCCCACCCTGCTGACCAGCGCCGGATCCGGCCACGGCCGCATGACCACCGGTGGAGCCGAAACCCCCCTCGGCCCGCGCCGAGTCGGGAAGCTGCGCCACCTCGCGGAAGCGCACCTGCTCGACTCGCTGGACAACCAGCTGGGCAATGCGGTCGAAACGCTCGAACCGGACGCTCTCGCGCGGGTCGAGATTGACCACGATCACCTTGATCTCCCCACGGTACCCGGCATCCACCGTCCCGGGGGCATTCACGAGTGCGAGCCCGCAGCGGGCGGCCAGGCCCGAGCGCGGGTGCACGAACGCCGCGTAGCCCTCGGGCAGGGCGATGGAGATCCCCGTGGGCAGGACCGCCCGCTCCCCCGGCTCCAGCTCCGCGGCCACCGTGGTGACCAGATCGCAGCCGGCGTCGCCGGGGTGCCCGTAGGCCGGAATCGGCACCTCCGGGTCGACGCGCCGGATGGCGACGTCCACGCCGGTGTTGTTCTCAGACATCAGGGGTTCACCTCGAAGGCGCGTGCGCGCCTGACCTGGTCCGGGTCGGCCATCGCCGCCCGGATCTCCTCGGGCCGTCCGTTGTCGATGAAGTGGTCGACCTTCACCTCGATGAAGAGGGCGTCGGCGCGCAGCGCGACCGGTCCCTGGGGTCCGCCTATTCGGCCGACCGCGCGGGAGTAGATCTTCCGGCCGGCGACGGCGGTGACCTCGGCCTCCAGGTACAGCACCGTGTCCACGGGCACGGGCCGGACGAAGTCCGTCTCCAGCCGGCCGGTGACGGCGATGACGCGCAGCAGCCAGTTCAGGGAGCCCAGGGTCTCGTCGAGCGCGGTGGCGAGGACGCCGCCGTGCGCGAGGCCGGGCGCACCTTGGTGGGCCGCCTTGACGGTGAACTCGGCGGTGACGCGCACGCCCTCGCCCGCGCGGGCCGCCAGGTGCAGTCCGTGCGGCTGGCCGTCGCCGCAGCCGAAGCAGTGCTCGTAGTGCGCGCCGAGGAGTTCGCCGGGGGCCGGGGCATCGGGGTGCCGCACCGGCGCCGTGGCGTCGGCGGGAGGCGTCAACGCTGTGTTTCGTCCACTCACAGCCGCAGACCTTACCCGCGCGGCTACCCGCCGGTCGCCTCGTGGCAGGCTTGGCCGCATGCAGCTCTCCCCCGCGCACTACGACGAACGCCTGACAGCCCCCCGCTCCTGGTGGGCCATCACCGCCCTGACCGGCCTGGCCTGCGCGCTGATGCTGCTCCCGCTGGGCACGCTGCCGCTGCTCGCGGGGCTGATCGGGGGCACCGCGCTGACGGGGCTGCTGGTGAGTTCGTACGGTTCCCAGCGCGTGCGCGTGGTGGGCGGCGCGCTGGCCGCCGGGGAGGCCCGGATCCCGGTGGCGGCGCTCGGCGACCCGGAGGTGCTGGACGCGGAGGAGGCCCGCGCCTGGCGCACGTACAAGGCCGACATGCGCGCCTTCATGCTGATGCGCAGCTACGTGCCGACGGCGGTCCGCGTCGAGGTCACCGACCCCTCGGACCCGACCCCGTACGTCTACGTCTCCACCCGCGAGCCGCAGGCCCTGGCGGCGGCCATCCGCGCGGCGCAGGGCCGGGACTGACCACGGCCGGGACCGGTCCCGCGGGTCACTGATCAGTCCCGCCGGTCGCCGTCTCGGGGGTCGATGGCCCGAGGGTCGAACATCCGGCCCTCGACGGCGGCCCTGGCGGCCTCGGGAAGGGCCTCGGCGGGCCGCTCCAGGGGCGGGAGCTGCGGCAGCGCGTTCCAGGCCACGGCGCGGGCCCGCAGGTCCGTACGCACCTTCTCGGCGAGTTTGCGGGTGTCCCGGCGGTTCATGACCGCTCCGACCGCGGCGCCGACCATGAACGGCATCAGGTTGGGCAGGTTGCGGAACATCCGCTTCATGATCTGCTGGCGCAGTTCGCGCTTCATCTGGCCGCCGAGCGCCGCGTTGAGCGTGGTCGGCTTGGTCAGGTCGACCCCGCGCTCCTCCGTCCAGGAGGTGAGGTAGGCGACGCTGCGCTGCTTGAGGTTGCCGGGCGGTCGCAGGCCGTAGACCTCGTGGAGTTCGGCGATGAGCTTCAGCTCGATCGCGGCGACCCCGGTGATCTCGGCGGCCAGCTCAGCGGGCATCGCGGGAGGCACCGGCAGCATGGCGGCCGCGCCGATCCCCGCGCCGACCGTGGACGTGGCGTTGGCGGCGCCCGAGATCAGCTTGTCGGCCAGCTGATCGGGCCCGAGGCCCGGGAACTGCGCGCGCAGGGTCGCGAGGTCCCGAACCGGAACGCGCGGTGCGTTCTCGATGACTCGGTCGGTGAGGTAAAGGGCGGCGGCCCTGGCACTTTCGCCGCCCTTGCGCACACCGTTCTTGACGGCTTGCAGCCGACGGACCCCGGAGTTCTTCCGGGGCCCCTCGCCGGCCTCGGAGGCCGACGTCACCGCCTCGGCGGTGTCGGGGAGCACGGCGGGTACGCCGGGGGCTCCAGGGCCTGTTTCCAGGCCCCCGGTTCCCTCGTGCGTCTCCGCCGGATCACCAGCTTTTCGGAAGCGCCGCTTCCGAAATGGTGTCGAGCCAGTCACGGCCGACGCCTCTCAGTCGCATTCGCGGCAGATGGGCTGACCGTTCTTCTCGCGTGCCAGCTGGCTGCGGTGGTGCACCAGGAAGCAGCTCGTGCAGGTGAACTCGTCGGCCTGCTTCGGCAGGACCCGTACGGCCAGTTCCTCGTTCGAGAGGTCTGCGCCGGGCAGGTCGAGGCCCTCCGCGTTGTCGATTTCGTCCAGGTCCACGTTCGACGACGACTTCTCGTTGCGACGAGCCTTCAGCTCTTCGATGCTGTCGTTGTCTACGTCGTCGTCGGTCTTGCGCGGGGTGTCGTAGTCCGTTGCCATAGTTCGCTCTCCCCCTCTGGGATTTAGCGGGTGTCTCAGCGCACGTAACGCGCGAGAGGCCGGACTTGTGCCCGACCTGAGGCGGAGATTTTGCCTCACATCAAGGTCTGTTACTCAATCGACACCCAGCCGCACATTCAGACGAGCGATTGGCTGGGATGACGACCGGGACCGTACACGGTCCGGGGGCCGTCTTGCACAAACGCCACCCCATGTATTTCCCGCCATCAGGGGGGCCGGAAACCCGGACTTCCCGGGCTTTCCGGCCCCCCCAAGGTCACTGAGCGCATAGGGCCGGACACTCGCCACTGTGATCGATCGCACAGAAGTCACTGTCTTCACGACCCAAGCATTCAGCCAACAGCGAACACGGGGTGGTCGTCCTCACAAGGACGGCGGCCGCTCTCACAAGGGCAGAGTGACACGCATCACGAGGCCACCCCCCTCGCGCGGGACGGCCTGGATCCTCCCGCCGTGCGCGCGCGCCACGGAGCGCGCGATCGAGAGGCCGAGCCCGACACCCTTGTCGCTGCCCGTGCGCTCCGTACGCAGCCGCCTGAAGGGCTCGAAGAGGTTGTCCACCTCGTACGCGGGAACCACGGGACCCGTGTTCGAAACCAGCAGGACCGCCTGCCCGTGCACGGCCTCGGTGGTCACGTCCACCCAGCCGCCCTCGGGCACGTTGTAGCGCACCGCGTTCTGCACCAGGTTGAGCGCGATCCGCTCCAGCAGTACGCCGTTGCCCTGGACCACGGCCAGCGCGCGCTCCCCGCGGATCTCCACGCCCTTGGCCTGCGCCTCCCCGCGCGCCTGGTCGAGGGCGCGGGAGGCCACCTCCGCCAGGTCCACGGGCTTGCGCTCGATGATCTGGTTGTCGCTGCGGGCCAGCAGCAGCAGGCCCTCGACCAGCTGCTCGCTGCGTTCGTTGGTGGCCAGCAGCGTCTTGCCGAGCTGCTGGAGCTCCACCGGAGCCCCGGGATCGGAGAGGTGCACCTCCAGCAGCGTCCGGTTGATGGCCAGCGGGGTCCTCAGCTCGTGCGAGGCGTTGGCCACGAACCGCTGCTGGGCCGTGAAGGCCCGCTCCAGCCGGTCGAGCATCTCGTCGAAGGTGTCGGCGAGCTCCTTGAGCTCGTCGTCCGGACCGTCCAGCTCGATCCGCCGGGTGAGGTCCGAGCCGACCACCCGGCGGGCGGTCCGGGTGATCTTGCCGAGCGGCGAGAGCACCCGGCCGGCCATCGCGTAACCGAAGGCGAAGGCGATGATGCTCAGCCCCATCAGCGCCATCAGCGAGCGGCTCAGCAGGTCGTCCAGCGCGTGCCGGCGCTGTTCGAGGATGCACGTGTTGATCGCGGCGTTGAACTGGTCGGGCATCTGGCCCGTACCGCTCACACCGGGGCAGCTGCTCGTGACCTGGATCGGGCCGCCGCCCACGATGGTGAACGGCAGCGCGTTGCCCTGCCGCAGCGCCTGGGCCGCCAGGAGGTAGATGATCGACAGCAGCAGGATGCCGGCGATCAGGAACATCCCGCCGTACAGCAGCGTCAGGCGTATCCGGATGGTCGGCCGCAGCCAAGGGAAAGGACCCTCGGGCTGGCCGGGGTCCCAGGTCGGTTTCGGTGGCGCGGAGGGTGGCGCCGGGGTCGCGGCCACCCGCGTCAGATCCGGTAGCCGGAACCGGGCACGGTCACGATGACCGGCGGCTCCCCGAGCTTGCGGCGCAGCGTCATCACCGTCACGCGCACCACGTTGGTGAAGGGATCCGTGTTCTCGTCCCACGCCTTCTCCAGGAGCTGTTCGGCGGACACGACCGTGCCCTCGCTGCGCATGAGGACCTCCAGCACCGCGAACTCCTTCGGCGCCAGCTGCACCTCCTTGCCCTCGCGGAACACCTCGCGCCGGTTCGGGTCCAGCTTGATCCCCGCGCGCTCCAGCACGGGGGGCAGCGCGACCGTGGTGCGCCGGCCCAGCGCCCGTACCCGGGCGGTCAGCTCGGTGAACGCGAAGGGCTTGGGCAGATAGTCGTCCGCCCCGATCTCCAGGCCCTCGACCCGGTCGCTCACGTCGCCGGAGGCCGTCAGCATGAGCACGCGGGTGGGCATGCCGAGCTCGACGATCTTCCGGCACACGTCGTCGCCGTGCACGAGCGGGAGGTCCCGGTCGAGCACGACCACGTCGTAGTCGTTCACTCCGACGCGCTCCAGGGCCGCGGCACCGTCGTACACGACGTCCACGGCCATGGCCTCCCGGCGCAGTCCGGTGGCCACCGCATCGGCGAGCAGCTGCTCGTCCTCGACGACGAGTACGCGCACGTCGTTTCCTTCCTCAGAGCCCGTCAGGGCAGGGGTGTCATGTGTCGTCCATCCTGCCCCTTTCGCCGGTAAACCGGCTGTAAGACGCCGCTCGGGGGCGCGCGAGGGGGCTCGGGGAGTACTCGAGGAGTGCTCAGGCGGTGCTCAGGGGGACCCGAGGGGCGGAAGTGAGGATTCCCTCGCCTTACGAGGTTTCTGGGTCCAACGCGGCGGGGAGGACGACTTCACACCCCGAACACCTCCCTGACGGCGCACTGCCACGTGCCGCCGCCGACCCACGAAGAGGGGGCGAACCCACCATGGACGCATTCACCGCGGGTCTCCTGCAGCGCATCAGGAGCACGCAGTCGGACCTCAGGCAGGCTCGCGAGACGGGCGACGACTTCCTCGTGGAAGTGGAACAGGCGGAGCTGGAAGACCTCCAGCGCATCGCAGCCGATCACGGCGTTCCGGTCACCGTCTCCGCCTGCTGACTCCAGCCGCCGGTAGCCAGCCCACCGGTCCTCGCACACCCCCGGACCCCGGAGGCCGCCACCCGGCCGCCGGGGTTCCCTCATGCCCGGGGGCCGGTCCGACCGCTCAGTCGTGCCAGGCCCCGGCTTCCTCCAGCAGCGGCCGCAGCGAGGCGAACACCGCCGGGGTCGCCGCCAGCGCGAGTTCGCCCGAGGCGGGCTCCCCGGGGCGGCCGCCCGTCACCGCGCCCGCCTCCCGCGCGATCAGCTCGCCCGCCGCCAGGTCCCACGGGTTCAGCCCGCGCTCCCAGTACCCGTCCAGCCGTCCAGCGGCCACGTCGCACAGGTCGATCGCCGCCGAACCGCCGCGCCGGACGTCCCGGACCAGCGGGATGATCCGCCGCGCCACCTCGGCCTGGTGCGCCCGCCGGCTCTGGACGTACGCGAACCCGGTGCCGATCAGCGCCTGGTCCAGCGGAGCGGCCGGCCGGCAGGCGAGGCGGACCCCGCCCAGCCAGGCCCCGCGCCCCAGCACCGCGTGGTACGTCTCCCCGCGCATCGGCGCCGCCACGACCCCGGCCACGGTCTCGCCGCGGAACTCGGCCGCGATGGAGACGCCCCAGGTGGGGAGCCCGTAGAGGTAGTTCACCGTGCCGTCCAGCGGGTCGATGACCCACCGCACACCGCTGGTGCCGGCCGATTCCGAGCCCTCCTCGCCCAGCAGCCCGTCCTCGGGCCGCCGCTCCGCGAGGATGCCGGTGATCAGCTTCTCGGCCGCGATGTCCATCTCGGTCACCACGTCGATCGGGCTCGTCTTGGTCGAGGCGACCGCCAGATCGGCGGGCCGCCCGTCCCTCAGCAGCGCGCCCGCCCGGCCGGCCGCCTCCAGGGCCACGTCCAGCAGTTCGGTCTTCAGCTCTTCGGAGATCACGCCCGGCTCCCGTTCATCGAATTCCGCTGACTTCAGTGCGCTACGGCTACGCGTACGGGCTGTCCGCGCCCGCGGCCGCCGGCCGGGGCCCGCGCGCCGGGCAGCAGCCCACCGCGCACAGGTCGTGGCTCGCGCCGAGCAGCCCGAGCGCGCAACGCTCCACGGACTCGCCGCGTTCCGCCGCGGCCCGCTCCAGCACGAGGTCCCGTACCGCCGCCGCGAACCGGGGGTCGGAGCCGACCGTGGCCGAGCGGGCGATCGGCAGCCCCAGCTCGGCGGCCTTGGCCGTCGCCTCCGTGTCGAGGTCGTACAGCACCTCCATGTGGTCCGAGACGAAGCCGATCGGCACCATGACCACCGCCGGGGCGCCCGCCCCGTGCAGGGCCTCCAGGTGGTCGCAGATGTCCGGCTCCAGCCACGGGATGTGGGGGGCGCCGCTGCGCGACTGGTAGACGAGCTCCCAGGGCAGCTCGGTGCCGGTCTCGGCGCGGACCGCGTCGGCGATCACCTTGGCGACGTCCAGGTGCTGCTTGACGTAGGCCCCGCCCGCGCCGTCCGCCGTGTGGTCCTCCACCGGGCCGGAGGCGTCCGCCGCCGCGTTCGGGATGGAGTGGGTGGTGAAGGCCAGGTGCGCGCCGGCGCGCACCTCCTCGGGCAGCGCGGCCAGCGAGGCCAGCACCCCGTCGATCATGGGCTGCACGAAGCCGGGGTGGTTGAAGTAGTGCCGCAGCTTGTCGACCTTCGGCAGGTCCGCCTCGGCCACGCCCTCCTCCACGAGCAGGGCGAGCGCGTCGGCGAGGTTCTCGCGGTACTGCCGGCAGCCCGAGTACGAGGCGTACGCGCTGGTCGCGAGCACCGCGACGCGGCGGCGCCCGTCGGCGGCCAGCTCGCGCATCACGTCGTTCAGGTACGGGGCCCAGTTGCGGTTGCCCCAGTACACGGGCAGGTCCAGGCCGTGCCCGGCGAAGTCCTTGCGCAGGGCGTCCAGCAGCTCGCGGTTCTGGCCGTTGATCGGGCTGACTCCGCCGAAGCCGAAGTAGTGCTGCCCGACCTCCTTGAGCCGCTCGCGCGGGATGCCGCGGCCGCGCGTGACGTTCTCCAGGAACGGCACGACGTCGTCGGGCCCCTCGGGGCCGCCGAAGGACAGCAGCAGGAGGGCGTCATAGGGGGCGGCAGGGCCTTCGGTCGAGCCGGGGGCGCTGGCGCGGAGCTGGTCAGACATGCTTCGAATCCTGCCACCCGCCGCCGCCCCGCGGAAAACAGGTCCGGCCTCCGGGACCGCTCGACGCGGGGGTACGGGCCGTTCGGCCCCTGTCCGGTTCCTCCCCGCGCGGGCGGCTTGTGCGCGGTCGTAACCTGTATGGGCCAATGACGTCCCTTACGGAGGGCACCTTGCCCAGTCCCTACCGCGCGCTCTTCGCCGCCCCCGGGAGCCGGGGCTTCAGCGCGGCCGGCCTCATAGGCCGGCTGCCGCTCTCCATGGTCGGCATCGGCATCCTGACGATGATCTCCGAGCTCACCGGCCGCTACTCGCTGGCCGGCGCCCTCACCGCCACCCTCGCGCTCTCCGCCGCCGGGATCGGCCCGCAGGTCTCCCGCCTGGTCGACCAGTACGGCCAGCGCCGCGTCCTGCGCCCGGCGAGCCTGCTCGCGATCCTCGCCATCTCCGGGCTGCTGCTGTGCGCGGCCAACCACGCGCCCGACTGGACCCTGTTCGTCTTCGCCGCGCTCGCGGGCTGCGTACCCAGCGTGGGCGCGATGATCCGGGCCCGGTGGACGGCCATCTACCGGGACTCGCCGCGCGAACTGCACACCGCGTACTCCCTGGAATCCGTCCTGGACGAGGTCTGCTTCATCTTCGGGCCGATCCTCGCCATCGGGCTCTCCACCACCTGGTTCCCCGAGGCGGGCCCGCTGGTCGCCGGGGTCTGCCTGCTCGTGGGCGTGTGGTGGCTGACCGCGCAGCGCGCCACCGAGCCGGCCCCGCACCCGCGCGACGAGCACTCCGACCGGACCTCGGCGCTGCGCTCGCCCGGACTCCAGGTGCTGGTGGCCACCTTCGTCGCCACCGGGGCCATCTTCGGCTCCATCGACGTGGTCACGCTGGCCTTCGCCGAGGAGCAGGGGCACAAGGCGTGGGCCAGTTTCATCCTGGCCGTCTGGGCGGTCGGATCCTGCCTCGCCGGCATCGTCTTCGGCCTGCTGCACCTCAAGGGCAAGGCCGAACGCAGGTGGGTGCTGGGCATCTGTGCGATGGCCGTGAGTATGATCCCCCTCCTACTGGCCGGGAACCTTCCGTTTCTGGCCGTGGCGCTCTTCGTCTCGGGCCTCGCCATCGCTCCCACGATGATCACCACGATGGCCCTGATCGAGGCGCACGTACCACGCGCGAAGCTGACCGAGGGGATGACCTGGACGGGCACCGGGCTCGCGGTCGGGGTCGCGCTCGGGTCCTCCGTGGCCGGCTGGGTCATCGACGCCGCCGGCGCGAAGACCGGGTACGTCGTCTCCATCTCGGCGGGGGCCGCCGCGGCGGCGGTTGCGTTCGCGGGTTACCGCCGGCTGACGAGGCCGGCGCAAGGGGAGGAGCCTTCCAACGATGGCGACGACGGGGACAGCAGGCAGCGGCGGGACACGGACCGCCGCGTGGCATAACTGGGCGGGCAACATCAGCGCCACGCCCGCGCGCGTGGTCACCCCGGCATCGGTCGGGGACCTCCGGGAGGCGGTCCGCCGGGCCGCCGGGGACGGGCTCAAGGTGAAGGCGGTGGGCTCCGGCCACTCCTTCACCGCGGCCGCCGCGACCGACGGCGTACTGATCCGCCCGCAGGCGCTGGCCGGGATCCAGTCGATCGACCGGACCGCCGGCACCGTCACCGTGGCGGCGGGCACGGTCCTCAAGGACCTCAACCTGGCCCTCGCCCAGGAGGGCCTGTCGCTCACCAACATGGGCGACATCATGGAGCAGACGGTCTCGGGCGCCACCAGCACCGGCACCCACGGCACCGGCCGCGACTCGGCCTCCATCGCCGCCCAGATCCGCGGCCTGGAGCTGGTCACGGCGAACGGTGAGCTGCTGTCGTGCTCCGAGAAGGAGAATCCGGAGGTCTTCGCGGCGGCCCGGCTGGGCATCGGGGCGCTCGGCGTCGTCACCGCGCTCACCTTCGCCGTGGAGCCGCTCTTCTTCCTGACCGCCCGTGAGGAGCCCATGAGCTTCGACCGGGTGACGGAGGAGTTCGACCAGCACCACGCGGAGAACGAGCACTTCGAGTTCTACTGGTTCCCGCACACCGGCAACTGCAACACCAAGCGCAACAACCGCAGCCAGGGCCCGGCCGCCCCGCCCGGAGCGGTCTCCGCCTGGGTCGAGGACGAGCTGCTGTCCAACGGCCTCTTCCAGGCCGTGAACTCCTTCGGCCGCGCCGTCCCGGCGTCCATCCCCTCCATCGCCCGGATCGCGAGCCGCGCCCTGTCGGCGCGCACCTACACGGACATCCCGTACAAGGTGTTCACCAGCCCGCGCCGGGTGCGGTTCGTGGAGATGGAGTACGCCCTTCCGCGCGAGCGCGTCGTCGGGGCGCTACGGGAGCTGAAGGCCATGGTGGACCGCTCCGACCTGCGGATCAGCTTCCCGGTGGAGGTGCGGACCGCTCCGGCGGACGACATCACCCTGTCGACGGCCTCGGGCCGCGAGAGCGCCTACATCGCGGTGCACATGTACAAGGGCACCCCGTACCAGGCCTACTTCACGGCCGCCGAGCGGATCTTCACCGAGCACGGCGGGCGGCCGCACTGGGGCAAGGTGCACACGCGGGACGCGGAGTACTTCGCCGGGGTGTACCCGCGCTTCGGGGAGTTCACCGCGCTCCGGGACCGGCTGGACCCGGACCGGGTCTTCGGCAACGACTACCTGCGGCGGGTCTTGGGAGATTGAGCCCGGGAGATTGAGCCCGGGGGATTGCGCCTCGGGGACCGGGCCCGGGCCCTCAGGGGGCCGGTGACTCCTGGCCGGTCCCGGGGCTCGGCGTGTGCTTGCCGGTGCCCGGGCTGGGAGTCGGGGTCGGGGTCGGCGTGGGAGTCGGGTCCGGCTTCGGTGTCGGCGTGGGAGTCGGGGTCGGAGTCGGGGTGGGCCGGGGAGTCGGGGACCCCGAGGGGTCCGGGTCGGGCTTCGGGCTCGGGTCGCCGTTCGAGTGCGAAGGGCTCGGGGAGTTCCCGGTGTCCGGGGTCTTCCCGCCCTTGCCGCCCCTTCCCCCGCCGGGCGGGGCCGGCTTCTCCTCGGAGACCTTCTGGGTGCCGCCGGAGAAGAGGGTCCCGCCCCCCTTGCTGACGGAGGTGTCGGCGATCGCCTCGTAGGTTCCGATGCCGCCGAGGGCGATGGCGAAGGCCGCCCCCGAGGCGACCGCCGTGCGCTTCCAGCCCCGGAACCGCTTGCCGTGCACGGTGGCCGCGCCGAACTCCTCCGAGACCTCCGGCGGCGGGACCTGGCGCAGCATCATGGTCCCGTCGGGCGCCCGCACCTCGTGGGGCTCCTCGCGCGGCCCCTCCACCGGGACCTGACGGGCCTTCGGCCGGGCCGTCTCGCGCAGCTGGTCGCCGGTGCGGCGGAAGAAGTGCTGGATGACGGGTCCGCCCGCGGTGGCCACCACGCTCACCACTCCGGCGCCGAGGATGGTCCCGTAGACGCCCATCTGCGAGGCCAGCAGCGCCGCGGCGACCGTGGCGAGGGAGGAGCCCGCGACCTGAGCCGCGCTCAGATCGAGCTTCTTCGTCTCCTTCTCCCGCTCCGGTTCCACGTCCAGCACCGTCTTCTGACCCATCGCCATCCCCTGCGTGTCCTGCCCCTCGCGCTCCAACGCCTTCTCCCGTTACTGACACGTCAGCGAAACGGATAGTTCCGTTTCCGGAGATTCTGTGAAGCAAGACACCCGAAATCGGGTGCGTGCGCAGGTCCGGCCGGATGGGGGCCCGATCCAGGGCAGCCCAACTCCCGCCGTCCGGGACAAGTTCGGCGGCGCGGCGGTCCACCCAGGTGGCCCGAATGGAGTACTGTGGCGAGCCCTGGGGCCGTCCTTCCTTTCGGATGTCCGGACTCGGGAGAGGGGGCCGGCTGATGGAAAAACGGCACTCGAGACCGGCGATGCCGCGGTTTTGCACGGGATCCTGCTGCGCACAGTAATCGTTCGGTCACTGTGCGTGCCCAACAGGTAACCGTGCCATAACAGCGATCAAGGGCGCATGCCCGACACGCCGGTTTAACTCGGCAAGGTAGTGGCAGGCTGCACCCGGGCAGGCCACACTCGACTAGCGGAAGCAGCGACGCACGTGACGTCGGCAGGCACCACCCGGGAGGTCCCCATGCCCGAACTGCGTGTCGTGGCCGTCTCCAATGACGGCACACGACTGGTGCTCAAGGCTGCGGACAGCACGGAGTACACGCTTCCGATCGACGAGCGTCTCCGGGCTGCCGTACGTAACGACCGTGCGCGCCTGAACCAGATCGAGATCGAGGTGGAGAGCCACCTCCGCCCCCGCGACATCCAGGCCCGCATACGGGCCGGCGCCTCCGCGGAGGAGGTCGCTCAGATGGCCGGCATCCCCGTCGACCGGGTACGCCGCTTCGAGGGCCCGGTGCTCGCCGAGCGCGCCTTCATGGCGGAGCGGGCCCGCAAGACCCCCGTGCGCCGGCCGGGCGAGAACACCGGACCCCAGCTCGGCGAGGCCGTGCAGGAAAGGCTCTCGCTGCGCGGGGCCGAGAAGGAATCCGTGCAGTGGGACTCCTGGCGCCGCGACGACGGCACCTGGGAGGTCCTGCTGGTCTACCGGGTCGCGGGCGAACCGCACTCGGCGAGCTGGACGTACGACCCGCCGCGCCGGCTGGTCGTGGCCGTGGACGACGAGGCCCGCTCGCTGATCGGCGAGTCGGACGACCTGCCGGCGACCCCGGAGCCGAGCTTCCCGTTCGTGCCGAGGATCGCGCGGCTGCCGCGCGACAGGCCGCTGGACCGGGCGCTGGACCGTCAGATGGAGAGGCCCACGGCGCCTCCTCCCCCGCCGGAGCCGGAGCCCGAGGAGGAACGGGACACGCTGACGGCCCTGCTGGAGGCGGTCCCGAGCTTCCGCGGCGACCTGGTGGTCCCCGAGCCGGTCACGGAACCGGAGCTGGAGGAGCCGCCCGCCGCTTCGGCGTCGGCCGGTGCGGGTTCCGCGTACGCCGACGTCCTGATGCCGCGCACCGTCGCGGGCCACCGGGACCGGCTGACGGGAACCACGGACCGGCAGGCGGAGGCCGACGGGGTGCGCCCCGGCCGCCGCGCGGCGGTGCCGAGCTGGGACGAGATCGTCTTCGGCACGCGCCGCAAGAAGCAGGAGTAGCCCGGCTCGGGCCCCGGCGGCGGAGTCCGCCATCGGGGCCCGGGGCCGCGCGCCCGGAAGGATCCGGAAGGGACGGCCTAGCCCGGCAGCTCGCCCACGGCGACCTCGCGGGACGGGTCCGCGGACCATTCCGACCAGCTGCCCGCGTACAGCGCCGCCGGGATGCCCGCCGTCGCCAGCGCCAGGACCTCGTGGGCCCCCGAGACGCCCGAGCCGCAGTAGACCCCGACCGGGGTACCGGTGTCGGCGTGGACGCCGAGGCCTTCGAAGCGGGCCCGCAGGGCCTCGCGGTCCAGGAACAGTCCGCCCGGGCCCGTGTTCTCCGTGGTCGGCGCCGACAGCGCCCCCGGGATGTGGCCCCCGACCGGGTCGATCGGTTCGACCTCGCCCCGGTACCGTTCGCCCGCCCGTGCGTCCAGCAGCACACCCGTCCGGGCCAGCGCCGCCGCCGCGTCCGCGTCCAGGAGTCCGATGGCACCCGGATTTGGCTTGAAATCACCCTCGCTCACAGGAGTGACCCCGGCCGACAGCGGGCCGCCGGCGGCCTGCCACGCGGCCAGTCCCCCGTCCAGGACCCGCACCCGGGCGTGACCCGTCCAGCGCAACAGCCACCACGCGCGCGCCGCCGCCCAGCCCAGGCCGCCGTCGTACACGACCACCGGGGCCTCCCCCGAGACCCCGGCCCGCCGCATCACCGCCCCGAACTCCTCCGGGTCGGGCAGCGGGTGCCGGCCGCCGGAGCCCGCCGGGCCTGCCAGTTCCGCGTCGAGGTCGACGTAGACCGCGTTCGGGAGGTGTCCGGCCTCGTACTCGGGCCGCAGGTTCGGGCCGCCGAGCTGCCAGCGGACGTCGAGGAGCACCGGCGGCAGCGGGCCGGCCAGCTCCTCCCTGAGGGCGGCGGCGGAGACGAGCGGGGAGCGGGGCGGGTTCACAGTCATGCCGCCAATTTTGCTCCCCGCCACCACCTCGCGTAACAAGCCTGACATCGACGGGCCGTGCCGGGCCGCACTGATCCGGACATCTCTCCCGGCTCCCGCGAAACCCGGCCGGTCGGGGCGCGCCGGGCCTGCCGGAGTGGAAGCATCAGCTCCGGGAAAGGTCACGAGCGTGACGACGGAGGAGACGGCTGACATGACCGAGGCATCGGAAGCAACGCGGCGCACACCCGGCACGCCGTGCTGGGCGAGCCTGATGGTGCACGGCCTCGGGACCACCGAGGAGTTCTACGCCGACCTGTTCGGCTGGGAGTACGAGCCCGGCCCCGAGCAGCTGGGCCCGTACGTCCGGGCCATGCTCGGCGGGCGGGAGGTGGCCGGCATCGGCGAGATGCCGCCGGACCGCCAGCTCCCGGTGGCCTGGACCACGTACCTGGCCACGGACGACGCCGACGCGACGGCGGAGTCCATCCGCTCCTGCGGCGGCACGGTGGCGGTGGGCCCGCTCGATGCCGGGATCGCGGGGCGGGTGGCGATCTGCTCGGACCCGCTGGGCGCGATCTTCGGGCTCTGGCAGGCGGCGTCCCACCTCGGGACCCGGCTGGCCGGGGGGCCCGGCACCCCGGTGTGGCACGAGCTGGTCACGCAGGACACCTCGACGGTCGGGAAGTTCTACGAGCACGTCTTCGGCCACGAGGCCCGGGCGCACGCGGATGCCTGCGAGGATTTCGACTACCTCACGCTCTCCCTGCAGGGCCGTCCGGTGGCGGCCGTGCACGGGGTCGGCCGCTCCCTGCCCCACGACCGGGGCCCGCACTGGATGACGTACTTCGAGGTGGAGGACACCGACGCGGCCGCCGCCCGGGTCCGGCGGCTCGGCGGCGGGATCGTCCAGCCGCCGCGCGAGGGCCTGAGCGGCCGGCTGGCGGTGGTCACGGACCCGGAGGGCGCGGTGTTCACGCTCGTACGCGGCAGGGGCTGAGCTCCTACCGGGACTACCGGGCCGGCCCGGCGCCCCTGGGCTCCCTGGCGGTGACCAGCAGGCCGCCGGCGAGGGCCGCCAGCAGCAGGGCGCCGAACCCGCACCAGAGGAACGTGCCGTAGCCCTCCACCAGCGTCTGGTACTGGTCGTCCGGTTCCGCGGACCGGGCGGCGACGACCACGACCATGGCGAGCAGCACCCCGCCGATCGCGTCGCCCAGCTGCTGGGCCGTGGCGACGGCGGCCGAGGCCGCCCCGGCGTACCGGGGTGCCACGCCGGCGGTCACCGTGGCGAGGAGCGGGACGAGGGCCGCGCCGAGACCGAGCCCGGTGAGGAACATGCTGGGCAGCGACAGGCCCGTGGACAGGTACCCGTTGTCGCCGGTGGCCAGGACGAGCACGCCGACGGCCGCGACCACCAGCCCCGCCGCGATCAGGACCTGGGGCGCGGCGCGGTGCAGCAGGCGGGCGGACACCTGGGTGGAGCCGATCACCGTCCCGACCAGCAGGGGCAGGAGGTACCTCCAGGTCTCGTCCGTCTGGTAGCCGGCGATCTGCTGGAGGTAGAAGGCCAGCGAGGAGAACAGGGCCAGGGAGCCGATGCCCACGAGGAACAGGGTGAGGAGGGCGCCGACCCGGTTGCGGTCCCTGAAGACGTACGGGGCGAGGAGAGGGCCGGAGGCGCCGGCCTGCCGCCACAGGAAGCCCGCGAGGAGGCCGGCGCCGACGGCGAGCAGGAGCACTGCCAGGAGGTTGATCGTCCCGCCGGACTCGATCTCGGCGAGGCCGTAGGTGAGGGCGGCGAGCCCGCCGGTGCCGAGCAGCACACCGGGCACGTCCGGGCGGACGCCGGAGGCACCGGGGTCTTCCCGCGGGAGCGTGAGCGCGACCGGCAGCAGGAGCACGGCGATCGCGGCGGGGGCGTACAGGCACCAGCGCCAGCTCAGGCTCTGGAGGAGCGGTACGCCCAGGAGCAGCCCGACGGCCGAACCGCCGCAGGTGAACGCGGCGTAGACCCCGAGGGCCCGGCCCCGCCTCCCGGTGTCGGAGGAGCCGGTGGTGACCAGTGCGAGCCCGGCCGTCGTCAGCAGGGCGGCGGAGGCACCCTGCACGACACGGGCCCAGAACAGCGTGCCGGAATCGCCGGCCGAGCCGCCGAGCGCGCAGGCCGCCGCGAATCCGAGCAGTCCGACGAGCAGCGACCGCCGGCGGCCCATCAGGTCCGCGAGGTGCCCGCCGAGCAGCAGCAGCGCGCCGAAGGAGACCGCGTAGGCCGTGAACAGCGGGCTCAGGCCGGAGGATTCGACACCGAGGTCCGACTGGACGGACGGCATCGCCATGGTGAAGACCGTCGCCGCGAGCACCACCGTCAGCTGAGCCAGGGAGGCCACCAGCAGGCCGCGCCGGCGTCCGGCGCCGCGCGGGGCGCCGACCGGGTCCTGGCCCGGGGGCGTGAACGGGGGCGTGGGCGTGGGCGGGGCCTCGTGCCGCACGTCCGGGGGCGGGCCGAAGCCTCCCGCGGGGGTTGCGTCGGCCGGGGCCGTCGGAGCGTACGGGGGCGGCAGGGGGTGCGCGCGGGCGGCGGGGACGCGGGGGTCCGGCTGTGTGTCCGGCCGCGGGGCCGGCTCGGGGGCCGCGGGCATCGCCGGGGCGTAGTCCAGCAGCTTGGCCGCGTGGCGGCCCAGTTGGGCGAGCACCGTGCCCGGCAGCCATTCCCCGTCCCGGTCCGGCGACGTGCGTTCGGCCACCTGCGCGGGGGTGGGCCGCCGGGACGGGTCCTTGTGCAGGCAGTCGCGTACGAGGTCGGCCAGCGTCTCCGGTACGCCCGTCAGGTCCGCCTCCTCCTCGGCGACGCGGAAGAGGTGGGCGTTCAGGCCGGTGTCCGCGGCTCCGAAGAGGAGGCGTCCGGTGGCGGCGTAGACGAGGACGGCTCCGAGGCAGAAGACGTCGCTGGCGGGGGTGAGTTCGAGGCCGCGGACCTGCTCCGGCGACATGAACCCGGCCGAGCCGATCAGCATGCCGGTGTGGGTGAGCAGGCTGTCCCCGGCCAGACTGTCCATCGCCCGGGCGATGCCGAAGTCGATGACGCGCGGGCCGTCGACGGTGACGAGCACGTTGGAGGGCTTGAGGTCGCGGTGGATCAGGCCCGCCTCGTGCACGGCCCCCAGGGCGAGGGCGAGCCGGTTGGCGAGGGTGCGCACGGAGTGCTCGGGCAGTGGCCCGAAGTCCTTGGCGACCACGGCGTGCAGGTCGGGCCCCGGGATGTACTGGGTCGCCACCCAGGGCACCGCGGCCTCGGGGTCGGCGTCGAGGACGGCGGCGGTCCAACTCCCACCCACCCGCCGCGCGGCGGCCACCTCGCGGGCGAAGCGCCTGCGGAACTCCGGGTTCCCGGCGTATTCGGCCTGTACGACCTTCACGGCGACGGTGCGCCCGCCCTCGGAGCGGCCGAGGTAGACCAGGCCCATGCCGCCGGCACCCAGCCGGGCGATCAGACGGTACGGGCCGATACGGGTCGGGTCTTCGACGATCAGCTGATCCACGCGCTGAGGATAGTGCAACTATCCAAGGCCTGCGGGCGCATCGGCGGAAATGACGGGCGGCCAGGACGGCCGCCTGTGCCTCATATCCGACAGAAAGGACCATAAGATGACATTCCATCAACTATGAGGGCAGGCCGTCATGCCACGAGTCGACGCCACCGCCGCGGACCGGATGGTCACGGCCCTGTTCATCGAGCGCGCCTGGCGCAGCCCCAGCTCGACCCGCTTCTGGGTCCTGCTCGTCCTCGCGGCGGTCATCGCGTCCGCGGGCGTCGTCGGGGACTCGACGGCCACCGTCATCGGAGCGATGATCGTCGCCCCGCTGATGACCCCGATCCTGGGCAGCGCGCTCGCGCTGGTCCTCGCCGACCGGCACCAGGTGGTGCGCTGCGCGCTCCTGGTGCTCGGCGGGGCCCTGACGGTGGTGGCCATCGGCATGCTGATGGGGTGGCTCGTGTCGCCGCCCGACGCCTTCGCCTCGAACAGCCAGGTCTCCTCGCGGATCAGCCCCCGGCTGATCGACCTCGTCGCCGCTCTGGCCACCGGCACGGTCGGGGCCTTCGCCCTGGTGCGCTCCGACGTCTCCGACACCCTCCCGGGGGTGGCCATCGCCATCTCCCTGGTGCCGCCGCTGGCCGTCACCGGGCTCCTGATCACCACGCACCGCTTCCACGACGCGAGCCAGTCCGCGCTCCTGTTCGCCACCAACGTCGCGGCCATCGTCGCCACCGGAACGGTGGTCTTCCTCGCCTACGGGGTCCGGGCCGGCGCCGGCGAGGCGGGCATCGCGGTGGGCACGTTCCACGGCCGGACCCTGGCCGCGGTATCGGCCATCGTGCTGCTGATCGCCGTACCGCTCACCGCGGGCACGATCTCCGTCGCCCGCGACCGCGCGCTCGCGGCGAACGCGCGGCCGGTGGCCGAACGGTGGGCCGCCACGGGCAACTGGCAGATCGCCTCGGTCGAGGCCCGCAACGGGGTCGTCGTCGTGGGTGTACTGGGACTGCCGCCGCAGCCCGCCCCCACCGCCCTGCGCGAGGCACTGAACCGGGGCGGCATGCGGGACGCCGCGCTCGAACTCCACCTGGTCGGCGGCCGCACCCACTGGTGCCCGGCGGACAGCGCCACCTGCACGGTCCGCGATTCCTCCCGCACCTGAACCGGGCGCCGTCTCAGCCCTCGGCGCTGGGGCTGCGCTCTCCGTGCAGTCGCAGCAGGTCGGCGTCGCTGCGGAAGCGGTGGGCCCACCGGCGGCCGTCGAAGACGCTCAGGCCGGGGATGTGACGGGTCTCCAGCGCCAGGATCACGAAGGCCATGGAGAAGGTCCGGTTGCCGGCGGCGGCCCCTCAGGGTGCGCTCGAAGCCGAGCAGGCAGGTGAGGACGAAGGCCACCGCGACGTGGCCGATCGTGACGAGGGTGGAGAGCGCGCGGGGGCAGCTCAGGGCGTCGGGCGCGCCGCCGCGGGGGCTCAGTTGTGCGGGGCCGTTCCGCTGACCCGGTGGTCGGCGTGGCTGAGGGCTTCCAGGACGAGCCGGCGCAAGTGCCCGTCGCGCAGGCTGTAGTGGATGCGGCGGCCCTCGCGGCGGGTGTCGACGAGGCCCGCGAGCCGCAGCTTCGCCAGGTGCTGGCTCACCGCCGTCCTCGACGCGGCGCACCGGTCGGCGAGCGAGCCGACGTCCGACTCCTCCTGGGCGAGCAGCCACAGCAGGTGCAGCCGGGTGACGTCCGACAGCATCGCGAAGACCTCGGTCGCCTCGGTCAGGCGCGCCCTGTCGGGATCCCGTAGGTGCGCATCGGGTGCAGGTGGCTGGGGTTCGCGAGCTGGCATACCCCACAGGGTAGGTCGCCGGGGGCGGCTCGGGGCGAGGGCGGAGCCGTGATCCATCAGACATGTGCGCAGATGCGCATGTGTGGATACATTGAAGGCCCCGCACCACCGTCCCGCCCGGAGGGCCATCGCATGCCGAGCGTGCTGCGCGACCGCACCTACCGCCGCCTCTTCGGCGCCCAGGTCATCGCCCTGACCGGCACGGGCCTGGCCACCGTGGCCCTCGGCCTGCTCGCCTACGACCTCGCGGGCGCCGACGCGGGTTCGGTGCTCGGCACGGCGCTCGCGATCAAGATGGCGGCGTACGTGGTCATCGCCCCGGCGGTCGCCGCGGTGGCCGACCGGCTGCCGCGCCGGGCCCTGCTGGTCGGCTCGGATCTGATCCGGGCGGCGGTCGCGCTCTTCCTGCCGTTCGTGAGCCAGGTGTGGCAGGTCTACGTCCTGATCTTCCTGCTGCAGACCGCCTCGGCCGCCTTCACTCCGACCTTCCAGGCCCTGATCCCCGAGGTCCTGCCGGAGGAGCGCGCCTACACGCGGGCCCTGTCGCTGTCCCGGCTCGCCTACGACCTGGAGAGCCTCTTCAGTCCCGCGCTGGCGGCCGCACTACTGTCGGTGGCCACCTACGACCGGCTGTTCCTCGGTACGGCGGCCGGATTCCTCGGCTCGTCCGCGCTCGTGATGTCCGCCGTACCGCCCCGGCGGGGGCCGGCCCGCGCCGGTTCCGGGCCGGGGGCGTACGCCAAGGCCACCGCGGGGGCGCGGCTGTTCCTCGGCGCCCCGCAGCTGCGGTCCCTGCTGGCCATGAACCTCGCGGTCGCGGCCGCAGGAGCTGTGGTCACGGTCAACTCCGTCGTGTACGTACGGGACGCGCTGGGGCTGTCCGCCGAGTCGGTCGCCCTGGCTCTCGGCGCGTACGGAGCCGGCTCCATGGCCGTGGCGCTGGCCCTGCCGCGGATCCTGGAGGACCGCCCCGGCCGGCGCGTGATGCTGGCCGGCGCCCTGCTGCTCCCGGCGGCGTTCGGCGCCCTCGGCGTCATCACCGCCGCGCACGGCGGCGGTTGGCGCTGGCCCGCGCTGCTGGCCACGTGGGCCTGGTTCGGGGCGGCGTGCTCGATGGTGCTCACGCCCGCCGGGCGGGTGCTGCGGCGGGCGGCTCCGGAGGGGGACCGCACCGCGGTGTTCGCCGCCCAGTTCTCCCTGTCGCACGCCGCCTGGCTGCTGACCTATCCGCTCGCGGGCTGGCTGGGGGCGAAGGCGGGGCTCGGGTGGGCGACGGCGGCCCTGGGTGCGATCGCCCTCGCGGCCGCGGCCCTCGCCGCCCGCCTGTGGCCGGCCGGGGCCGGGCAACCGGGCGCCACTGCGGCGGCGGTGGAGACGGGCCGGAGCCACGTACACGAACACGAACACACCGGCCTGACTCCCGGGCATCCGCACCTGCACGGGGCACGCCGGGCCGGGGCGGGATGGCGGCACAGCCACCGCCACTCCACGGACGCACTGCACGCCGCGCACGGCTGAGCCGACGACATACGACCGACGGACTGAATTCGATCACCCATTGGCCATAAGCGATCAAGCAAGACGCACCCTTCCTGACCATTTGTGTGAATAGATCACCGCACTGGTCCTCCTTGGGCGAGTCCTCCTCCCCGAAGGGCAGCCAATGCGACGTGTCGTGAGAAGCCGCGCCGGTGGCCCGTACCGGCGTCGGCGCACCGTGTCCGCGCTCTCCGCGGCGGCGGCGTGCTGCTTCCTCTGCCTGATCTCCACGGCTCCTTCCGCGGCATCGGCGCCCCCGCCGGCGGACCCCGGTACCGGCGCCCCGTCCGGATCCCCGAGCTCCCCGGCGTCCGCCGCACCGGCGGCGCCCGTCGCGGGTACGGGGCGGCCGTCCCCGGAAACAGGACCCGACGGGGGCGCCGTACGGGCGGCGGACGAGTCCGGGGAGGGCGCCACCGGAGCCGCCGCCTCGGAGCTCCCGGAGAGCGCGGACCTCGCGGTGTCGGGCATCCTGCGGCAGGCGGCGGCCGCCGGGCAGGACGACCCGGAGAGCCGGGAGGGCGTCGCCCCGGCGGGGCGGGAGACCTTCGACTACGTCGTGACGGTGACCAACCGGGGGCCGTCCACCGCCCGGCAGGTGCGCGTCACCGACCGGTTGCCGCCCTCCCTGGAGTTCGTCACGTCCCGCGACGGCTGCACCGCGAGCGGCCGGACCGCGGTGTGCGGGCCGTTGGCCACCCTGGCCGTGGGCGCCTCGCACGCGTGGGTGATCACCGTACGGCTCGCCGCCGGCTACCGCGGAGACGGTTCGGACATCGTCAACGAAGCGGTCGTGGACTCGGCCACCGCGGACCCGGACTCCCGGAACAACACCTCCTCCCTGACCGGCCTGGAGATCCCGCCCAGTGCGCGGACCGCGGACCTGTCGCTCCGGAAGACCGCGGTGCTCGCGAAGGGACGGGAGCACGTCAGGCCCGGCGAGAAGTTCACCTACCTGATCACGGTGCGCAACGAGGGCCCGGCGACGGCGCGGCAGCTCCAGGTCACCGACCTGTTGCCGCCCTCGCTGGCCCTGCTCTCCTCGCCCGACGACTGCGCGGTCGCGAAGGACGGGGAGCGGCTGGTGGTCTGTCCGCCGCTGGACCGCCTGGCCGCCGGCGAGAAGGCGGAGTACCGGATCACGGTGCGCGCCGTCACCGGGGACCGGGCGGCCCGGCCGCCGGACGGCCGGTGCACGCCCGTCGAGAACATCGCCCGCGTCACCTCGGCGAGCTTCGACCCCGACCTCTCGGACAACGCCAACCGGCCCGGAACCACGGGGCCGGGCGGCGGCCGGCTGTGCCTGGTGCCCGAAGGGCGCGGGGAGCATCACGACGGTCGTGGGGACGATGGGGACGGTCATCACGGCCGTGACGACCACCACGACGGGCGGGAGCAGCACGACGGCCGGGAGCAGCACGACGGCCGCGGCGACCTGGCCGACTCCGGTGCCGCGGTCCCGCCCTGGCTGCTGTGGACCTCTGCCGCGCTGGTGGCCGCGGGAGCGGCGCTGCGTACGGCGTTCCGGGTGCGGTGCCGGTGACCGGGGGTTCGCCGCGGCCCCCGCGGCGGACGGCCTCCGCAGGACCCACCGCGGCGCGAGAAGACGAGGAACGTTCCGGTATGACCATGCCCCGGAGTCCCCTGTGGCGCAGGGCCGCTGCCGCCTTGCTGTGCGCGGCGGCGCTGGTCCTGCCGGCGGCGCTCTCCACGCCCGCGACCGCGGCCCCGGACGCCGTGGCCGGGGCCGGTCCGGCCGGCGGCCCCCGGCCCCGCGCGCTGGCCTTCCCCGTCAACGAGAACTTCAACAGCTCCACCAACCTGGGCACTGCCAGCGGCAACGCGAGCTATCCCGATGGCGGCGGCTGGCTGCGGCTGACCTCCGCGAGCACCAACCAGGCCGGCACCTGGAAGCTGAAGGACTCCTTCCCCTCCAGCCTCGGCATCCTCGTCGAGTTCAGCTACGCCAGCTATGGGGGAACCACCATCGAGAGCAAGCGCGGTGACGGGCTGTCGTTCTACCTGGCCGACGGCGCGGCGGCCGACGGGGTCGGCCCCTCCGGCGGGGCCCTCGGCTACGCCTGCACGGGCGCAGCGGACTCCTGCGCCACCTCGGGCGTACCGGGCGCGTACCTCGGCATCGGGCTCGACGAGTTCGGCAACTTCTCCTCCAGCGTCGTCGGCAACGGCGGACCGGGCAACCAGCCCAACAAGATCGTGGTGCGCGGCGGAGGCAGCGCCAGGACGGGGTACCGCCACGCCACGTCCGCCGACGGACCGGGCAAGACCGTGGAGACGGGCAGCCGCGACAAGGAGCGCACGGTGCGCGTCTCCCTGCTGCCCAGCGGTACGAAGATGCTGCTGTCGGTGTGGTCCGACAGCGGCCCCGGCACGGCCATGACCCAGCTGATCACCGACTTCGACGTCACGGGCATCAAGGACCAGCCGAAGCTCCCGGCCACCCTCAAGGTGGGGTTCTCCGGCAGCACCGGCGGTGCGACGAACGTGCACGAGATCGACACCCTGCGGATCAACGTGCCGGCCGACCTGACCCTCACGAAGACGGGCTCCCCGGCGACCGTGCCCGCCGGCGGCGGACCGGTGACCTACACCCTGGCCGTCTCCAACAGCCAGGCCAACGAGGTCACCGGAGCCACCGTGCGCGACACCGTGCCCGGACTGACCAACGTGACCTGGACCTGCCGCGCGGGCACCGGAGGCACCTGCGGGCAGTCCTCCGGCAGCGGGAACGCCCTGAGCACCACGGCCGACTTCCAGCGCGGCGGCTCCGTCACCTACACGGTCACCGGTACGGCCCCGGCCCAGCCCGGCACCCTGTCCAACACCGCCACCGTGACCGCCCCGGCGGACCGTACGGACACCAATCCGGCGGACAACAGCTCCACGGCCGCGCCCACGGTGGTGACGGCGCGCGCCGACGTGGCCGCGGAGAAGGAGGGGGTCGGCTCCGGACCGGTGGTCCCGGGGCAGGAGTTCGCGTACCGCCTCACCGCGCGCAACCTGGGGCCCTCCCACACGAGCGCCGTCCAGCTCTCCGACACCCTTCCCGGGCCGCTGCGGTTCGTCTCCTCCGCCGACGGGTGCACGGCCTCGGGACAGCAGCTGTCCTGCCCGGTCCGCGATCAGCTGAACGCGGGGACGAGCACCTCGTGGACCGTACGCGTACGGCTGGACCCGGCCTATCAGGGGGACGGCTCGGACCTCGGTAACGTCGCGTCCGTCCGGCACGCCGTCACCGATCCGCAGCCCGCGAACGACACCAGCGCGGCCGCCGCCCCGCCGGGCGGGGTCGCGGCCGCCCAGGCCGGCCTCTCGCTGGTGAAGGCCGTCGAGGCCCGCTCCCCCGTGGCCCCCGGGGAGACCTTCACGTACACGGTGACCGTACGCAACGACGGCCCGTCGGTGGCCCGGAAGGTCACGGTCGCCGACCCGCTGCCCGCGGCGCTCGCCTTCGTCTCCTCGGCCGGCGGCTGCACCGCCGCCGGCCGGGACGTCACCTGCGGTACGGCGGCGACGCTGGACCCGGGCGGGGTCCGGTCGTGGACCTTCACCGTGCGCCTGGACCCGGCGTACACCGGGGACGGGACGGGCCTGGGGAACACCGCGACCGCCCGCGCGGACACGGCCGATCCGAACCCGCTCGACAACAGCGGCTCCGCCGGTGTGCCCGGCGGGCGGGTCCGCCCTCCGACCGCCGACATCGAGCTCGCGAAGCGCGCGACGGCGGGCTGACGGGGCCGCCCCCCTGCCCGCCCTCCCCCAACTCCCGTACAGCTCTCTCTGTACGGTCCCCTCCCGCACGAAACGGAACGATGCGCGATGACGACGACACCCGGCCGGCGGTCGGCGGTGTGGGCCCTGGCCCCGCTGCTCAGCGCCGCGGCCCTGTGGGCCGGACCGGTCCCCGGGGCCGCCGCCCTGCCCGGCGGAGGGCCCAGGATCGAGGTGACGGCACAGCGGGCCAAGGCCCCCGGTGACCTGATCACCTACACGCTGACCGCGAGGAACAAGGGCCCGTCGGTGGCCCGGAAGGTCACCGCGACGGACAAGCTCCCCACCGGGATCTCCTTCGTGGGCTCCGCCGACGGCTGCACCGCCGTCGGGCAGACCGTCACGTGCGGGCCCGAACCGCAGCTTTCCGCCGGGGAGACCAAGAGCTGGAGCTTCCAGGCCCGGCTGAGCCCCTCCTACCAGGGCGACGGTTCCGACCTCGGCAACAGTGCCACGGGCAGCTCCGAGGCCACCGATCCCGACCCGGCCAACAACAAGCCGGATCCGGTGCTGCCGCCGGGGCCGTTCGATCCCGTGTCGGACTTGGCCACCGTCAAGACCCCGCTGGGCGCGGGGCCGACGGTGCCTGGCCAGGAGTACGAGTACGAGGTCCGTACGACCAACAAGGGCCCCTCCGACGCGCGCAACGTCGTGGTGACCGACGCCCTGCCCGTCGGGCTGGACTTCGTGTCCTCCGCCGACCCGTGCGCGGTGTCCGGACGGACCGTCACCTGCGGCCCGCTGGCCCGGCTCGTCCCCGGCGGTGAGGTGGTGTGGACCTTCAAGGTGAAGCTGGACGCCGCCTACTCCGGCGACGGCGGCGACCTGCGCAACACGGCGACCTCCGCCTCCGCGTCCAAGGATCCGGAGCCCGCCGACAACACCTCGCGCGCCGTGCTGCCGCCGGGCGGGGTCACCGCCCCGCAGGCCGACGTGTGGACGACCAAGCAGCCGGCCGACGACACCCCGGTCGCCCCCGGACAGACCTTCGAGTACGTGGTGAGCGCGACCAACGACGGCCCGTCCCGCGCACTGGGCACCACCGTCACCGACAAGCTGCCCGCGCAGCTCGCCTTCGTCTCCTCCCCCGACGGCTGCTCGGTCACCGACGGTACGGTCAGCTGCGGCCCGGTGGCCGTACTGGAGCCCTCGGGGTCCCGGACCTGGCGGTTCACCGTCCGCCTGGACAGCGACTACACCGGCAACGGATCCGACATCCGCAACACGGCGACCGCCACCTCGCGGACCAAGGACCCCAAGCCCGAGAACAACACGAGCAGCCCGGCGGGCCTGCCCGGCAGCACCGTCAACAAGCCGACCGCGGACCTGGAAGTGGTCAAGGAAGCGGTCGGCACCAAGCCCCCGGTGCCGGGCGAGACCTTCGACTACCGGATCCGGATCACCAACAACGGCCCGTCGGCCGACGCCTTCAACGTCAAGCTCACCGACGCGCTGCCCGAGGGCCTCTCGTACGTGACCTCCTCCCCGGCCGGATGCACCGTCGCCGGACACCTGGTCTCGTGCAGGCGCACCAGCCCGCTCAGGGTCGGTGAGACGTTCGAGTACCTGCTCACCGTGAAGGTGGATCCCGCCTACGCGGGAGACGGCAGCGACCTGAAGAACACCGCCCAGGTGACGGCCGACAACATCGACCCGGCGAGCGGGAACGACAAGAGCACCGCGACCGTGCCCGGCGGGCACGTCACGGATCCCGCGGCGGACCTCGCCCTCGCCAAGAAGGCCGTCCAGACCAGTCCCGTGGCCCCGGGCGAGACCTTCGACTACGCCCTGACCGTCACCAACAACGGCCCCTCCCAGGCCGAGCAGATCACGGTCTCCGACACGCTCCCGACCGCGCTGAGCTTCGTATCCGGCGACCCCGGCTGCACCTCGGGGCGGACCGTCACCTGCGGCCCGCTGCCGCGGCTGGCGTCCGGGGCCTCGATGACCTGGGTGATCAAGGTGAAGCTGGACCCGGAGTACACCGGGAACGGCTCCGACATCCGCAACACCGCGATCGTCGACTCCCTGACCCGCGACCCCAGGCCCGCGAACAACACGAGCGCGGCCGCCGGCCCGCCCGGCGGCACGGTCAAGGACCCGACGGCCGACCTGGAGGTCGGCAAGACGACCCCCTGACCCCGCACCCCACGGAAGGCCGGCAGGGCGCCCCGCCCTGCCGGCCTTCCGGCGTGCGCGCCCGCCCTGGAAACTCACCCGAATGGCCGCGCTCGAATGTCCCCCCGCTCCCCCGCCACCGACGCTGGGCGCAACGCAGGACCCACGGCGTCCCGCCCGACGAAGGAGCCTCTCGTGGCACAGGCAACGCCCCCCAGCAGGGCCCCCAACAGCAGGTACACCGCCGACGAGAACCCGTGGGCGACGAGCGGCACCGTGTTCGCCGGCGTGCTGATGCTCGTCGAAGGCGTCCTCGGCATCCTGAAGGGGATCGTCGGCATCGCGGACGACGACGTCTACGCGCGCGTCGGCGACTACACCTTCAAGTTCGACGTCACGGCGTGGGGCTGGATCCACCTCGTCCTGGGCATCGTGCTCGTGGTCGTCGGCGCGGGCATCCTCAAGGGCGCGGCCTGGGCCAAGGTCACGGGTGTGGTGATCGTCGCCCTGGACATCATCCTCAACTTCCTGTGGCTGCCCTACACCCCGCTCTGGGGCCTCATCTCGATCGCCATCGGCGTCTTCATCATCTGGGCCCTGTGCACGGACAAGGGCACATCCCGCTCCACCACCTCCTGAACGGCGCTCCGGGCGCCCCTCCCGCTCCGCGCACCGGCCACCGGCCGGGCGTGCGACACGGGAAGGGCGCCCCGGCGCGTTCACACCTCTGAGTGAGGCCGGCGCGGTTCACGTGGGGCGGGGGCGCGCCCCTGCCTAGGGTGATCCCCGGTGGGCGGGCAGCCGCTCCGACCGGCGCGAATGGCGCGTCGACTCATGTACGGGAGCTTGTGTGGCGCAGCAGCACACGACGTCACTCCGGCTCCGCTTCCGGTACCGGTTCGACCATCTGGTCTCGGGCGGAACGGCCGCGCTGATCGGCTGGCTCGCCCTGGCCTGCCTGGCCGTCGTCGTCCCGGCGAGCATGGTGCTCGTCTGGTCCGACCGGTCCGCTCCGACCACGCTGTCCGGCCGGCTCACCGCCGTGTGGGTCAGCGTCGGCCAGACCCTGAAGATCGGGGGCGCCGTCGGCTCCCCGCTCTACGTACTGGCCTCCGTGTCCCTCGCGCTGGTGGCGCTGCTCTTCGTGTCGACCCTGGTCAGTCTGATCACCACGGGGATCAACCGGCGCATCATGGCGCTGCGCCTCGGGCACTCCACCGTGCTGGAGACCGGGCACACCGTCGTACTGGGCTGGTCGGACCAGGTCTTTCCGGTGATCGGGGAGCTGGTGGCCGCGAACGCGAACCAGCGCGGGTCCGCCATCGCCGTGCTCGCCCCGCAGGACAAGGTGTGGATGGAGGACGAGATCTCCACCCGCGTCGGCGACGGCGGCAGGACGCGGATCATCTGCCGCAGCGGGAGCACCACCGACCCCACCGAGCTGTGCCGGGTCAGTCCGCGCGGCGCGAAGGCGGTGCTGGTGCTGCCCCCCACCGGGGACGGCGGTGACGCCCACGTGGTGAAGACGCTCCTCGCCCTCGGCGCGGCCGTCCCCGGGTCCGGCGAGGGGCGAGCGGTGGTGGTGGCCGCCGTCCGCGACTCCCGCAACCACGTCACCGCCCGGCTCGCCGCCGGGCCCGCGGGGCACGTCCTGTGCGTGGACGACATCGTCGCCCGGCTGCTCGTCCAGACCGCCCGGCAGCCCGGTCTCTCCCTCGTCTACTCGGAGTTGCTGGACTTCGAGGGGGACGAGTTCTACCCGGTCGCCGCAGAGGGCCTCGCCGGGCGGACGTTCGGCGAGGCCCTGCTGTCGTTCGCCACGTCCTGCGCGGTCGGCCTGCTGCACGCCGACGGGAGCGTCACCCTCAACCCCGGCCAGGAGACCCTGATCGGCCCGGCCGACCGGATCATCGTCATCTCCCGCGACGACGACACGGCCGTCCGGGAGGACGCGGCCTCCCTCGTCTCCCTCGTGGAGGAGGAGGCGATCGTGTCGGCCCGGCCCCGGCCCGCCCCGGCCGAGCGCCTCCTGCTGCTCGGCTGGAACCGCCGCGCCCCGCTCGTGATCGAGCAGCTGGACCAGTACGTGAGCCCGGGAACGACCCTGGACGTCGTGGCGCTCGGCGCGTACGCGGACACCCACGGCGCCCGGTCCGCCGCGGCCTCCCGGTCCCGCCTCGACGTCTCCCTCCACACCGGCGACATCACCGACCCGCTCACCCTGGCCAAGCTGGACGTGCCCTCGTACGACGGCGTGATCGTGATCGGCGAGACGCATGTCCCGGCCGCGGCGGATCCGGAGGCGGGGCCGGGAGCGGGTACGGCGGCGGAGGCGGAGGCCGGGGCGGACGACAGGACGCTGGTGACCCTGCTGTACCTGCGGGCGGTCGGGGAGGCCGCGCAGCGGGAACTCGCCCTCACCACCGAGATGTCCGACGACGGCAACCGGCTCCTCGCACCCGCCCGGGAGGGAGCGGACTTCATCGTGAGCGGCAGGCTGATCAGTCTGCTGATGACGCAGATCTCGGAGAGCCCGTATCTCGCCGAGGTCTTCGAGGAGTTGTTCACGGCGCGGGGCCACGAGTTCCACCTCAAGCCGGCCACGGACTACGTCCGGGCGGGCTCCGAGGTCTCCTTCGCCACGGCCGTGGAGTCGGCGCGGCGGCGCCGGGAATGCGCGGTCGGCTACCGGCTGCGCGCGCGGAGCGCCGCGGCCCCCGACCACGGGGTGCGGATCAACCCCGACAAGCGGCAGCGGATCCGGTTCTCCGAGGAGGACTGGCTGATCGTGCTCGCGGAGAGCTGACGGCCGCCCGGGACAACCGGGCGGCCGCGGCGCCGGCTAGGCGGTGTGCACTTCCAGGGCGGTCCGTACCGCGGATTCCAGGGCTCCCTCGATCCATGCGGGCTTGATGGACGTGTGGCACCCGGCGAAGTGCAGGCTTCCCTCGGCCTTGCGGACGTCGGGGAAGAGCTCGGTGTGCTGGCCGGGCAGCAGGACGGAGGCCTCTCCGTAGGCGTACGGGTCGCGCATCCAGGACTGGGTGCGGCCGACACCGGTGTAGAACACCTCGACGCGCTGTCCGAACACCTCCTGGACCCCCGCGAGGGCGCGCGGGTAGCGCTCCTCGTCGTCCAGCGAGTCCCACTTCAGGGCGTCGTCCGACCAGCTGTAGGAGGCGAGGATCACGCCGCCGGCGCTGCCTTCCACGGGGTGGGAGGGCTGGAACATGAAGCGGTTGGGGTTGTCGGTGGCCGAACCGCCGCCGATGACTCCGGCCGCCTCGGGCTGGTCGCGGCTGACCACGCGGCTGGCGGCGTAGTGCGCGCGCTGGCCGGCGGAGATGTGGCCCGCGCGGACGGAGGAGTGGGCGCCCAGCAGCGATCCGTCCACCGGGGTCTGCCCGGTCTGGTACTTCCGGTACAGGCCGGGCCGCACGGCCTCCAGCTCGCGCTTCCAGTCGGCCTCGTCGAACTCCCACCAGCGGCGGCTGAATTCGAGCAGCACCTTGGTGGCGGCGTCGTAGTGCAGCTCGGTGACCGCGCGCCGCTTGCCGTAGGAGAGCGCGGGGGTGATGGGGATGTGGCGCAGTCCGGAGAAGGGGACGGTGATGATGGCGGTGTCGCCGGTGAAGGTCTCCCGCCGCACGGGGCTGCCGCCGCGGCCCTCGGACACGGTCTCGACGGTGACCTCGCCCTCGCCGTGGGTGATGCGGGTGGCGCGCCGGTCGAGCCGTACGAGGTCCTTGACCCGGGCGTACATCGCGTCGGCCAAGGTGGCGGTGCCGCCGGGCAGTTCGTAGAAGGCGGTGTCGGGGCTGATCAGCGAGGCGCCGATGAAGCTGTGCACGAAGGCGAGGTGCAGGCGGGAGGTGAGGTTCTCGACGGTTCCGATCAGGTCGATGGTCCGCACGTCGAGCTTGGCCTCCTCCGTCAGGAAGCGGTACATCGACATGTGGCCGTAGCGCTGGATGACGCGCGCCCAGCCCTCGACGAGTTCCTTGTCCTTCTTGCCCTCGATCTCGCGGCGCACGGGGGCGAAGGCGTCGCGGACGATCCGCGAGGCGGGCACGGACTCGTACGCCCGCGGCACGCCGAAGGAACGATTGACCGTCTGCGGGGCGCGCGCGTAGTCGGCGCGGCGGACCCGGATGCCGTTGACGTGGATCCAGGTGCGGTACGCGGGGCGGCCGGCCCCGTCCACGTCGACCAGGTGGAAGCGCCGGCGCTTGAGGCCGAGGCTGTCCATCAGCCCGGTGACCAGCGGGTGGCTGTCCGGGATGCGCATCGCGCCGGCCTCGGCGTACTGCTTGGGGTCCGCGAAGGGCTGCGCGGCGTTCTCGTGGCCGCCGGTGCGGAAGGTCTTGATCCGGCCGCCCACCCGGTTGCCGTTGGCCTCGATCACGGTGACCTCGTGCCCGGCCTCGCGCAGGAGGTGCGCGGCGGTGAGGCCGGCCGGTCCGGCGCCGATGACCAGCACCTTCTTCCCGGGACGGCGGGAGCGCGGCAGGCCGCTCTTGAGGAGGATGTCGGCGTAGCGCGGTACGAGCGGCTGGTCCTCGTCGTCGCGGACGAGAACGGCCCGCGCGATCGTCATGCAGGCACCCCAGTCGGCGACCGCGGCTCCGGGTACCGCCTGCGAGGTCTCGGCGGAGGTGACGGCCACCGTCAGCCCGCCCGCCGCGGCGACGGCGGCCGCGCCGGCGATGACGGTACGGCGGGAGGGGCGGCGGGAGGTTGCGGAGTTGGCATCGGGGTCCATGATCATGACCCAACCTTCGCCGTCCGGCCGGCCCCGACCGGCCAGAAAGGACCCGCGCGGGCAAGGACCACCCGGACGTGCGTCGCGCGCCCGGCGTGCTGACGAACTGGGTTTCGCATGCCCGGCCTTGCGGGCCGTTGAGCGAGCCCGGCGACCGGGCTCGCGCCGCGCCCGTACCGCGCCCTCAGCGCACGGGCGGGACAGGCTCGGGCGGAACGGGCACGGCGGCGGTCAGCACGGCGCCCTCACCGGGCGACGACTCGATGGTCAGGGTCCCGCCGAGCTGGCGCATCCGGGCCCGCATCGCCGGAACGCCGTGTCCGCGCAGGCCGGACGGAGCGTCGGGGAGGGCCTCGGGGTCGAACCCCCGCCCGTTGTCCGCGACATCGAGGACGACCTGGTCGTCGAGCCGGGTGAGGGTGAGCCCGGCGGTGGTCGCACCGGAGTGCTCCCGTACGTTGGCCAGCGCCCCTTGGGCGATGCGGAGCAGCGCGGACTCCACGCGTTCGGGCAGCGGGGCGATCCGCCCGCCCGCGTCGATGTGGACGCGCACCGTCAGCCCGGCGCCGGACTCCCGTTCCGCGAGGGCGTGCAGTGCGGCGTCGAGTCCACCGCCGTGGGCGAGGTCGGCGGGGGCGAGGTCGTGCACGAAGCGGCGGGCCTCCGCGAGGTTGAGCTCCGCGATGGACACGGCGGCTCGGACGTGGCCACGGGCCTTGGCCTGGTCGGTGTCCCAGGTCCGCTCGGCGGCCTGGAGCAGCATCTGCTGGCTGGAGAGGCCCTGGGCGAGCGTGTCGTGGATCTCCATGGACAGCCGTTGGCGTTCGGCGAGGGTGCCCTCGCGGCGCTCGGTGGCGGCCAGTTCGCGGCGGGTGCGTACGAGGTCGTCGATGAGGGCGTGCTGGCGGGCCGCCTGCCGCTGCATGTGGAGGAAGACGGCCGTGCTGAGCGCGGCGACGGCGGCCGGCCCGATCACCAGGTCGAGGTTGAAGCGGGGGGCCAGGGTCAGCTGCGCGAAGATCACGAGGAGCGTGAGGAACGCGACGAGGACGTACGCGGCGACGGGCGGCAGCGTGCGCAGCACGGAGTAGAAGAGAGGGACCGCGACCCACGCGAAGCTGGGCGCGAGCAGCACGAGGACGGCCCACACGGTGACGACCAGGCCCAGCCAGACCAGCCGAGAGGCGGCGGGCCGGGGCACGCGGCCGCGGGGCGGGGGCGTCCCGGCCGCCGTGGAGGGCCCGCCGAGCACGTAGAGGACGGCGAGCAGGACGGCGAGGGCGATCACCCAGGGGGCCCGGACCTCCTGGGTGTGCCGCTGGACGAACCGGATCATCGACGTGCCGATCAGCACGAAGAACGTGACGCGCATGACCAGCGGGAGCCGCTGGTCGTCCGGATCACCTGCGGAGGGGCCGCTGGAGTCGGGCCGCACGTGCGCCTCCTGGCATAGGGGTCCCCGAACCGGGCAAACCACCACATTGTCGCCGAGCAGGGCAGTGCCACGGGTACACCGATCGGATGACCCGCGTGTCACAAGGAGCCCGCCCTCGGGTCAGTGCCGGATCCCTGCCGGATCCTCACCCGCGGCTGACGCTCCAGAGGCCCGCGTGGCCCGGCCAGTCGTCCCGCTCGTCCTCACCGTCGACGACGAGTACGGACACCTTGGTGTCCGGGTTCCGGTATTCGAGGCAGTCGCCCTGTGTCGTGCGCACCAAGGCCCCCTCGGCCAGACCGGCGGCGGCCAGGGCGCCGGCCACCTCCGACCACGCCGTGTTCTTGACCATCCACCAACTTTCAGCTCCGTTCCCGCACCGCCAAGGCTTCCTCAGCCCGCAGTGCACCCGCACCGGAACCGACGAGGCAGACCTTCCCGTGGTGCGATTCGTCCAGCACCTCCCGGGGATGCCCGTACCACTCGATCTCCGTGAGTTCGACGGTTCCGTCCGCCGGGGAGGGCAGCTGGTAGCGCATCCCGACGCGTGCGGATCCGTACAGGCTCCGTACCACGCAGACGGCCCGTGAGGTTTCTGCGCTCTCGACCGAGATGATGAGGAGCCGGTGGGCGTCAGCCGCCATACTCATGAGCCCTTCGAACGAATTCCGAGATCTGTTCCGGTGTCAGTTTAGGGACGTCGTATTCCAGCAGGGGGTCCATGTCCGCCTGGTTGATCCGACTGGGGACATGGACGCCCATATCCCTCAGGATGTCGCGGGCGGCCGCGGACGGAATCTCCGCCGACGCACGGGCCGTGACCTCCGCCGGGGACAGACCGACAGGCACCTCCGCCTCCCGCCGGATGTAGCCGTGGTAGGTCTCCACCCCGTCCAGGGAACTGCGCGGGACGACTTGGACGACGGCGTCGCCGAACTCCTGCGCCCGGGTCGCGAACACCGTGGCCACACCGGGATCTGTCGACGTCGGCGTGATGGTCAGCTCCTGGACGCCCGGGCTTCCGTCGAATCCGCGTGTGGTGCCCCGGAACAGATGCTCGTCCTCGGGACACGGTGTCAGGCCCAGCGGGTCGGCCCAGGTGTGCGGGTTGTGGACGTAGGCCACGGGGTTGGCTGCCGGGGCGAGACCCAGCGGATCGGGCGAGAGATAGCGCGCCGTCTCCGGGTCGTAGGTCCGCAAGACGTTGTAGTGGAGGCCTGACTCGGGGTCGAAGTACTGCCCGGGGAACCGGAGCGGGGTGTACGCCGTCGCGTCCCGGTTCCAGGTGGTCGTACCCCACACGGTGGCCCGGGTGTGCCAGGCCACCTGCCCGCCCTCGTCGACCAGTTCGGTCGGAGTACCCACCAGGTCCGTGACGATCGAGAAGAACCGGGTGTCGATCTCGGACTGCGAGGAGCCCGTGGTGATGCGCTCCGTCTGGGTCAGCGGGTGCGCGCCCTGGTGGTTCCAGGTCAGCGTGACCGGGTGCGGCAGGTCGGGCGAGATCGTGGTCTGTTCGCACAGCACCGGGCCGTCCCAGGTGAACAGGGTCTCCTCCACCACCTCTCCGGACCCGGCGAGACGCTGTTTGGAGGTGCGACGCCCCAACGGGTCGTACCCGTATCGCCACGTCGTGCCGTCCGGCGTGATCACCGAGGTGAGCCGGTCCTCGCAGTCCCACGTGTACCGCCAGGTGTCGGGCTTGCGGGAAAGGCGGGCCTTCTGCCGGAGGGTGACACGGCCCGCCGCGTCGTACTCGTAGCGAACCGATCCGGCGCGCTGGATACGGGTGCCCTCGTACACCCGGTCCCCCTGGGCCTCGCCGCCGGGGTGTGAGGCCGGCCATGAGGCCGAGGTCTGGTTGCCCGCCTCGTCGTAGGAGTACCGCTCGGTCCAGTTCTCCGCGTCGACCGACGTGACGCGGGAAGCCGCATCGAGGGTGATGGCGCTGGGTCCGGTCAGGCTGTCGTCGATCTCCGTGAGAGCACCGTCCGCGCGGTAGGCGTAGCCGCGTCGCCGCAGGCCCCGGCCATCGTGGCCGATCAGCTGCTGCCCCGTGAGGCGGCCCACTTCGTCGAAGGTGCGGGAGAGCGAGGCTCCACCGCCCAGGGAACGTGACAGGGTCCGGCCGGCGGCATCACGTTCGAAGGTGACCGTTCGGCCCGCCGTGGTGAGGCGCGTCCGGCGCCCCGCCGCGTCGTACGTCCACTCGGTCCGCTCCCCCACGGGGGTGGTCCGCCCCGTCCGGCGCCCCACCTCGTCGTGGGTGAACGTCAGCGTGCGGCCGTCGACCGTCTCGGAGATCAGCCGTCCGGCCCGGTCCCGCAACCGTATGGCCTCAGCTTCCGGGCCGACGATCCGGGCGGGCTGGCCCGAAACGTCGTACTCGTACGTCGTGACCGCTCCGGCGGCCTCCTTGCGGAGGACCTGGCCGAGTTCGTTGTACGCGTAGGTGATCCGTTCGCCGGTGGCCGTCGTGCGGGCCGTGAGGCGACCCGCCGGATCGTAGGCGTAGCCAGTGCGGCGGGCGTCGAAATCCGTCTCCGCGACCAGGCGGCCCGCCGGATCGTAGCTGTACGACCAGGTCAGGCCCTGCGGGTTGGTGACGTCCGTGAGCCGCAGCCCGGCGTCGTGAGTGAAGCTGTACCGCAGTCCGTCCGGGCCGGTGCGGGCGGTGAGCAGGTCGAAGTCCCCGTACTCGGAGAGGGTCGTGCCGCCCGCGGCGTCGGTGAACCGGACACAGTTGCCCTCGCCGTCGTACGTCCAGGACTCCGAGCCGCCGTCCGGGGCCGTACGGCGCAGCATCCGGCCCTCCACGCTCCACTCCATGCGGACGGTGTGGCCCAACGGATCCGTCACTGCGGCGGTGCGGCCGAAGGCGTCGTACTCCCAACGGGTGCGGTTGCCCAGAGGATCGACCGTCTCGACGAGGAGTCCCGCCGCGTTACAGCGGACCGCCGTCATATGGCCCAGTGCGTCGGTCACCGAGGCGATGTGCCCGCGCTCGTCGTAGGCGAAGCGAGTGGTGCTGCCCGAAGGGCCCGTCACCGAGGTGCGATTTCCCCGCTCGTCGTAGGTCTGCCGCACCACGGTGCCGTCGGAGTTCACGATCCGCACCGGCCGGCCGAGGCTGTTGTACTCCGCCGTCGACCTACGGCCGTCCGGTCCCACCACGGACGTGATCCGGCCCGCCTCGTCGTACGAGAGTCCGGTCCGCCGGCCCAGCGGATCGGTGTGCGACAACAGGCGGTTGAAATGGTCGCGTTCTGTGCGGACCAGCGCACCGGTGGCATCGGTCGCGGCCACCACCTGCGCCCGTTCATTCGTCTCGTACCGCCGGAGGTGACCCAGTGCGTTCGTGGCGCGGGTGAGACCCGGCTCGTACACGTAGCGCACGTTGAGGTGGCCGTTGGTGCCCGACTGGGCGATGCAACGGTCGCGGTCGTCGTAGGCGTAATCGAAGTGATGGCCGTTGGTGTCGGTCCAGGAGGTGATTCGGGCCTGATCGTCGTAGCCGAACCGGAGCGGCTTCCCCGAGGAATTGACCACCTCGGTGAGGTGGCCGTCGTCGAAGCCGTAGTCCAGGATCCTGGTGCCGTCGCCCAGGGAGAGCGAGGTGATCCGGCCCTCGGCGGTGGTGACGTGCACCCGGTAGCCGCCGCTGTGGCTGACGGCTGTCGGGCTGCCGTCGTCGTCGTACTCGTACGCGATCCAGGCACCGTTTCGGTCGTCGAGCTGAACCAGGACGCCCTCGGCGGTGTAATGCCAGACCCGGCCCGCGTCGGGGTCGGTGACCGTGAACTCGCCCTCGGGCATCCGATCCAGTGGCCAGCGCCGGCCGTGGGTGGGCAATACGGGAACGCCCGGGGCGGGATGCGGGTAGCACAACAGGCTGCCGTCCTCGCCGATCCGGACGACCCCTTCGGCGTCGATCTCCAACCGCTGGTCGAGCGTGCCGGCCCAGGAAGGCCCGAACCAGCGGCCGGCCCGGTACGAGGACTCGAAGGTACGGGTGAGGGCCAGCGGCAGCGAGCCCGGCAGGACCAGGTCGGTCTGTGGCAGAAGCATCCGTCCGGTCGCGACGTCGACCGGGTCGTCGATGCACGTCTTGTCCTTGGGGGCGCGCGAGGAACTGCCGGGGCCGTCCTTGCCGAGTTGGGTGCGGCCGGGCTTCAGGTCATCGGCGTGCCTGGCGACCGTGGCGCCCTTCTTGAGTGCGCCCAGGCCCTTGGAGCCGATGAGTTCCGGGATCATCTTCCCGATGCCCTCGGAGGGGTCCTTCATGAACTCGTCGAGCATCTGCTTGCCCGCACCGAGCGGGTCGTTGGCCGCCGTGACCAGACCCGCGGCCGTCGCATTCAGGTTCGTCACGTACTCGGCCGGGTGCGTCAGGTTGTACGGATCCATCGGGTTCAGCGCCCGCGCGAAGTTCGCGATCCCCGCCGTGCCCTTCATGACACCGCCCGCCAGGTGCGTCTTGGCCAGGTCCATGTAGTCCATGCCGTCGCCGAGCTGCTTCGCGTACGAAGGCTTCGGCGGAGCCGCGTCACGCGCCGCACGCACTGCCGTACGCACCGTCTCCGCCACGTCGTTGCGCTGCTTGCGGGCACTGGTGAGCTTGTCCTGCGCGGCCGTCGCCAGCGCGGTGCCCGGGTCAGTGAAGCCCTCCGACGGGCGCGGCGGCAGCGTGTCCTTCTCCGCCCTCACCGCGTCGTTGTAGGTGTCGACCAGCTTGTTGTGCGCGCTGCGGGCGTCCGTGGAGACCTTCTTCGCGTGGTTGTACTCCTCCAGCGCCTCCTTGGCCTGGCCCTGCGCCCACTCCACCGTCTCCGCGAACCGGCCCATCGCGTCGGCGGCCTTCCCGAAGGCTTCGGCCGCCTTGAACCAGCGCGGCGGCTCCTTCGCCACCGACTCCCGAAAGGAATCCGCCGCCTTGCCCCTCAGGCCGTCCGGCTCCCCCATCCCCTTCAGACCGTTGCCGACCTTGTCGAACGACGCCTTGAAATCGTTCAGATGGGACACCTGCGCCCGGATCTTCGACACGCTGCCGTAGATCAGCTTGTTCGGGTCCTCGGTTTGGCCAAGCTCCAACTCGGCCACATCCGCGCCGAGTTGGTTTGCGGCAGAGCGGCTCTTGTCGCGGATCCAGTCCCCGGCGTCATCCAGGCCGACATGCTCGGCGACGTCGGCCGTCTTGTCACCGGCCCACTCGACCGCGTCGCCGACCTTCTCCGCACCCTTCTCGACACCGTCCTCGATGACGTCCGGTACGAAATCCCGCCAGCCCATCAGTGACCGCCCCCGTCACGCTTCGCCTGTTCCAACAGGTCCTTCAGCGAACCGATCTTCCCGGTGGAGGTGAGCTGGTCCCCGGTGTCCGACCAGGTCTTCTTGATGTCCTCGGCGCTCTTCTCGAAGGACTCCGGGCTGTAATCGGGCTTGTAGGCGTCCGCGGAGAAGATGTCACCCCAGCCCTTCTGCTCGATCTCGTCCTCACTCGCGTGCGGATTGCCGAACGCGGCCGCGTTCGCGACCACCTTGAACGAGCCCTGGAGGTACTGCTCCTCCTCCCACACCGTGCCCGCCGCGATCCCCAACGACTGGGCGAGGGTGCTCGCGTTCTGCACCAGACTCCGCACGCCCCACTCCCAGCGCTCGCAGAAGTCCTCGAAGTCCGTGGCCAGACCCGCGTGCCCGGCCTCCATCCCCGTCATCGCCAGGTTCTCGAACCCCGCACCCATCGAGGCCCCGGCCGCGTCCCCCGACTCCCGCAGCTCCCCGATCGCCGCCCTCAGCCCGTCCTGGATGTTCTTGACCGCCGCCGGCGAAACCTCGAGGTCCCCGTCGCCCGCCATCAGGCCACCTCCCCAGGACCGGCCAGATCCACCGCGTTCGCATCCGGGACGATCCCCGCCACCGGCGGGAAGAACATCGAACCGTCGTCGTCCGCGACGTTCACGACGACACCGGCCGGGCGGTCCGCCATCGGAACCACCGCATCGGCCAGCCTCGCACCCAGCACCGAGAGGTAGTCCCACTCCCGGGCGGACTCCGCCTCACCACGCGCCTGCGCGAACCGGGCGAGGGCCTCCTCGTCCGTGAACGCGTAGATCCAGCGGATCCCACCCGACACCGCCGACATCAGCCCGCCGTCGGGCCCCTCGGCCAGCGGAACCAGCAGCACGGCCCGCCGGAACTCCCCCAGCAGGCGTGCCGGATCGCCCAGCCCGTCCCGTATCGCCTCAATCTCCGCGGTCAGTTCCATGAGCTGCATCCCTCCAGCGCCGGGCAGCGTCCCAGACCAACACGCTACCGGGGACCCCACCGGTTCCCTCAGGCCCCTTCCGCGGCCCTGTCAGGCGTGGTTGACCGGGAGGACGTCCGGGGAGAGGGCGCCGGCCTGGGCCGCGGCGCTCGTCATCTGCTTGCGGTGGTGGCGGCGGCAGAGGACCTCGTAGCCGATCTCCTCCGCCGGGCGGTTCACGTCGCCGACCACGACCTGGGCGCCCTCGACCACCATTTCGCCGCCGATCGTGCGTGCGTTGTGGGTGGCGCGGGCGCCGCACCAGCACAGGGCCTCCACCTGGAGCTGCTCCAGGCGGTCCGCCAGTTCGATCAGGCGCTGCGAGCCGGGGAAGAGCTTGGTGCGAAAGTCCGTCGTGATGCCGAAGGCGAAGACGTCCATGTCGAGGTCGTCCACGATGCGGGCGAGCTGGTCGATCTGCTCGGGGGCCAGGAACTGGGCCTCGTCCACGATCACGTAGTCCGCCTTGCCGCCCTTGGTGAGCTGGGCGACCACGTACGCGTACAGGTCCATCCCCTCCGGCGCCTCCACCGCCTCCGTCACCAGGCCCAGGCGGGACGAGAGCTTGCCCTCGCCCGCCCGGTCGTCACGGGTGAAGATGACGCCCTGGAGCCCCCGCGCATCACGGTTGTGGGCGATCTGGAGCGCCAGTGTGCTCTTTCCGCAGTCCATCGTTCCGGAGAAGAACACCAGCTCGGGCATGGGGAGTACAGGGCCTTTCGAGGGGAGGGGGTGTGAGGGGGAAGGCGCGCGTCAGGAGCGGATTTCGAGCAGCGGGACCAGCTGCTCGGCCGGGGTCATGGAGCCGTGCATGCCCGCGAGGGCCGACTCGTTGGGCTCGGCCCGCGAGGCGGTGATCGCCACGTCGGCCTGGGCCGCGGCGATCACGTCGCCGATGCGGCCGAGGACCCGCTCGTCGCATTCGCCCGGCGCCCCGAACCAGCCCAGGTCCAGGGCCTCCGCGCGGCTCGCCACCCAGAAGCGGTCGCCGAGCACCTCGCGCCAGACGGTCAGGACGTCGGCCTCGGCTCCGGGTACGGCGTACACGTGCCGGGCCCGGCCCTCGCCGCCCAACAGGGCCACGCCGGCGCCGAGTTCCCAGTCGTCGTCGTAGTCGATGCGGGAGTCCTCGTCGAAGGGGACGTCCACCATGCCGTGGTCGGCGGTCACGTACAGCGCGGTGCGCGGCGGCAGTTGCTCGGCCAGGCGCTGGACCAGGCGGTCCACGTACATGAGCTGGCCTCGCCAGGCGTCGGAGTCCACGCCGTGCCGGTGCCCGGCCCCGTCGAGCTCGCTGTAGTACGTGTACACGAGCGAGCGGTCGCCGGCCGCGAGCCGCTCGGCCGCGAGGTCCATGCGCTCCTCGCCGGTCATCCGGCCGAGGAAGGTGCCGCCGCTCAGCGCGACCTTCGTGAGCGGGGTGGTCTGGAAGGCGGGCGAGGACACCTGAGCCGTGGCCACTCCGGCCGCGTCCGCCTGCTGGAAGACGGTCGGGTACGGCTGCCAGGGCTTGGGCGAGGTCCACGGCTGCCAGCGGAGCTGGTTCATCAGTTCGCCGGTGGCGGGATTGCGCACGGTGTACCCGGGCAGGCCGTGCCGCGCGGGCGGCAGGCCGGTGCCGACGGAGGCCAGCGAGGTGGCGGTGGTCGCCGGGAAGCCCGCGGTGATCGGGCGGCCGGTGCCGCCGCGCGAGGTGGCGAGCAGGGAGGTGAGGTACGGGGCCTCGTCCGGGTGGGCCTTGATCTGCTCCCAGCCCATGCCGTCGACCAGGAACACGCAGTTCCGGTCGGCCGGGGTCAGCTCGGCGATCGAGGCCTCGAAGCCGGGCACGCCTTGGCCGGCCACGAGGGTGGGCAGCAGGTCGGCGAGCGAACCGGTGCCGTAGTGCGGCACCGGGGCTCCGGCCAGGTCCAGCAGCTCGGGCTCGTCCTGCCAGCTCTGCGCGGCGGAGTACGCCATCAGCGGGCGGGGGTGGAGGTGGCTGCCGTCGCTTCGGAGAGCGCCTGTGCGAAGACCAGGGTCTGGCGCACCGCCTCCGGGCCGTCGCCGGCCTCGCTGACGCGCAGGCTGAGGTCGTCGGCGGTGGAGTTGCCGGTGTAGCCGTGGTCGGCGTCGCAGTTCTGGTCGCCGCAGGCGGCGGGCTCCAGGTCGATGCGCGAGACCGCGCCCCAGCCGATGGTCAGCACGACCTCGCGGGGCAGGGTGCCGGGAGTGTAGGACTCCGGGTTGGCGACGACGCGGCTGAGCACCACGGAGGAGATGCTGGCCAGCTTGACCGACTCGGTGGAGGTGGTCGCGTACGGCGACGGGGACCCGGCGTCGGCGGCCTGCTCGTCGGTGTGGCTGACGATGAAGCGGTTGCCGGTCAGGACCAGCACGGTGACGTGCCGGCGCACCTCGTTGGAGTCGAAGGTCGTCTCCTGGTGGACCAGGTACGACGAAATCGGCTCGCCGCCCACCGCGGCCTCCACGGCCTCGGCCACGAGGGCCGGGTAGTAGCCGCTGCGCTCGATCGCCGTGCGCAGCCCCTGGGTCGTCGTACCGGATTTCGCCATGAGGTCCATCCTAAGGCCCGTACGGGGCACACCGGCCGCCCTGGGGCCCGGCGTGAAAGTGCCGTCTCCCCGCGGCCCCGGTCCTCAGTAGCTGGGCAGGGTCCGCGGGCCGAGGTCGCCGCGGGCGGGCGGGTGGGCGACGCGGACCGTCGCGCTGAGCACGGACAGCCCCTCGGTGGCGACGACGACGGGCTCCAGGGCGACCCCGACCACCTCGGGGTGGTCGTCGACGAGGCGGGAGAGGCGCAGGAGGAGTTCCTCCAGGGCGGGGGTGTCCACGGGGTCGCTGCCGCGCCAGCCGAAGAGCAGCGGGGCGGTGCGGATCGAGCGGATCAGGCTCGCCGCGTCCTTGTCCGTGGCGGGAACCAGCCGGTGGGCGGTGTCCCCGAGCAGTTCGGAGGCGACCCCGGAGAGCCCGAAGGACAGGACCGCGCCGGCGGCGGGGTCGATGACGGAACGGATGACGGTGTCCACGCCCCGGGGCACCATCGACTGGACCACGGGAAGCAGCTCCTGCGGTTTGCCCAGCGCGTGGGTGAGCTCCTCGTACGAGCGGCGCAGCTCGGCCTCGGTGGTGAGGTCGAGGCGGACCCCGCCGAGGTCGGCGCGGTGGCGCAGGTGCGGGGCGGTGGTCTTGAGCGCGACGGGATACCCGAGGACGGCCGCGGCGCGGACGGCGGCGTCGGCGCTGGGGGCCGGGAGCGTGGAGAGCACCCGGATCCCGTACCGGGCCAGCAGCTCGCGGGCATCCGGGTCGTCCAGGGTGGCCACCTCCTCCCCTACGCCGGCCAGCAGGCGGGAGAGCTGCCCGGCGGCCCCGCTCTCGTCGATGTCCTCGAACTCGGGCACCTGCCCGACCTCGGCCACGCCCCGGCGCCACTGCCCGTACCGGACGGCTTCCGCGACGGCCTTGACGGCCCGCTCGGCGGCGGGGTAGCTGGGGATCCGGGCGGTGCCGGGAGCGGGCGCGGCCCCGCCCCCGGCGCCGCCGCGGGCCGGCTCCGGCCGGAAGGGCGCGGCGGGGGCGGCGGGGGCGGCAGGCACGGCGGGCGCGGCCGGCACGGCCGGCACGGCGGGCGCGGCCGGCACGGCGGGCGCGGCCGGCACGGCGGGCGCGGCGGGCACGGAGGCGGAGGACACGGCGTCGGAGCCGGGCACGGTGTCCGAGCCGGGCCCGGCGTCGGGCAGCGCTTCGGACCCTGCCGCCAGGGCCGCCAGAGCCGTCGCGGGCGTCGGCAGCGCCGCGGGCAGCGCGTCCGCGAGGTCCGCCGCGGCGGCCGGCGCCGTGGCGGCCGAGAGCGCCTCGGCGAGGGCGCCCAGCTCCACGTGGACCACGGCCACCGGCTTGCCGGGGTGCGCGGCGGCGGCCGCCCGCAGGGCCTCCGCCAGGTCGTCGGCGAGCGCGTGCTCGCTCACCCACGGGATCGCGGTGACGACGACGGCGTCGGTGTCCGGCGAGGCCAGCGCCGCGGAGACGGCCCTGCGGAAGTCCTCCGGCGAGGCGGCCGTGGTCAGGTCGAGCGGCGGCAGCGGCCGCAGCCCCTCCGTGAGGCAGGCGTCGTAGGTGAGGACCCCGAGCGATTCGGAGTTGCCGAGGATGGCCACCCGCGGCCCGGCCGGTACGGGCTGCGAGGCCAGCAGCAGGCCGACGTCCACCAGCTCGGTCACCGTGTCGACCCGGATGACCCCGGCCTGCCGCAACAGCTCCGAGACCGTCGCCTCGGGCAGCCGGGTGCCGGGGACCACGTGTCCGGCGGGGGTGTGCCTGCCTCCCTTGGCGACGACCACGGGCTTGACGGCCGCGGTGCGCCGGGCGAGCCGGGTGAACTTCCTCGGGTTGCCCAGGGTCTCCAGGTACATGAGCGCGACGTCGGTGGCCTCGTCGTCGTACCAGTACTGGAGGATGTCGTTGCCGGAGACGTCGGCCCGGTTGCCGGCGGAGACGAAGGAGGACAGCCCCTCCCCGCGCCGCAGCAGCCCGGAGAGCAGCGCGATGCCGATCGCCCCGGACTGGGTGAACAGCCCGATCCGGCCCCGGGCGGGCGCCGGAGCGGGGGCCAGGGAGGCGTTCAGCTCCACCTCGGGGGCCGTGTTGATCACCCCGAAGGCGTTCGGTCCGATCAGCCTCATCCCGTACGAGCGCACCTGGCGCACCAGTTCGCGCTGGCGGGCCATGCCCTCGGCCCCGCTCTCCCCGTATCCGGCGGACAGCACGACCAGCCCCTGCACCCCGTGCTCGCCGCAGGCCGCCACCGCGTCCGGGACCCGGTCGGACGGGACCGCGATGACCGCGAGGTCCACCGGGGCGCCGACGGCGCCGAGCGTGGGGTAGGCGCGTACGCCGTCGAGCAGATCCCGGGTGACCGCCTCGTTGACCGCGTACAGGTGGCCGTGGAAGCCGCTGTCGCGCAGGTTGCGCAGGGCCGCCGCGCCCACGCCCGCGAGGGAGCGGCTGACGCCGATCACCGCCACCGAGCCGGGTGACAGCAGCCGCTGGACGGAGCGGGCCTCGGCGCGCTGTTCGCGGGCGCGCTGGACGGCGAGGGACTCGGCGGTCGGTTCGAGGTCGAGGGTGAGGTGGACGGAGCCGTCCTCGAAGCTGCGCTTCTGCTGGTAGCCGGCGTCCGTGAACACCTTGATCATCTTGCTGTTGGCGGGCAGCACCTCGGCCGCGAACCGGCGGATCCCCCGCTCGCGGGCCACCGCGCCGATGTGTTCGAGCAGGGCGGAGGCGACCCCGCGCCCCTGATGGGCGTCCTGGACGAGGAAGGCGACCTCGGCCTCGTCGGAGGGTCCGGTGGCGGAGCGGCCGTCGGCGCCGATCCGGTCGTAGCGGACGGTGGCGATGAACTCGCCGCCGATCGTCGCGGCGAGGCCGACCCGGTCCACGTAGTCGTGGTGCGTGAAGCGGTGCACGTCGCGGTCGGAGAGCCGGGGGTACGGAGCGAAGAACCGGTAGTACTTCGACTCGTCCGAGACCTGCTCGTAGAAACTGACCAGCCGGCCCGCGTCGGCGGTGGTGATGGGCCGGATCCGGGCGGTCCCGCCGTCCCGAAGGACGACGTCGGCTTCCCAGTGGTCCGGGTACGAGGGGTCGGACTCGGTCGTCATGGGGTCACCTTAAGGCGCGAACGGTTCGACTGGCCTGGGCGCGGCGCATCGGGCAAGCTGGCTCGCATCAGGGCAAGCTGGGCTAGGTCGAACGGCGGGAAACTCGGGCCGAAGGTCGGTTCGACCATTCCGGACGTCGTGAGAGACTGGTCTAGACAACCCGTAAGAACCTGAAGGGCATCACCATGGCAGAGCGCCGCGTCAACGTCGGGTGGGCCGAGGGCCTGCACGCTCGTCCCGCCTCGATCTTCGTCCGCGCGACGACCGCTTCCGGCGTCCCGGTGACCATCGCGAAGGCCGGCGGCGACCCCGTCAACGCCGCCTCCATGCTGGCGGTTCTGGGCCTGGGCGCCCAGGGCGGCGAGGAGATCGTCCTCTCGTCCTCGGCCGATGGCGCCGAGGCCGCGCTGGACCGCCTCGCGAAGCTGGTCGCCGAGGGCCTCGAGGAGCTCCCCGAGACCGTCTGACCCTTCGGGTTCGACCCGCAGGACTTGCTGGACTTGCACGGCGGAGCCGTTGCCCCCGACCCACGAGGTCGAGGGCAACGGCTTCGCTGCTTTCCGTGCGGGGATCCAGCCGGCCGGCCGGCTCCGCTCGGCCCTTTCGGAACAGCCCATCGCGGCGGCCCGAATTCCGGCGGCACAATGGGGCCCGGGGCGCGGGGAATTACAAATGGGCCCGGGGCGCTAATTACCGGCCCGGATATCCCCTCTTTGTATACGGCGTTTGTTAATGCGGAACGCTCGCCGTGTTTACGGCAGGTTGCAAAGTCCTCACGCGCATTCGGTGCGCCCCCGCCGCGCGGTCCACGTGCGCCGCCATCAGCATCCGGGCCCGCTCCGCGTCGCCCCGGGCCACCGCGTCCACGATCGCGCCGTGCTCCACCCAGGACTCCACGGGCCGCACCGGGGACTCCACCACGTACATCCAGGCCACCTTGTGGCGCATCTGGGTGAGCAGGGCGATGAGCCCGGGGCTGCCCGAGGCCTGGGAGAGCGTCTCGTGGAACCAGCCGCCCAGGGAGCGCAGATCCTCCCCCTGGCCCCTCCTGGCGCGCTCCTGGCCCAGCCTGACCAGTCCGCGCAGCACCTTGAGGTGGGCCTCGCTGCGCCGCCTGGCCGCCCGGGCGGCCGCGAGGGGCTCCAGGAGCATCCGCAGCTCCAGGAGGTCGGCCGCCTCCTGCTCGGTCGGCTCGGCCACGCAGGCACCGGCATGCCGGCGGGTGGTCACGAACCCCTCGGACTCCAGCGTGCGCAGCGCCTCGCGCACCGGAACGCGCGAGACTCCGTACCTGCGGGCCAGCACTTCCTCGGTCAGCCGGGCGCCGGGCCCGAACACCCCGGAGACGATGTCGTCGCGGATCGCTGTGCATACCGTGTGCGCGGGAATACGCAAGACCGGACCTCCGCCTTTTTCGTATGGCTGTGCGCGTTGCGACTCTATTGCAACACACGATAATTTCCGAGGACGGCCGGAAATACGAAACATTCACACAATGCGGAGCGCGAAACACGACGAAGGCCCCGGCTCTCAGAGAGCCGGGGCCTTCGCGGAAGACGTGCGGTGGGTCGAGCGGTCAGACGCTGACGCCGTGCGAGCGCAGGTACGTGAGCGGGTTGATGTCCGAACCGTAGTCGGCGCCGGTGCGGGCCTCGAAGTGCAGGTGCGGTCCGCTGGAGTTGCCGGTGGAGCCCGACAGGCCGATCTGCTGGCCCGGGGTGACCTGCTGGCCGACCCGGACGCTCAGCGAGGACATGTGGCCGTACTGGGTGTACGTGCCGTCGGCGTGCTTGATGACGACGTTGTTGCCGTACGCGCCGCCCCAGCCCGCCTCGACCACGGTGCCCAGGCCGACCGCGTGCACGGAAGTGCCGGAGGAGGCGTGGAAGTCGATGCCGGTGTGGCTGCCGGAGGACCACATGCCGCCGCCCGCGTGGTACTGCGTGCTGACGTAGGAGCCGTCGATCGGCGAAACGAAGGTGTTGAGGCGCTTGCGCTCCTCTTCGCGGGCGGCGCGCTCGGCGGCCTCGCGCTCGGCCTTGGCCTGGGCTTCGGCCTTCGCCTTGGCCTCGGCGGCCCGCTGGCGGGCGTCGGCCTCGGCCTGCGCCTTGGCGGCGGCGGCCTCGGCGGCCCGCTGCTGGGACTCGGCCTGGGCCTCTACGTCACCGGCGAGCTCGTCGGCCACGACGATGGTGTTCAGGGCGCCGGTGTCCTCCACGGAGGGGGACGTGTCCGCGGCGAACGCGGGACCGGCCAGGGAGCCAACGACGCCGGTGGCGGCGAGGGCGGCTATGCCGGCGTAGCCGGCGGTCTTGCGGCTCAGACGGCTCGAACCACGGTGCTTGCCGGCGGCACTACTGCCAAACGCCATGAAGGGGTTGATCCTTTCCTTCCCTCTCGCCTACCGGGTTAGCTGACGGGTTCGGAGCAGGAAGGTCTCCTACGGGCCCCCTCTTGCGAGGCGGTCCGATTCACCCCAGGGACACAAGTGGGTCCCCGGCTCCCCAGGCTCGCGCCTGACGGGGACTCGGCGATCGCTGCCCGGTGCCGCGGACGCGGCGGTTACAACTGACGGACAGCACGGCCGACGCTAAGCGGATCATCAGTCGATCGCCAAACAGACGCGCCCTTTTGTTGCGTACGCCACACCACATAAAAGCAACAACACCAAGAAAGGGACAAGAAGTACAAAAAGGGCCCCGGCGGACAAGCCGCCGGAGCCCTTCCGCGGCGGGCCAGTTGACGGCCCGCCGGAGACCAACTGACGATCAGTTGGCGACCACGGTCACTTCACCGATCCCGAGGGCCCGTACCGGCTCCTCGATCAGCGAGGCGTCCCCGACCAGGACCGTGACCAGACGGTCCACCGGGAAGGCGCTGACGACCGCCGAAGTGGCCTCCACCGTCCCCGTTTCGGCCAGCCGCGCGTACAACCGCGCCTGGTAGTCGTCCGGAAGCTCCTGCTCGACCTGGTCGGCGAGCGTGCCTGCGACGGAGGCGGCCGTCTCGAACTTCAGCGGGGCCACCCCCACCAAGTTCTGCACGGCCACGTCCCGTTCGGCGTCGGTCAGGCCGCCCTGCGCGAGGGTGCGCAGCACCGTCCAGAGGTCGTCCAGGGCCGGGCCGGTGTTCGGGGTGTCCACCGAGCCGCTGATGGCGAGCATCGAGGCGCCCTTGCCGTCGGCGGTGGAGCGCAGCACCTGGCCGAAGGCGCGCACGCCGTACGTGTACCCCTTCTCCTCGCGCAGCACCTTGTCCAGCCGGGAGGTGAGCGTGCCGCCCAGGCAGTACGTGCCGAGCACCTGGGGCGCCCACACCCGGTCGTGCCGGTCCGCCCCGATGCGGCCGATCAGCAGCTGCGTCTGGACCGCGCCGGGCCGGTCCACGATGACCACGCGGCCCGTGTCGTCGGCGGTGATCGGCGTGACCGGGCGCGGGGCGGTGGTGTCACCGGTCCACGCGCCCAGGGTGTCGGCCAGGACCTCGTCCAGGTCGATGCCGGTCAGGTCGCCCACGACCACCGCGGTGGCGGTCGCGGGGCGCACGTGGGCCTCGTAGAAGGCGCGTACGGCCGCGGAGTCGATGCGGGCGACCGTCTCCTCGGTTCCCTGACGCGGGCGCGACATCCGCAGGGTGGCCGGGAACAGCTCCTTCGAGAGCTGCTTGGCGGCGCGGCGCTGCGGGTTGGCGCTCTCGTGCGGGATCTCGTCGAGCCGGTTGCGCACCAGGCGGTCGACCTCGGAGTCGGCGAAGGCCGGCGCGCGCAGGGCCTCGGCGACCAGCCCCAGCGCCTTGTGCAGGCGGGAGGCCGGGACCTCCAGGGAGACCCGCAGGCCGGGGTGGTCGGCGTGCGCGTCGAGGGTGGCGCCGCAGCGCTCCAGCTCGGCGGCGAACTCCTCGGCGGAGCGCTTGTCGGTGCCCTCCGACAGGGCGCGGACCATGATCGTGGCCACGCCGTCGAGGCCCTCGGGCTCCGCGTCGAGCGGGGCGGCGAGGTTGATCTCGACCGCGACGACCTGCTGGCCCGGGCGCTGGCAGCGCAGCAGGGTCAGGCCGTTGGCCAGTACCCCGCGCTCGGGGGCCGGGAAGGCCCACGGCTGCGGCTCGCCGGCCTCGGGGCGCGGGTGGAAGGTCATCGTGACGGCTGCGGTGTCGGCTGCGGTGTCGCTCACTGCTCCGCCCCCTCGTTCTGGTCGCTCGCGTCGGTCTCTTCGGTGTCGTCGCTGTCATCGGCCGCGATCGGCTCGTAGACGAGCACCGCCCGGTTGTCGGGGCGCAGTCGGGCCGCGGCCACGGCCTGCACCTCCTCGGCGGTGATGTCGAGGACGCGCTGGACGGCGGTCAGCGCCAGCTGCGGGTCGCCGAACAGCACCGCGAAGCGGCACAGTTCGTCGGCGCGGCCCGCCACCGTGCTCAGCCGGTCCAGCCACTCGCGCTCCAGCTGGGCCTGCGCCCGCTCCATCTCCTCGGCCGTCGGGCCCTCGGCGGCGAACCGCGCGAGCTCCTCGTCCACGGCCGCCTCGATGGCGGGCACCTCGACCCCGCTGGAGGTCTTGACGTCCAGCCAGCCCAGCGAGGGCGCGCCGGCGAGGCGCAGCATGCCGAAGCCGGCCGCCACGGCGCTCTGGTCACGGCGCACCAGCCGGTTGTGCAGGCGGGAGGACTCGCCGCTGCCCAGGACGGTCAGCGCCACGTCGGCGGCGTCGCACTCGCGGGTGCCGTCGTGCGGGAGGCGGTAGGCCGCCATCAGCGCGCGGGCCGGGACCTCCTCGACGATCTCCTCGCGCAGCTGCCCGCCCATGATCTCGGGCAGCGAACCGTCGCGCGGCGGCTGCTTGCCGTCGTGGCCGGGGATGGTGCCGAAGTACTTCTCCACCCAGGCGAGCGTCTTCTCGGGGTCGATGTCGCCGACGACCGAGAGCACCGCGTTGTTGGGCGCGTAGTACGTACGGAAGAACGCGCGCGCGTCCTCCAGGGACGCGGCGTCCAGATCGGCCATGGACCCGATCGGGGTGTGGTGGTACGGGTGGCCCTCCGGGTAGGCCAGGGCCGTCAGCCTCTCGAAGGCCGTGCCGTACGGGACGTTGTCGTACCGCTGGCGGCGCTCGTTCTTGACGACGTCGCGCTGGTTCTCCATGGACTCGTCGTCCAGGGCGGCCAGCAGCGAGCCCATCCGGTCCGCCTCCAGCCACAGCGCGAGTTCCAGCTGGTGGGTCGGCATCGTCTCGAAGTAGTTGGTCCGCTCGAAGCTGGTGGTCCCGTTGAGGGAGCCGCCGGCTCCCTGGACCAGTTCGAAGTGGCCGTTTCCGGAGACGTTCTTGGACCCCTGGAACATCAGGTGCTCGAAGAGGTGAGCCAGGCCCGTACGTCCCTTGACTTCGTGGCGCGAGCCGACGTCGTACCAGAGGCAGACCGCGGCGACCGGAGTCAGGTGGTCCTCGGACAGCACCACGCGTAGGCCGTTGGCCAGCCGGTGCTCGGTCGCTGTGAGGCCGCCGGAGCCTGCGTGAGCTGTGGCCGTGTGACCCATGGGCATGTGGTCCCTTCGATCGCGATGCAGAGATTCCTGTCAGACCTGCCACTGTATGCAAGCGTGTCGCCGGGCGGAGAAGTTCCCGGCCCAGTCCTGGGTCGGAGTCGGCGTTGTCGGTGCCTCGGGCCACAATGGTCCGCGTCACCCCTGTCCGAAACCGCTCGCCCGACCGTCCCAGCCCCGTCCCAGTCCCGTACCCGCCCCACCCCGTGAGAGCTCAGCTCATCCCGATTCTTGGTTAAGGAGCCGCGCAGCGATGGCCCGCCGCAGCACGAAGACCCCGCCGCCGGAGGATTTCGAGGAGAAGATCCTCGACATCGACGTCGTCGACGAAATGCAGGGCTCCTTCCTCGAGTACGCGTACTCGGTGATCTACTCCCGCGCCCTGCCCGACGCCCGCGACGGCATGAAGCCGGTGCACCGGCGCATCGTCTACCAGATGAACGAGATGGGCCTGCGCCCCGACCGCGGCTACGTGAAGTGCGCCCGTGTCGTCGGCGAGGTCATGGGCAAGCTGCACCCGCACGGCGACGCGTCGATCTACGACGCCCTCGTGCGCATGGCGCAGCCCTTCTCCATGCGGCTCCCTCTGGTCGACGGCCACGGCAACTTCGGCTCGCTCGGCAACGACGACCCGCCGGCCGCGATGCGGTACACCGAGTCGAAGATGGCCGACGCGGCCTCGCTGATGACGGACGGGATCGACGAGGACACCGTCGACTTCGCCGCGAACTACGACGGCCAGGAGCGCGAACCGGTCGTCCTGCCGGCGGCGTACCCGAACCTGCTGGTCAACGGCGCGTCCGGCATCGCCGTGGGCATGGCCACCAACATGGCCCCGCACAACCTCGGCGAGGTCATCGCGGCCGCCCGCCACCTGATCCGCTACCCGGATGCGGACCTGGAAGCGCTGATGCGCTTCGTACCGGGTCCCGACCTGCCCACCGGCGGCCGGATCGTGGGCCTCTCGGGCATCAAGGACGCCTACGAGAACGGCCGCGGCACCTTCAAGATCCGCGCCACGGTGGCCCTGGAGGACGTGACCCCGCGCCGCAAGGGGCTGGTCGTCACCGAACTGCCCTTCACGGTCGGCCCCGAGAAGGTCATCGCGAAGATCAAGGACCTGGTCGGCTCGAAGAAGCTCCAGGGCATCGCGGACGTCAAGGACCTCACGGACCGCTCGCACGGCCTGCGCCTCGTCATCGAGATCAAGAACGGCTTCCACCCCGAGGCCGTCCTGGAGCAGCTGTACAAGCTGACGCCGATGGAGGAGACCTTCGGCATCAACAACGTCGCGCTGGTCGACGGGCAGCCGCTGACGCTGGGCCTCAAGGAGCTGCTGGAGGTCTACCTCGACCACCGCTTCGAGGTCGTGCGCCGGCGCAGCGAGTTCCGCCGCGGCAAGCGGCAGAGCCGCCTGCACCTCGTCGAGGGCCTGCTCGTGGCCCTGCTCGACATCGACGAGGTCATCCGGATCATCCGGGACAGCGACAACTCCGCGCAGGCCAAGGAGCGCCTGATGGAGCGCTTCTCGCTGAGCGAGATCCAGACCCAGTACATCCTGGACACCCCGCTGCGCCGGCTCACCCGCTTCGACCGGATCGAGCTGGAGTCCGAGCGCGACCGGCTGGCCGGCGAGATCGACGAGCTGACCGGGATCCTGGACTCCGACAGCGAGCTGCGCAAGCTGGTCTCGGCGGAACTGGCCGCGGTGTCGAAGAAGTTCGGCACGGAGCGCCGTACGGTGCTGCTGGAGTCGGCGGGGACGCCGGTCGCGGCGGTACCGCTGGAGGTCGAGGACACCCCCTGCCGGGTGCTGCTGTCCTCCACCGGACTGCTGGCCCGCACGCCGAACGCCGAGCCGCTCCCCGAGGAGGAGGGCGGCGCCCGCGCCAAGCACGACCTGATCGTCTCGCAGGTCGCGGCGACCGCCCGGGCGGACATCGGCGTGGTCACCTCGTACGGGCGGCTCCTGCGGCTGTCGGTGATCGACCTGCCGCAACTGCCCGACACGCACGCCGCGCCGAACCTGGCGGGCGGCGCCCCGGTCACGGAGTTCCTCTCCGGACTGGAGGCGGACGAGAAGGTCGTCTGCCTGACCTCGCTGGACGAGTCCGGGCAGGGCCTGGCGCTCGGCACCGAGCAGGGCGTGGTCAAGCGGGTCGTGCCGGACTATCCGGCCAACAAGGACGAGCTGGAGGTCATCACCCTCAAGGACGGTGACCGGATCGTCGGCGCGGTCGAACTGCGCACGGGCGAGGAGGACCTCGTCTTCATCACCGACGACGCCCAGCTGCTGCGCTACCCGGCCGGCCAGGTACGCCCGCAGGGCCGCCCGGCGGGCGGTATGGCGGGCATCAAGCTCGCGGACGGCACCAAGGTGATCCACTTCTCGGCGGTGGACCCGGCGCGCGAGGCCGTGGTGTTCACGGTGGCCGGCTCGCACGGGACGCTGGACGACTCGATGCAGTCCGGGAAGCTCACCCCGTTCGACCAGTACCCGCGCAAGGGAAGGGCCACCGGCGGCGTGCGCTGCCAGCGCTTCCTGAAGGGCGAGGACGTCCTGCTGCTGGCCTGGGCGGGCGGATCCCCGGTCCGCGCGGCCGCGGCGAACGGCACCCCGGCCCTGCTGCCGGCCGTCGACCCGCGCAGGGACGGCTCGGGCACGGCCCTGCCGTCCGTGGTCGGCGCCCTGGCGGGGGCCGCGCTGTAGGAGGTCGCAGGTCATTCGGGTGGTGCTGCCGCGGCGACTGGGCGGACGTACCACCCGAATGGCGACTAGTGTTTTCCCTCTTGGCACTGTCGGGTGGGGCGGGGAGACACAGAACTGATGAGTCGTCGGGCGGGCGGATTGATCAGTGACTGGGCGGAAGCCCAGCGCCGGACGCAGCAGACGCAGCTGATCCAGCAGCGCGAGGCCGAACGCCGGCAGCGGACGTACGAACGGGACGTGGCCCGGGGTCAGCGCCAGCAGCAGGCCGCCTACAAACAGCACCGCGAGGCCGAGGCCCGGCGGACGACCGAGCGGCTCGATGCCCAGGTCGCGTCCCTGCAGGGGCTGTTGGCCGCCGGCTGCCGGGCCCCGGCGTTCCGGCTGGCCGGCCTCGTCAGGCCCGAGCGGCTCGAACCCTTCGATCCCGGGACCCTGGCACACCCCGTGCCGCTGCCGCAGCTGCACCACTTCCAGCAGCAGAGCAGCGGCTGGACGCTGGGCTCGAACCGGCGGGCGCAGGCGGAGCGGGAGGCGCACGCCCGGTACACGCAGGCCTGGCAGGCGGCTCAGGCCGCGGAGGCGCAGCGGCAGCAGCAGCTGGCGGCGTACCGGCAGCAGTACGACCGTTGGGCGGCCGAGCAGCTCGCCGGGATCCGCGGGCACAACGGCGGGCTCACCGAGCTGGCCGCGGCGCTGCGCGCGGGCGACGCCGAGGCCGCGGTGGAGTACTTCTCGGCGGCCCTGTACGCCTCGGCCGGCTGGCCGGAGAACCTGCCGCGACAGGTGTCGGCGGCCTACGACCCCGCACGGCGCCAGCTCGTACTGGACTGGGAACTGCCCGGCTACGAGGTGGTGCCGGAGGCCAAGTCGGTGCGGTACGTGCCTAGCACGGACCAGGACAAGGAGACGGCCCGCCCGGCCACGCAGCGGCGGGCGGTCTACCGGGACCTGCTGGCGCAGTGCGTGCTGCTGGTGGTGCGCGATCTCTACGCCGCCGACGAGTTCGGCGTACTGGAGTCGGTCGTCGTCAACGGTTTCGTGGACGCCCACGATCCGGTGACGGGACGGGAAGCACAGCTCGTACTGGCCTCGGTGTCGGCGGCGCGGTCCGCCTTCACCGGGCTGCGGCTGGAGCTGGTGAGCGCGGTGGACTGCCTGGTCGAGGGGCTGGGCGGGCAGTTGTCCACGCGGCCGGACCAGTCGGCCGCCGTCCGCCCGGAACGCCGGCCCGGCGAGGTCGGCGGTGTCGTCAGCCACGGCGGGCATGCGGGCCGGGTCGAGGACCAGGAGGAGGACGAGCCGGACCTCTTCGCGATGGACCCGATCGCCTTCGAGAACCTGGTCGCGGAGCTGTTCCGGGCGATGGGCATGGAGGCGGTGACCACGCAGCGGTCCGGTGACGGCGGCGTGGACATCGAGGCGAACGACCCGTCCCCGATCACGGGCGGCCGGATCGTGGTGCAGGTCAAGCGCTACCGCAACACCGTGTCACCGACGGCGGTCCGGGATCTCTACGGCACGGTGCAGGACAAAGGGGCGAACAAGGGGGTGCTGGTCACCACCGCGACCTTCGGGCCCACCTCGTACACCTTCGCCAACGGCAAGCCGCTGGAGTTGGTTCCCGGGGCCGCGCTCGTGGAGCTGCTGCACCAGCACGGGCTGCGCGGCCGTCTCGGCCCGGGCGCGGCGCCCTCGATACCGGCCCAGCGGGCGGCCGAACCGGAGCCCGCCACGGACCACAACGTGCTCGGCATGTCCTGGGCGGGGTCGGTCGCGCTGGACGTGTGCGCGCTGGTCTGCGAAGGCAGCCGGGTGCTGAGCGAGGACCACTTCGTGTTCTTCAACAACCCGAACACCCCGGACGGTTCGGTACGGACCCACGCGCACGCGGCGCCCGACAAGGCGGCGCTGCTGGTCGCCTTCGACGCGTTGCCGCAGCGGGCCGACCGGCTGGTCCTCGTCGCGGCGATCGACCCCGAGGTCAATCCGCACGCCGATCTGGCCGGCTTCACCGACGCCCGGATCCGGCTGCTGGGGGCGGCCGGGGAGGAGCTCGGCCGGCTGGAGGTCTCCGACGGCCGCGCCGGCGAGACCGCCCTGGTCCTGGGATCCTTCCGGCGCCGCCCGGGCGGCGACTGGGACTTCGTCCTGGGCGGCAAGGGCTACCGGGACGGCCTGGCACCCCTGCTCGGCGACTTCGGCATCGAGGTCGCCTGAGCGCGGCCGGCGGCTCTCAGAAGTCCTCGGGGTCACCCTCCGGGTCCGGCTCCGGCTCCGGGTCCGGCTCCGGGTCCGGGTCCGGGTCCGGGTCCGGGTCCGGCTCCGGGTCCGGCGCCGGCGGGCGGTCGACGTAGCGCAGGACGCCCCACATGGATTCCGGCCCGGCACGCCACGGCTCCGGTTCGCGGCAGCTCTCCAGCTCGCGGAGCAGGGCGGGGCCGTCGGTGCCCGAGCCGATCAGGACGAGCTGCGTCAGGCGAGGTTCGCCCCGGCCCCAGGGGTGCGGGGCGAAGCGGAGGAAGCGGCCGACCGCGTGGACCTCGTACCGCTCCTCGTGGCCGGGGACTCCGAAGTGGACGGAGCCCTTGATCCGGTAGAGGCCGGGCGGGCGGCGGTCGAGGAAGTCGATGAACCGGCGCGGGCTGAGGGCCTCCTCGGAGACGAACTCCGTGCTGGCGTAGGCCGCGTGAGTGTGACCCGTGTGATCACCCTCGTGCGTGTGGTCGTCGGCCTGGGCCAGCAGATCCTCGAAGGACAGCTGGCCGCGCGTCTCGGTCCAGGGGCGGCGGTCGAAGAGCAGTTCCGGGTCGATCCGCCCGTGGTCCGCGCCGACGACCGGGATCCCCGGGGCGCAGAGCGCGGCGAGCGCGGTCTCGATCCGGGTGCGTTCGGCGGCGTCGATCCGGTCCGTCTTGTTGAGCACCACCAGGTCGGCGACGGCGAGGTGCCGGTCCGTCTCGGGGTGCCTGGCCCGGGTCGCGTCGAACTCCGCCGCGTCGACGACGTGCACCATGCCGCCGTAGCGGACGGCCGGGTTCTCGTTGGCGACGAGCATCCGGACCATCTCCTGCGGCTCCGCCAGCCCGCTCGCCTCGATGACGATCACATCGATGCGGTGGACGGGGTCGGCGAGCTTCTCCAGGTAGGCGTCCAGTTCGCTGCCGTCCACCGCGCAGCACAGGCAGCCGCCGCCGAGGGAGACCATCGAGTCGCCGACCTGGCCCGCCACCGACATCGCGTCGACCTCGATGGAGCCGAAGTCGTTGACGACGACCCCGATCCGGGTGCCGCCCCGGTTGCCGAGGAGGTGGTTGAGGAGGGTCGTCTTGCCGGATCCGAGGAATCCGGCGAGGACGACGACGGGGATGCTGTTCACCCGGTCGATCGTAGCCAGTGCTTTGGCCGGGAAGGTTTGCCGGTCACGGCACTGGCCTCAGCCGAGGGCGGGGACCGGCTGGGGCGGGGTCGGGCCGGTGTAGCGGGCGGCCGGTCGGATGATCTTCGGGTCGGCGGCCTGCTCCAGGACGTTCGCGCTCCAGCCGACCACGCGGGCCGCGCAGAAGGTCGGCGTGAACATCTCGCGCGGCAGCCCGCACAGTTCCATGACCACGCCCGCGTAGAACTCCACGTTGGTGTGCAGCTCCCGGCCCGGCTTGAGCTCGGCGAGAATCGCCTCGACGTGCCGCTCGACCTCCACGGCGAAATCCACGAGCGGGCCGCCGAACCGCAGGGCGATCCCGCGCAGCATCCGCGAGCGCGGGTCCTCGGTGCGGTAGACGGGGTGTCCGAAGCCCATGATCCGGTCTCCCGCGAGGACCCGCTCGCGGATCCACGGATCGATCCGGTCCGTCGTGCCGATGGCGTCCAGGGTGTCCAGGGCCCGGCTGGGGGCGCCGCCGTGCAGCGGGCCCGAGAGCGCGCCGATCGCCCCGGTGAGGCAGGCAGCGACGTCGGCGCCGGTGGAGGCGATCACGCGGGCGGTGAAGGTGGAGGCGTTGAAGCCGTGGTCGATCGTGGAGATCAGGTACCGCTCGACCGCGCGGGCCCTGACCGGCTCGGGGTCGCGCCCGGTGAGCATGTAGAGGTAATTGGCCGCGTACGGGAGGTCGTCCCGCGGTTCCACCGGTTCCAGCCCCTGGCCGAGCCGGTGCAGGGCGGTGAGCAGGGTCGGTACCGCGGCGCAGGCGGCCAGCGCGTCGGCGGCGCGGCGTTCGGGGGTCAGGTCGTAGACCGGGCGGAAGCCGGCGGAGGCGCCGAGCAGCGAGAGCGCCGTGCGCAGTCCGGCGAGCGGGCCGGAGAGGGCGGTGGCGCGGGCCAGGGCGGGCAGGGCGTCCCGCACCTCGGCGGGGAGGCGGCGCAGCGGGGCGATCTCGGCGGTGAACGCGGCCCGCTCGGCGGCGTCGGCCGGCAGCGCGCCGCGGAACATCAGGTGCCACACGTCCTCGAAGGTGCGGCTCCCGGCGAGCTCGACGGCGGAGTACTGGCGGTAGTGGTAGAAGCCCTCACGGCCTCGGACGTCACCGAGCTCGGTCTCGGTGACCACGACTCCCGCGAGTCCGCGGGGGCTTTCGGCGGGTGCGACGGTGGTGTTCATGGATCGACCATCCATGATGGACTCAATCACTGTCAATATTGATTGAATCAACATATGTAGGGTGTGTGTCATGAACGACGAGCCCGGTGGGCGAAGGATCGGTACCCGGGAGGCGGCCCGGCTGCTGGGGGTGAAGCCCGCGACCGTGTACGCGTACGTCAGCCGCGGTCAGCTCACGAGCCGCCGCGACCCGGTCGGGCGCTCCAGCAGTTTCGACGCCCGCGAGGTGGAAGCCCTGGCCGCGCGCAGTCGGCGCGAGGCGGCGGGGCCCTCCGGTTCCGCCTCCGCCGGCGAGCTCTCCGTACGCACCGCGCTCACCCTCATCGAGTCCGGCCACTACTACTTCCGTGGCGTCGATGCCGTGGAGCTGGCCTCGAGGTACCGCTACGAGGAGGTCGCCGAGTGGCTCTGGACGGGGACCCTGATGTCGGGGGCCCGGTTCACCGCTCCCCCGGAGTCCCTCGCCGCGGCCCGGCGTGCGGTCGCCGCGCTGCCCGAGCACAGCGGTCCGATCGACCGGCTGCGGGTGGCCGTCGCCGCCGCGGCGGTCGCGGACCCGCTGCGCTTCGACCTGTCCAAACCGTCCGTACTGGGCTCCGCGCGCGCCCTGATCCCCACCCTGGTCGGCGCCCTGCCCGAGGTGGGCCCGGCGCAGTGGGGCGGGGACGGCCGCCTCTCCCGGCAGCTGTGGCCCCGGCTCTCCGCCCTGGACCCCGATCCCGACGCGCTGGCCGTACTGGACCTGGCCCTGGCCCTGCTGACGGACCACGACCTGGCCGCCTCGACCCTGGCCGTACGGGTGGCCGCGTCGGCGCGCGCGCATCCGTACGCGGTGGTCTCGGCCGGGCTCGGCGCACTCGAAGGCCCCCTGCACGGAGCGGCGGGGCGGCTCGCGCACCGGATGCTGGTGGAGGTGCTGGAACGGGGCGGGGCGGCCCCGGTGGTGGCGGAGTACCTGCGGGCCGGGCGCCGGGTGCCCGGGCTCGGGCACCGGCTGTACGAGGCCGAGGACCCGCGGGCGACGGCGCTGTTCGCGCGGCTGGAGCCGCTGGCGCAGGCCGGGCCGGCGCTGGGCGCGGCGCGCGAGGTGGCCGCGGTGATGGCCCGGCACGGCGGCGGCCTGTACCCCAATGTGGACCTGGCGCTGGCGGTGCTGACGGTCTCGTGCGGGATGGCCCCGGAGGCCGGGGAGACCGTCTTCGCGGTGGCCCGTACGGCCGGATGGATCGCGCACGCACTGGAGGAGTACGAGGAGCGCCCGCTGCGGATGCGACCGAGCGGGCAGTACCACGGGCCCCGCCCGCCACAGCCGTTGCCGTGACGGGCGAGGCGCCCCTGGGGGGCGAACAGGTGGTGCCGACGGTCCGGCTGCGGCGTCAGGTCCGCAGCCAGACCGCCGCGTCCTGACCGAGCAGCCCGTCCGCACCCAGGGCGGAGCTGCTCAGCAGGAGGCTCGTGTGGGCCGGCAGCGGGACCGGCTCCGGGGACAGGTTGGCCACGCAGACCAGCCCGTCGGGGCGGGCGAAGGCGAGCACTCCGGCCGGCGCGGGCAGCCACTCCAGCGATCCGCCGCCGAAGCCGGCCGCGTCCCGGCGCAGGCCCAGTGCCGTCCGGTAGAGGGTGAGCATCGAGTCCGGGTCCCCGGCCTGGCGGTCCGCGGCGTACGCCGGCCAGTCCGCGGGCTGGGGCAGCCAGGGCTCGTTCCAGGGCTCGGCGGTCCACGGCAGCGGGACCCGGCACCCGTCCCGGCCGGGGTCGGTGCCGCCGGACCGGAAGTGCATGGGGTCCTGGATCCGGCCGAGGGGGATGTCGGCCTCGGGAAGCCCGAGTTCCTCGCCCTGGTAGACGTAGACGGCGCCGGGCAGGGCGAGGCTCAGCAGCGCGGCGGCGCGGGCCCGGCGAGTACCGAGGGCCAGGTCGGCGGGGGTCCCGAAGGCCTTGGTGGCGAAGTCGAAGCCGGTGTCGGCGCGCCCGTAGCGGGTGACCGTGCGGGTCACGTCGTGGTTGCACAGCACCCAGGTGGCCGGGGCTCCGACGGGGGCGTGCTCGGCCAGGGTCTCCTCGATGGAGGTGCGCAGCCGGCCGGCGTCCCACGGGCAGCTGAGGAAGGAGAAGTTGAAGGCGGTGTGCAGTTCGTCGGGGCGCAGGTAGCGGGCGAACCGCTCGGAGTCCGGCAGCCACACCTCGCCCACGAAGATGCCCCCGTACTCGTCGGCGATGGCCCGCCACGAGCGGTAGATGGTGTGCAGGTCGTCGCGGTCGATGTACGGGTGCACCTCGCCGGGCCACGGCTCGGGCGAGCGGCCGGCCAGGTCGGGCAGGGCCGGGTCCTTGGCGAGCAGGGCCGCGGAGTCGATCCGTACGCCGGACACTCCGCGCTCGAACCAGAACCGCAGCACTTCCTCGTGTTCCCGGCGGACGGCGGGATGGTCCCAGTTGAGGTCGGGCTGCTCGGGCGTGAAGAGGTGCAGGTACCACTCCCCGTCCGGTACCCGCGTCCAGGTGGCGGCGCCGTTGAACTGCGAGGGCCAGTCCCCCGGCGGCAGTTCGCCGTGCTCCCCGCGGCCCGGGCGGAAGTGGAAGAGCTCCCGCTCGGGACTGCCGGGGCCGGCGGCGAGGGCGGCCTTGAACCAGGCGTGCTGGTCGGACACGTGGTTCGGGACGATGTCGACAATGGTGCGGATGCCCAGTTCGCGGGCCTCGGCGATGAGCTTCTCGGCTTCGGCGAGGGTGCCGAAGGCGGGGTCGATGGTGCGGTAGTCGGCGACGTCGTAGCCGCCGTCGGCGAGCGGGGAGAGGTACCAGGGGGTGAACCACAGGGCGTCGACGCCCAGTTCGGAGAGGTAGGGGAGGCGGGCCCGGACGCCCGCGAGGTCACCGGTGCCGTCCCCGTCGCCGTCGGCGAAGCTCCGTACGTACACCTGGTAGATGGCGGCCGAGCGCCACCAGTCGGCGGCGTTTTCGGGCAGGGGAAAGTCAGCCACGGAGGGGTCCTTTCACGGGGGGCGACCGGGCACGGCGGCGGTGCGGGGTGGTGCTCACCCCTTGAGGGAGCCCGCCGTCAGGCCGCTCATGATGTTGCGCTGGAAGATCAGGAAGATGATGAGCGTGGGCGCCGAGGCCATCGCGAGTGCGGCGACGAGATGGTTCTCGGGCACTCCCCGGGAGAGCGAGTAGATGCCGACGTTGAGCGTCTGCAGGGCCGGGTCGGGGAGGGTGAGCATGGGCCAGAGGAAGTCTTTCCAGACCCCGACGATGGCGAAGATCGACACGACGCCGAGGATCGGCCGGGACATCGGCAGGACCACGGAGCGAAGGGTGCGCAGGGAGGAGGCGCCGTCGATGGACGCGGCGTCGAGGATCTCGCCCGGGATGGAGTCGAAGAATCGTTTCAGAAGGAAGATGTTGAAGGCGTTCGTGACCGAGGGCAGCCAGATCACCCAGGGCGTGTTGAGCAGGTTCCGCTGGATGAGCGGCATGTCCAGGACCGTGAGGTACTGCGGTACGACGAGGACGGTGGCCGGGATCATCAACGTGGCCAGCATCATGCCGAGGACGGCCTTGCCGAAGACCGGCCGGAGCTTGGACAGCGAGTAGGCCGCGGCCACGTCGAGGACGAGCTGGAAGGCCAGGGCGCCGAACGCGTAGTAGAGGGTGTTGAACAGCAGCTTGGCGAGGTCCATGACCTCCCAGGCCGCCGAGTAGTTGTCGGGGTGCAGGGAGTCCGGCACCACGGTCGGCGGGACCTGGGTGAACTCCGCCGTGGATTTGAGGCCGTTGACGACCATCCAGTAGAGGGGCCCGAGGAAGACGACCGTGAAGCCGATCACCACCAGGGCCAGGACGGTCCAGTAGACGGCCTTGCCCCGGGGACGGCCGAGCTGGGCCGGCGATATGAGCGTGCGCTCTGACATGTGAGGGTGCTCCCGTCAGTTCTCGTTGTCGCGGCTCAGCCGGACGTACACGGCGGAGAAGCCGGCGAGCAGGACGAGCAGGCACAGGCCCAGGGCCGCGGCGCCGCCGTACTGGTTGAAACTGAACGCGTACTGGTAGATGAGGACGACGACGGTGGTCGTCGACCCCTCGGGGCCGGCTCCGCCCGTGAGCATGAACGGCTCGACGAACACCTGCATCGTCGCGATGATCTGCATGAGCAGCATGAGCGAGAGGATGAGCTTGGTCTGCGGGATCGTGACGTACCAGATCTTGCGCAGCACCCCGGCTCCGTCGAGCTCAGCCGCTTCGTAGAGCTCTCCGGGGATGCCCTGGAGGGCTGCCAGGTAGATCAGGGTCGCGCCGCCCATGTTCATCCATGTGGAAGCGATGACGACGGAGAGCATCGCCGTATCGGTGGATTGCAGCCAGTCTTGCGCCGGCAGGTGCAGGAATTCCAGAATCCTGTTGAAGACCCCGTAACCGGGATCGTAGAAGTACTTGAAGAGCAGGATCGAGGCCACCGGCGGCATCATCACCGGGAGGTAGACCAGCAGGCGCAAGTAACCCTGCGCGTGCCGGAATTCGTTGAGCACGATCGAGACCACGAACGGCACGGCGAAGCCGAGTACCAGCGCGAGCCCGCTGAAGAGGAGGGTGTTGCGCCAGGCCTGCCAGAACGTCGGGTCGTTGAAGACGTAGCGGAAATTGTCCCAGCCGACCCAGTGGACGGCTCCGCCCTCGGTCTTCTGGAAGGCCAGCAGGAACTCCCGGACCATCGGGTACCAGGAGAAGAAGGAGAAGCAGAGGACGGCGCCGATCAGAAAGCCGTGGGCCGAGAGGTTCCGCTTGAACGCCCGGAGGAATTCCTCACGAGAGGTACCGGGCAGGGTGGGAGCCGACATCGCCGCTCGCTCCTTGGTGGGTCGTCGCCATCGGTTTGCTGGGGTACGGGGCCTGCGGGCGGGTCCGGGCCGGGGAGGCCGCCCGGACCTCCCCCGGCCGGGACACGCGCCCCGGGACCGCTACTGGTTGGCCAGCACCTGGTTGACGGCCTTCTCGGCCTCCGCGAGGAGCTGCGCCGAATCGGCGTCCTTGTTGGTCAGGACCCCCGACATCACCTTGTCGAGGACCTTGTAGACCTCCTGGGCCTTCGCCGGCTCGGCCTTGCCGGCTACCGGGTTGTCCAGGAAGGACTTGAAGTTGACGACCGGCATGGTGGCGCTGGCGGCCTTCAGCTCGTCGTCCTTGGCCTTGCTGGCACCGGTGAAGAAGGCGGGCTGCGGAAGCCCGACCGGCAGGCCGTCGGTCTTGGAACGGTCGTACTGGAACTGCCCCTTGCCGACCGCGAGCGTCTTGAAGTTCAGCCAGGCGATGGCCGCCTTGATCTTGTCCGGCGAGCTGCCCTTCTTGATCATGTAGCCGTTGCCGCCGGCCAGCGTCGCGGCGCCGCCGGGGATCGGGCCCATGCCGAAGTTCTCGTACTTGCCGGCGAGCTGCTGGACCATGTAGGTGATGTCGTCGGGCGCGGCGAGGAACATGCCGAGCTTGTCCGAGGCCATCTGCTTCTGCAGGTCACCCCACTTGAGCAGCTGGGTCTTGCCCATGCTGTCGTCTTCCCAGCGCATGGCCTTGAGGTTGTCGACGACCTGCTTGCCGGTCGCGTTGTTGAAGGCCGCCTTGCCGTCGGCTCCGACGACGTCGCCGCCCAGGCCGTACATGGCGGCCGTGAAGTGCCAGCCGCCGGTGTTCTCGACGCTGTACTCGCCGTAGCCGGCGGTGCCGTTGCCGAGCGCCGCGATCTTCTTGGCGGCCGCGCGGACCTCGTCCCAGGTGCGCGGGGGCTGGTCGGGGTTGAGGCCCGCCTGCGTGAAGAGCTTGCGGTTGATCAGCAGGCCCATCGTGTAGTTGCTGGTGGGCAGGCCGTAGAGCTTGCCGTCCTGCTTCAGGGTGTTGACGACGTTCTTGTCGATGTCGTCGATGCCCGGAACCGTCTTGGCCGTGACGTACGCGGAGATGTCCTCGGCGCCGTCGTTGTCGAGGACCTGCTTGAGGTCCGTGAAGTAGGCGTAGAAGACGTCCGGCTGCGACTTGGCCTTGAGCATCGCGGTGAACCGCGGGGGCTCCAGGCACTGGCCGGGGGTGGAGCGGCCTTCGATCGTGACGTTCGGGTAGGTCTTGTTGAACTCCGCCACGTCCTCCTTCCACTGCTTGAGCTCCGCCTTCTTCGCGGCGGGCGGCATGCAGTCCATGGAGATGGTGACCTTGGTCTTGGGGTCGAGCGGTGCGGAAACGTCCGAGGAACCGCCGGACGGCTGCTCCTTGGGGTCGTCTCCGTCGCTGCTCGTGCCGCAGGCCGCGAGGGCGGTGACGGCGAGCGCCGAGACGAGGGCGGTCGCGGTGGTGCGGCGGATGTTGGTTCTCATCGGTGGTCCCCTTCGAGCATCGAGCAGGAGGCGTGGGGCGTGTAAGGAGGCGAGCGCGGCACACTCAACCACCACCGACAGATGAACGCAATATCTCGCGCAGATTTCGCAAGACATTGGCAGCAGGACGCCGGACTACCCCGAGCGAGAACGCAAAACAGGGCCCCAGAACGTCAGCGAGACGTTGCGGGGCCCTGCGGCCGGGGGTTGAACTCGGTGGAGCTCTGCGGGGCGTTACGCCGGACGGGGGCGCGGAACCTGCGCGGTGGAGCCGCGCACGACGAGCTCGGGCTCGAAGAGCAGCTCTCCGGGCTGTACGGCGGCCCCCTGGATCTGTGCGGTGAGCAGCTCCACGGCGGCCCTGCCCATGGCCTCGATGGGCTGCCGGACGGTGGTCAGCGGGGGCTCGGTGCAGTTCATGAAGGCCGAGTCGTCGTACCCGACGACGGAGACCTCGCCGGGCACGTCCAGGCCGCGCCGGCGGGCCGCCCTGATGGCCCCGAGGGCCAGCGGGTCGCTCGCGCAGATGATGCCGGTCACCCCGCGGTCCAGCAGCCTCGAGGTGGCCGCGTGGCCGCCCTCCAGGGAGAACAGCGCCCGTTCCACGTGCGCGGCGGGCAGCTCCGTACCGGCCGCCGCCGCGACCGCCTGGGCGGCCACCAGCTTGCGCAGGGAGGGGATGTGGTCGGGCGGGCCCAGCACCAGCCCGATGCGCTCGTGACCGAGGGAGGCCAAGTGCCGCCAGGCCTGTTCGACCGCGACGGCGTCGTCGCAGGAGACGCACGGGAAGCCGAGGTCCTCTATCGAAGCGTTGATCAGCACCACCGGGACCTTGCGGTCGTGGAGCAGCCGGTAGTGCTCGTGCGGGGCGTCGGCCTGCGCGAAGAGCCCGCCGGCGAAGACCACGCCGGACACCTGCTGCTGGAGCAGGAGCTCGACGTAATCCGCCTCGGAGACCCCTCCGGTGGTCTGCGTGCAGAGCACCGGGGTCAGCCCCTGCTGGGCCAGCGCCCCGCCGATCACCTCGGCGAAGGCAGGGAAGATCGGGTTCTGGAGTTCCGGCAGGACCAGGCCGACCAGCCGGGCCCGTTCGCCGCGCAGCTGGGTGGGGCGCTCGTAGCCGAGGACGTCCAGGGCGGTGAGCACGGACTGGCGGGTCGCGTCCGAGACGCCCGGCTTGCCGTTGAGCACCCGGCTGACCGTTGCCTCGCTGACCCCCACCTTCTTCGCCACTTGAGCAAGTCGTCGCGTCATGAGCGCAAGAGTAGCGCAAACAATGCAAGTTCCTTGCAGTTCGATTACGGCCAGTTTGGCCCATCGGAAACCGGCGCGGAACCCCCCGTGTCCCACCGACCTCGGCCGGCGCCTGGGCGGCGAGCACACGGGCAAGCGCACGGGCGAGCGGCGGGGCACCCCGAAGGGATGCCCCGCCGCCCTCTGCGCCCTGGATCGGCCGCCCGCTACGGCAACTGGTTGATCTTGAACGTCGAGGTCGTGTTGCGCACGTCCACGGCGTTGTCGCTCATCCTCAGGTTCTGGATGGTGACCTCACCCACCGCCGGTCCTTGTCCCGCCTCGGGCATCTCGTTCGCCCAGAGACCGAATCCGGACTTGGCGTCGAAGGCGTCCCCGCTCTTCTTCGCCCCCGTGATGGTGATGTCCTTCAGGATGGTGTCCTTGATGGGATTGACCGGCTGGCCGCCGACGTACTGCGTCTGGAACATGATTCCGCTGTAGGTCGGATCGACGATGTCGACGTTGTTGATGCGGATTCCCTGGAACACCTTGGAAGCCGAGAAGATCCAGATTCCGGGGAAGGTCTGCGCCCCCCAGAAATGGCCTCCGGCCCGGACGATCGAGATGTTCTCGAAGAGCGTCGGGTCGGTCCCGAATCCGTTCATCGGATACCCGAAGTCCAGCGAGCTGATGGTGATGCCCGAGTAGACGAGGATGTCGGCGATGTAGATGTTGCGGAAGGTGTTGTTGAAGCCGCCGTAGACGGCGACACCGGCCGCGCGCCAGGTCAGGATGGCGCTCAGGTTCTCGTAGACGTTGTTCTTCATGTCCGCGCCGCCCGCGTCGATGGCGGAGAACAGCGCGAAGCTGTCGTCACCCGTGGAACGGGCCTCGATGTTGGCCACGAGGTTGTCCGTGCTGCCGTTGGTCATGTTGATGCCGTCGGCGAAGGTGTCGCGGATCCGCGAGTTCTTGATCGTGATCCGGTCGGTGTTGGCGCCCCAGTAGAGGCACACCTGGTGTTCGTTCCAGACGTTGTCGATGGTCATGTCGGTCACGTTGGCGAAGTCGAAGACCTTGCCCGGACCGTCGATGCGCGAGGTGTAGTTGCCGAAGTAGGCGAACCCCGTGAAGGACGAACCCTTCGCGGTGCCCTCCGCGCGCCAGCCGTTGTCGGTGTTGTCCTGCGAGGACGGGGCGTGGAAGCGGGTGAACCACGGTCCGGCGCCGACGACCTGCACGGCCTTGCCGTACACCTGGAACTTGCTCGCCGTGTCGTAGTCGCCCGGCGGCAGGTAGACGCCCACGAGCTTGCCCGTGGTGTCCATGCGGACCTTGTCCAGGGCGTTCTGCACGTCCTGGTGGGTGAAGCCGGCGGGCACCGTGTAGGTCGCCGGGTCGGGGTTGGCGATCACCGTGGCCTGTTCCAGGCTCACGAAGTCGATCGCGTAGGTGGTGGTGTTCGCCGTGTCCTTCTGGAGGCGGATCTTGCTGCCCGCCGGGACGGTCTCGCCGAGGAGGATGTTCGCCTCGTCGTAGATGTGCCGCGGGGCACCGGCGCTCGGGGCATTACCCGGTCCGGCCTCGGCTCCGTAGAGCCAGGCGTACTTCGAGGTCAGCGGCAGGGCCTTCTTCAAGGCGCCGTTGACGTAGACGTTGATGGTGGAGTCGATGCCGCCGCCGCCCGGGGCGTCCGGGATGGAGAAGCGGGTGACCAGGGTGTTGGTCGCGGCGCGGGTGGTGAACTCGACGTACTCGCCCGTCGCGTCCAGGTTCACGGCCTTGCGGCCCGAGGCCTCGCCCGCGATGTCGCCGACGGTCCGGTTGGGGCCGACCACGTTGGCTCCGCCACCGACGACGCCGTCCTCGGCCTCGTAGGTGTCGAAGGGCATGTTCGCCCCGCGGCCGACGAAGAAGGGCTTGCTGGACGTGTTGTTGGCGCGCTTGACCGGCAGTTCGTTGGCATCGTCGGCGAGGACCACCTTGACGGTGTACTTGCCGTTGGCCGCGGTCCAGTTGCCGAGCGCGATCGGCGCCGAGGAGGCACCGGCCGCGAGCGCGCCGCTGAAGGATCCGCTCAGCGTACGGATGGTCGCGCCGCCCGCGTCCTGCAGCGTGAGGGTGACGCCGTGGGTGCCCGCCGCGGCGGCCACGGTGCCCTGGTTCTTGACCGTGACGGAGAAGCCCACGGACTGACCGGCGGACGGGGCGCTCGGCGACCACCCGACGGAGGAGGCCACCAGGTCGGAACTGTCGACCGGGCGGACCACCAGCGGGGAGCCGGTGAGGCTGTTGTTGGTGTCGTTCTGCTCTACGACCGTGTTCGCCTCGTCGACGATCGCGCTCAGCGGGTAGCTGCCCGCGTCGCGCGGTCCGATGGCGGCCGTGACGGTGGCCGAGGCCCCGGCGGCCAGCGCGGGCACGTTGGCGGAGGCGATCTTCGAACCGCCGAGCTGGAAGGAGACGGAGGTCGCCGGCGCCGGGGCCGGGCCGGTGTTCTTGACGGTGGCGGACAGGGTGACGGAGTCCGACTCGACCGGGGCGGCCGGGCTGGCGCTCACCGCGGTGACCTGGAGGTCCGGGTTGGGCGCCGCGACCCCCATGACCTGGAACTCGGCGATCTGACCGTTGGAGGACCCGGTGTTGGAGGTGAAGCGCAGCTGCACGTCCGCGATCCGGGCGCCGACCGGGATGGTGACGGTGTTGGAGCCGGAGGCCGGGTTGAAGACGTAGTCCTTGGCGGCCACCAGGCCGGTGACGCCCGAGGCGCTCTGCTCGCGGCCGAGCACCTGGATGTTCTGGGTGCGGGTGCCCCAGCTGCTGTCCGGGTTGAGCTTGAGGACCAGGCGGTCGACGTCGGCGTTGGCGCCGAGCTTGACGGTCAGGGTGCTCGGGTAGGCACCGCCGGCGCCCTCCCAGTAGGTGGAGGTGCTGTTGTCGTTGGCGTTCTCCGCGACGAAGGTGTGGATCACGGAGGAGCCCTCGATGGGCTTGCCGACGGCCAGGTTGGAGCCGCCCGTACCGCCGCTTCCGTTGCGCGTCACGGAGTTGCTGTCGCCGGAGCGGTTGCCCGCCGCGTCCTTGGCCCGCACGAAGTAGCTCACCGTGGCGGTGGCCGGCTGGGCGTCCGTGTAGGTGGTGACGTTGCCCGCGACCGTGGTGAGCAGGACGTTGTTGGCGAACACCTCGTAGCCGGTGACACCGGTGTTGTCGGTGGAGGCCTGCCAGGCCAGCTTGATCTGCCCGGCGGCCGGCTCGGTGAAGGTCAGGGCGCCCGGGATGGTCGGGGCCTGGGTGTCACCGGTGTCGCCGGCGCGGGTGACGCTGTTGCTGTTCCCCGACTGGTTGCCGGCCGCGTCCTTGGCCCGGACGTAGTAGGTCACGCTCGCGGAGGCCGGCTGGGTGTCGGTGTAGGTGGTGACGTTGCCCGCGACGCTGGTGCGCAGTTGGTTGTTGGCGTAGACGTCGTACCCGGTGACGCCCGTGTTGTCGGTGGCGGCGGTCCAGGTCAGCTTGATCTGGCCCGTGGCGGGCTCGGTGTAGGCGAGCGCCGTCGGGGCCGTCGGGGCCTGGGTGTCGCCGGTCGTCGGGCCGTAGATCTCCAGCTCGGAGAGCTGCCCGCCGGGCTGTACGGAGTTGGACGCTATCCACACCCGTACGTAGCGGGTGGTGGTGGCGTCGAAGGTGATGCTCACCGTGTTGCCGCCGGCGGGGCTGAAGTCGTACCCCTTGGACGCCGTCAGGTCGAGGTAGTCCGTGCCGTTGGCGCTGCCCTGGATCTTGAGGGTCTGGGTGCGGGCGCCCCAGTTCTCGGGGAGCTTGAGGACCACCCGGTCCACGCGGACGGAGGAGCCGAGGTCGGCCTGGAGCCACTGGGGCATGGCGTTGTTGACGCTCTCCCAGTAGCTGGCGGCGTTGCCGTCGTTGGCGTTGCCCGGCACGTAGACCTGGGTGTTGCTGCTCGCGGTGAGCGTCTTGCCGAGGGCCAGGTTGGTCCCGGACTCACCGGGGGCGCGGACCTCCAGCTCGGAGAGCTGGGCGGCCTGCCAGCCGGTGTTGGCGGTGATGTCGATCCGCACGTACCGGGCCTGGGTGGCCGGGAAGCCGATGGTGACCACGTTTCCGGCGCCCTGGCCGAAGGTGTGGGTCGCCGAGCTCACGAGGGTGCTGAAGCTGGTGCCGTCGGCGCTGCCCTGGACGGACAGGGTCTGGTTGCGGCTCTCCCAGGTGGCGGGGAGCTTGAGCACCACCTGGTCGACGCGGGTGGTGGCTCCGAGGTCGGTCTGCACCCATTGCGGGAAGGTGCTGCCGGCGCTCTCCCAGTACGAGGACTGGTTGCCGTCGGTGACGTTGGCGGCGGTGTAGGCGCCGTTGGTACTGCTCGCGGCGGCGGGCCTGCCGGCCGAGACGCTCGGTCCGCCGGCGGCCACGGCGGTCAGGGCGGGCCAGCCCAGCATCAGCAGGGCCGTACTGATCAAGGCGGCCAGGGTCCGCCATCTCCAGTTGTGCCTTCTCATATGTCCTCGTCCCTCGACATGAACTTTCTGAACCATGGGAGATAGGAATTTGCGGCGTGCGGTGCGAGAGTTGCAGAGCTTTGGCGAGTCGTCTACATCTCTGACCGCACTTTCATACCGTCATCGCTTGCGCAAGCTGGGCGCAAATAACGCAAGTCATTTGCGTGAGAGAGCCACATTCCACTTACGTCCGAATCGCCCTACCGTTCGTACTCATGCAGTCCCCGCGGTTCCTCCACATGAGCGCTCGGCGCCTCGGGCTGCCCAGACGGGCCGCCTCGCAGATCCTGCTGACCCAGCTGGCGATCGCCGCCGGGGTCCTCGCCCTGGCCACCGGCCTCTTCCTGGCCCCGCTGAGCGCGCAGCTCGACGACCAGGCCATGCGGCGCGCCCTGGCCATCGCCCAGAGCGCCGCGGCCGACCCCTCCCTGGCCGCCGGCCTCCTCGGCTCGGCGCCCTCGCCCGACAGCCCCGTACAGGCCTCCGCGGAACGGATCCGCTCGGCCACGGGCGCCGAGTACGTGGTGGTCATGGACCTGGACGGCATCCGCCGCTCGCACCCGAGCCCCGACCGCATCGGGCGGCCCGTCTCCACCGACCCCCGCGACGTGCTGGCCGGCCGCCAGGTCATGGAGATCGACGACGGCACCCTGGGCCGCTCCGCGCGCGGCAAGGTCCCCCTGCTCGCCGCCGACGGCGAGGTCGTCGGCGCCGTCTCGGTCGGCATCGCCTACGACAGCGTCCAGGGCCGCCTGCTCGGCGCCATCCCGGGCCTGCTCGCGTACGCGGGCGGCGCCCTGGCCGCGGGCGCCCTCGCCGCCTACCTGCTCTCGCGCAGGATCCACCGGCAGACCCGCGACCTGGCCTTCTCCGATATCGCGGGCCTGCTCGCCGAACGCGAGGCGATGCTGCACTCCATCCGGGAAGGTGTGATCGCCCTCGACCGGACCGGCCGGATCCGGCTGGTCAACGACGAGGCGGCCCGGCTCCTCGGCCTCGCCCCCGAGGCCGCCGGCGCCGTAGCGGGGCGCGCTCTGGACGAGGTGCTCGGCACGGGCCGCACCACCGACGTCCTCACCGGCCGGGTCACCGGCCGCGACCTGCTCACCGTGCAGGGCCCCCGGGTGCTGGTCGCCAACCGGATGCCCACCGAGGACGGCGGAGCCGTGGCCACCCTGCGCGACCGCACCGAGCTGGAGCACCTGGGCCGCGAGCTCGACTCCACCAAGGGCCTGATCGACGCCCTGCGCGCTCAGGACCACGAACACGCCAACCGGCTCCACACCCTCCTCGGACTCCTGGAGCTGGGCCTGTACGAGGAAGCCGTGGAGTTCGTCACGGAGGTGGTCGGCGTGCACCGCAGCACCGCCGAGCAGGTCACCGAGAAGGTGCACGACCCCCTCCTCGCCGCCCTGCTGATGGGCAAGGCCACGGTCGCGGCGGAACGCGGCGTACCCCTGCGGCTGGCCGATTCCGCCCTGCTGCCCGACCGTCTCGTCGACCCGGGGGGCCTGGTCACCATCCTCGGCAACCTGGTCGACAACGCGCTGGACGCCGCGGTCGGCTCGGCCGCGCCGCTGGTCGAGGTCGACATCCGGGCGGACGGCCGCACCGCGGTCCTGCGGGTCCGCGACAGCGGCCCCGGCGTCCCGGTGGCACGCCGCGAGGAGATCTTCACCGAGGGCTGGTCGACCAAGAAGCCCCAGGCCGGCGGCGCCCACCGCGGACGCGGGCTCGGCCTCGCCCTGGTGCGGCGCCTGGCCGAACGGCAGGGCGGCACGGTCCGGGCCGGCGAGGCGACCGGCGGAGGGGCGGAATTCTCCGTCGTGCTCCCGGAGGCCCTGCGATGAGCGATGCCGGCCGACCCGGGGCAGCCGGGGCATCCGGGGCAGCCGGCGCCTTCGACGTGCTGGTCGTCGACGACGATCTGCGCGTCGCCCGGATCAACGCGGCCTACGTGGCCAAGGTCCCCGGCTTCCGCGTCGCGGCCCAGGCCCATTCTGCGGCGGAGGCACTGGCGCTCCTCGACTCCCGCCCCGTGGACCTGATCCTCCTCGACCACTACCTCCCCGACGAGAACGGCCTCGACCTGGTCCGGCGCCTGCGCGAACGCGGCCACCGCACCGACGTGATCATGGTGACCGCCGCCCGCGACCTGGCCACCGTCCAGGCCGCCATGCGCCTCGGCGCCCTCCAGTACCTGGTCAAACCCTTCACCTTCGCGGGCCTGCGCACCCGTCTGGAGGCCTACGCGGCCCTGCGCCGCACCCTGGACACCGGCGGCGAGGCCGAACAGTCGGAGGTGGACCGGATCTTCGGGGCCCTCGCCGCGGCCGGCGCCGACGCCCCGAGCGATCTCCCCAAGGGCCACTCCCCCACCACCGCCGACCTGGTCCGCGGCATCCTGCGCGCGGCCGAAGGCCCGCTCTCCACCCAGCAGATCGCCGACCGCGCGGGCATCAGCCGCCAGACCGCCCAGCGCTACCTCAAGCTCCTCGACCGCGCCGGCCGCGTCGTCCTCGCCCTGCGGTACGGCGAGACGGGCCGCCCTGAGCACCGATACGCCTGGCGTCCGCCCACGACCGGCTGACACCGCCCGGCCGGCCGACCGCCCGCCCGGCCGACCGTCCGATCAGCCGGCCTCCCGGCCGATCCCGCTCCCCCGCCGCGCCGGCCCTACACCGCCCCGGCCCCCGTCAGCGCGCGGACCTCGGTCTCCGCGTGCCGCCGCTCGTCCGGCTCCTCCGCCGAGGTCACGGTGCCCAGCCAACCCGCCAGGAAGCCCAGCGGAATGGACACGATGCCCGGGTTCTGGAGCGGGAAGAACTGGAAGTCCACGCCCGGGAAGAGGGATTCGGGGCTGCCCGAGACCACCGGGGACAGGGCCACCAGCAGTACGGCCGGGAGCAGCCCCCCGTACACCGACCAGACGGCACCCCGCGTGGTGAAGCCGCGCCAGAACAGCGAATACAGGAGCACCGGCAGGTTCGCCGAGGCCGCCACCGCGAAGGCCAGACCCACGAGGAAGGCCACGTTCAGGTCCTGGGCGAGCAGACCCAGCGCGATCGCCACCGCCCCGATCCCGACCGCCGCCGTCCTGGCCACCGCCACCTCGCTGCGCTGGCGGGCGTGGCGGCGCTTGAGCGAGGCGTACAGGTCGTGCGCGACGGAGGCCGACGAGGCGAGGGTGATCCCCGCGACCACCGCGAGGATGGTCGCGAAGGCGATGGCCGCCACGAAGGCGAACAGCACCGCCCCGCCCGTCGAGTCGGCCCCGCCGCCCAGGAAGGCCGCGAGCAGCGGAACCGCCGTGTTTCCCGAGGCGTTGGAGGCCCTGACCTCCTGCGGCCCGAGCAGCGCCGCCGCGCCGAAACCGAGCACGATGGTCATCAGGTAGAAGCCGCCGATCAGCCCGATCGCCCACACCACCGACCGGCGGGCCGCCCGCGCCGTGGGCACCGTGTAGAAGCGGGACAGGATGTGCGGCAGCCCGGCCGTCCCCAGGACCAGGGCGAGCCCGAGGCTCATGAAGTCGAAGCGGGCCGTCCAGTCGCCGCCGTACTTGAGCCCGGGGCCCAGGAACCGGTCGCCGTGCCCGCTGCGCTCGGCGGCGGTGCTGAGGAGCTGGTCGAAGTTCCCGTGGAAGCGCAGGAGCACGAGCACCGTCAGGGTGATCGCCCCGCCCATCAGCAGCACGGCCTTGACGATCTGGATCCAGGTGGTGGCCCGCATGCCGCCGAAGGACACGTAGATCACCATGAGCGCGCCGACCCCGATGACCGTCAGCGTCCGTGCGGCCCGGCCCGAATCGGAGAGCAGCAGGCCCACGAGGCTGCCGGCGCCGACCATCTGCGCGACGAGGTACAGCACGGAGACCACCACCGAGGAGGTCCCGGCCGCGATCCGCACCGGCCGTTCCTTCATCCGCGCGACGACCACGTCGGCGAGGGTGAACCGGCCGCAGTTACGGACGAGTTCGGCGACGAGGAACAGCACGACCAGCCAGGCGACGAGGAAGCCCACCGAGTACAGCAGGCCGTCGTAGCCGAAGAGGGCGATGAGGCCGGAGATGCCGAGGAAGGAAGCGGCGGACATGTAGTCGCCGGCGATGGCGAAACCGTTCTCCATCGGGGAGAACAGCCGCCCGCCCGCGTAGAACTCCTCCGCCGAACCGTGCCGGTTGCGGCTCACCCAGGTGGTGATGCCGAGGGTGACGGCGATGAAGACGCTGAACAGGAGCAGCGCCAGGGTCTGGTGCTCGGTGGTCACCGGCCCGCCCCCCGTCCCCGGGTGCGCTCCCCGGCGTCCGCCCGGCGGACCTGCTCCTGCTCGAAGACCGTCCAGCGCAGGTCCAGCGCCGCGCGGTCGCGCCGCAGCCGGGCGTGACGGGCGTAGGCCCAGGTCAGCAGGAAGGTGCTGAGGAACTGCCCCAGGCCCGCGAGCAGGGCCACGTTGACGGACCCGAACACGGGCCGGGCCATCATCTCCGGCGCCGTGGTGGCGGCGATCACGTAGGCGACGTACCAGAGGAAGAAGCCTGCGGTCGCGGGGACGACGAACCTCCGGTAGCGGCCGCGCACCTCCTGGAAGGCCGCGCTGCGCTGCACTTCGAGGTAGATGTCGGAGGCGGCGCGCGCGGGCGCGCCACCCGGGGAGGAGTTCGGCGGTGACGTTTCCGCTCCGCCGCCCGCCGCTCCACCGGGCCCCTCGCCTACGCCGGCACCGTCGCCCTCGCCCCAACCGACGGCCAGCGCGTCGTACCAGGGGTCGTCCAGCCGGATCGTTCCGGCATCACGACCTTCGTGCTTGTCCACCGAACTCTCCTTGTCCGCCGCCGCAGTGGCCGCGTGCCCACAAGGATGTGCGGGAGGGACGGTTTCCGGACTGGTGTCCCGGTGCTCTTCACTCCATCAGGTGATGGAGCGAAGAGCGCGGGTGTGCCAGTGCCCCGGAGGTGCCACCGGAGGTCCGCCGGTGGCCCGGACGGCCCCCGGGGCCGGTCAGGCGTCGATCCGCGAGCGGTCCAGGGTGGCCGCGGAGCTGGTGATGAACTCCTTGCGCGGGGCCACCTCGTTGCCCATGAGCAGGTCGAAGACCGACTCGGCCGAGTCCAGGTCGCCGATGTTGATCCGGCGCAGGGTGCGGAAACGGGGATCCATGGTGGTCTCCGCCAGCTGATCGGCATCCATCTCGCCGAGGCCCTTGTAGCGCTGGATCGAGTCCTTGTACCGGATGTTCTTGCGCTGGTACTCCAGAAGGGTCTGGCGCAGCTCGTTGTCCGAGTACGTGTAGACGTACTTGTCCTGGCCCTTCTTCGGCTGGACGAGCTCGATCCGGTGCAGCGGCGGCACGGCGGCGAAGACCCGGCCCGCCTCCACCATCGGGCGCATGTAGCGCTGGAAGAGCGTGAGCAGCAGGCAGCGGATGTGCGCGCCGTCCACATCGGCGTCCACGAGCAGGACGATCTTCCCGTACCGGGCGGCGTCGATGTCGAAGGTCCGGCCCGAGCCGGCTCCTATGACCTGGATGATCGCCCCGCACTCGGCGTTCTTGAGCATGTCCGAGACCGAGGACTTCTGGACGTTGAGGATCTTGCCCCGGATGGGCAGCAGCGCCTGGAACTCGGAGTTCCGGGCGAGCTTGGCCGTACCCAGAGCCGAGTCCCCCTCGACGATGAAGAGCTCGCTGCGCTCCACGTCGTCGCTGCGGCAGTCGGCCAGCTTGGCGGGCAGCGAGGAGGACTCCAGCGCGGTCTTGCGACGCTGCGCCTCCTTGTGCTGGCGGGCCGCGATCCGGGTCCGGGCGGCCGCGACGATCTTCTCCATCACGGAGCGCGCCTGCTGCTTGTCGTCCCGTTTGGTGGAGGTCAGGAAGGCCTTGAGCTCCTTGGCGACGACGGCCGCGACGATCCGGGTGGCCGCCGAGGTGCCGAGCACCTCCTTGGTCTGGCCCTCGAACTGCGGCTCGGCGAGGCGGACGGTGACGACCGCCGTCATGCCCTCCATCGCGTCGTCCTTGACCACGTCGTCCTCGGCGACGCGCAGCAGCTTCGCGGAGCGCAGCACCTCGTTCACGGTCTTGGTGACCGAGCGCTCGAAGCCGGAGATGTGGGTGCCGCCCTTGGGGGTGGCGATGATGTTCACGAACGACTTCACGTTCGTCTCGTACCCCGTGCCCCAGCGCAGGGCGATGTCCACACCGAGCTCGCGGGTGACCTCGGTGGGGGTCATGTGGCCGCGGTCGTCGAGGACCGGGACGGTCTCCTTGAAGATCCCCGTGCCGGTCAGGCGCAGGATGTCGCAGGCCGCCTTGTCCTGCGCGAGGTACTCGCAGAACTCGCTGATGCCCCCGTCGAAGCGGAAGGTCTCCTCGGTCTTCCCGGCCCCTTCCAGGGCCCGCTCGTCGCGGACCACGATGGTCAGGCCGGGTACGAGGAAGGCCGTCTGGCGGGCGCGCTGGTAGAGCGTGTCCAGCGTGAGCTTGGCGTCCTTGAGGAAGATCTGCCGGTCGGCCCAGTAGCGGATCCGGGTGCCCGTCTTGCCCTTGGCGATCCGCTTGCCCTTGCGCAGGCCGTTGGCGGGGTCGAAGGGGCTGTCGGGGCCCTGCTCGGTGAACATGCCGGGGACGCCGCGGCGGAAGCTGATGGCCTGCGTGGCGCTGCCCCGGTCGACCTCCACGTCCAGACGCGCCGAGAGGGCGTTGACGACGGAGGCGCCGACGCCGTGCAGGCCGCCGGAGGCCGCGTACGACCCGCCGCCGAACTTGCCGCCGGCGTGCAGCTTGGTCATGACGACCTCGACGCCGGAGAGGCCGGTCTTGGGCTCGACGTCCACGGGGATGCCGCGGCCGTTGTCGCGGACCTCCACGGAGGAGTCCTCGTGGAGGATCACCTCGATGTGGTCGCAGTAGCCGCCCAGGGCCTCATCGACGGAATTGTCGATGATCTCCCAGAGGCAGTGCATGAGGCCCCGGCTGTCGGTGGAGCCGATATACATGCCGGGGCGCTTGCGGACGGCCTCGAGGCCCTCGAGGACGAGCAGGTGCCGCGCGGTGTAGTTGGAGCCGTCCCGGTCTGCTCCGGTCAGCAGTGCGCTGGAAGGCACGGACGTGTCGGCGGTCACGCAGTTCGCTCCTCGCTGAATTCTTTTTCTGGCCCGGTCGGGCGCAGTGGTGGCTCGGTTGCCGTTGGAAGGGTACCGAGGCCTGGTAGAGCCGATGCAACGCCATCCCAGCCCCTTCACCAGCCTAGTGCAGATCCGTACGCCTGTTCGATCCCCCGTGAGGGTGAAGCAAACATCACGTTCCCTTCCGCGCATGAACCATTTAGTGTTCGGGCACGTCCTCATCAACATCCGGCACTCAGCCGGGAGAGGGCAGAACCGCGACAAGCGAACGACCTGACAACGCGAAACCGTAAAGCAACGCAATACGGTTCCTTCGCCGCCAACCGGCAACAGCCGGCCAGCTTCGGAAGGAAGTTTCGAGGAAAAGCCGCGAGCGGGAACGTTTTCGGCCTGGTTGGATGTTGACCCTGGTACGACAGCTCGTCGAGCTAGAGAAGAGGCGACGTGACTACTGTTCTGACACCCGCGACCCCGCTGACGGCCGCTGACCGATGCGACCGCTGCGGCGCCCAGGCATATCTGCGCGTCGTCCTGCTGAGCGGCGGTGAACTGCTCTTCTGCGCCCACCACGGACGCAAGTTCGAGCCGGAACTCAAGAAGATCGCCGCGGAAATACAGGATGAGACCGAGCGGCTTACGTCCGCTCCGGCGGCCAGTGCCGCCGAACCCGAGGACCGCTGACACAAGGCCTACACCTCGCATCCGACGAGCCAGGACCGGCGATGCCGGTCGACGGGCGGTACCTCTGCGACCCAGAGGGACCGCCCGTCCTCATGTCCGGACGGGCTTCGGCCTCACGTCCGGACGGGGCTCAGCGCTTCAGTGCGGGCAGGTCCCCCGCCGCGAGGCCCCTCCCGGGCCCCTGGGCGGGGCGTACGTCCATCCGCAGGACTCCGCGACCACCAGGACGCCCTAGCTCCCCCCGGGGCGCCTCCGAGCCGCTGACGGGCTCGGTGACGAAGCCGATGAGCGGTGCGATCCGCGTGTACACCCCCGGGCTGTCCGCCCGCCCGCAGCCGCGCCCCCAGGACACCAGGCCGATCAGCCTCCCCTGGGCCACCAGCGGACCGCCGCTGTCCCCCTGGCAGGCGTCCTTGCCGCCCTCGCGGTCCCCCGCGCACAGCATGGAGTCGGCCCGGTACTGACCGTCGGCGTCTCCCGGGTAGGCCCGCCCGCACACCTCGTCCGCCAGCACCGTCACCCTGGCGGCCCGCAGCCCGTAGGCGTAGTCGCCGAAGCCACTCGTGTCGCCCCAGCCGTACACGGCGGCCTCGGTACCGGCGCCGTAGGCCGGATGCCCGAGGTCGGCCATCGGCAGCACGTGCTGTGCGGACACGGCCTCGGCCAGCTCCAGGACGGCCAGGTCGCCGGCATTGCTGCCCGCGTCGTACGCCGGGTTCACCCGGGCGGAACGCACCGCGATCTCCCGGCCCTCGCTCGCGCGCAGCTCCGTACGCCCGGTGATCACCCGGAAATCGCGGACGGAGTCGACCGGACCTCCCAGCACCTGACGCCCCAGGCAGTGGGCCGCGGTCACCACCTTGGTGGGGGTCACGAGGACGCCCCCGCAGAACTGGCCGCCTCGCGTACCCCCGAACCGGTCACGGCTGGCGAGGGCCACGACCCACGGGGCATCGGCCACCTTCACCGGCTTCCCGCCGATCACCACGCTGTCCGCGGCCGCTCGCGGCGCCTGGGAGAGCGGCGCCGCCGCCGCTCCCGCCGCCAGGGTCAGCGCTCCCGCCAGGACACGGGCAAAGGGACGACGCATGAGGCCTCCTGACTCCGAGTGTGCATGACTCCACTCAGAGTGGGACGCCCGGTGGCCGTGCGCACCCGCGCGGCCACCGGCGACGACCTGCGGCGAGCCCCTCGCCGCGCCGGGCGGATCCGGCGGGATCGGTCCGGATCAAGCCGGATCAAGCCGGATCAGGCTGGATCAGTCGAGGTAATCGCGAAGCACCTGGGACCGGGACGGGTGGCGGAGCTTCGACATGGTCTTCGACTCGATCTGGCGGATGCGCTCACGGGTGACCCCGTAGACCTTGCCGATCTCGTCGAGCGTCTTGGGCTGGCCGTCCGTGAGGCCGAAGCGCATGGAGACCACGCCCGCCTCGCGCTCGCTCAGCGTGTCGAGGACCGAGTGCAGCTGTTCCTGCAAGAGCGTGAAGCTCACGGCGTCGGCCGGGACGACCGCCTCGGAGTCCTCGATGAGGTCGCCGAACTCGCTGTCGCCGTCCTCGCCGAGCGGGGTGTGCAGGGAGATCGGCTCGCGGCCGTACTTCTGGACCTCGATGACCTTCTCGGGGGTCATGTCGAGTTCCTTGGCCAGCTCCTCCGGGGTGGGCTCGCGGCCCAGGTCCTGGAGCATCTGGCGCTGGACGCGGGCCAGCTTGTTGATGACCTCCACCATGTGCACCGGGATGCGGATGGTGCGGGCCTGGTCGGCCATGGCCCGGGTGATCGCCTGCCGGATCCACCAGGTGGCGTACGTGGAGAACTTGTAGCCCTTGGTGTAGTCGAACTTCTCCACGGCGCGGATCAGACCCAGGTTGCCCTCCTGGATCAGGTCCAGGAAGAGCATGCCGCGGCCGGTGTAGCGCTTGGCGAGGGAGACCACGAGGCGGAGGTTGGCCTCCAGCAGGTGGTTCTTGGCCCGGCGGCCGTCCTCGGCGATGATCTCCAGCTCGCGCTTGAGCTTGGGCGCCAGCTTGTCGGAGTTGGCGAGCTTGTCCTCGCCGAAGAGGCCGGCCTCGATGCGCTTGGCGAGCTCGACCTCCTGCTCGGCGTTGAGGAGGGGAACCTTGCCGATCTGCTTGAGGTAGTCCTTGACGGGGTCGGCGGTGGCACCGGCGACGGCGACCTGCTGGGCCGGGGCGTCGTCCTCGTCGTCCGAGATGACGAAGCCCTTGCTCTCGGCGCCTTCCTCCTCGTCCTCGGACTCGGCCTTGGCGGCTCCGGGACCCTCTTCCGTGGTCTCTTCGTCGCCTGCGTCGGCGTCCTTCTTGGCGGTGGTCTTCTTGGCCGCCGTCTTCTTCGCCGCCGTCTTCTTGGCGGGCGCGGCCTTCTTCGCCGCCGTCTTCTTCGCAGCCGTCTTCTTGGCGGCGGGCTCGGTCGCGATCCCCTCCGCGAGGGCGTCGACGCCGGTTTCCACCTGCGCGGGATCCGGTTCGGCCGTCCCGGCCACCGCGTCCGGTGCGGCGGCGGCGGGCGCTGCCGCCGGCCCGGTCGCGGCCTTCTTGGCGACGGGCTCGGTGGCCGTCCGCTTGACGGGGCTCTTCGCTGCGACGCTCTTGCGGGTGGTGCGCTTGGGCGACTCCGCGGCACTGACCATCAGCGTCACACCCTCTTCCTCAAGGATCTGGTTGAGGCTGCGCAGAACATTCTTCCACTGGGTCGCAGGAATCTGGTCAGCCTCGAAGGCCCGACGCACGTCATCGCCGGCGATCTGCCCCTCGGCCTTGCCCCGCTCGATGAGCGCCATCACAGACTCGGAATCGGCGATCTCCGGCGGGAGCGTACGGGATGTGCTGGCCGACACGAACAACCTCTCGGAACGATGGAAACGGCTTCCGACCCCGGCCTGGTGGTGCTGGACCGGAGCCGACGACCACCGACTGGGGATGGGCCGGGGGCGCGGGCAGGGACCGGGGAGCTGCACAGCACCCCCAAGGGCTGCTGTCTTCCCTCCGTCGGCCATCACCTCTTAGGTCATCGCGTGACCTCGCGGAGCGTTACGCCCAATCTTCGTGGCCCGAGTCACACCCCGTTTGATGCCATGCCGGTCATACCGTTATTTCTGCACGCCCGGTGTGTCCGAACACGCCCCGTTTCGCGGGCCGGACGGCTCCCCGCAAGCGGGGTCGAAGCGGGGTCCCGGCGTCCGGAACGGGGCCGGGCGGGCGGCCGGGGCGCTCAGGACCCGGCCGGGGAGCCTCGCCCGGGCCCCGCCGGACCCTCCCGGAGCTCCCTCCGGGGGTGCCGCCCGCAACGGGCTCCCCGTCGACGCGCCCACGCCCGTGCGCTGCGGCTCGTCAGTGCTCGCGCGGGGCGGGGACCACGCGCTCGACTTCCGGATGCACCGTCAGAAGCTGGCGCATGGCGTTCTCCGCGCCCACCGCGTCGCCGGCGGCGATGCACTCGACCATGCGCGCGTGGTGCGCGACGCAGGTCTCGCTGGGGCGGTCGCAGGCGGTGATGGGGCTGCCGGACACCTGCAGCGCGGCGGAGACGATGCCGGAGAGGTGCTCCAGCATGCGGTTGGCCGCGACCTGGATGAGCAGCGCGTGGAACTCGTGGTCCGCACGCGCGAAGGTGATCGAATCGCCCTGCCCGAGGGCGTGTCCCATGATCTCGACCATGTCGGCGAGGCGCTGCTGGATCTCCGGGCGGCCGTGGCCGGCGGCGAGACGGGCGGCGAGCGGTTCGATGGTCCAGCGGAGCTCGCCGAGCTCGCGGCGCTGGTCGTCGCGATGCGGGCCGAAGGCGCGCCATTCGATGATGTCGGGGTCGAGCAGGTTCCAGTCGGCGACCGGGCGGACCCGGGTGCCGACGTTCGGGCGGGCGCTGACGAGGCCCTTGGCCTCCAGGACCCGCAGTGATTCGCGGACGACGGTGCGGGAGACCTCGAAACGCTGCCCGATCTCCTCGGGGACCAGCGGGCGGTCCGCGCCGAGGTCGCCGGAAACGATCATCTGGCCGAGCTGCTGGACGAGTTGGCCGTGCAGGCCGCGTCCGCGGCTGCCCGCGGCGCGGCGGCCGACCCGGCTCAACTCGATGTCGGATCCGTCCCAGTGGGGCACTCCCACCCGGTCGGCCCCCGAGGCCTCCGGGTAGGGGTAGCGGTCGAGTTCGCCCGCGCCGGCGAGGCCGGAATCGGCATGGCGGGCGGCGGTCATCATGGTGTGCGCAAGGGTACTCACGAATCCTTTGTCGGCTGTGTCTCCGCGACCCTTGAGGTCTTTGGTGAAAAGCACACGAAAGGGTGATCGGTGCCACCTACGCAATTGACGACTTATCGTAAAGAACCGGGCCTTTTGCGGGGAGTTGCGGCCCTCCGGGCTTGATGTGGACCACAACGGTCCCGTTGGGTCCGGATCCATACGGAAACGATCACCAACGATCCCTCACAAACGGACGCGGCCGCGCAGTCCTGTGAACCCATAGGCGCACAACAGGACCATCAGCGACAACACCAGTGCGGTGCCCACCGGTTGGGCCATCACCCGGATCGCCCCGAGGACCACCCGGTCCGCCTCCGGCGGCCACTGCGCCCAGGCCAGACCGCGCAGCCGCTCCGCGAGTCCGGTGACCGGGTACGCGGACGGGCCGTCCAGTGCCTTGCGCACCAGCGGTACGACCATCACCGGTACGGCGAGCACCGCGGCCAGGCCGGCGGAGGCGGACCGGAAGACGCCGGAGGCAAGGACCCCGGACCAGGCGCAGCCGATGAGCAGCCCCGCCCAACTCGCGGCCGGGGAGACCCACTCCGCGGGCGTACGGAGCGGTGCGCCGCCGAACACCAGCGTCAGGGCGGCGGCGTCGGCGGTCACGGCGAGGGCGCCGAACAGCAGCGCGAGGGTGGCGCTGACGCCGAGTTTCGCGGTGAGCAGCCCGAGTCGGCGCGGGACGGTGCCGCGGTCGGCGGCGAGCGCGGGATAGCGGTACTCCTCACCGAAGGCCAGGGCCCCGAGCAGCCCGGCGCCCAGCGCCGCGGGCGGCAGCGGGAGCAACTCGGGCCAGGCGGCGAGCAACCGGTTCTGCGGAGTGTGGCCGGCCCGGGCCAGCACCAGCGCCGTGACGACGGAGACGGCGACGACGAAGGCGGCGGTGAGCACGGGGGTGGCGGTGCCGAACATCCGGTGCAGCTCGTAGCGCAGGGGCCGCAGCGGGCCGCCGAGCCGGCGCACGACCGAGGCGGGCCGCCCAGGGCGGGCGGAGCGGGGCCGGTCGCCGACGTCGGCCCCGGCCGCGGCTGTGACTGCGGTCGCGGTCGCGGCTGCGGTCGCGGCTGCGGTCGCGGTCGGCGTTCCGGCGGCGGCCGCGTCCCGTGCCCCGGTTGCGGCGCGGTCCCGGGCGCGCGGCAGCGTGGGCTGCGCGCCCGCGTCGCCGGTCTCGTCGGCGAGCTGGTGGACGAGCACACCGTGCCGGAAGGCGGCCTCGCCGACCTCGGCGCAGTTGCTGCCGTAGACGGACAGCCGGCTGCCGCTCTCCTCCACGATCTCCCACGTCCGCCGGGCCGCCCGCGCCTCCCGGCCCAGTACGTCGGCCAGCCGGGCGGCGTGCGGGGTGCGCACGGCGACCCGCGGCCGGAGCCGGGTCCGGGCGAACTCGGCGGCGTCCTGGTCGGCGACGAGCCGGCCCGCCTCGATGCTCACGACCCGGTCCGCGCTGCGGGCGGCCTCCTTCGCGTCGTCGGTGGTGAAGAGCACCGCGCCGCCGAGGGAGGCGTGGCCGCGCAGCAGCCCGTGCAGCCAGCCCCGTTCACGGGGCGAGAGCCCGGCGGCGGGCTCGTCGAGGAGCAGCGTGCAGGGGTCGGCGAGCAGTGCGGCGGCCAGCGCGACCCTGCGCTCCATGCCGAGCGAGAGCGAACCGAGCCGCTGATCGCGCAGTCCCGCGACGCCGACGACCTCCAGCATCGCGTCGGCCCGTGCGGCCGGCACGCCGGCGGCGGCGCAGAGCATCCGCAGCTGACCGCGCACGGTGCGCGAGGGGTTGCCGGGGAGATCGCCGAGGAGCACGCCGACCTCGCGGCCCGGATGCGGGATCCGGTGCAGGGGGCGCCCGCGGAAGTAGGTGACCCCACGACCCGGTTCGAGTTCGAGCATGAGCCGCAGCGCGGTGGTCTTGCCCGAGCCGGGCTCGCCGAGCAGTGCGGTCACGCTCCCGGGGCGGGCCTCGAAGGTGAGGTCGTCCACGAGGGGCGGGAGGTTGCGGCGGGGGGTGCTGGTGAGTCCGATGGCCTGGAGCATCGCTTCTCTCGCGGGGGGTGAGACCGCTCTGCGGCAGGGTGATTACCGCCAACAAGATAACGCGATATGTCCGATTTACGGCGTAGCTCGTCGCGAGCCGCATCCGTGTCGGCGCCCCGGCACGGCTGCGGAGCGCCTTGGCCTCAGACTTCGGGGCGCAGCATCGGCGGGTTGAGCAGGGTCGCCCCGCCGGCCCGGAACAGCTGCGCGGGACGGCCGCCCTGACGCGTCGTCGTCCCCCCGGCCGGCACCAGGAACCCGGGGGTGCCGGTGACCTTGCGGTGGAAGTTCCGGGGGTCGAGGGCGACTCCCCAGACCGCTTCGTAGACCCGGCGCAGCTCGCCGACGGTGAACTCGGGCGGGCAGAAGGCGGTGGCCAGCGAGGAGTACTCGATCTTCGAGCGGGCCCGCTCGACACCGTCGACGAGGATCTGCTCGTGGTCGAAGGCGAGTCCGGCGCCGGTCCGGCCTTCCGTGGACAGGAGCTCGTCGACGGGGGCCCAGCGCGCGCTGTTGGCATCGCCGCCGGCCCGGGGGGCGGGCAGGTCCGGAGCCAGCACCAGATGCGCGACGCTGACCACGCGCATGCGCGGATCCCGTTTCGGATCGCCGTAGGTGGCCAGCTGCTCGAGGTGCGCCCCGTTGCCCACGTCCGGGGCGGCCGGGTCGTGGGCGCAGAGGCCGGTCTCCTCGGACAGTTCACGGGCCGCGGCGGCCGACAGGTCCTCGTCCCCGCGCACGAAGCCGCCGGGCAGCGCCCAGCGTCCCTGGAACGGCTGCTCACCCCGTCGGATGACCAACGCGCAGAGCGCATGGCGCCGCACGGTGAGCACGACCAGGTCGACGGTGACGGCGAAGGGCGGAAAGGCCGACGGGTCGTAGGGCGACATGCCGCGATCATAGTCGTCTGCCTGACGATAAACAGAGCTTTGGGGATCTTCGGACCACGGAAACGGAAGCCCCGGCCCGATCCGGCCCGGCCGGCGGGGCGTCGGCTACCCGCCCAGTTGCAGCGCATCGGCGGCCTCCTCCACCATGCCCAGGCCGAGCCGGCTGATCCGGACGGCGAAGGGCTCCCCCGAAACCCGCAGCCCGGAGAGGCGGAGCCCGCCGAGCGGAGCGCCGGGGAGCGGTACCAGGGCGACCGTTCCCGCGGGGGCGTCCGGGCGGATCCCGGCCAGGGCCGTCAGCACGTGGATCCCCGCGGCCGCAGCGACCGCGGCCGGGCGGCAGGCCGCCGGATGCGGAAGCGGAGCGCTGCCCTCGGTGCGCTGCTCGGCCGCGTACATCTCCGGGAGGCGGTACCCGAAGGCCTCCGCCGCGTCCAGCAGGCCCCGCAGCAGCCCCGTGGCCTCCTTCTCGAAGCCCGCCTGGGCCAGGCCCGCCACGGCGACGGCGCTCTCGTACGGCCGTACCGCGCCCGAGCGGAACCCGAACGGGTTGTGCCCCGGCTCCCGCACCGCCATGCTGCGCAGTCCCCAGCCCGAGTCCATGGCGGGGGCTCCGAGCAGCCGGGCCAGCTGCTCGGTACGGACCCGGTCGAGCAGCCCGCGCGCGAGCCGGCCGCCACCGAGCAGCCCGGTGTCCAGCAGGTGGGCGGCGGCCCCCGTCAGCCGGGGCAGGGGCCGCCCGTCGGGATGCAGGGCCGCCGCGGGCCGGCCGCCGTCCGGGCCGTCGACCCAGAAGCGGGCTGCGAACGACTCCCGCAGCCCGGCCGCCCGGTCCCGCCACTCCTCGGCTCCGGGGCGCCCGCACCCGGCGAGCAGGTCGGCCCCGAGGAGCATGGCGCGATGGGCGTGGGCCTGGGTTTCACAGCGCCGGGGCCCCGGATCGGGGTCGGCCAGGAAGCCGTCCTCCCCGAAGGCGCCCCGGAGCCACTCCAGGCAGCGCTCGGCGGTGGGGACCAGCCGGTCCACCTCCGCCTCGGGCATCCCCCAGAGCCGGGCTTCGGCGAGCACCACGGGGAAGGCCAGCGTCGCCTCGGTCCCGGTGCATCCCGGGGGCAGCTGCGGCCCGGCCCCCCGCAGCGGCCCGGGGATCTTCCCCGCGTCGCCGCCCCGCCCCCCGGTCTGGGTCCGGGCCAGGATGCGCAGGGTCGCGGCGGCAAGTCCGGTGCCGAGCGGGAGCGCCATGCGGGCGGCCCACAGGGACTCCGCCGGGGCCAGTCCGAGCCTCCACGGCACTCCGGCCGCCGCGTAGCTGTCGGTCGGCTCCTTCGGGTCCCTGAGCAGCAGCGCGCCCAGGTCCCGCACGCTGGCGCGCAGCCATGCCTCGGCCCTCGGGTCGTCCCCCTCTGCGCGGGCCTCGTCGGACAGCGGATTGGCCACCTGTCCGGCGGGGGCCCGGGCGCCTCGGTCCCGGGTGGTCCGCAGCTCGATGGTGCGTGACTCCCCGGGGCGCAGTTCGAGCTGCCAGCGCAGCAGGCCGGCCGAGGCCAGCGCGTCGTCCGGAGGCGGCTCGGCCGCGGTGACGGCCTGGGCCTCACCCTTGGTCCAGCGCAGCCCGGCGGCGTGCACCCCGGCGGGCAGCTCCGGCCCGGCCCGGCCGGCGGCCACGTCGGCCAGCTCCGCCAGGTCCGTGCCCAGCGAGACCTCCACGGGGATCCGCAGGGGCCGGCCGGTGAAGCTGCGCAGGGTGATCCGCTCGGTGCCGTCGGCGTACCGGATCCGCTCCACTCCGACGTCGGGGTCCGGCCCGGGCTCCGCTCCGGTCCGGACGGTCGCGGTGAAGGAGGCCCGGTCGGCGCCGAGGCTGCGGCCCTGGACCGCGACCGGGTCACGGCCGGCGACGCGCAGCACGCAGCGGGACAGCAGCCGGATCCCGGCGCGGTAGATCCCGTCGGCTCCGCGCCCGGTGAGCTGTCCGTGCTCGGGCGAGATGACCATGCACGGTGCGGAGACGCAGATGACGGCGCCGTGCACGGGCGGCAGGTCGGACCTGCGGGAGGGGGCTGGGCGGGCGGAGGGTACGGGGTGAGACATGGGTCGCCTTGTCTGCGCTCCGGGTGGTTCGGCTGGGCGGCGGCGCGGCCGGGTCCCCACCACCCCCCAGCGCAACGCCCCTGCCCCCGCCCGGGTCACGGGCCCCGGCGGGGGCTGCGCCCGGCGGAGCACCGGCCTTCGCGGGGGCCGTAGCCGCAGGACCGCTCGCGCCCCTTCCCGCAGCCACCCCCGCAGCACGGTTCCGCAGGCCGCCCCCAGGCCGCGCCTCAGGCCCGTACAACCGCCTCCACCCCGACCTCCAACGGCTCCCCCGACTCCACCCCGACGTCCACCGGCTGGACCGCCTCCGCCCCGGCCTCGGCGGCCAGCACCCCAGCTTCCCCCTAGGCCAGCACCCCGGCCGACCCCCAGGCCAGCGCCCCGCCCGAAGCCCCCGACCGCGCCCGCGCCCCGCCCGACGCCCAGGCCGGCACCCAGGCCGCACCCACTGTCCGTGCCCGTGTCCCCGGCCCGGCCGCGCATCACTGCTCGCTCCCCGCGGTGCTGCCGGACTCCCGGCGGCTGCCGCTCGTCCTGCCCGGGCGGCCCGGCGGCCTGGTGGCGGTGGCCGCCCGCCGGGATCCCGCGGGCAGGCGCCCCCGGCGCGGCTCCCGGCGCCGCCGCTCCTCCCGCAGGCACTCCCGCAGCCCCTCCGGGTCGATCCCCTCGTTGCAGGCGTGGTGGAGCAGCTGCGCGAAGCGGTACCCGTCGTCCGCCCGCAGGGCCAGCCCCAGGGCGATCCTGGCCGTCGGCTCGTCCCCGGTGGACCAGGAGACCCAGCCCGCCAGGGTGAGGGGAGCCGCCGCGTGCTCCCCGTAGGCCCCGACGCAGCGCCGGGCCAGGGCCCGCCACAGCCGCAGGGCGGGGGCGGCCTCCTCGCCCTCCATCCACTCGGCGGCGATGTCGCGGATCTCGCGGTCCTGGAGCCCGAGGATCAACGAGGCCGCCTCGTCGTGGCCCAGCAGCCCGTCGTCCCGGGCGTCGGCTCCGGCGCCGCCTTCGGCCGGCGGGGCCAAGGTCATGCGCTGGATCAGGGCGCGGGCGAGCAGGACCGTCTCGGCCCCCACCTCCTCCCGGGTGGCCCCGTCGAGGATCTTCGGCACCAGGGCGACGGCCGCCCGGTCCAGAGCCGCCTCCATCTCGTCGGCCACCGCCCCTCCAAGCGGTGTCAGCCGGCGCTCGATCTCCCGGAGGGAGCCGCGTACCTGGAGGCCGGCGAAGGTGGCCGCGGCGGCCATCACCGAGGTGCCGGGCGCGGCCAGCGCGCTGCCCTCGGCGGGGCAGCACCGCTCGTCCGGGCAGCAGTAGGACCAGTACCGCCCGGCGGAGAGGCACAGGGCCTCCAGTACGGGGACGTCCAGTGCTCCGCAGGCCAGCCGGATCCGCTGCGCGAGCGGGCGCAGCCTGGTCATCACCCGCTGCGGGCTCTCGCCGCGGTGCGGGTCCTGGCAGAGGAAGACGATGATGCCGTCGGGCCTGGATCCGCGCCGCACGCTGCCGCGGATCAGACAGTCGGCGACCTGACGGGCGGTGTCCTCCCATTCGTCGGGGGCGGCGGGGATGCCCACCCGGAGCCGACCGCCGAAGCGGCCGGCCTCCCCGTGGACGGCCACCATGACGAGGGAGTCACTCGGATGGAACCCGAGCATGTAGGGCAGTGCGTCGGCCAGTTCGGCCGGGCTGCGCAGGGTGATCCCGGACGCGTCGACGCCTCCGGACGAACCGGTGGACGACGAGGACGCGGAGGACCCGGGTCCCGGCGCGGAGAACGCGGAGGACCCGGGTCCGGGTCCGGACGCGGAGGACGCGGATTCGGACGGGTTGTGTGCCGCTTCGTGGTTGTTGTTCGTCATGTCCCGAAGGTCCCGTGTCCGGCCGGATCCGGAAACCCCTGTGGATAAGTCCCCGGCAGCGGCGACCACGCCGATCACCACCGCGGGGTTCCGCCGGCGCAGCGGCGGGCCGGTGCCGCCATGGGGCGGGTGCCACCGGCCACCGGCCGCCATCTCGGCTCGTAGACCCGCAGGCGCCGGGCGAATCGCCTCGCGGTGCCGCTCGGACCGCAGCCGCGACCGGTAGCCCGGAACGGCACCGCGGCGAAGAACTCGGCGACGCCGCCGGATCCGTAGCCGAGCAGGCCGATGGCCCGGCCGGTCGGGTCGTCGGCGTCGTCGTCGAGCAGCGCGGCCAGGCCGGGGTACACGGACGCGGTGCAGCTGTTCCCGTTCTCCTCGTCGCAGCTCGTCGACGAGGCCGATGGCGCAAACGACCTCGGCCTCGTCGACTCCTGCCCACAGCTCTCCCGCAGGGCCCAATGAGCCTTGTGGGCCGCCTTCGTGAACGGCTGGTGGTGGCAGAACGCGGCGAACTCGCCCAGCGAACGGCCGCCTTGCTCGGTGCGGTGGTGAACACCCCCGACGGAGGCTTCCCCGCCTACGGGGACCCTACGAAGCCGGGTCCGGTCTTGACTTGGCGAACAGTTGCCACGCACCGCCCATTGATGGGGCGGTCGAGTTGACGGCGCGGTCGAATCGACGGGGCGGTCGTTGACGGGGCGGTCGAGGCGCTCTCACCCCGCCAGGGCGAGGGTCAGCGGGAGCACCTGCTCGGCCCCGCCCTGGCGCAGGACGCGGGCGCCCACGGCCAGGGTCCAGCCGGAGTCGGCGTAGTCGTCGACGAGCAGGACCGGTCCCGGGGTGGCGGCCAGGGCCGCCGCGAGCTCGTCGGGGACGGCGAAGGAGGCGGCCAGTGCGCGCAGCCGCTGGGCGGAGTTGCTGCGGTGCGCGCCGTACTCGCCGGCCTGCGCGGTGTAGGCGAGGCTGCCCAGCAGCGGGAGCCTGCCGACCCGGGCCAGGCCCTCGGCCAGTGAGCCCACCAGCTGGGGGCGGGAGCGGGAGGGCATGGCCACGATCCCCACGGGCCGGGCCATCGCGTCGGCCGAGCCACTGGCCCAGCCGCCCGGGGAACGGGCCCAGTCGGCCACCACCGTCACCACGGCCGCCAGTACGTCGTCCGGAACCGGCCCGTCCGCGGCCCGCTCCGACAGCAGCGGGCGCAGGCGGTTGCCCCAGCCGATGTCCGACAGCCGGCCCAGCGCGCGCCCCGTGGCGGCCTGCTGGCCGACGGGGATGCGGCCCTTGAGGTCGACGCCGACCGCGGGCATGCCCGAGGGCCACATCCGGCGGGGCTCGACCTCGACCCCGGGGCGGTCCAGCTCACCGGTCGCCGTGTCGAGGGCCCCGTGGGAGACGGCCGGGTCGAGCCAGGGCCCGGCACAGGAGTCGCAGCGGCCGCACGGGGTGGCCTTCTCGTCGTCGAGCTGCCGCTGCAGGAACTCCATGCGGCACCCCGTGGTCGCCACGTAGTCCCGCATGGCCTGCTGCTCAGCCTGCCGCTGCCGGGCCACCCACTCGTAGCGCTGCGCGTCGTACTCCCAGGGCTGCCCGGTGGAGGTCCAGCCGCCCTTCACGCGCTTGACCGCGCCATCCACGTCCAGGACCTTGAGCATGGTCTCCAGCCGCGAACGCCGCAGGTCCACCAACGGCTCCAGCGCCGGCAGCGACAACGGCCGGCCCGCCTGCTCCAGCACGTCCAGGGTCCGCCGCACCTGCTCCTCGGGCGGGAAACCCACCGAAGCGAAGTACGCCCAGATCGCCTCGTCCTCCCGCCCCGGCAGCAGCAGCACGTCGGCGTGGTCCACGCCGCGCCCCGCACGCCCCACCTGCTGGTAGTAGGCGATCGGGGACGAGGGGGAGCCCAGGTGCACCACGAAGCCGAGGTCCGGCTTGTCGAAGCCCATGCCCAGCGCGGAGGTCGCCACCAGCGCCTTCACCCGGTTCGCGAGCAGATCCTCCTCGGCCTGCAGCCGGTCGGCGTTCTCCGTCTTCCCGGTGTACGAAGCCACCGGATACCCGCGCTGCCGCAGGAACGCCGCCACCTCTTCGGCGGCCGCCACCGTCAGCGTGTAGATGATCCCCGAGCCCGGCAGGTCCCCCAGCCGCTCCCCCAGCCACGCCAGCCGGTGCGCCGCGTTCGGCAGCTCCAGCACGCCCAGGCGAAGGCTCTCCCGGTCGAGCGGGCCGCGCAGCACCAGGGCGCCGCCGCCTCCCGTGCCCAGCTGCTCGGCCACGTCCGCCGTGACCCGGGCGTTGGCCGTCGCGGTGGTGGCGAGCACGGGCACGCCGGGGGCGAGCTCGGCGAGCATGGTGCGCAGCCGGCGGTAGTCGGGGCGGAAGTCGTGTCCCCAGTCGGAGATGCAGTGGGCCTCGTCGACCACCAGCAGGCCGGTCGTGGCCGCGAGCTTGGGCAGGACCTGCTCCCGGAAGTCCACCGAGTTCAGGCGCTCCGGACTCACGAGGAGGACGTCGGTCTCGCCCCGCTCGACCTCCCCGTAGATCGTCTCCCACTCCTCCGGGTTGGCCGAGTTGATCGTCCGCGCCTGGATTCCGGCCCGCGCCGCCGCGTCGACCTGGTTGCGCATCAGCGCGAGGAGCGGCGAGATGATCACCGTCGGACCCGCGCCGCGACGGCGCAGCAGGGCCGTCGCGACGAAGTAGACCGCCGATTTGCCCCACCCCGTGCGCTGCACCACCAGCGCCCGCCGGCGCTCCTCCACCAGGGCCGACACCGCCTGCCACTGGTCCTCCCGCAGCCGCGCCGCACCCCCTGGGGCACCGACCAGCTCAGCGAGGATGGCATCGGCTTCGGCGCGGAGCTCCAGGTTGTCCATGCCCCCATGCAACCCGATGCCTAGGACAATCGGCCAATTCACCCAGCGTGACGCGCGGCCCACAAGCCGTCCGGATCGCCGCGCCACCACTGACGGCGGGCGGCCGCAAGGGCGGTGTTTCCCCTGGCGGCCGCGCTCCGGACTTGAGGGAATGAGTCATCTTCGGCGTGGCGGGGCAAGGATATGAACGGCATACCGGCGAATTCCGGTCGGCGGCTCCAATTGCTCGTTGCCGCATGCTCACGGGCCACGCGAGAATTGTGGTGCTCCCGCTCGGCTCGACGGCGCTCTCCTGGGCCGTGCCGCGGCGCGCCCGCACCCCCGCTGTGCCCGTTCGCGGGCGTGTACCCGAAGGGAGGACAGTGTCCTTCGGATTCGCCCGGCCATCGACCACGTCCCTGACCACGGCCACCGGTGGCATCAGCCGGCACGGCAGACTGCTGGAACCCTCCGAGTGGACGGCAGCGGGCGTCCCCCTGCTGCGCAATCCGCGCGAGGTCGTCAGCGGACTGCACTCACGGCACAGCCCCGTCCCCTCCACGGCGGTGATCGCCGTGCTCGGGCCCGAGGAGCGGCTCGTGGCCAGCGCCTCCTTCGTTCAGCGCTCCACCGCGGCCGACGGCTGGGAGTACCGCAACGCCCTGCTCTCCCGGCTGCGCCGGGTCATCCCGCACGACCTGCGCCGGCGGACCCCGGTACGGACCGCCGTGCTGTTGTTCTGCCGCGACGGCGACGAGCGCTGGACCGAGGAGGACGGGGCCTGGATGTGGGGGCTGCGGGACGCCTGCACCCTGCACGGGCTGCGCTGCGGCGCGTACATCACGCTGACCCGGGGCGGCTGGCAGGTGCTGGGCGAGGGGCGCGGCGGCCGGAGCCCCAGTTGGGACTCCCGGCCCGAGCGCCTCGGTGAGGCGCCGTCCGAGTTCGCCCCGCTCGCCCTGCGCGGCGGCGGCGGAGCCTCGGAGGCCCTGCGCCGCACCGCCGCACGCTGAGCCCGCGGGACCGCGTACGCACGGACGCCCACTCGCGGCCGCCTACGCACCGCCGCCTACGCACCTGCGCGGACGCAGCACCGGGCCCGCAGGGCCGCGTACCCGGGAACGACCAACGGCCGTACACCCGGATGCGGGCGTACGGCTGGTCAGGCCTCGGACTTCGGCAGGGCCGGCCACGAGCCCGCCCCGCCCCTCGACCGTGCGGGGGTACGGGGCGTCAGACGCCCGCCCCCAGCACGGAGTTGATCTGCTGCGGCTCGCCGCACACGATCAGGATCGCGCCGGCTCGCGCGAGGGCGACCGGCAGGGCTCCGGTGGCGGCTTCGGCAGGTCCGCCGTTGACCGCGAAGACCACGACGGGACGGCCGCCCGCGCGCTGCGCCTGCGACGCGTCGGCGTAGAAGACGTCGTCCCCGGCATCGTGCAGGCCCCAGTACGCGGCCTCGCCGAAGGACAGCTCGTGCGCGGCCCACGGGTGCGGGTCGCCGGTGGTGAGCACCAGGATGTCACCGGGCGCGCGCCCGGTGTCGAGCAGCAGGTCGACGGCCTCTTCGGCCGCGTCCAGCGCACCCTCGGCGGAGGCCGGGATCAGCTGGACCCGCGGCACGGACGCCGAGACCGAGGGGGTGGTGGGGGCTACGGGACCGCGGGCGGCCTGCGGCTTCCGCGGGGCGGGCGGCGCGGGCCTGGGGGCGGGACGGGGACCGGGGACGGGACGGGGGGTCTGCGCGCTGCGGCTCGCGGCCGGAGTGACGCGGGGACCCTGGGCACTCTCGTGAATCTGAGGCTCCTCGGGGGCGGGGGTGAGAGGCATGAGCTGATTTTTATCAAACACCGGTGCGAAACGTACCGGTTGGTGGCACCTTCGTGCGATCAGAAATCGAAGCCGAGTTGGCCTCCGTTTTCCAGCTCCATCGCTTCCTCGCTGCGGCGCACCTTCTTGAGGTGGCTCCAGCGGGGCAGCGCGTCGAGGTAGGACCAGGAGAGCCGGTGGTACGCGGTCGGACCCTGCTCCTCCAGCGCCGCCCGGTGCACGGGCGAGGGGTATCCGGCGTTGGCGGCGAAGGCGAAGTCCGCGATCCCGCCGTCCTGTTCACCGATCTCGGCCATCATCCGGTCGCGCCGGACCTTGGCGATCACCGAGGCCGCGGCGACGGCGACGCAGGACTGGTCGCCCTTGATCACCGTCCGGACCTGCCAGGGCGCACCGAGGTAGTCGTGCTTGCCGTCGAGTATCACCGCGTCGGGCCGCACGGGCAGTGCCTCCAGGGCGCGCACCGCGGCGAGGCGCAGGGCGGCGGTCATCCCGAGCTCGTCGATCTCCTCCGGGGAGGAGTGGCCCAGGGCGTAGGCGGTGACCCAGTCCTCCAGGACGCCGACGAGCGCGTCACGGCGCTTGGGGGTCAGCAGTTTGGAGTCGGTGAGTCCCGCGGGCGGCCGGCGCAGACCGGTGATCGCCGCGCAGACGGTGACGGGACCGGCCCAGGCCCCTCGTCCGACTTCGTCGACCCCGGCGATGACCTTGGCGCCGGTGGTCGCTCGGAGGGAGCGTTCGACGGTGTGAGTGGGTGCTTCATACGGCATGGCGCCAGCAAGGTTACGCCGCCCCGGGCCGCCTGCACACCCCGCCCCCTCCCCGGCGGGCCGCCGCCCCCTCCCGGCCGGGCTCCGGCCACTTCCCCGCCGCGCCGGCGACCCCGGCCCGTCTCACACCCTGAGCAGCGGGACCATCACCCCGTCGATCATTTCGGCGATGTCCCCGTCGGCCCATTCGCTCCCGCACACCTTCGCGCGGTACATCATCAGCGCCGGGACCACGTCCACGAGAAACGGACTGGTCGCGTCCGATCGAACGTCCCCCCGGTCGATTCCGCGATGGACCAGCTCCCCGATCAGCCTGTGCGCCGGCTCGTGCAGCCCGGACCAGATCAGGCCGTGGAACCGCTCCGCATGACTGTGATCGCATTCGTGAAGCACCGCCCGCAGGGCCTGCCCGGCCCGCGAGTGCATGATGTCCCGCATCCGCACGCACAGCGCGTACAGGTCCTCGCGGATCGACCCCAGGTCCTGGATCTGGCCGAGCGGGGGGAGCCGCGTCCGCAGCGCGTCGGCCACCAAGTCCGCTTTCGAGGGCCAGCGCCGGTAGAGCGCCGCCTTGCCGGTGCGGGCGCCCGAGGCCACGCCCTCCATGGTGAGGGCGTTCCAGCCGACGGTGCCCAGCTGCTCCAACGCGGCGTCGAGAATCGCCCGTTCGAGTTCGGGCCCCCGCCTGCGTCCCGGGGCCGCCACTGACCAGCGCGAACTCATCACTCCCCAACCCTCCGCCCCGCACGCGCGTCCCACGCACGCACGTACAAGCTTAGTGAACGCTTGCGTTCACTAAGGCTGGCTCCTACCTTGGTCTCGCTGTGAACGCCTACGTTCACTATTTCACTTGGGGGGGATCCACAGTGACAACTCCTCAGCTCTCCAAACTCCGGATACCCGGCGCGGCCCGCCGGGAGGGGCGCCCGGGAGTGGCGCTCGCCGTCATCGCCGCCTGCCAGCTCATGGTCGTCCTCGACGCGACGATCGTGAACATCGCGCTCCCGCACATCCAGACCGACCTCGCGATCTCGACCACCGACCTGTCCTGGGTGATCAGCGCCTACACGCTCGCCTTCGGCGGCCTGCTGCTGCTCGGCGGCCGCGCCGGCGACATCCTGGGCCGCCGCCGCGTCTTCCTGACCGGCATCCTGCTCTTCACCCTGGCCTCCCTGCTCGGCGGATTCGCCGAGGAGCCCTGGCAGTTGCTCGCGGCCCGCGCGCTGCAGGGCGTCGGCGGCGCCATCGCCTCGCCGACCTCCCTCGCCCTGGTCACCACGACCTTCGCCGAGGGCCCCGCGCGCAACCGCGCCTTCGGCGTGTTCGCCGCCGTTTCCGCGGGTGGCGGCGCGGTCGGCCTGCTGGCCGGCGGCATGCTCACCGAGTGGCTCGACTGGCGCTGGGTCTTCTTCGTCAACGTGCCGATCGGGCTGCTGATCGCGTTCCTGACCCCGCTCTACATCAGCGAGTCCGAGCGCCACCCGGGCCGCTTCGACATCGCCGGAGCGCTCACCTCCACGGTCGGGATGACCTCGCTGGTCTACGGGTTCATCCGTGCCTCCCAGGACGGCTGGCGCGACGGCGTGACCATCGGCGCGTTCGTCCTCGCCGTGATCCTGCTCGCGGGCTTCGTGCTCGTCGAGTCACGGGCCGCCGATCCGATCATCCCGCTGCGCATGTTCGCCGATCGCAACCGCACCGGCACCTACGTGATCATGCTCAGCCTCGCCGCCGCGATGTTCGGCATGTTCTTCTTCATCGTCCAGTTCGTGCAGAACGTGCTGGACTTCAGCCCGATCCGATCCGGCATCGGCTTCCTCCCCATCACCGTCGCCATCGTCACCGCCGCCGGACTCTCCCAGCGGCTGCTGCCGCGCTTGGGCCCCAAGCCGTTCATGGTCATCGGATCGGCACTCACCGGCATCGGCCTGACCTGGCTGACCTTCATCGAACCCGACAGCTCCTACGCCTCCGGGGTGTTGGGCCCCATGCTGCTGTTCGGATTCGGCATGGGCCTGAACTTCGTCACCCTCACCCTCACCGCCGTCTCCGGAGTGGCCCCGCAGGAAGCGGGCGCGGCCTCCGGACTCCTCAACGCCAGCCAGCAGGTCGGCGGCTCGCTCGGACTGTCCATCCTGGTCACCGTGTTCGGCACGGCCGGCCGCAACGAGGCCCACCAGCAGGTCCCCGACTTCATGGCCCACGCCGACCAGGGCCAGGCCGCGGCCTTCCAGCAGACCGGAATGCTGCCCGACCCCTGGGGGGACGCCGTCCTCACGCAGGGGATCTCCACCTCGTTCATCGCCGCCGTCGCCATGTCGGGACTCGCCCTCGTCACCGCGGTGCTGGTGATCCGGGTGCGCAAGAGCGACCTCGAGGCTCTGAACGGAGCCGCCGCCCAGGCCGGTCCGGCCGCCTGAGCAGGCGGTCCCGTACGAGGGGCCCGGCGCGGGAAGCCTCCGCGCCGGGCCCCTTCGTGGGCCGAGACGGTTCGCCGAGACGGTTCCTGGGGCGGCTAGTACTCGATCCGGCTCCCGAAGGTTCCCAGGCTCCTGCACTGCTCGTACGAGGCGTTCGCCCCGTGCTCGCCCAGGATCTCCCGGGCCCGGCGCTCCCCCAGGCTCGTCGCGTACCAGGGTGCGCGGCCGTCCGCCTCCAGTTCCCTGGCGATCCCGCGCAGGGCGCAGGAACGTTGGGGCTCGGGCAGCCGGTCCAGGGCGGGCACCGCGTCCGCCGACAGCGACTGGAAGTAGGCCAGGTCGATCTTTCCGGACCGCTCGTACCGCGTGACGTTGCCCTCCGCGATCACCCCGTCCGGGGACATCAGCCCGAACGCCAGTACGGCCGCCACGGCGCTCCCCGCGACCGCGCGGGGCAGCCACCGCGCACCGAACAGCCCGCCGGCCATGATCAGTACGATCACCAGCCCGAGCCACAGCTCCATACCGGCGACCGACAGCCGCAGCCTGGTCAGCCCGTACGCGTCCACGTACAGGTCCATGCGGCGGAGCGCCGAGGCGACCACCACGAGGGTGAGCGCGCAGAGCGTGCCGAGCACGACGCGCACCAGCCGCCGGTCGCCGGCTTCCGCGCGCGGGGCCCAGCGCAGGGCCAGCGCGATGACGGCGAGGGTGAGCAGAGTCGCCCAGAGCAGCTGCCAGAAGCCCTGGCGCGCGTACGCGGCGTAGGTGAGGCCGGTGGCCTCCAGGACCTTGCGGTAGCCGCCGAAGAGGACGGCGAGCTGGACGGCGTTGAACGCGGCGAAGAGCAGGTTCAGCACGACGAGCGGAAGGGCCCATTCGACCCGGGAGCGCGCCTTCCCCGGACGGACCTCGATCCGGTCCCAGCGGGAAGGGGCGGCGCCCGCGCGGGCGACGGCGATCGCGACGAGCAGACCCAGCGCGAAGAGCAGGAAGCGGACCGGGCCGCCGATGCCGCTGATGTCGGGGGTGAGCCCGCTCAGCAGGTCCGCGAACGCGGCGTCGGCGGAGGCGAACAGGGTACCGAAGAGGACCAGCAGGACCACCGCCACCACGACTGCCTTCATCACCGGCAGCAACCGCTCCCGGCGCCCCTCGCCGCGCGAGCGCAGGCCCTGCCAGACCCAGCGCACGCCGAGGACGGCCGAGTCCAGGAGGCCGACCGGGCCGAGCAGGATGCCGGGCCAGGTCCGGCTGCCGTGCAGGGCCAGGGCGCCGGTCAGAAGGGCCGCGAACAGGGCGGCCGCGGCAGGCCAGGCGGAGGCACGCAGGGCGGGCACGGCGAGCAGCGCGAGACAGCCGAGCGCCCAGAGGGCGGTCCACGGACGCAGCCCGCGGCCGGCCGCACGGGCCGCCGCGTGGGCGGCGACGAGCGCGGGCACCACCGCGAGGAGCAGACCCGGGCCGAGCCCCTCGCCGAGGAGCAGGGAGACGGCGATGCCGGAGGCGAGCACGGCGCCCAGCACGACGGCCGGCACCGGTCCGACGGCGGCCGGGCGCGCGGCCTCGGCCCAGGCGAGCGGGGCCATCGACCAGGCACCGGAGGCGGCGCGCTCCTTGCGCGTCTGGTGCCTCTGCCAGCCCTTGGGATCCCACCCCGGCGGCGCGGGTGGAGTGGCGTTCCCCGTCCCGGTGTTTCCTGTCCCGGTGTTTCCTGTCCCGGTGTTCCCCGTCCCGGCGTTCCCCGTCCCGGTGTTTCCCGCACCGCCGGTGTTCCCTGCTGACATCGGGTTCCCCTCCCCTGTCGGCCTCCCCCTGCCGTGGGGCGGGGAAGGCGAAGCCGACAGGGTAGGCCGGTCCTATGCAGTTTTGAACAGGCTCAAAAGATGCCTGTGGCAGGACCGTGACAAACGGAGGGTCACCCCTCGCACCGCCACCCCGCTACCCCGCCGCCTCCGGCAGCCAGGCCGGCAGCGCCTCGGTCCGGGCCAGCCAGGCCGACGGCAGCACCGCGTCCCCGCGTGCGCCCAGCACTCCGCCGACGATCGCGCAGGTCGTGTCCACGTCTCCGCCCACCTGGGCGGTGGTCCAGAAGGCCCGCTCGTAGTCCTCCAGACCCCGCGCCGCCGACCACAGGGCGAACGGCACGGTGTCGTGGGCGCTGGTGCGCCGTCCGCAGCCCAGTACGGCGGCCACCGTGGTCGCGTCGCCGTAGTCGAGCATGTCGCGCGCCCGCCGCACACCGGCGCCCACCGCGCTCCGCGGGACGAGCGCGATCACCCCGTCCAGCAGGTCCGCGGCCTTCGGCGGCCCGGCCGGATCGGCCGCCAGCGCGGCCGCGGCGGCCACGGCCATCGCGCCGCACACCGCCTCGCGGTGCTGGTGGGTGGTGTAGGCGGAGATCTCCGCCTGGTGGGTGGCCTGCTCCGGGTCGTCGGCGTACCAGGCGCCCAGCGGGGCGACCCGCATGGCCGCGCCGTTGCCCCAGGAGCCCTGGCCGTTGAACAGCTCCGCGGCGAGCGTGCGCCAGTCGGCGCCCTCGCGGACCAGGCGCAGCATCCGGTTCACGGCGGGCCCGTAGCCGCGGTCGAAGTCGTGGTGGTGGGCGAAGGAGGCGGCCAGCGCGTCCTGGTCCACCCGGCCGTGCCCGGCGAGCACGGCCACCACCGAGCAGGCCATCTCGGTGTCGTCGGTCCACTGCCACGGATCGCTGCCCTCGGGCAGCTCGCGCCGCTTGAGCAGCGGGTAGTTCACGGGGACGAAGTACTGGGAACCCAGTGCGTCGCCCAGGGCCAGCCCGCGGAGGCTGGCCATGGCGCGTGCGTAGCGCCCTTCGGGAGAGGAGTCAGCGGTCATCGCGCGCCACTCTAGCCGTCCAGGTCGTAAGGCTCGGGTGTGGTCCACCGCTCAAACGGGCGGTCCATCCGGTACCGGCCGTCGGAGCCCAGCATCAGCACCCGGTACTCCCCGTTGCACGGGTTGGACAGGGCCTCGAACTCGGCCACGGACCAGTGGAACCAGCGCATGCAGAACAGCCGCATCGTCAGGCCGTGGGTCACGAGGAGCACGTTCTCCGGGTGGTCCGGGGCCTCGAAGCTGCGGTAGAGGCTCTCCAGGAAGGCCCCGACCCGGTCGTACACGTCCGCGCCCGACTCCCCCTGTGCGAAGCGGTAGAAGAAGTGCCCGTAGGCGTCCCGGTACGCCTTCTGCAGCCGTACCTCCTCCCGCTCCTGCCAGTTCCCCCAGTCCTGCTCGCGCAGCCTCGGCTCCTCGCGCATCCGTACGCGCGTGGGGTCCAGGCGCAGCTCGCGGAAGGTCTGCAGGGTCCGGCGGTAGGGGGAGACGTACGCGCTGACGTGCTCGTCCCCGAAGAGTTCGCGCAGGCGTACGCCGGCCTCCGCCGCCTGCTCGCGGCCGGTGGGGGTCAGCCGGAGGGCGTGGTCGGGCTCCCGCTCGTACACCGTGTCATCGGCATTGCCCTCCGATTCCCCGTGCCGGACAAGGACGATGCGCCGTGGTCGAACCATCCCACGACCCTATTCGGCCACCGCCGGGCACACCGACCGGGGCTCGCCGGTCGGACCCGGCGGCCATACAGTCAGGTCGTCAGCCAGGTCCTCGGGCAGGTCGCCACCCAGGCCGTCAGCCAGGCCGCGTCACACCGTCCAGGACGGTTCGAGGTCGACGACGTCCCCGGTGAGGGCCTCGACGTCGGCCTGGATCTGGGCCCGCAGCGACAGCCGCTCCACGCGCTCCTGCCGGTACTTGCCGTGTTCGGCCGCCGCGTGCCACATCGACAGCACCAGGAACTCGCGGCCCGGAGCCTCGCCGAAGAGGCCCCGGACCATGCCGGGCGATCCCGCCATGGCCGGGTTCCAGACCTTCTCCTGCATGAGCGCGAAATGGTCCACGCGACCCTCCCGCACCCGGGTGTGGGCGACCCGGACGACGTCGGCGTCGGTGAAGCGCGGCTCGAAGCCGGTCTTCACGTCGAAGCGGTGGTCGAAGAGCGTGACCCGCGCGTCGGTGTAGGTGCCGTTCTGCGAAGCGGCCAGCCGGTCGTGGGAGCGGGCCATGAAGGAGTCGTAGAAGGAACGGCTCTCCCAGAAGGTGAAGACGTGCGCCACCCCCTGCCGGCCCCGGCTCCAGCCGCCGCCCTGCCCCCGGAATCCCGGTTCGCCGGGGAGCCCGGCCCATTTGCGCTGCCCGCGCTCGAACCCGCGTCGGTCCGTCACCGTGCAGCGAATCCACTTGACCAGCACTGCGCCATCGTACGGGCCCGGCGGGGCCCGGGTCAGTCCTCGGCGCGGTATAGCCGAAGGAGTTCGGCCTCGTCCCGCTCGGACAGCCGAATCCCGAACTCCCGCCCGAGCAGGGCGAGCAGTTCCCCGGCAGGCACCTCCCGCCGCTCGATCCGCCCGTCGGGCAGCAGCCGGGACAGCTCCCGCCCCACGAGGGCCAGGCGCTCGGAGTCGGCCTGCTTCTGGACGACGACCCGGCCGACGAAGGAGGAGCGGGGGTGCGAGGAGCTGTAGTGGTTCAGCACCACGTAGTCGACGGGGTGGTAGGGCTGCGGGGAGAAGGCGTACAGGTCCCGCCAGACGCCCTCGCGCGGTACGCACAGCACGAGGACCCCGCCCGCCTCCTCCCGGACGCGGAACACCCACTCCCCCTGCCGCACTTCGGCGCCGGGGCGCGCCAGCGGCACGGGTTCGCGCGGCCCCTGCCACCCGAACCCGGCGTCGCAGAGCCAGGGCTCCCCCTCGACGGTGACGACGAGGACGGCGTGCGTCACCGCGGTCAGGGCGTCCCCCCGGGTGCGGTTGCGGGCGCCGCGTCCCGAGACCTCGAAGCCGATCCGCTCCAGGGCGGCGGCCAGCAGGGTGTTCTGCTCGTAGCAGTACCCGCCGCGGCGCTCGTGCACGAGCTTGTCCTCGACCGTCTTGACGTCCAGCCCGACGGGGCGGCCGAACAGTACGTCCAGGCTCTCGAAGGTGATCGCACCGGCGTGGGCCCGGTGTACTGCCTTCAACGTCGCGAGGTCCGCCCGGAGTTCCCCGCCCGCCCAGCCGATCCTCGCCAAGTAGGCGTCCAGGTCCAGCTCGTCACCGCTCCACATGGCTTCCCCGTTCTGCGCATCACGGATTCGCGGGGCGTTCCCCGTCCCCGCCTCACACCATCATCCCGGCACGGAAAACGGGGACCGGCACCCGCCCGGTCCCCGCTCCTTCGACTACCCGGTCAGATCGGCGGTCAGGCGCGGCAGCGCAGCATCTCCAGCGGGGGGTTGGCGTGGAGGTCCGCCCAGTGGTCCGCGCCGAACTCGCGCAGACCGGCCTCCGACACCTCCAGCGGGACCCAGGTCAGCTCGCTGAACCCGGCCGCCTCCAGGGACTTCTCGTAGACCTCGCGACGCGGGCGGTTGGCGACGAAGGAAACCGGCGGTTCGAGCAGCGCCGTAGTCCTGACCTTCGGTCCGGTCTCGCCCTCTTCGCCGGTGAGCACGCTGCGGAAGCCGTACTTCTCCGGCGTCGGCCCGTCGAAGCGGTAGTCGGGCGACTGGTTGAGCAGGAACAGCTCCGCGCCGGGCTTCAGGCTCCGGTGGATGTTGCGGCACATCAGCTCGGTGGTGGCGGTGTCCGGCGCGTAGTTGAGCAGCTGGACCGCCAGACCGATGTCGAAGCGCTGCTCGAAGGCCCGCAGTTCGGACGCGTCGCCCACCTCGTAGCGCACACCCAGCGGATTGTGCTCCTCCAGCTTCTGCGCGACGGCGACCATCTCGCCGGAGATGTCGATGCCGAGCACGTCCGCGGCGCCGCGCCGCTTGAACTCGCGGCTGTAGAAGCCGGTGCCGGAAGCCAGGTCGAGGACCGACTTGCCGCTCACGTCCCCGACCAGCGCCAGGAAACCGGGCACCACCACGTACTGCTCCAGGGGCAGGGCCTTGAATCCCTCGTAGGCCTCGCCTATCTCGTCATACTGCTGTGCACTCATCGTGTTCTCCCCCGTGGTTCGTCGTATTCACGGCCTCGGCCCCCATCACCGGGGTCCGCCTCGGCCTCGACGGGCAGTCTTCCCCCACCCCGGCGGACCGCCGTACTGGCAAAACCCACAAAGATCATTGCCGCGCACAGGGCACAAACACGACGAAGGGGACCGGCCTCAGTCCGGCCCCCTTCGTGAAGCTGCTGGTCAGCTGCCTGCGCGGGGCTACACACCGGATGGTGCGTCCGGCGCGACCCCGCCCGATGTACTGGCGGAGACCACCTCTTCCTGGCGTGCGCTATTCCTCGGCATCCGGCTCGCGATCGGGGAACGCACGCAGCCTCAACTGTGGCGCCCTGTGGTCGGCGAGCCACCGCATCCGATGGTCATCCGCCGCGAAGCCGGCGCGAGCGGTGTGGGTCCACTCCTCCCGGTCGAGGACCTTGAGGTACGTCGACCGGAGCTCTTCCTGCTGCGCCGCGGTGCACCCGGCAGCCTTGGGAGGCTTCGTGGTCAGGTGCTGAGTGAGCAGCGCGATCGTGAAGTAGCGCTCGATGGTCGGGCTGAGCGCACCCACATGTCGAGCATGAGCTTCCAGGACCATTCCCGAATGGGGGTAGTGAGCGAGGGTGAGCCCCATCCCCCCGCAGTCGCTCATCAGATGGAGCAGGCGACCGACATGGTCGACCATCTCGCTGTCGGAATCGAGGTCCGCGAGCGCCTCATGGAGCTTGGCGACTGTGGCGACCTTGCCGGCGAAGTATCCGTTGAGGAAGTCACCGTCACAGGCCCGGCGAAGCAGCCAGGAGCGGGCAGTCGGATCGTCGAGTCCGCAGAGTGCTTCAACGACATAGACGCGTCCCCAGCCTGTGACTCGCTCGGCGAGCCAGAGCAGGGCTTCGACTCCTCCTGTCTGCCGTTCGAAGGCGTGTGCCGCCAGCGGCCCGAAGCGGTCGGAGAGCAGCCCGATCGTCTGGATCAGCGGGATGTCGTCAGCCGTTCCCACAACGGCGAGCAGGGCAAGCCCTACGGTGACTGAGCAGCGATCGGTGCCATGGCGGACGAGCCAGCGGCCCGTTTGACGAGCGCGTACTGTGTCCGCCCGCTCAGCCGCGGCGGCGATGTGCTCGTTGTGGTGAAACGGGATGTAGACGTCGCGGAAGACGTCGGCCAGTTCGCTGGGGAGGGCCGAGGCCCTCGCGAAATGCACGTCCAGAATGAGCGCGACGTCCTTGCCGGCCGAGTGCCGGTCTTTGGGCGCCTTCGAGCCTCGGCGACGGTGCGACGCGTCGTCGGGAAAGGGGTACCCATCGCGCGGAAGCGGCTCATCCGGAACCAGTCGGTGCAGCCGCAGCGCGTGGTCGAACAGGGTTGTCGGTGATCCGGGCAGTCCCATCCCGGTCGTCTCGCTCATCGGCGGACGGAGGACTCGATTCTCTTGATCATGGCCAAGAGGATGTCACGACAACGGTTGCCGCAACAAGCCGTCGACGCAGCGGCTCGTCGCATCGGGCACAACAGCGAGCAGGCACAAAATCACGTCCTGTGCCGTTGCGGCCAGGAGTAGCCGAGCCGGCGGGCGAACTCCGGCGATCCGCCGCAGACATCGGCTGCCACGCGCGGGTCCCCCGCCGTGAGTTCCTCCACCAGCCGACGGGTCTGGGTCGCTGGGTCTGCGCCGGAGATGTTCAGAGTCATCTGGAACTGGAGCCAGGGACGGTCTTCCGTGATGGCGGATCGGCCCGGGTGAAAAAGGAAGAGATGGAACTGGTCCGGCGGCTCCCAGAGCCGGGCGGACACACTGCCAAGCTCACAGTCCCAGCGTTCCAGCCAGGCAGTCTGCTGCCGGAGTTCGTCTTCGAGTAGCCGGGCGACAGTCCTTGCCGGCCATTCCCAGGAGCGATCCAACGTCGCACGCTCGAGCTCTGCCCGGTATTGCCGAGCGTCGAACCGGAACTCTGGCAGGCCAACCTCATCGTCATCGGGGTTACGCCACGCGTCCCACACCACTTGGTCGCCATCACGACGGATCGTGACATAAAGAGCTCCGCAACACCCTTCAGTGCAGGTCGCCTCCGCCAAGCGGACCTCACGCGGGTCCACGCTGGTTTCCTGCGCAACATCGTTGAATTGCCTACGCGGCCCAGGTCACGGGCACGACGAAGGGGACCGACCAAAGGTCGGTCCCCTTCGTGAGCTGCTGGTCAGCTACGTGCGCGGGCTACGTCGGATGTCGCGTCCCACGCAATTCCGCCCGGTTTCAGCTGCAGCCGCTGGTGGAGCCGCAGCCCTCGCAGATGTAGCAGGAGCCGGCGCGCTGCATCTTCGTACCGCAGGAGAAGCAGAGCGGGGCGTCGGCGGAGACGCCGAGCTGCATCTCGACCAGTTCGGCGTTGGAGTGCGCCGTCTTGGGGGCCGGGACCGGGGCGAGCACGACCGGCTTGACGACCGGGACGGTCTGGACCGCGGCGACCGGGGCCGCCTGGGTCAGGGACTCCGTGTCGAGCTCCTCGTCGAGGGGCTCGTAGGAACCGGTGTCCAGGTGGCGCTGACGCTCCTCGGCGGAGTGGATGCCGAGGGCCGAGCGGGTCTCGAAGGGCAGGAAGTCGAGCGCCACGCGACGGAAGATGTAGTCGACGATCGACTGCGCCATCCGCACGTCCGGGTCGTCCGTCATGCCGGCCGGCTCGAAGCGCATGTTCGTGAACTTCGCGACGTACGTCTCCAGCGGGACGCCGTACTGCAGACCGACCGAGACGGCGATCGAGAAGGCGTCCATCATGCCCGCGAGGGTCGAACCCTGCTTGGACATCTTCAGGAAGACCTCGCCGAGACCGTCGTCCGGGTAGGAGTTCGCGGTCATGTAGCCCTCGGCGCCACCGACCGTGAAGGAGGTGGTGATCCCCGGGCGGCCCTTCGGGAGGCGCTTGCGGACCGGGCGGTACTCGATGACCTTCTCGACCGCCGTGCGGATCGTGTCCTCGGCCTTGGCCGTGACCTCGACCTTCTCCTCTTCCTTCTTCTTCGCGGAGAGGGGCTGGCCGACCTTGCAGTTGTCGCGGTAGATCGCGAGCGCCTTGACGCCCAGCTTCCACGCCTCGAAGTAGATCTCCTCGATCTCTTCGACGGTCGCCGTCTCCGGCATGTTGACCGTCTTCGAGATCGCGCCGGAGATCCAGGGCTGGATCGCGGCCATCATGCGCACGTGGCCCATCGCGGAGATGGAACGCTCGCCCATCGCGCAGTCGAAGACCGAGTAGTGCTCCTGCTTCAGGCCCGGGGCGTCGACGACCACGCCGTGCTCGGCGATGTGGGCGACGATCGCCTCGATCTGCTCTTCCTGGTAGCCCATGCGACGCAGGGCCTGCGGCACGGTGCCGTTGACGATCTGCATCGAGCCGCCGCCGACGAGCTTCTTGAACTTGACCAGGGCCAGGTCCGGCTCGACACCGGTGGTGTCGCAGGACATCGCGAGACCGATGGTGCCGGTCGGCGCGAGGACGGAGGCCTGCGAGTTGCGGAAGCCGTTCTTCTCGCCGAGGCGGATCACGTCCTGCCAGGCCTCGGTGGCCGCGGCCCAGATGATGTTGTCCAGGTCCTCGGTGCGCGGCGCGACGGCGTTGGCGTCGGCGTGCTGCTTCATGACGCGCTTGTGGGACTCGGCGTTGCGGGCGTAGCCGTCGTACGGGCCGACGATCGCGGCCAGCTCGGCGGAGCGCTTGTACGCGGTACCGGTCATCAGCGAGGTGATCGAGGCGGCGAGGGTGCGGCCGCCGTCGGAGTCGTACGCGTGGCCGGTGGCCATCAGCAGGGCGCCGAGGTTGGCGTAGCCGATGCCCAGCTGGCGGAAGGCGCGGGTGTTCTCGCCGATCTTCTGCGTCGGGAAGTCCGCGAAGCAGATGGAGATGTCCATCGCGGTGATGACCAGCTCGACGACCTTGGAGAAGCGCTCGGCGTCGAAGGACTGGTTGCCCTTGCCGTCGTCGTCGAGGAACTTCATCAGGTTCAGCGAGGCGAGGTTGCAGGACGTGTTGTCCAGGTGCATGTACTCGCTGCACGGGTTGGACGCGGTGATGCGGCCGGACTCGGGGCAGGTGTGCCAGTTGTTGATCACACCGTCGTACTGGATGCCCGGGTCGGCACAGGCCCACGCGGCCTCGGCGAGCTTGCGGAAGAGCGACTTGGCGTCGACCGTCTCGATGACCTCGCCGGTCATGCGGGCACGCAGGCCGAACTCGGTGCCGTTCTCGACGGCCGTCATGAACTCGTCGTTCACGCGGACGGAGTTGTTGGCGTTCTGGTACTGGACGGACGTGATGTCGTCGCCGCCCAGGTCCATGTCGAAGCCCGCGTCGCGCAGGGCGCGGATCTTCTCCTCTTCCTTCACCTTGGTCGCGATGAAGTCCTCGACGTCCGGGTGGTCCACGTCCAGGACGACCATCTTGGCCGCGCGGCGGGTGGCGCCGCCCGACTTGATCGTTCCGGCGGACGCGTCGGCGCCGCGCATGAAGGAGACCGGGCCGGAGGCGTTTCCGCCGGAGGAGAGGAGCTCCTTGGAGGAGCGGATGCGGGAGAGGTTCAGGCCGGCGCCGGAGCCGCCCTTGAAGATCATGCCCTCTTCCTTGTACCAGTCGAGGATCGACTCCATGGAGTCGTCGACGGCCAGGATGAAGCAGGCGGAGACCTGCTGCGGCTGGGGCGTGCCGACGTTGAACCACACCGGGGAGTTGAAGCTGAAGATCTGGTGCAGGAGCGCGTAGGTCAGCTCGTGCTCGAAGATCTCCGCGTCGGCGGGGGACGTGAAGTAGTCGAAGTCCTCGCCGGCCTTCGTGTACGTCTTCACGATCCGGTCGATGAGCTGCTTCAGACCGGTCTCGCGCTGCGGGCTGCCGACCGCACCGCGGAAGTACTTGCTGGTGACGATGTTGACCGCGTTCACCGACCAGAAGTCGGGGAACTCGACGCCGTACTGCTCGAAGTTGACCGAGCCGTCGCGCCAGTTGGTCATGACGACGTCGCGGCGCGCCCAGGTCACCTCGTCGTACGGGTGCACGCCCGGGGTGGTGTGGATGCGCTCGATACGCAGGCCGCTCTTGGCAGTCTTGGTGCCCTTGGCGCGGGAACCTCGTGCCGAGCTGCTCGCCGTCTCTGTCATGCCGTTCCTCCCAATGCGGGCAAAACGCCCTAAAGTGCCAGCGCTATTCCGCGGCACGGTGCTGTGTGTCTTGTATCTACGTCTTCTTCGCCGGACCCTCCGGCCGTTCCACGAGGCGCGTGCGACGGGGAACGGGCAGGCGGGTCAGTCGGCGGCGGAGGCGGGCACGGGGACCGGAGCGGTCCCACCGGGCTCGCACTCTTCATGAGGCCGCGGCACGCGGAGTTCCGCGATGGCGGTCTCGAAGTCTTCGAGTGTGTCGAACGCCTTGTAAACGGACGCGAACCGGAGGTACGCGACCAGATCGAGGTCCTGCAACGGGCCGAGTATGGCCAGACCCACGTCGTGGGTGGTCAGCTCGGCGCTCCCGGTGGCGCGCAGCGCCTCCTCGACCCGCTGGCCGAGTTTGGCGAGGGCGTCCTCGGTGACCGGCCGCCCCTGGCACGCCTTGCGCACGCCGGAGATGACCTTGGTACGACTGAAGGGTTCGGTCACCCCGCTGCGCTTGATCACCATCAGTGAGGCCGTCTCCACCGTCGTGAAGCGACGGGAGCAGTCGGGGCACTGGCGGCGCCGGCGGATCGACGTGCCGTCGTCGGTGGTGCGACTGTCGACGACACGGCTGTCGGGGTGCCTGCAGAAGGGGCAGTGCATGGTTCCCTCACCCTCCTCTTGGCACGACTGAATCACCTCGTGAGACCCCTGAACGGCAGAGTCGAAGCTCTGTCGGAGGCTCTCGAAGCAGCCACAAGCATATGCGATGTCGGGGGCCCCGGCAGACCGAGGACCACAACTTCTGGGTGGCAGCGCTCATCCAACCACTAGATCTTGGGTTGTGGTGGATTTACACCGCTCCGCGTGTCGCGGCGTCCGGTGGCCGGATAACAGGCCTCGCGGTGCCAGACTGGACGCAGACCCGGACGGTGGCGACCCGACCCGGAAGGGTACCGTAAGCAGCGGCTCCGGAGCCGAACCCCCGTTCGGCCCGGACGACCCCGGCGGCGGCATATACACCTCACGAAGTGAACACGGTGGGTGATCTCCGATTTTTCACTCGAACGTGTGTTTGGCGCAACCTTTCGAAAGCAACTACCGTTGTCCAGCTAGGGAGAACATTTCGAGAGGGGCCGACGTGACCACCACCGCAGACAGTGCCACCATCACTGCCCAGAACCGCTCCCAGAGCCGACTTGAGCCGGTGCATGCCATGAATGACGCAAGTCTGAACCCGGAGGCGGAGCCCGTACGCCCCGCACGCTCGCTGCCAGGGCGACCTCCAGGCATCCGCGCCGACAGCTCCGGGCTCACGGACCGGCAGCGGAGGGTCATCGAGGTCATTCGCGACTCGGTGCAGCGGCGCGGCTACCCGCCGTCGATGCGGGAGATCGGCCAGGCGGTCGGCCTGTCCAGCACCTCTTCGGTCGCGCACCAGCTGATGGCCCTGGAGCGCAAGGGCTTCCTGCGCCGCGACCCCCACCGCCCCCGGGCGTACGAGGTCCGCGGCTCCGACCAGCCCAGCTCGCAGCCCACGGACACCACGGGCAAGCCCGCGGCCTCGTACGTCCCCCTGGTCGGCCGGATCGCGGCCGGCGGCCCGATCCTCGCCGAGGAGTCGGTGGAGGACGTGTTCCCCCTCCCCCGCCAGCTCGTGGGCGACGGAGAACTGTTCTGCCTCAAGGTCGTGGGCGACTCGATGATCGAGGCCGCGATCTGTGACGGCGACTGGGTGACCGTCCGCCGCCAGCCCGTCGCGGAGAACGGCGACATCGTCGCCGCCATGCTCGAAGGCGAGGCCACGGTCAAGCGCTTCAAGCGCGAGGACGGCCACGTCTGGCTGCTCCCCCATAACGCCGCCTACCAGCCGATCCCCGGCGACGAAGCCACCATCCTCGGCAAGGTCGTGGCGGTACTGCGCCGGCTCTGACCGCCCGCGCCCTCATCCAGCTCCGGGACCTACTGCGCCGGTCCCGGAGCTGTTTTGTGTCTCGGCGCTACTTGCCTTCGGCCTGGGCGGCGGCGTCGATCGCGGCGAGCGAGCGGCGGACCTGGTTGCGGTCCGTGGTGTACCAGAAGTCCGGCAGCGTGGCCCGCAGGAAGCTCCCGTACCGGGCCGTGGCCAACCGGGGGTCCAGGACCGCCACGACGCCCTTGTCCCCGGTGGCCCGTACGAGCCGACCCGCGCCCTGGGCCATGAGCAGCGCCGCGTGCGTCGCCGCGACGGACATGAAGCCGTTCCCGCCGCGCTCCTCGACCGCCTTCTGGCGGGCGCTCATCAGCGGATCGTCGGGGCGCGGGAACGGGATCCTGTCCATGATCACCAACTGGCAGCTGGGCCCTGGAACATCCACGCCCTGCCACAGCGACAGGGTCCCGAACAGGCAGGTCTTCGGATCTGCGGCGAAGGCCTTGATCAGCTCCCCGAGCGTCTCCTCGCCCTGGAGCAGGATCGGGTTCTCGAGCCGGCCGCGCAGTTCCTCGGCGGCGGCCTTCGCCCCGCGCATGGAAGAGAACAGTCCGAGGGTGCGGCCGCCCGCCGCCTCGATCAGTTCCGCGAGCTCGTCCATCATGTCGCCGCGGGTGCCCTCGCGGCCGGGGGTGGCCAGGTGCTTGGCGACGTAGAGGATGCCCTGCTTGGGATAGTCGAAGGGCGAGCCGACGTCGAGGCCCTTCCACTGCGGCACGTCCTCGCCCTCGACGCCCTCCGGGGACAGGCCCATGGACGCCGCGACGCCGTTGAAGTCGCCGCCGAGCTTGAGGGTCGCCGAGGTCAGGACCACCGAGCGGTCCGCGAACAGCTTCTCGCGCAGCAAGCCGGACACCGACAGCGGAGCCACCCGGAGGGTCGCTCCGAAGCGGTCGTGGCGTTCGTACCAGACCACGTCGTACTCGGAGCCGGCCGTGATCCGCTCGGCCACCCCGTGCACGCTCTCCACCGCGGCGAGCGCCTGCTTGCGGACGGCGTCCTCGTCGTGGACGGACTTGTCCCGCGTGTTGCCGATCGCGGAGATCACGGTGCGCGAGGCGTCCCGCAGGGCCATCAGCGCGTACCCGAGGTCCTCGGGGATCTCCTCCAGCCGGCCGGGGAGCGCCAGCTCCATGACCCGCTCGAAGGTCTCGGACGCGGTCTGCAGGGAGTCGGCGGTCTTCTCGTCGACCAGCTTCGCCGCACGCTTCACGGCGCGGTTGACCTGACCCGGGGTGAGCTCTCCCGTGGCGACGCCGGTCACCCGGGACACCAGCTCGTGGGCCTCGTCGACGATCAGCACCTCGTGCTGCGGGAGGACCGGGGCGCCCTCGATGGCGTCGATGGCGAGGAGCGCGTGGTTGGTGACGACCACGTCCGCGAGCTTGGCCCGCTCACGGGCGGCCTCCGCGAAGCACTCCGCGCCGTACGCGCACTTCGTCGCGCCCAGGCATTCGCGGGAGGAGACGGAGATCTGTGCCCAGGCCTTGTCGGAGACGCCCGGGGTGAGGTCGTCGCGGTCACCCGTCTCGGTCTCGTCCGCCCAGTCGCGCAGCCGCAGCAGGTCCTGCCCCAGCTTGCTCGTGGGGGTGGCCGCCTCGAACTGGTCGAAGAGGCCCTCCTCCTCGTCCTGCGGGGCGCCCTCGTGCAGACGGTGCAGGCACAGGTAGTTGGAGCGGCCCTTGAGCATGGCGAACTGCGGGCGGCGGCGGAGCTGCGGATGCAGCGCCTCCACCGTCCGGGGCAGGTCGCGCTCGACGAGCTGGCGCTGGAGGGCCAGCGTCGCGGTGGCCACGACCACGCGCTCGCCGTGCGCGAGGGCCGGCACCAGGTAGCCCAGGGACTTACCGGTGCCGGTTCCGGCCTGGATCAGGCGGTGGGAACTGTCGTCGATCGCTTCGGCGACGGCTTCGGCCATGGCCACCTGGCCGGGGCGCTCCGTGCCGCCGACGGCGGAGACGGCGGCGTGCAGCAGGTCGGGGAGGGAGGGCTTCGTCATAGCAGTGCCAACCCTACGGGGCTCCACCGACAGTGACCGCACCGGCGAGCGTTCATGGCCGGTGGAGGGGGTTCGGCACGGTGCCGTACCGCACGGCGTGCGGGCGGTCCGGCCGGTCGCGGTAGCCGTCCTCGTAGAGGCGGTTCCTGTTCAGGCAGAGCCTCGCGATGCGTTCACCGAGGAGGTCGAAGAGCTCGTAGCGCTCCTTGAGCTCCGGGAAGCGGGCCTGGTGACGCAGGATCTCCGCCCGTACGAGGGACCAGAACGTGTCCTCCGGAACCCCGAGCCGGTCCTCGCAGAGGGCGGAGAGGTAGCGGAAGACGCCGACGAAGAGCCCCGAGTGGATGAACTGGGGCAGGAAATCCGCGGGCTCGGTGAGCAGGACCGCACGGACCTCGTCGGGCATGGCCGCCAGCTCGGGCAGCGGTTCCGTGCTGATGTTGACGTCGTCCACGAAGTCCTTCACCGCGAGCCGGACCGGGACGTCGCGCTCGTCGAAGATCACGACGGTGTTCTCGCCGTGCGGGGAGAAGACGGTGCCGTAGCGGTAGAGGAAGCGGAGCAGCGGAGGCAGCAGGGCGGCGAAGAGGTGCTGGAGCCAGACCGCGGGGCTCAGGCCGGACCGGGCGACGAGTTCGGCGGTGAAGGACCGGCCGCGGGGGTCGGTGTGCAGGAGCGAGGAGAGGGTACGGGCCCGCTCCCCCGGGGCGAGGTGGCCGGCCAGCGGCTCGCGCCAGATCGCGCCGAGGAGCTCCTTGTACTGGTACGGGACTTCGGGGAGCGCGTCGTAGACGGGGTGGCGGACCGTGACGGAGGCGACTTCGCCGAGCAGGATCACTCCGCATTCCTGGCGGAGGAAGGGGTCGCCGTCGCGCAGCGAGTGGATCCAGGCGGTGACGGCGGGCGCCGCGAGGGCCAGGTCCGAGGGCAGGCCGCGCCAGACCATGGTGTTGAAGATGGAGAGCGGAAGTTTGACGCTGTGGCGGTCGGGGCGGGTGAGGTTGAGGAAGGTGCGGATCGACTGCTGGGGCAGGCGCAGGTCGGGGTCCGCGGGGAGCGGCACCAGGGTGCCCGCGGCGAGGGCCGGGGCGAAGAGGGGCAGCAGGACCTCGTCCCACTGCCAGGGGTGCACGGGGAGGTAGAGGTAGCCCAGCGGGTCGAGGCCGCGGTCGCGCAGGGTCCGGTCGAAGAGGGCTCGGGTGACGGGGTCAAGTTCGGCGGAGTAGAGGCGGGCGGGATCTTCCAGGCCGGCGGTGCCCCGGTAGTGGGCGAGGGAGGTGTGGGCCGCCAGCCAGGGGAGGTGCTGGGCGGTGCGGGCCTCGGGCGCCCAGGCGGCGGTGTCGGAGGCGGAGAGTCCGATCCGCCCCTTGTTGAGGACCAGCCAGGGATGGCCGGTCTGGTGCCCCTCGAGGGCCGCGTAGTCGAGGTCGGCGAGGACGTCCGCGGTGAGCGCGGTGTGGTCGATGCGTGCGTCGGCCGCGAGCGTGGCACTGAGCTCGCGGACGAGGTGGCCGAGGGTGGCGCCGTCGAGGCCGAGGAGGGTGCGCGCGCGGATGAGGAAGGCGTACGGGTCCCCGAAGGCGGTCGGCGATCCGGCGGAGGCGGGCTGCGGGGTGAGGGTGATCGTGTCGGGGGTGACGTGCCAGCTGCCGTACGCGCGGCGGCGGGCACGGAAACCGAGGCTGCTGCCGTCGTCGAGGGTCAGCGTCCAGGCGTCGCCGGAGGCGGCCGGGGCGGGGACCGGGGTGATGATCTCCTCGTACGCGAACTCGCCGAGCATCTTGGCGAGCAGGCGGCGGGCGGCGAAGTCCCAGGTCAGCCGGTTCAGTTCGGGCGGCGTGCTCGGATGCTGGGGCGACAGGGGCACGATGTCCGGGAAGTGAGGACCTGGGGAGTCGGGGGCTGCGGAGAAATTCTGCACGGGACTCCTCGGGTCGGATTTTTTGCTGCGTTACGCAGGGTTTTAGGGGTGAGAGATGCGGGCACTGACGAGGTAGACGTGAACTGCGGGACTGCGGGACTGCGGGACTGCGGGACTGCGGGACTGCGGGACTGCGGGACTGCGGCCTCAAAGGAGACTGCGCAGCGCCCGCTCGCGGATCATCAGGGCGGCACGTTTGCCGGGCAGTTCGATCTCGGCGGGACAGCGGAAACCGGAGTTCAGGAAGGCTGATACGGAGGGGGTGTTGCGGATGTCCGGTTCGGCGATGACGCGCATGCAGCGCGGGCGGTTGTCGAGCACCAGGTCGGCGACGGCGCGCAGGAGCGCGGTGCCCAGACCTCGGCCGCGGTTCGTGCCGTCTCCGATGAGCAGGTGGATACCCGTGTCGTGGGGCCGCGCCGGGTAGTGGGCGGAGACCGGGTCGAGGTCGGCCCGGTAGATCTCCCAGTAGCTCATCGGCGTGCCGTCGAGGAGGCCGAGACACGGGACGCTGCGGCTGTCCCCGTCCAGCTGTGCCCGGACGTGGGCGGCGGTGACGGCTGCCGGGCCGGCGAGTTCCCAAAACGCGTCCACCTCCGGGTCGTTCATCCACCGCGCGAGCAGCCCCAGGTCGCGGTCGAGCCGTACGGGTTCGAGGCGGAAGACGCCGGACCGCGTCGTGACGCCACCCCAGGCCGCCGGGGAGTCGAGTAGATCCGCCTCGGCGAGCCGGGGCAGCGACTCGGCGCTGAGACGCGGCGCGATGAGGCGGTGCACATCGGTCGCGACGGTGCGGTGCACATCGGTGAGGAGCACGCCGGTGTGGAAGTCGGTGGAGGGCATCGGGGGCTGTTCTCCGTTTCGAAGCTGACGGATCAATCGTGGAGGGGGTTGGCGATGGTGACGTAGACGGACTGGGTGTCGACGGGGCCGACGAGCTCGTCCAGACCTCCGAGGCGGGTGAGCAGATTCGCCTTGCAGCGCAGGGTGGGCGAGTCGAGCAGCCTCTCGGGGAGCGGGCCGAGGCCCCTGGCCTTGCCGAGGAAACGACGGAAGGCGGCCAGCAGAATGCGCTCGTCTGCGAGCCGCTGGGATCCGAAGGCCCCGATGAGACCGAGCACGTTGTTGATGCCGAGGTAGTAGGCGAAGCGTTCGTCGGTGACGGCGTCCGAGACGAAGGTGTCGCTCGTGGCACCGATTCCGGGGAGCCTGCGCTCCAGCTCGGCACGGCGGGAGGAGCGGAAGTAGTAGCCCTGGTTGTCGCGGTAGCGGCCGCCGACCGGCCAGCCGGCCGGGTCGAGGAGGACCAGCGTGTTCTGCTGGTGCGCTTCGAGGGCGATCCCGGCGAGCGCGTCGAAGGCGAGGACCGGCAGGACGACGTGTTCGAGGTAGCGCAGGAACCACTCGGCGGCGACGGCGGAGGTCGTCCGCCCGGTGGTGGTGGCGAGGCGCGAGACGGTCTCGGCCAGCCGGGAGCTCATGGTGGTCCGCCCGGGCCACGGGCGGGGTGCGGTGAGCGCGGCGATACAGAGGACGTCGTCGCCCGGTCGGAAGGGGTTGTGCCGGAGCAGGACGTCGAGTCCGGGGACGGGGGTGCCGTCCGGGGCGTCGGCGGCGACCCACGCGGGATCGCGGACGATGTCGAAGCCGGGGTGGGCGGCCTGCCACCGCTCTGCCAGTCCGGTGCGGAGCAGCCGGTGCACCTCGATGCCGCGGTGCAGTTCCTTGCGGAGGTTCTCACGGCGGGAGTTGGTGATGCGCAGGCCCAGGGAGAGCTTGAGCATCGCGGGGGCGCCGGGCTGGTGCACGGTGCGGATGGAGGAGGTCGGATACCAGGGGGCTCCGTACGGGCCCAGGTCGTGCAGGAGTCCCGCGTCGCGGAGGGCGGCTGCCGCGGGGCGCTGGAGCAGGTCGTGGGCCTGCCAGGGGTGAAGGGGAAGGGGGGTGGCGCCGTCGGGCACCGGGAGCCCTGGGGCGAGGCGGCCCAGGAGCCGGGCGGCGGAGACCGGGCGACCGCGTTCGGTCCAGGCGGAGTCGGTGGCGAGCGCGGCGGGTGCGATCGCCACCCAGTGCAGGGGGAAGGAGCCGTGCAGTTCGGGTGAGTAGCGGCGGACTTCGGCTTCGGAGAGTCCTTCGCGGCTCTTCGGGGTCGGGTGCAGGGGGTGGCCGAGGAGAAGGGACTGTTCGGCGGTGAGGAACCGGTCCCCGGCGACGGGGACGGGCGCGGCCGGGCGTTGGCGACGGTCGGTGATGAACTCGGCGGTCCGGCGAACCGAGTCGGCGACCCGCCCGACGAGGTCGGCGCCGCCGGGGGCGCCGTCGTTGGGGGCGTCGTTTGCGGGGCCGTCGTTTGCGGGGCCGTCGGCGTGTTCGTGGGGGCCGATCGCGCGGGCGCCCTCCCCGTGGGCGGGGTTCCCGTGGGCGGGGTTCCCGTGGGCGGGGTTCCCGTGGGCGGGGTTCCCGTGGGCGGGGTTCCCGTGGGCGGGGTTCCCGTGGGCGGCTTCGCCTTCGCGGGAGATCAGCGCCGCGAGGGTGACCGCGTCCACGGCGGGGGCGGCGGCGGGAACGCCTTCGATGCGGGCCGGGCCGAAGCGGTGCCAGCCGGCTGCGGACCAGTAGCGGACCGCGACGAGCAGGGCAGCGCCCGATGCGGGGAGGGGGATGCGCAGGACGGGACCGGCCGGCTGTTCGAGTCCGGTCTCGCGGACCCAGCAGCGCAGCAGGTTCTCCACCGAGGCGGCCTCGGCGGCGACCCTGGGGTCGGGGTGGTCCAACGGGTCGGCCGCTCCCGCGCGCGGTCGGACGGAGCCGTCCTTCTGCCGTGGCACCGCGGGTTGCTGCGGCTCGGCCGGCGGCCAGGGCATGCCCGCGGCTGGCATGCCCGGGAGGGCGCCGGCAGAACCGGTGAAACCGTCGCCCGGCGGCGCAGACGCCGCGGCCCGCTCCCCCGGTCCGGCTGCGCCCTGTCGCGAGGACACCGGGTCCGCGGCGGCGGTGGGCGTACCGATGGAACCCGACGCCGAAGTGGCCGCCACGGAAGGCCCCTCGGGTGCGGCCTTGCCCTGTCCCCCCGAGGACGGCTCGTCCGCACGTCCCCCGCCGGGCGGCGCCGGGTCGGCCGACGAGCCGGGGCCGGACACAGCTCCCCGAACCTCCGCCCGGCGGGAGCCCGCCGGCACGTCAGCGGAGCCCTGCGCGGGCCGTCCCTCCGCCAGGTCTGCCACACCGGGGACCGACCGCGAAGCCCCGGTCGAGGACGCACTGCCCACAGCGTCACCGAGAGCCGGTGTCCCGGGGCGCGCCAAGGAACCGGCCAACGGCGGCCAGGCGGTGGGGGCGGCCGATTCGCCGGCGGCCTGATGCGGACGGTTCGCTGAAGCCAGCAGCGGCGGCCAGGCGGTGGGGGCAGGCGTAGACCCGCCTGGCACAGCCGCATCGGCGGCGGGTTGGTGGGAATCGCCCTCCGGGGCGAGCAACGGCGGCCACGCGGTGGAGGGGGGCATCGACGCACCGGATCCATGCGGATCCAGGGCGGGCCGGGGGTATCCGTCCTCCGCAGCGAGCAGCGGCGGCCACGCCGTGGGAGGGAGTGTCGCCCCGCCGGGCACGGGCGGCTCGGTGGCGGGCCGGGCAGAACGTTCCGCCGGTGCGGGTGGCGGCTGCCAAGCCGTGCGAGGAGGCGTGGCCCGGCCGGGCTCGTCGCCGGACGGGGTAGAACGTTCCGTCGGTGTAGGTGTCGGCTGCCCTGCGGGGGCGGCGAGTGGAAGCTCGCTGCCCGGAACTGCGGGGGAGGCAGGCGACTCCGGTCCGGGCGTAGCACCCGAAGGCGCGGGAGCGGGCCAGGCGTCCGAGGAAGGGGGGAGGCCTGCCCATGCCGAGACAGCCATTTCGGAGGAGGTGGCGCTGACCGGGGCCGCACCGTCCGGGGCCCCCGGGACGGCCGGGTCCGTGAGCGGACCGGGAGCCGAGGGCTCGGTACCGACGGGCGTCGCCGACCGGGTCGCCGGGTACCCGACGGATGCCGCCGGGGACGGTGAGGGTCCATCGTCCAGAGGCGCCGCCCATCCGGCACCCGGGTCCGGGGCCGACGGCGGCACAGGCCCGTCTCCTGAGGCCGGGGCTGAAATCGGCGTAGGCGCAGCACCCCAGGCCACGGCCGACGGCAACATGGGCGCCTCTCCCGAGGCCGGGGCCGAGAGCGGCGTAGCCGCGGCTGCGGAGACTGGGGGCAACGGCAACATAAGCGCGGCTTCCGAGACCGAAGACGACAGCAACAGGGGCCCAACACCCGGAGCCAGGTCAGCCGACGACAGGGGCGCGGCTACGGAGGCCGGGAGCGACGGCGGCATGGGCGCGGCTCCGGAGGCCTGGGCCGAGAGCGGCGTAACGGCGGCTGCGGAGGCCCGGAGCAACGGCGGCATCGGCGCGGCTTCCGAGGTCGGGGCGGAGGTCGGGATGGGGGTCGGGGTGGCTTCCGAGGTCGGGGCGGAGGTCGGGATGGGGGTCGGGGTGGCTTCCGAGGTCGGGGCGGAGGTCGGGATGGGGGTCGGGGTGGGGGTCGGGGTGGGCGTCGGGACGGGTGCGGATTCGATGGTCGGGGGCGACGGCGGCTTCGAGCCGGCTGGGCTGGCGGGGGATGGCGTAGGCGCGCTCTCGGCCACGGGCCGGGCCCCGGGGGCGGGCGGCGGCTGCGGGAGCGGTGCGTTCGGAAGCCGCGCGGGTCGGTGACCGGCCGCAGCAGGCGGATCCTGCGCGGCCGCCAGCGGGGCCCCGAACCTGGGTGGGACATCGGGATGAAGGGCCGACGCCGTCGGGGGGAGCCCGGGCTCCCCTAGTGCAGGCCCCAGTGGGGAGGCGTCTGGGAGGAGCGTCGAGGGCTTGTGCCCGTACCCGGGAGAAGCGGGAGAGCCTGAGATGTCCGGAGAGGGGCCCGGACCAGCCCCTCCACCTGGTGGCATATCCAGGGCCGGTACTGACATCGCCGATGGCGCGGCAGGCACCGGCAGCGGCGCCGTCGCAGCAAGGGCGGACCGTAGCGGATCGGGCTGCGCCGACAGCGGTAGCCCGGTGGCGGGCGAAGACGGCACCGGCGACGGGGGTACGGGTTCAGCCGGAGCGGACAGGGACCGTGGCGCATCGCCCGGCGGCACGGCAGGTCGCACGGAAGCAGTCGGCGCGATCAAGGAGCCCTGTCGATCAGCGGGCACCGATGGAGGCGGGGACGCGGGGGTGGGCGAGGAAGCGGATGACAGCAGCGGATTGGCCGGCCCCGGCGACGGAGTAGCGGACTCAGGCGGAGCGGACAGGGACCGTGGTGCGTCATCAGGCGCCGGGGCGGCTGGCGCGGATGCAGTCGCGGGGGGCGGCGAACCCAATCGATCGGGAGAACCTGTCAGATCGGGGACGGGCGCCGACGGAGAGGCCGACTGCGTCGGCAGTGGCTCAGCGGGCGTCGGCAGCAGCGGCGCGGGCTCGGCCGGAGCGAGCCCCGGCCGTTGTGGACCGTCAGCCACGGACGAGGGCGGCGCGGAAGCGGCCGGGAGGGCGGGGGACGGCGGAGAGTCCGGCGAGGCCGGCGGATCGGCGGGCATCGGCATCGGCGTCGGCATCGGCATCGGCGGCGCGGGCTCAGCCGGAGCAAGTGGGGACCGTAGCCGCATGGTTCGCGTGGGCGACGGGTCGGACTCGGTCGGAGGTTGCGGGGACTGCGGCGGCGTGGGGAGCGGCGGGGGCGGGGTGGCGGCCTGAGGTTGAACAGACCCGAGCTGAGCCGGGGGCACCGGAGGTTGGCTGGCAGCGGCCGGAGTCCGCGGTGGTTGCAGGGGGTTGGCCGGTGGCTGCGCGGACACGGGCGCCCCGAGGGCGGGGCCCGAGGGGGTGAGCGGCGGCGCGATGGACGGGGCCCGGGACTCCGTGGGCGCCGTCGAGGCGGACGCGGTGCCCGACACCGCTGCCGGCGCCACCGCTGAACTGGCCGAGTACCCCGTAGGGGCGGGCGAGAAGAGGGCAGCCCCCGACGCCGCGGACGGCGCGGGGGGACAGGCCGACGACTCCGTGAGCGCGGCCGAGGTGGGGGTGGGGGGTGGGGAGGGGTGCGAGGGGTGGAGGGGGTCGGGCATGGGGGTCCTTAGCGGCGGGTGGCGGCGGAGATGGCGTCGGCGAGGCGGTCGAGGACGGCCGCGGCCTGTTCGTCGGTCAGGGTGAGAGGCGGAAGGAGGCGGACGACGCTGGAGTGGCGGCCGCCGAGTTCCACGATCAGACCGCGGTCCAGACAGGCCTGGCGGACGGCTGCCGCGAGGGCGGGCGCGGCCTCCCCCGTGTCCGGGTCGGCCAGTTCGACGCCGAGCATCAGGCCGCGGCCCCGTACGTCCGCCACGCACGGATGCGCCGGCATCAGGCCGCGCAGCGCGGCGAGCATGTGCGCGCCCAGGGTCCGCGCACGCTCCGCGAGGCCGTTCTCCCGGACGTAGGCCAGGGTCGCGGTGCCCGCCGCCATGGCGAGCTGGTTGCCGCGGAAGGTGCCGGCGTGGGCGCCGGGGGCCCACTGGTCCAGCTCCGCGCGGTACACGATCACCGCGAGCGGCAGGCTGCCTCCGATGGCCTTGGAGAGCACCATCACGTCGGGGACGACCCCCGCGTGGTCGACCCCCCAGAAGGCCCCGGTGCGCCCGACCCCCGTCTGGACCTCGTCGGCGATCAGCGGGATCCCCCGCGCCGCCGTGATCTCCCGCATCCTGCGCAGCCAGGCGTCGGGGGCGGGGTGGACCCCACCCTCTCCCTGGACGGGTTCGACGATCATCCCGGCGGGTTCGGGCACCCCGCTCTTGGGGTCGTCCAGCAGGCTCCGCGTCCAACGGGCCGACAGCTCCGCCCCCTCGGCCCCGCCGACTCCGAACGGGCAGTGGTGGTCCTGCGGATACGGCAGCCGGGTCACCCGGACGTCCGTGGCCCCGCCGGAGGCGGCCAGCGCTCCCGCGGTCATGCCGTGGTAGGCGCCGGTGAAGGCCAGCAGCCCCGATCGGCCGGTCGCGGTGCGGACGAGGGTGAGCGCGGCCTCCACCGCGTCCGTCCCCGCCGGTCCGCAGAACTGGATGCGGGCATCGGCGGCCAGCTCCGCCGGCAGGTTGGCGAACAGCTCAGTGGTGAAGGCGTCCTTGACCGGGGTCGCCAGGTCCAGGACGTGCAGCGGGGCCCCCGAGTCGAGGACCCCGCGGATGGCTTCGAGCACCACCGGGTGGTTGTGGCCGAGGGCGAGGGTTCCGGCGCCGGAGAGGCAGTCGAGGTAGCGGCGTCCGTCCGCGCCTTCGATGGTCAACCCCCGGGCGCGCACGGGCACGATGGGCAGGGAGCGCGCGTACGTCCGTGCCGCGGACTCCCGTTGTGCCTGTCTGCGCAGGATCCCCTCCCCCGCGACCCCGTCGGGCACCGGGCCCGGCCCGGTGAAGTGCCCTGTCTCCGTGGCCCGGTCCGCCTGCGGCGGGACCTGCGCCCCGGCCGCGGCCCGCTCGGCCCGCTCGCCCGTCCAAGCCGTCAAAGCCGTCAAAGCCGTCAAAGGCACGAGTGTCGCTCCTCCCGCACGGTTGCTCTTCCGGGGTGCGCCTCGAACACCCACGCTGCTCCCCCATCCCCCGTACGTACCAACGACGGTGGCGGCGACGGATCACGGGTGGGCCCAAGATCCTTGCCCCGGCCCGAGATCCATGCCCCGCCCCCAAGATCCTTGCCCCGGCCTTCCCCGGCCTCGGCCCCGCCCCCACCCCCGGAACCGCGGAGTCGGCGGAACCGGCGCCCCGGGCTGTGCCGTCCCCCAAGGCAACGGCATAGTGGGGTGCTGCAACCCAGGCGCCCGTCAACCCAGGCACCATCCCGAACCACCGAACCACCAGGGGGACTCACGACATGCGACCGATCCGACCGGTCACCGCGATCCTGTGCTCGGCCGCGCTCGCGCTGACCGCCGCGGCGTGCGGGCCCGGCGACGGTGAGACCGACGCCAAGCCGAGCGTGGCGGTGAGCCTCCCCACCAGCCTCGACGGGGTGCAGATCCCGGACGGGCTCAAGGACAAGCTCAAGGAGCACGGCATCGACCTGGAGAAGTGGAAGGGGGGTGAGTGGAAGAACTGGAAGAAGGAGGACTGGCTCCGCGAGGCGGGCGACTACATCAACCCGATCATCGAGGACCTCTGGGACCCGGACCGGATGCGCGACGCCGCCAAGACGCCGCAGCCGCCCGCCGTCGATCCCGACGCGGGCAAGGACCAGGGCGTCACCGACCCGACGCCGCCTCCGGTGCGGGCCAAGGCCGCGGCCGCGCCCTACCACCAGAGCGTCCCCGCCTCCGGCAAGGTCTTCTTCGACGGCCCCGAGGGCTCGATGGTCTGCTCGGCGACCGTGGTCAAGGACCCGGCGCACCCCGGCAAGTCCAACATGGTCTGGACGGCGGGCCACTGCGTGCACGCGGGCAAGGCCGGCGGCTGGTACCGCAACATCGCCTTCGTCCCGTCGTACAACAACAAGGGCAAGTCCGCGGCCGCGCTCAAGGGCGCGCCCCGCGAGGAAGTGGCCCCGTACGGCGTGTGGTGGAGCGACTGGGCGCAGACCTCCGACCAGTGGATCGCGACCGGCGGTCCGACCGGTGGCGCGGGTGCCCCGTACGACTTCGCGGTGCTGCACGTGACCCCGGAGAAGGGTGGCGGCAAGTCGCTGGAGGAGACGGTCGGTACGGCGCTTCCGGTGGAGTTCAACGCCCCGGCCGCACCCAAGATCGCGAAGATGACGGCCACCGGCTACCCGGCGGCGGCTCCGTTCGACGGCCAGAAGACCTTCCAGTGCGTCGACAAGCCGGGCCGGCTGTCGCTGAACGCGACCGACCCCACGATGTACCGCATCGGCTGCACGATGACCGGCGGTTCCTCGGGTGGCGGCTGGGTCGCGGCGGGCAGCGACGGCAAGCCCGCGCTGGTGTCGAACACCTCCATCGGCCCCGCCAAGGCGGGCTGGCTGGCCGGGCCCCGGCTGGGTCCGGAGGCGAAGGGCGTCTTCGACGCCGTGAGCGGCAAGTTCAAGTAGCCGCACCGGCGCACCACATGACTGAGGGCCCCCGCTGCTGCGGGGGCCCTCAGTCGTTCATCCGGAACGCGTTACGCGGTAAGCCCTACGCGTTACGCGTTACGCATTACGCGGTACGCGTCAGTGCTTCGCGAGCACGTACGGCGCGAACTCCGCCGCCAGTTCGGCGTGCACCCGCGCCTTGAGCAGGGTGCCCTCCTCGATGTGTTCCTCGGAGATCACCTCGCCCTCGGCGTGCGCCCGGGCGACCAGCCCGCCGCGCGTGTAGGGCACCACGGCCTCGATCTCGATCGCCGGCCGCGGCAGCTCGGCGTCGATGAGCGCGAGGAGTTCCTCCATGCCCTGACCCGTGCGGGCCGAGACGGCGATGGAGCGCTTCTCGATCCGCAGCAGGCGCTGGAGCACCAGCGGGTCGGCCGCGTCCGCCTTGTTGATCACCACGATCTCGGGCACCTTGACGGCGCCGACCTCGCGGATGACCTCGCGGACCGCCGCCAGCTGCTCCTCCGGCGCCGGGTGCGAGCCGTCCACGATGTGCAGGATGAGGTCGGAGTCGCCGACCTCCTCCATCGTGGAGCGGAACGCCTCGACGAGGTGGTGCGGCAGGTGCCGGACGAAGCCGACCGTGTCGGCCAGGGTGTAGACCCGGCCGGACGGCGTCTCGGCCCGGCGCACGGTCGGGTCGAGGGTGGCGAACAGTGCGTTCTCCACCAGCACGCCCGCGCCCGTGAGGCGGTTGAGCAGCGAGGACTTGCCGGCGTTGGTGTATCCGGCGATGGCGACCGAGGGCACCTTGTTGCGGCGCCGTTCCTGCCGCTTGATGTCGCGGCCGGTCTTCATCTCCGCGATCTCCCGGCGCATCTTCGCCATCTTCTCGCGGATCCGGCGCCGGTCGGTCTCGATCTTGGTCTCACCGGGGCCGCGGGTGGCCATGCCGCCACCGCCGCCGCCACCCATCTGACGGGACAGCGAGGCACCCCAGCCGCGCAGTCGCGGCAGCATGTACTGCATCTGCGCGAGCGCGACCTGCGCCTTGCCCTCTCGGGACTTGGCGTGCTGGGCGAAGATGTCGAGGATGAGCGCGGTCCGGTCGACCACCTTCACCTTGACTACGTCTTCGAGGGCGATGAGCTGGCCGGGGCTGAGCTCGCCGTCGCAGACGACGGTGTCGGCGCCGCTCTCCATCACGATGTCGCGCAGCTCGCGCGCCTTGCCGGAACCGATGAAGGTGGCCGGGTCGGGCTTGTCGCGGCGCTGGATGACGCCGTCGAGCACGAGCGCGCCCGCCGTCTCGGCGAGGGCGGCGAGCTCCGCGAGGGAGTTGTCGGCGTCCTGCACCGTGCCGGAGGTCCACACGCCGACGAGCACGACCCGCTCCAGGCGGAGCTGGCGGTACTCGACCTCGGTGACGTCCTCGAGTTCGGTGGAGAGGCCGGCCACGCGGCGCAGGGCCGCGCGCTCGGAACGCTCGTACTGGGCGCCGTCCCGGTCTCCATCGACCTCGTGGCTCCAGGCGACGTCCTCTTCCATCAGGGCGTCGGCCCGAAGGCTCTCGGTGAAGCTCTGCGGCTCCGGCGCATCCTGTGCGTCGTCCCGCGCGTCCTGGGAAGGGGAAGAAGAGGAGGTCATTGGATCCTTACGTCGTTTTCGAATGCGTCCGCGTCAGGCGAAGCGGAGCCAAGGCCAAAGCTACTCCCGCGCGTGACATAACACTGTCACGTCCAACGTGTGACACTCCCCTGGGATTCCCCCGGACTGCGGAGATTCCCCGGGTGGCGCCCAGCGCGGCGGCCCCGTCGATGGTGGCATGCCCGTTCGGCGGACGTCACACGCTTTTCGGGGCGCTCCACTCCGGGTGCCCCGGCATGGCGGGGGTCTTCTTCCCGTACAGCCACGGCTCCAGGAACGCGCCCAGGTCCCGGCCCGCCTCCTGCGAGGCCAGCCGTACGAAGTCCGCCGTACCCGCGATCGCGTCCCGGTGCTCCCCCACCCAGCGCCGCTCCACCCGGTCGAAGGCCTTGACCCCGATCTCCTGCCGCAGCGCGTACAGGATCAGCGCGGCGCCGTCGTAGACCGCCGGCCGGAACAGCCCGATCTTCTCGCCCGGGGCGGCCGGCTTGGGCGCGGCCGGGGGGCCGCCGGCCGCACGCCACTGGTCGGAGCGCTGGTACGCCTCGCGCATCCGCCGCTCCAGGGAGTACTTGCCGAGGCCGTCCGCGTACAGGGCCTCGTACCAGGTGGCGTGGCCCTCGTTGAGCCACAGGTCGGACCAGGTGCGCGGGCTCACGCTGTCGCCGAACCACTGGTGGGCCAGCTCGTGGACCATCACGGACTCGACGTACCACTCGGGGTAGCCGCCGCCGCCCGCGAACAGCGCGCTCTCGAACAGCGACAGGGTCTGCGTCTCCAGCTCGAAGCCGGTACGGGCCTTCGCGATCAGCACCCCGTAGTTCTCGAAGGGGTAACGGCCGACCCGGGCCTCCATCCACTCGATGTGCCCGGCGGTCTTCTTCAGCCACGGCTCCAGCCGTTCCCGGTCCGCCGCCGGGACCACGTCGCGCAGCGGCAGTCCGTGCGGCCCGGTGCGGTGGATCACGGCCGAGTCGCCGATCGAGACCTGGGCCAGCTCGGTGGCCATCGGGTGCAGGGTCCGGTACGTCCACGTGGTCGCGGCCCCCGCCCGGTGGGCCGGGAGCGCGCCCGGCACCCCGTTGGCCACGGCCGTCGTCCCGGCCGGCGCGCTCACCCGGAAGGTGAAGTACGCCTTGTCGGCGGGGTGGTCGTTGCACGGGAAGACCCGGTGGGCGGCGTCGGCCTGGTTCGCCATGGCCAGCCCGTCGTCGGTGACCACCCAGCCGCCGTCGCCGCGGCCGCGCGGGTCGCTGGTGTGCCGGATGGTGATGTGGAGGGGCAGGTCCGGTTCCACCGGCCGGGCGGGGGTCAGGACGAGGTCCTCGCCCACGCTCGCGAAGGCGGCAGGTTCCCCGTTGACCTCGGCCGAGGCCACCTTCCCGTGGGTGAAGTCGAGGTTGACGGTGTCCAGCCGGGTGAGGCTGCGCGCGTCGATGACGGTGACCGCGTCGAGGGGGCTGCTGTTGTTCTTGTAGGCGAAGGACAGGTCGTACGAGAGCACGTCGTAGCCGGGGTTGCCGAGCTCGGGGAACAGCACGTCGCCGATGCCGAGCGCCTTGGGCGGGGGCACGACGGCGGCGACGAGGGTGAGGGAGGCCGCGGCCAGCAGGGCGGCGCGCAGGCGCGGGGAGGTGAGCTGCATCCCCCACCGCTTATCAGCGCCCGCCACGCGCCCGCGAACGGCGCGCGACGGCTCCACCCGAAAGGGGTCGGACCGGTTACGCCCGGCTGACGTCGTAGACCCCCGGCACGTCCCGCATGGCCCGCATCAGCGCCGGGAGGCCCGTCGCGTCGGGCAGCTGCAGGGTGTAGCTGTGCCGGACCCGCTGTTCGACGGGCGGCTCCACGGTCGCGGACACCACCTCGACCCCCTCGCGGGCGATGGCCTCGGTCAGATCGGCCAGCAGGTGCGGGCGGCCGAACGATTCGGCGAGCAGGGTGACCCGGCAGTCCGCGGTCGCCCGCCAGTGCACGGCGACGGGGGTGCGCCCCACCGCCCGCATCTGGGCCACGCTCGCGCAGTGGACCCGGTGCACGGTGACGACCCCGCCGCGGATGACGAACCCCTCGACGGCGTCGGGCGGCACCGGGGTGCAGCACCCCGCGAGCCGCACGGTGGCGTCCGGCAGGTCGGCGACGGCGTTGCCCCCGCCACTGCGCAGGCCGATCACCGAGAGCGGCGCCCTGGGGGCCGCGTCGGCGGGCCGGGCCCCGTCGGGGTGGGCCTCCAGCCAGCTGCTGACGGCGATCCGGGCGGCCGGGGTCCTGGCGTGGTCCAGCCAGTCGGCGGTGGGTCCCGAGGAGGCGTCGTGCGAGAGCAGGAGCTGGACGGTGTCCCCGTCCGAGAGCCGGGAGGAGAGGGAGGTGAGGCGCCCGTTGACCCGGGCGCCGATACAGCCGTGGGCCGCCTCGCCGTACTGCGCGTAGGCGGCGTCGATACAGCTGGCGCCGGCCGGCAGGCCCAGCGTGCCCCCGTCGGCCCGGAACACGGTGATCTCGCGGTCCTGGGCCAGCTCCGAGCGCAGGACGTCCCAGAAGGTGTCGGGGTCGGGCGCCGACTGCTGCCAGTCGAGCAGCCGCGAGAGCCAGCCGGGCCGGGTCGGATCGACCCGCTCCTCCTCGCAGTCGGACGCCGCGACCGGCTCCGCCGACGGCGGGGAGGTGTACGGATTGCCCAGCGCCACGACGCCCGCCTCCGCGACCCGGTGCATCTGCCGGGTCCGGACGATGACCTCGGCGACTTGGGTGGTGGGCCCCTCGGACGTGGCGAAGGCGGTGTGCAGGGACTGGTAGAGGTTGAACTTCGGGGAGGCGATGAAGTCCTTGAACTCGGAGATGACCGGGGTGAAGCAGGTGTGCAGCTCCCCCAGCACGGCATAACAGTCCGCGTTCTCCCCCACGAGGACCAGCAGGCGGCCGAAGTCGGAGCCGCGCAGCTCCCCGCGCTTGAGGGAGATCCGGTGCACGGAGACGAAGTGCCGGGGCCGCACCACGACCTCGGCCGCGATGCCGGCGTCGCGCAGGACGGCCCGTACCGAGTCGGCGATGGCGGGCAGCGGGTCGCGCTCGCCCGCGTGGGCCGCGATGAGCGCGCGGGTGTGCTCGTACTCCTCGGGGTGCAGGATCGCGAAGACGAGGTCCTCCAGCTCGGTCTTCAGGGCCTGCACGCCGAGCCGTTCGGCGAGCGGGATGAGGACGTCGCGGGTGACCTTCGCGATGCGGGCCTGTTTCTCGGGCCGCATCACCCCGAGGGTGCGCATGTTGTGCAGCCGGTCGGCGAGCTTGATGGACATCACGCGGACGTCGTTGCCGGTGGCGACGAGCATCTTGCGGAAGGTCTCGGGCTCGGCGGCGGCGCCGTAGTCGATCTTCTCGACCTTGGTGACGCCGTCGACGATGAAGCAGACCTCGTCGCCGAACTCCTCGCGGACCTGATCGAGGGTCACGTCGGTGTCCTCGACGGTGTCGTGGAGGAGCGAGGCCGTCAGGGTCGTGGTTTCGGCACCCAGTTCGGCCAGGATGAGCGTGACGGCGAGCGGATGTGTGATGTACGGCTCACCGCTCTTGCGCATCTGACCGCGGTGCGAGGTCTCGGCGAGCAGGTACGCACGGCGCAGGAGCGACAGGTCCGCGTCGGGGTGATGGGCGCGGTGCGCTTCGGCGACATGGCCGATGGCGTCCGGCAGCCGGTCCCGGGGCGTGGGCCCGAGCAGCGCGGCCCGGCCGAGTCGTCGCAGGTCAAGCCTGGTCCTGCCACGTCTGCGAAGTTCAGGGAGCGCTTCGGGACGTGCTTCGGGGTTCGTGGCCTCTGCACTCATGGGCACCTCCGACGGCATCGACCGGCGGTGGTGGGCATGGGGTGAGCCCTCAGGGCCGGTGCCTGATGCTACCGACCCCACCACGTGGCGCAGTCCACCTCTCGCTCAGCGTGAAACGGATCACCCATTAGAGGGAAGCTTCAGGCGAAAGCCGTTTCGGTGAGCCAGGCGGGATCGAACTCGCCCTCGGCCACGATCACGGCGGGTCCGGTCATCTCGATCCGCCCGTCGGGGTGCTCGGTGATGACCAGCGTGCCGCCGGGCAGATCGACGGTGTACGTGGCCGGCGCGCCGGTGACGGCCGGGTCGGCGCCGTCGCGGCGGATGGCCGCCACGGCGACCGCGCAGGCGCCGGTGCCGCAGGAGCGGGTCTCGCCGGAGCCTCGCTCATGGACGCGCATGGCGACGTGCCGGGGGCCGCGGTCGACGACGAACTCGACGTTGACACCCGTCGGGTAGGCGGACGCCGGGCTGTACGGGGGCGGGTCCAGCAGGGTCCCGGCGTCGTCCAGACTGTCAACGAAGGCCACCGCGTGCGGGTTCCCCATGTTGACGTTGCGCGCGGGCCAGGAGCGCTCGCCGACGGAGACGGTGACCTCGCCCGCGGGCAGCTCGGCGCGGCCCATGGAGACGGTCACGTCGCCGGTCTTGTCGAGGTGCACCCGCTTGACCCCGCCGCGCGTGGCGACGGCCAGGTCGCCCGGCTCCACGTGTCCGGCGTGCTGGAGGTAGCGGGCGAAGACGCGGACGCCGTTGCCGCACATCTCGGCGATGGAGCCGTCGCTGTTGCGGTAGTCCATGAACCACTCGGCCTCGTCGGCCAGGTGCGCGGCCTCGGGGTGCGCGGCGGAGCGCACGACGTGCAGCACGCCGTCCGCGCCGATCCCGGCGCGCCGGTCGCACAGCCGCGCCACGGCGGAGGCCGGCAGCTCGATGGCGTTGTCCGGGTCCGGGACGATCACGAAGTCGTTCTCGGTGCCGTGGCCCTTGAGGAAGGAGAGGCTGGTCTGCGTCACCCGCCCATGGTACCGAGGCCGTGCCCCGTACGGCCGGGCCGCCCCGCTAGCGGAGCCGGGCCACCCGGTACACCGCGAGCGCCACGACACCCAGCGCGACCAGCGCGTACAGCAGGGCGAGGCGCCAGTCGGGGCGCTGCCCCGAGCCGCGGGCCGGGAGTCCCGGCAGGGCGTAGCCCACGCGGCGCGCGGCCATCAGACCCCAGCCGCCCGCGCAGCAGCTGATGAGGAATCCGAGCATCGCGACGACCGCTCCGCCGTCGCCGAACTCGAAGGCGAGCGGGAAGGCGAACATCAGGGAGCCGGCCGCGGCCAGCATGACGATGGGGGCGATCTGCCAGAGCCTCAGCCTGCGCTGCGGGCGCAGTTCCACCTCGAAGGCGGGGGCCGCGGCGGCCTCCGCCTCGGCGGAGTCGGGCGCGTCCGGGCCGTCGGGGGTCAGCCGCGCGGGATCCGCGGGCAGCCCCAGTCCGAGGCCGCCGTCGGCGGGCAGGGCAAGGGCGTCCACGTCCGCCGGAGCTCCACCGAGCGGGCCGTCGCCATCGGCGAGGGCGCTGTGAAGCGTCGGGTCCGCTTCCGGCCGGGTGTCGTCCCGACCGGTGTCACGAGGGCCGGCCTCCATCGCCACGCGCCCTCCCCACGTTGGACTCCGTACGCTGCCGTACACCGCCGGTGACGGCACCGGCGGAAGTTTGATGATGGCACGCCGTCAGGCCCCGGACGGGCGTGCGGGGCGTCCCGATGCCATCACGTGATCAGGCTGTGACCGCTCGTTCGACCAACGACTGCGCGAGTCCGGCCAGTTCTCCCCGGTCCTCGGCGGCCCCGCTGAGCCAGTGCACCCTCGGGTCCCGGCGGAACCACGAGTCCTGACGGCGGGCGAACCGCTTGGTGGCGCGAACCGTTTCGGCGCGGGCCTCCTCCTCCGTGCACTCCCCCGCGAGGGCGGCCAGCACCTGCTGGTAGCCGAGCGCCCTGGAGGCGGTGATTCCGCCCCGCAGGCCCGCGGCCTCCAGCGTGCGGACCTCGTCCACCAGCCCGTCCTCCCACATCCGCTCCACGCGCAGCGCGATCCGCTCGTCGAGTTCGGGCCGGGCCACGTCCACGCCGATCTGGACCGTGTCGTAGACGGACTCGTGGCCGGGCAGGTTGGCGGTGAACGGCCGCCCGGTGATCTCGATGACCTCCAGCGCGCGCACGATGCGGCGGCCGTTGCTGGGCAGGATGGCCTGCGCGGCGGCCGGGTCGGCGGCGGCGAGGCGGGCGTGCAGGGCGCCGGGGCCGCGCAGGGTGACCTCGGCCTCCAGCCGGGCCCGGACCTCGGGGTCGGTGCCGGGGAACTCCATGGCGTCGAGCGCGCCGCGCACGTAGAGGCCGGACCCGCCGACGAGGACCGGCGTACGGCCCTGGGCGAGCAGCTTGTCGATCTCGGCGCGGGCGAGCCGCTGGTACTCCGCGACGCTCGCCGTCTCGGTGACGTCCCAGATGTCGAGGAGGTGGTGGGGGACCCCGCCGCGCTCCTCGGTCGTCAGTTTGGCGGTACCGATGTCCATCCCCCGGTACAGCTGCATCGAGTCGGCGTTGACGACTTCGCCGCCGAAATGACGGGCCAGGGCTACGCCCAGATCGGACTTTCCGGCCGCGGTGGGTCCTACGACGGCGATGACCCGCGGGGCGGGGGCTGCTTTCCTCACCGCACCAGTCTCGCAGCCCTCCGTCAAGGCATCGCCATGTACCCGATCGAGCTACGTGACGGGACCTGGGCGGGGTCGTTGCCCTGACGGGGTTCCGGCCGGGCGTACGCCTGCCGTGCGGCGGCCCGTCCACGGCGGAACTTCACTCACACGAGTAACGTTATAGGAGTAGACATGGGCATTTTGGACCGGCTTCTCGGCCGCAAGACCCCGGCGACGACCGAAGAGGCCGTTTCCGCGGATCTGACGGCGGAGTCCGCGACGGCCGACGAGGCCGGGACCGAGCAGGCTGTGGCGGAGGAGAGCGCGGCGGCCGAGGCCGTCGAGATCCCGAAGCAGCAGACGGCGGAGGTCAGCGCGGACAGCGAGGCCGCAGAGGGTGCCCGTACGTAGCCTCGCTATTGGAAGGTGACCCATGGGCCTGCTGGACAATCTGAAGGCCAAGCTCGCGCCCGCCAAGGACAAGGTCGGTGACCTCGCTGCACAGCACGAGGGCAAGATCACCCAGAATCTGGAGAAGGTGGCCAAGGCCGTCGACTCCAAGACCAAGGGCAAGTACAGCGGCCAGATCTCTAGCGGCGCGGACAAGGCGAAGGACGCCCTGGGCAAGATCGCGCACAAGGACGCTCCCGGCGGGCCGACGCCGCCGGCCGCTCCCTGACGCGGTCCCGGAATCCTCCGGACTCCCCGGCATCACGGAAGGGGCCCGGCACCACTTGGTGCCGGGCCCCTTCCGCGTTCCGTGCCGCCGTCCCTACGGCCTACGACCAGGCGGCGACGAAGTAACCGACCCCGTACGGGGCGTCCTCGTACAGCAGCCGTCCTTCGAGTCCGGCGCCCTCGGCCGCGCCCGCGAGGACCTGCCAGGGGGCCCGGCCGGCGGCCTGCAGCTCGGCGGCGAGTCCCGCGTCGAGGGCGGCGAGGGCGGGCAGGTCGGCGGCGCCGAGCGCGCGGGCGGCCTCCGCGTCGAAGCCGGCGGCGCGTTCGTCGAGGTAGCCGGGGGCCTTGAGGGTTCGCCGCGCGCTGCCGTCGCCCATGACGAGCAGGGCGACCCGGTCCTCGCGTACGGCGAGCTCCCGGCCGGCCTCCAGGCACTGCTCGGTGTCCAGCGGCCCGGCGACCCCGAACCCCTCCAGGGGCGCTGCGCCCCAGCCCGCCCGGCCGAGCAGCCAGGCGCCCACCGCGAGCGGGGTGGGCAGCAGCCGCGGCCCCTCCTCGCCCTCGCCCAGCCGTACGTCGGCCGCGACCCCGAATCCCCGGAAGGTGCCGCGGGCGCCCTGGGGGTAGGCGCCGTGGTGATCGGGATCGCAGGCTCCGACCACGACGAGCAGATCGGGCCGGGAGGCGGCGAGCACGGACAGCGCGTCGGAACAGGCGGTCCGGGCGTCGGCGAGTTCGGCGGCGGCGCCCGTGGCGAGCTCCGGCAGGAGCATCGGCGGGGCGGGGCAGACGGCGGCGGCTACGAGCATGATCCGCAGCGTAGCCGCCCCGCTCCTTCTTGACGCGCTCCTTCTTGACGCGGAGCTCGCACCGCTGCGCGGGCTTCGCCCCGCCGGGCCGGACTCCGTCCGGCGGTGGCGGGTCGGGGTTGCCGCCACCGCCGTCCCGGCGTGGGGCCGGTGGGCGGGTGCGGCTGGGTTGGCCCTGCGGGGCGGGGGTCCCCTACCCGCCCTTCCACCGTTCCCCGGGGGCCGGCCCCCGGACCCCCGCTCCTCAAGCGCCGGAGGGGCTGGATGTGCCCGGTGCGGGCTGGATGGCGCGGAGCGCCATCCAGCCTCGCCTGCGTTGGAGGCGCGGGGTCTGGCACGGAGCCCCAGGAGGGGTCCGGGCGCAGCCCGGGGAACGGGCGAAGGGCGGGTACGGGGACTCCGCCCCGCAGGGCCGAACCACCCGCACCCGCCCACCGGGCCCCACGCCGGAACGGCGGTGGCGGCAACCCCGACCGGCCGCCGCCGGACGGAGTCCGGCGCAGCGGCGCGAAGCCGGTAAGGCCCGCCAGGGCCGCACCGCGCGAGCGACGCGTTGAGAAGGAGGACGCGTTAGGAAGGAGAAGGTGCGGCGCAGCCCGAGGTCGTGGCCGGGAGGGGGGTCGGGACGCCCAGGGTCGGGATGCCGAGCAGGACGCCCTTCGGCTGCGCCGGAGCCGCGTTGCGCTTCTCCCACGCGTCGCCAGCGCGGGTGCGGCGTACCGCCCCCGTCGGGCCCTCCGCCAGGAGGTGGTGGGGGGCCGCGTAGGTGATCTCGACGGTCACCACGTCGCCCGGGCGGACCTCGTCCTCGGGCTTCGTGAAGTGGACCAGGCGGTTGTCCGGGGCCCGCCCGGACAGCCGGTGGGTGGCGCCGTCCTTGCGGCCCTCGCCCTCCGCGACCATGACCTCCAGGGTCCGGCCGACCTGCTTCTTGTTCTCGTCCCAGGAGATCTCCTCCTGGAGGGCGACCAGGCGCATGTACCGCTCCTGGACGACCTCCTTGGGGATCTGCCCCTCCATGTCGGCGGCCGGGGTCCCGGGGCGCTTGGAGTACTGGAAGGTGAAGGCGTTCGCGAAGCGCGCCTCGCGGACCGCGTGCATGGTCTGCTGGAAGTCCTCCTCCGTCTCACCGGGGAAGCCCACGATGATGTCGGTGGAGATCGCCGCGTGCGGGATCGAGGCGCGGACCTTCTCGATGATGCCGAGGAAGCGGTCCTGGCGGTACGAGCGGCGCATGGCGCGCAGGATCGTGTCCGATCCCGACTGCATCGGCATGTGCAGCTGCGGCATGACGTTGGGGGTCTCGGCCATGGCCGCGATCACGTCGTCGGTGAAGTCGCGCGGGTGCGGGGAGGTGAAGCGGACCCGCTCCAGGCCCTCGATGGCCCCGCAGGCGCGCAGCAGCTTGGAGAAGGCCTCGCGGTCGCCCAGGTCGGAGCCGTAGGCGTTGACGTTCTGGCCGAGCAGGGTGATCTCGGAGACGCCCTCGGCGACCAGTGCCTCGACCTCGGCGAGGATGTCGCCGGGGCGGCGGTCCTCCTCCTTGCCGCGCAGCGCCGGGACGATGCAGAAGGTGCAGGTGTTGTTGCAGCCGACGGAGATCGAGACCCAGGCGGCGTACGCGGACTCGCGCCGGGTCGGGAGCGTGGAGGGGAAGGCCTCCAGCGATTCGGCGATCTCGATCTGCGCCTCTTCCTGGATGCGCGCGCGCTCCAGGAGAACGGGCAGCTTGCCGATGTTGTGCGTGCCGAAGACCACGTCGACCCAGGGGGCGCGGTCCACGATGGTGTCGCGGTCCTTCTGCGCGAGGCAGCCGCCCACGGCGATCTGCATGCCGGGGCGCTTCGTCTTCATCGGCGCGAGCCGGCCGAGGTTGCCGTAGAGCTTGTTGTCGGCGTTCTCGCGGACCGCACAGGTGTTGAACACGACGACGTCGGCGTCGCCGTCTGAGCCCTGGGGCGCGCGGACGTACCCGGCGTCCTCCAGCAGGCCGGACAGCCGCTCGGAGTCGTGCACGTTCATCTGACAGCCGTACGTCCGGACCTCGTACGTTTTCACAACAGTCGCCTCGCCGCTCTCGGTACTCACCCAGCAAGGGTACGGGTCGGGCGTGGCGGCCCGGGCCGGGCGTGGGCCGGAGCGGGCCGGTGAGGCCCGGCGGGGCGGGCGGGCCGTGACAGGACGGCGGGTCGGTGGCAGGATCGCGGCCATGCCTCTCGTACCGCCCCGGATCAGCAGGCGCCGTGCCCTGCGGGCCCTGGTGGCCGTCCTGGCGGTGCTCTGCGCCCTCGTCTGGTGGCTGAGGCCCTTCGGCCGGCCGGAGCTCACGGGTGAGATCACCTTCAGCACCGGCGTCCAGCAGGGGGTCTACCACCGCTACGGCCTGCTGCTGGAGCAGGCGCTCGCCAAGGACGTGCCCGGGGTTCGGGTCCGGCTGAACACGAGCGAGGGTTCGCAGCAGAACCTGCAGCGGGTGGCCGCGGGCGAGGCCGACTTCACCGTGGCGACGGCCGACGCGGTGGCCAAGTACCAGGTCGACCGGAAGCCCGGAGCGGACAGGCTGCGCGGGCTGGCCCGCCTCTACGACGACTACGTCCAGCTCGTGGTCCCCGCCGGCTCGCCCGTCCAGTCCACCCGGGACCTGCGGGGCAAGCGGGTCGCCGTCGGCCAGGAGGGCTCGGGCGTGCGGCTGATCTCCGAGCGGATGTTCAGGGCCGCGGGGCTGGACCCCGCCCGCGACGTCACCCCGGTGGCCATCGGCATCGACACCGTGCCCGCGGAACTGGAGGCCGGCCGGATCGACGCCTTCTTCTGGTCCGGCGGGCTGCCCACCACCGCCGTCCGGGAACTCTCGGAGCGGTTCGAGATCCGGCTCGTGCAGCTCGGCGACCTGGTGGAGGCGCTCCAGGCCAGCGGCAGCCCCGCGCGGTACTACCGGGCGGCGGTGATGCCGCAGGACGCCTACGACCATGTCCGCAGCAACTCGGCGGTGTCCACCGTCGCGGTGCCGAACCTGCTGGTGACGCGGGACGACGCGGGCGCCGAGCTGACGGAACAGTTCACGCGCACGGTGATCGACAGCCGCGACCCCATCGGCAAGCAGGTGCACGCGGCCCAGCTCGTGGACCTGCGGACGGCCATCTACACGGATCCCCTGCAACTGCACGAGGGCGCGGCCCGCTACTACCGCTCCGTCAAGCCCTGAGGCCTGCCGCTCACTGCCGCAGCAGCATCGACGCCGCGGCGGCGGCCCCGATCAGGCCCGCGTGGGTGCCCAGCGTCGCCGGGACGACCTGGAGGTCCCTGACGAAGGACAGGGTCGCGTACGAGGCCAGGTGCGCGCGGACCGGCCCGAAGAGGGTGTCCCCGCAGGCGGCGACGCCGCCTCCGATGACGGCGATGTCGGTCTCGACGAGGGTGGCGGTGGCCGCGATGGCGGCGGCCAGCGCCCGGCCGGCGCGGTCGAAGGCGGCGAGGGCGACGGGATCGCCCGCGGCAGCGGCGGCGGCCACCCCGGCCGCGGTGGCGTCCCCGGCCGGGACCCATCCCTGGGCCAGGGCCCAGGCCGCGATGGCGGTGCCGGAGGCGAGGGACTCCACGCAGCCGCGGCCTCCGCAGGCGCAGGGCTCCCCGTCGTAGGCGACGCTGATGTGGCCGATGTGACCCGCGTTCCCGGTGGGGCCCGTGTGGAGCTGGTTGTTCAGGACGAGGCCGCCGCCGACGCCGGTGGAGACCACCATGCAGAGGGCGTTGGCGTGCCCGCGGGCGGCGCCCAGCCAGTGCTCGGCGGCGGTCATCGCCACCCCGTCGCCGGCCAGCACCGTCGGGATCCCGGCCCCGTGCCGCGCGAGCTCGGCCTCCACCCGGGCCTGGACGGGGAAGCCCCGCCAGGCGCCGATGTTGACCGGGCTGACCGTGCCGAGCGCGGTGTCCACCGGGCCCGCGCTGCCGATCCCGCACCGGACGGCCGAGGACCACAGCGGGGACTTCGCCAGCTCCGCGACGACCTCCGCGACGGCGGCGAACACGGTGTCCCCGTCGGCGCCGCGCGGGGTGGGCCGGCGGGTGGTGGCCGTCATCGAGCCGTCGGAGTCCACCAGTGCTCCGGCGATCTTCGTACCGCCGATGTCGATCGCGACCGTCGGCCCGGAGTCGGCCGGCGCACCGGCTCGGGGGGCAGGGAATGCGGAGGTGGGGGTGGGAGTGGTCACGGTGGCGCTCCAGGAAGGGGTCGGTTTCAGTATGCGGCCGGCGGCGGCGCCGTACTCTCGCGGGGCTCCAGCCTGGGCAGCTCGCTCTCTCGGGACCTCGGCGGGCCCCCCGCGAGGAGGGCGAGGAGCTCCTCGGCGGCGAGCCGGCCGAAGCCGGCGGTGTCGCGGACCAGGGCGGTGAGCCGGGGACGGGTGACCCGGCAGAGCGCCGAGTCGTCCCAGGCCACGACGGAGGGCCCGCCCGGGACCGGAATGCCCAGCTCGGAGGCGACGGCCACGCCGGCCACCGCCATCACGTCGTTGTCGTAGACGATCGCGGTCGGCGGCTCCGGCTCGGCGAGGATCCGCCGGGTGGCCTCCGCCCCCTCGGCGTCGGAGTAGTCGGTGGTGACCGAGCGCACCTGACCGGGTCCGAGGCCCAGGCGCCGGGCCTCCGCGCGCAGCGAGACGATCCGGCGCTCGGTGCGGGCGAGTCCGGGCAGTCCCGCGACGTGCGCGATCCGGCGGTGGCCGAGCCCGTAGAGGTGGTCGAGCACCTGTGCCATGGCACCGGCGTCGTCGGCCCGGACGGCGGACAGGGCGACGGGGGCGGCGGCAGCCGAGTCGGGGGCCGAGTCCAGGTCGGCGGCGCCGGGGGCGGCCGAGGCCGGTCCCGTCTCCCCCACCGTGACGGCCGGCAGCGCGAGCTGTTCGAGCAGGGCGGGGCGCGGGTCGTCGGTCCTCGGGTCCACGACGACGACCCCGTCGACGCGCCGCTCGGCCCACCAGCGGCGGTAGACGGCGCATTCGGCGTCGAGGTCCTCGACCACCTGGAAGAGCAGGGCGATCCGGCCGGCGGCCAGCACTTCCTGGATGCCGGAGACCAGCTGGAGGAAGAAGGACTCCACGCCGAGGGTGTGCGCGGGCCGGGCGAGGACCAGGCCGACGGCGCCGGAGTGTTCCCCGGAGAGGGCGCGCGCGGCGCTGTTGGGCTGCCAGCCGAGCTCCTCGGCGACCCGCCGGACGCGGGCGCGGGTGTCCTGGGAGACCCCGGGCCGGTTGTTGAGCGCGAAGGAGACGGCGCTCTCCGACACCCCGGCCTGGCGGACGATGTCCTTGACGGTGGGTCTGCGGGCCATGGCCTGTCTCATCCCTCGCTGACGTGGACGGCAATGGCCGGACCGTACGCGATCCTGCCCTGGCAGACCGCCTTGACCACGATCCAGTACTCCCCTGCGGGGGTGGTGAGCGGCGGCCTCAGCTCGAGGACCGCCTGGGTCTCGCCGTCCGCCGGCACCTCTACGGGCAGCACGGCGGGGGCCGTCATGTCCCACGTGCCGAACGGGGAGACGGCGTACGCCTGCCCCGTCAGGGCGCTGCGGATGCCGGTGGAGCCGATCCGCACCCGTACGAGGGCCCGCCCGCCGGCGGCGACGGTGACCGTGTCGACGGGGTCCGGCGCGGCCACCCACAGCCCGGCCGGCGACGCGGCCGGGCCCCCGGGGACGGTGACGGTGAGCACGTCCTCGAAGGTGCCTCCCGGGGTGGTGGCGAGGATCCGGACCAGGTGTTCGCCGGGCCGCGCTTCGGCGGCGGGCTCCACGGCGAGCGGGAAGGAGAGGTGCCCGCCGGCCGGGAGTTCGGCCCGCCGCCGGGTCCAGGAGGTGGTCCAGGAGGTGGTCCAGCCCTCCGGGGCCCGGACCTCCAGCCCGACGCGGCCGCCGTCCGCCCGGCCGTGGGCGGCGAGGGTGACCGCGGCTTCGGCGGGAACGCCGTCGCACGTCACCGTGTACGGGGCGTCGCCGAGCGGGGCCGTCCCGGTGTTGTGCAGCCAGTACCGGCTGAACACCGGCTGGTGCGCCTCCCGTTCCGCTTCCCGCAGCGGCATGCCGGATTCCGTGAGCAGCAGGAGCGTGGTCGTCGCGGCGCCCTGGACCTGCCCCTCGAAGAACCCGGTGGGGCGGTCCAGCAGATCGGCCTCGGCGGCCGGATCCGTCGGCCACAGGGTCTGCGCCATCACCGGGCGGCCGTGCGTCTCGCGCAGCCGGACGGCGAGGTCGGCCCGGTCGCCGGAGCCCTCGGCCCGCTTGACCGTCTCGATCAGCACCCGGTCGGCCGGCTCCACGCCGAGCAGCGAGCGCGCGGGCGGCCGGGGGCCCTCGGCGGGGGCGGCCGTGACGGCGGTGAGCGGCTTGTTGAACTCCCGTCCGCGGCGCGCGAGGTCCACCGCCCGCCAGTCCCCGGAGCCCGCGACCAGCGCGTGCTCGAAGACGTGCGTCCAGTGCTGGAGCTGGAAGGAGCTGCCGTCGGGGGCGGTGCGCCGCGGAGGGTCCATCCACTCCCCGCTCGGGCGGCCGGTGCAGGACCGCATCAGGGTGCTGTGCAGCCGCCCGGCCGTGTCGATGGCGAAGCTGGGCGTGCCGCGCACCAGGATCCCGACGGTGCGGTCCGCGTACGGCTCCTCGTGCGGGTCGGCTCCACCCGCCGGAGCCGTGGCGTCGATCCGGCCCGACGCCGCGACGGCCCGGGCGAGTTGCTCCGGGGGCCCGGCGTGGACCAGGACCGGCAGGTCCCGCGGGCCCGTCAGGTCGCAGCCGGGGCTCCAGAGCGAGCGGAGCCCCGCTCGGGCCGCGATCCAGACCTGCCCGTGTTCCCGTAGGGCTTCCCGCAGGGCCTTCTTGTGGGCGGGACCGGCCGATTCCAGCAGCGCCGCCGTGAAGGGGTTCTCCGCGGGGCCGCCGAGTGCGATGCGGAAGTCGGGCAGGCTGCTGTCCACCGCCAGGTCGCCCCAGCGCGGCCCGGCCGCCCGGGTCGGGGTCGCGGTGACCCCGTACCGCCCGAGGGCGGTGACCAGCTCCCGGAGTCCGGGCGGGGTGAACGCGTCCGGAAGGACGATCTCCGCCGCGCCCAGGGCCCGGCCGCGCTGGTCCACCGCACCGAGCGGGGCCCGGTGACGGTCGAGCTCGGCGTGGCCACCCGCGAGCCGTCCGGCCCGGGGCAGGAGGTCCCCTACGCCTGGCTGAAGGCGGAGACCCTCGGGACCGGGCAGGGCTGGCGCACGACCAGGGTCCCGCTGTCGGAACTGGCGGGCACCACCGCCCACGCCCTGGCCGTACGGATCACCCGACGCGGGAAGGAGCCGGTGCGCTGGCGACTCGGCGCGGTGACGGTACGCGAAGCCGCCGCGCGGCCCCGCCCGGCGACTCCGGGCACCCCGGCCGTGTCCGCCTCGGCCCAGCAGTCAGGCAAGGCCGCCGTCCGGCTGGCCCGGCAGCGTTCCGCCGGGCCCGTCCGCCATTACGAGGTGTCCCGCGTCCTGCCGGACGGCGCCCGCCGTCTCCGCCCCCGCCCGCACCACCCTCGCCTGGACGGGAGCCCTCTGATGCATGACGGCCTCGCTGCCAGATCCGCCGGTGCCCCCGCGGTTCACTCGGGGCCGGCGGCGGGATCGGTGCGCGGGACGGCCAGCGTCACGCGCAGCCCGTGCGGCGGGTTCTTCTCGTAGGAGAGGGACCCGCCGCCCGCCGCGAGCAGGATGCGGGAGATGGAGAGGCCGAGCCCGGAGCCCTTGATGTTCTGGTGGCGTCCGCTGCGCCAGAACCGGTCCCCGATCCGCAGCAGCTCCTCCTCGGTGAGCCCGGGGCCCCGGTCGGCGACCACGATCAGCACCCGGTCGCCCTCCACGGAGAGCGCCACCTCGACGGCCTCACCCTCGGGAGTGAACTTGAGGGCGTTGTCGATGACGGCGTCGAGCGCGCTGGAGAGCGCGATCGGGTCGGCCCAGCCGGTGGCGGCGCTCCGCCCCGTCCCGGTGAGCCGCACGCCCTTCTCCTCGGCGAACGGCCGCCAGGCGGTCACCCGCTCCGCGGCCAGCCCCGCGATGTCTATCAGGCTGATCTCGGCGGCGGCGTGCTCGGCCAGGGCCAGGTCGAGCAGGTCGTCCAGGACCTGGGTCAGGCGCTTGCCCTCGGTCCGCACCGAGGCGATCTCCTCGTTGCCCTCGGGCAGTTCGAGGGCGAGCAGTTCGATCCGCAGGAGCAGTGCGGCGAGCGGGTTGCGCAGCTGGTGGGAGGCGTCGGCGACGAAGGCGCGCTGCTGTTCCAGCACCTCTTCGACGTTGTCGGCCATCTCGTTGAACGAGCGGGCCAGGCGGCGGAGTTCCGGGGGACCGCCGCCCGCCGCGACGCGGGAGTTCATCCGCCCGGTGGCGATGCCGTGGGCGGCGGCGTCCAGGGTCTGTACGGGCTTGAGCACCCAGCTGGTCAGCCGCAGGGCCGCGCCGAAGGCCACGAGCATGGCCGCGCTGAGCCCGGCGGCGATGAGCAGCCAGCCCCGCAGGGTCCGGGCGCGCATCTGGTCGGTGGGCGACTCGGTGGCGACCACGGCGACCACGTCCCCGTCGAGGACGACCGGGGAGGCGACGAGGAGCTTGCCGTTGGTCTGCCAGGGCCACACCTGGCCGGGGTCGTGGCTGCGGCGTCCGGCGAGCGCCTGGATGAAGGCGTCGTCCGCCTCCCACTCCGCCGGCAGCTTCCACCCGTCGGAGGAGCGGGCGATGGCGTTGCCGTCCCGGCGGAAGATGCCGGTGCGGATCCCGTACAGCTGCTGGTACCGGGCCAGTTCCTGCTTGAGGGTTTCGAGGCGTTCGTCGGCACCGCTGGACTTCGAGCCCTCGGCGTCGATGACGAACTGGGTGAGCGCGGCGAAGCGGGCGCTGTCGTCGATCCGGTCGACGACCACCCGCTGCTGCTGTCCCGCGGCCAGGGCCACCGCGAGCGGGAAGCCGAGGGCGAGCAGGACGCCCGCCATCAGGACGACGAGCAGCGGGAGCAGACGGGCGCGCACGACGGGTGGCCGCTAGACGGCGGGCGGCGCGGGGGCGGCGGGCGGCGCGGGGGTCGCCGGGGCGGGGGCGGCGGGCGGCGCGGGTGTCGCCGGGGCGGGCGGTACGACGAGCCGGTACCCGACACCGCGGACGGTCTCGATGAGGGCCGGCATGCGCAGCTTGGACCGCAGCGAGGCCACGTGCACCTCCAGCGTCCGGCCGGTGCCTTCCCAACTGGTGCGCCAGACCTCGCTGATGATCTGCTCGCGGCGGAAGACCACGCCGGGGCGCTGCGCGAGCAGGGCCAGCAGGTCGAACTCCTTGCGGGTGAGCGCCACGTCGACGCCGTCCACGCTGACCCGGCGGGTGGACAGCTCGATGCCGACGCTCCCGAGCCGGACCACGCCGGGCGTGCCCGCGGTACCGGTGGCCGCGCTCTCATCGGGGGCGCCGGTGCGCCGGGCCACCGCGTGGATGCGGGCGAGGAGTTCGCCGGTGTCGTAGGGCTTGGTGACGTAGTCGTCGGCGCCCATGTTGAGTCCGTGGATGCGCGAGCGCACGTCGGCCCGCGCGGTGACCATGATGACGGGCGTGCTGGTGCGCTTGCGGATCTTGCCGCACACCTCGTACCCGTCCTGGTCGGGCAGGCCGAGGTCGAGCAGGATCACCCCGTACGGGGAGGCCTGCGGCGGCGCGCCCGCCGACAGCAGGGCCTGCAGGGCCTCCTCGCCGCTGCGGGCATGGGTGACCTTGAAGCCGTGCCGGGCGAGGATCGCGGACAGGGCGGCGGCGACGTGGTCGTCGTCCTCGACGAGCAGCAGTCTCATGTCGTCCCCCTCTCCATCTCTTGATCTCTTCGCGTTCGCATGGCGGACATCATGGGCCACCAAGCATCCACGCCGATGTGGACTCCCACGTCAAGACGGTTCCGGTCCGTCGGGGGTTCCGTTATGGACCCGGTACGGCCACGGCCGGTGCGGGACGCCCGCGAGTACGGAGCGTATCGGTGCGAGGCCGGATCGTTATGCTCAATTCTCCCTCAGATGTGATGACGCTGTGCGCGCCACGTCACTACTGTCCTCCCAACCGAGGAGGACGGAGCCACAAGCCGATGAGCGGAGTATCAGTGACCAAGGACGTGCAGGACGCGGCCGGTGCCGCGGACGACCTGGTCGTACTGAGCAACGTCAACAAGCACTTCGGCGCGCTGCACGTGCTTCAGGACATCGATCTGAGCATTGCCCGCGGTGAGGTCGTCGTCGTGATCGGCCCTTCGGGGTCGGGCAAGTCCACGCTGTGCCGGACCATCAACCGCCTGGAGACGATCGATTCGGGCAGCATCACCGTCGACGGCAAGCAACTGCCGTCGGAGGGCAAGGCGCTGGCGAAGCTGCGCGCCGATGTGGGCATGGTCTTCCAGTCGTTCAACCTCTTCGCGCACAAGACGGTGCTGCAGAACGTGATGCTGGGCCAGCTCAAGGTCCGCAAGGCGGACTCGGCGGCGGCGCTGGAGAAGGCGAAGTCCCTCCTCGACCGGGTGGGTGTCGGCTCGCAGGCCGACAAGTACCCGGCGCAGCTCTCGGGCGGCCAGCAGCAGCGCGTGGCGATCGCACGCGCCCTGGCGATGGACCCGAAGGTGATGCTGTTCGACGAGCCGACCTCGGCCCTCGACCCGGAGATGATCAACGAGGTGCTGGAGGTCATGCAGCAGCTCGCCCGGGAGGGGATGACCATGGTCGTCGTCACGCACGAGATGGGCTTCGCCCGCTCCGCCGCGAACCGGGTCGTCTTCATGGCCGACGGAAAGATCGTCGAAGAGGCCACGCCCGAGCAGTTCTTCAGCAACCCGCGGAGCGACCGCGCCAAGGACTTCCTCTCGAAGATCCTGCACCACTGAGCTTCGCATCTGGTAGTGATCCGGTGACGGATCGTCGTCCAGCAGTCTCACTTCACGTCTTTCTCCCGTCTCACGTCTCACTTCGAGGGAAGTCCACCATGAAGCTCTCCAAGGTCGGCGCGGCCGCCGCCATCGCCGTTGCTCTCGCCCTGACCGCGACCGCCTGTGGCGGCGACAGCGACAAGACCGCCGGTGACGGCGGCTCCTCGGCCGGTGCCAAGAAGGACAAGATCGTCATCGGCATCAAGTTCGACCAGCCGGGTGTGGGCCTCAAGACCCCCGACGGCAAGTTCACGGGCTTCGACGTGGACGTGGCGACGTACGTGGCCAAGGAGCTCGGCTACACGCCGGAGCAGATCGAGTTCAAGCAGGCCGTCAGCGCCGAGCGCGAGAACCTGATCGCCAACGGCGACGTGAAGCTGGTCGTCGCGAGCTACTCGATCAACGACAAGCGCAAGGCGCGCGTCGACTTCGCCGGCCCGTACTTCCTCGCGCACCAGGACCTGCTGGTCCGCGCCGACGACACCTCGATCACCAAGGCCGAGGACCTCAACAAGAAGAAGCTCTGCTCGGTCACCGGCTCCACCTCGGCGCAGAACGTCAAGGACAAGCTGGCCCCCCAGGCCGACCTGCAGCAGGTGGGCGGCTACTCCGAGTGCCTGACCGGCCTGGAGAACAAGACCATCGACGCGCTGACCACGGACAACTCGATCCTGGCCGGCTACGCGGCGCAGGACAAGAACAAGGGCAAGTTCAAGCTGGTCGGGCTGAGCCTGAGCAACGAGAACTACGGCATCGGTCTGAAGAAGGGCGACAAGGAGCTCCAGACCAAGGTCAACGCCGCCATCAAGAAGATGGAGGCCGACGGTGCCTGGGCCGCGGCCATCGAGAAGAACTTCGGCCCGGCCGGCTACAAGGCCGAGCCGGCGCCCGCGGTCACCGAAGGCAGCTGACCCGGCGGCCGGTCCGCCGGCCGATCCATCGGTGAGGAGCGTCGCCGCCCGCCTGCCGCGGGCGGCGCCGTGACCCACCGGCCCACCTGGCCATCCTGGGGAGAGCGCAGGCCATCGTGTTCGATTTTCTTGATTCCGGGCAGTACGACGTGCTCGGAGCCTTCTGGGTGACGGTTCAGCTCACCCTCTACTCGGCCGTCGGGTCCCTGATCTGGGGCACCGTGCTGGCCGGGATGCGGGTCAGCCCGGTCCCGGTGATGCGGGGCTTCGCCACCGCGTACGTCAACCTCGTGCGCAACACCCCGCTGACCGTGCTGATCATCGGGTGTTCGCTGGGCCTCAACCAGACCCTCGGCGTCACCCTGGGCGGCGGCACCTTCAAGGAGATCGGCTTCCGGCTCGCCGTCCTCGGGTTCATCGCCTACACCGGCACCTTCGTCTGCGAGGCGATCCGCTCGGGCATCAACACGGTCCCGGTCGGCCAGGCCGAGGCCTCCCGCGCCCTGGGCATGAGCTTCCTCCAGACGCTCACCCTGATCGTGCTCCCCCAGGCGTTCCGGGCGGTCATCGCGCCGCTCGCCAACGTGCTCATCGCCCTCACCAAGAACACCACGGTGGCGGCGGCGATCAGCGTGGCCGAGGCCGCGCTGCTGATGAAGGAGATGGTCGAGAACGAGCCGCAGTCGCTGTTCGCCGTCTTCGGCGTCTTCGCCCTCGGCTTCGTCCTTCTGACCCTGCCCACCGGCCTGCTCCTGGGCTGGGTTGCCAAGCGAGTGGCGGTGAAGCGATGACCTCCGTGCTGTACGACGCCCCGGGCCCCAAGGCCAAGGCGCGCAACTGGATCTACAGCGGGATCTTCCTCGTCGTGGCCGCGGCCGTCGCCTGGTGGGTGCTGTCCGCCCTGGCGGACAAGAACCAGCTCGAAGCCGACAAGTGGAGCCCCTTCTTCACCGGCGAGGTGTGGACGACCTTCCTGCTCCCCGGACTCGGCGAGACCCTGCGGGCCGGCGCCATCTCCATGCTGATCGCCCTGCCCCTGGGCGCCCTCCTCGGCATGGGGCGGCTCTCCGACCACGCGTGGGTACGCAGCATCGTGGGCACCTGGGTCGAGTTCTTCCGGGCCATCCCGGTCCTGATGCTGATGCTCTTCGGCTCCGCCTTCTACGTGCAGTACACGGGCGTGGACTCCGAGGTGCGGCCGCTGTACGCGGTGGTCACCGGGCTGGTCCTGTACAACTCCGCGGTCATCGGCGAGATCGTCCGGGCCGGCGTCGAGTCGCTGCCGAAGGGCCAGACCGACGCCGCGAAGGCGATCGGCATGCGCAAGGGCCAGGTCATGACCTACGTCCTGATCCCGCAGGCCGTGACCGCGATGCTGCCCGCGCTGGTCAGCCAGCTCGTGGTGATCCTCAAGGACACCGCCATCGGCGGTGCGGTCCTGGGCCTCGCCGAACTGCTGACCCAGTACCGGCAGATCTCGGCGAACTTCAGCAACACCATCCCGACCCTCATCGTGATCGCGGCGATCTACATCGCGGTCAACTTCGCCCTCACCTCCTTCGCCTCCTGGATGGAGGGCCGGCTGCGGAAGTCGAAGCGGACCACGGACGCGACCGTCCCGATCACCCTCGACGCGGGCAACAACAGCGCCGGCGGGTGACCGCCTCTCCGGCGCGGCGTCTCCCGGCGCGGCATCGGACATCTGCTCGGACCCACGTCCGGCATCCGGTCTGACAGCCGGTCAGTACACTGGCGGGACACGTGTGGTGCGGCGGAACTCATCCGTCGCACCACTCGGCATTGTCCGGCCCGGCGTCACTTGACGCAGGCACCTCCAGTGGGTTGCATACGTTCTGTGATCACATACCGGACACCGGGAGCCACATCATGGACCCGGTGATCGTCGTCGGCGCGGGGCCCGTCGGACTGTCCATGTCCCTCGCCCTGGCCGGCCAGGGCGTGCCCTGCGTCGTCCTCGACGAGGGATCCGGCAAGGACGAGCTCCGCCCCGCCCGCACCGTCGCCCTGCACGCCGACACCGCCGCGATGGTGCACCGGCTGGGCTGTACGACCCTGCGCGACGAGGGCGCGTACTTCACCGCCTGGCGCACCATGCGCGGCGGCCGCGAGTCCCAGCGGATCACCTTCGAGGACGGCCCGGCGCCGATCCACCTGCCCCAGCACGCCCTGACCCGCGGACTGCGCGACGCCGCCGCCGCGCACCCCCTGGTCCAACTGGTCACCGAGAGCAAGATCGACGCCCTGGAGCAGGACGACCGCGGGGTCACCGCCCACACCCGGGGCGCCGAGACCACGTGGTGGCGCGGGAGCCACCTGGTCGGCTGCGACGGGGCCCGCTCCACCGTGCGCAAGCTGCTCGGCATCCGCTTCCCCGGCCGCACCGCCGTGGAACGGCACGCCGTCGCCGCCCTGCGCACCGAACTGCCCTGGCCCGGCGAAGCGTTGCTGCACCGCAGCCCGCCCGAGGAAGTCACCGCCCGGCCGCTGGCCGACGGGGTGTACCGGCTGGACTGGCTGCTCCCGGCGCGCGGCGACCTCGTCACCCCCGACGCGCTGGTGACCCGGATCCGCGACAGCCTCGCGGTGTGGTGCGGGGGCACGACACCCCCGTACGAGCTGCTCGACACCGGGGTCCACACCCTGCACCACCGCCTCGCGCGGCGCTGGCGCGACGGCCGCTGCTTCCTCGCCGGGGACGCCGCGCACCTGCTCGGCGCGCTCGGCACCCAGGGCGTGGAGGAGGGGCTGCGCGACGCGGAGAACCTCGCCTGGAAGCTCTCCCTGGCCTGGCACCAGGGGGCTTCCGAGGAACTCCTCGACAGTTACGAGGCCGAGCGCCGCAGGGCGGTGGCCGCCCGGCTGCGCGCCGCCGACCAGGCCATGCCCGTCCTGCGCACCGGGGGCGGCCTGCGCGCCTACCTCCCCGGAGCCTCGCGCGCCGCCGAACTACTCCTGGCCGACGGCCATCTGGGCCGCGGCCCGCTGGGCGCGGAGCCGGTGTACGCCCCGCCCGTGGCCGTCCACGACGTGCCCACCGCCACCGAGCCGGGCGGGCCCGTGGAGAACGTCCCGGTGACCGCGCCCGACGGCTCGACGGTGCCGCTGCGCGACCAGCTGGGGCGGGGCCGGCTCCTCGTCGTCCTCGTCGCCCCGGGCACCGGGGTCTGGGACCGGCGGCACTGGGTGGGCGCCGGCCTGATGCCCCGCCTCGCGGCGGCGGTCTCCGCGCTGCCGGTCCGGGCGGAGCTGCTCGTGGCGGACGGCTACCCGGGGGCGGCGGCGCACACCGTGCTCCTCGTGCGACCGGACGGGCATCTCTCCGCCACCTTCGCCGGGGTCCAGCCGGCCGAGCTGTACGAGGCCGCTGACGCGGTCCGCCGCGGCGCGCCGGAAGCTCCCCCGACCAGGGCGGCCCCCAGGGCCCTGCCCGCCGCCGCACCCGTGATCGATTGACCCTCGGGCCGAGTCGTGCTTCACTCGCGGACATGACCGGCAACGACGTACGCCTGTGGCGGAGGGTCCATATGGACCTGCTCCGCTACGCGGGCTGCGTGTGTCGCCCTTCCTGCTGATTCGCCTTCCCCTCGCGCGCCCCCATGTGGATGTGCCGCGCACTCTCGCGAACCCCCAGGACGGTCACCCTCCATGTCTGCACCCACGCACGCCCCTGCCCCGGCGACGGCTCCGGCTTCCGGCCCGGCCGTCTCGGCCGTCTCGGCGGCGGATCTCCTCGCCTTCACCCGGCGCATCGCCTCCGACCCCGAGCTGATCGCCGCCCTCCCGCTCGACCCCGAGGGCCGGACGTGGATCCGCCTCGACGGCCCGGGCGGCAGCGAGGCCTGGCTGATCGGCTGGCCGCCCGGCACCGGCACCGGCTGGCACGACCACGCCGAGTCGCGGGGCGCGTTCACCACCGCGCTCGGGCGCCTCACGGAGAACTCCCTGGCGGTCCGCCTCCCTTCGGAGGGCTGGCAGTCCCTGTCCCTGGCCCCCGACGTGGACCGCACGCGCGCCCTGGACGCGGGCACCGGGCGGGCCTTCGGCGAGCACCACGTGCACGAGGTGCTGAACGAGTCCGCGACGGAGCACGCGATCTCCGTCCACGCGTACTACCCGCCGCTCCCCTTGATCCGCCGCTACAGCCGCACCGGCCCGGTGCTCACGCTGGAGCAGGTCGAGCGTCCGGCGGACTGGCAGTGAGCGGCATCGACGCGCTGATCGACCGGCTGCGGACCACGTACACCCGCGTGGACGCGGCCCAGGCGCACGCGGAGTCCCTGACCGGGGCCCTGCTGGTCGACATCCGGTACCAGGCCCTGCGCGAGCGGGACGGACTCATCCCGGGGGCGCTCGTGATCGAGCGCAACGAACTGGAATGGCGCCTCGACCCCGAAGGCTCCCACCGCCTCCCGGAGGCGGTGGACCACGACATCCGCGTCATCGTCATCTGCAACGAGGGCTACGCCTCCACCCTCGCGGCGGCCTCCCTCCACGCCCTGTCCCTCCCCCACTCGACGGACCTCACCGGCGGCTTCCAGGCCTGGAAGGCCGCAGGCCTACCCGTAGTTCCCTGACGCACCCGGCGCACCGCCGCACGGGCTTCGCGCCGCTGCGCCGAGCACCTTTTCGACGCGCTACTCGCACCGCTGCGCGGGCTTCGGGGCGCTGCGCCGAACTCCGTCCGGCGGTGGCCGGTCGGCGGTGCCGCCACCGCCGTCCCGGGTCGGGGCCGGTGGTCGGGTGCGGCTGGGTCGGCCCTGCGGGGCGGAGTCCCCTACCCACCCTTCGCCCGTTCCCCGGGGCTCCGCCCCGGACCCGTCGCCGCGCGCGGCCCCGATCCAGCCCTCCGGCCCTTGAGGACCGGAGTCCGGGGCGCAGCCCCAGGAGGTCCCGGCACAGCCCGGAACCCTCCAGCCCACCCGCGCCAACCCAGCCTCACCGGCGTTCGAGGCGCGGAGTCCGGGGCGCAGCCCCAGGAGGTCCCGGCACAGCCCGGAACCCTCCAGCCCGTCCGGCGCTTGAGGACCGGGGTCCGGGCAGAGCCCGCGGAACGGGCGAAGGGCGGGTAGGGAAACTCAGCCCCGCGCAGCGGCAAAGGGTCGCAGCGGGGAACTCTGCCCCGCGCAGCGGCGACGGTCGCAGCGGTGTACCCGGGGCCGCCCCCAGCCCCGCCGGCGCCTGAGGCGCGAGGGGCCGGGGGTAGCCCACGGGCGGAGTCGCGAGGGCTAGGCCTTGGCCGTCGCCAGGTCCACCGGGCGGGGCCGCATCGCCACCCGCCCGGCGAAGCCCGTGGCACACAGCGCCACCAGCCCTGCCCCGCCCACGACCAGCACGTACACCAGCGGAAGCACCACCGCCCCCGCCGACCCCGTCATGCCCACGCTGAACGCGGTGAGGACCGCCAGCGAGATCCCCGACCCCAGCACCACCCCCATCAGGAGCACCGCCAGCGCCTCCACCCGCAGCATGCCCCGCAGTTGCCGCCGCGTCGCCCCCGCGAGCCTCAGCATCGCGAACTCCCGCAGCCGCTCCCCCGTGGACATCGCCAGGGTGTTGGCCACCGCGATCGCGGTGAAGGCCAGGACGAGCCCCATCGCCAGCAGGTTGATCTCCGCCCCGGCCGCCTGCCGCTCGGCCCGCGCGCCGTCCGCTTCGGCCGCCGACAGCACGACCACGCCGGGGTACTCCCGTACCGCCGAGGCGAGCGCTTCCCGAGCGGCCGGCCCCGCGGCCGGCCCCGCCACCAGCACGGTCGAAGCCAGCGGAGCGTCCACGTGCGCGGCCACCAGACCGTGCGGCAGCGTCACGTCCCCGAAACCCAGCCCGCGCGCGTACACCGCGGACACGGTCAGGGTGACCGGCGTGCCGTCCCCCAGCGTCAGCGAGAGCGGGCTGCCCGGCTTCAGGTCCAGCTGGTCAGCGGCCAGATCGCTCACCGCGACGCTCTTCTCCCCGAACCCCGTCAGGCTTCCGGCCGTCACCCCCGGGTCCCAGGTCCGGTCGAGCCCCGCCGGGGTCACGCCCTGCGCCGCGTACTTCGTCAGCCCCACCCGGATCGAGGTGTGCACGATCTCGGTGGCCGCGAGGACCCCGGGGGTCCGGCGGATCCGCTCGGCGGCGGCGCCGGGAACCCCCGGCCCCCGGCCCTGGAGCACCCACTCGGCCCGTACGCCCTCACGGGCCTGCGCCCGGGCGGCGTCGCCGAGCGTCGGCGTGACGAAGAGCACCGTGCAGGCCATCCCGATCAGCAGGGTGAGCGGGGTGACGGCGGAGGCCATCCGGGTCGCGTTGCCGCGCAGGTTCGCGGTGGCCAGCCGGCCGCCCGGGCCGGCGAGCCGCAGCGGCCCGGCGAGCAGCGCGGCCGCGCCCTTGACGATCAGCGGGCCCAGCAGGGAGACGGCTCCGGCGAGCACCACGACGGCGAGGAAGGTGACCGGAGTCGAAGCCGGTTCGGTGCGCAGCGTACTGAGTACGGCGACCAGCACCACCCCGGCCGCCAGCAGCAGCGCCCCGGCGACGAGCCGCGCCCAGGTGGGCCGGCTCCGTTCGACGGCGGCCTCGGCCAGTGCTTCGGCGGGCCGCACGCGGGCCACGCGCCGTGCGGTGATCCGGGCCGCGGCCCACGCTCCGAGCAGGCTCGCGCCGACGGCGGCGATCATCGGGAAGATCCCGGCGGTGCGCTCCAGCGTCACGGGGACGACGCCCGCGTCGACGAAGCGGCCGTGCAGCCAGGCGGCCAGCGGCAGTCCGGCGAGGGCGCCGGCGATTCCGGCGGCGAACCCCACGAGCAGCGCCTCGCGGCCGATCATGCGCCGCAGCTGCCTGGGGGTGGCGGCGATGGCGCGGAGCAGGGCGAGTTCGCGGTGGCGCTGCTGGATCGACAGGGAGAAGGTGCCGACGACCACGAGGACCGCCACGAGGAGCGAGGTGCCGCCCATCGCGCCGCCCATGGAGACCAGCTTGATCCGGGCGCCGGCCGCGTCGAGGAACTCCACGGGGCCCCGCTGGTCGCCGGTGGCCACCTGCGCGGTGGTGCCCTGGAGGGCTTGGCGGATCCGCCCGGCCAGCTCGCCGGCGTCCACTCCGACCTCGGGCAGTACCCCGATGGCGCTGACCCGGCCGTCGCGGGCGGCGAGCCGCTGCGCCTCGGCGTCGCCGAAGAACAGCGCGCTCTGGTGCGCCAGGCTCCCGCCGGAAGTGGCCGGGGCCGCGATCCCGCTGACCGTGTAGGTCTTCGGCGCGCCGGTGGACTGCACGGTGAGCTCGGAACCGGGCTTCAGGGACGCGCGGGCGGCGAGTCCACGGTCGACGACGACCTCGCCACCACCGTGGGGGGCGCGGCCTTCGGCGAGCGTGAAGGGGGTGAGCGCGGCCGAACTCCAGGCGTGCCCGTACGAGGGCTTCGCGCCTTCGCCGCCCGAGCCGCCCCGGGTGAGCGGCACGGCCTGGAAGGTGAGTTCGGGCACGGCCCGCTCGACTCCGGGCACCGCGCGGACGGTGTCCACGGTGGCGGCCGGCAGCCAGGCCCGTTCGGCGACGGGCTTGGCCTTGTGCTTCCTTTTCGTCTTGCCCTTCTTCTCCTTGACCGTCGTCGCGTGGACGTTCTGGTCGGCGGAGACGACCACCGGGGCGCCCGCGTAGCGCTCGGTGGCGATCGTGCCGCGCAGGCCCGTCTCCAGGAGAGTTCCGCAGGCGGTCACGAGGGCCGCCGCGCACAGCAGGGCGAGGAAGGCGCCGAGGAAACCGGCTTTGCGGTCCCTGACGGTCTGGAGTGCGTAGCGCAGCATCATGGGGAAAACTCTGCCGCCGGGGCCGCCTCGGGACATTGGAGCGCCCCGGCGTCCCCGGCCGGGGGCTAACCCCACCTACGCCCTACCCACATGCCCGGCCCCCTGCCCCCGGAGCCCGCGGGTCACCTCGTCACACCATCAGCCCCTTAGCCCCTTGGCCCCTTGGCCCCTTGGCCCCTTGGCCCCTTGGCCCCTTGGCCCCCTAGACCATCAGACCGTCGGGGTCCTCGCCCTCCGCCTCCAGTGCGCGGCGGACCACCCGCAGGGCCATGCCCTCGGGGTACCCCTTGCGGGCGAGCATTCCGGCGAGGCGCCGGATCCGCTTGTCCCGCTCCAGGCCCCGGGTCGCGCGGAGCTTGCGCTCCACGAGCTCCCGGGCGGTCTCCTCCTCCTGGTCGGAGTCGAGCTGTTCCAGGGCCTCCTGCACGAGGGTGGGTGCCACCCCCTTGGTACGGAGCTCCTGCGCGAGCGCCCGGCGGGCCAGCCCCCGCCCCCGGTGCCGGGACTCGACCCAGGCCCCGGCGAAGGCGGCGTCGTCGATCAGGCCCACCTCCTCGAACCGGGAGAGGACCTGCTCGGACACCTCCTCGGGGATGTCCCGCTTGGCCAGGGCGTCCGCGAGCTGCCGCCGGGTGCGCGGCATCCCCGTGAGCAGGCGCAGACAGATCGCCCGCGCCTGCTCCTCGGGACTCTGGGGCGGCAGTTCCGGGCGGGCCTCCCGGCCCTCCCGCCCCTCCCGGTCCCCCCAGCCCTCCGAGCGGCGGCCTCCCCGGCCGCCGCCCTCGCGGCGGCCCCGGCGACTGCCCTCGCGGCGGTCCTCAGCCCCGTCCGCGCCGTCCGCGCCGCCGCTTTGCTGCTCCCACACGGGTCAGCTCTTGGCGACGGCGGCCTTGACCGCGGTCTTGGCCTTCGACGCGGGAGCGGGCACGGCCGCGGTCTCGGCGGACGCGTCCGCGCCGGCCTCGGCAGCGGCGGCCGTCGCAGCGGCGTCCTTGCGGATGCCGACGCCCAGCTTCTCCTTGATCTTCCGCTCGATCTCGTCGGACAGGGCGGGGTTGTCGCAGAGGAACTTCCGCGCGTTCTCCTTGCCCTGGCCGAGCTGGTCGCCCTCGTACGTGTACCAGGCACCGGCCTTGCGGACGAAGCCGTGCTCCACGCCCATGTCGATCAGGCCGCCCTCGCGGCTGATGCCGTGGCCGTAGAGGATGTCGAACTCGGCCTGCTTGAAGGGCGGCGCGACCTTGTTCTTGACGACCTTGACGCGGGTGCGGTTTCCGACCGCGTCCGTGCCGTCCTTGAGGGTCTCGATGCGCCGGATGTCGAGGCGCACGGAGGCGTAGAACTTCAGCGCGCGGCCACCGGTGGTGGTCTCCGGCGAGCCGAACATCACACCGATCTTCTCGCGGAGCTGGTTGATGAAGATCGCGGTGGTCTTGGACTGGTTGAGCGCACCGGTGATCTTCCGGAGGGCCTGGCTCATCAGACGGGCCTGGAGACCCACGTGCGAGTCACCCATCTCGCCCTCGATCTCCGCGCGCGGCACGAGCGCCGCGACGGAGTCGATGACGATGAGGTCCAGCGCACCGGAGCGGACCAGCATGTCCACGATCTCCAGCGCCTGCTCGCCGGTGTCCGGCTGGGACAGGATGAGGTTGTCGGTGTCGACGCCGAGGGCCTTGGCGTACTCGGGGTCGAGCGCGTGCTCGGCGTCCACGAAGGCCACGGTGCCGCCGGCCTTCTGCGCGTTGGCCACGGCATGCAGGGTCAGGGTGGTCTTACCGGAGGACTCCGGCCCGTACACCTCGATCACACGGCCGCGCGGCAGTCCACCGACGCCGAGCGCGATGTCCAGCGCGGTCGATCCGGTGGGGATGACCTCGATGGGGTCGTTCGGCTTGTCGCCGAGACGCATCACGGCACCCTTGCCGAACTGCCGTTCAATCTGTGCGAGCGCGGCTTCGAGAGCCTTCTCGCGGTCGTTGCCTGCTGCCATGGGTTCCACCCGATTTGCTTGAGTCGATCGCTTCACGCCATTGACGCTAACGCCTGCCACTGACAACGCGGTCCCACGTCCGTTTTGACTGTGGATAACCCATGAGAATGCGTGTTCGATTTCCCTGTCAAGCGCGCCACGCCGGACCCGCGCGCCCCACCGGCGGCTGGCATGATCCACTCTCATGACGGACGACACCTCCAGCATGTTCCCCGCCGGCCGCACCGCGCTCATCGTGCGGATGCCCGAGGCGGAACCCGTCGTACGGGACTGGCAGGAGCGGATCGACCCCGCGACCCGGGCCGGGGCCGGGGTCCCGGCGCACGTGAGCGTGCTCTACCCGTTCCTCCAGGAGCACCTGATCGACGCCTCGATCCTCGCCGGGATCGCCGCGACCCTGAGCCCCCACCACGCCTTCGACCTGCGCTTCGAGCGGACCGGCCGGTTCCCGGGGATGCTCTACCTCGCCCCGGAGCCGGACGCCCCGCTGCGCCGCCTGACCCGCGCGATCACCGGGCGCTGGCCGGACGTGCGGCCCTACGGCGGCCGCTACCCGGACCCGGTCCCGCACCTCACGGTGGCCCAGCGCGCCCCCGAGGCCGACCTGGACGCCGCAGAGGCGGACCTGAACGGCCGGCTGCCCCTCACCGCCCGCGCCCGTGCCGTCGACCTGGTGGCCTACGACGGGACGGCCTGGCGCGAGCGCGCGAGCTTCACGCTGCGGGAACCGGGAAAGTGACAACCCAAGGTTGACACCCCTTCGACTGTCAACCTAGGGTTGCCTCTATGACGAACCCTTCGGTGGAACCCGTTCGCATGACCAATCCGGTACGCCTCGACGACCTCATCGAGGCCATCAAGAAGGTCCACACCGACACCCTGGAGCAGCTCAGCGGCGCGGTCGTCGCCGCCGAGTCCCTCGGGGACGTCGCCGACCACCTCATCGGCCACTTCGTCGACCAGGCCCGCCGCTCCGGCGCCTCCTGGACCGACATCGGCCGCAGCATGGGCGTCACCCGCCAGGCCGCCCAGAAGCGCTTCGTCCCCAAGGCCGACAAGGCCGGGGAGGGCGCCGAAGCCGACGCCGCACAGGGCTTCGGCCGGTTCACGCCGCGCGCCCGCAACGTCGTCGTCACCGCCCAGAACGAGGCCCGCGCGGCCGGCAACGCCGAGATCGGCGCCGCGCACCTGATCCTCGGGCTGCTCGCCGACACCGAGTCCCTCGCCTCGCTCGTCCTGCGGGGACAGGGGGTCGCCCTGGAGGACGTGCGCGCCGCCGCGACCGCCTCCCTGCCGGCCGCCGCCGGGGAGATGCCCGCGCTCGTGCCCTTCGACGCCACCGCCAAGAAGGCCCTCGAGCTCACCTTCCGCGAATCGCTGCGCCTGGGCCACGCCTACGTCGGCACCGAGCACATCCTGCTCGCGCTCCTCGAACTCGAGGACGGCGAAGGCGTGCTGTCCTCCCTCGGCGTCGACAAGGCCGCCACCGAGGCGGCCGTCACCGACGCCCTGGAATCCGTACTCGGCGACGCCGGGGCGCAGTAACGCCCGTACCGCTCTCCCCGGGGGCGGCCTCCCCCGTCACCGCGTACCGCTTCACGTACGCGCCGAGGAAGGCCTGCATCGTGGCGACGGCCGGGATCGCGATGAGCGCCCCGACCGCGCCCAGCAGGGCGGTGCCGGCGATGACCGATCCGAAGGCCACCGCCGGGTGGATGTCGACCGTCTTCGAGGTGAGCTTCGGCTGGAGCACGTAGTTCTCGAACTGCTGGTATACCACCACGAATCCGAGGACGTACAGCGCGTACCAGGGGTTGACCGTGAAGGCGAGCAGCATCGGCAGCGCACCCGCCAGGTAGGTGCCGATGGTGGGGATGAACTGCGAGACCAGCCCCACCCACACCGCGAGCGCGGGCGCGTACGGCACGCCCAGCACCGCGAAGACGATGTAGTGCGCGATCCCGGAGATCAGCGCCATCAGCCCGCGCGAGTAGAGGTATCCGCCCGTCTTCGTGACGGCGATCTCCCACGCGCGCAGCACCTCCGCCTGCTTCCTGGGAGGCAGTACGGAGCACAGCGCGCGGCGCAGTCGCGGCCCGTCGGCGGCGAAGTAGAAGGAGAACAGGCCGATCGTCAGCAGCTTGAACAGCCCGCCGAGCACGGTGGCGGACACGTCGAGCACGCCGCTCGCGCTGTTCTGCACGTACTTCTGCAGCCAGTCCGAGTGCAGCAGGCTGTCCTGGATGTCCAGCCGGGACAGGTCCGTGTGGAAGGTGTCGTTGATCGAGCCGATCAGCGAGTCGAGATAGCCGGGGAAGCCTTCCACCAGGTCGACGATCTGCGCGGCGAGGACCGAGCCGAGCAGGACGACGAAACCGGCGGCGCCGACGAACACCCCGAGGAACACCAGGAAGGTGGCGAGCCCGCGGCGCACGCCGCGGGCCGCCATCCGGGCCACGGCCGGTTCGATCGCGAGCGCGAGGAAGAACGCGATCAGGATGTTGACGAGCAGCCCGATGAGCTGGTGGAAGGCCCAGCTGCCGAGCTGGAAGCAGGCCACCAGGGCCAGTACGAGGACCACCGCGCGCGGCAGCCAGCGCGGCATCCGGGCATCCGGCGGAGCCGGTTCACCGGTGCCGCCCGACCCATCGGGCCCTCCCCCTACGGGGCCTGCGGCCGAGGGGTCCGCCGCGGCCGCCGGGCCCGTCGGCGGCGCGCTCCGGGGGGCTTCGGGCCGGTCGGTCGTCTCATCACTGGCTGCCACGCCGACCAGTCTGTCCCACCGGCGCCGCGAACCACGAAGCGTTCGCCGCGGCCCTGCCCGGGAGAGGCGGTCCGGGAGCCGCAGCGACCCGCGCGACGGCCGGTGTGCGGGCCTGCCGGGCGCGCCGCGCTAGCGCAGCGAGGCGGGCACGTCCACCGCCGAACACACGGCGCGCCACACGTCCTTGGCCTCCCAGCCCGCGTCCAGCGCCTCGTGGACCGTGCGTCCCCCGAGCTCCGTCATGACGTGGTCCCGCGCGAAGGAGTCCGCGTAGCCCGCGCCGAAGTGCTCGGCCATCCGCTCCCAGAAAATCGTCAACCGCATGCCTCCAGTATCCCGCCCCGGAGAGTGCACCCTCCCCGTTCGGGCCACCTCCGCGCGGCCCGGGCCCCTACGGTTCCTGGCATGCCTGGAGACGAAGCCCGCGCCCCGGCGGCGACCACAGCGACGACGGTGACCACGGCGACGGCGACGAGCGCGCTCGCCCGTGCCGAGCGGTTCATCTGGCTCACGGCCCGCGTGCTGGAGCAGCGGCGGTTCGCGTTCCACTTCCTCGGCGCGGACGCCGACCCGGTGGACACCGCCCTCGGCGCCTATCTGGGCGGTGACGGCGGCTACGGCCACGCCCTCGACCCGGATCTGCGCGGTCCGCTGAGCCACCCGCTGCACACCGCCCACGCCCTGCGCGTCCTGGACGGCCTGGGCCGCTGCGCCGGACAGCGCATCGAGCGGCTCTGCGCCCACCTGACCCGGGTCTCCACCCCGGACGGGGCGCTCCCGGCGACCGCCCCGGGCTCCGGCGGCTACCCGGCGGCCCCCTACCACCCGCTGCACGACGATCCGCCGGGCGACCTGCTGGCCACCGGCCCGGTCGTCGGGATCCTGCACCGCAACCGGGTGTGGCACGCGTGGCTGTTCCGTGCGACGGACTTCTGCTGGGACCGGGTGGAGAACCTGCGCCACTGGCACCCGTACGAGGTCCGCGGCGCGGTGGCCTTCCTGGACGGGGTCCCCGACCGGGCCCGGGCCGCGGCGGCCGCCGACCGGCTGGGCCGCCTCGTCCGCGAGCAGCGGCTCGTCGTACTGGACCGCGCGCCGGACCCGGCGGCGGACCCCGTACCGCGCGAGCACCTGTACCCGTACGACTTCGCCCGCCGCCCGGAGTCCCTCGCCCGCGGCTGGTTCACGGACGCGGAGCTGTACGGCTCGCTGCGCTTCCTGGCCGGCCTGCAGCAGCCGGACGGCGGCTGGCCGGCGGGCCGCGGGGCCTGGGCGCCGGGCAGCTCGCTGGAGCGGCGCCCGATCGCGACGCTGGAGGCGCTGCTGACCCTGCGCGCGTACGGCCGCCTCGCCGGCGCCATCGGCGGCGTGCCTAGCCTCCCAGGGCCCGCAGCCCCGCGGTGACGGCCACGGCCGCCGCGACCACGACGAGGAACGGGGCCCGCAGCAGCAGCGCGACCGCGGCGGCCGCGAGCCCGGCGGCGCGGGCGTCCAGCACGAGCTCCTGCCCGGTGGCGAAGGTCTGCTGCGCGGTGAGCGCGGCGAGCAGCGCGACCGGCAGGAGGGCGGCGAGCTTGCGCACCGCGGGCCGCTCCAGGGCGCCGGCGGGGACGAGCAGTCCGGCGAGCTTCACGGCGTAGCAGCCGAGGACGGTGAGCCCGATGGCGATCCAGACGTTCACGAGCGGCGTCCCTTCATCCACAGCACGATCGGCGCGGCCAGCGCCGCGATCAGCACGGGCACCCCGGCGGGCAGTACGGGCAGCAGGCCCAGCCCCAGGACGAGGGCGAGCGCGGCGACGGCCCGCTCGGTGCCGGTCTTCAGCATCGGCGCGAGCAGCGCCAGGAACACGGCGGGCCCGGCGGCGTCCAGCCCCCACGCGCGGGTGTCCCCGATGGCCTCTGCGCCGAGCGCGCCGAGCAGGGTGGTGAGGTTCCACAGGACGTAGAGGCTCAGCCCGGTCACGGTGAAGCCGAGCCGCGCGGACTTGCGGTCGGGCTGGGCCAGGGCCACCGCGGTGGTCTCGTCGATCACCCAGTGCGCGGCGAACGGGCGTACGCCCTTGGGGAGCGCGAGCAACTGGGACAGCCGCAGCCCGTAGAAGGCGTTGCGGGTCCCGAGGAAGAAGGCTCCGGCGGCGGCCGTGAACGGGTTCCCGCCCGCGGCCAGTGCCCCGACCAGCGCGAACTGCGAGGCCCCGGTGAACACCAGCAGGCTCAGCACGCACGCCTGGAGGGTGCTGACCCCGGATCCGGCGGCGGTCACCCCGAAGGCGAAGCCGGACAGCCCGACCGCCACTCCGACGCCGAGCGCGTCCCGGACCACGGCGGCGCGCGGCTTGTCCACTACGGGCGCGCCGGGAGCCTCCCCGCCGGGGGCCTCCCCGCCGGGGGTCTCCCGGTCGGGTTCTTCTCGTATGACCATCCGCTGTTCTCCCACGCCCCGAAAATTACGCGGCCCCCGCCATCCCGGTCTTGTACGTTCTTGCACCATGCACGAAGTGATCAAGGAAATGGCGCAGCGGCTGGCCGAGGTGCCCGGCGTGCGCGGAGTCATGCTCGGCGGCAGCCGGGCCCGCGGCGAGCACCACCCCGCATCGGACTGGGACCTCGGCGTCTACTACCGCGGCCCCCTCGACCTCGCCGCGCTCGGCGCACTGGCCGGCCCGGACGTGGAGGTGGCCGGCCCCGGCGGCTGGGGGCCCTGGGTCAACGGCGGCGCCTGGCTGCGCGTCGACGGGGTGGCGGTGGACTGGATCCTGCGCGACCTGGACCGGGTGGAACGGGTGTGGCAGGAGTGCCGCGAGGGCCGCTACGAGGTGGGCGTGCAGCCGGGACACCCGCTCGGCTTCTGGTCCCCCTGCTACCCGGGCGAGGTGGCCCTGGGCCAGGTCCTGGCGGACCCGACGGGCGAGCTGACCGCCCTGCGCACCACGGCCTCGGCCTACCCGGAACCCCTCCGCGAGGCCCTGATCGCCGGGGCGTGGGAGGCGGAGTTCCTCGCGGCGGGCGCCGCGAAGGGCGCGGCCCGCGCGGACGCCCTGTACGTCTCCCTGTGCCTGTCCAAGGCCTTCGGCATCCTGGTCCAGGCCCTGTACGCGGCGGACCGCCGCTGGTGCCTCAACGAGAAGGGCGCCCTGGCCGCCGCCGAGCTCCTGCCCTCGGCGCCCGCCGGTTTCGGCGACCGCGTACGGGCCCTGCTGGGCGCGCCGGGCACGACGCCCGAGTCCCTGACGGCCACCGTGACCGAGGCCCGGGCCCTGATCGAGGAGACCCGTGCGGGGCTGGTCTAGCTAGGGGGTGTCCCGCCGCCGCAGCGGCTCACCGAGCAACTCGGTGAGCCCCGCCTCTACGGCGGCGAGCAGTCCGGCGCCCCAGACGCACAGGGTCCGCTCCCAGGGGTGTCCGAAGGTGCCGAATCGCAGGTCGGGGTGGAGGTAGAGGTAGTAGTCGCCGTTCGGGTCGACCTGCCCGGGCCACTCGGGCTCGCCGGAACCGCCGACCCGGTGCGGGTCGAAGTCGTACCCGGTGTGCTGCCAGTCGAGCCAGTACAGCCGCCCGGCCGGGGTGAGGGACCGCACAGCGGGTCGCAGGATCCGGTCCAGCTCTTCGGGCGGCCCCTCCGCGAGCCGCCAGGTGACGGACGGGGCCGACGCGTCAAAACCGGGGAACTGCTCGGTGTCCGGGGCGAAGCCGAACTCGTTCTCCAGCCGGTCCCACAGCAGATCCTCGTCGTCGCCCAGCCACCGCACGGGCCGGCTCTGTGCCGGGCTTCCCGGCGGAGCCCAGCGGTGGGTCCGTACCGTGGTCAGCTCGCGGAATCCGGCGGTTCGGGCCACCTCGCGCAGCTCCCCCTCGGCCTCCAGCACACAGTGCGTGGCCGCCGAGGTCTTCGGGTGCCTCGGCGCCGCGAGCTGTCCCCAGGCCCTCAGGAGCTCGGCGTACGGCCCGGTCAGCCCACCGATCACCACGAAGTCCGTGCGCGGGTCGCGCCGGGCCCACCCCACGGCCGCCGGGCGACCTCCGTCGAACAGCAGGGCGACCTCGGCCCGGCCGTAGACGCAGCCGCCGTCGGCCTCGAACTCGGCGAGCGGCGTTTCGTGCGGACCGGACGAAGCCGCCAGTTCGAGCAGGGTCGGCCCGGGGACGACGGACCGCACCCGCCCGTCAGCGCGCTCGCGCCCCAGCACCGCACACTCCACCACCATCAGGGACCGCTCCGGATCCGCCGTGAACCCGGCCGCCTCCAGCTCCTCGGCCAGGCCCGGCGGATCGGCCCCGTACGCCTTCCACTCCACCGGCTCGCTCCGCGCCGCGAAGGCCTCCTGCTGCCCGCGCACCAGCTTCGCGAGCTCCCCGCGCCCGATCTCCGTCAGCGGCCGGTGCCCGACCGTCCCGTGCGTGCCGTAGTGGGTCCGTACGAGGGGCCCGTCCCGCTCCACCACCGCGCCCGGCGGCGCCCACTCGGGCACCCGCCCGCGCACCTGCTCCGCGTACGCGCCCCACACCGCGGCCTGCTCCAACCGGTCCATGATCCGGACCCTAACCGGCCGCCCGCCCCCGCCGGTAGGCGCCCGGCGGCACCCCCACGATGCGGGTGAAGTGCCGGTTCAGGTGCGGCTGGTCGGTGAAGCCGACGGCGACGGCCGCCTCCGCCGGCGGGATCCCCGCGTCGAGCAGCCGCCGCGCCCGCCGGACCCTGGCATCGGTCAGCCAGGTGTGCGGGGGCATGCCGTACCGGTCCCGGAAGGCCCGCAGCAGGGCGAAGGGGCTCGTGCCCAGCTCCGCCGCGAGCTGCTCCAGCGACGGGGGCTCCGCCATCCGCTCCTCCAGTACGGCCCGGGCCCGCTCCGCGTCCGCGGCCCCCGCGCGGCCCGCCGTACGGGCGGGCAGCGGCCCGGCGTGCCGGGTCAGCATCCGGGCCACCACCCCGCGCAGCAGGGTGTCGGCGGCCAGCGCGTTGCCGGCCTCGGCGGCCCGGTGGACCTCGGTGATGGCCCGCGAGGCCTGCGCGTCGGCGACCATGTCGGCGGTGAAGCCGGGGGTCCCGCGCAGCGTCCCGATCTCGGTGGCGACCTCGGTGATCAGCGCCCGGGAGGGGTAGAGGGTCGCGTAGGCCCAGCCCTCGGGGACCCCGGCGCGGGCGGTGTGCGGGACCTCGGGGTTGATCAGGACCACGCTGCCGGGCCCGGCGCGCAGGGTGTCCCCGGGCAGGCCGATCTCCTCGACGCCGCCGGTGACGGCCGCGATGACGTACCCGTCGTGGGCGTGGCGCGGGAAGGTGTGGCGCACGTAGTGGGCGCGCAGGAGGTCCAGCCCGGGCAGTTCCGCGTACCGCCAGTGCCGCGCCCACTCCCGGCGGCCCTCGTCCGCTCCGGTCGTCCCCGTGCCCATCCCCCCATTCTGCGCCCGTCCCGGCCGGGCTGTTCCCGCACGTCCGGCCGTGGTGTTTCCACAGGTCCGGCCGGTTGTCAGTGGGCGGGTGCACGATGGGGGCATGTCCGGTACCGCGCTCGACTCGTTCTCCCCCGCGACCCGTTCCTGGTTCACGGGGGCCTTCGTCTCGCCCACCTCCGCCCAGGAAGGCGCCTGGCGGGCCATCGGTGCGGGCTCGGACGTGCTGGTGGTGGCCCCCACCGGCTCCGGCAAGACCCTGGCCGCCTTCCTCGCCGCCCTCGACCAGCTGGCCTCGACCCCGCCCCCGGCGGAGCCGAAGAAGCGCTGCCGGGTGCTGTACATCTCGCCCCTGAAGGCCCTCGCGGTGGACGTGGAGCGCAATCTGCGCAGCCCGCTGACCGGCATCCGGCAGGAATCGGTGCGCCTGGGCCTGCCCGAGCCGGAGATCCGGGTCGGGATCCGCTCCGGCGACACCCCGCCGGCCGAGCGGCGCGCGCTGGTGACCCGGCCGCCGGACATCCTGATCACCACGCCCGAGTCGCTGTTCCTGATGCTGACCTCGGCGGCCCGCGAGGCCCTGGCCGGGATCGAGACGGTGATCCTGGACGAGGTGCACGCGGTCGCCGGGACCAAGCGCGGCGCCCATCTCGCGCTGTCCCTGGAGCGGTTGGACGAGCTGCTGCCCCGCCCCGCGCGCCGGATCGGGCTGTCGGCGACGGTCCGCCCGGTGGAGGAGGTGGCCCGCTACCTCGCTCCGCGCGGCAAGGTGGAGATCGTCCAGCCGCCCTCCACCAAGGAGTTCGACCTGTCGGTGGTCGTCCCGGTCGAGGACATGGGCGAGTTGGGCGGCTCCCCCGCCACCGAGGGCAAGGAGGGCGGCGACAAGCCCTCCATCTGGCCGCACGTGGAGGAGCGGATCGCCGATCTGGTCCAGGCCCACCGCTCCACCATCGTGTTCGCCAACTCCCGCCGCCTCGCCGAGCGCCTGTGCAACCGGCTCAACGAGATCGCGTACGAGCGGGCCACCGGCGGCCCGCTGCCCGACGGCCCGCCCCCGGCCGAGATCATGGCGCAGTCGGGCGCCGCCCAGGGCGCTCCGCCGCTGCTGGCCCGCGCCCACCACGGCTCGGTCTCCAAGGAGCAGCGGGCCCTGGTGGAGGAGGACTTGAAGGCGGGCCGGCTGCCCGCCGTGGTCGCCACCTCCAGCCTGGAGCTGGGCATCGACATGGGCGCGGTGGACCTCGTCATCCAGGTGGAGTCCCCGCCGTCGGTGGCCTCCGGGCTGCAGCGGGTGGGCCGGGCCGGACACCAGGTGGGCGCGGTCTCCACCGGGGTCGTCTTCCCCAAGTACCGGGGCGACCTGGTCCAGGCGGCCGTGGTCACCGAGCGGATGCGCACGGGCTCGATCGAGTCCCTGCGGATCCCCTCCAACCCGCTGGACGTCCTCGCCCAGCAGCTCGTCGCGATGACCGCGATGGACACCTGGCAGCTGGACGACCTGCTCGCCCTGGTGCGCCGGGCCGCCCCCTTCGCGGCGCTGCCCGACTCGGCCTTCACGGCGGTGCTGGACATGCTGGCCGGCCGCTACCCCTCGGACGCCTTCGCCGAGCTCAGACCCCGCGTCGTGTGGGACCGCGTCGCCGGAACGATCACCGGCCGGCCGGGCGCGCAGCGGCTCGCGGTGACCTCGGGCGGGACCATCCCGGACCGCGGGCTCTTCGGCGTCTTCCTGGCGGGGTCCGACCCCAAGAAGGGCGGGGGCAGGGTCGGCGAGCTCGACGAGGAGATGGTCTACGAGTCCCGCGTCGGCGACGTCTTCACCCTCGGCACCACCTCCTGGCGGATCGTGGACATCACCCGTGACCGCGTCCTGGTCACCCCCGCCCCCGGGGTCCCGGGCCGCCTCCCGTTCTGGAAGGGCGACCAGCTGGGCCGCCCGCTGGAGCTGGGCCGCGCGGTCGGCGCGTTCCTGCGCGAGCTCGGCGGCCTTGACCCCGAGGACGCCCGGCTGCGGCTGCTGGCGGCGGGCCTGGACGCCTGGGCCGCCGAGAATGTCCTGTCCTACCTCTCGGAACAGCGCGAGGCCTGCGGCCACGTACCGGACGACCGAACCATCGTCGTCGAGCGGTTCCGCGACGAGCTCGGCGACTGGCGGGTCGTCGTCCACTCCCCCTTCGGCGCCCAGGTCCACGCCCCCTGGGCGCTGGCGCTCGGCGCCCGCCTCTCCGAGCGGTACGGGATGGACGCGCAGGTCATGCACGCCGACGACGGCATCGTGCTGCGCCTCCCGGACGCGGACCTGCTGGGCATGGACCTGGACCTCCTGGACCACGACCCAGCGCCGAAGGGCACGGCAGCCTCTTCGGCCTCCTTCGACTTCGACGACGACAAGCCCCCGCTGGGCGCGGCCGACGTGGCCTTCGACCACGGGGACGTCCAGCAGATCGTCACCGACCAGGTGGGCGGCTCCGCCCTGTTCGCCTCCCGCTTCCGCGAGTGCGCGGCCCGCGCCCTGCTGCTCCCGCGCCGCAATCCCGGCAAGCGCACCCCCCTGTGGCAGCAGCGCCAGCGCGCCTCGCAACTGCTCCAGGTGGCCTCCGAGTTCGGTTCGTTCCCGATCGTGCTGGAAGCCGTACGGGAATGCCTGCAAGACGTCTTCGACGTGCCGGGCCTGACCGAGCTGATGGGGGACATCGAGGCCCGCCGGGTCCGCCTCGTCGAGGTCACCACGACCGAGCCCTCCCCCTTCGCCCGCTCCCTCCTCTTCGGGTACGTCGCCCAGTTCCTCTACGAGGGCGACACCCCGCTCGCCGAGCGCAGGGCGGCCGCGCTGTCGCTGGACTCCCGGCTGCTGGCCGAGCTGCTCGGCCAGGCGGAGCTCCGCGAACTGCTCGACGCGGAGGTGCTGACGGAGCTGGAGCGGGAGCTCCAGTGGCTGACCGAGGACCGGCGGGCCAAGGACGCCGAGTCGGTGGCCGACCTGCTGCGCCTGCTCGGCCCGCTCACCCCGGCGGAACTGGCCGCCCGCGGCGCGGAAGCCGAGTGGGCCGCGTCCCTCTCCGCCTCCCGCCGGGCGATCCGGGTCCGGATCGGCGGCGAGGACCACTGGGCGGCCATCGAGGACGCCGGCCGGATGCGCGACGCGCTGGGCACGGCGCTCCCCGTGGGCGTCCCGGAGGCGTTCACCGAGCCGGTGAAGGACCCGCTCGGCGACCTCCTGGCCCGGTACGCCCGCACCCACGGCCCCTTCACCACGGTCAGCGCCGCCGCCCGCTTCGGGCTGGGCACGGCCGTGACGGACGGCGCGCTGCACCGGCTCGCGGCGGCCGGGCGGGTGGTCCAGGGAGAGTTCCACCCGGCGGGCATCGGCCAGGAATGGTGCGACGCCACCGTGCTCCGCCGGCTACGGCGCCGCTCCCTCGCCGCGCTGCGCCAGGAACTGGAGCCGGTCCCTCCCGCCGCCCTCGCCACCTTCCTCCCCCAGTGGCAGCACCTGGGCGGAGCCCTGCGCGGCATCGACGGCCTGGCCCGCGCGATCGAGCAGCTCCAGGGCGCCGCGGTGCCCGCCTCCGCCCTCGAACGGCTGATCCTGCCCTCCCGGGTCGCGGACTACTCCCCCACCCTCCTGGACGAGCTCACCACCACCGGCGAGGTCGTCTGGGCGGGCGCGGGCGCCCTGCCGGGCAAGGACGGCTGGGTCTCCCTCTACCTCGCCGACTCCGCCCCCCTCCTCCTGCCTCCTCCGCACCCCCTGGAGCTCAGCCCGCTCCACGAGGCGCTCCTGTCCGCCCTCTCCGGGGGCTACGGCCTGTTCTTCCGCCAGCTCACGGACCGTGCCCGCGCCCTGGTCCCGGACGCCTCGGACGCGGACCTGTCCTCCGCCGTCTGGGACCTGGCGTGGTCGGGCCGCCTGACCAACGACACCCTGGCCCCCCTGCGCTCCCTCCTCGGCTCGGGCCGCACGGCGGGCGCCACCGCCCACCGCGCCCGCCGTACGATCCCGCGCGGCCGCTACGGCACCCTCACCACCCCTGCCTCCCGTACGGGCCCGCCCACGGTGTCGGGCCGCTGGTCCCTGCTCCCGGCCCACGCCCCGGACCCGACCCACCGCGCACACGCCCTGGCCCGCACCCTGCTCGACCGGCACGGGGTGGTGACCCGGGGCGCGGTGGCCGCCGAAGGCGTGCAAGGCGGCTTCAGCGCCGTCTACCGCGTCCTCTCCGCCTTCGAGGACAGCGGCCAGGCCCGCAGGGGCTACGTGGTCGAAGGCCTGGGCGCGGCCCAGTTCGCCATGGACGGCGCGGTCGACCGGCTCCGCGCGGCCGAGCGCACCCCGCCCCCGCTGGCCGCGGTGGTCCTCGCCGCCGCCGACCCGGCGAACGCCTACGGCGCGGCCCTCCCCTGGCCGGAACCCCCGACCGGAGCCACTCACAAGCCGGGCCGCAAGGCGGGCTCCCTGGTGGTCCTGGTCGACGGCGAACTCACCCTCTACCTGGAGCGCGGCGGCAAAACCCTCCTCGCCTGGCCCGACCCGGACGACCCCCGCCTCACAGCCGCCCTGACGGCCCTCACCACGGCCTCCCGCCAGGGCAGCCTGCCCACCCTCACGGTGGAACGCGTCAACGCCGCCCCCTCCCTCACCTCCCCCTACGCCCCACCCACGGAAGCCGCCGGGTTCCACGCCACCCCCCAGGGCCTGCGCCTGCGCCACTGACCGAGGGGGGACCGGCTCACTTCCGCCAGAACAGGTGGTGCGTCACCCCGCTCGGGCTGGGCACCACCTCCAGGTGGAAACGGTCGCGCAGCTCGTCGGGGGACTCCCAGAGCCGCAGTCCGGACCCGAGCTTCACCGGCGAGACCGCCACGTGCAGGGTGTCGACGAGGTCGGCGTCGAGGAACTGCCGGATGGTGGTGACCCCGCCGCCGAGGCGCACGTCCTTCCCCTGAGCCACCTCCCGCGCCCGGGCGAGAACGGCGGCCGGGTCGCCGCCGACGAAGTGGAACGTGGTGTCGGAGAGCGTGATCGAAGGCCGCTCGTGGTGGGTCATGACGAACACCGGGGTGTGGAACGGAGGCTCGTCACCCCACCAGCCCTGCCACGTGTGGTCCTGCCAGGGCCCGCGCTGGGGCCCGAACTTGTTGCGCCCCATGATCTCGGCACCGATGTTGTGGGAGAAGTCCCGGGCGAAGTAGTCGTCGAGCCCGCGGCTTCCGCCGGGCTCGGTGCGATTGGGCCAACTCGCCGTGGCCCCGGCCCAGGCGAACAGCCGCGCGGGATCCGCGTCCCCGAACGGCCTCTCGAGCGTCTGTTCCTCACCGGCACCGATGCCGTCACTCGAGACACTGAAGTTCTGCACCCTCAGCAGTTGAGCCACAAGTTCCTCCTCTGACGTCGCCAACGGCAATAGGACTCCCCACCCCGCCCGAACTCATCGCCCGAACCACAAACACTGCCCCCCAATCCATCCCCCGGCCACCCGTCCGGATCCCACCCCGTGAACGGGACCCGGTCCACAGCCCGGGAGACAGACCCCGGCGGCACAGCCCGGGACGGCCCTCGGTGCACAACCCGGACACCGACCCGCCGGCAACACTCCGGCAACACGGTCCGGGGCACAGCCAAGAGAACGGGGTCCGGAGCGCAGCCCGGGGACCGGACCCGAGGTACGGCCCGGGAACAGGGCCAGGCACACAGCCCAGCAGCAAGCCCCGAGACCCAGCCCGGAATACGGGGTCCGGGGCGCAGCCCCGGGGAACAGAGGAAGGGCGGGGCGGGGAGCACGCCCCGCGCAGCGGCGCCCCCGTCCGCACCCGTCGAGCCCGACTCCGCAGGAGAATGAACCCATGCCCGAAGGAGACAGCGTCTACCGCGTCGCGGCCCGCCTCCGCGAAGCCCTCGCGGGCAAGGAACTCACCCGCTCCGACCTCCGCGTCCCCCGCTTCGCCACCGCCGACCTCACCGGCTTCACCACCCTGGAAGTCGTCCCCCGGGGCAAGCACCTCCTCATCCGCTTCGGCGACCCCGAACCCAACACCGACCCAGGCGCCAACCCCGGCGCCGGCCCCGGCCACCGCACCGAACCACGAGCCACCCCCCACCCCCGCCTCACCCTCCACACCCACCTCCGCATGGACGGCGCCTGGCGCATCCTCCCCGCCACCGGAGCCACCGGAACCCCCAGGACCACCCCCACCCCGCCCGGCCCCGCCCACGAGATCCGCGTCATCCTCGGCACCACCGACCACACCGCCGTCGGCTACCGCCTCCCCGTGGTCGAACTGCTCCGCACCGCCGACGAACACCGCGCCGTCGGTCACCTCGGCCCCGACCTGCTCGGTCCCGACTGGGACGGGGCCACCGCCGCCGCGAACCTCCTCGCCGCCCCCGCCCGCCCCCTCGGCGAGGCCCTCCTCGACCAGCGCAACCTGGCCGGCATCGGCAACATTTACAAGGCCGAGCTCTGCTTCCTCGCCCAGGTCACCCCCTGGACTCCGGTGGGCGATCTGCCACCCAGCACCCTCCCCCGCCTCGCCGCCGCCGCACACCGGCTCCTCGACGCGAACAAGGCCCGCCACCGCAACACCACGGGCAGCCTCCGCCGAGGCCAGGAGCTGTTCGTCTACGGTCGCGCCCACCGCCCCTGCCTGCGCTGCGGCACCCCCATCCGCGAAGCCCCCCAGGACGACCGCCCCACCTACTGGTGTCCGCGCTGCCAATCCGGGCCGACACGTTAGTTGACGGCCCGTCAGATGCAGTCGTACGGTCCCCGCATGCCTACACCCAGCGCGTACGAACTCACCGGCCGCACCGCCCTGATCACCGGCGCCGCCAGCGGCATCGGCCGGGCCACCGCCGTGCTCCTCGCCGAGGCCGGGGCCGCCGTGCACTGCGCGGACCGCGATGCCCAGGGCCTCCAGGAGACCGTCGAACTCGTCACCAAGGCCGGCGGCCGGGCCACCGCCCATCCCCTCGACGTCACCGACCGCGCCGCGATCCGGGCGGCGATCTCGCAGGCCGGCCCGCTCGACATCACCGCCGCGATCGCCGGGATCATGCACACCAGCAGCGTCCTGGAGACCTCCGACGAGGACCTCGACCGGGTCCTGGACATCAACTTCAAGGGGGTGCTGCGCACCTGCCAGGAGGCGGCCCGCGCCATGATCGCCGCCGGCCGGCCCGGTTCGATCATTACCATGGCCTCGGGCGCCGTGGACGCCGCCCAGCCCGGCCTGCTCTGCTACAGCGCCGCCAAGGCGGCCGTCGTCCAGCTGACCAAGACCCTCGCCACGGAGGCCGGCCCGCACGGCATCCGCGTCAACGCCGTCGCGCCGGGCTGGATCCGCACCCCGATGACCGGCCGGCACAGCCCCGAGGTCCAGGAGCAGACCGAGGCGATGATGACCCGCATGTCCCCGCTGCGCCGCGTGGGCGAGCCCGAGGACATAGCCCAGGCGGTGCTCTACCTCGCCTCGGACGCCTCGTCCTTCATGACGGGCCAGATCCTTCGCCCGAACGGTGGAGTCGCCATGCCCTGGTAACCACCCACCGGCCCCGACCCACCCGACCCGACGCCACCCGACCCCGACCACCGCGAACTCGACGCCCCCCGACCCGCCCACGCCCCCGGATCAGCCGGCCCCCTCCTCGCCGCCCTCCGAAGCTCCTGCCACCGCCGCCCCCGGCTCCCGGACCCCCACCGACCCGGCAGCACTCCACTCCCCACCCTCACCCGCGACGCCGCCCCCGCCCGCGGCTCCGCCCCCGGCACCCCGTACGCCTCCCGCCGCCCCACGGCGACGACGGCCACCCAACGGCCCCGGCACGCAGTGCACCGGAAGCAGGCCCAGCCCCCACCCCCCGACGGCGACCGCACCCTCCACCGGCCCGGCCTCGGCCGGAGCCAGCACGAGCCGCAGCACGGCCCACCACCACAGGACGCCCACCGACAGCGCGAGGGCCAGACCCACGGGTATACCCAGCAACCGCCGCACGGCCACCTCCAGGGGCCGGAGACCCGAACGGGCCCATCCTCCCGCACCCCGCCCGACCCCGCACCCCCGTCGCGCCCCCGCGGCACCGCCACCGGAACGCCGCACCGGAACCCACCCCCGGAACAGCAAAGAGCCCCACCCGGCACCCAAGGGCACCGGCCGGGGCTCCGGCCACACTCATACGCTCAGCACACACGCACACGCATCACGCGGCTACGACATTCACCGCTTCCACGGGCGCCTTGATGGTCACCCGTTCCGGGCCACCCGTGACCGAGGCCACGGATACCGAATTGAGCATCGGACGGACCGGTGCGGACACCGGTTCGCTCGCCGCGGCGGACTGGGCCAGCTCGGCGAGCGAAAGCTCGTCGCTGACTTCCCGCATCAGCTCTGACATCCGTACGTCAAGCGCGTCGCAGATCGCGGAGAGCAGCTCGGAAGATGCCTCCTTCTGCCCCCGCTCCACCTCGGAGAGATAGCCGAGCGAAACCCGGGCGGACGAGGAGACTTCGCGCAGAGTACGGCCCTGGCGCTGGCGCTGCCGACGCAGCACGTCACCCAGCAGGCGACGGAGCAGAATCATCGGTGGCTCCCTCCTCTGACCGTGTAGCCGTAACCTTCACGCCCCACCGTACCGCCTCGCGCGGCGGCCGTGCGGGGAGCGATGTCGTGTTCACTCAGGGCTGCAAACATCAAATCCCCCCGTCCTGTTCCGTATCCTGCCCCCGCAGATTCTCGCGGAGTTCGCTCGCGAGCAGCTCGAGCACTGTCCGTGCACTCTCCCTACGGATTTCCTCACGGGAGCCTTTCAACCGCAGCCGGGCCGTTTTCCTGCCACCGGGACCCGCCACGGCGATGAAAACCGTGCCCACCGGCTGACCGTCCTGCGGGTCGGGACCGGCCACCCCGGTGGTCGCGATGCCCCAGGAAGCGCCGAGCACGCGCCGTACTCCGGCCGCCATCTCCTCCGCGACCAGCGGGTTCACCGCGCCTTCGGCCTCCAGCAGCCCGGCGTCCACGCCCAGCACCCGGTGCTTCAGCTCGGTCGCGTACGCGGTGACGGACCCGCGGAAGGACTTGGAGGCCCCCGGGACCGCCGTGAGCTCCGCGGCCACCATGCCGCCGGTCAGCGACTCCGCAACCGCAACCGTACCGTTACTCTCCGCGAGGAGTCGAAGCACATCGGCCGCAACCTCCCCGCTGCCCCCGGCAGCCCCCACGGGATTCCGCACCGCTTCACCGGCCACCGAAGAACCGCCCGTCTCTTGCAGCACCGCGCCATCCTCCGGCAGGTTCACCGCGCGGCACGCTCCGCGGCGAGCCCCTTGCGCCGGAGCACGACGGCCTCGCGGATGTAGTCCAGACCGGTCACGACGGTCAGGACGACGGCGGCCGCCATCACCCAGAACCGCAGCGTCGCCAGCGGCCCGGTCAGCGCGAGCACGTACATGCCCACCGCCACGCCCTGGGTCAGGGTCTTCAGCTTCCCGCCCCGGCTCGCCGGGATCACTCCGTACCTGATGACCCAGAAACGCAGGAGCGTGATCCCGAGTTCCCGGCCGAGGATCACTCCGGTGACCCACCAGGGCAGATCACCGAGCCAGGACAGACACACCAATGCCGACCCCATGATCGCCTTGTCGGCGATGGGGTCGGCGATCTTCCCGAAGTCCGTGACCAGGTTGTACGTACGGGCCAGATGCCCGTCGAAGATGTCGGTGATCATGGCGACGGCGAACGCCGCCCACGCGAGCGCCCGCCAGACGGGGTCGTAGCCCCCGTCGGCGAGCAGCAGCATCACGAATCCCGGCACCAGGACCAGCCGGATCATCGTCAGGATGTTGGCGATGTTCCACAGGCTGGCCTGATTGACCGCCGCTGCGCCCAGCTTCGCGCCGGGCGCGGGCCGGCGGCCGGTCCCGCCCGCCGCAGATGCCGGGGCTCCGGTCATCCGGCCGCCTCCTCAAGATCCACACCCAGGGGCTCCGCCACCAGGTCCACGCCCAGGGTGCCGACCACCTTCGCGGTGACGATGCGTCCCACGACCAGGCCCGCGCCGTCCGTGAAGACGACCTGGCCGTCGGTCTCGGGCGCCTGGTGGGCGGCGCGCCCGTAGGCTCCCTCGCCGTCCTCCGCCTCGTCGATCGGGACGACCGTCTCGACGAGCACCTCCAGCGTCTCCCCGATCCGCTCCTCCGCGCGCTGCGAGGTGAGCTCCTCGGCGAGGCGCTGCATGTGGGCGAGGCGCTCGGCGATGGTGTCGGCGTCCAGCTTGTTCTCGTACGTGACGGCCTCGGTGCCGTCCTCGTCGGAGTAGCCGAAGACGCCGATGGCGTCGAGCCGCGCGCTGGTCAGGAAGCGCTCCAGCTCGGCGAAGTCCGACTCCGTCTCGCCGGGGAAGCCGACGATGAAGTTGGACCGGACGCCGGCCGTCGGGGCCTTGGAACGGATGGTGTCGAGCAGTTCCAGGAACCGGTCGGTGTCACCGAAGCGGCGCATGGAGCGCAGCACGTCGGGGGCCGAGTGCTGGAAGGAGAGGTCGAAGTACGGGACGACCTTGGGGGTCGAGGTGAGTACGTCGATCAGCCCGGGCCGCATCTCGGCGGGCTGGAGGTAGCTGACGCGGACGCGCTCGATGCCGTCCACCTCGGCCAGCTCGGGCAGCAGGGTCTCCAGCAGGCGGATGTCGCCCAGGTCCTTGCCGTACGAGGTGTTGTTCTCGGAGACCAGCATGATCTCCTTGACGCCCTGCTCCGCGAGCCAGCGCGTCTCGCCCAGCACGTCGCTGGGGCGGCGGGAGATGAAGGAGCCGCGGAAGGACGGGATGGCGCAGAAGGAACAGCGCCGGTCGCAGCCGGAGGCGAGCTTGACCGAGGCGACCGGGCTCTTGTCCAGGCGGCGGCGCAGCGGCGCGCGCGGCCCGGAGGCGGGCGCGAGGCCGTCCGGAAGGTCGGCGGGAGCCGCTGCCGGCTCCTCGGCGGGCGTCGACTGCGCGTGACCCGGGAGGGCCACCTCGGCGTCCTGGCGCTCCGCCGGGCTGATCGGCAGCAGCTTGCGCCGGTCGCGCGGGGTGTGGGAGGCGTGGACGCCGCCGTTGAGGATGGTCTGGAGGCGGTCGGAGATGTCGGCGTAGTCGTCGAAGCCGAGTACTCCGTCGGCCTCGGGGAGCGCTTCGGCAAGTTCCTTGCCGTAGCGCTCGGCCATACAGCCGACGGCTACGACGGCCTGCGTGCGGCCGTGATCCTTGAGATCGTTGGCCTCCAGCAGGGCGTCTACGGAGTCCTTCTTGGCGGCTTCGACGAAGCCGCAGGTGTTGACGACGGCTACGTCCGCATCGGCGGCGTCCTCGACGAGCTCCCAGCCATCCGCCGCCAAGCGGCCTGCGAGCTCCTCCGAGTCCACCTCGTTACGGGCGCAGCCAAGAGTGACAAGGGCGACGGTACGGCGTTCGGGCATGGACTCAAGACTACTTCGTCCCGGCACCGGCCCCCGCCTCCCGTCCCGGACGACAAGATCCCCGGAGTGCGGCGCGGCACTCCGGGGATCCGGAACGTTCTATTCCCTGCTGGTCAGCCCTGCTGATCAGCCCGCCTGGGCCTGGCCCTGACGCGGGTCGTCCTTGGTGTATGTGAGGCGTTCCACCTGTCCGGGCTGGAACTCGTCCTTGATCTCCTTGCCGTTCACGAAGAGCTTCACGACCCCGGCGTCGCCGAGCACCAGGTCGATGGACTCCTTGTCCGTGAACGTCTTCGACTGACCCTGTTCGAGGGTGCCGTCGAAGAGGAGCCGGCCACTGTGGTCCTTGGCCGAGATCCAGCTCTCGCCGTCGTTGGCCGTCAGGACGACCGTGACGAGGTCCTTGGGCGCGGCGGCGATAGCACTGTCCGAAGGCTCCGGCTTGGGAGCCGTAGGCGCCGGCGGTGCCTGGACCGAGGGCTTGGACGCGTTGGGAGTGGGTGCGGGCTTCGGCGCGGCGGAACCTTCCGCCACCGGCCGCTTGGTCTTGTCGTCGGCGCCGCCGAAGGCCGTGAAGCCGACGAAGCCGATCACGGCGACGATGGCGGCGACCATGGCGGCGGTCCAGTTGGGCCGCTGCCGTTCGGGACGGATCCGCTCGGCTTCGAACATCGGCGCGGCGGGGGTGGGTGCCGGCCGGCCGCCGTGGGCCGCGTCGTACGACTCGATCAGGGGTTCCGGATCGAGGCGCACGGCACGGGCGAGCGTACGAATGTGGCCGCGGGCATAGACATCGCCGCCGCAGCGCGAGAAATCGTCGGATTCGATCGCGTGCACGATCGGAATGCGCACGCGGGTGGTGGAACTGACCTCGTCGACAGTCAGCCCGGCGGCGATCCGGGCCTTCTTGAGGGCCGTCCCGATCGACGGCTCTTCGACGGAACGTTCGACGAGGCGGTCCTCGGACCGGTCGTCGGTCGAAGGCCGTTCATCTTCGGGGGATTTGGCGTTGCCGATGGACACGAGGGCGCCTTTCGAGCGTGTAGCCACCTGCTGGAAGTCCAGTCTAGGGGGGTGACGAAAGGGTGGAGCAACCGGAGGGGCACCTCCCTACGCCATACGAATGGCCAGGGGGCTCCCGCCCGGTGTGGCGACCCGGAACGGACCGCCACCTCCCTCAACTAGACACGCGACCGGGGGAAACGGTTGCCCCCGATCCTTTGCCCATTACTCGGGAGTCTCCCCGCGGATCACCGCGAGCACGCCGTCCAGCTCGTCGGCCTTCAGCAGCACGTCGCGCGCCTTCGATCCCTCGCTCGGTCCGACGATCCCCCGCGACTCCATCAGGTCCATCAGCCGCCCGGCCTTCGCGAACCCGACCCGCAGCTTGCGCTGGAGCATCGAGGTCGACCCGAACTGCGTGGAGACCACCAGCTCGGCCGCCTGGCACAGCAGGTCCAGGTCGTCGCCGATCTCCTCGTCGATCTCCTTCTTCTGCTTCTGCCCGACCGTGACGTCGTTGCGGAAGACGGGCGCCATCTGGTCCTTGCAGTGCTGCACGATCCCGGCGATCTCGTCCTCGGTGACGAAGGCGCCCTGGAGCCGCACCGGCTTGTTCGCGCCCATCGGCAGGAACAGCCCGTCGCCCTTGCCGATCAGCTTCTCCGCGCCCGGCTGGTCCAGGATGACCCGGCTGTCGGCGAGCGAGGAGGTGGCGAAAGCGAGCCGCGAGGGCACGTTCGCCTTGATCAGACCGGTCACCACGTCCACCGAGGGCCGCTGGGTGGCGAGCACCAGGTGGATGCCGGCCGCGCGGGCCAGCTGCGTGATGCGGACGATCGAGTCCTCCACGTCGCGCGGGGCCACCATCATCAGGTCGGCGAGCTCGTCGACGATCACCAGCAGGTACGGGTAGGGGCTGAGCTCCCGCTCGCTGCCCGGCGGCAGTTTGATCTTGCCGTCGCGGATCGCCTTGTTGAAGTCGTCGATGTGCCGGTACCCGAAGGCCGCCAGGTCGTCGTAGCGCAGGTCCATCTCGCGCACGACCCACTGGAGCGCCTCGGCGGCCCGCTTCGGGTTGGTGATGATCGGCGTGATCAGGTGCGGGATGCCCTCGTACGCCGTCAGCTCCACCCGCTTGGGGTCCACGAGCACCATCCGGACGTCCTCCGGGGTGGCCCGCACCATCACCGAGGTGATCAGGCAGTTGATGCAGGAGGACTTGCCGGAACCAGTGGCTCCGGCGACCAGCACGTGCGGCATCTTCGCCAGGTTGGCCATGACGTAGCCGCCCTCGACGTCCTTGCCGAGCGCCACCAGCATCGGGTGGTCGTCCTCGGCGGCGTCCGCCAGCCGCAGCACGTCCCCCAGGTTGACCATCTCGCGGTCGGTGTTCGGGATCTCGATGCCGACCGCCGACTTGCCCGGGATCGGGCTGATGATGCGGACGTCGGGCGAGGCCACGGCGTAGGCGATGTTCTTCGCCAGTGCCGTGATCCGCTCGACCTTCACGGCCGGACCCAGCTCCACCTCGTAGCGGGTCACCGTCGGGCCCCGGGTGAAACCGGTGACCTTCGCGTCGACCTTGAACTCCATGAACACGTTCGTCAGCGAGGCCACGACCGCGTCGTTCGCGGCGCTGCGGGTCTTGCCCGGCCCGCCCTTCTCCAGCAGGTCCAGCGAGGGCAGGGAGTACGTGATGTCCCCGCGCAGCTGGAGCTGCTCGGCGCGGGGCGGCAGCGCCTGGGTCTCGGGCGGGGCCTTGGTCAGGTCGGGTACGGACAGCGTCCCGGAGGCCGCCGCGGTGGTGTCGTGCGGCGGGGCCGCGCCCTCGGACGCCGCCGCCGCGGGCTTCTCCTCGCGGGCGGGCCCCTCCTCCCGGGCCGCCGGGACCGGGGCGGTGATCTCCGCACCTTCGCGACCTTCGCGGCCTTCGCGCTCCACCGAGATGCCCTGCGTGAGGTCGGCGACCAGCGGGGAGGGCGGCATGCCGCCGTACACCACCCCGTCCAGTGCGGCGGCGGCCGCCGCGGCCACGTCGACGGCGTCCATCCCGCGGTCCATGGCCGGCCGGCCCGCGGCCCGGCGGGGGCGCCGCCGCCGGGCGAGCGCCTCCTCCTCGGCCGCGTCCGCCGGGTCGCCCGGCCCGGCGGCGCCGGCGTGGGCCCGCCAGCGCTCGGCATCGTGCCGGTCCGCGGCGGCCGAGCCCGGGAAGTCCCCGGACTCCGCGTGCTCGGCGTACTCGGCATCGTGTTCGTTCGGAGCGATGACCCCGAGGCGGATGCCCGCGCTCCGCAGCCGCTGCGGGATCGCGTTGACGGGGGTGGCGGTGACCACCAGCAGCCCGAACACGGTGAGCAGCACCAGCATCGGCACGGCCAGCGGCGCGCCCATCGTGAAGATCAGCGGCTTCGAGGCGCCCCAGCCGATCAGCCCGCCGGCGTTCTGCATGGCGGTGGTGCCCTCGTCGCGCCCGGGGGCTCCGCAGGCGATGTGCACGAGCCCCAGGACTCCGACGACCAGCGCCGAGAGCCCGATGCCGATGCGGCCGTTGGCGTCGGCCTGTTCGGGATGGCGGATGAAACGTACCGCCATGACACCGAGCAGGACCGGCACGAGCAGGTCGAGCCGCCCGAAGGCGCCGGTGACCAGCATGGTCACCAGATCCCCGACGGGCCCGCTCAGGTTCGACCAGGTACCGGCGGCGACGATCAGCGCGAGGGCGAGCAGCAGCAGGGCGAGGCCGTCCTTGCGGTGGGCCGGGTCGAGGTTCTTCGCGCCCTGGCCGATGCCGCGGAAGATCGCGCCGACCGCGTGCGCGATGCCGAGCCAGAAGGCGCGCACCAGCCGCAGCACTCCCCCGGTGGGGGACGGCGCGGGCTTCGGCGCCACCTTCCTGACGGGGCCGCGCTTGGCCGCGGACGCCGCCTTCTTCGCGGGCGGCTTGCGCGCTGGGGCAGCCTTCTTCGCCGGCGCCGTCGTACGGCCGGTGCGGCCCTTGGCGGTGCCCGCCGTGCTCTGGGAACCCTTACCGGACGTACTTGAGGCCATGCGCCCGAGGTTACCGGTGCGCGCGCCGGTGGACACGCGTGCCCACCCCTTCACCCGTTCGTGTCGTTCCGGGTCCGGGGTGGGAGACGCCCGCGGCCTCGGCCCGTACCGGTGGCCCGCCCTGACGCTCCGCCAGACCTGACGGCCCGCCAACCGGGCCCGCACGCGGCCCTTGCGGACCGCGAGCGACTGACGCCGAAGGACCGCCGGCGGGCCGCCGAAGGACCGCGAACCTCAGCCCTGTGCGGGCAGCACGGGAGCCCCGCCGCCGGTTCCCGGCTCCAGCGCGTCGAGCGCCCGCCGCAGTCCGGTGAGCTTGCGTTCCAGGTGGGCCGCGGTGGCCACCACCGAGGGATCGGCCGACTCTTCGCCGAGCTGCTTGGTCAGCGCCTCCGCCTGCTCCTCCACCGCGGCGAGCCGCGCGGAGAGCTCGGCCAGCAGGCCGGCCGTCTCCTTGGAGCCGTCCACCGCACCGTTGGAGCTGCCGCCCTCCAGCTGGAGCCTCAGCAGCGCCGCCTGCTCGCGCAGTTGGCAGTTCTTCGTATACAGCTCGACGAACACCGAAACCTTGGCCCGCAGCACCCACGGGTCGAAGGGCTTGGAGATGTAGTCCACCGCGCCCGCCGCGTACCCGCGGAAGGTGTGGTGCGGACCGTGGTTGATCGCCGTGAGGAAGATGATCGGGATGTCCCGGGTCCGCTCACGCCGCTTGATGTGCGCGGCCGTCTCGAACCCGTCCATGCCCGGCATCTGCACGTCGAGCAGGATGACCGCGAAGTCGTCCGTCAGCAGCGCCTTGAGCGCTTCCTCCCCCGACGACGCCCGGACCAGTGTCTGATCGAGCGCGGAGAGGATGGCCTCCAGCGCCAGCAGATTCTCCGGCCGGTCGTCGACCAGGAGGATCTTGGCCTTCTGCACCATGCCCTGTCCTCCTCGCCCCGGCATGGGGCCTCCCCGGCTCCTGGCTCCGGCCTGTGCGCCGGGCCCCGCCCCAGAGGACGGCATCCTTGCGCCGTCCGTCCTTGTGCCGGTCATCGTAGCCCCAGTCCCGAGATCGCCACACCCTGTCACCAAGATGTCACAGCGCACGAACGAGAAACGTGGTGGAAGGGCAGAAGGTTCCCTCGGGAGTCCCCCTCGGCCCGCCCGGTCACGCCCCGGCCCCGCGCATGTGCCCTTCCATGACCGACAGTAGGTAATCGGGCTCGACCGGCTTGGTCACGTAGTCCGAGGCACCGGACTCGATCGCCTTCTCCCGGTCCCCCTTCATGGCCTTCGCCGTCAGCGCGATGATGGGCAGCCCCTCGAACTGGGGCATCCGCCGGATCGCCGAGGTCGTCGCGTACCCGTCCATCTCCGGCATCATGATGTCCATCAGCACGAGCGCCACGTCGTCGTGCTGTTCCAGGACCTCGATGCCCTCCCGGCCGTTCTCCGCGTACAGCACCGCCAGACCGTGCTGTTCCAGCACGCTGGTCAGCGCGAAGACGTTGCGCACGTCGTCGTCCACGATCAGCACCCGCTCGCCGTGGAAGTCGTACGTCCGCGGCGCCGTCGGCAGCGGCTCGTCCACGGCCCACGCGTCCGCCTCGCCCTGGCCGGGCACCTCCGCCCGCAGCGGCGGCTCGGCCATCGCCTTGCGCCGCCGCCGGAACAGCGCCGAAGAACCCTGCCCGTACCCTTCCCCGGCCCGCGGCAGCGCCATCGGCGCCACCGGCCCTACGGGGCCCTGCGCCACCGGCGCCGCCGGCAGCTCGGGCCGCGCCTCCTCGGCGGCCGGGCGGCGGTACAGCTCCCCGCGCGCCCCGCCGGGCGTCGGCGGCGCGTACCCCTGCGGGGGCAGCTCGCTCGGGTGCAGCGGCAGGTACAGCGTGAAGGTCGATCCGCGGCCCGGTTCGCTCGCCGCGTGGATCTCCCCGCCCAGCAGCCGGGCGATCTCCCGGCTGATGGACAGCCCGAGGCCGGTGCCTCCGTACTTGCGGCTGGTGGTCCCGTCGGCCTGCTTGAACGCCTCGAAGATCACCAGCATCTTGCTCGCGGCGATCCCGATCCCGGTGTCGGTCACCGAGAAGGCGATCAGGTCGGCGTCGGCCTCCCGCAGCGAACCGGCCTCCAGGAGCTGCTCGCGGATCGCGATGGGCACATCGGCCCCGGCGGGCCGGATCACCAGCTCCACCGCCCCGGTGTCGGTGAACTTCACCGCGTTCGACAGCAGGTTGCGCAGTACCTGGAGCAGCCGCTGCTCGTCGGTGTGCAGGGTGGCCGGAAGCTCCGGGGAGACCCGTACCGAGAAGTCGAGGCCCTTCTCCGCCGTCAGCGGCCGGAAGGTGGCCTCCACGTAGTCGACGAGCTGGACCAGCGCGATCCGGGTCGGGGAGACGTCCATCTTCCCGGCCTCGACCTTCGACAGGTCGAGGATGTCGTTGATCAGCTGGAGCAGGTCGGAGCCGGCCCCGTGGATGGTCTCGGCGAACTCCACCTGCTTGGGCGAGAGGTTCTCGTCCGCGTTGTCGGCGAGCAGCTTGGCCAGGATCAGCAGGGAGTTGAGCGGGGTCCGCAGCTCGTGGGACATGTTCGCCAGGAACTCGCTCTTGTACCGCATCGAGACCGCGAGCTGCTCGGCGCGCTCCTCGAGGACCTGCCGGGCCTCCTCGATCTCGGTGTTCTTCACCTCGATGTCCCGGTTCTGCTGGGCCAGCAGCTCGGCCTTCTCCTCCAGCTCGGCGTTGGCGGCCTGGAGGGCCTTCTGCCGGTTCTCCAGCTCGTCGGAGCGCTCGCGCAGCTGCTCGGTCATCTCCTGCGACTGCTTGAGGAGCATCTCCGTCTTGGAGTTGACGGAGATGGTGTTGACGCTCGTCCCGATCATCTCGGCGATCTGGCTGAGGAAGTCCTTCTGGATCTGTGTGAAGGGCTGGAAGGAGGCCAGCTCGATGACGCCGAGCACCTTCCCCTCGAAGAGCACCGGCAGCACGATCACGTGCGCCGGCGGGGCCTCGCCGAGCCCGGAGGAGATCTTCAGGTAACCGGGCGGGGTGTTCTCGATGAGCACCATCCGCTTCTCCTCGGCGACCATGCCGATGAGCCCCTCCCCCGGCCGGAAGGAGATGGGCATCTGCCCGCTGGCGTACGCGTAACTCCCGCGCATCCGCAGCTCGTACGAGCCGTCCGCGCCGCCGTCGGTCCCGATCTCGGTGGTGCCCCCGGTCGGCAGCGCCAGGAAGAACGCCCCGTGCTGCGCGGAGACCACCGGGGTCAGCTCGCTCATGATCAGCGAGGCCACGTCGTCCAGCTCGCGGCGGCCCTGCATCAGGGCGGAGATGCGGGCGAGGTTGCCCTTGAGCCAGTCCTGCTCCTTGTTGGCCAAGGTGGTGTCGCGCAGGTTGGCGATCATCGTGTTGATGTTGTCCTGGAGGACCTGGATCTCGCCCGCCGCGTCCACGTCGATCTTCAGGTTGAGGTCGCCCCGCGTCACCGCGGTGGCCACGGCCGCGATGGCGCGCACCTGCCGGGTGAGGTTTCCGGCCATCTCGTTCACGGACTCGGTCAGGTCCCGCCAGGTGCCGTCCACGTCCCGCACCCGGGCCTGGCCGCCGAGGATGCCCTCGGTACCCACCTCCCGGGCCACCCGGGTCACCTGGTCGGCGAAGGAGGAGAGCTGGTCGACCATCGTGTTGATCGTGGTCTTGAGCTCCAGGATCTCCCCGCGCGCGTCGATGTCGATCTTCTTGGTCATATCGCCCTTGGCGATGGCGGTCGTGACCATGGCGATCTGCCGCACCTGGCCGGTGAGGTTGGAGGCCATGAAGTTCACCGAGTCGGTGAGGTCCTTCCACGTCCCGGAGACCCCCGGCACGTGCGCCTGGCCGCCGAGGCGGCCCTCCGTACCCACCTCGCGGGCCACGCGCGTGACCTCGTCGGCGAAGGAGGACAGGGTCTTGACCATCGTGTTGACGGTGTCGGCGAGCTGCGCGACCTCGCCGCGCGCCTCGACGGTGACCGTCTTGGTCAGATCACCGTTGGCCACCGCGGTCGACACCTGCGCGATGCCGCGCACCTGGGCGGTCAGATTGCCGGCCATGGTGTTGACGTTGTCGCTGAGGTCCTTCCAGATGCCGGTGACCCCGCGCACCCGGGCCTGGCCACCGAGGATGCCCTCGGTACCCACCTCGCGGGCCACCCGCGTCACCTGCTCGGCGAAGGAGGAGAGCTGGTCCACCATCGTGTTCACGGTGGTGACGAGCTCCAGGATCTCGCCCTTGGCATCGACCGTGATCTTCTTCGACAGGTCGCCCATGGCGACCGCCGTGGTCACCTCCGCGATGTTGCGCACCTGCGAGGTCAGGTTGTTCGCCATGAAGTTGACGGACTGGGTGAGGTCCTTCCAGGTGCCGGAGACACCCTTCACCTCCGCCTGGCCGCCCAGGATGCCCTCGGTACCCACCTCCCGGGCCACCCGGGTCACCTGCTCCGCGAAGTTCGAGAGCTGGTCCACCATCGTGTTCAGGGTGTTCTTGAGCTCCAGGATCTCGCCCCGGGCATCGACCTCGATCTTCTGCGACAGGTCGCCGCGCGCCACCGCGGTGGCGACCTGCGCGATGTTGCGGACCTGGGAGGTCAGGTTCCCGGCCATGCCGTTCACGGAGTCCGTCAGATCACGCCATACGCCGGCCACACCGGGCACCTGCGCCTGACCGCCGAGCCGGCCCTCCGTACCCACGTCCCGGGCCACCCGGGTCACCTGCTCCGCGAAGGCCGAGAGCTGGTCGACCATCGTGTTGATGGTGTTCTTCAGCTCCAGGATCTCGCCGCGCGCGTCCACGTCGATCTTCTGCGAGAGGTCGCCGCGCGCCACCGCCGTGGTCACCTGGGCGATCTGGCGCACCTGGGAGGTCAGGTTCCCGGCCATGAAGTTGACGGAGTCGGTGAGCTCCTTCCAGGTGCCGGACACCCCCTCGACCCGCGCCTGGCCGCCGAGCCGGCCCTCCGTGCCCACGTCCCGCGCCATCCGCGTGACCTGGTCGGCGAAGGAGGACAGCTGGTCCACCATCGTGTTCACGGTGTTCTTCAGCTGGAGCATCTCGCCGGAGACGTCGACCGTGACCTTCTGCGACAGGTCGCCGTTGGCCACCGCCGTCGTCACCTGGGCGATGTTGCGGACCTGACCGGTGAGGTTGCGGAAGGCCGTGTTCACCGAGTCGGTGAGGTCCTTCCACGTGCCCGCCGCGCCCGGCACCTGCGCCTGGCCGCCCAGTTCGCCCTCGACGCCGACCTCACGGGCCACCCGCGTCACTTCTGCGCCGAAGGACTGGAGCTGGTCCACCATCGTGTTGACGGTGTTCTTCAGCTCCAGCATCTCGCCGGCCACGTTCACGGTGACCTTCTGCGACAGGTCGCCGTTGGCCACCGCCGTCGTCACCGTCGCGATGTCCCGCACCTGCGTGGTGAGGTTGCGGAAGACCGTGTTCACCGAGTCGGTGAGGTCCTTCCACGTGCCCGCGGCCCCCGGCACCTGAGCCTGGCCGCCGAGCGTTCCCTTGGCCCCGACCTCGCTGGCCACGCGCGTGACCTCGTCCGCGAAGGTCCGTAGCGTCTCGGTCATCTGGTTGATCGTTTCGGCCAGCTGCGCGACCTCGCCGCGCGCGCTGACCCGGACCTTCTGCGACAGGTCGCCGTTGGCCACCGCCGTCGTCACCTGCGCGATCCCGCGCACCTGGGCCGTCAGGTTCCCGGCCATGGTGTTGACCGAGTCGGTCAGGTCCTTCCACACGCCCGCGACCCCGGGCACCTTCGCCTGGCCGCCGAGCTCACCCTCCGTACCCACCTCGCGGGCCACGCGGGTCACCTCGGAGGAGAACGAGGAGAGCTGGTCCACCATCGTGTTCACGGTGTTCTTCAGCTGCAGCATCTCGCCGGCCACGTGCACCGTGACCTTGCGCGACAGATCGCCCTTGGCCACCGCCGTCGTCACGAGAGCGATGTCACGCACCTGAGCGGTGAGCCGGTACGCCATCGTGTTGACGGAGTCGGTCAGATCCTTCCAGGACCCGGACATCCCGCGTACCTGCGCCTGGCCGCCGAGCTTGCCCTCGGTACCCACCTCCAGCGCCACCCGCGTCACCTCGTCGGTGAACGCGGAGAGCTGGTCGACCAGGTTGTTGACCGTCCGCCCGACCTTCAGGAACTCCCCGCGCAGCGGGTGCCCGGCACCCTCCGCGGCCTGGGTCCGCAGGTCCATGCGCTGGTCGAGATCACCCTCGGCGACCGCCGACAGCACCCGGCCCACCTCGGACACCGGCCGGGCCAGATCGTCCACCAGCTGGTTCGAGGCATCGATCGCGGCCGCCCAGGAGCCCTCGCAGGCACCTGTTTCCAGCCGTTCGCTGAGCTTGCCCTCGCGGCCCACCATCCGCCGCACCCGGGACAGCTCCCCGGTCAGGTGGAGATTGCGGTCGGCGACCTCGTTGTAGACGGCGGCGATCTCCGCCATCACCCCGTCGCCGGACACCGTCAGGCGCTTGCGGAAGTTACCGTCCCGCATCGACACCAGGGCCGTGAGCAGCCTGTTCAGGGCCGCGGTATCGACCTCCGTCGTCGTGCCCCGCCGGGAGCGACCTCCCTTCGGGCGCGTTCCCGTACGCCGCACCGCCGCGCCAGCCTCCACCGTGTCCCTCCCGAAGGGGTCGACCTCTGTTCCACCGGGCATCTTGCTCATCAGACTGCGCCCACTTACGCCGTGCCCATCTACGCCGTGCCCGTTTACGCCGTGCCCATGTACGGCCCGACTTCAAGCCTGCCCAGTGTTTCACCCCGGCCGAACCCGGCCATAACACTCCGGCACCATCGCACACCCTCCGCACCCTGCGGGTGGATTCCCGGACGACGGCACCATGGCGACCGCGAAGGTAAGTAACCTGGCATCCGTTGTCCACCGCGTCGAAGGAGACTTGTGATCACGGCACGGGCGGCTGCCAGTTTCGATCCACAGGGGCGTTCGGTCGCTGCTGCCCGCGCATTCGTCCGCGACACCCTCCAGGGCTGGGGTTTCTCGGACATCGTCGACGACGCGGTCGTCCTCACCAGCGAGCTCGTCACCAACGCCGTGGTCCACGCCGGAACCCGCGCCGAGGTCCTGTGCCTGCGCACCGAGGACGGCGTACGGGTCGAGGTGGCCGACCGCTACCCCGAGCGCGAGCTCCCGCTCCACCTCCCCGGCGAGCGCCCGTACGCGGACCCCGACCGCGAGAACGGCCGCGGGCTCATGCTCTGCGCGGCCCTCGCCACCCGCTGGGGCGTCGAGTACACGGCCGCGCACAAGCACGTCTGGTTCCGGCTCGACATGCCGGACCGTCCGGTCGGTACCCGCTCCGCGGGGCCCGTCGTCCCCGACCAGCTCCTCCCCCTGGCCGACAGCCGGGTCCGCGTCGCCGTCCTGCAGATCGACTCCGCGGGCACCGTCTCCGCCTGGAACGAGGACGCCGAGATCATCTTCGGCCACCTCGCCTCGAAGGCGGTCGGCCGCCCGCTCGCCGAGCTCGCCGCCTGGCCGCAGACCCCCGGCACCGGCACCGGCATCGCCGAGGCCCTGCGCCTGTCCCGCTGGGAGGGCAGCTACGGCATCCGCGGCGCCGACGGCCGCGTCATCCCGATCTACGCCTCCCACCTGCGGGTCCGCGATGCCCACGGCGAGCCCTCCATCGTCTGCCTGCTCGTGCACGACGACGAGCGCGCCCTGCTGCAGAGCCCCGTACGGGCCCCCATGGACGGCGGCCACCTCACCGAGACCCGCCCCACGGACCCCTTCGAGATCTTCATCGGCTCCCCCGCCCCCGACGACCTCGACGGCCTTCTCCAGCGCACCGTGGAACGCGCCCGCGACCTCCTCGACGCCGACTCCGCCTTCCTCCTCCTCGCCACCGACGACGAGACCGAGCTCGAGGTCCGCGCCACCACCGGCCTGCCGTCCACCCGCCAGCGCTTCGCCCGCGTCCCCGTCGAAGCCGGCACCAACCGGTACGGCAGCGCCCGCATGCCCGCCATCCACGAGGACCTCGTCGTCGTCCCCGGCGCGGTACCCCTCCTGGAAGCCACCGGCATGCGCTCCGCCATCACCGTCCCCCTCAAGGTCGAGGGCCGCCTCACCGGTTCCCTCGGAGTCGCCGCCGAGATGCCCGGCCGCTACTCCAACGACGACGCCCTGCGCCTGCAGTTCGCCGCGGACCGCATCGCCCTCGCCGTGGAATCCGCCCGCCTCGGCGAGCTCGAACGACTGCGCCGCGGCTCCCTCTCCTTCCTCGTGGAGGCCTCCGACCTGCTCGCCGGCACCCTGGACCGGGACCAGACCCTGGCCCTCATGGCCCAGATGACCGTCCCCACCCTCGCCACCTGGTGCGCCGTCTACACCATCGCCGACCAGGCCTCCGACCCGTTCCTCTCGTACGTCCTGCACGAGGACGAGGAACGCATCGACGGACTCAAGGCCCTGCTGGCCCAGGTCAGCCCGCCCGAGCCGGTCCGCGAGTCCGGCGCCCGCCCCTGGCCGGAAACCTCCCTGGCGGTCGGCGGCGAGACCGTGGTCCTCCCGCTCCTCGCCCGCAACCGCGTGATCGGCATGCTGACCCTCGGCAAGCCCTCCGAGGAGCACTTCCGCCAGGAGATCCTCGAACTCGCCGAGGACCTCTCCCGCCGCGCCGCCCTCGCCCTGGACAACGCCCGCCTGTACTCCGAGCGCACCGCGATCAGCCGCTCGCTCCAGCGCAGCCTGCTGCCGCCCGGCTCCCCCACCATCCCCGGCATCGAGGTCGAGGTCATCTACCGCGCGGCGGGCGAGGGCAACGAGGTGGGCGGCGACTTCTACGACGTCTTCCCGATCCGCCCCGGCGTCTACGGGTTCGCCATCGGCGACGTCTGCGGTACGGGCCCCGAGGCGGCCGCCGTCACCGGTCTGGCCCGCCACGCCCTGCGCCTCCTGGCCCGCGAGGGCCTCGGCGGCCCGGCCGTACTGGAACGCCTGAACGCGGCGATCCTCGACGAGGGCGACCGCAGCCGCTTCCTCACGCTCCTCTACGGCGAGCTGCACCCGCAGCCCGACGGCGGCGCCCACATGAAGGTCGTCTGCGCGGGCCACCCGCTGCCGCTGCGCCTGCGCCCGAACGGCGAGGTCATCCCCGCCGCCGACCCGCAGCCCCTCCTCGGCGTCCTCGACGACCTGGAGCTCTACGAGCAGACCCTCACCCTGGACCCGGGCGACGTCCTCCTCTGCGTCACCGACGGTGTCACCGAACGCCGCGAGGGCACCCGCATGCTCGGCGACGACGGCCTCGCCGAGGTCCTCACCACCTGTACGGGCCTCACCGCCGGCGCCGTCGCCTCCCGCGTCCTGCGCGCGGTGGAACGCTTCGCCGCGGAACCGGCCTCCGACGACATGGCCATCCTGGCCTTCCGCATCCCCCGGCAGCGCGACGGCGACTGAGCACCGTCGCGCCACTCGCCCTAGCGGCGGGGCCCCGCCACCAGGATCATGAACGACGGGGCCGCCATTTCCCCGGTCCAGGGCGCACTGCCCGTCTCCACGACCGAATCCCGGCCGGTGTCGGACCGGGAAGCGGACCGGAACGGCTGCACGGACGGAGAGGCGGCGTCACCGGCCAGAGCGATCCTGACCGTGTGGGCGAGGTGTCGAATCCGTTCGTTGTTCATGAGCTTTCCTCCCGTGGATCGAAGGCCTGGGAACTCCTGCTGATCCCATTGCGCCCCGGCCCCCGCCCCCGGTCACGGCCCGAAGATTCGGGGCTTGACGAGGAGCCCCGGACCCCCACCACGCACAAAGGGCCCCCGCCACAAAGGCGGAGGCCCTCCTTGCGCCGTCCCTCAGACCCTCAGACGTCGTCCCGGCGCGCCAGCGCGATCCCGAGCACGTCCCGGACGTACAGCTCGAGGAACTCGGGCAGCCAGGGATCACCGGCCATCCGGTCGAAGACCTTCACCAGCCGCTCGTCCGGCTCATCGGTCAGCAGGACGATCCGCCAGGTATTGAGCGGCCTCTCATCCGTACCGGCGACCCCGTGCTGTACGTGGAACAGCGGCTGCCGGCCGTCCGCGCGCAGGGGCACGCCCCGCACGTCGGCGAAGGTCTCCCGGCCCAGAAAGGTGACCACCTGCCGGTCATGGTTCAGGTACGTCTCTTCGAGCACGAGTCCGTACTCGTCCGGCTCCAGCCACAGCCTCTGCCGCGACTGCCGGGCGAACTCGGCCCCCAGGTCCGCGCCCGCCCGGCCCGGCACCCAGGCGGAGGCAGAGCCTTCCTGAATGACGTACGGAATGAAGGCACCGGGATTGCCGGCCTTCCGGACCTCCATGTCCCAGATCCCCGCCCGGTCCAATGCCACCGGCTCCGCGGCGACGTACCGCTCCCCCAGGATCCGGTTCACGTCCACGGCCGGCAGAACCGCCCGGGTATACCTCTCGTCGGCCCAGGCCTGCTCGAACTCGGCCTCGGCCGGAGTCTGATCCGACATCACGCGTCCCTCCCCAACAACACCCTCAAGATCAATCCAAACCGAAGGATACTCAGGAGGAGATCGCGGAAAGAGTGGGGGGAAACGCAAAAAGGCCCCCGCCAATGGCGGGGGCCTTCTCGTTTTGGAGCCCTTTAACGGAATCGAACCGTTGACCTTCTCCTTACCATGGAGACGCTCTACCGACTGAGCTAAAAGGGCGGGTTGTTCGGCGGCGTCCTACTCTCCCACAGGGTCCCCCCTGCAGTACCATCGGCGCTGAAAGGCTTAGCTTCCGGGTTCGGAATGTAAACCGGGCGTTTCCCTAACGCTATGACCACCGAAACACTATGAAGTTAACCAACCGGATATGAACACAGTTCGTTACTTCAGAACTAACACAGTGGACGCGAGCAACTGAGGACAAGCCCTCGGCCTATTAGTACCAGTCAGCTCCACCCGTTACCGGGCTTCCACATCTGGCCTATCAACCCAGTCGTCTACTGGGAGCCTTACCCTCTCAAGGAGGTGGGAATACTCATCTTGAAGCAGGCTTCCCGCTTAGATGCTTTCAGCGGTTATCCCTCCCGAACGTAGCCAACCAGCCATGCCCTTGGCAGGACAACTGGCACACCAGAGGTTCGTCCGTCCCGGTCCTCTCGTACTAGGGACAGCCCTTCTCAATATTCCTACGCGCACAGCGGATAGGGACCGAACTGTCTCACGACGTTCTAAACCCAGCTCGCGTACCGCTTTAATGGGCGAACAGCCCAACCCTTGGGACCGACTCCAGCCCCAGGATGCGACGAGCCGACATCGAGGTGCCAAACCATCCCGTCGATATGGACTCTTGGGGAAGATCAGCCTGTTATCCCCGGGGTACCTTTTATCCGTTGAGCGACGGCGCTTCCACAAGCCACCGCCGGATCACTAGTCCCGACTTTCGTCCCTGCTCGACCCGTCGGTCTCACAGTCAAGCTCCCTTGTGCACTTACACTCAACACCTGATTGCCAACCAGGCTGAGGGAACCTTTGGGCGCCTCCGTTACTTTTTGGGAGGCAACCGCCCCAGTTAAACTACCCATCAGACACTGTCCCTGATCCGGATCACGGACCGAGGTTAGACATCCAGCACGACCAGAGTGGTATTTCAACGACGACTCCACAACCACTGGCGTGGCCGCTTCAAAGTCTCCCACCTATCCTACACAAGCCGAACCGAACACCAATATCAAACTATAGTAAAGGTCCCGGGGTCTTTCCGTCCTGCTGCGCGAAACGAGCATCTTTACTCGTAGTGCAATTTCACCGGGCCTATGGTTGAGACAGTCGAGAAGTCGTTACGCCATTCGTGCAGGTCGGAACTTACCCGACAAGGAATTTCGCTACCTTAGGATGGTTATAGTTACCACCGCCGTTTACTGGCGCTTAAGTTCTCAGCTTCGCCACACCGAAATGTGACTAACCGGTCCCCTTAACGTTCCAGCACCGGGCAGGCGTCAGTCCGTATACATCGCCTTACGGCTTCGCACGGACCTGTGTTTTTAGTAAACAGTCGCTTCTCGCTGGTCTCTGCGGCCACCCCCAGCTCACGGAGTAAATCCGATCACCAGTGATGGCCCCCCTTCTCCCGAAGTTACGGGGGCATTTTGCCGAGTTCCTTAACCATAGTTCACCCGAACGCCTCGGTATTCTCTACCTGACCACCTGAGTCGGTTTAGGGTACGGGCCGCCATGAAACTCGCTAGAGGCTTTTCTCGACAGCATAGGATCATCCACTTCACCACAATCGGCTCGGCATCAGGTCTCAGCCTTATATGAGGGACGGATTTGCCTACCCCTCGGCCTACACCCTTACCCCGGGACTACCACCGCCCGGGCTGGACTACCTTCCTGCGTCACCCCATCGCTTACCTACTACAAGTCTGGGTCACCGGCTCCACCACTTTCCTTTCCCCGAAGGGTCCGGAACGGCTTCACGGGCTTAGCATCGCCTGATTCGATATTGGGCGTTTCAAAGCGGGTACCGGAATATCAACCGGTTGTCCATCGACTACGCCTGTCGGCCTCGCCTTAGGTCCCGACTTACCCTGGGCAGATCAGCTTGACCCAGGAACCCTTAGTCAATCGGCGCACACGTTTCTCACGTGTGTATCGCTACTCATGCCTGCATTCTCACTCGTGAACCGTCCACAACTAGCTTCCGCTGCTGCTTCACCCGGCACACGACGCTCCCCTACCCATCACAGCGGGCGTTGGCCCTATTGCTGCAATGACACGACTTCGGCGGTACGCTTGAGCCCCGCTACATTGTCGGCGCGGAATCACTTGACCAGTGAGCTATTACGCACTCTTTCAAGGGTGGCTGCTTCTAAGCCAACCTCCTGGTTGTCTCTGCGACTCCACATCCTTTCCCACTTAGCGTACGCTTAGGGGCCTTAGTCGATGCTCTGGGCTGTTTCCCTCTCGACCATGGAGCTTATCCCCCACAGTCTCACTGCCACGCTCTCACTTACCGGCATTCGGAGTTTGGCTAAGGTCAGTAACCCGGTAGGGCCCATCGCCTATCCAGTGCTCTACCTCCGGCAAGAAACACGTGACGCTGCACCTAAATGCATTTCGGGGAGAACCAGCTATCACGGAGTTTGATTGGCCTTTCACCCCTAACCACAGGTCATCCCCCAGGTTTTCAACCCTGGTGGGTTCGGTCCTCCACGAAGTCTTACCTCCGCTTCAACCTGCCCATGGCTAGATCACTCCGCTTCGGGTCTAGAGCGTGCAACTCAATCGCCCTATTCGGACTCGCTTTCGCTACGGCTTCCCCACACGGGTTAACCTCGCTACACACCGCTAACTCGCAGGCTCATTCTTCAAAAGGCACGCAGTCACGACCGTTATTCCGAAGAATAACGGCGACGCTCCCACGGCTTGTAGGCACACGGTTTCAGGTACTATTTCACTCCGCTCCCGCGGTACTTTTCACCATTCCCTCACGGTACTATCCGCTATCGGTCACCAGGGAATATTTAGGCTTAGCGGGTGGTCCCGCCAGATTCACACGGGATTTCTCGGGCCCCGTGCTACTTGGGAGATCCTTAAGCAAGCCGTTAATGTTTCGTCTACGGGGGTCTTACCCTCTACGCCGGACCTTTCGCATGTCCTTCGACTACATCAACGGTTTCTGACTCGCCGACCGGCCGGCAGACCGATCAAAAGAATTCCCACAACCCCGCATGCGCAACCCCTGCCGGGTATCACACGCATACGGTTTGGCCTCATCCGGTTTCGCTCGCCACTACTCCCGGAATCACGGTTGTTTTCTCTTCCTGCGGGTACTGAGATGTTTCACTTCCCCGCGTTCCCTCCACATGCCCTATGTGTTCAGGCATGGGTGACAGCCCATGACGACTGCCGGGTTTCCCCATTCGGACACCCCCGGATCAAAGCTCAGTTGGCAGCTCCCCGGGGCCTATCGCGGCCTCTCACGTCCTTCATCGGTTCCTGGTGCCAAGGCATCCACCGTGCGCCCTTAAAAACTTGGCCTACAGATGCTCGCGTCCACTGTGTAGTTCTCAAGCAACGACCAGTCACCCATCACCCTCGTCCGGAGACGAAGTTCACTGGGGCCGGCATCACGAAGATAAGACCTTCCGGCCGTACCCTCAGATACCCAACAACGTGCCAAGCACGATCCCCCGTCAGTGAGTCACTTTCCACGCCGAAGCAGTACTTGTGATCCATCCAGGAAACCGTGCCAACTAATCAACGTTCCACCCTGAGCTGACCGTGCAGAACGTTTGTCTGCAATCGGTACTGTGCTCCTTAGAAAGGAGGTGATCCAGCCGCACCTTCCGGTACGGCTACCTTGTTACGACTTCGTCCCAATCGCCAGTCCCACCTTCGACAGCTCCCTCCCTTACGGGTTGGGCCACCGGCTTCGGGTGTTACCGACTTTCGTGACGTGACGGGCGGTGTGTACAAGGCCCGGGAACGTATTCACCGCAGCAATGCTGATCTGCGATTACTAGCAACTCCGACTTCATGGGGTCGAGTTGCAGACCCCAATCCGAACTGAGACCGGCTTTTTGAGATTCGCTCCACCTCACGGTATCGCAGCTCATTGTACCGGCCATTGTAGCACGTGTGCAGCCCAAGACATAAGGGGCATGATGACTTGACGTCGTCCCCACCTTCCTCCGAGTTGACCCCGGCGGTCTCCTGTGAGTCCCCATCACCCCGAAGGGCATGCTGGCAACACAGGACAAGGGTTGCGCTCGTTGCGGGACTTAACCCAACATCTCACGACACGAGCTGACGACAGCCATGCACCACCTGTATACCGACCACAAGGGGGGCACTATCTCTAATGCTTTCCGGTATATGTCAAGCCTTGGTAAGGTTCTTCGCGTTGCGTCGAATTAAGCCACATGCTCCGCTGCTTGTGCGGGCCCCCGTCAATTCCTTTGAGTTTTAGCCTTGCGGCCGTACTCCCCAGGCGGGGAACTTAATGCGTTAGCTGCGGCACCGACGACGTGGAATGTCGCCAACACCTAGTTCCCAACGTTTACGGCGTGGACTACCAGGGTATCTAATCCTGTTCGCTCCCCACGCTTTCGCTCCTCAGCGTCAGTAATGGCCCAGAGATCCGCCTTCGCCACCGGTGTTCCTCCTGATATCTGCGCATTTCACCGCTACACCAGGAATTCCGATCTCCCCTACCACACTCTAGCTAGCCCGTATCGAATGCAGACCCGAGGTTAAGCCTCGGGCTTTCACATCCGACGTGACAAGCCGCCTACGAGCTCTTTACGCCCAATAATTCCGGACAACGCTTGCGCCCTACGTATTACCGCGGCTGCTGGCACGTAGTTAGCCGGCGCTTCTTCTGCAGGTACCGTCACTTTCGCTTCTTCCCTGCTGAAAGAGGTTTACAACCCGAAGGCCGTCATCCCTCACGCGGCGTCGCTGCATCAGGCTTTCGCCCATTGTGCAATATTCCCCACTGCTGCCTCCCGTAGGAGTCTGGGCCGTGTCTCAGTCCCAGTGTGGCCGGTCGCCCTCTCAGGCCGGCTACCCGTCGTCGCCTTGGTGGGCCATTACCCCACCAACAAGCTGATAGGCCGCGGGCTCATCCTTCACCGCCGGAGCTTTTAACCCCCGCCCATGCAGGCAGGAGTGTTATCCGGTATTAGACCCCGTTTCCAGGGCTTGTCCCAGAGTGAAGGGCAGATTGCCCACGTGTTACTCACCCGTTCGCCACTAATCCACCCCGAAGGGCTTCATCGTTCGACTTGCATGTGTTAAGCACGCCGCCAGCGTTCGTCCTGAGCCAGGATCAAACTCTCCATGAATGTTTACCCGTAATCGGGTGCACACGCACTTAGAGCGGGACAGTCATGTCGGAATAAGACCGACCGTCCACTGCGTCCTCGCTGTGTAATTGCCTGCAAGCATCACGGCAGAACCGCGACCTCACAGGTCTTTTTCAAAGGAACCTCATCCACCGAAATGGACGGGGTATCAACTTTTTGGCGTTGATTTTTGGCACGCTGTTGAGTTCTCAAGGAACGGACGCTTCCTTTGTACTCACCCTCGCGGGTTTTCCTCCGGGCTTTCGTTCTGTTCTGTTCTTGCGTTTCCGACTCTATCAGACTCTTTCGTGTCCGATTCCCAGTCAGCGGGATCCGCTTTCCAGTTCTTCGCTTTCGCGTTTCCCTTTCCGGCGATTCCAACTCTACCAGATCATTTCCGCGTCGTTTCTGACTTGGATTTGAATTGGATGGCCATTGGAGAGCCATTCCCTTTCGGGCGAGCCAGACTTTATCAGGTTTCCCTGCTCTGGAATCCCACCCGCCCGCATCGGCATGGCCGGGCACACGTGTGTGCCGGGGGGCCGTGCGAGGTGGAGACGTAAACGTACTGGAGCGGGGCCCCCGGATGCAAATCCGGTTGCCCCGCTCCGGTGTGGTCGCTACGGCGAGGGTCAGACCTCGACGACGACCGGGAGGATCATCGGGCGGCGGCGGTAGCCGTCCGAGACCCACTTGCCCATCGTGCGGCGGATGAGCTGCTGGATCTGGTGCGGCTCGGCCACACCGTCCGCGGCGGCGCGGGCGATGGCTTCCTCGATCTTCGGCAGGACGGACGTGAACGCCGAGTCCTCGATGCCGGAGCCGCGGGCCTGGATGTTCGGGCCGCTGACGATCTTGCCCGTGGTGCTGTCCACCACGACGTAGACCGAGATGATGCCCTCGTCACCGAGGATCTTGCGGTCCTTGAGGTGGGCTTCGGTGACATCGCCGACCGAGAGGCCGTCCACGTAGACGTAGCCGGCCTGGACCTTGCCCGAGATGCGGGCCTTGCCGTCGATGAGGTCGACGACGACGCCGTCCTCGGCGATGACGATGCGGTCCTTCGGTACGCCCGTCAGGGCGCCGAGCTCCGCGTTGGCGCGCAGGTGGCGCCATTCGCCGTGGACCGGCATCAGGTTCCGCGGCTTGCAGATGTTGTAGAAGTACAGCAGCTCGCCCGCGGAGGCGTGGCCCGAGACGTGCACCTTGGCGTTGCCCTTGTGCACGACGTTGGCGCCCCAGCGGGTCAGGCCGTTGATCACGCGGTAGACCGCGTTCTCGTTGCCCGGGATCAGGGACGAGGCCAGGATGACCGTGTCGCCCGGGACGATCCGGATCTGGTGATCGCGGTTCGCCATGCGGGACAGGGCCGCCATCGGCTCGCCCTGCGAACCCGTGCAGACCAGGACGACCTCGTGGGCCGGCAGGTCGTCGAGGGTCTTGACGTCCACGACGAGGCCGGCCGGGACCTTCAGGTAGCCCAGGTCACGGGCGATGCCCATGTTGCGGACCATCGAGCGGCCGACGAAGGCGACCCTGCGGCCGTACTCGTGGGCGGCGTCGAGGATCTGCTGGATGCGGTGCACGTGGCTCGCGAAGCTCGCCACGATGATCCGGTTGTTGGCGTTGGCGAACACCGTGCGCAGGACGTTCGAGATCTCGCGCTCGGGCGGGACGAAGCCCGGGACCTCGGCGTTCGTCGAGTCCGAGAGGAGAAGGTCGATGCCCTCTTCGCTCAGACGCGCGAAGGCGTGCAGGTCGGTGAGGCGGTTGTCCAGCGGGAGCTGGTCCATCTTGAAGTCACCGGTGCACACGACCATGCCGGCGCCGGTGCGGATGGCCACGGCCAGGGCGTCCGGGATGGAGTGGTTGACCGCGATGAACTCGCAGTCGAAGGGGCCGAGGTTCTCGCGCTCGCCTTCCTTCACCTCAAGGGTGTAGGGGCGGATGCGGTGCTCCTGGAGCTTGGCCTCGATGAGCGCCAGCGTCAGCTTGGAGCCGATCAGCGGGATGTCCGGCTTCTCCCGGAGGAGGTACGGGACGGCGCCGATGTGGTCTTCGTGGCCGTGCGTGAGGACGATGCCCTCGATGTCGTCGAGGCGATCCCGGATGGACGAGAAGTCCGGCAGGATCAGGTCGATGCCCGGCTGTTCCTCTTCAGGGAAGAGGACACCGCAGTCGACGATGAGCAGGCGGCCGTCGAACTCGAAGACGGTCATGTTGCGGCCGATCTCACCGAGCCCGCCCAGGGGGGTGACCCGAAGGCCGCCCTTGGGGAGCTTCGGCGGCGGACCGAGTTCAGGATGCGGATGGCTCAAAAGGTTCTCCTTCACCACGCGCGGCCACGTACCCGTCGAGGCACGTGGCGCGCATGTCATTCGTGCACTTGCTGTGGTCTTGTGTGGTTCTGCTTATTCAGTTGTGAAGTCTGATGTCAGAGCTGTACCCCGCCGGCGGCAAGATCGATCTTGAGCTGGGCCGTCTCTTCGGCGGTCAGCTCGACCAGCGGGAGACGCAGCGGGCCCGCGGGCAGGCCCTGCAGGTTCAGCGCGCCCTTGGTGGTGATCACACCCTGGGTGCGGAACATGCCGGTGAAGACGGGGAGCAGCTTCTGGTGGATCTCGGTGGCCTTCTGGACGTCGCCGCCCAGGTGAGCCTCGAGCATCTCTCGGAGCTCGGGGCTGACCACGTGACCGACCACGGAGACGAAGCCGACCGCGCCGACCGACAGGAGCGGCAGGTTCAGCATGTCGTCACCGGAGTACCAGGCCAGACCGCTCTGCGCGATGGCCCAGCTGGCGCGTCCGAGGTCGCCCTTGGCGTCCTTGTTGGCAACGATACGGGGGTGCTCGGCCAGCCGGACGAGTGTTTCCGTATTGATCGGGACACCGCTGCGGCCGGGGATGTCGTAGAGCATCACCGGGAGCTCGGTGGCGTCGGCGATCGCCGTGAAGTGCCGGAAGAGGCCCTCCTGCGGCGGCTTGCTGTAGTACGGGGTGACCGCGAGCAGGCCGTGAGCGCCGGTGCGCTCGGCCTCGCGGGCCAGCTCGAGGGTGTGACGGGTGTCATTGGTGCCGATGCCGGCGACCACGTGGGCCCGGTCTCCGACCGCTTCGAGTACGGCTCGTACGAGGTCGTTTTTCTCCGCGTCAGTGGTGGTCGGCGACTCACCGGTGGTGCCGTTGATGATCAGGCCGTCGTTGCCTGCGTCCACCAAGTGGACGGCGAGCTGCTGCGCGCCGTCGAGGTCAAGTGCGCCATCCGCCGTAAACGGCGTGATCATGGCGGTGAGGACCCGCCCGAAGGGGGTCTGCGGAGTCGAGATCGGAGCCATGGGTAACACGCTACTCGCTGCCATGCTCGCGGTGTCCCCTCGGGGGACGTGATGACGGTGTTGGAGCCCGGCACTGCCTGCTCGGGGGTTCAAGCAGTGCCGGGTCCGTTTGATCAGCCTAGATGAACTTTACGAAACGTGGCAATACGGACACTTCAGACTTGTTCCGTACATCCGTGCGGAACCGGGACTTCTACCCAAACAGGGCATCGTGGTGGGCCCTGGGAAGGGTCCGGCCCGGGTCTCACCGCGGAGACGGCAGAGCCGGCCGACAGGGCCGAACGGGCAGCCCGGGCCGCGTCGGGCCCTCGGCGGCGAAGCTGACGCAACGCCACGAACTTTGGTGAATCTCCCGAAAATCGGCACCGATCGGGCCATTCGTACGTCCTACTCCGTAGAACGTCCGCCCATCCCGCCCCACCGCCCCGGGGCCCTGACTGTGAGGAGAGTCGTTCCCATGTTTCGCCGGCGCGAACCCGTCCCCTTCGCCTTCGTCGCCGAGGCCGACCGATTCCGCAGCAACGTCACTCCGCCGCCGCGCGAGAGTCTGAGCAAGACCCAGATCGCCGCCCGTAGTCTGGTTGGACTCACCGTCGTCGCGGGGCTCGTCGGATCGCTGCTCTTCGGCGTCCCCGCACTGCAGCCGAGCCACGCACCGGAGAAGTCGCAGCAGTCGGAGGCCTCCGAGGGGCGGTAGCCTCACGGGCACAGCCCAACCGAACGTGCATGTGAGTGAGGTCCTGCCGTGCCCCTGCCCTTCCTGACGGCCGACGGCGCATTCGACGCGCACGACACCGGGGAGACGCTCCCCTACGAAGACCCCGACCGATGGCGCCGCCCGTACCGCCCGGGGCCCTGGCGGGTGGCCATCGCCTCGGTGATGCTCCTGGTCGGCTCGTTCATGCTGTTCGCCACGGTGATCATCGTGGCCGCCGGCACCTGGACCGGCGCCCTGGGCGGTCTGCTGGCCTCGCTCGCCGTGGTCGGCTCCGCCCTGCGGCTGCTGCGCACGGGCGTCTGGGTGAGCCCCAAGGGGCTGCGCGTGGCCGGGTTCCTGACCACGCGCTCGATCCCCTGGGACCAGGTCGGCGAAGTCCGCACCGTGCAGCAGCCCGTGCGCTGGCTCGGGTTGCCGAGGACCGTGCAGGGTCAGGCCCTGACGGTGGCCGCGCGCGGCGGCGCCGAGCTGCCGGTGCTGCTGACCGACCACAACGCCGATTTCCTGTCGCGGACCGAGGCCTTCGACCGGGCCGCCGGCCGGGTCGAGGCCTGGGCCGACGAGTACCGGGCCGTGCCCGCCTGAGGCGGTCCGCCCCGGCGCCGCGGCGCCCCCGGTGAGAGTCCGTCACGCGCACGGGAAGCCCGTACAGGCTCAGGCTTGTACGGGCTTTCCGTCGTGCAGGGAGATGGCCCTCTGCATGGCCTTGCGGGCCCGCGGGGTGTCGCGGGCGTCGTGGTACGCGATGGCCAGGCGGAACCAGCTGCGCCAGTCCCCCGGCGCGTCCTCCGTCTCGGCCCTGCGGCGCGCGAAGACCTCGTCGGCCGAGTCCCGCAGGATCCGGCCGTACTTGTCCCGCTCCAGCTCGTCCACGGGCAGTCCGCCCTCGGCTTCCAGCTCGACTCCCAGCTGGTTGGCCCTGGTGACGAACTGGGTGTTCTTCCAGAGGAACCAGACGCCGATGACCGGCAGGATCAGCACGGCCACCCCGAAGGTGACGGTGAGCAGGGTCCCGTGCCGGATCAGCATCAGGCCCCTGCTGCCGACCAGGACGAAGTACACGACCAGGACGGCGGCCGTGAGGAAGTAGAGGATCTTCGCGCGCATGGGTACCGCCTGCTCGTCAGCCGAGTTCGAGGAAGTTTTCCAGGCCGAAGGTGAGGCCCGGGGTCTGCGTCACGCGGCGCGCGCCGAGCAGGATGCCCGGCATGAAGCTGCTGTGGTGCAGGGAGTCGTGACGGATGGTCAGGGTCTCGCCCTCACCGCCGAGGAGCACCTCCTGGTGGGCCAGCAGGCCGCGGAGGCGGATCGCGTGCACCGGGACGCCGTCGACGTTCGCGCCGCGCGCGCCGTCGAGGGCGGTGGCGGTGGCGTCGGGCTGCGCACCGAGGCCGGCCTCGGCGCGGGCGGCCGCGATGAGCTGCGCCGTACGGGTCGCCGTGCCGGAGGGGGCGTCGACCTTGTTCGGGTGGTGGAGTTCGACGACCTCGACGGACTCGAAGTACCGGGCGGCCTGGGCCGCGAACTTCATGGTGAGGACGGCGCCGATGGAGAAGTTCGGGGCGATGAGCACGCCGGTCGCCGGGGAAGCGGCGAGCCAGCCGTTCAGCCGGCCGAGGCGGTCCTCGGTCCAGCCGGTGGTGCCGACCACTCCGTGGATGCCGTGGCCGACGAGGAACTCGAGGTTCTCCATCACCGAGGCGGGGGTGGTCAGCTCGATCGCGACCTGGGCGCCGGCCTCGGCCACCGTCTCCAGCTTGTCTCCGCGGCCGAGGGCGGCCACCAGTTCCATGTCCCCGGCGGCCTCGACCGCCTTGACGGCCTCGGAGCCGATGCGGCCCTGGGCGCCGAGAACTGCCACGCGCAGCTTGCTCATGTCATTCCTTAAAGTGCGTACGGACCCGGGCCCTGTCCCGGGGCCCGGGCAACGTGCTCCCGGGGTTCGCCCGGCTAGGCGACGGCCTCGTCCAGACGGGCCGCCTGCTTCTCCTTCAGCGGGCCGATCACCGCGAGCGAGGGCCGCTGGGCCAGGACGTCCTGCGCGACGGAGCGCACTTCGTCCGGGGTGACGGCCGCGATCCGGGCCAGCAGGTCGTCGACCGACATCTGGTCGCCCCAGCACAGCTCGCTCTTGCCGATGCGGTTCATGATCGCGCCGGTGTCCTCCAGGCCGAGGACGGTGGAGCCGGACAGCTGGCCGACGGCCCGCCGGATCTCCTCGTCGGTGAGCCCGTCGGCGGCCACCTTGTCCAGCTCGTCCCGGCAGATCCGCAGTACGTCGTGGACCTGGTTGGGGCGGCAGCCGGCGTAGACGCCGAAGAGACCGGTGTCGGCGAAGCCCGAGGTGTACGAGTACACGCTGTAGGCGAGGCCGCGCTTCTCCCGGACCTCCTGGAAGAGGCGGGAGGACATGCCGCCGCCGAGCGCGGTGTTCAGTACGCCCAGCGCCCAGCGACGCTCGTCGGTACGGGCCAGGGCCGGCATGCCGAGGACCACGTGGGCCTGCTCGGTCTTGCGGTTGACCAGCTCGACGCGGCCGGAGGTGCGGATCCGCTTGGTGCCGGAGCGCGGACCCACCGGTTCGGCGTCGGCGCGGGTCAGGGCGCCGGCCTTCTCGAAGGCCGCGCGGACCTGGCGTACGACCTTGTTGTGGTCGACGTTGCCCGCGGCCGCCACGACCAGGTGGGTGGGGTCGTAGTGCTTCTTGTAGAAGCGGCGGATCCGGTCGGCGGTGAGCGCGTTGATCGTGTCGACGGTGCCGAGGACGGGGCGCCCGAGCGGGGTGTCCCCGTACATGGTCTGGGCGAACAGGTCGTGGACCATGTCGCCCGGGTCGTCCTCGGTCATCGCGATCTCTTCGAGGATGACTCCGCGCTCGGCGTCGACATCGGATTCGAGGATCAGCGAGCCGGTGAGCATGTCACACACGACGTCGATGGCCAGCGGCAGGTCGGTGTCGAGCACCCGCGCGTAGTAGCAGGTGTACTCCTTCGCCGTGAAGGCGTTCATCTCGCCGCCGACCGCGTCGATCGCGGAGGAGATGTCGAGGGCACTGCGCTTCTCGGTGCCCTTGAAGAGGAGGTGCTCCAGGTAGTGCGTGGCGCCGTTCAGCGAAGGCGTCTCGTCCCGGGAGCCGACGTGCGCCCAGATCCCGAAGGTGGCGGAGCGGACGGACGGCAGCGTCTCCGTGACCACGCGCAGTCCGCCGGGGAGGACCGTGCGGCGGACGGTGCCGATGCCGTTCGCGCCCTTGAGCAGTGTTTGGGTACGGGCGACGGCCCGCCCCTCCGAAGAGGGGCGGGCCGTCACACGGGAACTACGCGACGTCACTTGTCGGAGTCGTCCTTGTCAGCGTCGTCACCGGCGGCCTCGCCGTCGATGACGGGGACCAGCGAGAGCTTGCCGCGGGAGTCGATCTCGGCGATCTCGACCTGGACCTTGGTGCCGACCGCGAGCACGTCCTCGACGTTCTCCACGCGCTTGCCACCGGCGAGCTTGCGGATCTGCGAGATGTGCAGCAGGCCGTCCTTGCCGGGCATGAGGGAGACGAAGGCACCGAAGGTGGTGGTCTTGACGACCGTACCCAGGTAACGCTCGCCGACCTCCGGCATGGTCGGGTTGGCGATCTGGTTGATCGTGGCGCGGGCGGCCTCGGCGGCCGGACCGTCGGCGGCACCGATGTAGATGGTGCCGTCGTCCTCGATCGTGATCTCGGCGCCGGTGTCCTCCTGGATCTGGTTGATCATCTTGCCCTTGGGCCCGATGACCTCACCGATCTTGTCCACCGGGATCTTGACGGTGATGATCCGGGGAGCGAACGGGGACATGGCGTCCGGCGTGTCGATCGCTTCCATCATCACGTCGAGGATGTGGAGGCGGGCGTCGCGGGCCTGCTTGAGGGCGGCGGCCAGAACCGAGGCCGGGATGCCGTCGAGCTTGGTGTCCAGCTGGAGCGCGGTGACGAACTCCTTGGTGCCGGCGACCTTGAAGTCCATGTCGCCGAACGCGTCCTCCGCACCGAGGATGTCGGTGAGGGCGACGTAGTGGGTCTTGCCGTCGATCTCCTGCGAGATCAGGCCCATGGCGATACCGGCGACGGGGGCCTTGAGGGGCACACCGGCGTTCAGCAGCGACATGGTGGAGGCGCAGACCGAGCCCATGGACGTCGAACCGTTGGAGCCGAGAGCCTCGGACACCTGGCGGATCGCGTAGGGGAACTCCTCGCGCGTCGGGAGGACCGGCACGATCGCGCGCTCGGCGAGCGCGCCGTGGCCGATCTCGCGGCGCTTCGGCGAACCGACGCGGCCGGTCTCGCCGACCGAGTACGGCGGGAAGTTGTAGTTGTGCATGTAGCGCTTGCGGGTCACCGGGGAGAGGGTGTCCAGCTGCTGCTCCATGCGGAGCATGTTGAGGGTGGTGACGCCCAGGATCTGGGTCTCGCCACGCTCGAACAGCGCCGAGCCGTGCACGCGCGGGATGGCCTCGACCTCGGCGGCGAGGGTACGGATGTCCGTGAGCCCGCGGCCGTCGATGCGGACCTTGTCCTTGATGACGCGCTCGCGGACCAGGGCCTTGGTCAGGCCGCGGTACGCGGCGGAGATCTCCTTCTCGCGGCCTTCGAAGGCCGGGAGGAGCTTCTCGGCGGCGATCTCCTTGACGCGGTCCAGCTCGGCCTCGCGGTCCTGCTTGCCCGCGATGGTCAGCGCCTGGGAGAGCTCGCCCTTCACCGCGGCCGAGAGGGCCTCGTAGACGTCGTCCTGGTAGTCCAGGAAGACCGGGAACTCGCCCTCGGGCTTGGCGGCCTTGGCGGCCAGGTCGGCCTGCGCCTTGCACAGGGCCTTGATGAAGGGCTTCGAGGCGTCGAGGCCGGCGGCCACGACCTCCTCGGTCGGCGCCTCGGCGCCGCCCTTGACCAGGGCGATGGTCTTCTCGGTGGCCTCGGCCTCGACCATCATGATCGCGACGTCGCCGTCCTCGAGCACGCGGCCCGCGACGACCATGTCGAAGACGGCGTCCTCGAGCTCGGTGTGCGTCGGGAAGGCGACCCACTGGCCGCGGATCAGCGCGACGCGGACGCCGCCGATCGGGCCGGAGAAGGGCAGGCCGGCCAGCTGGGTGGACGCGGAGGCGGCGTTGATCGCCACGACGTCGTACAGGTGGTCGGGGTTGAGCGCCATGATCGTCGCGACGACCTGGATCTCGTTGCGCAGGCCCTTCTTGAAGGACGGGCGCAGCGGGCGGTCGATCAGGCGACAGGTGAGGATCGCGTCCTCGGAGGGGCGGCCCTCGCGGCGGAAGAAGGATCCGGGGATCTTGCCGGCCGCGTACTGGCGCTCCTCGACGTCCACCGTGAGGGGGAAGAAGTCGAGCTGGTCCTTGGGCTTCTTCGACGCGGTGGTGGCGGAAAGCACCATCGTGTCGTCGTCCAGGTAGGCAACGGCGGAGCCGGCGGCCTGGCGGGCCAGACGGCCCGTCTCGAAGCGGATGGTGCGGGTGCCGAAGGAACCGTTGTCAATGACGGCCTCGGCGTAGTGGGTCTCGTTCTCCACTAGCGTTTTCTCCATTTTCGTCGTCTCCGTCCGCCACCCGTGTGGTGGTGGACGGTTGCGGAGAAGCGCTCCTGGCGTGCGGGCCGGTCTTCGATCGAAGCAGCCGGGCGAAGCCCCGTACGGGCTTTCCGGATGCCACTACCGAGGACCGGCGGCGTGGGAGGGCGCTCCTCCTCTTCAGTTGTGCGCGTCTTGCGACGCGGACGCTTCCAGACTACAAAGCGTCCGGTGCCTCGCGCACGTACAGCAAAGGGAGCGGCCCACTCAATGTGGGAACCGCTCCCTTCACAGCGTCTTTACTTGGCGCCGGCCGCACCGCGGCGGATGCCGAGGCGCTCGACCAGCGTACGGAAGCGCTGGATGTCCTTCTTGGCCAGGTACTGCAGCAGGCGGCGACGCTGGCCGACCAGGATCAGCAGACCACGACGGGAGTGGTGGTCGTGCTTGTGGGACTTCAGGTGCTCGGTCAGGTCCGAGATGCGGCGGGACAGCATCGCGACCTGGACCTCGGGGGAGCCGGTGTCGCCCTCCTTGGCACCAAACTCTGCGATGAGCTGCTTCTTGACTGCGGCGTCGAGCGGCACGCGTACTCCTTGTAATAGGTCTACATAGCCACCGAGTGCCCCAGGTCGAATTCTCTGGGGATCTTCCGTAACTCGGGAGGCGGGATCCGCTGAGCGCAGCCCCCGGAAGAATCCGGAGGCGCGTACACAAACGGCCGTCACACAGCGTACCAGGCTGCCGCTGCCCCTCGTCTCAGCTGGTGAGAGCGCGGGCCCGGGCGTAGACGTCGAGCACGGCCAGGGCCAGCGGGACCAGGCTGAGCAGGACCGCGGCCTCGGTGAGGTCGAGCATCCGCCCCCAGAAGGGTGACAGACCCTTGCGGGGAATGACCAATGCAATTCCGGCGAAGAGGGCCGCGCCGGCGGCGACGGCGGCGGAGAGCCAGAGCGTACGGATCTCCAGGCCGCTGTGGTCCCCGTACTGGGCGAGCTCCTTGAGCAGGGCGAACGGCGGGTGCATCGCGAGGCCCAGGACGAGCAGGCCGAGGGCGGCGAAGCCGGCGACGAGGGCGCAGGCGACCTGGGAGGTGTACCGGAAGAGGCGGGCGCGCAGCAGCATGGCGAGCCCGGTGGCCAGGGCCAGGAGCCGGGCCCAGGTGTTGTCCGAGAAGCCGAGGACGGCGGCCGAGCCGACGGCGACGGCCGCGCAGCCGCCGACGAGGCCGAGGAGCATCTCGTGGCCGCGGCGGGCCTGCGCGCCGATGGCCTCGGCGTCGAGGGGGGCTGCGGAGTCGTGCCCTTCGGTGGCGGACCGGTCACCGTACGGCTCGGTCTCGTAGCGGTCCGGGGTCTCGTACTCGGCGGTGGCGCTCCGCGGGGCGGCGTAGCCGATGGGGAGCCGGGCGAAGCGGGCGGAGAGGCCGGGGAGGAAGGCGACGAGGCCGATGGCGGCGGGGGCGCAGACGGCCGCGGCGTAGGTCGCGCTCGCGTCGGCGGCGATGGCGGCGAAGGTGGCCAGGGTCCCGGTGGCGGCGAGGAAGGTGGTCGCCACGAAGGGGGCGTCGCCGTCGGGGGTGAGGGCCACCAGGGCGACGGAGGCGACGAGCACGCAGACGCAGCCGAGGAGGAACTGCAGCCGGCCCGGGCCCTGGCCGGCGGCGGGGGCGATGATGCCGGCGCCGGCGAGCAGCAGGTGCGGTACGGCGGCGAGGCCGAGGGCGACGGCGGAGCCGCGGTCGCGGTAGACCCGGGCGCGGACGCCCGCGGCGGCGGTGAGGAGCACGCCGACGGAGCCGGCGATGATGCCGGGCAGTCCGTGCATGTCGTGCAGGACGGGGTCGGCATACCAGAGGACGAAGCCGAGCAGGACGAAGAGGACGGCGGCGCCGGTCAGGCCCGCGCCGCGCAGCATGTCGTCGCTCCAGCGGTGGCGGTCGCGCACCACGGCGGCGGCGACGGCGTCGGAGACGTCGTCGAAGACGGCGGGCGGCAGGGATTCCGCGAAGGGGCGCAGGCTGAGCACTTCGCCGTCCAGGACCTGCTGGGCCGCGAGGGTGCGGGCGCCGTCGAGGACGGTGCCGGAGCGCAGGACCAGGTGGAAGCCGGTGGGTGCGCCGACGGGCTGGGTCTGGCCGGTGAGGCGCAGCAGCTCGGGGTAGATGTCGGCGACGGCGATGTCCTCGGGGAGGGCGACGTCTATGCGGCTGTCGGGAGCCACGACGGTGACCCTGCGGAAGCCGGTCGCCTCGGCGGTGTTCACCTGATGCCCCCCGGTGGGTGTGTGCGTTGGTGTCGCGTGGGTATGCGGCGGCGGTGGTGGTCCGCCCGCCGGTGCGCGGCCGATTCGCGGATGCGCATGCCGCGCGCGCCACCCTACCGGGAGGGCTGACGACTGTCGGCAAGTAGGATCACCTCTCTGCGGAGGAGACCCCCTTCGCGCCCGGGACTTGAGGGCGCCGGTTGCGACGTCCCGTCTGTTTTCGAGGGATTGATGCTCCGGTGAGCCAGATCGTCGTCAAGCGTCCGCCGCGGTCGCTGCCGCCCGAAGTGCCTTCGGACGAACTGCGGCTGGAGGCGCCGCCGGAACTTCCCCGGGGGCAGCAGGAGGGCGTGCTGATGCAGCTCCTCCCGATGCTCGGGATGGGCTCGTCGGCCGTCTTCTTCTTCATGCCGGGCGCCGCGCCGTTCATGCGCATCATGGGCGTGCTGATGATGGTGTCGACGGTGGGCATGCTGGTGGCTCAGTTGGTGCGGCACCGGCGCGGTACGCAGGGGCAAATGGCCGATATCCGGCGGGACTACCTCAAGTACCTGGCTCAAACCCGCCGTCAGGTACGCAGGACCGCGCGGGCCCAGCGCGACGCGCAGCTGTATCTGCACCCGGCTCCGGAGCAGTTGTGGTCGGTGGTGGCCGAGGGTTCGCGACTGTGGGAGCGGCGGGTCGGCGACGCGGACTTCGGGCAGGCCCGGCTGGGGCTGGGCGCGCAGCGTCTGGCGACCCCGCTGGTGGCTCCGGACACGGCGCCGGTGGACGAGCTGGAGCCGTTGGCGGCAGGGGCCATGCAGCGGTTCCTGCGGGTGCACTCCTCGCTGGACGGGCTGCCGATGGCGGTGTCGTTGCGGGCCTTCTACCACGTGACGGTCTCCGGGGAGCCGGAGTCCGCGCGGGGCACCGCCCGGGCGCTGGTGGCGCAACTGGCCACGCTGCACTCCCCCGAGGACCTGATGGTGGCCGTGGTGGCGGCGCCGGGCGCGGTGGCGGAGTGGGACTGGGTGAAGTGGCTGCCGCACACCCAGCTGCCGGGTCAGATCGACGGGGCCGGCACGAAGCGGCTGTTCGGCGACGACCTCGGTGAGCTGGAGGGGCTGCTCGGCTCCCGGCTGGAGGGCCGGCCCCGGTTCAGCCGGGAGGGTTCCCCGGTGCTGGACCAGCCGCACGTGGTGCTCGTGCTGGACTCGGGTTCCCGCGGGGGTCTGGTGCCGCCGGACTCGGTGTTCGCGGCGGCCGAGGGCCTGCAGGGGGTCACCGTCGTCGAGGTGGTGGCGGGCGAGCTGGACGAGGCGCGCGGCGGGCTGTCGGTCGTGGTGCGGCCGGGCCGGCTGCGGCTGGAGTCGGGTGCGGGCTTCGCCTACGAGGGTCTGCCGGACGTCCTGTCGCTGCCGGCGGCCGAGGCGCTGGCCCGGCAGCTGGCGCCGCTGCGGACGGGCGGCGGGGACGAGGACGAGCCGCTGCTGGCCAACCTGGACTTCACCGACCTGCTGAACCTGGGCGACGCGGCCGCGGTGGACGTGGCCCGGACCTGGCGGCCGCGCTCCGCCGGCGAGCGGCTGCGCGTGCCGATCGGGGTCGGCGAGGACGGCTCCCCGGTGATGCTGGACCTGAAGGAGGCCGCGCAGGAGGGCATGGGCCCGCACGGGCTGTGCGTGGGCGCGACCGGTTCGGGCAAGTCGGAGCTGCTGCGCACGCTGGTGCTGGGGCTGGCCGTCACGCACACCTCGGAGACGCTGAACTTCGTGCTCGCCGACTTCAAGGGCGGTGCGACCTTCACCGGGATGGGGCAGATGCCGCACGTCGCGGCGGTCATCACCAACCTGGCGGACGACCTCACGCTCGTGGACCGCATGGGCGACTCGATCCGCGGCGAGCTGCAGCGCCGCCAGGAGCTGCTGCGCTCGGCGGGCAACTACGCGAACATCCACGACTACGAGAAGGCCCGCGCGGCGGGTGCTCCGCTGGAGCCGCTGGCCTCGCTGGTGCTGGTCATCGACGAGTTCTCCGAGCTGCTGACCGCGAAGCCGGACTTCATCGACATGTTCATCCAGATCGGCCGCATCGGCCGGTCGCTGGGCGTGCACCTGCTGCTGGCCTCGCAGCGGCTGGAGGAGGGCAAGCTGCGCGGGCTGGACACGTACCTGTCGTACCGGATCGGTCTGCGGACCTTCTCGGCGGCGGAGTCGCGGACCGCGATCGGCGTGCCGGACGCCTACCACCTGCCGTCGGTGCCCGGTTCGGGCTACCTGAAGTTCGGTACGGACGAGATGACGCGCTTCAAGGCGGCGTACGTCTCGGGCACCTACCGCTCGGGCGGGCCGGACCTGTCGGTCGGGCTGTTCCCGGTGGAGCGGCGGCCCGTGCTGTTCACGGCGGCGCCGGTGCCGGTGGTGTACGCGGCTCCGGACCCGGCGTACCTGTCGGCGCGGGCGGAGCAGGAGGCGCGGGCCGGGGACGACGCGCTCGCGGACACGGTGCTGGACGTGATCGTGGGACGGCTGGAGGGGCAGGGGGTGCCGGCGCACCAGGTGTGGCTGCCGCCGCTGGACCAGGCTCCGCCGCTGGACCAGCTGCTGCCGGCGCTGGCGCCGAGCGCGGAGCGGGGGCTGCACGCCGAGGGGTACACGCGGCCGGGCGGGCTGGTGGTACCGCTCGGGCTCATCGACAAGCCCTTCGAGCAGCGGCGCGAGGTGCTGTACCGGGACTTCTCGGGTGCGGCGGGCCACATGATGGTGGTCGGCGGCCCGCAGTCGGGCAAGTCCACGCTGATGCGGACGCTGATCTCCTCCTTCGCGCTGACGCACACCCCGCGCGAGGTGCAGTTCTACGGGCTGGACTTCGGCGGCGGCGGTATGTCCTCGCTGGCCGAGCTCCCGCACGTGGGCGGGATCGCCTCCCGGCTCGACCCGGAGCGGGTGCGCCGCACGGTCGCGGAGGTGGCCGGGGTCCTGCGGCGGCGCGAGGAGTTCTTCCGCGCGCACAACATCGACTCGATCGGCACCTACCGGCGGCGGCGGGCCGCGGGCGAGCTGCCCGGGGAGGCCTGGGGCGACGTGTTCCTGGTCGTCGACGGCTGGGGCGGTTTCCGGGGCGAGTACGAGGCCCTGGAGCAGGTCGTCACGGACATCGCGTCCCGCGGGCTGGGATACGGCATCCACGTGGTGATCACGGTCGCCCGGTACATGGAGGTCCGGGCCGCGCTGAAGGACCAGATCCTCAGCCGGCTGGAGCTGCGCCTCGGCGATGTCATGGACTCCGAGTTCGACCGCAAGGTCGCGGCGAACGTCCCGGCGGGCATGCCGGGCCGGGGCCAGGTCGCGGAGAAGCTGCACTTCCTGGGCGCGCTGCCGCGGGTCGACGGCTCGCACGCGACGGAGGACCTGTCGGAGGCGACGGCCGCCTTCGTGGACTCCGTGAAGCAGAACTGGACGGGCCAGGCCGCCCCCGGTGTACGGCTGCTGCCGCGGCTGCTGCACGCGGACCAGCTCCCCAAGGGCGGGGAGTACCCGGAGCGCGGGATCGCGATCGGCATCGACGAGACCGAGCTGGAGCCGGTGTTCGTCGACTTCGAGACCGACCCCTTCCTCCTCGTGTTCGGCGAGAGCGAGTCGGGCAAGACGAACCTGCTGCGGCTCATCGCACAGCGGATCTCGGAGCGCTACGGCCCGGACCGCGCCCGGCTGGTGGTCGGCGACTACCGGCGCGGCCTGCTCGGCGCGCTGCCGGAGGAGCACCTGCTGGAGTACGCGCCGATGGCGAGCTCCCTGCAGATGCACATGGAGGCGCTGGCCGGGGTGTTCGCCCGCCGGCAGCCCCCGCAGGACGTCACCCCGCAGCAGTTGCGCGACCGCAGCTGGTGGACGGGCCCGGACGTGTTCATCATCATCGACGACTTCGACCTGGTGGCCACGAGTCAGGGCAATCCGCTGGCGCAGCTGGTGGAGTTCCTGCCGTTCGCGCGCGACACCGGGGTGCGCTTCATCATCGCGCGCAGTTCGGCGGGCGCCTCGCGGGCGCTGTACGAGCCGTTCATGCAGCGGATCAAGGAGCTGGGCGCGCAGGGCGTGGTGCTGTCCGGCGATCCGTCCGAGGGGGATCTGGTCGGCAGCGTGCGGCCGCGTCCCATGCCTCAGGGCCGGGCCTCCTTCGTCTCGCGCAAGCGCGGGACCTCGCTGATCCAGATCGGCCGGGTGCCGGGGATGTAGGGCGGAGCCGGGGGCCGGGCGTGCGGGGGCGGGGGCTCGCGGTGGCTTGCGGTGGCTTGTTGAAAGCCCCTCGCGTGCGGCTCGCCACCGTCGATAATCGGCAGGGATCGCACCACCGAAGGAGAGGCCGCGCATGGGCACTCAGCAGGAGAAGGACGAGCTCTACGGGCTCGACATCAGCGGCGTCGAGTGGGAGGGCCCGCCCGGCACCTCTCCCGACGAGGAGCGGGTCGAGATCGCCCGGCTGCCCGAGGGCGCGGTGGCGATGCGGTCGTCACTGGACCGGGACACGGTGCTGCGCTACACCGCCGCCGAGTGGGAGGCGTTCGTACTCGGGGCCCGGGACGGCGAGTTCGACCTGGACCGGGATCCGCGCTAGGGGTCGTACGGCCTCCGGGGACTCGGGGACATGAGGAAGGGGCGCGCCCGCACCGGGCGCGCCCCTTCCTCGTGTTTCGCGGTACCGCGGGCCTAGTAGGCCTCGGTGAACAGGCGCGAGGCCTTCACGTCGGTGGCGCGGTAGTCGTTCTTGCCGCGCTCGATCAGGTCCGCGACCTGGCGGAGCTGGGCGCGCATGTGGTCGGCCTTGGCGTTGTACTTGCGCTGCAGCTCGACGTACTGGAGGTGCGCCTCGCCGTCCCAGGTGTCGGTGACGACCGTCAGGGCCGCGCCCATCTCGTCGAGGTCCTTCTTGATGTTGTCCGAGACGATGCGGATGCGGTCCGCCATCCCCTGGAGGCTCTCGTACTGGACCTTGGTGTGCCCGTCGTTCGCGGTCATGCTCTTCTCCTTCGCACGGGGCGGGGCAGGTGGGTGGGAATCGGGTCGGATCCCGCGGGTCAGATCCCGTTGAGGGCGGAGGTGTTGCCGCCGCCGCTGGAAGCCTTGACCGACTGGAACGCCGAGACCACGTCGTCGTCCTGCGCGTTGCTCAGGTTCTTGGTCTGCCCGACCGCGTTGTGCAGGACGCCGAGCAGCCGGCGGATCTCGTCGTGGTCCTCGTTGACGACGGTCTGCGCGGAGGTGAACCCCGACGCACCCACACCGGTCCAGCCCGCGCCGACGGTGGCGAGGATGTCCGCCAGCTCCCGGGACTGCCGGGTGACGCTGTCGGCGGTCTCCGAAATCTTGTTCAGTGCCTGCTTTACCGGGTCATCAGCGAGTCCGAAATTGTTGGTCATCCGAAGCTCCTCATCTCTCAATTCGCCAGACAGAACCGGCGGATCGCGCGGCGGAGCGGTATGTCGAGGGGGCGGTTTTCAGCCACACGCCCCCGGATCCCCTCCGCTCCACGCACCATCCCCGATCACAGTCGTGAAGCCTCCGAACACTGTAGTCAGTTGATCGGCCCGACCCAACACAGCCCTTGGGGATCTGTTGAGGAACCGTGACCGTTCACTGCAAACGGCGCCTTCGGTTCCGTCGGTTCCCCCGGCTCCGTGCGTCCCGGACCACCGTGGCGGTGCCGGCGATCACGGCGATGAGTACGCCACCGATCCCCAGCGCGTACGTGGCGAGCCGCTCGTCGCGTTCGCGGGCCGTCTCCGTCGTCTGCATCGCGGCCGGTTCCGGGGCCGCGGCGGGCGGCGGACCGGGGTCCGGTACGGGGGCCTTCGGGGGCTCCGCGCCCACGGCGGACTGGGTGAGCGCGCGGACCGGGTCGACCACGCCCCAGCCCACGTAGTCGTCGTGGCCGTTGACGGAGCGCTCGGCGGTGTTCTGGAGCTGCCAGATCACCTCTTGCGCGGTCCACTCGGGATGCTTGGCGCGCAGCAGGGCGGCGACCCCGGCGACGTAGGGGGCGGAGAAGCTGGTGCCGTTGTCCACGCACTGGCCGAAGCCGGGGACGGTGGAGACCATGTCGACGCCGGGGGCCGCGATCCCGATGAAGGAGCCGGGCTGGGAGAAGGCGGCGCGCTCGTTGTTGCGGTCCGAGGAGCCCACGGCCAGGACCCCGGGGAAGGCCGCCGGGTAGGTGGCGCGCTTCTTCCCGCTCAGGCCGTCGTTGCCGGCCGAGGCGACGACGACCACGTTGGCCTCGACGGCCTTCTTCACGGCCTGCCCGAGCTTGGAGTCCTGGGTCATCGGCTGCTCGGTGTCCTGCGAGACGTTGATGACCTGGGCGCCCTTGGCCACCGCGTGCGTGATGGCCTCGCTCAGGGTCTGTGCGTTGCCGCCGCCCTGTCCGTCGTTCTGCCGGATGGGGATGATCGTGGCCTCGGGGGCGAGCCCGACGAAGCCGGTGCCGGCCTTCGGACGGGCCGCGATGAGCCCGGCGACCTTGGTGCCGTGCCCGACGGTGTCCGCCGTGCCGTCGCCCTTGGCGTCGAGGAAGTCGCGGCCGGCCCCGATGTCGAGGGCGTCGCTGAGCTGCGGGTTGACCCGGTCGACGCCGGTGTCGATGACGGCCACCCGGACGGACTTGCCGTCCTTGGAGCGGCCCTTGGTCTGCGCCCAGAGCTCGTCGAGCAGCAGGCGCTGGAGCGCCCAGGGGCGGTCCTCTATCTGCTTCTTCATCGGGAAGGTGCACTCGCCCGCGCCCGCGAGACGCAGGGGGTACGAGGGCTCGCGCGGGCTCGCGTACGAGGGCTGCGGCGCGGCCCCCAGGGTGAGGGCGGCCGCCGCCAGTAGGGCGGCGAGGGCGGGCCTGGCTGTCCTGCGCATCACGAACCCTGGGGCTGACGGGCGGAGTTGCTGTCGAGGCGGGGCCCCTTGGAGAGGAACTCCGACCAGGCGATGGGCACCGTCACCGGGACCACGTCCGCGTATCCGAGCCGCGCCTGGGCCTGGCTCGGCGCGGGGCGGCCGTCGGAAGTCGCCGACCCGCCCTGGCCGGGGCTCTCGCTCTGGCCGGAGCTCGCGCCCGGTCCGGGTGAGGGCTGGGCCGCGTCGCTGTCGCCGTTGGCCTGGACCGCGTACCGCAGGCCGGTGTCGGTGACCAGGAAGAGCGCGCCGCCCGCGGTGGTCTGGCGGCCCTGCGCCTGGGTGTAGAGCAGGCCGGTGCCCGGAGTGACGTAGGCGCTCGTGCCGCTGGCGGTGATGTCGACGGGGAATCCGGTGCCGGCCCAGGTGCTCAGCGTCTGGCGGCCCCGGGCGTCGACCGAGCGCAGCACGCTGCAGACGGTGTCGCGGGCGCCGTCCGAACCGGCGGCGGAGGCCGCGGAGGCGCGGACCTCGTTGACCCGCTCGGTCTTCTTCTGCGGCCATTTCGCGTCGCCCTTGAAGGGCGTGCGGTCCGGGTTGATGGACTGCATGTCCACCTCGTGGGCCTTGCCGTGCATGTCGAGCCGGTCGGTCGCGGGCGAGGAGATCATCAGCCAGGCGACGAAGTCGGAGACGGGCACGACCTTGCCGGGCAGCACCAGGTAGTGCTGCACACCGGCGCCGGTCACGGCCTTCAGCACCATGCCGACCTTGTCGTCGGTGCTGGCCAGGCCCTTGACCCCGGCGGCCGTTCCGGCCCGGGCGCCCGGCAGTTCGGGGAAAGCCAGGTCGTCGCCGGAGCCCAGGGTGGCCAGCCACTCCTCGGCGACCTGCTGCGGGACGGCGCTGTTGCCGACGAGGGCATTGGTCATCGTGCGCGAGTCCGCGGCGCCGCCGTCGGGGAACTTGTACTTCATGCCCGCCGCGTCGACGAGGTAGCGGGCCCGGCCCGGGCCGGTGCTCTGGACGTACAGGGCCTGGGAGTCGGCGAGCCTGCGCCTGTCGTCCATCAGGTGCGCCTCGCGGTCGGCGAGGACGAAGGCGGCCGTCTGCACGCCCTTGCCGTTGCCACCGGGCTGCTGGCAGACGGCCCAGCGCTTGGCCTTCCCCGCCTCCGCCGGGGCGGGCAGCCGGTCGGGGGCGTACGGGATGCCGATGATGGGACCGCGCGGGATCTTGCCCGCGTCCAGCACCTTGTCCTCCACCTGCACGACCTTGGCCTTGGACGGGTCGAGGAGCAGCCGGGCGGAGGCGAGGTTGAGGACCGGGTGCAGCCGGGTCTGGGGTTTGCCGTCGACCGTGGTCGTCAGGATGACGTAGCGGGTCGTCGAGTCCTTGCCGACGATGACGTGGTCGCCGGGGGTGTCCCAGCCCTTGGGGGCCGTCGGCTTGAACATCCCCCAGGCTCCGAAGGCCGCGAGGACGACGGCGGCGGTGATCACACTGGGAAGGACGGCGCGCAGCGGCCGCGGAGCACCCTCCTCCGAACCGCTCGCCGAGGGCTGAAGGAACGCGGCCACCGTGCGTCGCTTCGCAAAGGTGTACGCGTTGAGCTCGTCACGTCGTGAGGCCATGGCCGCCTGATTCTCCCCGCACGGCCCGGTCGGTGAGTACGGTCGCCGGGCCTCTGTTGTCCGACCGGCCACCTACTATGCCTCTTGACGGGGGCCGGTTGGGGGCCGGGTAGGGTGAGGCAGCCGCTCCACGCCTTCCGGGCCGGGGGAAACAGGGGTGTTGGGGCGGGTTGGGGAGATTCCGGGGGCGAGCGGCCGGCTGTCGCGCGTGCTGCCGGGGCTCAGGGGTACGAACCCCGGAAAGGTGAGGTGCGCGAGTGATGGCCACTGCCGTGAGGCCGCGGACCGGGGCGCCCGAATCCGCGCGCGCCGGAGTGACGCCGCATCCGAAGTCCGGCCCGGGGCGTTTTGGCCCGTTCCGATTGCAACAACTCGTGCTCCTCCAGGTGGCCGCCGCGGCTCTGCTGGCGGCCTGGGTCGTGGATCCGCTGCTGCTGGCGCCCGCCGGTGTGCTCGCCCTGCTCCTCGTCCTGCTCGCGGTCGTACGCAGGCACCGGCGCTCGCTGCCCGAGTGGATCGGCGGCGCCCTCGCCCTGCGCGCACGCCGCCGCCGGGCCGCCGCCACGGCGGTGCCGGCCGGTACGGAACCCGGGCTGGCCCCGCTCGTCGAGGCCGAACCGGCTTTGCGGACGCTCACGTTCAGCGAGCGGGAGCGCGACCGTGACCGGCGGCCCGTGGGCATGGTCGGTGACGGCACCTTCCTGACCGCGGTGGTCCAGGTCGACATGGACGCCACCGCGCTGCGCCCCGACCGGGCGGCGCGGCCGCTGCCGCTGGCCCTCGTACGGGACGTCCTCGAAGTGGACGGCATCCGGCTGGAGTCCGCGCAGCTCGTGCAGCACACCCAGCCCGCGCCGGCCCCGCACCTGCCGGCCCAGTCGATGGCCGCGCGCAACTACGCCCCGCTCCAGGCCCTGACCGGGAGCCCGGCCGTACGCCTCACCTGGATCGCGCTCAAGCTGGATCCGGAGCTGTGCCCCGACGCGGTCACCGCGCGCGGGGGCGGGCTGCCGGGGGCGCAGCGGTGTCTGGTGCGGGTCGCGGACCAGTTGGCGAGCAGGCTCGCGGGGGCCGGGTTCCGCGCGACGGTGCTCACGGAGCAGGAGCTGACGGGCGCCCTGGCCACGTCCTCGTGCGCGAACCCGATGGCGATCACCCAGGCGGGGCGGTCGGCGGCCACGGGCCGGCGCACCGAGGAGACCTCGCGGACCTGGCGCTGCGACGACCGGCGGCACACCACGTACTGGATCAGCCGCTGGCCCCAGTTGGGCGGGAGCGGGGCGGCACTGCCGCAGTTCGTCGCGCTGCTGACCTCACTGCCGGCGCTGGCCACGAACTTCAGCCTCACGATGACCCCGGCCGCGCGGCACGAGGTCGCGCTGACCGGGCACGTACGGGTCACCGGGCGCAGCGACGAGGAGCTGGTCACCGCGCGGCGCGGACTGGAGCAGACGGCCCGCGGGGTCAAGGCCGGGCTGGTACGGCTGGACCGGGAGCAGGTGCCGGGGCTGCTGGCGTCGCTGCCGCTGGGAGGGACACGATGAGGGGCTCTCGTTCGGGATCCGCTGCGGGACCGGGATCCGCTGTGGGATCGCGCGCCGGAGCGGGTTCGGGCTCGCGGGGCGGGTTCGGGCTGGTCGGCCCGCGCCGGGAACGGCACGTGGTCCAGGCGGCGGAGCTGGACGCGCTCGCGCTGCCGGTCGGGGACGACGGAGTCGTCATCGGCGTCGACTCGGGGGGCCGCCCGGCGGTCCTCGGCATCAACCGGCCGACTCCGTACGAGGTCACGCTGATCGGCGGTCTGTGGACGGCGCAGGTCCTGGCCCTGCGGGCCGCCGCCACGGGGGCGCGGGTGACGGTGGAGACCGGGCGCGGCCCGGTGTGGTCCGGGCTGGCGCAGGCCGCGGGCGGGGGCCAGCAGTGCGTGACCCTGCACGACGTGGGCCGGGTGCCGCCTCAGGGCGCGTCGGCGGGCAGTCCGGTCCTGGTGATCCGCGACTGCGGCATGCGGCCGCCGCGGGGCCGCGTCGCGGCGGGACCCTGGCAGTCGGTCCTGACCCTGCTCCCGTACCTGAGCCCGGCGGCCCCCCGACTGGTGCGCAACGCCTCCCTGGTCGGCGTCCAGCGGGTCTCCCCGGACGAGGCCGAGCAGCTGGGCCGCCTGATGCTGCTGCCGGCGGCGGCGGTGGAGTCACTGCCGACGCTGGGCGACGGGGTCACGCTGTGGTGCACCGAGCGGGACCGGCAGTTCGTGATGACCCAGCCGACGGACGGGGAGACGGGCCTGCTGGGCCCGGCACGTCGCATCGACTGAGCGGGGACGGAGGCCTGGCGCCTGCCCTGGCCCTGGCCCTGGCCCTGGCCCTGGCCCTGACCGGGCGCTGACCGGCTGAGCGGGTCCGGGAGTTCCGGGTGGCTGCCGGCGGGGCCCGGGGTGCGGCGGGGTTCACCCTCACGGGGGACCCCGGGTCGTGGCGTGGACACCCGGGAGGTACCGGTTCGGGGAACCGTGGCTCGCGGGACGCGGGTCGGCGGGGCAGCGTGTGCGCGGCTCGCGGTCCGTTCCGCGGAACCGGTGTCCCGAGGAACGGACCGGACCGGGCAGCCATGGCCCGACGGTGGAACCAGCCCGCCGGCGGAACGGCAACGGCCAGGCCGCCGACCCGGTTCGGGCGACGGGTCAGCCGGGAACCGGGTGACCCGAACGGGCGGTCCGGTAACGGCAGAACAGAAACAGGCGAGCTCCGGCCGGCACCGCGGGAACCGCCCGGCGGAGCGATGTGCCGGGGCTGGGCAGGGCGTGCCCAGCCCTGCCACCACCGGCGTAGACCGGACGCCGACGGAACATGCAGGGGCGCGCCATGGTCCAGTAGCCCCCGAACCGGCGAGCCTGGGACAGGCGAACCGCGACCCGCGGGCCGGGAACAGGCGAACCGCCACCGGCGAACCTGGAACAGGCGAACCGCCACCCGCCGGCCGGGAACTTGCGAGCCTCCACCGGCGGGGCACGAACAGGCGGAGCCGAGCCGAACGAGCCGGGGATGGACGGGAGCCAAGACCAGGCGAGCCCCGGTCCGACAGGACCGGAGCCGGCAGGCCGAGCCGAACGTGCCACAGCCCCCGCTTCCGGCGAACCGGCCCGGGCCCCTCCAGCCCGTCGGGCGCTCGAGGACCGGGTCCGGGCGGAGCCCGGGGAACGGGCGAACCGGGGGTCCCCCGGACGGAATCTGGGGGAGGGTAGGGGACCTCGCCCCGCAGGGCCCACCACCCGCACCACGCAAGCGGCGCGGGGCAACCGGCCGACCGGCCGACCGGCCAACCGGGCAACGTCAGGCCGCACCAGGCGAGGGCGAAGCGGACGGGGAACCCGCGGGGCGGGAACAGCTGGACGGGGACCGGCCCGCACGCGCCCCCGACGAAGGGCGGGCCGCAACCGGGCGGGTACGGAACGGCGTGATACGGCAGGTGGGCCGGGGAGACGGGATTGGCCGGGGCCCGGCCGTATGGGCAGGATGGGGGCGGCCCCGGCCCGTGGTCCGCCCCGGGTACGGGCAGACGGGGGCGGAGACCGGCCGCAGGGCACGATTAGGCTGGGCGACGGCGTGGCCCGGTGGGACGCCGGACCAGTGTTCGACAGATCAGGAGGACCAGTGAGCGGCGATCGGAACGAGAGGCGCGGCGGGACGTGGGACGTCCCGACGGACGATCAGTCCGACGCGGAGCCCGAGCTGACGGGCGAGTTCACCATCGACTACACCCCGCCGGCCTGGTACACGCAGGGCTCGGCTCCGGCGGCCGCCGCGATCCCGGGCCTGCCCGAAGGCAGCGGCTTCGAGCCCCACCGGCCTCCGTCGGACCTGGAGACCCCTCCGACGATGCGCATCGCACCGCCCGCGCCCCGCGCGGCGTCGAACCCGGCACCGGCCCCGGCCGTGCCGTACGCGGGCACCCCCGACGCACTCACGGCGCTGCCCGCGGACTCCGCGCCCGCACCGTACGCTCCGGCTCCGGCGGCTCAGGACCCGGCCGCTCAGGACCCGGCCGCTCAGGCGGCACCGTACGCTCCGGCCGCCGGCACCCCAGCCGCGTCTTACCCGTCGGCCCCCAGCACCCCGGCCGCGCCGTACGCCCCGGCCGCCGACGCCTCCGCCCCGGCATACCCGCCGGCCCCCGACACTGCCGTCCCGCCCCACCCGTCGGCCCAGGGCACCGGACTGCCGTCGAACCCCGCCGGCACGGGCAGCCCCGCTCCGACCCACACCCCGGCCCCGGACGCCGCCGGGCCGGCGTACCCGTCGGCCTCGGTCAGCGCCGCCTCGCCCCACACGCCGCCCTCGGGCACCGGGCTGCCGTCGAACCCGGCCGCCCCGGACAGCCCCGCCCCGGCCCACACGCCGCCCCCGGACTTCGCCCCGGCGCCGGTCCCGCCGGTCCCGGACGGCTCCGCGCCCGGCCGCGCCGACGACGCCGCGCCGCAGCCCGCCGCACCGGCCCCGGACGCCGCCCTGCCGCCGAACCCGTCGGCCTCGGCCAGTGCTGTCCCGCCCCACCCGTCGGCCTCGGACTCCCCCGCGCCGCCGTACCCGGGCAGCCCGGCCCCGCCGTATCCCTCCGCGCCGGACGCCGGCATCCCTCCCCACGCCCCGGCCCCGGCCCCGGACAACGCCCTTCCCCCGTACCCGGGCAGCCCGGACGCCGCCGCCCCGGCCCCGCCGGCCTCGGACGGCATCGCGCCGGCGCCGGCCACCGGGTCCCCCGCCGGTCAGGGCCCCTTGAGCGACCCGTACGCCGCCGCGCCCGCCGGCCAGGGGCACGCGCCGGCTTCGTACGACGCCCGGCCGCCGTACGCGGACTCCGCGCCGGTCGGCGACGCGCCGCCCGCCGTCGTGCGTACGCCCACTCCCCCGGCGGGGACGGTCATCCCCACGCCGCGCGAGGCGAACCCGTTCGAGGGATCCGCCGGAGCCGCCCCGGCGTCCGGCGCCGAACTTCCGCAGTGGTCCGCCGAGTTGACCGCACCGGTGGACCCCCAGGCCGGGTACGACATCCAGCCGCCGTCCCAGCCCCGCCCCCAGACGCCCGACGCCGGGTACGGATTCCCGCCCGCGCACCAGGCCCCGCAGGCACCCCAGCAGCAGCCGCAGCCGCAGGCGCAGTACGCCGATCCGCGCGGCGGCCAATGGCAGCAAGGTCCGCCGGGGCCCCAGGGACCGCAGGGCCCCCACGGCCAGGACCCCCGTTACGGCGGCGGCGCACCCCAGCCCTCCGGCGGCGCACCCCTCGGCTACACCGCCGCCGTCGAGCTGTCCTCCGACCGCCTGCTGCGCGGCCGGCAGAAGGCCCGGAGCGGCAACAACGCCTCCGGTGGCGGCGGCCTGTTCCGCTTCGGCGGCAAGGCGGCGGAAGCGGAGCGGCGGCGCAAGCTGGAGCTGATCCGCACGCCGGTGATGTCCTGCTACCGGATCGCCGTCATCAGCCTCAAGGGCGGCGTCGGCAAGACGACGACCACCACCGCCCTCGGCGCCACCCTCGCCACCGAGCGCCAGGACAAGATCCTGGCCATCGACGCGAACCCCGACGCCGGCACCCTCGGCCGCCGCGTGCGCCGCGAGACCGGGGCCACGATCCGGGACCTGGTCCAGGCGATCCCGTACCTGAACTCGTACATGGACATCCGCCGGTTCACCTCCCAGGCGCCCTCCGGTCTGGAGATCATCGCCAACGACGTGGACCCGGCCGTCTCGACGGCCTTCAACGACGAGGACTACCGCCGCGTCATCGAGACGCTCGGCCGCCAGTACCCGATCATCCTCACCGACTCGGGCACCGGTCTCCTCTACTCCGCGATGCGCGGGGTCCTGGACCTGGCCGATCAGCTGATCATCATCTCGACCCCGTCGGTGGACGGCGCGAGCAGCGCAAGCACCACCCTCGACTGGCTCTCCGCGCACGGGTACGCCGACCTCGTCTCGCGCTCCCTCACCGTGATCTCCGGCGTCCGCGAGACCGCCAAGATGATCAAGGTCGAGGACATCGTGCGGCACTTCGAGACCCGCTGCCGCGGTGTCGTGGTGGTCCCGTTCGACGACCACCTCGCGGCCGGCGCCGAGGTCGACCTCGACATGCTCCGGCCCAAGACGCGCGAGGCCTACTTCAACCTCTCCGCCCTGGTCGCCGAGGACTTCATCCGCGCCCAGCAGCAGGCGCCACAGAACCACTGGGGCCAGCCGCAGCCGCCCCAGCAGCCCTACCCGCAGCAGCCGCAGCCGCAGCCGCCCCACCAGCCCCAGCAGCAGCCCCCGTACGGCCAGCAGCCCTACCCCACCCCCGGCCAGCCCTGGCCCCAGCAGCCCGGCCAGCCCCAGCCGCCCCAGCCCAACGGGCCCCCGCGCGACCCGCGCCTGGGCTGACGGTGGGCGGCTGACCGCCGGCGGCTGACGGCCGGCGCAGCCCGCACACGCACGAGGGCCCGTACCGCCCCCGGAATCCCCGGGACGGTACGGGCCCTCGCCCGTCGGCCGACCGCTCGTCAGCGCTCCGCGTCGTACGCGTCCGTCAGCACCCGCGCGCGCTTCACGTCGTCGGCGATGGCCTCCAGCAGCCCGTCCAGCGACTCGAACTTCGCCATCCCGCGCACGTAGGCGAGGAAGTCCACGGCCACGTGCATGCCGTACAGGTCCAGCCCGACCCGGTCGATCGCGTACGCCTCCACGGTCCGCTCGGTCGCGTCGAACTGCACGTTCGTGCCGACCGAGATCGCCGCCGGCATCCGCTCGCCGTCCGCCGTCAGCCAGCCCGCGTACACCCCGTCGGCCGGGATCGCGGTGTGCGGCTGCGTCTCCACGTTCGCCGTCGGGTAGCCGAGTTCGCGCCCGCGCTGCGCACCGCGCACCACGATGCCTTCGAGCCGGTGCGGGCGGCCCAGGATCTCGGCCGCGCCGTCCATGTCGCCCTGCGCCACGAGCTTGCGCGCGAGCGTGGAGGAGAACGGCACGCCGCCGCCCGCCTCGCCGCGCTCCACCAGGTCCACGACCTCGACCTCGTAGTCGTAGGTGGCGCCGAGCTGCCGCAGGAACTCCACGTTGCCCGCGGCCTTGTGGCCGAAGCGGAAGTTCGGGCCCTCGATGACCGCCAGCGCGTGCAGCTTGTCGACGAGCACCTTCACGATGAAGTCGGCCGGGGACAGCTGCGAGAACTCCGCCGTGAAGGGCAGGATCAGCAGCGCGTCCACGCCCAGCCCGGCCATCAGCTCGGCGCGCCGGTCGTACGGGGCCAGGATCGGCGGGTGGCTGCCGGGGCGGACGACCTCGCTCGGGTGCGGGCTGAAGGTGACGACGACGGAGGGGACGCCGAGTTCGCGCGCCTTGGCCACGGCGCGTCCGATGATCAGCTGATGACCCCGGTGGACGCCGTCGTAGGAGCCGATGGTGACGACGCCGCGTCCCCAGTCCTGGGGGATGTCCTCCAAGCCACGCCAGCGCTGCACTGTGACCGCTCCTCGCCCGAACCCTTTAGGCCCTGTCCTGATTGCCGATTGCAGGTCTAAGACTGCCATGCCGGTGCCCGCTGCCCATCATCGGCGTCGTCCGGCGCGGACGCGCTCCGGGACGCACTCGCGGACGCGCTCGCGGACGCGCTGTGAGCGAGGGTCTCGACGGTCCGGCGCGCGCCCGGTCCCAGCAGCGCCGCCGCCTCCTGCGGCGCCCGCTCCAGCCAGCGGGCCACGAGCGCGCGGAAGGCCGGTTCGGCCCGCGCCAGCTCGACCGTGCGCCGCTCGAAGACCGCCGGCCCGCCCGGTGTCCCCAGCAGTTGCCGGCCGGTGCGCCGCAGCAGGTCCCGGGTACGGTCCGGCGGCGCGCCGGCGGCCGCGCCCGCCGCCAGCGCGCCGAGGAAGGCGTCGAGCACATACGGATCGAGCTCCTCGCGGAGCAGCGCCTCGGCCAGTTCGCCGCGGAGCGTGTACGAGGACTCCGTGCCCGGGGCGGCCAGTACGCGGGCCAGCGCCGCCCGGACCGGGGGCGGACCGGAGCCCAGCAGGTCCCGTACGAGCGGGCGGAGCACGGGGGCGGCGGCCAGACCCTGTTCGAGCCGCCGCTCCACGAACTCGGCGGCGTGCGCCGCGTCCTGCGGGTGCCGCGCGAGGTGGTCCCGTACGAGGTCGGCCGCGCGCCGCGCCAGACCCGGCGTGGTCAGCGCGGCCAGCGCGCGCACCACCTCCCCGTCGGCCCGCTCCCGCAGTGCGGCGAACACCGCGTCCGGGTCGGGCAGCACGGGGAGCGCGGCCACCAGCGCGGCGGCGGGCAGCCGCCGGCCGGGCACGGGGTCGCGGAAGCAGGCGAGGGCCTCGGGGAGGTAGCGGGCCCGGACCTGGGGGTCGCGGAGCAGGATCCCGAGGGCGCTCCCGTGCAGGGAGGCGTCCGCGGGGCGGGCGAGGAGGGCCTGCGCGGCGTAGCGCAGCAGCTCGCGGTCGGCGGGGGTGCGTACGTGCGGGGCGGTGAGCGGCCCGTACGCGGCCGCCGCGACCCGGCGGCCGGGCCGCTCGTCGTGGGCCCAGCGGTCCACGGCCCGGCTGAGGGCGGAGGGCTCGTCCTCGGCGAGTACGGCGAGCAGCTCGTCGGCGCGGGGGTGCGCGGCGGTGACGAGCGCTTCGGCGAGGTCGTCGACGGCCAGGCTGCGATGGGTGTGCAGCAGGGCCTGTGCGGCGGTGGCGACGGTGGCCCCGGGCCGCCCGAGCAGCCGCCGCTCGTCGCGGAACCAGCCGCAGAGCAGCGGCTGCACCAGGTGCGGTGCCCGGACCAGCCGCCGGGCGGCGGCGTCGAGGAGCCGGTGGTCATGGGGCACCAGCCGCCGCAGCAGCTCGAACCGGTCCTCCTCGGCGAGGCGCAGCCGGCTCCAGAACCACACCCCGAACTCCCCCTCGTCCTGGCCGCCCTCACCGGGTGCGGTGGTCCCGCCGGACCCGGTGCCGCCGACGCCGCAGGTGGCAGCCGCCCCGGGACGGACGGGCCCGGCCAGCGCATCGGGCCCACCGGCCGCCGGCACTCCACCCTGGGCGGGAATCCGCGGCTGCCCGGTGCCACAGGGCCCCGCCCACGCGGCGATGTCCGCCGGCCCCAGAGTGCCCGCGTACGCGGCGGACCCGGCCGACGCCGAAGGCACCACGACCGGCGCCGGGCGAGGCAAGTCCATCCCGGGAGCCCCGGCGTCCACGCCGGACCCGGCCGATGCCGAGGGTGCAGCCACCGGCGCCGGGCGGTGCAGGTCCGCCCCGGGAGGCCCCGCATACCCGGCGGAGCCAGCCCATTCCGGGGATCCGGCCACTGGTGCCGGGCGGGGCAAGTCCATCCCCGAAGTCCCCGCACACCCGGCAGACCCGGCCGACGCCGAAGGCGCCACGACCGGCGCCGAGCGCGGCAAGTCCACCCCCGAAGTCCCCGCACACCCGGCAGACCCGGCCGACGCCGAAGGCGCCACGACCGGCGCCGAGCGCGGCAAGTCCACCCCGGGAGACCCGGCGTCCGCGGCGGAGCCGGCCGGTGTCGGGGCCGGGCGCGGCGGGTCCGCCCCCGGAGGGGTGCCCTGCGCCGGAGCAGGACGGGGCCGGGACAGGTGCTCGGCCAGGGCGTGCAGGACCGGCAGGTACGGCGTGGCGTCGGGGGCGCGCAGCAGGGTCTCGCCGATGAGACGGGCGGCCCACCAACCCGCCTCCGGGCCGTCGGCTCCGTCGAGCAGGGCCACGAGCCGCTCCAGCGCGGCTGCCCGCTCCCCGGGCGGCAGCAGACGCACGCCCTCCAACACGGGACCGATGCGGTGACGGGGGACGTCCCGACCCAGGGTGTCGAGGGCCACCGGGAGGTCCAGGTGCGCGGCCTGCAGCCAGTCGGCGAGCTCCTCGTGGGCGAAGCGGTAGCCCTCGCCGGCCGGCACCAGCAGCCCCTCCGTGAGCACCGCGGAAGCCCACCCCGACCGCCAGGGGAACAGTTCCTCGAAGGAGGCCCGGTCCAGCTGTCCCTGACCCGGCCCCAGACACCGCCGGGCGGCTTCGTGCACCCGCCCGGCCACCCGCGCGGCCAGCCGGCCCACCCCGGGCCCGTACACCCCGGCCGCATCCGGCCCGGCCACGCCCGGCCCACCCGCGTACGGCCCCGCCGTGTCCTGCCCACCCGCGTACGACTCAGCCCTGCCCCACTCACCCGAATCCGGCCCGCCCGAATCCGGCCCACCCGCCCCCGGCCCACCCGCGCCCGGCCCGTCCGCATACAGCCCGCCCGTACCCGGCCCGCCCGCGTACGGCCCCGCCATCCCCCACCCGCCCAAATCCGGCCCACCTGAATCAGGCCCACCCGTAGCCGGCCCGCCCAGGAAGGGCGCGGCCGTACCCCGCCCGCCCCCGAACGGCCCGGCCGCGTCGCATCCGTCCGTCTCCCAACCGTGCGGCCCGCCCCCGGCGGCCGGGTTCGCGGCCGCGGCGCGGCTGTGGGGCTCGGGGAGGGTGGCGGATGCGCGGACGGCCACGCGCAGGCACAGCAGGGCCAGGTGCGCCGCGAAGACCTCGTCACGGGACGGACGGCCCGCGGTGACCCCGGCCGCGCGGATCTCCGCGAGCAGCCGCAGGGTGAGCGGGTGCCGGGCGTCGGAGTCGGCGACGGCCCCGGCCGGGATGCCCAGCCGGGTCCGGGCCCGCTCCGCTTCCTCGGGGGTGAGGTCGCCGACCGGGACAGCGGGCGGCAGCCGACGGGCCGGCCGGGCCGGGATCCGGAGCATCCGCGGCGGGTAGAGCTGCCCGGCCGACTCCCAGTGCTCGGGGCGGGCGGCCACGGCCAGCCGGGCCCCGGTCGCCTCCAGCCAGGCGGCGGTGGCGCCGGTCCACGGCCCGGCCCGCCCCGCGAGCCGCGGCGGCATCTCCTCGGGCCCGTCCAGGACGACGAGCAGGGGCCGCCCGGCCGAGGCCACGGCCGAGGCCAGCGCCGAGGCCGATGCCGGGTCGGGGCCCCCGTCGGGGCAGCCGTCCGGCCCCGGGGCGGCGGCCGGAACCTCCAGGATCCGTCCCGCCTCCGCCAGGGCCCGCGCCACCGCGTCGGCCAGCGAGGTGTCGTCGGCCCGCAGGTCGGCGCCGCGCAGCCAGAGGGTCGGGGCCGGGTGGGGGCCCCGGGCGCGGCGGGCCGCCAGCGCGGCGAGGGCGGTGGTGCGGCCGGTCCCGGGACGGCCGACCAGCGCGAGGACCCGGTGATCCCCGGCGGCGAAGGCGTCCAGTTCGGCGGCGATCTCCGGGCGGTCCACCGGCTCCGGCCCACCAGTGGCGAGGGCCGCGCCCAGGGTGGTGCCGGTGAGCTGGAGGGCTCCGGCGAGGTTCAGGTCGGCGCCGAAGCCCGGCACGGTCGCGGCGTTGCGTTCCAGCAGCGCGGCGAGGGGTCCGCTCGGATCGGCGGCGGCCGCGGCCGCCAGGGGCACGGCGAAACCCCCGGAGCGGTGCTCCGCCCGCAGAGCGGTGCACAGGACCGCGAGCACCGCTCCGGTTACGGCGTCCAGCACCGGGCCCCCGCAGGCCTCGCCGCCGAGCCGCAGCGCGTCGCGGCCGTCGGTCCCGATGGCCAGTTCCAGCGCGGCCGGGAGCAGGTGCAAACCGTCGGTCGCGACCCCAGCCGCGTAAGTGGTCTCGGCCGAGCCGAGCACCCGTGCCTGGCGCCAGCCCCGCGCGGACAGCCGTACGTACGTCCCGGGAACGATCACCCCGCGCGGCGCGACCGGCAGCGGCCGCACCCCGAGCCCGTCGCTGCGTACGAGCGCCAGCCCCAGCTCCGGCAGGGCCGTCACGTCCGAGGCCCCGGCCCGCCAGGTCCGCTCCCCCGGCCCCGGCCCGTGCAGGACCATCCGGGCCAGTCCGTCCACCGCCTCGTGGCTGGTGAGCACCGTCCCGCGGTCGTCCGCGACGAAGCCGCTCCCCCGCGGCCGTCCGGCGAGATCGCAGATCCTGATCAGTTCCGCCGTCACCGCACCACTCCCCGCCGCGCGTGCCCCGTAGCCACGACCGTAGGCAGGTGAAGATCAGCGGGAACAGCACGCGTGGCGAAAGCGCCCCCTTACGCTCCCTCCATTCACTCCGAGCGCCTGCTCGGACGGGTGAATAAGGGGGTCCGGATGGATAGAGACCTATCCGAGGGGGGTCGTGGAGCGGCGAGCAGCAGCGGTCCCTGTGCGCTCGCCGCTCCACGTCGAAGCAACACCGACCGGGCCAAGCAACACCGGCCGGGCCAAGGAACACCGGCCGGGCAAACGAGAACCGGCCGGCCCGAAGGCCGGCCGGCGAATCGCCTCAGCGGAACGCGTAAGCGGAACACGTCAACGGAACAGATCAGTGGAACGGATCAGGCGAAGACCGCGAGCGACTTCGCCTTGCCGCCCTTGCTCTCGACGAGGCCGAGCAGCTGCCCGTCCGGCCCGTAGACCGCGACCGCCTTGCCGGGCTCGTACTCGTCCGGCATGTCGATCCGCACGCCGTTCGCCAGCAGCGACGCCCGCCGGGCGTCGAGCTCCCAGCGCGGGAACGCGGCAGCCGCCGCGTCGCCGATCGGCATGACGGTCAGCTCCTCCTGGAGCTGGTCGAGCGTGCGCGCCCGGTCGATCTTGTACGGGCCCACCCGCGTGCGCCGCAGCGCCGTGAGGTGCCCGCCGACGCCGAGGTCGGCGCCCAGGTCCCGCGCGAGCGCGCGGATGTACGTACCGCTGGAGCAGACCACGGAGACGACGAGGTCGACGACCTTGGTGCCGTCCTCGGCCTCCGCCTCCCGCATGTCGTACACCTGGAACGAGGAGACGGTCACCGGGCGGGCCGGGATCTCGAACTCCTCGCCGTCGCGTGCGCGCTTGTAGGAGCGCACGCCCTTGATCTTGATGGCGCTGACCTTGGACGGGACCTGCATGATCGCGCCGGACAGCTTGGCGATGCCCGCGTCCACGCCCTCCCGGGTGACCCCGGTGGCGTCCGTGGAGGAGGTGATCTCGCCCTCGGCGTCGTCCGTCAGGGTGTTCTGGCCCAGCCGGATGGTGCCGAGGTACTCCTTCTCCGTGAGCGCGAGGTGGCCGAGGAGCTTGGTGGCCTTCTCGACGCCCAGGACCAGCACGCCCGTAGCCATCGGATCGAGCGTGCCGGCGTGGCCGACGCGGCGGGTCTTGGCGATCCCGCGCATCTTGGCGACCACGTCGTGCGAAGTGAAACCGGACGGCTTGTCGACGATGACCAGGCCGTCCGGCGTCTTCCCTGCGTTGGTGCTCATTACGCGGATGCGTCCCCGTCTTCGTCGGCGACGTCGTCAGCTTCGGCGTCGTCCTCGTCGGGCTTCTTGTACGGGTCGGCGTCGCCGGCGTACTTCGCGCCCGAGGAGACCTCGCGCACCTGGGCGTCGGAGGTCCGCGCCTTCTCCAGGAGGTCCTCGATGCTCTTGGCGGTCTCCGGAAGGGCGTCCGCCACGAACGTCAGGGTCGGCGTGAACTTGGTCTGCGCCGCCCGGCCGACCGCGGAGCGAAGTACGCCCTTGGCGCTCTCCAGACCCGCTGCCGCACTGACCCGCGCCTCGTCGTCGCCGTACACCGTGTAGAAGACCGTGGCCTCCCGCAGGTCGCCGGTGACCCTGGTGTCCGTGATGGTCACGTGCGTACCGAGGCGGGGGTCCTTGACGCCGCGCTGCAGCTTCTCGGCCACCACCTCCCGGATGAGGTCCGCCAGCTTCTTCGCCCGCGCATTGTCGGCCACTGGTCCGTCTCCTTCTTAAAGTCTTGCGGTCAGTCTTCATCACCGTGGAGCCGCCGTCGTACCGACAGCAGTTCCACTTCCGGACGTGCCGCGACCAGCCGCTCGCAGCGGTCCAGTACATCCGAGAGGAACCCCGTGTCCCCACTCACCAGAGCGACCCCTATACGGGCCCTGCGGTGCAGGTCCTGGTCGCCCACTTCGGCCGCGCTCACAGAGAACTTGCGCTGGAGCTCGGCCACGATGGGCCGGACGACGGAGCGTTTCTCCTTCAGCGAGTGAACGTCGCCGAGGAGCAGATCGAAGGACAGAGTCCCCACGTACATGCAGTTCCGGATATCCCGCCGGTGCGGGTTCGGTGGCCTGCCGGCCGTCGCGCGGCAGGGTCATCAGAACCGTACACGCAACGGCCGGGGCCGATCGACGGATATTCCGCCGACCGGCCCCGGTGTTACAGCTACCTACGACACGGTGCGAACCGCCTCGCGCTTACGCGCGGGGCTTCTCGCGCATCTCGTACGTCGCGATGACGTCGTCGATCTTGATGTCGTTGAAGTTACCGAGGTTGATACCACCCTCGAAGCCTTCGCGGATCTCGGTGACGTCGTCCTTGAAGCGGCGCAGACCGGAGATGTTGAGGCTCTCGGCGATGACCTTGCCATCGCGCAGGAGCCGCGCCTTGGTGTTGCGCTTGACCTCGCCGGACCGGATGAGGACACCGGCGATGTTGCCCAGCTTGGACGAGCGGAAGACCTCGCGGACCTCCGCCGTACCGAGCTCGACCTCTTCGTACTCCGGCTTGAGGAGACCCTTCAGGGCCGCCTCGATCTCCTCGATGGCCTGGTAGATCACCGAGTAGTAGCGGACGTCGACACCCTCGCGCTCCGCCATCTGCGCGGCACGGCCGGCCGCACGGACGTTGTAGCCGATGACGATGGCGTCGGAGCCCATCGCCAGGTTGATGTCGGACTCGGTGACCGCACCCACACCGCGGTGCAGGACGCGGATGTCCACCTCTTCGCCGACGTCGAGCTGGAGCAGCGAGGACTCGAGAGCCTCCACCGCACCGGACGCGTCGCCCTTGATGATGAGGTTGAGTTCCTGGACCAGACCGGCCTTGAGGACCGAGTCGAGGTCTTCCAGGGACACCCGGCGGACGCGCTTGGCGAAGTTGGCGTTGCGCTCACGCGCAGCACGCTTCTCGGCGATCTGACGGGCCGTACGGTCCTCGTCGACGACGAGGAAGTTGTCGCCGGCGCCGGGGACGTTGGTGAGACCCAGGACCAGGACGGGGGTCGCGGGACCCGCTTCCTCGACGTTGTTGCCCTTGTCGTCGAGCATGGCGCGCACGCGGCCGTAGGCATCGCCCACGACCATCGTGTCGCCGACGCGGAGGGTACCGCGCTGGACGAGGACGGTGGCAACGGCACCGCGGCCGCGGTCGAGGTGGGACTCGATCGCAATACCCTGAGCGTCCTGCTCCGGGTTGGCGCGCAGGTCGAGCGAGGCGTCGGCGGTGAGGACGACGGCCTCGAGCAGGGAGTCGATGTGCAGACCCTGCTTGGCGGAGATGTCGACGAACATCGTGTCGCCGCCGTACTCCTCGGCGACCAGACCGAACTCGGTGAGCTGACCGCGCACCTTGACCGGGTCGGCACCCTCGACATCGATCTTGTTGACCGCGACGACGATCGGAACGCCGGCGGCCTGGGCGTGGTTGAGCGCCTCGATCGTCTGCGGCATCACGCCGTCGTTGGCCGCGACCACGAGGATCGCGATGTCGGTCGACTTGGCACCACGGGCACGCATGGCGGTGAACGCCTCGTGACCCGGGGTGTCGATGAAGGTGATCTTGCGCTCTTCATCGTTGACCGTGGCGCTGACCTGGTACGCACCGATGTGCTGCGTGATGCCACCGGCCTCGCCCGCGACGACGTTCGTCTTGCGGATGGCGTCGAGCAGTCGGGTCTTACCGTGGTCGACGTGACCCATGACGGTCACGACCGGCGGACGCGGCATGAGGAATTCCTCGCCGCCCTCGTCCTCGCCGAACTCGATGTCGAAGCCCTCGAGGAGCTCGCGGTCCTCTTCCTCCGGGCTGACGATCTGAACGACGTAGTTCATCTCGCCGGCCAGCATTTCGAGGGTCTCGTCGGAGACGGACTGCGTGGCAGTGACCATCTCGCCGAGGTTCATCATCACGGCGACGAGCGACGCCGGGTTGGCGTTGATCTTCTCCGCGAAGTCGGTGAGGGAGGCACCGCGCGACAGGCGAACGGTCTCGCCGTGACCACGCGGCAGCATGATGCCGCCGACCGACGGGGCCTGCATGGCCTCGTACTCCTGGCGACGCTGGCGCTTGGACTTGCGTCCACGACGCGCGGGACCACCGGGACGGCCGAAGGCGCCCTGCGTGCCACCACGGGCATTGGGACCACCGGGACGCCCGCCGAAGCCGGGACGACCGCCGCCACCGGCACCGGCCGGACCGCCGCCGAAGCCGCCGCCACCGGGACGGGGACCGCCGAAGCCGCCGCCACCACCCGGACGCGAGCCCGGACCGGCCGGACGACCGGCGAAGCCGCCGCCCGCGGGACGACCGGCGCCACCGGCGCCGCCGGGACGGGGACCGCCCGCACCGGGACCACGGCCACCGGGGCCGCCACCGGGACGGGGACCGGGACCACCGGCAGCGGGACGCTGCGGCATCATGCCCGGGTTGGGACGGTTACCACCGGGAGCACCACCGGGACGCGGGGCGCCGCCCTGCGGACGCGGCATGCCGCCCGGGGTCGGACGACCCGCACCGGCACCCTGGGGACGCGGAGCGCCGCCGGGGCCGCCCTGCGGACGGGGAGCGCCACCCTGGCGGTCACCGGCGCCGGGGGCGCCGGGACGGGGAGCGCCGGCCGGACGGGGCGCCTGCGGGCGCGCCATGCCGGTGGAGCCACCAGAGGTGAACGGGTTGTTGCCCGGACGGGGACCGGCCGGACGGGCGCCCTGCGGACGCGGGGCCGAAGCACCGGGACCGGCGGGACGCTCGGTGCGCGCCGGAGCGGCACCGGCCGGACGCGGGGCGCCGGGACGGGCGCCGGACTGGCCGCCCTGGGCCGCCGGACGCTCGGTGCGCTCGGGGCGCTGCTGCGCCGGACGCGGACCGGGGGTCGCGCCGGGGCCGGCGGGACGGTCGGTGCGCGCCGGAGCCGCGGCGGCCGGAGCCGCCGGAGGCGCGGAGAACTCGGTCGCCACGGGAGCCGCCGGAGCGGGCTTCGGGGCGGCCGGAGCCTTGGGACCCGGACGCGGACCACCGGGGGCGGCGGTCGGGGTCACCGGGGCGGGGGCGCTGACGGCCGGAGCCTCGGCAACGACCGGCTTGGGGGCCGGTGCGCCGGGCTTCGGGGCAGCGGGACGTGCAACAGCACCCGGGGTGGGAACCCCGGGCTTGGCGGGGGCGGCCTTGCGGGGCTCACCCGGCTTCGCAGCGGACTTGCCGGCGTTGCCGCCGGGGCCCTGCAAAGCATCGGTCAACTTGCGTACGACCGGCGCCTCGATAGTCGAGGACGCCGAACGGACGAACTCACCGAGTTCCTGGAGCTTGGCCATGACGACCTTGCTCTCAACTCCGAACTCCTTGGCGAGTTCGTATACCCGGACCTTAGCCACTTCGCTCCTTTTAGGTCCGGGTTACGCCGGACCGTCTCTACTTCATGCTCGTACTCATCGCGTACTCATCGAGGGGTGCTCATCGCAATCTCGACCTACTTCCAACTCGCGAGGTACCTGACCGCACGGTGATGTGATCCGTGCCGTACTACGTGCTTACGGTGTCGCCTCGGCCTCATCGGCCACGGCATTGTGCAGTTCCGCCGTGTCGAACGGTCCTGCGGACTTGAAGGCCCGGGAGAACGCCCTACGGCGGACAGCCTGGTCGAGGCAGACCACGGCGGGGTGCACGTAGGCACCCCGGCCGGGCAGCGTACCGCGAGGATCGGAGACACATTTGTCACCGACCGCCACGATGCGCAGCAGATCGCTCTTGGCCGCTCGCTCCCGACACCCCACACAGGTGCGTTCGGGGCATGCGCGGGCTTGCGTCCGGCCAGACACGCTTAAGTCTACCTCCCCGCACCGACCTCACCCCTTCGGGCGAAAAATCGAACGGATGTTGTCGTGATCACCAGTGCCGGGTCACGCCGCCGAAACCTCGGCGGCGGACAGCCGTGCACGTCGAGCAGGGCTCTTGTCGCCCCTGCCGTTCTTGTGTACCGCCCGGACAGCTCCGGGCGGTAGCGGTTTTATTCCCCGCGGCGGTCGTCGCGCCGGTCGTCCCGGCGGTCGTCGCCCCGGTCGCCCCGGTCGTCGCGGCGCTCGCCGCGGTCGTCACGGCGCTCGCCCCGGTCGCGGTCCTCGCCGTCCGAGGGCTGCTCGGTGTCGGGACGGATGTCGATGCGCCAGCCGGTCAGGCGGGCGGCGAGGCGGGCGTTCTGGCCCTCCTTGCCGATGGCCAGCGACAGCTGGTAGTCGGGCACGGTCACCCGCGCGGACCGGGTGTCCCAGTCCACGACCTCGACCTTGCTCACCCGGGCGGGTGACAGGGCGTTGGCGACCATCTCCGCCGGGTCGTCCGACCAGTCGACGATGTCGATCTTCTCGCCGTGCAGCTCGGCCATCACGTTGCGCACGCGGCTGCCCATCGGGCCGATGCAGGCGCCCTTCGGGTTGAGGCCGGAGCGGTTGGCGCGGACGGCGATCTTGGTCCTGTGACCGGCCTCACGGGCGATCGCGCAGATCTCGACGCTGCCGTCGGCGATCTCCGGGACCTCCAGCGCGAACAGCTTCTTCACCAGGTTCGGGTGGGTGCGCGACAGGGTCACGGACGGACCGCGGACGCCCTTCGCCACCCGCACGACGTACGACTTCAGCCGCAGTCCGTGCGTGTAGTCCTCGCCGGGGACCTGCTCCTGCACCGGCAGCATGGCCTCCATCTTGCCGATGTCGACCAGGACGTTCTTCGGGTCCTTGCCCTGCTGCACGACGCCGGTGATGACATCACCCTCGCGGCCCAGGAACTCGCCGAAGGTCAGGTCGTCCTCGGCGTCGCGCAGACGCTGGAGGATCACCTGCTTGGCGGTCGTCGCGGCGATGCGGCCGAAGTCCGACGGGGTGTCGTCGAACTCCTTGGCCTCCTGGCCCTCTTCCAGGTCCCTCGGGTCCTCGGTCGCCCACACGATCACGTGACCGTTGGCGCGGTCGAGCACGACGCGTGCGCGCCGGAAGCTTCCCTCGGTGCGGTGGTACGCGATGAGGAGGGCCGACTCGATCGCTTCGACGAGCAGGTCGAAGGAAATCTCCTTCTCCCGGACCAGACCCCGTAGGGCACTCATGTCGATGTCCACGACTACGCCTCCTCTTCCTTCTTGTCCTTGCGGTTGAACTCGATCTCGACACGCGCCTTGGCGATGTCGGTGAACACGATGCGGCGGGCGGTCGCCTTGCGGCCCTTCACGCCCGGGACCTCCAGGTCCATGCCCTCGTCGTCGACGTCGAGGATGCGGGCGATCACTTCCCCGCCGTCCGACGTCTGGAACTTCACGAGGCGGCCGATCGCCCGGATGTAGTGACGGTGCTCGGTCAGCGGGCGGTCCGCGCCCGGCGAGCTGACTTCGAGGACGTACTCGTCCTCACCCATCGCGTCGGTCTCGTCCAGCAGGTCGGAGACCTCGCGGCTCAGCTCGGCGCACGCGTCCAGCTCCACGCCTTCGTCGGAGTCCACGATGATGCGCAGCATCCGGCGCTTGCCCGCCTTGGACGTCTCGATCTCCTCGAGGTCCAGGCCCTTGGCGGCGACGAGCGGCTCCAGCAATGCGCGCAGCCTGTCGCTCTGGGTGGTGCTCATCCGGGTGACTCCTCGGCCGCGTGTGCTGTTGTGATTTCCGTCGTGCGTCAGGTCAAAGGGTATCCGGTCGCGGGGGGTGTTGCCGTCCGCCCTGTGGACGGGGCCCCGGGTACGGTGATCACACCCTGCCGGCCTTCACCCTTAGGACGTCCCCGTGCCCTCGATCCCGCCCTCGCGAAGAGGCCTGCTCGCCGGTGCCGCGGGCGTCGCCGGAGCCGCGCTGCTCAGCGGCTGCTCCGACGACGGGCCGCCCGCCGCGGCCCCCGAGGTTCCACTCGAACGGCGGATGCGCGAGACGGCCGTTCGTGAGAGCGAGCGACTGCTGGAACGTTACGACGCGACGGCCGCGGCCCATCCGGCCCTCGCCCAGCGCCTCGTACCGCTGCGCGCCTCGGTCGCGGCGCACACCGCGGCCCTCGCCGACGAGGGCTCCCCGGCGGCCTCGCCCTCCCGCTCCGCCTCCGCGCACTCCCCCGTCCCGACCGGCGCCGCGGCCGCTCCCCCCGCTCCGGCGGCCGCGCCGGTGCCCGCCGCGGCCGCCGACGCGCTGACCGCCCTCGCGGACGCCGAGCGGAGCCTGGCCGAGGCCCGGACGATCTCCCTGGCCGGCGCCCCCGGGGAGCTCGCCCGGATGCTCGCCTCGGTCGCGGCCTGCGGCCACGTGCACGCGTACCTGCTGACCTCGAACCCGGGAGCCTCCTCGTGACCTCCACACCCTCCCCCGCCGGCCGGGTCCTGGAGGCGGCGCAGGCCGCGCTCGCCGCCGAGCACGCGGCCGCGTACGGCTACGGCGTGATCGGGGCCCGGGCCTCCGCCGCGCGCTCCGCCGAGGCCCGCGAGGCGCACGGCGGCCACCTCGCGCGCCGCGACGCGCTCGCCCGCACCGTGCGTGAGCTGGGCGGTTCCCCGCGGCCCTCGGAGGCCGCGTACACCCTGCCGTTCACCGTGCGCACGCCCGCCGACGCCGAGCGGCTGGCCGCCGGGATCGAGGACCGGGTGGCCGGCGCGTACTCCGATCTGGTGCGCGCCACCGAGGGCCGGTTGCGCCGCGAGGCGGCCGACGCGCTGAGCGCCGCGGCCCTGCGGGCGGCACGGTGGCGCGGTGTCGGCGTAGCCTTCCCTGGGCTCACCGAACGCGCGGACACACCGCCGACCTAGCGCGCAACCATGCGCGACGGGCCCGGGCACGGCTGAAAGGGACCACGCACGCATGGCTTTCGAACCGCCGCAGCGGCTCCTACGGGCGCTCGGCGAGCTGCCGGAATCGGCGCACGTCTCGGACTGGCTGGGGCAGCTCCCCGGGCTGGCGCAGGACGCGCTGGCCCGGCGCGGGGTGCAGGCCCAGCGGGTGCAGGCGCCCGGCGGGCGCAGCAGCCTGGTCGTCCTCGTCCGGTACGCCGACGGGACCCCGGCCACGCTGAAGCTGGCCCCGCCGGAGCTCCGGCCCGACCGGGAGCTGGCCGCCCTGGCCCACTGGGGTGGCTTCGGGGCGGTACGGGTCCTCGACACGCGCCATCACGAGGAGGACGGGGCGCTGCTGCTGGAGCGGCTGCACCCCGAGGTCTCGCTGCGGTCGCTGCCGGAGGCGAAGGCCCTGCTGGAGGCCTGCGGCACGCTGCGCAGGCTGTGGGTGGCCCCGGCGCCGGGGCACGGCTGGGAGACGGTCGCCGAGCGGACCTCCGAGCAGGCCGAGGTGCTCCGCAAGGCTCCCCCGGAGACGGCGGAGCTGGCCTCGGCGGCGCTGGCGGCCCGCGAGGAACTGACGGCGGCGCCGGCCGAGGAACTGCTGCTGCACGGGAACTTCCGGCAGGGCAAGGTCCTCTCCGGCGAGCGCGCTCCGTGGCTGGCGGTGGGTCCGGACCCGATGGTCGGCGAGCGGGCGTACGACCTGGCGCGGCTGGTACGGGACCGGCTGGAGGACCAGATGGCCTCCTCGGCGGGGGCCTCGGGCGCCCGGCGACGGGTGAACAAGCTGGCCGACGCGCTGGAGGTGGACCGGGACCGGCTGCGGGGCTGGACGCTGTTCCGCGCGGTCGAATCGGGCAACCGGGCGCTGGCCGCGGGGCGGCGTCGGGACGCGGAGCTGCTGCTGGAGTTCGCGGGCTGGTTGTAGGGCATAAGCCTTGTGGGGGACCTGCCCGCCAGGAGGACGCCATGCTCCAGGAACTGCTGACAGCCGGCGCCGTCGCGGGCGTCGGGATCGCGGCCTACGCGGGCGCCGCCGCCCGCGTGGTGAAGCAGTACGAGCGGGGCGTGGTCTTCCGCCTGGGCCGGCTGCGGGGCGGTGTCCGGGGGCCCGGCTTCACCTTCGTGGTCCCGGTCGTGGACCGGCTGCGCAAGGTCAACATGCAGATCGTGACGATGCCGGTGCCCGCCCAGGAGGGGATCACGCGGGACAACGTCACGGTGCGGGTGGACGCGGTCGTGTACTTCAAGGTGGTGGACGCGGCCAACGCGATCATCGAGGTCGAGGACTACCGGTTCGCCGTCTCCCAGATGGCGCAGACCTCGCTGCGGTCGATCATCGGCAAGTCCGACCTGGACGACCTGCTGTCCAACCGGGAGCAGCTCAACCAGGGCCTGGAGCTGATGATCGACAGTCCGGCGGTGGGCTGGGGCGTCCAGATCGACCGGGTGGAGATCAAGGACGTGTCGCTCCCGGAGACGATGAAGCGGTCGATGGCGCGGCAGGCGGAGGCCGACCGGGAGCGGCGGGCGCGGATCATCAACGCGGACGCGGAGCTCCAGGCGTCGAGGAAGCTGGCCGAGGCGGCGGAGGTCATGTCGGAGCAGCCGGCGGCGCTTCAGCTGCGGCTGCTCCAGACGGTCGTGGCGGTCGCCGCGGAGAAGAACTCCACGCTGGTCCTCCCGTTCCCGGTGGAACTCCTGCGCTTCCTGGAGCGTGCGGCCCCCGCGCCTGCGGCGACGCCGCCGAGTGCCGCCGCCCCCGCTCCGGCGGTGGCGCCCCCGGCCACCACCGCGGGGCTCGGCCCCGGGGCGGTCCCGGAGCCCTGCCTGGACGGGTCCCCGCCACCCGCTGCGGAGCCGGACGTGCGCGGGTAGACGCTGCGCGGAGCTGTCCCCTACCCGCCCCGCGCGGCGGCAAGGGGTGCCGCGGGGACCGCGCCCCGCAGGGTTACGCGTCCGCGGTCAGGCGGGACAGGGCCTCCTCCAGGGGGAGTTCCTCTCGGGTGCCCGAGCGGCGGTCCTGGAGCTCGACCACCGACTCCGCCGAGCGGCGTCCGGCCACCAGGATCCACGGGACCCCGATGAGTTCCGCGTCCGTCAGCTTCACACCGGGTGACAGGCCGGGCCGGTCGTCCAGGAGGACGCGCAGCCCCGCCGCGGCCAGCGAATCCGCCGCCGACTCCGCGAGAGCGAGCGGCACCGCCTTGCCCGCCGCCACGACGTGCACGTCGGCCGGGGCCACCGCCGCCGGCCAGCACAGGCCCCGCTCGTCCGCCGTCTGCTCGGCCAGCGCGGCCACCGCGCGGGAGACGCCGATCCCGTAGGAGCCCATCGTGACCCGGACCGGCTTGCCCTCCTTGCCGAGCACGTCGAGCCCGAAGGCGTCGGCGTACTTGCGGCCGAGCTGGAAGATGTGCCCGATCTCGATGGCCCGGTCGAGCCGCAGCCCGGCGCCGCAGGAGGGGCAGGGGTCGCCCTCTTGGACGACGACCACGTCCAGGTACCGGTCCACCTCGAAGTCCCGCCCGCAGACCACGTTCCGGGCGTGTGTATCGGGCTGGTTGGCGCCCGTCACCCAGGAGGTGCCCGGCGCGACGCGGGGGTCGGCGAGGTAGGTGACCTTCTCCAGGCCCTGCGGGCCCACGTAGCCCCGTACGAGGTCGGGCCGGCCGGTGAAGTCCTCCGCCGTCACCAGCTCCACGACCGCCGGGGCCAGGTGCTCGCCGAGCTTGCCGAGGTCGACCTCGCGGTCGCCCGGTACGCCGACGGCGGTGATCTCGCCGTCCACCTTCACCAGGAGGTTCTTCAGCGTCGCCGAGGCGGGGATGCCCAGGTGCGCCGCCAGGGACTCGATGGTGGGGGTGTCGGGGGTCGGGATCTCCTCCAGCGGGCCGTGCTCCCCCTCGGCCGGGGTCAGGGCGAAGGTCACCGCCTCCGTGTTGGCCGCGTAGCCGCAGGAGGGGCAGTCCGCGAAGGTGTCCTCGCCGGCCGGGGCCGGTGCCAGGAACTCCTCCGACGCCGAGCCGCCCATCGCGCCCGACACCGCCGACACCACCCGGTGGTCGAGGCCGAGGCGCTCGAAGATGCGTACGTAGGCCTCGCGGTGGAGCCGGTAGGACTCCGCCAGGCCCTCGTCCGACACGTCGAAGGAGTACGAGTCCTTCATCTGGAACTCGCGGCCGCGCAGGACGCCCGAGCGGGGCCGCGCCTCGTCGCGGTACTTGGTCTGGATCTGGTACAGCATGACCGGCAGGTCCTTGTAGGACGTGCACTGGTCCTTGACGACCAGGGTGAAGATCTCCTCGTGGGTGGGGCCGAGCAGGTAGTCGGCGCCCTTGCGGTCCTTGAGCCGGAAGAGCAGGTCCCCGTACTCCGACCAGCGCCCGCTGACCTCGTACGGCTCCTTCGGCAGCAGCGCCGGGAGCAGCACTTCCTGCGCCCCGATCCCGTCCATCTCCTCGCGGACGATGCGCGAGACGTTGTCCAGGACCCGCTTGCCGAGCGGCAGCCAGCTCCACACCCCGGCGGAGCTGCGCCGGACGTAGCCGGCGCGGACCAGGAGGCGGTGGCTGAGGGTTTCCGCGTCGGCGGGGTCCTCGCGGAGGGTCTTGGCCATGAGGCGGGACATGCGCTGCACGTGTTGCGTTGACATGGAGGGAGGCTATCGGGGGCCGCGCGGGCCTCGGAAACGCTTTCCGGGCCCGCGGGGGTCAGGGCCTGCGCAGCGGCAGCGGGGCGCCCATGACGGCGTACGGGAGGCTCGCGCTCGGGAAGAGGACCTGGCGGGCCAGGTCCGTGTAGCCGAGGGAGCGGTAGAGACCGCGGGCGGGGCTCTCGGTGTCGATCGCGGAGAGGATCGAGCGTTCCTCGGCGGCGGTGTCGGTGATGAGGGTGATGAGGGCGCGGCCGACGCCCTTGCCCTGGAACCCGGGGTGGACGTGGAGCTCGGTGATCACGAAGGAGCCGTCAAGCCAGCCTTCGAGGCCGCCGGTCCGCAGATAGGGCTCGACGACTCCGGACCACCAGTGCGTGCGGTCGTTGGGCATGCCGTAGACGAACCCGGCGAGGCCCCCGTCCTCGGTGAACGCGCCGAGCGCGCGGGCGCCGCGGCAGGTCATGTGGCGCTGGACGATGTAGCGCCGGATGCCGACCTCCTCCTCGCTGAGGCCGAAGGCCATGGCCTGCACGCGCAGGGCCTCGTCGACCCGGGCGGCGAGGTCCAGGGCCCCGATGCGCAGGCCGGCGGGCCGGCCGGGGTCTTCTCCCGCGGGGGTAGGCATCATGCGGCGACCTTACTGGCCGGGCGTGCGGACGGACAGGAAGATCGGGACAGGACGTGCCCGACGCTCGGAACGGCACGCTCGGAACGGCACGCTCGGAACGGCAACCTCGGAACGGCAACCTCAGAAAGACACCCTCAGAACAGCACGCTCATGAACGCGCCGACCTCGCGGAAGCCGACCCGGCGGTAGGAGGCGCGTGCGGCGGTGTTGAAGTCGTTGACGTACAGGCTGACCACCGGTGCCACGTCCCGCAGCGCGTACGCGACGACGGCGGCCATCCCGCTCTCCGAGTGTCCGCGGCCGCGGAACTCGGGGGCCACCCAGACGCCCTGGATCTGGCAGGCGCGGGAGGTCGCGGCGCCGATCTCGGCCTTGAAGACGACCTTGCCGTCCTCGACGCGGGCGAAGGAGCGTCCGCTCGCCACCAGCTCGGCCACCCGGGCCTGGTAGAGCAGGCCGCCGTCGCCGGTCATCGGGGAGATGCCGACCTCCTCGGTGAACATGGCCACGCACGCGGGCATGATCAGGTCCATCTCGTCCTTGCGGATCCGGCGGACCCCGGGGTCGGCGGTCACCGTGGTGGACGGCTGCTCCATGATCATGAGCGGCTGCCGGGAGCGGACGTCCCGGGCCGGGCCCCAGCTGGGCTCCAGGAGCTGCCACAGCAGCCGCGTCGCATCGGCGGGGCCGACGATCGAGGAGCAGCGGCGGCCGGTGCGCCGGGCGCGGTCGGCGAAGGCCCGTACGGCGTCGGGGCCGGCACAGACGGGCACCAGGTTGGCGCCGGCGTAGCAGAGGGAGCGGAGCTCGCCGTCGGCGTACCAGCCCCACATCTCGCCGCCCAGGCGCCACGGGTCGAGCCCGGCGATCTGGACCCGGGAGGTGACGAAGGCGTTCTGGACCGGCTCGCGTCCGAGGATGTCGAGCGCGGCGTCGAGATCACTGGGCTCAAGGACCCGGGTGGTGGTCTGCGTCAACACTGGGGCCTCACCATGCAAGTCTGCTGATCTCCGCACTGTACCCGGACCGGCTCCGAGATGCCTTGGAGGTCCCTCGGAGGCGCCTTCGGTGCGGTCCGACCGGAGGCCCGCACGCCGACGGGCCCGGAACCGCACCTGCGGCTCCGGGCCCGTCACCTGCTGCGGAAACTAGACGCCGATGGCGACCGTCGGCTCGCCCGACATCACGCCGTCCTTCTCCATCTGCTCGGCGATCTTCATCGCCTCTTCGATGAGGGTCTCGACGATCTTCGACTCGGGAACGGTCTTGATGACCTCGCCCTTGACGAAGATCTGGCCCTTGCCGTTGCCGGAGGCGACGCCCAGGTCGGCCTCACGGGCCTCGCCGGGGCCGTTGACGACGCAGCCCATGACCGCGACGCGCAGCGGCACCTCCATGCCCTCCAGGCCCGCCGTGACCTCCTCGGCCAGCTTGTAGACGTCCACCTGGGCGCGCCCGCAGGACGGGCAGGAGACGATCTCCAGGCGGCGCGGCTTGAGGTTCAGCGACTCCAGGATCTGGATGCCGACCTTGATCTCCTCCACCGGCGGGGCCGACAGCGAGACGCGGATCGTGTCGCCGATGCCCTCGGAGAGCAGCGCGCCGAAGGCGACGGCGGACTTGATCGTGCCCTGGAACGCCGGACCGGCCTCGGTGACGCCGAGGTGCAGCGGGTAGGTGCACTGGGCGGCCAGCTGCCGGTAGGCGTTGACCATGACCACCGGGTCGTTGTGCTTGACCGAGATCTTGATGTCGCTGAAGCCGTGCTCCTCGAAGAGGCCGGCCTCCCACAGCGCGGACTCGACCAGCGCCTCGGGCGTGGCCTTGCCGTACTTCTTCAGCAGCCGCGCGTCGAGCGAGCCGGCGTTGACGCCGATCCGGATCGGGGTGCCGGCGTCCTTGGCGGCCCGCGCGATCTCCTTGACCTTGTCGTCGAACTGCTTGATGTTGCCCGGGTTCACGCGGACGGCGGCGCAGCCGGCGTCGATCGCCGCGAACACGTACTTCGGCTGGAAGTGGATGTCGGCGATGACCGGGATGTTCGACTTCTTCGCGATCACGGCGAGCGCGTCGGCGTCGTCCTGCGTCGGGCAGGCCACGCGGACGATGTCACAGCCGGACGCGGTCAGCTCCGCGATCTGCTGGAGCGTGGCCCCGATGTCGGAGGTCCTGGTGGTGGTCATCGACTGCACGGAGATCTGTGCGTCCCCGCCGACGGCGACCGAGCCGACCTGGATCTTGCGGCTGACCCTGCGGTCGGCAAGCTTCGTCGGCACGGCCGGCATTCCGAGAGAGATGGCAGTCATCTGCTGTGCAACCCCAAGGTGTGGATATAGGTGCCGGGATCGGCGGTCTCCAACGTCCGAGATTACGCCAACCGGCACGGCTCACGTGCATCGCAGGTGGTGTGCCACCCGAACGTAGGGAGCCGGGCACGATGCGTGCCCGGCTCCGGTCCCCATGCTGTACGGGCGTCCCGTAGGACGATCCGCCGATCTTTCGATCAGGTGATTTTGATGGGGTTCACCACGTCCGCGGCCAGCACCAGCAAGGTGAAGCAGAGGAAGACCCCGGCCACCACGTAGGCGGCGGGCATCAGCTTCGCCACGTCGAACGGACCCGGGTCGGCGCGCCGGAAGACGCGGGCGAAGGCCCGCCGCACCGACTCCCACAGGGCGCCCGCGATGTGCCCGCCGTCCAGCGGCAGCAGGGGCAGCATGTTGAACAGGAAGAGGGAGAGGTTGAACATGCCCAGGACGTTCAGCATGATCGACATCCGCTGCTCGCTCGGGATGTCCAGGGCCGCGATCTCCCCGTTGATCCGGGCCGCGCCGATGATGCCCATCGGGGAGTCGGCCTCCCGCTCGGCTCCGTTGAAGACCGCGTTCCACAGGGCCGGGATCTTGCCGGGGAGCTGGGCCAGGCCCTGCACGCTGCTCTGGACGACCTCGCCGACCCGGTCCGCGGACTGGGTGAAGGTGAGCGGGGCGATCACGGACTTCGGGCCGACGCCGAGGTAGCCGGCCGAGACGTACTCGCCCTTGACGTAGCCGCCGTGACCGTCGGTCTTGCCCACGCGGTTCTCCACGAGGCTGGCGTTCAGGGTCATCTTCTGCCCGTCGCGCAGGACGGTGAGGGTGGCGGGTCCGATGGTGTTCCGGATGTCCTTCTGGAGCGCGTCCCAGTCCTCGACCGGCTTGCCCTGGAAGGCCACGATCTTGTCGCCGGCCTTCAGGCCCGCGGCCTTGGCCGGGGCCGCCGGGTCGCCTGCCTGGCAGGTGTCGCGGTTCTCGCTCTGCTTGATCACGCAGTCGGTGACGGTCTGGACCTGGGTGGTCGTCTGCTGCACCCCGAAGGTCATCCACACGCCGAAGAAGATCGCCATCGCCAGGACCAGGTTCATGAACGGTCCCGCGAACATCACGATCACGCGCTTCCACGGCTTGCGCGTGTAGAAGAGCCGCGATTCGTCGCCCGGCTGCAGTTCCTCGTAGGCCGCCGAGCGCGCGTCCTCGATCATCGAGCGGAACGGCGACGTGGAGCGGGCGGTGATCTTGCCGTCCTGGCCCGGCGGGAACATCCCGATCATGCGGATGTAGCCGCCCATCGGGATGGCCTTGAGCCCGTACTCCGTGTCGCCCTTCTTGCGCGACCAGATGGTCCGGCCGAAGCCGACCATGTACTGGGGCACGCGGATGCCGAAGAGCTTGGCCGTGGAAAGGTGGCCGAGCTCGTGCCAGGCGATCGAGAAGAGCAGCCCGATGACGAAGACGAGCACGCCGATCAAGGTGAGCAGTACGGTCATGCGCGCGCCTCCACGGCGGCCCGTGCCGCCAGCTCCTGTGCCCGGGCCCTGGCCCAGGTCTCCGCTTCAAGGACGTCCGCGACGGTGAGGGAAGTTCCCCGGGCGGGCGTTCCGTGCTCATCGACCACGGCAGAGACCGTATCCATGATTGCTGTGAACGGGAGCCGACCGGCCAGGAAGGCCTCTACGCACTCCTCGTTCGCCGCATTGAACACGGCGGGCGCCGTACCGCCCAGGGCGCCGACGTGCCGGGCCAGGCCCACCGCCGGGAAGGCCTCGGTGTCCAGCGGGAAGAACTCCCAGGTCGACGCCTTGGTCCAGTCGAAGGCGGTGGACGCGTCCGGGACCCGCTGGGGCCAGCCGAGGCCGATCGCGATCGGGCCGCGCATGTCCGGCGGGGTGGCCTGGGCCAGCGTGGAGCCGTCCGTGAACTCCACCATGGAGTGCACGTACGACTGCGGGTGGACCACGACCTCGATCCGCTCGAAGGGGATGTCGTAGAGCAGGTGCGCCTCGATGACCTCCAGGCCCTTGTTGACCAGGGTCGCCGAGTTCACGGTGATCACCGGGCCCATCGCCCAGGTCGGGTGGGCCAGGGCGTCCTGCACCGTGACCGAGGCCAGCTCGGCGCGGGTGCGGCCGCGGAAGGGCCCGCCGGAGGCGGTGACCACGAGCTTGCGGACCTCGGCGCGGGTGCCCGCGGCCAGGGCCTGGAAGAGCGCGGCGTGCTCGGAGTCGACCGGGATGATCTGGCCCGGCTTCGCCAGGGCCTTCACCAGCGGACCGCCGACGATCAGCGACTCCTTGTTCGCGAGGGCCAGGGTCCGCCCGGCGCGCAGCGCGGCGAGGGTGGGCGCGAGGCCGATGGAACCGGTGATGCCGTTGAGCACGGTGTGGCACTCGGAGGCCGCGAGTTCGGTGGCCGCGTCCGGGCCCGCGAGGATCTCGGGCAGCGGCTCACCGGCGCCGTACTCGGCGTCCAGGGCCTCCTTGAGGGCCGGTACGACGTCTTCGCGCGCGACGGCCACGGTGTGCACGCGCAGCAGCCTGGCCTGCTCGGCCAGCAGCGCGACCCGGCCGCCGGCGGCGGACAGGGCCGTGACCCGGAACCGGTCCGGGTTGCGCAGGGCCAGGTCGATGGCCTGGGTCCCGATGGACCCGGTCGAGCCGAGGATGACGATGTCCCGACGGCCGGCCGCGGGGTCGAAGAGGAGGTGCGGATCGGCGAGGGGAGATGGGCGGTCGCTCATGGACCCATTGTTGCCGCAACTCAGGGGCGCCCGGACACTGAGCCCCCTTCCGTGACCCGAAGGAGAAGGTGCGGGAGCGTCCCGGCGAAGTCGGGGAGGGTGGTGGCCACCCGCCACCAGGCGTCCGGATCGGAGCCCAGGGCCAGCGCGAACAGCCGGTCGGCCTCGGACCGGGCGGCGATCACCGGAGCGGACGGTTCGTGGCGGTCGGGGTGGTCCACCTCACCCAGCCAGTGGTCCTCGTCCAGGGCCCAGCAGGCGGGCGCCTTGTGCCGGATCACGTCCTCGCCGGTGAGCAGGCCGCGGGCGAGGCAGTCGCGCACCCACCGGACGTCCTCCTGGACGGACTGCATGGGCACCGCGAGGCTCGCCAGGGCCAGTTCGCGGTCCACCCCGCCCACGGGCCCGGCGCCTCCGGGCGCCATGGAGCGCACCGCCTCCGCGAGCCCGGGGACCGGCTCTCCCGGGGCGGGCTCCGGCAGGGTGCCGCGCACGATCCGGGCCACCAGGACCGGCAGGGTGCCCGGGAAGGCGGGGGCGTGGCGCAGCAGTTCCGCCCAGAGCCGGGGGTCGTCGCGCAGCGGGCGCAGGGCCCGGGCGACGGCCGTGCGCATGCCCGTGCGCTCGGGCAGGGTCCAGCGCAGGCCGCGGGCCCGGGACACGTCGGTGAGGAGCAGGGTGCGGTGCGCGGGGGCCACGTGGGCGACGACCTCCTCGTGCGTGACCCGGCCCATCCGTACGGCGCGGACGGCGGGCCGGTACCAGGAGCGCTCGTGCGGACCCGCGGTGGCGAGCAGCGCGTGGACGGCCTCCCGGGGCAGGTCCAGGGCCAGCAGCAGGGCTTCGACCGATCCGGCCGGCAGCGGCCGGCGGAGGTGTTCGGCGAGCAGCGGCTCCGGGTCCGGGTCGTGGGGCAGGGTCAGGACGTCCAGCGGGACCCGTGGCCCGCGCCGGCCGTGGCGGCGCAGCAGGCCGATGAGCTCGGCCGCGGTGAGCGGCCCCTCTTCGGGGTCCCGGCCGAGCTCGGCGCGGAGCACCGGCAGGAGTTCCGGCGGGGTCCGGCGGCGGGCGTACCGGGCGGGCCCGGGCAGGCCGGGCAGCGGCCGGCCCACGACACGGGGGTTGCGGGCGACGTAGCTCCGGTCGGCCTCGCTTCCGTGGCGGAGCAGCAGGGTGACGGTCGAGGCCGCCAGCCATTCGTCCCGGCACAGGTACTTGAAGGCGGGCTCGTCGAGCCGGCCGATCATGTCGGTGACGACGTGGTCCGGTGCGTGGCGCAGGACGTGCGCCACGCACCAGGCCAGCCGTCGGCTGGCGCGGTCTTCCTCGGCCGTCGGCATCGTTCTCGTCCGCCTCGCGCTGTGCTCGTACGCGTACCCGTACTCGTACTCATCCTCGTACGTCGCTCCGACGTCCGGCGATGATTACAGGTCAGCGCAGCGGCCGGTGGACATTTTCGCGGGTTGAGGGGCCCGGGGTGGCGTCGGCGATCCAGGGGCCGTCGCCGGAGGGATCCAGGACGCCCTCCTCCAGCCAGGTGTAGTTCCCGGACAGCACCCCGGCCACGACCTTGCGGTCCAGGTCGTCGGTGTTGTCCCAGAGCCGCCCGAAGAGCTCCTCCACGCGGAGCCGGGACTGCCGGCAGAAGGCGTCGGCCAGCTGGTAGGCCTCCCGGCCGTGCTCGCCGGAGGCCCTCAGGTGCTCGGCGCGCACACAGGCCGCGCTCATCGCGAAGAGCTCGGCGCCGATGTCGACGATCCGGCCGAGGAACCCCTGCTTGGTCTCCATCCGGCCCTGCCAGCGGGACATGGCGTAGAAGGTGGACCGGGCGAGTTTGCGCGACCCGCGTTCGACGTAGCGCAGATGGGTGGCGAGGTCGGGGTGGCCGCTCGGGTGGAAAGCCCGGTAGGTGCCGGGGACCTGGCCGGCGCCGGTGGCGAGCTGGGGAAGCCAGCGGGCGTAGAACCCGGCGGCCCGGGCCCCCGCCTTCGCCTTGTCGCCCAGCGCCTTGTCCGGGTCGATGAGGTCGCCGGCCACCGACAGGTGGGCGTCCACGGCCTCGCGGGCGATCAGCAGGTGCATGATCTCGGTGGATCCCTCGAAGATCCGGTTGATGCGCAGGTCGCGGAGCATCTGCTCGGCCGGCACGGCCCGCTCGCCGCGGGCGGCGAGGGACTCGGCGGTCTCGAAGCCGCGCCCGCCGCGGATCTGGACCAGCTCGTCGGCCATCAGGCAGGCCATCTCGGAGCCGTAGAGCTTGGCGAGGGCGGCCTCGATGCGGATGTCGTTGCGGTTCTCGTCGGCCATCTGGGAGGCCAGGTCGACCACGGCCTCCAGGGCGAAGGTGGTGGCCGCGATGAAGGAGATCTTGGAGCCGACGGCCTCGTGCAGGCCGACGGGCCGTCCCCACTGCTCGCGGACGCCGGACCATTCGCGGGCGATCTTCAGGCACCACTTCCCCGCGCCCACGCACATGGCGGGCAGCGAGAGCCGGCCGGTGTTCAGCGTGGTCAGCGCGATCTTCAGGCCGGCGCCCTCGGCGCCGATGCGCTGGGCCGCGGGGACCCTGACCTGGTGGAAGCGGGTGACGCCGTTCTCCAGGCCGCGCAGGCCCATGAAGGCGTTGCGGTGCTCGACGGTGATGCCCGGGGAGTCGGCCTCGACGACGAAGGCGGTGATCCCGCCCCGGTGGTTCTCGCTCTTCGGCACCCGGGCCATGACGACGAGCAGGTCGGCGACGACCCCGTTGGTGGTCCAGAGCTTCACGCCGTCCAGGACGTACGCGTCCTCCCCGTCCGGGACCGCCGTGGTGGCCAGCCGCGCCGGGTCGGAGCCGACGTCGGGCTCGGTGAGGAGGAAGGCGCTGATGGCGGTGGTCGCGCAGCGCGGCAGGTAGGCGTCCTTCTGCTCCTGCGTGCCGAACATCTTCAGCGGCTGGGGCACGCCGATCGACTGGTGGGCGGAGAGCAGGGCGCCGATGGCCGGGCTGACCGAGCCGACGAGGGCGAGCGCCTTGTTGTAGTACACCTGGGTGAGGCCGAGGCCCCCGTACTTCGGGTCGATCTTCATGCCGAGCGCGCCGAGCTCTTTGAGCCCGCGCACGGTCTCGTCGGGGATCTTCGCCTCGCGCTCGATGCGCGCTCCGTCGACGGAGGTCTCGCAGAACTCCCGCATCCGGGCCAGGAAGGCCTCCCCGCGCCGGACGTCCTCCTCGGCGGGGAGCGGGTGGGGGTGGATCAGGTCCAGCCGGAACCGGCCGAGGAACAGCTCCTTGGCGAAGCTCGGCCGCTGCCAGTCCTGTTCCCGGGCCGCTTCCGCGACCTGCCGGGCCTCGCGCTCGGTCACCTTGGGCGGTGCGGGCGGTGCGGACTCTTCGGGCTCTGGGGGCGGAACGGGCTGTGAGGGCTGTGCGGGCTGTGGTGCGGACATGAGGGGGCTCACCTCGCCGCCGAGAGAGGGGGTGCTTACCGGTGGGTGCTACCAGTGAGTCGTACCCGTTTCGGGCGGCGCGGAAGCGGCGGTAAAAGAGGGACGCCGGAGCCCGCTCAGGCGCCCGGCCGGCCCACGGCCAGCCGGGCGACCCGCTCGGCGTGGGGGACGAGGTAGAAGTGGTCGCCCTCGAAGACGTGGGACGTGAAGGCGCCCGTGGTGACCGTCGACCACGCCCGGGCCGCGAACGGGGTGACGCGGGGGTCGCGGTCGCCCGTGAGGGCCATGACGTCCGCGCGCAGCGGCGGGGCGTCCTCGCGGCGGCGGTAGGCGTCGATCAGGCGGAAGTCGTTGCGGACGACCGGCAGGAACAGCTCGCGCAGTTCCGGGTGGCTCCAGACCTCCACGTGGGGACCGCCCAGAGCGGTGACGGCCGCGATCAGGTCCTCGTCGGTGCGCGGAGGGCGCACGACGGTGGGCGAGGGGAGTCCGCGGCCCGAGACGCACAGGCGCGTGACGTGGTCCGCCCCGGCGGCTTCGAGGCGCAGGAGGCTCTCGTAGGCCACGGCCGCGCCCATGCTGTGACCGAGGAGCACCGTGGGCACGGGAGTTTCGGCCAGGAGCTCCGCGGCGACCTGCGGCACCAGGGCGTCCATCGTCGGGATCAGCGGCTCGCCCATGCGGGTTTCGCGTCCCGGGTAGCGCACCGCCACGAGTTCGACCGAAGGATCCAGGTGCCGGGTCCAGTCGCGGAAGAAGCCCGCGCCGCCTCCCGCGTGCGGGAAGCACACCAGGCGCAGGGCGGGATCCGCGACGGGACGGTGGCGCACCAGGTAGGACACGTGGGACTCGATTCGTCGGCCGGGGAACGTCTCGCCAGGCGGCGTGGGGACGCGCGCCCGGACGCCCACGACCCTGCCACACGTCGAAAAGAGACGGCCGGAGCCCCCGCACAGTAGGCTCCGGCCGTCGGCTTGGTGGCCGTACGAGTTCGGTCAGATGTCGAGGCCGCTGAGGACCAGGACCCGCTCGTAGGTGTAGTCGTCCATCGCGTAGCGCACGCCCTCGCGGCCCACGCCGGACTGCTTGACGCCGCCGTACGGCATCTGGTCGGCGCGGTAGGACGGGACGTCGCCGACGATCACGCCGCCGACCTCCAGCTCGCGGTGGGCGCGGAACGCGGTCTGGATGTTCCGCGTGAAGACGCCGGCCTGCAGACCGAACTTCGAGTCGTTGACGGCGGCGAAGGCCTCGTCGGTGTTCTCGACCCGGCGCAGGGTGAGGACCGGTCCGAAGACCTCCTCGGTGGCGAGGGTGACGCCCGCGGGCACCTCGGCGACGACGGTGGGCTCGTAGGAGGCACCCTCGCGCTTGCCGCCCGTGAGCAGCTTGGCTCCGGCGGCGACGGCCTCGTCGACCCAGGACTCGACCCGCTTGGCGGCGTCCTCGGAGACGAGGGGGCCGACGTCGGTGGCGGAGTCGTTCGGGTCGCCGGTGACCTGCTCGCGGACCTTCGCGACGACCTTCTCGACGAGGCGGTCGTAGACCGTCGCGTCGGCGATCACGCGCTGCACGCCGATGCAGGACTGGCCGGCCTGGTAGTTCGAGAAGGTGGCGATGCGCGTCGCGGCCCAGTCGAGGTCGGCCTCCGAGGACCAGTCCTCCAGGACCACGGCCGCGGCGTTGCCGCCGAGCTCCAGGGTGCAGTGCTTGTGGGGCACGGCCTGCTGGATGGCGTAGCCGACCTTGTCCGAACCGGTGAAGGAGATGACGGGCAGGCGCTCGTCCTTGACCAGCTCCGGCATCTTGTCGTTGGCGACGGGGAGCACGGACCAGGAACCGGCCGGCAGGTCGGTCTCGGCGAGCAGCTCGCCGAGGATCAGACCGGAGAGCGGGGTGGCCGGGGCCGGCTTCAGGATGATCGGCGCGCCGACGGCGATGGCGGGGGCCACCTTGTGGGCGCACAGGTTCAGCGGGAAGTTGAAGGGCGCGATGCCCAGGACCGGACCCTTGACGAATCGGCGGGTCAGGGCGAGGCGGCCGACGCCGCCGGCGTCGGTGTCCAGGCGCTGGGCCTCTCCGCCGTTGAAGCGGCGGGCCTCTTCGGAGGCGAAGCGGAACACGGACACCGCACGGCCGACCTCACCGCGGGCCCACTTGATCGGCTTGCCGTTCTCGGCGGAGATCAGCAGCGCGATCTCCTCGGTGCGCTCGGCGAGCCGGCGGGCGACGTGGGCCAGGGCCTCGGCGCGTACGTGGGCCGGGGTGGCGGAGAACTCCGCGGTCACGGCGTACGCGGCGGCGACGGCCTCTTCGACCTGGGCGTCGGTCGGGACGCTGACGGTACCGACGAGGCGGCCGTCCCACGGGGAGTGGACGTCGAAGCTGTCGTCGCCCGTGGCCTGGCGGCCGGCGAGCCAGAAGGCGTGGGTGGAAGTCATGCTGATCCCGGCCCTTCGGAGGGTGTGCGGTGGGTCCTTGTCCCCTCCACCGTAGGACTCCGCCGGGGTTTCGGCGTTTGTCCGGGGTGGAGTACGCGTTCCGCGCGGCGCGCCGCTTTGTCAGTGTCGGGGGCGCGGCTGCTCGTGCGGGGCCCCTGCGGGGGGGCTGTACGGGTGCCCGCGCGGGCACGGCTGCGCCGGGGGCGGACCGCTGCGCGGGGCGGAGTCCCCTACCCGCCCTTCCACCGTTCCCCGGGCTCTGCCCGGACCCCGGACGTGCGCTCCGCGCACGTGCCCTCAAACGCCGGGCGGGCTGAAAGCTGCCGCGCAGCGGCAGTATCCAGCCTCGCCGGCGTTTGAGGCGCGGGGTCTGGGGCGGAGCCCCGGGGAACGGGCGAAGGGTGGGCAGGGGACCCGGCCCCGCAGGGCCGAACCCAGCCGCACCCGCCCACCGGGCCCCACGCCGGGACGGCAGTGGCGGGCACCCGGCCCAGCCACCGACGGACGGAGTCCGGCGCAGCGGCGCGAAGCCGGTGAGGCCTCCAGGGCCGCACCGCGCGAGCGGCGCGTCAGGAAGGCGCGGTCGCCTTCAGGGCGAGCCACAGCTCCATGCGGACGTCCGGGTCGTCCAGGGAGCGGCCGAGGATCTCCTCCACCCGCCGCATGCGGTAGCGCAGGGTGTGGCGGTGGACGCCGAGGTCGGCCGCCGCCGCGTCCCACTGGCCGTGGCGGGAGAGCCAGGCCTGGAGGGAGGCCACCAGATCGCCGCGGCCCTTCTCGTCGTGCTCGCGCAGCGCCCGCAGGGTGCCGTCCGCGAAGGCCCGTACCGCGTCGTCGGCCAGGAGCGGGAGGACCGAGCCCGCCGCGAGGTCCTCGTGCTCGACCATCGGGCGGCCGCGCCGCCGGGCCACGGCCAGGGCCTGGTCGGCCTGCTTGAAGGCGGCCGCCACGCCGGAGGCCGCCGCGGGGGCCGACAGGCCGAGGACCAGCTCGTCCGGCTCCGGTTCGCCCGTCTCACGGCCCCGGCGGGATTCCAGCGCCTCCGCGTGTTCCACGCACGCCTGCACCGCCGAGCCCCCGTCGGCCGCCAGGACCACGAGCCGGCCCGGCTCCGGAACCACCAACAGGGTCTCCCCCGTGCGCGCGGCCGCCGATTCCACGGCGTCGGCGAGCATCGCCAGGCCCTCCGGCTGGGCGGTGCCGGCCAGGGCCGGTTCCGCCACGAGGATCCGGAACGGCGCGTCGAGCAGGGCCCCGTACAGGTCCCCGGCCACGGCCTGGGCGTGGTCCGCCTGACCGGCGAGCAGCATGCGCAGCACCGCGGCGCCGAGCCGGGACTCGGCGTCGTGCAGGGAGCGGGAGCGTTCGGTGGTGAGGGTCAGCAGGGCCACCGCGGAGTGGACGGCGTACCGCTCCGCCGTGCCGAGCGGGGCGCCGGTGCCGACGGCCAGGGCTCCGCGCGCCCGGCGGCCGGTACCGAGCGACTGGAGTTCCACCCGGTCCTCGGAGCCGCCGACCACGGCGCTGGCCGGCGCCGGCCGCTCCCGCAGCCGTTCCACGTCGGGGGTGAGGCGGGCCGCCCGGCGCGCGGCCCAGTCGGGCGCGGCCGCGACGACGGCGCCCGAGGTGTCGTACAGGGCGGCCCAGCCGTGCACGTGCGCGGCCAGCTTCGTCAGCAGGTCGGCGGGCCCGTCGGCGGACAGCGCGGCCCGGGTCAGCTCGCGCTGCGCCTCGAAGCCGGCGGTCACCGCCCGGTACTGGTCGGCGGCGAGGGCGGCGGAGACGGCCTTGCTGATGGCGAGGAACGGGGTGCGCCGGGGCACCTCCAGCAGCGGCAGGTCCTCGGCGGTGGCGGCTTCCACGAGCGCCTCGGGCACGGCGTCGTAGTTCACCCCGATGGCGAAGCCGATGCCGACGACCCCGGCGGCCGCGAGCCTGCGCACGTAGCGCCGCATCTCCTCGGGGTCCTCCGCGTCCAGTTTCATCGCGGTGATGAGGAGGAGCTCCCCGCCCTCCATGTAGGGGACGGGGTCGGCGAGCTCACTGACGTGGGCCCAGCGCACCGGGGTGTCGAGGCGGCCCTCCCCGGCCCGGACGCTGAGCTTGAGCGCCGAGTGCTGGACGAGCGAGGCGAGGGTGAGCGGCATGGGTACCGGGGCGCCTTAGGGAGAGGAGGGGTGCGGCGGCGAGGTGCCGACGGAGGATTCTCGCCGTGGACCACCACCGCGGTTTTCGCCGTGTCGTACGAACGGCACCCTTTGAGTCTGCCACCTCGTACGGGTTCGCTCCGTTCCCCCGGTCGTCCCGGCTCAGTCCTGTCAGTCCTGTCAGTCCCGTCAGTCCTGTCCCCCGAGCCGCACCAGCAGCGGGGCGGCCCGCTCGCCGCGGACGGAGGTCAGGGAGATCACGGCGTGGCCGGGGGGCACCACGTGCGCCAGGTCGGAGGCCGACCAGCGTTCCCGCTCCACCTGGCGCACGGTCACGGCGTCGGTGGTGACGGCCTTGCCGGAGACCAGCTTCCGGAAGGCGTGGATGGCCCGGGTGAGCGGCTGGTCGGCGAAGACCGTCCGGTGGGTGACGTCGCGGGTCTCCACCCATTCGGTGCCCCAGGTCTCGGCGAACCGCTTGCCGTCCCAGGTGGTGACCCCGGAGAAGGCCATCCGGCAGCCCACGGCCCCGAGCAGCGGGGTGCGCAGGGCTTCCGGTACGTCGTCCAGGGTGCGCAGCGTGAGCAGGACTCCCGCGTTGGCCGAGCGGAGCCGCTGGATGCCGCGCACCGCCTCCGGGGTGAGCGTGTGGGAGGCGTCGTCGAAGGCGAGGAGCGCGAAGAGCGTGCGGTCGGTACGGGCTGCGGCGGAGGCGTTGAACTGGGCGAGCAGCAGCCGGGCCAGCATCCGGGAGGCGTCGGCGTGCCCGCGCTCGGGAAGGTCCACGCGGACCCGCAGGGGGTGCTCCAGGGCCCGCAGGGAGAAGGGCCGCCCGGCGCCGGTGGTGTCGAAGAACCCGGCGAAGGCGGGCCGGTCCAGCAGCGCGACCCGGTCGGCGAGGGCCGGGCCGGGGTCGGCGGGGGCCCCTTGCTGGCGTTCGCGCGCGTCGAGCTCGCGGAGCATCCGGTGCTGTCCGGCGGCCTCCAGGGCCTCGCGCAGGCCGGCGAGGGCGACGGGCACGTGGTCGAGGAGCTCCCGCAGCTCCGGCACGGCGGGGAAACGGCCGTACGCGGCCCGGAACGGTCCGAGGAGCTGAGCGAGGGCGGTGGCGGCGCGGCGCACATCGACCCCCGGCAGGTCTCCCACGAAGCCCTCCGCGAGGAGCGTGGCGGCCTCGTCGGCGTCGGTCGTGCCCCCGTAGAGGTCCAGGTCGTAGACGGAGTCGGGATCGCCGACGCGGACGACGACGTCGTAGCCCTCGTCGGGTCCGAGGGCGGCGCCGGTGGAGGCGACCACGACGACGGCGGCCTGGCCGGCGAGGGCCTGCAGGGCCAGTGACTCCACGACGGGGCGGACCAGGCGGGAGGTCTTGCCCGCGCCCGAGGGGCCGATGGCGAGCAGCGAGGTGCCGAGGACTCCGGGGTCGAGGGCGATGCCGCTGCCGCGGCGGGCGTACGGGTTGCGCTCGCCGTCCTGGACGGTGCCGAGCAGCACCTGGCGGGCGAGCAGATCGTGCCGTGCCGCCCGGACGGGCAGCTCGCGCGCCCCCGACGGGTGGACGCAGGCGCCGGCGCCCTTGTCCCGCACGGACTCGGCGAAGGCCCGCGCCCGCGAGGGATCGGCCCGTACGGTCTCCCAGGCACGCCGGATCCGCACGAAGTCCACGTCGTTCATCCGCCCGGCCACCACCTCGGCCCCGAGCCGATCGGCCACCTCCGCCATCCCGGCGTCCCGCACCTCGGTCCAAGTGAGGTTCTCGGAAGGAGCCCCCGCTGCGGGTACTGGGGACGAGGGGGCCTGCCTGGCTTGGTGGCCCGGACCCGGCTTGCGCGCCAGCCGGGCGAAGAAGACGAGCACGGGCGCCGTGACCACGGTGTAGACGAGGACGGTCACCACGGTCCGCGTTCCCCGGCTCATCTCCGCGTACGGCAGGTGGTCGCCCACAAGACCCAGGACCGTCAGCGTGTTCGTTCCGATGAGGAGCAGCACGAACAGTGCACCGGCCACCGCACCCGCAACCCTGGCCTGGGGTCCACGGGCCGCGACCAGCCGTTCGAAGGCCGGGCCCCACGAGCCCAGCCGACTGAACCACACCACCACCGCGCAGGTCACCAGCAGCATGTAGGCCTGCAACCCGGCGGTACCCCGTCCGTCGACCGGATCGCCACCCAGGTCCCACCAGTCCCGGGGGGTGAAGAGCTTGAGCGGCAGGTCCGTGTACGGGATGTAGTTGTTGCTCAGCAGCGACCAGACCAGCACGCACGCCAGGAATGAGATGACCGCCCCGCTCAGCAGGGCCCGGTCGGTGGCCTCCTCCGGCTCCCGTCCCTCACGGGGCCGGTAACCGAAGCGCCAGATGCCCGGCCCCGCCTCCGGGCGAGGGGTACTCAGCCAGTCCGTGAGCCCCGGTCCGACGCTGGGCGCGTGGGCAGGCCTCGGCGGCGCCAGGCCCTGCACGGGAGACACCAGACCCGGCCGAGTCGGCCTGGGTACATGATCCGCACGGACCCTCTGCCCATCGTGCGTGCCGTCGGTGTCCATGAAACCTCTGCCCCCTGCCCGTGAGCGCACTGCCCTGCACTGTCCTGCACTGCCCTGCCTGCACTGCCCTGCGCGCTCAATCTAGTGGCCGTTGCCGCCCCGCGACCCGTACCCGGGCATGATCCACAAGACAGGCGCGGATTCCTCCCTATGGCCGTCACGGACAAGGACACGCGGGGACCACTCCCGAACGGAGCATGCAGGACCCCGCCTCCCGGGCCTAGCCTGCGGACAAAGACACAAGTGCGTCCGAAAACACCCCCCAGGAGCCCCCCTATGACCGCTGTTCCGCAGGAGCGCCGCATCGTCACCGCGATCCCCGGCCCCAAGTCGCAGGAGCTGCAGGCCCGCCGTCTGTCGACGGTGGCCGGCGGCGTGGGCTCCGTGCTTCCCGTCTTCACCGCCCGCGCGGGCGGCGGCATCATCGAGGACGTCGACGGCAACCGCATGATCGACTTCGGTTCCGGCATCGCCGTGACCTCGGTCGGCGCCTCCGCCGAGGCCGTCGTGCGCCGCGCCGCCGCGCAGCTCGCCGACTTCACCCACACCTGTTTCATGGTGACCCCCTACGAGGGCTACGTGGAGGTCTGCGAGGCCCTCGCCGAGCTCACCCCGGGTGACCACGCGAAGAAGTCGGCCCTGTTCAACTCCGGCGCCGAGGCCGTCGAGAACGCCGTCAAGATCGCCCGTTCGTACACCAAGCGCCAGGCCGTCGTCGTCTTCGACCACGGCTACCACGGCCGTACGAACCTCACGATGGCGCTGACCTCGAAGAACATGCCGTACAAGCAGGGCTTCGGCCCGTTCGCCCCCGAGGTCTACCGCGTCCCGGTCGCCTACGGCTACCGCTGGCCGACCGGCGCCGAGAACTGCGGCCCCGAGGCCGCCGCCCAGGCGATCGACAACATCGTCAAGCAGATCGGCGCCGAGAACGTCGCCGCGATCATCATCGAGCCGGTCCTCGGCGAGGGCGGCTTCATCGAGCCGGCCAAGGGCTTCCTCCCGGCGATCGTGAAGTTCGCCAACGACAACGGCATCGTCTTCGTCGCCGACGAGATCCAGTCCGGCTTCTGCCGCACCGGCCAGTGGTTCGCGTGCGAGGACGAGGGCATCGTCCCCGACCTCATCACGACCGCCAAGGGCATCGCGGGCGGCCTGCCGCTCGCGGCCGTGACCGGCCGCGCCGAGATGATGGACTCCGTGCACGGCGGCGGCCTGGGCGGCACCTACGGCGGCAACCCGGTGGCCTGCGCCGGTGCGCTCGGCTCCATCGAGACCATGAAGGAGCTCGACCTCAACGCCGCGGCGAAGAAGATCGAGTCCGTCATGAAGGCCCGCCTGACGGCCATCCAGGAGAAGTACGACATCGTCGGCGACATCCGCGGCCGCGGCGCCATGATCGCGATCGAGCTCGTCAAGGACCCCAAGTCCAAGACCCCGAACCCGGAGGCGGCCGGCGCGCTCGCCAAGGCCTGCCACGCCGAGGGCGTGCTCGTCCTCACCTGCGGCACCTACGGCAACGTGCTCCGCTTCCTGCCGCCGCTGGTCATCGGCGAGGACCTGCTGAACGAGGGCCTGGACGTCATCGAGGCCGCGTTCGCGACCCTCTGATCGACCGTCCGGTCAAGCGTCCGGCCAACCGTCTGATCGACCGCCTGCGCAGCCCCCTGGTCGAACGTCTGACACAGGCGGTAGAACGCGGGGACGCGATCCTCGATCACCGCGCGGTCACTACCGGGGGTAACGGTCGGGCGCTGTGAAGAAGGTGTGGGGGGCCGATGGCGGGAGCGTTTTCCCGCTGTCGGTCCCCCTTCCGCTGCCGTACGGTTTCTGCAGATGAGTGAGACACCCCGCTCCCGGGAAATCGGGGGCGACACCAGTACCGGGCTTCCCCAGCGCCGCACTGGGCATGCGTTCGCGCACACTCTTCACCGATCGGACGGCCGCACGCCCCAAACCCCCCGGGGCGCCCGGCATCCCGATCCGGGCGGCCGCCCCGGAACCACCCCCCCTGTTCCGGGGCGGCCGGCCACTCTCCTCTCGGCGGGTTCCGCCGTCTCCGCGCTCTGCGCGGCGCTCTTCGCCCTGACCACCTGGCAGGTCCTCGTGTCCGGGCCCCTGCTGGTCCCGGACGCCGCCCTCAGCCGCTCGCTGGTGCGCACGGTCCCCGACGCGGTCACCCAGCGCCTCTCCGATCTCGGCAACGTCCCGGTAGCAGTCCCCGTCCTGCTCCTCGCCGTCGTCCACGCCGCCCGGCGCGGCAACCGGCGCGCCGCGGCGGCCGCGGCCCTGGCCATGGCCCTGGTGCCGGCCCTGATCGTCCCGCTGAAGGAGTGGACCGGCCGTCCGGGCCCCCTGGAGCCCTGGGCCTCCGGCTACTACCCCTCGGGCCACACGGCCACCGCTTGCGTGGCGTACACGGGCGCGGCCCTGCTCGTGCGCCCGTACACCCGGGGCCGCTGGCCCCTCCCCCTCGCGGCGGCCCTCACCGCCCTGACGGCGACGGGGCTGATCCTGCGCGGCTACCACTGGCCCCTGGACGTCCTGGCCAGCCTCCTGATGTGCACGCCGCTGCTGCTCGTGGTGCGGAGCGCGGCGGGGCGGGGACGCACGGCAGGGCCGGGGCGTGCGCGCCCCGGCCCTGCCGCGTCCGACGACCACTCGGCCGACGGCCAGCCGGCGGACGGTCAGCCGGCGGACGGTCAGCCGGCCGACGGTCAGCCGCCGAAGTAGGCGTCGAAGTTCTTCGAGAACTCCCAGCTGCCGAAGCGGTCCCAGTTGATCGACCAGGTCATCAGGCCGCGCAGGGCGGGCCAGGTGCCGTGGGTCTGGTACGCGCCACAGTTCGTCTTCTTGGTCAGGCAGTCCAGCGCCTTGTTGACCTCCGCCGGGGAGGTGTGGCCGTTGCCCGCGTTGGTCGTGGCCGGCAGGCCGATGGCGACCTGGTCCGCGCGCAGCGGCGGGAAGACGCGGGCGGTGTTGCCGGCCACGGGGAAGCCCGTGAGCAGCATGTCCGTCATGGCGATGTGGAAGTCGGCTCCGCCCATGGAGTGGTACTGGTTGTCGAGGCCCATGATCGAGCCCGAGTTGTAGTCCTGGACGTGGAGCAGGGTCAGGTCGTCGCGCAGGCCGTGGATGACCGGGAGGTAGGCGCCGGCGCGCGGGTCCTGGCCGCCCCAGGGGCCGGATCCGTAGTACTGGTAACCGAGCTGGACGAAGAAGGTCTCGGGGGCCATCGTCAGGATGAAGTCCGGGCCGTACTTGGCCTTCAGGGTCTTCACGGCGGAGATCAGGTTGACGATCACCGGGGTGGTGGGGGCGCGGAAGTCGGTGTCGCCGGTGGCCAGGGAGAGGGAGTGGCCCTCGAAGTCGATGTCGAGGCCGTTGAGCCCGTACTCGTCGATGATCTTGCTGACGGAGGAGACGAAGGTGTCGCGGGCCGCCGTGGTGCCCAGCTGGACCTGGCCGTTCTGGCCGCCGATCGAGATCAGGACCTTCTTGCCCGCGGCCTGCTTGGCCTTGATGGCCGCCTTGAAGTCCGCGGCCGATTCGACGTTCGGGCATTCGCTGACCGGGCAGAGCTGGAAGCGGATGTCGCCCGAGGTCACCGAGGTGGGCTCGCCGAAGGCCAGGTTGATGACGTCCCAGGAGGCGGGTACGTCGGCCATCCGGACGTAGCCGGAGCCGTTGGCGAAGCTGGCGTGCAGGTAGCCGACCAGGGCGTGCGCGGGCAGGCCGGGGTTGCCCGGGTTGCCGCCGCCGTTCGGCGTGGTCACCGGGACCGCGGCGCTCTTGGCGGATTCGCCGGCCGCGTTCACGGCGCTGACCTGGAAGGAGTACGTCGTGGAGGCGGTGAGGCCGGTGACCGTCGCCGACGTGCCGCCGACGGTGGTCGGGTTCGCGCCGTCCCGGTAGACCTTGTACGAGGTGGCCCCGGTCGCGGCCGCCCAGGAGAGGCCGACCGTGGTGGAGGAGGAGGCGGACCCGGCGAGCCCGGTGGGGGCGGCCGGGATCTGGGGGCCGGGTCCGGAGCCGCCGGGGTCCGGGCCGACGAGGGTCACGTCGTCGGTGAACTGCGACGGCTGGCCGTACCAGCCCTGCGTGTACACGGTCACCGAGGTGGTGCTCGGGCCGGTACGGAAGCTCGTGCTCAGCTGCTTCCAGGCGCCGGGGCTCTGGGTCCAGGTCTGCGGGTCCGTGGTCCCGGTTCCGGTGGCGCCGAGGTAGACGTACGCCCCCTGCACCCAGGCGCTCAGCGTGTACGCGGAGTCGGGCTTGACGGTGACGGTCTGGGAGCAGCGGGCGTTGTCCTGCCCGGCCGGGGTGCTCTTGAGGGCGGAAGTGCCGCCGTGCACCGGGGTGCTGACGGCGGCTCCGCTGCCGGCCGAGCAGCTCCAGCCGTCCAGGCCGGCTTCGAAGCCGCCGTTGCGGATGAGGTCGGCGTCGGCCGCGGCGGCCGGCTGACCGGCGGCGAGGAGGCCGGCCGCCGCGAGGGCGGCGGCGGTAAGGAGGGACAGCGCGGAGCGTATGACGGTGGGTCTGGCGGGGCGGGTGGGGCCAGCAGGACGAGTGGGGCGCACAACTGCCTCCGGTACATGGGGGGATGGAGCCGGGCCGCGCGCGGGCGAGCCGTGGGGGAAGGCGCAGCGGCGCCCAAGATGGTCCAGACCAATCTTCTTGTCAAGACTTCCCACCCGTCCGCCCCACGACGCGCGCCGCCGCCTCGTGCATCGCGAGCTCCAGTACCGCCGGATCGGTGAGCGTGCCCCGCCCGTCCGGGACGACGAGCCAGCGGACCCCGCCCGTGGCCCGGCCGGGGTACGGGACCACGATCCAGGTCCCGTCACCGGCTCCCCGCACACCCGTCCCGATCCAGCGCGACGCCGTGCCCGGGGGCACGAAGAAGCCCAGCCTGGAGTCGCCGAAATCGGCGAGCACCGGGCCGGGCCGGGCGGGCAGCGTGTCCAGTACTTCGAGGGTGGTGCGTCCCAGCTCCCCCGGCAGGATCAGCACGTCCCACCGGCGGCCGGCGGGCAGCAGGGCGACCCCGAGGGGGTTGCGCTCCCACTCCCAGCGACAGGCGTCCGGATCGGGCGCCACCGAAACCAGCCACTCCACTGCCGTCTTGTCCCCCGGGATCGTCATCGCCCGGCCTCCGCTCTCTGTGGGTGAGGTGAAGCGTTCTCACAGGAGAGAGCGGGGCCGGGCGCAGGTATGACGCGGGTTTCGTTACCCCGTGGTAGTGAAGCAGGTCACACCATCACGGGCGATGTGCGCCCGGGGCGTGCGGAGGTCGCTTACCCGATCAGCGCACCGGGGCGGCGCCGTCGGGTTCAGGCCTCAGCTGTCGAAGCCGAGACCGAACCGGTCCAGCGTCTTCAGCCACAGGTTGCGGTGTCCGCCCATCCGGTCCGCCCGGGCCAGCGACCACTTCGTCATGGTGATGCCGGTCCAGGCGAAGGGCTCCGGCGGGAAGGGCATCGGCTTGGAGCGGACCATCTCCAGCTCGGTGCGCTCGGTCTTCTCCCCCGCCAGGAGGTCCAGCATCACGTCGGCGCCGAAGCGGGTGGCCCCGACGCCCAGTCCGGTGTAGCCGGCCGCGTAGGCCACCTTGCCCGCGTGCGCGGTGCCGAAGAAGGCGGAGAAGCGCGAGCAGGTGTCGATCGCCCCGCCCCATGCGTGGCTGAATTTCACCCCTCCCAGCTGCGGGAAGCAGGTGAAGAAGTGCTCGGCGAGCTTGAGGTAGGTCTCGGGCCGGTGGTCGTGCTCGGCGTCGAGCTTGCCCCCGTACGGGTAGATCGCGTCGTAGCCGCCCCACAGGATCCGCCGGTCGGGGGTGATCCGGAAGTAGTGGAACTGATTGGCGCTGTCGCCGAGGCCCTGCCGGTTCTTCCAGCCGATCGAGGCGAGCTGCTCCTCGGTCAGCTGCTCCGTCATGAGCGCGTAGTCGTAGACGGGGACGGTCAGCGGGCGCACCCGCTTGACCAGCGACGGGAAGATGTTGGTCCCCAGCGCCACCCGGCGGGCGAAGACCCGGCCGTACGGGGTCCGCACGGCCATCCCCTCGCCCGAGCCGACCAGGTCGAGCCCGCGCGTGTTCTCGTAGATCCGGACGCCCAGCTCCAGGCAGGCCCGCTTCAGGCCCCAGGCGAGCTTCGCCGGGTTGAGCATGGCGACGCCGTCGCGGTCCCAGATCCCGCCGAGGAAGGTCGGGGAGTCGACCTCGGCCCGGATGGCGTCCGCGTCCAGCCACTCGGAGCGGCCGGCGAGGCCGAGCCGCTCGGCCTCGGCGTGGAACTCGCGGAGCTCCGCGACCTGGTGCGGCTCGGTGGCCACGTCGATCTCGCCGCTGCGCTCGAAGTCGCAGTCGATGCCGTAGCGGGCGACCGCTTCCTCGATGGCGTCGAGGTTGCGGGCGCCGAGGTCCTCCAGCGTGGCGAGCTCGTCGGGCCAGCGGGCCATCCCGTTCGCCAGGCCGTGGGTGAGGGAGGCCGCGCAGAAGCCGCCGTTGCGGCCCGAGGCGGCCCAGCCCGCCTCGTGGCCCTCGATGAGCACGACGTCCCGGGCGGGGTCGCGCTCCTTGGCGATCAGCGCGGTCCACAGACCGCTGTACCCGCCGCCGATGACGAGCAGATCGCAGTGCTCGTCCCCGGTGAGGGCGGGCTCCGCGGCGGGCTTGCCGGGGTCGTCCAGCCAGTACGAGACCGGCTTCGCTTCGGAAAGAGATCGTGCAGCGGTGCGCATGGCGTCTGGGGCCATGTCTTCCAACTCCCTACAGGTGTTACTTGGGCTGTGCTTTCTTGCGGCGGTTGGCGACCATCTGGCCGCCCAGCACCACCAGGACCGCGATGACGAACATCGCCGTGCCGATGACGTTGATCTGTACAGGCGTACCGCGCTGGGCCGATCCCCACACGAACATGGGGAAGGTGACGGTGTTGCCCGAGTTGAAGTTGGTGATGATGAAGTCGTCGAAGGAGAGCGCGAAGGAGAGCAGCGCGCCCGCCGCGATGCCGGGGGCCGCGATCGGCAGGGTGACGCGCAGGAAGGTCTGCACGGGTCCGGCGTAGAGATCGCGGGCCGCTTCCTCCAGGCGGGGGTCCATGGAGAGCACCCGGGCCTTGACCGCGGCGACGACGAAGCTGAGGCAGAACATCACGTGGGCGATCAGGATCGTCCAGAAGCCGAGCTGGATGCCCATGTTGAGGAAGAGGGCGAGCAGGGACGCCGCCATCACGATCTCGGGCATGGCCATCGGCAGGAAGATCAGCGAGTTGACCGCGCCGCGCCCCCGGAACCGGTAGCGGACCATCGCGAAGGCGATCGCCGTGCCCAGTACGGTCGCGCCGATGGTGGCCCACAGGGCGATCTGGAGCGAGAGGGACAGGGACCCGCACATGTCGGCGACCCCGCAGGGGTCCTTCCACGCGTCGAGGGAGAACTCCTGCCAGGCGTAGTTGAAGCGCCCGGTGGGGTTGTTGAAGGAGAAGACCGTGACGACGACGTTCGGCAGGATCAGGTACGCGAGCGTGCCGAGCCCCGCGATCACGACGAGATTGCGGCGCAGCCAGGTGGTGGCGCTCTTCATCAGACCAGGTCCTCCGTCCCCGCTCGGCGGATGTAGATGGTGACCATGACCAGGACGATGGCCATGAGGATGAAGGACAGCGCGGCCGCCGTCGGATAGTCGAGGATGCGCAGGTACTGCGACTGGATGACGTTTCCGATCATGCGGGTGTCCGTGGAGCCGAGCAGTTCGGCGTTGACGTAGTCGCCGCTCGCCGGGATGAAGGTCAGCAGGGTCCCGGAGACCACGCCCGGCATGGACAGCGGGAAGGTCACCTTGCGGAAGACCGTGGCGGGACGGGCGTACAGGTCCCCGGCCGCCTCGTGGAGGCGGGTGTCGATGCGCTCCAGCGAGGTGTAGAGCGGAAGGATCATGAAGGGGAGGAAGTTGTACGTCAGACCGCAGACGACCGCGAGCGGCGTGGCGAGGACGCGGTCGCCCTCGGTCATGCCGAGCCAGCTGGTGACGTCGAGGAAGCCGACCGTGTTGAGGACGCCGACCACCGGGCCGCCGTCGGCCAGGATCGTCTTCCAGGCGAGGGTGCGGATCAGGAAGCTGGTGAAGAACGGGGCGATGACCAGCACCAGGAGCAGGTTGCGCCAGCGGCCCGCCTTGAAGGCGATCAGGTAGGCCAGCGGGTAGCCCAGCAGCAGGCACAGCGCGGTCGCGGTGCCGGCGTAGAGCAGGGAGCGCAGGAACTGCGGGTAGTACTCGGTGAAGGCGTCCCAGTAGGTCTGGAAGTGCCAGGTGACCTTGAAGCCCTCTTCGAGGGAGCCGGTCTGCACCGAGGTGGAGGCCTGGTAGACCATCGGCAGCACGAAGAAGACGACCAGCCACAGGATGCCCGGGAGCAGCAGCCAGTACGGGACCAGGCGCTTCTTCAGGGACGGCTTGTGCACCGGGGGCTCGGCGGAGACGGCGACCTCGGGCAGGGTCGCGGGGGCGGTCACGCGCTCTCCTCGACCGTCTCGATGCCGGCGTCGATGTCCTGGGCCGCGTCCAGGCCGAAGGTGTGCTCCGGGTTCCAGTGCAGTATCACGTCGGCGCCGGGGACGAGGCGGGCGTCGCGCTCGATGTTCTGCACGTACACCTCCAGCTCCGGGCAGACCGGGCTGTCGATGACGAACTGGGTGGAGACCCCGATGAAGGAGGAGGCCGCGATCTTGCCGGCGACCTTGTTGCGGCCGGCCTCGATGGTGTTCTCCGCGTCCGCGTGGACCAGGGAGATCTTCTCCGGGCGCACCCCGACCAGCAGCTTGCCGCCGGCGCGGGGTGTGGTCGAACATCGCGCCGCCGGGACGCGCAGCTTCGTACCGGCCGAGGAGACGACGACGTCGGACGCGCCGGCCTCCAGGACCTCGGCCTCGATGAGGTTGGAGGTGCCGAGGAAGTTCGCCACGAAGGTCGTCTTCGGGTTCTCGTAGAGCTCGGCGGGGGCGCCGAGCTGCTCGACGCGGCCGCCGTTCATCACGGCGACCGTGTCGGCCATGGTCATGGCCTCCTCCTGGTCGTGCGTGACGTGCACGAAGGTGATGCCGACCTCGGTCTGGATGCGCTTGAGCTCCAGCTGCATCTGGCGGCGCAGCTTGAGGTCGAGGGCGCCGAGCGGCTCGTCGAGGAGCAGCACCTGCGGGTGGTTGATGAGCGCGCGGGCCACGGCGACGCGCTGCTGCTGGCCACCGGAGAGCTGGTGCGGCTTGCGCTGGGCGAACTGGCCGAGCTGGACCAGCTCCAGCATGTCGTCGACCTGCTTCTTGACCGACTTGATGCCGCGGCGGCGCAGCCCGAAGGCGATGTTCTCCGAGACGTCGAGGTGCGGGAAGAGGGCGTAGCTCTGGAAGACGGTGTTGACCGGGCGCTTGTACGGCGGCAGGTGCGTGACCTCGCGCTCGCCGAGGCTGACGGTGCCGGTGGAGGGCTCCTCCAGGCCGGCGATCATGCGCAGGGTGGTGGTCTTCCCGCAGCCCGAGGCGCCGAGCAGGGCGAAGAAGGAGCCCTGGGGAATGGTGAGGTCCAGCGGGTGCACGGCGGTGAAGGATCCGTAGTGCTTGCTGATCCCGGCGAGGCGGACGTCGCCGCCTTCGGTCTTGTCAGTCATGGGCCTGGGCCTTCGGTGGTGTGTCGTGGAAGGGGCAGGTGCCGGTTCGGGTGTCTTCGCCGGTGGGGGACGCGGCGGGACCCGTCAGGCTCCGATGAGCTTGGCGAACTTCTCCTCGTACGCCGTCTCTTCCTCGCTGGTGAGGGAGCGGAAGGCGTGCGACTTGGCGGCCATCGCCTTGTCCGGGACGATCAGGACGTTGTCCGCGAGCTCCGGATCGATCTTGGCCAGCTCGTCCTTGACGCCCTCGACGGGGCAGACGTAGCTGATGTAGGCGGCCAGCTGGGCGGCCACCGCGGGCTCGTAGTAGTAGTCGATGAGCCGCTCCGCGTTGGCCTTGTGCCGGGCCTTCACGGGGACCAGCAGGTTGTCGCTGGAGGTGATGTAGCCGGGCGCCGGGATCGCGTACTGGATGTCCGGGTTGCCGGCCTGCAGCTGGATGACGTCGCCGGCCCAGGCCAGGCAGGCTGCGAGGTCGCCCTTGTCGAGGTCCGCCGTGTAGTCGTTCCCGGTGAAGCGGCGGATCTGCTTCTTGTCCACGCCCTTCTGGAGCCGGCCGATCGCCGCGTCGTAGTCGGCGTCGGTGAAGTTCGCCGGGTCCTTGCCCTGGTCGAGCAGGGTCATGCCGACGCTGTCGCGCATCTCGGTGAGGAAGCCGACGCGGCCCTTGAGGGAGGGGTCGTCGAGCATCTGCGTGACGGAGTCGACCTTCTTCCCGCCGGTCGCCTTGGTGTTGTAGGCGATCACCGTGTTGATGCCGGTCCAGGGGTAGCTGTACGCGCGGCCCGGGTCCCAGTCGGGGCTGCGGAACTGCGGGATCAGGTTGGCGTACGCGTGCGGGAGGTGCGAGGGGTCCAGCTTCTGGGCCCAGCCGAGGCGGATGATGCGCGAGGCCAGCCAGTCGGTGACGACGATCAGGTCGCGGCCGGTGTCCTGGCCGGCCGCGAGCTGGGGCTTGATCTTGCCGAAGAACTCGACGTTGTCGTTGATGTCCTCGGTGTACTTGACCTTGATCCCGGTCCGCTTGGTGAACTCCTCCAGCGTGGGACGGGACTTCTCGTCCTCACTGGTGTCCATGTACTCGGTCCAGTTGGAGAAGCTGATCTCCTTCTCCTGCGCCGAGTGGTCGTCGGAGGCCGCGGCGTTGCCCTCCGCGCGCTTGGCCGGCGGGATGCCGCAGCCGGCCAGCGCGGACAGGCCGCCGAGGGTGAGCGCTCCGACTCCGGAGGCGCGCAGCACGGAGCGGCGGGTGAGGGCGCCGCGCCCGGTGGTGAGGCTGCGCCGCATGGCGGCGAATTGCGCCGCCGAGAGGCGGTCGGGCTCGAACTGCTCCATGGGAGGTGCCCTTTCGGGATGGGTGCGAACCGCTGGTCGGGCGGCTCTACGTGGTTATCTGTCCCCGAAGATCGTGCGGTGCCAGTCCTTCGCGGCAACCGCGGTGTTGTCGTACATCACGTGCTTGACCTGCGTGTACTCCTCGAAGGAGTAGCTGCTCATGTCCTTTCCGAACCCGCTGGCCTTGTAGCCGCCGTGGGGCATCTCGCTGATGATCGGGATGTGGTCGTTGACCCAGACGCAGCCCGCCTGGATCTCCCGGGTGGCACGGTTCGCCCGGTACACGTCACGGCTCCAGGCCGAGGCCGCGAGACCGTACGGGGTGTCGTTGGCCAGCGCGATGCCCTCGTCGTCGGTGTCGAAGGGCAGGACCACGAGGACCGGGCCGAAGATCTCGGACTGGACCACCTCGCTGTCCTGGGCCGCGCCGGAGATCAGCGTGGGCCGGTAGTACGCGCCGTCCGCCAGCTCTCCGCCGGGGATCTCACCGCCGGTGACGACCGTGGCGTACGCGCGGGCGCGCTCGACGAAACCGGCGACCCGGTCGCGGTGCACGTGCGAGACCAGCGGGCCGAGGTCGGTCGACGGGTCGAAGGGGTCTCCGACGCGGACGGTCTCCATCAGCTCGGCGACCCGGGCGACGAAGGCGTCGTGGAGGGGGCGCTGGACGTAGGCACGGGTGGCGGCCGTGCAGTCCTGGCCGGTGTTGATCAGGGAGGCGGCGACGGCGCCGTTGGCGGCGGCCTCCAGGTCGGCGTCGTCGAAGACGAGGAACGGAGCCTTGCCGCCGAGCTCGAGGTGGAGCCGCTTGACGGTGGCGGTGGCGATCTCGGCGACCCGCTTGCCGATGGCCGTGGACCCCGTGAAGGAGGTCATGACCACGTCCGGGTGGCCGACCAGGTGCTCGCCCGCGTCCCGGCCGGCGCCGGTGACGATGTTGACCACGCCGTCGGGCAGGCCCGCCTCCTTGGCCGCCTGGGCGAACATCAGGGAGGTCAGCGGGGTGAGCTCGGCGGGCTTGAGGACGATGGTGTTGCCCGCGGCGATCGCCGGGAGGATCTTCCAGGCGGCCATCTGCAGCGGATAGTTCCACGGCGCGATGGAGCCCACGACCCCGATCGCCTCGCGGCGCACGTACGAGGTGTGGTCCCCGGAGTACTCGCCCGCGGCCTGCCCCTGGAGGTGGCGCGCGGCGCCCGCGAAGAAGGCGGTGTTGTCGATGGTCCCCGGGACGTCGAACTCCGTCGACAGCTTGACCGGCTTGCCGCACTGCAGGGACTCCGCGTGCGCGAACTCCTCCGCCCGCTCGGCCAGCACCGCGGCCAGCCGGTGCAGCGCTTCGGAGCGCTCTCCGGGGGTGGCTCCCGACCAGCCGGGGAAGGCCCGCTTGGCGGCGGCGACGGCGGCGTCCACGTCGGCGGTGGAGGCCAGCTCGTAGGTGAGCACCTCCTCGCCGGTGGCGGGGTCGACCACGGTGTGTGACCGGCCCGAGGTGCCGGGCCGCAGCTGCCCGTCGATGTACTGCGCGCCTGCGGCGAATCGGTCCTTGACCTGGACCTTGACCTGGAAGCGGTTGCCCATCACGCTCTCACGCTCTCCGTAGCTACAGTTCGAGCTACAGCTCGAATTGAGTGCCGATCCTGGCAGAGGTATACCCCTCGGCCAAGTGATTCCGTTGTTGCCTTTTGATTACGCGACGGAATCGGTCGACCATGTGTCGAGGCGCGCCCGAAATCCCGTACGAAGTGTCCGGTGCTCCTGCGAGACTCGCATGCATGGAGAAGATCGAGGAACTGATCGGGCAGGTCAGCCGGGGTGAGCGGGTGAAGTTCCTGCCGTTCTGGGGACACCGTCCGCGGCCGGACGGAACGCTCGGACCGAGCTGCCTCAGTCAGTGGTGGCCGTCCGAGTTCACCGTGGGTGACGTCCGGTACGCCACCGCCGAGCACTGGATGATGGCCGGAAAGGCGCGCCTGTTCGAGGATGCCGAGGCGGAGCGCGCGGCTCTGGAGGCGAGGACTCCGGCCGAGGCGAAGAAGGCCGGGCGGCTGGTGCGCGGCTTCGACGACGTGGTCTGGGAGCGGGAGCGGTTCGCGCTGGTGGTGGAGGGCAGCGTGCACAAGTTCGGCTCCGATCCCGCGCTGACCTCGTACCTGCTCTCGACCGGGAACCGCGTCCTGGTGGAGGCCAGCCCGATGGACCGGGTCTGGGGCGTGGGCCTGGCCCCCGACGACGAGCGCGCGCTGGACCCGGCGCGGTGGCGCGGCCTGAACCTGCTCGGCTTCGCGCTCATGGAGGCGCGGGAGCGGCTGGGGGCGGGGCTGCGGGAGGGGGCGCGGGAGGGGCTTTAATCGCTCGCGGCCGGTACGGGTGTGCGTCTAGCGTGATCCTTGTCCAGGTGCGCAGGTGAGACTTACTTCCACTCTTAATGGGGCAGCCGCGGGTTCGAGTCCCGTCATCGGCTTCGGGTCGGTGTAGCTCAGTTGGTAGAGCACCACGTGGTTTCGCCGACCTCGATCTCTGGACACCTCTTCACGCACCTCCCGGTGCGCGGGCAGCGGCTCCTTCTTTTGCAAAGAAACCCAGGCCGCAGCCACTTTGATCTCGGGAGGCACACGTACGGGAAGCCCGGTGCGCAGGCAACGGTTACTTCTCCGGATCAGCAGGTCGCGGGTTCGAGTCCCGCCCGGCTCCGGCCGGTAGCTCAGATGGTTAGAGCGGCTGACACAAGTCCGTCGTCGACTCCGATCTCGGGCCTCCCGTACGTCCCGCCTCCCCCGGTTTCCACTGAATTCGGGGGGATTCACATGGCTCGTTTCAACCTGCTCCGCTCCAAGGCGGCGCCCACCGCGCCCGCTCCGTCCACCACGCCCACCTCACCGGTCCGCTCCACCGGCCGCCGCGCAGCCAACGCGCACGGCAGCCCCGGCTTCGTGCGCGATCCGCGCTCCGAGCTGTTCCTGCTCGCCGTCGCCAACTTCGTGACGCAGCGGACCGCCTACGAGTCCGGCGAGGCCCGCGACGACCGCTACGCCGCGCTCGTGCGCACCCTCGCCGTGGAGGATCCCGCGTGGACCGCGGGCCTGCTCGCTTGGCTGCGGCAGGGCGGCAACATGCGGACGGCCTCGCTCGTCGGAGCCGCCGAGTACGTCAAGGCGCGGCTCGACGCCGGAGCGACCGACGGGCCGTCGAACCGGCAGGTGGTGGACTCCGTACTGCTGCGCGCAGACGAGCCCGGCGAACTGCTCGCCTACTGGACGGCCGTGTACGGGCGCAGCGTGCCCAAGCCCGTCAAGCGCGGGATCGCCGACGCGGTGCGCCGCCTCTACTCCGGCAACTCCCTGCTGAAGTACGACACCGCCTCCCGGGGATACCGCTTCGGCGACGTCCTCAACCTGGTGCACGCCTCCCCCGACCCGGACAAGCCCTGGCAGGGCGAGCTGTTCCGGTACGCCCTCGACCGCCGGCACAGCCCGGAGACCGCCGAGGCGCCGCCGGGCAACCGCACCCTGCGCGCGCACCGGGCCCTGATGGAGCTGCCCGTGGCGGAGCGCCGGGCCGTGGTCACCTCGGCGGACGGCGCCGAGCGGCTCGCCGCGGCGGGCATGACCTGGGAGGCACTGGCCGGCTGGCTGCAGGGGCCGATGGACGCGGCCGCCTGGGAGGCGGTCATCCCGTCCATGGGCGTGATGGCGCTGCTGCGCAACCTGCGCAACTTCGACGAGGCCGGGGTCTCGGACGCGGTGGCCGAGCGGGTCGCGGCGAAGATCTCCGACCCGGAGACCGTCGCCCGGGCCCGGCAGTTCCCCTTCCGCTACCTGGCGGCCCACCGGCACGCGCCCTCGCTGCGCTGGGCGTACCCGCTGGAGCGGGCGCTGGGCCACTCCCTGGCCCTCGTACCGGCCCTGCCCGGGCGGACGCTGGTCCTGGTGGACCGGTCCGGGTCGATGTGGTCGCCGCTGTCGGACCGCTCGCAGCTCAACCGGGCCGACGCCGCGGCCGTCTTCGGGGCGGCGCTGGCGCTGCGCGCCGAGGACGCGGACCTGGTGCAGTTCGGCTCCACCAGCAAGGCGGTCGGCTTCCGGCGGGGCGAGTCGGTGCTGAAGGTGCTGGAGCGGTTCGAGGACCTCGGCGGCACCTACACGGCGGAGGCGGTGCGCGCGCACTACGCGGGGCACGACCGGGTCCTGATCGTCACCGACGAGCAGGCCACCTTCGCCTACGGCGGCGATCCGGCGGCCCTGGTGCCGGACACGGTGCCGGTCTACACGTGGAACCTCGCCGGCCACCGGGTGGGCCACGCGCCCTCCGGGTCCGCGCACCGGCACACCTTCGGCGGGCTCACCGACGCGGCCTTCCGCATGGTGTCCCTGATCGAGGACGGCCGGGACGCCAGGTGGCCCTGGGAGACCGGGCCGGAGGACGCGGACGCCTGAGGGCGGGGTCGAGGGCCGGGCAGGGACGATCACCGTCCCCGCCCGGCCCTCCGTCGTGCCCGCCGGTCGCGGTTCAACCCCGGTGGAGGACCTGCGTGTTCTCGTACGGGGACGAGAACTCCGAGTCGTAGTCGGAGTCGCCGCCCTCGGACGTGGTGGCGATGAAGATGAAGAACACGATCCACACGAGGCTGAGCACGATGCCGACCGCGCCGGTGATGATGCCGGCCAGCGCCATGCCCCCGTTGTCGGCCTCGCCGCGCTTGGCCTTTCCTCGGCCCAGCACTCCGAAGATGACGGCCGGAACGCCGAACAAAAGGCCGAAGTAGCACGAGCACACGGCGAGGATCCCGAGCACGAGCGCGGTGACGCCGAAGCCGTTGCTCTTGGGCGCGTACCCCGGATACCCGGGGTAGCCCGGATACCCGGGGTAGCCGGGCTGGCCGGGGTAGCCGGGGTACCCCGGCTGGCCGCCGTACGGCGGCTGCGGGGCGCCTTGGTGGGTGGGGTAGCCGCCGTACGGGGCCTGCGGCGCGCCCGGCTGGGCCGGGTAGCCGTACCCGGCGGCGGGATCCTGCTGCGCCGGGTAGCCGAAGGCGGGCGTCGTACCGGGCGCCTGCCCGGGCTGGGGTGCGGTCCCGGGCGCGGGCGCGGGCTGCGGTATGCCTCCGCCGCCGGGCATCCCCGCGACGGTCTGCTGGTCGTGCACCCCCGGCGCACCCTGCGACCCCTGCCCGCCCTGCTGTTTGCCCAGATCGACCGCGGGCTGCTCCGGCGGCGCCCAGGGGTCTCGCGACTCGGGGCTCTGATCGGTCATACGGCGCCCCCCTCTCGTACGGCCATGCTAAGCGCTCCCTCCGACAGGCCCCTTCGCCAGTGCGGATCCTGCCTACGATGAACCCCGTTCCATCCGCACCGCGTCCTTCGGAGGCACCCTCATGCCCGACCTGCACCCCTTCATCGCGGGGCTGCCCAAGGCCGAACTCCACGTCCACCACGTCGGCTCGGCCTCCCCCCGCATCGTGGCCGAACTCGCCTCCCGGCACCCCGACTCCAAGGTCCCCACGGACCCCGAGGCCATCGCCGACTACTTCACCTTCACCGACTTCGCGCACTTCATCGAGGTCTACCTCTCCGTCGTCGACCTGGTCCGCACCCCCGACGACGTGCGCACCCTCACCTTCGAGATCGCCCGCGACATGGCCCGGCAGAACATCCGGTACGCCGAGCTCACCATCACCCCGTACTCCTCGACCCGCCGCGGGATCGACGAGAAGGCCTTCATGGAGGCCATCGAGGACGCCCGCAAGGCGGCCGAGACCGAGCTCGGCGTGATCCTGCGCTGGTGCTTCGACATCCCCGGCGAGGCCGGCGAGGAAGCCGCCGCCGAGACCCTGCGCCTCGCCGTCGACCTGCGCCCCGAGGGCCTGGTCTCCTTCGGCCTCGGCGGCCCCGAGATCGGCGTCCCGCGCCCGCAGTTCAAGCCGTACTTCGACGCGGCGCGCGCCGCCGGGCTGCACAGCGTGCCGCACTCCGGCGAGACCACCGGCCCGCAGAGCATCTGGGACGCCATCCGCGACCTGGGCGCCGAGCGCATCGGACACGGCACCAGCGCCACCCAGGACCCGGAGCTCCTGGCCTACCTGGCCGAGCACCGCATCGCGCTGGAGGTCTGCCCCACCTCCAACATCGCCACCCGCGCCGTCGCCACGCTGGACGAGCACCCCGTCAAGGAGATGGTGGCGGCCGGCGTGCTCGTCACCATCAACAGCGACGACCCGCCGATGTTCGGCTCCGACCTCAACAACGAGTACGCGGTGACCGCCCGCCTGCTGGACCTGGACGAGCGCGGCCTGGCCCAGCTCGCGAAGAACGCCGTCGAGGCCTCCTTCCTCGACCCGGCCGGCAAGGCGAAGCTCACCGCCGAGATCGACACGTACACCTCCGCCTGGCTGGCTTCCTGACGGCCCAGCAGAATGGGCGCATGCGCACCCTGACTGCCGTAGGACACCGCGGGGATCCCTACCGCGTCCGCGAGAACACCCTGCCCTCCATCCGGTCCGCCTTCGACCGGGGGGCGGACGCGGTGGAGATCGACGTACGGACGACGCGCGACGGGGTCCCCGTACTGCTCCACGACGAGGACCTCCGGCGGCTGTGGGGCCACGACGTACGGCTCGAGGACGTCACGGCCCCGCAGCTGAAGGAGCTGACCGGCGGCGGGATCCCGACCCTGCGCGAGGCCCTGATGGCCGCCGGCGCGGGCCGGGTCATGATCGACCTGCCGGGTGCGACGGCCCGGGCCGTGCGGACCGTCGTCGGTCAGGTCCGCGAATGCGGGGCCCGCGACCGTGCGTACTACTGCGCGGGTCCGGCCACCATGCTGGCGGTGCGCGCCGCCGATCCGCGCGCCGAGATCGCGCTGACCTGGACTACCCTGGCTCCCCCGCGCCGGGTGCTGATCGACGCGGTGGCCCCGAGCTGGCTCAACTACCGCTTCGGGCTGGTCGGCCCGGAGCTGGTGGACGCCCTGCACCGGGACGGTCTGCTGGTATCGGCCTGGACCCCGGACACCAAGCGCGCGATGCGCGCGCTGATCAGGGCCGGAGTCGACTCGATCACGACGAACCGGGTGGACGCGCTGAGAGCCGTACGGGCCGGGCTCGGCCGGTGATACGGGCCTGGGGGGAGATCGCGGGGCGGATCCGGAGCGCCGGTCCGCACCGGCAGGACCTCGGGCTGACGCTGCTGGTGCAACTGGCCGTCACGATGCCCTTCGTGGTGCCGCGGCCGGCCGGGGCGCCGCCCGCGGACTGGATCTCGTACGCGATGACCACGCTCGGCGTGCTGCCGCTGATCTGGCGCCGGCGGGCTCCGGTGACGGTGCTGGTCGCGATCCTGGCGGCCGGCGGCGTGTACAACCTGGGGGGAGACGGCCCGGGGCAGCCGCTTCCGTACGCCGGGTTGATCGCCTTCTACACGGTCGCCCTGCGGTGCACGGCCCGGGTGCGGCTGACGGTGGGCGGGCTCACGGTCCTCACGGTCGCCGTGTCGGTGTACTGGAACACCGGGACCGCGCGCGAGCTGCTCTTCACTCTCTTCGTCTCCGGGGCCGCGTACGCGCTGGGGCGGCTGCAGCACACCCGGCAGGCGTACACCGCGGCCCTCCTGGACCGGGCGGCCGAGCTGGAGCGGGCCAACCGGATCGAGGCGGAGCAGGCGGCCGCCCGCGAACGGGCCCGGATCGCGCGGGAGATGCACGACATCCTCTCGCACGCGGTCAGCATCATGATCGTGCAGGCCGAGGCCGGTCCGGTGGCCGTGCGCAGGGCCCCCGAGCGCGCCGAGGCCGCGTTCGAGGCCATCGCGGAGACGGGCCGGGACGCCATGGCCCAGCTGCGCACGATGCTGGGGGTGCTGCGCACGGACGAGGCGGCTCCGCGCTCCCCGCAGCCCGGTGTCGGGGAGCTGGAGGGGCTGCTGGAGCGGGTCCGGGGCAGCGGGCCCGAGGTACGCCTGGAGCGCACGGGTGCGGTACGCGCCCTGCCAGCGGCGCTGGAGGCGACGGTGTACCGGGTGGTGCAGGAGGCCCTGACCAATGTGGTCAAGCACGCCGGGGCTTCGGCGGTGGCCGTGGTCCTGGCCTATGGGGAGCGGGAGCTCACGGTGACGGTGACGGACGACGGGCGGGGCCCGGTGGCCGGGGCCGGTGCGGGTTCCGTGCCGCGGGCGCGACCCGGCGGGCACGGCCTGATCGGGATCCGCGAGCGGGCGGCCGCCCACGGGGGTACGGCCCGGACGGGCCCGGGCCCGGACGGCACCGGCTTCGAGCTGCGCGTCGTGCTTGTAACGTCGGGCGCGGAGGTGGGGAAGTGACGATCCGTGTGGTGGTGGCCGACGACCAGGAACTGGTGCGCAGCGGCTTCGCGATGATCCTGGACGCCCAGGAGGACATCGAGGTGGTGGCGGAGGTCGGCGACGGGGCGGCGGCGGTCGCGGCGGTACGCTCCCTCGCGCCCGACGTGGCGCTGCTGGACGTCCGGATGCCGGTGCTGGACGGGATCGAGGCGTGCCGGGAGATCTCGGGGACCGGTTCCTGCCGGACGGTGATGCTGACGACCTTCGACTCGGACGAGTACGTGTACGAGGCGCTGCACGCGGGGGCCAGCGGGTTCCTGCTGAAGGACGTGCGGCGGGACGATCTGGTGCACGCCGTACGGGTGGTGGCGGCGGGCGATTCCCTGCTGGCTCCTTCGGTGGCCCGGCGGCTGATCGCGGAGTACACGGCGGCGACGGCCCGGCCGGGCGCCGGGGAGACGCTGTCCGCGGAGCGACTGGAAGTGCTGACGGCCCGTGAGCGGGAGACGCTGCTGCACCTGGGGCGGGGGCTGTCGAACGCGGAGCTCGCGGCGGAGCTGATGGTGAGCGAGCACACGGTCAAGTCGCACGTGGGCAACGTGCTGTCGAAGCTGGGGCTGCGGGACCGGATCCAGGCGGTGATCTGCGCGTACGAGACGGGTCTGATCGCGGCTGGCTCTCCGGTATCTCCCTCTGGGGAGTGAGACGGGTCGTATCTCCTAGCTCTCGGTGGTGAGTTGTCGTACCGGCAAAGACCCCTCTTGATGGTGATCCGCAACTACCCCTTTGACCAGCAACATTGAGGTCATCGGGGCGGAAGTCGCCCGGAGAGCCGACAGGGGGATCCACCATGAACCGAGCGACCCGCACACTGATCGCCACCGCCCTGGTCCTGGGCGTCGCGGCCGGACCGGCCGCCGCCCACGCCGGGTCGGTGGGGGCGTCTGCCCCGGCCGTCAGCTCCGCGACGCAGGGGCCCGCACCGCAGGTCTCGACCCCGCCTAACGCCACGGCACTGGAGCAGGCGCTCGCGGGGCTCGGGGCGGACCACAAGGACGCCACGGCCGCGCTGGTACGGGTGGGCGGCGCGAGCGGCAGCTGGCAGGGCGGTTCCGGTGTCGCGGACATCCGCACCGGGCGCGCGGCGATCGAGGAGGGCCGGTTCCGGGCCGGATCGGTCACCAAGGTCTTCACCTCGGCGGTAGTGCTCCAGCTCGCCGCCGAGGGCAGGCTCGACCTCGACGGGCCGGTCCGCCGGTACCTGCCCGGGACCGTCCCCGAGGCTTACGGCGCGGTCACCGTACGGCAGTTGCTCAACCACACCAGCGGGATTCCGGCGGCCGACGGTCCGGGCGACTCCTTCGAGGCGCAGTGGGAGCACCGCTTCGACGTGACCGATCCGCACGACCAGATCGCCGATGCGGCGGCCAAGAGCCCCGAGTTCGCCCCGGGCACGGCCCAGCACTACCTGAACATCAACTACACGGTGCTGGGCGCGCTGATCGAGAAGGTGACGGGCGGGACGTACGAGAAGGCGGTCGCGGCGCGGGTACTGAAGCCGCTGGGGCTGCGGGACACCTCGTTCCCGGGCCGTTTCCAGACCCGCATACCGGGTCGCCACAACCACGGGTACCAGGCGGTGGCGCGCCAGGACGGTTCCACCGAGCTGCGGGACGTGACGGAGTGGAACTCCTCGGACCGGTGGGCGGCGGGCGACATCATCTCCACCACGGCCGATCTGGAGCGGTTCACCGTCGCCCTGTTCGGCGGACGCCTCGTACCGGCGGCGCAGTTGGAGGAGATGTTCACGGTCCCCGGGGTCAAGGACTTCGTCACGGGCAAGTCCGCGACGCTGACGGCCGGGATGTCGCGGATGAAGCTGCCCGACGGCACGGTCGCCTGGGGCAAGACGGGCGGCCGGCACGGCTACAACACCGCGATAGGCGGGACCCGCGACCTGTCCCGCACCCTTGTGTACTCGGTCAACTCGACCGATGCCAAGGGCCAGGACATGAACCCGGTGGCCCTCGGCATCATCATGGCCGCCTTCGCCCAGTAGCCCGGACTCAGACCCGGGTCCCGGCCGGTGCCGGTGCCGGGGCCACGGACGGGGCCCGGCCTGCGTCCGCCGGCATCGCCTCCAGCCGCTTGATCATGCGTCGCAGGATCAGCAGCGGGATCACCCCGAAGGCGCCGAAGGACATGTCGATCAGCGACCACCAGACGGGGATGCCCCGGACGGGAGCGCAGATCAGGGCCAGCGGGATGATGCCGGCGCAGGCGATCATGCCGGCCTCGACGATCCAGATGTTCCGGACGGGATCGCGGTGGACCCCGTAGAAGAACACCGCGATCACCAGATGGGCGAAGGCGAGCCAGTCGGTGCCGTAGAGGAGGAAGGGGTATTCGGAATCCGCCCGCACCAGCCCGTCCCCGACGTGTCGCAACCACGCGTTGTCCAGCAGGGCGTTGGCCCAGCGGAGCTCGCTCACCAGGGGGAAGGCGGTGAGTCCGCTCAGCACGAGGCAGACGAGGAACAGGGCAAGCCAGGCACGGATCCGCCGCAGAAGGGCGCTTCTCTCGCTCATGGGAGGAAGCCTACGCAGTTTTCTGAACATGTTCAGCCGAATTGCTGAACATGTTCAGTTCCGCTGCCGGGTCGCGATCGGGCCCGCCCCTCAAAGACCGACGATGCCGTTCCAGCGCTTGGCGAAGGACGAGCGCTCGGCGGAGGAGATGTCGCGGGCCACGACGAGCCGCTTGCGCATGTCCTCGTCGGGGAAGATCAGCGGGTTCTCGGCCAGTTCGGCGGTCTCCTGGTCGTCCGAGGCGGCCAGCACCTCGCGGGCGGCGGGGACCGGACAGACGTAGTTGACGGAGGCGGCGAGCAGCGCGGCCACTTCCGGGTCGTAGTAGAAGTCGATGAGCGCCTCGGCGTTGGCCTTGCGGGGAGCCAGGTTGGGGATGAGCAGGCTCTCCGCCCAGAGTTCGCCCCCTTCCTCGGGGACCACGAACTCGATGTCGGGGTTGTCGGCCTGGAGCTGGATCGCGTCCCCGGAGTACGCCTGGCAGGCCAGCACGTCGCCCTTGCTCAGGTCGGAGGTGTAGTCGTTGCCGGTGAAGCGGCGGATGTGCTTCTTCTTCACCATGCTCTCGACCTGGTCGCACATCCGGTGGAAATCGGTTTCGGTCCACCGGGTCACGTCGGCCCCGTTGCCCTGCATCAGCAGGGAGAAGGACTCGTCGAGGCCGGAGAAGAGCGTCACCTTGCCGGCCAGGTCCGGGTGCCACAGGTCCTTGACGGACTTGATCTCGCGGCCGAGGGCCTTGCGGTTGTAGGCGATGCCTGTGATCCCCGACTGCCAGGGCACGGTGTGCAGCCGGCCCTCGTCGAAGGCGGGCGAGCGCAGTTGCGGGTCCAGGTGCTTCGACACGTTCGCCTGCGCCGAGCGGTCCATCTTCTGGGCCCAGCCGAGGCGGACGAAGCGGGCGGCCATCCAGTCGCTGACCACGACCACGTCGTGACCGGTCTGCTGGTGGTTCATCAGCGCCGGGCTGATCTTGCCGAAGAACTCGTCGTTGTCGTTGATCTCCTCGGTGTACCGGACCTCGATGCCGGTCTTCTCCGAGAAGGCCTCCAGGGTCGGGCGCCGGCTCTCGTCCTCTTCGTCGGTGTCGATGTAGAGGGGCCAGTTGGAGAAGGCGACGCTCCGGTCGGCGACGGAGCGGTCCCGGCCCTCCCGCCGGTCCTCCGGGACGTACGCGGCCGGGACACCACAGCCGGTGAGGCCGGCCAGCAGGCCCGCGGCACCGAGGCCGCGCAGCGCCGCGCGGCGGGAAAAGGCGAGTTCAGGCATGGAAGGAGCCTGGTGGAACGCCAAAGGGCGGGCAATAGACATGTTGTCTACTACCCGCCCCTTCAAGGCAGTGCCCTGGCCGATGCGGCGGCCGTCAGGCCGCCCGCCCGGCTTCCGGTCAGCCGTCGAGCGAGGTCATGACGTGCTTGATGCGCGTGTAGTCCTCGAAGCCGTAGGCGGAGAGGTCCTTGCCGTAGCCGGACTTCTTGTATCCGCCGTGGGGCATCTCGGCGACGAGCGGGATGTGGGTGTTGATCCACACGCAGCCGAAGTCGAGGTTCTTGGACATCCGCATCGCGCGGCCGTGGTCCTTGGTCCACACCGACGAGGCGAGCGCGAACTCGACGTCGTTCGCGTACGCCAGGGCCTGGTCCTCGTCCGTGAAGGACTGGACCGTGATGACGGGGCCGAAGACCTCGTTCTGGATGATCTCGTCGTCCTGCTTGAGGCCCGAGACCACGGTCGGGGCGTAGAAGTAGCCCTTCTCGCCGACCTGGTGGCCGCCCGCCTCGACCTTGGCGTGGGCGGGGAGCCGCTCGATGAAGCCCGCGACCTGCTTCAGCTGGTTCGGGTTGTTCAGCGGACCGTAGAGCACGTCCTCGTCGTCCGGCTGACCGGTCTTGGTGTCGGCCGCGTTCTTGGCCAGCGCCGCGACGAACTCGTCGTGGATCGACTCGTGGACCAGTACGCGGCAGGCCGCGGTGCAGTCCTGGCCGGCGTTGAAGAAGCCGGCGACCGCGATGTCCTCGGCGGCCTTGGCGATGTCGGCGTCCTCGAAGACCACGACGGGGGCCTTGCCGCCGAGCTCCAGGTGGACGCGCTTGACGTCCTTGGAGGCGCTCTCGGCGACCTGCATGCCCGCGCGCACCGAGCCGGTGATGGAGGCCATCGCCGGAGTGCGGTGCTCGACCATGGCCCGGCCGGTGTCGCGGTCGCCGCAGACGACGTTGAAGACGCCCTTGGGCAGGATCGAGCCGATGATCTCCGCCATCAGGATGGTGGAGGCCGGGGTGGTGTCCGAGGGCTTGAGGACCACGGTGTTGCCCGCGGCCAGGGCCGGGGCGAACTTCCAGACGGCCATCATCATCGGGTAGTTCCACGGAGCGACCTGCGCACAGACGCCGACCGGCTCACGGCGGACGATCGAGGTCATGCCCTCCATGTACTCGCCGGCCGAACGGCCCTCGAGCAGGCGCGCGGCACCGGCGAAGAAGCGGATCTGGTCCACCATCGGCGGCAGCTCCTCGCTGGCCGTGAGGCCGAGCGGCTTGCCGGTGTTCTCCGATTCGGTGGCGACCAGCTCGTCCGCGCGGGCCTCGAAGGCGTCCGCGATCTTCAGCAGGGCCTTCTGGCGCTCGGAGGGGGTCGCGTCGCGCCAGGACGGGAAGGCCGCGGCGGCGGCGGCCATGGCGGCGTCGACGTCCGCCTGGCCGGAGAGGGGGGCGGTCGCGTACGCCTCGCCCGTGGCGGGGTTGACCACCTCGGTGGTCCGCCCGTCGGCGGCGTCCTTGAACTCCCCGCCGATGTAGTTGCGCAGACGACGCAGTTCGGTGGTCACTACAGCCACACTCCTGTGATCACATGTCCAATGGTTGAGACAGCTACCCAAGCCTAGCCTCTCGGACGCCGTTTTCGACAGGCCCACACATCACGAACTACGGAATCAGTGAGATCTGACTCCCCAAACAACGAATTACATCGTTCTCGCCTTGCGGAACAGACGACTCCTCGTGCACAGTGAGGTCGTGGTCAGTCGAAGCGCAGATTCCAGGACAAGACAACCGTCCCCTTCGGTCGATGCTGTGTCCCTGGCGATCATCGAGCAACTGCAAGAGGACGGTCGCCGCCCCTACGCGGCGATCGGCAAGGCCGTCGGCCTGTCCGAAGCAGCGGTGCGCCAGCGGGTTCAGAAGCTGCTCGACCAGGGCGTCATGCAGATCGTCGCCGTCACCGACCCGCTCACCGTGGGGCTCCGGCGCCAGGCGATGGTCGGCATCAACGTCGAGGGAGACCTCGACCCCGTGGCCGACGCGCTGACCGCGATGGCCGAATGCGAGTACGTGGTGATGACCGCGGGCTCGTTCGACCTGATGGTGGAGATCGTCTGCGAGGACGACGACCACCTGCTCGACACGATCAACAAGAAGATCCGTGCGCTCCCCGGCGTGCGATCAACCGAAAGCTTCGTTTACCTGAAGCTGAAGAAGCAGACCTACATGTGGGGAACGAGATAGCCCGTGAGCCAGGACCTCTCCAAGACCGCGTACGACCACCTGTGGATGCACTTCACCCGCATGTCGTCATACGAGAACTCGCCCGTCCCCACCATCGTGCGGGGTGAGGGCACCTACATCTTCGACGACAAGGGCAAGCGCTACCTGGACGGTCTCGCCGGACTGTTCGTGGTCAACGCCGGTCACGGCCGCAAGGAACTGGCCGAGGTCGCCTACAAGCAGGCGCAGGAACTCGCGTTCTTCCCCATCTGGTCGTACGCGCACCCCAAGGCCGTCGAGCTCGCCGAGCGCCTCGCGCACTACGCCCCGGGCGACCTGAACAAGGTCTTCTTCACCACCGGTGGCGGCGAGGCCGTCGAGACCGCCTGGAAGCTCGCCAAGCAGTACTTCAAGCTGCAGGGCAAGCACACCAAGTACAAGGTCATCTCCCGCGCGGTCGCCTATCACGGCACCCCGCAGGGCGCGCTGTCCATCACCGGCCTGCCGGCCCTCAAGGCCCCCTTCGAGCCGCTGGTCCCCGGCGCGCACAAGGTGGTCAACACCAACATCTACCGCGCCCCGATCTACGGCGACGACCCCGAGGCCTACGGCCGCTGGTGCGCCGACCAGATCGAGCAGGAGATCCTGTTCGAGGGCGCCGACACCGTCGCCGCCGTCTTCCTGGAGCCGGTGCAGAACGCCGGTGGCTGCTTCCCGCCGCCGCCCGGCTACTTCCAGCGCGTCCGCGAGATCTGTGACGAGTACGACGTCCTGCTCGTCTCCGACGAGACGATCTGCGCCTTCGGCCGCCTCGGCACGATGTTCGCCTGTGACAAGTTCGACTACATCCCGGACATGATCACCTGCGCCAAGGGCATGACCTCGGGCTACTCCCCGATCGGTGCCTGCATCATCTCGGACCGCCTCGCCGAGCCGTTCTACAAGGGTGACAACACCTTCCTGCACGGCTACACCTTCGGAGGACACCCGGTGTCCTCCGCGGTGGCGCTCGCCAACCTCGACATCTTCGACAAGGAAGGCCTCAACCAGCACGTGCTGGACAACGAGGACGCCTTCCGCTCGACGCTGGAGAAGCTGCACGACCTGCCGATCGTCGGCGACGTCCGCGGCAACGGCTACTTCTACGGCATCGAGCTCGTCAAGGACAAGGCCACCAAGGAGTCCTTCACGGACGAGGAGACCGAGCGCGTGCTCTACGGCTTCCTCTCCAAGGCGCTCTTCGAGAACGGCCTGTACTGCCGCGCCGACGACCGTGGCGACCCGGTCATCCAGCTGGCCCCGCCGCTGATCGCCGACCAGGGCACCTTCGACGAGATCGAGGGCATCCTGCGCCGCGTGCTCACCGAGGCCTGGACCAAGCTCTAACCAGCCCGCGTCCTCCCACCGTCCCGCAGGCGGCAAACTGCCGGACCACACGGCCCGGATCCTCCGTTCGAGTGAGAACGAGGGGGTCCGGGCCGTGTGCTGTCACCATCCAAGACGTTCATCTCTTTACATCTCATTGCGGCGCCAGTGACCAAGCGGGCTCCGCTTCGTTCCCCCGGACGGAGGTGTACGCCATGGTGGCTCCACGGGACAACGCCGCGCTGGACAATGCCCGGCCCGACAGTGCCCTGCCCCAGGACGATCTGCTCTGGGCACGGTCCCTTCACTACTCCCACAGCGGTTCACCGGGCCTGATCGGGGTCTCGGTCGGCGTCCGCTCGGGAGAGATCCTCGCCGTGACCGGCCCCCGGGGCAGCGGCAAGACCACGCTGCTGCGCTGCCTGTCCGGACAGCTCCGGCCCGAGCAGGGCGAGGTCTGGTTCAACAGCGTCCCCGTGCACACCATGGGCGCCCCGGCCCGCGAGCGGCTGCGCCGCGACCGCTTCGGCTGGATCGGCCCCGAGCCGCGGCTGCTGCCCGAGCTCCGCGTCTGGGAGAACGCCGCCCTGCCGCTGCTGATCGCCGGCGCGAGTCACCGCACCGCGAAACGGGCCGCCTGCGAATGGCTGGACCGCCTCGACATCGGCGCCTTCGCCCGCAAGCACCCCGGCGCCCTCAACCGGGCCGAGTCCCAGCGCGTCGCGCTCGCCCGCGCCCTCGCGCACCTGCCCGCCGTGGTCTTCGCCGACGAACCCACCGCCCCGCTGCACCGCGCCGAGCGCTCCCTGCTGCTGCGCACGCTCACCACGGCCGCCCGCTCCCACGGCATCACCGTGCTCCTGGCCACCCACGACGAGGAGACCGCGGCCGCCGCCGACCGGCGCTTCTCCCTGCTGGACGGCCGACCCGCCGCCGCGGCGACCGCGGCCGGGCTCTCCCCCACCTCCTTCCCCCAGCCCCCGGAGGAACAGGCCGCGTGCTCGCTCTCCGCCTAGCCCGCGGCTCCCGGCCGCTGGTACAGCTGCGCCGGCTGCTCGTCGCCGCCGCGTCGGCCGGCAGCGGCTTCCTGCTGCTGTACGTGCTCGCGCAGGCCACGGCCCGGCCCGCCGGATCGTTCCCTCAGCTGCTGTGGGCCCTGGTCCCCCTCGGCGCCACCGTCCAGTTCGCCGTCGCCGTGGCCCGGACCGACCCCGCGACCCGGCCCCTGGAGGGGCTGGACGCCGCCGGGCTGGGACCCGTACGGCTCACGCTGGTCGCGACGATCTCCACCGCCGTGGCCTGCGCCCTCGGCAGCGCCGTGGCCCTGGCCGTCTTCCTCCACCTGCGCGGGGAGGTGACGGGGTTCCCGTTCGACGGTGCCGGGGCCGGCTTGCTCCACGCCGACCAGCCCCTGCCCGTGGCCGCCGCCCTCACCCTGCTGGCCCTGCTCCCGGTGGCCGCCTCGATCGCCACCGCCCTCGCCCTGCGCCCGCACCCCCGGCCCGCGCCGCAGGCCGCACTGCCCTGGGGCATCGCCCTCACCGCCTGCGGACTCGCCGCGCTGGCCTACGCCCGCCCCGGCGGAGCCGGCGTGCCCGCGGGCTGGGCCCTGACCGCCCTCGGACTGGCCCTCGCCGGTCCGGGCCTCGCCTATGCCTGCGGGGCGCTGGTCCAGGCCGTCCGCCCGGGCGCGCTCCGGCTGCTGGCCGGGCGGGCCCTCCAGGAGGAGGCCCCCCGGCTGGGCGCACCCCTCGGGGTCCTGTGCGCCGTCGGGGCGGGCGCCCTCAGCGCCCTGGCCCTGCGCGACCACGGCGGACTCCAGGTCCCGCTCGGCCCGCTGACCGCTCCCGCCGCCGCCCTGGTGGCCCTGTGCGCGACCGCCACCCTGCTCACCTCCGCGGTCGAGGTCCACCAGGCCCGGGCCGCCACCCGCGAGACCCTGACCGGGCTCGGCGCCCCGGGCAAGGTCCTCCGTACGGCCGCGACCGTACGGGCCACCGCGCTGGTGGCGGTGTGCCTGCCGCTCAGCTGGGGTGTGTCACAGCTGACGTCGCTGGCATTGACCCGCTGAGGTGAGCAGCCCTTAGGGTGGGCCGAATGGTCAACCCACACATCGAGACCGACAACGAGATCGAGACCCTCGCCGAATTCGACCGGGTCGTGGCCCGCGGCTCGCTCAGCGGGTACCGGATCCAGTCGGTCAACCTGCTGGAGCGGACCTTCGCACTGCTGTCCGCCGACACCTCGTCCGCCGTGTTCCTGGGCTGCGCGATGGAACCGGACGCCTCGGCCAAGGTGCGCGCGGACGGCGCCCTGGTGTTCCCGCCCGTCCCCGACCTCCCGTTCAATCCCTACCGGGGCCTGCTCTACACGCCGGAGGAGCTCTTCACCGGGCTGTCCGCCGGCTACGAGGCCACCCCGGACGCCGAGGCGTACGCCTGGTTCCAGGAGACCAAGGCGGAGGGCGACATCTACTCCTCGATGCTGCGCTCCATCCACGACGACGCCATCTCCGACGCCCTCGACGAGCACCTCGTGGGCGCCCGCGTCGTCGGGGTGATGGGCGGGCACGCCATGACCCGCGGCGGCGACGCCTACCGGGGCGCCGCCGAACTCGGCCGGACGCTGACCCGCTCCGGGCTGACCGTGGCCACCGGCGGCGGCCCGGGCGCCATGGAGGCGGCCAACCTCGGCGCGTACCTCGCCCCGGCCCCCGACGAGGCCCTGCCCGAAGCCCTGCGGATGCTGGCCAAGGCTCCGTCCTTCACCCCGTCCGTCTCCGACTGGGCGCGCGCGGCCTTCGCCGTACGGGAACGCTGGCCGGCGGTCACGGGCGGCGACTCGGTGGGCATCCCGACCTGGTTCTACGGACACGAGCCGCCGAACCCCTTCGCCGGCCACGTCGCGAAGTACTTCGCGAACGCCACCCGCGAGGACGGGCTGCTGGCACGGTCCAACGCGGGCGTGGTCTTCCTGCCCGGCGCGGCGGGCACGGTCCAGGAGATCTTCGACAACGCGACGCCCAACTACTACGAGTCCCGGAGCGAGCCGACCCCGATGATCCTCGTCGACCGCGTCCACTGGACCGAGCGGCTGCCCGCCTGGCCGCTGCTCCAGGCACTGGCCCGGGGCCGGGCGATGGAGTCCCGGATCGCCCTGGTCGACTCGGTGACCGAGGTCCCGGCGGCCCTCGCCGCGATGGGCTGACCTGAACGGCCTGCGCCGGCCAGGCAACTCCTCTCCCCTTTTCCACGTCTGGAAGAGGTACGCACTACGTAAAACCTGCCAGACGTGAACGGAGCCCACGGGTGCTCATAGGCCTGCTGACCGCTATCGCGGCGTCCATCTGCTACGGCACGGGATCCGTCCTGCAAGCCGTGGGCTCCCGGCGGGCGGCCCGGATGTCGCCCGCCGCCGCCGGGGTCACCCAGCACGGCGGCCCGAACCTCAGCTCCACGGCGAAAGCCGCGATGACCTGGGAGTTCATCGTCGGCACGATCCTGGACTTCGTGGGCTTCGGCCTGGGCGCCCTGGCCGCCCGACTCCTGCCGCTCTTCCTGTCCCAGACGGTCATCAGCGCCAACCTGGTGATCACGGCCGTGCTGAGCGTGAAGATGCTCGGCATCCGGCTGACCCGGAAGGAATGGACCTCCATCGGGGTCGTCTGCGCGGCCCTGGTCCTGCTGGCGACGGCGGCGGGCCACGAGGGCGGTCACTACGCGCCGGCCGCCACGCACTGGTGGCTCCTGGCCGTGACCGTACTGATCATCGTGGGCGGCACGGTGGCGGTACGTTTCCTCGGCGCCCGCGCCGCGATCCTGGCGGGCCTGCTGTCGGGTCTGGCGTTCGGTGCGCTGGGCGTCGGGGTCCGCGTCCTGAACGGCGTCGAGCCGTTCTCGTTCCCGGCCCTCCTCTCCGACCCGGCCCTGTACGCCATCGTCCTCGCCGGCGTCGGCGGCATGTACCTGCACACCGTGGCGCTCCAGATCGGCTCGGTGAACGGCGCCACCGCCGCCCTGGTGGTCGGCGAAACCGTGCTCCCCGGAGCGATCGGCGTGCTCTGGCTGGGCGACGCGTCCCGCCCCGGCATGGCCTGGCTGGCGGTCCTCGGCTTCGTCCTGGCGGTGACCGGCGCGGTGGCCGTCGCCTGGTACGGCAACCACGAGGCCGCGGACGGAGAGGTCCCCGTCCCGGCACCGGCTCCGGTCGGCTGAAGCAGCCCCGCCGGGGTGTGTTCCTTCAGCCGTCCGGCGTTTGAGGACCGGGGTCTGGGGCGGAGCCCCAGGAGGGTCCGGGCAGCGCCCGGGGAACGGGCGAAGGGCGGGTAGGGGACTCCGCCCCGCAGGGCCCACCCAGCCGCACCCGCCCACCGGGCCCCGCACAGCGGCCCGGCCCTAATCCCCCGGCAGCACGACCACTTCGCCGGGGGCGAAGCTCACCGCGACCCGGTCCCCCACCCCGGGCGCCCCGGCCAAGTCACACTCCGCCTCCAGTACCGGCCCCACCTCGGGCCGGAGCAACAGCGCGACATGCGTCCCCCGGAAGGTCCGCGACACCACCTCGCACCCCAGTCCAGCAGGCGAAAGCACCACCCCGGCCGGCCGGACCAGCACCTGGCACTCCCCCTCGGAGGCCCCCGCCGCAACCGGCACCTTCCCCCACGCAGTGGAGGCGACCCCACCCGACACCACTGCCGGGACGACGTTCTCGAAGCCCAGGAACCGCGCCACGAACTCCGACGCCGGCCGCTCCCACACCTCCAGCGGGGTCCCCGCCTGCGCGATCCGCCCGTCCCGCATGACGACCACCCGGTCGGCCAGCGCGAACGCCTCGCCCTGGTCGTGCGTGACGGCCAGCACGGTCGTGCCCAGCCGCGAGAACAGCCCCTGCAACTCCACCACCAGCCGCTCCCGCAGCCCGCGGTCCAGCTGCCCGAGCGGCTCGTCCAGCATCAGGAGCCGCGGCGAGGGCGCCAGCGCCCGCGCCAGCGCGACCCGCTGCTGCTCGCCGCCGGACAGCGAGGCCACCGCCCGGCCCTGCGCCCCGGGCAGCCCGACGAGCTCCAGGAGCTCGGTGACCCGGGCCTCGGAGGTCTGCTTCGAAGCGCCCCGCATCCGCAGCCCGAACGCGACGTTCCCGCCCACGTCCCGATGCGGGAACAGCTGGTGGTCCTGGAACATCAGGCCCACCCCCCGCCGGTGCACGGGCACCGCTGCCTGGTCGGCGCCGCCCAGCAGCACCCTCCCGCCGGCGACGGGCTGGAGCCCGGCCACCACCCGGAGCAGAGTGGACTTGCCGCTCCCGCTGGGCCCCAGCACGCACACGATCTCGTGTTCGGCGACCACCAGGTCCACGGCGTCCACGACCGCGCGCTCACCGAAGCGGACCGACACCCCTTCCAGCTGAAGCAGGGTCATCAGAACTCTCCGGAGGTCTTGTCGGGTCGCAGTCGCTCCAGCGCCAGCAGGGACACCGCGCACACCAGCATCAGAATCGTGCTCAGGGCCATCGCCTGCCCGTAGTTCATCTCCCCGGCCCGCCCCAGCAGCCGTGCCACGGCGACCGGCAGCGTCGGATGGTCGGGCCGCGCGATGAAGACGGTCGCCCCGAACTCCCCGAGGGACACGGCGAAGGCGAAGCCCGCCGCGATCAGCAGGGCCCGCCGCACCATGGGCAGGTCCACCTCCCGCCAGGCCCGCAGCGGTGAGGCGCCGAGCACGGCGGCGGCCTCGCGCAGCCGTCCGTCCACCGCGCGGAGCACCGGCAGCATGGTCCGTACGACGAAGGGGACGCCCACCAGCGCCTGCGCCAGCGGCACCAGGATCCACGAGGTCCGCAGGTCCAGCGGCGGCTCGTCGAGCGTGATGAGGAAACCGAAGCCGACGGTGACGGCCGACACCCCCAGCGGGAGCATCAGCAGCGCGTCGAAGCCCCGTACGAAACGGCCCGCGCGCCGGGTCAGCGCGGCGGCCGCGAGCCCGCCGACGACCAGCGCGATGGCGGTGGCGGCGAGCGCGTACTGCAGGGAGTTCCAGATGGCCTCCAGCGGTGGCACCAGGAACGTTCCGCCGCCCGCGCCCACCTCCTGGAGCGCCCGGTAGAAGCCGAAGCCGTAGCCGCCGGGGGCGTCCAGCGAGCGCTCGACCAGCACGGCCAGCGGCGCCACGATCAGCAGCGCCACCGTCAGCAGCACCCCGCCGAGCAGGGTGCGCTGGGCCCAGCCGCGCGGCCGGTGCGTGGTCCGCCCCGGGGCGACGAGCCGCAGCGCGGTCTCCCGCTTGCGCACGGTCCAGGAGTGCACGCCGAGAATCGCTCCGATGGCCGCGAACTGCACCATCGTCAGCACCGCGGCCGTCGGCAGGTCCAGGAGCTGCGCGGTCTGCCGGTAGACCTCCACCTCCAGGGTGGAGTACGCGGGCCCGCCCAGGATCTGCACGACGCCGAAGGAGGAGAACGTGAACAGGAACACCATCAGCGAGGCGGCGGCGACGGCCGGGCCCAGCGCGGGCAGCGTCACGCGCCGCCAGGCGGCGAACCGCCCGGCGCCGAGCACCCGGGCGGCCTCCTCCTGACGCGGATCGAGCTGCGCCCACAGTCCGCCGACCGTGCGGATCACCACGGCGTAGTTGAAGAAGACGTGCGCGAGCAGGATCGCCCACACGGTCGTGTCGAGGCGGATCCCCCACACCTCGTCCAGCAGGCCGTTGCGCCCCACCAGCGCGAGGAAGGCGGTGCCGACCACGACGGTCGGCAGGACGAACGGCACCGTCACGAGCGCCCGCAGCAGTTGTTTGCCGGGGAACTCGAAGCGCGCGAAGACGTACGCGCCGGGGAGTGCGATCAGGAGCGTGAGCGCCGTGGACGCGAGCGCCTGCCAGGTGGTGAACCAGAGCACGTCGCCGATGTCGGGCCGGGCCAGCACCTCGCCGATCCGGCCGAACTGCCAGCCGGCGTCCGTCTTGAGCCCGCGCCCGACGATCGCGGCCACGGGGTAGGCGAAGAACAGCCCGAAGAAGACGAGCGGCACGGCCATCAGACCGAGCCTGACGGCCGTGGCCCGCCCGCTCTCCTTCGGTAGGGAACTGGGCCGTCCTACTTCACGACGAGCGCGGTCCACGCCTTGACCCACTGGTCGCGGTTCTTCGCGATGGCCTCGGGGGCGACCGTCTCGGGCTTCTCGATGACCACGCCGTGCTTGGTGAACAGCTCGGGCAGCACCGCGTCCTTGGTCACCGGGTTCACGAACATCTGGAGCGGCATGTCCTCCTGGAACTTCTTGGAGATCAGGAAGTCCAGGAGCGCCTTGCCGCCCTCCTCGTTCTTCGCGCCCTTGAGCAGACCGGCGAACTCGGTCTGCCGGAAGCACGTGCCCGTCGAGACGCCCGTGGGGGCCTCGGTCGGCTGCGGCTCGCCGTAGAGGACCTCGACCGGCGGGCTGGAGGCGTAGGAGACGACCAGCGGGCGGTCGCCCTTGGCCTTCTTGCCGCCCGCCGAGCCGGAGAAGCGCTCGTTGTAGGCCTGCTCCCAGCCGTCGACGACCTCGACGCCGTTGGCCTTCAGCTTGCTCCAGTAGTCCTTCCAGCCCTCGTCGCCGTACTTGCCGACGGAGGCGAGCAGGAAGCCGAGGCCGGGCGAGGAGGTCGCGGCGTTCTCGGTGACCAGCAGGTTCTTGTACTCCGGCTTGATCAGGTCGTCCAGCGTCTGCGGCGGGGCGAGCTTCTTGTCGGCGAAGTAGGCCTTGTCGTAGTTCACGCAGATGTCGCCGGAGTCGACCGGGGTGACCCGGTGCTCCTTGTCGAGGACGAACTCGGGCTTCACACCGGCCAGCCCCTTGGCCTCGTACGGCGTGAAGATGCCGTTGTCGAGGGCGCGGGAGAGCAGCGTGTTGTCCACGCCGAAGAAGACGTCGCCGCGCGGGGAGCCCTTGGTGAGGATCTCCTGGTTCAGCGCCGCGCCCGCGTCTCCGGACTTCAGGACCTTGACGGTGTAGCCGCTCTGCTGCTCGAACTCCTTGAGGACCGCTTCGGTCACGTTGAAGGAGTCGTGCGAGACGAGGGTGATCGTCTTGGACTTCGGGGCGGCGGACGCGGACGCCCCGGCGGGCTTGTCCTTGGCGTCGCCGCCGCAGGCGCTGAGCGTGGTGACGCCGAGCGCGGCCACGAGCGCGACGCCCGCCATCTTCTTGGTGGTGCTCATTGGTGCATTCCTCCTGGGATGTCCAGGAGAAGACGCGGCCCTGCCCGGCGCTCTGTGGAGCGGACGCCGGGCAGGGCGCAACAGCTTGAGTGATGACCGAACTTCCTACCCCGAATGACCGGGGCGAGGTTCAGAGGGTCTGCGGTGACGGTTACCGCACTCTCAGCGCTGTGGCGCTCCCCTGTCGGAATATGAAATTGGTTCGGCCACAGGGTACCCCGCGGCCGAATGCCCACCTCAATTGGCGGAAATCAGCGCTCCGAGGCGGCGAGCTGGCCGCACGCGCCGTCGATCTCCTGGCCACGGGTGTCGCGTACGGTCACCGGCACTCCGTGGCGGGCGATGGCCTCGACGAAGGCCTTCTCGTCCTCGGGGCGCGAGGCGGTCCACTTCGAGCCCGGCGTCGGGTTCAACGGGATCAGGTTGACGTGCACGCGCTTGCCCTTGAGCAGCCTGCCGAGCAGGTCACCGCGCCAGGCCTGGTCGTTGATGTCGCGGATCAGGGCGTACTCGATGGAGATCCGGCGGCCGGACTTCTCCGCGTACTCCCAGGCCGCGCCGAGCACCTCGCGGACGTTCCAGCGGGTGTTCACGGGGACCAGGGTGTCGCGCAGCTCGTCGTCCGGGGCGTGCAGGGAGACGGCGAGGCGGCACTTGAAGCCCTCGTCGGAGAAGCGCAGCATCGCCGGGACCAGGCCCACGGTGGAGACCGTGATGCCGCGCTGCGACAGGCCCAGGCCGTCGGGCTCCGGGTCGGTCAGGCGGCGGATGGCGCCGACGACGCGGTTGTAGTTGGCGAGCGGCTCGCCCATGCCCATGAAGACGATGTTCGACAGCCGGGCGGGCCCGCCGGGGACCTCGCCGTCGCGCAGGGCGCGCATGCCGTCGACGATCTGGTGGACGATCTCGGCCGTCGACAGGTTGCGGTCCAGACCGGCCTGCCCGGTGGCGCAGAACGGGCAGTTCATGCCGCAGCCGGCCTGCGAGGAGATGCACATGGTGACCCGGTCCGGGTAGCGCATGAGCACGGACTCGACGAGCGTGCCGTCGTGCAGCTTCCACAGGGTCTTGCGGGTGGTGTCGTCATCGCAGGAGATGTGGCGCAGGACGTTCATCAGGTCCGGCAGCAGCTCCTGCTGGAGCTTCTCCCGGGACGCGGCCGGGATGTCGGTCCACTCGGCCGGGTCGTGCGCGTACCGGGCGAAGTAGTGCTGGGAGAGCTGCTTGGCCCGGAACGGCTTCTCGCCGATCGCGGCGACGGCCTCCCGGCGCTCCTCGGGCGTGAGGTCGGCGAGGTGCCGGGGCGGCTTCTTCGCTCCACGAGGCGCGACGAAAGTGAGCTCTCCCGGGACAGGGCGGGCCATGGCAGGTACTCCTTGTAAGACGAAAGGCGCGCCGCAGAAGCAGCGCGCCTTCCAAGAGTAACCGCCCCGCCTGTACGGGCGCCTTTTCGCAGGTCAGCCGGTACCGACGAACAGCGCCAGCAGCAGCCAGACCACGGGGGCCGTCGGGAGCAGGGAGTCCAGCCGGTCCATGATGCCGCCGTGGCCCGGCAGCAGGGTGCCCATGTCCTTGATCCCGAGATCCCGCTTGATCATGGACTCCCCGAGGTCGCCGAGCGTGGCGCTGACGGCGACGGCGAAGCCGAGCACCAGGCCCTGCCACCAGACGCCCCCGTCGATCAGGAACTCCATGCACAGCGCGCCGGCCCCCATCGCGAAGGCCACCGCCCCGAAGAGCCCCTCGCGGGTCTTTCCGGGGCTGATGCGCGGGGCGAGCTTGGTCTTGCCGAAGCGCCACCCGACCGCGTAGGCCCCGGTGTCGCTGACCACGGTCAGGAGCAGGAAGGTGATCACCCGCTGCGGCCCGTCGTCGGCGGTGAGCAGCATCGCGACGAAGGTGGCCAGGAAGGGCACGTAGAACGCCGCGAAGGCGCCCGCCGTGACGTCCCGGAGGTAGTCCTCGGGCGGCTCGGTCATCCGCCAGACGAGGACGGCCAGCACCGTGAGCGCCATGGCCACCCAGGCACCCTCGGCACCGCGGAAGTATCCGGCGATGACCATGGCCGCGCCGCCGATGGCGAGCGGGACCAGCGGGGCCTTGATGCCCTTCTTCTCCTGGAGCCGGGAGGTGAGCTCCCACAGGCCGACGACCACCGCCACGACGACGACGCCGAGGAAGACCTCCTTGACGATGAGCAGCGAGGCGAAGATCACCGCGCCGAGGCCCACGCCGACCCCTATGGCGGCACCCAGGTCCCGCCCGGCCCGCTTCTTCTGAGGCGGGGGCGTGGCGTCCTGCGGTGCCGGCGAAGGCGGGGTCGGCGGGGGGCTGGGCATGGGCTCCTGCGGCGGCGTCTCGGCGCGGAAGAGGGAGCCGCCGTCAGCGGCGGCCCCCCGATCGCGTGCTTCCCGGTCGTCGAAGTCACGGCCGGCGGCATCGGGCACGATGGGCATGGGCCGAGTGTGCGGGCCCACCAGCGCATCGTAGGCGGGACCCGCCGGAACCGGCTCCGGCTGCCAGGAAGTGTCGTTCATCAGACTTCGAGGAGCTCGGCTTCCTTGTGCTTCAGGAGCTCGTCCACCTGCGCGACGTACTTCGCGGTGGTGTCGTCGAGCTCCTTCTCGGCGCGGCGCACCTCGTCCTCGCCGGCTTCCTTGTCCTTGACGAGCTTGTCGAGGGCGTCCTTCGCCTTGCGGCGAATGGCGCGGATCGACACCTTGGAGTCCTCGGCCTTGGTGCGCGCGACCTTGATGTACTCCTTGCGGCGGTCCTGCGTCAGCTCGGGGAAGGTCACCCGGATGATGCTGCCGTCGTTGCTGGGGTTGACGCCCAGGTCGGAGTCGCGGATGGCCGTCTCGATGTTGCGCAGGGCGCTCTTGTCGAACGGGGTCACGATCGCCATGCGCGGCTCGGGGACCGAGAAGGAGGCGAGCTGGTTGATGGGCGTGATGGCGCCGTAGTACTCCGCCACGATCTTGTTGAACATCGCCGGGTGCGCACGACCGGTGCGAATCGCGGCGAAGTCTTCCTTGGCGACGACGACGGCCTTTTCCATCTTCTCCTCGGCCTCGAGGAGGATCTCTTCGGTCACCACGTGCTCCTGCATGTCAGAAATGGATGGTTCAGGCGGACGGGGCCTGCTCAGGCCCGGGTGCCCTGGTCGCTCACGAGCGTGCCGATCTTCTCACCCTTGACGGCTCGCGCGATATTGCCCTCGGCGAGCAGCTCGAAGACCAGGATGGGCAGCTTGTTGTCGCGGCACAGCGTGATGGCGGTGGCATCGGCGACCTTGAGGTCGCGCGACAGCACCTCGCTGTACTCCAGCGCGTCGAACTTCACCGCGTCCGGGTTCTTCTTCGGGTCGGAGTCGTAGACCCCGTCGACGCCGTTCTTGCCCATGAGCAGGGCTTCCGCGTCGATCTCCAGGGCACGCTGGGCGGCCGTGGTGTCGGTGGAGAAGTAGGGCATGCCCATGCCGGCGCCGAAGATGACGACGCGGCCCTTCTCCAGGTGGCGCACGGCGCGCAGCGGGATGTACGGCTCGGCGACCTGGCCCATGGTGATGGCCGTCTGGACGCGGGAGTCGATGCCTTCCTTCTCCAGGAAGTCCTGGAGGGCGAGGCAGTTCATGACGGTGCCGAGCATGCCCATGTAGTCGGACCGGGCCCGGTCCATGCCGCGCTGCTGGAGCTCGGCGCCGCGGAAGAAGTTGCCACCGCCGATCACGATCGCGATCTCCGCGCCGTCGCGGACCACCGCGGCGACCTCGCGGGCGATGGCGTGGACCACGTCGGGGTCGACGCCGAGTCCTCCGCCACCGGAGAAGGCCTCGCCCGACAGCTTCAGCATGAAGCGGCGGCCCTTCTTGTCCTGGTCGCTCTTGTCGTCGGAAGCGGTGTGGGTGTCCACGCCCTGATTCATGGAGATCTCCTCGTGCACATACGAAGAAGGCCATTGCCGGTGGGTCCTCGCGGTTCCCTCTACGGCAATGGCCTCCTCGTCAGATCTGCGGTCGCCCTGCGCGAACGCGGGCGACTGCTTCAGACCCTACCGGGGTCCGGTGTCCGTCGCGTACGGACGGACTCAGATGCCGACCTTGATGCGCGAGAAGCGCACCAGGGTGACACCGGCCTCGTCCAGAACCTTCTGGACGGACTTCTTGGCGTCCAGGGCGTAGGCCTGGCCAAGCAGCGTGTTGTCGCGGAAGAAGCCGTTGACACGACCCTCGACGATCTTCGGCAGCGCGGCCTCCGGCTTGCCCTCGGCGCGGGTGACCTCTTCGGCCACACGGCGCTCGGACTCGACGACCTCGGCCGGCACGTCTTCCTTGGAGAGCCACTTCGGCGCGAACGCGGCGATGTGCTGCGCGACGCCGCGGGCGACCTCGGCGTTCTCCTTGTCGAGCTCGACCAGGACACCGATCTGGAACGGCAGGTCGGGCATCGTGCGGTGCATGTACGCCGCGACGTAGCCGCCGGTGAACTGCGCGAAGCGGTCCAGGACGATCTTCTCGCCGAGGTTGGCGTTGGCCTCGTCGACGAACGCCTGCACGGTCTTGCCGGGCTCGATCTCGGACGCCAGGAGCGCCTCGACGTCGGCCGGGGACGTGGCGGCGATGTGGTTGGCCAGCTGCTCGGTGACTGCCTGGAACTTGTCGCCCTTGGCGACGAAGTCCGTCTCGCACTTCAGCTCGACGAGGACACCGGAGGTGTTGTCGTCGGAGATGACGGAGACGACGGCACCGTTCTCGGCAGAACGGCCTTCGCGCTTGGCGACGCCCTTCTGACCCTTGATACGGAGCGCCTCGACGGCCTTGTCGACGTCACCGTCGGCCTCGACCAGCGCGTTCTTGCAGTCCAGCATGCCGACGCCGGTGAGCTCGCGGAGCTTCTTGACGTCAGCGGCGGTGTAGTTCGCCATGAGTCTGTGATTCTCTCTCGAAGTCGTAGATCTACGGGTGAACGGCGGAGGAGGCGCGCCCCAGGCGCGGCTCCCCCGCCGTCATCGTCCGTGCTGTGAGTGCCCGGCGCATGAACGCCGGGCGCTCTCAGTGGGTCAGGCCTGCTCGGCGTCGGCGGCCGGAGCCTCGACGACGGCCTCGGCGACGACCTCGGCGGCCGGAGCGGCCTCAGCCTCGGCCTCGACGGCGGGGGTCTCGACAGCGGCCTCGGCCGGAGCCGCGGCCTCGGCCGACTCGTCGGAGTCAGCCTTCTTGTCGCCCTCGAGCAGGTCGCGCTCCCACTCGGCCAGCGGCTCGGCAGCGGCCTTCTCGCCCGGCTTCGAGTCGCCAGTGGCGGCACCGGAACGGGCGATGAGGCCCTCGGCGACGGCGTCGGCGATCACGCGGGTGAGCAGGGTGACGGAGCGGATCGCGTCGTCGTTGCCCGGGATCTTGTAGTCGACCTCGTCGGGGTCGCAGTTGGTGTCGAGGATCGCGACGACCGGGATGTGGAGCTTGCGCGCCTCACCGACGGCGATGTGCTCCTTCTTGGTGTCGACGATCCAGACCGCGCTGGGGACCTTCGACATCTCGCGGATACCACCGAGGGTCTTCTCCAGCTTGATCTTCTCGCGAGAGAGGACCAGGAGCTCCTTCTTGGTGAGACCCGAGGCGGCGACGTCCTCGAAGTCGATCGCCTCAAGCTCCTTCAGACGCTGAAGGCGCTTGTAGACGGTGGAGAAGTTGGTGAGCATGCCACCCAGCCACCGCTGGTTGACGTAGGGCATACCAACGCGCGTCGCCTGCTCGGCGATGGCCTCCTGGGCCTGCTTCTTGGTACCGACGAACATGATGGAACCGCCGTGGGCGACGGTCTCCTTCACGAACTCGTAGGCGCGGTCGATGTACGACAGCGACTGCAGCAGGTCGATGATGTAGATGCCGTTGCGCTCCGTGAAGATGAAGCGCTTCATCTTCGGGTTCCAACGGCGGGTCTGGTGACCGAAGTGGACGCCGCTTTCCAGCAGCTCCCGCATCGTTACGACGGCCATGGCCATCTCCTTGTTTTCTCGGTTTGGTTCCTGACGCCCCTGTCGCGCCCTGCCCCCGTAGAGGGGACCGAGAGACGCTGTCACCTGGCCCTGAGGGGCCGGTGCTGGGGCGTGCGAAGTCGACCCGGTGACCCGGATCGCCACAAGAAGTGTACGGGACCCGGTGGTATGCCGGATGACGCGGTTGTCCACAGCGCCCCGCCCGTCCACAGGCCCCGGCAGGGCCGGCTCCGGGGCGGGACCCTGACCCCCATGACGAAGCTGCTGCTCACCCTGGTCCTGATGCTCGGGCTCGCCCTGGGCCCGCCCGCGCCCACCCCGGGGCCGCGGCCTGCTCCGGGGGCCACGGGCGCCTCGGGGGCCTCGGGGGCCGCGAGCGCCTCGGGCGGACGGCCTCTCCCCGCGCCCCTCGCTGTGCTCCGCTGGTGGGACCCGCCCCCGACCCCGTACGCGGCGGGCCACCGCGGGGTCGACCTGGCGGCGCCGGTGGGCGCGGAGCTCCGCGCGGTCGGTCCGGGCCGGGTCCACTTCGCCGGCCCGGTCGCGGGCCGCGGCGTGCTCTCGCTGACCCTCCCGAACGGCCTGCGCACCACGTACGAGCCGGTCCGCCCGCTGGTGACGGAGGACGCCGAGGTCACGGCCGGCCAGGTGGTGGCCGTCCTCACGGACGGCACGCACTGCCCCCGCCCATGCCTCCACTGGGGCCTCCTGCGCGCGGAGACCTACCTCAACCCGCTGGCGCTCCTCCCCCGCCCGACTCCCCGTTTGCTGCCCCTTGCCGGAACCCCGGGGCCGGCAGCGGAGCGGATCAGCCCCCGACGCCCCGCAGGGCCATGGCCACCGCCGCGTCCGTGACGACGACGGGGTCTTCCCCCGTGCCCGCCTCGATCCGCCGCACGGCGGCGTCCACCACGCCCTGCAGCAGCATCGCGGCCAGCCTCGGCTCCGCCTGCCCCAGCGCGGCCAGTGCCTCCACGATCATCGCGATGAGGCTCCCGTGCGCCGCGCGGATCTTCTCCCGCGCCCCGGCGTCCAGCTCGCTCGCCGAGATCGCCACCACCGCCCGGTGCCGCTTGTCCCCCACCAACCCCAGCTGGCTGCGCACGTACGCCTCGATCTTCGACTCCGGATCCTGCGCCCCGGACATCGCCGCCTCGATCTCGGCCGCCCACACGGGGAAGTCCACCGCGCACAGCTCTTCGACGACGGCAGCGCGGGACCGGAAGTACTCGTACACGGAGGACCGGGCGAGGCCGGTCCTCTCCGCGAGGGCCGGGAAGGTCAGCGCTTCCGTTCCCCCTTCGGACAGCAGGGAACGGGCAGCGTCCAAGAGGGCGCCGCGCTGCATCGACCGGTGCTCGGCCACGGAGGCCGCTCGAATCCTGGGCACGCGTCCACTCTACGGATGCACCGCAAGGCCGTGGCACGCTCCCGGCGCCCGCCCCCGGCCCCACGGCCCGATACCAGGGGGTCAGCGCCCGACGTCCGCCAGCTTCGCCCGGAGCTGCAGGACCGACTTGGTGTGGATCTGGCTGACGCGGCTCTCGGTGACCCCGAGGACGTTGCCGATCTCGGCGAGCGTGAGGCCCTCGTAGTAGTAGAGGGTCACCACCGTCTTCTCCCGCTCGGGCAGCGTGTTGATGGCCCGCGCCAGCAGCCGGCGCAGCTCCCGGTCCTCCGCGACCTCCACCGGGTTGTCCGCGGCGGTGTCCTCAAGGGTGTCCATCAGGGAGAGGCGGTCCCCCTCCCCGCCCACGTGCAGCAGCTCTTCCAGGGCGACCACGTTCGCCAGCGACAACTGGCTGAAAACCGCGTGGAGATCCTCCACGCCGATGCCCATCTCACCGGCGACCTCGTGCTCGGTCGGGGTGCGCCGCAGCTGGGCCTCCAGCGTGGCGTAGGCCCGTTCGACGGCGCGCGCCTTCTGCCGCACCGAGCGGGGGATCCAGTCCAGGGCCCGCAGCTCGTCGATCATCGCGCCGCGGATGCGGGTGATGGCGTACGTCTCGAACTTGATGGACCGTTCGATGTCGAACTTCTCGATGGCGTCGATCAGTCCGAAGACTCCGGAGGAGACGAAATCGGCCTGTTCCACATTGGGCGGGAGGCCGACGCTGACCCGGCCCGCCACGTACTTCACGAGGGGCGAGTAGTGCAGGATCAGCTGCTCCCGCAGCCGCTCGTCACCCGAGTCCTTGTACGAGCGCCACAGCACCTCCAGCGACGAGGGCGCGGTGGACCGCTCGCTGCCGCGCGCAGCGGGGGGCACCGCAGCGCGGTCGGACCCTGAGGTGTGCTGGGGCATGCTTCGCCTTTGCCGGAGCCGGATTCCTTGGGAGCGTAGCGTGACGGAAGTGTCGCGGTGCGCGAAGAGTACGGGATCGCGCAGGCCCGCAAGGGCGCCCCGACTCGCGCGGGCGACCCGGGACCGGCGCCTGGCGCACGGTCCCGGCGGGTGCCGCCGGGAGGACCGCGTCTCTCATCGGCTTCACTCTTTCACCGGAACGCCCCAGGTCAACGACCGCCTCGCCGGGTGGCTGCGCTTTGTGCACCTCCTCTCGGCCGCTTCGAGGCCAACTGCCAGCCGTCGCCCTGCCGTTCGACAAACCCCAGAGAGTGAAGTTCGTACAGTCTGCCGATGACTTCATCGGTGCCGGTGCCCGCCGCCAGGGCCAGTTCCTCTAGGTCGGCGGGGCGACCCGCCGGCAGGGCTTCGAGGACCCGGACCGCGCCGGGGCCCAGGAGGTCCCGGGCGATCACGGGGCCCCGCCGCTCGGGGGCCAGCTCCCCCATCGCGCCGACCAGCTCGATGACCTCCGCCGCGTCCGTGACCAGCGAGGCCTCGCCGCGCAGCAGTTCGTGCACACCGGCCGAGAGCCCACTGGTGGCCGGGCCCGGGATGCCCATGGTGATCCTCCCCAGCGCCTGGGCCCGCCGGGCGGTGACCAGGGATCCGCTGCGGTGGGCCGCCTCCACGACGACGGTGCCGCGGGTCAGGGCAGCGATGACGCGGTTGCGCAGGACGAATCGGCTCGGTGTGGGATGGCTGCCCGGGGGCAACTCGCCGAGGAGCAGCCCTTGGGCGGCGATCCGGCCGAGCAGTCCGGCGTGTCCGCGCGGGTAGGGCACGTCCACCCCGCAGGCCAGCACGGCGACCGTGGCCCCGCCTGCGGCGAGGGCGCCGCGGTGGGCGGCCCCGTCGATCCCGTAGGCGGCGCCCGAGACGACCACCCAGCCGTGCTCGGCGAGTTCACCGGCCAGACTCTGGGCCATGTGCGCCCCGTACGGGGTGCACGCGCGGGCCCCGACCACCGCCACGGACCGCAGCGCCCAGGTCCGCAGGTCCGGCCCGCCCCGCACCCACAGCCCGACGGGCCGGGCGTCGCCGAGGTCGTCCAGCTGGCTCGGCCACTGCGCGGACCCCGGGCAGACGAACCTTCCCCCGGCCTCGGCGGCGGCCGCCAGGTCCCGCCGGGGGTCGGCCGCCGCGGCCCGGCGGCGGTATCCGGCGAGCCGCTCGGCGCCGACCCCGGTCAGCACCCCGGGATCCGGTTCGGGCCCGGTCAGCAGCCGTATCAGCCCGACGGCCCCGTACGTCCGCAGCCAGCGCCCGCCCTGCTCCTCCCCGGGCTCCAGGACCCGGGTCAGCGCGGCCCGCGCGAGCACCTCGCCCTCGAACTCCAGCCGCGCCCGCGGCTCCGCCTCCGCCCCGGCCCCCTCCCGCGGCTCCGCGGCGGTCATGAGGCGGCGCCCAGGTGCGCCGAGGCTCCGCGTGCGATCCCGGTGCGCAGTTCGAGGGCGACCGCCACGTCCAGGGCGTCGGGGCGGTCCCGGCTCCTCAGGTCGGCCACCGTCCAGGCGACCCGGAGCACCCGGTCGAGCCCCCGCGCGGTCAGCAGGCCTCGCTCCAGGTCCCGTTCGGCCTGGGCCAGTGCTCCCGGCGCGGCCGGCCAGCGGGTCCGCAGCTCATGGCCCGGTACCTCCGCGTTGAGCCGCCAGCGCGTGCCGTCGAGGCGCGCCGCCGCCCGGTCACGGGCCTCCCGCACCCGGGCCGCGACCACCATCGTGGCTTCGCCGCGGCCACCGCGCCCCAGCAGATCGGCGCGGGTGACCGGCTCCACCTCCACCCGCAGGTCCACCCGGTCCAGCAGCGGCCCCGACAGCCGGGCCTGGTAGCGGCGGACCACCGAGGCCGGGCAGTCGCATCCGGTCCCGTGCAGGGTGTGCCGCCCGCAGGGACAGGGGTTGGCGGCCAGCACCATCAGGAACCGGGCCGGCAGCCGTACCACCCCGGCGGCGCGGGCGATGACCACGTGTCCGGCTTCGAGGGGCTGCCTCAGGGCGTCCAGGGCCTTGGTGCTGAACTCCGCGGCCTCGTCGAGGAACAGCACCCCCCTGTGGGCCAGGGACACCGCTCCGGGCCTGGCCACCCCGGCCCCTCCCCCGACGAGCGACTGCATGGTCGCCGAGTGGTGCGGGGCGCAGTACGGGGGCCGGGCGACGAGCGGTTCGCCGGGGGGCAGGATTCCCGCGACCGAGTGGACGGCCGTGACCTCCAGTGAGTCCTGTCGGGTGAGCGGGGGCAGGATCCAGGGGATACGCTCGGCCAGCATGGTCTTGCCGGCGCCCGGGGGTCCGCTGAGGAAGAGGTGGTGCCCCCCGGCGGCCGCCACCTCCAGGGCCCGGCGTGCCGCGTGCTGTCCGGCGACGTCGGCGAGATCGGGGAAGTCCCGCCCGTCGCCGTCGCGGGCCACCCCCGTGCCGAGTCCGGCGCCGGGGACGACCAGCCCGGCGAGCATCGGGTCCGGCCGCCCGGGCGGATCCGGCGGATCCTCCTCGGGGACCTCCCCGTCGGTGAGCACCGCGATCAGCTGCCGCAGGCTGCGGACCCCGAGCACCGAGACGTCCGGGACGAGCATGGCCTCGGCGGCGCACTGCTGGGGGACCACGACCTGCCGGTATCCGGCCTCGGCGGCGGCGAGCACGGCTGGCAGGATCCCGCGGACGGGACGCACCCGGCCGTCCAGGCCCAGTTCCCCGATGAGGACCAGATCGGCGATCACCTTCGGATCCACCACTTCGGCGGCGCCCAGAACGGCGGCGGCGACAGCGAGGTCGAAGCCGGCCCCGCCCTTGGGGACCGACGCCGGGCTGAGGCCGACGGTGAGCTTCTTCTGCGGCCAGGCGGCGCCCGAGTTCACGACGGCCGCCCTGACCCGGTCCCGGCTCTCGATCAGGGTCTTGTCGGGCAGCCCCACCAGGGCGAAGGTGGCCACCCCGGGCTCCAGGTCCGCCTGTACCTCGACCACCACGCCTTCGACGCCCACGAGGGCGACCGAGCAGGCCCGTGCGAACCCCATCAGGCCGCCCCCCTGACGTGCTCCACCACGGGCCCGCCGCGCCGCGGCAGGAGGACCCCGACGAGGTCGATGCGCACCCCGCCCGGGGGTGGTCCCCCGTGGTCGGCCAGCCAGCGCCCGGCGAGCCTGCGCAAGCGCTCGGCCTTGGCGGGCCGCAGCGCGGCCATGGGATGCTCGAACTCCCCCGCCCGCCGGGTCTTGACCTCGCACACGACGAGGGCGTCCCCGTCCCGGGCGACGATGTCGATCTCCCCGCCGCGACACCGCCAGTTCCGCGCGATCACGGTCATCCCGGCCTCGGTGAGCCGCCGCGTCGCGAGGTCCTCGCCGTACCGCCCCAATGCCTGCTGTGCCACGCCCTTCGCGTTCATCCGGCACCACCTCCGACACCGACGGTCCCGCACCCCCGCCCACCGAGTGGATCTTGGTGGACAGCCGGGGCGATGTGGACAACCGCATCACCCCGGCGAGGGAGGAAGGCTCGGAGGAGGAGGGGATCAGCTGCCCGGAAGTTCGAGATCGCTCTTGTTGAGCTCCTCGATGTTCACGTCCTTGAAGGTCAGCACCCGCACCTGCTTGACGAAGCGAGCCGGTCTGTACATGTCCCAGACCCACGCGTCGGCCATCGAGACCTCGAAGAAGACCTCCCCCTGCACCGAGTGCACCTGCATCTCGTAGTCGTTGGTGAGGTAGAAACGGCGTTCGGTCTCGATCACATACTTGAACAGCCCGACGACGTCGCGGTACTCGCGATAGAGCTTCAGCTCCATCTCGGTCTCGTACTTCTCGAGGTCCTCGGCACTCATGGCATGTTCCCCTTCAGCCGTGCGTCCCCCTATTGTGCGCCAGGCCCGTGCGCCCCTAAACGATTTCCGGGGCCAGGTTCACGGGCGCACCCGGGGGACCGTCGTCGAGCAGCGTGCGGAGCAGCTCTGCGAGTCTGGTCGGGTACACCGTCTCATGGGCCGCAAGAAGTTCCTCGGAGGTCCACCACCTGGTGCCCGAGACGCTGCGGCGCTCCAGCTCGGTGAGGCCGCCCAGCACCGTCGCGGTCTGGCTGGTCCGGGCCAGGAAGTACCACTCGTCCTGCTCCCAGCGGCGCCCGTCGAAGGGGAACGAGCAGTAGCGGTGCCACAGCACCGGGCCCAGCTCCACGTCGGTGATCCCGGTCTCCTCCGCGAGCTCGCGCAGCGCGGCCTGCTCCCGGGTCTCGGTCCCTTCCAGGCCGCCGCCCGGGGTGAACCACCAGTCGTCCGCCGGGTCTCCCGGCTCGAAGCCGTGCATCAGCAGGATCCGGTCCTCGGGGTCCAGCAGGATCACCCGCGCCACCTTCCGCGGCCCGCCCGACGCGGAGCCCGTCCCCGGCCCCGTCGTCGCGTCAGCGGACATCGGCCCGCTCCCGCCTCCGCCCGCGCCCGAAGACCCGTACGACCGGCCCGTACGCGGCTCCGAGCACGACCAGGGCGGCGCCGGCCACCACCGCCGCCACCTGGAGCAGCAGGGGCCCCGCCGTCGAGGTCCCGCCGGGCAGGGCGGCGTAGGCCTTGGGCCGCTCCACCATCGACAGGTCGGGCCACGCGACGGCGTCGACGCGGGCCATCACCGCCGAGCGGGGCACCGTCCCCTGGCCGGCCTCCTGCAGGTGTGCCCGCGAGTCCAGCGAGGATCCGCGCCGGTCGCCGAGCAGGAAGAGGTTGCCCTCCGGCACCGTCACCTCGAACGGCGTCCGGGAGGCCGCCCCGTCCGGAGCGCCCGCCAGGTCGAGCTTCTCGACGTCGATGTACGGCTCGTCCAGCTCCTTGCCGTTCACGGTGAGCCGGCCGCCGGCACCGCAGCACTTGACCGTGTCCCCGCCGATCCCGACGACCCGCTTGACCATCGGCGAATCGCTCCACTGCTGGTCCCTGAAGACCACCACGTCCCCGCGGTGCACCTCGCCCCCGCCGATGCGCTGTGCCAGCATGCGGTCCCCGGGGTTCACCGTCGGCACCATCGAGTCGGTCGGCACCGTGTACGGCTGGTACACGACGGCTCCCCATACGAACCCACCGAGGAAGAGCACAAAGCCGATGGCCACGACCACTCCCGACAGCACGCTGCCGAGAGCACCGCGGCCATCGCCGTCACCTGCTCGTATTGCTCGTGTTCCGCCCATTGCAAGCGCCCCCACACTCGGAGATCGTCGACCTGGGCGGCACCCTACCTGCCGGTAGGCCCTGCGGTCAGCTTCCGCCTGCGCCACAGTACGACCGGTACCGCGCCGGCGAACCCGAGGGCGGCCGGGCCGAGCCCGACCGGCGCCAGTCCGGCGGCGTCCATGCCGAGCGCGGTGGCCTTGGTCTGCGTGCCGATGCCGGGCTGGTCGAAGGTGTCCGGAACCGGCAGGGTCGACCAGCGGGTGATCGGCCACGCGACCACCACGGCGCGTCCGACGACATCACTGACGGGCACGAACCCCTGGGTGGCGGGGTCCTGCTGGTGGTAGCGGGAGTCCTGCGAGTTCTGACGGTGGTCGCCCATCACCCAGATCTTGCCCTTGGGCACGGTGAGCGGACCGAAGGGCAGGTCGTCGCACGGGGTGTTGCCCGGGTAGATGTACGGCTCGTCCAGCTCCTTGCCGTTGACGATGACCGGTCCCCCCTTCTTGCACTCGACCGTGTCACCGCCGATGGCGATCGTCCGCTTGATCAGGTCCTTCTCCTCGGCGGACGGCATGAGGCCGATCCAGCTGAGGGCCTTCTGGGCGATGTTGGGCTCGGGAGTGAACTCGTTGCTCAGCCAGTTCGACGGGTCGTGGAAGACGACGACCTCACCGCGCTCGGGCTCCGACCCGAACCACGGCGTCAGCTTGTCCACGAGCACCCGGTCGCCGCGCTGCAGGGTGTTCTGCATCGAGTCGGAGGGGATCGAGAAGGCCTGCACGAGGAAGGTCTTGATCAGCAGGGCGAGCAGCAGGGCGATTCCGACCAGGAGCGGAAGCTCCTTCCAGAAGGAACGGTGCGAGCGTGCCTCGGCGCCGTCCTGCGCGTCGCCGTCTTGCTCGACGGCATCGGGCCCGGAGGAGTCTTTCGGCTCCTCGCCACCCTCGTCGCGTCCGGACCGTGCACCAACCGCCACGTCCCCCACATCCACTCCTCGTTCGGAATTCGACGCCCGGACCTGATGAGGCGCGGGCCCTCCCCTCCCCTAACGAGCGGGAGTTCCCGAAGGCGCGGGAGACCAAGGACACACTATGCGAACGAGGAGCCGCCCCGGCGCCTACGGGGCGCGCGGCGACCGCCGCGCGCCTGGTCGGGAACCATGCGGAAGGTGGCGGGCTGTTCCAGCCGGTGCCAGTGCCCGACGGGCCAGGCGATCACCACGGCCTGGCCGACCACGTCCTTCACGTCGATCGTGCCGTGGAAGGCCTCGTCGAGGTGGTAGCGGGAGTCGGCGGAATTCGCCCGGTGGTCGCCCATGACGAAGATCCGTCCGGCGGGCACCTGCACCTCGAAGCGGATCTCCGAGGGCGCGTTGCCCGGGTTGACGTACGGCTCGTCGAGCGGCGAGCCGTTGACGCTGACCCGCCCCCGGGCGTCGCAGCACTTCACGCTGTCCCCGCCGACCCCGATGACCCGCTTGATCAGGTCCTGTTCGTTCGCCGAGGGCAGCAGGCCGATGAAGGTGAGCGTCTGCTTGATCTGCTTGATGCCCACCGGGTCCTCGGCCGGCTGGACGCTGTCGGCGCCCAGCCAGCCCCCCGGGTCCTTGAAGACGACCACGTCGCCGCGCTCGACCTGGGAGCCGAACCACGGGGTGAGCTTGTCCACCAGGACCCGGTCGCCGATGCGGATCGTCTGCTCCATGGAGCCCGACGGGATGAAGAAGGCCTGGACGAGGAAGGTCTTGAGGATCAGGGCGATGCACAGCGCGACCACCACGAGCAGGGGCAGCTCCCCCACCCGCCGCGTACGCCGCCTGCGCTTCACCCGGCGGGCGAGGCGACGCCGTTCGGCCCGGCTGCCGGGCTCCGCGGGCCCGGCGCCCGGCTCGGGCTCCGGCTCCGGTTCTGGCTCCGCGCCGGCATCTTCGTACCGGTCTCCCCGCGGGCGCCCGCGGCTACCCACGGCCGCCGCCCGCGGAATCCGCGGCGCCCCAGCGCGACACCGGCCAGCCGATCCAGTCGGCCCGCCCGATCACCTTCTCCACCGGCACCATCCCCCCGCCCGGCTCCCCGAGGTGGTCCCGGGAGTCCCGGGACTGGGAACGATGATCACCCATGACCCACAGGCTCCCAAGGGGCACGACGATACGGAACGGCACTTTCGATCCGGAGTCGCCGGGAAAGAGGTACGGCTCGTCCAGCGGGACCCCGTTGACCTTGATCCGGCCGCGTTCGTCGCACACCACGTCGTCACCGCCGACGCCCACGACCCGCTTCACGAAATCGGTGTCCGAGGGCTCGGCCAGCCCGAGCGCGGAGACCGCCCCGTGCAGGGCGTCGCCGATCGGACTCCCGTCCCGGTCCTCCTGTACGAAGGAGCCCGTGCCGTCGAAGACCACGACGTCCCCGCGCTGCGGCCGGTCGCCGAAACGGTACGCCAGCTTGTTGACCAGGACCCGGTCCCCGACGGCGAGCGTGGGCTCCATCGAGTGGCTCGGGATCAGGAAGGGCTGGAGCACGAAATTGCTGAACAGCAGCAGGAAGACGGTGCAGGCGAGGCCGAGCAGCCCGGCGCGCCGCCAGCTCAGCCGGTCGGCCTTGCCGGGGCCCGAGTCCGCCGCCGCGTCCAAGTCCGCCGCCGGGTCCGCGTCCCGGGTCGGGTCCGGGGTCGGATCCGAGTCCGGACCCGCTCCGGAAAGCACGAAACGCGACCGCCCCTCCCCCTCGTCGGGGGAAGAGTGGCCGCGCTGCGTGTGAGGTGCTTCGGTGTCCATCGGGGGCGAGCCTATCCGGCCTTCCCCTGAACCCCGGGAGCAGATCAGCGGTCGCGCTTCTCCTTGATCTTCGCGGCCTTGCCGCGGAGCTCACGGAGGAAGTACAGCTTGGCGCGACGCACGTCACCGCGGGTGACGAGCTCGATCTTCTCGAAGATCGGGGAGTGGACCGGGAAGGTACGCTCCACGCCGACGCTGAAGGAGACCTTGCGGACGGTGAAGGTCTCGGAGACGCCCGCGCCCTGGCGGCGGATGACGACACCCTTGAACTGCTGGATACGGGAGCGGTTGCCCTCGATCACGCGGACGTGCACGTTGACGGTGTCACCCGGGCGGAAGGCCGGGAGGTCCGAGCGCAGGGTGGCGGCGTTGACGCCATCGAGCAGGTGAGACATGTGATTCGTCTGCTTTCTTCGCATGACGCCACAGGTCGCCGATGCGGGGTTTCCGGAGAGAATTCGGGAGCTGCGGGACTCGGCGGACGACGGTCCCCCTGTGGCAGGGGCGTACGCGAGCACACAGCAGCCGCCTATTCTTCCACGGTCTGCGGCCTGCGCCAAAATCGGCCGTCGGGGGAAGGCTTCCAGCCGAGGATGCTCAGCAGCTCGCGGTCCTTCTTGTCGAAGGCGGAGGCCTCGCAGCGCTCGATCAGGTCCGGGCGGTTGGCCGCCGTACGGCGGAAGGCCTCGTCGCGGCGCCACCGGGCGATCTTGCCGTGATGGCCGCTGACCAGCACGTCCGGGATCCCGTGGCCGCGCCACTCCGGGGGCTTGGTGTAGACGGGCCCCTCCAGCAGGTTGGCCATGTCCCCGGGTGCGAAGGAGTCGTCCCGGTGCGATTCGGCGTTGCCGAGCACCCCGGGGAGCAGCCGGGCCACGGCCTCGGTGACGACCAGGACGGCCGCCTCGCCGCCGGCCAGGACGTAGTCGCCGATGGACACCTCGTAGACCGGGAGGCGCGTGGCGTACTCGTCCATGACCCGGCGGTCGATGCCCTCGTACCGGGCCGGGGTGAAGATCAACCAGGGTCGTTCGGAGAGCTCGACGGCCAGTTCCTGGGTGAACGGGCGCCCGCTGGGGGTGGGGACGACGATGACGGGCCCGTGCGCGCCCGATTCGTAGCCGTCGGCCAGGGCCGCGTCCAGGGCCTCGCCCCACGGCTCGGTCTTCATGACCATGCCGGGACCGCCGCCGTACGGGGTGTCGTCCACCGTGTTGTGCCGGTCGTACGTCCAGTCCCGCAGGTCGTGGACGTGCACGTCGAGCTGGCCGCGCGCCCGCGCCTTGCCGACGAGGGAGACGTTGAGCGGTTCGAGGTACTCCGGGAAGATCGTGACGACGTCGAGACGCATCAGGCGTCTTCCCCGTCCGAGTCCGAGTCCGATTCCGAGTCCGACGCCGAACCCGACTCCGCTTCCGCGGCTTCCTCGTCCCGGGCGGAGACGACGATCGCCTCGCGCTCGTCGATGAGACCGGGCGGCGGGGTGATGACGCAGCGCTGCTCTTCGAGGTCGATCTCGGCGACGATCTCCTCGACGAAGGGGATCATCACCTCGGTGCCGTCCGGCCGCTCGACGATGAACAGGTCCTGCGAGGGCAGGTGGGAGATCTCGGTGATCCGGCCGATCACGGTGCCGTCCTCCAGGACGACGTCGAGGTCCATCAGCTGGTGGTCGTAGTACTCGTCGTCCTCGGCCGGCAGCTCCGCCGGGTCCACCTCGGCGATGAGCAGGACGTTGCGCAGGGCCTCGGCGCCGGTGCGGTCCTTGACCCCGGCGAAGCGCAGCATGAGCCTGCTGCTGTGCACCCGGCCCGTCTCGACCGTCAGCGGTCCCGCCGACGCGGGGTCGGTCCGGAGCACGGCACCGGGCCCGAGCCGCAGCTCGGGCTCGTCGGTCCGCACCTCGACGGTGACCTCACCCTTGATCCCGTGGGCGCGGCCGATCCGCGCGACTACCAGCTCCACTGCTTCTCTCCTGTTCAGACGACGACGGGCCGGGGCGGGCACGTATGCCCTCCCCGGCCCGTGCCGGTGATTCAACTGCTCAGCGGACCTGGTCCACGTCGACGAGGTCGACGCGGATCCCCCGGCCGCCGATGGCGCCCACGACGGTACGCAGAGCACGTGCGGTGCGGCCGTTGCGGCCGATCACCTTGCCGAGGTCGTCGGGGTGGACCCGAACCTCCAGCACCTGCCCGCGGCGCAGGTTGCGCGAGGCGACCTGCACTTCGTCGGGGTTGTCCACGATGCCCTTCACGAGGTGCTCAAGAGCCTCCTCGAGCATGCTCAGGCCTCGGTCGACTCGGCGGTCTCGGCCTCAGCCTCGTCCGCCTTCTTGTCGGCCTTCTTCGCCTTCTGGGTGATGGCTTCGCCCTTGCCCTCGCCGATGCCCTCGAGGGCCTTGGCGAACTCGTCGAAGGAGCGACGCTTGTTCTCCTTCGTCGCCGGCTGCAGCAGCGGCGCGGGGGCCGGAAGGCCCTTGTGCGCCTGCCAGTCACCGGTGAGCTTCAGGATGGCGAGCACAGCCTCGGTGGGCTGGGCGCCAACGGACAGCCAGTACTGCGCACGCTCGGCGTTGACCTCGATGCGCGACGGGTTGTACGTCGGGTGGTAGATACCGATCTCTTCGATCGCGCGACCGTCCCGACGGGTACGGGCGTCGGCGACGACGATGCGGTAGTGCGGCTGGCGAATCTTGCCGAGGCGCTTGAGCTTGATCTTGACTGCCACTGGAGTGGTGTCTCCTGAACTTGACGTGGTTGGGCACATGAGATGCCACGTGGGGTTGCGGTACTCGGGTGCCCGATGGACGCGTCAGCCGGAGGAGAGAGGGGTCCTATGCGACTGTCGAGTACAGCTGTCCATTGTGCCACACGCCCGCGGCTCGCTCGGCCGGGAGGTCGCGCCCGCATGGACCGGGGCCACCCGCCGGGTCAGGAGGCCACCGCGATGGCCACTTCCGGGATGCGGAAGGGCTTCATGCAGCCTCCGCACACGATCGGGGCCTGAGCCAGTACGGACGGGACCACGCGCACGTTGCGCCCGCAGTCGCAGACCGCCTTGACGCGGACGCCGCCGCCGGAGGACCCGTGCCGGGCCGCCGGGCCGCGGAAGCTGCGCTTGGTGTCGGCGGCCGTGGCGACCGTGTGGGCCTTCAGCGCGCGCTGAAGGCGCTCCATGGTGGGGCGGTAGCGCTTCTTCGCCTCGGGATTGAGCGAGACCAGGGAGAAGCCGCTGCTCGCGTGCGGCTCGTCGGTGTGGTCCAGCCCCATCTCCTCGGCGATCGCGAGGAACCTGCGGTTGTGGTAGCGGCCGGCCCGCGAAGTGTCACGCACTCCGCGGGCTGCGGCGATGCCGTGGACTGCCTCGTGCAGCAGTCGCTCGAAGGAGAGTTCGGCGCCGCAGGCGGACGAGGACTCTCCGATCAGGGACTCGGGCGCGGCAAGGTCAGGCAGCTCGGGGTGGTACCGCTGAATATCGGCCCACGCCTGCGCCAGCTCTGCGGCGAGAACAGGTGGTGTCGTGCTCACGTCGTGACAACGAGCCGGGGGGCCCCGGTGTTCCGATTCCGGGCCATTCCAAATTTTTTGCACGTACCAGTCAGTTCAGTCTCATGCGTCCCGACGAGGACGGGTGCGCATATCTCAGGAGGAGTCGGTACGTAGTGAGGCCTACCGACTGACACAGCCCCGGCGCGCGGCGGATGCCGCACGCCGGGGCGTGAGAGCCGTCAGCCGGACCGGCTAGTACGAGCGCGCGACGATCGCGAGGTTACCGGGGGCGTCGTCCGCCAGCGGCACCGACCCGTCCTCGGCGATCAGGCAGCGTACGGAGACGGCCTGCTCGGCGAGCTTCGCCTCGCCCTCGGGGCCGAGGTCGGCCCACGGGATCCGCGCCCAGCCACCGGCGATGGCGGCCTCGGCGGCCTCCTCGATGGTCGAGACGTCGGAGGTGCGGGAGATGCGGCGCTCGCGGGACTCGCGCAGCAGCTGCTCCTGGTCCTCCTCCAGCACCTTGGGCAGCAGGGCGGCGAGGTCGGAGATCTGCACGGCCTCCTTGCCGCCCGGGATCCGGCGGGCCAGCATCGCGGTGCCGGCCTCCAGGTCGCGGGGGCCGATCTCGACGCGGACCGGTACGCCCTTGAGCTCCCAGTCCACGGCGCGGCGGCCGAAGGGGGTGTCGACGCGGTCGTCGACGAACACCCGCAGGCCCGCGGCCTTGAGCTGGGCGCCCAGCTCGCGGACCTTCGCCACGGCCTCGTCGCCCTTGATCGCCATGACGACGACCTGGACGTGCGCGAGGCGCGGCGGGACCCGCAGGCCGTTGTCGTCGCCGTGCGACATGATCAGGCCGCCGACCATGCGGGTCGAGACGCCCCACGAGGTCTGCCAGACGAGCTCCTGCTTGCCTTCCTTCGACAGGTACTGCGTGTTGAAGGCCTTGGCGAAGTTGGTGCCGAGCTCGTGGCTCGTGCCGAGCTGCAGGGCCTTGCCGTCGCCCATCATGCCCTCGAGGGTGAGGGTGTTGATGGCGCCGGCGAAGCGCTCCTTGGCGGTCTTGCGGCCGAGCACGACGTCGATGCCGAGCACGTTGGTCATGAAGTCGCCGTACACGTCCGTGTGGATGCGGGCGGCGTAGTCGCGGGCGTCCTCGTACGTGACGTGGGCCGTGTGGCCCTCCTGCCAGAGGAACTCGCTCGTACGGAGGAACACGCGCGGGCGCATCTCCCAGCGGACCACGTTCGCCCACTGGTTGATCAGCAGGGGCAGGTCGCGGTAGCTCTGGACCCACTTGGAGAAGTACTCGTTGATGATCGTCTCGGAGGTCGGCCGGACGACGACCGGCTCGTCGAGCTCCTTGCCCCCGCCGTGCGTGACGATCGCGAGCTCGGGGGCGAAGCCCTCGACGTGCTCCGCTTCCCGCGTCAGGTACGACTGCGGGATGAACAGCGGGAAGTACGCGTTCTGGGCGCCCGCGTCCTTGATGCGCGCGTCCATCTCCTGCTGCATCCGCTCCCACAGGCCGTAGCCGTACGGCCGGATGACCATCGTGCCGCGGACCGGACCATTGTCGGCCAGCTCGGCCTTGTTGATCAGATCCTGGTACCAGCGGGGGAAATCCTCCGCCTGGGGGGTGAGAACGGGTGCCTTTGCCATGGCGCGAATGGTACGGCGCCCGGAGTGCCGAACGTGAATCGGGTGCGAATCGGGTGGCGCGCTCCTCTGGACGCGGGGGCGAATCGGGAGTTCTCTGGCAACGGGGGCATGGGGGCGAAACGGAATCAGGAGCGCTCTTTCGATGACACCGACGCCGACGGCGACGCTTGTCGCGCGGGACTGGGCGGAGATCCAGGAACGGATGCTGGTACCGCTGTACGAGGCGGTCTACGACCGGCTGGAGGTCGGGCCGGGAGACCGGCTGCTCGGCCTCGACTGCGGGGCCGGACTGGCCCTGCTGCTGGCCTCGGGCCGGGGAGCCCTGGCCACGGGTGTGGAGACGGATCCGGCACGCCGGACGCTGGCCCGGGAGCGCCTCCTGGAGGTGCTCGCGGCCCCTCCGGCGCCCGCGGTGCCCTACGACGTCCTGCTGGCCTTCTCGCCCTCCCCGGGCGCCCTGGCCGCGGCCCTGCCGGCGCTGCGCCGGCCCGGCGCAGCGGTGGTGCTGGCGGACTGGGGCCCGGCGGAGCGGTGCACGGTGCCCTCCGTCCTGGGCGGCGGGCCGGCCGCGCGGGACCTGGACGCGATGGCGGCCGCGGCCGGGCTGGTGCCGGACGGGTCGGGGCGGGTGTTCTGCCCCTTCGGGTACGCCGACGTGGACAGCGCGGTGCGCGGGCTGCTGTCGACCGGGCTGTACGAGTGCTCCGACCCGGTGCAGGTGGAGAAGGAACTGGCGGAGGCGCTTCACCCGTACGAACGGGGTGACGGGGCCGTCTGGCTGCCGAACATCTTCCGCTACGTCATCGCCCGTACGGCCTAACCGCCCCACGCGCGCGCGAGCGCCGCCGTGCGGGGCCCCCGGACCGGCCCCGCACGGCGCTCACTTGTGCGGCGCCGACTTGTGGAGGCGGGCAATGCCCGCGGCGGCGTAGGCGGCCGCTTCGTCGAGGGTTTCGTTGGCCATCAGGGCCTCCGCGAGGGCGTCCAGCTTGCCGCGGTTCTCGCGCAGCAGGCGGCAGGCCTTCTCGTAGCACTCGTCGACGATCCGGCGCATCTCGTGGTCCACCGCGTCGAGGGTGGCGGGGGCCGCGGAGAGGCCGTAGGGGCTCTGTCCGTCCGAGGGGATGGCGGTGAGGCGGCCGATGCGCTCGCTCATGCCCCAGCGGCCGACCATGCCCCGGACGATGTTGGTGACCTGTTCGAGGTCGTTCTCCGCGCCGGTGGTGATGACCTCGTAGACCACCTGCTCGGCGGCCATGCCACCGAGCGCCCCGATGATGCGGCCGCGCAGGTACTCCTCCGTGTAGGCGTACCGGTCGGCCTCCGGGGTGGAGAGGGTGACCCCGAGCGCCCGCCCGCGCGGCACGATGGTGATCTTGCGGACGGGGTCGGCGCCGGGCTGGAGCATGCCCAGCAGGGCGTGACCGCTCTCGTGGTACGCGGTACGGCGGCGCTCCTCGTCCGGCATGACCAGCGGCCGTTCGGCGCCCAGCTGGACCTTCTCCAGCGCGTCGGAGAGGTCCGTCTGGGTGACCTCCTTCTGCTGGCGCTTCACGGCGAGCAGGGCGGCCTCGTTGGCGAGGTTGGCCAGTTCGGCTCCGGTCATGCCCGGGGTCGTACGGGCCATCTGCGCGAGATCGACCCCGTCGGCCAGCGGGATGTCCCTGGTGTGGATGCGCAGGATGGCTTCGCGGCCGGCCTTGTCGGGCGGGGAGACCATGACGGTGCGGTCGAAGCGGCCCGGCCGGGTCAGCGCCGGGTCCAGCACGTCGGCCCGGTTGGTCGCGGCGAGGACGACCACGCCCTCGGAGCCGGAGAAGCCGTCCATCTCGGTGAGGATCTGGTTCAGGGTCTGCTCGCGCTCGTCGTGGCCGCCCATGGCCGCGCCGCCGCCGCGCACCCGCCCGATGGTGTCGATCTCGTCGATGAAGATGATCGCGGGGGCCACCTTGCGGGCCTCGGCGAAGAGTTCGCGCACCCGGGAGGCGCCTACGCCGACGATCATCTCGATGAACTCGGAGGCGGAGGCGGAGAAGAACGGGACCCCGGCCTCGCCGGCCACCGCGCGGGCGAGCAGGGTCTTGCCGGTGCCGGGCTGGCCGGCGAGCAGGACGCCGCCGGGCATGCGGGCGCCCATCTTGCGGTACTCGTCCGGGTTCTTCAGGAAGTCCACGACGTCGTTGAGCTCGCCCTCGACCTCGTCGATGCCGGCCACGTCCTCGAAGGTGGTGCGCTTGGCGCCCTCCAGCTCGACGGGCTTGGGCGGCGTCTTGCGGCCGAGCCCGCCCATGCCGCCGCCCATCGCCGATCCCATCCGGCGGGCGATGACCACCCACAGGAGGACGAGCAGCAGCATCGGGGCCAGGGAGATCAGCAGATTGGCCAGGAAGCTGCGCTGTTCGACGACCGGGGAGGCCGTGACGACGACGTTCTGCTTGGTGAGGTTGGCCCACAGGTCGTCGTCGGCGAAGGCGGGCCGCTGGGAGACGAACTTCTTGTAGTCGCCCTTGTCGCCGTCCGGCTTGGGCTGTTCCGCCTTCAGCTCGCCCTGGATGGCGTCGCCCTTGGAGTAGATCTTCGAGACGTTGCCGTTCGCGACCTGCTTGCTGAACTCCGTGTACGAGATCGTCGGCTCGTCGCCCTCGTTGAAGAAGGAGAGCACCAGGTTGGTGATCAGGTAGACGATCAGGGCGGTGAGGATCAGGCCGCGCCAGCCGCCGGGCATCCGCTTCTTGGGCGGCGGGGCGGGGGGTGCGCCTTCGGAGCGCCAGGGCGTATCGGCCCGGTCGCGGGGCGGTACGGGGGTGGGGCTGGGCACGTAGGCCTCCTTCTGCCGTCCTCCCGGCCGACCATAAGCGACAAACCGGACCATCGCCCCTGGCGGCGGGCCACACGGCGAAGCCCCGGCCGGAGTGGTCCGGCCGGGGCTCGCGTGGCTCCGTACTGCTCCTTCGTGAACCGCTACTTCATGAACTTCTTGAACTCGTCCGGCAGGTCGAAGTCCCCACCGGGCTGGGCGCCCCCGGCCGGAAGGCCGAACGGGTTGCCGCCGGCGGCGGGCTCGATCGCCTCCGGACCGGCCTCGCGGCGCGCGGCTGCCGCAGCCTCTTCTTCCTTGCGCTTCATCGGGTTGCCGCTCTTGCGCTTGCCCTTGGCCTGCTTGACCTGCTTCTTCTGCCGGCCGGGGCCGCCGCCCATCCCGGGCATGCCCGGCATGCCCGGCATGCCGCCGCCCTGGGCCATGCGGGACATCATCTTGCGGGCCTCGAAGAACCGCTCGACGAGCGACTTGACGGCGCTGACCTCGGTGCCGGAACCCTTGGCGATACGGGCGCGGCGCGAGCCGTTGATGAGGTGCGGGTCCTGGCGCTCGGCCGGGGTCATCGACTTGATGATCGCGGCGGTGCGGTCCACGTCGCGCTCGTCGATGTTGTTGATCTGGTCCTTGATCTGCCCCATGCCCGGGAGCATGCCGAGCAGCTTGGAGATGGAGCCCATCTTGCGGACCTGCTCCATCTGGGACAGGAAGTCGTCGAGCGTGAACTCCTTGGGCCCCTTCTGCAGCTTGGCCGCCATCTTCTCGGCTTCGGCCTGGCTGAAGGTCTTCTCGGCCTGCTCGATCAGGGTGAGCATGTCACCCATGTCGAGGATCCGGCCCGCCATGCGGTCCGGGTGGAAGGCGTCGAACTCGTCGAGCTTCTCGCCGTTCGAGGCGAAGATGATCTGCTTGCCGGTGACGTGCGCGATGGAGAGCGCCGCACCGCCTCGGGCGTCGCCGTCGAGCTTGGAGAGCACGACGCCGTCGAAGCCGACGCCGTCGCGGAAGGCCTCGGCGGTGTTGACCGCGTCCTGGCCGATCATGGCGTCGACGACGAAGAGGATCTCGTCGGGGCTGACGGCGTCGCGGATGTCCGCGGCCTGCCGCATCAGCTCCTGGTCGATGCCGAGGCGGCCGGCGGTGTCGACGATCACGACGTCGTACTGCTTGGTCCGCGCGTACTCGATGGAGTCCTTGGCGACCTGGACCGGGTCGCCGACGCCGTTGCCGGGCGCGGGCGCGTAGACGGCCACGCCGGCCCGCTCGGCCACGACCGAGAGCTGGTTGACGGCGTTGGGGCGCTGGAGGTCACAGGCGACGAGGAGCGGGGTGTGGCCCTGCCCCTTCAGCCACAGGCCGAGCTTTCCGGCGAGGGTGGTCTTACCGGCACCCTGGAGGCCGGCGAGCATGATCACGGTGGGCGCGGTCTTGGCGAAGCGCAGCCGCCGGGTCTCGCCGCCGAGGATGGAGACCAGCTCGTCGTTGACGATCTTGAGGACCTGCTGGCCCGGGTTCAGGGCCTTGGAGACCTCTTCGCCGCGGGCGCGCTCCTTGACGTTCGCGATGAAGGAGCGGACGACCGGGAGGGCGACGTCGGCCTCGAGGAGGGCGATACGGATTTCCCGCGCCGCAGCGTCGATGTCCTGCTCGGAGAGGCGGCCTTTGCCCCGGAGGGACTTGAAGGTCGCGCTGAGGCGGTCGGAAAGCGTATCGAACACGGTGGTCGCGATTCCTCGGGTCGGGGGCGTGTGGTCGTCCCCCAGGGTATCGGGCCGCGCTACCCCTTCGGCCCTGCGGGCGGCTTTCCCCACCCCGCCCTTAGCCCGTTCCCCGGGACTCCGCCCCGGACCCCGCGCCTCAAACGCCGGCGAGGCTGGAATATCCCCGGCGGGGCTGGATGGCGCGGAGCGCCATTTCAGCCCGTCCGGCGTTTGAGGACCGGGTCCGGGCGGAGCCCGGGGAACGGGCGAAGGGCGGGTAGGGGACAGCCCCCGCAGGGCCCCTACGCCAGGGCCGCCTGCACGGCCAGTGCAAGGGCTGCCGCCGCCGGGCCCGTCAGGGGTTTGCCGTCCGCGTCGACCACGTACACCGTGTCCACGGCGTTCGCGCCGAGCGTGGAGACGTGCGCGCTGCGGACCCTGACCCCGGAGGACTCCAGCGCCCGCCCGATCCGGTGCAGCAGTCCGACCGCGTCGGGAGCGCGCACCTCCAGGACCGTGGCCAGGGAGGAGACCTCGGGCATCACCGCGACCCGGGGCGGCGGCGGGACCACCCCGCGCCGGCGCGGGTACGCCGCCTCGCGGTCCGCCAGCTTCGCCGGGACGTCCAGCGAGCCGTCCAGGGCCCGCACCAGGTCGGTGCGCAGCCGTGCGGCCTGCGGCAGGGAGCCGTACTCCGCCGCCACCCGCCAGCGCAGGACCAGTACCTCGCCCAGTTGCTCCGGGAGCTCCATCGAGCGCAGGTCGGCCGCGCGCACGGTGAGCCGGTGCAGGGCCAGTACGCCGGCCACCGCGGGCAGCACCCCCGGCTGGTCGGGGACGGCCACCACCAGTTCCACCCCGACCGCGTCCTCCTCCTGGCGGGCGTGCAGGGCCAGGACCGGCTCCCCGGTGCGCAGCGCCTCCACCGCGAGGCGCTCCTGCTCGGTCGTCGGGATCTCCAGCTCCGTCACCGCCGGGGCGGCCCCGCGCAGCACGGCGGCGACCCGGGCGACCAGGTCGGCCACGAGCGAGCCGCGCCACGCGCTCCACGCCGCGGGGCCGGTGGCCAGCGCGTCGGCCTCCGTCAGCGCGTGCAGGATCTCCAGCGTGCCGGGCGACCCGACCGCCTCCGCGACCGCCTTGACGGTCGCCGGGTCGTCCAGGTCGCGCCGCGTGGCGGTGTCGATGAGCAGCAGGTGGTGGCGTACGAGCACGCCCAGCACGGCGACGTCCTCCGCGTCGAAGCCCACCCGCAGTGCCATGTCGCGCGCGATGGTCTCGCCGGCGACCGAGTGGTCGCCGGGCCAGCCCTTGCCGATGTCGTGCAGCAGCGCGGCCATCAGGAGGAGGTCGGGGCGGCCCACCCGGCGGGTCAGCTCCGAGGCCCGGACGGCCGTCTCGACGAGGTGCCGGTCCACGGTCCAGGTGTGCACCGGGTTGCGCTGCGGCCGGCACCGCACCCGCTCCCAGTCGGGCAGCAGCTTCGTGATGATCCCCTCGGCCTCCAGCGCCTCCCACACGGCCACCGTCGGCTCCCCCGCGCCCAGCAGGGTCAGCAGCTGCTCCCGGGCCTCGGCCGGCCACGGCACCGGCAGCGGCTTCGCCTGCGCCGCGAGCCGGCGTACGGCGTGCAGCGAGACGGGCAGTCCCGCCTGGGCGGCGGCCGCGCCGAAGCGCAGGGGCAGCACCGGGTCCCGGTCGGGCCGCGCGGCCAGGGCCAGTACGGCCTCGCCGTCGGACTCGACGACGCCCTCGGCGAGCGGGGCCCGCTCCGGTACGGAGCCGCGGGTGCCGAGCAGCCCGCGCAGCCGGGGGCGGGCCGACCGGGCCCGGAGCACGCGCCCGACCTCGCGCCAGGTCACGTCACCGGCGTACGAGACCACCCGCGCGGCCTCGTACACCTCCCTGAGCAGGGCGTCGGCGTCGAGCAGACCGAGCTGCGCCGCGACCGGCGTCTGCTCCTGGAGGGAGAGCCGATCGGTGGCGCGGCCCGTCACCAGGTGCAGCGCGTCCCGGGCGTCGAGCAGCCGGCGCCGGGCTTCGGCGAGCCCTTCGCGGGGGGCGTCGGCCAGCCAGGACGCGGCGACGGCCCGCAGCGCGGTGACGTCGCGCAGTCCCCCGCGGGCCTCCTTGAGGTCGGGTTCCAGCAGGAAGCGGAGCTCCCCGGCACGCTCGGCCCGCTCGCGGCACAGGGAGTGCAGCTCGGGAAGGCGCTTGGCGGCGTGGTTGCGCCAGTCCGCCAGCACGGAGGTGCGCAGTCCCGCGAGGAGCCCTGCGTCGCCGGCGACGGGCCGGGCGTCGAGCAGTCCGAGGTGCACCTTGAGGTCTTCGGCGGCGGTCTTGCGGGCTTCGCCGGGGGTGCGCACCGAGTGGTCGAGGGCGACGCCGAGGTCCCAGACGGGGTACCAGAGCCGGTCGGCCAGGGTGGCCAGGGCGCGCGGTTCGGCTTTTCCGTCGTGCAGCAGGACCAGATCGAGGTCGCTGCGCGGGGACAGTTCGGCGCGGCCGTAGCCGCCGACGGCGACGAGGGCCGCGCCCCGCACGCCCGTCTCCTTCACGGCGGTGGCGAACAGCGCCTTCAGCCAGTCGTCGGTCAGGGCGGCCAGGGCGGAACGCCGGGAAGGCCCGGACCGCGACTCCTCCTGGAGGAGTCGCAGCCGGGCCGCGGCGTACCCGCTGGGTCCCTGGTCGGCGGTGTTGCCGCCGTCAGTGGTCTCTTCGACACTCGTCACCCAGAGGTTCCCATCACCTAAAGCGCGTCAGCGCCACGTTCGCCGGTGCGGACCCGGATGACCGAGTCCACGGGGATGCTCCACACCTTGCCGTCGCCGATCTTGCCGGTCTGGGCGGCGTCGACGACGATCCGCATCACGTCTTCCGCGTCGCCGTCCTCGACGAGCACCTCTATGCGGATCTTCGGCACGAGGTCCACGGTGTACTCGGCGCCCCGGTAGACCTCGGTGTGTCCGCGCTGGCGGCCGTAGCCGCTGGCCTCGGAGACGGTGAGCCCCTGGACTCCGAAGCGGTGCAGGGCTTCCTTGATCTCGTCGAGCCGGTGCGGCTTCACGATCGCGGTGATGAGCTTCATGCGTCAACCTTCTTGCTCGCGGCAACGGGGGTGGGGACGGCGGTGCTCCGGGAGGAGGAGCCGCCGCCGGCTCCGCTGAAGTCGTAGGCGGTCTCGGCGTGTTCGACCTGGTCGATGCCGGAGACCTCGTCGTCCTCGGGGACCCGCATCCCGATCGTCTTGTCGAGCAGGAAGGCGAGCACCGCGGACGCCACGAGAGAGTAGGCCAGGACGGAGAAGACTCCGATGGCCTGCTTGCCGAGCTGCTCCAGGCCGCCGCCGTAGAAGAGGCCGGCCGCGTCGGACTGGACCCCGCCGGTGGCGAAGAGGCCGACGAGCAGGGAGCCGATGACACCGCCGACGAGGTGGACGCCGACCACGTCGAGGGAGTCGTCGTAGCCGAACTTGTACTTGAGGCCGACGGCCATGGCGCACACGACACCGGCGATGGCGCCGATGGCGATCGCGCCGAGCGGGGAGCAGGAGCCGCCGGAGGGGGTGATGGCGACGAGGCCCGCGACCGCGCCGGAGGCGGCGCCGAGGGTGGTGAAGGAGCCGTGGCGCAGCTTCTCGTAGCCGAGCCAGGCGAGCATGGCGGCGGCGGTGGCGACCTGCGTGTTGACGAACATGACCGCGCCGACGCCGTCGTCGTTGCCGAGCCAGGAGCCCGCGTTGAAGCCGAACCAGCCGAACCACAGCAGGCCGGCGCCGAGCATCACGAGCGGGAGGCTGTGCGGGCGCATGGGGTCCTTCTTGAACCCGACGCGCTTGCCGATGACCAGGATCACGCCGAGGGCCGCGGCGCCCGCGTTGATGTGGACGGCGGTGCCGCCCGCGAAGTCGATGACCCCGAGCTCGAAGAGCCAGCCGCCGGCGCCCCACACCCAGTGGGCGACGGGGAAGTAGACGATCGTGACCCAGAGGGTGATGAACAGCGCCCACGCGCTGAACTTGACGCGGTCGGCCAGGGCGCCGCTTATCAGCGCCGGGGTGATGATCGCGAACATCAGCTGGAAGACGGCGAAGACGTAGACGGGGATGGTGTAGCCGTCCCACAGCTCGGTGATGCCGATGCCGCTGAGTCCCACGTAGTCGGAGGTCCAGCCGATGAGCGAGCCGGAGTCGGCGCCGAAGGCGAGGCTGAATCCGTAGAGGACCCAGAGGATCGTGACGATCCCGAGGCTGATGAAGCTCATCATCAGCATGTTGAGGCTGCTCTTGACGCGGACCATGCCTCCGTAGAAGAAGGCGAGTCCCGGGGTCATCAGCATGACCAGGGCGGAGCAGATGAGCATGAACCCGGTGTTCGCGGAAGACAGCGTGGGGGCGTCTGCCGCGAGGGTCGTGATGGCTGATGCCATCGGCGTCTCCTCGTCGTCGGTACGTTCGCGTGCGGGCGATCGTGAAAACCTGAGCGGCGCTGGTTCGTGAATCAGGCCTGAGGGTGTTCCGGCCCGGGGGCTGGCCGGTTATTGGCCCTGAGATTCGCGCAGGCCGGTTTCCGGCGGCGCCGCTGGGTGTTTCGCGTCGATGACGAAGAGGTCTGGCGTGTTACGCCTCCATGAACGAGTGGTTCATGGAGGCGGCGGGTGGAGACCCGGCCGCGGCGATGACCCGGGGAACCTGGCTGGGGGAGCCTGATCGGGCTTCACGGGGTGACTGCCGCGGCCGGGGGCCTTGGGGGCGGCCGGGTGGCCGTCAGACGGCCTCCGCGGCCTCGGGGAGGCGGGAGGCGAGGTGGTCGGTCAGCCGCACCACGTCGGCGACGTCGCCGTACTCACGCGCGGCGGTGTCGACGGTCTTGCGCAGCCGGGTGTTCACCCGTTCGGACCGCACCTTTCCCGCCACGTCGAGGGCGCGGCCCACGAGGACGGTGGCCTGCTCGGGCTCGCGCTGGAGCAGGTGCACGGTGGCCATGCCGATCAGGTTGAGGGCGTAGGAGCGCTGGTGCTCCTCGTCCTTCCCGAAGAGCTCGACGGCGCGCCGCATGACCGGCTCGGCGAGGGAGGCGTACATGGGGCTGCGGCCCGCGACGTAGGCCAGGTCCCGGTAGGAGTGGGAGTTCTCGCCGTTGAGCTCGGCCTCGGAGAAGAAGCGGATCCAGTCGGGCTCGGGCTCGGCGTCGAAGCCGACGTCGGAGAAGGTGTCCTCGGCCATCCGCACGGCCCGCTTGCAGCGGCTGGGCTGGCCCATGTTGGCGTAGGCGCGGGCCTCCATCGCATACAGCATCGCCTGCGTACGGGGCCCCGCGCAGTCGCGGCTGCCGTACTGGGCCAGGTGGATGAGCTCCAGGGCGTCCTCGGGGCGGCCCAGGTGGATCATCTGGCGGCTCATGCTGGAGAGGATGTACGAGCCCAGGGGCTTGTCCCCGCCCTCCTTCGCGGCGTGCAGCGCGAGGACGAAGTACTTCTGCGCGGTGGGGTGCAGGCCGATGTCGTAGCTCATCCAGCCGGCGAGTTCGGCGAGTTCGGCGGCGACCTTGAAGAGCCGCTTCATGACCGGGGCCGGGTGGTTCTCCTGGAGCAGGTCGGTGACCTCGTGGAGCTGGCCCACCACGGCCTTGCGGCGCAGTCCGCCGCCGCACTGGGCGTCCCACTGGCGGAACATCACGGTGGTGGCTTCGAGGAGGTCCACCTCGGGCTCGGAGAGCCGGGGCGGCCGGTGGCCGCTCAGGGCGCCCGTCGGCCCCGCCTCCCGGGGTCCCGGGTCGGCGGCCGGGACCGGTACGAGCCAGCGCTGCATGGGCTCGATGAGGGCGGGGCCGGCGGACAGGGCGAGCGAGGTCCCGAGGAAGCCGCGGCGGGCCAGCATCAGGTCGCTGCGGGAGAACTCGCCGAGCAGCTCGATGGTCTGCGGTCCGGCCCAGGGCAGGTCTACGCCGGAGACGGAGGGGGTCTGGTGGGCGGTGCGCAGGCCGAGGTGCTCGATGGCGACGACGGAGCCGAAGCGTTCGGAGAAGAGCTCGGACAGGATGCGCGGGACGGGCTCGCGGGGCTGTTCGCCGTCGAGCCAGCGCCGGACCCGCGAGGTGTCGGTGCTGATGTGGTGGGCGCCCATCTGGCGGGCGCGGCGGTTGACCTGGCGGGCGAGCTCGCCCTTGGACCAGCCGCTGCGGACGAACCAGGACGTCAGCTGCTCGTTGCGGACGGTGGCGCCCTGCGACACGTCGGACTCCACGTCGGACTCCGCACTCGTTCCGCTTGCGCCGTTGCCGCTCACTGGAACGCCCCCCATCCGTCAGTCTCTTCTACACGAAACCCTGCCGGGAAACGGTCTTCACAGGTCCTTCACGCATGCCTCCGGCATACCCGCGTCCTACCCGCGAACCCGTCTCCTCTTCGCGCTTCGTGCACCGAAAGTAATCCTACGATCACCCCTTCGGCGAGGTCGATCCCGGAAACGCCACCATTCGCCACCCCTTCGAATGAACTCGCCACCCGCCAGGCGCGATTCACTTGACACGAAGGCGAGATCGATCGGATGGACAGGAGTGCGCCGGGGCGTGCGCGTCACGAAGTGCGCCGGTAGTCCGGGCAGCCAACACAACCGGCCGAGGTCGTAACCACCGGCACGTCCGACCCGTTGGAGGGGGCATGGGCATGGGCTTCACGATCGGCGGCAGCCGCGGCACCAAGGAGTTCCGTTCCGGCGCTCGGCGCCGCGGCCGGACGTCGGAGTGCACGACGGTGGCGGAGTACACCGGACTGTGGGGCTGGGACGTGGTCCCCGGCGCCCGGGCCGCGGGTCCGGCCCGCGACTGTTCCTGCGGTCATACGAATTGTGGTGCGCCGGGGGCGCATCCACTGGCCCTCGCTCCCACGGTCCCGGCCGGCGCCACCCTCGACGAGGTCACCGAGACCTGGACCGGGTACCCGGGAGCCGCCGTGCTGCTCCCCGTCGGGCGCTCCTTCGACGTCATCGAGGTCTCCGAGGAGGCCGGGCGGCGGGCGCTGGTGCGGCTGGAGCGGATGGGGCTGCCGCTCGGCCCCGTGACCGCGACCCCGGACGGCCGGGCCCAGTTCTTCGTCGCCACGGGGGCGGCGGCCGGGCTGCCGCAGCTGCTGTACCGGATGGGCTGGGACGACGCCGATCTGGATCTGCGCGCACTGGGCCAGGGCTCCTACGTCACCGCCCCGCCCTCGGACTTCGCGGGCCTCGGCCCGGTGAGCTGGCTGCGCCCGCCGGCGCTGGACTCGGCCGGGGACCCCCCGCAGGCCCGCCTCCTGCTGGGCACCCTCGCCTACCTGTGCCACCGGCTGCGCCGCGCGTAGCTGCCCTCCAGGCTCCGCACATGGCAGCGCCCCCGGGTCCTGGGACCTCGGGGGCACTGGTCGGCGTAGGAGCGTCGGGGGCGTTCAGTCGCCGATCAGGGCGTCGACGAAGGCTTCCGGCTCGAAGGGCGCCAGGTCGTCCGCACCCTCACCGAGACCGATGAGCTTGACCGGTACGCCGAGCTCGCGCTGGACGGCGATGACGATGCCGCCCTTGGCGGTGCCGTCGAGCTTGGTCAGCACGATGCCGGTGATGTCCACGACCTCGGCGAAGACGCGGGCCTGGGTCAGGCCGTTCTGCCCGGTGGTGGCGTCCAGGACCAGCAGGATCTCGTCGAGCGGGCCGTGCTTCTCCACGACGCGCTTGACCTTGCCGAGCTCGTCCATGAGGCCGGTCTTGGTGTGCAGCCGGCCCGCCGTGTCGATGAGCACCACGTCGGCGCCCTCGGCGATGCCCTCCTTGACCGCGTCGTAGGCGATCGAGGCCGGGTCGCCGCCCTCGGGTCCGCGCACGGTGCGCGCCCCGACCCGGTCGCCCCAGGTCTGGAGCTGGTCGGCGGCGGCGGCGCGGAAGGTGTCCGCGGCGCCGAGCACGACGCTGCGGCCGTCGGCGACGAGCACGCGGGCGAGCTTGCCGGTGGTGGTGGTCTTGCCGGTGCCGTTCACGCCGACGACCATGATCACGGCGGGGGTGTCCACGCCGCTCTCGGTCTTCACCGCGCGGTCGAAGTCGGTACCGAGGAGCGCGACCAGCTCCTCCTTCAGCAGGGCGCGCAGATCGGCGGGGGTGCGGGTGCCGAGCACCTTGACCCGCTCGCGGAGCCGGTCCACCAGCTCCTGGGTCGGCGCGACACCGACGTCGGCGATGAGGAGGGTCTCCTCGATCTCCTCCCAGGTGTCCTCGTCGAGGTGCTCGCGGGAGAGCAGCGTGAGCAGCCCCTTGCCGAGCGTGTTCTGCGACCGGGCGAGGCGGGCGCGCAGCCGGACCAGGCGGCCGGCGGTGGGCTCGGGCACCTCGATCTCGGGTGCGGGCGGAGCCTCGACGACCGGGTCCTCGACCGCGACCGGCGATTCGAGGGCGGCCTCCGCGTCGGGGAGGGCGACCTCCTCGATCGTGCGGCGCGGTTCTTCCGCCGTCGGTGCGGCGTCCTCCCCCACCTGCGGTTCGGCGGGCGGGGCAGTGATGGTCGGCGTGCTGGGCGGGGCCGTGGGGGGCAGCTGCTTCTTCTTGCGGCTGCTGACCACGAGCCCGCTGATCGCACCGACCGCGACCAGGGCGATGACTACGGCAAGGATGAGGATTTCCATAACGCTCCCCAGTATCGGCCACGAGCGCGCCGAGCCGGGGACCCTGGAGGTTCACACCAGGACGTAAGCCTCTGTTTGTAGTTTTTGCCGCAAATCTACGATGATGAGCAGTCCCCCACGCCCCGCCCCTCCCCCCACGGAGTACACCTATGCCTGCCGAGACCGCCGTCGAGTCGCGCGGACTGGAGCCCGTCCCGGACGCCGAGCGCCGCGGGCGGGTCCGCGAACTCGTCCCGACCTGGGTCGCCGCCAACATCAGCGTGCTGCTGCTGACCATGGGCGCCGGTCTCGTCATCTTCAACGGGCTGAACATCTGGCAGGTGCTCGTCGTCGCGATCGCCGCCCCCGTCGTCTCCTACGGGATCGTCGGACTCATATCCATCGCGGGCAAGCGCGGCGGCGCCCCCGGCATGGCGCTCTCCCGGGCCGTCTTCGGCCAGCGCGGAAACCTCTTCCCCGGCGCCCTGATCTGGGTCGCCCGCTGGGGCTGGGAGACCATCAACGCGGTCAGCGGCGCCTACGCCGTCCTGACCGTCCTGGACCTGGTCTTCGGCGTCAGGAAGAACACCGCGCTCATCGTCGTCACCCTGCTCTTCTTCGTCGGCTGCACCTTCCTGGTCTCCGGGCTCGGCATCAACGCCCTGCGCGTCTGCTCCAAGTGGTCCACGTACCTCTTCGGCGCCTTCAGCGTGCTCGTGCTCGGCTACCTGATCGCGGAGACCGACTGGTCCGCCGTCTTCGACAAGCCCGCCGGTTCCACCGCGATGATGATCGCGGGCATCGGCACCATCGCGGCCGGCGGCATCAGCTGGGTCCCCTCCGGCCCGGACTTCACCCGCTACCTGCCCCGCACCGCCTCCGCCCGGGGCATGGTCGGCGCGACCATCGGCGGCGCGGCCGTCGTGGTGATCCCGATGGTGCTCATGGGCGCGGTGATGGCGGTCGCCACCCCCGACCTGGCCACCGCGCAGGACCCGGTGTCCTTCATCGGCGAACTGCTGCCGATCTGGATCGCGGTCCCGTACCTGCTGATCGCCCTCATCGGCATGCTGCTCATCAACTCGATGTCCATGTACTCGGCGGGCTTCACCGCCCAGACCCTCGGCATCAAGGTCCCGCGCGCGGCGGCGGTCAGCGTCAACGCCGTCATCAGCCTGGTCTTCGGCTTCCTGCTGATGGTGGTCGCGACCAGCTTCTTCGGCTCGTTCATCTCCTTCCTGACCCTGCTGGCCGTGGCCTTCTCCGCCTGGATCGGCGTCTTCGGCGTGGACATGCTGCGCCGCCCGTCCTACGACGGGGCCGCGCTCCTGGACACCACGCGGACCAGCGCGTACTGGTACAAGGGCGGTTTCGCCTGGCAGGCCATGACCGCCTGGGGCCTCGCCCTGGTGGTGGGCCTGCTGTTCACGAAGGTCGACTGGTTCAGCGGCCCGCTGGCCACCACCTGGATCGGGCAGAACGGCCTGGGCTGGGCGGCGGGCATCGTCACCTCGGCCGTGCTGTACGCGGTCCTGCCGCGCACCCCGGCGGCCCCGGAGGCACCTGAGGCCGTTCCGGCGGCCCCGGAGGCCGCCGCGCAGGATCGGGCCCCCGCCGGATCCCTGTCCAACTGACGCCACGTCAGCTAACGTCCCCCTTCGCCCGCCCACCCACCTCCGGCGAAGGGGGACTTCTCCATGCCCATCACCGTGGCCCGGTTCAACCTCATCGATCCGAACGGCACCCCGGAAACCCTCTCCGCCCGCTACAAGGCCGCGCTGGAGATGGCGAAGTACGCGGACGACCGCGGGATCGACACCATCCAGACCGAGGAGCACCACGGCACCGACAACAACTGGCTGCCCTCCCCCTTCGCCTTCGCGGGCGCGGTCTTCGGCGCCACCCGCCGGATCGCCGTCACCGTCTCGGCGATCATCGGCCCGCTGTACGACCCGCTGAAGGTGGCCGAGGACATCGCCGTACTGGACCTGCTCAGCGGAGGCCGCCTCGTCACGGTGGCGGGCATCGGCTACCGGCCCGAGGAGTACGAGCAGCACGGCGTGGAGTGGGGCCGGCGCGGCAAGCTCCAGGACGAGCTGCTGGAGACCCTGCTGAAGGCGTGGACCGGCGAGCCGTTCGAGTTCCGCGGCCGCACCGTACGGGTCACCCCGCGGCCCTTCACCCAGCCGCACCCGCTGCTCCTGGTCGGCGGCAGCTCGCAGGCCGCGGCCCGCCGGGCGGCCCGCCTCGGGCTGCCGTTCTTCCCGAGCGCGCACCTGCCCGAGCTGGAGGCGTACTACCACGCGAAGCTCGCGGAGTACGGCACGGAGGGCTTCTGCATGATGCCGGCGGCCGAGACCCCGCTGCTGCACATCGCCGAGGACCCGGACCGGGCGTGGGACCAGTACGGCGAGCGGTTCCTGCACGAGGCCGGGATGTACGCCTCCTGGCAGTCCAAGGACATCCGCAGCGCCGTACGGTCGGGCGCGCGCACGGTGGCGGAGCTGCGCGCCGAGGGCGTGTACCGGATCCTGACCCCCGACGAGGCGGTCGCGTACGCCCGCGGCGCCGGCGAGGCGGGGAACCTGGTGCTGCACCCGCTGTGCGGCGGGATGCCCGTGGACGAGGGCTGGCGGAGCCTGCAGCTCCTGTGCGAACAGGTGCTGCCCCGCCTCAAGGACTGAGACGGGGCGGCAACCGGGGATCGTTGGCGGGGGGTGGTCAGCCCATCTCCTCCAGCGCCTTGCCCTTGGTCTCCGGCACCCACTTGAGGATGAACGGGATCGAGAGCACGGCGAAGACCGCGTAGATGACGTACGCCCCGGACAGGTTCCAGTCCGAGAGCGTCGGGAACGAGACGGTGATGACCCAGTTGGCGATCCACTGGGCGGCGGCCGCCACACCGAGGGCCGCGGCGCGGATGCGGCCCGGGAACATCTCGCCGAGCAGGACCCAGACCACCACACCCCAGGACAGCGCGAAGAAGAGCACGAAGAAGTTGGCCGCGATGAGGGCCACGAGCCCCTGGGTGTGCGGGAGGGCGATGTCGCCGCCGCTGGTGTCCTTGTAGGAGAAGGCCCACGCGGCGAGCGCGAGGGAGATCGCCATGCCCACGGACCCGATGAGCGCGAGGGGCTTGCGGCCGATGCGGTCCACGAACACCATCGCGATCACCGTACCGATGATGTTCACGACGGAGGTCTCGAAGGAGTACAGGAACGAGGAGCTCGGGTCGATGCCGACCGACTGCCACAGCGAGGAGCTGTAGTAGAAGATCACGTTGATGCCGACGAGCTGCTGGAAGACGGAGAGGCCGATGCCGATCCAGACGATCGGCAGGAAGCCGAAGCGGCCGCCGAGGAGGTCCTTGAACGTGGACTTCTGCTCCGAGTGGATGGCGCGGTCGATCTCGCGGACGCGGGCGTCGGCGTCGATGCCCTCGCCCTCGACCTCGCGCAGGACCGTCTTGGCCTTCTCCATGCGGCCGGCCGAGACGAGGAAGCGCGGGGATTCGGGGATGGCGAAGGAGAGCAGCCCGTAGAGCACGGCCGGGACGACCATGACGCCGAGCATCCACTGCCAGGCTTCCAGGCCGCCGATCTTGCCGCGCTGGTCGCCGTCGGCGAGGTTCAGGATCCCCCAGTTGACGAGCTGGGAGATGGCGATGCCGATGACGATCGCGGCCTGCTGGAACGAAGCGAGCCGGCCGCGGTAGGCGGGCGGGGAGACCTCCGCGATGTAGGCCGGTCCGATCACCGAGGCCATGCCGATGCCGAAGCCGCCGATGACCCGCCACATCGCCAGGTCCCAGAGCGCGAACGGCAGGGCGGATCCGATGGCGCTGGCCGTGAAGAGGACGGCGGCGATCTGCATGCAGCGGATGCGGCCGATCCGGTCGGCGATCCGGCCGGCGGTGGCCGCGCCGAGGGCGCAGCCGATCAGCGCGGCTGCGATCACCTGGGCGAGCGTGCCGGAGCCGACGTCGAAGCGGTCGCGGATGGCCTCGACGGCGCCGTTGATGACGGAGCTGTCGTAGCCGAAGAGGAATCCGCCCATGGCGGCGGCCGCGGTGATGAAGATGACGTGCCCGAGGTGGTCGGGCTGGGATACGTGGCCGCCACCAGGGTCCTGGGGCCGCGTCGTGCTGCTGCTCAAGGTGCGCTCCTGCGTGCCGGCTGCGGGGTGGACGGGCTGAGGGTGTGATCCCTCCCAGTGGCGCACGGGTCAAGATCGGGCACCACCCGGAAGGGCCATCGGTGGCACGCCTGCCCCGGACGGGCCCGGCCACACCCCACCGGGGTCCACTCGCGGCCACCGCACCCACCCGCACCCACCCGCACCCGGCGGCTCCGTCACCGCAGGCGCTGGCTGATCACCTTCGACACCCCGTCGCCCTGCATCGAGACCCCGTAGAGCGCGTCGGCGACCTCCATGGTCCGCTTCTGGTGCGTGATCACGATCAGCTGCGAGCTCTCCTGCAGCTCCTCCATGATCCGGATCAGCCGCTGCAGGTTGGTGTCGTCGAGCGCGGCCTCGACCTCGTCCATCACGTAGAACGGGCTGGGCCGCGCCTTGAAGATGGAGACCAGCAGGGCCACGGCGGTCAGCGAGCGCTCGCCGCCCGAGAGCAGCGACAGCCGCTTGACCTTCTTGCCCGGAGGCCGGGCCTCCACGTCGACGCCCGTGGTGAGCATGTTGTCCGGATCCGTCAGGATCAGCCGGCCCTCGCCGCCGGGGAACAGCCGCGAGAACACCCCCTCGAACTGGCGGGCCGTGTCCCGGTAGGCCTCCGTGAAGACCTGTTCGACCCGCTCGTCCACCTCCTTCACGACCTGGAGGAGGTCGGCCCTGGTCTTGCGCAGGTCCTCCAGCTGCTCGCTGAGGAACTTGTGCCGCTCCTCCAGCGCCGCGAACTCCTCCAGCGCCAGCGGGTTGACCTTGCCGAGCTGCTGGTAGGCCCGCTCGGCCGCCTTCAGCCGCTTCTCCTGCCGGGCGCGCACGAAGGGCTCCGGACCGGAGTCCGCGTCCGGATCCTCCCCGTCCGCGGACGGGCTCGGCGGTACCGGCTGGTCGGGCCCGTACTCGGCCACGAGCCCCGGCGCCGCCATCCCGAACTCCTCCAGCGCACGGCTCTCCACCTGCTCGATCCGCATGCGCTTCTCGGCGCCGAGCACCTCGCCCCGGTGCACCGAGTCCGTGAGCTTGTCGAGCTCGCCCTTGAGGCCGCGGCCCAGCCCCCGGGCCTCGTCGAGCTCGCGCTCGCGGACGCCCTTCGCGTACTCGGCGGACGTGCGCTCCCCCACGGCGCGGGTCAGCGACACCTCGATGTGCGCCAGCAGCTGGCGGGCTCCGTCGGCGACGGCCCCGGCCACCCGCGCCTCGTACCGCAGCCGTTCCCGGCGGCGCTCGGCCCTGGCCCGGGCCTCGCGCTCGGCCCTGGCCCCGCGGTCGAGGGAATCGGCCCGGCCCGCGAGCCCCTTCACCCGCTCCTCGTGGGTCCTGAGCTGGAGCCGGGCCTCCATCTCGGTCTGCCGCGCGTTCGCCCCGTCGGCCGAGAGCCGGTCCTTCCTGGAGGTGTCCGGCTCCTCCTCCGCAGGCATCTCCTCGGCGACCGCGAGCCGTTCCGCGCACTCCTCCACGTCGGCCAGCGCCTGCTCCAGCGCGTCCTGCGCCGCGGCGGCGGCCGCGGCGGCGCGGTCGGCTTCGCCCAGTGCCCCCTTCGCCTGCCCGGCGAGCCGTCCGAGCTGCTGCGCGACCCCGGCCCGCGCCCGCTCGGCGGCCCGCCGGAGCTCCCCGAGCTCCTCGACCCGGGCCCCGGCCGCCACCCGGCGCGCGTCCGCGTCCGTCTTCTCCCCCGCCAGCACCAGACACCGGCCGTCCAGCCGGGCCAGCTCCGCCGCGGCCTCGTCGACGGCGGCCTGCACCTCGATCAGGCTGGGCACCCCGGCGGAGCCACCGTGCGCGAGGTGCGCTCCGAGCACGTCCCCCTCGGCGGTCACGGCCACCAGCTCCGGCCGCGCGGCAACGAGCGCCTCGGCCTCGTCGAGCCCCCCGACGACAACGAAGTCCCGCAACACCCAGGCCACGGCCCGCACGACCTCGGCGTCCCCCCGCACGAGCCCCGCGGCACCGACCACCCCGTCAACCTGCACCTGAGGCCCGGAGCCCGACACGGTCAGCCCGGCGGGCGCTTGAGACGCGGGGTCAGGGGAATTCAGCCCCGCCGGCGTTTGAGGCGCGGGGTCCGGGGCGGAGCCCCGGTTTCGGGAAGGGGCGGGGTGGGGGAAAGCAACCCCCGGCCCGACCCCGCCGGCCGACCCGACACCGGTTCCCGGTTCCGACCCCCGGGTCGCCGCGACGGTCTGGACCGAGTCCTGGTCCTGAGCCGAGCTCGCGTGGGGGGCCTGATCCGGGATCGGGCCCGGGGCCGACCCCGAATCCGGCGCCGGGGCCTGACCCGGAACTCCGCCCCCGACCACCGAACCGCCGGAGGCGACGGGCGCGATGAGGAACGCCGCCCTCCCCGCCTCCCCCTCCCGCAAGTACCGGATCGCCCCGGCCGCCGCCGCCGTCGACGTGACGGCCACCGCGTCCGCCGCCGCACCCAGCGCCGCCGCCACCGCGACCTCGTACCCCGGGGTCACGGACAACCGCCGGGCCGCCGGCCCGAGCAGCCCCTCCAGCCGCGCCGCGAGCAGCTCGGCCGTGCCGTCCTTGCGGCGCAGCCCCATCGCCAGGGCGTCCCGCCGCGCCGACACCGCCGCCCGCGACCGCTCCGCCGCGGCCAACGCGTCCCGGGTCTCCCCCAGTGCGGCCTCCGCCGCCGCCAGCTCGGCCCGCGCCTCCTCGTACTCCCCCGGCCCGGAGCCGGCGGCCCCCTCGGCCGCCCCCGGGGATTCCTCCCCGACCTCCTGCGCCAGCGCCTCGTACTCCTCGCGCGCCTCCTCCGCCCGTGCCCGCGCCGCGTCCCGCGCCAGCACCAGCCGGTCGATCTCCGCCTGGGCGGCGCCCGCGCGGGAGCGGGCCGCGCCGAGCCGGCCCGTCAGCCGCGCCAGTGCCTCGCGCCGGTCGGCGATGGCCCGCGCCACGTCCCGTAGCCGCCGTTCCTCGTCGGCCAGCGCGCGCTCCAGCTCGGCCCGGTGGGCGACGGTGTCCTCCAGGGCCCGCGCGGCCGCCTCCTGTGCGGCCGTCAGTTCCGCCTCCTGCTCGCGGATCCGCGCGGCCTCCTTCTCCATCTCCTCCGGATCCCGGCCGCGCCGGTCCTCCTCCGCCGGCGCCGACGCCGAGGTGACCCGGGCGTCCGCCAGCGACACCGTCCCGCGCACGCGCTCGGCGAGCTGGGACAGTTCGTACCAGGTCTGCTGCGCCCGCTGGAGCCGGGGCGCGAGTTCCCGTACGGCCTCCTCCAGTTCGGATTCCCGCCGCACCGCCGCCGCGAGCTGCGCCTCGGCGGCCTCCTTGCGCTCCTTCAGGGCCGCCTCGTCCGCGATCTCCGCGTCGAGCGCGCCCTTGAGCGTGACGAGGTCGTCGGCGAGCAGCCGCAGCCGCGCGTCCCGCAGGTCCGCCTGGATCACGGCCGCCCGCCGGGCCACCGCCGCCTGCCGGCCCAGGGGCTTCAGCTGCCGCTGCAGTTCGTTGCCCAGGTCCTGCACGCGCGCGAGGTTGGCCTGCATCGCGTCCAGCTTCCGCAGCGCCTTCTCCTTGCGCTTGCGGTGCTTGAGCACCCCGGCCGCCTCCTCGATGAAGGCGCGGCGGCCCATCGGATCGGCGTGCAGGACGGAGTCCAGCTGGCCCTGTCCGACGATGACGTGCATCTCGCGGCCGATGCCGGAGTCGGAGAGCAGTTCCTGGATGTCGAGGAGGCGGCAGGTGTCGCCGTTGATCTGGTACTCGCTGCTGCCGCCGCGGAACATGATCCGCGTGATGGTGACCTCGGCGTACTCGATGGGCAGCGCGCCGTCGGAGTTGTCGATGGTGAGCGAGACCTCGGCGCGGCCGAGCGGGGGGCGACCGGTCGTGCCGGCGAAGATGACGTCTTCCATCTTCCCGCCGCGCAGGGACTTGGCCCCTTGTTCGCCCATGACCCAGGAGAGCGCGTCCACCACATTGGACTTGCCGGAGCCGTTGGGGCCCACGACGCAGGTGATGCCCGGCTCGAAGCGCAGGGTGGTCGCGGAAGCAAAGGATTTGAAGCCGCGCAGGGTCAGGGACTTGAGGTGCACGCCGCCGGACTCTACCTTTCACGTTCGGTTTCGCCCATGAAGGTGCAGGGCACATCAGACGTTAAAGGAATGGGCCCCCCACCTGGCGCAACGCCGCCCGGCGGCCTTGTCCGAGGTGGGAAAGGCGGAGGAAAGCGGAGTAGGGAAGAGCGGAAAGAAAGAAGGGACGCCGAAGCGTCCCTTGCAGATCATGCGGTTCCGTAGATCGAGCGACGAGGGAGCGCGGATCAGGTGAGCGCAGGCTCCGCCTGGGGTACGTCGAGGTCGATGCTGTCAAGCAGCGAGTCTCCGTGCTGTGCGGCGGCCGCATTCAGAGCGTCGTTTTCGGACTGGATTCGTCCGAGCTCGGACTCGAGGTCCTGGACGCGCTGCTGAAGCCGTCGCATCTCGGCGAGGAGTCGCGGGTCGGAACCGCCGACGTAACCGAGAAGCGCCTTTGCCATGATGGATGGTCCTCCACACTGAGTGACCGACCGAAGCGGTGTGGGTCGTGAGGGAATCGCACCCGCGGATGTCCGGCAGCGACTGTCAGTCACTGCATCGATCTTTAGCTGACACTGTGTACTGCCAGCACTGCCAAACAGCTCAGGTGCGCGGGGCTTCCAGCGTCTCACCAAAAAGTTTGACGGTCAACACGATCACGCCCCGTATCGGCGGGCATCCCGGCCCCCGCAAGGGGCGTGGAGATCATCCTCGTCTCCGAGCCTTCCACGGATCCGTCACGCCGGCAACGCGTCGGCGACGAATGCGCAGTTCCGACCGCATGCGGACCATCCGGCGATGTGTTCAGTACATGATCAGTCGATCGCTCACCGGATCGCGAACCCGTCGTAACCGCCGCGCGGTGTGCTCCAGATCTCTGTCACCCCGTCCACGTTCCCGGGCGTGTCGGCGCTGTGCAGCCACTCCAGGAGCCGGTGGCAATTCTCACGTTGACCTTCGGCCACCACCTGTACTCGACCGTCGTCCAGGTTGAGCGCGAAGCCGATCAGTCCGCCGATCTCCATGGCGTTCGCCCTGGTGAACCAGCGGAAGCCCACTCCCTGTACACGGCCGCGCACCCAGGCGGTCATGCGCACATCTTCGTTCATGCCTGAACGCTAACCGGGCAAACAAATTCGGGTCACCTCGCCCCCTGCCGCCATGGCGTACAGTCGCGCAGCAATGAGCTCACCCATTTGGGTGAGTAAAGGTTGATCTTGAAGCGTTGACCCCAACCCCAGGAAGGTGAGCCACGATGGGACGCCACCGACTCCACGCCGCGCCGCGCCCCGGCGGCAAGCGCCGCGCCGCCCTGCGGGGCGGTCTCCTCGGCGCATCCGTGGCCGTGGCCCTCGGCACGGCGGCCGTCACCACGGGCTTCGTCCCGGTCGGCTCCGCCTTCCCCTACGTAGGGGTCACGACCGCGGGCTCCGACGCGAAGACCACGGACGCCAAGGCCAAGACTCCGGTCTCGCCGAGCACCCAGAGCGCGCTGGAGCAGCAGGGCGGCCTCGCCAACCTCTCCGGCCGGGCCCCCTCGGGAGCTGCCACCCCTTCCGCCTCCCCCACACCCTCCGCCTCACCTTCCCCGTCGGCCTCCCCTTCCCCTTCTCCTTCCCCCTCCACCAAGGCGGCGAAGACCCCGGAGGCGAGCCCCACCCCGACCCCGGTGAAGCCGAAGCCGAAGCCCTCCGCCCCCGCGGCCCCGCCCACCTCGGCCGGCCACTCCGCCGAGGAGAGCGCCGTACTCGCCCTGGTGAACCAGGAGCGCGCACAGGCCGGCTGTGTTCCCGTCCGGGCGAACCCGCCGCTGGCGGCGCTGGCCGGGGCCTTCAGCAAGGACATGGCCGTCCGGGGCTTCTTCGACCACACCGACCCCGACGGCAACACCCCGTGGGACCGCGCCACCAAGGCCGGCATATCGGGGATGGGCGGCGAGAACATCGCCCGCGGCCAGGGTGACGCGACGGCCGTGATGAAGGCCTGGATGAACAGCCCGGGCCACAAGGCCAACATCCTCAACTGCGAGTTCCGCACCCTGGGCGTCGGCGTGTACAACGCCGCCGGCGGCCCCTGGTGGACCCAGGACTTCGGCTTCTAGCAGCGGCTCTCCGCAACGGAAACGGGCGGGGGCACGGTCACGCGCGGCGGATATCGCCGCGCGTGACCGTGCCCCCGCCCGTTTCCACGTACCGCACCCGTGCCGGGCGGGCAGCGCCCGGCACCCGGGTCCCGCCTCAGACGGAAGCCAGCGCGGCGCGGCCCGCGAGCAGGACACGGGCCTGCTCGGTGACGCGGGCGCCGAGGTGCTCGGCGGTGGCGATGTCGGCCTTGTGGACGAACTCGGGGCCCTGGTCACCGTTGGACTGGGCGGCGGCGCCGTCGAAGAAGCCGAGGCGGTTGATGTCGTTCTCGGAACCGGTGCTGGAGTTCCAGCCCGGCTTCAGGCCCAGGTTGACCCAGCTCATGCCGTGCTGCGAGGCGAGGGTCTGGAAGTAGTCGAGGGTGTTGCCCTTGTCTCCGGACTTGGAGCCGGAGTTGGTGAAGCCCGCGGCGACCTTGTCCTGCCAGCCGGCCGCGAACCAGATCTTCGAGGTGGCCTCGGCGAAGACGTGGAAGGCGCCGGAGGCGGTGCCCATGTAGGTCGGGGCACCGAAAACGATCGCGTCGGACGCGGTCAGCAGCTCCCACCGCGCGTCGTCGATCTCGTCGACCTTGATCAGGTGCACGGTCGCACCAGCCTCGACGGCGCCGGCCTTGACGGCCTCGGCGATCACAGCGGTGTGGCCGTAGCCGGAGTGGTAGGCGATCGAGACGACGGGGGTGTAAGTGGTTGCGGACAAGACGGTCTCCCTCGGAAAACACCGTGGGGTACACGGCGCTGTGCGGCGTGAAGCAACGACACAGAGGTAACCACTAACTTTTCGAAAGCGCAACCTAGATGGCTGGCGCTGCGCAGTAGTAGGCTGAAACCATGCAGACTCCAGGGTGTGGCGAAACAGAGGGTGACGGCGTGCCCGAACAGGCCTCCGAAGCCTTCGATGTGTTCGCTCGCACGTGCCCGTCCCGCGAGACGCTGGAACACGTCACGGGTCGCTGGGGCAGCCTCACGGTCGGCGCCCTGTCCAAGGGGCCGTGCCGGTTCAACGAGCTGCGCCGCCGGGTGGACGGCATAAGCGAGAAGATGCTCTCCCAGACCCTGCACGCGCTGGAGCGCGACGGCATCGTCAACCGGGAGGCCCAACCGACCAACCCGCCCCGGGTCGACTACGAGCTGACCCCGTTCGGCGTATCGGTCGCGGAGCGCGTGGACGCGCTCATCGGGCTGCTGGAGGGCAGCATGCCCGCGGTGCTCTCTTCCAGGTCCGCCTACGACGCCACGCGCGAGACCCGCTGGCAGCGCGGGCAGAAGTAGCTCGACCGGTTCATCCAGGGCCTGCGCCGGATCGGAGTACCGCAGCGCCGGCAGGGCTCGTCCTCCCGGCCGTAGGCGTCGAGCGAGCGGTCGAAGTAGCCGGACTCTCCGTTGACGTTGACGTAGAGGCTGTCGAAGCTGGTGCCGCCGACGGCGAGCGCCTCGTTCATGACGTCGCGGACGTGGCCGAGGAGCTCCGTGCTGCGGGGGCGGGTGAGCATGGCCGTGGGGCGCTCGTAGTGCAGCTTGGCGCGCCAGAGCGATTCGTCCGCGTAGATGTTGCCGACCCCGCTGATCAGCGACTGGTCCAGCAATGCCCGCTTCACGGTGGTGCGCTTGGCGCGCAGGGCCAGGTGATAGGCCGTTTCGTCGAACAGAGGGTCCAGGGGGTCCCGCGCGATGTGCGCGATGACATCGGGGAGTCCCTCCGCGCTGTCGGGGACGCACGGGTGCAGCGACAGCCCGCCGAAGGTCCGCTGGTCGACGAAGCGCAGCTCCGTCCCGGCGTCGTCATCGAACCGCATCCGGATGCGCAGGTGCTTCTCGTCGGGGGCGCCCTGCGGCTGCACGAGGAGCTGCCCGCTCATCCCGAGGTGCCCGAGCACCGAGTGCTCGCGCTCCTCGAGGGGCAGCCACAGGTACTTGCCGCGCCGCCTCGGTACCGCGAAGGTCTCCCCCGTGAGCCGCGCCGCGAAATCGGCGCCGCCGCCCTCGTGCCGGCGTACGGCGCGCGGGTGCAGGACCTCGACGGCCGTCACGGTCCGCCCGGCCACCCAGCGCTCGAGCCCGCGCCGCACCACTTCGACTTCGGGCAGCTCGGGCACGGGGGTCCTCCGGAGGGAGTGCGGGGCGGGACGCTGCCGCCGAGCCTACCGGGCCCGCCCGGACCGCCGTGCGGGGGCCTTTGCCGGAAAACGGGTCCGCCCCGCCGCCTGCCGGAGCAGGTGGCGGGGCGGGGGGTTCCCGGAAGAACGGATCAGGCGTCCGGGTCGGCGGGAGTCGGCGTCCCGTCGTCCTCGGCCGGAGCGGCCGTGGATCCGGCAGCCGCCGAAGTCTGCTCGCCCGGCGCGGTACTGATACCGCGCCACGCGGACTCGGCCGCCTGCTGTTCCGCTTCCTTCTTGCTGCGCCCGACACCGGTGCCATAAGAGATCCCACCGACGCGCGCGGCGGCGGTGAAGGTCTTCTCGTGGTCCGGGCCGGTCTCGGTGACCAGGTATTCGGGCACCCCGAGACCTTCGGCGGCCGTGAGCTCCTGGAGACTGGTCTTCCAGTCCAGGCCGGCACCGAGGTTCGAGGACCTGTCGATGAGCGGGTCGAAGAGCCGGTGAACCAGCTCCGAGGCCGCGTCGAGACCCTGGTCGAGGTAGACCGCGCCGATCACCGCTTCAAGGGTGTCGGCGAGGATGGAGGCCTTGTCCCGGCCGCCCGTGCCCTCTTCGCCCCGGCCGAGCCGGATGAAGGAGCCGAGCTCGAGCCCGCGGCTGACTTCGGCAAGTGCGCGCGAGTTGACTACCGCGGCCCGCAGTTTGGCCAGTTGGCCTTCCGGCAGGTCGGGGTGGGTCGTGTACAGCGTGTCCGTGACCACCAGGCCCAGCACGGAGTCCCCGAGGAACTCCAGGCGTTCGTTGGTGGGCAGACCGCCGTTCTCGTACGCGTACGAGCGGTGGGTCAGCGCACGCACCAGAAGGGCGGACTCGAGTCGATACCCGAGCCGCCCTTCCAGAAGCACGTGGGACGAGGCCGCGTTCTTACTGTCTGCCTGCTTCTCAGCGTTGGACAGCTCAGACATTGCGCCTCTCACCAGCCGCTCAGACCTCGAGGACCTGGCGCTTGTTGTAGGTGCCGCAGCTCGGGCACGCAATGTGCTGGAGCTTCGGCTCCTGGCAACGCTCACACGAAACCAGGGTGGGGACCGCAGCCTTCCACTGCGACCGGCGGTGGCGCGTGTTGCTGCGCGACATCTTCCGCTTCGGAACAGCCACGGCTACTTCTCCTGCTTCTCGGCGGCGCCCTGAACTCCGTCGGAGGCAGTGCCGCTCATATTGTCCTTCTCGACGCCCTGATCGGTGACGAGTCCCTGCAGTGCCGCCCAACGGATGTCGACGGCGTCATGATGGTGGTCCGGGTCGTCGTTCAGGCTGAGCCCGCAATCGGGGCACAGTCCGAGACAATCCTCCCGGCACACCGGCTGCAGCGGCAGTGCGAGCACCACCACATCGCGCAGCACGGATTCGAGGTCGAACAAGCCGTCCTCGAGAAAGAGTGTGTCCTCGTCGTCCTCGGCGTCGTCGGCCGGCTCCGCCTTGGAGCGGATCCGGTCGTCGGCGTCAGGGTACGAGAACATCTCCTGGAACTCCGCCTTGAGCTCGCGCTCGACGGCCTCCAGACACCTTACGCACTCCCCGGTCGCCCAGCCACGGACGGTGCCTGTGACAAGCACCCCTTCCATGACCGACTCCAGGCGGAGCTTGAGATTCAGCTTGTTGCCCTGGGGCACTCCGATGACACCTGCGAGACCGAGGTCCGCCGGCGCCGCGATCTCACGGGACAGCCGCAGCATGGCACCAGGACGCCGACCCAGCTCGTGCGTGTCGAACACGAGAGGGTTGCGGTGGTCGAGGTGGGTGTTCAGGGCTGTTCCCGCTTTCACAAAATCACTGGAGACTGCTGAAGATCAAGACTTCCGCCACGTGGGGGCAGCATGGATCGCGGTGCATACGCGCGACCGAAGAGCCAGGATACCCGCCGCTTCGCCCTGAGCCCAATCCAGGTTCCGGAGGGGCTCAGCGCCCCTGCTCGTACTGGCGCAGCTGGTCCAGATTGATCATGCTCGTGTCGAAGAAGCTGGTCTCGTCCAGGGCCGCCTGCTGGTCCTGGACGGGCTGCTGCTGGTAGCCGCCGTAGGGGTCGGGCTGCTGCTGCTCGTACGAGACCGCGTACGGGTCGGGCTGCTGCTGGGGCTGCTGGTAGCCGGCATAGGGGTCCTGGTAGGCGGCGTACGCGTCCTGCTGGACGGGCTGCTGGTAGGCATACGCGTCGTACGAGGGCTGCGGCTCCGGCTGCGCCTGTGCGGGGATCAGCGGCGCCTGCGGCTCGGCCAGCCCGGCCAGGAAGTCCGCGTCGCTGGAGGAGCGCGACTGGTTGGAGCCGACGGCGTCCTGGGCGGCCATGTGCGCGCCGAGGTCGTCGGTGGCCACGCGGCCCAGCAGCTTCTGGCGGCCCCGGCCGACGGCCTCGAGGGTCTTGGAGAGCACCGCTTCGAAGGTGGCCAGCTTGGTGTCCACGTACGCGTCCGCCTGCTGCCGCTGCGTCTCCGGGTCGTGGCTGCGCTCGGGCGCCTCGGCGTCGGGGTAGCCCTGCTCGTCGAGCCCGGCCCCGCGGCCCAGCAGCTTCTCGCGGCCCCGGTCCACCGAACCGATCGTCTTGGTGAGCACGACCTCGAAGTTCGCGAGCTTGCTGTCGACGTAGTCGTCGGCCTCGGCCTTGACCTCGTCCGCCTCCCGGCGGGCCTCCGCCAGGATCCGGTCCGCCTCGTCCTGGGAGCGCCGCGCGACCTCGGTGTCGGAGACCAGCGAACCGCGCTGGGCGTGCGCCGACTCGATGATCCGGTCGGCCTCGCGGCGGGCCTCCTCGACCATCTGCTCCCGGCCGCCGATGAGCTCCTGGGCCTGGGCGAGCGAGCCCGGCAGGGCGCCCCGCACCTCTTCGAGCAGGGCGAGCAGCTCGGCGCGGTTGATCACGCACGAGGCCGACATGGGCATGGACCGGGCGCTGCCGACGGCCGCGACGATCTCGTCGAGCTTCTTCTGCACGTCCATGGGTGCTCGCACTCTCTCGGCCCCGGGCGGTTCCCGAGACGGACGGGACGACTGTAAGGCCACCGGCCCGGGAGCCGACACCGGCTGACTCCCGGTCAGGGGGCGGTGGAGGCCGGGTCAGCGCCGGGGCAGCCGCTCCAGCAGCGCGGCGTGCACGTGCGCGGGCAGCAGGTGGGCGACGTCGCCGCCCCAGGCCGCCACTTCCTTGACCAGGGAGGAGGACAGGAAGCTGTAGGTGGGGTTGGTCGGGACGAAGAGCGTCTCGACGCCCGACAGGCCCATGTTCATCTGGGCCATCTGCAGCTCGTAGTCGAAGTCGCTGACGGCGCGCAGACCCTTGACGATGGCCGGGATCTCCCGCTGCTTGCAGAAGTCGACGAGGAGTCCGTGGAAGGACTCGACCACGATGTTGCCGTAGCCGGCGGTGGCCTCGCGGATCAGCTCGATCCGCTCCTCGACGGTGAAGAGACCCTGCTTGGACTGGTTGATCATCACGGCGACGTGGACCACGTCGTAGAGCCGCGAGGCCCTGCCGATGATGTCGAGGTGTCCGTTGGTGATGGGGTCGAACGACCCCGGACAGACGGCGCGGCGCAACTGCATTCCCTCGTTCCCGGGTGCGGGCTTCATGACTCTTCGCTGGTGGAGGCGGCGCGACCGTACCAAAGGGTGCCCTCGCCGTACTTCCTGGAGCGCAGCGGCTCGAAGCCGTCCGGCCACGGGAAGGCCCCGCTGCGGGTCCTGCGCTCCACGGTGACGAGCGCGTCGCCGGTGAGCCAGCCATTGGACCGGAGTGTGAGCAGGATCTCGCGGAGGTGCGCGTGCTCGACCTCGTACGGCGGGTCCAGGAAGACCATGTCGTACGGGTCCCCGTGCGCGGCGCCGGCCACGATCTGCTCGGCCCTGCCGGACCGGAATTCGGCGCCGGGCAGGCCGACCGAGGTGATGTTGTCCTTGATCGCCTTGGCGGCCTTGGCATCGGGCTCGACCAGCAGCGCGTGGGCCGCGCCGCGGGAGAGCGCCTCCAGGCCGACGGCGCCGGAACCGGCGTAGAGGTCGAGGACGCGGGCCCCCTCCACTCCGTGCAGCGACTCCCAGGTGGAGAAGAGTCCTTCGCGCATCCGGTCCGAGGTCGGGCGGGTGCCGGTGCCGGGCGGTACGGCGAGGCGTCGCCCGCCGGCGCTTCCGGCGATCACGCGGGTCATCTGGGGTCCTTCGGTGAGCGGGGCAACGGGTGGTGCAGGTGTTCCACGATAGGTCGTGCCCGTCGCCGCACCCGTCACCCCTTCTCCAGGTACTGCTCCCGCTCGGTGTCCAGCAGGGCGTCCAGGGCGGTCCGCAGGCCCGGCAGCTCCGTGAGCTCGGGGTCGGCGGCGACCACGCGGGTGGCCTCCTCCCGGGCCTGGGTGATGACTTCCTCGTCCTCGATGACCGCGAGCATCCGCAAGCTGGAGCGGACACCGGACTGGGCCTGGCCGAGCACGTCGCCCTCGCGGCGCTGCTCCAGGTCGATGCGGGAGAGCTCGAAGCCGTCCAGGGTGGCGGCGACGGCCGCGAGCCGGGCGCGGGCGGGGCTGGCCTCGTGCATCTCGCTGACCAGCAGGCACAGCCCGGGGGCGGAGCCGCGGCCGACGCGGCCGCGGAGCTGGTGGAGCTGGGAGACCCCGAATCGGTCCGCGTCCATGATGACCATGACGGTGGAGTTCGGGACGTTCACGCCGACCTCGATGACGGTGGTGGCGACCAGCACCTTGACCTCGCCGGCGGTGAAGCGGCGCATGACGTCGTCCTTGTCGGCGGGGTCCATCCGCCCGTGCAGCACCTCGACGGAGAGCCCGGCGAGCGGGCCCCGGGTGAGCTGCTCGGCGATCTCCAGCACCGCGAGCGGGGGCCGCCGGTCGCCGTCGTCCTCGGCCGCCGCCTTCTTCTTGGCGGCGGCGCCCTTCGCTCCCTTGGCTCCCTTGCCGTTCTCGTCCTCCCCGTCGCCGATGCGCGGGCAGACCACGTACGCCTGGTGGCCGTTCTCCACTTCCTCGCGGACCCGCTCCCAGGCCCGGGCCAGGAAGTGCGGCTTGTCCTTGGCGGGCACCACGTGGGTGGCGATCGGGGAGCGGCCGGCGGGGAGCTGGTCGAGTACGGAGGTCTCCAGATCGCCGAAGACGGTCATGGCGACCGTGCGCGGGATCGGGGTGGCGGTCATGACCAGCAGGTGCGGGGGCTGCTTCCCCTTGGAGCGCAGGGCGTCGCGCTGTTCCACGCCGAAGCGGTGCTGTTCGTCGACGACGACCAGGCCGAGGTCGTGGAACTGGACCTTGTCCTCGATGAGCGCGTGCGTGCCGATCACGAGGCCGGCCTCGCCGGTGATCAGGTCGAGCAGTGCCTGACGGCGGGCGGGCATCCCCATCGAGCCGGTGAGCAGCACCACCTTGGTCCCCCGGTCGGAGCCGCCGAGCATGCCGCCTTCGGCGAGCTCGCCCATCATCTCGGTGATGGACCGGTGGTGCTGCTGCGCGAGCACTTCGGTGGGGGCGAGCATGGCGGCCTGTCCGCCGGAGTCGACGACGGCGAGCATGGCCCGCAGCGCGACCATCGTCTTCCCCGAGCCGACCTCGCCCTGGAGCAGGCGGTGCATGGGGTGGTCGGTGGCGAGGTCGTCGAAGATCTCCTTGGAGACGCCTCGCTGGCCTTCGGTGAGGGTGAAGGGGAGCTTGGCGTCGAAGGATTCGAGGAGGCCGCCGGGGGTGGGGCGGCGGGGTACGGCCGGGAGCTGGGAGTCGGCGTGCCGGCGGCGGGCCAGGGCGACCTGGAGGACGAAGGCCTCGTCCCACTTGAGGCGGCCGCGGGCGTCCTCGATGTCGGCTTTGGTGACCGGGCGGTGGATCTTCAGCAGGGCTTCGGTGAGCGGGACCAGTGCGCGGTCCTCGCGCAGGGCGGGCGGCAGCGGGTCGACGACCTCCTGGGCCCTGGGGAGCACCGCGTCCACGCACTTGGCGATCTTCCAGGACTCCAGCTTCGCGCAGGCCGGGTAGATCGGGATGAGCTGGCTCGCGAAGGCGGCGGCCGCGTCCCGGTCGGAGGCGTCCGCGCCGAGCGGTTCGTAGGCCGGGTGGGCGAGCTGGAGCTTGTGGTTGAACATGCCGACCTTGCCCGCGAACATCGCGCGACTGCCGGGCAGGAGTTCCTTGTGCGGCTTGTGGACGCCGGACCCGAAGAAGACGAGCTGGAGCCGTCCGCTGCCGTCGGTGATGGTGACTTCGAGGCGCTTCCCGCCGCCCCGGCTGCCCTGGTACGTGAGCAGGCGCGCGTCGGCGACCTGCGCGACCACGGTGACGTGCTCGTCGATCTGGTCGGCGAGTTCGGCCAGCGAGGTCAGCTCGCCGCGCTCCGCGTACCGCCGGGGGTAGTGGTGGAGCAGGTCCAGGGCCGTGTGCAGGCCGAGCTGCTCGGCCAGCACCTTCGCGGTGGCGGGGCCGAGGGTCTTCTTGAGGTCTTCGTCGAGCGCGGGCACGTGTTCCATTGCACACCATCGCGCTGACAACCCGGCTATTCCACCCCGATGAGCAGCGGCGCGGACCAGCGTCCGCCCTGATAGGTGACGGTGTCGACGGCGAGGTGACCGTGCTGGACGTACGCCTCCAGCAGGCCGGCGAGCTCCTCGGGGGCCTCGGGGCCCAGGACCAGGGTGACCAGTTCGCCGCCCGATCCGAGCATGCGGGCGAGGACCGCCTGGGCGGTCTCGGCCAGACCCGTGCCGATGACGGCGACGTCGCCGTCGATGAGCCCGAGCACGTCGCCGGCCTGGCAGATGCCGGCCGAGGTGAAGGACTGCCGTTCGGCGACGGCGAGTTCGCCGTAGCGGGTGGCTCCGGCGGCCGCGGTCATGGCGACCACGTCCTCGTCGAAGCTGCCGTCCGGGTCGTGCACGGCGAGGGCGGCCAGGCCCTGGACCTCGGAGCGGGTGGGGATCACGGCGACCCGTACGCCTTCGGCCCGCGCCTGCTGGGCGGCGGCCGCGGCGACCGCGCGCAGTTCGGCGCCGTTGGGGAGCAGGACGACCTCGCGGGCGTGCGCCTCGCGGATGGCGTCGGCCAGTTCGGCGACGGCCGGGGGTTCCCCGGGCCGGGCGAGCACGGTGGTGGCGCCCGCCTCTCCGCAGAGCCCGGCCAGTCCCTCGCCCTGGACCACGGCGACGACCGCGCGCTGGGAGCGCTCGCCGCGGGCGCGGCGGCGTTCGTCGCCGAAGTGCGTGATGCGGATCCGGTAGGGCCGCCCGGCGACCACCGCGGCCTCCACGGCCGCGCCGGGGTCGTCGACGTGGACGTGGACGTTCCACAGCCCGTCGCCGCCGACCACCACGAGGGAGTCCCCGAGGGAGTCGAGCCGGGTGCGCAGCCGGTCGACCTCGGGCTCGGGGGCCTCCAGCAGGTAGATCACCTCGTAGGCGGGTCCGCCGTGCTCCTCGGCGCAGGGCTCGGACGGCTTCGGTACGGGCACGGCCCGGCCGCGTACCGGTTCGGGCGCCGGCTCCCGCCCGGACAGCGCCTGCCACAGGGCCCCGAGTACGGCGACCAGCCCGCAGCCCCCGGCGTCGACGACCCCGGCCCGCCCCAGCGCGGCCAGCTGGCCCGGAGTTTCGGCGAGGGCCGCGCGGGCTCCGTCGTAGGCGGCCCCGGCCACGTCGGCCGCGTTCTCGGAGGGTCCGGCGGCGGCTTCCGCGGCCCTGGCGGCCGCCGCGGCGACGGTGAGCATGGTGCCCTCGACAGGGTGCGCGACGGCCCGGTACGCCTCCTCGGCGGCCCGGGTCAGCGCCCGCGCGAGCAGCCGTGCGGGATCGCGCCCGGCGGGCTCGTCGCCGAGTACGTCGGCCACTCCGCGCAGCAGCTGCGCGAGGATCGTCCCGGAGTTGCCCCGGGCGCCTATCAGGGCGCCGTGCGCGAAGGCCCGTACGGCTTCGGGGAGGGTGGCTCCGGCTGTGCCGTCCGTCACTCCGGCGAGGTGGTCCGCGAGCTCGCGGTCGGCCGATTCGGCGGTCAGGTAGAGGTTGGTGCCGGTGTCCGCGTCGGCGACGGGATAGACGTTGATCGCGTCGATGTCCTCGCGGGCCCGGCCCAGTGCGGCCAGGGCCAGTGAGCTCCAGGTGCGTACCGCTTCGGCGTTCAGGGGGTACGGCTGAGGCTGGTGCGCCACCGGGCGTTCCTCCTTGTGCGGGCCAGGGTTCACCGCAGGGTAACGAAGGACTGCCGGGAGGGCGGGACCCCGGGGCGGGGGCGGCCGGGGACATGGTAGTTTTCTTGGACCGAGGCAGTCGTTGTATGCTGCTCCGGTTGCCCGATGAGAGTCGGGCCATTCCCCCCGGCAAACCACTTCAGATCTCTGATACCGGTGCGCCGGGATTCACTGTAAGTGCATCTGAAGTCTTTGGAGTGACCTGTGGCTGCCAACTGCGACGTTTGCGCCAAGGGGCCGAGCTTCGGCAACAGCATTTCCCACTCGCACCGCCGCACCTCGCGTCGCTGGAACCCGAACATCCAGCGTGTCCGTGCCGTGGTCAATGGGACGCCGAAGCGCCTCAACGCCTGCACCTCGTGCATCAAGGCCGGCAAGGTCTCGCGCTGACGCCTTCCGTCGTAGCGCAGCCCTTTCCGGTTGCTGAGAAGGCCGGTCCACCTGGTGGACCGGCCTCTTGCTTTACCTGATCGAACATGATCAAACCTGTAGGGCCTGCTTCACCTCGTACATGTACGAGGTGAAGCAGGCCCTACAGGCGTTTCAGTGCGGGCGTTTCAGTGCGGACGGTTCCGTGCGGACGGTTCAGCAGCGCCACTGCCACGCGTGGTCCACCGGGCCGATGCCCCCGCCCAGGGAGAACCCGGCGGCGATGGCGCCGGTGACGTACTCCTTGGCCTCGGTGACGGCCTCCGGGACGGTCCGGCCCTTGGCCAGCCCCGCCGCGATCGCGCTGGCGAGCGTGCAGCCGGTGCCGTGGGTGTGGCGGTTGTCGTGGCGGGGGGCCCGCAGCCAGCGTTCGTCGGCGCCGTCCGTCAGGAGGTCAACGGCCTCGCCCCCGTGGGCGGCGAGGTGGCCGCCCTTGATCAGCGCCCACGCGGGCCCGTACGCGAGGACCGCGTCGGCGGCCCGGCGCATGTCGTCCTCGGTCTCCACGACGACTCCGGTGAGCTGGGTCACCTCGTCCAGGTTCGGCGTGGCGACGGTGGCCCGCGGCAGCAGTTCTCCGCGGACGGCGTCCAGCGCGGTGGCCGCGAGGAGCGCGTCCCCGTGCTTGGAGACGCCGACCGGGTCCACCACCGCCGGGGCGGCGGTCGCGGCGAGCAGTTCGGCCACGGCCTCCACGAGCGCGGCCGAGGAGAGCATTCCCGTCTTCACGGCCTGGACGCCGATATCGTCCACCACGGCCCTGTATTGGCCCTTCACGGCCTCCACGGGCAGTTCCCAGACCCCTTTGACGCCCAGCGAGTTCTGCGCGGTCACAGCGGTCACCACGCTCATCCCGTGGACCCCGAGCGCCAGCATCGTCTTGAGGTCGGCCTGGATGCCCGCGCCGCCGCCGGAGTCGGATCCGGCGACGGTCAGGCACAGCGGCGGGTGCGGGCGGGACGGGGTGGTGGCCGTCCGACCGGGGGCGCCGGAGGCGCCGGGGGAACCGCTCATCGCGGGGTGTCCTCCGCGGCCGCGTCCCCGCCGAAGTGGTCCCAGCCGCCGGTGGAGGCCCAGGGGGCGCCGTCGACGGTCACCTGGGGCAGCGCCGAGCGGTTCTGGACCTCGCCGATGACCTTCCAGCGGGCCGGGAGCTTCACGTCCGGCGGGAAGGTGGCCACGATCGCGTGGTCCTCTCCCCCGGTGAGGACCCACTGGAGCGGGTCCACGCCGACGGCCTGCCCGATGTCGTGCATCTGCGTCGGGATGTCGACGGCGGCCGAGCGCAGGTCGATCCGTACCTTGCTGGCCTCGGCGATGTGCCCGAGGTCCGCGATCAGGCCGTCGCTGACGTCGGTCATGGCGGTGGCGCCGAGTCCGGCGGCCGCGGGGCCCGCGTGGTACGGGGGCTCGGGGCGGCGGTGGGCCTCGACGAAGGCGCGCGGCGAGCGGAAGCCCCGCGAGAGCACCGCGAAGCCGGCCGCGGACCAGCCGAGCCAGCCGGTCACGGCCACGACGTCGCCGGGCTGGGCGCCGGAGCGCAGCACGGGTTCGTGGTTGCGCAGGTCGCCGAGGGCGGTGATGGCCACGGTGATGATGTCGCCGCGGACCACGTCGCCGCCGACCACGGCCGCGCCGGCGACCTGGCATTCGTCGCGGATGCCGTCCATGAGCTCGGTGGGCCAGGTCGCCGGCAGCTCGGCCGGGACGACGAGGCCGAGCAGCAGCGCGGTCGGCACCGCGCCCATGGCGGCGATGTCGGCGAGGTTCTGCGCGGCGGCCTTGCGGCCGACGTCGTAGGCCGTGGACCAGTCGCGCCGGAAGTGCCTGCCCTCCAGCAGGATGTCCGTGCTCGCCACGACCCGCCGGTCGGGGGCCGACACCACCGCGGCGTCGTCGCCCGGGCCGACCCGGACCGCCGGGGTGGTGGTGAGCCGTGAGGTGAGCTCCCGAATGAGCCCGAACTCCCCCAGCTCGCCCACAGTGCCCTTCATCGCTGTGCCCCTTCTTGCCCAGTCCGCTTGCGGTCGCGAGCCGTCACAGCTCTGGGTACCGTCAACAGATACGTCAACTTCTGCTCTCCGTACGCCCCGCTCTGCGCGCCGCCGACCCCGCGGGTCTCCCCGCGGCGCTCGGCGACGCGGTACCGTGGCGTCCCTTCTTCCCCGGGCCCACCCGTCATCCCCGGGCCCACCCGAAGGGTAGGGGAAATGATCCTCGTGGCCGCCCTGGAGGTTCCGTGGTACAGGCGTACATCCTCATCCAGACCGAGGTGGGCAAGGCGTCGTTCGTCGCCGAGTCCATCGCGCAGATCGCGGGGGTGATCCAGGCCGAGGACGTGACCGGCCCCTACGACGTGATCGTGCGCGCCCAGGCCGACACCGTGGACGATCTCGGCCGCATGGTCGTGGCCAAGGTCCAGCAGGTGGAGGGGATCACCCGCACCCTGACCTGCCCGGTCGTCCATCTGTAGCCCCCGTCTACTCTTGGCCGGTGATGTCACGACACCGCCGGCCCTTCTCTCTGCTCGCCGCCCTGGTCGCGCTGGCCGCCTCGGCGGCCGTCGCGGGCTGTTCCCCGGGCGGTTCCGAGGCCCGGGTGGATCCGCCGTCCGCTCCGCCCGCCGATGTCGCGGATCTCTGTGCGGCGCTGCACAAAGAGCTTCCCGCGACGGTGGTCTCGCTGGCCCGGACCCCGGCACTGCCGGAGTCGGACCTGACCGCCGCGTGGGGTGGCTCGGCGATCGTACTGCGGTGCGGTATCCCCCGGCCCGCGAAGATGCTGGACGAGAAGCAGGAGGGCGTCGACGTGAACGGTGTCGGCTGGCTCCTGGAGGACCTGGGCGACGACGGCTTCCGGTTCACCACCGGGAGTCGGCTGGCGTACACGGAGGTCCGGGTCGACAAGGAGCATGCCACGGATGCGGGGATGCTGGTGGGCCTCTCCGCCGCGATCGCCAAGACCGTTCCGGTGGGCATCTCCTCGTACTGACGCTCCCGGGCCCGCCCGCGCGGAAGAGGACCGCCCGCCGCCCTCCTCATCCGAGGGGCGGCGGGCGGTCCTCTTTCGCGTACGGGGCTTCGGGGCTGGGCTCGGTACGGGGTTAGCGCAGTCCGGTGGAGCGGCGCAGGGCGGCCTGGATCAGGCGGTCCACCAGCTCCGGGTATGCGATGCCCGACTCCTGCCACATGCGCGGGTACATGGAGATCGGGGTGAAGCCCGGCATCGTGTTGATCTCGTTGATGACGAACTCGCCGTCTTCGGTGAGGAAGAAGTCGGCGCGCACCAGGCCCTCGCAGGACGCGGCGTCGAAGGCCTCGATCGCGAGCTTCTGGACCTCGGCGGTCTGCTCCGGGGTGAGCGGGGCGGGCACGAGTCCGGAGGCGGAGTCGATGTACTTCGCCTCGAAGTCGTAGAAGTCGTGGCTGGAGACCGGCGGGATCTCGGCGGGCACGCTCGCGCGCGGACCGTCCTCGAACTCCAGGACTCCGACCTCGATCTCGCGGCCGCGCAGCAGCGCCTCCACGATGATCTTCGGGTCGTGGCGGCGGGCCTCGCGGATCGCGGCGTCCAGCCCGGAGGGATCGTCGACCTTGGTGATGCCGATCGAGGAGCCTGCGCGGGCGGGCTTGATGAACAGCGGCCAGCCGTGCTCGCCGGCGAAGTCCGCGATGCGGGCGAGGGCGCCCTCGCGGTCGTTCTCCCACTCGCGGGGGCGGATGGTCACGTACGGGCCGACGCTCAGCCCGAAGGACGTGAAGACCCGCTTCATGTAGTCCTTGTCCTGGCCGACGGCCGAGGCGAGGACGCCCGAGCCGACGTACGGGATGCCGGACAGCTCCAGGAGGCCCTGGAGGGTGCCGTCCTCGCCGTACGGGCCGTGCAGGACGGGGAAGACCACGTCGACCTCGCCCAGCGCCTTGGGGACGGCGCCCGGCTCGGTGTAGACGATCTCGCGGCTGGCCGGGTCCACGGAGAGCACGACGGTGCCGTCATCGGAACCGGCGAGCTGCCCCACGTTGGGAAGCCGGCCGCCGGAGATGGCCATCCGGGCGGGCTCGTCGGCGGTCAGCGCCCATCGGCCGTCCGTGGTGATGCCGATGGGCAGCACCTCGTACTTGGAGCGGTCGATGGAGCGCAGGACGGCGCCCGCGGTGACGACCGAGATGGCGTGTTCCGAGCTGCGGCCGCCGAACACGACGGCCACGCGGGGCTTGCGGCCCTGCTGCTCAGGGGTCTGGGGGAGGTTCTCGCTGCTCATATCGCCTCGAGGGTACCCGCTCACGCGTCCGGAAAGCAGTCAGCGCCGTTCCGGTTTGGCGCTGCGTCCCATGAGTTCCTTGAGCGCGACCAGGGTGGGCTTGCCGTGGTGGACGATGTCGACGACCGTGTCGGTGATCGGCATGTCCACTCCGTGGCGGCGGGCCAGATCGGCCACGGACTGGCAGGACTTGACGCCCTCGGCGGTCTGCTTGGTGACCGCGATGGTCTCCTCCAGGGTCATCCCGCGGCCGAGGTTGGTGCCGAAGGTGTGGTTCCTGGAGAGCGGCGAGGAGCAGGTGGCGACGAGGTCGCCGAGGCCCGCGAGGCCGGAGAAGGTGAGCGGGTCGGCGCCCATCGCCAGGCCCAGGCGGGTGGCTTCGGCGAGGCCGCGGGTGATGAGCGAGCCCTTGGTGTTGTCGCCGAGGCCCATGCCGTCCGCGATGCCGACGGCGAGGCCGATGACGTTCTTGACGGCGCCGCCGAGCTCGCAGCCGATGACGTCGGTGCTCGTGTACGGGCGGAAGTACGGGGTGTGGCAGGCGGCCTGGAGTCGCTGGGCGACGGCTTCGTCGACGCAGGCGACCACGGAGGCCGCGGGCTGCCGGGCGGCGATCTCGGCGGCCAGGTTGGGTCCGGTGACGACCGCGATGCGCTCGGCGGGGACCTTGGCCACCTCTTCGATGACCTCGCTCATCCGCTTGGCGGTGCCGAGTTCGACGCCCTTCATCAGGGAGACGAGCACGGTCTGGGGGGCCAGCAGCGGGGCCCAGGCGGCGAGGTTGCCGCGCAGGGTCTGCGAGGGCACGGCGAGGACCGTGAAGTCGGCGCCGGCCGCGGCCTCGGCCGGGTCGGTGGTGGCGCGGATGTTCGCGGGGAGTTCGACGTCGGGGAAGTAGTCCGGGTTGGTCCGGCCGCTGTTGATGGCGTCGACGAGCTCCTGCCGGCGGCCCCACAGGACCACCTCGCAGCCGGCGTCGGCGAGGACCATGGCGAAGGCCGTGCCCCAGGAGCCTGTTCCGAATACGGCTGCCTTCACGGGACCTGTCACTTGGTGCCCTCCCCTGCGGCCTTGCGCCGCTGCTGCGCCCTGGCGCCTCGATGGTCGTACGGCTGCGCGGGCGCACTCTCGCCCCGCAGTTCCTCCAGCAGCCCGGTGATGGCCGCCATGATGACTTCGGTGGCCTCCCTGAGCACGTCCGGAGTGGGTTCCCGGTCGTAGTACGCGGAGAGGTCCACGGGCGGCCCGGCGAGGACCTGGAGGGTCTTGCGCGGGAACAGGCTGACCTTGTTCTCCTTGGCGTAGGGCGGCATCGCGAGATTCGCGCCCCACTGGGCCACCGGAATGACGGGGGCCCTGGTCATCAGCGCCACGCGGGCGGCGCCGGTCTTGCCGGCCATCGGCCACATCTCGGGGTCCCGGGTGAGGGTGCCCTCCGGGTAAAAGGCCACGCATTCGCCGCGCTCGATCGCGTCCACGGCGGCCCGGAATGCGTCCAGGGCGTTGGTGGACTCCCGGTAGACGGGGATCTGACCGGAGCCGCGCAGGATCGCTCCGACAATGGGGACCTCGAAGAGGGCCGCCTTGCCGAGCAATCGGGGCACCCGGCCGGTGTTGTACTGGAAGTGCGCGTAGGACAGCGGGTCCAGATACGAGTTGTGATTGACGGCGGTGATAAATCCGCCCTCGGTCGGAATGTGTTCCATTCCCCGCCAGTCCCGCCTGAAGAGCACTACCAGCGGCGGTTTCGCGATGGCCGCCGCAAGGCGGTACCAGAAGCCGATTCTGCGGCGGGACACTCGGACACCTTCCTCTAGGACCGGTGCGCGGCTTGGGCGCCCCGGGGACGGACAAGTGTGGGCCCCGGGTCCGGTCTCTGTCGAGAACACCGTACGCCCCGGACACCCGGAGCAGGCCCCGGGTCGCCCGGCATGAGGTGACAATGGGGCTCCGCATGACCTGACCGTGACCAGCACATGGTCTGAGCGGCGCGCGAGCGTGCCGGAGGGAAGGGGTCCGTCACGAACGCCGTCTGGAGTCTGGTGGTCCCGCTGAAGCCCCTCGCCGTGGCCAAGAGCCGCCTCGCGGCGGCCGTCGGGGCGTCCCGGCCGGGGCTGGCCCTGGCGTTCGCGCTGGACACCGTCGCGGGGGCGCTGGCCTGCGCCGCGGTCGCGGATGTGGTGGTCGTCACGGACGATCCCGCGGCCGGGGCGGAACTTGCCCGGCTGGGGGCCCGGATCGTGCCGGACTCCCCCGCCGCCGGCCTCAACGCGGCGCTGGCCCACGGGGCGCGGGAGATACGGGCGGGCAGGCCGCGGGCGGCGGTGGCCGCGATGAACGCGGATCTGCCGGCGCTTCGGCCACCCGAATTGCTACGCGTGCTCGAAACCGCTTCGGCATTTCCCAGGGCATTTCTGGCGGATGCGGCGGGAATCGGGACGACCTTGCTTTCCGCTGCTCCGGACGTGGAATTGGCGCCCTCGTTCGGCGGCCCCTCACGGGCCCGGCATTCGGCCTCCGGCGCGGTGGAAATGGCCCTCGCGGGCGTCGAGAGCATCCGCCGGGACGTGGACACGGGGGCGGATCTGCGGACGGCCCTGGCCCTCGGCGTGGGGCGCCATACGGCCCGATACAGTGCCCGTATGCAGGCGACCGCGTACACGTACGACACCCAGACCCGCAGCGGCAGTGTGCTGCTGGACGACGGCACCCCGGTGCCCTTCGAGGCCCCGGCGTTCGACGCGGGCGGCCTGCGGCTGCTGCGCCCCGGGCAGCGGGTCCGGATCGAGACGGACGGCGAGGGCGCGGGCCTGCGGATCACCCTGGTCACGCTGCAGACCTTCTGACCCCGGACCCTCCCGTACGCACCGCGGGCCGGTTTCCCCACGGTGGGGAAACCGGCCCGGCGTGTGTGACTCGTTGCCCTACTTGGTCTTGCGGGCGGTGGTCTTCTTCGCGGTGGCCTTGCGCGTCGCCGTCTTCTTGGCGGGCGCCTTCGTCGCCGCGGTGGCCTTCTTGGCAGCCGGGGCGGTCTTCTTCGCGGTGGCGGTGGTCTTCTTCGCCGTCGCCGCGGCCTTCTTGACCGTGGCCTTCTTGGCCGCGGGGGCGGCCTTCTTCGCCACGGCGGTCTTGGCGACCGTCTTCTTGGCGGTGGCGGTGACCTTCTTGGCCGTGGTCTTCTTCGCGACCGTGGTCTTGGCCGCGGCAGCCGCCTTCTTGGCGGGTGCGGCCTTCTTCGCGGCGGCCTTCTTGACCGTCGCCGAAGCACCACCGGTGAGGCTGCCCTTGGGCGCCTTCTTCACCGAGACCTCGCCGCCCTTGGGCAGCTTCTTGGTGCCGCTGACCAGGTCCTTGAAGCCCTGGCCCGCACGGAAGCGGGGAACAGAGGTCTTCTTGACCCGGACGCGCTCACCCGTCTGGGGGTTGCGGGCGTAGCGGGCCGGGCGGTCGACCTTCTCGAACGAGCCGAAGCCCGTGACCGAGACCCGGTCGCCACCGACGGTCGCGCGGACGATGGCGTCCAGGACCGCGTCGACGGCGTCCGCGGCCTGCTGACGGCCGCCCAGCTTGTCGGCAATCGCTTCTACGAGCTGCGCCTTGTTCAACGTCTTCCCCTTCGGAGACTTCGCCAGAACGAATGTGTTCAAGCTTATTTCGCACGTTAGGCGGATATATACCGCAAATCAAACACGAAACGGGCTTATCACCCTAGTGCCGCAACGTTGTAGGCCGTTACGGAGTTCCTTCGCATCAGTCGCCTTCAGGGAATCGACCCTCGTCGAGGTCCTTCATCAACCTGTCCAGGCGCCTTGCCGCGTCGGCGAGATCATGCTTCGCCACGGCGGTGACGACCAACAGCTTCCGGGACAGCGCCATCCTTACGCCCTCCGGGACTTGCAGTGTGCGCACCCTTGTGTGTGCTTCTTTCAATCGGTCGGCGACAAGTCCGTAGAGCTCAAGTTGACTGTCGCGTTCCATGCACAGATTGTGCCATCTGGGGCGAGTTGTCGCCTCACGGGGCCTCAACACACGACTGTGCCCCCTGCCGGATGGCAGGGGGCACAGTGTTGCCTATGTGATCACCCTAAGGCGAATAAGCGCTGCTCAGGCTGGAATCACGCCTGAATCGTGCTCGGCTTGAAGGCCGGCCGAGTGCTTTCGTACGTGGCGATGTCCGCTTCGTTCTGAAGGGTGAGGGAGATGTCGTCCAGGCCCTCCAGCAGCCGCCAGCGGGCGTTGTCGTCGAGTTCGAACTCCGCTACGACGCCTTCGGCTCGGACCTGGCGGTCGACCAGGTCGACCGTGATCTCGGCGGTGGGGTCGGCCTCGGTCAGCTTCCACAGCCGCTCGACGGTCTCCTGCGGCAGGACCACGGTCAGCAGACCGTTCTTCAGCGAGTTGCCGCGGAAGATGTCGGCGAAGCGGGAGGAGATGACCGTCTTGAAGCCGAAGTTCTGCAGGGCCCAGACGGCGTGCTCGCGCGAGGAACCCGTACCGAAGTCGGAGCCGGCGACCAGGACGGTCGCGCCGGCGCGCTCGGGGCGGTTGGTGATGAACTCCGGGTCCTTGCGCCAGGCCTCGAAGAGCCCGTCCTCGAAACCGTCGCGGGTGATCTTCTTCAGCCAGTGGGCCGGGATGATCTGGTCGGTGTCGACGTTGCTGCGGCGCAGCGGGACGGCCCGGCCGGTGTGGGTGGTGAAGGCTTCCATCGTTCTCAGACTCCTGCGGGCGCGGTAGCGGCGGACGACCCAGCCAGGTCGGCGGGCGAGGCCAGGTGGCCCAGCACCGCGGTGGCGGCGGCCACCTGCGGGGACACCAGGTGGGTGCGCCCGCCCTTGCCCTGCCGGCCCTCGAAGTTGCGGTTGGAGGTGGACGCGGAGCGCTCACCGGGCGCCAGTTGGTCGGGGTTCATGCCCAGACACATCGAGCAGCCCGCGTGCCGCCATTCGGCGCCGGCCTCCTTGAAGACCTTGTCCAGGCCCTCCGACACGGCCTGCAGGGCGACCCGGACCGAGCCCGGGACGACCAGCATCCGTACGCCTTCGGCGACTTTGCGGCCCCCGATGATCCCGGCGACGGCGCGCAGGTCCTCGATGCGGCCGTTGGTGCAGGAACCTACGAAGACGGTGTCGACCTTGATGTCGCGCAGCGGCTGTCCGGCGGTCAACCCCATGTACTCCAGGGCCTTTTCGGCGGCGTTCCGCTCCGAAGCGTCCTCGTACGAAGCCGGGTCGGGGACGTGTCCCGACAGGGGTGCGCCCTGGCCCGGGTTGGTGCCCCAGGTGACGAACGGCGACAGCGTGGTGCCGTCGATGACGACCTCGGCGTCGAAGACGGCGTCGTCGTCGGTGCGCAGGGTCTTCCAGTACGCGACCGCCGCGTCCCAGTCCTCGCCCACGGGGGCGTGGTCACGGCCCTCGAGGTAGTCGAAGGTGGTCTGGTCGGGGGCGATCATGCCCGCGCGGGCGCCGGCCTCGATCGACATGTTGCAGATGGTCATGCGGGCTTCCATCGAGAGCTGCTCGACGGCCTCGCCGCGGTACTCCAGGATGTAGCCCTGGCCGCCGCCGGTGCCGATCTTGGCGATGATCGCCAGGATCAGGTCCTTGGCGGTGACGCCCTCGGCCAGCGCGCCGGTGACGGTGATCGCCATCGTCTTCGGCCGGGCCAGCGGCAGCGTCTGCGTCGCCAGTACGTGCTCGACCTGGCTGGTGCCGATGCCGAACGCCAGCGCGCCGAAGGCGCCGTGCGTGGAGGTGTGCGAGTCACCACAGACCACGGTGGTGCCCGGCTGGGTCAGACCCAGCTGCGGTCCCACGACGTGGACGACACCCTGCTCGACGTCGCCCAGCGAGTGCAGGCGCACGCCGAACTCGGCGCAGTTCGACCGCAGCGTCTCGAGCTGGGCCCGGGAGACCGGGTCCGCGATCGGCTTGTCGATGTCGATGGTGGGGGTGTTGTGGTCCTCGGTCGCGATGGTGAGGTCGAGGCGTCGGACCTTGCGGCCGGCCTGGCGCAGCCCTTCGAAGGCCTGCGGGCTGGTCACCTCGTGCAGCAGGTGCAGATCGATGAAGAGGAGGTCGGGCTCGCCTTCGGCGCGCCGGACGACATGGTCGTCCCAGACCTTCTCCGCGAGTGTCCTACCCATCGCTTTCCCTCCGGCCGGCCGGTTGTGCCGGCGCTTGATAGAGATCTTGTGCGCCTGATCGCCCGTACCCCACGTCCCGGACGACGGCTCGGACCCAGTGGTTCGTGGACCCGCACATACAGACTCGCTGGTTCTTGGAAAAATTGAACTTGCGTTTCACAGTGTGAGACGCGAATATCGTTTCATGGACAACTCTAGCGGCGTCGGCGTTCTCGACAAGGCAGCTCTGGTATTGAGCGCACTGGAGTCCGGTCCGGCCACCCTCGCCGGGCTGGTCGCGGCGACAGGGCTCGCACGACCCACGGCACATCGCCTTGCCGTGGCACTGGAACACCACCGGATGGTGGCGAGGGACATGCAGGGCCGGTTCATACTCGGACCGCGGCTGGCGGAGCTCGCCGCCGCGGCCGGCGAGGACCGCCTGCTGGCCACGGCCGGACCGGTGCTCACCCACCTCCGGGACGTTACGGGCGAGAGCGCGCAGCTCTACCGGCGTCAGGGCGACATGCGCATCTGCGTGGCGGCCGCCGAGCGGCTGTCGGGCCTGCGGGACACCGTTCCGGTGGGCTCCACGCTCCCGATGAAGGCCGGCTCGGCCGCGCAGATCCTGATGGCCTGGGAGGAGCCCGAGCGGCTCCACCGCGGGCTCCAGGGCGCGCGCTTCACGGCGACGGCCCTCTCGGGCGTACGGCGTCGCGGCTGGGCGCAGTCGATCGGCGAGCGGGAGCCCGGCGTGGCCTCCGTCTCGGCGCCGGTGCGCGGCCCCTCGAACCGCGTGGTGGCCTCCGTGTCGGTCTCCGGGCCGATCGAGCGCCTGACCCGCCACCCCGGGCGCATGCACGCCCAGGCCGTCATCGACGCGGCCGCCCGCCTGACCGAGGCCCTGCGCCGCTCCAGCTGATCCCTCTTCTCCCCACTACCCCCGGGCCCGGGGGCGCGTGAGACGCCGCACACGTCCACACACGCGCCGCCGGGCCCGCTCTTCTTCCTTCCCGGCCCTGTCCGGAACCGTCCGGAAACAGCGAAGAGGCCCTCCGCGATGAACGCGGAGGGCCTCTTCTGTGCGTACCCCCGACCGGATTCGAACCGGCGCTACCGCCTTGAGAGGGCGGCGTGCTAGGCCGCTACACAACGGGGGCTAGCTTCACTGCGGTACTGCGCTGGGCTACCAGGACTCGAACCTAGAATAAGAGAACCAGAAACTCTCGTGTTGCCAATTACACTATAGCCCACAGGTCTAGACCAGCTAGACACCGTACCCCCGACCGGATTCGAACCGGCGCTACCGCCTTGAGAGGGCGGCGTGCTAGGCCGCTACACAACGGGGGCCCTAGCGATCCTGCATCAAAACATCCGGGTGCGACCCTGGAGATCTCGCGGGAAGGATCTGTACCCCCGACCGGATTCGAACCGGCGCTACCGCCTTGAGAGGGCGGCGTGCTAGGCCGCTACACAACGGGGGCAAGCACTGCGTTTACTACTGAACTGCGCTGGGCTACCAGGACTCGAACCTAGAATAAGAGAACCAGAAACTCTCGTGTTGCCAATTACACTATAGCCCACCAAAACGCAAGACCCTGAGGGACTTTCGTTCGGTTAGCGTCTCCGGCCCGGCCTTTCGGCCCGAGCGGGCGGCGCAGAAAGAACATTACCGGATGGCTGACCGTGCTCCAAAACGGGTATCCCCGGCCAGCACCTGCGGGAGTCCGTCGAGTCCGGTGATCCGGTGCACGCCCTCGGGCCCGGGCCCCCGCGATCCGTCGCGGTCGAGCCACACGGCCGTCAGCCCGGCGTCCCGGGCGCCGCGCGCGTCGATCTCGGGCTGGTCCCCCACGTAGACCACCTCCCCGGGCTCCAGACCCATCTCGGCGCACGCGGCCAGGAAGGCGCCGGCCTCGGGCTTGCTGACGCCCAGCTCCACCGCGCACACCAGGACCTCGAAGCGCTCGCGCAGGCCGAGGTGGCGCAGCTTGGGGTCCTGGTTGGCCACGGAGGAGTTCGTGAGCACCCCGTGGCGGTAGCCGCCCGCCAGGGCGTCCAGTACCGGCACGACGTCGGGGAACAGCTCCCAGGCGGCCGTGTAGTGCCCCACGTACCGCCCGAACCAGTCGTCGGCCTGCGCGTCGGTCAGCGCGGGCTCCCCGAGGAACTCGCGCACCCGGTCCCGGCGCTGCCCCTGGAAGGTGCCGTGGCCGGCCGCGAACCGCTCCCAGTGGCGGTCGGTGATCCGCCGCCACAGCGCGAGCGCCTCGACCGGAGCCCCGTACCGCTCCGCGAGCCCCTCGGCGACCAGGTGCGCCGCGAGCCCGGCCCGGTCGGCCCCGGTGTAGTCGAAGAGCGTGTCGTCGATGTCCCACAGCACCGCACGGATCCCCATGGGGCCGACCCTACGCGGAACGCCTCAGGGGCGGCAGCCGTTCGCTGATACAGCGGTCGGCTGCCGCCCCTGAGGGACGGACGGGTGGCGCCTACGCGGCGGTGAGCTTCGCCAGGGTCGCGTCGATGCGGGACAGGGAGCGGTCCTTGCCCAGGATCTCGAGGGACTCGAAGAGCGGCAGGCCGATCGTGCGGCCGGTGACGGCCACACGGACGGGGGCCTGCGCCTTGCCGAGCTTGAGGCCGTGGGCCTCGCCGGCGGTGAGGACCGCCTGCTTGAGGGACTCGGGGTCGGACCAGTCCGCGGCGGCGAGGTTCTCGCGGGCCGTGGTGAGGAGGGCCGCCGGGTCGCCCTTCATCGCCTTGTCCCACGAGGCCTGGTCCTCGACGGGCTCCTTCAGGAACAGGAAGTCGACGTTGTCCGTGATGTCGGACAGGACCGTGACGCGGGTCTGGGCGTACGGCGCGATGCGCTCCCAGGCGGCGGCGTCGAAGTCCTCGGGCGCCCAGTTGGCGTGCGGGGCCTGGAGCCACGGGGCGCAGCGGTCCGCGAAGACCTTCGGGTCGAGCAGCCGGATGTGGTCGGCGTTGATCGACTCGGCCTTCTTGAGGTCGAAGCGCGCCGGGTTGGCGTTGACGTCCGGGATGTCGAACTTCGCCACCATCTCCTCGATCGAGAAGATGTCCTGGTCCTTCGAGAAGGACCAGCCGAGCAGCGAGAGGTAGTTCAGCAGGCCCTCGGGGAGGAAGCCGCGCTCGCGGTACAGGTTGAGCGAGGCCTCGGGATCGCGCTTGGAGAGCTTCTTGTTGCCCTCGCCCATCACGTACGGCAGGTGGCCGAAGGCCGGCACCGCCTTGGCGATGCCGAGCTCGATCAGGGCCCCGTAGAGCGCGATCTGGCGCGGGGTGGAGGAGAGCAGGTCCTCGCCGCGCAGGACGTGCGTGATCTCCATCAGCGCGTCGTCGACGGGGTTGACCAGCGTGTAGAGCGGGGCGCCGTTGGCCCGGACGATGCCGAAGTCCGGCACGTTGTCCGGGGTGAAGGTCAGCTCTCCGCGGACCAGGTCCGTGAAGGTGATCGGACCGTCGGGCATCCGGAAGCGGACGATCGAGGTGCGGCCCTCGGCCTCGTACGCGGCCTTCTGCTCGTCCGAGAGGTCGCGGCAAGTGCCGTCGTAGCCGGAGGGCTTGCCGGCGGCGCGGGCGGCGTCGCGGCGGGCGTCCAGCTCCTCGGTGGTGCAGTAGCAGGGGTAGGCGTAGCCGCCGTCCTGGAGCTTCTGCGCCACGTCCTTGTAGATGTCCATGCGCTCGGACTGGCGGTACGGGGCGTGCGGGCCGCCGACCTCGGGGCCCTCGTCCCAGGTGAAGCCGAGCCAGCGCAGCGAGTCGAGCAGCTGGCCGTAGGACTCCTCGGAGTCGCGGGCCGCGTCGGTGTCCTCGATGCGGAAGACGAACGTACCGCCGTGGTGGCGGGCGAACGCCCAGTTGAAGAGGGCCGTGCGGACCAGACCCACGTGGGGGTTGCCGGTCGGGGACGGACAGAAACGTACGCGGGGGGTCGCGTTAGCCACGCTTGATCACCTTGTTGGTGAGAGTGCCGATGCCTTCGATGGTGACGGCGACCTCGTCGCCGACGTTCAGGGGGCCGACTCCGGCCGGGGTCCCCGTGAGGATGACGTCGCCCGGGAGCAGCGTCATGGCCTCGGTGATGTGCACGATGAGGTCCTCGATGGAGCGGACCATCTGGCTGGTGCGGCCGAGCTGGCGCTGTTCGCCGTTGACGGTGCACTGGATGGTCAGGTCGCTGGGGTCGAGGTCCGTCTCGATCCAGGGGCCGAGGGGGCAGGAGGTGTCGAAGCCCTTGGCGCGGGCCCACTGCTTCTCGCGCTGCTGCACGTCGCGCGCGGTGACGTCGTTGGCGCAGGTGTAGCCGAGGATGACGTCCTTGACGCGCTCGCGCGGGACCTCGCGGCACATGCGGCCGATGACCACGGCGAGCTCCGCCTCGTGGTGGAGGTCCTGGGAGAAGGACGGGTACGCGATCGGGTCGCCCGGGCCGACCACCGAGGTGGAGGGCTTGAAGAAGGTGATGGGGACGTCGGGGACCTCGTTGCCCAGCTCCGCCGCGTGCTCCGCGTAGTTGCGGCCGATGGCCACGATCTTGTTCGGGAGCACGGGCGGCAGCAGCCGGACCTTGTTCAGCGGGACCTTCGTGCCCGAGAGCTCGAAGTCCGCGAACGGGATGCCCTTGATGATGTCGAGGACGAGCTCACCTTCGGACGCCGCGAGGGCGGTGCTGCCCTCGACCGCGCCGAACGCGACATTGCCGTCGATCGAGAACCTGGCGATGCGCACGTGTTGCGTCTGCCCCTCTGTATTTCCGCTGGCTGGAGTCTGCGGACTCCAGGCTAACGCGGTCGGGGCCGGCGCTTCGCGCGGCTTTCGCCGGACGGCCCCTTTACTGCGCGGCGGCGACCGGCGCGTCCATGAGGATGGTGCGGCGCGGGTTCGCGGTCTGGGTCGGCAGCTCGACGGTGTGCTCCGGGACCGGTACGGCCTGCAGCTCCTCGGCGTCCTTGAGGTGCGCGAGGGTGGTGCGGCGCGGGTTGGCTATGTTGCGGAACATCATCGTCGTCTTCATCGGAGTGGGAAGCCCTCGGCTCACTAGGTCGGATGGTGGCGGCGGGCGCCGCCTGGATGCCTTCGGAGTGCCACTTGTCGCTCGCGGCAAGCCTGTAAAGCTCAAGGCTAAACATCTGAATCCCCCGCCGAACCGGGAAGTAATGGCCACGGCTATGTGAGTTTGCTCACCAGCGACCAGGCATTACGGGCATAACGGGCAGTCAATTCGACCCCACAAAGCGGACATTGTGCCACTGAATGCGCCATTCCGCTCCCGATCATCGCGACTGGGACAGCTTGTCAGGCGCGAGGTTTGGGCGGCGTAAGTCCGATTCCATATGAATTGGCCCGCACGTCGGGTAGTGCGGACGTCACCGGAAGTGACCGACTGTCCAGGCCGGGACTCGCACCTTGTTGGAGATCCGCCTCTGTGCTGGAATTCGCGGGACCGCCGCGGGAATCAGCCGGCGCGCAGGTGGCGCGAGACAGCGCCGAGCGCGGCGGCAACGGAGAGGGAGACGCGCCGGTCACCGACGACCACCATGGGGCGCATTGCCCCACGACTCGACACCGTCCCACCGGTCGCCCGGCGGGACGCCTGGTCCAGAGGTTGCGACGCTAGTGCAGGGACGATTCAAGAGGGATGACAAGGGGTCTCCCCAGGCCCGTCAGGGCCGTGGGGAAGCCGCGCCGGAGCAGGACCCGCGCGGCGGGACCGACCGTGGCTCCTCGCCCCAGCACGCCCAGAACCGCGGGCCGGCTGTCGAGAGCGTGGGCCCCGACGGCTCCGCCGCGGTGAAGCCCAAGGGCCGTGCCAAGCCCAAGGGCGGCTCCAAGGCCGACGACGAGTCGGGCGGCCGCGACGTCGCGATACCCCAGACCCCCCGTGGGTCCGGTTCCCGTCTGGCCATGCAGAACTGGCGCATCAGCACGCGCCTGGTGTCGCTGCTGACCCTGCCGGTCGTCGCCGCCACCACCCTCGGTGGCTTCCGCATCAACGACTCGCTCAACGACATCGCGCAGCTGGAACACATGCAGCTGCTGACGACCATGACCCGGCAGGCCACCAACCTGGCCGCCATGCTCCAGGCCGAGCGTGACAACTCCGCCGGTCCGCTGTCCGTCGACAAGTCGGGCAAGACCAGCACCCTGGTCCAGGGTGTCCGCGACTCGACCGACTCCGCCGTCCGCTCCTTCGCCGCCGCGACCGACAAGGTCGAGGTCGCGGAGGGCGACGACGAGACGCTCAGGTCGATCCGCAACAACATCCTGCAGATCGCACACGGGCTCAACAACCTCGAAGAGATCCGCAAGAACGCGTACCAGAACGGTGCCCAGCAGACCGTCACCGAGTACAACGCGCTGGTCGTCTCGCTGCTCTCGCTCTCGCAGGACATGGCCCAGGCCACCTCGAACCCCGAGATGATCAAGCGCACCCGTGCGCTGGCCGCGTTCTCCTCCGCCAAGGAGTACGCCTCGATCCAGCGCGCGGTCATCGCCGCCGCGCTCCCCGCCGACCCCAGCCAGCCCGGCAACATCACCGAGAACGACCGGCTGTACGCCCGCTCCGCGCAGAACAGCGAGGAGCAGGCGCAGAAGACCTTCGAGCTCGCCTACCAGGGCAAGCCCGAGGAGCTCCTCGCCTCGCTCGGTGACGGCAACCAGGAGATCGGCAACGCCGACGGCTACGCGCGCCGCGTCCTCGGGAACAAGGACCAGTTCCCCAAGGAGAAGCCCCGGTCCTGGATGGACTGGTACGACGCCGACGACACCAAGCTCCAGGCGATGAAGGTCATCGAGCTCACCCTGCTCGAGGACATGGAGCAGAAGGCCCGCGAGCTCAAGAACGAGTCGCAGCGCGACGCCCTCATCAACGGTGCGCTGATCCTGCTCGTCCTCGGTGTCTCCCTCGTCGGCGCCTTCGTCATGGCCCGCTCGATGATCCGCTCGCTGCGCCGCCTCCAGGACACCGCGACCCGCGTCGCCCAGGACCGGCTGCCCGAGCTCGTCAAGCAGCTGTCCGAGTCCGACCCGCAGGACGTGGACACGACGGTGGAGTCCGTCGGTCTGCACACCCGCGACGAGATCGGCCAGGTGGCCGCGGCCTTCGACGACGTGCACCGCGAGGCCGTCCGCCTCGCCGCCGAGCAGGCCCTCCTGCGAGGCAACGTCAACGCGATGTTCACCAACCTCTCGCGCCGTTCGCAGGGCCTCATCCAGCGCCAGCTCTCGCTCATCTCCGAGCTGGAGTCGCGCGAGGCCGACCCGGACCAGCTGTCCTCGCTCTTCAAGCTCGACCACCTCGCGACCCGCATGCGCCGTAACGGCGAAAACCTCCTCGTCCTCGCGGGCGAGGAGCCGGGCCGCCGGTGGACCCGCCCCGTCCCGCTCGTCGACGTGCTCCGTGCCGCGGCGTCCGAGGTGGAGCAGTACGAGCGCATCGAACTCTCGTCGGTGCCCGGCACCGACGTCGCCGGCCGCGTCGTCAACGACCTCGTGCACCTGCTCGCCGAGCTGCTGGAGAACGCCACCTCGTTCTCCTCCCCGCAGACCAAGGTCAAGGTCACCGGCCACGCGCTGCCCGACGGCCGCGTGCTCGTCGAGATCCACGACACCGGCATCGGCCTCTCCCCCGAGGACCTCGCCGCGATCAACGAGCGGCTCGCGTCCCCGCCCACCGTGGACGTCTCCGTCTCCCGCCGCATGGGTCTGTTCGTGGTCGGCCGCCTGTCCTTGCGACACGGCATCCGCATCCAGCTCCGCCCCTCCGACTCGGGCGGTACGACGGCCCTCGTCATGCTGCCGGTGGACGTCGCCCAGGGCGGCAAGAAGCCCGCTCCGATGCCCGGCCAGGGCGGTCAGGGCGGTCCCGGTCAGGGCGGTCCCGGCGCACAGGGCTCGGTCCCGGGTCCCGGCGCGCGTCCCCCGGTCGGCGCCGGCCCGCAGCGCGGCCAGGTGTCCGCCGGCAACCAGCGCGCGGCCCTGCCGGGCCGCGACGGCGCCCCCGGCGGTCTGCCCCAGGGCCCCGGCCCGCAGGGCGGACGGCCCCCGCAGCAGCAGGGCCCCGGCGGCCAGACCCAGAGCGCCTTCGGTTCGGGTGCTCCGCTGCCGGGCCGCGGCCCGGTCTCGGGTCCCGGCGGCCCGGGCGGCTTCGGCGGTCCGCAGGCCCGTCCTCCGGTCGGCGTCCCCACGGCGTCCGGTCCCGGCGGCTTCCCGCAGGGCAACGGCTTCGAGCGTCCGCAGCAGGGTCAGCCGGGGCAGCAGGCTCCGCAGCAGGCTCCGCAGCAGCAGGGACAGCCCGGACAGCCCGGTCGGCAGCAGACCGGCGGCCCGGCCGCGCGCGGTCCCCGGCCGCAGCTTCCGCCGCGCGGTGGCGCGCCCCGTCCGGAGCTTCCGGGCGCGGGTGGCGGCCCCTCCGCGATGCCCCAGACCACCTCGTGGGGCGCGGGCCAGCGCGGTCACGACGTACCGCGCGGCCACGACGAGCTGTCGGGCCCCGGATCCACGTCCGAGTTCCCCCGCCCCGACTTCAACGCCCCGGCCCCGCAGGCCGGCCCGGCGGGTGGCTACGACAGCGGCGCCACGGGCCAGTTCGCCCGTCCGGAGTTCGGTGACCCGGCCTCCACGGGGCAGTTCGCCCGTCCCGAGTTCGGTGACCCCGCCTCCACCGGGCAGTTCGCCCGTCCCGAGTTCGGCGACCCGGCCTCCACCGGCCAGTTCGCCCGCCAGGACTTCCAGGCCCAGCGGCCCGGCGGCCCGGGTGTCGGCGGCTTCGCCCAGCCCGGCCAGCCCGGCCAGGCCCCGCAGCCCCAGGGCGACTACGCCCCCGTACCGCCTCCGCGCGCGGAGGCTCCGCGGCTGCCGCAGGCGCCCCGTCCCGAGGCGCTGCCCCCGGCCGGGCCGAGCGGTGAGGGTCGCAGCCCGATCTTCGACACGCTGGAGTCGAACTGGTTCCGCCAGGAGGCCGGCCAGGCCCCCGCGCAGGTACCGGCGGTGCCCCAGCAGGCGCAGCAGTCCGCCCCGGCGGCTCCGGCTCCCGCCTCCCCCCAGCGCCCGCAGCAGCACCAGCTGCCGCAGCGCGGCGCGGAGCAGGCTCCGGCGGAGTCCGCGCAGACGGCCACCGGCGCCGTGCCGACCGTGAGCTGGCGCTCCTCGCCGAACGACGAGCTGATGCGGCAGGCCGAGCGCGTGCGCCAGCCCGCCGCCGGCGGCATCACCACGTCGGGTCTGCCCCGCCGGGTCCCGCGGGCGAACCTCGTGGCCGGCACCGCGCAGCAGCAGGCCGAAGCACAGGCCGGCCCCCAGGTTTCGCGGTCCCCGGACGATGTCCGAGGCCGTCTCACCAACCTCCGCCGCGGTATCCAGCAGGGACGGCAGGCCGGCACCACCGGACCGGCCACCGGCAACTACCACGTCGACCCCACTTACCAGCAGGAGCGATAGTTGAGTTCGATGAGCCAGGCGGCACAGAACCTGAACTGGTTGATCACCAACTTCGTGGACAACACCCCAGGGGTGTCCCACACCGTGGTGGTATCCGCCGACGGCCTCCTTCTGGCCATGTCCGAAGGCTTCCCCCGCGACCGGGCCGACCAGCTCGCCGCGGTGGCCTCCGGGCTGACCTCCCTCACCGCGGGCGCGTCCCGCATCTTCGAGGGCGGTGCCGTCAACCAGACGGTGGTGGAGATGGACCGCGGATTCCTCTTCCTGATGTCGGTTTCCGACGGATCCTCGCTGGCCGTACTGGCGCACCCCGAGTGCGACATCGGCCTGGTGGGTTACGAGATGGCCCTCCTCGTGGACCGCGCCGGCAGTGTCCTCACCCCGGACCTGCGCGCGGAACTGCAGGGAAGCCTGCTCATCTGACTGCCGCTCTCCCGGCCGGACGGTACTGCCGGCCGGGGGACCGGGGCCGCGGCCCCGGAACCCAGTACCGCCATCAGGCCGTCATACCGTCCCCCCACCGGCCGCCCCGTCAGACGGCACGCTGACCATTGCTGTCCAGCCCGGAGGATCAATGACCCCGCCCCCCGCCTATTCCGATCAGTACGGAGACTCGTACTCGGAAGGCGACCAGCCGCTGGTTCGTCCGTACGCGATGACCGGTGGCCGGACCCGACCGCGCTACCAGCTCGCCATCGAGGCCCTGGTCAGCACCACGGCCGATCCGATGCACCTGTCCGGGCTGCTCCCGGAGCACCAGCGCATCTGCACCCTCTGCCGTGAGGTCAAGTCGGTCGCGGAGGTCTCCGCACTGCTCAACATGCCGCTCGGCGTGGCACGGATCCTCGTCGCCGACCTGGCGGAGGCCGGCATGGTGGCCATCCACCAGCCGGGCAATGGAGAGGCCGGCGGCACGCCGGATGTAACGCTGCTCGAAAGGGTGCTCAGTGGACTTCGCAAGCTCTAACGGTGGAGCGGCTCCTGCTCGCTCCACCACCTCCGCGAAGATCGTGGTGGCGGGTGGTTTCGGCGTGGGCAAGACCACGTTCGTCGGCGCCGTCTCCGAGATCAACCCGCTGCGTACCGAGGCCGTGATGACGTCCGCGAGCGCGGGCATCGACGACCTGACCCACACCGGGGACAAGACGACCACCACGGTCGCCATGGACTTCGGCCGCATCACCCTCGACCAGGACCTGATCCTGTACCTCTTCGGTACCCCGGGCCAGGACCGCTTCTGGTTCATGTGGGACGACCTGGTGCGCGGCGCGATCGGGGCGATCGTCCTGGTCGACACGCGACGCCTGGCCGACTGTTTCCCGGCCGTCGACTACTTCGAGAACAGCGGCCTGCCGTTCGTCGTGGCGCTCAACGGCTTCGAGGGACACCAGCCGTACACCCCGGAGGAAGTCCGCGAGGCCCTGCAGATCGGCCCGGACGCCCCCATCATCACCACCGACGCCCGCCACCGCGCGGACGCCAAGAGCGCGCTCATCACGCTCGTCGAGCACGCCCTGATGGCGCGGCTCAAGTAACGGATCACGCAGGGGCGCCGCGCAACGGGGGCTTCACGGGCTGGTTTGAGGGGCGGGCTGTGTCATGCGACACGGCCCGCCCCCTTCGTTCATAACGTTTCGACAGAGAATTGGCGTTAGTTGGCGACACGGTGCGTTCGTCCGGTGCCGCTGCGCTCACAACTGGCCCCGATTTTGCCGCAGGACGCTCTTTATGTCCGATTTATGTGGGGCATAAGGCTCTAGGAATGGCCGATTTCAACTGTTTGGAACACGGCCGTTAACCGTGCTGGAATTCAACGAACTAGCTAGTAGCACCGCCGAGAGGTTGTTGGTCGAGTGAGGCGAAGCAACTCGAGCCCCGCGGATGAACCCGCGCGCGGCAACTTCACCCCGCCGCCACGCGCGGCCACGTCTGCCTTTGACGTACCCGTGGAACCATCCGTGAGCCCCGGCAGCACCAGCAGGTTCTCGCCCCGCAACTGGCGTGTGCCGACCCGTCTGAACGCCATCCTGCTCGTCCCGGTCCTCGTCGGACTGGTCATGGGCGGTTTCCAGGTGAAGGGCTCGATCGACACCTGGAACGAGGCCAAGGACGCCGAGAAGACCGCGGGCATCGTCACGGCCGCCGCCGAGTACGGCCAGGCGCTGCTGAACGAGCGCGACCTGACGGCCGATCCCCTGCTCAGGGGCCAGCGCGACTCCGAGCCCGTGCTGAAGGCCTACGCCGCCACCGACGCCGCCAAGGCGAAGTTCGCCGAGGCCGCGAAGGACCTGCCCGAGGGCCAGGGCCTGGAGCGCCGCCTGGAGCTCTTCCGCCAGGAGGAGCCGAAGCTGGAGCAGGTCCGCAAGACGGCCTACGTGGGGAAGTACGAGACGCCGAAGAAGGCCCTTCCCAAGGACCTGGGCCCGATCCCGACCGAAGAGGGGTACGTGCTGGTCCAGCACTACCTCATGCAGTTCTCCAACGAGCTGGGCCTCGGCACCGGCAACGTGACCTCGTACGGCCGCATGGTCTACGCGCTCGAACTGTCCAAGGCCGCGAACTCGCTGCAGCGCTCGGTGGGCACGCACCTGCTGGTCCGGCCGAACGCGGACGAGGACATCCGCAAGGCCCAGCTCGTCGCCTTCTCCTCGTACGCGTACCTCGAAGAGATCGCCATCGGCGAGTACGTCGCCGCCGGCACCGACGAGGACGTCGCACGGCTGCGCGAGATCATGGGCAAGAAGTCCGAGGAGGGCGCCCAGAAGCTCGCCGCCGCCAAGCAGGCGGCCGAGCAGGCCGGCACCGTCTTCCACGCCCCGCCGGTGGTCAACGGCTCCGCGCTCACCGGTATGACCGAGGCGATAGCCAGCGGCGAGAAGCCCTCCAAGCTGGCGCAGGACGGCACCACCCCGGCAGCGTGGCAGGCCGCGGCCACCGCCAAGTTCGACGGCTACGCCGAACTGGAGAAGGAACTCCTCGCCAAGGCCCTCAAGGACTCGGTCGCGGTCTCCGACGAGGCCCGCAACGACGCCATCCTGACCGGCGCCATCGTGGTCGTGGCCCTGCTCGCCGCCTTCATCCTGGCCGGCATGATGGCCCGCCAGATGGGCCGCGCGATGCGCCGGCTGCGCAACGGCGCCTTCGACGTCGCCGAGCAGCGCCTGCCGATGCTCGTGGACCAGCTCTCGCGCACCGACCCGGGCAAGGTCGACACCCGGGTGGTGCCGATCCCCATCGACTCCCAGGACGAGATCGGCGAGGTCGCCCGCGCCTTCGACCAGATCCACCGGGAGGCCGTCCGGCTCGCCGCCGAGCAGGCCCTCCTCCGGGGCAACGTCAACGCGATCTTCACGAACCTCTCCATGCGCAACCAGTCGCTGATCGAGGGCCAGCTGACCCTGATCACCGAGCTGGAGAACAACGAGGCCGACCCGGACCAGCTGGAGAACCTCTTCCGCCTGGACCACCTGGCCACCCGCATGCGCCGCAACGGCGAGAACCTCCTCATCCTCGCGGGCGAGGAGCCGGGCCGCCGCTGGGACCAGCCGGTCCCCCTCGTCGACGTCCTGCGCGCCGCCTCCTCCGAGGTGGAGCAGTACGAGCGCGTCGAGCTGTCGGGCGTCTCCGAGGCCGAGATCCACGGCCAGGCCGTGACCGACCTCGTGCACCTGCTCGCCGAGCTGCTGGAGAACGCCACCACCTTCTCCTCCCCGCAGACCAAGGTCCGGGTCAACGCGACGCGTCTGCCCGACGGCCGCGTGATGGTCGAGATCCACGACAAGGGAATCGGCCTGACGGCCGAGGACTTCGCGGACATCAACCACAAGCTGGCCAACCCGCCGACCGTGGACGCCGCGATCTCGCAGCGCATGGGTCTGTTCGTGGTCGGCCGGCTGGCCGACCGGCACAGCATCCGCGTCCAGCTGCGCCCCTCGGGCGAAGCGGCCGGCACCACCTCGCTGGTCATGCTCCCCGACGCCATCACCCACGGTGGCGGTGGCGAGGAGATACCGGCGGACGACTTCACGGTCTCCCAGATGATCCCGCGCCAGCAGAACCAGCAGTCGGCTCCGCTGCGCACGGCCGCCGAGCTCGGCTTCGACGACTCCCGCTACGAGGTCCACCGGGCCGACCAGCCGGGCTACGACGAGCCCGTCGCCGACCCGGTCGGCCGGTCCCTGGGCCGCGAGGAGCGCCGGGCCGCGCTGGAGGCGCAGGTCGGCTACCCGCAGGCGCAGGCGGAGTACGACGAGTCCGCGGCCCCCGCGGCGGAGTATCCGGAACCGCAGCCGGAGCACGCGTACCAGCCGTACCAGGGCTACGAGCAGCAGCCCGCCCAGGGCTACGACCTCGGTTACGAATCCGCTCAGGCCGGGCAGGGATACGACGCGTACACCCAGCAGGATTACGCGTATCCGGAACCCGGGTACACGGATCAGCGACAGGAAACCCCGGCCTACGACGGCGGGTACGATTCCCGTTCCACGGCTGCGGAGTGGCCCCAGCAGAACACCTACTCGGGCTCCTACCAGCAGGATTACGGGACCGAATCGGAATCACCGGCCGCTCCCGAACCGGCCCAGGAACGCGTAGGCTTCGACCGTCCGGGCGCCACCGCCGACGCCGGCCACCAGGTGACCGGGGCGGGCCTGCCGCGACGCGGCAGCCAGCCGCAGCAGCGGCCGGGACAGCAGGAAGCGGAGTCCTCCGGATCCCTCTTCGAGCAGCGGCCGCAGCGTCAGCAGCAGCCCGCGGCGCCGGAGAAGGCCCCCGAGGAACCGGCGGGAACTGACGACTGGCGCTCGAACAACGACGAGCGCTGGCAGCAGGCCGCCAAACTCCGTGAGCCGAAGGCCGGCGGGGTCACCCCCTCCGGTCTCCCCCGGCGCGTGCCCAAGGCCAACCTGGTCGAGGGCGCTGCGGAGACGACGCCGCAGGGAGGCCCCGAGGTCTCCCGGGCCCCGGAGGACATCCGTGGCAGGTTGAGCAACCTGCGACGCGGCGTCCAGCAGGGCCGCAACGCGGGATCCGAGCAGTCAAGTAACAGCTATGACCAGGAGCGTTAGTGTGAGCGCGATGAGCCAGGCGGCGCAAAACCTGAACTGGTTGATCACCAACTTCGTGGACAACACCCCAGGGGTGTCTCACACGGTGGTGGTATCCGCCGACGGCCTCCTTCTGGCTATGTCCGAGGGCTTCCCCCGCGACCGGGCCGACCAGCTCGCCGCGGTGGCCTCCGGACTGACCTCCCTCACCGCGGGTGCCTCGCGCATCTTCGAGGGCGGCGCCGTCAACCAGACCGTGGTGGAGATGGACCGCGGATTCCTCTTCCTGATGTCCGTCTCCGACGGATCCTCGCTCGCGGTGCTCGCGCACCCCGAGTGCGACATCGGCCTGGTGGGTTACGAGATGGCCCTCCTCGTGGACCGCGCCGGCAGTGTCCTCACCCCGGACCTGCGCGCGGAACTGCAGGGCGGACTTCTCAACTAGCAGACAGGCAGTGCGTTTCGCGTCACTGCACCATAGGGTGCGGTGGCGCGGTTCCACAGGGAGTACTGCGTACTTGGAGTCGGAGGAGGAAACGTGACAACACCCGGAGGACATCCCTATGGCGGCGCGCAGCAGCCGCAGGGTGGGCACGACCAGAACCGCTTCAACTTCCCTTCCGCTCCCAGCAACCGGCCCGCGCCGGAGCACGACCCCGCCTCCGGGCAGCCGTACCAGCGGCAGCCCTACCAGCAGCCGCAGCAGCCGTACGGCCGGCCGCAGCAGCAGCCCGGGCAGTCCTACCGGCCCTCGCAGCAGCCTCCGCGCGGCGGGCGCCCGCCGGCTCCCCAGGCGCACAACCCGCTGGTGCGCCCGTACGCGATGACCGGTGGCCGGACCCGTCCGCGCTACCAGCTCGCCATCGAGGCACTGGTCAGCACGACGGCCGATCCCGCGCGTCTGCAAGGGCAGTTGCCCGAGCACCAGCGCATCTGCCTCCTGTGCCAGGAGATCAAGTCCGTCGCGGAGATCTCGGCACTTCTTTCCATTCCTCTTGGCGTAGCCCGGATCCTCGTCGCCGACCTGGCGGAGGCGGGCCTCGTAGCCATCCACCAGCCCGGCGGCGACGAGTCCGCCGGCGGCCAGCCAGACGTGACACTGCTCGAAAGGGTGCTCAGTGGACTTCGCAAGCTCTAACGGCGGAGCGGCTCCTGCTCGCTCCACCACCTCCGCGAAGATCGTGGTGGCGGGTGGCTTCGGCGTGGGCAAGACCACGTTCGTCGGCGCCGTCTCCGAGATCAACCCCCTGCGCACCGAGGCCGTCATGACGAGCGCCTCCGCCGGCATCGACGACCTGACCCACACCGGGGACAAGACGACCACCACGGTCGCCATGGACTTCGGCCGCATCACCCTCGACCAGGACCTGATCCTGTACCTCTTCGGTACCCCGGGCCAGGACCGCTTCTGGTTCATGTGGGACGACCTGGTGCGCGGCGCGATCGGCGCCGTCGTCCTCGTCGACACCCGCCGTCTCGCCGACTGCTTCCCCGCCGTCGACTACTTCGAGAACAGCGGCCTGCCCTTCGTCATCGCCCTCAACGGCTTCGACGGGCACCAGCCGTACACCCCGGAGGAAGTCCGCGAGGCCCTGCAGATCGGCCCGGACGCCCCCATCATCACCACCGACGCCCGCCACCGCGCGGACGCCAAGAGCGCGCTCATCACCCTGGTCGAGCACGCCCTCATGGCCCGCCTGCGGTAGCCGTCCCCGGCGCCACGCGCCGGGTCGCACGCGCCCGGTCGTACGCGAAAGCCCCCCGCACTCCGAGGAGTGCGGGGGGCTTTTTCGCGTGGTGTCCGCGGGGCTTCGGGTACTAGCCCTGCCAGCTGCGCGGGCCGCGGAAGCCGGGGGTGCGCTCCAGGCGGCGCCAGCCGGCCTGGGAACCCACGGCGGCGGCCGGGGCGTACTCGGGGGTGGCGGCGGCGCGGGCGAGCAGGATCGCGGTGATCGCGGCCAGCTCCTCGGGCTCGGCGTTGCCCTTCTCGACCTTCAGCAGGGTGCCGTTCGCGTTGCTCATCGGTGGCGTTCTCCTTCGACGTCTCTACTGGGGCGGGTTGCCGTGCTTGCGCGACGGCAGATCGGCGTGCTTGTTGCGGAGCATCGCGAGGGCGGCGACGAGGACCTCGCGCGTTTCGGCGGGGTCGATGACGTCGTCGACGAGGCCTCGCTCGGCCGCGTAGTACGGGTGCATCAGCTCGGCCTTGTACTCCTTGACCATGCGCGCACGCATGGCCTCGGGGTCTTCGGCGTCCGCGATCTGCTTGCGGAAGATGACGTTGGCGGCGCCCTCGGCGCCCATCACGGCGATCTCGTTGGTCGGCCAGGCGTAGGTGAGGTCGGCGCCGATGGACTGGGAGTCCATGACGATGTACGCCCCGCCGTAGGCCTTGCGCAGGATCAGGGAGATCCGCGGCACGGTCGCGTTGCAGTACGCGTACAGCAGCTTCGCGCCGTGGCGGATGATGCCGCCGTGCTCCTGGTCGACGCCCGGCAGGAAGCCGGGGACGTCCAGGAGGGTGATGATCGGGATGTTGAAGGCGTCGCAGAGCTGGACGAAGCGCGCCGCCTTCTCGGAGGCGTGGATGTCCAGGACGCCGGCGAGGTGGCCGGGCTGGTTGGCCACGATGCCCACGACCTGGCCGTCCATCCGCGCCAGCGCGCAGATGATGTTGCGGGCCCAGCGCTCGTGGATCTCCAGGACGTCGCCCTCGTCGACGAGCTCCTCGATGACCTTGAGCATGTCGTACGGGCGGTTGCCGTCGGCGGGCACGAGGTCGAGCAGGACGTCGGAGCGGCGGTCCGCCGGGTCGCTGGTCTCGTGGACCGGGGGGTTCTCGCGGTTGTTGGAGGGCAGCATCGTGATGAGGTAGCGGACCTCGGAGATGCAGGTCTCCTCGTCGTCGTACGCGAAGTGCGCCACCCCCGAGGTCTCGGCGTGCACGTCCGCGCCGCCGAGGCCGTTCTGGGTGATCTCCTCGCCGGTCACCGCGCGGACCACGTCCGGACCGGTGATGAACATCTGCGAGGTCTCCCGGACCATGAACACGAAGTCCGTCAGCGCCGGGGAGTAGGCCGCGCCGCCGGCGCAGGGGCCCAGCATCACCGAGATCTGCGGGATGACACCCGAGGCCTTGGTGTTGCGCTGGAAGATCCCGCCGTACCCGGCGAGCGCCGAGACGCCCTCCTGAATGCGGGCACCGGCGCCGTCGTTGAGGGAGACCAGCGGGGCACCGGCCGCGATGGCCATGTCCATGATCTTGTGGATCTTCGTGGCATGGGCCTCACCCAGAGCGCCACCGAAGATCCGGAAGTCGTGCGCGTAGACGAAGACCGTACGGCCCTCGACCGTGCCCCACCCGGTGATGACACCGTCCGTGTAGGGCTTCTTGGCCTCGAGGCCGAACCCGGTCGCACGGTGGCGACGCAGCTGCTCGACCTCCTTGAAGGAACCCTCGTCGAGCAGCAACGCGATCCGCTCACGGGCGGTCAGCTTGCCCTTCGCGTGCTGCGCTTCGGTCGCACGCTCACTCGGGCCGCGGCGCGCCTGCTCACGCAGGTCGTGCAGCTCGGCCACGCGCCCGCGGGCGTCCGTCGGCTCGCTCGGAATCTGGTCCACAACGGTCATGTAATGACCTTACGAAGCCGGACCGGAAAAACCCTCCGTCGAATCCGCACAGTGTCAGGTGTCTTCCGCTGTCCGGGCCGGACAGAACCAGTGGGAGAGCAGTGCGTCCCACCAGGTAGGACGTTGGTCCTTTGTGGGGTCTCCACAAATCCTCACCCCAAGTGGCCGCCTAGGCGTCACCAAGATGCCGTCAAGACGTCCAAGCCACCCACCAGAGTGGCAGAGGTTGAAATTTGAACGGAATGGGTCTAGCGTCGTTCTTGTTGAAAGTTCAACGAGTCACCGAGTGAGTGCCGGACATCGAGCGGCACCCCTACCAAGGAGAAGTAGCCATGGGTATCTTCAACCGCCGCGCCCAGGACACCACCACGACCGCCGTCGCCACCCTCGACGTGGACCCGGCCCTGGCCGCGCTCACCGGCGACTACGTCATCGACGCCTCGCACAGCAGCATCGGCTTCACCGTCCGCCACGCGATGGTCACCAACGTGCGCGGCACCTTCGCCGAGCACGAGGGCGCCCTGCACCTGGACGGCGCCGACCCGTCCCGCTCCACCGCCTCCATCGAGGTGAAGATCGCCTCCATCGACACCGGAATCGGCGACCGCGACGGCCACCTGCGCTCCGGGGACTTCTTCGACGCCGAGACCTTCCCGCTGATGACCTTCCGCTCCACCGAGGCGCAGCAGCTCGGCGGCGACAAGTACCGCATCACCGGCGAGCTGACCATCAAGGACGTCACGCGCCCGCTCTCCATCGACCTGGAGTTCGGCGGCTCGGCCACCGACGTCTACGGCAACGAGCGCGTCGGGTTCGAGGGCTCCGCCGAGATCCTGCGCTCCGACTGGGGCCTGACCTGGAACGCGGCTCTGGAGACCGGTGGCGTGATGGTCAGCGACAAGGTGAAGCTGACCTTCGACATCTCGGCGATCAAGCAGGCCTGAGGCCGGTTGCTCGCCGCGGGTCCGGGGGCCGGGGGCGGCTAGAAGTCGCCTCCGCCGAACCCGCCTCCACCGCCGAAGTCCCCGCCGCCGCCGAAGTCCCCGCCGCCGAAGTCGGACGGGTTGAAGTCGGCCCCGGAGACGTCGCCCCCGTCGAAGCCTCCGCCGCCCCCGTCGAATCCGTTGCCGCCGCCGAAATCGGAGGCGTAGGCCGGACTGGACATCATCGAACCGAGCATCGTGCCCATGAGCAGGCCGGGCAGGATGCCGCCGCCGAAGTAGCCGCCGGCCCAGGGACCGTACGCCGGACCGGCGTCGTAGTAGGGGCGCGGACCGTGCTCGGTGTCGACGGTGCGGACCGCCGGGTCCTGGCCGTCGCGCAGCCGGACGGCGTCCGCCGCGCAGACCGGGACCGTACGGGCGGCCCCGCCCGCCGGGGCCCAGGCGGCGTCCTCGGTGCTCGGCCCGTGGCGCGGGTCGAAGAAGCAGGGCGCTCGGCGCTCGGGCAGCGGCCGGCCCTCGCGACGGGCGTCGAGGCGGGCCAGGGCGTACCGGCCGTCCTCGAGGGCCTGGGTGACTCCCTTGACCTCCTCCGGGTACCGCACGGAGGCCATGATCTGCTTGGCCTTCTCGTAGGAGTCGAGGCCCTGCTCGTAGTCCGCGCGCATGGCGTCGTCGGCGCCGGGCTCCCCGGGGTGGAAGTCGAGGCGCTCCAGCTCCTCGCCGAAGGCCGTGATGTCCTCGTCGACGACCACGCTCAGCCGGGCGATGGACTCGCGCCGGAGTTCTTCCTTCTTCTTGCGGTTGCGCTTGACCAGCGCGTACGCCCCGCCGCCGCCGACGGCGGCCACCACGCCGAGCCCGATCAGGGCGCCCACCGGAGCCCCGTCGTCGGCCGCCGCGCCGCCCCAGGAGGCGGGGGCCTTGCCCTTGGCCTGGGCGAGGGCCTGGTCCACGAAGTTGTTGAGCTCGGTGCTCGCGTCGACGGCGCCGCCCGCCTTGACGGCGTCGACGAGGTTGCGGACCGCATTGTTCGGCATGACGGCCCGGTCGGCGCCGGCGTTGAAGCCGTCCCCGAGCCGGATCGCGTAGAGCCCGGTGATCCCGGTCTCGGTACGGACGGTCTTCAGCACGCTCGCGGCCGGGAACTCGGCGGTGGCCGGCAGCACGGCGACGAACACGGGCTTCCCGGCGTCCTTGATCTTCTTCGCGAGCGCGTCCGCCTGTGCGGGCGGCAGCTGGGCCTCGGCGCGGGGGTCCACGTAGACCGGGCCCTTCTTGAGGGCCTCCGCCACGGTGGTGGTCCCATCGGCGGCCGCCGCCCCCGGGGCGACCAACAGCGCGGTCCCGGACAGCCCCAGCAGCAGAGCGGCCAGCAGCGATCCCATACGTACGGATATAAGCCTGGTCCTCATAGTCACGACGCTACCCGAACGGGTGCAATCCTGTGTGAGCTGGACATAAGGCCTACCGCCCCGGCGGAAGGGCTCCGACCCCACCCTGCGGGCCAGGGGGCGGGGCGATGCGACGGGCATGGCTGCGGGGACGGTACTGGCGGCGGCGAGCCATTTCCGGACCGAGGACATAGAAGCCCTCGGTCCGGACCAGGTGTGGGCGAACGGCAAGGCCATGAGCCGCAAGAAGTACCGGGCGTACGTCAAGGACGAGTGCTGACCACTCGGTGGGACTACTCCGCCGGCTCCACGCCCGCGTGGAGGAGGCCGTAGGTGAAGGCGTCCTCCAGGGCCTGCCAGGAGGCGGCGATGACGTTCGGGGCGACGCCGACCGTGTTCCATTCGCGGGAACCGTCCGTCGTGGTGACCAGGACCCGGGTCGTGGACGCCGTGCCGTGTGCGCCTTCCAGGATGCGGACCTTGTAGTCGATCAGCTCGAACTTCGCGAGCTGGGGGTAGAAGCGCTCCAGGGCGACCCGCAGCGCGCGGTCCAGTGCGTTGACCGGGCCGTTGCCCTCCGCCGTCGCGACGATCCGCTCGCCCTTGGCCCACAGCTTCACCGTGGCCTCGTTGGCGTGCGTGCCGTCGGGGCGGTCCTCGACGATGGCCCGCCAGGACTCGATGCGGAAGTACTTGCGCGCCCGGCCCTCGGCCTCGGCGCGCAGCAGCAGCTCGAAGGAGGCGTCGGCGGCCTCGTACGTGTAGCCCTGGAGCTCGCGCTCCTTGACCCGCTCCACGACCCGGGAGACCAGTGCGCGGTCCCCGCCGAGGTCGACGCCGAGCTCCTTGCCCTTGAGCTCGATGGAGGCCCGGCCGGCCATGTCGGAGACGAGCATCCGCATGGTGTTGCCGACCCGCGCGGGGTCGATGTGCTGGTACAGGTCCGGGTCGACCTTGATCGCGGAGGCGTGCAGGCCCGCCTTGTGCGCGAAGGCGGAGACGCCGACGTAGGGCTGGTGTGTGGAGGGGGTGAGGTTGACGACCTCGGCGATGGCGTGGGAGATCCGGGTCATCTCGGCCAGCGCGCCCGCCGGGAGGACCGTACGGCCGTACTTGATCTCCAGCGCGGCGACGACCGGGAAGAGGTTGGCGTTGCCGACGCGCTCGCCGTAGCCGTTCGCGGTGCACTGCACGTGGGTGGCGCCGGCGTCGACGGCGGCCAGCGTGTTGGCGACGGCGCATCCGGTGTCGTCCTGGGCGTGGATGCCCAGGCGCGCGCCGGTGTCGGCCAGCACGGTCGCGACGGTCGCGGCGATCTGCGCGGGCAGCATGCCGCCGTTGGTGTCACAGAGGACCACGACGTCGGCGCCGGCCTCGTGGGCGGCGCGTACGACGGCCTTCGCGTACTCGGCGTTGGCCCGGTAGCCGTCGAAGAAGTGCTCGCAGTCGACGAAGACCCGGCGGCCCTGGGAGACCAGGTGGGCGACGGTGTCGCGGACCATCTCCAGGTTCTCGTCGAGGGTGGTGCGCAGCGCGAGCTCGACGTGCCGGTCGTGGGACTTGGCGACCAGGGTGATCACCGGGGCGCCGGATTCCAGCAGGGCGCGGACCTGCGGGTCGGTGGCGGCGGAGCCGCCCGCCCGGCGGGTCGCGCCGAAGGCGACGAGCTGGGCGTGCTTGAAGTCGATCTCCGCGCGGGCACGCGAGAAGAACTCCGTGTCGCGCGGGTTGGCGCCGGGCCAGCCGCCCTCGATGAACCCCACCCCGAAGTCGTCCAGGTGGCGGGCGATCGTCAGCTTGTCAGCGACCGTGAGGTTGATGCCCTCACGCTGGGCACCGTCGCGCAGGGTCGTGTCGAAGACGTGGAACCCGTCATCGGGGCCGGGGCCCGAAGCCGGCGCAGTCGGCTCGGTCGCCTCTGTCGTCGTCATGCTGATCTGACTCCTGTCGGATGGGTGGTTCCGGATGCCCGCCCTAGGGCGGGCCGACGCCACTGCCCCCATCATCGCGCGCTGCCCGATTCCGGCGTGTTCGGGCCGGAAAACGAAAAAACCTCTCGCGGGTGCGAGAGGTCTGCGCGCGGGTCTGGGGCACGGTGGCCGCCTCCGCGAAGTTCTTCCGCGGCTCAGCGGCCACTGGGGACCGGCGCGCTGCTGTCCATAATCATGAGCTGAGCAGGCACGTCGGCAGTCTGCCATACCGCATGCCGTGCGTGGACGGGAATCTCAGCATGCGGTCACACCCGTCCGAGGGTCGGCCGGGGCGGCCCCGGGCCGCCGGCTCAGGCCCCGGATCCCGGGGTCAGTGCCTCGCTGAGGAACTCGCCGACGTGCTCCAGGATGTCGCCGCGCCCTATCCCGGGCAGGCCGACGGCGACCTGGATGCTGAACCCGTCGAGCAGGGCCCGCAGCCGGGCCGCGAAGCGGTCCGGGTCGACCGGGCGGAACTCCCCGCGCGAGATGCCCTCGGCGAGCAGGGCCACCAGGTCGCGGTGCCAGGCGCCCTCGATGGCCCCCTGGCGCTCCCGCTCCCCCGGTCCCGCGTCCTGCGAGCGGTTCCAGACCTCCAGCCACAGGGTCCAGTGCGGATCCCGGGCGCCCTCGGGCACGTACAGGTCCACGTACGCCTGCAGGCGCTCGCGCACCGGGCCGCGGCGGGACAGCAGGGCGCGGCGGCGGGTGCCGAGCGCCGCCTCGCTCCACTCCAGGGTCTGCAGCAGGAGCTCGTCCTTGGTGCGGAAGTAGTAGAGGAGGTGGCCGCTGCTCATGCCGACCTGGCGGCCCAGGCCGGCCATGGTCAGACCGTCCAGGCCTCGTTCGGCGATGGTGGCCATGGCGGCGACCAGTACGTCCTCGCGCGGCGGCGCGTTCTTGCGCGCGGCACGTACTTCACCCGCCACCATGGCCCACTCCTCGTCCCGGCCGCCCTCTCGGGTCAGACCTTCGGCTGCTGCTGGGTGATGCAGTGGATACCGCCACCCCCGGCGAAAATCGTACGTGCGTCGACGAGCGTCACGGTCCGCTCGGGGAACAGACCGCGGAAGATCTCCGCCGCCTCCTCGTCGCGCGGGTCGTCGAAGGCGCACAGGACCACGCCGCCGTTGCACAGGTAGTGGTTGATGTAGGAGTAGTCGACCCACTCCCCGTCCTCTTCCAGCACGGTCGGCGCCGGGATCTCCACAACCTGGAGCTGCCGGCCCCGCGCGTCGGTGGACGCGCGCAGGATGGCGGCGATGGTCTTGCCGCGCTCGTGGTCCGGGTGGGCCGGGTCGGGCTGGCTGTGGACCATGACCACGCCGGGGCGGGCGAAGGCGGCGACGATGTCCACGTGGCCCTGGGTGCCGTAGGTGCCGTAGTCGCCGGCCAGGCCGTACGGGAGCCAGATCGCCTTGGTGGTGCCCAGGTGGGCGTGGATCTCGGCCTCGACCTGCTCGCGGGTCCAGTCGGGGTTGCGGCCCTTGCCGAGCTGCACGGTGTCGGTGAGGAGCACGGTGCCCTCGCCGTCCACGTGGATGGCGCCGCCCTCGTTGACCAGGGCGGTGCTGTAGGTGCGGGTCCCGACGAGGCCGGAGATCTCCCGGGCGATCTCCGAGTCGTGGTCCCAGCGGGCCCACTCCTGGGCGCCCCAGCCGTTGAAGGTCCAGTCGACGGCCGCCAGCTCGCCGGCGTCGTTGGTGACGAAGGTCGGGCCGATGTCGCGCATCCAGGCGTCGTCGAGCTGCCGCTCGACCAGCTCGATGTCGTCACCCACGACGGCGCGGGCGCTCTCGGCGTCGCCGGGCGAGACGACGAGGGTCACGGGCTCGTACGAGCGGACCGCGCGGGCCACGGCGCCCCAGGCCTCGCGGGCCTCGGCGAGCTCCTGCTCGTTGGTGAAGGTGGGGTTGGGGCTGGGCCAGGCCATCCAGGTGCGCTCGTGGGGCGTCCACTCGGCGGGCATCCGGAAGCCGGCGTTCACGGGGGTGGTGTCGGTCATGGCAGGGGGTCCTTACGGGCTGTGCTGACTTCCGGGCCGTGCTGGTTCAGAGGCTGTGCTGGTTCAGAGGAAGTACAGGCGATTGAGGGAGACCGATTCGGCGGCTTCGGAGCGCAGCGGTTCCCCGTCGAGGGAGACGAGTCCGCTGCGCGCGTCCACATCGACCGCGCCCACCCGGGAGTTGAGGAGCAGGTTGCCGGGGCCGATGCCGCGGGTGCCGCGGACGGCGACCCGGCGCCTGCGGGTCGGCATCTCGTCGCTGCCCAGCGCCGCCGCGGCGGCCGAGACGAAGGCGACGGAGATATCGGCGGCGGTGGCCCCGTACGAGCCGAACTGCGGCCCGAGGACCAGCGGTTCGCAGGTGTCGGTGGCGGCGTTGGGGTCGCCGGTGACCCCGTAGGCGGGGAAGCCGGACTTGAGGACCAGCTGCGGCTTGGCGCCGAAGAACTGGGGGCGCCACAGCACGATGTCGGCGAGCTTGCCGACCTCGATGGAGCCGATCTCGTGGGCCAGGCCGTGGGCGATGGCCGGGTTGATGGTCAGCTTGGCCATGTAGCGCAGGACGCGGGCGTTGTCGTCGCCCTCGCCGTCGCCGTCCAGCGGGCCCAGCTCGCCCTTCATCTTGGCGGCCATGGCGAAGGTGCGGCGGATGGTCTCGCCCGCGCGGCCCATGCCCTGGGCGTCGGAGGAGGTGATGCCGATCGCACCGAGGTCGTGCAGGACGTCCTCGGCCCCCATGGTGCCCGCGCGGATCCGGTCGCGGGCCATGGCGGCGTCGCCGGGGAGGTCCGGCTTGAGGTCGTGGACGGAGACGATCATCCCGTAGTGCTCGGCGACCGCGTCCCGGCCGAAGGGCAGGGTCGGGTTGGTGGAGGAGCCGATGACGTTCGGGACGCCCGCCATCTTCAGGACGTTGGGGACGTGTCCGCCGCCGCAGCCCTCGATGTGGAAGGCGTGGATGGTCCGGCCGTCCAGCACCCGCAGGGTGTCCTCGACGGACAGGCATTCGTTGAGGCCGTCGCTGTGCAGGGCGACCTGGACGTCGTACTCCTCGGCCACGCGCAGGGCGGTGTCCAGGGCGCGGGTGTGCGCGCCCATGTCCTCGTGCACCTTGAAGCCGGACGCGCCTCCCTCGGCGAGTGCCTCGATCAGCGGGGCCGGGTCCGAGGAGGAACCGCGGGCCAGGAAGCCGATGTTGACGGGCCAGGCGTCGAAGGCGTTGAAGGCGTGCTTCAGCGCCCACGGGGAGTTGACGCCGACTCCCCAGACGGGGCCGAACTCCTGCCCGATGATCGTGGTGACGCCCGCGGCGAGCGAGGCCTCCATGATGCGCGGGGAGAGCAGGTGCACGTGGGTGTCGACGGCGCCGGCGGTGGCGATCATGCCCTCGCCGGAGACGATGCTCGTCCCGGTGCCGACCACGACGTCGACCCCGTCGAGGGTGTCGGGGTTGCCGGCCCGGCCGATCGCGTGGATGCGGCCCTCGCGGATGCCGATGGAGACCTTGCGGATGCCGAGTACGGCGTCGATGACCAGCACGTTGCTGATCACCACGTCGCAGGTGTCGCGGACGGCGGCGGCCTTCAGGTGCAGTCCGTCGCGGGCCGTCTTGCCGAAGCCGGCCAGGAACTCGTCCCCGGGCTTCTGGGAATCGGACTCCACGCGGACGGTCAGCCCGGAGTCGCCGAGCCGTACCCGGTCACCGGCGCGGGGGCCGAAGACGGATGCGTACTCGTGCGGGTCGATGTGCCGGCTGCCGGGTGCGCAGTGCGCGCTGTGGTCCGTGTGGGGTGTCTGCCGGCTCATGCGGTCGTCCCTTCCGGGCGGTCGTTGGCGTCGGGGGCGGCGGTCGCGCCGAGATAGCCGCAGGCTTCGGCGCGGGTCAGCGCCTGCTCCTTGGCCCCGGGCGCGTCCAGCGGGCCGTCCACCAGTCCGGCGAAGCCGATGGCGATGCGTGCGCCACCGATCGGGACCAGGGCGACCTCGGCCTCCCCGCCGGGGTCGAAGCGGACCGAGGAGCCCGCGGGCACGCACAGCCGCATGCCGTACGCCGCCGCGCGGTCGAAGTCGAGGCGCGGGTTGGCCTCGAAGAAGTGGAAGTGGGAGGTGACGCTGACCGGCACCGGCGCGGTGTTGCGTACGCGCAGGTGGACCGTGGGCTCCGGCTGGGGGGCGCCGGGGCCGGGTACGACCGCGCCCGGGGCGTCCTCGCCCAGGCCGACGGCGCCCCGGATCGGGGACGAGACCACCGCGAGGCGGGATCCGTCGTCGAAGACGGCCTCCACGTGCACCTCGGTGACCACGTCGCTGACGCCGGGCAGGACGTCGTCCGGGCCCAGCACGGAGCGGGCCTCCTCGATGGCCTCCGCCAGCCGCTTGCCGTCGCGCGCGGCCTCGCAGACCGTGTCCGCGATGAGCGCGGTGGCTTCCGGGACGTTGAGTTTGAGTCCGCGGGCCCGCCGGGCCCTGGCCAGTTCCGCAGCGCTGCGGAGCAGCAGCCGGTCGCGCTCCGTAGGGGTCAGCCGCACGCCGATCCACCACCCTTTGAGTCGATGGGTTAGAGCATCACTCTAACTCTTCATTTGCTTGCAATGAAGCATTGACCTGAGACCTGGGCTTAGGTCACATTGAGTGTCGCTCAAACATTCATGCATCGCAGTGCCACCCCCCGCCCTGCCAAGGGAGTCCCCCCATGCCCATCGAACAGCGCGGAGTCGACACCATCCCGGAGGAGGAACGGACGAGCGGTCCCCGTGACCTGATCTCGATCCTCCTCGGCTCCAACCTCTGCCTCGGTGTGATCGTCTTCGGCTGGCTGCCCCCGTCCTTCGGACTGGGACTGTGGCCGTCGGTCACCGCCATCGTGACCGGCACCCTCGTCGGCATCGCCTTCACCGCGCCGCTGGCGCTCGTCTCCCTGCGCACGGGGACCAACCTCTCCACGTCCAGCGGCGCCCAGTTCGGCGTCCGCGGCCGGCTCGTCGGCTCGGTCGTGGGCCTGCTGCTCTCCCTCGGCTATACCGCGCTGACCCTGTGGATAGGCGGCGACGTGATGGTCGGCGCCCTGGCCCGGCTCACCGGACTGCCGGACACCGGCGTCTCCCGGGCCGTGATGTACGGCGTGCTCGCCGCGTGCACCGTCGTCGGAGCCGTCTTCGGCTACCGGCTGCTGCTGCGCATGAGCAAGGTGCTCTCCATCGGCATGGTGCTGCTGCTGGCCGTCGGCGTGTTCGCCTACGCACCCGACTTCACCACCGCCGCCCCGCCCGACACCGCGTACCTGCTCGGCTCCTTCTGGCCGACCTGGCTGCTCGCCGCCGTCGCCGCCGGGCTCAGCGGGCCCGTCGCCTTCATCACCCTGCTCGGCGACTACACCCGCTACATCTCCCCGCGCCGGCACAGCTCCCGCACGGTGCTCTGGTCCACCGGGCTCGGCCTGCTCGTCGGGCTGCTGATCCCGCAGCTCTTCGGCACCTACACCGCGCTCGCCGCCCGGGCGGGCGCCGAGTACGCCGGTCCGCTGGTCGACGCCGCGCCGTTCTGGTACCTGGTTCCGCTGCTGGTCGCCGCGGCGGCCGGATCGGTCGGCAACGCCGGGCTGATGCTCTACTCCATGGGCCTCGACCTGGACGCCATCGTCCCCAAGGCGACCCGTACGACGGCCACCGTGATCGCCGCGGCCGTCGCCACCGCGTTCGTCTTCGTCGGCTCCTTCGAGTGGGACGTGCAGGCCGCGATGACCTCGTTCGTCCTGCTGCTGACCGCGATCGGCACGCCGTGGGCCGTGATCACCCTCATCGGCTACGTCCGCTGCCGCGGCCGCTACGACGCCGAGGCCCTCCAGGTCTTCAACCGCCGCGCCAAGGGCGGGGTCTACTGGTTCCGCGGCGGCTGGAACATCCGGGCCACCCTCTCCTGGGCCGTCGGCGCGGGCGTCGGCCTGCTCGCCGTGACCACCCCGTTCTACGAGGGCCCGCTGCTGGCCCTGACCAAGGGCGTGGACTGCTCCTTCGTCCTCTCCGGCCTGACCGGCGGCCTGGTCTACGCGGCCCTGACCGCCCGCGGGGCCCCCGCCGCGGCACCCGCCGAAGCCGACGTGGAGCCGGTCGCCGCCTAGGACCGCTCGCCCGTACGCGCGAAGGCCCGCGTCCCCTCGGAGGGGGCGCGGGCCTTCGCGCGTACGGGCCGCGGGGCCTAGCCCAGCGGGTGCATCCAGCCGTGGGTGTCCGCGTTGTGGCCGGTCTGGAGGTCCAGGAGGGCCTTGCGGAGCTTCATGGTGACCTCGCCGGGCTCACCGGTGCCCTGGGTCCAGTTGGCGCGCTCCGACTTGACGGAGCCGACCGGGGTGATCACGGCGGCGGTACCGCAGGCGAAGACCTCGGTCAGGGTGCCGTTCTCGTTGTCGCGCTTCCAGTCCTCGGTGGTGATGCGGCCCTCTTCGGCGGTGTAGCCGAGGTCGCGGGCGATGGTGAGGAGGGAGTCGCGGGTGATGCCCGGGAGGAGCGAGCCGGTGAGCTCGGGGGTGACGATGCGCTGTGCTCCATCCTTTTGCCCGTACACGAAGTACAGGTTCATCCCGCCCATCTCCTCGATCCAGCGGTGCTCGACCGCGTCGAGCCAGACGACCTGGTCGCAGCCGTGCTCGGCGGCCTGGGCCTGCGCGACGAGCGAAGCGGCGTAGTTGCCACCGGTCTTGGCGGCGCCGGTGCCGCCCTTGGCGGCGCGGACGTACTCCTCGGAGAGCCAGACGGAGACGGGCTTGACGCCACCGGGGAAGTAGGCGCCGGCCGGGGAGGCGATGACGATGAAGAGGAACTCGTTGGCCGGGCGGACGCCGAGGCCGACCTCGGTGGCGAACATGAAGGGCCGCAGGTAGAGCGAGGCCTCGCCGGAGTCCGGCACCCAGGCGCGGTCCTGCTTGATCAGCGCGTCACAGGCGTCGATGAACAGCTCGGTCGGCAGCTCCGGCATTGCCATCCGGCGGGCGGAGGCCTGGAAGCGCTCGGCGTTCGCCTGCGGGCGGAAGGTGGCGACGGTGCCGTCGGGCTGCTTGTAGGCCTTCAGCCCCTCGAAGATCGTCTGCGCGTAGTGCAGGGTCATGTTCGCCGGGTCCATCGACAGCGGCGCGTACGGGACCAGCTCGGCGTCGTGCCAGCCGCGGCCCTCGGTCCACTTGATCGTCACCATGTGGTCGGTGAAGTGGCGGCCGAAGCCGGGGCTCACCAGGATCGCGTCGCGCTCCGCGGCGGACAGGGGGGTCGAGGAGGGCTTCAGCTCGATCGTGGGCGTCGTCGTCATGAGTGCTTGTCCTTCACCGGTTTTGTAGGGCGGACCGCGCTCACGGCGTACTAGGACGTCCGAGCTTCCCCGTATTCCGCGGCCTCGCGTTCGATTATCGCGCGCGAGGGGGCTTCGGTGAAACGGGGTGAATGCGGCCCAGAGGAGATGGTGGCACCCGGGGCCGCACAGGAGAAGCCGCCGGGTGCGGTGGTCGCGACCCGGCGGCTTCCTGGAGGTGGGGCTACCGGGTCAGCCGGCTACTCGCGCGGCGAGGGCGTCGCCGATGGCGTCGGTGGAGCGGAAGGTGCCGTCGCGCTCGGCGAGGTCGGCGGAGACCGCGTCCTCGATGCGGGCGGCCTGGGCCTCGTAGCCGAGGTGGCGCAGCAGGAGGGCGACCGACAGGATCGTCGCGGTCGGGTCGGCCTTGCCGGTGCCGGCGATGTCCGGGGCCGAGCCGTGGACGGGCTCGAACATGGACGGGAAGGCGCCGGTCGGGTTGATGTTGCCCGAGGCGGCCAGGCCGATTCCGCCGGTCACGGCGGCGGCCAGGTCGGTGAGGATGTCACCGAAGAGGTTGTCCGTGACGATGACGTCGAAGCGCTCCGGCTGGGTGACGAAGAAGATCGTCGCGGCGTCGACGTGCAGGTAGTCGGTGGTGACCTCGGGGTACTCCTGGCCGACCTTGTCGAAGATGTTCTTCCACAGGTGACCGGCGTAGACGAGGACGTTGTTCTTGTGGACCAGCGTCAGCTTCTTGCGCGGGCGGCCGTTGGCACGCTCGTACGCGTCACGGACCACGCGCTCGACGCCGTAGGCCGTGTTGATGCTGACCTCGGTGGCCACCTCGGCCGGGGTGCCGGTGCGCAGGCTGCCGCCGTTGCCGGTGTACGGGCCTTCGGTGCCCTCGCGGACCACGACGAAGTCGATCTCCGGACGGCCGGCGAGCGGGGTGGCCGTGTTGGGGAAGAGCTTCGACGGGCGCAGGTTGATGAAGTGGTCGAAGGCGAAGCGGAGCTTCAGCAGCAGACCGCGCTCCAGGACGCCCGACGGGACCGAGGGGTCGCCGATGGCGCCCAGCAGGATCGCGTCGTGGTGCTTGAGGGCTTCGAGCTCCGCGTCCGGGAGGGTTTCACCGGTGCGGTGCCAGCGCTGGGCACCGAGGTCGTATTCCTTGGTCTCCAGCTTCACATCCTGGGGCAGGACCGCGGTAAGGACCTTGAGGCCCTGAGCCACGACTTCCTGGCCGATGCCATCACCGGGGATCACTGCGAGATTGATGCTGGTCGACATGGTGGAACCGTACTCCTTGTCCCATCCCTCAGACATATTGCGTCCATCATGTGGACGCAATATGTCCCGGGCCGGGAGGGTTCAGCGGCAGGTCAGTGGCCGGTCGAGCCGCCGTTGTCACGGCGGTCGAGGGCGCGCTGCAGGGCGGCGGCGGCGTTCTTGCGGTCCGCGTCGGCGGAGGCGGAACGGCGGACGCGGTGGGCGGTGGTGGAGGGGGTGTGCGTCATGGTGATCGACTCCTTGAGATCACGGCGTGGCGGGGCCACGGATGAGGGGTTCCTTCAAGGCGCCGGAAGAGGCGGGGAGCGGTGCGCGACAGGGGTTGCCTGTCATCGGGCGCGCGCTCTCGACCGCCATTCGCCGGATCGGCGAGACGTTCGGCTTCTACAACGTAAGCCAGCTCCCGCTGTATGTCTCCGCAATTACTCGGACTTCCTACTATCTGAGACGCCGAACGACCCGGAAGGCTTCTATCCCGGCTCCGGTTTCAGCCTCCCTGGGCCCGAAGTTCCCTGATCAGAGCCCGTACGGCGAGAGTGGCAGCGGATTCCGGTGTGGTGACGTACCCCACCCGCCTCACCGGCCCCTCCGGACCCAAACCGGTGACCTCCACGGCTCCGGTCGCCTCCCGGAGGGACAGCTCGGGCATGATCGCCATCCCGAGCCCCCGGCCGACCATGGTCAGCACCATCGCGTCGTCCTCCGCCTTGACGGTCGCCCGCGGGATCCAGTCCTGCGCCAGCCACCAGGCGCGCGTGTGGGAGCCGCAGTTCTCGTCCCAGTCCATCAGGGGCAGCGCCTTCGGGTCGGGGTGTCCCGCCGGATGCACCAGGGCGTACGCCTCCTCCACGAGCACCCCGCTCAGCAGGCCGGGCGGCAGACCCTGCGCGACGCCCAGCGTCGCGATGCCGAGGTCCGCGCGGCCCGCGGCCACCTCCCCGGCCGCACCGGCGCCGAGCTCGCGCACCACCCGGACCTCGGGGCGGATGCCGGGGTGCCGGGCGGTGAGCCGCTCCAGGGCGGGGGGCAGCAGGTGCAGGGCCGCGCTGCGGAAGGCGGCGATCCGCAGGACGCCGTCCAGGACCGCCGGACCGGCGCCGCCGCCCGCGCCGCGCGCCTCCGCGGTCATGACCTCGAAGAGCCGCAGGATCCGGCGGGCGTGCCCGACGGCCCGCTCCCCCGCCGGGGTGGGCGAGGCCCCGGTCCGGCCGCGGACGAAGAGCACCGCGCCGAGCTTGGCCTCGCTGCCGCGCACCGAGTGCGAGACGGCCGACTGGGTGAGGCCCAGCGAGACGGCCGCGGCCGAGAAGCCGCCCCGCTCGGCGACGGCCACCAGCACCCGCAGTTCCTGCGGGAGGAGCTCGGACACAGGGCTCTCACCTCGTTCTATGAGCGGCATTCATGGGTGTGCGGCTTCCATGAGCCCAACCCCCTGCCCGGGCCGGCGATTCCCTCCTAGCGTCCTCGCCATGACCACGAACGCCACGCACGCCATGAACGCCACGAGCACCACGAACACCGCTTACGCCGTCCACCAGATCGCCCGGCCGGACGGCTTCCCCGCGGCCTCCGACTTCGCCTACGTCCGGACCCCCGTCCCCGAGCCGCGCCCCGGCACCGCCCTCGTGGAGAACCTCCTGCTCTCCGTGGACCCCTACCACCGCGGACTGATGGACGGCGGCGAGGGGGGCTTCGAGCTCGGCACCCCGCTGGAAGGCCGCTCGGTGGGCCGGGTCGTCGCCTCCCGCGACCCCGGGCTCGCGGAGGGCGACCTGGTCTTCCACCGCGAGGGCTGGCGCACCCACGCCCTGGTCACCCTGGGCGCCGGCGGCACCCGCAAGCTGCGCGGCCACGAGGGCGTCCCGCTGGAGGCGTACCTCTCCATCCTCGGCGGCACCGGCCTGACCGCGTACGCCGCCCTGACCCGCACCGCGGCCCTGCGCGAGGGCGAGGACCTCTTCGTCTCGGCCGCGGCGGGCGGGGTCGGCACGGCCACCGGCCGCATCGCACGGCTGCTCGGCGCCCGCCGGATCATCGGCAGCGCGGGTTCGGCGGCGAAGGTCCGCCACCTCACCGGGGTCCTCGGCTTCGACGCGGCCTTCGACTACCACGACGGGCCGGTCGGGGAGCAGCTCGCGCAGGCGGCCGCCGCCGGCGGGGGCGGCATCGACGTCTACGTGGACAACGTCGGCGGGGACCACCTGGAGGGGGCCATAGACGTGCTGCGCGAGTACGGGCGGATCGCCTGGGTCGGCGGGATCTCGATGTACAACGGCGACCGCTCCCCCGCCGCGCCCCGCAACCTCTTCGAGGTCGTACACAAGTCGCTGCGCCTGGAAGGGGTATTGGTTCGCAATCACACCAATCTGCAGGACGAGCTGGAGGACTTCCTCGTGCCGCACCTGCGCAGCGGCCGGATCGGCACCGACACCACCGTTGTACAGGGGTTTGAGCACACGGTGGAGGCCTTCCGGGGCATGCTCCGGGGCGAGAATCTCGGAAAGATGCTCGTGCGCGTCGAGGCCTGAATCCAGCCACCCGGATGTTCACCGACTTCTTACCGCACGGATGTAGACCTTTGGCGCGACTGCCGTCACGCTTGCCGTCAATGTGCCAGCGGGGCACTTGAGTTGGAGGCGAGCAGCCAGTGACACCTATCAGCCGCAGAGGATTCGTGGGAATCGGCGCCGGGCTGATGGCAGGGGCGACCCTGCCCGCGATCGCGCCGACCTCGGCGGCCGCGGCCACCGCGTCGGGCACGATCACCGACGTGAAGCACGTGGTGATCCTGATGCAGGAGAACCGCAGCTTCGACCACTACTTCGGCAAGCTGAAGGGTGTCCGCGGTTTCGGTGACCGCGCGGCCGGCAACATCCCGGGCGGCTGGGGCATGTTCAACCAGCCCAACTGGGGCGGCCGCCAGTACCCGTGGAAGCTCAGCTCCACCCCGCCGGCGGGCGGCGTCGACGGCGAGACCCTCGCCCAGTGCAACGGCGACCTCCCGCACAGCTGGACCTCGCAGCACGCGGCCTGGAACAAGGGCCGCATGGACAACTTCGTCACCGGCGTCGGCAACACCCGCACCCTCGGGTACCTCGACCGCGGCGACATACCGTTCCACTACGGCATCGCCGACGCCTACACCATCTGCGACGCCTACTTCTGCTCCACCCTGAGCGCGACCGGCCCCAACCGCACCTTCCTGTGGAGCGGCAAGATCGACGCGGGCAGCAAGGACGGCGGCGACGAGTCCGGGCTGACCTGGGAGACGTACGCGGAGGCCCTCCAGCGCGCCGGGATGAGCTGGAAGGTCTACCAGAACGCCCAGGACAACTACGGGGACAACGGGCTGGCCTACTTCAAGAAGTTCACGGACGCCAAGCCCGGCAACCCCCTGTGGGACCGCGGCATGGGCTCCGTCCCCAAGGTCACCGGATCCACCCCCGACGACATCGCCGCCGCCATCCGCGCGGACGTGGTCGCCGGGACCCTCCCCCAGGTGTCCTGGGTCGTGGCGAACGAGGCCTTCTCCGAGCACCCGTACGCCCCACCCGGCGACGGCGCGCACTTCGTGGACCTGGTCTACCGCGCGCTCTCGGCGAACCCGGAGGTCTTCGACTCCACCGTCCTCTTCCTCAACTACGACGAGAACGACGGCTTCTTCGACCACGTCCCGCCGCCGATCGCCCCGCCCGGCACCGCGGGCGAATACCTCGACGGCGTCCCGATCGGACTCGGCTTCCGCGTCCCGATGATCGTGATGTCCCCGTGGACCCGCGGCGGCTGGGTGAGCTCCGAGGTCTTCGACCACACCTCCGTGCTGCGGTTCATGGAGAAGTGGACGGCCGCGCTCGGCACCCCCGCGAACTGTCCGAACATCAGCGCGTGGCGCCGCAAGGTCACCGGCGACCTGACGGGCGTCTTCGACTTCGCGCACCCGGTCTACGGGGTTCCCACGGGCCTGCCGTCCACGGCCAAGGTCATCGGGCAGGCGACCTGCGGCCCGCTCTCCAACCCGGTGCCGCAGGACAACGCGCAGCCGGCGCAGGAGGCCGGGACCCGGCCCGCGCGCGCCGTTCCGTACCAGGTCAACGGGAACCTCGACCGGTTCGAATTCGGCTCGGGCGGCAAGATCCTGGCCTGGTTCTCGATGACGAACGCGGGCGCCGAGGCGAAGCAGGCGGCGCACTTCTCGATCCACCCGCACCAGTACCGGGACACGGCCGCCTGGCAGTACACGGTGGACGCCGGCGCCACGTCCTCGGACTACTTCAACATCGGCACGGGCAGCGGCTCCGGCAAGTACGACATCTCGATGTACGGGCCGAACCGCTTCCTGCGGCGGTTCATCGGCGACGCGTCGAAGGCGGGGAAGTCCATCGAGGTCGCGTCCCGCTTCGCGGTGGAGCCGGGCACCGGCAAGACGGCGCTGTACCTCAAACTGACCAACTCCTCCGCCTCCCCGGTGACCTTCACGATCCGCGCGAACGCCTACCGCACGGACGGCCCGTGGACGTACACGGTGCCGGCGAACTCCTCGCGCGAGGACTACTTCAACGCCGTCGCCTACCACAACGGCTGGTACGACTTCACGGTCCTCGCCGACTCCGACGGCACCTGGTCGCGCCGCTACACGGGCCACATCGAGACGGGCGCGCCGAGCGTCAGCGGCAGCTAGCTAGAGCACGTCCCCGTCGCGCCAGTCGAACCACAGCGGCCCGGTGGTGGGATCGAGCAGCACCCCACCGCCGGGCGGCGTCCACACGTACGTCGCCCCCTCCTCCTCGGGCAGCCGCTCGGGCCCGCCGGGCCCGAGCACCCCGATCTCCCCGCCCCACACCCGCCAGCCGCGGCCCGCGTACAGCCGAGCCCCGTCGGCGGAGGCGCTGAGCGCCCCGAGCGCGTAAGCCCGCTCGACGACCCCCTCGACCGCCTCCATCACCAGAGCGCCGAGCCCGCGCCGCCGCCGGTCGGCCCGCACGGCCACGGCCTCGACGTAGCCGGTGCGCAGCGCCCGGCCCCGGTGCAGCACCCGCCGCTGCACGACGCTCCCGTGCGCGACGAGCTCACCGCCCTCGTGCACCAGGACGTGCAGCCCGCCGAGCGCGTGCTCGAAGTCCTCGCCCCCGAACTCCCCCTCGAAGGCGGCATCGAGCAGCTCCCGAACCCGCCGCAGCTCCCCCTCGGACAGCTGCGAGGTGTGCCGCAGCGATACCTCGTTCACGCCTGCCCCTCCAGCCATCCGGTGTACCAGGTGCGGAAGTCAGGACTCTCCGGCGTGCGGCTGCCGAAGTCCTGGTCCAGGAACCAGACCTCGCCGGTCAGCGGTCCGTTGACGACGAGCCGGGAGTACATGCCGCAGCCGTGGTCGGCGAGCACCAGTGTGCCCCGCGTCAGGCCTTCGTCCGGGTCGTACCTCAGTCCCTCGTCGAACGGCCGGGGCTCCCGCATGGGACAGGGGGCGGCCAGCCGGCCCGGCCTCCGGTCGTCCGCCCACTCCCCCTCGGCGGCCCCGTCCGCGTCGGCGGACGGGCGCGGGGTCACGAGCGGCATCAGTCCGTACGCGGGACCGGCGGGACCGTCACCCACGCGGGCGACGAACGAGCGGTACTCCGGGGGCAGCCGGCATCCGTGCTCCTCCTCGAAGGCACGGATCTCGGCCTCGGGAAGCGGCGGAGCCAGCTCGTACCGGTGACTGCGGGCGCCGTGGCGCAGGGCCCCCGGGTCCTGCGCCGCCATCTGCCGCAGCCTCGTCCGTACGGCTCGCGCGTCCCAGTCGCCCATGGCACGACCGTAGCAAGCGCCGTCCCCCCACCGCCTGTATCCGCTATGCGGACATGAAATATCGCCCACCGGCCGAATTGGGCCGACGCGACTCTGGCGGTCTGGACCATTGGCTCGGCAGACTCGCCCCATGTCTCCCGATACCCAGCAGTGGACCCCGATCCACGGCCAGCCGTACCGTTCCGCCCCCTACCGCCCCGAGCGGATGCCGGCGCCGGAATCGCTCGCGCGCGCCGCCGAGTTGCGGACGCGGATGGACGAGCGCAGGACCGTACGCCACTTCTCCGCCGACCCGGTGCCCGAGCAGGTGGTCCGGGACGCCATCGCGTGCGCCGCGACCGCGCCCTCCGGGGCGCACCAGCAGCCGTGGACCTTCGTCCTCGTCAAGGACCCGGCCGTACGGGAGCAGATCCGCGCGGCCGCCGAGCAGGAGGAGCAGCTCTCCTACGACGGCCGGCTCGGCGACGAGTGGCTCGCCGCCCTGCGCCCCATCGGCACGGACGCCGTGAAGACCCACCTCACCGACGCCCCGGCCCTGATCGTGGTCTTCCAGCAGCGCTACTGGCTCGGCGAGGACGGCACGAAGCACAAGCACTACTACGTCGACGAGTCGGTCGGCATCGCCGTCGGCATGCTCCTGTCGGCCCTCCACCTCTCCGGCCTGGCCGCCCTGATCCACACCCCGAGCCCGATGCGCTTCCTCTCCCACGTCCTGAACCGCCCGGAGAACGAGAAGGCCTTCGCGGTCATCCCGGTCGGCTACCCGTCGGACGACTGCGAGGTCCCCGACCTGATCCGCAAGTCCCTGGACCAGGTCATCGTCGAGGTCTAGGCGGGCCCGCGGACATGAAACCGCCCCCGCTCCGGACTTGGGGGTACCGGAACGGGGGCGGGGTTCTGTGGGGCCTGGGTCAGCCCATGTGGGGGTAGCCGTAGTCGGTCGGGGCCACCAGGGTCTCCTTGATGGAGCGGGTCGACGTCCAGCGCATCAGGTTCGACGCCGCGCCGGCCTTGTCGTTGGTGCCCGAGGCGCGGCCGCCGCCGAAGGGCTGCTGGCCGACGACGGCGCCGGTCGACTTGTCGTTGATGTAGAAGTTGCCCGCGGCGAAGCGGAGCTTCTCCATCGCGTCGGCCGCCGCGTAGCGGTCCTGCGCGATGACGGCGCCGGTCAGGGCGTACGCCGAGACGGACTCCATCTGAGCCAGCATCGCGTCGAACCCGTCGGCGGCGGCGTCGTCGTAGACGTGGATCGCCAGGATCGGGCCGAAGTACTCGGTCGTGAAGACCTCGTTCGAAGGGTCGGTGCACGCGATGACGGTCGGGCGGACGAAGTAGCCCTCCGAGTCGTCGTAGGTGCCGCCGGCGACGATCTCGCAGGTCGGGTCGGCCTTCGCGCGGTCGATCGCGGCCTTGTTCTTGGCGAACGAGCGCTCGTCGATGACGGCGCCGATGAAGTTCGTCAGGTCGCGGACGTCGCCCATGGTGATGCCGTCGACCTCGGCCGCGAAGGCCTCCTTGAAGCCGTCGTTCCAGATCGAGGCCGGGACGTAGGCGCGCGAGGACGCCGAGCACTTCTGGCCCTGGTACTCGAAGGAGCCGCGGGTCAGGGCGGTCTTCAGGATCGCGCGGTCCGCGGACGGGTGCGCGACGACGAAGTCCTTGCCGCCGGTCTCGCCGACCAGGCGCGGGTAGGACTTGTAGTTCTCGATGTTGTTGCCGACCGTCTTCCACAGGTACTGGAAGGTCTTGGTCGAACCGGTGAAGTGGATGCCCGCGAGCTCCGGGTGGGTCAGCGCCACGTCGGAGACGGCGATGCCGTCGCCCGTCACCAGGTTGATGACGCCCTTCGGCAGGCCGGCCGCCTCCAGCAGCTCCATGAGGAGGATCGCGGAGTGGGTCTGCGTCGGGGACGGCTTCCACACGACCACGTTGCCCATCAGGGCCGGGGCGGTCGGCAGGTTGCCCGCGATGGCCGTGAAGTTGAAGGGGGTGATCGCGTAGACGAAGCCTTCGAGCGGGCGGTGGTCGCTGCGGTTCCACACGCCGGCGGAGTTCGCGACCGGCTGCTCGGCCAGGATCTGGCGGGCGAAGTGGACGTTGAAGCGCCAGAAGTCGACGAGCTCGCACGGGGTGTCGATCTCGGCCTGCTGCGCGGTCTTCGACTGGCCCAGCATCGTGGACGCGGCCAGCTTCTCGCGCCACGGGCCGGACAGCAGCTCGGCGGCGCGCAGGATGATCGCGGCGCGGTCGTCGAAGGACATCGCGCGCCAGGCCGGGGCGGCGGCCAGCGCGGCGTCGACGGCCTCCTGGGCGTCGGCCCGCGTGGCGTTCGCGTAGGTGCCGATGACCGCCTTGTGGTCGTGCGGCTGCACGACGTCGAAGCGCTCGCCGCCGCCCATCCGCTTGACGCCGTTGATCGTCATCGGGAGGTCGATCGGGTTCTCGGACAGCTGCTTCAGCTGGATCTCGAGGCGCGCGCGCTCCGGGGTGCCGGGGGCGTACGAGTGGACCGGCTCGTTGACCGGCACGGGGACCTGGGTTACAGCGTCCATGATGCGGGGTGCTCCTTGAGCTAGTGGGAGGGCCTAGTTCTTGGTGATCATCGAGCGGAGGAAGAAGAGCAGGTTGGCCGGCTTCTCCGCGAGGCGCCGCATGAAGTAGCCGTACCAGTCGGTCCCGTACGCCGTGTAGACGCGCATGCGGTGGCCCTCGGCGGCCAGCCGCAGGTGCTCCTCGCCGCGGATGCCGTACAGCATCTGGAACTCGTACTCGTCCAGCTTGCGGCCCGCCTTGCGGGCGAGCTCCTGGCCGATGGCGATCAGGCGCGGGTCGTGGGACCCGATCATCGGGTAGCCCTCGCCGTCCATGAGGATCTTCAGGATGCGGACGTACGCCTTGTCGATCTCGGCCTTGTCCTGGTACGCGACCTCGGCGGGCTCCTTGTAGGCGCCCTTCACGATGCGTACGCGGCTGCCGGCCGCGGCCAGGCGGCGGGCGTCGGCCTCGGTGCGGAACAGGTACGCCTGGATCACGCAGCCGGTCTGCGGGAAGTCGCGGCGCAGCTCCTCGTGGATGGCGAACATCGAGTCGAGGGTGGTGTGGTCCTCGGCGTCCAGGGTCACGGTGGTGCCGATGGCGGCTGCGGCCTCGACGACCGGACGGACGTTGGCGAGGGCCAGCTCGTGACCGCCTTCCAGCGCCTGGCCGAACATGGACAGCTTCACGGACATCTCGACGGTCTCGCCGAGGCTCAGGTGGGCGAGCTGCTCGATGAGCTCGAGGTACGCGTCGCGCGCGGCGTGCGACTGCTCCACGGTGGTGATGTCCTCGCCGACGACGTCGAGGGTCACCTCCAGGCCCTTGCCGGTCAGGTCCTCGACGATCGGGATGACCTGGTCGACCGTCTCACCGGGGATGAACCGGTTCACCACGGGCTTGGTCACCGGGGCGGCAGAGACGATTCGGCGCATCTTGTCGCTGCGCGAGGCGGCGAGGATCGCGGGACCCAGCACGGGGTACCTCCAACGGGGGCGGGCAGAAGCAGACATTCAGCCCGCGCCGGGACGACGGAGGCCATAAGGAAAACGCAAGTAAAACCACCGTGAAACCTAGGGATCTCCCCGATCCTCTGCCATCGACAGCTGTCACGCATCCGTGGCCCGGATCTCATACATCTGTCTGAAGGGGGCGTGCGGGGGTGGGAGAATGTGCGGGTGAAAGGCGATTACCAGGACCTGGTGGACGAGATTTCGGCGCTGCTCGGCGCTCCGGCGACGCTGGAGAACCGGGACTTCCGCCTCATCGCCTTCGGCGCGCACGACAGCGATGACGATCTGGCCATGGACCCGGTACGGACCCGCTCGATCCTGACCCGCCAGTCGACCGCGGCCGTCCGGTCCTGGTTCGAGGGCTTCGGCATCGCCCGCGCCACCGGACCGGTCAGGATCCCGGCCGCCCCCGACGCCGGCGTCTTCCGGGGGCGGATCTGCCTGCCGGTGCGCTACCGCGGGATCGTCCAGGGCTACGTATGGCTCCTCGACCAGGAGCCCGGCCCCGACGCGCGGGCGCTGGCCGCGGCCATGGAGGTGGCCCAGCGGATCGGGCTGCTGCTCGCGGAGGAGGCCCGGGCGGGGGCCGACCTGTCCCGGGAGTTCCTCGCGGTGCTGACCGCCGGGCGCGGCTGGCAGCAGGACATGGCGGTGGCCGCGCTACGGGTGGCACTCGGCCCGGGCGGCGAGGGGCCGCACGCCGCGGTCTGCGTGAGCCCGTGGTCCGGCGAGGCCCCGGCTTCGGTCCCGGGAGCGGCGGCCGTGTGCGTGGCGCCCGGGCGGGGGGCCGGCGAGCAGGAGCGGCGCCCCGGCGACGGCCCGGCGGGGCAGTGCCTCGCGGTCCTGATCCGCCTGCGCGGCACGGACCCGCTGGCTCCGGCCCTCACGGCGATCTCCCGCCTGATGCCCCGCGCGGCCGGTGGGGCCGGTGGGGCCGGTGGGGCCGGTGGGGGACGCGGGGCGGGCGGAGCGGACGGGACGGGCGGGGCCGCCAAGGCCGACCAGGCCGCCGGGCCGGGATCACCGGCCGGCGGCAAAGCAGCCGCCCCCGGGGCCGCCACCGGAGTGACCGCCGGGGTGTCCGACCCCGTGCGGGCACTCACCGCACTGCCCGGCGCCTGGCAGCAGGCCACCGCCGCCGCCCGGGCCGCCGCCGCCGGGCCGCGGCTCGGGCCGGTCGCGCAGTGGTCCGCGATCGGGCCCTACCGCATGCTGGCCTCCGTCGCCGAGGAGGCCCTGGACGACCCGGTGGCCCGCGCCCTGCGCGGCCCGGCCAATCCCGAACTGGCCCGGACGGCCGAGGTGTTCCTGGACTGCGCGGGCCAGGCGGGCCGCGCGGCGGCGGCCCTGGGGATCCACCGCCAGACCCTGTACTACCGGCTGTCCCGGGTGGAGCAGCTGACCGGCCTCGACCTCGACGAGGGCGAGGACCGCCTCCTCCTGCACATGGCCCTCAAGGCCGCCCGCCTGCACGGCTGACGGTCACCCGCTAGGGCGCGTCCCGAACGGTCTTCGCCGCCGCCATCCCCGCCACCGCCCGCCGCATTCCCTCCGTCAGCTCCGCCGGGGTCGCGGCCGACGCGGGGTCGAAGAGCCACTGGAGCATGAACCCGTTGAGCAGGGCCTGGTAGAAGGCGCCCGCGGTCCGCAGGTCCTCCTCCGTCAGGTCCTCCTCGGGCACGCCCGTGAACATCGAGACCAGCCCGCGGCGCCCCTCCCCCTGCGAGGCGGCGAGCATCGACCGCAGCTGCGGCATCCGGTCCCCGGCGAGGGCGATCTCCATGCTGGCCGCCCAGATCGGGCCGGACGCCTCGTGGCCGGCGTGCACTCCGTCCCACACCGAGCGGAAGCGTTCCAGCGAGCCGCCCCGGCCCTCCACCCCGGCCGAGAACTGATCACCCCACTCCTGGACGACGGCGATGTAAGCCTCCGTCATGAGGGCGTCCTTGGAGCCGTAGTGGTAGCCGATCGAGGCCAGGTTCGCACCCGAGGCCTTGACGATGTCGCGGGCGGTCGTACCCACGAAACCCTTCTCGACCAGGCACTTCTTGGCGCCTTCCAGCAAATCTTCGCGGTGTCCCATGGCTTCACGGTAGCCAAGACGACCGTCCAAGACAAACGTTCCATACGGCCGTACTAGACAAGCGTTTATGACGCTTGTACATTTCTGCTCATGACGAACCCCGCAGCACGCCCCGCCGGTCTCGCCGGTCGCCGGGAATGGATCGCGTTCACCGTTCTCGTCCTCCCCCTGCTCCTGGTCTCGATGGACGTCTCCGTCCTCTACTTCGCCATCCCGGCCATCACCCGGGAGCTGGACCCCAGCGCCACGCAGCAGCTCTGGATCTTCGACAGCTACGCCTTCGCCCTCTCGGGCCTGCTCATCACGATGGGCTCGCTCGGCGACCGGATCGGCCGCCGCAAGCTGCTCCTGGCCGGCGCGGCCGCCTTCGGACTCGCCTCCGTCGCCGCCGCCTACGCCTCCAGCACCGAGATGCTCATCGCGGCCCGGGTCCTGCTCGGAATCGGCGGCGCGACCCTGATGCCGTCCACGCTCGCCCTCGTGCGCAACCTCTTCCAGGACGAGCGGCAGCGCGGCAAGGCCATCGCGATCTGGTCCGGCGCCATGACCGGCGGCGTCGCCCTCGGCTCGGTCATGAGCGGCGTGATGCTGAACCACTTCTGGTGGGGCTCTGTCTTCCTGATCAACGTGCCCGCGATGCTGCTCCTGCTGATCCTGGTCCCCGTGCTGGTCCCCGAGTTCAAGGACCCGGCGCCCGGCCGCTTCGACCTGCTGAGCGTGCCGCTGTCGATGGCCGCCGTGCTGCCGGTGGTCTACGGCCTCAAGGAGATCGCCGCCGAGGGCTTCACCCCGCTCCGCTCCGGCTGCCTCGCCGCCGGTCTGGCCTTCGGGTACCTCTTCGTCCGCCGCCAGCGCTCCCGCGGCGACGCCATGGTCTCCCGGACCCTCTTCCGGGGGCGCGGCTTCGGCGCCGGCATCGGCCTGAACACCGTCGCCGCCTTCGCCATGATGGGCTCGGCCTACTTCACCACCCAGTACCTGCAGTCCGTGCTCGGCATGGGCACCCTGGAAGCCGCCCTCTGGAGCCTCGCCCCCTCGGTCCTCATCGGCGCCGCCGCCCCCGTCGGCGCGGCCCTCGCCCAGAAGACCGACCGGGCCTACGTCATCTCGGGCGGCTTCGTCCTCGCCGCCGCCGGGTTCACCCTGATCAGCCTGGTGGACACCGACTCGCTGTGGCTGCTGCTGACCGGAGCCGGGGTCCTGGCCTCCGGCATCGTCACGGTGATGTCCCTGGTCTCCGACATGGCGCTCGGTTCCGCCCCCGCCGAGAAGGCCGGCTCCGCCGCCTCCCTGCTGGAGACCGGCCAGGAGTTCGGCGGCGCCCTCGGGATGGCCGTCCTGGGCAGCCTGGGCACCGCCGTCTACCGCTCCGACCTGGCCGGCTCCGAGCCCGCCGTGCGGGAGACCCTCGGCGGGGCCGTGGCCACCGCCCAGGGGCTCGGCGGCGCGGCCGGCGGGCAGGTCCTGGCCGCGGCACGGGAGGCCTTCGTGCACGGAATGCAGTACGCCGCCTGGGGCGGTACGGTCCTGCTCCTCGCGGCGGCGGTGCTCGCCGCGGCCCTGCTCCGGGGACGCGGAGCCCCCGCCCCCGCCCCTGCGGAGCCGGCCCCGGCCGGCGCGGGGATCGCGCACTCGGAGGCGTAACGGAGCGGAACGCGCGAAAGGGCCCGGGGTCTCCCCCGGGCCCTTCGCTCTGTCGCGTGCCGCGGCGTCAGCCGAGGCTGACCGTACGGGCCGAGACGGCGCCGATCTCGGTGGCGATGTCCGCGAGGACGTTCACCGGGGCCTCGGCGTCGACGGTGAGGACCGCGAGGGCCTCGCCGCCCTCTTCGGCGCGGGCGACCTGCATGCCCGCGATGTTCAGGCCGGCCTCGCCGAGGATGCGGCCGACGGCGCCGACCACGCCCGGGCGGTCGGCGTAGCGCAGGACGACCATGTGGTCGGCGAGTGCCAGGTCCACGTCGTACTCGCCGATGCCGACGAGCTTCTGGAGGTGCTTCGGGCCCACCAGCGTGCCGGAGACCGAGACTTCCTGGCCGTCCGACAGGGTGCCGCGGACGGTCACCACGTTGCGGTGGTCCGGGGACTCCGAGGAGGTGGTCAGGCGGACCTCGACCCCGCGCTCCTGCGCGAAGAGCGGTGCGTTGACGTAGGAGACCGTCTCGTCGACGACGTCCTCGAAGACGCCCTTGAGCGCGGAGAGTTCGAGCACCTTGACGTCGTGCTGGGTGATCTCGCCGCAGACCTCGACGTCGAGGCGGACCGCGACCTCGCCCGCCAGCGCGGTGAAGATGCGGCCGAGCTTCTCGGCGAGCGGCAGGCCGGGACGGACGTCCTCGGCGATGACGCCGCCCTGGACGTTGACCGCGTCGGGGACGAGCTCCCCGGCGAGCGCGAGGCGCACCGACTTGGCGACCGAGACACCGGCCTTCTCCTGGGCCTCGTCCGTGGACGCGCCGAGGTGCGGGGTGCAGACGACCTGGTCGAGCTCGAACAGCGGGGAGTCCGTGCAGGGCTCCTTCGCGTACACGTCGAGGCCGGCGCCGGCGACGCGGCCTTCCTTGATGGCCGAGTACAGCGCGGCCTCGTCCACGATCCCGCCGCGGGCGGCGTTGACGATGCGGACGGACGGCTTGACCTTGTGCAGGGCCTCGTCCCCGATGAGACCGAGGGTCTCAGGGGTCTTGGGCAGGTGCACGGTGATGAAGTCGGCGACCTCGAGCAGCTCGTCGAGCGTCAGCATCTTGACGCCCATCTGGGCGGCGCGCGCGGGCTGCACGTAGGGGTCGTACGCGACGATCTTCATGCCGAAGGCCGACATGCGCTGGGCGACCAGGACGCCGATGCGGCCGAGGCCGACGACGCCGAGGGTCTTCTCGCTGAGCTCGACACCCGTGTACTTGTTCCGCTTCCACTCGCCGTTCTTCAGGGCGGTGTTGGCCTGCGGAATGTTGCGGGCCGTCGCGACGAGCAGGCCACAGGCCAGCTCGGCGGCGGTGACGATGTTGGAGGTCGGGGCGTTCACGACCATCACGCCGGCCTTGGTGGCGGACGAGACGTCGACGTTGTCCAGACCGACACCGGCGCGGGCGACGACCTTCAGCTTCTTGGCCGCGGCGATGGCCTCCGCGTCGACCTTGGTCGCGGAACGGACCAGGATCGCGTCGACGTCCACGATCGCGGGGAGCAGCTCCGCGCGGTCGGCGCCGTTGCAGTGGCGGATCTCGAAGTCCGGGCCGAGCGCCTCGACAGTGGCGGGCGACAGCTCTTCGGCGATGAGTACGACAGGTTTCGAGCTCACGTGGGTCCTCACAAGTCCAGTGCGGACGGCCGTCCCGACGGCCGCAGGCGGTGGAGGGGGGTAGCCGCGTGGAAGACGCACGACACTGTGGGCCTGACGCGTTGTGTTGAGCAGTGTAGTGGCGGATCCGGGAGGGAATTCCGCCTGTAAGGAAGGATCACCCGCACGAGATTGGCCAGGGTGGACAAGCGGTCCTCCGCGAGGCCTCTCGTGCGGGTGCCCGAGCCGATGTGCCGCGGGGCCGGGACGCACCGTCCCGGCCCCGCGGCGAAGCGGATCAGCTCTCGTCGTTGTCGACCCAGCTCATCAGCTTGCGCAGCTTCTTGCCGGTGGTCTCCAGCAGGTGCGCCTCGTCGGCGCTCTTGTACGCGTTGTACTTCGGCAGACCGGCCTTGTACTCGGCCATCCAGGTGTTGGCGAACTCGCCGCTCTGGATCTCCGCGAGGACCTTCTTCATCTCGGCCTTGGTGGCGTCCGTGATGATGCGGGGACCGGTGATGTAGTCGCCCCACTCGGCGGTCTCGGAGACCGACCAGCGCATCTTCTCCAGGCCGCCCTCGTACATGAGGTCGACGATGAGCTTCAGCTCGTGCAGGCACTCGAAGTACGCGATCTCGGGCTGGTAGCCGGCCTCGGTCAGCGTCTCGAAACCGGCCTTCACCAGCGCGGAGGCGCCACCGCAGAGGACGGCCTGCTCACCGAACAGGTCGGTCTCGGTCTCTTCGGTGAAGGTGGTCTTGATGACGCCGGCGCGCGTGCCGCCGATGCCGGCCGCGTACGACAGCGCGAGCTGGAAGGCGGAACCGGTGAAGTCCTGCTCGACGGCGGCGATGCAGGGCACGCCGCGGCCTTCCTCGTACTGACGGCGGACCAGGTGACCCGGACCCTTGGGCGCGACCAGGGCCACGTCCACGTTGGCCGGGGGCTTGATGAAGCCGTAGCGGACGTTGAAGCCGTGGCCGAAGAAGAGCGCGTCGCCCTCGTCCAGGTGCGACTCGATCGAGGCGGCGTAGATCTCGGCCTGGAGCGGGTCCGGGGTCAGGATCATGATGACGTTCGCCCAGGCCGCGGCCTCGGCGACGGGGAGGACCTTCAGGCCCTGCTCCTCGGCCTTGGCCTTGGACTTCGAGCCCTCGTGCAGGCCGACGACGACGTCGACGCCGGAGTCACGGAGCGACAGCGCGTGGGCGTGGCCCTGGCTGCCGTAACCGATGACCGCGACCTTGCGGCCCTGGATGATGGACAGGTCGGCGTCGTTCTCGTAGAACAGCTCGGCCACTGGGATATCTCCTTGGTGCGCTGGTGTTGCTCCCACCGTACGGCGGGGAACGGAATACGTGGTTCTCGGTCTCGCCATACGAGCGAGGGAGAAACGGACGGGCGGGGCACGGCCGGGCCGGTGTCACCGGCCCGGCCGGGCTCAGGCGCTGCGGTCGAGCGCGCGCAGGCTGCGGTCCGTGATGGACCGGCCGCCGCGCCCTATGGCGATCGTGCCGGACTGGACGAGCTCCTTGATGCCGAAGGGCTCCAGCATCTTGAGCATCGCGCCCAGCTTGTCGGTGCCGCCGGTGGCCTCGATGGTGACGGCCTCCGGGGAGACGTCGACGGTCTTGGCGCGGAACAGCTGGACGATCTCGACGATCTGCGAGCGCGTCTCGTTGTCGGCGCGGACCTTCACCAGAACGAGTTCGCGCTCGATGGCGTTGGTGTGCTCCAACTCGACGATCTTGAGCACGTTGACCAGCTTGTTGAGCTGCTTGGTCACCTGCTCCAGCGGGAGGTCCTCGACGTTCACGACGATGGTGATCCGCGAGATGTCGGGGTGCTCGGTGACACCGACCGCGAGGGAGTCGATGTTGAACCCGCGTCGGGAGAACAGCGCGGCGATCCGGGCGAGGATGCCGGGCGTGTTCTCGACCAGGACGGAGAGCGTGTGCTTGGACATGTGAGTCGTTCTCTCTCTCGGCTCTCTCGGCTCAGTCGTCTTCGTTGTCGCCGAAGTCGGGGCGGACGCCCCGGGCGGCCATGACCTCGTCGTTCGAGGTGCCGGCGGCGACCATGGGCCACACCATGGCGTCCTCGTGGACGATGAAGTCGACGACGACCGGGCGGTCGTTGATCGCGTTGGCCTCGGCGATGACCTTGTCCAGGTCGGCCGGGTCCTCGCAGCGCAGCGCCACGCAGCCCATGGCCTCGGACAGCTTGACGAAGTCCGGGACGCGGGTGCCCATGCGGGGGGCGGCCGACTCGCCGAGCTGGGAGCCGACGGCCGTGTCGGTACCCGTCTCACCCCCGTGCAGGACGGTGTTCGAGTACCGCTGGTTGTAGAACAGGGTCTGCCACTGGCGGACCATGCCCAGCGCACCGTTGTTGATGATCGCGACCTTGATCGGGATGTTGTTCAGCGCGCAGGTGGCCAGTTCCTGATTGGTCATCTGGAAACAGCCGTCGCCGTCGATCGCCCAGACCGTGCGCTCCGGCATGCCGACCTTGGCGCCCATCGCGGCGGGGACCGCGTAGCCCATGGTTCCGGCGCCGCCGGAGTTCAGCCAGGTGCGGGGCTCCTCGTAGTTGACGAAGTGCGAGGCCCACATCTGGTGCTGGCCGACGCCGGCCGCGTAGATGGTGCCCTTCGGCGCCAGCTGGCCGATCCGCTCGATGACCTGCTGGGGGGAGAGCGTGCCGTCCTCGGGCAGGTCGTAGCCCAGCGGGTACGTGTCGCGCCAGCGGTTGAGGTCCTTCCACCAGGCGGTGTAGTCCCCGGCGTTGCCGTCGGTGACCTCGGCCTGGACGGCCTGGATCAGGTCGGCGATGACCTCGCGGGCGTCACCGACGATCGGGACGTCCACGGCGCGGTTCTTGCCGATCTCGGCCGGGTCGATGTCCGCGTGGATGACCTTGGCGAAGGGGGCGAAGCTGTCCAGCTTGCCGGTGACGCGGTCGTCGAAGCGGGTGCCGAGCGCGATCAGCAGGTCCGACTTCTGGAGCGCGGTCACGGCGGTGACGGCACCGTGCATGCCCGGCATGCCGACGTTCTGCGGGTGGCTGTCCGGGATGGAGCCCAGGGCCATCAGGGTGGTGACGACCGGGACGCCGGTGAGCTCGGCGAGGACCTTCAGCTCGGCGGTCGCGCCGGCCTTCATGACGCCGCCGCCGACGTAGAGGACCGGCCGCTTGGCGGCGGCGATCATCTTGGCCGCCTCGCGGATCTGCTTGGCGTGCGGCTTGGTGACCGGCCGGTAGCCGGGGAGGTCCTGGCTGGGCGGCCACGAGAAGGTGGTCTTCGCCTGCAGGGCGTCCTTGGCGATGTCGACCAGGACCGGGCCGGGGCGGCCGGTGGAGGCGATGTGGAAGGCCTCGGCGATGGTCCGGGCGATGTCCTCGGCCTTGGTCACCAGGAAGTTGTGCTTGGTGATCGGCATGGTGATGCCGACGATGTCCGCTTCCTGGAAGGCGTCGGTGCCGATCGCCTTGGAGGAGACCTGGCCGGTGATCGCGACGAGCGGCACGGAGTCCATGTGCGCGTCGGCGATCGGGGTCACCAGGTTGGTGGCCCCCGGGCCGGAGGTGGCCATGCAGACGCCGACCTTGCCCGTGGCCTGCGCGTAGCCGGTGGCGGCGTGGCCGGCCCCCTGCTCGTGGCGGACCAGGATGTGACGGACCTTCTTGGAGTCCATCAGCGGGTCGTACGCGGGGAGGATGCAGCCGCCCGGAATGCCGAAGACGGTGTCGCACCCCACCTCTTCGAGAGAGCGGATGAGGGACTGCGCACCCGTGACGTGCTCAACTGCGGCGGACTGGTGTCCGCCGGAACGGGCCCGCGGCTGCGGATGGTGGGCCCCGGTGGCCTGCTCGGTCATCGGCATTCTCTTCTCGAAGCTGAGGGTTTTACGAGGAGGGTTTTACGAGATTCGACGTTGCCAGTGCAACAAAAAACCCCTCGTGCCGGGAGGCAAGCGAGGGGAGCGCGTCGGGTGCGTTGAGCGGGGACATGCTGGTCCCAGCTTCAGCCGACGCGCTTTCCAAGTACGAGAATTCGGGTGCGCATGGCATTGACCCTCCCTCCGGCGGGAGGGTGATGTCAAGCGGGTGGGACGGGCGTCTCATTATGTGAGCCTCTGCGGATGACCATCGAGCCCCCTTGCGAACCACCGGCCAACGCGGGTTGGGCCGCGCCGCCCGGTACTGGGAACGTACCGCGCACGAGCGCTCGGCGCAGCCTGTACTCGTCCAGAGGGCCGGAGAAGGCCATTCCCTGCCCGTGGGTACAGCCCATCGCGCGCAGCGCCATGACCTGCTCGGGGAGGTCCACTCCTTCCGCCACCGACTGCATGCCGAGGTCGTTTGCGATCCGCAACAGACCGGCGGTGATCTTGTGCAGCCGGGGTGACTCCACGACCCCCTCGACCAGGCCCCGGTCGAGCTTGAGCATGTCCACGGGGAGCCTGCGCAGGGCGCTGATGGCCGCGTAGCCGCTGCCGAAGCCGTCGAGGGCGATCAGGACCCCGAGCCGGTGCAGGGCCGCCAGGCGGCGCTCCAGGTCGTCGAAGGGCACCCTGGGGTCGGAGACGGCGAGCTCCAGGACGAGCCCGCCCGACGGCAGCCCGTTGCGGGTCAGCAGGGCCTCCACGGAGCCCAGCGGCATCGACCGGTCCAGCAGCCGCTGCGCGGTCATCCGTACGGCCACGGGGACGTCGTGCCCGGCCCGGTGCCGGTCGGCGGCCTGCCCGACGGCCTCCTCCAGCAGCCAGCGCCCCAGCTCGGCGGTGCGCGAGGCGTCCGGGACGGTGGAGTGCCCGCTCTCGCCGGCCCCTCCCCCGCCGGTCCCGCCGGCCCCTCCCGCGCTGTGTTCGGCGACCCGCAGGAACTCGGCGGGGGTGAACAGGATCCCCTGGGCGGAACGCCAGCGGGCCTGCGCCACCACGGCCGAGATCTCCCCCGAGGCCAGGGAGACCACGGGCTGGTGCAGCAGGGTGAACTCTCCGTCGTGCAGCGCGGTGCGCAGCCTGCCCGCCAGCGCCGCCTTGCGGACGACCTCGGCCTGCATCTGGGGCGCGTACATCTCGACCCGGTCCTTGCCGCCCGCCTTCGCCCGGTACATCGCGAGATCCGCGTTGCGCATCAGATCCGAAGGGGTGATGCCGGGGTCCGCGAAGGCCACGCCGATGCTGGCGGCGACCCGGACCTCGCTCCCGGCGATCCGGTAGGGCTGGGAGAGGGTGGTGCGCAGCCGGTCGGCGATCTCGTGGACCTGGTACTCGCGGGCGGTGCGGTCGCGGCTGCCGTCGCCCAGGATCAGCGCGGCGAACTCGTCGCCGCCGAGGCGGGCCGCGGTGTCCCCGGCCCGGACCGAGTCCTGGAGCCGGCGGGCGGCCTCGATGAGCAGTTCGTCGCCCGCCTGGTGGCCGATGGTGTCGTTGACCGCCTTGAACCCGTCGAGGTCGATGAAGAGCACGGCGGTGCTGTGGTCCCCGGCCCTGCGTCCGGTGAGGGCCTGGCGGACCCGGCGGGTGAACAGGGCCCGGTTGGGGAGGTCAGTGAGCGGGTCGTGCTCGGCGCTGTGCTGGAGCTGCGCCTGGAGCCGCACCCGCTCGGTGACGTCGCGGCTGTTGAGGATGAGACCGCCCTGGTGGCGGTTGACGGTGGACTCCACATTGAGCCACTCGCCGTCACCCGATCTGAACCGGCACTCGATGCGGGTGGTCGGCTCCTCGGCGGGCGGCGCGGCCAGGAAGCGGCGCACCTCGTGGACGACGCGGCCCAGGTCCTCCGGGTGGATCAGGGTGGCCAGCTCGGTGCCGACCAGCTCCTCCGCCTCGCGGCCGTAGACCCCGGCGGCGGCGGGGCTGACGTAGCGCAGGGTGCCGGTGGGCGCGGCGATCATGATGACGTCGCTGGAGCCCTGGACCAGGGAGCGGAAGTGGTTCTCCTTCTGGGCCAGTTCCTGGGTCAGCGCGATGTTGTCGAGCAGCATGATGCCCTGGCGGATGACCAGGGCGAGCACGACCGTACAGCCCGTGAAGACGACGACCCGGTCGACCTTCCGGCCGTCCACGACGTTGTAGAGGATCCCGAGGGTGCAGACGGCCGCCGCGAGGTACGGGGTGAGGGCGGGCAGGGAGCCGGTGATGGGGCGGCTGTGCGGCCGCTCTGCGCGCGCGTGCCCGTGGGCGGCGGGATCGGGGCTCGGGTGCAGGCGGCGGGCGCCCCAGGGGGCGTACGCGAGGAGGAGCGAGCCGGCGAACCAGCCGGCGTCCAGGAGCTGCCCGGACTGGTATTCGGCGCTGAGCAGCGGCGAGGTGAACAGCGCGTCGCTCAGCACGGTCAGAGCGAGGGCCGCGATGGCGGTGTTCACGGCCGAGCGATTGGTCTCGGAGCGGCGGAAGTGCAGCACCAGCACCATCGAGACGAGCGCGATGTCCAGGAGCGGGTAGGCCAGCGAGAGGGCCGCGCGCGGGACGCTGCCGGGGGCGCCGGACTGGGCGGTGCGCGCGGCGTGCGCGAGGGCCAGGCTCCAGGAGAGGGTGAGCAGCGATCCGCCGATGAGCCAGGAGTCGAGGCCCAGGCAGACCCAGCCGGCCCTGGTGACCGGGCGCTTCGCGAGGACGAGCAGGCCCACGATGGCGGGCGGCGCGAAGCAGAGGAAGGCGAAGTCGGCGAGCGAGGGCTTCGGCACGGCCTCACCGAGGACCACCTCGTACCAGCCCCAGACGGCGTTGCCGCAGCAGCCCATGAGCGAGGAGAACGCGAACAGCAGCCAGGCCGGGCGCTCCCGGCTGTCGATGGCCCGGGCGTAGGTGAAACAGGAGACGGCGGCGAGCAGGCCGGCGGCGCTGAGTCCGAAGTCGCCCATGATCTCGGCGAGTTCCTCGGAGCCCCAGCCGAGGGCGGCGCCCACGCCGTATCCGCTGCTGACCACCGCGAGGAGGATCTGCATCGCCAGGGCCTTCGAGCCGCTGCCGCCGCCTCCGGCGAGGGGCCGGCGGGTCAGCAGCGCCGCCCCCGGCGTGCTCACCGGTCCCCCTCGCTGGCTGGTTCCGGCGCGGTCCAGTCCCGGCACCGTCGCCTCCGGCGGCTTCGCCGCATCGGATCCTTCGTCCATTGGCAGTGCATCGCCCGTCGCCCCCCAAAGTGTCCGATCACTCCCCAGCGCCAGACGTTCGTGGCGCAGCCCCTTGGTCCGGACGATACACCACTTTCGTCACTCAGGGACATAGTTTCTCTACGCTCCGTCACCAACAAGGGAGTTGTACCCACCGAGCACATCCGGACGAACGCGGAGCGTGCGCGTCATACGTCAATCCGTGATCAACACCGTGTTCTCCACGGGCTCTCCGGCGGCGAACCGGCGGAGCTGACGGGCCACCAGACGCTTGGCCCGCGGCTCGAACGCGGAGCTGCTGCCGCCCACATGGGGCGTGATCAGGACACCCGGAGCATGCCAGAGCGGGTGGCCTGAAGGCAGTGGTTCCGGATCGGTGACGTCCAGCGCGGCGCGCAGCCGGCCCGACTCCACCTCAACCAGAAGGGACTTGGTGTCGACGACGGGTCCGCGGGCCACGTTCACGAGCAGCGCGCCGTCCTTCATGCGGCCGAGGAACGCGGCTCCCGCGAGCCCCCTCGTCTCCTCGGTGAGCGGTGTGGAAAGGATCACCACGTCGGCCGCGGGCAGGAGTTGGGGCAGCTCGGCGAGGGCGTGCACCGGCCCGCGCGCTGTGGTGCGCGCCGTCCGCGCCACCCGGACGATCCGCTCGCACTCGAAGGGCGCCAGCCGGTCCTCGATGGCCGCGCCGACCGCTCCGTAGCCGATGATCAGTACGGACTTGTCCGCGAGGGCCTCGTAGAACCCGAAGCGCCATTCCTCGCGGTCCTGGCCGCGCACCATGCCGGGGATCCCGCGCAGGGAGGCCAGGACCAGGGTGAGCGCGAGCTCGGCCGTGCTCGCGTCGTGGACGCCCTTGGCGTTGCACAGCCGTACGCCCGGGGCCAGGTCGCCGAGGCCGCCCAGGACGTGATCGACCCCGGCGGTCAGGGTCTGGACGACCCGCAGCCGGGGCATCGCGGGCAGCGGGCGCAGGGTGACGGCCGGGGACTTCATGTACGGGGTGACGTAGAAGACGCAGGCGGCCGGATCGGCCGGGAAGGCGTCCTCGCCGTCCCAGTGGCGGTAGCGGAAGGAATCGGGCAGGCCCTCGATCTCCTCGGCGGGGAAGGGGAGCCATACGTCGGGGGTCTCGGGAGTCTCGGGAGTCTCTGCGGTCATGATCAGGAGGCTATGCCAGGGGATCCGGATCGAGCCGTTAGTTTGTGTGCCGGGAACGGGAGGCCCACCGAGGCCCGGGCACGACCAGGGGGGACACGCGGTGGAGCGCAGGTCGATCGGGGCGGGGGCGCTGACGGTGGGTGCCATCGGCCTCGGCTGCATGCCGATGAGCGGGGCGTACGCGCCTTCGCGCAGACGGCGCGAGGACTCGCTGCACACCGTGCACACGGCCCTCGACCTGGGGGCGAACCTGCTCGACACCGCCGATCTCTACGGCCCCTACACCAACGAGCTGCTCCTCGGCCGGGTCCTGCGCGAGCGCCGGCCGGACGCCTTCGTGTCCGCGAAGGCGGGGCTGCGGGCCGACGGGGTGCACGTGGTGGCCGACGGGCGCCCGGGATACCTGCGGAGGGCCTGCGACGCCTCGCTGCGGCGGCTGCGCACCGACGTCATAGACCTGTACCAGCTGCACCGGGTGGACCCGGACGTGCCGGTCGAGGAGTCCTGGGGCGCGCTGGCGGAGCTGGTGGGCGCGGGGAAGGTACGGGCGCTGGGCTTCTGCGCGCTGGGGGCGGGCACCGGGCCGGGTGCGGGGACGGGCGGGGACCGGGCGTACGAGGCAACGGTCCGGCACCTGGAGCGGGCGCAGCAGGTGTTCCCGGTGAGCGCGGTACAGGCGGAGCTGTCGGTCTGGTCGCCGCGGGCGGCCTGGCGGCTGCTGCCGTGGTGCGCGGCGCGGGGGGTGGGGTTCCTGGCGGCGATGCCGCTGGGGAGCGGGTTCCTGACCGGGACGCTGGTTCCGGGCGAGGGGTTCGAGTCCGGGGACGTACGGGCCCGGCATCCGCGGTTCACGGCGTACGCGATGGCGGCGAACCAGGTGCTCGTGGCGGGGCTGCGGCGGGTCGCCCGGCGGCACGGGGACGGGGTCACGGCGGCGCAGGTGGCGCTGGCATGGGTGCTGGCCCAGGGGCCGCAGGTGGTTCCCGTGCCCGGGGCCGGGCAGGCGCGCTGGGCGGCGGAGAACGCGCGGGCGGCCGAGGTGCGGCTGACCGCCGAGGACCTGGTGGAGCTCTCGGAGCTGCCGGTGCCGGTCGGGGCCTGAACCACTCGATCGAGTGTACGAGTGACGGAACTTGGGACATGGTCGGCGCTGTTGAGTCGTGTGAGGGCACGATCGGAGGACCGGAGGGGAGCGGGGACATGCGAAACGGACAGGGCCGGGGACGAGTGCAGGGACGAGAGCCGGGACGAGAGCCGGGTCGGGGACCGGGCGGGGGGCCGGGGCTGCCGCCGGGGCCGGGCCAGGGGCTGGACCGGGAGCAGGGCCTGGCGGGCGGGCCGGTGCGGGCCTACGCCGGACCGCGCACGCGGGCCCGTGGGGTACTGGCGGCATTCGCCCTGGCGGGATGCGGGGCACTGCTCGCGGCGGGTTGCTCGCCGCCGGCGGGCACCGGAGTCCGGCCGGGCGATGCGCCGGCGAGCTCGGCGGCGGGTTCCGCGCCACCGGGGGCCTCGGGCTCCCCGTCCGCCTCCGCGTCGGCCTCCGGGCCGCCGGCAAAGGGGCGGGTGACGGTGACCGGCGTGGCCGCGCAGGGCCTGGAGTCCCCCTGGGGGGTGGCTCCGCTGCCCGACGGGAACCTGCTGGTCGCCTCCCGGGACAAGGGCACGATCAGCCGGGTCGACGTGGGCACGGGGGCCGTGACCCCCGTCGGGAAGGTGCCCGGAGTGGCTCCGGGCGGTGAAGGCGGGCTGCTGGGCCTGGCCGTGTCCCCTTCCTTCGCCTCGGACCTCATGGTGTACGCCTACTTCACCACCGAGTCCGACAACCGCATCGCGCGGCTGCGCTATGACGAGCGGAGACCGGCGGGCGACCAGCTGGGCGCGCCCGACACCGTGTTCCGGGGGATCCCCAAGGGGCTCATCCACAACGGCGGGCGGATCGCCTTCGGCCCGGACAAGATGCTCTACGCCGGGACGGGCGAGACCGGGGACAGCGGGCTGGCCCAGGACAAGAAGTCGCTGGGCGGAAAGATCCTGCGGATGACCCCGGACGGGGAGCCGGTGCACGGCAATCCGGAGGCCGACTCCGTCGTCTACTCCTACGGGCACCGCAATGTGCAGGGGCTCGCCTGGGACAAGGACAAGCGGCTGTGGGCGGCCGAGTTCGGCCAGAGCACCTGGGACGAGCTGAATCTGATCGAGCCCGGCGCGAACTACGGCTGGCCGGAGGCCGAGGGCAAGGCCGGCAGACCGGGGATGCGCGATCCGGTGGCGGTGTGGAAGACCGACGAGGCCTCGCCGAGCGGGATCGCCTGGGCACAGGGGTCCATCTGGATGGCCGGGCTGAAGGGGCAGCGGCTCTGGCGGATCCCGCTGGCCGGTACGGAGCCGGTGGCGGCGCCGGAGGCCTTCCTGACGGGCGAGTACGGCCGGCTGCGCACCGTGGTGGCCCTCGGGGGCGACAGATTGCTGCTGGTGACGAGCGAGACGGACGGGCGCGGGTCGCCGGAAACCGGTGACGACAGGATCCTGACACTGACCGTGGGATGACCGGCGGTCGACGGGCCGGGCCCCGACGGGGGAACGAAAGGCACGGTGGACGCGATGTTCAACATGATCGAGGAGCTGTTCAGTCCGGGCCGCAAGCACACGGACGAGGAGAGGAAGCGGCTGGAGCTCTCCCGGATCGACGTGAATGACGGCGACCCGGGAAAGGGTCCGATAGACCTGGACTCCGGCAAGGTGCTCATACGGGCCAAGGAGGACCCGGCGGCTTAGCTGTCCTGCGGGGCCGGGGGCGTGTCCTTCACCGGGTCCCGGCCGGCTGCTGGGTCACGTGGCCGAAGAGCCGTAGCCGGTGGGCCAGCGCGGCGGCTTCGCCGCGGCTCGCCACACCGAGCTTTGCCAGGATGTTCGAGACGTGCACGCTGGCCGTCTTCGGCGAGATGAAGAGCTCCTCGGCGATCTGGCGGTTGGTGTGGCCGGCCGCGACCAGGCGCAGCACGTCCCGTTCGCGGCTGGTCAGGCCCAGCGCCTCGACCGGGTCCGCGCCCGGAGCGAGCAGGGCCCGGGCGGCGGCGTCCACGGGGGTGAGCGGGAGCCGGGCGCGCCGTGCGAGCAGGGCCAGGTCCTCGCGGATCCTGCGGGCACCGAGCTGCTCGGCGGTGGCGTAGGCCTCCTGGAGCAGAGCGGCGGCGGCCTCACGGTCCCCGCCGGCCGCCAGCAGGGCCTCCACGAGCCGGTACTGGGCCCTGGCGAGCAGGTAGGGGCGCTCCAGGGGGCGTACGGCCGCTTCCACGCCCGTCCAGTCCGCGACGGTGTCCCGGGCCTCGGCGCGCAGCAGCTCGGCCCTGAGGTACTCGGAGTGGGCGTTCCACACCGGGACCGGTGTGGCCAGGCGCCGGGCCGCGGTGCGCAGCACCGTCAGCGCCTCCTCCCGGCCCGCCTCGGCGGCCGGCAGGCCGCGGGCCTCGGCTTCGGCCGAGGCGGCGGCGAGCAGCAGCGGCCAGGCATAGCGGTGGATGCCGAGCGGGAAGCCGTGCTCGATGACGGCGGCCACCTCGCTGCGGACGTCGGCGATCCGGCCCTCTGCCGCGGCCACTCCGATCGCGAGGCGGAACAGCGGGATCCGGTGCTGGGGCTGGCCGTCGTGGGATCCGAAGTGGGTGCGGGCGGCGGTGAGCTGGCCGGCGGCCTCGGCGAGTTCGCCGCGGGCCAGGGCCAGGTAGGACAGCCGTACGACGGCGGCGGCGCGCGGGGCGGCGCTGCTGACGAGGGTCAGGGTGCGCCGGGCCTGCGTCGCGGCCTCCTCCCACCGGCCCAGGCTGTACAGGCTCTCCGCCATGTTGCCCCGGATGTAGGCCTCGGAGTCCATCAGATGGGAGTTCTTGACCAGCTCGGCGCCTTCTTCGGCCAGTTCCACGGCTTCGCGGGACCGGCCCAGGCTTTCCAGATGAGAGGTGAGGTTCACGTGCGCGCGTGCCACCAGCATGGCGAGTCCGAGTCCGGCGGCCCGGTTCTTGACCGCGTACATCTCGGCGAGTCCGCGCTCGGCGTCCCCGGCGTCGACGAGCAGGCTGCCGACGGTGATCCGGGCGTTGAGTTCGGTGTCCTCGGCGCCGACCATCCGCGCGTACTCCACGGCGCGTTCGGCGGCGACCAGGTTGTCGGGCCCCGGCTTGTGGAGCATGCCCCAGCTCGCGGCCCGGACCAGGACGTCGGCGTGCACCTGGGACGGGGGCAGCCCGCGGACGAGCTCCTGCGCCCGGGCCAGCTCCTCCCAGCCGTCGCCGCGGGCGAGGCTGGCGATCATCCGGGAGCGTTCGGTCCAGAACCAGGCGGCGCGCAGCGGGTCGTGCCCGTCCTCCAGCAGCCGCAGGGCCGTCTTGGTCAGCTTCAGGGCGCGTTCGCGCTCGCCGCCGAAGCGGGCCGCGACGGTGGCTTCGGCCAGCAGGTCGAGGCGTTGCAGCGGGGTGGTCGCCGGGTCGCAGCCGCAGGGCGGGTAGACCTCGGTGTAGTCCGCCGGGCGCAGTTCGGCGCGCACCTCCTCCGGTACGGCCTCCCACAGTTCCATGGCCCGCTCCAGCAGGCGCAGTTGCTCGGAGTAGGCGTGCCGGCGCCGGGCGGCCACCGAGGCCGCGAGCACGGCGGGCAGCGCCTTGACCGCGTCGTTGGCGTAGTACCAGTAGGTGGCGAGGCGGATGACCCGTTCCTCCGCGCGGATCAGGGAGTCGTCCTGTTCGAGCTCCTCGGCGTAGCGGCGGTTGACGCGGGCCCGCTCGCCGGGCAGCAGGTCGTCGGAGACCGCCTCGCGGACCAGGGAGTGGCGGAAGCGGTAGCCGTCGCCGTCGGAGGTGGCGAGGAGGATGTTGGCGCCGACCGCCGAGCGCAGGGCCTCGATCAGTTCGTCCTCGGTGAGCCGGGTGACGGCGCGCAGCAGGGGGTACTCCACCGTGGAGCCGCCCTCGGCGACGATGCGCACGACGCGCTGCGCGGCGTCCGGGAGGACTTCGACGCGGACCAGGAGCAGGTCGCGCAGGGATTCGGTGAGGCCGGTGACGCAGCCGCTGGCGCGGGAGGCGACGAGTTCCTCGACGAAGAAGGCGTTGCCGTCGGAGCGGGCGAAGACCGACTCGACGAACTCCTCGTCAGGCTGCGAGGCGAGGATCCCGGCGAGCTGGCGGCGGACTTCGGCCCGGTTGAAGCGGGACAGCTCGATGCGCTGGACGGTGCGCAGCCGGTCGAGCTCCGCGAGGAGCGGGCGCAGCGGGTGGCGGCGGTGGACGTCGTCGGCGCGGTAGGTGGCGACCACGACGAGCCGGCCGCTGCCGAGCGCGCGGAAGAGGTAGGAGAGCAGGTGCCGGGTGGAGGTGTCCGCCCAGTGCAGGTCTTCCAGGACGAGGACGACGGTGCGGTCGGCGGCGAGCCGTTCCAGCATCCGGGCCGTCAGCTCGAAGAGCCGGGCGGTGCTCTCCTCGTCGTGGGGGCCGCGCGGGGTCTCGCCCAGTTCGGGGAGGATGCGCGCGAGCTCGTCCTCCTGGCCGACGGCGGCGGCGGCCAGTTCGTCGGGGAGCAGGCGGTGCAGGGTGCGCAGCGCGGTCGAAAACGGGGCGAAGGGAAGTCCCTCCGCCCCGATCTCCACACAGCCTCCGACGGCCACGACCGCGCCGCGGCGGTCGGCCTCGGAGAGGAACTCCTCGGTGAGGCGGGTCTTGCCGACCCCGGCCTCGCCGCCTATGAGCAGCGCCTGCGGCTCTTGGCCGGCTGCGCGCGTCAGGGCGTCGGTGAGTACGGCCAGTTCGTCGGCTCGGCCGACGAACACCGGGCTGACAGATCGGGTCTCCACGCCGCCGAGCATCGCACAGAGGCCCTGCTCATCGGCACTGGATATCGGTGCGCTTCTCATCACGTGCCGGTTCGGACGGTCTCGTGCCGCGGGTTACGCGGCGCGGGTGAACCGGCCGCGCTGCCCTCTCACCGACCCCACCGGTTCCTGGCTCCGGGAGAAGCGGCGGGCCTTCTTCGCTTCCCGGACCAGACGGTAGGCGTCGGCCTCGCGGATGAGGTCGGCGCGGCGGGCGGTGGCGATCTCGTACTCGAACATCTCGTGCTCCCTGGTTCGCGTTTCTCGGACACCTCGTTCGGTGTGATCCAAGATTCGCGCCCCAGGGGGTGCCGGCACATCGGGAGCATGCCGCATCTGTACGAGCCGGGGGTCCTTAGGCCGGGATTGGTGGTCCCTGAGGTGGCCTAAGGCAGTACCTAGACGAGCCGCCGGGCAGGTGCGAACGGCCTAGGCGGACCGCCCGGAGGCGGTGGACGGCCTAGACGGCGGGGGCCGTCGGGAGGGCGAGGAGATACATGAACGCGAAGGCGACGACGCCGATGGCGGCGACGACGACGGCGGCCCAGGAGACGGAGCGGACCCAGGCGGGGAGGGTGCGGCCGGGGGCGCCGAAGGCCGGACGGGCCAGCACGAAGACGGCGATGAGCAGCGCGATCGTCGACAGGACGCCGTTGGCCAGGGCGGTCATGTGCCAGGCGTTGCCGTACAGCGCCTCGATCTTGGCCTCGGTGGTGGTGGCGTTGGCGGAGCTGATCTGGCCCTTGAGGGTCTCGCGCTCGGCTATGACGCGGGAGGTCCAGCTGCCGCTGAGGGCGATCAGGCCGAGACCGGCGGCGACGATCGCGGAGGCACCGGAGGCGACACCACTGCTCTGCTGCTCCTCGGCCGCGGCGTCGAGCTCGTCGAACTCACCGTCCTCCGCGGTGAGGTCCGAGGTGGGGTCCTCGACCTGGGCCTCGTCGGTGGTGGTGATGTCCGCGGCGGCCGGGGCGGTCGTCTCCTCGGTGGCGGCCTTCTTCAGGTCGGCCGGGGAGTCCGCCTCGGGAGCGGTCGGGGCGGGGGTCTTGGTGGTGTCCATGCGGGGCACCGTAGGCGGCTTTTCTGAGAGGTTCCTGAGAATCCGGCCGGGCGGCGTGCGGCGCCGCGCCCCGGCCCCGCGACGGACTCGGGGCGGGGCGGCGGCGCACGGGCGCCGGGGGTGCCTGCGCCGGGGCTGCCTACGCGGAGCGGGCCGCGGACCACTCGTGGGCGAGGAGCGCCCAGACCTCGGTGTCCTGGCGGACGCCCCGGTGCAGGTGGTTCTGGCGCAGGACGCCCTCACGGGTCATGCCGAGGCGCTCGGCCACGGCCAGGCTCTTCTTGTTGCCGGAGGCTGCGTGCCATTCGACGCGGTGCATGCCGCGCTCGCCGAAGGCGTAGTCGATCAGGACCCGGCAGGCCTTGGTCACCAGGCCGCGGCCGGCCGCGGCGGGCTCCAGCCAGCAGCCGATCTCACAGTTGCCCGTGCCCGCGTCGAACGCCGGGAAGAGCACCCCGCCCACGAGGGTGCCTTCGACGCGGATCCCGAAGAACCGCGCGCCGTCCTCCCCCGCCGTGAGCGCGTACTTGGCCAGCAGGGCCCGGGCGGACTCCAGGTCGGCGGACCGGTCGGGGAAGCCGACGTACTGGCCGATGAACTCGCGTCCGCGTTCGATGTGGGCGAAGAACTCCTCCGCGTGCCGGGCTTCCAGCGGGAACAGCTGGGCGTCGTCGGCGAGGTCTATCGAGAACATGCGCGTTCTTCCTTGGATATCGAGCGGCGGATGGCCGGATCACCGGGAGCTGGTCGCGGGCTCGGCCGCTTCCTCGCTCGTGGCGGGGTCCGCGCCGGGCCGTTGCAGGGGAAGTTTCGCATGCGGACGGCGCTCGGGGGGCTCGATGCTGATCTTCGGGAGCCGGCGGTCCAGCCAGGCAGGCAGCCACCAGTTGGCTCCGCCGAGCAGGTGCATCAGGGCCGGTACGAGGAGGGTCCGCAGGACGAAGGCGTCGAGGGCGACGGCCGCGGCGAGCGCGATGCCGAACATGGCGATGAGCCGGTCTCCGCTGAGCACGAAGGCCAGAAAGACGGAGATCATGATGACGGCCGCCGAGTTGATCACCCGGCTGGTCTCGGCGAGGCCGACGCGCACCGCCCGCCTGTTGTCCCCCGTCTCCAGCCACTCCTCGTACATCCGGCTGACGAGGAAGACCTGGTAGTCCATCGACAGCCCGAAGAGCACCGAGACCATGATCACCGGAAGGAAGGGCTCGATCGGCCCTGCGCTGCCCAGCCCGAGCGGTTCGCTGCCCCAGCCCCACTGGAAGATCGCGACGACGACTCCGAAGGAGGAGGCGACGGCGGCGACGTTCATGGCGGCGGCCTTGACCGGGATGCCGATGGAGCGGAAGGCCAGCAGCAGGAGCACGCAGCCGAGGGCGATGACCACGCCGACGAAGAGCGGCAGTTTGCCGACGATGACCTCGGCGAAGTCGTCGTAGCCGGCGGTCACGCCGCCGACGTGGACCTGGAGGGCGCCGTCCTGGCCGGCGCGCGGGATGACGTCCTCCCGCAGCCTGTCGACCAGCTCGCTCGTGGCCCGGGACTGCGGGGAGGAGTCCGGTACGACGGTGACGACGGCGGTGTCGCCGCCGCGGTTGAAGACGGCCGGTCCGGCGGCTGCCACGCCTCTGGTCGTACGGAGCGACTCGGTCAGCGCCTCCACCGCGACCCGGTCGCCGGGCCCGCCGAGGCGGGCGACCACGGTCAGCGGGCCGTTCATCCCCGGGCCGAAGCCCTCCGCGAGCAGGTCGTAGGCCTTGCGGGTGGTGGAGGTGGCCGGGTTGTTGCCCTGGTCGGAGGTGCCGAGGTGGAGGGAGAGCGTGGGCAGCGCCAGCACCACCATGACCGCCGCGGCCACCAGGCCGAGCAGCTTCGGGTGCCGCTCGACGAAGGCCGACCAGCGGGCGGCGAAGCCGGTGACCGTGTCGGGCCGCGGGCCCTCGGCGGCGAGCTTGCGCCGCTCGCGGCGGGACAGCGCGCGCATGCCGATGTAAGAGAGGAGCGCGGGCAGCAGGGTCACCGAGGCGGCGACGGTCAGCACCACGGTGAGGGAGGCGGCGATGGCGACGCCGTCCAGGAAGTTCAGCCGGAGCACCAGCATGCCGAGCAGCGCGATGCAGACGGTGGCCCCTGCGAAGACCACGGCCCGGCCGGTGGTGGCGACGGCGCTCTCGGCGGCTTCCGCGACCGGGAGCCCGCGCTTGAGGCCCTTGCGGTGGCGGGTGACGATGAACAGCGCGTAGTCGATGCCCACCCCGAGGCCCACGAGGGTGCCGAGCATCGGGGCGAAGTCGGCGACCGGCATCGCGTGGCCGAGGAGGGTGATGCCGAAGTAGGAGGTGCCCACGCTGACCAGGGCGGTCGCGATGGGCAACAGGCTGGCGGCCAGGGAACCGAAGGCCAGGAACAGCACCACCGCGGCGATGGCCACGCCGATGACCTCGGCGAGGTGCGCGGAGGGGGCTTCGGTGAGGCCGATGGCGCGCCCGCCGAGCTCGACCCGGAGTCCGTCGGCCTGTGTGGCCGGGTTCCGCGCGGCGTCGACGACGGCCTTCGCCTCGCCCTTGGGCACCGAGTCGGCCTGCCGGTCGAAGGTGACCACGGCGTAGGCGGTACGGCCGTCGGGGCTGATCCGGGCCGCGCTGTCGCCGCCGGGACCATAGGGGCCGGCGACCGATCCGACACCGGGCAGCCCGGCTATGGAGTCCAGGGCCCGCGCCATGCGCTCCCGCACGGCCGGCGTCCGTACGCTCTGCCCCTCCGGGGTCCGCCACACGATGGTGTCGGCGTCGCCGCCCTGCCCGGGGAAGCCCTCCCGCAGCAGGGCGTGCGCCTTGGCGGACTCGGTGCCGGGGACCTCGTAGTCGTTGGAGAAGGCCGTCCCGGCGCCGACCGCGGCGGCGGCGGCCGCGCCGAAGGCGAGGAGCCAGAGCAGGACGGCGGCGAGTCGGTGCCGCATGCACCAGCGTGCGAGGGCTGACAACGGACGGGCTCCCTGGTGGTTCGGATCCTTACCGGGGAACGGCCCGTCGGAAAGAACGCGTGAACACTGAAACTGAACGCTGGTCTACACCTTCACGATCGCAGCGTCGTGTGATCGTTGGCGGCCATCGTGGGCAGGGTCACAGGCCTTCGGGCAGGTCCGGGACCATGGTCACACGGGGTTCGGAGCGGAGGTCCGGCCGGACTGGTCGTCGGGGTGGTCTGCGGACCTGTCGTCCGGGTGGCCCGCGGACCTGTCGTCCGGGTCGCGGGCGGGCTCCTCGTCGGTGCGGTAGCCCGGCAGCGAGGGCCAGCGCACGGTGAGCACCACCGAGTCCTCCTCCGCGTACCAGGAGTGGTCGACTCCGCGTCCCCACACGACGTAGTCCCCCTGTTCGGCCAGTACGACGCTCCGGCCGGGGAACTCCAGCCGGAACCGGCCGCTGATCAGTACCTGCAACGCCGTACGGGACTCCCCGCGCACCCAGCTCGCCCGCTCCTCGCCCCGGGGGTGGACGCCCCACTTGATCTCCACGTCCTCGCTGTGGCGGGGATCGCCGGGCTCCCTGAAGTGCCCCAGCAGCCAGCCCCGGTCGACGGCGGCGTCGGGGGCGGCCTTGCCGGTGTAGACGGTGGGGTGGGCGGGGCGGGTGGGGCGGGTGGGGTCCGCGGGGTGCGTCGGGTGCCTGGGGTCGCTCACGGGGGTGAGGTTAATGCAGTTGTCGGACCCGTCGGCGGCTGGTGAGCTGGCCGGATGACGATGGATCCAGAGGACTTGCGAGAAGTGCGCGCCGAGTTCGACTCCGTGGTGCGCCGGGACGCCCGGCCGGACACCAGTGACGCGCGCGTGGAGCGGGCGGGCCCGGTCGTACGGCAGATCGCGCCCGGCCCCGGCGGGAGCATGGTGCTCTGGTCGGACCTCGACGAGCACACGGCGGATGCGGCGATCTCGGAGCAGGTGGCGTTCTTCACCGCGCTGGCCGCCCGGGGCGAGGTCCCGTCGGCGGAGTTCGAGTGGAAGCTGTACGGCCACGACCGCCCCGCGGACCTCGGGGACCGGCTGCGCGCGGCCGGCTTCGTGGCGGAGCCCGAGGAAACCGTGCTGGTGGCTCGGGTGGCGGATCTCGCCGCCCTGTCGGTGGAGCCGCCGGAAGGGATCGCGCTGCGGGTGGTGACCGACGAGGCCGGCGTGGACCTGATGCTGGAGGCCCACCGCCGGGCCTTCGGCTCGGACCGCCCGCGCATCAGGGACCTGATGCTGAACCTGCTCAGGGACGAGCCGGATACGATCGAAGCCGTCGTCGCGATGGCGGGCGACACCCCGGTGAGCGCGGCCCGGATGGAGATGCGCCCGGGGAGCCCCTTCGCCGGCCTGTGGGGCGGCGGCACGGTCCCGGAATGGCGGGGCCGCGGCATCTACCGCCTCCTGGTGGCCCACCGCGCCCGCGTGGCGGCGGACCGGGGCATCCGCTACCTCCAGGTCGACGCCTCGCAGGACAGCCGCCCGATCCTGGAACGGCTGGGCTTCGGCGTCCTGGGAGTGACGGTGCCCTGGATCTGGGAGGGGAAGGAGTAGGGCCGGCCGCCGCTTCAGCCCTGGTGTGCGGGCTGGAGCCTCAGCTGTCGGCCAGGGTGCGGTCCAGGAGGGGGAGCAGTCGATCCCAGTGGCGCTTCAGCCCGGAGGCGCTGAAAGCGTCGGTGTCGGACATGGTGAAGCTGTGGATGGTGCCGGGGTAGATCTCGGAGGTGTGGCCGACGCCTGCCGCGTCCAGGGCCTGGTTGAGCTCGCCGAGGGCCGCGGGTGTCATATCGCCTTCGGCGTGGCCGAGGTGGACCTGGGCGGTGAGCTTGGAGAAGAGGTCGGCCCCGTCGACACCCACGGGGCCGTGGAACGCGGCGACGGCCGCCACCTGGTTTGGGTGGGCCGCGGCGGTACGCATCGCATAGAGGCCGCCTATGCAGTAGCCGGTCACCGCGACCGGTCCGGCGCCGACCTCGGGCCGGGTGGCGAGGAAGCCGAGGTAGGCGTCGGCGTCGCTCAGGACACGCTCGGCGGTGTGCGCCTCGATCAGGGGCATCAACTGGCCGAAGACCGCCGGTCGGACCTCTTCTCCGATGTGCTCGGGAAGCTCGAGCACCGGTGCCGGACCGTGCCGGTAGAAGGAATTGGGGACGAGCACGTAGTAGCCGTGCCCGGCCAGTTCGCGGGCCATCGCCCGCACCACGGGCCGGATGCCGAAGCCGTCCGCGTACATCAGCACCCCTGGGTGCCGCTCGCTGTGGTCGGGGAAGGCGGCGAAGGCGTCGGCCTGGCCGTCCGGGGTGGGAATCCGCAGTGTCTCGGTGCGCATGAATGCTCCTGTCGTGGTTGATGTACAGAACCTGTGATCAACACGACGAAGGCGGAGCCCGCGCGGCAGCGCGAGAACTCCGATCCGACAGCGGGCCCGAACCGGCCCGTACGGCGCTCAGAAGAGCCCCGGGTCACCGATCCGTGTGTGGCGCGAGGCCGTCCCGGTATTCATAGCCGGACAGCGTAGCCCACCGGATCCGGGCCCCCTGTCCCCTTTACGCCGCCAGGTCGATCCCCCTGCGCGTCAGCTTCAGCGTGTACACCGTGTCCCTGCTGAGCAGGCGGCTCACGCCCGTCGCCAGGGCCACCGCCAGCATGAAGGGGGCGATCAGGCCGTACTCGCCGGTGAGTTCCACCATGATGGCCACCGCCGTGATCGGGGCCCGTGCGCTGCCCGCGAACACCGCCGCCATGCCGACCAGCGCGAAGGCGGGCACGTCCGCCGGGGAGGTCACCAGGCCGAACGCCGCGCCGAGGGTGGCTCCGATGAAGAGGGACGGGGCGAAGACCCCGCCCGAGCCGCCGATGCCCATCGTGGTGCTCGTCGCCAGGATCTTGCCCAGCATCAGGAGCAGCAGCAGGCCCAGGGCGTACTTCCCGTGGACCGCGCCCTCCAGGACGGGGTAGCCGACTCCGTACATCTGGGGCAGCGCCAGCAGGATCAGGCCGAGCAGCAGCCCGCCCACCGCCGGGCGCAGCCATTCCGGGCCGCGCCACAGCCGGTCGCACAGGTCCTCGGCCACGTACAGGAAGCGCGTGAAGCCGATTCCGACGGTGCCGGCGAGGATTCCGAGGGCGGCGAAGAGCAGGTACTGCCCGGGGTGGTCCACGTGCATCGCTTCCAGGACCAGGAACGGCCGGTCGCCGAAGACCGCGCGGGCGATGGCGCAGGCCGTGACGGAGGCGAGGGCGAGGTACCCGAAGGTGCGGGAGGTCCAGCGGCGGAGGATGAGCTCCATGGCGAATACGACGCCCGCGAGCGGTGCGTTGAAGGTGGCCGCGATGCCGCCGGCCGCGCCGCAGGCGAGGAGCAGTGTGGTGTGCTCCTCGTCGGACTTCAGCAGGCGTCCGAGGGTGGAGCCGAGTGCGGCGCCGATCTGGACGATGGGGCCCTCGCGGCCGACGGAGCCGCCGCCGCCGATGCAGAGGGCGGAGGCGAGGGATTTGACGGCGGCGACGCGGCCCTTGATCCGCCCGCCGTTGTGGGCGACGGCCAGCATGACTTCGGGGACCCCGTGCCCGCGGGCCTCGCGGGCGTAGCGGTGGACGAGCGGGCCGTAGACGAGGCCGGCGACGACGGGGGCGAGCAGCACGAAGTACGGGCCGAGGAAGCGAGCGCCGGGGTTGGCCGCGTGGCCGGCGCCCGCGTAGTCGGCGTGGCCGGAGAGCAGTTCCGTCGCCCCGATCACCATCCACCGGAAGAGCACGGCTCCGACGCCCGCTCCGATGCCGATGAGCAGCACGGGGCCGAGGGCCTTCAGGTGGGAGATATGGGTGATGTGGGTACGGCTTGGCGGCATATGTTCAATTTAGGAACAAAAAACGGAACACGGTAGGGGCGAACGCCCTTCCACCCCCCGGGACCAACGGGGCAAGATCTCAGCCATGACTGCCACAGAATCCGCCCACCGCACCGCCCCTCCCCTCACCGGGAGCGAGCGCGAGACGCTCCGCGCGTACCTCGATTTCCACCGGGCCACCCTCGCCTGGAAGTGCGAGGGCCTCACCGACGAGGAGCTGCGCCGCCAGGCGTCCCCGCCCTCCACGCTGTCGCTGCTCGGGCTGGTCCGCCACATGGCGGAGGTGGAGCGGCACTGGTTCCGGCGCACCTTCGGCGGGGCGGACGTCCCCCACCTGTGGTCGGACACCCACGATTTCCAGGCCGCCTACGACGCCTCCGGCTCGACCCGCGCCGAGGCCTTCGCGGCCTGGCGTGCGGAGGTCGAGCACTCCCGCGCGGTGGAGGAGGCCGCCGAGTCCCTGGAGGTGACGGTGCGCGTCGAGAAGTGGGAGGAGGACGCCTCGCTGCGCCTGCTCATGCTGCACATGATCCACGAGTACGCCCGCCACAACGGCCACGCGGACTTCCTCCGCGAGGCCGTCGACGGAGCCACGGGCGCGTGACCGCCCCACCACGGACTTCGGCGGACACCCGCCCGCTCACCCCCGATGCGCCGGGAGCTCCGGAAGGTCCGGGAGCTCCGCCAGGAATCCGGTGACCAGGTCGGCCCACTCCTGCGGGCGTTCCACGAACGGGAGGTGCCCGGTGGGCAGTTCCGCCCACCGCGCGCCGGGCAGCGCGTCCGCCACCGCCCGCTGGAGTTCCACCGGTACGAGGCGGTCGGCGGTGGTCGCGATCACGAGCGCGGGTACGCCCACCCGCGCGAGGTCGGCGCGCAGGTCGGCCCCCTTCACCAGGGCGGCGTGGTCCCCGCCGCCGGGCGGGAAAGCGGCGGCGGTCGCCAGGACGGCCGCCTCCAGTTGCTGGCCGGTGAGCCCCTCCAGGGCCTGCGGGCTGAGCGTGAGCGGCACGAGGAGCCGCGCGAGCAGCTCGTCCTCCCCGCGCCGGGCCAGCTCCGACCAGAGGTCGGTGATGCTGCCGAGCCACCGGCCGGCCCGCGCGAAGGTGGCGGTGAGCACGAGCGCGGTGACCCGCTCCGGGTACCGGGCGGCGATGCGCACGGCGACGTTCCCGCCGAGGGAGTAGCCGAGCACGGCGAACCGCTCCAGCCCCTCGGCATCGGCGGCGGCGACCAACTGGTCTGCGAGTGCGTCCAGTTCGAGCGGCCCCGAGGCGCGCGGGGTGTCTCCCGTGCCCGGGTAGTCGACACCGACGACGGTGTACTCCTCGGCGAGGGCATCGAGGATCGGACCGAAGTTCGACTCGACCGAACCGCCTCCGCCATGGGCGAGGAGCAGTCCGGGGCCACCGCTCTCCTTGCGGACGGTGCGGGCATAACTGCTGGTCAGTGCGGCACCCATGAGGGATCCCCCTAGTTCCGTAGCGGTCGATACAGAAAGAACCGTACCCGATTAAACTATCGATCGCTACAGAATTCGGCCGCCCGTCGAGCGGGGCGGAGCCGTTACGTCCTTCGCGCGGGCGGCGCCGCCGTCGCCGACTCCCCGCCCGACACCCCGAGGTCGGCCCGCATCGCCGCCCGCATCACCCGGAGCGGTTCCCAGACGCCTTGTTGGGCTTCGCCCGCGGCCTCCATCGACTCACCCGGGTCGGGGGCGCCCCGCTCCAGGCGCTTCACCTGCCCGTAGACCGCCGTCAGGGCATGGTGGACCACCGCCGCGAGGGTGAGGACGGGGTCGGGCGCGACCATCTGCGCCTCGGAGTAGCGGTCGCGGAAGGCGTCCTTCGCCGCGTCGAGCGCGACCCGGTCGGCGTCCTCGACCCGGCGTTCCCGCAGGGTGTGCAGATGCTGGTTGAGGGCCGTGGTGAACTGCCGGGCCTCCCGGTTGAGGTCCGCGTAGCAGGTGCGCCGCAACTGCAGGTTCTCGCGCGCCACTTCGTGCCTGCGCACGAGTTCGATCTCCCGGGCCTTCCCGCGCGCCGCGCCGCGCTGGGTGAGCAGTGCGGCGCCCAACGTGCCCGCGACGCCCGCCACGGCGATCACCATCGCACCGATCTCCACCGTTCCCCCGCCTCAGTCCGACGCAATCCGCCCCAGTTGACCTGCCCCGCGCCCAGTCTGCCCGACCCCTGCCCGTTGACCCCCAAAAAGGGGTGTGCGGGCCGATTCCCATTGACCCCGCCAACCACCGCACGGGAAGCTGATCCCCACTCAAACACTCGGCGCTGGGGGGAAATTGACCAGCCAGAATCTGCACATCGGCCCGGACGCGGCAGCGGACCGCTACCGCTTGCTCCGGGCCATCGGGCGCGGCGGGGAGGCCGTGCTCTATCTCGCGGAGATCGAGCTCGCGGGAGGATCCGAGCCCGTCGTCGTGAAGGTGCTCGACTCCAAGACCACGATCACCCCGGACGTCTTCGACCGGATCAGCCAGAAGTGGAACGAGCAGGCGGAACTGCTGCGCTTCGTCCACCGGCCGGGCGTCGTGGGCGTGCGGGAGCATTTCGAGGGGCCGCCGATCCACCGGCCCGGGGAGTCCTCGACGCTGACCGGGCGGGCCCTGGTCCTGGTCATGAACCACGTCGACGGACTCGACCTGCGCGACTGGCGGGCCGAGCGGACCCTCGCCACGGCCGCCGAGCGGCGCGAAGTGATGCGCACGCTGGAGCAGTTGGCCGACGTACTGGACTGGCTCCACTCGGGGAAGGCCACCCCCTCCGGGCGCCAGGTGATCCACGGCGACCTGTCGCCCGGCAATGTCATGGTCGACGCGCACGGGCAGGCCACCCTGGTGGACTTCGGCCTCAGCAAGCTGACCGCCGACCACCAGACGGCGGAGGTGTGGTTCACCCAGGGCTACGCGGCGCCGGAGGTCTTCGAGGGCAAGCGCACCCCGGGCGCGGACCGGTACGCCTTCGGGGCCATCGCGTACTTCCTGCTCAGCGGGGAGTCCCCGCCCTCTACGCCCGAGCTGCTGGCGGGGGCCCTCGTACGGCTGCCGCAGTTCGCGGTACTGGACGCGGAGCAGCGGGCGCGGATCGCCTCCATCTACGCCGCCGATCCGCTGAAGCGTCCGCTGAACCTGGCGGGCTGGATGAAGGACATCCGCCGCGCGGTGGTGTCCACGACCAGCTCCACCTCTCAGCGAGTGGTGCGGGACGCGGTGCCGGCGCCCCCGGTGACTCCTCCGGCGGCGCCGCCTAGGCCCGTGGCCCCGCCCCAGCAGCCCTCGCAGCCGCCGGTGGCCGCGGCGGCGGCCCCGGCCGTGCCCGCGAATCCCCCGGCGAATCCCCCGGCGCAGCCGGAGTACACGCCACCGCCCACCCAGCCCGCGTACACCCCCTCGCCCACCGAGCCGGTGTACGCCCCGCCGCCCGTACAGGCGAGCGTGCCGCCGGGGTACGGTCCGGCGGCTCCCGTGACCGTCTCCTCCGCGGAGCCGGTCCCCGCGCCACCCCCGCGCAAGCGCAAGCGGCGTACCGGGCTGGTGCTCGGGGTGGTGCTGGCCGTCCTGCTCGTCGCCGGCGGCGCGGTGGCCGGCGTCAAGCTGCTCGGGGACAAGGAGGACTCCGACGGCTCGAACACGGCCGGCGGCGGGGACAAGGCCGCCTCCTCCCCCTCCGTACCCGAGAGTCCGACACCCGCGCCCTCGCCCTCGCCCAGTCCGTCGGCGTCCGAGTCCGACTCCCCCGCCACCCAGCCGACGGGGACCGGCTCGCCCCCGTCGGGGATCGCGCCGGACGTCAAGGCGGCCGACCTCACCGTCATGGGCCCGGTCAACGACGACCTGGGCGGATTCGACGTCGGACCCGCCAAGATCAACACCACGCAGTACGGGGCCGCGTTCATCCAGCAGAGCAGCTGCAACTTCGACGCCCAGACCGAGTTCGACCTCAACCGGGCATGGAAGACGCTGGAGTTCACCGCGGGGATCGACGACGGCTCGACGAACGAGAAGGGGCGGGTGACCATCTCGCTCGACGGCCAGCCCGCCGCCTTCTCCGAACTCGTGGAACTGGGCAAGCCGATCACCCGCACGGTGGACGTGAGCGGCGCCCTGCGGCTGCGCATCAAGGTGGACAAGGGCTGCGACAACGGCACGGTCGTCATCGCCGCCCCCCAGCTCAAGCGCTGACGCACCACGGACCGCGTACGCGCGGCGGCCCCGCACCGGAGAACCGGTGCGGGGCCGCCGCGTGCGTACGTCCGTACGGGGAACTACTCGGAGACGCCCAGGCGCTCCAGGATGAGCTCCTTGACGCGGGCGGCGTCCGCCTGGCCGCGGGTGGTCTTCATGACCGCTCCGACCAGTGCGCCGACCGCGGCGACCTTGCCGCCGCGGATCTTGTCGGCGATGCCCGCGTTGCCCGCGATGGCCTCGTCCACGGCCGCGCCGAGCGCGCCCTCGTCCGAGACGACCTTCAGGCCGCGCTTCTCGACGACCTCGTCCGGGGTGCCCTCGCCGGCGAGGACGCCTTCGAGGACCTGGCGGGCCAGCTTGTCGTTGAGCTCGCCGGCCGCCACCAGGGCCGCGACGCGCGCGACCTGGACGGGGGTGATGGGCAGCTCGTCGACGACGACGCCCTGCTCGTTGGCGTTGCGCGCCAGCTCGCCCATCCACCACTTGCGGGCGGCGGTCGAGTCGGCGCCGGCCTCGATCGTGGCGACGATGGAGTCCACCGCGCCCGCGTTGAGGATCGACTGCATGTCGTGCTCGGTGACGCCCCACTCCTGGAGGAGGCGGTTGCGGCGCGCGCGCGGCATCTCCGGGAGACCGGAGCGCAGCTCCTCGACCCAGGTGCGGGCCGGGGCGATCGGGACCAGGTCGGGCTCCGGGAAGTACCGGTAGTCCTCGGCGTTGTCCTTGATGCGGCCGGCCGTGGTGGAGCCGTCCTCCTCGTGGAAGTGCCGGGTCTCCTGCACGATCGAGCCGCCGGAGGAGAGCACCGCCGCGTGGCGCTGGATCTCGAAGCGGGCGGCGCGCTCGACGGAACGCAGCGAGTTGACGTTCTTCGTCTCGCTGCGGGTGCCCATGGGCACCTCGGGGCTGGTGCGCAGCGACAGGTTGACGTCGCAGCGCATCTGGCCCTTGTCCATGCGGGCCTCGGAGACGCCGAGCGCCTTGATGACCTCGCGCAGCTCGGCGACGTACGCCTTGGCCACCTCGGGGGCGCGCTCGCCGGCGCCCTCGATCGGCTTGGTGACGATCTCGATGAGGGGAATGCCGGCGCGGTTGTAGTCCAGCAGCGAGTGGGACGCGCCGTGGATGCGACCGGTGGCGCCGCCGACGTGCAGCGACTTGCCGGTGTCCTCCTCCATGTGGGCGCGCTCGATCTCCACGCGGAAGATCTCGCCGTCCTCCAGCTGCACGTCGAGGAAGCCGTTGAAGGCGATCGGCTCGTCGTACTGGGAGGTCTGGAAGTTCTTCGGCATGTCCGGGTAGAAGTAGTTCTTCCGGGCGAAGCGGCACCACTCGGCGATCTCGCAGTTCAGCGCGAGACCGATCTTGATGGCCGACTCGATGCCGATCTCGTTGACGACCGGCAGCGCGCCGGGCAGGCCGAGACAGACCGGGCAGGTCTGCGAGTTGGGCTCGGCGCCCAGCTCGGTCGAGCAGCCGCAGAACATCTTGGTCTTCGTGCCGAGCTCGACATGGACCTCGAGGCCCATGACGGGGTCGTACGACGCGAGGGCGTCCTCGTACGACAGCAGTTCAATGGCAGTCACAGTGGAAATTCCCTCTCAGCCCAGCAGGACGTCGTCGTCGCCGAGACGCTTCAGCTCGCGGTACAGGATCGCGAGGCCGGTGACGATGGCGGCGGCGGACACGACGGCGTCGATCAGCTTCAGCGTGTCGTGCTCGGTGCGGGCCTTCTTGGCCTGCTTGACCACGCTGAGGGCACCGAAGGCGGTGGTGCCGATCGACAGGTACGTACCGGACTTGGACTTCCTGAAGCCCTTGGCCTTGGACAGCGCGTTCGTATGGGAACTCACAGCGACGGAGCCTCCTCAAGCAGCGGGTGACCCCAGCGCTCGACGAAGGCGGCCTCGACGGCGGCACCGACCTTGTACAGCCGGTCGTCCTTCATCGCCGGGGCGATGATCTGGAGCCCGACCGGGAGACCGTCCTCCGGAGCCAGGCCGCAGGGCAGCGACATGGCGGAGTTGCCGGCCAGGTTGGTCGGGATGGTGCACAGGTCGGCGAGGTACATCGCCAGCGGGTCGTCGGTGCGCTCACCGATCGCGAAGGCGGTGGTGGGCGTGGTCGGGGAGACGATCACGTCGACCTGCTCGAAGGCCTTCTCGAAGTCCCGCGTGATGAGCGTGCGGACCTTCTGGGCGGAGCCGTAGTACGCGTCGTAGTAGCCGGAGCTGAGCGCGTAGGTACCGAGGATGATGCGGCGCTTGACCTCGTCGCCGAAACCGGCTTCGCGGGTCAGCGCGGTGACGTCCTCGGCGGACTTGGTGCCGTCGTCGCCGACGCGCAGGCCGTAGCGCATGGCGTCGAAGCGGGCCAGGTTCGAGGAGCACTCGGACGGCGCGATGAGGTAGTACGCGGCCATCGCGAGGTCGAAGGACGGGCAGTCCAGCTCCACGATCTCGGCGCCGAGCTCGCCCAGGAGGGCGACGGACTCGTTGAACCGCTGGACGACGCCGGCCTGGTAGCCCTCGCCGGCGAACTGCTTGACGACACCGACGCGCATGCCGGCGACGGAGCCGCTCAGGGCCGCCTCGACGACCGGCGGGACCGGGGCGTCGATGGACGTGGAGTCCATCGGGTCGTGGCCGGCGATGACCTCGTGGAGGAGGGCCGCGTCCAGGACCGTACGGGCGCAGGGGCCGCCCTGGTCGAGGGAGGAGGAGAAGGCCACCATGCCGTAGCGGGAGACGCCGCCGTAGGTGGGCTTCACGCCGACGGTGCCGGTGAGGGCGGCGGGCTGGCGGATGGAACCGCCGGTGTCCGTGCCGATGGCCAGCGGCGCCTGGAAGGCGGCCAGCGCGGCAGCGGAGCCGCCGCCGGAGCCGCCGGGGACGCGGGTGAGGTCCCAGGGGTTGCCGGTGGGCCCGTAGGCGCTGTTCTCGGTGGAGGACCCCATGGCGAACTCGTCCATGTTGGTCTTGCCGAGGATGACGACGTCGGCTTCCTTCAGCTTGCGCGTCAGGGTGGCGTCGTACGGCGGGATCCAGCCTTCGAGGATCTTCGAACCCACGGTCGTCGGGATCCCGACGGTGGTGAAGATGTCCTTGAGGGCGAGCGGTACGCCGGCCAGCGGGCCGAGCTTCTCGCCGCGCCCGCGCTTGGCGTCGACGGCGGCGGCCTGGGCGAGGGCGCCCTCGCGGTCGACGTGCAGGAAGGCGTTGACCTTCTCGTCGGTCGCCCCGATACGGGCCAGGTGGGCCTCGGTGACCTCGACGGCCGTGAGCTCGCCGGAGGCGATCTTCTCGGCGGTCTGGGCGGCCGTGAGCCGGATGATGTCGATGGTGCTGTTGATGTCAGCCATGGTGATTAGTCCTCCCCCAGGATCTGCGGCACCTTGAAACGCTGCTGCTCCTGGGCGGGAGCGCCGGAAAGCGCCTGCTCGGGGGTGAGCGACGGACGGACCTCGTCCGCGCGCATGACGTTCGTCAGCGGCAGCGGGTGGGAGGTCGGCGGGACGTCTTGGTCGGCGACCTCGGAAACGCGGGCGACCGCGCCGATGATGTCGTCGAGCTGTCCAGCGAAGTGGTCGAGCTCTTCGCTCTTCAGCTCCAGACGTGCCAGCCGAGCGAGGTGGGCGACCTCCTCGCGCGTGATGCCAGGCATGCAGCGATCCTCTGGGGGTTCGGGTGTGTAGGTTTCGGCCCCAATCCTATGGGGCCCCGCCCATGCCCGGCGCCCCGGTTTCCCCCCGGGGCGGTACGAAGCCCCCACGCGGGCGGATTCCGCTCCGCGGCGGGGCCGCCCGCGGCGGCGTCTACGCAGCCCGCTGCGGGTGTCCCGCCGCGCGGGGCGAAGTTCCCCGCTGCGACCCTTGCCGCTACGCGGGCGAAGTCCCCTACCCGCCCTTCGCCCGTTCCCCGGGCTGCGCCCGGACCCCCTGGGGCTCCGCCCCGAACCCCGCGCCTCAAACGCCGGCGGGGCTGGATTTGCTCGGGTCCGGGCGGCGCCCGGGGAACGGTGGAAGGGCGGGTAGGGGACAGCCCCGCAGGGCAGGCGTCAGGCGACGGCGGTCAGCTCGGCGCGGGCCGCGGTCAGCGTTTCGGGGAGGGTGGAGTGGACCGTGAGGTCCGGCCTCGAGAGGGACAGCTGCGTGATCACGTCCGCGCGTCGCGGGTAGCCGGGGTCGGCGCCGACGACCAGGCGGCGGCCCGGGGTGGCCGCGGCCGCGCCGAGTTCGTACAGGGTGATCGGCTGGACCGTGAGGGACGCATCGCATGCGGGGAACCAGAAGAGGGTGAGGTCCGCCCGCAGCAGGTGCGCGTACTCCCAGGCGATCTGGACGTCCGTCTGCGAGGGGTCGGACACGTCGAAGTCCGCCCGCCGCGGGTTGAGCACGACGAAGTCGGCCAGCTCCCGCGCCGCCTCCGGCTGCCAGCGCGGGCAGTGCGTGATCCCGCCCGCCAGGAAGACGGACGGCGGATCCCCCGGCGCGGGCCGGTGCACCGCCGGGGCCTCCACGTACCGCACGGCCCTCACGGGGTCTGCGCCGCCGCGGCGGACGCCGCCTCCGCGGCCAGCTCCGCCGTGATGTCCGCCGGCCGCCGCCAGCCGCGCTCGCCGCGGGCCAGCAGCCAGGCCGTCGCCTCCTGCGGAGGCATCGCGGCGGCGACCAGCCAGCCCTGGACGGCGTCGCAGCCCAGGTCCCGGAGCCGCTCCCACGTCTCGTCGTCCTCGACGCCCTCCGCGACGACCAGCAGGCCGAGCGAGTGGGCGAGGTCGACGGTGCAGCGGACGATCTCCGCGTCCTGGGCGTCCACGGCGAGCCGCGCCACGAACGAGCGGTCGATCTTCAGCTCGCTGACGGGCAGCCGCCGCAGGTGGACGAGGGAGGAGTAGCCCGTGCCGAAGTCGTCCAGGGACATCTTCACGCCGTGGCCGGTCAGTCCGGCCATGGTGTCGGCGGCCCGCTGCGGGTCCTCCAGCAGGACGTGTTCCGTTATTTCCAGCTGGAGCCCGCTCGCCGGGACCCCGTGCCGGGCGAGGCGCGCGGCCACCGCGCCGGCGAAGCCGGGGGTGTGGACGTCGCGCGGCGACACGTTGACGGCGACCGGGACCTTGAGGCCCTGGGCCCGCCACCGGGCGACCTGCGCGAGCGCGGTCTCCAGTACGTACTCCGTCAGGTGCGGCATCAGCCCGGAGGTCTCGGCGATCGCGATGAACTCGTCCGGGGGGACCCGCCCGCGCTCCGGGTGCACCCAGCGCACCAGTGCTTCGAGCCCGGCCACCTTGCCGTCGAAGCAGACCTTCGGCTGATAGTGCAGTTCCACATCGCCCGCGTCCAGCGCCCGGCGCAGGTCGCCCAGCAGGCCGAGCCGGTCGGGGGTGTTGCTGTCGCGCTTGGACTCGTAGACCTCGACCCCGGTCCGGTCCCGCTTCGCCTGGTACATGGCGACGTCGGCGCGGCGCAGCAGCCCCTCCGCGTCCAGCGCGTGGTCGGGGAAGACGGCGAGGCCGGCGCTGGCCTCCAGGACCAGGGTGAGGCCGTCCAGGTCGAGGGGGGAGCTGAGTTCGGCGACGAGGTTGCGGGCGATCCGCTGGGCGCTGGTGGTGGAGTCGGCGATGGGCAGGAGGACGGCGAACTCGTCGCCGCCCAGGCGGGCCGCCTCGGCGTCCGGGGGCAGTGCCTGGCGCAGCCGGTCCGCTATCTGCAGGAGCAGGCGGTCGCCGGCGAGGTGGCCGAGGGTGTCGTTGACTGCGCGGAAGCGGTCCAGGTCGATCAGGACCAGCGCCGCACGGTTGCCGGAACGTTCGGCCTGGTCGAGGGCGCTCCAGGCGCGCTCCAGCAGCCACTGGCGGTTCGGCAGTCCGGTGAGCGGGTCCCGCAGCTGCTCCTCGGCGCGGGCGCGGGCGATCCACAGGGTGGAGTCCAGGGCGATCAGCGGTACGGCGAACAGCGGCAGCAGCACCGGCTGCGATTCTGCGACCACGCAGATCAGCGGGGCGATGCCGAGGAGCGCCACGGCGACCAGTGCCTGGCGCAGCAGCGCGGTACGGGCGACCGTGGGCAGTCCCCCGCCGCTCGGGGCGAGGGCGAGCCACAGCAGGACGCGGGTGACGAGCAGGTAGGCGACGGCGACCAGGATGACCTCGGGTACCGCGTCGAGCTCCCAGCCGGTGGGCCGCCACGGGGACTCCACGGAGGGCGACTCGCCGAACGCGGCGAGGACGAGGGCGCCCGCGCCGATGCCGAGGACGTCGGTGGCTCCGTGCAGGAGGCCCTGGCGCCAGCGGTGCCTGCGGGCGGCGCCCACGAGGGAGACCACGGCGAGGGAGACCAGGCCGGCAGGGACCCATCCGTAGAGGATGAGGACGCCGAGGGTGAGGGCCGCGCCCGATCCGGTGCCGCCCCACCAGCGGTCGCGGCCGAGGGCGACGAGGTGGCCGACGATGATGCCGGTGAGCAGGGCGAGCGCCCAGCCGACCGGGCCGCCGGGGAACAGGGCGTGACGGCTGGTCAGTGCGGTGACGATGCCGACGCCGAGCACGACGGCGGCGAGACCGACGATGGCGAAGGGCAGCACGGCGCCGCGATCCGCCCGGCCCGCGCCCACGCCGGTGTCGAGCGGTCGCGATCGCGGTGTCCTGGTGCCCAGGACACCGAGCCGGCCCGTCCGCATGGACGGGAACTCCCCGCCGAAATCTGGTGACGGGTCGGCGCTTTCGGTGGGTTTCATGCCCGTCCCTCTCACAGCCGGCGATGCCGATGCCACGCGATGGCCCCGATGCCGTGCCATCACGGCCGGAAGCGCGTCAAGCAGCCGTGCACGACAGGCGCACCCCTCAACAGTAGGACGCGGGAGGCGCCCAGGGGCAGCGGTCGGCGGCGGTTGCCCGAATACGACCCAGCCATCCTCATCAGTACGGTATCCGCCGAACGGGTGAGTTTGGACCAGGCCCCCCGGCCGCCCGTCCGATGATCCGACAGGTCGTGGGCCCGCCACCAGCCTTGTACCGGCCTCACGGGGACCGGGTACCGGCCGTGGCCCACCCGGTGCCACCGCCGGCCGCGCCCGGCGCGCGCCCGCTCGTACGGCCGCACGCCACGCATCCGTTCGCCTTCGCTACTCCGCTTCGGCGTCGCCGTCCACCGGGAGCGCGGCCTCGCGCGCCGCGTCGGGGCCCTCCTCCAGCAGGACGGCGAATCCGGCGTCGTCGAGGATGGAGAGCTTCAACTGCACGGCCTTGTCGTACTTCGAGCCGGGGTTGTCGCCGACCACGACGAAGGAGGTCTTCTTCGAGACGGACCCGGTCACCTTGGCGCCGCGGCTCTGCAGGGCCTCCTTGGCGCCGTCCCGCGTGTGGCTCTGCAAAGTTCCGGTGACGACCACGGTCAGCCCTTCCAGCGGGCGCGGCCCCTCGTCCTCGCCGGAGCCTTCCTCCTCCATCCGGACGCCGGCCGCGGCCCACTTGCGCAGGATCTCCTCGTGCCATGGCTCGGCGAACCACTCCTTGAGGGAGGCGGCGATGATGTCGCCGACGCCCTCGGCCGCCGTCAGTTCCTCCACGGTGGCGGCCCGGATCGCGTCGATCGACCGGAACTCGCGGGCGAGGGCCTCCGCGGCGACCGGGCCGACGTGACGGATCGACAGGCCGTTGATGATGCGGGCGAGCGGGCGGTCCTTGGCCGCCGCGATGTTCTCCAGCATCGACAGGGCGTTCTTCTTCGGCTCGCCCTTCTGGTTGGCGAAGACCGTGACGATCTTCTCCTCGCCGGTCTTCGGATCCCGCTTGGGCAGGCCACTGTCCGGGTCGAGGACGTAGGCCTTGATCGGCAGGAGCTGCTCGATGGTCAGGTCGAAGAGGTCGCCCTCGTCGAGCAGCGGCGGGACGGCGGGCTCCAGCGGGCCGGTCATGGCCGCCGCCGCGACCATTCCGAAGTTCTCGATGTCCAGGGACTGGCGGCCGGCCAGGTAGGCGACCCGCTCGCGCAACTGGGCGGGGCAGGAGCGCGCGTTGGGGCAACGGACGTCGATGTCCCCCTCCTTCATCGGCCGCAGTTCCGTCCGGCACGCCGGGCACTCGGCGGGCATGACGAACTCCCGCTCGCTGCCGTCGCGCAGGTCGACCACCGGCCCGAGGATCTCGGGGATGACGTCGCCGGCCTTGCGCAGTACGACGGTGTCCCCGATGAGCACGCCCTTGGCCTTGACGACCTCCTGGTTGTGCAGGGTCGCGAACTCCACCTCGGAGCCCGCCACCGTCACCGGTTCCACCTGCGCGTACGGGGTCACGCGCCCGGTGCGGCCCACGCCGACCTTGATGTCGATCAGCTTGGTGTTGACCTCCTCGGGGGCGTACTTCCAGGCGATGGCCCAGCGCGGGGCGCGCGCGGTGGATCCGAGGCGGCCCTGGAGGGCGATCTCGTCGAGCTTGACGACGACGCCGTCGATCTCGTGCTCCACCGAGTGGCGGTTCTCGCCGAAGTAGGCGATGAACTCCCGGACCCCGGCGAGGGTGGAGACCACCTTGTTGTGCCGGGCGGTGGGCAGACCCCACTCGTGCAGCAGCTCGTATGCCTGCGACTGGTTCTCGATCTCGAAGCCCTCGCGGGCGCCGATGCCGTGCACGACCATGTGCAGCGGGCGGCTCGCGGTGACCTTCGGGTCCTTCTGGCGCAGCGAACCGGCCGCCGCGTTGCGCGGGTTGGCGAAGGGCTTGCCCTCGGCCTCGACGAGCCGGGCGTTGAGCTCCTCGAACTTCTCCATCGGGAAGTAGACCTCGCCGCGGATCTCGACCAGGGCGGGGATCCGGTCGCCCTTCAGCCGGTCGGGGATGTCGGCGATGGTGCGGACGTTGGGCGTGATGTCCTCGCCCGTGCGGCCGTCGCCGCGGGTGGCGGCGCGGGTCAGGCGGCCGTTCTCGTAGGTGAGGTTGACGGCCAGGCCGTCCACCTTGAGCTCGCACAGGTAGTGGTAGTCGGAGGTGCCCGCGTCCCGGGCCACGCGCTCGGCCCAGGCCGCCAGCTCCTCGTCGTCGAAGGCGTTGTCGAGGGAGAGCATCCGCTCGCGGTGCTCCACGGAGGCGAAGTCCGTCTCGTACGCCCCGGCCACCTTCTGGGTGGGCGAGTCGGGCGTGCGCAGCTCCGGGTACTGCTCCTCCAGCGCTTCCAGCGAGCGCAGCAGCTTGTCGAACTCGGCGTCACTGACGACCGGCTGGTCGTTCACGTAGTACCGGAAGCGGTGCTCCTCGACCTGCTCGGCGATCAGCGCGTGCTGCTCGCGCAGTTCCGCCGGTACGGTCGATTCGCTGCCCTGCTTCTGTTCGGCTGCCATGCCGTGTCCTCCCGTGACCCGTCTCGATCCATCACTCAGGGTTGTCGGCGAGCGACCTCGCCGCCCTGACGCAGTGCGCCTGAACAGCCCGCGCGTAGGCGGGCGAAGCGCCTGCCAGACCGCACGAAGGGGTGACCACGACGGACTCCGCCAGAGTCCCCGGGGTCAGCCCCAGCCTGCGCCAGAGCTTCCTGACACCCATGACGCTACCGCCCGGGTCCGACAACGGGCCGTCGGTCCCCGGCACCACTCCGGCGAAGAGTTTCGTACCGGCTTCGACGGCTTCCCCGATGGCGTCATCCTCGCGCTCGGTGAGCAAGGAGAAATCGAACGACACGCCCGAGACCCCGGCGCGCCGCAGCAGTCCGAAGGGCACCTCGGGGGCGCAGGAGTGCACGATGACGTCCCCGTCGTGGACGGCGAACAGCTCGCGCAGCGTCCCCTCGACGACCTGCCGGTCGACGGCGCGGTACGTGCGGTAGCCACTGGCGGAGCGCACCCGCCCGAGCAGAACGGCGGTGAGCGAGGGCTCGTCGTACTGGAGGACGATCTCGGCGCCGGGGATCCGCTTGCGTACGTCGGCCAGGTGCTCGCGCACGCCCTCCGCGAGGGACCCGGCCAGGTCCCGGCAGGCGCCCGGGTCCTGGAGGACGGACTCGCCGCCGTGCAGTTCCAGGGAGGAGGCGAGCGTCCACGGCCCGACGGCCTGGACCTTGAGCCGGCCCTCGTACCCCTGGGTGAACTCCTCCAGGGCGTCCAGGTCCTCGCCGAGCCAGGAGCGGGCCCGCTTGCTGTCGCGGCCGGGGCGGTCGCTGATCCGCCAGCCGCTGGGCTCGACGTGCGCGTACATGTCCACGAGCAGCCCGAGAGACCGGCCGATCATGTCCGCGCCGGGGCCCCGGGCGGGCAGCTCGGCGAGGTACGGGAACTCCTCGAAGGAGCCGGTGACGGTCTTGGCGGCCTCGCGGGCGTCGCCGCCGGGGAGCGAGCCGATCCCGGTGGCCCCACCGGTGCGGCTCGCGCTCATCGGCCGGGCCTGACGGTGAGGTCGCTGACCACGGCGTCGCGGGGCAGGTCGACGGCCATCACGATGGTGGTCGCGACGGACTCGGCGTCGATCCAGTCGGCGGCGTCGTAGGACTCGCCCTCCTGCGAGCGGACCTTCATCTGCATAGGGGTGGCGGTGCGGCCGGGGTAGACGGAGGTGACGCGGATGCCGTTCTCCTTCTCCTCCGCCCGGAGCGAGTCCGCGAGGGCCTTCAGCCCGTGCTTGGAGGCGGCGTACGCGCTCCAGTCGGCGTGGGCGGCGAGTCCGGCGCCGGAGTTCACGAAGACGATGGTGGCGTGGGAGGCCCGCAGGGTGGGCAGCAGGAGCCGGGTGACCTCGGCGGGGGCGATGAGGTTGACGTTGAGCTGCTGGTGCCAGGTCTTGGGGCGCAGCTCCCCCACCGGGCCGAGGTCCACGATGCCGGCGATGTGCAGGAGCGAGTCGATCCGCTCCGGGACGGCCTGCTTGGAGAAGGCCCACGACAGCCGGTCGGGGTCGGCGAGGTCCCCGACGAGCGCGCTCGATCCGGGGTACCGGTCGGTGAGCTGCCGGGCGCGGGCGGCGTCGCGGGCGAGGAGGACGAGGTCGTCGCCGCGGGCGTGCAGCCGCGCCGCGACGGCGGCACCGATCCCGGAGCCGGCGCCGGTGATGAGATGAGTAGGCATGCCGCCATGCTCGCACCCCGGCCCCGCCCCACCTCACTGTCCACCCCCGGCGGGGGTGGACCGGCTACAGCCCCGCCGCCTCGCGCAGGGCCGCGGCGGTCTTCGAGGCGTCGTAGTCCGCGGGGACGCCGTCGACGAGGATGATGTCGCCCGCGATGTGATCGGCGCGCAGCGGGATCAGGGCCTGGTAGGGGGCGGAGGCGTACCAGGCGCGGGCCCCCTCCAGGTCGGGGAAGGCGATCATGACGATCGTGCCGGGCCAGGCGCCCTCCATGACCTCCACCTGGCGGCCGTGCACGAGGAAGCGGCCCCCGAAGGGGTCCATGGTGCCCTGGATCTCCTCGATGTAGCGGAGGATGTCATCGTTCATGGTCTCGGGGCGTATGTGGCCGATGGCGTAGGCGGTCATCTCGGGCCTCTTCTTCCGTGCGGGATCGGCTTGTTGATCCAATCCTGCCCGCCGGTGGCCCCGAAGGCGATTACCTCCCGGGTCATCGGCGGGGCGCACCGCCGACCTGCCGGGGCCTCAATGGTGGGCGAGCACGGCCGAGTTGGGCTGGAAGGTGCGCCGGTAGGCGATCGGCGAGATGCCGAGTGCGGATCGCATGTGCTGGCGCAGCGAGTTCGCCGAGCCGAAGCCGGAGCGGTGGGCGACCAGGTCTACGGGGAGGTCGCTGGTCTCGAGCAAATGACGTGCGAGTTCCAGGCGTTGGCCGGTCAGCCACTGCACCGGGGTCATGCCCACCTCGTCGCGGAAGCGCCGGGTGAAGGTGCGCAGGCTCATCCGGGCGTGGGCGGCCAGCTCGGCCAGGGTGATCGGTTCGGTGAGGCGTTCCAGGGCCCAGGCCCGGGTGGCCGTGGTGGTGGCCACGGTGGGTTCGGGGACGGGCCGCACGATGTACTGGGCCTGCCCGCCGTCGCGCCACGGCGGGACCACGCACAGCCGCGCGGCGAGGTTGGCGACGGCGCTGCCGTGGTCGGCGCGGACGAGGTAGAGCAGCAGGTCGATGCCGGCGGCGACCCCGGCCGAGGTGAGGATGTCGCCGTCGTCGACGAAGAGGACGTCCTCGTCGAGATCGACGCGCGGGAAGGCCCGCCGGAACTCCGGGGCGTGGATCCAGTGCGTGGTGGCGGGCCGCCCGTCGAGCAGCCCCGCGGCGGCGAGCACCTCGGAACCGGTGCAGATCGACACGACGCGGGTGCCCGGACGGATCCGGGCGAGGGCGTCGGCGAGGGCCCGCGGCAGCGGTTCGCCGCGCAGGAGCCCGGGCAGCGAGTGGGTGGGCGGGATGATCACGGTGTCGGCCGCCGCGAGGGCCTCGGGCCCGGCGCTGACGCCGATGGTGAAACCCGCGTCGGTGGCCACGGGCAGGCCGTCCACGGTGCAGACGGTGACCTCGTACAGGAAGCTCCCGCCCGGGCCGCGGGCGTTTCCGAAGACCCGCGAGGGCATGCCGAGCTCGAACGGGGCGACGCCTTCGAGGGCGAGTACGGCTACACGGTGCATGGCCAGATTCTGTCACAGGGTGGCCATTCGGCCACCACCACGCGGGCCCGGGCAAGGCCAAGCTGGAGCCATCGCCGGGGAAACCGGCAGGTCACAGCAGACCGAGAACGACCAGAAGCAAGCAGAACGACCAGGGAGACATTCATGCGCGCCATCGTCGTCAGCCAGTGGGGCGGACCCGAGGTACTGACCGAGACCGAGCTGGACCGTCCGGAGCCGGGCTTCGGGGAGGTGCTGGTACGCGTCCACGCGGCCGGCGTGAACCCCGTGGACTGGAAGACCCGCGCCACCGGCATGCTGATCTCCTGGGCGCCCGTCCCGGCCGTCGGCTGGGACGTCTCCGGCACCGTGGAGGCGGTCGGCTACGGGGTGACCCTGTTCCAGCCGGGCGACGAGGTGTTCGGCATGCCGCGCTTCCCGCACCAGGCGGGCGCCTACGCCGAGTACGTCACGGCCCCGGCCCGGCACTTCGTCCGCAAGCCCGCCGCGATCGACCACGTCCAGGCGGCCGCGCTCCCGCTGGCCGCGCTCACCGCCTGGCAGTCGCTGACCGGCACCGCGGAGCTCCGGCCCGGGCAGCGGGTGCTAGTGCACGCGGCGGCCGGCGGAGTCGGGCACCTCGCCGTGCAGGTCGCCAAGGCTCTCGGCGCCTACGTGATCGGCACCGCGAGCGCCGCCAAGCACGACCTCGTACGCTCCCTCGGGGCCGACGAGATGATCGACTACCGGACCACCGCCTTCGAGGACGTGGTCAAGGACGTCGACGTGGTGATCGACGGCGTCGGCGGGGACTACGGAGTGCGCTCCCTGAAGGTGCTGCGCCCCGGCGGGCACCTGATCACCCTGAGCAGCCCCGACACGGTGCCGGCGGACGCCGAGGGCTTCCACACCGGCTGGACGCTGGTCGAGCCGGACTACGAAGGGATGAGGGCCATCGCGGCCCTGGTGGAGGAGGGGAAGCTGCGGCCGGTCGTCGACACGGTGCTCCCCCTGGCCGAGGCCGCGAAGGCCCACGAGATCGGCGAGCTCGGCCGGACCACCGGCAAGATCGTCCTGACGGTGATCTGACCGGGCCGGCCGGGCCGACCGGCCTGCCCTGGCCGGCCGGCCCGCCCGACTAGACGGACGCGGACGCCGTGGCCCGGGTGGTGGTGGCGATCGTGGCGGAGCCGACCACGCGGGTGCCGTCGTAGAGGACGATCGCCTGGCCGGGGGCCACGCCGCGGACCGGCTCGTCGAAGCGGACGCGCAGTTCGTTCTCCACCAGCTCCGCGAAGACCTCGGTCTCGCCGCCGTGGGCGCGCAGCTGCGCGGTGTAGGTGCCCGGGGCGGCGGCGGTGGATCCGCACCAGCGGGGGCGGATCGCGGTGAGGGCGGTGACGTCCAGGGCCTCGACGGGGCCGACGGTGACGGTGTTGTTCACCGGGGAGATGTCGAGGACGTAGCGCGGCTTGCCGTCGGGGGCCGGGTGGCCGATCCGCAGGCCCTTGCGCTGGCCGATGGTGAACCCGAAGGCGCCCTCGTGGGTGCCGACCTTCTCGCCGGTGGCCTCGTCGACGATGTCGCCCTCGGCCTTGCCGAGACGGCCGGCCAGGAAGCCCTGGGTGTCGCCGTCGGCGATGAAGCAGATGTCGTGGCTGTCGGGCTTCTTCGCGACGGCCAGACCCCGCTCCTCGGCCTCGGCGCGGATCTCTTCCTTGGTGGTGAGGGTGTCGCCGAGCGGGAACAGCGCGTGGGCGAGCTGCTTCTCGTCGAGCACGCCGAGGACGTACGACTGGTCCTTGGCCATGTCGGAGGCGCGGTGCAGCTCGCGCGTGCCGTCCTCGTTCAGGACGACGGTGGCGTAGTGGCCGGTGCAGACGGCGTCGAAGCCGAGGGCGAGGGCCTTGTCGAGCAGCGCCGCGAACTTGATCTTCTCGTTGCAGCGCAGGCAGGGGTTCGGGGTGCGCCCGGCCTCGTACTCGGAGATGAAGTCCTCGACGACGTCCTCGCGGAAGCGCTCGGCGAGGTCCCAGACGTAGAAGGGGATGCCGATGACGTCGGCGGCGCGGCGGGCGTCGCGGGAGTCCTCGATCGTGCAGCAGCCGCGGGCCCCGGTCCGGAAGGACTGCGGGTTCGCGGAGAGGGCGAGGTGGACGCCGGTCACGTCGTGCCCGGCTTCGACCGCGCGGGCGGCGGCGACGGCGGAGTCCACTCCGCCGGACATGGCGGCGAGGACGCGGAGGGGGCGGGGGACGCTCGGCAGGTTCTCAGTCATAGCACCGTCCAGGGTACGGGGGAACCGCGCGGGGTCACAGCGCGTTCTCGGTGGCAGGGGGTGGATCACATGGGGAGCAGGAGCGACAAGGGCGGTACGGGCGGCACGGCACGGCCCGGGAGGACCCGCAGGGCGGTGCTGTTCGGCGGGCTCGGGGTGGTGGCGGCCGCGGCGGTCGCCGGGCGCGATGAGATCGGACGGGCCTGGTGGCTGGTGCCGGGGGTGTCCAAGCCGCGGCAGGACGGCGAGCTGGACCACGCGGGGGCCTCCTGGACGGCGGCCTCTCCGGCGAACTGGCGGCTGGCGGACCGGCCCGCGGACTACCGGGTGGACCGGATCGTGGTGCATGTCACCCAGGGCGGCTTCAAGTCCTCGGTCGACGCCTTCAAGAATCCCTTCCACCGGGCGTCGGCGCACTACATAGTCGGCCAGGACGGCCACATCGAGCAGATGGTGCGCGAGCTCGACGTCGCCTTCCACTCGGGCAACCGCTCCATGAACGAGCGCAGCGTCGGCATCGAGCACGTCGGCTTCGTCGACCGGCCGAAGGACTTCACGGACGCGATGTACGGGGCCTCGGCGCGGCTCGCCGCCGACGTGTGCAGGCGGTACGGCATACCCGCCGACCGCAAGCACTTCCTCGGCCACTCCGAGGTGCCGGGGGCCGACCACACGGACCCCGGCCGCCACTGGGACTGGGACCGCTACCTCCGCATGGTCAACGAGGCCGGCACCTCGGGCGCCCGGGCTGCCTAGACCGCCCAGGCCGAAGCCCGCCCAAGCCGAGGCCCGCCCTAGCTGAGGCCCGCCCTAGCTGAGGCCCGCCCTAGCTGAGGCCCGCCCTAGCTGAGGCCCGCCCTAGCTGAGGCCCGCCGTACGGGCCCGGGCGACGGCCGGGCCGATGGCGGCGGCGACCGCGTCCACATCGGCCTGGGTGGAGGTGTGGCCGAGGGAGAAGCGCAGGGTCCCCCGGGCCAGCCGCGGGTCGGTCCCGGTGGCCAGCAGCACGTGGCTGGGCTGCGCCACCCCGGCCGTGCAGGCGGAGCCGGTGGAGCACTCGATGCCCTGGGCGTCGAGCAGGAGCAGCAGGGAGTCCCCCTCGCAGCCCGGGAAGCTGAAGTGGGCGTTGGCGGGGAGCCGGCCGGCCGGGTCGCCGCCCAGGACGGCGTCGGGGACCTCGTGGAGCACGGCGGCGACGAGCCGGTCGCGCAGGGCGCCGATCTCGGTGGCGAACCGCTCGCGCCGCTCGGCGGCGAGGACGGCGGCCACCGCGAAGGCGGCGACGGCCGGGACGTCGAGGGTGCCGGAGCGCACGTGCCGCTCCTGTCCCCCGCCGTGCAGGACGGGTACTGGGCTCTGGTCGCGGCCGAGCAGCAGCGCGCCGATCCCGTACGGTCCGCCGACCTTGTGGCCGCTCACGGTCATCGCGGCGAGGGCGCTGTCGCCGAAGCGGACGTCGAGCTGCCCGAAGGCCTGGACGGCGTCGGAGTGCAGCGGGATGCCGTACTCGCGTGCGACGGCGGCGAGTTCGGCGACCGGCATGACGGTGCCGATCTCGTTGTTGGCCCACATGACGGTGGCCAGCGCGATGTCGTCGGGGTTTCGCTCGACCGCCTCGCGGAAGGCCTCGGGGTGCACGCGTCCGTAGCGGTCCACGGGCAGGTACTCGACCCGCGCCCCTTCGTGCTCGGCGAGCCAGTGCACGGCGTCGAGGACGGCGTGGTGCTCCACGGGGCTGGCGAGGACGCGGGTCCGGGCGGGATCGGCGTCGCGGCGGGCCCAGTAGAGCCCCTTGACGGCGAGGTTGTCGGCCTCCGTGCCGCCGGCGGTGAAGACCACCTCGCTCGGACGGGCCCCGAGTGCGTCGGCGAGGGCCTCGCGGGCCTCCTCGACGGTGCGGCGGGCGCGGCGGCCGGCGGCGTGCAGGGAGGAAGCGTTGCCCGTGACGGCGAACTGCGCGGTCATCGCCGCAGCGGCCTCAGGCAGCATCGGGGTGGTGGCGGCGTGGTCGAGGTAGGCCATGATCCCCCGATTCTACGAGCCCCCGCCGGGCCCCCGCGCCGCCGGTCCACCGTGCGGCACCGGCCACGGCCTTGTTCCCCCGCACCCGGGTCGCCCCGGCCCCCTCCGCACGCCTGCCGCGTCCGCCCGCCGCGCTCCGCGCCCGCCCTTTCCGACCCCGCCGACGGATCGGGAACCGAACGCCAACAGGCGGCGGTTCACGCGTACGAGTCCGCCGCCGCCGTCCGGCGCCCGGACGCATGAGGACGGCCCGCGCCGAGGTTCGCGAACCTCGGCGCGGGCCGTCCTTCGGCGTGGGGGCTACATCAGGTGCGCGGCGCCCGGGCCAGCTGGCGGGACTGGGCCACCAGCCGGTCCGCCGAGTCCCAGACCTCCGCGTCCTCCTCCAGGAAGCCGCCCGCCAGGTTCCGCGTGGTGATCGACACCCGGAGGGGACCGGGCGCCGGACGGTGGCGGATGTGGGTGGTGAGTTCCACCGTCGGGGTCCAGCCGACCAGGCCGAGGTCGAAGGAGGTCGGCGGGAGCGCGTCCACCGCCAGGAGGAGGGAGAAGGGGTCCGCGTCGCGGCCGTCCGCGAGCTCGAACCAGGACCGCATCTCGCCCTTGCCCGAGGGCTGTCCGACGGCCCAGCCGGCCGTCGCCGGGTCCAGGCGGAGCCGGAGCCGGTCCACGATGGCGGAGCTGCCGGGGATCGGAGCCGGGCCGGCCTCGGGGCCGAGGCAGTCCTCGTAGGCGGGGATCGCGGGCGGGAGGGCCGTGGTGTGGACGGAGTCCGGGAGCGCGGCGAGGTCCCCGTAGGAGGCGAGGACGCGGATCCGCTCGATCTCGGCGCCGCTCTCGTCGAACTGGAAGAGGGAGGCCTGCCCGCTGGAGAGCGTGCGGCCGACCCGTACGACCTCGGTGCGGATCACGGCGGGGCCGGGGACCGACGAGGTCAGGTAGTGCGCGGAGACCGTGAAGGGGTCCGGGTGCGGCAGGGCCGCCGACAGGGCGCGGCCGACGAGGGCCAGCAGGTATCCGCCGTTGACGGCGGTGATGATCGTCCACCCGGCGGAGAGGTCCGCGTCGTACACACCGGGCTCGCCCGCACGGGCGGTGATGGTGGTGTCGCGGTCGAACTCGCTGTCGCCGATGGAGGCCTTGGCAGCTGCGTGTGACATGGAACGACCGTACACCCGGACCCTACTAAGCGGTAGCTTTTCCGGGTGTGGCGACCGCTACGGCTCCTCCGCCACCGACGAGCGGCGGTTCCACGCGAGCGGCGCCCGCCAGTGGTAGCGGATGGCCAGCAGCCGCAGCACGAAGGTGGTGACGATCGCCAGGCCCGTCGTGAGGGCGTTGAGGTTGTCGAAGCTGATGAACAGCGCCACCATCGAGGCGCCGATGACGGCCGGCACGGCGTACATCTCGCGGTCGCGCAGCAGCGAGGGCACCTCGTTCACGAGGACGTCGCGCAGGACGCCCCCGCCGACGGCGGTCGCCAGGCCGAGCGCGGCGGAGGCGGTGAGCCCGAGGCCGTACTCGTAGGCCTTGGTCGTGCCCGTCACGCAGAAGAGCCCGAGGCCGGCCGCGTCGAAGACGTTGATCGCGCGGTTGATGCGCTGGACCTCGGGGTGCAGGAAGAAGACGAACGCGGCGGCGACCAGCGGGGTGACGAAGAACCCGAGATCGCTGAAGGCGGCGGCCGGTGTGGCGCCGATGACGATGTCGCGGAACAGGCCGCCGCCGAGGGCGGTGACGAGCGCGAGGACGACGATGCCGAAGACGTCGAAGTTCTTGCGTACGGCGAGCAGGGCGCCGGCCGTGGCGAAGACGAAGATGCCCATGAGGTCCAGGGTGTGCTGGACTCCGGGCGGGAAGAGATCGTGGATCACGGGAACATTCTGCCGGTCGCCCGCGGCGTGCTCGAACGCGTGTGGCGCGGCCACGGCCGCAGACCTCCGCGCCCCCAAGGCCGACGGGGCCGGATCCTGCCCGAGCGGTTGCCGGCGGGGCTGACGCGCCCCGCCGGCGCCCGGCGTGGCCTCAGACCGTCGGGCCGGCCACCGCGTCCGCCGCGCCCGGCAGGGCCGGGTCGCCCGGGGCCTGGTCGGGGGCGTTCTCCGGGTGGTGACAGGCCACCTGGTGGCCGGTCTTCAGCGCGATCAGCGGGGGCTCCTGCGTGGTGCAGACCTGGGTGGCCTTCCAGCACCGGGTGTGGAACCGGCAGCCGCTCGGCGGGGAGATCGGGGAGGGCACGTCCCCCTTGAGCAGGATGCGGCCGCTCTTGACTCCGCGCCGGCGCGGGTCCGGCACCGGGACGGCCGACATCAGGGCCGTGGTGTACGGGTGCATGGGCGCCGTGTACAGGGACTTGTTGTCGGCGAGCTCGACGATCTTGCCCAGGTACATGACCGCGATCCGGTCCGACACGTGCCGGATGACCGACAGGTCGTGGGCGATGATCACGTACGTGAGGCCGAGCTCTTCCTGGAGGTCGTCCAGCAGGTTGACCACCTGGGCCTGGATGGAGACGTCCAGGGCCGAGACCGGCTCGTCGGCCACGACGAGCTTCGGCTTCAGGGCCAGGGCGCGGGCGATGCCGATGCGCTGGCGCTGACCGCCGGAGAACTCGTGCGGGTAGCGGTTGTAGTGCTCCGGGTTGAGGCCCACCAGGGACAGCAGCCGCTGGACCTCCGCCTTGAGGCCGCCCTCGGGCTGGACTCCCTGGAGCTTGAACGGGGCGCTGACGATGGTGCCCACCGTGTGGCGCGGGTTCAGCGATCCATAGGGGTCCTGGAAGATCATCTGCACGTCGCGGCGCATCGGGCGCATGCCGGACACGCCCAGGTGCGTGATGTCCTTGCCCTCGAACTCGACCTTTCCGCCGGTCGGTTCGAGCAGCCGGGTGATCAGCCGGCCCATGGTCGACTTGCCGCAGCCGGACTCGCCGACGATGCCGAGGGTCTCACCGGGGTAGACCTCGAAGTCGATGCCGTCGACGGCCTTCACGGCCCCGGCCTGGCGGCGCAGCAGCCCCTTGGAGATGGGGAAGTGCTTGACCAGTCCGGTCACCCTGAGCAGCGGCTCCGGGGAGTCCACCGCCTGGGCCGGGACGACGACCGTCGCCGCCTTCTCGCTCGCGCCTTCATCGGGCACAGTCATGTCGGTCACAGCTTCGGCGCAATCTCTTCGGTCCAGATCCGGTCCCGCTGCTCCGGGGAGAGGTGACAGGCGGCCCAGTGCCGGCCGGCGCCCTCCGCGGCGGCGTCGACCAGGGACAGCTCGGGCCGTACGGTCCGCGTGACCTCGCCCTTGGGCAGGTCGGCGTACGGGCACCGGGGGTTGAAGGCGCAGCCGCTCGGGATGTTGATGAGGCTGGGCGGCGAGCCCTTGACCGGGATGAGGCGCTCGGTCGCCTCCCGGTCGATGCGCGGCATCGAGCCGAGCAGGCCCCAGGTGTACGGGTGCCGGGGTTCGTAGAACACCTTCTCCGCGCTGCCCCGCTCCACGCACCGGCCGCCGTACATCACGAGGAGGTCGTCGGCCATCTCGGCGACGACGCCGAGGTCGTGCGTGATCATGATGACCGCGGAGCCGAACTCCTTCTGCAGGTCCCGGATCAGGTCGAGGATCTGCGCCTGGACGGTGACGTCGAGGGCGGTGGTGGGCTCGTCCGCGATGAGCAGTTCGGGGTTGTTGACCAGGGCCATCGCGATCATCGCGCGCTGGCGCATGCCGCCGGAGAACTCGTGCGGGTAGCTGTCGACCCGCTTGTGCGGCTCGGGGATGCCCACGCGGTCCAGGAGCTCGACGGCCCGCTTGCGGGCGGTCTTCTTGTCGGCCTTGTTGTGGACCCGGTAGGCCTCGGCGATCTGCTTGCCCACGGTGAAGTAGGGGTGCATCGCCGACAGCGGGTCCTGGAAGATCATCGCGATCTCCCGGCCGCGCAGCTTGCGGACCTCTTCCTCGGGGCTGGAGAGCAGTTCCTTGCCGTCGAGCCAGATCTCGCCGGAGATCCTGGCCCGCTGGCGGCCGTACTGGCCCACCCGGTGCAGGCCCATGATGCCCAGCGAGGTCACCGACTTGCCGGAGCCGGACTCGCCGACGATACCGAGGGTCTTGCCCTTCTCCAGCGTGAAGGAGAGCCCGTCCACGGACTTGACCAGGCCGTCTTCCGTGGGGAAGTGCACCTTGAGGTCGCGTACGTCGAGGAACGCGGTGCCGGGTGCGCCGGCGGCGACGGGCTCGTTCAGTGCGCCCGTCACGGCGGGCGTCGTCGAATCGGTCATGACAGCCTCACTCGGGGGTCGATCACCGCGTACAAGAGGTCGACGACGAGGTTGGCCGCGACCACGAAGAAGGCGGAGATCAAGGTGATGCCGAGAATGACCGGCAGGTCGTGCTCGCTGATGGCGCGGACGGCGCTGTAGCCGAGGCCGTGCAGCGAGAAGGTGTACTCGGTGAGGACCGCGCCGCCCATCAGCGCGCCCAGGTCGAGGCCCAGGACGGTCAGGATCGGCGTCATGGTCGAGCGCATCGCGTGCTTGCCGATGACGACGGGTTCCGTCAGCCCCTTGGCGCGCGCGGTGCGGATGTAGTCCTCGTTGAGCACTTCGAGCATGGTCGCGCGGGTGAGCCGCGCGTACATCGCCGCGTAGAGGAAGGCGAGCGAGATCCACGGCAGGACCATGCCGTTGAACCAGGTCCCCGGATCCTCCGCGAAGGTCTTCTCCGGACGCCCGAACCAGCCGAGCTGGTCGGAGAAGAGGGCGATGGCGAGCATGCCCGTGAAGTAGATCGGGAGGGAGACGCCGGCGAGGGCGAGACCCATCGCCGAACGGTCCAGGACCGTACCGCGCTTGAGGGCGGAGATGACGCCTGCGGCGACACCGCCGATCACCCAGAGCACGACGGCACCGGCGGCGAGCGAGAGGGTGACGGGCAGCCAGTCGGTCAGCAGCGGCCACACCTCCTGCTCGCTCTTGAAGGAGTATCCGAAGCAGGGCGCGGCGCAGTGCGTGACGTCGTTGCCGTTGGCGTACGTACGACCCGCCACCAGCCCGACGACGAACTTGCCGAACTGGACGAGGATCGGGTCGGCGAGACCCATCTTCTGCCGGATGCCCTCGATGGCGGCGGGGTCGGACTGCTTGCCGACGAAGTAGAGGGCCGGGTCCGTCCCGATCATCTTCGGGAAGAGGAAGAAGATTCCGAAGGTCACCAGCGTGATGACCAACAGCATGACGATGACGGCGAAGATCCGCCGGATGAGATATGCAAGCACTGCGCTCGGCCTGACCGCGGCCCGGGAACGCCCTCTTCTGGAGAGCGCCCCCGAGCCGCCGCCGCGGCCATCACCTGCCCTTCGTGCCTAGCGGGTGTGGCACTGGAACTGAATCGGACGGTTTGTCTACTGGACGCCGAGCGAGGCGTAGTCGTACCGGCCGTTGTACGCGTCGGAGGTGTAGACGTTGGTCAGACGGCTGCTGCGCCACGAGATCGTCTTGTCGTAGACGAAGGGCAGGTAGACCGCGGCCTCGGAGACCTTCTGGTTCATCTGCTTGTAGATGTCGCCGGCCTTGGCCGGGTCCGTCTCCGCGATGGCGTCGTCGAACAGCTTGTTGATCGCCGGGTCGTTGAGCTCGGAGAAGTTGTTGTTACCGCTCTGCAGGATGAAGCGGCCGTCGACCAGCGGCTGGGAGAAGCCCTGACCGGTCGGGAAGTCGGCGCCCCAGCCCATGATGATGATGCCGTAGCCCTTCTCCTTGACCACCTTCGGCGAACCGATGATGCCGGAGGTCTGGGCGCCGTCGAACTGGTCGACGTCGGCCTCGATGCCGACCTGCTTCAGGGCGTTCTGCAGGGAGACGGCCGTGGCGACCTCGACCGGCTTGTTGTTGCGGACCGCGATGGTCGTCTTGAAGCCGGTCTCCTTGCCACAGGCCTTCAGGGCGGCCTTGGCCTTGTCGACGTCCGGCTTGCCGTCGTTCGTCAGGACACCGTACGGGTCGTACTTGCCGTCGGCGCCCTTGATGCCCAGCGGGAGCATGTTGGGGGCGATGTCGCCACCGGCCTGCGGGCCGCCGCGGGCGGTCTGCAGGGACTTGTGGTCGGCCGCGTAGATGACGGCCTTGCGGCACTCGATGTTGTCGAACGGCGCGACGGTCTGCGGCATGACGGCGTACCGGATGAAGCCGGTCTGGCCGTTGTCCAGGTTGTCCTTGTGGTCCTTCAGCGCGGTGGCGCGGGCCGCCTGGCCGATGCCGGTCGCGTTGATGTCCAGGTCGAACTCGCCGTTCATCAGGCGCTTGTCCATGTCGTCCGCGTTCGCCATGAACGTGACCGAGATGGAGTCCGGGAGCGCCTTGCGGATCGTGTCCGACTCGGCCTTCCAGTTCGCGTTGCGCGAGAGCTTCATGCTCTTGTTGGGCTCGTACGAGTCGATCTTGTACGGGCCGCTGGAGAAGGGCTTGAGGCCGTACTTGGCCGCGGTGTCCTTGTCCTGCTTGACCGGGCTGGCGGCCGGCATGGCCAGCATCTGCTCGAAGTCGCCGTTGGGCGCGGGGAGCTTGAAGATGATGGTCTTCGCGTCCGGGGTCTCGATCTGCTTGAGGCCGAGCTTGTCCGGGCTGGTGTCCTTGTACGGACCCTTGTACTCGGTCTTCGGGTCGAGGACCTGCATCAGGTAGACCGGGCCGCCGGAGATGACGTCCTGGGCCCAGGTGCGCTCGATGCCGTACTTGATGTCCTGGGCGGTGATGGGGGTGCCATCCTCCCAGGTCACGTTGTCCTTGAGGGTGTACTTGTAGGTCTTGCCGCCGTCGCTGATCTCCGCGTTCGCGGTGGCCAGGTCGGGGACCAGCTCGGTGCTCTTGGAGCCCGGCTCCGCCTTGAAGCTGATCAGCTGGCGGGTGTAGTAGCGGGAGAAGTCCCACATGAAGCCGTAGTAACCGCGCTGCGGGTCCCACGAGTCGGCTTCCTGCGTACCGACGAACTTCAGCTCGCCGCCGGCCTTGGTCGAGGTGTTCGCGACCTTGCCGATGGCGGCGTTGAAGCCGCCCGCCGCGGCCGGCTTGTCCTCGTTCTTCTTGCCGTCGTCGCCGCCACAGGCGGTCGCGGCCAGCATCGTCGCGATCACGACGGCCGTGCCGGCGGCAAGCCGGCGCTTGGACATGCGATGGGTAGTCACGATGCTCGCAACCCTCCGTTGTGATTCCGGTTCGAAGCCGGGTTCCGGTGTGCCCTGCGGTTCTGACCTGCGGGTGCCCTGCGGGATGACCTGCGGGGACGGCTAACGTGAGCCCTTCGGGTCGAGGGCGTCGCGGACGCCGTCGCCGAAGAGGTTGAAGGCCAGCACGGTGATGAAGATCGCCGTACCGGGGAAGATCATGAAGAGCGGATCGTCCTCGTAGGTCCGCACGGCCGTCGAGAGGGTCTCGCCCCAGGACGGCGTGGGCGGCTTGACGCCGACGCCCAGGAAGCTGAGCGCCGCCTCGGTCAGCACGTTGGTCGGGATCATCAGCGTCGCGTAGACGGTGATCGGTGCGACCAGGTTCGGGAGCAGCTCGCGGAAGAGGATGTACATCCGGCCCGCGCCCAGGCTCCGCGCGGCTTCGACGTACTCGCGTTCGCGCAGCGACAGGGTCTGTCCGCGGACGATGCGGCCGATGTAGGGCCAGCCGAAGAAGCCGATCACCAGGACCAGTACGGCGATCCGCAGGCCCGAGCCCTCGAAGCCCCAGAGCTTGCCGGGGACGACCGAGATCAGCGCGATGATGAAGAGCAGCTGCGGGAAGGCGAGCAGCAGGTCCATGACCCGGCTGATGGCCGCGTCGACCCAGCCGCCGAAGTAGCCGGCGACGATGCCGAAGAAGGTGCCCATCGAGACCGCCACGAAGGCGGACAGGAAGGCGACCAGCAGCGAGATGCGGGCGCCGTAGACGATGCGGCTGAACACGTCGCGGCCGTTGACCGGCTCGATGCCGAGCAGGAAGTCCCCGCTCATGCCGCCGTAGTCGCCGGCCGGCAGGCCCAGCAGCGGGTCCAGCAGGTCTTCGTGCAGTTCCTCCGGAGGGTGGCCGAACACGCCGACGATCAGCGGCGCGAAGAGTGCGACGAGGATCAGCAGGAGCACGACGAAACCGCCGGCCAGCGCGACCTTGTCGCGCTTGAGCCGCATCCAGGCGATGCGGCCGGGCGAACGGCCTTCGATGGCCTTGGCGGGGACGTCGGCTACGGACACGGGTGCGGGTGTCTCCGCGCTCATGTCGTGCAGTGGTGCCGTCATCGTGGTGGGGACCCCTCTCGGCCGACGGGTGGGCCGGCCCATGCCCGCCGCTGTGGCGGCGTTGGTGCGGAGTGGCGCTCGGAGTGCGAGGTTGCGAGGTACGGATGCGCGAATTTCCTGTGGCGGGGAGAACTCAGGCAACACCTGGAGGACTGACCCGCTCTTGGGTGGGGAGTCTTCATCGGGCGCTCGATCAGCCGCCAGACCCGCAGGTGAATGGATGCGCAACCGTGATCTGAGGGTCGAGTTCCCGTTATCCGGACTTCGCTGCCGCCTGAGCGGAGCAAGACATCCTGTTCGGTACGGAATCGGACATGGCGCCCAACTCGGCGTACTAGTGCGCCTATTGGGCGTACATCAGCGTCGAAATCAGGACAACGCAAAGGCCGCACGGAACGACTGTTCCGTGCGGCCTCGGGTGGCTGAATGCCGATGTCTCAGTAGGCGGGCGCCTGTCCCTCGCGGTCGTAGAAGGGCCTGGTCTGCGCCCGGAGCCACATCGCCACGGGATCGTGTTCGTCCGCGAGCGCGACCGTGCACACGGGCACCCCCTCGGGGACCGCTCCGACCGACTGGCGCATCATCTCCCGCACCGATTCCAGGGCGTGCGCGGAGGCGTCGTACAGGTCGAGCCCGACGGCGAGGTACGGGGACCCCAGCGCGGGCTGCACCCAGGCGCGGCGCAGCGACCGGACGGCGGGCGTGCGGTGCGCGTGCTGCGTGAGCAGCCCGTAGAACTGCGGCAGCTCGATGGCGGGCTCGGACAGCCGCAGCGGGCCGGCCGGCATCCGGTCCAGCCCGGTGGCGATCCGGCGCAGGTCGGCCCAGGGAAGGCCGACGCCGCCGCCCTGGGCGTGCGGATTGAGCCACAGCCCCCAGCGGTCGGGGTAGAGGGCGCGGGCGATGTCCCGGCCGGTGACCACCTCGTACCCGCGGTTCCAGCCGCTGGCGGCCAGCTCCTGCGGGGAGGTCACGCAGGGCGCGTACCCGAGGCCCTCGACCTCCATGCCGCCGTACTGGGCTTCGGGGGAGCCGGGCCGCCCCTGCCAGAGGAGCATCCACAGCCGTCCCTCGGCCAGGGCGTGCAGGAGAGACTCGTAGCTCTCGTAGCGCCCGGGAGTCACCTGGCGCAGCATGTGCTCGACCTGCCCGACCGCGGCCGTGCCTGACGCACTCACCCGGTACCCCTCTTCGTCTGTTCGTCCGCCCGTCGTCCACGCGTGTCGGCCACCAGCTTAAGCGTCACTACGGCAGGTAGAAGGGGCGCACGCGCGTGGTGATGTAGTCGACGACCGGGTCTTCCGCGGCGTCGAGCAGGATCAACTGCACCGGCCAGGGCGGTGGTACGCGGGTCAGGGCCCGGCCCAGCGCGTCCATCGGGGCGTTTCGCATCCCGGGCTCCCATCCCAACAGGTGGACGCCGACGTAGAGCTCCGGCGCGGCGCCCTCGACGCTGGCGAGGCAGCGGTGCGCGGAGGCGACGACTCCGGTCGCCCGGAACTCCTCCGCGGCGGCGGCCAGGAACTCGACCGGGTCCTCCTGCCAGTCGGGCTCGTAGAGCCGGACCCGGCCACCGGTGGCCGGGCCGTCGAGCGGGTCGCGGCCGGCGCGGCAGAGCTCGGCGACGGCCGGCGGGGGCAGGGGCACGCCGACGGAACCTTCGGGGTTGACCGCGATGCCGAGCTGCGGGGGCAGGCCGCGGGCGAACTCCGGTGCGGGGGCGACGGCGAAGTCCATGCCGGGCCCGACGCAGGCGCGGAACTGCTCCTCGGAGCTGTAGACGGGCACGTACGCGGCGCCGTCGATGTCCATGGTGGGCAGGCTCAGGCTGTTCACCCCGCCGGGCAGCGGGATCCACAGGTCGCTGCGCCCGAGGACCTCCAGGATCCGCCCCCCGGCGTCCGGCTGCCCGAGCGCCGCCCCGAGCACCTGCTCCAGCTCGTTACCCGGCCACATGTACGTCTCCGCTCGCTCGCCTTGGTCTCGGCCCGGGTTTCTCGAGCAGAGGTTCCCGGGATTCCCGAGATTAACGGGCGCCCGCGACACCCCGACCGGGGGCCGCCCGCACCAGGGGCCGCCCGCACCAGGGGCCGCCCGCACCGGGGGCCGCCGCCGCTAGCGGAAGGCGATCGAGGTCAGCCGCGACGCCGCCGGGCGGTCCAGCAGGGTCACCGACGCGCAGCCGGCCGGCGGGCGGCCCGCCTCGGCCTCGCGCAGCAGCCGGGCCACCGCGCCGCGGTGCCGGGCGAAGGCGTACGCCGACACCCCCCGGCCCCGCGCCGCCTGCCCGGCCCGGGCCTCCTCGGGGGTGGTGTCCAGCAGCACCAGGTGCAGCGCGCGGCCGCGCCGCCGGGCCGCCGAGGCCAGCAGTGCCCGGACCCAGCTCTGCGTGCCGCAGTCGTGGACCACGGCCGGGGCCCCGGAGCGGAGCACCCGCCACAGGCCCCAGTAGTGCGCGATCCGGACCGCCGGCCGGTACACCGCGTAGGGCAGGGCGGCCGGCATCCGGCGCTCCCACCGCTCGCGGGCGTCCTGGGAGTCGATGCCGCCGCCCTCGGCGGCCCGCTTGATCAGGGTGCTCTTGCCGCCGCCGGGCAGTCCGGAGACCACCACGACGTCCCCTTCGGCGAAGCGGAGCCGCCGCGGGCCCTCGGCCCCGCGCAGGTCCCGTACCGCTCCGGGCTCCGCCGGCGCGCCGGCCGCCGCCGGGTCCCGTACGAGGCCGCGCTGCGACGGCACGCCGCCGACCGCGCCCTCGACGGTGCCGGTGTTCGTCGCCGCCAGTACTCCGAATCTCCGCACAGTGCTCGCCTCCCCCGCCGGGTCACCTGGACCCGTTCCCCCTGAGTGTAAAGAGACGGTAATCCGGGGTGTCCGGTTCCGCTCCCGGTCCGCTCCGGTTCCGCTCCGGTTCCGCCCGGCTTGCGGCCCCCCTCCCCCATTCGGCCGCACGCCGTGCAATGATGTGCGCCATCTGGACACCTAACTGCATACCGGCCGCTTGAATCCGCGCGGGAGAGTCCCGGCACGCCGCAAGGCGGTGCCCGGGCGCCGAAGGAGCAAGTACCTCCCTTGAATCTCTCAGGCCCCGTACCGCGTGGATGAGGCAGATCTGAAAAGCGAGCCGCGCCACCGCCCCTGAGGGCTCCGGCGACGGTTCCACCCAAGGTGCAAGTCGAAGGCCTTCCCCTGGAAGCGGGGAACTCTCGGCGAACCTCTCAGGTTCCGATGACAGATGGGGAGGAACTCCTCCTCGTCATGTCATGCCCTGGGACCCGGGAGCCACACCCATGAGCACTGCCCCCCGCCTGACCGCCCTCGATGCGCTGCACCGTTCCCTCGGTGCGACCATGACCGATTTCGCGGGCTGGGACATGCCCCTGCGGTACGGGAGCGAGCGCGACGAGCACACCGCCGTCCGCACCAAGGCCGGCCTCTTCGACCTCTCCCACATGGGCGAGATCACCCTGACCGGCCCCGAGGCCGTCAAGGTCCTGGACTACGCGCTGGTCGGCAACATCTCCACCGTCGGCGTCGGCCGCGCCCGCTACACGCACATCTGTCAGGAGGACGGCGGGATCCTCGACGACCTGATCGTCTACCGCCTGGGCGAGACCGAGTTCATGGTCGTCGCGAACGCCTCCAACGCCCAGGTCGTCCTGGACGCGATCACCGAGCGCGCCGCCGGCTTCGACGCCGAGGTCCGCGACGACCGCGACGCGTACGCGCTGCTCGCGGTGCAGGGCCCGGAGTCCCCCGGCATCCTCGCCTCCCTCACCGACGCCGACCTGGACGGGCTGAAGTACTACGCCGGCCTGCCCGGCACGGTCGCCGGGGTGCCCGCGCTGATCGCGCGCACCGGCTACACCGGCGAGGACGGCTTCGAGCTGTTCGTCTCGCCCGAGCACGCCGTGGAGCTGTGGCAGGCGCTGACCAAGGCGGGCGAGGGCGTCGGCCTGGTCCCGGCCGGCCTGTCCTGCCGCGACACCCTGCGCCTGGAAGCGGGCATGCCGCTGTACGGGCACGAGCTGACCACCTCCCTGACCCCGTTCGACGCGGGTCTGGGCCGGGTCGTGAAGTTCGAGAAGGAGGGCGACTTCGTCGGCCGCGCTGCCCTGGAGGCCGCTGCCGAGCGCGCCGCCTCCAACCCGCCGCGCAAGCTGGTCGGCCTGATCGCCGAGGGCCGCCGCGTTCCGCGCGCCGGCTTCTCCGTGACCTTCGACGGCCAGGTCGTCGGCGAGGTCACTTCGGGCGCCCCGTCCCCGACGCTGGGCAAGCCGATCGCGATGGCCTACGTCGACGCGGCGCACGCCGCGCCCGGCACCTCCGGCGTCGGCGTGGACATTCGCGGTACGCATGAGGCGTACGAGGTCGTGGCCCTGCCGTTCTACAAGCGGCAGAAGTAGCCCCGTACCGCACCGCACCGCCCGTCGGCGCTCCGCGCCGCACCGCGGGACCCCGTAGGACCCCCGCACGACCACGTTCGTATCCACTCCCCCGCATCCAGGAGAATCAGGTCATGAGCAACCCCCAGCAGCTGCGTTTCAGCAAGGAGCACGAGTGGCTGTCGGACGCCGTCGACGGCGTCTCGACGGTCGGCATCACGGAGTTCGCGGCCAACGCGCTCGGTGACGTCGTCTACGCCCAGCTTCCCGAGGTCGGTGACACCGTGACCGCGGGCGAGACCTGCGGCGAGCTGGAGTCGACCAAGTCGGTCAGCGACCTGTACTCCCCCGTCACCGGCGAGATCGTCGAGTCCAACCAGGACGTCATCGACGACCCGGCGCTGGTGAACTCGGCTCCGTTCGAGGGCGGCTGGCTCTTCAAGGTGCGCGTCACGGAGGAGCCGGCCGACCTGCTCTCCGTCGACGAGTACGCCAAGCTCACCGCCGGCAACTGACCCAGGGAACCCTGATGTCTGTACTGAACACTCCCCTCCACGAGCTCGACCCGGACGTCGCCGCCGCCGTCGACGCCGAACTCGTGCGCCAGCAGTCCACCCTGGAAATGATCGCGTCGGAGAACTTCGCTCCGGTCGCCGTCATGGAGGCCCAGGGCTCGGTCCTGACCAACAAGTACGCCGAGGGCTACCCCGGCCGCCGCTACTACGGCGGCTGTGAGCACGTCGACGTGGTCGAGCAGATCGCGATCGACCGCATCAAGGCGCTCTTCGGCGCCGAGGCCGCGAACGTGCAGCCCCACTCGGGCGCGCAGGCCAACGCGGCCGCGATGTTCGCGCTGATCAAGCCGGGCGACACGATCATGGGCCTGAACCTGGCCCACGGCGGTCACCTGACCCACGGCATGAAGATCAACTTCTCCGGCAAGCTCTACAACGTGGTCCCGTACCACGTCGACGAGACCGGCGAGGTCGACATGGCCGAGGTCGAGCGCCTCGCCAAGGAGTCCAAGCCGCAGCTGATCGTCGCGGGCTGGTCCGCCTACCCGCGCCAGCTGGACTTCGCCGCCTTCCGCCGCATCGCGGACGAGGTCGGCGCGTACCTGATGGTCGACATGGCGCACTTCGCCGGCCTGGTCGCCGCGGGCCTGCACCCGAACCCGGTGCCCCACGCCCACGTCGTCACCACCACCACGCACAAGACCCTCGGCGGTCCGCGCGGCGGTGTCATCCTGTCGACGCAGGAGCTGGCCAAGAAGATCAACTCCGCGGTCTTCCCGGGTCAGCAGGGCGGCCCGCTGGAGCACGTGATCGCGGCCAAGGCGGTCTCCTTCCTCGTGGCGGCCTCGCCCGAGTTCAAGGAGCGCCAGGAGCGCACCCTGGAGGGCGCGAAGATCCTCGCCGCCCGCCTGGTCCAGGACGACGTCAAGGCCGTGGGCGTGGACGTCCTCACCGGCGGCACCGACGTGCACCTGGTCCTGGTCGACCTGCGCAACTCCGAGCTGGACGGTCAGCAGGCCGAGGACCGCCTCCACGAGGTCGGCATCACGGTCAACCGCAACGCCATCCCGAACGACCCGCGGCCTCCGATGGTCACCTCGGGTCTGCGGATCGGTACGCCGGCGCTGGCCACCCGCGGTTTCGACGCGGAGGCCTTCACCGAGGTCGCCGAGATCATCGCGCAGGCGCTGAAGCCCGCCTACGACGCCGATGACCTGAAGGCGCGCGTCTCGGCGCTCGCCGCGAAGTTCCCGCTGTACCCGACGCTCTAGGCGCCGGCCTGAGAGGGCCCGGCCTTGTTTTGCACAGGGCCGGGCCTTCTTCATGACCAAAGCCCCAGGTGGAGGCGACCTAGTGCCACCGAATATTCCAATAGATGGCAAATAGGCTCCGGATAAAGGAAAGACCGCACCCCCTGGCAGGACGGACAGCACACCCCATGGACATGAGCGCAGCGAACAAGAAGGGACTCAGTCTCTTCGCCCTGATCATGATCGGCCTCGGCTCGATCTTCGGATCGGGGTGGCTCTTCGGCGCCGGTCAGGCGGCAGCAGTCGCGGGACCCGCGGCGATCATCGCCTGGGTCATCGGCGCCGTCTTCATCGGCATGATCGCCATGTCCTACGCGGAGGTGGGCGCCGCCTACCCGCTGCCCGGCTCGATGGCCCGCTTCGGCACCATCTCGCACGGGCCGGTGCTCGGCTTCATCACCGGCTGGGCGGTCTGGATCGCCATCGCCGCGCTGATCCCGATCGAGTCCATCGCCGGTACGCAGTACATGTCCTCCTGGAACTTCGGCTGGGCCAAGGGCCTGGTCGAGAACGGCGGCCTGACCACCTCCGGCATGGCGATGGCGCTGTTCCTGACGGTCGCGCTGTGGCTGGCCTGCTACTGGTCGGTCGCGCTGCTCGCCAAGGCGAACAACCTCCTCACCCTGGTCAAGTTCGCCATCCCGGTGCTCGCCGTGATCGCCCTGATCGCCTCCGGCTTCCACACCGGCAACTTCACCGACCACGGCGGCTTCGCCCCCAACGGCTGGTCCGCGGTCATGACCGCGGTCACCACCTCCGGCGTGGTCTTCGCCTTCAACGGCTTCCAGGCCGTCGTCAACCTCGGCGGCGCCGCCAAGAACCCCGGCCGGGCCATTCCGCTGGCCCTGGTGGGCGCGCTCTCCCTCGGCCTGGTCATCTACCTGGCCCTGCAGATCGCCTTCATCGGCGGTGTCCCGCCTACGAGGCTGGCCGAAGCCGGCGGCTGGAGCGGCATCAACTTCTCCTCGCCGTTCGCCGACCTCGCCAAGATGCTGATGCTGCACTGGGTCGTCACGATGCTCCAGTTCGGTGCCTTCATCTCCCCGTCCGGCGCCAACATCGGCAACGTCGCCTCGGCCTCGTACATGGCGCAGAACCTCGCGGACACCGGCTTCTTCCCGAAGAAGATCCGCGAGGTCCACCCGAAGTACGGCACCGCGCGTCCCGCGATGTGGCTGAACCTCGGCTTCTCGGTCCTGCTGCTGGTCACCGTCGGCCACAGCTGGGAGGCCCTGGCCAGCGTGGTCTCCGCCGCGATGGTGGTCTCGTACCTGATCGGCCCGATCGCCGTCGGCGTCTTCCGCACGACCAAGCCCGAGCTGCCGCGCCCCTTCCGCCTCCCGGCGGCGAGCGTCCTCTGCCCGATCACCTTCGCCTTCGCCGCCTGCGCCCTGTACTGGTCCAAGTGGCCGGACACCGGCAAGGTGGTGCTGCTCACCCTGGTCGCCGCACCCATCGCGGCGATCGTGCTCAAGCGCAAGGGCGAGAAGAACCTGGCCAAGCAGTTCGCCCCCGCCTGGTGGATGATCGCCTTCCTGCTGTGGCTGGGCACCCTGTCCGCGCTCGGCAGCAAGGAATTCGGCGGCCACGGCGTCATCCCCGGCGGCGTGGACATCGCCCTCGTGGGCGTCTCGGCCCTGGGCTTCTACTTCTGGGCCGTACGGTCCGGGGTCAAGGCCCACTACGCGGGCCTGCCGGGCCCGGACCCGGTCCTGGACGCCCCCGCCGGGGAGTCCGACGCCGCGGCCGCACCGGAGCGCGAACTGACCCACGCCTGAGCATTCCCTTCCCGACCCGTCCGGCGGCCGAGCTGTTCACCTCACCGCGTTAAGCTCGGCTGCCGGACAAAATCCGCAGATCACCCCTCTCCACCCCTCCTGCCCACGCTTCCCACCCACGAGCAGACATAGGAGTCCGCAACCGTGGCCATCTCCGTCTTCGATCTCTTCTCGATCGGCATCGGTCCCTCTTCCTCCCACACCGTCGGACCGATGCGCGCCGCGCGCATGTTCGTGACCCGGCTCAAGAAGGACGGCGTCCTCGCGCAGACAGCCTCGGTGCGCGCTGAGCTCTTCGGCTCGCTGGGCGCCACCGGCCACGGCCACGGCACCCCCAAGGCGGTGCTGCTGGGCCTGGAGGGCCACTCGCCCCGCACCGTGAACGTGGAGACCGCCGACGCCGAGGTCGAGCGCATCCGCCAGAGCGGCCGCCTGCGCCTGCTGGGCACCGAAATAGGTGACGGCCACGAGATCGACTTCGACGAGCCGAACCAGCTGATCCTGCACCGCCGGCGCTCGCTCCCGTACCACGCGAACGGCATGACGCTCTTCGCGTACGACGAGACCGGCAACCCGCTGCTGGAGAAGACCTACTACTCGGTCGGCGGCGGCTTCGTCGTGGACGAGGACGCGGTCGGCGAGGACCGGATCAAGCTCGACGACACCCCGCTGAAGTACCCCTTCCGCAGCGGTGACGAGATGCTGCGCCTCGCGAACGAGACCGGTCTGTCGATCTCCTCGATGATGCTGGAGAACGAGAAGGCCTGGCGCACCGAGGACGAGATCCGCGAGGGTCTGCTGGAGATCTGGCGCGTCATGCAGGCCTGCGTCTCGCGCGGCATGTCCCGCGAGGGCATCCTCCCCGGCGGCCTGCGGGTCAAGCGCCGGGCCGCCTCCACGGCGCGCCAGCTGCGCACCGAGGGCGACCCGATGATGCACCGCAGCGAGTGGGCGACCATCTATGCGATGGCGGTCAACGAGGAGAACGCGGCCGGCGGCCGGGTCGTCACCGCCCCGACGAACGGCGCGGCGGGCGTCCTGCCGGCGGTCCTGCACTACTACATGAACTTCGTGCCGGGCGCCGACGAGGACGGCGTGGTCCGCTTCCTCCTCGCGGCGGGCGCGATCGGCATGCTCTTCAAGGAGAACGCCTCGATCTCCGGCGCCGAGGTCGGCTGCCAGGGCGAGGTCGGCTCGGCCTGCTCGATGGCGGCGGGCGCGCTGGCCGAGGTCCTGGGCGGCACCCCGGAGCAGGTCGAGAACGCGGCCGAGATCGGCATGGAGCACAACCTCGGCCTGACCTGCGACCCGGTCGGCGGCCTCGTGCAGATCCCGTGCATCGAGCGCAACGGCATGGCGGCGGTCAAGGCCGTCACCGCGGCCAAGATGGCGATGCGCGGCGACGGCAGCCACAAGGTCTCCCTCGACAAGGTCATCAAGACCATGAAGGAGACGGGCGCCGACATGAAGGTCAAGTACAAAGAAACGGCCCGCGGCGGCCTGGCGGTCAACGTCATCGAATGCTGACCCGGCCGTCCGCGTAACCCGCGGCCGTCACCCCACGCAGAAGCCCCGCCGGGTCTCACCCGGCGGGGCTTCTGTTCGTTCGTGTTGCGGCTTGTTCGTGTTACGGCGTCTTCGACGCCCTAGGCCTCACGGACCCCAGCCGGAGGTCAGTACGGGCGCGTCGCATGCACGGCGCCACCGACCGGCTGGTACGTGTCCGCCTCCTCACGGTTGCGGCTGTCGAGCGGGGTGGGAAGTGTGAACGGGACCGGAAGCACGAACTCGGCCCACTCGACACCCCCCGCGATGATGTAGCTCTCGATCGAATCCGGTTCGAGCAGGAAGACCCATTTCTTCCCGATCGGCCCGATGCGGGATTCCAGGGTGGCGCGCTCCGCATCGTCCGCGGCCCGGAGATGAAGGGGCCCGATGTCCTTCCAGCAGGAGATTCGCTGGACGTTGATGAAATACAGGTCGAGGACCACGCCCTCGCCGCTCTCCACCACGAAATCGTCGAACGGCGGGAACCCGCGCAGGATCGCGTACGTGTGGCCGTGTCCGTAGTCGATCAGGCTGAAGCTTCGATCGTCGAAGAATCCCAATTCCCTTGGAACTGCCATCACTTCACCTTCGCGTAGGCGCCCAACCGCTTGTTCCAGCGGTAGAAGTCGACCTTGTCCATCAGTCCCGCGTCATCGATCTGGATGAGTTCCCACTGGGTGGCCATCGGTTTGCCCTTGCCATCGGCGGCCGCCCTCGCGAGCTTCAGCACCTTGGCCGAACCCTGGGTGTCTCCGGGAAGTCCGTCGAGCAGGAAGGAGATTCTTCCCTCGCCCCGGCCGAGCTTGCCGACGGCGGCGATCACGTCTCCCTCCCAGTCCTTGGAGTTCATGAAATGACGCGCCTGAACCACGCCCGCGAACTTCTCGACGCTGGCCGACCCGTCCTTCATTTCCCGCCCGAGGGCCACGTGGTCCTGGGGACCGATGAAGTCGTCGCAATTGTGGACGAGGACCGGGGCGAGCCCTGCCAGCACATAGTACGTGTGGACATCGTCGACGGTGAGGTTGTGGGTGGTGACGGCGTAGCGGTAGTTACGGCCGGCAGTCACCGTGAGGGTGGTGCCGTCCGGCTGGAGGAGCTGCTCGCCGACAGTGAGTTCGCCGGCATCGATCCACTGGTGGCGGGTTTCGCTCCAGTAGGGGTGGTGAGAGGTGGAGGTGATCTTCGCGGGCGGACCGCGGGGAGCGGCCTCGTCGGTGAGGGTGAGGTCGGTGAATTCCTTGTCGTCGGGGGTGGTGATGGTGGCGGTGACCTTCTTGGGGCCGGTTCTGCCCGTCTGGGGGTCCGTGGCCATCACGGTGTCACCGACGCGGACGTCTTCGATCGCCTTGGTGCTGCCGTCGGCCATCTGGACGTGAGTGCCGGTCGGGAAGCTGTTCTTCTTGGCGCAGGACGGACCCGAGGGAGAGTCGGCCGAACCGCTGTCGGCCTTCGCGGCGTCGGCTTCGTCCGCCACCGATTTGGCCTCTGTTCCGGCGCTGTCGCCGGCTGATTCCTTGGCGGCCTTCTCCGATGCGGATTTGGCCGCCTTGGCTTCGGCGTCGCGTGCTTCCTTCAGTGCCTTTTTCGCCGTGCTGTAGGCCTCGGCGGCCTTCGCGGCTCCGCGTTCGGCTTCGTGGATGGCGTCGTAGGCCTTGTTCATCTCCTTGTAGATCTTGAAGGCCTTGATGCCGACCTTGACGGCCTTGAAGAGCTTGCCCCAGGGGACGAAGTTCAGGGCCGTGTTGATGCAGGCCATCACGTCGCCCTTGGTGAAGCAGTCCCGGGCGTCGTTGTATCCGATCAGGTCACCGACCACGTCGATGACTTCGTCGATCAGCTGGTCGCGCTTCTTCTTGGCGTCGGAGACCTTCTTCGTGGATGCCTTGAGCTCGGTGTCCGACGGCTCGTCGTCGTTGCCGGTCGGCGGCTTCTTGCCGTAGTTCGGGTCGAACGTGGAGCCGAGGTCGGTGCCGTTGCTGCCCGAGCAGTACGCGACTCCGAAGCAGCTCTCCAGGCCCGTCGCGTCGGACTTGTTGACCGGATCGTTCTCGGAGTAGGCGTAGGCGTTCCACTGCTGGGGGTTGCCCGCGTTGATGATCGGGTCGGCGCTGATGAACCGGCCGGTGGTGGGGTCGTACTCGCGGGCGCCGAGGAGGGTGAATCCGGTGGACTTCTCCTTGGTGCCGCCCAGGAACCCCTTGTCTCCGGCCCAGGCGCCGGGGGCGGGCTGGGTGCCGCGTTCGTTGCCGAACGGGTCGGAGGCGCGCCGGACGTGGGCGAGGTCGGAGACCTTGAACTGGACTCCGCCGGTGCCGTGGTGGTCAGAGCTCTGGTAGGTGAGCGTGGAGCCACTGGTGGTGCTGGTGGTGCGGGTGACGGACAGGCCGCCGGGCATCCCGTAGGTGCGGACGTTGGTGACCTTGCCGCTGGCGGTGTCCAGGGTGATCTGGTCGGTGCCGAGGTTCAGCGTGGTGCTGGTGGGGTCGCGGCGGATGAGCTGGTTGCCACCGGTGTCGTAGAGGTAGCCGGTGCCGGCGCTCTCACCGGTTCCGATGATCTTGTCCAGCTTGCCCTGGCCGTTCCAGGTCAGGGCCTTGGTGCCGGCGGTGTTGGTGACGGCCGCGGTGTTTCCGGTCGCGTCGTAGGTGTAGGAGGTGACCTTGGTTCCGGACGGGCCGGTCTCGGTCGTGGACATCAGTGCGTGCGGACCGCCGGTGCCGCCGCCCGTCTGCGGGTCGGTGGACGGGGTGTTGTTCTTCGGGCCGAACGTCTGGGTGATCGTGACGTCCTTGGCCGCGTTGCCGGTGGCGTCCTTCTTCACCAGCTTCTTGCGGTTGCCCATCGCGTCGTACTCGTACTGCTGCCAGTACGGAGCGGTGCCGCCCACGCTGGGCTTGCCCGTGCCGTCTACGGCCGGGCCGGCCGAGTTGGCGCAGCCGCCGATGCCGCGAACGCTGGGCGCGGGAGCCGTGGTCTGGGTACCGGTGTCGGTCCAGGCCTGCGTCAGCCGTCCCAGGTAGTCGTGCGTGAAGCACTGCAGGTCACGGCCGGTGCCGTCCTGGGTGTCACCCACCGAGGTGATCAGGCCGGCCTTGTTGTAGGTGTAGTCCAGGACGTCCACACTGGCCGTCGCGGCCGTCTGCTTGTCCAGGGTGGAGCGGACCGGACGGCCGCTTCCGGCGTCGTAGTCGTCCGTGGAGACGACCTGCATGCCGGTGTCACCGACCGTGGTGCGGATGGCCCGCCCGTAGGGGTCGTAGCGCACGTCCACGAGGTACGGGGTCCTGGCCAGCCCGATCTTGCCGCCGAGCGAGGTCAGGTTGCCCGCGACGTCCGAACCGAACGTCAGCGTCTCGACACCGAGGCCGGCCTTGGGGATGCCGGGCAGGGCGGTCGTCTTCAGCTGCCCGTACGCGTCGTAGGTGTTGACCGACTCGTACGTGCCGGCGAGTTCCTTCTCCGCCGCCGGGATGGTGACCTTGGTACCGAGGGAGCGGTACCCGCCGTCGTAACCGGTCACCTCCGACACGTAGGCGCTGCCCGTCTTGCCGCCCACGTAGCGGGTGGTGGTGTCGGGCTTGCCGAGCTTCTTGCCGTCGTAGGTGAACGCACCGACCTGCTTGGCCGGATCGGCGGCCGTGCCCTCGTACGTCGCGACGGTGCGACCGAGGATGTCGGACACCGTGGTGGCGCTCTTGAGGCGTGCGTCCGTGGTGGTGGTGAGGTTCTTCTTGTCGTCGTAGACGGTCGTGCTGATCCCGACGTCCGGGTCGGTGGTCTTCACCGGACGGCCCAGGAGGTCGTAGGCGAAGGTCCACTCGTTGCCCGCGGAGTCCTTCCGCGAGAGCTCCTGCCCCTGGGTGTTGGACAGGTACGTCGTCTCGTCGTACGCACCGGTGGGCGTGTTCGACTTGTACTGGCGCAGGATCGAGGTGGTGCCGTTGGTGATCGTCGCCGTGGCGAAACCGCCGGCCGGCGGGATCTGACGGGTCTCGTCCACGCCCGGGTACTGGGTCGTGGAGCGGGACTGCTCCACGCCGAACGACTGGATGACGGACGCGGTGACGCGGCCGAGGCCGTCGAAGACCTGGACGGTCTGGGCCGGGATCTTGCTGTCGGGCTGAACACCGCCGTTGGGCAGGAAGACGGCCGCGGAGGGTGCGCCCTGGTCCGTGTAGTAGGCGGCGCTGGTCTTGGTCTGCCAGCCGTGGGAGTCGAACAGCGCGTCCGTGATCATCCGGCCGGCCACGCCCGAGGGAGCGTTGGCCTGGGTCTGGCGGACCCGGCCCAGACCGTCGTAGATCGAGTAGCTGGACGTGTAGGAGTTGTCGTTCATGAGCGCCTGGCTCAGAACGGCGGACGGCGCGTTGGTGCCGTTCATCGTGTAGGAGAACTTGCGGACCGGCAGGTCCGTGGTGGAGTCCTGACCGGGCTGCCAGATGGAGACGACCCGCCCGAGCGCGTCATACGTGCGCTCGGCGGCGTGACTGTTCTCGTCGGTGGTCTTCAGCGGCTGGGAGCGGCCGATGTCGAGCGTGGTGGTCGACTTCCAGCCCAGCGGGTTGGTGTGCGTCACCGTGCTCGGCAGCACCCCGGTGGCCGGGGAGTACTCGGTCGTCGTGACGGCGCCGCCGGGGTGGGCGGTGTCGGTGCGGACCTTGTTGGTGTTGCTGGTGACACGGCCGTAGGCGTCGTAGGTCGAGGTGGAGTTGAGGCGGTAGACCGGCTTGCCGGTCGCGTCGTACTTCTCCAGGACCTCGGTGCCCGTGCCGTCCGCCGTGGCTCCGACCTGGCCGTAGGCCAGACCGTCGAAGTAGGAGCGGGTGTCGCCGACGGTGTTCGCCGCGGTCGGTGTCTGACCGCAGACGCCCGAGATGACCAGCGTGCGCGAAGCGAGCTCCGTCACCGCGCCACCCGGGCCGGTCGGGTACTCGAACGTGGTGCACAGACGCTGGTCGGTGCGGGAGGTGTCGCTGTTGTCGTCGACCAGGAGGGGCCGGGTCGTGAGCGTCGCGTCGTAGGTGGACTTGCGCTCGCTCGTGCGCCAGCTTCCGCCGGCGAGCTTCGCGCGGGTGGTGACCTGAGCCGTGTTCACCGCACGGGCCGTGATCGGCGGCATCCCCGCCGACTGGGCGCGGGTCGCGGTGACCGGACCGATCCACGGCGTGGTCACCTCGTCCGTGATGACGGCTCCGCCGTCACGGTCGTAGGTCTGGCTCTGGCGGACGAAGCCGGACAGGACGTTCTCGTCCTTGATCGTCCCGCCCTGTGCGTCGGGGACGCTGATGCTGCGCGTGCTGCCGTTGGCCAGGACGTCGCCGTCCATACCGCGCAGGTAAGTGGCGACGCTCTTGGTACGAGGGGCTTCGCTCGCGTTGCCGCTACCCGTCCTCGTGGTGACGGTGGCGTAGCCGCGGAACTGGTCCCAGGTGCGGGTCTTGGAGTCGGTGAACTCCGAGTCGTTGCGGTGCCAGGCGATGCCGCCGCCGTACTCGTAGTCCGTGACCGTGGAGACCTGGCCGCCGACCCTGTCCTGCTGGGTCACGGACTGGACGACGATCTTGTTGAACCAGTCGTTGACCGGGTCCGCGAAGGACTGGCCGGGCAGGTACCACTTGACCGGCATGCAGGCCATCGTGTTGCCGTCCTCGGAGGACGGCATCGTCCCCGCGAGGCGCGAGCACTCGGGAGCCTTGTAGGCGACGTTGATCTGGCCACCGGTCTCGGTGGTGATCGTCTGGATGCGCGGACGCCGGTAGCTCGGCGCCGAAGCGTCCGTACCGTCCGGCCGCCGGACGACGCCGTCGACACGGTTGGGGAACTGCGTCGGCTGGAACAGGACCGCGGGGAGCTTGATCGCGGTCTTGCCGTTGGTGGCGTTGCGCTGGACCGAGTCCAGCCACAGCGTCGGGGACGTGCCGTCACCCGGGTCCTGGAAAGACTGCTTGAGGTCGTACCAGTCGACCGTGCGCCAGGCCGTACCCGTCCAGACCTGAGTCGCGATCTGGGTGAACTTCTTCGTCGTGAAGTAGGTCGGGGAGAGGTTCAGGCACGTACCGGTCGCCGGGCACTCCTGGTCGATCGGAGTGTCCGGCCAGGAAGCGGCGTTCGCCTTGACGCGCTGAGCGGTGTCCGTGCAGGTGACCGCCCCGATCACCACGCAGCGTTCGGCGTTCTTGATGTTGATCTGGGCGGCCGGCTTCGCCGCGCCCTTCGCGGCTATCTGCTCGGGCAGGCGCTGGCCGTAGCCGATCCAGGTCGGGTAGGAGCCCCGCTGGTACTTCGTATTGGTGCCGGTGCCACCGTTCTGGCCGCCACCACGCCCGTAGTGGTTGTCTTCCTGCTCGTAGCGGTAGGTGACCAGGTTCTGGTGCGGGTCCACGACGTAGTCGAGGTTCCACTGCCAGCCCAGCTGCTGCCACGTCCCGTTCGCCGGCGTCGTCGCGCCCAGGCACTTGTCCTGACCGCTGTTGAAGTACACCGGCACCGTCGAGACCGACTTGGCCTCCGGGTCGGTGCCGTCGCCGCCGGGCAGGCGGTTGGAGCCGAAGAAGTACTGGGTGCCGTCGGTCGTGGTGACCTTGAAGGCCTCGCCCTTCCAGGCGGCGTTGCGCTGCCCGGTCAGACGCTCGATCTTCGTACCGTCCTCACCCTGGAGGTGATAGACGCAGCTCGTGTCGTCGCGGACGATCTGGCCCGAGTGGCCCGCCAGGTTCAGGGACAGGATCTCCCCGGCCCAGCACTCGTCACCCGACTCCGCGATCCCCGCGTCCTTACAGCCCTTGTAAGAACGCGAGATCGAGCCCGGACTCCAGTCCCAGCCCTCACCGAAACCGGACGCCTGCGCGTTCGTCGACGCCGTACGGCCGTCGATGGAGGAGGAGTCGTAGGCCAGGCCCACGCTCGGCCCCGCACCCGCGATCGCGGAGGGAACCTCGACCGTGTAGCCGTAGGTGAAGTTCGCGGCGTTCCCACCGGCCTGCCACGACATGGACGGCGCCAGCGGGGTCGCGCTGTAGTCACCGCTCGCCCCCGACGGACCCGCCTCCACCGCGAGCGCGACGGCCTGCGTCGCCAGCATCCGCGGAGCGTCCGACGGAGCCGACTCGAACGTGCTCGTCTTCGCGGACACCGCCTTGGGAGCGTCGACCTCCGCGACCAGACGGCCCGAGGCGTCCTTGTGGGACGCGACCGGCGTACGCGTCGTGCAGCCCGGCGCGCCCGGAGTGGTCAGCGCACAGTCGGGCAGACGCACCACGCGCGCACGGTCAGCCCAGTTCGCGCCAGTCGTCTTCGACCATGCCGAGACATCGAACCCGACCTGCACCTTCCCGGACGAGGCGCTGCCCGCCGCATCGGTCAGCGCGACGAGGACACCCCCGACACCGGCCGCACGCGTCTTCGCCTCGTCCTTCACCTCCACCCGCAGCGAGCCCTCGCCGGAAGCGGAACCGGAAGTCGCGAATTCCGACAGCTTTGCCGAATGCTTCGATCCCTTGGCGGAAGCAACCCAGACGGGCAAATCGCCGGCCTGAACCGACGGGCCGCCTATCGCGGAACCCGGCCCACCGGCAATGCCGAGCGGGACGGTTGCGGCACCGGACGGGACTTTCGCCTTGGCGTCCGGGTTCCACGCCTTACCGGCCGGCGCCTTGGCGTTGGCGGGTTTGGCATTCGAGCCCTTGACGGGCTTGGTCTGCGGGAGCGCCGTATTCGGCGGCACCCACACCTTCGGCGGCTTCGCCACCGCTTCGACCACGGGCAAGCCCAGGCCGGAGATGAACACCGCGAGCACGGCGACCATCGCAACACGTGGTCGCATCGCGCGCGCACGCGAATGCAAACCACTCTGCCGAGACAACAAAATCCCCCCATGAAAAGGAATGACAAGGTCCGCTTTCAACACTGCCCGGACAGCCGCACCTTAAAGAGAGGGGTATTCCTTCGTATAGATTTTCCTTAACATTCCCTTACATGATCAATGTCACTTGCCAGCCAATGCAATCTTTATTCCCATGAACCAGACATATTGCCTGACATCTCCTTTGACAGGTTTTCGGACAGCGAGCACCGTGCGCGTGACCTTCGTCCACCGACGCGCATAGCGAGGACTTGTGCCCATGAGGCCATCTTCTTCATCACCCGACCGCACGCCGGGGGCCCTCCGGCGTCGGCGGGCATCCGCGGCCGCGCTGCTGCCCCTGGCCGGCGCCGTCGTGCTGGCCCTCGGGGCCGGGTCGATCACCGCCCCGGAAGCCTTCGCGGCCGGCTCATCGAGCCCCGCGCCGAAGCCCGCGTCCCGCGCCGAGGCCGGGCCCACCGCCGAGCAGAAGGCCGTGGAAGCCGCGCTGGCCGAGGCCAAGCGCACGGGCAAGCCGGTGGCGGTAGAGCTTCTGACCGCTGCCGACTCGCAGACGTTCGCCAACCCCGGCGGCACCCTCACGATGGACGCCACGGCCGCTCCGGAGCGGGTGAAGCAGGCGAACGGGTCGTGGAAGGCGATCGACACCACCCTCCGCGCGAACGCCGACGGGACCATATCCCCGGCGGTCGTTCCCTCCCCGTTGAGCATCTCCGGCGGCGGCAGCGGGCCGATGGCGACGATGACCACGGCCGACGGCAAGAAGCTGGCCTTCAAGACGCCCTTCAAGCTCCCCGAGCCGGTCCTCGAAGGCAACGACGCGCTCTACAAGAACGTCCTGCCCGACGTCGATCTGCGGCTGACCGCCACCCAGTTGGGCGGCTGGAGCCAGGTCCTGATCGTCCGCACCGCGCAGGCCGCCGCGAACCCGGCGCTGAAGAAGATCCGCCTCGGTGTGGACGCCCCCGGCCTGAAGACCACCGTCGACGCCGCGGGCAACATCAGCTTCGACGACGCCCAGGGCAAGGCCCGATTCACCAGCCCCACCTCCTTCATGTGGGACTCCACCAAGACGGCCCTGCCCGAGGCCGCCGCCCCGAAGGGCGGCGCGAAGAGCGGCAAGTCCGCGGGCGTCAGCGGCGCGGACACCGCCCCGCCGGCGGCGCCGGCCGCCGCCGACCGGGTCATCTCCTCCACCCCCGACGGCCCCGGCGACACCGCCCGCGTCAAGCCCATCGGCGTCAAGGCCGACGCCACCGGCATCGACCTGATCCCCGACACCTCCCTCCTCGGGCAGGGCACCGGCCCCTGGTACATCGACCCGGGCGTCAACCCGTCGGCCGACAACACCACCCGTGCCTGGTCGCAGGTCCAGGAGGCGTACCCCGACACCAACGAGTTCAACGGCACCAGCAGTGGTCAGGACACCCCCGCCGCCGGCTACTGCGGCTACTCGACCTGCACCCGCAAGGGCCGCGAGCGCGCGTACTTCCAGGTCGGGATCAATTCGACGATCTACGGCACCGAGGTCATCGACGCCCGGCTCCGCGCCACCGTCGTCTCCTCCTCCAGCCCCGGCACGGCCACCCCGATGGGCCTCTACCAGACCGGCCCCATCAACAACCCCACCAGCTGGAACAACCAGCCCTGCGACAAGAACTCGCGCATGGGCGGCGGTTGCGTGAAGATCGGCGGCATCAACATCTCGGGAACGGGCGAAGTCCAGTACGACGTCACCACCCAGGTGCGCAACGCCGCCCGCGACCGCTGGCCCCACTTCACGTTCGGCTTCGCGCCGGACGACGAAGGCAACATGTACTACCGCCAGCGGTTCGGCAACACCCCGCACGTCTCGGTCACGTACGACATCCGCCCCACCATCGGCAACCTCCGCACCAGCCCCACCCCCGGCTTCGCCGCCACCGGCACCTACGCGGCCTGCCGCACCGCCGGCGCCGTGAACGCTTGGGACAACCCGGGCTGGATCGGCCTCAATTCCGACATCTCGGTGACCGTCGCCACCCACTCGCCCACCGGTCGCCAGCTCCAGACGAACTTCGCGCTCGTGGACGAGGACGACAACGGCAGCGCCCAGTACGTCAACACGGGCTGGAACAGCTCTTCCGGTGATGTCACCGCCGGCTTCGGCGCGCTGAAGGACGGGCACAAGTACTACTGGTACTCGAACACGCAGGACGACACCCTGTGGAGCCCCGACAGCGAACGCTGCTACTTCCTCGTCGACCGGACCTCGCCCTCCGCGTCGGTGACCTCGACCGACTTCCCGCTCTCCGGCACCACCGGGGCCCACCCCAAGCGGGTCGGCGAAGAGGGCACCTTCACCCTCGCCGGAGCGGACGACGCCCCCGCCGGCGGCGGCACCCGCAGCTCGGGCATCGCCTGCGCCCGGTGGACCACGGACCCGGTGAAGGCCGCCTCCGACTGGAACTGCACCGACTCCGACACCCGGATCATCAAGACCTTCACCAACGGCAAGGCAACCGTGAAGTTCACCCCGCAGGCCTGGGGCACCAACTACCTCTACCTGCAGACGCAGGACAACGCGGGCAACATGTCCCAGCCCGTCGCCCACAGCTTCTACGTCCCGTCGAACCCGAACAGCCCCGCGCCGATCTTCGGCGACATCAACGGTGACAAGAAGGCCGACGTCGTCCTCGCCGACGCCGCCGGCAACATCCGCCAGATCAACGGCGGCGGCGACCCCGCCACCTCGCCCGTGGCCCTCGCCCGCTCCAGCGTGAGCGGCAACGGCTGGAACGGCGTCCAGCTCACCCACCGCGGCAGCCTCGGCAACAAGAACGTCGACGACCTCCTGGCGCACGAACCGGGCAAGCCCAACCTCTACGCCTTCACCAACAACAGCACCGGCCTCGTCGACGGCCAGGCACCCATCGGCATCACCAAGCCCGGCTCCTGCGCCACCGCCGACTTCACCCCCCTCGACTGCGCCGCCCACGGGTTCAGCACCACCAACTGGACCAACGTCACCCAGATCGCCGCCTACGGTTCCGTCACCGGTGACAGCAAGCCCGGCGGCGACATCAACCTGCCGCAGACCTCGCTCCTGTTCGTGGAGAACGGGCGCCTCTGGCTGGGCGTACCGGGTGCCACCAACCAGCTGGACTCCCCCGCGATCCTGCTCTCCGCCAACGACACCAAGTGGGACGGCTACGAGCTGCTCACCCCGGGCCGCGCCAAGGGCACCGACTTCCCGACGCTGTGGGCCCGCAACAAGACCGACGGCGGCACCCTGCACACCTTCGGCATCACGGGCACCGCGGACGCGCCCGTCCTCACCGGCTTCACCGACCCCGCCGCCGGCCTCATCACCGGCAAGATCGACCCCGCCCGCTACCCGAAGGTCGGCTCCGACGGCGACCTCACCGGCGACAAGATCCCCGACCTCTGGGCCGTGGACAAGGAGCAGCAGCTCGTCGCCTTCAACGGCCTCGGCACCGCCCCCAACGGCACATCGGTCCTCTACCCCACCGTCACCGGCATCGCCCCCGCCTTCACCCTCCAGGGCAACCTCAACACCCCGGCCTTCCAGTGGAAGCTGACCGCTGCGGCCGCCGGCAGGACGCCGAGCGCCGCCGGAAACAAGTTCCCCGCCTCCGTCGCGGGCGGCGTCACCTTCCCCGCCGCCGAGACCATCGAAGGCCGCAGCACCGCCTACGCGGCGTTCAACGGCGCGCAGGCGGCCATCACCGCCACCGGCGCCTCCCTCGACACCCGCAAGAGCTTCACCATCAGCACCTGGGCCAAGTCCGGCCCGGCCGGCGGCATCGTCGCCAGCCAGGACAACACCCGCAACAGCGCCTTCACCCTCTACGCCGACCCGGCCACCACCTCGTGGCGGTTCGCCCTGGCCAAGGGCGACGTGGACGGCTGGTCGTACGACTGGTCCGACAACGCCAACGACGCGGCCCGGTTCCATGCGAACACCTGGACCCGCCTGACCGCCGTCTACAACGCCGAGACCGGCTTGATGAGCCTGTACGTCAACGGCGTCCTCGCCGCGAGCGGCAACCACGCGGCCGCCACCGGCTCGGCCCCGACCGGACCGCTGGTCCTAGGCCGCTACAAGGTCAACGGGCAGCCGGACTACTTCGTCGACTTCGTCGGCGGCATCAGCAACTTCGCCGCCTTCCCCTACGCGGCCGCCCCCACCGCCACCAGCGCGACCACCAAGATCGCGCTGGCCTCCACCGGCACCAAGTGCGCGGACCTGGCGTCCGACGGCAACACGGTGCAGATCTGGGACTGCAACGAGATCGGTGGCGGACTCGCCCAGCAGTTCGAGGTCCGGGCCGACGGCACCGTGCGCATCCAGGGCAAGTGCGTGGACGCCAAGGACGCCGGTACCGGCAACGGCACGCCGGTCCAGGCCGTCGACTGCCACAACCACCCGGCGCAGCAGTTCCTGGCCCGCGCCGACGGCAGCCTCCACAACCCGGTCTCCGGTCGCTGCCTCGACCTGAACCGCGGTGACACGACGAACGGGGTCCAGCTCCAGCTCTGGGACTGCAACCGGACCGCCGCGCAGCGCTGGTCCGTCACCGCCCTGGCCACCGCGACGCTGCCGCTGCCGAGTTACGACGCGGCAGCTTGAGCCACCCACGCCCCACACGTACCCCACGCGCATCCATGGGTGGGTTACGCCAGTAACTTCGTTCGAGATTGGGTGGGATGTGAGGTTTGACAGGTAGTTGATCACGCTTGAGGGGGAACAAGCCGGTCTGGGCTGGTTTCTTGATGATCACCTGCGCCAGGGTGGGGGCACGACGTCGCGTCCACACCCCCGGCGGTTGGCCAACCGTCTTGGACCACAGCCGTTTTGCTTAACTGGAGGACTTGAATCATGGCAAGCACCCGCAGCATCCGCCTGATGGCGGCCGCCGCATCGCTCCCCCTCGCCTTCGCGCTCCTCTCGGGCGTCGCCCAGGCCGACAACGGGGCCGGCGCGGCCGGGACCGCGTCGAACGCGGCCCTCGCCGGGGTCCTCGGCAGCGGGGTCGGCGGCAGCAACGCCGGCAACTCCTCCACCGCCCAGCAGGTCGCCTCGGGCTTCGGTGCCTCCAACCAGAACAACGGTGCCCAGGCCAACGGTTCGGGCTTCACCGCGATCGGCCAGTCCAACTCGCACGAGTCCTTCATCTACAACCCCCTCCCGTAGTTCCGGCCGGGGCCCCGCCCCGGTCGCGCACGCCCTTCCGCCGAGCCCCGCCCTCCCCCCGGAGGGCGGGGCTCGGCGCGTCGGGCCAAGAGGGGACGAGCGGCCCGGACGAAGGGGACCTTTGGCCACGGATGGGCGGCCCGGGGGTGGGCTAGCTTGCCCGAGTGGGCCTGCCGCACGTGCGCCGGCGGGACCCCGTCCCGAGAGAGAGGCGCCCCGCATGACCGGCACCGAACACCGCGTCCTCCCGCTCCGTTTGGAGGCCGCGCCCGCGCCCGTCCCGGTCCGGGGCGTCTTCGTGTACCGCAGCGACCGGCCCTACGAGATCTCCCTCGACTTCGAGGGTGCCGGGATGCACCTCGCCCACTGGGTCTTCTCCCGGGAACTGCTGCTCGACGGCCAGGTCTGCGCCACCGGCGAGGGCGACATCCAGGTGTGGCCGCGCTGGAAGGGCACCGAGCCGCGGGTTTTCCTCGCCTTCAGCAACGGCGCGCAGTCCTGCGTGGTGTCCGCCCGGGCCAAGGACGTACAGGCGCTGTGCCGCCGGATGACCGAGCTGGTACCGCGCGGCCGGGAACACCGGTACTACGACCTCGACGCCGAGCTGAGCGCCCTCCTGCCCAGCTGAACCGGCTGGACCGGCCGAACCCGGTGAACCCGGTGCAACCGCAGTCGTACCGGGCGCGTCTTCACGGCTGACACCGTTCCCCGTCTCTCGGAATCGAGGGGACGCCATGAACCGTCCACGCCGCCGGCAGGCCACCGCACTGGGGTTGGGCGCACTGCTCGCCGCCACTCTGGCCTTCGCCGCACCGGCCTCCGCCGCAGCCACGACCGCAACCCCGGCCACACCCGCCACCACCACCGCCACCGCCACGCCGCTCGTCGTCAATGCCCGCTGGGGCGGTCACTGCACGTACGACCGGGTGGTCGTCGACCTGCGGGGATACGTACCCGAGGTCACCGTGACCCCCGTCCCGAAGCTGGTCTACGACGGGTCCGGCAAGCCCGTCCCGCTGGCCGGGCGGTACTTCCTGGAGATCCGTCTGCACCCCGCCGCCGGACACGACGAAGCGGGCAACAACGTCTACCTCGGGCCCAAGCTCGTCAAGATCTACCTGCCCAAGCTGAAGGGCCTCGCCCTCACCGGCGACTACGAGGGGTACGTCACCCTCGGCGCCGCCTTCGACACCAAGCCCGCCTACACCTCGTTCAAGCTGCACGCCCCGGAGCGCTTCGTCCTGGACGTCGCGCACCCGAACGTCTGCTGAGCACGCACCGCCGGCGGGAGACCGGGCCCGGCCGCTACCGGTGCTCGGGGTTCGGGAAGTCGAAGCGGCAGCCCGCGTCCCACAGGGAGCGCTGGTTGCCGTGCGCCGGCATCCCGCCGGCCCGCTTGAGCAGGGCGGCCAGATGCATGAGGTTCCAGCTCATGAAGGTCGTGTTCCGGTTGGTGAAATCGTTCTCGGGACCGCCGGATCCGGGGTCCAGGTACGAGGGCCCGGGTCCGGCCTCGCCGATCCATCCGGCGTCGGCCTGCGGGGGGATCGCGTAGCCGAGGTGCTGGAGGCTGTAGAGGATGTTCATGGCGCAGTGCTTGACGCCGTCCTCGTTGCCGGTGATCAGCGCCCCGCCCACGCGCCCGTAATAGGCGTACTGGCCCTGCTCGTTCAGGATCGACGAGCAGGCGTAGAGCCGCTCGATGACCTGCTTCATCACCGAGCTGTTGTCCCCGAGCCAGATCGGGCCGCACAGCACCAGGATGTCGGCGTCCATGATCTGGCTGTAGAGCACCGGCCACTGATCGTCGTCCCAGCCGTGGTCGGTCATATCGGGCCAGACACCGGTGGCGATGTCGTGGTCGACGGCCCGGATGAGCGAGGTCCGGACCCCGGCCGCCTCCATCACCGCGCGGCTCTTCCCGATCAGGCCCTCGGTGTTGCTGGGCTCGGGCGATCGCTTGAGCGTGCAGTTGACGTACACGGCGGTGAGGTCGGAGTAGTCGAGGTCCTGCGCGGGGTCGGTAGCCACCCGTCCAGCCTCGCCGGGGCCCGGCGCGGCCGCCACCGGACCGCATCCGTCCGGGGCCGCCGCGGCCCGGCCCGACGGGGGCGGGTTTGTGACCGGTCCGTGCGGCCGACTAGGGTCAGCGGGCCTTGGTGTTCGGGAAACCGGTGGGAAACCGGTGCGGCCCTCGCCACTGTGATCGGGAAGTCCGGCTCCACTCCTGCGGGAAAGCCACTGGGCTGCGCGGGAGGTTCCGCGCTGCCCGGGAAGGCGGGGCATGGACGTCAACCCGTGAGCCAGGAGACCGGCCGGGGCGCGTTGTCCATCCACGAGGTGCTGGAGAGGTCTCCCTACCCATGCATATAGCCGAGGGGTTCCTGCCCCCTTTGCACGCGGTCGCCTGGGGCGCCGCGTCCGCCCCCTTCGTCGTCCACGGCGTCCGCGCGCTCACCCGCGAGGTGAAGGCCAACCCGGAGAGCACGCTGCTGCTCGGTGCGTCCGGGGCCTTCACCTTCGTCCTGTCCGCCCTGAAGATCCCGTCGGTGACCGGCAGTTGCTCGCACCCCACGGGCACCGGGCTCGGGGCGATCCTGTTCCGGCCGCCGATCATGGCGGTGCTGGGCACGATCACCCTGCTGTTCCAGGCCCTGCTGCTGGCGCACGGCGGGCTCACCACCCTCGGCGCCAACGTCTTCTCGATGGCCATCGCCGGCCCGTGGGCGGGTTACGCCGTCTACCGGCTGCTGCGCACGTCCGGGCTCCCGCTGATGGTGACCGTCTTCTTCGGCGCCTTCTTCGCCGACCTGGTCACCTACTGCGTCACCAGCGTGCAGCTCGCCCTGGCCTTCCCCGACCCGGCCTCCGGTGTCGCGGGCTCGCTCGCGAAGTTCGGGGGGATCTTCGCGGTCACGCAGATCCCGCTGGCCGTGAGCGAGGGGCTGCTGACCGTCCTGGTGATGCGGCTACTGATGGCGTCGAGCAAGTCGGACCTGGTCAGGCTGGGTGTCGCGAAGCTGACGGCCCCCCGTACCGGTGGTGGTACCGGTACGGCCACCGGAGAGAAGGCGGCGGCCTGATGAGCGGGATGTCCAAGAATACGAAGATCAACGGCCTGCTGCTGCTCCTGGTGGCGGCGCTGGCCGTGCTGCCGATCGCCCTGGGGCTGGGCGAGGGCAAGGAGGAGCCCTTCACGGGCGCCGACGCGCAGGCGGAGGCCGCGATCACCGAGCTGAAGCCGGATTACGAGCCCTGGTTCTCCCCTCTCTACGAGCCCCCCTCCGGCGAGGTCGAGTCCGCGCTGTTCGCCCTGCAGGCGGCACTGGGCGCGGGCGTGCTCGCGTACTACTTCGGCGTCCGCAAGGGCCGCCGCCAGGGGGCCGCTGCCGCCGCCGCTGCCACCACCACCGCCACCGCCACCGGCCCGGAGGCCTAGGCGGTGCTGCCGATCGACGTGGCCGCGCACAGCAGTCGCTGGCGCGGCCGGCACCCGCTGGAGAAGGCCCTGCTCGGGATCGGGCTGACGGTCACCGCCGTGTGCCTGCCGCCCTGGCCCGGCGGGCCGCTGGTGGCCGCCGCCACCCTCGCCGTGCTGCTCGGCCCGGCCGGAGTGGCCGGCCGGCAGCTCTGGCGGGCCTTCCGGATCCCGCTCGGCTTCTGCTTCACCGGGGCGCTGCCGCTGCTGTTCGCGGTCGGCGGCCCCACGGGGCCGGTCTCCCTGGCCCCCGACGGCCCCCGGACCGCCGCCGAACTGCTGCTGCGTACCTCGGCGGCCTCGCTCGGACTGCTGCTGTTCGCGTTCACCACCCCGGTCTCCGACGTCCTGCCCCGGCTGGTCCGGGCCGGGGTGCCGGCCCCGGTGGTGGACGTCGCGCTGGTCATGTACCGGATCGGCTTCCTGCTGCTCGACTCCATGGCCCAGGTCCGCCGGGCCCAGGCGGCCCGGCTCGGGCACACCGGTCGGGCGGCGGTGTGGCGTTCCCTGGCGGGGCTCGCCGCCACCTCCTTCGTACGGGCCTTCGACCGCGCGGCCAAGCTCCAGGCGGGGCTGGCCGGACGCGGCTACGACGGCGCCCTGCGGGTCCTCGTACCGGAGGCGGCCCTGTCGTGGCGCTTCCTGACGGCCACCGCGGGCCTGCTGGCGGCCCTGATCACCCTGACCCTCACCCTGAAGGGGCTCTTCTTGTGAACCCGGTGGCCACCCCCCTGATCGAGCTGTCCGGCGCGGGCTACGCCTACGAGGACGGCCCGGCGGTCCTGACCGGCGTCGACTTCGCCATCGCGCCGGGCCGGGCGCTGGCCCTGCTGGGCCGCAACGGCAGCGGCAAGACCACGCTGATGCGGCTGCTCAGCGGCGGCCTGCGGCCCGGCGCGGGATCGCTGCGGCTGGACGGCACGGAGGTCTCGTACGGCCGGGCCGGGCTGACCCGGCTGCGTACGTCCGTCCAGCTCGTGGTGCAGGACCCCGACGACCAGCTGTTCGCGGCCTCGGTCGAACAGGACGTGTCCTTCGGCCCGATGAACCTGGGGCTCCCCGCTCCGGAGGTCCGCGCCCGCGTGGACTCGGCCCTCGCCGCCCTGGACATCACCCCGCTCCGGGACCGCCCCACCCACCTGCTCTCCTACGGTCAGCGCAAGCGCGCGGCGATCGCCGGGGCGGTGGCGATGGCTCCACGGGTGCTGATCCTGGACGAGCCGACGGCCGGGCTCGACCCGGACGGCCAGGAGCGGCTCCTCGACGTCCTCGCCGGCCTGCGGGCGTCCGGCACCACGGTGGTGATGGCCACCCACGACGTGGACCTGGCGGTCCGCTGGGCCGACGACGCGGCGGTCCTGACCCCGACGGGCATCCGCTTCGGCCCGGCCGAGGCCCTCCTCTCGGACCCGTCCCTCCTCACCTCGGCGGGCCTGCGGCCGGCCTGGTCCCCGGCGGTGGCCGCGCTGTTGCGGGCCCACGGCCTGCTGGCGGCGGACGCCCCCGGGCCCCGTAATCCCGAGGCGCTGGCCGCCTGGCAGTAGGTAGGTTCGCGGTTCGTGATGATGATCGAGACATCGAGCGAGCCACTGTCCCTCCGGTGGGACGGCGAAGAACTGGTGGACGCGGTCGGCGGGTTCCGCCGCTGGCCCCCGGACGGGACCGAGCACTCCGGTGGGTTGCGTTACCCGCGCGCATTCGACCGGGCCGCACACTCGCCCTCCGGCCGCTGGGCAGTGATCTACACGGAGCGCGGCACGAAGGCCCTGCTCCTGGACGGCGAGCGGATCGCGCGCGAGCTGAGCCGCAGCTCCTACCAGGCCTCGGCCTACGACTACCCGATCGTGCTCGGCACGCTGCCGGACGGCAGCGGCCCGCGAGCCCCGGGACTTCTTCCACTCCCGGCTCGCCGTGAGTCCGGACGGACGGCGCCTGCTCTCCGCCGGCTGGGTGTGGAGCCCCGGGCACTGCGTACGGCCGAGCTGGGCGTCTGGTCCTGCGCCCAGGGGCGCTGGACGCACCGCAGCGGCGGCGGCGACGACTGGGGAACCGTCGTCCCGTGCGGCGGGAGCCGTGTCATGTCCCTGTACGGCCACCCGCGCCTGATCGAAGCCACCGACGGCACCGTCCTCGCACAGTGGCCCGAGGTGGCGGTCTCCCGCCGGGACGGGGCGTACGGGGTCACCCACATCCCCTCGCCGGTGACGGCCCTCCACCCCGACGGGTCCCGCCTGGCCGTCGCCGTGGAGACCGGCATCGCGGTCCTCGATCTCCCCCAAACCTAGGATGGCCGCATGTCGCTCCCGCACGCCATCCTCACCGCCCTGCTCGAGAAGCCCTCGTCGGGGCTGGAGCTGACCCGGCGGTTCGACAAGTCGATCGGGTACTTCTGGTCCGCGACGCACCAGCAGATCTACCGGGAGCTCGGCCGGCTGGAGGAGGCCGGGCTGATCCGGGCACTGCCCAGCGAGGGGCCCGTACGGGGACAGAAGAAGGAGTACGAGGTACTGCCCGCCGGGAGCGCGGAGCTGGCGCGGTGGGTCGGGGAGCGTCAGGATCCCAAGCCGGTGCGGGATCCCCTGCTGCTGCGGATCCGGGCGGCCGCGGTCGTGGGGCCGCAGGGCCTGGCCGCGGAGCTGCGGCGGCATCTGGAGCTGCACCGGGCCCAGTTGGCCGTGTACGAGGGCATCGAGGAGAAGGACTTCCCGGCCGGCCGGGACTCCGACGAGGACCGGCTGCGGCGTGTCGTGCTGCACGCGGGAACCGGGCTGGAGACCTTCTGGCTGCGCTGGCTGGAGGAGGCCCTCGCCGAGGTGGAGGGCATGACCGGCGGGACCGGTCGGCAGACCTGACGCGCGCCCCCGGCCCGGCAGGGGGCCAGAGGCGGCGCGGGGACTTACTTGTTCAGGGAGGCCCAGAACTCGTCGAAGCTCAGCAGGCCGTCGTCGTTCGAGTCCTTCGCGGCGATCACGGCCTCCGCGACCGGGCCGGTGACGAACGGGTCGCCCATCGCCGCCATCGCCGAACGGAACTCGTCGGCCGTCACGAAGCCGTCACCGTTCACGTCGAACTTGCCGAACGTCGTCCGTGCGCTCTCGATGTCCGCCACTGGGTCCACCCCTTCTTGGTGCTTGTTGACCGGCTCAGGGTAGCGGCATGCCCGCCCCCCTCACGCCCCGGGTCCCGTTCGAGCGGCAGATAGAAATTCAATTACTCTTCCGTAGTGCGGAAGCGATAATTCCAGCCAACAATTCAAGCCCCCACTTGTCACGCTCCGGGACCACCGCATAACGTAGCGACATTGCCGCCACACCGGGAGCGCAGGGCTCCCAGGGACAAGCGGCAACAAGGGCGATCACACAGGTGACGATCACAGCTGACGCATCATTCGAAGTTCTGCCCTTCACCCGCACTTGCCACCACATCTGGGAAGACGGCGACCATGTGCTCATCGGAGTGAGCCCCGGAAACAGCTACTTCAGCTCCGAGCGCATAACCAGCCTCTCCCGGTGGGCCACGACCCGCTTCGCACAGGTCGACTTCGTCTACGCAGACCTCCACGTGGACAGGATGTTCGCCGCCTTCGGCTACACCCGGGAACACGCGGAGAAGCGTGCGACAAAGGAAATCAAGGCAGTCCGGCGAAGAATTCTGAAGGGTGTGGAGGAATCAGGACCTCCGCACGCCGAGATCCGAGTGAGGGCACTGTCGGAGTTCCAGGAGAACCCCGTCTACCAACTTCTGCACCGGCGCGTGCTCCATTTCCTGGAGACCGACGACAAATTCCGCAAGGGCTGCGAGGAAATGGCCCTGCATTTTGTCGGTTCCAAGTTGCGGGAAGGTGAATCAATCACCGACGCACAGTTGCAGGTGTGTTTCGATTACATGGCGGCCGAGCTGCCGTTCTTCATCGACACCCCGAGCATTCTCGACGTGCCGTCCTCCGTGGCGGCCTACCACGTCAAGATGCCGATGACCGACCTCCTGTTCGCGCGCGGTGGGGGACTGCGCGCGACGAGGAACCAGGCATACGCCGTGGTGCGCCCCGAGCCGGACGAAAAGGCGCAGAGCAACCCGAACCACCCGACCACGAGCACGAGCACGAGCACGCACGCGAACGCGCACACCGCACCAACCGAAGGGACCGTCGATGAGCGTCGAGCAGCTTGAGGGCACCGGGCAGACCACCGAGCCCCTCATCGACTTCCCGCTCTCGCGGCGCGGCGACGTGCTCCCCGAGGAGTGCACCTGGCTGCGCGAGAAGGCGCCCGTCGCGAAGGTCCGTACCCTCACCGGGGATCCGGCCTGGCTGGTGAGCAGCTACGCGCTGGCCAAGCAGGTGCTGGAGGACGAACGCTTCAGCCTCAAGGACACGGCGGGCGACGGCGTCCCGCGCCAGTACGCGCTGACGATCCCGCCCGAGGTCGTCAACAACATGGGCAACATCAACAGCGCCGGACTGCGCAACGCGGTCATGAAGGCGCTCAACCCGCGACAGAAGGGCCTGCAGGACCGGCTGCGCGCCACGGCCGGCGAGCTCATAGACCAGCTCCTCGCCGAAGGGGGGCCCGCCGACCTGCGGGCCGGCTTCGCCGATCCCTTCTCTGCGGCCATGCACTGCCAGGTGCTGGGCGTGCCGTTCGAGGACTGGCGCCGGCTGATGTCGGGGCTGGACGTCGCGTTCATGACCGCGCGCGAACCGTTCGCCGACTCCGCGCTCAACTGGTACAAGGACGTCGGCTACTTCGAGCAGCAGCTGAAGGCGCAGCTGGCGCTTCCTGCCGAGGAGCGTACGGGGCTCCTCGGCAAGTTCGCCGAGCTGAAGGAGGCGGACCAGGAGTCGGCGCACCTGACCGACGACATGTTCGCCACCGTCGCCGTCTCCCTCTTCGGGGCCGGCGCCGTCTCCACCTCCGCCTTCCTGACCCTGGCGGTCCTGGCGCTGCTGCAGAAGCCCGAGCTGATCGGGTACCTGCGCAAGCATCCGGAGCGCATGGGGAAGGCCGTGGACGAGCTGCTCCGCTGGAACCTGTCCGTCGGCGACGGCCTGCCGCGCATCGCGATGGCGGACATCCAGGTCGGGGACGTGCTGGTCAAGGAGGGCGAGCTGGTGCTCGTCCTGCTGGAGGGGGCCAACTTCGACCCCGAGGCCTTCGAGAACCCCGACGAGCTGGACCTGGAGCGCGAGAGCCCCAACGCCAACCTCGCCTTCGGCGCCGGCCGGCACTTCTGCCCGGCTTCCGCGCTGGGCCGGGCGCACGCCGAGATCGCGCTGGAGGTGCTGGTCGAGCGGCTGCCCGAGCTGCGTCTCGCGGTGCCGGCGGAGAACCTCGTGTGGCGGACCGGCTTCATCAAGCGCCTTCCCGAGCGGCTCCCCGTCGCCTGGTGAGGAGGCGGCGGTGAGCGGTCCAAAGTGCCCCGGGAGCTGTGCGAGCTCCCGGGGCACGGCCGTCTCCTGCGCACTCGCGCGAGCGCGCGCTCGCGGCCTACCGGAAGATGCCGGTGTGGCCGAGGGAGTAGCGGCCGGGCTGCGGGTAGACGGCGAGGCCGTGCGGGCCGCTGCCCACCGGGATCTTGGCGAGCTGCTTGCCGGTGGTGGTGTCGATGGCGTAGACCTCGGAGTTGTAACGGCCCGAGAGCCACAGCACCTTGCCGTCGGCGGAGACCCCGCCCATGTCGGGACTGCCGCCGTCGGGCAGCTCCCACTTCTTGGTCAGCTTGTTCTGCGTGAAGTCGAAGACGGAGACGGACCCTTCGCCCCGGTTGGAGACGTACATCTCCTTGGAGTCGCGGCTGACGTACAGGCCGTGGCAGCCCTTTCCGGTGGGCAGCAGCTTGGGGGTCTCGAACTTATCGCCGCCGAGCACCCACATGCCGTGCGCCATCATGTCCGCGACGTAGAAGGTCTTTCCGTCCGGCGAGACCTTGACGTCCTGAGGCATCGCTCCCTCGAAGGGGAGCTTCTGCTGGCCGATGACCTCCATCTTCTCGGTGTCGACCTTGAGCAGTTCGCCGGAGAACTCGCAGCTCACGATGAAGTAGCGGCCGTCCGCGGAGAAGTCCGCGTGGTTGACGCCGAAGCAGGTCACCGGGACGGTCTTCACGCGGTCCATCGTGTGCGGATCGCGGAAGACCAGCTCCTTGTCCATGGAGGCCATGACCACCGCGTACTTGCCGTTGGGCGTGAAGTACAGGTTGTACGGGTCGTGCACTTCCACGGGCTTTCCGGCCTCGCCGGTGGCCGGGTTGATCGGGGTGAGCGTGTGGCCCCGGTTGTTGTTGACCCAGAGGGTCTTCATGTCCCAGGAGGGGACCACGTGCTGGGGCTGGATGCCGACGGGGATGGTGTCGATGACCTTGTACGTGACCGGGTCGATGACGGACACCGTGTTGGAGCTGGTGTTCGGCACGTAGACGCGGGACGGGAAGTCCTTGACCACCGGGGAGAGCTTGTTCGGCCGGTCGGCCGCGTAGACGTCGTTCGGATCGAGGAGCGGCGGCATGCCGGCGAGGCCCGGCGGCACGGCGGGCACGGCCTTGGCGGGCACGGCGGGCCCCTTCGTGCCGAGCGCCTCGGCGGGTCCCTTGTCGGCCGCTCCGCAGCCGGCGAGGGCGGCGAGGACCAGGCCGGCCAGCAGCGCGGTGGCCTTCCGGGGAAGGCGGGTGGTCGTCATGGGGTCAGCAGCTCCGTGGTGGTCACCGCGCGCAGTTCGCGGCGTGCGAGTTCTTCGAGGAGGGGCGGCATCGCGTCGACCGTGTCCGCGTAGCCGAAGTGCAGGCTCACCACCGATCCGGCGTGGATCGGGCCGATGACGGTGCGGACGACGGTCGCGGCACCGGGCGAGGTGAAGTCGAGGGAGTCCACGTCGTACGAGAGGACGTGCGGGTAGCCCGCCCGCTGGGCCAGTTTTCGCACCAGGGGGGCGGCGTACTGGGTCTGGGACGGGCGGAACCAGGTGCCGATGGATCCGGTCAGCCGTTTGAGCCGGTCGGCGCAGCCGGTGATCTCGGCGTACGCCTGCTCCTCGGGCAGGGTGTTGATCGCGAGGTGGCGCTGGGTGTGGTTGCCGAGCTCGTGGCCGCCGTCCAGGATCCGGCGGGCCATCTCCGGGTGGGCGTCGAGCCAGGCACCGATGGCCAGGACCGTGACCCGCGCGCCCGCCCGCTCCGCCTCGGCGAGCACCGCCTTGGCGATGGCGGGGTCGCCGTTGCCGTGGAAGGTGAGCGCGACGCCGGACCCGCCGCGGGGTCCGTGCCCGATCTCCACGGGCTGACCGGCGAACCGGCGCGGGGCGGGGGCCGCCTTCGCCGGCGCGGCCTTGCCCGGGGCCGCCTTGTCCGGGGCCGCCGGTCTGTCCGGGGCGGCCTTCGCCGGGGCCGCGGGGCCGGCGGGGGCACTACAGGCGGCGGCGAGGGCGCCGGCGGCGACCGCCGCGCCGGCACGGAGAGCGGATCGGCGGTCCGGGTAGCAGAGCACCCGCCCATTTAAGGGGTGGATGCCCGTCTAGCTATTGATTGACCCAATTCAGGACCTTCGCCCGAACCGGTGCCACCCGGTGACCGTCCGCTATGTGATCAACGATTCACTCACAGCGGTTGATATTTATGCGCTAATTACGAGGTGGGTGGCCCATCTCACCTAAGATTTAGGTAGAAAGTCTTAGGATATGCACACTTATGTCCAACTTGGGACTTTTGGCATTTGGTCCCTCGTCTGCCATAGTCGGAACCACGGCTTCCCGTTGACCCGAGCGAAGTCCCCGCCGAGGATCACACCCCCTTCGATCCTCGGCACACCCATGAAACCCCCGCAGCGCCCCACAACGGCGACAGGGGGTTTCTGGCGTTCAAGAGGGTTTTCGCCGTTCAAGGGGGTTTCCGGCGCTCAGGGGCCCTGCCGGTCGGCGACCCGCATCTCGAACCAGGTGATCTTTCCGCGCGGCAGCAGGTCCGCGCCCCAGCGGTCCGAGAGCTTGTCGACGAGGAACAGCCCCCGCCCGGTGGTGTCCATCTCGTGCACCGGCATCAGGCAGGGCAGCCCGCGCGAGGGGTCGCGCACCTCCACGCGGATCCAGCCGCGCCGCCTGAGCATGCGTAAACCGAAGGAACGGGCTCCGGTGTGCCGGACGGCGTTGCCCACGAGCTCCGAGACCAGCAGGACCGTGTGCTCGGCGATCTGCGGCGACAGCCCCCACAGGCGCACGACCACGCACTGCGTCAGCCGGCGGGCGGTGCTCGCCGATTCGGGCATCGAGGGCAGCGTCACCTCCGCCTCGGCCGGGCTTCCGTACAACTCCAGCGCTTTGAGGCCCAGTTCGTCCTCCAGGGCCGCCGTGAGCCGTACGGCGGAAGCGCTACTGCGCTGCCGCGGCTGTTCCACACCCTCCAGACCCGCCATGCACCCATCATGGAGGGCCACCATGGCCGTTCGGGCCGTTCCGCGGGAAAAGACCCCCCGGGATCACGGAGCCCGGGGGGTCGCACTGGCATATGCAATCGGCAACCCGGAGGTCGCCGCGCACCCCTGACCTGCGGTGACGCACCGCAAAGCGATGATCACCCTGAGTGGATCAGCGACCGCTCTTAAGGCCGCCTTAAGGCCTGGCTAATCCACCCGCAGGGAGGATCCCCCCGCGGCCTAGAGGAACTTCGCCTTCCCCGGACCCTCCTCGACGAAGCTGCGCATCCCGCGCTCGCGGTCCTCGGTGGCGAACAGGCCCGCGAACCAGCCCCGTTCGATGGTCAACCCGGTGTCGATGTCGGTCTCCAGCCCCGCGTCCACGCACTCCTTGGCGGCGCGCAGCGCGAGGGCCGGGCCCTGCGCGAGCTTCGCGGCCCACGCGTGCGCCTGCTCGTAGACCTCGGCGGCCGGGACCACCCGGTCCACGAGGCCGAGGGCCAGCGCCTCGTCGGCCTTGACCATGCGGCCGGTGAAGATGAGGTCCTTGGCCTTGGAGGGGCCGATCAGCCGGGACAGCCGCTGGGTGCCGCCCGCGCCGGGGATCAGGCCGAGCAGGATCTCGGGCTGGCCGAGCTTCGCGTTGTCTCCGGCGATCCGGTAGTCCGCACAGAGGGCCAGCTCGCAGCCGCCGCCCAGCGCGTAGCCGGTGACGGCCGCGACCACGGGCTTGGGGATCTTGGCCACGGCGGTGAAGGCGTCCTGCAGTCCGCGGGACCGGGCCACCATGGCCGCGTGGTCCATCGTCTGCATCTCCTTGATGTCCGCGCCGGCCGCGAACACCTTCTCGCCGCCGTAGATGACGACCGTACGGACGTCGGCCCGGTCGGTCGCCTCCACGGCGAGCTCGCGCAGCCGGTCCTGGGTGGCGATGTCCAGGGCGTTCATGGGCGGCCGGTCCAGCCGGATGACGCCGACGCCTTCGGAGACTTCGAGAGAGATGGTCATACGGGAAGGTTAGCGCCGGTTAACGGCGAGTGGCCCGGTGCCGTGGGTCACAGCACCGGGCCACCAGAACGCCGGTCCACCAGAACTACGGACCGACCGGAGTCACTTGATCCACTCCGCCCAGTCCATGTTCCAGCCGTTGAGGCCGTTGTCGGGGGCGACGGTCTTGTCCTTGGAGTTCTTCACGATGACCACGTCGCCGATGATCGACTCGTTGAAGAACCAAGCCGCGGGCTGGCTGCCGTCACCGGCGCCGCGGATGTCCTTCAGGCCCACGCAGCCGTGACTGACGTTCTCGGAGCCGAACGTGCCGGACGAGGCCCAGTAGTTGCCGTGGACGAAGGTGCCGGAGGTGGTCAGCCGCATCGCGTGCGGGACGTCGGAGATGTCGTACTCCCCGCCGAAGCCGACGGTGGCGCCGTTCATCCGGGTCACCTTGTACTTCTCGCTGATGACCATCTGCCCGTTGTACGTGGTGTTCGCGGGGGCGCCGGCGGTGATCGGGATGTTCTTGAGCACCGCGCCGTCGCGGACCACGCTCATCTGGTGCTCGGCGGCATCGACGGTGGTGACCTGGGAGCGGCCGACCTTGAAGGTGACCGTACGGGTCTGCTTGCCGTAGACCCCCGGGCGGCCTTCGACTCCGTCGAGCTCCAGCTTCAGGGTGACCTTGGTGCCCGCGGCCCAGTACTTCTCGGGGCGGAAGTCCAGGCGGTCGTTGCCGAACCAGTGGCCCTCGACCGGTACGGCCGGATCGGCCGTCACCGTGATGGCCTTCTCGACGGCCTCGGGGTTGGTGATGCCGCGGGAGAAGTTGATCGAGACCGGCATGCCCACGCCGACCGTCGATCCGTCTTCGGGGGTGTACTGGCCGATGAAGGTGTTGGCGGGCGTGAGCGTCGTGAAGGTGGTGTCCTTCGCGGACTCCCGGCCGGCCTCGTCCTTGGCCACCGCGTGCACCTTGTACTCGGTGGCGGAGGCGAGGTTGCGGGCGGGCTCCCAGCTCGCGCCGTCCGCGGCGAGCTTGCCCTCCACCGCGTTGCCCTTGGTGTCGGCGACCGTCACCGTGGTGAGCTTGCCGCCGGTGCTGGTTATCTTGAGGATGCCGCTGGTCGCGACCTCCTTGGCCCCGTCGTCCGGCTTGACGCTCACGACGGCCTTCGACGCCTCGGTACCGGTCGTGCCGGTCAGCCCGTCTCCGCCACCGCTCCCGCCGTCGCCACCCGCGTTTCCGCCACCGCTGCACGCGCTGGTGAACAGCAGGGCCGCGCCCAGCAGGAGGGCCGGCAGGCCGGTGCGGGCGCGGCCGCGTATCGGCTGCAGGTTCACTCTTGTTCTCCCCATGTCCCCCGCGCGCGGACAGTCGCGCGCTTCATCGCCAGGAAATCACATGGGGGATCACGAGACGGTACGGTCGTGTCACCGTTCCGTCCCAAGAGTGGTGCGGGCGCCGGGAGTCAGTCCTCCGTGCCGGGCTTGGTGCCCCAGACGTAGACGGCGTCGCCCTCGGTGAGCAGGTCCCACAGGCGCCGCGCGTCGGGGACGGTGAGGTTGACGCAGCCGGCCGAGCCGCCGTGGGCGTACAGGTTGCCGGGGCGGCCGTGCAGGGCCTGGCCCTCGTCGAAGAACTGGGCGTAGGGCATCGGGGAGTCGGGGTAGAGCGTGGACACGTGGTCCTCGCTGCGCCAGTAGACCTCGTGCCAGCCGGGGCGGGTCTCCTCCTCGTCGCGTCCGGTGCGGACGGGCACGGGCGGGAAGACCACCGTGCGGCCGCGCTGCACCCACAGGATCTGGCGCTCCAGGTCCACGCAGGTCACCCGGTGGGAACGGACCGGACAGTCGCCGGCGGCGTTGGGGTTCGCGCGGGCGGCGACCGCGACCATGGTGCGGAAGGTGACCAGCCCCGCGTAGCCGTCGGCGGGCCGGATCGCGTTGGCGCGCTGGAAGGTGCGGATCGCCTCGCAGTCCCCGGTGTCCTGTGTCCCGTCGGCCGTCCGGCGCAGGTGGCGCTCCAGCTCGCGCTGGTAGGGGCCGGTCCCGGCGGTGCACGCCGCCTCGGCAGGGGCCGACGGGGAGGGGGAAGGGGCCGCCACGGCCGCCGCCTGCGGCGGGGCGAGGGCGGCCGCCGTGAGGATCGCGGCCGTCACGGCAGCCCTGCCGATCGCGCCTGCCGCACACCCTGTGCTCATACGGGCCTCCTCGCGCCCGCCGGCCGGGCCGTCGGGTCCGAGCCAACCGGACCCGCCCGGCCCCGGCGCGCCGGGTGGGCCGGCAGGGTCACCGGCCCACCCGGGCGGCCTACTCGGCGGGCCGCTTCGGGCCCTTGCCCTTCCCCTTGCCCTTGTCCTTGCCGCCCTTGCCGCCCTTGCCGTGGTCGTCCCGCTTGTTCTCCAGGGTGATCACCACGCGGTGGTCCGGGGTGTTCTCGTCCAGGTGGAGCGGACCCGTGACCCGGTTCCGCGGCAGGACGTAGCCCTCCGGGACCGCCGTCTCGACCACGTAGTACCAGCCGTCCTCCAGGTTCGGGAACGAGCACTCCCCGGCCCCGTCGGTCGCACAGCCCTCCGTCACCTTGCGGTCGGGGTTGATGCCGCGCGTCTGGAGGCCGACGGTGCTGTTGGTCTCCTTCCACACCTCGAAGACCGCCCCGCGCAGGGGGCGCTTCGTCTTCGCGTCCTTCTTCAGGACCTCGATCAAGCCGTCGCGGTCGGGCTCCTCGGTCCGCTCGTCCGTGACACCGACGACGAGGCCGGTCGTCACGTGGCTCTCGTCGAGGTCGAAGGGCGTGACCCGGTTCGCCGGCAGGTCGTAGCCGGCCGGTGCCTGCGTCTCCCGCCAGTAGTACCGCTCGCCGACCGGGAGCTGGACCGTGCAGCTGCCCTGCGCGTCGGTGGTGCAGGACCCGGCGAGCTGCACGTCGGGGTCGGCTCCGTCGGTCTGCAGGCCCGCAACGCCGTTGGCCTCGCGCCACAGCTCGAAGCGGGCGCCGGGCAGCAGCGCCCCGCCGTCCGCGTCGGACTTGCGCAGCACCACTTCGGCGCTGCCCGGGAGCTTGGTGTTGCTCATGGTGGCGCTCACGCCCTCGGCCGCGTTCTGCGCGGTCAGCGTCAGCTCCACGACGGGGTTCGCTGCGAGCTCGTAGCCGGCCGGGGCCTGGGTCTCGCGCCAGTAGTACGTGCCGGGCGCCACGGTGCCGGAGCAGATGCCGTTCGCCGGGGTGACGCAGTCGGTGACCTTGGTGTCCCCGCCGGGGCTCGTGAACTGGGCTCCGGGGGTGCCGTTGGTCTCCCGCCACAGCTCGTACGTGGCTCCGGCCAGCGGCAGGCCGCCGGTGTCCTGCTTGAGGACCGAGACCTTGCCCGTGACCGGGACGGTGTTCCCGCAGTCGGGCAGGTCCCCGTTGAACGGGTACGCGTGGAACTCCTGGCCGCCGCCCGCGGTGCTGGTGTGGACGAGCCCGCCGGTGGTGAAGAAGCGGCCGTTGGTCCCGGGCAGGGTGACGGTGGTGGTCGAGGCCTGCTCGCCGACGAGCACGCTGCCCTGGAACTGTCCGGTGCCGACCAGCTGGACGGTGGTGGCGTCGGGGAAGTTCCACAGGAGCCGGGTGCGGTAGCCGTTCCAGGGGTCCGCTCCGGCACCGGTGTCGTTGATGCTGCCGGCGTAGGTGTTGATCGTGCGGCTGGTGCCCAGGACGTTGACCAGGACGGTGGCGGTGGCCGGGATCCGGTCGAAGCGGAAGCCGATGGCGCCGTTGCCCGCGCTGACCAGGTCGAAGTCCACGTTGAAGACCTGGAGCGGGGAGGTGTTGTCCCCGGTGAAGACGGTGGTGCCGTCCTGGTTGACGGCGGTGCCCGTGGCCGGGCGCGGGCTGCCGTCGACCCGGGCGTAGCACCGGCTGGCCGCGGTGAGCTGGTCGCGCAGGCCGGCGTAGGGGGTGATGGCGGCGGGGTCCGCCGCCAGCGGGCCGGTGACGGTGCCGGGCCCAGGGGCGGTGCCCGCGTGGCGGACGACTCCGTCGTCCGAGATCAGCCGCTGGTCGACGGCGATGTTGACGTTGCGGCCGGTGGTGAGGAAGTCGGATCCCGACGGGGGCCGCACGAGCGAACCCGCGCCGACGACGCCGATGTTGTAACCGCCGCCCGCCGCCAGGTTCTTGTTCTGGTCGAAGCTGCCGAGGACGACGACCTTGCCCTCGGCCTCGGCGGCGCGCTCACGGACGAGGAAGTCGGCGCCGACGAAGATGTTGATGCCCTCGTCGTAGCCGTTGGGGTCGGTGCCGACCTCGATCGGCGGGAACACGGGCGGGCACCCGGCCCCCAGGCAGGGACCGAGCCCGCCCGGCAGCGGGGCCCGCAGGGCCGCGGCGTGCCGGGCCGGAGCCGGCTGCTGTCCGCCGGGGCCCGGCGCGGGCGGCGCCGCCAGGGCCGCGGGGGCACCTGCGGCCAGTACGGCCCCGAGGGCGAGCCCCAGGGGCCCGAGGGTCCACTTCCTTGCTGACATGACGCTCCGTCCGTTGCCCGCCGCCGCGTGCGGGCGGGCCCGTACAGGCTGGCGGCGGGCTCCGGCGAGCCGGGCGGACCGACACTCCCCCGCTACGGCATTCCGGTACGACAATCACCCGACTGGGGCGTCGGCCCGGAAGGCGGGGCGGGTGCGGGAAGCGGCGGTCCCGCGGGTCAGAATCCCGGGTTCTTGCCCTCGGCCACGGTCCTGACCCTCTGGACCTGGACCTTCGCGATGTGCTCCAGGGCCCCGGGTTCGGTTTCGGTCGTGTAGAGGTACGCGACGACCGTGCCGATGCGCATGACGCCCTTCGCGGTGGCGTCGTCCACGAACGCGTCGGTCTTGTCGGCTCCCGAAGCCACGGTCACCGGCTTCGAGGCCTCCTTGTGCTCGGCGGACGACTTCCGCTCCGTGTCGGCCAGGCTCTTCATGGCGGTGCCCGCCTGCTCGGCCGTCTCGAACGAGTAGAGCCTGAACTCCATGCGCGTACCGTCCGAGTCGCCCCGGACCTCCATGTCCTTCCCCGCGACGGCGACCAGCCCGGCGCAGGTCGCCCCCGTCTTCTCGGCGCAGTGCTGGACCGCCTCGGTCCCCTGCACCATGAAGGGGTCGCCCCCGACCATCACGTCGCTCACGCTCTCCTCGACCGGGAGCGCGTGCATCAGCGCGGTCGGGTCCAGCCGGACGACCTGCGACGGCGCCGACCCCTGCCGGGTCTCGCCGGGGAAGGACGGAGCCAGGCCGCCGCCCGCCGCCGGGCTCCCGCCCTCCTGGCAGCCCGTCAGCCCCAGCACCAGCGCCGCCGCCACGGCGGCTCCCCGTATGGCAGCCTTCACGTGAATTCCCCTCGAGCCGGTCGCCCCCGCACATCGCCGACGATCCGAGTGCCATGATCACGTAAGCGTCGGCCTCCGCATCCGGCGGGCCCCCGGCCGATGACCCGGGAAGGGTCAGCCGATCGCGGAGCCCGCGACCCAGGCGGGCCAGGACATGTTCCAGCCGCCCAAGCCGTTGTCCGGGGCGACCGTCTTGTCCTGCGAGTTCACGACCTCCACCACGTCGCCGACCAGGGTCCGGTCGAAGAACCAGCCGGCCGGGGTGTCCGAGCCGCCGCCCTTGTTGTCGCGCAGGCCGATGCAGCCGTGGCTGACGTTGGTGGAGCCGAAGGTGTCGGGGCTGGCCCAGTAGTTGCCGTGCAGGAAGGTGCCGGAGCGGGTGAGGCGGATGGCGTGCGGCACGTCGGGGATGTCGTACTCGCCGCCGAAGCCCACCGTCTGCCCGTTCATCCGGGTGACGTCGAAGAGCTCCATCACCACCATCTTCCCGTTGTAGGTCATGTTCTTCGGGGCCCCGGCGGTGATCGGGACGGTGGACAGCAGTTCGCCGTCGCGCCGGACCTCCATGGTGTGCGCGGCCGCGTCGACGGTGGAGATCTGGGAGCGGCCGACGGTGAAGCGCAGGGTCTTGTCCTGGATGCCGTAGGAGCCGGGCGCCCCCTCGACGTCCCGCAGGCCGAGCTTGACGGTGACCTCGGTGCCGGGCTTCCAGTAGGTCTTGGGCCGGAAGTCCAGGCGCTCGTCGCCGAACCAGTGGCCCACCACCTCCACGGCCGGGTCCGAGGTGATCGTGATGGCCCGCTCCACATCGGCGCGGCGTTCGATGGACCGGCTGAACCCGAAGGAGATGATCATGCCGGTGCCGACGGTCGAACGGTTCTCGGGCTTGAAGTAGCCGATGAACCGCTCCTCGGGAACGTAGGTGGTGAAGGTGGTGTGCCGGGCCTGGCGGCGGTTGTGCCCGTCGAGCGCGACCGCGTCCACGGTGTACTTGGCCGCGAGCGCGAGCCGGCCCTGCGCCGGGTCGGGGCTCCAGCTGAGCCCGTCGACGGCGATGGCGCCGGGCACCGTCTCCTGCTGGGCGTCCTCCACCTTGGTGACCACGACCCGCTCCAGGCGGCCCTCGGGCACGGTGACCCTCAGCGGGCCCTCGGCCGGCACCCCCTTCGTATTGTCCTCGGGACTGATCCTGATCGCCTCGTCCGGTGACCGGGGTTTGCCGGGCAGCTGGATCTCGATCGGGGAGCCGCCGTTCTCGGTGCATCCGGCCAGGCCTCCGAGGAGGCCCGCCCATACCGCCACGGCGGCCAAGCCCGCCCCTGCCCGCCTCGTCAGAAGAGTCACGTTCCTCCAACGACCGGCCCCCTCCGGGGGAAACGTGGGCGCGGCCCACGTTCCAGGCAGGGCAGTCCGGGCAGAACAGTGGGAAGGACCAGACGGGGGCGGGCCCCGGCCGGGACGCCGGGGCCGCATCTCCCCCACCCCCGCAGGTACCGAGAGCCGTGGAGGCGGGCAGTGTCGAGCGCAGCCGAGCAAGAGGCGGAGCCCCTGGCCGGGGTTGAGAGCGGATCCGGGGCCGGGACCGAGCCCAGGGCCGAAACCGGACCCGGGGCCCGGGTCAGTGTTCAGGGCGGGATCGGGGCCACGACCGGCCACAGGACGGGGAACGGGAACGGGAACGGAAGCGGGCCAGGAGCCGGCAACGGGAGCGGGCACCCGGCCGGCCAGTCCCTGGGGCTGATGGAACCACAGGTCAGGGGCCACGCCGTGGTGAGCCGGGGGGTGCCCGGACCGCCCGTGTGGCCCGGGTCCTCGCATCCGCTGGGGGCCCGGTTCCACCAGGGGCCGGACGGGACGGCCGGAACCAACTTCGCGCTGTGGGCCCAGGGCGCGGAGGCGGTGGAGGTCTGCCTCTTCGCGGAGGACGGCTCCGAGAGCCGCTGCGCGCTGACGGAGCTGACCCACGAGATCTGGCACGGCTTCCTGCCGGGCGTGCGGCCCGGACAGCGGTACGGATTCAGGGTGCACGGGCGCTGGGACCCGTGGACGGGGGCCCGCCACAATCCGGCGAAGCTGCTCCTGGATCCGTACGCGCGGGCCGTGGACGGGGACTTCCTGCTGCCGCCGGAGGTGTACGGGCACGTCCGCGACTGGCCCCAGCAGTACATCGCGGACACCGTGCGCGACGACCGCGACTCGGCCCCGCACGTCCCGAAGGGGGTCGTGGTCCACGATGACGACGACTGGTCGGACGACGTCCGGCCGAAGACCCCGTGGGCCGATTCGGTCATCTACGAACTGCACGTGCGCGGCTTCACGATGCGCCATCCGGGCATCCCCGAGCACCTGCGCGGCACGTACGCGGGCCTCGCGCACCCGGCGGCGATCGAGCACCTGACCGGGCTCGGGGTGACGGCGGTGGAGCTGCTGCCGGTCCACCAGTTCGCGCACGAGGACCACCTGCTGCGCCGGGGCCTGCGCAACTACTGGGGCTACAACTCGGTCGGCTACTTCGCCCCGCACGCGGGGTACTCCTCCAGCGGGACGGCCGGCCAGCAGGTCGGCGAGTTCAAGCGGATGGTCAAGGCGCTGCACGCCGCCGGGATCGAGGTCATCCTCGACGTGGTCTACAACCACACGGCGGAAGCCGGCGAGCTCGGCCCGACGCTGTCGCTGCGCGGGATCGACAACCGGGCGTACTACCGGCTCCAGTCGGACCAGCGGCGGTACGCCGACTACACGGGCTGCGGCAACACCCTGCACGCCGGACGGCCGCACGTGCTGCGCCTGATCACCGACTCCCTGCGGTACTGGGTGACGGAGATGGGGGTGGACGGCTTCCGCTTCGACCTGGCGGCGGCGCTGGCCCGCTCGATGCACGACGTGGACATGCTCTCGCCGTTCCTCGCGGTGATCGCCCAGGATCCGGTGCTGCGCCGGGTGAAGCTGATCGCCGAGCCGTGGGACGTGGGCTCGGGCGGGTACCAGGTGGGGGCGTTCCCGCCGCTGTGGACGGAGTGGAACGACCGCTACCGGGACGCCGTACGGGATTTCTGGCGCGGCGCGCTGCCCGACGTACGGGACCTCGGGTACCGGCTGTCGGGGTCGAGCGACCTGTACGCGTGGGGCGGGCGGCGGCCGTACGCCTCGGTCAACTTCATCACCGCGCACGACGGTTTCACCCTGCGCGACCTGGTCTCGTACGAGTCCAAGCACAACGAGGAGAACGGCGAGGCGGGCCGCGACGGGACCAATGACAACCGGTCCTGGAACTGCGGGGTGGAGGGCGAGCCCGAGGAGGGCACGGATCCGCGGATCGCGGCCCTGCGCAGGCGGCAGTTGCGCAACCTCCTGACCACGCTGCTGCTGTCCACCGGGGTGCCGATGCTGGTGGCGGGCGACGAGTTCGGCCGGACGCAGGGCGGCAACAACAACGCGTACTGCCAGGACAACGAGACGAGCTGGGTGGACTGGTCGCTGCTGGAGGACCCGTCCTGGCAGGCGCTGCTCGCGCTGACCCGGCGGCTGCTGGCGCTGCGCCGGGACCATCCGGTGCTGCGGCGCCGGGCGTTCTTCTCGGGGCGCTCCCAGGGGGCGGACGGGCTGCGCGACCTGGCCTGGTTCACCCCGGCGGGGGTGGAGATGACCGAGCGGGACTGGTACGCCCCGGCCGGGTCGGTGGGCCTGTACCTGTCGGGGCAGGACATCCCGGGCCGTGACGAGCGCGGGCGCCAGGTCACGGACGACAGCTTCCTGGCCCTGCTGCACGCCGGGGACCGGCCGGTGGCCTGGACGCTGCCGGGTCCGCCGTGGGGCCGGGCGTACGAACTGGTCCTGGACACCTCCCGGGAGGACCAGGCGGCGGCGCCCGCCACCGTGCACCGCGGGGGCGGGAGCGTGACCGTCCCGGCCCGCGCGGTGCTGCTGCTGAAGGTGGTGGGCGGGGGCGCGTAGGCATGCGGCGGGGGCGCGGTGGGCGTTCGGCGGGGCACGGTGGGCGTTCGGCGGCGGCGCGGTAGGCGTTCGGCGGCGGCGCGCGGGCGTTCACGGGTCCGCGCCCCGGGTGGACTCGGGGTGGACCCGGGGTGACCCCGGGGTGGACCCGGGGCGGGAGCGCCCGAACGCCCTGCGATGATGTGCCCTTCGTACGGATCGCACGCACGCACGCATATACGGATGTTCGAGGGGTTGTGTCGATGGCGAGTGTCGGGACCGCGCTGCGGGAGCTGCGCGGGGCGCAGAAGTCGGCGAAGGGGGTGTCGCTCTACTCCCGGTTCGTCAACCGGCCCGTCGGGCGGTACCTGGCCGCCGGGTCGTACGCGCTCGGGCTCACCCCGAACCAGGTGACCCTGATCAGCGCCGCCCTGAGCTTCGCGGGCGCGGCCGCCGTCGCCCTGGCCTCGCCCTCGTGGGGGCTGGGGATCGCGGTGTGGGCCCTGCTCGCCGTCGGCTTCGCCTTCGACTCCGCCGACGGGCAGCTCGCGCGGCTGCGCGGGGGCGGCAGTGCGGCGGGCGAGTGGCTGGACCACGTCGTGGACTGCGCGAAGCTCACCTCGCTGCACACCTGCGTACTGATCGCCTTCTACCGCTTCCCCGAGGCCTACGGGGTCGGCGGCGGGGCGCACGGAGCCTCGGCCGGCTGGCTGCTGGTGCCGCTCGGCTTCCAACTCGCCGCGGTCGTCACCTTCTTCGGCGGGCTGCTGACCGAGAAGCTCAAGCCGAAGCCGGAGTCGGGAAGCGCGGCCGCCGCGCCGTCGTCCCTGCGCGCGGTGGCGCTGCTGCCCGTGGACTACGGGGTGTTCTGCCTGGTGTTCCTGCTCCTCGGCGGAGGCGATGTGTTCCGCTGGGCGTACGCCGGAGCGGGCGTGATCGCCGCGCTGTTCCTGGTGGCGTTCCTCGCGAAGTGGTTCCGGGAACTCAGCGCCGTACCCCGTTGATCCGGGCCGGCGCCGGCCGCCGTGCGCGGCCCGGACCCGCCGTCGCTCCGCTCAGCCCCGCTGTTCGTTGGCGAGCGGCTGCGACAGCACGTCCAGGGCCCGGCGCAGCTGGGTGCTGGAGGTGTGGACCGTGTACGGGAAGTAGACGACCTCGACCCCGTGGACGGCGAAGTCCCTTTCCAGCTGGTCCCCCTTGGGGGTGCCGCGCCAGTCGTCGCCCTTGAATATGACGTCGAACCGGACTTGTTTCCATGTTTCGACCTTGTCCGGGACGGTCTCCACAAAAGCCGCATCCACGTACTGGACGCTGCGGACGATCTCCAGCCGCTCGACGAGCGGTATCACCGGGCGGCGCCCCTTGGCGAGTTCCGCCATTTCATCGGACACGACCCCCGCCACCAGGTAGTCGCACTGACTCCGGGCATGGCGAAGGATGTTGAGGTGTCCGATGTGAAAGAGGTCGTAGGCACCCGGTGCGTAGCCGACGCGGTGAGGTCTACGCCCAGGCTCAGCAAATTCGGACAAATCCTTCTCCGTCACGTGATATCCCCCAGAAGCCGCACACCTCGGTGTGGCGGATTAGCAGACAATAGCGTGCACGTTCCCTGTGTTGCCGGTGAACGAATAGGGTGACGTGCGCATCATCCTGGTGAGAGGGGGACGTCCAGTGTCGAAATCCGGTCAGCGGCGCCTACTGCTGGTTTCCACGAATTACGCCCCCGAGCACACGGGCATCGGCCCGTACGCCACCCAGATCGCGGAGCACTGGGCGGATCTCGGCCACGAGACCCACGTCCTGGCGGGCATGCCCCACTACCCGGCGTGGTCCGTCGAGCCGGAGTACAAGGGGGCGCTCCGGCGCACGGAACAGCGCGCGGGCGTGACCGTGCACCGGCGCGCGCACACCGTCCCCCCGCGCCAGACCGCCGTCCGCCGGGCCCTTTTCGAAGGATCGATTCTGCTGCACGGCTCCGTGGCCCCGCCGCGGATGGCGAAGCCGGACGCGGTCCTCGCCCAGATGCCGAGCCTGGCCGGCGGCCTGCTGGCCGCGCGCCTCGCCGCGCGCTGGAAGGTCCCCTTCGTCCCGGTCGTCCAGGACCTGATGGGCGCCGCCGCCGCGCAGAGCGGGATCAGCGGCGGGGACAAGGCGGCCGCGTTCGCCGGGCGGGCCGAGGCCCACGCCCTGAAGCGGGCGGCCCTCGTCGGTGTGATCCACGAGACGTTCGTCGACCGGGTCGTGGGCATGGGCGTGGACCCCCAGCGGATCCGGCTCGTGCCGAACTGGTCCCACGTGGCACTGCCCACCAAGCCGCGCGGCCGGACCCGCCACCACCTCGGATGGGCTCCCGACCAGACCGTCGTCCTTCACTCCGGGAACATGGGGCTCAAGCAGGGGCTGGAGGTCCTCGTCGGCGCCGCCCGGCTGGACCCGAGCGTCCGGTTCGTGCTGATGGGCGACGGCAGCCAGCGCTCCGCCCTCGCCGACCTGGCCGCCGACGTCCCCAATCTCGACATCATCCCCCCTGCCGCCGACGGCGAGTTCCCGGATATCCTCGCCGCGGCGGACGTGCTCGCGGTCACGCAGCACGCCGCCGTGATGGACATGAGCGTGCCGTCCAAGCTGACCTCGTACTTCCAGGCCGGCCGTCCCGTCGTCGCCTCCGTCGCGGCGCTGGGCGGGACCGCCCAGGAAGTGGAGCGCTCGGGCGCGGGGGTGCTCGTACCGCCGGAGAACCCGGAGGCCCTGCTCAAGGCCGTACGGGCGCTGGCGCAGGACCCCGCGGGCGCGGACGCGCTGGGGGCGGCCGGACCGCGCCACGTGGCGGCGCACCTGAGCCGTGAGGCGGGCCTGGCCCGCATCGACGCACTGATGGACGAAGCACTTGGGGGAACCCGGCCGTGATCGAGACCAACCGCCCCGCAGCGGCTCCGGCCGAGGACGAACCGGACCTGCTCCGGGACCAGTTCCGCCAGCTCCTGCGCTACCGCCGGCTCATCCTCGCGGGCGTGGGAATCGGCCTGCTCGGCGGGGTCTACCTCGGCGTCTCCACGGCGGACACCTACGTGGCCACCGCCGACATCGTGCTGCGCGCGCCCACCGACGACCCCTTCAACCCGAGCCTCGCCCCCGACAAGGCGATCAACATCGGCTCGGAGCGGCAGGTCGCGCTCTCCAGCTCCATAGCCAACGAGGCCGCGAAGAAGCTCGGGGTCTCGGCCGCCGACTTCTCGGCCCTGCGCGCCGGTCTGCAGGTGACCAACCCCCCTCAGACGATGGTGCTGCGCTTCACCTACACCGCCGCCTCCCCCGCCGAGGCCGCCACCCGCGCCAACGCGATGACCGAGGCCTACCTGCTCAAGCGGCAGGAGGCCCTCGACGTCACCCGCGACAAGATGGTCAAGGGCTACCAGGAGCAGCGCGATCCGGTGGCCAAGCAGCTCGAAGACCTGACCAAGCAGACCACCGGCATGCCGGCCGGTCCGGCGCGCGACGCCGCGTACGCCGCCAAGACCGACCAGCAGAGCAAGATCAACACGCTCAACGGCAACATCGCCAAGCTCAAGGCCCTGGACATGACCCCGGGCCGGGTCACCAGCACCGCCGTCCCGCCCCACGGGGCCGACGGCCCCGGACTGCCCATGTCGCTCGCGCTCGGCGCGGCCGTGGGCCTGGCCCTCGGCCTGCTCGGCGCCTGGGTGCGCCTCGTCTTCGACCCGGCCCCGCGCTCCGAGGGCGACGTCGCCCGCGCCCTGCGCGCTCCCGTCCTGGGCTCCCTGCCCCGGGGCAAGGCCGACGGCGGGCCGCTGCTCGCCGCGGGCGAGGAGGACCCCCGGCTGGCCGAGGAGTTCCGCTCGGTGGCCTTCCGGCTCGCCTACGACGCCCGCTTCGCGGACCGGCGCCGCCTCCTGGTGGTCGCCCCGCGCGGCAGCAGCGAGATCGCCGCCGCCGTGGCGGTGAACCTGGCCGCCTCCTTCGCGGAGACCGGCAAGGACGTGCTCCTCATCGAGGCCGACCTGCGCACCCCGGTGCTGGCCAGCCAGCTGCCCACCGACGCCTCCGGCCGGCCCAACTGGAGCAAGTCCAAGGGGGGCGCGGGCGCGCAGCACGCGGAGACCGAGTGGCCCGACGGCCGCCAGCTCCTGGTGGACGCCGGGGAGTCGGGCAGCTTCGACCTGATCCCGGGCGAGCGGGTGCGCAACGTGCCCCGCGCACTGACCTCGCAGCGGGCCACCCGGCTGATCTCCGAGGCCGACTCCCCCAACTCCACCGTCGTGGTGCTCGCCCCGCCCGTGCTCTCCTACGCCGACGCCCTCGCGCTCGTCGACCGCGTAGACGGGGTCCTGGTGGTCTGCAACCCCGGTGCGGTGCGCCGCACCGACCTCTCCCGCATCCGCGAGCTGATCAGCGGAGCCGGCGGCACGGTGCTCGGCGCCGTCCTGCACGCGCCGCTGCCGGGCGAGAAGAAGCGCGGCCTCGGCCGGGCCCCCAAGGGCGGCGGCCCCGCCGCCGAGGACCCCCGGCCCGCGCCCCCGGCCGCGCCCTCGCCCCGCTCGCGCGAGCCGCAGCCGATCCCGTACGAGGTGGCCGCCGCCGACGCCTCGCAGCACATCCCGGGCGACGGCACCGACACGGTCGCCCTGCGTACGGTCCGCACGGGCCGGCGGTGAACCGGCGCGCACTCGCGGCGGTCGCCTCGGTACTGGACCAGGCCGCGTCCAGCGCCACCAACATCCTGGTCCTGGTGCTGGCCGCCCGGCTCTCCTCGGCGGCCGGCTTCGCCGACTTCTCGATGGTCTACGTGACCTTCACCGTGCTGCTCGGCCTGAACATGGCCTACGTCGGCCAGCCCCTGGTGCTGGAGAAGGATCCGAGCCTCCTCGCCACGGCCTGCCGCTCGGGCCTCGCCTTCACCGGCGCCGCCTCGGCGGCGGTGGGAGCCGTACTGGCCCTCCTGGGACTGCTCCTGCCCGGCGCGACGGGGTGGGCGTTCCTCGCGCTGGGACTCGTACTGCCCCTGGTGCTGCTGCAGGACGGGCTGCGCTACTGCTTCTCCGCCCTGCGGGCTCCCGGGCGGGCCCTGGCCGCCGACGCGCTGCGCCTCGCCTGCGTGGTGAGCGCGCTGCTGCTCCAGCCCGAGGGGGCCCCGGCCGGGCGGCTGGTGCTGGTGTGGGGGGTCTCGGCGCTGCCCGCGCTGGCGCTCGGCCTGTGGCTGCTGCGGCCCTCGGTGCGGGGCGCGGCCGGCGCCACCGATCTGAGGCCGTACCTGCGGCGCGGGTACCTGGGGCAGCGGTTCGTGGTCGAGTTCGCCGTGGGCAACGGCTCCAGCCAGCTCGCCGTCCTCGGACTCGGCGTCTTCGCGACCCCGCTGGCCGTGGGCGCGCTGCGCGGCGCCACCACCCTCTTCGGGCCGCTGAACGTGCTGTTCAACTCCGCGAACTCCTTCGGCCCGCCCGTCGTCGGCCGGGCGTCCGGGAAGCGGGGCGTGGTGCGGCTGACCGCCCTGATGGGCGGCGCGCTCGCGGTGACCGGCGCCGCGTGGGGGGCCGTGCTCTACGCGCTGCCGGAGCGGGCCGGCCGCGCCCTGCTCGGCGACACCTGGCGGGCGGCGGCCGCGCTGCTGCCCGCGACCGGCGCCCAGTACGCCGTCATGGGGCTCGGCACCTGCGCGCTGCTGACCCTGCGGGTGCTGAACCCGAAGGCCACCCTCTCGCTCCAGGTGGTCTTCTCGCTGCTGTCGGTCGGGCTGCTGCTGGGCGGGTACGCCGTCTGGGGCGTGGCCGGGGCCGCGTGGGGCCTCGCCCTCGGCTCCGCCTCGAAGGCGGCGGCGGGCTGGCTGCGCGTGGCCCGGCTGCCGGCCCCCGAAGCCGCGGCGGCCACCACCGCCGACCAGGTCCGGGCGGTCTGAGGCCGGGCTCCCGGTCAGGCCCGGGTGTCCTGCCAGGCCCGGGTGTCCCGGTCAGGCCCGGGTGTCCTGCCAGGCCCGGGTGTCCCGGTCAGGCCTGGGTGTCCCGGTCAGGCCGGCGTATCGCCGAAGCCCGCTTCGATCAGGGCGAACAAGTCCCGCATGGCGCGGCGCTGGTCCTCCTGGCCGCGGATCAGGCTCGCGGTGTCCATCACGAACCGGGCCAGCGCCGCGGACCTGAGATCACCCTCGGGGGCTCCGGCCTCGGCCGCGATGGCGGCGGCGAGCGCGAACTCGTGGCGCCGCCACATCCGGTCCCAGTACTCCACCAGTTCCGGCGTCTCCCGGACCAGGGTGAGGTGGGCGATCACCGCCGGATCGTCGATCCGGCGGGTCGCCCGGGTCTCCACGAAGTGCTCGCGCAGGGAGTGCAGCACCGACTGCCCGGGCGCGCGGTCCCGTACCGCCGAGACGAGCGCGGCCTCGATGTCCTCGTCCTCGTCGAAGACCAGGGCTTCCTTGCTCGGGAAGTGCTTGAACAGCGTGGTCACCGAGACGTCGGCCTCCTCGGCCACCTCACGGACGCCGACCTTGTCGTACCCGCGCTCCAGGAACAGGCGCAGCGCGGCATCGGCGAGGGCCTTGCGGGTCTGGGCCTTCTTGCGCTCGCGGCGCCCCACTGTCTCGGTCATGGGACCACTGTACCGACGGCACGTATCCGGTGCACAAGTTGACCGACTGCACTTGTGGAGCAGTTACGGCAGCTCCGTGGTCAGCGCAGGGAGGTGGCCCGGTCCTGCCGGTACGTGGCCACGAGCGCCAGGCACATCCCCGCGATGGCGATCCGGCCCGAGGCCTGGAGGAGCGGCCCGCGCAACAGGATGAAGGAGTACCCCGCGACCAGCGGGACCACCGTCGAGATCAGACTGCCCGGCGGCGAGCTGCGCCGGGCGCGCTTCGCGTAGCGCCGGTCGACGCGGGCGGAGGCGTACCCCATCCCCAGGAGTCCCGCCCCCATGCCCAGCGGCCCGAAGTCGATCCACAGCTCGGCCCAGATCGGGGAGGACAGGTTGGTGTTGACCGTGCCCATCCACTGGCCGACCATCACGCCGGTGTCGCGCGGCTTGCCCGACCACACCGAGCGCGGCACCGCGAAGAAGACCGACCCCGCGAGCTGGCGCCCGTAGGAGTGCCCGGGACCGGACTCCGCGAAGGTGATGGTGTTGGCGAACATGCCGATCTGGTCGTAGTCCTTGAGCGCCATCGGCTCCAGGAACGAGGTCGTCTCGACCGGCTTGTAGTTCTTCTCGTCGTAGCGGAAGCGGTCCGCGAACGGGAAGATCAGGAGGGCGACCACCACGGCCATGGACAGCGCCACCCGGTACATCGCGGCGCTCACCGGGAAGACGGTGAAGAGCATCGCGAACATGACCGTCAGGAACCAGTAGCGCGGGTTCGAGATCGGATTGTTGACGATCAGGTTGAGGACCATGAGCGCCGACCAGGTGACGATGATCGACACCTTGCGGCGGGCGAACTTCGAGGTGATCAGCCAGCGCGTGTACAGCAGCAGCGCCAGCAGGGCGGGGACCGTGCCGAAGCCGCGCAGCAGCGCCTGCCCCGCCTGGCCGTCCTGGGAGACGCCCGCCTCCTCGATGCCCGCGATGATCTCCTGGCGGCTGGAGAAGAACACCGCCGGGCCGCCCAGCTTCACGATCAGGGCCGCGCTGCCCAGGAACGCCACGGCCGTGAGCAGGTACAGCCGCCGCCGGTGCGCCATGACCGGGCGCGGCTCCTTCAGCGAACCGCCCGCGCGGCCCGCCGGCCGGTGCCGGGCCAGCAGCACGCCCACGTCGAAGGCGGCGCAGCCCAGCAGGACCAGGCCGATGGCGGCGGTGAGGTCGGAGCGCGGGCCGACGACGGGGGTCGGGACCTGGCCGAGGACGGCCTGGGCGAGGGGGGCCACGCCCATGGCCATGTAGACGAAGAGCCAGAAGGAGCCCTGGAGGAGCTTGCGGCGGCTGGTCAGCACCATCGCCGAGAGCCGGGCGCCCGCGTACATGGTGAGCAGGAGCTGGAGCCAGAAGGCCGCGTCGTGCTGGCCGGCGCCGGTCTGCACCGCGACGAACAGCGGCAGGAAGACGGTGAACCCGAGGGCCAGCGGGACGGAGAGCGCCCGCGAGAGCAGCGTCCGCGGGGTGGTGACCCTGCCCCAGGTCTTGTCGTCACCCGGGCGCGGAGGCACCGGCCGGGCGACGGCCCCGCGTATGTCGGTCGCCACGCTTGCCCCCACCCCCTGTGCCTGATCCGGGCGCAGTCTAGTCTGACGCGGTCGGCGCCCGGGGAGGCGCCTCGGGAGGCGCCGTCGGGGGCCGGACTGTGAGGGGGTGCCCGTGCGTGATCTTCCTGCCTTCACGCTCGCCGGATACGACAAGGGGCGCGGGCGGCTGACGCAGGCGCTCTGGTTCGCCGTGATGAACACGCTCTTCATGAGCTGGCTGTGTCCCGCCCGGCTGCGGGTCGCGCTGCTGCGCGCCTTCGGGGCGCGGATCGGCGAAGGGGTGCTGATCCGCCACAAGGTGCGGGTGCTGTGGCCCTGGAAGCTGACCGTGGGCGACCACGCGTGGATCGGCGAGGGCGCCTGGATACTCAACCTGGAGCCGGTGACGATCGGCGCGCACGCCTGCCTCTCGCAGGAGGCGCTGCTGTGCACCGGCTCGCACGACCACCGGGCCGCCGACTTCCGCTACCGCAACGCGCCGATCACCGTCGGGGACGGCGCGTGGGTGGCCGTACGGGCCACCGTGCTGGCCGGCGTGACCCTCGGCCGCTGCGCGGTCGCGGGCGCCGGGTCCGTGGTCCACAAGGACCTCCCCGCCCTGACCCTGCAGACCCAGGACGGGCACCGCCGCCCGGTCGAGGATCCGAAGTGAGCGCCGCCTTGAGAGTTCTGCACGCCGTCACCCTGCACTCCCCCACGCACGCCTTCGGCGGGCCGGTACGGGTCGCGCTGAACCTGGCCAAGGGGCTGCGGGCCCGCGGGCACGAGGCGAACCTGCTGGCGCTGGGCGAGGGGTTCCCGGAGCCCTGGCCGACCTCGGTGGAAGGGGTCCCCGCGAAGCTCTTCCCCGCCCGGCGCCTGCTCCCCCTCGGCTTCAGCGGGATGACCTCGCCGGCCCTGCTGGCCTCCGCGGGCCGCCTGGTGCGGGGCGCGGACGTGGTCCACGTGCACCTGGCGCGGGACCTGGTCACCCTGCCCGTCGCCCTGGCGGCGCTGCGGGCCGGCAAACCGCTGGTCCTGCAGACCCACGGCATGGTCGACCCGAGCGGGAAGCTGCTGGCCAAGGTGCTGGACGCGCTGGCGGTGCGCCGCCTCCTGCGCGGCGCCGACGCGCTGCTGTACCTCACCCCGCACGAGCGCGAGGGCCTCGACGCGGTGGTCGGGGCGCCGCTCCCGAACACCGTCCGGCTCGTCAACGGCACCCCGGCCCAGGAGGAGCGCCCCGCCCCGTCCGGGCCCCCGCGGATCCTCTACTCGGCCCGCCTGCAGGCCCGTAAGCGCCCGGTGGACTTCGTGGACGCCGCCCCGGCCGTCCTGGCGGCGCACCCGGACGCGGAGTTCGTGGTGGCCGGCCCGGACGAGGGCGAGCTCGCGGCGGTCCGCGCCCGGATCACGGAGCTGGGCCTCTCCGCCCGCTTCACGGTGCCGGGCGCCCTGTCCGGCGCGGAGGTCCTGACGGAGCTGCGCCGCGCCCACGTCTACGTACTGCCCTCCGTGGACGAGCCGTTCCCGATGTCGGTCCTGGAAGCCCTGTCGGTGGGCGTCCCGTCGGTGGTGACCCACTCCAACGGCCTGGCCCGCGACATCGCCCGCGCGGGCGCGGGCCGCGCGGTGGACCCGGGCCCGGCCGGCGTCGCGGAGGCGGTCCTGTCCCTCCTGGACCCGGCCGAGAACACCACGGCCTCGAAGGCCGCCCGCGAACTGGCGTCGTCCGCCTTCTCGATGGACGCGGTCCTGGACACCCTGCTGCCGGTGTACGAGCGCATCTCACGCTGAGAGGGCCGGCCCGCGGTCCTGTCTCAGAGCCCGCGGCGGGTTTCGTCGACCACCGGGAGGGCGCCGACGCGGCGGCGCTTGGCCACGCTCGCGTAGACCGCGAGGCCGATGCCGCCCGCGACCATCATGATGACTCCGACCAGGTCGAGGTTGACGCTCCGCAGCTGCCAGTCGCTCGCGAAGGTGAGGATGGCCCCCACCACGATCAGTCCTATGCAACCGCTGATGCCCCTCATGGGATTCGCCTCCAGCATTGGGGACGGGGTCCAGCCCCGCCCTGTGGAGGCGCGGATGCCCCCGATGCGGGAACGGAAACGCCCCCACGGCCCGGGGCACGGGCAGCGGGGGCGTCGTGCGCAAGGGAGTTACGCGGAAGGGATCCAGGCGTAGCAGCCGTTCGAGACGAACTGGGTCGTGCCCGACGGGATCTTGGCGGTGATCTTCTCGCCCGGCTTCGGCGGGGTCAGCGGGCCCGAGGCGAGGGCGGCGCCGTCCTTGCCCTTGGCCTCCCAGACGCACGTGGTGCTCTGGGTCAGCGCACGGTAGGTGCCCGCCGCCGGGGACTGCTTCGTACCGTCGGGGAAGCCCTTCGCGGCAACGGCGAGGAGCGGCTTCTGCTCGGGGCAGAGGTAGGTGATCGCGTCCTTCGCGCCCGGGATCTCCCCGGCCACGAGGGCGCCGACCGCAGCGTCCTTGTCCCGCTTCGCCGTGCGCTCCACCCGCTGGCAGGCCTCCTGGCCGCTCTGCAGGACGGCCGCGGGGTCGGTCTTCTCCGGGACCCGGCCGCTCAGGTACTGCTTCTGCGGCGCGGTGAAGCTGCCCGTCTTCGGGACGAGCTTCGTGTCCGGCAGGACGGGACCCGTCGGCTTCGCGTCCGCCGGGGGCTGCGACGGGGCGACCGAGGCGTCGGCCGGGTCGGGCGCCGAGGAGGCGGCCGGCGGCTTGGGCGAGGCGGCCGAGGCTTCGGCCTTGCCGTCGCCGCCCGAACTGCAGGCCGTCAGCGTCAGGGCGGCGGCCAGCAGGACGGCGGCCGCCGCGGAGCGTCGGTACATGAGGTGGCTCCCGTACGTATGAGATGCGTGTGCGGGGCCCGGCCGTCGAAACGGCCGGGCCCCGCACTCCGTCAAGCGGTTACTTCGCGCCGAAGGTGAGGGTCAGCTGCGGCTTGGCGTCCACGGCCGTGGACTCCGAGGACCAGATCCACAGCGGGTCGGTACCCGTGCTCGTCAGGCCCAGGCTGTAGCTGCCGCCCAGCACCGCGGAGAGCGCCGCGGTGTCCAGCGGCGTGCTCTGGACCGCCGACCCGTCCGGCAGGCCCGCGAAGGAGCCGATCGGGGTGGTGCCCAGGGTGGGCTTGCTCTTGAAGGTCGTTCCCGCACCGCTCCAGGTACCGGTGACCGGGACCACGGAGACCGTGTCGATGGTGCCGGCGGTCGCCGAGGTCGTGGTCTTGACCTGGAGGGACGCGGACTTCAGCACCGTGCCGGCCGGAGCGGCCGGGATGTCGAAGCGCAGGTACGTCTCGTAGGCCTGGGTCCCGCGGACGGCCAGCGAGGTGGACGTGCCGTAGGCGGTGCTGGGGGCGCCCTGGTTGATGTAGGTGTCCTCGGTCGCGGTGACCTTGGAGACCGTGTCGGTGGCGGCCTTCGCCAGGGTGTAGTGGTTCTTGATCTGGGCCTCGGTCAGCACCTTCGGGTAGACGGCCGTCTCGTCGATCTGGCCGGCGAAGAAGTTGCTGGTCGGGCGGGAGGACCAGCCGGCGAGGTTGTCGCCGCCGACGTGCCAGTAGCCCTCGATCGCCTGGGAGCCGGTGGTGCTGGAGCTGTCCTTGGCCTTGCCGTCCACGTACAGCGCCATGCCGGAGGGGCCCTGGGTGGCGACGACGTGGTGCCACTTGTTGTCGTTGAACGTGTCCAGCAGTCCGGTGGAGATCGTCTTCGTCGAGCCCGGGTTGACCCCGAAGAAGATCCGGCCGGTGTTGGTCATGTAGATGTTCTTGTCGTACTGGTTGCTGTTGCGGTCCAGGTTGTTGCCGAAACCGATCAGCTTGCCGCCGCGCGTGGTGTTCGTCTTGAACCAGGTCTCCAGCGTGTAGCTGCTGCCGACCGTCTGGCGGTGGTCGCTGTACACCTGCTGGCTGGTGCCGTTGAAGCCCATGGCCGTGCTGGCGCCGGTGACCGCGCCCGGGGTCTGGCGCAGCGCCGGGGCGTTGAGCTGGATGCCGCTGGTGTTGCCCGAGACCGAGGAGTCGGCCACGTACGGGCTGACGACGTCGTCGTAGCGCCAGTACAGGTTGGCGCCGTCCTCGCGGACCTGGTTCGGGTACGCGCTGACCGCGGTCGGGACCGAGACCGAGGTGGTGGCCGACAGGGCGCTGGTGTTGCCCGCCGCGTCGGTGGCGGTGACCCGGTAGCTGTAGGACGCGCCGGCCTTGACCGTGGTGTCCGTCCAGGAGGCCTGCTGGCGCAGCCACTCCAGGGAGCTCGCGCTGACGGTGGCGATCGGGGTCGCGGAGCCGTTGCGGTAGATGCGGTAGGTCAGCTTGCTGTCGTCCGCGTCGTAGCTGGCGCGCCAGCGGACCTGGACCTCGCCGGGCTTGACGCTGGAGACGCTGGAGACCGGGGTGGTCGGGGCGCCGACGTCGCCGGTGGAGGCGAAGCGGGTCAGGGCCTGCTGGGCCTTGCCGTTGATGAGGGTGAACTCACCGCCGACCCACATGTACTTGGTGGAGTCCTTCTCCGCGATGGCCATCACGCGCGGGCCGATGCCCTCGCCGAGGCCGTCGTTGGCGGTGGGGTGCCAGCCGAGCTTCGCCGGGCTGCGCACGAAGCCGTTCACGGCGGAGGGGGCGTCGAGGCCGCCGTTGCCCCAGTCGGTCAGCTGCGCCAGCAGGAAGTGGCGCTTGCCGTCGGGGTACTGGCCCTCGGAGCTGCAGTTGTGCGCGTGCGAGGAGCTGTAGAGGACTCCGTCGTACGGCAGCACGGCCTGGGTGGCGCCCAGGCACTGGTCGCGCCACTTCTCGCTGTAGTCGGTGGCGAGGGCGACGCGGCCGTCGAAGCCGCCCGTGCCCTCGGCGCCGGTGTAGTAGCCCGTGGAGTCGGCCGTGATGGACTTGATGACCGACGTCGAGGGGATGGTGCCGTACGTCTTGGTGACGGCCCCGGTGGTGGCGTTCACGACGGCCAGCGCGTGGCTCTGGGAGCCGTTGACCGTGAAGAAGTCGCCGCCGAGCAGGATGTTCTTGCCGTCGTTGCTGAGCTGGAGCGCACGGCCCGGCTCGTCGACGTTGGCGGTGAACGGCTTGAGCGCACCGGAGGTGGCGTCGACCGCGGCGAACCGCTCACGGGTCGAACCCTCGACGGCGGTGAAGTCTCCTGCCGCGTACAGGGTGCTGTCGGTGACGGCCAGCGCGCGCACGGTGGACGGGAACTTCGGGTCGAACGAGGCCTTGGGGGTGCAGGTCGCGATGTCGATGGCGGCGACGCTGGAGACCGGGGTTCCGTTGACGGCGCCGAAGTAGCCGCCCGCGTACAGGGTCTTCTTGTCCTTCGAGACGGTGAGGGCGCGCACGGTCGCGCTGCCGTCGCCGCCGGTGAAGGAGAGCTTGCAGGAGGTGGGGGCGCCGGTCGACGCGTCGAGCGCGACGAAGTTCACGGCTTCCTGCTCCGCGCCGGCCCCGCCGGTGGGCGGGCGGACGGCCGAGAAGGTGCCGCCGGCGAAGACCGTGCCGTTGGCCTCGGCCATCGCCCACACGATCCCGTTGGGCTGCCACGTCGGCAGGTTGTCGGCGGTGAAGGCCACCGGCTGCGTGATGGCCGACGCCTCGGGTATCAGCACCAGGCCTATCGCGGTGCCGGCCCCGGCCAGTGACAGGGCGAGGGCAGCAGTCAGCCCTCTGGATCTACGCATGAGCCCCCCAGGGCAATTGCCCGGCTTGAATGGCTGGTTCGGCATCTATCGGAACAGCCATATGTACTGGCGCAGACTAGGGCTCACGCGAAGGCCTGGTCACCACCCTTGACCCATTGCATACCAACTTGGAATCAACGGGTCCGGCGTGGATGGAGCACTACGGACATACGGCAGATTTGCCCCGGTCATGCCCGCCGTTGGCTGCGCGAATGACCGGGACAGGGCAAATCGTAGGCGAAATATATGGCCTCAGCGGTCGATGCGGACGCTGGCGCCCGCCAGTTGGTCCTCGACCTGCCGGATATCGGAATCCACCATGATCCGGGCCAGTTCGGCCACCAGGACGGTCGGCTTCCAGCCAAGCAGGTCATGGGCCTTGGACGCGTCCCCGATCAGGGCGTCGACCTCGCTGGGGCGCTCGTACTTGGGGTCGTAGCGCACGTGCTCGTTCCAGTCGAGACCGGCGTGCGCGAAGGAGGCCTCGACGAACTCGCGGACGGTGGCGGCGACTCCGGTGGCCACGACGTAGTCGGTGGCCTCGTCCTGCTGGAGCATGCGCCACATGGCGTCCACGTACTCCGGGGCGTAGCCCCAGTCGCGGACGGCGTCGAGGTTGCCGAGGTAGAGCTTCTCCTGGAGACCGGCCTTGATGCGGGCGACCGCGCGGGTGATCTTGCGGGTCACGAAGGTCTCGCCGCGGCGCGGGGACTCGTGGTTGAAGAGGATCCCGTTGACGGCGAACATTCCGTACGCCTCGCGGTAGTTCACCGTCGTCCAGTACGCGAACACCTTCGCGGCGCCGTACGGGCTGCGCGGGTGGAACGGGGTGGCCTCGTTCTGCGGGGGCGGGGTGGCGCCGAACATCTCCGAGGAGGAGGCCTGGTAGATGCGGGTGTCCACGCCGCTCGCCCGGATCGCCTCCAGCAGGCGCAGGGCGCCGAGGCCGGTCACGTCGCCGGTGTAGAGCGGGGCGTCGAAGGAGACGCGGACGTGGGACTGGGCGCCCAGGTTGTAGACCTCGTCGGGGCGTATCTCGCGGAGCAGGTTCACCAGGGCGACGCCGTCGGAGAGATCGGCGTGGTGCAGGACGAGGGAGCGGTTCGCCGTCTGCGGGTCCTGGTAGATGTGGTCGATCCGCTCCGTGTTGAAGCTGGAGGACCGCCGCACGAGCCCGTGCACCGTGTAGCCCTTGGAGAGCAGGAGCTCTGCGAGGTACGAGCCGTCCTGCCCGGTGACGCCGGTGATCAGCGCGGTCTTGCCCATTGGGTCCCCCTGGGGATCGTTGCGGTGCGGTCGGGGCTGCGCCCCGGAGTACAGGGGCTGCGGTTCGGGGCGGGGCCCCTAGTGTGGCTGGGGCGCGGCCCCGGATGTGGCTCGGGGTCACGCCTCGTCGTGCGGGTCGATGTGGGCCCCGGGCGTGACTCGGGGCAGCGCACCGGTGTTCGGGCCGGCCGCCTGGTGCGGAGTGGGGCCGGGCCCGGGATGCTGTACGGGGTCCGCCCCCAGGGGGCTGGGGACGGTACCGGATAGGTGCTCGATAGGTACCGGATGGGTACCGTACACGTTCCGTCCGGAGCCCCTGCCGCCGGATCCGGCCCCCTCGCCCCCTTGCGGGGCGGTATGTACCGACCTGGCCGGTACCCGCCCAAATCCGCCTCCCCTACGGGCCTTCCGAGCCCGGGCCGCGCCAACCCGGCCGTCCGGCGTTTGAGGACCGGGGTCCGGGCAAGACCGGGGAACGGGCGAAGGGCGGGGAACGGGCGAAGGGCGGGTAGGGGAACTCCGCCCCGCGCGGCGGAAGCCCAGCCGCCGGCCCGGCGCAGGACGCGGTGCGGGAGGCGGCCCGCGGCCGGTCCCCAAGCGGGGTCCGGGCCGCGGCCCGGGGTGGCCCCCGAAGCCGGGTCCGGAGGGTTCGGCACCGGAGCGGGCCGGGGGCTCCCCCGTAAAGCCGCGGACGGCGGACTGGCATCATCGGCGGTATGACAAGTTCGCCGTTCCTGCCCCCGAACGCCCGCGTCTTCGTCGCCGGACACCGCGGCCTCGTGGGGTCCGCGGTCGTCCGCCGGCTCACCGCCGACGGGTACGAGGTGCTCACCCGCGGCCGCGCCGACCTCGACCTGCGCGATGCCGCCGCGACCGCGGCGTACCTGAGGGACGTCCGGCCCGACGCCGTCGTCCTGGCCGCCGCCAAGGTCGGCGGGATCATGGCCAACAGCACGTTCCCGGTGCAGTTCCTGGAGGACAACCTCAGGATCCAGCTGAGCGTCGTCGCCGGGGCGCACGCCGCGGAGGTCGGCCGGCTGCTGTTCCTCGGCTCCTCCTGCATCTACCCCAAGCTGGCCCCGCAGCCCATCAGCGAGGACGCCCTGCTGACCGGCCCGCTGGAGCCGACGAACGAGGCGTACGCGCTGGCGAAGATCGCCGGCATCGTCCAGGTCCAGTCGTACCGCAAGCAGTACGGGGCCTCGTACATCTCCGCCATGCCCACGAACCTCTACGGCCCGGGCGACAACTTCGACCTGGAGTCCTCGCACGTCCTGCCCGCCCTCATCCGGCGCTTCCACGAGGCCGCCGCCGAGGGCCGCGAGGAGGTCGCGCTGTGGGGTTCGGGCACGCCCCGGCGGGAGTTCCTGCACGTGGACGACCTGGCCGCCGCCTGCGCCGTGCTGCTGCGCGAGTACGACGGCGCCGAGCCGGTCAACATCGGCTGCGGCGAGGACCTGACCATCAAGGCCCTCGCGGAGACCGTCGCCGAGGTGACCGGCTTCCGGGGCAGGCTCGCCTGGGACACCTCCAAGCCCGACGGGACGCCCCGCAAGCTGCTGGACGTGACCCGGCTGCGCGGGCTCGGCTGGAAGCCCGCGATCCCGCTGCGCGAGGGCATCGCCTCCACGTACGCCTGGTGGCGCGAGCAGAGCGACGGACCGGGCAACGGACAGAGCACCGGCCAGAGCGACGGCCCGACGGGCACGCGGAGCTGATCCCAAGCGAGGCGCCCCGGTGCCTCAGTACGCTCCGCGACCGTCGACGACGGCGCGGAGCGTGCGGCCCATGACGTCGACGTCACTGGTGAACGACCAGTTGTCCACGTACTGCAGGTCGAGCTGGATCGTTTCGTCCCACGAGAGGTCGGAGCGCCCGCTGATCTGCCACAGCCCGGTCATCCCCGGCCGCACCGCGAGCCGGCGCAGTTCGACCTCGTCGTACTCGGCCACCTCCTCCGGGAGCGGCGGCCGCGGGCCGACCAGGGACATGTTGCCCGCCACCACATTGATCAGCTGGGGCAGTTCGTCCATGGACGTGCGGCGCAGCAGCCGGCCCACGCGGGTCACGCGCGGATCGCGGCGCATCTTGAACATGAGGCCGTCGTTCTCGTTGGCCCCGGACAGCTCGGCCTTGCGCGCATCGGCGTCCACGACCATCGTGCGGAACTTCCACATGACGAACGGGACCCCGTCGCGGCCTATGCGCCGCTGGCGGTAGAAGGCCGGTCCGCGCGAGCCGAAGCGGATGGCCAGGACCATCGCGAGGAAGGCCGGCGACAGCAGGACCAGTCCGAGCGCCGCGCCCGCCCGGTCCAGTACCGACTTCAGCAGGGGCTGCATGCCGCGGCTCACCGGGGGCGCCACCCGCAGTATGGCCAGGCCGCCCGCGGACAGGGTCTGCAGCCGCTTGACGGAGACCTCCACCAGGCCGGGGAAGACCGCCAGTTCGAGCCCGGCGTCGTGCAGGGCCCAGGAGATCCGCCGCAGCCGCTCTCCCGCCAGCTGCGCCCCCGGTGCGACGAGCACCAGGTCGGCACGGTGGGTGGCGACGGCGCCGAGCACGGCGGTGGAGTCCCCGTTCGGGGCCTGCGCCGTCGTGGAGCCGAGCCGCGCGGCCACGGGGACCCCGCTGTCGAGTCCGCCGGGACCCACCGGGACCACGCCGACCACCACGTACGGGTGGTCGGTGCGCGCGGCGAGGTGTCCTATGACGGACTCGGCGGCGGCGGGCTCGCCGACGACCAGCACCCGGCTCACCGCCTGGGCCTCGCGCCGGGCGGCGGAGAGGCGGCGGTAGGTCAGCTTGTGGCAGGCGACGGTGAGGAGCAGAGCGGGTACGAGGGCGCCGAGTGCGGACAGCCGGGGGGTGTTCTCCCCCGTGACCACGCGGGCCACGGCCAGTACGCCGATCAGAATCAGCCAGTCGTGTACGACCGGCAGAACTCCCCGGGATTCGCCGAGCACGCGGCCCGCGTAGCGCCGGCGCACCAGCTGCACGCCGGTCCATGCCAGGGCCGCGCCGAGGGCGCAGAACAGCGGCCGGGCCTGCTGAGCGGCCCCGAAGACCAGGCCGACGGGGACTCCCGCGCCGATCAGGTCCGCAGCGACCGCGGCGGGCAGGTACCAACGGGCCTTGTCACCGAGGCCCCGCGCCGGCATGGCCGCCAACCGGGCAGCACCGGCCACTCTTTGCACAGGTATATGGACATGCCTCATGGGCCCCCCTGGCACGTGGTCTTTCAGACGGTGGCGCGAGTCCCCGGCTTCCCCAGGCAGCGGACATCAGACGCACCGGGAAACAGTACGACAAACGCCCGTACGTTAAATGCCGTTTCCGGGAACCGGACATCTTGTTGCCCAAGCGTTAGCGGTCGGCGGTCCGCATTCCACCCCCGGACGCCCCCGGACGCCCCCCGGGCGCCCCCGGGGGCTTGCGGGCGCCCCCCGGGACGGCCCCCCTCTCATTCCAAAGTGAATGTTCCGCATACCGGATACGTCTCTTCGGACAACGAACGATTTCAGGCCAACCTTTTGACGCGGCCCTGACATCACGGCGCTCAAGTGGCACTCTTCGACCGTTCTTCGCACCAGCCCGATCTGCCCGGAGGCCCACCCAGCCATCCGGAACCCCCCTTGCAGAAGGAGTCTGCGTTGAGTCCCACCCCCCAGCGGCGTGCCACCACGGCCGGCGCGCTTGTTGCCGCGGCCGCTCTCCTCGCCGTAGGCATCCAGACCGGAACCGCCACCGCCGACGCCACCGCGTCGAAGGCCGCTTCGGTCGCCCAGGTCAACCCGGGCGCGGAAAACCGCGCACTCAGCGCTTCGGAGCGTGCGACGCTCCTGGCCGAGGCCAACTCCACCTCCGCGCAGGCGGCCAAGGCCCTCGGCCTCGCCGGCACGGAGAAGCTCATCGTCCGCGACGTGGTCAAGGACGCGGACGGCACCACGCACACCACGTACGAGCGCACCTACAACGGCATACCGGTGCTCGGCGGTGACCTGACCGTCCACGCCAAGGGCGGCGTCACCAAGAGCGTCACCAAGGCCACCAACGCCGACATCAAGGTCGCGGACACCACCGCCACCGTCACCCCGGCCTCGGCCGACGCCGCGGCGGTCTCCTCCGCCAACGCGGCGGGCTCCAAGGACGCCAAGGCGTCCAAGGGCGCCCGCAAGGTGATCTGGGCCGCCGACGGCGTCCCGGTCCTCGCCTTCGAGACGGTCGTCGGCGGAGTCCAGCACGACGGCACGCCGAGCGAACTGCACGTGATCAGCAACGCCAAGACCGGCGCGAAGATCACCCAGTGGCAGGCCATCGAGACCGGCACCGGCAACACCATGTACAGCGGTCAGGTCACCCTGGGCACCTCCCCCTCGGGCAGCAACTTCACGCTGACCGACGCCGGGCGCGGCAGCCACAAGACCTACGACCTCAACGGTGGCACCGGCAGCGGCACGGGCACCCTCTTCTCCGGCCCGGACGACATCTGGGGCACCGGCGCCGCCTCCAGCCGGGAGACCGCGGGCGCGGACGCGCACTACGGCGCCCAGCTGACGTGGGACTACTACAAGAACGTGCACGGCCGCAACGGCCTGCGCAACGACGGCGTGGCCCCGTACAGCCGGGTCCACTACGGCAGCGCGTACGTCAACGCGTTCTGGAGCGACTCCTGCTTCTGCATGACCTACGGCGACGGCACCAGCAACACGCACCCGCTGACGTCGATCGACGTGGCCGCGCACGAGATGACCCACGGTCTGACCTCGGTCACCGGCAACATGACCTACTCGGGCGAGTCCGGCGGCCTGAACGAGGCGACCTCCGACATCTTCGCGGCGGCCGTCGAGTTCAACGCCAACAACCCGCAGGACGTCGGCGACTACCTGGTCGGCGAGAAGATCGACATCAACGGCGACGGCACGCCGCTGCGCTACATGGACAAGCCGAGCAAGGACGGCGGCTCCAAGGACGCCTGGTACTCGGGCATCGGATCCATCGACGTCCACTACTCCTCGGGTCCGGCCAACCACTGGTACTACCTGGCCTCCGAGGGCTCCGGCGCCAAGGTCGTCAACGGGGTCAGCTACAACTCGCCGACCTCCGACGGCCTGCCGGTCACCGCGATCGGCCGCGACGCCGCCTCGAAGATCTGGTTCCGCGCGCTGACGGTGGGCTACTTCAAGTCGACCACCAACTACGCCGACGCCCGCGTCCAGACGCTGAAGGCCGCGGCGGACCTCTACGGCCTGGGCTCGACCACCTACAACAACGCGGCCAACGCGTGGGCGGCCATCAACGTCGGTCCCCGCATCGTCGCCGGTGTCTCGGTCACCAACCCCGGTAACCAGAACACCGTCACGGGCAGCGCCGCCAGCCTCCAGATCCAGGCCAGCAGCACCAACGCCGGCGCCCTGAGCTACGCGGCGACCGGTCTGCCGACCGGTCTGTCGATCAACTCCTCGACCGGCCTGATCTCCGGGACCGCCTCCACCGCCGGTACGTACAACACGACGGTCACGGTGACGGACTCGGCGAGCCAGACCGGTACGGCGTCCTTCGTCTGGACCGTCGGTACCTCGCAGCAGACGGTGTTCGAGAACACCACCGACTACGCGATCGCCGACAACGCGACGGTCGACTCCCCGCTCACCGTGAACCGCACGGGCAACGCCCCGAGCACGCTCAAGGTGGACGTGAACATCCTGCACACGTACATCGGTGACCTGAAGGTCGACCTCGTCGCCCCCGACGGCACCCTGTACAACCTGCACAACCGCACCGGCGGCAGCGCGGACAACATCATCAAGTCCGTCACGGTCAACGCCTCCTCCGAGGTCGCCCAGGGCGTCTGGAAGCTCCGGGTCAACGACAACGCGAACCTCGACACCGGCAAGATCGACAGCTGGAAGCTCACCTTCTGACCCCCACCGGGGCCGCGGGTGAACCAGAGCTGATCCGCTAGACCACGGGGCCGCCCGGGAGAAGACCTCCCCGGGCGGCCCTGTTCCATTGGCCCCGGCCCGAGAGGGTCCGGCGCCCCTGAGGGCCGGGACCTTCGGCGCCGTCCGGTGGGCGGCCGCGGGGTCATAGTGGAATTCAGCGAACCTACGGAACCGTAGGTTCGGGTGATTCCGAGGACGTGACCCATGCCGCAGACCCCCACGAACGCCCCCGCCGCGCAGCACCCCTGGCTCATCCAGGGCGGCATGGGCGTCGGCGTCTCCGGCTGGCGGCTGGCCCGGGCCGTCTCCGGCGAGGGCCAGCTGGGCGTGGTCTCGGGCACGGCCCTGGACGTCGTACTGGCCCGCGTGCTGCAGACCGGAGACCCCGGCGGCCACGCCCGCCGGGCCCTGGCGGCCTTCCCGCTGCCGGAGCTGGCCCAGTCCGCCCTCGACCTCTACTTCCGCGAGGAGGGCCTCGCGGACGGCGTGGCGATGCGCACCACCCCGCGACTGCGGGCGACGGGCGGATCGCAGGCCGAGATCCTCACCGTCCTCGGCAACTTCGTCGAGGTCTGGCTCGCCAAGGAGGGACATGACGGTGTCATCGGCATCAACTACCTGGAGAAGATCCAGCTCGCCACGGCCCCCGCGATGTTCGGCGCGATCCTGGCAGGCGTCGACTACGTGCTCGTGGGCGCGGGAGTCCCCGGTCAGATCCCTGCCCTCGCCTCGAGGCTGGCGCGCTACGAACGCTGCGTGAGCAAGATCCACGTCGAGGGGGACGAGGAGGAGCTCGAGCACCTCTTCGACCCCGCGGCCCTGCTCGCCGGGCACCTGCCCGGCCCGCTGCGCCGCCCCCACGTGCTGGCCATCGTCTCGCTCCCGGTCCTGGCCACCTACCTGGCCCGGGACGAGATCACCCGGCCCGACGGCTTCGTGATCGAGACCAGCCAGGCCGGCGGCCACAGCGCCCCGCCGCGCGGGCCGATGAAGCTCGACGAGGACGGCGAACCGGTCTACGGCCCGCGCGACAACCCCGACCTGGCCAAGATGGCGGCGCTCGGGCTGCCGTTCTGGCTCGCCGGCGGCCAGGCCAGCCCCGAGGCCGTGGCCGGGGCGCTCGCCGAGGGCGCGACCGGGGTCCAGATCGGCAGCGCCTTCGCCCTGTGCGAGGAGTCGGGCATGGCCCGCCACCTGCGCGAGGAACTGCTGGAGCGGGCCCACGCGGGCACCCTCTCGGTCCGCAACGACCCCGAGGCCTCCCCGACTTCCTTCCCGTTCAAGGTGGCGGACCTGCCGGGGACGGTCTCCGAGCCGGAGGTGTCCGAGGCCCGGCGCCGGGTCTGCGACCTCGGCTTCCTGCGCACTCCCGTACGGGGTCCGCGCGGCCTGGCCTACCGGTGTGCGGCCGAGCCGGTGGCCGCGTACGTCCGCAAGGGCGGCCAGGCCTCCGACACCAAGGGCCGCCAGTGCCTGTGCAACGGGCTGCTGGCCACGATCGGGCTGGCCCAGCGGCGGCCGCACGGCCGGGTGGAGCCCCCGCTGGTGACGATCGGCAAGGACCTGTCCTTCCTCCCGGAGCTCGCCCCGAACGCCGAGCCGTACGCGGCCGCGGACGTGGTGCGGTGGCTCGCGGCGGGCGCGGAGCAGCCCGCCGGCCGCTGAGACCCCGAGGCACGTGAAGGGCCCGGCTCCCCTGGGGAGCCGGGCCCTTCACGCGCGGCGGTCGCGGATCAGCCGATGGAGCGGAAGACCGAGTCGAGGATGGCCGAGGTCCCGTCGGCCGGTGCGGCGGCGGCGCGTCCGCCCATGCCGCGGTCCTCGTCGTCGCGCCAGTCGTCACGGCGGTCGTCGTCGTGCCGTCCGTCGTGGCGGCCGTGGTGGTCCCAGTCGTCGGTCGGCTTGAAGTAGACCGAGCGGACCTCCAGGTCGTCCGCCCGCTCGCCCGGCTCCAGCGTCTCCACGGGGTGGCCGCCGCAGGAGCGGTCCTCGAACAGCACCGCCAGCGAGTCCGTGTCGTTGCGCACCCAGAAGGCCGGGTGGTTCCGGGAGGCGTTCGTCAGCTGGTAGCAGGTGTCGTTGTCGGCGGGCTCGATCCGGCCGTGCCGCGTGTCACCGTCGTCGCTGTACCGGTAGTGCAGCGTGCCGAGGTCCTCACGGTCGTCGTGGTCGTTGGCGTACGACAGTCCGGCGGTCGGCAGGACGAGCGCGAGGGCGCCCGTGAGCGCGATGGCGGTGGTGCGAAGACGCATGGGAAGTCCGTTCCTCGGGTTCCTCGGGTTCCTCGGATGCCAGGTCCGGTGGCATCCGCGGGCAGCGTAGGAGCGGACCGGCCCGATGAAACGATTCGGCACGGCAGCCCGTTCGAAGGTTCACCCTCCCGGTCCCTTCCGGCACCGCACGCGCGTCCGCCCCGGATCCGCGTGGGATCCGGAGCGGACGAGGAGGCCCGACGGGCGACTCAGACGGCTGCCCGCTCCGCCGGCGCGGAGCCCTGGCCCGGCACCGGCACCGGCACCGGCACCGGCACCGAGCCCTTGTCATCGGACCCGGACCCGGACCCGGATCCGGACCCGGCCGCGGCCGCGGCCGCCGGACGGCGGACCAGCACGATCAGGATCAGCGCCCCCGCCAGGCCCATCGCCCCCGAGACCCAGAAGGTGTCGCGCAGCCCGCTCGCGAAGGCCGCCTCCACCCAGTGCCGGGCCGCCGGGGCCGCGTGCAGCAGTTGTCCGGCCCCGCCGCCGGCCAGTACCTCGGCCGTACCGTGCGGCTGGCCGGAGCCGGCCAGACCGTCCTCCAGGCCGGACTGGAAGACCGCGCCGAGCACCGCGATGCCGAGGGCCATGCCCAGCTGGCGCGCGGTGTTGAGGGCGCCGCCCGCCATGCCCGCCCGGGCCGGGGGCACGGCCCCCATCGCGGCGGCCGCGAGGGCCGGGGAGATCATGCCGACGCCCAGACCGGTGATCGCCAGTCCGGCGACCAGGGCCGTCCAGCCGTCCCCGGCGTCCAGCATCCAGCCCATGAGCAGAGCGCCCGCGCCGATCAGGAACAGCCCGCCGCCGATGGTGATCCGGGCCGGGGCCCCGTGCATCAGCTTGCCGGTCACGGCGGCGACCACGAAGGCGGCCAGGCTCATCGGCAGCATCGTCAGACCGGCGGCGACCGGGCCCATGCCCTCGGCGCTCTGCAGCCACAGGGAGACGTACATCATGTACCCGAAGGCGGCGCCGGACATCAGCAGCGCGGCGGCCATGACGGCCACGAAGGTCGGGCTGCGGAACAGCGAGAGGTCCAGCATCGGTCGGGAGCTGCGCAGTTCGACCAGGACGAACGCGGCGAAGGCGGCGGCGCTCAGGGCGAACAGGGCCAGGGTGGTCGCGGAGGTCCAGCCGTTCTCGCCGACCCGGATCAGGGCATAGGTGACCGCCGCGGCGCCGGTGGTGAAGGTGGCCATGCCGGGCAGGTCCAGGCCCTTGGCGTGCGGGTCCCGGGACTCGGAGACGGCCTTGAGGGTGACGTACACGGCGAGGGCGCAGACCGGCAGGTTGATGAAGAAGATCCAGCGCCAGCCGAACTGCTCGGTGAGCAGCCCGCCGATGATCGGGCCGGCCGCGGCGGCGGCTCCGTTGACCGCGCCCCAGACGCCGAAGGCGACGCCCCGGTCGCGTCCCTGGTAGGCGGAGCTGAGCAGGGCCATGGTGGTGGCGAACATCGCGGCGCCGCCGATGCCCTGGACTGCGCGGAAGGCGATCAGCGCGGCGGGTCCGCTCGCCAGACCGCAGGCGAGGGAGGCGGCGGCGAAGAGCCCGAGCCCGCCGAGGTAGACGCGGCGCCGGCCGATCCGGTCGGCGAGCGAACCGGCGCCCAGCAGCAGGGCGGCGAGGGCGAGGGCGTAGATATCCATCACCCACTGGAGGTCCGAGAAGCCCGTCCGCATGTCGGCGGCCATGTCGGGCAGGGCGACGGTCACGATCGTGACGTCGACCAGGAGCATGAAGGCTCCGAGACACACCGCCGTCAACGGCAGCCATTTGCGCATGGGGGTTTCTCCTCGGATCACGGCGGGGCAGGAACCGGGGGGCGGTGCCCCGGTGGACCCAAGGTCGCAGCGACCGGCCCCCATCCCCCACCCAGCGGCCCCCTGCCGACGGATTTCCCTCATGCGAGCTTCCGGGATGATGGAAACCATGCATGACATGGAGCTGGACGCCTTCGACCGGTCGCTGATCCAGGCCCTCACCATCGACGGCCGGGCCCCCTTCAGCCGGCTCGCCGAGGTGCTGGAGGTCTCGGACCAGACCGTCGTACGCCGCTACCGGCGTCTGCGGACCACCGGCCTGATCCGGGTCGTCGGACTGCCCCTGGGCAGCCGCGTCGGACTGTTCGAGTCCTGGCTGCGGATCCAGTGCGCCCCCGACGCGGCGCTCCCGGTGGCCGAGGCCCTGGCCCGCCGCCCGGACATCGCGTGGGTCAACCTGAACGCGGGCGGCACCGAGATCCACTGCATGACCCGGGCCCGCACCCGCCGGGACCGCGACACCCTGCTGCTGGAGAAGCTGCCGAGCACCCGCCGGGTGACCGGCATCAGCGCCCACACCATCCTGCGCAAGTTCTTCGGCGGGCCGGACGCGTGGGCGGGCATGGACCTGCTGCGCCCCGGCCAGATCGCCGCCCTGGAACGGCCGGCCGTCGAGCCGGGGCCGCAGCGGTACGCGCTGGACGAGCCGGAGCTCGCGCTGCTCGCGGTGCTGGGCCGGGACGGCCGCGCGGGTTACCCGGAACTGGCGCGCGCCGCCGGCCTGTCGGAGTCCACCACCCGGCGCCGGCTGGAGCGGCTGCGCGAACTCGGGGCGATCTTCTTCGACGTGGAGTTCACGCCCTCGCTCCTCGGCTACGAGGCGGAGGCGACGCTGGTGCTGACGGTCCCGCCGGCCCGCCTGGCGCAGGTGGGGACGGCCCTGGCGGGCCACCGCGAGGTGGCCTTCGCGGCCGCGATGACCGGGGCCGCCTCCCTGATGGCGGTGGTGGTGTGCCGGGACACCGACGAGCTGTACACCTACCTGACCGAGCGGATCGGCGCCGTGGAGGGCGTGGGGCAGGTGGAGGTGATCCCGGTCCTGCGCAGCGTCAAGCGGGCCGGGATGCTGGTGGAGGACGGGCGGCTGGTGGATCCGCCGCCCGCCCCCTGAACCGCCGGGGCGGTTACCGCAGCACCACACCGCCTCCCGCCGCGTCGGTGTCCGCGCCCGTGGCGGGGCCGGCGACCAGGCCCAGTTCGGCCGGGGTCGCCAGCAGCGGGTGCGCCGGCAGGATCCGTACGGTGTAGCCGAAGGGCCCCGTACGGTCGAGGGCGAGCGGGCCCTCATACAGCCAGCGGCCCTCCAGGTCGGGTCCGCCGGCGGGCTTGAGCGGGAAGGCCCGCCCGCCCTGGATCACGTCCTGCGCGTCGACCCGGCCCGCGACGGCCTGCACCTCCACGTCCTCGGGCGCGAGGGCGTCGAGGGAGACCTGCACGCGCAGGGTGAGGGTGGCCCCGAGTTCGGCGGTGCCGCCGACCGGGCCCGCGGTCAGGGCCTCCACGTGCTCGACGGTGAGCTGCGGCCAGGCCGCGCGGACCCGCCCCTTCCACCAGGCGAGGTCCCGCGCCGCGTCCGGGGTCAGGGCGCGGTGGGAGAGCGCGGCCGGAGCGTAGAGCCGCTCCACGTACTCCCGCACCATGCGGCCCGCGAGCACCTTGGGCCCCAGGGAGACCAGGGTGCGCCGGACCATCTCGATCCACCGCACCGGGAGTCCGGCCTGTCCGGCCCGGTCGTAGAACCGGGGGGCGACCCGGCCCTCGATCAGGTCGTAGAGGGCGTTCGCCTCCAGGTCGTCGCGGCGGTCCTCGTCCGCGCCGAGTCCGTCGGCGGTCGGGATGGCCCAGCCGAAGTCCGGCTCGAACCACTCGTCCCACCACCCGTCCAGGACGGAGAGGTTGAGGCAGCCGTTGAGCGCCGCCTTCATCCCGCTGGTGCCGCAGGCCTCCAGCGGGCGCAGCGGGTTGTTGAGCCAGACGTCGCAGCCGGGGTAGAGCTTCTGGGCCATGGCCATGCCGTAGTCGGGCAGGAACACGATCCGGTGGCGCACGCGGGGGTCGTCCGCGAAGCGCACCAGTTCCTGGACGAGCCGCTTGCCGCCGTCGTCGGCGGGGTGCGCCTTGCCCGCGACCACGATCTGCACGGGCCGGTCCGGGTCCAGCAGCAGGCGGCGCAGCCGGTCGGGGTCGCGCAGCATCAGCGTGAGCCGCTTGTAGGACGGCACCCGGCGGGCGAAGCCGATGGTCAGCACGTCCGGGTCGAGGACCGAGTCCACCCAGCCGAGCTCGGCGTCGGCGGCCCCGCGCTGGCGCCAGGAGGCGCGCAGGCGGTCGCGTACCTCTTGGACGAGCTGCTCCCTGAGCACCCGGCGCAGGTCCCAGACGTCCTGGTCGGGGATGTCCGCGACGGCGTCCCAGCGCTGCGAGCCGCCGACGGAGAGCGCGTCCTCGGTGCGGCCGGCGCCGATCTGCTTCGCGCCGAGCTTCACCACCTCGGGCGCCACCCAGGTCGGGGCGTGCACGCCGTTGGTCACCGAGGTGATGGGGACGTCGGCGGGGTCGAAGCCCGGCCACAGCCCGGCGAACATGCCGCGGCTGACGGCGCCGTGCAGGGTGGAGACCCCGTTGGCCCGCTGGGCGAGGCGCAGGCCCATCACCGCCATGTTGAACACCCCGGGGTCGCCGCCGGGGTACGTCTCGGCGCCGAGGGCCAGGATCCGGTCGACGGGTACGCCGGCCAGTTCGCCGCCGTCGCCGAAGTGGCGGGCGACCAGGGCCCGGTCGAAGCGGTCGATGCCGGCGGGGACGGGGGTGTGCGTGGTGAACACGGTGCCGGCCCGGACGGCTTCGACGGCGGCGTCGAAGCCGAGTCCCTGCTGCCCCTCCAGTTCTCTTATGCGCTCCAGCCCGAGGAAGCCGGCGTGGCCCTCGTTGGTGTGGAAGACCTCGGGGTCGGGATGCCCGGTGATCCGGCAGTAGGCCCTGACGGCCCGCACTCCCCCGATCCCCAGCAGCATCTCCTGGAGCAGCCGGTGGTCGCTGCCTCCCCCGTACAGCCGGTCGGTCACCTCGCGGGCGACGGCGTCGTTGTCCTCGACGTCGGAGTCGAGGAGCAGCAGCGGCACCCGGCCGACGCGGGCCTGCCAGACGTGCGCGTGCAGGGCCCGGCCGCCGGGGAGGCTCAGGGACACCCGCGCGGGGGTCCCGTCCTCCTCGCGCACGAGCGCGAGGGGCAGTTCGTTGGGGTCGAGCACCGGGTAGTGCTCCTGCTGCCAGCCGTCCCGGGAGAGGGACTGGCGGAAGTAGCCGTGCCGGTAGAGGAGTCCGACACCGATGAGGGGGACGCCGAGGTCGCTGGCGGCCTTGAGGTGGTCCCCGGCGAGGATCCCGAGCCCGCCGGAGTACTGGGGCAGGGCGGCGGTGATCCCGAACTCGGGCGAGAAGTAGGCGATGCCGGCGGGCAGCTCCGCGGCCGCCTCGTGGCTCTGGTACCACCTCCCGCCGTGGACGTAGTCATCGAGGTCGGCGGCCGCGACGGCGAGCCGCCTCAGGAACCGCCGGTCCCCGGCGAGCTCGGTGATCCGCGCGGCGGACACGGCGCCGAGCAGCCGGACGGGATCCGCGCCGGCGGCTTGCCAGCCCTCGGGATCGACGGATTGGAACAGCTCACGTGTCTCGCCGTGCCAGGACCAGCGCAGGTTGCGCGCGAGGTCGGCGAGCGGCGAGAGGGTCTCGGGGAGGACGGGGCGCACGGTGAATCGACGGATAGCCTTCACGCGTTCCACCTTCGCAGGGGATTACGGGTCGGAGCGGCCGCACCACGCTGTGCACCGCGAGCGTCACCCTCGGAAGGCTAGCGCCGCCCGCCCCACCCGGCCATGGCGCCTCGAGCGCGCCCCCGCCGTGCGTACGGGCCGCCCGCGTGCTCCGGGCCGTACGGCCTCGGCGAGTTCGGGCGGTCCCGCGCAAGGGCACAGCGGGGGTGTGGACATCCGTTAGTCCCATCCGAGTTGACGGAGCATCGGCGGGTGTTGGGCCGCCGAGCGCGGGCACGCGTTCCAGTACGTACGAGTAGTTAACCGAGCGCTCGGGTTGGGCCGAGCTGGAGTGGGAAGGGCTCCTCGGGTACAGCGCACGGCGCACCCCGGAACCGCCTCCCCGCCACCCGAGTGAACGCGGACAGGAGCGGCCATGCCCGCAGCCCAGCCGTCTTCCGAGCGGCTAGAAACAGAGCGAACAGAGCGTGCACTACCAGCTGCCCCGGCGGCTGGCCTGTTGTCACCGAGCCCTGCGAACTGCCCCCAGGTGATCCCATCATGATCGGTCGCATTCCCGTGCTGGACGTCCGCCCCGCCGTCGACTGCGGCGTCAGACCCGCCAAGGCGGTCGTGGACGAGGTATTCGAGATTTCCGCCACCGTGTTCCGCGAGGGACACGACGCCGTGGCGGCCCATGTCGTCATGCGAGATCCGAGCGGGCGGCTGCGGCCTCCCGTGCCCCTGTCCGAGCTGGCCCCCGGCACCGACCGGTGGGGGGCGCGGGTGTCCGCCGAGGTCGAGGGGAGGTGGACGTACACCGTCGAGGCGTGGAGCGACCCGGTGGGCACCTGGCGGGCCCACGCGGCGGTCAAGATCCCGGCCGGGATCGACACCGGGCTCACCCTCCTGGAGGGCGCCGAGCTCTACGAGCGGGCCGCCGCGAAGATTCCCAAGCGGGACGGCCGCGAGCACGTGCTGGCCGCCGCGGACGTGATGCGCGACGAGGACCGGCCGGCCCGGGAGCGGTACGCGGCCGCCCTCGCCCCCCGGATCGACGCGCTGCTCGCCAAGCGCCCGCTCCGGGAGCTGGTGACGGCCTCCAAGCCGCTGCCGCTGCTGATCGAGCGCAAGCGGGCCCTCTTCGGCTCCTGGTACGAGATGTTCCCCCGGTCGGAGGGGGCGGTGCTGGAGCCCGGCGAGGCTCCGGTCAGCGGAACGTTCAGGACCGCCGCCGAGCGGCTTCCCGCCGTCGCCGCGATGGGCTTCGACGTGGTCTACCTGCCGCCGATCCACCCGATCGGCAGCACGTACCGCAAGGGCCCGAACAACACGCTGTCGGCGGGTAGTTGGGATCCGGGCGTGCCCTGGGCCATCGGTTCCACCGAGGGCGGCCACGACGCGGTCCACCCCGAGCTCGGGACCCTGGAGGACTTCGACGCCTTCGTCGCCAGGGCCCGCGAGCTGCGCATCGAGGTGGCGCTCGACTTCGCCCTGCAGTGCTCCCCGGACCACCCGTGGGTGGAGAAGCACCCGGAGTGGTTCCGCCACCGCGCCGACGGGACGATCGCGTACGCGGAGAACCCGCCGAAGAAGTACCAGGACATCGTCCCGATCCACTTCGACGCCGACATGGCCGGCATCGTCGGGGAGACGGTGCGGATCCTGCGGCACTGGATGGAGCACGGCGTCCGCATCTTCCGGGTCGACAACCCGCACACCAAGCCGGTGGTGTTCTGGCAGAAGGTGATCGCGGACATCAACAAGTCCGACCCCGACGTGATCTTCCTCGCCGAGGCCTTCACCCGCCCCGCGATGATGCGCGCGCTCGCCGCCGTCGGCTTCCAGCAGTCGTACACGTACTTCACCTGGCGCAACACCAAGGCCGAGCTGACCGAGTACCTGACCGAGCTCGCGGACACCCGCTCCGCCTCCGTCATGCGGCCGAATTTCTTCGTCAACACTCCGGACATCCTGCACGCATACCTTCAGCACGGCGGCCGCCCCGCCTTCGAGGTCCGCGCGGTCCTCGCCGCCACGCTCTCCCCCACGTGGGGGGTCTACGCCGGATACGAGCTCTGCGAGAACACCCCGGTCAAGGAGGGCAGCGAGGAGTACCTGAACTCCGAGAAGTACGAGCTGCGCCCGCGCGACTGGGCCGCCGCCGACCGCGAGGGCCGCTCCATCGCCCCGCTGATCACCTCCCTGAACCGGCTGCGCCGGCGCAACCCCGCCCTCCAGCAGCTGCGCGACATCCATTTCCACCCGACCGACAACGAACAGGTGATCGCCTATTCGAAGCACGCGGGGAGCAATTCCGTACTGGTGGTCGTCAACCTCGATCCGCACCACACCCAGGAGGCGACGGTCTCGTTGGACATGCCGGTACTCGGCCTCGACTGGCACGGGTCCCTCGCGGTGCGCGACGAGCTCACCGGCGAGACCTATCACTGGGGCAGGGCCAACTACGTGCGCCTGGAACCGGGCCGCACGCCCGCGCACGTTCTGGCGGCTCTGCGACCGTCCCCGCCCACCGGAGGGTCACCCATCTCATGATGATCAACGATCCCGTTCCCGACACCTTCGAGGACACCCCCGCCAAGGACCGCGATCCCGACTGGTTCAAGCGGGCGGTCTTCTACGAGGTCCTCGTACGGTCCTTCCACGACAGCAACGGCGACGGCGTGGGTGACCTCAAGGGGCTCACCGCGAAGCTGGACTACCTCCAGTGGCTCGGCGTCGACTGCCTGTGGCTCCCGCCGTTCTTCGCCTCGCCCCTGCGCGACGGGGGCTACGACGTCGCCGACTACACCTCCGTGCTGCCCGAGTTCGGCGACCTCGCCGACTTCGTGGAGTTCGTGGACGCGGCGCACACCCGCGGCATGCGGGTGATCATCGACTTCGTCATGAACCACACGAGCGATCAGCACGAGTGGTTCCAGCAGTCCCGCAAGGACCCGGACGGGCCCTACGGCGACTACTACATGTGGGCGGACAACGACAAGCAGTTCCAGGACGCCCGCATCATCTTCGTCGACACCGAGACCTCGAACTGGACGTACGACCCGGTCCGCAAGCAGTACTACTGGCACCGGTTCTTCTCCCACCAGCCGGACCTCAACTACGAGAACCCGGCGGTCGTCGAGGAGATCGTCTCCGCGCTCCGTTTCTGGCTCGACCTCGGCATCGACGGCTTCCGCCTCGACGCCGTGCCCTACCTGTACGCCGAGGAGGGCACCAACTGCGAGAACCTGCCGCGCACGCACACCCTCCTCAAGGCGGTCCGCGCCGAGATCGACGCGCACTACCCGGACACGGTGCTGCTCGCCGAGGCCAACCAGTGGCCCGAGGACGTCGTCGACTACTTCGGGGACTTCGAGAAGGGCGGGGACGAGTGCCACATGGCCTTCCACTTCCCCGTCATGCCGCGCATCTTCATGGCGGTGCGAAGAGAGTCGCGCTACCCGGTCTCCGAGATCCTGGCCAAGACCCCTGCGATCCCGGACCGCTGCCAGTGGGGCATCTTCCTGCGCAACCACGACGAGCTCACCCTCGAAATGGTCACGGACGAAGAGCGCGACTACATGTACGCCGAGTACGCCAAGGACCCGCGGATGCGGGCCAACATCGGCATCCGGCGCCGGCTCGCCCCGCTGCTGGACAACGACCGCAACCAGATGGAGCTGTTCACCGCCCTGCTGCTGTCGCTGCCCGGTTCGCCGGTGCTGTACTACGGCGACGAGATCGGCATGGGCGACAACATCTGGCTCGGCGACCGCGACGGCGTGCGCACGCCGATGCAGTGGACACCGGACCGCAACGCCGGTTTCTCCTCGTGCGATCCGGGCAGGCTCAACCTGCCGGTCATCATGGACCCGGTCCACGGGTACCAGGTGACCAATGTCGAAGCGGCGATGGCCTCACCGTCTTCGCTGCTGCACTGGACCCGCCGGATGATCGAGGTCCGCAAGGCCAACCCGGCCTTCGGACTGGGCTCGTACACCGAACTGCCTTCGACGAACCCGGCGGTACTGGCCTTCCTCCGTGAATACGGGGACGACCTGGTGCTGTGCGTGCACAACTTCTCGCGCTTCGCGCAGCCCACCGAGCTGGACCTGCGGTCGTTCAACGGGCGGGTCCCGGTGGAACTCACCGGCGACGTCCGCTTCCCGCCGATCGGCGAATGGCCTTACCTGCTGACGCTGGCGGGCCACGGCTTCTACTGGTTCCGCCTGCGCTCGGAGTAGCGGCCGGCCCGGGGCGGGCGCGGCGAATGGGTCAACCGCCCGCCCCTGTACGGACCATCCTGACCCGACACTCGCACACACCGGAGAAGCAACCAGCACGATCCGGGACACAATGCGCATTCTTTGACGGCCCGGGGAAAGGACGCGACGCCATGTCGGAGGCTGCATCCGCCCGGGATCGGCTCACCGCCGACCGGGCCGCCGGGATCGGGCCCGGGATCGGACTCGGTCCACTGGAGCCCATGCTGCGGGCCTGGCTGCCCGCACAGCGCTGGTTCGCCGGCAAGGGCCGCGCCATCGGACGGCTCAGGACCGTCTCGGCGGCCGAACTGCTGCCCCCCGGGTCCGCCCCCGGGCTGCTGCACCTGCTGCTGGACGTGGACGGGGACTGCTACCAGCTCCTGCTCGGGATCCGCCCGAGCCCGCTGCCGCCGGCCCTGGCGCCCGCGCTGATCGGCCACCCCGAGCAGGGCCCGTACGCCGGCCAGTCGGTCTACGAGGGCCTCGGCGATCCGCGGCTCGCCTCGCTGCTGCTGGAGCGGCTGCGCTCCCCCGGCACCCTGGGCCCGCTCCGCTTCGACCGGGACCCGGCCGTCGTGATCCCCGAGGCGCCCACCCCCCGGCCGCTGTCCGGGGAACAGACCAACTCCTCGCTGATCTACGGGGATTCGTACATCCTGAAGATCTTCAGACGGGTCGGCCCCGGGGTCAATCCCGACCTGGAGCTGCCCCGCGCCCTGGCCGCCGCCGGCTGCGCCCGGGTGCCCGCGCCGGTCGCCTGGTACGAGGCCGAGCTGCCCGGCTCCGAACCGCTGACCCTGGGCGTGCTCCAGCCGTACCTGCGCGGCTCCGACGACGGCTGGCAGCTCGCGCTGCACCGGCTGCGCACCGGCGCCGACTTCACCGCCGAGGCGCACGCGCTGGGCCGGGCCACCGCCGAGGTGCACAGCGCGCTGGCCGGCGCCCTGCCCACCGTCGCGCTGGGCCCGGAGCAGACGGCCCGGCTGGCCGCCGGGATGACGGCCCGGCTCGCCGCCACCGCCCGCGAGGTACCGGCCCTGCGGCCCTACGAGGCGGGGCTGCGCGGAGCCTTCGACGCGCTGGCCGCCTCCCGCGGGGCGGGGGTGTCCGCCCAGCGGATCCACGGGGACCTGCACCTGGGCCAGACCCTGCGCACCGTGGACGGCAGCTGGGCGCTGATCGACTTCGAGGGCGAGCCGGCCCGGCCCCTGGCCGACCGGCGCCGCCCCGAACCGGCGGTGCGGGACATCGCCGGGATACTGCGCTCCTTCGACTACGCGGCCCGCTCGCACCGGCCGTTCGCCCCCGCCTGGGCGGACGACTGCCGGGCCGCCTTCTGCGAGGGCTACGCCCGCACCACCGGCCGGGACCCGCGCGAGGACCCCGTCCTGCTGCGCGCCTACGAGACCGACAAGGCGGTGTACGAGGCCCGCTACGAGTCCCGGCACCGGCCCGACTGGCTGCACGTGCCGATGGCGGCGATCCGGCGGCTCTCGGAGCCGCAGCGTCCGCCCTCGCACCGCACGCAGCTCCCCGCCCCAGGATCCCCCACCCTCCACCCGAAGCCCCCGAGGAGGCCGCTCGCGTGAGCGCCGCACGACAGCCGTCACCGACCGCCCGCGACGAAGCCAAGCCCGTCATCGGCACTGTTGAAGCCGCCGGCACCTCCGCCGAAACGGGTGTGAAGAAGCCCCGGGCTCCCAGGGCCCGGCGGGCGGCCCCGCCGCGCGGGGTCCGGCCGGTGCCGGCGCTGGACGCGGAGGAGCGGGCCCGGCTGCTGGAGGGCCGCCACCACGATCCGCACGGGGTGCTTGGAGCCCGCGCCCAGCGGGGCGGGGTGTCCTTCCGGGTGCTGCGTCCGTACGCGAAGGCGGTCACCGTCGTCGCCAAGGGACTGCGGGCCGAACTCCTCGACGAGGGCGACGGGCTGTTCTCCGGGATGCTGCCGCTGGCCGGGGTGCCGGACTACCGGCTGCTGGTGACGTACGACAGCGACGAGGTGGAGGTCCACGACCCCTACCGGTTCCTGCCCGCGCTCGGCGAGCTCGACCTGCACCTGATCGGCGAGGGCCGGCACGAGGAGCTGTGGACGGCGCTCGGCGCGGAGCCGATGGTCCACCAGGGCGTGGCGGGCACCCGGTTCACGGTGTGGGCGCCGAACGCGCAGGGCGTGCGGGTCAGCGGGGACTTCTCGTACTGGGACTCGGTCGCCTACCCGATGCGCTCGCTCGGGGCGACCGGCGTGTGGGAGCTGTTCCTGCCCGGCGTCGGCGAGGGCGCCCTGTACAAGTACGACATCACCCGCCCGGACGGCTCGCACACCCTGCGCGCCGACCCGATGGCCCGGCACGCCGAGGTCCCGCCGGCCAACGCCTCGGTGGTGACGGCCTCCTCCTACGTCTGGCAGGACGCGGACTGGATGGCGCGGCGCGGGGAGCGGGCGCCGCACCAGGCCCCCTTCTCCGTGTACGAGCTGCACCTGGCGTCCTGGCGCCCCGGGCTCTCCTACCGCCAGCTGGCCGAGCAGCTGCCCGCGTACGTGACGGAGCTCGGCTTCACCCACGTGGAGCTGATGCCGGTCGCCGAGCACCCCTTCGGCGGCTCCTGGGGCTACCAGGTCACCGGCTTCTACGCGCCGACCTCCCGGATGGGCACCCCGGACGACTTCCGCTTCCTGGTGGACTCGCTGCACCGGGCCGGGATCGGGGTGATCGTCGACTGGGTGCCGGCGCACTTCCCGCGCGACGACTGGGCGCTCGCCGAGTTCGACGGGCGGCCGCTGTACGAGCACCACGACCCGCAGCGGGCCGCGCACCCGGACTGGGGGACGCTGGAGTTCGACTACGGGCGCCGGGAGGTGCGCAACTTCCTCGTGGCCAACGCCGTGTACTGGTGCCAGGAGTTCCACGTGGACGGGCTGCGCGTGGACGCGGTGGCCTCGATGCTCTACCTGGACTACTCCCGCAAGGACGGCGAGTGGACCCCGAACGAGCACGGCGGCCGGGAGAACTTCGACGCGGTCGCGATGCTCCAGGAGATGAACGCGACCGTCTACCGGCGCTGCCCGGGCGTGGTGACGATCGCCGAGGAGTCCACGGCGTGGCCGGGCGTTACGCGGCCCACCGACGGGGGCGGGCTCGGCTTCGGCCTGAAGTGGAACATGGGCTGGATGCACGACACCCTGCGGTACGCCTCGAAGGACCCGGTGCACCGCAAGTACCACCACCACGACATGACCTTCGGGATGGTCTACGCGTTCAGCGAGAACTACGTGCTGCCGATCTCCCACGACGAGGTGGTGCACGGCAAGGCCTCGCTGGTGTCGAAGATGCCCGGCGACTGGTGGCAGCAGCGGGCCATACACCGCGCGTACCTGGGCTTCATGTGGGCCCACCCGGGCAAGCAGCTGCTCTTCATGGGGCAGGAGTTCGCCCAGGGCTCGGAGTGGTCCGAGACGTACGGCCCGGACTGGTGGCTGCTGGACTCCTCGTACGCGGCGGCCGGTGACCACCGGGGCGTACGCAGCCTCGTGGGCGACCTGAACCGCACCTACCGGGCGGCGCCCGCCCTGTGGGAGCGGGACAGCGTGCCGGAGGGCTTCGCGTGGGTGGAGGCGGACGCGGCCGAGGACAACGTCTTCGCCTTCCTCCGCTTCGCGCAGGACGGCTCGCAGCTGCTGTGCGTCTCGAACTTCTCGCCGGTGGTCCGGCACGGGTACCGGATCGGGGTCCCGGAGGAGGTTCCGCTGTGGCGGGAGGTGCTCAACACCGACCTGGAGTCCTACGGCGGCAGCGGCGTCCACCACACCCAGCCGGTGCGCCCCGAACCGGTGCCCGCTCAGGGCCGGCCGGCGAGCCTGCGCCTGACCCTGCCGCCCCTGTCGACGGTCTGGTTCAGGCCGATGCCCCGGCGGTAGCCGCGAGGACCCCGTCCAGCTCCTGGAGGAGCCTGCGCTTGGCGCGGGCTCCGACCAGCTGCAGGACGGGCTCGCCGTCGCGGAAGACGAGCAGGGTCGGCATGGACAGCACCCCGTGGCGCACCACCGTCTCCGGGTTGGTGTCCGCGTCGATCCGCACGACCTTGAGGCGGTCGGCCTCTTCCGCGGCGACGGCGGACAGGACGGGTGCGAGCTGGCGGCACGGGCCGCACCAGTCGGCGGTGAACTCCACCAGGACGGGCCGGCCGCGCTCGGCGAGCACCTCTGCCTCGAAGTCCGCGTCGGTCACTTCGGCCACGCCGTGGGCCTTGATCATGTGCTTCCCCTCTCGTCGCGACCGGCCGGATCAGCCGGTCATCTCGCATCTGGGCGGTGTCGCTCCGGCCTCGGCTCCGGCCTCGGCTCCGGCCTCGGCTCCGGCCTCGGCTTCGGCCTGGGCCTGAGCCTGGGCCTCGGCTTCGGCAAGCTGGCTCGCGACCTGGTCGCGCACCTCGCCGAGGCGGCCGATGAGGCCGTCCAGTTCGGTGAGCTTGCGCCGGTAGACGGCGAGCGAGGCCGGGCAGGAGTCGCCGGACGGGTGCCCGGCGCGCAGGCATTCCACGAACGGACGGGTCTCCTCCAGGTCGAAGCCGAAGTCCTGGAGCGTGCGGATCTGGCGGAGCAGCCGCAGGTCTTCCTCGTCGTAGGTGCGGTAGCCGTTCCCGTCGCGCCGCGCGGGCAGCAGTCCCCGCGACTCGTAATACCGACACGTCCGGGTGCTGGTGCCCGCACGCTCCGCCAGTTCGCCGATTCGCATGGCCCCGACGGTAATCCTTGACGTCGGCGTCAAGGCAAGGGGATCGCGCACGGGGCTATCGCCGCGGGCGGCCGGAAACGTACGCTAGGAAGTGGATCACCACTTACACCGATTACCGGACAGTCGCACGGAAAACCGTCCAAAGCCCTTAACTTCATAGGACGTTCCTACGAGGTATGGGCTTGTTTGTTTGGTCTGTAGTCGCCACGCCTCGGCCACTCCTACGGTGTGCCATGTGCACTCCAGCCCCCCCTTCAATGCCCCCGCCGCGCGTCGTCTCCGCGCGGCCCTGGGCATGGCTCCCGGTCATGTCGCCTATGGCCTGCGGGCCCAGTACGGACTGATCGTCACTCCCGAGACGGTGATGGCGTGGGAGCGCGGCGAGATTTCGCCCTCCTCCGCCGAGCTCACCGCTCTGGCGGGCGTGCTCTGGTGTTCCCCCGGCGAGCTGCTCGCCGAGCCCGTCACCCTGCGGGAGCACCGCATCGCCCGGGGCCTGGGCGCCGACGACCTCGCCCGCCGGGTCGGCGTGGAGGCGGGTGCGTACCAGAAGATGGAGGACGCCGGCCGCTGGAAGGGCAACGAGCGGCAGTCGGCCGCGCTGGCTACCGCGCTGGGGCTGACCCTGGCCCAGTTCGTGACGGCGACCGGCAAGCACGAGGAGCTGGCCGAGCTGCTGCGCAGCGCGGTGACCACGCGCTGGCAGGCGTACGGGAAGCCGCTGGCCAAACTGCTTCCGGTGCCCAAGGCGCACCTGGAGCGGGTGCTGGAGCAGCTGCACGGCGAGTACCAGTCGCGGATGGTGGCGACCCTGAGCTGGGGCGGCGGCGGGGGCGAGGCCGCCAGCGGCGATGCGGGACGTGAGTACCTCACCGACATCGTGGAGCGGTTCTGGACCCTCGCCGGGGGTGCGGCGTAGGACACATTTCGCCCGCGGGCTCCCTACGGGAAAGGCCCCGACCACGTCCGGACGAGGACGCGATCGGGGCCTTTCGGCGCCCGAAGTCGGGGCGGTGGTCCCGCCCCGGGGGCCGGGTGGCCGCTCCGCCGGGCCCCGGAGGGGTGATGCGGGAAGGGCCGTTCGGCGGCGGATTCGGGACGGAGGTCCCGGCCGGGACCGTCAGAAGACGGACTCGGCCTCGTACATGCGGTCCTCGGGGACCGTCTTCAGCTCGGTGACGGCGTCGGCCAGCGGGGCCATGACGATGTCGGTGCCGCGCAGGGCGGTCATGTTGCCGAAGTCGCCGCGGTGGACCCCTTCGACCGCGTGCCAGCCGAAGCGGGTCGCGAGGACGCGGTCGTAGGCGGTGGGGGTGCCGCCGCGCTGGACGTGGCCGAGGATGACCGGGCGGGCTTCCTTGCCCAGGCGCCGTTCCAGCTCGACGGCGAGGCGGTTGCCGATGCCGGCGAAGCGCTCGTGGCCGTACTGGTCGATCGCGCCCTTCTCGTACGGCATGGAGCCCTCGCCGGGGTGCGCGCCTTCGGCCACGCAGATGACGGCGAACTTCTTGCCGCGGGCGAACCGTTCCTCCACCATCTTGACCAGGGCGTCCACCTCGAAGGGGCGCTCCGGCAGGCAGATCCCGTGGGCGCCGCCGGCCATGCCGGACTCCAGGGCGATCCAGCCCGCGTGCCGGCCCATGACCTCGACGACCATGACGCGCTGGTGCGATTCGGCGGTGGTCTTGAGGCGGTCGATGGCCTCCGTGGCGACCATGACGGCGGTGTCGAAGCCGAAGGTGCGGTCGGTGGAGGAGATGTCGTTGTCGATGGTCTTGGGTACGCCGACGACCGGCATGCCGGCGTCCGACAGCATCCGGGCGGCGGTCAGGGTGCCCTCGCCGCCGATCGGGATCAGGGCGTCGATGCCGTAGCGCTTCGCCAGCTCGGCGGCGTTCTCGGCCGCTTCGTGGAGGCGTGCGCGCTCCATGCGGGCCGATCCGAGGATCGTGCCGCCACGGGCGAGGATGCCGCTGACCGCGTTGATGTCGAGGGGGCGGTAGTTGCCGTCGAGGAGGCCCTTGAAGCCGTCCTCGAAGCCGATGACCTCGTCCCCGTGCCCGACCACGGCACGGTGTACGACCGACCGGATGACAGCGTTCAGGCCCGGACAGTCGCCGCCTGCGGTGAGAACTCCGATACGCATCGTGCTGTGTCTCCTGCTCCTGGTCGTACGTGACTGTTCGCGTGCGGGCGCACAGTCGACCGACGTACATATGAGATGCCGTATGAAGGGCGTATTGGTGAAGCCTGTCCGATTGTTCCACGGGCTCCGGGTGGAGCGCGCTCCGTGGCGGTCCGCCCCAGGGGTGCCGGCAGGGCCTTTCGGCCCCCTCCGGCAGGCCCTTCTCCCGGCGGGCGACCTACGGAATCGCAGGGGTATTGTCAAGAGGTCAAGCCCACATTAACTGGGACAACCGACTCGAATTGGGACGGAGAGCACGCGTGACGCGCAGCGTGTACGTGACGGGTATCGAGCGGGGGGACGGCCGACAGGTCGTCGAGCTGGGCATCATGGAGCTCCTCACCCGCCAGACAGGCCGGGTGGGCGTGTACCGCCCCCTGTTGCACGACGGGCCCGACCGGCTGTTCGACCTCCTCAAGGGCCGGTACCGGATCGAGCAGGACGCCGCGACGGCGTACGGCATGGAGTACCACGAGGCCTCCGCCATCCTGGCCGAGAAGGGTACCGACGAACTGGTCTCCCAGCTCGTGGGCCGCTACCAGAAGGTGGCGCGCGACTACGAGGTCATGCTGGTCCTCGGCACCGACTACGCCGACACCAACCTCCCGGACGAGCTGGCGCTCAACGCCCGCCTCGCCAACGAGCTGGGCGCGCTGGTCATCCCCGTCGTGGGCGGCACCAAGCACCCGGCCGAGGCCGTGCGCGCCGAGACCCGCAACGCCTACCGCGCGTACGAGGCCCTGGGCTGCCACGTGGGCGCGATGGTCGTCAACCGGGTGGCCGCCGAGGACCGCGAGGTGATAGCCGAGCGCCTCGCCGCCAGGCTCCCCGTGCCCTGCTACGTCCTGCCGGACGACAAGCACCTGTCCGCCCCGACGGTCGCCCAGATCACCCGGGCGCTCGGCGGCGAGGTGCTCCTCGGCGACGAGGCCGGACTCGCCCGCGACGCCCTGGACTTCGTCTTCGGCGGGGCCATGCTGCCCAACTTCCTCAACGCCCTGACCCCCGGCTGCCTGGTCGTCACCCCCGGGGACCGCTCCGACCTGGTCATCGGCGCGCTCGCCGCGCACACCTCGGGCACCCCGCCGATCGCCGGTGTGCTGCTGACGCTGAACGAGCGCCCCGGCAAGGACATCCTGACGCTGGCCTCCAAGCTGGCTCCGGGCACCCCGGTGGTGTCGGTGGCGGGCAACAGCTTCCCGACCGCCGCCGAACTCTTCTCGCTGCAGAGCCGGCTGAACTCCGCGACCCCGCGCAAGCTGGAGACCGCGCTCGGCCTGTTCGAACGCCACGTGGACACCGCCGAGCTGCGCGAGGTGCTCTCGGTGGCCCGCTCCGAGCGCGTCACGCCAATGATGTTCGAGAACCAGCTGCTGGAGCAGGCCCGTGCCGAGCGCCGCCGCGTGGTCCTTCCCGAGGGCACCGAGGAACGCGTGCTGCGCGCCGCGGACGTGGTGCTGCGCCGCGGGGTCTGCGACCTCACCCTGCTGGGCGAGGAGCAGGCGATCCTGAAGAAGGCCGCCGACCTGGGCATCGACATCTCGGCCGCCCAGCTCATCGACCCGGCGACCTCCCCACTGCGGGAACGGTTCGCCGAGTACTACGCCAAGGCCCGCGCCCACAAGGGCATGACGGTCGAGCTGGCCCACGACGTGGTCACCGACGTGAACTACTTCGGCACCCTGATGGTCCAGGAGGGCCTCGCCGACGGCATGGTCTCCGGCTCGGTGCACTCCACCGCCGCCACCATCCGCCCGGCCTTCGAGATCATCAAGACCAAGCCCGACGCGTCCATCGTCTCCTCGGTCTTCTTCATGTGCCTGGCCGACAAGGTCCTCGCGTACGGCGACTGCGCCGTGAACCCGGACCCCAACGCCGAGCAGCTCGCCGACATCGCCGTCCAGTCGGCCACCACCGCCGCCGCGTTCGGCCTGGAGCCGCGGATCGCGATGCTCTCGTACTCGACCGGCACCTCCGGCTCGGGCGCGGACGTGGACAAGGTCCGCAAGGCCACCGAGATCGTCCGCGCGCTCCGTCCCGACCTGCTGATCGAGGGTCCGATCCAGTACGACGCCGCCGTGGAGCCCTCGGTCGCCGCGACCAAGCTGCCCGAGTCCGAGGTGGCCGGCCGCGCGACGGTGCTGATCTTCCCCGACCTGAACACCGGCAACAACACGTACAAGGCCGTGCAGCGCTCGGCCGGCGCCGTGGCGGTCGGGCCGGTCCTCCAGGGTCTGCGCAAGCCCGTGAACGACCTCTCGCGCGGCGCTCTGGTCCAGGACATCGTCACCACCGTGGCCATCACCGCGATCCAGGCGCAGTCCCGCCCCCAGCCCACAGCCGGCTGAGCCCTCCACCACCGAGCCCCCGAGCCCCCACCGCAAAGGAAAGACCCTCATCGTGACCGCATCGCGCGTACTCGTCCTCAACTCCGGCTCCTCGTCGGTGAAGTACCAGCTGCTCGACATGGCGGACTCCTCCCGCCTGGCGGTCGGCCTGGTGGAGCGCATCGGCGAGGAGACCTCCCGGCTCAGTCACGAGCCGCTGACCGGGCCGGGGGCCGCGGGCGGCAAGCGCGTGACGAACGGTCCGATCGCCGACCACGGAGCGGCGCTGCGCGCCGTCGCGGCGGAGCTCGCCGCCGACGGGCTGGGTCTGGACTCGCCCGAGCTGGCCGCCGTGGGCCACCGGGTGGTGCACGGCGGGACCAAGTTCACGCACCCGACGCTGATCGACGACGCCGTCCTGGCCGAGATCCGCGCCCTGATCCCGCTCGCCCCGCTGCACAACCCGGCGAACGTGACCGGCATCGAGGTGGCGCGGGAGCTGCGCCCCGACCTGCCGCAGGTCGCCGTCTTCGACACGGCCTTCCACTCGACCATGCCGGAGCACGTGGCGCGGTACGCGATCGACACCGCGACGGCCGACAAGTACTCCATCCGGCGGTACGGGTTCCACGGCACCTCGCACGCCTACGTCGCCCGCGCCACGGCGCGACTCCTCGGCAAGGCCGAGCAGGACGTGAACGTGATCGTGCTCCACCTGGGCAACGGCGCCTCGGCCTCGGCCGTGCACGGCGGGGTCTGCGTGGAGACCTCCATGGGGCTGACCCCGCTGGAGGGCCTGGTCATGGGCACCCGCTCGGGCGATCTGGACCCCGCGGTCGTCTTCCACCTGGCCCGGGTCGGGGGCATGTCCGTCGACGAGATCGACTCGCTGCTCAACAAGAAGAGCGGTCTGCTGGGTCTGTGCGGCGACAACGACATGCGCGAGGTGCAGCGGCGGGCGGCGGAGGGCGACGCCTCCGCGCGGCTGGCGCTGGCCTCGTACATCCACCGTCTGAAGAAGTACATCGGCGCCTACTCGGCGGTACTCGGACGGGTGGACGCGGTCGCCTTCACGGCGGGCGTGGGCGAGAACTCCTCCGACATCCGGGAGATGGCCCTGGCCGGTCTGGCCGAACTGGGCCTGGCCCTCGACCTGGAGGCCAACTCGGTACGGTCTCCCGAGCCGCGCCTGGTGTCCGCGGAGTACGCGCGGGTGGCGGTGGCCGTGGTCCCGACGGACGAGGAACTGGAGATCGCCAGCCAGACGTACGCGCTGGTTACCGGCTAGTCACTTTGGACTTTCCGCCAGGTGGAATATTCCGCTACGAAACAAACCGATAGGATCCGCTCCATGCGCCGTTCCAAAATCGTCTGCACGCTGGGCCCCGCCGTCGACTCTTACGAGCAGCTGAAAGCTCTCGTAGAGGCCGGTATGAACGTGGCCCGATTCAACTTCAGCCACGGCTCCCAGGCAGAACACCAGGAGCGGTACGACCGCGTCCGGAAGGTCTCCGAGGACACCGGGCGCGCCGTCGGCGTCCTCGCCGACCTCCAGGGCCCGAAGATCCGCCTGGAGACCTTCGCCGAGGGTCCCGTCGAGCTCGTCCGCGGTGACGAGTTCATCATCACCACCGAAGACGTCCCGGGTGACAAGTCGATCTGCGGCACGACCTACAAGGGTCTGCCGGGCGACGTCTCCAAGGGCGACCAGATCCTGATCAACGACGGCAACGTCGAGCTCCGGGTGACCGAGGTCGAGGGCCCCCGGGTCAAGACCATCGTCATCGAGGGCGGTGTCATCTCGGACCACAAGGGCATCAACCTGCCGGGTGCCGCCGTCAACGTCCCCGCCCTGTCGGAGAAGGACGTCGACGACCTCCGCTTCGCCCTGCGGATGGGCTGCGACATGGTCGCCCTCTCCTTCGTGCGTGACGCCGAGGACGTCAAGGACGTCCACAAGGTCATGGACGAGGAGGGCCGCCGGGTCCCCGTCATCGCCAAGGTCGAGAAGCCGCAGGCCGTCGCCAACATGGAGGGCGTCGTCGCGGCCTTCGACGCGGTCATGGTCGCCCGTGGCGACCTCGCCGTCGAGTACCCGCTCGAGAAGGTCCCGATGGTGCAGAAGCGCCTCGTGGAGATGTGCCGCCGCAACGCCAAGCCGGTGATCGTCGCGACCCAGATGATGGAGTCGATGATCACCAACTCGCGCCCGACGCGCGCGGAGGCCTCCGACGTCGCCAACGCGATCCTCGACGGCGCGGACGCGGTCATGCTGTCCGCCGAGTCCTCGGTCGGCGCCTACCCGATCGAGACCGTCAAGACGATGTCGAAGATCGTCGAGGCGGCCGAGGAGGAGCTCCTGTCCAAGGGCCTGCAGCCGCTGGTCCCGGGCAAGAAGCCCCGCACCCAGGGCGGCTCCGTCGCCCGCGCGGCCTGCGAGATCGCGGACTTCCTGGACGGCAAGGCCCTGGTCGCCTTCACCCACTCCGGTGACACCGCCCGCCGCCTGTCGCGCTACCGCGCGAACCAGCCGATCCTGGCCTTCACCACGGACGAGGGCACCCGCAACCAGCTCACGCTGAGCTGGGGCGTCGAGTCCTACGTCGTCCCGCACGTGGACAACACCGACTCCATGGTCGACCTGGTGGACGTGGAGATGCTCAAGCTCAAGCGGTACAACAAGGGCGACACCATGATCATCACCGCCGGCTCGCCCCCCGGCGTCCCCGGCACCACCAACATGGTCCGGGTCCACCACCTGGGCAGCGGCGCCCGCGACTGATCTCGCACCCGCCGTACCGTGCTTGAACTCTGCCGCACAGAGACCGAGGGCGGCACCCCGGATCCGATGAGGATCCGGGGTGCCGCCCTCGGTGCGTCCGGCCGCGCGAGGCCGTACGTACGGGTCTACTCCGCCGGGCCGATGTAGTTCTTGAGGCCCGGGACGGTCAGGGTTCCGCCGAACTGGCCGGCCTGGACGACCTTGACGTTCGTGAAGAACGCGAAGGGGACGTTCAGGGGCGGCGGGCTCTTCGGGGTGAACTCGATCGGGATCAGGCCGAAGAGGTTGCCCTTGAGGCTCTCGGTGTACATCGTCACCTTGGCCCCGCGGATCTTCGAGGTGGACCCGGGACGGGACTTCAGGTGGGCGATGTTCTTGCCGGTGCCGACCGTCTGGTAGAGGTCCTTGATGTCCAGGGAGTCCGCGGTGAACTTCAGGACGGTCTTGATCTTGCCGCTCGCCGTCTTCACCTCGACGATGCCCTCGTAGTCGAGGCCGTAGAGGGTCAGCAGCGAGCTGTCCAGGTACCAGGGCTCGTCCGGGAGCAGCGGGATGCCCGGCTCCAGTTCGGCGTCGGCCAGGGCCTTGGCGTCGTAGGTCGGGCAGGGGAAGGGTTCCTTCCCGTTCTTGCCCTTGTCCTTCGGGCCCTCCGTCGCCGTTTCCGGCTCCGGCTTCGGCTTCGGCTTGGCCGTCTTGCCCGTCTCGTCCTTCGGGGTGGCCTTGGTGCCCTTGACCTCGTCGGAGAGCTCCGAGACGGTGGCGCCGGCCTGCTGGGCGGCGTCGCGGATCGCGTCCGCGGCCGGGTCCGGCGCGGGCGCGGCGGTCTTGGTCGCGGTGGTCGCGGTCGCGGTCGGGGCCGGCGCGGACGGGGTTCCCGTCAGCGGCCTGCCGAGCGCGTCGACCAGCCCCTTGACGGCGTCGCCGACGCCGAGCGGGTCCAGCGGGTTCGTCTGCTTGGCGGCGGAGCCCGCCACCGGCATGAGGCCCGGCTTCTCGGCGGGCTTCTCCGCGGTTCTCGCCACCGGCTTGCCGGCCGAGGGGCTGGCGCCCGGCGAAGGCACCGCGGTGGGCGACTTGCCCGGTGCGGGCGTCGTCCGTGGAGTCTTGGAAGGCGTCTTGGAAGGCGTCTTCGCCGACGGGGAGGCCGATTCCGCGGGCTCGTCGGACCGCGTCACGCACGGTCCGGGCGCGAAGGGGATCTCCTTGTCGTCGGCCACCGCCAGCTTCGGCGCCATGCTCATGCCGACGAACACCGCGGTCGGCATGGCGGCCAGCGCCATCGTCTTGCCGACGGGTATCTGGATCTTGGTCAGCAGCGACTTCCTGGGCGCCGCGTGGCGCGGGCCCTTCCTTTCACGGGACTCCGCACCCGGAGCCTCGCCCCGTTGCGTTTCGTCACCCCGCACTGTTCCTCCCGCCATCGGCGTGGGCAGTCGTCTCGCTCGCGTATGCCGTCGTTTCCGTCTCGCGCTGTCCCGGGAAGGCCTGGGGCATCGTCTGCTGCGTCTCCTGCGGCAGCGAACCCCCCGCGCCCTTGCCGAGGTCCACGGCCTGTGTCTGCACGGCCTCGGCCGGCCCGCCCGGCACCCAGGCCAGCGCCATGCCGCCGCCGACCAGCGCGAGGATGAACCCGACGCCGAAGCCACCGAGGTTCGACACCGGCAGGGACACCAGCGCCAGCAGGATCGCGGCGACTCCGGCGAAGATCCGGATGCCCTGCTGGAACCAGAGCGCGAGGCCCAGGGTGAACAGCAGGACGCCGATGATCAGTGAGCCGGCGCCGGCCGTCGTCGCCATCGCGAAGGTGACGTTGCCGAGGCGGACGTCCGCGTACGGGATGTAGCCGATCGGAATGCCACCGAGGAGGGTGACCAGACCGGCCCAGAAGGGGCGGCGACCGCTCCAGGCGTGGAAGTAGTAGTACGCCACAGTGAGCCAGGCGTCGTCTTCGGCGCGCACGTAAACCGGGGCCTGGGGGTTCATGGACAACAGCTCCCTGGAAACGGGTGGTACGGAGAACGATGTGGAGCCCGGACGGGCCGACGACGACGATGACCGCCGCCCCCGGCCCGTCCGGTCAGGAATGCCGGACGGACTACTTCTCGTCCGGGTAGCACGGCTTGTCGCCGCTGAGCAGGCGCAGGTTGAGGTCGGGCAGGGTGAAGGTACCCGCCGTCGTCGCCCAGGCCTTCTGGCGCACCTTCGTCAGCGTGGCCGTCTTGGCCCGCTGCGAGAACAGTCCGCCGTCCGCCAGCGTGCCCGTCGCGGGCTTGGTGGCGTGGCTGCCGTCACCGGCCGCTACACCGATGTCGAGGTCGCCCAGAACGGCGTCCGCGTCGAGCTCGGCGACATCGAGGTAGATGTTCTTCGCGACGGCGGCACGGCCCTTGTGGCCCGTCTTGAGCTGCATGGTGATGTTGCCGAGCGGGGTCGCCGTCACCAGCGACTGGCACATGTTGGTGATCTTGGCTTCCTTGAAGCCGGAGATGATCACCGGGTGGTAGGACTTCTTGTCCGACCCCAGGGTCGCGCCCTGAGCCACGCTGCCGTACTGGATCATGTCAGTGCCCTCGAGCGAGTCCGCACTGACCTTGAAGTCCTGGCCGGACACGCTGAAGGACGCCGCGAGGGCACCCTGCGCCAGGCCGACACCGACCGCCGCCGTGGCGGCGATGCTCGGCACCATGACGAGCGCGAAGCGCTTCCATCTGGTCCCGCCACGAATCTGGGAAATCATGTTCGTTCCTCCTTCTCGGACGTACATCTCCGGTCCGGGCGGTGCCCGTCCTGGGATGGGAGAAGTGCTACGTCCTCGGGAAGGAGCGCGAGCGGACGAGCCGCGGCGAAACCGCGTCCGTACACCGGCGTTCACCCCCGAGCGACAACCACTTGGCCACGCGTTCGCGCAACCTGGGGGGACAGGCCCCGCCGTGTGACGGAGACCCCCCTGTCCCACGGCCGGTGCCACTGCCACCGGCCGGCCCGGTGGGGACCCTCCACCGCGGCTCCGGATGAGCGGCTCTGCGGGAAGGACCGAGCGTCGCCGATCGTGGTCCATTCACGGCCGGGGCACAAGGGGGTTCGTTACTGGCGGGTAACGGCCAGATAACCTGAGGGAGTCCTGCCCCTGTCGGGCAGCAACACAGGGTGTTACCAAGGGCCACGACAGAACGGCGGAAGAGCGAACACACCGGACAGTTCACGGGGTTCGATTTACTGCGAGTAACAGCGGCCGCGATTGCCAAGTTTTGGCAAAGCGCGGCCGCTGTTTATCTCCGTGTCAACAAATCACCGGTGGTGTGCCGGTGTGGTGCCGGTCTCGTGCCGGTCCGGTGCCGGTACGGGAGCAGGCGTCAGAAGAGCACCCGCGCGAGGGCCGTACGGGCCGAGGTGACGAGCGGGTTGTCCGGGCCGACCACTTCGAACATCTCCAGCAGCCGCACGCGCACCGCGTCGCGGTCCTCACCGAACGTCACCTTCACGGTGTCGACCAGCCGCCCGAAGGCGTCCGCCACGTGACCGCCGGCCAGATCCAGGTCGGCCGCGGCGATCTGCGCCGCCGGGTCCTTCGGGTTCTCGGCCGCCGCGGCACGCACCGCCTGCGGGTTCATGTCCTTGACCCGGACGAACAGCTCGGCCTGGGCCAGGCCCAGCTTGGCGTCACTGTTGGACGGATCGGCTTCCAGCACGTTCTTGTAGGCGCGCACCGCCCCGTCCAGGTCGTCGGCGTCCAGCGCCTCGATCGCCTCGTCGAGCAGCGCGTCGTACGGACCGGCCGGCTCCTCGGCGTCCTCCGCGTCCGCGCCCGGGGCGGCGGCGCCCTCTGCGCCCGGGTCCACCTCGACGCCGATGACCCCGAAGCGCTCCTCGGCGATCTGGACCAGCTGGGCCAGGACCCCGCGGACCTCGCCCTCGGAGACGAAGTCCTGGAACAGCGGCATCGCCTGACCGGCGACCACGGCGAAGACGGCCGGGAGCGCCTGGATGCGGAACTCGCGGATGAGGTTCTGGTTGGCCGCGACGTCGAGCGCGGCCAGCGCGAGGCGGCCGTTCGCCTCGATGGTGAGCCGCTCCAGCAGCAGGCTCAGCTCCCGCCCCTGCTCGAAGCCCTCGGCGCGGAAGTCGAGGATGACCGGAACCTCGCCCGAGAGCGGGACGACGTGGCTCTCGAAGCGGGTCTCGTCGGTGTCGAAGACGAGCGCGGACGGCGGAACGGCCCCGGCGGGCGCGGGCGCACCGCCCTGAGCGGCCTTCCGGGCCGCCTCGGCGCGGGCCTGCTCGGCCTTGGCCTTGGCCTCACCGGCCGCCTTCACCGCGGCGAGGTCGACGACGCCGCTCATGGACATGTTTCTGGGCTGCATGCGTACATCCTCCCCCGAGTGCGCGCGCCGACGAAAAAGATCGGCCGAAACGAACCGATCGCGGTACCTGCCGTGCTGTTCCCGCTGCGTACTGCGTCCTGACGTGTACCGCTGTGTCCTGCCGTGGCGCCGGGTCCCCACCTGGCGCCGGTAGCTCTTCGCGTGGTTGTCGCTCTTACGCTACGAGTCGTAGCGTAACTCCCCCCGGCCGTCCGCGGGTCGTGATCTGAACCACACACCCGGGGGGCCGATCGGCCCTGCTACCGGCGGGTATGGTCTCGGCCATGCGCAACCCCAGCTCGGACACCTCCTGCCCGCCCGGTCGCACCGGACGCCCGCGCAGCGCCACGGCGGACGCCGCGATCCTCGCCGCGACCAGGGACGCGCTGGTGGAGCTGGGCTGGTCGAAGCTGACGATGGGGGACGTCTCGGCGCGGGCCGGGGTCGCGAAGACCACCCTCTACCGGCGCTGGTCGGGCAAGAGCGAACTGGTCGTGGACGCCGTCGCGGAGCTCTTCGACTCCCTCGAACTCCCCGACCGGGGCTCCCTCGAAGGCGACATCGAGTACGTGGTGCTCCAGTTCGCGGCGCTGCTGCGGCGCCCGGAGGCCCGTACGGCCCTGATGGCGGTCGTCGCCGAGTCCACCCGGGACGAGGCGCTGAGGGACCGGATCCGGTCGGCGATCGTGGACCGGCAGAAACGTCTCGTCGTACTGGGGCGCGAACGCGCGCAGGCCCGGGGCGAACTCCCCTACGAGGAGGACGAGTCCCTCGCCGCCCACACCACGGACCTGATCTTCGACGTGATCGCGGGCACCGTGGTGCACCGCGCGCTGGTGAGTTCCGAGCCGGTGGACGAGCTGTGGGTGGCCACCTTCACGGCGCTGCTCATGTACGGCCTCCAGGGCTCCCCCGCCGGCCCTTCCGGCCCTTCCGGCCCCGCTCCGGCGGTGTGACCACCGCGGGCCGGCCGCCGTCCGACAGCGGCAGGAAGTCCGCGCACCAGGCCGGGGCCGACGCGGTCAGCGCGTCCGAGCGCGGGTTGTGGCCCGGCCAGGGCCTCGGCCGCCCCGGCCAGTCGGCCCAGCGCAGGCTGTCGGCCTCCTCCGGCGGCAGCAGCCCGCAGGCCACCAGGGCCGCCCGCCCGGCCTCGAGCCCGGCGAGCCGGTAGCCGTACTCGGAGGCGTCCACCTCGTGGAGGTGGGCGTCGGTGAGCAGCACCGAGGCCGCCACCCCGTCGAGGCCGCGCACGATGCCCGCCCGCACGCAGGCGGCGTACACCTCGGGCAGCCGGCGCTCGGCCGGGACGGCGTTCAGGACCTCCGTCAGCCCGCCCGGGCCGGGCGGCTCGAAGTCGGCGGCGATGTACGCGTACGGCCCGCAGTTGGTCTGCATGAGCACGCGGGCGGTCACCCCGTGCACGGGGACGGGAAGGTGGCGGCCTGTCATGGCCGCCACCTTAGGGCGTGTCCTCGCGCGTCACGGGTGACGGGCCCGCCACGCGCGACGGGCCGTCAGAAGCCGGGCGGCTCCGTGTACGTGCCCCACTCGTCCCGCAGCAGGTTGCAGATCTCGCCCATCGTGGCCTCGGCGCGCGCCGCGTCCAGCATGGCCGGGATCATGTTCGACCCGTCGCGGGCGGCGGCCAGCATGGCGTCCAGCGCCGCCGTCACCTTCGCTTCGTCCCGGCCGGCCTTGCGCTCCGCGAGCTCGCGGACCTGCACCTTCTCCACCTCGTGGCTGACCCGCAGGATCTCCAGGTCCCCGGTGACCGAGCCGTGGTGGACGTTGACGCCCACGACGCGCTTGTCGCCCTTCTCCACCGAACGCTGGTATTGGAAGGCCGACTCGGCGATCTCCCCGGTGAACCAGCCGTCCTCGATGCCCCGCAGGATGCCCGAGGTGATCGGCCCGATCGGGTGCTGCCCGTTCGGGTGGGCGCGCAGACCGCGCTCCTTGATCTGCTCGAAGATCTTCTCGGCCTCGGCCTCGATGCGGTCGGTGAGCTGCTCGACGAACCAGGAGCCGCCCAGCGGGTCGGCCACGTTGGCCACGCCCGTCTCCTCCATCAGCACCTGCTGCGTGCGCAGGGCGATCTCGGCGGCCTGCTCGCTCGGCAGCGCGAGGGTCTCGTCGAGGGCGTTGGTGTGGAGCGAGTTCGTGCCGCCCAGGACGGCCGCGAGGGCCTCCACGGCGGTGCGCACGACGTTGTTGTAGGGCTGCTGGGCGGTGAGGGAGACCCCGGCCGTCTGGGTGTGGAAGCGCAGCCACATCGTCTTCTCGGACTTCGCCCCGTACACCTCCTTCATCCAGCGGGCCCAGATGCGGCGGGCGGCGCGGAACTTGGCGATCTCCTCGAAGAAGTCGAGGTGGGCGTCGAAGAAGAAGGAGAGCCCGGACGCGAAGTGGTCCACGTCGAGCCCGCGCGAGAGGCCCAGCTCCACGTACCCGAACCCGTCGGCGAGGGTGTAGGCGAGCTCCTGCGCGGCCGTGGCCCCGGCCTCGCGGATGTGGTAGCCGGAGACGGAGAGCGGCTTGTAGGCGGGGATGCCGTTCGCGCAGTACTCCATGAGGTCGCCGATGAGGCGCAGGTGCGGCTCGGGTTCGAAGAGCCACTCCTTCTGGGCGATGTACTCCTTGAAGATGTCGGTCTGGAGCGTCCCGTTCAGGACGGCCGGGTCGACGCCCTGGCGCTCGGCGGCCACCAGGTACATGCAGAAGGCGGGGACGGCGGGCCCGCTGATCGTCATGGAGGTGGTCACGTCGCCGAGCGGGATGTCCTTGAAGAGGATCTCCATGTCGGCGGCGGAGTCGATGGCCACCCCGCAGTGGCCGACCTCGCCGAGCGCGCGGGGGTCGTCGGAGTCGCGCCCCATCAGGGTGGGCATGTCGAAGGCGACGGAGAGCCCGCCGCCGCCGGCGGCCAGGATCATCTTGTAGCGCTCGTTGGTCTGCTCGGCGTTGCCGAAGCCGGCGAACTGCCGGATGGTCCAGGTCCGCCCCCGGTAGCCGGTGGCGTGCAGGCCCCGGGTGTACGGGTACTCCCCGGGCCAGCCGATGCGCTCGAAGCCCTCGTACGAGTCGCCGGGCCGGGGTCCGTAGACGGGATCGACGGGGTCGCCGGAGAGCGTGGTGAAATCGGCCTCGCGCTTGCGGGCCTTGTCGTACCGGGCCTGCCAGCGACGGCGGCCTTCCTCAATGGCGTCAGCGTCCATGCCACTGAATTTACTAGGACGTCCTAGTAAATGTCGATGGCCCACCCCCGGGGAGTCCCCCCCGGGGGTGGGTGGATCACTCCAGGTGGATCACTCCGGGTCGATCACTCCGGGCAGGTCGCCCGGGGTCCGTGGAGTCCCTGGGGTCAGGCGCGGGCGGCGGCCGGAGCGCCGACGACGAGGGGCTCCACCTCGGCGCGGACCTTGCGCTCGACGAAGAACGCGGCGAGCGGGATGGTGCCGGAGACCAGGACCCACAGGAGCTTGCCGAACGGCCACTTGGCCTTGGAGCCCAGGTCGAAGGCGAACACCAGGTAGACCATGAACAGCACACCGTGCGCCTGCGAGACCGCGAAGGTCAGGTCGGCGCCGGTGTCGAAGCCGTACTTCGCCACCATGCAGGCACACAGGATCAGGAGCATGACCGCGGTCACGTAGGCCATGACGCGGTAGCGGGTCAGCACGCTTCGTTTCATGGCGTCGAGCCTAGCCGTCCGGTTTGCACGATCTTGACGGGGGCCGGGTTGATGCCTGGGTCTGAGTGGACGTGATTGTCCTCGCAGACGGCGCACATGATGCCCCCCATCTGTTTGAGGTGCGCATCGACGGACACTTTGCGCCGGTGTTTCGTCACGAAAAACATGCCTGCGTGCACACGAAGGCACAATGCGTGTCTTTCACGGATCTGGGCCATGCCGGTCGTTAATCGTCGGCACGATGGGGGTGTGAAGGCGGATGCGGGGCGTAAGTATCGTGCGTACCCCACCGGGGATCAGGACCAGGTCCTGACCGGGTGGGGTCATACGGTGCGTGCCCTGTGGAACGTGGCTCTGGAACAGCGCGTGTACCTGTGGGAGCAGCGGGCGTACACCCTGCGGTCGGCCGAGCAGTGCAGGCACCTGACGGCAGCTCGTACGGATCTTGACTGGATCGGTGACCTGCCCGCGCAGGCCGGTCAGCAGATCCTTCGCAACCTAGATCGGGCCTACGACAACTTCTGGAACCCCGAACACCCGGCACGATTCCCGGCACGGAAGAAACGCGGGCACCGCCTGTCGATCCCGTTCCCGGGCCAGGCGGTCGAGGTCCGCAAGGTGAACCGCAAGTGGGCCGAGTTGCGTCTGCCGAAGCTGGGCTGGCTGCGCTTCCGGCTCTCCCGCGCCATTGGGGGAACGATCCGTAACGCCACCGTTTCGCGAGACGGTAACGGCTGGCACGTCTCCTTCGGTGTCCACACCAGCCGCAAGCCGGACACGCCAAACGGGAAGCCCGCGTGCGGGGTGGACTTCGGCGTCGCCGCGTCCGCGTTCGTGTCCACCGAGACCACGCCCCGGCTCATGCCGCCGACACTGACCGCCAACGAGAAGAAGCGACTCAAAGCGCTCGAACAGCGCAAGGCCCGCCAGATCACCTACACGAAGAAGCCCAACGGAGGGAAGTACAGCCACCGCCTGCGTACGACGATCGCCCAGATCGCAAGGCTCACCACCCGGCGGGCCAACCGGCGCCAGGACTTCACGCACAAACTCACCACCGACCTCGCCAAAAACCACGGCCTGATCGGCATCGAGGACCTGCGCGTGAAGAACATGACCGCCTCCGCGAAGGACAGCGTCGAAACACCGGGCAAGAACGTCCGAGCCAAGGCCGGGTTGAACCGGTCGATCCTCGACAACATCCCGGGCGAGCGGCGGCGCCAGTTTGAGTACAAGGCCCGCATATACGGGTCCGTACTCGTCGCGGTGCCGCCGTTCCACACCTCCCAGACCTGCGCCAAGTGTGGCCAGGTCGATCCCGAATCCCGCAAGGGATGCGGTCGGCTGTTCGCCTGCACCCGGTGCGGGCACGAGGACGACGCCGACCACAATGCCTCGATCGAGATCGAGGCCCGAGCCCGCCGGACGGGCGGCTCGGATATCAACAGCACGCGCAGCACCCTCAGGGTGCGAGTCCCGGCCATCGGCCGGAGGCGGATGCGTGAAGCCCCGAAGCCCGCTCACACGAGCTAAAAGGAATCGCCCCCAATCAAGGGGGCGAGGATCGTCAATTCTCCTCGAAGTCGGCCGCGGCCACCCGGAGCGGGCGCAGGAGCGCGAAGATCTCCCCGCACTCCTCGGCGTCGTAGGCGCCCAGCCCGAAGTCGATCTCCATCAGCGCTTTGGTGGCCGCCTCGACCACCTCGCGGCCCTTGTCCGTGATCGACGCGAGGGTGCCGCGCCCGTCGTTCGGGTTCGGGCGGCGGGCGACGAGCCCGGACTTCACCAGCCGGTCCACGGTGTTCGTCACCGACGTCGGGTGCACCATCAGCCGCTCGCCGATCTTCGACATCGGCAGTTCCCCGGCTTTGGAGAAGGTCAGCAGCACGAGCGCCTCGTAGCGCGCGAAGGTCAGGCCGTACGGCTTGACGACCGCGTCGACCTCGCCGAGCAGGATCTGATGCGCCCTCATGATCGAGGTGATCGCGGCCATCGAGGGCACCGGACCCCAGCGTTGCTGCCAGAGTTCGTCGGCGCGGGCGATCGGGTCGAAGGCAAGGCTGAGCGGCTTGGGCACGCACCCGACCCTACCGGGCGGTCATTTGGCGGCGGGATCCGTCTCACGCCTCGGCCCGTCCGTCCGGCGCACCTCGGCGAGCAGCAGCAGGACGACCCCGGTGCCCAGGACCGCGGCCGACGCGACGACCACGTGCACGGGCAGGAACTCCGCCGCGACCCCGGCGAGCGCCATGCCGACGCCCTGAAGGGTCATCAGCCCGGTGCTGAGCAGGGTCATCGCCCGGCCGCGCAGCTCCTCGGGCACGGCCTCGACGTACCACTGGTCGAGCCCGAGGGTGTACGCGTGGGCCAGCCCGGCCAGGACGAGCGTGCCCAGCAGGAGCGGGAGGCCGGGCCGGACGGCGTACGCGAGCAGCGGCAGCAGCGAGAGCGCCGCGAGCGGGGCCGTGATCCGCGAACGCGTTCGGGCGGTGAGCGCCGAACCCGCCCACACCTCCCCGGCGATGGCGCCGGCGGGCATCGCGCACATCAGCAGCCCGAGCCCGGCCGTGGAGATGCCCAGGCCGGTGGCGTACGGGGTCAGCAGGGCCTCGGGTACGACCACGAAGAGCGGCGGCAGCCAGGACAGCAGGGTGAGGGCCCGCAGCCGGCGGTGACCCAGGACGGCGCGCAGTCCCGCGATCGGGGAGACCCGCGCACCGGCGCCCGCGGACCGGGCGGGGCGGGCCCGGGTGCCCAGCCGCAGCAGGGCCGCGGAGCCGAGGAAACCGGCGGCCGTGAGGAGGATCGCCCCGCGCGGGGCCAGCACGGTGAGCAGCAGCCCGCCGAGCCCGAAGCCGATGAGCTGGGCGCTCTGGGCCACCATGCGCAGCAGCGAGCGGCCCAGGACGTACGCGTCCCCGGCGCCGAGCACGTCGGCGAGGGAGGCGCTGCGGGTGCCCTGGAACAGCGGCGCGACGAAGGCCATCGCGCAGCGCAGTACGAGGAGCAGCGCGACCGGGGTGCCGGGCGCGGCCATGGCCGCCGCGCAGGCCGCGCAGACGAGGTCGCAGCCGACGAGCACCCGGCGGGCGGGGAGCCGGTCGGCGAGCGGCGCGAGGAGCGTGCCGCCGAGGGCGTAGGGCAGGAAGCCGAGGGCGAAGGTGAGCGCGCTCATCAGGGGGGAGCCGGTGGCGCGGTAGACGAGGACGGTGAGGGAGATCTCGGCGATGACGACGCCGAGCACGGACAGCAGGTGCGCGGCGAAGACCGGCCGGAACTCCCCGACCCGGAAGACGGCCCGGTAGCCGACGGGGGGCTGCGCGGGGGGCCGCTCGGGCGGCCCGGGGACGGTATGCGGATCGGCGGCGGGATGAGGATCGGGGACGGGATGCGGCTCGGCGGCGGGTGCGTCCTGGTTGGCGGTGGTCATACGGTGCACCGTGGCGGCACCTAGGCTGGGGTACCAGAGATTCGCCCTCACCCGAATCACCCCTCTCCGGCACGGCAGCCGGGGAGGTTGGCCGCACACCGGCCCTGCTCTCTCCGCCCGGAGACCCGTCACCCCGACCCGCCGAGCGCCGCCCGGCATCCCGCCGCCCGCCCGGCCCGTCCCGTCCCACCCCCGGAGGGACCCGTGCCGTTCCACTTCCGCTTCGGCCCCGCCGACCTGCTGCGCTGCCGGTTCTCGATCTCGCCCCGCTGGGAGACCCAGGAGGCGGTACGGGTCCTCCTGGACCAGCGCCGCCACGCCTACCACCTGCCCTGGCTCCGCGGGATCCGCACGGCGGCCGCCGGGCTGGACCTGCGGCCGCTGTGGCTGCTGATGCCGCGCACGGGGCACAATCCGGACTTTCTCAGCCCGCCGCCGACGGGCCCGTCGGTCACCTTCGAGGAGGAACTCGCGCGGGTCCGGGCCGCCGATGCGCAGGCGGCCCGGGAGGACCTGCGGCGCTCCCTCGTCTGCACCCCGGGCGCCCTGGAGAGCGCGGCCGGGCAGCGGATGCTCGCCGATCCGGAGCGGGCGGTCCAGGAGCTGGCCGACCTCTACGAGCAGGCCTGGCGGGTGCTGGTCGCCCCGCACTGGACCCGGCTGCGCGCCCTGCTGGAGGCGGACGTCCTGTTCCACTCCCGGCGACTGGCCGCGGGCGGGCTGGAGGCCCTCTTCGACGGGCTCCACCCGGATCTGCGCTGGTCGGGGAACACCCTCACCATCGCCCGCCGGGGCCACCACGACCGCTCCCTCGACGGTCAGGGGCTGCTCCTCATGCCGAGCGCCTTCGTCTGGCCGGAGGTGGTGGGCGGCTACGACCCGCCGTGGCAGCCGACCCTGGTGTACCCGGCCCGCGGCATCGGCGCCCTGTGGACGGCCCCCGCGGGCCCGGCCCCCCGGGCCCTGGCCAGGCTCCTGGGCCGAGCCCGCGCGGACGTCCTGTGCGCCCTCACCGAGCCGGCCTCGACCACCGCCCTGGCCCACCGCCTGTCCCTGGCCCCCTCCACGGTCTCCGCACACCTGAAGACCCTCCAGGAAGCGGGCCTCCTCATCTCGGCCCGCCACGGCCACCAGATCCTCTACGAACGCACCCCGCTGGCCATCGCCCTGACGAATCCGGCTTCGCCGGGGTGAATGCAGCCCCTCCGGCGTTTGAGGAGCGGGGGTCCGGGGGCGGAGCCCCCGAGGCGGTCCGGGCGCAGCCCGGGGAACGGAGGAAGGGCGGGTAGGGGACAGCACCGCGCAGCGCCACCCCCACCCCTCCCCCCTCGCCCTCCCCCCACCCGGCCGCACTCGGCAGTGTCGTACCCCACCCCAACTGCCCGTTATGTCACGATGACCCGGCCCGCAGCCGCTCACCCCTTCGCCCCGAGGAAGCCGGATGCCAGCCCGCCGCCGCAGCCCCCGCAGCCGCCCCGCCACCCTCCTCACCGCAGCCCTCGCCCTCACGGCGGCAGCCGCATGCTCCCCCGCCCCCACCGCCCAGCCGGAATCCGCCCCGCCCCACCACCCGGCAGGGGTCGGCCTCGTCGACGACTCCCCGTTCTGGGTGGACCCGCAGAGCGACGCCGCCCGCCAGGTCGCCGCCTGGGAGGCGCAGGGCCGCAACAGCGACGCCCAGGTGCTGCGCCGCATCGCCGACCGGCCGATGGCCCTGTGGGGCCCGGCCGGCGACCCCGGCCCGGAGATCCGCCGGGCCGGGGCGAGCGCCCGCGCGGCGGGCCGCACGCTGGTCCTCGTCGCGTACAACATCCCGTACCGGGACTGCGGGCAGCATTCGGCGGGCGGCGCCCGGGACGCCGCCGCGTACCGGAGCTGGATCGGCGCCTTCGCCGACAACATCGCCGACACCAAGGCCCTGGTCGTCCTGGAGCCGGACGCGGTCCCGCACCTCGTGGACGGCTGCACCCAGGCCGGCCACCGCGACGAGCGGCTGCGGCTGCTCTCCGAGGCCGTCGACCGGCTCAAGCGCAACAAGAACACCAAGGTCTACCTGGACGCCGGCAATCCGGCCTGGATCCCGGACCAGCGGAAGCTGGTCGATCCCCTCTACAAGGCCGGACTCGACCGCGCCGACGGCTTCGCCCTCAACGTGTCCAACTTCCAGCCCAGCGCGGCCGGCCGGGAGTACGGCGCCGCCCTCTCCCAGGCCACCAAGGGCAAGCACTTCGTCATCGACACCAGCCGCAACGGCGACGGCCCGCTCCGGGGCGACCGCGACCAGGCCTGGTGCAATCCGCCCGGCCGGGCGCTGGGCACGCCCCCGACCGACGGTACGGGTGACCCGCTCGTGGACGCGTACCTCTGGATCAAGCGCCCCGGCGAATCGGACGGCACCTGCCGCGGCGGCCCCCCGGCGGGGAAGTGGTGGCCGGACTACGCCCTGGGCCTGGCCCGCCGCGCCACGGACTAGGTTGGCCGATTTCCCCTTGTCACAAGGGGAGTTGAGCTAGATCCTGTGTGCTACGAAACGGCACCGGGGGGGTCCGTCATATCCGGGCGAGAGGTCATCGAGGTCCGCGTCGCACGACGCATGCTCTGGGTCGGCGCCGACGCGTTCCCCGTCACCAACATCACCCGGGTCAGGGCGCTCAGCTGGGGCACCGCCCGCGGGCCGGCCGTCTCGGCCTTCGTAAGGTTCATGATCCTCCTGGTGGCCCTCACCGCCGGGGGCCTGGGCGCGTTCGGGGTGGTGCTCGTCGTCGTCGCCCCGGCCGCGACCATCGCCGTGATCCTGGTGTCACGACTGGTGTCGGTACTGCGCACCAAGACCTACTACGTCCTGGTCATCGAGACCGGCGGCGCCGCGCACCCCGCTCTGGTCAGCCTCGACATCACAGAGGTCCAAGACCTGGTCGCGAGGATCACCGACGCGATCGACGATCCGAACGCCGCCTTCGCGATCCGCATCGAGAACCACATCGCGCAGATCGGCGACACCATCAACGTCGCCGGCACGGACAACACCGGAAAGGTGGTCGGATGACCGGCGAGGAACCCCTCTGGAGGGTCAACCACATCGGCGACAGGATCGACGTCTCCGGTACGGGCAACATCGGGAAGGTGGTGAACAGCCACCACGCACCCCAGGTCCAGTCCGCGGCCCTCCAGGACGTGATCAGACTCATCGAGGTCCTGCGCGGCCAGGTCTCCGGGGACGACCTCGCCGACATCGACGCGTCCCTGGAGACCGTCCGCGAGGGCGAGGCCGCGGGCCCCGGCGCCGTGCGCCGGGCGCTCGACACCGTCCAGCGGATCGCCGCCGTGGTCGGTGAGGTCGGACTCCCCGTGCTCACCGCGATCACCCAGTTCCGCGCCCTGTCCGCCTGACGGGATCCAGGCCGGGTCCACGGCGGGCGCCCTAGCTCAGCCACCCGTCCCGCGACGCCGCCGGCGGTGGCGGCTTCGGCGCCGCCGGCTCCGGAGCCGGCCGCACCCGCACCCACTTCGCCACCGACGGGGTTCCGTCCGCGTCCGTCACGAACAGCATGTACCAGCCGGGCGGCACCAGTGTCGGGTCGGCCGGCACGGTCACCGTCACCGTGTCCGCCGTCTTCTCCAGCCCGAGCTCGATCGACCGCTGCTCCACGTCGGTGGTGTGCGTGACCGCGCTCGGACGCATCAGCCGGGCCCGCTGGATCCGCTCCGCCTTCGGTGCCCGGAAGGTGGCGCGGCCGCCGGGCCCGACCTCCTGGGGCCCCTCCCCCAGCACGGGCCGCAGCGCCGGGTCCCGGTACAGGTACGGCGGGCTGTAGACCTCCAGCCGGTGTTCGAACCGGCCCAGCCTGGTGTTGTCCTTGTCGGCGAAGAGCGGGTCGGAGCCGAAGGTCGCCACCCGCCCGTCGGGCAGCAGCAGCGCCTCGGAGTGGTAGTTGCGCCCGACCTTGGGGGCAGCGGCGGCCACGAAGGTGTCGGTGCGCGGGTAGTAGAACTGCGCCTTGCGGATGTCGCTGGCGCCCCGGCCCCGGTAGTCGGCGGAGCCGCCCGTGGTGAAGACGGAGTCGTCGGGCAGCAGCACGCTGCTGAGGTAGCGCACGCCCTGCGGCAGCCGGGCCGTCGACCGGAAGACCGGCACCTCCGCCTTGAGGTCCACGACCGCCGTCCGGTCCGTGGACAGCCGGGACTCGCCGACTCCGCCGCCGCCGAGCACCATCACCTTCTGGTCCTGGGCCGGGGGCAGCAGGACCGACGAGGAGGTCTCCAGCTGGTCGGCGTCGGCCAGTCCGCCGACCTTGCGGTACTGGTTCGTCGCCAGGTCCCACACGCCCGGCTCGCGCCCCTTGCCCTTGGGCCCGTAGCCCGCGTTGGAGCCGGTGTAGAGCAGTTTGCCGCCCTGGGTGAGGAAGAGCGCGGGGTAGGTCGGGAAGTAGCGGAAGGGCCCCTTGGACCACTTCTTCGTCTTCGGGTCGTAGTACTCGTTGTCGCCGGGGACCACGTCGCCCACGTCGTTGAGCCCGGACACGGCGAGGACCCGCCCGTCCTGGAGCCCCACCAGGGTCGGGTACCAGCGGGCGTCCCTCATCGGGTCGACCGGTACGTACTTCTCCGCCACCGGGTCGAACTCGTAGGCGGACTTGATGCCCTGGAAGTCCTGCTTGTCGGCGCTGAGCCGCTCCGCGAGCCCGTAGACGTCGGCGGCGTCCTTGCCGGTGAGCCCGGCCACCGCGTACTGGGCGGCCTGGGTCGTCAGTCCTGCGGCGCCCTCCCGGACCGCCTCCACGAAGACGCGCGCCTCCGCGGCGACCACCTTGGTCTTCCACGGCATCATCTGCCCGCCGCGCCCGTAGGCGATCTCGAACCGCCGGGTGGCCTTGGGGACGGTGACGGCGAACCTCGACACGTACTCGACGCCGGACGGGGACCGGAAGACGGTGCCCTTCGGCAGGGTGACCGCCTTGTCGGGGCTCTCGTTCTTGACCCGCATGCCGCCGCCGGCCCGGGTGACCTTCCCGCCGAGCACCTCGTAGCGCGCGGTTCCGCCGGCCACCAGGAGCTGTCCGTCGGGGAGCTGGCTGTGGCCGGAGCAGAAGAAGTCCTCCGGGGTCGGGATCCTCTTGAAGCTGTCGTCCTTGGGGTCCCACAGGACGGTGGAGAAGGTGCCCTTGTCGAAGTTGCGCTGGTCGTTGCCGGAGCCGGCGATCAGCAGCACCTTGCCGGTGCGCAGCAGCGCCGCGTGCATGGCGTTGATCCGGTACTCCTCGGGGAGGGCGGTCAGCCCCCACGAGCCGTACTGCGCGCGGTAGCCGGCCTGCCCGATCTTGTACGAGTGGTAGCGGTCCCCGGCGAAGGAGAGCGCGGCGGGCGCGTTGAGCGCGAGCAGCAGGGCCGCCGCCGAGGCGCCCAGGGCCGTCTTCTTGAACTGCTTCGAAGGCCGGTAGTCCATGGCTCAGTTCCCTCCTGCGGTGGTCGCGAACGCCTGCTCCGGCTCCTCGCCCGGCTCGTCGCCCGGCTCGGAGCCCGCGCCGGGCGCGCCCCGGGCCGCCTTGGCGCGCAGCTCCGTCACGGCCCATACGGCCGGCGGGGCGAGGGTGACGGCCAGGGCGAGCACCGCCCAGATCCGCATGGCCGCGTGGGTGTGCTCGTAGCGCACGGAGGCCGCGAGGGAGACGAGGAGGACGGCGGCCCAGAAGAGGTGGATGCGGAAGGTCGCGGGCAGGTCGGGGCTGGCGGTGCCGCCCTTGGGGGTGACGACGAAACGGCCCCGGGTGCGCAGCACCGCCGAGCCGAGCGACATCAGGTAGACCGGCGCGCAGACGGCCGACATCGCCATGCCGGCGAGCCCGCCGGAGCCCTCCGGCTCGTGGGGCGAGACGTTGTGGCGGCGGTTCCACAGGTACAGGCCGACCTGGAGGGCGGCGGCGTCGGTGTAGAGCATCAGCCAGACCTCGGAGGAGACCTGGGTGCCGGAGGCGCCGAACCACAGGAACAGCACGCAGCTGAGGACGCCGAGGAGCCAGTTGACGGCGGTCATCGGGTAGTAGACGAGCATCAGGGTGTAGTTGAGCCAGCGGCCCGGGGGCATCCGCAAGCAGCCGCGCCAGTACTGCCGCAGGAGGGTCTCGTACGTCCCCCTCGACCAGCGCAGCTGCTGCGTGAAGAAGTCGGTCCAGGTGTTCGGCCCCTCTCCCACGGCGAGCACGTCGGGGGTGTAGACGGAGCGCCAGAACCGGCCGGTCGCGGGGTTGCGGCTGCGGTGCAGCTCGAAGCCGGTGGCCATGTCCTCGGTGAGGGAGTCGTAGAGCCCGCCGACCTGGCGCAGGGCGCTGATCCGGACGGCGTTGTTGGTGCCGACGAACATGGGGGCGCCGTAGCGGTTGCCCGCGCGCTGGATCAGCGCGTGGAAGAGGTACTGCTGGGACTCGGCGGCCTTGGTGACCGAGGAGGTGTAGTTGCCGTAGACCTGCGGGCCGACGACGAAGGCGATGTCGGGGTCGCGGAAGAAGCCGAGCATCCGCTCCAGGTACTGCGGGAGCGGCACGTGGTCGGTGTCCACGGAGGCGAGGTAGTCGTAGTCCCCGCCGTGCCGGGCCAGCCAGGAGTTGTAGTTGCCGTGCTTGGTCCTCGCCCGGTGCGCCCCCTTCGCCGTGTTCCACTCGGGTACGCCCTTGCGGGTGAAGTGGCGCACGCCGAGGGCCGCGCACAGCTCCCTGGCCGCGGGGTCGTCGCCCTCGTCGAGAAGCCAGACGTCGAGCGGCCCGTCGTGGCGGACGGCCACGGCCCCGCGCAGGGTGGCGGCCGCCATGGAGAGCGGTTCCTTGCCGGGCACGTAGGTGGTGAGGAAGGCGACGCGGGTGCCGGGCTCGGCGGGGACCGGGACGGGGTCCCGGGCGACCATCGTGGCGTGGGCGATGGAGACCACGTTGACCACCATGAAGAGCATGATCAGGGCGACGGATCCGAGCATCACGCCGTCGAGCCGCACGAGCCAGCCCTCGCCGCCCTCCCGGACGGTGCGGTGCGTGGGCCAGAGCAGGTAGAGCAGCAGCCCGGTGGCGGCGACGGGGGCCAGGGTCATGAGCGCGACGGCCCGTATTCGGGTCCGGAGGTCCTCGCGCGCGAGCAGGGAGCGGTACCGCACGCGGTAGGCGACGGCGGGGTCCGGCTCCTCGAGGGGGCCGGCCAGCCCGCTGTGGGTCTCGTAGTCGAAGGCTTCCTGCCGCACGGTTTCCTCCAGCGCTCGAAACCGGGGTACCTATCCCAACGAAAGGGGAGATACCTCAGGCTGTCGAACGGGATGCACCCGACCGGGCGGTTCCGTTCCGTGCCCCGGCGGACGGGGCCGAACGGGTCATCCGGGGCCGGCGCCCCTCAGCCGGCGCGGCCTGCAAGCAGGACGCCGCGACCGGCGTAGAAGCGGTCCAGCTCCGCCCAGGGGACGGGCGCGTACGCTTGCGAACCGTCGGGGAAGCCGGAGGGATTGTGCACCAGGACGGCGTCCTCGGTGGCGCCGACGGCGAGCACCAGGTGACCGCCCCGGGCCGCCCCCGCGGGGACCAGGGTGCGGATCGACCAGTGGACGGACAGCATCGCCAGCCCGCCCCCGGCGAGCACGTCCCGGACGGTGCCGTGGTCCAGCCGGGGCTCCGAGCGCGCGTCCAGGCCCCAGCGGGCGTTCACGTACTCCGCGAAGGGCTGGTAGATCAGCCCCTGCACGGCGTCCCCGTCCCGCACGTACGCCCCGGCCGCGCAGAGCTCCTTCACGAGCTCCACGGAAGGCGGTACGGGGAGCCCCAGGCGGCCCAGCGCCATCCGCAGACAGGCGACTCCGCACATGCGGGGCGCCCAGAAGGCGTACTCCTCGGGGGAGTCGGCCCCGGACCCGGCCCACAGGGGATCCCCCGCCGCGTCGGCGCCCTCGACGAACCCGGGCACGAGGGCGGCGGACTCCCACTGGGAGTAGTAGGGGACGGCGTGCTTGATCGTGGAGGCGCTCATGCGTCCGAAGTCTGCTCTACGGGAGGCCGCCCGCCCCGGGCGGCCTTGGCGGGGGCCCGCCGGTGGTGGCTCAGCCCCCGGCGAGGTGGCGTTCCACCGTTTCCATCTTGGACGTCATGCCGTCCGTGACTCCGGGGCGGATGTCGGCCTTGAGGATGAAGGAGACCCGCGGGGCGCGCTCCTCGACGGCGGCCACCGCGCGCTTGACCACGTCCATCACCTCGTCCCACTCTCCCTCGATGGTGGTGAACATCGCGTCCGTGTGGTTCGGCAGCCCCGACGCGCGGACCACGCGGACCGCGTCCGCCACGTACTCGCCGACCTCTTCACCGACGCCCAGCGGGGTCACCGAGAACGCGATCATCATGCGCGGGCCGCCTCACGGGCACGGGCGGCGAGCACGCCGGCCGTCTCGTCACGCTTGAGCAGGCGGTCGCCGTAGAGCCCGCCGAAGGGGATCAGAGCCAGCAGGAAGAACAGCACGACCTTCTTCAGCGGCCACTTCGCCTTGAACCAGACGTCCAGCAGGAAGACGCCGTAGATGACGAACAGGATCCCGTGGATGACGCCGAGCGGCATCATCAGGTAGTCGATGTCCGAGATCCGGCTCAGCACCGAGCCGAAGAGCAGCAGCGCCGGGAACGAGAGCGCCTCCGGTACGGAGATGAGGCGCAGTCGGTGCAGGGCGGAAGCGGTCTTGATGTCCACGTGGAACCTTCGGGGTGGATGCCGGGGGTCCGTCCCAGTGTCTCAGCCGCCCCGGGCGATCTTGGCGCGGGGCCCGGGGTCCCCGCGGACCGGGGCGGACCGTGCCGAACCGTGACGCATATCGGCCAACGGGCCCTGTTCGGTGCCGCCCGCTGCGGATAACGTCTTCCCGTGGCTCAGTTCCGACTCCAAGGCAGCAAGGTGCTCGCCGTCGACCTGACCGGGGACGCCGTGAAAGCGAAAAACGGCGCCATGGTCGCGTACGACGGCCAGATGGCCTTCAAGAAGATGACCGGCGGCGGCGAAGGCCTCCGCGGAATGGTGACCCGGCGGCTCACCGGCGAGCAGATGACCGTGATGGAAGTGCAGGGTCACGGCACCTGCTTCTTCGCCGACCGGGCGAGTGAGATCAATCTGGTCAATCTGCGCGGCGAGAAGCTGTACGTCGAGTCCAGCAACCTGCTGTGCACCGATGCCGGCCTGCGCACCGGCACCACCTTCACCGGTCTGCGGGGGGCTACGACGGGCAACGGCCTGTTCACCACCACCGTCGAGGGCAACGGGCAGGCGGCGATCACCTCCGACGGCCCGGCCGTCGTGCTGCGCGTCAGCTCCCAGTACCCGCTCTCCGTGGACCCGGGCGCGTACATCGCGCACACCGGGAACCTCCAGCAGTCCTTCCAGTCCGGCGTGACCTTCCGCACGCTGATCGGCGAGGGTTCGGGCGAGGCGTTCCAGATCCGCTTCGAGGGCGAGGGCCTGGTGTACGTACAGCCCAGCGAGCGCAACACCATCGGGGGCGACGTCTGATGCCGTTCCGCGAGATCAACTCGAAGATGGTCGAGGCCCAGGTGATCCCGGGCCAGAAGATGTACAGCCAGCGCGGCGCGATGCTCGCGTACCGCGGCGAGGTCTCCTTCACCCCGAGCCTGACCGGCGGCCAGGGCGGCGTGATGGGCATGATCGGGCGCCGCGTGGCGAACGAACAGACCCCGCTGATGGAGGTCGAGGGCAGCGGCACCGTGATGTTCGGCCACGGCGGCCACCACATCCAGGTCATCAGCCTCACCGGCGAGACGCTCTACGTGGAGGCCGACCGGCTGCTCGCCTTCGACGGCACCCTCCAGCAGGGCACGATGTTCATGGGCGCGCAGGGCGGGGTCATGGGCATGGTGCGCGGCCAGGTCACCGGCCAGGGCCTGTTCACCACCACCCTCAAGGGCCACGGCTCGGTGGCCGTGATGGCCCACGGCGGGGTCATCGAGCTGCCGATCACCCCGAACCGCCCGATCCACGTGGACCCGCAGGCCTACGTCGCCCACCACGGCGAGGTCCGCAACAAGCTGTCCACGGCGCTGGGCTGGCGCGACATGGTCGGGCGCGGCTCGGGCGAGGCGTTCCAGCTGGAGCTGTCCGGCCAGGGCGCGGTGTACGTACAGGCCTCGGAGGAGAAGCTGTGACTTACCAGCCTGGACCGAGTGGTCCCGTGACCGGCGGACCGGGTGGTCCGACCGTCTTCGACCCGTACACCCTGCCGTCCGACGACAACGTCAACGCCTACACCTTCTGCGTGGAGCTCAAGGGGAGCCAGTGGTTCCTGCAGAAGGGCAAGATGATCGCCTACTACGGGCGCATCGAGTTCAACGGCATCGGCCACGGCCGGTTCGACCGGCTGCTGCGCACCAGCTTCCATTCGCCGCTGCACGCGAGCGACTGGGTGGTGGCCGAGGGCCAGGGCAAGATGCTGCTGGCCGACCGGGCCTTCGACGTGAACTCGTACGACCTGGACAACGGCAACCTGACCATCCGGTCGGGGAACCTGCTCGCCTACCAGCCCTCGCTGGCGCTGAAGCAGTCGATCGTCCCGGGCTTCCTCACCCTGATCGGAACCGGGAAGTTCGTGGCCGCCTCCAGCGGTCCGGTGGTGTTCATGGAGCCGCCGCTGCGCGTGGACCCGCAGGCGCTGGTGGGGTGGGCGGACTGCCCTTCCCCCTGCCACCACTACGACCACGGGTACATGTCGGGCGTGCTCGGCGGCCTGCGCTCGCTGACGGGCATCGGGGGCTCCTCGGGCGAGGAGCACCAGTTCGAGTTCGTGGGCGCGGGTACGGTCCTGCTCCAGTCCTCGGAGATGCTGATGCCGGAGCAGGCGATCGGGGCGGTGGGTCCCGGGGCGGCCACGGGCCAGGCGCAGGGCGTGCCCGGGCAGGGTCCGCTGGGGCAGCTCGGCGTACCGCGCATGCCGGGGCAGCTGGGTGATCTCCAGAGGCGCTTCGGGCTGTAGGAAACCTCTCACCTCCCCGCATTTTTGTACGTAATTCAACTTCTTAGGTAGAGTTCTTTCATGGAGACCATCGAGACCGAGACGGCCACCCGCTGGCTGACCGACGCCGAGCAGTGCGCCTGGCGCACCCACCTGGACGTCAGCAGACTGCTGTCGCACCAGCTGGAAAAGGACCTCCAGCCTTTCGGGCTCACCAACAACGACTACGAGATCCTCGTGAACCTCTCCGAATCCGAGGAACACCGGATGCGGATGAGCGATCTCGCGACCTCGACGCTGCAGTCCAAGAGCCGGCTCTCCCACCAGATCACCCGCATGGAATCGGCGGGCCTGGTCCGCCGTGTGAACTGCGAGTCCGACCGCCGCGGGCTCTACGCCGTCCTCACGCCCGAGGGCATGGAGACCATGCGCAAGGTCGCCCCGCACCACGTGGCGTCCGTCCGCCGGCACTTCATCGACCTGCTCCCCCCGGACGCCCTCGCCGCGCTGCGCGCCGCGCTGACACCCGTCGCCGAGCACCTGCGCGCGGGCCGCGGCAAGGCCTGAGGCCCGGGTCGCTCGACGCGCCCATCACGGCGGATCACCGGACAATGGTGGGTGGCAACGCACTCGCAGCCGGCCCTCGCCGAGCGACCGTAGGCGCACGTGGCCGGCCTGAGGAGGTCCAGTCATGCAGCGCAATACATACGTTTCGGCGGCCGCGGCCGTGGTCCTGGCCCTGGGGGGGCCGGTGGCGGCCGCGGCGACGGCAGCCGCCGCCCCGACGGCCCTGACCGCGGCCACCGCCGCGCGCGCCGACGTGACCGCCGAGGCGGCGGCCCAGGCGGCCCTGAAGGCCAACCCCGGAGTCATCGAGTCCCTGGACCGCGACGGCGCGGTCTGGCACGTGGACGTCGTCAGCAAGGACGGCACCCACTCGGAGCTGGAGGTGGACGCCGCGAGCGGCAGCGTCACCAAGGAGAACCAGGACGACGACCAGAAGGCCGACGACTACGCCTCGCTGCTCGCCGCGAAGGTGACCGCCGAGCAGGCCATGAAGACGGCCGTGGCCGCCCACCCCGGCAAGGTCTGGTCGGTGGAGTGGGATGACGACGACGACAACGGCCGCGCCGCCACCTGGAACGTCGAGGTCAAGACGACCGACGGGAAGACCCAGAACGTCCACGTGGACACGGCCACGGCGAAGGTCGTCTCGTCCGACGCGGACGACGACGACAGCGACGACGGGAACAACTGAGCCCCGCGGACCACACGCACCGAAGCCGCACCCCGTGGAGGGGGTGCGGCTTCCGTGTGTGGTCTGTGCTCACGGTCAGCTGTTGGGACGCTTTCCGTGGTTGGCCTTCTTCTTCTTGCGGGCTCGCTTCTTGTTGCCGCGCTTCGCCATGAAACCTCCCTGCGTTGGGGCATTCCGGGCGTTCGCCAGTCTATGACCGGCCCGCGGGCTCCGCATCCGGTTCCGGTGGATCCACCCGATCCACCGGATCGACCTATTCCGTCGGATCCGCCGGTTCCGTCAGCGTCGCCAGCAGCGCGTCCGAGGCCGCGTACGGATCCAGCTCGCCCGCCGCCACCCGCCCGGCCAGCGCGTCCAGGCGGGCGTCGCCGTGCACGTCGGCCAGCCGGGCCCGCAGCGCGGTGATCGCGATGGTCTCCACCTCGCGCGCGGCCCGGGCCGTACGCCGCTGCGCCAGCACCCCGCGCTCGTCCATCCACGCCCGGTGCTTCTCCAGCGCCTCGACCAGCTCGTCGATGCCGGTACCGCGCGCCGCGACCGTCTTCACGATCGGCGGCCGCCAGTCGCCCTTGCCCCGGGACTCCCCCAGGCTCAGCATGTGGTTCAGCTCCCGGGCGGTGGCGTCCGCGCCGTCCCGGTCGGCCTTGTTCACCACGTAGACGTCGCCGATCTCCAGAATGCCCGCCTTCGCGGCCTGGATCCCGTCGCCCATCCCGGGGGCCAGCAGCACCACCGAGGTGTCCGCCTGCGCCGCGATCTCCACCTCCGACTGCCCGACCCCGACGGTCTCGACCAGGATCACCTCGCAGCCGGCCGCGTCCAGCACCCGGATCGCCTGCGGGGCGGCCCATGCGAGCCCGCCCAGGTGGCCTCGGGTGGCCATGGAGCGGATGTAGACCCCCGGGTCGGAGGCGTGGTCCGACATCCGCACCCGGTCGCCCAGCAGGGCGCCCCCGCTGAACGGCGAGGACGGGTCGACGGCCAGGACGCCGACCCGCTTGCCGGCCTGCCGGTACGCGGAAACCAGCGCCGAGGTCGTCGTGGACTTGCCGACGCCCGGGGAGCCGGTGAGGCCCACCACGTACGCGGTGCCCGTGAGCGGCGCCAGCGCCGCCATCACCTCGCGCAGCTGCGGGGACGCCCCCTCGACCAGCGAGATCAGCCGGGCGACCGCTCGCGGCCTGCCCTCACGGGCCTGGGCCACCAGCTGGGGGACGTCCACCACCGTCATACGTGCTGCGCTCCTCGGTTCTCTTACGGGTAACGGGTACGAGCGGGGGTGCGGGCGGCCTTCCGGCCGCCCCTCCCCTACGGGACGCGGACGATCAGGGCGTCGCCCTGCCCGCCGCCGCCGCACAGGGCGGCCGCGCCGACCCCGCCGCCGCGGCGCTTGAGCTCCAGCGCCAGGTGCAGCACCACGCGGGCGCCGGACATGCCGATCGGGTGACCCAGGGCGATGGCGCCGCCGTTGACGTTCACCTTTTCCGGGGTCACTCCGAGGTCCTTCATCGACTGCACGGCGACCGCCGCGAAGGCCTCGTTGATCTCGATGAGGTCGAGGTCCTCGACGCCGAGGCCCTCCTTCTTCAGGGCGTGCAGGATCGCGTTGGAGGGCTGCGACTGGAGCGAGTTGTCCGGGCCCGCCACATTGCCGTGGGCGCCGATCTCGGCGAGCCACTCCAGGCCGAGCTCCTCGGCCTTGGCCTTGCTCATCACGACCACGGCGGCGGCGCCGTCGGAGATCTGCGAGGAGGTGCCGGCCGTGATGGTGCCGTCCTTGGCGAAGGCGGGACGCAGCTTGCCGAGGGACTCGACCGTGGTCTCGGCCCGGATGCCCTCGTCCTGCGAGAACACCACCGGCTCGCCCTTGCGCTGCGGGATCTCGACCGGGGTGATCTCGGCCTCGAAGACGCCGTTCTTCTGCGCGGCGGCGGCGCGCTGGTGGGAGGTGGCCGCGAAGGCGTCCTGCGGGGCCCGCTCGATGCCCAGACGGGTGTTGTGCGTCTCGGTGGACAGGCCCATCGGGATGTTCTCGAAGGCGTCGGTGAGACCGTCGTAGGCCATCGCGTCGAGCATCTCGATGGCGCCGTACTTGAAGCCCTCGCGGGACTTCGGCAGCAGGTGCGGGGCGTTGGTCATGGACTCCTGACCGCCCGCGACCACGATGTCGAACTCCCCGGCGCGGATGAGCTGGTCGGCCAGGGCGATGGCGTCGAGGCCCGACAGGCACACCTTGTTGATGGTGAGCGCGGGAACGTTCATCGGGATCCCGCCCTTGACGGCGGCCTGGCGCGCGGGGATCTGACCCGCTCCGGCCTGCAGCACCTGGCCCATGATCACGTACTGGACCTGGTCGCCGGAGATCCCGGCGCGTTCCAGCGCGGACTTGATGGCGAAGCCGCCGAGGTCGGCACCCGAGAAGGACTTCAGCGAGCCGAGCAGTCGCCCCATGGGCGTGCGGGCCCCGGCGACGATCACTGACGTGGAGTTGTTCGTTCCGGACATGGAGCACAGCCCCTTGAGATGAGGAGTGAACGAGGGTTTACCCGAATGTACTGAGCGGTACCCGTGCCGTCACCGGCACGTCAGTGTGATCGCGCGCACGTTGCGTAACCGCGCCGCTGGCGCTGCACTGTGTCCATGCTGACAAGAATCGACCACATCGGGATCGCCTGCTTCGACCTGGACAAGACGGTTGAGTTCTACCGTGCCACGTACGGGTTCGAGGTGTTCCACTCCGAGGTCAACGAGGAGCAGGGCGTCCGCGAGGCCATGCTGAAGATCAACGGGACCTCCGACGGCGGAGCCTCCTACATCCAGCTCCTGGAGCCCACCCGCGAGGATTCCGCGGTCGGCAAGTGGCTGGCCAAGAACGGCGAGGGCGTCCACCACATCGCCTTCGGCACCGAGGACGTCCTGGGCGACTCGGAGGCCATCCGAGGCAAGGGCGTCCGCGTCCTCTACGACCAGCCCCGCACCGGCTCGATGGGCTCCTCGATCACCTTCCTGCACCCCAAGGACTGCCACGGCGTCCTCACCGAACTGGTCACGAGCAGCCCCGAGCACTGATGTCCCGTTTCCCCGGCCGGTAGAGTGGCTTTGGCTCGGCCGGGGTTCGGTGCGGGGACGGGGTCGGGGCCTGTATCGCCCGACCCGGGATCTGACACCATTCCCCGGGGGCGTCGTTCAGCGGGCGGACGGCGCTCGTTTGGGATCGGGCTTGCGACCAGGGGACGGATGGGACCGCGCTGTGCGGGGCTACGAAAGCCAGGAGAGCCATCAGGCCGAGGCCGACCATCTCTCGCGCTTCGAAGCCGAGATGGAGCGGCTGAAGAAGGAACGCGGGAAGGCCGTCCAGCACGCCGATGACCTGGGGTACCAGGTCGAGGTGCTGCGCGCCAAGCTCCACGAGGTACGCCGCAACCTGGCGTCCCGCCCCGCCTACGACGGCGCGGACATGGGGTATCAGGCGGAGCAGCTGCTCCGTAATGCCCAGATCCAGGCCGACCAGATGCGTTCCGACGCCGAGCGCGAACTGCGCGACGTACGGGCGCAGACCCAGCGCATCCTCCAGGAGCACGCCGAGCACCAGGCACGGCTCCAGGCCGAGCTGCACGCCGAGGCCGTCAACCGCCGCCAGCGCCTGGACCAGGAGCTGAGCGAGCGCCGCCAGACGGTGGAAGCCCACGTCAACGAGAACGTGGCCTGGGCCGAGCAGTTGCGCGCCCGCACCGAGGCCCAGGCCCGCCGGCTCATGGACGAGTCCCGCGTCGAGGCCGAACAGACCCTGAACACCGCGCGCGCCGAGGCCGCCCGGGTCGCCTCCGAGGCCACCCGCCGGCTCGCCTCGGAGAACGAATCCGCCCGCGCCGAGGCCGAGTCGACGCTGCTGCGCGCCCGCAAGGAGGCCGAGCGGCTGCTGACCGCCGCCTCCGCGCAGGCCCAGGAGGCCACCGAGCACGCGGAGCGGCTGCGCTCCACCACCTCCGCGGAGGCCGAGCAGACCCGTCGCCAGACGATGGATCTGGGCCGGGTCGCCGAACAGCGCACCCAGGAGGCCGAAGGGGCCCTGCGCGAGGCGCGCGGGGCCGCGGAGAAGCTGCTCGCGGAGGCCAAGGAGAGCGCCGCGCGGCAGCTCGCATCGGCGGAGTCCGTCAACGAGCAGCGCACCCGTACGGCCAAGGAGCAGGTGGCCCGGCTGGTCGGCCAGGCCAACAAGGAGGCCGAGACCCTCAAGGCCGAGGCCGAGCAGGCGCTCGCCGATGCCCGCGAGCAGACCGAGCGGCTGCGCAAGGAGGCCGGCGAGCAGGCCCGTACCGCCGCGGCCGAGGACACGGCGGCCCAGCTGGCGAAGGCGGCCCGCACCGCCGAGGAGGTCCTGAACAAGGCCTCGGAGGACGCCCGCGCCACCACCCGGGCGGCGTCGGAGGAGGCCGAGCGGATCCGCGGCGAGGCCGAGGCGGAGGCCGAGCGGCTGCGCGCCCAGGCCGCGGCCACGGCCGATGAGCTCAAGGGCGCCGCGAAGGACGACACGGAGGAGTACCGGGCCCGTACGGTCGAACTCCAGGAGGAGGCCCGCCGGCTGCGCGGCGAGGCCGAGCAGCTGCGCGCGGAGGCCGTCGCCGAGGGCGAGCGGATCCGCGGCGAGGCCCGCCGCGAGGCGGTCCAGCAGATCGAGGAGGCGGCCCGCACCGCCGAGGAGCTGCTGGGCAAGTCCCGGGCCGACGCCGACGAGGTGCGCTCGGCGGCGAACACGGAGAGCGAGCGGGTCCGCGGCGAGGCCGTCGAGCGGGCCACGACCCTGCGCAAGCAGGCCGAGGAGACCCTGGAGCGGACCCGCGCCGAGGCCGACCGGCTGCGCGCGGAGGCCGAGGAAGAGTCCGAGTCGGTACGCGCCGAGGCGGACGCCGCGGCCGCCGTGCGGCGCGAGGAGACCGAGCGGGCGCTGGCGGCGAAGCGGGCGGAGGCCGACGAGGAGCTCGTCCGGCTGCACACCGACGCCGAGGGCCGCCTGACGACGGCCGAGCAGACGCTGCGCGACGCCCGGGCGGCCGCGGAGAGCATCCGCAAGGAGACCACCGAGGAGAGCGACCGGCTCCGCGCGGAGTCCGCCGAGCGGATCCGCGCGCTGCAGGCGCAGTCGGAGGCGGAGGCGGAGACGCTGCGCACCGACGCCGCCGAGGACGCCGGCCGGGTCCGCGCGGAGGCCGAGCAGAACGCGGTACGGCTGACCGGCGAGGCCGAGGCGGAGGCGGAGCGGCTGCGCTCCGAGGCGCAGGAGACCGCGGACCGGCTGCGCGCGGAGGCCAAGGCCGCCGCCGAGCGGGTCGCGCAGGAGGCCGCCGAGGCGCTGGCCGCCGCCCAGGAGGAGGCCGCCCGGCGCCGCCGGGAGTCCGAGGAGACTCTGGCTTCGGCGCGTACCGACGCGGAGAGCGAGCGCGCCCAGGCCCGGGAGGAGAGCGAGGAGCTCCTCGCCCAGGCCCGCAAGCGGTCCGAGGAGGCCACGGCCGAGGCCGTCTGGCTCACCGAGGAGGCCGAGCGGCGCGCGTCCGAGGTGGTCGCGGCGGCCGAGGCCACCGCCCAGCAGGTGCGCGAAGCCGTGGCCGGACTGCACGAGCAGGCCGAGGAAGAGGTCGCGGGGCTGCGCAGCGCGGCCGAACACGCGGCGGAGCGTGCGAAGACGGAGGCCGAGGAGGAGTCCGGCCGGGTCCGCGCCGACGCCTACGCGGAGCGGGAGCGGGCCACCGAGGACGCCAACCGGATCCGCAGCGAGGCGCGCACGGAGACGGACGCGGCGAAGGAGCTGGCCGCGCGCACGGTCGGCGACGCGATCGCCGAGGCCGAGCAGCTGCGCACGGACACGGCGGAGTACGCGCAGCGGGTGCGTACGGAGGCCACCGACGCGCTGGCCGCCTCCGAGCGCGATGCGGCCCGTACGAAGGCCGACGCCCGCGACGACGCCAACCGGATCCGCGGCGAGGCCGCGGAGTCCCTGGAGGCCGCCCGCACCGAGGGCGGCCGGATCGTGGCGGAGGCCACGGCCGAGGCGGAACGCCGCACCGAGGAGACCCGCGCGGCCACCGAGGCCACGGTCGCCGCGGCCGCCGCGGAGGCGGCGCGGCTCACGGCAGAGGCCGAGGCAGCCGCCGAGGCCACCCGCGACGAGGCCGCGGGCACCCTGGACGAGGCCCGCTCCGAGGCGAACCGGCTGCGGACGGAGGCGGCCGAGCAGGCGGACCGCCTGATCACCGAGGCGGCGGCGGAGGCCGTGCGGCTCACCGAGGAGACCCGCGCGGCCAACGCGCTGACCGTGGGCGAGGCCGAGGCCGCGGCCGAGGCGCTGCGGGCCGAGGCGGCCGCCACCCTGGACGGGGCGAAGGCGGAGGCGGAGCGGCTCACGGAGCAGGCCGCGCAGACGCTGGCCGGGGCCGAGCGGGACGCGACGGGCATCCTCATCGACGCGCGCACCGAGGGCGACCGGCTCGTCGAGGAGACGCGCAAGGCCAACGAGGCCACCGTCGGCGAGGCCGCCGCGGAGGCGGACCGGCAGCGCGCCGAGGCGGCGCGCACGCTGGACGACGCCCGCGCGGAGGGCGGCCGGATCATCGGCGAGGCCACCGCGGAGGCGGACCGGGTCACGGTCGCGGCGAACGAGACCCTGGCCGGGGCCGAGCGGGAGGCCGAGCGGACCCTGGACGAGGCGCGCGCCGAGGCGGGCCGGATCCGTACCGAGGCCGCCGAGCAGGCGGACCACCTGGTCGGCGAGGCCGTCGCGGAGGCGGACCGGCTCACCGAGCAGACCCGCAAGGACACCGAGCGCACGGTCGGCGAAGCGGCGAACGAGGCCGAGCGGCTGCGCGCCGAGGCGTCCGAGGCGCTGTCCTCGGCGCAGGAGCACGCGACCCGTACCCGGTCCGAGGCCGAGCGGGTCAAGGCCGAGGCCGCCACCGAGGCGGAGCGGATCCGTACCGAGGCGCGCACCGCGTCGGAGCGGGTGCTGGACGAGGCCCGCGAAGAGGCCAACAAGCGCCGCAGCGAGGCCGCGGCCCAGGTCGACCGGCTCATCACGGAGGCCTCCTCGGAGGCCGAGAAGCTCACCGGGGACGCGCAGAAGCAGGCACTGGCCGCCACGACGGCGGCCGAGGAGCAGGCGGACGCGATGGTCGACGCGGCGCGCAAGGAGGCCGCGCGGATCACCTCGGAGTCGACCGTGGAGGGCAACTCCCTTGTGGAGAAGGCCCGTACGGACGCCGACGAGCTGCTGGTCGGAGCGCGCAGCGACGCCGCCGCCATAAGGGATCGGGCGGAGGAGCTGCGCGGCCGCGTCGAGGCGGAGGTCGAGGAGCTGCACCAGCGGGCCCGCCGGGAGTCGGCCGAGCAGATGAAGTCGGCCGGCGAGCGCGTGGACAAGCTGGTGCGGGCGGCGACCGAGCAGAGCGTCGAGGCCGACGCGAAGGCCAAGGAGCTGGTGTCGGACGCGAGCAGCGAGGCGAGCAAGGTCCGCATCGCCGCGGTGCGCAAGGCGGAGGCACTGCTCAAGGAGGCCGAGCAGAAGAAGGCCGAGCTGGTGCGGGTCGCCGAGGGCAAGCTGGCGGAGGCGACGGCGGAGGCCGAACGGCTCGTCGACGAGGGCCGGCGCGAGCTGGAGGTCCTCGTGCGCAGGCGCGAGGACATTCAGGCGGAGATCTCCCGTGTCCAGGACGTTCTTGAGGCGTTGGAATCATTCGAGGCACCTTCGGGTGGCGGAAAGCCCGGGGTCGGCGGCCAGGGCGCGGGGGGCGTGAAGGCCGGTGCGACAGCGGGTTCCACTCGATCGGGTGGCAAGACGTCAGAGGGCTAGTCAGCGCACTCGACTCTGTGCTCCTGATGGAGGTTCAGGCGAACGAGTGACAAGCATTCTGTCGCCTTGCCACTCAAAAGGGGTGTCATTGTCCAGATCAAACGCGGATTGACTCGATGACACGCCGTCTTGGCGCCTAGGATTCCCCTTAACACCTAACACCCCGCGTAGCACCTCATCGGTCTCATTCGACAGGAACCCCATGAGCGACACATCCTCCCCCTTCGGCTTCGAGCTCGTGCGGCGTGGTTACGACCGCGGTCAGGTGGACGACCGCATCACCAAGCTGGTCTCCGACCGTGACAGCGCCCTCGGACGTATCAACTCTCTGGAAAAGCGGATCGAGGAGTTGCACCTCGAGACGCAGAACGCCCAGGCTCAGGTGAACGACGCCGAGCCGTCGTACGCCGGCCTCGGCGCCCGGGTCGAGAAGATCCTGCGCCTGGCCGAGGAGGAGGCGAAGGACCTCCGTGAGGAGGCCCGTCGCGCGGCCGAGCAGCACCGCGAGCTCGCCGAGTCGGCCGCCCAGCAGGTGCGCAACGACGCCGAGTCGTTCGCCGCCGACCGGAAGTCGACCGCCGAGGACGAGGGCGTCCGGATCGTCGAGAAGGCCAAGGGCGACGCCGCTTCGCTGCGCACCGAGGCCCAGAAGGACGCCGCCTCCAAGCGCGAGGAGGCCGACGCGCTCTTCGAGGAGACCCGCGCCAAGGCCGCCCAGGCCGCCGCGGACTTCGAGACCAACCTGGCCAAGCGCCGCGAGCAGTCCGAGCGCGACCTCGCGGGCCGTCAGGCCAAGGCGGAGAAGCGTCTCGCGGAGATCGAGCACCGCGCGGAGCAGCTGCGCCTGGAGGCCGAGAAGCTCCGTACGGACGCCGAGCGCCGCGCCCGCCAGACCGTGGAGACCGCGCAGCGCCAGGCCGAGGACATCGTGGCCGACGCCAACGCCAAGGCCGACCGGATCCGCAGCGAGTCCGAGCGCGAGCTGGCGGCGCTCACCAACCGCCGCGACTCGATCAACGCGCAGCTCACCAACGTCCGCGAGATGCTCGCGACGCTGACGGGTGCCGCGGTCGCCGCCGCCTCCGCTCCGATCGACGACGAGCCGGTCACCCGCGGCGTTCCGGCGCAGCAGAGCCGCTAGTCGCGGAAGGCTTCCGGCACCAGCGGTCGGAAGCCAACAATCCGCTTCGACACCGAGGCCCTTCGTCACCTGTGAGAGGTGGCGGAGGGCCTTCGCGCGTTCTAGCGTGGCGTAATGATCGAGCTTGAGGGCCTTACGAAACGATTCGGCGCGAAGACCGCCGTGAACAACCTCAGCTTCCAGGTCAAACCGGGGGTGGTCACCGGCTTCCTCGGCCCCAACGGGGCGGGGAAGTCCACGACCATGCGCATGATGCTCGACCTCGACAATCCGACCAGCGGTACGGTCCGGATCGACGGGAAGCACTACCGGGACCTGCCGGAGCCACTGAAGTACATCGGGGCACTGCTGGACGCGAAGGCGATGCACGGCGGCCGCAGCGCGTACAACAACCTGCTCTGCCTCGCCCAGTCGAACGGGATCCCGCGCAGCCGGGTCTCCGAGGTGCTGGACCTGGTCGGCCTGACTGCCGTGGCGAAGAAGAAGTCGAAAGGATTTTCGCTGGGTATGGGCCAGCGGCTCGGTATCGCCTCCGCGCTGCTCGGCGACCCGGAGATCCTGATGTTCGACGAGCCCGTCAATGGTCTGGACCCGGAGGGAATTCTCTGGATCCGCAATCTGATGAAGGGGCTCGCGGCGGAGGGAAGAACGATCTTCGTTTCTTCCCATCTGATGAGCGAAATGGCCCTGACGGCGGAGCATTTGGTCGTCATCGGACAGGGAAAGCTGCTGGCCGACCTGTCCATGGCGGATTTCATCCAGCAGAACTCCCGCAGTTACGTGCGCGTGCGCACGCCGCAGCAGGAACGACTGAAGGACCTTCTGCACGAGGCCGGGATCGACGCGATCAGCGTCCCGGCCACCGGCGCCCTGGAGATCGACGGCGTGGAGTCGGAGCGGCTCGGCGAGCTGGCCGCCCAGCACCAGATCGTGCTGCACGAACTCAGCCCGCAGCGGGCTTCACTGGAGGAAGCGTTCATGCGCATGACGGCGGACTCCGTCGAGTACCACGCCCACGCACCGGGGGCGGGCGGGCTCCCGCCGGCACCCGGCATGTCCCCCGACAATCCGGCCCGGCCGGCCGACGTACCCGCGTGGGGCGCCGGCTTCGAGGCGAAGCGCAAGGGCGGCGAGTGATCATGGCTTACTCCGCCGTCCTCCAGTCCGAGTGGACCAAGATCCGCACGGTCGCCTCCACCAGCTGGACCCTCGCCGTCACCTTCCTCGTCACCGTCGGACTCAGCGCCGGATTCTGCGCCCTGGCCAGCGCGACCTTCGGCGACCTGAACGAGGTCGAGAAGGCCACCTTCGACCCCACCCTGCTGAGCTTCACCGGAATGGGGCTCGGCCAGCTCGCCATGATCGTCTTCGGCGTGATGGTCGTCAGCACCGAGTACAGCTCGGGCATGATCCGCACCTCGCTGGCCGCCGTGCCCCGGCGCGGCTCCTTCCTGGCGGGCAAGTTCGCCGTGGCCACGGCGCTGGCCCTGGTGGTCGGGCTGCTGACCAGCTTCGTGTCCTTCTTCCTCGGCCAGGCGATCCTGGGCGACCTCGGCATCGGCATCGGCGAGGACAACGTCCTGCGGGCGGTCGTCGGAGCCGGCCTGTACATGGCCCTGCTCGCCCTGTTCACCATGGGCGTGGCCACCATGCTGCGCAGCTCGGTCGCCTCGATCAGCATCCTGATCCCGTTCTTCCTGATCGTCTCGAACCTCCTCAGCGGTTTCGAGGCCACCCGCAAGTACGGCCAGTACCTGCCCGACAAGGCCGGATCCAAGATCATGCAGGTCGTACCGGAGGCCTTGGGCAGCTCCGAGACCCCCTACGGCCCCTGGGGCGGCCTCGGGATCATGCTGCTGTGGGTGGCCGCCTCGGTCATCGGCGGCTACCTGGTCCTCAAGAAGAGGGACGCCTGACGTACTACGGGGGATCCCCGGGTCGAACCTCAGGGGTAGCTCAGGGTCCGGGACGACGTGGAACCGCAAGGGACTGGATATCCTCTTAACCCTTACGCGGGCGAGAGTCGTCCCGGCCTGGCAAGGGGCAGCAAAGATGATCGAGGCAGTCGGCCTGACCAAGCGCTTCGGCGCGAAGACCGCTGTCGACGACCTGTCCTTCCAGGTCAAGCCCGGTCACGTGACGGGATTCCTGGGGCCCAACGGCTCCGGGAAGTCCACCACGATGCGCATGATCGTCGGCCTGGACCGGCCCACCGCCGGCCGGGTCACGATCAACGGCCTGCCCTTCCGCGAGCTCCCGAACGCCCAGCGGCACGTAGGGGCCCTGCTCGACGCCAAGGCCGTCCACGGCGGCCGCCGGGCCCGCACCCACCTGCTGTCGATCGCCCAGCTCTCCGGGATCCCGGAGAAGCGGGTGGACGAGGTGCTGGGCGTCGTGGGCCTCCAGGACGTGGCCCGGCAGCGCGCCAAGGGCTTCTCGCTCGGCATGGGCCAGCGGCTCGGCATCGCGACCGCCCTGCTCGGCGATCCCCAGGTGCTCCTCTTCGACGAGCCGGTCAACGGACTCGACCCCGAGGGCATCCTCTGGGTCCGCAATCTGATGCGCCGGCTCGCCTCCGAGGGCCGCACCGTCTTCGTCTCCTCGCACCTCATGAGCGAGATGGCGCTGACCGCAGACCACCTGATCGTGATCGGCCGGGGCCGGCTGCTCGCCGACATGGGCACCCAGGACTTCATCACCCACAACTCGGCCGGATTCGCCCGGGTCCGCACGGCCGACACCGACCCTGGCGGCTGGGACACCCTCGGCTCGGTCCTCACCAGGGCGGGCGGCCGGGTCCTGCGGGAGCCCGACGGAGCGCTGCGGGTGACCGGGCTGGAGCTGCCGCGGATCTCCGACCTCGCGCACGCGGCCGGCGTACGGCTGTGGGAGCTGTCGCCGCACCGGGCCTCGCTGGAGGAGGCGTACATGCGGATGACCCAGTCCTCCGTCGAGTACACCTCCACCGAGGACCCGCGCAACGAACTGTGGGAGCCCGAACCGCTGAGCGTGCCGAAGTGGGACGAGGAAGCGGCCGCCGAGGCCCTCCAGGTCCCGCAGGCGGGCTTCTTCGCTCCCCCGCCGCCCGGGACCGGCGACCGGCCGTTCCTGATGCCCGGCAGCCCCGGCGAGCTCGCCGGGCCCGGGGCCGCGTCCCCCGGGGCCGCGTCCCCCACGGCCGAGCCCTCCCCCGACCCCGTGCGCACCCCCGCGCAGAAGCCCGAGGACTCCCGATGACCGCCCCGACCACCGCGACCGCCGGGGAGCGGGGCCCGGCGGGCAACACCTCGCCGCTGCCGACCCCCCGGCCGCACCTGGGGCACGCGCTGGCCTCGGAGTGGACCAAGCTGACCTCGGTGCGCTCCACGATGTGGACGCTCGGCTCGCTCGTGCTGCTCGTCGTCGGCATCGGCGGCCTGGTCATCGTGCAGACCCGGGACGTGGACTACGAGCAGATGCCCTTCATCGCTCCCGCCCTCTTCGGACTGCTGGTCGGCCAGCTCGCGGTGATGGTGCTCGGGGTGCTGACGATCACCTCCGAGCACGGCACGGGCCTGGCCCGCACCACCTTCACCGCGGCCCCCGACCGGTACCGGGTGCTCACCGCGAAGTACCTCGTCTTCGGCCTCACCGCGTTCCTCACCACGGCCGGCTCGGTCTGCCTGGTCGGGCTGACCGCATCGATCCTGCGCGACGGCGCCGAAGCCGGGCCGCACCCGGCTTCCGAGTGGGCCTCCGGGCTGGTGGGCAGCCTGTACGTCACCCTGCTCGGCGTCCTGGCCCTGGCGATCGGGGCGCTGGTGCGGCACTCGGCGGGGGCGATCGCCGTGATGCTCGGCGTCGTCACGCTGCCGCCGGTGATAGGGGCGGTGCTCAGCATCTGGGAGGCCGTCGCCCCGGTCGGCCGGCTGCTGCTCCAGTACAACGTGCCGGTGGCGATGATGGAGCTGTTCGGCATGCCGACCAACGCCGCCGACCCGTCGTCGGGCGCGAGCATGGCGCTCCCGGGCGGCCTGAACCACATGGCGCTGATCCTGCTGGTGACGGGCGCCGCGATCGTCGGCTCGTACGTGGTGGTCGGCCGCCGGGACGTCTAGCCGGGACGTCCGGTACGGCGCCACTCGCCGGGGGCGGCTAGTACTTGGGAGCGTTGCGGGACCGCTGCACCTTGGAGGTGCGGCGGTCCTTCGCGTTCCAGCAGGCCTTGTGCCAGTGCCGGCGGTCGTCGACCCCGCCGTACTCGGGCCAGGCCACCAGGTGCGGGGTACCGGAGGGGATCTCCTGGTCGCAGCCGGGGCAGCGGTAGCGCTTGCCCGCGGCGCTCGCGCCCGCGACGTGCCGGACCTTCCAGTCCTCGCCCTGGTACTCCTCCGTGCGCTCCAGGCCGTACCTGTCCAGACCTCCCGCTCCCGCTCCCGGGCCCGAGCCCTGGTCCGAACGATCGGCTGGATTCTCGCCGCCCCTGGGGCGGTTGTGGCGCGGTGACACGTATACCTCACGGATGGGCGGACGGCAGTGACTTTCTCCCAGACTACGCGCAGCGAGACCGGGTACCCGCAGGGTGGCCGAAGGGCGACCACCGTACTGAGCGGCCGGTTGGCGCGACTGGCCTGACAATCCCAATAACCTTCCGGTGAGGCCGTGCCTTTGGCACGTGTCAGACGTTGTTGCCGATGAGGAAAACGGTCCGCCTGGGGGAGGCCGCGTCAGCCGCGAGGAGGCTAAAGGCGATGCGCGTAGGAGCTTTTGTACTGGCGGCCCAGTTCCCGGGCCAGGGACAGGGCGAGGCACTGCACCGGGCGGTGCGGACCGCCGAGGTGGCCGAGGAGGCCGGGCTCGACTCGGTCTGGCTCGCCGAGCACCACTTCGTCCCGTACGGGGTCTGTCCGTCCGCGGTGACGCTGGCGGCCCTGATGCTGGGCCGCACCCGGCGGCTGCGCGTGGGGACGGCGGTGAGCGTGCTGCCGAGCACCCACCCGGTGGCCCTGGGCGAGCAGGCGGCCCTGCTGCACCTGACCTCGGAGGGGCGGTTCACCCTGGGGGTGGGCCGGGGTGGTCCCTGGGTGGACCTGGAGGTCTTCGGCGGCGGGCTCGACGCGTACGAGAACCGCTTCCCCGAGGACCTGGACCTGTTGCGGCGCTGGCTGGCCGAGCCGCGCGTGGGGACGCCGGCGGGGGCCGCGGCCGGCGGCCGGTACGGCTTCCGCGAAGTGGCCGTCGTACCGCGCGCTTCGGAGGCGCTGCACGGCGACGGGACGGGGCCGGAACTGATCGTCGCCTGCACCTCCCCCGGCTCGGTTCGGATGGCCGCGGAGCGCGGACTGCCCATGCTGCTGGGCATGCACTGCGGTGACGAGGACAAGGCCGCCATGGTCGAGCTGTGGCGGCGTACGGCGCGGGCCGCGGGCCATTCGCCCGAGGCGGGCCACGTATCGGCCGGGGTCTGCCAGCTGGCGGACCGGACGGCGGACGCCCGCGAAACGCTGCTGAAGGCGATGCCGGGCTGGCTCAAGCAGGGCCTGGACGCGCACGTCACGGTGGACGGACGGCAGCGGGCGATGCGGGACCCGGTCGCGTACACCGAGCTCCTGTGCGATCTGCATCCCGTGGGCACACCGGAGCTGGCGGCGGACCGGCTGGCGGCCACGTCGGAGCGTACGGGCATCACGCGGTTCGCCCTGCTGACGGAGGGATCGGGCGATCTCGCCTCGACCGAGGAGAACGTCCGGCGTCTCGGCGCCGAGGTGCTGCCCCGGCTCGGATAAGACCAGGGCTGCCGCTCCGTTGGCACCGGAGCGGCAGCGAGGTACCGGTCGTGCGGTGGTACGGCGGTGCGGAGTGCGGTCGTACGGAGGTGCGGTGGTTCCGAGGTGCGGTGGTGCGGTCGTACTGGTTGTACTGGTCGTGCGGATCTTCCGGCTAACAGTCGCGCATTTCGGGCGACTGGTTGAGCAGCTGACCACGGATCGAAGTGAACTTGGCCAGCCGGTCGTCCACCGAGGAATCGAGCGGGAACACCGCTACCCGGTGGCAGTTCTGGAATGCCAGGCGCACTCCGAAGTGGCGTTGCAGCGCACCCCGTATCGCGTCACTCGCGAGGGCGCGAAGCAGCTGGCCACGCGCCTGCTCGTCCGGCGGCGGCGTCTGGTTGTCGGCGAACTGTCCGCCGTCCACCTTGAGCTGGGCCACCAGCGAGCTGATCATCTCCCATGCGTAGGGCAGGGAGGTCCGGACGCAGTCGACGAAAGCCGCTTCGTCGACCTCGCCTCGCTCGGCCTGTTCGAGTAGGGCCGGTGAGACGTCGAGCGACATGGGTTCTCCTCTCGCGACTCCGGCCGATTGGGTTGCCGGAGCCTTACGGGCAGGGAGGGAGATCGCGACGCAGCGTGCACGCTTCGCAACCTCCCGCTCACCACGGTAGGCGCCCGCTGGGTACCGCACCAGGAGAATGCGCATACAACGCGCCATCCGCGAAGGGGGCTTTCGGGGGCGAATCGCGTGCAGGCCTTCTCGTCGAGTAGCGTTGCCGACCATGCGTCTCGTCATTGCCCGCTGCTCCGTCGATTACGCGGGCCGGCTCACCGCCCATCTGCCCTCGGCACCCCGTCTGATCCTCGTGAAGGCCGACGGCAGTGTCTCGATCCACGCGGACGACCGAGCGTACAAACCGCTCAACTGGATGTCGCCGCCGTGCACCCTCAAGGAGGGGAGCGGTGATGAGGCCGGCGTCTGGACCGTCGTCAACAAGGCGGGCGAGAAGCTCATCATCACCATGGAGGAAGTCCTCCACGACTCCTCGCACGAGCTGGGCATCGACCCGGGTCTGATCAAGGACGGGGTCGAGGCCCATCTGCAAGAGCTTCTGGCCGACCGGATCGAGACCCTCGGCGAGGGTTACACGCTGATCCGCCGCGAGTACATGACCGCGATCGGACCCGTCGACATCCTGTGCCGGGACGCCTCCGGCGCGACGGTGGCGGTGGAGATCAAGCGCCGCGGCGAGATCGACGGCGTGGAACAGCTCACCCGCTACCTGGAGCTGCTGAACCGCGATCCGCACCTGGCGCCGGTCAAGGGCGTCTTCGCGGCCCAGGAGATCAAGCCCCAGGCCCGCGTCCTGGCGAACGACCGCGGCATGGACTGCGTCGTCCTCGACTACAACGCGATGCGCGGCATCGAGGACGACAAGCTCCGCCTGTTCTGAGCCGTCAGGGGGTCGCGGTCTCCGTCTCGCCCTCGGCATCCGTGGGGGGATTCGGCGGCCCGGTCGTCGGCCCGGTGTGCGTGGGAGACGCCGTCGCGGACGGGGACACGGAGCCGGACGGGCTCGGGGAAGCCGGTGGGCTGCTCACCGGCGGGGGCGAGCTCGACACCGGCGGCGAAGGCGGTACCACCGAGGTCGACGACGACGGAGTCGGCGTCGGGCTCGGCGTCCCCGAGGGGGACTTGCTCGGCGGCGGGGTCGTCCCCGGTGCCTGCGACGTCGGGGACGAGGCCGACGGCTCCGGCGAGGGATCGCTTCCGCTCGGATCCCCCGTACTCGGCTGCGGCTGCGCCTCCTCCGAGCTCGGGGCCGTGGAGACCGCCGGCGCCTGCACGGGTGGCTTCTTCTCGTCGGTGGTCATCGCCAGGGCGACCACCGTGCCCAGCACCACGACGGTCACCGCCCCGGCAGCGGCGAGCAGCAGCGGCTTGCGGCCGGGCCTCGGCTTCGGCTCGGGCAGCGCACGGGGCGCCGGGGCCGGCTCGGGAGTGAGGGGGAAGGCGTCCTCGAACACCTCGGCCAGGGTCGCGGGCGCGACGGAGCCCGGCGGCGCCACCGCGGGCACGACCGTCGTGAAGCCGTCCGGAACCCGCGCCGCCGCACGCTCGGGTCCGGGGGCGGCCCCGGAGCCCGCCTCGGGCAGGGCCGCGAGGGCCTTCGACAGGGTCGCCGGAGTTACGGGAGCCGAGGGGGCCACCGGAGCGGACGCCGCCCCGGCAGCACTACGAGCCCCACGAGCCCCGGGAACCAACGCCGTCCCGGCAGCACCGGCAGCACCGGCAGCACCGGCAGCACCGGCAGCCAACGGGCTCCCCGCGGCTCCGGACACACCAGCCGCACTGGCGGCACCAGCCGCACCAGCCGCACCAGCCGCACCAGCCGCACCAGCCGCACCAGCCGCCAACGCGCTCCCCGCGGCAGCGGAAACACCGGCGGCGCCCGGAACCCCAGGAGACCGCGGCGCCCCGGCGCCCCCGGGGCCGAAGGAAGACCCCGGAGCTCCGAGAAGTGCGGGGAACTGCGGCTTCGGGCCGGTCTGGGGAAGCACGGGAGGACCGGGAAGCCCGGCGAGCCCGGCGAGCCCGGCAGCCAGGGGACTCCCGGAAGCACCCGGAGCCGCCGGAGCACCGGGACCCGGCAGGGCCCCCGGACCACCCGGCGCCGCCGGCGGAGCCAGTCGCAGGGGCGGCGAGGCCGGGGTCTCCGCCGCCTCCCGGTCGGTGACCAGGGCCAGGGCCCGCCGTCCCGACACGGTCCCCCGCTTGTCGGCCAGCGCTCCGCGCAGCCCGGTCGAGGCCTCCAGCTCGGCACGTGCCCGGTCGAGCCGGCCCTCGCACAGGGCCAGTACGCCCAGTTCGTGGTGGAAGTACGCCTGCTCCGCGACCTCGCCGGCCTTCCGCGCGGCCTCCGCGCCCGCGCGCAGCACCCGCTCCCAGGCCTCCCAGTGCAGCGAGGCGGCGAACGCCGGTGCCGCCGTCCGCGCCAGCATGACCGCGGCCACGACATCGGCCCCGGCCAGCGCCGCGAGCACCGCGTCGGCCTCCGCCGCGACCCGCTCGGGACTGACGGAGGTGTGCCCGGTCCACCAGGCGTAGTGCCGGGCGGCCGTACGGGCCTCCTCGGCCGCGGTGTCCCCGTAGCCGATCTCCTCCAGCTGCCGCACGACACCGGCGGCCAGCTGGTAGCGGGGCCCGACGGGGGTCAGCAGCCCGCAGTCGAGCAGCTCGGCGACGGCCGTGTCGGCGTGCGTGTCGCCGACCAGCGCGGGCAGGTGCGCGTGGTGCGGCAGCTCCCCGCCCAGCGCGCAGGCGATCCGCAGCGCGGCGCGCGCCGACTCGCTGACCCGGGAGGCGAGCAGTTCCGCCGGGGCGGCGCCCTCGGCGAGCGTCGGCAGCGGCACGAACACGGTGTCGCGCGGCTTCTCCTCGAAGACGCCGGGCTCCTCGCCCTCGTCGGCCTCGTCGTCGGAGCCGGTGCGGTTGAGCGCGTCGCGCTGTCGCAGCAGCGCGGCCGCCTGGACGAAGCGCAGGGGCAGTCCCTCGGAGGCGAAGCTCAGGTCGGCCGCCCAGGCCGTTTCCTCGTCGGTGAGCGCCCGTCCGGCGCCCGTTTCGAGCAGGGCCACGCAGTGGGCGCGGGACAGCCCGCCGAGGAAGACCTCTTCGAGGTGGGAGTCGTCGGAGGGGGCCTTGCTTTCGGGGGTGGCGGCCAGCAGGTACGCGCACTCGGGCGTGGCCCGCAGCAGGTCGTCGAGGGCGGTGCCGCCCATGTCGAGGTCGTCGATCACGACGACGGCGCCTATCTCCGCCACCCGGGCGAGGAGCACGGCCCGGTCGGGGCGTTCGGCCGGAGCCTCGTACACGGTGGCGTAGAGCGCCTGGAGCAGCTCGCCGGGCTGCTGGTGGCCCTGGGCGCTGAGCCGTACGACGCCGTCGGGGGCGAGGTCCGCGCAGGCCTCGGCGACCGCGTCGAGCAGCGCCGTGCGCCCGGATCCGGACGGACCGGTCAGCCGTACGGAGCGGCCGCGCGCGAGGAGGCGTACGAGGCGCTCGCGCTCCTCCTCCCGGCCCAGCAGGGTCCGCGCACCGGCCGGGGCGCCCGGCGGTACGGGCGGCCGCACGGCGGCCGCCGCGGAGGCGCGGGCGGCGGGGGCGCGCTTGACGGGGGTGGGGGCGGGCTCGCCGCCGGGGCGGTGCGTGCGGACGATCTCGCTGCCGTCGACGGGGTTCACGGTGAGGGTGAAGTCCCCGGACGTGAGCGTCACCACGCGCGCCGGCGGTTCCACCGGATCGGGTTGCCCCTGTGTGCTGCTGCGGTCCATGACCAAGTCCCCCGTATCGCGCCGTGCGCCCTCGTCTCGCCCGGCCTTCGCTCACGCCGCTGTCGCTAGTGGTCCGGTTTCCGCCCGAACCCTAGACCGTGCCCGGTGGGGCGTGAACCGCAGGGGTGCCTTCACCACCGGACCGTTACGTTTGCGACGGCCCTGTGGAGCGGGGCGCACATCCTCCGCATGCGGACCGCGCGCGGAGCCGCGTCCGGACCGCGTACGGGGGTCGTACGGGGTCACGCGCGCGGCAGCGACTCCGCTTCCAGCCCGCCCTCGATCGCGAGGATCCGGTGCAGCCGGGTGGCCACGAGCAGCCGCTGCATCTGGGGCGGGACTCCGCGCAGGACGAGCCGCCGGCCGGTCCGGCCGGCCCTGCGGTGGGCGCCCATGATCACGCCGAGGCCCGTCGCGTCCCAGGAGTCGAGCCCGGTGAGGTCCAGCACGAGGTCGCCGTGACCGTCGTCGAGGGCGGTGTGCAGGACCGTACGGGCGTCCGCCGCGCTGCGCACGTCGAGGCGACCCCCGACAGCGAGTTCGGCGTGGTCGCCCCTGATGTGCATGTGTACTCCCGGCAGCGCGGTACTGATTGCGTATGGTCCGACTGGTTCGTTGGTCGGCAACTCTCACTGCAACTGACTGCCTCGGGGGCGGGGAAGTTGCCGACCGTGAGCGAACCGATACCTAATTCACCCTGTGGGGTGCAGGTATTCGAACGTGTGCTCAGTGCTTGTAGAAGCCCTGGCCGCTCTTGCGACCGATGTCGCCCGCGTCCACCATGCGGCGCATAAGCTCCGGCGGCGCGAACTTCTCGTCCTGCGACTCCGTGTAGATGTTGCTGGTGGCGTGCAGCAGGATGTCGACGCCCGTGAGGTCCGCGGTGGCCAGCGGGCCCATGGCGTGCCCGAAGCCGAGCTTGCAGGCGATGTCGATGTCCTCGGCCGACGCGACGCCCGATTCGTACAGTTTCGCGGCTTCGACGACCAGCGCGGAGATGAGACGGGTCGTCACGAAGCCGGCGACGTCGCGGTTGACGACGATGCAGGTCTTGCCGACGGACTCGGCGAACGCCCGGGTGGTGGCGAGGGTTTCGTCGCTCGTCTTGTAGCCGCGCACGAGCTCGCACAGCTGCATCATCGGGACCGGCGAGAAGAAGTGCGCGCCGACGACCCGCTCCGGACGCTCCGTCACGGCCGCGATCTTGGTGATCGGGATGGCGGAGGTGTTGGAGGCGAGGATCGCGTCCTCGCGCACGATCTTGTCGAGGGCGCGGAAGATCTCGTGCTTGACCTCGAGCTTCTCGAAGACGGCCTCGACGACGATGTCGGCGTCGGCGACCGCTTCCAGCTCGGTGGTCGTGGTGATGCGGGCGAGCGCCGCCTCGGCGTCCTCGGCCGTCAGCTTGCCCTTGGAGACGAACCGGTCGTACGAGGCCTTGATCCCGTCGGTGCCGCGCGTCAGAGCGGCATCGGTGACATCGCGCAGCACGACGTCCCAACCCGCTTGAGCGGAGACCTGCGCGATTCCGGAACCCATCAGTCCGGCACCGATGACGGCGAGCTTCCCAGCCACTGCACACCCCACGTTCTTCTAGGACACGGCCTCAGATACGGCACAGCCTCGTTCGTTCTCCGGCGGAGACTAGCGTCCGCGAGGGGCCCAGTGACCGCGAAGTAACACGCGTCACGTCTCAGATGACGGACATCACACCGGGACGGCCCAGCAGTGCGGCGGGGGCCCGTAGTTGACCCGGACTAGGGTGGCGGCATGGTGAACCTCACGCGCATCTACACCCGTACCGGCGACAAGGGCACGACCGCGCTCGGCGACATGAGCCGCACGGCCAAGACCGATCTGCGGATCTCGGCGTACGCCGACGCCAACGAGGCCAACGCGGCCATCGGAACGGCCATCGCGCTCGGCTCGCTGCCCGCCGATGTCGTGAAGGTCCTGGTCCGTGTGCAGAACGACCTGTTCGACGTGGGCGCCGACCTCTGCACCCCGGTCGCCGAGAACCCCGAGTACCCGCCGCTGCGCGTCGAGCAGTTCTACGTGGACAAACTGGAGGCCGACTGCGACCTCTTCAACGGCGAGCTGGAGAAGCTCCGCAGCTTCATCCTCCCCGGCGGCGCTCCCGGCGCGGCCCTCCTGCACCAGGCCTGCACGGTGGTCCGGCGCGCCGAGCGCTCCACCTGGGCGGCCCTGGAGGCGCACGGCGAGGTCATGAACCCGCTCACGGCCACCTACCTCAACCGCCTCTCCGACCTCCTCTTCATCCTGGCCCGCACGGCCAACAAGGAGGTCGGCGACGTCCTGTGGGTCCCGGGCGGCGACCGCTAGGGCGTGTCCGCAAAGTCGCGCAGGCCGGACTTCGCCGGAGCCCGCTTCGGCCACACCGTGTAGGTGACGGCGATCAGGGCGTGGATGGCGACCATCCGCAGGGCCGTGAGCTGCCAGCCGCGCAGCACCGCGGTATCGCCCGAGGCGCCGACGTACCAGATCGCGGCCTGCAGCAGGCCGGCCGCGACGGCCGCCGCGAGGACGGTCCGCGCGACCAGCTTCCACTCGTGGACGGCCCGCGCCCCGCCGTAGCCGACGCCGGCCGGCTTCGGGCCGCCGGCCAGCCGGTACGCGGCGTGGCCGTCGAGCCAGCGCACGGTGTAGTGCCCGTAGGCGACGGTGTAGCCGAGGTAGAGCGCGGCGAGCCCGTGCTTCCAGTCCGGCTCGGCGCCGCCGCGCAGGTCCACGGCGGTGGCCACCAGCAGCACCAGTTCCAGGAGCGGCTCGCACAGCAGGACGGCCGCGCCGGTCCTGGGCATCCTCGCGAGGTAGCGCAGGGCCAGACCGCCGGCCAGCAGGACCCAGAAGCCGACTTCACAGGCGATGATCAGGGTGACGAGCACGGGAGTCTCCGTTCCTGTGGTGGGGGGGATGCCTCCAGCTTCCCGCCCGCCGCGCGCCGTTTCCTCGTCGCCAGTGACGAATGCCGGCCGGCCGCCCTGCATCCTTCGATGTACGGGCCCGTCCGAAAAGGCGGCCTCGATGGCGACGCCCGCCCCCGCCGCAGCCTGTTGGATGGGCCCGTGACCCTCAAGATCCCGCCACCGCACCGCCACGACGTCCTGCTCGCCGTGATCAGCGTGGCCGCCGGCCTGCTCCTGTGGTCGCTCGGGGTGTACAGCTCCCCCACCCGGGACCTGCTCCCGGCCTGGGCCGCCCTGGTGCCGCTCCTCGCCCTCGGCGCGATGGAGCTGCTGCGCCGCAGCCTGCCCCGGGTGACCCTGGCGGTCGGCACCGCCGGGCTGATCGCCGACCAGTTCACGGTGGGCAATCTGGCCACCATCCTGATCTTCACCGACCTGATGTACGCGGCCGTCGTCTACGGCAAACCCGCGATGGCCCGCCGCCTCCCGGTCACCACCGGCCTGATCACCATCGCCGTCACCATCGCCTCCGTCGCCTGGCTGCGCACCCCGCAGGCCCTGATGATCGGCGTGATCACCGGCATCGTCAGCTTCGGTCCGGCGCTGACCGGGGCCACCCTGCGCAACCACCGCGAGGCCGCCATCGCCGCCCGGCTGCGCGCCGAGCAGACCGCGCTGCTGGCCGAGATGGACCGGTCGCAGGCGGTCGTCGCCGAGCGGGCCCGGATGGCCCGCGAACTGCACGACATGGTGGCCAACCACCTCTCCGCCATCGCCATCCACTCCACCGCGGCGCTCTCCATCGACTCCCCCGCCACCAGCCGCGAGGCCCTCGGGGTGATCCGCGAGAACAGCGTCCAGGGACTGGCCGAGATGCGCCGGCTGATCGGGCTGCTGCGGGACGCGGGCGCCGGGGAGGAGGCCGTCGCCACGCCCTCGCTGGACGGGCTGGACGCCCTGCTGGAGCAGGCCCGTACGAACGGGGCCGCGAGCGGGCTGGACTTCGTACTCCGTGACGCCCGGCCGTCCGGGGAGCCCCTGCCCGCCCCGGTGGAGCTGGCGGCGTACCGGATCGTCCAGGAGTCGGTGACCAACGCCCTCAAGCACGCCGCCCCCGGCACGGTCACCGTCCGCCTGGCCCGCGACCGCCCCGCGGGCGGGGGCCGGGCCGGGGCCGGCGCGCTGCGCGTGGCGGTCGACTCCCCCTACGGGGAGCGCCCCGGCCCCCGCGCCCCCGGCTCCGGCGCCGGTCTGATCGGCATGCGCGAGCGGACGGAACTGCTCGGCGGAACTTTCGAAGCGGGCCGCGCGGACGCGGTCTGGCGGGTCCGGGCGACGCTGCCCGTGGAAGAAGAGGCGGTACGGACGTGACGATCAGGGTCGTGGTGGCGGAGGACCAGAGCGCGGTACGGGCCGGGCTGGTCCTGATCCTGCGCAGCGCCGGCGACATCGAGGTGGCGGGCGAGGCCGCCGACGGGGAGGAGGCCGTGCGCCTGGCCCGCGAGCTGCGGCCCGACCTGGTGCTCATGGACGTGCAGATGCCCCGCCTGGACGGGGTGTCGGCGACCCGCCAGGTGGTCGCGGAGGGCCTGGCCGACGTCCTCGTGCTCACCACCTTCGACCACGACGAGTACGTCTTCGGCGCCCTGCGCGCGGGCGCGGCGGGCTTCCTGCTGAAGGACGCGGACGCGGCGGAGCTGATCGGGGCGGTACGGACCGTCGCGCGCGGGGAGGGCCTGATCGCCCCGGCGGTGACGCGGCGGCTGATCGCGGAGTTCGCGGACCCGCGGCCCGTACGGGTGCCCGTACCGGCCACGGTGGAATCGCTGACCCCGCGCGAGCGGGAGGTGCTGGGGTGCCTGGGCGAGGGGTTGTCGAACGCGGAGATCGCGGTGCGCCTGGAGATGGCGGAGGCCACGGCGAAGACCCACGTCAGCCGGGTGCTGGCCAAGCTGGAGCTGCGCAGCCGGGTCCAAGCGGCAGTTCTGGCACAGGAGTTGGGGCTCTAGCCAAGTCCGGCCGGAAATAAATCCGAGGCCGCTACGGGAGGTCTGGACCTCTTGACGGTTGGTCCAGACCTTTCTACTCTCACGCACAACTGTGGTGAGCGTGCCATGACAAAAAGTCACGGTCGCGCTCACGGGCGGCGCAGGTCCCACCCCCATGCAGCGGCCGTCCCCACGTCCGCTGCGGACCTCGGAGGAGCACCCTTGAGCACAGCACCCCCACGACGCGCACCGCTGTTTCGAAGAGTCGCGGCCGCACTGGCCGTCCTCACCCTGCCCGTCGCCGGACTCGTGGCCATCGCCGGTCCCGCCGAGGCGGCCGCCTCGGCCACGGCGACGTACACCAAGGTCTCCGACTGGGGCTCCGGCTTCGAGGGCAAGTGGACGGTGAAGAACACCGGCACGACCACCCTCAGCAGCTGGGCCGTGGAATGGGACTACCCGGCCGGCACCGCCGTCACCTCCGCCTGGGACGCCACCGTCACCAGCTCGGGCACCCACTGGACCGGCAAGAACGTCGGCTGGAACGGCACCCTCGCCCCCGGCGCCACCGTCAGCTTCGGCTTCAACGGCACCGGCTCCGGCGCCCCCAGCGGCTGCAAGATCAACGGCGGCACCTGCGACGGCGGCACCACCCCCACCGACAACCCGCCCAGCGCCCCCGGCACCCCCACGGCCAGCGGCGTCACCGACACCGGGCTGACCCTCGGCTGGGCCGCGGCCACCGACGACAAGGGCGTCAAGAACTACGACGTCTTCCGCGGCGGCGCCAAGATCGCCACCGTCACCAGCCCCTCGTACACCGACTCGGGCCTGACCAAGGGGACCGCCTACACCTACACGGTCACCGCCCGCGACACCATCGACCAGACCGGCCCCTCCTCCGGCTCCCTCTCGGTGACCACCACCGGCGGCGGCGGAACCGACCCCGGCGACCCCGGCACCCCGGGATCCGCGGTCAAGCTCGGCTACTTCACGAACTGGGGCGTCTACCAGCGCAACTACCACGTGAAGAACCTGGTCACCTCCGGCACCGCCGCGAAGATCACGCACATCAACTACGCCTTCGGCAACGTCCAGGGCGGCAAGTGCACGATCGGTGACGCCTACGCCGACTACCAGAAGACCTACGACGCGGGCTCCAGCGTGTCCGGCACCGCCGACACCTGGGACCAGCCGGTCGCGGGCAACTTCAACCAGCTGCGCCAGCTGAAGAAGAAGTACCCGAACATCAAGGTCCTCTACTCCTTCGGCGGCTGGACCTGGTCCGGCGGCTTCGGCCAGGCCGCGGCCAACCCGGCAGCCTTCGCCCAGTCCTGCTACGACCTGGTCGAGGACCCGCGCTGGGCCGACGTCTTCGACGGCATCGACATCGACTGGGAGTACCCGAACGCCTGCGGCCTGTCCTGCGACACCAGCGGGGCCGCCTCCCTGAAGAACGTCCTCTCCGCGCTGCGCACCAAGTTCGGCAGCAGCAACCTGATCACCGCCGCCATCTCCGCCGACGGCTCCAACGGCGGCAAGCTCGACCTCGCCGACTACGCGGGCGCCGCCCAGTACGTCGACTTCTACAACGTCATGACGTACGACTTCTTCGGCGCGTGGGACGCCAAGGGCCCGACGGCCCCGCACTCCCCGCTCACCTCGTACACCGGCATCCCGATCGCGGGATTCAACTCCGAGGCCGCGATCACCAAGCTCAAGGGCAAGGGCATCGCGGGCTCCAAGCTCAACCTCGGCATCGGCTTCTACGGCCGCGGCTGGACCGGCGTCACCCAGGCCACGCCCGGCGGCACCGCCACCGGACCGGCCCCGGGCACCTACGAGCAGGGCATCGAGGACTACAAGGTCCTCAAGGGCAGCTGCCCCTCGACCGGCACCATCGCGGGCACGGCGTACGCCAAGTGCGGCAGCAACTGGTGGAGCTACGACACCCCCGCCACCATCGCCTCGAAGATGACCTGGACGAAGCAGCAGGGTCTCAGGGGAGCCTTCTACTGGGAGTTCAGCGGCGACACCGCGAACGGCGAACTGGCCCAGGCGGTCCACGCCGGCCTCTCGTAACCCCTGACCGCACGGCCCGGTGAAAGACGAAGCCGGGGAGACGGGGTCCGCCCCCCCGTCCTCCCCGGCTTCTCCTTCTTCGCGCGCCGCTCGCACGGCTCGGCCCCGGGGGCCTCCCCGGCTTCGCGCCGCCGCGCCGGACTCCGTCCGGCGGGGACGACCCGGCGCCACCGGCCCTCAGGCCACGTTCACCCGTTGCCCGGGAGGCGCGGCCTCCAGCCAGGCCAGGAAACCGGTCAGCGCGTCATCGCTCATCGCCAGCTCCAGACGGGTGCCGCGATGCGCGCAGCACAGTACGACGGCGTCGGAGAGCAGGGCCAGCTCCTCCTCGCCCTCGGGCGCACGGCGGGCGACGACCTCGATGGAGGACCGCTCCAGCAGCCGGCGCGGCCGCGGGGAGTAGCTGAAGACACGGAACCAGTCGATGCGGTCACCGCTGTAGCGCGCGACCCCGTAGACCCAGCCCTTGCCGGAGACGTCCGGTTCCTCGGACACGCCCCAGCGCATGCTGCAGTCGAAGGTGCCGCCGGAGCGCTGGATCAGCCTGCGGCGCAGCCCGAACACAAAGAGCCCGATCACCACCAGGGCTACGACGACCAGGCCGCTCACAAGCAGAGCGAGGAGCATCTTTCACCGACCTCCTCGCTCATCGAATAAACCCGGACGACAGCGTTCCTACCAGACGGAGTCTGGTGCGGACCCGCATCGCCTCAGCCGCGACCCGGTCCGGAAAATTCCGGAACAGGCCGCGGCTGAGGTTTGAAACTCTTAACAGTACCGGGGCTTAGCGCCCCGAAACCGCGCGCAGCCGGACATCGGCGCGACGCTCGGAGACCGAGTCGGTCTCCGACTTCGCGCGCTCCAGTGCCCGCTCCGCCCGCTCGACGTCGATCTCGTCGGCAAGCTCGGCGATCTCGGCCAGCAGCGACAACTTGTTGTCCGCGAACGAGATGAATCCGCCGTGCACCGCGGCGACAACAGTGTTGCCCCCGACGGTACGGATGGTCACCGGGCCCGATTCCAGCACACCGAGAAGCGGCTGGTGACCGGGCATGACGCCGATGTCGCCGGACGTGGTGCGGGCGACAACCAGGGTGGCCTCGCCGGACCAGACATTACGGTCCGCCGCGACCAGCTCGACGTGCAGCTCAGCAGCCATGGTGGCTCCTCGGGTCACCACTCGGCCCAATGGCCGGGTGTTGGGTCAAATTCTAATGGGCGTGAGGAGAGGGACGGGACACACCCGCCCCTCTCCGTCATTCAGCTGTGCTCACGGATGAGCGCGGCTTCAGGAGACGCCCAGCTCCTTGGCGTTCGCCTTCAGGTCCTCGATGCCACCGCACAGGAAGAACGCCTGCTCGGGGAAGTGGTCGTAGTCTCCGTCGCAGATCGCGTTGAAGGCCACGATCGACTCGTCGAGCGGAACGTCCGAACCGTCGACGCCGGTGAACTGCTTGGCGACGTGCGTGTTCTGCGACAGGAAGCGCTCGACACGACGGGCACGGTGGACAACGAGCTTGTCCTCCTCGCCCAGCTCGTCGATACCGAGGATCGCGATGATGTCCTGGAGGTCCTTGTACTTCTGCAGGATCCCCTTGACGCGCATCGCCGTGGCGTAGTGGTCCGCCGCGATGTACCGCGGGTCGAGGATGCGGGACGTCGAGTCCAGCGGGTCCACGGCCGGGTAGATGCCCTTCTCGGAGATCGGACGGGAAAGAACCGTCGTCGCGTCGAGGTGGGCGAAGGTGGTGGCCGGCGCCGGGTCGGTCAGGTCGTCCGCGGGGACGTAGATCGCCTGCATCGAGGTGATCGAGTGACCGCGGGTCGAGGTGATGCGCTCCTGCAGCAGACCCATCTCGTCAGCCAGGTTCGGCTGGTAACCCACGGCGGACGGCATGCGACCGAGAAGGGTCGACACCTCCGAACCGGCCTGGGTGTAACGGAAGATGTTGTCGATGAAGAAGAGCACGTCCTGCTTCTGCACATCGCGGAAGTACTCCGCCATGGTCAGACCGGCCAGCGCGACGCGAAGACGCGTGCCCGGCGGCTCGTCCATCTGACCGAAGACAAGCGCCGTCTTGTCGATGACGCCGGACTCGGCCATTTCCTCGATGAGGTCGTTGCCCTCACGGGTGCGCTCACCGACGCCCGCGAAGACCGACACACCGTCGTGGTTGTTGGCGACGCGGTAGATCATTTCCTGGATCAGAACGGTCTTGCCGACACCGGCACCACCGAACAGACCGATCTTTCCACCCTTGACGTACGGGGTGAGAAGGTCGATGACCTTGACGCCGGTCTCGAACATCTCGGTCTTCGACTCGAGCTCGTCGAAGCGAGGGGCCTTGCGGTGGATCGGCCAGCGCTCGGTGACGTTGGCGTTCTCCTCCGGGTAGTTCAGCACCTCACCCAGGGTGTTGAAGACCTTGCCCTTGGTGAAGTCACCGACGGGGACGGTGATGCCCTCGCCCGTGTTGACCACCGTGGCCTGGCGGACCAGACCGTCGGTCGGCTGCATCGAGATGGTACGGACGAGGCCGTCACCCAGGTGCTGCGCGACCTCGAGGGTCAGGGTCTTGAGCTTGCCGTCCTCGGCCGGGTCTGCGACCTCGACCTTGAGGGCGTTGTAGATCTCGGGCATGGCGTCGACGGGGAACTCCACGTCGACGACCGGGCCGATGACCCGGGCAACGCGGCCCGTGGCGGCGGCCGTCTCAATGGTCGTCATTACTTGTCACTCCCCGCGGTCGCGTCTGCCATGGCGCTGGCGCCACCGACGATCTCGCTGATTTCCTGGGTGATTTCGGCCTGGCGGGCCGCGTTGGCAAGCCGGGAGAGGCTCTTGATGAGATCCCCGGCGTTGTCGGTAGCCGACTTCATCGCGCGGCGGCGGGCGGCGTGCTCGGAAGCGGCCGACTGCAGCAGTGCGTTGTAGATGCGGCTCTCGACGTAGCGCGGCAGAAGGGCGTCGAGGACGTCCTCCGCCGACGGCTCGAAGTCGAACAGCGGAAGGATCTCGCCCTTCGCGCCGGTCTCTTCTTCGACCTTGTCGAGGCTGAGCGGCAGCATCCGGCCGTCCACCGCGTTCTGCGTCATCATCGACACGAATTCCGTGTAGACGATGTGCAGCTCGTCGACGCCACCCTCGGCCGTGACCGTCTGGATGGCCTCGATCAGCGGCGCCGCGACGCGCTTGGCGTCGGCGTAGGCCGGGCTGTCGGTGAAGCCGGTCCACGATTCCGCGACCTTGCGCTCACGGAAGCCGTAGTAGGCGACACCCTTGCGGCCGACGATGTAGGTGTCGACCTCCTTGCCCTCGCCGCGCAGCCGCTCGGTGAGCCGCTCCGCCTGCTTGATGGCGTTCGAGGAGTAGCCGCCGGCCAGACCGCGGTCGCTCGTGATGAGCAGGACCGCGGCACGCACCGGTGCCTCGACCTCGGTCGTCAGGGCGTGCTTGGTGTTCGAACCGGTAGCCACCGCGGTCACCGCACGGGTGAGCTCGGTCGCGTACGGCATCGATGCCGCCACCTTGCGCTGCGCCTTGACGATGCGCGAGGCGGCGATCATTTCCATCGCCTTGGTGATCTTCTTGGTCGCCGTGACGGCACGGATACGACGCTTGTAGACCCGGAGCTGCGCTCCCATGAGTCAGCTTCCTTCCGTCGTCACTTGGAGACGTTGACGGCCGGCGCGTCCTCGCCCAGGAGCTTGCCGTCCGAGGTCTCGAACCCACGCTTGAAGTCAGCGATGGCGTCAGCGATGGAGGTGAGGGTGTCGTCCGACATCTTGCCGCCGTCCGCGATGGAGGTGAGGAGGTCCTTGCGCGAGACGCGCAGGTGCTCCAGCAGCTCCGACTCGAAGCGACGGATGTCGTTGACCGGGACCTCGTCCATCTTGCCGGTGGTGCCGGCCCAGACGGAGATGACCTGCTCCTCGACGGGCATCGGCTGGTACTGGCCCTGCTTCAGCAGCTCCACCAGACGCTTGCCGCGCTCCAGCGAGGCCTTCGAGGCGGCGTCCAGGTCGGAACCGAAGGCGGCGAACGCCTCCAGCTCGCGGTACTGGGCGAGGTCCAGGCGCAGACGGCCGGAAACCTGCTTCATGGCCTTGTGCTGGGCCGAGCCACCGACGCGGGAGACCGAGATACCGACGTTCAGCGCCGGGCGCTGGCCCGCGTTGAACAGGTCGGACTCAAGGAAGCACTGGCCGTCGGTGATGGAGATGACGTTGGTCGGGATGAACGCCGACACGTCGTTCGCCTTGGTCTCGACGATCGGCAGACCGGTCATCGAACCGGCACCCATGTCGTCGGAGAGCTTGGCGCAACGCTCCAGCAGACGGGAGTGCAAGTAGAAGACGTCGCCCGGGTAGGCCTCGCGGCCCGGCGGACGGCGCAGCAGCAGCGACACGGCGCGGTAGGCGTCGGCCTGCTTCGACAGGTCATCGAAGATGATCAGGACGTGCTTGCCGGCGTACATCCAGTGCTGGCCGATGGCCGAACCGGTGTACGGCGCCAGGTACTTGAAGCCGGCCGGGTCGGACGCCGGGGCGGCGACGATCGTCGTGTACTCGAGCGCGCCGGCGTCTTCCAGGGCGCCGCGAACGGACGCGATGGTCGAGCCCTTCTGGCCGATGGCGACGTAGATGCAGCGAACCTGCTTGTTCACGTCGCCCGAGCGCCAGTTGTCGCGCTGGTTGATGATCGTGTCGACCGCCAGAGCGGTCTTGCCGGTCTGGCGGTCACCGATGATCAGCTGACGCTGACCACGGCCGACCGGCACCATCGCGTCGATCGCCTTGTAGCCGGTCTGCATCGGCTCGTGGACCGACTTGCGGACCATGACGCCGGGGGCCTGCAGCTCGAGGGCGCGGCGGCCCTCGGTCGCGATCTCGCCGAGGCCGTCGATCGGGTTGCCGAGCGGGTCGACGACGCGGCCGAGGTAGCCCTCGCCGACGCCGACGGAGAGCACCTCACCGGTGCGCTGCACCGGCTGGCCCTCCTCGATACCGCTGAACTCGCCGAGGACGACGGCGCCGATCTCGCGCTCGTCGAGGTTCAGGGCGAGACCGAGGGTTCCGTCCTCGAACTTCAGCAGTTCGTTCGCCATGGCGGAGGGCAGGCCCTCCACCTTCGCGATGCCGTCGCCGGCAACGCTGACCGTTCCGACCTCCTCGCGCGAGGCCGCGTCCGGCTGGTACGACTGGACAAAGTTCTCCAGTGCGTCCCGGATCTCCTCCGGCCGGATCGTGAGCTCCGCCATCTGGGTTCCCTGCTCTCCTTGTTGGGCCTGAAGCTTCTTAGGGGTCTGGGGGCGACCCCCAGGAATCTTCTGCAAGTTCTGCACGGCCCAACCGGGCCGCTAGGAATGCTTTTTTCTAATGTGTGGCTGGTCAGCCGGCCATGCGGCGCGACGCCTCGGCGATGCGGTCCGCGATGGTGCCGTCGATGACCTCGTCGCCGACCCGCACCGAGATCCCGCCGAGGACCGTGGGGTCCACGTCGAGGTTCAGGTGCATCGGGCGGCCGTACAGCTTGGCCAGCACCGCGCCGAGACGCTGCTTCTGGACGTCACTGAGCGGAACCGCGGTGGTCACGGTGGCGACCATGCGGCCACGACGCTCGGCGGCGACCTTGGAAAGGGACTCGAGGCCCGCTTCCAGGCTACGTCCACGCGGGTGCGTGACGAGACGCGTGACCAGCCGCTCGGTGACGGCGTTCGCCTTGCCGCCGAGCAGGCTGCGCAGCAGCTGGCTCTTGGCGGCGGCGGTGGCCGACCGGTCGGTCAGTGCTGCGCGCAGCTCGGTGTTCGAGGTGACGATCCGGCCGAACCGGAACAGCTCGTCCTCGACGTCGTCGAGGCCTCCGCCGCTCTGGGCCGCCGTGAGGTCGGCGGTGGCCGCCAGGACCTCGAGCGAGTCCACCAGGTCACGGGACTGCGACCAGCGGGACCGGACCATGCCGGACACCAGGTCGAGGGTTTCCCCGCCCACCTGGCCGCCGAGCAGACGGCCCGCCAGCTCGGCCTTGGCCTCGCCGGACTGCGCCGGGTCCGTGATGACCCGACGCAGCGAGACCTCACGGTCGAGCAGCGCGGTGACGGCCGCCAGCTCGCCGGCGAGCTTCGCCGCGTCGACGGACGTGTTGTCCGTCAGCGCGTCGAGACGCTCGCGGGCGGTGGCCAGCGCGTCGCGGCTCGCTCCGTTCATCGGGCGGCCTCGGCCTTCTCCTCAAGCTCGCTGAGGAAGCGGTCGATCGTGCGGCTCTGCCGGGCGTGGTCCTCGAGGGACTCGCCGACAAGCTTTCCGGCCAGGTCGGTCGCCAGCTTGCCGACGTCCTGACGGAGGGCGGAAGAGGCGGCCTTGCGGTCAGCCGCGATCTGGGCGTGACCGGCAGCGATGATCTCCTCACGCTGCCGCTGGCCCTCTGCGCGAAGTTCTTCCTTCAGCGCAGTGCCCTGCTCCAGAGCATCCTGGCGCAGGCGAGCGGCCTCGTGCCGGGCTTCGGCGAGCTGGGCCTTGTACTGCTCCAGCACGCTCTGAGCCTCGGTCTGAGCGGCCTCAGCCTTTTCGATACCGCCTTCGATGGCCTCGCGGCGCTCGTCCAGAACCTTGTTGATGTTCGGGAGGAGCTTCTTCGCGAGGAAACCGAAGACGATGACGAAGGCGATCAGACCGATGACGAGCTCGGGGATCGGCGGGATGAGGGGGTTTTCCTTACCCTCAGCCGCGAGAACCAGGAGGTTCACATCAGTGCCTTTCGTCGATTCGGACTAGTCGTTGGGTTCGTCTTAGTAGACGAACGGCATGACCAGACCGATGAGGGCGAGCGCCTCACAGAAGGCGAAGCCGAGGATCTGGTTGGCGCGGATCAGACCGGCAGCCTCGGGCTGACGGGCAAGAGCCTGCGTGCCGTTACCGAAGATGATGCCGACGCCGACGCCGGGGCCGATGGCCGCGAGGCCATAGCCGACAGAGCTGAGGGAGCCGGTGACGCCTTCGGTGGCAGCAGCGAGGATCTGGGACATGCCAGTTCTTCCTTCTCTTTCATGGACCGGTGGGGGTTGGCCACCGGACGATTCGGGGGGATTGCAGGAGCGAGCTGTGGCTCAGTGGTGCTCGGCGAGCGCGCCCTGCAGGAAGCTGCAGGCCAGGAGCACGAAGACGTACGCCTGGACAGCCTGGATGAAGAGTTCGAACGCGGTCATCACGACGACCATGACGAACGAGACGCCCGCGTAAGCGATGCCGATCCCGTTCAGCAGGTACCAGCTGGCGATGGTGAACAGCAGCAGCAGCGTGTGACCGGCGAACATGTTCGCGAACAGTCGGACCGCGTGGGTGAAGGGGCGGACGATCACGTTCGAGAAGAACTCGATGACCATGACCAGCGGCAGGACCGGGCCGAGCGTCTTGTCGTAGCCGGTCAGGTTCTTGAAGCCGCCGACGAAGCCGTGACGCTTGAACGTCACGCTCATCCAGATCACGTAGACGATCAGCGCGAGGCCGACCGGGTACGAGAAGATCGCCGTCACCGGGAACTGGGCGATCGGAATGATCGACCAGAGGTTCAGGATCCAGACGAAGAAGAACAGCGAGACCATGAAGGGGACGTACTTCTCGCCCTCCTTCTTGCCGAGCGTCTCGTAGACGATGCCGCGACGCACGAAGTCGTAGCCGGCCTCCGCCACCATCTGCAGCTTGCCCGGGACGACCTTCGGCTTGCGGAAGGCGGCCCAGAAGAAGGCGACGATGACGACCGTGCCGAGCAGGGCGAGCAGCATCGTCTTGTTGAAGTACGCGTTGCTGTCACCGTCCCCGAAGATCGGCTCGAACATGAACGAGTGCAGGCCGGGAGCCGGGAAACCACAACCGTCGAAGATGTGGCAATCGGTCTCGAAGGCGAGCACCGTCGTCGGGTCAGCACTCACCGCGGGCTCCTTCAGCGTGGCGCATAGGTACGGCAACCTCGTTGTGTCGGCGCGGCGGACAGCCGCTGTTCGGCACTGGACTGGTGTAACGGATGTGGGGGCGGCGTTCGGGCATCGAGCCTCGCGATGGGACAGGCGTCAGCTCAGATGCCCGCGCCAGCATTGCCACAGTTGAAACCGGACGATAGCAGCATCCCGAACGCGTACTTATTCCGCCCCTACCCCTCACGGCTTCTGGCCCGAATTTCCGGGCTTGTCGCCCTTCATCGAGTCAGGTTCGACGTAGAGGATCTTGGCCTTCATATGAGCACGCGCCTGTGCGGCGATCCACACCAGGGTGGCGACGACGAGCGTGATGGCGAAGGCCTTGGGGTTGAACAGCGTCGTGTTCTTGAACACGGCGAGAAAGACGAAGAGCAGCAGGATCTGGGCCGTGTAGAGCATGAGCCCCATGGCCTGGAACAAGTGCGGAAGTGATTTCGCCGTGCGCTGCAGTACGAGGAATCCGATGCCCATGAACAGCATCACCACGACCGTCGCGACGACGGCGCCCACGGCCCCCTTGCCACCGGCGACGATCCCACTGATGACGGCGGCGAGAGCGCCGGCGACAGCCGTGGGAACGGCGGATTGCAGGAGGGATCGGACGTCATCTGACCGCATGGCGGTTTGCTCCGCGTGGTGGTGGGGGCACTGGGACTCGTACAGGACGAGCGTAGACCCGGTCCGAGAGGGAACCTCGGGCCAATGGACCGTCGCACTACGGTCCTTCGGCTCTGTCGCCGGGTTTAGTGAACGGTATCACAAAGTATTTGATGAGAGCTTTACTCGGAGGGTGTGCCCACTGTCACACATGAGAGTGACCCTGCGCGTGTGTGCGCGACAGTCAAGTGTCTTGTCTGGTAAAGGGCGTTCATGTCCGACATGCGCGCAGGACGTCAGCGCGAGGATCCGGCCTTACGCCGGTCGGGGAAGCGCGAACGGGGGCCGATGGCGGTCGCCCCGTTGACGCCGGACACTCCCGCCGCGATCGGCCGGGCCGGCTCCGGCTCCGCCGCCGAGGCGTCCTGCAAGGCTGCCTCCGCGGCCCGTTCGGCGTGCCGGTAGCGCGGGGGGACCAGCCGCTCCGCCCAGCGCGGGGCCCTCGGGGTGAACCGGGGCAGCAGGAGCAGCAGCAGGCCCACGGCGCTCAGTGCGGAAATCGCCAGCACGATCCACATCGAGGCGGAATGCACCGAATACGCCACGGTGCCGAAGGCGATCAATCCTGACCAGAAATACATGATGAGCACGGCCCGGCTGTGCGAATGCCCGAGTTCCAGCAGCCGGTGGTGCAGGTGTCCGCGGTCCGCGGCGAAGGGCGACTGGCCCTTCCAGGTGCGCCGCACGATGGCCAGGACCAGGTCCGTCATCGGGATAGCGATGATCGTGAGCGGCAGGATCAGCGGGATGAAGACCGGCAGCATCGCGTGGGTCGCGTTGCGCTCGCCGCCCACGAACAGGGCCATCGCGTCCGGGTCCACCTGTCCGGTGACGGAGATGGCGGCGGCGGCCAGCACCAGGCCGATGAGCATCGAGCCGGAGTCGCCCATGAAGATCCGGGCGGGGTGCATGTTGTGCGGCAGGAAGCCGAGGCACATGCCCATCAGGATGGCGGCGAAGAGGGTCGCGGGCGCGGCCGCCTCGATCCCGTAGCCGAACCAGATGCGGTACGCGTAGAGGAAGAACGCACAGGTCGCGATGCAGACCATGCCGGCCGCGAGGCCGTCGAGGCCGTCCACGAAGTTCACCGCGTTGATGGTGATCACGACGAGGGCCACGGTGAGCAGGTTGCCCTGCCAGGGGGTGAGCGAGACCGATCCGATGCCGGGAACCGGAATCCACAGGATGGTCAGACCCTGCATGCACATCACGCCGGCGGAGATCATCTGCGCGCCGAGCTTGATCAGGGCGTCGAGCTCGAACTTGTCGTCGAGCACGCCGACCAGCCAGATCAGGGCCGCCCCGGAGAGCAGGGCCCGCGGCTCGTTCGACAGCTCGAAGACCCCGTTGAGGTTCTGCAGGTGGTCCGCGACGAGCAGGCCGGCGCACAGTCCGCCGAACATCGCGATGCCGCCGAGCCGCGGAGTTGGCTCCCGGTGCACGTCGCGAGCACGGATCTCCGGCATCGCGCCCACGGCGATCGCGAACTTCCGCACGGGCCCGGTGAGTAGATAAGTCACCGCGACCGTGACGCAAAGCGTCAGCAGATATTCACGCACGGGCTGCCCCAGATGTATCGCCGGCCATCTCAGCCCCACACACTAGCTGCGATGTACTCACTGTCAGGGACGCGCAGGGGCGGTATCCCGGTTGCGGTACGTCGCACTTGCCCCGCTTAAACCCCATACGGCGGAAAACTGACCACCAGCTCGTTGACGTCCCTACGGATCTTCGCCGGCTCCCCGCCCGTCAGCGCGGCCGTGAACAGCTCGGCGATCCGGCCCATCTGCGGCTCCCCCATCCCCTGCGTGGTCACCGCCGCGGTGCCGAGGCGGATGCCGCGCTGATCACCGTACGGAAGGGCGCAGGTGTCCAGCACGATGCCGGCGGCGGCCAGCCGGCCCCGGGCGCCCGCGCCGTCGAGGCCCAGCGGTGCGGGGTCGGCGGTGATCAGGTGGGTGTCGGTCCCGCCGGTGGTGATCGCGAAGCCGCGGGCGGCGAGCGCGTCGGCCAGGGCGCGGCCGTTGGCCACGACCCGGTGCGCGTAGGAGGTGAAGGCGGGCCCGGCGGCCTCGCCGAAGGCCACGGCCTTGGCGGCGATGGTGTGCATCTGCGGGCCGCCCTGGGTGAAGGGGAACACCGCCCGGTCGATCCGCTCCGCGAACTCGGCCCCGCACAGGATCATCCCGCCGCGCGGACCCCGGAGCACCTTGTGGGTGGTGGCCACCACGATGTCGGCGTAGGGAACGGGGCTGGGCGCGGCCCCGCCGGCCACGAGTCCGATGGGGTGGGCGGCGTCGGCGATGAGGAAGGCCCCGACCTCGTCGGCGATCTCCCGGAAGACGGAGTACTCGGGGTGCCGCGGATAGGAGATGGACCCGCACACGATGGCCTTGGGCCGGTGCTCGTGCGCGAGCCGCTGCACCTGGGCGTAGTCGATGAGCCCGGTCGCGGCGTCCACTCCGTACCCGACGAAGTCGAACCAGCGCCCGGAGAAGTTGGCGGGCGACCCGTGGGTGAGGTGTCCCCCGGAGGTGAGCGCCATCGCCAGCACGGTGTCCCCGGGCCGCAGCAGCGCGGCGTACGCGGCGAGCACGGCGGCCGATCCGGAGTGCGGCTGCACGTTCGCGTGCTCGGCGCCGAAGAGGGCGCGGGCCCGCTCGACGGCGATCCGCTCGGCCAGGTCGGCGTACTCGCAGCCGCCGTGGTGGCGGGCGCCGGGGTACCCCTCGGCGTACTTGTTGGCGAGCGGCGATCCGAGTGCGGTGAGCACGGCGGCCGAGGTGAAGTTCTCGGCGGCGATCAGCTGCAGCCCCTCCGCCTGCCGCTGCCGCTCCCCGTCGAGGACGTCGGCCATCTGCGGATCCTGCTGCCGCAGCAGGTCCAGGGGCTGGGTGATGACGCTCATGGCGCGACTCCAGGGGGGTACCGCATACCGGGTACCAGCCACTGTAGGCCGACCCTGCGCATCCCGCCCTCCGGCGAAATCAGCCCCGCCCGGGGCCCCTCCCAGCGGTGGCTGGGGGAGTTTGAGGCGCGGGGGTTCGGGGGCAGCGCCCCCGACAACGGCGCCGCAGGTCAGCGGGAGGTCTTGACCCCGGTCAGCGCGGTGACCACCGGCTCCAGCGCCTGGTTGATCTCGTCGCCGATCGAGCGGAAGAAGGTGATCGGCGCCCCGTACGGGTCGTACACCTCGTCCGCGTCCGGGGACGGCGCGAGGAGCCACCCGCGTAGAGCGGCGGCGGCACGGACCAGCGCACGGGCCCGCTCCACCATCCCGTCCTCCAGCGGCGGCAGCGTCGCCGGGTCTATCGCCCGCACCAGCCGGGTGAACTCCTTCAGGGTGAAGGTGCGCAGCCCCGCCGAGTGCCCCATGGAGATCACCTGGGCGCGGTGGTCGCGGGTGGCGGTCAGGACCAGGTCCGCGCGTATGACGTGCTCGTCCAGGAGTTCCCGGCCGGTGAAGCCGGAGGCGTCCGCCCCGAAGTCGGCCAGCACGGCGGCCGCGTTGGCCTCCATGGGCGCGCCCTCGTGGCCCCAGGTGCCCGCGCTCTCCACGATCAGGTCGCCGGTGACGGGACCGCCGAGCCGGTGGGACAGCGCGTGCCGCGTCAGCCGCTCGGTGATGGGCGAGCGGCAGACGTTGCCGGTGCTGACGTGGAGTATGCGGAAGGTGCTGTCCCCGGCTATGCCACGCCCCTCAGGGCTCACGGGGCCACCTCGAGGTCGGGTACGACCTCCCGCAGCTGCTCGGCGGTCAGTGCCCCGGCGCGCAGCAGGACGGGAACCTTCCCGGTGACGTCGACGATCGACGAGGGCTGCATGCCCGGGGTCGGACCGCCGTCCAGGTACACGGACACGGAGTCGCCGAGCATCTCGCGGGCCGCGTCGCAGTCCTCCGGCGCCGGGTGTCCGGTCAGGTTCGCCGAGGACACCGCCATCGGGCCGACCTCGGTCAGCAGCTCGATCGCGACGGGGTGCAGGGGCATGCGTACGGCCACGGTGCCGCCGGTCTCGCCCAGGTCCCACGCCAGCGAGGGCTGGTGCTTGGCGACGAGGGTCAGCGCGCCGGGCCAGAAGGCGTCGACGAGCTCCCACGCCTGCTCGGAGAAGTCGGTGACCAGGCCGTGCAGGGTGTTCGGGGAGCCGATGAGGACGGGGGTGGGCATGTTGCGGCCGCGCCCCTTGGCGGCGAGCAGGTCGCCGACGGCCTCCGCGCTGAAGGCGTCCGCGCCGATCCCGTACAGGGTGTCCGTGGGCAGCACGACGAGCTCGCCGCGACGTACGGCGGAGGCGGCTTCGCGCAGGCCCGTCTTGCGGTCCGTCGCGTCGTTGCAGTCGTATCGCCGGGCCATCAGCGGGCCTCCTCGTGCAGCAGGGTGGTGGCGGGAATGCGCGCGGTGATCGCCCCGGCCGGGGCGGCACCGGTCACGGCGGGGCCGGTCACGGTGGGGCCGGTCACGGCATGGCCTTGCGGGCGGTGGCGAAGCGCGGGCGCTTGTTGAGGTCGGGGTGGTCGGCGGCGTCGGCCCAGCCCCGTTCCTCGGCGAAGATCCACGGGACCTGTCCGCCCTGCGTGTCGGCGTGCTCGATGACGACGATGCCGCCGGGACGCAGCAGCCGGTGGGCGGTGCGCTCGATGCCACGGATGGTGTCCAGGCCGTCCTCGCCGGAGAACAGCGCCATCTCGGGGTCGTGGTCGCGGGCCTCGGGCGCGACGTACTCCCACTCGGTGAGCGGGATGTACGGCGGGTTGGAGATGACCAGGTCGACCTGCCCGTCCAGCTCGGGCAGCGCGCTGAGCGCGTTGCCCTGGTGGACGGTGACCCGGGAGCCCTCGGCGTTCTTACGGGTCCACTGCAGGGCGTCCTCGGACAGCTCGACGGCGTGCACGCGCGAGCGCGGCACCTCCTGCGCCATGGCCAGCGCGATGGCGCCGGAGCCGGTGCAGAGGTCCACGATCAGCGGTTCGACGACGTCCATCGCCCGGACGGCCTGTATGGCCCAGTCCACGACCGACTCGGTCTCGGGCCGGGGCACGAAGACCCCGGGCCCGACCTGGAGCTCCAGGTAGCGGAAGAAGGCGCGGCCGGTGATGTGCTGGAGCGGCTCGCGCGCCTCGCGGCGGGCGATCGCCTCCCAGTAGCGGGCATCGAAGTCCGCGTCCTTGACGTGGTGGAGTTCCCCCCGCTTGACGCCGTGCACGAAGGCCGCGAGCTCCTCCGCGTCGAAACGCGGTGAGGGCACGCCGGCGGCGGCCAGCCGCTGGGTGGCCTGGGCCACCTCGGCAAGCAGCAAGTTCACGCTGGTCCTCCGGGCTGCTGTCGTACGGGGGGTGGTGCGGGGTCCTGCGGGGGTGGTGCGGGTCCTGCGGGGTCCTGCGGGAGGACTCAGTGCGCGGACGCGAGCTTGGCGGCGGAGTCCGTGTCGACGCAGGCCTGGATGACCGAGTCGAGGTCTCCGTCGAGCACCTGGTCCAAGTTGTACGCCTTGAAGCCCGTCCGGTGGTCCGAGATCCGGTTTTCCGGGTAGTTGTACGTCCGGATCTTCTCGGAGCGGTCCACGGAGCGCACCTGGCTGCGGCGCACGTCGGAGGCCTCCTGCTCGGCGGCTTCCTGGGCGGCGGCCAGCAGGCGCGAGCGCAGGATGCGCATGGCCTGCTCCTTGTTCTGGAGCTGGCTCTTCTCGTTCTGGCAGGAGGCGACCACACCGGTCGGGAGGTGCGTGATGCGCACGGCCGAGTCGGTGGTGTTGACGGACTGGCCGCCGGGGCCCGAGGAGCGGTACACGTCGATGCGGAGGTCGTTCATGTTGACCTCGACCTCCACCTCCTCGGCTTCCGGGGTGACGAGCACGCCGGCGGCGGAGGTGTGGATGCGGCCCTGGGACTCGGTGGCCGGCACGCGCTGGACGCGGTGCACGCCGCCCTCGTACTTCAGGCGGGCCCAGACGCCCTGGCCGGGCTCGGTGGCCCCGTTGCCGCCCTTGGTGCGGACGGAGACCTGGACGTCCTTGTAGCCGCCGAGCTCGGACTCGGTGGCGTCGATGATCTCGGTCTTCCAGCCCACGCGCTCGGCGTAGCGCAGGTACATGCGCAGCAGGTCGCCGGCGAACAGAGCCGACTCGTCGCCGCCCGCACCCGCCTTGACCTCCAGGAGCACGTCCTTGTCGTCGCTGGGGTCGCGCGGAACGAGCAGCAGGCGGAGCTTCTCGGTGAGCTCTTCGCGCTGTGCGGTCAGTTCCTTGACCTCTGCCACGAAGTCCGGGTCGTCGGCCGCGAACTCCTTCGCCGTCTCGATGTCCTCGGCGGACTGCTTCCAGGCACGGAAGGTCGCGACGATCGGGGTCAGCTCCGCGTAGCGCTTGTTCAGCTTGCGCGCGTTGGCCTGATCCGAGTGGACCGAAGGGTCGGCGAGCTTCTTCTCAAGATCGGCGTGCTCGCCGATCAGTTCCTCGACCGCCTCGAACATCGGGGGCTCCTGAAGATGGTGAATGTGAAGAAATGGGCTGCGGGACGAGAAAGGCGCCGGTCCGGCTGCCCCCGTGCGAACAGGGTGCAGCCGGAACCCGGCGCCTGAGGCTCGCTACTTCTGTGCAGCCTTGCCGAAGCGGGCCTCGAAGCGGGCCACGCGGCCACCGGTGTCGAGGATCTTCTGCTTGCCCGTGTAGAACGGGTGGCACTCGGAGCAGACCTCGGCTCGGATGGAGCCTTCGGTCAGGGTGCTACGGGTGGTGAACGACGCGCCACAGGTGCAGCTGACCTGGGTCTCGACGTACTGGGGGTGAACATCGCGCTTCAAGGTGTCTCCTAGATTCGGGAGGGCGCCGGGTCGCAGGAGCCGAATTGCGCGCTGCGTGAACCGGGGCCGACAGACCAGTCTGCCAGGACCGGGCTGCCTGTCAAAATTCTGAGGACGCCTCCCTCAACGGCAGGGGTCCGGCATCTATTCCACGGCCGGCCGGAACCCGTCCGACCAGGCGGTTCAGGCGTGCCGGACGGCCATGACCGACCGGGGCTACCGGACCACCGCACCGGCGGTGCCCTTGTCGCCGGCCGAGTTCGCGGTGGCCTCGGCGGGGACCTGCCGGTCGGCCAGCAGGGCCTCCCAGACCATCTTGGACTCCTTGGTGAGCGGGACGACCCGGTTGGGGTCACGGGTGTCGCCGGTCACCGGCAGGGTGATCATCTGCATGTTCTCGGGGCCGATGCCCTCCAGGCCCTGGGCGAAGCCCATGAGGGACTTCACGTCGCCGAGCGCCTTGTCCGTGGTGACGGCCTTGGTGGCGGTGTCGGCCAGGTCGAGCAGCTTCTTGGGGTTGTCGAAGACGCCGATGCTCTTGACCTGCTTGATCAGCGCCTTGATGAAGGCCTGCTGGAGCTGTATTCGGCCCAGGTCGCCGCCGTCGCCGACGCCGTGGCGGGTACGGACGAGGCCGAGGGCCTGCTCCCCGGTGAGCCTGTTCGTCCCGGCGGGCAGGTTCAGGTGGCTGTAGTAGTCCTTGATCGGCTTGGTGGTCGTCACCTCGACGCCGCCGAGCTTGTCGATGATCTCCTTGAAGCCCGTGAAGTCGACTTCGAGGTAGTGATCCATGCGGATCCCCGACATCTTCTCCACGGTCGCGACCGCGCAGGCGGCCCCGCCGACGGTGAAGGACTCGTTGAACATCTTGCGCGGGCCGCCCAGGTCGCTCTTGCCGCTGGGGAGCTTGCAGGAGGGCCGGGTGACGAGGGTGTCGCGGGGTATCGACACGACGGTGGCCTTGGTGTGGCCCTCGTTGAGGTGGACGATCATCGCCGTGTCGGAGCGCGCGGAGCCGCCGTCGTCCTGGCCGTACTCCCCGTTGGCCCCGCCCCGGGAGTCGGAGCCGAGGACGAGGATGTCCATCGAGCCGTTGTCCACGTCCTGCGGGCGGTCCGCGCCGAGGGCGGCGTCGATGTCGACCGTCTTGAGGTTTCCGTTGAACTTGAAGTAGAAGTAGCCGAGCCCCGCACCGCCCAGGAGGACCACGCCCGCGGCGGTCCACGCGGCGATGGCGACGGCCCTGCGGCGCGCGGCCGGCTTCCGTCGGCGTCGGCCCGCGCCGGCCCTGCGGCCGTGGCCCCTGTTGTCCTGGCTCATGCTCTGCTCTGCCCGTCTGTGTGCGGCCCGGTTGCCCGTTTTCCCTCTGACAGAGACGGTCGGCCGCCTTCCAGGGTTCCACGGCCGCCTGTGCGCCCCGTGTGCGTGCCGTCGCGTGCGCCCCCGGGCCGCCCGGGGCGAACGCCCCGTAATCCCGTACCTACCTGCGGTTTCCCCCGCGGGCCCGGCGGTGGCGCACGGGGCCGCGCGGGGTACGGAGTGTGGCAAAGGTCGCACCCGTGCCCGAAGGCCCGTAGACCGCTCTGCGCAGAACGACGGGGCTCGCGTACGCAGACCGACGGAACCCCCGTACGACGCGACCGCCCCCGTCGCGGCTGCGGCGGGGGCGGTCGGTCATGCGGGTGGCGCTACGGGGAGACGTCAGTCGTCGTTCTTGCCCGACGGGGTCGTCTTCGCGATCTGCATGAGGAACTCGGCGTTCGACTTCGTCTGCTTCATCTTGTCGAGGAGCAGCTCGATGGCCTGCTGCGAGTCGAGCGCGTGCAGCACCCGGCGCAGCTTCCAGACGATGGCGAGCTCCTCGCTGTTGAGGAGGATCTCCTCCTTGCGGGTGCCCGAGGGGTCCACGTCCACGGCCGGGAAGATGCGCTTGTCGGCGAGCTTCCGGTCGAGCTTGAGCTCCATGTTGCCGGTGCCCTTGAACTCCTCGAAGATCACCTCGTCCATGCGCGAGCCGGTGTCGACCAGCGCGGTGGCCAGGATGGTCAGCGAGCCGCCGTCCTCGATGTTGCGCGCGGCACCGAAGAAGCGCTTCGGCGGGTACAGCGCGGTCGAGTCGACACCACCGGACAGGATGCGGCCGGAGGCGGGGGCGGCGAGGTTGTACGCGCGTCCCAGGCGGGTGATGGAGTCCAGCAGGACCACCACGTCGTGACCGAGCTCGACGAGACGCTTGGCGCGCTCGATGGCCAGCTCGGCGACGGTGGTGTGGTCCTCGGCCGGGCGGTCGAAGGTCGAGGAGATGACCTCGCCCTTCACCGACCGCTGCATGTCGGTGACCTCTTCCGGACGCTCGTCGACCAGGACGACCATCAGGTGGCACTCGGGGTTGTTGACCGTGATCGCGTTGGCGATCGCCTGCATGATCATGGTCTTACCGGTCTTCGGCGGGGCCACGATCAGACCGCGCTGGCCCTTACCGATCGGCGACACGAGGTCGATGATGCGGGTGGTCAGCACGCCCGGGTCGGTCTCCAGGCGGAGCCGGTCCTGCGGGTACAGGGGGGTCAGCTTCTGGAACTCCGGGCGGCCGCGGCCGGATTCGGGCGCCATGCCGTTGACGGAGTCCAGGCGCACGAGCGCGTTGAACTTCTCGCGGCGCTCGCCGTCCTTGGGCTGCCGGACGGCGCCGGTGGTGTGGTCGCCCTTGCGCAGACCCGCCTTGCGGACCTGGGCGAGGGAGACGTACACGTCGTTCGGGCCGGGCAGGTAGCCCGAGGTCCGGATGAACGCGTAGTTGTCGAGGATGTCCAGGATGCCCGCGACGGGGATCAGGACGTCGTCGTCGGCGACCGGGGTCTCGACCGGGGCGAACTCGTCGCGCCCGCGACGGCCACGGCGGTCGCGGTAGCGGCCGCGACGGCCGCGACGGCCGTCCTCGTCGAAGTCGTCCTGGGGGCCGTTGTCCTGACGGTCCCGCTCCTGACGACCACCCTGCTGGCCCTGCCCCTGGCCCTGACCCTGGCCGCGGCCGCCCTGCTGGCGGTCCTGACGGTCGGTCCGGTCCTGGCGGCCGCCCTGCTGGCCCTGGTTCTGACCCTGGCCCTGGCCCTGGTTCTGACCCTGGCCACCCTGGCCGGCCTGGCCCTGACCCTGGGCGCCCTGGCCCTGGTCGTCGGCCTTGGCACCGCGGTCACGGCGCTCGCGGCGGCCGTCGGCGCGGTCGTTGCCCCGCTCGCGGCGGTCGCGACGGCCGCGGCCCTCGCCTTCCTGCGCCTGGCCCTGGCCGGCGGGGGCGGTGGCGGCCTCGGCCTTCGCCTCGGCCTGTGCGGCCGGAGCGACGGTCTCGGGCTTCTGCTCCACCTGCACGGCGGCGGGGGCCGAACCCTCGGGGCTGCCGGAGGGGGCGGTGGCGCGCCGGCGGCGGCGCTCGCCGACCGGGGCGTCCTCGCTGGCGGGCTGGCCCGGGATGTCGATCTGGGCCTGCGCGGCGGTCTTCTCGGCGGGCGCCTCGGCGGCGGCCTCGCCCGTACGGGCCTTGCTGGTGGCGCGGCGCTTCGGCTTGGTCTCGCCGGTGTCGGCGGACGCGGCGGCCGGCGCGGAGGCCGCGGCCTTGGGGGCGCTGCTTCCCGCCTGCGCCTCCTTGATGACCTCGATCAGCTGGCCCTTGCGCATCCGCGCGGTGCCCCTGATGCCGAGGCCCGACGCGACCTGCTGGAGCTCGGCCAGGACCATGCCGTCAAGGCCGGTGCCGGAGCGGCGGCGCTTGGTCGGCGCGGCGCCCTCGGCGGGGGCACTGGTGTCGACGTTGGTGTCGGCAGCGCCCATCAGATCGGTGGTGTCGCTCACGAAGGGTCCTTCCCTGGAGCGGACGTCGGCCTGTCTGGCTCGGCGACCGGTTGTGCTGTCCGACGGCAGTCCGTGGCCTGAGGAGGTGTGGACTGCAGCCGGGGCGGTGGTCCGCCGATAGAGATACGGCGGAGAGAAACGTGCATGTGCGTGGGTGGTTCCGGCGAGAAGCCCCCGAGCTGAAAGCGTGGGAATGTCACGCCGATTCCGGAGCGTGCTCGAAACTGCTGGCAGCGATCAAAGCAGTCGGGGAGGCTCCCGGAAGAAAGGTGGTCCCTGATAGGGACACTGAGCACCAAGCCATGGCGGCTTCGGATGCGCACTTGAGACTAACACTACCGGATCCAACAGACATTCCCCCTCTCCATCACCGGCTGTAGAGCCCTTCCGCGCAAGTACCGCGCGGGCTCCGCGCGGGCGGCCTGCCCTGGCCGCCCGCCCCTGGCCGGCTGTGTCCTCTACTGAACGGATCAGCCGCCCTGGGTTCCCAGCGGAAGTACGCTCGCGCCCGCTGCGTCGAGTGCGAGCCGGTTGGCCGCCCACCCCTCGCCCGCGAGCCGTGCGACCTTGTCGGCCGCACCGTTGTCGACCAGCGCGAGGACCGTGGGGCCCGCGCCGGAAATCACCGCGGGGATGCCGTCCGCCCGCAGTCGGGCCACGAGCGCCACGCTCTCGGGCATCGCCGGGGACCGGTACTCCTGGTGGAGACGGTCCTCGGTGGCCGGCAGCAGGAACTCGGGACGCCTGGTCAGGGCCTCTACGAGCAGACCCGCGCGGCCCGCGTTGACGGCCGCGTCCACGTGCGGGACGGTGCGCGGCAGCAGGCCGCGCGCCGTCTCCGTCAGGACCGGCCTGGAGGGGACGAAGACCACCGGAACGATGGAATCGGCGGGCTCCATACGGATCGCCTTGGCGCTGCCGCCGTCCATCCACGCGAGGGTGAAGCCGCCGAGCAGACAGGCGGCGACGTTGTCGGGGTGGCCCTCGATCTCGGTGGCCAGTTCCAGCAGCGCCGTGTCGTCGAGCTTGGCCTCTCCGCCTATCGTCACGGCGCGGGCGGCCACGATGCCCGCGCAGATGGCGGCGGAGGAGGACCCGAGGCCGCGGCCGTGCGGGATGCGGTTGGCGCAGACGACCTCGAGGCCGCGCGGCTGGCCGCCCAGCAGGTCGAAGGCGGTGCGCATGGAGCGTACGAGGAGGTGGCTCTCGTCCCGCGGGAGGGTGTCGGCACCTTCGCCCGCGATGTCGATGTTCAGGCCGGAATCGGCCACGCGTACGACGACGTCGTCGTAGAGCCCCAAGGCCAGCCCGAAGGCGTCGAAGCCCGGGCCGAGGTTGGCACTGCTGGCGGGAACGCGCACCCGTACGGCGGCGGCGCGGAAGGCGGGACCGGCCATCTTCCGATGACACTCCTTGTGACTGTGCGAGACGGGATCTTCGCTGGCTCGCTGTGAATGTACTGGAGAACGTACGACACCCGAAGGCCCTGTGGGCAGCACCGCGGTCATGTGCGCGGCGGCGGATGTAAGTACAGCCTATCGAAGGAAGGTTCTTCTCCGACATAGGGCGCACAGCAGGCGCACGATGCGTGTCGTGGGCTCCCACCGGATCCGTCGGCTTCTCGCCGGGACATCTGCCGGGATTCCGTGGCCTTTTGTACCGTACGGGCCCGAGTTGCCGGATTCCTCGGCCTGGAGAAGGCTTCCGGAATCCGGCAACGCGGTTACTGCGGCTACTGCGGCTACTGCCGTTACTGCACTACTTCTCTACCGCCCGGGTCAGACGAGACCGAGACGGATCGCGGCGGCCTCGGCGTCGACCGGAATGGTGACCGGCTGCGGAGCGCCGGCGACCGCCCAGTCGGGGTCCTTCAGGCCGTTGCCGGTGACGGTGCACACGATCTTCTGGCCGGGGTCGACCAGACCGAGGTCGACGGCCTTGAGCAGGCCGGCCACCGACGCGGCCGAGGCGGGCTCGACGAAGACGCCCTCCTGAGCGGCCAACAGGCGGTAGGCCGACAGGATCTGGCGGTCCGTCACCTCGTCAATGAAGCCGCCCGACTCGTCCCGGGCCTGCAGGGCGTAGTCCCACGAGGCCGGGTTGCCGATGCGGATCGCGGTGGCGATGGTGTGCGGCTCCTTGACGACCTCGCCGCGCACGATCGGCGCGGACCCGGAGGCCTGGAAACCCCACACGCGGGGCGTACGGGAGGCCAGGCCATCGGCCTTGTACTCCTTGAAGCCCTTCCAGTACGCGGTGATGTTGCCGGCGTTGCCGACGGGCAGCACGTGGATGTCGGGGGCGTCGCCGAGCGCGTCCACGATCTCGAACGCGGCCGTCTTCTGGCCCTCGATGCGTACCGGGTTGACGGAATTGACCAGCGCCACCGGGTAGTTGTCGGACAGCGCGCGGGCAAGGTCCAGGCAGTCGTCGAAGTTGCCGTCGACCTGAAGGATCTTGGCACCGTGCACGAGCGCCTGGCCCATCTTGCCCAGCGCGATCTTGCCGCGGGGCACGAGGACGGCGCAGACCATCCCGGCGCGCACCGCGTAGGCGGCGGCGGAGGCCGAGGTGTTGCCCGTGGAGGCGCAGATGACGGCCTTGGCACCGTCCTCCTTGGCCTTGGTGATCGCCATGGTCATGCCGCGGTCCTTGAAGGACCCGGTGGGGTTGGCCCCCTCGACCTTGAGGTGTACCTCGCAGCCGGTGCGCTCGGAGAGCACCTGGGCGGGGACGAGGGGAGTGCCGCCCTCGCGGAGCGTGACCACCGGAGTCGTGGCCGTGACCGGCAGACGGTCCCGGTACTCCTCGATGATGCCGCGCCACTGGTGGGTGCGATTGCTGCTCATGGGTCCTTACTCCCCTTCAACACGCATGATGCTGGCCACACCGCGGACGGTGTCCAGCTTCCGCAGCGCCTCGACGGTCCCGGAGAGGGCCGCGTCGGGTGCCCGGTGAGTGACGACGACGAGGGAGGCCTCGCCGTCCTTTCCCTGCTGGCGGACGGTGTCGATGGAGACACCGTGCTCCGCGAAGGTGGTCGCCACCTGGGCGAGCACGCCCGGCTTGTCCGCCACATCGAGGCTGATGTGGTAGCGGGTGACGACATCCCCCATGGGGCTGACCGGCAGCTGGGTGTAAGCCGACTCGCCCGGCCCCTTTGCCTCGGCGAGCTTGTTGCGGCAGACGGCGACGAGGTCGCCGAGGACCGCCGACGCGGTCGGAGCACCGCCCGCGCCGGGCCCGTAGAACATCAGCCGCCCGGCGGCCTCCGCCTCGACGAAGACGGCGTTGTACGCCTCGCGGACGGAGGCGAGCGGGTGGGTCAGCGGGATCATCGCCGGGTGGACGCGGGCGGTGACGGACTCGCCGTCGGCGGCGCGCTCCAGGATGGCGAGGAGCTTGATGGTGCAGCCCATGCGCTTGGCGGACGCGAAGTCGGCGGCGCTGACCTCGGTCATGCCCTCGCGGTAGACGTCGTCGAGGCGGACCCGGGTGTGGAAGGCGATGCCGGCCAGGATCGCGGCCTTGGCGGCGGCGTCGTAGCCCTCCACGTCGGCCGTGGGGTCGGCCTCGGCGTACCCGAGGGCGGTGGCCTCGTCGAGGGCCTCCTGGTACCCGGCGCCGGTGGAGTCCATCTTGTCGAGGATGAAGTTCGTCGTGCCGTTGACGATGCCCATCACCCGGTTGATCTTGTCGCCCGCGAGGGACTCGCGCATGGGGCGGACCAGCGGGATGGCGCCGGCGACGGCGGCCTCGTAGTACAGGTCCAGCCCGGCCGCCTCGGCGGCGGCGTGCAGCGCGGCGCCGTCCTGGGCGAGCAGCGCCTTGTTCGCGGAGACCACGGAGATGCCGTGCTCGAAGGCGGTGGTGATCAGGGTGCGGGCCGGCTCGATGCCGCCGATGACCTCGATCGCGACGTCGATGTCGCCGCGTTTGAGCAGCGCGGTCGCATCGGTGGTGACCAGGGCCGGGTCGATGCCCTCGCGCACCTTGGAGGGGCGGCGCACGGCCACGCCCGCGAGCTCGACGGGCGCGCCGATCCTGGCCGTCAGGTCGTCGGCGTGCGTCGTCATGATGCGGGCAACTTCCGAGCCGACCACTCCACAGCCCAGCAGCGCCACCTTCAGCGGACGCGTACGCATCATTCGACCTACGCCTTTCGATCTTCACAGCAGTACCTGGTGCGCGGTTTGCACCCCAGGTGTGAACCAGTCTCACTCAATGGACAACAGTTTCCACCCTCGGTCCATTGAGTGAGACACCTATTCGGGGGTCCGGGAGCCGTCCCCCAGAAGAATCCGCATCAGCCGACGTCGAGGCGCAGGAGATCCTCTTCCGTCTCCCGGCGGACGATGACACGCGCCCCGCCGTCCCGCACGGCGACGACCGGCGGGCGGAGCACGTGGTTGTAGTTGCTCGCCATCGAACGGCAGTACGCACCGGTCGCCGGGACCGCGAGGAGGTCCCCGGGGGCGATGTCGGCGGGCAGGAACGCGTCCTTGACCACGATGTCGCCGCTCTCGCAGTGCTTGCCCACGACGCGCACGAGCATGGGCTCGGCGTCGGAGGTCCGGGAGACGAGGCTGACCGAGTACTCGGCGTCGTAGAGGGCCGTCCGGATGTTGTCGGACATCCCGCCGTCGACGGAGACGTACGTCCGCAGGCCCTCGAGCGGCTTGACCGTGCCCACCTCGTACAGGGTGAAGGCGGTCGGGCCGACGATCGCCCGTCCGGGTTCCACGGAGATCCGCGGGGCGCGCAGGCCGGAGGCCTCGCACTCGCGGGCGACGATCTCGTGCAGGGCCTTGGCGATCTCGTGCGGCTCGCGCGGGTCGTCGGCGGAGGTGTAGGCGATGCCCAGGCCGCCGCCGAGGTCGATCTCGGGCAGCTCCACCCCGTGCTCGTCGCGCACGGCGGCGAGGAGGCGCACGACGCGCTTGGCGGAGACCTCGAAGCCGGCCATGTCGAAGATCTGCGAGCCGATGTGGGAGTGGACGCCGAGCAGCTCCAGGCTGTCGTGCCCCAGCGCGCGCCGGACGGCCTCGGCGGCCGACCCGTCGGCGACGGCGATCCCGAACTTCTGGTCCTCGTGCGCGGTGGCGATGAACTCGTGGGTGTGCGCCTCCACGCCCACGGTGACGCGGATCTGCACGGGCTGGCGCACGCCGAGCTCGCGGGCGATGTGGGCGACGCGGGCGATCTCCTGGAAGGAGTCGAGCACGATCCGGCCGACACCGGCCTCGATGGCGCGGGTGATCTCGCTCGTCGACTTGTTGTTGCCGTGGAAGGCGATCCGGGCGGCCGGCATCTCAGCCGCGAGCGCGGTGGCGAGCTCCCCGCCGGAGCACACGTCGAGGTTGAGCCCTTCTTCCTTGAGCCACTTCACGACGGCCTTGGAGAGGAACGCCTTGCCGGCGTAGAAGACGTCGGCGTCCGGCCCGAAGGCGTGCGCCCAGGCACGGCAGCGCGCCCGGAAGTCCTCCTCGTCGAGGAAGTACGCAGGCGTCCCGAACTCCTCGGCGAGCCGGGTCACTTCGATCCCGCCGACGGTGGCGACCCCGTGCTCGTTCCGGCTGACCGTCCGCGCCCAGACCTTCTCGTCGAGCGCGTTGAGGTCGGCGGGCGGCGGGGAGTAGTGGCCCTCGGGCAGGACGTCGGCGTGGCGGGGCCCGGCGGGGTGTGCGGAACGGCTCATCTCGGCATTCTCTCTTCGCAAATCATCCGGATCGCAGGCGAATCACATCGGATCACATACGTATCGCAGGCATCACAGGTGGTCGGGCGCGTCTACGCCGAGCAGGGCCAGGCCGCCGGCCAGCACCGTCCCGGCGGCTTCGGCAAGGGCCAGCCGGGCACGGTGGGCGGCCGAGGGTTTCTCGTCCCCCTTGGGCAGGACGTGGTACTGGAAGTCGAGCAGGGCGTCGGCGAGGACGACGAGCTGCCGGACCAGCCGCTCGGGCGCCCGGTGGTGCGCGGCGGCTTCGAGCACGAGCGGCTGGTCGCGCAGGGCAGCGAGCAGGACGCCGGCGCCATCCACCTCGCCCGGTTCCGCAAGGAACCCCAACTGCCCGGCGTTGCGGGTCAGCGCCCGCGCCCGGGAGCGGGCGTACCGCACCCGGAAGTACTCGCTCGACTCATCCTGGACGAGCAGCCACGCGGGAAACACGGGGGTCTCGGGCCCGGGCACGGACAGCATCGCCCAGGCGGCGGCGCCGGCGCCGAAACGGGCGCGGACGTCCCCGTCGCGCTTGGCGACGGGGGCGACGTTCGGGAGGTTCGGGAGGTTCGGGAGGTTCGGGAGGTCACTCCCGGAGGCTGCCGGTCCCTGACTCCTCCGGATCCGCTGCACGGCCGCGTGCACGACGCGCTCGCGCAGGGCCGCGGCGGGCACGCCGGCGAACTCGGCGGCACCGGGGGTCTCGGCAGGACCGGGGGTCTCGGCAGGACCGGGGGTCTCGCGTCCCTCCGGGGCGAATCCGTACAGGGCGGCGGCCGCACCGGCTCGAATGCTCCGTACGTACTCCCCGACCGAACCCTCGGCGAGTACGAAGTTCAGGAACCCGGCGCCGGTGATCTCCACGCGCTCGATCCCGTCCAGGCCCGCCAGCCGCGGGGCCAGCACCTCGGCCACGTCACGGGGCGCGACTCCGGCTCCAGCCCCCTTCGCCACCCCGAACGCGACGGGCGAGGCGTAGTCCCCCACTCCCCCGGGCCGGGTCCGCTCGACGACGACCCGCTCGGGCACGACCACACCGGCGGGCAGCTCACCGTCCTCGACGGCGCGGCGCAGGGCGCGCACGACGGAACGGGAGAGGTCGACGGGGGTCACGTGACCAGCCTAGGGGAGAAGCCTCCAGGTCACGCGAAGGGTTTCGCCATGTGAAATGCGACCCCGACGGAAGGGCGTGCCGGGCCGGTCGGGACGGGGGGTCATCCCCTCCCGGGGGTCATCCCCTCCCCCTCCCGGCGGGAGCGCCCTTCCTCTCTCTCCTGTCCCGGCGCTCGATGAGCCGGTGCACGACCCGCACGAGCTCCGCGGGCTCGAAGGGCTTCGCGAGGAAGGCGTCCACACCGGCGGCGATCCCGGCCTCGACCTCGTTCTGCGTACAGGCGCTCACGATCGCAAGAGGCAGATGCCGCGTCCTCGGGTCGGCCCGCAACTGCGCGGCTGCCCCGAACCCGTCCAGCCGGGGCATGACCACATCAAGAGTGATCACATCGGGCATCACGCGATGGACGACGTCCAGGCACTCGGCACCATCGTTCGCGGTCACGACCTCGAAGCCCTCCAGCTCGAGATTGACCTTGATCAGCTGCCGGATGACCTTGTTGTCGTCGACAACAAGCACCCGGCCCGAGGCGCCCGACACAACTCGAGAGTAGGTCGACCCCCGGCCCCGCGTCCGGGTTTTCGCCACTTCCACCCCCTCCGAGCGACCCGGCCCCCTCTCCCCCTCAATCCGTTCCTGATCACCACCGGGAAGCTGGTAGTGTTCAACCCGTCGCAGCAACACCAGCGACAGCGCCCCCGTAGCTCAGGGGATAGAGCAACGGCCTCCGGAGCCGTGTGCGCAGGTTCGAATCCTGCCGGGGGCACTCCGGAACAAGGCTCTGACCAGCGGAAACGCAGGTCAGAGCCTTTCTTGTTGATGTCAAACGCACACGGCCTACCCAGCCTTGAGCAATAAGTTCGGCGCTGAGCTGAACTGCGGTTTCCCCGCTCCATCCGGACCAAGTCCCCATGGCTCGATCTCACAGATCGCCCTACGTGGGACATCTGTGGGACGGCAGCCCGCTTTGGGTGCAGCCGTGACCCCGCCGCACTACGTACGCACGGCCGAAATCACCCTGGCCGGCTCGGCCTGCGACGTATGAGATCGCCGGCGCCGGGTTGATCACCGTGCGGTGACACAGATCGCCCCGCATGTTGCCAAGCGGCACTGGGAGTGTGTTGGACATCCGGATGACCAAGGGGGTTCTGGCGTGGCACGGGCTTGGACGGTACGGGGCGGGCAGTCTGGGGAACGGGAGCAGGCGGCTCTCTCCGAAGGACGGGCGATCGTCGGCTGGGAGGACCTTGGCGATCTCAGTGACTGTGCGTCAGCCGACGAGATCGGCGAGCTGCTGGCGAAAGGGTACCCGGAGGAAGCCGTCGGCACGATCGACAACTGGAAGCGCCAGTTGTGGCGATTCATCGCCATGGACATCGGCGACTACGTCGTGATGCCGCGAAAGCAAATGCCGGTCGTAGCACTTGGCAGGGTCACTGGACCTTACGAGTATGTACCCGAGTCCGCCTGGCTTCAGGCACACCCGCACGGTCGCGTGGGTGCGCCCCCTCGTGGAACGGGCGGCCATCCGCGGTGATCTGCGCGACAGCATGGGAGCCTTCCTCACCGTCAGCGAGCTGAGCCGTCGCGACGCGGCGAAGCGCGTCGAAGTGCTCGCCGAGACGGGCTCCGATCCGGGTTACGTGGGTGCCGTCGAGCCTCCGAGTGGGCCCGAGGACCTGGTGGGGGACGTCCAGAGCAGTGGTACACGCCAGTTGACCGCACGCGATCTCATCGGGCTGTGGGGGTGGCAGCGACGCGCGGCCGAGGTCATCGAACTCGTGGATCAGGAACTGGCCTCGCACGGGCTGCGAGTGGATCCGCACTTTACCGAGGTGCAGTTGGGCGGCTTGGTCACCGTCTCCGCCCAGGAGACGGCCAACACCGAGGAGTCGTCCGGGGCCGGTCCGATTGGCGGCAGCCGCGCAGCGGGAGAGAAATCCGACTCGGAACGGGCCACGGACCGCGATCTCACCTGGCGGATCGGCAGCCTGCCGTTCGTACGGGAGGTGTTCACGATACAGATCGGTGACCCGTTGAGCCACGCCGTCACTCCCATGATCGAGCACGACTTCTCCCAGCTCCCGGTCGTGGACCACAACAGCGTGCTACGTGGAGTTATCACGTGGGAGGGCATAGCCCGCGCCCAGCTCGGTGGCGGTAGGGCGACGGTCTCGCAGGCCATGGATCCGCATCCGGAGACGGCACGGGAACAGGAGGAGCTCTTCCGTCGGATCGACCGCATTCAAAAGAGCGGCTTCACCATCATCGTCGACGGCGAGAACTCCGTCATCGGCATCCTCACGTCCACAGACCTCGCAGGGCAATTGAAGGCACGTATCGAGCCGTTCACGCTTCTTGAGGAGTTGGAACGCAGGCTGCGCAGGCTAACCAGGCATTTCTCGACGGACGAGCTGCCCGCGAAGATCCGCAGAGCGCGGGAGCAGGGCCGCCAGTTCACCCTCGGCCAGTACGCCTTCCTTCTGGAGGACCCGCACTGCTGGGCCAAGCTCGACTGGCCGTACGACCAGCAGCACATGCTGTCGCGGCTGCGCATCGTCACGAAGTACCGCAATGAGCTCGCGCACTGGGCGGTCGACGCGCCGGCGGAGGACGCCGTAGCACTCGCCGCCACGGCCCGCCTGCTCAAGCTCCTCAAGGTCGTCGACCTGGATCCGGCGGTCTGAGCCGTCCCCGATACCTCGTCGGGGCCGTCGTATCGATACGGACGACGGCCCCGGTAGGGGCCTATCCGACTGTCAGCGGTGCGAGGAACCTGCTCGGCTCTCCGTGCCAGGTGATGGTGAGGGCGTCCCGGGCACGAGTGGCCGCGACGAAGAGGAGCGACCGGGCCCGTTGGAGCTCTCGCCGGTGCCGCACAGGGTCGGTGCGCTCCCACGCGTCCGCCGAGGAACGCGGTACGAGCCCTTCCGCGACACCGGCGATGATCATGCGGCGGTACTCCAGTCCCTTGAACCGGTACATGGTGCCGATGTGTACGCCCTCCTCGTGGCGCGGTCCGTCCTGTGTGATCTCCGTGGACTCGATGCCGCGCTGCTTCAGCCGATAGGCGACCTGGGTGACCATGTCGTTCGTCGGCACGCAGATGGCGGTGGCTTCACGGGGCACGTCGTGCCAGGCTCCAAGCTGATCCACCAGCAGGTCGAGCTCCTCGTCCCAGCTTCGGGCGCCCCGCAGGACGGGCTTCGGACCGTGGAGGACGGATCGATATCCGGCCAGATTGTCGGCTTCTCCGTCGAGGTCGTCGTAGTCGACGCCCTCCAGGACTCCCAGCGCGGAACGCAGGATTTCCCGGGTCGTGCGGTAGCTGAGGGTGAGCCGGGAGGACCTGCCCCGGATGTTGACTCCGAGGCTGCCGAGGGTGACCTGGTTGTCGTAGATCCTCTGGTGGGTGTCCCCGACCAGGAAGATGTCGTTGGACGTGCTCGGCACCATGGCGCGCAGCATTTTCCAGTGGGCGGCGCTGAGGTCCTGGGCCTCGTCCACCACGATATGCCGGTAGCGGTAGCGCAGCCAGGCACCGGAACCGGCCTCGACGTGGACGTTGTGCAGTCCGCCGCGTTCCTCCCGCTCCGCCTCACGCCTGTCGATCTTGGATTTGCGGGCCATTTCCAGCTGCGCGGCACGCTCCGCGACCTGGCGATGGGTCTCCAGGCCCTTGGTGTCCAAGCGTTGGGTGAAGCGCTCGGCGAGCTGCCAGATCTCGGCACGTTCCGCCCGGGACACGCTGCGCCCTCGTCCGGCACGCCTGGCCCGGAAATAGTCGCTGCGGGAGGCCACGGCCTGTCCCAGGATCACCTGGTTCCACTCGTCGCTGAGGAAATCGGCGGCCCACCGCTTCTCTCCCGCCTCCACCAGCAGGTCCCGCCATTCCCGCAGAGCCTGGGCATCGTTGATCCTGCGCTTGGAGTTCCCGGGATCGGCCTCGCCGACGACACGCGTGGCCAGCTGGTCCACGTGCTGGATGTCCACCCGGGCAAGGATCTCCGGGCCGCCCAGCGAGAGCAGCCGTGAGCGCAGGTCCGCGGCCAGGTTCTTGTTGAACGTGGTGAGCAGTACCGGCTTGGTATGGCCGGGCGGGAGCTGCTCCACCAGGTGCCGTACCCGGTGCAGCGCGACGATGGTCTTGCCGGTGCCGGGGCCCCCGCCCACGCGGGCTGGGCCCGAATAGGTGCGGTGCACGAGCTTGTCCTGGGTGGGGTGCAGGAAGATCTTCCAGCGGCCGAAGTCACCCTCTTCGAGGATGCTCTGCAGGGATTCGTCATCGGTGATGACGACCGCCTGGGAGCGGTCGACGGCGGCCTGCCAGTCCTCGTCGTCGAACTGCTCCGCGGGATCCACCGCGACGGGTGCGGTGACCTCTGCCTTGACCTGCTCGTACGGGACGCCGTCGCGCAGCCGCAGCAGCACCTCGCCCGTGTGCCGGGGAGCGTACTCGACGAGCCCGAGGAGTTCCTCGTCCGTGGTGAGCCTGAACACGACCGGGATGAGCGGCTCCGCGACACCGAGATCCGCCAGCTGCCGTGCGTCGTACGGGGCGAAGAGCAGCGGCTCGGCGGGCCCCGAAGGTGCGGCGGCGGGTGCCGGCGCGCCCGCGGGGGCCGCCGTCTCCCGGCGCAGCACGCTCTCCTCCACGACCTGGAGGTCCACGTACTCGATGGCACCGGTGATCTGGTTGATGCCGTACGCGAGCCGGTCCAGGTTCTGGTGGACGTGGCCGCGGTGCTTGACGGAGACGAGGAGCCAGTCGTTGCCGCCGAGGCGGAGCAGCAAGGCCCTGTACTCGCGGTTGACCCGTGCGGACCAGAGGCGGCCGTCGCCCTTGAGGGGCTTCAGGTCGAAGCCGCCGGCCTCCGGGTTTCGCCGGAAGTCGTGCTGGAACTTGTAGACCGCTCCGACGATCGCCCGGTCCAGCTTGACGATTTCCTTGTCCGCCTTGTCCAGCAGGCGCAGGGTCGCGCCTGCCGTGGGGGCGCCGGTGACGGTCATCCGTCGTTCTCCTCGTCTTCCTTCTCCGCGCTCACCGGGCCGGTCAGCAGAGCGATCAGTTCGTGGGGGTCCCAGTCGGGTGCGGTGCGGACCTGCCAGCCGGCCTCCGCATAGGCCTGGTCGCGGTCTTCGGCGTCCTGGTCCACGCCGTCGCCGCTGTCCGGCCGGTGCGCCAGGACCACGCCGATGCGCCGGTCCGGCCAAGCCAATTCGGCCGGCCAGGCGGCCTCTCCGAGTTCGAAGCCCGCTTCGGGTGCCGGCGCTCCCCCGTCGGCCAGCAGAGCCGCGAGTTCGGGCAGCCCCGGGTCGTCCACCAGGTACTCGATGATGTCGCCCCAGGCCGGATCCCGTTGGGCGGCTGGTGCGGCCGGTGCGGGTGACCCGGTCCCGGACTCCGAAGGCGCCGGTTCCGGCGTGTTCGCCCGCCGCTGGGAGGTCAGCCAGCCGGCTCCGCCGGTGACGGCGAGCTCCACCGGGTCGAAGCCGGCAAGCTGTCCGGTGGTCAGCTGGACCCCGTCGCCCTCGCCCTCGTTGAGGAACTGGAGCAGGTTGGTCCAGTAGAGCCACGCGTGCCAGCGACGGCGGTGGGCCGTCTCATCGGCGTTCAGGGTCTCCGCGCTGTCGTCGAGCACGGTGAGCGCCGTCCATGCCGCCCCCTTCTGTCCCTTGCGCAGGTCGAGCGCAATGGTCAGCGGGCAGCCGGAGGAGTCCCGGGTGGCCATGATCTGAACGGCACCCTGCCCACCGGACAAGCGCCGTCCGTTCAGGGCCTCGGCGAGCCGTGCGGCGATCTCCGGGCCGTCGGCAAGGGCCCGGCTGGTCGCCGAGACGGCAGCGAAGCCGGCGAGGGCGCTCTGGGTACGCCCCCGCCACAGCTCGGGGTCGGGATCGGTCAGGTAGCCGATCAGGGTCTCGACGGGGTTGGCCCAGACGAACCGACCGAGGTCACGGGTATCTCCTGCGTGGAGCCGCCGGTGGATGTCCGCGGCGGTCTTCTGCGCGGTGTTCTGGTAGGGCTGCCATACCGGGTCGGGCTGCGGCTTGCTGTCGCCCGTCCACACCTGTACGTCGTCCCACGTGAGCTGGAACACCTGCCAGCCCAGCTCGGAGCGCAGTCGGGTGCGCTTCGCCGCGTCGTCCGCGAGGCGGTTGCAGCCGGGGCTCGCGTGGTAGCGGTAGCCGTCGAGGTAGACGGCCACCCTCCGGTCGTCATCGGTGCTGCGGAACACCACATCGGGCCGGGTGAAACCGAGCGACGTCTGCGTCTCCATCTCCCAGCCGCGCACCGTTCCGTCGGGTGCCGTGAAGCGCAGCTTGATGTCCTGGCCGCCGTCCGCGGTGAGGGCCGTGCGGGCGCTCACTTCATCCTTGCGATCGGCCCACTCCAGCAGCCCGCGGCGGAAGAGCGCCTCCAGTTCGCTCTCTACCTGGTGGACCAGGGTGATGTCGCGGGTGGTGGCGACGGGTTCCGTGGCCCATGCGTCGCTCGTCCGGCCGAACAGTTCGCTGAGCATGTCCAGAGCGTGCTCGCGGGAGACGAGTTCGTATTCTCCGTTGCTCACGTGGCGCAGCAGGCACCGGTGGCAGGCGGGCCTTCCCTCAGCCACGCACACGCAGCCTTCGATGACCTCTCGGGCCTTGCGCAGGACGTCGCGCAGCCCGTCCGGCCCGGCCAGGCGGTGCAGGTATCCGGTGCCGCCGGGCAGCGTGTCGTACAGGACGAGGAAGTGCCGGCGAAGGCCCGAGTCCCCGCTGCCTTCGTCGGGCATGGAGTCGGGTACGACCGCCAGGTGATCGGGGTCGCCGCCGTAGCTGCGGGCGATGCCGGCCAGCAGTAGTGCCTTGAAGGAGACGAGCCGTTCCTGGGTGTGTGCGGTGACAGCGGGGATGAGGATGCGCAGGGCTTCGGTGCGCAGCTCGTGGGCGAGCAGCACCTTCACCCCCTGCTGGAGTTCCGGCCCGCCCCGCCTGCGGGGGCACCAGGGGCGGTGGTACCTGGCGGCCTTGGCCGCGTCGAAGGTGTCGTGGGCGGCGGGCGGACCGCCGTCCGGGTCGGCAAAGCCGCAGGCGTCGCAGACCCAGAAGGGGTTCAGCCGGACCTCGCGGCCGGCGAAGGCGGTGTCCGGTGCACCGTCGACACGCATGGCGCCCACGTTGAGGTGCCGGATGCGCGCCTGCCGGGTGAACTCCCAACCGAAGGTGGCGTGCTGGTGCTTCCACGCCTGCTCGATGTACTCCCGGTCGATGTCCACAGCCGGGACGACCGTGTAGTGGCGGCGTTCCCGTTCGTCGGAGTCGTCGCGCACGCGTACGTCGTCGCGCTCGTCCCTGGAGGTGACGCGGTGGGGCACCAGCACCTTGTGCAGGCAGCCGACGTCACCGATGGCCGGGGACTGGCAGCGCGGGCAGGCGCTCGCGTCCTGCTCGGCCCGGTGGGTGCGGATGTGGCCGCAGTCGGGGCAGATCCGCCACCACAGCCACGTCGGGCGTCCCGGACTGCCGATGTCGAGCCCGGTGATCTTGTGCTTGTAGCCCTGGGCGTAGAAGTGGTTCCCGGGGGCGAAGTCCCTGAGGGCGAGGCCGGCGGTGCGTTGGTGGCGGATCGTCTTGCTCTGTGTCTTGCGGCTGCCGTCGGCGGTCTGCTCGGTCCAGGTGAGGTTCGCCTCCAGCTCGGTCATCGAGTCGATGAGGCTGTAGTTGGGCAGCAGTCCGAGGTCCACCAGAGCACCATGCGCCGTGCCGCGACCGATCTCCTTGATCACTCCGACCGCGGCGCGACGCTCGGCGCGCAGTTCCCGGCCCTGCCGCTCGTGTTCGGGATCACCGGCGACCAGCAGGCCGTGCGCGCGGTCGATGGCTTCCAGTCGGTGCTGGGTCTCGGACCGGCGGACTTCCCACTGCTCGTGGGCGCGTTCGAGGGCTGCACCCAGTCCGTTCGGCCCGGGGTCGGTGGCGTAGGCCGTGAGGTCGGCCCGGGCCTGCTGGCTCACCCCGGTGCCGCGTTCTTCGTCGTGCGGGGGGAAAAGTGCCAGGAAGCCGCCCACGAGCCGTCCTCCGTGGGCGAGGACAGCCTCCGTGAACTCGGTCCGCCAGGAGGAGTCCCGGAACAGCTCGACCGCCAGGCGCGGCAGCGCATTGACCGGCCGGTCACCGGGGGCGGCAGCCGGCAGTCGCCCGGCGCCCGCAAGGTCGAGCAGGTGGGCGAGGTACTGGCGGCGCAGGATCTCGGAGGCCGACAGGTAGCAGCCGGGGGGCTGGATCTCCCCGGCGATCATCATCCGGGGGTCTTCCAGGTAGTAGCGGTCACGGGGACCGCGGTCGACCATGGTGAGCAGGTACGCGTTGCCGGTGGAGCGGCCCGCGCGGCCCACCCGCTGGATGTAGTTGGCCGGCCCCTTGGGCAGGGACCCGAGGATCACTGCGGACAGGTCTCCGATGTCGATGCCCAGTTCCAGGGTCGGCGTGCAGGAGAGCACCTGCGGGTTGGCGTAGTGAACGTCCGTACCGTCCCGGAACGCCTTCTCCACCGCCTCGCGCTTGGCCCGGCTGAGGGTGCCGGTGTGCTCGGCGGTGTTGATGGTGAAGACGCCCGCCTCCCGGTACATCCGCCGGTAGAAGTCCTCGGTGAAGTCCCGCTGCCGCATTCCCGTCGCCAGGTCCCGGCCGGTGCTGAGGAGGCCACCACAGCGGTAACGCGGGCAGGGCTGACCGTGCCACTGGTCGGCCAGGTCGGGGTGGACGGTCTGCTCCCAGAAGCAGCGGGGGCAGTGGGCGGTGGCGTCGGCCACAAGGTCGTCCGCGAGTCTGCGGACCTCGATGTGGCCGGGCTGGAGCCCGTAGACGCGGGTGGTGCCGTCCTGGGCGGTGCGGGCCGAGAGGACGCCGGAGTCGGCGAGGGCCGGAAGCAGCCGGACCAGGAGGTCGGTGGCGGCCTCCGGGCGGCGCAGGCCGAGGGCGCGGACGGTCCAGTCCTGGTACCAGCCGAGCCGTCCGGTCAGTACGTCGAAGTCCTCGCTGCCCTGTTTGGGGCTGCCCAGCAGGAAGGAGGGGGCGGACACCCCGGGCGGGAAGGCGGGCATGCCGGGTGTGCGGCCGCCCCAGATCGGCCAGCGGCGGACCCCGGCCTGGTCGAGCCAGGGGTCGAGCCAGGCGTGCCGGACGGCGCCCCGGGTCCGCATCCGCTCCAGCAGGCCCCGTACGAAGCCGAGGTACCGGTCGGGGCCGGGTACGGAGCCGTCGGGCAGGGCGATCTCTCCGGGCGTGGTCCGTAGCAGGTCGCCGACGAGGTCGGCGACGGCGACCGGGTCGGCGAGCGGTACGTTCGCCGCGACCGTGCGGGTGAGTTCCAGGGTGCGGCCCTGCCGGGACCTGAGTCCGAACTCCATGACGGCGGCGAACGCGAGCCGCTGGGCGATCAGTTCCCAGGTCGCGCGGGACCCGCGACTGCGTCCGGCGAGGAGGGTGTCCACGCCGGGGAAGACGTGGAGGTCGGGCGGGATGACCGCGGCCTGGACGGCCTTGCTGTCGACCACGTCCGCGATGATGTCGGCCGCCAGGTCGCTGACCGTGATCGGTTCTTCCTCGTCGATCCGGCTGGCGAGCAGGGCACGGAGGGAAAAGGTGTAAGAGCGGCTGGCGACGTAGCCGGCGCGGTGCGCGGCGTCCTGGACGGAGTCGTTGAAGAGGAGGGTCTTGTTCTCCTTCAGCGTCTTGTCCAGCTCGCCGCCGGTGAACAGCTGGGTGATGGCGGCCGAGGCGAGGGCGGCCAGCCCGGTACCGAGGTAGCGGATGGAGTTGAAGGTCCGGCAGGCGGGGCACTGGTCCGTTTCCGCGGCGCGGTCCCCTGCGAGGTCGGCGAGCACGAAGGCGGCCCCGTGCAGCGGCTTGGCCCGGCGCGGGGTGCCGTCCTCCTCCTCCGCCGCCGGAAGGAAGTCCGACTCCGGGGACAGCGGTCGCAGACGCCCGCCGGTCCCCTCCAGCACCATGACGGCCGGCCCGCCGCGCGGGCGCTCGGCGCCGGAGAAGGCCGCCTCGTGGACCTCCTGCTCGGTCGCGGCGATCATGTTGCGTACGCGGCGCTTGTCGCGCCCCACCGAGGCCCGACGGATCTTGGTCGCGTTGAGGTCGAGGTCGGCGGGGTCGATCTCCGGGGAGTACGCCGCCCAGCCGGAGCGGCCGCACTCCCGGCAGAACACGGCGGGCAGGAACACCTCGGCCGGCGGCGGGGCGCTGTCGTCGGCCGGAACGGCCGTCTCCTCGCCGTTGTAGGGGCTGCTCCGCGGGGCCTCTGCCAAAGGTTTGCGGGCGAGGCGGCCGTGCGAGGTGACCCGCTCGTCGTCCCACCGGAACACGGCGCGCGCCGGGGTGATGCCCCGCAGCACCCGCGAGACGGAGCGCACCCAGTGGTGGATCTCGATCGACAGCAGTGGGCGCCCCGGGCGCTCGGGGTCGGGATCCCGGGCGTGCGACAGCAGCGCGATGTACCGGGCGAGGGCCGTGGCTGCCTTGTCCGGCCGGTGCTTGACGGCCATGCCCCAGTGGTAGGCGTACCGGGGCAGGGCCTCGATCACCTCGTTGATCGAGCGCGGGCTGCCGTCGAGGACCTCCAGGACGGCGGCGGTGAGGCGGTGGCTGCGGAGCCGTCCGCCGAGTTCCTCGGGGGTGAGGCCGCGCTCCCCGGTGAACCGGGCCATCAGCTCGTCCAGCACGCCGGGGTCGCGGGTCGGATCCTCGAGCTCGGCGATTTCGTAGGGATCGGGGAACGGCAGGGAGAAGTCGCTCTCGCCCGCGAACTCCCGGGTCGTGGCCCGGTCCTCACCGATGACGGAGTCGGGTGCGAAGGGCACGCCGAAGACCTGTTCGGCGACCTCCAGCATGGTGGGCCCGGTCTGGCCCTGCGCACGGCCGCCGGACCCGTTCTCGCCGAGGGTAGCGGAGGTGGCGACCGGGCAGACCGGTCCCAGGGGATGGCCGGGCTCGGCGAGGCCGCTGATCGCCCCGAGCCGGCGGAGCAGCATCGCCACGTCGGTGCCCTGTGCGCCGTCGTAGGTGTGGAACTCGTCGAGGACGATGTAGGCGAGCGCGCCGTCCTGCCACAGCCGCTGGTCCTCGGGCCGCTGGAGCAGCAGGTCCAGCATCTTGTAGTTGGTGATGAGGATGTCCGGGCGGGTCCGCCTGATCTCCTCCCGGTCGACCGCGATCCTCGGGTTGGCCTGCTTGAACTCCTGCGACGGCTTGTCACCGATGTAGAGGGCGGCCTGGACGCCGCCCTCGCGCAGCCGGGCGTCCTTCGGGTCGGCGAGCCGGTCGTTGATGCGGTGCGCCTGGTCGGTGGCGAGGGCGTTCATCGGATAGAGCAGGATCGCCTTGACGCCCTCCTGTCCTGCCTGGCGCTGCCGGAGGCAGTGGTCGAGCACCGGGATGAGGAAGGACTCAGTCTTGCCGGATCCGGTGCCGGTGGTGACCAGCGTGGGCCGGGCGGGACCGTGCAGGGTGGACAGCCGCTCCCAGGCCAGCTCCTGGTGCCGGTGCGGCGTGAACGGCTTCTCCGGGTACCAGGTGAGGTGCCGCTTCCAGTCCTCGCCCCGGGCAGACCGGAAGGGGGTGCGGACGCGCAGGTAGGGGCCGCGGAAGATGCCGTCCTCCGGGTCGGCGAGGAATCCTTCCAAGGCGCCCCGGGTCCCCTCGTCCGCCAGCGCGTACGTCGTCGCGAGGTACTGGCTCAGGCTGGCCCGTACCTGGTCGGCGGCGAGTGTGGGGCGCACGGGGGTTCTCCTTACGGGGGTGGGGCCGGGCGGGCGCCCGGAGGGCCCGCCCACGGCTCTACGGTAACGGGGACGGTGAGTCGGCCACGCTCGCGGGCGGAGCCGTCAGATCCCGAGCTTGCCGCCGATGTGCGCGATGTGGACCCGGCGCTCCGCCTCCAGGAGCCGGAAGTGGATCCGTCCCTCGTGGGGCGTGAAGCGCACGTGCGTGTCGAAGTACTGGGCCTCGCCGTCCAGGTCGGTGAACACGCAGTGCTCGCGCTTGCGCCCCTGGTGCTCGGGGGTGGTCTTGGAGCCCCAGTCGGGGCCTTCGGGCTCCTTGACGGCATCCCACCCGACCACGGCCTGCTGGATCTCGGCCAGCCGCTTGCGGACGGGGTGGACCCAGAGCTGCTTCAGCTCCCGCAGTTGCGCCTCGGCTCCTGGCAGGAACCGTACGTCCGGGAAGAGCTCGCGGCTGCGCTCCAGCAGGGCCGCCCCGGTCCGGATACTGCTCAGGTCACCCCGCCTGGCGGCTTCGGCGTACTCCCGGATCCACGGCAGGTGGCCGTCGATGTGTTCGCGGGTCGCCGCGTGCGGGATCTCGACCTCGGTGAGCTCGGAGCCCGGACCGCCCTCGCCGTCCACGAGTACTTCCCGGACCAGGGTCAGGCGGGGTCGGTCCCAGTGCGGGGCGACCGGGAGCGAGACCCCCATGCCCTCCATGAGGTGGGCAGCACCGAGACCTTCCACAGTGAGATCGCCGTGGCGGTACTCGACATCGGAGTAGGTCTCGCCTTCCGGGTATACGGCCCGGTACGGCGCCTTGTTCTGCATCTGCCGCAGTCGCTGCCACAGGTCGTGGTTGCGCGGATCGCCGGCCCATTTGCCCATGGGGTGGCCCACAGCGAGTTGGAGAGCCGCAACCGGCTCCCGTGCGATCAGAAACGTGCCGGGCCGATCGGCCTTGGCCACAGCCACGATCGCGTGGACCAAGCTGGTCATGGCGCGATTGACGCGATCCGGCTCCTCGGCGGACTCGCAGGACTTCTCGTTCAGGAACAGCTGCGGCACGTTTCCCCCTCCGCGACGATGTGTTACCCGCCCCCCGGCGGTGGTCAGCCGATCAGCTGGTCGAGCGTGTTCTCCAGCTCGTCGAAGAATCCCTCGGGCCACTGGTCGAGCAGCCCGTCCCGGTCGACCTTGGGGCTGACGACGTCCACCCCGGTGCCGTCTCCCCGGAAGTAGTGCAGCACGACCTGCTCCGGGGTGAGCCGCCCCTGTTTCACCGCGAGCCGGACCCCGTTGATCACGTGATCGCTGTGGGTCTCCACCACAAGCTGCGCACCGTGCGCGGCGGCGGCCGCCGCCAGGCCGGCCATACGGGTCTGGCCCTGCGGGTGCAGATGGGCCTCGGGGTTCTCCAGCAGGATCAAGGAGCCGGGCCCGGCCATGAGGCAGGCGACCACGATCGGCAGGACGAAGGTCAGGCCGAAGCCCACGTTGCCCGGGCGGCGGCGCCGGGTGGGGCCGAGAGAGCCCTGGAAGCCGTACGAGAGGCGTACGGCGTCGGTGCCCTCGATGGCATCGGCCTGGATGTCCACGCCCGGGCACAGATCGCCCATCCAAGCCGCGACCTGGTCGAGCAGGAAAACGGAGTCGGCACGCGGGTGGCGGAGCGGGCCCTTGGGAACCTCGTCCCGGGCATGGTGCCGCAGGAAGTTGACCGTGTGCTCGCCCCGTACGCCGAGGAAGCCACGAGTGATGGCCGTGTGGTGGTCACGGGGGTAGAACTCCGCGGGCGCGATGCGGTTGGCATTGAGGTATTGGAAGGGAGCCACCAAAAAGGCAGGGATCAAGGCCTCGATGCCGGACGGCAGGTCGGGCCCCTCCGAGGTGTACGGCAGGTCGACGTCGAGCAGCGGCAACTGGTTCTGCTCGGATTCGTACCCGACCGTCCAGGAGTACCGGTTCAGACCTTCATCGACACCGAGAGCGATCCGGGGCTCATCCCCTGTGAAGTCTTCGTGCAGGACGTCCTCACCAGTGCCAAGGCTGATGAGGTCACCGTTGAGCAGGAAGCCCTGTCCCGCGGTGTCGAACGGACGCCTCGACCCTTGCTCGTCGCGAGGCGGCTGCGTCGCGTGCAGGTCACCCGCTTCGTACGACTGGCGCAGCAGAGCGAGGGACTGGAGCACCGTGCTCTTGCCCGAGGAGTTGAGCCCGGTGAGGAGCGTGAGCGGGCCCAAGGGCAGCTCAGCCCGCTGGAATCCTTTGAAATTGCCCAGCACGAGCCGGTCGATCACTGTCCTGCCACCCCCTGGAAGACCCGTGCGATCTCGCCGAACCTCGTCCGGACCTTCTTCGGATCACCCGTCGCGATGGAGATGGACCGGTCGAAGTCGAGGTCCTTCATCAGCTCGAAGAAGCCGTCGAGAACGCTGTCACGCGACGCTACCAGCCGGTCCCGGCCTTGATCACCTAGGACGGCCAGATTGACGGCGACTGTCTCGAAGAGTGCCTTGTTGATGGGAGAGCGCCCCTTCCCTCCCCGCCACTTACGAAAGGCGTGCGCCCCGAATACGACTACGGCGCACCGCATGGCGGCCCGGAACTCCCGCGCCAGTTCCTCCCGCCCTGCCTCATCGACGCGGTTGATCTGGTGCATGGCGGTGACCAGGAACTGGTCGAAGTCCCGCTGCACGTGTTCGGCGGGGTCCGAGAGGCGGAACGCCATGAAGCGCAGCACCATCTCCCGGTCCGCCATCCGCTCGTTCGACACGCTCCAGCCGGTGGCCTCGCCGAACGCATGGTCCTCGGCCAGGTCCGCCAGGAAGGATCGGACGGGCCCCTGAACCAGCGCGTGCCGCAATTCCTGCGCCTTCAGCGCCAGTCCGCCGGTGTTGATGCGGGAGAACACGTTGTACTTCACGGCTTCCGGGGTGCCCTGCTGAATGATGTGCACCACGAGCTGGGTCTCGCGCAGCCGGATCTTCAGACGGCCGGACAGGTCCGCGTACCCCTTGCCATGGAAGTCCGTCAGGTAGTCCAGCCCGCGCAGGGTCAGCGGCGGCATGTCCACCGCGTCCGGGGCCACGAACCGGGCGATCGCCGTCAGCCGCTGGATGCCGTCGACCACCGCCCAGTTGTCCTCGTCGTCCTGGGCCATGTGGAAGTTGGAGATGGGGATGCGCAGCAGCAAGGACTCGATGAGCCTGCTCTGCATGACATCGCTCCAGATGCCCGCCCTTCGCTGGAAGTCGGGCGCGAGGTCGATCATTCCCTCCCGAAGCCGGGAGAGCAGCAGGTCGACGGTGGTCGCCTGCGTCTCGATCTTGATGCTCTCGGGGCGGAACGGCGCGGAGATCCCGTCCGGGTCGCCGTCCGACGCGACTTCCTCCGCGCCGGCCAGGTCCTCCAGCTCCACGCCGGTGGGCCGCCCGTCCGTCCCGATTTCGATCGGACTCTCCAGGGGCAGGAACAGGGAATCCTGCTCGGCCAGGTCGTCCGGCACCAGGTACCGCTGATAGCCCACGGGCCGCCCGCGCCCCGCCGCCGCCCGAACGCCGCCCGAGTCCTCCAGCTCCGCCATGCTCCCCGCTCGCCTCTCACCGCCGCCACGTGACCGCCACCTGCCGGATCACCCTATCGGCGGCCGCGCCGCCCGTCAGTGCGGCAGGTCCAGCTCGGCGATCACGGTCTTGCCGATGGGCAGCCGCTCCCGCACCTCCCAGCGGGCCGCGACCGCCTGTACGAGGAGCAGGCCGCGGCCGGTGTCGGCGAGCGGCCGGGGTGGCCGGAGCCCGGCAGGTTCCGGAGGGCGTCGCTCGCCCCGGGTGTCGGAGACCGCGATCCGGAGTGCGTCCGGGCTGAGTGTGAGCGCGAGCTCGAAGTCCCGTCCGGGCACGCGGCCGTGGGTGACGGCGTTGGCGGCGAGCTCGGCGACGAGCAGGGCGGCGGCGTCGGAGGGTTCGGTGCCGTACGGGACACCCCAGGCGTGGAGCTGATGGACGGCGAGGTACCGGGCCAGGCGGGCACCGCGCGGGGTGGAGCTGAACCGCTGGGTGAACACACGTACGGTGACCGGCGCTTGCGGGGCGGGTGATGGCGTCATGACGCCAATGTGGCGGCGGGGAGGGGACGTTCACCAGGGTGGCGCCACGTACGCCGGGTCAGCGTACGCGCACGGAGGGTGGACAGTACGCGTCACCGACCGTGACCATGGGGAGGCCGGGTGGTTTACGGGGCATGTGCGCGGGAGGTGGCCGGGATGGCCTACGAGAACACGGACGACGGCGGTACGGATGCGGAGGCGGGCGGCGGCCCGGCCGGCGCCGAACCGGAGGCGTCCGACAGTCTGCGCACCTTCGGCGCGGTCGTCCAGGCCCTGCGGGAGCATGCCGGGCTCAGCCGCGAGGAGTTCGCGGAGCGGGTGCGCTTCTCGAAGCACACGGTGGCCTCGATCGAGCAGGGCCGACGCATGCCCGACGAGGACTTCGTGGAGCCGGCGGAGGAGGCCCTGGGAAACACGGGCGCCCTTCGGAAGGCCGCGCCGCACTTGTCGCGGCAGCCGGGTCTGGCGAGCTGGTTCCGGCGGTGGGCCCGCCTGGAGCTGGAGGCGGTGACCCTCTACACCTACGAGTGCCGCATGGTCCCGGGCCTCTTGCAGCCGGAGTCGTACGCGCGCACGCTGTTCACGGACCAGTTGCCACCGCTCAGCGACGCGCAGGTCGAGGCGCAGTGGGCTGCGCGGGCGAAACGGCAGCGGCTGCTGTGGGATCGGCCGAACACGACGTTCGGGTTCCTCCTGGAGGAGCAGCTGTTCCGGCGGGGGACGGGTGGGGCGGAGGTGACGCGGGTGCTCATCGACCGGGTGCTGGGCGTCGCGGAGCTGCGGAACGTGGAGGTGCAGGTGATGCCGATGGTGCGGGCTTCGCATGCGGGGCTTGCGGGGCCGATGCGGCTGCTGGAGACGCCAGAGCCGCGCTGGTACGCGTACTGCGAGGGGCAGGAGCACGGGCAGTTCATTGCCGACCCCAAAGTGGTCAGCATCCTCCAGCGCCGGTATGCCAGGATGCGGGCACAGGCCCTCTCCTTGGAGGACTCCAAGGGCCTGCTGCGGCAGATGCGAGGAGCACTATGAGCACGGAAGCACTGGCTTGGTTCAAGAGCAGCTACAGCAGCGGTTCCGGTGACGACTGCGTCGAGGTCGCCGTAGGCACTTCGGCGGTCCACGTCCGCGACTCCAAGCACCAGGACGGCCCCCGCCTCGCCCTCTCCCCCGCGGTGTGGGCCGACTTCGTCAGGTACGCGCCCGAAGCCTGACTTCAGAGCCTGAAGAGGGTGCTCCGCCGACGGCAGAGCACCCTCGCTTCAGCTGGCGGGCGGGACCCACTTCCCCGCGTCGATCGCCTCTTGAAGCCGCTTCGAGAAGTAGGCATGCGCGGCCCGCATCTCCGCCTCCCGCTCAGCCTTGTAGAGGGGCGCGGTGTAGCCCTCGGGCGGTTCGGAGCGCTCCTTCTTATCGAAGGCGAGGAACTGCTCGTAGTGCTGCTTGGTCTGGCCGTGACCGTGCGCGTACGGGTCCTGCGCGAGTTGGCGCCCGTTGACGTCGAACCACATCTGCGACTCTCGGTCCGCCAGAATCGCGTAGCGGGCCTTGTGGATCGCCATCAACTCATCGGCGCTCATGCCGAGCCACACGGCAACCAGCGCGTCGATCTCAACCAGCGCGGCACGGCGCTCGTACTCGGAGCGGAGTGGAGTGCGGTACTCCCAGAACGTATTGAGACCCGCTGCAATCGGCTCCAGCTCGGGCCACTTCACGGCCCAGTCTTCGTAGCCCGGCCAGGTCATGTCGTACAGCTCTGCCCACAACGGGGCGTACGCCTCCGTGAGGCAGTTGAGACGGAGGGTGCGGAGGAGAAGGGCACCAGCCAGCGGGTGGGCCTGGTCGGCATAGGGCATCTTTTGGGCTTCGGCCACCTGAAGGTGTGAACGGCCAGTGATGCGCAGAAGGTAATCGAACGGGATCGAAGCCCAGAAACCCGCATTCAGGGCAGTGCCCCTGTTGTTCCCCAAAGACATCGACTGCACCGTGTGCACATGAGCCGGACCTGGGGGCATCAATGCCGCAAAAAGACTCCGCTCAGTGTTGAAAGGAATCATGACGCGCCACGCCAACCGGTAGAACCGCGTGTACGGCTGGAACCACCACAGCCGCTGACGCAGCAGCTCCCGCTGCTCCTCCTCGCCCAATGCCAGTTCTTCCTCGGAGAGCACGTCGCTGCGGCTCGCCCACTCGTCGGCGCTCGGCTGCCAGTCACTCGTCAGCCGAGAGCGGTCCAGCCAGCGATCCTGCTCCCGCTCGTATTCCTTGAGAGAGCACGTCTTGGGACGGACGTAGTTCGTGCGGGGCACGGCATCCGCTGCCAGCTGCGTGAGGTCGAAGCTGGTCCAGTCGTGGTTGCCCCGGCAAGGAATCTTAGGCTGCTTGCTGATCGGGGTAGCGATGCCGAAGTGCGGCCCTTGGAGAACCAACTCTGACAAGTCGTCCGGCTGAGATGTGCGCCAGGCGATGAAGCCGTCCTTCTTGCCGTTCGTCTCGTTGTAGCCCTGGCTGATTGGCGGCTCGTACGATCCGAGACGATCGCTGACGGCTGAGAGGGCTGCGATCGCACCCTGTTCCGCAGTGGTCGTCGGCTGCAACAGTGCGGCCTGTGATGACGAGCCCACGTCTCCAGAGAGCCGCTGCCAATCTTTCAGGACGGCGTCGTTGACCTCGATCACCCGTGCGTGATGCGGCCGAAGATCCCAGGATCCTCCGTGCCGCATACCTGGCACATCACCTTCACCGTGGTGGTCCAAGGACGCAAGGAGCGGCTCTACCCCGTACAAACGGCTGAGGTTGTCGAAGCGGACTGCGCTTTGCCGCGCACCGTAGATGTGCACCCCGAACTCAGTGTTCCGGCTGGCCTCGAACGCCCAGTTTCCAACGTTGACGAATCCAGCATGCAGTCGGAGATGAAGGTATGCCGCCTTCCGCAGCTTCCCGTCTTTCACGCCCCCGAAATGTGTATCGGGGTGGATGAGCCCCGCCATGCCTCCCTCGCCCAGGTTGCCCCAAACCCGGTTCATGAAGGCCCGGTACAAGTCAGGGCGAGTTCCCGCCAGCACCGGGTAGAGGGCAGGTGAGCCGAGCATTGCCGATACACCGCTGACCGCGGCAAGCTCGTGCAGGTAGTAGGTGAGTGAGCGGGTATCCGCTAGCAGCGTTTCCTTCTTCTCGCGCAACTTCGTTGCCGACGGCTGCTCAGTCAGTGCGAACCAGGGGTTTCGCTCCGCAAGCACCCTGGTCTCCACCCACTCCGGACGGACCCACGGCGGGTTGCCCACCTGGAGGTCGAAGCCGCCGCTCTCGCCCCGGAAGATGTGCGCAAAGTGCAGCTCCCAGTGGAAGAAGCCGTGGCCGTCGTCCGCCTTTATGTCGCGCTCGTTCGTGCCCGCGATGGTCTCGACCGTGTCCAGCCAAGGGAAGCGGAACGGCAGGCGACCCGGGGTGTCCATGCCGAGGGTGCCGTCCAGACGATCCTCGACGTCGGTGAGGAAGTCGAGGGCCTCGTCCACGGACATGTTCTCGATGCCTGCGAGGAGCGAGCCCTCCGGGACGTCCTCCGTGCCGAGGACCGCCTCCAGGAAGTCCAGCCAGTCCGCCATGTTCTGGAGCGGGATGCACGGCCGCCGCTGGTCGGTGATCTGAGTCTTGCGGCCCGTCGTACCGCGCTTCGGGCCGGTCTCCAGGCCCGCGCCGTCCTCCGCCGCGCCCAGCTCGCCCTGCTCACCGTTCGGGTCGTCGAAGAGGCCGGCCGCCTGCCAGAGCTGGTCCCCGGGCGCCGGGCCCGTAGGAGTCACCGGCTCGGCCGGGGTGGCCGGACTGCCCGTGATGAGGGTCGGCAGGGCCGACTCCTCGACCAGGGCGCCACCGGTCGCGTACACCCGGTCCGTGCCGTCGAGCTCGCCGACTCGGTCCAGCGGCCAGAACCACAGCGCGCACCAGGCGTCCATGACGGTCTTCAGCCGCCAGTACGGGGTGCCGTGCCGGGTCAGGTCGTCCAGGACCTTCTGCTTGTCCGTGGCCTCCGAAGGCTGGTCGATCCAGTCCGCGCCCCAGACGTCGATCCGGCGAGAGATCTTCCGCTCGGAGAGTTCCAGGCGCGTCGCCACGAGCGACCACAGGAACTCGGCGCGGCGGGCGACGCCCTGGATCCGTACGAGCTCCGTCTTGGCCGCGGCCTTCTCCCAGCGGGCGTACCGCTTCGCCCGTGCCTCCGGGGCCTCGTCGCTCTTCTCCACGAACGACTTCGGGCCCTTCGGCGCGTGCTGGATCCCCTTGCGCCACTTGCCCAGCGCCTTGGCCTCGGTCTCCGCGAGCTTCTTCGCCTCCGGCTCGCCCGCCACCGCGCCCCACCCGATCGCCGGGAGGAGGAAGTGGTGGACGGCGCCCTGCGGGAGGACACCCTCGCGGAACGGCAGGTCGACCGGTGCCAGGGTGTCCTTCTTCGCCAGCCACTGGCCGCCGGTCAGGACGTGGGAGCGGTAGATCTTGCGGCCGGCTCCGATGAGGGAGTTGCCGCGGCGCAGGTGGAGGCCGAACCAGGGGGCGCGCATGCCCGGGTGCATGGAGTTCAGCCAGAGGGAGACCTCGGCCAGCTCGACCGCCGTGGCGTTGAGGTCGACCCCGTAGGCGTTGTGCAGGGCGATGTACGCCTTGATCCGCTGGAGTTCGATCTGTCGCTGGTCGGCGTCGACCCGGCGGCCGAGCTCGTGCTCGCGGCGGCGCAGGTACTCGGCCGCCACCTGGTCGATTGCCTCGTTGAGGAAGGCGCCCGAGCCGAGGGCCGGCTCGCAGATCTTCCACTCCAGGAGTTCGCGGGCCTGGGTGGTCGCGCCCTCCTGGTCGAGGCGGTGGCGCAGGGCCAGTTCGACTGTGACCTCGGTCAGGGACTTCGGCGTGTAGTAGGAGGCGGAGGTCTGGCGGTCGCGGCCGGCCAGCCGGTAGACGAACTTGCCCCGGGAGTGGACCACGCGTTCCGCGGCGCCGGTCTCTTCGTTCACACGCTGGACGAAGACGTCGTCGGAGTAGTCCTTGACCTGGGAAGCCTTGATCATCCAGCTGCCGCCGGAGGGATCACCGCCCTTGGCGACCTCCCACAGGTCCTCGTCGGCGATGAAGCCGGTGTACGACATCAGGCCCTCGTACACCGCGCCGAGCTGGTTGATGCCGAGCTGGGCGTACGAGATGAAGCCGCCGCGCTCCTTCCCCTTGCCCTTGGTCAGCATCAGGCGGCGCAGCACCTTGTGCAGCGTCTCGTTGCGCAGCCGGGTGTCGAGGTAGGGGCGGCGGCCGGCTTCGGCGCCGTCCCGCTCGTGGGCGGGGTTCTCGATCTGGTCCTCGCCGATGAGGCGGACGGCGTCCTTCTTGAACAGGTCCGAGCGCAGGGGCTCGAAGCGCAGGCCGACGTCGGCGCTGCGGGCGGCGGCCCGGCGGCTGCGGTCGGCCTCGCGGACGCGTTCGGTGTACTCGGCCTGGGTGAGGGTGCCTGCGGCCAGCAGCTCGGCGGCCTCCCGCTCCACCCGGGTGGCCTCGCGGTCGGCGGCCTGGGCTACGAGGTCCTCAGGTTCGGAGCCGAACTCGCGGTGGCCCCGCTCGACCTTCTCGAAGAGCAGCTCCAGGGACTCGTACAGGTGGAAGCCGCGGCGGGAGCGTTCGCCGACCAGGTCGCGCAGGACGAGGTCGCCGAGGCGCTGGAGCCCGTAGCCCCGCTCGTACTCGGGGTAGTCGGAGGGGAGGATGCCCAGGGCCGGGCTGGCCTCGGCGTAGAGCAGGAAGAGGATGCGGTAGAGGTAGCGCAGTGCCTCGCGGCTGAGCTCCTTGGCGAGGCGGGCCGGGTCGTCCAGGTCGGCGGGAGTGACGCCGTTCCCCGGTTCGCGCAGGCGCGCCAGGACCTCGTCGGCGATCCACTCGACGCTCAGGCGCAGGCCCTCGCGGAGTTCGGTGGACACCCCGATGGCGTGCTTGCCGGACTTGTCGAGGAAGCCGGCCAGGGGGGCGGCGCCGCCCTCGGCAGGAATGCGGAGCGAGTCGGCGCCGAACAGAGCGGCGAGGGTGTCCAGTTCGCCGCCGCCCCGGTCATCACGCCGGTTGAGGGCCGCGTCGAGGTCGGCGGCGAGGTAGCGGCCTTCGTTCCAGGCGAGCCGGTCGGCGAGGACGATCACTCCGCCGACGAGGAGCAGGACGTACCGCGGCGGCTCGTCGCACGTGAAGAGGAAGTCGGTCAGGGCCTTGGCGTCGACCAGGCTCCCGGCACCTTCGAGGGCGACGGGGTGCAGCAGACGGCCGGCGCCCTCCGGGTCGAGGGCGGCGTCGGCCTGGGTCGTCCAGCCGCAGGAGACGGCGTACAGACCGGGCTCGGCGTGGACCACCTGCACGGTGTAAGCGTGGTCGGACCGGTGGACGGTGACGGACTGCTCGTGGGCGTCGGCGTATCCGAGGGCGCGCAGGGTGTCCAGGTGCAGTTCGGTGACGCGCTTGGCCCAGCCCGCGGGGACGACGGCGTCCGGCTGGGCGAGGGCTTCGGCGTCCTCGGCGAGGGCGGCGCGGCCGGCGAAGTAGGGGCCGTGCAGGGCACGCAGGCCCTCGCGGGGGGTACGGGCCCTGGCGGGCACAGAGGCCGGGTCGGCGCCCTGCTTCTTCGCCTCGGCGACGGCGGTGGCGTGGCGGTGGCGTTCCTCGTCCTCGACGGCGGCCCAGCGGGCCAGCAGGCCGTCCTTGGCCTTGAGGTCCTTGGGGAGGACCTCGGCGAGGTAGTGGGCCGAGAGGTAGTCGCCGTGGTTGACCAGCGAGTCGTACGTCACGTCAGTTGTTCTCCGCCTGGTCGTCGGACGGGGTGGATTCGGGGGTGGGCGGGCCGCCGGTTCCGGCGGCGGCCGATGCCGGGTCGCCCGGGCGGTCCAGGACGGCGAGGACGCGCAGCAGCGGGCGGCCGGTGGTCTCCAGCTGGTCCAGCAGCCGGGCCAGCTCGTCGGCGGTCTCCTCCACCTGGCGTTCGCGGCGGCCGGTGGCGCCGCCTTCCAAGGTGTCCTGCTTCCAGCCGGAGACGTGTTCGCGGTAGGCGGCAAGGGGCTCGCTGAGCTGCGCGGCCCACTCTTCCTTGCCGGCTTCGAGGTGGTCACGGGCCACGGACACGGCGGCGGGGACGAGGGACTGGAGGCGGTCGAGGTCGCGGGGGCCGCCGGTACGGGCGAGCCGCGGGTCGACCTTGGCGTCGCGCAGGGCGTCCGCCATGGGGACGACGCCCGGGCTGCCCGCGGAGCCGTCGAGGCCGGTCACGGCCATCCAGCGCACCACGGTCGGGCGGCCCAGGGCGTTGGAGTAGATGCCCTGGACGAGGAAGACGGGTCCGTCGACGTGCGGTGAGGTGATCACCGGAGCCTCCTGGTGGCCGAATTCGACGAGGACCTTGTCGGTCAGCCACTCCACCACGGGGTGAAGGTCGGTGAGGAAGGAGACCTCCGGCCAGAGCGAGGTACTGCTCTTGCGGGCCTCGTCCAGTTTCCGCTGGGCCAGCGCCCGGTCGAAGGTGACCAGCATGCGCTTGGCCACTCCCTGTTCCTTGAGGTAGGACGGCGGCAGGGCCTTGAGGCGGTGGAGCAGGTCGGGTGCCATGGCCGGCGAAAGGGAGAGGTAGGAGCCGCTGCCTTCGTTCTTCCTGGAGAGGTCGATCAGGCTGGCCGCCTGGTCCCCGAACACCTCGTCGAGGGCGGTGTCCACGAACTCGGCGGTGTTCCCGTCGAAGAGGGAGACCAGTTCGGCGCGGGCGGGCAGCTCGTGTTCGGTGACGGTGTCCACCTGCCCGAACAGGTCGAAGAGCTCGGAGTCGCCGCTCTCGGCGGCGTCGTCGAGGAAGTCCTCCACGGTCCCGCCCTTCACCAGTTCCCTGATGAGCCGCCGCTCCTCCTCCTCGGCCCGGTAGCAGCCGGTTTCGGCCTCGGCGGTCCCGTTGAGCTTGTGCGCCTCCTCCTCGCGCAGGATCAGCTTCTCGGCGACCGTGCGGTCGTCCTTGGCGCCGGGGTGGGAGGAGGTGAGGACCAGGGCGCGGAACTCGGGCTGGTGCTCCTGCCCGTAGCGGTCGATACGGCCGTTGCGCTGTTCGATCCGGATCAGGGACCACGGGATGTCGTAGTGGATCAGCTGGTGGCACTGCCGGTGCAGGTTGACGCCCTCGGAGGCGACGTCGCCGGTGAACAGGAGGCGTACCTGGTTGTCGGCCAGCCCGAAGGCCTCCAGGATCTTCAGCTGTTCCTGGTCGCCGAGACCGCCGTGGAGGAGCCGGACGGCCTTGAAGGAACCGTCCTCGTCCGCCTTGAAGCCGAGACGGGCGGGCACGGTCCGGGACAGCCACTTGAGGGTGCGGATGCGCTCGGAGAAGATCACGGCCCGGGTGGTGGACCGGGGTCCGACGCCGATCTCCTTGAGCTGCTCGACCAGGGTGTCGAGCTTCGCGGAGTCGCCGGGGGCGGTGCCGTCACCCATGCCGTCGACGAGTACGCGCAGGCGGCGCAGGGCTTCCTGCTCGGGCGCGATGGCCGGGTCCGGGGTGCGGCCCTCCTTCGCCGCCGTTTCCAGCTTGCCCTGGAGGGTGGTGAGGCGGGTGGCGACGGTGTCGCCGAGGGCCTTGTGGGAGGAGAGGAAGGTCTTCAGCAGGCCGAAGGCGAACAGCGGGTCGGCGGTGACGGAGACGCGGTCCTGGTCGGCGGTGCCGAATTCGCTGCTGGCCGGGGGCGCGGGCAGCCAGTGGTCAGTGAGCTCCGCGAAGATCTTCTCCTCGGCCTCGGTGGCCGGGCAGTGCAGGGAGAGCGTGGGGCCGCGGTCGGGCCACTCGTCGCCCATCTGGTCCCGCACCTCGGGGCTGATCTTGGTCCGGCGGATGTAGAGGTGCCCGAGGTCCTCGGCCGGGTCGTAGTGGTCGCGGTCGGCGATGGCGGCGGGGTCGAGGAGCGAGATCAGGTCGGCGAAGGAGCGCTTGTCGCCGTTGTGCGGGGTCGCGCTCGCGAGGAGCAGGGCATCCGTGCGGGGGCGAGGATCTCGGCGAGGGCACGGCGCTGGCTGCCTGCGTTGATCAGGTTGTGGGACTCGTCGATGACGACGGCGTCCCAGCGGATGCGCTCCAGGTGGTGCCGGTACTGGCCGATGTTCTTGAGGGTGTCCACCGAGATGATCACCCGCTTGTAGTGGGTGAACGGGTTCCGGCCGGCCGGGATCTCCCGCTGGATGCGCTGAAGGCCCAGCGAGTCCAGCCGGACGAGCGGGATGGCGAAGCGGGTCCACAGCTCGTGCTGGAACTGTTCGAGCACGCTCTGCGGTGTGACGACCAGGATGCGCTCGCCCCGGCCGCGCCGGATCAGCTCGGCGAGGGTGAGCCCGATCTCCAGTGTCTTGCCGAGACCCACCACGTCCGCGATGAGCAGGCGGGGACGGAGGTTGCGCATGGACAGGGCCAGCTCGGCCGGGCGCTGCTGGTAGGCCAGCGGGTCGAGCAGGAAGCGGTCGGCGAGGGCGAGGCCGCGCTCCGACTGCGGGAGGGGCGTCTTGCGGATGACGGCTTCGAGGAAGAGACGGGCCCGGCGGAAATAGGAGGAGGTGTCCGACACCAGGCGGGTCTTCTCGGGGTCGAGGAGCTCCACGGCGTCGATCCCGCTGAAGAAGACCGCTTCCTCGTCACGGACGAACTCGGACACCCCGAGCGCTTCGATCTTCTCGCCGTCGTGATCGGTCGGCATGGAGTTGCGGACCAGCCACTGCTCGTCGCGTACGAGGATCTGGGCACCCGGCGGATACCGGTTCTCCCCCTGCTCTGCCACTCCTGATCCCTCCGTGATGCGTCGTACGGCCGTCCGGCCGCAAGTCTGTCACGGAGGAATGGGAGGGGTGAGCCCTCCGGAGGAATCCCGTGATCTTGACTCAGAACCGGGCGTCACGGGCGTACGCGGCCCGGATCTGTTCCGCGATACGGAGGGGGGCGGAGAGCCGGGCACCGGCCCCGGTCCCGCGGCGCGAGACGGTGCCGCGCGAAGCCGCTTCTCCGGCAGACGCCGGGAGGACCTCTTCGGGTGTCACGGCGGATTCGGCGGATTCCTCCTCCGGCGAAGACTCCGCCCCCTGCCCTGCCGAGTACTCCTCGTCCTCAGTGGCCGCCACGTCGACCAAGGTCGGGGTGTACGCGGGGGCGGTGGTCGGAAGCTGTGGGACGACCACGGCGGGGATGCGGTCTGTGAGCCGACGCTTGGCCTGGCGGGCGGTGAGGCCGAGGCCGTTCATGACCCCCACCAGTGCGGCGGTCACCTGCGCCAGCGTCGGCCGGGCTGCCGGGTCCATCCCGAGCATGTCCGCGATCAGTGGGCTGAGCTCGGGAGGCAGGCCCGTGAGGTCGGGGGCGGTGGCCGGGTCCTCGATCTTGAGCGCGATGGCCTGCCAGGTGGGACCGGTGTAGGGATAGTGCCCGGTGGCGGCGTAGAGCAGGACGGCACCGAGCGCGTAGACGTCGGCGGCCCGGTCGAGTTGGTGTTCGCCACGAGCCTGCTCCGGTGGCATGCACAGGATGGAACCCACGACGTAGCCGGTCGCGGTCAGGAAGGAGCGCCGCTCGGCGAGTACGGCGAGGCCGAAGTCGATGACCTTGGGGCCGTAGGAAGCGAGCAGGATGTTCTGCGGCTTGAGGTCGCGGTGCAGCAGGCCCGCCTCGTGCACGGTCGCCAGCCCCTCGGCGAGCAGCGCCCCGAGGCTGGCGGTCTCGGCCGCGGGGAGCGGGCCGTGCTCGGTGACGAAGGACCGCAGATCGGGCCCGGGCACGTACTCGACGGCGAGCCAGGGCGCGTCGGCGTGTGCGTCCGCTGTCACGAAGGCGGCTACGAACGGCCCGTACACCGTCTTCAGGCTGTCGACTTCGAGGAGGAACCGGGTACGGGTGTCCTCGTCGAGGACCGAAGGCTTGATCACTTTCACCGCGACCTGCTGCCCGGCCGCCGACTCGCCGAGGAACACCTGGCCCATGCCGCCCGAACCGATCCTGCATACCAGGGTGTAGCCGCCGATGGTCTGCGGATCGTCGTCCCTCAGTGGCTCCACGGGTACGTGCCCCTCCCCCTCGTGGCCTTGCGCCTCGTCCGCCGCCCGCCCTCACGGGTGCGGGATCGACGCAAGTGTAGGCGTCGGGTTCCCTGGCTGCCGGGCCGTACGGTGGGGAGGCGGCGCTCGGCCGGCCGGGCGCCTCAGGCCGTCCAGCGCGCACGGGGCAGGAGTACGCCGATGGCGCCGCCGAGTCCGAAGATGATCGGGGAGACGAACTCGCCGGGGGCACCGGTCCAGGTGAACAGTGCCGCGAGCGCGATCAGGATCGTGACGGCTGCCACGGTCTGCCAGACGGTCTGCCACCTCATCCCACGGCGCGGCGCCGTTCTCCGGTCCTCGGGAAGTTCTTCCCAGTCCAGCGCCGGAACGATCAGCCGGTCGCGGCAGACGTCCGCCAGCACACCGGACACGAGGGACAGCAACCGGCTGAGGGTGTCACGCACCCCATCACTTCCGTCGACGCTGCGGACCGGTGCGCCGACGGCGGCATCGGCCGCAGCCGCATGCGCCACGGCCGCCAGACGGTACTGCTCAAGAGACTCCTGCACGTGGGCCGCGTACACATGGACCTCGGCCTCCCTCCGTGCCCTGCCCACCCTGTCGCCGCTGAGCACCGCACACTGCGCCAGCCGTTCCATTGCGATACAGAATTCCTCAACGGTGCGGTACGACCAGTCCACCGGAAAGTAGGCCGTCGGACGCCGGTCTCTGGCGCGGAGGGACCCCAGCAGAGTCCTGACCCGACTCTCCGCGCCGTCCGGCATCACCAGGGCCTCCAGGGCCACCACGCCTCGGAAGGCTGCTTCTCCGTAGGGATCCGCCCGGCGCCGCGAGATCTTCTCCGCAGCTGTCGCCGCTACCGCCAGGGCCAAAAACCCGGCGCCGACGACAGCGGCTGTCGGGAGCAGGGGCCCACCCCAACCTCCGAACGCGCCGTAGAGCATCAGGAGTGCCGCCAGGTTGGCCGGTCCGTACAGCCACGACCGTGCCGTTGCCCAGCGCCTGTGGGCACACACCCGGACAGCGAGCGCCGCGGCGTCCGGCAGGGCAGCCCGCGCTCCGTCTGCGGCCGAGAGCGCCGCCAGCAATCCGTCGATTCGTTTCCGGCTCGACCGGCTCCCGGCCAGCGGGCCAGAAGTCAGCCACCCGCCGGGGCGTCTGCGCGAACAGAGGGCGAGCAACACCGTGATGATCACGAGGAAGGACATCCAGACGGTGCTGAAGTTCAGGAGAAACATGAGCAGCCAGGCCGCACTGTCGGGTGTCCCCTGCGCGAGTTCCTCGTGTCCCGCGAGAACCAGGGACGCGGTATGCATCATGCTCCGCACACTCACACATCCCACTGACAGTGCTGCTGAGCAACGACACTCGCCCAGTGGGCCCTAACCGGCCTCGGTGATCGCAGAAGCCAGGGTTCGGGCACTGCAGGGAACACCCCGGACGTGTTCGCCGTAGGGTCGGTGGGCCTCGTCCAGGGACGGAAGGAGGCTCGGGGCGCGGCCGGTCGGGGCGCGGTCGAGGAGCGTGGTGCCCGTTTCGGCTTCCTGGGTGGGGGCGTAGCCGGCTGTGCGGAGGGCTGACAGCGTCTCCTCCGGCGGGGCCGTGGAGATCAGGACCGTGGGGGCGATCCGGCGCAGGCGGAGTTTGGTCAGGCCTCGGGACTGGGCCACCTCGGCGATCAGGGCGGTGTCGTCCGAGCGGATGCAGCAGGCCGAGCGGACGACCTTGAGTTGTCCGTGGGTGCGGGCGGTGTCCTTGATCGTGTAGGCCAGTGGTTGGGGCAGGGGGGTGCCGCGCTCGCTCGCGGTGGTAAGGCGGTCGAGGAGTTCGTCCGCGCTCCAGCCGGCGTCCAGGGCCCGGCGGATGGAGGTTGCCGTGATGCGCCAGACCACCGCGTGGCCCTCGGACTCGATGTCCCCGACCGCGGAGAGCAGGTCGGCGAGGGCGGGCGCGGGTGCGCCGGTGACCGTGGCGGTCAGGTCGCTCTGGAACCGGGCCGTGTCGCTGGGCTCGGGCAGTGCTGCGTACAGGTTCTCGCGGAGGGTGGTCACCGCCTTCGCCAAGGTAGGGCGGAGGGAGAGGTCCTCGCCCAGGTGCTCCGGGCCGCGGGCGGCCGGGTCCGCGCCCGCGCCGGGGACTGCCGGGTAGTGGTGGGCGGCTCCCGCCTCCAGCAGTCGGCACAGGGCCCGCCCAACGGGGGTGAGCGCGCCGTGGGCCACCACGCCGAGCAGGGCCGCCTCTGTCAGGGTGACCGCCATGCGGTCGAGGACTCCGTCCAGGCCGGTCAGCTCCCCCGTGGCGTCTGCGGCCAGGTGGGTGCGCAGGGCGGGCTGGAACCATGCGGCCAGGGACAGCAGTTCGGTGTATCCGCGCGCGTTCGCGGCCAGCCCGTGGCCGTCGGGGAGGGTGGCGAGCGCCCGCAGGACCCCGGTGCGGAGGGTCACGGCGTCCTCGTCCTGGGGACTGATGAGCGCGACCGGGGTCTCGTCGGGGTCCGGCCAGTGGCTGAGAACTGCGGGGACCACGGCCCAGGCGGCCAGGAGCGACAGCAGTTTGCCCGCGGGCGGAGCGGCGGCCCAGGCGTCGTAGCGGTCGCTCGGCAACAGCCGGGCGGTGGGCTTGGGTGCCTTGGAGTTGCGGCGGCCGCGGGAAGCGGGGGCCGGTTCGTCGTCCCGGGGCGCGGCCAGGCCGGCGTTCACCGCGAGGTCCAGCCACAGCCGGGTGTCTGCCTCATCGGCCCCGGCCGCCTTGGCCAGCCGCCGGGTGTCCCGTACGGCGATCCCGCCCGCCTTGCGGATCGCGACCGGCTGAGCGGCCAGGGCCCGCAGTACCAGTTCTGCCCGCCAGGCGGCCGCCGCGGCGGCCGTGCCACCCTCGCCCTCCCAGCCGGACGGCAGCGGCGCGGTGGCGGTGAACGGCTCCGGTTCCAGCCGGGGGCTGGGCGCCGCGCCCTCATCGCGGAGCGCACGGGCGACCTCGTAGGGAAGCTCCACCAGGTCGAGACCGACGGGGACCAGCAGTCCGCGCACGGCCAGCCAGTCGGTGCCCTCGTCACCGCTGCCGCCCTCCCGGAAGACGTACTTGGCGTCCGGGCCCGCGTACTGCGACCCGTACCGGCCGACGAAGCAGTGGGTCCGCAGCAGCGGCGGGCCGGGTACCAGGTGATCCAGCAGCTCCAGCGCCCGGACCGGGGCGTCCGCCACCAGTGCCCGCACCCGGGCGGGATCGGCGAGCAGAGCGGTGATCAGCTCCTGGGCCTGGTCGCGGGTACGGGCCGCCCCCTCGAAGAGGTTTGCGGCGATCCGCTTGACCTCGGGGGCGTTGTAGGCGGTGGTCAGCAGCCGGTCGGCCGTACGCCCGTAACCGTCGAACCCGGCGGCGCGGACGTGCAGCAGTGGTGGGAGCGCCAGTCGGCCCTTGGGCGCGGGGAGCAACAGCGCGCGCTCCCGCAGTCGGGTGAGTGTGTGTTCCGCCCGGTGTCGCTTCTCCCCCGGCTCGAACCAGGACAGTACGTCCCGCTCAAGCACCAATCGGTCCGCGGGTTCCACCGGGGGAACGGGCTTCCGCTGTTGCCAGGGATATCGGGGCCCATCCTCGGCCTCGCCACCGGCTGCGGGGCCGTGCCGCTCCAGGGCGAGGGCGGCGATGGAAGCGAGCAATTCCAGTTCTCCGGCGGTGCCCGCCATCAGGCCCTGGCCCACCGACTCGTCGGTGAGCAAGTGTTCGGCGAGCTCGCGGAGGGTGGTGATCCGTCGGTACCCGGCGGCGAGCGGCAGATCCCGCTCCTCCAGCAACGCGGTCAGCCGCTGAGGATCCAGGGTTCCCAGCCATTTCACAAGGGCGGTACGCGCATTCACCCGGCCAGGCTAGCGCCGTCCGGTCACCCCGCGAGGGTGAACCGGCCGCGTCACCACCCTCGCGGTTTCCCTGACTACTGCCAGGCGCGAACAAGGTCCTCCGGACCCCAATGCGCCGCAAGAGGCAGATCGTCCTCAACACCACAGCGGGACACCGCCACCAGCGCCGTGTCCGGCTCGGCTCCGGGCACAGCGAGCATGTCCCGCACCAGCACTTCGTACTCACGTCGGCCGAACGGCTGCGACTCCAGCCACTTCACCGAGCCGATGAAGTGAATCCGCCCTGCCACGGATTCGCGGTCAGCTCCGATCAGGTCGACCTCCGGGTTGTTCTGCCGGTTCCACCAGCCCCCGACCGCCTCCGTCTGCGGCCACCGTTCATCGGGCAACAGGCGCAGCAGCGACTCGCGGACGACCGGCTCGACGGCCCGGCCCCGCCATGTCGTCCACGACCGCTCGATGCGCTCCAGCGCCAGATCACCGCGACCGCGCTCGATGAGCGGGATGCCGCGCTGCAGGAAAGCCAGCCAGAACCGCAGGTACGGATCAGCGATGCGATAACGCTTGTTCTTGCTGTCCGCCTTGACCGAGAGCGGCAGATCAGCGGCCAAGACTCGCTTGGCCAGCAGCGTGTTCAGCAGCGGAGACAGTGTGCCCGAGGGCAGCGCGCCGGCACCACCGGCTTGCGCGGCGATGGTGGAGAAGGTCCGCTCGCCACTGCCGACCGCTTCCAGGATCGCGCGCGAGTGGGACGCCTCGGGAAACTCCCCCAGCAGCGACAGTTCGCCCGCCACCAACAGCGGGGCAAGCGGGTTGGACACAGCCTCGCGCAGAAAGTCCTGGCGGCCCATCCCCGGCCGCCAGGACTGAACGATTTCCGGGAACCCTCCGGTGATCAGCAGCGCGTCCACCGCTTCCGCCGCGTCCAGACCGGTCATCGCCTGCACATCGGCCAGATGCAGCGGCTGTACGGTCATCTTGGCCGCCCGGCCGAAAAAGGGGCGGCCATAGGACTGCAGCGCCTCCATCACCGACATGTCACTGCCGACCAGGATCAGCAGGACGGGCTTGGCGGACAGGTGCCGGTCCCAGACCGTCTGCAGCGCCCCCTCGAACTCCCCGTCCTGTTCGACCAGCCACGGCACCTCGTCGAGCACCGCAATGCTCGGGGCATCGTCCGGAATCGCGACCGCCAGGGAACGCAGTGCCTGGTTCCAGTCGGAGGCCTGCAGCCCGGCCACCAGCTCGGCCCCGGGCAGAGCGGAATGCGCCAGCGTCGCGGCGAAATCCGCCCGCTCGGTCACGGCGTTGCGTCCCCGGGTCGCCTGGAAGACCACGTACGGAAGCCCGGAACGGTCGCAGAACTCCTGGACCAGACGAGACTTGCCCACCCGGCGCCGACCCGTCACGATCACAGCCTGACCACGCGTGGCGCCCGTACCGCCCACCACCAGGCCCAGCTGCCGAGCCAACTGATCCAGATCAGCAGACCTGCCCTTGAACTCCATCAGCGCCCCATCCCCGGCCTTCCTGAAACATAGATTCGATGTTACGTAGATTGAATCTTACTTAGATTCTAGCTCGCTTCTGACGGTCTCGTCAGCAGCCCCACTGAAACGGCGGGAAAGGGATCCGCGCACCGGTGCCTCGGTCACCGAGGTCCGCACTCTTCACATTCTGCGACATTCGACACATTTCCGAGTCGTGGGACATGCATGAGACGACAAGTCTGACAACTCATCAGCTAGGTGTCTGACCTGGGCAAACGCCCAGGTGCGGTCCGGCCTCCGGAGCCGTGTGCGCAGGTTCGAATCCTGCCGGGGGCACTCCGGCCGGAACAACGCGATCAACGCGCTGACCAGCTGAAGTGCCAAGCATGAAGGCCCGAACTCAGTCCAACTGAGTCCGGGCCTTTGTCGTTGTCACGCACGAGTCCCGTGTGAGGGGCGTGTGGGCCGCGCGTCAGGTGCGGAGACATCGCTGATCACCCGTCGCGCCCGTTGGTAGTACTGCTCGCGAGTCCCGTCGAGCCCACTGGCATCCGGGCGCCTCGTGAGATTCGACAACGCTTCCGCAGTGCCTTCCGCCCACTGCCCGTAGGCCTCGAAGACGGCGTTGGCTCTCTGCCGGAGCTCCAGGTCCGGCATGACCTCGATAACAGGCAGGGCATCGTCATGGTGCCGGCGGACTATGGCGAAGCACTCGTCGTACAGGAGCGTGGCGGCCAACGTGTCCGCCGCCTCCGTGGCTTCACCGATCTTCGCCCGGAAGTCCTGGAGCATCTTCGAGATGGTCGTAGAGGTAGCGATCACCTGCTCGCGAATGCGCTGCTCGTGGGCCAACTTGGCCTCGTGATTGCGCTTCGCCGCCTCCAGGGCGTCGGCGTGCTGCTGCCTCCTCCTCTCGGTCCGTCCAGTGAAGTAGTGAGTGATCCAGGCCGCTGCGGCCGAGCTGATGAGGACAGCGCCGGCCGAGATCGCGGTAGTGACCCATTGGCTGTCCTGCACGACCGTCGTGGTGACGTCACCGGTCGTGGTGGTCGTCTGCTTGCCACCGCACCCAGTCATGACGACCAGGAACGCGAACAGACCTAAGGATCTTGCCACTTGTCGCATGAGCGCAGACTAGGACTCGTACCGCAAATGATCTACGGTAAGGATCGCTCGCTGCCGGCTCGCCATCCCGATCGATCGGCCCCCACCGCGGGGCAACCTGCTCAACCCGGAGAAGCAGGGCCTGCGCCAGGCGAGGTCGATGCACGGCTGCGCTGATGATCTCCCCCGCAGACCAGTGCCTCAGTAGTAACCTGCGAGCAGGTTCAGGCTCGGACGCTGGGGGACAGCACGTGATCGTTCGGACCATTGCGCCCGAGGGAATGCCACGGCCCACTGGGCAGGATGGCCATGCCCTTCTCGACGTGGTCTGGCAGCATTTCTCCACCTCACTTCGCTGGCCGACCTTCGATTACGTCGATCGGAAGCTGTACGCGTCGGGCCTGCAATTCGAAGAGGCCATTCAACAACTGTGCCCTGCACTGCTGAGGGGCGTAGACGCCGACCTACGGCGGCTGCCACAAGGCATGGCAGAGCTGTCCCTGACGATCGCCGGCGCTGCGAACTGTGCCAATAGCGAGACTCGTGTCAACTCCTTCCTCGTCTTGCTGAGGACAGCGGCCGACATCGAGCCCCACTTTCAGCCCACGGATCCCGGTGCCCTGCCGGAACTGCGGCCCGTCGACCTAGCGCCCCCAGTGGATGACCCCGAGCTGGCGCTGAAGACCAGGAGGAGCTGGTTCGCTGGCTTCGCGCTCGCGCTTCAGGAGCCCTGCTTCCGCGGTGGCGGCCACAGTCTAGACAACCTCGACTGGACACTGCGCTACGCCCGAGACATTCGACCGTTCGCTAACGTGCACCGCGTGGATGAGTACTGGCGCATCCGTGAGCAGGTGCTGGGGCGTCGGCGGGTTGAGGCCGACAACACGCCCTTCCAGAAAGGCCCGAACCGCCATTTCGCTCCAGCACCAAAGGCCAAACCTGTCCCCCGAGCAGCAGAGTCGGTGGAGGTCACCTGCATGCTGCATCCGCTGATCGCGGAGGTCGCCGCCGAGCGCTACAGCAGCGGCTTCTACTACGACGCGGTCAGGAGTGCATTCCAGGCTGTAGAGCACCGCGTGGCGGTCCTGGTCGGGACTACCGAGGTCGGCGAGCGACTGATGGGTATCGCCTTCGGCGCCAAACCACACCCTCCGAAGATCATGGTGACTCGGTCCATGGGGGGCTCGCTGGAGAGCGAGCAGAATGGCATGCAGTTCCTGTTCAAGGGCGCGATGGGCGCGCTGCGCAACCCCCGCATGCACGGCCCGGACGAGAAGGACGCCCGAGACGAGGCCGACGAAATGCTGATCTTCGCCAGCTTCCTGATGCGGCGTCTCGACATCGAGGACGAGCAGCGCAAGTCCGCCTCACTGGGGCCGTGACGGCCCGCCACCTCTGACTGGTCCCTTCAGAATCAATCTGGCCGAGCACTCTTGGTGCTGGTGGTTCCTCACGCTCATTGGGGTTCCCCCCACCCCATCGCCTTCGCGATCTTCGCGTTGTTCAGCTCCTCATGGCCGTCGATGCATCCCTCGTCCGCCGGTGAATGACCTCCGGGGAGTTTCCGGCGCGGCGGGCCACCTCGGCACCGGCACGCCCGCGTTCAGCCAGTTGGTGATGCAGGTGTGCCGGAGGTCGTACGCGAGCAGATCGCTCGGCTCCAGGGTGAGGTCACCGAGCTGCGGGAGCGGGTTGTGGAGCTGGAGGGGAAGTAGCCCCCGGCCCACGCCGTCCCGGCCGTCACCGCCGCGACGCGTGATGAGTGCAAGAGCGCCTGCTGTTGTCACAATCCTGCCCCCTTCGTTCGGATCGAATGGAGGGCTCCGACCTGCGTCGCTAGGCTGTCGCCCCGCCCTCTGCATCCTTTGTAGACCGGGCAGTTGACTGACCGACAGATACGCCATGTGGCCGCCAGAGAGCGGCCACATAGGCCGCATGAGGGGGGATGAGTGGGGCAGCGACCGAACGACCTGACACCGCATGCAAGCCCTCAGCACTACCTCGGCGCCGAGATGCGCGCCTGGCGCACACAGCGGGGCTTATCGCTGGGCAAGCTCAGCCGATCGATCCTGTTCAACACCAGCTACATGGCCCGCGTTGAGCGCGGCGGCCAGGCCGCATCAGCCGATCTGGTCCGCGCATACGACGATGCCCTCGGCGCGAGCGGCTCGCTCGTCCGGCTCCACGCATCGATCCTCGAAGGGGTCAGCCTTGACGCCCTCCCCCAGGGGGATGTGGCTAATCGAGGGCCCCATGTGGCCAACGACCTTGTGGCCCTGGCTGAGGAACCAGAGATTCAGGCACCGTCTGAGGAGGGGATGTCCGTCCCCGTACGTTCCGATGACGGAAGGATCATCTTCGTGTCCCTGTCCCGAAGGGCTCTGATCGGTGCACTTGGCGCTGGTGCCGCCATCGCTGCAACCTCCGACCTCTCATCGGCAGCGATTCCTGCCCCACGATCCGATCTCATCGCCTCCGGGGCCGACCCGATCGAGCTTCTCCAAGCAACCCGACGCGTGCTGATCGACAACGACAACCTGTTCGGTCCCCATCGGGTGATACCGACGGTCCAGCAGCAGATCGCCGCCATCAAGGAACTGCGCGCGGATCGCCGCGGAACCGATCGCCGACAGCTGCTCCAGCTGCAGACCCAGTACTCCGAGCTGTGCGGCTGGCTCTATCAGGACCTCGGGGACTTCCGTGCCGCCCAACACTGGATGCGTGAGGCTCTGGAGGCCTCCCACATGGCCGGTGACGACGAACTGACCACGTACATCCTGGCGCGGCGCAGCCAGCTCGCCGGCGACATGAACGACCCGATCGAGGCGGTGGACGTCGCCGAAGCCGCGGAGGACCGAGCCGCGCCGAGGAGTCGCCTGGCCGCAGTGGCGGCTACGTACGGGGCCCACGGCCACGCGCTGCGGAACGACCAGCTCATGGCCCAGCGGGCGTACGAGCACGCACGGGAACTGCACGCCAGCATGGACCCGGATCCCAGCTCCCCCTGGGGGGTCTGGCTCGATGGCGCGTACATCGACGTTCAGCGAGCACACAGTCTCGCGGCTCTCGGGGACCACCGCGGAGCGGCTGCAGGCTTCCGGAATGCCATCAGCAGACTGCCCGCCGGCTACCACCGCGACCGCGGGGTCTACCTGGGGCGGGAGGCTGTTTCCCTGGCGCGCGCGGGCGAGGCCGAGCAGGCAGCCTCCATCGGACTTCAGGCACTGGCCGTTGCGAAGGACACCGGTTCCGACCGCATCACGCGCGAGCTGGCCCAGCTCGATGGAGAACTTGATCAGTGGCGTACGGTCCCTGGCGTGAGCGACTTCAAGGATGCTCTGACCGAGGCAGTACTGCGCCAGGCCTGAACAGGCTCCCTCCACCCGTGACCAGCAACAGAAGGAGACCCCTAATGCCCCGCCCCTACGTTCTGCTGAGCGTGGCCACATCCGTGGATGGCTACATCGATGACACCAGCACCTCGCGTCTTCTGCTGAGCAACAGCGAGGACTTCGACCGGGTAGACCAGGTGCGTGCCGAATCCGACGCCATCCTGATCGGCGCCGGCACGATGCGGTCGGACAACCCCCGGCTGCTGGTGAACAGCGACGAGCGGCGCGCGGCCCGGGTGGCCGCAGGAAAGCCTGCCTACCCGCTCAAGGTCACCATCTCCGCGAGCGGAGACCTGGAGGCCGACCTGAAGTTCTGGCACCACGGCGGAGAGAAGCTCGCCTACACCACGGACGCGGGCGAGGAGAAGCTCCGCGAGCGGCTGGCCGGCCTGGCGGACGTGGTCTCCACGGGCCCGGCCATCGACTTCGGCGTCCTGCTGGACGACCTCGGAGCCCGCGGCATAGAGCGGCTGATGGTGGAAGGCGGCGGACAGATCCACACGGCTTTCCTCTCCCAGGGCCTGGCGGACGAGATCCACCTCGCCATCGCCCCTCTGGTCGTCGGCGACCCGGGCGCCCCCCGCTTCCTGAACCCCGCCAGCTACCCCGGCGGCTCCACTCGCCGCATGCACCTCGCCGAGGCAAGCACCATCGGCGACGTGGTCCTTCTCCGCTACCTGCCCAAGCAGGAGGGTTCCGCATGACGCACGCCGACGATGTGACGTGGATGGAGCGGGCCATCGAACTCTCCCGCAAGTGCCCGCCGGCAGACGGGGCCTTCTCCGTCGGCGCCATCATCGTGCGCGCCGACGGCGAGGAACTCGCCCACGGCTACTCCCGCGAGACGGACGCCCACGTCCACGCCGAAGAATCCGCCCTGGCCAAGCTCCCAGCGGACGACCCCCGCCTGGCTGGCGCCACGCTCTACAGCACGCTGGAACCCTGCTCTGAGCGCAGGTCCCGCCCCCTCACCTGCACCCAGCTCATCCTCCGCTCCCCCATCCGCCGCGTGGTCATCGCCTGGCGAGAGCCGAGCCTCCTGGTGGCTGACTGCGTGGGAGTGGAGACCCTCCGAGCAGAGGCCACCGAGGTAGTTGAAGTCACCGAGCTGGCCTATCAGGCACGCGCGGTGAATGCCCACCTGCTGGCATGACCCGCAACCCGCGGGAATCAGGACACAACATGGCCGATTATCACCTCAGGCATCATTCTCATACGTCGTTCCGCATCGACTAATCACCCACCACCCTCGTACGATCATCGCCTTGAAGTGCTGCGACGGGGGGCTGATGGTGGCGTACGTGAACGACGGTCTACACGGAAAGCCAAAGAAGTCGGTGCCCGACCTTGTCTTAAGGTTCGGGCAAGACATCTCGGCCAAGCTCCAGGGTGCGGGGGGCAAAGACAGCGGCAGGGAAGACGCACTGACAGCCCCGACCGAGCAACTACTTAGGGGAATGGCCAGCCGCCAGAACGTCGGCCTTATCGCTCACGGTCAACACAAAATCAAGAAGCTAAACGCCCGTCCCGACTTCGCTATCAGCGTGGGCGGAAAGGTCATCGGGCACGTCGAGCTGAAAGCGCCGGGCAAAGGCGTCGACCCGACGAAATGGGCGACTAGTAGCCACGACCACGAACAGTGGACCAAGATCAAGGTGTTACCTAACCTTCTCTACACCGATGGCTACGACTGGGCGCTGTACCGAGGGGGCGTCCAGATCGGCGCCGCAGCTCGACTCGTTGGTGACTTCGATCGCGGCTCAGGCAGTTTCACACCGGCAGACGACCGATTCGAGCAGCTGATAGCCCTCTTCCTCGGATGGGTTCCGGCCAAGCCGAGCAGTCTCAGCGACTTGGTGAAGCGGGTCGCCGGGTTGTGTGCACTGTTGCGAGATGAGGTTCGCGAGCGCCTCGCTCGCGAAGCTCGGGGAGAGACGACCCAAGCCTTCACAGTGCTGGCGGAGAACTGGCGAGACTTACTATTCCCTGACGCGACTCCGGAGTCATTTGCCGACCAGTACGCGCAGACGCTCACCTTCGCCTTACTCCTGGCCAGGATTGAGGGCATTGACCTGGAAGACTTGCCGCTAGCAGAAGCAGCAAGGAAACTCGGCAAGAGCCATTCACTGATGGGCAAGGCTCTGGCCGTCCTTACGGACGACGCTTTGGACGATCTGCGCGGCGTAGTCGGAATCATGGTCCAGGTCATATCCAAGGTCGACTCGGACCTATTCAAGGACGATAGCGGCGACGCATATCTGCATTTCTACGAGGGTTTCCTGAGCGCTTACGACCCACAGCTGCGCCAGAAAACCGGCACATACTACACGCCGAATGAAATCGTAAGCTTTATGGTCGATTTCACCGACAAGATATTGCGAGAGCGGCTCGGACAGAGCAAGGGATTCGGCAGCGAAGATGTAACCGTAGTCGACCCTGCCACTGGAACCGGAACCTTCCTCATCAATGTGATCAACCGCGTTGCCAAGGACATCGAGCGCGAGTATGACAGCGGACTCAAGCCAGGCCTCCTTCGTAAGCTCGCCGGCCGCCTTATAGGATTTGAGAAGCAAACCGGCCCTTACGCAGTCGCCGAGCTGCGCCTCAGCCACGCCTTCAAGGCACATCAAACCGAGGTCGCCGATAATGCAATTAGGCTGCACGTAGCGGACACTCTCGACGATCCAGCCGTCGAGCAGCACCTCGGCTTCATCTATGACGCTATCGCCCAGCACCGAAGGGCAGCCAATAAGATCAAGGCCGAGGAAAAGGTCATGGTTGTGATCGGCAACCCTCCGTACCTCAAGGGCGCTAAGGCCGCAGGCCAAGGCAAGTGGATATCGGAGGGAGGTGGAAATAATCTCCCACCCATCCTGAACCGCTTTCGCGCACCCGACATCGGTAGAACCGGGTACGCCTTGGACAACCTCTATGTCTACTTCTGGGCCTGGGCCACCTGGAAGGTATTTGATCAGGTGATGGCCACTACGGGCGAGCCCAATGCCCCCTCGGGCGTCATTGCTTTCATTACGAATGCAGGATTCCTCGACAGCAAGGGCGCTGCGGGGATGCGTCGCTACCTCAGAAAGTCGGCGGACGAGGGCTGGATCATCGGTCTAACACCGGAGGGTCCGTATTCGAAGGCCCGGACCCGAGTCTTCCCACTCGTTAAACGAGAGGTGTGCATTGCGATCTTTGTCCGCCGAGGAGATCCGGACCCCGACACCCCTGCAGTAGTGCGCAGGCTCGATGCCCCTCAAGGTCACCGCGACGAAAAATTCGCTTGGCTCGGCGACCTCGGACTGGATGGCCACGAGGATGGTTCGCCCTGGCAGACGTGTTCGGATGCCCTTACGGATCCATTCCAGCCTGCAGCCAGCGAGGACTGGTCGAACATGCCCTCTCTGGATGAATTGCTTCCGTGGGCATCGTCCGGGAACAAGAACAACCGGAGTTGGCCGGTCTCTCCGAGCGAGGAAATACTGAACAAGCGCTGGAAGATGCTCATCAAGGCACCCAAGAACCGTAAGGCTGCCTTGATGAAGAGCACCGGGGATCGCCATCCGGACAAGCTAGAGCAGCCCTTGCCGGGAGGTGAATGGCAGGGAATTCTAGCCGAAGAGAAAAACGAAATCCCGCAGGTGGAACGCTACGGGCGGATGACCTTCGACCGGCAGTACCTAGTCGCCGACCGCCGGGTTATCGACCGCCCCCGCCCCTCACTCTTCTTCGTCCAGAGCAATCGACAGGTATTCCTTTCCGAGCTCCATACAGAATCGGGGCGCCCTGGGCCGGCGGTTAGCTTCACGAACCTCATTCCGGACATGCATCATTTCAAGGGCACCGAGGGTGGGCGCGTGATGCCACTGTATCGCGACCCGCTAAGTCAGCAGCCGAACGTCACGCCTAGCCTGGTGGCTACGCTCTCCAGCGTTCTGGGGGTTTCGGTCACCCCTGAGGATCTTCTGGCATACATCGCCGGGAGCGCAAGTCACTCTGGCTACACCGAGCGGTACCAGCAGCAGCTGAGCGCCCGCGGAGTTCATATACCTCTCACCAGAAACCCAGCGCTGTGGCAGGAAGTCGTCGAGATCGGCAAGAGGGTTATATGGCTGCACACTTATGGTGAGCGATATGTGGACGCTAAAGCAGGGCGACCGCGTGCAGAGCCACGCCTCCCAGAAGGACAAAGGCCTAAGAATCCCGAGGCAATTGGTGAGAGCCCTCACGGATTCCCCGAGTCTTTGACCTACGACGCCAATAACCAGGCACTCGTGCTTGGCGGAGGCACAATCACGCCCGTCGCACCTGAGGTCTGGGAGTACAGAATTGGGGGCGTCCAAGTCGTTCGAAAATGGTTTGGCTTTCGCAAGCTTAATCCCGATGTCGAGCGCCAGACGCCATTGAATGACGTGGTGCCGCAAGAATGGCCTGCAGACTACACGATTGAACTCTTGAACCTTTTGAATGTTCTCGGCCTCCTAGCCGCTTTGGAACCTGAGCAAGCGCGCCTGCTAAGGGCCATCGCGGAGGGGCCGTTGATCGGAGTGGATGAGTTGACACAGCGCTCGGTCCTCCCTATTCCTGAATCGGCGAAGAAGGAGCCAAAGGTGCCGAGAGTGCCGCACCCCAAGCCCGGCGACGGCCACCAGGAAACGATCGACTTCTTGTAACGGCAAGATGTGGCGAACGAAATCGACTAGGAGCTCATCGCAGTCTGGTGACGGTCAGACCGGGCGGGCTGCGGTAGCGCCCGGCACTCAGTCATCCGTCGAGCTGTCTGCCCCGCACGCACATCGCGCATCCCCTCGCTCAGTCAACTAGCCCACAGGATCCTGTGCATGGCGTGTGAAGCCACGACCAACCAGTAACACTCGCCATGTCGGTGCAGGTCAGAGCAATTTCACGCAACACATGTGTATGCCCTCCGGAGCCGTGTGCGCAGGTTCGAATCCTGCCGGGGGCACTTCGCAGGAAGTGCCACAGAGACCCTCCAAACAGTGCCAGTACTGTTCGGAGGGTCTTTTTGTGTTACGCACCATGGGTACCCGCAGACCAGCAGCCTTCGGGGGACATATGCGTGGACGACAGGCTCCGTGATTTCGCGAAGGGGTCACCCAACTTCGGTGTCCTCTAGCAGCACCAGCCCCTCCTTTCTCTCTTCATGGCGCCTCGGCCGAGGCCACGGTGTTCAAGAACCCCAACTTGTCCCTGGTTCAGGCCGGCCAGTACGGCGAGGTCCTCGCTGAGGAGCTGATCAGCCGGATCGGCATGCGGATCGAGGGCGACCGACAGGTCGACCGCCTGACCGCGCTGGTCCGTGCCGGAGTCCTCGTCCCCGAAATCCGTGACGACTTCGACCGCTTGCGGCGCGACCGGAACAAGGCCGCGCACAGCCACCTGTTCGATACGGCGCGGGCCCTGGCCGCCGTACGTGTCTGCTACGAACCCGGCCTCTGGTTCCACGACGCCATCGAGGGCCGGCGGACAGTCGAGGAGCGCCTCGAGCAGGCCCGGATCGATCCCGGTGACCTCACTGCCGTGCTGATGATCGGAGGCAGCAGCCAGATCCCCGCCGTGGGCCCCGCGACGCCGTTTCAGCGCCCTGATCGATCGCAACTCGACGGCGAGGTCGAGGTGTTCGGGGACGGGGCCGTTCCCCCGGAAATCCACAAGGAACTCGACCGCCTGCTCGCTCTGCGCCCCACGGGCCGAACCGCACCCGAACCGACGCACCCGCAGCAGGCCCCCGTCACGAAGGCACAGCCCGACCGCAATCCCTTCGCCGTGCAGTCACCCACTCCCGGGCCCGCGCCAAGGGCCAGGACAGGGCTGGGGGGCGCGCCATCGGCCGCACCCCTGGTCGTGGACGGCTCGAACCTGGCGTGGAACGGACGCCCTCCGCGTGGAGCGGGAGGAAAGCCGAGCTTCGCCGCGCTGCGGGCGGCCATCAAGTCCCTGAGGTTCAACCACCGCGATCGGGACATGCATGTCGTCGTCGATGCCACCCTCCGCCACGACGTGTCCGAGGCCGCGCGGCCCCAGGTCGAGGCGGCCATCGCCGCCGGCACCGTCGTCCAGCCCCCGGCCGGGACCGAGGGCGTAGGCGACGCCCTGGTGATCAGCATCGCCGAGGAGGTGGCCGGTGTGATCGTGTCGAACGACAACTTCGGCCCCTTCCAGAAGGCGAACCCTTGGCGACGGGCACCCGGCCGCGTGCTGGGCGCCACCCAGTCACAGGGCATCTGGGTCTTCACCTCGCGACGGCCCAACCTCGCGTCCCCCGGCGCGCATCGCCGGTGGCGTCCAAACCGCGGCCCGCACCCGCCCTGTATCGCACTGGGCGGATCGGGCCGAGTCGCTGTCCGGCGAACCGGAGATCGCTACGGTGGTGACCGTTCGCATGAGGGAGGGGACCCATGAAGGCTGACACGGTCGATCTTCGACGGATTTTCGGCAGGGACGTCCGGTATACGGTGCCGCTGTTCCAGCGTCCGTATGTCTGGGACAGGGACGACAACTGGGCCGCCCTGTGGGAGGACATCCGCCGCACGGTCGAGAGGTCCGAGCAGGCGGCGCAGGCCGGGGAGGCCGTCGCGCCGCACTTTCTCGGCGCCGTCGTCTTCGACGAGGCACCCCATATGTCATCGGACCTCGAGACCCGGCAGGTCATCGACGGGCAGCAGCGCCTGACGACGCTCCAGCTCTTCCTTTTCGCGGCGAGGCTGTCGGCGACTTCCCGGGACCACGAGAAGTCCGTACGGCTGCTCAGCAAGTTCCTGGAGAACGACGAGGACCTGTTCGACCGTGCCCGGCATCCCGACCACCTCTACAAGGTCTGGCCCACGAACGCCGACCGCGCGGAGTTCCGTTCCGTCATGCTCGGCAAGGGCGGGACCGGCCGGCTGATTTCGGCAGTCGGCTACTTCCAGCAGGAGATCGACAAGTGGCTGGCGGAGGCACCCGAACCGCAGGAGCGGCTCGGGGCGCTGGTCCAGACGATGCGGGAGCATCTGCGACTGGTCGTCATCGACCTGGAGGAGCACGACGACGCGCAGGTCGTCTTCGAGACCCTCAACAGCCGTGGCACGCCGCTGGAACACGCGGACCTGGTCAAGAACCTGCTCTTCCGGGACGCCGAACACGCCGGTGCGGACATCGACCGCCTCTACAAGACCTACTGGGCTCCCTTCGACCAGGCTGAGTGGCGGACCGAGCAGACAACCGGCCGCATCACGCGAAGCCGCCTCGACGTGTTCCTGACCTATTGGCTCACGATGCGCACCCAGCGCGAATTCACCTCTTCGGCGCTGTTCAAGGAGTTCGAGCGCTGGCTGCGCTCCGCCTCCGTTCCCACCGAGGAGGTATTCGCGGAACTGACGCGGTACGCCGAGATCTACGAACGCCTCGACCAGTATCCGTCGCACGGCGTCGAGGGCCGGTTCCTGTACCGGATGAAGGTCATGCAGATGTCTACGCCGATGCCGCTGCTGCTCTTCCTCTACGGCCTGAGCGACGACGTGCTGTCGCCCGAGCGCCGTCGCAACGCCGTCCGCGCCATCGACAGCTATCTGGTGAGACGGGCGATCCTCAACCTCAGCAACCGCGACTACAACCACGTCTTCCGCGAGCTCGTGGCCGCGGCGGCGCAGGAGCCCGAGCACGCGGACGAAGTCATCGGCAAGACCCTTTCGGCGATGCGTGGCCAGCACCGGCACTGGCCGTCCGACGCCGAGTTCCGCACGGCGCTGGAGCAGGACCCCCTGTACGCCCGTCTCTACCGCCATCGCGTCCGCATCCTCCTGGAGGCGCTGGAGGACGAGCTGCGTACCGACCACACGGAGCAGCTCACCGCCCCTGTCGGCGATCAGCTCGGTGCGAAGCTGACGATCGAGCACGTCATGCCGCAGAGCTGGCGCGAGAATTGGCCTCCGCTTGAGGGTGATCCAAACGAAGGGGCAGACCGTGACGAGCTGGTTCACACCCTCGGCAATCTGACCCTGGTCACGGCCCGCCTCAATCCCACCCTCGGCAACATGGCGTGGGACAGCAAGCGCCAGTGGCTCGGTGAGCACAGCCTCCTGCGACTCACCCACGGCACGCTGCTCAATCCCCCACCCACCTCCGACATCAGCGAATGGGCTTCGTCATGGGACGAGCACCGTATCCGTGACCGGGGTGCCCATCTCGCCTCGCTTGCCTTGCGCATCTGGCCTTCGGCGGCCGAGCTGTTCGCCGCATCCGTCGCCACGGGAAGCGCCGACCAATGACCGACCACCCCACCGGTCGTGTAGGTGTGGACGATCGCTCCTGAGATGACCGCCTCGCGGTGATCGCGCCGGCTCAGCTACTTGGAGCCGTGTTCGTTCGGGTCCTTGCCGAGGGTGCTCTCCACCGTGTGGCCGAAGGCGCCAACGTTCGGCGTCTTGTTCAGGGATTCGGGCCAAGCGCCCTGCGCCTGGCCGGCGTTCGTCGCGCACGTGCGCCGACCCGTCAGCGGCGCTTGCGCTTCCCTCCGACGCGCTTCGCGGGCTTCTTCGTGCCCCGGGAGCGGGTCGTTGCGCTGGTGTGGAAGGCTCGGCGGGCCTGGTTGGCGGTGGTGCGGTCAGGGTGGTGTGCGAGCTGCTGCGCCAGGAAGGCGGCCGTGTACGGGTCCGCCCCGATGAGGGCGGTGAGGAGGGCCGGGGGGCCGCCGGGCCAGGTTGACGCGGCCTTGTCGAAGGCGGCGTGGAGCGCGGCGAACAGTTCGGGCTCCTCCTGATCCGGGTCCGCCGTCAAGCGGTGGTCGAGGGATGCGCCGCGCCGTACGGATTCGAGCTCGTCGATTAGGTACACCGCGCGGGCCGACAGCGGGACCGTGGAGGTCTCGAGCGCCTGGCCGCGTGCGTGCAGGGTGTGTTCGGCCCAGCCGCCCAGGACGGGGTCCGCCAGCAGTCCGTACAGGGCATCGTCGGGCACGGCCGTCGCGTCCAGGGCGGCGAGCAGCGCTCGCCGCCTGGCGGGCTCCTCCTCGGGGCGGTCGGCGGAGAGCGCGTCGAAGAAGGGGGGCCATCCATCGGAGCCCCGCGCGGCCAGCCAGTGGGCGACGGCCTGCCGGGCGGCCCTCTTCGGCCACCACTGGGCGCCCGCGACGAGCCGTTCCGCATCCCAGGCGAGCACCTGGTCATGAGTGGGGAAGACATCGGCGGCTTCGCCTCCGATGCCCAGGAGGAGGGCGTCGCGCAGCAAGGAGGTGCCGAGTGGGGTGAGGGTGAGGGCATCGCCGGAGGTGCTGGGTGACACCCAGCACCTCCAGGCGGTCCATCAGGCGCGCGAGCCGGGCCGCGCCCGGGATCAGGTCCGTGCGGTCGGACTCGGTGAGTGACGGAAGCCCGAGTACGGCGGACAGGGCCTGGGGGGCGGGCAGTTCGTAGGCTCCGGTGGCCGGGACGGACGGGGCGGGGTCGCTCTCGTGACCCGGCGGGATGAACCACATGTCGTTCAGGGCGGCCAGTCGGGCCACGGACTGCGCCGCCCCCGCCCGCTCGGACAGGCCGTAGAGGGTCAGCAGGTGCTCGCCGTCGAACTGTTCGGCCGTCTCGTCCTCCTCGGCCAGCTGCGCCAGCAGGGCGCCGAAGAGGTTCAGGCCAAGTCCGGTCAGCTCGGCGGGACCGCCGTCGCGCCATGCTTCGGCCGATGGTCCCGCGCTCGGGGTGCCGCCCGGTTCCCGACGCACCAGGAACCCGCTCGCCAGGGCCAGTTCGCGCGTTCGGTCGTCCGCACCCTGCGGGTCGGCGGCGGCTCGCGCCAGGAGCTGGGGCAGGGGGGCGGCACGCAGCAGCGTGGCCTGCTCCTGGGGGGAGGCCGGCAGTGGGGCCGGGGGCATGGGTGCGAGTTCCTCGCCGTACATCTCCACGTGCTGGAAGGCCATCGCCTCGACGAGGGCGAGGAGGGCGCGGCCGGGAGCATCGCCGCCCCCCGGCGCCAGGTGCGCGAAGGGGCCGCGCAGCAGGGCGTCGAGCCCGGCTGCCGTCCAGCGGTCCGCGAGCAGGCCCGCCTGTTCGTCGTACCAGTCCTCCTGCGCGCCGGCTGGGGCCCCGGTGGTCGTCACCGCCTCCAGTCGGGCGGTGAGCAGCAGACGGGCCTGGTTTGAGCGTTCCGCGCAGAGGGCCTGCGCGTAAGCCGCCGCGGAGAGCGGTTCATTCGCGGACGAGGAGGCTACGAAGCCCAGCGCGGCGTTCCGCTCGGCGTAGGGGAGCGCGGCGAACGTCTCCAGCCAGTCGCGCACCGCCTGGGGGTCGTTGTCGTCAACTCCCGCCGCACGCACCAGGTTCCCGTAGAGCCGCGGCCAGGTGAGGCGGTCGGGGCTCGTCATCGCCTGCCCGAAGCCCTCTGCCAGCTCGTGCACCCGGGCCACGAGCTTCGCGTGCCGCTTGGCATTGAGACGGCCGGCCTCGTGCGTGTGGTCGGCCAGCGAGGCCAGCGCGGTGACGAAGCCCGGCAGCTCCTCCGCGGCGGCGCTGACGTAGAGCGGGAGCAGTAGATGCAGCAGTTCCTCGGCGAGCTCCTCGGTGGGCTCGGGCAGGCCCGTCCGGCAGCGGGCCCCGCCCAGGACCAGCAGGCCGAGGACGGCCTCCGCCGCCCGCGCGTCCAGCGGGGCGCCCCGCTCTTCGGCTCGGGCAAGGAAGGAGTCCACGTCGAGGGGAAAGGGCGTGATGGCGGTGGTCATCCCGGCAGCCTAGGGGCGCGGCGCGGCCGCCACTCGTGGTCCGCCTTCTTTTACGTCTACCGGGTAGAGCTGCCGTCCGGGGCCGGGGTGGGCCCGCGCATTCCGGTGGTCCGTACGAAGGATGTGGGGGTGGGTCTGTGGGTTTTGGGGGGTGGGGGGCGGGGGTGGGCGTGCGTAGGTTGGTGGGGAGGCCACTTGGGGTTGCTGATCTGGTGCTTTGTGGCGTGCTCTGACTGTGAGGCGGCGCGGAATGCGTGACTTGGTGGAGACGGCGCGGCGGTGGGTGGCCGAGGGGCGGGTCGGGTTTCTGGCGCGGCCCGTGACCGAGCAGGGCTTCGGGCCCCGGGATCCCGCCGGAGCGGTGCTCGTGGATGTGGGTGGTGAGTGTGTCGGGGCCCTGTACCGGGGGGTGTTCGATGCCGAGCTCGTGGCGGAGGCCGCCTCCATGGGGGGCGGGGAGACCGCTCGGGTGTGTGAGGTTTCCGTGGGGGCCGGGGAAGCCGTTGAGGCCAAGCTGACGTGTGGCGGGCAGGCCGAGGTGCTGTTGCAGCCGCTGGCGGCGATTCCCGGTGAGTGGTGGGAGCTGCTCGGGCAGGGGGTCGGGGTCGCGCTCGTGACCCAGTTGAACGAGCGGGCGGATCAGGCTGTGAGTGGTGTCGTGCGGGGGGCCGATCAGCCTTCCGGTGACGCCGAGCGGCGGGCCGGGGAGCTGCTGCGGACGCGGCGGCCCGGGCGGGACGCGTTGTACGCGGGCTCCGGGCTGGTGCTCGTGGAGGCGTACCCGTCGGCTCCGTACGTGGTGATCGGCGGAGGCGGGGAGCTGGCCGAGGTCATCGAGGCCCAGGCCCGGCTGCTCGGGTGGGAGGTCAGTGTCGTCACCGATGTGGGTGGGGCCGAGAAGCTCCTCGGGGCGCGGCGGGACGCCGCCTGTCTGGCGATGCTGAGCCATGACCCGGAGTTCGACGTGCCGACGCTGCGGACCGCGCTCGCGCTGGGCGTCCCTTACGTCGGTGCGCTCGGCTCCCGCAAGACCACCGCGCGGCGCCGCGAGGGACTGCTCGCGGCGGGGGTGGGCGAGGACCTGCTGCGGACGGTGCACGGGCCGATCGGGCTGGATCTGGGCGGACAGACGCCGGCGGAGACGGCGCTGGCCATCTGTGCGGAGATCCTGGCGGTGCTCGGTGGTCGCGAGGTGCGCGGGGTGCGGGACGCGGACGGCCCCCTCAAGGGGTGAGGGCCCGGCTCGCGGGCGTGATCGGGTGAAATGGGCGCTGATGCGGGAAAATGGGTTGTATGGACACGACTCTGATCTTCCTCGCGGTGGACAGAACACTGACCAACATCGCGTGGTTCCTGGTCGTCGGGCTCATCGTGGTCGGCTTCCTGCTCGGCGGCTTCTTGCTGGGCAAGCGGGTCCGGGCACAGGAACCCGCACCCCCCTCTCCCGAGAGCCAGCCGCACCTGCCCGAGGGCGGTGCGGTGTACGAGGTCTCCGAGGAGCGGGAGTACGTGGATTTCCCCGAGAACGGGCTGCGCCCGCACGAGATGCAGGGGTACGGGAACTTCGGCTCCACCACCTCGCTCCATCCGGAGGAGGTCCGGGCCCGGCGTGAGGCGGAGCACCGGCACGTCGAGGGGCCGGGACCGCACGCCCAGCCCGGTTCCCCGCCGAACTCGGGCCGCGGTGCGCACGACTGAACACGGACGAGGACGGACCACTGAGCCGGCAGTCCGACCTGTGACCCGCGGCCCCGCCGCGGGTCACAGGTCTGTGCGCAGGCGCAGGACCTCCGGTGGCGGGTGCCGGGTCGAGGTGTGGCGGACCTCGGCCGTCAGCGGCGGGTCCAGGGGGTGGAAGGGGACTTCGCCGAGGCCGATCGCCGTGATGGTGCCGGTGACCGTGCCGGCCCCGGCCGCCCCCAGGGCCCGGGTGGCTACCGCCGCCGCCACCTCGGTGCGGAGCGGCGCCGTCAGGGGGCTCGACACCAGCGGGGTCTCGTCCCCGACCGGCAGGACCAGGACGAGGGCGAGGGGGCGGCGGGCGGTGCCCGTGTAGCCGACCACCGCCGCGTCCCGGACGTTGGTGTGGCGGAGCTTGCGCCAGGACCGGCGGCCGGCCGGGTAGGCCTCGTCCATCCGTTTCACGACCAGGCCCTCGATGCCGCTGGCGGGCAGGGTCTCGTACCAGGTCTCCGCCAGCTCGGGGTCCGTGGTCATGGGGACCGGCTGGAGCGGCGGGCCCAGGGGCAGGAGGAGGTCCACGAGGAGGGCGCGCCGGCGTTCGTACGGACGGGCGCGCAGGTCCAGGCCGGCGAGTTCCAGGACGTCGAACGCCGCGTAGGAGGCCGGCAGCGTCCGGGCCAGTACGGCGGCCCGCGCGGCCGAGGCGACGGCGGCCCGGCGCTGTACGAGCGCGAAGTCGGTGCGGCCCGCGTGCCAGACGACCACCTCCCCGTCGAGGACGGTTCCGGCGGGCAGCTGGTGGGCGGCCGCCGCGAGGTCGGGGAAGGCCGCGGTGACGACGCGGCCGGAGCGGGCCTGGAGGACGACCCCGTCAACGGCCCGGTCGGTGCGGACGATGACGAGGCGGTGGCCGTCGAACTTGGGCTCGTACGCGAGACCGGGCCCGCGCGGCAGGGTCCGTACGGCGGCGGCGAGGGCGACGGTGATCACGGGAGCCGTCCGGCCCGGGAGGCGTCGAGGAGGGGCGCGAAGAGGTCTCCGTCGCGGGCGAGGCGGGGGGCGATGTCGTCGGCCAGGAAGACCAGGTCGGAGGGGGTGCGGCAGGCCTCGACCTCGGGCCAGGAGAGGGGGGCGGAGACCGTGGGCAGGGTGCGGGCGCGCAGGGTGTACGGGGCGGCCGTGGTCTTGGCGGCGGCGTTCTGGCTGTGGTCGACGAAGACCTTCCCGGGGCGCAGCGCCTTGGCCATCCGGTGCACGACGAGCTCGGGGAGCTCGCGCTCGGCTTCCTGGGCGAGGGCCTTCGCGTACGCCGACACGTGCTCGGAGGGGGTCGGTTCGAGGGGTACCGCCAGATGGAGGCCCTTGGAGCCGGAGGTCTTGGCGTAGGCGTGGAGGCCGTCGGCCGTGAGGCGGTCCCGGAGCCAGAGGGCGGCGGCGGAGCATTCGACGACGGTGGCGGGGGGACCCGGGTCGAGGTCCAGGATCAGCCGGTCGGCGAGGGCGGGGGCCCCGGCCGGCCACTGGGGGGTGTGGAACTCGACGACGAGGTTGGCGGCCCACATCAGGGTGGGCAGGTCGGCGACGACCACCTGCTCGGCCCGGAGGTCCTCCGAGCGGGGCACCGGCGTGGTGTTCACCCAGGCGGGGGTACCGGGCGGCGGGTTCTTGGTGAAGAAGAGCTGTCCGTCCGGGCCGTCGGGATAGCGCAGGAAGGACACCGGGCGGTCGTGGATGTGGGCGAGCAGGGGGCCCGCGACCGTGGCGTAGTAGTGGAGGACCTCTCCCTTGGTGAAGCCGGTCTCCGGGTAGAGGACCTTGTCGAGGTTGCTGAGCGAAATGCGACGGCCCTCCACCAGGGTGATCGGCGTCATACGATGAGATTGCCACGAAACAGGAGGAACCGTGCGATCCATATGGAACGGGGCGATCTCCTTCGGCTTGGTCAGCATTCCGATCAAGCTCGTGAACGCCACCGAGAGCCACTCGATCTCCTTCCGCCAGATCCACATCGGCGATGGCGGGCGCGTCCGCTACCGCAAGGTCTGCGAGCTGGACGGGGAGGAGGTGCCGACCGCCGAGATCGGCAAGGGGTACGAGGAGGCGGACGGGTCGATCATTCCGATCACCGATGAGGATCTGGCGCAGTTGCCGATCGCCACCGCGAAGACGATCGAGATCGTTTCCTTTGTGCCGGCTGATCAGATCGATCCGTTGCAGATGGACGCGGCCTACTACCTGGCGGCGAGCGGGGCCACGGCGGCCAAGCCGTACACGCTGCTGCGGGAGGCGCTGAAGCGGAGCCGGAAGGTCGCGATCGCGAAGTACGCGCTGCGGGGGCGGGAGCGGCTGGGCATGCTGCGGGTCGTCGACGACGTGATCGCGATGCACGGGCTGCTGTGGCCGGACGAGATCCGGGTACCGGAGGGGGTCGCGCCCGAGGGTGAGGTGTCGGTGCGGGAGGCCGAGCTGGACCTGGCGGACGCGCTGATGGCGACGTTGGGGGAAGTGGACATGGACTCGCTGCGCGACGACTACCGCGAGGCGGTGGAGGCGATGGTCGCGGCGAAGGCGGACGGCCTCGGCGAGACGGTCGTGGCCCCGGGGCCGCCCGCGGAGGGTGCGGGTGGGCAGGTCATCGACCTGATGGCGGCGTTGGAGAGCAGTGTGCGGGCGGCCAAGGCTTCGCGGGCGGGGGCGGGGGCGGGGGCGGCTGCGCCGCCGGAGGCGGAGGGGGAGGGAGCTGGGGCGGAGGTTACGCCGATTCGGCGGAAGAAGGCTGCGGCGGCGGGGGCGGCTGCGCCGAAGGCTGTGGGTGGGAAGAAGTCGACCGCGTCGGCGGCGGGGGCCGGCGCCGAGGGTGGCCGCGGTGCCGCGAGGAAGTCGACGGCTGCCGCCGCGGCGAAGAAGAAGGCCGGTGCGGCGGCTGCGAAGAAGACCGCTTCGGCCAAGGCCGCGGAGGTGAAGCCCGCGCGGGCTGCGGCGAAGAAGGCGGTGACGCCGCGCAAGCGGAGTTCCGCTTGAGGGGAGCGCCGCCGGGTGGTCCGCGTGAGGGCCCTGCGGGGCTTTCCCCTACCCGCCCTTCCACCGTTCCCCGGGCTGCGCCCGGACCCCTGTCTGGGCGTTCCCCGGGCTCCGCCCGGAACCCCGGCCCTCGAACGCCCGACCGGCTGGGGGAAGGGGGACCGGGCTGCGCCCGGACCCCCTGGGGCTCCGCCCCAGACCCCGGTCCTCAAACGCCGGACGGCTGGGATGCTCCCGGTGGCCCGGGTCAGTGCCAGGTTCGGCGGTCTCTGGCTTTGGTGTGGAGGGCTTCCGCGTCCGGAGGTTTGAGGGTGGTGGGGGTGCTCGTCAGGAAGGTTGCCGTGGTGGGTGGGGTGAGGATGCGGACGTCTCTGAGGGTGGGGGCGATCTCCAGGCGGGTCGCGTCCACCACGGCCAGGACCGGGGTCACGGGAGTCGCGAGGGCTCGGGTCGCGTACGCCGCCGCGCGGCGGGCCTCGCGGGGGTCCGGGGTGGGTTCGGAGCGGCCCACCGTGAGGAGGAGGTCGCCGATCACCGCGCGCTGGCGGCGGCCCTGGACCGTGCGGATGCAGAAGACGCCGGGCGGGCCGATGAGGAGGTGGTCCGCGATGGTGTGGATCGAGTGCAGGACCTTCCAGTCCTCCGTCTCCGCCAGGGCGTCGAGGACATCGCCCATCCGCTGCCTCACCGTGAGCTCCTGCCGGAGCCGGTGCCGGGCGCGGGTGCCCGCGGTGCCGTAGGTGAGGGCGCCGAGCAGGGCCTCCCCCGGACGGTTCGGGGCCAGGTCCTCGTCGGGCGGGAGGGACAGGCGGAGCAGGTCCTCGGCCGTGGGGACGGGTGGCGGGCCGATGGCCACGGTTCCGGTGAGGTAGGGGCGTAACGCCGTCAGGATCTCCTCCCGGCGCTCGTCCGCCAGCACGCTGATCCGGTTGGCCCGCCGGTCGTACCAGGCCACCGCCCGGCCGTCGGGCAGGTTCACGTACAGCCGGCCGCGGCCCGGCCGCCCGCTCGGCAGGACCTTCAGTGCCCTCGAAGCCATCGCCCTCACCCCCGCCGTCCATGGGAGCAGCCCGGGCGCCCCGCGGCAATCCCCCGGTGGGGTCCACGTGGCACGCACGGCGTGTAACGACTCCGCCGGGTCGCCGAGGCACGGCTGTTACAGAAGCAACGGGTTACCGCAACGGCCGGTGCATACGTTGATCCCACCTGGACGGCCCAGGGCCTGACCAGCATCGAAGGACCTCCCGTGAACACCATCAGCCGCAGCCGACGCCCGCTCGTACGCGCCGCCGCCGTGGCCGTGGGTGCCGGCACCCTGCTGGCGTTCCCCGCGGCGGCCGCGTTCGCCGACGGGGTGCCGTCGGCTTCCTCCGCGCAGGGCGTGACCGCCCCGCGGACCCTGGTCAAGACCCTGTCCCTGGCCGACGGCGTCTCCACCGCGCACGTGTACCGCGTGGCCAAGGGCGCCTACCAGGCCGACGTCCTGAACCCCGACGGCTCCACGGCCGCCACCCTGACCAGCCGTGACGGCAGCACCGGCTTCGGCGACGCCGGGGAGATGCACCTCGCGCTGCGGTCCGACGGCCGGCTCAGTTCCTGGGCCGGGAGTGGCGGGGAGGCCGGGAGCGGGGACGCCATCACCGGCTCCGGGTACAAGACCGCGAGCCGCGACGGGCGGGTCGTCCCCGCCTCCGCCCCGGGCCCGCGCTCGGGTGCGGGGACCGTCGAGGCGCTGGGTCTGAACACGCTGGCCGACGGCCCGGGTGACGGCATGCTGCTGCTCGCCGCGGGCGGCGGCATCGCGGCGGTCGGCGCCGCCGGGCTGGGTTTCGCGATGCTGCGCCGCGGGCGTACGGACGCGTAGGACCCCGTCCCATCGGACCCCGCCCCATCGGGCGCCGTCCCACCGGACCTCGTCCCATCGGCCCCCGGCCCATCGGACCTGCCGCGTGCCCCCCGCGCGAGCTCACGGGCAGAAACGATGCGGCTCTGCCTACTGTGGACGGGCACATGCTCATGGGAGAGGAGGGCGGACGGGTGATCGGATCCGTTCCCTCCGGCGGCCCCCGGCGCCGGCGTCTGCGGGCCGCGCTGCTCGCCGTCCTGCTGCTGCCGCTGGCCGGCGCCTGCGGTGACACCGGCGAGCTGGCCGGTGCCGGGGCGACCCCGACCGCGAGCGGGCCCGTACATCTGTGGCCGGGGCGCGCGGGGGCCGTCGTACCGCCCGCCGATCCCGGGGGCGCGCCGCCCGAGTACGTCCCCGGGATCGCGCCCGTCCGGGACCAGAACGTGCACGGGATCGACCCGGCGACCCTGGTGCAAGCCGAGCTGCGGGCCCATCCGAACGTACAGACCGGTCCCGACGGGATGCCGCCCGAGACCATCGCCGCGATCGAGGCGTGCGGGGCGGACGGGTCCGATCCGAAGAAGTGTCCGGTGCTGACGCCGTACTACCGGGACCTCACCGGCAACGGCAAGGACGAGCTGATCGTCGGCATCGAGTACCCGGAGCAGCAGATGTCCGTGCGCGTGTACACGGCGGACACCGAGGGCCGGCTCAACCGGATCATGGCGACGACCGACACCGTCATCAGCGTCGAGCTCGCCGGGCGGGACGTGATCCTGCGCGTCCCGAGCGGCAACGCCGGCTACGAGGTGAACACCACCTGGTCCTGGGACGAGACGCAGCGCTCGATGCTGCCGACGTGGGAGCAGATCGTACGGGTGCCCGGCAGCCCCGGGCCGGCCAAGGCCCCGGCGCCGTCCCCGAGCCCCGAGGCGTCGGGAGCGGCGCGGTGAGGCTCCGGCTGCCCTCGTGGACGGCGACGCTGACCTGGAAGTCGGCGTGCTTCATCGTGCTGATGTGCTGCTCGCTCGCGGCGGTGCTGGGCGTGCTCGTGCACGTGGAGGTGACCCGGCAGACCGTCGCGACGGCCCGCGAGAAGGCGCTGGGCAAGCTGACCGACGCCTCGCGCGCCTACGAGGCCGGCGAGGTGCTGCCGCCGGAGTCCGGACTGGATCCGGCCGGGCTGCCGGACCGGCTGCGCGCGCTGGCCCTGTCCGGGCAGCGCGGGACGCTCGTGGCGAAGGACCCGAGGGACGGGGACCGGCAGCTGATGTGGGCGGCGGCCCCGGCGGACGGCAAGGCGCTGGCCGTGGCCGTCGACTACGGGCAGAGCGCGCGGACGATCACCGGGCTGGACAACGCGATCATCGGCTCGTCGGTGCTGGCCATCGGCGGGACGCTGCTGGTGGGCGCCTTCGCGGTGACGCGGGTGACGCGGCGGCTGCACCAGACGGCGACGGTGGCCCGCCGGATCACCCAGGGCGACCTGGACGCACGGGTCGGGGATCCGCGGACGAAGGACTCCTCGCGGCACCAGGACGAGGTGGCGACGGTGGCGGCGGCCCTGGACACGATGGCGGGCAGCCTGCAGACGAAGCTCCAGCGCGAGCAGCGGTTCACGGCGGACGTGGCGCACGAGCTGCGCACCCCGCTGACCGGTCTGCAGGCGGCCTCCGAGCTGCTGCCGGAGGGGCGGGCGACGGAGCTGGTGCAGGAGCGGGTGCGCACGATGCGGCAGCTGACGGAGGACCTGCTGGAGATCTCCCGGCTCGACTCGGGCAGCGAGGTGGTGGAGACGGACCTGCACCAGCTCGGACGCCTCGCGCGGCGGGTGGTGCGGGCGTCGGGGACCGACACCGAGGTGGTCGTGGTGCGGGACGCGCACGTGGAGACGGACCGGCGGCGCCTGGAGCGGGTGCTGGGGAACCTGGTCGCCAATGCCCACAAGCACGGGCGGGCTCCGGTGGTGGTGACGGTGGACGGGCCGGTGGTGACGGTACGGGACCACGGCGACGGCTATCCCGAGTACCTCGTGGCCCACGGGCCCCAGCGGTTCCGCACCGGGGGCGGGAGCAAGGGGCACGGGCTGGGGCTGACCATCGCGGTGGGGCAGGCGGAGGTCATCGGGGCCCGGCTGGTGTTCCGGCAGGCGGCGGACGCGGGAGGCGGGGCGGGCGGGGCGGAGGCCGTACTGACCCTGGTCGAGGCCCGGCTGCCGTGAGGTGACGCCCGCCGCCGTGACGTGACGCCCGCCCTCCGTGAGGTGACGCCCGGCCGCCGTGAGGTGACGCCCGGCCGCCGTCACTCCCCCGGCGCCGCCGGCGGGGTCGGCTTCGTCCAGGGCCAGCGGAGCTTCGGCTTCTGGCCGTCCGGGGCGTAGACGTACTTCCAGCCCCGCTGGAGGCCCAGGCGCTTGGAGTAGCCCGCCGGGACCCGCTCGTAGAGCAGCACCGTGGGGGCGCCGCCGTCCGGGGCCGGGACCGGGATCTCGTACCACTTGGACGGGTGGCCGGTCGGGCCGAGGAGGATCGGCAGGCTCCGGCCGTCCATCGGACCGCCCTCGAAGGGGGTGGGTTGGCTTCTCACCCCTCCAGTCTCACAGCTTCTCGGGCGTCACGGTCACAGCAGGTGGGCCGCCTCGGAGACCACGGGGATCACCCGCCGGGCCAGGACTCCGACCGGACCGTCCGCCGATTCGAGCGCGAGGGCGGCGCGGGCCGCCGCCGCCGTCTCCGGGTCGGTGGCGGCCGTGGCCGTGAGGAGGGCGATGAACTGGTCCACCAGCCAGTCCCGGAGCGAGTCGGTCCCCGGCTGCTTGCCCTCGTCGATCCAGATCAGCGAGGCGGCCTCCACCGCCGTGATCCAGGTGCGCACCATCATGCGCAGGCGCGGGCCGGGGGCCGGCACGCCGAGGTGGAAGAGGATCGCCTCGGCGGCGGCCCGGCGGATGCCGTCGACGGTGGCGGTGGTGCGGGAGGTTTCGACCACGCTGCCGCCCTGGAGGAGGGCGGAGAAGCCGGCGTCGTGTTCGTCGACGAAGGCGAGGTACCGGTCCAGGGCCCGGGAGAGCCGCTGGGTCAGGGGACCGGCCTGGGGTTCGGCGAAGCAGAGCCGCAGGACGTCGGCGGCCGAGCCGAGGGCGGCCTCGTAGAGCTGTTGCTTGCCGCCGGGGAAGTAGCGGTAGACCAGGGGGCGCGAGACGCCCGCGGCCTCGGCCACGTCGTCGAGGGAGACCTCCTCCGGCGCCCGGTGTGCGAACAACGTCAGGGCCGCGTCGAGGAGCTGGGCCCGGCGCTCCTCGACGCTCATCCTGCGGTACGCCCGTACGGCTGTCATGTCCGCAGGGTAGCCCCACCCCGCGGCCCTGGGGTGAGGGGTGCTCAGGCGGGTTCAGGCCAGGAGGCCCGAGCTCTTCCAGAGCCTGCGGCCTGCTCCGCGCATCACGCCTATGTCGTCCAGGAAGTCGGTGAGCCGCTTGGCTCCGGTCTGCATGACCTCCCGGCGGTGGCCGCTCGCCTTGACCTGGGCGAGCGCCTCGCGCCGGTCGAGGCCGATGTTGTCGTAGACCTGGGGGTTCACGAAGGCCTGGGAGAAGACCCGGGCGGCCTGGCCGCAGCTGACGCGGGTCAGTTCCTGCTCCCAGCGCGGGGCGGTGAGCATCTGGCGGCGCAACTCCTCGCGGGCGTAGCGGACGTGGCGCGCCTCCTCGATGACGTGGATGCGGGTGACTCCGCGCACGAGGGGCTGGACGCGCTCGTCCGGGAAGGTCAGGCGCTGCATCCAGTCGAGGACCTCCTCGCCGAGGAGGGTGCAGGCGAAGGAGCCGGGGGTGGTGGAGACGGTCTTCAGGACGCGGGCGAGGTTGTGGTTGGTCCGGGAGACCTGGTACTCGGGGGCGCCGCCCGTCTTGATCATGCGGGCGAACATCATCGAGTGGCGGCACTCGTCGGCGATCTCGGTGAGCGCGTACCGGACGTGATTGCTGGTCAGGGACTTGTCGTAGATGTGCCGGGTGAGCAGCTGCATCAGGATGATCTCGAACCAGATGCCGAGCGAGCCGAGGGCGGCCGCTTCGTGGCGGGAGAGTTCGATGCGCTGCTCCTCGCCCATCTTCTTCCAGAGCGGGGTGTCGAAGAGGGAGAGCAGCTCGGGCGGCCAGTAGTACTTGCCGTCGATGGGCGGGGCGTCCCAGTCGAGTTCCTTGTCGGGGTCGAAGGAGTGCTTCTCCGAGGATTCGAGCAGCCGCTCGGCGATCTGCTCGCGGTCCTTGAGCAGGCCGAGGGCGTCGCGGAGCTCGGCTCGTTCGGTCACGGTGGTCATGGCTTCGGACACCTCGTCGTCGAGTTACCGGCGGTCACCTCTTATGAGACTGCTTGTCAGCAAGACCGTCAATCCCCCGCACACGACTTGTTGACCGCGCGTCTACCAACGTGTGACGCTGCCAACTGTCCGGTCCCGTAAGGAAGTACGCGGCTACGCCATGCGCGGTTACGTGAGACGAGGGGGCGTCAGTGTCGACGCACGAGCTCTACACCAACGATCCGGGCGAGACCGTCTGGCCGGTCCCCGCATCCGGCAACGCCCGTTTCAGCTGGGAGTACGACGGCGGCCGCGAGCGGCTGCTGGCCCTGTACCAGAAGGGCAAGGACAAGCAGTGGGACGGCGCCAAGCGCATCGACTGGGACATCGAGGTGGACCCGTACGATCCCCTGGGCACCCCCGACGAGGCGCTTCCGCTGCACGGCACCCGGCACTGGGCCAAGCTCACCGAGCGGGACCGGGGCGAGCTGCGCCGGCACTACAGCGCATGGAACTTCAGCCAGTTCCTGCACGGCGAGCAGGGCGCGATGGTGTGCGCGGCGCGCATCGTCGAGTCGGTGCCGGACCTGGACGCGAAGTTCTACTCCGCCACGCAGACCATGGACGAGGCCCGGCACGCGGAGATCTTCGGGCGCTTCCTGCACGAGAAGATCGGGATGCTCTACCCGATCAACGACAGCCTGCAGGGACTGCTCGGCGACACCCTGCGCGACTCCCGCTGGGACATGCCGTACCTGGGCATGCAGGTGCTCATCGAGGGGCTGGCGCTGGCCGCCTTCGGGATGATCCGCGACACCACGAACAAGCCGCTTCCCAAGCAGATCCTGGCCTACGTGATGCAGGACGAGGCACGGCACGTGGCGTTCGGGCGGATGGCCCTGCGCGACTACTACAAGCAGTTGTCGGACGCCGAGCTGCGCGAGCGCGAGGAGTTCGTGATCGAGGGCTGCTACCTGATGCGGGACCGGCTGCGCGGGGTGGAGGTGCTGGAGAACTTCGGCATCTCGCGCGCGGAGGCGGAGGAGTTCAGCGAGCGCTCCGAGTTCCTGGAGCTCTTCCGCAAGCTGCTGTTCAGCCGGATCGTGCCGTGCGTGAAGGACATCGGGCTGTGGGGCGAGCGGCTGCAGAAGGCGTACCTGGACATGGGGGTCTTCGAGATGGGGAACTCCAACCTGGACCTGCTGATGAGCCAGGACGAGGAGATCGCCGAGGCCCTGGACCGGGAGCGGTTCGCGGCCGAGGAGGAGCAGCGGGTGGCGGAGGTCGCGGAGACCATCACGGAGGGCGCGGGCGGGTAGGGCCGGGGGGAAGCCCGGGGGGGGAGGCCCGGGGGGTAGGCCCGGGGACGGCGAACGCGTACGGGGTCACCGGGCGGACAGCGCCGCCTCCATCACCGCCCGGGCGATCGGCGCCGCGGCGCCGTTGCCGCTGATGTCCCCGCGGACGGCCGACGCGTCCTCGACGACCACCGCGACCGCGACGGCGGGCGGCCGGCCGCCCTCGGGCGCGGCCCAGGAGATGAACCAGGCGTACGGGGTCCCCGCGTTGCCGACCCCGTGCTGGGCGGTGCCGGTCTTGCCGCCGACCACGGCTCCGGGGATCGCCGCGTTGCGGCCCGTGCCGTTCTCCACCACCTTCACCATCAGCTGCTGCATCCGCGTCGCGGTCAGCGGGGTCATGGCCCGGCCGAGACTGTGCTGGTCGGCCCGGCGGACCGGGTCGCCGTCGTCCTGGGTCGTACGGTCCACCAGGTAGGGGGCCTTGAGCTCCCCGCCGTTGGCGACGGCCGCCGCCACCATCGCCATCTGGAGCGGGGTGGCCTTGGTGTTGAACTGCCCGATCGAGGACAGGGCCAGCTGGTCGGGGCTCATGTCGGTGTCGAAGTTCGACCGGGACACCCAGGCGGGCACCCGCAGCCCGGCGTCGTTGAACCCGAACCGCCGGGCCGCCTCGGTCATCCCGCGCAGCCCGACCTGTACGCCGATCTTCGCCATGACCGTGTTGCACGACCACTGGATCGCGTCCGCCATCGAGGCGTCGGCGCAGCCCGTGCCCGCGTTCGGCAGCAGGGTGCTGGTGCCGGGCAGCGGGTACGGGTCCGGGGTCTCGGTCGGCGCGTCCACGTCCGTGACCACGCCGGCGTCGAGGGCGGCGGCGGCCGTCACGATCTTGAAGGTGGAGCCGGGCGGGTACGTCTCGCGCAGCGCGCGGTTCAGCATCGGTTTGGCGGGGTCCGCGTTGAGCTTCTCCCAGGCCGCCTTGACCCCCGGCCCGGTGCCGGAGAGCACCGCCGGGTCATAGGAGGGGCTGCTGACCAGCGCGAGGATCCTGCCCGTGGACGGCTCCACGGCGGCGACCGCGCCCCGCTTGCCGGCGAGCCCGGTGTACGCGGCCAGCTGTATCTTCGCCCGGATGGTGGTGGCGGCGTTGCCGCCGCCGGGGCGGCCGCGCGAGAGCTCGTACCAGAGCGGGAAGGCCGACAGTCCGGGGTCGGTGCCGGAGAGGACGGGGTCCTCGGCGCGTTCCAGGAAGCTGGTCCCGTAGGTCTGGGAGGCGAAGCCGGTCACGGGTGCGTAGAGCGGGCCGTTCTTGTACGTGCGCTCGTAGCGCAGGGTCTGGCGGCTGTCCCGGGAGCCGGTGACGGGACGGCCGTCGACGGTGATGTCCCCGCGCGGTTCGGCGTACCGCGCGATGGCGGGGCGCTTGTTAGCCGGGTTGGCGCCGTAGCCGGCGGCCTCCCAGACCTGCACGCGGCCGACGTTGACCAGCAGGGCGACGAGCAGCAGGGCGCAGAAGTACGCGCACCAGCGGATGTAGCGGATCACGCGGCGGCCTCCTCGGCCGGTCCGGGCCTGCGGGCGCTGTCGCTGAGCCGGACGAGGAGGGCGACGATGATCCAGTTGGTGACCACGGAGGAGCCGCCCTGGGCGAGGAAGGGCATCGCCATGCCGGTCAGCGGGATCAGACCGGTGACTCCGCCGGCGATGACGAACACCTGGAGCGCGACGATCGAGGCGAGTCCGGTGGCGAGGAGTCGCCCGAAGGGGTCGCGCAGCGCCAGCCCGGTCCGGAAACCGCGGGCGACGAGGAGCCCGTAGAGGAGCAGGATCGCGGTGAGGCCGACGAGGCCGAGCTCCTCCCCGGCGGTGGCGAGGATGAAGTCCGATTTGGCGGCGAATCCGATGAGGAAGGACTGGCCGTGCCCGAGCCCGGCGCCGAGCAGCCCACCGGCCCCGAAGGCGAAGAGGGACTGGGCGAGCTGGCCGGGGCCGTCGCCGCGCTCGATGGAGGCGAAAGGATTCAGCCAGTCGTCCACGCGGCTGTGCACGTGCGGCTCGAACGTCCCGACCGCGTACGCGCCCACGGCCGCGAGTAGCAGCCCGATGGCGATCCAGCCGATCCGGCCGGTAGCCGTGAACAGCATGATCACGAAGAGGCCGAAGAAGAGCAGCGAGGTCCCGAGGTCGCGCTCCAGGACGAGCACGCCGACCGAGAGCAGCCAGATGGCCAGGATCGGGCCGAGCACCCGGCCGGGCAGCAGCCTCAGCTTCCAGAAGAGGGTGCGCCCGGTGAGGGCCAGGGCGGTGCGGTTCGCCGCGAGATAGGAGGCGAAGAAGACGGCGAGCAGGATCTTGGCGAACTCCCCCGGCTGGAAGGAGAGCCCGGCGAACCGGATCCAGATGTGCGCGCCGTTCACGGCCGGGAAGAAGACGGGCACCAGCATCAGCACCAGCGCGAGGGCGACGGACAGGTACGCGTACTTCTGCAGCACCCGGTGATCGCGCAGCAGCGCGACGGCGACCACGAAGAGCACCACCCCGAGGGCGGACCAGCGCAGTTGCTCACCGGCGGTGGCGTTGCCGGGTGTGGTGACGTCGAGGCGCTGGATGAGGACGAGCCCGAGGCCGTTGAGCAGGACGGCGATCGGCAGCAGCAGCGGATCGGCGTACGGGGCGTACAGCCGGACGGCGAGGTGGGCGACGAGCGCGGCCACGGCGAGGCCGGCGGCGTAGTGGGCGGCGGGCGCGGGGATCCGGCCGGTGGTGGCGAGCCCCACGTAGAGGTGGCCGAGGACGGCGATCAGGACGGCGCCGAAGAGCAGCGACAGCTCGACTCCACGACGCTTGGGTGCGCGGGCATCGGGTGGCGGTGGCGGGGCGGGTTCCGCCACCTTCGCCGTCAGAGCGGTCATACGGGGAAACGTAGCAAGGAGGCGGGCCGTATGTCCGCTTATGTCATAGTGTGCCGAAGAGTCGTCAGAACCGGTCGGAAATGAAGTAGCGGATCAGGAGTCTCCCCACATGGGACCTGCGGAGTTCATCGTCCTGGCCTTTCCGGAAGAACAGCTGCGGGTCGCGGGGGTCGAGGCGGTGATGGGACTGCGCAAGGCCGGGGTCGTGCGGCTGATCGACGGACTGGTGGCCACCAAGACCGCGGGCGGCGAGGTGCTGTCGGCGGAGTTCGACGAGTTCGTCGAACTCCGGGGCCTGCTCGCCCACCGGGAGGCGGCCCCGCTGATCGGCCCCGAGGACGTCAGGGAATCGGCCGAACTGATGGACCGCGGCAGCTGCGCCCTCCTCCTGGTCGTCGAGCACGTCTGGGCCGAGGACGCCGCCATCGCCGTCCGCGCGGCGGGCGGCCGGATCGCCGGAGCGGTCCGCCTCCCGGCCGACCGGCTGGGGGTGGCCTGATGTTCATCCGCCCCATCGGTTCCGTGGTGAACCCCTCCCGGCGCCCCACGGGCCACCCCCTGCTGCGCGGAATCCTGGCGCGCGGAGCCTACGTGTGGGACGCGGCCCAGCACCCGGCGGCGTCGGCCCCGCAGCCCGGGGACGGCAGGGCCCCGGGCACGGCTCCGGCTCCGGCTCCGGGCGCAGGCACGGGCGCGCATCCCGGTCCGGCTCCCTCGCCCCCGACGGCCCCCTCCGACCGCCGGGAGCCCGCTGCCGCCAGCCCGGCTCCCCACACCGGCCAGGGGGTTCCCGTACCGGCCCCTCCCGGGGCCGATCTGACGGACCGCCTGACCCAGCTGGCCGCGCTGGCCCGCGAAGGCCTGCTCACCCCGCAGGAGTTCTCGGCGGCCAAGGCCCGCCTCCTGGCCGGCTGACCTGGCCGGCTGACCTGGCCCGGTCGCCTACTCCTGGGGAAGGCCCTTCAGACCTTCCGGTTTCCGCAGCGCGATCAGACCCCCGGCCGCCCTCACCGCCTTCAGCATCCCCGCCGCGCCGGCCGCCCCCGCCACACCCATCACCCGCGCCGCCGTCCCGACGGCCATCGGTATTCGCGGTCGCCGGGCGGGCCGGCCGGCGACGAGCTCCAGCCCGCCCCCGGACGCCGCCCGGTCGGCGGCTATCGCCACGAGCTCCGTCTTCAGACGCGCCTCGAACGCGGTGGGCCTGCTGCTCATCGTGCTACCTCCAAGTGCTGCGCCGCGGCGGAGGCGGCGGGATCGGCCGGAGTCCGCAGCGCGCGCCGGGCGCGGTGCAGGCGGACCCTGATGGTGGCCTGGGTGACACCGAGGGCCTGGGCGGCCTCGGCCGGGGTGAGGCCGTCGATCACGACCAGGTCGAGCGCGGCCCGCAGTGGCTCCGACAGGGCGGCATGCCGCTCGGCCAGGTCACGGAAGGCCCGCTGTGCGTCTATCCGTTCCTCCAGGGCCGCCACGTCCTGGTCGTCGAGCAGCCTCCGGCCGCTGAGCCGTTGCATCGCACCGCGCTCGCGGGCACCCTCACGGGCGTGGTTCGCCAGGACGTTGCGCGCGATGCCGTAGAGCCACGCGATCGGCACTCCCCTGTCGGGCCGGTAGCCCGCCACGTCCTTCAAGGCGGCGAGGAAGATGTCGGCCGTGAGGTCCGCCGCCAGGTGCGGGTCGGCGACCCGCCGGGTGACGAACCCGAGCACGGCGTCGATGTGTTCCTCGTAGAACGCGCCGAACCCCTCCGGCGTGCGGAGATCCGGCGGCCCGGGATCCGGTGGCCTGCGATCCGGTGGCCTGCGATCCGGTGGCCCGGCCCCCGCCCACCCGGCGCCCTTCCCCCCGCTCGCCGCCCGCGCGCCGCCCGCCCGCGCGGCGCCCGCCTTCGGTCCGCCCGCCTGCGTGCCGCCCGCCCCCGCGCCGTTCTCGTGTGCGCTGTTCACCCGGTCCTCCCCTGGTTCGCGAGGCCCCGTCGGCCCCTCACCCCGTACTTGGCGAAAGCCGCGTCAAGCGTTTCATCGGGTGCGGCCGGCGGACGTACGCCGACCGGGTGAGCGGCGCGGCACGGCCGCCCCGGGTGGGCGATTTGTCATACCGCGCATGGCAGCATCGGCCGCCAGGAGGTGACCCCATGTCACGACGACGCAGACGTCGGCTGCTTCGCGCCGCGTGCCTCGCCGCAGCCCTCGTCACGGCCGGCCCGCTCCCCGTCACCCACGCCGAGCCCACCGCCCCCGTGGCACCGGAAACGCCCTCGGCGCCGGAGACCCCCGCGGCACCGGACACCCCGGACACCCCCACCACTCCGGGCGCCCCCGACCAACCCGCGGAGCCCGTCGGGGTCCTCCTCACCCGCCTCCAAGGCCTCTACCAGAGCGCCGAGCAGGCCACCGAGGCCTACAACGCCGCCGAGACCGCCCTCACCTCCCGGCAGCGCGAGGAGAGCCGGCTCAGCACCGAGCTCGGCAAGGCCCGTACCGCCGTCACCGAGGCCCACGCCATCACGGGCCGGCTGGCGCGCGAGCAGTACAAGGGGGCCCGCGGGTTCTCCCCGTACGCCCGGATGCTGTTCGCCGGGACCCCCCAAGGGGCCCTGGAACAGCGCCGGGTCGCGGAGCGCGAGGGGGCCCGGCGGGCCGCCGCGCTGGAGCGGCTCACCCGGGGCGAGAAGAAGGCCGACCTCCTCGCCACCGCGGCCCGCAAGGCCCTGGACTCCGAGCAGAAGCTGGCCGCGGAGACCAAGAAGCGCAAGGAGGAGGCCGCCGCGCAGCTCAAGGAGGTCGAGCGGATGCTGGCCTCGCTCAGCCCCGCCCAGCTCACCGAGCTGGGCACCCGCGAAGCCGAGGAGACCGCCACCGCCCAGCGGGAGCTGATCGGTTCGGGGAAGCTGGGCAGTGCAGGCCCGCAGCTCCGCACCCCCACCGCGGCCGGCGGCACGGCCCTCACCTACGCGGCCGCCCAGATCGGGAAGCCGTACGTCTGGGGCGCCGAGGGTCCGGCCTCCTTCGACTGTTCGGGGCTGACCTCACAGGCCTGGGCGCACGCGGGCCGCGAGATCCCCCGGACCAGTCAGGAGCAGTGGGCCCGGCTGCCCAGGGTGCCGCTCGACGAACTGCGCCCCGGCGACCTGGTGGTGTACTTCCCGACCGCGACCCACGTGGCCCTGTACGTCGGCGACGGCAAGGTCATCCAGGCACCCCGGCCGGGCGCGAAGGTGAAGGTCTCGCCGATCGCGGCGAACCCGCTGCTCGGCGCGGTACGGCCGGACCCCGACGGGGCGCCGCTGCGCGCCTTCACCCCGCCGCCGCTGCCCGAGGGCGCGACGGCGGGCGACGACACGGGTTACTCGGAGGCCGGGGCGCCGCAGACGTCCAAGGAATCCGAGGTATCCGAGGAATCCGAGCGATCCGAGGAATCCGGGAAGTCCTAAGCGCCCGAGGCGCCCGAGGCTCCCGAGACCTCCGCGAGGTAGTCCGCCGCGTCCTCGGGGTCGTAGAAGTACGCGTCGAAGTCGGCCGGGTTGTCGAAGCCGTTGGCGAATCGGTCCGCCACCGGCTGGAGCTGCCCGGCCGCGCCGATCAGGTTCAGCACGTGCTCCGGCGGGACGCCGAGCATGGCGTTCGTCCACTGGGTGGCGGGCTTGCCGCTGGTGAACCAGTACTTGTCGAAGGTCGCCTTCATCCACGCCTCGTCGAACGGGTTGTCCCCGTGCATGAGGATCGACGAGAGGTACGAGGCCGCGCACTTGGCGGCGGAGTTCGAACCCTGCCCGGTGATCGGGTCGTTGGCGACGACCACGTCCGCGACGCCCAGGACCAGCCCGCCGCCCGGCAGCCGGCCGATGGGGTTGCGGACGACGGGGGCGTAGCGCCCGGCGAGGGTGGCGCCCGCGTCCGTCAGCTCCACCTTCGTCGCCCTCGCGTACTCCCAGGGCGTGAACTTCTCCATCAGTTCCAGCGTCAGCGCGAGGTGGTCCGCCGGGTCCTTCACTCCGCCGAAGACGTCCAGCGGCCCGCCCGGGATCCCTTCCCAGAACAGGATGTCGGCCCGCCCGGAGGTGGTCAGCGTCGGCATCACGAACAGCTCGCCGGCGCCCGGGACCAGGTTGCAGCGCACGGCCTCCGTCTCCGGGTGCTCGGGGCGCGGCGCCAGCCCGTGCACGTACGACACGGCGAGCGCGCGCTGCGGGGCGTCGTACGGGGAGCGGGCCGCGTCGCGGGCGAACAGCGAGACCAGCTCGCCCTTGCCGGCCGCGACGAGCACCAGGTCGTACGTGCGGGAGAAGAAGTCCAGGTCGGAGACGGACGCGCCGTGGATGACGAGCTGGCCGCCCCGCTGCGCGAAGGTGTCGAGCCAGCCGGCCATCTTCACGCGCTGGTCCACGGACTGGGCGAAGCCCTTCAGCTTGCCGAGCCAGTCGATGGGGCGGCCGGCGTCGGGGGCGGAGACCGAGACGCCCAGGCCCTCGATCTTCGGCGCCTGCTGCTCCCAGAAGTTCAGCTGGAGGTCCCGCTCGTGCTGGAGCGCCGTGTCGAACATGCACTGGGTGGACATGACCCGCCCGGTGCGGATCTCGTCCGCCGTCCGGTTGGACATGAGGGTGACCTCGTACCCCTTCGCCTGGAGTCCGAGGGCGAGCTGGAGACCGGACTGGCCGGCTCCGACGACGAGTATCTTGCGCATGTGCACGTTCTCTATTCGGGGGTCGAGTCGAGGGCGTGGCCCACGAGCGTCATCAGGGATTCCAGGACCGTCACCCGGCGCCGCGCGTCCATGATCACGACGGGTACGTGCGCCGGTATGGTCAGCGCCTCCCGCACGTCCTCCGGTTCGTACGAACGCGTGCCCTCGAAGTGGTTGACCGCCACGGCGTACGGCAGCCCGCAGCTCTCGAAGTAGTCGAGCGCCGGGAAGCAGTCGCGCAGCCGCCGCGTGTCGGCGAGGACGATCCCGCCGACGGCGCCGCGCACCAGGTCGTCCCACATGAACCAGAAGCGTTCCTGGCCGGGGGTCCCGTACACGTACAGGACGAGGTCGTCGTCGAGCGTGACGCGCCCGAAGTCCATGGCGACGGTGGTGGTGTGCTTGTCCGGAGTGGCGGACAGGTCGTCGGTCGGTGCGGCGGCCTCGGTCATCACCGCTTCGGTGCGCAGCGGCCGGATCTCGGAGACGGAACCGACGAACGTGGTCTTGCCCACCCCGAAACCACCCGCCACCAGCACCTTCACGGCGACGGGCGCGCGCGAGCGGTCGTACTGCCAGGGCTGTGCGGGCTCGTCCGGATCGGTGTCCCGATCCGCGGCCGGGTGGGTGGAGAAGAGACCGGTTTCAGAGACGGCGGAGCCCACTGAGCACCCTTTCGAGCAGAGCGCGGTCGGGACGGCCATTGCCGTGCCCGGTCCCGTAGACACGGATCCTGCCCTGGTCGGCGAGGTCGCTGACCAGGACGCGGACCACGCCGAGCGGCAGCTTCAGCAGGGCGGCGATCTCGGCGATCGTCCGCATGCGGCGGCAGACCTCGACGATCGCCGGCATCTCCGGCATCCGGTCGGGCTTGCGCGGCTCGGACACCTTGGTGTCCAGGGCCGCGACGAAGGTCTCGACGTGCAGGACCTGCGTGAAGCGGGTGCGGCCGCCCGTCAGGGAGTAGGGGCGTACACGGGCGGGGCGGCGGTCGGCGCCGCGTATCGGCAGCCGGTCGGAGGCCGGACTCCTCACGGGGTGTTCTCCATCGACTGGCGCAGCTCACTGCGGACTTCGGGGGTCAGGACGTGGCCGGCGCGGCCCACGAACAAGGCCATGTGGTACGCGACGACGCTCATGTCGCAGTCCGGCGTGGCGTGCACGCCGAGGAGCGAGCCGTCGCTGATGGCCATGACGAACACGGAACCGTGCTCCATGGCCACCATCGTCTGCTTGACCGAGCCGCCGTCCATCAGGGCGGCGGCGCCCGTGGTGAGCGAGCCGAGGCCGGAGACGATGGTCGCGAGATCGGCGGACGCGCCGCGGGGGCCCGCTGGGCGGGCGGGTGCGGCGGGGGACGGATTCGGCGTGTCGGGCGCCACCGGATCGGAGGACAGCAGGAGGAGCCCGTCCGAGGACACGACGGCCACCGAGTTGACCCCGGGCACCTCCTCGACGAGGTCGGTCAGCAGCCACTGAAGGTTGCGGGCCTGGGAGCTCAGTCCGTACGTACTGGACGCGTTCATGTGCGTGCCTCCTGTGCGGTGTCCCCCCGGTCGGTCTGCCCCTGGTCGTGCGGCGGGTCCTGTGGCGGGTCCTGGCGGGAGTCCTGCGCGAGCTCGGCCTCCACGACGCGGCGCCCGTCCTGGGCTCCCCGGTAGAACCCGCCGAGACGGCGGCGCAGCTCGTCGGCGTCCACCCGGCCCGGCGCCGGACGCACCTCGTCCCCGCGCCCGGTGGCCACCGTGCGGGGGCTCCGCTTGGGCAGCCCCTTGTCGGTGAGGACCTCCGGCGGCTCGGTCCCCTGCGGGGCGGCCGTCCCGGCGGCGGCCTGGTCCCGGAGCGGTTGCCCGGTGGGCGCCTCGGCCTGCGGCGGTACGCGGAACACCTGCTCGGCGGGTACGTCCCCGGGCGCCTCGGCACCAGCCTGGGCCTGCGGCCGTACGCGGAACACCTGCTCGTCCGGCACCTCGACCGGCGCCGGAACCCGGAACACCCGCTCCGTGGGCGGCAACTGCCCGGCCGGGGGCGCGAACGCCGCCGGAGCGGGCTCCGGCGCCACCCGGGCGGGCGGCTCCGCGAGGGTGTCGTCCGCGTCCGCGGTGTCGTTCGCGGCGCCGTGCGCGGGCTCCGGCTCGGGGAAGGCGGCGGGGGCCGGGGCCTCCGGCTCCGCATCGAACTCCGGCTCCGCCTGGAACTCAGGCTCCGCATCGAACTCAGGCTCCGCGAACGCTCCCGCTTCCGGGGCCGCTTCCGCCTCAGCCTCGGGGGCCGCTTCCTCGAACGCCTCCTGGGCCGGCTCCGCCTCGAAGACGGGCTCCGGCCGGGCCGGGGCCTCCGGCTCCGCCGGGCTTTCGGGGGCGGGCGCGGCAGGGCCCCGTAGGCGTGAGGGGAGGGTGTTCTCGTTGGCCTCCGCGATCACCCCGGGCAGCCGCAGCGCGGGTGCGCCCGGTGCGCCCATGGCGTGGACCGGGGACGCCGGCGGGGTGGCGGGCAGCAGCGCCGCCGGTACGACGACCAGGGCCTCCGTGCCGCCGTGCCGCTGGACGCGCAGCTCCGCGCTCACCCCGTGCCGGGCCGCGAGCCGGCCCGCCACGTAGAGGCCGAGGCCCAGGCCGTGTTCGGACTCGGGCTCCTCGTCGTACGCCTCGGGCGTGGCCAGCCGCTCGTTCAGGGTGGCCAGCCGGTCACCGGTGATCCCGATGCCCTCGTCGACGACGGAGAGCACCACGTCACCGGAGTCCAGCAGCCAGCCGGACACCTTCACCTTGGCGTCCGGCGGCGAGAAGGTCGTCGCGTTCTCCAGCAGCTCCGCCAGTACGTGCGAGATGTCGTCGGCGGCGTGCCCGGCGACCTGCGTGTACGAGGGCAGCGCGCCGAGGTCGACGCGCTCGTAGCGCTCGATCTCGCTGACCGCCGCCCGCATGACGTCGACCAGCGGCACCGCCGCACCCTGGCCGTGGCCGTGCTCCTGGCCGGCGAGGACGAGCAGGTTCTCGTTGTGGCGGCGCATCACGGTCGCCAGGTGGTCGAGCTTGAAGAGGGTGGAGAGGCGGTCCGGATCCGGCTCCTCGGACTCCAGCTCCTCGATGACGGCGAGTTGGCGCTCGACGAGCCCCAGGGTCCGCAGGGAGAGCGACACGGACGTCGTCGACATGATGCGGCGGTGCTCTTCCAGCCCCGCCCGCAGCTGCGCGAGCTCTCCCTCCAGTGCTTCCCGGCCGGTCGAGAGCGCCTCGTTGCGGCCGATGAGGCGGCGACGGTCGGCGTCGAGGCCGGCGATCCGGGTGTGCAGGGAGACCGTCTGGTCGCGCACCCCGTTGAGGTGGCGCACCACTTCGGCGAACTCGTCGTTGCGGCCCGTGAACCGGACCGGTTCCACCGAGCCCTCCGGGGTGGCCAGCCGGGCCGCGCCGCGCCGCAGGACCGACAGCGGGCGGGTGAGGGAGCGCGCGATCGCGGTGGAGATGCCGAGGGTGACGAGGAACAGCACGCCGAGGAAGGCGACCATGACCTCCAGCGCGGTCACGTCGTCGTCGCGCAGCGCGGCGAGCGCGGTGGCGCGCTGGCCGGCGAGGGTGGCCTCGACCGAGCGCATCCGGTCGACGCGGGCGGTGAGGGCCGATCCGACGGCGCCGGGGTCGAGCTTGCGGTCGGCGGGGGAAAGGGTCGGCCGGTCGGTGAGCCGCTTGAGGTAGTCGTCGGCCGTCTTGACCTCGGGTCCGGTGACGGTGGCGGTGAGGCTCTGGCGCACGTCGGGACGCGCGGCCCGCGCGAAGTCGTCGAGCGCGCCCTGCTCCCGTACCCGCGCCCGCTGGGCGGCGGCGGCGAGTTCGTCCACGAAGGCGGCGCCCGGCTGCCGGTCGCCACCGGGCACGGACAGTGCGGCCAGCAGCAGTCCGCGGGTGGCGGAGGCCTGCTCCGCGGCCAGGCCGAGGGCGGCCAGCGGGCGGGTGGTGACGAGGGCGTCGGTGGCGCGCGGCGGGGTCAGCTCGGTGAGCCGCTCGCCCGGAGCGAGGAGCTCGGCGATGACCCCGGAGTAGGCCTGGTGGGCGGTGAGGGCGCTGTCCCTGCCCTCGATGGCCTCGGTGCGGACGGCCGCGATCCGGCCGAGGGCCTCGGCGAGTTCCTCGTCGGCGTCGGCCTGTACCTCGGCGAGCTGGCGGTCGGTGCCCGAGGCGCGGTCCTGGACCGCGGCGGCCTGCTTGCCCCGGGGGCCGCCGGGGCGGCCCTTGGCCACGTACGCGGTGACGGCGTCGCGCTCGTCCCCGAGCAGGTGGGCGAGGGTGAGGGTCTGCCGGCTCCGGTCGGCGAGGGTGACCAGCTGCTGGGAGTCCTTCAGGTCCGCGGAGGCGGACAGGACGGCGGGCGCTCCCGCCACGAGCACGGCGAGCCCGGCCACGGCGACCCCGATGACCAGCCTGCTGCGCACGCGGACGCGGCGCCCGGTGGGAGCGGCCGCGGCGACCGGGCCGCCGGGGGCTCGTCGGTCGGGTGCGGTGCCGTCGGGTGCGGTGCCGTTCGCGACGGTGCCGTTCTTCCGAGGCCGCTTCTTCTGCACCGGTGCTCGCAATCCTGTTTACGTGTGCTGCTCGTGCTCGTTGTCTGATGCCCGTACGTGTCACGCGGTACGCGCTGCTTGCGCGCGTCCACCGCCGTACCGCCTCAGACCCTCGCAGTGAGTTGGGAAGGGGGCCGCACATCGCCCGCCCGGCCACACGAAGGAGTGAACAGCACGGAGGAGTTGGCGACCAACTCGGCGATCGGCTGTCAGGGCCCGGCCGTGGACGGGTGGTTGAAAGATCGATGCGGCTTTTGGCAGGATGCCCGCCCACATCACCGAGGGGCGCCCCGCGGAACCCGGAAGTCCGCTCTCCCTCCACTCCCGCCGCTTTGGTCCGTACCTTCCCCGGCCCTTCCCGCCCCCACGGAGCTCCGCCCGGGCAGAATGTCCGCATGCGCATCGATCTCTCCTCCGCCCCCGGCAATCCGGAACGCCCCAACGAGGACTGGCTGTCGGCCGCGATCCCCGCCTCGGGCGGCGGAGTCCTGGTCGCCCTCGACGGGGTCACCCCGCCGCCGGGGGAGGTCGGATGCACGCACGGAGTGCCGTGGTTCGCGGCCCGGCTGGGCGGCCGATTGACCGAACTGTCCGGATCGCGCCGGGACATGCCCCTCGACCGCGTCCTGGCGGAGGCCATCCGCGTCACCGCGGACGCCCATCGCGACACCTGTGACCTTTCTCACGTCCGGACCCCGCAGGCCACGGTGGTCGTGGTCCGCTGGGACGCCTCCCGCGTCGAACACCTGGTGCTCTCGGACTCCGTGCTCCTCCTCGAGGCGCCCGGCGGCGAGGTGCGCGCGGTCCTCGACGACCGGCTGGACCGGATCCCGCGCGAGCTGCTGCGTACGGAGGCCTCCGCCGACACGCTGCGCAACGCGGAGGGCGGCTTCTTCACCGCCGCCGCGGACCCGGAGGTGGCCGCCCGGGCGGTGACCGGGCGGACGCCGCGCGCCCAGGTCCGGGCGGTGGCGGCGCTCACCGACGGCGCCAGCCGGTGGACGGACACCTTCGGGGAGGGCGACTGGGCCGCATGCCTGGCGGTGCTGCGCAAGGAAGGCGCGCAGTCCCTGATCGACCGGGTCCGCACGCTGGAATCGGACCCGGGCCGGGCGCACCGCCGCGAAAAGCGCCACGACGACGCGTCGGCGGCTTACGCGGAGCTGTAGGGGGTGTCCGGGCCGCTGGGGGGCTCGGGTGTCCCGGCCGCTGGGGGGCTCGGGTGTCCTGAGCGCTGGGGGGCTCGGGTGTCCTGAGCGCTGGGGGGCTCGGGTGTCCTGAGCGCTGGGGGGCTCGGGTGTCCTGAGCGCTGGGGGGCTCGGTTGTCCCGCCCCCCCGGGGGCTACTCCGCGCCCGCGTTCAACTGGTTCAGCAGCCGCGCCAGTTCCGCCACTTCGCCGCGGTCCCAGTCCGCGAGCTTGCGCATGTACTGCTCGCGCCGGGCACCCCGGACGCGCAGGAAGCGCTCCCGGCCCTCCTCCGTGAGCCCGACCAGGAAGGCCCGCCCGTCCGCCGGGTCCGGTTCGCGGGCCAGCAGGCCCAGCACCTCCAGGGCCCGCAGCTGCCGGCTCATCGTGGCCTTGCCGACCCCGAAGTACGCGGCGAGCTCGGTCGCCCGCTGCCGTCCGGCGGCTTCCAGCCGCACGAGGAGCCCGTAGGCGGCCGGTTCCAGCTCCGGGTGCAGCTCGCGCGCCATCTCTCCGGAGGAGGCGCGGGCCCGTCGGAGGAAGACGGACAGCTCCCGCTCCAGGGCAAGGAACTCCTGGTCTTCGGTCCCGTGCACGGACGGCTCCTTCGCTGGTGGGGTGGGCCACCAGTATTTCGCAGCGGGTACGCCGGGGGCCCGGGGCCCCGCCGGAGCGGGAAACCCCGGGCCACCGGCCCGCCCGGATGCCCGGTGGGGCGCGGCCGGGCCGGCGGCGACCGGCGGCCGGACGCCCCGTGCCCGGATCAGGCCGCCGCGACCACCGGGACCCCGTCCGCGGCCAGGGCCAGCTCCAGGACCTGCCGTACGTCCGTCACCGGGTGGACCGACAGCCCCGCCAGCACCTCCGCGGGAACGTCGTCCAGGTCGGCCTCGTTCCGCTTCGGGATGATGACGGTGGTCAGCCCGGCCCGGTGCGCGGCCAGCAGCTTCTGCTTGACCCCGCCGATCGGCAGGACCCGCCCGGTCAGCGAGACCTCCCCGGTCATGGCCACGTCCGTGCGGACCTGCCGGCCCGACAGCAGCGAGGCCAGCGCCGTCGTCATCGTGATGCCCGCGCTCGGGCCGTCCTTGGGCACCGCGCCCGCCGGGAAGTGGATGTGCACGCCCCGGTCCTTCAGGTCGGCGACCGGGAGTTCCAGCTCGGCGCCGTGGGAGCGCAGGAAGCTGAGCGCGATCTGCGCCGACTCCTTCATCACGTCTCCGAGCTGGCCCGTCAGCGTGAGCCCGGCCGCGCCCGTCTCGGGATCGGCCAGCGAGGCCTCGACGAACAGGACGTCACCGCCCGCCCCGGTCACGGCGAGGCCGGTGGCCACGCCCGGTACCGCGGTGCGCCGCTCGGCCGGATCCTGCGCGGACTCCGGCACGTGGTGCGGCCGCCCGATGAGGGCCCGCAGGTCGTCGGCGCCGATCCGCAGGGGCAGCTCCCGCTCCCCCAGCTCGTGCTGGGAGGCCACCTTGCGCAGCAGCCGGGCGAGGGAACGCTCCAGGGTGCGCACGCCCGCCTCACGGGTGTACTCGCCCGCCAGCTTGCGCAGCGCGTCCTCCTCCAGGACCACTTCCTCCGCGGCCAGGCCGGCGCGCTCCAGCTGGCGGGGCAGCAGGTGGTCGCGGGCGATGACGACTTTCTCGTCCTCGGTGTAGCCGTCGAGGCGGACCAGTTCCATGCGGTCGGCGAGGGCTTCGGGGATGGACTCCAGCACGTTCGCCGTGGCGAGGAACACCACGTCGCTCAGGTCCAGCTCCACCTCCAGGTAGTGGTCCCGGAAGGTGTGGTTCTGGGCCGGGTCGAGGACTTCGAGCAGCGCCGCGGCCGGGTCGCCCCGGAAGTCGGAGCCGACCTTGTCGATCTCGTCGAGCAGGACGACCGGGTTCATGGACCCGGCTTCCTTGATCGCCCGTACGATCCGGCCGGGCAGCGCGCCCACGTACGTACGCCGGTGCCCGCGGATCTCGGCCTCGTCGCGGACTCCGCCGAGGGCCACGCGGACGAACTTGCGCCCCATGGCGTGGGCCACCGACTCCCCGAGGGAGGTCTTTCCGACGCCGGGAGGGCCTACGAGCGCCAGCACGGCCCCGCCCCTGCGCCCGCCGACGACGCCCATCCCGCGCTCGGAGCGGCGCTTGCGCACCGCCAGGTACTCGGTGATCCGGTCCTTCACGTCGCTCAGCCCGGCGTGCTCCGCGTCCAGGACGGCGCGGGCTCCCCGGATGTCGTACTCGTCCTCGGTCCGCTCGTTCCAGGGCAGTTCGAGCACGGTGTCCAGCCAGGTGCGGATCCAGGACCCCTCCGGGGACTGGTCGCTGGAGCGCTCCAGCTTGTCGACCTCCTTGAGGGCGGCTTCCCGCACCTTCTCGGGCAGGTCGGCGGCCTCGACGCGGGCCCGGTAGTCGTCGGACTCCTCGCCCTCCTGCTCCCCGCTGAGCTCGCGCAGTTCCTTGCGCACGGCGTCGAGCTGCCGCTTGAGCAGGAACTCGCGCTGGACCTTGTCGACGCCGTCCTGGACGTCCTTGGCGATGGACTCGGCGACGTCCTGCTCGGCGAGGTGGTCGCTGAGGGCCTTGACCGCGAGCTTCAGCCGCGCGATCGGGTCGGCCGTCTCCAGCAGCTCCACCTTCTGCTCGACGGTCAGGAACGGGGAGTACCCGGAGTTGTCCGCGAGGGCCCCGACCCCCTCGATCTGCTGCACCCGGTCCACGACCTGCCAGGCCCCGCGCTTCTTGAGCCAGGTCGTGGCGAGCGCCTTGTACTCCTTGACCAGCTCGGCCACGGCCCCGGGCAGCGGATCGGGGACGACCTCGTCCACCGTCTCGCCCTCGACCCAGAGCGCGGCCCCGGGGCCGGTCGTCCCGGCCCCGATGCGGATCCGGCCGCGGCCCCGGATCAGCGCCCCGGGATCCCCGTCGGACAGCCGCCCCACCTGCTCCACGGTCCCGAGCACCCCGGTGCCGGCGTACTTCCCGTCGACCCGGGGCACGAGCAGCACCTTCGGCTTGCCGTCCCCGGCGGCGGCCTGGGCCGCCTCGACGGCGCCCCGCACCTCGGCGTCGGACAGGTCCAGCGGGACGACCATCCCGGGCAGCACGACCTCGTCGTCGAGCGGCAGCACGGGCAGGGTGAGCGTTACGGACGTCGAAGCCATGATGTTCCCTCCGGCAGTGAAGTTGAGCTATGCCGACTCAATGCACGGGCGCCTCCCGATGTTCCCCAAGTGCCGTTCGCCGGGGGCGAACACTCGTCGCCCGCCGGATGTCCGCATGGCGATCGCGCCGGGCGCCGGACCCGGATGCCTCGTCATGATGGGCGCATGACGCCCAGCGACGACAAGCACGCACCCACCGATTCACCGGCGATCGCCCTGCTCAAGGAGGTGGGGGCGGAGACCACCAAGCACTCGGGCGGGACGCTCCTGACCCACCTGCTGCGCGTCGAGGCACTGGTCGCCGCCTGGGGCGGTCGGCCGGCGCTCCGCACCGCGGCACTGTGCCACGCCTTCTACGGCACCGACGGACTGCCCCTGATACTCCTGGACCTCTCCGAACGGGCCCGCCTCACCGAGGCGATCGGCACGGAGGCCGAGGAGCTCGTCTACTTCTACGCGAGCTGCGACCGCGAGGCCTCCTACCCCGGCCTCTCCGCACCGGACGAAGCGTCGGCGGTCTTCCGGGACCGGTTCACGGGCGAGGAGTTCGTTCCGTCCCCTCGGCAGCGCCGCGACTTCGCCGAACTCACGGCGGCCAACGAGCTGGACCTGGCCAAGGTGAACGCGTCCTTCCGCGAACGCAACGGCGCCGGTCTGCTCGAACTGTTCACCCGGTGGTCCCCCCTGCTGTCGGAGCCGGCCCGCCGCGATGTGACCGCCGTGCTCGGCTGACCCGCTCGGGCACCGGGGCGGGGCGCGGCTCAGGCCGCCGAGATGACGATGTCGCCCGACGAGGTCCGTACGGCCAGCCTGGCGGTCGCGGACGGGTCCCCCGGGACGGTGATCTCGCGGTCGCCGGAGCTGGTGGAGACGTCGAGGGCGTACGGAGCCGAGGGGACCTTCACCTTGGCGTCGCCCGAGCCGGTCTTCACGGCGACCGAGGCCGGCGCCTTCGCGAAGGCCAGGCGGACGTCTCCGGACTCGGAACGGGCGTCCGCGCCCGGCCCGGCGAGCCCCTCGGCGGCGATCGAGCCCGAGGAGGTACGGACCTTCAGCGGGCCGGCGATCCGGTCGGCCCGGACCGAGCCGGAGGAGGTCGTGACGTCGGCGGCGGCCACGCCCGCCACGGTGACGCTGCCACTGGAGCTCCCGGCGCGGACGGTCGCGGAGGCCGGCACCTCCAGCCGGTAGTCGACGGAGCAGCGGCCGGAGCAGTTGCCGTTCGTGAGGGTCAGGACGCCGCCGGAGATCCGCTGGGCGGGCTCGGGCACGGTGTCGCCGCGGTAGTGGACGGTGCGGCGGACGGTGACGCCCGGGCCGGTTCCGGCGACCACCTCGATGGATCCGCTGCCGGCGTCCGAGACGTCGACCGTCGTGACGGCCTCCGCGACCGTGGCATCGGCGCTCGCCGTCTTCTCGTCGCCCCCGCGCGAAACGAGGGAGAAGGAGCAGCCCGTGAGCAGCAGCCCGGCGGCGAGGGCCGCGGCGGTGTAGGTGGCGGTGGCCTTGGCCTTGTCGGTGCCGCGCGGGCGCGTCTTCGTGGTCATGGTGTCGATCGTGCCCGCGCGGCCGCCGCGGGGGCATGGTGCACGTCCCCGGATCCGGGGTGGGGTTACCCCCCGCCTCAACTCCCCGCCTCACCTACCCGCCTCACCTACCCGCCTCACCTACCCGCCACGACGGGCCTGTCCGGGGACGGCACGCCCCATTCGCTCCAGGAGCCGTCGTACACGGCGAGGTCCTGGTACCCGGCGAGTTCCGCGCCGAGGGCGAGCACGCAGGCGGTGACGCCCGATCCGCAGCTGAAGTACAGCCGTTCCCGCTCGCCCACCGCCGCCGCGAAGGCCGTACGGAGTTCCGCGGCGGGGCGCATCAGGCCGTCGGGGCGCTGGAGTTCGCCGAAGGGGAGGCTGACCGCGCCCGGCATGTGGCCGCCGCGCAGGCCCGGGCGGGGTTCGGGGGCGGCGCCGGCGAAGCGCTCGCGGGTCCGGGCGTCGAGCACCGCGGCGGCCGGGTCGGCCAGGGCCGCCGAGACGGTGGCGGCGTCCACCAGCAGCCCGGCGCGGGGCCGGGCCGTGAAGGAGCCGCGCGGGCCCTCGTAACCCGGTCGGCGCCGCTCCACCGGCCGCCCGGCGGCGAGCCACGCGGGCAGCCCGCCGTCGAGGACGGCCACCCGGTCGAAGCCCGTGGCGCGCAGCATCCACCAGGCGCGGGCGCTGGAGTAGATCCCGGCGCCGTCGTACGCGACGACCGTGCTGGTGTCGTCGACGCCGAGGGCACGCATCGCCTCGGCGAAGGCGGCGGGGCCGGGCATGGTGTGCGGGGCGGCGGCGGTGTGGTCGGACAGCGCGCCGTCGAGGTCGAAGGGGCGGGCTCCCGGAATCCGCCGGTCCGTGTCGCGGTGCGCCCCGACGGAGGCGTCGAAGACGACGAGTCCGGGCGTCCCGAGCCGCTCCGCGAGCCAGCTCCCGCCGACGAGCGGGCCGGGCGGCACGAGGCCGTGGGCGTGGGCGTGGGAGTGGGCGTGGGCGTGGGTGTGGGCTGCTTCCATGAGGCACCTCCGGCAGGATCCGACGGGCCCCGGCACGACCGGCGCCCCGCCTCCCATCCTCTCCCCCGCGCCCTCGCGCCCCGCGAACGCCCCTGCTCCGGGAGCGGCTTGCCCTGGGCGGGCCGCCCCGCGACCCGCCGGGAGCTACGGGCAGTCGCCCGGTCTGGCGAAGAGGGCCACGCGGGCGCCGCGCACGTCCGTCACGGAGCACAGGTCGAAGTGGGAGACCAGCGTCTGGCGTTTCACCGCCTCCGCCGGGTAGCCGTCCAGCGGCTGCCCCGCCGGGTCCAGCAGGGCGACCACCCGGTCGACGGCCGGGTCCAGCAGGGCCGCCCGGATCTCTTCCGGGGTCCGCTCCACGCCCTGGAGGCTCCGCGAAGCCGCCGGCGTGCGGGACAGGGCGAGGTCGCGCAGGGATCCGTAGACCTCCGGCGAGGACAGCAGCCATTCGCGCCGCCGCGAGGGGAGGAACAGCACCTCGTCGCCCGGGCGGGCGAGTCCGGCGACGGCCGCCGCCACGGCCCGCGCGTCGTCCTTGCGGCTCTCGGGGGTACGCAGCCACGCGGACCAGAACCCCACGGGGACGAGCAGGACCCCGACCAGCGGCCACACCCACCACCCCCGCGCCGTGGCGAGCCGCGCCCCCACGAGGAGGGCGAGGCCGGCGAGGGCGTAGAGGACGTACCGGTCCACGTACCAGGGGTGCGCCAGCGAGACCGCGAGCAGCAGCCCGGGCGGCAGCAGCGCCAGCGGCAGGGCGACCCGTACGAGGTCCCGCGAGGCCCCCCGGGCCAGGAGCAGCGAGGTGGCCGCGAGGACCCCGTACGCCGCCCAGTCCTGCCAGCTCGGCCGCCCGAGCCAGCCCAGCTGCGTCTGCGCCTGCCGCGCGCTGACCAGCGCGAGCGGCAGCAGCGCGGCCACCACCGCCCCGGCGGCGAGCCGCCAGCCGCGCGAGCGCCGGGCGGCGAAGGCGTGCGCGGGCAGCGCCAGTACGGCGAACTCGTGCAGCCAGCAACCCAGCACCAGCACCACCGCGTAGGCGATCCAGCGCTCGCGCAGCATCAGGTACGTGGCCCAGACGACGGCCGCGGCGACGAACGCGTACGAGCGCCCCTCCTGGGCGTACATCTGCACGGGCGGCAGCAGGGCGTACGCGACTCCGGCCGACACCGCGACCCGGTCGGCGAGACCGGCGCGCCGACCCGGTCGGGCCGGGCCGCCGGACCGGTCGGGTGCGCCCGGGCCGGAGGCCCCCCCGCCGGGCGGCGGATCCGTCAGGCGGTGGGCCACCGCGGCCACACCGGACGCCGCGAGGGCCGTGGCGGCCACCGAGGGGAGGCGCAGGGCCCAGAGCCCGGGGTCGGAGGCGGCGGTGCCCGTCGCCGCGAACACCGCGTGCATCAGGAGGTAATACACGCCGTGGACGGCGTCCACCTGGCCCAGCAGTTCCCAGAGTTCCCCGAGCGGGCGGTGCGCGACCTGCCACGTGACGGACTCGTCGCGCCACAGGGAGCCGCCCCGCGCGAGGCCCCAGAGGCCGAGGGCGAAGGCGGTGAGGGGCGGCAGCCAGCGCCAAGGGGCGAAGCGGCGGATGTCGGCCTCCGGGTGCTATCCGTGCGGGTGGTGCTGACTCCATACTCGGGGTTCGAGCCGGATACCTGCGGGGGTGGGGCGTGCGAGCACGTGGTGGACGAGTGGGCTTGGCGACGGCGACGGCGGCCGCGGCGCTGGCCGTGCTGGCGGCCTTGAGCGGCTGTTCCTCAGACGGGTCGCAGGACGGGTCCTCACGGAAGCCGGGCACGGGCACGGGCACAGGCGCGAGCAGCGGCCCCGCGACCAGCGCCCCCTCCGGGACGGCGACGGACGGCCCGGGGACCGCGTCCCCCGGTCAGAGCGCCGGCCAGAGCCAGGGCACCGGTAGCACCGGCCCGGCCCCGCAGCCCGCGCCCAGCACCTCCGCGCCGGCCCCCGCACCCAGCGCCTCGCCGCCCGGCGCCGACGAGACCCTGCTCGCGGTCACCCGCAGCGGGGGCCTCGGCGGAAAGGCCAGCACCTTGATCATCAAGGGTGACGGATCGTTCCAGCGGCTGAACTCCAAGGCCGAGACGGTCGACCGCGACAAGCTCTCCGCGGCCGCCCTCGCGAAACTGCGCACCGCGCTCCGGCAGGCGGACTTCCCCCGGCTGCCACGGATCTCGATGCCCTCCCAGCCGGTCGCCGACGCGTTCACGTACGCCTTCCGGCACGGCGGTTACGAGGTCGCCGCCGCCCAGACCACGCTGCCACGACCCCTGGAGGGGGTCCTGAGCTCCCTGCCGCCCTTCGAGCCGCGCTGACCGGGCACGACGAGCCCGATCGGCCCGACGCGCCCGATCGGCCCGACGAGCCGAGCCGCACCGTTGCGGCACCGCCCCGTCACAGTCCCGCTCCCGCCACCGTGATCTCCCGCAGTCGCCGGTCCAGGTAGCCGCGGAGCAGGACCGCCATGTCCACGCCCTCCGGGTCCAGCACCCACTGGATCTGGAACCCGTCCATCACCGCGATCGTCTCGCGGCCGACAGCCTCGCAGTCCGTGTCCGGCCGTACCTCCCCGCGCGCGACGCCCGCCCGGAGCAGGTCCACGCTGTAGCCGAGCACCCGGTCGTAGCGCTGGCGGAAATAGGCGTGCGCGGGGTGCCCCGGGTTCCCGGACTCGCCGACCAGCGTGTTGTACATCCGTACGAGCCCGGGCCGGCGGGCGTTCTCCTCGGCGAGGGCGACCACCGCGGCGAAGTGCGCGGAGACCGCGGGCAGCTCCTCCGCGGGCCCGCTGAAGAGCCGCTCGACGTCGTGCTGCTCGCTCTGCGCGAGGACCGACAGCAGCAGGTCCTCCTTGCCGCGGAAGTGGTGGAGCAGGCCGCCCTGGGTGATCCCGCAGTCGTTGGCGATCCGGGCGAGCGAGGAGGCGTGGAAGCCCCACTGCGCGAAGTGCTCGACGGCGGTGTCGAGGATCCTCTGCCGACGAGCGTCGCCCACCGCGTAGCCGCCCCGGGCGGTCGCCGCCTTGGGGGCCGTTCGGCCCTTGTCCTGTGCCATGCGGACCACCCTAAACCCGACTGTTTCCGGCCATCCCGATGGAGTGATCCAGCTCACTGCGCGAAAACCTAGTGAGTGCATGGTTTTCGCGCCTACGGTGAAACCGCCCGGTCGGCGACGAGGCCGACGCGGAGACGTTGGAGCCCCCATGCCGCTCACGCAGGACCCCGGAACCGCACGCGACGCGACCACCGACCGAACCAATCCGGCCACCCCGGCCGCCGCCCCGGCCCACGCCCCGGTCGGCACCCCGGCCGGCACCCCAGCCGGCACCCCCGCCGACGCCCCCGCCAAGCTGATCTTCGGCCTGGTCGCCGCCCAGCTCGGCGTCTGCATCGCCGTCTTCACCCCGATCGTCGTGACCCTGGCCCTGCGCGTGGCCCAGATCGTCCCGGAAGCCGAGCGCGGCGCCGCCCTCGGCAAGGTGCTCTCCGTCGGAGCGCTGCTCGCCCTCGTCGGCAACCCGCTCTTCGGCGCCCTCTCCGACCGCACGACCAGCCGGTTCGGCCGCCGCCGCCCCTGGCTCGTGGGCGGCATGACGGTGGCCGCCGTCGGTCTGACCGTCGTCGGCCTCGGCTCCAGCGTCACCACGCTGCTCATCGGCTGGGCCATCGCGCAGCTCGGCTGCAACGCCGCCCTGTGCATGGTCACCGCCTGCATCCCGGACCTGATCCCGGACCACCAGCGCGGCCGCGTCTCCGGCATGGTCGGCATGATGCTGTCCGTCTCGATGGTCGCGGGCAGCTTCCTCGCGCAGCTCTTCACGGACAACATGGCCCTGGCCTTCATCGTCCCGGCCGTCGTCGGCGTCCTCGGGGTGTGCGTGCTGGCCGCGGTGATGCCCGACCGGCCGGCCCGCGCCGAGTCCGTGGCCCCGTACGGCTGGCGGGAGTTCCTGCACAGCTTCTGGGTGAACCCGCGCAAGAACCCCGACTACTCGTGGAACTTCGCGAGCCGCTTCCTGGTCTTCATCGGCATCGCCTGCGTCACCAGCTACCAGGTGTACTTCCTGATGGACCGCCTCGGGGTCGCCGAGGGCGACGTCGCCTCGAAGATGTTCACCACCACCCTCGTCACCGTCGGCGGTGTCGTGGTCGGCTCCCTCGCCGGCGGCTGGCTGTCCGACGCCACCGGCCGGCGCAAGCCCTTCGTGCTCGCCTCCGCCTTCGTCATCGGCGTCGGGCTGCTGCTGATCGCCACGGCGGGCACCTTCGGGATGTTCCTCTTCGCCGTGGCCGTCTTCGGCTTCGGCGAGGGCCTCTACCTCGCGGTCGACGTGGCGCTCGCGGCCGCCGTCCTGCCCGACCCGGAGACCGCCGCCAAGGACATGGGCGTGCTCAACATCGCCAACGCCCTTCCGCAGTCCCTCGTCCCGATGCTCGCGCCGTTCGTCCTCGCCATCGGCGGAGGCGGCAACTACGGCGCCCTCTTCCTCGTCGGCGGCATCGCGGCGGCCGTCGGCGCCGCCCTCGTACAGCTGATCCGCTCGGTGAAGTGACGGCCCGCCACCCGACGGGGCCCGGCGCCGCCCCCGCCCAGGCACCCGCACCCGCACCCGCACCCGCACCCGATCAGTCGTCCACCCCCGCGACCTCCCGCGCGACCGACCCCCTCAGGAGCCCCGCCATGAACGCCACACCGGCCACCCCTGCCACCCCCGCCGGCCCCCTCCCCTACCGGGACGCCTCCCTCCCCGTCGACGACCGCGTCGAGGACCTGCTCTCCCGCATGACCCTGGAGGAGAAGGCCGGCCAGCTCTTCCACTCGATGCTGATGATGAACCCGGACGGCACCCCGGTCACCGAGACCGACGGCTCGATCCTCCCGTTCACCACCCCCGAGCTGATCGAGGACCGCCACCTCACCCACTTCAACCTCCTCGGCAGCTACGGCGCCCGCGAGATGGCGATATGGCAGAACGCCGTGCAGGAGATGGCCGCCGCCACCCGCCTCGGCATCCCGGTGACCCTGTCGACCGACCCCCGCCACTCCTTCACCGACAACGTCGGCGCCTCCTTCAACGCCGGCGCCTTCTCCGCCTGGCCCGAGGCGATCGGCCTGGCCGCGATCGGCGACCCGGAGCTGGTCTTCGAGTTCGCCGACATCATGCGGCGCGAGTACCTCTCCGTCGGCTTCCGCGTCGCCCTGCACCCGCAGATCGACCTGGCCACGGAGCCCCGCTGGGCCCGCCAGTCGGGCACCTTCGGCTCGGACGCGAAGCTGACGGGCGAGCTCGTCCAGGCGTACGTACGGGGCTTGCAGGGCGAGACGCTCGGCGCGGCCTCGGTCTCCGCGATGGTCAAGCACTTCCCCGGCGGCGGCCCGCAGAAGGACGGCGAGGACCCGCACTTCGCGCACGGCAAGGAGCAGGTCTACCCGGGCGGGATGCGCGAGCACCACCTGGAGCCGTTCAAGGCGGCCATCGCGGCCGGCTGCTCGCAGATGATGCCGTACTACGGCCAGCCCATCGGCACCGACTGGGAAGAGGTCGGCTTCGGCTTCAACAAGGGCGTCGTCACCGGCCTGCTCCGCGAGGAGCTCGGCTTCCAGGGCATCGTGTGCACCGACTGGGGCCTGCTCACCGAGTCGACGATCTTCGGCGAGCCGCACCCGGCCCGTGCCTGGGGCCTGGAGCACCTGAGCGTGTCCGAGCGGGCGGCCCGCGCGCTGGACGCGGGCTCGGACCAGTTCGGCGGCGAGCAGTGCCCCGCGGTCATCGTCGAGATGGTCCGCTCGGGCCGGGTCACCGAGGCCCGGATCGACGCGTCCGTCCGCCGGCTGCTGCGCGAGAAGTTCGCCCTCGGCCTGTTCGAGAACCCGTACGTGGACCCGGACGCGGCGGCCGAGACGGTCGGCCGCGCCGACTTCACGGCGGCCGGCGCGGCGGCCCAGCGGCGCTCCCTGACGGTGCTCACCAACACCGGGGAGACCCTGCCGGTGTCCGGCCGGCCGAAGCTGTACGTCAAGGACGTGGACGCGGACGTCGCGGCGGCGTACGGGGACGTCGTGTCCGACCCGGCCGAGGCGGACCTGGCGGTGCTGCGGCTGCGCACGCCGCACGAGCCCCGCACGAACATCTTCGAGTCCTTCTTCCACTCGGGTTCGCTGGCTTTCCCCGAGCCGGAACTCGCCGAGATCCTGTCCCTCCTGGACGCCGTCCCGACCCTGGTCTGCATCAACCTGGAGCGGGCCGCGGTGATCCCCGAGATCGCGGAGCGGGCGGCCGCGCTGATCGCGGACTACGGCGCCTCCGACGCGGCCCTCCTGGACGTGGCCTTCGGCCGGGCCGTGGCCGCGGGGCGCCTGCCCTTCGAGCTCCCGCGCTCGATGGCGGCCGTCGCGGCCTCCCGCCCGGACGTCCCCAACGACACCGCGAACCCGGTCTTCCCGCACGGCCACGGCCTGACCCTGTAGCGATGTAGCCCTGCGGGGCAGAGTCCCCTACCCGCCCTTCCCCGTTCCCCGGGCTCTGCCCGGACCCGTAGAACCCCCGGGGCTCCGCCCCGGACCTGCGGTTCAAACGCCGGCGAGGCTGGATTTTCCAGCCTCGCCGGCGTTTGAACCGCAGGTCCGGGGGCAGAGGCCCCCGCGACGAACCCGCGCAGCGAACCCGTCATAGCCGGAGCCCGAGCGCTCCTCTACGCTGCACCCCTACCACGCGGGATCTTCAGGGGCGGGACATGGAACAGACGCACACCACCACCCACAACGGCGCCGCGGCCACCCCGGGCGCGCAACGCCGGGTACTCGTCGTCGAGGACGACCACACCATCGCGGAGGCGATCGCGGCCCGGCTGCGCGCCGAGGGCTTCCAGGTGCAGACGGCCGCGGACGGGCCGGCGGCCGTCGCCGCGGCCGAGGGCTGGCTGCCGGAGCTGCTGGTCCTGGACGTCATGCTGCCGGGCTTCGACGGCCTGGAGGTCTGCCGCCGGGTCCAGGCGCAGCGGCCCGTTCCGGTGCTGATGCTCACGGCCCGGGACGACGAGACCGACATGCTCGTGGGCCTCGGGGTCGGCGCCGACGACTACATGACGAAGCCCTTCTCCATGCGCGAGCTGGCCGCGCGGGTCCACGTACTGCTGCGGCGAGTGGAGCGGGCCACGCTGGCCGCGCACGCCCCGCGCGGGGCCACGCTGCGCCTGGGCGATCTGGAGATCGACCACGCGCAGCGCCGGGTCCGGGTGCACACCGAGGACGTGCACCTGACGCCGACGGAGTTCGACCTGCTGGTGTGCCTGGCCGGGACCCCGCGGGCGGTGCTCTCGCGGGAGCAGCTGCTCGCGGAGGTGTGGGACTGGGCCGACGCGTCCGGGACCCGTACGGTCGACAGCCACATCAAGGCGCTGCGCCGGAAGATCGGCGCCGAGCGGATCCGTACGGTCCACGGCGTCGGGTACGCCCTGGAGACCCCGGCGCAGCCGTGAGCGGCTACCGGTCGCCGGGGCAGCGGCCGCCCGGGGTGCTGCGGCCCTTCTCCCCGTTCTCGATCAAGACCAAGCTGGGCACGCTCGTGGTGGTGTCGGTCTTCATCACCACGGGTCTGCTGATGGTGGCGCTGCGCACGGCCACCGAGGTGCGCTTCATCACGGTGTTCTCGGTGATCGCCTCGATGCTGATCACCCAGTTCGTGGCGCACAGTCTGACGGCGCCGCTGGACGACATGACCACCGTGGCCCGCGCGATATCCCACGGGGACTACACGCGCCGGGTGCGCGGGGCGGGCCGCCGCGACGAGCTGGGCGACCTGGCCTCCACCATCAATCTGATGGCGGACGACCTGGAGGCGGTGGACCGGCACCGCAAGGAGCTCGTGGCGAACGTCTCGCACGAGCTGCGCACCCCGATCGCGGCCCTGCGGGCGGTGCTGGAGAACGTGGTGGACGGGGTCTCCGCGGCCGATCCGGAGACGATGCGCACGGCCCTGAAGCAGACCGAGCGGCTCGGCCGGCTGGTGGAGACCCTGCTGGACCTCTCCCGCGTGGACAACGGGGTGGTGCCGCTGCGGGCCCGCCGCTTCGAGGTGTGGCCCTACCTGTCGGGAGTGCTGAAGGAGTCGGGCCTGGCGGCCGCCGGCCGGCCGGGGCTGTCCTCCGGCTCGGGCGGGCACACCCGCAACGACGTCCACCTGCACCTGGACGTGTCCCCGCCGGACCTGACGGCGTACGCGGACGCCGAGCGGCTGCACCAGGTCGTGGCGAACCTGATCGACAACGCGGTCAAGCACAGCCCCCCGCACGGCCGGGTCACGGTCCATGCCCGGGCGGGCGACGCGCCCGGAAGCCTCGAGCTGGAGGTGCGGGACGAAGGTCCCGGAATTCCGGAGTCGGAGCGCCACCGGGTCTTCGAGCGGTTCAACCGGGGCAGCGCGCGGGGCGGCGACGGCGGTACGGGGCTGGGCCTGGCCATCGCCCGCTGGGCGGTCGGCCTGCACGGGGGCCACATCGGAGTGGCCGAATCATCGCGGGGATGCCGGATCCTTGTCACACTTCCGGGCAGCTCGCAGGCATCGAGTTGACGTAGGGTTCGAGTGGGAAGGACATGATCTCGGCCACACGCGCCGGGGTCCGTCAGGGGTGCGAAGCCAGGGGGCCGCAACCGCGGTGTCTCCTGCCCGAACCACGCTTGTTTCCCGCCATTCCTGGTGGTGAAACCCGCCGTTCGATGTGACCTACGCGACGTAAGTCCCGCCCGGTCTGCATCACACGGCCCGGGAGGCGTAGCCTTTATTCCCGCTGTCCATACCTTGTGAAGCGGAAGAGGGCGGTTGCCGCCGTGTCGCCACAGTCCCCCAGTAACCCGAGCACCACGACCGAAGCAGGATCAGGCGGGAAGAACCCCGCCCCGGGCTTCGGCGCGAACGAGTGGCTCGTCGACGAGATCTATCAGCAGTACCTCCAGGATCCGAACTCGGTCGACCGGGCCTGGTGGGACTTCTTCGCCGACTACAAGCCGGGTGGCGCTGTCGCTCCGGTGAAGGCGGATAAGCCCACGGACCGGCCCGCTCCCCCTGCCTCGACGACGACGGACGGCGCCTCCGCACAGGCCGCCGCCCCCGTCACCGCCGTGGCTCCGCAGGCTTCCGACGCCGCCCCAGGGACTGCGAGCCCCGCGCCCGCCACCCCCGTCGCAGCGCCCACGACGCCCGTGTCAGCACCTGCCCCTGTACCTGCCACCCCCTCTGGTGCCCCTGCTGTGACTGTCACCTCCCAGGCCCCGGCCGCCGCCGCACCGGCAGCCCCCGCCTCCCCGGCTCCGGCCGCCACCCCCTCCGTAGCCCCCCAGAAGGCCGCGCCCGCCACCGAGGCCCCCGCAGGCCCCGAACTGGTGACGCTCCGCGGCCCGGCGGCGGCCGTGGTCAAGAACATGAACGCCTCGCTGGAAGTGCCGACGGCCACGTCCGTCCGCGCCGTCCCGGTGAAGCTGCTGTTCGACAACCGCATCGTCATCAACAACCACCTGAAGCGCGCCCGGGGCGGGAAGATCTCCTTCACCCACCTCATCGGCTACGCGATGGTGCAGGCCATCAAGGCCATGCCGTCGATGAACTACTCCTTCGCGGAGAAGGACGGCAAGCCGACCCTGGTCAAGCCGGAGCACATCAACTTCGGCCTCGCGATCGACCTGGTGAAGCCCAACGGCGACCGCCAGCTCGTCGTCGCCGGCATCAAGAAGGCCGAGACCCTCAACTTCTTCGAGTTCTGGCAGGCCTACGAGGACATTGTCCGCCGGGCCCGCATCGGCAAGCTCACGATGGACGACTTCACCGGGGTGACGGTCTCCCTCACCAACCCCGGCGGCCTGGGCACCGTCCACTCCGTGCCCCGCCTGATGCCCGGACAGTCGGTCATCATGGGCGTCGGCTCCATGGACTACCCCGCCGAGTTCCAGGGCACCTCGCAGGACACCCTGAACAAGCTGGGCATCTCCAAGGTCATGACCCTGACCTCGACCTACGACCACCGGGTCATCCAGGGTGCGGCCTCCGGCGAGTTCCTGCGCGTCGTCGCGAACATGCTGCTCGGCGAGAGCGGCTTCTACGACGACGTCTTCGAGGCGCTGCGCATCCCGTACGAGCCGGTCCGCTGGCTCCGGGACATCGACGCCTCGCACGACGACGACGTCACGAAGGCCGCCCGCGTCTTCGAGCTGATCCACTCCTACCGGGTCCGCGGCCACGTCATGGCCGACACCGACCCGCTGGAGTACAAGCAGCGCAAGCACCCCGACCTCGACATCACCGAGCACGGCCTCACCCTGTGGGACCTGGAGCGCGAGTTCGCGGTCGGCGGCTTCTCCGGCAAGTCGATGATGAAGCTCCGCGACATCCTCGGCGTGCTGCGCGACTCGTACTGCCGCACCACCGGCGTCGAGTTCATGCACATCCAGGACCCGAAGCAGCGCCGCTGGATCCAGGACCGCATCGAGCGTCCGCACTCCAAGCCGGAGCGCGAGGAGCAGCTGCGGATCCTGCGCCGGCTGAACGCGGCGGAGGCCTTCGAGACCTTCCTGCAGACGAAGTACGTCGGCCAGAAGCGCTTCTCCCTGGAGGGCGGCGAGTCCGTCATCCCGCTGCTCGACGCCGTCATCGACTCGGCCGCCGAGGCCCGCCTCGAAGAGGTCGCGATCGGCATGGCCCACCGCGGCCGCCTGAACGTGCTGGCCAACATCGTCGGCAAGTCGTACGCGCAGATCTTCCGCGAGTTCGAGGGCAACCTCGACCCGAAGTCCATGCACGGCTCCGGCGACGTCAAGTACCACCTGGGCGCCAACGGCACCTTCACGGGCCTGGACGGGGAGCAGATCAAGGTCTCGCTCGTCGCGAACCCCTCGCACCTGGAGGCGGTGGACCCGGTCCTGGAGGGCGTGGTCCGCGCCAAGCAGGACATCATCAACAAGGGCGGCACGGACTTCACGGTCCTGCCCGTCGCCCTGCACGGCGACGCGGCCTTCGCGGGCCAGGGCGTCGTCGCCGAGACGCTGAACATGTCGCAGCTGCGCGGCTACCGCACCGGCGGCACCGTGCACGTGGTCATCAACAACCAGGTCGGCTTCACCGCCGCCCCGGAGTCCTCGCGTTCCTCGATGTACGCGACCGACGTGGCCCGCATGATCGAGGCGCCGATCTTCCACGTGAACGGCGACGACCCGGAGGCCGTGGTCCGCATCGCGCGGCTCGCCTTCGAGTTCCGTCAGGCGTTCAACAAGGACGTGGTCATCGACCTCATCTGCTACCGCCGCCGCGGTCACAACGAGTCGGACAACCCGGCGTTCACGCAGCCGCTGATGTACGACCTGATCGACAAGAAGCGCTCGGTGCGCAAGCTGTACACCGAGTCCCTCATCGGTCGCGGCGACATCACCCTGGAAGAGGCGGAGCAGGCGCTCCAGGACTTCCAGGGCCAGCTGGAGAAGGTCTTCGCGGAGGTCCGCGAGGCCGCCACGCAGCCCGCGGTCGCCCCGGTGGCGCCCGCGCAGGTCGCGCAGGAGTTCCCGGTCTTCGTGAACACCGCGATCTCCCAGGAGGTCGTCAAGCGGATCGCCGAGGCCCAGGTCAACATCCCGGACACGGTCACCGTCCACCCGCGTCTGCTGCCGCAGCTGCAGCGCCGCGCGGCGATGATCGACGACGGCACCATCGACTGGGGCATGGGCGAGACCCTGGCCTTCGGCTCGCTGCTGATGGAGGGCACCCCGGTCCGGCTGTCCGGCCAGGACTCCCGCCGCGGCACCTTCGGCCAGCGCCACGCGGTCCTGATCGACCGGGAGACCGGCGAGGACTACACCCCGCTGCTCTACCTGTCGGACGAGCAGGCCCGCTACAACGTCTACGACTCGCTGCTCTCCGAGTACGCGGCCATGGGCTTCGAGTACGGCTACTCGCTGGCCCGCCCGGACGCGCTGGTCCTCTGGGAGGCCCAGTTCGGCGACTTCGTCAACGGCGCGCAGACCGTCGTCGACGAGTTCATCTCCTCGGCCGAGCAGAAGTGGGGCCAGACGTCCGGCGTCACGCTCCTCCTGCCGCACGGCTACGAGGGCCAGGGCCCGGACCACTCCTCGGCCCGCCCGGAGCGCTTCCTGCAGATGTGCGCGCAGGACAACATGACGGTCGCGATGCCGACGCTCCCGTCGAACTACTTCCACCTGCTGCGCTGGCAGGTCCACAACCCGCACCACAAGCCGCTCATCGTCTTCACCCCGAAGTCGATGCTGCGTCTGAAGGCGGCGGCGTCGAAGGCGGAGGAGTTCACGACCGGTTCGTTCCGTCCGGTCATCGGCGACACGCGCGTCTCCTCCGGAGCGGGTGACCCGAACGACATCCGCAAGGTCGTCTTCTGCGCGGGCAAGGTCTACTACGACCTCGAGGCGGAGCGCGAGAAGCGGGGCATCACCGACACGGCGATCATCCGCATCGAGCGCCTGTACCCGCTCCCGGGCGCGGAACTCCAGGCGGAGATCGCCAAGTTCCCGAACGCGGCGAAGTACATCTGGGCCCAGGAGGAGCCGGCGAACCAGGGCGCGTGGCCCTTCATCGCCCTCAACCTGATCGACCACCTCGACCTGGCGGTCGGCGCGGACATCCCGGCCGGCGAGCGCCTGCGGCGCATCTCCCGCCCGCACGGCTCGTCCCCGGCGGTCGGCTCGGCCAAGCGCCACCAGGCGGAGCAGCAGCTCCTCCTGAACGAGGTCTTCGAGGCCTAAGCACCGCGCTTGCTCGAACAGTGGAAGGCCCGGCCCCCCTCGGGGAGCCGGGCCTTCCGGGCTTTCAGCCGTCCGGCGTTTGAGGACCGGGGTCCGGGGCGGAGCCCCGGGGAACGGTGGAAGGGCGGGTAGGGGACCTTCCCCGCGCAGCGGCGGCCCCGAGCCGTCAGCCGACCCCGTACGCGGCCAGGTTGGGGTGCGCCGCGCACCATGCGGCCCGGTCCCGCTCCACCACCCCGCGGGCCACCGCGTACCGCGTCCCCGGCGAGGACACGCCGTCCATGGCCTGCTCCGCGGCAGCCATCGCCTCGACGAACACCCGGCCCCCCGGGGTGAGTTCCGGCGAGGACACCAGGACGGGCAGCACCGCCGCCACCTGCGCCCGCACCCGCGCGTGCTGCGCCCAGGCCCCCCTGGCCCCGTAGAGCGCCGCGCGCTGCCAGTAGCCCGCCAGCCCGAGATGCGCGTACGCGCCCCTCAGGAGCCCCTCCAGCGGCCGTGGATCGTCCCTCCAGGGGGCCCAGTAGCGTGCCGTGCGGTCGGCGGTGTGCAGCGGCAGCGCCTCCGCGAGGGCCGCGAGCTTCCCGTGCTGGACCTCGAACACGAGGGTCGCGGCCAGCGCGGGCGGCGGCTGCGCCCGCGCCAGGACGGAGCCCGCCGCCGCGGGCAGGGTTCCGCCGTAGGACCGGGAGATGCCGGACAGCGGGACCAGGCAGCGCAGCAGCCTGCCGGTCTCCTCCGCGCGGGCGGTGTCGTAGCGCCGCAGCAGGGTCAGGGCCCCGGACCACTGGGTGTCCCAGCGCTTGTGCCCCTTGGGGGTGAGCCGGCGGGCGGCGGGCACGGCACCCGGGGCGCGGTACGGGTCCAGGTCGTCCAGGGCGGTACGGCCGTCGGGCAGCGCGTGCAGGGCCAGCGCCTCCGGGTTGCCGGGGTCCCAGGAGCCCTCGGTCAGGGCGATCGGGCCCGGCCGGTCCGGGCGCAGCAGTCCGAGGGTGGGCAGGACCAGGCGTCCGTGCGCGGGCCTCAGCGTGATCTTGAAGCCGATCCCGGCGCGCAGCGCGGCGGCGGCGGCCAGTGCCCCGAGGTGTCCGAGGTCGGCGTGCGGTCCGTGCCGCGTGCGCAGCCGGCCCAGCGTCTCCTCGGCCCACAGCCCGGTGGCCGGATAGTGCACCACGTCGCCCACCGCGCGGGGGTCGCGCCGTCCGGCCTCCTCGAGCAGGGCCCAGTGCTCGCCCGCCTCCCCGGCGCGGGCGCCGGGCAGCTGCGCGAGCTCCCGCAGCAGCCGCAGCCGCCGGGCCCGCCGTACGCCGCACACCAGCGCGGTGCCCTCGGCGGACGGCTCGGTGGAACCGAGGGCCCTCAGCACGCCGTCGCTCGGCTCGGGGTGTTCCATGCATGCCTCCCGCCGCGGACCCTCCATCCCTGCCCTGGCGAGGGGCTCCGCGAACGGCGGAAAGCGGTCAGGTCGGGTCCGGCCCCCCGCGGGCGGCGGATTATCCTGACGGGACACACCCGAACACCCGACCACCGCACGGAGCCCGACTTGTACTTCACCGATCGCGGCATCGAGGAGCTGGAGAAGCGGCGCGGCGAGGAGGAGGTCACCTTCGAGTGGCTCGCCGAGCAGCTGCGCACCTTCGTCGATCTGAACCCGGACTTCGAGGTCCCGGTGGAACGCCTCGCCACGTGGCTGGCCCGCCTGGACGACGAGGACGACGAAGACGAGTAGGCCGAGTAGGCCCCCGCGCACGACGAAGGGGCCCGACCGCGATGCGGTCGGGCCCCTTCGTCATCGTCCCGCGGGACAAGGCGGATCCGATCGGACGGGAAAGTCCGATCAGGCGGCCTTGGTCTCCCAGAAGATGCGGTCGATCTCGGCGATGAGCTCCAGCGCCTTGGCGCCGGTCGCCGGGTCGTTCGACGCCTTGGCGGCCGACAGGGCCTTCAGGGTGTCGTTGACCAGGGTGTGCAGCTGCGGGTACTTCTCAAAGTGCGGCGGCTTGAAGTAGTCGCTCCACAGCACGGAAACGTGGTGCTTCGCGAGCTCGGCGCGCTGCTCCTTGATGGTGATGGCGCGCGCGCGGAAGTCGGCGTCGTCGTTGGCCTGGTACTTCTCCTGCACGGCCTTGACGGACTCGGCCTCGATGCGGGCCTGGGCAGGGTCGTACACGCCGCACGGAAGATCGCAGTGGGCGGAGACCTTCGCCTTGGGGGCGAAGAGGCGGGAAAGCATGGAGTTTGTCCTCCTCGTGATCGTCTTCTCAAGGGGGAGATTACTCCGTGAGAAAGACGATTTCGCGGGCGCCCCCGTGCGGTTGGGACAAAAGTCCAGGGGTGCGCCCGGGCCGGTGACCGAATGTACGGAAGAGTGCGGCAGCATGCGGGATGGCACGGAGAGTGCACGGGCACGGGTGAGGAGGCCACGGATGGCGGGGAGCACGCGCTCGCGCGGCCGGGCGCGGGAGTGGGAATCGCCGTTGAAGAGCATCGGCACGGTGGAGGTGAGGGGCCCCTCGATGGCGCCGACCCTGGAGAACGGGGACCAGGTGCTGGTCCGCTACGGGGCCCCCGTGCGGCCGGGCCACGTGGTGGTGCTGCGCCATCCGTTCCAGCAGGACCTGCTGGTCGTCAAGCGGGCGGCGGAGCGGCGGCCGGGCGGCTGGTGGGTGCTGGGCGACAACCCGTACAACGCGACGGGCGACAGCAATGACTACGGTGCGGTCCCCGACGAGCTCGTGCTGGCGACCGCCCTGGTCCGCTTCCGGCCGCGCCCCCGGCCGGAGCACGCGGCGGGGGATCAGCGCTCGCTGAGGGCGTGGCTCTCCTGGGCTTCCACGGCGCTGCGCCCGCTGCGGGCGGACTCCTCGGCCTCCACCCGCTTGCGCGCGCGGTAGGCGGCGACGTTGGCGCGCGTGGCGCACCGGTCGGAGCAGTAGCGCCGGGAGCGGTTGGTGGAGGTGTCGAGGTAGGCGTTGCGGCAGGGCGGGGCCTGGCACAGGCCGAGCCGGTCGGGGCCGTGCTCGGTGAGGTGGAAGGCCAGCCCGAAGCACGCGATCGCGGCGTAGCCGGCGGAGGCGTTGGAGGGGTGGTCGGCCAGGTGGATGTGCCAGTTCGGGCCGCCGTGCTCACCGAGCGTCTCGTGCCCCGAGACCTGCGGGCTCACCGGGAACTCCATGAGCAGGGAGTTGAGCAGGTCGACGGCGAGGACGTGGTCGCCGCCGTCGGCGGCCTCGAAGACGGTGCGCAGCCGGCCGCGGACGTTGCGGAAGCGGGTGACGTCGCCGTCCGTGACCCGGCGGGCCATTTGCACGCTGGCGCCGAAGAGGGCGCGGACGGCGTCCACGGAGGTGAGCGAGTCCTTGTTGCGGGCCGGCTCCTCGGTGTTGACCAGGCGCACGGCGTAGTCCGAGTAATGGGCCAGTTCCACTTGTAGTCCTTACGGCTGCGGATTAGTGTCTCCGGTAACGGCTGAGACATGTTCGAGGGTATTACGCATGGAGGCATTCGTGGCGGAAACAGCCCACTCCGGTACCGCGGCACACTCCGATACGGCTCCACCCGGCCGACAGGCCTGGCAGGCCTGGCAGGACAGCTGGGACCGGCAGCAGGAGTGGTACATGCCGGACCGCGAGGAGCGGTTCCGGGTGATGCTGGACATGGTGGAGGCGCTGGTCGGCACCGCCCCCCGGGTCCTCGATCTCGCGTGCGGTACGGGAAGTATCACGGACCGCGTGCTCAAGCGGTTCCCGGAATCCACCAGTACGGGCGTGGACCTCGACCCCGCGCTGTTGACGATCGCCCGCGGCCACTTCGCCGGCGACCCCCGCGTCACCTTCGTGACGGCCGACCTCAAGGACCCCGACTGGCGCGCGGCCCTCCCCCAGGGCTCCTTCGACGCCGTCCTGACGGCCACCGCCCTGCACTGGCTGCCCAGCGAGGACCTCGCAGTCCTCTACGGGCAGCTCGCGCCCCTGCTGCGCCCCGGCGGGGTGTTCATGAACGCCGACCACATGCCCGACCCCGCCACCCCCCGGATCAACGCCGCCGAGCGCGCCCACCGGCACGCCGGCATGGACCGGGCGAAGGCGGGCGGGGCCCTGGACTGGCGCGAGTGGTGGGAGCTCGCGGCCGCCGACCCGGCGCTCGCCGAGCCCACCAGGGCCCGCTTCGAGATCTACGGGGAGCACGCCGACGGCGACACCCCGCCGGATTCCTGGCACACGGCCACGCTGCGCGGCGCCGGCTTCGCGGAGGCCCGTACGGTCTGGCGCTCGCCCTCCGACGCACTGGTGCTGGCCCTGAAGTAGGCCCCGGCCCGTGCGGCCCGGGCACGCGTGAGGGGCGGTACGGATCTCCGTACCGCCCCTCACACGTGGAGCGCCGCCGCCCTTACAGGACCTTCGAGAGGAAGGCCTTCGTGCGGTCGTGCTGCGGGTTGCCCAGGACCTCGCGGGGGTGGCCGGATTCGACCACGACACCGCCGTCCATGAAGACGAGGTTGTCGCCGACCTCGCGGGCGAAGCCCATCTCGTGGGTGACCACGATCATGGTCATGCCCGACTCGGCCAGGTCCCGCATGACGTCGAGGACGTCGCCGACGAGCTCCGGGTCGAGCGCCGAGGTGGGCTCGTCGAAGAGCATCAGCTTCGGCTCCATCGCCAGCGCGCGGGCGATGGCCACGCGCTGCTGCTGGCCGCCGGAGAGCTGGGTGGGGTAGTTCCCGCCCTTGTCACCGAGGCCGACGCGGTCCAGGAGCTTGACGGCGCGCGCCCGGGCGACGGCCTTGCTCTCGCCCTTGACCATGACCGGGGCTTCCATGACGTTCTCGATGGCCGTCATGTGCGGGAAGAGGTTGAAGCGCTGGAAGACCATGCCGATGTCCCGGCGCTGGGCCGCGACCTCGCTGTCCTTCAGCTCGTAGAGCTTTCCGGCCTTCTCGCGGTAGCCGACCAGCTGGCCGTCGACCGAGAGCCGGCCGGCGTTGATGCGCTCCAGGTGGTTGATGCAGCGCAGGAAGGTGGACTTGCCGGAGCCGGACGGGCCGACCAGGCAGAACACCTCGCGGGGGGCGACTTCGAGGTCGATTCCCCGCAGGATGTGGGCGGGGCCGTACGACTTGTGGACGGCCTCGGCCTTGACCATCGGCTGGGCGGTCACTTCGCCACCTCCGTACGGCGGAACATGTTCAGGTTGGCCTTGAGCCGCTGGAACGGCGTGGGCGGCAGGGAGCGCAGCGAACCGCGGGCGTAGCGGCGCTCCAGGTAGTACTGGCCGACGCTGAACACGCTGGTCAGGGCCAGGTACCAGATGGAGGCGACGAACAGCATCTCCATGATGGCGCCGGCCGTGGAGCCGATGTTCGACGAGGCCCGCAGGAGTTCGGTGTACTGCACGGCGGAGACCAGGGACGAGGTCTTCAGCATGTTGATGAACTCGTTGCCCGACGGCGGGATGATCACGCGCATCGCCTGCGGGAGCACCACGCGGCGCATGGTCTGCGTCTGGGTCATGCCCAGTGCGTGCGAGGCCTCGCTCTGGCCCTCGTCGACGGACTGGATGCCCGCACGGACGATCTCCGCCATGTACGCGCCCTCGTTCAGGCCGAGGCCCAGGAGCGCGACCATGAACGGGGTCATCAGTTCGACGGTCTCTTGCTTGTAGATCGGGCCGAGGTTCACGTACTGGAAGATCAGCGACAGGTTGAACCACACCAGCAGCTGTACGTAGACCGGGGTGCCGCGGAAGAACCAGATGTAGAGCCACGCGACGGTGTTCGTCACCGGGTTCTTCGAGAGCCGCATGACCGCGAAGAGGATGCCGAGCGCCAGGCCCAGCGCCATCGCGGACACGCTGATGATCACGGTGTTGCCGAGGCCCGCGATGATCGAGGGGTCGAAGAGCTTGTCCCCGACCGTCCCCCAGATCACGTTGCCCTGGGAGAAGGCGTAGACGAGCCAGCCCAGCAGGACGACGACGACCGCGCCGCTGATCCAGCGGCCGTAGTGCCGCACGGGGATTGCCTTGATGGCCTCGTACGGGGTACCCGAGGCGCCGGGCCCGGCGGGCGGGGTCGCGGCCGGATCCTTGTCGATCTTGTCAGTCACAATGACTGCCCTTCAGTGGAGCTCAGGAACAAGGGACCGGGGGCGTCGGCGCCCCCGGTCCGCACGGGTCACTTGCCTGCGTTGACCGTCGCCGACTGCACGGCGCTGTCCTTGACGTTCCACTTCTCCAGGACCTTGGCGTAGGAGCCGTCCTTGATGATCGCGTCGAGGGCCTGCTTGAGGGCGTCGCGCAGCTGGGTGTTCTCCTTGCTGACGCCGATGCCGAAGAGGCCGACGTCGGACTGCTGGCCCGCGACCTCGAAGTCCTTGCCGCCGCCGGAGGTCTTCGCGGCGTACGCGGCGATGGGGAAGTCGTTCAGGTCGGCCACGGCGCCGCCGGCCTTGACGCGGGTCTGGGCCTCGGCGTCGGTGTCGAAGGCCTCGATGGTGAGCTTCTTGTCACCGCACTTCGTGGCCTGGGCCTTGAAGGTGTCCTCGTACGTCGTGCCGCGCTGGACGGCGACCGTCTTGCCGCAGAGGTCGTCCAGGGACTTGACGCCCTGCGGGTTGCCCTTCTTGACGAGGAGCGAGACGCCGGAGGAGAAGTAGTCGACGAAGTCGATCCCCTTGCCGATCTGCTTGCCGGCGTCGTCGAGGCCCTTCTGACGCTTCTCGTTGTCCGTGATGGAGGACATGATCGCGTCCTGGCGGCCGGTGTAGATCGAGGTGATCAGACCGTCGAAGCTGCCCGAGGCGAACTCGAACTTCACACCGAGCTGCTTGCCCAGGGCCTCGGCGATGTCGGGGTCGACACCGACGATCTTGCCGCCCTCGGTGAACTCCATCGGCGCGTACGCCGCGTCCGTGCCGACCTTGATGACGCCCGCGTCCTGGATCTTCTTCGGCAGGGCGGAGAAGAGGGGGGCGGCGTTGGACTTGGTGGCGTCCCCGGACCCCTTCTTCTCGGTCTGGTCTCCACAGCCGGTGAGGATCAGGGCGCCGGCGACCGCGATCGCGCCGACCGCGGCGATCCGGGACCGTGCGGCGGTCGTACGGCGGGTGGTGCTTGCGGTCATGAGCTGGTTCCTCCGGCAGGTGGAAAGCGTCGAAATGCGGTCGGGCACGCCCCATCGAGTGTCGCGACCTTGTGTGATTAGGGGCATCTTGCCATTCGGACTGAGTCATTCAGGCAGCCCGTCAGGTCAAAATCGGATAACGGCAGCCGCTTCGTACCCAACAGGACTGCGGACAAGGCCCCTCAGAGCCGCACGAACGGCCGTGACCTGGGCCTTTTGCCGCACGATTTACGGCGCGTCTCGCCCATCGGACAGAGAGGTTTGGACTTTTCGCCAAAACCGGGACAAGGACCTGACACTTGAGCGGGAATCGACTCGTCTGGGTGAGTGTTCTTCGGGTAGAACAGATCCTTACACCCCTCATCCGGGGCTCAGGGCGCGCGTGCGGCGCGCCCGCGCGTACGAACCTCCCCTTCACGGAGACGGGCCTACAACCGTCGCCAAGAAGACGGACGCGGTGCCCGCCCACCCCTTAACCAGGAGTGGCCACCCTCAACGATTCAAAGACATAAGGGGTTAAGACAGTGGCAGCGGAGATCGTCAATCCTCGCAGCGACAGCGTGACGGACAACAACCCGGATGCGGTGTTCGCGCTGCACCGGGGCGGCAAGATGGCCATCGTGGCCACCGTGCCGGTCCACAACAAGGACGACCTGTCCCTGGCGTACACGCCCGGCGTTGCGAAGGTCTGCAGCGCCATTGCCGAGCAGCCCGAGCTCGTGAACGAGTACACCTGGAAGTCCAACGTGGTCGCCGTCGTCACCGACGGTACGGCCGTGCTCGGACTCGGTGACATCGGGCCCGAGGCCTCCCTCCCCGTGATGGAGGGCAAGGCCATTCTCTTCAAGCAGTTCGGTGGCGTCGACGCGGTTCCGATCGCGCTCGCCACCAAGGACACGGACGAGATCATCGAGACCGTGATCCGCCTCGCGCCGTCCTTCGGCGGGGTGAACCTGGAGGACATCTCGGCGCCCCGCTGCTTCGAGATCGAGCGCCGCCTCCAGGAGGCGCTGGACATCCCGATCTTCCACGACGACCAGCACGGCACGGCCATCGTGACGCTGGCCGCCATGCGCAACGCCGCGAAGCTCACCGGTCGCACCCTCGCCGACCTGCGCGCCGTGATCTCGGGCGCCGGCGCCGCGGGCATCGCGATCGCCAAGATCCTCGTGGACGCGGGCATCGGCGACGTGTGCGTCACCGACCGCAAGGGCGTCGTCTCCGCCGACCGCTCCGACCTGACGGACGTCAAGGCGGAGATCGCGGGCCTGACGAACAAGACCGGCCAGACCGGTTCCCTGGAGAGCGCCCTCGCCGGCGCGGACGTCTTCATCGGCGTCTCCGGCGGTACGGTCCCCGAGGCCGCGGTGGCGACGATGGCGAAGGACTGCTTCGTCTTCGCCATGGCCAACCCGAACCCGGAGGTCCACCCCGACGTCGCGCACAAGTACGCGGCGGTCGTGGCCACGGGCCGCTCGGACTTCCCGAACCAGATCAACAACGTGCTGGCGTTCCCCGGCATCTTCGCGGGTGCGCTGAAGGTCCGCGCGACCCGGATCACCGAGGGCATGAAGATCGCCGCCGCCGACGCCATCGCCGGTGTCGTGGGTGACGAGCTCGCCGCCGACTACGTGATCCCGTCGCCGTTCGACGCCCGCGTCGCCGAGGCCGTCACGGCCGCGGTCGCCGCGGCGGCCAAGGCCGACGGCGTGGCCCGCCTGGCGTAGGCGCTGCGACAGCTGAACGGAAGCGGGGCCCGGCCGAACCATTCGGCCGGGCCCCGCTGCCGTTCCCGGGCCGCCGGCGTTCGCATCCGGTCCGCGGCCGGCCACATCCAGCCCGCGGGCGGGGCGGGGCCTGGATCCCCGGGCTACCGACCGGTAGCCTCGCGGCCATGTTCGCTGCCTACGCCGCCCGAATCGACCGTGACCAGCCGCTGAACGGCCTCGTGCTGGGCGAACGCCCAGCCCCGCGGGCCCGCCCCGGCTGGGTGACCGTGAACGTCAAGGCCGCCTCCCTCAACCACCACGACCTGTGGTCGCTGCGCGGGGTCGGCCTCGGGGAGGACAAGCTCCCCATGATCCTCGGCTGTGACGCCGCCGGGATCGACCAGGACGGCAACGAGGTCGTCCTGCACTCCGTCATCGGCCAGAGCGGCCACGGAGTCGGCCCCGACGAGCCCCGCTCGATCCTGACCGAGCGCTACCAGGGCACCTTCGCCGAGCAGGTCACCGTCCCCGCCTGGAACGTCCTGCGCAAGCCCGCGGAGCTCTCCTTCGAGCAGGCCGCCTGCCTGCCCACCGCCTGGCTCACCGCGTACCGCATGCTCTTCACCAACGCGGGCGTCCGTCCCGGCGACTCCGTCCTGGTCCAGGGCGCGGGCGGCGGGGTGGCCACCGCGGCCATCGCCCTCGGCAAGGCGGCCGGCCTGCGGGTCTTCGCGACCAGCCGCGACGAGGCCAAGCGCAAGCGCGCGGTCGAGCTGGGCGCCGTAGAGGCCTACGAGCCCGGAGCGCGGCTCCCTCAGCGGGTCGACGCGGTCATCGAGACGGTCGGCGCCGCCACCTGGTCGCACTCGGTGAAGTCCCTGCGCCCCGGCGGCACCCTGGTCATCTCGGGCGCCACCAGCGGGGACCACCCGGCGCACGCCGAGCTGACCCGGATCTTCTTCCTGGAGCTCAAGGTGGTCGGCTCCACGATGGGCTCGAAGGACGAGCTGGAGGATCTGCTGTCCTTCTGCGCGGCGACCGGCGTCCGCCCGGTGATCGACGAGACCCTGCCGCTGGACCGGGCCCGCGAGGGATTCGAGAAGCTGGAATCGGGCGATCTGTTCGGCAAGGTCGTCCTCACCGTCTAGCGCTCCGCGCCGCGTCCGGCGCCCATGATGTCAATGTGGGTTGACGCCCTCCCGTTCGTCAACCTACATTGACACTCATGACCGAAGCTACCGATCTGGCGGCACGCGCCGGTGACCGTGACCCGCGCGTGGGCCTGCGTGCCGTGGCCGCCCTCCGGCGACTGCTGGAGCAACTGGAAGCCGTACAGGTACGCGGGGCCCGCGCACAGGGCTGGTCCTGGCAGGAGATCGCGGCCGAGCTGGGCGTCAGCCGGCAGGCCGTACACAAGAAGCACGGGAGGCTCTGATGTTCGAACGCTTCACCCAGGACGCCCGCTCCACCGTGACGGGCGCGGTCGCCGAGGCCGAGCGGACCGGGGCGCGGCGCGTCGGCGAGGAGCACCTGCTGCTCGCCCTGCTCTCCCTGGGCGCGCTCGACCCGCTGAGCGTCGACCGGGCCGCGGTCCGCGCCGACCTGGCGACGGCCCGCCGCCGGGGCGGCATGTCCAAGGCGGACGAGGAAGCCCTCGCGGGGCTCGGCATCGACCTCACCGAGATCGTCTCCCGCGTCGAGGAGACCCACGGCGAGGGCGCCCTGGCGGACCCGGCCCCGCGCGGCCGCGCCGGCCGCACCCGCTTCACCCCGGGCGCCAAGAAGGTCCTGGAGCAGTCCCTGCGGATCGCCCTGGGCCGCAAGGAGCGCCACATCTCCACCCTCCACCTGCTCCTCTCCCTCCTTTCCCGCCCCGGTACGCCCGCCGAGGTCCTCGCGGACCACGGGGTCACCTACGCGGGCGCCGAGGCGGCCCTGACGGCTTGAGGAGCGGTGACAGCCCCTCCGGCTTCCTCGCGGCCCCGTACAACCATCGGCCCGGCTCGTCGGTCTTGAGCTGCGAAAGAACGTTTCCTGCCGGGGGTTTTCCGTGAAGCTGTCCCGTATCGCCGCCGCGATCACCACTGCCGCGCTGGCTCCGGCGGTCCTGCTCGCGTCCCCGGCCTTGGCCACCGGCCAGGGGGCCGCCGCGTCCGTCGACATGACGGCTCCGGCCGCACCCGGACAGGGCGCGGGCGGCCCGGCCGGCACGAACCCGGACCCCGACGGCACGGGCGGGGGCGCGGCCGGCCAGGACGGGGCGGACCAGGACGGCGCGGACCGGGCCGAGCAGGACCGCGAGACGATCCTCGCGATCATCGCCGACCCGATGGCCAGCACGTACATGAAGGAAGCCGGCAACGAGGCCATCGCCGACGGCCCGGCGGCCATGCGCACGTTCATCGAGACCGACCAGTACGTCATCCGCCGCGACGACTACAGGGTCCTCATCAGCCGTCTGGCGAACGACGCCGGCCCCGGCCTGATGGGCGGGATCAAGGAGATCATGCGGAGCGGCGCGACCCTGGACGAGCTGCGCCACTTCTACGAGGTCACCCAGCACGAACTGCGCGACGAAGACAACAAGGTCGACATCTCCCGGATCGTCGGCATCGGCGGCCCTGCCGTGCGGGAAGCGGGAAAGAAGGCCCTGAAGGGCACGCCCGCCGACCGCACCGCCTTCCTGAAGACGGGGCAGTACCTCGCGCAGGCCGCCGACGACCGGGCCGAGCTCGCCCGCATCGACGAGGCCTGGGACGGCCCCCTGCTGAGCGGGGCCATCAGCGAGATCCTCGGTGGTTCCGCGACCCCGGCCGAGCTGCGCCAGTTCCTCGAGGTGACCCAGTACGAGCTGCGCGACCAGGACAACCGCGTCGAGATCATGAAGATCATCCATGGTGACGGCGCCGGCCCGGAGCTGGTCAAGGCCGGCCGCGCCGCGCTGGCGGGTACCGCCGCCGACCGCACCGCGTTCCTGAAGACGGGCCAGCACGAGGCGCGCGCCAAGGACAAGAAGGCCCAGGAGCAGCAGGAGCAGGGGACGGGCGAGCAGGACGAGAACGCCCCCGGCGCCGGCTCGGATTCCGGCTCCGGTTCCGGAACCGGCGGCGGCAACAACGCCGTCACTCCCCAGGGCGGCACCACCCCGCCCCTCGCCTCCACGGGCGCCGATGACTCCACCCTGATCACGGTCGGCGGTGGCACGGCGCTCGTCGCCGGCGCGGGGCTCCTGCTCGCCGCCCGGATGCGTCGCGCGGGCTCCGCGCGCTGAACCGCCTCGCCGCGGCCGTACAGGGGTCGGCCGCGGCGAGGAATCCGAACGGGGCGGCCCAGGCCGCCCCTTCGGCTTGTGCGGAGACGACCTAGCCTTGCGGCCCGAGGGCCGTGGCGATGCGGGCGGCCGCCTCCGCCAGGTGGGTACGGGCCTGCGCCAGCTGGTCCTCGCCGATCCCCCGGTCACGGGCCGCGTCGCGGATGTCGTCGCGGAAGCGGTCCAGCAGCCGGTCCAGGTCGCGGGCCGGGTCCCCCGTCGGCGGTACGTCACGCGCCCAGTCCGTGTCCGGGGCGGCCGCCTGAGCCGAGGGGGCCGACGGAGCCTGCGGAGCGGACGGATCGGACGGAGCCGTCGGCGAGCCGGAGCCGCCGAGCCAGGCTCCCGCCAGGCTGCCCAGGACCCCGCCCGACTTCGCGAACTGCTCCTGCAACTGGCCGGCGATGCGCTGGACCTCCTCGCGCGCCCGCTCCTGTGCCTCCTTGGCCTGCCGGCGCGCCTGCTGGGCCTCCTCGCGGGCCCGGCGGCTCTCGTCCTTCGCCCGGCGCGCCTGTTCCTTCCACTCGGCCTTCGCCTTGCGGAACTCCTCCTTGGCGGCCGTCCAGGACTCGCCCTCCACCTGCGTGGCCGACGCGCTGGCCGCGGCCCGCAGTTCGCGCCGCAGATCGCCCGCCGCGCCGCTCACGTCGGCACGGATCTCGGCGGCCAGCTCGGAGACCGAGTCACGGATCTCCAGCTCCAGGTCGGCCAGTTCGCCGCCGCGGTCGGCCAGTTCGGCGCGGCCCGCGTCGGTGATCGAGTACACCTTGCGCCCGCCTTCGGTCGCGTGCGTGACCAGGCCCTCGGTCTCCAGCTTCGCCAGGCGCGGGTACACCGTGCCCGCGGAGGGTGCGTACAGCCCCTGGAAACGTTCCTCCAGCAGCCGGATCACCTCGTACCCGTGGCGCGGGGCCTCGTCGAGCAGCTTGAGGAGGTAGAGGCGGAGGCGGCCGTGGGCGAAGACGGGCGGCATGTCAGAGCACCTTCTTGTCGAGCGCGAGGGGGGCGGCCGGGGCGGCCGCGTCCGCGGCCGGGCGGCGCAGCAGCGCGATGGAACCGGAGACGGTGGTGGCGCGCAGCGTGCCGGCGCCGGCGCCCAGGGTGCCGGTGATCCGCTTGGCGCCCAGCTGGCCGGAGACCTGGAGGTCCTCGAAGGCGTTGGAGACTCCGCCGGTGGCAGTGTTGGCCTCGACGCGGGCGTCGGCCGGGTGCGGGAGGCGGATGGCGACCTGCCCGGATACGGAGGTGAGGGAGATGTCGACCGGTCGCGGCTCGGGCCGGTCGTCGAGGGCCAGGTCGATCAGCATGTCCCCGCTGACCGAGTCGGCCCGTACGTTGCCCACGGCGCCGTCCACGACCGTCAGGCCGCCGGACACGGAGTGGAAGCCGAATTCGCCGCTCACGGACTGGGCCTCGACCCCGCCGGAGACCGTGTGCGCCTTGACCTTGCCGGAGAGGCCGACGAGCGTGGTCTCGCCGGAGACCCCGTGGATGTCCGTGCCGCCTTCGATGCCGGAGACGAAGACGGTGGCGCCGACCCTGGCCAGCTGGACGCGGGCGGCGGCCGGGACGGTGAGGGTCACGGTCGCGCTGCGCTCCCAGGCCTTGCGGCCGAAGCCAGCGGAGGACCAGGTCTTCCAGGGCTTGGCGTCGAACCACTCCTTGAACCCCTGGGAACCGTTCCAGGGGAGGTCCTCGTAGGAGACGGTCAGGGTGCCGCCCTCCTGCACCACGTGCAGGGGCGGGCCGTCGACCTCGGACACCTCCAGGCGGGCCGGGCCCTCGTCGGCGGCGGCGACGACATTGACCGTGCCGCCGACCACCCGGACGCGGACCTCGGTCACCGGCTCCTCGAAGGTGAGCTTCTGCGGTCCGGCGACCGACCAGACCTTCGGCGGACCCTGCGGATTCTGCGCTGCCTCTGGCATGGTGCTGGCCCTCCTCGGCGTACCTGCACGCAACATATCGCGTCTTCTGTCCAACACGATATATCGCGGTTGCGGGAAGTCAAGCGCGTCCGGATGATCCAAAATCATCAGTTTGGGCTGGTTTGGCTTAGCGTGTGGGCATGTCGATCTCCCAGACCACGGCGGGCGGCCTGCTGCTCTGCCGCGCCGAACCCCTCGCCGCCCGACCCGCCGCGCACATCCTGCGCGAACGCCTGCTGCTGGCCCCCGCCGGCGAGTGGAGCGTGCTGGTGCCCGAGGCCAAGCCCTGGCTCGGCGGAGCGGAATCCGTGGCCGAAGTCCTGGCGGGATGGGGCGCGGCGGTCGCACTCAGCTCCAACTGGCCGGTGCTGAGCCTGTGGTGGGAGGAGGGCCGGACCGGCTTCGTCCTTTCGTCCGGCTTCCGCCGGTCCGCGGCCTACGCATGGGACGCGGCGGGCCGCCCGCACGGCGAGCCGGATCCCGACACCATGCGGGTGCTCGCGGCGCGGCTCGGGCTCGACCCGGTCCTGGACCTGGAGGAACTGGAGCGCCTCACCCGCCCCGACGCGGCGGCCGACGGCGCGTCCCGGCTGCTCGGCGTCATCGCGCTGCTGGCCCGCGCGGGGCTGGCGCTGCCCGCCGGCCTGAACCCGGGGGAACCGGCCGACCGGCTGCGCGAGGCGGCCCGGGTCGCCCCGGCGGCGGAGCGGGTGGAGTGGGCGGGCTGGCGCGACACGGTGCGCGCGGAGCTGGCGGTGGTCGAGGACAGCCCCCTGGGCCCGTGGCTCCGGGGCCCCAAGGCCCGCCTGGCGGGCGCCGCCCAACTGGCCGCCGGAGCCCCCCTGATGCTGTGGGCGGCCCGCCGCCGCAGCCCGGGCTGGCTGGCCGCGGGCACCGTCCTGGTGACCCACGGCGCGGCCGCCCTGGCCTACGACCGGGCCCGCCGCCGGGTCTAGGCAGTCCCTTCCGGATCGTGCCGGGCCCCTACGCCGCCAGCAGCGGGCTGGCGTTGCGCGCCAGCCAGGCACGGTAGGGCGGAGTCCCCAGGGCCGCTTCGCGGTAGGCCGCGCGGAGGTCCTCGTACACCCCCTCGGACATCTGCGCCTGCACCCCGGGGCGGGTCGCGAGGAGGAGGCGCACGGCGAGCGGGTCGCCCGAGAGCGGGCGGATCGCCATGTCCTCGCGCGGTCCGGAGGTGGGCTGGCAGGGGGCGACGGCCTCGCCGGAGACGATCAGCGAGGTGGCCGTGTGGTAGTCGGCGTGCAGCAGCGGCGGGTCGAGGCCGGCCCCCGCCAGGACCCGGCGCAGGCCGTCCCACTCGCCGTCCACCGACGGGTCCACGGTCCACCGGTCGGCGGCGAGGTCCCGCAGCTCCACCACGGCCCGCGCCGCCGCGGGATGGTCCCGGGACATGGACACGAACTGCGGTTCGCGTTCCATCAGCACCCGTAACTCCAGCCCGGCCGGCACCCGCAGCGGGCTGCCCTCCACCTCGTGCACGAAGGCCACGTCGAGCCGGCCCGAAGCCGTCATCCGCAGCAGCCTGTTGGCGGACACGTCGACCATCAGGTCGGTCTCCGTGTCGGGCAGCCGCCGGTGCAGCCGCCGCAGCCAGCCGGGCAGGGCGCGGCTGGCCGTCGAACCGATCCGCAGCCGGGGCCCCTGGGACAGCGACCGGGCCTCGGCGACCAGGGCGGCCATCTCGGCCAGGAGCGGCCGCGCCCGCCCGAGTATCGTGCGCCCGAAGGGAGTCGGCCTGCATCCGGTGCGCTCGCGCAGGAACAGCTCCCCGTCCAGGGCCCGTTCGATGCGCCGCAGCTGGGTCGTCAGGGAGGGCTGGCTCACGCCGAGCTGCCGGGCGGCCTTGTGCAGGCTGCCGGCGTCGGCGATGGCGCACAGGGCGCGCAGGTGCCTGACCTCAAGCTCCATGCCCCGAGGGTAGGCCGGGCCGAGCCGACCGCACCAGTAACCGGTATCCCCTCGAATCCCGCCATTCTCACGGTAGTTGGGCTTCCGAAATCTCCCCGATAACCCGGCGCTATCGGGTCCTGACATCATCCGCTGACCCCATCCGCTCCCGCAGACTCCGGTACCGAACGACCCCCCACCGCACCGGATGAGCAGGAGTCCCCCACATGCGCCACTCCCGCAAGACCACTCTGTCCGCCGTCGGCCTCGGTGTCGCCGCCGTCCTCGGCGCCGTCGTCCCGGGCACCACCGCCTCGGCCTCCCCGGGCGCCGGCAGCCCGTCCACGTACGCCGCGTACGAGCAGTCGAAGGAGAACCAGGCCGCCAACCGCGCCTTCTTCGAGGCCGTGCGGCGCTCGGTGGCCGAGCAGCGCGCCGCCACCCCGGGCCTGGCGGCGGTGACCGTCACCTACAACACCCGCAACGCGCCGAGCTTCCGCACCCAGATAGCCCGTTCCACGCAGATCTGGAACAGCTCGGTGGTCAACGTCAAGCTCCAGGAGGTGTCCTCGGGCGGGAACTTCGCGTACTACGAGGGCAACGACTCGCGCGGTTCCTACGCCAGCACGAACGGCCACGGCCAGGGCTACATCTTCCTGGACTACCGGCAGAACCAGCAGTACAACTCCACCCGCGTGACCGCGCACGAGACCGGTCACGTGCTCGGACTGCCGGACCACTACTCGGGCCCGTGCAGCGAGCTGATGTCGGGCGGCGGCCCCGGCACCTCCTGCACGAACCCCAACCCGAACTCCGCCGAGCGCTCGCGCGTCAACCAGCTCTGGGCGAACGGCCTCGTCGCGTCCGGCCTGGACGCGAAGGGCTAAGCCCCGTCGGTCCGGGACCCGCCGGCCCCGGGCTCGTACGCCGTGCACTCCCGGTTCCGGCAGGGACCGGGGGTCCACGCCGGGACGAAGATCCCGAGGGATTTGCGCCGTCCGACGATCGTGTCGACGGGGCTCCCGCAGGCCGGGCACGACTGCTGGTCGTGCCCGGCCCGCGGGGCGACCGTCCCGTGCGCCCGCTGGTCCCGCTGTTCACCGGCCATACCTCCACGGTAGGCCGGTTTCGCCGGTTCGGCGGGGTCAGCGCTTGACGGCGTACGAGGTGATGGTCTGGCCGCCGCCGAGGACCTTGAACCCGGTCAGCTCCAGCGGGCGCGCCCCGAATCCGGCGCGCGACATCGGCATGCCGGTGCCGACGAAGACCGGGTAGGTCTTGACGACGAACGCATCGATCTCGTCGATCAGCTGCCCCGCGAGGTCCGCTCCGCCGCACAGCCAGATGCCGAGCCCCTCCTCGGCCTTCAGCTCGCGGACCTTGGCCACCAGGTCGCCCTCGATCAGCCGCACCGCCGGGTCCGGCGCCTCGGTGAGCGAGCGCGAGACGACGTACTGCTCGCGCATGTGCGCGTACGGGCTGGTCAGACCCTCCTTGCGGCCGGGCTCGTACGTACCGCGCCCCATGAGCACCGTGTCGAAGTGCCCGGGTTCGGCGTCCTCGATCCCCAGCTGGACGCGCCCCGGGGTGGAGATGGTCTCCGGGTACTCGGCCTTGAGGTGGTCGATGAACTCCCGGTCGAGGTGGGCGTAGATGAATGCGGCGTCGCCGTCCGGGGCCCCGATGAAGCCGTCGACCGACGTGGCGACGAAGTACGTGAGCTTGCGCAAGCGATTCTCTTCCGTTCGACAGTGCACCCCCATCGAGGCACGTCGATCAAAGTACTTCAGACAAAGTGGTCTCGCAAGGGATGACCGAAGGAAGCCGGACCCTCAGAACCGGCAGGACCGGCAGGACCTGCCGGACCGGTCACTGCGGCTTGCGCCACATCGGCCACATCAGCGGCCCCTCCGGCAACCGCACGGCCTGGCCCGTGAACTGCCAGCCCAGCCGCTCGTACAGCCCCTTGCTGCGCTCGCTGCTCGCCTCCAGGTACGCCGGCACGCCCTCGCGGTCGCAGCGCTCCAGCACCGGCCGGATCAGCTCCGTGCCCAGCCCCTCGCCCTGCCGCCCGGGGGCGACCGCGATCATCAGCAGGTACTCGTGCTCCTCCGCCATCGGGTGCACCTCGCCGGTGAGCCGGCCCACCAGCTCGCACCGCTCGTTGTCCGGGTCGGCGACGGCCCGCATCTTCGCCGGCACCTCGTCCTCGACGTGCCCGGCCTCCGGATCGGCCGCCGGGATCCGCAGCCACAGCGCCGCCGCCGAACCGTCCGACGCGTAGTCGATCCGGCCCTCGGCCAGCGCCACGTCCACGAAGACGCCGAGGAACCTCCCGTGCACCGCGGCCCGGTGCTCCGGGTCCGGGAACACCCAGCTGCTCACGGGATCACCGCGGAAGGCCTCGTCGAGCAGCCGTGCCACGGCGTCCCGGTCCGACGGTCCGGCCTGACGTATCTCCAGCCCCATGGGCCACACCCTTCACATCACTCACGCGTCAACAACCGTGAGTGATCCTAGAGTTGCCCCACCCACGCAGAAAGGCCTGTTCCGGCACCGTGCGGTGCCGGAACAGGCCTCCCCTTCACCCATGGGGGCCCTTCTCCCCTACGCGGTCACTTCGTACGCCGCGTCACGAACTCCGCCAGCGCCAGCAGCCCGCCCGCCGCCCCGAGGTCCGGGACGGCCCGCGACAGCTGCTGCACCGCCCGCCCCATCCGGTCGGCGGCATGGGCCTGCGCCCAGTCCCGCCCGCCGGCCCGCTCCACCGCGGCGGCCGCCCTGCTCACGTCGTCCCCGGTCATGGGACCCGCGTACAGACCGGCCAGCTCCTCCCCCGCCGGGGTGCCCGAGGTGAGGGCGGCCACGACCGGGAGGGACTTCTTGCGGGCCAGCAGATCGGCTCCGGCGGGCTTACCGGTGTGGCCGGGGTCCCCCCAGATGCCGATCAGGTCGTCGATGAGCTGGAACGCCAGCCCGGCCTCCCGGCCGAAGGCGTCCATCGCGTCGACCTCGTCCGGGCCGGCCCCGGCGTACAGCGCGCCGAGCGCGCACGCGCAGCCCAGCAGGGCTCCGGTCTTGGCCGTGGCCATGGTCAGGCACTCGTCGAGGGAGACGCTGCGGCGCTGCTCGAAGGCGCAGTCCGCCTGCTGGCCCGCGCACAGCTCGACGATGCAGGCGGCGAGCCGCGCCGAGGCGGCCGCCGAGGCCGGATGCGGATCCTCGGCGAGCAACCGCAGCGCGAGCGCCATCATGGCGTCGCCCGTGATGATCGCGTCCGAGGTCCCGAAGACCGTCCAGGCCGTGGGCCGGCCGCGCCGGCGGACGTCCTTGTCGATGACGTCGTCGTGCAGCAGCGTGAAATTGTGCGCCAGCTCCACGGCCACCGCCGCCCGTACGGCCTCCCCGGCCACCCCGTCGCCCCGCAGGGCCTGTGCGGCGGCGAGCACCAGGGCGGGCCGGATGGCCTTGCCGGTGCTGCCCGCCGCCGGGGTGCCGTCCTCGTGCTCCCAGCCGAAGTGGTACATCGCCACGTGCCGCATCGAGCCGGGCAGGCTCTCCACGGCCCGGCGCAGTTCCGGGTTGACCGTTTCTCTGGTCCGCTCCAGCAGGACGGCGGCTTCCTGCCCCTCGCTGGTGGTGATCGCCTCAGTGGTCGACATGGCGTGTGCGCTCCGTCCCGTCCTGTCCCGCCCCGTCCGACTCGTGTCCTTCGCTCCGGCGTCGGCGCCGGAGCCGGCCGGGTCAGCTCCAGCGGGCGATCTCGACGTTCTCCAGGACGCCGAGCGCGTCCGGCACCAGCACCGCGGCGGAGAAGTAGGTGGTGACCAGGTACGAGATGATCGCCTGCTCGCTGATCCCCATGAACCGCACCGAGGTGCTCGGCTCGATCTCGTCCGGGATCCCGGGCTGGTGCAGTCCGATCACGCCCGACTCCTCCTCGCCGGTGCGCATGCAGAGGATGGAGGTCGTCCGGGCGTCGCTGATCGGGATCTTGTTGGACGGGAACATCGGGACCCCGCGCCAGGACGGCACCCGGTGACCGCCGATCTCGACCGACTCCGGGTACAGCCCGCGCTTGTTGCACTCGCGGCCGAAGGCGGCGATGGCCTTGGGGTGGGCCAGGAAGAACTTGGATCCGCGCCGCATGCTGAGCAGCTGGTCCATGTCGTCGGGGCTGGGCGCCCCGTCGTGGGACTGGATGCGCTGGTCGTAGTCGGCGTTGTGCAGGAGGCCGAAGTCGCGGTTGTTGAGCATCTCGTGCTCCTGGCGCTCGCGCAGCGCCTCGACCGTGAGCCGCAACTGCTGCTCGGTCTGGTTCATGGGCTGGTTGTACAGGTCGGCGACGCGGGTGTGGACGCGCAGGACCGTCTGGGCGATGGAGAGTTCGTACTCGCGCGGCCTGGCCTCGTAGTCCACGAAGGTGCCCGGCAGCACGGCCTCGCCCTGGTGGCCGGCGGAGAGGTCGATCGCGGCCTCGCCGTACTTGTTGGTGCGCTGCTCCGGCAGGGCCCGTACGGAGTCCAGGTGCGCCCGCAGCGAGTCCACCCGGTCGGCGAGGATCTGGAAGTCCTGGCGGGAGAGGACGAGCACGGTGCCGGCGGTGGCGGCGCGGGCGGTGTACTCCCAGATGGCCTCCTCGTCGACGAGGGCGTCCTCGCCGAAGAAGGCCCCGTCGGCGACGGTCTGCAGGACGGCGTCGTCACCGTACGGGCCGGGGCCGATCTGGTCGATGCGGCCGTGGGCGAGCAGGAACACCTTGTCGGCGGGGCTGCCGAAGGAGGTGAGCTCCTGGCCCGGCTCGAAGTCGATCTGGTGGCAGCGCGCGGCGAGTTCGGCCAGCGCGTCGGGGTCGTCGTAGTCGCGCAGTACGGGGAGCTCCCCCAGCTCCGCCGGAATCACCTGCACCTGCGTGCCGGTCTTGATGAACTCCACGATTCCGTTGCCGACGGAGTAGCTCAGCCGCCGGTTCACCCGGTACGTGCCGCCCTGGACGGACACCCAGGGGAGCATCTTCAGGAGCCACCGCGAGGTGATCTCCTGCATCTGCGGCGCGGACTTGGTCGTGGTTGCCAAGTTCCGCGCGGCCGTGGTTCCCAGACTCCGCTGCGGCGCCTGGGTCTCGGATTCGGAACCTGCCTGGACCGACATGTTTTCCCCTTCGATCACTCCATGAATCTGCGGGAGGAGCCTTTCAGCACGGAACGTGGTGAGACCATTACACAAAAGGGTGGGACTACTCCGTTCGTGGCTGGGCACTCTCTTGAGTTCACCTCCCGCCCCACACGGCACTTGGACCCCACCCGTTTCGGCCACCCCGCGCGATGGGCCTCCGTTTAATTTGCACGCTGGATGCAAGTTTTCTACGCTGGACCCATGCGGCTGACCCGATTCACCGATCTCGCCCTGCGCGTCCTGATGCGCCTGGCCGTCGCGGAGGAGGACCTCCCGACCACCCGCGAGGTGGCGGCGACCATGGAGGTCCCGTACACCCACACCGCCAAAGTGGTCGCCAAGCTGCAGCATCTCGGTCTGGTCGAAGCCCGCCGCGGACGCGGCGGCGGCCTCACCCTGACCCCCGCCGGGCGCGCCGCCTCGGTGGGCGGGGTGATCCGCGAACTGGAGGGCGCCGGCGACGTCGTGGACTGTGACGGCACCGTCCCGTGCCCGCTGCGGAGCGCGTGCGTCCTGCGCGGGGCGCTGCGCCGGGCCCAGGAGGCCTTCTTCGCCTCCCTGGACCCGCTGACGGTGAACGACCTGGTCGCAGCCCCGACCGGGCCGCTCCTGCTGGGCATTTCGGGCGGATCGCCGGGGGCCGGAAGACCCTGACGGCGGGGGCCGGATGGCCGGTTCGCACCGGCACTCGACCCGCATAGCCTGATGTCCACCGACACTTCGAACAGAAATCCGTATCTCCATGGACGCCCGGACCCCCGTCCATAAATCCGCATCTCATATTCCACTTCTGTGATCCACCCCCGACCCGAGGAGTCACCGATGCTTTCCGAGAAGTCGACCGCGACCGTACGAGCCACCCTGCCCGCCGTCGGCGCGGCCATCGGCGACATCACGGAGCTCTTCTACGGGAAGCTCTTCGCGGCCCACCCCGAGCTGATCCGCGACCTCTTCAACCGCGGCAACCAGAACGCCGGCCTCCAGAAGCAGGCCCTCGCCGGCTCCATCGCCGCCTTCGCCACCCACCTCGTCGCCCACCCGGACACCCGCCCCGACGTGATGCTGAACCGCATCGCCCACAAGCACGCCTCCCTCGGCGTCACCCGCGAGCAGTACCCGGTCGTCCACAAGCACCTCTTCGAGGCGATCGTGGAGATCCTCGGCGAGGCCGTCACCCCCGAGGTCGCCGAAGCCTGGGACGAGGTCTACTGGCTCATGGCGAACGCCCTCGTCACCATCGAGGAGCGCCTCTACGCCGAGCAGCAGGTCCTGGCCGGTGACGTCTGGCGCGACTGGACGGTCGCCGCCCGCGTCGAGGAGACCGCGGACTGCACCACCTTCCACCTGGCCCCGGCCGACGGCGCCCCCGCGCCCGGCTTCAAGCCCGGCCAGTACGTCTCCGTCCAGGTCGAACTGGCCGACGGCGCCCGCCAGATCCGGCAGTACAGCCTCTCCAGCGCCCCCGGCTCGCCCGTCCGCTCCATCACCGTCAAGCGGGTCCACGGACCGGCCGCCGCCGGCCCCGACGGCGAGGTCTCCCACCACCTGCACGCCCACATCCGCACCGGGGACGCCCTGCGCGTCTCCACCCCCTACGGCGACCTCGTCCTCCAGGACTCCGCCGCGCCGGTGATCCTCGCCTCCGCCGGCATCGGCTGCACCCCGATGCTCTCGATGCTGGAGCACCTCGCCGACACCGCGCACACCGCCCCCGTCACCGTCCTGCACGCCGACCGTTCCCCCGCCGACCACGCCCTGCGCACCGACCACCGGGACCTGACCGGCAAGCTCGCCGACGCCTCCGCGCACTTCTGGTACGAGGCCGACGCCGAGCCCGGCGACCACGAGGGCCTCCTCGACCTCACCGCCGTCCCGGTCGCCCCGGGCACGAAGGCCTACCTCTGCGGTCCGCTCCCCTTCATGCGGGCGACCCGCGAGCAGCTCATCGCCAAGGGCGTGGCGCCCGCGGACATCGCCTACGAGGTCTTCGGCCCCGACCTGTGGCTCGCCTCGGCGTGAACCGTGCGCCGGGTGCGCGCCCCTTGCGGCGGAATGGCCGCCTCCACTAAACGTTGGGTAACCATTCGGCTACTCACAGCCAAGGAGGCGGTCATGTCCGCACCCCTGTCCGCGAACCGGTTCATCGGCGCCCTGCGGGGCGAGGGCCTGACGGTCGTCGAAGTCGGCGGCTGGCGCACCCACAACCGCGACCACAAGGGCCCCTGGGGTCCGGTGCACGGCGTAATGCTCCACCACACCGTCACGCACGGGACCGCGTACACCGTCCAGCTCTGCCGCGACGGCCACGCGGACCTCCCCGGCCCCCTCTGCCACGGCGTGATCACCAAGGACGGCCGGGTCCACCTGGTCGGCCACGGCCGCGCCAACCACGCCGGCGCGGGCGACTCCGGCGTGCTGGCGGCCGTGATCGCGGAGAAGCGCCTCCCGCCCGACCAGCACGCGGACACCGACGGCAACCGCCACTTCTACGGCTTCGAGTGCGAGAACCTCGGCGACGGCGAGGACCCCTGGCCGGCCGCCCAGCTCGACGCGATGGCCCGTGCGTCGGCCGCACTGTGCCGCGCCCACGGCTGGACGGCCCGCTCGGTGATCGGCCACCTGGAATGGCGTCCGGGCAAGATCGACCCGAAGGGCTTCACGATGGCCTCGATGCGCTCCCGCGTCGAGGAGCGCCTGAAGTAGCCGCCGCTCCGGCCCTACCTGCTGCGCGCGGCCATGGCCAGCGCGACCACCCAGCCGACCACGGACCAGCCGAGGAACAGGTTGACCACCAGGACGGAGCCCTTGTTGGGCACCCCCCGCCCGAAGGCGACGAACGTCGGAACGAAATAGGCCACGACCACGATTAAGAGCCCGAGCACGCCGAACGAACCCGCGTCACTGCTCACGATTCCCCCACCACCAATGAAATATGACGGCTCATCATCACCGATGCCCCGCGCCAAGTGAAGAACCCCTCGGCGCCGGCGAACCGCCCTCGGATCGGCGGTGCGGGCGGACCCGGCGCACCTCGGCACACAATGGGCGGGTGGAACGTCCAGTCGACCCGGCCCCGATCCTGCGGCCCCGCCCGCCCTCCCCGCTGACCGAAGCCCCGGACGAGCGGTTCGCCGCGCAGGGCGTACGACTACTGCTCAAGCGGGACGACCTGGTCCATCCGGAGCTGCCCGGCAACAAGTGGCGCAAGCTCGCGCCGAATCTGCGGGCCGCCGTCGCGGGCGGATATCCGGAGCTGGTGACCTTCGGCGGGGCCTACTCCAACCACCTGCGGGCCACCGCCGCGGCCGGCCGGCTGCTGGGGCTGGCCACGGTCGGGATCGTACGAGGCGACGAACTCGCGGGGCGGCCGCTGAACGACTCGCTGGCCCGGTGCGCGGCGGACGGCATGCGGCTCCACTTCGTGACCCGGTCGGCCTACCGGGACAAGGCCGCACTGCCCGCGCTGGCGGGCGCGGAGGGGGCCTACGTGATCCCCGAGGGCGGCAGCAACGCCCTCGCGCTGGAGGGCTGCGCCGAACTGGGCCGCGAGCTGGGCGGTGCCTGCGACGTGGCCGCCGTGGCCTGCGGGACCGGGGGCACGCTGGCCGGGCTGGCGGCAGGACTCGGCGCGGGGCAGCGGGCCCTGGGGGTGCCGGTGGTCGGGGGCGGGTTCCTGGAGGCGGAGATACGTTCCCTCCAGGCTGCCGCCTTCGGCGGTCCGGCGGGCGACTGGTCCCTGGCCGAGGGCTACACCCACGGCGGCTACGCCCGGGTCCCCGCCGAGCTGGCGCGGTTCGCGGCGGACTTCGAGTCCCGCCACGGCCTGGCGGTGGAGCGGATCTACGTGGCGAAGCTCCTGTGGGCCCTGCTCGACCTGACCCGCGCGGGCGCCTTCCCCCGCGGCACCACCCTGGCCGCGGTCGTCACGGGCCGCCCGTAGCCCGCAGCCGTAGACCGCAGCCGCAGCCCGGGCGGCCCCGCCGTCAGCCCGCTTCCTCCCGGTACGCCGCCGCCTCCTCCAGGTCCAGGCGGCGCAGCAGGGCCCGGAGCATTTCGTCGTCGATGCGGCGGGCGTCGCGCAGGGAGACGAAGACCTCGCGTTCCGCCGCGATCATCTCCCCCGCCAGGCGGCGGTAGACGTCGTCCGCGGACTCGCCCGTCACCGCGTTGACCTCCCCCAGCCGCTCCCACACCGCGTTGCGCCGCCGCTCCAGCACCGTGCGCAGCCGGTCCGCCAGCGGGGGCGGGAGGGCGTTCGCCGGGGAGGCCAGGAGTTCCGTCAGGCGGTCCTCCGCCGCCCGCGAGGCCTCGCTCTGGGCCTGGGCCTCGGCCAGGGTCTCGGCGTGGCTGTCCTTGGCCGGCAGCCGCAGCAGCCGGATCAGCGGCGGCAGGGTCAGGCCCTGGACCACCAGCGTGCCGATCACCGTGGTGAAGGTCAGGAACAGGATCAGGTTCCGGTGCGGCACGCTCACCGGCACGGAGAAGGCGATCGCCAGCGAGACCACGCCCCGCATGCCCGCCCATCCCACGACGACCGGAGCCTTCCAGTTCGTCTCCGGCTCGCGCGCCCGGATCCGCGGCGAGAGCCTCGGCAGGAACGTCGCCGGGAACACCCACGCGAAGCGGGCCGCCACCACGACGAGGAACACCACCACGGCGTAGCCCGCCGCCGCCAGGCCCTCGTACTCCCCCAGCCCCTTCAGGACCACCGGCAGCTGGAGTCCGATCAGCGCGAAGACCACGGATTCGAGGATGAAGGCGACCACCTTCCAGACCGCCTCCTCCTGGAGCCGGGTCGCGAAGTCGACCTGCCAATTGCGGTGTCCGAGGTACAGCGCGACCACCACGACCGCCAGCACTCCCGACGCGTGCACCCGCTCGGCGGCCGCGTAGGCCACGAAGGGGATCAGCAGCGACAGGGTGTTCTGCAGGAGCGGTTCGCGCAGCCGCTTGCGCAGGACGTGGATCGGGACCATCAGCAGCAGGCCCATCGCGACCCCGCCCACCGAGGCCAGCAGGAACTCCCTGATCCCGCCCGCCCAGCCGGCGCTCGCCCCGACCGCCGCCGCCAGCGCCACCTTGTACGCGGTGATCGCGGTGGCGTCGTTGACCAGGGACTCACCCTGGAGGATGGTCGTGATCCGGTTCGGCAGCCCGAGCTTGCGGGCGATGGCCGTCGCCGCGACCGCGTCGGGCGGGGCGATGACCGCGCCCAGCACCAGCGCCACCGGCAGCGAGAGGTCCGGCACCGCCAGGTACGCCGCGTACCCGACGACGAGCGTCGCGAAGAGCACGTACCCCACCGAGAGCAGCGCCACGGGCCGGATGTTCGCCCGCAGGTCCAGGTACGAGCTGTCCACCGCGGCCGTGTAGAGCAGCGGCGGGAGCAGCAGCGGCAGCACGATGTGCGGGTCCAGGTCGTACTCGGGCACGCCCGGCACGTAGGCCGCGGCCAGCCCGGCGGCGACCAGCATCAGGGGCGCGGGCACCGGGGTTCGGCGGGCCAGGCCCGCGACGACCGCACAGCCGGCGACCAGCGCCACCAGCGGCAATACCTCCATCGAAGATCATCCTCGCTTGAGTCATGTCATCCCGGGCGCCCGTACCTCAGTACGCTGGCCATCATGAGCGAGTGCACCCACGTTCCCGAACTGCCGCGCCCCGAGCCCGCCCCGCTTGCCCAGACCTGCCCCGAATGTCTGGCACTCGGCAGCCATCCCGTCCAGCTCCGGCTGTGCCTGGGGTGCGGGCACGTCGGCTGCTGCGACTCCTCGCCCCACCGGCACGCCACGGCGCACCACCGGGAGACCGGACATCCGGTGATGCGCAGCTTCGAACCGGGCGAGACCTGGCGATGGTGTTTTGTCGACGGTTCGATCGTCTGAAGTGGGGTAGGTCAACCCTCCGCCGGTTCCCCTGATTTGGGCCCGCAGACCCCTAGCCACTGTGCGTCCCCATGGGCTTACCATCAGTCACTGGTCGCAGGTACGGCCTTTCGGCCGGCTATGTGCAGCTAAGTTCAAAGGGGTTCTGCACCCTCCGACAGGGGTGCCGCGACACGATCGCCCGGATCGCGATAGCGTCACCGGCGAACAGAGCTCGTACCACCTTGGAGGTGAGGGTGTCCCAGATCGCAGGCGAGCCCGGGACCCAGGACTTCGTGGAAGTCCGGCTGCCCGCTGCGGGTGCCTACCTGTCTGTGCTGCGGACGGCCACGGCCGGCCTCGCGGCACGTTTGGACTTCACCCTCGACGAGATCGAGGACCTCCGCATCGCGGTGGACGAGGCCTGCGCGATCCTGCTCCAGCAGGCCGTGCCCGGCTCCGTCCTCAGCTGCGTCTTCCGGTTGGTGGACGACTCGCTGGAGGTGACCGTCTCCGCCCCGACCACCGACGGCCGGGCACCGGAGCGCGACACGTTCGCGTGGACGGTCCTCTCGGCGCTCGCCGGGAAGGTCGAGGCCACGGTCGAGGAGAACAAGACGGTGAGCATCAGCCTCTACAAACAGCGCGGCGCGGGACCAGGCCCGGCGTGAGCGGCGGGGAGGTCCCGGTGCGGGGCGGGGATCGGCCCCGGGTAGGACACGAGGTCGACGGCGGCATTCCGGAGCAGCAGCACGCCCGGCCGCACCCGGCTGACACGGATGCGGAAAACGGCTTTTTGGACTCGGCGGAGCGACGGGCGGGCCCTGTGAGCGAGAACCAGCACGACCAAACACTGCCGGTCCAGCCACCGGGGGCCGCTGCCACGGCCCCGCCGGTGACCCCGGCCCCGGACACACCGTCCGCGGACGCGTCTGCCGCGGACACCCCCGGAGCCTTCGCGGCCCCGGTGTTCACCGCGCCGTTGCCACTCCCGGATCCGCGCGACCGCAGCGGCGCGCGGGCCCTCTTCATCGAGCTCCGGGCACTGCCCGACGGCTCGCCGGAGAAGGCGGAGCTGCGCAACCGGCTCGTACGGATGCACCTGCCGCTGGTCGAACACCTGGCCCGGCGCTTCCGCAACCGCGGCGAGCCGCTGGACGACCTGACCCAGGTGGCCACCATCGGCCTGATCAAGTCGGTGGACCGCTTCGACCCGGACCGCGGGGTCGAGTTCTCCACGTACGCCACACCCACGGTGGTCGGCGAGATCAAGCGGCACTTCCGCGACAAGGGCTGGGCCGTACGGGTCCCCCGGCGCCTGCAGGAGCTGCGGCTCTCGCTGACCACGGCGACGGCGGAACTGTCCCAGCAGCACGGCCGCTCCCCCACGGTGCACGAACTGGCCGAACGGCTGGGGATCTCCGAGGAGGAGGTGCTGGAGGGCCTGGAATCGGCCAACGCCTACAGCACGCTCTCGCTGGACGTCCCGGACACCGACGACGAGTCGCCGGCGGTCGCGGACACCCTGGGCTCCGAGGACGAGGCGCTGGAAGGCGTCGAGTACCGCGAGTCCCTGAAGCCGCTCCTCGAAGGGCTGCCGCCGCGGGAGAAGCGGATCCTGCTGCTGCGCTTCTTCGGCAACATGACCCAGTCGCAGATCGCCCAGGAGGTCGGCATCTCCCAGATGCACGTCTCCCGGCTACTGGCCCGCACCCTGGCCCAGCTCCGCGAGAAGCTCCTGGTCGAGGAGTAGTCGGGGAGTAGTCGGGGAGCACCCGAGCGAGTCGCCGAAGAGTCGCCGAAGAGGAGGAGCGCGGCCCGCAGGGGCTACCGGGCCTGTTCCGCGGGCCCGATGCCCAGCGCTTCGGTGGCCTTATGGTTCACCACGAGGGCCGCGACGGCCACCGCGGCCAGGGCCAGGGCCGCGGCGGCGATCCTCATCGACCCTCCCGCGGTCCACAGCATCCAGGCGACCGGCAGCGACATCAGCTGGGTGACCAGCGCCGGGCCGCGGCTCCAGCGGCGGCGCAGGAGCAGTCCGAGCGCCGCGACCAGCGGCAGCGCGGCCAGGACGAGCAGGGTGACCCCGCCGGTCGCGGCCTGCCGGAAGTCGCCCCCGCCGAAGAAGGCCGTGTAGAGGTCGGCGACGCCGGGCCCGGCCAGGGCCAGCCCCTCCAGCGCGGTCAGCGCGGCGGCCGCGGTCAGCCGGCGGGGCAGCGGGACGGGGACGGCGGACACGGTGGCGCTGGGCTTCGTCATCACCCCAGCAGGGTAGCCGCGCCCCTCCCGCCCCGAAGGGGACGGCCAGTATGGGCCGCGTCCGAACGGGTCGGTAGGCTGACGCCCATGCGTGCACTCCTCGTGGCCAACCCAGCAGCGACGACGACCAGTGCGCGCACGCGCGACGTCCTGACCCACGCGCTCGCCAGCGAGATGAAGCTGGAGGCGGTCACCACCGAGTACCGCGGCCACGCCCGGGACCTGGGCCGCAGGGCGGCCGAGACCGGTGTGGACCTGGTCGTGGCCCTGGGCGGCGACGGCACCGTCAACGAAGTGGTCAACGGACTGCTGCACGAGGGACCCGATCCGGACCGGCTGCCCGGACTCGCGGTGGTCCCCGGCGGCTCCACCAATGTCTTCGCCCGCGCGCTCGGGCTGCCCAACGACGCGGTCGAGGCGACCGGCGCCCTGCTGGACGCGCTGCGCGAACGGCGCGAGCGGACGGTCGGCCTCGGGCTCGCGGCCGGTACCCCGGGCACGGAGGACGAGTCGGTCCCGGCGCGCTGGTTCACCTTCTGCGCCGGCTTCGGCTTCGACGCGGGTGTCGTGGGCCGCGTGGAGCAGCAGCGGGAACGGGGCAAGCGTTCGACCCATGCCCTGTACGTGCGACAGCTGATGCGTCAGTTCTGGGAAGAGCCCAACCGCCGGCACGGCACGGTGACGCTGGAACGCCCCGGCGCGGATCCGGTGACGGATCTGGTCCTGTCGATAGTGTGCAACACGTCACCCTGGACATACCTGGGCAACCGGCCGCTCTACGCCTCCCCGGAGGCCTCGTTCGACACGGCACTTGACGTGTTGGCGCTGGACCGTTTGTCAACTCCGGCGGTCGCGCGCTACGCGACACAGCTCCTGACCTCGACTCCCGAGCGCGGCCCGCACGGAAAGCACGCGGTGTCTCTGCACGATCTGACGGACTTCACCTTGCATTCGAAGGTGCCGCTTCCGTTCCAGATGGACGGAGACCACCTCGGGCTGCGCACCAGCGTTCGGTTCACAGGCGTACGCCGTGCACTGCGTGTGATTGTGTGAGTGGAAGGGCCGAAAGTCCTTTCACTCGAACGTTTACACGCCGGTCCACCCCTAGGAAGTAGGGCTGTGACCTAGTAGACACCGACGAATCAAAAAAAACTTTCCGGAAGGGGTTGTATCCCCGTCCGAGGTTTGCGAATCTCTACATGGCGATCGGGACAGCCCGCAGAACCCGGCACCCACACAGACCGCCAGAACCCCTCCACGAATCTTCGGCAGCCCAGGGCGAGTTTTTCCCCAAACTGGGCGGTCTCCCTTCCCTCGCGAAGGGATTCGTGAAAGCGTTCACATTCACAAGCAACCTGCCCGCAATACAAGGAGATGGAGCAGCCATGGACTGGCGTCACAACGCCGTTTGCCGCGAGGAAGACCCGGAACTCTTCTTCCCCATCGGCAACACCGGTCCTGCGCTGCTGCAGATCGAGGAAGCCAAGGCCGTCTGCCGCCGTTGCCCCGTCATGGAGCAGTGCCTGCAGTGGGCGCTCGAGTCCGGTCAGGACTCCGGTGTCTGGGGCGGTCTCAGCGAGGACGAGCGCCGCGCAATGAAGCGCCGCGCCGCTCGCAATCGGGCGCGCAACGCAACCGCCTGACATCGACTTTCGAGCCTCGAGCCGCAGCGCGTAGTACCCATATAAGCGCTCAGCAACGTGCTCTTGAACCCCGTACCGAAAACCATTCGGTCCGGGGTTCAGTGCTGTCCGGAGCCGGTGGGCAGCCCAAGACATCACCCTGAGTAATCGGCGCGCCGCCCTACTTCTGCGGGCTGGCCGGTATGTCGAGGACGACCTTGGTGCCGCGCGGCTCGGACGCGACCATGTCGAAGGTGCCGCCGAGCTCCCCCTCCACCAGGGTCCGCACGATCTGCAGCCCGAGGTTGCCGGCCCGCTGGGGGTCGAACCCCTCGGGCAGACCGCAGCCGTCGTCGACCACCGAGATCAGCAGCCGGGCATCGTCGCGGCCGCTGCCCGAGCGGGCCGCGGACACCTCCACGGTGCCGCCCTCCCCCTGGGTGAAGGCGTGTTCCAGGGCGTTCTGGAGGATCTCCGTCAGCACCATCGACAGCGGGGTGGCGACCTCCGCGTCCAGGATGCCGAAGCGGCCGGTGCGCCGGCAGGCGACCTTGCCCGGGGAGATCTCGGCGACCATCGCGATCACGCGGTCGGCGATCTCGTCGAACTCGACCCGCTCATCCAGGTTCTGAGACAGCGTCTCGTGCACGATCGCGATCGAACCGACGCGGCGGACGGCTTCGTTCAACGCCTCGCGCCCCTGCGGCGAATCCATTCGGCGGGCCTGTAGGCGCAGGAGCGCGGCCACCGTCTGGAGGTTGTTCTTGACCCGGTGGTGGATCTCCCGGATGGTCGCGTCCTTGGTGATCAATTCACGTTCGCGACGACGCAGTTCCGTGACGTCGCGGCACAGGACGAGCGAGCCGATCCGGGTGCCCTTGGGCTTGAGCGGGATGGCCCGCAGCTGGATGACCCCGCCGCTGCCCTCGGCCTCGGTCTCGCGCGGCGCCCAGCCGCTGGCGAGCTTGACCAGGGCCTCGTCCACCGGGCCCCGGGAGGGCGCGAGTTCGGAGGTGATGGTGCCCAGGTGCTGGCCGACCAGGTCGGAGGCGAGGCCGAGCCGGTGGTAGGCGGAGAGCGCGTTCGGGGACGCGTACGTCACCACGCCCTCGGCGTCGAGCCGGATCAGACCGTCGCCGACGCGCGGGGAGGCGTCCATGTCGACCTGCTGGCCCGGGAACGGGAAGGAGCCCGCCGCGATCATCTGGGCCAGGTCGGAGGCGGACTGCAGATAGGTGAGCTCCAGCCGGCTCGGTGTACGCACAGTGAGCAGGTTGGTATTGCGTGCGATCACTCCGAGGACCCGGCCCTCGCGGCGCACGGGGATCGACTCGACGCGGACCGGCACCTCCTCGCGCCACTCCGGGTCGCCCTCGCGCACGATGCGGCCCTCGTCGAGCGCGGCGTCGAGCAGCGGACGGCGGCCGCGCGGGACCAGGTGGCCGACCATGTCGTCCTGGTACGAGGTGGGGCCGGTGTTCGGGCGCATCTGCGCGACCGAGACGTAGCGGCTGCCGTCGAGCGTGGGAACCCACAGCACGAGGTCCGCGAAGGAGAGGTCGGAGAGCAGCTGCCACTCCGAGACCAGCAGGTGGAGCCACTCCAGGTCGGTTTCACTGAGAGCGGTGTGCTGGCGTACGAGGTCGTTCATGGAGGGCACGTGGCGAGCGTACCCCGGGTACGGGCCATGACTTTCCTCAGCGCGATTCTCCGAAGTGACTATGGAGTATCCAGGAGACCCCGCTTCCGCGTAGGCTTGGAGGAAGTGACGGGAACCCGGGTCTCGTCATTGGATGGACAGAACAGATTGGTCTAGTCCACAATTGCATCAAGCTTCCGCCCTCCCCGCACAGGAGGACGGATCGAGGTAAGCCGCGCGCTCTGCCCTGACCGCGCGTCACCTCCCACCGGCTGTCGGGCACCGCACACCCGACGGCCGTAAGTACTCCGGGCTACGGTGCCGGGCGGGCTGAGGGTCCCGTTCGGCACCGTGGCCCAGAGGACCGCGCCGACGACATGCGCCGCCGGGTGACGTGACCCCGGCCCCTACTGCGGCCAGGCCCCCATCGCGAGCTCCGCCACCGCCTCCAGCTCCTCCCGGCCCGCGCCGTCGCGCGACTGCTGGGACATCCCCTGAAGCACCGCTCCGGCGTAGCGCGCCAGCGCCCACGTGTCCGTACCGGCCGGCAGGACCCCGGTGGCGACATCGGCCCGGATGCGGCTCTCGAACGCCACCAGATTGGCCTCGCGCCGTACCCGCAGCGCCTGCGCCACCTCGTCCGAGGTGGTGTTCACCGCCGCGCTGATCACCATGCAGCCCGGCGGGTGGGCGGGGTCGGTGTAGACCTCCGCCGCCTCGCGCAGGATCCGCCCCAGCGCCGCTCGGGCGGTGGGCTCCTCGGCGAGGGCGACGGCCGCGAAGTCCCCGTAGCGGCCTCCGTAGACCACCACGACCTCGTCGAAGAGCTTGCGCTTGTCGCCGAAGGCCGCGTAGAGGCTCGGGGCGCTGATCCCGAGCGAGGCGGTCAGGTCCGAGATCGACGTCGCCTCGTAGCCGCGCTCCCAGAAGGCGAACATCGCCTTGTCGAGGGCCGCGTCACGGTCGAAGGAGCGGGGCCTGCCGCGCTGTCCGGTCACCATGCGCTCATTCTATAGCGGTCGTTACGAAACCTGATACGGTTCTTTCTGTAGCGACCATTATCGAAAGGGGGGCGCGCCATGGGCGTGCTCAAGGGGAAGACGGCACTGGTCACGGGCGGCAGCCGGGGCATCGGGCGGGCCATCGCGGAGCGCCTCGCCCGCGACGGAGCGCTGGTCGCGGTGGGCTACGGATCCAACGAGGCGGCGGCCAAGGAGACCGTGGGGGCCATCGAGGCGGCCGGGGGCCGCGCCTTCGCGATAGGGGCGGAGCTCGCCGTCCCGGGCGGCGCAGAGGCCCTCTGGGCGGCGTACGCCGCCCACCCGCTGGCCAGCGAGGGGGTGGACGTACTGGTGAACAACGCGGGCGGGGCCACCTTCGCCGGAATCGACGCCACCGACGAGGAGACGTACGACCGGGCGCACGCGCTCAACGCGAAGGCTCCGTTCTTCGTGATCCGGCACGGCCTGGAGCGGCTGCGGGACGGCGGCCGGATCGTGAACGTGACCGGCACCCCGGACATCGCCCTGCCCGCGATCCTCGCGACGGTCATGGCCAAGGGCGCGGTGAACGCGCTGACGGTCTCGCTGGCCGCCGAGCTCGCGCCCCGGAACATCACGGTGAACTCGGTGGGTCCCGGGATCGTGGAGACCGAGCTGAACGCCGCCTGGCTCGCGGACCCGGCGGCCCGCGCGCACGCCGCCTCGCGCTCCGTCTTCGACCGGCTCGGCACCCCGCAGGAGGTCGCGGACGTGGTCGCCTTCCTGGCCTCCCCGGACTCCCGCTGGGTCACGGGCCAGCACCTCCCGGTCACGGGCGGACTCCAGCTCTCGCTCCTGTAGGGGACGCCCGCCGCCCCGGGCCCGGGAGGCCGGGGCGGCGGATCCGGCCCACCATGGAGTGTGCGCGAAGACCCGGCAACGGGGCCTCGCCTCTGCTAGATTGGTCTATACCACAACGTCACACTCCAGATCGGCAGGCCCCGCGTGGAAGTTGTCATCGTCCCGGACGCCAAGGCAGGCGGCGAGCTCATCGCGGAGGCCATGGCCGCCCTGGTCCGCCGCAAGCCCGACGCCCTGCTCGGCGTGGCGACCGGCTCTACCCCGCTGCCCATCTACGAGGCGCTCGCCGCCAAGGTGAAGGCCGGACTGGTCGACGCCTCCAAGGCCCGCGTCTGCCAGCTCGACGAGTACGTCGGCCTGCCGGCCGGACACCCGGAGTCCTACCGCGCCGTCGTCCTGCGCGAGGTCGTGGAGCCGCTCGGCCTGTCCGAGGCCTCCTTCATGGGCCCGGACGGCTCGGCCGAGGACATCGTCGGCGCCTGCGACGCCTACGACCGCGCGCTCGCCGCCGCCGGCGGCGTGGACCTCCAGCTCCTCGGCATCGGCACGGACGGGCACATCGGCTTCAACGAGCCCTGCTCCTCGCTCGCCTCGCGCACCCGCATCAAGACGCTGACGGAGCAGACCCGCGTGGACAACGCGCGCTTCTTCGACAACGACATAGACCAGGTGCCCCACCACGTCATCACCCAGGGCATCGGCACCATCCTCGACGCCCGCCACCTGGTCCTGCTGGCCACCGGTGAGGGCAAGGCGGAGGCCGTCGCGCAGACCGTCGAGGGCCCGCTGTCCGCCCTCGTGCCGGCCTCGGCGCTCCAGCTGCACCGCCACGCCACGGTGATCGTGGACGAGGCCGCCGCCTCCAAGCTGAAGCTGGCGGACTACTTCCGCCACGCCTTCGCCAACAAGCCCGCCTGGCAGGGTCTGTAAGCGGTACCGCTACGCGAAGAAGGGCCGGGTTCCCCGCGGGGGGCCCGGCCCTTCTTCGCGTAGCGGTACGCAAAACGCCGGCGGGGCTGGAAAATCCAGCCCCGCCGGCGTTTGAGGCGCGGGGTCCGGGGCGGAGCCCCGGCAGCCGACCCGCAGGGGCCGCTACACCCCCGCGATGATCTCGGCGGCAGCCCTGCCGCAGACCCGGGCCGCCCCGTGCGTCGCAATGTGCAGCGCACCCCGCGGCTCGGCCCGCGGCAGGCCCATCTCGACCACGATCGTCTCCGGCCGCGCCGCGACGAGCGCGTCCAGGGCCTCGGTCATCCAGGGGTGCCGGTGCGCGTCGCGGACCACCGCGACGACGGTGCGGTTCCCCGCCGCGGCCAGGACCTCGGCCGCGGTCGAACCCTGCGGGTACACGCCCGCCTCGGTGCCCGGGATCAGCGCGGACACCTCCCCCGCCACCCCCCACGGGGTCTCGTCGCCGACGGCGATGTTCGCCACCGGGCTGAGCGTGGCGATGTACGGGGCGTTCACCGGGGCGGCCGCCTTGGGTGAACCCGTCACGACCACCGCGCGGCGGGCCGCCGCCAGTCCGATGCCGGGCGCGCTGCTCCCCTCCGGCCGCGCGCCCAGGCGGACCTGGCGGGTCCACTCGGCCAGTGAGCGGACCCGGGCGGCGGCCTCGGCGAGGCGCTCCTCGGGGAGCGATCCGTCGCGGACGGCCGCGACCAGCGCGTCGCGCAGGCGCAGGACCGTGCCCTCGTCGGCCAGCCCGCCGCCGACGCAGATGGCGTCGGCGCCGGCCGCGATGGCCAGCACCGAGCCGCGCTCGATCCCGTACGTCCCGGCGATGGCGTGCATCTCCATGCCGTCGGTGACGATGAGGCCCTCGTAGCCGAGCTCCTTGCGCAGCAGACCGGTCAGGATCTGCGGGCTGAGGGTGGCCGGGCGGGTCGGGTCCAGGGCGGGCACCAGGATGTGGGCGCTCATGACGGCCTTGGTGCCGGCCTCGATGGCCGCCCGGAAGGGTACGAGTTCCCGCGCGGCCAGGGTGTCGAGGTCCACGTCGATGCGCGGCAGCGCGTGGTGCGAGTCGACGTTGGTGTCGCCGTGGCCCGGGAAGTGCTTGGTGCAGGCGGCGACGCCGGCGGCCTGGAGGCCTTCGACGTACGCGGCGGTGTGCCGGGCGGTGAGGTGGGTGTCGGCGCCGAAGGACCGTACGCCGATGACCGGGTTGTCCGGGTTGGAGTTGACGTCGGCGGACGGGGCCCAGTTGAGGTTGACCCCGCACTCGGCGAGCCGGCGGCCCAGCTCGCGGGCGACGTCGCGGGTCAGGTCCACGTCGTCCACGGCGCCGAGGGCCAGGTTGCCGGGGAAGGACGAGCCGCCCCGGACCTCCAGGCGGGTGACGTCGCCGCCCTCCTCGTCGATGGCGACGAGGACGTCGTCCCGCTCGGTACGCAGCTGCGCGGTCAGCGCGGCGAGTTGCTCGGGCGAGGTGATGTTGCGGCCGAAGAGGCCGACGGCGGTGAGGCCCTCGGCGACCTGGCGCAGCAGCCAGGCGGGGGCGGTGGTGCCCTCGAAGCCGGGCTGGAGGACCGCGAGGGCGTCCCGGGTCAGAGTGTCTGTGCGGTGCGCAAGGACAGTCATGGGCCGTTATCCCTTCACGGCGCCGGCGGTCATGCCGCCGACGGCCTTGCGCTGGAGGAAGACGAAGATGAGCAGCACCGGGACCGCGAAGAGCGAGGAAGCGGCCATGGTGGCGCCCCAGTCGTTGCCGAAGGCCGTCTGGAACTGGGTGAGCCACAGCGGCAGGGTCTGCGCGGTCTTGTCCTTGTGCAGGATCAGGACCATCGCGAACTCGTTCCAGGCCGTGATGAAGCCGAAGAGCGAGGTGGACATCAGGCCGGGGGCCAGCAGCGGGAAGATCACCTTGCGGAAGGCCTGGCCGCGGGTGCAGCCGTCGATCTGGGCGGCTTCCTCCAGGGTCACCGGGACCGCGGCGATGAAGCCGCGCAGGGTCCAGATGGTGAAGGGGAGGACCATCACGAAGTAGATCGCGGTCAGCACGCCGAGGTTGTTCAGCATCTCGGCGTCGCGGACGATCATGTACATCGCGATGACCATGACCTCCCAGGGCGCCATCTGGGCCAGCATCACGGCGAGCACGAGGCCCTTGCGGCCCTTGAACTTCATCCGGGCGATGGCGAAGCTCGCGGCGAGGGCGACGAGCAGGGCCAGCGCGACGGCGCCGACGGTGACGATCAGGCTGTTCGTGACGTAGGTCCAGAACAGGTCGACGCCGGTGGCCTTGGTGAAGTTGTCCAGCGTCGGGGTGAAGACGAAGACGGGGTCCTTGGAGAGGATCTCGCTGGACGGCTTGAGCGCCGAGGAGAACATCCAGTAGACGGGGAAGATGAAGACGACGGCCAGGAGCAGGGCGCCGAGGTTCTTGGCGACGGCGCCGGGGCGGACCGGCCGGCGGTTGCGCACCTGGGCGGGCTTCGCGGACGGCGCGGTGGTCGCGGGCTTCGGGGCGGTGGTCGTGGTCACTGCTCCTCCTCCTGCTTCAGGATCAGACGGAAGTAGAAGGACATGACGATCACGAGCATCAGGATGGTCAGGACGGAGATCGCCGCGGCCAGGCCGTAGTGGAACTGGCTCTGGCCCTCCACGTAGGCGAAGACGGGCAGGATCTCGGAGCCGCGGTCGGGACCGCCGGCCTTCATCGCGTACACCTGGGTGAAGGCCTTGAAGACCCAGATCACCTCGAGGAACGTGGTGACGAGGAAGAACGACTTCAGGTTCGGGAAGACGACCTTCCAGAAGGTCTGCCAGCCGTTGGCGCCGTCCATGCGGGCGGCCTCGTACAGTTCGCCGCTGACCGTGGTCAGACCGGCGTACATGTTGAGGGCGACGAAGGGGATCGAGCCCCAGACCACCAGGACCGTCACGATCACGAGGGTGGAGAAGCCGGTGCCGAACCAGTTGTGCTGGTCGTACCCGGAGAAGCCGAGCGTGCGCATCAGCCAGTTCATGACGCCGAACTGCTCGTCGAACAGCCACTGGAAGACGGTCACGGAGGCGACGATCGGCATGGCCCAGGCCATCACCAGCGCCATCGACAGGACCAGGCGCATCCATTTGCCGAGCTTGTTCAGCAGGATGCCTATGAGGCTGCCGATGATCATGATCAGCGCGACGTTGGCCGCGGTGAAGGCGAAGCTTCGGACGACGACGGTCCAGAACTGCGAGTCGCCCAGCAGCTGGGTGTAGTTGTCCAGTCCGGCGAACGGCGCCTTCCGCTGGATGAACTCGATCTTGTCGACCGTCTGGAACGACAGGATGATGTTCTTGATCAGCGGATACAGCAGCAGGCCCGCCATGCTGAGCACGGCCGGCCCGACCAGGAGGTAGGGCCACCACCCCGCGGGGAGCGACTTTCTGCTCTTTCCGCTCCCGCGAGGAGACGTGGACGTTTCCTTGGCACCGGCGGGCGGCGGCGTCTCGGCCACCCCTGCGGACTTCTGTGGTGCGTCCTGTGGAGCGGAGGTCGCCGCTCCCTGGGAGTGCACGGTCATGTCTGGCTTCCTCGCGGTTGACTGTGGCGACCCGCACCCGCTTCCCCGCTCGGAGCAGGCGGCGCTTACTTCTGTCAATGCGCGACCGGGGGCGCGGCGGACGCTCGGGACGCCCGCCGCACCCCCCGGTGCGATCACTGCTGTTACTGCGTACTTCAGGTGATGCGGTACTTCGGCCGTGCTACTTGTTGATGCGGTTCGCGATCTCGGTGTCGGCGTCCGCGCCGGCCTTGGCCGGGTCGGTGCCGTTCAGGACCTTGGTCATGAAGTCCTTGATCGGGTTGGGCTCGGTCTCGACGTTCGCCCAGCCCGGGGTCACCGGGGTGATCTTGCCGTTGGCGCCGGCCTTGGCCATGGCCTCGGCGAAGGAGCCCGCCGGCGGAGCGAAGTTCGCGCCCACCTGGTTCGGGAGCAGCGCGCCCTTGGTCTCGGCGGCGTACTTGGTCATCTGGTCCTTGCCTGCGGCGAGGGCCAGCCACTCCTTGGCGAGGTCCTTGTTCTTGGAACGCTCGGCGATCGCCAGGTTCGAGCCACCGAGGAACACGGTGCCCGGCTTGTCGGCGGTCTTGCCCGGGATCGGGAAGTAACCGAAGTCGGCTTCCTTGCCCGCGTCCTTCAGCGCCTTCTCCGCGCCGCCGGCCTCCCAGCCGAGACCGATCCAGGACGAGACGCCGCCCTTGGGAACGATGTCGGTGGACTGCTGCGGGGTCGCCTCGTCCTTGTCCTTCGGGGCGGTGGAGAAGGACTGGAGCTTCTTGTAGAAGTCCATCGCGGAAGCGGCCTGGGGGGTGGCGAGGCCACCCTTCCACTTGGCGCCGTCCTTGGTGGCGAGGTCGCCGCCCTCGTCCCAGATGAAGCCCGCGAGGACGTACCAGCTCTGGCCGGGCAGGTAGATCGGCTGCGACTTCGGGTCGGCCGCCTTCAGCTTCTCCAGACCGGCGACCCACTCGTCGCGGGTGGTCGGCGGGGTGACGCCGGCCTTCGCGTAGGCCTTCTTGTCGTAGACCACGACGCGGTTGGCCGCGTACCACGGAGCGGAGTACAGCTTGCCGTCGATCTCCGCCGAGGCCAGCATGCCCTTCGCCCAGGCGTCCGCGCCGAGCTTCGCCTTGTCCTTCGTCAGCTCTGCGAGGCCACCGGTGACCGCGTAACCGGCGGTCTGGGTGTTGCCGAGCTCCAGGACGTCCGGCGGGGTGTCCTCGGAGAGGGCCGTCGTGACCTTCTCCTGGATGCCCTTCCACTGCTGCGTCTCGACCTTGACGGTGACGCCGGGGTGCTTGGCCGAGAACTCGGCGTTGACCGCGTCGATCCAGGCCTTCGGCGCAGAGCCGTCCATGACCCAGACGGTGATCTCCTTGGGGCCCGAGTCGGCCTTGGCCTTGTCGTCGCCGCCGTTACCGCACGCCGCGACTCCGGCCATCATGCCAACGACACTGACCGCCACGATGAGCTTGCGCTTCACGCCACCCTCCTCAGGGATGCTGCCTGCAACTTCCCTTGCCCGCCGCGGTGACTCAAAAAGCACCAAGTACTGCCCGTGGGGCCGGGATCCGATCCATATTGGTGTAGACCAGTAGCTGGAGCTTGGCCTAGACCTTTAGGGGTGTCAAGGGTCTAATGAGCGGGTGATCGGTCCGTTATCGGACCGACACCTGGGGGAGGGAGGAGGCCCGCCCTCCCTCCCGTGTCACGATGTGACCGCACATATCGGAGGAGCCGGTGACGGCAACGAAACTGGAGTCGGGAAGGCGGGCGGCGATGGCCACCGAAGGGGCGATCACGGAGCCGGACAGCGGGGCGGCCACCCGCACGGCACGCGTGCCCAAGTACTACCGGCTCAAGCGCCACTTGCTCGATATGACCGAAACCCTTCCACCTGGCACACCGGTGCCGCCCGAGCGCACGCTCGCGGCCGAGTTCGACACCTCGCGGACCACGGTCCGACAGGCTCTCCAGGAGCTCGTGGTCGAGGGCCGGCTGGAACGGATCCAGGGCAAAGGAACCTTCGTCGCCAAGCCGAAGGTCTCCCAGCCGCTCCAACTCTCCTCGTACACGGAGGACATGAGGGCCCAGGGCCTGGAGCCGACCTCCCAGCTCCTGGACATCGGCTACGTGACGGCCGACGACACCCTCGCCGGTCTCCTCAAGATCGCCACCGGCGGGCGGGTCCTGCGCATCGAGCGGCTCCGCCTGGCCAGCGGGGAGCCGATGGCCATCGAGACCACGCACCTGTCGGCCAAGCGCTTCCCCGCGCTGCGCCGTTCGCTGGTCAAGTACACCTCCCTCTACACCGCCCTCGCCGAGGTGTACGACGTGCGCCTCGCCGAAGCGGAGGAGACCATCGAGACCTCGCTGGCCACTCCGCGGGAGGCCGGACTGCTCGGCACCGACGTCGGCCTGCCGATGCTGATGCTTTCCCGCCATTCCCTGGACGCCGACGGGGAGCCCGTCGAATGGGTGCGTTCCGTATACCGCGGCGATCGTTACAAGTTCGTCGCCCGACTCCAGCGTCCCGCCGTCTGATTCGTAGTTGACTCTCGTTCCGCTATACGGACGGGGGCTTACGTCCAGCGGGCGGTCCCCCGTAGATTCCCTGCGCTCACGCAGATGATCAACGAGGGGACGAGGATCATGACGGAACCGGAACGGGAAGCTGCCGGGGCGGTACGGAACGCGGCGAGTCCGGGCACCACGCCGGACTCGCCTTCTCCATCAGGGGGCATGTCCCCCAAGGCCGTGGCCGTGTGGGTGCTGGTCGGGCTCGTGGGAGCCATCGGCTGGGGCGTGCTGGCGCTCTCCCGCGGCGAGGAGATCTCGGCCGCCTGGCTGCTCGCCGCCGCGCTGGGCTCGTACGCGATCGGCTACCGCTTCTACGCGCGCTTCATCGCGAACCGCGTACTGAAGGTGGACAAGACCCGCGCCACCCCCGCCGAACGCCTTGACAACGGTGTCGACTTCCACCCGACCGACCGACGGGTGCTCTTCGGCCACCACTTCGCCGCCATCGCCGGCGCCGGACCGCTCGTGGGCCCCGTGCTCGCCTCACAGATGGGCTACCTGCCCGGCACCATCTGGATCGTCGTGGGCGTGATCTTCGCGGGCGCCGTCCAGGACATGGTCACGCTCTTCTTCTCCACCCGGCGCAACGGCCGTTCGCTCGGCCAGATGGCCCGGGACGAGATCGGCCCGGTCGGCGGCGCCGCCGCGCTGATCGGCGTCTTCGCCATCATGATCATCCTGCTGGCCGTACTGGCCCTGGTCATCGTCAACGCCCTGGCGCACTCGCCGTGGGGCGTCTTCTCCATCGGCATGACCATCCCGATCGCCCTCTTCATGGGCGTCTACCTGCGCGTCCTGCGCCCGGGCAAGGTCACCGAGGTCTCCGTCGTCGGTGTCGCGCTGCTGCTGCTCGCCATCGTCGCGGGCGGCTGGGTCGCCGAGTCCTCGCTGGCGGACACCTTCACCCTGGAGAAGGAGACGCTGGTCATCTGGATGATCGCCTACGGCTTCGTGGCGTCCGTCCTGCCGGTGTGGATGCTGCTCGCCCCGCGCGACTACCTCTCCACCTTCATGAAGGTGGGCACCATCGGGCTGCTGGCCGTGGGCGTGGTCATCGCCATGCCGACGCTGAAGATGCCGGCGGTCACCGAGTTCGCCTCGCGCGGCGACGGGCCGGTCTTCGCGGGCTCGATGTTCCCGTTCGTCTTCATCACCATCGCCTGCGGAGCGCTGTCCGGCTTCCACTCCCTGGTCTCCTCGGGCACCACCCCGAAGATGATCCAGAAGGAGACCCAGGTCCGGGTCATCGGCTACGGCGCGATGCTGACCGAGTCCTTCGTCGCCATCATGGCGATCATCGCGGCCTGCATCATCGATCCCGGCCTGTACTTCGCCATCAACTCCCCCGGCGGGGTCGTCGGCGCCACCGTCGAGACGGCCTCGCAGGCCGTCACGAACTTCGGCTTCGCCATCTCCCCCGAGGCCCTCGCGCAGGCCGCGAAGGACGTGGAGGAGACCAGCCTGCTGTCCCGTACGGGCGGCGCCCCGACCTTCGCACTCGGAATGTCGGAGATCTTCTCGGCCGTGGTCGGCGGCTCCTCCATGAAGGCGTTCTGGTACCACTTCGCGATCATGTTCGAGGCCCTGTTCATCCTGACGACGGTCGACGCGGGCACCCGCGTGGGCCGCTTCATGCTCCAGGACACCCTCGGCAACGTGCACAAGTCCTTCAAGGACGTCAGCTGGAAGCCGGGCGTCTGGTTCGCCAGCGCGGTCGTCGTCGGCGGCTGGGGCTACTTCCTGTGGGTCGGCGTCAAGGACCCGCTGGGCGGCATCAACCAGCTCTTCCCGCTGTTCGGCATCGCGAACCAGCTGCTCGCGGCGGTCGCCCTGGCCGTCTGCACCACCCTGCTGATCAAGTCCGGCCGGCTCAAGTGGGCCTGGGTGACGGGCGTTCCGCTGGCCTGGGACCTGGCCGTCACGCTCACCGCCAGCTACCAGAAGATCTTCTCCGACAACCCGAAGATCGGCTTCTTCGCGCAGCGGGACCTCTACCAGGACGGGATCGACGCGGGCAAGGTCCTCAAGCCCGCCAAGAACATGGACGAGATGCACACCGTGGTCACCAACGCCACGGTGGACGGCGTCCTGTCGGTGTTCTTCGCCCTGCTGATCATCATCGTGCTCGTCGACGCGGCCCGGACCTGCCTCAAGGCCATCCGCAAGCCCGAGTCGGTCACCCTGGTCGAGGTCCCGTGGACCGAGTCCAAGCTCGTCGCCCCGGCCGGCCTCATCCCCACCGCCGAGGAGCGGGCCGAGCTCGCCGCGGCCGGCCTCGACTCGGGCGGAGGCCGCGTGAAGGAGCCGGTCGCGTGACGCGCCTGCGCCACGCGCTGGGCCGGGCCCGGTTCTTCGTACGGGAGTTCTCGGGCGAGGCGGCCTACGACCACTACGTCGCCCACGCCCGTACGCACGACCCGGACGCGCCGGTCCAGTCGCGCCGGGCCTTCGAACGGGCCCGTACGGACGCCCGCGAGGGCGACCCGCGCGAAGGGTTCCGCTGCTGCTGAACCGGTGGGCCCCGGAGGCCGACCGATGCCGCTGAACGGCCGGGCCCACGGGGCCGCCGCGTTCCGCCGTCCACCCGACGGAACGCGGCGGCCCCTTCTCTTCCCCTGGCGCACACTCGATGCCATGGACATCATCATCAGGACGGCGGCGACCGCCGAATACGAAGAACTCGGCGAGATCACCGCACGGGCGTACCTCGACGACGGACTGCTGCACTCCTCCGAGGACGACCCCTACCTGAACCGGCTGCGCGATGTCGCCGGCCGGGCCCCCGACGGCGAGGTCCTCGTCGCGGAGTACGAGGGCACGCTGCTCGGCGGTGTGACCTTCGCCCCTCCCGGCAGCCCGCTGTGCGATATCGCGGGCCCGGGCGAGGCGGAGTTCCGGATGCTGGCCGTCTCCCCGGCGGCGCGCGGCCGCGGCGCGGGCGAAGCCCTCGTACGGGCCTGCGTGAGCCGCGCCCGGGAGCTGGAGGGCGTGGACCACCTGGTGCTGTCCACCACGCGGAAGATGCTCGGGGCGCACCGGATCTACGACCGGCTGGGCTTCGTACGGACCCCCGAGCGGGACTGGTACCCGGTTCCGGGCCTCCCCCTGCTCACCTACCGCCTGGAGCTCTAGCGGCGCGCCGCCCCCGAGGAGCGACACAACATGTGGGGGCCAACGCAAGCACCGGCCCCCACATGTATGCTCATGCTCGCTGTCGTCGCAGGGGAATCCGGTGAGAATCCGGAACTGTCCCGCAACGGTATGAAATGCACCGACTCGATCGGCGCATCCGCAAGTCCGAGGACCTGTCGACAGTGCTCCCGGTTCGACCGAACCGGGTGCAGACACGTCCGGGCCTCGCGGTTGGGCCGGTGGACGCCACGTGGCGCACGCGCACTGCCCTGCCAGGCACGCGCTCCCCCACGTGCGCCCCCTCGCGCCCCGCACCAAAGGTGTTCCCGGAGCCGAGCGAGGGAGAGCTCCCCCCGTGACCATCGCGCCTTCCGCACCGCGCGCCGCGTCCGACCCGTCCGCCCATGAGGGTCCGGGGGCCGCGCTCCTGCGCACGCTCACCGAGCTGACCGCCGACCTGCCCGACACCGACCCCGGCCGGGTCGCCGCCGCCGCGCTGCGCGGCCGCAGCGCCGCCGCCGACGAGGCGGAGCTCCGTACGCTCGCCACCGAGGCGGCCGCCGGGCTGATCTCCGAGGACCCGGCGTACTCCCGCCTCGCCGCCCGCCTGCTGACGCTGGCCGTCCGCGATGAGGCCGCCGGCCAGGGCTCCACCTCCTTCTCCGGCTCCGTCGAGGTCGGCCACCGCGAGGGCCTGATCGCCGACCGCACCGCCGACTTCGTACGCCTGCACGCGGGCCGGCTCGACGCGCTGGTCGGGCACGCCCTCGCCGAGGGCGCCGACGACCGCTTCGGCTTCTTCGGCCTGCGCACCCTGCACAGCCGCTACCTGCTGCGCCACCCGATCACCCGCCAGGTCATCGAGACCCCGCAGTACTTCATGCTGCGCGTGGCCTGTGGCCTCGCCGAGAACGATTCGGTCCAGGCCGTCGAGGAAGTGGCCTCGCTCTACCGGCTGATGAGCCGCCTCGACTACCTGCCCTCCTCCCCCACCCTCTTCAACTCCGGCACCCGGCACCCGCAGATGTCCTCCTGCTACCTGCTGGACTCCCCGCTGGACGAGCTCGACTCGATCTACGACCGCTACCACCAGGTCGCGCGCCTGTCCAAGCACGCCGGCGGCATCGGCCTCTCGTACTCCCGCATCCGCGCCCGCGGTTCGCTGATCCGCGGCACGAACGGTCACTCCAACGGCATCGTGCCGTTCCTGAAGACCCTCGACGCCTCCGTCGCCGCCGTGAACCAGGGCGGCCGCCGCAAGGGCGCCGCCGCGGTCTACCTGGAGACCTGGCACGCGGACATCGAGGAGTTCCTGGAGCTCCGCGACAACACCGGCGAGGACCAGCGCCGCACGCACAACCTGAACCTGGCGCACTGGGTGCCGGACGAGTTCATGCGCCGCGTGAACGCCGACGCCGACTGGTCGCTGTTCTCCCCGGCCGACGTCCCCGAGCTGGTGGACCTGTGGGGCGACGCGTTCGACGCCGCCTACCGCAAGGCCGAGGAGTCGGGCCTGGCCCGCAAGACCATGCCCGCCCGCGACCTGTACGGCCGGATGATGCGCACCCTCGCGCAGACCGGCCAGGGCTGGATGACCTTCAAGGACGCCTCGAACCGCACGGCGAACCAGACCGCCGAGCCGGGCACCGTCGTCCACTCCTCGAACCTGTGCACCGAGATCATCGAGGTCACCAACGACGGCGAGACGGCCGTCTGCAACCTCGGCTCGGTCAACCTCGGCGCCTTCGTGCTCGCCGAGTCGGGCGACATCGACTGGGAGCGCCTGGACGAGACCGTCCGCACCGCGGTCACCTTCCTCGACCGCGTCGTGGACATCAACTTCTACCCGACCGAGCAGGCCGGCCGTTCCAACGCCCGCTGGCGCCCGGTGGGCCTGGGCGCGATGGGCCTCCAGGACGTCTTCTTCCAGCTGCGGATCCCCTTTGACTCCGCCGAGGCGAAGGCCCTGTCCACGAAGCTCTCCGAGCGCATCATGCTCGCGGCGTACGAGGCCTCCTGCGACCTGGCCGAGCGCAGCGGCCCGCTCCCCGCGTGGGAGCAGACCCGCACGGCCCGCGGCGTCCTGCACCCCGATCACTACGACGTCGAACTGAACTGGCCGGAGCGCTGGGACGCGCTGCGCGCCCGGGTCGCCGCGACCGGCATGCGCAACTCCCTCCTCCTCGCCATCGCCCCGACGGCGACCATCGCCTCCATCGCGGGCGTGTACGAGTGCATCGAGCCGCAGGTCTCCAACCTCTTCAAGCGCGAGACCCTGAGCGGCGAGTTCCTCCAGGTCAACGGCTACCTGGTGCAGGAGCTCAAGCGGCTCGGCGTCTGGGACGCCCAGACCCGCGAGGCGCTGCGCGAGTCCTCCGGCTCGGTCCAGGGCTTCGGCTGGATCCCGGCGGAGGTGCGCGACCTGTACCGCACCGCGTGGGAGATCCCGCAGCGCGGCCTGATCGACATGGCGGCCGCGCGCACCCCCTTCCTGGACCAGTCGCAGTCGCTGAACCTGTTCCTGGAGACGCCCACCATCGGCAAGCTCAGCTCGATGTACGCGTACGCCTGGAAGCAGGGGCTGAAGACCACGTACTACCTGCGCTCGCGCCCGGCGACGAAGATCGCCCGCGCCGCGTCCGGCTCCGCGGTCCCGGCCGCCGCCACCCCGCTCCCGCAGGCCGTCGACGCCGACGCGCTGGCCTGCTCCCTTGAGAACCCCGAGTCCTGCGAGGCCTGCCAGTAATGAGCTCCACCCACAAGAACCTGCTCGACCCGGGCTTCGAACTGACCCTCCGCCCCATGCGCTACCCGGACTTCTACGAGCGCTACCGGGACGCGATCAAGAACACCTGGACCGTCGAGGAGGTCGATCTCCACTCGGACGTCGCGGACCTCGCGAAGCTGACCCCGTCCGAGCAGCACATGATCGGCCGGCTGGTCGCGTTCTTCGCGACGGGCGACTCGATCGTCTCGAACAACCTGGTCCTCACCCTCTACAAGCACATCAACTCCCCGGAGGCGCGCCTGTACCTGTCGCGCCAGCTCTTCGAGGAGGCCGTGCACGTCCAGTTCTATCTGACGCTGCTCGACACCTACCTGCCCGACCCGGACGACCGCGCGGCCGCCTTCGACGCGGTCGAGGAGATCCCGTCGATCCGCGAGAAGGCGCAGTTCTGCTTCCGCTGGATGGACTCGGTCGAGAAGATCGACCGCCTGGAGACGGCCTCCGACCGGCGCCGCTTCCTGCTGAACCTGATCTGCTTCGCGGCGTGCATCGAGGGCCTGTTCTTCTACGGCGCCTTCGCGTACGTGTACTGGTTCCGCTCGCGCGGCCTGCTGCACGGCCTGGCGACGGGCACCAACTGGGTGTTCCGCGACGAGACCATGCACATGAACTTCGCGTTCGAGGTCGTGGACACCGTCCGCAAGGAGGAGCCGGAGCTCTTCGACGACGCGCTCCAGCAGCAGGTCGTCGACATGCTGAAGGAGGCCGTGGAGGCGGAGCTGCAGTTCGGCCGCGACCTGTGCGGTGACGGCCTGCCGGGCATGAACACCGAGTCGATGCGCGAGTACCTGGAGTGCGTCGCGGACCAGCGCCTGGTCCGCCTGGGCTTCGCGCCGGTCTACGGCTCGCAGAACCCGTTCTCCTTCATGGAGCTCCAGGGCGTCCAGGAGCTGACGAACTTCTTCGAGCGCCGCCCGTCGGCCTACCAGGTCGCGGTGGAGGGCACTGTTGACCTGGACGAGGACTTCTAAGACTTGATCCGTAAGTCACCAGAGGGTGAGCTGCGAGTTGCAGCCGGGGCGGTGTCCGGGCTTTCCGGCGTGGTCACGCACGGGGCGTGGCTCATCCGGGGTTGCTCGGGACCGCCGTCCGGCGGTTCGGGGAGCAGAGGTTCCACGTTGACGTGGAACTGCCACGCGACCAGCACCCCGAGGGGTGTTCTGGCACGGTGTGGTTGACTCCCGCAGGGCTTCTTCCAGCCCTTCGGAGAAGATGATCTGCGCGTGTCGGGACGCGGTGATGTCCAGGTACGCGGTCTTGGGGTCGTCCACGTCGGCGAAGCGGACGAAAGAGGCCAGGGCAGCGGACACCATGTCGCGCTTGCCGACCAAGCCGCACGCGATGCACTTGTGTTCCCGGTCCCGCAGCGACTTGTTGACCCGCTCCCCGCACAGGCAGTGCTGAGACAGCGCGGTGGACCATGTGGCGGCCCGTACGAGACGGCCGCCCGCCGCCTGGCATTCGCGCTCAAGGGCTGCTACGAGCAGGCCGGGTGTGGTCTGAGACAGGCGCTTGCCCCACAGCCGGTACCAGGTGCGGATGTCGCAGTCCTCCACCACGAGTGTGGGGCCGTGGACGGCGATGATCTCGCGAGCAACGGCGCGGGCGCGGTGGCTGCGGTGTTCGGAGGCGGAGGCGGCGGCTTCGGCCTGGTGGGCGCGCAGCTTCCGGTAACCGCCTGAGATCCGGTCTTGGCGGAACGCCTGCTTGGGCACACCATCCGAGCGTGCGGCGCGGCCACCGCCGGGCACGGTGACAGCCTTGGGCTCCAGGCCCTTGGCCTCGCGCTGCTCCGCACGTCGGGCCTGCTTCTTCGACAGCCCGTACTGCTCGGTGTTCGCCGCCCGGCGGGAACGCTCAAGCGCCCGCGCACGACCGCGCCGCTTCTCCGCTTCCCGCTCCAGAAGCGCCCGCTCCTCCGGACTGAGAGTGATCTCGGTGGAGGCCGGGGCTTCCTTGCCGGGATCGAGGCTTGCGGGCAGGGAGACGACGGAGAGGTTGGAGACGTTGCCGTCCACCCCGCCGGTCCGATCCAGCGCGGCGGCCTGCTCGCGCATGGCTCGTACTGCAGGTGCTGTGTAGCCGGAGCCGAGGAGCATCAGGTGCGCCTCGTACACCCAGCCGCCCGGTGCGGACGCCTTCCGGCGGCGCACAAGATCGACCTTGTGCCAGCGGCCGGGGCTGGCGAGGAAGTGCTCGGCCCGTGCCCACTGGCCGGGCTGCTGCGGGATTCGCACGGGCAGTACGAGGCCGCCCCTGCCGGAGTCGGGGCCGCCCGCGAACACCACGGCGAGCGGGCCGTGTGATCCCACCAGGTCGCCTTCCGCGTACCCGGCTTCCCCGAGGTCGTGGTCTTGCCGGTGGGCATGACGCCGGGCGTCGTGGCCGGTACTGGCATCCGTCGCGGCTGCTGAAGCGTGTGCCGGCCCCCGCCCCCGTGGGCCATGGTGTGGCCGTGGAGCGAGCCGACCAGGCGGAAGGTCTCCCACTTGCGTTCGGAGGTGTGGGAGCGGGCCCGGCCGGGGATACGGGTGAAGTCGTACCACCGGCCCGTCTTCGGACGGCCGTGCCGCTTGCCGGTGGCGTCCGGGAAGAGGTGCCGCTGCACGCCGTTCCACACCTCATCAGCCATGTGCATGGCCAGGGCCTTCGAGGCATGGTGCTTGAGGTGGCCGGACGCTTCGAGGTGCTTGTATGCGCAGCGCTCAAATGCCTCACGGGACAGGCCGAGGCGCTGCCGGACCGCCTTCGCCCCGTGCTCGTCGCGCTCGTACTTGGCGGCCCAGTAGGCATCGACCTTGGCGCGGGCATCCCGCTGGACGGCCCGCTTGACCGACCACATCGCCCCGAACAGCTTCTCCAGCCGATCCAGGTCGGCTGGGTCGGTGACCGCCAGCGGCAGCACCATCACCGACACGATCCCGCCGTCAGGCTTCCTCCACTTCGGAGCCTTGTTCTTTCCCCGGAACCTGCACGTCTGAGCGGCTCGCACCAATGTCACCCCCGTCGCAGACTATCCAGGAACCAGCACGGTAAGTGAGCGAAAGGTGACTCCTAGCAGGCCCCGGCCCTCGGGGCGGCGGCGCTGCCGTGCACCGCCGCCTGAGTGTGGGCGGGATCCCGGCCGTCATCACCGCGCTGCTGACCTGGGTCCTATGCGCGCCCGCATCAGCCGTGCCAGCCCCATTGACGCGGACGCTGATCCGCACGAAGACGAGGCCGACGGCCCGGCACCCCGGCTGGAGCGTGACCCTGACGCGGGGTCCGGAGCTCGGATGACCGCGGCCCGGCCAGCCGTGCGCTCGGCGGCCGCCCGGACCTGCCGGTCGAGGCGGCGCTCGTGCGCGGCCCAGTACAGGGAGGGGGCCAGTAGGACGACGGCGACGGTCAGGACGACGAGGTAGTCGAAGAAGGTGTTCATGACTCCACTCTCGCCAGGGCGGCCGAAACCGGACAGTGGCAGGACTGTCATGAAGGGGCGAATTACTGCCACCCTTGCTGGCACACTGGGGTCATGGTGAAGCCTTCCTCCCTCAGCAACGTGGCCGTGGCCGTGGTGAACGGGGTCACCCCCTTCGAGTTGGGCATCTTCTGCGAGGTCTTCGGGATCGACCGCAGCGGCATGGGCCTGCCGACCTACGATTTCGCCCTCTGCGCGATGGAGGGGAACCCGATCACCGCCGGCGACGGCCACTACAGCCTCACGCTCCCCCACGGGCCCGAACGGCTGGAGGAGGCGGATCTGATCTGCCTGCCCGCCGACCGCGGGGCCCCCACCCGCGTGTACCCGGAGTCGCTCCTGGAGGCCCTGCGGCGGGGCGTGGACCGGGGCGCGCGGGTGCTGAGCGTGTGCAGCGGGGCCTTCATGCTCGGCGCGGCCGGGCTGCTGGACGACCGGCGCTGCACCACGCACTGGATGCACGCCCCGACCCTGGCCCGCCGCTTCCCGCGGGCCAAGGTCGACCCGGACGTGCTCTACGTGGACGAGGGCCAGGTGATCACCTCGGCCGGCACCGCCTCCGGGATCGACGCGTGCCTGCACCTCGTCCGGCAGGAGCAGGGCGCGGAGGTGGCCAACACCATCGCCCGGCGGATGGTCGTACCGCCGCACCGGGACGGCGGGCAGGCGCAGTACATCCAGCGCCCGCTGCCCCGCACCTCCTGCGACACGGTGGGCGAGGTGATCGGCTGGATGGCCCGCCACCTGGAGGAGGAGATCACGGTCGAGCAGCTCGCGGAGCGGGCCCACATGTCCGCGCGGACCTTCGCGCGGCGCTTCCTGCAGGAGACGGGGACCACCCCGTACCAGTGGGTGCTGCGCCAGCGGGTCCTGCTGGCGCAGGAGCTGCTGGAGGCCACCGACGAGACGGTGGACGCGATCGCGGGGCGCTGCGGGTTCGGCACGGCGGCCGCTCTGCGCCACCACTTCCTGCGGACGCTGGGCACCACCCCGAACGCCTTCCGCCGCACGTTCCGGGGGCCGGCCGCGGCCTGAAGCCCCCTGGCGAGGACTCCCCGACCTTGATCATCTAGGGTTTGGAGGTTCTGACTACACAGGGGGCCTTCATGACGCGCCGCGGCGACGACTTCGGCTGGGACTCGTGCCCGCCAACCATGTGAGAGGCGCCCCGCTCCTGACCGGAGCGGGGCGCCTTTCGCCTGCGGGAGCGGGGGCTACGCGTTCGGAACCGTCTCGTAGCGCGCGGTGCCCTCTTCCATCTGCCGCAGCGCGTCCTTGCGGTCGCGCTTGGAGAGCCGGTCGATGTACAGGTAGCCGTACAGGTGGTCCGTCTCGTGCTGGAGGCAGCGCGCGAAGTAACCGGTGCCGCGCACCTTGATCGGGTTGCCCTGCGCGTCCTGGCCGGTCACCTCGGCGTAGTCCGGGCGGGCCAGCGCGGCGTAGGCGGTGGGGACCGACAGGCAGCCCTCGTTCGAGTCGTCCAGGATCCGGGCGGCGGCGGGCAGCTCGACGAGCTTGGGGTTGATCACCACGCCCGTGTGGCGGTTGCCGTCGTCGTCCGGGCAGTCGTAGACGAAGACCTTGGCGTCGACGCCGATCTGGTTCGCGGCGAGGCCCACGCCCTCGGCGGCCTTCTGGCTGGCGAACATGTCGTCGATCAGCTGCGCCAGCTCGTCGCCGAACTCGGTGACGTCCTTGCACTCCCGGTGCAGGACCGGGTTGCCGACCACCGTGATGGGGCGGGCGGTGCCGCGCTCGCGGTGGGCGAGCTCGCGCGCCTCACAGTCCTCGGTGTCCACGACGTACCCGTCGTTCACGCTCTCGACAACGTCGTTCTCCTGCTGCGCCATGTCCGCCGTACGCCTTCCGTAAGTCCACCAGTCACCGATGTGCCGGTACAGACTACGGCCCCGGCTCAGCAGACCTCTTCGAGATCCCGCCACTCCCGGGTGTCCGGACTGTCCGCGACCCAGCCGTCGAGCAGCCCGCGCACCAGGCCGGCCGGCGCCGCGATCCCGCACTCCCGCTCGGGCACCCACAGCGATCCGGACCCGTTCGTACGGTGGCCCAGCGGGCCGGGGTGACCCGGTTCGCTGTGGTCGTGCGGGTCCAGGTGCTCGCCGTCGCCCTCACCGCTCGGCATCGCGCTCTCCGAGCAGGTCCGGCACAGCAGCCGCACCGAGGAGGACCAGTCCTCTGCGGCGAAACCCGCGTCGGAGGCCAGCTGCTCCAGGGCGTTGCGGTCGGCCTCGGTGGCCGCCTCCAGGAGCACCACCCAGGTCGGCACCGGGGAGGGCGCCCACAGCTCGATCTCGTCGAAGACGGGGTACGAGGGCCCGGCCGCGGTGACACGCTCGCCGTGCGGGACCCCGTCGTGCAGCACGACCTCGCCCCAGCGCCGCCCCGAGGAGGGCAGCGGGATCGACAGGACCTCCATGCGGGCCGGGTCCAGCCGGCGGCCCCAGACCACCTCGGCCTCGCCCTCGGGCGACAGCCGCACGGCCGCGCTCCCGAGCTCCATGCCGACCGGTTCGCCGTTGGCGTGAGCGCCGCCGGAGCCCGCGGCGTGCGGGTCTCCGGGCACCTTCAGCCCGTACGCCTGCCAGGCTCGCCGGGCCAGCGGCCAGTCCTGCAGCGCGGTCGCGGCGATGCCGACGTTCCACCAGTCCGGAGCGCCGGTCTCCCGGTCGAGCAGGGCCACGGCGCGCAGCCCGGCGGCCCGCGCCTGCTCCCAGTCGTGGCGGAACTTGTGGAGCAGCGCCAGATTGAACCAGGACTCGGACAGCCAGGGCTCCAGGTCCGCCGCCCTGGTCAGGAGCGCGCCCGCGTCCTCGTACCGACCGTCGCCGATCAGGGTGAACGCGCGGTCGGTGGCCTGCCGCCACGAGGCGGAGGGCCGGTGCCGTACCTTCCCGAAGATCCTCACGATTCCCGCCTGCCGGACACTCCTGCTGCGAACACTTCTCCTGGGAACACTCTCACTGGCATCCAACCATGCCCACTCGGACGGCCGCTCATTACCCATGGGTTACCCAGGTGGGACGGGTACGACTCTGGCACGTCCGCCCCGGGCGAGCACCCTGGCGAGACATTCCACGATTTCCGGCTGATAGTCGTGCCCCGTCCCCAGGCGCAGCCGCTCCAGGGCCTCCAGTGAGCTGCCCGGGTGACGGGCGCCGCCGACGTGCCTGCTGAGGTCCTCGTACGCGTTGACCGCGCGCACGATCCGGGCGGCGACGGGCTGGTCACGGTACGGATCCGCCTGCAGCTCCACCACCACCGCGACCTCGGCCGGGACCCCCGTCTGGCGGGCCACCTCCCCGCCGAGCCCGGCGATCCGGCGGGCCTCGGCCTCGGGCAGCTCGGCGGTGGCCCCGGCCGGGACCGGGTCGACGAGGGAGAGCTGCCCGATGTCGTGCATCAGGGCGGCGTACTCCAGCACCGTGATCTCCCGCTCCGAGAGGCCCAGCTCCCGCCCCACGGCCACGCTGAGCGCGGCGACCCGGCGGGAGTGGCCCGGCCGGGTGTAGCCGGCGATCTCGGTGGCGCGGGCCAGGGAGGTGATGGTCTGGCGGTAGGTGGTGCGGATGGCGGTGATCCGGTGGAAGGACATCTGGGTCAGGAGCAGCGGCACGCTGAAGACGGGCACCGCCCACAGGCCGGCGACGGCGACCCCGAGGGCCATGACCACGCCCGTGGCGCAGATCGCGGAGCCGATGCCCAGCTGGGCGCGGAGCTCGTCGCGCAGCAGCGGGGCGAACGGCCAGCCGGTCCGGGCCCCGGCGAGGACGGCGCCGAGGACGGCGTCGCACAGGGCCGTGAGCCCGAGGACGAAGACCAGGAAGAGCACGAGGTACGGGCCCTGGCCGACCCGGTGCTCCAGCTGCCCCGAGTTGTAGAGCGGCTGGAAGCAGACGGCTGCGAAGGTGACGGTGAGGACGCGGCGGGCCAGGTGGTCGAGGGCCGGGCCGCGGCCCCGGGCGATGTGCGGGACGATCCCGAGCAGCGCGGCGGTGACCACCACGGCGACGATCTGCAGGACCCCGTGGTGGGTGGGGGATCCGGCGTTCTGCCCGAGCAGGGCGTACCCGAGCGCCCCCGCGGATCCGAGCGGCGCGGGCTGCTGGCGGGCGGCGTCGCCGCTGTCCCGGCGGGCGAGCTCGCCGATGGTGATCAGTGCGCCGAAGGCCAGGGCGATGCCCGGCTCGGTCAGCCCGTTCCACACGGTGTGCCCGACGGCGGCCACGGTCAGCACCCCGGCGGCCCCGCGCACGACGGCGACGGCCCAGCCCCTCACGCGTCCGCTCCCGCCGCGGGCGCGGCCGGGGAGCCGGGGGTTCCCGACGCCGCCTGGGCGGCGGCTCCGGGCTCGGCGGCGGGCCCGGGCACGCAGTGGCAGGGGTCCCCGAATCCGGCGGCGGGGGGCGGGTTCCCGGCCGGGCGGGCCTGGGGCGCGGCCCCGGCCGCGGCCGGGGCGGCCTGGGCGGGCAGTCCGGTCAGCGCCGCACCGGCGGGCACGGGCTCCCGTACGGCCCCCTGCGCTCCGGCCGCGGTGGCCTCGCCGGTGCCGGCCGGGATCACCTGGAGGTCGTCGTCCGAGGTCACCTTCGGATGCCAGCCCTGGCGGCCGATCGACTCGACCAGCGCCCGCACCATGTCCGGGTCGAACTGGGCCCCCGCACACCGCTCCAGCTCGGCGAGGGCGACCGGTACCGGCCGGGCCCTGCTGTACGAGCGGGTCGAGGTCATGGCGTCGAAGGCGTCGGCGACCGCCACGACCCGGGCGAGCACGGGAATCTGTTCCCCGGTCAGCCCGTACGGGTAGCCGGAGCCGTCCACCCGCTCGTGGTGGTGCAGGATCGCCGCGCGGGCCTCCCCCAGGAAGCCGATGCCGCGCACCATCTCGTGTCCGTACTCGGGGTGAAGTTCGATGATCCTGCGCTCTTCGGGAGTCAGCGGTCCGTCCTTGCGCAGCAGCCGGGTCGGGACGCCGAGCTTGCCCACGTCGTGCAGGATCCCGGCGATGCGGACGACCTCGAGGCGTTCCTCGCCCATGCCCAGTTCGCGGGCGATCATCGCCGAGGCCTGCCCGACCCGCTCGCTGTGGCCGCGCGTGTAGCGGTCCTTGATGTCGACGGCCTGGACCAGCGCCCGGATGGTGGCCTGGTGGGCGGCGCGCTCGCGGTGGTACTGGGCGAAGACCCAGCAGGAGATGTACATCGGCAGCAGGACGAGCAGTGCGGCCGGGAGCCCGTACGGGCTGCGCCACATGACGGCCATCATCAGCCCGGCGAGGCCGTGCACGCAGTGCGGGGCGAGGGACCGGGTCAGCAGGCCCCGCCAGGCGGTGGTGGCGGGGCGGCGTTCGGCGGCGGCCAGGATGCAGCCGTCGAGGGTGGTCAGCACCAGGCAGAAGACGACGGCCGCGGCGGCGGCGGGGAGCATCACGTACGGGAAGTCGGCGACCCAGGCGGCCGGTCCGGCCGCTCCGGCCGCTCCCGCCGCTCCGACCGCTCCCGCGGTCCCGTCCGGCCCCGGCGGACCGGTTGCGCCGAAGGAGCCCGCGCCCAGCGCCCCGGGTCCGCCCAGCAGGCCGTAGACCTGCCCGGCGGTCCAGGCGGCTATGGACTGCTGCGCTCCGTGCCAGACGCGCCGCACCCCCGCGGGCCGGGCCGTCACGGTCCCGGCGAGTCCGCCGGGCAGCGCGACGAGGGCCGCGGCGGCCGGCGGCAGGAGGAAGACGGCGGCGAGCACCACCGGGAAGAAGGAGCCGAGGCCCTCGGGCACCCGGCGGCCCATGAGCGGGCACACCTTGACGAGTTCGCAGCCGAGGTAGAGCACGGAGAGCAGGCCGATGGAGGGCCACGGGGTGGCGGAGCCGGTGACGGCCGGGGCGACGCACGCGCAGGCCGCCAGGACGGCGCACACGACGTAGGCGCGCGCCAACGGCGGAAGTACCCGCATGGCGCTCTCCTCCCCCTGAGCCGTGCAAGTCAGGTACGAATCAAACCAGTACCGAATGGGGAGAATAAGTGGGGCCGGGAGCGAGGTGGGCCACATTTTTGCATTGCGCCATGCGGACGCCCCCGGATTACCACCTTCGAGTGAAGGAAGTACCCATCCGGGGGCGGCCGTTCAAGATTGTTCAATCGGGTACTACTTCATCGGCGGACTTGGCCGATTTTCATCATTCAGCCCGTCGCTGATCCCGGCACCGGCTCGGCGGCGACGGCCGGCTCGGGCGGAGCAGCCGTGATGTCATGATCCGGCACGGCCTGACCCGAACGGATGAGCTCGATCCGTCCCATCACCTTCGAGCGCAGATCGGTCGGTACGTCATCCGATCCGCAGCAGCGCTTGACCAGCTTCTTCACGGCCTGTTCCAGGCCGTACTTCTCCAGACAGGGATTGCACTCGCCGAAGTGCGCCTCGAACTTCGTGCAGTCGCTGTCGGGCATCTCCTGGTCCAGGAACTCATAAAGGTGGTCCAGGACCTCGGAGCACTCCGTCTCGTGTGCGTCTCCGCAGCTCATGAGCCCGAGCCTTTCAGGTCGTTCGACTCTCCCGCGCCGGCCGGGACGAGCCCGCGCTCACGGGCGTAGTCCTCAAGCATTCCACGGAGTTGACGGCGGCCACGGTGCAGTCGCGACATGACCGTACCGATGGGTGTACCCATGATGTCCGCGATCTCCTTGTACGCAAAGCCCTCTACGTCGGCAAGATAGACCGCGATGCGGAACTCCTCCGGAATGGCCTGGAGCGCTTCCTTCACGTCGGAATCGGGCAGGTGATCGAGAGCCTGCGACTCGGCGGAACGCAAGCCCGTCGACATGTGCGACTCGGCGCGCGCAAGCTGCCAGTCCTCGATCTCCTCGGCCGCACTGCGCTGGGGTTCGCGCTGCTTCTTGCGGTACGAGTTGATGAAGGTGTTGGTCAGAATGCGGTACAGCCACGCCTTCAGGTTGGTGCCCTCGCGGAACTGGTGGAACGACGCGTATGCCTTCGCGTACGTCTCCTGGACCAGGTCCTCGGCGTCGGCCGGATTGCGCGTCATGCGCAGGGCGGCCGAGTACATCTGGTCGAGGTAGCCGAGGGCGTCCCTCTCGAAACGCGCATTGCGCTCCGGGGTCGTCTCCTCCGCGTGGCCTTCGTCGGTCCCAGCGACAGGACCCACCTCCTCCGACTGCGTGGCGACTCCGAAAGCGGACCCGCTCGAATCGGAGAATAGTCGACCTTCCCGGTCGCCCGCCGCCCGAACCGAACCGCGCTTGGGCGCGGGCAGCACTGTCCAGTCCAGGTCAGCGGCCTGCGGACGGTTCTGGCTGATGACCTGGGTCATGCGTTGCCTCTCCTCCGACGTCTTCCTGTGTGCGTACCGACATCCGGGACAACAGAAGGCCGCTGCGGCACATTCCCCGGCGGGGCGCGGTTTGCGGACCAAAGTCACCCCGGCGGCCGGACATAGGTCACACCGGCAGCCGGCCGAGCCACCCGGCCACCGCCCCGGTGATCACCGCCAGGGCCTCCTCCTGCGTGGGACCGGTCCGCTTCGGCACGGCGAACCCGTGGTCCCCGCCCTCCGCTTCCACCAGCTCGTACGAGGCTCCGCGCGCTCCCCGCGCCGGGAACTCCTCCGGCCGCCCGAAGGCGTCGCGGCCGCCCTGGACCACCAGCGCCGGCCGCCCGGCCCCCAGCAGCTCCTCGGCCCGGGACTTCTCGGGCCGGCCCGGCGGGTGCAGCGGGAAGGCCAGCGCGAGCACCCCGGCCGCGCCCAGCTCCGCGGCGGTCCGGCAGGCCACCCGGGCCCCCGCGCTGCGGCCACCCGCGACGACGGGCAGCCCGGGCTCCGCGAAGGCGGGCCACAGGGCGGTCCAGCCCGCGTCCAGCACCTTGGGCGCGGCGGCGACCTTCTTCCCGGCGACCCGCCAGGGCTGCTCGGCCAGCGCCACGGTGACCCCCAGGGCGGGCAGGGCGGCGGCCAGGGCCTGAAGGTCCCGGGCCTCGATCCCGCCGCCGGCTCCGTGGCCCAGGGCGAGCACCAGGCGGGCCTTGCCCGCCGCGGCCGGATGCCAGGTGATGCGGGCCGCGCCCGCCGGGGTGTCGATCGTCTCGGTGCGCGTGCTGCTCATGCCCCGATCATGCCGGTCCGCGGCGGCCGTCGGGGTGACGCCGGGTCCGGCCGGGGCGCCGGGTCCGGCCGGGGCGCCCGGGCCGTCAGAAGAGCGTGCCCTCCTCCGGCCCGTCCAGCTCCTCCAGCAGTTCGGGCCCGTTGTTGCGGACGTTGCTCGCGGCGGTGGACACCGGATAGGCGCGCATCAGCCCGCCGGGCGGCGGCGCCAGCAGGGCCTGGAGCTCGTCGGGGTCCGTGCGCGCCGGGTCCAGCCAGGCGTCCCACCGGTCCGGGGTGAGCATCAGGGGCATCCGGGGGTGGATGTCGGCGAGCGAGCGCGGGCCCTCGGCGGGGGCCACGCCGAGCGGGCCGGTCTCGGCCTCGGCGGTGATCACGGAGCAGGTGGCCCACCAGGCGAGCGGGTGCTCGCCGGGCAGGGTCGGGTCGCGCCAGAACTCGTATATCCCGGCCATGGCGAAGACGGAGCCGTCGGCGGGGAGGACGAAGTAGGGCTGCTTGCGCGCCCGCTTCTTCTTGCCCTCGACCTCGAGCTCCCGTTCGTCGTGGGCGGTGACCCACTCGTAGTAGCCGTCCGCCGGGACGATGCAGCGGCGCTGCGCGAAGGGGCGGCGGAAGGAGGGCTTCTCCGCGATGGTCTCGGACCGGGCGTTGATCATCCGGGCGGCGCCGTCGGGGTTCTGCGCCCAGGAAGGGACCAGCCCCCATTTCAGGACCCTCAGCTGGCGAACCGGACGCCTGCTCGGAGCGTCTTTCAGGGGACGGTCGAGGACGACGTGGACCTCTTTCGTCGGAGCCACGTTCCAGTCCGGAGCCAGCACCTCCTCCGGCTCCCACCGCTCCACCCCGAAGACCTCGGCCAGCTCCTCCGGCCCACGACTGGCCGCATACCTTCCGCACATGGCTGCCACACTGCCATGTCACCCGATCGCCACCGCAAGGAGTCCGCCACCTCATGAACACGAGCACCACGGCCGGCCTGTGGGACCGGCTCACCGGCATACAGGCGGCGCCCGACCAGTGGCTGGTGATCGCGACGGGGCTGGCGGCGCTCGTCGCGGTGGGCCCCCGGCCGGTGTGGCGGCTGTCGCGCAACGCCATCACCATCGCCCACGAGGGCGGTCACGGACTGCTGGCCCTGCTGACGGGCCGCAGCCTGGACGGGATCCGGCTGCACTCGGACACCAGCGGGGTGACCGTCAGCCGCGGCAAGCCCACCGGCCTCGGCATGGTCCTCACCGCCGCCGCCGGGTACACGGCGCCCTCCCTGCTCGGCCTCGGCGGGGCGGCCCTGCTCTCGGCGCACCGGATCACCCTGCTGCTGTGGGCGGCGACGGCCCTGCTGCTGGCGGTGCTGGTGATGATCCGCAACGCGTACGGGCTGCTGACGGTGCTGCTCACGGGCGCCACCTTCGTCCTGGTCTCCTGGCTGGCCCCGGCGGACGTGCAGGCGGTCTTCGCCTATGCCGTGGTGTGGTTCCTGCTCCTCGGCGGCGTCCGGCCGGTCTTCGAGCTGGGGGCCAAGCGCCGCGGCGGCGCGGCTCCGGACTCCGACGCGGACCAGCTCGGACGGCTCACCCACGTCCACCCGGTGGTGTGGCTGCTGCTCTTCCACGTGGTGGCGCTGTGCTCGCTCGTCGGCGGCGGCCGCTGGCTGCTCGCCCTCTGACCGGCCGCGGCCCGGCCCCGACCCGCCGCCGACCCACCGCCGACCCGCCCCGGACCGGCCCGGGCCGCCGGACGTCCGCCCGCCGAGACTCCCCCGGTGATCAAGATCTGCGGCCGTGGGAAGCCACTAAAGTGGTGGCCATGACCGAGACCCCCGCGCTCCCCGCCCTCTGGCCCGCCCCGCTCGCCGACACCGCCGTCCAGGCCACCGTCACCGTGCCCGGGTCCAAATCGGTCACCAACCGCGCCCTCGTGCTCGCCGCGCTCGCCTCCGAGCCGGGCTGGGTCCGCCGCCCGCTGCGTTCGCGCGACTCCCAGCTGATGTCCGACGCGCTGCGCGCGCTGGGCGTGGGCATCGAGGAGACGGTCTCCTCCAGCTCCTTCGGCTCCGCCGGCGAGGGCCAGGCCGGTGAGGCCTGGCGGATCATCCCGACCGCGCTGCACGGACCGGCCACGGTCGACGTCGGCAACGCGGGCACGGTCATGCGCTTCCTGCCGCCCGTCGCCACCCTCGCCTCCGGCGACATCCGCTTCGACGGCGACCCGCGCTCCTACGAGCGCCCCCTCGGCCAGGTCATCACGGCGCTGCGCACCCTCGGCGCCCGCATCGACGACGACGGCCGCGGGGCGCTGCCCCTGACCGTCCAGGGCGGCGGGGCCCTGGAAGGCGGAACCGTCGAGATCGACGCGAGCAACTCCTCGCAGTTCGTCTCCGCGCTGCTGCTCTCCGCCCCGCGCTTCAACCAGGGCGTCGAGGTCCGGCACGTGGGCACCAACCTGCCGTCCATGCCGCACATCCGGATGACGGTGGAGATGCTGCGCGCGGCGGGCGCGCAGGTCGACACCCCCGAGTCCGGCGGCGAGAAGAACGTCTGGCGGGTCGCCCCCGGCGCCCTGCTCGGCCGCGACCTGGTCGTGGAGCCGGACCTGTCCAACGCGCAGCCCTTCATGGCGGCGGCCCTGATCACCGGCGGCACGGTCACCATCCCCGACTGGCCGCGCCGCACCACCCAGCCCGGTGACGCGCTGCGCCGGATCTTCACGGAGATGGGCGGCTCCTGTGAGCTGACGGACGCGGGCCTGGTCTTCACCGGCACCGGCAAGATCCACGGCATCGACGTGGACCTGAGCGAGGTCGGGGAGCTCACCCCGGGCATCGCGGCGGTCGCGGCGCTGGCCGACTCGGAGTCCGTGCTGCGCGGGGTCGCGCACCTGCGGCTGCACGAGACGGACCGGCTGGCGGCGCTCACCAAGGAGATCAACGGCCTCGGCGGCGATGTCACCGAGACCGCGGACGGTCTGCGGATCCGGCCGCGCACGCTGCGCGGCGGCACGTTCCACACGTACGACGACCACCGGATGGCCACGGCCGGCGCGGTGATCGGCCTGGCGGTGGAGGGCGTGCTCATCGAGAACGTGGGGACGACCGCGAAGACCCTGCCGGACTTCCCGCGGATGTGGGCGGACATGCTCGCCCGGGCCGACGCGGCTCCGGCAGGCGTGGGAGCGTAGGGCCCGCCATGCGCAGGTACAACAAGAACACCGACGAGGACGACATCCGCCAGCGGCCCAACCCCAAGGGCAACCGGCCGCGTACGACGATCCGCCCCAAGCACGAGGACGCGGCCGAGGGCATGGTCCTGACCGTGGACCGCGGCCGGCTCACCTGCCTGGTCGGGGACCGTCCGGTGCACGCGATGAAGGCCCGCGAGCTGGGCCGCAAGGCGGCGGTGGTCGGGGACCGGGTCTGGATCGTCGGTGACCTGTCCGGCAAGAAGGACACCCTCGCCCGCATCGTGCGGATCGAGGCGCGCAAGTCCGTCCTGCGGCGCACGGCCGACGACGACGATCCGTACGAGCGCGTCGTCGTGGCCAACGCCGACCAGCTGGCCATCGTGACGGCGCTGGCCGATCCGGAACCGCGCCCCCGGATGATCGACCGCTGCCTGGTGGCCGCGTACGACGCCGGGCTGGAACCGCTGCTGGTGCTCACGAAGTCCGACCTGACCTCCGCGGACAAGATCCTGGAGATCTACTCGACCTTCGGCCTGAACTACGTGGTCACCAACCGCGAGGAGCTGGCGACGGGCGATGCGGCCGAACGGGTGCGCGAGCGCCTGAACGGCCGGATCACCGCCTTCGTCGGCCACTCGGGCGTCGGCAAGACCACGCTGGTGAACTCGCTGGTCGCCGAGGGCCGCCAGCGCGCGACCGGCGTCGTCAACTCGGTGACCGGCCGCGGCCGGCACACCACCACCTCCGCGCTCGCGCTGCCGCTGCCGGGCGGGGACGGCTGGGTCATCGACACCCCGGGCGTACGGTCCTTCGGCCTGCACCACGTGGACCCGTCCCGGGTCATCCTGGCCTTCCCGGAGCTGGTGCCGGGGACGGAGGGGTGCCCGCGCGCGTGCAGCCACGACGAACCGGACTGCGCGCTCGACAAGTGGGTGGAGGACGGCCACGCGGATCCGGCGCGGCTGTACTCGCTGCGGCGGCTGCTGGAGACGCGCGAGCGGCGCGAGGGCGACTGACCGGGCGGGCGCCGACCGGGCGGGCGCCTAATCGAAGGGGTGAAGGACCGGCGGGGTTTGCCGCCCCCGATGTCTGGTAAATGCATAATCGCACCAAGTGACGCCCGGGCCCGGCCCGTGAGCGCGTCACATGACGCGGGGAGGCATACGCCATGGCGTGGCTGCTGGTCGTGGTCGCCGGGATCCTGGAAACGGGGTTCGCGGTCTGCCTCAAGCTGTCGCACGGCTTCACCCGGCTGTGGCCGACCATCGCCTTCGCGTGCTTCGCGCTCGGCAGCTTCGGTCTGCTGACGCTGGCCCTGAAGAAGCTGGACGTGGGACCGGCCTACGCGGTGTGGACCGGCATCGGGGCGGCCGGTACGGCGATCTACGGGATGGTCTTCCTCGGGGACCTGGTCTCCACCCTCAAGCTCGTCTCGATCTCGCTGGTGATCCTCGGCGTCATCGGGCTTCAGCTCTCGGGCTCGTCCCACTGAGCAGCCGCAGCAGCCCCGCCCGGTCCGCCCCCGGCGGCTCGGCCGGGGCGATCAGGTAGGACAGCGCGAGCCGCACGGCGAGCTCGCACCGCCGGGCTCCTTCTTCGGCCCTCCGATCCGCGTCCCCCTCCCGCACGCCGAACACGGCGCGGGCCCGCTCGCGGACCCCGCGGATCAGCTCGTCGGGCCCCAGCGCGGGCAGCCCCGGCCGGACCCCGCGGCCGGCCGGGACGGGTAAGTTGCCGTTCCAGCACCCCGTCAGCAGGGCCCGTACGAGGGGGCGCTCGCGGCCCGCGCGCACGGTCCACTCCGCGACCGCCGCCACCCTCTCGCCCGGAACGCCCATAACGCCCGGGGCGGACAGGGCCCGGTCCACGCCGTCGAGGTACCAGGCCGCGTCGCGCCGGACCAGGGCGTGGCCCAGGCCCGTCTTGCCCGCGAACTCGTTGTAGAGGGTCTGCCGCGAGACCCCGGCGGCGGCGGCCACGTCGATCATCCGCACGGCCGGCCACGGGCGCGCCGCGAGCGCCGCTCCCGCCGCTTCGAGCAAGGACTCCCGGGCCGTGGGCACCGTCGCCTCCCCTGTGACACCTCCGGTCGACGTCTCCGCCAGAGTTGACGGACCGACAGATCCTGTCAAGGGTGCAGGTGTCGCACCGTGGACGCCCGCCCCGCCGTCCCGGCCGCCTCGGTAGGGTTCTGGCATGCCCGAGTATGACGATGACCTGCGCCTTGCCCTCGAACTCGCCGACGCGGCGGACGCCGCCACGATGGAGCGGTTCCGCGCCCTCGACCTGAAGGTCGAGACCAAGCCCGACATGACCCCGGTGAGCGAGGCCGACACCGCCACCGAGGAGATCATCCGGGCCGGGATCGCCGCCGCGCGGCCCTCCGACGCCATCCTGGGCGAGGAGTACGGCCTCAAGGGCGACGGCCCGCGCCGCTGGGTCGTGGACCCGATCGACGGTACGAAGAACTACGTGCGCGGCGTTCCGGTGTGGGCGACGCTGATCTCCCTCATGGAGGAGCAGGCCGACGGCGCCTTCCGTCCCGTCGTCGGCGTGGTGTCCGCGCCGGCGCTGGGCCGCCGCTGGTGGGCGGCGCGCGGCCGGGGCGCCTACGCGGGGGGCGCGCTCGGCGCGACCACCGCGCTCGGCGTCTCCAAGGTCGCCACCCTCGGCGACGCCTCCTTCGCCTACTCCTCGCTGAGCGGCTGGGAGGAGCAGGGGCGACTGCCCGGCTTCCTGGACCTGACCCGCGCGTGCTGGCGTACGCGGGGCTACGGCGATTTCTGGCCGTACATGATGGTCGCCGAGGGCTCGCTCGACCTGTGCGCCGAGCCGGAGCTGAACCTGTGGGACATGGCGGCCCTGGCGGTCGTGGTGGAGGAGGCCGGCGGCCGCTTCACCTCGCTCGACGGGGTGGACGGCGTGCACGGCGGCAACGCGGCAGCCTCGAACGGGCTGCTGCACACGGAGATGCTCGACCTGCTGCGCCCCCGCGGCTGACGTCCGCGCGACGGGCGCGCGCCGCCGCGGCGGTGGCCTGCGCCCGTACGTGCCGAATGTGCCCCTTACGCGCCTCCTTGCTGACACTCCGTGTGCGTGGGAATCTGAGACTCCTCCGCTTGTGCGCTTGTGAAGGGCTTCTCTAAGTGCGGCCCTTCGCGCGCACCCACCCAAGCGGGGGGACTCACCAGGAGGTGGCTCTCTTCATGCTCGTCCGCGACGCCATGAGCACCGTGATCCTCACCCTCGGCCCCACTCACACCCTGCGGCAGGCGGCCTGCCTGATGTCCGGCCGGCGCGTCGGCGCCGCCGTGGTCCTCGATCCCGAACACAGCGGCATCGGCATCCTGACCGAGCGCGACATCCTCAACTCGATCGGCGCGGGCCACGATCCCGACCGGGAGTCCGTGGGCGCGCACACCACCAACAACGTGGTCTTCTGCACCCCGGACGCCACCGTGCAGGAAGCCGCCGAGGCGATGGCCCACGGCGGCTTCCGTCATCTGATCGTCCTGGAGCACGGCGGCCCGGTGGGCATCGTGTCCGTACGCGATGTCATCCGCTGCTGGGCCCCGAGCCGACGCCGCACGGCCGCGCTGGCGAGCTGAAAGCCGGGAGGGCCGGACCCCCTGACGGGAATCCGGCCCTCCTGTTTCGGCGAGCGACCATCAATGGAGATGCCCCTACGGCGAGCAACCACTTCCGCGAGAGCGGCGGCGGTTCAGCCGCAAAGGGGTGTCAGGCGCGGAGGGCCTGGACCGCGGCCTCGAGACGCTTGCCGAAGTCACCGTCCGCCTGGCGGAAGTTGTTGATCGCACGCTCGACGATGTCGTCGCGGGAGACCTTGGCGATGAAGCCGGAGAGGTTCTCGACCAGACGGGTCTTCTCGTCCTCCGAGTACAGGCGGTAGAGGTTGCCCGCCTGGACGAAGTCGTTGTCCTCGGAGTGCGAGGGCGCGGCGTGGTTGCCCGTGCCGCCGGTGACGGCGGAGGAGACCCACAGCGGACGGTCCGTCTGGTGCGGGCCGCCGAAGCTGTTCGGCTCGTAGTTCTTGGCGCCCGCGTGGCGGCCGTCGTACAGGTAGCCGTCGCGGGAGTTGGTGCGCGCCTCGGTGGCGTGCGGGCGGTTCACCGGCAGGTGGTCGGCGTTGATGCCGACGCGGTAGCGGTGGGCGTCGCCGTAGCCGAAGAGACGGCCCTGGAGCATCTTGTCCGGGGACGGACCGATGCCGGGAACGAAGTGCGCCGGGGAGAAGATCGACTGCTCGACCTCGGCGAAGACGTTCTCCGGGTTGCGGTTGAGCTCCAGCTTGCCGATCTCGATCAGCGGGTAGTCCGCGTGCGGCCACACCTTGGTGAGGTCGAACGGGTTGAAGCGGTACCCGGCCGCCTCGGCCGCCGGCATGATCTGGACCTGCACGGTCCAGGACGGGAAGTCCCCGCGCTCGATCGACTCGCGCAGGTCGCGCTGGTGCGAGTCGGGGTCCTCACCGGCGAGCTGGTTGGCCTCGGCCTGGGTGAGGTTCTTGATGCCCTGGTCGGTCTTGAAGTGGTACTTGACCCAGAAGACCTCGCCGGCCTCGTTGTTCCACTGGAACGTGTGCGAGCCGAAGCCGTTCATGTGGCGGTAGGACGCCGGGATGCCGCGGTCACCGAACAGCCAGGTCACCTGGTGGGTGGACTCGGGCGACAGACCCCAGAAGTCCCAGACGTTGTCCGCCTCCTGCGAGCCCGTGTACGGGTCGCGCTTCTGGGTGTGGATGAAGTCGGGGAACTTGATGGCGTCCTTGATGAAGAACACCGGGGTGTTGTTGCCGACGAGGTCGTAGTTGCCCTCTTCGGTGTAGAACTTCAGCGCCCAGCCGCGGGGGTCGCGCACGGCGTCGGCGGAGCCGAGGTTGCCGGCGACGGTGGAGAAGCGCAGGAAGGTTTCCGTCTCCTTGCCGACCTCGGACAGGAACTTCGCCCGCGTCCACTGCGAGACGTCGCGGGTCAGCGTGAACGTGCCGTAGGCACCGGCGCCACGGGCGTGCACCACGCGCTCCGGGATGCGCTCGCGGTTGAAGTGCGCGAGCTTCTCCAGCAGCAGCTGGTCCTGAACCAGAACGGGGCCGCCGATGCCGGCGGTCTCGCTGTTCTGGTTGTCAGCTACCGGAGCTCCGGCCTCCGTGGTGAGCGGTCCCTGCGTCGTCACTATGCGCCTCCTGCGTAAATTTGCTGCAAACCTGTCCTGCGCCCTAACGTAACCGATCCTACGATGGACTTTGTCTAAGTCAAGTAAGCATCCAAGTCCACACACGTTCGGGAGTTACATCGAATCCCCTCGCTGTTAGGCTGCGTACATGAGTGACCTGCTGGAACGACTTCGCGGACGCGGATGGCGCATGACCGCACAGCGGCGCGTCGTGGCCGAGGTGCTCGACGGTGACCACGTTCACCTGACGGCCGACGAGGTGCACGCGCGCGCCGTGGACCGGCTGCCGGAGATCTCCCGCGCGACCGTCTACAACACGCTGGGCGAGCTCGTCACCCTGGGCGAGGTCCTGGAGGTGTCCACGGACCGGCGCGCCAAGCGGTACGACCCGAACGCCCACCGCCCCCACCAGCACCTGGTGTGCGCGCGGTGCGGGGCGATCCGGGACGTGCACCCGGCGGGCAACCCGCTGGCCGACCTGCCGGACACGGAGCGCTTCGGCTTCACGGTGTCGACGGTCGAGGTCACGTACCGCGGCGTGTGCCCCAACTGCGCCGGGGCCTGACGGACGAAGACACGAGAAGGGGCCGGGAGCTCATCGAGCTCCCGGCCCTTTCGTTCTCCCTTCGCTCCTGTTTGCCTTCAGGAACGACCGAAGGCCCGGATCCAGGGGATCCGGGCCTTCGGTTCTTCAGTAGCGGGGACAGGATTTGAACCTGCGACCTCTGGGTTATGAGCCCAGCGAGCTACCGAGCTGCTCCACCCCGCGTCGGTAAACCTGACTCTACGGGAGTACGGCGAGCAGATGCAAATCGGTTAACCGGGGGTCTACGCGGATAGCTCCTCGGCAAGCGCCTCGCGCAGTCGGGCCGCCCGCTCGGAGACCTCCGCGGGGCCCAGTTCCATGGCGCGCACGCACCACTTCTGGCCCTCCGTCAGGTCTCCCTGCCGGGCCGCGAGCAGGCCCAGCCGCAGCGCCGCCCGCCCGTGACCGGCCACCGCCGCCCGGGTCCACCACAGCGCCGCCTCGGGCTCGTTGCCCTCGCGGGCCAGCAGCAGCCCCAGGTTGAAGGCGCCGTTGCGCGAGCCGGCCTCCGCCGCCTCCCGGTACCACCGCGCCGCGGCCCCCAGCTCGCCCCGCGCGGCGGCCAGCATGCCGACCCGGACCTGCGCACGCCGGTGCCCCAGCTCGGCGGCCCGCTCGTACCACTCCTCGCTCTCGGTGCGCGCGGCTCCGCCCACCGGCTCGCCCAGCGCCACCGGCTCCGGCGGCGGTGCCAGCGACTCCAGCAGCGCGGCCAGCCGGAAGGCGGCCTCCGCGCTGCCGCCGCCGGCCGCGCAGCGCAGGTGCCGCTCCGCCGCCCGCTCCTCGCCGTCGCGGACCAGCGCGATGCCGACCTGGAGCGCCGCGTCGGTGTGTCCCGCCGAGGCCGCCCGCTCGTACCACTTCAGGGCCGTGCGGTCCTCGTCCCGGCTGGCGAACAGGATGCCGAGGTTGAAGGCGGCGTCCACGCTCCCCGCCTCCGCGGCCTTCGAGAACCACGGCTCGGCGCCCTCCGCGTCACCGCCCTGCAGCAGCAGGATGGCCAGCGCGTTGGCCGCCTCCCGGTGTCCCGCGTACGCCGCGCGCCGGTACCACTGCTCGGCCGGTCCGGTCCGCTCCTGGGCGGCGCAGAGCAGCGCGAGGTTGTACGCCCCGTTCTGGTCACCCGCGTCCATCGCGGCCCGGTACCACTTCTCCGCCGTCTGGGTCTCGCCGCGCGCGGCGTGCAGGGCGCCGAGCGCGTTCGCCGCGTTGCCGTCGCCGTCCTGCGCGGCGCGCAGCCACCAGGTGGCCGCGTTCTCCTCGTCACCGGCGTCGCGCAGCAGGAAGCCGAGGGCGCAGGCCGCCCGCGCCTCGCCCTGCTTGGCGGAGGTCAGGTACCAGCGCCCGGCCTCCTTCAGCTCCCCGCGCGCCTCCAGCAGCGCGCCCAGGTGCAGCCCGGCGCGCCGGTGGCCGCGCGCGGCGGCCTGCCGGTACCACTGCTCGGCCTCGGCCGGGTCGCCCTTGCGCAGGTGCCGGGCCAGCCGGTACGCGGCCTCGCGGTGCCCCTGCTCCGCGGCGGCCCGGAACCAGCGCTCGACGCCCTTGTCCCCGCGGTGCTCCAGCAGGTCGGCGAGGCCGTAGGCCCCCAGCGCATGGCCGGATTCCGCCGCCTGGCGCATCCAGTACTCGGCGGCGGGCTCGTCGCCCCGCTCGCGGTAGTGGCGGCCCAGGGCGTGCGCGGCGGGAGCGGATCCGGCCACGGCGGCCACCCGCCACCAGCCGGCGGCCTCTTCGGGGTAGCCGCGCTGGTGCAGCAGCACGCCCAGGTTGTTGGCGGCCGCGCGGTCGCCCGCGCCGGTCGCCCCGCGCAGGTACGGCTCGGCTCCCGCGAGGTCGCCCCGGCGCAGCAGGAGGGCGCCCAGTACGCTCATCGCGCCCGGGTCCCCCTTGTCGGCGGCGACCCGGTGCCGGGCCTCCAGCGCGGCGTCGCCGGCCGCGTCGGTCAGCCCGAAGACCGCGTCGTCGAACAGCGCATCGACTGATACGTCTGACACGACTGACACGTCCGGCGTGGTCGGCGCCGCGGCCGTGGTCCGTACTGCCCGCGTGGTCATCGCGGTCCGCACGTCAACGGCCTGAGCCGCCCCATCGGCCTCCGCATCCGATTCGGAGTCCGCCCTCACAAACCGCCCTGTCTCCAGCAGAGTTGACCTGTCCCCCATAAATCCCATCGTCGCATCACCTGCTACCCGCGTACACCTGGTATGTCGCAGTCAGTGAGGTCACTACAGCGTTTTGTCGACTTGCCCACAGAGAGACAAGTCAAACACGCTCACACCCCAACTCACCCACCCCAGTGACCCCGAGTCGGCGAAAAACTCGATCGGGCATGACGAAGGCCCGGATCCATCGGATCCGGGCCTTCGTCTTCAGTAGCGGGGACAGGATTTGAACCTGCGACCTCTGGGTTATGAGCCCAGCGAGCTACCGAGCTGCTCCACCCCGCGTCGGTAAACCAACAGTAGCACGACGCGGGGTGGAACCATTACCGCTACCCGGAGGGTGTGGGCGTCGCCGCGGGCGGCGTCACCTTCGCCTCGGCCTCGATCGCCCGCTTCAGGGCGGCCTGCAGATCGCTCTGGGCCTTTCCGTACGCCGCCCAGTCGCCGGCCTTCAGCGCCTTGTCGGCGGCGTCGACCGCCTTCTGCGCATCGGCGAGGGCCGCCTTGACCGTCGGGTCCTGGCTGGTCGGCGGCGGGGTGGTGGTCCCGTCGCCCGGCGGAGTGGTCGTGCCGTCACCCGGGGGCGGGGTCGCCGACTCGGCCCCGAACACCACGTTCAGCGCCTTCTCCAGCGTGTCCTCGAAGGCCGTCTGGTCCCCGTAGGTCACCAGGACCTTCTTCAGCAGCGGGTACTTGAGGCCGCCGCCGCGCACGTACACCGGCTCGACGTAGAGCATTCCCTTGTCGAGCGGGACCGTGAGCAGGTTGCCGTACTCCACCTGGGAATCGCCCCGGCTCAGGATGTTGATCTCCTGGGCGATCTCCGGCTTGGAGTTGAATCTCGCCTGGACGAGCTTCGGCCCGTCCACCGGGTTCTGCGTGGGCAGCTTCAGCAACTGGATCTTGCCGTAGTCCGCGGTGGTGGGATCGGCGTTGACCGCCATGAAGGCGCTCAGGTTGTCCCTGCCGTTCGGCGTGAGCGTCGTGGTGAGCGAGAAGGCCTGGTTGGGATCCTTCTGGCCCGGCATCTTCATGGAGAGGTAGTACGGCGGAACGGCCGTCCCCTCCTTGATGGTCGGGTCGTCCGGGACCGCCCAGACCTCACTGCCGCTGAGGAAGGTCTGCGGGTCCGTGACGTGGTACCGGGTCAGCAGCTCGCGCTGGACCTTGAAGAGGTCCTGCGGGTAGCGCAGGTGCTCCATCAGGGCCGGCGCGATGTCCTTCTTGTCCTTCACCGTGCCGGGGAACGCCTTCATCCAGGTCTTGAGGACCGGGTCCTTGGTGTCCCACTGGTACAGCTTCACCGTGCCGTCGTAGGCGTCGACGGTGGCCTTCACGGAGTTGCGGATGTAGTTGACCTGGTTCTCCTGCGCCACCACGGCGCGCTGGGAGTTGGTCAGCGAGTCCGCCGTGCTGTCCCCGAGCTGCGTGCGGGACGCGTACGGGTAGCCGTTGGTCGTGGTGTAGGCGTCCACGATCCACTGGACGCGGCCGTCGATCACCGCCGGGTAGACGGCTCCGTCGATGGTCAGCCACGGGGCGACCGCCTCGACCCGCTCCTTGGGCGTGCGGTTGTAGAGGATCTTCGAACCGTCGCCGATGGCGCCGGAGTAGAGGATCTGGGGCTCGCTGAAGGCCAGGGCGTACGCGGCACGGTTGACCGGGTTGCTCAGGCTCACCCCGCTGTCGCCCTTGTAGGTGGTCTCCTTCTCGCCCGAGTCGTTGGCGTAGTCGAGCTCCTTCTGCGGTCCGCCGACGATCGAGTACTGCTTCGTCTGCTCGCCGTAGTAGATCCGCTGCTCGTACTCGCCGAGGTCGCCCGCCGCGGGCAGGCCCGACTCGGTGAACAGCGGCTCGCCGTTCGCGGTCACCTCGGTGCCCTTGGCCGCGACCACACCGAATCCGTGGGTGTAACGGAAGTGGTCGTTGATCCAGTTGTTCTTCGGGATGCCCGCGAGGTTGATCTCACGGAGCCCGATGACCGTGTCCTGGCCCTTGTACCGGTCGACCGCCAGCGTGGCCGGGAAACCGTAGTAGCCCTTGTTCTGCTGGAGCTGCTGGAAGGCCGGGGACACGATGTTCGGGTCGAGCAGGCGGATGCTCGCCGTGGTGTTGGCCTCCTGGCGGAGCACCTTCTTGTCCGCCTTGGGGTCCGGCAGGCCCGGGTAGTCCTTGACGGAGGCGTCGGCGACCCCGTAGGCGTCGCGCGTCGCCTTGATGTTCTTCTGGACGTACGGGGATTCCTTGGCCTGCTCGTTCGGCTGGACCTGGAACTTCTGCACGATCGCCGGGTACAGCCCGCCGATCAGGATCGCCGAGAGCACCATCAGGCCGAAGCCGATGACCGGGAGCTGCCAGGTGCGGCGCCACAGCGTCGCGAAGAACAGCACCGCGCAGATCGCGGCGATGGCGACCAGGATCGTCTTGGCCGGCAGGTACGCGTTGGCGTCGACGTAGCGCAGGCCGGTCCAGTTGTCCGCGGCCTTGAAGTCGCTGGACTTCACCGCGAGGCCGTACCGGTCGAGCCAGTACGCGACCGCCTTGAGCGTGACGAAGAGGCCGAGCAGCACCGACAGGTGGCCGGTGGCCGCGGCGGTGGCCCGCGCACCCGGGCTGGTGACGCGCAGTCCCCCGTAGAGGTAGTGCACGACGGCGGCGGCGATCACCGAGAGCACGACCGCGGCGAAGCCGAAGCCGAGCAGGAAGCGGTACCAGGGCAGGTCGAAGGTGTAGAACGACACGTCCAGGTTGAACTGGGGGTCCTTCGTGCCGAAGGGCACCCCGTTCACGTACATCAGCCAGGTCTTCCACTGGCCCGCCGCCGAGGCGCCCGCGATCAGGCCGACCAGCGCGGAGATGCCGAGCAGCAGCCACTTGCGGAACGGCGCGACGGTCATCCGGTAGCGGTCGAGGCTCTGCTGCTCCATCGACATCGCGCTGAGCGGCGGCCGCAGCCGGTGGGCCAGCCAGATGTTCAGCCCGACGGCACCGGCCATGAGGAGGCCGAAGACGGCGAAGAGGCCGACCTTGGTCCACAGGGTGGTGGTGAAGACGGTGGAGTAGTTGACGGAGCGGAACCAGAGCCAGTCCGTCCAGAAGCCGGCGAACATGATGAACGCCATGGCCAGGACGGCAAGCACGCCCAAGGTCATCAGAAGAGTCCGGGCGCGCCGGGACGGGCGGCCGACTCTCATCCGTGGCCCGGAGGGGCCTCCGCCGCGGTCCGGCATCTGGAAAGCCAAGGTGCGCACCTCGAAAGTCGCTGTGTGTAAGTGATGCGATGAGTTTTCAAAGCATGGGCCCCCGATCGTAGAACCCACTCATGCAACTTACTGAGGCTTTAGTCAGTTCCCGGTATCCGGTGGAAAGGAGGCAGGATGTTGCCCATGTCCAACCTTTCGCCGTCCCCCGGCACCCCTATGGCGGCAAGCCCGCTGACCCGTGCCGTCCTCGAAATCGACGAGTACGCCTCCACCCTCGGCTGGGACAAGCCCGCCCGGCTCTTCGCCCTGGTCGACACCGCCAGGCTGCGCAAGGAGGCGCCGGGCGTCGCCCGCCAGCTCGGCCTCGACCAGGACGACACGGGCAAGAACCAGCTCACCCCGATCGAGCAGGACGAGGTACCGGCCGGGACCCCGCTGGACAAGTTCCTGGGAACCATCGCCTGGCCCCCGTCGATCCTGGGCTGCGCCCTGACCGTGGAGCGGCTGATGCTGCCGCCGTCGGCGGAGTCCTCCGTACCGGAGGGTCTCACCGACAAGCAGCTCACCCAGTGGGTCGCCACCCACCCGGAGCGCCAGGAGGTCCGGCTGACCGTGGGCGTCCTGCGCGACGGGTCGCGGGAGTCGGCCGTACGGCTGCGGGACAAGGACTCGGCGAACGAGGTGCTGACCGGCGCGACGCTGGTGCCGGGTCTCGCCGAGGCGCTGGCCGCGACCTTCCTCGACTGAGGCCGTGACGGGGGACGGTCAGGGCTTGGCGCCGCACTGCGTCAGCCCGGCCGTGTCCCCCTTGCCGATCTTCTCCAGCGCCTTCACGGCGTCGTCGATGGTGGAGACCTTCACGAGCGTCAGTCCGTCGGGCACGTCGCCCGCGGCGGCGGCGCAGTTCTCGGCGGGGGTCAGGAAGTACTGGGCGCCGGCCTGGCGGGCGCCGATGGTCTTCATCTGGATGCCGCCGATCGGGCCGACCTTGCCCGCGTCGTCGATGGTGCCGGTGCCCGCGACGAACTTGCCGCCGGTCAGGTTCTCCGGGGTGAGCTTGTCGACGATGCCGAGCGCGAACATCAGGCCGGCACTGGGGCCGCCGACGTCGGCGAGCTTGATGTCGATGGTGAACGGGAAGGTGTGGTCGGTCCCGGCCCGGATGCCGACGACGGCGTGACCGTCGCCCTCCGCCTTGCCGGCGATGATCGTGACCTTCGTGGTGCCGGTGGGCTCGCGGTGCGCCTTCTCTGCCTCGGCTGCCTCGGCGGCGGGCACGATGGTGAACACGACCGGCTCGCCGGGCTTGTGCTTGGTGACCAGCTTGGCCACGTCCTCCGGGGCCTTGACGGGGGTGCCGTCCACGGCCTTGATGACGTCCCCGGCGTGCAGCTTGCCCTCGGAGGGGCTGTCCTTGACCACGGACGCGACGATCACGCGGGCGGCGACCGGGATGCCGAGCTGCTTGAGGGCGGCCACCTTGGCGCTCTCCTGCGACTGGCTGAACTCCTCGGCGTTCTCCTGCGTGGACTCCTGCTCGGTCTTGCCGTCCGGGTACAGGTTCTCGTGCGGTACGACGATGTTGTCGCCCGACGCCCAGCCGTACACGGCCTCCAGCAGGTTCATGTCGTAGTCCGCACTGGTGACGCGGACCGTCGTCATGTTCAGGTGCCCGGTGGTCGGGTACGTCTTGTGCCCCGAGATGTTCAGGACGGGCTCGCCGTGCGAGTCCCCGAGCGTGTTCACGGTCGGGCCCGGACTCATCTCGGAGTACGGGGCCTTCATGAACACTCCCGCGCAGAGCAGCGCGAAGAGCATGAGGGTGGAGGCGAGCATCGTCGCAGTGCGGCGTGGCATGGATCGACAGTACGTGACGGCCCTGACGAGCGGCCCCCGGGGCCGGTCCGTACGGGGGCCCGCCGCCGCGTCAGACGGAGTCGACGGTGTCCTTCTTGCGCTGCGCGTCCGCGCCCGCCTTCGCCGCGCCCGGTTCGTTCTGGCCCATGGCCTCGCGGAACCGCGCGTAGCCCGCGAGCTCGGATATGTCGCCGGCCGTGCGGTCGCGCGCCGCCCAGCTGCCCCATATCGCCGCACCGATCGCGGCGAACAGCGGAATCAGCAACCACGCCAAAGACGCCATGGGCGTGTCTCCCTACCCCGAGTTACATGTTGTTGGTGGCTTCAACGCTGCTGCCCGGGAGGGGGTTACGCAAATCGAGGGCGTGTTGCGCGTCCGAACGGGGCAAGCCCCATCCTTCACGGCCGCCCCACGGGCCGGCCCGCCGGCCCCCGCCTCAGCAGGCGCCGACCCACTCCTCCGTGCCGTCCGAGAAGGTCTGGTGCTTCCAGATCGGGACCTCGTGCTTGAGGTCGTCGATCAGCATGCGGGCGGCCTCGAAGGCCTCGCCGCGGTGCGGGCAGGAGACGGCGACGATCACCGCGATGTCGCCGACGGCCAGGTCGCCGATGCGGTGGACGGCGGCGAGGGCGCGGACCGGGTACTTCTCCACGACCCGCTCGGCGACGCGGCGCATCTCCGCCTCGGCCGAGGGGTGGCAGGAGTAGCCGAGCTGGTCGACGTCCGCCCCGCTGTCGTGGTCGCGCACCGTGCCGACGAAGAGCGTCGTGCCGCCCGTCGCGTCGTCGCCGACGGCCTGGAAGACCTCGTCGATCGAGAGCGGGGTCTCACGGATTTCGAGCAGCCGGATCGGGTCCGGAGCGGCGTGCTCGCCGGGGTGGTCGAAGTGCGGTGCCATACCTTCCATCGTGCCCTAGCCGCCGACCCGGCGGAATAGCAGTTTCACCAGGGCCCCACCGGCCCCCTTGGGAGCCTCCTACAGGAACCCGCCGGCCACGGGAGGGCGGCCCGGGCCGGAGGGCCGCCCGGGCCCCGTCAGATGCCCCGGCGCCGGCGGGCGGCGCGGATCGCCGCGGCGGCGCCCAGCAGCGCGACCGTCGCACCCGCGGCGCCGGCCGCCGTGGCGTCCTTGCGGCCCAGTCGGCGCCCCGCGACGGTGTGCCGGCCCGCGACCTCCTGGAGCAGCTCCGCCAGCACCTCCTCGTTGGTCCAGCGCGGCCGCCACCCCGCCGCGTGCAGCCCGCTGACGCTGACCACCCACGGGTGCATCGTGTACGCCAGGTCCCCCGCGGGGGACGGGGTGAGGCCGATGCGGTGCAGCCTGGCCGCCGCGCCCAGGGCCACGGCGGAGGGGAGCTCCATGCGGCGGATGCCGCTCAGCTCCTCGACCTCCTCCTGTTCGAGCCAGCCCTCGCAGCCGACGGCCAGCTCTCCTTCGACCTTCTCCAGGGCCGCGTACTCCAGCGCGCTGACCAGGTCCTCGACGTGGCAGAACTGCCAGGTCGGGCGGGAGCCCGCCACCACCAGCAGGCGCGGGGACTCGAAGTAGCGGGTCAGCGCGGTGTCCGTGCCGCCGACCAGGACCGCGGGGCGGATCACGGTGACGTTCAGGCCGGGGTGCGCGCGCGGCGCCCGGCGGCCCAGCCGCTCGATCTCCAGCAGGTCGCCGACGCCGGTCGCCTCGGCGGTGGCGCGCAGCTCGGCGTCCTCGGACAGGGGGATGTCGTTGTCCGGCAGGGCCCCGTAGACCATGGCCGAGGTGCAGAGCACGACCCGGTGCACTCCGGCCGCGGCGGCGGCGGTGAGCACGGTCTGGGTCCCCCGCACGTTGTACGCCGTACGGGCCGCCGGGTCCGTCTCCAGGTCGAGGTCGAGGGCCAGGTGCACCACGACGTCCGCGCCGCGCAGCTTCTCCGCGATCGCGGGGTCCCGTACGTCCAGGAGGTGCCACTGCGCGTCGGCGCACTCCCCGCGCCGCTCGTCGATCGCGACGACCTGCTTGACCTCCTCGGACGCGGCCAGCCTCGTCACCAGGGCCGCCCCGACTCCCGAGGCGGCGCCGGTCACGGCGATCACGGGGCCTCGGCGCGCGGAACCGCCCGGGTTTCGCGTGCGGCGAACGCCCTGGGCGTCCTCGCCGTGCTCAGGGCGGTTTTCCGGGCCCTGCTCGTCCAAAGCGTGCGGATCTGGGGAACTCACCAGGCGTCTCCAGCGGTTGTCTTCAGTAGGGACGCGCCGTAACGCGCACCCACCAGTCGATGTCCATCCTGCCGCAGCCCAGGAGTCAGCGGAGCACCGAGCCCGGAAGCGGGTCTGGTGTCTACGCTGGGTGGTGTTGTCGAAGCACTGTTGTCGAACCATTGCCCGCCGGCTCCCGCCGGCGGCCCTACGAGCCGAGGAAACCCGTGAGCGACACCCCATTCGGATTCGGCCTTCCGCCCGAGGAGCCGGACAACGGCGACGAGGGCAAGAAGAAGGGCAACCAGGGCGGTCAGGGCGGCCCGACTCCGTTCGGGTTCGGCACGGGCCTGCCCGGCGGCTCCGGCGGTCCGGGCGACGCCGACAACCCCTTCGCCGCGATGTTCGGCTCCATGAACCCGAACGACCTCGGCGCCGCCTTCCAGCAGCTCGGCCAGATGCTGAGCTACGAGGGCGGTCCGGTCAACTGGGACATGGCCAAGGACATCGCCCGCCAGACCGTGGCGCAGGGCACCTCGGACGGGGTCAAGGACGCCAGCGTGGGCCTCGCCGAGAAGTCGGCGGTCGAGGAGGCCGTGCGCCTCGCCGACCACTGGCTCGACGACGTCACCTCGCTGCCGTCGGGCGCCGCCACGGCCGTGGCGTGGAGCCGCGCCGAATGGGTCGAGGCGACCCTGCCGGTGTGGAAGGAGCTCGTGGACCCGGTCGCCGAGCGCGTCGGCGCGGCCATGGGCGGCGTCCTGCCCGAGGAGATGCAGGCCATGGCGGGCCCGCTGCTCGGCATGATGCGCTCCATGGGCGGGGCCATGTTCGGCCAGCAGATCGGCCAGGCCGTGGGCACCCTCGCGGGTGAGGTCGTGGGCTCGACCGACGTCGGGCTGCCGCTGGGCCCGGCCGGGAAGGCGGCCCTGCTGCCGCTGAACATCGAGAGCTTCGGCAAGGACCTGGGCGTCTCCTCCGACGAGGTGCGGCTGTACCTGGCCCTGCGCGAGGCCGCCCACGCGCGGCTCTTCGCGCACGTGCCGTGGCTGCGCTCGCACCTCTTCGGCGCGGTCGAGGGGTACGCGCGGGGCATCAAGGTCGACACCTCGAAGCTGGAGGACGTGGTCGGCCAGCTCGACCCGTCGAATCCGGAGCAGCTGCAGGAGGCCCTCCAGGGCGGCATGTTCCAGCCGCAGGACACCCCCGAGCAGAAGGCCGCGCTGGCCCGTCTGGAGACGGCGCTCGCACTGGTCGAGGGCTGGGTGGACGCGGTCGTGCACGAGGCCGCCAAGCCCCGGCTGACCTCGGCCGACGCCATGCGCGAGACCATGCGCCGGCGGCGCGCCTCGGGCGGCCCGGCGGAGCAGACCTTCGCGACGCTGATCGGGCTGGAGCTGCGGCCTCGCCGGCTGCGCGACGCCTCCCGGCTGTGGGCCTCGCTCACGGACGCCCGTGGTGTGGACGGTCGTGACGGGCTGTGGGAGCACCCGGACATGCTGCCGACCGCTTCCGACCTGGACGACCCGGACGGGTTCGTGCACCGCGAGCAGCTGGACTTCTCCGAGATCGACAAGATGCTGGGCGAGGCCGCCCAGAAGCGCGAGCAGGACGGCGACGACAAGAAGTGACCCTGTACGACGACACGGTGCTGGTCCTGAAGTCCTACGAGGACCAGCCCGAGCTGCGCGACCTGTACCTGGAGCACCTGGCCGCCCACCCGGACGGGGTCTACAAGCCCTGCCGGGCGGGGCACATCACCGGCAGCGCGCTGGTGATCGACCCGGAGCGCGAGCGCGTCCTGCTGACCCTGCACAAGAAGCTCGGCATGTGGCTCCAGATGGGCGGCCACTGCGAGCCCGGTGACACGAGCATCGCCGGGGCCGCGCTGCGCGAGGCCGTGGAGGAGTCGGGCATCGCGGAGGGACTGACCCTGGTGCCCGGCGGCCCGGTGCGGCTGGACCGGCACCCGATCCCGGCTCCGTGCAACTGGCACCTGGACGTGCAGTACGCCGTGCTGGCGCCCGCCGGTGCCCTCGAGGCGATCAGCGACGAGTCGCTGGACCTGCGCTGGTTCCCGTACGCCCAGGTGGCGGAGGTGGCCGACACCTCGGTGGTGCGGCTGCTGGAGGCGACCCTGGCGCGGCTCTAGCCGGCCGGACACGGGAAGGGGCGGCCCCGCCGATGCGGGGCCGCCCCTTCCGTCCGTGCGTACGCGGACGTCGCCGTCCGGACCCGGATCAGTTCCAGGCGTTGTTCTGGTTCTGCGCGTGGGCGCCGTGCTGGCCCATGCCGAACTGCGCGGCCGCGCCCTGCCCGATCTGGGCGTTCTGCGGCGGGAGCGCCTCGCTGGGCTGGACCAGGGCGAAACCGGTGCCGAGGAAGCTCAGCTCCCAGCCCTCACCCGTGTTGCCGCGCCGCCGCCACACGCCGGTGGAGTGCGTCTGGGCCTGCATCTGCACGCGCAGCGAGGTGGACCAGGCGACGATGGCGTCCGCGTCGGCGTTGACGTACTTGTCGGGCGTGACCTGCATCATCAGCGGCTGCCCGGAGGTCATCAGCGCGACCTTGCCGCGGCCGGTGATGTTGAGCTGGTACTTGCCGGAGCCGGAGATCCCGTACTGGCTGTCCACCGCGATGGCCTCGGTGTGCAGGGTGGAGTCCAGGGCCAGCACGTAGCTGCTGTCGACCGTGAGGCCTTCCTGGTCCACGTCCACGACGTGGACGTACTGCGCCAGGTTGGCCAGGTAGACCGTGCCCTGTCCGGAGCAGCGCATCAGGTCGAGGCCCTCACCGGTGCGGGCGCGGGCATTGCGCTGGGTGGTGCTCTGGTACTCGCCGTCGAAGTCGATGATCCCCTGGTAGGCGACCATCGCGCCCTTGCGGGCGAGCACGTCGTCGGAGCCGGTCAGCGAGACCCGCAGCAGCTGCGGGTTCTGGACGGCGTACCGCTCCTGGGTCTGCGCCTCGGCGTGGGCGAAAAGTGAGCTCTGCATGGTGTGTCTTCTCCCCCTCAGCCCCGGGCCCGGAGCCGGTCGGTGCTGTCCTCGCTGGGCTGTACGACGACGATGCCCTGGCCGGAGAAGGCCATCTGGTAGGCCTCCCCGCTGCCCCGGCCGATCATCGACGAGGCCTTGAAGCTGCGCTTGCCCTTGACCTTGAGGTTCGGGGACCAGGCGACGAGCGCGTCGGGGTCGACGTACGTCTCGTCCTCGCCGCGGCCGCAGTCGACCACCATCGGGGTGCCGCGCGAGGTGATCGCGACCCAGCCGGTGCCGGCGACCGACACGTTGAACAGGCCCTGTCCGGCGAACTTGGCCATGCCCTTGACCCGCTCGACGCCCCACTGGAGGTGGGCGTCGAAGGCGAGCAGGTTGGTGCCGTTGACGGAGAGCGAGTCGTTGTTGAGGTTGATCACGACCACGTCCGCGCCGTAGTCGGCGAGGTAGAGCAGGCCGTCGCCCGTGCACTTCATGAGCGGGGCGCCCTCGCCGGTGAGCCACTGCGAGGCCATCTGGCGGACGGCCGGCGGGTTCGGCTCGTACTGCACGAAGCCCTCGTAGGCGACCATCGATCCGGTGCGCGCGAAGAGGTCCTGGCCGCTCTGCATGGCGACCTTGAGCATCGCGCGGCCGTGGTTCTCCATGCGGGCCGTGACGGGGGTCGGGGCGTAGCCCGCGAGCTGCTGGTTCATTGCGTTCATGGCATTCATGTGGGGCTCCCTCAGACCTCGTACGGCTGGACGACGATGAAGTTGCCGGGAGCGCCGCGGAACTGGAGGTTCACGGTCTCCCCGCTGTGGCCGGGGTAGGCGTTGCGGCGCAGCCGGACCTGGCTGGAGATGATCACCTGGGCGGCCGAGGACCACGCGACTATGGCGTTGCTGTCCGCGAAGGTGGTCGGGGTGACGGGCAGGACGACGGGCACGCCGTGCGTCTTGACGATCACCGTGCCGGTGCCCTGGAACTGCATGGTGAACAGCGCGCCGCCCGGGATGCCGTGGCCCTCGATGCGGCGGATCTCGTGCTGGAGCGACTCGTCGAAGGCGAGGACGTTCTCGGCGGAGACGCAGATGCCGTCGCCCTGGAGCTCGATGGCGTGCAGGTGGGCGCCGTTCTCCGCGAGGAAGACCTGGCCGCGGCCGGTGCAGCGCATCAGCTGCATCTCCTGGCCGGTGGCGTTGCCGACGACGCGGCCGGCGAAGCCCGCACCCTTGTAGCTGAAGTCGACCTTGCCCTGGTAGAGCACCATGCTGCCCTGGCGGGCGAGGACGGCCTGGCCGCCCATGGCCAGGTCGACGCGCATGAGCTGCTGGTTCTGCGGGGTCCAGCGGGCGCCGGTGGGCGCTTCCTTGTACGGCTGGAGGGCGGCGGCGAGTCCGGCGCCGGCGGCGGGAACCGCCTGGGCGGGCTGGCCGTAGCCCTGGGGCTGCTGCCCGAAGCCGGGCTGCTGGCCCTGGGGCTGCTGGCCGTACGGGGGCTGCTGCTGGCCGGGGACCTGGCCGTACGAGGGCTGCGGCTGCTGCCCGTACGGGGCCGGGGCCGGGGCGGGCGGCGGAACCTGCCCGTAGGGCGCGGGGGCGGGCGGTGCCAGGGGCGCGCCCATCGGTGCGGCCATGGTGGGGGCCGCGTGGACGGGCTGCTGGTACGGCGCGGGGGCCGGGGCCTGGGCGGGCGCCGGGGCCTGGGGCGGCCCGCCGAAGGAGGGCGCCTGGGCCGGGGGCTGCGCCTGGGCGGGAGCGCCGAAGGAGGGCGCCGGGGCGGCTCCCTGCGGCGGCGGGGCGAAGCCGGGCGCGCCGGCCGGGGCCTGCGCCTGCGGTGCGGGCTGCTCCTCCTCGGCGACCTCGCCGCCGAAGTTCTGGAGCAGCGCGGCGAGCCCGCCGTCGAAGCCCTGGCCGACGGCGGCGAAGCGCCAGACGTCCTTGAGGTAGAAGTCGCCGATCATCAGCGCGCGCTCGGTGCTGAACTCCGAGCCGGAGAAGGAGTACCGGACGACCTCTTCGCCACCCGCCACGATGCGGATGTAGCCGGGGCCGACCTGCGACATCTGCCCCGCGCCGTCGATCGAGGCGGCGAAGGAGAGCTTGTGGATGTTGGCCGGAATGCGGTCCAGGGTCACCCGGAAGGACTCCGTGTCACCGGACTGCGCGCCGAGCTGCTGGATGGACTCCTCCGGCGACTTCGGCTGGTTGAAGAAGACGAAGTAGCGGTCGTCCGAAAGCTGTTCGTTGGCGTCGAGGCCGAAGCAACTGATGTCGATGGCGAGCCCGGGCCCGGCAAGCTGGACACCCACGTAGAGGTCCGTGCCCGCCGTCAGATCACTGATTTTGGCCTTGTGACCGCGTTGGAATTCCCTGGCCATACGTAAGACCGTCCCCCATCCCGACTGTGAATGCGTGCCGCTCAGGCTAACGCCAACCTCGGACATCCGGCCAAGTCGGTACCGACCCGGTACATATCACGAGGTGTGACATCCCGGACAAATGGCGATTAAATGCGGATCACTCCTCGCGGGCGGCCGGAACTTTCGGAAGGCGTTCGGCGGCGACGACCCCTTCGAGGTACCCGCGCGCCCGCTCCGTGCGCGGGTACGCCTCCAGCAGTTCCCAGAAACGGGGACCGTGGCCGGGCACGAGGAGGTGCGCCAGCTCGTGCAGCAGCACGTAGTCGACGACGTACTCCGGCATCCCCTGGATGCGGTGCGAGAGCCGGATGCTGCCTTCGGCCGGGGTGCAGGAGCCCCAGCGGGTGTTCTGGTTGGTGACCCAGCGGACCGTGCGGGGGCGGGCGCGGCCGTTGAAGTACTGCCCGGACAAACGCTCGGCGCGCTCGGCGAGTTCCGCGTCCCCGAAGGTGCGCTTGCTCTCCTGCGCCGCCAGCTTGTCGAGCATGACGCCCACCCAGCGCTGCTCCTCGGCCTCGGACATCCGGGCAGGGATGAGGACGACCGTACGATCACCCTCGCGGTAGGCGGACACGGTCCTTCGGCGGCGTGCGCTCCGGCGGACTTCGACGGCGCGCTGCGGTGGATCGGCTGACACGCCATGACGGTACCCGCTCGCCACGGCGGAAGTCCCGCCCCTCCCCGGGTCGAACACGAACCGTTGCGCAGTCGGCGGCACCATTCATTTCATATACCTAATACCCCTCACCTGTGGACAAACTTGCGCAGGCTTTTCGCCGGGCGGGCAATCTTGCGGAAAGCGACGCGCTCCCGGCGGAATGCGGCGCGTGAATCGAACCGCGAATCGAGGGAGGGCCGCGATGTATCCGAAGGTGAAGCCGGCGCTGGCACGGGCGTGGCGGGATCTGCAGACGGTGCAATTCGGGGTGACGCCCGCCCACGCGGTGGTGCTCGGCCCCGTGGACACGGCGACGGGCTCGCTCCTCGACCTGATCGACGGGACGCGGGGCATGGAGCTGCTCCGGTCCGAGGGCAAGGTGATGGGACTTCCGGACGGCCGGGTCGACGAGGTGGTGCGCAGGCTGGCGGCGGCCGGGCTGCTCGACGACGCGACGGCGGGCGGCCCGCACGCCCAGGCGGTGCGGGACCGACCGGAGGCCCTGGAGCGGCTGGGCCCGGACCTGGGGTCGCTGTCCTTGGTCCGCCCCCGGCCGGGCGGGGACTTACAGGGTGTCGCCGCCCGCCGGGTGATACGGGTTCAGGTGCGCGGGAGCGGCAGGGTGGGCGCGGTGATCGCCTCGGTCCTGGCCGGAGCGGGCATCGGCCGGGTCGAGGTGCTCGACGGCGGCCGCACCCAGCCGGCGGACGTGGCGCCGGGCGGTCTGGGCCCCGGCAGCGTGGGACGACTGCGCGCCGAGGCCGCGCGGACGGCGGTCCGCGACGCGGCCCCCGGACGCGGGCCCCGGGCCGGCGAGAGCGAGGGGCCGGAGCCGGGGCTGGCCCTGGTGGTGGTCGCGCCCCGGGACGGCCTGCAGTCCTGGGCCCCCGACCCCCAGACGGCGGCCGACTGGATCACCACCGGCACCCCTCACCTCTACGCGGGGGTGCTGGAGGGCACCGGGCTGGTGGGACCGCTGGTCCTCCCCGGAGCCACGGCGTGCGCCGGCTGCATGGAGCGCGACCGGATCGACCGGGACCCGGCCTGGCCGCGCATGCTGGTCCAGTGGCGCTCGGCCCACCGCCGCCGCACCGCCGCCGCCTGCGACCTGGGCCTGTCCACCGCCGTCGCCGGCCTGGCCGCGGCCCACGCCCTGTCCTTCCTCGACGGCGAACTCCCCGCCTCCACCGCCACCCGCTGGGAGGCCGCCCTCCCGACCCTCCACTGGCGGTCCACCCCGGTGCGTCCGCACCCGGATTGCCCGTGCGAGGCGTCGAAGGTACCGGCGGGCCAGGAAGTGGGGGCATGAGGGGGCTACGGGGTCGGTTCGGCCGCGAGCCGCTCCTCAAGTACCCGGCAGAACCCCTCGATCCGGGGCTCGGCGGAGGGGATGACGGGGATGAGGCTGCGGAGGTTGACGATCAGTGCGCGCCGTTGCCCGGGGGTCGGACCGGCTTCCAGATGCACGGCACGCGAAGGGGGTGGGCTCGGAGGGTCATGACAGGATGCCTTTGGCCGGAAAGGCCTTCGGGGGGCTCCCCCGGACCGTCGCTTGCGGCTCAGCTGTCTGGGAATTGGAGGGGCGCATGTCTGATCTTCCCCGGAAGGCGGTCACCCGTACCGTCAAGCTGGCCGCGCTGCCGCTCGGCATAGCGGGCCGGGCCACTTGGGGGCTCGGCAAGCGGCTCGGCGGCAAGTCGGCGGAGATAGTGGCGCGCGAGCTCCAGCAGCGCACCGCCGAGCAGCTGTTCCGCGTACTGGGAGAGCTGAAGGGCGGCGCCATGAAGTTCGGCCAGGCGCTCTCGGTCTTCGAGTCCGCGCTGCCCGAAGAGGTCGCCGGGCCCTACCGGGCCGCGCTGACCAAGCTCCAGGAGGCGGCCCCGCCGCTGCCCGCGGCCACCGTGCACCAGGTGCTGTCGGAGCGGCTCGGCGCGGACTGGCGGGAGCTGTTCGAGGAGTTCGAGGACAAGCCCGCGGCGGCGGCCTCGATCGGACAGGTGCACCGGGCGGTGTGGCACGACGGCCGCCAGGTGGCGGTCAAGGTCCAGTACCCGGGGGCCGGTGAGGCCCTGCTGTCGGACCTGAAGCAGCTGAGCCGGTTCGCGGGGCTGCTGGGGCCGCTGATTCCGGGCATGGACATCAAGCCCTTGATCAAGGAGCTGCGCGACCGGGTCGCGGAGGAGCTGGACTACGAGCTGGAGGCCGAGGCCCAGCGGACGCACGCGGACGCCTTCGTCGGCGACGAGGACGTGGTCGTCCCGGACGTGGTGCACCAGGGCGACCAGGTGCTGGTGACCGACTGGATCGAGGGGACTCCGCTGTCGGAGGTGATCGCCGACGGCACCCCGCAGGAGCGCGACCGCGCCGGACAGCTGCTGGCCCGGTTCCTCTTCTCCGGCCCCGCGCGCACCGGGCTGCTGCACGCCGATCCACACCCGGGCAACTTCCGGCTGATCTCCGGGGCGGACGGGCGGACGCGGCTGGGCGTACTGGACTTCGGGACGGTCGACCGGTTGCCGGGCGGCTGGCCCAAGCCCATCGGCCGGTCGCTGCGGATGGCACTGGACGGCGACGCCGAGGGGGTCTACGGGCACCTGCGCGGGGAAGGGTTCGTGCGCGAGTCCATCGAGCTGGAAGCCGACGCGGTGCTCGACTACCTGAGGCCGATGCTCGAGCCGGCCGAAGCCGAGGAGTTCACCTTCACCCGGACCTGGCTGCGCGGCCAGGCAGCGCGGATCGCCGACCCCCGCTCCCCCGCGCACCAGTTGGGGCGGCAGATAAATCTGCCGCCCTCCTACCTGCTGATCCACCGGGTGACGCTGAGCACCATCGGGGTGCTGTGCCAGCTCGGCGCCACGGTCAGGCTCCGCGAGGAACTGGACTCCTGGCTGCCGGGGTTCCTGCCCGACGAGGGCTGAGCCGGGCCGCGGCGGGCGCGGGCAGGCGGGCGCGGGCGCTCACCACCAGGCGGAGTCGAGGCGGCCTTCGATGGCGCGGAGGTTCGCACGCGCGCAGTCGACGCAGAAGTACTGTCTGGTCCCGTTCTCCACGGAGCACGTCCAGGTGGGCGGGGGGCCGGCCGGGGACTGGGCGCCGCAGCGCGCGCAGACGACGGGCGGGGCCTCGGTTCCCGGCGGCGCCGGGTGGGGAGTCGGCTGGTCCACCTCCAGACGATATCCCCGCGGGGGCCGGGGCGGGGTCCGCAACGCACCGGGGGGACCGGCCCCTTCGGGCCGGTCCCCCCGGTCTTTCGCTCCGAGCCGTCTCAGGCTCTCGATCAGTGCATGACGGCCATGGCCAGCGCGCGCCGGGCGCGCAGCGAGACGCGCTCGGCCCGACGCTGCATGCGCCGCGCGGCGACCAGGCGCACGGCGCGACGCTCGGCGTCGACCTCACGCATGCGGTCGTCCATATGGGCACGAGCCAGGGCTTCTGGGATGAGTTGCATTTCGCGGGTCCTGTTCTGACGCGAGGTGTTCGCGCCGGCGGTGATGAAGTCTGCGGTGGCGGCGCCGTGCGGCTGCTCGCTCGTGGTGGCGTGGGGGGACATGAGGGCCTGCTTCAGGGGGTCGTGCGTGAGGGGGCGGTCGATGGTTCCGTTGGCGGTCATGCCGCGACAACCGGGTTCTTGCGCGGACGGCCACGGGGACGCTTCCGGGCGACGACGACACCCTGGACGAAGAGCTCGCCTCCCCAGACACCCCAGGGCTCGCGGCGCTCCAGCGCACCGGCGAGGCAGGCCTCGACCAGCGGGCAGGTGCCGCAGAGGGACTTCGCGTACTCGACGTCGGCCGGGGACTCGGCGAAGAAGACCTCGGGGTCGTAGGTGCGACAGGCGACGGGCACGCCGAGGTTCTCGATGGCGTCGTCGAGCGCGGTCAGCGCGGTGAGGGGAGTCAAGGTGGAGTCCTCCGGGACTACTGCGGGCGGGGAGAGGGTCTGGGTCTTCGGTACGGACGGGGCGTGCGCTTCGAGTTGCACGGTGGTTTTTTCCTCGTCTTGTTCGTCTAGTCGTTCCGGCCGGTCGGCCGGGGGCGGCTGGGGTACCTCGCCCCTTCGGTCCGTCGTCCCCTGTTCGGGGACAAACAGAAGGGCCGCGGATCCCGGGTGGGGTTCCGCGGCCCTGAAGGCGCCGGCCTGATCGTCAGATCAGACTGGATCACTCCAGGGTTCGAGCCCGCGGTAGGCCCACATCAGGTGGTGCTGCTTCTTCGTCTGCGTCTTCGGGTATCCGGCACCGGCTGCGGCCGCAAAGGCATAGGCGCCATGCGCCTGGGCTTCTGCTGCCAGTACTGCCACCGGTGCCTTGGTCCGTCGCTCATTGCGCTCACTGACCGGCAGCGCGCCGAGCAGGACGGGGCTGTCAGCGCAAATGGCGGACAGACCGGTACCCGGGAGGCCGGTACCCGTGAGGGCAAGGAGCGTGGAGGAGCCGAGGGTGCAGGAAGCGGCGACCGAGCGATCGGTCATTTTGGTGGTGGTGATGAAGCTGGTCACTGGTCTCGCCTCCTCTCGGCGTCTCGGGGACTTCGGCCCGGAGGCCTGGTCCCATGCGTATTCGGATAAGTACAGCACGGATCAGGGGCTTCGGAGAAGCCACCGTTTCCGTTGCTAAGAACCTATGGGGCTTCGCTGGGCATGTGCAAACTATTTTTCCGACGAGTTTCTACGCGTCGTCAGAATCTTCCGTCCCAGGGTCCTCACCTGCGCAGATGGCCAGCACGTCGGCTCCGTACCGCTCGAGCTTCCGGGCACCCACGCCGGAGATCATCGAGAGCTCTCCCTCCTGCGCGGGCGCGGCCTCCGCGATGGCCATCAGCGTCTTGTCCGTGAAGACGCAGTAGCCGGGCATGCCCTGCTCCTTCGCCTGGACGGCGCGCCAGTCGCGCAGCCGCTCGTAGAGCCCTTCGTCCATGTCCGAAGGGCAGTCGTCGCAGCGCATCAGTTTCAGCTCGCCCGCGTCGGTCAGGGTCTTGCGGCAGACCCGGCACACGGCCGGCCCGCGGCGGCCCCGCTTGCGGACCCCGGGCTCGGCCGGACCGCCCGGCCTGCTTCCCGGCGCCAGGGAGCCCGGCCTCAGGCCGTTCAGGAAGCGGCTGGGACGCCGCGACCCGCGGCCGCCGGGAGTCCGGGAGAGGGCCCAGGAGAGCGTCAGGTGGTGCCGGGCGCGGGTGACGCCGACGTAGAGCAGCCGGCGCTCCTCCTCGACCTGCTCATCGGTCTTCGCGTACGTGATCGGGATCATGCCGTCGGTCAGGCCCACGAGGAACACCGCGTCCCACTCCAGGCCCTTCGCCGCGTGCAGCGAGGCGAGGGTGACGCCCTGGACGGTCGGGGCGTGCTGGGCGGCCTTGCGCTCGTCCAGCTCGACCGTGAGGTCGGCCAGGGTCGCGGCCGGGCGGCCGCGGGCGAAGTCCTCGGCGAGCCTGACCAGCGCGGCCAGCGATTCCCACTGGTCGCGGACGGCTCCGGAACCGGCGGGCGGTGCGCTGGTCCAGCCCGTGGAGCTGAGCACGGCCCGGACCTGGGACCCGAGCTCCACGACGTCGTCGAGCAGCCGGTCGTTGCCGCCGGAACGGGCGGCTCCGCGCAGGGCGAGGATCGCCTTCTGGACCTCGGCGCGCTCGAAGAAGCGCTCGGCTCCGCGCAGCTGGTAGGGGACTCCGGCGTCGGCGAGGGCCTGTTCGTAGACCTCGGACTGGGCGTTGATGCGGTAGAGCACGGCGATCTCGCCCGCCGGGACGCCGGCCGCGACGAGGTCCCGGACCCGGTGGGCGATGCCCTCGGCCTCGGCGGGCTCGTCGGAGTACTCGGCGTAGACCGGGTCGGGGCCGGTCTCGCGCTGGGAGACCAGCTCCAGGCGGTGCTCGGCGGCGCGGCCCTTGGCCTGGGCGAGGAGCCCGTTGGCGAGGTGGACCACCTGGGGGGTGGAGCGGTAGTCGCGGACCAGCTTGACCACGGTGGCCTGCGGGTACTTGGTGCGGAAGTTCAGCAGGTGGTCGGGGGTGGCGCCGGTGAAGGAGTAGATCGTCTGGCTGGCGTCCCCGACCACGCAAAGGGTGTCGCGCTCGCCGAGCCACAGGTCCAGCAGCCTCTGCTGGAGCGGGCTGACGTCCTGGTACTCGTCGACGACGAAGTGCTGGTACTGGGTGCGGATCTGTTCGGCGATGTCGTGGCGGTCCTGCAGGATGCCGACGGTGAGGAGCAGCACGTCCTCGAAGTCGATCATGCCTCGGTCGCGCTTGAGCTGCTCGTAGATCCCGTAGATCTGGGCGATCTCGGCCACGTCCCGGGGTGCCTCGCGGCCGGCCTTGCGGGCGGCCGCCGGGTAGTCGGCGGGCACGGTCTGCGTGACCTTCGCCCACTCGATCTCGCCGGTGACATCGCGCAGCTCGCCCCGGTCGAGGCGGATGCGGCAGCGCGCGCCCGCCTCCGCGACGAACTGGATCTTGCGCTCCAGCAGCCGGGGCACGTCGCCGCCGACCGCTTTGGGCCAGAAGTACTGGAGCTGGCGCAGGGCGGCGGAGTGGAAGGTCCTCGCCTGCACCCCGCCCGCGCCCAGCTCGCGCAGCCGGCCGCGCATCTCGCCGGCGGCGCGGTTGGTGAACGTGACGGCCAGCACACTGGCCGGCATCAGCTGGCCGGACCGGACCCCGTAGGCGATGCGGTGGGTGATCGCCCGGGTCTTGCCGGTACCGGCGCCCGCGAGCACGCACACCGGCCCGCGCAGGGTCGTCGCGACCTCGCGCTGCTCCGGGTCCAGGCCCAGGAGCACCGCGTCGGCCGAGTCGGCGCCGGCCGTGAAGGATGAGGAGTGCGTTGCTGATGTCACCCAGCCAGCTTGCCAGGTCTCCCGGGGAGGCCGGGAAATCCGTCCACAGGCCGCCCGCGCTCGTCCGACGGGAATCTCGTCTTATAGGAGCACGGTCCTACCGGAGCGGGCCGTACCCGAGCCCGGTCGTACCGGGGCGGGGTGCCGCACCTGACAGGGCTCCGGGGCCGGGGCCGGGAATGGCCGCGCGGTCCCGTACGTTCGAGTACTCGGACCAACGAGCCTTCACAGAGGAGAGCGCAGCATGCAGGACACGGGCACCGTCACGATGTACAGCACGACCTGGTGCGGCTACTGCAACCGGCTGAAGAAGCAGCTGGACCGGGAGGGCATCGCCTACACCGAGATCAACATCGAGCACGACCCCGCGTCCGCGGCGTTCGTGGAGAAGGCGAACGGCGGCAACCAGACGGTTCCGACCGTTCTCGTCACCTCCGTCGCCGGCAGCGAGTCGGTCATGACGAACCCGAGCCTGGCCCAGGTCAAGCAGGCCCTCGCGGTGTGATGTCCCGCCCTTCGACGTACTGAGTGCCGAGCACCACGCACGGAAAGCCCCCGCCCCGGCGGGGGCTTCTGTGTCTGAGGGGCAGGCGAGTGGACGCGGGACGCGCGGCCGGACGCGCTGCGCGAGCAGGTCGAGCAGGCGCTGCGCCGGCTGCGCGTCGAGCACATCGGGCTCCGCCGGCTGCACCGCATCGATCCGCGGACGCCCCTCGCCGACCGGATCGGCACGCTGCGGGACCTGCGGGCCGAGGGCAAGATCGGGCGGATCAGGCTGTCGGAGGTCACCGTCGGCGAACTCGCCGCGGCCCGGGAGATCACCGACACCGCGAGCGTGCAGAACCGCTACAACCTGCTCGATCCTCGCGATCGCGGTCATCCGCCGGGTGAGCGCCGCGCAGCCGGCCGGCCCGCTGCCCTACCTGAACACGACCTGACGAAGTCCGCGGACGTACGAAGGCCCCCGCCGCGGCGGGGGCCTTCGTCGGTGTCCGGGGTGCGGCGCGGGTCAGGCGGTCGCGGCGACCGGCTTCGGGAGGGGCTTGCCGTACCAGAGCTCGACCAGGCGGGCCGCGATGGAGATGCCCGCCGGCGGGAGGACCTCGCCGGCCTCGATCGCGGTGCGCAGGTCGTCGCGGGAGAACCAGCGGGCCTCCTGGATCTCGTCCCCGTCGACCTCGATGTCGAAGGTGACGGCGCGCGCCGTGAAGCCCAGCATCAGGCTGTACGGGAACGGCCAGGGCTGGCTGGCGACGTAGTCGACCTCGCCGACCTTGACGCCCGCCTCCTCCCAGACCTCGCGGATGACCGACTGCTCGATCGACTCGCCCGGCTCCACGAACCCCGCGAGGGTGGAGAAGCGTCCCTCGGGCCAGTGCACCTGGCGGCCCAGCAGCGCCCGGTCCTGGTCGTCCGTGACCAGCATGATCACCGCCGGGTCGGTCCGCGGGTAGTGCTCGGCCCCGCAGCCCGGGCAGCGGCGGATGTGCCCGGCGGCGGCGACCACCGTGCGCTCGCCGCAGCGGGAGCAGAAGCGGTGCATGCGCTGCCAGTTCTCCAGCGCCACCGCGTGCACCATCAGCCCGGCGTCCCGCGGGGAGAGCAGCATTCCGGCCTCGCGCAGCCCGGCGGGGCGGGCCGACTGGTCCATGCGGCCGGGCAGCGAGTCCTTCTGCAGCGCGAAGTACCGTACGCCGTCCTCGTCGGTCCCCAGGAAGTACCGGTGGGTCTCGGTGACCGGGGCCTCGAAGGCCGGGGTCATCACGATCGCCGTACCGCCGTCGGGGGTGTCGTCGATCAGGACCTGGCCGCCCGAGACCACGAAGACGCGGGTGCTGGGGTGGCTCCAGGCCGCGGCGAGCCACGCCTCGTCGAGGCGGTGGTGCGCGGCGCGGTCGATGCCGCTGGGCGCGGCCAGCGAGATCGGGCGCTCGGACTCGGTATGGGTGCTCACAGGTACTTCCAACTCCCCCGGTGGTGGGACACAGGCAGGCTCAGCAGGACGGACGGGTGTGCGGTGGCGTGTGGGGCGTGCTCAAGCCGACGCCGGCTTCCAGTGGGCGGCCAGGTCACCCCACAGGTAGGCGGCCGTCTCGACGCCCTTGGTGAGCAGGTCGAGCTCGACCTTCTCGTTCGGCGAGTGCCAGCCGTCGGAGGGTACGGAGATCCCGAGGAAGAGGACGGGGGCGTTCAGCACGTCCTGGAGGTCGGCCGCCGGTCCCGAACCGCCTTCGCGGGTGAAGCGGACCTTCTGGCCGAAGGCCCTGCTCATGGCGCGTACGACGGACTGCAGAGCGGGGTGGTCCAGCGGGGTCAGGCACGGCCGGGTGGGGGCGCCGAAGGTGATGGAATGCCGGATTCCGGCCGGGACGCGCTCCGCGACCCAGGCCGTGACGGCCGTCTCGACCTCGTACGGGTCCTGCCCCGAGACCAGGCGGAACGACAGCTTCAGGTGCGCCGAGGCGGGCACGATCGTCTTGCCGCCGGGCCCCTGGTAGCCGCCGCCGATGCCGTTGACCTCGGCGGTCGGGCGGGCCCAGACGCGCTCCAGGGTGGAGTAGCCGGCCTCGCCCGAGGCCGCGTACGACTTGGCCGTACGGAGCCACTCGCTCTCGTCGAAGGGGAGCTCGGCGATCAGCTCGCGCTCCGCGTCCGTGAGCTCGGCGATGTTGTCGTAGAAGCCGGGGATCGTGACCCGCTCGTCCGCGTCGTGCAGGGCCGCGACGAGGCGGGCGGCGACGGTGGCCGGGTTCGGCACGGCGCCGCCGAAGGCACCCGAGTGGATGTCCTGGTCGGGGCCGAACAGGTCGATCTCACAGTCGGCGACGCCGCGCATGCCGGTGCAGACGGTGGGGGTGGTCTCGGACCACATGCCGGTGTCGGAGACGACCACGACGTCGGCGGCGAGGCGGGCCGCCTCGCGCTCCACGAGGGCGCGGAAGTGCGGGGAACCGGACTCCTCCTCGCCCTCGACGATCAGCTTGAGGTGCACGGCGGGGGCGGACGCGCCGGTCGCGGCGAGGTGGGCCCGGACGCCGAGGGTGTGGAAGAAGACCTGGCCCTTGTCGTCGGCGGCGCCGCGCCCGTACATCCGGCCGTCCTTGATCACCGGCTCGAACGGGTCGGTGTGCCAGCCGTCGGCGAGGGCGGCGGGCTGCACGTCGTGGTGCCCGTAGACGAGGACGGTGGGGGCGGCGGGGTCCTCGCTCGGCCATTCGGCGAAGACGGCGGGGGCGCCGGCCGTCTGCCAGACCTCGGTGACCGGGAAACCGGTCTCCTTGAGCTTCGCGGCCAGCCAGTCGGCGCTGCGCCGTACGTCGTCCGCGTGCTCGGGCTGGGCCGAGACGGAGGGGATGCGGAGCCAGTCGGCGAGGTCGTCGAGGAAGGCGGCGCGGTGTGTGTCGATGTACGTGCGGACGACGCTGTCCGCCGGGGTGTCGCTCATGGCCACGAGCCTAACCTTCCGTTCGATGGTCACTTTCCGTGTCCGTTTTGCCTTGGAGGATCTGCTCAAGACGGGCGCGGTCGGGGAGGTTGCGGGGACGGATGACGCGGCCGCTGCGGACGTGCAGGAACACGGCCGTGACCTGCGCGAGGGGGGTGTTCGTGGCTTCCGCCCAGGCCAGGCGGTAGACGGCCAGCTGGAGGGGGTCGGCCTCGGTGGTGCGGCCGGTCTTCCAGTCGACGATCTCGTAGCCGGTGGCGGTGCCGTCCGCCTCCGCGGTGCGGTAGACGGCGTCGATCCGGCCGCGGATCACCCGGCCGGCGAGGGTGAGCTGGACCGGGACCTCCATGCGGTACGGGGTCCGGTCGGCGTACGGGCTCCGCTCGAAGGCCGCCTTGAGGGAGTCGAGGTCGGCCTCGTCGGCGATGTCCTGGTCGGAGGCGTCCGCGGAGCCGTCCCCCGACGGGGCCGCGGCTCCGGGGAGGTCGGTGAGGGGGTCGAGGACGTCGAGGTGGGGCAGCGGGAGCTCGTCGAAGCGGGACTCCACCCACGCGTGGAACCGGGTGCCCTGGCGTGCGGCGGGCTGCGGCGGCTTGGGCATGGGGCGGGCGAGGTCGCGTACGAAGCCCTGCTCGTCGGAGGCGAGGCGCAGCAGCTGGCTGGCGGAGAGCGCGGCCGGGAGCTCCACGTCGCGGACGACCGCGCGGGCACGGCGGAGCTCGCCCTCCAGGGCGTCGAGGTCCCGGTCCCAGGAGGCGATGGCCCTGGCCTCCTCGGGGGTGAGGGGGCCGGTACCGGGTACGGCCACGGGGCCGGGCCGCGGGACGGCTTCGCCGGGTGCCGCGGGGCGCGGGCGGGGCCCGGGCTCGGGCTCGGCCCAGTCGGCTTCCTCCGGCCACAGGTCGTCGCCGGGCGCGGCCGCGTCCTCGGGCCACAGGTCGTCCTCCGCGGCGCCGGGTGCGGCGGGGCGCGGGCGGGACGTGGACCACGACGGGTCCGTGTCCTCGGGCCACAGGGGGTCGGGGGTCGGGGGGGCTTCCTCTTCCCCCACCCCGCCCCTTCCCGGAACCGGGGCTTCGCCCCGGACCCCCTGCGGGGTGCCGCCTGCGGCGGCGGGCGCGGCGCGGCCCGGCCCGGCCTGCGGCGGGGTGGCGGCGGTTGCGGTCGGCCCGTCCGCCGGGTCCGGCCACGGGGCCGGGGGCTCCTCGTCGTAGTCGGGGTCTTCGCAGTGCGGGGGCCAGAGGTAGGTGTCCTCCGGGGCTGCCCTGGGGGTCTCGCGGGGTGGGTGGAGGTAGGACTCGACCAGGGCGGCGGCGGCTCGGCGGAGGGTGAGGGAGGTGGGGTCCAGGGGGAGGGGCCAGGAGTGGTCCGGGGTGGAGTCCGTGGCCAGGGACGGGTTCTCCGCGTCCGGGGGCGGGGTGTCGGCCCAGGCTTCGATCTCGCCGTTGCCCGCGGCGCAGTGTTCGTACAGGGCGGTCAGGAACGCGGACGGGCCGCGCGGCTTCTTCTGGGTCGGGCCCCACCAGTGGCCCGAGGCCAGGAGGAGCGAGCGCGGGCGGGTGAAGGTGACGTAGCCGAGGCGGAGCTCCTCGACGGCCTTGTGCGACTTGAGGGCCGCCTTGAAGGCGCGCAGGCCCGGCGAGGTCCATTCCGGGGTGGGCGGGAGGGTCGGCGCGTCCCCGCGCAGGGCGTAGGGGAGGACCTTCGCGTACGAGGTCCAGGCCTCCGGGGCCTTCTCCTTCGGGAAGGAGCCGGCGGAGAGGTCGGGGACCACCACCACGTCCCACTCCAGGCCCTTGGACTTGTGGGCCGTCAGGACCTTGACCGTGTTCTCGCCGCCGGGGAGGGCGTGGTCCAGGCCCTTCTCGTACTGGGCCGCCGTGCGGAGGAAGGACAGGAAGGCGAGGAGCGAGGCTTCGCCGTCGAGGGAGGCGAAGCCGGCCGCCACGTCCATGAAGCTCGACAGGGTCTCCCGGCGGCGGGCCGCCAGCGCGTGCGGGGAGGAGGCCAGCTCCACGTCGAGGCCGGTCGCCGACAGGACCCGGTGCAGGACGTCCATCAGCGGGTCCGAGAGGGAACGGCGCAGGTCGCGCAGTTCCTGGGCGAGGTGCGCGAAGCGGACCCGGGCCGCGGCGGAGAAGGGCAGCTGGTCGGGGGCGGACTGGCCCGCGCCGTCCAGGAAGGTTTCCAGGGCGTCGGCCAGCGACACGATCTCCGCCGGGTCCACGCCCTCCACGGCCGCCGCGAGGCGGTCGTCGTCCGAGGGGGAGTCGGAGGAGTCGGAGGAGCGGGAGGAGCGGGAGGAGCGGGAGATCAGGGTGCGGGCCCGGCGGCCCAGCAGGGCCAGGTCGCGGGCGCCGATGCGCCAGCGCGGTCCGATGAGCAGCCGGACGAGCGCGGCGTTGGCGCCCGGGTCCTGGAGGACCTCGCAGACGGCGACGAGGTCCGCGACCTCCGGGAGGTGGAGCAGGCCGGACAGGCCGACGACTTCGACGGGGACGTCGCGCTCGACGAGGGCCGCCTGGATCCGCGCGAAGTCGCCGCCGGAGCGGCACAGTACGGCGATGTCGCGCGGCTGCGTACCCGTACGGACCAGGTGGGAGATGGAGTCGCCGATCCAGTCGAGCTCCTGTGCGTGGGTCTCCAGCAGGGCGCACCGGACGGAGCCGTCGCGCTCCGCGCCCGGAGCGGGGCGCAGGGCCTCGACGCCCTCGTGCAGGGAGCGCAGCGGGGCGGCGAGCTCGTTGGCCAGGTCCAGGAGGCGGCCGCCGCTGCGCCGGTTCTCGCTGAGGGAGAACCGGGTGGCGGGGCTGCCGTCGGCGTACGGGAAGTGCTCGGGGAAGTCGTCGAGGTTGGCCACGGAGGCGCCGCGCCAGCCGTAGATGGCCTGGCAGGGGTCCCCGACGGCGGTCACCGCGTGCCCGGTGCCCGCGCCGAACAGCCCGGACAGCAGGAGCCGCTGCGCGACCGAGGTGTCCTGGTACTCGTCGAGCAGGACGACGCGGAACTCCTCGCGCAGCAGGGCGCCGACCTCGGGCCGGGTCGTGGCGAGCCGTGCGGAGAGGGCTATCTGGTCGCCGAAGTCGAGCAGGTCGCGGGAGTGTTTGGCGGCGCGGTAGCGGGAGACCAGCTCCAGGAGCTCCAGGCGGCCGCGGACCGCCTCGGGGACCTTGCGCAGGTCCTCGTTGCTGAGCTTGACGTCGGCGAGGGCGGAGAGGAGCTCCGTGTCGTACGCGCGCAGCCGCTCCGGCGGTACGAGGTGCTCGGAAAGCTCCCCGTCGAGCGCGAGCAGGTCGCTGACCAGGTCGGGAACGGATTTGGTGAGGGAGGGGTACGGGCCCGGGGCCTCGCGGAGCACGCGGGCGGCGAGCTGGAAGCGGGTGGCGTCGGCGAGCAGCCGGGCGCTGGGCTCCAGGCCGATGCGCAGGCCGTGGTCCTTGAGGAGCTGCCCGGCGAAGGCGTGGTACGTGGAGATCCGCGGTTCGCCGCCCGCGGAGCCGGTCTCGGCCGGGGAGGGGTCCGGATCGGTGATCCCGGCGCGCGCGAGGGCGGTCCGTACCCGCTCGGCGAGCTCGCCGGCGGCCTTGTTGGTGAAGGTCAGGCCGAGGACCTGCTCGGGTGCGACCGCGCCGGTGCCGACCAGCCAGACCACGCGGGCGGCCATGACGGTGGTCTTGCCGGATCCGGCGCCGGCCACGATGACCTGCGGGGCGGGCGGGGCGGTGACGCAGGCCATCTGTTCGGGCGTGAAGGGGATCCCCAGGAGCTCCTTGAGCTGCTCGGGATCGGTGAGGGCCGGTGCCGGTGCCTGCGGCGCTTGTGCGGGCGGAGCGGGCGGGGAGGGCGGCGGGACGGACGGACGCGCGGACACCTGAAAAGGCTAGCCGCCCGCACCGACAGTCCCCGCCGCGCGGGCCCCGGTCGGGGGCGCTGGTGGGGGCACGGACCGTGCGGGGCGGGCCGTCCCCGCGGGGCGGATCGGCATGCGCCCGGCGGGCTACTCCACCGTCTGGCGGCCCTCCGGGCGGGCGCTGCACGAGGCGCGGAAGGAGCAGTGGTCGCAGTGCTTGCCGAGGGCGGGTGCGAAGCGTTCGTCGAGGACCCGGCCGGCCGCGGTGGCGAGCAGGTCGCCGACCCATTCGCCGGGGGCGCCGCCCTCCAGGGCCCGCTGCGCCTGGATCTTGGGCACCGTGTCGCCGCCGTCGCGCTGGGCGGCGCCCTGGCGCAGCTGCACGAGTTCGGCGCCGCCGGGTGCGGGGCGCAGGCCGTCGAAGACCTCGTCGACGGCGCCCTCGCGCACGGCGAGCTGGTACACGGCGAGCTGCGGGTGGCGTTCGACCTCCTTGGCGGTCGGCGCGGCCTTGCCGGTCTTGAAGTCGACGACGTACGCGCGGCCCTGTGCGTCGGCCTCGACGCGGTCCATGGAGCCGCGGACCCGGACGGCGTACTCCCCCGCTTCGAGGGTGACGTCGAAGTCGTGCTCGGTGGCCACGGCCGCCCGGCCCCCGCGGTCGGTGGTGTGCCAGCGCAGGAAGCGCTCCAGGGCGGCGCGGGCGTTGTCCTTCTCCTGGCGGGACTTCCAGGGGGCGTCGAAGGCGAGCGAGTCCCACACCGAGTCGAGGCGTTCCATGAGGACGGCGAGGTCGGCGGGGGTACGGCCGGAGGCGACCTCGTCGGCGAGGACGTGGACGACGTTGCCGAAGCCCTGGGCTGCCGTGGAGGGGGCGTCGGCCTTGACCTCGCGGCCCAGGAACCACTGGAGGGAGCAGGTGTTGGCGAGCTGCTCCAGGGCGGAGCCGGACAGGGCGACGGGGTGGTCGCGGTCGCGGAGCGGGACGCTGCTGCGGGTGGGCTCGTACAGCCCCCACCAGCGCTGTGGGTGCGCTGCGGGGACGAGCGGGCGGTCCTCGTCGTCGGTGAGCACGGCGAGCCGGGCGAGGCGGCGGGCGGCGGCGTCGCGCAGGGCGGGCGAGGCGTCGGGGTCGACGGTGGTGGCGCGGAGTTCCGCGACGAGCGCGGGCACCGCGAGGGGGCGGCGGGGGCGGCCGGTGACGTCCTTGACGGGGACGCCGAGCTCGGTGAGGAGGCGGGAGGGCTGGTCGCCGTCCTCGGCGGGGGCCTTGACTGCGGTGACGACGAGGCGGTCGCGGGCGCGGGTGGCGGCGACGTAGAAGAGGCGGCGCTCCTCGGCGAGGAGCGCGCCGGGGGTGAGGGGCTCGGCGAGGCCGTCGCGGCCGATGCGGTCGGCTTCGAGGAGGGAGCCGCGGCGGCGCAGGTCGGGCCAGAGCCCTTCCTGGACGCCCGCGACGACGACGAGTCCCCACTCCAGGCCCTTGGAGCGGTGCGCGGTCATGAGGCGGACGGCTTCGCGGCGGACGGCGCGGGGGGTGAGGGTGTCTCCGGCGATGTCCTCGGCTTCGAGCTGTTCGAGGAAGTTGAGCGCGCCTCGGCCGCCGGTACGGTCCTCCGCGCGGGCGGCGGTGTCGAAGAGCGCGCAGACGGCGTCGAGGTCGCGGTCGGCGTTGCGGCCGGCGGGGCCGCCGCGGCGGGCGCCGCGTTCGAGGCGCTGCGGCCAGGGGGTGCCGTCCCAGAGGGTCCACAGGACCTCCTCGGCGGTGCCGCCGCCGGCGAGGAGCTCGCGGGCCTTGCGCAGCAGCAGGCCGAGGCGTTGCGCTCCGCGGGCGTAGGCGGGGTCGTGGGCGACGAGCCGCTCGGGCTCCGCGAGGGCTCTGGCGAGGAGCACGTCGGAGGGCGCGGGCGTCTTGACCCCGGCGGCCCGCTCCTCGTCGCGCAGGGCGCGGCCGAGGCGGCGCAGGTCCGCGGCGTCCATCCCGCCGAGCGGCGAGGACAGCAGCACGAGGGCGGCCTCGACCCCGATCCACCCTTCGCCTGCGGCGGGCGCGTCGGGACCGGGCACGGGCTCCGCGCCGGACCGGTCGGTGCCGGTTTCGGCGGCGGATGAGGCGTCCTCGCGGGCAGGCTCGCCCGCCCCGGCGCCCGCGGTGCCGGACCCGTCCCCGACTCCGTCGGACAGCCCGGCCGGTGCCGCGACCGGGGCACCGGCGGAGCCGGACAGACCGGTGCCGGCTTCGGCGGCGGGAGAGGTTTCCCGCCCACCCGCCCCGTCCTGGCGGCCGAACCCGCGCCCGTCGCCGGGAGCGGCCCCGACCCCGTCGGGGAGCGGGCCCTGCACCCCGGCGATGCGGACCGGGCCGGGCAGCTCGCCGCCGGCCACGGCCGGGTCGCCGGCGGAGCCGGGTACGGGCTCGGGGGCGGGGCCGGACTCGGGGGCGGGCACGGACTCGGGGCCGGGCAGCTCGCCGCCGGCCACGGCCGGGTCGCCGGCGGAGCCGGGTACGGACTCGGGGGCGGGGCCGGACTCGGGGGCGGGCACGGACTCGGGGCCGGGCAGCTCGCCGCCGGCCACGGCCGGGTCGCCGGCGGAGCCGGGTACGGACTCGGGGGCGGGCTCGGGCTCGGGCTCGGGCTCGGGGCCAGGCTCGGTGGCGGCCTCGGGCTCGGGGGTGGACCGCTCGGGGCCGGACTCGGCGGGGGGTGTCGTGGTGGATTCCGCGAGGGTGCGGAGGGCCGTCAGGAGGGGGGATATGGCCGGCTCGTGGCGGAGGGGGGAGTCCGTGCCGTCGGTTTCGGCCGGGACTCCCGCCGCGATCAGGGCGCGGCGCATCTGCGGCAGGGTGCGGCCGCCCGCGCGGACCAGGACGGCCATGTCCTGCCACGGCACGCCCTCCTCCAGGTGGGCCCGGCGCAGGACGTCGGCGATGTTGTCCAGTTCCGCGCCGGCCGTGGGGTAGGTGAACACCTCGACCCGGCCGCCCTCGCGGGTCGACGCGAGCGCGCGGTGGGCCCGTACGGCCGCCGAGGGCAGGCGCGGCAACGGCATGCGGGTCGTCAGGTGGCGGGTGGCGGCGAGGAGGACCGAGGACGAGCGGCGGGAGGTGGTGAGGGCGCGGACCTCGGCTCCCGGGAAGGAGGTCTCGAAGTCCAGGATGTTGTTGATGTCCGCGCCGCGGAAGGCGTAGATCGACTGGTCGGGGTCGCCGAAGGCGGTCAGCCGGCCGCCGGGACCCGCCAGTGCGCGCAGCAGGCGCAGCTGCGAGGCGTCGGTGTCCTGGTACTCGTCCACGTAGATCACGTCGTACAGGGAGGAGAGCGAGGGGGTGCGTTCCGCCAGGAGGACGGCGCGGTGGAGCAGTTCCGCGTAGTCCAGGGTGCCCTGGAGGTCCAGTACGTCCAGGTACTCGGCGAGGAAGGCCGCCGCCGCCTTCCAGTCCGGCCGGCCGAGGCGGGTCGCGAAGTCGGAGAGGGCCCGCGGGCCCAGGCCCAGCTCGCGGGCGCGGGCGAGCACCGCGCGGACCTCGTCCGCGAAGCCGCGCGTGGTCAGTGCGGCCCGCAGGTCGTCCGGCCAGCGGATCGAGCGGAGCCGGCGCTGGCCTTCGAGGAGGGTGCGGACCATGACGTCCTGCTCCGGGCCGGAGAGCAGTCGCAGCGGGTCCGCGAAGAGTTCCGCGTCCTGGTGCGCCCGGACCAGTCCGTAGCAGAAGGAGTGGAAGGTGGTGGCCTGCGGGGCGCGCGCGCCGCCGAGCCGCAGGGCGGTCCGGTCGCGCAGTTCCACCGCGGCCTTGCGGCTGAAGGTGAGGATCAGGATGCGCGCGGGGTCGGCCCCGGACTCCACGCGGGCCGCGACCGCCTCGACCAGCGTGGTCGTCTTCCCGGTGCCCGGTCCGGCCAGGACCAGCAGCGGTCCGCCGGTGTGCTCAACCACCGCCCGCTGCGCTGCGTCCAGCACAGGGGGATCCACCCGCTCCGCACCGGTACGCACCAGGCGGTACGCGTCCGGGTTCCGCGTACGCCGCCGCTCGGAGCGGTGGCCGTCGGAGGAAGAGGTGTTCACGTGGGGTGCCGGTCCTGGTGGGTCTGCCGTTGCGGCGGTCGCTGCCGCAGCGGTTGCTGCTGCCGCTCCTGGGGTGACGTCCCGGGCGGTGGCCGAGGCGCGAGTCGGAGTCGAAGGGGCAACGCTACGGCACGGCGCGCGGCGGGCGCAGTTTCCCCGGGACTCCCGTCCCGGCCCCCGTCCGTACTCCCGTCCGCCCTCCCGCCCTCACTGCCATCCGGTCCCGCGCGTCCCCCTTACGGGGCTTCGCACGTCTCTTCGACCACCCCTCCGGGCCTCGCATGGCCGAAGCTGTCACATGTGACCTTCATCCCGCCCGGCGCCGCCGTCCCAGCGCGCCCGCCGCATGTCGAGCCGCGGTTCGCCGTCGCCGGTGAGCCGCAGCGGGGTGGCCTCGGCCCGGTAGTTCTCCAGCGCCCTGCGCTCGCTGCCGGGCAGCGGACGGCCGTCCGCCCGCACCACGCGCCACCAGGGCACCGCTCCCCCGTACAACGCCATGACGCGGCCCACTTGGCGCGGTCCGCCCTCGCCGAGCCACTCCGCGATGTCGCCGTAGGTCATCACCCGGCCGGGCGGAATCCGCTCGGCCGCCTCCAGCACCCGCTCCGCGTACGCCGGCAGCTCTTCGCTCATTCGGCCCATGGTGCCGCACCGGAGCGACGAGGGAGCGGCAAGCGCGTGGAAGCCCGGGTTCCGGACCGGCTCGCACCCTGCTGCCCCCCACGGCCGTCGGTCCGTGCCACCATCTTCCGGGCGGTGACGCGTGATACGTGATCAAGAAGAGACGGAAGTGACGGGAAGGGAGCAGGGTGTGAGTCCTCCGGACGGCGCGGCGACGGACGACGGCGCGCGCCCAGACGAAGGCCCGACACCGGGTCGCGAGGACACGCACGCGGACGCGGACGCGGACTTGCTCGCGGACCCGCACGCGGGCTTGCACGCGGACCCGCACGCGGGCTTGCACGCGGACCCGCACGCGGACCTGCCGCCGGCTCCGCCCCCGCTTCGGAAGCCGACCCCGGAGGCCCCGGCCCCGGAGGCCCCGACCCCAGAGGCCCCAACCTCCCACGACATCGAGACCCCGCACGGCCACACCCCCACGGCCGCCGACCAGGTCGAGGTCGACGAGCCGCTGCTCGCCGCCCGCGTGCACCGCCCCTCGGACCTGGTCCGCCTCCTCGTCGGGGTCCTCGGCATCGCCGTCGTCCTCGCCATCGCCGCCTTCGCCCACGGCACCACCGCGGGTCTGGAAGCCGACATCAGCAACGGCACCGGGCAGGCGCCCGACCTACTGATCAAGGTCGCCGGGCTGGTGTCGAGCATCGCCGTGCTCCTCGTCCCCGTGGCCTTCGCCATCGAGCGGCTGATCAAACGCGACGGACTGCGCATCGCCGACGGCGTGCTCGCCGCCGTCCTCGCGCACGGCGTGACCCTCGCCACCGACCTGTGGGTCTCCCAGGGCGCCCCCGAGACCATCCAGGAAGCCCTGACCCGTCCCACCGGGGCCGGCGGGGCCCTCACCGATCCGGTGCACGGCTACCTCGCGCCCGTGATCGCGTACATGACCGCCGTCGGGATGACCCGGCGCCCGCGCTGGCGCGTCGCGCTGTGGGTGGTCCTGCTGCTGGACGCCTTCGCGATGCTGGTCGGCGGCTACACCACGCCCTTCTCGATCATCCTGACCGTGCTGATCGGCTGGAGCGTCGCGTACGGAACCCTGTACGCGGTCGGCTCGCCGAACGTCCGCCCCACCGGGCAGAACCTCCTCGCCGGCCTGCGCCGGGTCGGCTTCCAGCCGGTCAGCGCGATGCGCGCCGAGTCCCCGGAGGGCGGCGACAGCACCGAGGTCAGCGACCGCGGGCGGCGTTACCACGTCACCCTGGAGGACGGTCCGCCGCTCGACGTCACCGTCGTGGACCGGGAGCAGCAGGCCCAGGGCTTCTACTACCGGGTCTGGCGCCGCCTCACGCTGCGCGGGATCACCACCCGGCGCAGTCTGCAGTCCCTGCGCCAGGCGCTGGAGCAGGAGGCGCTGCTCGCCTACGCGGCCATCGCCGCCGGAGCCAACGCGCCCAAGCTCATCGCCACCTCCGAGCTGGGTCCGGACGCCGTGATGCTCGTCTACGAGCACCTGGGCGGCCGGAGCCTGGACTCGCTGGCCGACGAGGAGATCACCGACGAGCTGAGCCGCAACGCCTGGCAGCAGGTACGGGCCCTGCAGTCCCGGCGGATCGCACACCGGCGGCTGACCGGGGACGCCCTCGTGGTGGATCGTTCCGGCAGCGGCGCGGCCGGTGAACCCGCCGCGGACACCATCACCCTGACCGACCTGCGCGGCGGCGAGATCGCGGCCGGCGACCTCGTGCTGCGCATGGACATCGCGCAGCTGCTCACCACCCTCGGCCTGCGGGTCGGCGCCGAGCGCTCGGTCGCCTCGGCGGTCTCGGTGCTCGGCCCGGACGCGGTGGCGGACTGCCTGCCGCTGCTCCAGCCGATCGCGCTGAGCCGCTCCACGCGGGCGACGCTGCGCAGGCTGGCGCGGGAGCGGGCGGACCGGGAGCGGGAAGCCGTACTGGAGTCCTCGCGGGCGGCGAAGGCGGCGCGCGGGGCGGACTCCGACTCGGCCTCGGCGCGCTCCGCCGTCGACAAGGTCGAGAAGAAGGCCGAGAAGAAGGCTCTGGACGACGCGCTCGACGGGGCCCGCGAGGAGGATCTGCTGAGCCAGATCCGCCAGCAGGTGCTGCTGATCCGCCCGCAGGCGCCGGTGGAACCGGCCCGGCTGGAGCGGATCCGGCCGCGCACCCTGGTGTCGTTCATCGCGGGAGCCTTCGGCGCGTACTTCCTGGTCACCCAGATCGCGCACGTGGACTTCGCCACCACCATCGGCGACGCGCAGTGGGGCTGGGTCGGGGTGGCGCTCGCCTTCTCGGCGCTCACCTACTTCGCGGCGGCGATGAGCCTGCTGGGCTTCGTACCCGAGCGGGTGCCGTTCCTGCGGACCGTACTGGCCCAGGTCGCCGGATCCTTCGTGAAGCTGGTGGCGCCGGCCGCGGTCGGCGGTGTCGCGCTGAACACCCGCTTCCTCCAAAGGGCGGGCATCCGGCCCGGACTCGCGGTGGCCAGCGTGGGCGCCTCGCAGCTCTTCGGACTGGCGAGCCACATCCTGCTGCTGCTGTCCTTCGGCTACCTGACGGGGACCGAGAAGACCCCCGAGATGACTCCGTCGAGGACGGTGATCGCCGGTCTGCTGACGGTGGCCGTGCTGGTGCTGGTGGTCACGGCCGTGCCCTTCCTCCGGAAGTTCGTGGCGACCCGGGTACGGGCCCTGTTCGCCGGCGTCGTACCGCGCATGCTGGACGTGCTCCAGCGCCCGCAGAAGCTGCTGACCGGCATCGGCGGGATGCTGCTGCTGACGGGCTGCTTCGTGATGTGCCTGGACGCCTCGATCCGCGCCTTCGGGGGCGGCGAGGACATCAGCTACGCGAGCATCGCGGTGGTCTTCCTCGCCGGCAATGCCCTGGGTTCGGCCGCTCCGACGCCGGGCGGCATCGGAGCGGTGGAGGGCGCGCTGACCCTGGGTCTGGTGGCGGCGGGGCTGGACGGCCAGGTGGCGTTCTCGGCGGTGCTGCTGTTCCGCGTGGTGACGTTCTGGCTGCCGGTGCTGCCGGGATGGATCTCCTTCAACTTCCTGACGCGCAAGGAAGCGATCTGAACCCCCTGGCGATCTGAGCCCCTTGGCGATCCACATCCCCTGGAGCCCTGTCGGAGGCCCGGCCTAGGCTGGCCGGATGAACGACATACGGATCGTGACTGACCGGGCCGAGTGGCGGGACGGCTTCGAGGAGCGGGTGCTCGCCGGGTACCGGGCCGCGGGGTGCTCGGAGCCCCTCGCGCGGGCCCTGCTGGAGCGGGCGCTGAAGGGCGTCGACGGCTGGACGGTGGCCACGGACGGCGCCGGATGGATCGCGGTCGGGGTGTCGGAGGACAACGGGGCCGCCGTGGGCCGGATCCACGACCTGACGGCGGGGCCGGGGCCGGCCGCGGCGGCGGCCCGGGAGTGGGCCGAGCGCTGGTGCGCCGAGCGGGGCGCCGGCCGGGTGGAGGTCCGCCTCACGGGCGCCGCCGACGACGCGCACGCGGTCTTCGCCGACTACCCCGTACGGGGCCAGAACCGGATGCGCGCCGCCGCCGAGCGGCCGGAGCTGCCGCCGGGCCTCGGCGTCCGCCCGCTCACCGAGGAGGAGTACCCCGGCTGGTACGCGGGCGAGGAGGCCGCGTACGTCGCGGACATCGTCCGGGCCGGAGCCCTGACCCCGGAGCAGGCCAAGACCAAGTCCGACGAGGACTTCGCCCGCCACCTCCCCCAGGGCTACCGCACCCCCGGGCACGCCTTCTACGCGATGGAGGCAGACGGGCAGGTGATCGGCACGGGCTGGGTGAACCACGGCTTCCTGCCGGGCGTCACCTTCGGCTTCTCGCTGGAGGTGTACGAGGAGCACCGCGGCAAGGGCTACGGCCGGGCCGCGATGGCCGTCGGCGAGTGGGCGGCCCGGCAGGGCGGCGACGAGGCCATGATGTTCAACGTCTTCGGCGGCAACGAGGTGGCCATGAGCCTGTACGAAGCCACCGGCTTCACCGTCCTGGACGAATTCCGCTCACTGCCCCTCTGACCCGCTCCCCTCTGACCCCGTCTCCTCTCTGAAGGGCGGTCCGCGGTCCCTCAGAACACCAGCAGCAGCGAAGCCAGCAGCGCCGCCGAGCCGGCGATCTCGACCGCGCCGACCGCCGCCACCTTGAGGCCGCGTCCCGGGAGGACGATCGCCCGGGTCAGGTAGGCCGCGAAGGGGAGGGCCAGCCATGGGGAGAGGCAGGCCGCCAGGAGGGTGGCCGCCGCGTGGTAGGTCACCGAACCTCGGTAGTACGTACGGGAGTTCCGCTCCCTGATCATGGTCTTCACGTACGGGACCGTGCCCGCGAAGTACAGCAGGCAGGCGGCGGCCGGTGCCCAGGGGAGACCGCCGCCGCCCAGCCGCGCCGCCACCAGGAGCATCCCGCACGCCGGGACCACCGCGACCAGTCCGTTGGCCAGGGCCCGCTCGCGGTTGTTCCGCGCGAACCAGGAGTTCACCACCACGAAGGGCGCCGCCGCGGCGCCCGCGAGCAGCAGCCAGGGGTGGAGCGCCGCGAGCGGGATCCCCGCGAGGGCCGTCGCCGCGCCGAGGACGAGCGCCGGGCGGACGCGGCGCCGGGCCACGGCCGGGCGGCGGGCGGCGACCCGGCGCAGGCGCAGCCACTGCTGGGCGTGGAAGACGGCGGCGTAGCCGAGGAGCCAGGCCGCGAGGAGCAGGGCGTGCTGCCGGCAGGGCCGGGGCGCCAGGAACGTACCCGCGAGGAAGGGCACCGTGAGCATCGCCCACGCCCCGTGCTGGTCCGGGATCCAGGAGGCCTTCTTCGGCGGCACGCTCCCCAGCCTTCCTTTCGGTAATTGGTATGCGAGCTCGTAATTTTCCGGCCGCGCAAAGGAGTTGGACCTTTCCAGCGTGGCATCCACTCGACCTGTGAAAGACCGGAATTAGGTCACGCCCGTACGGGACCTTTGTCATCGGATTCGCCTCCGCGCCGGGCGTAGCGTCGTGTCTGGGTCCTCTTGTCCGGGCCCGCGCACCGCCTTTTATTTCCGGCCTGGAGGGTCGCCTTGAACGAGCGCCACGAACGCGATGGACGCGACCGGCACCAGGACGCCGCCGAATCGCTGATCAAGGCGGGCAGCTTCTTCAGGACTGCGGAGGTCTCGGACGACCTGCGGACCGTGCACCACACCGGCGGCCGCGCCGCGGAGGCCTTCTACCGCGACCGGTGGAGCCACGACAAGGTCGTGTACTCCACCCACGGCGTGAACTGCACCGGCTCCTGCCGGTGGAAGGTCTACGTCAAGGACGGGATCATCACCTGGGAGACCCAGTCCACCGACTACCCCTCCGTGGGTCCCGACAGCCCCGAGTACGAGCCCCGCGGCTGCCCGCGCGGCGCCTCGTTCTCCTGGTACTCCTACTCCCCCACCCGGGTGCGCTACCCGTACGTGCGCGGCGCCCTGCTGGAGATGTACCGCGAGGCCAAGGCGCGCCTCGGCGACCCGGTCGAGGCCTGGGCCGACGTCCAGTCCGACCCGGTTCGCCGGCGTACGTACCAGCAGGCGCGCGGCAAGGGCGGGCTGGTGCGGGCGACGTGGGAGGAGGCGACGGAGATCGTCGCCGCCGCGCACGTGCACACCATCAAGGAGCACGGCCCGGACCGGGTCGCCGGTTTCTCGCCGATCCCGGCGATGTCGATGGCCTCGCACGCGGCCGGTGCCCGTTTCCACTCGCTCATCGGCGCGCCGATGCTGTCCTTCTACGACTGGTACGCCGATCTCCCGGTCGCCTCCCCGCAGGTGTTCGGGGACCAGACGGACGTCCCGGAGTCGGGTGACTGGTGGGACGCCGCGTACCTGATGATGTGGGGCTCGAACGTCCCCGTCACGCGCACCCCGGACGCCCACTGGATGGCCGAGGCCCGCTATCGCGGCCAGAAGGTCGTCACCGTTTCCCCGGACTACGCGGACAACACCAAATTCGCCGACGAATGGATGCACCCGCACCCCGGTACGGACGGTGCGCTGGCCCTCGCGATGGGCCACGTCATCCTCAAGGAATTCTTCGTCGACAAGCAGACCCCCTTCTTCACGGATTACGTCCGCCAGTACACGGACCTGCCCTTCCTGGTTTCCCTCACCGAGACCGAACAGGGGTTGGTTCCGGGGAAGTTCGTCACCGCCGCCGATCTCGGCCGGACGGATCTCCCGGACGCGGGCGAGAACGCCCAGTGGAAGACCGTCCTGATCGACGACACGACCGGCGAGGTCGTCGTCCCGAACGGCACCCTCGGTCACCGCTGGGGCAAGAACGAGAAGCCCGAGTGGAACCTCGAACTCGGCGACACCGTCCCGCGCCTGACCCTCCACGGCACCGCCGACGAGAACGTGGAGATCGTCCTCCCCCGCTTCGAGGACGACGAGCAGGGCGTGGACCAGGACGGCAAGCCGCGCGGCACGATCCGCCGCGGCGTGCCCGTGCGGCGGCTCGGCGGCAAGCTCGTCACCACCGTCTTCGACCTGATGCTCGCCCAGTACGGGGTCGGCCGCGAGGGCCTGCCCGGCGTGTGGCCCACCGGCTACGAGGACGCGAGCGCCCCGGGCACCCCCGGCTGGCAGGAGTCGCTGACCTCGGTCCCGGCGGCCCAGGCGGCGCGCGTGGCGCGGGAGTTCGCGCAGACGGCCGAGCAGTCCAAGGGCCGCTGCATGATCCTGATGGGCGCGGGCACCAACCACTGGTTCCACTCCGAGACCATCTACCGCTCCTTCCTCGCGCTGCTCACCCTCACCGGCTGCCAGGGCCGCAACGGCGGCGGCTGGGGCCACTACGTCGGCCAGGAGAAGTGCCGCCCCGTCACGGGCTGGGCGACGCTGGCCGCCGCCTCCGACTGGTCGCGCCCGCCGCGCCAGATGATCGGCGCGGCCTGGTTCTACCTGCACACCGACCAGTGGCGCTACGACACCCTGCCGGCCGAGGCGCTGGCCTCCCCGCTGGCCAAGGGCGCCTTCGAGGGCATGACGGGCTCGGACTGCCTGGCGGCGAGCACCCGGATGGGCTGGATGCCCTCGTACCCGACCTTCGACCGCAACCCGCTGGAGCTCGGCGAGGCCGAGGACCCGGTCGCGGAGACCGTCCGGCAGCTCAAGAGCGGCGAGCTCGGCTTCGCCGGCGAGGACCCGGACGCCCCGGGCAACTGGCCGCGCGTGCTGAACGTATGGCGGGCCAACCTGCTGGGCTCCAGCTCCAAGGGCAACGAGTACTTCCTCAAGCACCTGCTGGGCACCCACTCCAACCTGCCCGAGGACGGGCCGCGCTGCACGCCGAAGGACGTGACGTACCGGGAGGAGGACGTGGAGGGCAAGCTCGACCTGCTCATGTCCATGGACTTCCGGATGACGTCCACGACGCTGCTGTCCGACGTGGTGTTCCCGGCGGCCACCTGGTACGAGAAGCACGACCTGTCCTCCACGGACATGCACCCCTTCCTGCACGCCTTCACCCCGGCCGTGGACCCGCCGTGGCAGGCGCGCTCGGACTACGACGCGTATCTGGGACTGGCCGAGCGCTTCGGCGAGCTGGCCAAGACCCACCTGGGCGTGCGCAAGGACCTGGTCGCCACCGCCCTCCAGCACGACACCCCGGGCGGTGAGATGGCGCAGCCCGGCGGGGTCGCGCTGGACTGGTCGAAGGGCGAGTGCGAGCCCGTACCGGGCCGGACCATGTACAACCTGGCGGTCGTGGAGCGGGACTACGGGGCGGTCGGGAGCAAGTTCGCCGCGCTCGGCCCGCTCGTCGACAAGCTGGGCGTGACCACCAAGGCGGTCACCTGCGACGTGGCCGAGGAGGTCGCCTACCTGGGCGCGAAGAACGGCACGGTCCGCGGCGGCGTCGCCGACGGCCGCCCGCGCCTGGAGACCGCGCAGCAGGCCTGCGAGGCGATCCTCTCCCTGTCCGGCACCAGCAACGGCCGCCTGGCCACGCAGGGGTTCGAGACGCTGGAGAAGAAGGTCGGCACCCCGATGGCGCACCTGGCCGCCGAGGCCGAGGGCAAGCGGATCACCTTCGCCGACACCCAGGCCCGCCCGGTCCCGGTGATCACCTCGCCCGAGTGGTCGGGCTCCGAGTCCGGCGGGCGCCGGTACACGGCCTTCACGATCAACACCGAGCACCTCAAGCCCTGGCACACCCTCACCGGCCGTCAGCACTTCTTCATCGACCACGACTGGCTGCACGAGGTCGGGGAGTCCCTCCCCGTCTACAAGCCGCCGCTGAACATGCACACCCTGTACGGGGAGCCCGAGCTCGGCACGGTCGACGAGAAGGCGAAGTCGGTGGCCGTCCGGTACCTGACCCCGCACAACAAGTGGGCGATCCACAGCCAGTACCAGGACAACCTCTACATGATGACGCTGGGCCGCGGCGGCCAGACGGTGTGGATGTCCCCGCAGGACGCCGACGCGATCGGGGTCGCGGACAACGACTGGATCGAGGCGGTCAACCGCAACGGCGTGATCACCGCCCGCGCGATCGTCTCCCACAAGATGCCGCCCGGCACGGTCTACATGAACCACGCGCAGGAGCGCACGGTCGGCGTCCCCAAGACGGAGAAGACCGGCCGCCGCGGCGGCATCCACAACTCCCTGACCCGGGTGATGCTCAAGCCCACCCACCTCATCGGCGGTTACGCCCAGCTCACCTGGGCCTTCAACTACCTCGGCCCGACCGGCAACCAGCGCGACGAGGTGACGGTCATCCGCCGCCGCGACCAGAAGGTGGAGTTCTAAGAGCATGCCCCCTCGCGAAGCGAAAATCGGACGCGTCATGGCACAGGTCGCGATGGTCATGAACCTGGACAAGTGCATCGGCTGCCACACCTGCTCGGTCACCTGCAAGCAGGCGTGGACCAACCGGCAGGGCACCGAGTACGTCTGGTTCAACAACGTGGAAACCCTCCCCGGCCAGGGTTACCCGCGCCGCTGGGAGGACCAGGAGAAGTGGAAGGGCGGCTGGGAGCGCACCCGCTCCGGCAAGCTCCGCCTCAAGGCGGGCGGCCGCCTCGCCAAGCTGGGCAAGATCTTCGCGAACCCGGACCTGCCGGAGATCGACGACTACTACCAGCCCTGGACCTACGAGTACAAGAACCTCACCGAGGCCCCGGCGGGCGACGACATGCCCACCGCCCGGCCCGTCTCGCAGCTCACCGGCGAGCCCATCGACAAGATCGAGTGGGGTCCCAACTGGGACGACAACCTCGGCGGCGCGCCCACGCACGCCCCGCAGGACCCGATCATCGAGAAGATCCGCGACGAGGTCGGCGAGAAGATCCGCTTCGAGTTCGAGCAGAGCTTCATGTTCTACCTCCCGCGGATCTGCGAGCACTGCCTCAACCCCGCGTGCGTCTCCTCCTGCCCCTCCGGCGCGATGTACAAGCGCGAGGAGGACGGCATCGTCCTGGTCGACCAGGACCAGTGCCGCGGCTGGCGGATGTGCGTGACCGGATGCCCGTACAAGAAGGTGTACTTCAACCACCAGACCGGCAAGGCCGAGAAGTGCACCTTCTGCTTCCCGCGCATCGAGGTCGGCATGCCGACGGTGTGCTCGGAGACCTGCGTGGGCCGGATGCGCTACCTCGGCGTGATGCTCTACGACGCCGACAAGGTGGCCGAGGCCGCCGCCGTCGAGGACGAGCACGATCTGTACCCCTCCCAGGTGGAGTGCTTCCTGGACCCCGCGGACCCCGCCGTGATCGCCGCCGCCCGCGCGGCGGGCATCACCGACGAGTGGCTCGACGCGGCCCGCGACTCCCCGGTCTACGACCTGATCGCCACCTACCAGGTCGCCCTCCCGCTCCACCCGGAGTACCGGACGATGCCGATGGTCTGGTACGTCCCGCCGCTCTCCCCCGTCGTCGAGGCGGTCGCCGCCACCGGCAGCGACGGCGAGGACGCCGGGAACCTGTTCGGCGCCATCGAGTCCCTGCGCATCCCCGTCGAGTACCTCGCCGCGGTGCTCACCGCCGGCGACACCGTGCCGGTGGAGGCGGTGCTGCGCCGGATGGCCGCGATGCGCGCCTACATGCGCCGCGTCAACCTGGGCGAGGAGCGGGACGAGTCGATCGCGCGGGCCGTCGGGCTGTCCGGGCAGGAGATGGAGGACATGTTCCGGCTCCTCGCCATCGCCAAGATCGAGGACCGCTTCGTGATCCCCAGCGCCGCGCGGGCCGAGGCCGACGCGCTGGCCGATTCCCACCCGCTGAACGAAGCAGACCAGGGATGCCCCGTGAGCGCCCTGCCCGAACCCCGGGTGATGCTCAACCTCGGTGATACGAGGAGGCGTTCGTGATCCGGCAACCGATGAGTGGCGATGCACTGGTACGCCTGGTCGCGGGCTGCGTACTGCAGTATCCCGGCGACTATTTCCACGACGAACTCCCGCGGCTCCGTGCGGCCCTCGCCGGGGCGCCCGCCGAACCGGCCGCACTGCTCGGGGCGTTCCTCGACGAGGTCGAGCTCCAGACCCCGATCGAGCTGTGCTCCCGGTACACCTCGACCTTCGACACCCGCAACCGGCGCTGCCTCTACCTCACCTGGTGGATCGACGGGGACACCCGCCGGCGCGGGCTGTCCCTGGTCCGGCTGAAGCGGATCTACCGGGACTTCGGGCTGGAGTTCGCGGGCGAGGAGCTGCCCGACTTCCTGCCGGTGGCCCTGGAGTTCGCCGCCCGCGAGGAGGAGGCCGGCACCCGGCTGCTCCAGGAGCACCGGGCCGGGCTGGAGCTGCTGCGCCTGGCGCTCACCGAGTCCGGGTCCCCGTACGCCCGGGTGCTGGAAGCCGTCTGCGCGACGCTGCCCGGCCCCTCCCCCGAGACCAAGGCGGAGGCGAAGGCCCTCGCGAGGAACGGGCCGCCGCAAGAGCTGGTGGGCGCGGGCTCGGCGCTGGAGCCCTTCGGGCCCGGCCTCGACATGCCCGCCGACTTTCCGTCCTCGGCCCCGACCGACCTCCCCTGGCCCACGACGGCTTCCGCCGCCTCCGCCTCCGCCTCCGCCTCCGCCTCCGAAAGGATGCCCGCCTGATGGACCTCCTCCTGTGGGGCGTACTGCCGTACGTCTCGATCGCCCTGCTGATCGCGGGCACGGTCTGGCGGGCCCGCTTCGACAAGTTCGGCTGGACCACGCACTCCTCGCAGCTGCACGAGTCGCGGCTGCTGCGGATCGGCTCGCCGCTCTTCCACTTCGGCATGCTCTTCGTGATCGTGGGCCACGTGGTCGGCCTGCTCATCCCCAAGAGCTGGACCGACGCGGTGGGCCTGAGCGACCACGCCTACCACCTGATGGCGCTGGCCACCGGCACCGTCGCGGGCGTCGCGGCCGCCGTGGGCATCGGGATCCTGGTCTACCGGCGCTTCAAGGTGCCGGCCGTGCGCAAGGCGACGCTGCGCAGCGACCACCTGATGTACTCGTTCCTGCTGGGCGCGATGATCCTCGGGCTGACGGCCACGCTGATGAACTCGGCCGGGATGACGGACGGTTACAACTACCGCGACGGCATCTCCGTATGGTTCCGCAGCCTGTTCACCTTCACCCCGGACTACCACCTGATGGCGGGCGCCCCGCTCGCCTTCAAGATCCACATCCTGTTCGGCTTCACGCTGTTCGCGCTGATCCCGTACTCGCGCCTGGTGCACATGTTCTCGGTGCCGCTGAAGTACCTGTTCCGGCCGTACGTGGTCTACCGCAAGCGGGACCCGAAGCAGCTCGCCAACCGTGAGACCAAGCGCGGCTGGGAGCGGGTCTCTTGAATCCCCGCCCCGAGCCCACGCGTCCCCGCCCCGAACACACCGCCCGGTCCTCCCACACCGTCGTGCGGCAGCCCCGCCACGCGGTCTCCGACCGGCCCTTCATCGTCATCTGGGAGGCCACCCGGGCCTGCCCGCTGGCCTGTCTGCACTGCCGGGCCGAGGCCCAGACCCTGCGCCACCCCGAGGAGCTCGACGGGGCGGACGCCCGCCGGGTGATGGACCAGATCGCCGCCTTCGGCAAGCCCGGCCCGCTCTTCGTCATCACCGGCGGGGACCCCTTCCAGCGCGCCGACCTCACCGACCTCGTCGCGTACGGGACCTCGCTGGGCCTGCGGGTCGCGGTGTCCCCGTCGGGTACGCCGACGCTGACCCGGGAGAACCTCGTAGCGGTGCGGGAAGCGGGGGCCATCGCGCTCTCGCTCTCCCTGGACGGTTCGACGGCGGAGCGGCACGACGCCTTCCGCGGGGTGCCCGGGGTCTACGACTGGACGCTGGAGGGCTGGCGGGCCGCCCGCGAGCTCGGGCTCAAGGTGCAGATCAACACCACGGTCACCCGCGACAGCCTGGAGGACCTCGCCGACATCGCGGCACTGGTCAAGCGCGAGGGCGCGATGCTCTGGTCGGGCTTCGTCCTGGTCCCGACCGGGCGCGGGGAACAGTTGGACTCGCTGACCGCCGCCGAGATCGAGGACGTCCTGCACTTCCTGTACGACTGCGGGGCGGTGATGGCCACCAAGACGACGGAGGGCCACCACTTCCGGCGGGTCGTGATGCAGCGCACCGTCCTGGACGCGCGCGGCGAGAAGCCGGTCCTGGGAGCACTGTACGAGCGCCTCTCGGCCCGCGCCCGCGAACTGGGCGTCTTCGACGGGGAGCGGCGGGCCGTGCGCCGGCCGCCCATGGACGTCTCCTCGGGCCGCGGCTTCGTCTTCATCTCGCACACCGGTGAGGTGCACCCCAGCGGCTTCCTGCCCCTGTCGGCGGGCAACGTGAAGAACCACCCGCTGACCGAGATCTACCGGGGATCGGCGCTCTTCACCAAGCTCCGCGACCCCTCGCTGCTGCGCGGGAAGTGCGGGGCGTGCGAGTTCAAGACGGTGTGCGGGGGCTCGCGCTCCCGGGCGTACGGCTTCACGCGCGACGTGCTGGAGGCGGACCCGTACTGCGCGTACGAGCCCGGCAGCTTCCCGTATCCGCAGGACATCAAGGCTCTGGCCGAAAGCATGAGGCGCTGAAGCACCCCGCTGACATAAGTTTCATGCGGGAACATATCGACCACGGCCTCGGGGCCACGGGAGAAAAACATGCGTTCAGTGATCGTCATCGGTGGCGGGATCAGCGGTCTGGCCGCCGCGTGGCAGTTGCGCGGCCAGGCCGACGTGACCGTCCTGGAGAGCCACGCCAAGGTCGGCGGGAAGCTCCGGACCGGCACCATCGCCGGCATCACCGTCGACGAGGGCGCCGAATCCCTCATGGCCCTGCGCCCGGAGGCCGTGGAACTGGCCGCCGCCGTCGGACTCGGCGAGGCCCTCTGCGATCCCGCGAAGGCCGCCACCACCATCTGGACCAACGGCGCCCTGCGCCCGCTGCCCGCCGGACACGTGATGGGCGTCCCCACCGACCCCTCCGCGCTGATCGGCACCGGCCTGCTCTCCCCCGAGGGCGTCGCACGCGTCGCCGCCGAGGAGACCCTCCCGGCCACCCCGCTCACCGAGGACTGCTCGGTCACCGCATACCTGGCGGGCCGCTTCGGCCAGGAGGCCGTGGACCGGCTCATCGAACCCATGCTCGGCGGCGTCTACGCCGGCCTCGCCGACCGGCTCTCGCTGCGCGCGGCCATGCCCCGCATCGCCGCCCTCGCGGAACAGGGCACCCCGCTCCTCCCGGCCCTGCGCCGGATGCGCGCGGCGGGCGCCCCCCGCTCGGGGGCCGTGGCCGTCCAGGGCGTCGTCGGCGGCACCGGGCGCTTCCCGGCGGCCGTCGCGGAAGCCTGCGGAGCCCGCATCCTCACCGGGACGACGGCCCGCTCCCTCCAGCGGATCGCCGGCGACCGCTGGCGCGTCCAGGCGATGACCGGCGACGGCGCGCTGACGATGGAGGCCGACGCGGTGATCCTCGCCCTGCCCGCCTTCGCGGCGGCGGAGCTGCTGCGCCCGCACTCCCCGCTCGCCGAGGCCGAACTCTCCTCGATCCCGCACGCGTCGACCGCCGTCATCACCATGGCCTTCTCGCGCGCCCAGGCCCACTTCCTCCCCGAGGGCAACGGCTTCCTGGTCCCGCCGGTCGACGGCCACACCCTGAAGGCGGCCTCCTTCCTCTCCAACAAGTGGTCCTGGCTGCACGACTCGGCCCCCGAGACCTTCGTGCTCCGCGCCTCCATCGGGCGCATCGGCGAGGACGAGCTGCTCGGCCGCCCCGACCGCCACCTGGTCCGCTCGGCCATCGCCGAGCTCCACCACGCGGTGGGCCCCATGGGCGAACCCCTGGCCACCCGCGTCACCCGCTGGGACCGGGGCCTGCCCCAGTACGGCGTCGGACACCGCGAGCGCGTCGCCCGCATCCGCGAGGCCGCCGGGAAGCTCCCCGGCATCGACCTGTGCGGAGCGGCGTACGAGGGCGTGGGCGTGGCCGCCTGCGTCGCGACGGGGCGCGCGGCGGCGAAGCAGGTCCTGGCGCGGCCGTAAGTCCCGGCCGTAGGGCAGCGCGGTCTTCGTATCGGGCGGGTATCAGCGGACGCTCGGCCCTTCATCTGATCGGTCCACGGGGCCGCGGCAAGGGGAATCTCCTCGTCCGCGGCCCTATCGTTTCTTATCGGTACCCGCTCGCCCGCCTGCCCGCTCGCCTGCCCGCCTGCCCGCCTGCCCGCCTGCCCGCCGAACAGGAGTCGTCCCCCGTGTCCTCCCCCACCCCGGATCCCGCCGCCGCGCGCCCCGTCCGCGTGCTGCTGGTGGAGGACGACGAGCTGATGCGCCGCTCGTTCACCGTCGCCCTGGAGCGCTACGGGTACCGGATGCGGGCCGCCGCCGACGGGCTCGCGGGCCTCGAAGCCTTCCGTGACGAGGACTTCGACCTGCTGATCCTCGACGTGATGCTGCCCGGTCTCGACGGGATCGGCCTGTGCCGCAAGGTCCGGGAGACCAGCCTGGTCCCGGTCCTGATGATGTCGGCGCGCGGTGACGGGCTGGACATCGTCTCGGGCCTGGAGGCCGGGGCGGACGACTACGTGGTCAAGCCCGTGGACACCAACGTGCTCGTGGCCCGCATCCGCTCGCTGCTGCGGCGGGCCACCTACGCGCCCGCCCCGGCGGCAGGGCAGGCCACGACCGATGATCAGGGGCCCTCCGAGGGGGAGTTGCTGACCTTCGGGGACCTGACCCTCCACACGGGCGGCCTGGACGTGGCCGTCGGCGGCACCCCGGTGGCGCTCACCCCGACCGAGCTGAAGCTGCTGCTGGAGTTCGCCGCGCATCCGGGCATCGTGCTGGAGCGCCACACCCTGCTGCGCAACGTCTGGGACTACGGCTGGGACGGCGACAGCCGGGTCGTGGACCTGTGCGTGCAGCGGCTGCGCGGCAAGCTCGGCCGGGACCGGATCGAAACGGTCCGCGGCTTCGGCTACAAGCTCAGGCGCTGAGAGCCGTGCGTTCGCTCCGCCGTCCCGGGCCGCGCCGCGTGCCCCTGCGCTGGAAGATCGCCGCGCTGGCCGCGGCCACCGGTTGCCTGGTCGCCGCTTCGATCGGCGTACTGGTGCACCTGTGGACCGCGAAGGAGATCCGGGAACAGGCCGAAATGCAGGCCTCCAACAGCGTGTACTCGGCCGTGGAGACCTACCGGCGCACCGGAACGCTCGTGGACGGTGCCGAGCTCGATCCCGCCGAGCTGCCCGCCTCACTGAGGAACCTGGCCGACGGCGACCGGCACACCGCCTCCTACGGGGGCCTCGACGGGAGCATCCCGCCGGGCATCTGGGGCGCCCAGCGGGTCGGCGGTCCGGGCAGCCCCGTACTCGCCCTCCGGGTCAGCATGAACGCGGGGCTCTACGGGCTGCGGCAGCTCGACGTGACCATGGCGGTCGCCTCGCTGGTCGTCCTCGCGGGGGCCACGCCCCTGGCGGCCTACGGAGCCGGGCTGGTCGCCCGCAGACTGCGGCAGGTCTCCGAGACCGCGGGCCGGATCTCGGCCGGGGACCTGGACGCCCGAACCGGACCCACCAAGGGCCGCGACGAGGTTGACGACATCGCGGCCACCGTCGATCTGATGGCCGACTCCCTCGGCCGGAAGCTGCGCGACGAGCGCCGCTTCACCGCCGACGTGGCCCATGAACTGCGCACGCCCGTGGGCGGGTTGCTGGCCGCGGCGGACCTGCTGGCGCCCGGGGAGACGGAGGACCTGCTCCGGGCCCGGGTGCGCGATCTGCGCGGGCTGGTCGAGGACCTCCTGGAGGTCTCCCGGCTCGACGCCGGCGCCGAACTGCCGGTCCACGCCCGGGTCCCGCTCGGCGCGGTGGTCTCCGAGGCCGTGACGCGCACCGGCCTGCCCACCGAGGTCGAGGTCGCCGAAGGGGCCGGGAGCGTGGAGACCGACCCGCGCCGCCTCGAACGGATCGTCGGCAACCTCGTCGTCAACGCCCACCGGCACGGTGAGGCCCCGGTCCGGGTCACCGTCGACGACCGCACCGTCGTCGTACGCGACCACGGCCCCGGCTTCCCCGCGGACCTGCTGCTCGCGGGCCCCCGCCGCTTCCACACGGGCCGGGCGGAGCGCGGTACGGGCCACGGCCTGGGCCTGACCATCGCCCTGGGCCAGGCCGGGGTCCTCGGCGCGGAACTCCACTTCACCAACGCCCCGGACGGCGGCGCCATCGCCACCCTGCACCTGCCGACCTGACCGCCGCGCACCGGCAAATCCAGCCCCGCGGCGGCAGCCGGCCCGCTACCTGACCGATACACAGCGGAGCGCCCGCCGGTACCCGGCGGGCGGGGCCCCGATACCTCCCCCGGACACCCTTCGAAGTGCAGGTTCCCGCACCGAAGAGGAGTCCCCGTGACCGCCGCCGTCCCCCATGCCCCGCATGCCCCGCACCCCGCACCGACCGGCATCGCGGCCGCCACCACCGGCCTCTCGAAGGTCTACGGCAGCGGGGAGACCCGGGTCGTCGCCCTGGACGGGATCGACATCGCCTTCCGCGAGGGGGAGTTCACCGCGATCATGGGGCCCTCCGGCTGCGGCAAGTCCACCCTGATGCACTGCGCCGCCGGGCTCGACTCCTTCAGCTCCGGCTCCGTCCGCATCGGCACCACCGAGCTGGGCTCCCTGAACGACGAGCAGCTCACCCGGTTGCGCCGCGACCGGATCGGCTTCGTCTTCCAGGCGTTCAACCTGCTGCCCACGCTCAGCGCGCTGGAGAACATCACCCTGCCGCTGACCATCGCCGGCCGGCAGCCCGACCGGCAGTGGCTGGACCACGTGGTGGCGATGACCGGCCTCGCGGACCGCCTCGGCCACCGGCCCGGGCAGCTCTCCGGCGGGCAGCAGCAGCGCGTGGCGGTGGCCCGGGCCCTGGTCTCCCGGCCCGCGATCGTCTTCGGCGACGAGCCCACGGGCAACCTCGACTCCCGCGCCGGGGCCGAGGTGCTCGGCTTCCTGCGCGACTCGGTCCGCGAGCTGCGCCAGACCGTGGTCATGGTCACGCACGACCCCGTCGCCGCCGCGTACGCCGACCGCGTGGTCTTCCTCTCCGACGGCCGGCTGGTCGACGAGATGGTCCGGCCCACCGCCGACCGGGTCCTGGACCGGATGAAGGCCTTCGAAGCCCGCTCCCGTACGAGCTGACCCGCACGAGCTGACCCGGCCGGGTCCCCCCGCACCTCACCAGCCGCCCGCCCGCTCCCCCGGGCCCGCCTCCCAGGATCCGCATCCCCATGTTCCGTACCGCCCTGCGCAACGTGCTCGCGCACAAGGCCCGCCTGCTGATGACCGTGTTCGCGGTCATGCTCGGGGTCACCTTCGTCACCGGCAGCCTCGTCTACGGGGACAGCCTGAAGCGGGCCGCCGTCGACCGGGCGAGCGCCGGCTACGACCGCGTCTCCCTCAACGTCGCGCCCAACACCCTCCCCGGAGCCCCGCCGGCCACCCTCGACGCCCACACCGCGGCCACCCTGGCCGAGGTCCCCGGGGTCGCCGCCGCCGCGGGCCGGGTGAGCGGCTTCGCCGCCGTCGCCGACCACGAGGGCCGGCTGCTGGGCAGCGCCGATTTCCGCAAGGGCGGCAACTTCGCCCCGGCCAAGGACGGTACGGACCCGGCGTACCGGTTCACCGCGGGCGCGGGCCCGACCGGCGAGCACGCGATCGCCCTCGACGAGGCGAGCGCCGCCAAGGGCGGCTACCGCGTCGGCGACACCGTGCGCGTCGGTACGGGCACGGGCGCGGCCTCGTACGCGCTCCAGGGCGTCTTCCGCACCGACGCCTCCAAGCTCTCCCCCGGCGGCAGCCTGCTGCTGTTCTCCGATGCCGCCGCCCAGAAGCTGTTCCTGCGGCCCGGCCGGTACACGGACATCGAGATCACGGCCGCACCCGGCACCGATGTGGCGCAGCTCCTCCAGCGCGTGGAACCTGTGCTGCCCAAGGACACCACCGCCGTCACCGGCGTCCAACTCGCCCGCCTCCAGGCCAACATGGCCTCCAGCGACAGCGACACCATGAGCCAGATCATGCTGGGCTTCGCGGCGGTCGCCCTGTTCGTGGCCACCTTCCTCATCTCCAACACCTTCACCATGCTGGTGTCCCGGCGCACCCGGGAGCTGGCCCTGATGCGGGCCGTCGGCGCCACCCGCAAGCAGGTGCGCCGCATCCTTCTCACCGAGTCCGTCCTCGTCGGCCTGATCGCCTCCGTGGCCGGCGTCCTGGCCGGTACCGGGGTCGCGGCCCTGCTCCAGGCACTCTTCTCCGCCGCCGACGGCCCGGCCGCCCCGCTGGCCCTCCTCCCCTCCACCGTGGTCATCGCGCTGGTGGTCGGCACCGCCCTGCCGGTGATCGCCGCCTGGGTGCCGGTCCGCCGGGCCATGGCCATCCCGCCCGTCGCCGCCCTCGGCGCCGCCGAGCCCGCCGCACCCGCACGCGCCGGCTCCCTGCGCACCGGCATCGGAGCCGCGCTGCTGTTCACCGGCGCGGCGACCACCCTGTACGGCGCCCTCACCACCAGCGAGGACGCCCGGACCGTGATCGGGCTCGGCGCGGCCCTCACCCTGACCGGCGCGATCGCCCTCATCCCGCTCCTGTCCCGGCCGTTCACCGCCCTGCTCCGGCCGCTGCTGGTCCGGGTGAGCCCGGTGCAGGGCGAACTCGCCGCCCGCAACACCGTGCGCGATCCGCGTCGTACGGGCGCCACGGCCGCGGCGCTCGCCATCGCCATCGCACTCGCCTCGGGGCTGTCCGTCCTCGGCGCCTCCGCCACCCAGTACCTCGACGGCGCGACCACCCGCGACATCACCGGCGACTATCTGGTGCGGGCCCCCTCGGGCGGGCAGCGGATGACCCCTGCCACCGCCGAGCCCCTCAAGAAGCTGGCCGGCGCCACCTACAGCCCGCTCAACCAGTCCACCGAGTACGAGATCGGCGGCGTCCCCTCCGTCCTGACCGGCGTCGACCCCGCCGCCATCGGCCGCCTCCTGCGCTACGAGGTGACCGCGGGCTCCCTCGACAGCCTCGCCGAGGGCAAGATCGCCGTCGCCGACTACAAGGCCCGGGCCAACGGCTGGGAGGTCGGCCGGAGCCTCCCCGTGAAGCGGCTGGACAAGCGGGGCGAGGTCACCATCGGCGCGATCTACCACGCGGACCAGCAGAGCAAGGTGCTGCCCAGCATCACCGCGCCCGACTCCCTGGTCGCCCGCTTCGACTCCACCCCGTACACCGACTCGATCGTCGTGGCCACCGCGGGCGGACCCGGCCGGGCCCAGCTCGCGAGCGTGGTCAAGGCGCTCGGTGACAACCCCGCCCTGTCCGTCCTCGATAAGGAGGGCGTCCGGGCGGAGGACACCAGCGGCATCGGCGACCAGCTCAGCCTGTTCTACGCCCTGCTCAGCATGGCCCTGGTGATCGCCGCCCTGGGCATCGCCAACACCCTCGCGATGTCCGTGCTCGAACGCCGCAAGGAGATCGGCACCCTGCGCGCCCTCGGCCTGGACCGGGCCGGAGTGACCCGGATGATCCGCATGGAGGCCCTGCTCGTCGGCGCCCTCGGCGCGGCCGTCGGCACGGCCATGGGCATCTTCACGGGCTGGGCCCTCGGCCACACCCTCCAGGAGAGCGTCGCCGGATACGCCCTGGTCATCCCCTGGGGACAGCTGGCCCTCGGGGTGCTGCTCGCCCTGGCCGGCGCCCTGCTCGCCTCCCTCTGGCCGGCCCGCCGGGCCGCCGCCGTCGACATCCCCGCCGCCACGGCCGCCCAGTGACCGATCGCGCCCCCGCCCCCGTGACCCGGATGGGTCAGCGCGGGGGCGGGGCGCGCGACACGCGCACAGGATGAAGACATGCCCACACACGCCCTGCGGGTCGCCGCTGCCGCCGCCGCTGCCGCCGCGCTGCTCGCCACCAGTGCCTGTTCCGACGGCGGAGGCAAGGAGAAGAGGGGCAAGGACGGCGCCGCTCAGGGCATCGAGAAGCCCAAGTGGGGCGAGTGCGAGGCCCCCACCCCCGCCGAGGGCGTCGGACAGGTCCCCGGCAAGGACTGGCAGTGCGCCGTCCTCGACGTGCCCCTCGACTACGCCGAGCCGGAAGGGGAGACGATCCCCCTGGCCCTGATCCGGGCCAAGGCCCGCGACAAGGACAAGCGGATCGGCTCCCTCGTCTTCAACTTCGGCGGCCCCGGCGGCTCCGGCATCAGCACCCTGCCCGGCGCGGCGAAGGACTACGGCGCCCTGCGCGAGCGGTACGACCTGGTCAGCTTCGACCCGCGCGGGGTCGGCCGGAGCGCGCCCGTGCTGTGCGAGGACGACAAGCAGCTGGACGCGTACTACGCCGCCGACTCCAGCCCCACGACGCCGGAGGAGGAGAAGCAGTTCCTCGCCACCTCCAAGAAGTACAAGGAGGCCTGCGAGAAGAGGTCCGGCAAGGTGCTGCCCCACGTGGGCACCGAGAACGCGGCCCGCGACCTGGACCGGCTCCGCCAGGCCCTCGGCGACGAGAAGCTGTACTACTTCGGCATCTCCTACGGCACCGAGCTCGGCGGGGTCTACGCCCACCTCTTCCCCAAGAACGTGGGCAGGGCCGTCTTCGACGCCGTGGTCGACCCGACCAACAACTCCGAGCAGGGCGCCCTCGGCCAGGCCAAGGGCTTCCAGCTCGCGCTCGGCAACTTCGCCCAGGACTGCGTGAACCGCGGCGACTCCTGCCAGCTGCAGGGCAGCACCGCCAAGGAGATCGAGGCGAACATCATCAAGCTCCAGAAGGAGCTGGCGGTCAAGCCCATCCCCGGCTCCGGCGACCGGCTGCTCACGGATGACGCCGCGACCAACGGCATCGCCTTCGCCCTGTACTCCAAAGAGGCCTGGCCCCTGCTGGAACAGGGCCTGGACGAGGCCGAAGGCGGCCAGGGGCAGCTGCTGCTCGCCATGTCCGACGCGCTGAACGGCCGGGATCCGAAGGGCACCTACAGCAACATCGGATCGGCCAACACCGCCATCAGCTGTGCCGATTCCAAGGACCGGTACACCCTCGCCCAGACCAAGGCGAAGCTGCCGGAGTTCCGCGCCGCCTCGCCCGTCTTCGGGGACTTCCTCGGCTGGGCCATGATGAGCTGCACCGACTGGCCCGTCGCCGGCGCCTGGAACACCCCGGACGTCTCCGCCCCCGGCTCGGCGCCGATCCTGGTGATCGGCAACACCGGTGACCCGGCGACCCCGTACGAGGGCGCCCGCAAGATGGTCGAGCGGCTCGGCCCCGGCGTCGGCGTGGAGCTGACCTTCAAGGGCGAGGGGCACGGCGCCTACAACAGCGGCGACCCCTGCGTGCAGCAGGCCGTGAACTCCTACCTGCTCGACGGGAAGGTGCCCGGCGCGGGCACGGTCTGCACGGCGACGAAGTCCCCGACGCCGACCGCACCCGTCTAGGCCCGGAACACACGGAACACACGGACGCACCGGAACACGGCGAAGGGGCCGTACCTCGCGCGAGCGAGGTACGGCCCCTTCTTATGACTTCTAGTAGATCGGCTTCTCGGGCTCGATCTGGTGGACCCAGCCGATGACGCCGCCGCCGACGTGGACCGCGTCCGCGAAGCCCGCGGACTTCAGGACCGCGAGGACTTCCGCACTGCGGACACCCGTCTTGCAGTGCAAGACGATGCGCTTGTCCTGCGGCAGGTCCGCCAGGGCGGTGCCCATCAGGAACTCGCCCTTGGGGATCAGCTTCGCGCCGGGGATCGAGACGATCTCGTACTCGTTGATCTCGCGGACGTCGATGATCTCGATCGGCTCGTCGTTGTCGATCCACTCCTTGAGCTGCTTGGGAGTGATCGTCGAGCCGAGCGCGGCCTCCTGGGCCTCCTCCGACACGACGCCGCAGAAGGCCTCGTAGTCGATGAGCTCCGTGACGGTCGCGTTCGGACCGCAGACCGCGCAGTCGGGGTCCTTGCGGACCTTGACCTGGCGGTACTGCATCTCCAGGGCGTCGTAGATCATCAGGCGGCCGACCAGCGACTCGCCGACGCCCGTGAGGACCTTGATGGCCTCGGTGACCTGGATGGACCCGATGGACGCGCAGAGCACGCCCAGCACGCCGCCCTCGGCGCAGCTCGGGACCATGCCCGGCGGGGGCGGCTCCGGGTAGAGGCAGCGGTAGCACGGGCCGTGCTCGGACCAGAAGACCGAGGCCTGGCCGTCGAAGCGGTAGATCGAACCCCAGACGTACGGCTTGTTCAGCAGCACGCAGGCGTCGTTCACGAGGTAGCGCGTGGCGAAGTTGTCCGTGCCGTCGACGATGAGGTCGTACTGGCTGAAGATCTCCATCACGTTGTCGGCTTCGAGCCGCTCTTCGTGAAGGACCACATTCACGTACGGGTTGATGCCCAGCACGCTGTCGCGGGCCGACTCGGCCTTGGAACGGCCGATGTCCGCCTGGCTGTGGATGATCTGGCGCTGGAGGTTCGACTCGTCGACCTCGTCGAACTCCACGATGCCCAGCGTGCCGACACCGGCCGCGGCCAGGTACATGAGGGCGGGCGAGCCGAGGCCGCCCGCGCCCACGGCCAGCACCTTGGCGTTCTTCAGGCGCTTCTGGCCGTCCATCCCCACGTCGGGGATGATCAGGTGGCGGGAGTACCGACGGACCTCGTCAACGGTGAGCTCAGCAGCTGGCTCTACCAGGGGTGGCAGCGACACGGGGACTCCGTAGATGATTAAGTCTTAACGGTGGTTCTTCCCGTAACACTGCCACGCCCTCCTTCATTCCGAGACACCCGGTCCGATCCGCGAGACGATTTCGTCCCAGTACCCGGGCATCGACGCCCAGGGATCCCGGTCCGCGGCCCCGCGCCGGTCGGTGAACCAGATGGTGCCCGCGCCCTGCCAGCGAGCGATCCGCAGCGCCTCCTCCAGGTGCGTGCGCGGTACCCCGTGCACTAGGTGGCAGAACGTCTCCGGCGGGTGGTCCGCCGTCCACTCCGCCACCTGCGACCAGCGGTAGTCGGCCCAGTTCCCGGAGAAGGTGACCAGCTGGTCGGCGGTCTCCGTGTATCCCTCGTAGGGATGGGTGCCGTGTCCGAGGACGATCCGCAGGTCCTCGCCGAGGCCCCGCAGGGTGTCCGCGACCCGGCGCACGGAGGCCAGTTCCGCCTTCCCCGCCGGGGCGTCGGCGAGGTAGAAGCCGTCGGCTCCGTACCAGTCCCGGAAGCGGTGGGCGTCGGAGATCAGCTCCCCGAAGGACCGCTCGCCGTCTCGCATGGCGAGATGGCCGAGGACCGCGCCGCCCGCGTGACGGAGCTTCGCGGCGGCCTCCGTGCAGTGCGGGTCGGGCCGGCCGCCCGGCCCGTCCGTGACGTTGAGGACGGCCCAGTGCAGCGGGGTGCCGGGCCGGGTCAGCTCGGCCCACTCCACCGGGGCCAGCAGCGGATGCGCGTACCCCGGTACCCCTAAGCCGAGCCGGCCCGCCTCGGTGGCCGCCTGGCCGGTGGCCGGCGGGGTGGTCAGATGCGGCACGCCGCCTCCATCCAGATGTCCGCGAGGGACTCCTCCAGGTTGATCCGCGGCCGCCAGCCGAGCCGGTCGCGGGCGGTACGGACGTCCGCCTGCTGCCAGGCTCCGCACCCGTCCGGGTAGGGGTACGGGGGCTGGGCCGTCGCGGCGGCGAGCTGCTCGGCCGTGGCCTCGGAGCGCGGGGAGCCGATGGCGGCGAGCCCGGCGGGCCGCCCGGGGTGCCCGTGCGCCTGCGGGTGCTGGGCGTGCTGCGGTACGTCGATCTCGTGCAGCGAGCCTCCGTACCCGGCGACCCGTGCCAGCACGGCGGCCGCGTCGCGCAGCCGGACCGCACGGCCGGTGCCGATGTTGACGACGCCCTGGGCCGCCGACAGCGAAGCGGCGTGCACCGCCCGCGCCACGTCCCGTACGTCGACGAAGTCGCGCTGCACGCCGAGCCCGCTGAGCTTGAGCTCGCCGTCCCCGGACTGCATCGCGCGCCGCATGGCCTCGGCGAGCCGGCCGAGGGGGGATCCGGCGGGGGTGCCGGGGCCGACGGGCGAGAAGACCCGCAACACGACGGCGTCCAGCCCGGAGCCGAGCACGAGCTCGGTGGCGGCCAGCTTGCTGACTCCGTACGGCCCTCCCGGTCTGGGGACGGCGTCCTCGGCCGTGGAGGAACCGGGCTGGCTGGGCCCGTACTCGGCCGCGCAGCCGAGCTGGACGAGCCGGGCACCGCAGCCGCTGCGGCGCAGCGATTCGCAGATCGTGGCCACCGCGACGGTGTTGTGCCGGGTGAGCTCGCGGGCACCGCCCCGGGTGGCTCCGGCGCAGTTGATGACGACGCCCGGGTGGACGGCGTCGAGGAACCGGGTGAGCGCGCCGGGGCTGCCGGTGGCGAGGTCGAAGCGGACGTCCGCGTCGTCGCCGCGGCCGAGCGCGGTGAGCTGGACCGCGGGGTCGGCGAGCAGCCGGTCCGCGACGTAGCGTCCGAGGTATCCGTTGGCTCCGATCAGCAGCACCCTCATCGCGCGGCCCCTTGGTTGGTTGGCTGGCCGGTCATGTCCTGTGTCTCCTTGCTGGATGGGTGGATCGGGGGTGGGGGGTAGGGCGCTTCGGTGTCTGCTTCCGAAGGATTCAGGGGGTTCAGGGCCGCTGCGCGTGCGCGGAGGCCCGCGACAGCGCGAGGACGGCGGGTACGAGGACTCCCACCGCGGCGGCGAACGGCGCCGCCGGGACCGGGAGCAGGGCGAGTACGAGGGCCAGGGCCGCCGCGAGGGCTCCGCGGGGGGCTCCGTGGCCGAGCAGCAACCGGGTCAGGAGGAGCAGCACCGCGAGCGGTACGGCCACCGCCAGGGGGGTCCCGGCCAGGGCGGCCGCTCCCGCGGCGGCCGCGGCGTACAGCGCGAGCGTCCCGAGGAGCAGGGGTCTCACCCCGTCGGCGAAGTCCTCCAGGGCCCGGCTCCCGGCGAGCCGGCTCCGGGCGCGGGCCGCGAAGACGGCGCCGGCCAGGTGTCCGGGGGCGGCGGCCACGGCCAGCGCGACGCCGAGCGGAGTGCCGTGCCGGTGCACGGCCCAGCCGAGGGCGGCGGCGGCCAGCAGGTACACGGCGGCGGGGAACCGGCCTCCGGCGGACCGGCCGGGCCGGCCGAGCGCGGCGACGGTGACGAGCACCGCCAGGGCTCCGGCCCAGGGCACCCCGGCGGCGGCCGCGCCGAGGGCGAGGGCCCCGGGCAGCAGCGCGTAGCCGAAGCCCCGTACGGCCCTGGCGCGGTCCGGGCTCCCGGCCGGCGGGGCGGGCGGGGCGCCGTCGCGGGGGGTCCGGGCGTAGAGCTCCTCCGCGAGGGAGAAGACGTCGCGGTGGCGGAACCGGGCGGCGGTGCGGTCGGTGATGCCGTGCGCCTCCAGCCCGGCGGCGATCTCCAGCGGGTCCACGGCGTGTTCGCAGAGCTCCCGGTGGCGGTGGAGCAGCGCCTTGACGGGATCCCCGCCGGAGCGGGGCCGGCGGGGCGGGGGCGGGTCCGAGGGGGGGACGGCTTCGTCCAGGGGCACGGTCACGCGGAGGCCTCCGAACCGGCGGCGCGCGCGGCCCGCGCGGCGGGCACCATGACACGCTCCGCGTACGGGGCCCGGTCGGGGTGCGGGGCCCGGTCGGGGTGCGGGGCCTGGTCGGGGTGCGGGGCCCGGTCGGCGTCCGGCGCCCGGTCTGCGGCCCGGCCGACGCCGTGCCCGGCGGGGCCGGCGTCGGGGGCACTGCCCGGACCCGGGACGGCAGCCCGGTCCGGGGCGGGAGCCCCGGTCACGTCGGCCTGCGGGCCGACGGCGCCGCCCCCGACCGGTGCGTCGGCCTGCCCGGAGGTCGGCCCCGAGGCCGGATCGGAGGCCGGATCGGACGCCGGATCGGACGCCTGGCCCTCGGAAGGGGCGGACGGGGCCACGGATCCGGGGTGGGGCGCGGCCCAGGTGGGGGTGGCCCAGTGGCCCGGGACCCGGGCCTCGGGCGGCTGCTCGAAGGGCACCCCCGTGCCGTCGGGGCGGGCCGGGCCGTGGGCCAGCAGTCGCAGGTAGGAGTCCTGGAAGGCGGCGACGTTCTGCTCGACGGTGAACAGTTCGAGGGCCCGTGCCCGGGCGGCCGACCCGAGCCGCTGCGCCCGCTCGGGGTCCCGCAGCAGCGTGACGCAGGCCTCGGCGAGCGCGCGCGGATTGCGCGGCGGCACCACGAGCCCGGTCCCGCCGATCACCTCGACGACGGCGCCGACGTCGGTGGACACCGTGGCCCGGCCGCAGAACATCGCCTCGGCCAGGGTGATGGGGAAGCCCTCGATGACGGAGGAGAGCACCACCACCCGCCCGGAGCCGTACGCGTGGGCCGGTGACGGCACCTCGGGTCCGCCGATCTCCTCGAAGGTGACCGGGTTCTCACCGACCGCGTGCGCGTCGGCGGCCTCGTCGGGGAAGAGCTGCGCGGCGAGCGAGCGGCAGTCGGCCAGGTAGCCGTGCCCGACCTCGTGGTGCCCGCCGCCGGGGCCCGCACCGCCCGGGCCCGTCCCGACCGAGGTCGCGAAGATCCGCAGCCGGGCGCGCGGTTCGGCCCTGCGCACTTCGGCGAAGGCGTGCAGCAGCGCGATCAGGTCCTTGGCGGGGTCCACCCGGCCGACCCAGACGAGCGTGTGCGGGTCCCCGCAGGCCGGATCCTCGCCCACCGCGGCGAATCGGTCCGCCTCCATCCCGGGGTACACCGTCCGCAGCCGCTCGCGGGAGGCCCCGCAGCGTTCCTGCCAGCGCCGGGCGTGCGCGTTGCCGGGGGTGAGCAGGTCGGCCTGGGCGTAGATCTCGCCGGCCAGCCGGGTGTGGAACGCCGCGAGCAGGGCCCGTACGGCCGGCCGCTCGTCCCGCGCGGACTGCGCGAGGTAGTGGGCCCGGAGCTGGACCCCGTACTCGGTGACCAGGAGCGGTACTCCGAAGAAGCGTTTGGCCAGGAGCCCGGGCAGCGCCGCCACACCGCCCGCGGCGGCGTGACAGACATCGACCTCGCTGAGCTCCTCGTACCAGTCCAGGGACAACGGCCGCAGCATCCGCTCCAGTTCGTCCACGAACTCCAGCAGGTCCGCGACCTGTGCCCGCTGCACTTCCCTGCTCGCCTCCGGGGCGCGGCAGGCGGACTCCACCGCCCGTACGGCCGTCTCGGAGCGCAGTGCCGCGTACAGCCCGCCCTGTTCCGAGGCGAGGGCGGCCAGCCCGTAGAGCCCGTCGGCGAACCGCGCGGGGTCGGCTCCGCAGATCCCGCGGACCAACTCCGTGAAGGCGGCGGCGAAGCGGCGGCGCTCGCGGCGCCGGTAGCTGCGCCCGTCGTCGGCCGGAGCCCACAGCGGGGCGGTCCGCACCCGGGTGACATGGGAGGGCAGCGGCAGCCGGCCGCGCTCCTCCTGCTCGGCGCTGCGGCTCAGGGCGTAGAGCTCGAACTCGTGCTGGGGAAGCCCGCGCACGAGCCGGTCGCACCACAGCCTCGCTTCCCCCGTGACATACGGATAACCACCTTCCGTGAGCAGTCCGATCCGCACGAGTGGCACCCCCGATCTCCCGTTTCAGGCGGTCTCCGTCGGTCCGGCGACCCGCCGGATACGAACTCAAGCGGATATGCCGAAGGCGCGACGGACGGTTGTCCGTCGCGCCACCGGAAGGGGTGAAGAGTCGTAACTTTCCCGTACGGTTCGCGTTCGAGCGCGCTAAGAAGACACAAGCGCCGCGCGGAGCGGTCTACGAGGCTCCCGCGAGCACTTCCCCGGAGCGGTGCCGGCCGAGCCGGCGGGCGGCGGCCAGGGCCGGGTCGAGGGACGGGACGGCGGCCAGCAGCTCCCGGGTGTAGGCGTGCGCCGGCCGGTCGTAGACCTCGTCGACGGGGCCCTCCTCCACGATCACCCCGCCCCGCATGACCGCGACCCGGTCGCTCACCTGGCGCACCACCGCGAGGTCGTGCGCGATGAAGACCAGCGCGATGCCGAGCTCCCGCTGGATCTCGGCCAGCAGGGCGGTGACCTGCGCCTGCGTGGTCACGTCGAGGGCCGAGACGGGCTCGTCGCAGACGATCAGCCGGGGCCGGGGCGCGAGGGCCCGGGCGATGCCGACGCGCTGGCGCTGGCCGCCGCTGAACTCGTGCGGGTACCGGTCGTAGTGCGCCTCCTCCAGCCCCACCCGGACCAGCAGTTCGCCGACCCGGGCCCGGATCGCGCGCTGGTCCCGCTCCCCCGCCGCGCGCAGCGGATCCGCGATGGACTCGCCGATGGAGCGGCGCGGGTTGAGGGAGGACACCGGGTCCTGGAACACCATCTGCACGCCGGGCACCACCCCGGCGCTCTCTACCCCGTCCCGCCGGACCTGCCCGGAACCGGGCTCCAGCAGCCCGACGAGCATCCGCCCGAGGGTGCTCTTGCCGCTGCCGCTCTCCCCGACGATCCCCAGCGTCTCCCCGCCCCGCACGGACAGCGACACCCCGCCCACGGCCTCCACCCGCCGCTTCCCCCGCCCGAACTCCTTCCGCAGGGAGAACGCCTCGACGACGGGCACGGACTCCAGCGGCGCCGTCTCCAGCCCCGCCGGCGTTTGAGGCGCGGGCACGGGCAGCGCCCGTACGGCCCCCGGCCGGGGCACCCGCACCGCGTCGAGCCGCGGCACGGCCGCCAGCAGCGCCGCGGTGTACGGATCGGCCGGAGCGGAGAGCACCGATTCCACCGGGCCCCGCTCCACGACACCCCCGTCCCGCATCACCAGCACCGCGTCCACGTTCTCCGCCGCCACCCCCACGTCGTGCGTGACCAGCAGCAGCCCGAGCCCCCGCTCCTCCCGCAGTCCGTGCAGCAGGTCGAGGATCTGCGCCTGGACGGTGACGTCCAGCGCCGTGGTCGGCTCGTCCGCGATCAGCAGCTTCGGTTCGCACGCCAGCGCCATCGCGATCAGGGCCCGCTGCCGCATGCCCCCGCTGAACTCGTGCGGCCGCGCGCGGGAGCGGCGTACCGCGTCGGGTATGCCCACCCGGTCCAGCACCTCCACCGCCCGGGCCCGGGCCGCCCGCCGGGAGACGGGGGCGTGCACCCGGTACACCTCGGCGATCTGGTCGCCGATGGCGTAGTACGGGTCCAGGGAGCTCAGCGGGTCCTGGAAGACCATCGCGGCGACGGCCCCGCGCAGCTGCCTGAGCTCCGCCGGGGAGGCCCCGCCCACGTCCGTCCCGCCGACCCGGACGGTGCCGCCGAGCCGGGCGCCGGTGCCGTGGTGCAGTCCCAACAGGGCCGCCGCGACGGTGGACTTGCCGCTCCCGGACTCCCCCACGATGCCGAGGGCGCGGCCGGGCTCCAGGGTGAAGGACACCCCGTCGACGGCCCGTAGGTACTCCCCCGGCCGGCCGACCGGGAAGTCGACGGTGAGGCCGGTGACGTCCACCAGCGAACCGTTCGTCATGAGGCTCATGCCAGAACCACCCTTCGGTCCGCGACGGCGTACAGCACGTCGGCGACGACGCCCGCGAGCACGACGGCCGCGCCGATGGTGAGCACCACGCCCACCACCACGGGCAGGTCCACCACGCGTACGCCGTCGATGAGGGTCTTGCCGAGTCCGGGGATCCCGAACAGCGACTCGGTGAGCACGGCGCCGCCGATCATCGTGCCGAAGTCCACCGCGCTGAGCGCGATCACCGGGGCCACCGCGCCCCGCACGGCGTGCCGGGTCACGACGACCCGCTCCCCCACCCCGTAGGCGCGGAAGGTGCGGATGTGGTCCTCGGCGAGCGTCTCCAGGATGGAACTGCGGCTCAGCCGGGCGTACTTGGCGCTCCCGAAGAAGCCGAGGGTCACCCAGGGCAGCAGCATGTTCCACGCCCACTGCTCGGGATCGTCGCCGAGCGGTACGTACGTGGGGAAGGGCAGCCACTGCAGGTAGGCGCAGACGGTCATGAGCAGCAGCAGCCCGAGGATGAAGACGGGGGTGCCGGTGGCGGCGAGGGTGACCACGGTCAGCGCCCGCTCGGTGAGACCGCCGCGGCGCAGCGCGGACAGCAGTCCGGTGCCGACGCCGATCACGAGCCAGATGACCAGCGCGCCCAGCGCGAGCGACAGGGTGGCGGGGAGCCGCTCCAGCAGGAGCTCGGTGACCTGCTGGTCGTTCTGGTACGAGAATCCGAGGCAGGGCGCGTCGCAGTGCAGGACGAGCCCGGCGCCGCCGGAGGAGTCGCGGCCCACCAGCAGTCCCTGGAGGAAGTGCAGGTATTGCGCGACCACCGACTCGTTCAGCCCGAGCTGTTCGCGCACCTGGGCGATCTGCGCCGGGTTGCAGCGCTCCCCGCAGGCGAGGCGGGCGGCGTCGCCGGGGACCAGGTAGAAGAGGGCGTAGATCACGACGGACAGCGTGAGCAGCACGAGCAGTGCGCCGCCGGTCCGTTTGAGCACCGGGGGTCCCCCCGGCGGTAGCTGGGGGCGGGTCACGCCTTGCGCTCCTTTCTGGTGCCGACCCGCAGCCGCGAGTCCTCGCGCGGATCGAGGGCCGTACGGACGGCGTCGCCGAGCACCGTGAAGGCGAGCACGGTGACGAAGAGCAGCCCGGCGGGGAGCAGGACGTAGGCGGGGTCTGCGCGGAACCAGGTCTGGGCGCTGGACAGCATCTGCCCCCACGAGGGGGTGGGCGGTTTCACGCCGACCCCGAGGAAGGACAGGGAGGCCTCGACCACCATGGCGGTCGGGACCTTGATCGCGGCGAGGGTGATGACGGGCGCGGCCAGCGAGGGCAGCAGCTCCCGGCGGGCGATCCGCAGCGTGCCGTTGCCCGAGAGCCGGGCGGCGTCCACGAAGTCCAGCTCCTTGAGGGAGAGGGTCTGGGCGCGCACCATCCGGGCGACGCCGCCCCAGTCGAGCAGCCCGATGACGAAGATCAGCAGCAGCGGCCGCGGGAACCCGGGCGGGACGACGGCGGTGAGCGCGATGGCGATCACCAGCAGGGGCAGGGCGATCATCACGTCGGTGAACCGGCTGACGACCTGGCCCGCGAACCGCCCGCCGAGCGCGGCGGCGAGCCCGACGCCCACGCCGACGAGGACTTGGACGGCGGTGGCGCCGAGCGCGACGAGCAGGGAGACCCGGGCTCCGTAGAGCAGCCGGGTGAACAGGTCGCGGCCGGTGCCCGGTTCGACGCCGAGCCAGTGCTCGCCCGAGATCCCGCCGAAGGAGCCGAGCGGGACGCCCCCTCGCGCGGAGTCGACGAGCTCGTCGTGGTAGGCGTTCGGGTCCTGGCCGGTGAGGTGGGCGAACAGCGGGGCGGTGATGGCGAGCAGGACGAGGAGCGCGAGGACGGCGGCCGCCGCCACGGCCGAGGGCCGGGCGCGCAGCCGCCGCCAGACCTGCCGTCCGGCGCCCGGACCCGGGGCGGTGACCCCGGGTCCGGCCGCCGACTGCTGGGCGAGGAGCGTCACTTGACCGAGACCTGCGAGATGTCGAGGACGCCGGTCCAGTCGCTGATGACGACGTTCTTGACGTCCTTGCCGACGAGCCGCTTGTAGACCGGGTGGAAGAGCGGTACGTCGAGCGCCTGCTCGCCGATCTTCTTGTCGAGGGCGCCCCAGCGCTTGCCGGCCGCCGCGAGGTCGGTCAGCTTGGCGATCTCGTCGATCTCGGTGTTGACCGCCGGGTCGTTGAGCTGGGCGTGGTTGTAGTTGGAGCCGTTGGTGACGATCTGGCGGCCGTCGTAGATCGGCGCGAGGAAGGGTGCGCCGGACGGCCAGTCGGCGCCCCAGCGGGAGAGGAAGAAGCCGGGGGTGTTCTTGACGTCCCAGCGCTTCTCGTTGAAGGCGTTGTTCTCCAGCCCCTCCAGCTTGACGGTGATCCCGGCGGCGGCGAGGCCCTGCTGCACGGCGGTGGCGACCTCGGGGCTGGTCTGCCGGTTCTGGGCGTTGGAGTGGGTGAGCGTGATGGTCAGCCCGTCCTTGAAGCCCGCCTCGGCCAGCAGCGCCTTGGCCTTGGCCGGGTCTCCGGTCTTGCCGGCCGGGAAGTGGTCGTACGGGGTGAAGCCGAAGGCCTCCTGCTCGGGCAGGAAGGTGGTGGCGGGCTCGGCGAGGGCGGAGCCGCCGGCGGCGTTGACCACGCTGGTGCGGTTGATCGCGTAGGAGATCGCCTGGCGGACCTTCGGGTTGTCGAAGGGGGCGACCTTCGGGTTGAAGGCGAGGTAGTTGACGTAGCCGAAGTGCCCGGTGCCGACCCGCCCGTTCAGCTCGTTCTTGTCGGCGGAGCCGCCGATCTGGGCAAGCTCGGCCGGCCCGAGGTTGGTGTCCGTGGTGACGGCTGCCGCGTCGGCGCCGGAGCTGGTGGACAGGCGCTGGTTGATGACCGCCGCGTCGAGACCGGAGCGGACGTCGATCTTGTCCGGGTAGGCCTTGCGCTCCTCGTCGGTCTTCTCGTCCCAGTTCTCGTTGCGCTCCAGGGTGAGGTGTTCGCCGTCGTTCTCGTTCTTGACGACCTTGTACGGGCCGGAGGAGACCGGGTGCTCCTCGTACTTGACCCCGGTGTCCTTGGCCTTGGGCACGGGCGCGAACTGCGTCTGCGTGGCGAGGAAGGGGAACTCCCCCTCGGGCTTGCGGAGTGTGAAGACGATCGTCTTCGCGTCGGGCACGGTGATCGAGTCGAGCCCCTTGCCGCCGTCCTTGTACGGGCCCTCGTACGTGTCCCCGCCGACCAGCCAGTCGCGCAGGTACGGGGCTCCGCCCGACAGCTCGGCGGCGAAGGACCGCTCGATGCCGTACTTGATGTCGGCGCTGGTGATGGGCGAGCCGTCCTCGTACTTCAGCCCGTCCTTGAGCGTGTACGTCCACTCCGTGGCGTCGGCGTTGGGCTTGCCGAGGTCGGTGGCCAGGTCGGGCACCACCTTGGCGCCGGCCGGGCCCGCCTCGCGGTTGCGGGTGGTGAGCGTGCGGAAGACGAGCGAGGGGACGTTGCCGCCGCCGGAGGTGTACAGGCGGGCCGGGTCGAAGTCGCTCTGCGGCTCGTTGTTGAGGACGGTCAGGGTGCCGCCCTTCTGCGGGGCGACCCCGGCGGCGCCCGGCTTGTCACCGGCGGACGCCTTGTCCGTGCCGTCCTTGGGCCCGCAGGCGGCGGCGCCCCCGGCCAGAACGACGCTGACGGCGACCGCGGCCACGCGGCGCGATATGAGGGACTGACGGGCCATGGGAAGAGGGACCTCTCGGCGTGAAGGGAGATGCGGAAAGGGCCACGCGAGGGGCAGCGGTCCACGTCGGGGCGGTCGGCGGCGTGCCGACGGCGGGGACGGAAGAACGGAAGAAGCCGCACCTGCGGGCTGGAAGCCCCGGGCGCGGCGGAACGATCGTGAAAACGATCGGGAAAGAGACGTCGCGCGCTCAGGGAGGCGTCAGCGACAGAGGATGTCGGCCACGCTGTGCGCGGTCACACCAAGGAGCGCCAGCTCAATGGCGGCGCTCGCGGTGGTGGTGTGAATGTGCGACATGCGGAGAACAATGACCGACCATCGAACAATTTGTCAAAGCGATTGATCAATTCCCGGGATACACCCAGGGGTTGGGTTTGCAGTGGATGTTGTTGATGTCCAGGGACTTCGTCTGCTGCTGCATGATCGGGGCGAGAGCGCCCGGTGTCTGGCAGCTCACGTGGCCGTGGCCGAGCCGGTGGCCGACCTCGTGGTTGATCAGCATCTGGCGGTAGGCGAACATCTGGTCCGCGCCGAAGGTCACCGAACCCTGCGCCCAGCGGAACGCGTTGATCATCACGCGGTCGGTCGACGCGGAGTCGCAGGAGACGTTGTCGATCGTGGTGTCGAGTCCGGACTTCTTGCACCAGACGCCCGTGGTCCCGGGGCTGGCCAGGGTGATCACGAAGTCGGCCTCGCCGCCCGGCACCCGCTCGAAGGTCTTCGTACCGCCGTGGCCCCAGCTCCGGTCGTCGTTCAGCGTGCGGTGCACGGCCTCGGCGAACAGCTGCGCGTCGAGGCCGAGTCCCTGCTCCACGTCGACGCGGTAGCGGACCACCTTCCCCTTGCCGGGCGCCTTCGCCACGCCGGGCACGGTGTCGAAGGCACCGGGGCCCTTCAGCTTCCCGTCGATCGGGAACTGCTGCGCCATCTTCTGGTCGTACGTGAGCTCCGGCGCGGCCTTGAGCGCCGCGGAGGCGTCCGGGGTGGGCCGGTCGTCGGAGCGGGAGGCGGCGGAGTTGCCCTGCGCGGTGTGGCTGTTGCCCTCGTCGGAGGCGCGGACGGTGTTCTTGCCGCTGTCGCTCTCGGAGGCCGCCTGGCCCGCGACGATGACGGCGAGGGCGACGGTGACGGCCGCGGCGGCCATCCCGGCGTACGTACGGCCCTTGCCGGACCGCCCGGCCGCGGGCGGCGCCTCCGGCGCCTCCTCTACGGGGGCGACGACCGGCGCGCGCGGCGCGGGGATCCGGCGGTGCGACCCACTGGCGGTGAAGGCGTCCTCGGGAAAGACGTCCCCGGCTGCCGGGAACACACCACGGTGCGAACCCGTCGCGGTGAAGGCGTCCTCGGCGACCGGGACCGCGCGGAAGGAGCCCGTCGTGGCGAAGACGTCCTCGTGGACCGGGATCCGGCGGTGCGAACCGGTCGCGGTGAAGAGGTCCTCGGCGACGGGGACCGCGCGGTGCGAACCCGTCGCGGTCATCGGCGCGTCCATGCCGACCTGCGGGAAGCCGACCGCGGGGGTACCGAAGGCCGGGGTCTCGTAGACCGGGGCCTCGTAGACCGGAGTTCCGTAGGCCGGGCTGTCGTAGGCCTGACTGTCATAGGCCGGGCCGTCGTGGACCGGGCCGCCGTGCACCTGGCCGTCGTGGACCGGGCCGTCGTGGACCGGGCCGTCGTGGACCGGGGTGCGCGGGACGCCGCGCCAGTCCCCGTAGGTCACACCGGTACCGGCGCTCGCGCCCCAGGCTCCGCCGGGCTCGTGCTGTTCGGGATGGCCGCCGCGCACGCCGGACACCGGCTCGCGGCGCGGCGGGGCCGCCTGCCCGCGGGGGGCGGCGGCCGGTTCGGCCCACCCGGCCGGGGCCGGGGCGGCGGCCCGGGCGCCGGCCTGTTCGGCCGGCTGCGGATGGCCTGAGCCGGGGCCGGGAGCCCGGCCGGGCTCCTTGCGACTATGTCGTCCCACGTCCTCAGCCCTTGCCGTCCTCGTCGGTATTCACGGTGGTCACGGTCTTCACGGTGTTCGCGCCGTTCACGCTGCCCGCGCCGGCGGCCAGCAGCTCCCGGAAGGCGGCCGCGACCACGTCCGGGTACTCCATCATCGCCACGTGTCCCGCCTCCGGCAGGGACAGCAGCCGCGAACCCGGGAAGGCCGCGGCGGCCCTGCGCGCCATACGGTACGAGACGAGCTGGTCCCGGCCACCGTAGACCAGCAGCGTCGGAGCGAGCACCCGCTGCGCCTGGCGCCACAGTCCGTGCTGCCCGCCGAGGGTGTACGCGTCGACGATGCCGCGCGAGGAACGGGTCATCGCGTCCCAGAAGTACGGGAGCGCGAGCCGCCGTTCCATTTCCTCGACGGCCGCCTCGAACACCTCGGGCTTCACCCGCGCGGGGTCTCCGTACAAGAGGTCCGTCAGCCCCCGGGTGCGCCGCTCCGCGCTCAGGCCGCGGGTGAGCCGGTCCAGGACCCCGGCCATGCCGGGCACGGCGAGCAGCGCGGTCGGAACGGCCGACCTCTGCACGCGCAGTTCGGGAAGGGCCGGGGAGACCAGCGTCAACGTGCGCACCAGGTCGGGCCGGACGGCCGCGATCCGGGTGGAGACGGCCCCGCCGAGGGAGTTGCCGAACAGGTGCACCGGTCCGCGTCCGGCGGCGTCGAGGTGGCGGATGACGGCGCGCGCGAGCCCGGTGACGGAGTAGTCCCGGTCGGCGGGCGGCGGGGACCAGCCGAAGCCGGGCAGGTCCAGGGCCTCGCCGTCGACGGAGTCCTCCAGCCGCGCCATGAGCGCGGACCAGTTCTGCGAGGATCCGCCGAGCCCGTGGACGAACAGCGCGGCCGGCAGACCGGCACGGGTCGCGGGGCGTACCCGTACGTTCATTTCCAGCCCCGGCAGCCGGTCGGTGCGCAGCTGCTCACCTTCGGCCAGACGCACGGCTCCCACCTGGGAGGACTGGCCGGAGGACGAGGGGTCGGCGGACCGTACACCCGGCAGCTCGGTCGAAGACATGGGGCAATGTTACGAGACGATCACGCGGGTCCTCTTGTGTTCGCGGTCACAGATGCTTGCGGAACCGCCTAGCGGGGTATGCGCGAGCCTCCTAGGCTCGTAAGTGGAAGTGGAAAGGGGTGCTCCATGACTGTCGACCCTGCGGAACCGGACACCTTCCAGTCAGAGCTGCGGGAAAGCCTCGATGTGGAAGCCCCCGAGGCGGACGCGGCGGAGCAGAACACGGAGTTGAATCCGGTCGATGACGATCCGCTCACCCCCGTGGGCCAGCGCGAAGCCTCCGCCGGGGACGCGGCCGAGCAGACCCGGGTGGTGAACCTGGACGAGGACGATTACCGCTGAGCCACCGCTGAGCCAGCGCTGACCAGCATGTCCGGCGTGTAACCGACGGTCCGTACCGCGAGAAAACTCGGCTTGAACCCACCAGATTCGGTTACCGAAAAGTACGATGGCCGCGCGGCGCAAGGCGCACTGTGTTCTAGAGAAAGTGGGAGGCGGCGTGACAGCCATCGAGCAGACCGAGGCAGCGCGTCCGCGGGGCACGCGACTTCCGCGCCGGGCCCGGCGCAACCAGCTCCTGGGCGCAGCCCAGGAGGTCTTCGTCGCGCAGGGTTACCACGCCGCGGCCATGGACGACATCGCGGAGCGTGCCGGAGTCAGCAAGCCGGTGCTCTACCAGCACTTCCCCGGCAAGCTCGACCTCTACCTGGCGCTCCTGGACCAGCACTGCGAGGCCCTGCTGCTCGCCGTGCGCACGGCGCTCGCGTCCACGAACGACAACAAGATGCGCGTCGCCGCGACGATGGACGCCTACTTCGCGTACGTCGAGGACGAGGGCGGCGCCTTCCGGCTCGTCTTCGAATCGGACCTGACCAACGAGCCGGCGGTGCGCGAGCGCGTCGACCGCGTCTCGCTGCAGTGCGCCGAGGCCATCTCGGAGGTCATCGCGGAGGACACCGGCCTGTCGAAGGACGAGTCGATGCTGCTGGCCGTGGGCCTGGGCGGGGTCTCGCAAGTCGTGGCCCGGTACTGGCTGTCGAGCGAGAGCCCGGTCGCCCGTGACACCGCGGTGGGGCTGCTGACCTCGCTGGCCTGGCGCGGAATCGCCGGCTTCCCGCTGCACCCGACGGACGTCTGACGGACGTCTGACGGACGTCTGACGGACGTCCGACCTGCGCCGGCCCGGCTCGCCGGGCCGGTCGCGGCGGTCCCCGACGGTCTGACCGGCGGCTGTTCGCTGCGAGCGTTTTCGACGCGCGGCGGACACGTCCCCTCTCCGGGCTAATGTGGACCGGGTAACGGCGCGGCTGATCGCGCGAACCGGACCGTCGGAGGGACAAGGCCGTGGAGGTCAAGATCGGCGTGCAGCACGCACCCCGGGAGATCGTGCTCGAGAGCGACCTGAGTGCCGAGGAGCTGGAGAGCATCGTCACCGCCGCCCTGTCCGGCTCGGCGCCGCTGCTGAGCCTCACGGACATCAAGGGCCGCAAGGTCCTGGTGCCGTCCGAGCGCCTGTCGTACGTCGACCTGGGCGAGCCCAGCGTGCGCAAGGTCGGCTTCGGCGCGCTCTGAGCCGAGGGCTCCGAGCCGAGGCTCCGAGCATCACGAAGTACCCAGAAGTACCGAGAACGGCCCGGTGGACCACTCCGCCGGGCCGTTTCCGTTTCCTCCGCTTCGGGTAGGACCGGTGTAAGACACGCTTCCCGTACGACCCGGTACATCCGCCGTCCGAGAGGAACCCCCATGCTGCTGATCGAGGCGCTCGGCTCCGCTCTCCTGGGCCTCGCCCTGGCCGGGGCGGCCGTCCGTGTGCTCGGCCCGCGGCTGCCCTCCTCGCGGGTGGTGCTGGTGAGCGGAGTGGCGGGCGCCCTCTTCGGGGCCTATCTGACGCACACCGCGCTGGGCCCCGGGCACAACAACCTCTTCGCGACCTTCATCGGCGGCGCCCTGGTCTCCGCCGTGGTCCTGTCCCTGCTGCTGCGGCCCCCGGGCCGGACTGCGAGGCCGTCCGTGCGGACTCCGTTTTCGGTTCCGACGAGGGGCTAGACGGCCCCACTGACCCATGACCCATGACCCCGGCCCCCGCGCGGAGTTCCGCGCGGGGGCCGGGGTATGTCTGGGCCTGTCTCGGTCGGGCCGGGCTAGGCCGCCAGGCCCAGGGCGGCCATGCGCTTGGTGTGCGCCTTGGTGATCCGGGTGAACATCTCGCCGACGGCCGCCAGGTCGAAGCCCGCCGCCATCCCGTCCACGCCGCCGACCAGCATGGTGGAGAGCGCGTCGCGCTCGGCGACCACGCGCTGGGCCTGCGACAGGGCCTCGCCCATCAGCCGGCGGGCCCAGAGCGCGAGCCGGCCGCCGCAGCGCGGGTCGGCCTCGATGGCGGCGCGGACCTTCTCGACGGCGAAACCGCCGTGGCCGGTGTCGTCGAGCACGCTCACGACGAGCCCGCGGGTGTCGGTGTCGAGGTGGGTGGCCACCTCGCGGTAGAAGTCGCTGGCGATGGAGTCGCCGACGTAGGCCTTGACCAGGCCCTCCAGCCAGTCCGACGGCGCGGTCTGGCGGTGGAAGTCGTCGACGCCCTTCGCGAAGGGCTCCATCGCGGCGGTGGCGTCCTCGTCGATCGCGGCGAGCCGGTCGCGCAGGCGCTCGAAGTGGTGGAACTCGGCGGAGGCCATTTTCGCGAGCTCCGCCTTGTCCCCGAGGGTGGGCGCGAGCTTCGCGTCCTCCGCGAGGCGTTCGAAGGCCGCGAGTTCGCCGTACGCGAGCGCACCGAGCAGATCCACCACGGCGGCCCGGTACTGCGGCGAGGCGGAGGCCGTGGCCCAGTCCTGGGCGGCGATGCCGACTGCCTCGGCGGGGGCGCTTTCGTCGGCGGGCGATGCGTTTTCAACGGTCGACATGCACCGCACAATAGCTCGCCGAAAGGCACCGTGAACCACCTGCTCAGTCCACGTAAACGCGCCTACCTGGTGAATTCACCCGACACAGCTGCGAGATTCCGGGGTACAGTGGTAATGCGCCTGCCGAGCACTCGGCGGGCCATCCGAATGAGGATGCCCGGTCGGTGGCCCGATCGGCTCCACCCGACCGCCCTCGGCGTGATGCGTACGTTCATACGTACCGCCTCCCACGAGGGGCCCCCTCAGCGGCATAAAGCGCCTGAGCGATGGCTCGTGGTCCCGCGCAGCTTCGTACGTACGTAGTAGTACTGCAAGCCCGGCACGGTACGACCCCCTTCGCCGCCTCGCGCCGCGTCTCACAGAAGAGGCAGCACCCTGACTACGTTCCGAGACCTCGGGATCTTTCCCGAGACGGCCGAAGCCCTTGAGGCCGTCGGCATTGTGTCCCCCTTCCCGATCCAGGAGATGACCCTCCCCGTCGCCATGTCCGGCACGGACGTCATCGGCCAGGCCAAGACCGGTACCGGCAAGACGCTCGGTTTCGGCCTTCCCCTGCTGGAACGCGTCGTCGTCCCCGCGGACGTCGAGGCCGGCCGTTCCACTCCGGAGCAGCTGACCGACGCCCCGCAGGCCCTCGTGGTGGTTCCGACCCGCGAGCTCTGCACCCAGGTCACCAACGACCTCCTCACCGCGGGCAAGGTCCGCAACGTCCGCGTCATCGCCATATACGGCGGCCGCGCGTACGAGCCGCAGGTCGAGGCGCTCAAGAAGGGCGTCGACGTCATCGTCGGCACCCCGGGCCGCCTGCTCGACCTGGCCGGGCAGAAGAAGCTCGACCTCTCCAAGGTCAAGGCCCTCGTCCTCGACGAGGCCGACGAAATGCTCGACCTGGGCTTCCTGCCCGACGTCGAGAGGATCATGTCCTACCTGCCCGCGAAGCGTCAGACGATGCTGTTCTCGGCGACCATGCCGGGCGCCGTCATCGGACTGGCCCGCCGGTACATGACCCAGCCGACGCACATCCGCGCCGTCTCGGAGGACGGTGAGGGCGCGACCGTCGCCAACACCACGCAGCACGTCTTCCGTGCGCACAACATGGACAAGCCGGAGCTCGTCTCCCGCATCCTGCAGGCCGAAGGCCGCGGGCTCGCCATGATCTTCTGCCGCACCAAGCGCACGGCGGCCGACATCGCCGAGCAGCTCGAGAAGCGCGGCTTCGCCTCCGGCGCCGTCCACGGCGACCTGGGCCAGGGCGCCCGCGAGCAGGCGCTGCGCGCCTTCCGCAACGGCAAGGTCGACGTGCTGGTCTGCACCGACGTAGCCGCGCGCGGCATCGATGTCGAGGGTGTCACCCACGTCATCAACTACCAGACGCCCGAGGACGAGAAGACCTTCCTGCACCGTGTGGGCCGCACCGGCCGCGCGGGCAAGAAGGGCATCGCCGTCACCCTGGTCGACTGGGACGACATCCCGCGCTGGCAGCTGATCAACAAGGCGCTGGAGCTGGACTTCCACGACCCGGTGGAGACGTACTCCACGTCCCCGCACCTGTACGAGCAGATGAACATCCCGGCCGGCACCAAGGGTGTCCTGCCGCGCGCCGACCGCACGCGGGCCGGCCTGAAGGCCGAGAACCTGGAAGACCTGGGCGAGACCGGCGGCCGCGGTGGCCGTGGCGGTCGCGACGGTGGGCGTGACAGCGGTCGCGACGGCGGTCGTGACTCCGGTCGTGACGGTGGCCGCGGCGGCCGCGATGGTGGGCGTGACGGTGGGCGTGACGGTGGCCGTGGTGCCGCCGCCCCGGTCGCCGCCGAGGAGCGTCCCGCCCGTGCCCCGCGCCAGCGCCGCCGTACCCGCAGTGGCTCGGACCAGGGCGCCGAGCTCCTGACCCCGGTGACCACCGAGGCCGCCCCGGTCAGCGCGGTCAGCCCGGTCGCCGCCGCTCCGGCGGCCTCGGCCCCCGAGGCTCCGGCCGCCGACGAGGCGCGCAAGCCGCGCCGTCGCCGGACCCGGTCGGCCGCTCCGGCCGCCACCTTCGTCGCCCCCGCGACGGCGCTGGAACCCCTGGCCCCGTTCGTCGTGGAGCCCGAGCCCGACTTCCAGATGGCCCCGATGGTCGAGCCGGTCCGGGAGCGCCGCACCAGCGCGCCCCGTTCCAGCGCGCCCCGCTCGAGCGCCCCGCGTGCCCGCGCCCCCCGCAAGGCCGCGGCCGCTCCGGCCGCCGCCCCGGTGGTCGAGGTCGTGGCGCAGGCCGCCGTGGTCGAGGCTCCGGCCGCTCCGGTCGCCGTGGTCGAGGCTCCGGTCGTGGCCGCGGTCGCGGTCGCCGAGGAGGCTCCGGTCAAGCCGAAGCGCACGCGGACCCGCAAGGTCGCCGCCGCCGCCCCGGCCGCCGAGGTCGTCGCCGAAGCCGCCGCTCCGGTGGCGGAGGAGGCTCCGGTCAAGCCGAAGCGCACCCGCACCCGCAAGGTCGCGGCCGCCGCCCCGGAGGCTCCGGCAGCCGAGGCCGCCGCTCCGGTCGCCGAGGAGGCTCCGGTCAAGCCGAAGCGCACCCGGACCCGCAAGGCCGTCGCCGCGGTGGAGACCCCGGAGGCGTAACGCCCTTCCGATGGCCCCGGCCCCCTTTCGAGGGGCCGGGGCCATCGGCGTACCCGGGGCCGTGCGGAGCTCCCGTACGGGCGTACGGGCCGGTAACCTCGGGCCATGAGCAAGCCGCCGACCCTCACGCTCCCGCCCTGCGCCCGCGCGTACCGCCTGGCCACGGCCCGCGGCGAGTTCGCCGCGCTCGAGGCCGTGCCCGCCGGGCCGGCCCGCGGCACGGCCCTGCTGGTGCCCGGCTACACCGGCAGCAAGGAGGACTTCATCGGCCTCCTCGGCCCGCTGGCCGCCGCCGGGTACCGGGTGGTCGCCGTCGACGGCCGCGGGCAGCACGAGAGCGGCGGCCCGCGCACGCAGGCCCCGTACGCCCTGGCGGAACTGGCGCGGGACGTCCTCGCGCAGACCGCCGCCCTGGGCGCGCCCGGTCCGGTGCACCTGCTCGGGCATTCGCTGGGCGGCCTGATCGTCCGGGCGGCCGTGGTCCGCGACCCGGCCCCGTACGCCACCCTCACGCTGCTGAGCAGCGGCCCGGGCGCGGTCTGCGCGGAGCAGCAGGGCCGTACGAAGCTGCTGATCTCGGCGCTGGAGGCGATGGGCGACGACATGCCGGGCATCTGGGCGGCGATGCGCGCCATGGATCCGCGCGACGCGCCGCCCGAGGACCCGGCCCTGGCGGCCTTCCTGCGCGCCCGCTGGCTGGGGACCGTACCCGAGCAGCTGATGGTCACCGGCCGGGCGCTGATCGAGGAGCCGGACCGGATCGACGAGCTCGCCGCCGCGGCGCCCGGGACGGCGAAGCTGGTGCTGTCCGGGGAGTCGGACCCGGTGTGGCCGGTGTCGGAGATGGACGCGATGGCGCGGCGGCTGGGTGCGGCGCGGGTGGTGGTTCCGGGGACGGAACACTCTCCGAACGCCGAGGATCCGACGGCCACCGCGGCCGCCGTGGCGGCGTTCTGGCGGGGCTCCGAGGGGTCCTCTGACGTCTCCGATACCCGTTAGTAGTTAGACAAGGAAAAAATTTCCTTAGCGTAGGGAATGTTTGCGGCTTACACTTCGTTAACCCTGTACAAGGAAGAAACACTGACGAAGGGAGAAGCCCCATGCGCTTCGAGATTCTGCGCCTGGACGACGTCGACGGATCTGCCGTGGACAGCACCGTCGTGGACGCGGCCTCCGTCAACCGGATCGTGCAGCAGGCCGCGGCCGTAGGCCAGCGCATCCTGATCCGACCGGCTGAGACCGTGTCCAACTGACCGCGTCCACCTATTCGCCGAACGCCCCCACACCGATCCGGTGCGGGGGCGTTCGCATGCGCGGCGGTCGGCGCTACGCGCTCTCGATCACCTGGAGCACGCCGTTGATGATCTGCTGGACGGCGATCGCGGACAGCATCATGCCCGCCAGGCGCGTCACGAGGACCACGCCGCCGTCCTTGATCACGCGGATGATGACGAGCGAGTAGCGCATCACCACCCACAGCACGACGTGCATCGCGACGATCGCGGCCCAGACGGAGAACTGACCGGTGAACCCGTCGGCCTTCTGCACCGCCAGGATCACCGAGACGATCGCGCCGGGCCCGGCGAGCAGCGGCATCCCGAGCGGGACGAGCGCGACGTTCACGTCCTTGGTCTGCTTCGGCTCGTCGGTCTTGCCGGTGAGCAGGTCGAGCGCGATGAGCAGGAGCAGCAGCCCGCCCGCGATCATCAGGGCCGGCACGGAGACGTGCAGGTAGTCGAGGATCTGCTGGCCGCAGATCCCGAAGACGGCGATGACGCCGAAGGCGACGCAGACGGCCTGCCAGGCCATGCGGCGCTGCACCTTGGCGGGGCGGCCGGAGGTCAGCGCGAGGAAGATGGGCGTGATCCCCGGGGGGTCCATAATCACAAAAAGCGTGAGAAAGAGGGATCCGAAGACGGCGAAATCGAGCACAGTGATGCCTTGCAGGAGAGGGGTGTCACGAAAAAGGGCAGAAGGGGGAGGGGGCGGCGGCAGCGATCAGCCGGTCAGCCGCGTACGCGTCCACCCGCGCCGGGGACCGGGAACGCCCCGGTGGCACGGCGGGTGATCTCGCCGTAGATCTCGGGGTCGGTCGTGTACTCCCCGAGGCGGCAGGTCTTGCGGCTGCCGTGGTAATCGCTGGACCCGGTGGTCAGCAGACCGAGATCGGCGGCCAGGCCGCGCAGGCGCGCGCGGGTGGCGGCGTCGTGGTCCATGTGGTCGACCTCGATGCCGTCGAGGCCGGCCGACGCGAGGGCGGCTATCGCGCTCTCGGGCACGCAGGTGCCTCGCTTGACGGCGGCGGGGTGGGCGAAGACGGTGACCCCGCCGGCCGCCTTGACCAGGCGGATCGCGTCGAAGGGGTCCAGCTCGTGCTTCTCGGCGTACGCGCGGCCGCCGTCGGCGAGCCAGTCCGCGGTGAACGCGTCCGACACGGTGCGCACGACGCCCAGCTCGACGAGGGCCGCGGCGATGTGCGGGCGGCCCACGGAGCCGTCACCGGCGATCCGGTCCACCTGCTCCCAGGTGATCTCCACGCCGAGGTCCCGCAGCTTGCCCACCATGGCCCGCGCGCGCGGGACGCGGTCGTCGCGCACGAGCTCCCGCTCACGGAAGAGTTCGGGCTCCTCCGGGTCGAAGAGGTACGCCAGCATGTGCATGCCGATGCCGTCGAGACGGCAGCTCAGCTCCGCGCCGGTCACCAGGGTCAGCCCCTCGGGCAGCGCGGAGATGGCCTCGCGGTATCCGGCGACGGTGTCGTGGTCGGTCAGCGCCACCACGTCGAGCCCCGCACCGGCGGCATTGCGCACCAGCTCGGCAGGGGTGTCCGTACCGTCGGAGGCCGTGGAGTGGGCGTGCAGGTCGATGCGCACAGCCGAACTCCAGGGTTCACACGCGGACGGGGGGACACTCCAGGATACCGTCCGCTTTTCCCGGTACGGCCCCCACCGGAGCGGGTGCGCGGGAGGCCGCGGGACAGCCCCCGCCCAGGCCGCCGGACGGAGTCCGGCGCACGCCGCGAAGCCGGGGAGGCGCCCCCGGCGCCGAGCCGCGCGAGCGGCGCGTCAGGAGGACAAGATGCGCGGGCTCAGGGCTCCGCAGGGCAGCAGCTCGACCTCGGATCCCGCGTCGCGCAGATCGGTCAGCACCAGCTCGTCGTACATCAGCAGGCCCGACTGCTCCGGCCAGACGATCGCCCACAGCCACAGCCCGCGCGCCTCGCCCGCGAACACGGCCCGGTCCTCGGGGACGCCGGTGACGTGCCAGAGGGGTGTCGGGCGACCGGCGGCGACCACCTTGGCGTGCGGCGCGGCGGAGACGTTCATGAAAGGGCCCGGGTCGGGGGCGTCGAGGCCGGCGAACCGCGCGCCCAGGCCGACGCCCAGCTCCTCGGCGATCAGCAGTAGCTCGCCGATGCCGCCGAGCGGACCGGGACCCGAGCAGGCCACGGCGGTGGCCCGACCGCCACTGCGGTCGTCACCGGCGGAGGCGATCCCGGTGAACAGCCAGCCGACGGGCAGCGGCCACGGCATCCAGACCGGCACCTGTGCCCGGTTCACCACCACGCCCAGGCCTTCGACGCTCGGCGGGATCACGGGCTGCAGGGGGTGGACGGTGCCGTGCGCCGCGCACTGCCAGGAGTCGGCGAAAAGACCGGGCGCCCTGACCCGGCCACCACACTTCGGGCAACTCGGTTCGCCCCTCATAAGAAGCCACGCTCCTCCCCGCCGCGCGCCCCGTCAAGACGTGGTCACCCGTCCGGGCGGCCGGGCGGCGGCCGCGGGCTCAGTCCAGTGCGACCGCCGTGCGCAGGGGGTCCCGTAGATCCGTGCCGCGGGCGAGCCAGCGTTCCTGGAGGGCGGCCGCGCCGTGGACGCGTTTCCACGCCGCCTCGTTCGCCGTCATCGGCAGGAGGGGGAAGAAGGAGACGGGGTCCATGGGGGCGTCCAGGGCGACGTCCTCGACCAGGCCGCCGGGCTCCGCCACGAGTACGGAGGTGAACGGCGCGCCGTCCCACAGGGGTTCGCCCACGTCCAGTGAGGCGCCGGGCGACACGACGAGTCCTTCCACCTGGGGCGACGCCGCCAGTACGGCCAGCGGCCGCAGCAGCTTGTCGGTGGGCGCGAGCCCGCCCCGTACGGTCAGCACCAGCTCCGCGCGCGGGCCGCGCAGCGGATCCGCGACCACCACCGTGGGGTCACCCATGGGGTGGGCGGACATGCCGAGGGTCGCGTACCGCACCAGGTCGCCCTCGGTGAAGCGGAGGACTTCGAAACGGTCGGTGCCCAGGAAGGTGACGGCGGCGCGGGCGTCGGGTTCGCCGAGCGCGGCGCGCAGCCGGGCTTCCACAAGGGCCAGAATTTCTGCCATGGAGCGAGCATAGAACTCGTATCAGCCGGGTAAAGAGCGGCTCTTGACCATCCGTCGGCTGATATCGTTGACCGCTGGTCGGGGACGCTCTCAGAAGAGAAGTTTCAGTGCCCCGGCGACAGGACGTCCCTTACGGGGGACCGGCCGGAGGAGGTGGGGCTGCGGTGCATCGAAGTCGATCGCACAGTACGTGCGGTACCTCTCGCTCTTCCACTTCGCCGACGGGCGCGCCGCGCCCGCTTTGATCCGCGCGTCTTTGGATCCACACGCCGGATCGGTCGAAGAGCGACGGAAGAACTGTGTCCTCCCGTCCTGATCCTTCCGCCTGCCCGCCCGGCCCGCCGACCGCGGTGAGCGCGTCATCCGGAAGGACCTCCCACCCGTACGGTCCGCAGCCGTGCGCGCGAAGGAGCCTGCCATGTCGATGCTGCCCTACCTCCGTGCCGCCGTCCGCCCCGCGCTGCGCAGGTCCACGCCCGCCCAGCCCGGCTACGACACCACCCGTGACCCGTCCGCGAACAGCGCGGTGGTCGATTGCGCCGTCTACCGCGACGGGCGGCGCGGCGGACGCGCGCCGGGCGGTTCCCGCCTGACGCCCCGTGAGGCGCTGCGCGAGGTGCGCGAGGACGGCGGGTTCGCGTGGATCGGCCTGCACGAGCCGACGGAGGCCGAGTTCGCCGGGATCGCCGCGGTATTCGGGCTGCACCCGCTCGCGGTGGAGGACGCGGTGCACGCACACCAGCGGCCGAAGCTGGAGCGCTACGACGACACCCTCTTCACCGTCTTCAAGACGATCCACTACGTCGAGCACGCCGAGCTCACCGCCACCAGCGAGGTGGTGGAGACCGGCGAGGTGATGTGCTTCACCGGCCCCGACTTCGTCATCACCGTCCGGCACGGCGGGCACGGCTCCCTCAAGGGCCTGCGCCACCGCCTCCAGGACGACCCGGCGCTCCTCGCCAAGGGCCCGTCCGCCGTCCTGCACTCCCTCGCGGACCACGTGGTCGACGGGTACATCGCCGTCGCCGCGGCCGTCCAGGACGACATCGACGAGGTGGAGAGCGAGGTCTTCGCCGCCCCCGCCAAGGGCAGTGCGCGCGGAGGCGACGCGGGCCGCATCTACCAGCTCAAGCGCGAGGTGCTGGAGTTCAAGCGGGCCGTCTCCCCGCTGCTGCGCCCCATGGAGCTGCTCAGCGAGCGCCCGATGCGGCTGGTGGAGCCCGACATCCAGAAGTACTTCCGCGACGTCGCCGACCACCTGGCCCGGGTGCACGAGCAGGTCGTCGGCTTCGACGAGCTGCTGAACTCCATCCTCCAGGCCAACCTGGCGCAGGCGACCGTCGCGCAGAACGAGGACATGCGCAAGATCACCTCCTGGGCGGCGATCATCGCGGTGCCCACGATGATCTGCGGGGTGTACGGGATGAACTTCGAGCACATGCCGGAGCTCCAGTGGCGCTACGGCTATCCGATGGTGATGCTCACCATCGCCGGGACCTGCTTCACCATCCACCGCGCCCTGCGCCGCCACGGCTGGCTCTGAGCGCACGGGCTGTGGGCGCACCGGCTGTGGGCGCACCGGCTGTGACCGCACTGACTGTGGGTGGCCGGGGGCCGCTGGCTACCCTGTGCGCATGACTCTCAGCGCGCTCGAACTGGCCCTCGTCGAGGAGGCCACCAAGAAGTCCGGCCTCATCTGGGTCCGCGGCTCCGGGGCCGACCGCGGCCTGTGGCACGCCTGGGTAGACGGCGCGGCGCACGTGCTCGGCGACGGGCCCGGGGAGCAGCCGTTCCCGGGGCTCGCGGACGGCGCGGCGGCGGAGGTGACCGTGCGCAGCAAGGACAAGGGCGGCCGGCTCGTCGCGTGGACGGCGACCGTACGCGAGCTCGTGCCCGGCAGCGAGCCCTGGGAGGCCGCGGTGGCCGAGCTCAAGGGCAAGCGGCTCAACGCGCCCGACTCCGCCGAGATGACCGGACGCTGGGCCCGGGAGTGCCGGCTGCTGCGCCTGGAGCCGGAGTCGGTCCGGACCGAGCTCCCCGGGGGTTCGCTGGCGGCGGCTCCGCTGGGCTCCCCCGCGACGACCCGGCGGCCCATTCCGGCCGGGCTGCCGAAGCTGCTGCTGAAGCGGAAGAAGAAGGCGAACCGCTAGGTCTTCCACCGCCGGACGGCCTGGGCCGTCTCTTTCGGATCTTGCCGGGCCGACAAGATCCGAAAGAGACGGCCTAGCCCTGCGGGTTGGCGCCCTGGCCGGAGCCCTGGCCGGAGCCGCCCTCCTGGCCCTTGGTCGTGGGCAGCTGGTTTCCGTAGTCCACCGTCTGGTCCGGCTCCGGCGCGGTGAGTTCGACGGGTGTGCCCCATTCCGCGAGGGTCACCCGGCCCGCGCCGCCCGCGCGTTCCATGAGGAGCGGGTAGGGGGTGCCCTCCAGGGAGACCGAGAGCTTGCCGCCCTTGCCCTTGTCCGCCGAGACCTGGACGGCCCGGGTGAGCCCGACCTTGGTGTAGTCCTCGCCCTTGGTGAGCTTCCCGTCGAGTCCGAGCAGCCCGTCGAGCATGACCTGCATGTCGGTGAACCCGCGGAACTGCTTGTAGGAGGGGTCTCCCTCGGGCACCTTGACGAACTTGTCGCCGAGCTTGCCGGCCGCCTCGGACTGGCCCCAGAAGGCGGCGCCCGCCTTGAGGTAGAGCTGCTCCCCGACCCGCAGCAGCTGGAAGGTGGTGTCGTCCTGGGACTTCACCTCGCCGGAGCCGCCGTCCGCGCCGAGCCGCATGTCCAGGGTGAAGGACTTGCCCCCGCTGACGAGCGTGCCGGAGAGGTGGACCGACCGCGCCCCGGTGACGGCCGTCTTGGCCTTGTCCTGGATCTGCTCGGCGGACAGCTTCCCGACTCCGTTCGTCCCCTCGTCGGGGTCCGCTCCGCACCCCGTGCCGACGACGGCCAGGCCCGCGCACAGGGCACTGACGAAGGCGGCCCGGCGCAGCCGCGGGGCGGGGAAATAGGCGGTCACGGGCAGGTGCCCCTCTCGTTGCGTCGGCGAGCAGCTGGCAGCGTACCCGCCCGTACTCGGACCCCCGCGCGGCGCCCGCACACAGCTCGTGGGGACGCGCGTGCGGAGGTCACGTGCGCGGTGCGGGGCGGGGCGCGGGCGGGGTGCGAGGGGGGTGCGGGCGGGGCGGGGCCGCCGGGGGGACGCCCGGGCGGACGGCCCCACCAGGAGGTTGTGTGCGGTACGGGCTAACCTGAGGGACGGCAGTACCGGTGATCGACGGATGACGCAGCTCGTAGGAGGCGCTCGGATGGCGGCAGGCGCCCCACGGATCTTCGTCTCGCATCTGTCGGGTGTGCCCGTCTTCGACCCCAACGGCGACCAGGTGGGCCGGGTCCGCGACCTCGTCGCGATGCTCCGCGTGGGCGGCCGGCCGCCCCGGCTGCTCGGCCTGGTGGTCGAGGTGGTCAGCCGACGCCGGATCTTCCTGCCGATGACCCGGGTGACGGGCGTCGAGTCCGGCCAGGTCATCACCACCGGCGTGGTCAACATGCGGCGCTTCGAGCAGCGCCCCACCGAGCGGCTGATCCTCGGCGAACTGCTGGACCGGCGGGTGCGCCTGGTCGCGGACGACGAGGAGGTCACCGTCCTGGACGTGGCCATCCAGCAGCTGCCGGCCCGGCGCGACTGGGAGATCGACCGGATCTTCGTACGGAAGGGCAAGTCGGGCGCGCTGCGGCGGCGCGGCGAGACCCTGACCGTGGAGTGGTCGGCGGTGACGGGCTTCTCGCTGGAGGAGCACGGGCAGGGCGCCGAGAACCTGGTCGCCACCTTCGAGCAGATGCGGCCCGCGGACGTGGCGAACGTCCTGCACCACCTGACGCCGAAGCGGCGTGCCGAGGTGGCGAGCGCGCTGGACGACGACCGGCTCGCGGACGTCATGGAGGAGCTGCCCGAGGACGAGCAGGTGGAGATCCTCGGAAAGCTGAAGGAGGAGCGCGCCGCCGACGTCCTGGAGGCGATGGACCCGGACGACGCGGCCGACCTGCTCTCGGAGCTGCCGGAGGACGACAAGGAACGGCTGCTGACGCTGATGCGGCCGGACGACGCCGCCGACGTGCGGCGCCTGCTGTCGTACGAGGAGAACACCGCGGGCGGTCTGATGACCACGGAGCCGATCGTGCTGCGGCCCGACGCGACGGTCGCCGACGCGCTGGCCCGCGTACGGCAGTCGGACCTGTCGCCGGCGCTGGCGGCGCAGGTGTACGTGTGCCGCCCGCCGGACGAGACGCCGACGGGCAAGTACCTGGGCACGGTGCACTTCCAGCGGCTGCTGCGCGATCCGCCGTTCACCCTGGTCAGCTCGATCGTGGACACGGGCCTGGCGCCGCTGCGGCCGGACTCCTCGCTGCCGGTGGTGACCAGCTACCTGGCCGCGTACAACATGGTCGCGGTCCCGGTCGTCGACGAGAGCGGCTCGCTGCTGGGCGCGGTCACCGTGGACGACGTACTGGACCACCTGCTGCCGGACGACTGGCGGGAGACGGACTTCCATTCGGAGGGCCCCGGCGGTCCCGAGGATTCCGAGCGTGCGGAAGGGGCCCTCCGTGGGGACTGAGCGGGGGCGCGGCGAAGAGCCGCGCGAGCGGCGCAGGGAGCAGATCCGGGAGCGGCGCGATCAGGCGCGGGCGCAGGCCCGCGAGCACGGGCTGGCGGAGGCGGCCGCGGAGCGGGCGGAACGTTCCTCCTTCGAACGCGGCGAGCGGGCGAAGGCCGGCCAGTCGACCGGGGCGAGCGCGCTGACGCGCTCGCGCACCCGGCTCGACCTGCCGCGTCCGGCCCGCCGGCGGCTGCTGCCCGAATACGACCCGGAGGCCTTCGGGCGGCTCTCGGAGCGGGTCGCGCGGTTCCTCGGCACGGGCCGGTTCATCGTCTGGATGACCGTCGTCATCATCATCTGGGTGCTGTGGAACATCTTTGCGCCCGAGAGCGTGCGCTTCGACCAGTACCCCTTCATCTTCCTGACGCTGATGCTCTCGCTCCAGGCCTCCTACGCGGCCCCCCTGATCCTGCTGGCGCAGAACCGCCAGGACGACCGGGACCGGGTCAACCTGGAACAGGACCGCAAGCAGAACGAGCGCTCGCTGGCCGACACCGAGTACCTGACCCGGGAGATCGCGGCCCTGCGGATGGGTCTGGGCGAGGTCGCCACGCGCGACTGGATCAGGTCCGAGTTCCAGGATCTGATCAAGGAGATGGACGAGCGGCGGCTATTCCCCGCCGAGAGTGACGAAGGCGACCGCTAGCGGGCTTTCCTGAGGCCCGCCACCGCGCCGTACCATCGGGGCATGGCTACCGACACAAGCTCCGCCTCCGCCGCTGCCTTGCCCGAACAGGACGCGATCCTGGACGCGCTGGCGACGGTGAACGACCCCGAGATCCACCGGCCGATCACCGAGCTGGGCATGGTCAAATCGGTGGAGATCGGTGACGGCGGCGAGGTCGCCGTCACCGTGTTCCTGACCGTGTCGGGCTGCCCCATGCGCGAGACCATCACCAACCTCGTCACCGAGGCCGTGCAGCGGGTCCCCGGCGTCACCTCGGTCGCCGTCACGCTGGACGTGATGAGCGACGAGCAGCGCAAGGACCTCGCGGCGACCCTGCGCGGCGGCACCGCCGAGCGCGAGGTCCCCTTCGCCCAGCCCGGCTCGCTGACCCGCGTCTACGCGGTCGCCTCCGGCAAGGGCGGCGTCGGCAAGTCCTCGGTCACCGTGAACCTGGCGGCGGCGATGGCGGCCGACGGCCTCAAGGTCGGCGTGGTCGACGCCGACATCTACGGCCACAGCGTGCCGCGCATGCTCGGGGTCGAGGGCCGCCCCACCCAGGTCGAGAACATGATCATGCCGCCGTCCTCGCACGGCGTGAAGGTCATCTCCATCGGCATGTTCACCCCGGGCAACGCGCCCGTGGTGTGGCGCGGTCCGATGCTGCACCGGGCCCTCCAGCAGTTCCTGGCCGACGTGTACTGGGGTGACCTGGACGTCCTGCTGCTCGACCTGCCGCCGGGCACGGGCGACATCGCGATCTCCGTGGCGCAGCTCGTGCCGAACGCCGAGATCCTCGTCGTGACCACCCCGCAGCAGGCCGCGGCCGAGGTCGCGGAGCGGGCCGGCTCGATCGCCGTGCAGACGCACCAGAAGATCGTCGGCGTCGTCGAGAACATGTCCGGGCTGCCCTGCCCGCACTGCGACGAGATGGTCGACGTGTTCGGCTCCGGCGGTGGCCAGAAGGTCGCCGACGGCCTGACCAAGACGGTCGGCGCGGCCGTACCGGTGCTGGGCTCGATCCCGATCGACGTCCGCCTGCGCGAGGGCGGCGACGACGGCACCCCGGTCGTCCTGTCCGACCCCGACTCCCCCGCCGGCGCGGCCCTGCGCGCCATCGCGGGCAAGCTCGGCGGCCGTGCCCGCGGCCTGGCCGGCATGTCCCTGGGCATCACCCCGCGCAACAAGTTCTGACATGAGGAAGGGGCCCGCGGCGATGGAATTCCATCGCCGCGGGCCCCTTCCTCGTACGTCCTACTCGTACGCCGCCAGGTCCCCGATCACCGAGAAGCCGAGCCCGTACGCGCTCATCCCGCGCCCGTAGGCTCCGAGGTGCACCCCGCTCCCGGTCGATCCGGCCAGGACCCACCCGAACTCCGACTCGCGGTAGTGGAACGGCGTCGGCTCCCCGTCCACCGGCAGCGACAGCGTCGACCAGTCCGGCCCCGCGAGGTCGTCCGCGAGCTCCCACGCCGCCTCGGTCTGCTGGTCGAGCCAGTCGTCGCGCAGGCTGTGGTCCATCTGCCCCGGCCAGCTGTAGGCCAGCAGCCCCGAGCCGGCCAGCCAGGCCGCCGAGGAGACCGAGGTGGCCTCCAGGACGCCGGTGCCGTCGGCGGTGCGCCGCAGCGGGTTGCTGGCCACGGTGACGACCACCGCGAAGCGCTCCTTCTCCCCGGTGGCGATCTCGCCGCGGGCGGAGGGCTCGTCCCCGTGACCGGTCGAGCCGTGCTCCACGCTGCCGTCGGCGCCGGCGGCGACCTGCATCAGCCAGCGGGGGCCGGCGAAGGCCCCGTCCAGGCCGTACCAGGGGAAGTCCGCCCGCAGGTACCCCTCGGCCGCCCGGCGGGCGGCAGGGACGGGCGGGGCGGCCGCGTCCGGGGACTGCGGAGGGTCCTGGGGTGCGGGCGTCTGCGCCTCGGCGGGCTGCGTGCCTACCCGGCTACTGCGCGTCGTCTCCATCGATACGGCCTCTCGTTCCGTGGGCTCCGGAACGGCCCACCCCCCTCGGGCGTCCTGGATCCGGACTCAAAGGAGGATAGCCACCGGACCGCGGTTCGCCGGGCAGGCGGGCGCGCGCGTGGTCCCGGGTGGCGTCAGGTCGCGTCGGCGTCGAAGCGCGTGAGCTGCTCCTGCGCCGGGGCCGCGGGCTTCTTGACCATGTCCGGTCCGGCGCCCGGCGTGGCGCCGGGGAGGGTGCCGGCGGCGGCCGCGGCCGCGTCGGACTCGTTGCCGTTGACCACGTCGGTGACGTCGTTGAGTTCCTTGCGGAGATCGAAACTGCTCCGGATCTCCTTGAGGTCCTCGTTCTCGGTCAGCTGCTTGCGGATGAAGTTCTTCGGGTTCAGGTCCTCGAACTCGAAGTCCTTGAACTCCGGGCCGAGCTCGGAGCGGATGTCCTGCTTCGCGCTGTCGGAGAACGCGCGGATCTTCCGGATGACGCCCGTGATGTCCTGGATGACCTTGGGCAGCTTGTCCGGGCCGAAGATGAGAATGCCGAGCACCACGATCGTGACCAGCTCGAGTGCGCCTATGTCGTTGAACACCTTGCCCCGCTCCTCGGCTCTCTTCACGTCAGGCCTGTCACACGGTACCCGGCCGGGTCCGCAGGCCAATACACCAGGACCGGCTGATTACCGGCCGGGTTCGGCTTTCACCCGCCCGTCACGAACCGTTCGCCGATCCGAGGACCACCTCCAGCGTGCGCTCCCGTCCCTCGCGCAGCACGGTGAGGGTGAGCGGGTCGCCCGGCCGGTGGGCCCGGATCTTGATCACGAGCTCGTCGCCGCCGTGCACCCGTACCCCGTCGACCTTGGTGATCACATCTCCCGGCTTGATCCCGGCACGGGCTCCGGGGCCGCCCGCGGTGACCGCCGGCTTCCCGCCCTCGCCCTTCTCGCCCACCCGGGCCCCGTCCCCGGAGTAGTCCATGTCCAGGGTGACGCCGATGACGGGATGGGTGGCGCGGCCGGTGCGCATCAGCTCCTCCGCGACGCGCTTGCCCTGGTTCACCGGGATGGCGAAGCCGAGGCCGATGCTGCCGCGCTGCTGTCCGGAGCTGTCCCCGCCGTCGCCTCCGCGGATGGCGCTGTTGATGCCGATGACCTGGGCCCTGGCGTCGAGGAGCGGCCCGCCGGAGTTGCCGGGGTTGATGGGTGCGTCGGTCTGGAGCGCGTCGACGTAACTGACGTCGCTGCCGTCGCCCTTGTCGCCGCCCGCGGTGATGGGGCGGCCGGTGGCGCTGATGATTCCGGCGGTGACCGTGTTGGAGAGGTCGAAGGGGGCCCCGATGGCCACCACCGGGTCTCCGACCTTGACGTTCTCGGAGTTGCCGAGCGCGAGCGGCCGCAGGCCCCGTACCCCGTCCACCTTCACCACGGCCAGGTCGTAGCCGGTGTCGCCGCCGACCAGTTCGGCGGCGACGCTCTCGCCGGTGCTGAAGGTGACCGTTATGGTCCGGGCCCCGTTGACCACGTGGTTGTTGGTGAGGATGTGGCCCTGCCCGTCGAGGACGAAGCCTGTGCCGGTCGAGCTGCTCTCCGCGCCGTTGACGTGCAGGGTGACCACGCCGGGCAGCGCGGCGGCGGCGATCCCGGCCACGCTGTCGGGAGCGCGGCCGCGGTCGGCGGGGGCCGCCTGCGGGAGTTCGAGGCGGGTACCGGCCCGCCGCTCGGCGAGGACGCCGGCGTAGCCGCCGATGCCGCCGGCCAGGAGGGCGATCCCGACGGCGAGGAGGACGCTGTGGCGCAGCCGCGGCCGGCGGGATCCCGTCCTGCCGTGGTCCACCGGCTGGAGCGGCCGCACGTCCCACGGGTCGTACCGCGGCTCGGGCGCGGCCTCCGGCACGGCCGGCGGGGGCGGTACGGGTTCCTCGCGCGCGGCGACGGTCCGCGCGGGCCGGCTCCACCACTGGGGCACCGGCGCGGGGGCCGGGGCAGGGGCCGCCTCCGGATCCGGCTCGGTGTGGGACGCGGATCGGGGAGGCGGGACGGAGGCCTCGTGCGCGCCGGCGGGCGCCGCGGGCCGGCTCCACCACCGGGGCGGCAGGGCGGCGACCGGATCCGCCGCCGGATCGGTCTGCTGACTGTCGGACATGGGCGCTCCCCGCCTACCTGTCGGTCTCCGCCGGCCGCCCGGGGCGGCGCATCTGGCGGAGATTCAACCAGGTCGCCCGTGCCGCCCGCCCCGGCGGGCCGAAGCACGGGCACCCGAACGGGACGGGACGCACCGAACGGCCAAGCCGGGCACGGCCCGGCGCGGGGGCCGGCCTAGGTCGTCTCTTTCGGATCTTGTCGGCCGAGTCCGCGGCGTCTGGCGCCGTGCCTGGGCGTGCTGTCGGGGCGCTCGCGTACTGGGCGTACGTGGTCGCCTCGACAGTGCGGCCAGGCGCGGTGCCAGACGCCGCGGGCCCGGCAAGATCCGAAAGAGACGGCCTAGCGGTACAGGGAGACAGGGCGGGCGGAGGCCGACGCGGTCGGGCGGGACGGTGCCGGGGTCACGAGGGGGTTGACCGGGTGGAGCGTCGGGATGGTGCCCGGCTTCGGCAGCCGGTTCTCCCGGACCACCGCGTCGAACACCGGGACGACGGGTCCCGTCCGCGCGGCCGGAGCCTCACCCCGGGCATTGGGCTCGACCGACTCGATCGGCAGCGTGCCGCCCAGCGCGATCGCGGCGAGCGACACCGCTCCGGCGGCCACGAAGGCGAAGCGGCGCCGCTGGCGGCCCACCTCGTGTATCCGGAAGCCCTGCTGCTGCGGCGCGGCGGCCGCGGGCGGCGCGTAGCCGAAGGACGGGAAGGGGTCGGCGCCCACAGGCGAACCGAAGTGGCCGGCAGGTCCTGACGGCCCGCTCGGGCCCTCGGGGCCGCCTCCGGGCAGCCCCTGCAACCGCGCCAGCAGCCCGGCCGACAGCGGAGGCGGCGCGCTCTCCACGAACATGGTCTTCAGACGCCGCTGCGCATCGGCCTCGGCCTTGCACCGGGCACACGTCGCCAGGTGCGCCAGGACCCGCTCGCGCGCGTCGTGGCTCAACTCCCCGTCCACGAGGGCGGCGAGCCGGTCGCCCAGATGGTGTTCGGCGGGCGACGGGGAGGACGGACTGATCCCGCTCACTCGGCTCCGCCCTCTCCCCCGGCGCCGGGGGCGCCCACCGCCACACCGGCCAGCGCGCGCTGCTCGGCACGGGCCTCGGGAGACCGGTGCTTGAGCGCCTTGCGCAGGTGGGAACGGCCTCGGTGGATACGGCTGCGCACGGTGCCGAGCTTCACGCCGAGCGTGGCGGCGATCTCCTCGTACGACAGGCCCTCGATGTCACAGAGCACCACGGCCGCGCGGAACTCGGGCGCGAGGGTGTCCAGCGCCTGCTGCACGTCGGCGTCGAAGTGGGTGTCGTGCAGCACCTGCTGCGGGGACGGCTCACGGCTCGGCAGCCGCTCGGCGGCGTCGTCGGCGAGGGCGTCGAAACGGATCCGCTGCTTGCGGCGGACCATGTCGAGGAAGAGGTTCGTCGTGATCCGGTGCAGCCAGCCCTCGAACGTGCCGGGCGTGTACGTGGACAGCGAGCGGAAGACGCGGACGAACACTTCCTGCGTCAGGTCCTCGGCATCGTGCTGGTTGCCCGTCAGCCTGTAGGCGAGGCGGTAGACCCGCGCACTGTGCGTGCTGACGATCTCCTCCCACGAGGGAGGGGTCCACGCCTGGGAGCCCGCATCGGCGGCGAACGTCGCGGTGGTTGCGGTGTCTACGGTGCGGAAACGGTCAGCAATGTTGGTCACGGATTTCGGCTCACCGGCCGACCAGAAGAGGCGTCGGAGGACACCCCCACGATCCACAGGCGCAGCCGCACCTCCCCTGTCGGCTCTGGTGGTGTCCAGCGGAATCCCTACCATAGCCACCCCTCCCGTCAGCTCTGGATAAGCATTTTTGCAGTAACTTTGCATGGGCTCCGGGCCCCAGGCCGCTCTTGCGTCTCTACTGCTCTCATCTCTTGCTTCAACGCCCGGTCCCATCTGCGGGTTCCCGACTCCAGCGGATACAGTCACCGTTGCGCCAACTATGGGGACAGGAGAGGGTCATTACCGGCAACCGGCAGACGAGCTGGGCGTTCGCCGACGCGTTTGTCGCCGAAGACGACGCTCTGCGATGGGCCCGCGACCGGTCCAGGGAAGCGGGATTGCGTTCCGTCTCCCCCGGCACCGGGGCAGCGCTGCGCCTGCTCGCCGCCACCGCGGACGCCAAGGCGGTCGCCGAGATCGGCACCGGAACCGGCGTGTCCGGCATCCACCTCCTGCACGGAATGCGTGCGGACGGGGTGCTGACCACGGTGGATCCCGAAGCGGACCGGCAGGCCTTCGCCCGCCAGGCCTTCCGCGCGGCCGGCTTCGCGGGCAACCGCGCCCGCTTCATCCCGGGCCGCGCCCTGGACGTACTGCCCCGGCTGGCCGACGGCGGATACGACCTCGTCTTCTGCGACGGAGACCCGTCCGAGTCCCTCGACTACCTCGCTGAATCGTTGCGCCTGCTCCGCCCCGGCGGACTCGTCTGCTTCGAGGGAGTCTTCTCGGACGGCCGTACGGTCGACTCCGCGGCCCAGCCGGTGGAAGTGCTCCGGGTACGCGAACTGCTGCGCACCGTCCGCGAGACCCCGGCCCTGGAGGCCGCCCTGCTCCCGGTGGGCGACGGCCTGCTGTGCGCGGTCCGGCGCTGAGCCGAGCGGGTCAGCGCGGCAGCGCGAAGGTCGGCGCAGTAGGTCGGCGCAGTAGGTCGGCGCAGTAGGTCAGCGCAGTAGGTCAGCGCAGTAGGTCAGCGCAGTAGGTCAGCGCAGCAGCGCGAAGGTCAGCGCGGCCGTACCGCCCAAGGCGGTGCCGGCGAGGAGCTGCGCCGCGGTGTGCGCCTTCAGGATCAGCCGGGACCAGCCCACGCCGGCGGCGATCAGTACGGCGGGGAGCACCACCGGGCCGAAGACCAGCAGCAGGACCATCACGGTGCCGCCGGCCACCGACATGTGGATGGATATCTGCCAGCCGACCGTCACCAGCAGCGAGGAGACGAGGCCGACCAGCATCGCGACGACGAGCGCGAAGACGTCGGCCGGGGCGCCGAGCACCCGCAGGAGGGTGATCCCGGCGACGACCGAGACCAGACTCAGCCCCATCGGGACGACCCGCTGGCGCCGGACCCGGATGTGCTGGTCGGTCAGCGCCCCGCGCCGGACCCCGAGCAGCACGATCCCGATCGGGACCATTCCGCAGAACAGGGCGGCGAGCAGCCCCCAGCCGAGGCCGGACCACGAACCCGTGCTGTGCCAGCCGACGAGCAGGAGCTGGGCCACCACCAGGTTCGCCGGGGCCAGGCCCTCCGTGAGGACCCGGGCCGCCTTCTCGCGGGGCGTGGAGTCGGCGAAGGAGGGCGGAACGGGTGGCGAGAAGGTCACGGCGCGGCTCCGGCGATCACGGGTGCGGACACGGACACGGGTGCGGGTGCGGGTGCGGGTGCGGGTACACAACACTGCCCCGACCGCTTGGCGCGGCCGGGGCAGTGCAGAGAATGCAGCGAAAGTACTGTCAGTTATCCCTGGGGGATCAGCCGACGACCTTCTTCAGGGCGTCACCCAGGGCGTCCGCCTCGTCCGGAGTCAGCTCGACGACGAGCCGACCGCCGCCCTCGAGCGGTACGCGCATGACGATGCCCCGCCCCTCCTTGGTGACCTCGAGCGGGCCGTCGCCCGTCCGCGGCTTCATGGCCGCCATGCTCGTTCCCCTTCCTGAAACCAGTTCATCGTCAGCCGACGGCCCCATTCAGGCGCCTAGTACCCGGCATCGAACACATTGCTTCCAGGCCATTATCCCGCATGTCAGGACCCGATGACCAACATCGGCTGGGAACGCTTGTGCAACGCGCTTGACCAAAACCACTCATTTCGGGGACACGCCTGCGATACTTCGCCGCCGCGGCACGACTCTGCCCTTCCGTTTATTTGACGCACATCACATGTGCGACCCCCGTCCGGTCCGCCATGCTGACCTTTGCACCGGCCGGTACCGGCCGGTAGCCAGCCCGCGACGAAGGGGGACCCCCGCCATGGCCGACAGCGTGCTCTACGAAGTGACCGACGGACTCGCGACCATCACGATCAACCGTCCCGAGGCCATGAACGCCATGAACACCGAGGCCAAGGTCGCCCTGCGCGACGCGGCCCGGGCGGCGGCCGCGGATCCCGCGGTACGGGCGGTCCTGCTCACCGCGGCCGGCAACCGGGCGTTCTGCGTGGGCCAGGACCTCAAGGAACACGTCGGGTTCCTCGCGGCCGACCGGGAGCACGGCTCCTCGCTGACCATGAACACGGTCGCGGAGCACTACAACCCGATCGTCCGGGCGCTGACGGAGATGCCGAAGCCGGTGGTCGCGGGCGTGAACGGGGTCGCGGCGGGCGCGGGCTTCGGCTTCGCCCTGGCGGCGGACTTCCGCGTGGTCGCGGACACCGCCTCCTTCAACACCTCCTTCGCGGGGGTCGCCCTGACGGCCGACTCGGGCGTCTCGTGGACGCTGCCCCGCCTGATCGGCGGCTCGCGCGCCTCCGATCTGCTGCTCTTCCCCCGGTCCGTGAAGGCCCAGGAGGCGCTGGACCTGGGCATCGCGAACCGCGTCGTCCCCTCGGACGAGCTGGCGGCCGAGGCGCTTGCCGTGGCCCAGCGGCTGGCCGAAGGCCCGACGGTCGCCTACGCGGCGCTAAAGGAGTCCCTGGCGTACGGGGCCTCCCGGTCGCTCTCTGAGGCGCTGGACCAGGAGGACGTCCTCCAGGCCCGTGCCGGGGCCTCCGAAGACCACGGCATCGCCGTGGCGGCCTTCCTCGCGAAGGAAGCTCCGCGCTACCTGGGCCGCTAGCGGCTCCGCCGGGCGAACCGGGCACCGCTGCGCGGGTGCGGGTGCCGCTGAGCGGGGCGAAGTCCCCTACCCGCCCTTCGCCCGTTCCCCGGGCTGCGCCCGGACCCCTCCTGGGGCTCCGCCCCGGGGGACCCTACACCCCGGGACCTAGAAAAACAGCAGGTCCGGGCATGCGAAAAGCCCCGCCCGACACGTGGTCGGACGGGGCTCGTCGTACTGTCTGAGGCTCGGCTACAGGGCAGCGTCGATGTCTGCCCGATCAGCGCGCCATGCCTTCTCGTAGCGTTCCCTGTCGCGCTTGAGACGCTTCTCCGGGGTCATGTCGTCTTCTACATACTCAGCCCGCTTGAGTGCGAGTAGGGCCGCGCGCTCCATGCCCGCAACGGTCTGCCGCACCGTCTTGTGTTGGGCAGGCTTGTTGTCGCGCTCCGAGCGGAGATACAGCCCCCATGCGTCACACAGGATGTCCGCGTACGTCGCCGATACTTCCTCGGTGAGTTCCTGGTGCAGGTACTGCCGCTCACGTGATGCAAGAGCCATCGTCGGCCCCTCCCTTCTGTTCCGTACCGATGGTGTCAGCCGACACTGTCACTGCGGGCTGATCAGCCGCAGAACGATGACTTAACGGCGGTCACGATGCGCGCTGCCTGGTCGTCAGTGAGGCTCGGTACGGTGCCCCCTACGAACCGTGCCTTTGCGTTGGTCTGCACGGTCGCCGCATCCTTGCCGCTCTTGATCTCCTGGCAGACGTTCCGCGCCCGATCAACGGCCTTGTCTTCCTTGGCCACTAGCCCCGGCTCTACGGCCCGGAGAGCGGCTATCAGGGCTTCGGTCTGCACAGCGTCCGGCGACGGAATGGCGGCAGGCTTCGACGGTTCCGGGCTCGGCTTGTCTGCGGGCTTGGCTGCCGCTGTGGCGCTCGGCTTGCCCTCGGGCTTAGCCGTGGCGGGCTCGTCTTCAAACAGGCTCAGCACTCCGCCGAACGCGAGCACTGCCGCGCCAACGATGATCCACGTCTTACGTTCCATGGTGGTCCCCCCACTTGTCTTGCAAGATCGTTCATACCTATCACGCGCTCTGACCTGCCTAGCTGGCACGGTGCACGTCTTCCGACGTCGGCCCCGCTCCGAGCTTTACAGCGTGCTCGGGGCATGCCCACAGCGTCGTACCGGGGCCGCTGGTGCTGTGGATCTCGCGGACCGCTACGGGCGCCCTCGTGAGCGTTTTACAGCCGATGCACAGCGCGACGCGTTCGGGCAGTACGAGCGGGAACGGGTTCTCGGCGGTCATGCGCTGACCCCCGTTGCGGCAAACGCGGAGCGCGGGAAGGGTGCCCCCGCGTACGTGTACGGGTAGTCCACGCCGATGGCCGCGAACTCTGCCGCATACCGCCGTTCCCGCTGGACCGGGGAGAGCACGAGGGTGCTTTCCGCGTCGGTCTCGGGCCGGAAGATCCTGAGCGCGTCCGAACTGCTAGGCCCGGTCCACGGGCGAGACCACGGGCTCACGCTTGCGGCGGGGGCAGGCTCGGGGCGGTAGGCGCTGGAGTGCTTTCCCGGGGCTCGCCGGCTCGGCAGGATTACGAGGAGTAGAGCGGTGACGGACGTCAGTCCGAGCACCATGGGGGCGATAAGCTCGCGCATGTCGTATCAGCTCTCTGATAGCTGGTTCGGCGGAGCCCCGGCGGACCGTTACAGCGGTCTTCCGGGGCGTTTTCGTGTTCGCGGAATCACGCTAAGGCAACACGTCTAACTCGTCTGCCTGTCTAAGTCATCTGCCTGTCTAAGTCGCCTGCCTTTGGCCCGTTGTCTACGCTCTCCCCATGCCCGAGAGCTCGCCCGACTCGTCCCGCGCACGCGCCCCGTACATGCGGGTGCTGGACGCGCTTACTGCCGACATTGAGTCGGGTGCGCTGCCGCCAGGGGCACGGCTGCCGAGTGAGGCAGAGCTCTGCCAGACGCACGGGGTCGCCCGGATGACCGCACGTCGCGCTGTGTCCGTGCTGAGGGAACGCGGGCTCGTCGTGACCGAGTGGGGCAAGGGCAGCCACGTAGCCGAGCGAGCCGGCGAGGACGAGCACCAGGGCGCCTAGTCGGGGTCCCCTTCGGGGTACTTCCGGAAGAGCCGGTCTACTTCACCCCGTGCCTGTATGCGCAGGATGGTTCCGAGCGGGTCCGTCACGACCCATGAGTGCACGGCGGGGTGTTTGTCGAAGAGCACACAGATATAGCCGCGCCCGCTTCCCGGGTGCTGTTCTGCGGGGCACTCGGGACGTTCTTCGAGGGCGTAGTGACGCGTCGATCCCTCGCCCGTCCAGAAGAGCCACAGTGCTTGCGGCTCGTCGGTATTGGCCATGCAGATCATGGCGGCATGTTCGGTGTGCTCGTCCTCGCCGAGCTCGCACAGCACCATGTCGCCGAGTAGATAGAGGGTGGAGGGAGGGTCACCAGGGGCTCCCTGCATGGTGACCATGGCAACGAGCGCGTCTATCTCCGGCACGCTCGTCACGGCGGTGCACTGCAACACGTGAAGTCCTTACGGGAACGGCAGAGCCCCGCCCGGTCCGGAGGGGGAGGGCTCCGGAACGGACGGGGCCGCTGTAGTCAGAGTGCGAGACAGAGCGCTTCGCACGCTTCCGCAGCAGTGGGCCGGTCCGCCGGCGAGGGCATCAACATGGCGTTGACCAACTGGCCGAGCTCACCGGGAATGGTGACCGGGCGGTGCGGCCCGTCGACGATTGCTTGCCGCTGAACGTCGCGCGGGGCGTCGTCGGGGTAGGCGACGTGACGCCAACCGGTCGCGCTGATCATCAGCGAGGCCCCGAGCGCGTAGACGTCGGATGCTCGCGTTGGTACGGCGGTGCCTGTCTCCAGAACGCTGCGGCTGATCTCGGGCGCTTCGTAGTGCACCAGACAGCCCCGGTAAGCAAAGTCGTAGCGTTCGGGGACCGTACGTCCCCGGGCCAATGCAAGATCGATCAACGTCACGCCCTGTTGCCCAACAATCAGATGCGCGGGCTGAACATCGCCGTGGACCCATCCGACACGGTGCAGCTCGGACAGAGCCTCAGTGCACGACAGCGCGTCCAAGACATCCGGTAGCGCCGAGCGTTTTGCCGATCGGCAAGGCTCCCACTTCTCGTACAGGCTCGGGCCCGGGTGCCACGGCTGAATGTTCCACGTTCCTTGCCCCCACTCGCCGTCTCGGATCACGTCCGGACGGAGGGTTCGCAAGACGTAGGCCTCGCGGCTCGGAGCAAGCGCGGTGTGAGCATGGGTCTCGCTCGCGTACCCAACCTTGACCGCGTAGGCGGCAGTTTCCTCCGTCGCACGATTCGCAGCGGTCACATGCCACACCGTCGACCCTCGCCGGTCCAGTACGAGCCGCTGCGATTCCGGGGTGATCACGTCAAGCACTTCGCGCGGGATCTCGCGCGGCGGTGTCGATGTCGTCATGCGTTGTTCCTCCTATGGCGGAGCCGACCACCAGGCCCGGCAGCCGGCTCCGCAGGTTTCACAGGTGGTGCGTCGGGTGTCAGGCGGCCCGGTAGTCCCGGCCACAGTCCGAGTCGCACTGTGCGCCGTCCTTGCCGTTCACGGTCCACCTACGGTCGATGACCATGAATCCGGCCGCCTTCATGGCGCGCGTGGTGCCCTGAACGTCTTCCAGGAGCCGGGGGCCACCGCCGGGGCGCGGGTTGTGGTGCAGCCTGCGGCCCGCGTGGATCTCGGCGAACGCGTCGATGTCGCGGGTGTGCAGGGTGAACGCGTGCACACCCTTGTCTACGGAGTCCGAGGGCACCATCTTGACCGTGGCCCCGCCAACCGTGGCGAGGAACGCAATGGCCTGGTCGGTGATCTCCTCGGCGGTGCCTCGGTCGGTCTCGCCGAAGTGGTCGAGCACGAACTGAGTAATGCTGTCGAACAGCTCGGGCTCGACCAGGCTCCGGCCGGTCCGCAGGTCATTCGCTATGGCGGTCATGTGCGTATCTCCTCGCGTTGGCGGTACAGGAACTGTGCAGGCCTGCCGTTAAACGGGCAGGTGTTTTGCTCCGGCCCCGCCGAGTGGTCGGGCACATCAGCGGGGACGGGAATCTAGGGGTTAAAGCAACTCGTCCAGCGTTGGGGCGATGGCCCAAACCATCTCCAGCTCGACGTCCGTGATTTCCCATGTGTGCCCGCCCGGGTGACGGAGGTACTGACAGCACCCGTCCCCCGAAGGGCAGTCAGGTAGCCAACGCAACTGGTGCGGACGCTGGTCATCAAGCCAGTGCACCCAGCACGCAAACCCATCGTCTCCCTCGTAGACCATTTCGGCGTGTGGGCCGTCGTGGGTTTCGAGAGTGCAGCGCATCTGAAAGGTTTGGTTGTCCATGGCCTTGACCGTGGGTTCACCCAATCCGGCAGCACGGGCCAGGACATCGAGCTCAGACCACAAGACGAGGAGCTTGGCGTTACACACGTACCGTCCGAGGGTCACACGCCCCACCCCTTGGCCACGATGACCGCCACCGTGAACACCCACAGAACCGAGCCGGCAGTCATCAGGGCGACGCTCGCGCGGGTGTGCTGTGCGTGCGCCTGGTGCTCGTTGTCGTCGCTCACTGGAGGCGCTCCACAACGGCCATGTCGGTGAAAGTCCGCTGAAAGCTCCGATGCTTCGAAGTGCCCGAGTGCCCGATACACGCGAGGTCGCACTCAGCCTCGGTAAGTCCCGGTCGCGTCAGCCATCCACAGTCCAAAGCGACACAGCGTGCCCCGACGAGCGGGACCGTCCCGGGGTGCCTACGGATGCGGTGGTTCGCCAACCCGAACACCCGCCTCACGCCGCACGCTCCTCGGAGTCGGGGCGGATCGCCTGCCGCAGCTCGGTCAGCGCCGCTTCCGCGCTCTGGACGATGCAGGCGGACAGTTCGGCCCGGAACAGCGCACGGAACGCGGGGTCCGACTCAATGCGCTGGAGCTCTTCGAACGGTGCGGCCCGAGCCGGCGAGGACCGGGTGAGCACCCGAACGAGTCGGGGGAAGTACTGGTGTAAGCGGTGTTCTGCGGCCCCCACAGCGAGGGCGAGCCGTACCGGGACGTGCGGGATGAACATCGGATGCATGGCCGCTCCCTCTCCGTAGCGGTTCCACTACCAAGCTCGGTCAGCGTGACCTACGCTCGACATCCCTTCAAGTAATCGTCAGGGAAGGAAGGGAAGGGCGGAGCATGGTCAACCGCAAGGAGTTAGACCCCAGCAAGAGCCCCGAAGATGCGTACGGACACCGTTTGCGCAGGCTGCGGGAGGGTCGCGGGTGGAGCCAGGACGAGCTAGCCGAGCGAATGGGATATTCCAGCCAGCATATTTCAGCGGTTGAAACTACTCGCAAACCGCCAACCCCTCGTTTTTCGCGTAAGGCTGACGTCGTGTTCGGCACAGCGGAGACCGCCGATTCGTTCGAGCGCGAGTCTCAACGAATCAAGCACGGTGTCCTACTCGAAGGGTTCCCCGAGTACGTCGCGTTTGAGGGCCGCGCGGTAGAGCTTCGCCTGTTCGAAGTGGGCATTGTTCCGGGTCTGCTTCAGACTCCCGACTATGCGCGCGTCCTTGCCAACAGCGCAGTCACCCGGGGCTCGATCACGGCTGACCAGGCGGACGAGCGCGTGTCCTTCTTGGCGCAGCGGCAGGGGGCATTGGTCCGCCCCAGTCCACCCATGTTGTTCGTGATCATGGATGAGAGCTGTATCCGGCGACCCGTGGGCGGGCACAAGGTGATGGACGCACAGTTGGTGCGGCTGCTTGAGTTCGCGAAGATGTCGAACACGATTCTGCAAGTGGCACCCTTCGCCATAGGCGAGCGCAGAACGTTCAACCGGCCTGTCAACCTGTTGACCATGCCCGACCGCTCCGTGATCGGCTACGCCGAGTCTCAGACCCAGGGGCACCTAGACCGCAACAGCACGTCAGTGCTGCCCATGCTGACGGCCTACCATCAACTCCAAGGCGAAGCCCTGTCGCAAGCGGCTTCAATGACCATGATCGAAGAAGTGCGAAAGGGTACCCCGTGACGACCACCGACACCCCCCGTTGGTTCAAGTCCTCCTACAGCGACAACGGCGGAACCTGCGTAGAGGTGTCCGACCACCTCGCCGGCTCGCTCGGCATCGTCCCCGTTCGGGACTCAAAGGTTTCCGGCGGTCCCGTGCTCAGCTTCCCCATCGCCGCGTTTTCCGCGTTCGTCGCGAGCGTCAAGACCGACCAGCTCGGCGCGCTCTAGCCGACGAGCTCGCGCACCAGGCCCCGCCACTCCACCCCCTTCGGAGCGGCGGGGCTCTGTTGTTTCAGGCAGCGCGCGAGACGAACGACAGCCCGACCGGCGGGGCCTGGTCGGGGGCACGGTCCGTGAGGTACACCCCCCACCCGTCATCGCCACGGCTGCCGACGATCCGGCGCGTGCTGACGCCGTACCGCTCGGTGAGTCCCGCACTTACGAGCAGAGCGGCGAGCCTGAACATGTCCGTACTTGCAGCGTTCCGGTCCTGGTGCCCGACGACGAACACACGTCGCGGAGTCTCAGTCTCGCGATGCGAACTTTCGGTTTCGCTTTGGTGTAGGTCCACCCTTACCCCCTGTATCCCTATGAGCCTGTCTGGCAACCTGTGCGAGAGCGCCCGACCAGGACATTGCGAGTGTCCTGGTCGGGCTTCTTTGCTACGCGGCGACCGTGGGTGCGTCCGCTGGCCAGTGAGTCCACGGCTCCGTTGCCGGAAAGAACTTCCCGGACTCAGCCGACTGCGCCCACTCGTAGTGCCCGATGAGCTCCCCCGAGGGAACGGCGCGGACTAGGACACGAAACCTCGGCGTGCGATGCCCCTTGAGCAGCCGCGCGGCCATGGTGGTGTACGTGCACAGCGCGCGGAGTAGCTGTGTCCCGCTGTTGATGTAGTCGTGCGTGTCTGGCATGTACGGCCCCGCAGGACGCCACTCCCATTGGGCGCCTTTCCGCACAAAGACTTGTACCGCCAGCAGTGCAGTAGGCACCGCTATGTGCTCCATCCCAACCCCCCGGCCAGACAGAAGGGCCGGACCTACCTCCCGCGCAAGTCCGGCCCCTGATGTGTCAGTCAGTGGCCGCTAGTCCCACTTCGTATCTTGCGGAACCACTGTTTCCGTAGGAGCCGGCGAGGTAGACACCGCATCCCATTGGGTGTCCGCACTGGCGAATGTGGCACCGCCGAGGACAAGAACCGCACTACCGACCACGGTGGCTACCAACTTCGGTACCTGGAAACGCAGTTGAAATTTCTTCATGGACCGCTCCCTTGACAAATCGTTCGCATGACTTAACGTGATCATTCCGCTGAACGTCGACTCCCGACGCGTCAGCGGTATAACCACTTGACCTGCTCAGATGCTCAGGCATATGCGAATTACATATGCCGTCGAATCACTATGCGTAGCTTGCCGCGTGCGGGTCCGGCGCGGCAAGCGAATGAGGCTAGAGGCTTCGCAGCCGAAAATTTTCCAGGGGGCAAACATGGACATCTCGAATGAGGGGCGCCGGAAACCGTTCATATCGGAAACGGCACGCGAGCTACTCCGGGAGATGCACGGGGGTCGAGCCGTGTGCAAGGACGAGCCCGCCATTGACGAGTTGCTCGCCCTTGGCTTGGCCAAGTGGGCCACACTTCCAGCGGCCTACGTTGCTTCGGACACTCGGGATGCCGAGCGCGCGTACACACAGCGCATGGCGCAGGAGATCCGGTCAGCCCTGCACCGCATCGAGTCCATGCATGCGTTTGCCGATGACCTGCGGGGGATCGAAGGGGGCGCGGGCGACGGTGGCGTACAGGTCATCGAGGACACTCGCGAGGTGACCGTTGCCCTTGGGCGGGTAGCGGGCTCAGCCAAGTTCAGCGTGCTCACAGCTCACCCCAAGATCCGGAAGCAAGACACGTTGGATCGCGCACTGCCAACGGACCTAGCGATGCTGGCACGCGGGGTAACCTTCCGCACCATCTATCTGGACAACGCGCGAAGTCGGGTTCCTGAGCAAGGCTATGCAGCCGCTATGACAGCAGCCGGCGCGGAGGTCCGTACAGCGCTGCCCGGCTTCGAGCGCATGATCATCGCCGATGAGCGCATTGCCTTTCTTGCAGACCATCTTGGGGACCCGGAACGCGTACCGGCCCTGATGGTCACGCACCCGAGCCTGGTCAAGCTCTTCGTAAACGTCTTCTGGCAACAGTGGGACCGTGCCGAGCCGTGGACAGGCGAGCCCCGACTTGCGGACTCGATTACAACGCCCCGCAGTCGACGCATGCTTCGGCGACTGTCCGAGGGCAAGAACATCAAGGCCATTGCTGCCGAGCTCGACGTTTCTGTGTCGACGCTATACGCGGACCGGAACGCCTTGCATGCGGCAACGGACACAACTACCGAGTTTCAGCTTGCTATTTGGTGGGCCACGTCCGAGCAAGCTCGCCGAGAGCGCGAGAAGGACCGATGACAGACCGCTTAAACGCAAAAAGGCCCCCGCCAATGGCGGGGGCTTCTTTGTGGGCTACCTGATCAGATGGTACGGCGCGGCGAGGACTAGCAGAGGCTCGCCGGCTGCACGGGTCACGGTCGCTACGGTCCGCCCCGACACGTCTCGAACGTGGATGTCCACCAGGGCGCCAACGCGGGTGAGTTCGATGGTTCCGCCGTCACGGGCGGGGAACGTGATCACGCGGTTGCACCCGCCTGGTAGAGCGCGGCAAACCGAGCTTTCCCCTTCACGCGCGCTTGCTTGACCTGGTAGGGCGTTGCGCCCATGTCGTCAGCAAGGACCGAGTCCGGGCCGTCGCCATAGAAACCCACGGGCGCTATGCCGTGGTCAGCCTTGAGTACGTGACGCTGCCTGTCGCTCAACTTGCCGAGCACGAAATGGACTTGGTCCCGTACAGCCTTTCGCGAAGTGCTCGCGTAGTCGGTCGAGTCCACCAGGTCCGCAGGTACACCGGACTTGAACGCGATTACATCGCCGAGTGTGAAGTACTCGCCGAAATCGCGCTCGTTGTACGGCCGGTCCAAAGAATCGATACCGAGCCAGGACAGCAGTGCAGCGTATGCCCGCTCTCGCGACATCTTGCGCGGCCCCATCGCGTCGGTGCATGCAACGCGCACAGCGTCGTACGGGTATCCACCAGCAAGGGTGATAGCGAGCTCAAAGTCACGTGCGGTGCGCTCGGAAACCCCGGGCCGGCGGATAGAGCGCCACTGGTCGGCCATAGCTGTACGCAGAGCCTTATCCAGGTAAGCCATAAACTCACGAGGTGTTTCACCTTCGAACTTTGCAAGGCACTGCCAGACCATTATGCGGCCTTCCTGTGCAAGATCCTCCGCAAGATCGCGGTCTATGCGCCCCGAAGCCTTTGCGTACTCGTTGGCTCGCTGAATTATCAAGGTCTCGGTTTCCGCGATGACTGCGGAAACGGCGTCAATGTCATTTCCCTTGGCCGCTGCTATCTGCTCTGCGGTGAAGTGCGTCATGGGGCGTGCTCCGTGCTCGGGTGGCTTTGCCCTCTGTGGAGGGCGGAGGTTTCCCGGAACAGGGCGCACGGAGCCCAAAAGGGGCCCGAGGCCATGACTGAACGCGCATTGAAAAGGGCATGGAAAAGCCCCGTCCCGGATTAGCAGGACGGGGCTTGCGCATTGCCTTCGCCTTTGCTGCGCACTACTCAAGTTGGAAATGAGTGCGGCAGCCACGGCTCATATCTGCAATGAGACCGTTAGTCTTTTAGCTGATCAATGGGCGTTTCCTATTCGATTGCATCGGGATAACGTCACCTACTGCGCCTGCGGTACAGGGCAGACGGGCACTCCTCCTCAGGGATGACTCGGAAGAGTCAAGGTCACGCAGAGGTAACGGCCTAGTAGTCGGCCCCGTACAGCGACCCCCAAGACCGTCCGCCGATCTCGGCACCCGCAACGATGGGCACTCCGTAGAGCGGAAAAGTCATGCACCGCTCGAACTCGCGGGCAATCTCTTCGGCCTCGCCGGCTGGTGCTGACGCCAACAGCTCGTCATGGATTGGCAAGCGGCAATAGTCGAGTAGGCCAGCCGACTGGATATTTAGCATGGCCATCCCGAGGACATCCCTTGCCGCACTCTGGCAGGCGTAATTGACTACGGCGTAAGTGCGGTCACGGTCCAGCGGAAGCCTGCGGCCGGTCGCCGAAATAAACACCATGCCGTTTTGGAAGGCCTGTCGCTGCCATCGCGAGGACGCCCGTTTGATCTCGGGGAAGGCCCGGTCGTAGGCGGCAACCGCTTGCGCAATTTCAGATTCGGGGGCGCCGGTCTGCCTCGCAATGGTGGCAACTCCACCCCCATAAACCTTGCCGAATCCGGCCCCCTTGAACACCTTCCGATCCTTAGGGGTGGCAGCGTCGCCCTTGATCAGGTGAGCGGTGTAGGCGTGAATATCGAATGCGTCACCGCCGTTGATGAATCCGGATTTCATGGCCTTGACGTCGGCGAGGGCTGCCAACACGCGCATCTCGATTGCCTGAAAGTCTGTCGAGATCATGAGGTGTCCGGGCTCGGCGAGAATGGCGCGGCGAATCACGTGGTCCGAGCTCGGAAGCTGATGGAGCCCGTCTGTGACAGACATGCGGCCCGTGCGTGCCGCGAGAGGCGATATCACCGGGTGTATGCGTCCCGCAGCGTCGAGTTTGGACATGAACCGCTCGGCGTAGCTGGTGCCCCACTTGTTGGCGCGCTTGGCGTGAAGTACCGCATGTGCTACCGGGTTTGGGGTCCGCGCCCCGATGCGCTGCCAGTCCCGGTCAAGGTCCGCCAGGGGCAGCAGTACGGCCTTATCAACTTTGAGCGCGCCGGAGTCGGTCCGCTCGGTAAGCGTCTCTCCCATGCCCTGAAGCGCTTCCGCCACCTGTGCGGGGCTGCCGACTGCGGATACTCCATATCGGGCCGCTATGGCGCTGTGCTCGGCTGCCTCCTCGGCGAGCCGGCGAGCGAGCGGGGCCGCGTAGTCCTGGTCGACCAGAAGCCCTCGGCGCTGCATGACCGCGCACAGTTCCGCTATCTGGTGCTCGTACGTCACGAGCTCTTCGCGGACCCCGAGCCGTGCGAGCTCGCGCTGTAGAACCGGGGCGAGTCGGGCCGTCAGTAGTACGTCAAGTCCCGCGTAGAGCGCATAGGTTGGATTGGTGAGAGGGATTCCCGCCCATCCGGTTTCCTTGGTCAGTCCGAGGGACCTGAATACGGCTGTGAGCCCGCCCTGAGTGTCCGGGGCGGCAGGGTCCACCCATCGGGCCGCAAGGGGCTTGAGCGCCGTTCCTATGCCGCCCTCTTGCGGCTGCCTGGGGTCGCAGAGCGCCGCGAGAATTCGGGTATCCGTGGTGTGTGGGGCGAGCTCTTCGAGCGGGATTCCCGCGCACTGTCCGAGGACGAGCCAGTCATAGGCTGCGTTGTGAATCAGGATTTCTCGTGACCGCAAGAGTGCGTCACGGGCGTAAGTCGAATGAGACCCGCCCCGCTCGTACAGAATCACCCAAGCGTCGCGCTTGTCGCCGAACTGCACCGTGCGGAGCCGAAAGGAAGGGCTGAACACGTCCAACCCTGTCGTCTCTGTATCTACAGCGATCGGACCCCGAGCCCGCGCCCGATAGAACCATGTCCAGAACTCGCCGAGATCCTCTGTGGTCTCGGGTACGTGCACTGTGACGGGCTCGCCGGCTAGCTGATGTCGATAGGTGATCATGTCTCCCCCGTGAAATGAAAGAAGGGGCCACCCACCAGTTAAGGTGAGCAGCCCCTTGTATGCCGTATCTACTTGCCGAAAATCCCCGGACCTACTGCGTCAGGGCTTTCGTCTGCGAGGCGGAGACAGCCCAGGGAAATACCCTTCTTGTTGCGCTTCTTGGTGGCCCCGCGCTCCTCCATAGCGGAATAGAAACCCTGTCGCGTCCAACGCTCTCGGGCGGGTAGGTTTTCGTCCTCGCACCATTCCAAGTAGATGTTGAACGCGTCGTTACCGGTCATGGTCACGGACTCATCCGCCCATTCGAGAACTCCCGGCAGAAAGCCCGCTAGCGGGTCCGAGGTCTCTCGGTACTCCTGCGATGCACCAGTAATGCGCTCAGGATCTTGGAGACCGTCCCGATACCAGGCCACGGCTCCGCGTACGGCCCAGGCTGCAATCCCTTCTGCCTCGGCGAGTAGCTTTCTGTCTAGTGCGGGGTCTCGCTCCTCGGGAGAGAACCACCGCTTGAATGGAATCAACTTGACGCGGCGCCAAAGCCCTTCATCCTGGCTTTTAAATTTAGGTTTGTGATTGGTGGCGAGGAGTAGAAGGAACGAGGGCCGGAACTCGAAGAACTCTTGCCGCAGGAACCGTGCGGAAATCATGTCTTTGCCAGTCACGCGTTTAAGGATTGATTCCGACATTGCCTTACCGGACTCGCCCTCAGACGCCATGACGAGCCGGGCACCCCGGAGTGCCGCGATATCATTTGGAATACCGCCGCTCTTCCGTTCTTCAAACGTGCTGAACGGAGTCGTGCGGGTGATGCTGCGGAACACTGACGTGATGGTGTCCACGAGTACGCTCTTACCGTTCGCCCCCTTTCCCCAGAGCACGCCGAATCCTTGCTCTGTGGTGTGGCCGGTAATGCCGTAGCCGATGAGCCGCTGAATGTAGGCGGGCATGTCCGGCATGCCGGGGAAGACTTCGGCGAGGAAGGATTCCCAGCGGGGGCACTGAGCATCAGGGACGTAATCAATGTCAAGCGTGTACGTCAGTAGGTCCGCCTGGTCGTGCGGGTGCAGCCGGCCCGTCTTCAAGTCGACTGTCCCGTTGCGGAAGTTGAGCACGTCGGGGCGGTCATCAAAGTCCGTGGCTTCAATGCTGACGTTGGGTACCGAACAAAGCTCGGTTAGCAGAGCGTCAATGCGCGAAGTCATCGTGAATCCGCGTGCGAGCTGGTTCTGTCCGGCGAGGACGAGCGCGGCCCCCATCCGATGGATTTCCTGCCGTACGCGCATGTCGGAGCGGACCCAAACCCGTCCGTCCCACGTGTAAAAGCCGAGCCCCGCCGCATACCGGATGCGGCCCCCGGACCACGCGACGAGTGCATGGGCGTTCATGGCGTCGCTCTCGCCGAATGTGCTGACGAGCTTGGACAGGATCTCGGCGGCTTCCGCGCCCTGGTCGCGGGACACGGTGTCAGCGCCGGTCCGGTTGGCGAGCTCGGCGGACCGTGCTTCCCGCTCCCGCTCTGCGGTATCCCGCACGGGACGAGCTCCCTTGACCGCACGGTGTAGATCAGCGGCGAACCGCTCCGGGGCCGCTTCGCGCCAGTCGGTCAAGTCCCAGTCGCGCACGGGTATTTCAAGCTTGAGCGCGTCTACGCCGTGTGCGGCTAGACCCTCGGCGAGGCGGGAGGAGAATCCCGTTCCCGCGCTGTCGTTGTCCCCGCAGATGATGACGAGCTGTCCGCGCAGTCCCTCGGCGAGCTCGGCAACCAGCTCGGGCGAGCCGGCGAGCGAGGCACCCCGTACGGCAACAGCGTCATAGCCGACCGCCACGGCCGTAAGAGCGTCTCCGGGCCCCTCAGTGATTAGGACCGTGCTGTATCCGCCCTGCCCCCGCATCACGCCGTATGTGGCCCAACGATGGCCCTTCGGGTTGGCGAGGGACAGCCATCGGCCCGGACACTCGCCCGTCAGATCCCGGCCCTGTAGGCCCCTGGTCACTCCGTCGAATCCGACCAGGGGGACCGTAAGACGGGGGTAGGCCTGGTAGGCACGGGACACGTACGGGAAGCCCCCGGCCTGGTCCCCGTGGTCCACACCGAGCCCGAGATCCGCAGCGGTCTCTAGGTCGAGCCCGAAGCGGTCGGCGAGGTAGGTACGAGCTCGCTGCGGCCAGTCGCCGGCAAAGTCCGCGAGGGCGAGCGAGGCCCGGTCCGCGTAGGCAGCGAGAGCGGCAGTCAGCGCGACGGGAACGAGCTTGGGACGTTCAGCAGGTACGACGGCACCAGGGCCGGTCACGTCGAAGAGATCGCCCCACGTGAGCCGCACCGCTGCAATCACGTCGGCGGTCTCGCAGCCGGCGCGGCACGTAATCCGCACTTTGGAGTTCGTACCGCGCCAGATACGGAGAGACGGACGGGAATCGGGGTGCGCGGGACACTGTGCGGCGTACCCTCCGTCTGCCTCCTCGCTTACCGACGCGAAGCGCCCGAGGAGATCAGCGAAGATCACGGAACACCCCCGGCTCGGCCACGTTCCGGCGGTAGTCCCCGATCAGGTGCCCGAGATCGCGCACGGTCGTCGTCATGTACCAACGGCCGGAGTCGAGACCCCGCAGCGAGACAGACCAGCCGTACAGCGCGGCAAACTCGTCCGTGGGCATCCCGAGGGCGAGGCGAATACGGGTCCACGTCCGGACCGACACATGCACACGTCCCATGTCGACGCTCGACCCTCGTACCTTTCGCACTGCGAGCCCGTACGGAAATCCCGCGTGCACCGCTTCAATTTCTGCCTGTCGAATCCACGCGGGAACAGCCGGAGACTTCACGTCCTTACATTCAAGGATGAACGGGGGCGCGTGCACGTCCCCAACGTCCCTAGCACCCTCTTGTGCGGCCCGGCGGACGTTGCCCGGATGGAATGGGTCAAGGAACACCCCGGAGCCGTCTACGAGCCCGAGGAAGCGGTTTAGGTGGTCCCTTACAGCGCTCTCCCACGCGGTGCCGCGTGCCTTATTCGGGTTAGCCACGTTCGGCCCCCTGGTGAATCTGTGCCCCCCGGGCCATGGCATGTGCTGCCGCAGCGAGTATGCGAATCCAATCTTTGCGGCTCTTCCAACCGGTCATCAGGTACAGCTCATCGCCCCGACCAAGTGAACGGATCTCGCCGAGTGCGGGTGCCTGGTGTTCTGTTACTGCAAGCTTCATATTTCCCCCCATGCAAAAGGGCCGGACAGCACCACGCGGGTACGTCCGGCCCTTTCGTTGTTCTCTTACTGGTTTCGCTCGCCCGGAATAATCAGACGGACGTGTTCCGAGCCGATCCACTCCTTTCGGAGCGTGCGCCGCTTCGCGAATCCCGACTCTGTCCCGGTCGGGCTGATTCGGAGCATCGGCCGTAGGCGGCCATCGACAAGACGAGCCGTTACCTTGTCCACAATGGCGTCAGCCATACGGACCCGATTTGCCTGCCGAGCCGCGTAGGCGACTAGATCGCCCTTGTAAAGCTCTTCGCCGGCATAGTCGGTGACGACTCCGCGCTTACCCATTGGTTTCCTCCTTGTAGTTCAGTAGATGCAGGTAGGCCGTAAAGGCTTGCTGCGATACGACGCCGTTACCAGCCGCCTTAAGCTGCCTCGCCCGATTGAGTCCCGGAATATGGGTGATCCACCCTCGGGGAAGACCCATCAGCCACTCGGCAAAAACCGATGCGAGGCGACGTCCGCCACGCGGGCCGAACTCGACCGGAATGGGCGCCGGAGTGCCCATCAGGGTTTCCCAGCGGTGCACAGCGGGTGCGAACTCTGCCCACCATTCCGGCGGGCTGTGAAAGGCGCCCGGGGTCTCCTCGGCAATGTCCGGATCTACGGGCAGCAGGAAACTAACCTCATCGTCGAGATTCGGTCCGTGCCCACCCGCGCGGCGCTTATCAGGATGCTGTGCAGCCCCGTTCGACCCGAGATTTGCCGTAGGGGTTTTGAACAGCTTGTGTGCCCGCTCCTTATCGAAGATTCGGGCAACTGCGGTAACGAGATCGTCCCCGCCGGCTCCGGGCCGGTCCGCTTTTGCGAAATCAGGTCCGCGCGATGCGTCGGAGGCTGTCGGAGTCGGCAATAGGGGTGGCGATGCAGAACCAGCGATCTCGCATGTGGGGGGCTCCAGTAGCGGACGCTCGGAAGCAACACCACCTTGCGTCATACCCGCTCTCGGCCAAGCCCCCGAGTACGTGCGCCAAGCCTCGGTTTCGGATGGCGGATACGTTCTCCAGGAAAATGAGCCGTGGTCGAAGAATGCGAACGGCCCCGAGGACGCTTTCCCAAATACCCGACCTCTCGCCATGAATCCCCGCCCGCTTCCCCGCATTGCTGATGTCCTGACAGGGGAACCCTGCCGTAATGACGTCCACCTGATCTTTCAGCGTGGACCAATCGAATTGTGTAATGTCGCCGATGTTCGGCGCGTGCGGATACCGGGTCGCCAGGATCAGCGAGGCGTACGGGTCTACTTCCGCTACGTACCTGATCCTGTCCCCGGTCAGAGCTTCAACAGCCCTGCCGATACCCCCGTATCCGGCGCACAGCTCCAGAATCGGAATGTGCTTCCCCCTCGGATAGGAAGGGGCCCCGAGGACTGCCCCGGGACCCCTCAGCCGGCTAGAAAGTCGGCTCGGCCACAGCGTCAGACCAGGACTTGAGAACCTTGATTACAGGCTTTCGGTACGACACGTCCCGGCCCATCTTCGTCGTGTACTCGACCAGCTCAAGTTCAATGGTCGCCAGGGCCTCGCCCCCAACCTTTTCGAGCGCGTTCTCAACCTCGTGCAGAACTTCCGCAAGCTTCCAAGAGCCCGTCTGGAATCGGAACAGCCCGAGCTCGTAATCCTCGGCGAGACGGAAGAGAACAGAAATCGACGGAGACGGACCGCGCTTCGTCTTTGCAGCGGCCTTCCGGTCCTCCATCAGAGCGGGGCAGCGGCACGGCATACCCCGATCTTCATCCGGGGAAAGGAACTCCACGCCGTCGCAGTGGTGGATAAGCTGCGAACCGTTCCACAGCTTGAGATCCGACGTAACAGCGCTCGGGCCAGAAAGAACGACCTTGACCTTATTGGTGGTCGTCAGAACCTCAATGAAGTTCTCAGACGTGGAATCGGTCTCCACCGCCTGTCCGCCCATGAGCTGTGCAATAGCGTCGGCAACTTCCGGATCTCCGGTAGTCACGCGCCACTCGGACAGAGCAACGGGAATGCCGTCCGTCTGCTTTCCGCCGTGGAAGCGACCAACGGTGTCATCGGAAAACGAACCCTTGGGCTTGGCGTTAGGGTCGGTCTCGAAAATGCGAAGTGCCATGTTTTGAAATCCCCCTGGTTTTGGGCATGAAAAAAGACGAGCCGCGTTCATTGCGGATCGCCTGGTATCAGGTACTGCGGGTGTTAGCTCGCTCGGCGCTGTGTTCCGGTGATGAGCCGGCGAACGCTCTGCGCAATCGGGCTGCCGAATACCGTCTTGCTGATTTCACGGTCCCACTGGAAAACGTGCCGCAGCGTCAGAAAGACATTGAAGATCTCTTCGTCAATCCGGACGGGCTTGAAAACCCAACCCTCCGGGGTGATGTGCAGAACTGCCGCACCGTCCACCTTCGGCATGGGCTCCGAAGTTCCATCGGGTGAAACAATCCGGTCGGCATGGGCATAGGCGGAAAGCTGTAGGGCCACGTCCGGGTAAGCAGACTTGGATGTCTTCCAGTCGACTAGGAGCGTGTGCCATTCGCCGTTTTCGTGATCGGGCTTTCCGTCCTCGCCGAGCCGGACACGGATGATCGCGTCAAATGAACCTGCATAGGCGTGCTCGTCGGACCAGCACACATCCTCGGCCCGGATAAGCTGCGGACGCACAGCGAGTAGGAATTCCGCGAAACCGAGCCGGTAGGGTTCAAGGTCGGGATGCACCCTGCCGATTTCCTCCAGCCGGATCATGCGCTCAAAGAGATCGTGCGCGTCCGATCCGACCTTCGCCCGAAGGCTCGTGTACCGGGTGTGACTGTTCCGCAGGAAGTCGATTGCTCCGGCGGGGTCGCGTTCAGCAATAGCGCGTACGGCGTCCAAGTTCTCGACTGCCGTTTCAGCGGTCATGCGAGCGGCCCAGAAGGTCAGGAAAGGCTTTGGGAGCATGCCGACAACGGAAGTGACTCCGGGAACCTTTTCGGCGGTCTCAGGGCTGATGTAGTAGCGCGAGCCACTGCGCTTGATAGTCCGGATCTGTCCGGGCATGGGTATCCCCTCGGGGGTTAGTGGGTTGGGAGGGGTGGCAGAGTGACGATTCCTTCCTATTTTTTTGAATCACAAGAAAAAATAAGAAAGAAGGGGAAGAAGGGCCACTCTCGCCACCCCGTAACGCTGGTAGGTCAGCGCCGTACCGCGAGGCGGTCGGCTGCGCTGTGCAGCTCGGCGAGCGACCCGCCGTTGATGAGCTCGGCATCGGCGAGAAACCCGTCTAGGGCGGTCTCGCTCACGTGCTGCCGCTGGTCCTCGCCGGCTGGACCCTGGTGCCCGGGACGGACCACACGGACGAGCAGAAAGCCCCGGCGGGTAAGCGCCCGAGCTTCGTTGACGTGCCGTACGTCCGTGATGACCACGGGCAGCCCCCACCTATCCGCCACGTCTACTTTGGCGAGGGCGAGGCGAATCCAGTGCTCGGGGTCATGGGCCCGGATTGACTCCCCGAGCCGCTGCAACGTCCGCCGAACTTCCGGGGCCCCCTTGGCCCGGTCCCACCCATGACGCCGTACAGCGTCAGACAGGCGGAGCGGGATCGGTCCGTATCCGGTCGGCTCGCTGCCGATGATCGGGTCGAGCCCGAGTGCGGCATCCCGCAGCGGATCGGCGAACGCCACCCGCGTGAACTGGTAGCGCTGAACGAGCCGGGCGGCAGCCGCATCCTTCCCGGCCCCCGCCCGACCCATCAGGGCTACATGCCTGTAGCTCACTCCTCGGTCACGGCCTGGTGCTCGCCGAGCTCGCCAGCTACGGCGGTCTTACCGTCCTCGGTCCGCTGTACCGCCTCGCCGATACCGAGCACCGCCGCAGCGAGACCAAGAATCAGGGCCGACGGCAGCGCCGGAACGTAGTGGACGACCAGGGCGAGCGCGGCAACGAGTACCGCATAGATCCGGGCCGGATGAGTCTTGATGAACTGCATTGAAAATCCTCCTAGTTGGTTGTGTCAGACCGCAGGCACGCGCAGTGCGTCCCACGTGGAGCGACCGGGCCACCCGTCCGCGTCGGAGCCGGTAAAGCCCCGCTTGCGCTGCCATGCCGCATAGCTCTGACGGTCCGCATCGGTCCACTGCGGACCGGGACCCTCGGAGTACCGACCGCATCCCTCGGCGGCGAGCCGGATACCCATAGCTGTGATCAGCGGGCTACGGGGCGAGGACTTGAACCAGTCGGCCCCCGGGAACGGGGCGGTGCCTCGCGGCTGGTCGTAGGCGGGCCGGCCGAACCCGAGGATCACGGACCGATTCCGGGTGCGCCGGTATACGCCGTCCCCGTTGCCCTGCGACCCGCTGTTGCCCGAACTCGTGTTGCCCTCGATGCTGCGGACCGCTGAGCCCGGGGCAGAGTCCTCGGTCACGATGCCGACGTGATCGGCGACCGGGCCCCCGTCCCACGTGAAGAACACGATGTCTCCGCGCTTCGCGGGACTGTTCTTGCCGATCCACTGGCCGCGAGCCTTGAACCAATTCACGTGGGAAGGGCAATAGGCAAAGTGCCCGACCGTACCCGCGTTGCCGCTCTCCTCGGCCCACTTCGATACCGCCATGTCACACCACGGATTGAAGTTCAGCCCATACCAGCGGCCATAAGTCGTGTCGTTGTTACGTCCTTCCTTATATCCGAGTGCAGCCGTTGCGGCACTAATCATCGCGTCTACGGTTCCCACAGTTCCTCCTGATTTTGGGCACGAAAAAGCCCCGCCCGGTATCCCCGGAACGGGGCTCGCTTGTGGTGCTGTTTGGCTATGCCTTACCGGTGGCCTTTGCTACGGCCACACCAGCGGCTACGACTCCCGACGCTGCGGCAACCGGCAGCGCGTACCGCCACCGCTCTAGGTCCCGGATTCGGGTTTCGTGGTCGTCCACGTCGGCCCGCAGTTCCTCGCCCTTTTCGGCGACGGATCGCATGTCCTCGCGGAGCCCGACCACTTCGTCATAGATTTCGCGGGCGCCGATCTCGACTACGCCGAGCCGGTTTTCCGTCTCACGTTCTGCCATTCATCCCCCTCGTTAGGGCGGGGGCGCGTTCGGGTTGGTCGGCGGATCAGGGACGAGCCCTGTATCGGCCGGTACCCCGTTTGCTTTGGTTCCTCGGAGCGTAAGGATTTGCGTTACGCGTCCGTCGTCACCCCCGCTGGTTTTGATTCCGACGACCCAGGCAAGGGTGTCGAGTGCTGCCCCCGTGCGGTCCACAACGCGCACCACGTCACCTAGTTCTAGGCGAGGGTCCGCGAGGATTTCGACGGATTGCAGTGATGGAATCGGGTACTGTCCGGCTGCCAGAATGGCGCCCGCCAGTTCAGCGGCAGAGTCCCGGTACTGCACCCATTCAGTGCCCTGGTGCTCGTAGACCTGTACCCCGTAAGCTCGCTGTGAGGCTGAGCTCTGTACCGTGGACAGTGCGTCCGTTGGGCCGGCTGGGCTATCTGCCGAAGTGGTCCGGGCAAAGGCACTTACACCGTGGTAATACACCGTGTACGAGGCTCTATTGCGCATGGATAGGGTGACCTGCCCACCGTCGCGGGTGAGCGTCACTTCTACTGCCCCGTATACCCCCGCCGAGTCGCTGTCTGCCGTTGCCTTGATCGAAACACAGTCAGGCAGACGGTCCACATAGACGTTGGGTGTACGCGGGTCCCATTGGTCCTCGCCGATTGGCAATACTCGCGTCAGAGTAGCTCCGGCTGCGATTGCCGTACCCGTGCGCGCTTCGGCTACCGGGGTTAGCTGGTCTCCCTTCACGCGCCCCCAGTTAGACCACTTCACGGCCACATAGTTCCGGCAAGCGTCGATTTCCTCGCCCACTGTGAGCGACGCCAATTCGCGCGTGGACGAGACAGTTAGGGCGGGTTGTGTCGGAACGGTTTCCCACCGCGTGTGGTCACGCCAGCGGAAGAATCCGTTACTGTCGAATTCGGCTGTCGCAAGCGTTGTCTTGGCTATCTGTGTAATAACATCCCATGCGCTTCCTTCGACACGGGGAATGTTCTCCAGCGGAAACCGTGGCTTACTGAGCGAGGCCCCGCGCTTCCACGTTCCGGCCTGACTGAATTCGGCAGGCGAGTTGGGCCGGCTGGCTTGCTGCGAAACTTGGAAGCATTCAGCCCGTATCTGCTTTATGGACAGTCGGACTTGGTCCAGGTTTGCGGGCGGTACCGGGGTAGCGCTCAAGACCGCGTCGCTGAAAGTCTGCGCCACGCCGATTTGATTGGTCACTACCGGCGAAAGGGTGGGAACTCCAGTGGTAGACCAGGACAGCCACCATCCGATGTGCCAGAGGCCCGGGGCTTTTAGCTGGTCGAATGTCCATTGGAGGGCTTGGTTAGCGTTGTAGTCGGCATTCGTCCCGTTCCAGACGGTGAGCTTTCCCGACTGGAAATTGGCTTCCATGGTGACGTAGCAGCGGTATACGCCATTGGCGATCCATGTCGTGTGGATGCGGGCAATGCCTTCATCGGACGTTGTGTTCCCGGTGGTGTCGAGCCAGTGTTCAAGCCACAGCCCATCGGAGCGCCGGTTTACGGGTTTGGTTCGCGGAATGTAGTCCGCATTCGATATGCGGTCATCACCGAGTGCGGCTGACTCCCAGGGCGCTTTGTAATCGGTCCAGTAAGACCACAGTCCCGAAGTACCTTCCAAGTAGCCGATGTTCGGGGCGACTCCGCCATGCAGCGAGGCATAGAGAATCGCCGTCGAGCGCGGGGGCGGGCACGTGTGAATACCGCCGAGTCGTAGCAGATGGTCCACGACCCATACGGGGGAGGCAGCCCAGCTTGTGGCCACGCCGAAAGTCAGCTCGTTCGCCAACACCCTGTCCGGGCGTGGCAGTCGGGCGGGAAAGCGCAGCCGCTCGGCTCCGTCAAGTGCGGACACCTTGACGGCATCCTCGCCCGAGCTCGCCGAACGCGTGCGCACGGTGCCCCGGAACGTGTCGAGCGGGTATCCACCGACTCCCCATGCGTGCACCACTGACTGACTCGGGCGGACGATGTCCCCGGTAGCCCTCGGAGCCCACGGCCCGTAGAGAGCGGGTGCGGGCTTTCCTGCGGTCCCTGACAACGTCACGTCGAGCTGTGCGGACGAGCTCCCGCTGAAAGCCCGCATGCTCGCCGGCAAGTCGGTTGCGTACGCCCTGTCCAACGACCAGTTGCGGACCTGCGGCCCGAGCTCACGACCGGCGAGGCGAACAGAGTGCGAGGCGGTGCGCTCGCCCTCGGACAGCGCGGCCGTGATGAGCGGCATCGTCATCTTCACGTGGTCACCTCGACCAGCTCAAGCGAGACGGACCGCAGGTCTGCCGAGCCGGCCGCCGAGCTCTGCGAGTAGCCCGTGACCGAGTAAGGCCGCATGCTCTCGCCCGGGGGCACGCTCGGAGCGGCGTAGATCTCCAGCGAGGCGGCCCCGATGGCTGTAGCCGGAGTAACCGCCCCGAGCTCCACCACGGGCCACACAAAGGATGCTCCGGCGGGCGCTCTGCCTATGGCTGTGTCTCGGGACTGACTGACGATCGCTCCCGCGCTGTCCGTCCATTGGAGCGTTGTTGTGCTTGCTCCGGGCACCACGTGCGTCAGGCTCACCAGCTCGCCCGGATTGACCGCGAAGCGGGTGGCCGTGCCAAAGCTGAGACTTGAATTCGCGCCCGAGCTGACGAGCATCGTCTTACCGCCGCTCACGGACAGCGTGACTCCGGTCCCCGGCGTGAAGTCCCCGACCGGTGCCGTACCGCCCTGTACGGCTGTGCTGAATCCCTGCCGCTTGACTGTTCGGGCGGTCACGTCCTCGGGGTGTGCCTCGCGCAGTACCGCCCCTGTCATGGGGAGGTCTACAAACGGCTTGTTGAACCACATCACGGGTACGACATACGCGGCTCCCTCCGGGGCTGTGGCAATGAACGGACGGTCGATTTTCGCGCTGGTGCTTCCCGTTGACGAAACACTCGCTCCGGTAGTGCTCTGAAAGTAGTAGCGCCATTCGTTGGCCGCTCCGACCATGCCGGGGGCCCAAAAGCTGACCTGCATTCCCGGGGCTACCGGATACGGCGTCCCGTCCGGCCGCTTGTACTGAATGCGCATGCTGCCACCGGATACCGGCATGGAAATCCGGAGGATGTCCCAATCCAGCGAGGCCGGAGGGAAGATTACGGCCGAATCATGCACCCATTCGTCCTGTGTGGACAGCATGATTCGACCCGCGCCCTGTGTGGCAGTGAGCCAGTTGTCCGAGCCAGGGTCCACCACGTGAATGGGTCCCGGCCCGTCTACGCGGCGTGCGAGACGGTCGACGTGATACGCATCCTCGGACTGCATTGCGTCCCATGACAGGGACAGCCGGCGCGGCTGTGTGGGGGGCGCCCAAGTGGTCACGCCACCGCCGAGCGAACGGAATTCCTTTACTCCTAGTTCGGGGCTCCGGTCCATTTCTGCACCATCGGTGATCTCACGTAGCGCACCTAGGCGCCCGATCCACATACTCAAAATGTCACCTCCTAGCTAGCTGACGCTGTCCGTATTCCACCGCGCGGGCTATCTCTTGCTCGCCGACCTTTACGACGATCTCGCGGCCCTGGTCAGCCTCCAAAGCCCGCAGGACAGCCGCAAGGGCTTTGTCCTTTGCGCTGGACTCATTGGCGAGGCGGACCGGGCCGGCTGCCCGTACCGAGCCGATATCGGGCACCTTGACCATTGCCTGTAGGCGTGCGTCTAGGGATGCTTGTTCGTCGTCGATTCCCTCGGCGATACCGGCGGGAAGCCAACGACCGATTTCGTCCCGCATGAGACGGGAAGGAGAATGGATACCCAACGCGTCGGCGATGGGCCCGGGAATGGTGTTACGGGCCCAGCCGATAAGCTTGTCTCGGAGCCAGGCGCCCATACTCTGGACACCCGACCAAAGGCCGCGCACCAAATCCGCACCCTTGCCGACGAGATAATTCCCGAAGTCGCCGAGCCCGTCGCGAATTCTCGGGCCTAGCCCGTCCATCCAACGCGCAAATTCGTCCAGCTTCGCTATCGCGTTCCGGCCAAAGTCGGCCACCCAACGAACAGCCCCGACAAAGGCCTGACCGAGACTTCCCAGCCACCCAATCACATTGCCGATCCAGCCGATAGCCGTACCAATTGCCGAGAACAGCCCCGAAAAGATTGGTCCTGCAAGTTGCAGAATGACCGGAATGACGACACTAAGAATGCTCGCGGCGAGCTTGGCAAGCCATTCGATCACGGTCACGACAACCGAAATGACCGGCTGCGCTTTGTCGAACAGCTCTTGCAGCTTTCCGCCGATCATCTGTACCGCAGGCACAACCCGCGAGGTGATGAACTCAGAAAGCGCCGCGAGGACCGGTTGCACCTTCTCGTAGACGGTCGCGTATATCCGCATCAGGGCCGGTATCACGGTCTCGGTGAAGATCAGGACTATCCGCGTGACGATGGGCGCCAGCGAGCTGTAAAGAGCGCTGTAGAACGCCATGAAAGCGGGAATGACCTGCCCTGAGACAACCGACCAGACACCCTGTAGGGCGGGAAGTACGCTGGTCTGAAACTGCGTAACCAGAGCGCTCACGCTCGGGGATACCGCGTCACGGATCGTCGTTCCGAGACCGAGCAGAGTTTGCCCGAAACCCGCAATGGACGACCCGCCGGCCCCGGACGAGAATGCCGAAAGGAAACCCCCGACTACATCGCGGGCCGTCCCGAGCGCCGGACCGAGAACATCTTTTGCCGTACTCGCAAAGCTGATGAGCGGCGGCAACACCTTGTCGCCAATAAAGTTGGTAACCGCTACTTCAGCAGTGCGCTTGAACTGCTCAATCTTGGCCGACGCATTATTGTGGAGTGCGTCCGCCATTTTGTCGGCAGCACCCGCAGTATCACCCATGGCCTTTACGGCAGTCTTGGGGTCCAGCGCGTAAAGGGCCTGCCCGAGATCCTCGGACTTCGTACCGAAAAGCCCGACGCTTGCCGCACTCCGCTCGGCAGGGTCCTTAATGGCCTTGAGGCCGTCTAGGACTTGCTGCAAGCCCGCTTTTGCTTCGGGTCCGCCACGCGCAATCTTCTTGGTCATTTCGGCGGCATTCAGCCCGATAGCAACGTACGCATCGGTACTTGCCTTGCTGCCGTCTGTTGCTCTGATCTGAAATTCCTTCAGAGCGTCGGCAACGGTATCCGTGTCTCGGGCACCCGCAAGCATTCCTTGGGACATGAGCCCCATGGCGTCCGCAGCGGACAGACCGAGATCCCGGAACTTCGTGGAATACTCGTTGAACGTGTCCGCCATGTCATCGGCACGCGGACCCATCTTTTGCATTCCGGCAGTCAGGATGTCGAGCGCTTCCGCCCCATCCTTGGCTAGACCGTTCTTGAGCATCTGCCCAACGGCATTGCTCGTCTGACCTAGGTCGAGCTCGAACGTGTCGGAAAGATTCTTGACCTTACCGGTAATCGCTTCGATTTGGGCATTGGTTGCATCCGGCGGAAGGATGCCCGCACGCATAACGCCGGATATCGCGTCCGCAGCTTCCGCAACACTCTCCCCGACACCGTGCGCGTAGAGCTGTCCGGCAGCCTTTCCGTACCGGGCCGCTTCCGCCGGGGTCGAGCCGAGCTGTGCCTGAATCTTTCCGTTGATAGCGGTCTGATCCAGAGCATCCATAAAGCCTTTGGCGAGGACTGCCGCAGCGGCAATGCCGACCGCCGCAAGCCCGCCCTTAAGGATGCCGCCCATCTTGCCCGTGAAGCCCTCGCCGGCTGTCTGTCCAGCTTCCTGCCCAGCCGATTCCGCAGGCCCGGTAACCGCCCGGTCAAGCTCGCCTGCGAACCCTTCAATTTCGGGGACGATGGACACATAGCCCATGCCTACTTCGACGGCCATTACTCGTCACCCGCCCCGGGTTGCAGGCGGACAAGGAACTCTGCGACTTCCTGCGGGGTGCGACGTGTTCCGCCGATCCGGTCGGACCTTAGGCCAGGGCGGGGAATCGGAGTAGGGCGACGGGACGGACTCTTAGAGCCCGCGTTTCCGCGCTGCCAATTCGCTTCGGCGAGACGGTCGTGAACTGCCGCGAGGAGATGCGTTTCCAGGGACCAACCGGCGTCCTCGCCGGCCATCGACCGGGCAAGGGCGGAGTCCGCAGGCAGATGGGTAATCAGAGCCCGTACACGCCGCCATGTGAGCCCCGAATCGGGGCGGTGGACGTCTCGGATATCCGTGCCGTAGTAACGCTGTAGATCGCTCTCTATGGCCTCCCCGTGCTCACTCAGGAGTCGGCAGAGGCCGGAAATTCCCCCAGCGGCGCGCCCTCGTAGTTCTGCCACTGACGGAACAGCTCGCCCACTGCGGCAAGGGGCAGGGGCAGCGCGTTAAAGCGTTCCCACTGGTCGCCCAGACCGGTCCGCAGTAGCGTCGTAATATCCGCCGTGGACGGATTCACGACGTTGACGGTTTCAAGAATGCTCTTGTCGATCTCGCCCGCAGACGGCATGGAATATTCGGCATCGGCAAGGGTGAAGCGGAAAGGCTCGCGTCGTGCCTCGCGGACCCAAAGGTCCAGATTGAAAGTTGTGCTCATTGGTAAATCCCCCGTGGATTGTGCTGTGTTGGTAGATCAGGCGGAACGTTTCTGCTACCCGCCCCACGCGGGGTCATCGCTGTACTTGATTGCGACCGTGCCGGAAGCGTCCGGGTAGGCGGTGATGGTGAGCTCGTACGAAATCGCTTCGTCGGACTTGTAAGTGATTTCGCCGGTTTCGGTTACCTCGCCGTCCGGAATGACGATGCGAATGTGTGCGTCGCCGTCGACCAGATCGAAACCGAAGGCACGCCGGTCCGGGCCGGGTGCCTTAATCGCAAGTACCGACTTGCCAGTCGTGGTAACGACCTTGGAACCCTTGTGGTAGAGCTCTAGAACGGTCTTGTTCGACTCGATGGCCGTAAAGGAGAACGTCACTTCGGAAGAACTGATGACCTTGCGGACGGTCTGCCCGCCCTGCCAGCCCTTAATTTCCGTGGTGTCCGTCGAGTTGGATTCGGTGATTCCGTCATCAGAAATCCAGCCGATATCCTTGAAAGCGGCAGGCCAAGCGGCCACCGCATCGACCGGGCCAGCGGTCTTAGGCGGTGCAACGTAAGCGGCGCCGGTAATGGCGACGCGAACCGCATTAGCGGAAAGTGGCATGGGTGTCCCCTTGAACGTAAATGGATTTGATTTCTAGGCGGGCTTCGGAGTGTCGAGCACTCGGCCACGCACGTGAATGTCAGCGGCGTACGCGTATCGCGCCGAGCTGGTCTTTTCGTCGGGTAGCCACTGCGGGCCGCCCACTTCGGTCACGCTGTAGACCGTCACGCCGCCACGGATTCCGGGCATGGCTCCGACGAGCCCGCGCACCAGGGCACACAGGTCATGGGCAGTTGCTTCGGTTGCAGCCCACACGTGGAAGTCGAGCCGGGCCCGGTCGCTTACAGGGGTGGCCCTGGTGCCCCCGACCCGTTGCACCTGAACGAAGCGTGTGGGGCGGGGCGAGGGGATGCGGGACACGACCGGTACGGACTCGCCGGCTGCCGCGAGGGCGGTACGGAGATAGCCCGTAGCGACCGCCACAGCATCCGGCATGACGATCACGGGCAGGCTCATCCGCCACCCCGCAGGTTTCGCAGCAGAGCGGCCCTGGTGCCCGCAGCATCCCCGTGCTTCTTGTAGTTGCCGATCACAGCGGCACGCCAACGGCGGGACCCGAGTGCGCTATCCGTCTTGAATTCGGCACCGTCGCCGGACGCCGCTTCCGCCATACGCTCGGCAACTCGGCGGACTTCGGCCCCGGCCTGGTCGGACTTCATCAGTCCATTGATGTTGCGCATGTTCGGACGGAACCTCATCAGCCGATCACCTCCTTTAGCCTCGCTTCGGCGTGATGCAGTCGCCCCCCGACGACCCATCGCGCAACATCCCCGTCTGTCTCCTGAAGTCGCCCGAGGGCAATCACGCGGTCTCCGGGCGCTAGGTCGATATCGACCCCGCGTCGGGTTGTCAGCCGGAGCCCACTGGTCACGGCGGGACGGTCCCCGTCTTCCTCGGTCGAGGAGTCGGGCTGTACCGACACGCCGCGAACCGTGGTGCGGGTTGCACTCGACCAATTCCGCTCGCTCGTCTCGTTGCCGTACCGGTCCACCACGAGCGGGGCCCGGAGGATCACAACCGTCTGTCCGTAGTGGAGGGTCACCAGGGCGCCCCCTTGCCGAGACCGACCACGGCAGCGCGAGGGCGGTACCGGGCGAGCTGGTCACGCTCAATCGGGGCGAGCGAAGCGCCGATGGTCTCGGCCGCGTAGGTGACCGAGACGGACCCGACGCTCTCTTGCCGTAGGTCCGAAGGGTTGGTCAGCACACGGCCGGCGAGCGTGAGCACGATGGCCCGTACGTCCGCCGGGACCGTCGCGTATCCGTGTGTGTAGGTGACGTAGACGGGGCCGGTCCCGAGCTGCCGGAAATGGAGCTCGTCCCGCCACAGCCGGTAGTCCTCGGGCGGCAGGTCCATCCCCCCGCGCCGTACCCGCTGCACCGAGACAACCGGTCGTTGGGGTAGCGGGGCGTACTGGCCGCGCGTGGCCACGGCCACCGTGCTCGTTCCCCTGGTGAATCTCTGCCGTGCCTCGCTGCGAACGATCGCCGACGCGGTGTCGAGCACCAGGGCAGCACCCTCGGGCATCTCGGCCGGCTCGCGCTGTATCCACGCTGCGAGCTCAGCAACGGTGGCCAATGCTGGGAGTGCCATTACGCGTTACCTCCCCTATTCGATTTCTTGTGTGCCGCACTCAAGACAGCGCCGCACGGTCCGAGCCGCCCCGGACGAGTCGAGAACGGGAAAGCTCTCCACTCGGTCCGGGGCAGCGCACGAATCCGTGTGCGGAATCTTCGGGACGGACACCCGCTTACGCGGCGGCATCCGATTCCCCCTTACTTGGCGAGGACGCCGTTAAGACGCGCAGCGCCACGGCCACCGAAGATCGCGAGTCCGGTGTAAAACTCGATTCGCGTCCGGTAAGAGGGCTTGGTCTCAAGCTCGCCCAGGTCCGTGACCTGAATGCCGCCGTTGGTGAGACCGGTAACCGCTCGGTCGTCCTCGGACTGTCCGAAGCGCACGGCGTAAATGCTGGACGCGTCGACTGCCGAGCCCTGAGTTTCCGTCTGCGGGAGAATGTCCGCGCCCGCAGCAGTCTGGCCGGGGTCAAGGATCGGAATTCCGTTGTACGTCGCTACGAGCTTTCCGGTAAGAGCCTCGCGGACCATTTCGAAACCGCCGATCCGGCGAGCCGCAGAACGCACCTTCGCGATCACCTGCCGGTTTGCGTACAGCGCCCCGTTAGTGCTGTTCAGGCCCGGGACCTGTGCAACAAGCTGATCCATCAGGTCGAAGAACTTGTGGGAATCGTCAGCGCCAGCGCCCACAATCGGGGCACCGTTCGTGCCCGCGCTCAGTACCTGCCCACCGGTCAGGCGCTTCCGCAGACCGTCAAAGGACTTGGAATCGGTAGCGGTGTCGCCGTTGAAAAATGTTTCGGCGAACTTGTAGGACGCCGCCTTGATCTTCATGCGGGTCTGAATGGCGCGCTGGTCGTTCAGGTTGCCGCGAGTCTGGACAATGAACTTGTCGACGTCCGCGTCACCGCCGAGAATGACCAGGCTTTCAGACTTCTGGTTCACGGTGCCCGTGCTCTCGGCGTACGCCTCATTGACCGTTCGGAACTGAACGCCCGGGAGGGTGCCCTCCTCGTTGTAGGCGTACGCGTTGCCCTGAATGGTCAGCAGCGGGATACGGTCGAGGATGCTGGATTCCTGCACGAACGTCTCTATGACGCCGCGCTGGAGATCCGTGGTCGAGAGCTTTGCAGCCTCGGGAAGGGTCAGTGCCATTTAGTAAATCCCCCTGGTTTTGGGCATGAAAAAAGGGACGGCACTCGGATTGAGTGCGTCCCCGGAATCGGGTTAAGCGGTGAAAGGTCAGCCCGTGCGGTAGGCACGCCGCAGACGGTCCTGCGGGGTAGCGGGCTCGGGCTCGCCAGACTCGCGCTGACCGGCGCCTACGTCGCCCCACATCGGGGCCTGTCGGTTCGGGTCCAGCGCTGCGGCAAGGTAAGGCTTGTCCTTGATCAGCTTTTCGACGGCAGCCGATACCGCCTTAACGTCGACCTCCCCGCCCTTGCCGGTAAGCGCGGCAGCGTCGACCAGGGCGAGCGCGTCGGACGGATCGCGCAGCCGGCCCGCCGCAGCGGCTCGGATCTCGGCACGAACGAGCTGCACCCTGAACTCTTCGCGGATCTCGGCCCGCAGTGCGGCAACATCGTCCGGCTTCTGTGCAGCGTTCGAGCGGCGCAGCCGGGCCGCTTCCGCCTCAGCCTCCGTGGCGCGGTTCTCGGCAGCCTCTCGGGCAGTGCGCTCGGCAGTCAGCTCCTTGGGCTCGGCACCCTCGGCCGGCTGGTCGCCCTCGGGCTTGGCGCCCTGGTGCTCGTCCTCACCGATCTTCGGCTCGTCCGCAGCGTTCGTGTTCGGCGTATCCGCCATGAGTCCCCCTAAATGATGTAGCCGTGTTTCTTGAGCATGGCTATTTGATGTTCGCGGGATTCCCCAGCGAGCTTGAATATCGTTTCGGGCATGAGCCGTGCCTCTTTGGCTCGCTCGTAGCGTTTGCCCGGAACCTTCTGAAACTCGGAGCGCATAGCCTGCGACCCAAGCCCACGTTTCGTCACACCCTCGGTCGTAACCGCCATAGGGCCACGCCCAGTTAGGGCGGTAGCCATACCTCGGCGAGCGTTGATGATCTGCCCAAGATCCGCCCCGGCTGCAAGTGCCTTGACTCCTGCCTCGCCGAGCCGTTTGTGTTGCTCCTCGGGGCTCATCTCTCGGAACAAGTCCTCGGGGCTCTTGCTCGCCTTCCATTCGTCATTGGTCATGGGCTGCATGCCGCAGTCGCATTTGGGATGACGCTTGAAACCTGTGCTGTAGCTGTACTGACGACCGGCGAGAATGATGCAGCGTGCACAAGCGGGAAGCTTGACCACGCGGACATAGGACACACAGCGTGGATGGGCAGCCATGGCAACCGAGTTGGCAGCACGGGCGGTATCCGCAATCTGAGTGCTCACCATCATGGACATTTGCGTAAGCCCCCGTAGCGCGGCCAGTTCGGCACTCTCGCCGGCTGCCAGACTCTGAGCCGTTGTGAGGCTCGGCAGGTACAGCAGCGAGGCGAGCGGACGAGCGTCGGACGCAATGCCGACCAGGCCGGAGGGATTGACCGTTCCGAGCGGAGCCGCTGCGGCCCCTTGGGCTGCCATCGACGCACCGACAAAGAGTTGCGCGCCCTGAGTTGCGGAGAGTTGCCCCGCCAGGACAGCGCGGAGAATCTGCGCTCCCGTCTCCCCCTGCATGGCTGACAGAATCCGGTCCGCAGGCACATCCCGCCAAAGCCCTTGGATAGCCGCTACGACGGCCCGGGAAATGCTTTGGGCTTGGGTGTACCGCGCGGCTGCCAAATCGTCTACTAGGGCCATCAGGCAGCCTCTACGGGCGGACCCTCGGGCTGGTCCTGGTCCTGGTCGGGCTTGGGGCCGAAGAGATCGGCCATGCCGCCCCCGAGGATCGCTGAAGCCTGGTCATCCCGCATGCTCTTCCATCGGTTGATGACTTCGGGCGTGACTCCGGGGATTCGCTCCCAAAGGGCTTCGTCCGGTACGCCGATGGCTTTCATCTTGACCAGCGCATCGGAGTACTGACTATCGCTTCGAAACTGCGGGTCCCGCCAAATGACACCACCGAGCGCAAGCGACTCCGCCCGTTCCGGCTCACCGTTGGCAAGAGCTTCAAGCCGCATGATCTCGCGGAGCGCGGAGCCAAAATGACGCTGCCTCTCTGTGACCTTTGCGACTAGTCCGGCCTCACTGGCCGCGAGGGCATCGGCGCTCACCTGAATTAGAGCGCCGGTTAGGTACGTAGCGGGTGTGCGGGTCTGAGCGGCAATGTGCTCGACTGCCTTGTCAATAACCCGCAAGTAGTTGTCGAGATCAGCGGCGGAGAATTCGGCAATGGATGCGCCTTCCTTCTCCAGCCACAGCAGACGGTCCGACCGGAATTTGTCGAGCGGCAAATCTTCCTCGCCGACCACTTCGCCCGTGTCATCGGTGATCTCCCGCACGGGGCGATCCATTCCGAGCACAGCGCGAGCGGGAAGAGCGAGACCGTCTGAGGCGGTCATCAGGTGAGCCCAAAGGGTGTTCACCGCATCCTGTAGCGGCAGCACCGTTGCAAGCTCACTGCGGGGCGAGCCATGCAGTCGAGAACGGTTCTGCAATTCAACCAGCGGCACCACGCCGAGCGGATTAGGGATATGGCTCGGCTCGCCACGGGAAAGCCCCGCAGTGCGTCCGGTCCATGCTCCGCCCTCACGGTTCGGACGTTGCCACCGGTACACCATTTTGGGCGTGAACAGTGTTGAGAATTCCGTGTCGGAGTCCCGCCATGTGATCAGGCCGGCTGAACGGGCGCGGCGACGTCCCGGCACGTACTCGACAATGGCGCTGGACGCGTGCTGAAAGGTGATTTCAACGCTCATCGTTGCCCCAAACCAGCGCATACGAGCGCCCGGTAATCAGGGCTTCAAGCAGTGCCAGACCGATTTCTACGTCACACTCCGACCGGCGCCACGCCTTACCAGCGGCATCGTCAACCGAACCGTCTTCCAACCGAAACCCAATCGGCACCAGTCGTTCAACCGTGGCATCCGGCACCACGGCGCACCAGTTGTCGGAGAACTCATCGAAGAGCCCGCCTGTTTGCGTGCTGAACTCCGGCGAGGAAAACAGGAGGGGCCGCTTACCCTCGTAGGCATCTGACCATTTCTTAGCGGCGGTCTTACGGCGCTGCACTTTGGCGTATAGCCGTTCCGTCATCTGTAGCGGTGTCTCCGTCATGAACCCCCCTCGGGCATAAAGAAACCCCGGCCGGCTGTTCCCGAGCGGGGTGTTAGGCACTCGCAGCGCGAGGGCGCTTAAGCGGTCTACGTACGTACCCGTCCAGTGCCATGACCGCAGCGGCAATCCCGTCAATGCGAGCTGATGACTTGCCCCGGTCGGGCTTGACGGGCCTAAGGTTGTCGTTACCGTCTCGGTAGACTTCGACAACGGATGCATTCCAGCGGAGCACGGGGTTACCGCCGTGGCGTATCTGCCCCTCGCGCAGTAGCCGTTCAAGCTCTTTCGATCCGGGCGACATTCCTAGATAGGTCTGCGCGATAGGCACCACGTCGACACCGCGCGTTTTCGCTTCGATGCGCTGGACGAGCTGACCCGCAAACATGCGGTCATAGCTGATTCGCTGAACGTCCAGCCGGCGACAGTCCGCAATGATCTGCTTTTCAATCGCGTCATAGTCAATTGCGTCGCCCTCGGTGAGCGTGAGTAATCCGTCCGCCACCCATTGCCGCAGCGGGACCTGTAGCTGTTGTTCTAGCTCGTCTACGCGCTCTTCCGGCAGCCAGAAACGAGCGACTAGTTCCAGCTCGACCCCGGGCACGCGGGACTCAACAGCGAGAACCCATGCGGAAAGGTCAGAGACCGCCGAAAGGTCTACCCCGCCCCATGCCCGGCGGTATCGAAACGCTTTGTCGTTCACCTCTCCGGCATTCTCGTCCCACAGCGCGATAGGCAGCCACCGTGAAGCGGCCCGCATTCGGCGGTTGAGGGACAGTCGGCAGAAGGTGGGGAAATAGGATGGAGTCGACTTGGCCTTTGCGGCCTCGCGGCGCATGTAGGCAAGCGACGGAGAGGCACCCAAACCGGGGTTGGCCTTACGCCATGTGTCCTCGCTGAAAGGGTCGTCTGATTCCTCGGCAGCCCAAATGACGCCGTAGTGTCCGGGGTCATCAACGATGCCGTCTGCACAGCGGCGGGTGTAGACATGTTTCTCGTCGTAGATGCTGCCCTCGGTGCCCTCGTCCGCAGTCGTAATGAAGATGACGAGCGGCTGATCTCGGGCACCGGTACCGGTCTCGATAGCGTCGATAAGGTCACGGCGCTTGTGCACGTGGACCTCATCCACAATGGCACCGCTGACATTGAGTCCGTGTGCGGTTTCGGCGATCTTCGAAAGGGCCCGGAAGACTCCGCCCGTGCGGGGTACCCGGATAAGGCCCCTGAGAACCTCTACACGGCCCCTTACGGCCCGCGAAGTAAGGGCCATGCGCTTCGCGTCATCAAAGACACGTTCAGCCTGCGGAAGGCTGCCAGCCGCCGCATAGACTTCGGCGCCAATCTCTCGGTCAGCGAGGAGCAACACCAACCCGATGCCGCTGCTAAGCGTGCTCTTGCCGTTCTTACGCGGCACTTCAATCCATGCCGAGCGGACCACGCGGACAGCGCGGCCAAGCTCTTCCGAGTAGGCGAGCCATCCGAAAATTGGAGCGATGACCCAAACGACCTGCCACGGCGAGAGCTTGAGCGGAGTGGAGCCCCAACGGCCCTTTGTGTGCTTGAACGTCTGGATAGCGCCGATGGCTCGCCGGGCGGACTCCACATCGAAGAACGCGCCCGGAGCCTGCGAGGCCTGTACGGCCGTAACGAGGGGGCGGGAACGTATCGCATCGGCTATCTCGTCATCGGTAAGCCCGAGCTCGTACAGCGCGTCCAGGGGTACGGGAAGCCCGTCAGTCAAAGATCCCATCATCGTCGCCCCCGCTGAATTCCGGCGGGGTGATCCGAGTTGCCGATGCGGGGCTCAGCCCCAACTCGCCGACCAGCGAACGGAAGTGACTCCGGTACTGGTGGGCAATCGTCACCCAAGGATTCTTGACGTTCCCGCGCTCTGTCTCGACTACTAGGCCGTTACGGGACAGCTCCCGCTCTGCCTGCCATAGGCGAGCGGCTGTCACGCAATACTCGATAGCGGTTTCCCGCTGTGGATCAGTGAGGCCGGCCGAGTGCACCAGGGCCGGAATCGTCCGCGCCCAAACATCAGCGGCCATACGCCGCACATCAGCGGAGCCGGTACCGGGCAGGCGGTCCGACCAGTCAGGCTCGACAGGCGCAGTCGGAGCGAAGCGGGCACCCTCGGAATTGCGGTCCGGGCGGAAGGTCCCTTCCCGGACAGCCTGAATATGGGGTTTCGGTTTCTGTCCGGGGACAGCCATGTGAATTCACCTCCGCGAAAGCGGTCTAATTAGCCATGGGAGTTTTTTGCCTCCCTGCCGCTCGGGAAGGAGAGGGGTTGACCCCCTCCCCCTGGTCAGAACGGCGGGAGCTCGCGCGATTCGCGCCGCGAACGAGCCTCAGCAGCGAATCCGCCCGGCTGATGCCTTGCTGTCTCGCGGTTGTGGCAGGCAACGCACAGCGGACGAAGATGACCCGCAGCATCAGGGTTCGCGTCACCCCGTGCGATCAACTCGCGTCGGGACAGCGGGAAGTGGTCCGCCACGTTCGCCAGACGGCCACACAGCACGCACCAGGGATGCCGGTACAGGTAGGCACGTCGGATGCGCTGCCAGCGCGTGTCATAGACAGCGCCACCACGTGAAGCACGGTCCGCGTTCGCCTCGCGCTCATGCTCGGCACAGCGTCCGCCGGCTCGGGTGAGCTCAGGACAGCCGGGTACCGAGCACGGGGGACGGGGCTTACGGGGCATAGGGGATCACCTCCAATCTGACTAGGGGTAGTGGCGGCGTGACGTTCTGGCATGTCATGATCGGCGTCGAACTACGGCCATGACGCACAGCTAGGAGTCTGAGATGTCCGAAGAGTTGGGCAAGATCGAGCCCGTTGTTTACGGGGTTGCTGAAGACTTCCTCCTGCGCATTGCGGCGGAAGACGAGAAGGACACCGCCGACAAGGCCGCTGCAAAGGCTGCCGCTGAAACTCCAGCGAACGAGGACGAGCCCAACAAGTCCGCCTGACGCAGCACAGTAAGGTCGAGCCGTCCGCCTCGGCGGATAGAGCCCGCTTCAGCGAGGACGAGCGACACACGGCCCTCGGATTCGTCCGGGGGCTTCGTCGTTACGCGGGGTGTACGGACTCGAACCGTGTTCTTCCGCCGTGTTCAGCCCCGGGACCAACCGGGCGCCTACTGCGGTCTGCGTGCGCACCTACACCGCACCCCTTCCCCACCCGCACGAGTCTGGTTAGGACCCGTCCGGGGCGGTGTCTGTGAATCCCTTTGCGAGGATGGCCACGACCATCAACAGCACTGCAAAGCAGCGGAGTCAGAACGGCGGACCAGCAGCCCCGAAGTCCTCGCGCGTCTTGAGCTTGTGACACGGACGGCAGAGCGGCTGAACGTTCCCGTCCGTGTCCGTCCCACCCAACGCAAGCGGCTGTATGTGGTCCACGTCGATGTTCGACGCGAGGACATGCCGACCACAGCGCACGCACTTCCAGCGCCCCGACTTCCGGATGATCCGGCGGAGCCGAGCGGCAGCCGAGTTGCCCAGTGCGAGAACCTCCCGACGCTTCCGCCGAGCCCGTACCGCAGGACGCTCCTCGTAAGCCCGGTAGTGGAGCTCACAGCGGCCCCGATGGCTCGCAGGCTCCGGACAGTCGATACAGCGCATGCGACCCCCTTGTCATTGCTCCTGGTGCTCGTTGTTGCGTGCCCGCCCAGGGACTTGAACCCCGGAACTCTGCGGCCGATATCCCCGAGTCGGGGCCGGTACCGCGCACCTCTCACCGTTGGGTCAGCGGGCCGTAAGGGTGCTACCAGGTAGCGTCAGTTTTGGTTGACAAGCTCTGCGCTCGTCGTGCTCCTGGTGCTCGTTGTCGATCGGCGTAAGCCCTGGTCGGACCGTGCCGCAGTGCGTGTTCCCGACTGGATTCGAACCAGCATCGACCGCCGGATTGTTGTAAGACGGCCGTTCGCAACCAATGAACTGCGGGGACGGGTTGCCCTCGCCGGCGAACCGGTCCAGACGAGTTGGGGACCACACGCGCTTACAACCCCTTTCGGCGCACCCCGGAGGGTGGGTTACTCATGGGCGGTGTGGTCCCCGCTCGCGCTGCCACACGTCGACTCCTGGCCACCCCGGTAACGCGGGGTGCGGTGTAGCACGGGCAACGCTGTATCCGAGAGCGGGCACTCAGTCCGCCCGGTTCCCCCGTTGGGTGGGTGCGCGGTAGTCCCGCTCTCGGAAGTAGTGGAGGGCGAAGGTTTCCCGCGTCCGTCTGGACTGTTCGGTCCCTTGCTTCCCCAGTAGTGGAGGGCGAAGGTTTCCAGTGCCGCTCGGACACTCGAACCGCTCGCTCTCTCCCCAGCTGTGGAGGGCGAAGGTTTCCCGCGTCCATCCGGACGAGCGGGCCGTTCACTCTCTCCCCACAGTGGAGGGCGGAGGTTTCCCGCGTCCGAAGAGGTGACGCGGTGCCGAAGGAGACCCTGGTTCTCTTTCTTTCTATTTTTTCTATGTGTTTCTAAAAAATGGTTGAACTCAACACCCCAACACCAACCGCTTCGCTGTAGAGCCGAGAGCTCCAAGCCCGAGGGCAGCCAGCGAGGGGGCACGAGGGGCCCTGTACGCCCGTCTGCGGACATGGGAAAGCCCCGGCGGTCCCGAGGGATGCCGGGGCGGTCCCGAGGGATGCCGGGGCGGTGCGGCTCGGCTGATTACTCGGTGCCCTCCGTGGCCAGACTCATGCGGGCGGCTCGCAGGTCTCGATTCACTTCTTCGATCTTCTTGTCACATGTTTTAATTTCATCCTCTAGCCTAGCCACCTCTGCGGAATTTCCGCGTCGGCTTTCGTTCTTCAGCGCATCGGCTAGCTCTTTCCTCTCATGCTGGAGGGTTGAGAGCCTATGGGTGGCTTCTGCGACTTTTTCGTCGCTCATTTGTTCCCCTTTGAGGCGTAGGACTGTATAGGTCGCCAAGATCATAGTCAGCGCGAATGTGGCGTGTGGCGGTTCTGCGCAAGTTGGCAGCAGAAAGCCCCGGCGGTCCGAAGGGACTACCGGGGCGAGGCGGGCTGGTCGTACTGCTTCCAGGACGAACCTGTAAGGCACCAGCCCTAGCCCGCACACCCATGTCGGCGCGGGGTGCGAAGAGCGTACCGGGCCGCGAGGGGCACGCAGAAAGCCCCGGATGATCACGGGGGCCGTCCGGGGCTGTTCTGTCCTTACAGGGCCGCTAGGCGGCTTGCTCGAACCCGTCTGCGTCGGGCTCGGCACCTTCCGGGGTGGCCCATGCGATGGTGACGCGCTTCATCCCGTCGAAGCGCCGTCCGCGTCCCGGAGACTTCGTCACGGTCACGGTGTCTATGGCGAGTCCGAGTAGGTCGCGCTGCATCCGTGCGTCGGCAGTGTTCCAGTACGCCTCACCCCTGCCGCTCAGCAGGAACGAGAGGGACACGGGACCGCTGTTGCCGACCAGCTCGGCGAGGGCCGTTTCAGCCTTGCTGATCCGTGCTTCGGCAGCGTTCTTGTGGGGGATGCGGTATCGGGCGGAGCGGCCCGTATAGAAGTCCGCAGCGTCGTCCGCGTGGAACTTGTCGAGCTTGGCTTGTGCGGCTTTCAGCTCGGCGCGTGCGTCCCTGATGACCTGTGTCTCCTCGGGCCGCGTAATGGCCTGCCAACGCTCGGCCACGGCAACCAACAGCGGGTCCTCATCGTCGGTGACTGCGAGCCGCTCGGACCACGTTTGCACCACGTACTTTTCGACGGCCTTGCGGGTGACGAACGCGGGATCGGCGCACGCTTCGGCTCCGTCGCCGTAGCGGGTGCAGGCGTACGAGTCCCCTTCCAACGTCATGGCGCTGCCGCAGGATGCACACCGCATGCGGCTTGTCAGCGCTCGGACAGCGCGGCCCGGAGTGGGGGCAGCCTTGCTGATGGTCTGGTTCCCGGACAGCACACGGCGGGCACGCTCGGCGAGCTCGGACGGGATCATGTGCGGCAGCGTTTCGTCCGTGACGACACGAATCCGCTCGCCCTGTGCGTCAAGGAAGGGCACGCGGTCGCGGTGAGCCTTCCCGCCGGGGCAGTGCGTGAGCCACCCCTCATATACCGGATGGATGATGATCGCTCGGACCGCATCGGCACGCCACGGAACACCCGTTCCGGTCCGCAGACCCTCGCTGTTGAGTTGGCGGGTCAGCGCGCGGGACGACATGCCCTCACTGATGGCCTTGAACACGCGCTGGACGATCTCCCACGGGGTTACTTCCCGCCTGTCGGCAACGGTGCACATGTACGGGGTGAGATCCGGGACGAGCTTCCGCGTACCGGGGACCGCGACCAACCCGAACGGCGCCTTAGACAGCCAACGGCCCTCGGTACGCTGCCGGGATTTGGTGCCGCGCACGTTGTGAGAAAGGCGCTGCGAGTACTCGCGTGCGTTCTCGGCCCGGTCGATGATCCATCGGCGGTCCCGCTCGTCCATCGAGTCGAGACGCTCGTAGTCGAAGATCACGCGTGCCTTGCCGAGGATCGGTACTACCGCTTCGGCGCCCTTGCGGGAAAATCGGTCGAGCGCGTAGCACCACAGCGCGGGTACCTCGCCGGCGAGCACGGCAGACATGGCCTGGTCGTACTTAGGGCGCTGCACATCCGACCAGGCGGACAGGTTCTCTTTCCACACCTTCCGCACGCAATACCCGTGCTCGTCTGCCCATGCCCGCCCACGGTCCTCCTGCGCCCGGATGGACAGTGCACGCTCGCCCTCGCGGACGATCTTTGACTTACGGAGGAGGAGGTCTACATACGGTCGTCCGTGGCACGGGCACAGCCCGTCAGTAGTCTGGTTCATGCCCTGTGTGGAGGGCGAGAGGTTCCCGGAGAGACGTGCGAGGGTGCTCGTAGACATGGAAAAGCCTTTGTGACCTGCGGAAACGGCCCGCTACCGAGTAGAACCCAGGGTGTTTGTTCCACTCCAGACCCCGCGCCTCAAACGCCGGCGAGGCTGGGTTTATCCAGCCCCTCCGGCGCTTGAGGAGCGCGGGTCCGGGGGCCAGCCCCCGGCTGGGGGTCCCCCCGGACGGAGTCTGGGGGATGGTGGAAGGGCGGGTAGGGGACCTCGCCCCGCAGGGCCGGCCCCGCCGCAGCGGCGACGCCGGGTCAGGAGCAGGCCGGGCCGGGCCCGGTCAGGGCAAGTCGCGGGACACGCAGCGGGCCAGGTGGTCGTTGACGAGGCCGCAGGCCTGCATCAGGGCGTAGGCCGTCGTGGGGCCCACGAAGCGGATGCCGGCCTTCTTGAGGGCCTTGGCCAGGGCCGTGGACTCCGGGGTCACCGCCGGGATCTCGGTGGTGCTCTTCGGGGCCCGCCCCGGCGCCGGGGCGTGGGACCAGACGAGGGCGTCGAGTTCGCCCGCCTCCCACCCGGCCAGGGTCTTCGCGTTGGCGAGGGTCGCCTCGATCTTGGCCCGGTTGCGGATGATCCCCTCGTCGGCGAGGAGCCGCTCCACGTCCGCCGCCCCGAACTCGGCCACCTCGGCGATCTCGAAGCCCGCGAAGGCCGCCCGGAACCCCTCGCGCCGGCGCAGGATCGTCAGCCAGGACAGTCCCGACTGGAAGGCCTCCAGGCACAGCCGCTCGTACAGCGCGTCGTCCCCGTGGACCGGCCGGCCCCACTCCGTGTCGTGGTAGGCGACGTAGTCCTCGGTGGCCAGCCCCCAAGGGCACCGCAGACCCCCGTCGGGGCCGGCGAGCACTCCGCTCACTGCCCGTCGCCCTTGATCAGGTCCACGGCGCCCTCGGCGGGCCCGGTAGCGGGCCCGGTAGCGGGCGCGGGCGCGGCAGCCCCGGTGAGTTCGGCGATGCGGGCGTCACGCTCCGCCAGTTCCGCCGCCAGCCGCTCCAGTACGTCGTCCACGTCGGACATCCGGTAGCCCCGCGGGGCCACGGGCAGGCGCAGCTCGTCGATGTCCGCCCGTACGACGGGCCGGTTCTCCGGCAGGGCGTCGGACAGCCGGTCGGGCTCGGCATCCGGCAGCACGGCCTCGGACCCCCCGCCGGCCACCGCGAGGGTGACTCCCGCGACGACCACGACCAGCGCGATGAGCAAGAACGCGAACACGATCAACTCCCCTGAGAGACTCCGGCCACCAGGTTAAGGTCGCAGGCGAGGCGCGAGGGTCGCCGAAGGAGGAAAGAGCGGGATGCTGCGACTGGGCAGGCGCGAGTTCGACGACCACGAGCCGGTGATCATGGCCATCGTGAACCGGACCCCCGACTCCTTCTACGACCAGGGAGCGACCTTCCGCGACGAGCCGGCCCTGGACCGGGTCGAGCAGGCGGTCGCCGAGGGCGCGGCGATCATCGACATCGGCGGGGTGAAGGCCGGCCCCGGCGAGCACGTGGACGCGGTGGAGGAGGCCCGGCGCACGGTGGGCTTCGTCGCCGAGGTGCGCCGCCGCCACCCCGACGTGGTGATCAGCGTCGACACCTGGCGCCACGAGGTCGGAGAGGCCGTCTGCGAGGCCGGGGCGGACCTCCTCAACGACGCGTGGGGCGGGGTCGACCCGAAGCTCGCGGAGGTCGCCGCGCGGTACGGCGCGGGCATCGTCTGCACGCACGCGGGCGGGGTCGAACCGCGGACCCGGCCGCACCGGACCGCGTACGAGGACGTGATGGAGGACATCCTCCGCGTCACGGTCGGCCTGGCCGAGCGCGCGGCGGCCCTGGGTGTCCCCCGCGAGTCGATCATGATCGACCCGGGTCACGACTTCGGGAAGAACACCCGCCACTCCCTGGAGGCCACCCGCCGCCTCTCGGAGATGACGGAGACGGGCTGGCCGGTCCTGGTCTCCCTCTCCAACAAGGACTTCGTCGGCGAGACCCTCGACAAGCCGGTCAAGGAGCGCCTCCTGGGCACCCTGGCCACGACGGCCGTCTCGGCCTGGCTGGGCGCCCAGGTCTACCGCGTCCACGAGGTCGCGGAAACCAAACAGATCCTGGACATGGTCCGCGCCATCCAGGGCCACCGACCCCCGACGGTCGCCCGCCGGGGGCTGGCGTAGTCGTCGGCGGCTCCTACAGGCCGACTTCCTTCGTCACGAGCGCGATCGCCTCGTCCACGTCGTCGGTGACGTGGAAGAGGTAGAGGTCCTTCTCCGAGGCCTTGCCCTGGGCGATGACCGTGTTCTTCAGCCAGTCGATGAGCCCGCTCCAGTACGACGTGCCGAACAGCACGATCGGGAAGCGGGTGATCTTCTGCGTCTGGACCAGGGTCAGGGCCTCGAACATCTCGTCGAGGGTGCCGAGCCCGCCCGGCAGGACCACGAAGCCCTGGCTGTACTTCACGAACATCGTCTTGCGGACGAAGAAGTAGCGGAAGTTCAGCCCGAGGTCTACGTGCTCGTTGAGCCCCTGCTCGAAGGGCAGCTCGATGCCCAGGCCGACCGAGAGGCCGTTCGCCTCACGCGCGCCCTTGTTCGCCGCCTCCATCGCGCCCGGGCCGCCGCCCGTGATCACCGCGAAGCCGGCCTCCACGAGCGCGCCGCCGATCCGCACGCCCGCCTCGTACTCCGCGGAGCCCACCGGCGTCCGGGCGGAGCCGAACACGCTGATCGCCGGCGGCAGCTCCGCCAGCGTGCCGAAGCCCTCGATGAACTCCGACTGGATGCGCAGGACCCGCCACGGATCGGTGTGCACCCACTCGGAGGGCCCGGCCGAATCCAGCAGCCGCTGGTCCGTCGTACTGCCGGCCTGCACCTGGCCCCGCCTCCTCAGCACCGGCCCGAGCTGCTGCTCCTCGGGCCGACGACGAGCGGACCCTTCAGGGTTGCCCATGATGTGCTCCCTCCTGCTGATCGTTGGATCAGGTTAGGCGCACCGGGGTGACGACCAACGGAACTCGACGAGTTCCTGGCGTGGCCGGAAAGACTCATCGAGCGAACAGGCGCTCGACAACTCGCTGAAACCGGTGAGGAACGAGCGACCGACACACAGACTCACGTCCGATCCCATAGCTTCACGTCCCATGAAGCTGGTGGTTCAGGTGAAGCTCCTGCCGACGTCCTCACAGGCATTGGCACTGGCCTCGACCCTGCATGCCTGCAACCAGGCGGCTTCATGGGTGGCGGAGGCGGCCTTCGAGCAGAAGACCCTCCGCAACTTCGATCTCCGGAAGCACACCTACAGTGAGGTCAAGGCACGTTGGGGTCTCGGCGCGCAGGCCGCCCAGCACGTGATCAAAAAGGTTGCCGACGCGTACACGGCCCTCATCGCGAACTCACGGGCGGGCAACCTTGGCCGACCCGGCTCCGCCCGACACCGCCGCGCGACGGAGAAACCGCTCGCTTTCCGGTCAACAGCCGCTCAGCCCTACGACGACCGCATGCTCTCGTGGCAGACCACCTCGCGCACGGTGTCGATCTGGACCACGGCCGGACGCCTAAAGGGAATGGCGTACACGGGAAGTCCCGCCCAGCTGGAGATGGTCGCCGCGAACCGTCGCGGCGAATCGGACCTGATCCACCGCGACGGTTCGTGGTACCTCTCCGCCACCTGCGAGGTACCGGAAGCCCTTCCGAACGCGCGGCCCACGGACTTCCTCGGCGTGGACCTCGGGATCGTCAACATCGCCACGACGAGCGACGGCGAGATCATGGCCGGGCGGCGACTCAACCGGCTGCGGAAGCGTGACCGGGACGTCCGCACCAAACTTCAGCGCAAGGGAACGAAATCCGCCAAGCGGCGCATCCAGCGCAGGCGCCGCAAGGAAGCCCGGCGGACCCGGGACGTCAACCACAAGATCGCCAAACACATCGTGGCCGAGGCTGAACGCACCGGGCGCGGAATCGGTCTGGAGAACCTGACCGGGATCCGCGAACGGGTACGGCTGAGGAAGCCCCAACGGGCCATGGTGCACAGCTGGGCATTCGCCCAGCTCGGCGCGTTCATCGCCTACAAGGCTCGCCGGGCCGGAGTGCCGGTGGTGTACGTCGACCCGGCGTACACCTCCCGCACTTGCTCCGAGTGCGGGCACGTCGACAAGGCGAACCGGGTCTCACAGGCCCGCTTCGCCTGCCGGTCCTGCGGATTCTTTGATCACGCAGACCGCAACGGCTCCCGCACCATCCGCGCACGCGCGCTGATGGTGTGGCGAAGCGGGGCCCCGTCACCGGCCCCAGCCGTCCCGCAGCAGCGGGACGGCCTGACGCGGACGACACACCACACCCGGTGATGCGCCGTAACGCAAGCTCGGCTCTCAGGAACCGGCAGGTGACGAGGTCAGCCAGGCGCGGAGTCGTTCCTCGCAGTGGAGGATCGCCTTGGTTTCCACTCGCTCGTCGGCCTTGTGGGCCAGCAGGGCGTCGCCCGGGCCGTAGTTGACCGCCGGGACGCCCAGGGCGCTGAAGCGGGAGACGTCCGTCCAGCCGAACTTCGGCATGGCGTGTCCTCCGACGGCCTCCATGAAGGCCGCGGCCGCGGGGTGGGAGAGGCCGGGGAGGGCGCCGGGAGAGAGGTCGTCGATGACGAACTCGTCGATGTCGCAGTGCGCGAAGACCTCGCGGACGTGGGCGATCGCCTCGTCCGTGGTGCGGTCGGGGGCGAAGCGGAAGTTGACCGTCACCGTGCACTCGTGGGGGATGACGTTGTTGGCGACGCCGCCGTCGATGCGGACCGCGTTGAGGCCCTCGTGGTACTCCAGGCCGTCGATCACGGGCTTGCGGGGCTCGTACGCCGCCAGCGTGGCCAGGATCGGGCTCGCCGCGTGGATGGCGTTGGAGCCCATCCAGCTGCGCGCGGAGTGGGCGCGCTCGCCGGACGTGCGGAGCAGGACGCGCAGGGTGCCCTGGCAGCCGCCCTCGACCTCGGCGTTGGAGGGTTCGAGGAGGACGGCGAAGTCGCCGGTCAGCCAGTCGGGGTGGGCTTCGGCGACCTTGCCGAGGCCGTTGAGGTCGGCGGCGACCTCTTCCTGGTCGTAGAAGACGAAGGTGAGGTCGCGGTTGGGCTCGGGGACCGTGGCGGCGATGCGCAGCTGCACGGCCACGCCCGACTTCATGTCGGTGGTGCCGCATCCCCACAGGACGTCGTTCTCGTCGAGGCGGGAGGGCACGTTGTCGGCGATCGGCACGGTGTCGAGGTGCCCGGCGAGCACGACGCGTTCGGCGCGGCCCAGGTGGGTGCGCGCGACCACGTTGTTGCCGAAGCGGTCCACGGTCAGGTGCGGCAGGCCGCGCAAGGCGTGTTCCACGAGGTCGGCGAGTACCTTCTCGTCGCCGCTCACGGAGGGGATGTCGACGAGCCGGGCGGTCAGCTCGGCGGCGTCCAGGGTGAGGTCCAGCTCGGATTCGGACATGGAGCTGACCCTAACGCCCCGGACTGCGGCGAAGCCTTGTCCGTCCGGCCGATGGACGCGTCATATGGCTCAAGTACGGTGGGCGGCGTGCCGCAGACCGATCACGCCCGCCCTCGCCGCCGCCGTCGCCCGTTCCGCTGGGCCGCGGGGTTCCTGGTGCTGGTGGCGGTCGCCGGGTACTTCGTCGTGCAGCGCGCGTCGAACGACAACGCCGGGGTGCCCTACTGCACGGCTTCGGCCGACGGGAAGAGCGACGGGAAGAGCGGCGCGAAGGCCTCCGGCCGGTTCGACGAGATGTCCCCCGAGCAGGCGGCGAACGCGACGACGATAGCCGCCGTCGGGGTCTCCAAGGGGATGCCCGACCGGGCCGTGACCATCGCGCTGGCGACCGCGATGCAGGAGTCGGCCCTGCGCAACCTCGACCACGGCGACCGCGATTCGCTGGGCCTGTTCCAGCAGCGGCCCTCGCAGGGCTGGGGCACGCCGGACCAGATCATGGACCCGGTGTACTCGGCGGGGATCTTCTACGACCGGCTGGCCGAGATCAAGGGGTACTCGCGGCTCCCGCTGACGGTGGCGGCGCAGAAGGTCCAGCTGAGCGGCTTCCCGCAGGCCTACGCGAAGCACGAGCCGGACGCCACCGTGCTGACCGCGGCCTTCACCGGCGCCGGCCACCTGACGTGTACCGGGCCCGCGCCCGTCCGGGCCGGCGATCCGGCCAAGGTCCGGGCGGAGCTGACCCGGCTGCTCGGCAAGAACCCCCTGTACGCGCTGCCGCCCGCGGGCGGCCGGTCCGGGGAGGGCGCCGAGTCCGAGGTGACCCTGGTGGCGAAGCCCGGCGGCGGGGATCCGGCGGCGCGGATCGGCCGGGTGCTCGCGCAGTGGGCGGTGGCCGGCTCCCGCGAGCTGGGGATCACGCGGGTCTCGTACGACGGGAAGTCCTGGGTCGCGGGCAAGGACGGCGACCGCTGGCGGGAGCGGGGCGCCGCGGCGGGCACGAACGGCGCCGGGGATCCCGCCGCCGCGGGTCCGGGCCAGGTACGGATCTTCGTACGCGGCTGATTCGCCGTGCGCGGCCGATTCCCGTGCGCGGCCGACCCTCGCGCACGGCCGATCCCCCTGCGCGGCCGATCTCCGCGCGCGCCCGATGTCCGGGGTTGTCCCGGTGGACGGGCGTACGGGCCGTCGCCCGTTCGGGGGTGACCCGTACGGCGGACACGAGGGCTCCGGCGGGCACACAATCGCAGGTCGGCGCGTGTTCCGGGCGGTCGGACCGGAAGCCGATTAAACGATCCGTTACTGATCCTTTACCCACCGGCTCCGCAACTCGCGCCCCCCTGCGAGCGGTTGTCACGGCGTACTCAGCCGCTACCGCTAGGAGCAACATGTCCACCTCCCTGACCCGTCGGATCGCCCGTGCCGCGCTGCTGCTGGCAGCCGGGGCAGCGCCCGTGGTCGGTGCGGCCGGCGCGGCCAGTGCCGCGGGCCTGGAGTCCGTGCCGCAGCTGGGCGCGCTCACCTCGCCGGACGCGACGGTCGCCGCCGCGGGCGACACCGCCGCCTCCACCCTTCCGGCTCCCGCCCCCGCCCCCGCCGATGAGGTGACCGGCGCCGCGGGCAGCCTGCTGGCGGGGCTGCCGCTCGCCGGTGGCGGGCTGGCGGGCGGTCTCCCGGCCGGCGTCCCCGCGGGTCTCCCGGGCGGGCTGCCCGGCCTCGGCTAGCAGCCGCCGCCACGAACGCCGAGGGGCCCGGGAGCACGAACTCCCGGGCCCCTCGGGCTTGTCCCGCCGCTACGGCGCCAGCCGCTTGACCGCCGCCTCGACGCGTTCGTCCGTGGCCGTGAAGGCGACGCGGACGAAGTGCGCGCCCGCCTCGCCGTAGAAGTCGCCCGGTGCGACCAGGATCCCCAGGCCGGCCAGGTGGGCGACGGTGTCCCAGCAGGGCTCGTCGCGGGTCACCCACAGGTAGAGGCTGGCCTCGCTGTGCTCGACGCGGAAGCCGTGGGCCTCCAGGGCCGTGCGCAGCGCCGCGCGGCGGGCCGCGTAGCGCACCCGCTGCTCCTCGACGTGCGCGTCGTCGCCCAGGGCCGCGACCGTGGCCGCCTGCACGGGGGCCGGGGTCATCATGCCGCCGTGCTTGCGGATCTGGAGCAGCTCGCCCAGGACGTCGGCGTCACCGGCGACGAAGGCCGCCCGGTAGCCGGCCAGGTTGGACCGCTTGGAGAGCGAGTGGACGGCGACGATGCCCTCGTAGGAGCCCCCGCAGACCTCGTCGTGCAGGACGGAGACGGGCTCGGCCTCCCAGCCCAGTTCCAGGTAGCACTCGTCGCTGAAGATGAGGATCCCGTGCTCGCGCGCCCAGGCCACGATCGCTGCGAGCTCCTCCTTGGGGAGGACCCTGCCGGTGGGGTTGGACGGGGAGTTGAGCCACAGCAGCTTCACGCGGGCCGGGTCGAGATCGGTGGTGGGGTCGTCGTAGACCACCGGTTCGGCGCCGCACAGCCGCGCGCCGACCTCGTACGTCGGGTAGGCGAGCCGGGGGTACGCCACCTGGTCGCCGGCGCCGAGGCCCAGCTGGGTGGGCAGCCAGGCCACCAGTTCCTTGGAGCCGACGACCGGCAGGACGTTGCGGTGCCCGGCGTCGCTCGCGCCGAGGCGGCCGCGCACCCATCCGGTGATCGCGTCGCGCAGGGCGGGAGTGCCCCACACCGTCGGGTAGCCCGGGGAGTCCGCGGCCTCGATCAGGGCGCGCCGGATCAGTTCCGGCACCGGGTCGACGGGGGTGCCGACGGAGAGGTCGACGATGCCGTCCGGGTGGGCCGCCGCCGTCGCCTTGTACGGCTCCAGCTTGTCCCAGGGGAAGACGGGGAGACGGGCTGAGACTGCGGCCACGGTGCGCTCTCGCTTTCCGGGTGTCACGTGCTTTCCAGAAGGGCTTCGTTGTGCTGTCGGAACTGTCAAAACACCTCGGTCCCGTGCGGCTGAGAGCCGTACGGGACCGAGGGGCGCTACTGCCTGAGAGGTCAGTGCTCGCCGTTGATGCCGGCGGGCAGCGCCGCGACGAAGGGGTGGTCGCGCTCGATCAGGCCGAGCTTGGAGGCACCACCGGGCGAACCGAGCTCGTCGAAGAACTCGACGTTCGCCTTGTAGTAGTCCTTCCACTCCTCCGGAGTGTCGTCCTCGTAGAAGATGGCCTCGACCGGGCAGACCGGCTCACACGCACCACAGTCGACGCACTCGTCCGGGTGGATGTACAAGGACCGCTGGCCCTCGTAGATGCAGTCGACGGGGCACTCTTCGATGCATGCCTTGTCCTTGACGTCGACACAAGGCTCCGCGATGACGTAGGTCACGCTCTCGTTCCTCCTCATAAGGGCTTTCCATATCGCGCGGGAGCGCGGCGTCGTCGATGCCCGCCTCTAGTATCTCCGTTCCCGGGCACGATCCGAACAGGAGGGGCGGACAGAGCTGTGGAAATCACTGCCGGTGGACGGCTGGAGATCCGGATTACACCCGCTGACGTGGGTAAACGAGTCTCTGTGCGACGGGTGGAGCATGGCTCGACCGGGACCCCCCGCTTCACGGACACCGTAGGGGTTCTCACATCCTGGAACGACGGTGTGGTGACGATCACACGAAAGACCGGCGAGTCCGTCCGCATCGCGGAATCCGCGCTGGTGGCGGGCAAGGTCGTACCGGCCGCGCCGGCCCGCCGCAGGGGGCCCGCGGCCTCCTTCGAGGAGCTCTCGCGGGTCTGCGCACGGGCCTGGGTGCCGCTGGAGAGCGAGCCGCTGGGCGAGTGGACGCTGCGCGCGGCCGGCGGATTCACCCGCCGGGCCAACTCCGTACTGCCGCTCGGCGATCCCGGGGTTCCGCTGGACGATGCACTCGAGCGGGTGACGGCCTGGTACGCGCGGCGGGGTCTTCCGGCCTACCTCCAGACCTCCACGGGGGCCGCGGGGACGCAGGAGGCGCTGTGCGCGGGGCTGGAGGACCGGGGCTGGGTCCGCGAGGTGTCGGCGCAGGTCCAGGTCGGCGGGCTGGCGGCGGTGGCGGACCTGGACGTGGACGACGCCGTGGTCGCGGACGTACGGCTGACCCGTACTCCGGACGAGGACTGGCTCTCCCGCTACGGACGGGTCAAGGACCCGCAGACCGCACGCCGCGTCCTGACGGCCGGGCCCTCGGTGTGGTTCGCGACGGTACCCGGCCGGGCGATCGGGCGGCTCGTGGTGGACGGCCGGTGGGCCGGGTTCGCGGCCGTGGAGGTCGACCCCGAGCACCGGCGCCGCGGCCTCGCCTCGGCCGTGATGGCGGCGCTGGCGCGGCGCGCGCTGGAGGAGGGCGCGTCGGCCGCGTGGCTCCAGGTGGAGAGCGACAACGCCGGGGCCCAGGGGCTGTACGGGCGCATGGGCTTCGGGACGCACCACACGTACCACCACTACCGCCGGGCGGCCCTGTGACCTCGCCCTGGCGGGAGCGGTTCGCCGCCGAGGCGCGGGCGGAGCGGCCCGACCTGGCCACGCTGTGCCTGCTGCTGGCCGCGGAGGGGGATCCGGAGCTCGACGAACGGGCCATGGACTGGGCGCAGATCGAGCTGGACCGGCTGGCGGGCATGCTGCCGTACGGGCTGCGGGGCGCTCGCGCGTGGGCTTCGGCGGTGTCCGAACTGCTCGGCGGGCGGATGGGTTTCCACGGCACCCCTGCCGACTACGACCGGCTCTCGTCCTCGCTGCTGCACGAGGTGCTGCGGCGGCGCCGGGGGCTGCCGATCCTGCTGTCCGTGGTGTGGCTGGAGGTGGCCCGGCGGGCCGGGGCTCCGGTGTACGGGCTGGCCCTGCCGGGGCACTTCGTGGTGGGCTTCGGGGATCCGGAGGAGGGCGTGGTCGTCGACCCCTTCGCGGGGGGCGCCTCGCTGGGCGCGGGTCCGGCGGAGCTGGCGGCGGGGCCGCGGACCGCGGCGCGCACGATGGACATCGTCCTGCGGATCCTGAACAACATCCGGGCGTGGGCATCGACGCGGCCCGAGCACTCGGGGGTGGCGCTGTGGGCGCTGGACCTGGCGCTGCTGCTGCCCTCGCATCCGGCGGCGTTGCGGTACGAGCGGGCGAAGCTGCTGGTGGAGCGGGGGGAGTTCGCGGTGGGGGCGGCGGAGATGGAGTCCTACGCGGTGGTCGTGGACGTGATCGATCCGCCGTCCGCGGTGCGGATTCGGGCCGAGGCGATGGCTGCGCGGGCCCTGCTGAATTAGGCCGCCGGCCCGGCTTCCGCTGCGCGGGGCGGAGTCCCGCTGCGACCCTTTGCCGCTGCGCGGGGCCGAGAGTTCCTTGCCGCGGCCTTGCCGCTGGTGGGGCGGAGTTCCCCTACCCGCCCTTCCACCGTTCCCCGGGCGCTGCCCGGACCCCGGTCCTCAAACGCCGGACGGGCTGGGAGGGGAAAGGGTCCCGGGCTGCGCCCGGACCCCTCTGGGGCTCCGCCCCAGACCCCGCGCCTCAAACGCCGGCGAGGCTGGATATGCCGGAGCCCCTCCCCCAGGTTCGGGGAGGGGCTCCGGGGTGCGGGCTGCTGTGGGTCAGCTCGGGTTGGTTTCGATGACCGCGGTGCGTTCGGCGGTGGTTTTGCCGCGGAGGGCCTTGCCCAGGACTCCGACGACGTCCTGCGGGGTGACGGCGGTCTTCTGGCCGGTGCCGCGCATGATGAGGACTCCGTCGAAGGTGTTCCCGTAGGCCGTCTTGAGGGCTTCCAGGTCGTACTTCTCGACGAGGTGGCCGTCCACGGCCTGCATGCTCAGGATCTTCGGCAGGGACTTGGCGCCGAGCGGGATGGACTTGCCGCCGGCCTTGACGAGGACCGGGGCCGACATCGCGGGCTGGGCGAACTCCTTCATGGCCCGGTCCAGTTCGGCCTTGTCGACGACCGGGTCCTTGGTGGCGACCGGGAGGACGACGGGGTCGGACTTGCCGCTCTCGACCATGTCGTGGAAGGCCTTGGTCACCATGGTGACGGAGCCGTCCACATCGAGCGTGGAACCGGCCTTGCCGGGTACGGCGACGGCCTTGCCCGTGTCGAAGGTGATGGTGCCCTCGGCCACGGAACCGGCGGTGCCGGCCAGCTCCTGGAGGGCCACCCGCAGCTTCTCCTCGTCGGTGGGCATGACGGCCTCGGCCTCGCGCACGCTGCCGAACAGGGAGCCGATGACCGTGACGGGGTTGTAGTCGCTGCCCGCCGCGTTGCGGACGGTGGTCTGGCTGTCCAGGCTCAGGCCGGCCTTCTCCGGCTTCAGCTCGACCTGCTTGCCGCCGACGGTGAGCTTGAGCGGGGCCGCGGCGCGGTTGCCGAAGGACGTCTGGAGCTTGGCGACGGCCTCGTCGCGGGTGCCGCTGATCTCGACGCCGAGCACGGTGGTGCCCTTGGGGACGTCGGAGTGGTTCAGGAGCAGCCCGGCTCCGTAGGCCACGCCGATCAGCCCGAAGAGGGCTCCGCCGACGAGGACCAGCTTGTTGCGGCCCTTCTTGGCGGGCCGCGCCGGGGCGGGCGCGGGAGCCTGCGGCCTGGCCTTGTTCGCGGGCGCCGGCGCGGGCACGTGCGGAAGCTGTCCGGTGGAGTCCAGCTCGGGGCCGGGCCAGCTCGGCTCCTGCGCCCCTCCCCCGGGTACGGAGCCCAGCGCGGGCCCGCCCGTCGGCCCGTCCGGGACGCGGCCCGGGCCGGTGCCGGGCCAGGCGGGAGCCGGCGGCACGGGGGTGCCCAGGGCCTGGGCGACGGGACCGGAGCCGGGGCCGTACGCGGCTCCGGCGCCGGGCGGCGGCCCGGCGGGACCGGGACCGGGGCCGGGGCCCTGCGCACCCGTACGGGGACCACCGGGTCCGGCGGGCGGCGCGGGGTAACCGGCGCCCGGCCCTGTGCCGACGCCGGGGCCGCCGGGGCCGGGGCCCATCGGCGCGCCGGGGCGCGGACCGGCCGGGCCCTGGGCGAAGCCCTGCTGCGCGGGACCGTCGAAGCGCGGGCCGCCGGGCTGGGCCGGAGCGGGACCGGGACCGCCCGGGCGGGGGCCCATGGGCGCGCCCGGACCGGGGCCCATCGGCGCGCCGGGGCGCGGACCGGCCGGGCCCTGGGCGAAGCCCTGCTGCGCGGGACCGTCGAAGCGCGGGCCGCCGGGCTGGGCCGGAGCCGGGCCGCGCGCCGGGGCCGGAGCCTGCTGCGGGGCGGGCGCGGGGGCGGGCGCGGGGGCCGCCTTGCGCGGAGCGAACCAGTTGCTGGCCGTCTCCTCGCCCGCACTCGGTTCGGGGGCGGCCGGCGGGGCGGGTGCGGGCTCGGGCGCGGGCGCCTCGGCTTCGGGCATGGTCTGGCGTACGACCACGGGCGGAATCGGCCGCGAACCCGGGATGTTGATCCGGATCCGGGTCGTCAGCTGGGTCTCCGTCTTCGGCCCGTCGGAATCGGGTGTGGACGGCTTCGCGGGCGGTGCGGTCACTGAACTCTCCTCCGGGATGGTCGCCGTGCCCGGACCCGGACCGGGGGGCACTGTCGTGGTCGGATACTGGCCTGATCCGTACGGCGGCCCACCTGAGGGGTGGGCGGCTTCGCCGCGCCCGTTGGGCCCGGCGGGCGGACTGTCAGTTTCACGGCTCAAGGCAGGTTCTCCCGATCGGCTCCGCCGCCCGTCATAGCGTGCGCGGGCAGCTCGGCGGCCGGTCCACCATACTGGCCACCGCCCGCGTGCACCCGGCCGCCGGGAACGAAGGGTTCCCCTTGAGCTCCTGCGCGCCCCCTCCGTACCCCTCCTGAGCACCTGTCGCCCGGTTGCCGGGGGCGCGCGCACGCACCGGCCGAGCCGCTCGTCAAGGCGTCGGGCGGGGCCGACGCCGCGTCACTTGGCCTTCCCGGCGGCCGAAAGCGGCCGGTCCCCGGGGAGGTTCATCGTGGCGCACATCACAGCGAGTACGACTCCACCCAAAAGGTAGACGTACATGCCGATTCCGGACGAACCAAGCAGGAAGTCCCCCTCCGGCCGGGGCACACCGAGGAGCACGTAGGAGAGGAACCAGCCGACCGTGGCCGCTCCCACGCCGATGCCGGTGCCCAGTGCGAGCCGGGCGCCGAGGAACAGGCCGAAGAGCGCGAGGAGTGCGAGCGCCAGTCCGCCGTGGAACCACAGGTCGGCCACGAGCCAGCCGGCCACGCCGGTGAGCACCCCGGCCGCCAACAGGCCCAGCAGGACGGCGATCCGCGCCCCGTTCCCGATGGCCGCCGACCCGGTCACGCCCGCACCCCCGCGAAGAGGTCGCGCTCGCGCTCGCCCGCCGGGACGCCGGGCCGGCCGGCGGCCAACTCGTAGTACTCGTGGGTGAACAGCGGCTGCGCGAGGTCGTTGGAGAGCGCGAAGAAGGGCCCGTCCACCGCGATCTGGGTGGCGTGGGCGCGCATCGCCGCCGTCTTCGCGGCCACGAACGCCTGCTCGGCGGCCTCGTCCCCGCCGATCTCGGCGGTGATCCGCTCGTCGGCCACCACGCCCGGCACGTCGTCCGGCGCCGCGGGCGCCGGGAAGGGCACCTCGCTCCCGGCCTCGCGCAGCCGGGCGAAGCCCTCCTCGACGACCGTGCGCGGTACGCGGTTCCAGTAGAGCTTCTGGATGGCGTGCGCCGCCCCGAGGTCCCGGCGGTACGTGGGCTCCGCGGCCAGTTCGGCGGCGCGGGTGGCCACGCGGTGGGCCTGGATGTGGTCGGGGTGGCCGTACCCGCCGTCCGGGTCGTAGGTGACGAGGACCTGGGGGCGCAGTTCGCGGATCACCTCCACGAGGTACCCCGCCGCCTCGTCCACGTCGGCCGACCAGAAGGCGCCGGGACGGCGGTTCTGTTCGGCGCCCATCATCCCGGAGTCCCGGAAGCGGCCGGGGCCGCCGAGGAAGCGGTGGTCGGTGACGCCCAGTTCCTTCATGGCCTCGGCGAGTTCGCCGACGCGGTGGGCGCCGAGGGTGTCGTCGCGGTCGGCCGTCAGGTGGGCGAGGCCGGGCGGGATGACCTCACCCTCCTCGCCGAGGGTGCAGGTCACCAACGCGACATGGACGCCCTCGGCCGCGTACTTGGCCATGGTGACGCCGTTGTTGATCGACTCGTCGTCCGGGTGCGCGTGCACGAGCAGGAGCCGACGGGCGGGAAGACCGTTCATGGGGGTCACCCTACGAGAAACGGCGGCCCCGTCCCCCGAACCGGGACCCCGCTAGAACTTGAGGCCGCTGATCATGCTCGCCACGTTGTTGGTCAGCTGGGAGAGCGTCGGAGCCACGGTCGAGCTCGCCAGATAGAAGCCGAGCAGTACACAGACCACTGCGTGACCCGCCTTCAGGCCCGAACGCCGGACCAGCAGGAAGACGACGACTGCCAGCAGCACCACGGCCGAGATCGATAGTGCCACGGCGTTTCACCTCCACGTCGAGCGGACATCGGGTTCGCGTACTCGCAACTCGGTGCTCGGCAGAGTCATACCCACCGTGCGCTACGGATCATAACTATCCGTACCGCCACATCGATCGATTCCGGCAGCACGAGGGGCGCACGCCGCGCACGCCCGGGGTCACAGAAGTGCCGGCCGGGGAAGCTGTGAGCCTCCCCGGCCGGCTGTCGGCACCCGCACGGCCGCACGAATCCAGGCTGCCCGGCCCAGATCTCGGGACAGAAACGGTCAAGTTGCCTGCATGTAAACCGAGTTGCCGGAAAGCGGAGTGCCGTTCACAGCTGTGGCGAGAAATGAGCGGTCCCGGGGGCCCTTGGCTCACTCCTTGGTCAGCGGCCCCGAAGGCGGTTCCGAAGCCGGCCCCGAAGGCGGTTCCGAAGCCGGCCCCGAAGGCGGCTCCGAGGACGGCCCCGAAGGCGGCATGACGACCCGCTCGGATGCGAAATGGCACGCCGAGGGGTGGGCCGTCGGGCCGCCCGGGAGGAAGGCCGGGATCTCCAGGAGCGGGACCTCCGAAGCGCAGCGCGCCTCGGCCTTCCAGCAGCGGGTGCGGAAGCGGCAGCCCGAGGGCGGATTCGCCGGGGAGGGCACGTCGCCGGAGAGGATGATCCGCTCGCGGCCCGCGCGCGCCTCCGGGTCGGGGACCGGGACCGCGGAGAGCAGTGCCTGGGTGTACGGGTGGGTGGGGTGGTCGTAGATCTGGGTGTCGGTGCCGATCTCGACGATCCGGCCCAGGTACATGACGCCGACCCGGTCGGAGATGTGCCGGACGATCGAGAGGTCGTGCGCGATGAACACGTAGGAGAGGTTGAACTCGTCCTGGAGGCGCTCCAGGAGGTTGACCACCTGGGCCTGGACGGAGACGTCGAGGGCGGAGACGGGCTCGTCGGCGACGATGATCTCGGGCTGGAGCGCGAGGCCGCGGGCGATGCCGATGCGCTGGCGCTGGCCGCCGGAGAACTGGTGCGGGTACCGGTTGATGTACTCCGGGTTCAGGCCGACCACGTCCAGGAGTTCCTGGACCTTGCGGCGCCGGTCGCCCTTGGGGGCCACCTCGGGGTGGATCTCGTACGGCTCGCCGATGATGTCGCCGACCGTCATGCGCGGGTTCAGCGAGGTGTACGGGTCCTGGAACACCATCTGGATGTTGCGGCGCGCGGCCTTGAGGCCCTTGGCGGACAGCTTGGCGAGGTCCTCGCCCTTGTACGTGATCGAGCCAGCCGTCGGGCGTTCCAGGTTGACCAGCATCTTGGCGACGGTGGACTTGCCGCAGCCCGACTCCCCGACGATGCCGAGGGTTTCGCCGGCCCGCAGGTCGAAGGAGACCCCGTCGACGGCCTTGACGGCGCCGACCTGCTTCTTGAAGAGGATGCCCTGGGTCAGCGGGTAGTGCTTGACCAGGTCCTCCACCACGAGGATGGACTCAGCCACCGAGGCACTCCTTCCAGAAGAAGCACGCACTGGCGCGGTCGGGTCCGACCTCGGCCAGCGGCGGTACGTCGGTGCGGCAGACGGCCCGGGCCATCGGGCAGCGCGGGTTGAAGGCGCAACCGGGCGGGATGGCGAGCAGGTTGGGCGGCAGGCCCTTGATGGCGTACAGCTCCTGGCCCTTCTGGTCCAGGCGCGGGATGGAGTCCAGCAGGCCCCGGGTGTAGGGGTGGGCGGGATTCCGGTAGATCTCGTGGACCGGCGCGGCCTCGACGATCCGGCCGGCGTACATGACGGCGATCTTGTCGGCCACGTCGGCGACCACGCCGAGGTCGTGGGTGATCAGGATCAGGCCCATGTTGAGCTCGCGCTGGAGCTCGGCGAGCAGGTCCATGACCTGGGCCTGGACGGTGACGTCCAGGGCGGTGGTCGGCTCGTCCGCGATGATGAGCGAGGGTTCCAGGGCCATCGCCATCGCGATCATGATGCGCTGGCGCATGCCGCCGGAGAACTGGTGCGGGTAGTCCCCCACCCGCTCCCGGGCCGCCGGGATCTTCACCCGGTCCATCAGCTCGACGGCCTTGTTCCGGGCGTCCTTGCGGGACATCCCGCGGTGGACCTCGTACATCTCGCCGAGCTGCGCGCCGACGCTCAGGACCGGGTTGAGGGAGGACAGGGCGTCCTGGAAGATCATGGCCATCTCGTTGCCGCGGACCTTCCTGCGCTCCTCCTCCTTCATCTTCAGCAGGTCTTTGCCCTTGAAGAGGATCTCGCCGCCCGCGATGCGGCCCGGCGGCATGTCGAGGATGCCCATGACGGCCTGGGCGGTGACCGACTTGCCGGAGCCGGACTCGCCGAGAACGGCGAGGGTCTCGCCCTCGGCCACGGAGTAGTTGACCCCGTTGACGGCCTTGGCGACGCCGTCCCGCGTCTTGAATTCCACGTGCAGATCGCGCACTTCGAGCAGCATGTGCGGGGCTCCTCAGCGCAGCTTGGGGTCGAGGGCGTCGCGCACCGCGTCGCCGAGCATGATGAACGCGAGCACGGTGATGCTGAGCGCGCCCGCCGGGTAGAGCAGCATGTGCGGGGCGTTGCGGATCTGGGAGGCGGCGTTGGAGATGTCGATGCCCCAGGAGACCGTGGGCGGCCGCAGGCCGACGCCGAGGAAGGACAGGGTGGCTTCCAGGGCGATGTAGGTGCCGAGCGCGATGGTGGCGACGACGATGACGGGCGCGATGGCGTTGGGCGCCACGTGCCGCAGCAGCATCCGGCCGTTGCCGGCGCCGAGCGCCCGAGCGGCCTGGACGTAGTCGTTCTGTTTGGCGGTGATGACCGAGCCGCGGGCGATGCGGGCCAGCTGGGGCCAGCCGAGCAGCACGATGAAGCCGACGACGGGCCAGACGGTGGTGCTGGTGACCACGGACAGGAAGACCAGGCCGCCGAGGACCACCGGGATGCCGAAGAAGATGTCGGCGACCCGGGAGAGCAGCGCGTCGCCCCAGCCCCCGAAGAATCCGGCGAGCCCGCCGAGCGCGGAGCCGAGGAGGGCCGCGCCGAGGGTGGCGCAGATGCCGACGGTGATGGAGGCGCGGGCCCCGTAGACGGTACGGGTGTACACGTCGCAGCCCTGGGTGTCGTACCCGAAGGGGTGGCCCGGCGAGGAGCCCTGCTGCGATTTGGACAGGTCGCACTGGAGCGGGTCGCCGCTCGCGATGAGCTGGGGCCAGATGGAGATGACCACGAGGAAGAGGATCAGCAGCGTGGAGACGAGGAAGACGGGGTTGCGGCGCAGCTGGTGCCAGGCGTCGGACCACAGGGAGCGGGGCTTCTCCTGGGGTCCCGTGGGGCCCGCGGGGCCTCCCCCGAGCTCCTTCTCCAGGGACTCCCCCTCCTCCAGGGCGAGATCCATGGCGCCCCCCTGGCCGGTGGGGGCGATGGACTCGTGGGGGCCGGGTCCCAGCGGATCGTAGGCGGCGCGCTCGGGATCGGGCTCAGGCATAACGGATCCTCGGGTCCAGGACCGCGTAGAGCAGGTCGACGAGCAGGTTCGCCAGCAGGAAGACGATCACGAGGATGGTCACGAAGCCGACCACCGTCGGGGAGTTGTTGCGCAGGATGCCCTGGTAGAGCTGGTAGCCGACCCCGTGGATGTTGAAGATCCGCTCGGTGACGATCGCTCCGCCCATCAGGGCGCCGATGTCGGTGCCGATGAAGGTGACCACGGGGATCAGCGAGTTGCGCAGCAGGTGACGGGTGATGACCCGGCGGCGGGGCAGGCCCTTGGCCACGGCGGTGCGGACGTAGTCGGCCTTGACGTTCTCGGCGATGGAGGTCCGGGTCAGCCGGGTGACGTAGGCGAGGGAGACCAGCGCGAGCACGATGCCGGGCAGGATCAGTTCGCTGAAGGGGGCGTCCGGGGAGACGGTGGGGCGCACCCAGCCCCATTTGACGCCGAAGACGAACTGGAGGAGGTAGCCGGTCACGAAGGTGGGCACCGAGATGACGACGAGGGTGAGCACCAGCACGCCGCTGTCGATGGACTTGCCGCGCTTGAGGCCGCTGATCACGCCGAGGGTGATGCCGACGACGATCTCGATGGCGATCGCGACGATGGTCAGGCGCAGGGTCACCGGGAAGGCCGAGGCCATGAGTTCGGTGACCTTCTGGCCGTTGAAGGCGGTGCCGAAGTCGCCCTGGAAGATCTGCCCCATGTAGTGCAGGTACTGCTTCCACAGGGGCTGGTCGAGGTAGAGGTCCTTGCGGATGCGCGCGGCGGTGGCGGGGTCGGGGGCCTTGTCGCCGAAGAGGGCGGCGACCGGGTCACCGAGCGCGTACACCATGAAGAAGATCAGGAACGTGCTGCCGATGAACACGGGGATCATCTGGAGCAGTCGCCGGATCACATAACGTCCCATGGACTGCTCCAGGTTCGATCCGTTGGCGGGTCAGCTGACCTTGATCTGGTCGTACACCGGGACGCTGAACTGGTTGAGCTTCACGTCCGAGACGCGCTCCCCGTAGCCCGCGCTGCCGTTCTGGTACCAGAGCGGGATCGACGGCATCTGCTCGGCGAGGATCTTCTCGGCGTCCTTGAAGAGGCCGGTCGCCTTGGCGGCGTCGCTCTCGCGGTTCGCCGCGTCGACGAGCTTGTCGAATTCCGGGTTGCTGAACTTCCCGTAGTTGGAGGACGCGCCGGTGTAGTAGAGCGGCTCCAGGAAGTTCTGGATCAGGGGGTAGTCGGCCTGCCAGCCGGAGCGGAACGGGCCGGTCAGCTTGAAGCTGCTCTGCTGGTTGCGGAAGTCGGCGAAGGTGCCGATCGGGTTGACCGTGCAGACCGGGCCCTCGCCGAGGGCGTTGTTGATGCTGTTGCAGACGGCGTCCATCCACTCGCGGTGCGAGCCGGTGTCCACGTTGGAGGTCAGCGAGACCTTGCCGCCGGGCAGGCCGCCGGCCTCCTGGATGAGCTTCTTGGCCTCGGTGGGGTTGAAGGAGCAGGCCTCGCCGCAGGCGGTGGCGGAGAAACCGCCCTTGTCGCCGAGGGCCGGGGAGGTCCAGTCCTTGGCCGGGGTGCGGGTCTCGCGGAAGATCTGCTTGGTGATCTCGTCGCGGTTGATCGCCATCGAGATGCCCCGGCGGACCTTGTCCATGCCCTCCTTGCTCCACTGCGGGTCGTATAGCGGGAAGGTGAGGGTCTGGATGATGAGGGCCGGCTGGTTGATGTAGCGGTCGCCGAGGTCGTTCGCGACGTTCTTCAGCTGCTGCGCCGGGACGTCGTCGACCAGGTCGAGGTTGCCCGAGATCAGGTCGGTGTAGGCGGTGTTGTTGTCGGTGTAGACCTTCAGGTCCACTCCGCCGTTGACCGCCTTGTCCTCACCCGTGTAGGCGTCCCACTTGCGCAGCTTCATGCCGGTGCCCTTGGTGTACGAGTCCACCGTGTACGGGCCGTTGCCGACGGGCTTCTTCAGCCAGGCGTCGTGGTCCGTGAAGAAGGCCTTGGGCAGGGGCGAGAACGCCTGGTAGCCGAGGGTCTCGGGCCAGGTGGAGAACTTCTCCTTGAGGGCGACCGTGAAGGTCTTGGGGTCCTTGACGACCAGGCCTGACATGGTCTTGGACTTGGGGTCGCCCTTCTCGGGGTGGACGTCCGCGTAGCCGACGATGTCGGAGAAGAAGGGCGAGTTGTTCTGCTTCTTGGTGACGTCCGCGCCGTAGTTCCAGGCGTCCACGAAGGACTGCGCGGTGACGGGCTCGTCGTTGCTGAACTTCCAGCCGTCCTTCAGCGTGATCGTGAAGTTCTGGCTGTCGGTGGTCTCGATCTTCTCGGCGAGGAAGTTCTTCGCCTCACCGGTCTCGGGGTCGTACCGCTTGAGCCCCCGGAAGATCATGTCGAGGACCTTGCCGCCCTGGACCTCGTTGGTGTTGGCGGGCTCCAGCGGGTTCTGCGGGTCTCCCCACGAGGAGCTGACGATGCCGTCCGCGCCGCCCCCGCCGCTGTCGCTTCCGCCGCCGCAGGCGGTCGCCGCGAGGGCGACGGCCGCCGCACATGCGGCCCACTTGGCGTGGGTGGCTCCGCGCATGGAGTGCCTCCTCATGGATCCCAAGACTCACTTAGGGCCCAATGTCACCCTATGTGGGGTCTCGCACACTCCTGGTTGGACCGATTGCACCCTCGCGCCGCCCGCCTGTCACCCCTGCGAGTGCAAAGCGGACCGTCGAAGCGTCAGCTCCCAGGTGTCCACCGTGTGGTGCGTGCTCATGCCGTGCGCCTCGTACAGCCGCAGCGCTCCGCTCGCGTTGGCCGAGTCCACCTCCAGGCCCAGTGTCGCGCGGCCGCGAGCGGCGTAGGCGGCGAAGCAGTGGCGCAGCAGGAAGGCTCCGACGCCCCGGCCGCGGGCCTGCGCCCGTACGCCGAGGTGGCTGAGCCAGCCCATGCTGGTGCGGTCGTCGCGGGTGAGCAGTACCCCTACGTCGCCCAGTACGGGCAGGCTCGCGATCCACACCAGCGACCAGTCCAGGCCGCGGCCGTCGATCTGGTCCAGCCAGGGCTCGTACGGGCGCTCCACGTGCCCGAAGTGCTCCGCGAAGGTCTCCTCGATCAGTGCGTGGGCGCGCCGGCGCTCGCTCTCGTCGCCGTCGCAGGGGCGAAGGACGAGCCCTGCGGGCGGCTCCGGGGGCGTGTCGGCGGAGCCGAGCGCGCGGGTCAGCACCCGGAAGCTGCGCACCGTGCGGTAGCCGCGGCCGGGCAGCAGGTCGGGGTCGAGGGTGCGACCCCCGCTGGGCGCGAGCCACAGGTAGGCGTGCGGGGCTCCGGCGGTGAGTTCGCGGGCCCTGGCCTCCACCCGCTCCAGCAGCCGGACGGCGGCCGCGCTGCGCCCCGGCAGGACCCTGAAGTGGCAGTCGGCCCGGCCGGGGCCGGAGTCGGCCCACACCAGGGCGTAGCCGAGGAGACGGCCGCTCTCGAAGGCGAGGAAGGAGTCCGCCTCCAGGTCCACGTCGGGGTGGTGCAGATCGGCCTCCACCGCGCCCAGGTCGGTTTCCGGGCGGCCGATCTCGATGCGGTCGATGGTGTTGAGGAGCCCGCAGATGTCCCCGGCGTCGGAGGGCCCGGCGGGCCGTACGGTGAGCATGCGGGCCATCAGACCATGCGGGCCGTCGGGGCTCCGTCAGCGGGCCGGGGGCGCACGGCGCGCGAACGCCGGGGTGCGCCGACGCGGAGGCGCCCGCCGCCGGAAAGGATCCGGTGACGGGCGCCCGTGGGTACCCCTGTCGGGAGGTCAGACGGCCAGGACGGCCTTCTCCTCCGCGAAGTGGCAGGCCGACTCGTGCGCGGCCAGCGACTTGGAGCCCTTGAAGCGCTCCGGGATGGCGAGCAGCGGCTCCTCGACGGAGCACTTCTCCTCGGCCTTCCAGCAGCGGGTGCGGAAGCGGCAGCCCGACGGCGGGTTGGCCGGCGAGGGGACGTCACCGGTGAGGATGATCCGCTCGCGGCCCTCGCGGGCGGCCGGGTCCGGCACCGGCACCGCGGAGAGCAGCGCCTGGGTGTACGGGTGGGTCGGGTGCTCGTAGATCTGCTCGTCGGTGCCGATCTCGGCCATCTTGCCGAGGTACATGACACCGACGCGGTCCGAGATGTGCCGGACGATCGACAGGTCGTGCGCGATGAAGATGTAGGAGAGGTTGAACTCCTCCTGCAGCTTCTCCATCAGGTTGATGACCTGGGCCTGCACCGATACGTCGAGCGCGGAGACCGGCTCGTCGCAGATGATGATCTCCGGGTTGAGCGCGAGGCCGCGGGCGATGCCGATGCGCTGGCGCTGGCCGCCGGAGAACTGGTGCGGGTACCGGTTGATGTACTCCGGGTTGAGGCCGACGACGTCGAGGAGTTCCTGCACCTTGCGGCGCCGGTCGCCCTTGGGGGCCACCTCGGGGTGGATGTCGTAGGTCTCGCCGATGATGTCGCCGACCGTCATGCGCGGGTTCAGCGAGGTGTACGGGTCCTGGAACACCATCTGGATGTTGCGGCGGACGGCCTTCAGGGCGCGGCCGGACAGCTTGGTGATGTCCTGGCCCTTGTAGAAGACCTCGCCGGCGGTGGCGCGTTCCAGGTTCATCAGCAGCTTGGCGACGGTGGACTTGCCACAGCCGGACTCGCCGACGATGCCCAGGGTCTCACCCTGGTACAGGTCGAAGGAGATCCCGTCGACCGCCTTGACCGCGCCGACCTGCTTCTTGAACAGGATTCCCTGGGTCAGCGGGAAGTGCTTGACCAGGTTGCGGACCTGGAGGATCGGCTCCCGTGCGGGGGCGTTGGTGAGCTCAGCCATGGAGCTGCTCCTTCCAGAAGTGGCAGGCGCTCTGACGGCCGGCCAGCTCGCTGCCGTCCTGCTCGCTGACGGGCTGCAGGGCGGGGATCTCGGACCGGCAGATGTCCTGCGCCGCGGGGCAGCGCGGGCTGAACGAGCAGCCGGTGGGCAGGCGCAGCAGGTTCGGCGGCAGGCCCTTGATCGCGAAGAGCTCCTGGCCCTTCTGGTCCAGGCGCGGGATCGAGTCCAGCAGGCCCCGGGTGTACGGGTGCGCCGGGCGCTTGTAGATCTCGTGGACCGGAGCGGTCTCGACGATCCGGCCGGCGTACATGACGGCGATCTTGTCCGCGACGTCGGCGACCACGCCGAGGTCGTGGGTGATCAGGATCAGGCCCATGTTCAGCTCGCGCTGGAGCTCGGCGAGCAGGTCCATGACCTGGGCCTGGACGGTGACGTCCAGAGCGGTGGTCGGCTCGTCCGCGATGATCAGGTCGGGCTCCAGCGCGATCGCCATGGCGATCATGATGCGCTGGCGCATACCGCCGGAGAAGTGGTGCGGGTAGTCGTCGACCCGCTGCTTCGCCGCCGGGATCTTGACCTTCTCCATCAGCTCGATGGCCTTGAGCCGGGCGTCCTTCTTCGACATGCCCTCGTGGACGCGGAACATCTCGCCCAGCTGGTAGCCGACGGTGAGCACCGGGTTCAGGGAGGACAGGGCGTCCTGGAAGATCATGGCGATCTTCCGGCCGCGCAGCTGACGCCGCTCCTCGAAGCTCATCTTGAGCATGTCCTGGCCGCGGAAGAGGATCTCGCCCTGCGGGATCTTGCCGGGGGGCATGTCGAGGATGCCCATGATGGCCTGGGCCGTCACGGACTTGCCGGAGCCGGACTCGCCGAGGACGGCGAGGGTCTCGCCGGCGCTCACGGAGTAGTTGACGCCGTTGACTGCCTTGGCCACACCGTCGCGGGTGTGGAACTCGACGTGCAGGTCGCGCACTTCGAGGAGCGGCGTCTGCGGGGCCCCGTCACGCGGGGAGGGGAGGCTGGAGGTGTTGTCCATGGTGATCACTTACGCCCTCCTCAGCGCAGCTTGGGGTCGAGGGCGTTGCGGACCGCTTCGCCGAGCATGATGAAGGCGAGGACGGTGATGCTGAGCATGATCGACGGATAGATCAGGATGTGCTGGGCGACGCGGATCTGATCGGAACCGGCGGAGATGTCCACGCCCCACGAGATGGCCGGCGACGCGAGGCCCAGACCCAGGTAGGACAGGGTCGCCTCAGTGGCGATGTACCCGCCCAGCGCGATCGTGGCTACGACGATCACCGGTGCCATGGCGTTCGGCAGGATGTGCCGGAGCATGATCCGGGGGGTACCGGCGCCCAGGGCCTTGGCGGCGTGGACGTAGTCGGCCTGCTTGACGGTGATGACCGCGCCGCGCATGACGCGGGTGATCTGCGTCCAGCCCAGGAAGGCCAGGGCGAAGACGACGGTCCACACGGTGCGTTCGGTGAACGCCTGGAGGACGACCATCGAGCCGAGCAGGAAGGGGACGCCGAAGAAGACGTCGGTGAGCCGCGAGATGATCGCGTCCGTCAGACCGCCGAAGTAGCCGGAGATCATGCCCGTCAGACCGCCGACGAGGGTGACGAGCGCGGTGACGCAGACGGCGACGATCAGCGAGGCGCGGGTGCCGTAGATCAGACGCGCGTAGACGCTGCGGCCCTGGCCGTCCCAGCCGAGCCAGTCGGGCGAGCCGACCTTGCTGAGCTGGGGCTTCTGGAGGAAGTGGTTCACCAGGTCGCCCTTGGTGGGGTCGGCACTGGTGAACAGGCTCGGGAAGACGGCGATCAGCAGCAGGAAGAAGATCAGCACCGAGGAGACGAGGAAGTAGGGGTTACGCCGCAGGTCGGACCATGCGTCCCCCCACAGGCTGCGGGCCTTCTCGGGCTTCTGCGCTTCCACGGGGGCGACGGGCGCCGAAGCCTGCTCGGTCGTCGCGGTTTCGGTCTTGGTCATATCAGGCATACCGGATCCTCGGGTCCAGGACCGCGTAGAGGAGGTCGACGAGCAGGCTGGCGATCAGATAGACCACGACCAGGATGGTGACGACACCGACGAGGGTCGCGCCTTCACGCCGGGCGAGGGAGTCGTAGATCAGACCACCGACACCCTTGACGTTGAAGATCCGCTCGGTGACGACGGCGCCGCCCATGAGGGCGCCGATGTCGGTACCGAGGTAGGTCGCCACGGGGATCAGCGAGTTGCGCATCAGGTGAACACCGATGACGCGACGCTTCGGGAGACCCTTGGCCACGGCCGTACGCACGTAGTCGGCGCGCAGGTTCTCCGCGATCGACGTGCGGGTCAGGCGGGCCACGTAGGCGAGGGACAGCGAGCCCAGCACGACGGCCGGCGCCATCAGTTCGCCCCACGTCGGGTAGTTGCTGACGTTGGGCTTGATCCAGTTGAGCTCGAAGGCGAACACCGTCTTGATGACGTAGCCGAGGACGAACACCGGGACCGAGATGACCAGCAGCGTCAGGATCAGCACGAGGTTGTCCACGAACTTGCCGGCCTTGAGGCCGGCGGCGATGCCGAGGCTGAGGCCGAGCACGATCTCGATGGTGAACGCGAGCAGGGCGATCCGGCCGGTGACCGGGAACGCGTCGCCGAGTACTTCGGTGATCTCACGGCCACTTCGGATCTGCGTACCGAAGTCGAAGTGGAACAGGATGTTCGATATGTAGTTCCAGTACTGCTGGTACATCGGCAGGTCCAGGCCGTGTTCGTGCCTGAGCTTCGCCAGCGTGGCGGGGTCTACACCCTTGTCTCCGAAGAGTCCGGCCACGGGGTCGCCGGGCAGGCTGTAGACCATCAAAAAGATGAGCAGGGTCGTCCCGAAGAAGACCGGGATCATCTGGAGCAGTCGTCGTGCGACATAGCGCCCCATCATGCCTCCGTAGAAGATGCGGCAGGCGCAGCCGGATGGGCCCTTTCGCCACGCACGCGCGTGACGTTTCCGTCACTGCGTCGCGAAAGGGCCCCCCGGGCGCTGCATGTTAGGCCCGGATGTGGGCCGGCTCCCCGCCGGCCCACATCCGTCGAAAGGAATTACGCGGTAGGACTTACTTCTTGACCTCGACCTGGTCGAGGATCGGGTCGCCGTCCTGGGCGTACTTCACGTTCTGGACCTTCTCGGAGTAGCCCGCGTTGACCTTGTAGTACCAGAGCGGGATGGAAGGCATGTAGTTGACGAGTTCCTTCTCGATGGCCTGGTAGGCCTTCACGGACTCGTCGAGCGTCGCGGCGCTGTCGGCCGCGGCGATCTTGGCGTCGAGCTCGGGGCTGCTGAAGCCACCCTGGTTGCCGCCGGCGCCCGTACGGAACAGGTCGCTGATGAAGTTGGCGTTCACCGGGTAGTCGAGGACCCAGCCGGAGCGGTAGATCGACTTGACCTGCTTGGACTTGCGGGCCTGGAGGTCGGCCTGGAAGTCCGGCTTGGCGTCACCGGTGCACTTGACGCCGGTGGCCTGGGTGATGCTGCCGCAGACGGCCTCGACCCATTCCTTGTGACCGCCATCCGAGTTGAACTGGATGAAGATCTCGTTGTTCGGGACGCCGCCGCCCTCGGCGATGAGGGCCTTGGCCTTCGCCGGGTCGAACTTGGTGACGTCACCGGAGCCGGTCGGCGTGTAGCCGAGGACGCCCTTGGCGACCCAGCCGGTCGCCGGCTCGCGGGTGCCCTGGAGCACGGTCTTGGTGATGGTGTCGCGGTCGATCGCCATCGACAGGCCCTGGATGACCTTCGGGTCGACCTTCTTCGGGGTCTTCCACTGGTCGGCGTAGTACGCGATGGCCAGCGTCTGGACGGCGGAGTACGCCTGGTCCACGGCGCGGTCACCGAGGTCGGCACGGTAGACCGGGAGGTCCTTCGGGCTGATCTGACGCAGGACGTCGACGTTGCCCGACTTCAGGTCCTCGTAGGCGGTTTCGAGGGTGGTGTAGTTCTTGAGAATCACACCGCCGTTCTTCGCCTTGTCCGCGCCCTTGTAGTCGTCGAAGCGCGTGAGCTCGATCTGCTTCTTGTGCTCCCACGACTTGAACTTGTACGGGCCGTTGCCGACCGGCTTCTCACCGGCGGCCGCGGGGTCCGCGTAGAACGAGGCGGGCAGCGGGGAGAAGACCTCGTAGCCGAGCTTGTACGCGAAGTACGGCACCGCGTTGGCGAGCTCGATGGTGAAGGTGTTCTCGTCGACGATCTTCAGACCCTCGAGGGCGTCACCGGTGGGCTTGGCGCCCTCCGCCTCGGGGTGCAGGGCTTCGAAGCCCTTGATGTCGGCGAACCAGGACGCGTTGCCCTGCTTGTTGTTGATGTTCGCGGCCCAGTTCCACGCCTTGACGTAGGACTCGGCGGTCACCTTGGTGCCGTCGTGGAAGGTCCAGCCCGGCTTCAGCTTGACGGTCCACAGCTTGCTGTCCGTGCTCGTGACCGACTCGGCGTTGACGTTGACGATCTTGCCGTCAGCGTCGTAGTCGACGAGCTGGGCGAACAGGCCCGACATCGCGATCGAGCCGTTGGACTCCATCGTGTCGGCCGGCTGGAGAAGCTTCTCCGGCTCGCCGACCTCGATCGAGTAGATGCCGTTCGGGTCAACCTCACCCTTGGCGCCGGCGTTGTCGCCATCTCCGCCGCCACAGGCAGTCGCTGCCAGGGCGACGACAATCGCGCCCGCTACCCACTTGGCGCTCTTGGCACCGCGCATGGGTTTCCTCCTCATGAGTCCACTGTCTGATGTGAAGGACACAGGTGTGTTTCGCCGACACCCCTGACGGCGATAGGACCGGTGTCCCGAGTGTGCTCGTGAGTCGACGCTCCCCACAGCGTGTGACCCATTGACCCGAGCTCAATGGAGCCATCCTCGAGGACGTCCTGACCGTAAACCACACTTAAGTGGTCTCGTTTTCACAACATCGCACTACGGCTAAAACCCGAAATCCGGACAAACGGATAGGAGACAGACATGAACGAAACGGACTGTTAGCTCTTCTTCCGGAGTGTCACGGTCGGTATGCGGACACCGGACCGAAATAATCCGCTTGACAAAAGCGAACAGCCCCCTCCGTCACGGTGAACGTGACGGAGGGGGCTGTTCACTTGAGTCGACGCCGGGCAGGACCCAAGTGTGACCTAGGTCCCAGGCGACTACTTGCCGGACTTGGCGCGCGAAGCGGTGCGCGAGCGGTCCTTCTGGTCCAGGACGACCTTGCGGATGCGGACGGCCTCCGGGGTCACCTCGACGCATTCGTCGTCGCGGCAGAACTCCAGGGACTGCTCCAGGGAGAGCCTGCGCGGGGGCACCACGTTCTCGGTGTTGTCCGCCGAAGCCGCACGCATGTTGGTGAGCTTCTTCTCCTTGGTGATGTTCACGTCCATGTCGTCGGCGCGGGAGTTCTCGCCGACGATCATGCCCTCGTACACCTCGGTGCCGGGCTCGGTGAACAGGACGCCGCGCTCCTGCAGGTTGATCATCGCGAACGGCGTGACCGAACCGGAGCGGTCGGCGACCAGCGAACCGTTGTTACGGGTCACCAGCGGGCCGAACCACGGCTCGAGGCCCTCGTGGATCGAGTGGGCGATGCCCGTGCCGCGCGTACCGGTCAGGAACTCGGTACGGAAGCCGATGAGGCCGCGGGACGGGACGACGAACTCCATGCGGACCCAGCCGGAGCCGTGGTTCGACATGTTGTCCATGCGGCCCTTGCGGACGCCCATGAGCTGCGTGACCGCGCCCATGTGCTCCTCGGGGACGTCGACGGTCATGCGCTCGACCGGCTCGTGCACCTTGCCGTCGATGACCTGGGTGACCACCTGCGGCTTGCCGATGGTCAGCTCGAAGCCCTCGCGGCGCATCTGCTCGACCAGGATGGCGAGCGCGAGCTCACCACGGCCCTGGACCTCCCAGGCGTCGGGACGCTCGGTGTCGAGGACGCGGAGCGAGACGTTACCGACCAGCTCGCGGTCCAGACGGTCCTTGACCTGACGGGCGGTGACCTTGCGGTCCTTGACCGCGGACTTGGCGTCCGCGCCCTTGCCGCTGCCGCCGCGGCCGACCATCGGGGAGGTGTTCGTACCGATGGTCATGGAGATCGCCGGCTCGTCGACCGAGATCAGCGGGAGCGCGATCGGGTTCTCCGGGTCGGCCAGGGTCTCGCCGATCATGATGTCGGGGAAACCGGCGACCGCGCAGATGTCACCCGGGCCCGCCACCTCGGCCGGCTTGCGGGTGAGCGCCTCGGTCATCATCAGCTCGGTGATGCGGACGTTGGAGATGGTGCCGTCACGCTTGATCCACGCGACGGTCTGACCCTTGCGGAGCTCGCCCTGCTCGACGCGCACCAGCGCGATGCGGCCGAGGAAGTTGTCCGCGTCCAGGTTGGTGACGTGGGCCTGGAGGGGCGCCTCGTCGTCGTACACCGGGGCCGGGACGTGGGCCAGGATGGTGGAGAAGAAGGGCTCCAGGCTGTCGCTGTCCGCGGGGACGGTGCCGTCCTCCGGCTTGGTCAGCGAGGCCACGCCGTCACGGCCACAGGCGTAGACGATCGGGAATTCGATCTGGTCCTCGTCGGCGTCCAGGTCGAGGAAGAGGTCGTACGTCTCGTTGACGACCTCGTCGATCCGGGAGTCCGGGCGGTCCGTCTTGTTGATGCAGAGGATGACCGGCATCTTCGCCTGCAGGGCCTTGCGCAGGACGAAGCGGGTCTGGGGCAGGGGACCCTCGGAGGCGTCCACCAGCAGGACGACCGCGTCCACCATGGACAGACCGCGCTCGACCTCACCACCGAAGTCGGCGTGGCCGGGGGTGTCGATGATGTTGATCGTGATGGGCGCCCCGCCGTCCTTGGGGTGGTACTTCACCGCCGTGTTCTTGGCGAGGATCGTGATGCCCTTCTCACGCTCCAGGTCGTTCGAGTCCATCATGCGGTCGTCGAGGTGCTGGTGGGCGGCGAAGGCACCGGCCTGCTTGAGCATGGCATCGACGATGGTCGTCTTGCCATGGTCGACGTGGGCGACGATGGCGACGTTACGGATGTCGTGGCGCGTGGGCACTTCGGCGCTTCTCCCGGGATCGTGGATGGCGACGCGTACGGTCCGGCACGCGCGCCTCGACCGGGCGGAAAACCTGCCACGGCCTTACCCCATCGTACGTCGGCTGGCGGGAACCGCCTGCCGGGGGGTCTGTCAAGAGGCCGGACGACTGAGCACGGCCGGGTCCTGGGTGGGGGGACTCGGCAGTAGGTGGAACCTGTAAACACGCGGGTCAACGGGTACGTACGACCTTGCCCGCCGGGTGATCCGGCGGGCAAGGGACTTGAGTCACATCTGAGCTTGAGACCTTCGAATCAACCCCGGATGCACCCGTTCGTCATCACTTCTTCGCGTTGCTTCCCGCCCTAGTTCTTCGCGTTTTTGTCCTTGGCCGCCTGCGCCGGCTTCTTCCAGCCGATGTCCTGGTAGCGCGGAGCTCCGAGGCCGAAGGCGCCCGCGTTGGTGAGACCCGGCTTCACGGCCACCAGCTCGGGGCGCTGGTAGAGCGGGATGGACCCGGCCGTGGCCCAGATCCGGGCGTCGGCCTTGCGCATCAGGTCGCGGGAGGCCGCCTCGTCCAGCTCGCCGAGCGCCTGGTCGAAGAGCTGGTCGATGTGGTCGGTGCCGACCCGGGTGTAGTTCTGTTCGACCAGGAGCGAGCCGTCGGCGGCCGGCTCCGGCTTGGCGAAGATGGGCCGGGCGTCGGTCGCCGGGTAGGCGGTCGCGGGCCACGAGTAGAGCGCCAGGTCGTACTGGCCCGAGGCGATGTGGTCCTTGAAGAAGCTCTCGTCGGCCACCTTGACCAGCTCGGTCTGCACGCCGACCTTCTGGAGCACCTGCGCGATCCGCTCGCCGACCGTGCGCAGCGCCTCCGAGCCGGGGCCGGCCGGCAGGACGAAGCGCAGGGCGAGGGGCTTGCCGTCCTTGGCGAGCGTGTTCCCGGAGGTGCGCACGGCCTGCTTGGCGGGGGCCGGGGCGGGGCTGGCCTTGGCCGGGTCCGCCGGTTCGGCCGCGGTCTCGGCGTCGAGGGCCGGGCTGCGCTTGCCGTCGTCCACGGCGTTGGCGGCGTTGGCCTGGGCCTGGGCCTCGGCCTGGGCGCGCAGGTGCTGCTCCTGGAGGTCGGCGAAGGGGGCCGGGGCGAGCACCGGGGAGGGGTGGTTCTGTCCGCTCTGCCCGTCCGCCGCGAAGGCGTCGGCGTCGACGATCTCCCCGTCGGGCTGCCCGTCGGGCTGCCCCTCGGGCAGCCCGTCCGGCTGCCCGTCGCCGTTGCGTCCGTCGTCCTGGCCGACGATGTAGAGGCCGTCGTTCCCGGTGCCCGGGCCCGCGGCCGGGACGGAGGGGGTCTTGGAGTCGTCCGTCTCCTTGGAGGCCTCCGAACCCGCCTTCGCGCCGGCCGGCTCGGTGATCTTGCCGCCGCGGCGCCAGCCGGCGTCCGCGAGCAGGGCCTGCGAGGCCTGGGGGTCCTGGCCGCCGAGGGCGTCGCTGTTGTCGGCGTACGCCTGCTGCCCGGCCAGGGCGAGGTGGCTGCCCACCGGCTTCGCGGGCAGGCCGAGCGGCTTGAGCACGATGTCGGCGAGCGCCTGGCGGTCCAGGGCACGGGCCACGGCGCGGCGCACCCGCTCGTCCGCGAGGGGGCCGCTCGCCCCGTTCATGGCGAGCTGCGTGTAGGCGGGCTCCAGGGACTTGCGGACGGTGAAGCCGCGCAGGGCGCCCTGCTCCTCGGCGTACCGCTTCACCGACTCCGCGTGCTTCTGGCGGGTGGCCTGGGCCTCCTTGGCCTTGTCCTCGTCCAGGCCGAAGGCCAGCGCCCACGAGAGGGTGGCCTGCGCGGCCGTCACGGAGGCGGCCGGGCCGTGGGCCCCGTCGGCCTTGGCGGCGTCGCGGCGGGCCAGGGCGATCCGGTCGGCCCCGGTGCGGTCGATCTCCGCGAGGTCGAGCTTGCCGGCGGCCAGCGCGGCGGGGCGTTCGGAGCGGGGCACCGCGGTGAGGACGAGGGTGTCGAGCTTGGCGGGGCTGCCCCACCAGCGCGGGTTGCGGGTCAGCGAGGCCGTGCCCGTCTTCTTGTCGATGGCGCCCAGCCCGAAGGGCCCCGCGGTGACCTTCAGGGCGCCCCGGGCCCCCTCGTTGAAGCTCTCCGGGGTGCCGGTGACCTGCTTGGGGTAAAGGGGGCTGAAGAGGGAGCGCCAGTCGGCGTACGGCCGGACGAAGGTGACCTTGACCTCCAGATCCGTCTTGCCGCGCTCGATCTTCTCGATCCGGTCGTACCCGGCGTTGCGCGCCGTCCAGTACGCGGAGTCCTTGCCGTTCAGCGCCCGCCACTGGGAGACGAAGTCGGCGGCGCCGATCTCGCGGCCGTCGCTCCAGACCGCCTGCTGGTTGAGCTTGTACAGGACGACCTGCTTGGGCTCCCGCTCGACGACCTCGGCCTTCTCCAGGTAGTCGGGGTTGGCCACCGGCCGCCCCTTGCCGTCCAGCACGAACAGCTGGGGCAGGACCGCCCCGGCGATCCGGTTGGTGGTGGTGTCCGCGTCGGCCTGGAAGGCGTTGAGGGTGCCCGGCATGGAGTCCACCGCCCACCGCAGCACCCCGCCGTCCTTGACCTTGTCGCGGGTGGTGGCCGCGATGTCCTGCCCGGCGGCGGCCGGGCCGCCCTCGTCTTCACCCGCGCCGCAGCCCGCGAGCAGCGGCAGTGCAAGAACTCCCGAGGTCAGGAGCGCCAAGGACCTGCGCCTTCTCTGGGACATGGGTGGTACCTCCGGGACGGGGCGTGGGGGGAGCCGTGAAAGGGGATGTTTTGATCACGTTCGGCGGTATATGGAGCTGATCACACTGGTTGCCGAAACCCACTGAAATCGACACCCCGCCGCACCCACCGCAGCCGACCCTCGCCACGCCGCGAACCCCACCCGTGCGGACCAATCCGGCTTGCTTTCCGGGTCGGCGTTCGCCCGTAAGAGGGACGAGAACGGGGGCGGGAGGGGCGCACGGTTCGCGACCGCGCGCCCGCAATCGCTGCACGTCCCTTCACAACGGGGGATGTGAGGCGCGACACTCGCAGGCGCACATGAGCGTTGCCACCGCACCCAGCGGAAGTGAGGGCAAGTCATGTCCCTGCAAGATGATTTGACCGCCGTACGGCGCAACCTGAACGAGCTGGTCCGCTCCGTGGAACAGCTGGAACGGGATGTCGCCCGGCAGGCACCGGCCGCCTCCCGGCCTCCCGGGGAGGGCGCGATGATCAGCGTCCCGGACACCCCGTACGACAGCACGCTGTGGACGGACGCCGACGACGAAGGTCTCGGAGCCCGCGACCGCCGCGCCCCCTGACGCGCGCCTCCCGCACACCCCACCGCCCCACCGGACCCGGTCACCCGCAGCGACGGCGGCCGGGTCCCCCGGGGCACCCCTCATCACTCCACCCGGAGTCCCTCTTGGCCACAGGCACCCAACCATCGCCACAGCGGCCCGGCGGCGTCCACGACGCCTCGCGGGCCGCGATACCGGCCCGGCACCTGCGGACCGACCGGTGGTGGCTCTCGCCCGCCGGCACCGCGGCCGGGCTGCTCGCCTTCATCGTCTACTCGACCTGGCGGGCCTTCGCCAACGCCGACTACTACGCGGCGCCGTACGTCTCCCCGTTCTACTCCCCGTGCCTCGCGGAGAACTGCGCGGACATGCGCGGCGGCCCGAACCTCGACCTCTTCGGCAGCTGGTGGGGCCTGTCCCCCGCGCTGCTGATCCTGGTCTTCCCGCTCGGCTTCCGGCTGACCTGCTACTACTATCGCAAGGCCTACTACCGGGGCTTCTGGGCCTCGCCGCCCGCCTGCGCCGTCGCCGAGCCGCACGCCTCGTACAGCGGTGAGACGCGCTTCCCGCTGATCTTCCAGAACATGCACCGGTACTTCTTCTACGCGGCCCTGCCGGTGGCGGGCATCCTCACCTACGACACCGTGCTGACCTTCCGAAACGAGCAGTACGAGTGGGGCCACATGGGCCTCGGGACGCTGCTGTTCGTCGTCAACATCGGGCTGATCTGGGCGTACACCCTGTCCTGCCACTCCTGCCGGCACATCATGGGCGGCCGCCTGAAGCACTTCTCCAAGCACCCGGTGCGCTACCGCCTGTGGGGCTGGATCAGCCGTCTCAACACCCGTCACATGCAGCTGGCGTGGGCCTCGCTGATCAGCGTCGCCCTGTGCGACTTCTACGTGTACCTGCTGGCCAGCGGCGCCTTCACCGACCCGAGGATCTTCTAGTGACCCAAGTGGAACGGCAGCAGTGGGACGTGGTCGTCGTCGGGGCCGGCGGTGCCGGGCTGCGGGCCGCGATCGAGGCGCGCGAGCGGGGCGCCCGTACGGCCGTGATCTGCAAATCCCTCTTCGGCAAGGCCCACACCGTGATGGCGGAGGGCGGGATCGCCGCCTCCATGGGCAACGTCAACGAGGGCGACAACTGGCAGGTGCACTTCCGCGACACGATGCGCGGAGGCAAGTTCCTGAACCAGTGGCGGATGGCGGAGCTGCACGCCAAGGAGGCGCCGGACCGGGTCTGGGAGCTGGAGACCTGGGGCGCGCTCTTCGACCGCACGCCCGACGGGAAGATATCGCAGCGCAACTTCGGCGGGCACGAGTACCCGCGGCTCGCGCACGTCGGCGACCGGACCGGGCTGGAGCTGATCCGCACCCTCCAGCAGAAGATCGTCCAGCTCCAGCAGGAGGACTTCAAGGAGTACGGGGACTACGAGGCCCGGCTCAAGGTCTTCCAGGAGTGCACGGTCACGAGGATCTTGAAGACCGAGCCCGATAGCGGCTCCGCCGCGGACTCGAGGGTCTCCGGGACCTTCTGCTACGAGCGCGAGACCGGGCGGTTCTTCGTCCTGGAGGCCCCGGCGGTGGTGCTGGCCACGGGCGGGATCGGGAAGTCCTTCAAGACCACGTCCAACTCGTGGGAGTACACGGGCGACGGCCACGCGCTGGCGCTGCTCGCCGGAGCCCCGCTGCTGAACATGGAGTTCGTGCAGTTCCACCCGACCGGTATGGTCTGGCCGCCCTCGGTCAAGGGCATCCTCGTCACCGAGTCGGTGCGCGGCGACGGCGGGGTGCTGCGCAACAGCGAGGGCAAGCGGTTCATGTTCGATTACATCCCGGACGTGTTCAAGGAGAAGTACGCCCAGTCCGAGGAGGAGGGCGACCGCTGGTACGAGGACCCGGACCACAACCGGCGCCCGCCCGAGCTGCTCCCCCGCGACGAGGTGGCCCGGGCCATCAACTCCGAGGTCAAGGCCGGGCGCGGGTCCCCGCACGGCGGGGTGTTCCTGGACGTGTCCACCCGGATGCCGGCCGAGAAGATCAAGCGGCGGCTCCCGTCGATGTACCACCAGTTCAAGGAGCTGGCGGACGTGGACATCACCGCCGAGCCGATGGAGGTCGGCCCGACCTGCCACTACGTGATGGGCGGCATCGCGGTCGAGTCCGACACGGCCGCCACCCTCGGGGTACCGGGCCTGTTCGCCGCCGGTGAGGTCGCGGGCGGGATGCACGGCTCGAACCGGCTGGGCGGGAACTCCCTGTCCGACCTGCTGGTCTTCGGCCGCCGGGCCGGGCTGCACGCCGCCGAGTACGCGGCGCGGGACGCCCCGGCCGTCGGCGGGCGGCCCGAGGTGTCCCAGGCGCAGATCGACGCGGCGGCCTCGGAGGCGCTGGCCCCCTTCCACGCCGCCGAGGGCGCGGAGAACCCGTACACCCTCCACCAGGAGCTCCAGACGGCGATGAACGACCTCGTCGGGATCATCCGCCGGGAGGGCGAGATGGCCCAGGCGCTGGAGAAGCTCGCGGCCCTGCGCGTACGGGCCTCCCGGGCCGGGGTCGAGGGGCACCGGCAGTTCAACCCCGGCTGGCACCTGGCCCTGGACCTGCGCAACATGCTGCTCGTCAGCGAGTGCGTGGCCCGCGCCGCCCTGGAGCGCACCGAGAGCCGGGGCGGGCACACCCGCGAGGACTGCCCGGCGATGGAGCGGTCCTGGCGGCCGGTGAACCTGCTGTGCCGGCCGGTGACCGTGCCCGATGGAGACCTCGCTCCCGCCGACCCGGCCGCGGACCGGATCGAGCTGACCCGGGTGCGCACCGACCCCATCCGACCGGACCTGCTCGCGCTCTTCGAGAAGGAAGAGCTGGTCAAGTACCTCGCCGAAGAGGAGCTGTACGAGTGAGTAGCTACGATGCCGCGTTCCGGATCTGGCGGGGCGACGCGGAGGGCGGTGAGCTGCGCGACTTCACCGTGGAGGTGAACGACGGGGAAGTGGTCCTGGACATCGTCCACCGGCTCCAGGCCACCCAGGCGTCCGACCTCGCGGTGCGGTGGAACTGCAAGGCGGGCAAGTGCGGTTCGTGCAGCGCGGAGGTCAACGGGCGGCCGCGGCTGATGTGCATGACGCGGATGTCGACCTTCTCCCGCGAGGAGACGATCACCGTGACCCCGCTGCGGGCCTTTCCGGTCGTCCGCGACCTGGTGACGGACGTGTCCTTCAACTACCAGAAGGCGCGCGAGGTGCCCGCGTTCGTGCCGCCCGCCGGGGTGGCTCCCGGCGAGTACCGGATGCAGCAGATCGACGTGGAGCGCTCGCAGGAGTTCAGGAAGTGCATCGAGTGCTTCCTGTGCCAGGACACCTGTCACGTGGTGCGCGACCACGAGGAGAACAAGCCCGCCTTCGCCGGTCCGCGCTTCCTGATGCGGGTGGCGGAGCTGGACATGCACCCGCTGGACGCGGCGGCCGAAGCGGGCCTGGACCGCAAGCGCACGGCGCAGGAGGAGCACGGGCTCGGCCTCTGCAACATCACCAAGTGCTGCACGGAGGTCTGCCCCGAGGGGATCAAGATCACCGACAACGCCCTGATCCCGCTGAAGGAGCGGGCCGTGGACCGCAAGTACGACCCGCTCGTGTGGCTGGGGAGCAAGATCGGGCGTCGCTCCGGTCGATAGCCGCCCCCAATCGTTCACTTGGCACGACAGAATGCCCCCTGAGCAACGTCGTTGACGTGAAGTCAGGGGGCATTCGCGGTGCGGGTGGGGGATCAGCTGGCGGGCCGGTACCGCCTCGAACAGCGGCTCGGCAAGGGCGGCTTCGGCGAGGTGTGGCGGGCGTTCGACACGGCACTGGACCGGGCCGTGGCGGTGAAGGTGCTCCTGGAGACGGCCATGTCCGACGAGGCGGTCGCCCGCTTCCGGCGCGAGGCCACCATCGGGGCGCGGCTCCAGCATCCCGGCATCACCGTGGTGCACGACGTGGGGCAGGAGGACGAGCGGCTCTTCATCGTCATGGAGCTGCTCGCCGGTGAGGATCTGCGCGCGGCGCTGGTCCGGGCTCCGGGCGGGATGCCGGTGGCGGTCGCGCTGGATCTCGCCGCCCAGACCGCCGAGGCGCTGGCCGCCGCGCACGAACGCTCGGTGATCCACCGGGACTTGAAGCCGGCCAACCTCTTCCTGCTGCCCGGGGGCCGGCTGAAGATCTGCGATTTCGGCATCGCGCACTCCTCGGACGCCACGGCCGGCTGGACGGTCACCGGCCGGATCTTCGGCAGCCCGCCGTACATGGCCCCCGAGCAGTGGCGGGGCGAGCGGGTGGACGCCCGGTGCGATCTGTACGCGCTGGGGGGCGTGCTGTACGCGCTGCTGAGCGGGGAGCCGCCCTTCGGGGAGGCGGAGGTCCCCTACGTCCTGATGCGCCGGCACATCGAGGACCGGCCGCGCCCGCTGCGGGAGGCCGGCCTGCCGGTTCCGCCGGAGGTGGAGCGGCTGGTGGGGCAGCTGCTGGAGAAGAGCCCGGCGGACCGGCCGGAGTCGGCGGACGCGGTGGCCGCGGGGCTGCGGGCGCTGCTGCGGGCGGGGGCGGGCGCGGGTCCCGGGACGGGGTCGGTGGTGGGGTCCGCGGTGCCCGTCGGGCGTGCGGCCTCGGCGGCGCCGGGCGGTCCGGAGACCCCGGGCGGTACGGCTGCTCCGGGGGCCGTACCGGACGGGGCCGTACCGGACGGGGCTGCTCCGGACGGGGCTGCCGGGGGCGGGTTCGGGCCGGCCTCCCTGTACGCGCCGGACACTGGGGGCGGGTTCGGGCCCGTGTCCATCCCCGCGCCGGACACCTGGGGCCGGTTCGGGCCCGCATCCGCGTCCGCCCCCGGTGCCGGGGGTACGCCCGGTGCCGCCTCCGCGCCCGGTGCCGTGTCCGCTCCCGGTGCCGTGTCCGCTCCCGGCACCGGGGGCGGGCCCGCGGCGGCCGCCGTGCCGGACACCGGGGCCGTTCCCGTTCCCGTACGGGACTTCGTACGGGAGCTGCTGCTGGAAGCCGAGGAGTCGCTCCGGGCACTGCCCGCCGGCGCCCCGGCGCGGATCGAGGTGCTGGCCCTCGCCGCCGATGCCGCGGCCCGCTTCGACGGCGGGCTCGCCGGCCGGCTGCTGGCCGACGCCGAGGCCGCCGCGTGGGCCGGCGACGGGGGCGACGGGGCTCGGGCGGCCCGACTGCTGACCGGGCTGGCCAAGGACGTCTCCGCGCACGCCCCGGCCCGGGCCCGGCGGCTGCTGACCGACGCGCAGCAGGCGCTGTTCACCGTGTTCGGCTCCAACCGGTCGGGCCCGCTGCGCGCGGTGGCGGAGGAGCTGGCCCGGGTGGCGCCGGAGCAGGCCGCGCGGATCGCGGCGGACCACTTCGCCGACAGCCCGGCCGAGAAGCGGCTCGGCGCCCGCATCGCCACGGCCGTCGCGGCGGCCGACCCCGCCGAGGCCGAACTGCGCCTCGCGCTGATCCAGGACGCCGGGCTGCGCGGGGCCGCCACCTACGACACGGTGCTGGCCGTCGCCCCGAACGATCTGGCGGCGGCCCTGCGGCTGAGCGAGCGGATCGGCTCCGCCGGGGGCCGGCTGCTGGCGCTGTGCCAGGTGGCCCGAGACCGCGCGGCGGCCGGGGACGCGGCGGGCGGGTCCCGGGCGCTGGAGCAGGCCGAGGAGGAACTGCCCCGGTTCCTGGAGGAGCGGGCGGCCTGGCTGCGCGAGGAGGCCGCGCACCACACCGAGCAGGGACGGCTCGTACAGGCGGAGCGGCTGCGGAACCAGGCCTCCGGCCTGCTGCGCCGCCACCCGCAGGAGGCCGCCGACGAAAAGGCCCGCCACGCCCTGGACTCGCTGGCCTCGGCGCGGGCCGCCGTCGAGCGGGAGGGGCGGCCGCCGCTGGACCCGGCCGTGGCGCGGGAGCGCGCGGGCCGGGCCCGGAATCTGCCCGATGCGGCGGAACGGGCACGCTCGCTGGCCCGGATCGCCCGGGAGTGCGTGGCGACGGCCGGGGTGCCCTGGTTGCGGGAGGCCGCCGCCGATGCCGGGAGCCCCCTGCCGGCGGGTACGACGGTCACCGGTCGCGACGGGACGGTGCCGCGCGGCCGCGCGGCGGCCCCCGGCGCTCGGGCGTGGCACACGAGCGCCCGGCCGGCCGGCCTGTACGCGGCCGGTGCGCGCGTGGTGTGGCGCAAGGGGACCGAGGTGGGCTGCGTACGGGTGGACGCGGGCGCGACGCTCTGGACGGCGTACGCCGACGAGGGCGCGGCCGCTCCGCCGCTGCCGGGGACCGGGCCGCTGCTGGTGTCCTGCGAGGCGGACGCGGCCACGGTGTACGTCCAGGTCCGGCGGGACGACGCGGCGGGGGTGCGGCTGCTGGCGCGCGATCCGCGCGACGGGCGGGTGCGGTGGTGGCGGGACCTGCCCGTGGAGCGGCCGCTGCACAGCGCCGGGCCGGTGCTGGTGCTCGGTGCGCCCGGTGATCTGACGGCGCTGCGGGCCGAGACGGGCGAGGTCCTGTGGCAGCGGACGCTCCCGGACTCCGCCACCCGCTCCCCCGCGGCGGTGGGCGACTGCCTGGTGCTGGCGGACGACCGGCTGGTCCAGGCCCTGCACCTGCCGACCGGCCGCCCGGTGTGGTCCTTCCCCCGGGCCCGCCCGGAGGAGCGCGCGCTGCACGGGCAGCAGCTGTCCGGCGGCCCGGTGCACCTGCTGGACGGGGGCGCGCTCCTGGCCCTGGACCGGGCCACCGGCCGGGAGCTGTGGCGGTTCGCGCTGGGCACCCCGGCGGAGCGGCTGCTCATCGAACGGGGCACGGTGTACGCGGCGGCGCACCGCCCGGACCAGGGCGCGGACCTGGTCTTCGCGCTCGACGCCGGGACCGGTGCGCTGCGCTGGCAGCGGGCGCTGACCCGGCGCGAGGGCCGGGTGTGCACCCTCGACCTGCTGGGGCTGCGCCCGGGCGGCCTGTACGTCAAGGTTCCGCGGGGCGGCCGGCGCGGCCTCCTGAGCCGCTCCGCGGACCCCTTCGTCAGCGTCCTGGACCCGGCGACCGGCAAATCCCGCCGCCAGTGGGAAGAGCCGGCGCTCGCCCAGGGGGACACCCTCCTGGTCGGCGACCGCCTCGTCCTGTCCCGTCCCGAACTCACGGCGTACGCCCTGCCGTGAGTCCGCGGGCGGCGGCCGTGCGGCGATCTCCGGGTGCGGGTGTATGAAACGGCCCATACGCTCCCAAATGTGACGCCGCCAAAGAGACGCACCACCACCGCGATATCCCTCCGGGCCGCCCTCGCCCTGGCCGCCGCCGGCCTCGCGCTGGGCGGCTGGGCGACGGCCGCCGCTCCGGCCGCCCGGGCCGACGATCCGGTCACGCTGTCCCAGCAGGGGCAGATCACCGACCGCGTGGGCGCCCTGGGCGACCGCAAGCCCGAGGTCACCGCCGCGCTGGACAAGCTCTACGCCGACCGGAAGGTCCAGCTGTTCGTCACGTACGTGCGCGACTTCTCCGGCCGGTCCGCGCAGAGCTGGGCCGACGCCACCGCCCAGAAGAACGGCCTCGGCCAGAACGACGTGCTGCTGGCGATCGCCACCGGGGCCCGGCAGTACGCCTATTCGGCCGATGTCGACTCGGGATTCACCGAGGCGCAGCTCGCGGCGGTCGCGCAGACCGCCATCGAGCCGGCCCTCAAGCAGAACGACTGGGCGGGCGCCGCGATCGGCGCCGCCAACGGCTACGACGCGGTCCTGGGCGGGCTGCCCGTGCCGGCGCCGGCCATCGTCCCCGGCGAGGCGGATCCCGGAGGCGCCGCGGCGAGCGGCGAGAGCGGCGCCGGGGACTTCGTCCTCCCGGTGGTCGCGGTCGGCGCGGCCGGCGCTCTCGGGGCGTACGCGTACACCCGCCGCAAGCGCAAGCAGGCGGGCGGCGGCAGCGGCGGCGGCTCGAAGACCACCGGCTGGCCTGGGCAGGGGCCCGCCCCCGTTCCGCTGCCCGAGCTGGACGCCAAGGCCAAGGCCATGCTGGTGGAGACGGACGACGCGATCCGCACCAGCACCGAGGAACTCGGTTTCGCCACCGCCCAGTTCGGCGAGGATGCGGTGGCGGCCTTCACGCAGGCGGTGGAGTTCGGGAAGGGCGAGCTGACGGCCGCCTTCCGGCTGCGCCAGCAGCTCGACGACGCGTACCCGGAGGACGACGCCACCCGCCGCCGGATGCTCGACGAGATCGTGGCCCGCTGTACGGAGGCGAGCCGGCGGCTCGACGCCGAGACCGCGGACTTCGACCGGCTGCGGGACCTGGAGAAGAACGCCCCGCAGGCGCTGGCGACCGTGGAGGCCCACTTCCGGGCGCTGACGGGCCGTACGACCACGGCGGAGGCCACCCTGACGGCGCTCGGCCGCCAGTACGCGGACTCCGCGGCGGCGCCGGTGGCCGCCAACCCCGAACAGGCCAAGGACCGGCTGCTGTTCGCGACGACCAGCCTCGGCGAGGCCCGCGCCGCGATCGACTCCGGCGACAACGGCAAGGCCGCCGTGCACGTCCGGGCGGCCGAGGGCGCCGTGGACCAGGCGGCCACCCTGGTCGACGCGGTGGAGCGGCGCGCGCAGGAGCTGGCGGAGGCGGCCGGGAAGCTGCCGGGCGCACTGGGCGAGACGGACACGGACCTCGCCGACGCGCGCGGGCTGCTGACCGGCACCACCGAGGGCCCGACCGGCGATCTGCGCGGCCGGATCAGCCGGGCGGAGGCCGTGCTGGCCGACGTACGGCAGGAGCAGAGCGCCGGCCGGTACGACCCGATGGACGCGCTGCGCCGCGTGGAGGAGGCCGACGCGGCCCTCGACGAGGCGCTGGCCGGGGCCCGTGAGCGGGAGTCGGGCCGCCAGCGCGCCGCGGCCCTGCTCGACCAGGCCCTGCTGACGGCCCGCAGCGCGATCGGCGCGGCCACGGACTACATCACCACCAGCCGGGGCGCGATCGGCAGCCAGGCCCGCACCCGGCTGGCGGAGGCCCAGCGCCACCTGGAGCGGTCCACGTCCCTGGCGGACTCGGACCCGGCGGGCGCGCTCGCCGAGGCCCAGCAGGCGGACTCGCTGGCGCGCCAGGCGCAGCAGCTGGCCGAGCAGGACGTACGGGGCTACCAGAACCCGTACGGCGGTGGCGGCCGGCAGCAGGGCGGCGGCATGGGCGGCGCGGTGCTCGGCGGGATCATCCTCGGCGAGATCCTGGGCGGCGGCCGGGGCGGAGGCGGCTTCGGCGGCGGCGGGGGCGGAGGCGGAGGCTTCGGCGGCGGCTTCGGCGGGGGCGGCGGACGCGGCCCCGGCTCCTTCGGCGGCGGCGGCACCCGCGGCCGCATGGGCGGCGGCGGCCGCTTCTGACGCACACACCGCTTCCCGGGCCCTCGCGGGCACCCCCTTCCCAGGGAGCTTCCCCTCGTTCCCCCCGACACCTGTCCCCCGCTTCCCCGCTTCCCCGCTTCCCCGTCCGCAAGGAGACACCGCACATGAGCAAGCAGAGCATCCTCGGCCGCGTCACCCAGCTCGCCAAGGCCAACATCAACTCGCTGCTGGACCAGGCGGAGGACCCGCAGAAGATGCTGGACCAGCTCATCCGCGACTACACGAACAACATCTCCGAGGCGGAGCAGGCCGTCGCCACCACCATCGGCAATCTGCGGATGCTGGAGGCCGACCACAAGGAGGACGTGGACGCGGCCGCGGAATGGGGCGGCAAGGCCCTCGCGGCGAGCAAGAAGGCCGACGAGCTGCGGACGTCCGGGTCGGCGGCCGACGCCGACAAGTTCGACAACCTCGCGAAGGTCGCGCTCGGCCGCCAGATGCAGTCGGAGAAGGAGGCGAACACGGCCGCGCCGACGATCGCCGCGCAGACCGAGGTGGTCGACAAGCTGAAGTCGGGCCTGGACTCGATGAAGACCAAGCTGACGGAGCTGACGGCGAAGCGCGACGAGCTGGTCTCGCGGGCCAAGACCGCGCAGGCCCAGAACACGATGATGGACGCGGTCAAGAACATCGACGTGCTCGACCCGACCAGCGACATCGGCCGCTTCGAGGAGAAGGTCCGGCGCGAGGAGGCCATGGCCCTGGGCAAGCAGGAGCTGGCCGCCTCCTCCCTGGACGCGCAGTTCGAGTCCCTGGACGACCTCGGCAAGACCTCGGAGATCGAGGCCCGGCTGGCCGCCCTGAAGGCCGGCAGGGCCGCCTGACCGTCACCCCGTGCGGGCCGCTCCCACCGGGGCGGCCCGCACCCGTGTCCGGCCGGGCCTCACCCGTACATGCTCAGCAGTTGCTCCGCCGACAGTTCCGCCACCGATTCCGCCACCGCGCCCGGGAGCGGGAGTTCGAACCAGACCGTCTTGCCCCGGTGGGTGCGGCGGGTCCCCCACCCCGCGGACAGCAGCCCGACCAGCTGGAGGCCACGGCCGCCCTCGTCGGTGTCCCGCGCCCGGCGCCGGCGGGGCTGGACCAGGTTGGCGTCCCAGACCTCGCAAACCAGGGTCCGGTCCAGCAGGAGGCGCAGCCGGATCTCGCCCTCGCCGTACCGCAGGGCGTTCGTGACGAGCTCGCTCACCAGGAGTTCCGTGGTGTCGAGCAGTCCCTCCAGGCCCCACGCGGGCAGCTTCGCCCGGGCCAGCTCGCGGGCCCGGCCCACCGAGCGGGCCTCGCGCGGGAGCTGCCAGTCGCCGACCGCGTCCACGGGAAGGCCCTGGACCCGGGCCATCAGCAGCGCGATGTCGTCCTCGCCGTGCCGGGTGTGCAGGGTGTTCAGGACGTGGTCGCAGACCTCCTCCAGCGGGCGCGAGGGGTCGGCCAGCGCGTCGCGCAGGCCGCGCAGTCCCTCCTCCAGCGGGTGGGTCCGGGATTCGACCAGGCCGTCGGTGTAGAGCGCGAGCAGTGCGCCCTCCGGGAGTTCGACCTCGACCTCCTCGAAGGGTTCGCCGCCCACGCCCAGCGGCATCCCGGTCGGGATCTCCAGCAGCAGTCCGGGGCGGGGCGCGGTGCCCTCCTCGACCGGTTCCACCAGCACCGGCGGCATGTGGCCGGCGTTGGCGATGGTGCAGCGGCGGGTGACCGGGTCGTAGACGGCGTAGACGCAGGTCGCGAGGTACACCTCGGAGCGGTCGGCGTCGCGCGAGTGCAGTGCGGCCCGGGAGGCCTGCTGGGAGCCGCCGGGCGCGCCGAGGCCACGGGCGATCTCGTCGAGCGCGGTCAGCACCTCCGCCGGCTCCAGGTCCAGCAGCGCGAGGGTCCGTACGGCGGTGCGCAGTTCGCCCATGGCGACGGCGGCCCGCAGTCCGCGGCCCATGACGTCGCCGACGACCAGTGCCGTACGGTGCCCGGGCAGTTCGATGACGTCGAACCAGTCGCCGCCGACCTCGGTGGCGGCGTTGCCCGGCAGGTAGCGGCAGGCGATGTCGAGGCCGGCGGCCTCCGGGTCGCCGGGGGGCAGCAGGCTGCGCTGGAGTATCAGCGCGCGCTCGTGTTCGCGCCGGTAGAGCCGGGCGTTGTCGATGCACACGGCGGCGCGCGCGGCGAGCTCCACGGCGACCGCCCGGTCGCGTTCGCCGAAGGGCTCGCTGCCCTTGGTGCGGGAGAACTGCGCGAGCCCGACCACCGTGTCGTGCGCGACCAGCGGGACGACGAGCGTGGACTGTACGAGGTCCCCGGACTCGGGTCCGCCGCCCTCCACCAGCCGGGGCCGCGCCGTCCGCAGGGCGAAGGCCCCCGGCGAGCCGGCCGGGTAGCGGTGCACCTCCCCTACGGAGACCAGCGCGCCCGGACCCGACAGCGGCGCGTCCGACACGGCCGAGGAGAAGGCCACCCGGCGCAGCGGCGCCGAGGGGGCGCGTCCGGGGCCGTAGCCGGGCAGGCTGGGGACGCCCGGGCCCTGGGGGCGGGCCGGGCGGTCGTCGTCGCCGAGCAGCAGCCCCTGGTAGAGGTCTACCGCGGCCAGGTCGCAGAAGCCCGGGACGGTGACGTCGAGGAGTTCGCGGGCGGTGGTCTCCAGGTCGAGGGAGTTGCCGATGCGGTGTCCGGCCTCGTTCAGCAGGGCCAGGTTGCGCCGGACCCCGGCGGCCTCGCGGGCGGCGAGGTGGCGGCGGGTCACGTCGATGCCGATGCCGGCGACTCCGATGGGGCGGCCGGTACCGCCGTGGACCCGGTAGAGGTTGATGGACCAGTGGCGGTTGTCCCGGCTGCCGGGGGCGGCGCCGGTGATCTGGAGGTCGTTGACCGAGTCGCCGGTTTCCAGGACCCGGCGCAGCGCCTCGGCCATCCGGTCGGCCTCGTGCGCGGGCAGGTAGTCGTGGACGGTGCGGCCGCGGTGCTCCTCGGCGGCGCCGCCGAAGACGGTCGCGAAGCGGCGGTTGGCCCGCTGCACGGTGAGGTCCGTACCGAAGAGCAGGAACCCGAAGGGAGATTGACCGAAAATCGCCTGCGAGGCGGCCAGATCGGATTCGATCCGGCGCAGCGCGCGGACGTCGACCACGACGCAGAGCGCGGCCCGCTCGGCGGTTTCGGTCTGGGTCGGCATCACATAGATCTCGGCCACCCCGTGCGCACCATCGCCGCCGGGGATCCGGAAGGGGATCAGGCCGGTCCATTCCTTGCCGTCGAGGATCTCGGCCACCCGGCGGTGCGCGCCGGCGCGCAGCTCCGGGGGCATGAAGGCGTCGACGGGGTCACGGCCGACGGCCTCGGCCGCGGTCAGCCCGAAGAGTTCCTCGGCGCGCAGACTCCACTGGTCGATCAGCCCGTCGGGCCCGATCGAGAAGGAAGCGACCTTTATGTAGTCATATATCGAGCCAGGCGGGCTGCTGTGCCACAGGGAGTCGCGCCAGGTCTCCCCCGACGCTTCCCCGGGCACACGGGCCTGATGTGCCTGTACAGGTATCTCGCTCACGCGACCGTCCCCTCCAGCTCACCGCAACCGGACCGGCCATGAGCGAAGTATTCAGCACCACGGCGCTCTACGACACGGCCTTCGCGATCACAAAAGGATCCCGTTGTTTTCCGGCCAACCCTTGTGATCGTCGACGGGCCCTCACCTTGTTACTCACCAGGAAGAGCCAATTCGAACCACACGGTCTTGCCCGACTTCCCGTGACGGGTGCCCCAGCGCTGCGCGGAGACGGCCACGAGGTGGAGCCCGCGACCCCCCTCGTCGTCGGGCTCGGCCACGCGTTCGCGGGGTGGATCCGGAAGCGGATCCGAAACCTCCACGAGAAGTGCCGGACCCGAAGGAGCGTCGGCGACGGCCGGATTGCGCCGTACGAGGCGGACTCCGATGGGGCCGGAGGCGTACCGCAGGGAGTTGGTGACCAGCTCGCTGACCAGCAGTACGGTGACGTCGCCGACGGAGTCGAGACCCCAGTCGCGCAGCGTGCCGCGCACCGCGTGGCGGGCGGTGCGGACGGCACCCGGTTCGGCGGGAAAGGCCCATTCGGCGCATTCACCGTCTGTGTCGATCACGCCGATCACTTCCCGGGCCGGCTGGCGACCCCAGTCCGGTTCGACAGGGAGAACAGAGCCTCGCGTACACGTTCAAGATAGGGATTAATAGCGACATACCCGGTATTCGGGGCGTCGTACCACTCGGTCCCCCACGGACCGGCGCACTGTGGCGCAGACGGCCTAGCGCGTGCGCGTCACGCGCCCCCTCGGACGCGGTCCCGGGATTCGGCGCTCAGCCGGCGGCCCGCCTCGGCGACGGCCGGGCGGTCCTGGTCCAGCCAGTCCACCGAGTCCAGCTCCTCGGGCCCCAGCCAGCGCAGCTCGTCGTGGTCCTCCAGCGGGAGCGGATCGCCCGAGAGCAGCCGGGCCGTCCACACGTGCAGGACGAGGCCGGGCTTCAGCGGCCACTCCCCCGGGATCCGCTCCAGCGCCTCGGTCTCCACGCCGAGCTCCTCGCGCAGCTCGCGCACGAGCGCCTCGGGTACGGACTCACCCGGCTCGGCCTTGCCGCCGGGAAGCTCCCAGCGGCCGGCGAGCTCGGGGGGCGCGCTCCGGCGGGCGGCCAGCAGGCGCCCCTCATGACAAAGGGCTCCGCCCACGACCACTCGTACAGTCATGGGACGGAGCCTATGGCAGCGGCGACGGTGCGCCGCACCGCTCAGTTCCTCGTGCCGGTCCGGCCGGCGGTGGTGTCCTGACCGACCTGGCCGAGCCGCTCGATCCAGTAGAGCTGCTTGTGCCCTCTGCTTTCGAGGCTGTCGGCGACCTTCTGGGCCTCGGCCCGGGTGGCGTACCGGCCCACCCGGTAGCGGTTGCCGTTGTCGTCCTCACGTATGACCAGCCACGGGAGCAGGGCACCGCTGTCGTTCATCGCGTTTCACCCTCCGCCGACGTACCTGCCCGGGAAACCGCATTGCGCATATGCCCGAGCCTACGCCCGACCTTTACTCAGCGGATACGGTTTTTCACGAAGAGGTACCTCGCAGGCGTACGCATCCGGCCATGCGTACGAGTGGGCCGTGCGCGCCGGTTCAGACCCCGCGCACGGTCGGCGGCGGGAGGATCACGGCGCCGCCCGGGTTCCCCTTGCGGCAGACGTCCCCGCAGGTGGCGTCGAGAGAACAGCAAAGCGAGCAGATCGCGCCGGAGACGACGGGGCAGTCGGCGATGTCCGGGAGCTCGTACGCGGACTCGCAGACGGAACAGACGTGCGTGGCGGTGACGTCCTCGACGACCACGTCCGGGCCGTTGACCGTGTTCGGCCTGGCCAGGTAGTACTTCCCCTTCGTCGCCCAGGCGATCAACGGGCAGAGGACGAGCGCGAGTCCGGCCGCGATGAAGGTGGAGAAGGCCTCCGCGTATGTCCCGAAAAGGCCGAAGAAGGCGAGGATCGAAACGGTGGAGGCGATCACCATCGAGCCGAATCCGGCCGGATTGACCGAGTAGAGGTAGGCCCGCTTGAACTCGATGTACGGCGGGCTGAGCCCGAGCCGCTTGTTGATCACGAGGTCGGCGGCGACGGCGACGATCCAGGCGATGCCGACGTTGGAGTAGAAGCCCAGCAGCTTGCCGAGCATCGCGAACATGTTCAGCTCCATCAGCGTCAGCGCGATGCCGAGGTTGAGGAAGATGTACCAGACGCGGCCGGGGTGGCGGTGGGTGACGCGGGAGAAGAAGTTCGACCAGGACAGCGAGCCGCTGTAGGCGTTCGTGACGTTGATCTTGATCTGGGACACGATGACGAACAGCGCGGCGACGGGCAGTGCGAGGCCGCCGAGCCAGGGGCGCAGCGCCTCCAGCTGCGGGGCGATCGGCTCCAGCGCGTGGGTCTTGCCGACGGCTTCCAGGGCGACGAAGGCGAGGAAGGCCCCGCCGAGCTGCTTGGCGGCGCCGATGATCACCCAGCCGGGGCCGGCGGCGAGCACGGCGAGGTTCCAGCGGCGGCTGTTGGCCGGGGTCTTGGCGGGCATGAACCGCAGGTAGTCGGCCTGCTCGCCGATCTGCGCGATGAGCGAGAGCGCGATGCCGGTGCCGAATCCGAAGCCGATCCACGAGAACCCGGAGCCGGCTCCCTCCGTCCCGCCGAAGTGCGCGAAGGCGCCCCAGGCGTCGGGGGCCTCGAAGGCGAGCACGAGGAAGGGCAGGACCAGCCCGATCAGCCAGATCGGCTGGGTCCAGGCCTGCACCTTGGCGAGGGCGCCCATGCCCTTGAAGACGATCGGGATGACGATCAGCGTGGTGAGCAGGTACCCGATCTCCACCGGCAGTCCGACGGCCTGGTGCATGGCCTGGGCCATGATCGAGCCTTCGAGCGCGAAGAAGATGAAGGTGAAGGAGGCGTAGATGAGGGACGTGAGGGTGGAGCCGAAGTACCCGAAGCCCGCGCCCCGGGTCACCAGGTCCATGTCCAGGCCGTACTTGGCGCACGCGCGGGCGATGGGGATGCCGGTCAGGAAGATGACGACGGCCGCGGCCAGGATCGCGGCGGCCCCGCTGGTGAAGCCGTAGGCGAAGACGATGGAGGCGCCGATGGCGAAGTCGGCGAGGTAGGCGATGCCGCCGAGGGCGGTGCCGGCGACGGTGCCGGGGCCCCAGCGGCGGAAGGAGTGGGGCGCGTATCTGAGCGAGTAGTCCTCGCGGCTCTCGTCGGCGGCGAGCTTGGCGTAGCTCCGGCGGGGTGGCGCGGGCGCCGGGGCCGGGGCCGGGGCCGGGGTGACGGTATCGGTCATACCGCCGGAAGGTAGGGCCCGCGCGTGACGGCCCCTCACCCTCCGGCGTTGCCCGGGGGTTACACCCCCGGCCTCCGCGTCACGGCGGGGTTACACCCTGCGGACCCCCTGTCCGCTGTCCGGTGCGGCGGGCTCCGCCGATGCGTTCCGGCTCGCCGCCGTTGCGGGGGCCGGCCCCCGCGCCCCCGCTCCTCAAACGCCGGAGGGGCTGGGTTTGCCCTGCGGGCAACTCAACGCGGCCACGCGGAGCCCACTCCGCGAAGCGAGGGCCTGCCCCTGCGGGCGGCATCAGCCAAAATCCAGCCCCTCCGGCGTTTGAGGAGCGGGGGTCCGGGGGCTGGTCCCCGGCAACGGCGCCGCGCCGCCCTCGGTTCACCTCACCGGTAGGTGGTACGCCAGGCGGTAGCGGTCGGCCGGGACGATGACGTCCGCGGTTTCGACGGCGCGGCCGGACGCGAAGTACGTGCGGCCGATCACCAGGACCACGTGCCCCGGCACCCCGCCGAGCTGCATGCTCTCCTCCGCCAGGCCCGGTCGCGCCCCGACCTCCTCGACCACGTTGTCGACGACCACGTCGATCGCCGCCATCCGGTCCACGACCCCCGCGCCGCCGAGCGGTCCCTCCTCCGGCAGCATCACCGGCGTCCGCCCGGTCACGGTCAGCGGCTCCCAGGAGGTCGACAGCATCATCGCCTCGCCCGCGTCGCGGTACACGTACCGCGTCCGCATCACCCGCTCGCCCGGCTCGATGCCGAGCCGTTTCGCGATGTCCGCCGGGGCGGCGGCCTGTTCGCTGCTGGAGTCCCAGGTGCCGCGCGCGCCGGCCTCCGCCTGCTCCTGCCGGAAGGGGGTCGAGACCCCGCCGGTGCGGTAGCCGGAGCGGGCGACGCGCCGCGGGACGGGTTGTTCGCGTACGTACGTGCCGGATCCGGACCGGCCCTCGACCAGGCCCTCCGCCATGAGGACCTTGCGCGCCTCCAGTGCCACCGTGTCGGAGACCCCGTACTCCTCGCGGATCCGGGCCTGCGAAGGGAGCCGGGCGTGCGGAGGCAGGGACCCATCGACGATCTTCCGTCGCAGATCACCGGCGACGCGCAGATAGGCCGGCTGCTCGCCGAAAGTCACAGGCCACTCCCATCAGGTTGACAGACAGCTACACCCTGGCAACCGACGGTTGTCTCCCGCAAGCAAGGGCCAGAGTTTCACCCGAAGTGATGAAGCCTGGTCACTCAAACCCACGCGTCACAGCAGCACCATTCACGCCGACACCCGCTCCACGGACGGACCGCCCGAGGCGTCGCCCTGCGGCTCCTCCAGCCACTCCGGCACCGTCGTCGACAGACCGTACGCCCCGCGCAGCGCCTTCTCCGGCGCCACCGGCAGCTCCGCGAGCGCCCGGTCCCAGGCCTTCATGAAGCCGTCCCCGGTCTTCGCCTCCGCGGCCCGCCGCCACTCCTGCCGCGCCGCCTCCACGCGCTCGCGCTGCACTCCCGCCGGCCCGGCCACCTGCGGCCGCGCCGCCGTCGCCCCGTCGAGCATCCGCGACTCCGCGGCCAGTACCCCGTCCATCTCCCGCGCCCAGGCCCGGTACTCCTCCAGCGCCTCGTCCACCTCCGCGTCGGGCGCGTGGCCCAGGGCCAGATCGGCGGCGTTCATCGCGCGCAGGAAGGCCACCTGGTCCGGTGCCAGCACTCCGGCATCCTTGCGCAGACTGCCCCGATGCTCCTGCTCCGCCGTGCCGATCACGCATACGAGCAGCCGGTCCCCGCCCTCCCACCGCTCGCGCGAGGGCGCGAAGTAGAACATCTCCGCGTACGGGGGCAGCGCCCAGGTGTCCATCGCGTACGCGTCCTGCGCGCGCCAGCAGTCCTCGGCCGACGACTCCTTCAGCTCCTCCTCGCCCGGGAACCGCGTCCCGTCCAGCGCCCGCGCGAAGGTGACCTCGGCGTCGTGGACCCGCGAGCAGGCGATCCGGTACACGAAGGGGTTCTCGTCGAGCAGGTCCCCGCCGGGGACGTTGAAACAGGAGCCGACGGCAAGTTCGCCGAGGTCGGCCAGCTCACCCTCGACGTCCTCGTAGGGCTCGGCCGCGCCCATCGCGCCGGCCCGCGCGAAGAAGGTGTCCGCGGCCCGCGCCGCGCCCAGGACCAGCACGCCGGACATCAGGACCGACACCACCAGACCGAGGACGGCGAGCACCTTGCCCCGCTCGCCCTTCTTCCCGATCTGCACGAGGGCCACGATCCCGAAGACGATCCCGAGGGGCGGGAAGCAGAGCAGCCCCACGAGCAGGGAGGCGAGCGCGAAGCCGTTGAGCGGCGGCGGCCCGTACGCGTACCCCTGCGGGGGCGGGGCGGGCCACTGGTAGGGGGGCTGGGTGCTCACGGGGCTCCAGGAACGGGGCGAACGAATGCGCGAATGGTACGCAGCGGGGACGACCGCCGAAACGGTCGCCCCCGAGGTTCTTCGCGTCACGTCACGTCATGTCACTGCCGCCCGGGCGTCAGAACTGGAGCGCCCAGGAGTCGATCTTTCCGGTGTCGACGTTCGCCAGGTCCGCGACCCGGAGCTTCCACACGCCGTTGGCGACCTCGGCCGAGGCGTTCACGGTGAAGGTCTGGATGATGTTGTCCGCGCTGCCGCCGGTGCGGTTGCGCAGGGTGTAGACGGTGCCGTCGGGGGCGACCAGGTCGACCTTCAGGTCACCGACGTAGGTGTGCTTGATGTCGACCGGCACGCTCAGCGTGGCCGGGGCGTTGCCGGAGATCCCGCTGACGGTGATCGGCGACTCGACGGTGGCGTTGTCGGCGATCGCGTAGTCGGCGAGGTTCTCGAAGCGGGTGCCCGGGTTCGGCGGGGTGGTGGAGGTGCCGATGTTGAGCAGCCGGTTCGGGGAGCCCGTGCCGGGGCTGGTCACCACGTTCGGCGTGGCCGCGTTCACCAGGGCCGTGGAGACCTGGGCCGGGGTGGCGGCGGGGTTGGCCGCGAGGTAGAGGGCGGCGGCGCCGACCACGTGCGGGGTGGCCATCGAGGTGCCGGAGATGGTGTTCGTGGCGGTGTCGCCGGTGCCCCACGAGGAGGTGATGTTGGAGCCCGGGGCGAAGAGGTCCAGGATCGTGCCGTAGTTGGAGTAGCTGGCCTTGGCGTCGGTGTTGGTGGTGGCACCGACGGTGATCGCCTCGGCCACGCGGGCCGGTGACTTGGTGTTGGCGTTGGTGGACTCGTTGCCCGCCGCGACCCCGTAGGTGATGCCGCTGGCTATGGAGTTGCGGACCGCGGTGTCGAGGGCGGAGTCCGCGCCGCCGCCGAGGGACATGTTCGCGACGGCCGGCTTGACGGCGTGCGCCGTCACCCAGTCGATGCCGGCGACGACCTGGGCGGTCGTGCCGGATCCGTTGTTGTCGAGCACGCGCACGCCGACGATCTTCGCCTTCTTGGCCACGCCGTACGTGGTGCCCGCGACGGTGCCGGCGACGTGCGTGCCGTGGCCGTGGCCGTCCTGGGCGGTGTTGTCGTTGTCGATGGCGTCGAAGCCGTCGGAGGCGCGGCCGCCGAGGTCCTGGTGGGTCTTGCGGACGCCCGTGTCGATGATGTACGCCGTCACGCCCTCCCCGGCCTTGTCCGGGTAGGTGTAGCTCTGGTTCAGCGGGAGGGCCGTCTGGTCGATCCGGTCCAGGCCCCAGGACGGCGGGTTCGGCTGGGTGGTGTCGACGGTGAACACCCGGTTCTGCACGACGGACTTGACGGCGGGGTCGGCGGCGAGCTTCCTGGCCTGCGCCTCGGAGACCTCGACGGAGTAGCCGTTGAGGGCGGCGCTGTAGGTCCGGTCGATCCGCGCGCCGTAGCGCTGGGCCACGGCCTTCCCGCTGGCGGCGGTGGAGCGCGCCGCGGAGTCGTTCAGGGTCACGATGTAGCTGCCGGAGACGGTGCCTTCGGCGCCGGCGTTCTCGATGACGCCCTGCGGGGCGCTCGGGGCCGCCGAGGCGGGTAAGGCGAGGGTGGCTCCGAGGGCGAGGGCCAGTGTGGCGGTCGCTCCGATGCCGGCGATCCTCCGGCGGGTGTGACGCGTCGCGGACATGTGAGGGTCCTCCTCATAGGTGGTGCGCTGCGGGGGGTGCGCGGCCGGTGGGCGCTGCCGTCAGGGCATGTTTTTAGGCATGCCCATGTCAACCAATTCGGCCCAACGATGCGCCGCTGACGAAAGGTTGACCCACGGAGTCGCTCCACCACAAGAGGACAACGAACGCGTAACATCCGTGCCATACCTCAGCCATGAACGAGCAAAGGCTCACCGCACATGACGCACGCACTACCCGGCTACGTCTGCGCCGAAGACGCCACCCGCGCCGACGCGCGGACGGCCCCCTGGTGCTGCCCGGTGTGCGGCGGACCGTGGGACCTCGACTTCGTCCCCGACCCGGACGCCGTGCTGGATCCCGCGGCCGGACCCCACTCGCTCTGGCGCTACGGCCCCGCGCTGCCGCTCACCGGGGCGTTCGCGGTCACGCTGGCGGAGGGGAACACCCCGCTGGTGCCGCTGTCGGAGCGGGTGCACGCCAAGCTCGACTTCCTGATGCCCACGCTGTCCTTCAAGGACCGCGGCGCGGTGATGCTCGCGGAGGTCGCGCGCCGGCTGGGACCGGAGCGGGTGGTGGCCGACAGCAGCGGCAACGCCGGGACCGCCTTCGCCGCCTACTGCGCACGCGCCGGGCTGAGCTGCGAGGTCTTCGTGCCGGAGGGCACCTCGGCGAAGAAGACGGAGCAGATGCGCGCGCACGGCGCGACGGTGACGGTGGTGCCGGGCGGACGCGAGGCGGCGGCGGTGGCGGCCCGCGAGGCGGCGGACCTGCCGGGGGTGTTCTACGCCAGCCACGTCTTCAACCCGTACTTCCTGCACGGCACCAAGACGTACGTCTACGAGATCTGGGAGGCGCTGGGCGGCCATCTCCCGGAGGTGGTCGTCGTCCCGGTCGGCAACGGCACGCTGCTGCTCGGGGCAGCGCTGGCGGTGGAGGAGCTGGCCCGCCGCGGGGTCCGCCCGCCGACGCTGATCGCCGTCCAGTCGGCGGCCGTCGCCCCGCTGGCCTCCGCCTTCCGCGCGGGCGCCGAGGACGCCGAGGCCGTACCCCAACTCCCCACCCTGGCCGAGGGGATCGCGATCCCGGCTCCGCCGCGGGCCCGCCAGATCCTGGCGGCCGTCCGGAAGTCGGGCGGCACCTTCCTGACCGTCACCGACGACCGCGTCCGTGCGGCCCAGCTCGACCTGGCCCGGCGCGGGCTCTTCGTGGAACCCACGGCCGCCGCCTGCTGGGCCGCGGTCGGGCCCACCGCCCCCGAGGACCCCCTCCAGGGCCGCACCGCCGTGGTCCCGCTCTGCGGGGCGGGCGCCAAGACGGGCCTGGCGGCGCCGGCGGGCTGACGGGGCCGGCGTCCGGCTGACCGCCCGACGGCCTCCCGGCCGGAGCGCCCCGCTCCGGGGGACCCCATGATGGGTGCAGGGGCCAACGACATAGGCTCCGCGTCATGCGCACCCCATCGGCCCGTGTCTGGTTCGCCCTCACCCTCGTCTACGTCGTCTGGGGCTCGACCTACCTCGGCATCCGCATCGTCGTCGAGACCATGCCCCCGTTCCTCTCCGCCGGGGCCCGCTTCATCACCGCCGGCCTCCTCCTGGCCGGCCTCGTCGCCTGGCGCGACGGACCGGCCGCCCTCAAGGCCACCGGCGCGCAGGTGCGTTCCGCCGTGCTGGTCGGGCTGCTGCTGGTGCTCGGCGGCAACGGCCTCGTCGTCCTCGCCGAGACCTCGATCCCCTCCGGGCTGGCCGCCCTCCTGGTGGCCGCCGTCCCGATGTGGCTGGTCGTCCTGCGCGCCGGCTCCGGAGACCGCCCCTCGCCCCGCACCGTGGCCGGGGTGCTGCTGGGGCTCGGCGGGCTCGCCGTCCTGACCAGCCCGGGGCTCGGCGGGCAGATCGCGCTCGGCGGGGTGCTCCTGGTGCTGGCCGGCTCGGTGTGCTGGTCGCTCGGCTCCTTCTCCGGCTCGAAGCTGACCCTGCCGGCGAACCCCTTCACCGGCAGCGCGTACCAGATGCTCGCGGGCGGGACCGGCGGGATCCTCGTCGGCCTGTGCCGCGGCGAACAGCATGGGCTGGACCTCACCTCGTACTCCACCAGGTCCTGGCTGGCCCTCGGCTACCTCGTGCTGTTCGGCTCGCTCGTCGGCTTCACCGCGTACGTGTGGCTGCTGCGCGCGGCTCCGCTCTCGCTGGTGGCCACGTACGCCTACGTGAATCCGGTCGTGGCCGTCGCGCTCGGCTGGCTCATCCTCGACGAGGCCCTGACCTGGCCGCTCCTGCTCGGCGGCGTGATCGTCGTGGCGGCGGTGTGCGTGATCGTGAGCACCGAGCGCCGCCCCGACCCGAAGGACACGCCTTAGGGCGTGTCCATGGTCCGCCGTCGGGGCGCGGACGCTCATCGCGCGTCGAACGCCGCCCGCAACCCGTCCGCCGTGGGAGCGATGACCAGCGCGGTCTCCTGGAGGTCCGCGGAAAGATGGCCGCGATCCTCCTCGTGGAAAATCAGCGCGCCACCGCTCTGGGGGACGATCGAGGCTCCGAGAGCCGCCGCCAGCCGGGCGAGCACACCGAGCATCGCGCCACAGGCGAAGTGCGTCGCCGTCACGCACACCATCCCGGCCTCGTTCTGGGACTCGTGGTAGAGGTCCGCCTCGCCCCCGTCCTCCGCGCGGACCTGGGAGAAGCCCTCCTCCGGACCGCCCGCCACCACATACGGTTCCGTCACCTGTCGGAACCGTTCGGCGTCCAGGGCGACGACCTCGCCGTCCACGAACCGGACCAGGAAGATGCTGTAACTCACGGGCCCACTCTGCCATCGCCGTGATCCGCCGGACACGCCCTAGCGGGCGGGCTTCGCCGCCCGCTCGTAGAGGGCCTTGGCCCGGTCGTCGAACAGGGCGGCCGTGGAGTCCACGTCGGTGTCCCCGCCGCTCAGCACCCCGATGAGCTGCCCCGGCCGTCCCGGTCCGCCCCGGTCGGCGATCCACGGGCTGCCGCTCGTCCCCGTCCAGAACCCGGAGCAGTTGATGTAGAGCATGGCGGGGTCGTCCTCGTCGTGCCGGCTCTGCGTCGTACAGGCGACGGGCTTGTTCTCGGGGTTGTGCTCGGACTCCGGATAGCCGACGACGGTCACCTCGCGTTCGTAGCCGGAGGTCCAGACGGGCTTGGGGGCCTCCCCGCGTCCGACGACCTCTTGCAGGCTGCGCCCGTCCGCGTCCGGTTCGACGCTGAGGAAGGCGAAGTCGGCGGTGTCCTCGCCCCACTTCGTCCAGCGCTCGTCGACCTGGACGGAGCGCACCTTCCACACGCCGAGCGGCTGCTTCCCGGAGCCCTCCCCGGTGAAGGCGGGGGCGAAGGCGAGCTCGCCGATGGCGAGCCCGTCGTGCGCGGCCTCGCCCGGCCGCCCGTCCTCGCCGGCGGGGGCCACGCAGTGCGCGGCGGTGGCGACGACGTTGCCCCGCGGGCTGTCGACGACGCTGGCCGTGCACCAGTGCTCGCCGCCCGCCATGAGGACGCCGACGGTGGGGAAGGCGAGGGCGCCGTGGTCCTCGTAGCCGCCGGGGTTCCTGAGGAACACCGCGGCGAGCAGCCCGGCGGCCCCCACGAGGGCGGCCGAGCCGATCCCGATCCCCTTGAGGCGGTGGCTCACCGCGGGGCGGCGGCGCCGCTCGCGCCGCCGCTCGGGGCCGGCCGGGGCTTCGGGGTGGGTGCGGACATCACCTTGCTGATCCACTCCAGTGCGCCCTCCCTCATCCCGCGGACGTAGGACTTCCCGTTGTGCTGACCATCCTGGATCACCTGCAGGGTGGTGTGCACGGGACCCTTGCCGTACTCCTTGATGAACTGCTCGGCCTTCTCACGGCCGGATTCCGCGGTGCCGATCTGGAAGTTGATGTAGACGTCCGGGCCGCCCGCGGCGATCAGCTTCGCGGCGAGCTTCTCGGGGTTGTCCGCGTCCATGGCCTGCTTGTTCCCCTTCCACAGCGGGGAATCGGGGACGATGTCGACCCCGCTCGCGATGGCCGCCTTGAAGCGGTCGGGGTGCTTCAGGACGTGCTTGAAGGCACCGAATCCGCCCGCCGAGGAGCCCATGAAGGCCCAGCCGTCGCGGGAGGTGAAGGTACGGAAATTGGCCTTCGTGAAATCCGGGACGTCTTCGACCATCCAGGTACCCATCTTGGGCTCTCCGGGGATGTCCGAGGCGTCGAAGTGGTGCTTGGTGTCGGCGTTGTGCACCGGCATGACCAGGATGAAGGGCAGGCTCTTGCCGGACTTCGCCCCGTCGCTCACGGCCTGCTGGAGGCCGAGGCCGGGGCCCGTGCCCCAGTAGTTCGTGGGGTAGCCGCGGCCGCCGGGCAGGGAGATCAGGACCGGGAAGGCGCTGTCGGCGTACGCCGGGTCGTCGTACTCCTTCGGCACCCACACCCATACGTCACCGGTGAACCCGGACTTCTTGCCCCTCAGGGTGGTCTTGGCGATCTGGGTGCCGTCGGGCAGCCGGGAGGTCCGGACGAACGAGGCCTTCGGCCCGGTCGGCATCCGCACCCCCGGCGCGGCCCCGGTGTCGGAGGCGGCGGAGGCGGCGGAGTCCGCGGAAGGGGGCTTCCCGAAGGAGACGGGATCGCCTATGTCGGAGAAGAGCCCGAACTGGTACGCGCCCCCGCCGCCCGCCAGCAGGGCGAGCCCGAGGCCCCCGCCGATCAGGATCCGGCGGAGCCGGCGCCGGGGGCGTCGGGCCGCGGTCGCGGGGACGCCATCGGTCGCGGAGGTCGCGGGGGCGCCTTCGGTCGTGACAGGGGCGTCCCCGGTGGTGGCGGCCCTGTCACCCTGCAGGTCTTGGTGCACGGATCGTTCCCGTTCCTTCTCCGGCGCCCCCTGGGAGCGCGGGCTGGACCGATTGGTCCCCCCTTACATCCTTAACAGAGGTATGAACGACCGGATGGGTTGCCCGGGACGGGTGGACGTGGCGAGGGCCACGCCGGTCAGCCCGTTTCGGGCTTCGGACCCTTGAGGACCTTGCTGACCCATTCCAGTGAGCCTTCCTTCATGCCGCGCACGTAGTGCCAGCCGTTGTGCTCGCCGTTCTGGATGTCCCGGATGGTCACCTTGACCGGACCCTTGCCGTACTTCTGCCGGAACCGCGCCATGCCCTCCTTGCCGGTCTCCCGGGTCCCGACCTGGAAGTTGATGTAGACCTCGGGACCGCCCGTGTCGATCAGCTTCTGGGCGAGCTTCTCGGGGTTGTTCGCGTCCATCTCCGCCTGGTGGCCCTTCCAGAACGGGGAGTCGGGGAGGATCTCGCCGCCGCTGGCGATCACGGCCTTGAACCGGTCCGGGTGCTGGAGCACCTGCTTCATGCCGACGAAGGCGCCGGAGGAGGAACCCATGAAGGCCCAGCCGTCGCGGGACTTGTACGTACGGAAGTTGGCGCGGGTGAAGTCCGGGACGTCCTCGGCGATCCAGGTGCCCATCTTGGGCTTCCCGGGGATGTCGGAGCCGTCGTAGTAGTACTTCGCGTCCGGGTTGAGCACCGGCATGATCACGATGAACGGCAGGCTGGTGCCGGCCTTGACGCCCTCGCCGATGGCCTTCTGGAGGCCGAGGCTGCGGTCGGCCCAGTAGTTGTCCGGGAAGCCGTTGCCGCCGGGGAGGGCGATGAGCACCGGGAAGCCGCTCTTGGCGTACTTCGGGTCGCCGTACTCCTTCGGCGTCCACACCCAGACGTCGCCCTCGAAACCGGACTTGGCGCCCTTGAGGCGGGTCTTGGCGATGACCGTGCCGTCGTCCAGCTTGGCGGTCTGCTTGAAGGCGGCGACCGGGCCGGTCGCCGGCTGTACGTCCGGATCGCCGGTCGGGGCGGACGGGCTCGCGGGGGTCTGCCCCGGGGTCCCGCGCTCCGCGCCCGGGCCGGCGGGGGGTGAGGGCTGCCCGAAGCTCACCGAGGAGCCGTTGCCGGAGAACCAGTCCAGCTTCCAGGCGGCGAAGCCACCGCCGCCGACGAGGAGCACGAGGGCGAGGCCCGCGCTCGTCCACAGCACGCGGCGGGAGCGGGGGCGGCCGCCGGCGCGGCGCGAGCGTCGCGGGGGCTCCTGGGAAACGGGGCCGCCGGGGGGCCCGGGTATGTGCGGGGGGACGTACGCGTCGTCGCGGTGTGCCGGGTCGCCCTCGGATTGGCGCGGCGGGTACGGCGGGTGCGACTGGTACGGCGGGTGCGACTGGTCAGGCAGGTGCGACTGGTCAGGCAGGTGCGACTGGTCAGGCTGGTCATCGGGCCGCGGGCGCTGCGGGTCCTGGTGCACGAACTTCGCTCCGAACGGTCATGACTGCCCCCCGGTGGGACAGAAGGGACTGGGCTCCCCTAGTCCTGATGTGTGAATCCCCCGGAAAGTTCCAAATCAGCGCAAAATCATGATCCGCATCCGGGACACATCACCGCAGCCCGTCGAGGACCGCCGCGCACCGCCCGAGCAGGCCGATCAGCAGCTCCCGCTCCTCGCCGCTGAACTCGGCGGCGAGCGCCCGCTCCACCGCCACCGCCCCGGCGTCGGCCACCTCCATCACGGAGCGCCCCTCGTCGGTGAGCCGGGTCTCCAGGACGTTGCGGTGCAGCTCGTGCGGGGTCCGCTCGACGAGGCCGCGCTCCGAGAGGTTCTTCAGCACGGTGTTCATCGTCGGCGGCGTCACCCCGCACAGGCGCGCGAGCGAGGCGGCGGAGATCCCGGGCTTCTCGGCGAGCCAGAGCAGGGCGGCGTACTGCGGAACCGTTACTGCGGCCGGCTTCAGCGCCGCGTGCTTGGCCCCGACGAGCGCCTGCTCGGCGCGCTTGATGTGGGAGCCGAGGCGCTGCTCGACGGGCATCGAAGTCATCCCCGCATCATAAAGCCCTTGCATGCATTAGAGCTCTAACTTACATTCGTGCTCATCCAGAGAGAAGAGGACGTCTGATGATGATGCCTGCGAAGAAGTTCCTGCCCGCCGCGCTGCTGACCCTGACCGCCGCCCTGACCCTCGGCGCGGCCCCGGCCGAGGGAGCCCGTACGGACGCTTCCCCGGCCATCTCCACCGCCTTCGCCCTGCCCGGCGAGAAGGTCTTCCCGGAGGGCATAGCCGCCGACCCCCGCACCGGCACGGTCTACGTCGGCTCCTATACGAGCGGCACCATCTACCGGGCCCGCTCCGGCGAGCGCGCGGCGCGGGTCTTCCTGCCCGCGGGCACCGACGGCCGCCACACCGCGAACGGACTGCGGGTGGACGGGCACGGCCGGCTCTGGGTGACCGACTCCACCGCGGGCGTCTCGGTCTACGACACCCGCTCGGGGGCCCGGCTGGCCCACTTCGAGATACCCGGGAGCGCGCCGCGCTTCCTCAACGACCTCGCCGTCACCCCGGACGGCACCGCCTACCTCACCGACAGCGTCCGCGCGGTGGTCTACCGGGTCGCCCCGGAGCAGCTCGCCGCCGGATCCGGCCCGCTGCTGCCCGCGTACGACCTGAGCGGGCGGCTCACCCCGTCCCCGGCGGGCAGCTTCAGCCTCAACGGCATCACGGCCGACCCGGCCGGGCGGTTCCTGCTCACCGTCGATATGACCGCAGGGGACCTGTACCGCATCGACCCGGCCTCCGGCGCGGTGTCCCGCGTGGCCCTGACCGGCGGGGATCTGAAGACCGCCGACGGGCTCGACCTCGCCCCCGGCGGGGTCCTGCGCGCGGCCCAGAACACCCGCAACACCCTGAGCCGCTGGCAGGTGTCGGCCGACGGCACCCGGGCCCGCCTGGTCCGCACCGTCACGGACCCCTCGCTCCAGATCCCGACCACGCTGGCCCGGGTCCCGGGGCGGACGCTGGTGGTGCGGTCCCAGTTCGACAGGGACGGCGGGGTGCTGCTGCCCTCCACCGGCGCGCCGACCGTCTTCACGGTCGCCTCGGTCCGCGGCTTCTGATCCGCGGCCGGGGGGCGGGGTCCGCGGGTCCGCGGTCCGTGGACCCGCGGGATCCGTCAGCCCCGCAGGTAGGCCAGGACGGCGAGGACGCGGCGGTGGGACTCCTGCGCCGGGGCAGGTCGAGCTTCATCAGGATGTTCCCGATGTGCTGGCCCACCGCCGCCTCCGAGACGGTGAGGCGGCGGGAGGCGACGGGACGGCCGTCGGGTATCTGCTCAAGGACCGCGTCGGGCGCGTTCGCCGTGCTGACCCTGCTCGCCGTGTCCGGGGCGCTGCTCGCCGTCGTCCTCGACCTCGTGCGTGCCTGCCGGCGCCACGGGCTCCCGCTGATCGCCGTACGTCCGGAGACCTCCTTCGCCGCGGTCACCGAGCACGTCCTGCGCCGGCTGCACCGCCGGGACCCCGGCAGCCTCGCCGGCCTGACCGCCCTGGTCGAACGCCACCGGCGGCTGCTCGCCGACCGGGCCGCACCGGACTCCGTACTGGAGCTCCTGCGCCGCACGCTCGGCCTCGACGTGCGCGTCCTGTCCGCGACGGACGCCAGATCGCCGGAGCCAGGCCGCCGCTGCGCGCCACGACCGCTTCCGCACTGGCCGCCCGCTACCTCGCCGCCCGCCGGGCGCGCGAGAGGGCCCCCCATCACGTCACGGTCGGCGGCCGCCCCTACTCCCTCGTCCCGGGAGCGGCGCCCCGGGCCGCCGAACTGGGCGACTGGCTGCTCGTCGTCGAGGCCGACACCTCGCTGTGGCCGGCCCCCGACCGGGAGCTGATCGACCGCACCGTCGAGCTGGTCGCCGACGCCCGCGCCGCCCACGAGCGGACGAAGACGGCGCGCAACGACCTGGCCGACCGCTCCCTGGCCCTGCTGCACGACAGCGGCGTCCCGGCCGAGGAGATCCCCGTCCGGCTGCGCAGCACCGCGCAGGCCGTGCTCAGCGGGGTCGGCTACTGGCCGCGCTGCCAGTTCGTGGTCGCCTCGGGCGAGTGGCGCGGGACCGGTCCCGTCCCCGCCGCGGCCCTGCGCGTCCTCCTGGAGGAGGCCCTGGTCCAGGAGGACGGCCCGGTGCCGGTCTCCTCGGAGGACATCGCCGCCACCGTCGACGGCGACCGGGCGGTCCTGCTCGTCCTGGTCCCCGAGCCCTCGGACGCCCACCCCGACCCCGCCCTCGACCACGCCGCGCTCCAGCGCAGGTTCGCCGCGGCGCTCGCCCGCTGGCTCGGGCCCGAGGACGGCGTCTCCATCGGCGTCAGCTCACCGGTGGCCGAGCCGGGCAACGCCCGCCGCTCGCTGGAACAGGCCCACCACGCGATGCGGATCGCCCGCGCGGACCCCGAGCCGGTGACGGTACGCGGCCCGGAGGACCTCACCTCGCCCATCCTGACCCTGCTCCCCCTCATCCCCGCCGAAGCCCGCCGGGCCTTCGCCGCCCGTCTCCTGGGCCCCCTGCGCGATCACGACGCCCGCCACCGGACCGACCTCCTGGCCACCCTGGAGGCCTTCCTCGACTGCGACCCTCCTGGACCGCCTGCGCCGCCCGCCTCCACCTCCACCTCCACGTGAACTCGCTGCGCCGGCGCGTCGCCCGGATCGAACACCTCACGCAGTGCGACCTGTCCCGCCTGGAAACCCGGCTGGACTTCCTGGCGGCCCTGAAGACCACCACGCTGATGGCGCAGGTGCCCGCCGGCTTCGAGGTCGAGCGGGAGATGACGATCCGCCTCGATGCCCGCAACCGACCCGAGCCGGACCTCCTGCTGACGGACCTGTCCTATGACCCCGACCGCACCTGGTACGCCCCGGAAGCCGTGAAGCTCGTCGTCGAGGTCGTGTCGCCCGAATCCGCCCACCGCGACCGCATCGTCAAGCTGCGCAAGTACGCGGAGGCCGGCATCCCGCACTACTGGCGCGTCGAGGACGAGGACGGGGCCCCCGTCGTGCACGTCTTCGAGCTCGAAGAACCGGCAGGCGCCTACGCGCCCGCCGGCATCTTCCGCGGCACCCTCCGGCGCCCGGTGCCCTTCGAGATCAGCCTCGACCTCGACAAGCTCACGCCGCCCCGGAGCAGCTGAGGATTCGGCGGGGCACGCGAAAGGGGCCGGACTCTCGGAGTCCGGCCCCTTTCGCCATGCGCCGCTACGAACCCGTGGTCAGATCCGCTTCGCGCTCCGCAGGGTCGCCGCGTAGTAGCCGTTGCCGTCCAGGCGGGAGGTACCGCCCTTGTCGCCGATGGTCGGGCCGTTGGCCTCTTCGCGGCTGGAGATGAAGATCTGGTGTCCGTCGGTGTCGGTGCCGAGGAACATGCCCGTGTGGTCCAGCCGCTCTCCGGTGCGCCCGTCCAGCTTGAAGAACAGCAGGTCGCCCGGCTGCAGGACGTCGATGGACGAGGGACGGCCGTCGGCGCCGACCCCCTTGAGCGGGATGACGTTCACGCCGACCTTGGAGCGGGCCATGCCGTTCGCGGTGCGCGGCAGGCCGTCGCCGGTGGCGGTGTCCGTGGCCATCAGTGGGAAGCGGGCCCGGTAGCCGAAGACGGTCCGGATGAAGCCGGAGCAGTCCATCGAGCGGGCGCGCATCGCTTCGGGCTTCATCGTGGTCCCGTTGCGGAAGGTGTACGGGATGCCGAGGTAGTCGAAGAAGTCCGACTCCTCCAGCCGGTAGTCGTTGCCGACCGAGCCGTTCGGGTTGATCGGGCCGAAGCTCGCGTCACCGGCGTACGGGACGCCCTCCGCGTCCTTCTTGACCGGGGCCTGGTCACCGTACTGGAAGGCGATCGCGAAGAGGTCGTCCTCCTCGCTGCCGTGGTACTTCTTGTACCACTCCTGGAACCACTGCTCCTTCTCGGCACCGCTGCGCCAGGTCTCCGGCATCAGCCGCACCCAGTTCTCGGTGACCACCCGGGTCTTGGTGGTGGCCGGCTCGGTGAAGGTGCGGCTGGGGCCGGTGAGGGTGGCGGTGCGGGCGCCGTCCGTGAAGGTCGCGAGGATCCCGCCCTTGCCGTCACGCAGCACGGAACGCTCCGGGTTCTTCAGCCGCTCCCACTTCTGGGCGGTGTCCTCGGCGCCCCCCTTGCCGGCGACGGGGGCGTCGACGATCGTCTGGATGGCCGGCGCCTTGGCCTGCTCCTCCTTGCGCAGCTCGATGGTGAAGTAGGCGCTGCCGGCCAGCAGCGCGATCACGGTGGCCGCGTGCAGGACGGGACGTGTGCGGCGCTTGGACGTGGCGGTCATCGGTTACTCCGGGCGAGGTCGGTCGAGCGGGCGAAAGGACGGACGGGGGCGGGCGGCCGGGCCGGGGTCACGCGTGCTGCAAGAAGCCGAGCAGGATGCCGGCGGTCAGCACGACGTACGTCATGAGCGTCGCGGAGCCGGTGGCCAGCAGCGTGGCCCCCTTGGGCTGACGGACCAGCTGGTAGGCGATCAGGCCGGGCACGATGAAGCCGAGGGTCTGGTTCGCGTACAGCAGCGGGAACTTCAGCTGCAGCAGGAGCACCACACCGCCCTGGAGCAGCACGCCGATGAGCACGACGGTCGCGAACAGCCGCTTGCCGTAGAGGATCACGTAGCGCTGGGCGACGAGGGTGAGCGAGTACGTCAGGACGGTGACGCCGAGGACGATCGCGGCGCGCTGGAGGTCCTCGATGAGGGTGAGGGCCAGCCAGCCCGGGGTGATCATGCCGCCGGGGGACAGGTTGGTCGTCAGGTAGCAGACGAGGGAGAACAGCAGACCCAGGGCGATGCCGATCGCGGCGATCTCGGGGGTGAGGACGGCGGGGATCAACGGGGTTCTCCTGGGTTAGACCACTGCGGGGGCTGCGGGTTCTCGGGCTGGGGTCGCCGGGGCGGCGGCGGGAGCTGCGGCTGCTGCTGCGGCTGCTGAAGGGGCAGCGGCTGGGGCTGCTGGAGTTGTGGCCAGGCCGCCGACGTCAGCTCCGGACGCCGCGGCTGCTGCTGCGCCGCCGGCTGGTACTGCTCGTACGACGGGTCGTACCCCTGGTGCTGCGGCTGCTGCTGGTGCGGGAACTGCTGCTGCTGGAACTGCTGGTGCGGGTACTGCTGCTGCTGGAACTGCTGGTTCGCGTAGCCCTGGTTCGCGTAGTGGTGCTGTCCCTCGCCGCGCGGCGTCGGGATGTGGGGGTTGCGCATGCGGCGCTCTTCCTCGGCCGCGGGCAGGTTCGCGTACGGGTCGAGGTGCTTGACGTACAGCGCCATGGTCTGGTCGTGCCGCACGTGCTGGGCGGGCGTGCCGGGCGCGGCCGGGATCTCGCCGTCCTCCTCGAAGGAGGGCAGTTCGGCGAGGTGCTCCAGCAGGATCTCGCCCTGGCCGTGGATGTTGCCGATGGCCACGAGCGAGGACTCCTGGCCGAGGTGGCCGAGGAGCTCGTGCATGAACTCCTCGCCGTCGCGGTCGCCGCCGAGGTCCACGGCGCGGTCGCGCCAGTCGGCGGGGATCGCGTCGATGGCGCTCTTCGCCGGGTGGCCGATGACGAACACCTTGTCGGGCTGGAGGTCGGGCACGATCTGGCCCATCTGGCCGTTGCGCTCGACGCGGTCGGGGCGGCAGTTGATGACCACGTTGAGCGGGCGGCTGATCGCGCCGAGGTCCAGGAGCTGGTTGATGTTCATCAGCGTGGATTCGGGGTCGTTGGCCGCGAACACGTTCGCGAACCGCAGCCGCTTGTCGCCGGGGCCGATGTACCGCTCGACGGAGAGCACGCCCGGGTCCGGCGGGGCGTCGTACATGCCCTGCAGCGCGGTCTCCCGGTCGATGCCGAGCAGCTCGGCCACGACGAGCGCGATGGCCACGTTCTCCTTGAAGGTGAACCAGCTGAAGCCGCGCAGCTCCTCGTCGCTGACGATCTCGGGGTCGGCGTAGATGAGCCGGCAGTTCCGCGCGTCCGCTTCCTCCTGGAGGACGTGGAAGCGGTCCTTCTCGGCGGTGACGCAGATGCCGTCGTGCGGCATGGAGCGGGACAGCGAGCGGCCGATGTCGTCCAGGGTCGGGCCCATCTCGGCCACGTGGTCCTCACGGACGTTGCACAGCACGCCGATGGTGGACTGGATCAGCTTTTCCTGGTTGAGCTCCTGGAGCGGGGGCATGACGGCCATGCACTCCATGACCAGCGCGTCGGGCTTGTAGGCCGCGGCGCGGCGCACGATGCCGATCTGCTCGACGACGTTGGCGATGCCGAACTTGCGGTAGACCGGCTCCTCGGTGGCGTCCGGGTGGATGAAGCGGGCCGCGGTGCCGGTGGTCTTGGCGACCGTGACCAGTCCGCCGCCGCGCAGTGCGCCCGCGACGAGCCGGGTGATGGAGCTCTTGCCGCGGATGCCGTTGACCAGCACCCGGGTGGGTATTTCTTCCAGGTTGGCGAAGTGCCGCCGCTGCTCGACGACGCCGGCGATCAGCATCACCACGCAGCAGACGACCAGCACGACGAAGAGAAAGATCACGGGTCAGTTCCTTCCGGCCTTGGCAGCCGGAACGGTCCGGCCTGCGGCGGCGCTCGCGTCCCGCTTGCGCAGCTCCTGGACCTGCTGCCTGATGACTTCCAGGCTGCGGGTGACGGCGCCGACCTCGTCGTGGTGGCGCGGGTAGAGGACGGTACGGCGGTCGCCGTCCGCCAGGGCTTCGGCCCGCTGCGCCAGTTCGCGCAGCGCCTGGATCACCACGATGTACAGCCAGCCGAGACAGACCAGGGCGGCCGTGAGGCCGAGCAGGCCGGCGAGGACCGTGCGGTTCTGCAGGTTGTACTCGGGGATGGCGAGCCCCTTGGCCGGCTGCCAGCTGACCACGGTCCAGGCCAGCGGCTTCGCGGCGCCGCCGCCCACCATCGGGACCGCGGCGGCGATGGTGATGTCTTCGTTGCCGCCGCGCAGCAGGGCGCTGCTGGGGCGCGGGCCCTTGCCGACCTTCTGGTTGGCTCCGGCCGCCAGTGCCCGGATGCTCTCGTTCGGCAGCTGCTGGAAGGCCAGGTAGCCGTGGTTGCCGCCGATCACGCGCTGCTTCTCGTCGATCACCCGGATCTCGCCCAGGCCGGGTCGCTTGAGCAGCGAGTTGAGGAAGTCGATGCGCAGCTCTCCGACCACGGACGCGCCCTTGAGGCCGGGGGCCGGGGCGAACTCGACGATGACCGGCGCGTTGCCGGATTCGAGCAGCACGACGGGCTCTTCGCCCTCGGCGGGGGCCTTGCCGCTCGGGCGCCGGGGCGGGGCCCCGGCCTTGGCGGTGACGGTGCCGTCCGCCTGGAGCACGTACAGGGACTCGTAGCGCTGGTGCTGGGTGAGGGTGCGCTGCAGGATGCCGCCGATCTCGGCGGGGGTGGTCTCCGGGCCGATCAGCGTGCCCACGGAGGTGAGGTCCGCGTGGCCCTCGTTGAGGGCGCGGCGGACCCGGTCGGCCATGGTGTCGGTGCGTTCGCGCTGGTCGTGGACGAGCGTCTGCGGTACGGGGACGGAGTCACCGGCTCGGTTGAGCAGCAGCACCAGGGGCGCGGACCACAGCAGCAGCAGCGCGCCGCAGGCGGCGAGCAGGGCGCGGGCGCCGATCCGGCCGCGGCCGCGGCCGGGGTTATGGGCCTTCTGGGCCTCGGCGGTCTCGCCGAGCAGCTGGCGGCGCAGCCGTTCCAGGGCGGTGCCGATGCGGGCGGCCTCGCCGTACTTGGGCCGGTTGACCGGACGGTTCAGGTCGCCGCGGCTGAGCCGGCGGCTCTCCAGGAAGAGCTGGAGCAGCGGCTTCTGCACGGTGCCGATGAGGAGGGAGACCGCGAGGAGGCCGATGATGAGCAGGACGGCCGCGGCGATGATCCCGAAGAGGGGGTCGACGACCGCGGTGCGGTCCTCGGTGACGCTGACGAGGGAGACGACGGTCAGACCGAGGGCGGTGGCGGCGGTGCCCTTGCCGGCCTCGGGGCCGGTCAGGCTCGCGTAGCCGACGACGGTCCGCTCACCGCTGTTGGAGGGGCCGAGGAGGCTGCCGCTGACGCCGCGGAAGCCGCCGGCGCCGGGCTCCTTGGTCGTCAGCGGGTTGACCTTCGTCTTCCGCGCGGCGATCTTGGCGTACTTCTTGAGCTGCTTGCGGGCCTGCTCGGTGTCTTCCTTGACGTCCTCGGACTGGATCTGCTCGTCGTTGGCGATTCCGTCACTGCTGAGGATCTGTCCGGTGGAGTCGGTGACCGCGATGGCCCGGAACTTGCCGAGGCTGACGCCGGGGAACCGCAGGCTGCTGGAGGCGACGAGCAGTTTCTGGGGCTGACCGGGCCAGGACAGGACGGCGAAGGTGAGCAAGCGGGTCTCGCCGTTCTCCAGGCGCACCATGCGCGGGACGAGGCCGTTGGCCCCGGAGAGCGTGGCGTGGTCGATGGCGGTCAGCGGGACGTTCTCTCCGCGCTGGGCCTCCAGCCGTCCCGACTTGACCTCGATGACGGCCGTACCGCGCCACTTCTGGTAGACGTTGCCGAGCTTGTCGAGCACCGTGTCGGCGGAGACCGGGCTGCCCGCGTTGAAGAGGGTGGCGGTGCGGGAGATGTCGGTGATCGACTCGTCCAGCGAGGCCCGCATCGCGATGGCGCCGTCCTCCGCGAAGTACTGCTGGGAGGTGCGGACCGCCTCGGGGACGGACTCGTTCGCCACCTTGCCGAGGTGGAAGGCGGTGAGCGCGGACAGTGCGAGCAGCAGCGCGGACAGCGCGGCGATGGGCGGCCGGATGCCGCCCAGCAGCGACATGTCCGCTCTACGGCGGGCCTTCTGCCGCCGCTTCGTGCGCGACGCGGACAACGGGACTCCTGAGAATGTGGGTAAGGGTGCGGGTGCGGGTGCGGTGGTTCGCCGGGAGGATCGTCAGCGGTTCGTCAGGGGCGCCAGTCCGTACTTGCCGCCACCCCGGTTGAGCAGGGTGCCCTGCGTGCGCTCGTAGGCGAGTTCGTAGCGGGCGCGCCGTTCGGGCGACACCGCGCCGCCGTTCTTCAGCGCCGTGGTGAGCTCGATCAGCCGGTGGTCCTTGACCTGTCCGGTGTCGGGCACCTTGACCGCGGGGTCGGTGACCTCCGCCTCCGGCGGGAGCTCCACGAAGGTGGGGACGTACCGGGCCTGGACGTTCCACCGGCCGTTCTTCTCGGCGAACTCGAACCAGCCGATGACACCCTCCTCGGACAGTCCGCTGGGCACCTCGTGCCGGGCCAGCTGGTTGCCGAGTCCGTACGCGACCCAGATGTCGCCGACCTTCTCCATGGGCTGCACGACGTGGGCGTGGTGGCCGATGACCAGGTTGATCCCGGTCCTCTCGGAGATCTTCTTGGCGAGGCTCAGCTGGACGGCGTTCGGGGCGGGCTGGTGTTCCGTGCCCCAGTGGATGCTGAGGATGACCACCTCGGCGCCGGCGGCCCGGGCGGCCTTCTCGGCGGCCGAGATGGCGTCGATCGAGGTCTTGTTCGCCAGCCAGGGCTTGTCCGCGGGAACCTCTCGGCCGTTGAACCCGCCGGCGAAGGAGATCTGCGCGACCTTGACGCCCTTGACGTCCATGATCAGCGGCGTGGCGCCCTCTTTCGCGTTGCGGGCGGAGCCGGTGTGCTTGAGGCCCGCCTTGTCCAGGGCGTCGAGGGTGTTCTTGACGCCGCCCGCGCCGTGGTCGAGCGCGTGGTTCGACGCGGTCGAGCAGGTGTCGTACCCGATGTCCTTGAGGGTCGTGGTGACCTGCGGCGGCGCGATGAAGTCGGGGAAGCTCTGGAACGGCCCCTGCGGCTTGCCCAGCACCGGCTCCATGTGGCAGATCGCCAGGTCGGCCTTGCTGATGACCGGCTTCACCGAGGCCATCATCGGGCCGAAGTCCATGCCGCCCTTGCCCCCGGCCTTGCCGTCCTGCTCGGCCTGGGCGGTCAGCTCGGGGTGGATCAGTACGTCACCGGCCGCGGCCACGGTGAACGAACGGCCCTTGGCTCCCACCGCCAGTCGACCTGTGGCGTCACCACCGGATCCCCCGCCTCCGAGAAGTCCACAACCGGCTAGGGCGGTGGAGAGGAGCAGGGTGAGCGCTCCGGTGCGGAGCGTGACGAGAGAGGCGGATATCTTCACTCGGTCTATCTTTATCCGATCATGACTCCGATCCTCCCGAAACGTATAACGATTAAGGCAACTCTCTGCGCGATGGCAGTCGTGGCCGCGATTGTGGCGTATTTCACGCTGTCATCTGGGCAACCATCAGCCGAAATGCAGGTGAATTCCCGCCCCTCGGCGGGACCCGAGGTCGATCTGGAAAAGCGGATTACGGGATTCACCCAGTCATTCGGCGAGCGAGGGGGGTACCGGATCCCCACCTCGGACGAGCGCCGGACGCTCACCCAGGGTGTCGCCCTGCTGCTGGACGGCGACCAGGAGGGGGCGCACAGACGGCTGGCCGAGGTCGACTTCACCGTGCAGTCGTTCACGGACTCGGCGAGCGGCCGCCACTTCGCCGAAGTCGCCGACGCGGCGGGCGGTTCGGGCCCCGCGAGCCGGGGTTGGGGGCGGGTCTACGTGGACCTGGACGCCAAGCCGAGCTGGAGCGTGCAGGTCCCGCACCCGATCGCCGACCAGGAGACCGAGCGGCTCGGCGCCCGGGTGCTGCGCGGGTCTCCCGGCGGGGTGATGGTGGTGGCCGGCGCCCACCGGACGGCCGGCGAGGGGGACTCCGCGGATGTGGCGCACCGCACGGATTCGGTGTTCCACCAGGTCATCGAGGAGCTGATGAAGCGCCGCCTGCCGGGGGTGCAGCTGCACGGGTTCGCCAACGAGTCCTTCCCCGAATTCGACGCCGTGGTGTCGACGGGGGCCGGGGACCGCGCGATGGCCGAAGCCAGGACCCTGTCGACGGCGCTGAGCGGTGAGGGCCTGGAGGTCTGCCGGGCCTTCGTCCGTAAATGCAAACTGTCCGGCACCTCGAACGAGCAGGGCCAGGTGGCGGCCGAGGAAAAGCTCCGTTTCCTCCATATTGAACTCGCTCGGGCGATAAGGACCGACAACGACCGGGTCGACGATGTCGCCAAGGCGATCACCGTCCTCACCAAGCGCTGGTCCCGGTCCTGACGGGACACGGGTACCAGCCGGCGGGCTGAGAGGCGCGCAGACGGCAAAGGCCGCCCAGCCTGCTCCGCAGCAGGTCGGGCGGCCTTTCGCCAGACGGATCAGACGTTGAAGCGGAACTCCACGACGTCGCCGTCCTGCATGATGTAGTCCTTGCCCTCCATGCGGGCCTTGCCCTTGGAGCGGGCCTCGGCGACCGAGCCGCAGGCGACGAGGTCCTCGAAGGAGATGATCTCCGCCTTGATGAAGCCGCGCTGGAAGTCCGTGTGGATCACGCCGGCGGCCTCGGGGGCGGTGGCGCCCTTCTTGATGGTCCAGGCGCGGGTTTCCTTCGGGCCGGCCGTCAGGTAGGTCTGCAGGCCCAGGGTGGCGAAGCCGACGCGGCCGAGGGTGGCCATGCCGGGCTCTTCCTGGCCGACCGACTGGAGGAGCTCCAGTGCCTCGTCGTCCTCGAGCTCGATGAGCTCGGCCTCCAGCTTGGCGTTCAGGAAGATCGCCTCGGCCGGGGCGACCAGCGCGCTCTGCTCCGCCTTGAAGGCGTCGTCCGTCAGCTCGTCCTCGTCGACGTTGAAGACGTAGAGGAACGGCTTGACCGTGAGGAGGTGCAGCTCGTGGAGGAGGTCGCCCTGCTCCGTGCCCTTCGTGATCCCGTGCGAGAAGAGGGTGTCGCCCGCTTCGAGGATCTTCACGGCCTTCTCGACGGCCGCGAGGACCGCGACCTTCTCCTTCTGGAGGCGGGACTCCTTCGTCAGGCGCGGCACCGCCTTCTCGATGGACTGGAGGTCCGCGAGGATCAGCTCGGTGTTGATGGTCTCGATGTCGTCCTTCGGCGAGACCTTGCCGTCGACGTGGACGACGTTCTCGTCCTTGAAGGCGCGGATGACCTGGCAGATCGCGTCCGACTCGCGGATGTTCGCGAGGAACTTGTTGCCGAGGCCCTCACCCTCCGACGCACCGCGCACGATGCCGGCGATGTCGACGAAGTCGACGGTGGCCGGGAGGAGCTTGGCGGAACCGAAGATGCCGGCCAGAACGCCGAGGCGGACGTCCGGAACGCCGACGACGCCGACGTTCGGCTCGATCGTGGCGAACGGGTAGTTGGCCGCCAGCACGTCGTTCTTGGTCAGGGCGTTGAACAGGGTCGACTTGCCGACATTCGGCAGGCCGACGATTCCGATCGTGAGCGACACGTTGGCGACTTCCCGTAGCTGGAGGGGGCGGCGGCCCGGAGTGGGCCAAGGAGCAGTTTACTTTCCGATGAGGGGGCCCCGATGTACGCGTGTCCGGGCACGCGATCGGCCGCCTCCCCGCCTAGTTTTGGGGGGTGGAGCGATACAAGGCGCGTACGGTACGTCACCCGGCGGAGCGGGCCCCGGCCCAGCGGGCCGCCCCGACCCCCGCGCAGCGGGCCTCCTCGGCCCCCGGACCCGCCGCCGGGCAGGCGCCGGTACGGGTACGCCGGCTGCCGCGGCCCCGGCTGACCGGGATCGGCGGCGGGCTCTTCGCCTGCGCCGCGATGTTCCTGATCGGCGGCCTCGACTGGCTGCTGTTCGACGCCTCGCTGTTCGTCTACGGCCTGCTCTTCCTGCCCGTGGCGGCCGCCACCGCCCTGTGGGTGCGGCCCGCGGACCTGATCACCGCGCCCATCACCGCGCCGATCGCCTTCGCCGCCGGAGTGTGGCCCGTGTCGGGCGGCTCCGGCGGCTTCGCCGGCGAGGTGATGGGTCTGGTGTCCGCGCTGTCCCTGCACGCGGGCTGGCTGTACGCGGGGACGCTCGTCGCGGCGCTGATCGCACTCGTCCGCAAGGCCGTGCTCATCGGCCGGCGCCGCATGCCCCGCCGCGCCGCCTAGCGAGCCCCGCCGCCCCGCGCCCGGGTCCGCCCGGCCGGCCCCGCCGCCCCGTCGGCAGACCGGCCCCTCCCGCTACCCGGACCCTCCCGCTACCCGGCCCCGGAAGCCGTCCGCGCCGCCATCGCCGCGCCCACGATGCCCGCGTTGTTCTGCAGCTCCGCCGGCACGATCCGCGCCCGGACGCCCTCGATCAGCGGCAGGAACTTCTCCGGCTTGCGGCTCACGCCCCCGCCGATGATGAACAGGTCCGGGGAGAACAGCATCTCCACGTGCGCCAGGTACTTCCCGACCCGGTGCGCCCAGCGCTCCCAGGTCAGGTCCCCGTCTTCCTTCGCCTTCACCGAGGCCCGCGTCTCCGCGTCGTGGCCCTTCAGCTCCAGGTGCCCCAGCTCGGTGTTGGGCACCAGGTGCCCGTCCGTGAACAGCGCGCTGCCGATCCCGGTGCCCAGCGTGAGCAGGATGACGGTGCCGTCGACCCCGCGCCCCGCCCCGTAGGCCATTTCCGCGACCCCGGCCGCGTCCGCGTCGTTCAGGACCGTCACCGGACGGCCGTCGAGCTTCGAGGAGAGCAGCGCCGCCGTGTCCACGCCGACCCAGGCCTTGTCCATGTTGGCCGCCGACCGGGTCACCCCGCCCGTGACCACCCCGGGGAAGGTCACCCCCACCGGGCCGTCCCAGTCGAAGTGGCGCACCACCTCGACGACGCAGCCGGCCACCCCGTCGGGGGTGGCCGGCTGCGGTGTCAGTACCTTGTGGCGCTCCTGCGCCAGGTCGCCACGGTTCAGGTCCACGGGAGCGCCCTTGATCCCGGAACCGCCGATGTCCACGCCGAAGATCTCCATGGACTCACCGTACGAAAAGACCTGCCGGAGCGCCCTGCCGGGGAGAGGCCTACTTCTCTACGCCCGACCCCGCGCCCGACCCCGCGCCCGGCGCCGCCACGAGCTCCGCCGCCTCCGCGCGCAGGTCGCGGCGCAGCTCCTTGGGCAGGGAGAACACGATGGACTCCTCGGCCGTCTTGACGATCTCCACGTCCCCGTACCCGCGCGCGGCCAGCCATTCCAGCACCTCGTCCACCAGCACCTCCGGCACCGAGGCGCCCGAGGTCAGACCGACGGTGGTGACGCCTTCGAGCCAGGCCTCGTCGATCTCGCTCGCGAAGTCCACGAGGTACGAGGCCTTCGCGCCGGCGTCGAGGGCGACCTCGACCAGGCGGATGGAGTTCGAGGAGTTCTTGGAGCCGACGACGATGACCAGGTCGCAGTCCTTGCCCATCACCTTGACCGCCTCCTGGCGGTTGGAGGTGGCGTAGCAGATGTCGTCGCTGGGCGGCGAGACGAGCAGCGGGAACCTGGTCTTCAGGGCGTCGACCGTCTCCATCGTCTCGTCGACGGAGAGGGTGGTCTGCGACAGCCAGACGACCTTCGACTCGTCGCGGACGGTGACCTTCTCCACGTCGTGCGGGCCGTCCACGATGGTGATGTGGTCCGGGGCCTCGCCGGAGGTGCCGATGACCTCCTCGTGGCCCTCGTGGCCGATGAGGAGGATGTCGAAGTCCTCGTTCGCGTAGCGGATCGCTTCCTTGTGCACCTTGGTGACCAGGGGGCAGGTGGCGTCGATCGTCGCGAGCTTGCCGCGGGCCGCCTCCTCGTGCACCACCGGGGCCACGCCGTGCGCGGAGAACATCACGATGGAGCCCTCGGGGACCTCCTCCGTCCGCTCGACGAAGATCGCGCCCTTGTTCTCCAGGGTCTTCACGACGTACTTGTTGTGCACGATCTCGTGCCGCACGTAGACCGGTGCGCCGTACTGTTCGAGGGCCTTCTCGACGGCGATCACGGCTCGGTCCACGCCCGCGCAGTAGCCGCGCGGGGCGGCGAGGAGAACGCGGCGGGATGCGGGAGCGGGGGCGTCAGCAGTCATGGGCTCCATCGTACGGGGGTGTCCAGCAGGCCGGGGATCGCCCGTTCGGCACAAACTGGGTCGAACATCCGCACCTGCCTTACTCCCGGAGGAAAGATGGCGTCCGCGACGGATCCCAGTAGGCCGCCCGGCGCGTCCGGTCCGGCCGGTCCGCCCGGCGGCCCGTCCGCCGCGCCCGGCACCTCGCTCAACCGCAGTCTCGGATTCCGGGACCTGGTGGTCTACGGGCTGCTCTTCATCGCCCCCATGGCCCCGGTCGGGGTCTTCGGCACCCTCGACGCCAAGTCGCACGGGGCCGTCGCCCTCGTCTACCTCGTCGCGACCATCGCGATGGCCTTCACCGCCTTCTCCTACGCGCAGATGGTGCGCGTGGCCCCGCAGGCCGGCTCCGTCTTCACGTACGCCCGCAAGGGCCTCGGCGAGGGTCCCGGGCTGATCGCCGGCTGGATGGCGATGCTCGACTACCTGCTGATCCCGGCGGTCGCGTACCTGTTCTCCGGGATCGCCATGAACGCCCTGGTCCCGGAGGTGTCCCGGTGGGTGTGGACGGCCCTGGCGGTGGTCGTGACCACCCTGCTGAACCTGTGGGGCGTACGGGCCGCCGCGCGCGTGGGCTTCGCCGTGCTGGCCATGGAGATCGCGGTCCTGCTGGTGTTCCTGGTCTCGGCGGTGACCGTGCTGATCCAGGGCGCGGAGCACCGCGACTGGCTCTCCCCCTTCACGGGCGACGGCTCGCTCGGCGGCTTCTCCATGGCCGCCGTGCTCGGCGCGGTGTCGGTCGCGGTCCTGTCCTACCTGGGCTTCGACGCCATCGCCTCCTTCGCCGAGGAGGTGACGGGGGGCAGCGCGAAGGTGGCCCGGGCGGTGCTGTTCTGCCTGGCGCTGACCGGGGTGCTCTTCATCGCCCAGACCTACCTGGCGGCCCTCCTCAGCCCCCTGACGGCGGCGGAGCTGGCCGCGGAGCCCGGGAAGCAGGGCTCGGCCTTCTACACGACCGTCGAGGCCTCCGTAGGCATGTGGCTGCACGACCTGGTCGCCGTCAGCAAGGCCATCGGGGCCGCCTTCGCCGCGCTGGCCGGGCAGGCCGCGGCGGGCCGGCTGCTCTTCGCGATGGCCCGCGAGGGGCGGCTGCCCCGCGCCCTCTCCCGCACCTCCCACGGGACCCCGCGCCCGGCCCTGCTGGTGGCGGCGACGGTCACGCTGATCGCGGCCGTGTGGGCGGCCCGGCGCGACGACGGGCTGGACCACCTGGTGTCGGTGGTCGACATCGGGGCGCTCGTGGCGTTCACACTGCTGCACGCCTCGGTGGTCGGCTGGTTCGTGGTCAAGCGCCGCGAGGGGGCCCCGAACTGGTTCAAGCACCTGGTGATCCCGGTCCTCGGCGCCGCCGTGACCATCACCGTGATCGTCGAGGCCTCGTGGACGGCGCAACTGGTGGGGGCAGTGTGGCTGCTGGTGGGCCTGTGCATCCTGGTGGCCCAGCGCGGGCGACGCGGGCGGGACGAGGGGTCCCTGCCCGACGCCGGTGTCAGTTCTGGCGGTTAGCCTGCGTGCATGGGTCTGAATTCGTCGGCTGACGCGCCGCTGCCGGTCGGTCAGGTGTCCCGGCTCATCGGGGGCTGGATCGACAAGCTCGGCCAGGTGTGGGTGGAAGGGCAGATCACGCAGCTCTCGCGGCGGCCGGGAGCGGGGGTGGTCTTCCTGACGCTGCGCGATCCCTCGCACGACATCTCCCTGAGCGTGACCTGCTTCCGGCAGGTCTTCGACGAGGTCGCGGACTCGGTGACGGAGGGCGCGCGCGTCGTCGTGCTCGCCAAGCCCGAGTGGTACGCCCCGCGCGGGCAGCTGTCCCTGCGGGCCACCGAGATACGGCCCGTCGGCATCGGCGAGCTCCTGGCCCGGCTGGAGCGGCTCAAGCGCTCGCTGGCCTCCGAGGGGCTCTTCGCGCTGGACCGCAAGAAGCCGCTGCCGTTCCTGCCGCAGCTGATCGGGCTGGTGGTGGGGCGGGCCTCGGCGGCCGAGCGCGATGTGCTGGAGAACGCGCGGCGCAGGTGGCCGGCGGTCCGCTTCGAGGTCCGCAACGTCGCCGTCCAGGGGGTGCACGCGGTGCCCCAGGTGATCCAGGCGGTCAAGGAGCTGGACGCCATGCCCGAGGTCGACGTGATCATCGTGGCCCGCGGCGGCGGCAGCGTGGAGGACCTGCTGCCCTTCTCCGACGAGGAGGTCGTACGGACCGTCGCGGCGGCCCGTACGCCCGTGGTCTCGGCGATCGGGCACGAGCCGGACTCCCCGCTGCTGGACCTGGTCGCGGACCTGCGGGCCTCCACGCCCACGGACGCGGCGAAGAAGGTGGTCCCGGACGTCGGCGAGGAGCTGGAGCGGGTGAGCCAGTTGCAGGGCCGGGGGCTGCGCGCCGTGCGCGGGCTGCTCGACCGGGAGGAGCGGGGGCTCGCCCACGCGCTCGCGCGGCCGGTCTTCGTCCATCCCCAGCGGATGGTGGAGACCCGGGAGGCGGAGGTGGACGCGCTGCTGGCGCGCGGCCGCCGGACCCTGGGGCACCTGCTGGACCGGGCCGATTCGGAGCTGGCGCACACCCTCGCCCGGGTGGTGGCGCTGTCCCCGGCGGCCACCCTGGAGCGCGGGTACGCGGTGCTCCAGCGGGCCGACGGGCACGTGGTGCGCTCGCCCGGGGACGTGATGGAGGGCGACGTGCTGCGGGCGCGGGTGGCGGAGGGGGAGTTCCCGGTGCGGGTCACCGCCGCCGAGGAGCCCTCGTAGGCGGTGCCGCGGCCGCGGGCAGGACCGGCGGAACGCTTCACTCTGCCGCAACACATTTCGTTGTACTACACAGTTAAGGTGGGAGCGGGAATGGCCGAAACCGATACGGCGCTGGGGTACGAGCAGGCCCGGGACGAGCTGATCGAGGTCGTCCGCAAGCTGGAGGCGGGCGGGACCTCGCTGGAGGACTCCCTCGCGCTCTGGGAGCGCGGCGAGGAACTCGCGAAGGTGTGCCGCCACTGGCTGGAGGGGGCCCGCGCCCGGCTGGACTCGGCGCTGGCGGCGCGCGAGGCGGCGGAGGGCGCCGGCGGGTCCGGCGGGTCCGGACCGGAGTGATCCCCCTCACCCGCGGGCAGATTTAGTTGAAATTTCACCTATCTCCGCCGTAGTCTTTCGGACATCGCTTCAGCAGCCCGCACAGAAGAAGGCTTTCCGATGTCTCTCGTTCTCGACGCCGCCGCTCAGGACCTCCTCTTCCGTGAGGCCCGCACCGCCAACACGTTCTCCGACGAGCCGGTGACCGAGGAGCAGGTCCAGGCGATCTACGACCTGGTGAAGTTCGGCCCGACCGCCTTCAACCAGACGCCGCTGCGCATCACCCTGGTCCGCTCCCCCGAGGCCCGCGAGCGCCTCGTGAAGCACATGGCCCAGGGCAACCAGGCCAAGACCGCCACCGCCCCGCTGGTCGCGATCCTGTCCGCGGACAACGAGTTCCACGAGGAGCTCCCGCAGCTGCTCCCCCACTTCCCGCAGGCCAAGGACGCCTTCTTCTCCGAGCGCCCGGTCCGCGAGCAGTCCGCGCTGGTCAACGCCTCGCTGCAGGCCGCGTACTTCATCATCGGCGTCCGCGCCGCCGGCCTGGCCGCCGGCCCGATGACCGGCCTGGACTTCGCCGGCCTCCAGAAGGAGTTCCTGGACGGCGACCACACCCCGCTGATGGTCGTCAACATCGGCAAGCCGGGCGAGGACGCCTGGTTCCCGCGCTCCCCGCGCCTGGAGTTCGACCAGGTCATCAAGACCGTCTGAGCCCAGCCCCGCAGGCAGGACACGGATGAGGCCGCGCTCCCCGGGATTCCGGGGAGCGCGGCCTCATCCGTGTCCTGCCGTGCTCGGAAGCCCTACGAACCCTGCTTGAACTCCAGCGCCGCGGCCATCGCGCCGAGCTGCTCGAAGGAGGCCGTCCCGGTCACCACCGTGACGTAGCCCTGCTCGTGCCGGACGAGGGCGTCGTACTTCTCGCCGTCCCAGCGCTCCCAGACCCGGTCGCCGACCTGCTGGGTCTCCCCGGTGGCCTCGGCCTTGCGGGTGACCTTCGCGATGTACTTGTCCGTGGCGTCCGCGGACTGCTCCACCGCCACGTACTGCTGCGCCGGGTCCAGGAAGCCCAGGTGCCAGGCGGCGGCGTCCTTGCGCGTGTAGCTCACCGAGGTCGCCCGCCACTCCGGCGGCAGCCCGACGGGCACCGCCACGGGGTACGGAGCCGCGCGCCGGGCCGTGAGGCTCTCGACGCGGTAGTCGACCACCTTCGTCGGGTCGGCCTTCTCGTCATGTGGGATGACCAAATAGATCCCTCCGACCACGAGGCCGATCACCGCCAGCGACCGGACCATGTCCACGACCGTCTGCTTGCCCTTCATACCTGCCACACCCCCATGGTCCCGCATGGCTCCGGGCGATCGCCGCCGGGGTCCGCAAGGCACGCCGCGCGCGGCGCAAGATGTCCGCTCAGGACAATCCGCTGACCGATATGGCGCTCATACGTGACCCGGTCTGCTCAATATGTCGACGTACCGATAGAGTCCAGGGACCCTCACTCCCGGCCGTCGCCGTACAGAAAGGTGCGCTCCGATGACCGAGCACAACCTGCCGCCCCAGCTCGAAGTCTCTCCGGAGGCACCCGACCGCAACCTGGCCCTGGAACTCGTACGGGTCACCGAGGCCGCCGCCATGGCCGCGGGCCGCTGGGTCGGACGCGGTGACAAGCTCGGCGCCGACGGCGCTGCCGTCAACGCGATGCGGACCCTGATCTCCACCGTCTCGATGAACGGCGTCGTCGTCATCGGCGAGGGCGAGAAGGACGAAGCCCCGATGCTCTTCAACGGCGAGCGGGTCGGCGACGGCACCGGTGCCGAGGTGGACATCGCCGTGGACCCCATCGACGGCACCACCCTGAACGCCAAGGGCATGCCGAACGCGATCGCCGTCCTGGCCGCCGCCGACCGCGGCACCATGTTCGACCCGTCCGCGGTGTTCTACATGGAGAAGCTGGTCACCGGTCCCGAGGCCGCCGACTTTGTCGACATCAACGCCCCGGTCTCCGTCAACATCCGCCGCGTCGCCAAGGCCAAGAACATGGCCGTGGAGGACGTCACGGTGATCATCCTCGACCGTCCCCGTCACGAGGGCATCGTCAAGGAGATCCGCGAGACCGGCGCGCGCATCAAGTTCATCTCCGACGGCGACGTCGCCGGCTCGGTCCTGGCGGTCACCGAGGACAGCGGCATCGACCTGCTGCTCGGCATCGGCGGCACCCCCGAGGGCATCATCTCGGCCTGCGCGATCAAGTGCATGGGCGGCACCATCCAGGGCAAGCTGTGGCCCAAGGACGATGCCGAGCGCCAGAAGGCGATCGACGCCGGCCACGACCTGGACCGCGTCCTGTTCACGGACGACCTGGTCTCCGGCGACAACGTGTTCTTCGTCGCCACCGGCATCACGGACGGCGAGCTGCTGCGCGGCGTCCACTACCGCTCGGAGACCGCGACGACCTCCTCGCTGGTCATGCGCTCGAAGTCGGGCACGATCCGGCAGATCGACTCGACGCACCGCCTCTCGAAGCTCCGCGCGTACAGCGCGATCGACTTCGACCGCGCCAAGTAGGACGACGGCCGCACGGCTCCGCCGGGCATACGGAAGGGGCGCTCCCGCGTGCGGCGGGGGCGCCCCTTGCGCATGTCCCCTGACGGGACGGCACGCTACGAGGCTTCGCGCAGCTCCCCCGCCCGGCGCCGCCGGCGGGCCAGCACCACCCGGCGCTCGGCGGCCGTCAGCCCGCCCCAGACTCCGTAGGGCTCGGGCTGGATCAGCGCGTGCTCCCGGCAGGCGACCATGACGGGGCAGCGGGCGCAGACCCGCTTGGCGGCGTCCTCACGGGACAGCCGGGCGGCGGTCGGCTCCTTGGAGGGGGCGAAGAACAGCCCGGCCTCGTCGCGCCGGCACACCGCGTCCGCGTGCCAGGGGCCGTCCTCTTCCCTGGCCGGCACCCGAGGCTTCGGAACGACCGCCGCCGGGCGCCCCTGAAGACTCTGGACGGCGGCTACCTGCAGGGACTGGCGCGGCGGATGCGGCACGGTCTACTCCTGACGACGTATACGCGAGCGAGAGAGGCGACGCACCTGTCCCTACCCGCTGTGCGCGCCCCTATGCACCGTGTGCCGCCGATCCGGCCGGTTCGACCGAAAGGTGATCCCGCCCGGCCCCGCTCCCGTCACCCGGATGTCATGCGGCGGACGGCGTCCAGTCGGGCCGCCGGCCCAGGAAGGCGAGCAGCGCACCGGCCGGATCGGTGTCCGGATCGGGCGCGGGGAGGAGCGCCGGGGCGTACGCGAACCCGCGCAGCGGCTCGGCGAGCGCCCGGGCGGCCGGGCTCAGGGCCGCCGCGAGGGCGGGGGTCAGCGGGGAGGCCTGGCCGGTGGCGACCGCGAGGTCCCAGGCGTGGACGGCTGCGTCGAGGGCGGCCGCCGCGACCGCGGTCTCGGCGGGGAGGGTGAACGGGGGCAGCGGCACGGCCACCTCGGCGGTGCCCGGCAGCACCCCGGCGAAGGCCTCCGCGGCGGCGGCGAGGGCGGGTTCCAGCAGCTCCGCGGGACTGCCCGTCAGGGCGCCGGTGGGCGCGAAGGGGTCCTCGTCCGGTCCCGGCCCGCCGGTGACGCGGCCCGCGTAGGCGAGTTGGTCGCCGGCCGCGTGCTGGAGCACTTGGCCGACATTCCACTGGTCGCAGGGCGTCGGTGCGCCGAGGGCATCGGCCGGTACGGCGGCCGCGACGGAGCGCAGCGCCCCGTACGCCTGGTCGAGCAGGTCCCACTTGGATGCGGTCATGAGCGCGACCCTACGATCACCTACCGGCCAAAGAGGCTCATTTCAGAGGCAGTTGCCGGCGTGTCGGGCTCACCGGGTGCCCTCCCAGCCCTTGCGGAGCCGGTTCGCCAGGTCCACCAGGCGGGCGCCGAGCTTGGGGCGGGCCTCGATGTTGCCCAGCAGCGCGAAGCCGCGGACGATCACGACCGGGGCCTGCGGGTCGGTCTCGCCGCGGCCCTCGCCCCGCACCTCGAAGTTGCCGAGGACCCCGCTGCCGTAGCCGCGCAGCGTGACGTTCTCCGGGACCAGGATCTCGACGTTGCCGAGGATGCTGGTCACGCTGATCTCGGTGACCTGCTGCTCGAAGACCGCCTGGGTCAGGTCGATGCTGATGTCGCCCATGACGGAGACCGCGCGGGTGTGCGCGCCCGGCCGCCAGCGGCCCTTGCGGGAGGAGCTGCTGCACACGGCGACGACCGTCTCGACGGGCGCGCCCGCCGGCACCCCCGCGTACGCGGGCTCCTGCCGGCCGCCGGCGCCGGGCGCGGGCAGGTCCCGTACGAGCACGTCCAGCTCCGCGACCGTCTTCACCGCGTACAGCGAGTCGAGCCGCTCGGAGTGCTCCTCGGCGGTCAGCCGCCCTTCGGCGACGGCGTCGGCGAGGATCTGCGCGATCCGGTCCCGGTCCGCGTCGGAGGCGCGCAGCCCGGGGGCGTGCGCGGGGGCCGGCGCGGGGGCCGGCGCGGATGAGGGCTGCTTTTCCAGGTCCACGGGCCCCAGCATAGCGAGACACGATAGATCGCGATACTGGCCAGTGAGCCTTACCTCACAACAAAAGCCACCGGAAGAGGTCCTACGCTGGATACCGCGCTGCCAAACGGTCGTCAGCGCCGTCTGCCGAGTGAGGGAATGACTGCCGTCATGCCAGAGTTTGCGTACACCGACCTGCTGCCCCTGGGCGAGGACTCCACCCCGTACCGGCTGGTGACCGCCGAAGGCGTCTCGACCTTCGAGGCCGACGGCCGTACGTTCCTCAAGGTCGAGCCGGAGGCGCTGCGCAAGCTCGCCGAAGAGGCCATCCACGACATCCAGCACTTCCTGCGCCCCGCGCACCTCGCGCAGCTGCGCCGCATCATCGACGACCCCGAGGCCTCCGCGAACGACAAGTTCGTCGCCCTCGACCTCCTGAAGAACGCCAACATCGCGGCGGCCGGCGTCCTGCCGATGTGCCAGGACACGGGCACGGCGATCGTGATGGGCAAGCGCGGTCAGAACGTCCTGACGGAGGGCGCCGACGAGGCGGCCCTGTCCCGCGGCATCTACGACGCATACACCCGCCTGAACCTGCGCTACTCGCAGATGGCCCCGGTCACCATGTGGGAGGAGAAGAACACCGGCTCGAACCTGCCCGCGCAGATCGAGCTGTACGCGACCGACGGCGGCGCGTACAAGTTCCTCTTCATGGCCAAGGGCGGCGGCTCCGCCAACAAGTCCTTCCTCTACCAGGAGACCAAGGCGGTCCTCAACGAGGCCTCCATGATGAAGTTCCTGGAAGAGAAGATCCGCTCGCTCGGTACGGCGGCCTGCCCGCCGTACCACCTGGCGATCGTGGTCGGCGGCACCTCTGCGGAGCACGCCCTGAAGACCGCCAAGTACGCCTCCGCGCACTACCTGGACGAGCTGCCCACGGAGGGCTCTCCGCTGGGCCACGGCTTCCGCGACGAGGCCCTGGAGCAGCAGGTCTTCGAACTCACCCAGAAGATCGGCATCGGCGCGCAGTTCGGCGGCAAGTACTTCTGCCACGACGTCCGCGTCGTCCGCCTCCCCCGCCACGGCGCGTCCCTCCCGATCGCGATCGCCGTCTCCTGCTCCGCGGACCGCCAGGCCACCGCGAAGATCACCCCCGAGGGCGTCTTCCTGGAGCAGCTGGAGCGCGACCCGGCACGCTTCCTCCCGGAGACGACGGACGAGCACCTGGACGACGCCTCCGCGGACGTGGTCTCCATCGACCTGAACCAGCCGATGGACGACATCCTCGCCACGCTCACCCGGCACCCGGTGAAGACCCGCCTCTCCCTCACCGGCCCGCTGGTCGTGGCGCGCGACATCGCGCACGCCAAGATCAAGGAACTCCTCGACTCGGGCGCGGAGATGCCGCAGTACCTGAAGGACCACCCGGTCTACTACGCGGGCCCCGCGAAGACGCCCGAGGGCTACGCGTCGGGCTCCTTCGGCCCGACCACGGCCGGCCGCATGGACTCCTACGTCGAGCAGTTCCAGGCGGCGGGCGGCTCCAAGGTCATGCTGGCCAAGGGCAACCGCTCCCAGCAGGTCACCGACGCCTGCGGCAAGCACGGCGGCTTCTACCTCGGCTCCATCGGCGGCCCCGCGGCGCGCCTCGCGCAGGACTGCATCAAGAAGGTCGAGGTCCTGGAGTACGAGGAGCTCGGCATGGAGGCCGTCTGGAAGATCGAGGTCGAGGACTTCCCGGCCTTCATCGTGGTCGACGACAAGGGCAACGACTTCTTCCAGAACCCGGCCCCGGAACCCACCTTCACCCACATCCCGGTCCGCGGCCCGGGCCTGGCGTAACGCCTCCCCCTGCCGGGGCGGGCGGACGTCCCGCCCCGGCAGGGCACGTATGACGCACCGTCAATTCGGAGAACTGCGTACGAGTTGACGGAACGACCCTTGACGCGCCCGCGCCGGTCCGCACAAGGTGGCTGCGTGATCATGACTCGTTCCGCCCCCTGGCCGGTCGCGGCCGTCCTCGCGGTCCTGACCGCCACCGCCTGCACGTCGGGCGGCGGGGGCGCGGTAGCACCCGGTCCGCCGAGGCCGCGTCCGCGCCGACTGCTCGCGTCCCCCCGCCCGGCGCGAGGTCCCGCCTATCCCGGATGGACCGTGAAGCCGGACTCCTGGAGGAGGGCCGTCAGGTGGCGGGCCTCCACCGGGGTGGCGCGGTAGCCGTCGCGGATCGCGGCCAGGAGTTCCCGCATCGTCAGGCCGAGCTCATCGCGGAAGACCTTCAGGGCCGGGGCGGGGGCGCCGCGCAGCGGCAGCAGGACCGTTCCCTCGGCCGCCACCACGGCCGCGCGGACCTCCGCCGGGGGCAGGCCCCGCCCTCCGTCGAGGTGGCACGTCTCCGCGGCTCCGAAACCGCAGGTGTCGCACTCCCACTCGGACCTCCACAGCAGCCGGCCCCGTTCGATCAGCTGCCACGCGTGGAAGACGCAGCGCGGGCAGGGCTCGCAGTACAAGGTCGGCGTCATCGGCTCCGGCATGGCGACACCCTGCCCTGCCCGGCAGGGGCACCGCATGCGGTTAACGTCGGGGACACGAGCCCGCGTCTGGGTGTTCACCCCGGTTTGCAAGGATTTCCGCATGGCAGCGACGACCGACCCCGCCCAGGCCCGCGCCACGCGGGTCATCGCCCATCGCGGGGCCTCCCACGAGTATCCCGAGCACACCATGGCCGCGTACCGGCAGGCCATCGCCGACGGGGCCGACGCGCTCGAATGCGACGTACGGCTCACCGCCGACCACCGGCTGGTCTGCGTGCACGACCGGCGGGTCGAGCGGACCTCCGACGGGCGCGGGGTCGTCTCCGAGATGACGTACGAGGAGCTGCGCGCCCTCGACTTCGGCGCGTGGAAGGGGCCCGGCCACGCCGGGGCCGGGGTGCTGCTCTTCGAGGACCTGCTCAAGGAGGCGCTGGCCGCCCCCCACCCCGTCGGGCTGGCCGTGGAGACCAAGCACCCCACCCGCGCGGGCGGCCGCCTGGAGGCCGAGCTGGTGCGGCTGCTCGGGGAGTACGGGCTCGCCGACGGCGGGGCCGGCCGCGTCGAGGTGATGAGCTTCTCCCGGTCCGCGCTGACCCGCATGCACCGCCTCGCCCCGGGACTGCCCGCCGTGTACCTGATCGAGCGCGGGATCCGGCCGCCGCGGCCCCCGTACGCCACGCACGCGGGCCCGGGCATCGAGCTCGTACGGCGGGACCCGGCTCTGGTGGGCCGGCTGAAGGCGAAGGGGCTCCGGGTGCGCGTGTGGACCGTGGACGAGCCCGAGGACGTGGAGCTCTGCGTCCGCCTGGGCGTGGACACGCTCATCACCAACCGGCCCCGGGACGTGCGCAAACTGCTGCTGGACATGTAGGCACCCGGCCGGGGTGCGCCGACCGGGTGTGGGGGGGGTCGTACGGGGCGTCGGACCCACGGGGGTACGGGTCCGGGCGGCCGGGGCCGGTTACACGAAGCGCTGGCTGGCCGAGCCGTCGCAGGTCTGGAGGCGCAGCGGCTCGTGGGCCGCGGCCACCGTCAGGCACATGCCCGGGGCGGCGGCGGGCCGGAGGGTGGCTCCGTCACGGACGAACTGCTGGTTGGCGCCGCCGTGGCAGTTCCAGATGATGAGGCCGGTGCCGTTGCCGTAGTTGGCGCCGGGGGCGTCCAGGCAGCGGTCGTGGGTGAGTTCGACGTGGAGGGACTTCTTCGCGGAGTCGTACCACCAGCCCTGGTTGCGGCCGCCGTGGCAGTCCCAGCCGAGGACCTTGGTGTTGTTGGCGCTGGAGCCCCCGCTGGAGTCGAGGCAGTTGCCCGTCACCTCGTTCTTCAGCGGCTTGTACAGGTCGTCCCAGGCCCCGGCCTGCAAGACGGGGGTGCCGGTGCTCGCCGGGTCGGCGCAGGAGGCCTCGCGCAGGCCGGAGGCGTAGAGCTGGGTCAGACAGGACGCGAAGGCGCCGTGGCCGCGATAGTTGGGGTGGAAGGACTGGCGGGCGGTGTTCTCGTCCCACGGGAAGTGGTCCCCGAGGTCGAGGTAGAGGCCGCGGGCCCAGGTGTCCTCCATGCAGACCTCATGGCCGTTGAAGAGCCGCGAGTTGTCGAGGTAGGTCGCGCCCGCGGCGAGGGCGGCCGCGCGCATGCCCTTCTCGAAGGTGGGCACCGCGTAGTTGCGGCCCCAGGAGGCGTCGGAGTCGTAGCCGGCGCAGCCGCCGGGGAGCTTGCCGGGGAAGTCGGGGTTGTCGTTGAAGTCGGGGCCGATGGGGCTGGGGTAGCCCATCACGACCAGCTTGTAGTCGGAGTCGGCGTACCCGGCGTCGCGCATGACAGACTTCAGGTCGCCGATCGTCGACTGCACCTTGGGCTTCAGCCCGTCGACGCGCGCCTGCCAGCCCGGACCGTACTTCGGCTCGCAGGTGCCCTGGCTGAGCACCCAGCGGGTGACGCAGTCGGTCATGACCGGGCCGAACTGCAGGTCGTCGTTGGCCCCGGCGACCAGCAGCACCATCTTGATCCTGGTGTTGCGGGCCTTGATGGCCAGGCTGTCGCTCTGCACCAGCTCGTCGGCGTACTGCTTGCTGCCGCCGATCTTGATGTTGCCGGTGTAGCCGCCGGAGCAGGCCGCGTTGAAGGTGTAGTCCGCCGCGATGCCGGTGCGGTGGATCGCCGAGTCCGGCGAGCGGTGGCACTGGTTGGACGGGGTGTTGGTCGCGGGGTCGTAGGTGCCGACGCCCTCGCCGGAGATCTCGCTGTCGCCGAGCGAGATCAGACCGGTCTTGCGGTCGGCGAGGGGGCGGATCGCGGAGTCGCCGTAGATCTTGACGGCCTCGGCGGCCCGGATGGCCTCCAGTTCGGGCGTGAGAGGGGCCACCACGGCCCCGGCCGACTCCGCGGTGGTCGCCGCGTGGGCCATGGGGGTGATGGCGGTGACGCCCCCGAGGGCGGCCGCCGCCGCCACGACGGCGGCGAAGGTAGATCTGAGCCTGATCCTTGATTGTGTACGGGCACGTGCCATGAACGCCTCCCCGATCTCGGTGTTACCCCCGGTATTTACTGGCCGGTAGGCGAGTTGGGAACAGTCCGAACAAGACAATTGCTCAACTTTTTGAGGAGGCACCACAGATGACCAGTGATCAGCAGAACGGCGGGGCTCCCGAGGAGTACCGCACCGAGCACGACTCCATGGGGGACGTACGCGTCCCCGCGCACGCCAAATGGCGAGCTCAGACCCAGCGCGCCGTGGAGAACTTCCCCATCTCCGGACAGCGTCTGGAGCGCGCCCACATCGAGGCCCTGGCGCGGATCAAGGCCGCGGCCGCCACCGTCAACGGCCGGCTCGGCGTGATCGACGCGGACATCGCCGCCGCCATCGTCTCGGCGGCCGACGAGGTCGCCGGGGGCCGCTGGGGCGAGCACTTCCCCGTCGACGTGTTTCAGACGGGTTCCGGCACCTCGTCCAACATGAACGCCAACGAGGTGATCGCCACCCTGGCCACCGAGCGCCTGGGCCGTCCGGTCCACCCCAATGACCACGTCAACGCCTCGCAGAGCTCCAACGACGTCTTCCCCTCCTCCATCCACATCGCCGCCACCGCCGCCGTCACCGGCGAGCTCATCCCCGCCCTGGAGCACCTGGCCGGCGCGATGGAGCGCAAGTCCGCCGAGTTCGCCGCGGTGGTCAAGGCCGGCCGGACGCACCTGATGGACGCCACCCCGGTGACCCTGGGCCAGGAGTTCGGCGGGTACGCGGTCCAGCTCCGCTACGGCGTCGAGCGGCTGCGCGCGGCGCTGCCCCGGCTGGCGGAGCTGCCGCTCGGCGGGACCGCCGTGGGCACCGGGATCAACACCCCGCCCGGGTTCTCGGCGGCCGTGATCGCCGAGGTGGCGGCGACGACGGGACTGCCACTGACCGAGGCGCGGGACCACTTCGAGGCCCAGGGGGCCCGGGACGCCCTCGTCGAGACGTCCGGAATGCTCCGTACGGTCGCCGTCTCGCTCACCAAGATCTGCAACGACCTGCGCTGGATGGCCTCGGGCCCGCGCACCGGATTGGCCGAAATCAATCTCCCGGATCTCCAGCCGGGGTCCTCGATCATGCCCGGGAAGGTCAATCCGGTCGTCCCCGAGGCCGCCCTGATGGTGGCCGCCCAGGTGATGGGAAACGACGCCGCCGTCGCGGTGGCGGGCGCCGCGGGCAACTTCGAGCTCAACGTGATGCTCCCCGTGATGGCCCGCAACATCCTGGAATCCATCCGGCTGCTCGGCTCCGTGAGCCGCCTGCTGGCCGACCGCACCGTCGACGGAATCACCGCCAACACGGCCCGGGCCAGGGAGTACGCCGAGTCCTCGCCCTCCGTGGTGACCCCGCTGAACCGGTACATCGGCTACGAGGAGGCCGCCAAGGTCGCCAAGAAGTCCCTCGCCGAGCGCAAGACGATCCGGGAGGTGGTCCTGGAGTCGGGCTACGTGGACCGCGGCGACCTCACCCTGGAGCAGCTCGACGAAGCCCTGGACGTGCTGCGGATGACCCGCCCCTGACCCCGGCGCGGCCGCCCCCGCCCCAGCTCCGCCCGGCCCCGGGGTGTCACCCCCCGCCCCGTCGGGGGGTCTGGATCCGGTCGTTTCCCGCCCTCGGACACCTCGGTGACCTGCAGCGCGGCGATCCCCGGGACCCCAGCCCTAAGATCTGCCCATGACAGGTACCGGAGGCCGCGGGGGCGGCAGTGCGCGCGGCTCGGCACGGGGTTCGGCGCGGCGTGCGGAGCGGGACGGTGCTCAGGACGTCCGCTGGGCGCCCGGGGAGCAGATCCTCTGGCGCTACCGCGATCACGCGCCCGACGCGAAGGGCGCCGTCCACATCTGCCGGCCCGTGACCGTGGTGACCGACACCGACGAGCTGCTCGCGGTGTGGATGGCCCCCGGGACCGAGTGCGTCAAGCCGGTGCTCGCCGACGGGACCCCGGTCCACGAGGAGCCGCTCGCCACCCGGTACACCGCGCCGCGGACCACCGTACGGTCGCGCTGGTTCGGGGCGGGCGTGCTGAAGCTGGCCCGGCCCGGGGACCCCTGGTCGGTGTGGCTGTTCTGGGACCACGGCTGGGAATTCAAGAGCTGGTACGTGAACCTGGAGGAGCCGCGGGCCCGGTGGTCCGGCGGCATCGACTCCGAGGACCACTTCCTGGACATCTCCGTCTACCCTGACCGCACGTGGAAATGGCGGGACGAGGACGAGTTCGCGCAGGCTCAGCGGTCGGGTCTGATGGATCCGGAACAGGCCCGGCGCGTCCGCGAGGCCGGACGCGCGGCGGTGGCCGTGATCAGGGCCTGGGGTCCGCCGTTCTCGGAGGGCTGGCAGGATTGGCGGCCGGACCCGGCCTGGGGCGTACCGGCCCTGCCGGAGGACTGGGACCGCACTCCGGCTCATATGACCTCATGAGACCCTTGATGCGCCCCCGGGGGGCAATCGTAGGATCGTCCCCCGCCGGGGCGTCGGCGGTCAATTGTCGCCAGCAGAAACACATTTGACCTAGGCCGACGCGATGACGAGAGGTAACGAGCGGGACGCGGAAACGCGGGGTGATGGTGTCCCCGCCGCTGAGCGGGTATACCGCGACTGACCGAGTTGAGTGCAGCGCACATCGAGCGCAAACGGACGGAATGCCACGCGTGACGGAGTACCCCACCTCTCAGGAGGGCCCCCAGCCGGTTGCCTCCGGCGGTCGGACCGACGAGCCCGGCCACGGCACGGAGGAACTGGGCCACGGCAAGGCCCCGCTTCCGGCGGCCGAGGCCGTGCGCACGCATGCTCAGCCCCAGGCGGCGGACCTGCCCCGCCCCCGCGCCACCGAGGGGGCACCGTCCGCCTCCGAGGGGGCCGGGGACCCCGGCGACCCCGCCTCCGCGCCCGGCCAGGGCTCCGCCCCCGGCCAGGGCTCCGTGCCCGGCCAGGGCTCGGCTCCCGGCCAGGGCGCCGCCCGGGTCCGGGCCGGCCGTGACGAGGCCGCCGCCGCGGAGGCCGGCAGCGCGCGCACCCGCGACGGCGAAGCCGCCCGCGAGGCGGCGGGGCGGCCCGGCGCGACCGGGCAGGCCCCCGCCTTCGGGCAGGCCGCCGCTTCCGGACTGCCCAGCGGCATCGGGTCCGAAGCGACCATCGCGCGGCGGGAGGGCGACCGGCTGCGGTTCGTCGGAGCCGCCACCCGGCGGATCGCGCGCGGCATCGACCTCGACGAGATCGTGCTCGGCCTGTGCCGGGCCACCGTGCCCACCTTCTCCGACGCCATCCTCGTCTACCTGCGCGATCCCCTGCCGGTCGGCGACGAGCGGCCCGTCGGACCGGTCGTTTTAAGGCTCCGCCGAACCGACCGGCTCCGGCCGATCGACGAGTTCACGGGAGCGGGAGCCGCGGCGGCCGCGGGAGCGGGAGCCGGCCTCGCCGGAGCGATGACCCCCGACGGCGAGCTCGACTTCAGCCAGCTGGCCCTGGTCGGCCCGCAGGGTGACCTGCCCGCGGCCGAGCTCTGCGAGATCCGCCCCGGCGGGGCGCTCGCCGAGGTGCTGCGCGGCGTACGGCCCGTCTTCGGGTCCTCCGCCGCCGCCCGCGCCGCGCTGCCGGAGCTGCTGGGCGCCGACCACCCGGTCCCGCGCGGCCAGCGGGCCATCCTCGCGCCGCTGCGGGGCCGCCGCCGCGTCATCGGCGCGGCGGTGTTCCTGCGCACCCCGGAGCGCCCGGCCTTCGAGACGAACGACCTGCTCGTCGCCGCGCAGCTGGCCACGCACACGGCGCTGGGCATCGACAAGGCCGTGCTCTACGGCCGCGAGGCCTACATCGCCGACGAGCTCCAGCGCACGATGCTGCCCGACAGCCTCCCCCAGCCCACCGGGGTCCGGCTCGCCAGCCGCTACCTGCCCGCCGCCGAGACGGCCCGGGTGGGCGGTGACTGGTACGACGCCATACCCCTGCCCGGCAGCCGGGTCGCACTCGTCGTCGGCGACGTCATGGGCCACTCCATGACCTCCGCCGCCATCATGGGACAGCTCCGTACGACGGCCCAGACGCTGGCGCAGCTCGACCTGCCGCCCGCCGAGGTCCTGCACCACCTGGACGAACAGGCCCAGCGCCTGGGCTCCGACCGGATGGCCACGTGCCTCTACGCCGTCTACGACCCGGTGTCGCACCGGATCACCATCGCCAACGCCGGCCACCCGCCGCCGGTCCTGCTGCACCTGGGCGGCCGCGCCGAGGTGCTGCGGGTGCCCCCCGGCGCCCCGATCGGCGTCGGGGGCGTGGACTTCGAGGCGGTGGAGCTGGACGCCCCCGCCGGGGCCACCCTCGTGCTGTACACCGACGGGCTCGTCGAGTCCCGGCTGCGGGACGTCTGGACCGGCATCGAGCAGCTCCGCGAGCGCCTCGCCACCACCGCGCAGCTGACGGGCCTGGACCACCCGCCGCCGCTGGAGGCCCTGTGCGACGACATCCTGGACATGCTCGGCCCCGGTGACCGGGACGACGACATCGCGCTGCTCGCGGCCCGGTTCGACGGGATCGCGCCCAGCGACGTGGCGTACTGGTTCCTGGACCCGGAGGAGACCGCTCCGGGCCGGGCCCGCCGGTTCGCCCGCCGCGCGCTGGCGCGCTGGGGGCTGGAGGAGCTGGAGGACTCCCTGGAGCTCCTGGTCAGCGAGGTCGTGACGAATGCCGTGCGGTACGCCGAGCGGCCCGTGACCCTGCGCCTCCTGCGGACGGACGTACTGCGCTGCGAGGTCGGCGACGACTCCCCGCAGCTGCCGCGCCAGCGCCGGGCCAGGGACGACGACGAGGGCGGCCGCGGCCTGTTCCTGGTCAACCGGATGGCCCGCCGCTGGGGTGCCACCCGGCTGAGCAGCGGCAAGGTCGTCTGGTTCGAGCTCGCGCTGCCGGCCGCGCCGGGGGCGCCGGAGCGCCACTGACCGGAGCGCGGTCCGTACCCGCGCACGCCACTGCCCCGCGGCTTCGCGCCTGCGGGGCAGTGGTGCGTACGGGTACCGATCGTGCGGTGCCTACCGTTCGGGTTCCTCTTCCGGCGGCGGGGGCTTCGGCGTGTTCGACTTCGAGGAGGACGCGGTCGGCTTCGGCGTCTTGCTCGGCGTCCCGCTGGGAGTCCCGCTCGGCGTTCCGCTGGGCGTACCGCTCGGCGTCTTGCTCGGCGTCTTGCTCGGCGTTCCGCTGGGCGTGCCGCTCGGCGACTGCGAGCTCCCGGACCCGCTCGGCGTGCCCGAGGGGGTGGTGCTGGCGGTCGGCGACTGGACCTTGCCCATGTCGGCCTCGTCCAGGTCGAAGGAGCCCGTCTCCACGCCGCCCAGCGCGGCGAGGGTGTATTCCTTCCAGATCGCCGCCGGGAAGGAGGAGCCGCCCGCACGACCGCCGCCGGCGGTACCGGTCAGGGTGGTCTGCTTGTGGGTGACGGGTTCCTCGCCGAACATCGCGACGACGGTGACGAGTTCGGGCGTGAACCCGGTGAACCAGGCGGCGTAGTTGCTCTCGGAGGTGCCGGTCTTGCCCGCGGCCTCGTAGGCCGAGCTCCGCACGGCCTTGCCGGAGCCGTCCTTGACGACGCCGGTGAGCACCTTGGTGACGGTGTCGGCGGTCTTGCGGCTGATGGCCGTGTCGCCGACGGCGCGGACCGGCTTGAACTCGCGGGACGCGTGCTTGGCGGACTTGATGATGCTCGGCGTGATCTTCTTGCCGTGGCTGTCGAAGGTGGCGTAGACGCCGGCCATCTCGACGGTGTCGGCGCTCATGGTGCCGAGCGACATGGCCGGCTTGTCCTCGGGCCAGCCGTCGCGGTCGACCATGCCGAGCTGCAGCGCGGTCTTCTTGACCTTCTTCGGCCCGACGTCCACGATCATCTGGGCGTACACGGAGTTCACCGAGGAGTTGGTGGCGTCCTGCACCGTCATCATCGGGTCGCCGTAGTCCTTGTCGTCCTGGTTCTGCGGACTGAACGGGACGTCACTGCCGACCACGGGGCGCTTGCTCGTGCCGTCGTAGAGGCTGCTGGGCGTGATCGGCTTCCCGTCCCGCGTGCTCGCCTTGGTCTCCAGGGCGGAGGCGAGCACGACCGGCTTGAAGGTGGAGCCCGGCTGGAAGTCCTTGCGCAGGGCGTTGCTGGCCCACTGCTCGCTCTGCCCGGTGCCGCCGTACATCGCGACGATCGCACCGGTCTTCGGGTCCACGGAGGTGGCGCCCGCCTGCACGGCGGAGTCGACGGCGCGGCCCTTGCGGTCGAGCTTGGATTCCAGCTCGTCCTGGACGGCCTTCTCCAGCGCCGCCTGCTTCTTCGGGTCGACGGTGAGGGTGATGTCCCAGCCGCCGGCCTTGAGCTGGGCCTCGGTCATGCCGGTCTGCCGCTTGAGCTCCTCGTCGGCGGCCTGGATCAGGTAGCCCTTCTGGCCCTCCATGCCGGGGAGCGCCTTGGGCTTGATCGGCTCCTGGAACTTCATGTCCTTGCGCTTGGCCGCGTCCAGCTTGCCCATCTCGACCATGTTGTCGAGGACGGCGTTGAAGCGGATCATGACGAGGCGCTTGCCGTTCGGACCGGCGGTGGCCCAGTCGTACTGGCTGGGGGCCTGGAGGACGGCGGCGAGGTACGCGCCCTGTTCCAGGGTCAGCTTGTTGGCGTCGACCCCGTAGTAGGCCTGGGCCGCGGCCTGGATGCCGTAGGCGTTGCGGCCGTAGAAGTTGGTGTTCAGGTAGCCCGCGAGGATCTCGGGCTTCTCCTTCGACTGGTCGACCTTGAGGGAGATGATCAGCTCCTTCAGCTTGCGGGTCGCCGTCTGGTCCTGCGTCAGGTAGAAGTTCTTGACGTACTGCTGGGTGATCGTCGAGCCGCCGGCCTTGCCCTTGCCGGTGACGGTGTTGAACAGGCCGCGGCCGATGCCCTTGAGGTCGATGCCCCGGTCCTCGTAGAAGGACTTGTTCTCGATCGCGATGAAGGCCGTCTGCACGTCCGCCGGGATCTTGTCGATCGGCACGATCTGGCGGTTCGTCTTGCCGACGCGGGCGATGACGGTGCCGTCGGCCAGCTTGTAGACGTTGTTCTGGGTCAGCGCGTCGGCGTTGGGGTCCGGCTCGTCCACGTAGAAGTAGAGGCCGACCAGGGCGGCCATGCCGAGCAGGACGGCCCCGAAGAAGGCTCCGAGGATCTTCTTCCAGGTGAAGAAGCGGCGTATGCCGGCCGGCTTGCCGCCCTGCTGCCCGCCCCTGCCCTTGGCGCGCCCGCGCGGCGCTCGCCGTGCACCGCGCTGCTGCTGCGCCCTACGCGCTTCTGCTCGGCCCATCGCTCCCGCTCCGCTCGATTACCCCCCGACGTCAGCTCAGAAAGCTAACACCGGAGCCTGTGACAAAAACCGGCCAACGGGTGCGCATAGCGGGCAATTCGGACGTGACAATGAGCACCCACCCCACCGGAACCGACGCGAACGGAGCCCGGAAGGTTGCCGGGCCCCGGGTCGCACTCCTGCCCGAGCCAAAAAAGTGATATCACTTTGCTAAGCGGCTCGACCGGCCGCCACTGACGAAACGGGGCAGACGATGACCAACACCACGGGTGGAACCGCGAGCGGCGTACGGGAGTTCCCCGCGCGGAGCGTGGGCGGCGGACTGGCGCTGCTGCTCGGCCTGGCGGGCGTGGTCGCCGGGGCGGGCCTGATCGCGCTCGGCGCGGTGTCCGGAAGCGACGCGGCCAAGGCGGGCCTGAGCGCGGCGGGCGTCGTCCTGACCATCGCCGCCGTCATCGCCATGGGCGGGCTGAACACGGTCGCGCCGGGAGAGGCGCGCGTGGTCCAGCTGTTCGGCCGCTACCGCGGCACCGTCCGCACCGACGGACTGCGCTGGGTCAACCCGCTGACCTCCCGCCGGCGGCTGTCCACCAGGGTCCGCAATCACGAGACCCCCGTCATGAAGGTCAACGACGCCTACGGCAACCCGATCGAGCTGGCGGCCGTGGTGGTGTGGCGGGTCGAGGACACCGCGCGCGCCGTGTTCGAGGTCGACGACTTCACCGAGTTCGTCGAGACCCAGACCGAGACGGCCGTCCGGCACATCGCGATCGAGTACCCCTACGACGCCCACGAGGTCGGCGGCCTCTCGCTGCGCGGCAACGCCGAGGAGATCACCGAGAAGCTGACCGCCGAACTGGCCGCCCGCGTCGAGGCGGCCGGCGTCCAGATCATCGAGTCCCGCTTCACCCACCTCGCGTACGCCCCGGAGATCGCCTCCGCGATGCTCCAGCGCCAGCAGGCCGGGGCGATCGTCGCGGCGCGCAAGCAGATCGTCGAGGGCGCGGTCGGTATGGTCGAACTCGCCCTGACCCGCCTCGCGGAGCAGGAGATCGTGGACCTCGACCCGGAACGGAAGGCGGCGATGGTGTCCAACCTGATGGTGGTCCTGTGCGGTGACCGCGCGGCCCAGCCGGTCATCAACACGGGCACCCTCTACCAGTGAGCCCCGACGGCGGTACGGAGCCCCCCGGCCCCGGCGCGGCCGGGGAGCCGGCGCCCGCGCCGGCTCCCAAGGCCGGGCGCCAGGCCCGCAAGCAGGTGCTGCTGCGGCTCGACCCGCAGGTGCACGACGCGCTCGCGCGGTGGGCGGGGGAGGAACTGCGCAGCGCCAACGCGCAGATCGAGTTCCTGCTCCGCCGCGCCCTGTCCGAAGCCGGCCGCCTCCCCGGCGGGGCGGGCCCGATCCCGCCCCGGGGCCGCCCCCGCGCCTCTCCGGATTCCTGAAGCCGCCTCGGTACGCTCGGCGCGTCACCCCGGGGGGTCTCACCGAATTCGAGGACTCGGATGAACTGGACCGGCGGAGAAGCCGACGCGAAGACCGGTACGGGACCCGGCGACGCACCCGGTACGGGACCCGGTGCGGGACCCGGCGACGCACCCCGCACGGGAAGCGGCGCGGAACCGGACGCGGGGAGCGGCGCAGAACCGGACGCGGAAGCCGAGTCGCGAACGGCCGCCGGACCCGAGTCGCGAGCGGCGACGGGAACGCCGGACACGGTGGCGGACATCGCGAAGGGCGCCCGCCACCGCGGCGCCGCGAGAAGAGCGGCCGGCGCCCTGGCGGTGGCCGCGGTGTGTGCCGGGCTGACCTGGACGGCGCTCGCCCTGACGGGCACCCCCACCGACTCCAAGGCGCCCGCGGCGGCCGCCGCCTGTTCCTACACGGCGACCGGCGGCGGCGCCAAGGGCCTCGGCCTGCCCGTGCACGATCCCGCGCGGGCCCGCCCGTACCGGGCCGAGCTGGTCACGGAGCAGGGCAAGGTGGTCGTCGAGGCGCTCACCGAGGCCGCGCCCTGCTCCACCACCTCCTTCGCCTTCCTCGCCGGGAAGAAGTACTTCGACGGCAGCACCTGCCACCGGGTCACCACGCGCGGGATCTTCGTACTGGAATGCGGCGACCCGGCCGGGCTGGGCACGGCCGACCCCGGGTACTTCTTCCCGGACGAGAACCTGGACGGCGCCACCTATCCGGCGGGCACGGTCGCGATGTCGAAGGCTGTCCCGGGCCGCAACGGCAGCCAGTTCTTCGTCAGCTACGCCGATCCGGACTTCCGCATGCAGCCCGACTGGACGCCTTTCGCGCGGGTGGTCAGCGGGCTGGACGTGCTGCGGAAGATCGCCGCGAAGGGCACCGAGGACGGAGCCACCGACGGCCGGCCCAAGGAGCCCGTCGTCATCAAGGCGGTCACGGTGCGGCGCCCGGCCGGGTGACCAGGGGCGGCTGACCCCGCGGCGCCCCGTACCGACAGCCGTACGGGGCGCCGGCCGCGGCCCGCGCCCCACTCCGGCGCCCGGGGCGCCGGCGGCTATCCGGTGCGGCTCAGCAGGACGAAGCCGTCCCTCAGGTCCACCGTGCGGTACCCACGGGACCGGGCCTCGTCCAGGGCGATCTGCTCGTGGACGACCGACATCGGCCACCGCAGCGCCGGCCGCACCTGGGTATCGACCATGATCCATTCGGGATTGGGGCGGCTGTCCCCCCAGCCGTAGAGGCTGACACTGGTGCGGTCCGCGAGGTGGGGCACGAGATAGCTGGACGCCTGGACCGTCGCGTCGTCCGGGATCCGGTCCATCACGCTGTGCGCCGTCGCGATGCGGGGATCCTTCACCCAGGTCTCCGGCTGGGTCAGCTGCCAGAGCGGATAGTGCGGCAGCAGCAGCAAGGCCATCGCCGCGGAGCCCGCCAGATACCGGTACAGGCTGCGCCCGCTCGTACCCCGCCGCCGCAGGGCGTCCGCGAAGGCCACGAAGACGATCGGCATGACCAGGAGCGAGTAGTGGTAGCCGGTGCCCCAGTGGGGCGGGTAGTTCGAGGCGAGGCGCCACAGGACCGACGGCACCGCGACCAGTACGAGCGGCGAGCGCAGGGCCAGGAACAGGGTCGGGGCCAGGATGAGGACGAGGGTCGTGACCTTCTCCTGCGGGGTGATCAGACCGAGCGTCAGCTGGTGGAGCAGTTCCAGCGCGCCGCCCTGCGCCTCGCCCACCAAGGCGCCGCCGGAACCGGCGCCCGCGCTGCCTCCGGGGTTGTGGGAGACGAGATAGCCCTTGAACCCTCCCGGATGGAAGGCGCCCAGCACCAGCAGGGCCAGCCCGGTCCCGACCAGACCGGCCGCGGCCGTGAGCAGCCCCGGCCGGCGACCGCCCCGGCCGCCGCGCCAGGCGATGACCAGGCCGATCGCGGCCACCGTGAGACCGAGGTCCTCCTTCACGAGCAGGAGCGGCAGCGCCCAGTACGCGGCGGCGCGCAGCCGGCCGCTGCCGAGGGCCGTCAGGGAGAGCGTGAGCAGCGGAAGGGCGAAGGCCCATTCGTGGAAGTCGGAGGAGACCCCGCTCGCGATGCCCCACGAGAGCCCGTAACAGGCGCCGATGACCGCGGCGGCCGCGGTGCCCAGTGTCCGGCGGGCCCAGAAGGCCAGCGGCAGCACGCTCCCGGCGACCAGCGCGGCCTGCGCCACGAGCAGCACCTTCACCGAGGGCCACAGCCAGTACAGGGGCGCCAACAGGGCCAGGACGGGCGAGAAGTGGTCTCCGAGGACCGGGAAGTCCGGCCCCTTGACCTCGGAGACGGGCAGGTGGCCGGACGCGTAGGAACGCACGACCTGGACGAAGATCCCCAGATCGAAGCTGCGGGAGAGCAGGCGCTCGTGGATCCGCAGGGACAGCGCCATGTAGGCGAAGAACAGGGCTCCCGCCATGGCCCAGATCCACCAGTCGGATGCGGGGCGGCCGTGCGCGGACGGTTTCGGCGCCGTCCGCGCCTCGATGCCGGTCTGCTGCGGTGGGAGTGCGGTGGCGTTGCCGGTGGGTGCTCGCATGAACCTTCAAGATGCCAGCGCCGTCACGGGCCGGGCCCGGGGCCGTCTCCCGCGCGGTCAGGTTCCTTCGAATGGCAGACACTCCGGGGACCGGCGACCGCCTCCCGCCCCTATGCACTGCGCGTATACATCGAGCGTATACACCGCGTGTATAGTCCTCCGCATGTCCATCAGTCACGCACTCCTCGGCCTCCTCGAAGCCGGCCCCCGGCACGGCTACGACCTCAAGCGGACCTTCGACGAGAGATTCGGCCACGACAAGCCCCTCGCGTACGGGCAGGTCTACTCGACCATGTCCCGGCTGCTGAAGAACGGCCTGGTCGAGGTCGACGGCGTGGAGAGCGGCGGCGGCCCCGAGCGCAAGCGGTACGCGATCACCGACGCCGGGATCACCGACGTCGAGGGCTGGCTCGCCCAGCCCGAGAAGCCCGAGCCGTACCTGCAGTCGACCCTCTACACGAAGGTCGTGCTCGCCCTCCTCACCGGCCGCAGCGCCCAGGAGCTGCTGGACACCCAGCGCGCCGAACACCTGCGCCTGATGCGCATCCTCACCCAGCGCAAGCGCAAGGGTGACCTCGCCGACCAGCTGGTCTGCGACCACGCCCTGTTCCACCTCGAGGCGGACCTGCGGTGGCTCGAACTCACCGCCGCCCGCCTCGACCAGCTCGCCCAGGAGATAGGCCGATGACCCCCGCCGGCACGCTGCTCAGCGCCACGAACCTCCGCAAGACCTACGGATCCACCCACGCCCTCGACGGAGCCGAGTTCTCCATCCACGCGGGCGAGGTCGTCGCGATCATGGGCCCCTCCGGGTCCGGCAAGTCGACCCTGCTGCACTGCCTCGCCGGGATCGTGACCCCCGACTCCGGCACCATCACCTACGCCGGACGCGAGCTCTCCGCCATGAACGACGCCGAGCGCAGCGCCCTGCGCCGCGGCGAGTTCGGCTTCGTCTTCCAGTTCGGCCAGCTCGTCCCCGAGCTCACCTGCGTGGAGAACGTCGCCCTGCCGCTCCGCCTCACCGGCGTGAAGCGCAAGCAGGCCGAACGCACCGCCCTGGAATGGATGGAGCGGCTCCAGGTAGACGACCTCGGCGGCAAGCGCCCCGGCGAGGTCTCCGGCGGCCAGGGACAGCGCGTCGCCGTCGCCCGCGCCCTGGTCACCAACCCCCGGCTGATCTTCGCCGACGAGCCCACCGGCGCCCTCGACTCCCTCAACGGCGAGCTCGTCATGCAGCTGCTCACCGAGGCCGCCCGGTCCACGAACGCCGCGGTCGTCCTCGTCACGCACGAGACCCGCGTGGCCGCGTACTCCGACCGCGAGATCGTCGTGCGCGACGGCAAGTCCCGCGACATGGAGCGCGCGGTATGAGTCACGAGACCCTCAACACGCAGGACACGCACGGCAAACACGGCAAGCACGGCGGCCCCGCCGGACCCGGACCCGGCACCGGTGGCCCCGGCAGGCAGGGCGCACTCGCCGTCTGGCTCCGCGACCTGCGCCTCGGTGTCCGCTTCGCCTTCGGCGGCGGCCGCCAGGGCTGGACCCGTACCCTCCTCACCGGCCTGGGCGTCGGCCTCGGCGTCGCCCTGCTGCTCGTCACCAGCGCGGTCCCCAGCGCCCTGGCCGCCCGTGACGCGCGCGCCGCCGCCCGCCAGACCTTCACCTCGCCCACCGCCGAGCAGCCCGGCCGCGACACGCTGCTGATCACCGACGTGAACCAGACCTACCGCGCCTACGGGGTCGACGGCCGGCTCGTGCAGCCCGAGGGCCCGGACGCCCCACTGCCCCCGGGCGTGAAGAAGTTCCCCGGCGCCGGCGAACTGGTCGTCTCCCCCGCCCTCGACAAGCTGATGAAGACGGACGAGGGGAAGCTGCTGCGCGACCGCCTCGACGGGAAGATCGTCGGGACCATCGGCGAAGCGGGCCTGGTGGGCCCCGGCGACCTCTACTTCTACGCGGGCAGCGACCGGCTCCCCGCGCTCCAGAAGGAGGCGCCGAACTACATCCAGCGGGTCACGACCTTCGAGAACACCCAGGAGAAGGAGGCCCTCGACCCGGTCCTCACCCTCCTCGTGGTGCTCACCTTCGTGGCCCTGCTCATGCCGGTCGCCGTGTTCATCGGCGCCGCCGTCCGCTTCGGCGGCGACCGCCGCGACCGCCGGCTCGCCGCCCTGCGCCTGGTCGGCGCCGACGGCCGGATGGTCCGCCGGATCGCCGCGGGCGAGGCCGCCGCCGGATCGCTGATCGGCCTGGCGCTGGGCGCCGGCTTCTTCCTCGCCGCCCGCCAACTGGCCCCGGCCATGGACCTCTACCAGCGCAGCGTCTTCCCCTCCGACCTCAATCCGGCGCCCTGGCTGGCCGCGCTCATCGCGCTGGCCGTGCCCGCCGCGGCCGTCGCCGTGACCCTGTTCGCCCTGCGCGGCGTCGTCATCGAGCCGCTCGGCGTGGTCCGTACGACGACCCCGGCCAAGCGCCGGATCTGGTGGCGGCTGCTGCTCCCGCTGGCCGGACTCGGCCTGCTGGCCCCCCTGATCGGCAAGGGCAACGACAGCGGACAGTTCAACCAGTGGCAGGTCTCGGGCGGCGTGGTCCTGCTCCTCGTTGGCATCACCGTCCTGCTCCCCTGGGTGCTGGAACGGGTCGTCGGCCGGATCGGCGGCGCGGGCCCCGTCTCCTGGCAGCTGGCCGCCCGCCGGCTCCAGCTCACCAGTGGAAGCTCCGCCCGGCTGGTCAACGGCATCGCCGTCGCGGTCGCCGGAGCCATCGCCCTGCAGATGCTCTTCGCCACCACCGAGGACTCGTACACCCGCGAGACCGGCCACGACCCCTCCCGGGCTTCGATCTCCGTCCTGCAGCGCACCCGCGGCGGCGGCGAGGCCGTCGCCCAGGTGCTGGCCGGGACCAAGGGCGTCACCCAGGCCATCGCGCAGTCCTCGACCAATGCCGGGCGCAGCCCGGACATGAGCTACTCGGACACGGCGATCTCGGTGACGACCGGCACCTGCGCGGCCCTCAAGGAGTTCGCGGTGCTGCCCTCCTGCAAGGAGGGCGACGCCTTCGTCATCGGCGGCCCCACCCAGTCCGAGGGCATGACCGGCGACAGCGCCAAGCCGGGCGAGAAGCTGTTCGCCGGAAACATCTTCCAAGACAATGAGGACGACCACACCAAGCCGGTCGCCTGGACCGTGCCCGCCGACGCCCGGACCGTGCAGCCCCGCAAGGGCCCCATGGGCGAGACGTTGACCGGACTGCTGGTCACCCCGGCCGCCGCCCCGCAGGGCATGGGGGGCTACCAGTCCTCCCAGGTCTACGTGAAGCTGGACCCGAAGGTGCCCGACGCGCTGGAGCTGGCCCGCACCGCCGCCTTCAAGGCCGACCCGATGTCCGTCCCCATGACGATCCAGGCCACCGCGGTCAACGACCGCTTCGCCTCCATCCGGACCGGCCTGTTCGTGGGCGCCGCCCTGCTGCTGATGCTGATCGGCGCCAGCCTGCTGGTCTCCCAGCTGGAGCAGCTGCGCGAGCGCAAGCAACTGCTGTCGGCGCTGGTCGCCTTCGGCACCAAGCGCTCCACGCTCAGCTTCTCCGTGCTGTGGCAGACCGCCATCCCGATCGGTCTGGGCCTGGCCCTGGCCACGGTGGTCGGGCTCGCGCTCGGCATCGTGCTGCTGCAGATGACGGGCTCCACCATCACGATCAACTGGACCGCGGTCCTGGGGATGGTCGGCATCGGCGGCGGCGTGGCCGTCCTGGTGACCCTGCTCAGCCTGCCGCCGCTGCTCCGCCTGATGCGCCCGGACGGGCTGCGCACGGAGTAACCCGCCGGATCCGCGATGCCGTACGTCCGCTCCTCAGTCCGTCAGCCAGACGGGGAGCGGGCGTACGGCTTCGCGCAGGGCGTCGGCCACGGCGCGGAACTCCTCCGCGCGGGCCGTTCCCGTCCGCATGGCCAGCGCGATCCGCCGCGAGGGCGCCGGTTCGGCGAAGTAGCCCGTGGCCAGGTGCTCGTTGCGGGCGGTCTCCAGGCGCAGCGCGGTGCGCGGCAGCAGCGTGACGCCGAGTCCCCCGGCGACCAGTTGTACGAGGGTGGACAGCCCGGCGGCGGTCGTGGTGACGTCCGCCCCGGCGACGCGTCCCGCGTCGTGGCAGATGTCGAGGGCCTGGTCGCGCAGGCAGTGCCCTTCGTCGAGCAGGAGCAGCCGCAGACCGCGCAGTTCCTCGCGCGGGATGTCCCTGCGGCCGGCGAGCGGATGGTCGCGCGGCGCGAGCAGGACGAAGTCCTCGTCGAAGAGCGGCAGTTCGGTGACCCCCGGCACCCCGAGCGGTACGGCGAGCAGCAGCAGGTCGAGCCGTCCGCCGGCCAGCCCTTCGAGCAGCGAGGCCGTCTGCTCCTCGTGTACCTGGAGGTCGAGGCGGGGGTAGCGGCGGTGGAAGAGCCCGAGCACGGTCGGCAGCAGGTACGGGGCCACGGTGGGGATCACCCCGAACCGCAGCGCCCCGGTGAAGGGGGCCCGTACCGCCTCGGCCTCCTCGAGCAGCCCGCCCATCGCGTCGAGCACGGCCCGCGCGCGGGCCGCGATCCGCTCCCCGGCGGGCGTGAGCAGCACCTTGCGGGTGGTCCGCTCCAGCAGCCGCACCCCGAGCGCCTCCTCCAGCGCGGACACGGCCCCGGAGAGCGCGGGCTGACTCATCCCGATGGCGGCGGCCGCGTCCCGGAAGTGCAGGTGCTCGGCCACGGCGGCGAAGGCCCTCAGCTGGGCGAGCGTCGCCTGCTTCGTTCCTCTACGGCCCAGGCCATGTCCCACAGCCACTGATAGGTACCTCCGATCACTTGGCACCAGAGTAGCTATTTCTGCAATCAATGCCGCTGTGTCAGCATGTGAGACACGTCCAACCCCCCGGAAAGCCCTCAAAAAGGTCACTTTCCTCTGCGCAAGGAGAGCACGTGCTCACTGTCGGCGACCAGTTCCCCACCTACGACCTGACCGCCTGCGTCTCGCTGGAGGCCGGAGCCGAGTTCGCGCAGATCGACCACAAGACCTACGAGGGCAAGTGGAAGATCATGTTCTCCTGGCCGCTCGACTTCACCTTCGTGTGCCCGACCGAGATCGCCGCCTTCGGGAAGCTGAACGAGGAGTTCGCCGACCGTGACGCCCAGATCCTCGGCTTCTCGCTCGACTCCGAGTACGTCCACCACGCCTGGCGCAAGGACCACGCCGACCTGCGCGACCTGCCCTTCCCGATGATGTCCGACATCAAGCGCGAGCTCTGCGCCGACCTCGGCATCCTCGGTTCGGACGGTCTGCCGATGCGCGCCGTCTTCATCGTGGACCCGAACAACGAGATCCAGTTCTCCATGGTGACCGCCGGTTCCGTCGGCCGGAACCCCAAGGAGGTCCTGCGGGTCCTCGACGCCCTGCAGACCGACGAGCTGTGCCCCTGCAACTGGACCAAGGGCGACAGCACCATCGACGCCGGCGCGCTGCTGGCCGGTGAGTGAGCGCATGTCCCTCGACTCCCTCAAGTCCGCCCTGCCGGACTTCGCCAAGGACCTGAAGCTCAACCTCGGCTCGGTCATCGGCAACCAGGACACCCTGACGCGGCAGCAGCTGTGGGGCACCGTCCTGTCCTGCGCCATCGCGGCCCGTTCCCCGCGCGTCCTGGGTGAGCTGGAGCCGGAGGCCAAGGCGGCCCTGTCTCCCGAGGCGTACACGGCCGCGAAGTCCGCCGCCGCGATCATGGCGATGAACAACGTCTTCTACCGCACCCGCCACCTGCTCTCCGACCCGGAGTACGGCACCCTGCGCGCGGGCCTGCGGATGAACGTCATCGGCAACCCCGGTGTGGAGAAGGTCGACTTCGAGCTCTGGTGCCTCGCCGTCTCCGCGATCAACGGCTGCGGCCAGTGCCTCGACTCGCACGAGCAGGTCCTGCGCAAGGCCGGCGTGGACCGCGAGTCGGTCCAGGAGGCCTTCAAGATCGCCTCGGTGATCCAGGCCGTGGCCGTCACCCTCGACTCCGAGGCCGTGCTCGCGGGCGTGTGACACCCCGAGCACGATGAAGGGCCCCCGCAGCCGCGCCGGCAGCGGGGGCCCTTTTGCCGACGGCGGCTCAGGCAGGACCCCAAGGGGCGTCCTAGCGCCGCAGCGAAGCCATCAGGCTCCGCATGTCCTCGACCATCGCCGCCTCGATCGCGTCCACGTCGACTTCCAAGCCCTCCCCTTCGCCGCGGTACCACTCCACGGTCAGGGTGAAGACCGCCCCGCCGTCCAGCACCGTCAGCCGGTCCCCGTCGGCCCCGTAGCTCCGGTCGAGCACCGCGCGGTCGCCCAGGCCCGGTACCTGCCGCCGCTCCCCGGGGTCCATCCGCAGATAGGCACTGACCCCGGGGCCGGTGGCGAACTCGGGCCCGGGGTCGGTCTTCTTGTGCAGCTCGACGAGCAAGTGGGCCCCGTACGAGACGGACGCCTTCTCGTAATCGATGCCGAACCGGCATGACGCCCAGTCCTGCGCGGGGCTCGTGCCGCGGCCGTTCTCGTAGTCCTCGAAGCTCCCGTCCGCGACCTGGCCGAGCATCTTGAGCGGGGCATCCCGGCACAAGGTCTCGGTGTGCCTGTAGTCGATGCGCGGTGCGTCGGCGAAGCGTTCCTGCACGGCCAGCGTGCCCGCCCAGACCGCCGAGGACAGCACCACCCCGCCCAGCGCCCACAGCCACGGCCCGCGCGTGCCCCGTACGCGCTCCCGCTCCTGCTCGCCCGCGCCCGGGAGGCCCTCGGCGGCCCCCTCCGACCCGGTCGCCGTACGCCAGTCACCGTCGATCTCGGGCTCGCCGATCATCCCCGTGTCCCCCGCCCCCGCGCTCCCGCGCCCCCGGAACTACTGGTGCAGCGCCTTCATCAGGCCGTGCATGTCGTCGATCATCGCAGCCTGGACCGCGTCCGAGTCGGGCTTCGGCGGATCTTGCGGGGGCCCGGAGTCGGGGATCGGATCGCCGTCGCCGTCGAACGTGTCCGGGCCGTACGACCACACCGTCACATCCATGGTGAACACCGCGCCCCCGTCGAGGACGGCGAGCCGCCACGACTGCTCGTACTCCGTCTCCCAGATCAGCGCCCGCTCCCCGAGCCCCGGCACCGAACGCGGCTCCGCGCTGCTCAGGCCGCTCCAGCCCGCGGGCGCGGGATTCGCGCCGAACTCCGGCGCGGGGTCGGTCCGTTTGTGCAGGGACATCGAGGTCTGGATCTGGTACTCCAGCCGGGACCCGCTCTCGGAGGGCTCCCTCGGGATGCTCAGCTGGCAGTACGCCTGGTCCACTCCCGGGTGCTCGAACAGTTTCGGGGTGGGGTTCCACTGGATCACCTCGGCCAGCCGGGCCAGCGTGGGCAGCTTCGCCGAGTCACACAGACTCGCGGGCAGCCCGTACCGCAGGGGCGGCCGGTCGTCCTGCGGGGCCGCGGCCCACCAGGCGCCCGCCCACAGCAGGGAGGCCGTCAGGGCCCCGCCCAGCGCCCAGCGCCAGGGGCGGCGGGCCGGTGCCGGGGCACCCCCGTAGTACTCGTGCCCCTCCGGCCCCTCCGGCCCCCCAGGCCTTTCCGGCCCCGGTATGCCGGACGAGCCGCCGTCGAACTCAGGCTCCGTTATCACCCGTACGTGTCTCCTCCGCCTCGAATGCCGTCTGGCCCAGGGCCGTCGCCCCGTGCGGCCCGGGGCCGACCGGGGAGTGCCCGTGGTGGAGCTGTTCCCGCGAGTAGGCCCTCAGGTAGCCGACCACGGTGTTGGTGACGGCGACCAGCGGGACGGCGACCACCGCGCCTCCGATGCCGGCGATCATTCCGCCGGCCGCCACCGAGAGGACCACCGCGAGCGGGTGGACCCGTACCGCCCGGCCCAGGATGAAGGGCTGGAGCACGTGGCCCTCGATCTGCTGCACGGCCAGCACCACCAGCAGCACCATCAGCGCGGTGAACGGCCCCTGGGTCACCAGGGCCACGACCACCGCGAGGGCGCCGCTTATCACCGCGCCGACGAGCGGGATGAAGGCGAACAGGAAGATGAAGACGGCGAGCGGCACGGCCATCGTCACGTCGAGGAAGTAGAGCCCCAGGCCGATGAACACGGCGTCGATGAGGGCCACCAGGACCGTGCCGCGCACGTACGCCGTCAGAGTGCGCCAGGCGCGCGGACCGGCGCCGGCGACTCCGGGGCGGGCGGCGGCGGGGAGCAGGCCCATGGACCAGGTCCAGATGCGCTTGCCGTCGTAGAGCAGGAAGAGCGTGGAGAACATCGCGAGCAGCATGCCCGTCAGGACCTCGACGAGGACCGTGACGCCTTGCAGGCCGGCGGAGGTGATCTGCTCGGTGTTGGTGCCGATGGTCTCGCTGAGGTTCTTGGCGATCTCGTTGATCTGCTTCTCGGTCACGTGGAACGGACTGTCCAGCGCGGCGAGTTTGAGGTCGTTGATGCCCTCGCGCAGCCGGGCGGAGAGGTCGTCGAGGTTGTCCATGACCTGCCAGACCACGAACCAGCCGACCAGCCCGATGACCACGAACCCGAGGATCGCGGTGACGGCCGTGGCCAGCCCCCGGGGCATCCCGAGCCGGCGCAGCCGGACCACGAAGGGCTGGAGCAGCGCGGTCACCAGGAGGGCGGCGGCGAAGGCGAGGACGACCAGGCGGACTTCGCTGATGACCCGCATCAGGACCCAGAGCATCCCGGCGAGCAGCAGCAGCCGCCAGCTCGCCTCGGCGGCGACGCGCACGCCCCACGGGATGACGGACACGGGGTCGGGGCGCACGGGTCCGGTGTGGCCGGCGTGGCCGGCGTGTTCGGCGCCCGGGGCCGCGGGTGGCGGGACGGAGGGCGCCGGGGAGGCGGCGGGCGGGGAGGCCGGGGAACCGGGGGCGGCCGGGGGCGAGGCCGGGCCCCGCCCGGGGGCCGGCAGGTCGCCGGAGGTCTCGGCCTCGACCTCGGCACGCCGCTCCGCGAGCCGGGTCTCCACGTCGCTCAGCCTCTTGCCGAGCCGGCCGAGCCAGCCTGTCTTCGCCATGTCGTTCCCTTCCCCCCGCCCTGGACCGCGCGTCCGCGCGCCGGGGCACGCCTCGAAAGACCGTACACGCGAGGAGCCCCGCACCGTAGGACGGTGCGGGGCTCTTCGAGGTTGAGGCGCGCGGGGCGCTCTCGCACCCGCGGCTTAGTAGAAGTTGTTGGCCTGGTGGAAGCTCCAGGCCGCACACGGGCTGCCGTACCGCTTGTTCATGTAGTTCAGGCCCCACTCGATCTGCGTGGCGGGGTTGGTGCGCCAGTCCGCGCCGGCCGAGGCCATCTTCGAACCGGGGAGGGCCTGGACGAGGCCGTAGGCACCCGAGGAGGCGTTCACGGCACGGTAGTTCCAGGTGGATTCCTGGTTGATGATCTTGGAGAAGCACGACCACTGCCCCGCCGGGACCATCTGCTGGGCGATCGCCTTGACCTGGGCCACCGTGTACGAGGCCTGCGGCGCGAAGGAGGAACCGTCGCGGGAGGTGGAACGGCTGGCGGCCTGCTCCTTCTCCTCGCGCTCCTTCTTCGCCTTCTCGTCCGCGGCCTTCTGCGCCTCGGCCTTCTTCGACTTGGCGTCGGAGGCGGCCTGGATGCGGGCCGCTTCCTCCGCCGAGCGCTTGGCGTCGGAGTCGGCGGCGTGCGCGATGGAGTCGGCCTGCTGCGTCAGGGACGCGTTCTGGACCTGCGCCTGCTCGCCGACCGGGATGTCAGTGAGGAGCGTCCCGGACGCGGTCGTCTCGAGATCGTTCGAGGCGGGGTCGCCAGTGGCAACACCCACGACGGCGCCGACGGTGGTGACGGCAGTGGCCGAAGCCACCGCGAATCCCCGAACCGAGATCCGGCTCACACGGTTTCCTTCCAGCAGCGTCCGCAGTGACTGCGCGGGCGCAATAGTGCCCTTGACGCTGGCCTCCATGATGGTGCGGTCACTGGAGGCGCGGGCCCGTGGGCAACTCCCTTGCGGGAGTGCCGCGTGATGCTCCGGGCGGCATACGGCGAACGATTGTGGAGTTAGCGGTGGTGCGCGCATCTCACGGGAGATACAGGTGTGCCGTATGCGGGGCCTGACGGAAAACAGACTCTGCCGGACCCCGACGCCGGAGGGCAATTCATCGTTGCGTGGGAAAGGTCACACCTGGCATGTCGCCGCTGGTTCCGGCAAACCCCTGTGCACGGAGGCGCCGCCCGGCTAGGCTCTCTGGCCTTTGCCGGGCGGCGCCAACTCACCTTCCCGCTATGGGTGTTTTACCTGGTTTGCGGCCCGTGCGGCCGGCGCGCCGGGCCCTACAGGTTCTCCAGCATCTCGGTGACCAGCGCGGCGATCGGGGAGCGCTCGGACCGCGTCAGCGTGATGTGCGCGAAGAGCGGATGCCCCTTCAGCTTCTCGACCACGGCGACGACTCCGTCGTACCGGCCGACCCGCAGGTTGTCCCGCTGGGCCACGTCGTGGGTGAGAACCACCCGCGAATTGGCCCCGATCCGGGACAGAACGGTCAGCAGGACATTGCGCTCCAGGGACTGCGCCTCGTCCACGATCACGAACGCGTCGTGCAGCGAGCGGCCGCGGATGTGCGTGAGCGGCAGGACCTCCAGCATCCCCCGGTTCAGCACCTCCTCGATGACCGCGCGCCCGGCGACCGCCGAGAGGGTGTCGAACACCGCCTGGGCCCAAGGGCTCATCTTCTCGCCGGCGTCCCCGGGGAGGTAGCCGAGGTCCTGCCCGCCGACCGCGTACAGCGGCCGGAAGACCATCACCTTCTGATGCTGCCTCCGCTCGAGTACGGCCTCCAGCCCCGCGCACAGCGCCAGCGCCGACTTTCCGGTGCCGGCCCGGCCGCCCATCGAGATGATCCCGATCTCGGGGTCGAGCAGGAGGTCGAGGGCGATCCGCTGCTCGGCGCTGCGGCCGTGCAGCCCGAAGGCCTCGCGGTCGCCCCGTACGAGCTTCACGTTGCCGTCGGCCGTGACCCGGCCGAGCGCCTTGCCGCGCTCGGACTGGAGGACCAGACCGGTGTGCACGGGAAGTTCCGCGGCCTCCGGCACGTAGAGCCGCTCCTCGGAGAAGAGCAGGTCCACCTGTTCCCCGGAGAGCGCCAGCTCGGTCATGCCGGTCCAGCCGGCATCGGTGATCGCGAGCTCCGCGCGGTACTCCTCGGCCATCAGCCCCACGGAGGAGGCCTTGATGCGCAGGGGAAGATCCTTCGAGACGACCGTGACGTCGTAGCCCTCGGCCTGGAGGTTGCGCGCGACCGCGAGGATCCGCGAATCGTTGTCCCCCAGCCTGAAGCCCGCGGGCAGGACGCTCTGGTCGGAGTGGTTGAGCTCGACGCGCAGGGTGCCGCCCAGATCGCCCAGCGGGATGGGTGCGTCGAGGCGACCATGGAGGACCCGGAACTCGTCGAGCAGCCGCAGGGCCTGACGGGCGAAGTAACCGAGTTCGGGATGGTGCCTCTTTGCCTCCAGCTCGGTGATCACCACGATCGGGAGCACGACCTCGTGCTCGTCGAATCGGGAGATCGCGTTGGGGTCTGCCAGCAGGACGCTGGTGTCGAGGACGTAGGTCCGCCTGTCGGGCAGGCGGCTCTTAGTGCTGGTCACCACGGAAGGACGTACCCCCTCGGAAGAGGTCGGGCCATGAAGACCGGACCGGTCATCGGCACCCCTGCGCGGGCCGACTTCCGGCCCTCCACTCCGTCCGTGCGAGCCGCACGTGCGTCCTGGTGCAAAGGGCCTCCCGGGCGGACGACCCCATGCCGTCCGCTGAGACTCGACACCCGTGGATCGGGCGTCGACCTGCAAGGGATATTCCCCGAATGGGTCCAGCCATGCCATGGCATATGACGGACGCTCGGTGAATCCCTGGTGAAGGCCCCGCGCGGAGGGTCCCAGGGGGCGGGCGCTGCCGTACGGGAACACGCGTACGGCGCGCCACGGAGGAGTCCGGGCGCGCCGTGAGGTGCCGAGGGAGTATCAGAGACCCGCAGGTCAGGTGCCGTAAGGGGTGGCCCTGGCGGACGGGTCAGCTGCCGTAGCGCCGGTGGCGGGCGGCGTAGTCGCGCAGGGCGCGCAGGAAGTCGACCTTGCGGAAGGCCGGCCAGAAGACCTCGCAGAAGTAGTACTCGGAGTGCGCGCTCTGCCACAGCATGAATCCGGACAGCCGCTGCTCCCCGCTGGTGCGGATCACCAGGTCCGGGTCGGGCTGGCCGCGCGTGTAGAGGTGCTCCGCGATGTGCTCGATGTCGAGGATCTCGGCGAGCTCCTCGAAGGAGGTGCCCTTCGAAGCGTGCTCCAGCAGGAGCGAGCGGACCGCGTCGGCGATCTCCTGGCGGCCGCCGTAGCCGACCGCGACGTTGACGAGTATCCCGTCGACGTCGCGCGTGGCCTCCATGGCCTCTTTCAGGACGCTCTGGGTCCCGGCGGGCAGGATGTCGAGGTTGCCGACGTGGTGGACGCGCCAGCGGCCGTCGGAGGCGAGGCCCCGGACGGTGTTCTCGATGATGTTGAGCAGCGGGCGGAGTTCGACCTCGGGCCGGTCCAGGTTGTCCGTGGAGAGCATCCACAGGGTGACGACCTCGACGTCCGTCTCGGAGCACCAGCCCAGCATCTCGGAGATCTTGTCGGCGCCGGCCTGGTGGCCCTGGACCGTGGTGCCTCCGGCGGCCTTGGCCCAGCGGCGGTTGCCGTCCAGGATCACACCGATGTGCTTGGGCGTCTCGTCATGGTCGATGCGGCCTTCCACCCGGCGTGCGTAGAGCCTGTACACAGGACGGCGTACCAGGTCGCGCAGCTTCACGATCTTCCAGCCCCTCCGAGCGATACCCCCATGCGGAATGCGGTGGTCCCCCCCAAGTCCGCAGACCGCCACATTACTGCGCGACGGGATCCGGCATCCAACTCGGTCCTGTCACAAGTCCGTGATAGGGAGGACAACGTGACTGAAAACAATCCCTATCGGGCAGAGCCCTCGCGCTACGACTCCATGGAGTACCGGCGCACCGGCCGCAGTGGCCTCAAGCTCCCCGCGATCTCCCTCGGCCTCTGGCACAACTTCGGCGACGACAAGTCCCTCGGGTCCCAGCGGACGATCCTGCGCCGGGCCTTCGACCTCGGCGTCACCCACTTCGACCTGGCCAACAACTACGGCCCGCCCCCCGGCTCGGCCGAGCTGAACTTCGGCAAGATCTTCGCGCAGGACTTCGCGTCCCACCGCGAGGAGCTGGTCCTGTCCACCAAGGCCGGCTACCTCATGCACGAGGGGCCGTACGGCGAGTGGGGCAGCCGCAAGTACCTGCTCGGGTCCCTGGACTCCTCGCTGAAGCGGATGGGCGTCGACTACGTCGACATCTTCTACTCGCACCGCTTCGACCCGGAGACCCCGCTGGAGGAGACCATGGGCGCGCTGGCGTCCGCGGTCCAGCAGGGCAAGGCGCTCTACGTGGGCGTGTCCTCGTACACCGCCGAGCAGACGGCCGAGGCGGCCCGGCTGCTGAAGGAGATGGGGATCCGTCCCCTCATCCACCAGCCCTCGTACTCCATGATCAACCGCTGGACGGAGGACGACGGCCTGCTGGACACCCTGGAGGAGGCCGGCATGGGCTGCATCTCCTTCGTGCCGCTCGCGCAGGGCCTGCTGACCGGCAAGTACCTCAAGGGCATCCCGGAGGGCTCGCGGGCCACGCAGGGCAAGTCCCTCAACCCGGACCTGCTGTCGGACGAGGTCGTGCGCCGGCTCAACGGGCTGAACGAGATCGCGGCGCGGCGCGGACAGACGCTGGCCCAGCTCGCGCTCAACTGGGTGCTGCGGGACGAGCGGATGACCTCGGCTCTGATCGGCGCGTCGAGCGTGAAGCAGCTCGAGGAGAACGTGGCTTCCCTGGCCGGCGCACCGCTGTCGGACGCGGAGCTGAAGGAGATCGACTCCTTCGCGGTATCCACCCCCGGCGCCAACATCTGGGCCCAGCGGGGCTGACCTGCGCGTTCGCCCGGCCCTGTCCCGAGACTGCGCGGGAACGAAAAACGGGCCGGTCCGTGGGGGGGATACGGACCGGCCCGAGGGGGGGGTTCCACCATAACCCTTCGTAAAGCCTGCTGCGCGCATCACCGCGACACGATTACGCTCCGCAGCCACCCGGGAGCACTCCGCAGAGCCGGGAGGGCCCCACAGGCCTTGCGGGGGCCCGGCACACGCCCGTACGGACCAACCTGCGGCCGTCCCTCCCCCGGGGGACCCGGTCGGGTGCACCGGCTTGACGCCGAAGGCCGGATCCGGGGGCGGGGCGCACCCTAGGGTGGCCCGCATGGGGAACAGGGAGCGGTGGCACGACGGCCCGGGGACGCTCTACGTCGACCGGGGGCGGGCGGGGCGCCCGGAGGCGCCGGGGCTGCCCGCGGAGGTGCCGGAGGCGCCCGTGGAGGTGCCGGAGGCGCCCGTGGAGGTGCCGGTGGAGGTGGCCGCCTCCTACCGGGCCCGCACGCGCGGTCTGCTCGGACGGGACGGGATCGAAGGGGCCATGCTCCTCACCCCGGCGTCGAGCGTGCACACCTTCCGGATGCGCTTCGCCATCGACGTGGCCCACCTCGACCGCCGGCTCACCGTCATCGCGCTGACCACCATGCCCCCCGGCCGGCTCGGTCTCCCCCGGCTGCGCGCCCGCCACGTCCTGGAGGCCGAGGCCGGAGCCATGGCCGGCTGGGGGCTGCGCGTCGGGTCCACCCTGCGGGTCCGTCTCACCGCCCGCTAGGCGCCACCCCGCGCCGGCGGTAGGTTGGGGCGGTTGAGCTGGGGTGGCAGGGGAGCGGCATGACCGAGAACGCGCGCGTCAAAGCGCTGGAGCAGATCATGCCGGCGACCCACGGGGCCGACGAGGACATCGACTGGCAGGCGGCCGAGGCCGTCTGGGGCAGCCGGTTCCCCTCCGATTACGTGGCCTTCATGGGCCGCTTCGGCGCGGGCTCGATCAACGGCGAGGCCAGCGTGCTGCTTCCGCTGCCCAAGCCCGGACTCCAGTGGGATCCGGCACAGATGACGGAGGAGACGGGCAACGCCCGCCAGGTCTGGGAGGCGGAGGGCGGCCGGGCCGCCTTCGACGTGGACCCGGAGTCGATCCTCGCCTGGGGCGTCACCGGCGGCTCCGACATCCTGTGCTGGCTGACGACCGACCCCGACCCCGACCGCTGGCCCGTTCTGGTGGTCGGCCGGCACACCGCCGACTCCTTCGCGGTGTACCCGTACGGCATGGCCGAGTTCCTCTACCTGCTGTGCAACGACGAGTTCGACGTGAGCCCGGTCAGCATCACCTTCTGGGACGGCGGCCACCTCAGCTTCGTGCACTGGCAGAAGGCCCAGCGCCGCTGGCAGGAGGGGCGCAACCCCGAAACGGGCGAGCCCGATCCGTACGCGGGCGACTTCGCGGACTGAGTCCCGCCCGCCCGCACCTCCCCCGCCCGCACCTCCGCTCGCCCCTCCACGCCCGTTCCGCCGCGCTCCCTGGCCGGGAACGGGCGTTTCGGCATGTCTACGCGCGTCCGAATTGTTGATCACATATCGGAAAACACCATTCTGAAATGCCGCAGTTGGAGCATTGACCACAAGTGCCGACCCAATGGAACCAACCGCCCTTCCGCAGGAGAGAATTCCGGCCAACGGGCCATGGAGGGACACCGAGCCCGGAGTAACTCATAAGTAATAACGCGACTCAAAAGAAAATCAGGGGAACCCCACCGTGCGACGAAGAATCTTCAGCGCGGCCGCCACCACGGTCGTGCTCGGTCTGCTGATACCGCTGGCCGGCTGCGGCGGCCCCGGCGGAAGCGCTGATGACGACGGCACCCTCCGCCTCGTCGCCGCCGAATACGGCGACACCTCGACCAACAGTTCCAAGGATTTCTGGGACAAGGTGACGGACGATTTCACCGCCTCGAACCCCGGCATCAAGGTCCAGGTCGAGCTCCTGCCGTGGGCCGACATCGACCGTGAAGTCTCGCGCATGGTCAAGGCCGGCAACGCCCCGGACATGGCCCTCATGGGCGGCTACTCGGACTTCGCGGCGCAGGGGAAGCTCTATTCCGCGCCCGAGCTCCTCTCGGTCAGCGCCGAGGCGAACTTCCTCCAGCCCCTCGCCGACGCCGGCTCCGTCCGCAACACCCTCTACGGCCTGCCCTTCGTGGCGAGCAGCCGTCTCCTCTTCTACAACGAGAAGCTGTTCACCGACGCCGGGATCATCCCGAAGGACTCCAAGAACGGCTGGCAGCCCAAGACCTGGCTGGACCTGAAGGCCGCGGCCGTGGCGCTCAAGGCCGAGGGCGTGAAGACGCCGTTCGCCCTGCCCCTGGGCCCGGAAGAGGCGCACGCCGAGGCGATGATCTGGGAGCTCAGCAACGGCGGCGGCTACGCCGACAACAGCGGCAACTACAGCCTGGCCTCCGAGCAGAACATCATGACCTTCAAGTGGATCAAGCAGCACCTGGTCGCCCCCGGGCTGCTCGGTCCCACTCCCCCGTCCCAGCTCAACCGCGCCGACGCCTTCGCCGCCTTCGTGAACGGCGAGGTCGGCATGCTCAACGGCTACCCCCAGCTCGCCCACGAGGCGCGCAACAAGGGGATCAAGGTCGGCGCCGTCGCCATGCCCGTCTCGGACACGCTGAACACCGGACAGGTCCCGCCGAACGTGGGCGTGGCCGACTGGATGATGGCCTTCAAGCAGAACGGCCACCGCGCCGAGATCGGCAAGTTCCTGGACTTCGTCTACCGGGACAAGAACCTGTCGGACTTCGCCGGCCGCTACCACCTGCTGCCGTCCACCGTCTCGGCCTCCCGCACCATGGCCGGCTCCTCGGGCATGGACGAGAACGACCAGCAGTTCCTGAACGCCCTGCGCGGTGCGCAGCTCTACCCGGTCAACGACCCGTCCTGGGTGATCATCAGCGACACCATCAAGCGCAACATCGGCCGCGCCGTGGACCCCTCCGGCGACCCGAAGGCCGTCCTGGAGGAGATCGCCGCCAAGGCGAACGAGGCCAAGAAGGCGGCGCGCTGACCCGGCGCCGCCGACGCCACCTGGCGCCCCGCCGACGCGACCCGGCTCCCCCGCCGGCGCGGAAGTACCCCCGAAGGCCCCTGCCGAAAGGGACCTTCGCCCCCTGCCGCACCCCACCCCGGGCGGCATCATGGCTGGTACGGCTTTGATCCAAGGCCGAGGCCCAGTCGCCCGCAAGCGCCCACAAGGCGCGCGGGGCGGCCGGCCCACCTCCTCCGCGCGCCGCTTCCGGCGAACGCGATGCGACTCGATCAGCTCGCGCCCTGATTCTTCGGCGTGAACGCCACGCGGTACTGCTCGCAGCTGGAGTCCCACGGCAGGGACCCGGTGAGAGTGCCGTAGCCGGTGCGGGTGACCGACCACTCCACCGTGTAAGTCCCGGTGTCGCACTTGATGCGCTTGCCGCCCGGGACCTTCGTACGGCCCGTCGCGGGCCGGTTCTTGAGCTCCTGGTGCACCTGGGCCACCTCGGCGCGCCGGGCGTCGCGCAGGACCGCGTGCAGGACGAGCACCTGCTTGCCGTCCTTCGTCGTCAGCACCTTCTTGACCCCCTGCGAATCCGCCACCGACCACGCGAACTCGTAGCCGGGCTCCCAGGCCAGGGTCTTGGGATCGCCGATCTTGCGCTCGTACTCCTCGGCGCCCTTGGGGCCGGGGCGGGTGATCGTCTTGTACTGGACCGACGGGTGGAAGCGGAACTGCGCCTCCACCTTGTGCATGTCGTCCTTGGTCCACATCGACTTCATCGACTTCTCCCCGCCGCTCGGATCCTGGAGGTACGTGCCCTCCGCGGCGGTGGCCGCGCCCGAGAGGGCCGGGGCGAGGGCCGCCGCGGCGGCGGCGAGGACGAGGGCGGCGGTGCGGGTGCGGTTCATGCCCGGACCAACGGGACCCTCCGGCGGGCCGGAACGACGCCGGGCGCCCTTTCACCCGTACGGGATCCGGCCGGACGGTGGTGGACCGCGCGTCAGGCGCTGGGGCCGGTGACCACCGGGAAGCCGGTGGGCCGGCCCTGCTCCTTCAGCCAGGCGAGGACCTGGTCGAGGGCCGCGACGCTCTGGGTGCGGTCGCCGCCGCCGTCGTGGAAGAGGATGGTCGGGCCGTTGCCGATCTCGGCCTTGACGGTGCCCACGATCGCGGCGACGCCGGGCTTGCTGAAGTCCTTGGTGTCGATGTTCCAGCCGAGCGGGCGCATGCCGTTGGCTGCCGCCAGGGCCCGGCTCTCGGGGGTGAACGCGCCGCCGGGGGCCCGGTAGTACTCCACCTTGGCCCCGCCCGCGGCTTCCTCGATCTGCTTCTTCGCGACGAGGATCTGCTGCCGCTGATAGGCGAGGGGCTTCCTGTCCATCCCCGTGTCGTGGTCCGTGGTGTGGTCGCAGAGCCGGTGCCCGTCGGCGACGACCTTCTTGACCAGGTCGGGGTGGTCCTTGGCCTGCGGTCCGATCATGCAGAAGACCGCCTTCACGTCGTACTTCTTCAGCACATCCAGCACCTTCGGGGTCCACTTGGGGTCGGGCCCGTCGTCGATGGTGATGTTGACCGCGTCGCCGCCGCTCTCCGACGCGTGCGCTATGCCGTCCGGGACCCGCCCGCCCGGCTCCCCGGGGGCCTGGGGCTCGCCGTCGCCGCCCTTGGCGGGGTCGTCGGTCTGCCGGGAAACGTGTCGGTGGTTGATCTCGTGCCCCGGGTCGACGACCGCCGTCACTCCCCAGGCGGTCGCGGCCACCGCCGCCACCGCCGCGGCGACGGCGATCCGTGCCTTCGTCCCCTGCATCCGCCGCATCCGCGTGCGCGCCATGAACCCCATGTGCTGTCTCAACTCCCCGAATCGACGTCCCCGTGTGAGCTCGCACTGGTCAGGACGTCGGCCGTGGATGCGGGGTTCCAGCCGAATGGCCCATAAATTCCGGGTTGTAGGACTTTGGTCCTCCCTCGTCCCGAATTCCGTCCCGGCTGAAACCGAGGAGGCGCGGACCGGCCTCATACCGGACATCCCGGTCCCAAGACCCGGGCTCTAGGCGGAGGTTCACCTACCCCTGCGCAAGGCAGCGACAACCCACCCGTACGCACTGCCGGCCCCGCACTAGCCCGTACGAGCCCCTCCGGCGTCTGAGGAGCGGGGGTCCGGGCGGAGCCCGGTTTCGGGAAGGGGCGGGGTGGGGGAAGGCCCCGCGCAGCGGCCCCGCCCCCCGGCCGCAGCCGAACACCCCGCGACACGACACCCGGCGCACGCGGACGGGCCCGGCCCGGAGGATCCGCAGATCCACCGGGCCGGGCCCGCCACAACCAGCCGCGCGAGCGGCTCAGTGCACGACGACCGCCTCCGGCGCCGCCTCGGACTTCGCCGAGTCGCCACCACCGGACGCGCCGGCCGGACCGGCGCCCCGCAGCGGGACCTCCTTGACGAACCAGGCGGCCGCGAAGCCCAGTACGGCGATCCCCGCACCCAGCAGGAACGCCGAGTGCGTACCGGCGGCCACCGCGTGCTGGTAGGCGTCCCGGACGACCTCCGGGAGCTTCGCCAGGCTCGCCGCGTCCAGCTGGGCGGAGCCCGCCTTGACCGCCGCCTCGGGACCGAGCCGGTCGGTCATGGTGCTGGTGACCTGGCTGGTGAACAGGGAGCCCATCAGGGCCACGCCGAAGGAGCCGCCGAGGGTACGGAACAGGGTCGCCGAGGAGGACGCGACGCCCATGTCCTTCATGTCGACGCTGTTCTGCGCGACCAGCATGGTGATCTGCATCAGGAAGCCGAGACCCGCGCCGAGCACCGCCATGTACACACCGGACATCAGGCGGCTGGTGCCGGTGTCCATGGTGGCGAGCAGGAAGAGCCCGACGACCATGAGCCCGCCGCCGATGATCGGGAAGATCTTGTACTTGCCGCTGCTGGTGGTGATGCGGCCCGCGACCAGCGAGACGACCATCATCGACAGCAGCATCGGCAGGAGCAGCAGGCCGGAGTTGGTGGCCGAGGCGCCCTGGACCGACTGCTGGAAGAGCGGCAGGTACAGCACGCCGCCGAACATCGCGAAGCCGACCAGGAAGCCGATCACGGACATGAGGGTGAAGTTGCGGCTGCGGAAGATGTGCAGCGGCATGACCGGGTCGGCGGCCTTGGTCTCGGCATAGAGGAAGCCGGCGATGGAGACGATGCCGACGGCGATCAGGCCGATGATCTCGGTGGAGCCCCAGGCGTACTCGGTGCCGCCCCAGGTGGTGACGAGGACGGTGGAGGTGATGCCGACCGTCAGCAGGGCCGCGCCGAGGTAGTCGATCTTGGGTCGCTCCCCGCGGTCCTTCTTCGGGAGGTGCAGCACCGCGGTGACCATGGCCAGGGCCACGATGCCGAGCGGGAGGTTGATGTAGAAGGACCAGCGCCAGCCCCAGTGGTCGGTGATGGTGCCGCCGACCAGCGGTCCGCCGATCATGGCGAGGGCCATCACGCCGGCCATCATGCCCTGGTACTTGCCGCGCTCGCGGGGCGGGATCAGGTCGCCGATGATCGCCATGACGCCGACCATCAGACCACCGGCGCCGAGGCCCTGGATCGCGCGGAAGCCGATGAGCTGGCCCATGTCCTGGGCCATGCCGCTGAGCGCGGAGCCGATCAGGAAGATGACGATCGAGGTGAGGAAGGAGCCCTTCCGCCCGTACATGTCGCCGATCTTGCCCCAGATGGGAGTGGAGGCGGCCGTGGCCAGCGTGTAGGCGGTGACGACCCAGGAGAGGTGTTCCAGGCCGCCGAGCTCGCCGACGATCGTCGGCATGGCGGTGCCGATGATCATGTTGTCGAGCATGGCCAGCAGCATCGCGATCATGAGCGCCATCAGGACGACCCGCACACTGCGCGGCTTCACCTCCTCCGAGGTGTCCGCCTTCTTCTTGATTTCCACCATGTTCCACTCCCCTGGCACCTATGCACCGGCCCTGGGACTTACTTGCCGACCGGCTAGTTCACTACACTGTGGAAGGTAGACCCGTAACTAGCCGGGCGTCAAGTAAGTAACTCAGGGGAGAGTCATGTCCAGCAGCAGTCCGCACCAGCGCCGCGGGGACACCCGGCAGCGCATCCAGGACGTCGCACTGGAACTCTTCGCCGAGCAGGGGTACGAGAAGACGTCGCTGCGGGAGATCGCGGAGCGGCTGGGGGTCACGAAGGCGGCGCTGTACTACCACTTCAAGACCAAGGAAGACATCATCATCAGCCTGTTCGAGGACCTGACCCGGCCCATCGACGAGCTGATCCGGTGGGCCGAGGAGCAGCCGCGCACGCTGGAGATGAAGCGCGAGGTCCTGCGCCGCTACAGCGAGGCCATGGCGGGCGGCGCCTCGCTGTACCGCTTCATGCAGGAGAACCAGGCCTCGCTGCGGGAGCTGACCATCGGCGAGACGGTGAAGAAGCGCCTCCTCACCCTGGTGGAGCTGCTCCGGTCCGGCCAGGAGGACGCCCCGCTGGCCGATCAGGTGCGGTGCGTGAGCGCCCTGTTCACGCTGCACGCGGGAATGATGTTCCTCCAGCACGTGGACGGGGACCCGGAGGAGACCCGCCAGGCCGCCCTGGAGGTCGCGACGGACCTGATCACCCAGGCCCACGGACAGGGGTAGACGCCCGGCCCGGCATCGCCCCGTTCACTCGATCGAACGAACAAAACCCCGGACGGTTACTCTCCGTAGTCATGTCGGCTACTTTTGGTGATGCGCGCAGCGGAAGGGCCGCGGCGCCGTCCGAGCCAAAGGCACCGCCGTCATGATGCGTCTCTCCCTCACCCTCACCACCCTCACCGCTGCGGCCGCCCTCGCCACCGCTTTCGCGCCGCAGGCGCCGGCCGCGGCCGGCCCTCTCGCCTACGTGGCCCTCGGGGACTCCTACAGCGCCGCCTCCTTCGTGCGCCCGTGGAACACCGACGGATGCGGCCGCTCCGAGCAGGACTATCCCCACCAGGCCGCGCGGCGGCTGAAGTTGAGGCTCACCGACGTCACCTGCTCCGCCGCGGACATCAGAGCGGGGCTGTTGGGTCCGCAGTCCGGGCTGAAGGGGCCGCCGTCCGTGCCCCCACCGGGCGGATGGGCCGCCAAACCGGCGCAGATCAAGGCCGTTACGGCCACCGCCGATCTCGTCACGGTCGGCGCCGGCGGCAACTCCGTGGGCTTCTCCGAGATCGTGGAGACCTGCGTGAAGCGCGGTCTGGCCTCCTTCGGTACGGGGACACCGTGCACCGATCACTACGCGCGGGGCGGCGGCGCGGCCGGGCTCGACGCCCGGTTCACCGCGCTGGAGGCCGACTTCGCGGCCCTGCTGAAGGAGATCCGTACGCGTGCCCCGCGCGCCGGGGTGGCGGTCGTCGGGTATCCGGCCGTCGTGGACCAGTCCGCGGGCTGCGGCTGGGGGTCCTGGCACCAGCTCGGTACCGTCGCCAAGGGCGACATGCCGTGGCTCGACGGCATGGAGCGCCGGCTCAACACCCTCTTGCGGGAGCAGGCCCGCCGCGCCGGCGCGGTGTACGTGGACACGTACGCCTCCAGCACCGGGCACGGGGTGTGCGCGAGCGCCGAGCAGCGCTGGATGTACGGGATCAAGGACAGCCTGACCGGGCCGGGCGAGCAGAGCGACCCGCCCTCCGAGCTCTGCCGCTCCATCCCGGCCCGGGGCGAGGCCTGCACCGTCCTCCACCCGAACCTCCGCGGCGCCACCCATCAGGCGGACCGCGTCACCGAGGCCCTGGCGGCGCTGACTCCACTGAAGGCGGGCAGGCCTTGACGTTCACGCGGTCGGCGGCCGGCAGGGGGGGAGCGGCCTCGGTGGTGGCCCAGGCCTGCAGCATCCGCAGGGCGTCGTGCGAGGGGCTGCCCGGCTCGGCGGCGTAGGTGATCAGGGCCTGATCCGGGTCGTCGGTCGAGCGCAGGGTCTCGTAGGCGAGTTCCAGATCGCCGACCACCGGATGATGGAATCGCTTGGTGCCCGAGGTCTTGTCCTGCACCGGATGCTCGGCCCACCAGCGGCGGAAGTCCGCGCTCTTCATCGACAGTTCGCCGATCAGGCTCGCCAGCTGTGGGTCCTCGGGGTGTCGTCCCGCGTCCAGGTGGAGGTAGGCCACGTTCTCGCGGGCGCAGGAGGTCCAGTCCGCGTACAGCTCCCGGGACGTCTCGTCGAGGAAGGTGATCCGCGCGATGTTGCGGTCGGCTCCGTCCAGAGCCGAGTAGTCGCCGAAGAGGGCGGCGGCGGCCGTGTTCCAGGCCAGGAGGTCCATGCGCCGGCCCATCACCATCGCCGGCACGTCCACCAGCTCGTCCAGCAACCGCTGGAGCATGGGGCGCACGCGTTGCGGCGGGGCCTGGCGCCGGGGAACCTGCCGGGCGGCGGGCTTCGGCCGGGCGAGGCGGTGCAGGTGCCGGGTGGCGTCCTCGTCCAGCCGCAGGGCGCGGGCGAGGGCGTCGAGCACCGCGCCTGAGGGGTTGGGCACGCGGCCCTGTTCCATCCGGGTGTAGTAGTCGACGCTCACTCCGGCGAGCTGTGCGATCTCCTCGCGGCGCAGGCCCGCGACCCGGCGCCGGCCTCCGAAGTCCGGCAGTGCGACGTCTTCGAGGTGCAGGAGGGAACGGCGGGTGCGCAGGAACTCGCCCAGGTTGCTGGCTGTGCTCATACGGCGATTGTCACCGGTCGTGGTGGCCGGCTGCCTGGCCCTGTCAGGGCCAGGCAGCCGGCAGACGCCACCCGCTGTCAGGCGGCGGGGACGGCGGTCGCCAGGCCCCCGTAGACGACGATGTCCTGCGCGGTGATGTAGGACGGCCGCGGGGAGAGAGGAAGGCCACGGTTTCGGCGAGGTCCTGGGCCTGTCCGAGCCGCCCCAGCGGCACCTGGGCGCGGATGGCATCGTGCGAAGCGGGGTCCGGGTTGGCGGCGTCGAACATCTCGGTGACGATGTAGCCCGGGCTGATCGAGTTGACCCGGATGCCGCGCCCGGCGAGATCACTGCCCGGCGTGCGGGCCAGAGTGTGGACGGCGGCCTTCGTGGCCGCGTGGACCGGTGCGACGGCCAGGCCCCGGTGCAGGGTCCACGAAGCCCGTTCCGCGAGCACGACGGGTGCGCCGAGCACGACGGGCACGACGGCCGCGACGGCCGCGACGCCCCGAGGGTCAGCTCGCGGTGGGGATGTGGCGCGCCGCCGCGACGTGGGCCATCGTCCGGAGCTTCCTGAAGTAGGCGGCGCAGTACTCCGAGTTGATCAGGGGCTCGATCCTGTCGAGCTTGGCGATGCAGACCCAGAGGCCGCCGATACCGTGGTCGTCGAGCCCGCCGTTCAACTCGGTGTGCACGTGGCCGGCGGCATCGGCGTCCAGGAGGATCAGGTCCACGCCGTCGATGTCCACGCCGCGAAAGCTGTCGGGGTACGGCGCGCGCAGGTGTTCCTCCCAAAGCCGGGCCAGTCCGTCTTCGGGCGGTGCCGCGCCCGTGTCGGCCGATGTCGCTGCCGCCGGGGGCAGCGGGCGGACGAGCAGGGACACGGCGTCGAAGACGGCACGCACCATCTCGATGGCCCCGGCCGGGCGGACCTCGGCACTGGTGACGGCGCCCCGTATGAGCTCGTCGCGCAGTCGTCGGCTGCGGTCGAGCCGGGCGGCGAGGTCCGCCGGGAGGAGCCCCGTGCCGGCGGCCTGCTCGATCAGGTCCTGGAGCGGCCCGGTGACGGCAAGGCGCTCGGCGAGGAGGTGTTCCAGCGCGAAGAGGGAGTGTGTGACGGCCGCGGTGGCGAACTCGTACCGGTAGGAGGAGTGCCGGATGAGCTCGCGGGAGGTTTCCAACGCGCTCATGACGTACATCGACGCGCCGCCGGGCAGCACCAGGTCCGCGACCAGGGCGTGCATGCCCTCGTAGTCGGGGACGAGGTGGTGGGCACGCGGGTCCGGGACGGGCGACAGGGTGTTCACCCGCACAGTCTCGCCACCCGAAGGCCGTCCGTGCCATCGGATGTGCCCGGCGCGGGTGTTCCCCTCCGGTGCGGTCAGAAGTGCCCGGACGCACGCGGTGATCCGATGCGGCACAGGGTGGTGACATCCTTGGCCGGTGCTCTCATCTGATCACGCAGGTGCCGTGTTCTTCGATGTCGATGGCACTCTCGTCCCGCGGACCAGTTCGTCGGTCTTCCTGGCCGGCTTCCTAGGCCATCGCGACGAGTTGGCGGAGGCGGAGGCCGGTTACGCCTCGGGCGTCCTGGACAATCGTCGCGTCTCAGAGCTGGACGCGGCGGGCTGGGCAGGCGCGGCCGCACACCAGGTCCACGGCTGGCTCGACGGACTCCCCCTGGTCTCGGGCATCTCGGAGACCGTGGCCTGGTGCTGGAGCAACGGGCTGGTGCCCGTCCTGGCGACCCTGGCTTGGTCACCGGTCGGCGGCTATCTGACCGACCGCTTCGGCTTCCACGCGTTCAGCGGACCTCGGTTGGAGACCGCCGGAGGCCGGTTCACGGGGCACGTGGCCCGCCACTTCGACGAGTACGACAAGCGGGACTTCGCCCTGGCGCAGGCGCGGGAGCTGGGGCTGGCCCCCCTCTCGTGCGGGGCCGTGGGAGACAGCCGCTCCGATCTGCCGCTGTTCGCCTCGGTAGGGGTGGCCGTGGCGTTCAATGCCTCGGAGCACGCGCGGACGGCTGCGACGGCGGTGGTCGACGACGACGACCTTCGGGGTGTGCTCCCGCACTTGAGCCGGCTGGTCACGGCCACTCGCTGACGGCCGCGACCAGCACGGTCGCCTCGTAGCGGAAGCACGCCCTACCGGGCCTCGCGGGACTCCCGCCAGCGGGTGACTTCGGCCTCTACGTCGAACTCCTTGACGTTCAGCGGGGGGCCGGGCGGGGGCCTGCGCAGGGCCGTGCGGATCTTGTCGTTGATCTCCGTCAGGAGGGCGCGGACCTGGCGTTCGGTGCGGGCCGCCTCGACCGCCTCGCGGGCGTCCTCCGCCTCCTTGCGCAGCGCGAGCGCCGGCGGGAGGACCGCGAAGCCCTCACGGTGCAGTTTGCCCTTGATCCACCACAGCTCGTCGTACGGGGCGTCGAGCGAGGCCAGCGGCTTGCCGAAGCCGGGCAGTTCCGCGAAGTCCCCGCGCTCCCCCGCCTGTCTGATCTGGCGGTCCACAAAGGATTCGAAGCTGACACCAGGCGGTTTGCGCTCGGTCACGTTGCCTCCCCAGGGGTTCCCGCCAGCATAACTCCGCGGGCTGGGGAGGCATTACGCACCGTAGTCGCCGGTAGGAGTCCCGGACTCAGAGGCGGCGGTCCGACTCCTCGATCGGGATGTCGTTGATGCTCGCCTCCCGGCGGCGCATCAGGCCCGCGGCGTCGAACTCCCACTGCTCGTTGCCGTGGCTGCGCCACCACTGGCCGTTCGCGTCGTGCCACTCGTACTCGAAGCGCACCGAGATCCGGTTGTCGGTGTACGCCCACAGCTCCTTGCGCAGCCGGTACTGCTGCTCGCGCTCCCACTTGTCGGCGAGGAAGGCGCGGATCTCGGCGCGCCCGGTCAGGAAGCGGTCCCGGTTCCGCCAGGCGGAGTCCTCGGTATAGGCGAGGGCGACGCGCTCGGGGTCACGGCTGTTCCAGGCGTCCTCGGCGGCCTGCACCTTGGCGCGGGCGGACTCCTCGGTGAAGGGCGGCACGGGCGGTCGCACGGAGGAGGACGCCGAGGAAGAGAAAGGGGTGGCAGTCACGGTGGGGTACCTCTCGACATCGGCCGGGCGGGGGGCGGGAGGGGGAGAACGCTCGTTCTCCCCGTAGCCCCAAGCCTAGAGAACGAGCGTTCTCGGCGCAAGCGATTCTGGTCTACGCTGCCTTCATGCCCGCCAACCCCGCCCCGATGACCGACGAAGAGGCCCGCGCGCGCCTGCTGGACGCCGCGGAGGCACTGTTCTACGCCGAGGGGATCCAGGCCGTGGGCATGGACCGCATCCGCGCGGAGTCGGGCATCCCCCTCAAGCGGCTCTACCGCCTCTACCCGGCCAAGGAATCCCTGGTCACCGCCTACCTGGAGCGCCGGGACCGCCGTTGGATGGCGAGCCTGAGCGCAGCGGTCGCGGGGCGGGCCGACCCCGTCGGGGCCGTCTTCGAGTGGCTCGCGGGGTGGTTCTCGGAGCCGGACTTCCGGGGGTGCGCGTTCCTGAACGCCTACGGGGAGCTGGGCGCGGGCCCCGCCGGGGTGCTGGACGTCGTACGCCGGCACAAGGCGGAGCTACGGGCGCTGCTGGCCGGCATCGCCGGTCCCGGCCGGGAAGGCCTGGCGGAGCACCTGCTGCTACTGGTCGAGGGGGCGACGGTGGTGGCGGCACTGGAACCGGGCCCGGGGGCGGCGGTGCGGGCGCGCGAGGCGGCGTACGTCCTGGTCCGCGACGGCGGCTGAGGCGACAGCCGGGGAAACGTGATTCACGCGGCTGCCGAGTGATCGGTTACGCGTCGTACACAACTGAGTCGCATTGTCAGCTTTTAACTGGTGTTGGAACTTTTGTCCACCGGAAGACCGCATTCGGCGGTCGCCCTCCGGTTCCGTCGCCTTTCCTCGCGGAGGAAACACCCTTGTCTGCTTCCCGCTGCACGTCGGCCGCCCTGGTCGTCGCGGCCGTCACCGCGAGCTGCCTGCTGCCGGCCGTGCCGGCTTTCGCCGCCGGCTCGCCGCACATCCGGTTCTCCCAGCCGTACGTCCCCTCGATCGCCGCCGGCAAGACCGGCCGCGTGGTGATCGTGGCGGAGACCGACGGCGAATCGGCACTCAGCAGCAGATTCCGGATCACCGCGCCGGAGCGGACGACCTTCCCCGAGGCCCGCTTCTACTGGAACGGCGACCGTGCGGGCGCACCCTGCACCCTCTCGGGCAACGCCCGCCAGCTGACCTGCGACGCGGGCACCCGCGCGGGCTTCGCCTTCCCGGCGGAGAGCGACACCCGGCTGGGCGTACTCGTACGGGTGGACGCGGACGCTCCCGAGGGCACGACGCTCGACGGCGGCGAGTGGGCGGCCGGAGCGGGCTCCTCGCCCGCCCTGTACGCGGTGTCCACCCCGGTGACGGGCCCCAAGGGCGACGACGGGCACGACGGACACGACGGGCACGAGGGGAAGCCGGGCCACGACGGAAAGCCCGGTGACCACGGCAAGCCGGGCCGCCCCGGCCCCAAGGGCGACAAGGGTGACCAGGGCGAGCGGGGCGAGAAGGGCGACCGCGGGGACCGCGGCGATCGCGGGGAGAAGGGGGACCGCGGAGAGAAGGGCGACCGCGGGCCGAAGGGTCCCCAGGGCCCCAAGGGCCACCAGGGTCCCAAGGGCGACACCGGCCCCGCGGGTCCGAAGGGCGACCAGGGACCGGCCGGAGGCCCCCAGGGACCGAAGGGCGACACCGGGGCAGCCGGCCCGAAGGGCGACACGGGCCCGGCGGGCGGACCGAAGGGCGACACCGGCCCGGCCGGCCCGAAGGGCGACGCGGGCACCACGGGCCAGACCGGTCCGACGGGACCGGCCGGCGTACCCGGACCGGGCGGACTCCAGGGCCCCAAGGGCGACACCGGCCCGGCCGGCGGACCCAAGGGCGACAAGGGTGACAAGGGCGACCGCGGCGACCGCGGCCCGGCCGGACCGACGGGAACGCGCGGACCGGGCGGACCGAAGGGCGAGCAGGGCCCGACCGGCCCGAAGGGCGACCGCGGGCGCGACGGAGCCAAGGGCGAGCAGGGCCGCAAGGGAGACCGCGGACCGATCGGACCCAAGGGCGAGCAGGGCCGCAAGGGAGACCAGGGTCCGCAGGGCCCCAAGGGCCCGAAGGGCGACCAGGGCAAGCCCGGCGCGTGCAAGTGCGGCAAGGACCACGGCGGTAAGGACCACGGTGGCAAGGACCACGGCGGCAAGGGCGACAAGCCCGGCAAGCCGAAGGCCCGCATCGTCAGCGACAAGCTGCACGTCCGCACCGGCCCCGGCACCCAGTACAAGAAGACCGGCGTGATCAAGTACGGCACCGAGGTCCAGGTGCTGTGCAAGACCAACGGCACCGAGGTCGACGGCAACACCATTTGGTACAAGCTCGCCGACGGCCGCGGCTGGATCGCCGCCCGCTACGCCGCGAACCTGAACCGCATCCCCACCTGCTGACCCCGACCTGCTGACCCCAACCGACTGAGTCGGCATCCGACCGAGTCGGCCTGATCCCCTTCGGTGCGCGCCGAGGCCCCCGAGCCCCGGCGCGCACCGAAGGCGTTTGCGCGCCCGGACTGTCAAGCCCCGAACTCCAGGGGCATGACGCCGTGCACCGGCCCGGGGCTAATGGAGGAGTGGGTTCACGTAGAGCAGGTGACCCCTCGTTCTCCGTCTCTGCTCGCCGGAGGTGACTTCTCATGACCCCCCTGCCCCGCACCCGCCGCCGTCTCGCCGTCCTCACGGCCTCGGCCGCCCTGGCCACAGCAGGCGCACTGCTGTCCTCCGGCGCGTCCGCCGCGCCGGCCACCCCTCGTGACGCCACCGCGGTGGCACCCGCCCACAGCGGTGACAGCGGTGACGGCGATCACGATCACCACGATCACGGCATCAGCTACTGCCACTGGCACGGGCTGGCCCAGAACAAGCGCCACCATCACGGCTGGAGCTGGGGCTGGTGGCACTGCCACGGCAAGGGCCACGAGAAGGGGACCTGGAAGGACCGCGACGCCGACGGGTGGCTGAAGAGCGACCGCGTCTACCGCACCTGAGGCGGCCGGCTCACGCTCCTCGAATCCCGTGGAAAAAACTTCGGCGGTGATGTCGAGAACCCGTGCCCGGCTCCGTCTCCTCTGTGGAAGCGGCCACAATGGCCGCACGGCACGGAGGAGACCATCATGGCCAAGTACCTGCTTCTCAAGCACTACCGCGGCGCCCCGGCTTGCGCCAACGACGTCCCCATGAGCGAGTGGACGCCGGAGGAGATCACGGCCCACATCCAGTACATGCGCGACTTCGCGGACCGGCTGGAGGGCACCGGCGAGTTCGTCGACGGTCAGGCGCTCGCCCCCGAGGGGACCTGGGTCCGCTACGACGGCGAGGGCCGCCCGCCGGTCACCGACGGCCCGTTCGCCGAGACCAAGGACCTGATCGCCGGCTGGATGGTGATCGACGTGGACAGCTACGAGCGCGCCGTCGAGCTGGCCGGAGAACTGTCGGCCGCCCCCGGGGCCGGCGGCAAGCCCATCCACGAGTGGCTGGAGCTGCGTCCGTTCCTGTCCGCCCCGCCCACCGTCCCCGAATGCCACTGACGTGGACGAGGCCCTGCTCCGGAGTCTGACTCCGCAGGTCCTCGGCATCCTCGTCCGCCGCGGAGCAGACTTCGCGGCGGCCGAGGACGCCGTCCAGGAGGCCCTGCTCGAAGCGGTACGCGCCTGGCCCGGGGAACCTCCCCGGGATCCGAAGGGCTGGCTGGTCACCGTGGCCTGGCGGCGGTTCCTCGACGCGACGCGGGCGGACACCGCCCGCCGCCGGCGCGAGGACCGGGTGGAGGAGGAGCCGGCGCCGGGCCCCGCCCCGGCGGTGGACGACACGCTCCAGCTCTACTTCCTGTGCGCCCACCCGTCCTTGACCCCCTCCTCGGCCGTCGCGCTCACCCTGCGCGCGGTCGGCGGGCTCACGACGCGCCAGATCGCAGCGGCCTACCTGGTTCCCGAGGCGACCATGGCGCAGCGCATCAGCCGCGCCAAGCGGACCGTCTCGGACGTCCGCTTCGACCGTCCCGGCGACGTCGGTACGGTCCTGCGCGTCCTGTACCTGGTCTTCAACGAGGGCTACTCCGGCGACATAGACCTCGCCGCCGAGGCGATCCGGCTCACCCGCGGCCTGGCGGCCTCGATCGACCACCCGGAGGTGTCGGGGCTGCTCGCCCTGATGCTGATCCACCACGGCCGGCGCGCCACGCGCACCACCCCCGACGGCACGCTGATCCCCCTCGCCGAGCAGGACCGCACCCGGTGGGACACGGCGCTGATCGCCGAGGGCATCGGCATCCTGCACGCCGCCCTCGCCCGCGACCGGCTGGGCGAGTTCCAGGCGCAGGCCGCCATCGCGGCCCTCCATGCCGACGCGCGGACCACCGAGGAGACCGACTGGGTGCAGATCGTGGAGTGGTACGACGAGCTGGTGCGCCTGACCGACAGCCCGATCGCCCGCCTCAACCGCGCGGTGGCGGTGGGCGAGGCCGACGGCCCCCGGGCCGGCCTGGCGGCCCTCGCGGAACTGGACGCCGCGCTCCCCCGCCACACCGCCGTGGCCGCGTACCTCCACGAACGCGACGGCGACCTGAGCACAGCGGCCCGCCTGTACGCCGAGGCGGCCCACCAGGCCCCCAACCTCGCGGAACGCGACCACCTGACCCGCCAGGCGGCCCGCCTGAACCTCGCCCGCCGCGACTGACCGGCGGGGAGCCGGGACCGCTCTCCGCGTCAGCCGGCGGCGTTAGTGGCGGCGTCGGCGGCGTAGCCCGACCCCTGGTCGAAGCCGCCGCGATGGGTGACGGGCACCGTGGGGGTCACGGTCCTGGTCACCATCCCGTCGCGCTCCAGTGCGCGCAGCGTCTGCGTCAGCATCTTCTGACTCACCCCCGAGATCCGGCGTTGCAGCTCGGAGAAGCGCATGGGCCGCGGCTCGTCGCCGGGGGTGGTCCCCGGGCCGTCGCCGCCCAGGGCGGCGAGCACGAGGGCGACCCACTTGTCGGAGATGCGCTCAAGGAGTTGGCGGCTGGGACACGCCGCGAAGAACGCGTCGTACTCGGCCTTGGCCGCGGCCTTCCCACTGGCCCGGCCGGGGCCGGGGCAGATCCGGGTCAAGGTCGTCGCCGCGGCGGTCAACCCGGTGGACCTGGGGGTGGCCGGGGGCGTCTTCCACCGGCTGGGCCTGGTCGACCAGCCTCAGCACACCGGGCTCGGCTGGGACTTCGCCGGCACGGTCGATGCCGCCGGACCGGGCGTCGAGCTGCCGGCCGGCACGCGGGTCGCCGGGTTCCTCGACGGATTCGACCGCGACCACGGATCCCACGCCGAACACCTCCTGGTCTCCGCCGCGAAGATCGCCGTCGTACCGGACGCCCTCGACCTGATCGAGGCGGCCGTGGTGCCGCTCAACGCCACCGCCGCGGCCCAGCTCGTCGCCCTCCTCGGCGAGGCGCCCGCGGGAGCCCGGCGCCTGCTGGTGACGGGCGCGGCCGGCGCGGTGGGCGCGTACGTCGCCGTACTGGCCCAGGACCGCGGCTGGCAGGTGACCGGGGCGGCCCGAGCGGCCGACGAGCCGTTCGTACGGGGCCTCGGCGCCGACTTCGCCACCGGGGTCGGGCGGGGCTGGGACGCCGTCGCCGGAGCCCTCCAGGAGGACGCCCTGCGGGCGGTGCGCGACGGCGGCCGCTTCGTCGGCGTGCAGCCCGCGGCTCGACTCCCTGAGGAGCGCGGCGTCACCGTCGAGGTCCTCTTCGCCCGACCCGACGGTCCGATCCTGGCCCGACTGCTCGAACGCGCGGCGACGGGTGAACTGCCCGCCCGCGTCCACGCCGTCACCCCGCTCGCGGAAGCGGCCGACGCCTACGAGGCGATGGCCAAGGGCGGCGTCCGCGGTCGCATCGTGCTCGTCCCCTGACCAGCGCCGCCACAGCCCCGTCGCCACCAACGATCACCTCGACGGACAGACAGGACAGCCGATGCTCACCACCCTCGCCACCGTTCTCGCCGGCCTGCTCGGCGCGGCCCTCGTCGCCATGGGCGCGATGGTCTTCGCGAAGCCGCAGAACGCCGCCGGCTTCGGCATTCCCGACACACCGGTCGACGACCCCGCCTTGCGGTCCTGGCTACACGTGAAGGGCGCGCGCGAGATCGTGTGCGGGGTCTTCGTCTTCGTGCTGATGCTCGTCGCGCCGACCTCGGTGCTGGGTTGGTTCATGCTGACGTTCGCGGCGATGCCGGTCGCGGACATGCTGATCGTGCTGCGCAGCGGAGGACCGAAGGCCACCGCCTTCGGAGTCCACGCCGCGACGGCCGCGGTCATGGCGGCGACCGCCCTCGGCCTCCTGCTCTGACCCCGCCCCCGCGTCCTCCCAGCCCGCCGTCAGGCCGCGGGAGCACCCTGCTTCGGCTTCGGCTTCGACTTCGACTTCGGCTTCCGCTTCACATCGGCCACGTTCACGCCCTCCCGCTCGGAGGCCCCGAAGGCTTCGGCGATCACACCGCCGCTCCTGCTTCCCGTGACCTCCAGGGCCAACCGGCCCCCGAACAGGCGCAGGTCGAGCCTCGCCCGGGGCACTCCCTCGTGGTCCGGCATCCGGTGGATGTACGGCGCCGGGTAGCCGAGCTCGGTCAGCCTCTTCCGCATCACCTCATAGTCGCCCGTCGTGGTGTTCTTGAAGGCCTCGCTGATGCGCCGCACGTGGTCGCCGCCGAAGCACTCCTCGGCAGGATTGAGCGTCACCTCCTCGTACGGGTCGGCCGGAGTGACGTCGGGGTCCGGCTCCGGCGGCGGGGGAACGTCCGAGGGCAGGGGTACCGGGCCGCCGTCCATGCCACCGTCGGCGTCCGGAACGGCCGGCGACATCCCGTCGGCGAAGGAATGCGGCCCCGGAGTGTCCTCCCGGCCCAGGAGTTCCTCGGGCGGGATCCTCCTGGCGTTCAGTTCCTCCAGTTCCTCGACCGAGACACCCTTCTCGTCCGCGACTTCCTGAAGGCAGCTCGACGGCATGTCGTTCATCAGCTCCAGGAACCGCAGGAACTCCTCATCGCTCGGCGCGGCCTCCGGCGCACTCGCACTCGCGCTCGCACTCGCCGCCGGTACGACGCCGCCCGCGAGGGCCTGGTCGGTGGCGGCGTTCCGCGTACCGCAGCCGGCGAGGACGACGCAGCCCAGTACGGCCAGGAGCAGTGACTTCGGGAGGGAGTTGGATCTCATGTCCGCAGCATGCGGCTGCCGCATCACCGGCCACATGAGTACGCCTACTCAGCTCGCCCTGTGCCATCGGGCCGCAGTACGGCAGACGTGAACGTCCAGTTGCCGGCCGAACGTCAGGGAGTGACCAGTGCCGCGACCGCCGAGGTCACCAGGGCGCGCCGTTCCGGTTCGGGGACCAGCCCTGCCACGTCTTCCCCGGGCATGTGCCACATGTTCGCCAAGGTCAGCACCAGGGCGAGGATCTGGGCCGCGGACCGGGCCGTCGTCACCGTGCCGCGCTGCTGCGCCTCGGTGATCGCCGCGACCTTCTCGGACATGGAGGCGGCCACGACGGCGCGTTGCGAGGACTCGCCGAGTTCGAGGTAGTACCACCTGATGAACCGCATGACGTCGGGGTGCGCCCGCCCTGCGTCGTGGAGGTCGCCCGCGTACTCGGGCAGGCGGTCCGCGTCGATCGGTACGGACGCGAGGATCATGTCGACGATCTGGTCGAAGACCGCGTCGAACAGCTCGGCCTTGCCCTCGTAGAACGAGTACACCAGGCCCGGGCTGATGCCGGCGCGTTTGGCCATCCGGTCGATCCGCGCTCCCGCGCGGCCGAACTCGGCGAACTCCGCCAGTGCGGCCTCGAAGAGCAGCTGCTTCTTGGCTTCGGGATCCCGGGTGCGCATCCATCCAATGTACTTAATGAACGTTCATTTGACAAAGCCCCACCGCGCCCCCACCATCGCTATTGAAGGTTCATTCAGTAAGGGAGTGTGGTTACGATGAGTCACTGGACCCTGGATTCGATCCCTGACCAGGCAGGACGTACGGCGCTGATCACGGGCGGCAACAGCGGCATCGGTCTTGGGACCGCACGCACCCTCGCGGCACGCGGCGCGCGGATCGTCCTCGCCGGCCGCAGCCGGACCAACCTCGACGAAGCGGTGCGCCAGGTGCTCGCCGTAGCGCCGAAGGCCGAGACCGACACGCTGGTGGTCGACCTGTCGGACCTCGCCTCGATCCGGGACGCGGCCTCCCGCATCGCCGAGACCGAGACGATCGACCTGCTGTTCAACAACGCCGGGGTGATGAACCTCCCCACCCGTCAGAGCACGCGCGACGGGTTCGAGATGACCTTCGGCACCAATCACCTCGGCCACTTCGCCTTCGACGCACAGCTGTGGCCGGCCCTTCTCCGTTCCCCGGCCCCTCGCGTGGTCACGGTCAGCGCGATCGCCGCGCGCTGGCCGATGGGCCGGCTCGACGACCTGATGAGCGAGAAGCGCTACCGGGGCATGGGCGCCTACGCCAAGTCCAAGCGCGCCAACATCGTCTACACCCTCGAGCTCGCCCGGCGCACCGCCGGTACTCCCCTCAAGGCCCTGGTGGTCCACCCGGGGGCCGCGATGACCAACCTCCAGCAGCACGGCGCCGGGCCCCTGGCCAGGGTGTTCACCCCGATCGCCGAGCGCCTGCTGATGGGCTCCGCCGAGGGCGCCGCGTGGCCCTCGCTGTACGCGGCCACCGCCTCCGACGTCGCGAGCGGGCAGTTCATAGGCCCGTCGGGACGCGACCAGACCTCCGGCACGCCGAAGCCCGCCAAACTTCCCCGCGGCGCTGACGCCCCGGAGCAGGGTGCACGCCTGTGGGCGGACAGCGAACGACTGACCGGAGTCACCTTCCAGCCCTGACGTACCCCGGACCCGGACCCGTACCCGAACCCGGAGCCGGAGCCGGACCCCGACCCGGACCCGGCCGCCTCGCGTTCCACAGGAGGAGACAGCGCCATGACCACCAGCTCCGACGGATTCGTTCCGAACCCGGACGCGGCCGAACTCGCCGCCGTCAACCGGCAGATCGCCGCGTCCATGCGGTACCCCGACGTCACCAGCGCCGAAGGCCTGGGAGCGGTCCGCGGCATGGCCTACTCGCTCGCCCGCGACCCGAAGCACTCGGTGAGCGAGCGGACCATCCCCGGACCGGGCGGGGACCTCACCCTGCGGATCATCCGGCCCGAGGGCCCGGTGCAGGCCGTGATGATCGACGTCCACGGCGGCGGCTGGTGCATCGGCACGCCACGGGAAGACGACTGGATCAACGACCACTACGCCGAGCACGCGCGGATCGCGACCGTCGGCATCGACTACCGGCTCGCGCCCGAGCATCCCGTACCCGCCCCGGTCGACGACTGCGTGGCAGGTGCCCTGTGGGTCGCCCGGAACTCCGCCGCCGAGTTCGGCACCGACCGGCTCCTGCTGCACGGCGCCTCGGCCGGCGGACACCTGGCGGCCGTGACCCTGCTCCGGCTGCGCGACGAGCACCCGGAGGTGGCCGGGCGCATCGCCGCGGTCAGCCTCCTCTACGGCGCCTACGACATCAGCGGCACGCCCAGCCAACGTCTCGCCGACGACACCACCCTCGTCCTGCCCGACCACTGGCTGCGCGGCTTCGTCGCCAACGCCTTCCCCGGCCTCGACGGCGAACAGCGACGCGACCCGTCCCTCTCCCCGCTCTTCGCCAAGCTGGACGGCCTGCCGCCCGCCCTCTTCACCGTGGGCTCGCTCGATCCGCTCCTGGACGACAGCCTGTTCATGGCCGCCCGCTGGCAGGCCGCCGGCAACCACGCCGACCTCGACGTCTGGCCCGACGGCGCCCACGGCTTCAACACCATGGCGCCCAAGACCGGCCAGGCCGTCGCCGAGCGCATCGCGTCCTGGTTCACCACCCGCCTCTCCGCCTGACCTCCGCACCCACCGCAAGGAGCACCACCATGAGCACGAGCAAGCAGGACAGCATCGGCCTCGTCCAGGGCTTCTTCGACGAGGTCGTCAACGGAGGCGACCTGTCCGCCCTGGAGCGGTACTGGACCGAGGACATGGTTTGGCGCGGCGGCAGCCTCGGCGAATACCACGGCCTGGCCGACTACAAGAAGTTCGCCGAGGCCAACGCCGGCGGAGCGTTCACCGGCATGCACCTGGAGCCCCAGCGGTTCCTGGTGGACGGGGACACCGTCGTCGCGCTGTTCACCAACAGCGGCACCCACACGGGCCCGTTCATGGGCATGCCCGCCACGGACAAGGCAGCGAAGTGGAACGGAGTGGGGATCTACCGCATCCACGAAGGCAAGATCGCGGAGGGAACCTTCGTCGAGGACATCCTCGCCATGCTCCTCCAACTCGGCATCACCAGCCTCCCCACCTCTTCCTGACGGCCGGAACAGGACCGCTCCCCGGACCAGTCCGTCTACGTACAGAACTGAACGGCAGCCGAACCGCGGGGCGACGGGTGCGGGAAAACCGCTTGGGGGTGCCGGGCGGGGGCAGGCAGGCTTGCGCGGTGATCCTCGAACTGGCTCCCCGCTCCCTGACCTGGGAAGACGTGGACCCCGCCCGTCACACCTTCGACGGCGCGACCGTTGCGCGTACGGTGCGCTCGCTCGGCCCGGCCCACTGTGTGCCCGTCCGCCCGGACGTCCCTTACGGAAGCCCTGCGATGAACAGCTGGAGTGACGGCCAGGCCGAGCCCTGGGCAGCCGCCATGTCGTACGCCCTCGTCCAGCAGTACGGACGCTGGAGCGTCGGCTGGCGCTGGGCGCACGACGAGGGGGATTTCGACGGCGGACCGGTAGGAAGCTGGTGCTGCCCGCACCACTCGGTCACGACGCAGGAAGCGACCTTGGCCCGCGTCGAAGCGGCCCTGTGTGAGTGGCGCGACTGGCTGGAGTATCTCGCCGGCTGGTTCGAGGCGTACCCCCTGGACCTGACCGGCATCGACGATCAGCGGATCTTGTGGGAGCGCGCGGCGAGGAACGTGATCCTGCAGGTCGTCGACCGTACCGGGTGCGGCAGCGGATGGTACGGCCACTGCCGCCAAGTGCTCACCTGGTTCCTCCATCGCTGGGGCGTCGCGCCGGGCAAGGCCCAGATCCTGGTCGACGAGGCGATCGGTGGACGGTTCCGCAGCTGGACCGGCCCCGACACGGTGGTGGTCGACGACATAGCGGAGCAGCTCGCGCTGTCAGTGCGGCCGGCCGAGAGCCCTACCCGCACGGACGCGCCGCCTCAAGACCACTTGCAGCGCTGGCTCGCGGCACGCGAATCGGTGCCGTGGCACGAGGTCCAGGACGGCGGTAAGGACGGACCGGTGGTGCCCCTTCGCGATGGCGTGGCAAAGGACATCCAGGCCTTCGACGCCGCCATCGACCCTGCCCGGGCCCAAGGCCTGCTCAGCGCCCTGGAAGTTGTCCGGGCCGACGCGGCACGCGGAGCCCGACTCGACTTCGCACTGCTCAGCAGCTGGCAGCAGCACGTCCTGGGCACCCCGCAGCCACCGCTGTTCCGCACCTCGCCCGCCTTCGCCAAGGGAGGCCGGGAGCGCTACGGCATCGGCCCGGACACACCTGCCCGCTTCGCCACGTGCCTGGCCGAGAGCGTGTCCGACGTGGGCCGACCGCTCGGGCTGACCGCCCGCGCCGCCCGCGCCTACCTCGACATCTGCTTCTTCCACCCCTTCGACGACGGCAACGCCCGCTCCGCGCTCCTCGCCCTCGTCTTCGTCCTCGCCCGCGAGGGCATCGCACTCGACGGAGTCAGCCTCCTGCGCCGCATCACCTTCGAGGCCGACAGCCCCCGGGACCCACTGACCCTCGTCCGTTACATCAACTTCCATGTCGCGGACACCCGGCGCTCCGCGGCCGAATCGACCGCCTCGGCGTAGCGGTGACTGTTTCGGCGGCCGTTGGCTCGGGAGCACTCCCGGTGTCGCCACGACCCCTCTCAGGAATCCAGATATCCGGTGGCGGCGCCCTGGCTGTGACCCGATGGTGAGGAACCAACCCGGACCGCATTGAATCAATTGTTCCGATTGTGGAGAGGCTGCGACCATTCCACCACGACCGTGCTGGAAATCCTCCAACCTGAAAAGATTCACGGCGCCAACATACTCGAATCGTGTCCTATTTCATGGGGGGTGTGATGCGGAAGCATATGGTCCGCACGCTTGGGGTTGCGGGAGCTTTATGCCTGACTTTGACCTCGGCACAGGTGGGCTCGGCCAGCACCGTTGACGGGTTGCAGCGCGAAATGGACAAGGTCCTGGCGAGCACCGCGGGCGGAGTACAGATCAGCCGGAACGAGATCGCCTGGGGTGAGGGGGAGGCAATCCTATCCTTCCCGCTACCCGGGGAGCGCAAGGCTCCCCCGAGTAGCCCGGCGGCGCAGAGACTTCAAGCCAAGGTGGCCGACCTTCCGGCGGGCACGAAAGAGAACGCTTCAGCGCTGGCCGAGGACGATAGTAGTTGCCCCACGGAAGTATTCGGTAACGACTGGTACTGCTTCTACCAGTACAAGGATTACGGTGGTCGACGTCTACAGTGGAACGGCCCCCACACCAAGACCGTCTACTTTTCCGCCTACACATTCAACGATATGGCGTCATCCTGGTCCAATAAAGGCGGGTTTACCATTCGCGTGAATGGGCGGACTCGAGCAGGCGATGACTCATCATGCAGTAGCCTTCAGTGGACCGAACTCGCTCACAGCCGCAGCCCTTCTGTCACTCTCGACAACATGGCTGACTGCTTCACAGCGACCTAGTGCATGAGTGTGCAGGGGGATGAATCGATCCGCCCCCTGCACACCTATTGCGGTCGGGCTTCCAGGTAATTCACGTAGAGGATGACCGAAGGGACGCTGACGTTCAGACTGCCTGCTGATGTTGTCAGCTCTTCCTCGTAGGCCAGCAACTTTCCGTTGCGAGCGTCGAAGATGAGCGTGTGCTTCACGGGGAGCCCGCCGTAGTCCGAATCCACGGAGAAGGATACGCCCGGGCGCCCCGCTCGGTCCGTCGCTTCCCCGCGGTAGGCAATACCTTCCGTATCGGCCAAGACGCGCAGCACGGCCGCACGTTGCTGCGGGGAGAACAGGCTACTGAGGTTCCGCTCCGAGATGGAGTCGAAGAGCTGGCCGGGTCCGAAGGACTCGTAGTTCACGGAAAGCCACCGGGTCATGCCTGCCGGATCGATTGGTGCCGGTTTGTTCCTGAGCTGAGACATGTCGGCGGGGTCTGATGTGCCAGACCAGGTCTCGGGAGTCTTTCCCGCCGATCCTGAGCCCTCCCAGACCCTTCGCTGCGCATCATTTTCAAAGACCGGCGCCTTCGTTTTCGCTTTCCATTTCGCCGACCCGTCGGGCTTCCGCCACGTCTCACGCACTTCGGGAATGATTGCGGAAGTGACTTGAACCCCGTCGATCCGCGTGGACAGGGCCCACATTTCGTGCTTGAAATACAAATCCTGTCCGTCTACCGATTCACGACTCCCGGCTTCCGCGGACCGAGCGACTTCCTCAAGGACAGTTTTGGCGGACTTCCCTGAGGTACTGTAGTGCAATGCTGCGGGCGTTACGGCAAGGGCGGGTTGCGGCGCGTTGGACCCCAAAACATTGACCGCTGCGAATGCGCAGACCGTCATGGCCGCTACCGCCGAAAGTCCCAGACCCCAACGCCGACGAGGGGCAGTCACCGTCACCGTTGCCTCGCTGGGCACGTTGCTGTGAGGTGACATCATGGTCGTGACCAAGGTGAACTCCCTCTCCGCCTCCGTGGCCTGCCAGCCGCCATTTTTCGACGGATCCATGGAGCGGAAGAGCTCATCCAATTTACTCACTGATCCTGATCCCCTCAGTCCTCGCCGGAACGTATCCCGTAGCGCCTGACGAAACGCCTGTCCGCTGCTCTACTGCCGTTCCCTTTTGGAGCCGCTTGCGCGCCCGGTGCAACCTGACGTGATAGGCGGCCGTACTGCATCCCATGATCTTGGCGGCATCGCGGGCGGAGAGATCTTCCCAGAGGGAAAGCCGCAAGACTTCCTGATCGTCCGGGGACAGGCGGTCGAAGGCCGCCGCCATCAGCAGTCGGTTCTGGACAGTTTCAGCATGGTCCGATACGCCCTCCTCGCGCTGCCCGGCCAGCTCGGCCAAGAGGCGCGTTTGGCGCTCCTGTGCGCGGTAGGAGTTAGCCAGGATGTTCCTGGCGACGCCGTACAGCCAGGGCAGGGTCGATGTCGGGGGGATATCGCCTAATCTCCGCCAAGCCGCCATGAATACCTCGGCCACCAGGTCGGAGACCTGGGCCGGTTCGCACCGACGCCGGATGTAGCTCTCGATGTTCGCGTAGTGGCGCTGGTAGATCGCGGTGAAGTGCTCTTCGTCAGTCGTCGTGCTCACATCCCCTCCGAGGTGTCTATGTCCGGCCGCTCGGATCTCTTACAGCTCAGGGCGAAGTTTCTCGGTCCGGCTCTCTCAAGTCGGCCTGAAAACGGGATGTTCAGGGGTGTTCTGGACCTCCAGTGGCCCTGCTGTCTCGTGATTCCAGCACTACATGCGCTCTCGCGACAGGCTGTCTTGGCGGAGCTGTGCCGGATCGGCAGCGCTCGCGGAGTTCTACGCCACGCTCCCCGCCACACCGCAGCGGCCATCACCCGTAGGACGGACCGCACGGCGCTGCGCGCGATCTGAGCGCTGAGCCTTTTCCAACCTGACTGCGGCGATCAGGTGTTGGACATTGCCAGCTGCACGAAGCGATGAAGCTCCTGAACGTCCAGGTCCTCGCCGACCCGTTCGGCCGACTGCTGTGGGCCTCACCGGCATTACCGGATCGCCCCACGACCTGACCGCCGCGCGGCGACACGGCATCATCGACGCACTCACTGAGGCCGACGCACGCCTCAACCTGAGGTTAGAAAGGACTCCATGAGTTTTGACATCTTCGTGTGCCGGTTCGAGAACGGTGAGCCGGCGACGCTGGACATGCGGGCTGCGCACGAGGTCCTCGACCCGTATGCGGTGGGGCGGGATCCCGAGACGGGCTTCCTGCAGGTGAGTACGGCGGAGGGGGAGGAGGCGGGTGTGTACTTCGACAACCCGACCGGCATCACCTTCAACCGTTTCGGAGGGGACGGGATCATGGACCTCCTGGCCGTCCTGCTGCAACGGCTGGATGCCGTGCTCCTCGTCCCGGGCGGGCCGACCATGATCCAGCGGGACAAGGACCGCGAGCTCCTACCCGCCTCCCTCAGGGACGGGTGGTCCGTCGTCGTGGCCCGTACCGGCGCGGAGATCGACCGGGCGATCCGGGCTTCCTGAAAGAACGGGCGAGGGGCCCCTTCATCCCCGGCGCGTGTCGCTGGGAACGGCCCCGTCGCCTGCTCACGGGCGCGGCCGCCGGCCGGTACGCCACCGCCACAGCAGCCACTCCAAGATCTGATGCATCGGGAGGCAGGGCGGACTCAGTCGCCCGGTCGTCAGCAGCGCACGCGGGCCTCGCCGTCGCGGATCCATACGAAGGCACGCCTGAAGACCGGCATGCGCGTTCCGTCCGGAGTCTCGAGTTCCAGGCCTAGTTGTGCGATCGGGCCCGCGAGTTCGCCGAATCGGACGTCGGCGTCCGGGTGACCCTGATCCTCCCACTGGGCGAAGGCCTCATACAGCTCTCGGACTGCCGGCCAGTCGGGTCCGGGCGTGAACCGGCAGAAGCGCCAGAACATATCGGTCTCGCGCCAGTACAGGTCACCTACAAGGTGTGGGCCGCGCATCAAACGCCAAGTCGGTTCCGTCGGTTGCGTCGGTTCCAAAGAGACCTCCAGGCCGGTTACGGCAAAGGATGAGGTGTTCCGGCTCTCCGGACCCACCGGATTCCAGTGTCTGGAGCCGGTCAAGAGGGCGGGCCCGGGACGGGGCAAACGAGGGGCGGCGCCACCCTCAGGAGGCGAGGTACCCCGCGGCGCCGGCGACCGGGAGGCTTGCCCAGGTCCGGGTCCCGCCGCCGGGTTCCCTGGACTCGCCGAAGCCCCAGGCTCCGCCGCAGTCCCGGACCACGGCTGCCATGACCCGTAGGGCGGCCCTGCGGCGGGCCTCGCAGTGGGCGGCGAGGCGGGGGTGGGTGTGGGGAGCGTGCCCGTCGTAGACCGTGAGGCGGAGGGCGCCTTCGCGGTGGCGGAGGGCGAGGTACAGGCTGCGGCCAGGGTCCAAGTACCAGGCCGCGGCGATGAGTTCCCCGACCACCTGTACGGCTGCGGGCACGACCCGGTCGAGGTGGTGGGCGTGCAGGACGGACCGTACGGTGCTGCGCGCGATCTGGGCGCTGTACGGCTCCCCGGGCACGGTCAGGCTGCACGACAGCCCGTCGGGCGAAGGCGGCTCGTCCGACGGCGGGCAGGCGTCGAAGCAGCCGGGGCTGGGGGACATGAAGGGGCTGAGCATGACGGGCTCCCTGTCGTGGCCGGGTTGCTCTCGCGTTTGGTGGGGGCAGTGGCTCGTCGCCGAGGCGGATGCCGAGGCATGCTGCGGCGATGCACTTCCAACTCCCTTGCGTGAGCGATGCATTACCGAATGTAGCGCGGGCGGGCCTTTTTTGGCCCGCCACTCGGCAGGAGTCAGCCGTTCGTGGCACGAGGGGTTGGCGACGCGTAAGACTGCACCCCATGACCGCGAGGACAGCTCCCACCGAGCGCCAGAAGCGACTGGGTTACGAACTGCGCCGAATGCGCACGTCAGCAGGGATGTCAGCCGAGTTCGCGGCGAGCCTCTTGGCCGTGGACCGAGGTGCGATCTCCGCGATGGAGTCGGGCACACGCGCCATTTCGACCGAACGACTCCGCACCCTGGCGGCCAACTGCCAAGTGAATGACGAGCGGTACATCGCCGGGCTGACGGACATGGCCCTGCCCGCCGGCCCGCGCTGGTGGGACCGCTACAGGGGACAGGTACCGCAAGGCTTTCTGGACATCGCCGAGTTGGAGGCACGCAGCATCCGCATGCGGGTTGCGTATCCGCTCCACATGCCTGGGCTCCTCCAGACCTCGGACCACGCCCTAGCCGTGTTCCGCATGGTCATCCCCGCGCTACCCGAGCACGAGGTCGCATTGCGACTGGCACTGCGCGTGGAGCGCCAGAACGTCCTGGACGGCGAGAACGCCCCCGCGTTCGTGGCCGTGGTGCACGAGGCCGCCCTGCGGATGCGGTTCGGCAGCGCGGATGTCCTGCGGGCACAGCTGAACCACTTGATCCATCGGTCCGAACAGGACAATGTGACGTTGCTCGTCCTCCCGTTCGAGGCGGGCGGCTTTCCTGGAGCGGGACAAACGGTGCTCTACGCGGAGGGGCCGACGGCGCAACTCGACACCGTGCAGATCGACAACTCGCACGGGCCCGATTTCCTCCACGCCGAGACCCAACTCACGAAGTACCGAAGCCATTTCGAGCTGATGGAACGGCTGGCACTGTCTCCGGGAGCCTCCCGGGACTTCATCCGCGCCATCGCGAGCGAACTCTGAGAGGGGACAGCGTGAGCGACGTGACCTGGGAGGACCCCTACTGCGGCGAGGGGAACTCCTGCTACCGGATCGGGGTGGACGGGGACGGCAACAGCTACATAGCCCTGTCCGGCCAGGAGGGCACCTACCTCACGGACACCCGCGAGGCACTGCAACAGCTGATCCGGGACATCAAGGCCGGCAAGGCCGACCACCTGCTCGCGGAGTAGTCCCCTTCGTGCCTGTCCGATCGAAAAGGGAATGCCCCCGCGGATTCGGTTTCGTAGGCTCGCCGGAGACACGAGGGACGAGGGACAGGAGGTGGGACCAGTGAAGCTTGCCGAGGCACTTGCGGAACGCAAGGACACCACACGACGTGTGGAACAGCTGCGCGCACGCGTGGTCAGCAATGCCCGGTACCAGGAGGGCGAGCCTCCCGCCGAGGACGCAGCGCAGCTCTTGGCGGACGCCGCCGAGGCGCTGGACACCTTGGAGCTCCTGATCCGGCGGATCAACCGCACCAACGCCGCCATCGACATGGGTACGGACGGCACGCTCACCGACGCCCTCGCCCGGCGGGACGTCCTGCGACTGCGTCACTCCGTGGTCACGGCCGCGGCGGACGCGGCAGCGGGCACGGGCAACCGGGGTCACGGCAGGCAGCTGCGTTCCGAGCTGGTGACACTCTCGGCGCTACCGGTCGCGGAGCTGCGCGGCCAGGCCGACGTACTGGCGCGGGAAGTCCGCGAACTCGACGTGCGCATCCAGCGCACGAACTGGGAGGCCGACCTGCTGGACTGAGAGGTCCCGGCAGGGCGGGGTCATGTGGAGCAGGTAGTCGCTTCGGAAGCGAGCACAACCGAGGGCCGGCGGATTCCGGTCCACCCTCCTGGTGCGTGAAGAGCAACGCAGGGGTTCGATTCCCCCATAACAGTGCAGCTCATTACGGCACACAAGTAACAGTGCACAACACACGGCACATCACCACGTGCAGGTCCGAAGCGGTGAGGGCGGGTTCGGGGCAATCCACAGGCCTCTGCCGGTGGGTGCCGTCGGCATGGTCGACGGCGCCCACCGGTCCTTCATTGCTTGATGCTGCGCGGAAAGGTGATCTCCACGCGGCGGTTCTTCTTGCGGCCTTCTTCTGTGCCGTTGTCGGCGATCGGGTAGTCCTCGCTGTAGCCGCGTACGTCGAAGGTGACGCTTGGGTTCGTCACCGTCTTCGCCAGCTCGGCCTGGACCGCGTCGGCGCGCTTCTTCGAGAGTTCCTTGCCGTGCTCGTAGCTGCCCTGGTCATCGGTGAAACCGAAGATCCGGACGGTGGTGGCCTTCTGGGTGTTGATCTCTTGCCCGATGGCCTGGATACGGGCGGCGGCCTGAGCGTTGAAGATGGCACTGTCCTCGGGGAACATCACCTCGGACTGCAGAGCCATCATGACGGTCTGGTTCGTCTCCTGGCGCCGTTCCTCGCCGCCGATGTCCTCGACTACCTCGACCATGTCGAGCACCTTGGGCGGCGCGAGGATGCCGCCCTGCGGGAGCTTGAGACCTGGGGAGTCGGACCTGATGGGCGTGGGCGCCGAGGCCGACGGTTCCGTACCCGGGGGTACAGACGGCGTGACATCGTCCGCATAGGCACTGGTCGCGCCGATGAAGTGGGCCCCGGCGATGACGAGGCCGGCGACGGCTGTGGCAGCTGTGATGCGATGGCGTTTGGTCATGGGTCACCCGGATATTTTGATGGTGGCCGCGGCAAAGGTCGGCAGACCGAACACGACCTCGGTGGTAGTGGCCGGTGGCGAGGGGAACTGCGCGAAGAAGGCTATGCTCTCCCCGCCCTTGATGAACTGGAGACCGGTAGTGCATGCACACCGTCCCTCTGTGTCACGCAGTACGAGGTAGCGCTTCTTGCCCGCGGCGTCGACCAGGCTTGCTCCGGCAACCGACCCGGGGCTCGCGGTCTTCTCCTCGCCGCGCAAGGTCCCGAGGTTGGAGACTGCCGCAGAACCTGTGTTCTTGATCTGTCCGCTGACGGTGACGTACCCATCTTGATCTCGTACAGCCGAATTTAGCTCTAGGACGAGCCCGGACGGACCTTGCGCCGAAGCGATCACTTCGAGAGGCCCCGAGCCCTTGCTCGCAGTGGGCTCGGGCTGCTGAGCGCTACTTCCCTGACTCTGGGGAGTCTCTGACTTCGGCGGCTCCTTCGCCTTCTCGCCACCTCCGCCGCATCCGGCCACCCCGAGGGCCAAGACCGCCGCAACCGCAACGGCCGCTCCCCCGCGGACCTTCGCCTTCTGCCGCATGCTCATGTACGCCGTTTCCTTGTCTCTCGTTCAATGTCAGTCGGTCAGTCGCACAACGAAGAGTTTCCTCGCCAGGTTGTTCAAGGAACCGGGATCCGACGGATTCACGATGATCACCGACCCGTCCCGGCACTGAATGTCGACCACCCCGCCACCCTCGGGCGGTGGCGGGGTGGTCGCTGGTTTCAGGGAGCACCGGGGTTCGATCACGGCCGTTGCCGTGGCGCGGGCATGCACGTTCTCGGTTCCCGGGATGACCGAATCACCGACCGTGCCGTTCGTTGTCACCGAGACGGTGAACTCCGGAACATCGAAATCGCATTCCGCAGTGGCGCCGTTCGTGTCGGCGAAGTCCCTCGCCGCGCCACAGGCTCCCTCGGTATCGAAGCGACGCCCCCTGATGATCTCCTCCCACTCTTCTGGTGTGAGGTTGAGGAGATTCCAGCCCGTGAGCGCGTTGTCCCGGACGTCCTGAGCAGCCGCGAGTGCCGCCGCATCGGCCGCACCCTGCGCATCGCTGCGCGTGGCCCCCGCCATCCCGACGACGACGAAGGCCAACGCAGCGAAGAGCAGGCAGGCCATCATTGCTACGTAGAAAGGCAGAACCTGTCCCCGATCACGAGAGCCCGCCGCGATCATCAGGTCGTAATGTCGCTCAAGACCTTTGAAATGGCACCCGAGATGTTGCCCGCGAGGCCAGATGCGATGATCGCCGCGATGATCAGCGCGATGATCACGATGATCCCCAGATATTCGAAGACCGTCTGCCCCTCGTCCGCACCACGCCGCAGCCGGTTCTTCCGTTCGACGATCGCCTTGAGCAGCTTGAGGTTCTGCATGGGAGTCCTCTCCAGACCTGGCGCCGTTGTCGGTTCGCGGACGGTACGTCGGCGCACCAGCAGTTGCAAAGGGTCCCGGGACCCAATTACGGACCCACTGCGCACTCCGTCTACCCATGGCCAGCCACCCCCGGACGGGCGGTTCCCAGCCAACGGGCTATCGCCTCGCTCCTCGTGGCGGTCTGGAGCTTCGCGAAGATCCGGTTGATGTGGTTCTTGACCGTCTTCTCGCTGATAAAGCAACTGGCCGCGATCTGTTGGTTACTCATGCCGGAAGCGATGAGACCCATGATCTCCTCCTCACGCGAACTCAGCCCGAACACGGCATGGTTGGGAAGACGCTCCGAAGACTGTCCCACAGTTCGTTGCGGATGCGAAGAGGCCCGGAGTTCCGTGAGCACCGCGCTCGCCGCCGTCGGGCTGAAGTGGGCCCGCCCTGCACCGACATCCCGGACGGCCGCCACGAGGTGATCCGGCGTGAATTCGCCGTGCACCAAGTAGCCGCCCGCACCCAGCAGCAGCGCCTCGCGGACGATCTCCGACTCCTGGCTGTACGTCAGCATCAGCACCGGGGCGAGCTGCACGAGGTGCGGTAGCGCCGAGATGCCGTCCACCCCCGGCATCCGGACGTCCAGCAGGGTGACGTCAGGGGTGTGGCGCCGCGTCAGGTGCAGCGCCTCGCGGCCGTCCGACGCCTCGGCCACCACTTCGATGTCCGCGGTGGCCAGCAGGGCCGCCAGGCCGGCCCGTACGACCGGGTTGTCGTCGGCGATCAGGACGCGCAGCGGTGCCATCACGCGTCCCTCCCCGCCGTGAGGGCAGACAGGGGCAGGGTCAGCCTGATCTGGGTCCCCGGACGCCCGCCGGGGCGGGCTCCGATGTGGAGCCGGGCTCCGATCGCCGCCGCTCGCTCCGCCATGCCCAGCAGGCCGAAGCGGCCCGCGCCGGGCAGTGCTGCGAGGTCGACGCCGTCGGGGAGGCCCCGGCCGTCGTCCTCGATCACCAGCACCAGGCCCGCGGCGGCGTCCACGGCGGCCTCCACCGTGATCCGGGTCGCCCCCGCGTGCCGTCGGGCGTTCTCCACCGCCTCCCCCGCCACCGCCAGCAGGTGGCGGGCCACCGGGGCGGGCACCACCGGGAGGGTGCCGGTCACGCGCAGCTCAGCCGTGTCAGGGCCGATCCGGGCCCGGAGTTCCGAGGCCAGGGACACCCCCGGCGCGTCCGGGTCCCGCCGCAGGTCGGTCAGTACGTCCCGGGACTCCGCCACCGCGCGGCGGGCCGCGCCCGACACCAGGGCGGCCTGGCGGCGCAGGGCCGTCGGATCCGTCGTGCGGGTCAGGGAGTCGGCGGCCAGGGCCAGGCCGTGCAGGGTCTTCGCGACGGAGTCGTGGAGCTCGCGGGCCAGGTGGTCCCGTTCGGCTTGGACCGCCTCCGCCACCGCCAGGCGGGCTCGGGTCTCCAGCAGGGCCTGGCCGGCCGTTCCGAAGCGGAGGAGCAGGCCGCGCAGGGCGGCACCGGCCGCGCCCGCCAGGACGCAGAGCACCGCCAGCGTCAGGGCCTCGGCGACCACCGCCACCACGGCCGCCTGGACCACCGCGTAGACCGCCGCGCCGGGCCGGCCGTAGACGATCCCGGCGAGCAGCGGAGTGCACACCGAGGCGAGGAGGAGCGGGGAGCCGGGGGTGGCCGTCAGGAACAGGAGTCCGCCGAAGAACGCCCAGTCGACCGCGAGCGGCCAGCGGTGACGCAGGAGCAGCGGTCCGAAGCGCTCCCAGTCGCGGAGCAGGACGTAGGAGAGGAGGAAGGTGAGCAGGACGGCGCCGCCCGCCAGGTGCGTCGGTGCGCCGGGTGGGGTGCGGCTGAGCACCACCGGCGTGGCGAGGGCGATCATCACCAGGCGGAAGGCGAAGACCTGGCGGCACAGCGCCCGCAGGGCGTTGACCTGGAGGGAGATCGGCAGCTTCACCGCGGGGCGCGGGGACGGCTGGTCCCGTGCGGCGGCGAAAGCCGTGACGTCGTCCAGCGAGACGGTCATGGCTCAGCCGCCCCCGAACAGGGCGCCGAAGTCGACGTCGGCTCCGTAGATGAACCCGCCGATCAGCAGGATCATCGTGCCGGGCAGCATGAAGGTGGTGACCGCGAAGGTCGCCCGCGGGATGGCCTTGGCGGCCCGGCGGCGGGCGTTCTGGGCGTCCGTGCGGCGCATGTCCTCGGCGATGGCGATCAGGGTGTCGACGATCGGGGAGCCCAGTTCCTCGCCCTGCTGGAGGGCGGTGACGAACTGCGCCACCTGCTCGGAGTCGTTGCGCCTGCGCAGCTCGTCGAAGGCCTGGCGGCGGCTGACGCCCATGGTCATCTGTTGCAGGGTGATCCGGATCTCGTCGGACCAGGGGCCCTCGTACTTGTCCGCGACCCGTTCCAGCGCCGGCCGGAAGCCGATCCCGGCGCTGACGACCACCGCCAGGACGTCCAGGAAGTCGGGCAGGGTCCGCTCGATGTGGTCGCGGCGGATCCGGATCGCCGACCAGAGGCCCGCCTCGATCCAGAACAGGCCGAAGGCGACCATGAGGAGGGCGAGGATCAGCTGCCCGTTGATCAGCATGGCGAAGGCGCCGACGCCGCCGAGGAAGGCGTAGACCGCGCGGCGTGCGGCGTAGCGGTCGATGGTGAGGCCGGAGGGGTTGCCCGCCGTGTCGATCTGGCGGCGCTTGCGGTCCACCCGGTCCGGGCCCATCAGGCGCAGTATCAGCGGCGCGTACCGGATTCCGGCGCGGTCGATGAGCGAGCCGACGGCCGTCGTACGGGTGGCGCCGACCTCCAGGGCCAGCATCAGGTCGCTGGGAAGCTTGGTTTCGGAGCGGTAGAGCCGGATGCCGTGGAAGATGCCGAAGACCGACAGGGCGAAGGCCAGGGCCAGGAGCAGCGCGATCATTCCGGCCTCCTCAGACGGCGATCTTGGTCAGGCGGCGGATGAAGAGGAAGCCGAGCGCGAAGAGCCCCAGGGCGACCAGGACTGCGGTCTGGCCGATGACGGACCCCGTCATGCGGTCCAGGGCGCCCGGCATCATCGCGTCCACCAGGAGCAGCGAGCCGACGCCCATGACCGGTACCAGGTAGGCCGTGGCCGTCACCTGGGAGAGTTGGGTACGGACTTCACGGCGGGTTTCCTTGCGCTGTTCCAGCGTCACCGTGAGGTTGCGCAGGCTGCCCACGATCGCGCCGCCCGCGCGGGCGGACAGGACGAGGGTGGCGACGAGGACGACCAGTTCCCGGGAGGGCAGCCGCTGCTCGATCTCGCTCAGGGCCTCCTCCATGGAGTGGCCCACGGCGAGCCGGTCGGCCACCCGGGCCAGCTCCTCGCCGGCCGGTGCCTCCAGTTCCTCGGCGGCCATGCCGATGGCGGTGCGCAGGGCCAGGCCGGCCTGGGTGGCGTTGGCGAGGATCCGGGCCAGGTCGGGGAGCTGGTTGATGAACCGCTCGGTGCGGCGCGTCCGCTGCCAGTTGAGGAAGGCGTTGGCCCCCCACAGGGCGATCAGGCCGGCCACCGGCCCGAAGAACGGTGCCAGGAAGGAACCCGCCACCAGCCAGATCCCGGCGACCGTGGCCAGCATGTAGACGAAGTACTCGCCGACGCTGAGGTCCAGGCCGGTCACCGCGAGCTTGCTCTCGATGCCGAGGCCCAGCCTGGTCCTGCGCAGGCGCCGGTCCAGGCCGCGGAAGCGGCGCCTGCGGCCGAGGGGTTCGGGCAGGCCGCTCGCCGAGAGCCGCTCGATGAGCGCGGCGCGCTGGGCGCGGCCGGTGGCGTAGGCGTGGATGCCGAGGACCGCCAGCACGCAGGTCAGCAGCGTGGCGCCGAGGGTGAGGGAGATCAGTGGGTTCACAGGGCATTCCGGGTGATGCGGCCGGTGCGGGGGTCGGGGAGGGGGAGGGGGCCAGTGAGCGGGTCGGTGAAGGGGGCGTCCGCCGGTGCGACCCCGAAGGCCTGCGGGATCGGCTGGTTGTTCATGTAGAGGCGGTCCGCGAGCCAGCGCGGCAGCGGGTAGTACTCGAAGCGGCCGTGGACGCGGCCGTCCGGTCCCATGGGCTGGGCGGCGAAGCGGCAGACCGTCGTGATGCGGAAGGGCTCGCGGCCGTGCGAGTCGAGGAGGGAGATCTCGGTGATGCGGCGGGCGCCGTCGCCGAAGCGGGTGAGCTGGACGATGATGTTCACGGCGCTGTTGATCTGGTCCTGGAGCGCCTCGAAGGGGACCTCCACCTCCGACATCGAGGCGAGGGTCTGCAGGCGCATCAGGGCGTCGATGGCGCTGTTCGCGTGGACCGTGGCGAGCGACCCGTCGTGGCCGGTGGACATCGCCTGGAGCATGTCGAGCGTCTCGCCGCCGCGGACCTCGCCGACGATGATGCGGTCGGGGCGCATGCGCAGGGAGTTGCGGACCAGGTCGCGGATGGTGATCTGGCCCTTGCCCTCCACGTTGGCGGGGCGGGATTCGAGCCGGATGACGTGCGCCTGCTGGAGCTGGAGCTCGGCGGAGTCCTCAATGGTGATGATGCGCTCGCCCTCGGGGATGAGTCCGGAGAGGGCGTTGAGGAGGGTGGTCTTCCCGGTGCCGGTGGCGCCGGAGACGATCACGTTCAGTTTGGCCGTCACCAGGCCCGACAGGAGCAGGAGCATCTGCTCGTCGAGGGAGCCCAGGCCGATCATCTCGTGCAGGGTGAAGGCGCGGGGGAAGCGGCGGATCGTGAGGGTGGCGCCGGTCAGGGAGAGCGGCGGGATGATCACGTTGACGCGCTCGCCGCTGGGCAGGCGGGCGTCGACCATCGGATTGGCCTCGTCCACACGGCGGTTGACCGTGGAGACGATGCGCTCGATGGTCTGCATCAGCTGCTCGTGCGAGGCGAAGCGGAGCGGGAGCTGCTCCACGCGGCCGGAGCGCTCCACGAAGATCTGGTCGGGGCCGTTGACCATGATCTCGGAGATGGTGGGGTCTTCGAGGAGCGGTTCGAGCACGCCGAGGCCGAGGGCCTCGTCCACGACGCGGCGGATGAGCTGGGCACGCTCGACGGTGGAGAGGACCGGCCCCTCGCGGCTGATGATGTGGCCGAGTACGCGCTCCAGGCGCGCGCGGCGCTCGGCGGGCGCGAGCGCGGACATCTCGGCGAGGTCGATCTCCTCGAGCAGCTTGGCGCGGTACGAGGAGACCAGGCGGCCGTCCTCGCGCGGATTGTGCCGCTCGTCGGGGGTGTTGACCCTGGAACGCAGGCTCATGGTCCGTTCACCTCGGGGTCGTCGTTGGGCATGACGGCACTCCGGATGACCGGACGGTCGGCAACTCCGGGCACGATGGATTCGATCTGGAGGGTCACCGTCACCCGGACCGCGTCCCGGGTGCTGGCCACACTGATCTCCGCACCTCCCGCGAGACTCGGCCTGATCGCCTGCCTGCCGGCGTCGGCCCCCGCACCCGGATCGCGCGCCTCCACGCGCGCCGCCGTACGAGCGGCGGTCTGGGCCTGCTGGGTCACGTAGGCGGCCCAGCCGAGCTGCATGCCGGCGAGACCCACCAGCAGCAGGATGGGGAGGAACCCGAGGTACTCCAGGGCGATTTCGCCCCTGTCGCGGTGGGCCGCGTCGCGCTGGCCGCGGCGGATGCCGCGGATGGCACGGATCCCGCTCCTGATCCGGTTCATCTCACTCCTCCTCCTCGGCCGGGGAGCCGCCCGTGCCGGTGATGGGGACGCCGATGTTGAACCCGGGGAACAGGATCGGGAGGTTGAGACGGACCTCGGCCTTGTAGACGTTCCCCGATTTCCCGCAGGTCGCGCTCATGTTCCAGGCGCTGCCGATGTGCTCGCCCGCGGCCTCCTGGCACGCACCCGCTCCGTGCACCGCACCGGCCCGCGCCGCCTCGTCGGCGGCGTTTCCGGCCAGGGAGAAGGCGTAGCCGATCAGCACGCACTCCCACACCGCCACCACGGCCAGCAGGATGTAGGGCATCATGCCGACGAACTCGATCACGAGCTGCCCGTCGTCCCCCCGCTCCCGCCACCGGAACCGTCTGCGACCCGCCGCCCCTCGACCCGCCACCCCTCAGCCCTCCCGCCCGCGCCGCGACCACGGTCCGATGGCGCCCCGGTCGCCCCGGCCGCGCAGCCGGGCCACCGGCCCGGAGCCGCGTACGGCCAGGGCCGCGCCGGGCTCTGCGGCTGCCGGGGCGGCCTTGGTGGTCGGGGCTTCCTGGGTCTCCGGGGCGGTCAGCAGGCCCAGTTCGCCCGCCACCGTCCACAGGGCCTGCTTGACCGTCGAGCGGTTGTCGAGGTCCTGGACGCGGCCCGCGTCGACGACGGCCTGGAGTTCCTTGAAGGCCGCCGGTACGGGGGTGCGTACCGACCGGGTCTTGGTGATCTTCTCGATCAGCGCGGGCTGGATCTCGGTCTGCTTGGACCAGCGGTTGACGACCATCGTGGTCTCCTCGGCCTTCCTCACCTGGAGCCGTTCCCACATGCGGACCATGCGCTTGGCCGCCCGTACCGCGACCACGTCCGGGGTCGTGACCAGGACGGCCACGTCCGCGAGTTCCACCGCGGCCGCGTTGGCGCCGGTCATCTGGGTGCCGCAGTCGATGACGACGAGCTCGTAGCGGGTGCGCAGGGCGGCGATCACGTGCCGGGCGGCCCGGTCGTCGACCTCCTCGCCGCGTTCCCCGTCGGCCGGGGCCAGGAGGAGCGCGAGGCCGGTGCGGTCGTCGTAGACGGCGTCCGACAGGACCCGCGGGGAGATGTCCTGGATGCCGGCGAGGTCGGCGATGGAGCGGCGGAACTGCACGTCGAGGTAGGAGCCGACGTCGCCGGCCTGGAGGTCCAGGTCGACCAGGGCCGTGCGCCGGCCCGCGGCCACCGCGGCGAGCGCGAACTGCACGGCCGCGAAGGTGGCTCCGACCCCGCCCTTGGCCCCGGTGACCGTGACCACCCTGCCGCCCGGGCCGCTGGGCAGTTCCGGGCCCCGGCCCAGGTGGCGGCGTACGCCCACGGACCACTGGGCGGCGGCCTGGACGCGGGCGGCGAGCTCCTCGTAGGCGAGGGGCAGGCCGATCAGGCCGCGGGCGCCGGAGTCCATGGCGGCGGAGAAGAGCGCGGGGCTCGCGTCGGAGGTGACGAGGACGACGCCGACGGCGGGGAAGCGCAGGGCGACCTCGCGGACGAGGTCCAGGACGGGGAGCGGACCGATCCGCTCGTGTACGAGGACCACCTCGGGCAGTTCGTCGATCGACTCGGCGGCGAGCCGGGCGAGCGTGTCGAGGAGGAAGGTGGAGTCGGGGACGGGGGCGGCCGGCTCGGCGCCCGGGAGCTGGCTGAGGAGGGTGGCGATGACGCGGGCGGACTCCGGGTCGCCGACCGCGGGGAGGATGCGAGTGGTCATCGGCGCCTCACTTGTCCCCTTCGAGGGTGTAGAAGTGGTCGCCCGGGTTGGGCGCCGAGTTGGTGCCGGGGGCCACCAGGGCCAGGCGTACGTGCACCGCGAAGGACTCCGCGTAGGCGACGCGCTGGGTGTCCTTGGTGGACAGGGCGAAGGTGATCGGGACGGCGTCGGTGGGGCTCTTCTTGTCCGCGTCCTTGGTGTCGAGCGGGGTGAGCTTGCCGACGTTGATGACGCGGGCGTTGGCCACCATGAGGACGGACAGGTCCGGGTCGGTGGGCTTCTTGGCCTTGTAGGTGCCGATGATGTTGACCTTGGCGCCGGGGGTGATCTTGCCCGCGACCCCCGTGGAGGCGTCGATCATGATGGCGATCTCCTGCTCCCCGGCCTGGAGCTTCGGCTTGTCGACGAACATGTCGCTCTGGAGGAGCGAGCCCTTCTTCAGGGACGTGAGCGCCAGCTTGTCCCTGAGGACGGCCAGGTCGGTGACGGCGGTCCCGGACAGCCACCGCTTCGGGACCGTGACCTCCTCGAACTGGCCTGCCGCCAGCGGGGTGTACGGGGCTATGTCGCCCTTCACCCGGTAGGCGGTGACCTCGTTGCCGACCTTGGAGTTGACGTCGCCCATCACCACGAGAACTCCGCCGAAGGCGGCGAGGGCGCACAGGACCGACAGGATCAGCAGGATGACGCCGCGGCGCTGGCGTGAGTTCATGGCCGTCTTACCTCGCCGTTCTTCATTCGTTCGGGCCGGTCAGTGTCTGGATCTGGATCTGGGACGGAGCCGCGCCGATGCGGCGGGCGCCGATGGGGCGGGCGCCGACGCCGTCGGCGGCGGGGCCGCCGGTGCGAGGAGCGGGGCGGCGCAGAAGCCGCAGCGGTCGCCGATGAGTTCGAAGCCGCACCAGCGGCATTCCTCGCGGCGGACCGAGGCGACGAGCTGGTAGAGCACCGAGGGGTCCGGGATGGCGGCCGCGAACTCCACCAGCTTCGGCGTGGCCCACCAGGCGGCCGAGTCGGCGGGCAGCGGGTTCTCCATGACGCCCTGGACCCGCCAGGCGGGGGCCAGGTCGGAGGCCACCCAGTCGGAGGTGAGCTGGCCGCGGGCGAAGGTGAGGTGGGTGGCGAAGTCGGGGCCCGGGGGGAGCGTGGCGCCGCCGCCGTGGGTTCCGCCGGAGCCCGAGCCCAGTTTGACCAGGTGCGGGGCCGGGTGGGCCAGTACGGCGAACTGGGCGTTCGGGGACCAGGACCTGGCGTGCGCCTTCAGCCCGACCGGCACCCGGTCCAGCTTGGCGACCGAGCCGAGCAGGGCGCCCGCGTAGATGTAGTGCGCGAGCAGGCGGGCGGCGGAGGCGAGCACTCCGGGGCTGAAGTCGCAGACGCTGAGCTGGCGCAGCTGACGCACCAGCAGGGCGAATCCCAGCGGCGGGAGATCGACGTCGACGAGCGCGATCCGGTCGGTTTCCAGGATGGCCCGGACGGTGTGCAGGCGGCGGACGGCGGAGACGCGGAGCCAGGTCGGTACGAGGACCACCAGGTGGCCGTGGCGCTCCAGCAGGCCGGCCGTCTGGGCGAGCGCGCCCTCGAGGTCGAGCTCCTCGGGCGGCGGGAGTACGGCGGCGGCCGGGGTGTGCCGGTCCGGGGCCGGCAGCACCAGATCGGCGCTGGTGACAGCAATGGCGATCGGCACGCGCATCCCCCCGTTCACCCGGACGTCCACGGGCGTTCCCCTGACCGCGGCGGGTGCGCGCATGCTGCGCGACCGCAAACGATCAACACCCTTCCCCCTTGCCCCAGCACCATATCCACGTCCTTCCTGACAGGGCAGGGCCTTGCGCATTCCCGTGCCACGGGCACGTGTCACGGAGGGCGGGAAAATCCGGACAAGAAGGATCGCAAGTCGACGGTCAGGTCGATCAGTTCAAGCCATATCGCAAACACTCTTGACATGGACATTGGACTAGACCAACTTGGCTGCGGGGCACCCCACTTGCCCCGGACTTGCCGCGCAACCCGTTCTGACGCGTTCTCACTTCCCCACTCCCCCCACGGAGCCCACGTGAACCGCATACGCTCCCTCGCCGTCCCGCTCGCCGTGACCCTCGCCGCCGGCGGGCTCACAGCCCTGGCCGCCGGCACCGCCCAGGCCGCCGACGTCAACGTCGTCCGCAACGGCGGCTTCGAGTCCGGCCTCGCCAACTGGACCTGTACCTCCGGCAGCGGCGCCGTCGTCTCCTCCCCCGTCTTCGCGGGGGCCGGCGCCCTCAAGGCCACCCCCTCGGGCCAGGACAACGCCCGGTGCAGCCAGGTCGTCACCGTCAAGCCGAGCTCGACCTACACGCTCAGCGAGCAGGTCAACGGCTCGTACGTGTACCTCGGCGCGACCGGGACCGGCACCCAGGACGTCTCCACCTGGACCCCCGGCACCGGCGGCGGCTTCCAGAAGCTGTCCACCACCTTCACCACCGGCCCGAGCACCACCCAGGTCACCGTCTACACCCACGGCTGGTACGGCCAGCCGGGCTTCGTGGTCGACGAGTTCAGCGTCTTCGGCCCCGACGGCGGAGGCGGCACCGACCCCTCGCCGACCATTCCCGGCGCACCGTCCGGCAGCGCCGTTTCCGGCCAGAGCTCCAGCGGGCTCACCCTTTCGTGGAACACCGTCAGCGGGGCCGCCGGGTATTACGTGTATCAGGACGGCGTCCGCGTCCAGACCGTGACCTCGGGCACCTCCGCGCAGATCACCGGGCTCGCCGCGTCGACCACGTACTCCTTCCAGGTGAGCGCGTACAACGCGGCCGGCGAGGGCGTGAAGGGCGCGGCCGTCCCCGGCACCACCACGAGCGGCGGGGGCGGCAACCCGAACCCCTCGGTGCCCAAGCACGCGGTGACGGGCTACTGGCAGAACTTCAACAACGGCGCGACCGTCCAGAAGATCTCCGACGTCTCCGCGCAGTACGACATCATCGCCGTCTCCTTCGCCGACGCCACGAGCACGCCCGGCGGCATCACCTTCAACCTCGACTCGGCCGGCCTGGGCGGCTACACGGTCCCCCAGTTCAAGGCGGACATCGCCGCGAAGAAGGCGGCCGGCAAGTCCGTCATCCTCTCCATCGGCGGCGAGAAGGGCACGATCTCGGTCAACGACGGGACGTCCGCGACCAACCTCGCGAACTCCGCGTACGCCCTGATGCAGGAGTACGGCTTCACCGGGATCGACATCGACCTGGAGAACGGCCTGAACCCGACCTACATGACCCAGGCGCTGCGCGCCCTGGCCGCGAAGGCCGGCCCCTCGCTCGTCCTCACCATGGCCCCGCAGACCATCGACATGCAGTCGACGCAGGGCGGCTACTTCAAGACGGCTCTCGCGGTGAAGGACATCCTGACCGTCGTCAACATGCAGTACTACAACAGCGGCGCGATGCTCGGCTGCGACGGCAAGGTCTACTCCCAGGGCTCGGTGGACTTCCTCACCGCGCTGGCCTGCATCCAGCTGGAGGGCGGGCTCGACGCCTCGCAGGTCGGCATCGGGGTCCCGGCCTCCCCCAGCGGCGCGGGCAGCGGCTACGTCTCGCCGACCATCGTGAACAACGCGCTGGACTGCCTCGCCCGGGGCACGAGCTGCGGCACCTTCAAGCCCTCGAAGACCTACCCGGGTCTGCGCGGCGCGATGACCTGGTCGACCAACTGGGACGCCAAAGCGGGTAGCGCTTGGTCCAACGCGGTGGGTCCCAAGGTCCACGGCCTGCCGTAGCAGGTAGGTGTGTGGGGATGGCTGGTTTGAGGTTCTTGACCCGGACATGCCACGAGAGCACGCTGTGCGCGTCCGCACGGCTACCCCCACACTCCCACCCAGGAGAAACGCATGCGGCTCCACCACCGCCGAAGGGCCGCCGTCACGGCGGCCCTTCTCGCGCTCGCGCTCGGCGCACCCGCCTACGGCCTGAGCGCGACGGCCGCCCCGCCGCCCACCCCCTCGACCGCCACCCAGGACGAGGCGATCGTCCAGTACGAGATCCAGGGCCCGGCCACCGCGGTCGAGCGCACCGCCCTGCTCCGTACCGGCGCCTCCATCGACGAGGTGGACACGCGCTCGGTCGTCGTCAGCGCCGACACCATGCAGGCCACCAAGCTGCGCGCCCTCGGCTACAAGCTGACCGCGCTGCCCGGGCCGCCGGACCGCCGGGACGAGCGCGACATCGCCGCCGGGATCAACGATTTCCCGTCGAAGGACGCGCTCTACCACAACTACGCCGAGGCGAGCGCGGAGATCGACCAGCGCATCGCCCAGTACCCCGCGCTCATGAGCAAGCGGGTCATCGGCAAGTCCTACCAGGGCCGGGACCTCGTCGCGATCAAGATCAGCGACAACGTCGCGACCGACGAGGCCGAGCCCGAGGTGCTCTTCACCGCGCACCAGCACGCCCGTGAGCACCTGACCGTCGAGATGGCCCTGTACCTGCTCAAGGAGTTCGGCTCCAAGTACGGGACGGACTCGCGCGTCACCAACATGGTCAACGGCCGCGAGATCTGGATCATCCCGGACCTCAACCCGGACGGCGGCGAGTACGACATCGCCTCCGGCTCCTACCGCTCCTGGCGCAAGAACCGGCAGCCCAACGCCGGCTCCTCCTACGTCGGCACGGACGAGAACCGCAACTGGAACTACAAGTGGGGCTGCTGCGGCGGCTCCAGCAGCAGCAAGAGCTCCGAGACCTACCGGGGCGCGGCCGCCGAGTCGGCGCCCGAGGTGAAGGTGGTCTCGGACTTCGTGCGCAGCCGGGTGGTCGGCGGCAAGCAGCAGATCACGGCCGCCATCGACTTCCACACGTACAGCGAGCTCGTGCTGTGGCCGTTCGGGTGGACGTACAACGACACCGCGCCCGGACTGACCGCGGACGACCTGGCCGTGTACAAGAAGATCGGCACCAGCATGGCGGCCAGCAACGGCTACACGCCGGAGCAGTCGAGCGACCTGTACATCACGGACGGGACCATCGACGACTGGCTGTGGGGCAACCAGAAGATCTTCGCCTACACCTTCGAGATGTACCCGACGGACTCGGGCAGCAGCGGCTTCTACCCGCCCGACGAGGTCATCGACCGCGAGACCGCGCGCAACAAGGACGCGGTGCTGCAGCTCCTGGAGAACGCGGACTGCATGTACCGGTCGATCGGCAAGCAGGCGCAGTACTGCCCGTAGTGCTCGCGGCGCCGGTCGTCGTGTGAACCGGGGGCGCCCCACCGCCAGGGGGGCGCCCCTTCGCCGTCCGCGCCCGAACGTCCGCGCCCGCCGTCAGAGGCGGGCCGCCGCCAGCCAGGTGGTCACGGCGGCGGCGAGCAGGAGCGTGATGTTCAGGGCGATCCGGCGGTCCCCGCGGGCCAGGTGGACCACGGTCGCACCGATCTGAAGGAGGACGAATCCCCCGGCCGCGGCCGGGGCGAGCCAGGGCGCGATGCCCGTCAGCGGCGGGAGGACCAGGCCGGCGGCGCCGAGCACCTCGACCGCCCCGATGGCCCGGACGGCCGGCATGGGCGTGTCGTCCACCCAGGCCATCATCGGGCGGAGCTCCTCGCGGCCGCGGACCAGCTTCACCCCGCCCGCGTAGAGGTAGAAGAGGGCCAGCAGGCCCGCGGTGATCCAGAAGGCGACGTTCATGGGTCCCATTGCACGGCCAGGGCGCCGCGCCCGTCCAAGACCTGTTCCGCGGCCTCGATACCGTACGGGTATCGTCGCCGCATGGAGCTCCGTACCCTGCGCTACTTCGTGGCCGTCGCCGAGGAACTCCACTTCGGACGGGCCGCCGCCCGGCTGCACATGAGCCAGCCGCCGCTGAGCCGGGCGATCAAGCAGCTGGAGACCGAGGCCGGGGCCGCGCTCCTCCTCCGCTCCTCCGCCGGGGTCTCCCTCACCGAGGTCGGGGCCGTGCTGCTCGACGAGGCGCGCGCCCTCCTGGACCACGCCGAGCGGGTGCGCTCGCGCGTGGCCGCGGCGGCCGGCCCCGCGAGCATCACCGTCGGGATCCTCGGGGACAGCGCCTCTCCCGACGTGATCCGGCTGGCGGACGCCTACCGCCGGCGGCATCCGGGCGCCGAGGTGCGGATCCGCGAGGCCGATCTGACCGACCCCACCTGCGGGCTCGGCACCGGACTGGTCGACGTCGCCCTGACCCGCGCGCCGTTCGACGCGGCCGGCCTGACCGTACGCGTCCTGCGCGCCGACCCGGTCGGGGCGCTGCTGCGCGCCGACGATCCGCTGGCCGGGCGGGACCGCCTGGAGCTGGCGGACCTGGCCGACCGGCGCTGGTTCCGGTTCCCGGAGGGCACCGACGCCGCCTGGCAGTCGTACTGGAGCGGCGGCGCAGTCCGGGAGGGACCGCAGGTGCGCGCCGTGCAGGAATGCCGGCAGGCCGTCCTGTGGAACGGCACGGTCGGCATGACCCTCCTGGACCACGATCCCGGGGCGGGCCTGACCGTGGTGCCGCTGTCGGACATGGAGCCGAGCCGCGCGGTGGTGGCGTGGCGGGCGGGCGACCCGAGCCCGCTGGTCCGCTCGTTCGTCGCTCTCGCGACCGACGGCCGGTCCTCCGGGGGGACGACCTAGTCGTCCTTCTTCGCTTCCTCCGCGTTGCGCCAGATCGTGAGGTCGAGGGTGATGTACTGGCTGGACTCCTTGGCCCCCGCCTTGCCGCGGTAGGTCGCCACCGCGATGTGCCCGGCGTCGCTCAGGACGCAGACCTCGGACCCGACCGTGAGCTGGTCGAGGGTGATCTTCTCGGTGAAGCGGGTCACCGCGCGGCAGGTCGCCAGCGAGCCCTTCTCCGAGTTGTTCAGCAGGACCAGCTTTCCGTTGTCGGTGCCGAACTCGTCCTTGCCGAAGGTCGTGTCCCGGTAGTAGAAGAGGTCGCCCTTCCCGTAGTGCACGCCCGAGCCCTCCGGGTCCTCCGCCGGACGCGGCGGATTGTCCGCGAGCATCAGCTGGTGGGACCCGGGCATGTCGATGCCCTTGTACGAGACCGGCTGCGGGTCGACGGGCTTCTGGGCCTTGCCCGGGGAGGCGCTGGTACCCCCCGTGCCGCCGGGTGAGCCGGCCGCGCCGTTCCCCTTGTCGCCGTCCGGCAGCAGGGAGCCGAGGACGGCGAGCCCGATGACGGCGCCCACGACGGACAGGGTGACGATCAGCCCGGTCCGCTTGGGCTTGGTCGGGGCGGGCCGGTACCCGGGCTGCCCCCAGCCGGGCTGCGCGTAGGTGGGCTGGCTGAACGTGGGCTGGCTGTACGTCGGCTGCGGGCGCGGCGGCTGCGGGTACGTGGGCTGCGCGTACGAAGGCTGCGCGTACGCGGGCTGCTGCCGCGGGGGCTGCGCGTACGGCTGCGGCGTCCCGTAGCCGGTCGGCACGGTCCCCTGTCCGGGCCGTGCCGGGGCGGCCTGCGTCGGCGCGGCGTGCGCGGGCGCCGCGGTGGGCGCCGGAGGCGCGCTCGGCGTCGGCGGCTGCGCGGAGAGCTCCGTCGGGACGGGCGTGGCCGGCTTCGGCGGCGGGGTGGGGGCCGGGGCGGGCAGCAGGTGCACCCGCTCGGTGATGGAACCGGCGACGGCGCGCGGCAGCCAGTCCTCGCCCTGGCGCAGCGGCTCGGTGCCCGCGGCTTCGTTGCACAGCGCGATGACCTCGGTCAGCGCGGGGCGGTGGGCCGGGTCGCGGCTGAGGCAACGGGTCACCAGCGGCCGCAGCTCCTCGGGCAGTCCGCTGAGATCGGGGTCCTCGTGCACGATCCGGTAGAGCACCGCGTGCGAGGGCCCGTCGCCGTAGACGGAGGACCCGATGGCCGCGAAGGCGGCGATCTGGCCGAGGGCGAAGACGTCGGTGGCCGGGGTGATCGTGCCCGTCGACGCCTGTTCGGGCGCCATGAACGCCGGGGTGCCGATGCTGACGCCCGTATTGGTCAGGGCGGTGCTGTCGGCCGCGCGGGCGATGCCGAAGTCGATGACGCGCGGGCCGTCGGAGGCGAGGAGGACGTTGGCGGGCTTCAGGTCCCGGTGGACGATGCCCGCGCCGTGGATGACGGTCAGGGCCTCGGCGACCCCGACGGCCAGCAGCAGGACGCTGCGCGGCGGCAGCGCGCCGTGGTGGGCCACCGCGTGCGCGAGGGAGGGGCCGGGCACGTAGGCCGTGGCCAGCCAGGGCTGGGAGCCCTCGGTGTCCGAGTCGATGACCGGGGCGGTGTAGAGCCCCTGGACCCGCTCCGCGGACCGCACCTCCTGCTGGAACCGCCGCCGGAACTCGGGGTCTTCGCTGAACTCGGACCGGATGACCTTGATGGCGATCGGCCGGCCGCCCGGCGTGTACGAGAGGTACACCTTGCCCATGCCGCCGGCGCCGAGCACCGCCGCGAGCCGGTAGCCGCCCACGATCTCCGGGTCGTCCGCCTTGAGCGGTTGGAAGATGCCTGCCGAAGGTGCGCTGCTCATGAGGACCCATCCCTGCCTAACGGCGTTCCGGCCCCCGCCGGCGCCCCGAAGTCACCCGTGAGGGTACCCAATGCCCGGGTCGCCGAGGGGAGTCGGTCCGGGCCCGTCAGCCGTGGAAGGTGACGTACCCGTTGCCGTCGCGGTCGGAACCGCTCTTGGTGTAGGCGTGGGAGTCCGCGGTCGCCCCGGACGGGGTCTTCAGGTAGACCGTGTCCCGGTCGTTGTTCCAGATGAAGTTGCAGCTGCCGCGGTAGGCCACGTTGTACGCGTCCGACTCGGTGCCGTAACCCCCGCGCAGCTTCACGAAGTCACCGGGCTGCAGGTAGTGGTTGGTGGTGAAGGTGAAGCTGTTGCCGGTGGCGTCCTTGACGACGTAGCCCTTGAGGTTGACCGTCGCCGTGGTGGAGTAGTTCTTGATCGTCAGGTACTCGTCACGGGTGTTGCCCGTGGAGCAGCTGTTGGAGTCCGAGCCGGGGGCGTCGTACTGGACTCCGCGGATCTTCAGGGCCGAGCCGGATTCGGTCGCCTGGGCCGGGGTGACGGCGAGGACGGCCAGGGCGCCGGTGGCGACGGCCGCGGCTATGACGGAGCGCTTGCGCAAGAGAGTTCCCCCCACATTGTGTGTATAAAGCGCGCTCAAGATACACAGAACGTGGAAGGTTCTCGCCGTTATGCACACAACGTGAGACGTACGCCCCGGTACGCCAACTCCCTTGCGCGGTAAGGCCGGGGCTCAGGCGTCGAGCACCGCGAGGGCGTCGATCTCGATCAGCAGGTCGCCGGGGAGGCCCACGTACACCGTGGTGCGGGCGGAGGGGACCGCCTTCAGGTTCTGCTCCTCGAAGTAGGCGTTGTAGATCTCGTTCATCTCTCCGAAGTGCGTGGTGTCCGTGAGGTAGACGCGCAGCATCATCACGTCGTCCCACGTGGCGCCGCCCGCCTCCAGTACGGAGCGGACGTTCTCCAGCGTCTGGAAGGTCTGCTCGCGCAGGGTGGGGCCGGCCGGCGTGGGCTCCTGGCCGTCCACGTGCGGGAGGAAGCCGACCTGGCCGGCGACCTGGAGGATGTTGCCCTTGCGGACGCCGTGCGAGAACTTCGCGGGCGGGTCGGTGTGGGTGGCGGGGACGATCGCGATCTTGTCGGTCATGGCCTGTCTTCTTCCTGTTCCTGTACGGGGCCCGAGCCTGAGTACTCGCGGCCGATGGCGTCGGCGGTCTGCCGTACGAGCGGGAGGAGTTCGAGCAGCCCCACGACGGAGAGGACCACGCCGGGGGCGGAGACGGACATCGCGGCGACCACGCGGCCGTCGGGTCCGCGGACGGGGGCGGCGAGGCAGTTCAGGGACTCCTCGTGGCCCCCGATGTCGGTGGCCCACCCCTGGGCGCGCACGAGGTCGAGCTCGCGCAGGTACGCGTCGGCGTCGGGGGTGGAGCGGGGGGTGTAGGCCGGGTACTCGATGCGCGCGGCCAGGGCCCGGCGCTCCACCTCCGGCAGGTCGGCGATCAGCAGCTTCGCGACGGCGGCGACGGTGAGGGGGACGGGGCGGCCGATGCGCGAGTACATCCGGACCGCGTAGCGGCTGTCGACCTTGTCCACGTAGACGACCTCGTCGTCCTGGTGGAGGGCGAGGTGCACGGTGTGCCCGGTGGTCCGGTTCAGTTCCAGCAGGTGGGGGTGGGCGATCTCGCGCACGTCGAGGTTCTCGATGGACTCGGAGGCCAGCGCGAAGAGGGAGGCCCCGAGCCGGTAGCGCCCGTCGCCCTGCCGGTAGACGAAGCCGTGTTCCTGAAGGGTCCGCAGCAGCCGCAGGGCCGTGCTCTTGTGCACGTCGAGCACCTCGGCGACCTCGCCGAGCCCGGCCGGGCCCTTGGCCAGGGCAGGCAGGATCCGGAGCGCCCGCTCCACCGACTGGCTCACGCCGTGCACCTCCGTACGGAACCGGGACCGGGGCCTCGACCGGGACTCGGACCGGGGCCGGGATCGGGACCTCGACCGGGACTCGGACCCGTTGACCCGTCGTCACCCGGGATGTTAGACAGCATGCAGCGATACACGCAACGACTGTTGCACTGTACGCAACAACCGCCATGCCCGGGAGGCCCACACACATGCCCAGCGACCCCGTCCAGGCCCTCGCCCAGGAGCCGGTGGACCACCGGTTCAAGGGACTCCCCCCGGACGCCGGGCAGGCCGGCCTCACCGTCGGCGAGCTGACCGCCGAGCGGCGCAGCCTCTACACCGGCGGGTTCACGACGCCCGTGCTCACCCTCGACGCGGACGCGCTGAGCCACAACCTCGCCGCCCTCGGCACGTACGCCGAGCGCCACGGCCTGGCCTTCGCCCCGCACGGAAAGACCTGCATGGCCCCGCAGCTGTTCCACCGTCAGCTGGAGCACGGCGCCTGGGGCATCACCGCCGCCGTCCCCCACCAGGCGCGCGTCTACCGGGCGTTCGGGATCCAGCGGATCTTCCTCGCCAACGAACTCGTCGACGCCGCCGCCCTGCGCTGGGTGGCCGCCGAGCTCGCCGCGGACCCCGGTTTCCGCTTCGTCTGCTACGTGGACTCCGTGCGCGGGGTCCAGCTCATGGACCGGGCCCTGGCCGGCCGGTCGCAGCGGGTCGACGTGGTCGTCGAGCTCGGCGCCGGAGAAGGCGCCCGCACGGGGGCCCGCAGCGACGAGGACTGCCGGGCCGTCGCCGACGCGGTGGCGGGCACGGACACCCTGCGCCTGGTCGGCATCGCCGGGTACGAGGCGGAGGTGCCCGGGGCCGACCCGGACTCCGTGCACGCCTACCTGCGCCGGCTCACCGGTCTGGCGGCCGAGTTCGACAAGGCGGGACGGTTCGAGGGGGTGGAGGAGATCGTCGTCAGCGCGGGCGGCTCCGCCTGGTTCGACGCCGTCGCCGACGTGTTCGCCGAGATCCCGGAGCTCTCGCGGCCGGTCCTGAAGCTGCTGCGCTCGGGCGCGTACGTCTCCCACGACCACGGCTGGTACACCCGCCTGACCCCCTTCAACCGGGTCCCCGAGGAGGGCGGCCTGCGCCCCGCCTTCCGGCTCTGGACGCAGGTGGTCTCCCGCCCCTCCCCCACCCAGGCCTTCGTCAACGCCGGCAAGCGGGACATCGCCTACGACCTGGGGCTGCCCGAGGTGGAACTCGTGCGCGACCCCCTCACCGGCGCCGAGCGCCCGGCGACCGGGATCCGCGTGCTCAAGCTCTCCGACCAGCACGCCTGGCTGGAAACCGACTCCGCCGAGGACGTGGAGGTCGGCGACTGGGTGGCGCTGGGCATGTCCCACCCGTGCACGATCTTCGAGAAGTGGCCGCTGATCCCGGTGGTGGAGGCCGACGGCACGGTCGCGGAGTACGTCCGGACGTTCTTCTAAGCCCATGGACCTGGTCATCCGCGGGGCCCGCGTCGTCGACGGCACGGGCGGGCCCTCCCACATCGCCGACGTCGCCGTCCACGAGGGCCGGATCGCCGAAGTGGGCGGCCGGATCGCGGGCGGCGGGCGGCGCACGCTCGACGCCCGCGGTCTCGTCCTGGCCCCCGGCTTCATCGACATGCACGCCCACAGCGACCTCGCCCTGCTGCGCGATCCGGACCACGGCGCGAAGGCCGCGCAGGGCGTGACCCTCGAAGTCCTCGGCCAGGACGGCCTGTCCTACGCCCCCGTCGACGACCGCACGCTGGGCGAGGTGCGGGCCGCCATCGCCGGCTGGAACGGCACGGGCGAGGACATCGACTTCGACTGGCGCACGGTCGGCGGGTACCTGGACCGGCTCGACCGGGCCCACGGCGGGCAGGGCATCGCCGTCAACGCCGCCTACCTGGTCCCGCAGGGCACCGTCCGCGCGCACGTCGTCGGCTGGGGCGACCGCCCCGCCACCCCCGCGGAGCTCGACCGGATGCGGGCCGTGGTCGCCGAGGGGCTCGCGCAGGGCGCCGTGGGAATGTCCTCCGGGCTCACCTACACCCCGGGGATGTACGCGACCGGCGCCGAACTGACGGAGCTGTGCCGGGTGGTGGCCCGGTACGGCGGCTACTACTGCCCGCACCACCGCTCGTACGGCCGCGGCGCCCTGGCCGCCTACGCCGAGATGGTCGAGCTGACCCGCGAGGCCGGCTGCGCCCTGCACCTGGCGCACGCCACGATGAACTTCGGGGAGAACGAGGGCCGGGCCGGCGAGCTGCTCGCCCTGCTCGACGGGGCGCTGGCCGACGGCGCCGACATCACGCTCGACAGTTACCCGTACACCCCCGGCTGCACCACCCTGGTCGCCCTGCTGCCCAGTTGGGCGAACGAGGGCGGACCCGAGGCGGTCCTCGCCCGGCTGCGCGACGACGCCGAGGCCGAGCGGATCCGGTACGCGCTGGAGGTGGAGGGCGCCGACGGCTGTCACGGGGTCCCGGTCGACTGGTCGACGATCGAGATCGCCGGAACCACGGACCCGGCCTACGGGGCCTTCGTCGGCACGCGCGTCCCCGACTGGGAGACGGCCCGGACGCTGCTGCTGGGCGACCGGCTCGGGCCGAGCATCCTCCAGCACGTCGGGCACGAGGAGAACGTACGGGCGATCATGCGCCACCCGGTCCACACGGGCGGCTCGGACGGCATCCTCCAGGGCGCGAAACCGCATCCGCGGGCCTACGGCACCTTCCCGCACTACCTCGGGCACTACGTGCGCGAGCTGGGCGTCCTCTCCCTGGAGGAGTGCGTCGCCCACCTCTCCGGCCGCCCCGCCGCCCGGCTGCGGCTGCCGGACCGGGGGCTGGTGCGCGTCGGACACCGGGCCGACCTCGTCCTCTTCGATCCGCTGACGGTCGCGGCCGGATCGACGTACGACCGCCCGCGCGCGCTGCCGGCCGGGATCCCGCACGTCCTGATCGACGGGCGTTTCGTCGTACGGGACGGGCGCAGGACCGACGTCCTCGCCGGGCGGGCCGTCCGCCGGACCCCGCACGGCGGCCGCTGACCGGCCGTATTTCGCACTTACGATGAGCCGCATGTACGCCTTTGTGCCCGCTGCTCTCTTCCTCGCCCTCTTCGGCGTGAGCGTCCGGGAGGACCGCCGGCGCTTCCGCAACGCGGTCTACCTGGGCCTCACCTTGATCTTCGCCTCGGTCGGGCTGCTGTTCCAGGTCGGGCACCTGCCGCCCGGGCTCGCGGAGGCCGTGATCCTGGCGGTCTTCGTGGTCCCCACGGTCGGCACGCTCGCGCTCGGCGTCTTCCTGATCACCAACGGCCTGACGATGGTCCGCAAGGAGGGCCGGAGCCCGGGCAACCTGCTGTCCTTCGCGGCGGGCGTTCTGATCTTCCTGCTCATCGCCTTCGTCTTCGTGGCGGCCGACACCGGACCGCCCGCCCTGGACGCGGTGGTGGCCGGGGTGGTCCTCCTCGTCGCCTACGTCTCCTTCCTCTTCCTCTGTTTCCTCGCCTACGCCTACCTCTACGGGCGGATCAAGGTGCGCGGGGACGTGGACTACGTGGTGATGCTCGGCTCCGGCCTGATCGGCGGCGACCGGGTCCCGCCCCTGCTGGCCTCGCGGCTGCGCAAGGGGCAGGCGATCCACGACGCCCAGATCGCGCGGGGCGGACGGGCGCCGCTGATGCTGACCTCGGGCGGCAAGGGGACGGACGAGAAGGTCGCGGAGGCGCGGGCGATGGCCGACTGGCTGATGGCCGAGGGCGGCGTACCGCGGGAGCACCTGCGGCTGGAGGACCGTTCCCGCACGACGGAGGAGAACCTGCTCTTCAGCCGGACCATCATGGAGGCGGCGGACCCCTCCTACCGCTGCGTGGTGGTCACCAACAACTTCCACGCCTTCCGCGCCGCGATGATGGCCCGCAAGGCCGGGGTCAACGGCCAGGTGCTGGGCTCGCCGACGGCGAGGTACTTCTGGCCGAGCGCGACGATCCGCGAGTTCGTGGCGGTGTTCTGGGAGCACAAGATCGCCAACCTCAGCATCTGCGGCGCCATCGTCGCCCTGACGGCGGCGCTGGCCCTCAACGTCGCCTGAGGCGCCGAGGTGCGTTCATGGGGGCCGGGCCGGAGGATGGGGCCAGGGGGACACAGCAGGAGGTAGCCATGGACAGTGAATCGGACCAGCAGCCCCAGCGCCCCGCCCACCTCTACACCGGGTCGGAGCACCCGTTCGACCCTGAGGACCTCGTCATGGCACGCGGCCAGGACCCGACCCCGGAGCGGGTCGAGAAGGCACGCAAGCTGATCGAGAAGGAGGGCGCGAGGGCGCTCGAACGCTACCTCCCGTAGGTGGGCGCGGAGCGGGGCGGACCGGGGTTCCGGTCCGCCCCGAGGTGCGAACGGGCCGGTGCGCATCCAGAATCGATGGATGCTCGTTAGGCGCCCCGGGGGCCGATTCCTAAGGACGACGACGATGCCGATGCCCACGACGCAGACGACCGGCACGACCTCCCGCGCACGCGAGCACGCACCCGCACACCCCGACGCCGGTGCCGGTGCGGGCACCCCGGTGTCCCCCGACTGGGACCGCCCGGCCGACCCGCCGGCCGGTCAGGCCTCCACGCACGTGCGCGCGTACGTGGACAGCGCCGGCGCCGACGGACACCTGTGGCACGGGGTCCCGACGCTCCTGCTGACCACCCTCGACCGGCTCTCCGGGCGGCCCGTCCGCACCCCGCTGATCTACGCGCGGGACGAAGGCCGCCACATCGTGCTGGCCACCGCGGCCGACGGCACGCCCGGCGTCCCCTCCTGGTACCGCAACCTCGCCGCCCACCCCGAGGTCCGCCTCCAGGTGGGCGCCCTGACCGCGCGGGCCCGCGCGCGCACGGCGACCCCGGCGGAGCGGGAGACGTACTGGGAGGCGCTGACCGCCCTGTGGCCCGCCTACGAGGACCACCAGGCGGCGGCCGCACCCCGCGAGATCCCCCTGGTCATCATCGAGCGCTGACCCGCGGGCTGCTCCAGCCCCGGCGGCGGAGGTTCTCGAAGCCGTCCAGGAGCAGGTCCAGGGCGAACTCGAACTCGAACTGGTCGTCGCAGCCGCCGCCGACGGTGGAGCCGTCGTCGTGGGCGGCGGTCGCGGCCAGTTCCGCGATGTGCGGGAAGCGCGCCGCCAGCGCCGGGTCCGGTGGGCCGGAGGGCCCCGAGGTGTCGAACAGCTCCTGGCTGAATCCGAGCAGGCGGCTGCCCATCGCGTGCATGACGTGGTGCGTGAGGTCGGCGGAGAGCCCGCCGGCCCGGAAGAGCCCGGCCATGGAGTCCAGGTACGCCAGCACCGCCGGGGTGGGGCCGGTCCGCGATTCGATGACCCGGGCCGCCCAGGGGTGGCGGAGCAGGACCCGGCGGGCCGAGAGGATCCGCCCGCGGACCACGGGCCGCCAGTCGGGGCCCGCGGCCGGCGGGTCGATCTCGCCGACGACGGCGTCGGCCATGCCGTCGAGCAGCTCCTCCTTGTTGGCCACGTGCTTGTAGAGGGCCATCGGTACGACGTCCAGCTCCTGGGCGAGCCTGCGCATGCTGAGCGCGTCGATGCCGGTGGCGTCGGCGAGCGCGACGGCCGCACGCAGGACCCGGTCCCTGTTCAGGGGGATCCGCCCCGTGTCCTTGCCCTTGGCTTCCTGCCGGGTCATCGCGGTGGGCCCCTTCCCTGGCTTCGACCGTCCTCGACGGCACCCTCACCTTGACGAGTGTACGACGTACACCTATGGTCGCAGCAAGGTGTACGGCGTACACCTCCATCGAACGAGGGGTGCCGAGAAGATGAGTCCCGACCGGAGAACCGCGGTGGCCGCCGGGTCGCTGTTCCTGCTGACCGAGGTGGCCGCGATAGCCGGGGCGGCGCTGTACCGGCCCCTGCTGGGCGCGGCGGACGGCAGCCTCGCGCCGGGCGCCGATACGCGGGCCCTGCTCGGGGCGCTCTGCGAGGTGGTGCTGGTGGTGGCGGTGGCCGGCACCGGGGCGGCGCTGTTCCCCGTCCTGCGGCGCCGCGGCGAGGGGCTCGCGCTCGGGTACGCCTTCGGGCGGCTCCTGGAGGCTGCCGTCATCGTCGGCGGGATCGTCGCCGTCCTGGCACTGGTCACCCTGCGGCGGGAAGCGGGGGCGGCGGACGGCGCCGATGCCGCGCTGGTGGCCTTGCACGCGTGGACGTTCCTGCTCGGCCCCAACATCGCCCTCGGCCTGAACACCGTCCTGCTCGCGTACGTGGCCTACCGCGCCCGGCTCGTGCCCCGCTTCATCGCCGTGCTCGGCCTGATCGGCGGCCCGCTGATCTGCGCCTCGGCCGTGGCCGTGATGTTCGGCGCCTACGACCAGCTCTCCCCGGCGGGAGCGGCGGCCGCCCTCCCGGTCTTCGCCTGGGAACTGTCACTGGCCGGCTGGCTGATCGCCAGGGGCTTCGGCCCCGGAACCGGCGCGGGCGCGGGCGCGCCGGATCCGCTCGACCGCCCGGGGGCCTAGACCTTCCCCACATCCGCCTGCACCTCGCGCGCCGTGCGCGTCCCGGACGCCATGGCGCCCTGTACGGAGCCGGTGGCGCGGTGGTCCCCGCAGACGTACACGCCCGAGGCGGTCCGGCCGGTGCGGCTGAGCGGCCACGGGGGAACCATCGCGGGCAGCGCGTCGGTGACGGTGGTCGTCGCCACCGTTTCCCAGGCCTCGGTGCCGACGGCGTAGACCTCCGCGAGGACCTCGCGCAGCCCGGCTTCGCGACCCGGCGCGTCGGCGCCGAGCACGGAGGTGGACACGAGGGCCCGCCCGCCGCCTCCGTAGGTGGGGGCGACGTCCGTCAGCACGCACGTGTTGAGGAAGCGCCGTCGCTGGTCCAGCAGCAGCGTGGGCTCGCCGAGGGGCGAGCGGGGGGCCGCGTGGTGGTACGTGGTGACGGTTCGGGTCGCCACCGCGGGGAGCCCGGGGATCAGCGCGCTCGCCGCCGACGGGGCCGTGGCGACGACCACGGCTGCCGCGTCGAGCACGGATCCGTCGGCGAGGACGACGCCCGACGCGGTGACGGAGGACACCGGCGCGCCCAGTGCCACGCACCCCGGCGGGAGGCCCTCGGCCAGGTGCCGGGGCACGGCGCCGATGCCGTCGGCCGGCAGGGTGAGGGTGCCCCTGAGCATGCTGCGCCAGGTCAGGTGGAACATGCGGCTGGAGGTTTCCAGCCCGTCCTCCAGGAAGACGCCGGCCAGGAACGGCCGCAGCAGGCCCTCGACCAGGGAGTCGGGAACGTGCCTGCGGGCCAGCTCCGCACGCGTCGTGCGCTCGGGCAGGCGCTTGAGGACCGCGGCGGGCGCCACCGCGTCGAACGCGCTCAAGGCACCCAGGGCGGCCAGTGCGCGGACGCCCGGGCCGTGCCCACCGGTCAGGAGGCCGGCGGCGCCGGCGGGCCGCCGGGTGGGATCGGCCAGCCGGATCCGACCGCTGCGGGTGTGGATCAGGAAGCCCGGCGTGAAGGGGCGCAGCCGCAGGGAACGCACCGCGATGCGCCGCCTGACCTGCGGATACGAGGTGTTGAAGACCTGGAATCCGCGGTCCAGGAGGAATCCGTCGCGGTGATCGGTGCGCATCCTGCCGCCCACCGCGTCGCCCGCCTCCAGGACCCTGACGCGCCGCCCCGACCGGACCAGGTCGAGCGCGCAGGTCAGACCGGCGAGCCCGGCTCCGACCACGATCACGGGCTTGTCCTCGTCCGAGCCGCTCATGAAGGCCTCCGCATCGGTGTGGGGTGTCCTCCCCACCCCCACTTCCGGCGTCACGGCCCCCGAGGATGCACGGCGCGCCCCGGCCCCCTCCCCCCCTACCGCTCCTCGGCGGCCCGGCCCTCTCCGGCCATGAACCGCCAGACCAGGGTGTGGCCCAGCGCGATCAGGCCGATCAGCATCAGCGCCTCGGCCTGGATGGGGCGCAGCCCCGCCGGGTCGGCGAGTTCGGGGAAGGCGCCGACCACGGCGATCAGGGCGTAGAGCAGGGTGGCGGCGGCCTGCTGCCAGGTCAGGAAGCGGTCGCCGCGCGCTCGGGCCAGCAGCCGCAGGGTGCACGCGCAGCCGATCACCGCGAGGACGACGAAGGCCGCGCGCCAGACCTGCGGCTGCTCCGTGCCGCCGACCTGGGCGAACAGGCCCATCAGGGCGGGGAGCAGGAAGGACAGGTAGATCCCGCCGACGACGCGCCGCTGAGCCGGGTCGCGCATCCAGTCGTGGTGGCTCTGGACGACGTTCCACCACAGGCCCACCAGGGTGAAGCAGGTGGCGGAGAAGAGGGCGTAGAAGGTGCTCACATCCATGGACGACGAGCGTGGCACCCTTCGCGCCCCGCACCGCCGCCCCACGCCCACGACCCGTCCCACCCTCCCGGTATGGACCACGCCTAGGTCGTCTCTTTCGGATCTTGCCGGGCCCGCGACGTCTGGCACCGCACCAGACGCCGCGGACTCGGCCGACAAGATCCGAAAGAGACGACCTAGCCGAAGTCGTAGACCGTGACCGGTATCCCCTTCGCGGACAGTCCGTCGCGGATCAGGGGCTCCACGCGTGACCACTTGCCGCCCGCGAGGCCGCAGCCGATGCGGGGCATGTGGACGGAGGCGCCCAGTTCGGCGGCGTGGGCCGCCAGGTGTGCGAGGCATTGCTCGACCGCCTCGTAGCGGATCGGCGGGCCGCCGCTGCCGGTGCGCATGCCGCGCTGGCCGATCATGTTCGCGACCCAGGTGTCCGGGCGGACCTGGACCAACTGCACCGCGCCGAGCGCGAAGTCGTTCCCGCCGCGGCCCCGGTGCCAGGCCCGGTACGCCGCCTCCGGCTCGCTCCAGCGCTTCGAGAGCGCGAGGACGAAGCCCTTCCCCCAGCCCCCGAGGTCGTTGCAGACGTGGGCGATGATCTTCGGCCCCCGGGCCTGCGGACTGCTCGCGTCCCCCCGGACGATCGTCGGCTCGTGCATGCCGCCCCCCTTCCTCTCCCCTGCCCGCAAGGTACCCGGACCCTCTGACATCGCCGGAAGGCACCAGCCTCGGGGGGCTTCCGGCCCCAGCCTCCGGGTCGTAGGTCCACAGTCCTCCCCACCACGGGTTTATGCGGTTTTAACCGTGTTACAACTGGAACATCGCGCTGCAAATGGCGCATTTTCCTTAGCTGTTGCCCAGCCCACACAAGCGCTGCCCGCCTTGGCAACACACCCCGTTTCCGCTGGAGGAAGCACCGTGAGTACAGCCGAGCAGACGGCCCCGTCTGCCAAGAAGAACTCGGCCGCCATGGCGGTCATGCAGCGCCTCGGCCGCAGCCTCATGCTGCCGATCGCCGTACTGCCGGCCGCCGCGCTGCTGATGCGCTTCGGCAACGACGACATGCTGGGCAGCGCGTCGATGCCGCACTGGGTCAACGAGATAGCCAAGTACATGTCCGCCGGCGGCAACGCCGTCTTCAACAACCTGGCGCTGCTGTTCGCCGTCGGTATCGCGGTGGGCTTCGCGAAGAAGTCCGACGGTTCCACCGGCCTCGCGGCCGTCGCCGGCTACGTGGTCTTCTCCAACGTGCTCGGCAAGTTCACCGACGGCAACGTGCCGCAGATCGAGGCGGTCGTCGACCACAAGGTCGCCCTGATCGACGCCCCGGTCAACGCGGGCGTCCTCGGCGGCGTCGTCATGGGTGTCGTCACCGCCCTGCTCTACCAGAAGTTCTACCGGACCAAGCTGCCGGACTGGGCGGGCTTCTTCGGCGGCCGCCGCCTCGTCCCGATCCTGTCCTCCTTCGCGGGCCTGGTCATCGGCATCGTCTTCGGTCTCATCTGGCCGGTGCTCGGCAAGGGCATCCACGGCCTCGGCGAATGGCTGGTCAACTCCGGCTCCGTCGGCGCCGGCATCTTCGGTGTCGTCAACCGTGCACTGATCCCCGTGGGCATGCACCACCTGGTCAACTCCTTCCCGTGGTACCAGGCCGGCGAGTTCGACGGCAAGCACGGCGACATCGCCCGCTTCCTCGCCGGCGACCCGACCGCCGGACAGTTCATGACCGGCTTCTTCCCGATCATGATGTTCGCCCTCCCCGCGGCCTGCCTCGCGATCGTCCACTGCGCCCGCCCCGAGCGCCGCAAGGTCGTCGGCGGCATGATGTTCTCCCTCGCGCTCACCGCCTTCGTCACGGGCATCACCGAGCCGATCGAGTTCACCTTCATGTTCATCGCCCCGGTGCTCTACGCGATCCACGCGGTCCTGACCGGTGTCTCCCTGGCCCTGACCTGGGCGCTCGGAATGAAGGACGGATTCGGCTTCTCGGCCGGCGCGATCGACTTCTTCCTCAACCTCGGCATCGCGACCAACCCGTGGGGCCTGGCCGGCATCGGCCTCTGCTTCGCGGCGCTCTACTACTTCGTCTTCCGCTTCGCCATCACCAAGTGGAACCTCCCGACGCCGGGCCGCGAGTCCGACGAGGAGCTGGCCGAGCTGCTCAAGGCCGAGGCGAAGTAACCGTGCCCTCGGCGCAGCGCACCCCCGGACGGGGACTGCCTTGCGAGGAGCGGCGCGAGCTGATCGCGGGAGCGGTACGGGCCAGGGGCCGCGTACGGGTCGGTGAACTCGTACGGGAACTGGGCGTCAGCCGGATGACCATCCACCGGGACCTCCAGTACCTGGACGCCCAGGGCCGGGTCCGGCGGATCCGCTCCGGAGCCATCGCTACGGCCGACCCGCAAGCCGCGGCGGACCTGACCGGCACCGCCTGAGTTCCACTCCGAAAGCAGGGGCGGGGCACCACTGACCGACCAGTGGCGCCCCGCCCCTTTTCGCGTTCGGCCGTCCCCACTCCCGCTTCGACCGCGCCCGCGCCCCCCTCAGGCCCACGTCCCTCAGGCCCGCCCCCCTCAGGCCCGCGTCCCTCAGGCCCGCGCCGCCGCCAGCAGCCCGCGCCAGCGGGGGCGTTCCGTGATCAGGCAGGCCAACGCCAGGGCGGTCACCGGGGCGGCCGCCCACGCTGGCCAGGCCGACCAGGACGCCGCCACGGCCACCACGAGCTGGAGCAGCACCAGCGCGATCGTCACCCCGCCCGGTACCGCGACGATCACCTGGGCCTTGTCCCCCGGGGTCGAGAACACCGTGGGCAGCCCGATCAGCAGCACCACGCTCGCCACCGCCGCCGTCACCGACCAGCCGGCCAGGGCCCACGGAGCCGCCACCCAGGCGCACAGCTCCGTCGCGAAGCGCAGCACCGAGGCGAGGTCCGCCCTCGCATCGCCCATCTCCCGCATGTCCCGCTCCCTTTGATCACCGCCGCGCGCCGCCGACACCTTCAGGCCGGCAGGGTGACGAGCGCAACACCATTCCGGCCCCCTCCGCCGGGCCCACCCATTCCGCAGGCCGGAGCGGGGCGGCGGCCCCGATTTCCAAGGGCTCGTGGCGCCCGTACCGAAGCTTTGCGCGAAAGGGGACATATCGGTCCGCGATGCACCCCTCCGCTCCGGGTCTAATAGCGGAGCGCGCCCGCACCCGGACCCGTAAGCTCCCGTCATGCAGGTGATCCAGTCAACGAAACTCGCCAATGTCTGCTACGAGATCCGCGGCCCCGTGCTCGAAGAGGCGATGCGGCTCGAAGCAGCAGGTCATCGCATCCTCAAGCTCAACACCGGCAACCCCGCGGCCTTCGGCTTCGAGTGCCCGCCGGAGATCCTTGAGGACATGCTCCGCAACCTGGGCAACGCCCACGGCTACGGGGACGCGAAGGGCCTGCTCTCGGCGCGCCGTGCGGTCATGCAGCACTACCAGACCAAGGGCATCGAGCTGGACGTCGAGGACGTCTACATCGGCAACGGGGTCTCCGAGCTGATCCAGATGTCCATGCAGGCGCTGCTCGACGACGGCGACGAGGTGCTCGTCCCCGCGCCGGACTACCCGCTGTGGACCGCCTCCGTCAGCCTGGCCGGCGGCACCGCCGTGCACTACCGCTGCGACGAGCAGTCCGACTGGATGCCGGACCTCGCCGACATCGAGCGCAAGGTCACCGACCGCACCCGCGCGATCGTGATCATCAACCCGAACAACCCGACCGGCGCCGTCTACGACGACGAGATGCTGCGCGGGCTCACCGACATCGCCCGCCGGCACAACCTCATCGTCTGCTCGGACGAGATCTACGACCGGATCCTCTACGACGGCGCCACGCACACGAACACCGCCGCCATCGCACCGGACCTGCTGACGCTCACCTTCAACGGGCTCTCCAAGAACTACCGCGTCGCCGGCTACCGGTCGGGCTGGATGGCGGTGTGCGGGCCCAAGAAGCACGCCTCGTCGTACATCGAGGGCCTGACGATCCTGGCGAACATGCGGCTCTGCGCCAACATGCCCTCCCAGCACGCCATCGCCACCGCCCTCGGCGGACGGCAGTCGATCAACGACCTGGTGCTGCCCGGCGGGCGGATCCTGGAGCAGCGCGACACGGCCTACGACCTGCTGACGCAGATCCCCGGCATCACCTGCGTGAAGCCCAAGGGCGCGCTCTACCTCTTCCCGAAGCTGGACCCGTCCGTCTACAAGATCAAGGACGACCGGCAGATGGTCCTCGACCTGCTGCGCGAGGAAAAGATCATGGTCGTGCACGGTACGGGCTTCAACTGGCCCGAGCCCGACCACTTCCGGATCGTGACCCTGCCCAACGCGAAGGACCTCGCCGACGCGGTCACCCGGATCGGCAACTTCCTCGACGGGTACAGCCAGCCCTAGGACGGACCGGCCCGGCGGCCCCCGCCCGCGACCCCGGACACACGGGCCGCGCGCGGGGGCCGCGCCGTTCTGCGCGGCGTCCTGCGCCCGGTTCCGCGCCCCGTTCTACGCGGCGGCGGCGCCGAGTCCGGTGGACAGGGCCGCGGAGATCGCGGCGATGTGGCGGTAGGCCCGGCCGGCCGCGGTGACCACGCCGTCCTGCTCCGCCCGCCCGTGCAGCGCCTCGTCCAGGCGCGCCGTGAAGCGGGCCCAGCGCTCGCGGTCACCACTGGCGTAGTACGCCACGCCGTCCGTGTCCCGCAGCCCGTACGCCTCGGTGACGTACCGGCGCAGGATCGCGCCGCCCATCGTGGAGCCCTCCAGTACGTAGAGGAACCCGAGCAGGGCCAGGGGGTCCGAGGCCGCGGCGGCGCGGATCTCCCGCGCGAAGGCGACCGCCGGCGCTCCGGCGCGGGACCCGGGGAACACCCCGTCCTCGGCGAAGTGCATCAGGTCGCGGTCTATGCAGGGGATCTTGACCAGCTCCGCCGACCACACCGAGGTCAGGGACGGGGCGGTGGCGCGGGACAGTTCGCCCTCCAGGGCATCCAGGACCGTCCGGTAGGCGGCGAGCTGGTCGACGTACCGGTCGAGCGGGAGCGTCCCGGCGAGCATCGCGGCGGAGAAGGGCGTGCCCTCCAGCTCCGCGTGCCGGCCGCGGGTGCTCGCCCGGATGCGCTCGGCCACCGTGCCGCGGTCCGTGGGGTTCATGCGCCTTCGCCCTTCAGGAGCGTCGTGTGCAGCCGGTCGATGAGGTGGCCCTTGCGTTCGATGGTCACGTCGAAGTAGCGCGCGCTCCGCTCGCAACGGCACACGCCGCGCACCGCCTCCATCGCCGAGCTCTTCAGCTCCACCGCCCGGGCCGCGAGGCGCAGGAGCGTGGGCCGCAGGTCCGGATGTCCGAGCACGAACTCCTTCAGCCGCGCCCCCACCAGCTCCCCCGGCCCCAGCCCGCCGCCGGGAGCGGTGTCGAGCAGTTCGAGGAAGACGCGGTTGCTCAGCTGGCCGTAGTCCTCGTGGGTGCCCCGGCCGCCGAACTCGGGCACGAAGTCGGTCAGGTCGTTGAACAGCTGGCTGGCCAGTCCGAGGTCGCGCATCGCCCCGTCCAGGACCCGCCGCTCGCCCTCCACGACGCCCAGGGCCGCCAGCGCCGCGTCCAGCGGCATCCGGAACAGCGTGCCCGTCTTGAGCGCGGCCACCGACTCCCAGAAGGCCACCCGCTCGGCGAGGGGCGCGGCCAGCAGTTCCGCGCGCGTGAGCTCGGTACGCGTGGACACGTCGACGGCCTGGCCCGTGAAGCCCCGGCCGACCGACCGCAGCAGGCTCCGCACCACGGCCGGCTCGGCCGCGTGCTCCAGCGCCGCGGTGATCAGCAGAGAGCCCGTGTTGAGGGCGAGCGGGACACCGTGGGTGACGTGGAGGGCGGGCTCGCCGTAGCGGACGCCGCTCCCGTCCTGGATGTCGTCGAGGGCGACCGCGGCCTTCAGCAGCACGCGCACCGCCACCGCCGCGCGGCGGATCGCGGCCAGGTCCGCGGCCAGGTCCGCGGTCAGGTCCGCGGCGGAAGCCTCATCGCCCGCCGCGTCGGGGAAGCCCCGGTAGTTGCGGTAGGCCCAGAACACCATCGAGGGCCGCAACGGGGCCCGGCCCGCGGGCGCTCCCGCGGCCGGCGCCAGGGCCTCCTGGCCCACCTTCGAACCGACGGCGTCGGCGACCGGCGCGTACAGGGAACGCCCCAGCGCCGCCGCGTAGACCGATCGCGGCGCGGCCGGGGTGAGCAAGGAGGCCAGGAAGGCCGCCAGGTCCTCCTCCAGGAGCGCCGCATCGCTCCGCACCACAGCCTCTACACCCGATATGGCCGACAGGCTCGACACACCTGACACATCCCCGGCCCCAGCCATTGCGCCCACCCCGAATATCAATACCGTCAACCTGCACGCACTTCCGCACATACGTGCACTGAAAGTAGAAGGTTGAACGTTACCGGCGGGGACGACAAGACGCGTTCAAGCCGACGCGCAGGATCAAGATTCAGCTCAACTTTAGAACCAATCCAATGTAGGATGGTCTCCTGACCACGCAGGAGGCACCGATGTACGAGCCGATTCGCACCAAGGCGGTCGACCCCCGCATAGGCGTCCACCGCAGCGAGTACCCCCGCAGCAGCCGCGCCGAAGCCCTGGACATCCAGCTCGCCGGGCATCTCGCCGCGCTGCTCGCCGTGACCGACGAGCTCGGCCTCGACGAGGCCGCCGCCGTCCTCGCCGCCCAGGTCACCCGCCTGCGCGGGGCCGAGCCCGCCCGCGCGGCCCTGTGCCCCGGCCAGGAGCCGGACGCCGGGGCCGCCGCCGCGCTGCACCAGCGTGCCCACGACCTCGCCGCCCGCGCCCTGCTCGTCGCCGCCTCGCGCGCCGACACCACGGTCGCGATCCTCGCCGCCGAGCGCATGGACGCGCACGCCGCCGCGCTCGACCTCGTCGGCGCCCACTGACGGCCCCGGTCCGGGGCCGCGGAGGCTCCGGACCGGGCGCCACACCCTGCGGGGCTTGAAGGTGCACCCCGCCTCGGCCGCGGCCGGCGCGTAGGGGCCCCGCCACCCGTGCCGACCCCTTCACGGCGGGACCGGACCGACCCTGCGGGGCTTGTCCCCTACCCGCCCTTCCACCGTTCCCCTGGCTCCGCCCGGACCCGCGCCTCAAACGCCGGCGGGGCTGAGAGCGTCCCCGGGCTCCGCCCGGACCCGGTCCTCAAACGCCGGACGGGCTGAATTGCGCTCCGGGCGGGTCCGGGGCGAAGGCAGCTGCGGCGATGCCGCACCAGGGGATCGTGGCCGGGGGCCAGACCGGGCCTACCGCCTCGGCTCGCTCCGTCGCGGCCGGGCGGACACCCGGGATCCTCACCAGCGTCTGCGGCCCCCGGGCCATAGGGGCCGGCACCTCGGGGCCCCGGGACTCCGGGACACCCCGCACGGTCGCCGCCGGCGGCTCGCGGAACTCCACGGTGACGACATACGCCCCCGGCTCCGGGAAGCCGTTGACCGCTTCGACCGAGGCGACCACGCGCCGGCTCGCCGGATCGATCCGGCAACCGGTGATCCGTACATCGCCCCGCGCGGCCCCCGCCGGCCGCGCGGCGGGGGCACTGCCCGCCCACACGTACAGCCCCAGCGGGGCGAAGACCAGCAGTCCCGCCACGAACACCAGGGCGACCAGCCAGCCCTGCCACTTCAACGCGCTCACGCCCATGCCACGATCCTCCCGGGCGCCCGCCCCGGTCACCAGCACTCACGGGCCCACACAGCATTTCGAAGTGGGACCGCCTCGTCACCCGGCGTTCACTCAACTCATCGCGGAATGTGGGTTTCCGCGAGCACTCTGCACCCGTGAGACGCATCCTAGGAATCGCCCTGGCGGTCCTCCTGGTGGGCGGCGTGATCGCCGTCATCGCCATCGGAGGAAAGAAGCCGGAGGGCACGGCAACGAAGACCGTGCGTGGCGTCATCGGTTCGGAGAAGTCCGAGTTCTTCCGCGACCCCGACGTCGTCAAGGCCCTTGCTGACAAGGGCTACACCGTGAAGACCGAAACCTCGGGCTCCTGGGCGATGAACCAACTCGCCCTGAAGGACTTCGATTTCGCCTTCCCCAGCAGCAGTGAACCGAGCGCGGAGATCGAGGAGAAGGCGGGGGTCAAGGGCGCGCAGAACACCAAGCCCTTCTTCTCCCCGCTCGTCGTCATCGCCCGCTCCAACGCGGCCAAGGTGCTCAGCGACCACGGCCTGGCGAAGATGTCCGGCAAGAACTCCGGCACCCTCCTCCTCGGCCCCTTCCTCAAGGCCGCCGGCGAGGCCAAGACCTGGCAGGAGCTCCAGGGCGGGACCAGCGCCTACCCGGAGCTGGGCGGCACGGTGTTCATCAAGACCACCGACCCCACCACCTCCAACTCGGGCGCCCTCTTCCTCGCCACCGCCTCGAACGTCGCCAACGGCTCGACCGTCGTCTCCGACGACGCCGGCATCGAGCGGACCGCGCCCCTGATGAAGAAGCTGATCTCCGTCCAGGGCGCCCTGGAACAGAGCACCGACGGCCCCTTCCGCGCCTTCATCAGCGGCAGCGGCGAACCGCTCATCCTCGCCTACGAGGCCCAAGTGGCCAGCCTGCTCCAGCAGAAGCAGGATCCGGGCGACATGGTGGTCCTGTACCCCGACACCACCGTGAACTCCCCGCACACCTTCGTGCCGATCAGCGAGAAGGCCACGGAGCTCGGCAACCTGCTGGCCACCGACCCGAAGCTGCGCTCGCTCGTGGTCCGCCACGGGTTCCGGCCGACGGAGGGCGTGGCCGAGTTCAACACCGCCACCGCGCCGCACACCGCGTACCTCAAGTCGGAGCTCACCGGCATCCGCCAGGTCAGCGCACCGACCGTCAAGGTCCTGATGGCGCTGGCCGCGCGCGCCAAGGGATAGGGGGATCAGAACACCATGACATTGACACCGCCCGAAGGCGGCGCGGACAGCCCGCTCGTCCTCACCGCCCCCGAGCCCGTGGCCCCCGTCAAGCGGGAGCAGGCCTCCGGCCTGGTACCGCTCCAGGACGGGGTGCGCGAGGAGATGGCCCGCCGGGCCGGGGAGTACGTCGGCTCGCTGGCCGGCATCGACAGCCGCTCCCCCGAGTTCGCCACCCGCATCGGGGAGATCTCCGGGCTCGGCTCCGCCGACATCCGCGGCGCCGCCCAGCAGTCCAACCGCATGCTGGAGCGGGCCGTCCGCTCCCTCGACACGGACGGCGGCGGCGACGCACAGGCCCGCGTCGCCGGCTCGTTGGTCGAACTGCGCCGCACTGTGGAGGACTTGGACCCGAGCGGCAGCTCCGGCAGCTCCAGCAGCTCCGGCAGCTCCACCAAGGGAGTGCGCAAGCTGCTCTCCAAGTTGCCCGGCGGCAACAAGTTCCGCGACCACGTGGCCAAGTACGCCTCCTCGCAGACCACCCTCAACCGGATCGTCGGCGCGCTGCGCGGCGGCCAGGACGAGCTGCGCCGCGACAACGCCGCCCTGCACACCGAGCGGGCCCGCCTGTGGGAGACCATGGGCAAGCTCCAGGAGTACGCGGTGCTCACCGAGGCACTGGACGCGGCCGTCGAAGAGCGGATCGCCGGCCAGAGCGACCCGCGGCAGGCCGACGCGCTGCGCGTGGACGTGCTGTTCCCCGTACGGCAGAAGCACCAGGACCTGCTGACCCAGCTGGCCGTCTGCGCGCAGGGCTACCTGGCGATGGACGTGGTCCGGCGCAACAACGAAGAGCTGATCAAGGGCGTCGACCGGGCCGCGACCACCACGGTGTCCGCGCTGCGGATCGCCGTGATGCTGGCGCAGGCCCTGAACACCCAGGGCGAGGTCATCAAGCAGATCGACACCCTGCGCGACACCACCGAGAGCCTGATCCGCGGCAACGCGGAGATGCTGTCCACGCAGAGCGGGGAGATCCAGCGGATCGCCGCCGATCCGGCCGTCGGCGCGGAAACGCTGCGGACGGCCTTCGCCCAGATCTACAAGACGCTCGACACCATCGACACCTTCAAGGTGCAGGCCACCGAGAACATGGCCGCCACCGTGGAGTCCCTCACCGGCGAACTCCAAAACGCCTCCGCATACCTCGCGCGCACCCGCACCGCGAGCGCCCTGGAAGGCGGCGACGCCCGATGAACGGCATGAGCATCCGCGGCGCCGTGATGCGCCGACGGCTCGCCGCGGCGGTGGCGCTCGCCGCCACCCTGCTCGGGGCGAGCGCCTGCGCGACGGACGACGACCACCCGAAGCCGAAGCAGACCGCGTACCAGGAGGGCAAGCTGCGCGTCCTGGCCTCCAGCGAGCTGTCCGACATGGACGAGGTGCTGAAGGCGGCGAAGGCCGCCACCGGGGTCGGCGTGGAGCTGACCACGTCGGGCACCCTCGACGCGGTCGAGCAGATCGCCTCCGGCAAGGCGGACGGCACGTACGACGCCATCTGGCTGTCCTCCAACGACTACCTGCGGCTGCGGCCCGAGGCCGCGGGCAAGCTGTCGAGCGAGACCCCGGTGATGTCCTCGCCGGTCGCCCTCGGCGTGAAGCCCGAGGCGCTGGCCCGGCTGGGCTGGAAGCCCGGGTCGGTGACCTGGTCGGCGGTCCACGAGGCCGTGGCCGCCGGGAAGCTGACGTACGGGATGACCGACCCGGTGCGCTCCAACTCCGGTTTCTCCGCGCTGATTTCGGTGGCCTCCGGGCTCTCGGGCGCACAGGCGGCGCTGACCGACGCCGACGTGGCGAAGGCGCAGCCGATGCTGAAGGGGTTCTTCACCGGGCAGAAGCTGACCTCGGGCTCCTCGGGCTGGCTGGCCGCGGCCTACACCCAGCGCGGGGACGTGGACGCGCTGGTGAACTACGAGTCGGTGCTGCTGTCCATGAACCGGGACGCGAAGACGAACCTGACGGTGATCCGGCCGGTCGACGGCGTGGTCACAGCCCACTACCCGCTGACCCTGCTGACCTCGGCCCCGGCCGGGGCCCGCGAGTCGGGGCGTGCGCTGACCGAGTACCTGAGCGGCGCCGAGGCGCAGAAGGCGATCACCGAGAAGACCTTCCGGCGGCCCGTAGCGGCCGGGGTGACCCCGGCGGCCGGGCTGGACCCGGACAAGCGCCGCGAGCTCCCCTTCCCGGGTACCCGCTCGGTGGCGGACGGGCTGCTGGCCAGCTACGAGAACGAGCTGCGCCGCCCCTCGCGCACGGTGTACGTGCTGGACACCTCGGGGTCGATGGCCGAGGAGGACCGGATCGGCCGGCTGAAGTCGGCGCTCACCGACCTGACGGGGACGGGGAGTTCGGGAACCGGCGAGCGGTTCCGGGACCGCGAGGAGGTCACGCTGCTGCCCTTCGGTGACAAGGTGAAGAAGGTCCTGACGCACACGGTCGAACCGGGCAACCCCGGAGCGGCGCTGGACGCGATCCGGGGAGACGTGAAGGCGCTGGCGCCGGACGGCGGTACGGCCATCTACAGCAGTCTGCAGGCGGCGTACCAGCAGCTCGGCAAGGGCAACGCGGACGCGTTCACCTCGATCGTGCTGATGACGGACGGCGAGAACACCGCGGGCGCCGGGGCCAAGCAGTTCGACGCCTTCTACGCGGGGCTGCCCGAGGCGCAGAAGCACACCCCGGTCTTCGCGGTGCTGTTCGGCGACTCGGACCGCAAGGAACTCGCCCACATCACCGAACTGACCGGCGGGCGGCTCTTCGACGCCACCGAGGGCAACGGTTCGCTGGACGGAGCCTTCGAGGAGATCCGTGGCTACCAGTAGGGCACTGAAGGCGAACCTTCTCAAGTACCTGGAGTCGAAGAAGAACCTGGCCGGCAGCGCCTGCGGCGTCGTCGGGGTGGGTCTGACCCTCACCGGGGTGGCCGGCACGTACTGGCCGGTGGTGGTCGCCGGGCTGTACGGGGCGGGCGCGCTCGTCGCCCCGCCGGAGGTGCCGGCGCCGCCGGTACCGCCGGAGCCCGCCGAGCAACTGGGCTTCGTACGGGACGACTTCGCGCGGCTCGAGGAGTACGTCGGCGAGGTGGACCTGCCGGCCGAGCCGGCCGGGGTGCTGGCCGGGCTGCTGGCGCTGTACGCGGCGATGCTGGAGCCGGGCTGGGTGGCGGGGGTCCTGGCCGCCGATCCGGAGGCGGTGCACGCGCTGACCCGGGCCATCCGCACGGACGTGCCGGAGTGCGTGGACACCTACAACCGGACGCGCTGGTGGACCCGGCTCACGGCGGGCGGCGAATCGCCCGAGCGCCACCTGGAGCGGCAGCTGACGCTGCTGCGGGAGGAAGCGGAACGCATGACGGCGGACCTCCGTGAAACGGAGGCCCGCCGTCAGCAGACGCACACGACCTACTTGGAAGGTCGCAGGGAGTCCTGAGTCGGGGAATCCCGCGTCAACCCGTGGCCGGGGACAGCCGGCCGCGGGAGTTCGGTGGGGGCGAGGCCCAACAGGACCGGCCCAGCAGGACCGGCCCAACAGGACCGGCCCGGAAGGATCAGCCCAGGCGCTTGACGAGCGCCTCGTACTGGTCCCACAGCTCCTTCGGCGTGTGGTCGCCGTAGGTGTTCAGGTGGGCGGGGACCAGCGAGGCCTCGTCGCGCCAGACCTCCTTGTCGACCGTGAGCAGGAACTCCAGGTCGGCGGCGGGCAGGTCCAGGCCGTCGGTGTCCAGGGAGGCGACGGTCGGCAGGATGCCGATCGGGGTCTCCACGCCCTCGGCGGTCCCGTCGAGGCGCTCGACGATCCACTTCAGGACACGGCTGTTCTCGCCGAAGCCGGGCCACACGAACTTGCCCGCGTCGTTCTTGCGGAACCAGTTCACGTAGTAGATCTTCGGGAGCTTGGCCTGGTCCTTGTCCTTGGCCACGTCGACCCAGTGGCCCATGTAGTCGCCCATGTTGTAGCCGCAGAACGGCAGCATGGCGAAGGGGTCGCGGCGCAGCTCGCCGACCTTGCCCTCGGCGGCGGCGGTCTTCTCGGAGGCGATGTTCGAGCCGATGAAGACGCCGTGGTTCCAGTCGAAGGACTCGGTGACCAGCGGCACGGCGGAGGCGCGGCGGCCGCCGAAGAGGATCGCGGAGATCGGGACGCCCTTGGGGTCCTCCCACTCGGGGGCGATCGTCGGGCACTGCGAGGCGGGGACGGCGAAGCGGGCGTTCGGGTGGGCCGCCGGGGTGTCGGACTCCGGGGTCCAGGCGTTGCCCTTCCAGTCGATCAGGTGCGCGGGCGCCTCTTCGGTCATGCCCTCCCACCAGACGTCGGAGCCGTCCGGGGTGAGCGCGACGTTGGTGAAGACGGTGTTCGCGTACATGGTCTTCATGGCGTTGGCGTTGGTGTGCTCGCCGGTGCCGGGGGCGACGCCGAAGAAGCCGGCCTCGGGGTTGATCGCGTAGAGACGGCCGTCCTCGCCGAAGCGCATCCAGGCGATGTCGTCACCGACGGTCTCCACGGTCCAGCCGGGGATGGTCGGCTCCAGCATGGCCAGGTTGGTCTTGCCACAGGCGCTCGGGAACGCGGCGGCGATGTACTTGGCTTCGCCGGCCGGCGGGGTGAGCTTGAGGATCAGCATGTGCTCGGCGAGCCAGCCCTCGTCGCGGGCCATGACGGACGCGATGCGCAGGGCGTAGCACTTCTTGCCGAGCAGGGCGTTGCCGCCGTAGCCCGAGCCGTAGGACCAGATCTCGCGGGTCTCGGGGAAGTGCGAGATGTACTTGGTGGTGTTGCACGGCCACGGCACGTCGTCCTGGCCCTCGGCGAGCGGAGCGCCGAGGGTGTGGACGGCCTTGACGAAGAACCCGTCGGTGCCGAGCTCGTCGAGGACGGCCTGTCCCATGCGGGTCATGGTGCGCATGGCGACCGCGACGTAGGCGGAGTCGGTGATCTCGACGCCGATGGCGGAGAGTTCCGAGCCGAGGGGGCCCATGCAGAAGGGGACGACGTACATCGTGCGGCCCTTCATGGAACCGCGGAAGATGCCGCCTTCTTCGCCCTTGCCCGCGAACAGCTCCTTCATCTCGGAAGGGGCCTTCCAGTGGTTGGTCGGGCCCGCGTCCTCCTCCTTCTCGGAGCAGATGAAGGTCCGGTCCTCGACGCGCGCGACGTCGGAGGGGTCGGAGGCGGCGTAGTACGAGTTCGGTCGCTTGGCCGGGTCCAGCTTCTTGAAGGTGCCCTTGGAGACGAGCTCCTCGCAGAGGGCCTCGTACTCGGCCTCGGAGCCGTCACACCAGACGATGCGGTCAGGCTGGGTGAGGGCCGCGATGTCACCGACCCAGGAGATGAGCTCCTGGTGCTTGGTGGGGACGTCGGAAGTGGTGGTGCCAGCCGCGATGTCGCGCGCCACGATCGCTCCTTGTTGAGGGGTTTGATTTGTGATTGCCCCGTGGGGGCCGCGACCCGGACGCTTCGCGCTCCGCTCATCCGGTGTCGACCGCACTCATCTGATCATCCGGTGCGTGTGCGCATATGTCCAGGGGGCCTCTCACGTGAGCATCGCCACTCCGGTCAATCTTCCGTAAAGCGCACTAACGGAAACCTACGCAACCGTAGGTAGCATGTTCGGCATGACTTCCGACGCCGCTGCCGCGGCCGCTCCGATGGTCGAACCCGCCGATCAGGAGGCCAAGCCGCTCATGCGCGGCTGGCTGCACACCGGCATGTTCCCCGCCGTGGTGATCGCCGGCCTCGTCCTGATGGCCTTCACCGATTCGACCTCGGCCCGGGTGGCCTGCGGGGTGTACGTCCTCACCGCGTGCCTGCTCTTCGGAGTCAGCGCCGTCTACCACCGCGGTACGTGGGGCCCGCGCGGCGAGGCCATCCTGCGGCGGCTCGACCACGCCAACATCTTCCTGATCATCGCGGGCACGTACACCCCGCTGACCGTCCTGCTCCTGCCCGACTCCACCGGGCGGACCCTGCTCTGGGCGGTCTGGATCGCGGCCGCGGCCGGCATCGCCTTCCGCGTCTTCTGGGTCGGCGCCCCGCGCTGGCTCTACACCCCCTGCTACATCGCCATGGGCTGGGCGGCCGTCTTCTTCCTCCCCGACTTCATGCGCACCGGCGGCATCGCCGTCCTGGTCCTGGTCATCGTCGGCGGCCTGCTCTACAGCGTCGGCGGCGTCATCTACGGCATGAAGCGGCCGAACCCCTCCCCCCGCTTCTTCGGCTTCCACGAGGTCTTCCACTCCCTGACCCTGGCCGCCTTCGTCGCCCACTACGTCGGCATCTCGCTGGCCGCCTACTCGCACTAGAGGAATCCGAATGCCCGACTACGACCCGGCCGCAGTGAAGCTCAGCCCCAACCCGCACGTGCGCGACCAAGCGGTTCGGTACGAGGAGTCGGGCGGCACGCGGGACACCGACATGAACGGCTCGCCCTGCCTGCTGCTGGACTACCGGGGCCGGGTCAGCGGCGGCTGGCACCGCACCGTCCTCATCTACGCCGAGGACGGGGACAGCCTGCTGATCGTGGCCTCCAACGGAGGCTCCGACAAGCACCCCCTGTGGTTCGCGAGCATCGAAGCCCACCCCGAGGTGCACGTACGGGTACTGGGCGAGCGGTTCCGGGCCCGGGCCGACGTGCTGCCCCCGGAGGAAAAGGCCAGGGTCTGGCCCCTCCTGCTCTCCGTGTTCCCCCGGTACGAGCAGTACCAGCGGGGGACGGACAGGGACATCCCGGTGATCCGGCTCCGCCGGGCCTGAACCACGGAACGCGTCCCAGGGGCCAGGCCCCCGGGACGCGCACCTGCCCGCGCCTCCGCGCGCCTACGCGCAGGCGTAGCCGTCGCCGTCCGGGTCCAGGCGGAGCGGATCACTGCCGTTGACCTTCAGGCGGGCCGGGTACTTGTGGGCGGCCAGCCAGTCGCAGCGGGCCTCCGTCGTCGCCTTCACCTCCGCCGGGAACCGCGTGGGCACGCACACGTTGGCCGTGCCGTAGTGCCGGTCGCAGCCGGCCACGGTCGGGGCCACCGGGGCCGAGTCCCGCTTCGCCGGGTTCTTCTTCGGGTCCGCCAGCTTGTTCGCGAAGGTGTGCTCGTGCGCGGTCGGGGGCTCGGCGGCCGCCGCCAGGGCGGAGGGGCCGCCCAGGTGCACCCACTGCGCGATGGACGGGATGCCGTTCGCGTCGACCGCGAAGAGCATGTACCAGCCGGGCGGGGCCAGGTTCGGGTTGCTGGTGACGTTCAGGTCGATGGTCGTGCCGTTGACCACCGTCAGCGGCAGGTCCACGAACCGCTGGTTCGGGTCCGAGGAGTGGGTGACGGCCGCCGGACGGATCAGCTCCGCCTTGGCGATCGCCCGGTTGACGGTGATGCGCTGCGTGTCCCCGTACACCCACTGGTTGTCGATCACCGAGGTGATCTGCGGGCGCGCCCCCTTGAAGAGGTACGGCGGGGTGTAGATCGACACGTTGTGGTTGTACGTGCCGTTGCCCGGGTTGTCCCCGACCGACATGACGCGGCCGTCCGGCATCAGGAACGACGCCGAGTGGTACGTCCGCGGGATCGGGTCGGTGGCCAGGCCCGGCTGGTAGGTGTTGGTGGTCGGGTCGAAGAACGAGGCCTCGTACACCGGGTCGGCCCGGTCGTGCAGACCGCCGCCGGTCTCCAGCACCTTGCCGTCGGGCAGCAGCACGGCGGACACGAACATCTTGCCCTCGGCGCCGGTCTGCGGACGCTTGCCCGCGCCCTGGTCGACCAGGCCCTGCGGCAGGTCCGGGCCGGCCGTGTAGGCGGGGCTCGGCTGCTTCAGGTCGATGATGTCGGTGAGCCGGTTCGCGGCCGGGTTGCGCTCGTTGTTGCCGCCGCCGATGGTCAGCACCCGCTGGTCCTGCGCCGGGGGCAGCAGCACGCTCGCCGACTCGTCGCGCTCGTCCTTGTTCCGCAGGCCGGGCACGTCGGTGATGGTGTTCGCGTCGTAGTCGTAGACCGAGGCGCCGGTGCCCGGGGTGCCGTTGCCGAAGGTGTGGCTGCCCGAGTAGAAGAGCCGGCCGTCCTGCATGAGGATCATCGACGGGTACAGGCCCCAGTACGACCAGGTCTGGTTGACCTCGTTCATCGGCAGCCACTTGTTCTGCGCCGCCGAGAACTTCTCCGCCGTCACGTTGCCCGTGGAGTCCTCCTTCAGCCCGCCGAAGGAGATCACGTCGCCGTTGCCGAGGACGGTCGCCGACGGGTACCAGTGCCCGCCGTTCATGTCGTTGGTCTTCGTGTACTTCTCGGTCGCCGGGTCGAAGGTGTACGAGTCCTTCAGCCCCTGGTACCCGATCGTGCCGTCGGCCGACGGATAGCCCTTGTTGCCGCTCATCACCAGCACCCGGCCGTCGGACAACTGGACGTGCCCGGAGCAGAACATGTCCACGGGCGTCGGGATCGTCTTGAACGAGCCGTTCGCCGGATCGTAGACGGCGGAGGTGAAGGTGCCCGCGTTGAACTGGGCGATGTCGTTGCCCGAGCCCGCGATCAGCAGCACCTTGCCGTTCTTCAGCACGACGGCGTGCATCGAGCGCACCGGGTTCTTGGCGGCGATCACCTCCCACTTGCCCTTGGCGCACTCGGTGGCCGTACCCGTGCAGGTGGGCTGCGGCGGGACCGCGCCCACCTCCTCCAGCGCGTAGTCGTCGGTGGTGAGCGTGCCCACCCCGTAGACCGACAGACCCCACGCGATCTTGTCCGTGGTGGGCGGGACCGCCGGCGTACGGACCTGCGTGCGCGCCCACGCGGCACTGACGGGGGGATTCTGCAGATCGGTCCAGTACTGCCAGCCGGCCACCGTGTCGTGGCGGAACACCGTCACCGACACGTCCGGGGTGTTCGACTTGTACCAGGCCGACAGGTCGTACTGCTTGCCCGGTACGACCGTCGGGGCGCAGGTGCCGTTCTCGGTGACCAGGGCCTTGCGGTCGCCGTCCACCCGGCGGGTGAGCGATACCTTCATCGCCTTGGTGCCGGAGTGCGCGTCGGCGACGGTGGCGAAGGTGAAGTCGTTGTCGCCCCAGCCGGACTTCGACCAGCAGGACGGCATGTCGGAACCGGCCGGACCGGCGGTCTCGAAGCCGGGGTTGGTGAGCAGGTTGGGCGGTCCGGCGGTGGCCTGCTGCGGCGCGGTCAGCAGCAGGCCCCCGGTCATCGCCCCGACGGCCAGCAGGGCGGCCCGCCACCCTGCCCTGCGCCGGATCTTCCTCTCCATGAGAAACGTCCCTTCGTGCGGCTCAACTCGTGTGTGTACGGCCCGCCTTGCGCGGGAGGTAGACGAGTGCCTCCGTCGCCGCGAAGCGCAGGACGAAGGTGGTGACCAGGGCGAGCGCGGTCGCGGACAGGACGCCGAAGCCCCAGGTGCCGACGAACACCGCGATCAGCGGGATCCGCAGCAGCAGATCGGCGTTGGCCAGCAGCGTGAAGCGCCCGAGCCGGTCGGCCCAGTGGCGGTGCCGGCGCCGGTCGCGGAACAGCAGGGTCTCGATGAGGAGGAAGTTCCACAGCACCCCGGCCTGGTTCGCGACCACCTCGGCGACCAGGTAGTTCATCCCGGTGTGCGTGAGCATCCACAGGGCCGCCAGGTTCGGGACGAAGCCGGAGAGCCCGACCAGCCCGAAGCCGATCATGCGGGCCAGCGGGGTCGCGGAGCGCAGCGAGGCCAGGTGGGTCAGGAAGCGCAGGCCCTCGCGGGCGGTGGACTTGGACTCCCCCGCGAAGCGCTCCTGGAAGACGAACGGCACCTCGGCCACCCGCTCCGGCCGGCAGCGCACGGCCAGCTCCATCAGGATCTTGTAGCCCAGCGGCTTCAGCGCCTCCTCCGTCACCGCCGCGCGGCGCATCGCGAAGAACCCGCTCATCGGATCGCTGATCCCGCGCAGGGCGCGCGGGAAGAGCCCTTTGGCCAGCCAGGTCGCCCCGCGCGAGACCGCGATCCGGTAGCTCCCGGCGAGCCCGGCCCGGCTGCCCCCCGCGATGTAGCGGGAGGCCACGACCAGGTCGGCGCCGGTGCGCGCGCCCTCCCCGACCAGCTCGGGGACCAGGTGGGGCGGATGCTGGAGGTCGGCGTCCATGACGACGATCCAGTCGGTGTCCGCCCGCCCGATCCCCTCCACGACGGCCCCGCCGAGCCCGCCCTCGCGGCTCTCGCGGTGCAGGACCGCCACCGGGAAGGCGCACTCCCGGGCCGCCTTCTCGATGACGGCCGGGGTGTCGTCCGTGGAGTCGTCGACGAACAGCACCGACACCGGCAGGTGCGCGGGCAGGGCGCCGGCCAGCCGGCTCAGCAACTCGGCTATGTTTCCCGCCTCGTTGAAGGTCGGGATGATGAGGGTGACACTGCCCGGGGCGGGCGCCTCGACGGCGGCCTCCGGGAGGTGCGGGGCATGTGGGACGTGTGGGGCCCACAGGTCTTCACTCATGCAGGATCAACTCCCGTTGGAAGTGCGGGCCGTGGGGTCACTGCCGTCCGCCCGGTCCGTGCGCCGGATCTCGATGCGGTCCTCGCCCTCACCGAAGACGGCGACCGCCGTCGAGTGGTCCAACGCGGCCTTGACATTGGGCAGTTGAGCGGCATCGCGGCGGACGGTGGGCGAGGAGACCACGTAGTCGATGTCCCGCCAGCCGCGCGGCAGCGTCTTGGTCACCGCGGGGTCCAGGTCGGCCTTGTAGAACCAGATGGCGCCGAGCCCCGGGTCGAAGCCGTGGTGGACGGCGTCCAGCCACAGCGCGTCGTCGACCAGCACCCGGGTCGTCGCGGGCTCGCGCACCTCGCGCCCGAGCCAGGCCGCGGCCTGCCGGTACGGGGCGTTCGCGTCGACCGTGAGCGCCGTACGGTTGCCGTCGTACCAGCGCGGAACGAGGTACACGAGGGCGGAGGCGGCGAGGACGCCGACCAGCGCCCACCGCCCGTAGGCCAGGGCGCGCCGCTCCCCCGGCGCCCGGCGGCGGCGCAGCACGGCGTGGGTGACGCTGGCCGCGCCCCCGGCGAGGACCAGCGCCAGGAACGGCAGCGCCTGGATCACGTACATCGCCGGGAGGTACCCGGAGGGCCGCAGGGCGACGAGGCCGAGGATGACCACGGCCAGCGCCGGGCCCGCGAGCGCCCGGGCCGTGACCGACCACCGGATGGTGACGAGGAGCAGGACCGCGCCGGCCAGTCCGCCGAGCGGCAGCACCGTGTCGTAGTACAGCCAGGACTCGAAGACCCCGTGCGAACCGGAGCCGGGGTCCAGGATGAAGCCGGAGCCGGCCCGGCCCATCTGGTAGACGATCCCGTCGATGAGGGAGACGTGGCCGGAGCCCGGCAGCAGCTCGGCGTTGAGCAGCGCGTAGAGGGGGTACGTCACCCCGATCAGCACGCAGGCGGTGACGGCTCCGGTGACGGCGAACTTGCGGGTGTCGCGGTGGCTGTGGCGCCACATCGTCACCAGCAGCGCCGGGAGCACCACCAGCATCGTCTCCTTCGTCAGCACGGCGGTGGCGGCCGCCAGGCCGGAGGCGAAGTGGTGCCACAGGTGGCGGCGGGGGGACGCGGCGAGGCAGAAGGCCAGCAGCATCCACATCACGGCGATGTTGTCGAGGAAGATCTCCCGCTGGAGCACGACGGAGAGCGGGGAGAGCCCGAACAGGCCCATGGCCAGACCGGCCGCCCAGCGCGGCAGCCAGAGCCGGCGCGCGAGCACGTACAGCAGGACCGAGCTGGCGGCGGAGACGGCGAGCATCGAGAACCGCATCGGCGCGACGGTCATCGCGTCGGGTACGAACAGGGACGGCAGGTAGGTCAGGCCCGCTATCTGGATCCAGCCGAGCGGGGGGTGGTCGTACCAGTAGGTGTAGTGCGCCAGCCCCTTGCCCTGCTGGACGGCCCAGGCCTGGGCGAGGTAGGTGCCCTCGTCGTCGCTGAGGGTCGGGAAGTTCGTGATGTTCCAGCCCTGTACGAGGAGGATCGCGAGCAGCAGCACCCCGCAGAGCAGCAGGTCGGGGCGCGAGGAGCGGAACCGGACGAGCGGCCGGGCCGGCGCGGCGGGGCGGACCCCGAGTCCGCCGGTGCGCGGGCGCGGGATGCGGGCGGCGTCGGTGACGGCCTCGGTGACGGCCTCGGTGACGGCCTCGGTGACGGCCTCGGTGACGGCGTCGGTGGTCGCGGCACCGGGCTGGGGATCAGTGGCCGTGGGCAGAGTGGTGGTCACTGGGGGCTGTCCTCTCGGGTCAGGGTGCTCGGGGCGCCGACGGACGCGAGGTGGGCTCCGGTGTGGCTGGTGAGCTCCCACTCGCCCTGTCCGCGCTGCTCGCGCCAGACCGCGCGGATCGCGGCGCCGGCCAGCATCACCTGGTAGAACGGGCCGCCGACCACGAGCTTGACGTAGTGGACGAACCGCACCCGCAGCCCGTACTGGCGGCCGAAGTCGTGCAGGCCGACCACCTCGAAGACGAAGGTCACCATCGCGGTGATCATCGGCAGGAAGGTGACGATCGCGACCCCGACGGGCACGTCGAGGAAGACGGCGACGGCGAAGTTCACCGGGATGATCACCCCCGAGGTGGCCTGCATGAAGGGGGTCATGAGCGTGTAGCGGGCCAGCCAGCGCTGGCCGCGGCCGGGCAGCTGCTGCCAGTCCTTCTTGCGGTACACCTGGAGGAACCCCTGGTTCCAGCGGGTGCGCTGCTTGAGCAGGCTCACCAGGGACCCCGGGGTCTCCTCGCGGGTCACCATGTCGGAGTCGTAGGCGACGACCACCTTCTTGCCGACGGAGGACAGCCGCACGCCCAGGTCGCAGTCCTCGGCGAGGCAGTTCGGATCCCAGCCGCCGGCCTCGCGCAGCACCTCGGTGCGCACGAAGACGGTATTGCCGCCGAGCGGGATGAACCCCTTCTCCGCGTGCAGGTGGAGGCGGGAGCGGAACCAGAAGAAGTACTCCAGGCAGTTGCGCAGGCTGTACCAGCTGGAGTGGAAGTTGATGAGCTGGACCCCGCCCTGGACCACGTCGGCGCCGGTGGCCCGGAAGGCGTGGTCCACGTGGGACAGCAGCTCGGGGTGGACCTGGTCCTCGGCGTCGAAGACTCCGACGATGTCGCCCCGGCAGTGCGGGAGCGCGGTGTTGAGGGCCTTCGGCTTGTTCTTGACCTCGTGGTGGTCGGTGATGACGCGTACGAGACCGGGCGCGCGGGCGGCGGCCCGCTCGGCCACCTCCGCGGTCCCCGGGTCGTCGTGGCCGACGATCACGATGATCTCGTAGTCGCGGTGGCTCGATTCCAGGAGGCGCTCGATGGTGTGCTCCAGCACCGCCTGCTCGTGGCGGGCGGGCAGCAGCAGGGAGAAGGCCAGCCGGCCACCGCTGTCGGGGCTGTCGAAGCGGGTCGAGGCGAGCGTCTCGGGCGTCCGCCAGGCGTGCATCTGCCACCAGAGCGTGAACGCCGCCATCCAGAAGAGCGCGAGCGATACGACACAAATGAACACGGAAATGAACAAAGCGTCCCCCACAGACGTGCCGCAACCCCAGGCGGCGATCTCCCCAACCCCCCGGGGACGGGCACGCGCGGCAGGCTCCCCAGCCCGCCGCCCTCGCCCCGCCCCCGATTCCCCCCGCGCGCGCATCCCCCGGTGCGCTCTACGCCGGCGCCCCACGGCGCTGACAGTGACTGCTCGGTGACTCCGAAGTCATGAGACTAGGCAGCGAACATGACGCGCAGGCGCAATCGAGATAAAAACCGCGTTGCCGAACTGACCTTGAAACAAACGGAATTGGCGCTACTCCAGCGCTTTCAGGGACGAACCGTACCCAACTGCTCCGCCAGTTCGACCGGATCGGTCGTAGGCCGCGCGCAGACGAAATGTCGGCAGACATACGCCGTCGGGAGCTCGTGCACGAGCGTGCGCTCGGCCAGAAGGGGGAACTCCCCTCCACTGCCGTCCGCCGCCCCCGGCAGCCCCGTCGCCACGACCGCACCGGGGGCCGTCCCCAGCAGGGCGATCCGGTGCAGCTCCGCCCGCGCCGGATCCTCCGGATGGCCGACCACGGCCACCTCGCGCGGACCGTCGACCAGCGCCTCCGCGACCGCCAGCCCGTGCCCGATGAAGCGCGGAGCCCGCGGCCCGAGCGCGTGCACCACCGCGAGCGCCCGCTCGGCCGCCGTACGGTGCGCCTGCGAACCGGTGTGCGCGGCGTACGAGAGCAGGGCGCCGGCGGCGGCCGTCCAGCCGGAGGGGGCCGCGGTGTCGGTCGGGTCCTGCGGCCGCCTGATCAGCCGCTCCGCGTCGTGCGCGGTGTCGTACAGGGAGCCGTCCTCGGCGGTGAACCCGACCAGGACCAGATCGACGAGGAACCCGGCGAATTCCAGCCAGACCCCTTCCCCGGTGACGGCCGCCAGCGCCAGGAACCCCTCGGCGACGTCCCCGTAGTCCTCCAGCACCCCGGCGTTCGCCCCGACCCGCCCGTCCTTGCTGGTCCGCGCGAGCCGGGCCATCCCGTCCATGTGCACCCTGACCAGCAGATCGGCGGCCTCCGTGGCCCGCTCGACCAGGTCGGGCCGGTCGAAGAAGGCCCCGCACTCGGCGAGGGCCGCGATGGCCAGCCCGTTCCAGGCGGCGACGATCTTGTCGTCCCGCCCGGGCGCGGGCCGCTCCTGCCGTGCCGCGAGCAGCCGCTCCCTGATCCCGGCGAGCCGCTCCTCGCCGATGTCGGGCCCCTGGACGGGCAGTTGGAGCACCGACATCCCGTGCTCGAAGGTCCCCTCCTCCGTCACCCCGAAGCAGGCGGCGGCCAGCTCCCCGTCCTCCTCCCCCAGCACCTCGCGCAACTGGGCCGGAGTCCAGGCGTAGTAGACGCCCTCCACGTGCTTGCCGGTCTCCGGGTCCTCGCTGTCGGCATCCAGCGCGGAGGCGAAGCCGCCCTCCCGGGTGCGCAGTTCACGGACCATGAAGTCGGCGGTCTCCAGGGCGACCCGACGCGCGAGCTCGTCCCCGGTGGTGCGCCAGAGGTGGGCGTAGACCCGGCAGAGCAGCGCATTGTCATAGAGCATTTTTTCGAAATGCGGCGTTTGCCACTCCCGGTCCACGGAGTACCGCGCGAACCCGCCCCCGAGCTGGTCGTAGATCCCGCCCCGCGCCATGGCCTCACAGGTGTCGACCGCCATCTCCAGCGCCCCCTCGGACCCGGTCCGGGCGTGGTGGCGCAGCAGGAACTCCAGCACCATGGACGGCGGGAACTTCGGCGCCCCGCCGAACCCGCCGCGCGTGGCGTCGTACTCCCGCACCAGCCCGAGCAGCGCCTGCGCGAGCTCCTCGGGCCCGGGGGTGCCGGCCTTCCCGTAGTCGAGCTGCCGCCCCGCGAGGTCCCGTACGATCCGCTGCGCGACCTCCGCCACCTCCTCGGGCCGCCCGACCCACGCGGTGCGCACGCCTTCGAGCACCTGCATGAAGGAGGGCATCCCGTGCCGGGGCTCGGGCGGGAAGTAGGTCCCGAAGTAGAAGGGCTCGGCGTCGGGCGTCAGGAACACGGTCATGGGCCACCCGCCCTGCCCCGTGGCGGCCTGCACGGCCTCCATGTAGACGGCGTCGATGTCGGGCCGCTCCTCGCGGTCGACCTTGACGTTGACGAAGTGTTCGTTGAGGTAGGCAGCCGTCAGCTCATCCTCGAAGGATTCGTTGGCCATGACATGACACCAATGACACGAGCTATAGCCAACGCTTAGCAGAACGGGTACACCACGCTCCCGCGCCTCAGCGAAGGCCTCGGGCGACCATGGCCACCAGTCGACGGGGTTGTCGGCGTGCTGGAGCAGATACGGCGAGGTCTCGTTCGCGAGGCGGTTCGGCATGGGGCCAATCTATTCGTATGGAGCCAGACAACGCCCGCCTGCCCACGGGTGTCCGACATACCGCAGCGCCATTCAGTGCAGGGACTGCCGCCCCATCACACCTCAGGCATCGCTTGGGGGCTCGACACCCAGTCGAACTCGAGCCGATCAAGGATCGGAGTGTGATCCCCCTGCCGAGCCGCCGGCTTGACCGTGATGCCCTTCTCCCCCAACGAGGTCATCAACAGCATGCGCCTGTCCGCCATATCCGCCCCCTCCCATACCACTCGCAAGACCTCAGGCTGCAGGAGGGGGATGCAGTCGGCTTGTGCGTCCAGATACGCCAAGGCGGCAGTCGAATACTCGATGACAGCGCGGAGTCCGTCACCTAGCTCTTCGAAACGCCCTTCGTCCACCTTGCCGTAGAGATAGAAGTCATCCTCCAGCTTCCTCACGCGCTTGCGGGCCGCTTCAAGCTCCTTCCGCACCGCCGACCTTCGCGCACCAGCCGCCGAGCCTGCCAAGGCAGGCCACGTCCGGACTATCTCCGCGATCAACGAATCATCCGGGGCGAGGCTGACCACGTGGTTCACCCAGGCTTCCCCAACCGCCAGGTCAATGCGCTCGGCAAGCGTCACCACGCCGTCACAGATTGCCTTGCCGCGCGTTTCTCTGACTTGGCATCGATAGCGACCGCCACGGTAACTCATCACACCGCCGCACACCTCGCCCACGGAACGACTCTCCTGTCGCCTCATGCGCCCGCATCGATAGCTACCTGCCCCCAAGTACCTCCCTCGCGACGTTCCATTGGCCCAGCTCTCATCAATCCGTGCGGCAATCAGCCCCTTGATCGTGAACCACTCATGCGGCGTTACAACCCCCTGGCCACACATCACGACCTCGCCATTGTCATTGCGCAATGGATCTCCATATCCCTTCCAGGAATCCAAGGGATTACCGAACTCATCGACCCTGCGCTGCCGCACAGGGACCATTCCCGCGAAGAGTGGGGACTGGGCAAGCTTGCTGACGGCGGTGGGTGACCACGTGGCACCACTCCGGGTAGGACGACCTTCCTCATTGAGTCGGTGTGCGGTGCCCTTGGTGGTCTTGCCGTCAAGCAGCAGATCCGCCAGCCGTCGGGCGGTCTCATACTCGTCCCGGTGACGCTCGACCTTGCCGCTAGCGGGGGCACTGAAGAGCCCGAAGGGAGGCATTCCCGTTCCACGCCTGCCTTCCGCCTTGTGTGAGTCATGGCCGATCTTGACGCGTTTCGCGGTGTTCTTCGCTTCCTCTCTGGCGTGCTCGCTCAGGATCGCGAAGACCACACGTCCCCCCTTCGCCGAGTCCAGCCCCTCCGAGACTGACACTAGGCGCGACTGCCGGCGGTCAAATTCGTCGAGCATACGCCCGACGGCCCCCATGCCGCGCCGGTCAAAGCGATCCACCTTCCACACTCCGAGCGTCCTCGACTCACCGGACATGATCGCTTGAGTGGCCTTTTCGAATTCACGTCGCCTCACATGCGCTTTGGATGCCGAGACTTCCTCGAACCAGACGTGCCGAATCTCGATTCCATCCGCTTTGGCCCAACGAACCAGGTCCCTCAATTGGCCCCGCAGGGTGGCCATGCCCTCCTTGCCGCTGCTCCGCCGTAGATAGACGTCCATCAGGCCTGCAGGTTCCGCCGCGGCGGGCCGATCCAGCCCCATGGCCCCAAGCTCGTCAGCACTCAGGCCCAACGCAGCCAAGGCCGCGCGATCAGCTCGCAGGTTTCGACGGGCATCATCCATGACCAGTTCCCCTTTCGAGAGTTCGTCCGATGTTCCGCATAACGGACGAACCGGGGAGCGGGTCACGCGTGGCTCGATGCCTGCTCACCTGGAGACCACATGCGACCGGTTGCGGGCCAACTCCCTCTGAACTAGCTCAGATTCCCTCGCGCTCGCGAGCGTCGCGGCGGACACTTGTGGCACGGTGCCGGAGCTCTCTGAGGGGGATTGCCGATGCGGGACAGTCATCGCGGTGAGGCCGAGCGGCTGCTGGGGCGGGCCGTGGAGGAGGAGGCCCGGCGGGGCGCCGGTGGGGCGGCCGGCACTCCGGAGGCCAAGGCGGCGCTGCTGGCGCGCGGGATGCAGACCCTGGACGCGCTCGCGGCGAGCGCGGCCCCCGAGTACGAGGCGTACGTGCACGCCCTGGACGAGGCGGCGGCCGGGGATCAGTCGCTCGGCGAGGCCTTCCGGCGGGCGAACACCTCGACGGCCTCGCTGGTCACCGGTGTCGCGGCGGCCGCCGCGATCGTGGCCGACCTGGCCTTCGGCGTGGCGCTCGGTACCGCGCTGACCACCGGGGCCGTCGTGGGCGTGGCCGGGGCGACGGCGACCGTGGCCAAGGTGACGGCCCTGCACCTGCCCGCGGCCAACCGGCGCGCCGGGGAGGCGGGCCGCCCGGGCGGGGCGGAGCAGCTCAAGCTGAAGTGGCTGTCGGCGCTGGACGTGCGCGGGATACGCCCCTTCCTGGAGCAGCAGCGCAAGGTGGCGGCGGCGCTGCACGCCCCGCCCAAGGTGGCGAACGGCAGCGGGGGCTCCGCCCTCCCGCTGCGCGGGGCCAATCGCAGCGCCGAGGCGCGCAGGCGGGCCATGCTGGAGCAGTCCTTCGGTCAACTCCCCGCGTTGGAAGGGGCGTTCGTGGGCCGTCGGGCCGAGCTGGCCCGGATCGCTCAGTGGGTGCACAGCGCCCGGGTGAGCACCGAGACGCGCCCGGTGGTGGTGGTGCTGCACGGGGAGCCCGGGGTGGGCCGCACCACGCTCGCGCTGCACGCCGCGCAGGCGCTGCGGGACCAGTTCAGGGGTGCCTGCGTGGTGAACCTGCGGGGCGGCGGCGCTGCGGAGAATCCACTGCCCACCCGTGAGGCGCTGCTGCACCTGATGAACCGGCTCGGCGCGCCCCGCGAGCAGCTGCTGTTCCGCGAGGGCTCGTCGGCGGAGCAACAGGTCCGCAGGCTCGGCGAGTTGTACCACCAGCACGTGCAGGGCACCCCGGTGGCGGTGGTCCTGGACGACGCCGTGGACGCCGCGCAGGTACGGATGCTCGTGCCCGAGCGCTCCGAGAGCCTGGTCCTGGTCACGGCCCGGGAGCCCCTGGAGCTGCCCCCGGAGCTGGCGGCCTGGGTGTACCAGCTGCCGGTGACCCGGCTGGCGGAGGAGGCGGGCGCGGAGCTGGTCCAGGCGGCGGGAGCCGCGGCCGCGGGTACGGAGCCGCCCGTGGCCCCGTACCCGGCGCAGACCGTACGGGGCCTGCTCGCGCTCGGCGCCGGTCTGCCGCTGGCGCTGCGCGTCCTGGCCCCCCTCGGGGGCGTCGGGGAGCCCCCGGCGGCCGGCGGTTCCCTGGGCGCCGCCCTGGACCTGGCCTACGCGGCCCTGCCCGAGGAGCGGCGCCGGCTGCTGCGCCGGCTCACGCTGGCCGGGCGGGCCTCGCTGGGGGCGGCGGCCGCGGCGGCGCTGATCGACGCGGACCAGGCGGAGGCCGGGCGGCTGCTGCGCGAACTGGCGCGGGCGGGGCTGCTGGACCACGTGCGCGGGGACCGGTTCCGGATGCACGACGCGGTGCGCGCGTACGCGGCCGCGCGCCTGGAGCAGGACGAGGACCGGGCCGGCGCGGCGGCGGCGCACGAGCGGCTGATCCGTACGTACGCGCAGCTCGCCGACTCGGTGATCCGGATGGTCGACGGGAAGATGTCCACGCGCGCGAACGCCCTGTCCAAGGCGAGCACGGTCGGCGGGCACGGGTTCCCTTCCCTGGACGCGGCCCTGCGCTGGCTGGACGACGAGTCGAGCTTCATCACGGCGGCGCTGCGGCACTCGGAGGGCGTGGACCAGCAGGCCGTACTGGACCTGCTGGGCGCGCTCTGCGACTTCTGCCTGCTGCGCGGCGACCTGTACCGGCTCGGTGAGATCAACGAGCTCACGCAGGCCGTCGACCAGGGGCTGCTGGTCCGCTCGGTGCAGTGGCGTACGGGTATCGCGGCCCGCCAGCTCGGCGAGCTGGACAAGTCCCGCACCACGCTGACCTCGCTGGTCGACCAGTACAAGGAGGCCCGGCAGGAGGCGGGCGCGGGCATGGCCCTGGTCTCGCTGGGCATCACCCTGCACCACCAGGGCAACCTCCCCGAGGCCTCGGCCCGCATCCGCGAGGCGCTGGTGCTCCAGGCCCCGGACGAGCTGGCGGGCGACCGGGCGTGGGGCCTGCACGCGCTCGGCGCGGTGGAGCGCGACCGCGCACACCTCGCGGAGGCGCTGCGGCTGCTGCGCGAGTCCCTCGTCCTGCACCGGGAGAGCGAGAGCGTGCACGGCGAGGCCTGGGCGCACCTGCAGCTGGGCCAGGTGTACCTGCGCCTGGGCGAGGTGCCGCGCGCGGAGGCGGAGCTGCGCCTGGCGCTGGAGCTGTACGGGCGCACGCGCGACGACCGGGGCCAGGCGTGGGCGCTGACCCAGCTGGGCCGGGCCCGGGTGGTCGACGGGGATCCGGGGCCGGCGCTGGAGCGGCTGCGGGACGCGCTGGCCCGGCACCGGGAGTCGGAGGACGCGCGCGGCGAGGCGTGGACGCTGTACTACCTCGGCCAGGCGCTGGAGGAGGCCGGGGAGCGGGACCGGGCGGTACGGGAACTGGAGCGGGCCCGCACGATGTTCTCCCGGATGCGGGACGTGTACGGGCTGGCGCACGCCCGCCACCACTCGGGCCGGGTCACCCGCGACCAGCGGGCGGCGCAGACGGGGAACCTGAAGAACTCCGGGTTCGCCCGCCAGCTGCTGGTGGACGCGCGGGCGGACTTCCGGCGGATCGGGCTGGCCCACGGGGAGGCGTGGACCTGCCTGGAGCTGGCGGTGGTGGACGCGGGCAACGGCCGGACCGCGCAGGCGCTGGACCTGTGCGAGGAGGCGGTGCGGCTGTTCATCTCCTACGGGGACCGGCGCGGGGAGGACTGGGCGCGCTTCCTGCGCTGCACGCTCCTGCCGTACGCGGTCCCGGCGGCCCCGGACGAGGCGCGCACGGAGCTGGCGCGGCTGGCGGCGGCCCCGCACCCGATGCGGGACGGGCGGCTGGAGGACTGCCTGGAGTCCTACACGGTGATCCTGGCGCGCGGGGTGGACCCGGCGGAGGGCTGGCAGGCGTGGCGGCTGTCGCTCGTACCGAACCTGCACTCGCGGGAGATCATGGGCGTCCCGGTGCCGCTGCCCTCGGTGTAGCGCGTGCGGAGCCACCGAGCGCACAGAGCGCGCGGAGACCCGCCGCCCGGCCGTCTTTCACGGCCGGGCGGCGGTCACCGCACGGGGACGGCGCCCTACGGGGCGCGCGTGCCCTCGGCCGGGGCCGAGGCCGGAGCCGCGGCGGGCTCCGGTGCTTCCTTGAAGTCGACCCGGCCCATGTGGCGGCTCATCGACTTCATCAGGCCCCACACCCCGAGGGCGAGGGCCGCGAACACGACGAATCCGAGCAGGCCCGGGGTCACCTTGTTCTTGTCGAAGGTGTCGCCGGCCAGCGGGAGGAGCTGGGCGATTGCTTCGTGCGTAGCGCTCATAGCTACGCATTCTCCCGGATGCCCGCGAAGAGGTCGGACTCGGGGAGGGAAGTGTCCACGAGGGACTTCGCGAGCTCGTACTCCTCCGTGGGCCAGACCTCCTTCTGGATCTCCATCGGGACGCGGAACCAGCCGCCGTCGGGGTCGATCTGCGTGGCGTGGGCGATGAGCGCCTTGTCACGGATCTCGTAGAAGTCGGCGCAGGGCACGTGGGTGGTCAGGGTCCGCTCCTTGCGCTCGAACTCCTTCCACCGCTCGAGCCACTCCCCGTAGGGGGATTCCAGGCCGCGGGCGAGCAGCGCCTCGTGCAGGGCGATGGTGCGCGGCTTGTTGAAGCCCTGGTTGTAGTAGAGCTTCTGCGGCTGGTACGCCGGGCCGAACTCGGCCTCGGGGTACTTCTCGGTGTCGGCGGCGTGATCGAAGGCCACCATCGAGATCTTGTGGGTCATGATGTGGTCGGGGTGCGGGTAGCCCCCGTTCTCGTCGTACGTGGTGATGGCCTGCGGCCGGAAGGCGCGGATCTTCTTCACCAGGCGGCCGGCGGCCTCGTCGACGTCCACCAGGGCGAAGCAGCCCTCGGGGAGCGGCGGCAGCGGGTCGCCCTCGGGCAGGCCGGAGTCGACGTATCCCAGCCATTCCTGGTCGACGCCGAGGATCTCGCGGGCCTCGTCCATCTCCTTGGCGCGCACCTCGTGGATGTTCTCCTCGATGTACTTGTCACCCTGGAGCTTGGGGTTCAGGACGGAGCCGCGCTCACCGCCCGTGCAGGTCACCACCAGCACGGACACCCCCTCGGACACGTACTTGGCCATGGTGGCCGCGCCCTTGCTCGACTCGTCGTCGGGGTGGGCGTGGACGGCCATCAGTCGAAGCTGCTCGGTCAAGACAGGATCCTCTTTGAGTCGTCAGGGCGGGCGCTTCTATAGTGACCGAATCGGGAGGCGGAAAAATTCCGGGGGGTCACCCCGGGATCCCGGTGTTCGCCCACCTCGAAGGGAACGATCGATGAGCGCGGTGCGCGAGGAGCTGCCCGAGGGCCGCTACGGCCGGTCGGCGGACGAGCGTGCGGACCGCAAGCTGAAGATCATCGGATCGGTGCTCGGGGTCGGTCTGCTGGGCGTGGTCGGCTGGATCGGCTGGGACTACGTGGCCGGGCAGAGCGTGAGCGCCGAGCTCATCAAGTACAAGGTCGTCTCCGACTCCGCGGTCGAGGTGCACCTCGAGGTGCGCAAGGAGGCCTCGGTCACCGGGGTGTGCACGCTGAGCTCGCAGGACGAGGGGCACGGCGAGGTCGGCCGCGCCGATTTCACGTTCGCACAGAAGAGCGGACGCGTGGACGAGATGGTGACGCTGAAGACCACCAGCCGGGCCACGATGATCGAGATCATCGGCTGCCGCGAGGCCGGTTCCGCGGGCTGATCCGGGGCGTGCCCGAAGCGTGATCCGGGCAGGACCGGGGCATGACCCGGGGGTGACCTGACGCAGTTCACACACTTGGCGTCCTCCCCCTTTTCTTCCCGAATTGTTAGGCTCGTGGTTTCGTCCGCCGCTGGCGGCTTTGTAGTCCCTGTACCGACGAGGAGCACCCGTGACCCAGACGAGCGAGAGCGTCACCTGGCTGACCCAGGCGGCGTACGACCAGCTGAAGGCCGAGCTGGAGTACCTCTCTGGTCCCGCACGGTCGGAGATCACGATCAAGATCGCGGCGGCCCGTGAGGAGGGCGACCTCCGTGAGAACGGCGGTTACCACGCGGCCAAGGAGGAGCAGGGCAAGCAGGAGCTGCGCATCCGCCAGCTCACGCAGCTCCTGGAGAAGGCCAAGGTCGGTACGGCCCCCGCCTCCGACGGCGAGGTGGCCCCGGGCACCCTGGTCAAGATCGCCTTCGACGGTGACGAGAGCGACACCATGGAGTTCCTGCTGGCTTCGCGCGAGTACGCGTCCTCGGACTTCGAGACCTACTCCCCGCAGTCCCCGCTGGGCCTCGGCGTGCTGGGCAAGAAGATCGGCGAGGACGCCCAGTACGAGCTGCCGAACGGCAAGCAGGCGTCGGTCAAGATCCTCGACGTCAAGCCCTTCACCGGCTGATCACCCCCCTTTTTCTTTTCAACACGAAGCCCCGCCGAGCTGCTGCTCGGCGGGGCTTCGTGTCGGGTGGGGCGGATCGGGTGGGGCGGATCGGGTGGGGCAGATCCCTTCTGCCTACGCCGTCGCCGAGCGGTACTTGCGTACGGCGAGGGTGCGGAACACCAAGATGATCACCACGGACCAGATCAGCGAGGCCCACACCGGGTGCTGCATCGGCCAGGCGTCCGACGGCGACACACCCGGGTTGCCGAAGAGTTCGCGGCAGGCCTGGACGGTCGCGCTGAACGGGTTCCACTCCGCGATGGGCTGGAGCCAGCCCGCCATGTTCTCGGTGGGCACGAACGCGTTGGAGATGAAGGTGACCGGGAACAGCCAGATCAGCCCGCCCGAGGTGGCCGCCTCGGGTGTCCGCACCGACAGGCCGATCAGGGCCCCGATCCAGGAGAAGGCGTAGCCCAAGAGCAGCAGCAGGAGGAAGCCCGCGAGGGCCTTCGGCACGCCCTCGTGGATGCGCCAGCCCACGAGGAGCGCCACGATCGCCAGGACGACCATGGTCAGGGCGGTCTGCACGAGGTCGGCCAGGGTGCGGCCGGTGAGGACCGCCCCGCGGGCCATCGGCAGCGACCGGAAGCGGTCGATCAGACCCTTGTGCATGTCGTCGGCGATGCCCGCGCCGGCTCCGGCGGTGGCGAAGGTGACGGTCTGCGCGAAGATGCCGGCCATCAGGAAGTTCCGGTAGTCGCTCGCGCTGGTCGAGCCGCCGATCATCATCGAGCCGCCGAAGACGTAGCTGAACAGCACGACGAACATGATCGGCTGGATCAGCCCGAAGATGACCATCTCGGGGATCCGGGACATCCGGATCAGGTTGCGCTTGGCCATGACCAGGGAGTCGTTGATCCCCTGGACGATGCCGCCGCGCGGGCGGGGCGCCGCCAGCTCCGGGGTCGTGGAGGTGAGGGTCACTTCGCCGCCTCCTTACGGGCCTTGCGGCCACTCTTGGCTTTCGCGTCGGCGGGTGCTTCGCCGGCCTCCTCGGCGGCTCGCTCCGCCGCGTGGCCGGTCAGGGAGATGAACACGTCGTCCAGGGTGGGACGGCGCAGGCCGATGTCGTCGATCTCGATGCCGCGTCCGTCGAGTTCGCGGATGACCTCGGCGAGCAGTTTGGCGCCGCCGGAGACCGGGACGGTCAGCTTGCGGGTGTGCTCCTCGACGGTGGTCTCGCCCTTGCCGAAGCCGGCGAGGACTTCCCGGGCGGTGGCCATGTGCTCGCGCTCGTGCACGACGACCTCGACGCGCTCGCCGCCCGTCCGGGCCTTGAGCTGGTCGGAGGTGCCGCGTGCGATGACCCGGCCGTGGTCGACCACGGCTATGTCGTGCGCGAGGTGGTCGGCCTCCTCCAGGTACTGCGTGGTGAGCAGCAGGGTGGTGCCGCCGGCGACGAGTTCCTGGATGATCCCCCACAACTGCTGGCGGTTGCGCGGGTCGAGACCGGTGGTGGGCTCGTCCATGAACATCACGGGCGGGCTGACCACGAGGGCCGCGGCGAGGTCGAGGCGCCTGCGCATGCCGCCGGAGTACGTCTTGGCGGTGCGGTCGGCGGCGTCGCCGAGGTTGAAGCGCTCCAGCAGCTCGGCGGCCCGCGCCTTGGCCGCCTTGGCGCCCATCTGGTAGAGCTGGCCGACCATTTGGAGGTTTTCCCGGCCGGTGAGGTATTCGTCGACGGCGGCGAACTGGCCGGAGAGGCCGATCGCGCGCCGGACTTCGTTGGGGTGCTTGAGGACGTCGATCCCGGCCACCACCGCCTTGCCGCTGTCGGGCTGCAGGAGGGTGGTCAGGACGCGTACGGTCGTGGTCTTGCCCGCTCCGTTGGGGCCGAGCAGACCGAGGACCGTGCCTTCGGGTACATCGAGGTCAACGCCGTCCAGAGCCCGTACGTCGCCGAAGGTCTTGACCAGACCTTCGGCGTAGATGGCGCCTGGCATATGGGTACTCCCAGTGCGAATCGAACCGGCTGAATCGTGACATTCCTACGCAAATCTTATGGGCGCCGAGCCGACCTCGCTCGGCCGAACGGGCGACACCATATCGCGTCATATCGCGTCTCGCCACCGGTTCGGGGAGTGTCGCCCGAAGGGTGAGGGGAGGTGGGACGAGCCCGTTAGCTCATGACCTTGTACCCCGCGCCGTGCAGCGCCCGCGCGACGTCCGCGCAGTGCTTCGGCCCCTTCGTCTCCAGGTGCAGCTCCACCTCCACCTCCGTGAGCCCCAGGCGCGGATCCGTCCGCACGTGGCTCACGTCCAACACGTTCGCATCCACCACTGACAACTCCCCCAGCAGACCGGCCAGGGCCCCCGGCCGGTCGGTCACCCGCAGCCGCAGCGACAGGTAGCGGCCGGCCGCCGCCATGCCGTGGCGCAGGATCCGCTGCAGGAGCAGCGGATCGATGTTGCCGCCGGACAGCACGGCCACCACCGGGCCGTCCCCGTACCGTTCGGGCTCGCTCAGCAGGGCGGCCACCGGGCTGCACCCGGCCGGCTCGACCACCATCTTCGCCCGTTCCAGGCAGAGCAACAGCGCGCTGGAGAGCGCGTCTTCGGACACCGTACGGACGTCGTCCAGCAGCTCGCCAATGATTTTGAAGGGGATGTCGCCGGGCCGCCCCACCTTGATGCCGTCCGCCATCGTGTTCGGGTTGTCGATGGACACCGGGTGCCCGACCTTCAGCGAGGGCGGGTACGCGGCCGCGCCCGCCGCCTGGACCCCGATCACCCGTACGTCGGGGCGCAGCGCCTTCACCGCGACCGCCACCCCGGCGGCGAGCCCGCCGCCGCCGATGCCGACCAGGATCGTGCGCACCTCGGGGCACTGCTCCAGGATCTCCAGGCCTACCGTGCCCTGGCCCGCGATGATGTCGCGGTGGTCGAAGGGGTGGATGAACACCGCGCCCGTGCGGTCCGCGTACTCCTGGGCCGCGGCCAGCGTCTCGTCCACGACCTCCCCGTGCATCCGCACCTCGGCGCCGTACTCCTGGGTCGCGGCCACCTTCGGCAGGGGCGCCCCGACCGGCATGAACACGGTCGAGCGGACCCCGAGGAGGGAGGAGGCCAGCGCCACGCCCTGGGCGTGGTTGCCCGCGCTGGCGGCGACGACCCCGGCGGCCCGCTGCTCGGGGCGCAGGCCGGCGATGCGCACGTACGCGCCGCGCAGCTTGAAGGAGCCGGTGCGCTGGAGGTTCTCGCACTTGAGGTGGACCGGGGAGCCGGTGAGCGAGGAGAGGTACCGGCTGCCCTCCATCGCGGTCACCCGGGAGACGCCGGAGAGCATCTTCTGGGCCCCCCGGACGTCGTCGAGGATGACCTGCGGGACGGGCTGCGGCACGCGGTAGTTCATACGGCCAGTCTCGCAGCCGGTCCGCCGCGTGCTCCGCCGCGCTGGGCGGGACGGGTGAGCCGGGCGGCCGCCGGGCGGTGCGGGGGCCGGTCGGAGCGGCGAGATCTCGCCATGCGGGACGGCTCGTAGTCGCCGTTTCATCGCTGCCGTATCAGTTCTTGTACGAGGAGTACGAGCCGTCGCACGGCCGCGTACTCTGTCCCCCATCCTTGTCGGCCCCATGCGAAGAGAGCCCACGGCCATGCCCTCCACCCCGGCCAGTTCCGACCTGCCCGCACCGGCCGGCGCGCCCGCCGAAGCCGGTCTCCTCGACGCGCTCCAGCACCAGGTGGCGGTCTTCGCCCGGCGTGCCGAGCAGACCCGCCTGGGCGGGGTCGGCCAGGCCCGCAACTCCATGGACCGGGCCGCGTACCTGCTGCTGAACCGGCTCGACCTGGAAGGCCCGATGGGCGTGAAGGCGCTCGCCGGCGGCATGGGCATCGACTCCTCCACCGTGACCCGCCAGGTCGCCCCGCTCGTCGACAGCGGCCTGGTCAAGCGGACCTCGCACCCCGAGGACGGCCGGGCCGTGGTGCTTGCGCTGTCCCCGCGCGGGCTGGCGCGGCTGGAGGAGGTCCGCTCCTCGCGGCGCGAGCTGATGGCCCGGGTGACGGACGGCTGGGACGAGGAGGAGCGCGTGGCGTTCACCGGTCTGCTGACCCGTTTCAACGTCTCGCTGTCCGAGCTGATGTCGGCCGGCTCCGAGCCCGGGTCCGAGGCCGGCCCCGCCTCCTGAGGCCCGACCGGGCCCGACTGGGGCCCGACTGGCGCCCGACCCCTTCCGAGGCGGTCCCTCCGGCCGCACTATGTGGACTGTGGACCACGGGCCGGGCCCCTACGCGGAGTTCGAAGCCTTCGTCGCGGGCGCGGCGGGGCGGCTCCTGCGCGTCGCGATCCTGCTGACGGCGGAGCCCGCGACGCCTGCGGCCGAAGCCGATGCCGGCTCCGCGGCCGAAGCGCCCGCCGCGCGCGGGCTGCTGGGCGGCGCGCTGGCCCGTACGTACGCGAACTGGCGCAGGCTGCGCGGAGACGACCCGTACGACCACACCCGCCAGGAGCTGTGCGCCGCCTTCGCCCGCACCGGCCGCCGCCACCACGGGGGCAGCGGGGTACTGGGGCGGCTGAGCCCGCTGGAGCGGCTCGTCGTGGTGCTGCGGCTCTACGAAGGGGTCGCGGAGGAGGTCACGGCCGCGCAGCTGGGGCTGGCGCCCGACCGGGTGCGGGCCCTGTGCGACCGGGCCGTCTCGGAGCTGCGCTCCCGCCCCGGAGTCGGCCCCGGTGCCGCCCCCGGGACCCCGCCGGACGCCCACCACAAGGAGGCGGCATGAGTCGCTCCGACCCCCGGGAAGCCCAGGTCAGACAGCTGCTGGAGGGGCCCTACCCGGCGGTGCCGCCCGATCTGGCGGCGGGCGCGGCCGCCCGCGGCGACCGGCTGCTGCGCCGCCGCAGGGCCGTGCGGCGGACGGGCTGGGCCCTGCTGTGGGCGGCGGTCGTGGCCTTCGCGGTGTGGGCCTCGCTGACCGGTGCGTGGTCGACGCCTTCGAGCGAGGTCTCCCCGCCCTGGTAGAACGGGGAGACCTGTGGTGCCGTGCGGACGGCTGACTAGCCCAGCGCCTGCGCGAGGTCGGCCAGCAGGTCGTCGGCGTTCTCGATGCCGACCGACAGGCGGACCAGGTCGCCCGGGACCTCCAGGGCCGAGCCGGCCACCGAGGCGTGGGTCATGCGGCCCGGGTGCTCGATGAGGGACTCGACGCCGCCGAGGGACTCGCCCAGGGTGAAGATCTTGGTCCGGTCGCAGAGCGCGACGGCCTCCTCCTCGCCACCGGTGACCCGGAAGGAGATCATGCCGCCGAAGTTGCGCATCTGCTTGGCGGCGATCTCGTGGCCCGGGTGCTCGGGCAGGCCCGGGTAGAGGACCGTGTGGACCTTGGGGTGGCGGACCAGCATCTCGGCGATCTTGCCGGCGTTCTCCGCGTGCCGGTCCATGCGGACGGCCAGCGTCTTGATGCCGCGCAGCACCAGCCACGAGTCGAAGGGACCGGCCACCGCGCCCATGGCGTTCTGGTGGTAGGCCAGCTCCTCGCCCAGCGCCGCGTCGGCGGCGACGAGCGCGCCGCCGACGACGTCGGAGTGGCCGCCCATGTACTTGGTCAGCGAGTGCACGACCACGTCCGCGCCGAGCGCAAGGGGCTGCTGCAGGTAGGGGGACGCGAAGGTGTTGTCCACGACCAGCTTGGCGCCGGCCGTCCGCGCGATGTCGGCGACGACGGCGATGTCCGTGATGCCGAGCAGCGGGTTGGAGGGGGTCTCGACCCAGATGACCTTGGTCTTCGGGGTGATCGCCGCGCGCACCGACGCCGGGTCGGAGGTGTCGGCGACCGACCACTCGACGCCCCAGCGGGAGACGACCTTCGCGAAGAGGCGGAAGGTGCCGCCGTACGCGTCGTTCGGGATGACCACGTGGTCGCCCGGGGAGAGCAGCGTGCGCAGCAGGCAGTCCTCGGCGGCGAGCCCGGACGCGAAGGCGAGGCCGCGACGGCCGCCCTCCAGCGCCGCGAGGTTCTCCTCCAGCGCGGTACGGGTCGGGTTGCCGCTGCGGCTGTACTCGTAGCCGCCGCGCAGTCCGCCGACGCCGTCCTGCTTGTACGTGGACACCTGGTAGATCGGGGGTACGACCGCGCCGGTCAGCGGGTCCGCCGTATTGCCCGCGTGGATGGCGCGGGTCTCGAAGCTCTGGTGCTCGTGGCTGTCGTCGCTCATGAACCCGATGCTATGCCCCGTACGACCCCTCCGCGGCCCCGCCCCGGAGCCTGTGGGGACTCCCCCGCGACGGGCGGCTTTGCCTCCTATTGGCTTATCCACGGGTCGGTCTGGTTCGCTGGGGTCATGGAGATTCTGTGGTTCCTGCTCGCGATGGGTCTGCTCTTCGCCGCCCTCTCACCGATCCTGCGGCGCAGGCGCGGCGGACTGCGCCTGGTCACGCCCGGGAGCCCGGACGCCGCCGACCCCGCGGACTACGGATTCGCCCTCCAGGAGGAGCTCGACATCCGGGTCCCCGGCCCCGACCAGGACCTGATGGACGCCCTCGACCACGTGCGGCGCACCGGCCAGTGGCAGGCCGCCTCCCAGCTGCTGGCCGGCACCCCCCGGGAGGGCGAGGTGCGCTGGCAGCGCGTACAGGCCTTCGCCGGTTCGGCGGCGCTGGAGCTGTCCCGGGAGCCCGGGGCCGGGGCCGCGTGGCTGAAGGCGTGGCGGCTGGAGGCTCCGAAGGACGCGGCCGGTGCGCAGGTGCACGCCGAGCTGCTGGCGCAGCAGATGTGGCGGCGGCCGGAGGGCATGAGCGAGGCCGACGTGCGGATCATCGCGGAGGAGGCCCGGGAGTCCTGCCACAAGGCCGCGCTGCTGGCCCCGGGCGACCCGGTGCCGTACATCATCGAGCTGTCCGTGGCCCGCATGCTGCACTACTCCGAGCCCGAGTACGACGCGCTGTGGGCGAAGATCATCGACCGGGCGCCCCAGCACATGGGCGCGCACCTGGCGGCGCTGAACTACTGGTGCGAGAAGTGGCACGGCTCCCGCGAGAAGGCCGACGCCTTCACCCACCACGCGGCGGCCCGCGCCCCGCGGGGCTCCCTGCTGGCGGCGCTCCCCCTCTTCGCCCTCTACGAGCACGTCCCGGACGTCGTCCTGATCCGCGGCTTCCACCAGAGCGCGTCCGTGACCCGGGCGGTGGAGGGGGCGCTGTACGCGGTCCACAGCGCGCGTCCCGACGACCCGATGCTGGCGCACGTACGCCACCTGCTGATCCTCTTCCTGGTCGGCGGCGAACGCTGGGCGGAGGCGATGGACCAGATCCGCCACGTGGACGGCTACGTCGGCGCCCTCCCCTGGTCCGCCGACCCGGACCCGGCCGCCTCGTACGCGATCTACCGCGCCCTGGCGGTGGCCGGCTACGAGGCCAACGGCGGCTCCCCGGCGACGCTGCCGCACTGACGGCGCACGCTCATACGGCGACGGCCGCCCCTCCCAGGTGGGAGGGGCGGCCGTCGTCATGTCGCTAGGGGTCGATCAGGGTGCCGCGTCCAGGGTGGGGATGGGGAGGGGTGCGGTGCCCAGGGACATGATGGTCCAGCGCTGGGCGTCGGTGCCGTTGCAGTCGTACAGCCAGAGCCGGCGGCCCGGCGTGGTGTCGAAGTTGCCCAGGTCCATGCACCGGCCCGAGTTCGGGTTGTAGACCGAACCGTCGGCGCGGGGCACGAAGATCTGGGCGGGCGTCGGCGTACCGCCGCAGGTGCGCAGTTCGAGCGGGGTGGTGTTGGCCGTTCCCGCGTTGACCGCGTTCACGCACTTGCCCTGGATCCGCAGCGAACCGTCGCCGCGGACCTCGAAGTCCTGGGCGACCGTGCCGTTGCAGGCCGCGATCTGGATCGGGTTGCCGTCATCGGTACGGGCGTAGTCGTTGTCCGCGCAGAAGCCCGGAGCCGCGGTGAGCGAGATCCGGCCCGCGGTCGCCGGGGCGGTCGGGGCCGCCGCGTAGGAGTAGGCGGCGAAGTTGCTGATGCCGCCGTTCATGACGTCCCGGTCGCCCCCGCCAAGCTTGTACCGGCCGAAGACGATCGAACCGCTGGGGGCGGGGCTGGTGGAGGCCTCGTGCCGGCCGGTGCTGGCCAGGACCCCGTTGACGTAGAGGCTCATCAGACTGCTGCCGGCGTCGTAGACGGCGGTCAGTCGGGTCCAGACGTCGGCGGTCCACCGGGCGTTCTGGTTGGCGACACCGGTGAAGTCGAAGGGCCACTCTCCGCCCTGCGCGTTGGCCATGGCGAAGTGCCACTGGCCGCTGTTCTTGTCGCCGTAGAGCATGAACGAGCTGTTCTGGGTGCCGTCCTGGCTGACGACCATGCTGGTCGCGGGCCCGTTGGCCGTCGAGCCGTGCTTGGCCCAGACGCTGATGGTGAAGTCCTTGCGGGTGTCTACGCCCGTGTTCGTACCGGAGGTCGTGATGGTGGACCCGGCGCCGCCGAACGCCGCGTAGGCGGTGCTGCGGCCTTCGATGGTCGCGGTCGGGAAGGTGACCGCGCCCGCGACGGTGGCGGGGAACTTGTTGCCGCCGGCGCTCGGCGTCTTGCCGGCCGCCACCGCGTTCAGCTTCCACTGGTGGGCGGGGGTGTTCAGGTTGCCCTGGAGGGTGAAGGCGGGGGCGACGCCGGTCACGGTCGGGTAGAGGACCGACGTGCCGTTGGGGGCGGTGCCCACACCGTTGAAGGCGACGAGCTGCTGCTCCTTGTCCACGGCCCAGAGGTCGGGGATCTTGTCGCCGGTGAGGTCGCCGTCGGAGCCGACCTTCGGGTACCGGGCGGGGTCGATCTTGCCGGTGATGAGGCCGGCGGCGGGGTTGGGAGCCGCGGTCAGGACCGGCGCGCCGGGAGTGCCACCCGTGAGGGTGAAGGCGTGCAGGGTGCCGCCGTCGGTCTTGTTGCGGGCCCACAGCGTCGCGAAGTCGGTGCCCTTGGCACGGCCCGGGGTGAGCAGCTCGTAGCCGTCCCACTTGGTGTCGTTGGCGGAGATCAGGTACGCCGTCGAGTCGAGCTGGTTGGTGGCACCCGGTACGCCCAGCCAGAGGCGGCCGTTCTCCACGAAGAGGAGCGAGGTCTGGGGCAGGTTGATGTTCCCGCCGCCCCTGCTGTCACCGCCGATGCCGCCGTAGGCGGCGATCTGGGTGACGCCCGTCCAGTTGGTGGTGCTGAACTGGTGGGCGGCGCAGTCGATGGGGGTGAAGTCGGCGGCGGCGCAGGAGTTGGGCTTGGTCACCGGGTTGGACGCCTGGCCGTCGACCAGTCCCGTTCCGCTGTTCGTGAAGGTGTAGAGGAAGGCGCTGCCCGGATCGTGGACCAGGAGGTCGTCGATGTTCTTCTGCCCGAGGCTGCCGCGGTGGGTGAACTGGACGCCGTTCCAGCCGTTGCCGCTCACGCTGGAGCGGGCGAGGGCCACCGGCGAGGCGGCAGGGTCGCCGCCGCCGTTGATCTGGCGGATGTTGCCGGCGGCGTCGGCGAGGACGACGTCGGCCTTCTTGTCACCGTTGATGTCGCCGAAGATCGGCGCGGGGCTGTTCGGGTTCGACGGGACGTAGAAGCTGTGGACCACGGGCTGGGACATGTTGCCCGCGTTGTCCTGCGTCTGCAGGTAGAGGTAGTTCGTGCCCCAGGCGCGGGGGGTGTACTTGATGGTGGTCTTGCCGTCGGTGAAGGTCTTGACGATCTGCGGGTCGGCGTCGGTGCAGTTCCAGTCGGAAGCCGCCTTCACCGGGTCCATGGTCCACCGGGCGCAGGCCAGGCCCGAGCTGCGGTTGGTGCCGGTGGCCGGAGCGTTGTCGGCGCCGGCGAGGGTGAAGGTGCCCTCCTCGTCGACCCGCTTGGGGTGGGCTCCGGTGGTGCCGGAGAGCGGGAAGTCGGTGGAGGTCACGGCCGCGGACGGCGGGGTCCGGTCGACGCGGAAGAAGCACCAAGGGGTCTCGGCGCTGGTCAGCGTGTCGTCCGTGGTGGTCGAGGTCCAGCCGTACTGGTGGCCATCGATGAGCGCGCCGGCGTCGACGACGGCGTCGCCCGCGGAGCCGTTCCAGCCCGTCGCGAGCCACGCGGAGGCCCCGGCGGCGTCATCGTCCCAGAGGTGGAAGGTCGTCTGGAGCTGGCGGCCGGTGGGCGACCAGGTCTCGGACGTCAGGTGGACGTTGGTGTTGGCGCCGATCCAGCCCGGGTTGTCCCAGGGCGCCGCCGCACCCGGGGTGGTGCACGCGGAGTAGGTCCCGGTGCCGGCGAAGCCGGGGGTCGGGCTCGTGCGCGGGCTGCCGATGTGGGGCTGGAAGTCGTACGTGGTGGCGATGTGCGGGGTGTTGCTGAACCGCTGGCGGTAGTACATGTTGCCTTCGTCGTCCGGCGCCAAGCCGAAGGTGAAGGTGGACCAGCGGCCCGAAGCGGCGTTCTTCATCTGGCTGGTGACGTTGTACTGGATCTGACCGGTGCCCGAGATCGTGGCGCCGCCGATCTTGGCGCAACCGCCCATCCGCGAGGCCCTGTCGCAGGGCTGCCGGTTCCAGGACGTGGGGCTGCTGATGCCCGTGGGGCTGTGGTAGAGGCCCATCGGCGTGGCCGTGCTCGGGCTCGACGAGGAGACGACGGTGGCGTAGAGCCATGCGTCGAGGACCTCGGAACCGTGGATGGTCGAGTTGATGCCGATCTGGAAGTACGCGCGCGTGCGGCCCTTGCGGGGGCAGTTGGAGTATCCGCAGTAGCCGGCGGCGGGCGTGTTCTGACCGTCGGAGGTGCCGTTGAACTCGTCCGTGTCCGGGTACGCCTCCTGCACCTGCGACCAGGCCTGGTTGCCGCTGTCGGCCGACGGGTTGACGCCCGGGTCGATGTACCAGGGGCCGGTGCCCTGCCCGAGGAGGGAGGTGTCGGGGATCAGGTCGATGCCGGTGGCGTCGGCCTTGACGCCGATGGGCTTGACGCGGGCGGTGTCGCCGGGGCCGTCGGGGGTGGAGGAGATGACCCGGTCGGCGGCGGCTGGCGCCGCCGGCGGGGCGGTGTCCGCGCCGCTGACGCCTGCGGACTTGCCGCTCTTCGCGCCGCCCTGCGGGGCGGCGGCCTCGGGAAGGGCCGTCTTCGTCGAGTCCCACATGAAGGAGGTGGGGCTGGTGAATCGGGCCTTGCCCTGGGCGTCGTCGAAGCTGATGTTGCCCGCGGCGTCGACGGTGGTCTTCAGGCCGGGGGCGTCCACACCGAGGCGGATCTTCTTCAGCGCCGGGTTCGCGGCGGCCTGGGCGGTGCGGACGATCAGGACCTGGCTCCAGCCGCCCAACCGGGTGGCGGTCAGCCGCAGATCGACGTCCGGCAGGACGTTCTTGTAGAGCGCGTCGTTGCCTTCGAGCACCGGTTCGGGGAGCTTGAAGGGCGTCTTGAAGGCCAGCTTCTTGCCGTCGGCCGTGGTCATCGTCGCCATCGGCCCGCTGCCGCCGCCGGAGATGCTCAGCGGGGAGGGAACGACCGCCGGGGATATGGTCCCGTCGGCGTTCGCGCGCAGGGTGGTGTCGATCGCCTTCCACGACCCGTTCGCCTGCTTCACCCGCTCCGGAGCGGAGGCCGCGTCCACGGTGAGGGTGCCGGCCGGGTTGGCGAAGGTCTGCGAGTTGCCGGTCGTCAGGTGCTCGATGACCACGCGCTTGCCCATGCTCTTCGCCTGGGCCAGCGCGGAATCCACGGCCTTCTGCTCGGCGGTGGGCTCGGGCTTGGGGGTCGAGGCGGGCCGGTTGTGGTCCGCGGGCCCGTTCGAGGCGAAGGCGGCCGGGGCCGTGATCAGCCCGGCTCCGAGGGCCAGCGCGACGGCGCCGGCCAGGGGCAGCAGCGCGGCCGCGGATGCCCGCCGACGCCGGAGGGCCCCCGGTCTCGGATCGGGTGATGAAGAAGATGGCCTCATGGGCACAGGTCCTCGCAATGCGCGTCGGTGAACCAAGGTCACGCGCACGGTGCTTGCTGTCCGAAAACCTGTCAAGATTTTTTAAGGGACGTATGTCCGGTTCACGTAAATAAGCGCGACGTTGACCGTCAAGTGACATTGATCATGTAAGCGGATCCCGATGAAATCCATGTGAATCCCCCCTTCCTTCCTCAAGATGTGCTGTCCGTCCCCCGCCGGAGCCTGCCTTTCATTCCCTTTTATGGCGGGATTTCGCTATCCCACCAGGCTGGTTTGCTTTCGCGCGCGGACGTGATCAGGCCATGTCGCGCCCTGGCCGCCGTGCGGATTGCGCCCGCTAAGGGTCCGGAGCACTCGGCAAAGCCGCCGGGGCTCCATGCGTCCGATTCCGGTTCCGCCCCGCTTCCGGTTCCGGCCGGCAGACCCGGCCGCACCGCGGGAATCCCGGCCGGCCGTATGCCGTTATCGGTAGACCACAAGGAGGGAATCCATGTTCTCGTACCGCCGCACGCCCGAGCTCCCCACCCGCGAGGAAGCCCTGACCGGCCGCGCGGAGCCGCTCTTCGGCCTGCCCGCCGCGCACACCGTGCTCGGCAATCCCCTCGCGGGCCCCTACCCCGCCCACCTGGAGGTCGCGGACTTCGGCCTCGGCTGTTTCTGGGGCGCCGAGCGCAAGTTCTGGCAGACCCCGGGGGTGTGGACCACCCTGGCCGGCTACCAGGGCGGCTTCACCGAGAACCCGACCTACGAAGAGGTCTGCTCGGGCGGCACCGGCCACACCGAGGTGGTCCGGGTCGTCTTCGACCCCTCCCTGGTCTCCTACGAGGTCCTGCTGAAGCTGTTCTGGGAGTCCCACGACCCCACCCAGGGCTTCCGCCAGGGCAACGACGTGGGCACCCAGTACCGCTCGGCCGTCTACACCCACTCCCCCGCCGCCCAGGCCACCGCCGAAGCCTCCCGCGAGGCCTACCAGCGCGTCCTGACCGCCTCCGGCCACGGCACGATCACCACGGCCGTCCTTCCGGCGTCGGAGCGTCCCTTCTGGCCCGCCGAGGCGTACCACCAGCAGTACCTGGACAAGAACCCCGGCGGCTACTGCGGCATCGGCGGCACCGGTGTCTCCTGCCCGATCGGCGTGGCCCGCGCCGAGGGCTGACCGGCAGCGCGCAGGAGCCCCGGACCCCCGCCGCGTGCGGGGGTCCGGGGCTCCTTTCGTTCCCTGGCGCCCGTCAGACCACCGTCACCCGGGCCGAAGCCCACGAGGTGTGGTCGAAGGCGGAGTTCGCGTTGGCGTCCTCGACCGTCAGGGTGAGGAGCCGGACGCCGCGTACGTCCACGTCGAGCGCCGTCGGTCCCGAGGCGCCGGTCAGGACGCCCGTCGTGGCGAGGATCCGGCCGTCGCCGCGCACCGTCGCGCGGGTGGCTCCGGCCGCCGACTGCTTCTTCGAGAAGTCGTCGATGCCGACCAGGGTCGTGAAGCGGTTCCCGCGGCCGCCCAGGTGGTAGACGATCTCGGACGGGGCGTGCACGCCGAGGCCCTTCGCGTGACTGACCCCGCCGAAGGCGATCGGGGTGCCGTCGCCCGCCGCCTGCTTGCCGTTGGAGCGGTCGATCTCGACCGGGCCCCAGCCGTTGGACGCGGAGACCCAGGGGAGGTCGCTGAGGTAGGCGTCCCGCGTGGGCGGCGCGGGCAGCGGGGCGTACGGGGCCTGCGCGGTGAAGGCGGAGCCGCCCGCCGCGGCCGACGCGGTGAGGGTGACGGCGGCGGCCCCCTGCGGGGCGGTGAGGGTCCACACCGTGGTCAGGGACTGCCCCGGGGCGAGGGAGGCGGCCGCGGCGGGACCCGCCGGGGTCGCGGTCCAGCCCGCCGGGACGCTCAGCGACACCCGGGCGTCGGCCCAGGCGCGGGCCGTGCCGTTGGCCAGGGTGGTGGTGAGCGTGCCGGCGGACGGGGAGGCGGTCGTGGTCAGGCCCCAGGGGCGGCGGGTGTACACATCGGCCCAGGAGGAGCGGAGCAGGGCCGTGAGGGAGGCCACCACCGCCGGGTTCGCCGCCGCCACGTCGTGCTTCTCGGCGAGGTCCGCGGTCAGGTCGTAGAGCTCGAACTGCCACTGCGCGTCCGGTACGGTCCGGTCCCGCGCGGGCGCGAACCGTACGGCCTTCCAGCGGTCCTTGCGGATGGCCTCCGCGACCTGCTTCGCCCGGCCGCCGTCCTGGGTGTTGGCCCGGCTGGTGACGCCCTGCTCGTCCCGGTACCAGTACAGGTGGTCGTGGACCGGAGCGAGCGCCGGGGCGCCGTTCAGGACGGGGGCCGCCGAGAGCCCGTCGATGTCGGAGGGGGCCGGGGCGCCGCCCGCCAGGTCGGCGAGGGTGGGCAGGAGGTCGTAGAGCGGGGTGGGACGGGCGCTGCTGGTGCCGGGGGCGATCCGGCCCGGGGACCAGGCGACGAGGGGGACGCGCACGCCGCCCTCGTACAGGTTTCGCTTGTAGCCGCGCAGCGGACCGTTGGCGTCGAAGAGGTCCGGGTTCACCCCGCCCTCCTCGTGCGGGCCGTTGTCGGAGGCCACCAGGACGACCGTGCGCTCCGCGACGCCCCGTGCCTTCAGCCGGTCGACGACCGCGCCGACCTGCGCGTCGAGGAGGCTGATCTGCGCCGCGTGCGACTTGTTCGCCTGCGTCCAGGACCGGGAGGCGTAGGCGCTCGCGTCGGGGATCTCGCTCGGGGCGTGCGGGAGGTTCGGGGTGAGGAAGAGCAGGAAGGGGTCGGGGCCGGCGGCGTGGGCGTCGATGAAGCCGAGGGCGCGCGCGGCGATCGCGTCGGGGGCGAAGGTGCCCGTCGGGACGGTCTCCTTGGCGTTGCCGTTCCAGAGGTACGCCGGGTAGTACTCGTGGGCGTGCCCGTGGTCGATGTACCCGTAGAACTCCTCGAAGCCCCGCGCGGACGGGTGGCTCGGCTGGTTCCCGGCCTCCGGTCCGAAGCCCCACTTGCCGAAGAGGCCCGTACGGTACCCGCGTGCCCGGAGCACCTCCGCGAAGGTGGTGTCGCCCGCGCCGAGGCTGCCCTGGCCGCCGCTGGAGGGGTTGGCCCGGACGGCGGCGTGGCCGGTGTGCAGGCCGGTCAGCAGCGCGGCGCGGGAGGGGGCGCAGACGGCGGCGGCGTAGGCGTCGGTGAACCGGAGCCCCTCGGCCGCGAGTTGGTCGATGCGCGGGGTCGTGATCAGCTTCTGGCCGTACGCGCCCAGGTCGCCGTAGCCCAGGTCGTCGGCCAGGATCACCACGAGGTTCGGCGGGCCCCCGGCCTCGGTCCCGGTCCCCGCCCCGGTCCCGGCGGTGGCCGCACGCGCCGGCTGGACGGCCTGCGGGAGCGCCGCGAATCCGGCGGCGGCGGCCGCGGAACCCGCGAGGAAATGGCGGCGGCTGGGCATCTCGAACTCCCCGGTGACAGAAGGCTGGTGGGAAGATCGTCCGCGCGGACGGCCGCCGAGACCATGCACGGGGCATGAAAAGCGTGTGACGGCGGCCCCCGGGGAACGCGCACGCGATGGACGTGCACCCGGGGGCCGCCGTCAGACTCCGGTCAGACGGCGGCGACTCAGATGGTCGAGGTGTCGATGACGAAGCGGTAGCGGACGTCGCCCGACTGGACGCGCACGTACGCCTCGTTGACCTCGTCCGCGCGGATCACCTCGATGTCCGAACCCAGCCCGTGCCGCGCGCAGAAGTCGAGCATCTCCTGCGTCTCGGCGATCCCGCCGATCATCGAGCCGGCCAGGGTCTTGCGGCCGCCGATGACGGAGAACAGGTTCAGCGAGACCGGCTCCTCCGGGGCGCCGACGTTGACCAGGGCCCCGTCCACCTTGAGCAGGCCCAGGTAGGCGTCGAGCGCGAGCGGCGCGGAGACCGTGGACACGATCAGGTCGAAGCGGGCGGCCAGCTCCTTGAAGGTGGCCTCGTCGTTCGTGGCGTAGAAGTGGTCGGCGCCCAGCCCCCGCCCGTCCTCCCGCTTGCGCAGGGTCTGGGAGAGGACGGTGACCTCGGCGCCGAGGGCGTGGGCGATCTTGACGCCCATGTGGCCGAGACCGCCGAGGCCGACGATCGCGACCTGCTTGCCGGGGCCGGCCTGCCAGTGCTTGAGCGGGGAGTAGAGGGTGATGCCGGCGCACAGCAGCGGGGCGGCGATGTCGAGGGGGAGGCCGTCGGGGATGCGGACGGTGTAGTTCTCGTCGACGACCACGTGCGTGGAGTAACCGCCGTACGTGGGCTCGCCGTTCTTGTCGAGGGCGTTGTACGTGCCGGTCATGCCCTTGGCGCAGAACTGCTCCTGCCCGGCGAGGCACTGCTCACACTCGCGGCAGGAGTCGACGAAGCAGCCGACGCCGACCCGGTCGCCGACGGCGAACTTGGTGACCTCGGCGCCGACTTCGGCGACGACACCGGCGATCTCGTGGCCCGGGACCATGGGGTAGATGCCCTCGCCCCAGCCGTCGGTGACCTGGTGGATGTCGGAGTGGCAGATGCCGGCGAACTTGATGTCGATGAGGACGTCGTGCGCGCCGACCGGACGGCGCGGGACGGTGATGCGCTCCAGCGGGGCCTTGGGCGCGGGGGCGGCGTAGGCGGCGACCTGGGTGACGGACACGGTGGGGCTCCTCGGAAGACTGCTGTGTGCGGCTGCCTTGTGTGGCTGCCGTGTGCCCACAGCCTGCACGGTTCCGCTCCGGACACCCATCCCCCTGCCCTGCCTAGGTCTGGCGGACCTACCCTTGGCGGGGTCAGGCTCACGCCCCCGGCCCGTATCCCCGCGCGGGGATACTGGGGTAATGGACCAGCTTGATCAGCGAGCCGAGCTCGGCGAGTTCCTGCGCTCCCGGCGCGCCCGGCTGCGGCCCGAGGACGTGGGCCTGCCCGACTACGGGCGCCACCGCCGGGTCCCCGGCCTGCGCCGCGAGGAGCTGGCGCAGCTGGCCGGGGTGTCGGTCGCGTACTACACGCGCCTCGAGCAGGGCCACGGCCAGAACGTGTCGGCGGACATCCTCGACGCCATCGCCCGGGCCCTGCGCCTGGACAACACGGAGCGTGCGCACCTGAGCCACCTGGCCGGCCCCAAGCCCCGCAAGCGCCGCCAGACCCCGCGCCCCCAGCAGGTCCGGCCGCAGCTGCGGACGCTGCTGGACGCGATGGACGGCGTACCGGCGTACCTGGTCGGGCGGCGTCAGGACGTCATAGGCTGGAACCCGCTGGCCGCGGCCGTCTTCGGCGACTTCGGGGCGCTCCCGGCGCAGGAGCGCAACCTGGTGCGCCTGGTGTTCCTGGACCCGGCGACGGCGGAGCTGTACGCGGACTGGGAATGCCGGGCGTGCGAGGTGGTGAGCAACCTGCGCGTGTACGCCGGACAGTTCCCGGACGACGAACGGCTGTCCGCGCTGGTCGGCGAGCTGTCGGTCAAGAACGAGGAGTTCCGGCGGCTGTGGGCGGCCCACACGGTGGCCGACAACAAGACCCACGGCGTCAAGCGGCTGCGCCATCCGCTGGTCGGCGAGCTCGCGCTCTCCTTCGAGACGCTGGCCTTCCCGGACGACCCGGCGCAGTTCCTGGTCACCTACCACGCCGCCCCGGGCTCCCCCTCGGCCGACGCCCTGCGCCTCCTCGCCTCCTGGTCCGCGTCCACCGCCGCCCCGGAGCGGGAGCGGGAGCACGCCCCGGGCCCCGCCGGGGAATCCGCCCCGTAGGACCGCGCCCCCCCGGCTACGACTACAGCCGCAGCTGGAAGTACCCGACCCCGCGCTCGCGCCGGTACCCCAGGGCCGCGTTGACCGCGAGCATCGGGGTGTTGTCGTCCGCCACCGAGGTGGCGATGGTGCGCAGGTCCGGGTGGCGGGTCGCCGCCTCCGCGAGCATGCGGAGCTTGACCGTGCGGCCGAGCCCGTGGCCCCGGTGGGCGGGGACGACCACGGTGTCGTACTGGAGCGCGCGCGGGCCCGCCGGATCGGGCAGGACCAGTTCCGTGTAGGCCGCCACCTCGCCGTCCGGGGTGACGGCGGCGACCGTGGTCAGGGCGCCGCCCCGGTCCAGGATCTTGCGCTGGGCCGCGTGCAGGCGCTCCGGCGTCCAGGTCTGGATCCGCTGGTCCAGCTCCCCCGACGGCGCGTCCTCCATCGCCCCGTGGGCGACGGCCGCGGCCCGCGCCCACGCGTCGGGGACCGGCCCGGGCCAGCAGTGCAGCTCGTAGCCGGGTGGGGTGGGCGCCGCCCCTTCCTTCGCGGCCCGCGCCCCCTGCGCCCACCGCGCCTCGCGCACGTCCTGCGCGTACCAGGCCATCGACAGGACGTTCTCGAAGCCCACGGACTCGGCGAACGCCTGCCCCGCACCGCCCAGGTCCGCCTCCGTCGCCACCGACGTGCGGCCGTCCGCGAGCAGCTCCTCGCGGGCCCGCTCCCACAGGGCCGCGCCCACACCGCGCCGCCGCGCGTCGGGCCGTACGGTCAGCTCGTCCAGGAACGCGGTGTGGTCGTTGGTGCCGTCGGTGAAGAGGACCAGGGAGGCGACCGCCTCCTCCGTGGCCCAGTACAGCGAGCGCCCCCGCACCGACGGCACCCGCAGCGCTCCGGCCACCTCCGTCCGGGAGGGCGGCGCAGTCCCCGGCAGGTCGGCCGTCCGGGCTGCCGCCAGGACGGCCCACCAGTGGTCGATCTCGGTGTCGGTCGGGGGCACGGAGAGCGCGGTGATCGTCATGCTCCGGACCCTAAACCGGCTCCGGACCCCCCAACCGGAGGGTGGCGGCGCGCTCAGGCGTTTTCGGTGACGGTCACCTTGCCGCGCCGGATCGTCGCCACCCGCGGGGCCCGCTTCGCGAGCGCGCTGTCGTGGGTGACCATGACGAAGGTCAGGCCGTGCTCCTTCCAGAGCCCTTCGAGCAGCTCCATGACCTCGTCGCGCATGGACTCGTCGAGGTTGCCGGTCGGCTCGTCGGCCAGCAGCACCTTGGGCCGCTTCACCAGCGCCCGCGCGATGGCCACGCGCTGCTGCTGGCCGCCGGACATCTCCCCGGGCAGGTGTCCCATCCGCTCGCCGAGGCCCACGGAGTCCAGCGCCTCGGCGGCCCGGTCGCGCCGCTCGCGGGCCCCCAGCCCGAGTGGGACGAGGGCCGTTTCGACGTTCTCCTGCGCGGTGAGCGTGGGGATCAGGTTGAAGGACTGGAACACGAAGCCGATGTTCTCGGCGCGGAACCGGGTGAGGCGGGATTCGGAGACGGTGGCGAGGTCGAGTCCGTCGAGGACGATCTGTCCCGCCGTCGGGCGGTCCAGGGCGCCGAGCATCTGGAGCAGGGTGGACTTGCCTCCGCCGGTGGGGCCCTGGATGACGAGCCGGCCGCCGTCCTCGATGGTCAGGTCCACGCCGGCGAGCGCGTCGATGGATTCCTTGCCGCGCCGGTAGCGCTTGGTGACACCGGTGAGTTGGTACATCTCTGGTTCGTTCCCTCGGGTTGCGGGGCGGTGGTACGGGCGGGGGTGCCGGCGGGTGACGGCCGCCGGCCGGGCGGCGGCTATTCGACGCGGCGCAGGGCGTCCGCCGGCCGCAGCCGGGAGGCGCGCCAGCCGCCGAAGCCGCCCGCGATCAGTCCGCCCGCGACCGCGAGCGCGACGGCCAGGCCGATGGTGGAGAGCGAGACGGGCGCGGTGAGCGCGATGTCGAGGGCCTTGCCGGCGCCCTGCTGCGCGGAGCGCGTCATCCCGCCGCCCCCGCCCCCGCCGCCGCCCGGGCCCTGGGAGCGGCCGGCGCCGCCGGCGAGCTGCGCCGTCAGCCGCGGGCTGATCGCGGTGATGGCGTACGCGGCTCCGAGCCCGAGGCCGATGCCGAGGACGCCGCCGATGAGCCCGTTGACCAGGGCCTCGCCCGCGACCTGCCCGGTGACGCGGCCGCTCTTCCAGCCGAGCGCCTTGAGCGTGCCGAACTCGCGGACGCGCCGGGACACGGCCGAGGAGGTCAACAGGCCGGCGACGAGGAAGGCGGCGAGCAGGACCGCGTACGAGAGCCAGGTGCCGACGGTGGAGGCGAGGGAGGAGGCGGTGGAGAGCGAACCGGAGACGGTGTCGGCCAGGTCGGCCGAGGTGGTGACGGTGGTGTCCGGGACGTTCTTCTGGATGGCCTGCTTGACGGAGCCGATCGCCTGGGAGTCCTTCGCCTGCACGTAGACCGTGGTGATCTTGCCGGGGGTTCCGGCGAGGGTCTGGGCCTGCTTGAGCGGGAGGTAGACGTTGGCGGCCGCGTCGCCGCTGTCGGCGGTGGCGATCCCGATCACCTTGAACTTGACGCCCTTGACGGTGACTTCGGAGCCGACGGCGAGCTTGTTCTTCGTGGCGTGGGCGCTGTCGACGACCGCGACCGCAGCGTCGCTCTCGCCGGCCGCGAAGGTGCGGCCCGAGGTGATCTTGGAGGTGGTGAGCGGGCCCAGCTCGGGGTGGGCGACGTCCGCGCCGTAGACGGAGAAGGAGTTGACGTCGAAGTCGGCGCCGCCGCCCTCGACCGTACCGCCCTGGCCGCCGCCCGTGGCGCCCGGCTTGGCGGCGGCTCCGCCGCCCGACTGACCCGCCGCGCGCTTGAACTCCCCGCGCTTGAACTGACCGTTGACCTTCATCACCTGGAGGCTGAGGCCGCCGACGGCCCGCGCGACCCCGCTCTGGCCGGACACCTTGTCCACGGTGGCGGCGTCGAGGGTCTGGAAGCCCTGGGGCATCACGAGGTCGCTGCTCTGCTCGGCCCCGGCGTTCGCGTCGCCCTCGCCCTTCGCGTCGAACCTGAACCGGGGGCGGGCCGCGGTATCGCCCTCGGCGGGCGGGGTCTGGGCCTTGGTGACGGTCATGTCCGTGCCGAGGCCGTAGAGCGACTGGAGGACCTTGTCCTGGGCCTGCGTCATGCCCGCCGAGACGGAGGTGACGACGATGACGAGGGCGATGCCCAGGGCGAGCCCGGAGGCGACGACGAGCGCCGCCTTCCTGCGGCGGCGCAGCTCGCGCCGGAGGTAGGTGAAGAACATGCGGCCGAAGCTAGGCAGCACCGGTGACGGCCGGATAAGCCGTCCATAAGAGTCGGATGAGAACGCGAACTCACAGGTCGCGCACAGGATCACCCGTACGCCCGCCTACAGCGAACGGACGGCGGGGAGCCCCCTGGTCGGGGCCCCCCGCCGTCCGTCTGCGCTTCGTCGGGGTGCGGCTGTGGTGTCGGCGGCTCAGACGGCCGAGCCGGCCTTCCAGGCCGCCCAGTCCATGTTCCAGCCGTTGAGGCCGTTGTCCGGCTTGATCGTCTTGTCCGGGGAGTTGACGACCGTGACGACGTCTCCGATGAGGGAGTTGTCGTAGAACCAGGCCGCGGGCTGGTTCGGGTCGTTCGCGCCCTTGGCGTCGTTCAGGCCGACGCAGCCGTGGCTGGTGTTGGCACTGCCGAAGACCGAGTCCGGGCCCCAGTAGTTGCCGTGCACGAAGGTGCCGGAGTTCGACAGGCGCATCGCGTGCGGCACGTCCTTGATGTCGTACTCGCCCTTGCCGTCGTCGTCCGTGAAGCCGACGGTGGCGCCGTTCATCCGGGTCTCCTTGAACTTCTCGGAGATCACCATCTGACCGTTGTAGGTCGGGTTCTCCGGGGAGCCCGCCGAGATCGGGATGGTCTTGAGGACCGCGCCGTCACGGGTGACCGTCATCTTCTTGCTCTTCGCGTCGACCGTGGAGACCTGGCTCCGGCCGATCTTGAAGGTGACGGTCTTGCTCTGCACGCCCTGGATGCCCGGGCCGCCCTGGACCCCGTCCAGCGCCAGCTTCAGGGTGACGGTGGAACCCGCCTGCCAGTACTTCTCGGGGCGGAAGTCCAGCCGCTGCGTGCTGAACCAGTGGCCCACGACCTCCTGGCCGCTGCTGGAGGTGACCGTGATGCCCGCCTGGACGGCCTTCTTGTCCTTGATGGACTTGTCGAAGGTGATCGAGACCGGCATGCCCACGCCGACGGTCTGGCCCGCGTCGGGGATGAAGGACCCCACGAAGCTGTTCTGCGGGGAGATGGTGGTGAAGGAGGCGTTCTCGTGCGCCTCGCGGCCCGCCTCGTCCTTCGCGGTCGCCGACAGCGCGTACTTCGTGGAGCGCTTCAGCGCGCCGTCCGGCTTCCAGCTCTTCCCGTCGGCGGCTATCTTGCCCGGCACCTTCGTGCCCTCGGAGCTCTTCAGCTCGACCGCGGTGAGCGTGCCCTCGGTCACGGCCACCGTGGCCGCGTCGTTCAGGCCGACGTTGGTGGCGCCGTCCTTGGGCGTGATGGCTATCTTGGCCTGGGAGGCGTCCTTGGCCGCGGCCGCGTCCACGTCCGCCTGGGATTTGGCCGACGCCTCTCCGCTGGCCTGCGGCGTCTGCGCCTTGCCGTCGTCGCCGCCGCATCCCGCGAGCACCAGTACGCCGCCGAGTACGGCGGATATGGCCACCAGGGACCTTCTCCGCCGCATGCTGTCCGTCCTCACACGCCACTCCATCGTTGCCTGAACCCCGAACTCCCCGGGCAGGGGGCATGACCCCCCTGCCTCGTCCTGACAACGCATTACACCCCGAGGTGCTGCCCCATTCCGTTCGAATGTGGTCAACCCCACCGTCAGGCGTTGTCAGTCTCTTCGTCGAGCTCCCCATCTTCCTCGTCGAGGTCCCACTCCATGGACTCGGGGTCGTATTCCACGGGCTCGCTGCTCCAGGAGGCCTGCGCGAGCTCCACTCCGGGGATGTCCGCGACCAGGTCAGTGGGGTCCACCAGGTAGGCCAGAGCCTCCGACTCGTCCTCCCGGACGGCCGCCTCGGCGTGGCCGCGCTCCTCGTCCGGCATGAACTCGTCGGCCTTGATGTGCGCGAGGGCGGCTCCGGTGAGGGCGTCGACGTCCGGCACCTCAAGTACCAAATCCACCCGAAGGCGTACGTATCGTGAGTTCTCAGAAGGGTTCATACGACGGAGAGTAATCCCGCGGCAGCCCCGACTTTCCCACGACCCGCCCCTTTCCGTAGCATCACCGCACGGGGCCAATTCGCTGCTGCCACAAGGGGGATCGCACCGTGTCCGCACGCCGATCAACACTCACCGCTCTCGGAGCGACCACCCTCCTCGCCGTCCTGTGGTTCGTCCCCTCGGCCAACGCCACCGCGCCCGGGCACGAGAAGGCCGCCTCCGGCGCGCCCGCCGCCGCGCCCGCCGCCGCGAACCTGGAGGTCCAGGCCGCCTCCGCGCCCGAGCCCGCCCTCGCGCTCGCCGACACGGGCGGCGTGGACACCGCGCCCTACCTGCTCGGCGGCACGCTCTGCCTGGGCGCCGGAGCCGGCTTCGTGGCCTTCTCCGTACGCCGCTCGCGCACGGCGTAACGAACCTGCGGACACACGAACACGCAGAAGGGTGCGGCCCCGGGATCTCCGGCGCCGCACCCTTCCCCCCTGCTCGAACTAATTCCCTCAGGCGAGGGGGCCGGTCACGGCCTCGACGGCGTCCACGAGTCCACCGGAACGGACGAAGGCGTCCGCGGCGGCCAGGTCGGGCGCGAGGAACCGGTCCGGCCCGGGACCCTCCACGCCCGCCGCGCGGGCCGCCGCGATGGCGGCCTGGCTGGCCGGCGCCGGGGTCAGCCCGTGGCGCAGCTCGATGGCGCGGGTGGCCGCGTACATCTCGATCGCGATGATCCGGGTGAGGTTGTCGACGGCGGTACGGAGCTTGCGCGCGGCCGACCAGCCCATCGAGACGTGGTCCTCCTGCATGGCGGAGGAGGGGATCGAGTCCGCGGAGGCCGGGACCGCGAGCCGCTTCATCTCGCTCACCAGCGCGGCCTGCGTGTACTGGGCGATCATGAGCCCGGAGTCCACGCCGGCGTCGTCCGCGAGGAACGGCGGCAGGCCGTGGCTGCGGTTCTTGTCGAGCAGCCGGTCGGTGCGGCGCTCGGCGATCGACCCGAGGTCCGCGGCGGCGATGGCGAGGAAGTCGAGCACGTACGCGACCGGGGCGCCGTGGAAGTTCCCGTTGGACTCCACTCGCCCGTCGGGCAGCACGACCGGGTTGTCGACGGCGGCGGCCAGCTCGCGGGAGGCGACGAGGGCGGCGTGCGCCATGGTGTCGCGGCCCGCGCCGGCGACCTGCGGGGCGCAGCGCACGGAGTAGGCGTCCTGCACGCGCGGGGCGGTCTCCTCCTGGTAGTGCCGGACGAGCCCGGAACCCTTCAGGACGGCGGCCATGTTCGCGGCGGCGGCGCCCTGACCGGGGTGCGGGCGGATCGCGTGCAGCTCGGGCTGGAGCACCTTCTCGGTGCCGAGCAGCGCCTCCAGCGTCAGCGCGGCGGTGATGTCGGCGGCGGTGTACAGCCTGCCGAGGTCGGCGAGGGCCATGACCAGCATGCCGAGCATGCCGTCGGTGCCGTTGAGGAGGGCGAGGCCCTCCTTCTCGCGGAGCTCGACGGGGGTGATCCCGGCCTCGGCGAGCAGCTCCCCGGCGGGCCGCACGACTCCGTCGGGGCCCTCCGCGTCACCCTCGCCCATCAGCGCGAGCGCGCAGTGCGAGAGCGGGGCGAGGTCTCCCGAGCAGCCCAGCGAGCCGTACTCGTGCACGACGGGGGTGATCCCGGCGTTGAGCACGTCGGCCATCGTCTGCGCGACGGACGGCCGGACGCCGGTGTGCCCGGAGCAGACGGTCTTCAGCCGCAGGAACATCAGCGCCCGCACGACCTCGCGCTCCACGCGCGGGCCCATGCCGGCGGCGTGCGAACGGACGATGTTGCGCTGGAGCTGCGCGCGCAGCTCGGGGCTGATGTGCCGGGAGGCGAGCGCCCCGAACCCGGTGGACACCCCGTAGACGGGCTCGGGCTTCGCGGCGAGCGCGTCCACGATCTCGCGGGCCGCGGCGAGCGCGGTGAGCGCCTCACCGGAAAGCTCCACGCGGGCGTTGCCGCGGGCGACGGCGATCACGTCTTCGGCGGTGGTCCCGGACGTTCCCACCACGACAGTGTGCATATCCATATTCAGCAGCGTACGGACTGAATCCCTCCATGTCACTCCTTCTCCTTCCTGACGCAGACCTCGCACCGCTGCGCGGGCTTCGCCCTGCTGCGCCGGACTCCGTCCGGCGGTGGCCGGTCGGAGTGCCCGCCACCGCCGTCCCGGCGTGGGCCCGGTGGGCGGGTGCGGCTGGATGGGCCCTGCCGGTGCGGGGGTCACCTACCCACCCTTCGCCCGTTTCCCGGGGCACGCCCCGGACCCGTTGCCGGGGCGGACCCGGGCCCCCGCGCCTCAAACGCCGGCGGGTCTGGGTATGCCCAGTGGAACGTGCACTTGGAGGCCAACGCCGGCCAAATCCAGCCTCGCCGGCGCTTGAGGCGCGGGGTCTGGGGCGGAGCCCCAGGGGGTCCGGGCGAAGCCCGGCTGGGGGTCCCCCCGGACGGAGTCTGGGGGATGGTGGAAGGGCGGGTAGGGGACAGCCCCGCGGGGCACACCCGCCACCGGTGCGGAGCACCATCGCGACGGCGGGCGGCAGCCCGGGGCACCGCCCGCCAGGGCGGGCCGCCAGAGCGGGCCACCCACCGCGGGCCGGAGCACCGGGCACAGGCGGGCGCCGGGCCGCGGGCAGGCTTCGCTACGCCCGCCCCCGGAAGCGGCGTCGCTCCCCCGGCCCCCCGGGCTCCGCGTCGGCGAGCCGGACCACCGCCGTGTCCCGCCCCGCGACCACCGGCTTCGCCGACCGCGCCGCCTTCGCCTTGTACTGCGCCGCATCCGCCAGCCGGAACAGCCGCCGGGAGGATTTCACCGGCCCGATCGGGTCCCCCGTGGAGGCGACCCCGCAGGCGACCCCCTCCCCGAGCTCCAGCTCGGCGGCCCGCAGGCACACCTCCTCGGTGACCCGTACCACCTCGTCCGCCGAGGGCCCCACGCTGACCAGGCAGAACTCGTCCCCGCCCAGCCGCGCGACCAGCGCTCCCGGCAGCATCGCCCCGCACAGGCTGAGCACGGAGCCGAACCGTTCCAGCAGCCGGTCCCCCATCGCGTGCCCGAGGGTGTCGTTGACCTTCTTGAGGCCGTTCAGGTCGCAGACGACCAGGCTCACCACCACCGTGGCCCCGCTCCGCCGGTGCTCCTCCAGCGCCTCGTCGAGCCGCATGTCCACGGCCCGCCGGTTGGCCAGTCCGGTCAGCGGGTCGGTGAACGCGAGCCGCCGGGCCTCCTCCAGCCGGTCGCTCTGCGCCAGCCCCGCCGCGATCACCGCCGCCAGGACCGTCGCGAACTCCGCGTCGTCCTCGTCGAAGTCCGCCATGCCCTCGTCCCGGGCCACGTACAGCTCGCCCCAGGCCCGCCCGCTCAGCACGATCGGGGCCACCACGCACGTACCGCGCCCGCGCCGCCGCAGCGCGTCACCCCGGCGTCCCGGCCGGTCGCCGACCGCGCTGTCCACCCAGGCGTGGGGTCCGCCCCCACCGACCCAGCGCTCGTGCAGGAACTCCGTGATCTCGGGGAAATCGTGCACGGGGTACGACTCGTCCTCGGGGAACTCCTCCTCCCCGTCCCGGCGCTCCCCCTCGTTCACGAGCACCCGCAGGCGCCCCCGCTCCCGCTCCCACGCGGAGATCGCGGCGAACGAGCCGTCCATCGCGAGCCTGGCCCCGCGCGCGGCCGCCCGCACACTGTCCCGCGGCGCGCACGCGGCGGCCATGGCCTGCGCGAGGCCCACAACGGCTCGAAGCCGCCCGTCAACACCCATCACCCCAGGTTAGGGAGTTTTGTCCGATTTGGTGATAATTGGCGCGACATTCGGTGGTACCAAGATCACACCGGGTCACGAACAGGGCGTGGGCCCGCCCCTCACACCCCGGGCCACTCCGGCTTCCGCTTCTCGTTGAACGCCGCCACGCCCTCGGCCCGGTCCCCGGAGAAGGCCACCGTCCGCCACGCCGCGTCCTCGATCTCCAGCCCGGCCACCAGGTCCATGCCGTGCCCGAGCCGCAGCGCCCGCTTCGCGGCCCGCAGCCCGACCGGGGAGTTCGCGGCCATCGCCGCCGCCATCGCGAGGGCGGCCTCACGGTCCGTCCCCGCCGGCACCACCGAGTCCACCAGGCCCAGGGTCAGCGCCTCCGCGGCCTCCACCCGCCGCGCGGTGAAGATCAGCTCCGCGGCCCGCGCCGCCCCCACGCGCCTGGGCAGCAGCTGCGTACCGCCGCCGCCCGGGATCACCCCGACCGACACCTCGGGCAGCCCGACGACGGCCGTCTCGTCGGCCACGATGACGTCACAGGCCAGGGCCAGCTCGAAGCCGCCGCCCAGCGCGAACCCGTGCACCGCCGCGATCACCGGCATCGGAAGCCCCAGCACTCCCCCGTACGCGCCCCGCGTGGTCGGCCGCTGGCGCAGCAGCTCCGCGTCCGAGAAGGAGTTCCGCTCCTTGAGGTCCGCCCCCACGCAGAACGCCCTCTCGGCGGTCGAGGAGAGCACGACGACCCGTACCGACGGATCCGCACCCAACTCCGCGCACGCGGCGCCGATGCCCCGCGCCATCTCGGTGGACACGGCGTTCATCGCCTTGGGCCGGTCCAGAACCAGCTCGGCGACCCCGCCCTCATGCCGGCGCACACTCACGAATTCGGACACAGGGCGACCCTCCCGGTTAACGAACGTTATCCGGGGATCTTAGGGCTCCGGCGCGTCAGCGACCAGGGCTCCACGACGCCGAGGCCGCGCACCGGGCGCTGGAACATCGGCTGGAGCGCGAAGCGGTAGGAACCGCCGCCCTCCTCGTTCTCCGCTTCCTTCTCCGAGACCGGCGCCGCGCCCGTGCGGCCCAGTTCCTTGGCCATCGCGCCGTCCACCAGGACCGCGTCCTTGGGGGCTATGGACGTCAGCCGCGAGGCCAGGTTCACCGTGGTCCCGAAGACGTCGCCCATCCGCGTGGTCACCGTCCCGAAGGCGATGCCCACGCGCAGCTCCGGCATCTGCGGGTCGGCTTCCATCGTCTCGATCAGCCGCAGGGCGATCTCCGCCGCCGTCGCCGCGTCGTCGGCGCAGTACAGCACCTCGTCGCCGAGCGTCTTGATCAGCCGGCCGCCGTGCGCCGCCACCAGGTCCGCGGAGGTCGTCTCGAAGGACTCGACCAGCTCGCCGAGCTCCTCCTCCTCCAGCCGCCGCGTCAGGCGCGTGAAGCCCACCAGGTCGGCGAAGCCCACCGCGAGGCGCCGGTCGACCATCTCCTCGTCGTCCGCCACCTGCACGACCCGCCCGGTCGCGGCCGCGAGCTGGCGCCGCCACACGTAGACGAGGAACTCCTCCAGCTCCGGCAGCAGCAGCTCGACCAGCGGGTACGTGACCTCGGTGCGGGTCATCCCCGGCTCCGGCGGCTCCGTCAGGCCCTCCAGGAAGGAGTCGATCTGCCACTCCGCGAGCCGGGCCGTGGTCTGCCCGGTGGACCGGGCCACCTGGACCGCCATCGGCTCGCTCAGCAGCCCGGCCTCGACGAGGCCGGCGAGCCGGCGCAGCGCCAGTACGTCGGCCTCCGTCAGGGCCCTGGCCTGGCCGATGTCCGCGAAGCCCATGGCCCGCCAGAAGCGGGAGGCGAGCTCCATGGAGACCCCGGCGCTGCGGGCCGCCTGGAAAGGCGTGTACCGGCGCTCGGCGCCGAGGATCAGCTGCTCCAGGCGGATGGCGAGCGGGTCGGCCGTCGGCTGCGCCGTGTGGTCGACCTCGTGGTGGGGAGTGTGCTGATCGCGCCCGATGGGGGTGGCGTGGACTCCGGAACCGCCGGAACCGCCGGGGCTGCCGGAGCCGCCCGTCGCCGCTCCGGGGGCGGGCGCGCTGGACCGAGGGTCGTCGACGGTCAAGGGCCGCCTCCTGTCCATTCCGTGCGCACTGCCGAACCGGGTGATCACCGCGAGGACCGGGATCGCCTAAACCATACGGCAGGTGTGCCGTAGCTCACTCCCCTACTCCGTCACCCGGGGCGGTCCCCCCGCGGGCTACCGCACGGACCGCAGATGGACGACATCCCCTGCCCCCACGGCCTCGTGCTTGTCCTCGGCGGTCCGTACGACGAGCCGTCCGTCGGTGTCCACCGCTTCGGCCGTCCCGGTGAGCGTGCGCCCGCCCGGCAGCTCCGCCCGCACGTGCTTGCCGAGGGTCGCGCAGCCCGCCGCGTACGTCTCCTGCAGACCGCTGGCCGCCGGATCGCCGCCGGCCGCGCGCCAGTTTCCGTACCACTGCTCCAGGGAGCGCAGTACGGCCTTGAGCAGCGGGTCCCGGTCGGTGACGGTGGCCTTGGCCAGGAGCAGCGACCCGGCGGTGTCCACCGGGAGCTCGGCGTCGGTCAGCGTCACGTTGAGCCCGATCCCGAGGACGACCCCGTCGCCCACGCGCTCGGCGAGGATCCCGCCGGCCTTGCGCTCCTCACCGTCGACGGTGACCAGGAGGTCGTTGGGCCACTTGAGTGCGGTGTCCACGCCGGCGGCGCGCGAGAGCCCGGTGGCCGTGGCCACCCCGGCCAGCAGCGTCAGCCAGCCCCACCGCTCCTGCGGCACCGAGGGCCCGGGCTTCAGCAGTACGGAGAAGAACAGCCCGGACCGCGCGGGCGCGACCCAGCTCCGGTCGAGCCTGCCGCGCCCGGCGGTCTGCTCCTCGGCGACGAGCACGGCCCCCTCGGGCAGCTTCGCGGACCGGGAGGCGAGATCGCTGTTGGTGGACCCGGTGGAGCCCACCACCTCCAGCGAGCTCCACAGCCCCTCACCGGTCACGAGGGCCCGCTGCAGCGCGGCGACGTTCAACGGCGGCCGGTCCAGACTCGACCAACGGCCCGCGGCACCTGCTGAAGCATCTGATGACATGATCGGATCCTTATGTCGCTATATCGCTGTATGTGACCCTCTGACCCGGGATTGCATACGGATCGTGATCGACCCTAGCGTCCGGGCTGTGGGGGATTCTCCGGTAAAGAGGTCGTTCAGGTTTCGTTTCTACCCTGACGACGCGCAGGCGACAGAGCTGTCGAAGACATTCGGGTGCGTGCGGAAGGTCTACAACCTCGCGCTGGCCGCCCGTAACGACGCCTGGGCACGCCGGGAACGCGTGGACGGCCAGACCTCGGCCCTGCTCACCGCCTGGAAGCAGTCCGAAGAACTCTTCTACCTGGCCGACGTCTCCTGCGTACCCCTTCAGCAAGCGCTGCGGCACCTGCAGACCGCTTTCACCGCATTCTGGGGGCGCCGGTCCGGACACCCGCGCTTCAAAGCAAAACGGAAGTCCCGGCCAAGCGCCGAGTACACGCGCTCCGCATCCCCGCCCCCATGCCCGCCACCACCGCCGCGGTCGGGATCGATGCCGGCCTGACGGCCCTGGTCACGCTCTCCACCGGGGAGAAGGTCCCCAACCCAAGGCACGAGCGCGGCGACCGGGAGCGACTGGCCCGCGCCCGCGCAGCCCGCGTCCATGCCCGGATCGCGGACCGCCGCAAGGACCACCTGCACAAACTGACGACCCGACTCGTGCGCGAAAACCAAACGCTCGTGATCGAGGATCTCGCCGTAGGCAACATGCTCAAGAACAACAAACTCGCCCGTGTCATCTCGGACGCGGCCTGGCGCGAGCTGCGGAGGATGCTGGAGTACAAGGCGGCCTGGTACGGGCGCGAGCTCGTCGTCGTGGATCGGTGGTTCCCCAGCTCGAAGCTGTGCTCGGCCTGTGGCGCCATCGCCGCCACGATGCCGCTGAAGGTCCGAACGTGGACCTGTGAGGGTTGCGGAGCCGTTCACGACCGGGACGGCAACGCCGCCGTCAATCTCTTGGCCGCCGGGTCGGCGGTGTCTGCTCTGTCGAGCGGATGGAAGACCTGCCCGGGGGCCCTCCCGGCAGGCGGTCCGCGGTGAAGCAGGAAGCCCGCCCGCGAGGGTCGGGACGGGGTCCCCTAAAGGGGACGGCGAGGCCAAGCAACCCAGATTAGGTGTGTCAAACGCCGCACCGCCGAGCGCCATGCCCGCCGATACGCTACGCACCAGTAGCTAGTAAAAATCAAGTAAGTCACCAGGCAGTTGACACCACGCAGGGAGCCGCGACCCCGATGTCACAACCGTCAGAGCCGATCGACATGCACACCACCGCGGGGAAGATCGCGGATCTGCAGCGCCGCGTCGAGGAAGCCACGCACGCCGGATCCGGGCGGGCGGTGGAGAAGCAGCACGCCAAGGGCAAGCTGACGGCGCGTGAGCGGGTGGCCCTGCTGCTGGACGAGGGGTCCTTCGTCGAGCTGGACGAGTTCGCCCGGCACCGGTCGACGAACTTCGGGCTGGAGAAGACCCGGCCGTACGGCGACGGCGTCGTCACCGGCTACGGGACCGTCGACGGGCGGCCCGTCGCCCTGTTCTCGCAGGACTTCACCGTCTTCGGCGGGGCCCTCGGCGAGGTCTACGGCCAGAAGATCATGAAGGTGATGGACTTCGCGCTGAAGACCGGCTGCCCGCTGATCGGCATCAACGACTCCGGCGGCGCCCGCATCCAGGAGGGCGTCAGCGCGCTGGGCATGTACGGCGAGATCTTCCGCCGCAACGTCCACGCCTCCGGCGTGATCCCGCAGATCAGCCTGGTCGTCGGCCCCTGCGCCGGCGGGGCCGTGTACTCCCCCGCCATCACCGACTTCACGGTCATGGTCGACCAGACCTCGCACATGTTCATCACCGGCCCGGACGTCATCAAGACCGTCACCGGCGAGGACGTCGGCTTCGAGGAGCTGGGCGGGGCGCGCACGCACAACAGCACGTCCGGCGTCGCGCACCACATGGCGGGTGACGAGAAGGACGCCATCGAGTACGTGAAGTCGCTCCTCTCCTACCTCCCGTCGAACAACCTCTCCGAGCCCCCGGCCTTCCCCGAGGAGGCCGACACCGAGGTCTCGGACAGCGACCGCGAGCTCGACACGCTGATCCCGGACAGCGCGAACCAGCCGTACGACATGCACAAGGTGATCGAGCACGTGCTCGACGACGCGGAGTTCCTGGAGACCCAGTCGCTCTTCGCGCCGAACATCCTCACCGGCTTCGGCCGCGTCGAGGGGCATCCGGTCGGGGTCGTCGCCAACCAGCCGATGCAGTTCGCCGGCTGCCTGGACATCGACGCCTCCGAGAAGGCGGCCCGGTTCGTCCGGACCTGCGACGCCTTCAACATCCCGGTGCTGACCTTCGTCGACGTGCCGGGCTTCCTGCCGGGCACCGACCAGGAGTACAACGGCATCATCCGGCGCGGCGCCAAGCTGATCTACGCGTACGCCGAGGCGACCGTCCCCCTGATCACCGTCATCACGCGCAAGGCCTTCGGCGGTGCCTACGATGTGATGGGCTCCAAGCACCTCGGAGCCGACCTGAACCTCGCGTGGCCGACGGCCCAGATCGCCGTCATGGGCGCGCAGGGCGCGGTCAACATCCTGCACCGCCGGGCGATCGCCGAAGCGGAGGAGGCCGGCACGGCCGAGGAGACCCGGGCGCGGCTCATCACCGAGTACGAGGACGCGCTGCTGAACCCGTACACGGCCGCCGAGCGGGGCTACGTCGACGCGGTGACCATGCCGTCCGAGACCCGGGCGCACGTGGTCAAGGGGCTGCGGCAGCTGCGCACCAAGCGCGAGTCCCTGCCCCCGAAGAAGCACGGCAACATCCCCCTCTAGGACGCTAGACGCTAGGAGGCAGTCCCGTGGTGATCAAGGTCGTCAAGGGGAACCCGACCCCGGAGGAGCTGGCCGCCGCACTGGCGGTGGTCCGAGCGCGCGCGGCGGCCCTCGCGTCGGAGCCGGCGGGCGCGGAGCGGGTGACCGACGCGTGGGCGGCACCGGGCCGGGTGGCCCGGCGGACCCTGCCGCGTCCCGGACCGGGCGCGTGGGGCCGTACGTACTGGCCAGCGTAGATGTGGTCGTAGGCGCGGTCGCGTCGTCGTAGGCGCGGCCGCGGATGAAGATGGCGTGAACTGCCCGTGGCGCCTGAGTACCCGTACTCAGGCGCCACAGGACTGCTCGGGGCCAGGATCGGAGCATGCTCTGGTCAGACCCGAAGAACGAGCCGCCGAAGGACATGCGCGATGCCGCGGCGATGGTCCGGCGGATGACGGTGATCGTCGTCATCGCGATGGTCGTCGTGGTGTACGTGCTGGGCGTGGGCGGTTTCTAGCGCCGCGAGCCGGGCCCCCGGGCCGCCCCTACGATGGCAGGCATGACTGCTGCCCCCCGCCACGCCCTCGTCCTCGCCTCCGCTTCGCCCGCCCGGCTGAACCTGCTGCGGCAGGCCGGGCTCGCCCCGCACGTGATCGTGAGCGGCTTCGACGAGGACGCCCTCACCGCCGACTCCCCCTCCGAGCTGGCGCTCGCGCTGGCCGAGGCGAAGGCGGCCGTCGTGGCGGCCCTGGACGAGGCCGCCGGGGCCCTGGTGATCGGCTGCGACTCCGTGCTGGAGCTGGACGGCGAGGCGCTGGGCAAGCCGGCGGACGCCGAGGAGGCCACGGCCCGCTGGAAGTCGATGCGCGGGCGCGCCGGGGTGCTGCGCACCGGGCACTGCGTGATCGACACGGCGAGCGGCCGACGGGTTTCGGCCACGGCGTCGACGACGGTCCGCTTCGGCGAGCCGACGGACGCGGAGGTGGCGGCGTACGTGGCGAGCGGGGAACCGCTGCACGTGGCGGGGGCGTTCACCCTGGACGGGCTGTCGGCCCCGTTCATCGAGGGGATCGACGGGGATCACGGCAATGTGATCGGGATCTCCATGCCGCTGCTGCGCTCGCTGCTGGCGGAACTGGGCGTGTCCATCACGGACTTGTGGGCTTGATCTCCCCGATCTTGCCGAAGTCCCCGAAGTCCGCGAGCGGGTGGCCCGGCGGCGGCGCGTCCTGGACGTCCGCGTCACCATCGGGAGCGCCGTGGGGGCCATTCGGCCCACCCGGGCCTCCGAAGCCGTCCAGGGGACCGCTGGAGCCCGCCGCGGGGCCGCCCGCGCCGTTGCCGGCCCCACCCGCACCCTTGGCCCCGTAGAGGGTCAGGCTCAGCACCAGCAGGCAGAGAATCAGCATCATCACCGCGAAGGCGCCCCAGCCCACCAGGCCGACGACGAGGGCGCCGAGCAGTCCGTGGGTGACGGCGGCGCCGACGAGGAGCACGCGCGCGAAGGCGCCCGGGGCCCGGTCGCGGATCGCGGCGAGGGCGAGGAACACCGCACAGGCGAGCAGGAACCCGGCCATGCCGGCGCCCAGCGCGTAGGTTGCCTTGGACATGACATCCGGATCGGCGCCCGCGATGGACATCGACTGGTTCTCGGTGGTCCGGCCCAGGACGAGGTGCACGAAGCCGAGCACCGCCGCCTCCACGACGAGCACGACCGCGGTCGCTCCGGCCACGGATCTCCGCAGCACCACGCCACCCACGCCACCCACACCAGCCACGACGCCCCCACCCCGCATGCACAAGCCCGTTCGACGCCCTGGAGGCTACTAACGGGTAAACCTTGGTACAAGGGGCCGGTGCCGCTTCGTTACGGTCGGGCCGCCGCACGGCGACGACACGGCGGCCACACGACGGCGACACGGTGCCCGCGCAGGGAATCGGGTGGGCCGTTCGTAGGGATTCGACAAAGAATCACCCCGGCCCGCTGACCCGGGGAACAGAGACCCCGGACACACGGCAGGGTTACTGTGCAGTCGGGGATCCCCCTGACATGGGGCGCCACAGGGGCTTTCTCGACCCGGGATCGACTCGGATCACAGTCCGTGTGGGCAAGGTCACCACCGGGGAAGGGTCGAAAGGCCGTGTGGGCTGTCCCTAAACTCAGCTTGTTTCAAGGAGGGAGCCATCGTGCGCAAGGTGCTCATCGCCAACCGTGGCGAAATCGCAGTCCGCGTTGCTCGGGCCTGCCGGGATGCCGGGATCGCGAGCGTAGCCGTCTACGCCGACCCGGACCGGGACGCTCTGCACGTCCGCGCGGCCGACGAAGCTTTCGCGTTGGGCGGTGACACCCCGGCCGCCAGCTACTTGGACATGTCCAAGATCCTGCAGGCCGCAGCCGATTCCGGTGCGGACGCCATCCATCCCGGATACGGCTTCCTCTCCGAGAACGCCGAATTCGCGCAGGCCGTCATCGACGCGGGTCTGACCTGGATCGGCCCGCCGCCGCAGGCGATCCGCGACCTCGGCGACAAGGTCGCCGCCCGCCACATCGCGCTGCGCGCCGGCGCGCCCCTGGTCGCCGGTACGCCGGACCCGGTCTCCGGGTCGGACGAGGTCGTCGCGTTCGCCAAGGAGCACGGCCTGCCCATCGCGATCAAGGCCGCCTTCGGCGGCGGCGGCCGCGGCCTGAAGGTCGCCCGCAACCTCGAAGAGGTCCCCGAGCTCTACGACTCCGCCGTCCGCGAGGCCGTCGCCGCCTTCGGCCGCGGCGAGTGCTTCGTCGAGCAGTACCTCGACAAGCCGCGTCACGTGGAGACCCAGTGCCTGGCCGACTCCCACGGCAACGTGGTCGTCGTCTCCACCCGCGACTGCTCGCTCCAGCGCCGCCACCAGAAGCTGGTGGAGGAGGCGCCCGCGCCGTTCCTGACGGAAGCCCAGAACGCCGAGCTCTACGCGGCGTCGAAGGCCATCCTGAAGGAAGCCGGCTACGTCGGCGCCGGCACCGTCGAGTTCCTCGTCTCCGCCGACGGCCTGATCTCCTTCCTCGAGGTCAACACCCGCCTCCAGGTCGAGCACCCGGTCACCGAAGAGGTCACCGGCATCGACCTGGTCCGCGAAATGTTCCGCATCGCCGACGGCGAGGAGCTCGGTTACGGGGACCCGGTCCTGCGCGGCCACTCCTTCGAGTTCCGCATCAACGGCGAAGACCCGGGCCGCGGCTTCCTGCCGGCGCCGGGCACCGTCACCAAGTTCGCCGCCCCGACCGGTCCGGGCGTGCGCCTGGACGCGGGCGTCGAGTCCGGCTCGGTCATCGGACCCGCCTGGGACTCCCTCCTCGCCAAGCTCATCGTTACGGGTGCCACGCGCGAGCAGGCCCTGCAGCGGGCGGCGCGCGCGCTCGCCGAGTTCGAGGTCGAGGGCATGGCCACCGCCATTCCCTTCCACCGTGCGGTCGTCGTGGACCCGGCCTTCACCGCGAACCCGTTCACGATCCACACCCGGTGGATCGAGACCGAGTTCGTCAACGAGATCCCCGCGTTCGTGGTCCCCGCCGCGGAAGACTCCGAGGACGAGCCCGGCCGCGAGACCGTGGTCGTCGAGGTCGGCGGCAAGCGCCTGGAAGTCTCCCTCCCGTCCTCGCTGGGCATGACCCTGGCCCGCACGGCGGCCGCGGGCGGCGCGAAGCCCAAGCGCCGCGCGGCCAAGAAGTCCGGCCCGGCCGCTTCCGGCGACACCCTCGCCTCGCCCATGCAGGGCACGATCGTGAAGGTCGCGGTCGAGGAGGGCCAGCAGGTCAACGAGGGCGACCTGATCGTCGTCCTCGAAGCCATGAAGATGGAACAGCCGCTGAACGCGCACCGCTCGGGCACGATCGTGGGCCTCGCGGCGGAGGTCGGCGCCTCCCTCACCTCGGGCGCGCCCATCTGCGAGATCAAGGACTGACGTCCTTGGCCGGGGGTCCGGGGCCGCGCCCCGGACCCCACGCCTCAATCGCCTGCGGGGCTGGACATGTCCAGCCCCGCAGGCGATTGAGGCGATCTTCTACGGTGCCGCGCCCGGCTAACGGCGCCGCATGTCCGCGACCCGCGCCCGCTCCGCCTGCTGCTCGTGCAACGGCGGCGCCGCACTGCGCAGCTGGGCCGTCGGGCCACCCCGGCGCTGGACCGGCAGCGGAGACTCCCGGCGCGGGCGGCGCCCGGCCATCGACTCCCCGCCACCGGAGGCACCCGCGGACCCGGCGACGGTGATCTGCACGCCCTGGTCCGCCAGCGCCTGCAGCTCCGCACCGGCCCGGTCGTCGTGCGGCGGCGGCTCGTCCGTCACCAGCCGGGTGATCACATCGGTCGGCACGGTCTGGAACATGGTGTCCGTCCCGAGCTTCGTGTGGTCGGCCAGGACCACCACCTCCGCCGCGGCCTGCACCAGCGCCCGGTCCACGCTCGCGGAGAGCATGTTGGAGGTGGACAGCCCGCGCTCGGCGGTGAGACCACTGCCGGACAGGAAGGCCCGCGAGACCCGCAGCCCCTGGAGGGACTGCTCGGCACCGCTGCCGACCAGCGCGTAGTTGGATCCGCGCAGGGTTCCGCCCGTCATCACCACCTCCACCCGGTTCGCATGGGCCAGCGCCTGTGCGACGAGCAGCGAGTTGGTGACGACGGTGAGTCCGGGCACCCGGGCGAGCCGGCGGGCCAGCTCCTGGGTGGTGGTGCCGGCGCCGACGACCACGGCCTCGCCTTCTTCGACGAGTCCGGCCGCGACATCGGCGATGGCGGTCTTCTCCGCCGTCGCGAGATGGGACTTTTGCGGAAAGCCGGATTCACGCGTGAAACCGCCCGGCAGTACCGCACCGCCGTGCCGGCGGTCGAGGAGTCCTTCTGCCTCCAGTGCCCGCACGTCCCGCCGTACGGTCACTTCGGAGGTCTGGACGACGCGGGCGAGCTCCCGGAGCGAAACAGCTCCGTTGGCCCGCACCATTTCGAGGATCAATTGGCGACGTTCTGCAGCGAACACGAAACTGACAGTAACCCGGGTGACCGTCTGCTTTCAGCTCCTTGCGCCGGAATTCCGAAGTTGTCCATACAGTGGGGCAGTTAGTGGTATACGCGGTCGGCCCGCCGCGCACTTGCTCCGCGACGGGCCGACCATCCACTCCAAAGCCCTTGCACACAAGGGCCGTTATCGGTATTTACGCCTCGTCGCCGGACTTCCGCGTGTGCAGCTGGCGGGCGACTTCGGCGATCGAACCGGACAGCGAGGGGTACACGGTGAACGCGTTTGCGATCTGCTCGACCGTCAGGTTGTTGTCGACGGCGATCGAGATCGGGTGGATGAGCTCGCTCGCGCGCGGGGAGACGACCACGCCGCCCACGACGATCCCGGTGCCGGGCCGGCAGAACATCTTCACGAAGCCGTCCCGGATGCCCTGCATCTTGGCGCGCGGGTTGCGCAGCAGCGGGAGCTTCACGACCCGGGCGTCGATCTTGCCGGAGTCCACGTCGGCCTGGGTGTAGCCGACGGTGGCGATCTCGGGGTCGGTGAAGACGTTCGAGGAGACCGTCTTCAGGTTCAGCGGGGCCACCGCGTCGCCGAGGAAGTGGTACATCGCGATGCGCCCCTGCATGGCGGCCACCGAGGCCAGCGCGAAGACGCCGGTCACGTCGCCGGCCGCGTACACGCCGGGCGAGGAGGTGCGGGAGACCTTGTCGGTCCAGATGTGCCCGGACTCCTTGAGCTTGACCCCGGACTCCTCCAGGTTCATGTTGCTCGTGTTCGGGATCGCGCCGACCGCCATCAGGCAGTGCGTGCCGGTGATGACCCGGCCGTCGGAAAGGGTGACCTCGACCCGGTCGCCCACCCGCTTGGCGGACTCGGCGCGGGAGCGGCCGATGACGTTCATGCCGCGGCGCCGGAAGACGTCCTCCAGCACGGCGGCGGCGTCCGGGTCCTCGCCGGGGAGCACCCGGTCGCGGGAGGACACGAGGGTCACCCGGGAGCCGAGGGCCTGGTACGCGCCGGCGAACTCGGCGCCGGTCACGCCGGAGCCGACCACGATGAGCTCCTCGGGGAGCTCTTCGAGGTCGTAGACCTGGGTCCAGTTCAGGATCCGCTCGCCGTCGGGCATCGCGTCGGGGATCTCGCGGGGGTGGCCGCCGGTCGCGATGAGCACGGCGTCGGCGGTGAGGATCGTCTCCGAACCGTCGGCGGCGGTGACGATGACGTCCCGCGTGCCGTCGATGCCCTGCGGGCCGCCGAGCTTGGCGCGGCCCCGTACGACGCGGGCGCCGGCCCGGGTGACCGAGGCGGTGATGTCGTGGGACTGGGCGAGCGCGAGGCGCTTGACGCGCCGGTTCACCTTGCCGAGGTCCACGCCGACGACGCGCGCGGCCTGCTCGATGTGCGGGGTGTCGTCCGCGACGACGATGCCGAGTTCCTCGTACGACGAGTCGAAGGTCGTCATGACCTCGGCGGTCGCGATGAGAGTCTTGGAGGGCACGCAGTCGGTGAGCACCGAAGCGCCGCCCAGACCGTCGCAGTCCACGACGGTCACCTCCGCGCCGAGCTGGGCCCCCACGAGGGCCGCCTCATACCCGCCGGGTCCGCCGCCGATGATCACGATCCGGGTCACGAAAACTCCGCCTCACGTCTACCCGGCCGGCTGCCGCCCCGGCCGGGGCTTCCGGGGGGTCTCCCCGGGGGATGCATTCCGTACGTCATTGTCCCGCACGCATCAAGGTGCTTCACGCCCGGTCCCACCATCCGGGACGCGGGCCCCGTACGCGGCCGGGAGCGCGGTCGGGCCCGCCCCTCCCGTACCCTCGACCACATGTCGCTCTACGCCGCGTACGCCGGCAACCTCGACCCGCGGCTGATGACGCGCCGTGCTCCGCATTCGCCGCTGCGCGGAACGGGCTGGATCAACGACTGGCGGCTGACCTTCGGCGGCGAGCAGATGGGCTGGGAGGGCGCGCTGGCCACGATCGTCGAAGCGCCGCGCCACCAGGTCTTCGTCGCGCTGTACGACGTGGCCCCGCTCGACGAGGACTCCATGGACCGGTGGGAGGGCGTCGGGCTCGACATCTACCGCCGGATGCGGGTGCGCGTGCACACGCTGGACGGCGAGGAAGCGGCCTGGGTGTACGTCCTCAACGGCTACGAGGGCGGCCTGCCCTCGGCCCGCTACCTGGGCGAACTCGCCGACGCGGCGGAATCCGCGGGCGCCCCGCACGACTACGTGATGGAACTGCGCAAGCGGCCCTGCTGACACCCCCTGCCGGCACCGCCCTTCCGGCACCGCCCTTCTGGCACCGCCCTTCCGGTACCGCCCTTCTAAAAGCCGGCCCCAGGACGCGCCCGCGCCGCGCCGGGACAATTCGTCGGAAACGACAAGGCAACGATCCGAACACCGTGAGCTGCGCCATCTACGCGCGTAGGCGAAGAGCGGCTACGCTCTTCCGCGTGAACGCATCTGTTACCGACCCCTTCGCCGCCGCCGACGCCGCCGCCGCCCGCCTGCGCGAGCTCACCGGCGCCGAGACCCACGATGTCGCCCTCGTGATGGGCTCCGGCTGGGCCCCCGCCGCGGAGGCGCTCGGCGCGCCCGAGGCCGAGTTCCCGGTCACCGAGCTGCCCGGCTTCCCGCCCCCCGCCGTCGAGGGCCACGGCGGCAAGATCCGCTCGTACAAGATCGGCGAGAAGCGCGCGCTGCTCTTCCTCGGCCGGACCCACTACTACGAGGGCCGCGGCGTCGCCGCCGTGGCCCACGGCGTGCGCACGGCCGTCGCCGCCGGCTGCAAGACCATCGTCCTGACCAACGGCTGCGGTGGCCTGCGCGAGGGCATGAAGCCCGGCCAGCCGGTCCTGATCAGCGACCACCTCAACCTCACGGCCACCTCGCCGATCGTCGGCGCGAACTTCGTGGACCTGACCGACCTGTACTCGCCGCGCCTGCGCGCGATGTGCAAGGAGATCGACGAGACCCTCGAAGAGGGCGTCTACGTGCAGTTCCCCGGCCCGCACTACGAGACCCCGGCCGAGATCAACATGATCCGCGTCATGGGCGCCGACCTGGTCGGCATGTCCACCGTGCTCGAGGCCATCGCCGCCCGCGAGGCCGGCGCCGAGGTGCTCGGCATCTCGCTGGTCACCAACCTGGCGGCGGGCCTCTCCGGCGAGCCGCTGAACCACGAAGAGGTGCTCCAGGCGGGCCGCGACTCGGCCTCGCGCATGGGCAAGCTGCTGACCCAGGTCCTCGCCCGGATCTGATCGAGCGACCCGACCGACCGACGAGAGGTAGTGCAGGACGTGCAGGACGTGGACGTGCAGGACGATCTGATCGCACGGGCCCAGGCCTGGCTGGCCGAGGACCCGGACCCGGAGACGGCCGACGAGCTCGCCAAGCTCATCGAGGCCGGTGACACCACCGAGCTCGCGGACCGCTTCGCCGGCATGCTGCAGTTCGGCACCGCCGGACTCCGCGGCGAACTGGGCGCGGGCCCGATGCGGATGAACCGCAACGTGGTGATCCGGGCCGCGGCGGGCCTCGCGGCCTACCTCAAGGCCCAGGGCCACGCCGGCGGCCTGGTCGTCGTCGGCTACGACGCCCGCTACAAGTCGGCCGACTTCGCCCGCGACACCGCCGCGGTCATGATCGGCGCCGGCCTGCGCGCCGCCGTCCTGCCCCGTCCGCTGCCGACGCCCGTCCTGGCGTACGCCATAAGGCACCTGGGCGCCGTCGCCGGCGTCGAGGTGACCGCCAGCCACAATCCGCCCCGGGACAACGGCTACAAGGTCTACCTCGGCGACGGTTCGCAGATCGTCTCCCCGGCCGACGCGGAGATCGCCGAGCAGATCGACGCGATCGCCGCGCTGGCCGACGTACCGCGGGCCGAGGACGGCTGGCAGGACCTCGGCGACGAGGTCCTGGAGGCCTACCTGGCACGCACGGACGCCGTCCTCACCCCCGGCTCCCCCCGGGGCGTGCGGACCGTCTACACGGCCATGCACGGCGTCGGCAAGGACGTGGTCCTGGCCGCCTTCGCCCGCGCCGGCTTCCCCGCCCCGGTCCTCGTGGCCGAGCAGGCGGAGCCGGACCCGGCCTTCCCGACGGTGGCCTTCCCCAACCCGGAGGAGCCGGGCGCGATGGACCTGTCCTTCGCGACGGCCGCCCGCGTAGACCCCGACATCGTGATCGCCAACGACCCGGACGCCGACCGCTGCGCGGTGGCCGTCCCGGACGCCTCCTCGGCCTCCGGCTGGCGGATGCTGCGCGGCGACGAGGTCGGCGCGCTGCTCGCCGCCCACCTGGTGCACAAGGGCGCCACCGGCGTCTTCGCCGAGTCCATCGTCTCCTCCTCCCTCCTCGGGCGGATCGCGGAGGCCGCGGGCGTCGGCTACGAGGAGACCCTGACGGGCTTCAAGTGGATCTCCCGCGTCGAGGGCCTGCGCTACGGGTACGAGGAGGCGCTCGGCTACTGCGTGGACCCCGAGGGCGTCCGCGACAAGGACGGCGTCACGGCCGCCCTGCTCGTCGCGGAACTGGCCTCGGAGCTCAAGGAGCAGGGCCGGACCCTGACCGACCTGCTGGACGACCTGGCGATGCGGCACGGTCTGCACGCCACCGACCAGCTGTCGGTCCGCGTGGAGGACCTGTCGGTCATCGCCTCGGCCATGGCGGCCCTGCGCGCGGAGCCCCCGGCCTCGCTGGCGGGCCTGCGGGTCACCTCGGCGGAGGACCTCAGCCAGGGCACGGCGACGCTCCCGCCCACGGACGGGCTGCGCTACTACCTGGAGGGCGACTACAAGGCCCGGGCCATCGTCCGCCCGTCCGGCACGGAGCCCAAGCTGAAGTGCTACCTGGAGGTCGTGGTCCCGGTGGCGGAAGCCTCCGGCCTGCTCCCGGCCCGCGCCCGCGGCCAGGAGGTCCTGGACGCGATCAAGAAGGACCTGGCGGCGGCGGCCGGTATTTAGCCGACCCCCGGACCCGCCCGCGCGAAGGCCCCCCGAGCTCCTGCCCGGGGGGCCTTCGTCGTGACCGGGTCAGGAAGCCGAGGGCGCGGGAGCGGGAGCGGGCGTGGCCGTCGGCCGGACCACGTCGCCCAGGGTCGGGACGGACTCCGGGCGGGAGCGGACGGCGTCCGTGCACTCCCAGGCCCGCGGCGGATCCGCGTCCGGACCGCCCAGGACCACCGGGCCCGGCCCCGCCGACACCGCGTCGCTCTCCGCGAGCGTGCACACCAGCTGCGACAGCGCCACGGGGGGCAGGTCCTCGGGCTTGCGGCTCAGCCGCACCGCGCCCGCCGGATCGCCCGGCCGCGGCGCCGAGACCGTCAGGTTGGCCGGCACCTCGGTCGTGAAGCCGGCCTCCCGCTCCTCCGCGGACGGCTCCCGCTGGAGCGCCTCCAGCAGGGCCTGGGTGACGAGCCCCGTCACGTCCCGCGCGGGCTGCTTCTCCGACACCGGCACCACCCGCTGGACGCCCACCAGCTGCGCCCCGCAGACCAGCTCCACCGTGGCCCGGATGCCCTGTACCCCGCCCGTTCCCGCCGCGGCGCCGGCCGGGGTCTTGCACGAGACCCGCGAGGGCGCCGGTCCCACGTCCACCGGCACGGTGGTCGCCCGGATCCCGCAGCCGGTCAGGGCGCCCAGGGACAACAGGCCCAGGGCCACCACGACGGCCGTCGTACCGAGCGTCGCGCCGAGCACCGCACCGCGCCCCGCGCCGACGCGCCCAGCGGTGACCCGCCCCGCCGCCCCGCGCTCCGCCGCCCTACTCCTCGTCTTCACCGGCGATCACCTTCCCCACGTCCACCGGCAGCCGCAGCGTGAACAGCGCACCGCCCTGCGCACCGTTCTCCGCGGTGATGTCGCCGCCGTGGATGTGCGCGTTCTCCATCGCGATGGACAGGCCGAGCCCGCTGCCGTCCGACTTCGGCCGCGACGCGCTCGCCTTGTAGAACCGGTCGAAGACGTGCGGCAGTACGGCCTCGGGGATGCCCGGCCCGTTGTCCCGTACGGCGATCACCAGCCAGTCCCCCTCCACCCGGATGGAGACCCGCACCGGCGACCCGCCGTGCTTGAGCGCGTTGCCGATCAGATTCGCCAGGATCACGTCGAGCCGCCGCGGGTCGAGCCGCACGACGATCCCGCGCTCCGCGTCGAGTTCGACCGCGTCGAGCCACGCCCGCGTGTCGATGCACGCCGTCACCTGGTCGGCGACGTCCACGTCGTCCAGCACCAGCCGCGCCGTTCCCGCGTCGAAGCGGGTGACCTCCATGAGGTTCTCCACGAGGTCGTTCAGCCGCCTGGTCTCACTCACGACGAGCCCCACCGCCGGCGCGATCATCGGGTCGAGGTACTCGACCTCGTCCTCCAGCACCTCGGCGACCGCCGTCAGCGCCGTCAGCGGCGTGCGCAGTTCGTGGGACATGTCCGCGACGAAACGCCGGCTGGACTCCTCCCGCGCGCTCATGTCGGCGACCTTCTTCTCCAGCGCCTCCGCCGTCTTGTTGAAGGTGTGCGCCAGGTCGGCGAGTTCGTCCGTCCCCGACACCTCGAGCCGGTGGTCCAGCTCCCCTTCGCCGAGCCGGCGCGCCGCGTCGCCGAGCCGCTGCACGGGCCGCAGCACCGTACGGGCCGCGGCCTGCGCGAGCAGCGCGGAGCCGAGCAGCGCGAGCCCGGTGGCGATGGTCAGCGACCAGGCCAGGGCGTTGAGGTCCTCGCGCTCCTGGGCGAGGGACTTGTACATGTAGCCGGTCGGCCCGCCGCCCACGATCCGGGTGCCGCCGACCAGGTAGGGGTTCCCGTCGGGCTTCGTCCGCTGCCAGTACACGTGGTACGCGGCGTCGTTGGCCGAGGTGGTCTTCTGCCGGTCGTCGACGGCGTGCTGGAGCGACTTCGGTACGTCGGCCAGCGAGAAGGCGTCGGGACCGGCGGTCCCGGACACCTTGCGGCCGTCCTTCTCGTCCACCAGCAGCACGCTGTAACCGGGGCTGCTGCCCGCCATCATCTCGGCGGTGTGCTGCAGCTCCTCCTGCGTCGGGTCGGCGGGCAGGGCCGCGGCCCGGTTCTGCATCTCCTGCCGGAAGTCGCCGAGGGCGGCGTCCTGGGTCCGGGTCAGGACGGCCTCGCGATTGAGCCAGTAGGCGATCCCGGACGCGGAAACGGCGGCCGTCAGCGCGACCAGTGCGAACACGACGAGGAGCCGCAGCCGCAGGCTGGTCCAGCGCCGGCCCGCGAACAGGGCTCGGATCACTGCGGGGAGTCCAGCCGGTAGCCGACGCCCCGCACGGTACGGATCAGGGTGGGTGACGAGGGCACTTCCTCGACCTTGGCGCGCAGCCGCTGCACGCAGGCGTCGACGAGCCGCGAGTCACCGAGGTAGTCGTGCTCCCACACCAACCGCAGCAGCTGCTGGCGGGACAGCGCCTGGCCGGGCCGGCGGCTGAGCTCCAGGAGCAGCCGCAGCTCGGTCGGGGTGAGCTGGAGGTCCTCACCGTTCTTGGTCACGGTCATGGCGGAGCGGTCGATGACCAGCGGGCCGAAGACCGCGGTGTCGGTGGACTCGCGCTCGCCGCGGCGCAGCACCGCCCGGATGCGGGCGTCGAGCACCCGCCCCTGGACGGGCTTGACCACGTAGTCGTCGGCTCCCGACTCCAGGCCGACGACCACGTCGATGTCGTCGTTGCGCGCGGTGAGCAGGATGATCGGCAGCTGGTCGGTGCGGCGGATGCGCCGGCACACCTCGAAGCCGTCGATTCCGGGCAGCATGACGTCGAGCACGATCAGGTCGGGCCGCTGCTCGCGCAGCAGTTTGAGGCCGTCCTCGCCCGTCGCCGCGGTGGCCACACGGTGGCCCTGGCGTGACAGGGAGAGTTCGAGGGCCGTGCGGATGGCGTCGTCGTCCTCGATGAGCAACAGGAAAGGCACGGGCTCATTCTGTCCCATCGCCCCGCGGGACTTCGACCTCCCCGCGCTTCCAATCCCGGCACGAACCCTGTGACAGGCCTGTGACAGTCGCAGGACACCGCGGTTATGTCGGCCGGGCAGTCTTCTTGGCAACGGACCAGACAGACTCCACGACGGGGGCGCGAGATGAACACGCTGCACAGCACCAGCTCCAGCGCGGTTGTCACGCGGCTGCACGATGTGAACCGCCGCACGGCAATCCGTACGGCGACGGCCCCCTCCCGGCGGCCGGCGCACGTGGTGGCCATCGACGCGAAGACCTACGAGCGCCCCTCCGTCCCCGCCCAGCGCACGCCGGGCTCCGCGGACGTCCCGGACTCCTCCAACGAGGCCGAGTTCACGGCGTACGTCCAGGAACGGCGGGCCGCCCTCTACGCGACGGCCTTCCACCTGACCGGCGACCGCTACGAGGCCGAGGACCTGCTGCAGACCGCGCTGTTCTCCACGTACCGCGCCTGGGACCGCATCAGCGACAAGGCCGCCGTCGGCGGGTACCTGCGGCGCACGATGACGAACCTGCACATCAGCGCCTGGCGCCGGCGCAAGCTCAACGAGTACCCGACGGAAGAGCTGCCGGAGACGGCCTCGGACACGGACGCCATGGGCGGTACGGAGCTGCGCGCCGTGCTGTGGCAGGCGCTCACCCGCATCCCGGAGCCGCAGCGCACGATGCTGGTGCTCCGCTACTACGAGGGCCGCACGGACCCGGAGATCGCGGAGATCCTCGGCATCAGCGTCGGCACGGTGAAGTCGAGCATCTGGCGCTCGCTGCGCCGCATGCGCGAGGACGAGGCGCTGAGCTTCGGCCGCGACGAGGCCGAGTCCTTCGAGGACCTGGTCGCGTAGGTCGCGTAGGAGGAGCCGGCACCACAAGACCAAAGGGCCAGGGGGCCCGTCCTGCGGGGGTGGGACGGGGGCCACGGGGGCAAAGGGCGGGATCGAGCGGACGGGGGTCCGCGCGGTCCCGCCTTTTGGCGTCTACACCGAGGCCGCGGCGCGGTGGCGCCCCGCCGCGGCGGCGGCAAGACGCCCGAGCGCCTCGTCACGGCCACACGCGTGAGCCCCCAGTGCGGTGTGCCGGGCCACGATCCCGCGCTCGGCCCGCATCAGCCGCCAGCCGCGCCGCAGGAGCATCGGCACCGACTTGCGGCCCTCGCGCAGGTCACGGGCCAGGCGCCGCCGGAAGGTGGTGCTGGGCCGCCCGCGCAGACAGATCGCGTCCGCCAGCAGCCCCAGCTCCTGGCACCGCACCGCGACGTCGGCCGCGAAGATCCCCTCGGCTATGAACAGCGGGGTGCGGGAGATGTCCAGCGACTCCGTACCGGTCCGCGAAGAGGTCGAGATGTCGTAGACGGGCACCTCGGTCCGCCCGGCCGCGCACAGCTCGGCGATCGCGGCCACCGCCGCCTCCGCGTCCCAGGACAGCGGGGAGTCCCAGTCGGTGTCGGCGCTTCCCTCGACGAGCGGGAGGGTGGGGTCGTCGCCGTCCTTGTAGAAGTCGTCCAGGCGCAGCACGGGCAACCCGGAACGTGCCGCCAGCGAGGACTTGCCGGAACCCGAGGGTCCGGTCAGCAGGACGACACGCGTAGGCAAAGGAGAGGAACAGCTCACGGAACACAAGTGTGAACTATTAACTCGGGCAGGGGACCTACCCAAAGGCCCGTTGGTATCCAGGATCACACCTCCACTACGCTGCGTGCGCACGCGATCACGAGTCCGTACGAGCCCACAGGCGGGAATCCATGGCACGTCACGCAGCCCCCAAAGCCCCCCACACCAAGGCGCTGCGCACCGCAGGCCTGACTCTGTCGATGGCCGGAGCGGCCCTCGCGATGGCCGCCGGGGGTGCCCAGGCGGGCGAGCTCGATGTTCCGGCGGCCCTCGCGGGGGTCTCCGACCCGATTTCGAACCTCAAGGTGAACCCGCTGGCCCACACCGGCGTGGATCCCCTGGACAACGGGGTCGCCACCCAGGTCGCGGATTTCCCGTCGGTCGGCACCGGCATGGTCACGGGCATCCTGACCCAGGGGCCTTCGGTCGGGCAGCTGCCCACCGCCGCGGCGTCTTCCCTGCTGGGCCCCCTGACGGGCGGCAAGTAGCTCCCGTAGGGCACGAAGAGGCCCCGACAGCGCGGGGGACACTGCCGGGGCCCGTCTTCGGGGAGGGCCGAGCCCTCTCATGGGGGGTCCGCTAGTAGGAGGACCCGCCCGCGCCCAGCGACCCGGTCGGGTGCCAGACGGTCTTGGTCTCCAGGAACGGCGTCATGCGCGCCGTGCCCGGGTCGGCGCTCCAGTCGTCCACAGGCTGTGGACGCAGGACGCGCTTGAGGTTGTCCGCGGCCGCGATCTCCAGCTCCTTGGCCAGGGCCGCGTCGGCGCCCGCCAGGTCGATCGCGTTGACGTCCTGGTGGGACGCCAGGTGCGGGCCCATCTCGGCGGCCTTGCCGGACAGGATGTTGACGACGCCGCCGGGCAGGTCGGAGGTGGCCAGCACCTCGCCGAGGGAGAGCGCGGGCAGAGGGGCCTTCTCCGAGGCGATCACGACGACCGTGTTGCCGGTGGCGATCACCGGGGCGATCACGGAGACCAGGCCCAGGAAGGACGAGGCCTGCGGGGCGACGACCGTGACCACACCGGTCGGCTCCGGGGTGGAGAGGTTGAAGAAGGGGCCCGCGACCGGGTTGGCCCCGCCCACGATCTGGGCGATCTTGTCGGTCCAGCCCGCGTACCAGACCCAGCGGTCGATCGCCGCGTCGACGACGGCCGCGGCCTTCGTCTTGGACAGGCCCTCCGCCTCGCCGACCTCGCGGACGAACTGCTCGCGGCGGCCCTCCAGCATCTCGGCGACGCGGTAGAGGATCTGGCCGCGGTTGTACGCGGTCGCGCCCGACCAGCCGCCGAAGGCCTTGCGGGCGGCGACGACCGCGTCACGGGCGTCCTTGCGGGAGGACAGCGGGGCGTTGGCCAGCCACTTGCCCTTCGAGTCACTCACCTCGTACACCCGGCCGCTCTCGGAGCGGGGGAACTTGCCCCCGACGTACAGCTTGTAGGTCTTGAAGACGCTCAGACGCGTCGAAGAAGACTCAGACATCGAGGTAGCCCTCCAGGCCGTGACGGCCGCCTTCGCGCCCGAAGCCCGATTCCTTGTAGCCGCCGAAGGGCGAGGTCGGGTCGAACTTGTTGAACGTGTTGGCCCAGACGACGCCCGCGCGGAGCTTGCCCGCGACCGCGAGGATGCGGCTGCCCTTCTCCGTCCAGATGCCGGCGGACAGGCCGTACTGGCTGTTGTTCGCCTTGGCGACGGCTTCGTCGGGCGTACGGAAGGTCAGTACGGACAGCACCGGGCCGAAGATCTCGTCGCGGGCGACGGTGTGGGACTGGGAGACATTCGTGAAGAGCGTCGGGGCGAACCAGTAGCCGGCGTTCGGCAGTTCGCACGGCGCCGACCAGCGCTCGGCGCCCTCCGCCTCGCCGGTGTCCGCGAGGGCGGTGATCCGGGCGAGCTGCTCCGCGGAGTTGATCGCACCGATGTCGGTGTTCTTGTCGAGCGGGTCGCCCAGGCGCAGCGTGGTCAGCCGGCGCTTGAGCGAGTCGATCAGCTCGTCGTGGATCGACTCCTGGACCAGGAGGCGCGAGCCCGCGCAGCAGACCTGGCCCTGGTTGAAGAAGATGCCGCTGACGATGCCCTCGACGGCCTGGTCGATGGGGGCGTCGTCGAAGACGATGTTGGCGCCCTTGCCGCCCAGCTCCAGGGTGAGCTTCTTGGAGGTGCCGGCGACCTGGCGCGCGATGGCCTTGCCGACGGCGGTGGAGCCGGTGAAGGCGACCTTGTTCACGTCCGGGTGCTCGACGAGGGCCGCGCCCGCGTCCCCGTACCCGGTGAGGATGTTGACGACGCCCTTGGGCAGGCCCGCCTGGCGGCAGATGTCCGCGAAGAAGAGCGCGGAGAGCGGGGTCGTCTGGGCCGGCTTGAGCACGACCGTGTTGCCGGTGGCGAGCGCCGGGGCGATCTTCCACGCGAGCATCATCAGCGGGAAGTTCCACGGAATGACCTGGCCGGCCACGCCGAGGGGGCGCGGGTTGGCGCCGTACCCCGCGTGGTCGAGCTTGTCGGCCCAGCCCGCGTAGTAGAAGAAGTGCGCGGCGACGAGCGGGAGGTCCGCGTCGCGGGTCTCCCGGATCGGCTTGCCGTTGTCGAGGGTCTCCAGGACCGCCAGCTCGCGGCTGCGCTCCTGGATGATCCGGGCGATGCGGAAGAGGTACTTGGCGCGCTCGGAGCCGGGCAGCGCGGACCACTTCTCGAAGGCCTTGCGGGCGGCCTTCACGGCGCGGTCCACATCGGCGGCGCCGGCCTGCGCGATCTCGGAGAGGACCTCTTCGGAGGCCGGGGAGACGGTCTTGAAGACCTTGCCGTCCGCCGCGTCGGTGAACTCGCCGTCGATGAACAGCCCGTAGGAGGGCGCGATGTCGACGACGGAACGGGACTCGGGGGCGGGTGCGTACTCGAATGCGTTAGCCATGGCGATCAGTCCACCGTCACGTAGTCGGGACCGGAGTAGCGGCCGGTGCTCAGCTTCTGGCGCTGCATCAACAGGTCGTTGAGCAGGCTGGAGGCTCCGAAGCGGAACCAGTGGTTGGACAGCCAGTCCTCGCCCACGGTCTCGTTGACCAGGACCAGGAACTTGATCGCGTCCTTGGTGGTCCGGATGCCGCCGGCAGGCTTCACGCCGATCTGGATTCCAGTCTGCGCCTTGAAGTCACGGACGGCTTCGAGCATGAGGAGCGTGTTCGCGGGGGTGGCGTTGACGCCGACCTTGCCGGTCGAGGTCTTGATGAAGTCGGCCCCGGCCATCATGCCGATCCAGGAGGCGCGGCGGATGTTGTCGTACGTGGACAGCTCGCCGGTCTCGAAGATCACCTTGAGGCGGGCCGCGCTGCCGTCGGGTCGGACGCAGGCCGCCTTGACGGAGCGGATCAGCTCGTAGGTGTCGAGGTAGCGGCCGGCGAGGAAGGCTCCACGGTCGATGACCATGTCGATCTCGTCGGCGCCGGCGGCCACGGCGTCGGCCGTGTCGGCGAGCTTGACGGGCAGGGCGGCGCGGCCGGCCGGGAAGGCGGTGGCGACGGAGGCGACCTTGACGTCGGCGCCGTTCAGGGCGGCCTTGGCCGTGGCCACCATGTCCGGGTACACGCAGACGGCGGCCGTCATGGGCGTGGTGCGGTCGGTCGGATCGGGGTTGGCGGCCTTGGCGGAGAGCGCCCGGACCTTGCCCGGGGTATCCGCGCCTTCCAGCGTCGTCAGGTCGATCATCGAGATGGCGAGGTCGATGGCGTACGCCTTGGCCGTCGTCTTGATCGAGCGGGTGCCGAGGGAGGCCGCGCGGGCTTCCAGGCCGACAGCGTCGACGCCGGGCAGCCCGTGCAGGAAGCGGCGCAGCGCACTGTCGGACGTCGTCACGTCAGCGAATGCGGTGAGGGTGGTGGGCATGGTCACCACATGAGCATATCTACGCGCGTAGCGGCCTGTCACCCCCTCCCCCCGATTCATTCGGAATCGGACACGCCGTTTTGTGGTGACGCCGCCGGGACGGGGAACGGATCGTTCACACACGCAAGATCCTTTCCCGCCCACGCCTCAGGAGTCGCCATGCGTTCCGCCCTCCGCACGTCCATCGCCACCGCCGCCCTCGCGGGCGGACTGCTCCTCCCGGCCGCCGGTTCCGTCTCAGCGGCCCCGGCGTCGGCGCCGGCCTCGGCCCCGGCCCCGGCCCCGGCCCCGGCCGCCGCGTGCGTCTCGCCGGTCAAGCGGGTCGACATCGGGGAGGGCGGCGTCGCCGACCTGACGATGTCCCCGGAGGGCCCCAAGGCCTTCGCCCACTCCGCCGACCCGTCCCAGACCTGGTCGCTGACGCTGACCCGTACCGACCCGGAGGGCCGGGACACGCGCATCGTGGACCCGAGCGGCGCCCACCCCCGCTACGAGTGGTCGAACCCCCAGGGCGGCGTGCACACCCCGCTCGGAAGCGCCTCCTTCCCCGCGCTCCCCCAGGGCTGCGAGCTCGCCTACGAGACCACGCCGCACCACGGCTGAGCCGGCGCGGCACCCCTCCCGCGCCTTCCCGCACCCCGCACCCCGCACCCCGCCGGGCCGCCTTCGCGGCGGCCCGGCGAGCGGCGTTTCCAGGGCTTCCCGGGTCCGGACAACCGTCATTGACGGAAGGGGACTTGGGGGCTCCGGTGGCAGTTACACGGCCAAGACAAGAGGTGGATATTCCACCCGCACATGATCCGTACGTTCTTTCTCAGCAGCCCGCCGGCACCACCGGACGAAAGCCCGACAGGAGCAACGCGGAGCGCGGCACACCTTCCCTTTCCGAATTGCGTCATCAGGAGTCTTCATGCGTTCCGCCGCCCGCACCGCCATCGCCGCCGCCGTCCTCGCCGGGGCCCTGCTCGCTCCCGCCGGATCCGCCTTCGCCGCCACCCCGGCGAGTCCCGCCGCCGCCTCGTCCACCGTCCCCGACCGCTACGCCGGTACGCCCGTCCTGATCTCCGAGGGCGTGGTCGCGGTACTGCGCAACAAGTCCGAGGGACCCGAGGCCTGGCTCCGCGCCGTCCCGAAGGACTGGAAGCCGGGTGACACCTACATGGGCCGCGTCCTGGCCGTGGTGGACGTCAAGCACCCCACGGCCACGGTCGACGGCCTCCGGCTCCGGTTCGTCGAGGAGGACGTGCACCACCCGCTCCTGTCGGTGACCAAGGACGGCAAGACCACCACCTACCCGTTCCCGAAGGGCCAGGGCCCGGAGTGCCTGTCCGAGCCGGTCAGGCAGTCCATAGGCGCGGGCGCGGCGGCCCTGCTGATGACGGGGCCGAACGGTCCGATCGCGCAGCTGGAGTTCGCCGAGGAGGGAGAGGGCGGGCACACGTCGCTGACCCGCGCCAACCCCTCCCTGCCGAAGGGCGCCGGCATCGTCGCCCGCATCCTGAACCCGAGCTCCGCGAAGCCGGTCTTCGAGTGGAAGACCCAGGGAGGCTCGACGCCGTACGGCCACGCGACCTTCCCCGCGCTGCCCAAGGGCTGCACCTTCGACTTCGCCTTCCAGCCGGCGACCCAGAAGCCGCAGCCGCAGACCAAGCCGTCGACCGGGCCCTCCGCCAAGCCGAGCGCCACCACGCCGACCGGACCCAAGACGCAGACCATCGGCCAGACCTCCGTCGTGCCCAAGGGCGGGGTCGCCGCCGGCGCCGTCGTCCCGGCGGCCGCGCCCGCCCCGGTCGCCGCGGTCGCCGCGGCCTCCACGGCCGGGGACACCAACAGCGCCACCACGGTGGCGGCCGGCGCCGCCCTGATCGCGGCCTTCGGCGCGCTCGGCGCGAGCGTGGTGCTGCGGCGCCGCCGCGCCCAGGGCTGATAGCTGATACCTGCCCGTCCGGATCCAGACCCGCCTGCGGCGGGCCACCCTCGGTGGCCCGCCGCAGCCCGTTTCCCGGGCCCTGTCCCGGAGCTCCCCCGGGCACCGGATGCGCAGGTCACGCGGGTGGTGGCGGGTCATGCCCGGCTTCCGATCCATGCGGAATCTGACGCCCCGTTTGCTGTTACGCGGCCATGACACGGAGGGGATCGTTCACACGTACAAGATCCGTAGATTCTTTCTCAGCAGCCCGCCACACCTGACCCGGTGAACCCGACCGAACAGACTCAACGCGGCATGCGACTCTCCTCCACTCTCCTCACCCACGCTTCAGGAGTCGTTATGCGTACCGCCCTCCGCACGTCCATCGTCACCGCCGCGCTCGCCGGTGCACTGCTCGCGCCGGCCGCGGGCACCGCGTTCGCCGCGCCCGCACCGCACTCCGTGGCAGGGGCGAAGGCCGCGGCCTCGCCGATCGCGCAGGTGAAGATCGGCGACAACCTGGTGGCACACATGAGCAACTCCGCGGAGCAGGGCCCGCGCGTCTCCATCCACATCGTGAAGGACGGCGTGCCCAGCCCCGAGGCGATGACGACCCTCGACCGCTCCCACACGAAGTACTCGAACCAGGGCACGACCTTCACCCTCACCAAGGCCCAGACGGCCGAGCCGGTCCTCACCGTGTTCGTCGCGAACGCCGAGGGCGGCACCACCACGTCGTTCCCGCTGCCGAAGGGCACGGCCGGCGCGCCCGCGCCCTGCGTCTCCGAGGTCAAGACCGTGGCGGTCGGCCCGTACATGGCCGCCGATCTGACGATGTCCTCCAAGGGCCCCCGGGCCGTCGTCCGCGACACGGACGGGACGGGCGACGACTACTCGCTGACCCTGGACCGCGAGCACCCCAAGGGTCCGGACTCGTACTACCTGCGCATCGAGAACCCGTTCGGTGCCAAGCCGGTGTTCCAGTGGAAGACCCAGGGCGGCGACGCCCCGGTCCTCAGCGCCTCCTTCCCCGCGCTCCCCAAGGGCTGCAAGCTCGAGGGCACGAAGCCCACGCCGAAGCCTTCCACCACCCCGGCGAAGCCGAAGCCGGGCCCGCAGACCGTCGTCGTCCCCAAGGGCCCGGTGGCCGCGGGTGCCGAACTGCCGGTCGAGACCGTCACCGACACCGACAACAGCACCACGGTGGCGGCCGGAGCCGGTCTGATCGCGGTCTTCGGTGCGCTCGGCGCCGGCCTGTTCCTGCGCCGCCGCACCCAGGGCTGACCCACACCCCGTTCGGATCCCGACTCGCCACCGGCGGGCCACCCCAGGTGGCCCGCCGCGGCCCGTTTCACCGGAGCCTCCCATGAACCACCGCACCGCCGGCCCGCTGATCGCCGCCGCCCTCCTCGCCTCCGTACTGACCGGTTGCGGCGGCGCCTCGCCCGCCGGCTCGCCCGCCGCCGCGCCCTCCGCCGCGGCCGTGGCCACGGCCTCCGCGCCGCCCGTCGTCGCCCCCACCTCCGCGCCGGCGGCCCCGGCGACGGCGGCCCCGATGGCCGCCTCGGCGCCCGTACGCGTACGGATCCCCGCGGCCGGGGTCGACGCCTCGCCCCTGCTGCCGCTCGGCCTGGCCGCCGACGGCACCGTCGAGGTGCCCTCCGTGGCCGACGGGGGCAAGATCGGCTGGTACGACAAGGGCGTCACCCCCGGTGAGACCGGACCCGCCGTGCTGATCGGCCACTTCGACACCGTCCGCGGCCCGGCCGTGCTCAAGGACGTCTCCCGGGTCCGCGCCGGCGACGAGGTGGCCGTCTCCCGCGAGGACGGCAGCACCGCCGTCTTCCGGGTCCGCGAGCTGGAGCAGGTGGACAAGAAGCACTTCCCCACCGAGAAGGTCTACGGGAACACCGCCCGCCCCGAGCTGCGCGTGATCACCTGCGGGGGTGAAATCACCGACGGCCACCGGCCCGACAACATCATCTTGTATGCCGATCTCGTGGGCTGAGACGGCTTGAGGCACAATCGGCCGCATGAGCAGCGATCAGCCCACCGAAGAGCCGGCGTACGACGACCGGGTCTACCGCTCCCCGATGGCCACCGTCACCGGGGTGGTGCTGCTGGCGCTGCTCGCTTGGCTCTGCGGGGACGCCGTGGTGCGGGGCGCGGGGAACATCCCGTGGATCGCCCTCGCCGTCGCCCTGTGCGTGACCCCGCTGATCGTCGCGTTCACGGTCCGGCCGGCCGTCTTCGCCGGCGCCGACCGGCTGCGCGTGCGCAACCCCTTCCGGGTCATCGAACTGCCCTGGGCCGCCGTCGACACCGTGCGCGCCCGGTTCTCCGCCGAGGTGCTGGCGGAGGGGGCGACGTACCAGCTGTGGTCCATTCCGGTCTCCCTGCGGGAGCGCAAGAAGGCCAACCGCCGTCAGGCGGGCCGGCTCGGCCTGGGCAACGGCCAGGCCAAGGCTCCGGACGAGGAGGTCCGCCGCGCCTCCGCCGACAAGATCGTGGAGGACCTGCGGGAACTGCAGGAGCGCGGCGCCTCGCGGCCCGGCGCCCAGGGCCCCGTGAAGGTCTCCTGGTCGTACGAGATCATCGCGCCCGCGGTGGTCGGCGCGCTCATCCTGATTGTGCTGCTCGCCACGGGCTGACCGGCGGTTTCGCCGGAACCGCGGACGTCGGAACCCGCGTCTCCACTGGCGTGCACCGTCTCAAGGGCAACCGTGTCAAGGGCAGCGGCAGCGCCGCGGTACAGCAGTGGATCCGGCTCCTCGCCGGGGTCCTGCTGGTCGCCCACCTCCTCCTCGTCGGCTGGCTGATGCTGCGCCCGCTGGACGTGCCCTGGGCGGCGGCCGCCAATCTGACCCCGCTGGAGGGGATCCGGGCGGACCTCTCCTACGGGCCGCTGGAGGCCGCCCGCCGGATCGGCGGCGGGCTGGCGCTGCTGGCCCCGCTCGGGGTGCTGCTGCCGCTGATCAGCGGCCGTGTGGAGCTTTCGCCGCTGGCCACGTGGTCCTCGCTGGCCCGGACGGCCGCCGCGGGCGCGCTGGTCTCGGTCGGCATCGAGATGTTCCAGATGGCGGTCCCGGGTCAGGTGGTCGACGTGGATTCGGTGCTGCTGAACACCCTCGGCGTGATGCTCGCGCACGTGGTCGTGGTGCCGGCCCTGAGGCTTCGACTGCGGCGTTCTCAGGGGAGGACCCCGAGAATTACCAGGGTCGGGCTCGGCCCCTGGACCGACGTTCTTTCCTCTGTTCAGCGGGAGTATTGAGGCATCGCGGAAAAACATTCCGCGGACCGCACAACGACCGAGGAGAGACCATGAGCGCCCTTGCCCGCCCCCGTGACGGACGATGGATCGGCGGAGTCTGTGCCGGTCTGGCGCGCCGCTTCGGAATATCCGCGAATACGATGCGGATCATCTTCGTCGTCTCGTGCCTGCTGCCCGGCCCGCAGTTCCTCCTTTACCTGGCGCTGTGGGTGCTCCTGCCGAACGAGAAGTCGAGCACCACTTCCGCCGCCACCGGCTGGTAATCGGCCGGCCGGAGCGGGCACCACGCGAACAGCGGGAATTCAGCGCGCGGCGCGGACCTTCTGGAGCTGCTTGTCCGCGACCTCGTGCGGGACCTGGGGGGTCTGGCGGCCGCCCGTGACGTTGAGCGCCATGAGTCGCATGACGGTGTCCCCCTGGCGTACGACGACCAGGTGCACCTGAGCGGTGACGCCGGCGGCGGCAGCGGTCGTGGTCCAGCTGACGCTCTCGTCGCCGCCCGTCTTGTAGTCGGCCGCCTTCACGTCGCGGTAGGTGCCGGTCTGCTTCTCGACGGTGGCGGTGAAGCCGCCGGCGCAGGCGGCCACGGCGTCCTTCAGCCGGGCGATCAGCGCCTTGGCGTCGGATTCGGCGTAGGAGCTGACGGAGGCGGAGACGGCCAGGCCCAGCTGCTTCTGGGAGCCGATGCCCCGGTTGACGGTCTCGCGCGCCGCCGGGTCGGGCTTGTCTCCCATGATGTCGGCGAGCGGCTGGCAGGCCTTGCGGTCCGCCTGCGGCTGGCCGTCGGGGGCGTTCGGGTTCTTGCCGTTCGCGGAGATCTGGTAGCCGCTCAGGTCGCCCTGTTCCAGGGCGGCGCGCTCCAGCCGGCCGGCGCCCCGCCGGGGGCCGGTCGTACCGCCCGCGGCGGCCGTGGCGCCCGTCTCACCGGCTCCGCCGGTGCCCGCGGAGCCGGAGGCTCCGGCCGCGCCGGACGCCCCCGCCTGCCCGGGCGCGCTCGCGGAGCCCTTCGGGTCGGGCCCCTTGCCGGAGGCGGGGGTGCTGGTGCTCCCGCAGCCCACCGTCACGGACAGCAGGGCGGGGAGCAGCACGGCCGTGGCCGTTCGTGCCTTCATCGGGCTCTTCTCCTAGAAACCCCTGCTTTGGCCGCGAGGGGTGAATGGGGGCCTTCGGGTCGGGTGGTGTACGCGTAGCCATCGGCTCGTTGGAGGAGACGGAAATGTTTGTGTCCAAGGCCCTGGATGAGGCCGTGTGCGGTTTTGATGTTGAAGCTGCCTGTGGCACGGACCGCTATGCGGCCAGTGTGCGTGCCGGTCTTCTTGCCGGTGGGGACGATGGCGCGGGCGAGGTCTCCGGTCTGGTAGCCGAAGAACTGCTTCTGTCTGGGCAGGCGGAGGCGGGGGAAGCCGTACTTGTCGGTGCGGGTGCGCGCATAGGTGCCGCGGCCGGTCGCGGTGACCGCGAGGAGGCGGGCCGGGGTACGGCTGACGGCGTCGAGGTGGCCGACGCACAGGGCGTCGAGGGTGTGGGTCTTGGTCAGGCCCGTACGCCGTCGGTTCCACTTGGTACGGCCCCCCGACGCGGTGTGCACCATAGGGAACGCTGCGCCGAGGGCACGCCACAAGGCCCAGCGGGTGGCGTTGACGGCTGCCGCGTCGCAGAGCGGGGCTTTGACCTGGGCGAGGATGCGGGCCAACTGGCGCGGGGAGCTCTTGAGGAAGTCCTCGACGGGCTGGTTGGACTTCTTCTCATTGCAGGGCACGCACGCAGTGGTCAGGTTGGAGATCCGGTCGCTGCCGGCCCGTGAGCGGGGCTTGACGTGGTCGATGTTGAGAGGCACTCCGGTAGCGCCGCAGTAGGCGCAGGACCGCCCCCACTTGGCCAACAGGTACTCGCGGACTTCTGTGCCGTGCAGAGTGCCGTGCTGGTACTCGGCCCCCTCCAGCGGTCCGCCGTGGGACATGGCATGGGTGTCGAACGCGACCCGCTCCACATGAACCGCGCGGACGGGTGCCCACCGTGCGAGTCGGGTGGTCCACGACATCGTGGTGTCCACACGGTGACGCAGCGACGGAGCCAGCCAGCCGTCGGGGCGAGTCCGGTTGGAGAAACGAGGAGCACGGTAACGCAGGTTCCTGGTACGCCGCCCCCGCCGGTAGGCGGCACGAGCGGTCAGCTTGCCCCGGATCACGCCACCCCGGTGCATGAGTTCGATCGCGAACAGGCCGCGGCGGTTGCCGTTCATCGCGGTGAAGACAGCGATGCCGGTGTGTTTGGAGCCGGGGTCGATCCCAAGCTCCACACCGTTCACCTGAGATTCCGAGGCCGTACGGTCTTTGAGCCGGATCACGAACGGGGTGTGCCGGGCGACGGCTGCCCGGCCCTGGTCGAGGAGCTTGCGAGCCCTGGCCGGGGTGGTCGGTTGCAGCGGATGGCCGTGCCTGTCCAGGACGAACACGACGGGGTGGCCCTCACGGGCCCTCTCCCCAACCAGATGGTTGGGGGTGACGCGCCCGGCGCCAGGTGAAGCGTCGGGCATCTCCCCTCGCACATGTACCGCGCCGGATGCCTTACGGCCTTCGAGCCCCGTTTCGTCCCCGATCCGGGGGGTGTCTGCTGACTCGAATTCCAGAGCCACCTGCTGAGGAAGCACAGGTGGGTGGGTCTTCTGTCCTACGCGATACGTAGCCAACTTCGTTCACCTCCACAAAGCGTTGGCTCGTGCTGGTAACGGCGGCCTTCAGCCAGAGCAGCAGAAAGCCCCCTCCTTCAGGAGGGGGGATCCCGTTACACCCAGTTGTTTGAAGGGCAGTTGGCGGTGATCCTGGCACATGCCGCGACGCGGCACACACCTGCTCGAAGAGGTGTGCGCCGCGTGGGCGTGCGTACGAATCGCGTACGGGTCGCGTACGGATCCGAGCGGGGATCCGGAGTGGATCAGGCGCCGAGGCCGCTGGTCGGCAGACCGCCGAGCAGGCCGGTCACCGTGCCGAGCGCGGCGGCCGGGTCGGTCGCCTCGGGGGCCTGCTGGCCGTCCTCGGCGGTCACGTGCTGCTGGCTGGTCGCACCCTGGACCGCGCCCGTGACGGTGCCCAGCGCGTCACCGAGACCGACTGCGGGGACGGCGGCCGAGGCGGTACCGGCGGCGACGGCGGCAAAGGCGGCACCGAGAGCGGCAACACCGAGGGTCTTGGCAGCTGACTGCTTCATGAAGAATCGTCCTTGCGACGGGGAAATGAGCGGCTCCGCAAAGTAGTCACTTCAAACCCCCTCCCGCAAACATCATCAAATACGAGAAAGCGCCCGGGAATTGCTCCTCCCGGGCGCTTTCAGTCCGTCACGCTCTGGCCTAGGCCGAGACGGAACCGCTGGTGGAAGCGGTCTGACGGAACAGCCATTCCGACTTCAGCTCCGCATAACCGGGCTTGATCACGTCGTTGATCATGGCCAGTCGTTCATCGAAAGGAATGAACGCGGACTTCATCGCATTGACGGTGAACCACTGCATGTCCTCGAGCGAGTAGCCAAAGGTGTCGACCAGGTGCTCGAACTCGCGGCTCATGCTGGTGCCGCTCATCAGCCGGTTGTCGGTGTTGACGGTCAGCCTGAAGTGCAGTTTCCGCAGCAGGCCGATCGGGTGCTCGGCGTAGGAGACCGCCGCGCCCGTCTGCAGGTTCGACGTCGGGCACATCTCCAGCGGGATCCGCTTGTCCCGGACGTACGAGGCCAGGCGGCCCAGCGTCACGGAACCGTCGGCGGCGACCTCGATGTCATCGATGATCTTCACGCCGTGGCCGAGCCGGTCGGCGCCGCACCACTGCAGGGCCTGCCAGATCGACGGCAGACCGAAGGCCTCGCCCGCGTGGATGGTGAAGTGGTTGTTCTCGCGCTTGAGGTACTCGAAGGCGTCGAGGTGGCGGGTGGGAGGGAACCCCGCCTCGGCGCCGGCGATGTCGAAGCCGACGACGCCGTTGTCGCGGTAGCGGTTGGCCAGTTCCGCGATCTCCAGCGCGCGGGCCGCGTGCCGCATCGCGGTCAGCAGCGCGCCGACGCGGATCCGGTGGCCGTTGGCCTTCGCGCGGCGCTCGCCCTCGCGGAAGCCCTCGTTGACCGTCTCGACGACCTCTTCGAGGGTCAGCCCGGCTTCCAGGTGCTGCTCGGGCGCGTAGCGGATCTCCGCGTAGACGACGCCGTCCTCGGCGAGGTCCTCGGCGCACTCGGCGGCCACCCGGAAGAGGGCCGCCTTCGTCTGCATGACCGCGCAGGTGTGGGCGAAGGTCTCCAGGTAGCGCGGGAGGGAACCGGAGTCGGCGGCTTCCCGGAACCAGATGCCGAGCTTGTCGGCGTCGCTCTCGGGAAGGTTCTCGTAGCCGACCTCGCGGGCCAGCTCGATGATGGTCCCGGGGCGCAGGCCACCGTCGAGGTGGTCGTGCAGGAGCACCTTCGGGGAGCGGCGGATCTGATCCGGGGTGGGCAGGTTGGGGGTCTCGCTCGTCATCTGGGCACTCTAGCTCCTACGCGCGTAGAGCGGTGAGACGGAGTCCACCCCCGATATGTAACAGTGACCGCGCGGACGGGTGGCGTACACCTCGGCGTCTGAGACTGTTCCGTCATGGCACATGATGCGCCGCCGGCGCGCGGAGCCCGTCTGGGGCGGGCGGCCGGCGCGACCGGCTCGGTCTCAACGGTCAGTGGTGTGGTGCTCCTTCTCCCCGGAGCGTCCAGATTGTCCCCCGGTCCGGTGCGCCCGCTGGCCCGGGCCCTGGCCCGTGCGGGCGCGGCGGACGGGCTGGTCACGCACCAGGTCATCCACGGCGCGGGAACCCGCGAAAGGGACGCCGAGTGGGCCGCGGACGAGGTGGTCCGGCTGTACGGGGACGTCCCGGTGTGCCTGGCCGGGTACGACGCGGGCGGCCGGGCGGCGCTCGCAGCGGCCGGCCACGAGGCCGTCAACTCCGTTCTGGCGCTCGCCCCTTCGCTCCCCCGGCAGTCCGCCGAGGACTCCCCCGAACCGGTGAAGCAGCTTTCGGGACGCCGGGTCCTGATCGTGCACGGCACCAACGACGCGCGCAGCGACCCGGAGTTGTCGTACCGGCTGGCCACGCGGGCGAAGAAGGCGAACCGTACGACGTGCCGCTTCGAGGTGCACTCCGACGGCCACGGACTGCGCGAGCACCAGGACGAAGTCGTGGCCCTGTCCGTGGACTTCGTGCTCGGATCCGTCTTCAGCGGGCCGTACTCGCGGCCGGTCACCGACGCGCTGGCGGCTCCCCCGCCGCTGGGCCTGCGGATGCCGCTCGCCTCGGGCTACGGCCGGTCCCTGCGACGCGGCTGAAGGCGGCCGGGCGCCGGATGTGGCGGCGGTCGGGCGCGGGCGTCCGCGCCGGCCCCTCCCGGTCGGACGACACGGGAGGGCCCGGCGCGACCACCTTGAGGCACGCGCCCGCGCGAGGGCGCGGTGCCACGACGGCGAAGCGCGGACCCAAGGGTGCCCGCGCCCTCCCCCGAGAACGCCGTGGCACCACTGTGCCGGTTAGGCCTATCCTCACGAAGATCCGAGGGCATCGTCTTGGTGCCTTGCGGGAACACGAGGGGTTGACGAATCGGCACAGTCCGGGACGAATATGCATATGCCATCGGATGAAACGGACCAGCTGAGCTCCGTGGCCCGCCGTCTCTACGCGTACGCGGCCGAGCGGTACGCCTTCTCCGAGACGGAAGCCGCCGAGTCGCTCGGCGAGCCCGTCGGCGCCGCCCTCGCCGAACTCGCGGCGGCCCACCTGATCCAGCCCCGCTCCCTCCCGGCCGCTGCCCCGGGCGGCGGCGCGGACGGCACCGCGGACGGCGGCGGGCCCGCGCCGGTGCGCTGGAGCGCCGTGTCCCCGCGTGCCGCGGTGGCCCGCACGCTGGCCCCGCTGGCCCTGCGGGTGCGCGAGACCCACGACGAGATGGACCGGCTGCGCGGACGGCTGGAGGAGCTGCTCCCCTCCTACGAGGCGGCCACCGACCTGCGCGACCGGGGCGGGGCGAACGCCCTGGAGCTGGTCACCGACCCGGCCGCGCTGCAGGACCTGATCGGGGAGCTCACCGCCTCGGCCGGCACCGAGGTGCTGACCTGCCACCCCGGCGGCGGCCGCAGCACCGCGACCCTGGAGGGAGCGGTGGTGCGGGACGAGGCGATGCTGGCCCGGGGCGTACGGATGCGCACCCTCTACCAGCACACCGCCCGCTACTCCCGCCCGACGGCCGCCTACGTCGAGCGCGTGACCGCGCTCGGCTCGCAGGTCCGTACCGTCGGCGACGGGCTGATGCGGATGATCCTCGTCGACCGGCACACCGGGCTGATGGAGGTGCGGGACGACATCAAGGCGGCGCTGGTGGTGCGCGAGCCCAATGTCGTCCAGTTCATGGTGCAGACCTTCGAGCGATGCTGGTCCGAGGCCGAGCCCTTCAGCACCACCATCGGGCCGGAGCAGGCCCGTTCCATCTCCGACGAGCTGCGCCAGACCATCGTGCGGCTGCTGGCGGAGGGGCTGGAGGACAAGGTCATCGCCCGCCGGCTGGGCATGTCGGAGCGGACCTGTCAGCGCCACATCGCCGAGATCATGCGGGCGGTGGGGGCCAAGTCCCGTTTCCAGGCCGGGTTCCTGCTGTCGGCGACGGCGGCTGCCTCGGCGGCATCCGCCGAGGCCGCCGCGTCCGCCGCCTCCGTCGCGCCGGCGGCTTCCACGGACCCGCTCACGCACCCTCCGGCTGGAGTTCCGGAATCAGCCGCCCCCGACGGGACAGCAGGAACTTCTTGAACTCCGCCACCGGAGGCGTGTCCGGGTGCCCGTCGCGCCAGGCCACCCCGATCTCGCGGACCGCGCGCGGGGCGGTGACCGTCAGCTCGACGACCCCGGGCCGGGCCACCGCGGGCGGCGGCAGCAGCGCCACGCCGAGACCGGCGGCGACGAGCCCGCGCAGGGTCTCGGCCTCCTCCCCCTCGAAGGCGACCCGGGGCGTGAAGCCGGCCTCCGCGCAGAGGTCGTCGGTGATGCGGCGCAGTCCGTAGCCGGGCTCCAGGGTGACGAAGGTTTCCTCGGCGGCCTCCGCGAGGCGGATCCGCTTGCGCGCGGCGAGCCGGTGGTCGTCGGGGACCACCAGGCGCAGCCGCTGCTCGTCGAGCCGCCGGGCCACCAGGTCCGGGGCGTCGGGCAGCGGCGAGGTCAGGCAGAGGTCGAGCTCGCCGGCGCGCAGCTTCTCCAGCATGGCCTCGCCGTAGTTCTGGACCAGGGAGAACCGTACGCCGGGGTGGTCGGCCCGGAAGGCCCGGATCAGGCCGGGCACGGTCTCGGGGCCCAGGGTGTGCAGGAAGCCGAAGGCGACCTTGCCGAAGGAGGGGTCGGCGTCCTGCTGTACGGAGCCGGCGGCGCGGGCGATCTCGGCCAGCGAGCGTTCCGCCGAGGCGAGGAAGGTGCGGCCGGCGGTGGTGAGCGCGACCGTACGGCCCTTGCGGGCGAACAGCGTGACGCCCAGGTCCTGTTCGAGGCGGACCATGGCCCGCGACAGGGTGGATTGCGGGACGCCCAGTTCGTGCGCGGCGCGGGTGACGTGCTCGTGCCGGGCGACGGCGGCGAAGTACGCGAGGCGCGGGGCCAGCGCATGTGTCACGGCCATGTCTTCTTCGTAACGACTCATCGATAGCCACCCATCTGACCTGCACTGATGCACGGATGGATTGATTATCGCGAATCCGTGCATTGGACGCATGAAAAGCACGGGCCTACGGTCTTGAGCATGCCTCCCGCTCATACCGGGGCATCCGTCATCCCGGGTGCCTCCACCCCGTCGTTGCCCGCCTCCGCACCCGAGGCGCACGAGCCCGGCCGTCCCGGCTACCGCCGCCTCAGCCTGGCGCTCTTCGCCGCCGGACTGGCCACCTTCGCCCTCCTCTACTCCACCCAGGCGCTGCTGCCCGCGATCTCCGAGGGCTTCGGCGTGACGGCGGGTCAGGCCAGCTGGACGGTCTCCGCGGCCACCGGCGCCCTCGCCCTGTTCGTCCTGCCGCTCAGCGCGCTGTCGGAGCGCTTCGGCCGGACCCGGATGATGACCTGCTCGATGGTGATCGCGGTCGGCGTCGGCCTGCTGGTGCCCTTCGCGCCGAACCTGGAGTGGCTGATCGCGCTGCGCGCCGTCCAGGGCGCGGCGATCGCCGGGGTGCCGGCCTCCGCGATGGCGTACCTGGCGGAAGAGGTGAAGCCGAAGGCGCTGGTCGCCGCGATCGGCCTGTTCGTGGCGGGCAACTCCATCGGCGGCATGAGCGGCCGCCTCGTCACCGGCTGGGCGGCCCAGGCCTGGGGCTGGCGCGGCGGGCTGCTGACCGTCGGCCTGATGTCGCTGGCCTGCGCGGCGGCGTTCCTCGTCCTCCTCCCCCGGGCCCGGTTCTTCCGGCCGGCCTCGCTGAACCCGCGCGCGGTGGGACGTACCGTCTCCGGGCACCTGCGCGATCCGCTGCTGCTGCGGCTGTACGGGATCGGGGCGCTGTTCATGACCGTGTTCGGGGCGGTGTACACGGTCATCGGCTACCGCCTGGTGGACGAGCCGTTCTCGCTCGGGCAGGGCCTCATCGGCTCGATCTTCCTGGTCTACCTGGTCGGTACGGTCTCCTCGGCGGCGGCCGGGCAGCTGGTGGCCCGGCTGGGCCGGCGCGGCGCGCTGTACCTGGCGGTGACCACGACGGCGGCGGGCCTGTTCCTGTCCCTGGCGGAGTCCCTCACGGCGATCCTCCTCGGCCTGGTCCTGATCACGGCGGGCTTCTTCGCCGGACACGCGGTGGCCTCCTCCGCGGTGAGCAGGACGGCGAAGACGGGCCGCGCCCAGGCCTCGGCGCTGTACCAGTCGGCGTACTACGTCGGCTCCAGCGCCGGCGGCACGCTGGGCGCCCTCGCCTACCACTCGGCGGGCTGGGCGGCCACGGTCACCCTCGCGCTGCTCGCGGTGGCCGGGGTCGTCACGATCACCCTGTACGGGTCCCACGCGGCCCGCAGCGCCCGGATCGCGGGGCTGCCGGCCGCCTGAGGGCTGCCGCACAAGCAGCTCGCAACCGGTGGATGACATGATCGCCGATCATGTCGACAGTCAACGTTCACCTCATACTCGGCAGCACGGTCAGCATGATCGTCCCGGCCCGCGCGGTCGAGTCGGACGACGCCGGCCTGCTGCTGTGGGTGGCCCCGGGGACCCCGCTCTGGCGCGCCGCCATCCCGCCCGGCACCCACCTGCGGGACCTGCCGCCGGGGAGCTCGTACCCGCTGCGGGCCGGCCGGTGGCGGCACGGGGGCGCGCTGATCCTGCAGCCGGCCGGGGCGGGCCACGCGGTGTGGTGGAACTTCACGAGGGGGCAGGAGTTCCGCAGCTGGTACGTCACCCTCGAATCCCGTGTCCGCACCCCGGACGGCGCGGACGTGCACGTGACCGACCAGGAACTCGACATCACGGTGACCCCGGACCGCGCGTGGGAGTGGAAGGACGAGGAGTCCTTCGCCGCGAAGACGGGCCACCCGGTGTACTGGACGGCGGCCGAGGCCGACGCCATCCGCGCGGAGGGCGTCCGCGTCACGCGGCTCATCGACTCGGCGTCCTACCCCTTCGACGGCACCTGGTGCGATTTCCGCCCGCCGCCGGGCTGGACCGTCCCGGACCGCCCGCCGCTGTCCCCTCCGGAAGGGCCCTGAGGTGCCGTTCCTGCCCCACGCCCACCGGGTGACCACGTACGACCCGGCCGACCGGGCGCCCGACGGGACCTACCGGGGGACGGAGGACACCGACAGCGACCACGGGCCGGTCGAGGCCGCGTACCTGGCGGCGATCGGCGCCTTCGCGCGGGAGAGCGGGGTGGAGCTGCTCACCGTGCGGGAACCGCGGTTCTTCGGCGGGTCCGGGCACTTCGGGCGGGAGCCCGCGGTGGAGGGGTACGGGCTGACCGGGCTGCTCCCCGACGGCCCGGACGGTTTCCACGACGGCGCCCGGGTGACGGTGCCCGTGGCGCTGGAACTCGTGCGCGGCATGCTCCGCGGCGACGGCCCGTACTGCCGACTGGAGGCCGCGGAGGAGGACCGGGAGGTCTTCGCCGTGGACGTCGGGTGGGACCTGTACGTCTACGTCGGCTCCCGCGCCCCCTGCGGGGCGGCCGTGGCCCACGCGCGGGAGCTCGGGATCTTCGCGGAGCCGATCGAGGTCTCGCCGTACGATCCCGAGTTCGACGGCCCGTTCGAGCAGCGGGCCGCCGACGAGGGGTTCTGGGAGCGGGTCCGGGCGAGCGCGGCGCGCGGCGAGGCGGGGCTCGTCGAGGAGCAGCACGCCTGGACCCGCTGGCACCGGATCGACGGCGGCGGCGACGCGGGCGTACGGCTCGGCGCCCTGCGGGCCGGCCTCGCCCCGCGCGCACTCCTGAACGTCTGGCCGGGGCTGTCCGCCGATGCCGCCGGGCTGGTCGCGGGGCTGCCGGAGGAGTTCTCGCTGGAGTGCGTGTGGGAGGACGCGGACGGCCGGATCCGGAGCGGCCTCGTCGACGAGGAGGACCGCGCGGAGCTGGTGGAGGTGCTCTCCGGGGCTCGGGCCGCGGCGCTGCTGCCGGTGTACGCCGACCAGCACAACCCCCTGTTCACCGGGGTTCTGCCGGACCCGGACGGGGTGGTCCGGGCCCGGTGGCAGGTCTAGGGACAGGTCTAGGGACAGGTCTAGGGGAACGTTCCGCCGCCGCGTGCCGGGCTGCGGTTGTCAGACCCCTCGGGTAGCGTCCGAAGGACCGGGAACTACCAGGGGGATCAAGGGACATGACCGAAGCCACCGACCTCGCACCCGACCTCGACCTCGACGCGGCGCTCGACCGCTACCGCGTGGAGCTCACCGGTTACTGCTACCGCATGCTCGGCTCGGCCTTCGACGCCGAGGACGCGGTGCAGGACACGTACATCCGTGCCTGGCGGAGCTTCGCGAAGTTCGAGGGCCGGTCCTCCCTGCGGTCCTGGCTGTACCGGATCGCCACCAACGTCTGCCTGGACCTGCTGAACGCGGGGAACAAGCGGGCCCGCCCGATGGACCTCAGCGCCCCGCAGCACCAGGCGTCCGCCGTGCTCAACGAGCGGCCCGAGGTGACCTGGCTGGAGCCGGTGCCCGACGGGCGGGTGCTGCCGCAGACCGCCGATCCGGCGGAGATGGCGCTGGCGAAGGAGTCCGTACGGCTCGCGTTCGTGGCCGCGCTCCAGCACCTGCCGGCCAAGCAGCGGGCCGTCCTGATCCTGCGCGAGGTGCTGGCCTGGAAGGCGGACGAGGTCGCCACCCTGCTGGACACCACCGTCGCCTCGGTGAACAGCGCCCTCCAGCGGGCCCGCGCGACCCTCGCCGCCACCCGGATCCGGGAGAGCGAGTCCGCGGACCCGCTGGACGCGGACCAGGCCAAGCTGCTGGAGCAGTACCTGTCCGCCTTCGAGGCGTACGACATCTCCCGGCTGACCGCCCTGCTCCACGAGGACGCGGTGCTGTCGATGCCGCCGTTCGACCTGTGGCTCCAGGGCCACGAGGACATCGCGGCCTGGCACCTGAACCAGGGCATCGGCTGCAAGGGCTCGCGGCTGGTCCCGACCACGGCGAACGGCATGCCCGCCTTCGGCCAGTACCGGCCGCGGGAGGACGGGCAGCCGGGCTGGACCCCGTGGGCGCTCCAGGTGCTGGAGGTGTCAGAGGGGAAGATCACCGGCCTGAACGCCTTCCTCGACACCGCCCGGTGGTTCCCGCTCTTCGGGCTCCCCGAGCAGCTCGACGAGTCCTACGAGGTGCAGTAGCGCGCGGAGCGGGGGCCCGGCCCCGGTGACCCGGAAGGGGATGCCGAGGCGCCGGGTGGTCAGGGCTGCGCGAGCCAGGGCCTGGACGGTCGCGAGGGTGGGTGCGGCGACTGCGCGGACGTCGCACACCACCCCGTCGGGACCGTCCCTGCACAATGCGCGCACGCGGGCGCACAGCTCGGCGGTATTCGGCTCGGGCCCTTCCAGGGCCAAGGTTCTGATCTCCACATGAGGGCAGACCCCTGGCCTCGCCCGAACTCATCGGTGGGGCCGGAAGAAGCCCTTACGGCCGGGGCCAGGAGAAGGTGTCGAGGGTCAGGTTGATCGGCCCGGGCACATGGACGGCTTCGCCGAACTTGGCCGCCGACAGAACGCGGTACTTCCCGTCGCTGGGCTCGCCGTACAAGTGGACCGTGGGGCTGCCGGTCGCGTGCGGGTCGATGAGGAGGTAAAGCGGGACACCTGCCGCCGCGTAACCCTTGAGTTTCGCGACGCGGTCGTTGGCCGCGTTCGACTTCGAGGTGATCTCGACGACGAGCTCTGCGACGGCTGCGGGGACGAAGTTCTCCCCCTTGGTCACCGCATCCCTCGGTACGACGGCAAGGTCCGGGATGTAGAGGCCGCTGCGGCTCGGAACCGCAAGGTTGAGGGTCTGGAAGACACCCCAGTCGGCTGGGATCACGGAGTACAGGCGGCTCTGCACCAGCTCCGCGATCAGGTTGTGATTGTTGACGGGCGGTGGTGCCACGGTGATGATCCCCTCGATGATCTCCACCTTGCAGCCCTCCGGAACGCCCATCTCCTCCCAGAGGTGGACGACCGAATCCCAGTCGTCACCGCTCGGAGGCTGGTGCTCGACTGCGAGTGCGCTCATGGTGTGCTCCTATCGCTTCGTCACCGATCCCAGCATGCAGAACGGGACCGGCGGTCGTCCACCGGTCCCGTTCAGCCGTACGAGTGAGTACAGGTCAGGCGATGCGGTCCAGCACGATCGGCGTGGCCGAGAAGGCCGTGCCGGCCGCCGCGATGTCGAAGGTGCCGTCCAGCGCCGACAGGGCGTAGTCGAACTTCTCCGGGGTGTCCGTGTGCAGGGTCATCAGGGGCTGGCCCGCGACGACCGTGTCGCCCGGCTTCGCGTGCATCTCGATGCCCGCGCCCGCCTGGACCGGGTCCTCCTTGCGCGCGCGGCCGGCGCCCAGGCGCCAGGCGCCCACGCCCACCCCGTACGCGTCCAGCCGCGTCAGCACGCCCGAGGACGGGGCCGTGACCACGTGCTGCTCGCGCGCGACGGGCAGCGCCGCGTCCGGGTCGCCGCCCTGTGCGGCGATCATCCGGCGCCACACGTCCATCGCCCGGCCGTCGGCCAGGGCCTTCGCCGGGTCGGCGTCCTTGATGCCCGCGGCGTCCAGCATTTCCCGGGCCAGGGCCAGGGTCAGCTCGACGACGTCCGAGGGTCCGCCGCCCGCCAGGACCTCGACGGACTCGCGGATCTCCAGGGCGTTGCCGGCGGTCAGGCCGAGCGGGGTGGACATGTCCGTGAGGAGGGCGACGGTCTTGACGCCGCTGTCCGTGCCGAGGCCCACCATCGTGCGGGCCAGCTCGCGCGCGTCCTCGATGTTCTTCATGAAGGCGCCGGTGCCGACCTTCACGTCCAGGACGAGCGAGCCGGTGCCCTCGGCGATCTTCTTGGACATGATCGAGGAGGCGATGAGCGGGATCGCCTCGACGGTGCCGGTCACGTCGCGCAGCGCGTAGAGCTTCTTGTCGGCCGGGGCCAGGCCGTCGCCGGCCGCGCAGATGACGGCGCCGGTGGTGTCCAGGACGTGCAGCATCTCCTCGTTGGAGAGCAGGGCGCGCCAGCCGGGGATGGACTCCAGCTTGTCCAGGGTGCCGCCGGTGTGGCCGAGGCCGCGGCCCGAGAGCTGCGGTACGGCCGCGCCGCAGGCGGCGACGAGCGGGGCCAGCGGCAGGGTGATCTTGTCGCCGACGCCGCCGGTGGAGTGCTTGTCCGCGGTCGGGCGGGAGAGGGAGTCGAAGTTCATCCGCTCGCCGCTGGCGATCATCGCGGCGGTCCAGCGGGCGATCTCGGTGCGGTTCATGCCGTTGAGCAGGATGGCCATCGCCAGCGCCGACATCTGCTCGTCGGCGACCACGCCGCGCGTGTACGCGTCGATGACCCAGTCGATCTGCTCGGGGCTCAGTTCACCGCGGTCGCGCTTGGTGCGGATGACGGAGATGACGTCCATGGAAGTGCTTCCTTCTACGCGCATAGAGAGAGGAGAGGGGTACGTACGGAGGAAAGGACGGCGGCCCCCCGCCCGGCAGGGCGGAGGGCCGTCGCGCGGCTATCTCAGATGGTCCGGCCCGAAGGCCTGCGGCAGCATCGCGGAGAGCGGCAGGACGCCTTCCGGCGTCTCCACCTGGAGCTCGGCGCCGCCGAACTCGAAGAGGAGCTGGCGGCAGCGGCCGCAGGGGACGAGGATCTCGCCCTTGCCGTCCACGCACGTGAAGTGCGTGAGGCGGCCGCCGCCCGTGGCCTGGAGGGAGGACACCAGACCGCATTCGGCGCACAGGCCGAGCCCGTAGCTGGCGTTCTCCACGTTGCAGCCGACGATGGTGCGGCCGTCGTCGACCAGCGCCGCGACGCCGACCGGGAAGCCCGAGTACGGGGCGTACGCCCGGGACATCGCCTCCCGGGCGGCCTCGCGCAGGGCCTCCCAGTCGGGAGCGGCCGTCACTTGCCCTGGCCCTTGCGGTACGGCATGCCGTCCGCCTTGGGCATCCGCAGGCGCTGCGCGGACAGCGCGAGCACGAGCAGCGTGGTCAGGTACGGGGCGGCGTCCACGAACTGGCTGGGCACCTGGTCCGTGAGTCCGTACCAGAGGAACAGCAGCACGGCGAAGACCGCCGAGATGCCGGCCGGGACGTAGCGCTTCTTGTAGAGCTGCCAGGCCACGACCAGGACGAGCAGGATCGCGATGAGCAGCAGCATCGCGTGGACGTTCTCGGCGCCGCCGCGCAGCTTGAGGCTGTCGGTGAAGCCGAACAGGCCGGCGCCCAGCGCCATGCCGCCCGGCATCCAGTTGCCGAAGATCATCGCGGCGAGACCGATGTAGCCGCGGCCGCCGGTCTGGCCCTCCTGGTAGATCGGGCTGGCCACGATCGACAGGAACGCGCCGCCCAGGCCCGCGAGGGCGCCCGAGACGATCACGGCGATGTACTTGTACTTGTAGACGTTGACGCCGAGCGATTCGGCGGCGACGGGGTTCTCGCCGCAGGAGCGCAGCCGCAGGCCGAAGGTGGTGCGCCACAGCACCCACCAGGTGCCGGGGATCAGCAGCAGCGCGACGACGGTCAGCAGCGACAGGCCTGTGACCAGGCCGCCGACCACGCCCGCGACGTCGGAGAGGAAGAACCAGTGCTTGCCCTGGAGGGTGGCCATCCAGTCCGACAACCCCGGCACGGTGATCTCGTAGATCGGTTCGACGCGCGGGGACTGCTTGGAGGAGCCGCCGGGCGCCTCGGCGAACGTGAAGTTCGACAGGTACTGGGTGAAGCCCAGCGCCAGGATGTTGATGGCCACACCGGAGACGATGTGGTTCACGTTGAAGGTGACCGTGATGATCGCGTGCAGCAGGCCGCCGATGGCGCCGCCGATCAGGCCGGCGATCACGCCGGTCCACGGGCCCCACTGGTAGCCGGCCCAGGCACCGAACCAGGTGCCGAGGATCATCATGCCTTCGAGGCCGATGTTGACGACGCCCGCGCGCTCGGCCCACAGGCCGCCGAGTCCGGCGAGGCCGATCGGCACGGCGAGGGAGAGCGCTCCGGAGACCTGGCCGATGGAGGTCAGGTCGTTCGCGCCGCTGATCACGCGGACCAGCGAGACGAGCGCGAGGCCGCCCGCGACGATCAGCATGATCCACGGGAGGGTGAGCTTGGTGCGTCCGCCCTGCTTCTTGGGTGCGGCGCTGGTCGCGGAAACAGTGCTGGTGCTCACGCCGAGACCTCCTTGTCGGTCGTGATGGCGTGGCCCGCGGCCAGCTCCTCGCCGACCTTCTGCTGCTGGCGTCGGATCCCGTAACGGCGGACGAGCTCGTAGGAGACGACGACCGCGATCACGATCAGGCCCTTCATGATCGTGCCGATCTCCTTCGCGTACCCGGCCGTGTCGAGCGAGGCCGAGGCCTTGTCGATGAAGGCCATCAGGAACGCGGCGAAGAAGATGCCGACCGGGTGGTTGCGGCCGAGCAGCGCGATGGTGATGCCGGTGAAGCCGACACCGACCGGGAAGGACAGGCTGTACGTGTGGCTCTCGCCCAGCAGCACCGGCATGCCGGCGAGGCCGGCGACGGCGCCGGAGATGAGCATCGAGGTGATGATCATCTTCTTGGCGTCCACACCGGAGGCCTGCGCGGCGGACTCGCTGGCGCCGGTGGCGCGCAGGTCGAAGCCGAAGCGGGTGCGGCCCAGGACGAACCAGTAGACGATGCCCAGCGCGAAGGCCAGGAAGGTGAAGCCGTAGATCTCCAGGCCGTCGCCCAGCGAGATGGCCGGGAACCAGCCCGACTTGGCGATCTCGCCGGTGGTCAGGTCGTTGGAGCCCTCGGGCTGGACGCCGAGGTTCTTCGGCAGGATCAGCCAGGCGATCAGGCTGGTGGCGATCGCGTTCAGCATGATCGTGGAGACGACCTCGCTGACTCCGCGCCGGGCCTTCAGGACGCCCGCGATACCGGCCCAGAAGGCACCGACCAGCATGGCGACGATCACGATCAGCAGGATGTGCAGCGGGCCGGGCAGCGAGACCGCCGCGCCGACGACCGCCGACAGCATCGCGGCGAGGCGGTACTGGCCGTCGACGCCGATGTTGAAGAGGTTCATCCGGAAGCCGATGGCCACGGCCAGGGCCGCCAGGTAGTACGTACCGGCCTGGTTCACGATGAGGACCTGGACGTCCTCGTAGCCCGCGTTCTCCACCATGAGCCGCAGCGGTTCGATCGGGTCCACACCCGTCGCCGCCAGCACGATCATGGTCAGCAGGAAGGCGGTGACCAGCGCGAGCGCGGGCCCGGCGAAGCCGAGGAGCAGCCGGTCCTTGTCGAGTTTCTTCATCGGGCCTCGTCCTCCGGGAAGTCGGTACGGGCATCCGTGCCGGCGGCGGAGTGGTTGTCGGTGGCGTCTGTGGCGTCGAGGTGTCCGGAGGCGGCGCCCGTCATGGCGGTGCCGAGTTCCTCGGGGGTCACGGTCGCGGGGTCGGCGTCCGCGACCAGGCGGCCGCGGTAGATCACGCGCAGGGTGTCGGACAGGCCGATGAGCTCGTCCAGGTCGGCGGAGATCAGCAGGACCGCCAGGCCTTCGCGGCGCGCCTCGCGGATCGCGTCCCAGATCTGCGCCTGCGCACCGACGTCCACACCGCGGGTGGGGTGGGCGGCGATGAGGAACTTCGGGTTGTGGCTCATCTCGCGGCCGACGATCAGCTTCTGCTGGTTGCCGCCGGAGAGCGAGGCCGCGGTGACCTCGATGCCGGGCGTGCGGACGTCGTACTCGCGCACGATCCGCTCGGTGTCCTTGCGGGCGGCCTTCGGGTCGATGATGCCGCGCTTGGAGTTGGGGGCTTCGGTGACGTGACCGAGGATGCGGTTCTCCCAGAGGGAGGACTCCAGCAGCAGACCGTGCCGGTGGCGGTCCTCGGGGATGTAGCCGATGCCGCCCTCGCGGCGCTTGCGCACCGGGGACTTGGTGATGTCCTTGCCGTCGAGGGTGATGACGCCCGCGTCGGGGGTCATCATGCCCATCAGGGCCTCGATGAGCTCGGTCTGGCCGTTGCCCTCGACGCCCGCGATGCCGAGGATCTCACCCTTGTGGATCGTGAAGCTGATCCCGTCGAGCAGCAGGCGTCCGGCGACCGGCGCCTCGCGCAGGTTGGCGTCCGACAGGCCCGGGGTGCGCGCGGTGTCCTCCGTGGCGACGGGCACGCCGCCCTCGGCGACGGTCAGCCGCTCGACCTGGAGCATCGGGACGGTGGTCACCGTGGACTCGCGGGTCTCCGGCGAGGGCAGCTCGGAGCCGACCATCAGCTCGGCGAGCTGCTTGGTCGTGGTGGTGCGCGGGTCGGCGGTGCCGACCGTGGTGCCGCGCCGGATGACGGTGATGTCGTCGGCGACCTTCAGGACCTCGCCCAGCTTGTGCGAGATGAAGATGACGGTCAGGCCCTCGGCCTTGAGCTCGCGCAGGTTGTCGAAGAGCGCGTCGACCTCCTGCGGCACGAGCACCGCGGTCGGCTCGTCGAGGATGAGGATCTGGGCGCCGCGGTAGAGGACCTTGAGGATCTCCACGCGCTGGCGGTCGGCGACACCGAGGTCCTCGACCAGGGCGTCGGGACGTACGCCGAGGCCGTACGCGTCCGAGATCTCCTTGATCTTCTTACGGGCCTTCGCACCGATGCCGTAGAGCTTCTCGCCGCCGAGGACCACGTTCTCCAGGACGGTGAGGTTGTCGGCGAGCATGAAGTGCTGGTGCACCATGCCGATGCCGCGGGCGATGGCGTCGCCGGGGCTGCCGAAGGAGACCTGCTCCCCGTCGATGGCGATGGTGCCCTCGTCCGGCTTCTGCATGCCGTAGAGGATCTTCATCAGCGTCGACTTGCCGGCGCCGTTCTCGCCGACGAGGGCGTGGACCGTGCCCTTGCGGACGGTGATCGCGATGTCCTTGTTGGCGACGACGCCGGGGAAACGCTTGGTGATGCCGTGCAGTTCTACGGCGGGGGGCGGGCTGGACGCGTTGATGACGCACTCTCCTTGGCGCGGAAGGAGCTGAAGGCAGGGAGGGGACAGGGCGGGGGGAGAAAGTATCGCGTCCACGATGCTTCTACGCGCGTAGCACTGTCGAAAGTGAAAACTTGCGGCCAACCGGCCACAAGATCACATGAAACCACGTGACATGGGCCGGGGCCCGGGAGCGATGAGACCGCTTCCCGGACCCCGGGTATCACGTGTGCAGCGAGTCGGACGGCACCTTACGGTGCGGTCTTGACCTGGATCTTCTTGGCGATGATGTCGGCCTTCGCCTTGTCGACCGCGGCGACGAGCTCCGTCATTTCCTTGTACTTCGGGTTGGAGTCGGCCAGGCCGACGCCGTCCTTGTCGAGGCCGTAGCGGACCTCACCGGACTCCGGCTTGCCGTCCTTGACCGACTTGATCAGGTTGTAGACGGAGTCGGAGACGTCCTTGGTGACCGAGGTCAGGATGAAGTCCTTGTACTTCGCCAGACCGGCCTGGTTGTACTGGTCCGAGTCGACGCCGATGGACCACTTGCCCTTGGCGGAGGCGGCCTCGATGGCACCCGAGCCGGCCAGACCGGCGGCCGAGTAGATCACGTCGGCGCCCTTGTCGAGCTGGCCCTCGGCCGCGGCCTTGCCCAGGTCGGGCTTGGCGAAGCCGTCGAAGTTCGGCGGCTGGGTCAGGTACTGGGTGAGCACCTTGGCGTTCGGGTTGGTGTCCTTGACGCCCTGGGCGAAGCCCGCCTCGAACTTCTTGATCAGCGGAACCTCGACACCGCCGATGAAGCCGACCGTGCCGGTCTTGGACGCCTTGGCGGCGGCGACGCCGGCCAGGTAGGAGCCCTGCTCCTCGTTGAAGACGAGGTTGGCGATGTTCTTCGCCTGCACCGAGGTGTCGTCGATGATGCCGAACGTGGTGTTCGGGAACTTCTCGGCGACCTTCTTGATGGCCGGCGCGTAGGCGAAGCCGACGCCGATGACCGGGTTGTTGCCCTTGCGGGCCAGCTCGGTGAGGCGCTGGACCTTGTCGGCCTCGCCCTCGCCGTCGGTGGGCTCCGCCTGGGCGCCCTTGATCTTGAGGTCCTTCTCAGCCTTGGCGAGGCCTTCGTAGGCGGCGTCGTTGAACGACTGGTCGCCTCGGCCACCGATGTCGTACGCGATGGCGGCGGACCCCTCCGAGGAGGAGGACGAGGAGGCGGACGAAGACGAGTCCGAGGACTTCTTACCGCCACAGGCGGTGGCCGAGAGGGCCAGCGCGGCGGACGCGAGGCCCACGGTGGCGATCCTGGTGATCCGGCGCAAGGGGAGGCTCCTTCAAAACCTGACCGAAGCGCCACGACCGGCGCTGGTTTCGCCGAGATCGTAACGCGCGTAGATGTCAGTTAAAGGCCCGTTCATGAGTCGTTATCGGATCGTCGTGAACCAGACAGTGACCGATCAGTAACTGCCGACGCGTCCGACCCATGTGTACCAAGGGCTGGACGCGTCCGCCGGATCAATCGCCGATGTTGTACGAACTTCTACCCGCCCGCCCCCGCGGGCCTGGCGCGTCGCCCCTCGGAGGAGCGGCCGTCGAGCAGCGCGGCGGCCGTGAAGAACTCCACGCCGACCCCGATCGCGGCCTCGTCCACGTCGAAATCGCCCCGGTGCAGATCCCGCTTCGCGGTGTCCCCCGGCGTACGGACGCCCAGGCGCGCCATGGCTCCGGGGACGTGCTCCAGGTACCAGGAGAAGTCCTCGCCGCCCAGGCTCTGCTCGGTGTCCTCGACCGAGTCGGCCCCGCGCCGGGCGCTCATCGCCTCGCGCAGCAGTTCGGTGACCATCGGATCGTTGACGACCGGGGGGACCCCGCGCACGTAGGTGATCTCCGACTTGGCGCGGTGCATCGAGGCGATCTCGTCGATGATCGCGTGGATCTGGTCGGGGGCCTCGTGCCAGGAGTTCAGGTCCAGGCACCGAACGGTTCCGGACAGCTCCGCGTGCATCGGGATGACGTTGCAGGCGTGCCCGGCCTCGATCCGGCCCCAGGTCACCGACATGCCCGAGCGGGCGTCCATGCGCTTGGTCAGCAGGGCCGGCAGGTCCAGGGCGAGCCGGGCGGCCGCCGTCACCAGGTCGGTGGTCAGGTGCGGACGGGCGGTGTGGCCGCCGGGGCCTTCGAGGGTGACCTCCAGCCGGTCGCAGGCCGAGGTGATGGGCCCGGTGCGCAGGCCGATCCGGCCGGCGTCGACCCGGGGGTCGCAGTGCAGGGCGATGATCTTGCCGACTCCGTCCAGCACCCCGGACTCGATGGCCTCGGTGGCGCCGCCGGGCAGTACCTCCTCGGCGGGCTGGAAGAGCAGCCGCACCGGCCGGGGCAGCTCGCCCTTGCGGTCGAGCTCGGCGAGGACGAGGCCGGCGCCGAGCACCACGGCGGTGTGCACGTCGTGGCCGCAGGCGTGGGCGCGGTCCGGGACGGTCGAGCGGTACGGGACGTGCGTCTTGGCGTCCGGGATGGGCAGGGCGTCGATGTCCGCGCGCAGGGCCAGCATCGGCCGTACGCCGTCCCAGGTCCCCACGTCACAGATGAGACCGGTGCCCGACTTCAGCACCCGCGGGCGCAGGCCCGCTTTCTCCAGCCGGGCCTTGATCGCCGCCGTGGTGCGGAACTCCTGGTGTCCTAGCTCGGGATGCATGTGCAAGTCCCGGCGGAAGGCGATCAGTTCGGCGCGCAGGTGGTCCGGAAGCTTGCCGGGCAGCTCGGGCCGGTCGGGCGCGGCGGGCTGGGCGGTCTGGGACTCGCGGGACATCAACTGGTTCACCCGTTTAAGGGTAGGCCCACCCATGGGTCAACTGGCTGGAGATCACAAAAAGTTCATGCCGTTAGGGGAAAGAAACCCGGCCTCTGGACGCATGACCGGATGAAGCCGCGGGTAAACTCGCGCGCTCACCTGTGTACTCATCCGGCCGCCGGAGCCGTCTGAGCAGGAAGTCTGTGCACATCACGGGCGGTGTCGGTGACCCCGGCGAGGAATCCGCGGGCCCGCTCGGAGGCCGACGCGGTGAGCCAGCTCGGATCGACATCGCATACGGCCACGGTCACGCCGGTGCCGATCAGCGCGTAGGGCAGGGTGTGGACGACCGTGGAGGGGAAGCTGACGATCGTCCGGCCGACCGGACCCCGCCGGGCGATCAGCTCCAGCGGCAGGTCCGGACGTACGATCTCCAGCCCGGTCGCCTCGCTCAGCCGGCGCAGCTTCTCCGGGGATTCCCGGCGGTGGGCGAAGTAGCGGGTGGCGCCGTGTTCCAGGGTCAGCGCGCGCACCGCCTCCAGGTAGCGGTCCGGGTCGACCACGCCGGTCTCCACCAGCGAGGTCCCGACCAGGTCGGTGCCCTTGGTCAGGAGCGGCGGGCCGAAGCGGGCCCGGGTCCACGCGAAGTCGTTGAGGCGCAAGGTCATGCCGCTGTGCGCGGTGACCGGCATCGAGCTGAACACCTCGACGCGGCGGTGGCCGCCCTGACCCGGGGTGAACCGCCGCCGGGCCGTCGCGGAGACCGGCGCGTACGCCAGCTCGCGCAGCCGGCCCGGGAGCCCGCCGCCGCCGACCCGGTGCCAGCGCACGAGGCGCTCGCCGCGGGCCGTCTGGGCGACGAACTCCATGGTCGCGGTGCCGTCGTCGACCACGACGAGCTCCTCGGCCCGGACGAGCGTGAGCAGGAGCTGTACGTAGCGGGAGAACGGATCCCCTATCACCACCCGCCGGGCCGCCCGCACCTCCCGCGCGAGCGCGGCGAAGGCCTTGACCGGAGCGAACCGGCCGCCGCGGGCCTCCTGCCACCGCACCTCGTGCCCCTCGTCCCGGGCCAGCCCCGCCATCCGGCGCAGCTGCCCCCGGGACATGGGGTCGGTGGGCGGGAGCACCACGATCCGCAGGCCTCCGGCGGCGGAAGCGACCGGCCCGGACCCGTTCCCGCCGCCGCCGCGGGCCGGCTGGCGCGGGACGACTCCGAGGAGCCGTCCGGCGCCCTGGGCGTGCGCCCACTCCAGGACGTTGAGCAGCTGGACCGGGCTTTCGACGAAGGCCAGGGTCGGGGCGGGGGCTGAGGGGGTCACCATGTGCTCCTCGACAGAGGGTGGAGGGGACGGTGGCCCGGCGGGCAGCCGGACGGAGTCCGGCGCAGCGCGCCGAAGCCCGGGAGGCCCGCCAGGGCCGGACGGTGCGAGGGGTGCGTGAAAGATCAGACCGAGGCGAGTTCGCCCTGGACGCGGCGGAGCTTCTTCATCGGGCCGAGCTCGGAGTCGTAGACCCGCTTGATGCCGTCGCCGAGGGCGGTCTCGATGGTGCGGATGTCGCGGACCAGGCGGGTCAGGCCGCCCGGCTCGACGGAGGCGGCCTGGTCGGAGCCCCACATCGCGCGGTCGAGGGTGATGTGGCGCTCGACGAAGGTGGCGCCCAGCGCGACGGCGGCCAGGGTGGTCTGCAGGCCCGTCTCGTGGCCGGAGTAGCCGATCGGGACGTTCGGGTACTCCTCCTGGAGGGTGTTGATCACCCGCAGGTTGAGCTCCTCGGCCTTGGCCGGGTACGTGGAAGTGGCGTGGCAGAGCAGGATGTTGTCGCTGCCCAGCACCTCCACCGCGTGCCGGATCTGCTTCGGGGTGGACATGCCGGTGGAGAGGACGACGGTGCGGCCGGTGGCGCGCAGGGCGCGCAGCAGTTCGTCGTCGGTCAGCGAGGCGGAGGCGACCTTGTGGGCGGGGACGTCGAACTTCTCCAGGAAGGCGACGGCCTCGGTGTCCCACGGGGAGGCGAACCAGTCGATGCCGCGCTTGGCGCAGTGCTCGTCGATGGCGCGGTACTCGTCCTCGCCGAACTCCACGCGGTGGCGGTAGTCGATGTAGGTCATCCGGCCCCAGGGGGTGTCGCGCTCGATGTCCCACTGGTCGCGGGGGGTGCAGATCTCGGGGGTGCGCTTCTGGAACTTGACGGCGTCGCAGCCGGCTTCGGCGGCGGCGTCGATGAGGGCGAGGGCGTTGCCGAGCTCGCCGTTGTGGTTGATGCCGATCTCGCCGACGACGTAGACGGGGTGGCCGGGGCCGGCGGTGCGGGAGCCGAAGGTCCGGAGGCGGGGGGCGGGGGTGACCGTCATGGCAGGGCTGTCCTTCGGAGCGTGGGGTGTACGAGTACGAGCGGGTGCGGGCACGGGCGCCGGCACCGCGGTGTGGACCGCTGAGGTGGGGAACGGGGTGGGGAGGGGTGCGGTGGCCGGTGTGGCCACGGGGGTGAGTACGGGTACGAGGGCGCGGGCGCGGGCCAGGTCGTGGGGATCGTCGATCTCCAGCACCCGTGCCGGGTCGGTGGCGACCGGGAGGGTCCGGCCGAAGAAGCGGTGGCGGGCGGTCCGGAAGCCGGCGGCGTCCATGGCGTAGGCGGCGCCGGTCTCCAGCAGGTCCTGGGGCCGGTCCTGGCGGCGGGGGCGGTACGCGATGTCGTGGTTGACCCCGCTCCCGGAGCCGTCGGGGGCCGCCCGCCAGAGGAAACCGTGGAAGGGGGCCGCGGTGAGCGCGGAGTCCGCGGCGCCGGACGCGACGGCGGCGGCGACGGACTCCACGTCGGAGGCGGTGACGAAGGGGCTGGTGCACTGGACGAGGAGGACCACGTCAACGGTGACGGAGTGCAGTTCCTCGAAGGAGTCGAGGGCGTGCAGTACGGCGGCCTCGCTGGTGGCGGTGTCCCCGGAGATCCCGGCGGGCCTCCGCAGCACCACGGCCCCCGCACCGCGGGCGGCGTCGCCGATGGCCTCGGAGTCGGTGGACACCAGGACGTCGGTGACGGTCGTGGCGCCCAGGCAGGCGCGGACGGCCCGGACCACGAGCGGCATCCCGCCGACGTCGGCCAGGTTCTTCCCGGGCACGCCCTTGGACCCCCCGCGTGCGGGGATCACGGCGAGCACCCTGGGCACGGCGCGGGCCTCGCGGAGGGATCCCGCGAGGTCGGCGGCGGCTGGCGCGGCGGCGGGCGCGGCGGCGGTGGCGCGCGCGGCGGTGGCGGGCACGGCGGCTCCGGCCGGGCGGGTGCTCACAGCTCCCCCAGGCGGCGGATCACCGGCGCGACGCGCTGCACGCCGTGGCGGTAGGCGCCCCGGGCGGCCTCGCGCAGGTGGGCGCGGAGCCGGCGGCGCAGCCGGGACCCGCCGGCCGCGGTGCGGGGCGCACCGGGCAGCGGGTGCCCGTCGGGGCCGAGGTGGTGCCTGGCCAGGATCCCGGGCAGGTAGCCCGGCGCGGTGTCCCGGGTGTAGTGGGGCGCCGGGGCCGGGAGCGGGCCTTCGGCCAGCAGCTCCGTGAGGCGGGCCCGCGCGGCGGTGTAGGGGTCGTACCCGCCGGGCTTCCCGGCAGGGGTGCCCGCCGGCGTGCCCGCCGGCGTGCCCACGCCCTGGGCCGCCAGCCAGTCCGGGTCGGCCTTCGGGAGCAGGCCCGCGTCGAGCTGGGTCCAGGAGACCATGCAGCCGGAGCCCAGGAAGTGGTGGTTGCCGAGGGTCTCGCGGACGCCGAGGTCGGTCAGCACGGCCGTCGGGATGCCCCGGTGGAGGGATTCCAGGGCCGCCGTGGAGGAGACGGTGACCAGCAGGTCCGTACCGTCCAGGATCTCTCCCATGTTCCCGTACACCAGACGGCAGTTGGAGGGGAGGCCGCCGGGGAGCTGCTGCGCGAGGCGCTGGTACGGGAGCTCCTCCAGGTGCGTGGTGTGCTCACCCGGCCGGCTGCGCAGCTTGATCAGCACCTCGCGCCCGGGGTGCAGCCGGGCGTGTTCCGCGGCGCGGCGCAGCAGGTACGTGCGGTCCGCGCGGCTGTCCGGCACGGAGGGCTGGACCGCGAAGACCACGCGCTGGGCGGCGCTGCCCACCGGGTCGTAGGTGCCGGCGTCGGCCGGTGCGAGGAAGGGGAGGGCGGTTTCCACGACGGCCCCGGCGTCGGCGCCGACGCCCTCGTAGACCGAGCGGAACCGCTCCGCGTCGTGGCGGGAGTTGGCGAGGACCAGGTCCGCCCCGTGGCGCAGCAGCAGGCCGTCGGCGAGCTTCTCGTAGACGACTCCGACGTACCCGGTGACGAACACGGGCCGCGCGCCCGGCTCCGGCCACAGGGCCCGGGCCCCGTGCAGGACGGCCTGGACGGCGCCGCCGACCAGGGCGAGCACGACTACGTCGTAAGCACGGTCGTCAGCGCGGCCGTGGGCGGAATCCCGCTCCGGTCCCCGCAGTTCGGCGAGGAACTCCGCGCAGGTGACTTCGGTGAGCCGGTCCGCCCGGACCCCGACCTCGCCGAGCTGGCGCGCGGTGGGCGTGGCCCGGCCGCGGAGCAGGTAGCCGGTGAGGTGGACGGAGTCCGGGTCCGCGGAAAGGCGGCGGGCGGTGAGCGCTCCCCATTTCCAGCGGGTGTCGGAATCGGCGAGTACGGCCACACGGAGGGCGGGCGGTGGGGCCGGGCGGTTGCTTGCTGGCACCCGGCAGAAGCTATTCCGGCTTTTCGGTGATCGGCCCAACGAATGCACAACAGCGGGTTAACAACCCGTCGATTCCGCGCGAAAGCGTCCGGGTTAACGTCCCTGCCGTGCGTCGTTCACGTGGAATCCGCGTGCGGGCCACGGTGAATGACGAGCGGCGCCCTAATGTCTCGTTCGTGCTCAAGCTCTCTGTTGTCGTGCCGTTCTTCAACGTGCAGACGTATGCGCCGGATGCCCTGAAAAGCCTCGAACTCAACGCTCGGGAAGATTTCGAGTTCCTGCTCGTCGACGACCGTTCGACGGACGGGACGCCCGCGCTCCTGGAGCGGGCGGCCCGCGAGCTGCCCGGGGCCGTGCACCTCAGACACGAGCGCAACGGCGGCCTGGCGACGGCCCGGAACACCGGTCTGGACGCGGCCCGCGGGGAGTACATCGCCTTCATGGACGGGGACGACTGGCTGGCACCGGGCCACCTGGCCCGGACCCTGGCCGCCATCGAGGCCCTGGGCTGCGATTTCGTCCGTACCGATCACGTCCAGTGCACGGACCGGACCCGTGTGGTCCAGCGCGTCCCCTACGGGCCGGATTCCGTGGTGGCCGATCCGCGCACCGGGATCCTGCCCGTCAGCCGCGCGACCTCGGTGGACTATCCGTACGCCTGGGCGGGGATGTACCACCGCCGACTGCTGGACCGCGGGCTGCTGCACTTCACGGACGGGCTGCGGACGGCGGAGGACCGGCCGTGGATCTGGCGGCTGCACCGGGAGGCGGAGTCCTTCGCGCCGGTCGGTCTGCCCGGAATCTTCTACCGTCGCGGGGTTTCCACCTCGCTGACACAGATCGGCGACGAGCGTCAGCTCGATTTCATTCGGGCATTCGATCAAGTTCTGACAGAAACGGCCGCCGACCGGGATTCCGACCTTTTCCTCCCGAAGGCCGTCCGAACATACTGTGCAATTATCGCGCACCATGTCGGGTCCATCGAAAGGTTCGAACCAGCCGTGGCCAGAAAACTCCGCTCGATGAGCACGGCCGCGCTCGGCAGAATGCCCCAGCAGGTCCTGGACCAGACGCTCGACTCGATGGACGCCGACCGCGCGGCCCTGCTCCGCCGGCTCCGCAAGCGTTCCGCGGCCGGATCCGCTCCCGCGAGCTCCACCGCGTCCGCCGCGTCCGCCGGGGTGACGGCGTGAACGTCACCCAGATCTTCATGGCCTCCACCCTCTACGGAACGGCCACCCTCGCCGCCGCCCTCGACGCGGGCCTCTTCCCGCCCGCCGGCCGCCGGATCCTGCTGACCAGCAACCACTCCGTCACCGCCGAGATCGCCCCCGGCCTGACCGCCGCGCCCGGCTTCGACACCCTGGGCACCCGCTTCGACGAGGTCCTCGACTGGAACGCCGTCATCGCCCCGATGCACCCCAGCACCTGGAGCCCGCGCCCCGAGGACGTCCCGCTGTGGGAGCGCCTGGTGCGCTCCTCCTGGGGGCTGGGCGACGACCGCGTCGAGCTGATCGTGGAATCGCTCCAGGTGCCGCCCGCCCAGAGCCTGTGCCGGATCTTCCCCGGTGCGGCCATGGAGGTCTACGCCGACGGGCTGATGAGCTACGGCCCCACGCGCTTCCGCCTCGATCCGGGGCTCGGGATGCGCGTGCGGCGGGTGCTGCACCTGGACCTCGTACCGGGCCTGGAGCCGCTGCTGCTGACCGAGTTCGGCGTACGGGCCGAGGCGATCCCGGCCGCCGCCTTCCTCAAGGTCATCGGCGAGCTCGAAGGAGCGGTGGAGACATCGGAGCAGACCCCTGAGCGGACGCCGCGGCCGAGCGCGGCGCCGGCCGGGGCGGACGCCGAGGTCCCGGACGCTCCCGCGCTCCTGCTGGGCCAGTACCTCTCCGCCCTCGACCTGGTGCCGGCCGCCGAGGAGGAGGAGCTGCACGGGGAGATGGTCCGGGGCGCGCACGCGCTGGGCCACCGCGAGCTGGTCTTCAAACCGCACCCCAGCGCCCCCGCCGCCTACGCCCGCCGGGCGGAGGAGGAGGCCGAGCGGCTCGGCGTCCGGCTGACCGTACTGAGCACCCCGGTGCTCGCCGAGACCCTCTACGAACGGCTGCGCCCGGCGCTGGTCGTCGGCTGCTTCTCCACGGGACTGCTGACCGCCGCCACCCTGTACGGGCTCCCGGTGGCCCGGACCGGCACGGGGGCCGTCCTCGCGCGCCTGGCCCCGTACCCGAACAGCAACCGGATCCCGCTCGTGCTGGCCGACGCCCTGCTGCCCGACCTCGCGGATCCCGCGGCCGTACGCTCCTGGACCCCGCCGGGGCCCGAACGGGTCGCGGCCGAGCTGGCCGGGCTGATCACGGCGGTGGGCTTCACCATGCAGCCCAAGATCCTCGCGGAGCGCCGCACGGAGGCCGAGGCCTGGCTCGCCGCGAACCTGACCGCGGACACCTGGCGCTACTTCACCCGCCGCCGATTGACCACCCTGGGCCTGCCGGGCGGCATCCCGGCGCAGTTCTCCTTCCTGCCCCGCAGCCGCGCCGCGCGCCGCGTCGCCCGGCTGCTGCGCAGGGCGGTCAGCTGACCGGCCCGCTCGGCAGCCGGATCGGCAGCCGGATCGGCAGCCGGATCGGCAGCCGGGTCGGCAGCCGGGTCAGCTGACGGCGAGCTTGGCCGCGAAGCCGAGGAACAGCACGCCCGCCGCCGAGCTGGCCCCGGCCGCGAGCCGCTTGCGGCGCCGGAAGGCGGCCGCCAGCCGGTTGCCGCCGAAGATCAGCGTGGTCAGGTAGAGGAAGCTGCCGATCTGCATCAGCGTGCCCAGCAGCAGGAAGGACAGCGCCGGGTAGGCGTAGGCCGAGTCCACGAACTGCACGAAGAAGGACATCAGGAACAGGATGGCCTTCGGGTTGAACACGCTGATCAGCAGCGCCCGCCGGTAGGGCCGCTCCGTCTCGCCGGCCTTCACCGCGGCGGCGGCCGGGCTCGCCTCGGGGGCGGGCTCGGCGGCCGCGGCCCGCTCGCGGCGGGCGCGCCACATGGTCCACGCGCCGCGCAGCATGCCGATGGCCAGCCAGGTCAGGTACCCGGCGCCGAGCAGTTTGACGACGCCGAACACGATCGGGCTGGTCTGCAGCAGCGCCCCGGCGCCGACCGCGGCCAGGGTCATGAGCAGGGCGTCCCCGGTGAACACCCCGGCGGCGGCCCGGTACCCCTGGCGGACCCCGCCGCGCGCGGCGACGGAGAGCACGTAGAGCGAGTTCGGCCCCGGCAGCAAAATGATCAGCACCAGGCCGGCGATGTACGTCGGAAGATCTGTGACACCCAGCATGTGCAGGAGTGTCCCATGGGGACACACCTGTCGCGCCAGTGGATTTCACGGACTGGGACGGACCGGGACCACATCGCAATCAGCCAGGCTCACCAGCGGGAATCAGCCGCCACGTACGTCCCCCACACCTCCCGCAGCGCCCCGCACACCTCCCCCACCGTGGCCCGGGCGCGCAGCGCCTCCTTCATCGGGTAGAGCACGTTCTCCGTGCCCGCCGCCGCCTCCCGGAGCGCCGCGAGCGCCTCGTCCACGGCCGCCCCGTCGCGCCCCGCCCGCAGCGCGGCCAGGGAGGCCCGCTGCCGGTCCTCGATCGCCGGATCCACCCGCAGCGGCTCGTACGGCTCCTCCTCGTCCAGCGCGAAGCGGTTGACCCCGACCACCACGCGCTCGCCGCTCTCGGTCTCCCGGGCGATCCGGTACGCGTTCCGCTCGATCTCCTCCTTCTGGAAGCCCGCCTCGATGGCGGCCACCGCCCCGCCCATCGCCTCGACCCGCGCCATCAGGTCGAGCGCCGCCGCCTCCACCTCGTCCGTCATCCGCTCCACCGCGTAGGACCCGGCGAAGGGGTCGACGGTGTGCGGCACGTCCGTCTCGTACGCCAGCACCTGCTGGGTCCGCAGCGCGAGGCGGGCCGACTTCTCGGTGGGCAGCGCGATCGCCTCGTCGAAGGCGTTGGTGTGCAGCGACTGGGTGCCGCCCAGCACGGCGGCCAGGCCCTGGACGGCCACGCGCACCAGGTTGAGCTCCGGCTGCTGCGCCGTCAGCTGCACTCCGGCGGTCTGGGTGTGGAAGCGCAGCATCAGGGACTTCGGGTCCCGGGCCCCGAACTCCTCGCGCATGACGCGGGCCCAGATCCGCCGGGCCGCGCGGAACTTCGCGACCTCCTCCAGGAGGGTGGTGCGGGCGACGAAGAAGAACGACAGCCGGGGCGCGAAGGCGTCGATCTCCATCCCGGCGGCCAGCGCGGTCCGTACGTACGCGATCGCGTCGGCCAGCGTGAAGGCGATCTCCTGCGCGGGCGAGGCCCCGGCCTCGGCCATGTGGTAGCCGGAGACGGAGATGGTGTTGAACTTCGGGAGCTCGCCACGGCAGTAGCGGAAGACGTCGGCCGTCAACCTCAGGGAGGGGCCGGGCGGGAAGATGTAGGTCCCCCGTGCGACGTACTCCTTCAGCACGTCGTTCTGGACCGTGCCGGTCAGCAGGCCGGGCTCGATCCCCTGCTCCTCGGCGACCAGTTGGTAGAGCAGGAGCAGCGGCGCGGCCGGTGCGTTGATCGTCATCGAGGTGGACACCCGGTCGAGCGGGATCCCGTCGAACAGCACCCTCATGTCCTCGACCGAGTCGATGGCGACGCCCACCTTCCCGACCTCGCCGTGCGCGAGCGGGGCGTCGGAGTCGTGACCCATCTGGGTGGGCAGGTCGAAGGCCACGGACAGCCCGGCGGCGCCCCCCTCGATGAGCCGGCGGTAGCGCGCGTTGGACTCGGCCGCCGTACCGAAACCGGCGTACTGGCGCATGGTCCAGGGCCGTCCGGTGTACATGGTCGGGTGGACGCCCCGGGTGTACGGGTACTCCCCCGGCTCCCCCAGTTCGGTCCCGGGGTCCCAGCCGGCCAGGTCGCCCGGGCGGTAGACGGGCGCGATCGGGATCCCGCTCTCGGTGTGCCGCTCCATGTGACGCGCTCCTTCGTGGATCCGAGGGGCCCGGGGCTGATAAAACGTCCCCGCGGCGACCGCTCCGCGACCGTTGGTCACAATGGCGCAACATCGCGGCCGTCCCTGCAACTGACCACGCCCACGTCGCATCACCTAGATACACACGTAGAAATCGGGGGACCGCTATGCACCGCCAGAAGGTAATAATCCGCGCACTCGGCCTGGCCACCGCCGTCGCGCTCGCCGCGACCGCATGCGGACCGAAGGACCCGGAGTCCGCGGGCCCCGGCTCTTCCGCTCCCGCATCGCCCACGGCGGTCGCCACTCCCGACGCCTCGCCGTCGACGGACGGAAAGCCCGGCGACGCCTCGCCGTCGGCGTCCCCGTCCTCCTCGCCGTCCTCGTCGCCCTCTCCTTCGGCCTCGCCGACCGTGAAGCAGATCATGGCGAACGGCGACGACAGCGAGCTGGTCCGCGAACTGCAGGCCCGGCTGCGCCAGCTCAAGCTGATGTCGGTCGCCCCGACCGGTTTCTACGGCTCGAAGACCACCGCCGCCGTGAAGACCTTCCAGTCGAAGAACGGCCTGACCGCCACCGGCGGCGTGGACGAGCCCACCTGGAAGAAGATCCAGAACGCCACCAAGAAGCCGACCGCCGACGAACTGCGCCCGCCGACCGTCAACGAGCCGGACGCTCCCGACGCGCGCTGTATGACGGGCCGGGTGATGTGCATCAGCAAGGAGAGCCGCACCCTCGCCTGGATGATCGACGGGAAGGTCGTCTCCACGCTGGACGTGCGCTTCGGCTCGGAGAACACCCCGACCCGCGAGGGCGAGTTCAAGGTGGAGTGGAAGGCCAAGGACTGGGTTTCGACGCTCTACCACACGCCGATGCCGTACTCGATGTTCTTCAGCAAGGGCCAGGCCGTGCACTACTCGGCGGACTTCGCCGCCCGCGGCTACGCCGGCGCCTCGCACGGCTGCGTGAACGTCCGGGACAAGGCCAAGCTGGCGACGCTGTTCGACGCGGTGAAGGTCGGCGACAAGGTCGTCGTCTACTGGTGAACCGCGGGCGGTGACCTGCGGGGGGCCGGCGTGGGGACGTCCGGTCCCGGCGTCACCGGTCGGAAGTTGAGGGCGCGGGCGGGATCGGGGGAACGAATCCCGCCCGCGCCGGTTGCGCAGAGCCCAGGGGTACGGGGGGAACCCCGGCTCATGCGCGGCCGATGACCAGTCGGCTCGTTATGTACTGCGCCGCCGGTTCGAAAAGTGTTACAGGCGGGGCGCGAACCGTTTCAGGCCAGTGTCCGGTACCCGGTCCTCAGCGGCGCGGAGCCGCGTCCGGGCGCTCCGGCGGAGCCGTCCCGGCCGGGACCAGCCCCAGGGAACGCGACGGGGAAGCCGGGCCCGAGGGGGATCCGTCGGCCGGCGGGGAGCCCGGCTTGTCTCCGCCCGATCCCCCGCCGGTGGCCAGGCCGAGCACCACCTGGCAGTAGCGCGGAACCCGCAGCAGCCCCTTGGCCAGGCGCACGAGCTTCTCGCGGCGGGCATCGTCGAGCCGCCCCGCCCGGAAGTCCCGGCAGAGCTCCACCGCTCCGGTGCGGCCCTCGCGGTCCGAACCACCCGTGGTCTCGGTCGTCGCGCCGTCGGCGCCGCCCTGGCGGGACCGGTCGCCCCGGCCGCCCTTGTCTCCGGCCGAGCCGGCCGGGGACGGCTCGGAGCCGGTGTCGCCGGCCACCCCGGCGGTGCCCCCGGGTCCCGTCGCCGTACGTCCTTCCCCGCCCGGGGTGCCGCCCGGGCTCGGGATGCCGCCGCGGGGCTCGCCCCGCGGCGCGGTGGTGCGGGAGGGCGCGAGGGGTGGGGCGTAGCCGCCGTCCGACAGGGCGGCCGGGGAGGATCCGGCCGTCACGGAGACGGCGGGCAGCTCGCCGGCGGTGTGCCGGGCGGGCCGGTCCAGCAGTCCGGTGCCCGCGGCGGCCGCGAGGCCGCCCACGGCGACGCTCGCCACGGCGGCGGCGAGGGCGAAGCGGACCGGCCGGCCGCGCCGGGGCCCGCGTCCGGCCGGGCCGCAGGGCGCGGCGGACGGCGCGCCGAGCTCGACCACCGTGTCCGCGGAGCCGAACAGCGCGGTGTCCGGAGCACGGGTCTGCGCCACCGCCCGCAGTACGGATCCGCGCGCGCTGAACGCGGCCACCGCGGCGGCCTCTCCGCGCAGTTCTCCAGGGAGCCCGCCCGGTTCCGCGGGTGGCGGCGGCTCGGCGAGTGCGTCGAGGGCGGCGCGCAGCCGCTCGGCCCGGACCCGGACATGGTGCTCGGCGCCAGGTACGGCCTGTTCTCCGCGCAGCAGTGCGTCCGCCGCGGCTTCGTCCAGCCACCTGTCGCGCTCGTCGGCCATCACATGTCCTTCTGCGTCCGCCAACGTGAATCCGTCACACCGGTTTGTTCTACGAGATCCGCGGCGCGGACCCGCTGCGCCGGTACGGCGTCGAGGTCCCGTCCGCCCCCCGCGCCCCGTGCGCGACTCCCGTCATTATCGCCGAGGCCGCGCGCCCGCCCGGAGCCGACGGCGACGGGGGAGCCGGAACCCGGCCCGCCGTCGGAGCCGGGGTCGAAGTACTCGTCCCCGTCGAGCAGCTCGGCCAGCTTCTTCAGGCCCCGGTGCGCGGCGGTGCGCACCGCGCCGGGCCGCTTGCCCAGGGTCTCGGCCGCGCTCTTGGCGTCGAGGCCGACGACCACCCGCAGGACGACGGCCTCGGCCTGGTCCTGCGGGAGCTGGGCTATGAGTTCCATCGTGCGGCAGGTGGAGAGGGATTCCATGGCCTCGCCGGCGGTGTCGGACTCGGCGGCGTGGCCCGTCAGCTCGGTCTCGTCCCCACCGACGGCGGGCCGGCGCCCGCGCATGCGGATGTGGTCGAGGGCCCGGTTGCGGGCGATGCGGGCGGCCCAGCCGCGGAAGCGGTCGGCGTCGCCGGTGAAGGAGTCGAGGTCGCGGGCGATCTGCAGCCAGGCTTCGGAGGTGACGTCCTCGGCGTCGCCGTCCCCGACGAGCGTGCGGACGTATCCGAGCAGGCGCGGGTGCACGGCGCGGTACACAGAACGGAACGCGAGCTCGTCGCCGTCTTGTGCCGCGAGCACCGCGGTGGTCAGCTCCGCGTCGTCCCCCAGCAAAATCCCCAACCCGTTCACAGTCCCGTATGTGTGGCGCAAATCAGCACGTTACGGCTTTCAAGCACCTTCGTCCACGAGTTGTACAACGTGCAACCAACCCTGCGCGGAGCGAGGTGTGACACAAAACGCACCGAAGACGCTGAGAGGGGTGCGGGCTTGTCGCACGAGTCCGCGACGGATGGCGGCCGGGGCCTCTCCTGTGGGGGGTGGCGGCCTCGGTCGCCCTCCCCTTTCCTTCCGGGTGTTTCCGGCCTCCGACGCCGTCCTCCGGGCCATCATGCCCCGGCCTCCCGCGGGATCCCCGAGCGGCCCCGCACCCGGCCCGACACGCTCTCCCGTCATCCTTTCGGCTCACTTCCGGGTGAAAACTCGGAATGGGTACGACACACCCGGCCCCGCGTCGATAGCGTGGCGGGACACCCGCGCCACGCCACGAGGAGCCCCACGCTGTCCAGCCACCTTCCGGCACAGGCCCGAGGAGGCTCCGACCCTTCCCACGGCTCCCACCCCCTCCACGACGACGGCCGTTTCGACGGTACCGGGCTCGCGCGCTTCAACGCCCTGTCCCCCGAAGCCGCGCACTCCGCCCTGCTGCACTGCTGTGGCAGCCGGCGCTGGGCCCACCGGGTGGCCGCCCACCGCCCTTACCCCGACTTCGGCGCGCTACTCGCCGCCGCGGACGAAGCTTCGTACGACCTTTCCCAGGGCGACCTCTCCGAGGCGCTGGCCGGCGAGTTCCCGCCGGAGCTGGAGCACGGGGCCGCGTACGCCGCGCTCCTCGCGCTCGACGCGGCGCACGGGGAGTACGAGCGGACCTTCGGGCACGCCTTCGTGATCTGCCTCGACGGGACCACTCCGGCGGAGCAGGCGGACCAGCTGCTGGCCGCGATCCGGCGGCGGATGGAGCTGGACGTGGACGAGGAGCGTGCGATCTCCGCGGACGAGCTCCGTCGCGTCGCGCAGGTCCGGCTCGCCGACCTGACACACTGGCTGACCTCTACGGATGGGGTATCTGCGGCCGAATTCGGTCTATTCGCCCCTGTGGGATAGTCCGTCCGTGCCTGTTTGATCACACCGATGGCCCCCGCGCAAGGGAACCGACAAAGCGTCGCTACGATGTCCGGGGCCGGAGGACCGTACCCGGCCGGGCCCGACCGACAAAGAAGCCGGCTGGCCCCCGCCCCGCTTCCGGAGGGTTTTCCGTGCCGGCTGGAACGTTGTACCGCGGCCGGGAAGGAATGTGGTCCTGGGTGGCTCATCGAGTCACCGGCGTCCTCATCTTCTTCTTCCTGTTCGTACACGTCCTCGACACCGCTCTCGTCCGCGTCTCTCCCGAGGCGTACGACGATGTCGTGGCTACCTACAAGACTCCGATCGTCGCGCTGCTGGAGTACGGCCTCGTCGCCGCAATCCTGTTCCACGCGCTCAACGGTCTCCGTGTCATCGCCGTGGACTTCTGGTCCAAGGGCCCCCGCTACCAGAAGCAGATGCTCTGGACCGTGGTGGGCATCTGGGTCGTGCTGATGGTCGGGGCCCTGTACCCCGTCCTCGGACACGCTTACCTCGAACTCTTCGGGAAGTGACACGCATGTCTTCTGACACTTCTTTCGAAAAGGTCATCGGTGACGTGGAGGGCGTGTCCCTCTACGACGTCGACAACCCGGCGCCGTACATCGAGGCCCCGCGCAAGCGCACCAGCAAGACCCCGCGCTCCACGCGCGGCAACTTCGAGATGGTCGCGTGGCTCTTCATGCGCCTCTCGGGCATCGTGCTCGTCGTCCTGGTCCTCGGCCACCTGCTGATCCAGCTCGTGCTCGACGGCGGAGTCTCCAAGATCGGCTTCGCCTTCGTGGCCGGCCGCTGGGCCTCCCCGTTCTGGCAGGGCTGGGACCTGCTGATGCTGTGGCTCGCGATGCTGCACGGCTCGAACGGTCTGCGTACCGTCATCAACGACTACGCGGAGCGCGCCAACACGCGTCTGTGGCTCAAGGGCCTGCTCTACACCGCCACGGTGTTCACCATTCTTCTGGGCACGCTGGTGATCTTCACCTTCGACCCGAACATCCGCTAGGCAACGGGGCTGAGGCGAAACCAATGAAGATCCACAAGTACGACACCGTCATCGTCGGTGCGGGCGGCGCAGGCATGCGCGCCGCCATCGAGTCGACGAAGCGCAGCCGCACCGCCGTGCTGACCAAGCTCTACCCCACCCGATCCCACACGGGCGCGGCGCAGGGCGGCATGGCCGCCGCGCTCGCCAACGTGGAGGACGACAACTGGGAGTGGCACACCTTCGACACGGTCAAGGGCGGTGACTACCTGGTCGACCAGGACGCCGCCGAGATCCTGGCGAAGGAGGCCATCGACGCGGTCCTGGACCTCGAGAAGATGGGTCTGCCGTTCAACCGCACCCCGGACGGCACCATCGACCAGCGCCGCTTCGGCGGGCACTCCCGCAACCACGGTGAGGCGCCGGTCCGCCGGTCCTGCTACGCCGCGGACCGCACCGGTCACATGATCCTCCAGACCCTCTACCAGAACTGCGTCAAGGAGGGCGTGGAGTTCTTCAACGAGTTCTACGTCCTGGACCAGCTCCTGGTCGAGGAGGACGGCGTCCAGAAGTCGGCCGGCGTGGTCGCGTACGAGCTCGCCACCGGCGAGATCCACGTGTTCCAGGCGAAGTCCGTCATCTACGCCTCCGGCGGCACCGGCAAGTTCTTCAAGGTGACCTCCAACGCGCACACCCTCACGGGTGACGGCCAGGCGGCCTGCTACCGCCGCGGCCTGCCGCTGGAGGACATGGAGTTCTTCCAGTTCCACCCGACCGGCATCTGGCGCATGGGCATCCTGCTGACGGAGGGCGCCCGCGGTGAGGGCGGCATCCTCCGCAACAAGGACGGCGAGCGCTTCATGGAGAAGTACGCGCCGGTCATGAAGGACCTCGCGTCCCGTGACGTCGTCTCGCGCTCCATCTACACCGAGATCCGTGAGGGCCGCGGCTGCGGTCCCGCCGGTGACCACGTGTACCTGGACCTGACGCACCTGCCGCCGGAGCAGCTCGACGCGAAGCTCCCGGACATCACCGAGTTCGCGCGCACCTACCTGGGCATCGAGCCGTACACGGACCCGATCCCGATCCAGCCCACCGCGCACTACGCCATGGGCGGCATCCCGACGAACGTCGAGGGTGAGGTCCTCCGGGACAACACCACCGTCGTTCCGGGCCTGTACGCGGCCGGCGAGGTCGCCTGCGTCTCCGTGCACGGCGCGAACCGCCTGGGCACGAACTCGCTGCTGGACATCAACGTCTTCGGCAAGCGTTCGGGCATCGCGGCCGCCGCGTACGCCCACGCCCACGACTACGTCGAGCTGCCCGAGAACCCGGCGCAGCAGGTCATCGACCAGGTCGAGCGGCTGCGCAACTCCACGGGCAACGAGCGGGTCGCGGACCTGCGCCTGGAGCTCCAGGAGACGATGGACGCCTGCGTGATGGTGTTCCGCACCGAGCAGACGATCAAGACCGCGGTCGAGAAGATCGCGGAGCTGCGCGAGCGGTACCTGAACGTGTCCGTCCAGGACAAGGGCAAGCGCTTCAACACGGACCTGCTGGAAGCCATCGAGCTGGGCAACCTGCTCGACCTGGCCGAGGTCATGGCCGTGTCCGCGCTGGCGCGCAAGGAGTCCCGCGGCGGTCACTACCGCGAGGACTACCCCAACCGCGACGACGTCAACTTCATGCGCCACACCATGGCGTACCGCGAGGTCGGCGATGACGGCAAGGACTCCGTCCGCCTGGACTACAAGCCGGTCGTCGTCACCCGCTACCAGCCGATGGAGCGTAAGTACTGATGGCCACCCCGACCCTCAGCAAGACGGACCAGATGGAGGCGGCGGCCGCCGCTTCGCCGTTCATCACGGTCACGTTCCGGATCCGCCGGTTCAACCCGGAGATCTCGGACGAGTCGACCTGGCAGGACTTCCAGATCGAGATCGACCCGAAGGAGCGCGTGCTCGACGGTCTCCACAAGATCAAGTGGGACCTCGACGGCACGCTGACCTTCCGTCGCTCGTGCGCGCACGGCATCTGCGGCTCCGACGCGATGCGGATCAACGGCAAGAACAGGCTCGCCTGCAAGACGCTGATCAAGGACATCAACCCGGAGAAGCCGATCACGGTCGAGGCCATCAAGGGCCTCACCGTGATGAAGGACCTCGTGGTCGACATGGAGCCCTTCTTCCAGGCGTACCGGGACGTCATGCCGTTCCTGGTCACCAAGGGCAACGAGCCGACGCGCGAGCGCCTGCAGTCCGCCGAGGACCGCGAGCGCTTCGACGACACCACCAAGTGCATCCTGTGCGCCGCGTGCACGTCCTCGTGCCCGGTGTTCTGGAACGACGGCCAGTACTTCGGCCCGGCGGCGATCGTCAACGCGCACCGCTTCATCTTCGACTCGCGTGACGAGGCGGGCGAGCAGCGCCTGGAGATCCTCAACGACAAGGACGGCGTGTGGCGTTGCCGCACGACCTTCAACTGCACCGACGCGTGCCCCCGTGGCATCGAGGTCACGAAGGCGATCCAGGAAGTGAAGCGGGCACTGATCACCCGCCGCTTCTAGTCTTTTGACGTACGAGGGCCCCACGCCCGGTGTTCGCACCGGGGGCGGGGCCCTTCGCGTACCGCCGATCGCCCTACTGGCCCGCCGGATGCTGTGGAATCATCGGGCACATGAGTGAGCAGCAGCCGAACCCTTACGCGAGCGAGCCCGGCCAGGGTGACGAGTACAAGTGGGGCCCCGGAACCCCGAGTTACGGCTATCCGGCCCAGCCGCCCGCGCAGCCCGGCTACGGCTACCCGGCCCAGCCCGCCTACGGCTACCCGCAACCCCCCGCTTACCAGCCGACCATCGCCGGGCCCGGCATCCCCTCGCCCATGCCCGAACCGATGCCGGCGCCCATGGGCTACCCGGCCGCAGGGCTCTCCCTGGGCGACATCACGATCGCCGGCGACCAGATCATCACCCCGTCGGGCACCATGCCGCTCAGGGGCGCGATCTGGAACGCCACGGACTTCTCCCGGACCGAGGAGAAGATCCCGGCGCACGCGATCGTGCTGGCCGTCATCTTCTTCCTGTTCTGCCTGCTCGGCCTGTTCTTCCTGCTGATGAAGGAGCGCCGCACGACGGGATACATCCAGATCACCGTCAACAGCGGCGGCCGTCACCACTCGACGATGATCCCCGCCGTGGACCCGGGCACGTACATGTGGGTCATGAGCCAGCTCAACCAGGCGCGCGCACTGAGCATGTAAGCCTGCCGGGTCCCTCCGGCCGGGCAGGAATCCGGTGGCGGGAGGGGGCCCGGTCTCCGAAGATCATCGGATGACGATCTCTCATGATGTGGACGGTCCCGCCGACGCTCCGGCCGTCGTCCTGCTGCACTCCTCCGTGTGCGACCGGCGGATGTGGGAGCCGCAGTGGAAGCCGCTGCTCGCCGCCGGATTCCGGGTGGTCCGGCCGGACTTCCGGACCTGCGGGGACTCCCCCGCCGCCGAAGCCCCGTACAGCGACCCCGAGGACGTACGGGAGCTGCTGGATCACCTCGGGATCCGGCGGGCCGCGTTCGTCGGGAGCTCGTACGGCGGGCGGGTCGCGCTGACGCTGGCCGCGCTCCACCCGGAGCTGGTGAGCGCGCTGGCGCTGCTCTGCCCCGCCCGGCCCGCGCAGCGGCGCGGCCCCGCGCTGCTCGCCTTCAACGCCGCCGAGGCCGCCCTGCTCGACGCCGGCGACCTGGAGGGCGCGGCCGCGCTCAACGCCCGCCAGTGGCTCGGCCCGGACGCCGACGGGGCCGCGCACGCCCTCGTACGGGCCATGCAGCTCGGGAACCTGCGGGGCGCTCAGAACGCCGACTGGGAGCACGAGCTCCCCGAGCCCGTCTTCGAGCCGGCCGCGGTCACCGCCCCCGTCCTCGCCGTGGGCGGCGCGCACGACATCGCCGACTTCCGCGAGGTCCCCGCCGAGCTCGCCTCCCTCGTGCCCGGCGCCGTCCACGTCGAGCTGCCCTGGGCCGGACACCTCCCCTCCCTGGAACGCCCGGAGGAGATCAACCGGTTGCTGCTGGACTTCCTCTTCGAAGCGACCCTTCCCGGGCGCTGACCCGGGAGCTCCTCCGAGCCCCTCTCCGAGACCTCCGCGCCATTCGCTTGAACCTGTTCAAAAATGGGTCTACAGTCAGCGCTGTCAGCAGTTGAACACGTTCAAGGGGGCTGAGGGCAATGGACCTCACCGTGGTCGCGTACGTCATCTACCTGCTCATCAGCATCGGACTCACCGTCTGGGTGGCCCGCACGCTCAGCCGCAACGGCCGCGTCTTCATCGGCGACGTCCTCCAGGGGAACGAGAAGCTCGCGGACGCCGTCAACCAGCTCCTGGTGGTCGGCTTCTACCTCGTCAACATCGGCTTCGTGACCCTGTACCTGCGCTCGGCCGACGAGATCGTCGCGGCCCGCGGGCTCTTCGAAGCCCTGTCGGTCAAGCTCGGAGTCGTGCTCCTGGTCCTCGGCGTCATGCACCTCGGGAACGTCTGGGTGCTGAACAAGATGCGCCGCCGGGGCCTCATGGAGCGCCAGCAGACCCCGCCGGTCGCCCCCCAGGGGTGGACCATGCCCGCCGGGGCCTGATCACCGTGGCCGCCACCCGGACCCGGCACCTCACGGTGCTCTACGACGCGAACTGCCCGCTCTGCGTGCACATCCGGCACTGGCTGCTCGGCCAGCGTTGGCTCGTACCCCTCAGACTCATCCCCGCGGCCTCCGTCGAGGCGCAGCGGCTGTACCCGCGGCTCGACCACGCCTCGACGCTGAAGGAGATCACCGTCATCGGCGACTCCGGACAGGTGTGGAGGGGGACGGACGCCTTCATCGTCTGCCTGTGGGCGCTGGCCGAGCACCGGCCGAAGGCGAACTGGCTGGCCACCCCGGCCGGCCGGCCCTTCGCCCGGGCGGCCATGTACACCGCGTCCACCTGGCGCGAGGCCCTGCGGGACGGGTCCCCGCCGAAGGACGGGGAACCGGCCTGTGACGTCCAGTGTTCCGCGCCCCGATAGGCTCGGGACCGTGACTGATCAGAAGGCTCCCAAGAGCGAGCAGACCCGCACGCTCATCCTCGAGACCGCGCTCCGCCTCTTCCAGGAGCGCGGCTTCGACAAGACGACGATGCGCGGTATCGCCAAGGAGGCCGGAGTATCGGTCGGCAACGCCTACTACTACTTCGAGTCCAAGGAACACCTGGTCCAGGGTTTCTACGACCGGATCGGCGCCGCCCACCTGGCGGCGGTCCGGCCGATCCTGGACCGGGAGACCGATCTGCAGAAGCGGCTCGCGGGCGTCCTGACCAGCTGGCTGGACATCGCGGCGCCGTACCACGAGTTCGCCTCGCAGTTCTTCAAGAACGCCGCGGACCCGGAGAGCCCGCTCAGCCCGTTCTCCCCGGAGTCGGAGCCGGCCCGCAAGCAGGCGATCGACATGCACCGCGAGGTGCTGGCGGGGGCCAAGACCAAGGTGCCGGACGAGCTGGCCGACGTACTGCCGGAGCTGATGTGGCTCTCGCAGATGGGCCTGGTCCTCTACTGGGTCTTCGACCGCTCCCCGGACAGCGAGAAGACCCGCAAGCTCGCACAGCGCGGCGCGCAGCTCACGACCCGGGGCATCATCCTGGCCCGGTTCCGGGTGCTGCGGCCGCTGGTGCGCGAGGTGCACGAGCTGTTCACGGACTTCCTGCCGGGCATGGCCCAGTCGGCCGTGTCCCGTCCGGGCCGCAAGCGGGCCTCCGACCCCGACGCGGGGCCGGAGGAGGGCCCGGAGGTCGGCCCGGAGGTCGGCCCGTAGGCAGGGGGCAGGGGGCCCGTAGGCGGGCCCCGAAGGGGCCTACAGCCAGCCGAGTTCCCACAGCCGCCACACGCCGGTGCCGTCCGAGAGGTACTGGGCGCCCGCGACGGCCTCGCGGGACATCACGTAGTCCTTCTTCTGCCAGATCGGCATCATCGGGACCTGCTGCGCGACCAGCTTCTGCAGGTCGCGGAAGTCGTTGGCGGCCGCCCCGCGGTCGGAGAAGGACTGGGTACGGGCGATGAGGGCGTCGACGCCCTTGTCGGAGTAGCCGCTGTTCATCGAGTTGCCGGCGCCGACGAGCGGGGCGAGGAAGTTGTCCGCGTCCGGGAAGTCGGCGATCCAGCCGATGGTGTAGGCGTCGAACTCGCCCGCCGCGTAGGCCTTCTGGAAGTCGGTCCACTTCTCGACCGGCTTGACGGTCAGCTTGAAGAGCCCGGTGGACTCCAGCTGCGCCTTCAGCTCCTCGGCCTCCGGGACGCTCGAGCCGCGCTCGTTGACCCCGAGGGTGATCGCGACGGGGGTGGTGATGCCGGCGTCCTTGAGCAGCTTCTTCGCGGTGAGCCCGTTCGGCGAGGGCCAGGCGTCGAAGAACGGCGTGCTGTGGGCGGCGATGCCCGCCGGGACGAGCGAGTAGAGCGGGGTGACGGTGCCCTTGTAGACCTCGGTCGCGACCTTGGCCCGGTCCACGATCGCGGCGACGGCCTGGCGGACGGCGGGCTGGGCCACCGGGGAGCCGGGGCGGAGGTTGAAGACCATGCTGCGGATCTCCGTACCGCCCGAAGCCTGGTACCGGGTGTCCTCCAGGCCCGGGTTCAGGTCGGCCAGGACCGCCGGGGGCATGTCGCGGTGGGCGACCTCGATCCCGTGGTCGGTCCAGGCCTGGTCCAACTGCGCGGAGTCCTTGAAGTACTTGACGGTGACCGCGCTCTTGGAGACCTTGCCCTGGCCCTTGTACGAGGCGTTGGGCTTGAGCTCGGCGCTCGCGCCGGCCGCGTAGTCACCGAGGGTGAAGGGGCCGGAACCGTCGACCTTCTCCTCCTCGCGCAGGGCCTTGGCCGGGTACTTGTCCTTGTCCACGATCGAGGCGGCGCCCGTCGCGATCTTGAACGGGAAGGTGGCGTCCCCGGCGGAGAGACTGAAGGTGACGGTGCGGCCCTCGGCCTTGACCGATTCCAGGGTGTTGAACAGCGGCGCCGGGCCCTGGTCGGAGTTGATCGCCTTGATCCGGTCGAAGGAGTACTTGACGTCCTCGGCGGTGATCGCGCGACCGGAGGAGAACTTCACGTCCGGGCGCAGCTCGCACTGGTACGTGGTGAGCTTGTCGCCGATGAAGTTGCAGGCGGCGGCCGCGTCGGGCACCGGGGTGTCCGCACCGGGCTTGATGGTCAGCAGCGACTGGTAGACGTTGCTGAACAGGGCCCAGGAGCCGGCGTCGTACGCGCCCGCGGGGTCGAGGGAGGAGACCACGTCGCTCGTGCCGACGCGGATCGGCTTGCCGCCTCCGGCGGTCTCCGGCAGCAACTGCCAGGTGCCGACGCCGGCCACGCCGAGGACCAGCCCGGCCGCGATGACTTTCGAGCGGACAGACCGCAGCATCCTTGACTCCACCCCACACGGGCGCACACCGAAGTCTGCGACCAGTTATCCGATTATCGGTCACATCCCATCATGGAATTTCGGCCTCGGGAAGGCCGATTTGTGGCGTGGCGTTGGAGGTTCGGACGGTTCAGGCCTGATATGAGGCGAGTTCGACGACTGTGATGTCCGACGGCGCGCCGACCCGGACCGGCGGGCCCCAGGCGCCCGCGCCTCGCGAGACGTACAGCTGGGTGTCGCCGTACCGCTCCAGCCCGGCGACGGTGGGGTTGGCGAGCTCGGCGACGTAGTTGCCGGGCCAGAGCTGCCCTCCGTGGGTGTGGCCCGAGAGCTGGAGGTCCGCCCCGTAGCGGACGGCGTCGTCGATCACGATCGGCTGGTGGGCGAGGAGCACGGCGGTGCGGGTACGGTCCCGGTCGCCGAGGGCCGCCTGGAAGTCCGGACCCTGGCCCTCGCTCTCGCCCGCGATGTCGTTGACCCCGGCGAGGTCGAAGTACGGAAGCTCGCGGCGGGCGTTCTCCAGCGGGGTGAGGCCGAGCTCGCGGACGTGCTCGACCCACTGCCGGGCGCCGGAGAAGTACTCGTGGTTGCCGGTGACGAAGTACGAGCCGTGGCGCGAGCGGAGGCCGCGGAGCGGTTCGGCGGCGGGGCCGAGGTCCTCGACGCTGCCGTCGACGAGGTCGCCGACGACGGCGATCAGGTCGGGCTGCGTGCGGTTGATCGTGTCGACGATGCGGGTGGTGTGGGCGTGGCCCAGGATCGGGCCGAGGTGGATGTCGCTGACGACGGCGATGCGGAAGCCGTGGGCCGCGCGGGGCAGCTTCGCCAGGGGGACCTGGACCCGCTTCACGCGGGGGCCGCGGAGGACTCCGTACGTGCCGTGGCCGACGGTGGCGGCCGTGGCGGCGGCGGCCGTGCCGGCGACGATCCGCGCGAAGCGGCGGCGGCTGAGGCCCGCCCGGGTGGACTCGGCGGAGCCCGCCTCCGCGGAGTCGGCCTGCGCCTCGGTGGCCTGCGCCGGGTCGGCGACCGCGAGGTCGGCCGCCGTGGCGTGCTGCCCGGCCGGTGCCGCGTGTTCGGCCGTGGCCGCACGCCCGGCCGCGGCTGCGAGGGTGGCCTGCGGCGCTGATCCCCTCCCCGCCCCTTCCCGCCGCACCGGACCATGCGGCTCCGCCGCGCGGTGGGGCTCCGCCCCAGACCCCGTGAGGTCGCCGCCCGCGGCGGCGTTTCGGGGCGGCGCCCCGGGCCCCGAGGGGTCCGGGCCCGCGGCGGCGGGGGTGCCGTGGGGCTCCGCCCCGGGCTCCCAGAGGTCCGTGCCCGTGACGGCGTAACGGGGCTGCGCCCCGGGCGCCGTGGTGTTCGTGCCTGCGGCGGCGGCCCGGGACCTGGGTCCGTTCAGCCGGCGGAGCCAGACCGCTCGGATCGGCTCGGCCACGAGCATCGCCAGGGAGAGGTACAGGAGGACGGCCAGCCAGAGGTAGCCGGGCCAGGCGACCGTGCGCTCCAGCCAGAAGGGGGCTCCCGCCCGGCCCGCCACGAGCGCGGCCACGGACAGGAGCGGGAGCGCGAAGGCCAGGGCGGTGCCCGTGCGGCGGACCGCGCCGCCGCGGGTGGTGGTGTCGCGGACCAGGCGGATCCAGAGCCAGCGGTGCACCAGGACCAGGAGGGTGACGACCAGCAGGGCCACCGCCGCGATGAGAACGATCGTCACGCGCCCGCCTCCGTACGTGATTCGCGCCGCAGAGCCCGCACCCCGAGCAACCCGATCACTCCGACGGCCGTCCCCAGGAGAAAGGACGCCACCGCCAGGAGAAGGTGGACCCAGAAGTACGCGGTCGGGTCCCCCGAGGCGTCAAAGGCCAGACCGCTCCCGTCCTTCCACAGGTTCCGGACGAAAGACACCCAGATGAACCAGCTCCACACTCCGAAGGCGAGCAGGAACCAGGAAGCGGCGCGGCTGAGTCTCATGAGCCCAGTATCGGTTTCGTCCCCGGGACGGACGCGCCGGGGTGGGCTGTCCCGGCGGTGGTTGCGGCGGGTTGGCCGGTCCGTGCCGCTAAGCACAGCATCGGGATGTACTTTCACCTGCGTGTCTGCCAAGAAGACCGCGTTGACGGTCCTTTCCGCCGCGCTGCCCGCCCTGCTCGTCCCGGCTCTGCTGGCCCCGCCCGCGCACGCCGTACCGACTCCGACGCCACCGGTGGACGGGAAGGGGCAGCCGGCCAAGGCGCCGGCGCCGCCCGCCTCCATGTCCACGGTCGGCGGCTCGGCGCTCGGACAGCCCGGCACGCAGGTCAACCTGCTGCCCGGCGCGCCCGCGCTGCCGACCAGCCTGACGGGCCGTTCGTGGATCGTGGCCGACGCCGAGACCGGCGAGATCCTCGCCGCGCACAACGCGCACTGGCGGCTCCCCCCGGCCTCGACCATGAAGATGCTCTTCGCCGACACCGTGCTGCCGGGTCTGCCCAAGGACCAGGTCCACAAGGTCACCGACCAGGAGCTCGACGGGGTCGGCGCCGGCTCCAGCCTCGTGGGCATCAAGGAGGACGCCGAGTACAGCGTCCACGACCTGTGGCTCGGGGTGTTCCTGCGCTCCGGGAACGACGCCGTGCACGTGCTTTCGGCCATGAACGGCGGCGTCGAGAAGACCGTCAAGGACATGCAGGCGCACGCCGAGGAGCTCCAGGCCCTGGACACGCACGTGGTGTCCCCGGACGGGTACGACGCTCCGGGCCAGGTCTCCAGCGCCTACGACCTCACCCTCATCGCCCGCTCCGGCCTGCAGAAGCAGGACTTCCGGGAGTACTGCGGCACGGCCAGCGCGAAGTTCCCCGGCCGGCAGGAGGCGGGGAAGCCGCGCGAGACCTTCGAGATCCAGAACACCAACCGGCTGATGACCGGCGCCGGCGGCCTCTCCCCGTACAAGGGCATCGCCGGGGTGAAGAACGGCAACACCACGATGGCGGGCTCCACCTTCACCGGCGCGGCCCAGCAGGGGAACAAGAAGCTGCTGGTCACGGTGATGAACCCGGGCGGCGGCGGCGCCAACTCCGTGTACGAGGAGACCGCCGACCTGCTCGACTGGGGCTTCGCGGCGAGCGGGAAGGTCAAGCCGGTGGGCGAGCTGGTGCCGCCGAAGAGCGCGGACACCACCTCCCACGGCTCCCCCGCCCAGTCCCACGAGAACAACCCCTCCGCGTCCGGCGCGGGCTCCGGCGGCGGGATCGGTACCGCCTTCGGCGTGGCGGGCGGGGTGCTGGCCGTGGTGGCCGGCGGGGCCTACGCCGTCAACCGGCGCTGGCCGCGGGGGCGCGGCCGCCGCTCTCGCGGCCGGGCGTAGGCGTGGCGGAGCCGGGGTGCTCCGGGGCGGCCTCGCGGCCGCCCGGCTCCGGAGCGGGCTCCCGGCCCGGCTCCGGGTCCTCCACGCCGTCCCCGTCGGCATCGTCGCGGCTCGCGGTCCACGCCGCGCAGAACAGCAGCAGCTTCGCCGTGAGGTTGATCCAGATCAGCAGCGCGATCGGCACGCCGAAGGCCCCGTACATGCTCTTCGTGGCGACCTCCCGCATGTAGCCGCTGAGCAGCAGCTTCAGCAGTTCGAAGCCGGCCGCGCCGATGAGGGCCGCCTCGATCAGGCGGCGGCGGGGCGGTTCGACGCCCGGGAGCAGGGTCAGGGCGTAGAGCAGGAGCAGGAAGGCGGCCACCACGCCCACGAGGAAGCCGCCGCCCCGCAGCAGCCCGCCGCCCGCGCCGTCGCGCGGTACGCCCAGCCAGTCCCCGGCCTTGCCGACCGCGCTGGAGCCGAAGATCGAGGCGGCCGCCGAACAGAGACCGACGCCGCCGAGGCCGATGAGGACGAGCGCGTCCTTGCCCTTGCGGACGAAGGGGTTGCCCTCGTCCTCGTCGTCCTTCTCCCACACCGCGCGCAGGCAGTCCCGCATCGACGTGATCCAGCCGATTCCGGTGAAGAGGAGCAGGGCGGCGGCGATCAGGCCGACCGTGCTCGCGTTCGCGACGAGGGCGTTGATGTCGAGCTGGTCGGAGATGCCGGGGACCTGCTCGGCGAGGTTCTTCTGGAGCCGGTCGAGCTGATCCTGGGTGAGCAGCCCGGCGCCGATCGCGGCGGCCACGGTGATCAGCGGGAAGAGCGCCAGGAAGCTGATGAAGGTGATGGCGGCGGCGAGCCTGCTCCAGTGCACGCGGTCGAGCCGCTGGTACGAACGCCAGAGGTGGGTCCGCATCAGGGCGGACACCAGGGGCCCGATGAGCGGGAGTTTCGTCAGCCAGTCCATACGGTCACCGTAAATGAGCTGTCGTAAATAGCCGGGATTGCCGCTTTTGGGGACTACGGTCGTCGATTGTGACTTTTCGCCCGACGGCTCGGCCGTTCCACGCCCTGGTCCTGCGAAGGATCGGTTTCCGGTTCCGGTTCCTGCGTCAGGAGCGGCGTACGGTCGCCTCGCCCGCGGCGGCCGCCGCGCTGTTGTCCGTCGCCGAGCCGAGCTGCGCCGGGACGCCGCTCGCTCCACCGCTTGCCCCGTTGCCGAACGGATATTCGCGCAGCTTGCGCCAGACCCCGTCCGAGCCCTGCTCGTAGAGGGCGAACCCGGAGCAGAGCCACTGCGCCTCGTAGTCGGCGAGGGCGCCGAACGCCAGGTCCATCGCCTCCTCGGAGATCCCGTGGGCGACCGTGACGTGCGGGTGGTACGGGAAGGAGAGCTCCCGGCTGAGCGGCCCGTGCGGGTCGCGGATCTGGCCCTGCAGCCGGGTGCAGCCGGGGCCGCCCTCGACGACCTGGACGAAGACGACCGGCGAGAGGGGGCGGAAGGTGCCCGTGCCGGCCAGCCGCATCACGAAGGAGCGGCCGGCGGCCGCGACCTCGGCCAGGTGGGCGCGGATCTCGGGCAGCCGCTCCGCGGCCACCTCGGTCGGCGGTACGAGGGTGACGTGCGTGGGAATGCCGTGCGCGGCGGCGTCCCCGAAGCCGGCGCGCAGCTCCTGAAGGCTGCTGCCGTACGGCTCCGGGACCGCGATCGAAACGCCGAGCGTTACGGTCCCCACGTAGCTCTCCTCCGCCTGTAGTCCCTGTGCGTGGTCTGTGCTTCGCCTGTGCTCCGCGTGTGCGTCGCACGAGTGCTGCCGCCCCAGTGTGGCGGCAGCACCCCCCAGATCGCCAGGGCCCTCTTTCTCTTCCGTGCCCGTCAGTGCTTCGCGGGGAGGAAACCGAGGTGGTCGTAGGCCTGTGCCAGAGTCTCGGCGGCGACCGCCCTGGCCTTCTCCGCACCCTTGGCCAGCAGGGAATCCAGGGTCTCCGGGTCGTCCAGGTACTCCTGGGTGCGCTGCTTGAAGGGTGTGACGAAATCGACCATCACGCCGGCCAGATCGGTCTTGAGCGCGCCGTAGCCCTTGCCCTCGTACGCGGCCTCCAGCGCGGGGATCGACTCGCCCGTGAGGGTGGAGTAGATCGTGAGCAGATTGCTGACGCCGGGCTTCTCGGCCGGGTCGAACCGGACCACGGCCTCGGTGTCGGTCACGGCGCTCTTGATCTTCTTCTCGGTGGCCTTGGGCTCGTCGAGGAGGTTGATCAGGCCCTTGGGCGAGGAGGCCGACTTCGACATCTTGATCGCCGGGTCCTGGAGGTCGTAGATCTTCGCGACCTCCTTGACGATGTGCGCGGCGGGGAGGGTGAAGGTCTGCCCGAAGCGCTGGTTGAAGCGCTCGGCCAGGTCCCGGGTCAGCTCGATGTGCTGACGCTGGTCCTCGCCGACGGGGACGGAGTTCGCCTGGTAGAGCAGGATGTCGGCGACCTGGAGGATCGGGTACGTGAACAGGCCGACGGTGGCGTTGTTGGCGCCGTTCTTCGCGGACTTGTCCTTGAACTGGGTCATCCGGCTGGCCTCGCCGAAACCGGTGATGCAGTTCATCACCCAGCCCAGCTGCGCGTGCTCGGGCACGTGGCTCTGGATGAAGAGCGTGCAGCGCTCGGGGTCGAGACCGGCGGCGAGGAGCTGCGCGGCGGACAGCCGGGTATTGGCGCGCAGCTCCTTCGGATCCTGCGGCATGGTGATCGCGTGCAGGTCGACGACCATGTAGAAGGCGTCGTGCGTCTCCTGGAGGGCGACGTACTGCCGGATGGCTCCGAGATAGTTCCCGAGGTGGAACGAACCGGAGGTGGGCTGGATGCCGGAGAGCGCGCGAGGACGATCAGAAGCCATGGCCCCATTCTCTCAGGTGTGACACCGGGCTCGGCCCCGCCACTGGCCGGAACCCGGCGGGTCCCACCCCCCTCGCCCGCCCCCGGCCCGGGTACCGCCCGGTAGCGCCCCGTCCGGATCTTGCCTCGGCCGAGCGACCGCTTTCCCTCCTCCCGGCACCTGTCGGCCACCGCTGCGCGGAGCCGGGGTCGGAGCCGAGGTCGGGCCCCGCTGCGCGGAACTCCGTGGGCGCCGCCCACACCCGCGCCTCAAACGCCGGCGGGGCTGAATTTTCGCCGGCGTCAGCCAAATCCAGCCGTCCGGCGTTTGAGGACCGGGGTCTGGGGCGGAGCCCCAGGGGGTCCGGGCGCAGCCCGGGGAACGGTGGAAGGGCGGGCAGGGGACTTCGCCCCGCGCAGCGGCAAAGGTCGCAGCGGGGACAGCCCCGCAGGGACCGGCCTCCACCCGGGGAGGGTCAGGCGACGGGCAGGCCGGGGGCCGGGAAGGCTGCCATCAGGTCGGCCACCGCCGTGCGGATCGCGCCGAGCGCGGCCTCGTCACCCCTGGCGGCCGCCGAGACCGCGTCCGAGATCCAGTCGGCGACCACCGGCATGTGCTCGACGCCGAGCCCCCGCGAGGTCAGCGACGGCGTGCCGATCCGGATCCCCGACGGGTCGAACGGCTTGCGCGGGTCGAACGGCACCGTGTTGTAGTTCACGACGATCCCCGCCCGGTCCAGCGCCTTCGCCGCGATCTTCCCGGACACCGACTTCCCCGTGAGGTCGATCAGGATCAGGTGGTTGTCCGTACCGCCCGAGACCAGGTCGAAGCCCCGCTCCAGCAGCGCGGCGGCCAGCGCCTTCGCGTTGGCCACGACCGCGTGCGCGTACGACACGAACGAGGGCTGCGCCGCCTCGTGGAGCGCGACCGCGATACCGGCCGTCGTCTGGTTGTGCGGGCCGCCCTGGAGGCCGGGGAAGACCGCCTTGTCGATGGCCTTCGCGTGCTCCTCGCGGCACATCAGCATCGCGCCGCGCGGGCCGCGCAGGGTCTTGTGGGTGGTCGTCGAGATCACGTCCACGTGACCCGCCGGGGAGGGGTGCGCCCCGCCCGCGATCAGGCCGGCGATGTGCGCCACGTCGGCGACGAGCACCGAGCCCGCCTCCTTCGCGATCGAGGCGAAGGCCTCGAAGTCGATCGTGCGGGGCAGCGCCGTACCGCCGCAGAAGATCAGCTTGGGCCGCTCCGCCAGCGCGAGGTCCCGTACGGCGTCGTAGTCGATGAGCCCGGTCTCCGCCTGGACCCCGTACTGCACGCCCCGGAACCAGGAGCCCGTCGCCGATACCCCCCAGCCGTGCGTCAGGTGCCCGCCCATCGGCAGCGCCATGCCCATCACCGTGTCGCCGGGCTTGGCGAAGGCCAGGTACACGGCGAGGTTGGCGGGCGAGCCGGAGTACGGCTGCACGTTGGCGTGGTCGACGCCGAAGAGGCCCTTCGCCCGCTCGACGGCCAGCGCCTCGATGCGGTCGATGTTCTGCTGGCCCTCGTAGTAGCGGCGGCCCGGGTAGCCCTCGCTGTACTTGTTCTGCAGCACCGTGCCGGAGGCCTCCAGCACGGCCGAGGACACGTAGTTCTCGCTCGGGATGAGGCGGAGGGTCTCCGCCTGGAGGGTTTCCTCGGCGGCGACGAAGGACGCCAGCTCGGGGTCGGTCGCGAGCAGGGCGGGGTGGCGGTACGGGTGGTGGTTCGCGCTCATGGCGGTTCCTCCGGGGTCGATGTCGGATCTCGTCCCCGCGAGGCCCAGGCGAGCGGCCCTGTATGCGGTCGTGCGCGCACGGCTCCCCCGGAGTTGGTTCTCCGTGCGCCAGTCGCCGTGCGTGTCCGACACCTTAGCGGGCACGCCGCCAGAAAGGTTTCTCCGTCCGCGATGCGAGCGAGGATGGAGGGTGACGCCACCCTCGTCACCGGCTTGACGGACGATCGGAGACCCCGTGTCGACAACTGCTGATGCCATCCGCTCCGCCGACGCGCACAGCGCGCACAACTACCACCCCCTGCCCGTCGTCGTCGCCACCGCCGAGGGCGCGTGGATGACCGACGTGGAGGGCCGCCGCTACCTCGACATGCTCGCGGGCTACTCCGCCCTGAACTTCGGCCACGGCAACCGCCGGCTGCTCGACGCGGCCCGCGCCCAGCTGGAGCGGGTCACCCTGACCTCCCGGGCCTTCCACCACGACCGCTTCGCGGACTTCTGTACCGAGCTCGCGGCGCTGTGCGGCAAGGAAGCGGTGCTGCCGATGAACACCGGCGCGGAGGCCGTGGAGACGGCGGTGAAGACCGCCCGCAAGTGGGGGTACGAGGTCAAGGGCGTCCCCGACGGCCACGCCAAGATCGTGGTGGCGGCCGACAACTTCCACGGCCGGACCACGACCATCGTGTCGTTCTCCACCGACCACGAGGCCCGCGACCACTTCGGCCCGTACACCCCCGGCTTCGAGATCGTCCCGTACGGGGACCTCACCGCGCTCGCCGCCGCCGTCACCTCCAACACCGTCGCCGTGCTCCTGGAGCCGATCCAGGGCGAGGCCGGCGTGCTCGTACCGCCGGCCGGGTACCTGCGGGGCGTACGGGAACTGACGCGCGAGCGGAACGTCCTGTTCATGGCCGACGAGATCCAGTCGGGCCTGGGCCGCACCGGCAAGACCTTCGCGTGCGAGCACGAGGACGTCGTCCCCGACGTGTACATCCTCGGCAAGGCGCTGGGCGGCGGGGTCGTGCCGGTGTCGGCGGTGGTGGCCGACCGCGACGTGCTCGGCGTGTTCAAGCCGGGCGAGCACGGCTCCACCTTCGGCGGCAACCCGCTGGCCTGCGCCGTCGCCCTGGAGGTCATCGCGATGCTGAACACCGGCGAGTACCAGCAGCGCGCCACTGAGCTCGGCGATCACCTGCACCGGGAGCTGAACCTGCTGGTCGGCGGCGGCGCCGTGACCGCCGTACGGGGCCGCGGGCTGTGGGCGGGCGTGGACATCGACCCGGCGCGCGGCACCGGCCGGGAGATCTCCGAGAAGCTGATGGGGCTCGGGGTGCTCGTCAAGGACACCCACGGATCGACGATCCGGATCGCGCCGCCGCTGGTGATCTCCAAGGAGGACCTGGACTGGGGGCTGGACCAGCTCAGGTCGGTCCTCGGCGCCTGACGCCCTGCTGACGCCCTAGAGGATGACGTGGGGCAGGAAGCGGGCGTACTCGTCCGTGACCGGCCCCGCCGATTCGCGGATGCCGAGGCCCGCCGACTCGTCCTCGACGACCCACGTGCCGAGCACCACCCGGTTGCCGTCGAAGTCGGGCAGCGGGGCGAGGCCCTGGAAGACGTACGTCTCGTCCTCCTCCGGTGCGAACGGCTCGCCACCGACCGGGTGCAGGGTGACGCCCGCGCCCTCGCGCCCCAGCAGCGGCTTCGCCGCGTAGCCGGTGGTCGTGGCGAGCTCGCGCGGGCCGTCCAGGTAGGCGGGCAGCAGGTTGGGGTGCTCCGGGAAGAGCTCCCACAGGACCGCCAGCAGCGCCTTGTTGGAGAGCAGCATCTTCCACAGCGGCTCGATCCAGGCGGTGGTGCCGGAGCCGCCGCCGTGGTCGTACGTCCCGAGGACCTGCGGGGCGAACTCGTCGGTGGCCAGCCACTCCCACGGGTAGAGCTTGAAGATCGCGCGGATGAAGCCGAGCTTCTCGTCCACGAACCGGCCGGACAGGCTGTCCCAGCCGATCCGCTCCACCGACAGCTCCCGGGTCTCGATGCCGGCCTGCTCGGCGGTCTCCTGGAGGTAGGCGACCGTCATCAGGTCCTCGCCGAGCTCGTCGGTCTCGGAGTGCGCGAAGTGCACCGGGCCGGGCGGCAGCAGCTCCGCCTGACGGCGCCAGGCCTCGACGAGCCGCTCGTGGAGGGAGTTCCACTGGTCGGCGCCGGGGAAGCGCTCCTCCATCCAGAACCACTGCGGACTGGCCGCCTCCACGAGGGAGGTGGGGGTGTCCGCGTTGTACTCCAGCATCTTGGCGGGGCCGCCGGTGCCGTCGTAGCGCAGGTCGAAGCGGCCGTAGAGCGAGGGCTGTTCGGCGCGGCGCCGCCAGGACTCGGCGATCAGCGCGGCGAGCTTCGGGTCGGTGATGCCGAGGTCGGCGAAGCGGTCGTGGTCGACTATGTGCTGGGCCGCGGCCAGGCACATGGCGTGCAGCTCCTCGACGACGTTCTCCAGCGCCTCGACCTCGGGGAGGGTGAAGGAGTAGTACGCGCTCTCGTCCCAGTAGGGGCGCAGGGAGTCGTCGGGGTAGCGGGTCAGGGGGTAGATCAGCCCCTGTTCCTCGACGGTCTTCTGCCAGTCGGGGCGGGGCTCGATGGTGTGGCGCTGCACGCTGGATCAGCCGCCCGAGGAGCTCTTGTGGCTGCCGCCGATGCCGCCGCGGGTGACGGCGGACTTGTCGAAGCTGCCGCCGCTGACCCTGTTCTTCGCGACGCTGCCGCCGTAGTAGTAGGCGCCGCGGCCGCCGCTCTTGCACTCCTTGGAGTTCAGCTTCTCCAGGGTGGCGCGGTCCGCGCAGCGCTTGTCGGGCTCGCTGCTGCTTCCGCACGCCACCAGGGCCGCGGCGAGCAGGCCCATGCCGCCGAGGGCGACGGTGCCGGAGCGCATGCGGCGTTGGGTGCGCGTGGTGTCGGTGCTGCTACTACTACTGCTGCTGCTGTCCATGGACTGTTCGCTCCCCCTGGGGTGGCCGGCTGCCCACAGACTAGAACGGCCGCCCCGGCCGACGGAATCCGGCCGACGTGGGATCCGTGACCTAGAGTCGGTTCGTGCTCATTGGGATGATTTGCGCGCTCGGTGCGGCGGTCTGCTTCGGCACGGCGTCGGTCCTGCAGGCCGTGGCGACGCGGGCGACGGTGCCGGGGACGGGTTCGGGGGTGGACACCGCGCTCTTCCTGCGGGCGCTGCGCCAGTGGCGCTATCTCGCCGGACTCTGCCTGGACGGGATCGGCTTCGTCCTCCAGATCATCGCCCTGCGTCACATCCCGATCTACGCGGTGGGCGCGGCCCTCGCCGCCAGCCTCGCGGTGACCGCGGTGGTCGCGGCGCGGCTGCTGAAGGTGCGGCTGAGCGGGACGGAGTGGGGCGCGGTCGCGGTGGTGTGCGCGGGGCTGGTGATGCTCGGGCTGGCCTCCGGGGAGGAGGGCTCCGGCAAGGGCACGCTCGCGCTGAAGCTGGGGCTGCTGGCGGTGGCCGGACTGGTGCTGGTCGTCGGGGCCGTGGCGGGCGGGCTGCCGGACCGCAGCCGGGCGCTGACGCTCGGCCTGGCCGCCGGGACGGGCTTCGGGGTGGTGGAGGTGGCCGTCCGCCTCATCGACGACATCTCGCTCTCCGCCCTGTCGAACCCGGCGTTCTACGCGCTGCTGCTCGGCGGCGGCTCCGCCTTCCTGCTGCTCACCTCGGCGCTCCAGCGCGGCTCGGTGACGGCGGCGACCGCCGGACTGGTGCTGGGCGAGACGATCGGCCCGGCGGTGGTGGGCGTGGCCTGGCTGGGCGACCGCACCCGCGAGGGCCTGACCTGGCTGGCGGTGGCGGGCTTCCTGATCGCCGTGGCCGGAGCCCTGGCCCTGGCCCGCTTCGGCGAACCCCCGGCGGAGCCGACTCCCTGAGCACGGCCGGGCCATCTCAGCCGTCCGGCGCTTGAGGACCGGGGTGTGGTCTTTCAGCCGTCCGGCGCTTGAGGACCGGGGTGTGGGGCGGAGCCCCAGGACGGGTCCGGGCAGAGCCCGGGGAACGGGCGAAGGGCGGGTAGGGGACTTCGCCCCGCGCAGCGGCAGCTGTCGGCGGGGACAGCCCCGCAGGGCCCCTCACGGCAGGGCCGCGACCAGCGCGGCCAGCGTCGGCGCCCACGCGCTCTGGGACGGCGTCCCGAAGCCGACGACCAGGGCCTCGCGCGCGGGCATGACCGCCGCCGGGTGCCGGAAGAAGGACAGCGGCAGCAGCCCCAGGTCCTGCCAGGCGGCCGACCGCAGGGCCGCCCGTTCCCCGCCCGCCGGAAGGTCCAGCACCGCGTGCAGCCCCGCCGCGATGCCGGAAACCTCCGCACGGTCCCCGACGGCCGCCACCAGCTCGTCGCGCCGCTTCCGGTACCGCAGCCGCATCTCCCGCACGTGCCGGTCGTACGCCCCCGACCGGATGAACTCCGCGAGCGTCAGCTGGTCCAGGGCGCTGGAGCTCCAGTCGGTGTGGTCCTTCACCGCGAGCGCCTCCTCCGTCAGCGGTCCGGGCAGCACCATCCAGCCCATGCGCAGCCCCGGAGCCAGGGACTTGCTCGCCGTGCCCAGGTAGACCACCCGGTCCGGGTCCAGTCCCTGGAGCGCGCCGACCGGCTGGCGGTCGTAGCGGAACTCGCCGTCGTAGTCGTCCTCCAGGATCAGCCCGCCCGTGGACCGGGCCCAGTCCACCGCCGCCGCCCGCCGCCCGGGCGTCAGCGCGGCGCCCGTGGGGAACTGGTGCGCCGGCGTCAGCAGCACCGCCCCCGCGCCCGAACCGGCCAGCTCGGTGGTGCGGGCCCCCGCCCCGTCCACCGCCAGCGGCCGCGTCCGCAGCCCGGCGCCGGTCAGCAGGTCCCGGTGCACGTCCAGCCCGTACCCCTCCACCGCGATCTCCCGGACGCGGCGCGCCCGCAGCATCCTGGCGAGCAGCAGCAGCGCCTGGCCGAAGCCCGCGCACAGCACGATGTGTTCGGGGTCCGCGTACACCCCGCGGGCCCGCGCCAGGTACCCGGCGAGCGCTTCGCGCAGCTCCACCCGGCCGCGCGGGTCCTGGTACCCGAAGGCCTCGTTCGGGGCCCCGGTCAGCGCCCGCCGGGCCGCCGCGAGCCAGGCGGCGCGCGGGAAGCCGCCGAGGTCCGGGGAACCGGGCTTCAGGCTGTACGAGGTCTGCGCGCGCACGGGGCGCCGTACGGGCACGGCCGCCGCGGGACGCCGGCCCCTGACGCCGACACCGGCGTGGGGGCCGGCGCCGGCCCCCACCCGGGCCCGCTCCGCGACCCGGGTCCCGGAGCCCCGGCGGGCGGTCAGCCAGCCCTCGGCGACGAGTTCGGCGTAGGCCTCGGCGACGGTGTTGCGGGCGATCCCGAGGTCCACCGCGAGCGACCGCGAGGACGGCAGCCGGGTGCCCGGGGCCAGCCGCCCGCTGCGCGCGGCCTCGCGCAGCGCCTCGGTCAGCCCGGCCCGGACACCGCGCCCGGGGACCGGTTCCAGATGCAGGTCGGCGCCGAAAGTGGCCCAGGAATCTGTCATGGATATGGACCATATCGGCGGGCCGCCCACCTCCTAGGCTGATGGCATGACCCACACGGAAAAGGCGCCCGAGCACACCCCCCGCATGCAGCTGGCGAAGCTCGCCCCGGAGTTCTACAAGGCCGCCGTGGCCCTGGACGCGGCCGCCGCGAAGGGGCTGGACCCGGCGCTGGTCGAGCTCGTCAAACTGCGCGCCTCGCAGATCAACCACTGCGCCTTCTGCATCGACATGCACTCCAAGGACGCCCTCGCGGCGGGCGAGGAGGTGGAGCGGCTGCTGCTGCTCGCCGCCTGGGAGGAGTCGCGGCACTTCTACACGGAGAAGGAGCTCGCCGCGATCGAGCTGACGGAGGCCGTGACCGTCCTGACCGACGGTTTCGTCCCCGACGCGGTCTACGAGCGGGCCGCCAAGCACTTCGAGGAGAAGGAACTGGCCCAATTGATCGCCCTGATCGCCGCGATCAACGTCTGGAACCGCATCGGCGTCACCACCCGCCTGACCCCGGGGCACTACACCCCGGGCATGTACAAGTGACGGTTCCCGTCCCCTGACTGGATGCGGGCGATGGCCCGCAGCACCTCGTCCCGGTTCTCCGCCCGCTGCATCCACGCGGGCAGGCGGGCCACCACGGTCATCTTCCGGCCGTGGTCGTGCCAGGGAATCCCCTCGCGCAGCGGCGCCCGCACGAACCGCCGGATCAGGTCGAGGTGCTCCGGGCCGTAGGCCCACACCCAGCCGTGCCGGGTCTCGGCCTGCAGCCACAGACGGACTCCGAAGTACGGGTCCGTGGCCGGCTCGGCCCGGCCCCGGTACAGGGCCACGCCTCCGCCGCTCCGGGCCTTCGCCAGCCCGCAGTTCCGGCAGACGAGACGCCTGGGCGCGAAGGGATCCCGATCGTGGTCCCGATCGTGGTCCCGATCGTGCGCTCCGGCCGGCTCCGGACCTGCCACGACGTGCGCGGCCTTCGCGCAGCGGGGACAGCGCACGAGGACCGACGCGAGGAAGTCGTACGCCGTGCTGCGCGGGTCCCGGAACCGGTGGCGGGTGGGGATCGAACTCATCGGACCAGTATGCGAGCCGTGCGCCGAGCGGTCCGCCGTCAGCCGCCCGTGGGGCGGAAGGCGGTCAGGGCGGCCCTGTGGTGGGTCTGGATGAGCGTCCAGTCGGGCGCCGGGCCGGCCGTCAGGACGGCCCACTTCTTGCCGTCCTCGGCGACGAAGACCCGTTCCACGCCGCGGCGCCGGCCGTGCGATTCCGTGCTGTCGTACTCGTAGACCAGTTCCCCCGCCCCGGGGGCGTCCGGGGCCGGGCCCACGCTGATCTCCTGGTAGCCGGTGGTCTGGGCGCGCAGGTAGGCGGAGGCGCCCCGGACGGCCGCGAGCGGGGTCAGTTCGGGCTCGCTCACCTGGAAGACCTGGACCAGGGCGGCGCGGTCGGGAGAGCGGTAGAAGACCCCCGCGGCGGACTCCTCCCGGAGCCACCCGGCGGGGACGGCGATGGTGAATCCCTTCGCGTCGCGCACGGTCTCGTGGGCGGGGTCGCCGCCGCTCGGGCTGGGGGTGGGGCTGCCCGTGGCCGTGTCCGTGGCCGTCGGCGACGGGGAGCCGGTGTCCGTGGCCGAGGGCCCGGCCGTGCCCTCGTCGCTCGGCGCGACGCTGGAGGCCGCCGGTCCCGCCTGCGGGGGCTGCTCACCGGTGTCCCGCGCCACGAACCACACGGTGGCCGCGCCGAGCGCGAGCGCGGCCACGGCCACGGCCGCCGTGGTCGGCGTCAGCCAGCGCCGGGGGGCCGGGGGCGGCTCGGGGTACTCCGGCAGTCCGGGCTGCGGGTACGGATACGCGGGGTACGGGTACGGCTGCGGATCCTGCGCCGACGCCCCCGGGCCGTATCCGCCCGGCCCGGACCCCGGAGCCGGGGCGTAGCCCGGGACGGGCGGCGGGGGATAGCCCGGGACGGGCAGCGGGGGATAGCCCGGGGCAGGGGCCGGGCCTGCGGCAGGGGCAGGGCCCGGAGCGGGCGCGGCGTGCTGCCCGGGGGCCGGGTCGGGGCCCGGCGCCGGAGTCTCCGGCGGAGCCGGGGCCGGGGCGGGGACCGGGGCCGGGGCGTGGCCCGAGGCTGGGCCCGGAGCCGGAGTTGGACCCGGAGCCGGAGCCGGGTCGTAGCCCGAGGCGGGGCCCGGCGCCGGGGGCGTGGCCGGGTCGTGGCCCGAGGCCGGGCCCGGAGCCGGAGCCGGGTCGTAGCCCGAGGCTGGGCCCGGAGCCTGGGTCGGGGTCGGGGTCGGGGTCGGAGCCGGGGTCGGGCCCGGAGCCGGGCCCGGCGTCGGCTCCGGGTCGTTCGTGACCCAGCGTTGGGTCGCGGGGTCCCAGCGAGGGGTGGGCTCAGGGGCCACGGGTCAGCCTCCCAGGCTGGTCAGGAGCCCGGCCAGGGCGGTGGCGGCGCTGACCGAGTCGACGAGGGGGGCCCAGCGTTCCAGGGCTCCGCGGAGCCGGGGGACCAGGCCGGGCCGGATCTCCTCGGCGCCCTCCAGCCCCTCCGCGACCCCGTCCAGTTCGGCGTCGAGCGCCGCCCTGTCCGCACCGCGCGGCAGCCGTACGAGGGCCGCGCGCAGCTCCAGTACGGCGTCGAGGAGGACCTGCGGCCCGACGGTGTCCTCCCCCGCTCCCCCGTGGTGCACGGTGTTGGTGTTGTCGCCGCCGCCGATGCTGAACGCGCTGTCGGTGACCCGGCCGATGCTGACCGCGGGCTCCCGCCCGGCCGCGCCCGTACCCGCGCCCGTACCCGTAACGCCGTCTTCAGTTGCCACCGGTACTCCTCTTGATCTTGGTGCTGTTGGTGTTGTTGCCGCCGCCGACGCTGAAGGCGCTGTGGTTCACCGACTGGATGAACACCCCGCCCTCGGCGACGTTGACCGCGCGCTGCGCGAACTCCTCCGTGTGCCAGCCCGCTTCGTGCAGCGCGAGGACGACGCCCCCGACGACCCGGTCCTGGATGGTCTTCAGGAAGCGGTCGAGGTCCATCAGGTGGAACAGCGAGCCGTTGTCCTGCGAGGCCAGCTCGCGCACCGAGACCCGCGGCCCCTCGGGCCGGGCCCCGCCGTGGCCGCCGGTGACGATCCGCCACCAGCTCGCCAGGCCGCGGCCCAGCGTGGCCACCGAGCCCGCGAGGGAGCCGGGGGTGTGGCGCAGGGCCCAGACGGCCTTGCCGAAGGCGTTGTTGTTGCGGTAGCGCTGGGCGTCCGCGTCGGCGTTGTGGAAGTCGGTCCGCACGGGCAGCAGCACGTGCGGGGCCACCTCCAGCATCATCATCCCGCCCTGCGTGTGGACCCGTACGAAGACGGTGACGACGAGGTTCTCGTCCCAGCCGCCCACCCGCACGCGCAGGAAGTGCCGGCGGCGCTCGCCGCCCTCCTCGATGGCGGCGGCCCGCTGCTCGCCGAACTGCCCGTGCACGACCTGCGCGGTGTCCCGGTGCGGCAGTCCGCCCGCGGGCAGGAACACGCACTCGTCCAGGACCAGTTCGCGCATCCGGTCGCCCACGGCGGCGGCCTGCTCCGGGGAGCCGTGCGGGGAGGGCACGCGCAGGCCTTCCAGCAGCGGCACGACCCGGGCCAGGATGTGGGCGTTGGTGACCGCGACGGGCTTGCGGTCGGGGCCGAGGTCCTCGCGCGGGCGCAGTTCCACGGACAGCTGCCAGGGCCGGAAGGGATCACCCGCCCCGCAGAACGGATCGTTGACGTCGTACATGATCATCGGAGCGTGCTGCTCGGCCCGGACCCGCTGGCGCACGCGCTGGAAGCGGGCCCCCTCGGCGGCTTCGGCGGGGTCGTTCGCGTGGTCGGCGTAGCGGCGGTCCGCGAGGTCGGTGGCGATGGTCCGGTAGACGTGTCCGCGCTGGAGCCCCACGACGGTGACCACCCCGGCGAAGACCGCCGGGAGCCACCACAGGACGGCGGTGGCCGCGAAGTCCCCGCCCGTCGGGACGAACGGCAGGCCGCCGCCTCCCAGCCCGTCCAGGAGGCTGAACAGCGCGAACCCGCCGATGCCGAGGGCGAACAGGACGAAGACCAGGACCCACCAGGCGTAGATCCGCACGACCACGGAGAGCACGCGCAGGGCCGGGACGGTCCGGGCCCGCAGCCAGTCGGCGAGGCTCAGCAGCAGGAAGGGGACGATCAGCGCGGCGAGGGCGCCGCCCGTGAGCAGGGAGCCGACGAACCAGGCCCCGAGGACCCCCGCGGCCCAGCCGAGTTCGGCGCGGCGGGCGCGGAGCGCGTGGGCGAGGACCCGGGAGGCGTCGTAGCCGTAGGAGGGTGCGACGATCCGTTCCTCGTGGACGTACAGCTCGTCGATGACCCGGTCGCGGTACCCGGCGTCGAGGTACGTACCCGCGCACAGGAAGCGGCCGGCCTCGCTGAGGGAGGGGTGAACCGGGGGGCGGCCCGCGGAGGGACCGGGCCAACTGCCGCTGGACTGACGGGGAATCGGGTTCTCGGTCACCGACCGACCCTAGGGTTCCCCTCCAAGCGGCGACAGAAAGATTCACGCCAAACGCCCCGGCCAGGTTTGGCCGGGGCGTTTCGGTGTTCACACGGGTGCGTACGGGTTCGTACCCGCTCGTACGGGGGCCTGCGCGGCCGGGCCGTACGAGAACGATCAGATCAGGCCGAGCTCGCGCACCGCGTCGCGCTCCTCGACGAGCTCCGCCACGGACGCGTCGATGCGCGCACGGGAGAACTCGTTGATGTCCAGGCCCTGGACGATCTCGTAGCGGCCGTCCTTGGTGGTGACCGGGAAGGAGGAGATGATGCCCTTCGGGACGCCGTAGGAGCCGTCCGACGGGATGCCCATGGAGGTCCAGTCGCCCGCCGCGGTGCCGTTGACCCACGTGTGCACGTGGTCGATGGCGGCGTTGGCGGCCGAGGCGGCCGAGGACGCGCCGCGGGCCTCGATGATCGCCGCGCCGCGCTTGGCGACGGTCGGGATGAAGTCGTCCGACAGCCAGGCCTGGTCGTTGACCAGTTCGGCCGCGTTCTTGCCGGCGATCTCCGCGTGGAAGATGTCCGGGTACTGGGTCGCCGAGTGGTTGCCCCAGATGGTCAGGCGCTTGATGTCGGAGACGGCGGCGCCGGTCTTGGCGGCCAGCTGCGAGATCGCGCGGTTGTGGTCCAGGCGGGTCATCGCGGTGAAGCGCTCGGCCGGTACGTCCGGGGCGGCGGCCTGCGCGATGAGCGCGTTGGTGTTGGCCGGGTTGCCCACGACCAGGACCTTGATGTCGTCCGCGGCGTTCGCGTTGATCGCGGCGCCCTGCGGCTTGAAGATGCCGCCGTTGGCGGAGAGCAGGTCACCGCGCTCCATGCCCTTGGTGCGCGGGCGGGCGCCGACCAGCAGCGCGACGTTGGCACCCTCGAAGCCCTTGTTCGGGTCGTCGAAGATGTCGATGCCGGCGAGCAGCGGGAAGGCGCAGTCGTCGAGCTCCATGGCGGTGCCCTCGGCGGCCTTCATGCCCTGAGGGATCTCCAGAAGTCGGAGCTTGACCGGCACGTCCGCGCCGAGCAGGTGACCGGAAGCGATGCGGAAGAGCAGCGCGTAGCCGATCTGGCCGGCGGCGCCGGTGACGGTGACATTCACGGGAGTGCGGGTCATGACCTTCTCCGTTAGACAGCTGACGGTGGGGGCGTCCCTGCCCCGGCCTAGTGGATCTTGACTTGAAATCCTCCCCCCGCCGAAGCAGGGGGATTCCCGGCTCACGCCGCTCGGTCACCCAGCGAGCAACCGGCTCTTCCACGATCAACACCAGCCAGGTTGAAACCAGCCCGGTTGCATGAAGTTTTGAAAGGTGTCGCGCCGGCCTGGTTCTCGCTCGGCACGTTGCGCGCGCCTGGTCCTCACAACGCGCAACACGCACCCTACCCGGCCTGAAGGCCGGGCATCCTCGGAGGTTGCCGCGAAGAGACATCCGCTGCCAGGTTCCCCTATTCAATGTCCGTCTCGGGTCAGTGCCCGACGGGAGTTCGTGGTTCGAAAGGGTGACCTTTCGTGCGGGATGTCGTTGATCGGATGACAGCACCGGACGGAGGGGTGTGGACGTTGACTCGGAAGGTGCCGCTCGCCGAGGGGCAGACCACCTGGACCGCCTGTGCTCGTGGCCTGCTTCGGTCCGGGGTGGATGAGAAGAGCGGCCACATCCTGTCTGCCGCTGCACTGGCAGACCGGGTCGGCTGGGCCGTGGACTTGGTGTCCGCCATGGCAGCTGAGCTGACGTCCCTCCACTGGAGCGCCGGTGATGTGGACGCGCTTGCCTCCGGACAGGACGCCGGGGGCAGGCGGCTACCGTCGAACGCGTGGATGGCGTTGCGTCGCCTGGGCTGGACTGTCGCCCCGGCCGAAGGCGTGAAGGTCAATGACCGGATCGTCCGCATGGCTCAGGAGCAGGCCGGGCGTACGTTGCGGTCGGTGAAGTGGCGGGCAGATCTGACTGCCGGGGTGCTCGTGTCCTGGCCCACCGACCCCGGCAAGCGGACGCCCGACGAGTGGGACTCGGTGCGTGGGGCGGTGGCGGGCGGACTCCATCTGCCGTCCAGTGTGATCAACTCCCGCACCCGGCAGATAGCCGCGTTCCTCCGTGAGCACGGCCGCCTCCCGGCGAGTGTGTTCGAGCTGGAAACCGCACCCCACACGGGCCGGATGCTGCTGCTGTCGGCATGCGACGGGCAGCAGGCCACCATCGAGCGGGCGAATGAACCAGGACGTGCCCTGCTCCGCTTGCAGCTCCCCACCCGGCCCGACCCCCAGTCGTACAAGGACTGGACATGGGTCGCCTGCCCGATCACGCTGCCGTCTACGATCCCCGCCGGCGCGGTACTGCACCTGCCCACCCTGCGCATCCACCAGGGACGGGTGCGGGCCGATCTCGCCTATACCCATGCCGTTCCCAAGGCCCGGCCGGCCGGACATGCGGTCGCGCTCGGTGTGGACTGGGGCCTGAACACCCTGCTGTCCGCCGGATCCGCCCGGCTGCACGATGACGGGCGGATCACCGCCCTCGGCGCCGGTGCCATGTTCCGCGCCGCAGGGGTCCTGGCCAAGCAGCACCGGCTGCGGCGCCTGTCGGAGCACCTGCACGCGAAAGCAGACCACTACGCGAGGCTTACCGGCTGCGGCACCGGACACCCCCTGACAGCCAAGCACGCGGTGCTGACCGAGGAGATCCGGCGCGTCAGTGCCCGGCGGTCGAACCTCAACGATGCGCTCGCCCGGGCCGCCGCACGCTGGGCCATCGATCAGGCCATCGCCGCCGGAGCGACCATCATCTACGTCGAAGACCTCCGCTCGATGGAAGCCCGAGGCATGGGCCGCACGATGAACACCCGCCTCTCCCAGACGGTGCGCGGGCAGATCGTCGACCGGATGCGGCACCTCGCCTCTGAGACGGGCATCGCCGTCGTCTCCGTGCCCGCGAGGAACACCTCCAAGCACTGCCCGCGCTGTCTTCTCCCACTGCGGCACCGCAAGGCCCCGGACCGGCCCACCACCCCGGGATGGAAATGGGCCATCTGCCCGTCCTGTGGATACCAGGGCGACCGCGACGCCGGCGCGTGGCAACGCATCGCCGCACGCGGCCTCACCCACCAGACCAAGACCGTCACCGACCGCACCACAGGTGCCATGGCCATCCGCACGATCGTGGACACCCTCGAAACCCGCGCCGTGATCACACCCACGGCCAAGACCAGCCGGCAGGACCGGTCCAAGACCGGACCCACCCGGCCGTCAACCACACGCCCCGCGCCCAGGCGACGCAGGGCACCCTCCCTCGCGGGCCCTTCGGGGCCGGCGGGCAAGCGTCCGGAGGGACACGCACCAACGGGCCGGACCCGGCTGCCCCACGCAGCCCACCGGAACCAGAACGCGACCACGATCAGCACACCCACCACCGGCCGACACCGGCCGCGGGGAGCAGCACTGGGCGCAGGCTTCCACCTGCACACCCACGCCACCCCTCCACGATGGGAAGAACCCACACCGGACACCACGTCCGACATGGGTTCAGGCAACTGATCAGAGACGCTATCCGACCCTGGGGGGCTGCGGGCTCAGCGGACCGTGAAACGGACCGCTGTCTCCAAGAAGGGGATGTTCAGCCACGGGTCGGGTTCCATGACCACCGCGAGCAGCACGATCGCCACGCCCAGCAGGCCGTACGTGACCATGTCCGTGAAGCGGGAGCGCACCGCGAGCATGCCCACGGAGGGCAGCAGCCGGCGCATCACGGAACCCGCGATCAGCGCGATGCCGATCAGCAGACAGCCGCCGCGCGGATGGCCCATCGCGGTGAGCAGCAGTCCGGCCGCCGTCGCCGCGAGGACGGCCAGCATCGGCCACTGCCGGGCCGGTGCCGGGGCGTCGCCGGGCGCGGCCCGGCCGCCGCCCTCGGGACGCGCGGTGTCCCGGGTGACGGAGGGGAAGCGGCGGGACCTGGACCCTTCCGACTCCTCGACGTCCGCGGGCGCGGGCTCGCGCTCGGCCTGCCCGCGCTCGGCCCGCGCCCGCTCGGCCTGCTCGCCTTCAGCCGGCACGGGGAACCGCCCGCTCGGCCGCCTCGACCACGTTGACGAGCAGCTGCGCGCGGGTCATCGGGCCGACGCCGCCGGGGTTCGGGGAGATCCAGCCGGCCACCTCCGCGACCCCGGGGTGCACGTCCCCGACGATCTTGCCGTTCTCGTCGCGGCTGACGCCGACGTCGAGCACGGCCGCGCCCGGCTTCACGTCCTCCGGCTTGACCAGGTGCGGCACGCCGGCCGCCGCCACGACGATGTCCGCCTGGCGCAGCAGTCCGGAGAGGTCGCGGGTACCGGTGTGGCACAGGGTCACGGTCGCGTTCTCGGACTTGCGGGTGAGCAGCAGGCCGATGGACCGGCCGACGGTGATCCCGCGGCCGAGGACGACCACGTGCGCGCCGTTGATCTCGACGCCGTGGTGGCGCAGCAGCTGGACGATCCCGTACGGGGTGCAGGGCAGCGGGCCCGGCTCGTTCAGGACCAGCCTGCCGAGTGACATCGGGTGCAGGCCGTCGGCGTCCTTCGCCGGGTCCATGAGCTCCAGGACGCGGTTCGTGTCGATGCCCTTGGGAAGCGGGAGCTGCACGATGTAGCCGGTGCACTCCGGGTTGGCGTTCAGCTCGCGCACGACCTCCTCGATGTCCTCCTGGGAGGCCGTCGCGGGCAGTTCGCGCTGCAGGGAGGCGATGCCGACCTCGGCGCAGTCCTTGTGCTTGCCGTTGACGTACCAGCGGCTGCCCGGGTCGTCGCCGACCAGCAGGGTGCCGAGGCCCGGGGTGATGCCCCGGGCCTTGAGCGCCGCCACGCGGGCGGTCAGTTCGGACTTGATCGCGGCTGCGGTGGCCTTGCCGTCGAGAATCTGGGCAGTCATGGACCCATCCTCCCGGATGGAGCGGTCGCGGATCCAGTCGCGGGCCCCGTACGACCTGTCCGGCTTCGTTCCGGCTTCGTTGCACTTGCACAACAAGTGCCGGGCGGACGGCGTCCCGGCTGGACAAGCCCGGTCCGGCCCGACGACGATGCGGGGAAAGTAGTGCCGCGGGCAGTGCCGGGGGGCGGGCCGCACGTCTTGCAGCGACTCCTCCGTGCGTGCCGTGCGTCCCCGCACTTCCACGGAGGAACACCCCACATGAGTTTCGGCGACCCGAACAACCCGTACGCGCAGCAGCCGCAGGGCGGCCAGCCCGCCTACGGCTACCCCCCGCAGGCACCCCAGGGCATCCCGGCCCAGGGCGGCTACGCCTACCCGCAGCAGGCCTACGCGGGCGTCCCCGGCTACCCGGGCTCGCCGATGCCGATGCCCGGTGGGGTCAAGGGGGCGCGGGTCATCCTCTGGATCCTCGGGAGTCTCCAGGCCCTCGCCGGTGTGGTCGTCATCGTCCTCGGGGCCGTGTTCGCCTCCGAGTTCACCGACTCCAGCAGCTCCTCGTCGAGCGACGCGGCCGCCGCCCTCAGCATCGGCTTCGTCATCGCCGGCGTCGTCATCGTCGGCTTCTCGCTGTGGCCGATCCTGACCGCCGCCAAGCTGGGCAAGGGCCGCGGCGGCGTCCGGGTCTCCGGCATCATCTACGGCTCGCTCCAGACCTTCTTCGCCGCAGCCAGCCTGATCATCAACATCGTGACGCTCAACGGCCTGCACGAGTCCGGCGGCGCCCCCCTGCTGATCGCGTTGATCCCCGCCCTGATCTCGCTCGGCCTGGGCCTGTGGATCCTCTTCGGCCTGGCCAACTCGGCCGCGGGCGAGTACTTCCGCCGCCCGCAGTACTGATCACGGCTCCGCTCCGTTCACGGCGAAGGCCGCGACCCGCACTGCTGCGGGTCGCGGCCTTCGCCGTGTACGTCAGCCGTCCGGGTCAGTGGAAGAAGTGACGGGTCCCGGTGAGGTACATCGTCACGCCCGCCGCCTTCGCGGCCTCGATCACCAGCTCGTCGCGCATCGAACCGCCCGGCTGGACCACGGCCTTGATGCCGGCGGCCGTCAGGATCTCCAGGCCGTCCGCGAAGGGGAAGAAGGCGTCGGAGGCGGCGTACGAGCCCTGCGCGCGCTCGGCGCCCGCCCGCTCGACGGCCAGCTTCGCGGAGTCGACGCGGTTGACCTGGCCCATGCCGACGCCGACCGAGGCGCCGTCCTTGGCGAGCAGGATCGCGTTGGACTTGACGGCGCGGCAGGCCTTCCACGCGAAGGCGAGGTCGGCGAGCTCGTCGGCGGAGAGGGCGTCGCCGGTGGCGAGCGTCCAGTTCGCCGGGTCGTCGCCCTCGGCCTGGACGAGGTCGCTCTGCTGGAGCAGCACGCCGCCGGAGATCGGCTTGAGCTCGGCCGGCTGGTGCGGGGTGCCCGCCACCTTCAGGACGCGGATGTTCTTCTTCTTCGCGAGGACCTCGACGGCGCCCGGCTCGAAGTCGGGGGCGACGATGACCTCGGTGAAGATCTCCGCGACCTGCTCGGCGAGCTCGACGCTCACCGGGCGGTTGACGGCGATGACCCCGCCGAAGGCGGAGGCAGTGTCGCAGGCGTGCGCCTTGCGGTGGGCCTCGGCGACGTCCTTGCCCACCGCGATGCCGCACGGGTTGGCGTGCTTGATGATCGCGACGCAGGGCTCTTCGTGGTCGTAGGCGGCGCGGCGGGCCGCGTCGGTGTCCACGTAGTTGTTGTAGGACATCTCCTTGCCGTGCAGCTGCTCGGCGTTGGCGAGCCCGCCCGGCTGCCCGTCCGTGTACAGCGCGGCCGCCTGGTGCGGGTTCTCGCCGTAGCGCAGGGTGGACTTGCGCTCCCAGGCGCCGGCCAGGAACTCGGGCAGTACGGCTTCCGGCTCCGGGGCGTACGCGTTCGTGAACCAGGAGGCCACGGCGACGTCGTACGCGGCGGTGTGCTGGAAGGCCTCGGCCGCGAGCCGCTTGCGGGCGGTGAGGTCGAAGCCGCCGCCCTGGGCCGCGGCGATGACCGCGTCGTAGCGCGCCGGGCTGGTGACCACGGCCACCGACGGGTGGTTCTTGGCGGCGGCGCGGACCATCGAGGGGCCGCCGATGTCGATCTGCTCCACGCACTCGTCCTCGGTCGCGCCCGACCGGACGGTCGCGAGGAAGGGGTAGAGGTTGACGATCACCAGGTCGAAGGGCTCGACGCCCAGCTCGGCGAGCTGGTTGCGGTGGTCCTCCAGGCGCAGGTCGGCGAGGATGCCGGCGTGCACGCGCGGGTGCAGGGTCTTGACCCGGCCGTCGAGGCACTCGGGGAAGCCGGTCAGCTCCTCGACCTTGGTGACGGGCACCCCGGCGGCGGCGATCTTCGAGGCGGTGGAGCCGGTCGAGACGAGGGCGACACCCGCCTCGTGCAGACCGCGGGCCAGCTCTTCCAGGCCCGTCTTGTCGTACACGCTGATGAGCGCGCGCCGGATCGGGCGCTTCGACGCGGCGAGGTCCTCGCCCTCTGCGGTCACGGTCTCTACGGTCCCTGCGGCCTCTGCGGCGGTCACTGGATTGTTACCTTTCGTCCCTCGATGCGGTAGCCGTGCCGGGCCAGGCGCCCCACGACGTCGACGAGCAGCTCGCGCTCGACTTCCTTGATCCGCTCATGGAGAGCGGCTTCGTCCTCTTCGTCCCGAACCTCGACCACACCCTGGGCGATGATCGGACCGGTGTCCACGCCCGCGTCCACGAAGTGGACGGTGCAGCCGGTGACCTTCGCGCCGTAGGCGAGGGCGTCCCGAACGCCGTGGGCGCCCGGGAAGGCCGGGAGGAGTGCGGGGTGGGTGTTGACGAACCGGCCGCCGAAGCGGCCGATGAACTCCGGCCCGACGATCTTCATGAACCCCGCCGAGACCACGAGGTCCGGCGCGTGCGCGTCCGTGGCCTCCGTCAGCGCCGCGTCCCACTCCGCGCGGGTCGCGTACGCCTTGACCGGGCACACGAAGGTGGGGATCCCGGCCTTCTCGGCACGCTCCAGGCCGGCGATGTTCTCGCGGTCGGCTCCCACGGCGACGACTTCGGCGCCGAAGCCCTCGGATCCGCCGGGGTGGGCGTCGATGGCGTCGAGCAGGGCCTGGAGGTTGGTGCCGGATCCGGAGACCAGCACGACCAGGCGGGAGGCGGCCATGGGAGGCCCTTTCTCGTCGAGCGGGGGCGCCTCCCGGCGTGAACCGGGGGCGCGTCGTTCGTCTTGTGCGATCGCATGAAACTCGGGGTCCCCGATATACGGGGGACCCTACGAAGCCACCGACCGCCTGCAACGATACCGGCACACCGGACGGCCCCCGAGGGACGGGGGGACGGGCGGGCGGTAGCGTCTGGCGTACACGCCGTAAACAGGCCTCGGACGTCCCAGCGGGCGTCCACGACACAGGGGATGAAACACACCCGATGCCGGACCGCCCCCAGCCCGACCGTTCCACCGACGACAACCCCTTCGCGGCGCCCCCGGAAGGGCGGCCCGACCAGCTCTGGGAGCCGCGCGCCGGCGGTGACGGCCGCGACCGGCAGAACCCCGGGTCGGGACCGGGCGCGGACCCAGGGTCGGGACCGGCGCGCTGGGACCCCACGGACCCGATCCAGCGGCGGGCGCGGTACGCGCTGCTGGCCGGCATGTGGGGCTTCTTCTTCGGGGTCTTCGGCATCCCGTCGATGGGGCTGCTGCTGGGCGCGCTCGCCCTGTACTGGGGCATCAGCGCGCTGCGCGGGGTCCCGGCGAAGGCGAAGCCCTCAGAGGACGGGGCACAGGGCGCCTCGGGCTCGACCGGCCCGCGCGCCTCGGCGGCGGACATCGGTACGGGTACGGGCCGGGGCGCGGCCACGGACACGGACGCCGCTGCCGATGCGGCGCCCGGAGCGGCCCGGGGCGGACTGGCGGCGATGGGCGCCGCCGCCCGGCCCCAGCGGACGGCGGCGACGAGCGGCCTGGTGACCGCTTCGCTGGCGATCCTGCTGGCCCTGTCCTCGTACGCGGTGCAGCTCACGTACAAGGACTTCTACGTCTGCAAGCAGGACGCCCTCACCAAGGCGGCCGAGCTGCAGTGCAACGACCTGCTGCCGGACAACTTCATCGGCAAGATGCTCGAGGTCCAGCGCTAGTAGGTCGCCTCTCCCGGATCCCGCCGGGCCTGTCCGGGGTCCGTTTCCGGTCCCGCGTCCGTTCCCTCCGGCGGCTTCCGGCGGGTCAGGACGCGGACTCCGGTCACCGGCGGCAGGAGCGGGGCCGGGGGCGCCGCAAGGGGCGCTCCGGCCGCCGCTACGAGTGCTCCGGCCGCCGCTACGAGTGCTTCGGTCGCGGGCGCGACCGCCGTCTCCGGCGGCGGCTCCGCGGGCAGCGCGGGGAGCGGGATCGGGGTCAGGTCCAGTTTGAGGCCGGGCATGACCAGCACGGGGCGCTTCGGCGGTGCGGGCGCCGGCCGGACTCCTGACTCCGGCCCCTGTTCCCGCCCTTGTTCCGGCCCCTCTTTCGGCCCCTCTTTCGAAGACCGGGCCGGGTGCGGCCCGTCACCCTCCGACGGCGTACCGGAGAAGTCCGGGATCAGGGTCCCCGCCGCACGGCGCAGGGCCGCCCAGCGGACCTCGCGGACGCCGCTGTCGTGCCAGCCGTCCCCGGAGCCCTCCCCGGCCAGGCCCCTCGCGGGCCGGTTGCGCCAGGCGTGCACGGTGACGGCCAGCGGGACCGCGAGGAGCAGGGTCCAGCCCAGGGCCGCCCCGCCCGTCTGCCACCACACGGGGCCGAACACGGCCAGCTCCCGGGCTCCGAGCGGCCCGGCCGAAGCCGCGGCGAGGGCGGTCGTCAGCAGGGCGCACACCAGCGCGCCCAGCGCCGCCGTGAGCGCGGTCTCCCCGTACGAGACCTCGCGCGCCCGGCGTACCGCGAACCAGCCCACCGCCAGCCCGGCCACCACCGGCACCGCGCCGACGGCCCAGGTCAGCGGCGTGCCGGGACCCGCCGCGGGCAGCGCCGCGAGCAGCGGGAAGCCCGGCAGCGCGGGCGAGCCGCCGAAGCCGAGCGGGGTCGCGGTGGCCGCGGTGCCCAGCGCGAAGCCGGGGCCGAGGGAGTAGGAGGCACCCCAGACGACGGCGTTCGGGATCAGCGCGAGGGCGAGGAGCAGCACCGCGAAGCGGCCCGACCAGACCCCGGTCAGCGCCGCGAAGGAGCCCTGCACCTCCGCCCCGTGCCAGGCCAGCGATGCACTGACCAGCAGGGCTCCGCCGCCGAGGAGCACCAGCACCCCGCCGGCGCCGGCCCGTAGCGCCAGGGCGTAGCGGGGCCGGGTGAGCCGGCCGGGCAGCGGACCGGCCAGCCGGCCGAGCGGCCTCCCCCGGGACTCCCAGACCCCGCCCGCGGCGGCCAGGGCCGCGACGACCGGGAGGTGCCAGGCCGCGCTGAGGGGGTCGGCGGGCATCGGCCCGGCGGCGGCGTACACGACGGCGAGGGCGCCGACCCCGAGGTAGCCGCAGAGCACCGCGGAGAACACCACGGCCGCGGGCAGCGGCTCCGCGCCCCGGTCCTCCTGCGCGGCGCTGCCCAGCCGGGCGGCGCGCCGGATGAGCAGCGCGGGCAGGGCCACCAGGAGCAACGGGGTCAGGCCGACGGGGGCGGGCACCCCGGAGAGGGTCTCGTAGCGGACGAGGTCGGTCCCGTGGGCGAGCAGCCAGAGGCCCGCGGCGAGGTGCAGGGCGCCGCCGGGGCCGCTGTCGGGGTAGGGGGAGCTGATCCACAGCACGATGACGAGCACGGCGAGGAAGCCGAGCCCCAACACCGCGGCGACGGCGCCACCCACGACACACGCGGCGGCCGCCGGTGAACGGCGCCGTACGGGGGCCCGTGGGGGCGTGGGCAACGAGGTCCCGCGTTCGGTCACTTGGGTCACCCCGCCATGGTGCCAACGACACGCGCTATGGGCGGGTAACAGGCGAATGACCGTGGTGTCGCTCAATATACGTTTATGTACTTTTTCGGTCAGGGCGTCCGGGTCGCGGGGAGTCTGGCATGACACAAAGCGTCACGGAGCTGGGCCTCCCCACCCCGAAGGAACGCCGACGCCTGCGCGAAGCGGCCGACCTGACGCACGAAGAGGTCGCGGCGGCGGTGGGCGTCACCTCGAACACGGTCCGCTCCTGGGAGACCGGCCGCACCCACCCCCGGGGCCGGAAGCTGGAGGCCTACTCCAAGCTCCTGACCCGCCTGGCGGCCGAAGCGTCCCGAACCCCCGCCCCCGCGGGCCCCACGGCCCGAGGCGAGGGCTCGTCGTCCCGGGACGGGTCGGACGGGGGCGCGGACGGAGGGTCAGGCCGGAGGCCTGACCGGGGACCGGACCGCGCCTCGGGCCGGAGCCCAGGCCAGGGGCCTGACCGGGGCTCGGACCAGGGCTCGGACCGGAGCTCGGACCGGGGGACTGACCGGAACTCAGGCCGGAGCCCAGGCCAGGGGCCTGACCGGGGCTCGGACCAGGGCTCGGACCACGACTCGGACCGGAGCTCGGACCGGGGGACTGACCGGAGCCCAGGTCGGGGGCCTGACCGGAATTCGGACCGGGGCTCGGACCGGGGGACTGCCTCCGAAGCGCGCCCGGACCAGGCCGACGCTCCGGAGACGGGCTCCGCCACCGACCGCACGCGGAGCCGGGCGGACAGCACCGGGACGGCGGCGACCGCCGCCGGTACGCCCAACCGGCCGACGCCGCGGCCCGCCTGGGCCAACGGCACGGCCACGCCGCAGAGCGGCGCGAACCCCGCCGGGACTCCAGGGGCTTCGGCCACCGGGTCCACCGCCGGGTCCACCGCCGGTGACTCCACCACAACCGGCCCCGACGGAACGGACACGGACGTGGCGTCAGATCCGGGCGCCACCCCGGGCAGCACGCTCGGCAGCGCCGCCGAGCGCGCCGGCGCGCCTACCGGCGCCGCTCTCGCCGACGCGGGCTCGGGCCCGGAAACGGAATCCGACGCGGATTCAGATGCGGACACGGACACAGACGCGGACGCGGACGCGGACTCGGCGGCTGCCGCAGAGGCCCCCGAGGGACGGTTCGGGCTGCGCATGATGCGCGGGCTCACCCGGCCCGTCGGCGCGCAGACCCGGCCCAAGGCCGCGGTCAAGCGTGCCTCGAAGCCCCCCGTCGGGATGCCCCGGCACGAGGCCAAGTCCCCGGTCAGGGCGGGAGCCGCTACGGGCGGTAGCCATGGCGGAGGCGGCCGTTCGACCCTCCGCCCCGGCGGCCCCGCCCTCCCGAGCACGGCAACGAACACCCCTACGGGCACACCCCCTGACACCGACTCAGCCACCGGACCGAACTCCGAGCCCCGCTCGGGAAAGGCCGCCGGGCCGGGCAGGCGGAACCCCGCCGCACCGGGCCCCGAAGCCGCCACCCGCACGAACACCACCGACCCCGGCTCCGCTGCGACCACCGGTCCCGGCGCCGGTACGGCCACTGGACCGGACTCCGAGCGGGCCTCCGGGCCGGGCTCGGAAGCCGCCGCCCGCACGAAGACCACCAGCCCCGGCTCCGCGGCGGCCACTGGACCCGGCTCCACTGGGACCACCGGACCCGCCTCCGGTGCGGCCACCGGACCGGACTCCCAGCGGGCCACCGCACCGGGCTCCGAAACCACCACCCGCACGAAGACCACCAGCCCCGGCTCCGCGGCGGCCACTGGACCCGGCTCCACTGGGACCACCGGACCGGACTCCGGTGCGGCCACCGGACCGGACTCCGAGCGGGCCACCGGGCCGGGCTCCGGAGGAGGCTCCGACCCGGGCTCCTCCCCCGCGCCGGCCGCGGGGAAGACCTCTGCACGGGCCTCCGGGCCTGACTCCACGTCTGGTTCCGTGCTGGATTCCCCGCCTGACTCTGCGTCTGGCTCCGTGCCCGACTCCGGGCCTGACTCCGCGCTGGATTCCCCGCCTGGCTCCGCGTCCGGCTCCGGGCATCGCTCCGTGCCCGACCCCGGGCATCGCTCCGCGCCCGACCCCGCGTCGGTCGGCAAGGACACCCCACCGGCGGCACCCGGGGAAGGCGCCGCCAAGGCGGGTCCCCCGGCCGCGGCGGCCGGCGCCGACCCTGCCGAGGCCCCCGAGGCCCCCGAGGCCACGCCCACCTCCGCCTTCGACGCCCTCTACGGCCGCACCGCCCCCGCCCTGGCCCGCCAGGCCTACCTCCTCACCGGCCGCCACGCCCTCGCCTGCGAAGCCGTGGAGCGCGCCTTCCAGCTGGCCTGGGACCGCTGGCCCGAGGTCGCCACCGATCCCGATCCGGTGGGGTGGGTGCGCGCGGCCACGTACGAGTACGCGCTCTCCCCCTGGCACCGCTTCCGCCGGTCCCACCGGCACCCGGACGAGCCCCCGGCCGACCCCGCGGACCGCGTCCTCCTGGACGCGATGCTCGAGCTGCCCCCGGCCCACCGCCGCACCGTGCTGCTCTACGACGGCGTCGGGCTCGACCTCCCCGACACCGCCGCCGAGACCGAGGCGTCCACGCCGACCGCGGGCAGCCGGCTCGTCAACGCGCACGCCGACCTCGCCGACGTGCTCCCCGAGCTGGACGGCGTAGCGCCCGCGAAGCAGTCCGCGGTGCTGCGCGAGCGGCTCGGTACGCTGAGGCCGCCCGGGCGGCTGGAGCCGCGCGCGGCGGCCGTCGTACGGCTGTCCGGCGAGCACCGGACCCGGCTGTGGACGCGTGCGGTGGTCGGGGTGTCCGCGGTCATCGCCGCGGCGACGGCCTACACCTGGGTGACCGCTCCAACGGAGTACGAACCTCCGCGCGCCCCCGGCGCGAGCGTGTCGGGCGTGCCCCCGCACAGCGGCCCGCAGCAGCTCACGGACGAGGGCCGCCAGCTCCACGACAAGCTGCTGTCCGATCCGTCGGCCGGACCCTCCCGGATCTCGCCGAGCCTCGAATAGCGGCGCGGCAGACGTCACTCGCGTACCTCGCGTACCTCGCGTACGGAAACGGGCGTGGCCCGCACCCCTCACAGGGTGCGGGCCACGCCCGTCTGCACGTACCGCCGAAGGCGGCTGGTGCTGCCGCTCCTACTTCTGCGCGGCGTTCAGGATCTCGCGCGCCAGCTTCGCGGTCTCGGTCGGCGTCTTGCCGACCTTCACGCCCGCGGCCTCCAGGGCTTCCTTCTTGGCCTGTGCGGTGCCAGAAGAGCCGGAGACGATCGCACCGGCGTGACCCATGGTCTTGCCCTCGGGGGCGGTGAAGCCCGCGACGTAGCCGACGACCGGCTTGGTGACGTTCTTCGCGATGAAGTCCGCCGCACGCTCCTCGGCGTCGCCGCCGATCTCGCCGATCATGACGATCAGGTCGGTGTCGGGGTCCGCCTCGAACGCCTCCAGGGCGTCGATGTGCGTGGTGCCGATGACCGGGTCGCCACCGATGCCGACGGCGGAGGAGAAGCCGATGTCACGGAGCTCGTACATCATCTGGTAGGTCAGCGTGCCCGACTTGGACACGAGACCGATGCGGCCGGGCTTGGTGATGTCGCCCGGGATGATGCCGGCGTTGGACTGGCCGGGGGTGATCAGACCCGGGCAGTTCGGGCCGATGATCCGCGTCTTGTTGCCCTTGCTGGAGGCGTACGACCAGAAGGCGGCGGAGTCGTGCACCGCGATGCCCTCGGTGATGACGACGGCCAGCGGGATCTCGGCGTCGATCGCCTCGACCACGGCGGACTTGGCGAACGCCGGCGGGACGAAGAGGACGGAGACGTTGGCGCCCGTCTTCTCCATCGCCTCGGCGACGGAGCCGAAGACCGGGACCTCGGTGCCGTCGAAGTCGACGGTCGTGCCGGCCTTGCGCGGGTTCACGCCGCCGACGATGTTGGTGCCGTCAGCCAGCATCAGCTTGGTGTGCTTCATGCCCGTGGCACCGGTCATGCCCTGGACGATGACCTTGCTGTCCTTGTTGAGGAAGATAGCCATGTGAGTCTGTGACCTCTGCCCTTACTTCGCAGCCGCGAGCTCGGCGGCCTTGTCGGCCGCGCCGTCCATGGTGTCCACGCGCTGAACCAGCGGGTGGTTGGCGTCCGAGAGGATCTTGCGACCCAGCTCGGCGTTGTTGCCGTCGAGACGGACGACGAGCGGCTTGGTGACCGCCTCGCCCTTCTCCTCCAGCAGGGCCAGCGCCTGGACGATGCCGTTGGCGACCTCGTCACACGCGGTGATGCCACCGAAGACGTTGACGAACACGGACTTGACGTCCGGGTCGCCGAGGATGATCTCGAGACCGTTGGCCATGACGGCGGCGGAGGCGCCACCGCCGATGTCCAGGAAGTTGGCGGGCTTGACGCCGCCGCCATTCACCGACTTGTACGCCTCGCCGGCGTAGGCGACGACGTCGAGGGTGCTCATGACGAGACCCGCGCCGTTGCCGATGATGCCGACCTCGCCGTCGAGCTTCACGTAGTTGAGGTTCTTCGCCTTGGCGGCGGCCTCGAGCGGGTTCGCGGCAGCGTGGTCCACGAACTCCTCGTGGCCCGGCTGGCGGAACTCGGCGTTCTCGTCGAGCGAGACCTTGCCGTCGAGCGCGATGACGTCGCCGTTGGCGACCTTCGCGAGCGGGTTGACCTCGACGAGGAGCGCGTCCTCGGCGATGAAGGTCGCCCACAGGGTCACGAGGACCTCGGCGACCTTCTCGGCGACCTCGGCCGGGAACTGCGCCAGCGCGACGATCTCGCGGGCCTTCTCGATGGTCACGCCCTCGTTGGCGTTCACCGGGACCTTGGCGAGCTTCTCCGGGGTCTCCTCGGCGACCTGCTCGATGTCCATGCCGCCCGCGACCGAGGCCATGGCCAGGAAGGTGCGGTTGGTGCGGTCGAGGAGGTACGAGACGTAGTACTCCTCCAGGATCTCCGGAGCGGTCTCGGCGATCATCACCTTGTGGACCGTGTGGCCCTTGATGTCCATCCCGAGGATGTCCGTCGCACGGGCGACGGCCTCGTCCGGGGTGGCGGCGAGCTTCACGCCGCCGGCCTTGCCTCGGCCGCCGACCTTCACCTGAGCCTTGACGACCGACTTGCCACCCATGCGCTCGGTGGCCTCGCGGGCTGCCTCAGGCGTGTCGATGACTTCACCGGCCAGCACCGGTACACCGTGCTTGGCGAAGAGGTCCCTCGCCTGGTACTCGAACAGGTCCACGCGCGTCCGTCCCTTGTCTTTTTTAAAGATTCGCAGTGATTCGCGGTTGTCTGCTATCTGCGTGGGCGTGCCGCGGAGGGCAACGTGACGGCGCTGTCACAAGGAAGGCGCACACGGTGACCGTGGACGCGGCATGTCCGTCCCGCAGGTTATCCCCGTGGGACGTAGGTCCCTAAATCGCAGATCACACCTGAGCGGTGATACCTGTCACAGATCGCCTCACGGTTGAACTGCGTCTTCGTGCGATCCGCCGATGATCCGCCACGACGGGGCGCCCCCTACGGACCCCCGCACGGGCGGTACGAGGGCGGTACGAGAGCGGCCGGCGGGCGGTACGAAGGCGGTCGGCGGGCGGTACGAAGGCGGTCGGCGGGCGTCACGGGACGGGCAGGGGCCGCTTCTCCAGCGCCGCGGCCATCACCTCCGGGAACAGGTCGGGAGTGCAGGCGAAGGCCGGGGCGCCGAGCGCGGCGAGGGCGGCGGCGTGGTCCCGGTCGTAGGCGGGCGCGCCCTCGTCGGACAGCGCGAGCAGCGTCACGAACTCCACCCCCGCCGCCTTCATCGCCGCGACCCGCTTCAGCATCTCGTCGCGGATGCCCCCCTCATAGAGATCACTGATGAGGACGACGACGGTGTCGGCGGGGCGGGTGATCTTCGACTGGCAGTAGGCGAGCGCGCGGTTGATGTCGGTGCCGCCGCCCAGCTGGGTACCGAAGAGCACGTCGACGGGATCGTCGAGCTGGTCGGTCAGATCGACCACCGCCGTGTCGAAGACGACCAGCCGGGTCGCGATCGACCGCATCGAGGCCAGCACCGCCCCGAAGACGGAGGCGTAGACGACGGACGCCGCCATCGAACCCGACTGGTCGATGCACAGCACGACCTCCTTCTTCACCGCCCGCGCGGCGCGGCCGTACCCGACGAGCCGCTCGGGAACGACGGTCCGGTGCTCGGGCAGGTAGTTCTTCAGGTTCGCCCGGATGGTCCGGTCCCAGTCGATGTCCGCGTGCCGCGGCCGGCTGATCCGCGCGGACCGGTCGAGCGCGCCCGTCAGGGTCGCCCGTGTCCGGCTGGCGAGCCGCTTCTCCAGCTGCTCCACCACCTTGCGGACGACGGCGCGGGCGGTCTCCCGGGTGGTCTCGGGCATGGCCTTGTTGAGGGAGAGCAGGGTGCCGACGAGGTGTACGTCCGGCTCCACCGCCTCCAGCATCTCGGGCTCGAGCAGCAGCGCGGACAGGCCGAGCCGCTGGATCGCGTCCCGCTGCATGACCTGGACCACGGAGGTGGGGAAGTAGGTCCGGATGTCCCCGAGCCAGCGCGCCACCCGGGGCGCGGACCCCCCGAGCCCGGCCGACCGCTCCCCCGCCCGCTTGCGGCCGCCGCCCTCAGCCCCGTAGAGCGCCCCGAGCGCGGCATCCATCCCGGCATCCGCCCCGCTCAGCGCACACCCGGTCCCGTCCCCCTCTCCCCCACCGAGCACCATCCGCCACCGCCGCAACCGCTCCGCGCCGCCGCCACTCACGTCTGCACCAGCCATCTCCATCGGTCCCGCCCCTCACTCTCGTCACACCCATCAACCTGCGCCGACCGGCACGGGCCATCCCCCGACCGATACCGCTGCGCGGGGCGGGGTTCCCCTACCCGCCCTTCCGCCATTCGCCAGACTCCGTCCGGGGGACCCCCAGCCGGGCGCTGCCCGGACCCCGGTCCTCAACGCCGGCGAAGATCCAGCCCCTCCGGCGTTTGAGGAGCGGGTTCCCGGGGGCTGGCCCCCGGGAACGGCACCGCACCCGGCAGGGGGCACCTCCCAGCGGTAGCTGGGGAAGGGTCCGGGGCGGAGCCCCGGGGAACGGCGGAAGGGCGGGTAGGGGACTCCGCCCCGCGCACCGGCCCACCGCAGCCGCCCCGCCGGGTCCGGGCCGGCCCGGACCGCTGCGGCGCCCGGCCCCGGCCACTGCGGTCCGGCCCCGGCCACTGCGGCCCCGCCCCGCCAGGGCGGTCAGCCCCCCGGACCCGCCAGCAACAGGTGGACCAGGTCCACCACCGCGTCCGCCCGGACCGGGTCCAGCTCGGAACCGAAGCCGGCCGGCGCCGCCCCGGCCCTCGCCCCGGCCGGGCCCCCGCCCGGCCCCCGCCGCACCAGCTCCCCCAGACTCCGCCGCACCCCCGCCTCGTACCCGCCGAAGGTCCTCCGCAGCAACGGCAGCACATCGACGAACGCCCGCTCCGGCACCGACACCAGCCAGCCGTCGATCAGCCCCAGCAGCCGCTCGTCGTGCACGAGCAGCGTGCCGCCGCCCGAGCCCCCGCCCGCGAACCCCTCGATCCAGCCCGCCGCGTCGGCCGGCGCGCACGCCGGGGACAGCGAGAGCCCCATCAGCCGCGCGGTCTCCTCCGGCGGCAGCCGCCCGTCGTCGAGCAGCAGCCGCGCCGCCCGCCCGCGTATCAGCCCCGGAACGGTGTCCCGCCCGGCCAGCGTCCGCAGCACCGCCGCCCAGCGCTCCCGCAGCCCGTCCGCGTCGACCGCCTCCAGCAGCCCGATCGCGCCGTGCACGCCGTCCACGTGCCCGCGCAGCTCCTGCGCCGCGTCGGCGTCCAGCCCCGCCGCGCAGGCCGGCGGCAGGGCCACGCATATCCGCTCCGCGAGCCCGGCCGCCACCGTCCCCAGCGCCGCCGCGTCGGTGCCCCGTACGTCCCCATAGCGCAGCGAGCGCGCCAGCGCGGGCAGGGCCTTGGCCAGTCCCGCCACATCGGTGTCCAGCGCGGCCCGGTCGGCGAGGGCCCGCAGGACGGCGGGCAGCGCCCCGGAGAGCCCGGCCAGCAGGCACCGCTCCGCCAGGGCGGTGACCTCGCCCAGCTCCCCGGCGCCCGCCGCGTCGGCCTCGGCCCTGGCGGTGGCCGCCCCGAGGACGGTGGTCCCCCAGATGCCGGCTTCGGCGACCCGTACCGCGAGCTCCGGTTCCCAGCGCAGGCGCCAGGTCTCGCGGAAGGTGCCGGTGCTCCCCCGGGAGGCCGTCGGGACGCCCCAGTCGATGCCGAGCAGCCGCAGCCGGTGCAGCAGCAGGGACTTGGCCGCGTCGGTGTCCTTGCGCAGGTCGAGCTCCAGCTCCCGGTCCTGCGCCTCGGGCTTGATCCGCAGCGAGCGCTGCTGTCGGGTCAGGTCGCGCTGGAGCGGTACGACGGGCGCCGTGTCGGGGACTTCGCCGAGCACGTCGCCGACGACGAGCCGGTCCTCGATCAGCGCGAGCGGTATGTCGGAGCCGTCGCACATCACGGACCGGACCGCTTCCAGGGTCTCCGTGAGCCCCGGCACCGGCCGGCCCCGCATGGCGGCGAGGGTGTCGGCGAGCCGGACCGCCTCGATGACGTGGGCCGGGGACACGTGCCGGTCCTCCTCGCGGAGCAGGCCCGCGACCTTGGTCAGCCAGCGCTCGACGGGCCGGTCCCGGGCCGCGAAGAGGTGTGCGTACCAGCCGGGCGAGGTGATGCCCGCGCCGTACCCCCCGGCCCGGGCGAGGCGCCGGTGGGTCCAGGGCACCCAGGTGGTCTCCACCTTGACCCTGGGCAGCCCGGTGAGGAGGGCCTTGTCCGCGGCCGCGGTGGTCTTCGCCCGCAGGGCCGGGACGTGCCAGGCCCCGCAGACCACGGCGTAGTCCTCGCCGAACTCCCGGCGCGCGGCCCGCATCCGCTGCCGCATGTACGCCTCGCGCACCAGGTCCCGGTGGTGGCCGCCCGCCCCGTACTCCTCGCGCAGGGCGCCCATGGCCTCCCCCAGAGCCTCGAACACGCCCAGCGGGTCGGCCGCCGGCCCGGCCCCGCCGCGGTGCTCGACCACGTCCTCCCACCACCGCTCGGGGTCCTCGTACCCGGCGGTCTCCGCCAGCACGCCCAGCGGGTCCAGCCGTACGGACCCGGGCGCCGCCCCGTACCCCTCTCCGGGCCCCTCCCCGTCCGGGTCCCCTCCCGCTCCCCCGCCCTCGACTGTCTCCCCGTCCTCCGGTACGGCCAGGGAGTGCGCGGCCGGGAGGTCGATGAACCGGACCGGCACCTCCCGCTCCTGCGCCCACCGGATGGCGGCCCACTCCGGGGAGAAGTCGGCCAGCGGCCAGAACGCGGCCCGGCCGGGATCGTCGGCCGCGTGGGCGAGGAGCGCGACGGGCGGCCGCATCCCCGGGTCCGCGGCCAGCGGGAGCAGGGCGTCCCCCTCCGGCGGGCCCTCGATCAGCACCGCCGCGGGCCGGGCCGCGTCCAGGGCGGCCCGCACGGCACGGGCCGAGCCGGGTCCGTGGTGCCGTACGCCCAGCAACAGCGGACCCGCCGTCCCCCCACTCACGCCGTCACCTCCCGGCAGGCCCGGTAGAAGTCCTTCCAGCCGTCGCGCTCGCGGACCACGGCCTCCAGGTACTCCTGCCAGACGACCTGGTCGGCGGCCGGGTCCCGGACGACGGCCCCGAGGATCCCCGCGGCCACGTCGGAGGGACGCAGGACGCCGTCCCCGAAGTGGGCCGCCAGGGCCAGGCCGCCCGTGACCACGGAGATGGCCTCGGCGGTGGACAGGGTGCCGCTGGGCGACTTGACCTTCGTGCGCCCGTCGACGGTGACTCCGCCGCGCAGCTCGCGGAAGACGGTGACCACGCGCCGGATCTCCTCCAGCCCTTCCGGGGCGGCGGGCAGGTCGAGGGCGCGGCCCATCTGGTCGACGCGGCGGGCGACGATGTCGACCTCGGCGTCGGCGGTGGCGGGCAGCGGCAGGACGACGGTGTTGAAGCGCCGGCGCAGCGCGCTGGAGAGCTCGTTGACCCCGCGGTCTCGGTCGTTGGCGGTGGCGATGAGGTTGAAGCCGCGCACGGCCTGCACCTCCTGGCCAAGCTCCGGTATCGGGAGCGTCTTCTCGGACAGGACGGTGATGAGGGTGTCCTGGACGTCGGCGGGGATCCGGGTGAGCTCCTCGACGCGGGCGGTCATGCCCTCGGCCATGGCCCGCATGACCGGGCTCGGTACGAGTGCTTCGCGGCTCGGGCCGTGGGCGAGGAGGCGGGCGTAGTTCCAGCCGTAGCGGATGGCCTCCTCCGGGGTGCCGGCGGTGCCCTGGACGAGGAGGGTGGAGTCTCCGCTGACGGCCGCGGCAAGGTGCTCGGACACCCAGGTCTTGGCGGTGCCGGGCACTCCGAGGAGCAGCAGCGCGCGGTCGGTGGCGAGGGTGCTGACGGCGACTTCGACGATCCGGCGCGGGCCGACGTACTTGGGCGTGATGACGGTGCCGTCTTCGAGCGTGCCGCCCTGCAGGTACGTCGCCACGGCCCACGGGGAGAGTTTCCAGCGGGCCGGGCGGGGCCGGTCGTCGGCGGCCTCCAGGGCTTTCAGTTCGTGTGCGAAGGCGTCTTCGGCGTGCGGTCGCAGCGCCTCTGCGGTGGTCTCGTTCCCGGTCGTGGCCATGGTCCCCCTCCAATGCTCCGCAGCCGCTCGACGACTGCTGGAACCACGATGCACCCGACCACTGACAACGCCCCTGAGAAGAGGCGTCGTTGCAGGTCAGAGCGATTGTCAGTGGGGGTCTCTACGGTGGAACACATGACTGAGCAGGGGGTCCGCTGGACGGCGGAACAGGTACTGGCTCTGGCTCCTGACGATGCCTCACGCAAGGCGGGGGCCAGACTCGGCGGCGCGGGGCCGTGGTCACAAACCGGAGGTTCCGCTTCCGGCGCGGTGTGGGGGTTGTGCAAGGGCAGCGGCAGCAAGCCGTACCGGACGGTCGCCGACCTGTCCGGCCCGGCGTACAAGTGCTCTTGCCCGAGCCGGAAGTTCCCGTGCAAGCACGCACTGGGCCTGCTGCTGCTCTGGGCCGCGGAGGGGCTCGACGACGCGGCCGGCACCTCGACCGGAACCTCCACCGAGGCTCCGGACTGGGCCGACGAGTGGCTCGCGGAGCGGGCGGCGAAGGCCGCGCGCCCCGCCGCCGACCGCTCGGACCGGGCCGCTCCGGCCGACGCCGAAGGGGCCCGCAAGCGGGCCGAGCGGCGGGCAGCCCGGATCGGCGCGGGCGTCACCGAGCTGGAGCAGCGGCTCGCCGACCTGGTGCGCGGCGGCCTCGCCGGTCAGGAGCGGGCGGGATACGCGGCCTGGGAGGAGACCGCCGCCCGGATGGTCGACGCCCAGGCACCCGGACTGGCGACGCGGGTGCGGGAGTTGGGGACGATACCCAGTTGCGTCACCGGCTGGCCCGCCCGGATGCTGGAGGAGGCCGCGCTGCTGCACCTGCTGGACCGGGCCTGGCTCGGCGTTTCCGGATTGCCGGAGCCGCTGGCCGCGACGGTCCGCAGCCGCCTGGGACTGCAGCCCCGGACGGAAGGCGAGGCCGTACGGGACCACTGGCTGGTGCTGGCCCAGTACGACACGGCGTCACCGGACGGCCGTCTCACCACCCGCCGGATATGGCTGCGCGGGCTGGCGAGCGGGCGGCCGGCTCTGGTCCTGGACTTCGGCCCGCCCGGGCGACCGCCGGGGCTGGCGCTGCCGGTCGGTTTGGTGCTGGAGGCGGAAGCCCGCTTCCGGCCCGGCTCCGCGGGGCTGCGCGCGGATCTCGGGGAGAGGTTCGGGCCGGCCGCACCGTGCCGGACCGCGCCGACCGGCGTGAGCACGACCGCGGCACTGGAGGCGTACGGCGCGGCACTGCGCGAGGACCCCTGGCTGGAGTCCTGGCCGGTGGTGCTCGGCCCGGTGGTGCCGATACCGGGGGGACCACAAGGGGGACGACAGGAGGGAGCGCAAGACGACCGAGACGGGCCACAACAGCCCAATGAATCATGGCAGTTGGCGGACGCGGAGGGGACATCCGCCCTGCCCGTGCCCCTGACCGGGGCCGGGAGCCGGACCGGGACCGGGCTGTGGCAGCTGGCCGCGCTCTCGGGGGGCGGCCCGTTGACGGTGTTCGGCGAATGCGGACACCGCGGATTCACCCCGCTGACGGCCTGGCAGCCGGGCTCCTCGGAGCCGGTGGTACTGGGCTGAGCGGGCGGCAGGGGGAAGGCGGCGGCGCGGGGGCGCCGACGTATTCGAAACGAGTGAGCCGGGGGGCTTTCATGGACGACAACCACGCCAGTTGAGGCCATAGGCACGGCCGTCTGCCTGTCTGTGCCACAGGAAAACAAGCTGCTCCGGTCCCGCGGAGGGGGCGGGACCGGAGCCGGGCACGGCACGCGAAGGAAAAGGGAGGGGAACCGGTGAACACGACGACGCACACGACCAGTGAATCGACGGACACGGCCTACGCGGACGGGAGCTGGGACGAGCTGGTGGGCGCGGCGCTGCTGGGTACCGAGCGGCGCCGGGGCAGTCCCGGCGCCCTGCTCGCGGCCGCGGCCGTGCAGACCGTACGGCGCCGGGCCGGGCTGAGACCCGCCGAGGCGGGACCCCGGCCCGAACCCGCGCCGCACGACCCGCGTCCCGAGCCGCCGGAGCCGGCCCGGCGGCGGCTCGCGCAGTTGCTGGCGGGCCGGGCCGGAGCGGGCAGCGGTAGCGGGCGCCGGGGGGCCGCCCCCGACCTGACGGAGCTGCTGCCCCAGTGGCTGGCCGCCGCCGGACAGCACGGCTACCGGGCACCGGCCTCGCTGGTGCCCGCGCTGCTGGACGTGGCCCGGGCCCGTAGCGACCTCCGCCCGCAGGCGCTGGCCCTGACCGGGCCCCGTGGGCTGTGGCTGGCCCGGCTCAATCCGGACTGGCGGTTCGCGCTGCGCGGGGGGTCCGGGGGCGCCGGCGAACTGCCCGACGCCGAGGACGCGGTGGCGGTGGAACGGTTGTGGCAGGAGGGGCTGTTCGCGGAGCGGGTCGCACTGCTCGGTCTCGTACGGGCCCACGAGGCGGCCGCCGGACCGCGGCTGCTGGAGACCACGTGGAGCACCGAACGGGCCGAGGACCGGCTGATGTTCCTCGACTCCTTGCGGGTGGGGCTGTCGGCGGGCGACGAGCCGTTCCTGGAGGCGGCGCTCGGCGACCGCAGCCGCAATGTCCGGGCGACCGCCGCCGAGCTGCTGTCCGCGCTGCCGACCTCGGCGCTGGCCGGCCGGATGGCGGAGCGCGCGCTGGCCTGCGTCGGCCCGGAGGGGGTGACGCCGCCGGCCGAGTGCGATGCGGGGATGCTGCGCGACGGCGTGGTCAAACGGCCGCCGGCCGGTCGCGGGGAGCGGGCCTGGTGGCTGGGGCAACTGGTGGAGTCGGCGCCGCTGTCGTGCTGGCGGGAGCGGTTCGGGGGGCTCGGCCCGGCGGAAATCGTGGCGCTGCCGGTGGCCGAGGGCTGGGCGGAGGAACTCCACGCGGCCTGGTGCCGGGCCGCGGTCCGCCAGGGCGACCCCGCATGGTCCCAGGCCCTGCTCAGCTCGGCCTCCGCACCACCCGCGGCGGGCCCGGCGACGGCGTCGCTGGCGGAACGGGCGAAGCTCCTGTCGATCCTCGGGGAGGAGGAACGAGCCGCCTGGGTAGCGGAGTTCATACGCACACACGGGCTGTCGGAGGCGTTCCAACTGCTCGGGGTGTGCGTGGTGCCGTGGGCGGGGGCGCTGGGGAGAGCGGTGATCGAGGCGCTGGACTCCGCGCGGGAGGCGGGCGGCTACCCGTGGAGCTTCAGCGGGGTGATGGGACTGGCCGAGCGATGCCTTGATCCGGCGGAGGCCGGGCGGCTCGATGTGCTGGCGGCGGAGCCGGTGGAGGAGGGTGCGGCGGCGTACTGGTCGGAAGCCTTCCAGCGCCTGGTCGCCACCCTGCACCTGCGTGCCGCACTCCACACGGAACTAGCCCCAGCCGACTGAAGACACCCCGGCCGGGACTCAATTTCCCCCAGCCGGGGTCGGGGGCTGCGTAGCGGGGGCGGGGACGGGGGCGGGGTGGGGTGTTGGCCGGGACGTAAAGCGTGATTTGTGGCGCACTACTCGGGATCACTGTCGAAGCAGCGGGCAGGGCGCCTAAATCATGCAGTCCAGGCCGACACCCCACCCCCCCCCCGGCACCGACCCCCACCCGCAGCAAGCACCACACCGGCACAACCCCAGCCCCGCCGGCGATTGAGGCGCAGGGGCCCGGGGACAGCGTCCCCGGCAACGGCGCCGCGCCAGACCCCCAGCTACACCGGCTGGCGGACGTGCGCCCGCACCCACTCCACGATGGCCGTGGTCGTCGCCCCCGGAGTGAAGATCTCGGCCACGCCCTTCTCCTTCAGCGGAGCGATGTCCGCCTCCGGAATGATCCCGCCGCCGAACACCTTGATGTCCTCCGCGTCGCGCTCCGCGAGGAGTTCCAGCACGCGCGCGAACAGCGTGTTGTGCGCGCCCGACAGGATCGACAGACCGATCGCGTCGGCGTCCTCCTGGATCGCCGTGTCGACGATCTGTTCGGGGGTCTGGTGGAGGCCGGTGTAGATGACCTCCATGCCCGCGTCCCGCAGGGCCCGCGCGATCACCTTGGCGCCTCGGTCGTGGCCGTCGAGGCCCGGCTTGGCCACCACCACACGGATCGGACCGGTCACACCCATCGCACTGCCTCCCGAGTGAACGAACGTTAAGTACAGCATTGCGCACACCCCCGTTTCGCGGTCAACCACGAGGGGGAAATCACACGTGGGATGGCGTACCACCGCTCCGCGCCGACAGCCGCACGGCACGGGGCGGTCGGACGCCCCGGTCCCGAGTCACCAGGACCTACGGGGGGTCGTCCATGGGGCTGACCATGTCCGGGGCCGCGCTGCGGGCCGGCGTACTGGAAGCGATCGTGCTCGGCGGGCACATTTTGCTCTATCCCACCGGAGTCCTACCAGAGCGACCCGCCGCCACCACGACGACGACCACAACAACAACCACCCACGACCGCCCACCGGTGGTGCTGCTCCACGGGTTCACCGACAACCGCTCCGTCTTCGTCCTGCTGCGCCGCGCCCTCGGGGCAGACGGCCGGCGGCAGGTGGAGGCGTACAACTACTCCCCCTTCACCCGCGACCTGCGCGTCACGGCCCGGCACCTCGCCCGCCGCGTCGAGGAGCTGTGCGAGCGCACGGGTCAGGACCGGGTGGACCTGGTGGGGCACAGTCTCGGCGGACTGGTCGGGCGGTACTACGCCCAGCGCCTCGGCGGCGACGCGCGCGTCCGCACGCTCGTCACGCTCGGCACCCCGCATTCCGGCACCCGCGTGGCGCCCTTCATGGACGCGCACCCCCTGGTCCGGCAGATGCGCCCGGATTCCGCGGTGATCGCCGAACTGCGCGCACCCGCGCCCGGCGGCCGGACCCGGTACGTGGCGTTCTGGAGCGAGTTCGACGAACTGATGGACCCGACCGGCACGGCCCGAATCGAGCACCCGGACCTGCTCGTGGAAAACGTGCAGGTCACCGGCATCGGGCATCTCGCCCTGCCCGCGCACCCCACCGTCATCGCAGCGGTCCGGCGCGCACTCGACGGGCCCAGGCCGACCGCCCTCCCCCACCCCGACGCCGCCTCCGTCGCCTGACCGGCCCGGCCGGCCTACCGACCGACCCGACCGGCCGACCCGACCGGCGGGCCCGACCGGCCGACCCGACCGGCGGGCCCGACCGACCGGCCCGGCCGGCCGAACGCCCCGCCGCGCCCTCGACCGCGGGAGCGAATAACGACCCCCAGTCGAACGTTTTTCGAACTCAAGGCCAAGGGTGGGTCTTCAGCCGACCGAAAGGCGGCCGAATGCCCGGTTCCGCCGAGCACAAATCCCTCCGAAGATTGTCGTTGCGAGTAACCGCCGGGTACAGTCACGCCACTGCTCTCCTCCGAGGACCCCACATTCCTCGGCCACCCAGGCCCCCCGCTGCCGAGGCGAAAGAGAAGTTGGTGAACGACCGCCCCTCGTCGGGCCAGTACCCCGATTTCGGGTACGACGGCCTTTCCACCACCACCTTCGCTGGCGATTCAGCGTTCACGCCCTATGAAACGCAGGGTCAGGGCTACAACTACGGCGCCACCTACGGTTCCTACGACACCGGCTCGTACGACACCACGGCATGGACCGCCCCCCAGAACGGCTACACACAGCAGTCCGCCGACGGATATGGCGGCTACGCCGCCCACGACGGCTACCTCTCGACCGTCCCCACGCAGGGCGGCGTCTCCCTGGACTATCAGTCCACCGCTTTCGGCTACGACACCTCCGCCGAGCAGACCGGCCACTGGTCGGTCCCCGGCTACGGCACCGAGACCGGCACCTACGACGCCACCGCCTGGAACACGGCCCCCGAGCAGACCTACGGCTACAGCGGCTACGAGCAGCAACAGCCGCAGCAGCAAGTACCGGAGCCGGCGCAGGATCAGGCCTACACCCAGGCCTACACCCAACCCGATGAGCAGCAGTACGCCTACGACTACGGGTACGAGGCCTACGCCGCCGCCCCCTCGCCCCAGGGCGAGACGGCCTACACCGAGACCGCCGTCTTCGACTTCCTCCCCGCCGATGTCGGCGCCGAGGCGCACATCGAGACCGCGGACGCGGATACGGACGCGAACCTCGACCTGGACCCCGACCTGGACCTCGACCTGGACCTGGACGCCCAGGTACACGATCTCCCCACCCAGGCCATGCCCGTCACCCCGGCCGCGCCGGACGGTCCGCGCCCCTCGCGCCGCGCCGGTTCCAAGCCCGGCTCGAAGCCCGTCGCCAAGGCGGGCAAGGCGAGTACCGCCAAGGCCGGTGCCAACAACCGCCGTCGCACCCCGGCCAAGCGTTCCGCGCTGCTGACCGTGGCCGTTCCCTCGGCCTGCGTGATGGGTGTCGCGGGTGTGGCCGCCGCCTCCGTGGGCGGGCTCACCGGTACGGAGAAGCCGTCCGAGGAGACCACCACCCTGGCCGCGCCCGACCCGGCCTCCATCAAGCCGGTCGCGGCGAACAGCAAGCTCGACACGCAGCTCACCGCCCTCAGCGCCGACGCCGGCGACTTCGCCGACCGCGCGAGCCGCACCCAGGAACGCATCGACCTGCGCCTGCGCCAGGACGAGGAGAAGAAACGGAAGGCGGAGGAGGCGGCGGCCAAGGAAGCGGCCCGCCCCAAGTTCGCGCTCCCCGTCGCACGGCACGGTCTGAGCGCCGGCTTCGGCCAGGCGGGCGTCAACTGGATGTCCGTGCACACCGGCATCGACTTCCCGGTGTCCTACGGGACTTCGGTCATGGCCGCCACCGACGGCACCGTGCGCAGCCAGTGGAACTCCGCCTACGGCAACATGGTGATACTCACCGCCGCCGACGGCACCGAGACCTGGTACTGCCACCTCAGCAGCGCCAAGATCCGCTCCGGCAAGGTCAAGGCCGGCGACGTCATCGCGTACTCCGGCAACTCCGGCAACTCCACCGGCCCGCACCTCCACTTCGAGGTGAGGCCGGGCGGCGGCTCCCCGGTCGACCCGCAGGCATGGCTGCGCGCCAAGGGCCTGAACCCGAACTGAGGCAGTGCACGACGCGGAACCACTACGCGGAACGTGGAAGGGCCCGCCCCCTGAGGGGCGGGCCCTTCCACGTCGGCTACGGAACCGTGCCGCCCGCTAGAGCTTCTGCACCGGCGCGTACCTCAGCAGCAGCCGCTTCGGCTTCTCGTCCCCGAAGTCGATGGTGGCCTGCGCGTCCGCGCCCGCTCCCCTGACCTCCATGACGGTGCCCAGCCCGAACTGGTCGTGCGTGACCCGGTCCCCGACCACCAGCGCGATGACCGGCTTGTCGGTGGCCCGCCGCGTCGCGAACCCCGACGGGCCCGACTTCGTACGCGACGAGGACAGGAAGGCCTCCGGCGAGGTGCCGAAGGTGGCCTTCGACCCGCCTCCGCCGGAGCCCGAGCCCGAGGATCCGTACCCGGAGCTGCGCATCGGGCCCGCCGGCTTCTGCACCGCGCCCGTCCGCTTCCACTGCAGGTACTCGGCCGGAATCTCTTCCAGGAACCGCGACGGCGGGTTGTACGAGGGGGTGCCCCAGGCGCTGCGCATGCTCGACCGCGTCAGGTACAGCCGCTCGCGCGCCCGCGTGATGCCGACGTAGGCGAGGCGGCGCTCCTCCTCCAGTTCCTTGGTCTGGCCCAGCGCGCGCATGTGCGGGAAGACCCCGTCCTCCATGCCGGTCAGGAAGACCACCGGGAACTCGAGGCCCTTGGCGGTGTGCAGGGTCATGAGGGTGATGACCCCGTTGCCGTCGGTGTCCTCGTCCGGGATCTGGTCGGAGTCGGCGACCAGCGCGACCTGCTCCAGGAACTCCGCGAGGGTGCCCGGGCCCACCGGCGGGGCGCCGTTCTCGGCGGCCTCGGCCGCCGCCGCCACCCGTGCCTGCTCGAATTCGAGCGCCACGGCGGCGAGCTCCTGGAGGTTCTCGATGCGCGTCTCGTCCTGCGGGTCGGTCGAGGCCTGGAGTTCGGCGAGGTAGCCCGTACGCTCCAGGACCGCTTCCAGGACCACCGCGGGGCCGGCGCCCGAGTCGACGATGGTGCGGAGCTCCTCCATCAGCACGTTGAAGCGCTTGACGGCGTTGGTCGAGCGGGCGGCCATGCCGAAGGCCTCGTCGACCCGGCGCAGCGCCTGCGGGAAGGTGATCTTCTCGCGCATCGCGAGCGCGTCGATCATCGCCTCGGCGCGCTCGCCGATGCCGCGCTTGGGCACGTTCAGGATCCGGCGGAGCGGGACGTTGTCCTCGGGATTCGACAGGACGCGCAGGTACGCGAGGACGTCGCGGACCTCCTTGCGCTCGTAGAACCGGACGCCGCCGACGACCTTGTAGGGCAGTCCGACGCGGATGAAGATCTCCTCGAACACGCGGGACTGCGCGTTGGTCCGGTAGAAGATCGCGACGTCGCCGGCCTTCGCGTCGCCCGCGTCCGTCAGCCGGTCGATCTCGTCGGCGATGAACTGCGCCTCGTCGTGCTCGGTGTCGGCGACGTAGCCGGTGATGACCGCGCCGCTGCCGGCCTCGGTCCACAGGTTCTTCGCGCGGCGGTTCTCGTTGCGCTCGATGACCGCGTTGGCGGCGGACAGGATCGTCTGGGTGGAGCGGTAGTTCTGCTCCAGCAGGATCGTGGTCGCGTCCGCGTAGTCCTCTTCGAACTGGAGGATGTTGCGGATGGTCGCGCCGCGGAAGGCGTAGATCGACTGGTCGGCGTCACCCACCACGCACAGCTCGGCGGGCGGCAGGTCCGGGTAGCCGGTGCCGACCAGCTCGCGCACGAGCGTGTACTGGGCGTGGTTGGTGTCCTGGTACTCGTCGACCAGCACGTGCCGGAAGCGGCGCCGGTAGTGCTCGGCGACGTCCGGGAAGGCCTGGAGCAGGTGGACGGTGGTCATGATGATGTCGTCGAAGTCGAGCGCGTTGGCCTCGCCGAGGCGCCCCTGGTACATGGCGTACGCCTGGGCGAGGGTCTTCTCGAAACCGTCCGCGGCCTGCCCGGCGAAGGCGTCCGCGTCGATGAGCTCGTTCTTGAGGTTCGAGATCTTGGCGCTGAAGGCCTTCGGCGGGAACTTCTTCGGGTCCAGGTCCAGGTCGCGGCAGACCAGCGCCATCAGGCGCTTCGAGTCCGCCGCGTCGTAGATCGAGAAGGAGGAGGTGAAACCCAGCCGCTTGGACTCGCGGCGCAGGATGCGCACGCACGCGCTGTGGAAGGTGGAGACCCACATGGCGTTCGCGCGCGGACCGACCAGGCCCTCGACGCGCTCCTTCATCTCACCGGCGGCCTTGTTGGTGAAGGTGATCGCCAGGATCTGCCCCGGGTGGACCCCGCGCGCGCCCAGCAGGTGGCCGATGCGGTGCGTCAGCACGCGCGTCTTGCCGGAGCCGGCGCCGGCCACGATGAGCAGCGGTGAGCCCGCGTGCACCACGGCGGCGCGCTGCTCCGCGTTCAGCCCCTCCAGGAGGGCCGCCGGGTCGATGACGGGCCTGGGGGCTCCGTCCCGGTAGTACGCGTCCCCGTGGATGGGCGCGTCGAACCGGCCCCCGAAGAGATCGTCCGCGCCCGCCTCGGGGGCGGCGTGGTCTTCGGGCGGCGGGGGGACCTCTTCGGAGGGGGAGAGGTCGGCCAGGAAGCTGTCGTCAAAGAGGCTGCTCATCGCCTTCCGAGTTTAGGGGGCGGGACCGACAGCCGGTCCCGCCCCCGGAAAATCCCTGTCCCCCCACGGAAAATTCGGCGGCATATGCCCTGCGGACCCCTCCCGCCCCCTTCCGAGTCGCTCGCTGCGCCGCTAGCGTGCTCCGCCAACCGGAAGGAGGTGCCGGCCCGTGTACACGTACGGATTCCCCTCGTCCCAACCCTCCCCCCACCACCGCAAGCCGCGCACCCGAAGACATCCGAACGCCCCCGCCGCGGTCGTCACGACCGCGGCCCTTTCCTCCTTGGGCCTGCTCCTCCCCCACCAGGCCGCGGCGGCGCCGGCGCCCCGCCCCTCGGTGGAGGAGGTACGGACCCGCGTGGACGAGTTACACCGGCAGGCGGGCACGGCCACCCAGGCCTACGACGCGGCGGCCGGGCGGACCGAGGAGCAGCGGGCCCTGCTGTCGGCGCTCATGGACCAGGTGGCCGCCACCACGCAGAAGCTGAACGAGGCCCGGCGGCTGCTCGGCAGCTACGCCGCCGACCGGTACCGCGGGGCCGGCGGGCTCGGCGGGACCGCGACCCTGCTGCTCGGCGACGATCCGCAGGCCTTCTTCGCCCAGACGCACCTGCTGAACCGGCTCGGCGGCCGTGAGGACGCACTGCTCACCCGGTACACCCGGGCCAGGGCGGAGACGGCCGGCAAGCGCCGGGAGGCGGCCGTCGTGGTCTCGGAGCTGGAGCGGGCGCAGGAGCAGCTGCGCGGGCGCAAGCAGGAGGTGCAGTCCCGGCTCTCGGAGGCGAACGCGCTGCTCGCGCAGCTGACCGCGGCGGAGCGGGCGCGGGCCCTGGCCCCCCGGGCGCCGGCCGCCTCGGGACCTCGGCCGGGTGACGCCCCCGCGTCGGCGGCCGGTGTCAGGGCGGTGGCCTTCGCCCGGGCCCAGCTGGGGAAACCGTACGTCTGGGGCGCGACCGGCCCGCGCTCGTACGACTGCTCCGGCCTGACCCAGGCCGCCTGGCGGGCGGCGGGGATCACGCTGCCGCGCACCACGTGGGACCAGGTGAAGGCGGCTCCGCGGATCGCGACGAAGGATCTGCGGCCGGGGGACCTGGTCTTCTTCTACGCGGACATCAGCCACGTCGGGATCTACATCGGCGGCGGCCGCATGATCCACGCCCCGAGGCCGGGGTCGTCGGTGCGCGAGGACTCGGTCTACTACCAGCCGATCTACGGGAGCGTCCGGCCGGGGTGAGAGCGCCCGGCGTGTCCGTCACTCAGCGCCACCGTGCGGCGGGGCCTCCGGCGTGGCGCTCACCGTCCGTATCAGAGGAGTTGGCGGGGCGCCCGCCAACTCGCTCTCTCCGTTGGTCCGTTCGTGCCGCTCGATTCGCGGGTTCCGCCAACCGGACCTAGCGTCTAGCGCATCGAGGAGCATTTACTGCCTTTTACGGACAAAGTGTTCGGGGCTGCACCTCGGGGACCCGGAGGATCCACCATGCGTGCGATACGCGTCGCATCCGTCACCCTGCTGTCCACCGCCGCCTTCGCGCTCACCGCGCCGTCCGCCTCGGCCAACGACGGCGGGACCACGCCCAATGTCACGTCCTTCGGCTTCACCGTCTCCCCCGCCACGGTCGCCCCGGGCGGTACCGTCACCCTGAACGCCACCGAATGCCAGGATCCCCTGGTCAAGGTCTCCTCCGGCGTCTTCGACGCGGTCGAGCTCAATGAGGGCAAGTCCGCCACCGTCAAGGTGGACGCGGACGCCAAGGCGGGTGCCCAGTACGAGGTCACCTTCGACTGCAAGGGCGAGAAGGGCACGACCACGCTCACGGTCGCGGGCCACTCGACCGGCACCGGGACCGGAACGACCACTCCCTCCAAGGGCGTCAAGGCCGGCCTCGGCGGCGGCGCCGGCGGCCTGAACGGCACCGAGATCGCGGCCGGTTCCGCGCTGCTGGCCGGTGCGCTCGGCGGTGGCGTGTACCTGATGCGCCGCCGGGCCGACGGCAACGCCTGACCGCTAGGGCCTGTCGTCCCCCGGGCACCCTGACCGCCGGGCCCGTCCGACCCGCCCCTGGCCGCCGGACGGGCCCGGTCCAGCACCCGCCCCACAACACCCGCCCCACACCCCCCGGCGCCACCGCGCCACCGAAGGAGCGCGCATCATGCCCCGCCCCCAGGAGCGTACGAAGCCTCGCGGCGGCTGGGGCGTCGTCGCCGTGGTCGCCCTCAGCGGCACGTTCCTCCTCACCAACGGGCTCGACCTGAACGGCGGTCCGCCGCAGCCCGCGCAGGCCGCCTCGCTGGTCAGCGACCCGGCCCACGACGAGGCCGCCCGCCGCCTCCCGCCGGCCCCGAAGCCGCTGAAGTCCTCCGCGCCGACCCGGATCCGGATTCCGTCCGTACAGGTCGACGCCCCCGTCACCCGGGTCGGACTCGACGCCGAGGGCTGGGTGGACGCGCCGCCGCCGCAGGACGGGAACCTGGCCGGCTGGTACGGGGGTTCCCCCGCTCCGGGCGCCCAGGGCACGGCGGTGATCGACGGGCACGTGGACAACAGGCGGGGTCCGGCCGTCTTCTACACCCTCGGCTCGCTCGAGCGGGGCCGGCACATCGAGGTGGACCGACGGGACGGCCGTACCGCCGTGTTCACGGTGTACGGCATCGAGGTCGTGGGTAAAAAAGACTTCCCGGCGGCCCGGATCTACGGCCCCAAGGGTGCTCCGGAGCTCCGCGTGATCACCTGCGGCGGCGGCTTCTCGAAGAAGGAGGGCTACGACGGCAACGTGGTCGTCTTCGCCCGCCTGACGGAGATCCGCGGATAGAGCCGACCTCGGTACGGACACCCGAGCCACCAGGTCCGGTCGCGTACGGCCACTTTCGATCATCTCGTCATCCAGCCGTTACCTTCGGGTCTAGCGTCCTCCCCCAAGCACCGACGGAGGAAGGACGTGAGGCCCTCGTGGCCAGTCATCGAAAGCCCAGGCAGCGCCCGCTGGGCGGCGGCACGGCACGGAGCACCGTACGCACCACCGCCGCCACCCTCGCCCTCGCGGGCGCTGCCACCGCCACCGCGTTCGAAGGCACGTCCCACGCCGACCCGCAGCAGACGCCCTCACAGGTCAAGGCGGAGATGGACCGGCTCTACGAGGAGGCCGAGGCCGCGACGGACCGGTACAACGGGGCGAAGGAGAAGGCCGACGAGGCGCAGCGCGCGCTCGACGGGCTGCGGGACCAGACCGCCCTCAAGACCGACCGGCTCAACACGGCCCGCAGCGCGCTCGGTTCGCTGGCCGCGAACCAGTACCGCAGTGGCACGCTGGGCGCCGCCGTACAGCTCGCGATGTCCGACGATCCGCAGGAGTACCTGGACCGGGTCGCGCTCATCACCCGCGCCGGGAACCGCAAAGCGGCCGAGATCTCGGCCGTGCGGCGGGGGCTCGAAGAGGTCGGCCAGCTCAAGGACCAGGCCGCCGGGCGCCTCGCCGACCTGCGGACCCGGCAGCGCGAACTCGCGGGCCACAAGGCCGAGATCGAGGAGAAGCTGACCGCCGCGCAGCGGCTGCTGGCCAAGCTGACGGCCGAGGAGCGCGCGGCCTACGAGGCCCGCTCGGCCGGCCCCGCCCCGAGCGCCCCCGCCACCCGGGCTCCGCTGCCCGCCGACGGCTCCCGCGCGGCCCGTGCGGTGGCCTTCGCGTACGGGGCGATCGGCAAGCCGTACGTGTGGGGGGCGACGGGACCGGGCTCGTTCGACTGCTCCGGCCTGACCCAGGCGGCGTGGCGCGCGGCCGGGGTGTCGCTGCCGCGCACCACCTACACACAGATCAACGCGGGACAGCGGGTCTCTCGCGGGGCGCTGGCCCCCGGTGACCTGGTGTTCTTCTACTCCGGTGTCACGCACGTCGGCATGTACATCGGCAACGGCCAGATGATCCACGCCCCGCGCCCCGGCTCCACGGTCCGCGTCGCGCCGATCGACTCGATGCCCTGGGCCGGAGCCTCCCGCCCCGCGTGAGCTCCGGGTGGGTGCCCTGCCGGGCTCAGATCAGCCGGCGGGCCGTCGCCCAGCGGGTCAGCTCGTGGCGGTTGGAGAGCTGGAGCTTGCGCAGCACGGCCGAGACGTGGGATTCCACGGTCTTGACCGAGATGAACAGCTGCTTGGCGATCTCCTTGTACGCGTACCCGCGGGCGATCAGCCGCAGCACCTCGCGCTCGCGCTGGGTGAGGCGGTCCAGGTCCTCGTCGACCGGCGGAGCGTCCGTCGAGGCGAAGGCGTCGAGCACGAAGCCCGCGAGGCGCGGCGAGAACACCGCGTCCCCGTCCTGGACACGGAAGACCGAGTCCACCAGGTCGGTGCCGGTGATCGTCTTGGTGACGTAGCCGCGGGCGCCGCCCCGGATGACTCCGATGACGTCCTCGGCCGCGTCGGACACCGACAGGGCCAGGAACCGTACCGGGTCCTCGACGGCGCCCATCAGCGGGGCGCAGCGGCGCAGTACCTCGACGCCGCCGCCACCGGGCAGGTGCACGTCGAGGAGCACCACCTCGGGGCGGGTGGCGGTGATGACGGTGACGGCCTGGTCCACGTCGGCGGCCTCTCCGACGACCTCGACCCCGGTCCGCTCGGTCTCGCCGATCTCGGCCTGTACCCCGGTGCGGAACATCCGGTGGTCGTCGACGAGCACCACCCGGACCCTCCTGGTCGCGCCGCCGGTGCTCGCGCTGTCCTCGGTCATGCTGCCTTCGCCGCCCTCTCCATCTCCAGCTCGACTTCCGTGCCGCCGTCGGGCGCGGACCGCAGTCGCGCGGTCCCGCCGTTGCGCTGCATCCGGCCGATGATCGATTCTCGTACGCCCATGCGGTCGTCCGGTACCGCGTCCATGTCGAAGCCGGGTCCGCGGTCCCGTACGGACACGAACACCGTCTGGCCCTCCACCTCCGCGTACACCTGGACGGGGCCGCCGTCGCCACCGTACTTGGCGGCATTGACCATCGCCTCGCGCGCGGCCTGCATCTGTGCGGCCAGCTTCTCGTCGAGGGGGCAGTCGCCGACGACGACCACCTCGATCTGCACCCCGTGGTGGTCCTCCACCTCGGCGGCGGTCTTCTTCACGGCCTCGGCCAGTGTCGTCGGCTCCTCGCCCTCGTCCTTGCCGGTGCCCTCCGGCTTGTACAGCCAGTTGCGCAGCTCCCGCTCCTGGGCGCGGGCGAGGCGGCGCACCTCGCCGACGTCCTCGGCGTTGCGCTGGATCAGGGTGAGGGTGTGCAGCACGGAGTCGTGGACGTGCGCGGCCACCTCGGCGCGCTCCTGGGCGCGGATGCGCATCAGGCGCTCCTCGGAGAGGTCCTGGGTCATCCGGATCAGCCAGGGTCCCGCCAGGAGGGCGACGCCGACGAGGACGGCGAGGGTGGCGGTCAGGACGTTGCCCAGCTGGGCGGCGGAGCCGCGGACCACGATGAAGACGGTCAGGCCCACGCCGACCAGGGCCACGCCGGCGAGCGCGCGGGCGGCCTGCAGCAGCCGGCCGTGCCGGCCGGCGGCCGCGTTCCAGTGGGCGCGGCGGGCGTTGTCGGCCTGGCGCCAGACGAGGACCACGCCGGCTCCGACGAGCAGGGTCGGCCACACGTACCGTCCGGAGCTGCCGCCGACCTGGACCTTGGAGATGAAGATGCCCGCTCCGACGCACAGCGCGATCAGCGCGATGATCTGGCCCCGCTCGGGCTTGCGCAGCCGCCGGGTGCCGTCGGGGAGGGTGTCGAAGTAGGAGCGGTGGCCGCTGCGGCCGCCGACGCCCAGCGGTACGAAGACCCAGAACGCGGCGTAGAGCAGCACGCCGAGTCCGTCGCCCCACATGAACAGGCCGAGGAAGGTGAGCCGGACCCAGACGACGGGCAGGCCCAGGTGCCCGGCGAGGCCGCGCGCGACTCCGCCGAGCATCCGGCCGTCGGCGCTGCGGTAGAGCTTGCGCTGCGGCGTCTCGTCGGAGTCCGGTGCGTACGGCGGGCGGGGGGCGGCTGCTACGGGCATGTCACCGATGGTCACACGCTCGCGGTGCCCGTGACATCAGGGCAGCCCCCCAGTTCTCTCGGGGGGATATCAGGGTTGCGCCAGGGTAGATCCGGATGCCCGTGGCGACCCCGGACCGTCACCATGTACCCATGACCGAAGTACACGATTCCCCGCCGCCGGACGCAGGAGCCGGCAGGAGCACGGCCGGCGCGGGCGCCGGCTCCGCTTCGACGCCCGCCGAGCGCCCTCCCCTGCGCCGCGGCAAGCGCGACAAGGTGCTCGCGGGCGTGTGCGGCGGGCTGGGCCGGTACTTCGGTCTCGACCCGGTGATATTCCGGATCGTGCTCGGCGTCCTCGCCGTCACCGGCGGCGTGGGTCTGATCTTCTACGGCTTCGCCTGGCTGCTGCTGCCCCAGGAGGGCGAGGAGGACAGCGAGGCGAAGAAGCTGCTGACCGGCCGGGTAGAGGGCTCGACGCTGGCAGCGGTGTTCGCCGCGCTGGTGGGCTGCGCCCTGTTCCTGTCGATGCTGGACAACGGCGGGCTGGCGGTCTTCTCCGTCCTGGCCGTCCTCGCGCTGGGAGCCGCGGCCCACTGGTCGCAGCGGCGGCGGAGCGGATCCGGCGGGGCGCCCGAGGAGAAGGCGGCGCCGGGCGCCGAGTTCGTGTACCCGGCGGCCACCCGGACCGGGCACCGCACGGCGCACAGTCCGGCGCCTCCCGAGACCCAGGCGCCGCCCGCGCCCGGCGGCCCGTCCTGGTGGCGGGATCCGCTGGTCAAGGACGGCACCACGGGGCCGGTCGGCTCGACCGGGTACCTGTGGGGCCCCGAGGACTCGGTGCCCGCCGGTCCCGGCGGCGGTCCGGCGGCGGCTCCGCCGTCCGGGGAGGACCTCCCCCGGGAGCCCCGCGGCGGCATCGGCGGCCGGGTGTTCGTCCTCGCCGCGCTGGCCGGGAGCATCGCCACCGCCGCGGTCTGGGAGGGCAGCACCCTGAGCCACGCCCTACAGGTCGGCTTCGCCGCCGGCCTCGCCGTCTTCGGCCTGGGGCTCGCGGTGAGCTCGGTCAAGGGCCGCACGGGCTTCGGCACCATCCTGCTCTCGGTGATCACGGCCGCCCTGCTGGCCGCGTCGGTCGCGCTGCCCAAGGACATCAGTACCGACTGGCGCGTCGTGGACTGGCATCCGACCGCGGTGGCCGAGGTGGCCCCGGTCTACGAGGCGGGTACCGGGCTCGCCACCTTGGACCTCAGCCACGTGGACGTGCCCAAGGGCACCACCGTGCCCGTCCGCGCCTCCATCGACGCCGGCCGGCTGCGGGTGATCCTCCCGAGGGAGGTCACCGCGAGGACGGAGGCGACGGTCAGGCTGGGCGACATCCAGATGCCCGGCGACACCAGCGAGGACATACGCGTGCGCGACCGCACCGAGACCCGGGAGGCGACGCTGCCCCCCGCCTCGGGCACCCAGGCCGGCGGCACGATCGAGCTGCACCTCAGCGCGGGTGTGGGACAGGTGGAGGTAACCCGTGCGGCGTCATGAGTTCCAGCCGGGACGGCTGATCGCGGGACTGGTCCTGATGGCGGCCGGGGTCCTCTATCTCCTCGGCGCGGCGGGCGAGGCGGATCCGCCCTGGTTCCTCGTCCTCATGATGACCGCCGGCGGCCTCGCCTTCGCCGCCGTCACCGGACTGGTGACCTACGCCGTGCGCCGCGACCGGCGCGAGCGGATCGGGGAGACCCGCGGGTCCGGCGGGAGGTGATGTCACGCCCATCATGACAGGTCAGAGGGTGTTTTCGTAGGACGAAGGGCACAGGCGAACAGCCTTGTCCGGCTCCCTGCGCCGCCCCCAGACTCTCCGTCATGGATCACTCGGGGAAAGTCGATCAGGACGACATCGTGCGGGCACGCAACGTGCTGCTCTCGTCGGGACGCCTCTCCCCGCGGGACAAGGTGGACGCCTACCGGGTGCTCGCCCAGGTCAGCCCCGCCGCCTACCTGCCCCTCCTGGCCCGGGCTTTGCAGGACCTGAGTCACGAGGGCGGCAGAACGCATCCGGCCGCCCTCACGCTGTGCGAGGAGGCGGTGGCCGCGGCGCGGGCCATCGATCCGGCCGAGCCCGCCCGCGCGGACCACCTCTACGAGGCCCTCGACACGTGCCAGCGCGAGCTGTACCGCGCGGGCCGGCGCGCCGAAGGGCTCGCCCTGCGCGCCGAAATGCTCGCCATCGGCCGCGCGCGGGCGGAACTGGCCGGGGAACCCGTGGTCGCGGGGCTGAACACGTGGGCGGCCGGTCTTTCCGAGGAGGGCCGGTATGCCGAGGCGGCCGATGCCATGACCGAGCTGGTCACGGTGCTCCTGCCCGACGGGTCCCGCAGTGGGGCTCTCGCCTGGTCCCTCCTGGAGTGGATCGCCGTCCTCCACGAGGCCGGCCGGTCCGGCGAAGCCCTCGACGCGTTCGAGACCCTCGTCGGCGTGCAGGCCGCCGAAGCGGCGGGAAACGACCGCGACCGGATGATCTCCCGGCTCCACACGCTCATCGGGTACGCACGGATGCTCGACGCCCACGGTCGGGACGAACGGGCGGGCCTCGTGAGGGAAGAGGCACTCGCCCTGCTCACGGAGCTGGCCCTCCGCGGTGCGCGGTACTCCGGGGGCGGCTACGAAGTGTCGTTCTGGGCGGTGCTGTTGTCCTTGCCCGGCGCCGGAAGCGACCGGCCCGCGCCCGGTGAGCCGCGTCCTCCCTCGGGCACGGATCCCATGTACTGGTCGCCCGACACCAAGCAGCGCTACTTCGACAGCCGTCACGCCCTGCGCGAAGAGGTGGACGCCCTCGCCGCGCGGGCCACCGACGACCCGGACCGGCACCTGGCGGAACTGGTCCGGCTGCACCGGGTCCTCACCGTCCGCTCCACCGTCTACTGGCGGTACCGGACCCATCTGTTCGCGGAGCAGGTGCGCCCCCTCTTCGACGAAGGGGTGGAGCTGGCCCGCCGGCTGTCCCCGCACGACCCGGCGGCCGGAACCCGGACGCTGGCCGGCAGCCTGATCGACCGGTCGGCCTTCCACGTCGCCGTCGGCGAGTTGGGTCCCGCCCTGGAGGACTTCCGCGAGGCACTGGGCCACCCGGGAGCGGCGAACTGACCGGACCGCTCCCCTCAGGCGGTGGCCCTCCGCTTGCCCCTGATCAGGGCGTCCAGTGACCACAGGGGCGCCCCGGCGAGGATCAGCGGGGTCCAGGCCAGCAGGTAGATCAGGTCGTTGCCGTAGTAGTACGGGGTCACCGCCCAGGACACGGTGAGCCACAGGCTGAGCGAGATCAGCGCCCCGCCGACGGACGCGATCCGGGTCAGCAGCCCGGCCAGGACCCCCAGGCCGACCAGGAGCTCCCCGATGGCCAGGGCCACGGCGAAGCCGACGGGTGCCTTCAGGGCCAGGTCCACCATGGCCGGGATCGCCGAGGTGTCGCGCACCCCGTGCATCAGTTCGCCGATGGAGCCGCCGCCGGTGGCGGAGAGGAACGCCGAGTCGGTCAGCTTGTCCAGGCCCGCGTAGACGAAGGTCACGCCGAGGAAGATCCGCAGGGGCAGGAGGGCGTGGCGGGCGGCGCGTTCGCGCAGACCGTGCGGGCCGCTCGGTCCGGTGGGTGCGTCAGGGGCGCCGGAGGGGACGTCAGTTCGGGTCACGCGTCATGTGTACCCGCTTCACTCCGCCACGTCGATGGTGCACCGGTTTGATTCCACCCCCGCGGCGGTGACGACCTGGATCTCGATCCGCCCCGGCTCCACTTCCGCCGGGACCGGCACGGTCAGTACGGCGTCGGACGGGTTGGTGAAACCGCCCGCCACCGGGACCAGCGGTACGTGCACATGGACCGCGCCCACCCGGACCACAAGCCGGGCCAGCATCTCCGGCGTCTGGGCCCCCGGCGGGACGAAGCCCACTCCGCGGATCTCGATGTCGTCCCCGGGGCGGATCGCCGCGTCCAGATCCCCGGGCTCGCGTCCGCGCACCACCGACAGGACCAGCGGGCGGCTGCCCTCCGCGTACTTCGCCGCCAGGTACACGGCCGCCGACAGCGCCACCAGCAGCGCCAGCGCCCACGGCAGCGCCGGCAGCCGGTCCGGGAACCGGGCCAGCGAGACCCCCGCGAAGGCCAGCACCACCGTGGAGACCAGCACGTACTGGGCGTCCGGGAAGGAGCCCCGGCCCGCGTCGTCCGTCAGCAGGTCCGCCCCGGTCGGGCGGTCCGCCGGCAGCTTCTGCAGCCGCTGTCCCATGATCCGTACGGAGACCACCCGGCGCACCAGCACCGCGACGCCCGAGGTCAGCCCGAGCACCGCCAGCAGCGGCAGCGCCCGGTCGAAGGCGAGACCCTCGTACAGCGCCTGGCGCTCGGGTCCCGGCGAGGAGGCCGCGAGCCGCAGCGCGGGCAGCAGCGTCGCGAAGGCGGTGAGCACCAGCCAGGCGCTCGGCACCACCTTCGAGGTGGACAGCCGGTTGTCCTCGCCGACCAGCGGGGCCAGCAGACCGCCCCGGATCGTCTGCGCGCGGGCCGCCACCGTCAGCAGCGCGGCCAGTACGAGCGCGGCCAGCAGCCCGGCGGTGCGCGTCGTGGACCAGCCGGTGCCGAGCGCGGTGCCGACCTGGACCAGGAGCAGCACCCCCGCGGCGATCCACACGGCGAGGACGGCCCGCCGGGAGAACAGGTAGAGCCAGGAGCTGCCCGCCTCCCGGCCCCGGTCGGCGACCGTCCGGGCCGACAGGGTCAGCTCGTCGGAGACCCACTGTCGGGAGGCCCCGAGGGAGTGCGCCACGGCGTCCGGCACTCCGTGCCCGGAGGCGAACTCGTCGCGCTTCTCCAGGAACGCCGCCACGGCGCGGCGGTGCCCCTCTCGTGTGCAGTCCTCGCAGGCACAAGCCGCGGTATGGGTGCTTCTGGACATCTCTTGGACAGCCACGAACGTGCCGCCTCTCTGAACTCCGGTGCGATGCCAGCGAATTGTGCACCACTGCGGCAGTGTTCCGGATTGCGCACGATGTCAGAGCAGGTGATTAACCGTTCATGATGTTGACGCACCCGCTCCGGCGGCCTCCAGCAGCGGCTGGCAGTTCGCCCAGGCCGCGAGATCGGATCCGAACCGTTCCCTGGTCGCGAGCGCGCTGTGATGGCTGATGAGCACCGCCTTTCCGGCCGCCCGCGCGATCAGCTGGACCTGCGCGGCCCGCTCCGCCGCGATGAACCACCACGCGGCGGCCTCCACCGAGTCACCGACCGTCAGCAGGCCGAGGTTCCGCAGGACCAGAGCCTTGTAGGGGCCGAGCGCGGTCGCGATCCGCTCGGGGTCCCCACCGCCCGCGGCCCCGCCGCCCAAGGCCCCACCGCCCGAAAACTCGTCGAGCAGCGCGTGGTCCTCGTAGAAGGCGCAGGCCTCCTGGGTGACGGGGGCGAGCAGTTCGCCGAGCGCGGCGAGCGCCCGGCCGTACGGGGCCTGCGTGCGCACGACGGCCACCACGCGGGGCCGGGCCCGGTGGACGGCCGCGTGCACGGCGAAGGCCAGCTGGTTGACCCTGCGCCCGCCCTGCCTGACCCGCCCCTCCCCGTCGACGAGCAGCAGGTCCTCGGGGCCGATCGAGGCGAAGGCCCGGCCGAAGGGGTTCACCCAGTAGCAGTCCTCGAACTCCGGGTCCCGGGCGCTGACGTGCCCGCCCACCCCGTCCTCGTAGCCGAGCCGCCCCAGCAGCCGCAGCACCCCGGCGAGCCGCTCCTTGCGGTGCGCGCGCTCCTCCTCGGCGGTGGCGAACACCGGCGGCATCTCGAAGCCCAACCGCTCGACGGGCACGGGTGCGGGTGCGGGCAGTCGCTCGGTCATGGCCCCTCCTTCAAGGTCGCGGCGCAAAGTACCGGCGACCGGGCGAAGAGGCCATACACGCGACGAGGCCGCCGCTCCCTGGGCGGGAGCGGCGGCCTCGTCACCTACGTGCGGGCGGGTGGGACTACTCCCACTCGATGGTGCCCGGGGGCTTGCTCGTGCAGTCCAGGACCACGCGGTTGACGTCCGGCACCTCGTTGGTGATGCGGGTGGAGATCCGCGCGAGCACCTCGTACGGCATGCGCGTCCAGTCCGCGGTCATCGCGTCCTCGGAGGAGACGGGGCGCAGCACGATCGGGTGGCCGTAGGTACGGCCGTCACCCTGGACGCCGACGCTGCGGACATCGGCCAGCAGGACGACCGGGCACTGCCAGATCTCGCGGTCCAGGCCGGCCGCCGTGAGCTCGTGGCGGGCGATGGCGTCGGCCTCGCGGAGCAGGTCCAGACGCTCCTTGGTGACCTCGCCGACGATGCGGATGCCGAGGCCGGGGCCGGGGAACGGCTGGCGCTGGACGATCTCGGCGGGCAGGCCGAGCTCCTGGCCGACCATCCGGACCTCGTCCTTGAACAGCTGGCGCAGCGGCTCGACGAGCTCGAACTCGATGTCGTCGGGGAGCCCGCCCACGTTGTGGTGGGACTTGATGTTGGCGGTGCCGGTGCCGCCGCCGGATTCGACGACGTCCGGGTACAGGGTGCCCTGGACCAGGAAGGCCACCGCCGGGCCGTCCTCCTGGAGGATCTCCAGCTGCGCCGCCTCGAAGACGCGGATGAACTCGCGGCCGATGATCTTGCGCTTGGTCTCCGGGTCGGAGACGCCGGCCAGCGCGTTCAGGAACCGCTCCTGGGCGTCGACGACCTTCAGCTGCACGCCGGTGGCGGCGACGAAGTCCTTCTCGACCTGCTCGGTCTCGCCCTTGCGCATCAGACCGTGGTCCACGTACACGCAGGTGAGCTGGGAGCCGATGGCCTTCTGCACGAGGGCCGCGGCGACCGCGGAGTCCACGCCGCCGGACAGGCCGCAGATGGCGCGCTTGTCGCCGACCTGCTCGCGGATGAGGGCGACCTGCTCCTCGACGATGTTGCCGGGGGTCCAGGTGGGCTGGAGGCCCGCGCCGCGGTAGAGGAAGTGCTCCAGGATCTGCTGGCCGTGCGTGGAGTGCATCACCTCGGGGTGGTACTGCACGCCGTAGAGCTTCTTCTCGTCGTTCTCGAAGGCCGCGACCGGGACGACGTCGGTGGACGCGGTGACGGTGAAGCCCTCGGGAGCGGCGGAGCAGGCGTCGCCGTGGGACATCCACACCGACTGGTTCTCGGGGGTGCCCTCGAAGAGGGTGGATCCGGCCTTGGAGACGGCCAGCGGGGTACGGCCGTACTCGCGCGAGCCGGTGTTGTCGACGGTGCCGCCGAGGGTGACCGCCATGAGCTGGAAGCCGTAGCACATGCCGAAGACGGGGACGCCGGCCTCGAAGATCGCGCCGTCGAGCTGGGGGGCGCCCTCCTCGTACACGGAGGACGGGCCACCGGAGAGGATGATCGCCTTCGGGTTCTTGGCGAGCATCTCGGCCACGGGCATCGTGCTGGGCACGACCTCGGAGTAGACCCGTGCCTCGCGGACGCGGCGGGCGATCAGCTGCGCGTACTGGGCGCCGAAGTCGACGACGAGAACCGTGTCCGGGGCGCTGTCGTGGGTGGCGAGGGTGGCTTCTGGCACGGGGCAGGCCTTCCGGCGGAAGAGGGGGTTGTTTTGTCGATTCTAACGGGGGACGGATACCCCTCTTCGTCTCAGTCTCCGAACCGGCTTGGCACGGAGCGGGACAGAGGGTCATAATCCCTCCATGCGCAAGCAGCTGAGCTTCCTCTTTACCTATGGCACCGGCCGGTCCGGTCGCCATGGGTCATCGTGATGCTCGCTTGAGCCACTGACTTCCCAGAGCGCCCCGGTCCGACAGGACCGGGGCGCTCTGGCGTTCCCGCTCCGGTCGGACCCTCACCCACAGGAGACCGACCATGAGCACGACCACGATCGCCGCGCACGGCGCCACCACCGCCACCACCACCCCCGAGCAGCTGATCGCCGGATCCCGCGAGCGGATCGACGCCATCGACGACCGGATCATCGGCCTGATCCAGGAACGGATGGCCGTCTCGACCGTCATCCAGGAGGCCCGGATCGGTTCGGGCGGGCGCCGGGTGCACCTGTCGCGGGAGATGGAGGTCCTGACCCACTGGAGCGACGCACTCGGCAAGCCCGGCACCACGCTCGCGATGACCTTGCTGGAGCTGTGCCGCGGCCGGGTCTGACCCTCGGCGCGACGCCCGTGACGCCTGTTCGTCACCCGTCCGGACCGTGACCGGCCCCACGGCCCTTCGTTGATGCCGATGACCGTGCCAGCCAGGTGCGGACCGCAGCACCACGCGTGGATCCGCTGGAGCGATGAGACGTACCCCTGCGGGGCGTGCGTCGTGGGACCTCGCTCCTTCTATGTGACCGGACGGCAGGGGACAGCAGCCCGGTCACCACACAAAGGACGGCCGGCCCGGGGGACGCCCCGGACCGGCCGTTCTTCTGTTTCCCCCGTTGTTTCCCCCGCGGGCCCCCGTTGCTTCCCCCCGCGGGTCCCCCGTTCGTTCCCCCGGCTACGCCGTTACGCGCGGCCGGTTGTCCGGCGCCGGAACGCCAGGAACACGGCGCCGCCCGCGGCCACGAGGACCGCGCCGGCGAGCAGGATCGGCCCGGCGGTGACGCCGGTCTCGGCGAGGCCGCCGTTCGGCGTCTTGCCGTTGCCGGTACTGGCGCCCGGGCTCGGAGTGGCGCTCGTGCTCGGCGTGGCCGTCGGGCTCGTGGAAGACGTCGGCTTCGGGCCGGGCGTGGTCGGGGTCGGCGTGGGCGTGACCTGCTTGCCGTTGATCACGAAGGCGGCCTTGTCGTTGGCGTGCTTCGGGTCCCAGCTGATCGGCGCGGCGCCGTCGGGCGACCAGCTGCCGACGGTGACGGACCCGGTGGCCTCCGCGATGACCTTCTCGATCTTCAACTCGAAGGGGAAGCTGAACTTCTCCTTCTCCCCGATGACGTGCGAGGTCGGGCAGAAGTAGCGCGGTGCGCCCAGCCGACCTTCGCGGTAGCCCCCCGAGGCCGTGACGGCCCTGCAGAACTTGGGCGCCTTGGTGACCTTCGCGCCCGCCGGGATCACGATGTCCGCCATGGCGACGTCCTCGCCCGAGCGGAGGTAGGCGACCCACGCGGGGCCGTCGTTGCGGAAGCCGATGGCGGCCTTGACCGTCTCGCCCGCCTTGCCCTTCACGGAGAGGGGCTCGGCCACCAGGTCGGCGGTGTTCTTCACCGAGAAGCCGAACTCGTGCTGGTTGTTCCACGGGTCCAGGTCCACCCCGCGCGGCGTGGCCTTGGCCGAGCGCGTCTTGAGGCCCAGCTTCTTGCCCGTGCGGGGCGTGCTGAACTTCTGCGTGGACTTCGGCTGGGAGCCGGCCTCGTGCACCCCGTAGATCAGCTCGTCGATGAAGGCGTGCGGAGCGGCCTTGAGGGTCAGCGCGCCGGCGATCTCCCAGACCTCGCCCGGCTTGATCTCGTTGTCGAAGGTGCAGACCGTCACGCCCCAGCCCACGTTCCAGGGCTGGCCCGTGCTGTCGTCCTGGCTGAAGGCGCAGTTGTCGTACTGCTCGACCAGGCCCATGCCGTGCGTGGTGATCATCTCCAGCGCCACGCCCTTGACCGGCTCGGTGCCCGCGTTGGCGAAGACGACCGGGAGCGGCTGGGTCTCACCCGGGACCAGCTTCGACTTCAGCTTGGCCTTTTCCAGGACCAGGTCCGGGCCGCCGACCCGGACCTCGGTGGTGGTGGGCTTGAAGGTGGCGCCCTGCGCCGCGCCGGTCATCGTCAGGTCGGCGACCGTGCCGTTCTTGCTGCCCTTGGCGGCGGTGAGGTCCAGGGACACGACCTCGCTGCCGTACGTCCAGACCGCCCAGTCCGTGCAGGTGACCTTCGTCGCCGTGAGGGTGCAGTCGTTGGAACGCTCCGGGGTGAGCTTCACGTCGGCGACGCCCTTGAGGGGGGTCAGGTCGATCGTGTAGGTGGCGTGCTCGCCGAAGTCCTTGCCCGTCTCGTTCTCGACGACGAAGCCGACGGTGGTCGGCCGCGCCTTCCCGGCGTCCCCCGGGTGCGGGTGCAGGCCGATCTCCTCCGGGCTGGTGAGCGTGAATACCGGGTCCGCCGCGTTCGCGGGGGTGGCGGCCAGGCCGACGGCCACCAGGCCGGCTGCCGCCAGCAGGGAGATGCGCTTTCTCATGCCGTCCTTGACCAGCGAGGTCCCTCCCGGGTTGCCCCCTTCACCCTGTGACGCACGCCACACATCCGTGACCGGATTCCGCTACAACCATCCGGGCCCCGCGGCTGTCATCCATGTAGTTCGGCGGGTACCGCGCTCGGAGGGGGAGTGCGGTGCCCGCCGAAGTCGTTCGGCGGTGGAGCGGTGCCGAACGACTTCGGCTGCCGGCGGCTATTCGGCGGGCGACTATTCGGCGGGCGACGCCGCCCGCGGCGGGATCTCCGGTACCGCCAGGAACGGCAGGCGCAGCGCCCCGAAGGCCTCCTTCGGCACCGCCGGGCGGGCCGGTTCCACGGCCGCCAGGCGGGTGTAGGCCGCCCCCTGCTCCGGGCGCGGGTCGCGCTCGCCGTTGTTCGGCCAGTAGGACATCGCCCGTTCCGCCTGCGCGGTGATCGTCAGCGACGGGTTGACCCCGAGGTTCGCGGAGACCGCCGAGCCGTCCACCACCGAGATGCCCGGGTGCCCGTAGAGCCGGTGGTACGGGTCGACCACGCCCTCCTCGGGCGAGGCGCCGATCGGGCAGCCGCCGAGGAAGTGCGCCGTCAGCGGGGTGCCCATCAGCTCGCCGATGTTGCTGCCCGGGAACCCGTTGATCTCCTCGGCCAGCAGCGTCGCCGCCCGCGTGGCCTCGGCGATCTGTACGGGGTTGGGCGCGCCGTGGCCCTGCCGGGCGGTGAGCAGCCCCTTCCCCAAGCCGCCGGGCTTGCGGTAGGTGGTCAGGGAGTTGTCCAGGGACTGCATGACCAGGCCGATGATGGTCCGCTCCGACCAGCGCCGGTTGGAGAGGGACCGCAGCAGCTGGAGCGGGTGGCGGGCGGTGCGCCCGAGCCAGGCGCGGACCCGGTGGCCGGAGTACGGCACCTGGAGGATCGTCATGAACCCCATCGCGTTGGAGCCCTTGCCGTAGCGCACCGGCTCGATGTGCGTGTCGGCGTTCGGGTGCACCGAGGAGGTGATGGCCACGCCCCGCGTGAAGTCCGCGCGCTTGTCCTTGCCGTGCCGCTTGCGGTAGCGGCGGTCATCGGTCTGAGCCCCTACGAGGCCTTCGGAGTTGGTCCGGGTCAGATCGCCGAGGCGGTCCGAGAGGCGGGGCAGCTCGCCGAGGTCCTTCATCGTGTGCAGGAGGGTCTGGGTGCCGTAGGTACCCGCCGCGACGACCACGTAGCGGGCGCGCAGCACCTTGGGCTCGGCGCGGCGGCGGCCCTCGGTGGGGACGGTGCGGACGCGGTAGCCGCCGTCGGGGTGGTCGGAGAGGGCCGTGACCGTGGTCATGGGGTGGATGACGGCGCCGGCCCGCTCGGCGAGGTGCAGGTAGTTCTCGTTCAGGGTGTTCTTCGCGCCGTGCCGGCAGCCGGTCATGCACTCGCCGCACTCGGTGCAGGCCTTGCGGGAGGGGCCGGCGCCGCCGAAGTACGGGTCGGCGACCTCGTCACCGGGGCGGACCTTGCCCTGGCCCGCCGCATCCTCCCCGTCCCCGAAGAAGACGCCGACCGGGGCCATGTGGAAGGAGTCCGCGACGCCCATCTTGGCGGCGGCCGCCTTGAGGTGGACGTCGGAGGGGGTCGTCGTCGGGTTGAGCCGGACCCCGAGCATGCGCTTGGCCTGGTCGTAGTAGGGGGCGAGCTCGTCCCGCCAGTCCGTGATGGACGCCCACTGCCGGTCCTCGAAGAAGGCGGTGGGGGGCACGTAGAGGGTGTTGGCGTAGTTGAGGGAGCCGCCGCCGACGCCCGCGCCCGCGAGGACCATCACGTTGCCGAGGAGGTGGATGCGCTGGATCCCGTACAGCCCGAGGGCCGGGGCCCACAGGTAGTTGCGCAGGTCCCAGCTGTTCTTCGGCAGGCTCTCGCGGGTGAAGCGGCGCCCCGCCTCCAGGACGCCGACCCGGTACCCCTTCTCGGAGAGCCGCAGCGCCGAGACCGACCCTCCGAAACCCGATCCGATGACGATGACGTCGTAGTCGAAGTCGTGGTCGTACGACACTGCGGTGCCTCCCCGAACAGAACGGAACGGAACGGACGGAACGGAAACGGATGGAACAGACGGAACGGAACTGACTAGCGGAGTCGGAACGCCTTCATGACCTGGAGGCTGCGGGTCATGAACGCCGCGTACTTCTCGTCGTCCATCCCCAGCGAGGGGCCCATCGGCAGCAGCCGCTGGTGGGCGACGGTCTGGGCCTCGGTGTACTTGAGGATGCCCTCGGAGCCGTGGCGGCGGCCGAGGCCGGATTCCTTCATGCCGCCCATGGGGGCCTGGGCGCTGCCGTAGGCCGGGGCGTAGCCCTCGTTGATGTTGACGGTGCCGGTGCGCAGGCGGGCCGAGACGGCGTGGCCGCGGCGGGCGTCCTTCGTCCACACGCTGGAGTTCAGGCCGTAGGCGGTGCCGTTGGCCTCCTCGATGACCTCGTCCTCGTCGGTGAAGCGGTAGATGGAGACGACCGGACCGAAGGTCTCCTCCCCGCACACCGCCATCGCGGACTCGACGCCGTCGAGGATGGTCGGCTCGTAGAAGAGCGGGCCGATGTCGGGGCGGGCGACGCCGCCGGTGACGAGGGTGGCGCCCTTGGCGACGGCGTCGTCCACATGGCGCTGTACGGCCTCCAGCTGGCGCTCGCCGGCCAGGGAGCCCATGTCGGCGCCGTAGGCGAGGGAGGAACCGAGCCGCATAGCCTTCGTACGGGCGGCGAACCGGGCGACGAACTCGTCGGCGATCGAGGCGTGCACGTACAGCCGCTCGATGGAGATGCAGAGCTGGCCGGCGGAGGAGAAGCAGGCGCGGACGGCGCCGGCGGCGGCCTTCTCCACGTCGGCGTCGCGCAGGACGAGCATGGCGTTCTTGCCGCCGAGCTCGAGGGAGACCCCGATCAGGCGGGCGGCCGCGCCCTGGGCGACCTCGCGGCCGGTACGCGTGGAGCCGGTGAACGAAACGTAGTCGGCGCGGCGGACCAGCTCGGGGCCGACGACCGGGCCCTCGCCGAGCACGATCTGGAACACCTCGGCCGGCAGGCCCGCCTCGATCATCAGGTCGCGGGCCCACAGGGCGGTCAGCGCGGTCTCGGTGTCGGGCTTCATCACGACGGCGTTGCCCGCGACGAAGGCGGGCAGGGCGTCGCCGATGGACAGTTCGAGGGGGTAGTTCCAGGGGGCGATCTGGCCGATGACCCCGCGCGGCTGGCGCAGCTCGGTGACCTTGGTGAGGGTGGGCATGGCGCCCGTGTGGCCCTTGGGGCGCAGGTACGAGGGGGCCTTGCGGCCGTAGTGCCGGGCCGCGATCGAGACGGCCTGGACCTCCTCGTGGGCGTGCAGCCGGGCCTTGCCGGTCTCCAGCTGGATCAGGTCGAGCACCTCGGCCTGCCGGGACAGGACCAGGTCGTGGAAGCGCAGCAGTACGGCGGCCCGCGCGCGGACGGGCACGGCGGCCCAGGCGGGCTGCGCGGCGCGGGCGGCGGCGAAGGCCGCCTCCACGTCCTCGGGGGTGGCCTCGGGAAGCTCCGCGAGCCGGTCCCCGGTGAAGGGGCTGTGGTTGGCGGTGCGGCCGGAGCCGGCCACTCCGCGGGTCAGCCGGGCGACCAGTTCGGGGGTCACCACGTCGGCGGCGCTCCGGGCGCCGGCCGGGGCGGGGGCGACCGGGTTGGTGGGCTGCGGGGCGCTGCGGAGGGGGGCCGGGGCCTGCGTGTCCGTCATGGGCGTGAGCGTATTCCGCCGGGGGGTGCTTTGGGTACCCGCCGGTAACCGGATTTTGCCATTTATGCCAGTGATCACTGGCGGGATGGCGGAAATCCGGGCACCGGGGGCCTTGGGGGCCTCAGGAGGCCGGGGCCGGCTGCCAGCCGCTGAGCACGATGTCGAACTGTTCCCGGGTGATGTCCCAGTCCGCAACCGGACCCGACATGTACACCGCGTACTCGGTGCCGTCCGGCGCGTAGTACATCTGCTCGATGGCCTTGCGCGGCCCGGTGAAGGCCCCGGTCTTCTCCGTCCAGACGAACTCCCACAGGGCGGCCTTGACCTGCCCCCGGAAGGTGTTCGGGTGCAGGGTCAGGCGCACGTAGTCGGAGCGCTTCTGCACCTGCTTCTCCAGATCGAGCAGGTGCGCGTACGGGTCCTTGAACTTCGGGTCGCGGTCCACCGCGATCCGGATGAAGTGCTTGCCGTCGTCCCGGGTGTAGTCGATCTGCGTCCCGTCCTCGCGGCGCTTCCAGCCGTCCGGGACGAAGAGGGAGAAGCCCTCCTTGTCGACCGCCTTCACCCAGCCCGCCGGCGGAGCCTTCTGCACCTGCCCCTTGGCGTCCCCGGCGCCGGACGAGGCACCGGAGGACGCACCGGCCGACGTGCCGGACGAAGCACCGGCCGACGCGTCCTGGGTACCGGCCGTGCGGCCCGGGATCCCGCCGTCCGTGGTCGAGTCGCCGGTGTACTTCAGGATCCCGAACACCCCGCCGCCGCCGAGCAGCGCCGCCACCACCGCCACGGCCGCGGCCCGCCTGATCCGGCCGGGGGCTCCGGTGTCGCGGCCGCCCCGTCCGCCCGGTCCGGCCTCGGAACGCGTGGCGAACACCGGCTCCGGCGCCGGCTCCCGGCTCCGCCCCTGCTCCCCTTCACCGGGCGGCGCCGCGATGTCCGCCGGCTCGCTCCGGGCGGCGCCCAGCTCCTCGGAGCCCATCGCGCGCGTGGGTACGTACGCCTGCGCCGACTTCGGCTCCCGGCCCTCCATCGCCTGCAGCAGCATCTGCTCGGCCTCGTCCGCCGACGGCCGCTGCGCCGGGTCCTTGCGCAGCAGCGCCGTGATGACCGGGGCCAGCGCGCCCGCGTGCGTCGGGGCGGGCGGCTCCTCGTTCACCACGGCCTGCAGGCTGGAGATGGGCGAGGTGCGGCGGAAGGGCGAGCGGGCCTCGACGGCCGTGTACAGGGTCGCGCCGAGCGACCACAGGTCGGAGGACGGATCGGGGGAACCGCCGGTGACCCGCTCGGGGGCCAGGTAGTCGATGGAGCCGATGAGTTCACCGGTGCGCGTGATGGAGGAGTCGCCCTCGATCGCGGCGATGCCGAAGTCGGCGAGCATCACCCGCCCGTCCTTGGCGAGCATCACGTTGCCCGGCTTCACGTCCCGGTGCAGTACCCCGACCGCGTGCGCGGCGCGCAGCGCGCCGAGCACGTGCAGCCCGATCCGGGCCGCCTCCCGTGGCTCGATGCGGCCCGCCGTCTTCGCCGCGTCCGCGAGGGAGGGACCGTCGATGTACTCCATGACGATCCAGGGCCGGTCGTCGTGTTCCAGTACGTCGTGGACCGTGACGACCGCCGGATGCTGGATCCGGGCCGCGGCCCGGGCCTCCTTCTGCGTCCGCTGGTGCAGGACGTCCCGGTCCGCCTGGGCGACGTACAGCCCCGCCGTCAGCTCCTTGACGGCGACCGTCCGGTGCAGCAGCTCATCGTGCGCGCGCCACACCTTGCCCATGCCGCCCCTGCCGATGGGCTCCACGAGCCGGTACCGGCCCGCGAGCACCGCACCCGCACCTGTCTGCTGTTCCACGAATCCCCGCCGCCGCTCTGTGCACTTCCGGTCAGACTACGGAGATCGCGGGCGACGGCGGAACCACTCGGAGGCGGTTCGGCCGCACTGTGACGCAATCGCCGTACTGATAGCGCGTCAGCCGCCGCTCCTGTAGCTGGCCGTCGCCTGCTCGAAGGTCTCGGTGACCTTGCCCTCCTGGTCCTGCGGGCCGGTGACCATCACGACGTGGTAGGAACCTCCGAGCGCCACGACGAAGTTGCGGGCCACGACGGAACGGCCGTTGCCGTCGATCCAGGTGTACCGGCCGGTGACGCGGAGCTGGTTGCCGACCTTGGTGGACCTGATGTCGCTCACGCTGGACCAGGTGGAGGAGCGGTACGGAGCCAGCTCGGGCTCCTTGTCCTTCTGGTAGGTGGCCGGGTCGGGGTTGCCCTGGACCTTGTCCCGGCCGGGGACGACGGTCAGGACGAAGTCCCCCTCCGTGTAGCGGACCTGACCGGACTCGTTCATTCCGCGGCGCTCCCAGCCGTTCGGAACGTTGATCGAGAAGTGCTCGGCGTCCTGCTGGGCGGTGTACCCGGACGGAGCGGTCACGCCCGGCTGCGGGGCCGGCTTGGACTCGGGCGGGCTCGGGTTCGCGGAAGGGCCCGTGCCCTGGCCGGACCCGCTCGGCTTCGGGCTCGGCTTCGGGCTCTGCTTCGGGTTCTGCGACTGGGTCGCGGCGGGCGGCTTCATTCCGGCCGCCTTCTGCCCGCCGCCCTGCGGATCGGCGGAGCGGGGCATGAAGAACAGGGCGTAGGCCACGGCTCCCGAGAGCAGGACGAGGATCCCCAGTAACAGGGAACGGCCCAGCGAGCGCGGCTTGCGGGGGTGTTCGGCGCTGCGGTGCCGGCCGTGCAGGTCGGCTCGCCGCCGTGCGACGGGGAGCCTGGCCGGATCCTCCACCACCGGCGGCAGCATGGCGAAGCCGCCGTCGGGCTCCGGGGCGGAGCGCACGAGGGAGCGCAGCCAGCCGCGGAGCTCCTCGAAGTCGGGCCGCTCGGTCGGGTCCTGACGGAGCAGGGACTCCACGATCGGGCGCAGCGGGCCGCACTCCTCGGCGAAGGCGGGGGGCTCCGCGCAGACCATCTCCACGAGCTCGGCGACGCTGTCCTCGGGGTACGGGGCATGGCCCTGTACGGCCCGGTACAGCAGCGCGCCGAGCCCCCAGAGGTCGGTGGCCGGCCCGACGGGCGCGGCCAACTGCCACGGCCCGTGCACGGCCTGCGCCTGCTCGGGAGCCCACCGCTCGGTGACGGCCCCGACGACGGCCATCCGCGTCTGCCGGGCCCGCTCGGCATCGAGCCCGCTCCGCGGCCCGCTCCCCCACCCGACAGCCCCACCCGCGCGCTGCCCGGCCCCGGGGGCGACCGCGTACCCGGGAGCCCCCTGCGGCCCGCCCTGCGGACCGCCCTGCGGACCCGCCTGGCCGGGGCCGCGGGCGCCGTGCACCACCGGATACCCGCCACCGCCTTGCGGACCGGACTGTGGGCCGCCCTGGCCGTAGCCGCCGGGGCCGGGGGCCGTCGCGTATCCGGCGCCGGTCTGTGGGCCGGGCTGCCCGTAGCCGCCCGCCCCGGAAGCTGTCGCGTACCCGGCGGTGCTCTGCGGGCCGCCGTGGTCGGGGTTCGCCGGATCGGGGCGGCCCGGCTCGAGCTGGAGTTGCCCGCCGTACCCGGCGACCGGCCGGTCGAGGCCCGCCTGATCCTGGGCCGGGTGGCCCGGTCCCTGCGCGGTCGGCCCGTGGCCCGGCCCGTGCTCCCCGCCGTCCTGCGGCTGCGCCTGGCCGTCGGGGGAGACCCCGGGCGTGCCGCCGTCCGGGGTGTCCGCCTGGTGGTAGCCCTGGGGAAGGGCGAGCTGCGCCGGCAGCGCCGCGCGGGCCGGCGGCTCCGCTTCGGCCGGCGGCAGGGCCTGGCGGCGCGGGGTGGCGCCGTGCCAGGCCGCGCCGCTGTCCGGGCCGCCGTACGGGTACGAGTACCCCTGCGGCAGCTTCGACCCCTCCGGCCTCGGCTCCGCCTCGGGCTCCGGCGCGGGCTCGGCCCCGGACCCGGCCTTGCGCTGCTCGGTGATCCGCGCGGCGGCCTGGGCCCCGGCCCGGTACGCGGCGATGGCCCCGGCCCGCGCGGCGGCCTTCAGATCGGGCCGCTCCCCGGCGCTGCCCGGGGTGGAGGAAGTCCCCGGGGTGCCGGGGGTGCCATGGCCACCGGCAGGCGCGAGGGCGCCGGAGGGGCCGGGCGTGTCGGCCGCGCCAGGGCCTCCGGACACGCCATAGGGACCGGCCAAGTCAGGGCCGCCGGGGCCGCCAGGGGCTCCGGGCACGCCATAGGGACCGGCCAAGTCGGCGCCACCCGAGGCGCCGGGCGCATTCGGAGCCTCGGGGGTACCGGAAGTACCGGACCTGCCGGAGCCGTCGGGACGGCTCCCGGTACCGGGGCTTATGTGGTCCCGGTAGCGCGGCCCGGTGTCGTAGCCCGGAGCCACGAGCGGCGCGTACTCCGCCGCGTTCCCGCCCCGCTGTCCGCCGTCGTCGCGCCCGGAACGCTCCCCGGGCCCGCCCCCGTACGGGTCGTCGTACCGGTCGCCGAGCTCCCTGGGCTCCCCGCCCCGCTGCCCGCCGGCGAGGCCCGCACCGTGCCCGGCCCCCGGCTGGTACCCCGCGTCCGCCCCCGGCCCGCTCCAGGCGCCCCCCGGGGCACCGCCGTACCCCGTGTCCGCGCCCGCCTCCGGCCCGGCCAGCGCGGCGCGGCCGTAGCCACCACCGCTCTCGGGCGGACCCGCCGCGAACCCCGGGCCGCCCGGTTCACCGCCCGGCCAGGGCCAGGGCTCCGCGGCAGGGTCCGTACCGTCCTGCGGCGGGACAGGGTCGTACCCGCACAGGGCGTCCTCCGCCGCCCCCGCCGCCAGTCCCGTCAGGACGACCCGCCCGTCCTCGCAGATCAGCACCGTCCGCATGGTGATGTTCCGGTGCGTCCACCCGTGGGCGTGCAGCACCCGCAGCGCGGTCAGCACGTCCGCCGCCACCTCCGCCGCCCGGTACGGGCTCAGCGGTTCGTCGGCGATCAGCGCCGCCAGCGGTCTGGCCGGGACGAGTTCGCTGACTATCCACAGCGACCCGCCCTCCGCGAACACGTCGAAGACCTGGTCCAGCCGCGGATGGTCCGGCACGGACGCCGCCGCCTGCGCGGCCTCGATCGCCCTGCGCACGGCGGGCAGTTCACCGTGCGGGACGCGCCGGCCCCCGGCCACGGGCGGCGGCCCGCCCCGCGTGCCGTCCAGCAGCTCCGCGTCGACGACCTCGGGCAACGGGACCTGCCGTACGAGGACTTCCTGACCGCTGCGCGTGTCGAAGGCCCGGGTCTCGATCAGTTCGTAGGCGTCGGACGGCGGCAACGGCAGACGGTAGCGCTCGGCCAGGATCCGGCCCGCGTAGTCCTCCACATCGCCTCCCCCGAGAGCTGCGGACCCGTCCCCCAGGCCCCGCTGACACGATACGACGCCCAGGGCGCCCGCGTCCCGGCCCTGGCGAGGCTGACCCGAGCCCGCTCGGTACGCGGGTCAGCCCAGTGGCTGGAAGGTGTCGAACGCCGTGGTGCGCAGCTGCGTGCACTCCGGCGCGTCCCACTGGTCCGCGAGGCAGGTGATCATGATGGCGTAGCCGTGCGTCGCGTCCATCCGGAACCCGCGGTCGAGCACCCGGACCCGCGAGCCCTTCTGGTCCCGCTCGAACTCCCAGTCCGCGACGGTCGGGTACCCGCGGTACTCGACCTTTTCGAGGCGCAGCAGCTTGTAGTTGCTGCTGCTGCCCGCCACGGCGGGGGCCAGTTCCAGCCAGGCCGCGCGGGCGTCTTCCCGCGGCGAGCTGTTGAAGTCGATCTGGATGCGCGGGAATCCGCCGTCGCGGCTGTAGATGACGCCGCTCTTCTTCCCTACCACTCCGGTCTGCTTGAAGCCCTCGGGCATGCCCATCGCGAAGTGGAACCCGGGGTCGTTGATCTGGCCGTACCCCGGCGGCAGCCCGGGCAGGGCGCCCCCGGGCGTGGAGCCCTGGCCCTGGCCGGGGTTGGTCCCCGCACCGGGAGACTGGCCCGGGTCCGGCGAAGCGGCCCCCGCGCCGGGCGACTCGCCGCTCTTCGGCGAGGGCGAAGGCGCGGGCGAAGACGGAGGCGGGGTCGACGAACCGGGGGCGGGGCTCGACGCGGCGGTCTTGCTGCCGCCCTTGCCGTCCTTCGGGGAGTCGCCCTTGTCGTCGTCGCCATTGACGACGTACCCGATGATCGAGCCGATGACCGCGAGCGCCACGACCACGCCGGCTATCGCGAGCACGATGGTGCGGCGCGGCAGGACGTCGGTGATCGGGGCCGCGACGGGCGACGGGCGCGGCGACGGGGCCTCGGCGGCGGTCGCCGCCGTGGCCGTGGCGGCCGCGGCGGCGGCGCTGGCCGCCGCCGCCTTGCGGGCCGACTTCAACGCCGCGCGGGCACGCTCCCGCTGCTCGCGCTCACGGCGCTCGCGTTCCTTCTTCTCCGCCTTCTCCGCGGCCTTGGCCGCCTTGTCGGCCGCCGCCTGCTCGGCGGCGTCATGGGCCTCGGCGAGGGATATCTGCCGGGTTTCCTCGGGGCTCGGACCGACTACGGGGGCCGGCGGCTCGGGCGCGTCGATCACGGCGGTGAGCATCGCCCGCGCGCGGTCGTCGTCGAGCCGGTGGGCGGGGTCCTTGACGAGGAGTCCGTAGATGACCTCGGTCAGCGGACCCGCGTTCTTCGGCGGTTCGACGGGCTCGGTCATCACGGCGGTCAGCGTCGCGAGCGCCGACCCCTTGTCGTACGGGGGAACGCCCTCGACGGCGGCGTACAGCAAGCCGCCGAGCGACCACATGTCCGCCGGCGGGCCGGGCCGCTGGCCGCGGGCCCGCTCGGGCGAGATGTACGAGGGCGCGCCGACGAGCATGCCGGTGGAGGTGACGGAGGGGTCGCCCTCGACCTGGGCGATGCCGAAGTCGGTGAGGATCACGCGGCCGTTGCCGTGGTCGGCGAGCAGCACGTTGGAGGGCTTCACGTCCCGGTGCAGGATGCCCTGGCGGTGGGCGGCACGCAGTACGTCGAGCACGGCGAGGCCGACTTCCGCGGCGCGGCGGGGGGTCAGCGGGCCGCTCTCGCGGATGAACTCCGCGAGCGAGGGGCCCTCGATGAGCTCCATGACGATCCAGGGCCGGCCGTCCTCGTCGACGACGTCGTAGACGGTCACGGCGCCGCCGCTGCGGATCCGGGCGATGGCCTTGGCCTCGCGCAGGGTCCGGGTGATGAGGCGGCGCTTCTCGTCGTCGTCGACGCCGCTGCCGAAGCGGAGTTCCTTGACGGCGACGGTGCGGCCGAGGGTCTCGTCCTCGGCGCGCCAGACGGTGCCCATGCCGCCCTTGCCGAGGACGTCGCCGAGCCGGTACCGGCCCGCGAGCAGCCGGCCCTCGTCGCGCGGGCCCTCTTCCGCCTTGGCCGCGGCGGCCTTGACGGCGGCGGCCACCTCGTCGGCCTTGCTCACCACGGCGGACTTCGGCGCGGCCCCAGCGTCCTCGACCCCACCGTCCGCGCGCACGGCGGCGGCCTTCCGCGACTCCGCCTTCGCACCGGCGGGCTTCGCGTCCGCGGCCTTCGCACCCTCGACCCCGGACGCCCCCCGCACAGGCTTCGCCTCGGCGGCCTCACCCGGCTTCGCGTCCTCGGGCTCGCCCTTCACACCGACGGCCTTCGCGTCCTCGGGACCGGCGCCCTCACCCGCGGGCTTCGCGTCCTCGGGCTCAGCCCCAGCGGCGGCCTTCGCCGCAGCCGGCTTCCGCAGCTCCGCCTTCGCCGCGGAAGCGCCGGGCTTCGCGTCCTGCGGCCCGGCCTCCCCGGCGGCTTCGGCCGCAGCCGGGGGCACCTCGTCCGCGGCGGCCGGCGCGGCCTTCGCGGCCCCCGTCCCGGCGGGCTTCGCCGCGGCGGCCCGCTTCGCGGCTCCCGCCGCGGGCGGCTCGGCCGGCGGCTTCGGGTCCGTCGGGGGTGCGGCCGGAGGCACCGGCGATCCCGTCCCGACAGACGGCTCCGGCGACTCGGTGTGCTCCGGCTTCGACATGCGTCCCCTCTGCGTTCGTGCCGCCTGCTCCGGTTGCCCTGGCAGCGGCCGGGGTGCCCGGTAACCCGCCCCGGCAGAACCCTCATTGTCCCTTACTCCGCAACGGACGGGAGCCCCGGGTCCGCGGTTCCGCCCGCGAAGTGACGGAGTTACAACGGGACGATGTCCGGCGCCCCCAGCCGTGCCGCGTCCGCCGTCTGGTCGTCCGGCTGGCGCTGCGATTCCCGTTCCGCCTGCACCCTCTTCTCGTAGTGCTCCACTTCCTTCTCGATCTGCTGCTCGTCCCAGCCCAGCACCGGAGCCATCAACTCCGCGCATTCGCGCGCCGATCGCGTCCCCCGGTCGAAGGTCTCGATCGAGATCCGCGTCCGCCGGGTCAGCACGTCGTCCAGGTGCCGCGCCCCCTCGTGCGAGGCCGCGTAGACCACCTCGGCGCGGAGGTAGTCGTCGGCTCCCGTCAGCGGCTCCCCGAGCGAGGGGTCCTTCGCGATCAGCTCCAGCAGTTCCTCGGTCAGCGAGCCGTACCGGTTCAAGAGGTGCTCCACCCGCACCACATGGAGTCCGGTCCGCGCGGCGATCCGCGCCCGGCCGTTCCACAGGGCCCGGTACCCCTCGGCCCCGACCAGCGGCACGTCCTCCGTCACGCACGGCGCGACCCGCTGGTCGAGTCCGTGCACCGCCTCGTCCACCGCGTCCTTGGCCATCACCCGGTACGTCGTGTACTTGCCGCCGGCCACGACGACCAGCCCCGGCACCGGGTGCGCCACCGTGTGCTCGCGCGAGAGCTTGCTCGTCGCGTCCGACTCCCCGGCCAGCAGCGGCCGCAGGCCCGCGTAGACCCCCTGGACGTCGTCCCGGGTGAGCGGGACCGCCAGCACCGAGTTGACGTGCTCCAGCAGGTAGTCGATGTCCGCGCTCGACGCCGCCGGGTGCGCCTTGTCCAGGTCCCAGTCGGTGTCGGTGGTGCCCACGATCCAGTGCCGGCCCCACGGGATGACGAAGAGCACCGACTTCTCGGTCCGCAGGATCAGCCCGGTCGAGGAGTGGATCCGGTCCTTGGGAACGACGAGGTGGATGCCCTTCGAGGCCCTTACGTGGAACTGGCCGCGCTCCCCGATCAGCGCCTGGGTGTCGTCCGTCCACACCCCCGTGGCGTTGACGATCTGCTTCGCCCGGATCTCGTACTCCCCGCCGCCCTCCACGTCCTGGACCCGCGCACCCACGACCCGCTCGCCCTCCCGCAGGAAGCCGACGACCCTCGCCCGGTTGGCGCACTGCGCCCCGTACGCGGCGGCCGTCCGGACCAAGGTGGCCACGTACCGCGCGTCGTCCATCTGGGCGTCGTAGTACTGCAGGGCGCCCACCAGCGCGTCCTTGCGCAGCGCCGGCGCGATCCGCAGGGCGCGCTTGCGCGAGAGGTGGCGGTGGGTCGGCAGCCCGCGCCCGTGACCGCTGGAGAGCGACATGGCGTCGTAGAGCGCGACGCCGGAGCCGGCATAGAACCGCTCCCATCCCTTGTGCTGCAACGGGTAGAGGAACGGCACCGGCTTCACCAGGTGCGGGGCGAGCCGCCCCAGCAGCAGGCCGCGCTCCTTGAGCGCCTCCCGCACGAGGGCGAAGTCGAGCATCTCCAGGTATCTGAGCCCGCCGTGGATGAGCTTGCTGGAACGGCTGGAGGTGCCCGAGGCCCAGTCCCTCGCCTCCACCAGCCCGGTCGCCAGGCCCCTGGTCACGGCGTCGAGGGCGGTACCGGCGCCCACCACGCCCGCACCGACCACCAGCACGTCCAGCTCCCGCTCGGCCATCCCGGCGAGCGCCTCCGCGCGCTGCACGGGCCCCAGCGAGGCCCGCCCACCGCCTCCGCCCATCCCGGCACCCATCCCCGCCCCCATCCCGGCGCCCATCCCGGCACCCATCCCCGCCCCCGTCCCGGCAGCCGTCCCGGCTCCCGTCCCCGCACCCGCCCCTGCGCCCGTCCCTGCCCCTGTCCCAGTGCTCACGGCTGCCTGCCTCCCGTTGACGCGGGTCGCCCCGTCCGTCCTGTGCGGCCATCCCACCTGTCGTGGGTGATCCCGCTCACATCGCCCGTTCATGATTCTCACCGGCCGCACCCACATCAGCCACCGCCTGTGGATAACACGGAGGCGACCAAGACCCCTGAATACGACATATCTGTCATATATACGCCTAGTCTGACATTGCGCCAGCTCTCCTCCTCCACAGGACTTGCGCGCTCCGCCCCCTCATGCATGTCAGGGAAGGGAAGGGACGGCACCCCCATGCCCGCAGATCTCGCCGTCATCGGACTCGGCCATCTCGGCCTCCCGCTCGCCCAGGCAGCCGTGGCCGCCGGGATCGAGACGGTCGGCTACGACAGCGGTCCGGCGACGGACTCCACCCTCACCGCCGCCGAGATCCGCCGCATGTCGGCGGCCGGCTTCCGGGTCACCACCAACTCCGCCGAACTGGGCCGGGTCCGCACGGCCGTCATCTGCGCCCCCACCCAGCTCGGGGCCGACCGCGCGCTCGACCTGTCCGCGATCGGCGAGGCGGGCCGCACGCTCGCCGCCCGGCTGCGTCCGCACACCACCGTCATCCTCGAATCGGCGGTCCACCCCGGCGTCACCGAGGACTACCTGCGCCCGATCCTCGAATCGGGCTCCCGCCTGCGCGCCGGCCGGGACTTCCACCTGGCCTACTCCCCCAGCCGCCTCGACCCCGGCAACCGCACGCACGGCATCGCCAACACCCCCAAGGTCATCGGCGGCCTCACCCCCGCCTGCACCGAGTCCGCGCACGCCTTCTACGCCCGGCTCACCGACAAGGTGGTCCGTGCCCGCGGCCTGCGCGAGGCCGAGACGGTCCAGCTCCTCGAAACGAACTACCGGCACGTCAACATCGCCCTCATGAACGAGATGGCCGTGCTCTGCCACGACCTGAGCGTGGACCTGTGGGACGTCATCCGGTGCGCCGAGACCAAGCCGTACGGATTCCAGGCCTTCCGCCCCGGCCCCGGAGTCGGCGGCCACGGGGTCCCCCTCGACCCCAACTACCTCCCCCACACCACCCGCACCCCGGGCCACCCGCTGCGCATGGTCGGTCTGGCGCAGGAGATCAACGACCGGATGCCGCAGTACGTCATCCAGCGCAGCGCCACCCTGCTCAACGAGCACGGCAAGTCCGCGCGCGGCGCCCGCGTCCTCCTGCTGGGCGTCACCTACAAGCCGGACCTCGCCGACCAGGAGGGCTCCCCGGCCCGCGAGATCGCCAGCCGCCTCCTCGACCTCGGCGCCCTGATCAGCTACCACGACCCGTACATCGCCGGGTGGCGCGTCAGGGACCAGCCCGTCCCCCGCGCCGAATCGTTGTACGAGGCCGCCGCCAACGCCGATCTGACGATCCTGCTCCAGCACCACCGCACCTACGACCTGCAAGGCCTCGCGGTGAAGGCCCAGTTGCTCCTGGACACCCGGGGCGCCAGCCCGGCGGGCGCCGCGCACCGCCTGTAGGGCCGGGCCGCCCCCTCGCAAACCCCTCCACGGATGTCGCAGGCTGCTGCTAGCCTGCGGCGACTTATCTCGCGCATACACCCCCACGTCAGCCGTGCGGGCCCGTGTGCCCACGATCCCTGGGGGGGATTTCTCCATATGAGCCAGCACACCCAGCCGCCCGCGCCCGACTCGACGCCCGCGCCCGAAGCCGCCGCCGCCCCGGCCCCTTACCCGGGCCCGTCCGGCGCCGACTTCCTCCAGGCCCAGGCACCGGCCCCGGCACGCCCCGGCAACCTGGGCCTCGGCATCGTCGCCGCGTTCGTCGCCGCGCTGGCCGTGGCCGCGGCGTACGGCGGCATCATGAACGCCATCGAGCGCGAGATCAGCTACGCGGTGATCGGCGTCGGCGCCGTGGTCGGCTTCGCCGCGGGCAAGCTCGGCGGCCGCAACCCGCTCCTGCCGGTCGTCGGCGCGGTCCTCTCGGTCGCCTCCGTCATCCTGGGCGAGCTGTTCTACTACGCGCTCGCACTCGCCGAGGCCTCCGGCATCGGCCTGGGCGACGTGCTGAGCACGCTCGGCGTCTCCGGCCTGATCGACATCTGGAAGGAGGGTGCGGACTTCAAGACCGCCCTCTTCCTCGCCCTCGGCGCGTTCGCCGGATACAGCACCGCCAAGAAGATCGGCGGCTGAGTCAGCCCCTCAGCCGCTCCACCTGACACGCCGGAGGGCCGGCGCCCCCGCATGGGGCGCCGGCCCTCCGGCGTGCGTACGGAAAAACCGTCAGCGGCTGTGCTGCGAGTCCGCGATGGTGACCTCGACCCGCTGGAACTCCTTGAGCTCGCTGTAGCCGGTGGTGGCCATCGAGCGGCGCAGCGCGCCGAAGATGTTCATGGAGCCGTCCGGGGAGTGCGACGGGCCGGTGAGAATCTCCTCGGTGGTGCCGACCGTGCCGAGGTCGACCTTCTTGCCGCGCGGCACGTCCTCGTGGACGGCCTCCATGCCCCAGTGGTTGCCCTTGCCGGGCGCGTCCGTGGCACGGGCCAGCGGGGAGCCCATCATCACGGCGTCGGCGCCGCAGGCGACGGCCTTGGGGATGTCGCCGGACCAGCCCACGCCGCCGTCGGCGATGACGTGCACGTAGCGGCCGCCGGACTCGTCCATGTAGTCGCGGCGGGCCGCGGCCACGTCGGCGACGGCGGTGGCCATCGGGACCTGGATACCGAGCACGTTGCGCGTGGTGTGCGCGGCGCCGCCGCCGAAGCCGACCAGGACACCGGCCGCGCCGGTGCGCATCAGGTGCAGGGCCGCGGTGTAGGTGGCGCAGCCGCCCACGATGACCGGGACGTCGAGCTCGTAGATGAACTGCTTGAGGTTCAGCGGCTCGGCGGCGCCGGAGACGTGCTCCGCCGACACGGTGGTGCCGCGGATCACGAAGATGTCCACGCCCGCGTCGACGACGGCCTTGGAGAACTCGGCCGTGCGCTGCGGGGAGAGGGCGGCGGCGGTGACGACACCGGAGTCGCGCACCTCCTTGATCCGCTGACGGATCAGGTCCGCCTGGATGGGAGCGGAGTAGATCTCCTGGAGACGGCGGGTGGCGGTCTCCTCGTCCAGCTCCGCGATCTCGTCGAGCAGCGGCTGCGGGTCCTCGTACCGGGTCCACAGACCTTCGAGGTTCAGCACGCCGAGGCCGCCGAGCTCGCCGATGCGGATGGCGGTCTGCGGGGAGACGACCGAGTCCATGGGGGCGGCCAGGAACGGGAGCTCGAAGCGGTAGGCGTCGATCTGCCAGGCGATCGAGACCTCCTTCGGGTCCCGGGTACGGCGGCTGGGGACGATGGCGATGTCATCGAACGCGTACGCCCTGCGGCCGCGCTTGCCGCGCCCGATCTCGATCTCAGTCACGTGTGGTGGCCTTTCCTGTGGGTCTGCCCGTCCAGTATCCCCGAACCCCGGCGCGCCGCGTTCCGGTGACCGCTGTACGGACGCACGTACCGGGCACGCCGGAGGGGCGGGCCCGCGCGGGCCCGCCCCTCCGGTACTGCGTGGATGCCGCTCCGATCAGCCCTTGCGGCTGTAGTTCGGCGCCTCGACCGTCATCTGGATGTCGTGCGGGTGGCTCTCCTTGAGCCCCGCCGAGGTGATCCGGACGAACCGGCCCCGGTCCTGGAGCTCCGGCACCGTCCGGCCGCCGACGTAGAACATCGACTGGCGCAGGCCGCCGACGAGCTGGTGCACGACCGCGGAGAGCGGTCCGCGGTACGGGACCTGGCCCTCGATGCCCTCGGGGATGAGCTTGTCGTCGCCGCCCACGCCCTCCTGGAAGTAGCGGTCCTTGGAGAAGGACTTACGGTCGCCGCGGGACTGCATCGCGCCGAGCGAGCCCATGCCGCGGTACGACTTGAACTGCTTGCCGTTGATGAAGAGCAGCTCGCCCGGGGACTCCTCGCAGCCCGCGAGCAGCGAGCCGAGCATCACCGTGTCGGCGCCCGCCACGAGGGCCTTGGCGATGTCGCCGGAGTACTGCAGGCCGCCGTCGCCGATGACCGGCACGCCGGCCGCCTTGGCGGCGAGCGCGGCCTCGTAGATCGCGGTGACCTGCGGGACGCCGATGCCGGCGACGACGCGGGTGGTGCAGATGGAGCCGGGGCCGACGCCGACCTTGATGCCGTCGCAGCCGGCGTCGATGAGGGCCTGGGCGCCGTCGCGGGTGGCGATGTTGCCGCCGATGACGTCGACCGTCGAGTTCGACTTGATCTTGGAGACCATGTCGCCGACGAGGCGGGAGTGACCGTGGGCGGTGTCGACGACGATGAAGTCGGCGCCCGCCTCGATCAGGGCCTGGGCCCGCTCGTACGCGTCGCCCGCGACACCGACGGCCGCGCCGACGAGCAGCCGGCCGTCCTTGTCCTTGGCGGCGTTCGGGTACTTCTCCGCCTTGACGAAGTCCTTGACCGTGATGAGGCCCTTGAGCAGGCCGGCCTCGTCGACGAGCGGCAGCTTCTCGATCTTGTGGCGGCGCAGCAGCTCCATGGCGTCCACGCCGGAGATGCCCACCTTGCCCGTGACCAGCGGCATCGGGGTCATGACCTCGCGCACCTGGCGGCTGCGGTCCGACTCGAAGGCCATGTCGCGGTTGGTGACGATGCCGAGCAGCTTGCCCGCCGGGTCCGTGACCGGGACGCCGGAGATGCGGAACTTCGCGCAGAGCTCGTCGGCCTCGCCAAGGGTCGCGTCGGGGTGCACCGTGATCGGGTCGGTGACCATGCCGGACTCGGAGCGCTTGACCAGGTCTACCTGGTTGGCCTGGTCGGCGATGGAGAGGTTGCGGTGCAGGACGCCGACGCCGCCCTGGCGGGCCATCGCGATGGCCATCCGGGCCTCGGTGACCTTGTCCATGGCGGCGGAGAGCAGCGGGACGTTCACGCGCACGTTGCGGGAGATGAGCGAGGAGGTGTCGATGGCGTCCGGGGACATGTCCGAGGACCCGGGGAGCAGCAGCACATCGTCATAGGTGAGGCCGAGCGTGGCGAATTTGTCGGGCATCCCAGTCGAGTCGCTGCCGTTCACAGTCATGACACCTTCCAAGATGGTCTTGCTCAGCGCGGATGTCCATGCTAACGGGATCCCGACGCCTCTCATTCCACGACGAAGATCGACGCCAAGGTTCGTATCTTCCTACGGGAAAAACCCGTACGGCCTACGGGAAAAACCTCGCACGGCCTACGGGAAGACCCGCACGGCCTACTGCTCGGCGAGCGCGCGGAGCCGGCTCAGCGCCCGGTGCTGGGCGACGCGCACCGCCCCGGGGGACATTCCGAGCATCTGCCCGGTCTCTTCGGCGGTCAGCCCGACGGCCACGCGCAGGACGAGGAGCTCGCGCTGGTTCTCCGGAAGGTTGGCGAGCAGCTTCTTGGCCCAGGCGGCGTCACTGCTCAGCAGTGCGCGCTCCTCCGGCCCCAGGGAGTCGTCGGGCCGCTCCGGCATCTCGTCGGAGGGCACGGCCGTACTGCCCGGATGGCGCATGGCGGCCCGCTGGAGATCGGCGACCTTGTGCGCGGCGATGGCGAAGACGAAGGCCTCGAAGGGGCGTCCGGTGTCGCGGTAGCGCGGCAGGGCCATCAGGACGGCGACGCAGACCTCCTGCGCCAGGTCCTCCACGAAGTGACGAGCGTCACCCGGAAGTCGCGACAGGCGGGAGCGGCAGTAGCGGATGGCGAGGGGGTGCACGAAGGCCAGCAGATCGTGGGTGGCCTGCTCGTCGCCCTCCACCGCACGGCGTACGAGCGCGCTGACGGTACCGTCGCCGCTGTTGCGGGAGGCGCCGCCGCCCCCTGTGGTCGCGGGTGACCCCGGGGCCTCGTCGTCGCGCATCAATCCATGGTGCCTTGGCGCCGGGGCATTCGCGGCACCGCGGCCCGTGTTGTGCGTCGAAGCGTTATGCGTCGACGGGTCGTGCGGGGTGGGTGCACCGGAACTCATGGTCTGGCCCTCCCCTCCCGCTCGGCCGAATCGTCCCCGCGGCGACATCTCCAGGATGCGCCACACCCTCAAGCATGCGGCATCGCGCCCGAAGCGACACGTCCCCCGGATTGTGCACCGTCAATCCCCCGCGCGCACCAGGGTGCGGCGGATCGGACGGCGGGAGATTCCGGAGGGCGGCCGGGGCCGCGGGTCCGGGGTGGGCCGGGGGCCGGGACGGGCCGGCCCGCCGACGGCACCGCCGGCCGGTGAGGGCCGGCGGACCTGCGGTCAGCGGACCAGGCCCCAGCGGAACCCGAGCGCCACGGCGTGCGCCCGGTCGGACGCACCCAGCTTCTTGAACAGCCGGCGGGCGTGCGTCTTGACCGTGTCCTCGGAGAGGAAGAGCTCGCGCCCGATCTCCGCGTTGGACCGGCCGTGGCTCATGCCTTCCAGCACCTGGATCTCGCGTGCGGTGAGCGTGGGCGCGGCGCCCATCTCGGCCGAACGGAGCCGGCGCGGGGCCAGCCTCCAGGTCGGGTCGGCGAGGGCCTGGGTGACCGTGGCCCGCAGTTCGGCGCGCGAGGCGTCCTTGTGCAGGTAGCCCCGGGCGCCGGCGGCGACCGCGAGGGCCACGCCGTCCAGGTCCTCGGCGACCGTCAGCATGATGATGCGGGCCCCGGGGTCGGCCGAGAGCAGCCGGCGCACCGTCTCCACACCGCCGAGCCCGGGCATCCGTACATCCATCAGAATCAGGTCGGAACGGTCGGCACCCCAGCGGCGGAGGACTTCCTCGCCGTTGGCAGCCGTCGTCACACGCTCGACGCCGGGCACGGTGGCAACCGCGCGGCGGAGCGCCTCTCGGGCAAGCGGGGAGTCGTCGCAGACGAGGACGGATGTCATGACCGCCCTCCGCAGCTGCTGATGCGCGTCACCTTGAGCCTCCAGGCTGGTACGTATCGTCACCTGTGCGGTCGATGCCCCCGGACACATGTCCGAGAACTTCTTGGTTCAACCGCCTTCGCACTCTCAACGATGGTCACTCGAAAGAGTTACGGGTCGGACGGACACCTTCGGCACTCTACGTGAGGAAGCGAACACAAGGCAGGAGCCACTCGCCGCGTGTCCTCCAGATGACGGTATGCCCTATTTGGCGGCTTTCCTTCCGTTTGGCGCATGTCTGAGGCTAGATTCCCAATGAGTCATATTTACATCTACTACGACAGTAGGTGTGGAGACATGGACCGTATCCGCCTCAGTACCGGCACCAAGAGGACTACCAATGGCAGATTTCTCCCGCCTCCCCGGACCGAACGCCGACCTCTGGGACTGGCAGCTGCTGGCTGCCTGCCGCGGGGTCGACAGCTCCCTCTTCTTCCACCCGGAAGGCGAGCGGGGCGCGGCCAGGAGCGCGCGCGAGACCTCGGCTAAAGAGGTCTGCATGCGATGCCCGGTGCGTTCTGAATGCGCCGCGCACGCACTCGCCGTCCGTGAGCCCTACGGGGTGTGGGGCGGCCTCACCGAGGACGAACGCGAAGAACTGATGGGCCGCGCCCGCCACCGCCTGATCCCGGCGACCACCGCGATCGGGCCGAGCGCGCCGATCGCCCCGCACTGACCGGGCTCCACACGAAACGACCGAAGGAACGTTTCGCCGATCTGATCGGCACACGCAGCACCGGCACACGCAGCACCGACGCGCACGGGTGTGCCGCGTACCGGACCGGGCTGCCACCCGACCGGCCGTACCGCCGTACGGTCCTTCGCGTGGCGGCCCCGTCCGCCGCGGGATCCGGCCACCCGGCCCATCGGGGCCAGGGCCATCCGCGCCAGGGCCGGCCGCCGGCGCCGGACCGAGCGCGCCCGGCCGTCAGCGCCGGGCGGCCCGCTCCAGCTGGACCAGGGTCGCGGCCACCGCCGGCACCCTGGCCAGGTCGGGCAGGGTCAGCGCGACGACCTCCCGCTCGACGGCCGGTTCCACGACGAGGGTGCTCACGCCCTTGGCCCGTACGGACTCCACCGCGAGCTCCGGCAGCACCGCGACCCCGAGCCCGGCCCCGACCAGGCCGACCACGGCCGGGTAGTCGTCGGTGGCGAAGTCGATGCGCGGGGTGAAACCGGCCGCCTCGCACACCTCCACCAGATGGCGGCGGCAGCGCGGACAGCCCGCGATCCAGGGCTCGTCGGCCAGCTCCGCCATGCCCACCCGCTCCGCTCCCGCCAGCCGGTGCCCTTCGGGAACCAGCCCGACGAGCCGGTCGGTCAGCAGCGGCCGGACCACGAGGTCCTCCCACTCGGCCGCCGATCCCGAGGCGCCGCCGTAGCGGAAGGCCAGCGCCAGATCGCAGTCCCCCTCGCGCAGCATCTCCACCGAGCGCGGCGGCTCCGCCTCGACCAGTGAGATCCGGGTCCCCGGGTGCTCGGCGCGCATCGCCGCGAGCGCGGTCGGCACCAGCGTGGAACTGCCGCTGGGGAAGGAGACCAGCCGGACCCGCCCAGCGCGCAGCCCGGCGATGGCCGCGACCTCCTCCTCCGCGGCCGTCAGTCCGGCGAGGATCCCGGCGGCATGCCGGACCAGCGCCTCACCGGCCTGGGTGAGGCGCATCTCGCGCCCGGTGCGGATCAGCAGCGGGGTGCCGGCGGACTGCTCCAGCGCCTTCATCTGCTGGGAGACGGCCGGTTGGGTGCAGCCGAGCTCGCGGGCGGCGGCGGAGAAGGACCCGGTTCCGGCGACAGCGCGCAGAACTCGGAGATGACGTGCCTCGATCACCCTTCGAGCATAAGGGGTACTTTGATCTCGGCGCGAATGACCCCCGGCTGCCTTTGAGGTGATCGGCTAGCGTGGTGCCATGCATCTGATCTCCGTGAACCTCGGCCGTGCGACGGCCGTCGACTACACCGACGCCCCGGACGGGCTGACCGGTCACGGCAAGATCCCCGCGCCGGGCCCCGTACGGGTCTTCGCTCCGGGCCCCAAGGGCGTCGGCGCGAGCGGCGTCGAAGGGGACGACGTCTGTCACCTGCGCCATCACGGCGGTGACCACCAGGCCGTGTACGCGTACGCCCGCGAGGACCTGGAGTGGTGGGAGCGGGAGCTCGGCCGCGAACTGCCCGGCGGGACCTTCGGCGAGAACTTCACCACCTCCGGACTCGACGTGAACGGCGCGCTGCTCGGCGAGCGCTGGCGGGTCGGACCCGATCTGCTCCTGGAGGTGGCCTCGGCCCGCATCCCGTGCCGGACCTTCCAGGGGATCCTCGGCGAGAGGGCCTGGGTCAAGCGGTTCACCCAGGAGGCCCGGCCGGGCGCCTACCTGCGGGTCCTGCGGGAAGGCTCGGTCTCCCCCGGGGACACCATCGAGGTCGCGCACCGCCCGGACCACGAGGTGACGGTGGCGTTCTGGTTCCGCGCCTTCACCACCGAGCGGGAGCTGCTGCCGCGCACACTGGCGGCGGGTGACGCGCTGGAGCCGGAAGCCCGGGACAAGGCGCTGGCCCACGTGGAGAAGTACGGGAAGCCGGGCGACTAGGTTGCGCCTATGACGACTGCGTTGATTACGGGATCCACGGCGGGCATCGGCGCCGCCTTCGCCCGGCGGCTCGCCGCCCAGGGGCACAACCTCGTCCTGGTGGCGCGGGACACCAAGCGCCTCGGGGAGCAGGCCACCGAGCTGCACGACCGGCACGGCATCGAGGCCGAGGTGCTGGCCGCCGACCTCTCCACCGAGGAGGGCATCACGGCGGTCGAGGAGCGCCTCGCCGACCGCAAGCACCCGGTGGACCTGCTGGTGAACAACGCGGGCTTCGGCAACAAGGGCCGCTACCTCGAAGTGTCCATGGCCGACGAGCTGACCATGCTGAAGGTCCACATCGAGGCCGTGCTGCGGCTGACCTCGGCGGCCGTGGAGCCGATGCGCTCGCGCGGGCGCGGCGGCGTGATCAACGTGGCCTCGGTGGCCGCCTTCCTGCCGCGCGGCACCTACGGGGCGAGCAAGGCCTGGGTCGTGCAGTTCACCCAGGGCGCGGCCAAGGACCTGACCGGCTCGGGCGTACGGATGATGGCGCTGTGCCCGGGCTTCGTGCGCACCGAGTTCCACGAGCGGGCCGGCATGGGCACGGACAACATCCCCGGCTGGATGTGGCTCGACGCCGACAAGCTGGTGGCCGCCGCGCTGGCCGATCTGGCGCGGGGCAAGACGGTGTCGATCCCGGATCCGCGGTACAAGGCGCTGATGGGCGTGGTGAAGCTGACCCCGCGGGGGCTGCTGGGCGGGATGTCCTCGCGCACGGGGCGCAAGTACGGGCCCCAGTAATCGGGGCGCGGGTCCCGCATCCCGTGGTGACCTGTGGGTAAACGGGGCATATGGGTGAAATCTCCCTAGACTGGATGTGTCCCATCCAGCGCGGGAGGCGACGCGATGACATTCGTACAAGTGATCGACTACGAGACCAAGCGCTTCGACGAGATGAACAGTCTCATCGACCGCTATGCCGAGCAGACCGCCGGCAGGCGCACGGTCACCCACACGCTCATCGGCAGGGATCGCGACTCCAAGACCCACTACGTGGACCTCGTCGAATTCCCCTCGTACGAAGAGGCCATGAGGAACTCCTCGCTCCCGGAAACCGACCGGATGTTCCAGGAGATGGTGGCGCTCTGCGAAGGCATGCCGAAGTTCATGAACCTCGACGTGGTCCGTGACGAGTACCTCAACAAGCTCGTCGTGAACCGCTTCCTCGAGGAGGTCGTGGGCAAGGGCAACTTCGACGCCGTCGAGGAGTGCATCGCCGCCGACTACGTCACCCACGACATCATGGAGAAGGCGGGCGAGGGCGGCGGCCGCGAGGGCATCCGCAAGACCGTCGGCATGTGGCGGAGCGCGTTCGACATGACCTTCGACATGACGCGGCAGGTCGCCGAAGGCGACTGCGTCACCACCCTGTGGGACTGGAAGGGCACTCACAAGGGCGAGTTCATGGGGGTCGCGCCGACCGGCAAGGAATTCACCATGTCGGGTTGTACGACCTGCCGGATCGAGAACGGCCAGATCGCCGAGGACTGGTGGTACTACGACGCACCGGGCCTGATGCGCCAGATGGGCATGATGCCCGGATAGCACCGGACAGCACCGGACAGCAGACGAGAAAGCCCCGGTCACCACCGCTTGGCAGTGGTGACCGGGGCTTTGCCGTACTTACCGACCGTTCTTACCGGCCGCGCCTACTGACGAGGTCAGTGGCTGTGGCCGTGGCCACCGTGGCCGTGACCGGCGTCGCCCTCGTCGTCGGCCGGCTTCTCGACGACCAGGGTCTCGGTCGTGAGCAGCAGCGACGCGATGGAAGCGGCGTTCTCCAGCGCGGAGCGGGTGACCTTGACCGGGTCGATGACGCCGGCCTTGACCAGGTCGCCGTACTCGCCGGTGGCGGCGTTGAAGCCCTGGCCCTTCTCGAGCTCGGCGACCTTCGCGGTGATGACGTAGCCCTCGAGGCCGGCGTTCTCCGCGATCCAGCGCAGCGGCTCGACGGCGGCGCGGCGCACGACCGCGACACCGGTGGCCTCGTCGCCCGACAGGCCGAGGTTGCCTTCCAGCACCTTCACGGCGTGGACGAGAGCGGAGCCACCGCCGGAGACGATGCCCTCCTCGACCGCGGCGCGGGTCGCCGAGATGGCGTCCTCGAGACGGTGCTTCTTCTCCTTGAGCTCCACCTCGGTGGCGGCGCCGACCTTGATGACGCAGACGCCGCCGGCGAGCTTCGCCAGGCGCTCCTGCAGCTTCTCGCGGTCCCAGTCCGAGTCGGTCGACTCGATCTCGGCCTTGATCTGGTTGACGCGGCCGAGGACCTCGTCGGAAGAGCCGCCACCGTCGACGATGGTGGTGCTGTCCTTGGAGATCGTGACGCGGCGGGCGGAGCCCAGTACGTCCAGACCGGCCTGGTCGAGCTTGAGGCCGACCTCCTCGGCGATGACGGTGGCACCGGTGAGGGTGGCCATGTCCTGGAGCATCGCCTTGCGGCGGTCACCGAAGCCGGGCGCCTTGACGGCGACGGCGTTGAAGGTGCCACGGATCTTGTTGACGACGAGGGTGGAGAGCGCCTCGCCCTCGACGTCCTCGGCGATGATCAGGAGCGGCTTGGAGGCGCCGGCCTGGATGACCTTCTCGAGCAGCGGCAGGAGGTCCTGGATGGAGGAGATCTTGCCCTGGTTGATCAGGATGTACGGGTCATCGAGGATGGCCTCCATACGCTCCTGGTCGGAGACCATGTACGGGGACAGGTAGCCCTTGTCGAAGGCCATGCCCTCGGTGAACTCGAGCTCCAGGCCGAAGGCGTTGGACTCCTCGACGGTGATGACACCGTCCTTGCCGACCTTGTCCATCGCCTCGGCGATGAGGTCACCGACCTGCTGGTCCTGCGCGGAGAGCGCGGCCACGGCGGCGATGTCGGACTTGTCCTCGATCGGGCGGGCGGTCGCGAGGAGCTCCTCGGACACGGCCTTGACCGCGGCGTCGATGCCCTTCTTCAGGGCGGCCGGGGAAGCACCCGCGGCGACGTTGCGCAGACCCTCGCGGACCAGCGCCTGCGCCAGCACGGTGGCGGTGGTGGTGCCGTCACCCGCGACGTCGTTGGTCTTGGTCGCGACCTCCTTGACGAGCTGCGCGCCAAGGTTCTCGTACGGGTCGTCGAGCTCGACCTCACGGGCGATGGTGACGCCGTCGTTCGTGATGGTGGGAGCGCCGAACTTCTTGTCGATGACGACGTTGCGGCCCTTGGGACCGATCGTCACCTTGACGGTGTCGGCGAGCTTGTTGACGCCACGCTCAAGGGCGCGACGGGCGTCCTCGTCAAACTTGAGAATCTTCGGCATGGGAGCGGTTCAGCCCTCTCGTTGCTATCCCCGGCCGCTCACCGCGACCGCCTGTCAGACACGAACTACGCCCCTCGCCGCCCGGCATCAGCAGGGGTGACCAGGGGCGTAGCTCAAAGCAAAACTGGAGAAGTGATTACTTCTCGACGATCGCGAGCACGTCGCGGGCCGAGAGGACGAGGTACTCCTCGCCGTTGTACTTCACTTCGGTGCCGCCGTACTTGGAGTACAGGACGACGTCGCCGACGGTGACGTCCAGCGGGAGACGCTGGCCGTCCTCGAAGCGACCCGGACCCACGGCGAGGACGACGCCCTCCTGGGGCTTCTCCTTCGCGGTGTCCGGGATGACCAGGCCAGAGGCCGTGGTCTGCTCGGCGTCGAGCGGCTGGACCACAATGCGGTCCTCGAGCGGCTTGATGGCAACCTTGGAGCTGGTGGTCGTCACGATCTGACCTTCCGCTTCGGAGATCCGGGGTTAATTGTCTGAGGTGGCGACCATGTCGATCCGTCGTCGCGGGTGCCGGATCTGCCTGTCGCCGTGTTGGCACTCACCAGGGGCGAGTGCCAGACGCGAGACTATTCCGGGGATTAGCACTCGGTCAAGCGGAGTGCCAATACGCGCCGCTGGTTTCGCAGCCTTGGCCGCCTGTTCGAGGCCCCGAATCCTGCGGGGACGCTGTCCCCGGGCCCCTGCGCCTCAAGCGCCGGCGGGGCTGGCTTGCGCCGAGGCTCGGTGGCTGCGGGTGGGGGCCGGTGCCGGGGGCGGGGTGGGGTGTCGGCCTGGACTGCATGATTTAGGCGCCCTGCCCGCTACTTCGACAGGGTGCGCGTGTTCTCGCGCCACAAATCACGCTTTACGTCCCGGCCAACACCCCACCCCGCCCCCGTCGCCGACCCCGGCCCCGCCGCAGCCCCCACCGACCCCGGCTGGGGGATATTCCAGACCGCCCGCGCCACTCCAGCCGTCCGGCGCTTGAGGACCGGGGTCTGGGGCGGAGCCCCAGAGGGGGCCGGGCGCAGCCCGGGGCCCCGCTCCTTTCAGCCCGTCCGGCGTTTGAGGACCGGGTCCGGGCTGGCCCGGGGAACGGTGGAAGGGAGGGTAGGGGAACTCCGCCCCGCAGGGCCCAACCACCCGCACCCGCCCCGCCGGACGGAGTCCGGCGCAGCCGGGCGAAGCCCGCGCAGCGGTGCGAGGTCGGCGTGAAAGAGGTGTGGTCGGCGTCAAGCAAGAAGGAATGGCTGCCCGGTATGTGACGCTTGGGGCATGCGGATCCTGGTCGTCGAAGACGAAGTCAGCCTCGCCGATTCACTGCGGCGCGGCCTCTCCGCCGACGGCCACTGGGTCGACCTGGCCCACGACGGCCACCGCGGACTGGACCTGGCACTCACCGGAGGCCCGTACGACGTGGTCCTCCTCGACCTGATGCTCCCCGGCCTCTCGGGCTACGAGATCTGCACCCGGATGCGGTCCCACGGCGTCGCCACCCCCGTGCTGATGCTGACCGCCAAGGACGGCGAGTACGACGAGGCCGAGGGCCTGGACTCGGGTGCGGACGACTACCTGACGAAACCGTTCTCCTTCGTCGTCCTCGCCGCCCGCCTCCGCGCGCTCACCCGCCGCGCCGCCGGCGCGGGCGCCGCCGCCCGGACCGGGGTGCTGCAAGCCGGCGACCTCGTCCTCGACACCCAGGGCCGCCGCTGCCGCCGGGGCACGCACGAGATCGAGCTGACCGCCCGTGAGCTCGGCGTCCTGGGCTGCCTGATGGAGCAGCCCGGCCGGGCCGTCGCCAAGCAGGACATCCTCGACGAGGTCTGGGACACCCCGCACGGCATCGACCCGAACATCGTCGAGGTCTACGTCTCCTCGCTCCGCCGGAAGATCGACGCCCCCTTCGGGCGCCGCGCGATCCTCACCGTGCACGGCACCGGCTACCGGATGGCCCCGGACGGTGGCTGAGCCGCCGTCGAAGCCGCGGCCCCGCCGCCTCGGCGGCCTCCGCGCCCGCGCCGCCGCGGCGGCCGCCCTCGCGATGGCCGCCGTACTGGCCGCCGGCGGGCTGTGGCTCTACACCCTGCTGCGCGCCAACCTCATCGAGAACACCACCGGCCGCACCGAGCTGGCCGCCCGCAAGGTGGCCGCGCAGTCCGACACCGGGAGCCTCCCGGCCGGCGGCCGGCTGCCCGCGCCCGAGGGCGGGGTCGACCTGGTCCTCGTACGGAACGCGGCCGGGACCGTCGTGGCCACCAGTGGGGACCTGAAGGACACCCCGGAGCTCACGGAGCTGGGCCCCGCGGCCGGGCAGGACGTACGGTCGGCCGTGCTGCCGCCCGCACGCCCCGGCGCACAGCGGCGCGTGGTGGTCGCCGTGGACGCGCCCGGCCCGCCGGGGGCGCACGACCCGCACACCGTCTACGCCGCGACCGTCCTCGGCGACGTCGACGACGCCAACCGGGCCGTCGCGCTGGGCCTGCTCGCCGGCGCGCCCCCGCTGATCGCCTTCGCGGCGCTGCTGGCCTGGTGGGTGACGGGCCACGCGCTGCGCCCGGTCACCGCGATCCGCACCGGGCTGGCGGCGGTCACCGGGAGCGAGCTGGACCGGCGGGTCCCGGACCCGGGCGGCGCCGACGAGATCGCGCAGCTGGCACGGACCGTCAACGACACCCTCGACCGGCTGGAGCGCAGCGACGCCCGGCAGCGGCAGTTCACCGCCGACGCCTCGCACGAGCTGCGCAATCCCCTCGCGGCCGTCCGGTCCCGGCTGGAGGTGGCGCTGCGGGACCCCGACCGGGAGTCGGTGGCGGCCGCGCTGGCCGATACCGAGCGGCTGCAGGGCATCGCGGCCGATCTGCTCCTGCTGGCCCGGCTGGACGGCGGGCCGGCGCCGCGCCCCGAGCCGGTGGACCTCGCGCTGCTGGCCGCCGAGGACGTGGCGCGGCGCCCGGAGCCCCGGGCCCGGCTACGGGTGGACGCGCGGGCTCCCGTACCGGCGTCCGGGGATCCGGCGCGGCTGGAGCGGGCGCTGGCGAACCTGGTGGACAACGCCCTGCGGTACGCCCGTACCGGGGTCGTGGTGCGGGCCTTCGCCGAGGACGGCTGGGCGATGCTGGAGGTCACGGACGACGGGCCGGGCATCCCGGAGGCCGACCGGGACCGGGTCTTCGAGCGGTTCGTACGGCTGGACGCGGACCGGGGCCGGGCCAGCGGCGGCACCGGCCTGGGGCTGGCCATCGCCCGGGAGATCGCCCGGGCGCACGGCGGTGACGTCCGCGCGCTCCCGGCGCCCGCCGGCGGCGCCCGGCTGGTGCTGCGCGTGCCCGCCCCGGCCTCATCCGGCCGCGGCGCCGCACCCGCCCCCACCCCCGCCCCCTGAAGACGCCTTCAGGACCCTCAGGCTTCCTTCAGCACCGCTCCCCCAGCATCGACAGGCATGAGCGCCCACCGCAGGAAGACCCGTGCACCGAAGTCCCCGGCGGCCGCGTCCCGCCGCCGCAGGCTCACCCGCACCCTGCTGGCGTCCGGCTGCGCCCTGGTGGTGCTCGCGGGGGCGACCGCCTGGTACCTGTACGACGACCTCGCCTCCAGCATCGGCAGCTCCAAGGCCCTGGAGGGTGCCGAGAAGTCGAAGTACGGCGACGTGAACATCCTGCTGATGGGCCTGGACAGCCGCCGGGACCAGAACGGCGAGGACCTCCCGCCGGCCGTGCTCGACAAACTGCACGCGGGCGCGACCTCGGCCGTCGGCGGCTACAACACCAACACCCTGATCCTGCTGCACGTCCCCGGCGACGGGAGCGAGGCGAAGGCCTTCTCGGTGCCGCGCGACGACTTCGTCGAGCTGCACGGGGTGCCCGGTTTCACCGGCAAGGCCAAGATCAAGGAGGCGTACGGGCGGGCGAAGGCCAAGGTCGAGGACCAGCTCTCCGCCCAGGGGGTCACGGACCGGAGGCGGCTCGAGCGGGAGGGGCGCGAGGCGGGCCGCAAGGCGGAGATCGAGACGGTGCGCACCTTCCTGGGCGTGCCGATCGACCACTTCGCCGAGCTGAACCTGGCCGGTTTCTATCACCTCGCGGACGCGCTGGGCGGCGTACCGGTGTGTCTGAAGAAGCCGGCGAAGGACGGTTTCTCGGGGGCCGACTTCCCGGCGGGGCGCCAGACGCTCGACGGGCAGCAGTCGCTGGCCTTCGTACGGCAGCGGCACGGCCTGACCATGGGCGACCTGGACCGGACGAAGCGGCAGCAGGCGTTCCTGGCGGGGGCCACCTACCAGCTGAACCAGGCCGGGACCTTCACCGATCCGGTGAAGCTGATGAAGCTGATCGACGCGGCGAAGCAGGACGTGGTCACCGACCGGGGATGGGACCTGCTGTCCTTCGTGAAGCAGGCGAAGAACCTGTCCGGGGGCAACGTGGAGTTTGTGACCCTTCCCATCGAGAGCTTCGGACGGAACCATGGCGCCGAGATAAACGTCGTAGACGATATGAAGATAAAGCGGTTCATAGCCGAGCGGATCGGGCCCGGGGCCACTGCGAGCCCGAGCGCGCCTGGCACCGCTCCCTCCTCACCGGGCACCCCGCCCGCCCCGCAGGGCTCCGCGGACTCAGCGGGCTCCCCCAAGAGCTCCGCCCCCGCGCCCTCACCGTCCCGGAGCAGCAGCGGAACCCCCGCCATCGACGGCGGCGGCGTCCCGTGCGTGGACTGAAGCCCCTGACCTCGGCGGGCGCGCGCCGCCGCACGGAAGCACTGCTCCTCGTCCTCGTCCTCGCGGTGACCGTCTCCGGCCACATCGCCGCCGGCCTCGCGATGAACGACGAGCTGCCGGCCGGCCTCACCGGCTTCGTGGTCAGCATGACGCTGCTCGCGCTGGTGGGGCACCTGGCCGTGCGCCGGTTCGCGGCGTACGCGGATCCGCTGATCTTCCCGCTGGCCCTGCTGCTGACCGGGCTGGGGCTGGTGCTGCTGCACCGCCTCGACCAGGGGTACCTCGACCGGTACAACTCTCCGGCGGTGGCGCCCGGCCAGCTGATATGGACGGTGATCGGCGTCGCGGCCTGCATCGCGGTGCTGGGACTGCTGCGCGATCACCGCCTCCTCCAGCGGTTCATCTACATCACGATGGCCGTGGCCCTGGTGGCGCTGATCGCACCCGCGTTCTTCGGCGCGGACACCTACGGGGCGAAGCGCTGGATCAAGTTCGGCGCGCTCTCGGTCCAGCCCGGCGAGTTCGTGAAGATCATGATCGCGGTTTTCTTCGCGGGCTACCTGGTGATCCACCGTGACGCGCTGGCCCTGTCGGGACGCAAGTTCCTGGGCATGCGGCTGCCGCCGATGCGCCAGCTCGGCCCGCTCATCACGGTGTGGATCGTCTCGCTGCTGGTGCTGGTCTTCGAGCGCGACCTCGGCACCTCGCTGCTCTTCTTCGGCGTCTTCGTGGTCATGCTCTACGTGGCCACGGAACGCACCAGCTGGATCGTCTGCGGCCTGGTCCTCGCCTCGGCGGGCGCCTTCGTCGTGGGCACGACGGAGCCCCACGTCAAGGCCCGCGTGGCCGCCTGGCTGAACCCGCTGTCGTACTACTGGAAGGACCGGCCGCCGGGCATCGTCTCGGACCAGTCGGCGCAGGCGCTGTTCAGCTTCGGCACGGGCGGCATCTCGGGCACGGGCCTCGGCCTGGGCCATCCGGAACTGATCAAGTTCGCGGGCCGCAGCGACTTCATCCTGACGACGGTGGGCGAGGAGCTCGGCCTGGCCGGGGTCATGGCCGTCCTGATCCTCTACGCGCTCCTCGTGCAGCGCGGGCTGCGGATGGCGCTGGGCGCCCGCGACCCGTTCGGCAAGCTGCTGGCGGTGGGCCTGTCGTCCGCCCTGGCACTCCAGGTCTTCATCGTGGCCGGCGGCGTCACGGGGCTGATCCCGCTGACGGGCAAGGCCCTGCCCTTCCTGGCCGCGGGCGGCTCGTCCCTGCTGGCCAACTGGATCATGATCGCCCTGCTGCTGCGCATCTCCGACAGCACCGAACGACAACGCGAGGCGGACGCGCGGGGCCCGGCGGAGACGACGATCACGCCCACGATCACGCCGCAGGCCGCCGGGCCCGAACCGCACCCCGCCGCGCCCTACAGGTAGTCCTCCAGCCGGCCGATCCGGTAACCCTGCTCCTGTATCCGCCGGAGCATCCGGGTCGTCATCTCGGTCTCCGTCGTGCCCTTCAGCTCGGCGGGGCCGCGGAAGTGGGCCAGGATGATGTCACCGGGTTTGAGGGTGGAGCCCTCGGCGTACTGGAAGTTGTTGATCTGCATCGACACGCGCCACAGGAGGAGCTGGGAGATCCCGCACTCGTGCGCGGCCCTGAGGGTGTCGTCGTTGTGGTTGCCGTACGGCGGCCGGAAGAGCGCCGGCCGCTTGCCGAAGCGCTTCTCCAGGCGTTCCTGCTGCCCGCATATCTCCTTCTTCTGCGCCTCGAAGGACAGGGTGCGCAGATTCGGGTGCGTCAGGGTGTGGTTGTTTATCGTGCTGCCGGAGCCGTTGTCGCGGAGCTTTTCGAAGTGGCCGTAATCCGACGAGGCGATGTTGTCCGTGAGGAACATGCTGATCGGCAGCTTCAGATCGGCGGCCATCGTCAGGAACTCGGGGTTCTTCTCCGCGCCGTCGTCGAACGTCAGGAAGACGACCTTGTCGTCCGCCGGGACGGGTATTCGGTCGATGACCTGGACCCGCCCCGCCTTGGCGGGTGCGATCTGCGGTTTGGCGGCCGGCTTGGGCGCGTACTGGAGGGGGCCGCTGAGGCCCCACTTCTTGTACGCCTCGTCCGCCGCGGCCGCCGTTCCGCGGCCCGCGGCGGAGGGGGAGGCCGCCCCCGAGGGCGACGGCGTCGCCCTGGCCTCCGTGGTCTTGCGCCCCAGTCTCTCGATGGGGTCCACGCTGTCCCCGCACCCCGTCAGGGACAGCGCGAGCGCGCCGGCCGCCAGCGTTCCGGCTACGAACCGGCGCGCGTACTTCACTTGTTTTCTCCCACGACGCCGGAGGTCGGTTCGCATCTGGTCTGGCCTGCTCTTTCGGTTGTTGTCAGTTGCCGAGGCTAGGTTGTCGGCATGGCGACGACAGCGTCGGCGGGGGATACCGGGCATGCCCGGTATGCCTTCCGCATGCGCGTGTCGTCCACCGCGCTCGCCGCTTTGACGGCGGAGTGGGACCGGTGCCGGTGGATCTGGAACGAGTGCTGCGCGAAGTCGAAGCAGACGCACCTGTGGAACAAGGACCGGCCCGGGGGGACGGGCAAGCGGACCTGCGGCCCGGCGCAGCTCGACAAGATGCTGACCGAAGCCCGCACCCGGAACGCCTGGCTGCGGGACGGGTCCTCGGTTGTGCAGCAGCAGGTGATCCGGGATTTTCGGAAAGTCCCGCGCCAAGGCGCAGAAGGACATCAACGACCGGCTGCCGGTGCGGCGGCGGGCCGGTATGCCGAGGTGGAAGAGGAAGCGGGAAGCGCTGCCGTCCCTCAACTACACCAAGCGCGGTTTCCGGTTGAAGGATGGCCGCCTGTACCTGGCGGGCGGGATCGCCCTGACGGTGGTGTGGTCGCGGAACCTTCCGGCCGATCCGTCCAGCGTGCGCGTGTATCAGGATGGTCTCGGGCACTGGTACTGCTCGTTCGTGGTCCCCGCCGAGGTCGAGCCGCTGCCTGAGACCGGTCGTGTGATCGGTATCGACTGGGGCGTGAAGGAGACCGCGACCACCACCAGTGACGACCACGACCTGCCGCATGCCGAGCACGGCAAGAAGGCCGCCACCGGCCTCGCGCGCTATCAGCGGATGATGGCCCGCCGGAAACCGGCGAAGGGCAAGCCCGGGTCGAAGGGGTATCAGCGGGCGAAGAAACTGACGGCGAAGCTGCACAAGAAGGTGGCCCGGCAACGCCAGGACACCGGCCGCAAGTGGGCCAAAGCTGTCGTCCGCGACCACGATGCTCTGGCCGTGGAGGATTTCCGCCCGAAGTTCCTCGCCAAGTCCACCATGGCCCGCAAGGCGGCTGATGCGGCGATCTCCGCGACGAAGGCGGCCCTTGTCCAGATGGGCCGCAAGCACGGCCGCGCCGTGTTCCTGGTCAACCCCGCGCACACCACCATGGACTGCGCGCGGTGCGGAGCGAGAACCAAGCACGCACTACCTCTCTCGGAACGAATTTACGCCTGCACCGCGTGCGGAGCCGTGTCCCCCAGGGACAAGAACTCCGCCCGCGTGATGCTGGTCCGGGCTGGTCTCAACCCGGCTGGCGCTGAGGGCACAAGACCACCCGGGGCGCTGCCTCAAGTGGCCGCCTGAGCCAGAAATCCCCGATCAGCCCTGGAGAGTGAGGGATCCCCTGCTCTCCAGGGAGGGGAGGAATCAAAAGTAATCCTCCAGGCGAGCCACGGCATAACCCTTGTCCGTGACGGTCTTCATGACGTGACGGATCATGTCAGTCATGCTTCCCTTCCAGTCTTCCTTGCCCCGGAAGTGGGTCAGGATGATGTCACCGGGGTGCAGGTCCTTGTCCCATTCCCGCCAGTCCATCCGGTTCGGGAAGGCCTCCTCGTTCCACAGTGGAACGGCCTTGATGCCACAGGACTTGGCCGCGCGCAGCGTGTCCTCGTTGTAGTTCCCGTACGGCGGGCGGAAGAGCGTGGGGCGCTTGCCGAACGTCTTCTCGATGGTGTCCTGCTGACCGCAGATCTCCTGGCGCTGCTTCTCGTACGAGAGCGCCGGCATGTAGCGGTGGTTGAGCGTGTGGTTGTTGAGCGTGACGCCCGCCGCCTGCATCTCCTTGAAGTACGGGTAGTTGTCCCGGACCAGGTAGTCGCTCAGGAAGGCGGTGTACGGGAGCTTCAGCTCCTGCATCATCTTCAGGAACTCGGGGTCCTTCTCGGCCCCGTCGTCGATCGTCAGGAAGACGACCTTCTCCTCCGTGGGGACGGTGGTGAAGACCGGGGGCAGCTCGTCCTGGCCCTCGACCTCGAAGCCCTCGCGGGTGGGGATCTCCGGCTTCTCCTTGGGCGCCTGCGGAGCGACGAGCGGGGGCTTGGCCAGCCCCCACTTCTTCGCGGCGACGATCCGCGCCTGCTGGAGGGCCTTCAGCTTCTCGGCGTAGTTGCCGAGCGCGCCGGCCGCGCCGGCCTGCTCGCCCGCGGCGCCCGCGGCGGCCTTCGCCTTCGCCGCCTTGTCCGGCGCGTCGGACCCGCCGGCCCCGCAACCCGTGCCGAGTGCGGCGAGGAGCAGTGCGGCCATCGCGGCCGTACCCAACCGGCCGCGCGCGACTGCCGCGATCCGGTGACCGTGTTGCGTCTTATGTTCCGTTTGTCGGACTAGCTGCATAGTTCGGGATCTTTACACCCTTCACGCACGCGTTCCGGGCGACACCGCGAGGGGAATCCGACCTTCCTCCGAGTGGCCCACCGTGGCCGACAATGGACCCGTGACCCCCGAAGACTTCGCCGCGCTCCTCGCCCCCGAGGGCCACGCCCTCCTCGACTCGCTCCGGGACTACGACCCCGCCCAGGAGCTCGCCGTCGCCACCCGGCTGCGCCGCGAACACCCCGCCCCGCTGGTGTCCGCCGCCCTCGGTCAGGCCCGGCTGCGGCAGCGCGCCGTGGCGAAGTTCGGGGCCGAGGACGCCCACCGGATGTACTTCACCCCCGGCGGCGGGGAGATGGCCACCCGCGCCTCCGTGGCCTCGTACCGGGCCGAGCGGCTCGCCGCCCTGGGCGTACGGAGCCTCGCGGACCTCTGCTGCGGGATCGGCGGCGACGCGCTGGCCCTGGCCCGGCTCGGCATCCGCGTCCTGGCGGTGGACCACGACCCGCTGACCGTCGCCGTGGCGCGCGCCAATGCCGAGGCGCTCGGGCTGGCGGACCTGATCGAGGTCAGGGAGGCCGACGTGACGGAGGTCGACACCGCGGGCTACGACGCCGTCTTCATCGACCCGGCCCGCCGCGGCGGACGCGGCAGGATCTTCGACCCCGAGTCCTACTCCCCTCCCCTGTCCTGGGCCATCGCCACCGCCCGCGCCGCCAAGGTCGCCGCCATCAAGATCGCCCCCGGGATCCCCCACGAGGCGGTGCCCGCCGAGGCCCAGGCCGAGTGGATCTCCGACCAGGGGGACGTGAAGGAGGCCGTGCTGTGGTTCGGGACCGCCCCGGGCGAGATCCGCGCCACCCTGCTGCCCGGCCCGCGCGCCCTGGCCACCGCCGATCCGCTGCCCGACCCCGAGGCCGGTCCCGTCGGGCGCTACCTCTACGAGCCCGACGGCGCCGTGATCCGCGCCCACCTCGTCGCCGAGGTCGCCGAGCGGCTGGGCGGCCGGCTGATCGACCCGACCATCGCGTACATCACCGCCGACGAGCTGCGCGAGACCCCGTACGCGACCTCGTACGAGATCACCGACGTCCTGCCGTTCGGGCTGAAGAAGCTCAAGGCGCTGCTGCGCGAGCGCGGGGTGGGCATCCTCACGGTGAAGAAGCGCGGCTCCGCGATCGAGCCCGAGGAGCTGCGCAGGAAGGTGAAGCCGCAGGGCCCGAACTCCGCGACGGTCTTCCTGACCCGCGTCGCCGGCGCCCCCTCCATGCTGATCGGCTCACCGACCGCCCGTCCCTGACGGCTCGCCGGATCCGCCGGCCGCTCCCCCCGCCGCTCCGCCGGCCGCTCCCCCCGCCGCTCCCCCCGCCGCTCCGCCGGCCGCTCCGCCGAAGACCCGCAGCGCCCAGCGGTAGTGCGCGCCCGCCTTGCCGAGGCCCAGCAGGGCGGTGATCCACAGGATCATGCCGAGGCCCATGGTGTAGGCGACCTCCCCGTAGGTGTCGCCTCCGGGGCGGGCCGCCGCCGCCGAGCCGAAGGTCACCCAGAGCCCGAGCCCGCCCAGGGCGAAGGAGGCCAGCAGCCAGACCAGGCTGCGCCCGGGCGCGCGTACGGCGGCGTCCACGGGCGGGTCCCGGTCCAGCTCCGCCCAGGCGCACAGCAGCCGGCGGACCTGCCGGTCCCGCTTCGCGCCCCAGGCGAACCAGAACCCGGCCGGTATCAGCACGCCCACGCCGAGCACGGCGAAGATCAGGCCGAAGAGGTACGCGAACGGGTCGTGCGTCTCGATGGCCATCAGGGCCATGCCGACGAAGGACCAGCCCAGGGCGAAGACCGCCGAGACCGCCCAGAGGAGCAGGAGCCGGCCGAAGCCCAGACTGCGCCGCCCGAGCTCCCCCAGGAACCGGGCGCGGTCGGCCCGTACGGCGCTCACGTCGAGCCAGGCGCGCAGGTGCGCGGGAGGGGGCGGCGGCGGCAGGTCACGGCGGGGCATGTGCATGACCATATCCGCACGCCGCGGGGTCCGGAGGGCCGCCGAGCGGAGGCTCAGCCTCCGCCGGTCCCCCCGACCTCCACCGATTCGAAGCGCCAGCGGTGGACCGCCCGCGTGATCAAATCGGCTGCGGGCTCCGGCAGTTCGGGCAGATCGGCACCGATCCCCTCGGTCGCCTCCCACCAGGTGATGACGAGCACCCGGTCCTGCGGGGCGCTGAACACCTCGCGCCGCACCGGGTCTTGGGCCAGGATCCGCGAACGGGCCCACTCCAGCAGCTCGTTGGCCCGACCGGGCACGGCCCGGGCCTCCCACATCAGCGCGACGGTGCTCACGAGTACAGGTTGTCCTTGCTCAGCTCGTGCACGTGGTCGTGATCGTGCGCGTGGCCGGTTCCGTGACTGTGACCGTGACCGTCATCGTGTCCGTGGCCGTCGCCGCCCCCGTCGCCGTCCCCGTGGGAATGGCCGTGGGAATGGCCGGGAACATGCGGGTCGGTCACCGGCAGCGAGGAGTCCGCCGACAGGTCCCAGTCCGAGGGGGCCCTGTTCCGCTTGACCATCTCCGCGCCCAGCGCCGCCACCATCGCGCCGTTGTCCGTGCACAGCCCCGGCCGCGGCACCCGCAGGATGATCCCCGCGGCGTCGCACCGCTCCTGGGCCAGCGAGCGCAGCCGGGAGTTGGCCGCGACGCCGCCGCCGATCATCAGGTGGTCGACGCCCTCGTCCTTGCACGCGCGGATGGCCTTGCGCGTCAGCACGTCCACCACGGCCTCCTGGAAGGAGGCCGCCACGTCGCGCACCGGCACGTCCTCGCCCGCCTTGCGCTTCGCCTCGATCCAGCGGGCGACCGAGGTCTTGAGCCCGGAGAAGGAGAAGTCGTACGGGGCGTCGCGCGGCCCCGTCAGCCCGCGCGGGAAGGCGATCGCCTTCGGGTCCCCCTCGCGTGCGAGCCGGTCGATGACCGGGCCGCCGGGGAAGCCCAGCTGCAGGACGCGGGCGATCTTGTCGAAGGCCTCGCCCGCCGCGTCGTCGATGGTCGCGCCGAGCGGCCGTACGTCGGAGGTGATGTCGGGGGCCAGCAGCAGCGAGGAGTGCCCGCCGGAGACCAGCAGCGCCATCGTCGGCTCGGGCAGCGGCCCGTGCTCCAGCTGGTCCACGCAGATGTGCGAGGCCAGGTGGTTCACCCCGTAGAGCGGCTTGCCCAGCGCGTACGCGTAGGCCTTCGCGGCGGAGACGCCCACCAGCAGGGCGCCGGCGAGGCCGGGACCGGCGGTGACGGCGATGCCGTCGAGGTCGCGGGCGCTGACCCCGGCCTCCTTCAGGGCGCGCTCGATGGTGGGGACCATCGCCTCCAGGTGCGCGCGGGAGGCCACCTCGGGCACGACCCCGCCGAAACGGGCGTGCTCGTCGACGCTCGACGCGATGGCGTCCGCGAGCAGCGTGGTGCCGCGGACGATGCCGACGCCGGTCTCGTCGCAGGAGGTCTCGATGCCGAGGACGAGCGGTTCGTCAGCCATGGGTCGTCTCACCTTGCAGGGGTACGGAGCGTGCGGAGTCGGGGAGTGCGGAGGCGGGGTCCGCGGGGTCGGCGGGATCTGTGTGGTCGGCGGGGTCTGTGTGGTCCACGGGAACCGCCGGATCGGACAAGCGCCGCATCACGAGGGCGTCCACGTTGCCGGGCTGGTAGTAACCGCGCCGGAAGCCGATCGGCTCGAAGCCGAAGCGCGCGTAGAGCTTCTGCGCGCGCACGTTGTCGACCCGCACCTCCAGCAGTACCTCGGCGCACTCGAAGTCGGTGGCGGCGCGCAGCAGCTCGGTCAGCAGCCGGGCGCCGAGCCCGGTGCCCCACTGGTCGCGGGCCGCGGCGATGGTCTGTACGTCGGCCAGGTCACCGGCGGCGGCCAGCCCGGCATAGCCGACCAGCCGGCCCGCCTCCTCCGCGACGAGGTAGCGGCGCGTGGCGCCGGGGCCGCGGGCGTGGGCGAGCTCGGACCAGAACATCCCGGCGGACCAGGCGTCCTCGGGGAACAGCTCGTGCTCCAGTTCCAGCACGGGCCCGATGTCCCACCAGCGCATCTCGCGCAGGACGACCGCTGAGGTGGCTGTCACTGCGGGGTGACCACCTTGTAGTTCTTGGGCACCTCGGCGTCGGGCCGGCGCAGGTAGAGCGGGGTCGGCGGCATGCCGTCGGCGTTCTCGAACGCCTCCCCCGCCGCCAGCCGCCGCGCGGCCAGGGCGGCCAGGGCGGCGGCGCTCTGGTGCTCGGGGGCCCGGGCGTCGGTGAAGACCTCGGGGTAGAGCCGCGCTCCCTGCCCGACGGCGGGCAGTCCGGCGACGCGCTCGGCGATATCGGCCGGCCGGTCCACCGAGGGCCCGCCGGCCCGGGTGCGGGGGTCCTCGTAGCGCGCCCAGTAGACCTCCTTGCGCCGGGCGTCGGTGGCCACGACGAAGGGGCCCTCGATCCCGGCCTCGCCGGCCGCGTGGGCCAGGCCGTCCAGGGTGCAGAGCCCGTGGACGGGCACGCCGAGGACGGAGGCGAAGGTGGAGGCGGTCACGAGGCCGACGCGCAGTCCCGTGTAGGGGCCGGGGCCGACGCCGACGACGATGCCGGTGACGGCTTCGAGCGTGACCCCCGCCTCGGCGAGGACCTTGTCGACGGAGGGCAGCAGGAGCTCCCCGTGGCGGCGGGCGTCGACCTGGTTCGACTCGGCGAGGACGGACTCGCCGTCGTGCAGGGCGACGGTGACGGCGGGCGTGGCGGTATCTACAGCGAGCAAGAGCACGCGAACAGCCTACGACTCCGGGGCCCCGGGCCCTTGCGGCCGGTCTGCGGGCACCCCGGCTGCTACCTTCGGACCAGGTGTCAGGGTGTGATCGTTCGACTGAACATTTCGACCGCCATTTCGACTGACCCCTATCGACTGACCATGCGGAGAGGTGGAGCAAGGTGGCACGCAGCAGCTCGGGAATCGTGGCCGGGCTCACCGTCGGGGCGCTCGCCGTCGTCGGTTTCCTCGGCTACCAGGCCTCCGCCTCCGCTCCCGCGCTCCCGCCGAAGGCCGTCGCGCAGAGCCCGGTGCCCGCTCCGAGCGACTCGGGACCGGCCAAGACCGACCCGGCGAAGCCGGTGGCCCTCCCGGCCGGCTCCGGTACCGGAGTGCGCGTGGTCTACTCGCTCGGCGCCAAGCGCGTGTGGCTGGTGGGACCCACCGGGGCGCCGAAGTCCTTCGCGGTCGTGCCGAGCACGGTGCACCCGGCGACCGGCAGTTACACGGTGGGCGGCCGCACGGGCAAGGTGACCGGCTCGGACGGGGTGCCGATCGAGCACGTCGTCCGGTTCGCCAGTCCGCAGGGGGTCACGGTCGGCTTCAGCGCCCGCGTGGACAACACCCTGCCGACGCCCGATCCGGCGAAGAAGACCGGCGGTGTCCGCATGCTGCGCGCGGACGGTGACGCGATGTGGGCCTTCGCGACGATCGGCTCGAAGGTCGTCGTCGTTCCCTGACCCGGCCGCGACGCGCCAAGTTCACTCGTAAGAGACCCCGCCGACAGCGCGACGGGTCTCCGCTTCAGGCAGCTACAGCAGCTACAGCCACCTTCAGGCCGCTTCGGACTCCGGAGCGGCCTGTGCGCTGCTGTCCGTACGCTCCGCGCCCTCCGCGCCTTCGGTGCCGCCCTCCGCCCCTTCCCGTACGGGGCAGGGGCTGGGACCGGGCTCCGGTGCGCGTTCGCGCGCGGGCGGCGTCGACACGGCGCTGGCGGCCGCGCCCGCGGCGAGCAGCGCCCCCATGGACACGGCGGACGGGCGGGGGACGCCCGCTGCTCCTCTTGCCGACATGGCTGCCTCCTGGCCGGGGCAAGCCCGTACTTAGGTACGCCTAACCAGCCCTCCGTACCATGTGACCACGCGCCCCACCGCCCGCGCAATATCTTCCCGACGACCTGTCGGAACGTTTCTCGCGGCGCGGCCCCGCGCCGCCCCGCGCCGCGCTACGCCTGCTCCGGCGACAGGACGCCCGCGAGGGTCTCCAGACCCGCCCCGGCCGACCAGCGGCGGCCGATCCCGCGGACGATGACCTCGCGCACGTCGTCGAGGACCTCCTCGTGGCCGACCGCACGGCGGATCAGCACGTGCAGCCGGTCGTCGGACAGCTCCTCGACCTTGCCGTCGCCCCACTCCACGACGACGACGGACTCGGGCAGCGAGACGTCGAGGTCCAGGTCCTCCATCTCGTCCAGGCCGCCGCCCAGCCGGTACGCGTCCACGTGCACCAGCGCCGGACCGCCGGTCAGCGAGGGGTGGACCCGGGCGATCACGAAGGTCGGCGAGGTCACGGCCCCGCGCACGCCCAGGCCCTCGCCGAGTCCGCGGGTCAGGGTGGTCTTCCCGGCGCCGAGCTCCCCCGTCAGCAGGACGAGGTCGCCGGGGCGCAGCAGGGCGGCGATCCGGCGCCCGAGGTCCTGCATGGCGTCGGGCGAGCCGACGGTGACGTGCGTTTCCGTGTCAGGTACTTCTTCCATGCCCGCCAACGTTAGCCGCTGCGGGCACCGTCCCGGTGCGCGCGAGGAGCTCGGTGAGCAGCCCGTTCACGGTGTCCGGCCGCTCCAGCATCATCAGGTGCCCGGCGCCCTCCAGGACGACCAGCTCCGCGGAGGGCAGCGCCTCCTTGATGGCCTCGCTGTGATCGGGCGGGGTGACCATGTCGCCGGCCCCGGCGATGATCGTGACGGGGATGTCCGCGAACCGCTGGAGCACGGCCGTCTTGTCGTGCGCCTGGAAGGCCGGGTAGAACTCGGCGACCACGTCGATGGGCGTGGCCTCGATGAGCCGCTCGGCGAAGCGGGAGACGGCCGGATCGACGTCGCGCGAGGCGAAGGAGTACATCTTGACCATGCCGGCGAACAGGTCGGCGGTGGCCCGTCGGCCCTTCTCCACCAGCTCCACCTGGGAGCCGAGCGCCTTGAGCACCCCGGGCAGCAGGCGCCGTACCGCCCCGAAGCCCAGGGCGGGCAGCCCGTAGGTGACCTGGTCCAGCCGGCCGCTGGAGGTGCCGACCAGCGCCACCCCGACCACGCGGTCCCGGATGAGGTCGGGGCACTCCTGGGCCAGTCCCATGATGGTCATCCCGCCCATCGAGTGACCGACCAGGACCAGCGGGCCCTCGGGGGCGGCGGCGTCGATGACGGCCTTCAGGTCGCGGCCGAGCTGTTCGAAGGTAACCGGCTCGCCCTCGGCCTGGGCCAGGCCGCGCGCGCTGCGGCCGTGGCTGCGCTGGTCCCAGTAGACGGCCCGGACCAGACCGCGCAGGGCCGCGCGCTGGAAGTGCCAGGAGTCCTGGGAGAGGCAGTAGCCGTGGCAGAACACCACGGTCGGACGGGGCGGGGCCTTGCGGCGCAGCCGGCGCCGCTTGCCCTCCTCGGGCAGCTCGTCGACCTCGTAGTACAGCGCGGTGCCGTCCTCGGCCCGCGCGGTGCCGGGGGCGCCGCGCAGGGCGCCGAAGTCCGCGGTCGCGTCGAGCGCGAGGCGTGCCTTCATGCGCATGCCCCGGCCGACGGTGATCCGTTCGACCGCGACCCCGGCCGCCGCTCCGGCGGCTATCACGCCGATCGCGGCGCCGGCCCAGCCCGCCTTGCGCCAGTTCTCACTCACGCCGCCGCCCCCGCTCACTCAGCCGCCCAGGTACACGCGGGGGACCCGTCCCCCGATACGGGTGACGATCTCATAGGCGATCGTATGCGCCGCTTGAGCCCAGTCCTCAGCGGTGGGTTCTCCGCGCTCGGCGTCCCCGAAGAGGACGGCCTCGTCGCCGGCGCGGGCCTCGTCCCCGTCCAGGTCGACCACGAACTGGTCCATGGCGACGCGTCCGGCGACGGTGCGGACGCGGCCGCCGACGAGCACCGGGCCGCGCCCGGAGGCCTGCCGCGGGAGCCCGTCGGCGTAGCCCGCCGGGATCAGCGCGAGGCTGGTCTCCCGCTCGGTGACGAAATGGTGCCCGTAGCTGACCCCGTGCCCGGCCGGGACGGTCTTGACCAGCGCGACGGTGGCCTTGAGCGCCATCGCGGGCCGCAGGCCGAGCTGGGCGGGGGTGCCGAGCTCGGGCGAGGGCGAGACCCCGTAGACGGCCAGGCCGCAGCGGACGAGGTCGAAGTGGGACTCCGGGAGGGTGAGCGTGGCCGGGGAGTTGGCGATGTGCCGGACCTCGGGCTCGACGCCCTCCTTCTCCGCGTACGCGAGCATCTCGCGGAAGGCGGACAGCTGGAGCTGGATGGAGGGGTGGCCGGGCTCGTCGGCGCAGGCGAAGTGCGACCAGACGCCGGTGACGCGTACGGTCCCCTCGGACTGGGCGGCGACGGCCGCGGTCACCAGGGCCTCCCAGTCGGCGGGCTGGCAGCCGTTGCGGCCCAGGCCCGTGTCGGCCTTGAGCTGGATCCGGGCGGTCGTTCCGGCGGCGCGGGCGGCGGCCCGTACCTCGTCGAGGGCCCACATCGCGCTGACGGCCACGTCGATGCCGGCCTCGACGGCCTCCCGCCAGGGTCCGCCGGGCGTCCACAGCCAGCACAGGACGGGGCCTTCGATCCCGGCGGCGCGCAGCGCGAGGGCCTCCTCGGGCGTGGCGGTCCCCAGCCAGCTCGCGCCGGCCTCCTGGGCGGCCTTGGCGCAGGCCACGGCCCCGTGCCCGTAGGCGTTCGCCTTGACGACGGCCATCAGGGCGGAGCGGGGCGCCCGCTCGCGCAGGGCCCGTACGTTCGCCCGGACGGCGTCAAGATCGATCTCGGCGTACACGCGCGCGGCTGTCTCGTTCATCCCCCACAGTCTCTCAGAGCCCCGCCCACCGGGCCGAACAGGCGGGGCCCGGTCCCGGATCCAGCCCCGCCGGCCGGGGAGGGGCGGGGTTCCGGGGGCCTGGGAGGCCCGGGAGGGCCGGGAGGGCCGGGGGGCCCGGGGGCCGGCCTTCGGGGACGGTGCCGCACACCCTGAGCCCCGACCTAGCGGCCGGCGACGTCCCGCCACGCCCGCGGCAGGGCCTCCGCCACCTGGTGGGCCAGGAGGGGGCCGCCGGTGAGGCGGGCCGCCAGGCCGTGGAGGTACGCCGCCACCGACCCCGCGTCCACGGCGGGCAGTCCGGCCGCCAGCAGGGACCCGGCCAGCCCGGACAGCACGTCCCCGCTCCCGGCGGTGGCCAGCCACGGGGTCCCGGTCGGATTCACCCGGACGGGGCCGGGCCCGGCCGGGGCGATCAGGGTCGTCGACCCCTTCAGCAGCGCCACCGCCCCGTACCGCTCCGCGAGCCCCCGCACGGCCTCCAGCCGCCCCGCCTCGACCGTCTCCCGCGCGAGCCCCAACAGCGCCGCCGCCTCCCCCGCGTGCGGGGTCAGCAGGGTCGGGGCCGCCCGGGCCCGCAGCTCCCCCGGGTCCAGCCCGCGCAGCCCGTCCGCGTCCACCAGGACCGGTACCGGCTGCGACAGCGCCTCCCGCACCTCCGGGCCGCCCTCGTCGCCCAGACCCGGCCCGACCACCCACGCCTGCACCCGGCCGTGCCCGATCAGCGTCTCCGGGTACCGGGCCAGTACGGCCTCCGCCACCGCCGGCGGCCCTACGTAGCGCACCGCGCCGGCGCCGCCCCGCAGCGCCCCCGCCACCGCGAGCACCGCCGCGCCGGGGTAGCGCGCGGACCCGGCGACGATCCCGAGCACGCCGCGCCGGTACTTGTCGCTCGACGCCGTCGGCTCCGGCAGCAGTCCCGCCACGTCGGCGTGTTGCAAGGCCTCCATCTCGGGGGGCCCGAAGGACAGCCCGATGTCCACCAGGTGCGAGGCGCCCGCCCGCGAGGCCCCCGGGTCGGTCAGCAGCCCGGGCTTGTACGCCCCGAAGGTCACCGTCACGTCCGCCGTGACGGCCGCTCCGGCCACCTCCCCGGTGTCCGCGTCCACCCCGCTCGGCAGGTCCACGGCGACCACCACCGCGCCCGCCGGGATCCGCGCCGCCAGAGCGGCCGCGGCCGGCCGCAGCGCACCCCGGCCGCCGATGCCGACCAGCCCGTCGAGCACCAGGTCGGCCCGCTCGGGCACGGCCCCGTCGAGGCGCCCGCCGGCGGCCCGCAGCGCGGCCAGTCCGCCCGCGTGCACCCGGTCCGGATCCATCGCGACGGCCGTCACCCCGGCCCCGCGCCGGGCCAGCTTCGCGCCCGCGTAGAGGGTGTCGCCGCCGTTGTCCCCCGGGCCGACCAGCAGCACCACGCGGGCCCCGTACACGCGGGGCAGCAACCGCACGCAGACGGCGGCCAGCCCGGCCGCCGCCCGCCCCATCAGGGTGCCTTCGGGCAGCCGGGCCATCAGCTCGCGCTCGGCGGCCCGTACGGTCTCCACGCTGTAAGCAGTACGCATGCCACCAGCCTGCCCCAAACAGGCCCCTACCCCTCGGCGATCACCACCGCGGAGGCGATCCCCGCGTCGTGGCTGAGGGAGATGTGCCAGGACCGCACGCCCAGCGCCTTCGCCCGCGCCTCGACCGTGCCCGACACCCGCAGCCGCGGCTGCCCGCTGGCCTCCACGTACACCTCGGCGTCGGTCCACAGCAGCCCGGCGGGCGCGCCGAGCGCCTTGGCGAGCGCCTCCTTGGCCGCGAACCGGGCGGCGAGCGAGGCGGTCCCGCGCCGCTCGCCGCCCGGCAGGGTCAGCTCCGCGTCGAGGAACAACCGCCCGGCGAGGCCCGGTGTGCGCTCCAGCGCCGCGCCGAACCGCTCGATCTCCGCCACATCGATCCCGACGCCGATAATCACAACCACAGCTCCAGCTACGCCACTACTCCACCGTCACGACCGTGCTCAATCGTCGGCGACCTGCTCCGTTCGCTGCGCTCACTCCACAGTCACCGACTTGGCGAGGTTACGCGGCTGGTCCACCTCGTTGCCGCGCGCCGTCGCCAGCTCGCACGCGAACACCTGCAGCGGCACGGTGGCCACGAGCGGCTGGAGCAGCGTCGGGGTGGCCGGGATGCGGATGAGGTGGTCGGCGTACGGGACCACCGCCTCGTCCCCCTCCTCGGCGATCACGATGGTCCGCGCCCCGCGCGCCCGGATCTCCTGGATGTTCGACACGATCTTGTCGTGCAGCACCGAGCGCCCGCGCGGCGACGGTACGACGACCACGACCGGCAGGTCCTTCTCGATGAGCGCGATCGGCCCGTGCTTGAGCTCGCCCGCCGCGAAGCCCTCGGCGTGCATGTACGCCAGCTCCTTGAGCTTGAGCGCGCCCTCCAGCGCCACCGGGTAGCCGACGTGCCGGCCCAGGAACAGCACGGTGTTCTTGTCCGCGAGCGAGCGCGCCAGCTCCCGTACCGGCTCCATGGTCTCCAGTACGGTGTCCACCGCCGCGGCGATGTCCGACAGCTCCCGGATCACGGACCGGATCTCGTCGCCCCACTTCGTGCCCCGGACCTGGCCGAGGTAGAGGGCGACCAGGTAGCAGGCCACGAGCTGCGTCAGGAACGCCTTCGTCGAGGCGACGGCCACCTCGGGCCCGGCGTGCGTGTACAGCACGGCGTCCGACTCGCGCGGGATCGTCGAGCCGTTCGTGTTGCAGATCGCCAGCACCTTGGCGCCCTGCTCGCGGGCGTGGCGCAGCGCCATCAGGGTGTCCATCGTCTCGCCGGACTGCGAGATCGCGATCACCAGCGTGCGCTGGTCCAGGATCGGGTCGCGGTAGCGGAACTCGCTGGCCAGCTCCGTCTCGCAGGGGATGCGCGTCCAGTGCTCGATGGCCAGCTTCGCGATCATGCCCGCGTGGTACGCCGTACCGCAGGCCACGATCACGACCTTGTCGACCTCGCGCAGCACCGAGTCGGGGATGCGCACCTCGTCGAGGGTGAGCAGGCCGTTCGCGTCGATCCGGCCCAGGAGGGTGTCGGCGACGGCCTTCGGCTGTTCGGCGATCTCCTTGAGCATGAAGTAGTCGTAGCCCCCCTTCTCGGCCGCGGAGGCGTCCCAGTCCACGTGGTACGCCCGCACGTCCGCGGCGGTGCCGTCGAAGTTGGTCACCGTGACCCCGTCGCGACGCAGCTCGACGACCTGGTCCTGCCCCAGCTCGATCGCGGACCGGGTGTGGGCGATGAAGGCGGCCACGTCGGAGGCCAGGAAGTTCTCGCCCTCCCCGACGCCGACCACGAGCGGCGAGTTGCGGCGCGCCCCGATCACCACGTCCGGCTGGTCCGCGTGCACGGCGACCAGGGTGAAGGCCCCGTCGAGCTGCCGGCACACCTGCCGCATCGCCTCCGCCAGGTCCCCGCCGGCGCCCTCGAACCGCTCGGCGAGCAGGTGCGCGACGACCTCGGTGTCCGTCTCGGACTCCAGCCGGTGTCCGCGCTCGGCGAGCTCGGCCCGCAGCGCGGCGAAGTTCTCGATGATCCCGTTGTGTACGACGGCCACGCGCCCCGAATTGTCGAGGTGCGGGTGGGCGTTGACGTCGGTGGGCCCCCCATGGGTGGCCCACCGGGTGTGTCCCAGCCCCGTGGAACCGGCCGGCAGCGGGTGCCCGACCAGCTCCTTCTCCAGATTGACCAGCTTGCCGGCCTTCTTGACGGCGGCGAGTTCCCCGTCGGCGAGCACGGCGACACCCGCCGAGTCGTAGCCGCGGTACTCCAGCCGCTTGAGTCCGGCAATGACCACATCGAGCGCCGACTGCGCTCCCACGTAACCCACGATTCCGCACATAAGCCGCAGGGTACGCCGTAGTTGGCTCCGCGCCCGGTACCCGAACCGGACGAAAAACCGCCCCGGCGCCTACGCCGGGGCGGGGTTGACGCACGCGCGACGAACGGATCCGTCAGCCGAGCTTCTTGACCTGTGCCGCAACGACGGCCGTCGGCTGCTCGGCGGTTCCCGAGATGCTCAGGGCCGAGAAGACGGCAAGAGTATTCGCCTTGCGCACGACCACCACCTGCGTGTTGAGCGTCTGCCCCCCATAGTCCAGTTCGATCGCGTAGGCGAGCGACTCGTCCCCGCCTTGCACGGGGGCGCCTGCAGCCACCTTGCGCACCTGGACCGTCCCACCTGCATGGGTGGCCGAGAAGCCCCCGGCGCAGGCCGTTCCCGCACCTTCGAAGGAAGCGAAGGCCTCCTCCGCACCCTTGCCGTTGTACGAGGTCAGGGTGACGGCAGTAGTGGTGGATCGAAGGACGCTCATCTTGGCTTTCAGCTTCTCCACCGCGCTCGCGCCGGCGGCCGGCTCCTTCGGTTTGTCGACGGTCTTGACCCTTGTGGTTCCGACGGGGGCGCCCACCTCCGCCATGGCCGGTGCCTTGACCAGTGGAACGCACTCGGGCCTGTCGCTGGTGGCGGTGGGAGCGGCCTCGACCTCCTCCGGCAAGGGGGGCTTGACGACGTGATCAGGCAGGTCCGCCTCGTTCACGAGCTCCGCACTGAGCTCGTCGGCCGTCTTCCCCTTGACCGCGGACGCGTCGGACTTCCCGTCCGCCGTGTCGGACGAGCCCCCACAGGCCGTGGCGAGCAGTGCCAGGGACACGGCCGAGGCGGACAGGACGATACGGCGGACGAGTGCGGTGCGCATGGTGGTGTTCCCCCCACAGGAAAGTTCTACGGCAAGGGCAGCACGCCCGAGCGCCCCGGCCCGGGGCCGGCGTCACGAGCTGCAGTGATCCACACCGTACGGGGCCCTACTGGCACACCGCGCCGGGGTTGCCCGCACCCGGCACGCATCGTGACCCTGCCGGTACTCCGGGGGCTCCCCATCGAGACCGCCGCCCGTACATCCCACCCACCCCGGGCCATAAGGCCCCGCTCCACGTGACCGACCACACCACCCACTGTGGCCCGCGACCCGTGACAATGGCCGTGTGATCTCTTCGCCGCCACGAAGCACGCCGGACCGCGCAACGGAGCGCCCCGACGGATCGGAGCCCCCTGCGCAGGCCCAGCAGGCCCCGCAGACCGAGCCCCGGCACCCCGAGCACGCCGCGCACCCCACGCGCCGCCGGGGCCACGAGGCCTCCCCCTACGTGGACCTCACCCGTGCGGAGTGGAGCGCCCTGCGCGAGCGCACCCCGCTCCCGCTGACGGCCGACGAGGTCGAGCGGCTGCGGGGACTGGGCGACGTCATCGACCTCGACGAGGTCCGCGACGTCTACCTGCCGCTGTCCCGCCTGCTGAACCTGTACGTCGGCGCCACCAGCAACCTGCGCGGCACCCTCAACACCTTCCTGGGCGACGCGGGCAACGGCCACGGCGCCCAGACGGGCACCCCCTTCGTCATAGGGGTCGCCGGTTCGGTCGCGGTGGGCAAGTCCACCGTGGCCCGTCTCCTCCAGGCGCTCCTGGCCCGCTGGCCGGAGCACCCGCGCGTGGAGCTGGTCACCACCGACGGCTTCCTCTACCCGATGAAGGAGCTCGAACGGCGCGGTCTGACCGCCCGCAAGGGCTTCCCCGAGTCCTACGACCGCCGCGCGCTGACCCGCTTCGTCGCCGACATCAAGGCGGGCAAGGACGAGGTCACGGCCCCGGTCTACTCCCACCTGATCTACGACATCGTCCCCGACGAGCGGCTCGTCGTGCGCCGTCCCGACATCCTGATCGTCGAGGGGCTCAACGTCCTGCAGCCGGCCATGCCCGGCAAGGACGGCCGCACCCGGGTCGGCCTCGCCGACTACTTCGACTTCAGCGTGTACGTGGACGCCCGCCCCGAGGACATCGAACGCTGGTACCTCAACCGGTTCCGCAAGCTGCGCGAGACGGCGTTCCAGAACCCCTTCTCCTACTTCCGCAAGTACACGCAGGTCTCCGAGGAGGAGGCGCTGGAGTACGCGCAGACGATGTGGCGGACCATCAACAAGCCCAACCTGCTGGAGAACGTGGCCCCGACCCGCGGCCGCGCCACCCTCGTGGTCCGCAAGGGCCCGGACCACAAGGTGCAGAAGCTGAGTCTGCGCAAGCTCTGAGCGCCATCTGATGGCGGGGGCCGGCGGAGGCTAGGGTGCGGCCATGCTGCATCTACGGATGATCATTCCGTCGGACCGCACCGATGCCGTGGTCAAGATCGTCGAGGGGACGGTCGGCACCACCCATCTGGCCGTGCTGCCCGGGGCCGCCCGCATCCCGGCGGGCGACATCGTGCTGTGCGACGTCGCGCGGGAGGCGGGCGACGAGCTCCTGAACGAGCTCCGGGAGCTCGGCATCGACAAGGACGGGTCGATCGCGGTCGAGAACATCGACCTGTCCCTCTCGGAGCGCGCCGACCGGGCCGAGGAGGAGGCGCCGGGCGAGGCCGCCGACGCCGTCCTGTGGGAGCAGCTGAGCGAGGCGACCCACGAGGAGTCCACCCTCAGCATCACCTACAGCGCCTTCATGATCGTCGCCACGATGATCGCGGCCTGCGGTGTGATCCTCGACAACGCCATCCTCATCGTGGGCGCGATGGCGGTCGGCCCGGAGTTCGGACCGCTCGCGGGCGTCTGCACCGCCCTGGTGCAGCGCGCCCCCAGGCTGGCCGCCCGCTCGCTGATCGCCCTGCTGGTGGGCTTCGCCTCCGCGATGGTCGCGACCACCCTCTTCACCCTGGTCATGGACGCCCTCGGGCTGTTCCACCACGAGATGCTGGACAAGCCCCGCCCCAACACCAGCTTCATCTGGCAGCCGGACCTGTTCTCCTTCGTGGTGGCGCTGCTCGCGGGCGTGGCCGGGGTGCTCTCCCTGACCTCGGCGAAGTCCGGGGCGCTGGTCGGCGTCGCGATCTCGGTCACCACGGTCCCGGCCGCCGCCAACGCGGCCGTGGCCCTCGGCTACGGGGAGTACGCCCAGATGTCGGGCTCCATCAAGCAGCTCCTGCTGAACCTCTTCGGCATCATGCTGGCCGGCGTCCTGACCCTGCTCTGCCAAAAGCTCCTGTGGCGCACCCAGCGGGGCCGCTGGCGGCGGCGGACGCCGGCCAAGGCCTGAGCCCCCGCCACGCCTCACGACAGCGGCCCCGCGCTACGAAGCTTCGTAGCGCGGGGCCGCTGTCGTGACGGGAAGGCGGGCTCTAGCCGAGCGCCGACTTCACGACGTCCGCGAGGCGGCCGGCGACCGCGCGGGCCTGCTCGATGTCGGCGGCCTCCACCATCACCCGTACGAGGGGCTCGGTGCCCGACGGGCGCAGCAGGACGCGCCCGGTCGTGCCGAGCTCCCGCTCCGCGTCGGCGACGGCCGCGGCCAGCTCGGCGGAGGTGGTGACCCGCGACCTGTCCACGTCGGGGACGTTGACCAGGACCTGCGGCAGCCGCGTCATGATCCCGGTCAGCTCGGCCAGGGGCGTGCCGGTGGCCGCGATCCGGGCCGCCAGCATCAGGCCGGTCAGGGTGCCGTCGCCGGTGGTGGCGTGGTCGAGGATGATCACGTGGCCGGACTGCTCGCCGCCCAGCGCGTACCCGTGCTCCTTCATCGACTCCAGGACGTACCGGTCGCCGACGCCCGTCTGCACGACGTTGATGCCCTCGGACTCCATGGCCAGCTTGAAGCCCAGGTTCGACATCACGGTGGCGACGACGGTGTCCTCGCGCAGGTGCCCGGCCTCGCGCATCGCCAGCGCGAGCACCGCGAGGATCTGGTCCCCGTCGACCTCCTCGCCGTTGCCGTCCACGGCGAGGCAGCGGTCGGCGTCACCGTCGTGCGCGATGCCGAGGTCGGCCCCGTGCTCGACGACGGCCTGCTTCAGCAGACCGAGGTGGGTGGAGCCGCAGCCGTCGTTGATGTTCAGGCCGTCGGGCTCGGCACCGATGGTGACGATCTCCGCGCCGGCCCGGGTGAAGGCCTCGGGCGAGACGAAGGCGGCCGCGCCGTGCGCCTCGTCGAGGACCACCTTGAGGCCGTCGAGGCGGTTGGGCAGGACACCCATGAGGTGGGCGACGTACTTGTCGAAGCCCTCGGTGTAGTCGGAGACGCGGCCGACACCGGCGCCCGTCGGACGGTCCCAGGGAGCACCCGTGCGGTGGTCGTCGTAGACCGACTCGATCCGGTCCTCCAGCTCGTCGGCGAGCTTGTGGCCGCCGCGCGCGAAGAACTTGATGCCGTTGTCGGGCATGGCGTTGTGGCTGGCCGAGAGCATGACGCCGAGGTCGGCGCCCAGCGCACCGGTGAGATACGCCACCGCCGGGGTGGGCAGCACACCGACGCGCAGGACGTCCACGCCCGCGCTCGCGAGGCCCGCGACGACTGCGGCCTCCAGGAACTCGCCCGAGGCCCGGGGATCCCGGCCGACCACGGCCGTGGCCCGGTGGCCCTCGAAGGTGCCCGCCTCGGCCAGTACGTGCGCGGCCGCCACGGAGAGACCGAGCGCCAGCTCGGCCGTCAGATCCGCGTTGGCGACGCCTCGTACACCGTCCGTCCCGAAGAGTCGTCCCACTGTTGTCCTCCCGAGTTCACACTTCGCTGTGAGCAGTTGTGCCAATTATTTGCCGCTTTTGGCGGTAAACGAACCGCCCCGGCAGCACACAGAGTGCTGCCGGGGCGGATTCGTGCTGAACAGCGGGCGTGATTAACGCTTGCTGTACTGCGGAGCCTTACGGGCCTTCTTGAGACCGGCCTTCTTGCGCTCGACCGCACGGTCGTCGCGGGAGAGGAAGCCGGCCTTCTTCAGCGCCGGGCGGTTGTTGTCCTGGTCCGCCTCGTTCAGCGCACGGGCCACACCGAGGCGCAGGGCGCCGGCCTGGCCGGAGATGCCGCCACCCGAGATGCGGGCGATGACGTCGTAGCGGTTGTCCAGCTCAAGGAGCTTGAACGGGTCGTTGACTTCCTGCTGGTGCACCTTGTTGGGGAAGTAGTCCTCAAGGGTGCGACCGTTGATCTTCCACTTGCCGGTGCCCGGAACGATCCGGACGCGGGCGATGGCGTTCTTGCGACGGCCCAGGCCGGCGGCCGGCTGGGGGTCACCGAAGCGACCGGCAAGGGACTCGGACGTGTAGTCACCCTCGACTACGTCCGCGGTCTCGGTGGTGTACTCCTCGACGTTGCCCTCGAACTCTTCGACGGGGGTCGTCTCGGCGGTGGTCTCGGCCACGATGCTCCTCAGAAGTTTCTTGTCTTAGGGGGTGTGGTGGCCGGAACTACTGCGCGACCTGGGTGATCTCGAACGGCACCGGCTGCTGAGCAGCGTGGGGGTGCACATCGCCCGAGTAGACCTTCAGCTTCGAGAGCATCTGACGGCCCAGGGTGTTCTTGGGGATCATGCCCTTGATGGCCTTCTCGACGGCCTTCTCCGGGTTGTTCGCCAGGAGGTCGTCGTAGCGGACCGAACGCAGGCCGCCCGGGAACCCGGAGTGGCGGTACGCCATCTTCTGGGTCGCCTTGTTGCCGGACAGGTGGACCTTGTCGGCGTTGATGATGATGACAAAGTCGCCCATGTCCATGTGGGGGGCGTAAGTCGGCTTGTGCTTACCCCGCAGGAGGGTAGCGGCCTGGGTCGCCAGACGGCCGAGGACAACGTCCTGGGCGTCGATGACGTGCCACTGGCGCGAGATGTCGCCGGGCTTGGGGCTGAACGTACGCACGCGTATGCCTTCGCTTCTTCAGTGGTGGGTCATCCCCGGGGGGTGAGCCCGAGGGACGGGTCCTGACATGGGTCACCACGGACGATCACGACAGCCCTGGTTCACATCGGAGACGCAACCCGTGTGTACCGCTGGTCATCGGCCCGGTGGACCGGCGTAAGGCAGATTCACGTGAGAATGAGAAAGCCAATACGCATAACGAACCAGCAGGGTACCCCTGAAGACCTGGAAGGGTCAAAACGCGGTCCGCGATCCCGTTTGCACGGGGCTCGCGGCGCACTCCGGTTCGGTCCTGGGTGGGGACCCCGTAGTTCGTACAAGCTCCAGAGTACCCCGGCGCGACCGCAGTGCTTGACGCGCCAGCAGTCCGGCGAGTGCGCACAGGGTCACCATGTCCCGGAACGCCCTCCTCTTGGCCTCGAACTCCGAGGGCCACGGGATGCCCGCCGTCTGCGGCAGCAGAGCCACCCAGAACCAGGGCGAGCGCGGCATCGAGCCCTCCCGCACCCCCGACGCCAGCAGCAGCGGGAGCACCACGATGAGGTAGTGGTCGAAGGAGGGCCGCGACACCAGGAACGCGGCGAGCATCACCATGCAGGCGGTCTCCACCAGCCTCAGCTCACCGCCGTCGCCGTCCACCTCGACCGGCCGCCGCCACCGGCGCCAGGTCGCCCACAGTCCGCAGCCGGCCCCCGCGAAGGCCAGCAGCACCGCCAGCGGCCCGGGCACCCCCAGCCGCGGCAGCGCGGCGATCGGCGAGGCGTCCCAGGGCAGCGCGTAGGAATCCTGGCCCTGGAGCAGGAAGGGCAGGGTCTTGGTGAAGAAGAGCATCGGGTGCGGCATCATCAGCGCCCCCGCCAGCGAGAGCCCCACCGGCACGCCCACCGCCAGCGCCAGCCCCCGCCACTGCCGGGCCAGCAGGAAGAGCAGCCCGATCGGCACCAGCATCGGCTTGCAGGCGATAGCGAGGCCCACCACCAGCCCGGCCGCGGCCCAGTGCTTTCGGTGTGCCAGCAGCAGCGCCACCGGCAGGGCGGCGGCCGAGATGGCCGTCCAGTTCGCGATCAGCACGAGGTTGATGTACGGCTTGTACGCCAGCGCGAACAGCGCGAAACCGCCGACCGCGAGCCGCGAGCGCACCGGTACCGAGAACAAGCGCAGCGAGGCCCACCAGCCGAGGCCGACGAGCCCGGTCATCCCCAGCGGGAGCACCACGCGCAGCAGCGGCTCCGGCAGCAGGGCCTCGGGAATCGCCATGATCACGGCGCTGGGCAGGTAGAGGAACCGCTTGTCCTCGTACGGGGAGACCCCGGCGAGCAGGGCGTCGGCCGCCTTGACCACGAAGGCGTTGTCCGAGCCCCAGTTCACCCGCAGGCTCGCCGCGACCGACACCGACAGCAGGATCACCAGGCCCACGAACCGCCAGGACCGGGGGGCCGGCTTCAGCAGCCAGGCCACCCCCCGGTCCCAGGACGACGGGCTGTCCCATTTCATGACCCAGACACTCGGCCGCAGCCCCACTACGAAGTCCCCTCGACCCAAGCCGGGGGTGGTCTCCCCCTAGCGCTTCCGCTCGACCCTACGTTCGTCCCAGACGGGCTCCGTAGTCTCCCGCACAACACCGTCTGAACCGAAGACCAGGTAACGGTCAAATGTGCGCGCGAACCACCGGTCGTGCGTGACGCACAGCACAGTGCCGTCGTACGCCTCCAGCCCGTCCTGCAGCGCCTCCGCCGATTCCAGGTCGAGGTTGTCCGTGGGCTCGTCCAGGAGCAGCGCGGTCGTACCGGCCAGCTCCAGCAGCAGGATCTGGAAACGCGCCTGCTGGCCGCCCGAGAGCCTCTCGAAGGGCTGCTCGCCCTGGCGCTCCAGCTCGTAGCGGCGCAGGGCGCCCATCGCCTGGCCGAGCGGCTTCGCCGCCTCCGTCCACAGGATGTCCACGAGCGTGCGGCCGAACAGCTCGGGGTGGGCGTGGGTCTGCGCGAAGTGGCCGGGCACCACGCGGGCGCCGAGCTTCCACGTACCCGTGTGCTTGACGTCCTCCCCCGCCATCAGGCGCAGGAAGTGCGACTTCCCGGAGCCGTTCGAGCCCAGGACCGCGACCCGCTCCCCGTAGAAGACCTCCAGGGAGAAGGGCTTCATCAGCCCGGTGAGCTCCAGGTTCTCCACCGTGAGCGCGCGCACGCCCGTACGGCCGCCCTTGAGCCGCATCTTGATGTCCTGCTCGCGCGGCGGCTCGGGCGGCGGCCCGGCCTCCTCGAACTTCTTGAAGCGGGTCTGCATCGCGTGGTACCGCGAGGCCATGTCCGGGCTGATCGCGGCCTGGCCGCGCAGGCGCAGCACCAGGGCCTTCAGCCGGGCGTGCTCCTCGTCCCAGCGCCGCTTGAGCTCCTCGAAGCGCGCGAAGCGCTCCTTGCGGGCGTCGTGGAAGGTGGCGAAGCCCGCACCGTGCACCCAGACGTCCGAGCCGTTCGGGCTCGCCTCCAGGCTGATGATCTTCTCGGCGGACTGGGTCAGCAGCTCCCGGTCGTGGCTGACGAAGAGCACCGTCTTGCGGGTGGCCTTGAGCTGCTCCTCCAGCCACCGCTTGCCCGGGACGTCCAGGTAGTTGTCCGGCTCGTCGAGCAGCAGCACCTCGTCCGGCCCGCGCAGCAGCGCCTCCAGGACCAGCCGCTTCTGCTCACCGCCCGAGAGCGTGCGCACCTCGCGGAACTGCGCCGAGTCGTACGGGATCGCCAGCGCGGCCATCGTGCAGACGTCCCACAGCGTCTCCGCCTCGTACCCCTGCACGTCGGCCCAGTCGCTCAGCGCCTGGGCGTAGGCCATCTGGGCGGGCTCGTCGTCCACCGTGAGGATCAGCTGCTCGGCGCGGTCCACGGCCTTGGCCGCCTCCCGGATCCGCGGCTGGGACACCGAGACCAGCAGGTCCCGTACGGTCGTCTCGTCGCGGACCGAGCCCACGAACTGCGACATCACGCCCAGCCCGCCGCTGACGGTCACGCCGCCGCCGTGCGGCTGGAGCTCGCCGGAGATCATCTTCAGCAGCGTGGTCTTGCCGGCCCCGTTCGCCCCGACCAGGGCGACGACCGACCCCTCCCCCACCCGGAAGGAGACGTCGGGGAGCAGGACCCGCCCGTCAGGAAGGTAGTACTCCAGGTGGCTGGCTTCGAGATGTCCCATGCGGGGCATTGTCCAGGTCCGGCGCCGATCCGCCCAAACGGATTAGGCGGGCACTAGCAGCAGCCGGCCGCGGGCAGCGTCCGCAGGTTCCGCGCTTCCTTGCTGCGGGCGGCCAGCAGCTCGTCGGCGGGGTAGCCGACCTCCTCCAGCGTCAGCCCGTGCGGCTTGACCACGTGCACCGAGGAATCCCGTACGGCCGCGGCCAGCACCTTCCCGGGCCAGTCGGTGCTCCGGTGGCCGTCGCCGACGTGCAGCAGGGCGCCGACCAGGGAGCGGACCATGTTGTGACAGAAGGCGTCGGCGCGGACGGTCGCGGTGATGATCCCCTCCACGTCCCGCTCCCAGCTGAGCTGCTGGAGGGTGCGGATGGTCGTGGCCCCCTCGCGCTTCTTGCAGTACGCGGCGAAGTCGTGCTCCCCGACCAGTGCGGCGGCGGCCTCGTTCATGGCGTCCACGTCGAGCGGCCACTGGTACCAGAGCACGTGCCCGCGGCGCAGCGGGTCCACGCCGGCCTGGTGGTCGCCCACGCGGTAGGCGTAGCGGCGCCAGATCGCGGAGAACCGCGCGTTGAAGCCGGCCGGGGCCTCGGCGGCCTTCCACACCCGTACGTCGTGCGGCAGCCGCCCGGCGAGGCGGCGCAGCAGCTTGTCCTGGTGCTCGGCCCACACCTCGTCCCGTACGTCGAACTGCGCGACCTGCCCGCGTGCGTGCACGCCCGCGTCGGTCCGGCCGGCCACGGTCAGCTCCACCGGGTCGGGCAGCCGCATCACGGTCTGCAGGGCCGACTCCAGCTCCCCCTGGACGGTCCGCAGCACGCGCTGCTTCGCCCAGCCGGAGAAGTCCTTGCCGTCGTAGCTCAGGTCCAGCCGCACCCGGACGTGCCCGGGCTCCACCTCGTCACTCACGTGACAGATCCTCTCTCGGCCGCGTCTTCGGCACGAATGCAGAACGGGCCCGCCCCGGTAAGGGGGCGGACCCGTTCAGAGCCATTCAGCGTGATCCCGGAAGGGATCAGGCCTCCTTGGTCTCCTCGGCGGCGGGAGCCTCGGTGGCCTCCGCCTCCTTCACGGCGCGCTTGGTGGCGGCCTCGGCCTCACCAGTGGCCTGCTGGGCGACCGTAAGGGCCTCGACCAGCTCGATCACGGCCATCGGGGCGTTGTCGCCACGACGGTTGCCGATCTTGGTGATGCGCGTGTAACCACCGGGGCGGTTCTCGTAGCGCGGGGCGATCTCGGTGAACAGCGTGTGCACGATGCTCTTGTCCGTGATCGTCTGCAGCACCAGGCGACGGTTGTGGATGTCGCCCTTCTTGGCCTTGGTCACCAGACGCTCGGCGTAGGGACGCAGGCGACGGGCCTTGGCCTCGGTGGTGGTGATGCGGCCGTGCTCGAAGAGCGACTTCGCGAGGTTCGCGAGGAGGTGCTTCTCGTGCGCGGCGCTGCCGCCCAGACGGGCACCCTTTGCGGGACGCGGCATGGTCATACTCCTTCATATCTGCACCGGCCGTGTCAGGTACCGGTGACAGTTCCCCCGAGGCGGATGCCGCGGGAAAGTTTCTGGTGGTGCTTAGTACTGCTCGGTCTCGACGAAACCGGCGTCCGCGTCGTCGTCGGCGCCGAAGGCGTCAGCCGCGGCGGTCGGGTCGAATCCGGGCGGGCTGTCCTTGAGGGCCAGGCCCATGCCGGCCAGCTTCGCCTTGACCTCGTCGATCGACTTCGCACCGAAGTTGCGGATGTCGAGCAGGTCGGCCTCGGAGCGGGCGACGAGCTCACCCACGGAGTGGATGCCCTCGCGCTTGAGGCAGTTGTACGACCGAACGGTGAGCTCGAGCTCCTCGATCGGCAGGGCGAGATCAGCGGCCAGGGCCGCGTCCGTCGGCGAGGGGCCCATGTCGATGCCCTCGGCGTCGATGTTGAGCTCGCGGGCCAGACCGAACAGCTCGACCAGGGTCTTACCGGCGGACGCCATGGCGTCGCGCGGGCGCATGGCCTGCTTGGTCTCGACGTCGACGATCAGCTTGTCGAAGTCGGTGCGCTGCTCGACTCGGGTCGCCTCGACCTTGTAGGTGACCTTGAGGACCGGGCTGTAGATGGAGTCGATCGGGATGCGACCGATCTCCTGGCCCAGCTGCTTGTTCTGGACGGCGGAGACGTAGCCGCGACCGCGCTCGACGGTCAGCTCCATCTCCAGCTTGCCCTTGCCGTTGAGCGTGGCGAGGACCAGGTCCGGGTTGTGCACCTCGACACCGGCCGGGGGCGCGATGTCGGCAGCGGTGACCAGGCCGGGACCCTGCTTGCGCAGGTACATCACGACCGGCTCGTCGTGCTCCGAGGAGACGACCAGCTGCTTGATGTTGAGGATGATGTCGGTGACGTCTTCCTTGACACCCGGCACGGTGGTGAACTCGTGCAGGACGCCGTCCACGCGGATGCTGGTGACAGCGGCACCCGGGATCGAGGACAGGAGCGTGCGGCGGAGCGAGTTGCCGAGGGTGTAGCCGAAGCCCGGCTCGAGCGGCTCGATCACGAACCGCGAGCGGTACTCGTCTACGACCTCTTCGGTCAGCGAGGGGCGCTGAGCGATAAGCATGTGGATTCCTTCATTCGTGGACGCCCACTATTTGACGCCCGACGGATGCGGCCCCGATGTGTGCACGGGTCCGCGGACTACAAGGGTACGGGCGGTACGTCCCCCGCGAGGGGTTCGTACCGCCCGGACACTCAAAGACGCACAGGCGCGAAGCCCGGCGTCGCCGAATCAGACGCGGCGACGCTTGGGCGGACGGCAGCCGTTGTGCGGGGTGGGGGTGACGTCCTGGATCGAGCCGACCTCGAGGCCAGTGGCCTGGAGGGAGCGGATCGCGGTCTCACGGCCGGAGCCGGGACCCTTGACGAAGACGTCGACCTTGCGCATGCCGTGCTCCTGCGCGCGACGGGCGGCCGACTCAGCGGCCATCTGCGCGGCGAAGGGGGTGGACTTGCGCGAGCCCTTGAAGCCGACGTGGCCGGCGGAGGCCCAGGAGATCACGTTGCCCGCGGGGTCCGTGATCGAGACGATGGTGTTGTTGAACGTGCTCTTGATGTGGGCGTGCCCATGAGCGACGTTCTTCTTTTCCTTGCGGCGCACCTTCTTGGCAGCGCCCTGACGACCCTTGGGGGGCATCTAAATCTCCTACGGGAGGTGGTCGGTCCTACAGCGCAAGACCGCTGAACAGGACTACTTCTTGCCCGGCTTCTTCTTACCGGCGATCGCGCGACGCGGACCCTTGCGGGTACGGGCGTTCGTGCTGGTGCGCTGACCGTGCACGGGCAGGCCACGACGGTGGCGAACACCCTGGTAGCACTGGATCTCGACCTTGCGACGGATGTCGGCCTGGATCTCGCGGCGGAGGTCACCCTCGGTGCGGAGGTTGGCGTCCACGTACTCGCGGATCTTGACCAGGTCCTCTTCGGCCAGGTCACGAACGCGGGTGTCGGGGTTCACACCGGTGGCCGCAAGGATTTCCTTGGACCGGGTGCGACCGACACCGAAGACGTAGGTAAGTGCGATCTCCACACGCTTTTCGCGCGGGATGTCAACACCGGAAACGCGTGCCATTCAATGGCTCCTGTGTGTTCGGGGGTCTTCCGCAGAACCGAACCCCGACCGCCGACCACACCTGATGGGTGGTGGTACGCCCGGGTCCCCGGCCCCCGCCGGAGGTGCCGCCGGTCCTGGTCAGGACTGGGCGGGTTCTGCGTATGTACGTTTTCTTACGTCGCGCGAAGAACTGCGTAGTGCAGGTCGGTCGGCGTGCGTCAGCCCTGGCGCTGCTTGTGGCGCAGGTTGTCGCAGATGACCATGACCCGACCGTGACGGCGGATCACCTTGCACTTGTCGCAGATCTTCTTGACGCTCGGCTTGACCTTCATGTTGGTGAGGTTCTCCGGGTCAGTGCCACCACCCGCGTCGGGACAAGACGTCCGAACGGGAGTGAAGACAAGATCTACTTGTATCGGTAGACGATCCGGCCACGCGTGAGGTCGTACGGAGAGAGCTCCACGACAACCCGGTCATCAGGGAGGATGCGGATGTAGTGCATGCGCATCTTGCCGCTGATGTGCGCGAGGACCTTGTGACCGTTCTGGAGTTCCACCTTGAACATCGCGTTCGGGAGGGACTCGATCACGGTGCCCTCGATTTCGATGGCACCTTGCTTCTTGGCCACGCTTCGCCTTTCGAATCGGCTACCTTGATCAGCTCCCCGCCTTCGCATGCGGACATGCGGGTGCAAAGGAGCCGACGAGTCAGTCTACGTCAGGGCCTTCCGAAAGACGAATCCGGAAAGTGTGCCCCACAGGATAGATCATCAATCCTGCCCATACCGGTCGGCCCACCGGCTTGTGCGTCAGCCCAGCGGGTCCGGCGCCGTGCTCACGCCGTACTCCGCCAGCTTCGCCTTGCCGCAGTCCGGGGAGGTCAGCACGATCGGCCCCTCCTCGGTCAGGGCGATGGAGTGCTCCCAGTGCGAGGACCAGGTGCCGTCCGTGGTGATGACCGTCCAGTCGTCCGCCAGGACCTCCGTCTGGGCGGTGCCCAGGGAGACCATCGGCTCGATCGCCAGGCACAGGCCCGGGACGAGCTTGATGCCCTTGCCCCGCTTGCGCGAGACGTAGTTCAGCAGGTGCGGGTCCATGTGCATCTCGGAACCGATGCCGTGGCCGCCGTAGTCCTCGATGATCCCGAACCTGCCGAGGCTGTGCTCACCCGTGGTGGGACGCGGCTGCCGCTTGATGTACGTCTCGATCGCCTTGGAGATGTCCACGAGGCGGTTGCCGAGCTTCATGGCGGCAATGCCGGCCCACATGGACTCCTCGGTCACCCGGGAGAGCTCCACGAGCTCAGGGGCGTGCCCGGAGCCCACGAAAGCGGTGTACGCGGCGTCGCCGTGCCAGCCGTCGACGATCGCGCCGGCGTCGATCGAGATGATGTCGCCGTCCTTGAGGACCGTCTTGTCGTCGGGGATGCCGTGGACCACGACCTCGTTCACCGAGGTGCAGATGGTCGCGGGGAACCCGCCGTACCCGAGGAAGTTCGACTTGGCACCGGCGTCCGCGATGACCTTGCGGGCCACCATGTCCAGATCCCGCGTCGTGGCGCCCGGCACGGCCGCCTCACGGGTCGCCGCGTGGATCGCAGCGACGACAAGCCCCGCCTCACGCATCTTCGCGATCTGCTCGGGGGTCTTGATCTGGACCATGACGTACCTGCCACCTTCGGATTCGGGTCTTTCAACAGTACGGCCGCGGCGTCCTGGGGACACCGCGGCCGGGGCTGCACTACAGGTGAGACTACTGCTCGCTACTTCTTGAGGGCGTCCAGCGCGCGCTGCGTGACGTCCTTGACCTCACCCAGGGCCGGGATCGTCGACACGAGGCCCTGGGCCTTGTAGTAGTCGATGATCGGCTCGGTCTGGGTGTGGTAGACCTCCAGCCGGTTGCGCACGGCGTCCTCGGTCTGGTCCTCGCGCACGTACAGCTCGCCGCCGTCGATGTCGCAGACACCCTCGACCTTCGACGGCCGGTAGTCCACGTGGTAGATGTGCGAGCTGTCCTTGCGGCAGGTGCGCCGCCCGGCGAGGCGCTTGACGACCTCGTCCTCCTCGACCTCCAGGTCGAGGACGGCGTCGAGGTTCATGGCGCCGGCCTTCAGCATCACGTCGAGGGCTTCCGCCTGGGACACGTTGCGCGGGAAACCGTCGAGCAGGAAACCGCCGGCGGCGTCCTCCTGCTCCATGCGGTCCTTGGCCATGCCGATGGTGATCTCGTCCGGGACGAGGTCACCCGCGTCCATGAACGCCTTCGCACGCCGGCCGAGCTCGGTGCCCTGGCTGATGTTGGCCCGGAACAGGTCGCCCGTGGAGATGTGGGGGATCGACAAGGTCTCGGCAAGCACAGTCGCCTGCGTTCCCTTGCCCGCGCCCGGCGGGCCGACGAGGACGATTCGCATCAGCGGAGGAACCCTTCGTAATTACGCTGCTGGAGCTGGCTCTCGATCTGCTTCACGGTTTCCAGACCCACACCCACGATGATCAGGATGCTCGTCCCGCCGAACGGGAAGTTCTGGTTCGCTCCGAAGCCGGCCAACGCCATCGTCGGCACAAGAGCGATCAGACCCAGGTACAGCGACCCCGGCCAGGTGATCCGGTTGAGTACGTAGCTCAGGTACTCGGCGGTAGGCCGACCGGCGCGGATGCCCGGAATGAACCCACCATACTTCTTCATGTTGTCTGCAACTTCCTCGGGGTTGAACGAGATCGCCACGTAGAAGAACGCGAAGAAGACGATCAGGAGGAAGTAGGTAGCGATGTAGTACGGGTGGTCGCCCTTGACGAAGTGCTTGCTGATCCAGGTCGCCCAGCCGGCCTGAGAGCCACTGAACTGGACGATCAGCGCCGGGATGTACAGCAGCGACGAGGCGAAGATGACCGGGATGACACCGGCCTGGTTCACCTTGAGGGGGATGTACGTCGAGGTGCCGCCGTACGCGCGCCGGCCGATCATGCGCTTCGCGTACTGGACCGGGATCCGCCGCTGCGCCTGCTCGACGAAGACCACCAGGGCCACCATCGCGAGGCCGACCAGGATGACCACGCCGAACTCGACCCAGCCGCCCGCGATCTTGCCCTGCTCCTTGATGGCCCACAGGGAGCCGACGAAGCCCGCGGCGATCGAGATGAACATAAGGATCGACATGCCGTTGCCGATGCCCCGGTCGGTGATGAGCTCACCGAGCCACATGACGAGGCAGGTGCCGGCGGTCATGGTGAGCACCATGACGACGGTCGTGAAGATCGAACGGTCGGGGACGATCTGGTCCTTGACCATGCAGCCCTGGAAGAGGGCGCCGCTGCGGGCGGTGGCGACGAGGCCGGTGCCCTGCAGGATCGCGAGCGCGACCGTCAGATAGCGCGTGTACTGAGTGATCTTCGCCGTGCCGGACTGACCCTCTTTTTTGAGGTTCTCCAGCTTCGGGATGACCACGGTCAGCAGCTGCAGGATGATGCTCGCCGTGATGTACGGCATGATGCCGAGCGCAAAGATCGTGATCTGGAGCAGCGCGCCACCGCTGAACATGTTGACGAGACCGAAGAGGCTGTTGTTGCCCGCCCCCATCTGGTCCACACAGATCTGAACGTTCTTGTAGCTCACACCGGGTACCGGCACGTGGGAACCGAGTCGGTACAGCGCGATGATGGCGAGCGTGAAAAGCAGCTTCTTGCGCAGGTCGGGCGTCTTGAACGCCCGGGCGAACGCGGTGAGCACGGTGCCTCCTGCGACCCCCGCGCTACTGCGTCAGAGGTGACGGTCTGAGGGATCGACGAATGTTTACAAGCAAAGGTGCAGCCACCTTACCGGCGTCTGCACCTCCCATGGAACGACCAACCGGGGATGCCCCATATGTGAGGCATCCCCGGTCGGGTTTCTAGCTATTTGTCACTGAGTTCGTCTTAGACGAGCTCGGTCACAGAGCCACCAGCGGCGGCAATCTTCTCCTTGGCGGAGCCGGAAACGGCGTCAACCGAAACCTGCAGCGCCACGGAGATCTCGCCCTGGCCCAGGACCTTGACGAGGCTGTTCTTGCGAACCGCGCCCTTGGCGACCAGGTCGGCCACCGTGACCTCTCCACCCTCGGGGTAGAGAGCGCCGAGCTTGTCCAGGTTCACGACCTGGAACTCGGTGCGGAACGGGTTCTTGAAGCCCTTGAGCTTCGGCAGACGCATGTGGAGGGGCATCTGCCCACCCTCGAAGCGCTGCGGGATCTGGTAGCGGGCCTTCTGGCCCTTCGTACCACGACCGGCCGTCTTACCCTTCGACGCCTCACCACGACCGACACGGGTCTTCGCGGTCTTGGCGCCGGGGGCGGGACGGAGGTTGTGGGCCTTCAGCGGGCTGCTCTCAGCCATGTTAGTCAACCTCCTCAACCGTCACGAGGTGGCGGACGGTGTGAACCATTCCGCGGAACTCGGGGCGGTCCTCCTTGACGACGACGTCGTTCAGGCGCTTGAGCCCGAGCGAACGCAGCGTGTCGCGGTGGTTCTGCTTGCTGCCGATGTACGACTTGATCTGCGTGACCTTGAGGCGAGCCATTACGCACCCGCCCCAGCACGTGCACGAAGCAGAGCCGCGGGAGCGACGTCCTCGAGGGGCAGACCACGGCGAGCCGCGATCTCCTCGGGACGCTGCAGGCCCTTGAGGGCCGCCACGGTCGCGTGCACGATGTTGATCGCGTTGGAAGAGCCGAGCGACTTCGACAGGATGTCGTGAACGCCGGCGCACTCCAGAACGGCGCGCACCGGGCCACCGGCGATAACACCGGTACCAGGGGCGGCCGGCTTCAGCAGCACGACGCCCGCGGCGCGCTCGCCCGTGATCGGGTGAGGAATGGTGCCCTGGATGCGCGGAACCTTGAAGAAGGACTTCTTGGCTTCCTCGACACCCTTGGCGATGGCCGCGGGAACTTCCTTGGCCTTGCCGTAACCGACACCTACAGTGCCGTCACCGTCGCCCACCACGACCAGCGCGGTGAAGCTGAAGCGGCGACCACCCTTGACAACCTTGGCGACGCGGTTGATCGCGACAACGCGCTCAACGTAAGCGGTCTTCTCGGCGGCAGGGCCACCGTCGCGACCCTTCCGGTCCCGCCGCTCGCCGCCACCGGCACCGCTTCCGCGGCGCTGGGGTCCAGCCATTGGATTACCTCTCTCTGTTACGTCCGTGAGTCCCGGAAAACGGGGCTTAGAACTTCAGCCCGGCTTCGCGGGCGGCGTCAGCCAGAGCGGCAATGCGCCCGGCGTATCGGTTGCCACCGCGGTCGAACACGACGGTCTCGACACCCGCGGCCTTGGCACGCTCGGCGACGAGTGCGCCGACGGCCTGGGCCTGGGCGCTCTTGTCGCCTTCGCCACCGCGGATCGAGGTGTCCAGGGTCGACGCGGACGCCAGGGTGTGACCCTGGAGGTCGTCGATGACCTGAGCAACGATGTTGCGGTTGGAACGCGTCACGACGAGGCGCGGACGCTCCGCCGTACCCGAGACGTTCTTGCGGATGCGGATGTGGCGGCGGGCCTTGGCGGCACGCTTGTACGCGTCGCCCTTGGCGATCTTTACACCGTATGCCATGGCTACTTACCAGCCTTTCCGACCTTGCGGCGGATGACTTCGCCGGCGTACTTGACACCCTTGGCCTTGTACGGGTCGGGCTTCCGCAGCTTGCGGATGTTGGCGGCGACCTCGCCGACCTTCTGCTTGTCGATGCCCTCGACCGAGAACTTGGTGGGCGACTCGACCTTGAAGGAGATGCCCTCGGGCGCCTCGATCAGGATCGGGTGGCTGTAACCAAGCTGGAACTCCAGGTTGGAGCCCTTCGCGGCGACGCGGTAACCGACACCGCTGATCTCAAGAGCCTTGACGTAACCCGTGGTCACGCCGGTGATCATGTTCGCCACCAGCGTGCGGGACAGGCCGTGCAGGGCCTTGTTCTGACGCTCGTCGTTGGGGCGGGTGACGTTCAGAACGCCGTCCTCACCCTTGACGATCTCGATCGGCGCCTTGACGGTGAGCGCGAGGGAACCCTTGGGGCCCTTCACAGCCACAGCCTGGCCGTCGATGGTGACGTCCACACCGGCGGGAACCTGGATGGGGAGCTTGCCGATTCGCGACATTGCTTTTCCTCCGTTCCCGACTACCAGACGTAGGCGAGGACTTCCCCACCTACGCCCTTCTTGCCTGCCTGCTGGCCGGTGAGCAGACCGTGGGACGTGGAGATGATCGCCACGCCCAGGCCGCCGAGCACCTTCGGCAGGTTGGTGGACTTTGCGTACACACGCAGACCGGGCTTCGAGATCCGCTTGATGCCCGCAATGGAGCGCTCGCGGTTCGGGCCGAACTTCAGCTCGAGGACGAGGTTCTTGCCGACCTCGGCGTCCTCGACCTTCCAGCCGGTGATGAAACCCTCCTGCTTGAGGATTTCTGCGATGTGCGACTTGATCTTGCTGTGCGGCATCACGACGGAGTCGTGGTACGCCGAGTTAGCGTTACGCAGACGCGTGAGCATGTCTGCGATCGGGTCAGTCATGGTCATGAAGTGGCCTTCGGCCTCTCTCGCCGGGGTTTCCTGTATGCGCCATCCCTCTCCCCGCTCAGTGGCGGGACGGGTGCGGTGCGGGGACCTACGGCGTAGTAAGTCGTTATGGGCGGCGGACGCCCAACCACACAAGCCTAAGGCATGCGCGGCCGGGCATCCGCCGTCCAGATGCTTACCGAGAGTGCCTGGTACTCCTCAAGTCCTCGCGGACGAGAGGGAATTACCAGGAGCTCTTGGTCACGCCCGGCAGCTCGCCACGGTGAGCCATCTCACGAAGGCACACGCGGCACAGGCCGAACTTGCGGTACACGGAGTGGGGGCGACCGCAGCGCTGGCAGCGGGTGTACGCACGCACACCGAACTTGGGCTTACGGGCAGCCTTCGCGATGAGAGCCTTCTTCGCCATCTCGCTTACGCCTCCTTGAAGGGGAAGCCGAGGTGACGAAGGAGGGCGCGGCCCTCGTCGTCGTTGGTCGCCGTGGTGACCACGGTGATGTCCATACCCCGGGTACGGTCGATCTTGTCCTGGTCGATCTCGTGGAACATGACCTGCTCCGTGAGACCGAAGGTGTAGTTGCCACGGCCGTCGAACTGCTTCGGCGACAGACCACGGAAGTCACGGATACGCGGCAGCGCGAGCGACAGCGTACGGTCCAGGAACTCCCACATGCGGTCACCACGGAGGGTGACGTGGCAGCCGATCGGCTGACCCTCGCGCAGCTTGAACTGCGCGATGGACTTGCGGGCCTTCGTGACGGCCGGCTTCTGACCGGTGATCGTCGTCAGGTCCTTGATGGCGCCGTCGATCAGCTTGGAGTCGCGGGCGGCGTCGCCCACACCCATGTTGACCACGATCTTCACGAGGCCGGGAATCTGCATGACGTTCTCGTAGGAGAACTCTTCACGCAGCTTGCCCGCGATGTCCTCGCGGTACTTCGTCTTGAGACGCGGAGTGGTAGCCATCAGATGTCCTCACCCGTCCGCTTGGCAACGCGGATCTTGTTGCCCTCGTCATCGAAGCGGAAACCGACGCGGGTAACGACCTTCTGGCCGTCCTTCTCCACAACCAGCTGAACGTTGCTGACGTGGATCGGCGCCTCGGTGATCACGATGCCACCGGTCTGCGAGCCACCAGCGGTCTGGCCGGCCTTGGTGTGCTTCTTGACCCGGTTGACACCCTCGACCAGGACGCGGTTCTCAGTAGGGATGGCCAGAATGACCTTGCCCTGCTTGCCCTTGTCCTTACCGGTGATGACCTGAACCAGGTCGCCCTTCTTGATCTTCATGCTTACAGCACCTCCGGCGCGAGCGAGATGATCTTCATGAACTTCTTCTCGCGCAGCTCACGGCCCACCGGGCCGAAGATACGGGTGCCGCGAGGGTCGCCGTCGTTCTTCAGAATGACGGCGGCGTTCTCGTCGAAGCGGATGTACGAGCCGTCCTGGCGGCGGCGTTCCTTCACGGTGCGAACGATGACCGCCTTGACGACGTCACCCTTCTTCACGTTGCCACCGGGGATCGCGTCCTTGACGGTGGCAACGATGACGTCACCGATGCCCGCGTAGCGGCGACCGGAACCACCGAGAACACGGATGCAAAGGATCTCCTTGGCACCAGTGTTGTCGGCGACACGCAGTCGCGACTCCTGCTGGATCACGTCTATCTCCTGTTTGTCTGCCGGTTCCCGGCGGGGGCATCACTCCGAAGAGCTACCGCCCCCACCGAGCCTGGCGGAACGAACCTGAGGGGCCCCTGGGCGTGATGCCCAGGGCCTCAGATAATTACTTGGCCTTCTCGAGGATCTCGACGATGCGCCAGCGCTTGCTCGCCGACAGCGGACGCGTCTCCATGATGAGGACGCGGTCGCCGACGCCGGCAGCGTTCTGCTCGTCGTGCGCCTTGAGCTTGTTCGTACGGCGGATGACCTTGCCGTACAGAGCGTGCTTCACGCGGTCCTCGACAGCGACGACGACGGTCTTGTCCATCTTGTCGCTGACGACAAGACCCTCACGGGTCTTGCGGAAGCCGCGGTCAGTCGTCTCAGTCACGTTCTTCTCGCTCATCAGGCGCTCTCCACCGTCTCGATACCGAGCTCACGCTCGTGCATCAGGGTGTAGATGCGAGCGATGTCCTTACGGACGGACTTGAGCCGGCCGTTGTTCTCCAGCTGGCCCGTGGCCGCCTGGAAGCGCAGCTTGAACAGCTCTTCCTTGGCCTCGCGCAGCTTGCCAACGAGCTCCTCGTTACCGAGCTCACGCAGCTCGGACGCCTTGGTTCCCGTCGCCATCACGACTCACCTGCCTCGCGCCGAACAATCCGGCACTTCATCGGAAGCTTGTGAGCAGCGCGGGTGAGCGCCTCACGAGCAATCTTCTCGTTCGGGTAGGACAGCTCGAACATGACCCGGCCCGGGTGCACGTTCGCGATCCACCACTCGGGAGAACCCTTACCGGAACCCATGCGGGTCTCGGCAGGCTTCTTCGTCAGGGGGCGGTCCGGGTAGATGTTGATCCAGACCTTGCCGCCACGCTTGATGTGGCGGGTCATCGCGATACGAGCCGCCTCGATCTGGCGGTTCGTCACGTAGGCGGGGGTAAGCGCCTGGATGCCGTACTCGCCGAACGAGACCTCAGTACCGCCCTTGGCCATACCGCGGCGCTTCGGGTGGTGCTGCTTGCGGTGCTTGACCCTACGAGGGATCAGCATGTCGGTCAGGCCTCCGTTCCGGTGCTCTCAGCCGGAGCGGCGGCGGGAGCGTCGGCCTTGGGGGCCTCGGCACCAGCAGCCTGCTGCGGCTTGCGGCCACCACGGCCGCCGCGCTCGCCACCACGGCCACCACGGCCGGCGGGACGGTCGCCAGCGCCGGCGGCACCACGGGCCGGGCGGTTACCCGCACGGGCCGCAGCGTTCTCGGCGCGAACCTCGGCGATGTTCTTGACGTCGCCCTTGTAGATCCAGACCTTCACACCGATACGGCCGAAGGTGGTCTTGGCCTCGAAGAAGCCGTAGTCCACGTTCGCGCGGAGGGTGTGCAGCGGCACACGGCCTTCGCGGTAGAACTCGGAGCGGGACATCTCGGCGCCGCCGAGGCGACCGCCGCACTGGATCTTGATGCCCTTGGCGCCGGCCTTCATCGTGCCCTGCATGCTCTTACGCATGGCGCGACGGAAGGAGACGCGGGAGGAGAGCTGCTCGGCAACGGCCTGCGCGACGAGCTGAGCGTCGACCTCGGGGTTCTTGACCTCGAGGATGTTCAGCTGCACCTGCTTGCCCGTGAGCTTCTCGAGGTCACCGCGGATGCGGTCGGCCTCGGCGCCACGGCGACCGATGACGATGCCCGGACGAGCGGTGTGGATGTCCACACGCACGCGGTCACGGGTGCGCTCGATCTCAACCTTCGAGATGCCGGCGCGCTCCATGCCGGACGTCATCATCCTGCGGATGGCGACGTCTTCCTTGACGTAGTCCTTGTACAGCTTGTCGGCGTACCAACGCGACTTGAAGTCGGTGGTGATGCCGAGCCGGAACCCGTGCGGGTTTACCTTCTGGCCCATTACCGGGAACCTTCCTTGCTGCTGACGACCACGGTGATGTGGCTGGTCCGCTTGCGGATCCGGTAGGCACGGCCCTGCGCACGCGGACGGAACCGCTTCAGGGTCGGGCCCTCGTCCACGTACGCCTCGCTGATGACCAGCGTGGAGGCGTCCGGGTGGTTGTAGTTGTGTGCGGCGTTGGCGATGGCGCTGTCGAGCACCTTGCCAACCGGCACGCTCGCGGCCTGCGGGGCGAAACGCAGGACCGCCTGAGCCTCCGTGGCATCCATGCCACGGATAAGGTCCACCACTCGGCGGGCCTTCATGGGCGTGACGCGGATGTACCGCGCCTGGGCCCTGGCTTCCATGGTTGTCCCTTCGGTGTAAGTCATAGTCGTAACCACCCCGCCTTTAGCGGCGCTTCGACTTCCGGTCGTCCTTGACGTGGCCGCGGAAGGTGCGAGTCGGCGAGAACTCGCCGAGCTTGTGGCCGACCATCGACTCGGTGACGAACACCGGGACGTGGATCTTGCCGTTGTGCACCGCGATGGTGTGACCCAGCATGGCCGGGATGATCATCGAGCGACGGGACCAGGTCTTGATGACGTTCTTGGTACCGGCTTCGTTCTGTACGTCCACCTTCTTGATGAGGTGTCCGTCGACGAAGGGTCCCTTCTTGAGACTGCGCGGCATCTAAACCCGCTCCTAGCGCTTCTTGTTCGTCTTGCGGCGGCGGACGATGTACTTGCTCGAAGCCTTCTTCGGCGAGCGAGTACGACCCTCCTTCTGACCCCACGGGGAGACCGGGTGACGACCACCGGAGGTCTTACCCTCACCACCACCGTGCGGGTGGTCGACCGGGTTCATCGCGACACCGCGGACGGAGGGGCGAACGCCCTTCCAGCGCATGCGGCCGGCCTTGCCCCAGTTGATGTTCGACTGCTCGGCGTTGCCGACCTCACCGACGGTGGCGCGGCAGCGCGCGTCGACGAGACGGATCTCACCGGACGGCATGCGGAGGTGGGCCATGACGCCCTCCTTCGCGAGCAGCTGCACGGAGGCACCAGCGGAGCGGGCGAACTTGGCGCCGCCACCGGGACGGAGCTCGATCGCGTGGATCGTGGTACCGACCGGGATGTTGCGGAGCGCCAGGTTGTTACCGGGCTTGATGTCGGCCGTGGGGCCGTTCTCAATCCGGTCGCCCTGCTTCAGGTTCTTCGGCGCAATGATGTAGCGCTTCTCACCGTCGGCGTAGTGCAGGAGCGCGATGCGCGCGGTGCGGTTGGGGTCGTACTCGATGTGCGCGACCTTGGCCGGCACGCCGTCCTTGTCGTGACGACGGAAGTCGATCACACGGTAGGCGCGCTTGTGGCCGCCACCCTGGTGTCGAACCGTGATCCGACCGGTGTTGTTACGGCCGCCCTTGCTGTGCAGGGGGCGGACCAGCGACTTCTCCGGCGTGGACCGCGTGATCTCGACAAAGTCGGCGACGCTGGAGCCACGACGGCCCGGGGTCGTCGGCTTGTACTTGCGGATACCCATTTCTCAGTCCTCGTCCGATTCCGGACGACTAGACCTCCGTTAGGAGGCCTGGCCGCCGAAGATGTCGATTCGGTCGCCCTCAGCGAGGGTCACGATGGCGCGCTTGGTGTCAGCGCGCTTGCCAAAACCGGTCTTGGTGCGCTTGCGCTTACCCTGACGGTTGATCGTGTTGACCCCGGTGACCTTGACCCCGAAGACCGCCTCGACGGCCTGCTTGATCTGAGTCTTGTTGGAGCCGGGCGCGACGATGAACGTGTACTTGTTCTCGTCCAGCAGCGCGTAGCTCTTCTCCGAGACAACCGGCTTGATCAGCAGGTCGCGCGGGTCATTGAAGGTCTTGCTGGTAACGGTCGCCTCAGACATCAGGCGTCGCTCCCTTCGGTCTCATCGGCCTTGGGGCCAGACACGAAGGACTCGAAAGCGGCCTGAGTGAAGACCACGTCGTCAGAGACGATCACGTCGTACGTGTTCAGCTGGCCCGGCTCCAGGATGTGCACCTGGGGCAGGTTGCGGGCGGACAGCCACGCAGCCTCGTCGGCGCGCTCGACGACCAGGAGCAGGTTCTTGCGCTCCGAGATCTTGCCGAACAGCGTCTTGGCGGCCTTCGTGGAGGCGGCACCCTCGACCACGCCGGTGACGACGTGGATGCGGGAGTGACGCGCACGGTCCGAGAGGGCACCGCGGAGGGCGGCGGCCTTCATCTTCTTCGGGGTCCGCTGCGAGTAGTCACGCGGCTGCGGGCCGTGGACGACGCCACCGCCAACGAACTGCGGAGCGCGGGTGGAACCCTGGCGAGCGCGGCCGGTGCCCTTCTGGCGGTACGGCTTGCGGCCACCACCACGGACTTCGCCACGACGCTTGGTCTTGTGCGTGCCCTGACGGGCAGCGGCCAGCTGAGCGACGACGACCTGGTGGATCAGCGGAACGCTGGTCTTCGCGTCGAAGATCTCCGCGGGGAGCTCGACGGTACCGGCCTTGTCGCCTGCCGGCGAAAGGATGTCAATGGTGCTCATTAACTCAAGCCCCCTTAACCGCGGTACGGACCAGGACGAGGCCGCCGTTCGGACCGGGGACTGCACCCTTGATGAGGAGCAGACCCTTCTCCGCGTCAACCGCGTGGATGGTCAGGTTCTGGGTGGTGACGCGCTCGTTGCCCATGCGACCGGCCATGCGCATGCCCTTGAAGACACGCCCAGGGGTGGCGCAGCCACCGATCGAACCGGGGGAGCGGTGCTTGCGCTGGACGCCGTGGCCGGCGCCGAGGCCCTTGAAGTTGTGACGCTTCATGACACCGGCGAAGCCCTTGCCCTTGCTGTTGCCCGTGACGTCAACCTTGACGCCGGACTCGAACACGGCAGCCGTGATCTCCTGGCCGAGCGTGTACTCGCTGGCGTCGGAGGTACGGAGCTCCACCAGGTGGCGGCGGGGGGTGACGTCAGCCTTGGCGAAGTGACCCTTGAGGGGCTTGTTCACCTTGCGCGGGTCGATCTCGCCGAAGGCGATCTGGACCGACTCGTAGCCGTCGACGTCGTTCGTACGGACCTGGGTAACAACGCAGGGCCCGGCCTTGACCACGGTCACCGGGACGACACGGTTGTTCTCGTCCCAGACCTGGGTCATGCCGAGCTTCTCGCCCAGGACGCCCTTGATCTGCTTTGCCATCTTCTCCGTGCCTCTCAGAGCTTGATCTCGATGTCAACGCCGGCCGGAAGGTCCAGGCGCATCAGCGAGTCAACGGTCTTGGGCGTCGGGTCGAGGATGTCGATCAGGCGCTTGTGAGTGCGCATCTCGAAGTGCTCGCGCGAGTCCTTGTACTTGTGCGGCGACTTGATGACGCAGTACACGTTCTTCTCAGTGGGCAGCGGCACCGGGCCCGCGACCGACGCACCAGTGCGCGTCACCGTCTCGACGATCTTCTTCGCCGACGAATCGATGACCTCGTGGTCGTAGGCCTTGAGCCGGATGCGGATCTTCTGTCCCGCCATGGCTACTCCGTAGTCCTGTCTGTTGTGGAAACGCTCTGGTTCTCGGCCGGCTGCGGATCGCTCCGCCGCTCTCCTCCGACCCACGCGGTCGGGCGTGTCGCGCTCCCTCTACAGAAAATTCCCATACGGAAATTCCCTCGTCCAAGGGGGCGCGGTCCCAAGACCGCAGATCGGGGGCAAACACCCACCGAGTACCTGGCAGGCACCGTGCTGACGCTTCCCAGAAGATTCCCGTACGTCCGCCCCATTGCTGCCCCGAGAGGCAGGTAAGGCGACGAGTACTGTGGGACTCGCTTCCGGTCCTCCCGGCGGGAGGCGCGCAGCATCGGCACACGGCCGAGCAACTTGAGTAGTCTGCCATACGAGACACGTACCTGGCCAATCGGGCGGAAGAGAATACCTCGCCACGCTGCGTGGTCAAGCCGCACCACGCAGCAGGGGGTCTCGCGGGGTCCGGCGGGGCCCCTCTTCGGACCGGCGGCGTCAGTGGTGACGCCAGAGCACCCAGCCGTGCTTCCTGCTCGCCCCGGCCACGTACCAGCCCGCGGGCGCCTGCGCCCAGGTGTCCTCCGGCCTGGTGTCCTTCCAGGTCAGCCTCAGTACGGCGGCGTCCGCGCCGGCCGGCGGCAGCTCGCCGCGCTTGAGGTCCCTGGTCCAGACCCGCCCGTCGTACACCTCGTACCCCTGGGCCATCCGCAGTTCCCAGTTCGTGCTCGGGTCCATCACCAGGTTCTCCCCCGGCTCCAGCCCCGCCGCCCCGGTGAAGCCCAGGGCGTCGCACTCGTGCTGCTGGGCGCGCGGGACCGCCACGTGCGAGGTCACCGCCACCGTCGCGTACGCGGCGAACACGGCCAGCGCCGCCGCCACGGCCCAGACCGCCCGGCGCCCGACGGCGATCCGCAGGACCACGCAGACGGCGAACACCAGCAGGGCTCCGGCCGTGGTCCGCCCCATGTGCAGCTTCGTCCACTCCGCGGCCAGGAACAGCGCGTCCGGCATCGCCCACGGGATGATGGCCACCTTGTGGAGGCGTTCGCCCACCACCTGGACGACGACCCCGCCCGTCACCACGGCGAACAGCACGGCGCCCGCCACCAGCCGCAGCAGCGCACCGGTCCGGGCCCGCCGCAGCGTCGCGACGCCGACCACGAAGAACGCCGGCAGCAGCGGGGCCAGGTAGCGGGCGTAGATCCAGTTGTCGACCCGGCGGTCCCCCGGCAGTCCCGCGGCGGAGGCGAGCGCGATCCCGCACAGCAGGGCGACCATCACGAAGGAGACCACCCGCGAGGCCCGGGTGAAGCGGGAGCTGAACACCGCGAACACGCACAGGACGATGGCGAGCGCGCCGAAGCCCCAGGACGAGACCGAGAAGTACCAGAACTGGCCGATCATGCGCGTCACCGTGCGGCGCAGCAGTTCGGGGTCGACGAGGGCGTCCAGGACCTTCGTGCCCACCGAGCTCGGCGGCTGGTCCTTGAACTGAGCTTCCAGCCAGACGGCCAGCAGCCGGGCGCCCACCACGGAGACCGCGAGCCCGCCCCAGGCCGCGAGCGCGGCCCGCCGCGGCGCCCACCGCCGGACGAGCGCGCCGAGGAAGACCGCCGCCGTGAGGGCCACCACGACCCCGCCCCGGTCGTGCACCGCCATGGCGTAGCCGGCCAGCAGGCCGGCCCCCGCCCCGTGCCACGCCCGGCGCCGGGCGTCGCCCTCGGTCAGCCAGCCGTGCAGCGTGATCAGCCAGCCGAGCAGGACCACGGGGAACACCGTGTCCGACATGGCGAACTCGGCATAGAAGACCACGGGCGGCATCAGCGCGGCCGCCGTGGCGGTCGTGAAGGAGAGCCCCCTGGACAGGTCGAGCCTGCGCAGGGCGGCGTAGGCCAGCAGGAAGACGAGCGCGTTCAGCAGCGTGTTGATGCCCAGGACCAGCTGGTACGCGGTGACCGGGTCGTCCGCGATCCGCAGGGCCGGGGAGATGAGGAGCGGATAGCCGCCGGGGATGACCGATCCGACCGGCATCTCCGTGGTCGGCCGCCCCGCGAGCACCCGGGCCAGGACGAGGTACGAGGACTCGTCCGCCTGGACCGACGGGTGCGTGCCGCCCCACACCAGCCAGAGGCGGAACAGCACCTGCGCCACGTATCCGGCGAGGAGCGCCGCCGGCCAGAACCACCGCCGGCCGAGGAGGGACGTCCGCAGTGCGAGGAGCCGTCCGGAGCCGGTCGAAGGCCCGGAACTCCGGGGATCCGACACCTCGTTGGCTCCCGCTTCGCCCATCGTTTCCGTTCCCGACCGCACCCCTGGCACTTCCCGTTCACTTGAGACCGCGTCCGCGCACGCGAGTGCGGTGGCGGCAGTCGCAACGGTACCAACGGGGCCGAACGGGGGACCTCGAAGAGGGCGGCCCGAGGTCATGGCGGGCGGCCTCGTGACGGTAAAGTCAACGGACATGACTGTCACCGCTCCCGCGCCCGCCCCGGTAGCCGAGCACCGGGCCCCGAGCGGCTCCAGTGGTCGGATATCCCGCGCTTTCGCCCTCACGGCCGCCGAGGCGGCCGTGTCCGTTTCCGCGGCGATCCTCCTGGTCCTGCTGAGCATGCGCCTCGACGTGAACCCCATGCGGCGGATCGGGCAGGTCAGCGGCCTGGCCGGCATCCAGCTGCGGCTCCTGGTGCTGCTGGCCGCGACCGTGGTGCTCTACCTGGTCCTGACCCGGTGGATGCCGAGTGCGGCGGTGCGGATCAGCGCGGCGGCCGTGGCCGGCCTGGCCACCGGTGTGACCGCGAGCGGCAGCGTGGTGGCCCTGCGGGGCACCTCCTGGACGTTCAACGCGTACGGCGGCGACGTCGGCAACCTGCAGCAGTGGGCGTACCACGTCATGGACGGGGTGCCGCTGCTGCCCGAGTACCCGCCGGGCTTCCCGTACCTGCTGGCGTGGGTCTCCCAGCTGTTCTTCGACGGCAACGCCTCGGTCGCCGTCAAGTGGGTCATGATCGGCTTCCTGGCGATCTCCGGACCGGCCGCCTACCTGGCCTGGCGCATGCTGCTGCCGCCGCTGTGGGCCCTCGGCATCGGCGTCACGGCCTCCCTGCCGCTGATGGAGCCGTACAAGCCGTACTCCCCCGTCGTCCTGATCATCGTCATCCCCGTGCTGGCCAAGCTCGCGCAGGTGGTGATGGAGTCCGCGAAGTACGGGCGCAAGCTCTCGCTCGCGATCGGTGCGGGTCTCGGAGCACTGCTCGCCGCGCTGTTCCTGCTGTACGCGGGCTGGTTCGTGTGGTCCGCGGTCGGCGTGATCGTGCTCTTCGCCGTGATCCTGACCGGCCGCGCCCGCTCGGGCGGGGTGCGCGGGCTGGTGGACGCGGTGCTGCCGCTGGCGGCGACCAGCGTCGTCTTCCTCGCGCTGGCGGGGCCGTACATGATCCGCCTGCTCCGTGCGAGCGGATCGACCAAGGACACCTACTTCTACTTCGACTCCGCCAGCGACCCGGCCTACTTCGCCATGCAGGGCTCGGCCTTCCCCGGCCCGCTGCGCTCCCTCGGGTGGCCGCTGCCGGGCGAACTCGGCGGCGTCGGCCTCTTCACCATCCTGCTGGTGGTCGGCCTGGGCGCGGTCATCGCCCTCGGCCTGCGCCAGCCGCTGGTGCTGACCCTGCTGGCCTGCACCGGCAGCGCCTTCCTGCTGCGCTACTGGTACGCCTCGCACATGTCGGCCGAGGGCGCGGTGCAGCTGTACCCGCGCACCAGCCTGCAGATCGTCTACTGCATGCTCGCGCTGTGTGGCCTGGCCGTGTACCTCGGCGCGCAGCGGATCGCGGCGTGGACCCGGGCCAACGAGGGGCGGATCCCCGGCCGGGACGCCCTGCGGGCGGCCGGGCGCAGGCCCCGGGCCGCGGTGATCGGGGTGCTGGTCTCGCTCGGGCTCCTCTTCGGCTCGGCCGGCTCGGCCACGGCCGACGCCTACATGCCGAGGAAGCCTTCCGAGAACACCCTCGGCACCCTCGCCTGGACCTCGCACGTGACGGGCAACCCCAACGGCAAGTGCTCGAAGTACGCCCCGCGCGGCAAGTGCTCGACGTACACCCCGCTGCAGCGCACGAAGAAGAACTGACGCGCGCGGGGCACGCAGCGGCAAGAACGGCCCGCCTCCGGTCCTCGGACCGGAGGTGGGCCGTTCTCCGTTCCTCAGCCCCGCCCGGCCGTGAAGGCGTGCCGGGCCAGCGTGCGGGCGCCCGCCCGGTGGCCGCGGCCCAGGGCGCCGGGCAGCATGCGCAGGGCGTGCAGGCGGGAGCCGTAGCGAAGCCGGGCGGCGCGGGCGGCCCTGGGCCAGCCGCGGGCCTCCATCCGCTCGGCGACGGCCGAGAAGTAGCGCTCGGACTCGGTGAAGCGGGTACCGGAGACGGCCTGGACGGAGGATTCGCTGTCCGCGTGGCGGCGGTACTGGAACACCGTGGTGGACGCGTCGATCACCATCCGCTCGCCGGCTTCGAGCAGGTCGACGACGAGGGCCAGGTCCAGGAGCACCGAGTAGCCGTCCCGGAAGTTCACCCGGCGCAGTGCCGGACCGCGCCAGGTGATCGACGGGAAGTAGAGCCAGTTCCCGCGCAGGACGCTGGCGGCCAGCTCCTCACCGGACATCACGGCCCGGCCCTTGACCCGGGGGGCGAACATCCACTGCTTGGCCGCGTCGGGCAGGCCCCGCGCGACCCGTCCCGAGCCGTCGATCACCTCGACGCCGGGCTGGACCATGCCGATCCCCGGGTGGGCGTCGAGGATTCCGCGCACGGTCGCCAGGTAGTGGGGGTGCAGCAGGTCGTCGCAGCCCATGATGACGACGTGGTCGGCCTCGGAGAGCTCGACGCACTTCTGGAAGTTCTTCGTGATGCCGAGGTTGCGCTCGTTGCGCAGGTACCGCACCCGCGCGTCGCCCAGCCCCTCGAACCAGCCGGGCACCTCCGGTTCCCCGCCGTCGTCGATCACGACGAGCCGGAAGTCCCGGTCGGTCTGGGCCAGGACGCTGCGGACCGCGTCCTGCATCTGCCCCACGTCCCCGTAGTACGGGAGCATGAAGTCGAAGGACCCCATGGGGCGTCAGACCTTCACGGAGTCCGTGCCGGTGGAGGACTCGGTGGACGACTCGGCGGCGGCCGCGGGGGCGTGGTCGTTCGCGCCGAGCCGGACGTCGTTGTGCCGCAGGCCTTCGTTGATGGCGACGGTGCGGGCGAGGTCGGTGATCTTCTTCTCCAGCGACCGGAAGCGCAGGAAGGTGTTGAGGGTGAGGAAGCCCATCGCAAGGACCATCACGTAGAGCACCAGGTCGGTGCCGCGGCCGACGCCGAGGTGCTGGGCGACCCAGGTGACGTCGGTCGGGCGGAGCACCGCGTACACGTTGACGACGACGAAGGCCGAGAAGGCTATGCGCTTCCAGGCCCGGTTCTGGGCCTGGCTCCAGGTCCGGATGAACATCAGTGCCATGGACACCGAACCCGCGATCAGCAGCAGCTGAATCCAGAAGTACTTCATCGACGCCCACGCTCCCGCAGTGAAATGTCAAAAACGATGTTGACGCCGTTGATCAGGGACTGGCCCTTGGCGCGCGAGTAGTCGGTGTAGAGGATGTCGACCGGAACCTCGGTGACCCGCAGGTCGGAGCCGGCGAGGAAACCGACGAGCTCGGAGGCGTGGGCCATGCCGTTCATCGTGATGTTCAGCCGCTCGGCGGCCTCACGGCCCAGCACGCGCAGGCCGTTGTGCGCGTCGGTGAGCTTGAGCTTGCGCGCGGTGGGGCTGACCGCGGCGGCCGTGCGCAGGACGACCTGCTTGATCCACGGCACCTGGCCGTTCTGTTCGATGAACCGGGAGCCGAGCACCACGTCGGCGTCACCGGCCCGCAGGATCGCGACCATCGTCTCGACGTCCTTGGTCTGGTGCTGACCGTCCGCGTCGAAGGTGGCGAAGTACCGTGCGCCGGGCTGGGCGAGTGCGTACATGAGGCCGGTCTGCAGGGCCGCGCCCTGACCGAGGTTGACCGGATGCCGCACCAGGTGGGCTCCGGTGGTCGCAATGTGCTCGGCCGAATCGTCCGTGCTGCCGTCGTCGACGACGACTATGTTCCGAAAGGTCTTACGGGCCGCCTCGACTACGCCGGCGATCACTTGGCCCTCGTTGTAGGCGGGTATGACCAGCCAGACATCGTCGTATTCGGACACGGTAGCTCCAACGGAACGAGGCACGTACGAGTGCTCAGTGATCGGTGTGAGGTCGCGATTCGGCATTGCCGTCTTCGAGCTCACTCAAGTCCGGGCCGTTCACGTCGGCCGTGTGTCGGGGCCCCAGGCCTTCTAGCATAGCGAGTTCGGGCACCCCGAAACTGGCCCGCAGGCAACGATCACACACACGGAGCGTTGTCCAGTGGCGTCCTCAGAGCGCCCGGCCGTCCCGGGCCCGCCGGGCCGGAGCGGCGAAACCGGGGGTGGCCAGGGCGTCGGCCAGTTGCTCCCGCCAGTCGCTCATCGGGGCCAGGCCCACCCGGGCCCAGCGGGCGTGTCCCAGGACGCTGAAGGCGGGGCGGACCGCGGGCCGCACGAAGGACTCGGACGTGGTCGGGCGGATCCGCTCGGGGTCCAGGCCGGACAGCCGGTAGACCTCGCGCGCGAGCCCGAACCAGGTGGTCGCACCGCTCGCGGTGCCGTGGTAGATGCCCGCGGGGGCCCGGCCGTCCAGCGCGGCGTGTCCGAGCTCGACGAGCCGCCGGGCCAGGGCGACGGACCAGGTGGGCTGGCCCTGCTGGTCGTCGACCACGTCCAGGGTGTCCCGCTGCGCGGCCAGCTTGAGCATCGTGGCGACGAAGTTCGGGCCGTGCTCCCCGTACAGCCAGGCGGTGCGGACCACGTAGCCGTCCTGCGGCAGGAGTTCGGCCACGGCCTGCTCGCCGATCAGCTTGGAACGGCCGTACGCGTTCACGGGCCCGGTGGCCGCGTCCTCGGCGTAGGGCTCCGAGGCGTCCCCGGGAAGCACGTAGTCGGTGGAGATCTGCAGCAGCCGCGCACCGCTCGCGGCGCAGGCCCGGGCGAGGATCCGTACGCCGGCGCCGTTGACGGCGGCGGCGGCCTCCTCGGCCGTCTCGGCGCCGTCCACATCGGTCCAGCCCGCGCAGTTGACGACCATCCCGGCGCCCTCGACGGCGGACCGGACGGCCGCCGGATCCGTGATGTCGAGCTCCGCACGGCTGAGGCCGACGGTCTCGATCGCGTGGCTCCGCAGTTCGGCCAGTACGTCCCGGCCCAGCATCCCGGCCGCGCCCGTAACGAGCCAGCGGCCTTTCCCCCCGTCACCGGTCACTTCTGCGGCGCCGCCTTCTGCTCGGCCCGCGGGGCACATCCATGGCCGGCTTCCCCATTGCCGTACCGCGAAATGCCCTTGTCCGATAACTCGTCGTTCCGTCTGGGCCAGAATCCGCCCCTCACCAGGATGCGCATGATCCGAACAGTAGCCGTGTGGTGCGTTCGGCACGGTCCGAATCGAAAACTGCCCCGCCCTCTCGCATAGGGTTGTCGCCATGCGTGGAATTCTCTTGGCCGGCGGCACCGGATCCCGACTCTGGCCGCTGACGCGGGCCGTGTCGAAGCAGCTGCTGCCCGTCTTCGACAAGCCGATGATCTACTACCCGCTCTCTACGCTCGTCATGGCCGGGATCAGCGAAATCCTCGTCATCACGACCCCGGAAGACCGCGACCAGTTCGAGCGTCTGCTCGGCGACGGCTCGCAGTTCGGCATCCGGCTGGAGTACGCCGTCCAGGAACGCCCCGAAGGCATCGCCCAGGCCTTCGTGCTCGGCGCCGAATTCATCGGCGACGAATCCGTCGCACTGATCCTCGGCGACAACATCTTCCACGGCAGCGGCCTCGGCACGCGCCTGGCGCAGCACACCGACTCCAAGGGCGGCCGGGTCTTCGCGTACCCGGTCGCGGACCCCTCCGCGTACGGCGTGGTGGAGTTCGACGCGGACGGCCAGGCCATCTCCATCGAGGAGAAGCCCGAGAAGCCGAAGTCCCGCTATGCCGTGCCCGGTCTGTACTTCTACGACAACCGCGTCGTGGAGATAGCCCGCGCCCTGAAGCCCAGCGCCCGCGGGGAGCTGGAGATCACCGCCGTCAACGACGCGTACCTCCAGGCCGGCGAGCTGAACGTCACCATCCTCGACCGCGGTACGGCCTGGCTGGACACCGGCACCTTCGTCTCGATGGTGCAGGCCTCCGAGTTCGTGCGCGTCATCGAGGAGCGCCAGGGGTTCAAGATCGGCTGCATCGAGGAGGCCGCCTGGCGGGCGGGCCTCATCGACTCCGCGCAGCTGCGCGCACTGGCCGAGCCGCTCACCAAGAGCGGTTACGGCGACTACCTGATCGGTCTGCTCGAAGAGGAAGCCGCACGATGAAGTTCCGCGAACTCTCCATAGAGGGAGTCTTCGAGATCACGCCCCAGCAGCACGGTGACCCGCGCGGCATGTTCATGGAGTGGTACCGCTTCGACCACCTCGCCGAGGTCGTCGGGCACCCGCTGAACCTGGCGCAGGCCAACATGTCGGTCTCCCAGCGCGGCGTGGTCCGCGGCATCCACTTCGCCGACGTCCCGCGCGGCCAGGCCAAGTACGTCACCTGCGTGCGCGGCGCCGTCCTCGACATCATCGTGGACATCCGGGTCGGCTCCCCGACCTTCGGCCGCTGGGAAGGCGTCCGGCTGGACGACGTGGACCGCCGCGCCGTCTACATCCCGGAGGGCATGGGCCACGGCTTCTGCGCGCTGACGGACGACGCCACGCTGTCCTACATCTGCTCGGAGACGTACAACCCGACGGCCGAGCACTCGGTCCACCCGCTCGACCCCGACCTGGGCATCGACTGGCCGGCGGACGTGCCGCTGCTGTCCGCCCGCGACGACGCGGCCCCCTCGCTGGCCGACGCCGTCGCGTCGGGCCTGCTGCCGGACTACGCCGCCTGCGTCGAGTTCACGGAGTCGCTGCGGGTGAAGTGACCGCCGCGCACGCCGAGTTACGTACGAAGAGGGCCGCACCCCGGGGGTGCGGCCCTCTTCGCGCGCCCTCGGCACGCGGCCCCGTACGACGAAGGGCCCCCGCTCCGTCGCGTGAACGACGGGGCAGGGGCCCTCCTGTCAAACATGGTGCCCGCGTCAGCGAGCTACCAGGTCAGAACACGAATTACTTCGTGATCTTGATGACCTGGCCGGCGCCCACGGTACGACCACCCTCACGGATGGCGAACTTGAGGCCCTCCTCCATGGCGACCGGCTGGATCAGCGCGACCGTCATCTCGGTGTTGTCGCCCGGCATGACCATCTCCGTGCCGGCCGGCAGGGTGACAACACCCGTGACGTCGGTGGTACGGAAGTAGAACTGCGGACGGTAGTTGTTGAAGAAGGGGGTGTGACGGCCACCCTCGTCCTTCGACAGGATGTAGGCCTGGGCCTCGAACTCGGTGTGCGGGGTGACCGAACCGGGCTTGATGATGACCTGGCCGCGCTCGACGTCCTCGCGCTTGATGCCACGGAGGAGCAGACCGACGTTCTCGCCCGCCTGGCCCTCGTCGAGCAGCTTGCGGAACATCTCGATACCGGTGACCGTGGTGGTGGTCTTGGTCTCCTTGATACCGATGATGTCAACGGTCTCGTTGACCTTCAGGATACCGCGCTCGATACGGCCGGTGACGACGGTACCGCGACCGGTGATCGTGAAGACGTCCTCGACGGGCATGAGGAACGGCAGCTCGGTGTCACGCGGGGGCGTCGGGATGAAGTCGTCGACGGCGGACATGAGGCCGAGAAGCTTCTCGCCCCACTCCTTGTCGCCCTCGAGCGCCTTCAGCGCGGAGACGCGGACGACCGGAAGGTCGTCGCCCGGGAAGTCGTAGTCGGAGAGGAGCTCACGAACCTCGAGCTCGACGAGCTCCAGGATCTCCTCGTCGTCCACCATGTCGGCCTTGTTCAGGGCGACGACGATGGAGGGGACGCCGACCTGGCGGGCCAGGAGCACGTGCTCCTTGGTCTGCGGCATCGGGCCGTCGGTGGCGGCGACCACGAGGATCGCGCCGTCCATCTGCGCGGCACCGGTGATCATGTTCTTGATGTAGTCCGCGTGACCGGGGCAGTCGACGTGGGCGTAGTGACGCGCCTCGGTCTGGTACTCGACGTGCGCGATGGAGATGGTGATACCGCGCTGGCGCTCTTCGGGAGCCTTGTCGATCTGGTCGAAGGCCGAGGCCTCGTTCAGGTCCGGGTACGCGTCGTGCAGCACCTTGGTAATGGCGGCCGTAAGGGTCGTCTTACCGTGGTCAATGTGACCGATGGTGCCGATGTTGACGTGCGGCTTAGTCCGCTCGAACTTCGCCTTCGCCACGGGGTCCTCCTGGAGAGTGGTTCTGTACGCCTTGCTCATCGGCGCCAGGTGATCTTTGCTGGATAGCCGGTTCCCCCGGGGCAACGGGAGGGTTACTCCTGTTGCCCCAGAGGCTCCGGTGACAAGCCTAAAGCGTGTACTCGGAAGAGTTACTCGCCCTTGGCCTTCGCGATGATCTCCTCAGCGACGTTCCGGGGAACCTCGGCGTAGGAGTCGAACTGCATCGAGTAGCTGGCGCGACCCGAGGTCTTGCTGCGGAGGTCTCCGACGTAGCCGAACATCTCCGAGAGGGGCACGAGGCCCTTCACGAGGCGAGCGCCGTGACGCTCCTCCATGGCCTGGATCTGGCCACGGCGGGAGTTGATGTCACCGATGACGTCACCCATGGACTCCTCCGGCGTGGTGACCTCGACGGCCATCATCGGCTCGAGGAGCACGGGAGAAGCCTTGCGCGCGGCCTCCTTGAAGGCCTGCGAACCGGCGATCTTGAAGGCGAGCTCGGAGGAGTCGACCTCGTGGTAGCCACCGTCGAGAAGGATGACGCGGACGCCAGTCATCTCGTAGCCGGCGAGGATGCCGAACTTCATGGCTTCCTGCGCACCCGCGTCGACCGAGGGGATGTACTCCCTCGGGATGCGGCCACCGGTGACCTTGTTCACGAACTCGTACGCCGGACCGTCGGCCTCGAGGATCGGCTCGATCGCGATCTGCACCTTGGCGAACTGACCGGTACCACCGGTCTGCTTCTTGTGGGTGTAGTCGTGACGCTCCACCGTCTGGCGGATCGTCTCGCGGTAAGCGACCTGCGGCTTGCCGACGTTGGCCTCGACCTTGAACTCGCGCTTCATACGGTCGACCAGCACCTCGAGGTGCAGCTCGCCCATACCGCCGAGGATGGTCTGGCCGGTCTCTTCGTCCGAGTGAACGTGGAAGGAGGGGTCCTCCTCCGCGAGAGACTGGATGGCGACACCCAGCTTCTCCTGGTCACCCTTGGACTTGGGCTCGATGGCGACCTGAATGACCGGGGCCGGGAAGTCCATGGACTCCAGGATGACCGGGTTCTTGTCGTCACACAGCGTCTCACCGGTGGTGGTCTGCTTCAGGCCCATGACGGCGACGATGTCACCGGCGCCCACCGCTTCGATCTCTTCACGCTTGTTCGCGTGCATGCGGTAGATCTTGCCGATGCGCTCCTTCTTGCCCTTGACGGAGTTCAGCACCGCGGTGCCGGCCTCCAGGCGGCCCGAGTAAACCCGGACGAAGGTGAGCTTGCCGAGGTGCGGGTCGCGCATGATCTTGAACGCGAGCGCCGCGAGGGGCTCCTCGTCAGACGGCTTGCGCTTCACGACGACCTCGGCGTCCCGGACGTCGTGGCCTTCGATGGCCTCGATGTCCAGGGGCGACGGGAGGTAGCGGACGACGGCGTCGAGCAGGGGCTGAACGCCCTTGTTCTTGAACGCCGTGCCACAGAACACCGCGGTGACGGTGGCACCCTTGTCGCCCTTGGAGCCGATGATGATGCGGCGCACAGCGGCGTGCAGCTGCTCGACGGTGGGCTCGACGCCCTCGAGGAACAGCTCCATGATCGCGTCGTCGTTCTCGGCGACGGTCTCGACCAGCTTGGCGTGCCACTCTTCAGCGGCTTCCTTGTGGGTGTCCGGGATGTCGACGATGTCGTACATCTCGCCCTTGGTCGCCTCGGCGGACCAAACGAACGCCTTCATGGTGACCAGGTCGACAACGCCCTGGAAGTCCATCTCGGCGCCGATGGGGAGCTGCATGACGATCGGAACCGCACCGAGGCGGTCCTTGATCATGTCGACACAGCGGTGGAACTCGGCGCCGGTGCGGTCCAGCTTGTTGACGAAGCAGATGCGCGGGACGCCGTAGCGGTCCGCCTGACGCCAGACGGTCTCGGACTGCGGCTCGACGCCGGCCACACCGTCGAAGACGGTGACGGCGCCGTCGAGGACGCGGAGCGAACGCTCCACCTCGACGGTGAAGTCGACGTGACCCGGGGTGTCGATGATGTTGATGGTGTGGTCAACATCTTCGAGCGGCCAGTGGCAGGTGGTAGCGGCAGACGTGATGGTGATACCACGCTCCTGCTCCTGCTCCATCCAGTCCATCGTGGCAGCGCCGTCGTGGACCTCACCGATCTTGTAAGACACACCGGTGTAGAACAGGATGCGCTCGGTGGTGGTCGTCTTGCCCGCGTCGATGTGGGCCATGATGCCGATGTTGCGCACCTTGGCCAGGTCAAGCGAAGTGGTAGCCATATCGGCTCAGTCTTCTCTCGGTCTCGATGTGGGTTCGGACTACCAGCGGTAGTGCGCGAAGGCCTTGTTGGACTCGGCCATCTTGTGCGTGTCTTCGCGCTTCTTGACAGCGGCGCCAAGACCGTTCGACGCGTCGAGCAGCTCGTTCATGAGGCGCTCGGTCATCGTCTTCTCGCGGCGGGCGCGGGAGTAACCCACGAGCCAGCGCAGCGCGAGGGTCGACTGACGACCCGGCTTGACCTCGATCGGCACCTGGTAGGTGGCGCCACCGACACGGCGGGACTTGACCTCGAGCGACGGCTTGACGTTCTCCAGCGCGCGCTTCAGCGTGATGACCGGGTCGTTGCCGGTCTTCTCGCGGAGGCCTTCCATGGCGCCGTAGACGATGCGCTCGGCGGTGGAGCGCTTGCCGTTCAGGAGGATCTTGTTGATGAGCGACGTCACCAGAGGAGATGCATAGACCGGGTCGATGATGACCGGGCGCTTCGGGGCGGGGCCCTTACGAGGCATTTTTTACTTCTCCTTCTTGGCGCCGTAGCGGCTGCGGGCCTGCTTGCGGTTCTTGACAGCCTGGGTGTCAAGCGCACCACGGATGATCTTGTAACGAACACCCGGCAGGTCCTTCACACGGCCACCACGCACGAGCACGATCGAGTGCTCCTGCAGGTTGTGTCCCTCACCCGGAATGTAGGCCGTGACCTCGATGCCAGAGGTCAGACGCACACGCGCGACCTTACGCAGCGCCGAGTTCGGCTTCTTCGGGGTGGTCGTGAACACACGCGTGCAGACGCCGCGACGCTGGGGCGAAGCCTCAAGCGCGGGGGTCTTGGTCTTCTCGACCTTGTCCTGCCGGCCCTTACGGACCAGCTGCTGGATCGTAGGCACTACTTCTCCGGTTTCTGTGTGCCGTGTAGTGAAGCTAACCTGGAACATTTGCCGACCCACGCGGTCGGGTGTGTCGGATCCGGCGGACCTCCACGCAAGCGTGGAAACGCATGAATCGCGGTGGCTTGTACGACTCGAGTGCGGTTGATGGACACGCACAGGAGCCCAGGCACACCCCAGGCACAAGGTCTGAGCGTACCCACCGCATCCACTCCGGTCAAAACAAAAGCCCCTGACCCGGAAGCCCGAAGGGCCCTGCGGTCAGTCGCCACAAGGCCGAGGCCGGGATGCAGTCCCTCCGATGTGCGGCCGTGGTGCACATGTGCTACGTGGAGCGCGCCGCCCCTCCCCGGCCCGCGGCGGCTCCCGCGCCCGCGCGGGGCCGTTCCCGCCCGGTGCGACGCCCCCTCGGAGGGCCGCCCGGGAGCTGCGGGAGCGGCGGGAGCTGCGGGAGCGGCACCCCGCGGCTCCGCCGAAGGGGGGAAGCCCCGTACCCGGAGCCGGGGAACGCACCCTGCGCACACGCGTCCGGGAGGCCCCGGCGGCAGCCGCCCCGACGAACGCCCCGCCACCCGCCCCGGCCGGCGCGTCCGGCCCCCCAGCAGCCCGTCCCGGGCCTCCGGCGGCCGGACCCCGCACCCCCGAGGCCGAGCCCGCGCGCCGGACCCGTACACCGCCGACCCGCGCACCCCGGGGCCGCGCTCCGCCGCCGCCGAACCGGAGCGGCCGCGCGGCACCATGAAGGCGGCTGCCGCCCAAGGCCCAACGGCCCTGCGGACGAGGCCCGATGGACCCACGGGCTCGGGCAAAAAACCGGCGCAACACCCCAACGCCGCAACGCCGGGCGGGCCCGCCTCCGACCTAAACTGACGAGTCAGACAAACCAGCCATATGCACCAGTAGTCGGACAGTAGACCAGCAGGGAGCAGACCCTTGGGGACCTTGGCCGTCGAGCACGCGACGCAGAGCAGCCCACCCCCCGACCGGGGCCGGCCCGCACCACGCCGCGCCACCCGCTCCTACGGCCCGCTCCTCGCGTTCCTCATCGCCTCGGGCGCCTTCTGCGCGTCCTGGGCGGCCCGGGGCACCTTCCCCTTCGGTACCACCGGCCGGGCCATCAACGACCAGGCCAACCAGTACGTCCCGTTCCACCGGGCCCTGTGGGACCTGGTCCACGGCCAGTCCGCCGGCGACCTCCTCTTCACCTGGCGCGGCGGCTTCGGCCAGCAGTTCCTGTCCGACTACTCCACCTACCTCGGCAACCCCTTCTCCTGGCTGGCCGTCCTGGTCCCCCGCGCCCACGTGGACCTCGCCGTCTTCGCGATCACCCCGGTCACGATGGGCACCGCCGCCGCCCTGATGGCCGTCTACCTCGGCAAGCTGCAGCCCGGCCCGTGGTGGCAGCGCGGCGTGCTCGGAGCCGCCTACGGGCTGTGTGGCTGGGCCCTCAGCGACGCCTCGTACATCCCCATGTGGATGTGGGGCCTGGTCGCGCTCCCGCTCCTGGGCATCGCCGTCGAGTGGTGCCTGGAGGAGCGTCACTGGCCGGGTGCCGCGCTGCTGGTCGCCCTCGCCTGGTTCGGGAACTTCTACACCGCGATGATGGCGACGATCGCCGCCTGCGTGCTGCTCGCCGTCCGCCTGATCGTCCTCGACCTGACCCGGGCCCAGCGGCTGCGCGCCGTAGGGCGGGCCGGGACCGCCGCCGTGACCGGCGTCCTGCTCACGCTCCCCGTCCTGCTGCCCTCGTTCCTCTCCAGCGGAGCCTCCCAGCCCACCCGGGCGGCCGCCTTCGATCCCGTCCGGATCGAGGTCTTCCTGACCGGCATGCTCCCCGGCACCCACCTGTGGGGCGGCCGCCCGCGCCTGTACGTGGCCTCGCTCGGGCTGATCCTGGCCGGGTCCTTCCTCCTCAACAAGGCCGTCGCCCGCAGGACCCGCCTGGTGTGGGCGGCGGCGGCCCTGCTCGTCGTCCTCTCCTTCCAGTTCCCGCCCACCCAGTACGTGTGGCACGGGCTGGCGGTGCCGAACGGCAACCCCTACCGCGAGACCTTCGTCTTCAGCGGCATCCTCGTGATCATCGCCTGGCTCTCGCTGGCCAACCGGCCCCGCCCGGCGCACCTGGCGCTGACCGCCGGCCTGCTGGTCGCCGCGACCTTCGCGCTCCGCCACACCAACGACTTCGGCGGCGCCACCTGGCCGGCCGTTCTGGGCGGCGGCGCGGTGTCGCTCCTCGCCCTGGTCCTGCTGGCGCTGGGCGAGAAGCGCCGGGCACTGATCCCCGTGGCCGCGGTCCTCATGGTCGGCGTCGTCTTCGCCGAATCCACCGCCGCCGCGGTCAACGCGGACGCCCGCCGCGCCCGCGAACGCTGGGCGAAGCCGATCGCCACCTCCAGCAGGTCGATCACGAACCACTTCGACGCGGTCCGCTCGGTCGACGGCTGGCCCGCCTACCGGACCGACTCCGGCGCCCCGTGGACCTCGTACAACGACCCGCTCTCCCTCCAGGCCGAGGGCCCGCAGTACTACAGCAGCTACCTCCCCGAGAGCACGTACAAGGCCCTCGAACCCCTCGGCTACGGCTACACGAACGACGGCCGCACCTTCTTCGGCGCCGACAACCCCGTCCTGGACGCGATCTTCTCGATCGGCGCCCGAGCCGAACCGGGTCCGGAGAAGAACAGCTGGACGGCCCACAGCTTCCCCGCCCCGCCCCTGGTCACCGTCCGCAGCGCCCCGTACGCCTCCCCCAACCCCCCGGCCAGCGTCTACGCCCACCAGGAGCAGGTCCTCGGCGCCACCGTCTACCAGGTCCCGCCCGTCACCCGGGGCGGCACCGCCTCGAAGCAGCGGTACACCGCCACGTGCACCCCCGGCTCCGAAGCCTTCTGGTACTCGCCGCAGCTGTACGGCACCCTCGGCTTCGCCGGCACCGAGAGGCCCCTGGCGGACCGCGCGGCCGGGGTCCTCCGCCTCGGCGAGGTCCCCGCCTCCGGCCGGGTCGACGTCACCGTACGGACCCGGACCCGGGGCGGCACCGCGGGCGCTCACCCCGTCGGCTGCCTGGACCGGGCCGCGCTCGCCACGACGGTCGGCCGCCTCACGGTCACGGGCGCCGGCCACGTCACCGCGGGCGGCCACAGCATCGAGGCCACCCTCCCGAAGGGAGCCTCCGGCACCGCCGTCTTCGCGATGACCGCCGTCCCCGGCTGGCAGTGCTCGGCCCCGATGAAGAGCTTCCACGGCCTGGTCGCCCTGGACATCCCCCGGAACACGAACAAGCTCTCCTGCACCTTCACCCCCCGGGGCCTCACCCCCGGCCTGGCCGGCGCCACCCTCGCCCTCCTGGCCCTGGCCTCGGTCACGGTGACGGGCCTGCGGCGCCGCCGGCGGGCCTGACGCCGGACGCGAAGAAGCCCCCCGCCTCTCCTCTCGGAGCGGCGGGGGGCTTCTTCGTACTAGCTAACGAGCTCAGCCGTTGTACGGGCCGTAGTCGTAGTCCTCCAGCGGGACAGCCTGGCCGGAGCCGGTGCCGAAGGGCGAGTAGTCGATGTCGTCGTAGCCGACAGCCGAGTACATCGCGGCCTTGGCTTCCTCGGTCGGCTCGACCCGGATGTTGCGGTAGCGGGCGAGGCCCGTACCGGCCGGGATGAGCTTACCGATGATGACGTTCTCCTTGAGGCCGATCAGGGAGTCGGACTTGGCGTTGATCGCCGCGTCCGTCAGAACCCTGGTCGTCTCCTGGAAGGACGCCGCCGACAGCCAGGACTCGGTCGCGAGCGAGGCCTTGGTGATACCCATCAGCTGCGGACGGCCGGAGGCGGGGTGACCGCCCTCGGTGACCACACGACGGTTCTCGGTCTCGAACTTCGACCGCTCGACCAGCTCGCCCGGCAGGAGCTCCGCGTCGCCGGACTCGATGATCGTCACGCGGCGCAGCATCTGCCGGATGATGATCTCGATGTGCTTGTCGTGGATCGACACGCCCTGCGAGTTGTAGACCTTCTGGACTTCGCCGACCAGGTGGACCTGGACCGCACGCTGGCCGAGGATGCGCAGCACGTCGTGCGGGTTGGTGGCACCCATGGTCAGCTTCTGGCCGACCTCGACGTGGTCACCCTCGCTGACGATGACCTTGGCGCGCTTGGAGATCGGGAAGGGCGTCTCCTCGCTGCCGTCGTCGGGCGTGATGACGATCTTCTTCGTCTTCTCGGTCTCCTCGATCCGCACGCGGCCGGCGGCCTCGGAGATCGGGGCGACACCCTTCGGGGTACGGGCCTCGAAGAGCTCGACGACACGCGGCAGACCCTGCGTGATGTCGTCACCGGCCACACCACCGGTGTGGAAGGTACGCATCGTCAGCTGGGTACCGGGCTCACCGATGGACTGGGCGGCGATGATGCCGACCGCCTCACCGATGTCGACCAGCTTGCCGGTGGCGAGCGAGCGTCCGTAGCAGAAGGCACAGGTGCCGACCGCGGACTCACAGGTCAGGACCGAGCGGGTCTTGACCTCCTCGACGCCGTTCGCGATGAGGGCGTCGATGAGCACGTCGCCGAGGTCCACGTTGGCCGGCGCGATGACCTTGCCGTCGATGACGACGTCCTCGGCCAGCATGCGGGCGTAGATGGAGGTCTCGACGTCGTCGGCCTTGCGCAGAACGCCGGTCTCGTCCTTGACGCCGATCTTCAGCTTCAGGCCGCGCTCGGTGCCGCAGTCCTCCTCGCGGATGATGACGTCCTGCGAGACGTCCACCAGACGACGGGTGAGGTAACCCGAGTCGGCGGTACGCAGGGCGGTGTCCGCCAGACCCTTACGGGCACCGTGCGTGGAGATGAAGTACTCCAGAACGGTGAGGCCCTCACGGAAGGACGCCTTGATCGGACGCGGGATGGTCTCGTTCTTCGCGTTCGACACCAGACCACGCATACCGGCGATCTGTCGCATCTGCATCATGTTTCCTCGGGCACCCGAGTCAACCATCATGAAGATGGGGTTCGTCTTGGGGAAGTTCGCGTTCATCGCCTCGGCAACCTCGTTGGTCGCCTTGGTCCAGATCGCGATGAGCTCCTGCGTGCGCTCGTCCTTGGTGATCAGACCGCGCTCGTACTGCTTCTGGACCTTCTCGTCCAGCTCCTCGTAGCCCTTGACGATGGCCTTCTTGGCCTCGGGCACGACGACGTCGGAGATGGCCACGGTGACGCCCGAACGGGTCGCCCAGTGGAAGCCGGCCGCCTTCAGGTTGTCGAGCGTCGCCGCCACGATCACCTTGGGGTAGCGCTCCGCCAGGTCGTTGACGATCTCGGAGAGCTGCTTCTTGCCCACCGAGTAGTCGACGAACGGGTAGTCCTCGGGAAGCAGCTCGTTGAAGAGCGCGCGACCCAGGGTCGTCTTCAGACGGAAGCTGTCGCCCGGCTGGAACTCCTGCTCGCCCTCTTCGGCGATCGGCGCCACCCAGCCGCGCGGCGGGATGGTGCCCACCGGGAAGCGGATGTCGACGGCCGACTGGAGAGCCAGCTCACCGTTGTCGAACGCCATGGTCGCCTCGGCGGTCGAGCCGAACGCGCGGCCCTCGCCCTTGACGTCACGGAGCTCGCCGTCGGTGGTGAGGAAGAACAGACCCAGCACCATGTCCTGGGTCGGCATGGTGACGGGACGGCCGTCTGCCGGCTTCAGGATGTTGTTCGAGGACAGCATCAGGATGCGGGCCTCGGCCTGCGCCTCTGCCGAAAGCGGCAGGTGCACGGCCATCTGGTCACCGTCGAAGTCCGCGTTGAACGCGGTGCAGACGAGCGGGTGGATCTGGATGGCCTTGCCTTCGACCAGCTGGGGCTCGAAGGCCTGGATGCCGAGGCGGTGCAGCGTGGGCGCACGGTTCAGCAGAACCGGGTGCTCGGCGATGACCTCTTCGAGCACGTCGTAGACGACCGTGCGGCCGCGCTCGACCATGCGCTTCGCCGACTTGATGTTCTGCGCGTGGTTCAGGTCGACCAGGCGCTTCATCACGAACGGCTTGAAGAGCTCCAGCGCCATGGCCTTGGGCAGACCACACTGGTGCAGCTTCAGCTGGGGACCGACGACGATCACGGAACGCGCGGAGTAGTCCACGCGCTTGCCGAGGAGGTTCTGACGGAATCGACCCTGCTTGCCCTTCAGCATGTCGCTGAGGGACTTCAGGGGACGGTTACCGGGACCGGTGACCGGACGACCACGACGACCGTTGTCGAAGAGGGCGTCGACGGCCTCCTGAAGCATGCGCTTCTCGTTGTTCACGATGATCTCGGGGGCACCGAGGTCGAGGAGGCGCTTCAGACGGTTGTTGCGGTTGATCACGCGGCGGTACAGGTCGTTCAGGTCGGAGGTCGCGAAGCGGCCACCGTCCAGCTGCACCATCGGACGCAGGTCCGGCGGGATCACCGGCACGCAGTCCAGAACCATGCCCTTGGGCTTGTTGCTGGTCTGCAGGAACGCGGAGACGACCTTGAGGCGCTTGAGCGCACGGGTCTTCTTCTGGCCCTTGCCGGTACGGATGATCTCGCGGAGGCGCTCGGCCTCTTCGTCGAGGTCGAAGGACTCCAGACGCTTCTGGAGCGCCGCGGCGCCCATGCAGCCGTCGAAGTACGTACCGAAGCGGTCGCGCAGCTCGCGGTAGAGCAGCTCGTCGCCCTCGAGGTCCTGGACCTTGAGGTTCTTGAAGCGGGCCCACACCTCGTCGAGGCGGTCGATCTCGCGCTGGGCGCGGTCACGGAGCTGCTTCATCTCGCGCTCGGCACCTTCGCGCACCTTGCGGCGTACGTCGGCCTTGGCGCCCTCGGCCTCGAGCTCGGCCAGGTCGGTCTCGAGCTTCTTGGCACGGCCTTCGAGGTCCGAGTCGCGTCGGTTCTCGATCTGCTGGCGCTCGACGGAGACGTGCGCCTCCAGGGACGGGAGGTCGCGGGTGCGGCGCTCGTCGTCCACGAACGTGATCATGTACGCGGCGAAGTAGATGACCTTTTCGAGGTCCTTCGGCGCGAGGTCCAGCAGGTATCCGAGGCGCGACGGGACGCCCTTGAAGTACCAGATGTGGGTGACGGGAGCGGCAAGCTCGATGTGGCCCATCCGCTCGCGACGCACCTTGGCGCGCGTGACTTCGACGCCACAACGCTCACAGATGATGCCCTTGAAGCGGACACGCTTGTACTTACCGCAGTAGCACTCCCAGTCCCGGGTCGGACCGAAGATCTTCTCGCAGAAGAGTCCGTCCTTCTCGGGCTTGAGGGTGCGGTAGTTGATGGTCTCCGGCTTCTTGACCTCGCCGTGGGACCAGGTTCGGATGTCGTCCGCGGTGGCAAGGCCGATCCGCAGCTCGTCGAAGAAGTTGACGTCGAGCACTGTGCGTCAATCCCTCTTTCGGGGTCGAGTCTCAATCATGGTCTGAACGGTCCCGGGGATGACGGGGGGCTCTTGAGCGAGCCCCCCGTCAGGCCCGTCAGACCTCTTCGACGCTGCTCGGCTCACGCCGGGACAGGTCGATACCGAGCTCCTCCGCCGCGCGGAAGACGTCCTCGTCGGTGTCGCGCATCTCGATGGACATGCCGTCCGAGGACAGCACCTCCACGTTGAGGCAGAGCGACTGCATTTCCTTGATGAGCACCTTGAAGGACTCGGGAATGCCCGGCTCGGGGATGTTCTCGCCCTTGACGATGGCCTCGTAGACCTTCACGCGGCCGGTCACGTCATCGGACTTGATGGTCAGGAGCTCCTGGAGGGCGTAAGCGGCGCCATAAGCCTCGAGCGCCCACACCTCCATCTCACCGAAGCGCTGGCCACCGAACTGCGCCTTACCACCCAGCGGCTGCTGCGTGATCATCGAGTACGGACCGGTCGACCGAGCGTGGAGCTTGTCGTCGACCAGGTGGTGGAGCTTCAGGATGTACATGTAGCCGACCGAGACCGGCTCCGGGAACGGCTCGCCGGAGCGGCCGTCGAACAGACGCGCCTTGCCGGACGGGAGGACCAGGCGGTCACCGTCGCGGTTCGGGATGGTGTGCTCGAAGAGGCCGGAGATCTCGTCCTCGCGGGCACCGTCGAACACCGGGGTGGCGACGTTGGTACCGGGCTCGACGCGGTCGGCGCCGATGACCTTCAGTCGCTCGGCCCACTCCTCCGCCAGGCCGGAGACGTCCCAGCCGCGGCTGGCGAGCCAGCCGAGGTGGATCTCCAGGACCTGTCCCGGGTTCATTCGGGACGGGACACCCAGCGGGTTCAGGATGATGTCGACCGGCGTGCCGTCCTCAAGGAAGGGCATGTCCTCGATCGGAAGGATCTTGGAGATGACACCCTTGTTGCCGTGGCGGCCGGCGAGCTTGTCACCGTCGGTGATCTTGCGCTTCTGGGCGACGTAGACGCGGACCAGCTGGTTCACGCCCGGGGGAAGCTCGTCGCCCTCCTCGCGGTCGAAGACGCGGACACCGATGACCTTGCCGATCTCACCGTGAGGAACCTTGAGCGAGGTGTCACGCACCTCGCGGGCCTTCTCACCGAAGATCGCGCGGAGCAGGCGCTCTTCCGGGGTCAGCTCGGTCTCGCCCTTGGGCGTGACCTTTCCGACCAGGATGTCGCCGGCGACGACGTCCGCACCGATGCGGATGATGCCGCGCTCGTCGAGGTCCGCCAGGACCTCCTCGGAGACGTTCGGGATGTCCCGGGTGATCTCCTCGGGGCCCAGCTTGGTGTCACGGGCGTCGACCTCGTGCTCCTCGATGTGAATCGAGGAGAGGACGTCGTCCTGTACGAGGCGCTGCGACAGGATGATCGCGTCCTCGTAGTTGTGACCTTCCCAGGGCATGAACGCGACGAGCAGGTTCTTGCCGAGGGCCATTTCGCCCTCTTCGGTCGCGGGACCGTCGGCGAGGACCTGGGATTCGACGATCCGGTCACCCTCGTTGACGATGACCTTCTGGTTGACCGAGGTGCCCTGGTTCGAGCGGGAGAACTTGGCGACGCGGTACGTGGTGTACGTGCCGTCGTCGTTGGCGACGGTGATGTAGTCGGCCGAGACCTCCTGGACGACACCGTCCTTCTCCGCACGGATCGAGTCACCGGCGTCGACCGCACAGCGGTACTCCATGCCGGTGCCGACGAGCGGCGCTTCCGCCTTGATCAGCGGAACGGCCTGGCGCATCATGTTCGCGCCCATGAGGGCACGGTTGGCGTCGTCGTGCTCCAGGAAGGGGATCATCGCGGTCGCGACGGACACCATCTGGCGCGGGGAGACGTCCATGTAGTCGACGTCGTCGCCGGCGATGTAGTCGATCTCGCCACCACGACGGCGAACCAGCACGCGGTTCTCGGTGAAGCGCATGTCCTCGGACAGGCCGGCGTTGGCCTGGGCGATGACGAAGCGGTCTTCCTCGTCGGCCGTCAGGTAGTCGACGTCGTCGGTGACGACACCGTCGATGACCTTGCGGTACGGGGTCTCGACGAAACCGAACGCGTTGACGCGGCCGTAGGACGCGAGCGAGCCGATCAGACCGATGTTCGGGCCTTCAGGGGTCTCGATCGGGCACATGCGGCCGTAGTGCGACGGGTGAACGTCTCGGACCTCGAAGCCGGCCCGCTCACGGGACAGACCACCCGGGCCAAGCGCCGACAGACGGCGCTTGTGGGTGAGACCCGACAGCGGGTTGTTCTGGTCCATGAACTGCGACAGCTGGCTGGTGCCGAAGAACTCCTTGATGGAGGCGACGACCGGCCGGATGTTGATCAGGGTCTGCGGCGTGATCGCCTCGACGTCCTGGGTCGTCATCCGCTCGCGGACGACGCGCTCCATACGAGCCAGACCCGTACGGACCTGGTTCTGGATGAGCTCGCCGACGTTGCGCAGACGACGGTTGCCGAAGTGGTCGATGTCGTCGGTCTCGACGACGATCGAACGACCCGACTCACCGACGGTCTCGGTCTCACCGGCGTGCAGCTTGACCAGGTACTTGATGGTCGCGATGACGTCGTCGGTGGTGAGCACGCCGGCGTCCAGCGGCTCATCCGCGCCGAGCTTCTTGTTCACCTTGTAGCGGCCGACCTTCGCGAGGTCGTAGCGCTTCGGGTTGAAGTAGAGGTTCTCGAGCAGCGTCTGAGCGGCTTCGCGGGTCGGCGGTTCGCCCGGACGCAGCTTGCGGTAGATGTCGAGCAGCGCGTCGTCCTGGCCCTGGGTGTGGTCCTTCTCCAGGGTGGCGCGCATGGACTCGTACTCGCCGAACTCCTCGAGGATCTGCTCGGTGGTCCAGCCGAGAGCCTTCAGGAGCACGGTGACGGACTGCTTGCGCTTGCGGTCGATGCGAACACCGACCATGTCGCGCTTGTCGATCTCCATCTCGAGCCAGGCACCCCGGGAAGGGATGATCTTGGCGGCGAAGATGTCCTTGTCGGACGTCTTGTCGATGGAGGAGTCGAAGTAGACACCGGGGGAACGGACGAGCTGCGACACGACGACACGCTCGGTGCCGTTGATGACGAAGGTGCCCTTGTTGGTCATGAGCGGGAAATCGCCCATGAAGACCGTCTGAGACTTGATCTCTCCGGTCTCGTTGTTCGTGAACTCGGCAGTGACGAAAAGCGGCGCCGCGTACGTGAAGTCGCGGTCCTTGCACTCGTCGACCGAGTTCTTCGCCGGCTCGAAACGGTGGTCGCGGAACGTCAGCGACATCGACCCGGAGAAGTCCTCGATCGGCGAGATCTCCTCGAAGATCTCTTCCAGACCGGACTTGGTGGGAACGTCCTGTCCGCTCTCAAGCGCCGACTCGACGCGAGACTTCCAGGCGGCGTTGCCGAGCAGCCAGTCAAAGCTCTCGGTCTGCAGCGCCAGGAGGTTCGGAACCTCGAGGGGCTCCTTGATCTTTGCAAAGGAGATGCGCAGCGGGGCGGTGCTGGCACCGTTGTTCGTATTGGTCGAGGCGTTGCGCGAGGCGGCCAAGAGGGGGTCCTTCCGAGGGCTCGGACTCACTACGCGCGTACCGGTCCCAGCTGACACAGAAGACAAGCGCCCCCCATCTGGTCAAAAGGACCAGCTCAGGGCCGTTCAATCAAGTGTGCTCATGCGTGGGCATGCCCCTGGCGACGGGCAGGGGGCAGCTAACAGGCAGCGCAAAGGGTCAGTGTAGCCACTAGGCTCACTGATGTCCAGACCAGGTTTCCGGAAACCGGCAACAGGCCTTCCCCATGTCGTTGAAACAACCTTGCGTCCCACCCGGCTCCGCATACGGAGCGCGTAGCAGTACTGCCCTCTTCGTAGTCGATCCATGCCCGATGCGGACCCGATCCATGCCTCGGATCTCGGATCGGGCCTGCCGATCTCACGACGGATCTGAGAATTGCGCGCCGCGTCCCGTTCGTCAAGGCCCCCTGCTCCGAGCGGATCATCGAAGGACCCTGCCGCAGAGCAACGAAGATCACCCTACTCCCCAACGAGACTGGGGCAAGTCAGGCACTCCGGGTACGCCAAAGGGCGACCACCCTTACGGGTGATCGCCCTTGGTTGAGGCCTCAGAGAGGCCCCAGAGGCTTTACTTGACGGTCACAGACGCGCCGGCAGCCTTGAGGGACTCGGCAGCCTTGTCAGCGGCCTCCTTGGCGACCTTCTCGAGGATCGGCTTCGGAGCGCCGTCGACGAGGTCCTTGGCCTCCTTGAGGCCCAGGGAGGTGAGCTCGCGCACGACCTTGATGACCTGGATCTTCTTGTCGCCAGCGCCCTCGAGGATGACGTCGAACTCGTCCTGCTCCTCGACCTCGGCGGCAGCGGCACCGGCGCCACCGGCGACCGGGGCGGCGACGGCCGCGGCGGCGGTGACGTCGAACTTCTCCTCGAACGCCTTCACGAACTCGGAGAGCTCGATGAGGGTGAGCTCCTCGAACTGAGCGAGCAGGTCTTCCTGGCTGAGCTTCGCCATGATGGGCGATCCTTCCACTAAATCGGCAGGTGCCGGATGTATATAGAGGCGGGCGTAACGGCCCGCTTTGACCCACGCACTAGGCGGCGTGGATCAGTGCGCGAGCCGAATTACTCGGCACCGCCCTGCTCGGCGAGCTTGACGCGAAGCGCTTCCGCAGTGCGGACGAACTTCGACGGCAGCGCCTGGAAGAGCGAGGCAGCCTGAGACTGCTTGCCCTTGAACGCGCCGGCCAGCTTGCTGAGCAGAACCTCGCGGGACTCGAGGTCCGCAAGCTTCTTGATCTCATCGGCGGTGAGCGCCTTACCATCAAGGACACCCGCCTTGATGATGAGGTTCGGGTTTTCCTTGGCGAAGTCACGCAGGCTCTTCGCCGACTCCACCGGGTCACCGGTGATGAAGGCGACCGCGGTGGGACCAGCGAAGTGCTCGTCCAGCGCGGTGATCCCGGCCTGGTTGGCCGCAATCTTGGTCAGCGTGTTCTTCACCACGGCGTACTGGGCGTTCTCACCGAGAGAGCGACGCAGCGTCTTGAGCTGCGCGACGGTGAGACCCCGGTACTCGGTCAGCACGGCGGCGTTCGAGTCGCGGAACTGGTCCGTGAGCTCGGCTACCGCGGCAGCCTTGTTGGGCGTCGGCATAGTGCGTCGGCCTCCTTCCGGGTGATGAGGACCGCTCAGAAGGGGCATAAACACGAAACGCCCCGGCGCAGGCGCCAGGGCGTAGCTCAACCGGAACGAGTCCGGGAACTTTCCTTGAACACCTGCGCAGGACGTCCGCGGTTAGCGGATCCTTCGGCCACCGCCCTCTTGCGAGCACGGCAACGACCAGCGGTCTTTGGCTTCTCCGGAAGAGTACGGGACCGGTGCCGCGCAGAGCAAATCGGTCACCCGACGGCCCCGCGCGGCCCTGAACTGCCAGGTCAGCCCTGGTCTTCGGCCGCGCCCTTCATCATCTCGGCCAGGTCCACGACCTGGTCGGCGGGCGGCGCGGCCACATCGACCGGCTGGTTGTAGTCCAGGAACTTGATGGTCGTGTCCACCGGGCCCTTGGCCGCCTCACCGCGGGTGCGGACCTGCTTGGTGTGGTCCGACTCGTCGATCCACATGTCCAGGGTCAGGTTCTTGACGCCCTGCGCCTCCAGGGCCGTGACGGACTGCTCCTGGCGCTTCTTGGCGTCGGGGGCCGAGGAGGCCAGTGCGGCCCGCAGGTCGTCGAGGGTGACCGTGCCGCTGAGGTGCTTGGTCTTCACCCCGTCGATGGTCTCCTCGCCGACGTACTTGAGGTCCTTGGCCTTGAGCAGCTCGCCCGCCCGGTCACCGGGGTTCTCGCCGCCCTTGTTCGCCGTGCCGCCGGCGCTGTTCAGCTTCTCGGCCATGGCCGGGTCCAGGCTCTTCATGTCGAACTTGATCCACTTGCCCTCGGCGCCGATGAACATCGCCTCGTCGACGAGACGGATCTCGGCCTTCTGGCCGCCCTCGCCCGAGGTGCCCATCTTCATCGACATGGCCAAGGACGGCTTGATCCGCATGGAGACGTCACCGGAGAACTGCGCGCCCTCCGCGGTACCGGTCATCGAGTAGCGCAGGGAGGTGAGTTCCTCCGACTTCGCCTTCACCTTCTCCAGGTAGGCGGCCGGGACCACCTCCACCGCGCCCTTCCCGGCGCCCTGGCCGGCCGCTGCCTTCCCCGTGCCGTCCTTCCGGCCGCTCTCGCAGGCCGTGGCCCCACCCACGAGCAGTACGGCGGCCAGAACGGCCCCAGTGGCCTTCGTACGGTTGCTGTTGCGGTACGCGAACAAGAGTCCCCACCCCTGATGTGATCGTTTGATGAGATCCGACCCTACTGGCCGGGCCGCCGATCGCTCCGGCATTTTCCGGGCGAAACGCAGAACGGGCCCTGCTCCCCCGTGCAGGGGGAGCAGGGCCCGTTCGGGCAACTCAGGCGGGCCGTCAGGCCCGGCTCAGTCAGACCGCGGCCGGGTCTTCCTCGACGAGGAGGTTCCGGGTGCGGTTCTGGTCCAGCAGGATGCCGGGGCCCATGGTGGTGCTGAGGGCGGCCTTCTTGATGTAGCGGCCCTTCGCGGCGGACGGCTTCAGACGAAGGATCTCGTCCAGGGCCGCGCCGTAGTTCTCGACCAGCTGCTCATCGGAGAAGGAGACCTTGCCGATGATGAAGTGCAGGTTCGAGTGCTTGTCGACGCGGAACTCGATCTTGCCACCCTTGATCTCGGTGACAGCCTTCGCGACGTCCATCGTGACGGTGCCGGTCTTCGGGTTCGGCATCAGGCCACGGGGACCGAGCACGCGGCCGAGGCGGCCGACCTTGCCCATGAGGTCCGGCGTGGCGACAACGGCGTCGAACTCGTTGAGGCGGTTGCCCTTGGCGATCTCGTTGATGAGCTCGTCGTCGCCGACAATGTCGGCGCCGGCGGCTTCCGCGGCCGCAGCACGGTCACCGGTCGCGAAGACCAGGACCCGGGCGGTCTTGCCGGTGCCGTGCGGGAGGTTCACGGTGCCGCGGACCATCTGGTCGGCCTTGCGCGGGTCTACACCCAGGCGGAAGGCGACCTCGACGGTGCCGTCGAACTTCGTGGCGGAGGTCTCCTTGGCGAGACGGACGGCCTCGAGCGGGGCGTACAGCTTCTCCCGGTCGACCTTGGCGTCCGCAGCGCGGAGAGTCTTGCTGCGCTTCACTTCTGCTCCTGTGTTGTGATCAGGCATGGAGTCGTGGTGCGGACCAGCGCTTGGCCCTACCACTGTGGTGCTGGGTGGCTGAATCAGCCTTCGACGGTGACGCCCATCGAACGCGCGGTGCCGGCGATGATCTTCATCGCGGCGTCGACGTCGTTGGCGTTGAGGTCGGGCATCTTCAGCTCGGCGATCTCGCGGACCTGGGCGCCGGAAAGCTTGGCGACCTTGGTCTTGTGCGGCTCGCCGGAGCCCTTCTCGATGCCTGCGGCCTTCAGGATGAGGCGCGCGGCCGGCGGCGTCTTGGTGATGAAGGTGAAGGAGCGGTCGTCGTAGACCGTGATCTCCACCGGCACGACCATGCCACGCTGCGACTCGGTCGCGGCGTTGTAGGCCTTGCAGAACTCCATGATGTTGACGCCGTGCTGACCGAGCGCGGGGCCGACCGGCGGAGCCGGGTTGGCCGCACCGGCCTTGATCTGGAGCTTGATAAGCCCCGTGATCTTCTTCTTCTTGGGAGGCATTGCTCTCTCCGGGTCCTAGTGAGAGTTTTCGCCGCCAATCCGGTCATCCGGATGGAGGCATACCGCACCACGATAACGGGTATCGGTGCGAGGCTGAAAACCGAGCAGGTCAGACCGCCCGCGAGGGGGCAATCTGACCTGTCCGGAAGCGTGTGCCAGAAGGCTGTGGATCAGTTCTTCTGGATCTGGTCGAAGCTGAGCTCGACCGGGGTCTCGCGGCCGAAGATCTCGACGAGACCCTTGACCTTCTTCGAGTCCGGGTTGATCTCGTTGATGGTCGCCTGCAGCGTCGCGAACGGGCCGTCGGTGACGGTGACCGAGTCGCCGACCTCGAAGTCCAGGACCTCGATGGCGCGCTTGACGGCGGGCGCCGGCAGACCGGCCTCTTCCGCTGCCAGCTTGGCGGCCTTCTCCTGCAGCTCCGGGGCGAGCATCTTGACGATCTCGTCCAGGGTCAGCGGGTACGGGTCGTACGCGTTGCCCACGAAGCCGGTGACGCCCGGGGTGTTGCGGACGACGCCCCAGGACTCGTTCGTCAGATCCATGCGGACGAGAACGTAACCGGGCAGCTTGTTCTGCCGGACGTTCTTGCGCTCGCCGTTCTTGATCTGGACGATCTCTTCCTCGGGCACCTCGGCCTGGTAGATGAAGTCCTCGACGTTGAGCGAGACGGCGCGCTGCTCCAGGTTGGCCTTCACGCGCTTCTCGTAGCCGGCGTACGTGTGGATGACGTACCACTCGCCGGGCAGGAGGCGCAGCTCTTCGCGCAGGGCCTGGATGGGGTCGACCGGCTCGGCGGGCTCGGCGTCGGCGGCCTCGATGGCCTCCGCGTCGTCCTCGTCCTCGTCCTCGTCGGAGACCTCTTCGTCGGCGTCGTCGGCGTCGTCCTCATCGGACTCGTCCTCATCGGACTGGTCGTCGGCCTCTTCGGCCTCCGCGTCGTCCTCGGCCTCGGCGTCGACCTCACCCTCGACGTGCAGCGCGGCCTCTTCGGCGGCGACACCCGCCTCGGCGTCGGCGAGCTCGGCCTCGTCGGGGTCCACAGCGTCTGCAGCCTCGACGATGTCGAGCGCGTCCTCGACGGACTCGACGGAGTCGGGGCTCGCGTTCAGGTTCGGGTCAGACACGGTGGCTGCTTCTTCCTGGATACAAAAGGTGGTCGAACATGCGAAAACGGGCGGCACCCATCAAGGCGCCGCCCTCCGCGGGGATCAGCCGAAGACGAACTTGATGGCTTCCTGGAACCCATAGTCAATCACGGTCACCAGACCGATCATGATGACGACGAAGACAATCACCACAGTGGTGTACGTCGTCAGCTGGTTGCGAGTGGGCCATACAACCTTGCGGAGTTCCGCGACGATCTGGCGGTAGAACAGCGCGAGACGACCCAGAGGGCCCTTCTTGCCGCGCTTGCCGCCCTTGCGGGCCTTCTTCTCGCGAGTGTCATCCTCGGCGTCAGGCATGTCGATGGAGCCCAGGGCGTCCGTCACGTCTCTCACCTGAATCCGGGTCGTGGCCGTAGCCGCGCCCGGTTGCGCCGCACGGCACTGCATCTAAGTACGTACCTGCGCACACACGTCCGAGAAGGAGTGTGGAGCAGGGCCGGAGGGACTCGAACCCCCAACCGCTGGTTTTGGAGACCAGTGCTCTACCAATTGAGCTACGACCCTTTGCGTGTCCCAACCTACCGCATCCAGACGAGTGCACGGTGTGCTCACGCTCTGCAGCGGTTGACTTGGGCCAACGACGGTTGAGTGTACGTGGTCCGGGCCCTGACGTCGAACAGCGCCGTCCTGACAGAGTCCGTCCGGTAACTGAAACGGAGTGCGTCGCTCGTTTCGCGTCTGGGACGATTGGCCGCATGACCTCTGAAACGCCTTCCACTGAGCGCCGCGTATCCGCCCGTATCGGTGCCATCTCCGAATCCGCCACCCTCGCCGTCGACGCCAAGGCCAAGGCACTCAAGGCCGCCGGGCGTCCGGTGATCGGTTTCGGAGCGGGCGAGCCCGACTTCCCGACCCCGGACTACATCGTCGACGCCGCGGTCGAGGCCTGCCGCAACCCCAAGTACCACCGCTACACGCCGGCCGGCGGTCTGCCCGAGCTGAAGGCCGCGATCGCCGCGAAGACGCTGCGCGACTCCGGCTACGAGGTCGACGCGTCCCAGGTCCTGGTGACCAACGGCGGCAAGCAGGCGATCTACGAGGCGTTCGCGGCGATCCTGGATCCGGGTGACGAGGTCATCGTCCCGGCGCCGTACTGGACCACGTACCCGGAGTCGATCCGTCTCGCCGGCGGTGTCCCGGTCGAGGTCGTGGCGGACGAGACCACCGGCTACCGGGTCTCCGTCGAGCAGCTCGAAGCGGCCCGCACCGAGCGCACGAAGGTCGTCCTCTTCGTCTCCCCGTCGAACCCGACCGGCGCCGTCTACTCCGAGGCCGACGCCGAGGCGATCGGCCGCTGGGCCGTCGAGAAGGGCCTGTGGGTCCTGACCGACGAGATCTACGAGCACCTGGTCTACGGCGACGCGAAGTTCGTCTCCCTCCCGGCGATCGTTCCCGAGCTGGCCGACAAGTGCATCATCGTCAACGGCGTCGCCAAGACGTACGCCATGACGGGCTGGCGCGTGGGCTGGGTCATCGGCCCGAAGGACGTGGTCAAGGCCGCGACCAACCTCCAGTCGCACGCCACCTCCAACGTCTCCAACGTGGCCCAGGTCGCGGCGCTGGCCGCCGTCTCGGGCAACCTGGACGCCGTCCACGAGATGCGCACCGCCTTCGACCGCCGCCGCCAGACGATGGTGCGGATGCTGAACGAGATCGACGGCGTCTTCTGCCCGACCCCCGAGGGTGCCTTCTACGTCTACCCGGCGGTCAAGGACGTGCTCGGCAAGGAGATCCGCGGCAAGCGCCCGCAGACCTCCGTCGAGCTCGCGGCCCTGATCCTGGACGAGGCCGAGGTCGCGGTCGTCCCGGGCGAGGCCTTCGGCACCCCCGGCTACCTGCGCCTCTCCTACGCCCTGGGCGACGAGGACCTGGTCGAGGGCGTCTCCCGCATCCAGAAGCTCCTGGCGGAGGCCAAGGCCTAAGCCTGCGGCGACTCCCCAGCCACACCTGAGCGGCGGTTCCCATGCGGGGAGCCGCCGCTCAGGCATATCCAGCCCCGCCGGCGTGTGAGGCGCGAGGTCTGGGGCGGAGCCCCAGGGAACGGGGGAAGGGCGGGTAGGGGACAAACCCGGCGTCGCGGCAGCCCCCGCACCCCTCCGACCCCGCGGATTTACGTTCGAGCAAGGACCCGTTCAGGGAATCGGGCTGCCGATCGGGTGACAAGTGCGGCAGGATCAACAAATGGAGCACGTACGCGACCTCACGCTTCTGCCGAAAGCCCACCTCCACCTGCACTTCACCGGCTCGATGCGCCCGTCGACCCTGCTGGAGCTCGCCGACAAGTACGGCGTCCGCCTCCCGGACGCCCTCACCTCCGGCGAGCCGCCGAAGCTCCGCGCCACGGACGAACGCGGCTGGTTCCGCTTCCAGCGGCTCTACGACGCCGCCCGCTCCTGCCTCCGCGAGCCCGACGACATCCGCCGCCTGGTCCGCGAGGCCGCGGAGGAGGACGTGCGCGACGGCAGCGGCTGGCTGGAGATCCAGGTGGATCCCACCTCCTACGCCCCCCTCCTCGGCGGGATGATCCCGGCCGTCGAGATCATCCTCGACGCCGTCGACGCCGCCTCCCGCGAGACCGGTCTCGGCATGCGCGTCGTCATCGCCGCCAACCGCATGAAGCACCCCCTGGACGCCCGCACCCTGGCCCGGCTCGCCGTCCGCTACGCCGACCGCGGCATCGTCGGCTTCGGTCTCTCCAACGACGAGCGCCGCGGCATGGCCCGCGACTTCGACCGGGCCTTCGCCATCGCCCGCGAGGGCGGACTGCTCGCGGCCCCGCACGGCGGCGAGCTCACCGGCCCCTCCTCCGTCCGCGACTGCCTCGACGATCTGCACGCCGCCCGGATCGGGCACGGCGTACGGGCCGCCGAGGATCCCCGCCTGCTCAAACGGCTCGCCGACCGGCAGATCACCTGTGAGGTCTGCCCCGCGTCCAACGTGGCCCTCGGGGTCTACGAGCGCCATGAGGACGTGCCGCTGCGCACCCTCTTCGAGGCCGGGGTCCCGATGGCCCTGGGCGCGGACGACCCGCTGCTCTTCGGGTCCCGGCTCGCGGCCCAGTACGAGATCGCCCGCCTGCACCACGCCTTCACGGACGCGGAGCTCGCCGAGCTGGCCCGCCAGTCGGTGCGCGGCAGCGCGGCGCCCTCCGACGTACAGGACAAGCTGCTGGCCGGGATCGACCACTGGATCGCTTCGTAGGGGCGCCTCGTAAGGGGGGCCTCGTAAGGCGGGCCTCGTAAGGAAGGCGGCGCGCCTCAGCGCGTGAGCCGCAGGTCGCCCTCGTGGCAGTCGGCCCGTACCCGCGCGCCGTCCGGGAAGCCGATCTCCAGGTGGGTGCGGCCCTGCGCGGGCAGCGCGAACTCGGCCACCGATTCCACGGTGTCGCCGAGGTGGCGCAGGAAGGGGTGGTCCCCGAGGTCCTCGCCGACCTCGATGCGGCCCCACTCCCCCATGTCGTAGGGCTCGTGCGGTGTCTCGGATTCCACGATGAGGCAGGCGTCGGACCCGGTGGTGATCCGGGTGGACTCCCCGTCGCTGTCGAAGAGCCAGACGTCGAGGGGTGCCTCGGAGCGTTCGCCGTCGCTGATGTGCCAGGACGCGACGACCTTATCGATCGTGCGTCCCACCAGCCGGGTGGGGTCCGTACCGGCCCCGTGCAGGGGACAGAGCATGGGCGGGCCGGGACTCCTCAGATGCTGACGCCGACCGTCACCGGCTCGTTGACCAGGGTGACGCCGAAGGCCGCGTGGACGCCCGCGACCACTTCGCGGGCCAGGGTCAGGAGGTCTTCGGTGGTGGCCTCGCCGCGGTTGGTGAGGGCGAGGGTGTGCTTGGTGGAGATGCGGGCGGGGCCGTCGCCGTAGCCCTTGGTGAAGCCGGCCTTGTCGATCAGCCAGGCCGCGCTGGTCTTCGTACGGCCCTCGCCGGCCGGGTAGGCGGGCGGGGCGGCGTCGGGGCCGAGCCGGTCCTGGGCGCGGGCGAGGAAGGCGGAGTACGCCGTGTCGCTCAGGATCGGGTTGTGGAAGAAGGAGCCGGCCGACCAGGTGTCGTGGTCGGCGGGGTCGAGGACCATGCCCTTGCCGGCGCGCAGCCGCAGGACGGTCTCGCGGGCCTGGGCGGCGGGCACCCGGTCGCCGGCCTCGACGCCGAGGGCGCGGGCGGTCTCGGGGTACTTGATCGGCGCGGACAGGCCGCCCGCGTCCTCCAGGGCGAAGCGGACGCGCAGGACGACGTAGCGGTCGGGCCGGTGCTTGAAGAGGCTGTCGCGGTACGAGAACGCGCAGTCGGCGGCCGAGAGCGTGACGGTCTCGCCGCTGGTGCGGTCGTAGGCGACGACCTCGGTGATCGTGTCGCAGACCTCCTGGCCGTACGCCCCGACGTTCTGGATCGGGGTGGCGCCGGCCGAGCCGGGGATCCCGGCGAGGCATTCGATGCCCGCGAGCCCGGCGTCGACCACGCGGGCGACGGCCTCGCTCCAGTTCTCGCCGGCCGCGAGCTCCAGCCGGGTCCCGTCGAGCGTGAACCCGGTGGTCGCGATCCGCAGGGCGGTGCCGTCGAAGCCCTGGTCGCCGATGACCAGGTTGCTGCCGCCTCCGATGACCAGGAGCGGGGTGCCGCTCGCGTCCGCGGCGCGCACGGTGGCGACGACCTCGGCGTCGGTGGTCGCGGTGACCAGCCGGGCGGCCGGGCCGCCGAGCCGGAAGGTGGTCAGCGGGGCGAGGGGGGCGTCGTGGAGTTCCTGCACGTGGACAAGAGTACGGTCCGCGTCCCGCCGAGCAGGCGGGGCCACGGACCGTAGGCGTATCGCAGGGCCGTACGGGGCCGGATCGGCCCCTCTCAGCCGCGCCCCTCCCTCTCCTCTTCCTTCTTCCCCTCTTGCTTCTTCCCCTCTTGTTGCTTCTCCTTCTCTTCCTTCTCCTTCTCCGCCTCGGCGAGGCGGCGCTCCGCCTCGGCCCAGCTGATGGGGAGCGCGCTCGCCGGGACGGTCCAGAAGACGAACCCGGCCTCCTTCATGTAGGCGGCGGCCGCCCGGGAGCTGGAGCGGTGCGGTTCGCTGCCCGCGAAGCGGTAGAGCGCGCCGCGGTCCTCCCAGGCGGACAGGGTCAGGAAGGTGCGGCGCAGGACCCGGGCCCGCAGGGCGACCCCGTGGGCGCCGGAAGCCTTGCGCGTCTGCAGGACGATGCCGGGCGACTTCAGGAAGAACCGCAGTGCTCCGCCCAGACTCGCGGTCTCGAAGCGTGAGGCCATGACGTAGACCTCGGCTCCGGGGGCGGGCCGGGTGGGCGTGGACCAGGGAATGTCGGGCATGACGGGCCTCTCCTCTCGCGGACGTGTCGTACGGAACTTCGTGCCGGGCGGCGGCTGCGGTCCCCCCGCCGGCCGCCGCCCGGGCACGGGCCGGCGAGCGGGACCCGCTCAGACGGCCACCTTCTCGGTGTCGCGCCCGTCGGCCGGGGCCGCGCCGAGGCCGTCCGCCGGCCGGTCCGCCGTCGGCAGGGACTCCGCGGCCCGGGCCTTCTCCGCGGTCCGGCCGGGGAGCAGCAGCGCCAGGACCGCCGCCACGGCGACGGCCGCGCCGCCGATCCAGAGGGCGGGGACGGTGCCGTCGGTGAAGGTCTGCCCGGACTCGTAGCCGCCCCGGGAGGAGAAGACGGAGGCGAGGACGGCGACGCCGAGGGCTCCGCCGACTTCGCGCAGGGCGCTGTTGGCGCCGGCGGCCTTGCCCTGGTCGGCGGGGGCCACGGTGGACATGAGGGCGTTGGAGGCGGGGGCGAAGAACAGGCCCATCCCGATGCCGCTGATGATCAGCGCCGGAAGCTGGGCGGCGTAGGAGACGTCGGTGCTCAGGATCATGGCGAACCAGCCGAGGCCGAGGGCTTGGAGCGCCAGCCCGGCGACCACGACGGGGCGGCTGCCTATCCGGTCGGAGAGGATCCCCGAAATCGGGGCGGCGATCATGGGCATGGCAGTCCAGGGAAGCATGCGCAGTCCGGCCTCGGTGGGCGAGTAGCCGAGTACGCCCTGGAGGAACTGGCTCAGCAGGAAGATCGACCCGAACATCCCGACGAACATCAGCAGGCTCGCCATGTTGATGCCGAAGAAGCCCCGGTCGCGGAAGAGCCGCATGGGCAGCACCGGGTTGGCGTGGCGGAAGCCGTGGTGGATGAATCCGCCGACGAGCGCGACCCCCACGAGCAGGGCGGTGAGCACGGAGGGGCTGGTCCAGCCGTGGGCGTTGGCGTTGACCAGCCCGTAGACGATGCCGAAGAGCCCGCCGCTGATGAGGAGGGTGCCGGGGACGTCGAGCTTCGCCTGGGGGGCGGTGGACTCGCCGAGCCGCATCCGGGAGAGCGGGATGAGCGCCAGTCCGATCGGGACGTTCAGCCAGAAGATCCACTGCCAGGAGATGTGCTCGGTGAGGCTGCCGCCGATGAGCGGCCCGCTCGCCACGGCGAGGCCGGTGAGGGCTCCGTAGATGCCGAGGGCCATTCCGCGCCGGGCGGCGGGGACGGCGACGGTCAGGAGGGTGAGCGAGAGCGGCATCATGATCGCCGCACCCACGCCCTGGACGGCCCGGGCGGCGATGAGTTCGTTGATGCCGGGCGACAGGGCCGCGGCGGCGGAGGCGACGGTGAAGACGGCCGTACCTGCGATGAAGAGCCGCCGGCGGCCGAACCGGTCACCGAGGGCGGCGCCGAACATGAGGAGGACGGCGAAGGTGAGCGTGTAGGCGTTCACCGTCCACTCCAGGTCCTCCAGCTTCCCTCCGAGGTCCTCGCGGATGGAGGGGAGGGCGGTGGTGACGACGAGGTTGTCGAGCGCGGCCATGAAACTGGCGGCTCCGGTGATGACGAGCGCCCAGACAGCGGGCCCACGCAGCTTGGTGTCTTGCACGTTTCCCCCAAAACTAGTTATTGATCACTAACTTCAACGGGCATGACCGTGCCCCGCACTGCCGGGGTGGCAGCCCCGGCCGGAGCAATCGGCGCACCGGTCCCTACTCGGCCCCTGATCGGCCCCTGATCGGCCCCTGATCGGCCCCTGATCGGCCCTACTGGGGCCGCAGGCCCGGATAGCAGCCGTCCCAGACTCGGTGCTGGGCCGGGAATCCCATGGCGGACAGGGTGTTGATCAGCATTCCGTAGGCAAGGAAGGTGGTCGTCTCGGCCACGTCCGCCCCGAGCGGCACGTGGACGGTGTCCCACAGCTCCATCCAGGCGGCCCGCACCATCTCGCCGAATTCCGGCTCCCCGGCGGCTTCGGCGGCGGCGACGGTCACGTACGTCTGGAGCTGCATCTGCAACTTCTCGGGTTGATCGGCGATCAGCTTCATGTAGGCCGCGCCGAGCACCTCGACCGCATCCTCGCCCTCGACCGGAAGGGCCTTGGCGGCCTCTTCGAAGACGAGCCGGATGTCCTCCATGCACCGCGCGGCGGCGGCCAGGAAGATGGCTTGCTTATTGGGGAAGAGCCGGAACAGGTACGGCTGTGACACCCCGACGCGCTTGGCGATCGCCTCGGTGGAGGTCCCGTAGTACCCACCCCGAGCGAACTCGCGCATCGCCGCCAGGATGACGCTCTCGCGCCGCTCTTCCGCACTCATCCTTGCCATGCTTCAAAGTTAGTGCTCAATCACTAACTTGGCAAGCGTGATTCGAACCCGCCAACCCAAAAGGCCCTGACCTGCGAGTTTCCTCGCCGGCCAGGACCTTTGGGGATCTGGCGGGACCCCGAGGGGGTCCGGGGGGTCTGGGACCCCAGGACGGAATCCCGAGCGGGGACCCCCGCGGGACCCAGCGGGCCCCAGGAGGCACCCCAGCGGGGCCGAGAGGAACCCAGGAGACAACCCCAGGGGGCATCGCACCCCAGGGGGCATCCCTACGCGAGAGCAACCACCGCGCGGGACATCCCCAGCACCTTCTGCCCGGCGCTCATGGCCGTCAGGTCGACCCGCACCCGGTTGTCGTCGAGCTTGGCCGCGACCTTGGCCGTGACCTCGATCAGCGCACCCTGCCCGTCGTTCGGAACGACGACCGGCTTGGTGAACCGCACCCCGTACTCGACGACCGCGCCCGGGTCGCCCACCCAGTCGGTCACCACGCGGATCGCCTCGGCCATGGTGAACATGCCGTGGGCGATCACGTCGGGCAGCCCGACCTCGGTGGCGAACTTCTCGTTCCAGTGGATCGGGTTGAAGTCACCCGACGCACCCGCGTACCGCACCAGCGTCGCCCGCGTGACGGGGAAGGACGCCGCCGGCAGCTCGGTGCCGACCTCGACTTCGTCGTACTGGATCTTGGCAGCCATCTCAGGCCTCCTCGGGGGCGGGAGCGGCGGCGGGCTCGGGCGCCCGGGAGACGAGCTTCGTCCAGGCGGTCACCACGTGCTCGCCGGACTCGTCGTGGACCTCACCGCGAATGTCGATGATGTCGTTGCCCGCGAGCGACTTGATGGCCTCGATGGTCGAGGTGACCGTCAGCCGGTCACCGGCGCGCACGGGACGGGTGTACGCGAACTTCTGGTCGCCGTGCACGACGCGGCTGTAGTCCAGCCCCAGCTGGGGGTCGTCGACGACCTGGCCGGCCGCCGCGAACGTGATGGCAAACACAAAGGTCGGCGGGGCGATCACGTCCTGGTGACCGAACGCCTTGGCTGCTTCGGGATCCGTGTACACCGGATTGGCGTCACCCACGGCGACCGCGAATTCGCGGACCTTCTCCCGGCCGACCTCGTACGGATCGGTGGGCGGGTAGCTCCGCCCCACGAAGGACTGGTCGAGCGCCATGACTCCCTACCTCCTTGTTGAAACGATCTGTCGAAACGACACAAGGCCGCCCCCCAATGAAGGGGACGACCTCATGACGGTAAGACTGTGCCTGTTGTACGAGACTTCGCCAGTTGTTAGCGGGTCTCGCGGTGCGCGGTGTGCGAGTTGCAACGCGGGCAGTGCTTCTTCATCTCAAGACGGTCCGGGTTGTTACGCCGGTTCTTCTTGGTGATGTAGTTCCGCTCCTTGCACTCCACGCAGGCCAGCGTGATCTTCGGGCGGACGTCGGTGGCAGCCACGTGAGTGCTCCTTGACGGACAATTGGACGGATGAACGCATAAAAGAGTAGCCGATCGGGAGACCGACCCCGCAATCGGCTACTGTGTGTAGCGGCGACCGGACTTGAACCGGTGACACAGCGATTATGAGCCGCTTGCTCTACCGACTGAGCTACGCCGCTTTGATGAGATCCGCCCCCCACCCGAGGGTGGGGAACCTCTCTCACCAGAGCCCCAATGCGGAATCGAACCGCAGACCTTCTCCTTACCATGGAGACGCTCTACCGACTGAGCTATTGGGGCGAGCGAGGAAGACATTACACGGTTGCCCGCCGATCGCCCAAATCCTTTGCGGCGCCTGGGCTCGGAGCACCACCACCGACTTTCTTGATCCGCGGGAAACGCGCCTCGGACCCCTCTCTGGGCGCCTTTCACCCCGAAAGGTGTCAGGCATCACACCCGCGCCCACCCGCCCCCCACCCTGAGTCACCAGGCCGGAATGGCGGCGCTCCGGGCCATCCAGCCCGCCGCGGCCAGATCCTGCCCCTCCGGCGTTTGAGGAGCGGCGGTCCCGGGAGCTGGCCCCCCGGGAACGGCGCCGCGCGCGACAGGGGTCCGGGCGCAGCCCGGCTGGGGGTCCCCCCGGACGGAGTCTGGGGGGATGGTGGAAGGGCGGGTAGGGGATAGCCGCCCCTAAGGCCTGCCCGGTCCGGGGCCGGGCACGGGACCCGGTTCCCTGCGGGGGGATCCCGGGAGGCCCGATGCGGCTCCAATCGGGCCCCGGTCCGGCTCCGGGTGCCGGTCCCGGTCTGGTTCCGGGTGCGGCCACGGTCCCGGTCGGACTCCGGGTGCGGCTCCGGTCCGTCCTACGGGCGCGACTCAAGCCCGACTACGACCCCCGGCGGACTCCGGGGGCGCCCCCGGCCCGACTCCGGCCCGACTCCGGCCCGGCTCCGGCCCGGTTACCGCCCCGGTTACCGCCCCGGTCCGACTCCGGGCGCGCCCCCGGCCCGGCTCCGGCCCGGCTCCGGCCCGGCTACCGCCCCGGTCGGCCCCTCCGGGGTGGCCTCGCCGGCGCGGTCCACCCAGACGCACCGGTACGACTATTGCCCTCTTCCGCGAAGCGAGCACCCCCGCCCCCTAGGCTCTGAGCACGCTGCGTGATCTTGGGCCGCGGGCCGCGGCCACGGCCCCAGGAACCGCCCGAGCCACCGCAGGAGCGCGATGTCCGACAGCCCGCCGCAGCAGCCGTCCCACTCCCCGCGCAACCGCCCCGGCAGCGGCCAGGGGCAAGGGCAGGGGCCCGGCCCCGAGGGCACCCAGGGAAGTCCGGGCCCGGCGGCCCCCGAGGCCTCGGGCCTGCTCCTCACCGGCGCCCGCCTCACCGACGGCCGGAGCGTCGACGTCCGCCTCGGCGGCGGCCGGATCCAGGCCGTCGGCACGGCCGGCAGCCTGCACGCCGCCTCGGGCGCCCGCGTCGACCTCACCGGCTACCTCCTGCTCCCCGCGCCCGCCGAACCCCACTCCCACGGGGACACCGCCCTGACCGCGGACAGCGAAGGGCCCGTCTCGTACTCCCCCGACGAGGTGCAGCGCCGCGCCACCGAGGCGGCCCTGCTCCAGCTCGGGCACGGCGCCACGGCCGTCCGGTCGCACGTGCGCATCGGCGACGTACACGGCCTCGGCCCCCTGGAGGCCGTGCTCCAGGCCCGCCGCTCCCTGCGCGGACTCACCGACCTCACCGCCGTCGCCGTTCCCCGCCTGCTGACCGGGGTGGCCGGGGCCGACGGGCTCGCCATGCTGCGGGACGCCGTGAAGATGGGCGCCTCCGTCATCGGCGGCTGCCCCGACCTCGACCCCGACCCCACCGGCTTCCTCGAAGCCGTACTGGAACTCGCCTCCGAGCACGGCTGCCCCGTCGACCTGCACACCGACGGCGACGACCCCGCCCGCCTGTCCCGGCTCGCGGCCATGGCCGGCGGACTGCGGCCCGGGGTCTCCATCGGGCCCTGCGGCGGTCTGTCCCGGCTCCCGCTGGACGTGGCGACCCGGGCCGCCGACCAGCTCGCGGCCGCCGGCGTAGGGGTGACCTGCCTCCCCCAGGGCGATTGCGCGGCCCTGGAGCGGCGGGGCCTGCGCACCGCCCCCGTACGGCTCCTGCGCGCCGCCGGGGTGCGCGTGGCGGCGGGCAGCGGGGCCCTGCGCGACGCGGGCAACCCGGTCGGGCGCGGGGACCCGCTCGAAGCCGCGTACCTCCTGGCCTCCCAGGGCGGGCTCCGCGCCACCGAGGCCTACCACTCGATCGCCGGCGCGGCCCGCGAGGCGATGGGACTCCCCGAGGTGCGGGTGGAGGCCGGCTTCCCGGCGGAACTGCTCGCCGTGCGCGGCGACCGGATCGCGAGCGTGCTGTCCCTCGCGTACAGCCGGATCGTGATCCACCGCGGGCGGGTGGTAGCCCGGACGAGTGCCGTACGGGAGTACTGCGACTCCGCCGTCGCGGTGGCCCTGGACCTGCCACGGCAGGGCCGTATGGAGCCCGGCCCCTGAAGGTTCACCGCATGTTCCCGGGCGCGGGCGCCCGGCTCGTCGTACGGTCGTGGCATGCGCATCGTCATCGCGGGTGGACACGGTCAGATCGCGCTGCGGCTGGAGCGCCTGCTCGCCGCGCGCGGGTACGAGGTCGCGGGCATCATCCGCGATCCGGCTCAGGGCGACGACCTCAGGGAGGCGGGCGCCGAACCGGTGCTGTGCGACCTGGAATCGGCGTCGGTCGAGCACGTCGCGGGCATTCTGCAGGGCGCGGACGCCGCGGTGTTCGCGGCGGGCGCGGGTCCCGGCAGCGGGGTCGGACGCAAGGACACGGTGGACCGGGGCGCGGCCGTGCTGTTCGCGGACGCCGCCGAACGGGCCCGGGTACGCCGCTTCCTGATGGTCTCCTCGATGGGCGCGGACACCCGCCGCGAGGGCGACGAGGTGTTCGACCACTACCTCCGCGCCAAGGGCGAGGCCGACGAGCACGTCCGCACCCGGCTGGGCCTGGGGTGGACGATCCTGCGCCCGGGCTCGCTGACCGACGACGCGGGTACCGGACTGGTCCGCCTGGAGGCACAGACGGGTCGCGGGCCGGTCACCCGCGACGACGTGGCGGCGGTCCTCGCCGAGCTGATCGAGACGCCGGCGACCGCGGACCTCACCCTGGAACTGATCGCGGGCTCGACCCCGGTCCCGGTGGCGGTCAAGGACGTGGCGGGCAACTAGCCCGGCCCTCCCCACCCGTCGGCCCCCGGCCGGAAGCCGGCCGGGGAACAGGGGTCCGGGAGGCACGGCTCCCCCGGGTCTTGGGAACGGGGGTCTCGGCAACGGGGATCTTGGGAACGGGGGCCGGGGAAGCAGGGGCCGGGGCGGCTAGGCCGTCTCTTTCGGATCTTGTCGGGCCCGCGACGCCTGGCACCGCGCCTGGCCGCACTGCCGAGGCGACCACGTACGCCCAGTACGCGAGCGCCCCGACAGCACGCCCAGGCACGGCACCAGACGCCGCGGACTCGGCCGACAAGATCCGAAAGAGACGGCCTAGCCGGCCGGTCAGAAGTCGGCGGTCAGGCGGTCGTCGGACCGGCCGACCGAATCCTGCTGGAACCGCCGCTCGTAGGCCTCCCGGATCCGCTCGATGCGCGCGCCTCGCTCATCGGCCTCCTTCTCCGGGTACAGCAGCACGACCTCGTAGGAGATCTCCCGGATGATCTTCCCGTCCCGCTGCCACTGGCCGCGCCCGTCCTGGAGGGTCAGCCCCTCGGGGAAGGCGGGGGTGATCTCCCGTTCGAGGAATCCCATGAACTCCCGCTCCCCGACCGGTGGACGGCCGTCCGGCCGCTCGGTGCCGAAGTAGAGCCGGGTCTCCTGGTAGGGATCCCCCACATCGGCGTTCAGTGCCGCGCCGACCAGAGCCGGGATCCCCGCTCCGAGCAGGGCGATGAGCACCCCGCCGCCGACCTTTCCACGCCTGTCAGAAGTCCATTTCACGCCGGATGAACGACCGGAGCCCCCCATCGGCACGCCCGATCCGCCCGATGGGCTCACGCTGCCGACCGGCCCGGACGGCGTGGGTTTCCCGGCATACGAGAAAACCCCCGCCCATTGCATTTCTGCAATGAGCGAGGGTTTCACTCGCGTGGCGGCGCCAGGGTTCGAACCTGGGTAGGCTGAGCCGGCAGATTTACAGTCTGCTCCCTTTGGCCACTCGGGCACACCGCCATGATCGCTGCCTTCTTTCCGCCTTGCGGCGGCGCTCCTTGGCAACGACGTAAACGATACCCGATGACCGGGGGTGCTTCGCCACCGGATTGATCAGCACCGCACGTGGGCGCGGTGGCTAGGCTTTGCGGAGCGGTCCGGGGATGTCCGGCCGCGCCCTTCGGGGCCTCCACCACCGACTTCAAGGAGCCACAGCACATGGCCGACTCCAGTTTCGACATCGTCTCGAAGGTCGAGCGGCAGGAGGTCGACAACGCCCTCAACCAGGCCGCCAAGGAGCTCTCGCAGCGCTACGACTTCAAGGGCGTCGGCGCCACGATCGGCTGGTCCGGCGAGAAGATCCTGATGGAGGCGAACTCCGAGGAGCGCGTCAAGGCCGTCCTGGACGTCTTCGAGACCAAGCTGGTCAAGCGCGGGATCTCTCTCAAGGCGCTCGACGCCGGTGAGCCGCAGCTGTCCGGCAAGGAGTACAAGATCTTCGCCACGATCGAGGAAGGCATCTCCCAGGAGAACGCCAAGAAGGTCGCGAAGATCATCCGCGACGAGGGCCCCAAGGGCGTCAAGGCCCAGGTCCAGGGCGAGGAGCTGCGCGTCAGCTCCAAGAGCCGCGATGACCTCCAGGAAGTCCAGGCCCTCCTCAAGGGCAAGGACCTGGACTTCGCGATCCAGTACGTGAACTACCGCTGATCACCGGCTTCGGCCCAGCTTCAGCCCGTACGCCGGCCCGGCGGTCCTTCGAGGACCGCCGGGCCGCGGTCATTACGGCGCGGGCATTACGGCGCGGTCATTACGGCGCGGCCGTCGCGGCGCGGTCGTTGTCGCCCGGCGCGGTCGTTGTCGCCGGGCGCCGCGCGCGGTGACGTGGGACCGGCGCTCGGTGGGTGTGTGCCGGGCGTGAGCGGCGTACGCGCTCGCGGCGCCCTCCGTGTGCACTTGGGCGGCGGGCAGTGCGCCCACCAGGGTGAGGGGTGTCCGTCACCGCCTCGACAGGGGGTTCCCGTATGCCTGGGGCCGGCACGTTACGTGAAGACTTCGGGGCGTCCCTGGTGGTCGCCCTGGTCGCGCTACCGCTCTGCGTCGGAGTGGCCGTCGCCTCCGGAGTGCCGGCCGAACTCGGGATCCTCACCGGGGTGGTGGGCGGGCTGGTCACCGGCTGGTTCCGGGGAAGCTCCCTCCAGGTGAGCGGCCCGGCAGCCGGGCTCACCGTGCTCGTCTACGAAGCCGTGCGGACGTACGGGCTGCCCGCGCTCGGCGTACTCGTCCTGGCCGCCGGCCTGGTGCAGCTGGCCATGGGGGTGCTGCGGCTCGGACGGTGGTTCCGGGCGATCTCCGTGGCCGTCGTGCACGGGATGCTGGCCGGGATCGGGCTCGTGCTGATCGCCGGTCAGCTGTACGCCCTGGCCGGTGTGGAGGCCCCGGGGCGGACCCTGGAGAAGCTGGCCGGGGCGCTGGAGCTCGGCGGGCGCGCCGACTGGACCGCAGTGGCGCTCGGGGCCGGGACCGTCGCGGTCCTGGTGGCCTGGCGGCGGATGCCCGACCGGCTGCGGCTCGTTCCGGGGGCGCTCGTCGGGGTCGCGGCCGCGACCGCCGTGGCCGTGCTGCTGCGGCTCCCCGTGGAGCGGGTCCGGGTCACGGGCGTCCTGTCGGCCGTGACGCCGCCCGGCTGGGAGGACTTCGGGGTGCTGGCCTCCGTGGGGGCCGTCGGGACCGTGGTGGCGCTCGCGCTGATCGCCTCCGCCGAGACGCTGTTCAGTGCGGCGGCCGTGGACCGCATGCACGACGGGGCCCGGACCGACTACGACCGCGAACTCGTCGCCCAGGGCGTCGGGAACACCCTCTGCGGGCTGCTCGGGGCTCTGCCGATGACCGCCGTCATCGTCCGCAGCGCCGCCAACGTCGAGGCCGGCGCCCGCACTCGGGCCTCCCGGATCCTGCACGGCGGCTGGCTGCTGCTGTTCGCCGTGGCCGTCCCCGGACTGCTGGAGTCCGTCCCGCTCGCCGCGCTGGCCGGGGTACTGCTGCACGCCGGCTGGAAGCTGCTGCCGGTGCGGGCCGTGGCCGCCCTGTGGCGCTCGCACCGGGGCGAGGCGGTCGTCCTGGTGGCGACGGCCTCGGCGATCGTGGCCACGAACCTCTTCGAGGGGGTGCTCGCCGGCCTGGGGCTCGCCGTCGCCAAGGCGGCCTGGGAGACCTCGCACGTGCACATCGAGCCGGTGTGGGAGGGCGACGAACTGCGCGTGCGGATCCTGGGGAACGCCAGCTTCCTGCGGCTGCCCAAACTACTCGACGAGCTGGAAGCGCTGCCCCGCGGCGGAGCCGTCCGCCTCGACCTGAGCGGGCTGCGCCATCTCGACCACGCGTGCCTGACCGCCCTGGAGGGCTGGGAACGCAGCCGCACGCCGGTCCCCGGCCGGGAAGGCGTCACCTAGGCCGCCTGTTTCGGATCTTGCCGGGCCCGCGACGCCCGGCACCGCGAACTCGGCCGCCAAGATCCGAAAGAGACGCCCTGTCTCGGACCCGCACGGTCGCGTCACCCGGCCCGGGTACCCTCCGGCCGTGAACGCCTTGAACAACGAGATGAAGCGCACCCTGGGAGTCTTCGACGCCGTCGTCGTGGGGCTCGGCGCGATGATCGGCGCCGGGATCTTCGCCGCGCTGGCCCCGGCGGCGCGCGCGGCCGGCGGGGCGCTCCTCGTGGCGCTCGCGATCGCGGCCCTGGTGGCTTACTGCAACGCGCACTCCTCGGCTCGGCTGGCCGCCCGTTACCCCTCCTCGGGCGGCACCTACGTGTACGGGCGCGAACGGCTCGGGCCCTTCTGGGGCTATCTGGCCGGCTGGGGCTTCGTCGTCGGCAAGACGGCCTCCTGTGCGGCCATGGCCCTCACGGTTGGGGCCTACGTATGGCCCGGGCGGCAGCACGCGGTGGCCGTGGCTGCGGTGGTGGCACTGACCGCGGCGAGCTACGGCGGGGTGCAGAAGTCCGCCCGGATCGCGCGGGTGATCGTGGCGGCGGTGCTGGCCGTCCTGGCCGGGGTCGTCGTGGCGTGCCTGTCCTCCGGCGCGGCCGACGCCGGCCGTCTCGGCGGCTCGGACTGGGCGGCGGCCGGGCTGCTCCAGGGCGCCGGGCTGCTGTTCTTCGCCTTCGCGGGCTACGCCCGGATCACCACCTTGGGCGAGGAGGTGCGCGACCCGGAGCGCACGATCCCGCGGGCGGTCCCCCTCGCCCTGGGGATCGCCCTGTTCGTCTACGCCGCGGTCTCGGTGGCGGCGCTGTCGGTGCTCGGCGCCGACGGTCTGGGGCGCTCGGTGGCCCCGCTGGCCGACGCCGTGCGCGCGGCCGGGTGGCCCGGGCTGACTCCCGTCGTCCGGGTGGGGGCGGCCCTGGCGGCGCTGGGCTCGCTGCTGGCGCTCGTACTCGGGGTGTCGCGGACCACCCTGGCGATGGCGCGGGACGGCCATCTGCCGCGCGCGCTGGCCGCCGTACATCCACGGCATCAGGTGCCGCACCACGCCGAGCTCGCGGTGGGAGCGGTGGTGGCGGTGCTCGCGGCCACCACCGATCTGCGGGGCGCGATCGGCTTCTCTTCCTTCGGCGTGCTCGCCTATTACGCGATCGCGAACGCCTCCGCGTGGACGCTCGATTCAGGTGTCAAGGACCGGGCCGTGGCAGCGGTGGGACTGTCCGGCTGTGTGGTGCTGGCCTGTTCACTGCCCGCCGCGTCGACGGTCACGGGGGCCTCGGTGCTGGCACTGGGCGCGCTGGTCTACGGTGTGCGCCGGCGGCTCACACCCGGGCTCTGAAGCCTTCCGAGTGGCAGTCCGCGCGGGCGCGCAGGGCGCATCCGAAGTCGGCTATGGGCGGGACTCCCCCAGGCCGGCGCCGGGCCGAGGGGCGCCTCGCGGTGTACTCGCAGAGGGCGCGCTCCAGGGGTAGCGGGCCGCCCTCCGGGCCGAAGCCGCCGTCCGCCACACGGGTGCGGAGGGCCGCAAGAAGGGGTGGCGGGGCGAAGCCCGGGGCGGCTTCGGCCCGGTGCGGCTCCGCGCGGGACAGGGGCGCCGGAAGGGGCGCGGTCGGGGTGCTGGTGGCCTCGTACCGCCCCTGACGGGAACTGCGCGCGCGGCCGGCGACCCTCTTCGGCAACTGCTCGGTGTTATTCATGCACACAGAGTGACATCCCCCACTGACAATCGCCCTGACCTGCGGTTTCAGCAGCAACGGCCGGGCTCTCAGTCCGCTTCGCGCTCCGCGTTCGGCGCCGGGGCGTGCGAGTCGTACCCGACGAAAAATGTGGGTCGGCGCTGCACCGCCGTGTAGATGCGGCCGATGTACTCACCGAGCAGGCCGACGCAGATCAGCTGCACTCCGCCGAGGAACAGCATCACGATGAACAGCGAGGTCCAGCCGGGGACGGTCTCGCCCTTCAGGTAGATCGCCAGGGTGGCCCCCACCATCAGCAGGCAGCCGAAGAAGCTGGCCACGCCCAGCCAGGTCGCCAGGCGCAGCGGGGCGGCGGAGAAGTTGATGACGCTGTCGACGCCGAGCCGGAGCATCTTGCTCAGCGGGTACTTGGTCTCGCCCGCCACCCGCTCCTCGCGCTGGTAGGTGACCTGACCGCTGGGGAAGCCGAGCCACGGCACGAGCAGGCGGTACACCTGGTGCTGGTCGGGCATCGCCTTGACCGCGTCGACCGCCGCGCGGCTGAGCAGCCGGAAGTCGCCCGCCTGCGCGGGCACCTGCTTGCCGACCAGGCGGCGCACCAGCCAGTAGTACGCGCCGGCCGTGTGCCGCTTGAACCCGGTGTCCGTGCTCCGGTCCGCCCGGACCCCGTAGACGATGTCGAGGCCGTCCGCGCGGGCCAGGTCGAGCATCTCCGGGATCTTCTCCGGCGGGTCCTGGAGGTCCGCGTCGATGCTGGCCACGTACGCGCCCGAGGCGCCGTGCAGGCCCGCGGTGAGGGCGGCCTGGTGGCCGGAGTTCCCGCGCAGCCGAACGACGCGCAGCTCGGGCCATTTGGCCTGGAAGTCGGTGAGCAGCTCCGCGGTGCGGTCCTTGCTGCCGTCGTCGACGGCGACGACCTCGTAGCGGACGGCCATGGCGTCGAGCACCGGGCGCAACCTGCCGACCAGGGCCGGCAGCGCGTCCTCCTCGTTGAACATCGGCACGACCACCGAGAGGGTCATGGGGTGCTCGGAGAACTCGGAGGGCTCGGAATGCCCGGAGGGCTCAGAGGGCTCAGAGGGCTCAGAGGGCTCAGTCGACATCGGTTCTTCCCTGCCCGTTGTGCGTGCCGCTCGTCCGCGCCACTCGTCCGCAACCCGGAACCTTAATACGAGCGGATGAACCGGTTCCTGGACCAGCGCGGGTCAGCGCGAGGCGAACGGGGCGTCCGTGGGGACGATCTCGCGGCCCAGCGGGAGCAGGGAGAGCGGAACCATCTTGAAGTTCGCGATGCCGAACGGGATGCCGATGATCGTGAGGCACAGCGCGATGCCGGTGACGATGTGGCCGAGGGCCAGCCACCAGCCGGCCAGGACCAGCCACAGCACGTTTCCGACGCAGGACGCGGCGCCCGCGTCACGCCGCTCTACGGCGGTGTACCCGAAGGGCCACAGGGCGTACACAGCGATGCGGAACGAGGCTATGCCGAAGGGGATTCCGATGATGGTGATGCAGAGGATGACGCCCGCCAGGCAGTAGCCCAGGAAGAGCCAGACTCCGCTGAGGACGAGCCAAATGACGTTCAGGATGGTCTTCACTGGCTGCGTCCTGCCATCTGTTCGAGCCGGGCGATGCGCTCGGCCATCGGGGGGTGCGTAGAGAACATCTTGGACAATCCTTCGCCGGGACGGAAGGGATTGGCGATCATCATGTGGCTCGCGGTCTCCAGCCGCGGCTCGGCCGGCAGCGGGAGCTGCTTGGTGCCCGCGTCCAGCTTGCGCAGGGCGCTGGCGAGGGCGAGCGGGTCACCGGTGAGCTGGGCTCCGGAGGCGTCCGCCTCGTACTCGCGCGAGCGGCTGATGGCGAGCTGGATCACGGAGGCCGCCAGCGGCCCCAGGATCATGATCAGCAGCATGCCGAAGAGGCCCGGCCCCTCGTCGTCGTTGGAGCGGCCGATGGGGATCAGCCAGGCGAAGTTGACCAGGAACATGATCACGGAGGCGAGTGCGCCCGCGACGGACGAGATCAGGATGTCGCGGTTGTAGACGTGGCTGAGCTCGTGCCCGATGACCCCGCGCAGCTCGCGCTCGTCGAGTATCCGCAGGATGCCCTCGGTGCAGCAGACCGCGGCGTTGCGCGGGTTGCGGCCGGTGGCGAAGGCGTTGGGGGCCTCGGTCGGGGAGATGTAGAGGCGGGGCATGGGCTGGCGCGCGGATGTGGAGAGCTCGCGCACCATGCGGTAGAGCTCGGGTGCCTCGAACTCGCTGACGGGGCGGGCCCGCATCGCGCGCAGGGCGAGCTTGTCGCTGTTCCAGTAGGCGTACGCGTTGGTGCCGAGGGCCACGAGGACGGCGACGATCAGGCCCCCGCGGCCGAAGAAGCTTCCGATGAGGATGATGAGGGCCGACAGACCACCGAGGAGTACGGCGGTCTTCAGCCCGTTGTGCCGGCGGTGCACGGTGCGCCCTCCAAGTGGTGCGGCAGGGGGACCCGTCCAGGATCTGGGGATCGGTAGGGCCTACGGTCCAGTGGACCCTTCCTTCCTGGTCAACGCGAGGTGAGGGCGGCAGGTTCCCCGGGCGCGCCCGTGCCCGCCGCCCCGGTCGGCCGGGGGGCGGGGCTGTGGCGGGCGTGGTGGGGATTAGGCCGTACGGGTTACGGGCGCGGGGCCGGGCACGGCTCCGACCGGGCCCGGCGGGGCTCCGAGGGGGCTCGGGCGCGGCTCCGGCGGCCCGCCGTCGGCGGGGTCTACAGGTGGAAGAGGCTGCCCGTTGCGAAGCGCAGGACGAGCTGCGGGGCACCCGAGAGGACCAGGGCGGTGGCGGCGGTGAGCACGATGGCGGCCGTGACCGGCCAGGGGGTGGCCGTACGGGGCTGCGCGCCCCCTTGTGCGCCCTCCTGAGCGCCCTCCTGCGCCGTGTCCGCGTCGGGGCCCCGGAAGAGCAGGGCGGTCCAGCGCAGGTAGTAGTACAGCGCGACGACGACGTTGACGGCCATGACCACGGCGAGCCAGCCCAGCCCCGCGTCGACCGCCGAGCGGAAGACGGTGACCTTCGCGAAGAGCCCGATGATGCCCGGCGGCAGACCGGCCAGGCAGAGCAGGAAGAAGGCCATCGCGAGGGCGGCGAGCGGGCTCTCGGCGTAGAGCCCCCGGTAGTCGGAGAGCCGGTGCAGCGGCTTCGTACGGGCCACCAGGGCGGCCACGGCGAAGGCGCCGAGGTTCACGGCGGCGTACATGAGGGCGTAGGCGACCGTGGAGCCGATCTGGTCGCGGCCCGCGTAGGCGGCGGCCGCGATCGGGACCAGCAGGTAGCCGGCCTGGCCCACGGAGGACCAGGCGAGCAGCCGTACGGCGCCGCCCGGCCGGTCCGCGGACTGGCGCAGGGCCGCCGCGTTGCCGAGGGTCATGGTGAGCGCGGCGAGGACGGCCAGGGCCGGGCCCCAGACGTCGGAGTACGCGGGGAAGGCGATCACGGTGACGAGGATGAGGCCGGTGAAGCCGACGGCCTTGCCGATGACCGACAGGTACCCGGCGACGGGCAGCGGGGCGCCGACGTAGGTGTCCGGGACCCAGAAGTGGAAGGGGACGGCGGCCGTCTTGAAGGCGAAGCCGACCAGGGTGAGCGCGACGCCTGCCATGGCGAGGGTGTCGAGCTGCCCGGGGACGTTCCCGAGCCGGTCGGCGACCTGGGTCAGGTGCAGGGAGCCGGTGGCGGCGTAGACGAAGCTGACGCCCATCAGGGACACGGCGGTGGCCGTGACGGAGGACAGGAAGAACTTGAGGGCGGCCTCGGAGGAGAGCCGGTCGCCGCGGCGCATGCCGACGAGGGCGAAGGCGGGCAGCGAGGCGACTTCGAGGGCGACGATCAGGGTGGCGAGGTCGCGGGAGGCCGGCAGCAGGGCCGCGCCGGCGGCGGAGGAGAGCAACAGGAACCAGTACTCGCCGGCCGGCATGCGCGCCTCGCGGACGGCGGTGACCGACAGCAGCGCGGTGACCAGGGCGCCGCCCAGGACGAGGAACTGCACGACGAGCGCGAAGTGGTCGGCGGCGTAGCTGCAGGCGGCGGGGTCGGCCGTACCGGGTCCGGTGAGGCAGAAGGTGGTGCGGTCACCGGCGCGCAGCGGCAGCAGGGTGGCGGTCGCGGCGGCCAGCCCGGCCACGGAGATCCAGCCGAGCAGGGGCTTGCGGCGCTCCGGTACGAAGAGGTCGAGGACCAGTACGAGGAGGCCCACGGCGGCGGTGATGACGACCGGCGCGATGGCGAGCCAGTCGACGGACTGGACCAGGTTCGGGGCGTCGGCGTCGGCCGCGGCGATGACGAGCGGCTGGACGAGCGGCTGGGCGAAGGGCTGGGCGAAGGGCTGAAGGACCGTCATGAGTTCCCTCCCGCGAGGAGCTTCTGGACGGCCGGGTCGGTGAGGCCGAGGAGGACCGCGGGCCACAGGCCTGCGAGGAGGGTGAGGGCGACGAGCGGGCTCCAGGCGGCGTACTCGTAGCGCTGGATGTCCGCGAGGACCACCGGGGCGGCGGCGTTCTCGCGCGCGGCCTTCGGGTCGCCCATGCACACCCGCCGTACGACGATCAGAAGATAGGCGGCGGTGAGCAGGGTGCCGAACGCGCCGAACGCCATGTACGTGAGGAACGCGGGCCGCGGCAGGCCCTCGGCGGGGTCGAACGCGCCGAAGAGCGCCAGCATCTCGCCCCAGAATCCGGCCAGGCCGGGGAGGCCGAGCGAGGCGATGGCGGCGAAGGCGAGGAGCGCTCCGAAGCGGGGGGCGCGGCCGTAGAGGGCCGCTCCGGTGGCTCCGGCGAGGGTGTCGAGATCGGCCGTGTTGTAACGGTCTTTGAGCGAACCGACAAGAAAGAAGAGAAGGCCGGTGATCAGACCGTGCGCGACGTTGGCGAACAGCGCGCCGTTCACGCCGGTGGGGGTCATGGACGCGATGCCGAGGAGGACGAAGCCCATGTGGCCGACGGAGGAATACGCGATGAGGCGCTTGAGGTCGCCCTTGTTGCCCTTGCGGGCGAGGGCGAGGCAGGCCAGGGACCCGTAGACGATGCCGACGGCGGCGAAGGCGCCCAGGTACGGGGCGAAGGTCGCCATGCCGTCGGGGGTGGCGGGCAGCAGGATCCGGACGAACCCGTAGGTGCCCATCTTCAGCAGGACGCCCGCGAGGAGGACGGAACCGACGGTGGGGGCGGCCGTGTGGGCGTCCGGCAGCCAGCTGTGCAGAGGCCACATCGGGGTCTTCACGGCGAGGCCGATCCCGATGGCGAGAACGGCCAGGACCTGGGTGGTGTGGGACAGTTCGCGGCCGTTGTCGGAGGCGAGTGCCACCATGTCGAAGGTGCCGCTGTTCAGCCCGATCAGCAGCAGACCGAGCAGCATCACCACGGAGCCGAGGAGGGTGTAGAGGATGAACTTCCAGGCGGCCGCCTGCCGCTGAGCACCGCCCCAGCGGGCGATGAGGAAGTACATCGGGATGAGGACCATCTCGAAGGCGAGGAAGAACAGCAGCAGGTCGAGGACGGCGAAGGTGGCGAGGGTGCCGGACTCCAGGACCAGGAGCAGGGCGACGAAGGCCTTCGCGGAGGGGCCCGCGGGGAGCTTGAAGTAGCTGTAGAGCGCGCAGAGGAAGAACAGCAGCGCGGTCATCAGGAGGAGGGGGAGCGAGATGCCGTCGATGCCGAGGTGGATCCGGACGTTCAGGGCCTGGATCCAGCTGATGTCCGTCGTCGCCTGGAAGCGGGACGGGGCGTCGTGGTCGAAGCCCACGGCGAGGACGATCGCCGCGGCGAGGATGGCACCGGTCACGGTCACGCCGTGGCGCAGTACGGCCTGTTCGGGGCTCTTGCCCTTCAGTCCGGGCGGGGCCGGCAGGAGGGCGGCGACGGCGCCGACGAGCGGGCCGGCCACGACGAACGCCAGAAGGAACTGCATCACGGACGGGCTGATATCAATCACGGCTGACTCACGGCTCACGATCCGGCGTTGACGTTGGCGAGGACGGCGGTGGCGATCGCCAGGACCACGGCGCCGGCGAGCAGAGCGCTCAGGTAGCTCTGCACGTTGCCGGTCTGGGCGCGGCGTACGAGGCCGCCGAGCAGCCGGGGGCCGAGGCCGGCGCCACGGACGTACGAGTCCACGACCTCGCGGTCGAGGAAGCGTACGAGGGCTGCGGCGGCTCGGACGGGGCGGACGAACAGGCGGTCGTAGACGGCGTCGAGGTGGAAGCCGACGGCGGCGTGCCGGTGCAGCGGGCCGAGCAGGGCGCGGCCGGGGTCGGCGGCGGGGGCCGTGGAGACGACCGGGTGGTCGTGGGTGACCTCGGCGACTTCGGGGCTCTCCGCGGCGGACTCGGCGGCGGCGACGGACGCGGGCACCGCGGCGGTGGCGGGCACCGCGGCGGAGCCTGCTCCGGACGGGGCCTGGGCGGCCTGGGCCTGGGTGGCGGCCTGGGCCTGGGCTCGTTGCCACAGGGCGTAGGTGAGCACCGCGCCGACGGCGGCGGCGCCCGTGCCGAGGACCGAGGTCGTCAGCGACGGGGTGAGCTCGCGGCCGTCGAAGAAGTCGGAGAGGGGCCCGGCCAGCAGGCCGAAGCCCACGGACGGGACGGCCAGCAGCCACAGCACGCCGGTCATGGCGACGGGCTCCTTGCCGTGGTCGGGGGCCGCGGCTCCCCGGCCGCGGAAGGCCATCAGCCACAGCCGGGTGGCGTAGGCGGCGGTGAGCAGGGCGGTCAGCACGCCGGCGACGAGGACCAGCCAGCCGGCCGCGCTCGGGGCGAGCTCCGAGTGGCCGCCGGCGGTGTGCTCGGCGGCGACGAGGACGGCTTCCTTGGAGAAGAAGCCGGCGAAGGGCGGGAAGGCGGCGAGCGCGAGGAGCGCGATCGTCATCGTCCAGAAGGCGTCGGGGATGCGCTTGGCCAGGCCGTCCATGCGGGACATGGCGGCCAGGGAGTTCGTCCCCGCGGCATGGATGATCACGCCGGCGCCGAGGAACAGGAGCGCCTTGAAGGCGCCGTGCGACAGGAGGTGGAAGACGGCGGCGGCGCGGTCGCCGACGGCCAGGGCCCCGGTCATGTAGCCGAGCTGGCCGATCGTGGAGTAGGCGAGCACCCGCTTGATGTCGTCCTGGGCCAGGGCGGCGAGGGCGGAGCCGACCATCGTGACGGCCGCCATGACGGCCAGGACCACCAGCGCGGCCCGGGAGGCCGCGAAGACGGGGAGGAGGCGCGCGACGAAGTAGACACCGGCGGCGACCATCGTCGCGGCGTGGATCAGTGCGGAGACCGGGGTGGGGCCCGCCATGGCGTCCGGAAGCCAGGTGTGCAGCGGGAACTGCGCGGACTTGCCCGCGACTCCGGCCAGCAGGAGGAGCGCGATGAGCGTCGGGTGGTCGAGTCCGCCCGCGGCGACGGTGCCCAGGATCTTGGTGATCCGGAAGGACCCGGCGTCGGTGGCGAGCGCGAACAGGCCGATGAGGAAGGGGACGTCGCCCAGCTTGGTGACGAGGAAGGCCTTCAGGGAGGCGGATCGGGCCGCCTCGGTCTCCCAGTAGTGGCCGACCAGGAAGTACGAGCAGATGCCCATGATCTCCCAGCCGACCAGCAGCACCATCAGGTCGCCGGAGTAGACGACGAGCAGCATGGCGGAGGTGAACAGTGAGACCAGAGCGGCGTAGGACGGGTAGCGCGGGTCCTCGCGCAGGTACGCCGTCGAGTAGATCTGCACGCAGGTGGCGACGAGGCCGACGAGGACGGCCACCATGACGGCGAAGCCGTCCAGGTGGAGCGAGAGCTCGATGGGTACCGAGCCGGTCGGGGTCAGCTCGGTCGCCGTGTCGATCGCCTTGCCGCCGCCCTGGCGGAAGGCGACCAGGACCGCGAGGACGCCGGCGGCCAGCGTCGGCAGGACGGCGAGCGGCTTGACGAAGCCGGGGGCGGTGCGGCCGAGCAGCAGTCCCGCCAGCGCGCCCAGGAAGGGCAGGAGGGGGACCAGTACGGCGAGGGTCGGGGTGCTCACGCGGCGGCTCCGGTCGCAGGGTTCGCGCTGTCGGCGCTGTCCGCGCTTGTTGGGGTCCTGCCGTCCTGCTCGTGGCCCTCGGCGGTGTCACGCAGTCGGTCGACGTCCGCGGTGCCCCGGTTGCGGTAGACCATCAGCACGATCGCGAGGCCGATGCCGATCTCGGCGGCGGCGATGGCGATGGTGAAGAGGGTCAGGGCCTGGCCCGCGTGCAGGCTGTCGCGCAGCCAGACGTCGAAGGCCACCAGGTTGAGGTTGACGGCGTTGAGCATCAGCTCGACGGACATCAGGACCAGGATGGCGTTGCGGCGGGCGAGCACTCCGTACAGGCCCGTGCAGAAGAGGAGCGCCGCCAGCACGGCGGGGTAGGCGAGGTGCATCAGCGCTGCCCCTTCTTGTCGGTGGCGGGCGCGGTGTCGGCGCTCTCGGCGGGTTCCTTGCGGGACAGCACGATGGCGCCGATCAGGGCCGCGAGGAGGAGGACGGAGAGCGCCTCGAACGGCAGCACCCAGTGCCGGAAGAGGATCTCTCCGGAAACCTTGGTGGAACCCTGGGCGGGGCCGTCGAGGTCGATCCAGGTGGTGCGGAAGGCGTCGACGACCACCCAGACGAGCGCGGCGGCAGCGACGAGGGCGACGCCGAGCGCGACCGGACGGTTGCCGGAGTCGGCGTCCGGCGAGCGGCCGATGGGGGCCTTGGTGAGCATCAGCCCGAAGAGGAGGAGGACGACCACGGAACCGAGGTAGATCAGTACCTGGACCCAGGCGATGAACTCGGCGGTCAGCAGCAGGTACTCGACGGCGATCCCGCCGAGGGCGACGACCAGCCACAGGGCGGCGTGCACGAGCTGCTTGGTGGTGACCGTGACGGCGGCCGCGCCGAGGGTGGCGAGGCCGACGAGGACGAAGGCGATCTCGACGCCGGTCGGGGAGAGGAAGCCGTTGCCTTGGGCGGCTGCGGTGATCACGCGTCTCCTTCCGGGGCCGGGGCCGGGGGCGTGGTATCGGGGTTCGCCTCGGCGGCGGCCGCGGCCGCGGCGGCGGCTGCCGCGGCAGCGGCTGCCGCGGCAGCGGTCTCCGCCTTCTCCACGGCCTTGCGGGCGGCCGCGATCTCCTTGGGCTCCTCGGCGGCCGGGTCCAGGGCGGGCGGGGCCGGGACGGTCCACATCCACTCGCGCAGCTTGTCGCGCTCGTGGGTCAGTTCGTGGATGTCGGTCTCGGCGTACTCGAACTCCGGCGACCAGAACAGTGCGTCGAAGGGGCACACCTCGATGCAGATGCCGCAGTACATGCAGAGGGAGAAGTCGATGGCGAAGCGATCGAGGACGTTGCGGCTGCGCTCACGCCCACCGGGGGCGGCGGCCGGGAGCGTCTCCTTGTGGGAGTCGATGTAGATGCACCAGTCGGGGCACTCGCGCGCGCACAGCATGCAGACCGTGCAGTTCTCCTCGAACAGGCCGATGACCCCGCGCGAGCGCGGCGGGAGTTCGGGCTGTACCTCGGGGTACTGGGCGGTGTGCGAGCGCTTCGTCATCGTGCGCAGCGTGACGGCCAGGCCCTTGGCGAGGCCTGAGCCGGGGATGGGAGGCATTTACTGGATCGCCACCTTCACGATGCCGGTGAGCGCGATCTGGGCGAGCGCGAGGGGGATGAGTACGGTCCAGGCGAGCTTCTGCAGCTGGTCCTCGCGGAGCCGGGGGTAGCTGACCCGGAGCCAGATCACCACGAAGGAGAGCGCGGCGATCTTGAGCAGGGTCCAGGCCCAGCCGTCGCCGCCGAAGGGGCCGTGCCAGCCGCCGAGGAAGAGGACGGTGGTCAGGGCGCACAGGACGACGATGCCGGCGTACTCGGCGAGGAGGAACAGGGCGAAGCGCAGGCCGGTGTACTCGGTGTACGCACCGAAGATGATCTCGGAGTCGGCGACGGGCATGTCGAAGGGGGGCCGCTGGAGTTCGGCGAGGCCTGCGGTGAAGAAGACGAGCCCGCCGACGATCTGCCAGGGCAGCCACCACCACTCGAAGGCGCCGACGATGCCGGGGAGTGACACCGTTCCGGCGGCCATGGCGACCGAGGCCGCCGCGAGCAGCATGGGGAGCTCGTAGGCGAGCAGCTGGGCGGCGGTGCGGAGGCCTCCGAGGAGGGAGAACTTGTTCGCGGAGGCCCAGCCGGCCATGAGCGAGCCGAGCACGCCGATGCCCATGACGGCGAGCGCGAAGAAGAGCCCGGCGTCGATGACCTGGCCGACGGCTCCCTCGCCGGGGCCGATCGGGATGGCGAGGAGGACGAGGAGGTACGGGAGGAGCGCGACGGCGGGGGCGAGCTGGAAGACGCGGCGGTCGGCGTTGGCCGGGACGATGTCTTCCTTCTGCACGAACTTGACCCCGTCGGCGACGAGCTGGGCCCAGCCGTGGAAGCCGCCGGCGTACATGGGGCCGAGGCGGCCCTGCATGTGAGCCATCACCTTGTGCTCGGCCTGCCCGACGACGAGCGGGAGCACGAGGAAGACGGCGAAGACGACGATCAGCCGCAGGGCGACGTCGAGGACGTCGTTCACGCGGCGCCTCCGGTGGGGTCGTTGGGGGTGGGGTCCCCCTTGGTCGGATCCGCGGGGTCCGGCTTGGGGGCGGACTTGGACCCGGGTCCCTGCTCGGACTCGGGCTCGGGCTCGGACTCGGCGGAGCCCGCCGGGGCTGCGGCCGGAGCGGCCGGAGCTACGGGGGCAGCCGAAGCTGCCCGGTCCGCCGGGGTGGCGGGAGCTTCGGGGGTGGCCGGAGGGGCCGGTTCCCTCGGAGGCTCCGGGGTAGCCGGGTCAGCCGGAGATGCCGGAGCGGGCGGTTCGGCCGCCGGGGTGTCGAAGGCGGGCTTCGGGTTGTGCCAGGGGGCGTCCGCGCTGCCGCGTACCAGGCGCACGGGGGCCTGGGGTTCCGGGGCGGGCGCGGCCTCGGCTTCGGCCGGAGTCGCGGCGTCCTGGCTTGCCGAGCCGTCCGCTACCGAGCGGGAGCGGCGGACCGGGCGGGCCGGAGCCGCCGGGGCGTCCGCCGACGACGGGGTCGCTCCGGAGTCCGGGGCTTCCGCCTGGCTCGCGGAGCCTTCCGTCACCGAGCGGGAGCGGCGCACCGGGCGGGCCGGGGGCGTCTCGGGCGGGGCGGGGGGCGTCTCAGGTGCCGCCGGCGTGGCTTCGGCTTCGGCCGGGGCGGCTGCCGCCCGGGCCGGAGCCGCCGAAGGCGGGGTCGCTCCGGAGTCCGGGGCTTCCGCCTGGCTTGCCGAGCCGTCCGCTACCGAGCGGGAGCGGCGCACCGGGCGGGCCGGGGCGGCTTCCGCCGCGGCGTCCGCCGAAGGCGGGGTGGCTTCGCGCGGGGTGCGCGCCGGGCGGTCGCCGGGGGCTCCGGCCGCGGCGCGCGGGGTGCGCGCCGGGCGGTCGCCGGCCGCGGCGCCGGCCGCCGCGCCTCGGGGGGTGCGGGCCGGGCGGGCGGGGGCAGGGGGGAGCTGGCCCTTCATCGGGCCCCAGTCGTTGGGGTCGGGTACGCCCGGCGGGAGCATCTGGCGGCGCTTCGGGGCGTCCGGGTCGTGCGCCTCGCCCGGCTCCTTCGCGCCCGGCCAGGCCTTGGCGACCCGCGCCGCGAGGACGAAGTCCTTGCGCAGCGGGTGGCCCTCGAAGTTCTCGGGGAGGAGCAGCGGGACGAGGTTCGGGTGGTCCGTGAACGCGACCCCGAACATCTCCCAGGTCTCGCGCTCGTGCCATTCGGCGCCCGCGTACACGGCGACGGCCGAGGGCAGGGAGGGCGCCGAGTGCGGGACGGTGGTCCGCAGCAGGAGGCGGCGTACGCGGTGGTTCTCCAGGGAGACGACGTGCGCGCAGACGCGGAAGCCCGTGCCCGGCTCGTCGACCGCGCTCAGCCAGTCGAAGTAGGTGCAGCCCAGCTTGTCGCGGGCGATCTCCAGCGCGGGGATCCAGCTCGCGGTGGGGACGTCGACCGTGAGGACGGAGTAGGAGAGGGTCGCGACCGCTTCCTCGCCGAAGACCGTTCCCGCCGCGTCGGGGAGGGAGTCGTAGAGGTTCACGCGTTCGTCCCGGGAGCAGGGGGAGGAGACACCAGTCCGCTCGTGAGCTGCGCCGCGGACGGCGCCGGCGTGTTCGTGTAGCGCTCCGCCAGCGATTCGCGGGCGATCTTCTCCTGGAGCTTGAGGATGCCCTGGAGGAGGGCCTCGGGGCGGGGCGGGCAGCCGGGGACGTAGACGTCGACCGGGATGATCTGGTCGACGCCCTTGGTCACCGAGTACGAGTCCCAGTACGGGCCGCCGCAGTTGGAGCAGGCGCCGAAGGAGATGACGTACTTGGGCTCCGGCATCTGCTCGTACAGCCGCTTGACCGCCGGGGCCATCTTGTCCGTCACCGTGCCGGAGACGATCATGAGGTCCGCCTGGCGCGGGCCGGGGGCGAAGGGGATGACGCCGAGCCGGATGAAGTCGTGCCGGGCCATGGAGGCCGCGATGAACTCGATCGCGCAGCAGGCGAGGCCGAAGTTGAAGACCCACAGGCTGTAGCGGCGGCCCCAGTTGAGGACCACCTTCATGGGCTCGGGCGCGAGGCGGGACAGGACGCCCAGCCGCTTCGGCTCCGGGAGCAGCTGCGGCTCCGACGGCACGGCCGGAGTACCGGCCGGGGTCACAGCCATTCGAGGACGCCCTTCTTGTACGCGTAGAGCAGGCCGACGGCCAGGAAGCCGAGGAAGATGAACATCTCCACCAGCGTCGTGGCGCCGTAGCCGGCGGCGGCGAACACCGTCGCCCAGGGGAAGAGGAAGATCGAGTCGACGGCGAAGATGACGTAGAGGAAGGCGTAGACGTAGTAGCGGACCTGGGTGTGCGCCCAGCCCTCGCCCACCGGGTCCACCCCGCACTCGTAGGTCAGCAGCTTCTCGCGGGTCGGGACGGACGGGCTCAGCAGGCGGTTGGCGCCGAACGCCACCGCCACGAAGAGCACACCGAGCGCGGCCAGGAGACCGACGACCGAATACGTCCGGAAGTAGTCCGCGGCGAGCACGGATACGGTCGATACCGTTGGTTCGGGCACGTCCGTTCCTCGTTCCTCGGCCACTGTCGACGATCAGGTTGATCTGGTACGGACGGGAGTCTAGGGCCTGGGCTCCACGGGGTGGGGTTATCCCCCGTTTACCTCGGCCCGGCTACCCCATGGCACGAGGGGCCGCGGGCTTGGCAGGGTAGGCGCATGACCGCGACCAAGCACACCCCCGACGACGGCGCTCCTCCGCCCGTACGCGCACCCTTCGATGCCGTGACGTGGAAGGAAATCGCCTACCTGTTGAGCAATTTCCCGGCCGCCCTCATCGGGTTCGTCTACACGGTGACGATGGTGGCGACCGCGGGCGGTCTGTCGGTGACCGCGATCGGTCTGCCGCTGTTCGCATGCGGGCTGTTCGTGTCTCGCCAGTTGGGACGGCTGGAACGGGCGCGGGCCCGCGACCTCTTGGGCGTACGGGTCGACGAGCCGACGCCGATGCCGGGGCCGCGGCGGTCCGGCGGGTTCTTCCCCTGGTTGTGGGCGACCCTCAAGGACCCGGTGGCGTGGCGGACCGTGCTGTTCGAGCTGATCCGGCTGCCGTGGGCGATGGTCACCTTCACCGTGGCGCTGACCGGGCTGTTCGTGCTGTGGCCGGTGCTGCCGTGGGTGGTGCGGGGGCTCGCGAACGTGGACCGGGCGATGGTACGGGGCCTGCTGTCGCCCTCCGACGAACTGGAGCGGCGCATCGCCGAACTGGAGTCCGACCGGGGTGTCGTGGTCGACACGGCGGCGGCGGACCTGCGGCGCATCGAGCGCGACCTGCACGACGGGGCGCAGGCGCGGCTGGTGGCGCTGGCGATGGGGCTGGGCCTGGCGAAGGAGAAGCTGCTGGAGGACCCCGAGGGGGCGGCGGCGATGGTGGACGAGGCGCACGGAGAGGTGAAGATCGCCCTCCAGGAGCTGCGGGACCTGGCGCGCGGGATCCACCCGGCGGTGCTGACCGACCGGGGGCTGGACGCGGCGCTGTCCTCGGTGGCGTCGCGGTGCCTGGTCCCGGTGAAGGTGTCGGTGGATCTGCCGGCGCGGCCGGCGGAGGCGATCGAGGGGATCGCGTACTTCGTGGTCTCGGAGCTGCTGCAGAACGTGAGCAAGCACGCGGGGCCGGGGGCGCGGTGCGCGGAGGTCGAGGTCTGGCGGGCGGGTGGCTCCGCGGACGGGCGGCTGCTGATCCGGGTGTCGGACGACGGGCGGGGCGGGGCGGATGCGGCTGCCGGGTCCGGGCTGGCGGGGCTGGGCGAGCGGCTCGACGCGGTCGACGGCGTGCTGGTGGTCGAGTCTCCCGAGGGGGCGGGGACCGTGGTCACGGCGGAGTTGCCGTGGCGGGAGCGGGCCTCGCGATAGCGCGGGGGCCGGCTCTTGGCCGGCCGGGGGCCGGGGGCCTGGGGGCGGCTGCGCCGGCGGGGCCGGGGCGGTGCCCGCCGCGGGCCGGCGTGCGGCCCCGTTGCCGGGGACCGGCCCCCGGACCCCCGCGCCTCAAGCGCCGGCGGGGCTGGATTTCGGCCGCGCGGCCCGGATGCCCGACAGGGCCGGAGTTGCCCGAGCGGCCTCGCGGTGCCCGACAGGGCGGAGCTGGCCGAGGGGCCTCGCGGTGGCCCGCCGGGCCGGATGGAGTCCCCGCCGTGAGCGGGTGCGGCACCGTACCCGGGGACCAGCCCCCGGACCCCCGCTCCTCAAACGCCGGAGGGGCTGGATTCGGCCGGCGGCAGCGCGCATGTGCGGGCTCGTGAAGGTGGATTCGGGCCGCGTGAGCGCGCAGGTGTCGCGGCCGGCGGGCCTGGATTTGGCCGGCGGTAGCGCCCGGGTGCGGGCTCGTGGAGGTGGATTCGGGCCGCGTGAGCGCGCAGGTGCGGCGGCCGGCGGGGCTCGGTTTGGTCGGCGGTGGCGCCCGGGTGCGGCCCTCCGGGGGCGGGTGTGTCGGGCAGGGGCTGGATCGTCCTCAGGGCGATCCAGCCCCGTCGGCGTTTGAGGCCCGGGGCTGGGCGGAGCCCAGGGAACGGGCGGCCGGGCCGAGCCGGGGCCAGGGCCGGGGGCCGGGACCAGGGCCGGGGGCCAGGGCGAAGGCCGGGGACCGACTCGCCGTGTTGGAGCAGCATCCGCATTGGGGCTGGGGGGGGCCGGGGTGGGGCCAGGCCGGGGCCACCCCTGGTGCCGGCCGCGGGTCCGGTCCAGGGGTGGGGTTAACCCCCCGGGGAGAGGCCTACCTGCCGGATGGTTTGGGGGGACGGGGCGCGGGAGGGTTGGGGGACACAGTGGAGGAAGGGCGGGTCGGCGACATGGGTAGCAGTGAAGCGGGCGGTAGTTCGTTCGGCAGGGTGGTGCGGGCTCCCTTCGAGGGGCGGGCCTGGCGGGAGTTCGGGTACCTGATGCTCGGGCTGCCGCTCAGCACGCTGTACTTCTCGCTCGCCATCACCGGCGTCAGCCTCGGCGCCGGACTGCTCGTCACCTTCCTCGGAGTTCCGGTGCTGGCGGGGGTGCTGGCCATGTGCCGCGGGTTCGGGCGCGTGGAGCGGGCCCGGGTGCGCGGACTGCTCGGCCACGACATCGCCGAGCCGGCTCCGATCCGGGCGGCGAAGGGCGGGGCGATCGCCGGGATGGCCGCGCTGCTCAAGAGCGGGAGCGCCTGGCGGCACGTGCTGTACTCGGTGATCCACTTCCCGTGGGCGGTGTTCGCCTTCTGCGTGGCCCTGACGTTCTGGGCCTACGGGTGGGCCATGCTGCTGTACCCGCTCTGGTTCTGGGTCTTCCCGGCGTTCACCGATCAGCCGGGGCTGGAGCTCTTCCAGAACGGCGACACCTACACCTTCTACCTGGACTCCCCCCTCGCGATCGTGGCGACCTGCGCGACCGGGCTCGCCCTCACGCTCGCCACCCCCTGGGTGGTCCGCGCCCTGACCACCGTCGACCGGGTGCTCGTCTCCGGGCTGCTCGGGCCGTCGCGGCTCGCGAACCGGGTCAGCGAACTGGAGTCGGACCGGGGCGTCATGGTCGACACCGCCGCGGCGGACCTGCGGCGCATCGAGCGCGATCTGCACGACGGGGCGCAGGCCCGGCTGGTGGCGCTGGCCATGGATCTGGGGCTGGCGAAGGAGAAGCTGGCGCGGGACCCGCGGGCCGCCGCGCAGATGGTGGACGAGGCGCACGGGGAAGTGAAGATCGCCCTCCAGGAGCTGCGGGACCTCGCCCGCGGGATCCACCCGGCGGTCCTGACCGACCGGGGGCTGGACGCGGCGCTGTCCTCGGTGGCCTCCCGCTGCGCGGTGCCCGTACGGGTGGCGGTGGATCTGCCCTCGCGGCCGGCGGCGGCGATCGAGGGGATCGCGTACTTCACGGTCTCCGAGCTGCTGCAGAACGTGAGCAAGCACGCGAGGGCCCGTACGGCCGGGGTCGACGTGTGGAAGTCCGGCGAGCGGCTGCTGATCCAGGTCGCCGACGACGGCGTGGGCGGAGCAGGAGTGGGAGTGGGAGTGGGAGCAGGAGTGGGCGACGCAGTGGGCGGCGGATCCGGGTCCGGAGCCGTCGCCGGTTCCGGGCTGGCCGGGCTGGCCGAGCGGCTCGACGCCGTGGACGGGGTGCTGGTCGTGGACTCCCCCGCCGGTGGCGGCACGACCGTCACCGCGGAGCTCCCCTGGCGGACCGCCGTCTGACCCCGCACCCCTGCCGATCGACCGGCGACCGCACGGATGCCCCGTACGTGGGTGTCCGTGCCGTCGCATGCCCCCCCACCCCCCGGCTCCCCGACCGGCCCCGACCCCGTGCCCTTCGTCCCGTCGCGCCCGGGGGCCAAAGGCCCGACTTTCCGGGCCGGGGGCGCCGAGGGGCCTCCAGGGGCCGGAAACAGCCGGTCCGGGCGTACGCGTTGATCGCGCTCCGGCTATATCCGGGCTCAAGACTGGGATGCTTGGCTGAGTCAGCGAACACGGGGTTTGAGCGAACGCGGGAGCAGCGAAGTCGTGGAAGACAGGGTGCGGGTGGTCATCGCCGAGGATTCAGTGCTGCTGCGTGAGGGCCTGACCCGGTTGCTGACCGACCGGGGGCATGACGTCGTCGCGGGCGTCGGGGACGCGGAAGCCCTGATCAAGACGGTGGCGGAGCTGGCGGCGGAGAACGCGTTGCCGGACGTGGTGGTGGCCGATGTGCGGATGCCGCCGACGCACACCGACGAGGGCGTACGGGCGGCCGTGCGGCTGCGGCGCGATCACCCCGGGATAGGTGTGCTCGTGCTGTCCCAGTACGTGGAGGAGCAGTACGCCACCGAGCTGCTGGCCGGCTCCAGTACCGGGGTGGGGTACCTGCTGAAGGACCGGGTGGCCGATGTGCGCGAGTTCCTCGACGCCGTCGTCCGCGTGGCCCGGGGCGGCACCGCCCTGGACCCGGAGGTCGTGGCGCAGCTGCTCGGCCGCAGCCGCAAGCAGGACGTGCTGGCGGGGCTGACCCCGCGCGAGCGCGAGGTGCTCGGGCTGATGGCCGAGGGGCGGACCAATTCCGCGGTGGCCAAGCAGCTGGTGGTGAGCGACGGCGCGGTGGAGAAGCACGTCAGCAACATCTTCATGAAGCTGGGCCTGTCGCCCAGTGACGGGGATCACCGGCGCGTGCTGGCCGTTCTCACCTACCTAAGATCTTGATCAACTGACACTCTGTCAGGTAAGGCCGGATTCGGACAGACCGCCGAAGGGGCGGTCCAGAAAATGAGCAGCCCGGGGAAGCGATCCCTACGGTCGTAGGGTGGAACTCGGGCAGTGCTCACGCCTCGAAGGAGGTCCAGTTCAGTGACCAGCCAGGTTAGTAGCCCAGCCGAACAGTCCGACGGGGCCGAAGGCGCAGTCGTCGGCGAGCAGCGGACGTCCCCGGGCCCGAACGGCGAACCCGCGGGCCATGCGGGCCACGCGGTTCCTGAGGGCCACACGGGCCCCGCGGGCCCGGGCGACGCCGCGTCGAAGGAAGTGCGCCAACTCGATCGGGTGATCATCCGCTTCGCGGGTGACTCCGGTGACGGCATGCAGCTCACCGGTGACCGTTTCACCTCGGAAACCGCCTCCTTCGGCAACGACCTCTCGACGCTGCCGAACTTCCCGGCCGAGATCAGGGCGCCCGCCGGCACCCTCCCCGGTGTGTCGTCCTTCCAGCTGCACTTCGCCGACCACGACATCCTGACGCCGGGCGACGCCCCGAACGTCCTGGTGGCGATGAACCCGGCGGCGCTGAAGGCGAACATCGCGGACGTGCCGCGCGGCGCGGAGATCATCGTCAACACCGACGAGTTCACCAAGCGCCCGATGGCCAAGGTCGGCTACGAGACCTCCCCGCTGGAAGACGGCTCCCTGGACGCCTACAACGTCCACCCGGTGCCGCTGACCACCCTCACGGTCGAGGCGCTGAAGGAGTTCGGGCTCTCCCGCAAGGAGGCCGAGCGCAGCAAGAACATGTTCGCGCTCGGGCTGCTGTCCTGGATGTACCACCGGCCCACCGAGGGCACCGAGAAGTTCCTGCGGCAGAAGTTCGCGAAGAAGCCGCAGATCGCGGAGGCGAACGTCGCCGCCTTCCGGGCGGGCTGGAACTTCGGCGAGACCACCGAGGACTTCGCCGTCTCCTACGAGGTGGCCCCGGCCACCCGCGCCTTCCCGACCGGCACCTACCGCAACATCTCCGGGAACCTGGCCCTGTCCTACGGCCTGATCGCAGCCGGCCAGCAGGCCGATCTGCCGATCTACCTGGGCTCGTACCCGATCACCCCGGCCTCGGACATCCTGCACGAGCTGTCGAAGCACAAGAACTTCGGCGTACGCACCTTCCAGGCCGAGGACGAGATCGCCGGCATCGGCGCGGCGCTGGGCGCGGCCTTCGGCGGCGCGCTCGGCGTGACCACCACCTCGGGCCCGGGCGTGGCGCTGAAGTCCGAGACGATCGGCCTCGCGGTCTCCCTGGAGCTGCCGCTGCTGATCGTGGACATCCAGCGCGGCGGCCCCTCGACCGGTCTGCCGACCAAGACGGAGCAGGCCGACCTGCTCCAGGCCATGTACGGGCGCAACGGCGAGGCGCCGGTGCCGATCGTGGCCCCGCGCACCCCGGCGGACTGCTTCGACGCCGCGCTGGACGCGGCCCGGATCGCGCTGACCTACCGGACCCCGGTGTTCCTGCTCTCCGACGGGTACCTCGCCAACGGCTCCGAGCCCTGGCGGATCCCGGACGTGGCGGACCTGCCGGACCTCAAGGTCCAGTTCGCCTCCGGCCCCAACCACGAGCTCGCGGACGGCACCGAGGTCTTCTGGCCGTACAAGCGCGATCCGCAGACCCTGGCCCGCCCCTGGGCGGTCCCGGGCACGCCGGGGCTGGAGCACCGGATCGGCGGCATCGAGAAGCAGGACGGCACGGGCAACATCTCGTACGACCCGGCGAACCACGAGTTCATGGTCCGCACCCGCCAGGCCAAGATCGACGGCATCCTCGTCCCCGACCTGGAGGTCGACGACCCGGACGGCGCGCGGACCCTGGTGATCGGCTGGGGTTCGACGTACGGGCCGATCACGGCCGCCGTACGCCGGCTGCGGCTCGCCGGGCTGCCCATCGCGCAGGCCCACCTGCGCCACCTCAACCCGTTCCCGAGGAATCTGGGCGAGGTCCTGAAGCGTTACGACAAGGTAGTGGTGCCGGAGATGAACCTCGGGCAGCTCGCGACCCTCCTGAGGGCGAAGTACCTGGTCGACGCACAGTCGTACAACCAGGTGAACGGCATGCCGTTCAAGGCCGAGCAGCTCGCCAACCATCTCAAGGAGGCCATCAATGACTGAGGTGACCGACAGCCCCACCCTGCTCTCGCTGGTGCCCAAGGCGGCCGCCAAGCAGTCGATGAAGGACTTCAAGTCGGACCAGGAGGTCCGCTGGTGCCCCGGCTGCGGCGACTACGCGGTGCTCGCCGCCGTCCAGGGCTTCATGCCGGAGCTGGGACTGGCGAAGGAGAACATCGTCTTCGTCTCGGGCATCGGCTGCTCCTCGCGCTTCCCGTACTACATGGACACCTACGGGATGCACTCGATCCACGGCCGCGCCCCGGCCATCGCCACCGGGCTCGCGACCTCGCGCCGCGACCTGTCGGTCTGGGTGGTCACCGGTGACGGCGACGCGCTCTCCATCGGCGGAAACCACCTGATCCACGCCCTGCGGCGCAACGTCAACCTCAAGATCCTGCTGTTCAACAACCGGATCTACGGGCTGACCAAGGGGCAGTACTCCCCCACCTCCGAGGTCGGCAAGATCACCAAGTCGACCCCGATGGGCTCGCTCGACGCCCCCTTCAACCCGGTCTCGCTCGCGATCGGCGCGGAGGCCTCCTTCGTGGCCCGTACGGTCGACTCCGACCGCAAGCACCTCACCGAGGTGCTGCGCGCGGCGGCCGCCCACGAGGGCACGGCGCTGGTGGAGATCTACCAGAACTGCAACATCTTCAACGACGGCGCCTTCGAGGTCCTCAAGGACCACGAGCAGGCCCAGGAGGCCGTGATCCGCCTGGAGCACGGGCAGCCGATCCGCTTCGGAGTGGCGGGCGCCAAGGGCGTCGTGCGCAACGTGGCCACCGGTGACCTGGAGGTCGTGACGGTGACCGCGGAGAACGAGTCCCGGATCCTGGTCCACGACGCCTCCTCGGCCTCCCCGACCAACGCGTTCGCGCTGTCCCGGCTGGCCGACCCCGACACGCTGCACCAGACGCCCATCGGGGTGTTCCGCAACGTGCGCCGGCCCGTCTACGACACGCTCATGGCCGACCAGCTGGAGACGGCCGTGGACCGCGGCGGCAAGGGCGACCTGGGCGCGCTGCTGAGCGGGAACGACACCTGGACCGTCGTCGGCTAGTCGGCCGTACGGCGCCCGGCGAAGCGCACCGAAGCCCGGATCCGCAAGGAGGGTCCGGGCTTCGTCGCGTCCCGGCCGCCGCGTCCCGGCCGCCGGGCCGCCACCCAGGTGTCACGGACAGGCGCCACGGACAGGTGTCATGAGCATCTCGCCTGAGACTAATGACTTTCCGCGTGTACGGCGCTACCGTCGTCAGGTTGGCTTGAAGTAGCTCTGGAGGTCCCGTGAAGGCACAGAACGACCAGCGCACGGGGTTGCTCTACGGCTTCGCCTCGTACGGGATGTGGGGGATCGTGCCCCTCTTCTGGCCGCTCCTCCAGCCCGCCGGAGCGATCGAGATCCTCGCCCACCGCATGGTGTGGTCCCTGGCCGTGGTCGGCGTGGCGCTGCTGGCCCTGCGCCGCTGGGGATGGGTCTCCGAGCTGCTGCGCCAGCCGCGCAAGCTCGCCCTCACGGCGGTGGCCGCCGCCCTGGTCACCGTGAACTGGGGCGTGTACATCTGGTCGGTCAACAACGGCGCGGTCGTCGAGGCGAGCCTCGGCTACTTCATCAACCCCCTGGTCACCATCGCGCTCGGCGTCCTGGTGCTCGGCGAGCGCCTGCGCCGCACGCAGTGGGCGGCGGTCGGCATCGCCGTCGCGGCCGTGCTGGTCCTCGCCGTCGGGTACGGGCGGCCGCCGTGGATCTCGCTGATCCTGGCCTTCTCCTTCGCCCTGTACGGGCTGATCAAGAAGCAGCTCGGCATGGGCGGCCTGGAATCGCTGACCGCCGAGACCGTGATCATGTTCCTGCCCGCCCTCGGCTACCTGCTGTGGCTCGGCTCGCGCGGCGAGTCCACCTTCACCGCGCAGGGCCCGGGCCACGCCGCCCTGCTGGCCTCGGCCGGGCTGGTCACGGCGATCCCGCTGATCTGCTTCGGCGCCGCCGCGATCCGGGTCCCGCTGTCCACCCTCGGGCTGCTCCAGTACATGGCCCCGGTCTTCCAGTTCGGCCTCGGCGTCCTGTACTTCCACGAGGCCATGCCGGCCGCGCGCTGGGCCGGTTTCTCCCTGGTCTGGGTCGCCCTGTCGATCCTCACCTGGGACGCCCTGCGCACCGCCCACCGCTCCCGCGCCCTGCGCCTCGACGGCCTGACGGCGCCGCTGGCGGCTCCGCTCCCGACCCCGCTCCCGACCCCGGCCCCGGCGCGCGAGACCGCGTAGGGCCGGAGCCGGGGCCAGGGCCACCAGCACCGACGGGCGCGTCTTCGGACGCGCCCGTCCGCGTGTCCGCCGGACCCGGGGCGGCCTGCGCTCCGCCGGACCCCCGGGCGGCCTACGCCTCCATCGGCAGCCCCGTGGCGGCGAGCCGGAGGCGGGGCGGTACGTGCGTGACCACCAGGGTCACGGCCTCCCCGGCCGTGGCCACCTCGCCGAGCTCCGCGGAGGGATCGCGCCGCATGACGCGGAACCGTCCGTCGGGCAGCGGGATCACGAAGGGGACCGCCACCTCGTAGGGGAAGCGGGTGGTGCTGCTGAAGTTCACGTGGCCATGGCTCGTGTACGGGTACAGCTGCCGCAGGATCGGGTCCTCGTAGGCCGCCTCCAGCACCTCGATGGTGCCGGTGCGCCAGTCCTCGGAGCCGAGGCGCTCCAGCTTGTCCGCCCAGGCCCGCCGCGTGCCGGCCCACTGGGCCTCGACGACCGCCGCACGGGTCTCTTCGTTCACGTTCATCCCCCCAGTGTGCTCCCGCCCCGGCCCCACGGGCCGCTCCGTCCGCTTTCCGAACGGGTGTGACCGGATTCAGGTCTTGACGGACTGTCATGTCCTCGCCGACCATCAGGCTCGCACTGACGCACGTTGCTCACTTGTTCCACCCCGCACGTTTCCGCACACATCCCCAGTACGGAATCCCGGAGCCCCCACATGAGCCTGTCCGTCTCCCGGCGTCTGGCCGCCGTGACCGCCCTCGCGGTCGCCGGCCTCCTCTCCGCCACCGCCCCCGCCGCGCTCGCCACGCCGACCTCGGTCGCCGCCGCGCCCACGCCGCCCGACATCCCGCTGGCCAACGTCAAGGCGCACTTGACGCAGCTGCAGTCCATAGCCACCGCCAACGGCGGCAACCGCGCCCACGGCAAGGCCGGCTACAAGGCCTCGATCGACTACGTGAAGGCCAAGCTGGACGCGGCCGGTTTCACGACCACCCTGCAGACCTTCACCTCCAGCGGCGCCACCGGCTACAACCTGATCGCCGACTGGCCGGGCGGCGACCCCAACTCGGTCCTGATGTCGGGCTCGCACCTGGACTCGGTCAACGCGGGCCCCGGCATCAACGACAACGGGTCCGGTTCGGCCGGCATCCTGGAGACGGCGCTCGCCGTCTCCCGCGCGCAGCTCCAGCCCACGAAGCACCTGCGCTTCGGCTGGTGGGGCGCGGAGGAGCTGGGCATGATCGGCTCGAAGTACTACGTCAACAACCTGCCGGCCGCGGAGAAGTCGAAGATCTCCGGCTACCTGAACTTCGACATGATCGGCTCGCCGAACCCGGGCTACTTCGTCTACGACGACGACCCGACCATCGAGCAGACCTTCAAGAACTACTACACGGGCATCGGCGTCTCCACCGAGATCGAGACCGAGGGCGACGGCCGGTCCGACCACGCCCCGTTCAAGAGCGCCGGGATCCCGGTCGGCGGCCTGTTCTCGGGCGCCGACTACACCAAGACGGCGGCCCAGGCCGCGAAGTGGGGCGGCACCTCCGGTCAGGCCTTCGACCGGTGCTACCACTCCTCCTGCGACACCACGGCGAACATCAACGACACCGCCCTGGACCGCAACTCCGACGCCATCGCCTACGCGATCTGGAACCTCGGGGCAGCCACCCCGGTCCCGCCGGGCCCGTCCTTCGAGAACACCGCCGACGTGAACATCCCGGACGCCGCCGCCGCGGTGAACTCGCCGATCACGGTCTCGGGCGTCACGGGCAACGCGCCGGCCACCACCAAGGTCGACGTGAACATCGTCCACCCCTACATCGGTGACCTGGTGGTCGACCTCATCGCCCCCGACGGCAGCGTGTACAACCTGCACAACCGCACCGGCGGCAGCGCGGACAACATCGTCAAGTCCGTCACGGTCAACGCCTCCTCCGAGGTGGCCAACGGCGTCTGGAACCTCCGGGTCAAGGACGCGGCAGCGCAGGACGTCGGCTACATCAACAGCTGGAAGATCACCTTCTAGGGAACCAGCCCCCGAGTGGTCTAGTCCTTTGGAGCTCCGGTGTGATCTGATCGGATCATGCCGGAGCTCCTCGCTGCACTCCTCACCCTGCTGGCCCAGGCCATCTCGGCCCTCAACCCCGCAGTGCTCGTGCGCAGGCGCCGCCGGCTGGCGCGGCTCGCCGACCACGCGCAGGGCCGTACCGTCCTCGTCCCCTGCGATCTGCGCGATCGCGAACTGACCGGGGGAACCTGGGCCGAAGGCCTGCTGGAACTGCCGCCCGGCGGGTCGGCACGGCCGGTCGGGCCGGTCCGCTGGCGCGCGAAGGGGCGTACGGGCGCTGCGCGCACGGCGGAGTTCCCGCCCCTGGAGGCCGCCTCCGCCGACGGGATCAGCGTCGCGTTCCGCTCCGCGGACGGGGCCACCGAGCTGCGGCTGCACCCGGACGAGGCCCCGATGGTGCTGCGCGTCCTACGTGTCCTGCGCGAGGCCCCGTAGCGAGGCCGACAGCGGCTCCTGGATCCGGGCCCGCAGTTCCTCCGCGACCGCGGCGACATCGGCGTGCCCCAGCTTCGCGGCCTCCACCAGATCGCCGAGTTCCTCCGGCGACGGCAGCTGCTTGGCCCCGGCGACCCGCAGGTACGAGCGGGTGGCGGCGGCGGCGTAGAACTCGTTCATCGGGGATTCGAGCGCCGGGCACACCGCGAGCGTGTGCAGAAACGCCGCGGCCCGCCACGCGGTGTCCGGGGCGGGCTGCTCGGGGACCAGGATGAGGTCGTTCTGGTGCCGGGCCACGGCGGCGGCCACTCCGGAGGGATCCCACACGGCGGGATCGGACGGGAGATGGTGGGCCAGGGCCGTCCAGGCCCACTCCATGGTGATCTTCAATGCCCGAACCGCTCCTGGAAGTAGCCCCAGTGGTCGGCGAACTCCTCTATCCCGGACAGGAAGTTCTTCCGGTCCTCGTCGAGCTCGCGTTCCGTGACTTCGGTGATCAGCGCGGTGACCGTCGTGCCCAGGGCCGCCGCTCGCGCCTTCAGGCGTTCGTGGAACTCTTCTTCCAGGCGGATGGTGACGTGTCTCGACATGCTTTTCACGGTACAGCGGGGCTGCTGTACGCAGGGCCGGAACGGCACAAGGGTGGGCAGGGACACAGTCCCCCGCCCACCCTTGGGTGCCTCTACCGGTTGCTTGTCGGCGTCGGCTACTTGTTGGCGTCGGCCGCCTTCACCAGCTCGGCCTTGGTGACCGCGCCGACGTAGACCTTGCCGTCGTCCGTGATCAGCGCGTTGACCACGCGGGTCTTCAGGACGCGGCCCTCGCCGAACTTCCCGGAGACCTTCTCGCCGAGCGAGTCGAGGAACTGAGCGGCCCCCTTGGGCGCGTTCTTGTCCTTGGCGGCGTCGTCCAGGCCCTTGAGGGTGTTGCTCGCGCCGGTCTCGATCCGGGCGATCGAGGTCCAGCCCTCGCCGAGGACCTTCGGCTCGCCCTTGGCGCCGTCGGCGCCGCCGGTCAGGCCGCCCAGGCCGGGGATGGCTTCGAGCGCGTCCAGGCCCTTGTCGGCACCCTTGCCCTCGCCCTTGCCGTGCTCGCCGGCCGCGCCCTCGGTCACCTTGGCGTCCTTGGGCGGGGTGAAGGCGAAGGTGTCGGCGGAGGGCTTGGAGAAGTCCACCTTCGTGAAGCCGGCGTCCACGATCGGCTTGCCGCCGTCGGTGGAGAGCACCTGCACGCGCAGCGGCACGCCGTTCTTCGCGTCCACCGCGATCTTCACCGAGGAAACCGTCGAACCGGTCCCCTTCGGCTTCAGGACCAGCTGGTAGGCGTCGCGGCCGGCCACCTGGGCCGTGTCCCCGACGGTGATGCCGGTGGTGGGTCCGGCGGCCTTCAGGACCTCCTGGGCGATCTCCTGCGGAGAGGCCGGGAGGCCGTCGCCCGCCTTGCGCTCGGCGCTCTTGCCGGCGTCCGTCGCGTCGGTGGGCGCCTTCTCGTGGAAGACCTCCTTCGACTTGGAGTCGTATCCCCAGACGTCGTCGCCGTTGTGGACGAGGCTGTACTCGTCCTTGCCGTCCACGAAGGTGAGCTTCTGGCGGTCGGGGCCGTCGGCGGCCACCCGGAAGGTGTGGGTGCCGCTCGCCAGCTGGGCGAGCTTGTCCTGCGGGTCCGCGGAGCCGCCGGTCACGCCGCCACCGCCGCCCAGCAGGCCGGCCGGAAGGCTCGGCAGCCCCAGGTCCGTGCTGATCTTGGCGCTGCCGGACAGCTGCTGTACGTCCGAGGCCGCGATCTTCTCGATGAGCTGCTGGGCCGTGACCTTCGGAAGGTCCGGTCCACCGGCGTTCGCGAAGGCCGGGACCATCGCGATCGTGCCGGCGACCACACCGAACACCGCGACCGGTACGGCGTACCGAGCGGCCTTGCGGGTCTTTGCGTTCGTTCCCATGTCTGTCTGCCCTACCTCTGTGTGTACGGCGGCGACCTACCCGTCTTGATGTGGCCCACAACCGCGACCACGTCCACCCCTCGCCGCCACTCTCACCCGATCTGGTGGGGATGTGCCTCTATCTGACCAAAGAAGAGGGGGTCGGGGCGTCAGCCCCCGGAGCCAACTGTGCGTACGCCCCAGGGATGACACGACGAGGGCCCGGCCTCCCCCACCCGTAGGGGTCGCCGGGCCCTCGCCCCTGATGTCCGGTGTCGCGTCCCGCCGGTCAGCCCGCGCGGTGGACCACGGCGTCGCACAGCTCCACCAGCGCCGACTTCGCGAAGCACTCGGGCAGCGGGGCCAGCGTGGCCCGCGCCTCCTCCGCGTACCGCACGGTGTCCTTGCGGGCCTGCTCCAGGGCCGGGTGGACCCGCAGCCGGGCGAGCACGTCGGCGTGCCGGGCGTCGTCCGTCAGATCGCCGTCCAGGAGCCGTACGAGCTCCAGGTCGTCGGGGTCGCCGCCCTGGGCCGCCATCTCCCGCAGCCGCAGGACCGGCAGCGTCGGGATGCCCTCGCGCAGGTCGGTGCCGGGGGTCTTGCCGGACTCGTGCGAGTCGGAGGCGATGTCGAGGACGTCGTCGGCGAGCTGGAAGGCGGTGCCGAGCCGCTCTCCGTACTGGGTCAGGATGTCGATGACCGACTCGTCGGCGCCGGACATCATCGCGCCGAAGCGGCCGGAGACCGCGATCAGCGAACCGGTCTTGCCGGCGATGACGTCGAGGTAGTGCTCGACCGGGTCGCGGCCGTCGCGCGGGCCCGCGGTCTCCAGGATCTGGCCCGTCACCAGGCGCTCGAACGCCTCGGCCTGGACCCGTACGGCCTCGGGGCCGAGGTCCGCCAGGATGTGTGAGGCGCGGGCGAACAGGAAGTCACCCGTCAGGACGGCCACGGAGTTGCCCCAGCGGGCGTTGGAGCTCTCCACGCCGCGGCGCACGTCCGCCTCGTCCATGACGTCGTCGTGGTAGAGCGTCGCCAGGTGGGTGAGCTCCACGACCACGGCGGAGGGGACGATCCCCGGCGCGTAGGGATCGCCGAACCGGGAGGCCAGCATCACCAGGAGCGGCCGGAACCGCTTGCCGCCGGCGCGGACCAGGTGCTGCGCGGCCTCGGTGATGAAGGGGACTTCACTCTTGGTGGCTTCCAGCAGACCCGCCTCGACGGCGGCCAGTCCGGCCTGGACATCGGTCTCAAGAGCCTGGTCCCGCACGCTCAGTCCGAACGGCCCGACGACGGTCACGAGGGGTACTCCTGTCTGCTGACGATCACCTTGACGATCACACGGATTGTCGATGTGTCGCTGCCATCACTCAAGCCAGCGTATCCGGTCTGTTTTCGATCACCCAGGGCGCCCGCCCGGCCACCGGCACCCTACCGGCCGGGCGGCGCCCCATGCGCCCCGGTATGTTCGAGAGCAGCCGAAACAACCGGAGAATGCGTTTTGTCCAGAACTGCTACCGATAGAGACGACTCGTCCGACCCGGAGGCCGACCAGCCGCCTCCCGGCGACGACCACGCCTTCCTCGGGCACCCCAGGGGCCTGGCCACGCTCTCCGGGCTGGAGGTCTGGGAGCGCTTCTCGTTCCTGGGCATGCAGGCCATCCTCGTCCTCTACTTCGCGGACGCGGTGGCCAACGGCGGCCTGGGGATGAACCCGGGCACCGCGGCCTCCGTCTCGGCGGCCTACGGGACCATGGTCTACCTCGTCTCCGTCGCCGGCGGGTGGCTCGCCGACCGGATCCTCGGTTCGTACCGCGCCGTGCTCTGGGGCGGCATCCTGATCGCCTGCGGCCATTACGCCATGGCCGTGCCGACCGCCGCCATGACCTGGGTGGGCCTCGGCCTGATCAGCGCCGGCACCGGCCTGCTGAAGCCGAACGTGGCGAGCATGGTCGGCAAGCTCTACAAGACGGACGACGACCGGCGCGACGCCGGCTTCGCCCTCTACTACATGGGCATCAACATCGGCGCCTTCGCCGGCCCCCTGATCACCGCCTGGCTCGGTGAGCACGAGGGCTGGCACTGGGGCTTCTCGGCCGCCGCGATCGGCATGACCGCGGGCCTGATCCAGTACGTGGCCGGCCGCCGCCACCTGGCGGGGCGCAAGCACTCCGCGGAGTTCGCGCTCGCGCCCGACGCGATGCGCTCGGCCGTGATCAAGATCATTGCCGGGATCCTCGTCTTCGCCGCCCTCGCCACTCTTCTGGCGGTACTGGGCTGGCTGACGATGGGCCGGTTCGTCGACCTGCTCACCCTGGTCTCGGTGATCGCGCCGATCGTCTACTTCGCGATCATGTTCCGCAGCGACCGGGTGACGGCCGCCGAACGGGGGCGCCTGCGCCCGTACGTCGTGCTCTTCCTGGCCTCGGTGGCCTTCAACTTCATCCTCTTCCAGGCGTACTCGACGATGATGCTGCTCGCCTCGACGAACGCCCGTACCGAGATCCTCGGCTTCACCTTCCCGGCCGGCTGGTACGCCTCCGCGCTCGGCGCGTTCGAGGTGCTGCTGGCGCCGGTCGTCGCCGCGCTGTGGGTCCGGATGGGGCACAAGCAGCCGCACGCCTCCAACAAGATCGCCATCGGCGTGATCCTGGGCGGCCTGTCCTTCCTCCTGATGGTCATCCCGACCTCGGGGCACTCGGGCGACACGTACAAGATGGCCGCCTGGTGGATCATCGGCTCCTACCTGCTGCTCGGACTCGGCGACATCCTCCTCGAGACCTCCGGCATGTCGGCCACCACGAAGCTCGCCCCGAAGGCCTTCGCCAGCCAGACCATGGCCCTGTGGTTCCTGTCCCTGGCCCTGGCCAACGGCATCCAGGCGCAGGTGGTCAAGCTCTACGACCAGGTCTCCCACCCCGCCTACTTCGGCGTCAACGGCGCCATCGCGGTGGCGGTGGGGCTCGCAGTGATCGCGGCCGCCCCGTGGCTCAAGCGCACGATGCACCCGGTGCACTGACCGTCCGTTGCCCACTGACCGTCCCGCTGTCCGCTGACCCTCCGAGGAGATGGGCGAGAGACCCTCGATGATCATCCGTACCGATTTCCCCTACGGGACCACCCACGAGGACGTCCGGATCCCCCTCCCGGACGGCACCGAGCTGTACGCCCGCATCTGGCGGCCGGTCACCGACGAGCCCGTCCCGGCGCTGCTGGAGTACCTCCCGTACCGCCTCACCGACTGGACCGCCCCGCGCGACTGGCAGCGCCACCCCTGGTACGCGGGCCACGGCTACGCCTCCGTACGGGTGGACGTGCGCGGCCACGGCAACAGCGGCGGAAACCCGGGCGACGAGTACGACGCCCAGGAACTCGCCGACGGCGTAGCGGTCGTCGAATGGCTGGCGGCCCAGCCCTGGTGCACGGGGTCCGTGGGCATGTTCGGGATCTCCTGGGGCGGCTTCAACAGCCTCCAGATCGCGGCGCTCGCCCCCGAGGCGTTGAAGGCCGTGGTCACCGTCTGCTCCACGGACGACCGCTTCGACAACGACGTCCACTACATGGGCGGCTCCGTCCTCGCCGTCGACATGCACGCGTGGGCGGCGACCATGCTCGCCTTCGCCTCCCGCCCCCCGGACCCGCTCTACGCGGGCGAGGGCTGGCGCGACCAGTGGCTGTCGCGCCTGGGCTCCGTCGAACCCCTCGTCCACACCTGGCTCTCCCACCAGACCCGCGACGCGTACTGGCGCCACGGCTCCGTCTGCGAGAACTACGGCGCGATCGGCGCGGCCGTCCTGGCGGTCGGCGGCTGGCACGACCCGTACCGCGACACGGTGCTCCGCCTGGTCTCGGCCCTGCCCGCCGACCGGGTCCGCGGCCTGATCGGCCCCTGGTCGCACCAGTACCCCGACCGGGGACTGCCCCCGGGCCCCGCGATCGGCTTCCTCCAGGAGACCCTGCGCTGGTGGGACCACTGGCTCAAGGGCAAGGACACCGGGGTCATGTCCGAACCCCTGCTCCGCTCCTGGATCTCCGAGTCGCACCCGCCGGCGACCACCTACCCGACGCTGCCGGGCCGCTGGGTGGGCGACCCGTCCTGGCCGTCGCCGAACGTGGACCCCGTCACCTACGCCTTCCAGGGCGCCCCGGTGGTCGTCTCTTCCCCCCAGCACACGGGCCTGGACGCGGGCCGCTTCTTCCCCTTCGGCAACGACGCCGATCTGCCGCCGGACCAGCGCGAGGAGGACGCGAAGTCGGCCTGCTTCGAGTTCCCCGTCGGGAACGGCTCCGGCCCGGTGGAGATCCTGGGCCGCCCGGTGGTCCGCCTGCGCCTGCGCATGGACGTCCCGTACGGCCAGGTCGTGGCCCGCCTCTGCGACGTGGCCCCGGACGGCTCCTCGACGCTGGTCACCCGCGGCGCGCTGAACCTCTCCGCACGCCAGGGCCGGGACAAGGCGGTGCCGTGGCCGGTGGGCTCGTACGAGGACGTGGCCTTCGAGCTGAACGGCATCGGCCACTCCTTCCCACCGGGACACCGGATCCGCGTCGCCCTCTCCTCGGCCTACTGGCCGTGGATCTGGCCCCGCGCCGGCTCGGAGGCGGGCTGGACCCTGGACCCGGCGGGCAGCGCGGTGGAACTCCCGATCCGTGACCCGTCCTCCGATGAGGAACCGATCCTCTTCGAGGCCCCGGAACAGTCGGAGCCGCTGGGCGTCTCGTACCCGGAGACCCTGGACGCCCCTCGCCCGGAACGGCTGGTCGTACGGGACGTCGCGCGCGGCCTGTGGCGCCTGGAAGTGGACCCGCGCTACGGCGGCACCCGGGTCTACCCCGACGGGCTGGAGTTCAGCGAGGACGCGCTGGAGATCTACGAGATCCAGGAGTCGGACCCCTTGTCCGCCCGCACCCACTCCACCTGGACGGTCCGGCTGCACCGCCCGGAGCTGGGCTGGGACGTCTCGGTGGTGACCCGCTCGGAGATCTCGTGCGACGAGGGCGGCTTCCTGACGTCGAACGAGGTGGTGTGCCGCGAGGGCGACGAGGTCCTCTTCCACCGCACGTGGGAACGCCGCCTGCCCCGGACGGCGGGGTAGCCGGGTCGGGGCCCCGGGGCTGGCCGCCCGGGGCCCGGCCTGACGGTCAGACGGCCTTGACGCCGTCCACGAAAGCCGCGAAGGCGGCGGCGGGAACGTCCAGCACGGGGCTGTCGGCCAGCTTGGAGTCGCGGACGGGCACGATGCCGCGCGCGCCGACGAGGTTGGTGGCGACCTCGACGCACGCGCCGCCGTTGTCGCTGTAGGAGGACGTGAACCAGCGGGGGGATTCGGTTGTCACTGGGTGCCCCTTCTCGAAGTCAGACGGCCTTCACGCCGTCCAGGAAGACCGCGAACGCGGCAGCGGGAATATCCAGCACGGGGCTGGCCGAGAGCTTGGAGTCGCGGACCGGCACGACACCGCGCGAGGCGACGAGGTTGGTGGCCACCTCGACGCACTGGCCACCGTTGTTGCTGTAGGAGGACGTGAACCAGCGGGGGGATTCGGTCGTCACGACGTGCCCTTTCTTAGCTGATCGATCATGGCCACAGCTGCCGCCTGGGTGCATGCCTCGGCCTGGAGCTGATGGTAGGCCGTCAGGATGGGCACCACCGAGTTGATATCCCGCTCCAGGTGGCCCCGTTGGGCGGATTCTGCGTAGGACAAGATCGACCGATCCGGCAAGGTCAGTACGGTGACGGGCAGATCGAACGGCCTCAGCTCCCCCATCTCGAACGGTGCGATCTGGAGCACGGTGTTCGGTAGTTCCGCGAATTCGAGCAGGCGTGTGAACTGGTCCCGCATGACGTCCGGTCCGCCGAGGGGCCGACGGATGCAGCTCTCGTCGAGCACCGCGAGGATCAGCGGCGGAGGGGTCCGGACCAGAACGGCCTGCCGGTCCGCGACGATCGCGACACGCTCGGCCGCCTGTTCCGGGGTGCTGGCGCCCCGCTTGACCCCGCTCTCGGCAAGCACCGTCGCGTACTCCGGCGTCTGGAGCAGTCCAGGTATGACGCCCACCTCGTAGAGCCGGATCTCCACGGCCCGGCTCTCATACCCGAGGAACTCGGGGAATCCCTCCAGCAGGACCCCGTGCCGGATCTCGCGCCACTGCCGTTCGAACGTGTCCTCGGTTCCCGCGATCCCGAAGACCACGTCCGCACTGCGCGCGAAGCGCAGAGTCGAAATCTTGCGCCCGGTTTCCACCGCCGAGATGTGCGTGGCGGAGAAGCCCATCCGTTCCCCGAGACTTTCCTGCGTCCAGCCGCGCTCCTCCCGTGAGCTGCGCAGACGCGCCCCGAAGGCCGCTTCGGGACCTTCCTCGGGGTTCAACTCCTTGCGATTCACAGCCTCGTGACCAACTTTCCGTTCCGTACTGGCAAGTTGAAACGTCCCCACGGCCGCGCCACGCTGAACTCACCGAGTAGTGAATCCACTACGGAGAGGAACGGCCATGTGTGGAATGCCCATTCCCCCTACTCCCGCCCCCGGAACCCTCGTGGTGGACACGAGCCGCGACGACCTGGTCGGGGAGTTCCGGGGCCTCGCCGGCCCCTATTGGGCGCTGCGGCCCGTGCGGGGCGGGCCGGAGTGGGAGGCGGAGCCTCGCTGCGTCCGGCCCGCCGACCCGATGGAGCGGCTCCGGGCGGAGACGGCCCGGCGCAACGCGCAGAGCAGTGAAGGGCTGCTGTGAGCGAGAGCCCGCTCGCGGAGCTGGAGCCGCGGCGGATCGAGTCGGACCCCGCCCGCCGGGCCCGGTTCCGCGCGCGGCTGGACGCGGCCCTGGCGCGGCGGGCCGCCGTACGGGCCCTGCGCGGCCTGCTGGAATCCCGTACGGCCGACGAAGCCGCTGCGGTGACCGTGACGCTGGGGGCGGTCGCCTGGACCGGCTGCCTGGCGTTCGCCGCGGCCCGGGGCGGGATCACGTGACCGGCGCGTGCGGTGCCTCCGGGGCGCTGTCAGCCGTACACCTCGACGCGCTGGCACGGCTGCCGGCACTCCGCCGGATACTCGACGCCGGACCGGAGCTGCGGTGCTCCCTGGAGCGGCACACCGGCCCGCACATGGACGTGCTCCACGAGGGCCCGGCCCCCGGGACCGCGCTTTGGGCCCGCTGGCCCGGGGACGCGGTCCTCGCGCTCCCCGACTGCCCGACGACCGGCTGCGGCGAGGGCTGCGGGCAGTACCTCGCCCACCCCGGCGGCCACACCTGGCAGGTCACAAGCCGTTGATGACGTCCCACCGCTGCGAGGGACCCCCGGCGCGGAGCGACACTACGCACGGGGCGGGTTCGGCGGATTCCCGCGGGTGTCCCGGAGCGGACTCGCTCAGCGCGGGTCCGGGTGGCGTACGTACGTGCGCCACGGGCCGTCGGTCCGGTTGCCTTCGTCGGCGACCGCGAGCCCCCTCGTGCGGGGCCATCGTGGCCGCACCGTGCGGAACGTGTCCAGTGCCGGGGCGTTGTCAGGGGCCCGCCTGGCTCCCCGGCCGGTCGGCGAGCCAGGCGGCGATGCGCTGCGTGGACTCACGGTTGGCGTAGGGGGAGGCGTTGCGCGCCCATTGTTCCAGGTGGTGCAGGACGCTCTCCGAGCGGTCCGGGCGGCCCACGGCGAGCACGTCGATGCCCATCTCACCCGTCGAGCAGCTGATGTAGACGCTGCTGTCCAGGGCCATCATCGCGAAGCCCGGGTGACCCGAGTGCACGCCGAGGAAAGCCGACTCGGCGCCCCGGCCCATGACGTCCCAGCGGTCGAGGAGCCGGACCCGGGTCCAGAGCGACGGCGCCGACCCGTTGCCGAAGTGCATGTGGTGCAGGGCTGCCCGGTGCGTACGGGTGCCCTGCGGGAGCTGTAGGAGGAACTCGCGCCGATCGTCGAACAACCCCGAGGACTCCGCGAGGTCGTACCAGTCGGCGTTGAGCCGTTCGACCAGCCGCGGGGTGTCGTAGCGGTGCGAGAAGCTGCCCGTCACGTCCTCTTCGCGGTATCCGACGACGTACGGCATCGTGCCCGCCGGCACCGCGTCCGGGAGCACCTGGAGGCCGGCCCTGCGCAGGGGCCGGTACACCTTGCGGTCGCGTTCCTGGATGCCCATCGACGCGCACCCTAGCAACGGCCGGCCGCCCCCCGGTCGGCAGGCGCCTCCTAGGCGAAGAGCCGCTCCAGGACCACCGCGATCCCGTCCGCCTCATTCGAGAGGGTGACCTCGTCCGCGACGGCCAGCAGTTCCCGGTGTGCGCCCGCCATCGCGACGCCGTGCGCCGCCCAGGCGAACATCGGGATGTCGTTCGGCATGTCGCCGAAGGCGATCGTGGAGGACCCGGTGACGTCCAGGAGTTCCGCCGCCACGGCGAGGCCGCTCGCCTTGTCGATGCCCGGGGGCTGGAGCTCGACCGTGTGCTCCCCCGCCATGGTGACGTTGACCAGGTCCCCGACCACGCCCCGGGCGATCTCCGTCAGCTCGTCGTCGGAGAGGCGGGGGTGCTGGAGCAGGACCTTGTTGATGGGGGAGGTCCAGAGGTCGCAGCGCCGGGCCACCGCCACCACCGGGAGGTGCGGGTGCCACATCCGGTAGCCCGGCCCTATCAGCATCTCCGCGTCGAGGCCCTCCTGGTTGACCGCCGCGTAGACCTCCCCGACCTCCGCCTCGATCTTCCCGAGGGCGACTTCGGCCAGTTCCCGGTCCAGGGCCACGGAGTGCAGCAGGAGACCGGCCGACGCGTCGTAGACCTGCGCTCCCTGCCCGCACACCGCGAGTCCCGCGTAGCCGAGCCCGTCCAGGACGTGGCGCACCTGTGGGACGGGGCGGCCTGTCACGATGATGTGCCGGGCGCCGGCCGCGCGGGCGGCGGCGAGGGCCGTGTGGGAGCGGGCCGAGACGGTGTCTCCGGCGCGCAGCAGAGTCCCGTCCAGGTCGGTGGCCACGAGTGCATAGGGGAGGGCGGAAGTCACGTGTCAAGGATACGGACCCCCTCGGACAAGTCCTACAAATAGTGCCCGAATCCGGCCTCCCGCACGCCCCACCAGCCCCGTAACGTGTCAACCAGCTCCCGGGACACCCCCGGGCCGCGTCGAAAGCGAGGCAGCACCCCATGCCCCAGCAGAGCCCTCTCGACCTCCCCGAGGGCGACCCGTTCGGGCCGCACAACCTCCCTTACGGCGTGTTCTCCACCGCCGGGGACGAGCGGCGCCGCATCGGCGTGCGCATCGGCGGATACGTGCTCGACGCCGGGGCGGCCGCGGCCGCGCTCGGATCCCCGTACGCCGGACTGCTCGGGCAGCCCTCGCTCAACCCGCTGCTCGCCGCGGGCCGCACCGCGTGGAAGGACGTGCGCCGCGCGCTGACCGCCTGGGTCACCGACCCCGGCCACCGGCCCTCCGTGGAACCGCACCTGCTGCCGCTCGAAGACGTCGTGCTGCACCTCCCGTACGAGGTCGCCGACTACGTCGACTTCTACGCGAGCGAGCACCACGCCACGAACGTCGGCAAGATCTTCCGGCCGGACGGGGACGCGCTGACCCCCAACTGGAAGCACCTGCCCATCGGTTACCACGGCCGGGCCGGAACCATCGTGGTCTCCGGCACGGACGTCGTCCGCCCGAGCGGCCAGCGCAAGGCCCCCGCCGACCCGGCGCCCGTCTTCGGGCCGTCCGTGAAGCTCGACATCGAGGCCGAGGTCGGCTTCGTCGTCGGCACCCCCTCGGAGCAGGGCCGCCCCGTGGCCCTCGGCGACTTCGAGGAGCACGTCTTCGGGCTGTTCCTCCTCAACGACTGGTCCGCGCGCGACATCCAGGCCTGGGAGTACGTGCCGCTCGGCCCCTTCCTCGGCAAGTCCTTCGCCACCTCCGTCTCCGCCTGGGTCACCCCGCTGGAGGCCCTGGACGCGGCCCGCGTCGCGCCGCCCACCCGGGACTTCCCGCTGCTGCCCTACCTGGAGGACTCCGCCGCGGACCGCCCCGGCGGCTTCGACCTGCGGATCACCGTCTCCATCAACGGGCAGGAGGTCGCGCAGCCGCCGTTCGCCTCGATGTACTGGACCGCCGCCCAGCAGCTCGCCCACATGACCGTCAACGGCGCCTCCCTGCGCACCGGCGACGTCTACGGCTCGGGCACGGTCAGCGGCCCGGAGACCGGCCAGCGCGGCTCGCTGCTGGAGCTCACCTGGAACGGCCGCGACGCCATCGAGCTCGCCGACGGCAAGCGCACCTTCCTGGAGGACGGGGACACCGTCACGCTCACCGCGTGGGCCCCGGGCGCCGACGGCACCCGCGTGGGCCTCGGCGAGGTCACCGGCCGCATCGTGGGCACCCTGTAGTCCGCATCGCGGGACGACCGCTGACGGCGGGGTGGCGGATCTATCCGCCACCCCGCCGTTTGCGCAGGTCGTAGCCGTACGCCGGCACCCGCGGGTGGCGCAACACTGCGGCAACTCCACCGGCCAGGCCCCGTCGGTATGTTCCGTGCCATGCCAGCCGAACGCACCCGCGAACACACCGTCCCGGTCGCCGCCGCGCGCCGCCGGCGGCTGCGCGCGGACCAGGCGCGACAGCTCGCCGACCTGCTGCGGCACCAGATCCTGGCGGGCGGCTACCCCACCGGCGTCCTCCCCCTGGAGGACACCCTCGCCGCCGACACGTTGACCCCGGCGACGACATCGGCGGGCCCAGCAAGGCCGCACCGACGACACTGAAATTGGTCCCGAGTGGGCCGGTTGGCGCGCTCGGTGTGCCCGCAGCGCGGGCAGTGCTGCGAGGTGCAGGCCGGATCCACTTCCAGGAACGGCACCCCGGCCCGCCGGGCTTTGTACCGAAGGTGCTGTCCCAGCTGGTGGAAGGGCCAAGAGGAGAGTGTGTCCCGCTGGTCGCGTGGCGGATCCGGCGGGCCGGTCGGCGGCGCTCGAAGCCCTACGGGTCCTGCGGCTCGGGGAGCCCGTCCTGTACGAGCGGTCCCTGCGGGACGCCGACGTGGACGTCCGCATCCAGGCGGTACGGGCACTGGTCTCGGTGGACGCGGAGGCCCCGCTGGCCCGCGCCGCCGGGGATTCCTCGCGGGAGGTACGGGTGGCCGTGGCCAAGGCCCTGGGCATCCTGCGGGCCGGCTCCGCCTTGGCCCCGCTCCTGTCGGACCCCGACCCGCTGGTCCGGGCGGCGGCGCTGACCTCCCTCGCCACCACCGGCGGCCACACGGCGCGGGCCGTCTCCGCCCTCTCCGACCCCAACGCGGACGTCCGCAAGGCGGCGGTCCTCTCCCTGCGCGCCCACCGCCTCGACCCGGCCGCTTCCGCGGCCCTGGCCACGGCCGCCACCGACCCCGACCCCGACGCGGACGTCCGCGCCTACGCCACCCGCCCGTAGCCCCGCTCAAACGCCGGAGGGGCCGAACGCGCGGGAACCACCCGTCCGGCCTGAAGGATCGGCCGGCGACCCCCGTTCGGAGCCCCGCCGCGTGCAGCCCCGGCACGCCGCCCGGATGGTGGACGAAAGCCACCTCCCGAACGGCAGGAGCCCCGATGTCCCTCGGTACCCGCAAGGCCTTCCTGACCTGTGCCGTCGCCATAACCCTCGGCCTGACCGCCGTCGCCCCCGCCCACGGCGTCGACGGGCCGGCGCCCGACCCGAGGAACGCCCGGGCCATGCGGGACATGGCGACGGCCATCCGGGTGACGGCCAAGTACGGGGACGAGCAGCAGGCCCTGAAGGACGGGTACGTGCCGCACGGCGAGGCCTGCATGACCAACCCGTTCGGGGTCGGCGCCATGGGCTACCACTACGTCAAGGAGGCCTACTGGGGTTCGACGGACCCCAGCAAGCCGGCGGCGCTGCTCTACAGCACCGCGAAGGACGAGCACGGCCGCCGCAAGCTGGAGGCCGTGGAGTGGATGTCCAAGGACCGGGACCAGGACTTCAAGACCACCGACGACCGCCCGACCATGTTCGGCCTGCCCTTCGACGGCCCGATGCCGGGCCACTGGGCGGGGATGCCCAAGCACTACGACCTCCACCTGTGGGCGTACCGGGACAACCCGGCGGGCCGCTTCCACAACTGGAACCCGGCCCTGACCTGCCCGAAGACCACCACCCCCATGCCCCACCCGCACTGAGCCCCGGGTCAACACCGCGCTCCCGTTCACACGTACGGACGGCCCCGAGCGGATCCCCGGCGATACGCTGGGCATATTCGCGAGACTCCGCCCCATGGGAGCACTGATGAGCGTCGAATCCGCAGCGCCACAGCCTGAACCGGATCCGGGGCCCCGCTGGCCGATCCCGCCGGCAGGCGGCTGGACCGCGGACGACCTGGACACGCTTCCGAATCTGCCTCCGCACACGGAGCTGATCGACGGGAGCCTGGTTTTCGTGAGTCCGCAGAGCGTCTTCCACGAGCGGGCCATCGACTTGTGCAAGTGGCAACTGCAATCGGTGGCCCCTGACGACTTCGAGGTCTTCCGCGAATTCACCATCGACATCGACAAACTGAATCGGCCCGAGCCGGATGTCGTCGTCGTGCGCGCGAATGTCGTCGACGCTCTGGAACAGACGCGCTTCCCTGCCGAGGCCGTGGTTCTCGCCATCGAAGTGGTCTCCCCCGACTCCATCGGGCGTGACCGCGAAACGAAGCCGTTGAAGTACGCCAAGGCAGGAATCCTCCACTTCTGGAGGGTGGAAAACAAGGAAGGCCGGGCCGTGGTCTACGTCTACGAACTCGATCCCGCCACCCGGAAATACGTCGCCACCGGCATCTTCCACGATCGTCTGAAGGTATCCGTCCCCTTCCCCATCGATCTGGACCTGGACGCGATCACACCGAAGCGGCGACGCCCCGAGTAACCCCTCGCACGGCAAAGGGCCCGGCCCCCCAGTGAAGGGGAAGCCGGGCCCCAGACCGTACTTCGTACGGTCAGGTCAGCGCACGAACGTGCTCGCGCTGCCCGCCAGGTCCAGGAAGTACTGCGGGGCCACGCCCAGTACCACCGTGACCGCGACGCCCACCGCGATCGTCGTCATCGTCAGCGGGGACGGGACGGCGACCGTGGGGCCGTCCGCCTTCGGCTCGCTGAAGAACATCAGGACGATCACCCGGATGTAGAAGAACGCGGCGATCGCGGACGAGATGACACCGACCACGACCAGCGCTCCCGCGCCGCCCTCCGCCGCCGCCTGGAACACGGCGAACTTGCCGGCGAAGCCGGAGGTGAGCGGGATGCCCGCGAAGGCGAGCAGGAAGACCGCGAAGACCGCCGCGGTGAGGGGCGAACGACGCCCGAGGCCCGCCCACTTGGACAGGTGTGTCGCCTCGCCGCCCGCGTCGCGCACCAGCGTGACCACCGCGAAGGCGCCGATCGTCACGAAGGAGTACGCGGCCAGGTAGAAGAGGACGGACTTGACGCCCTGCTCCGAGGTGGCGATCACACCGGCCAGGATGAAGCCAGCGTGCGCGATCGAGGAGTAGGCGAGGAGCCGCTTCACGTCGGTCTGGGTGACCGCGATGATCGCGCCCGCCAGCATCGTCACGATGGCCACGCCCCACATGACCGGCCGCCAGTCCCACCGCAGGCCCGGGAGGACGACGTAGAGCAGACGCAGGAGGGCGCCGAAGGCGGCCACCTTCGTCGCCGCCGCCATGAAGCCGGTGACCGGGGTGGGGGCGCCCTGGTAGACGTCCGGGGTCCACATGTGGAAGGGGACCGCGCCGACCTTGAAGAGCAGGCCCATCAGGATCAGCGCGCCGCCGATCAGCAGCAGCGCGTCGTTGCCCATGGTGTCGGCGAGCGCCGGGTCGATGTTCGCCACGGTGCCGTCGACGACCTCCGCGATCGCCGCGTAGGAGACCGAGCCCGCGTACCCGTAGACGAGCGCGATGCCGAAGAGGAGGAAGGCGGAGGAGAAGGCGCCGAGCAGGAAGTACTTGACGGCCGCCTCCTGCGACATCAGCCGCTGTCGGCGGGCGACGGCGCAGAGCAGGTACAGCGGGAGGGAGAAGACCTCCAGGGCCACGAACAGCGTCAGCAGGTCGTTGGCCGCGGGGAAGATCAGCATGCCGGCGACCGCGAACAGGGCCAGCGGGAAGACCTCGGTGGTGGTGAAGCCCGCCTTGACGGCTTCCTTCTCGCTCTCGCTGCCCGGTACGGACGCCGCCTGCGCGGCGAAGGAGTCCACCCGGTTGCCGTGGGCGGCCGGGTCCAGGCGCCGCTCGGCGAAGGTGAAGATGGCGACGACCGAGGCCAGGATGATGGTGCCCTGGAGGAAGAGCGCCGGTCCGTCGACGGCCACGGCGCCCATGGCCGCGATGTGCGCCTTGGAGCTGCCGTACCCGCCGGCGGCGAGCCCGACGACCGCCGCGAAGGCCGAGGCCAGCGCGGCCACGGCGAGGAACACCTGCGTGTAGTAACGGCCCTTGCGCGGTACGAAGGCCTCTACGAGGACTCCGATGATCGCCGCGCCCAGCACGATGAGCGTGGGCGACAGCTGGGCGTACTCGATGTGCGGGGCCGGGATCTTGTCGATCGGCGCCGCGGCCGCCAGGTTCGGCAGCAGGTTCTGGGCTGCGGCAGTCAGTGTGCTCACTTCGCCCCCTCGCTCTCGTTGGCGGGCTTCGCCTCGACAGCCACCTCGGGCTTCGGGTCGGTCTGCTTGACGTCCGACATGGTGTGCTTCACCGCCGGGTTGACGATGTCGGTCAGGACCTTCGGGTAGACGCCCAGACCGATCAGCAGCGCGATCAGCGGGGCGACCACCAGGACCTCCCGCAGGCGCAGGTCCGGCATGGTGCGGACCTCCTCCTTGAGGGGGCCGGTCATGGTGCGCTGGTAGAGGACCAGCGTGTAGAGCGCCGCCAGCACGATGCCGAAGGTGGCGATGATGCCGACGACCGGGTACCGGGCGAACGTGCCGACCAGGACCAGGAATTCACTGACGAACGGGGCGAGGCCGGGGAGCGAGAGCGTGGCCAGGCCGCCGATCAGGAAGGTGCCGGCCAGGACCGGGGCCACCTTCTGCACGCCGCCGTAGTCGGCGATGAGCCGGGAGCCGCGCCGCGAGATCAGGAAGCCGGCGACCAGCATGAGCGCCGCCGTCGAGAGCCCGTGGTTGACCATGTAGAGGGTGGCGCCGGACTGGCCCTGGGAGGTCATCGCGAAGATGCCCAGGATGATGAAGCCGAAGTGCGAGATGGAGGCGTACGCCACCAGCCGCTTGATGTCCCGCTGGCCGACCGCGACCAGTGCGCCGTAGACGATGCTGATCAGGGCCAGGACCAGGATCACCGGCGTGGCCCACTTGCTGGCCTCGGGGAAGAGCCCGAGGCAGAAGCGCAGCATCGCGAAGGTGCCGACCTTGTCGACGACCGCGGTGATCAGGACGGCGACCGGGGCCGTGGCCTCACCCATCGCGTTCGGCAGCCAGGTGTGCAGCGGCCACAGCGGGGCCTTCACCGCGAAGGCGAAGAAGAAGCCGAGGAACAGCATCCGCTCGGTGTTGGTCGCCATGTCGAGCGTGCCCGCGGCGCGGGCGGCGGTGATCTCCTGGAGCGAGAAGTTCCCGGCGACCACGTAGAGCCCGATGACGGCGGCCAGCATGATCAGGCCGCCGACCAGGTTGTAGAGGAGGAACTTGACCGCCGCGTACGAGCGCTGCGCGGCCGCGTTCTCGTCGGACCCGGAGTGTGCCCGGTCGCCGAAGCCGCCGATGAGGAAGTACATCGGGATGAGCATGGCTTCGAAGAAGATGTAGAAGAGGAAGACGTCGGTGGCCTCGAAGGAGATGATCACCATCGCCTCGACCAGCAGGATCAGGGCGAAGAAGCCCTGGGTCGGCCGCCAGCGGGAGGAAGAGGTCTCCAGCGGGTCGGCGTCGTGCCAGCCGGCCGCGATCACGAAGGGGATCAGCAGCGCGGTGAGTGCGATCAGCACCACCCCGATGCCGTCGACGCCCAGTTCGTAGCGGACGCCGAAGTCGGCGATCCAGGCGTGCGATTCGGTGAGCTGGTAGCGGTCGCCACCGGGATCGAAGCGGACCGCGACGAGCACGGCCAGGGCCAGGGTCGCCACCGAGAAGAGCAGGGCGAGCCATTTGGCGGCGGTCCGGCGGGCGGCCGGGACGGCCGCCGTCAGGATCGCACCGACCGCGGGGACCGCGGCCGTCACCGTCAGAAGCGGGAAACTCATCTCACACCGCCCTCATCAGCAGGGTCGCGGCGATCAGGATCGCCGTGCCCCCGAACATCGAGACCGCGTAGCTGCGGGCGTAGCCGTTCTGCAGCTTGCGCAGCCGGCCCGACAGTCCGCCGACTCCGGCGGCCGTCCCGTTGACCACGCCGTCGACCAGGCTGTGGTCGACGTAGACGAGGGAGCGGGTCAGGTGCTCCCCGCCGCGGACCAGGACCACGTGGTTGAAGTCGTCCTGGTAGAGATCCCGTCGGGCCGCCCGGGTGAGGAGCGAGCCGCGCGGGGCGACGACCGGGACGGGCTTCCTGCCGTACATCACCCAGGCGATGGCGACGCCGATGGCGAGGACCACCATGGTGGCCGCGGTGACCGTCGTGGCGCTGATCGGCGGGTGTCCGTGCTGGTGTCCGGTGACGGGCTCCAGCCACTTCAGGAAGCGGTCGCCGATGCCGAAGAAGCCGCCCGCGAAGACCGAGCCGAAGGCCAGGATGATCATCGGGATGGTCATGGACTTCGGGGACTCGTGCGGGTGCGGGGCGTGGCCCTCCGCGTCTGCCTGCCAGCGCTTCTCGCCGAAGAAGGTGAGGAGCATGACGCGGGTCATGTAGAAGGCGGTGATCGCCGCGCCGAGGAGGGTGACCCCTCCGAGGATCCAGCCCTGGGTGCCCCCCTTGGCGAAGGCGGCCTCGATGATCAGGTCCTTGGAGAAGAAGCCCGACAGTCCCGGGAAGCCGATGATGGCGAGGTAGCCGAGGCCGAAGGTGACGAAGGTGACCGGCATGTACTTCCGCAAGGCTCCGTATTTGCGCATGTCGACCTCGTCGTTCATCCCGTGCATCACGGAACCGGCGCCGAGGAAGAGGCCCGCCTTGAAGAAGCCGTGCGTGACCAGGTGCATGATCGCGAACACGTACCCGATGGGGCCGAGGCCGGCCGCCAGGATCATGTAGCCGATCTGCGACATCGTCGAGCCGGCGAGGGCCTTCTTGATGTCGTCCTTGGCGCAACCGACGATCGCACCGAAGAGGAGCGTGACCGCGCCGACCACGACGACCGCGGTCTGCGCGTCCGGCGCCCCGTTGAAGATGGCGCCCGAGCGGACGATCAGGTAGACGCCGGCGGTGACCATGGTCGCCGCGTGGATGAGGGCCGAGACCGGGGTCGGGCCCTCCATCGCGTCGCCGAGCCAGGACTGCAGCGGCACCTGGGCCGACTTGCCGCACGCGGCGAGCAGCAGCATCAGGGCGATCGCCGTCAGCTTGCCCTCGCCGGCCTCGGACACCGAGCCGAGGACCGGGCCGAAGGCGAAGGTGCCGAAGGTGGTGAACATCAGCATGATGGCGATCGAAAGGCCCATGTCGCCGACCCGGTTGACCAGGAAGGCCTTCTTCGCGGCGGTGGCCGCGCTGGGCTTGTGCTGCCAGAAGCCGATCAGGAGGTACGAGGCGAGGCCCACGCCCTCCCAGCCGACGTACAGCAGGAGGTAGTTGTCGGCGATGACCAGGAGCAGCATCGCGGCGACGAAGAGGTTGAGGTAGCCGAAGAAGCGGCGGCGACGCTCGTCGTGCTCCATGTACCCGATGGAGTACACGTGGATGAGCGTGCCCACCCCGGAGATCAGCAGGACGAAGGTCATCGACAGCTGGTCGAGCTGGAAGCCGATGTCGGCCTGGAAGCCCTCCACCGGGATCCAGCTGAACAGCCGCTGGTGGAAGGTCCGTTCCTCGGCGGTCTTGCCGAGCATGTCGGCGAAGAGGGTGAGGCCGATGCCGAAGGAGGCGGCGGCGAACAGGGTGCCGATCCAGTGGCCGGTCTTGTCGAGCCGGCGGCCGCCGCAGAGCAGCACCGCCGCTCCGAGCAGGGGCGCTGCTACCAGCAGCGCGATCATGTTCTCCACAGCGACCCCTTACAGCTTCATCAGGCTGGCGTCGTCGACCGAGGCCGAGTGGCGGGTACGGAACAGCGACACGATGATCGCGAGGCCCACCACGACCTCGGCGGCGGCGACGACCATCGTGAAGAACGCGATGATCTGGCCGTCGAGGTTGCCGTGCATCCGGGAGAAGGTCACGAAGGCGAGGTTGCAGGCGTTGAGCATGAGCTCCACGCACATGAACAGCACGATCGCGTTCTTCCGGATCAGTACTCCGGCCGCCCCGATGGTGAACAGCAGCGCGGACAGGTACAGGTAGTTGACCGGGTTCACTTCGAGGCCTCCTCACGGGCGTCGTGGCCGAGGGCGTCGTGGTCGAGGCCGTCGCGGCCGAGCCGCTCGGACGACCGCTGCTCCAGGGCCTTCAGGTCGTCCAGGGCCTTGCCGGAGACGTCCCTGATCTGGCCGCGGGCGCGCAGCGTCTGGTTGACGGTGAGCTCGGAGGGGGTGCCGTCCGGCAGCAGGCCCGCGACGTCCACGGCGTTGTGCCGGGCGTAGACGCCGGGTGCGGGCAGCGGCGGGAGCTGGACGCCCGCGCGCACGCGGCGCTCGGCGAGCTCGCGCTGGGTGGCGGCCCGCTCGGTGCGCTCGCGGTGGGTGAGCACCATCGCGCCGACGGCCGCGGTGATCAGCAGGGCGCCGGTGATCTCGAAGGCGAACACGTACTTGGTGAAGATCAGCGTGGCCAGGCCCTCGACGTGCCCGCCGGAGTTGATCCGGCCGAGTCCGTTGAAGTGGGTGAGCTTGGCGTTGGAGATGCCGGCGATCAGCAGGATGCCGAAGCCGAGCCCGCACAGGGCGGCCAGCCAGCGCTGCCCCTTGATGGTCTCGGTCAGCGAGTCCGCGGCGGTGACGCCGACGAGCATGACGACGAAGAGGAAGAGCATCATGATCGCGCCGGTGTAGACGACGACCTGGACGATGCCGAGGAAGTACGCGCCGTTGGCGAGGTAGAAGACCGCCAGGATGATCATCGTCCCGGCGAGGCTCAGCGCGCTGTGCACGGACTTCTTCATCAGGATCGTGGCCAGCGCGCCGATGACGGCGACCGTGCCGAGGACCCAGAACTGCACGGCCTCACCGGTGGAGGTGAGGGTGGCGGCTGCCGCGAGTGCGCTCATGCCCCCACCCCCTCGGAAGCGTCCTCGGAGGCCGCGGTCTCGCCCTTGGACACGGCCACCTGGCGGACCGTGCCGGGAGCCGCCCCGGTCACCAGCCCGCGGTAGTAGTCCGTGTCGTCGGTGCCCGGGAAGATCGAGTGCGGTGCCTCGACCATGCCCTCGGTGAGCCCGGAGAGCAGCTGCTCCTTGGTGTAGATGAGCGCTTCGCGGCTGGAGTCGGCCAGTTCGAACTCGTTCGTCATGGTCAGCGCCCTGGTCGGGCACGCCTCGACGCACAGCCCGCACAGGATGCAGCGGGCGTAGTTGATCTGGTAGACCCGGCCGTACCGCTCACCCGGGGAGTAGCGCTCCTCCTCGGTGTTGTCCGCGCCCTCGACGTAGATCGCGTCGGCGGGACAGGCCCAGGCGCACAGTTCGCACCCGATGCACTTCTCCAGACCGTCCGGGTGGCGGTTGAGCTGGTGCCGCCCGTGGAAGCGGGGTGCGGTGGTCTTTTCCTGCTCCGGGTACTGCTCGGTGAGGCGCTTCTTGAACATGGCCTTGAAGGTCACGCCGAAGCCGGCCACCGGGTTCTGCCACTTCTCGCCCTGCTCGGCGTCAGACTTGTCAGACATTTTCAGCACCCTCCTCTCGGTCACTGTCAGTATTCGCCGCGCCACTGACAATGAGCTCCCGCTCACTGCGGGGCCGCCTGCGCGGTACGGGTGCCAGGTGCTGGCCGGGCTTGGGCGGTACGGGGAATCCGCCCGCCAGGGGGTCGAAGGGTTCGGCGGCGGCCGCCTGTTCGGCGTCCGCGAGGGCCGTCTTCTCCTTCTTGTCGCGGAACAGGTCCGCGACGAAGGACAGCAGCAGGAGCGCGATGACCCCGCCGCCGACGTAGAGCACGATCTCCTGGAAGTCGTAGTTCTCGTTGCGCAGCGCCCGGACGGTGGCGACCAGCATCAGCCACACCACGGAGACCGGGATCAGTACCTTCCAGCCGAGCTTCATCAGCTGGTCGTAGCGCACGCGCGGGAGCGTGCCGCGCAGCCAGATGAAGAAGAAGAGGAGCAGCTGGACCTTCAGGACGAACCAGAGCATCGGCCACCAGCCGTGGTTCGCGCCCTCCCAGTACGTGGAGATCGGCGCCGGGGCCCGCCAGCCGCCCAGGAACAGGGTGGCGGAGACCGCGGAGACGGTGACCATGTTGACGTACTCGGCGAGCATGAACAGCGCGAACTTGATGGAGGAGTACTCGGTGTTGAAGCCGCCGACCAGGTCGCCCTCGGACTCCGGCATGTCGAAGGGGGCGCGGTTCGTCTCGCCGACCATCGTGATGACGTAGATGATGAAGGAGACCGGCAGCAGGATGATGTACCAGCGGTCCGCCTGGGCCTCGACGATCGCCGAGGTAGACATCGACCCGGAGTAGAGGAAGACCGAGGCGAAGGCCGCGCCCATCGCGATCTCGTAGGAGATCATCTGCGCGCAGGAGCGCAGACCGCCGAGGAGCGGGTACGTGGAGCCGGAGGACCAGCCCGCCAGGACGATGCCGTAGATGCCGACCGAGGCCACCGCGAGGATGTAGAGCATCGCGATCGGCAGGTCGGTCAGCTGCATCGTGGTGCGCTGGCCGAAGATGGAGACCTCGTTGCCCGAGGGGCCGAAGGGGATCACCGCGATGGCCATGAAGGCCGGGATCGCCGCGATGATCGGGGCCAGGACGTAGACGACCTTGTCGGCCCGCTTGACGATCAGGTCTTCCTTCAGCATCAGCTTCACGCCGTCGGCGAGCGACTGGAGCATGCCCCAGGGGCCGTGCCGGTTGGGGCCGATGCGCAGCTGCATCCAGGCGACGACCTTGCGCTCCCACACGATGGAGAAGAGCACGGTGACCATCAGGAAGGCGAAGCAGAACACCGCCTTGACGACGACGAGCCACCAGACGTCCCTGCCGAACAGGGAGAGGTCTTCGGCGGCGATCTGAACGGTGTTCACGCGCCCACCTCCGCAGGGGAGTCGCTGGTGTCGGCGGGGGTGGCCGGGCCGATGCGGACCAGCTCCCCCGGGCGGGCTCCGGTGTCGGCGAGGACCCCGGAGCCGGTGGAGTTCATCGGGAGCCAGACCACCCGGTCGGGCATCTCGGTGACGCGCAGCGGCAGTTCTACGGAGCCGGCGGGGCCGGTCACCGCGAGGACGTCGCCGCTCTTGACGCCGGTCTCGGCGGCGGTGGCGGCCGACAGGCGGGCGCTCGCCTCGTGCCGGGTGCCGGCCAGGGCCTCGTCGCCTTCCTGGAGCAGACCCTGGTCCAGGAGGAGCCGGTGGCCCGCGAGGACCGCCTCGCCCGCGCCGGGACGGGGCAGCAGCGCCCGGTCCCCGGGCCGTCCCTCGGAACGCTCTCCGGCCCACGGGCCGAGCCCGTCGAGCTCCCGGCGTACGGCGTGTACGTCGGGCAGCGCGATCGGCCGGTCGGCCGCGTCGGCCAGCATGTGCAGCACGCGGGAGTCGGCGGGGGCGAGCCGGCGGGTCATCTGCTCGGGCTTGAGCGCCGCCTCGAACGGCCGGACCCTGCCCTCCCAGTTGATGAACGCGCCGGGCTTCTCGGCGACGGCCGCGACCGGGAAGACCACGTCCGCGAGGTCGGTGACCTCGCCGGGCCGCAGTTCCAGGGAGACCACGAAGGCCTCCTGGAGCGCGAGCTTCGCGCGGGCCGGGTCCGGCAGGTCGGCGAGCTCGACGCCCGCGACCAGCAGGGCCGAGAGTTCGCGGGTCGCCGCGGCCTCGACGATCTGGCCGGTGTCGCGGCCGTAGCGGTGCGGGAGCTCGTCCAGGCCCCAGGCGGCCGCGACCTCGTCGCGGGCGCGCGGGTCGGTGGCCGGGCGGGCGCCCGGCAGCAGGGACGGCAGCGCGCCCGCCTCGACGGCGGCCCGCTCTCCGGCCCGGCGCGGGATCCACACCAGGGTGGCGCCGCTCGCGGAGGCGGCCCGGACGGCCGCGGTCAGCGCGCCGGGCACGCCCGCGAGGCGCTCCCCGACCACGATGACGGCGCCGGGCAGGCGCAGCGCGTCGGCGGCGGCCTGGCCGCCGTCCTCCAGCCCGGCCTGCGAGGCCAGGGCGTTGAGCCACTCGGGCTCGGTGCCGGGGGCGGCGGCCAGCAGGGTGCCGCCCGCCTTCTCCAGGCCGCGGGTGGCGAACGGGGCGAGGGCGAAGGTCCGCTGCTTGTGCTTGCGGTGGGCCTTGCGCAGCCGCAGGAAGACCCCGGGGGCCTCCTCCTCGGCCTCGATGCCGACGAGGAGCACGGCCGGGGCCGCCTCCAGGGAGGCGTTGGTGACGCCGTGCCCGTCGAGGTCCTTGCCGATGCCGGCGACGGAGGAGGCCAGGAACTCGGTCTCCTCCGCGCTGTGCACGCGGGCACGGAAGTCGATGTCGTTGGTGTCGAGCACGACCCGGGCGAACTTGGCGTACGCGTAGGCGTCCTCGACGGTGAGGCGTCCGCCGGTCAGCACTCCGGCCCGGCCGCGCGCGGCGGCGAGCCCGTTGGCGGCGGCCTCCAGGGCCTCGGGCCAGCTGGCCGGGGCCAGGACCCCGTCGCTGCCGCGGACCAGGGGGGTGGTGAGCCGGTCGGGGCGCTGCGCGTAGCGGAACCCGAAGCGGCCCTTGTCGCAGATCCACTCCTCGTTGACCTCGGGGTCCTCCGCGGCCAGCCGGCGCAGCACCTTGCCGCGGCGGTGGTCGGTGCGCGTCGCGCAGCCGCCCGCGCAGTGCTCGCACACGCTCGGGGAGGAGACGAGGTCGAAGGGGCGGGAGCGGAAGCGGTAGGCGGCCGAGGTGAGGGCGCCGACCGGGCAGATCTGGATGGTGTTGCCGGAGAAGTACGACTCGAAGGGGTCGTCCTCGCCGGTGCCGACCTGCTGGAGCGCGCCGCGCTCCAGGAGCTCGATCATCGGGTCGCCGGCGATCTCGTTGGAGAAGCGGGTGCAGCGGGCGCAGAGCACGCAGCGCTCGCGGTCCAGGAGCACCTGGGTGGAGATCGGGACCGGCTTCTCGTAGGTGCGCTTCTTGCCCTCGAAACGCGATTCGGCGTTGCCGTGGGACATGGCCTGGTTCTGCAGCGGGCATTCGCCGCCCTTGTCGCAGACCGGGCAGTCCAGCGGGTGGTTGATGAGCAGCAGCTCCATCACCCCGCGCTGGGCCTTGTCGGCGACCGGGGAGGTCAGCTGGGTCTTGACGACCATGCCGTCGGTGCAGGTGATGGTGCAGGAGGCCATCGGCTTGCGCTGGCCCTCGACCTCGACGATGCACTGGCGGCAGGCGCCGGCCGGCGAGAGGAGGGGGTGGTCGCAGAACCGGGGGATCTCGATGCCGAGCTGTTCGGCGGCCCGGATGACCAGGGTCCCCTTGGGCACCGACAGTTCGATGCCGTCGATGGTCAGGGAGATCTGGTCCACGGGCGGGACCGCGGCCTCTCCGCCGCCGGAGGTGCCGTTGCCCGCGGCAGAGCCGCTAGACGATTGCAGTACGGTCATGCGGTCACCTCCGTGTCGGCCCAGAGGGTCGACTTCTTGGGGTCGAAGGGGCAGCCCTTGCCCGTGATGTGCTGCTCGTACTCCGCGCGGAAGTACTTGAGCGAGGAGAAGATGGGGCTGGCGGCACCGTCGCCGAGCGCGCAGAACGACTTGCCGTTGATGTTGTCGGCGATGTCGTTGAGCTTGTCGAGGTCGGACATGACCCCCTTGCCCGCTTCGATGTCGCGGAGCAACTGGACCAGCCAGTACGTGCCTTCGCGGCAGGGCGTGCACTTGCCGCAGGACTCGTGGGCGTAGAACTCGGTCCAGCGGGTCACCGCCCGCACCACGCAGGTCGTCTCGTCGAAGCACTGCAGGGCCTTGGTGCCCAGCATGGAGCCGGCCGCGCCGACGCCCTCGTAGTCGAGGGGGACGTCGAGGTGCTCCTCGGTGAACATCGGGGTGGAGGAGCCGCCCGGGGTCCAGAACTTCAGCCGGTGCCCGGGGCGCATGCCGCCGCTCATGTCGAGGAGCTGGCGCAGGGTGATCCCGAGCGGGGCCTCGTACTGGCCGGGGCCGACCACGTGCCCGGAGAGCGAGTACAGGGTGAAGCCGGGGGACTTCTCGGTCCCCATCGACTTGAACCAGTCCTTGCCCTTGTTCAGGATCGCGGGAACCGAGGCGATGGACTCCACGTTGTTCACCACGGTGGGGCAGGCGTAGAGTCCCTCGACCGCGGGGAAGGGCGGACGCAGCCGGGGCTGGCCGCGGCGGCCTTCGAGGGAGTCCAGGAGGGCCGTTTCCTCGCCGCAGATGTAGGCGCCCGCGCCCGCGTGCACGGTGATGTCGAGCTTGAGTCCGCTGCCGAGGATGTCTTCCCCGAGGTACCCGGCCTCGTACGCCTCGCGGACCGCCTCGTGCAGGCGCCGCAGGACCGGCACGGTCTCGCCGCGCAGGTAGATGAAGGCGTGCTCCGAGCGGATCGCGTAGCAGGCGATGATCATTCCCTCGATGAGGGAGTGCGGGTTCGCGAAGAGGAGCGGGATGTCCTTGCAGGTGCCCGGCTCCGACTCGTCCGCGTTCACCACGAGGTAGTGCGGCTTGCCGTCGCCCTGCGGGATGAACTGCCACTTCATGCCGGTGGGGAAGCCCGCGCCGCCGCGTCCGCGCAGACCGGAGTCCTTCACGTAGGCGATGAGGTCGTCGGGGGTCATGGCGAGCGCCTTGCGCAGGCCCTCGTACCCCTCGTGGCGCCGGTAGGTCTCCAGCGTCCACGACCGCGGCTCGTCCCAGAAGGCCGACAGGACGGGTGCGAGGAGCTTCTCCGGACTCGTGCCGTTCTTACTCAGTTCAGTGGACACGGTCATCACTCCCCTCCCTCGATGGTGGCCTCGCCGCGCGGGTGCACGATCGGGGCGTGCGGGGCTTCGCCGCGCGCGATGCGCAGGCCGATCAGGGAGGCGTGGCCGGCGCCGCCGCTCGCCTCGACCGCGCCCTCGCGCTCGTCGGGGAAGCCCGCCAGGATCCGGGCGGTCTCCTTGTACGTGCACAGCGGCGCGCCCCGGGTCGGCTCGACGGGGCGGCCGGCCAGCAGGTCGTCCACCATGGCCTTGGCGGACTCGGGGGTCTGGTTGTCGAAGAACTCCCAGTTGACCATCACCACGGGGGCGTAGTCGCAGGCCGCGTTGCACTCGATGTGCTCGAGGGTGACCTTTCCGTCGGCGGTGGTCTCGTTGTTGCCGACCCCGAGGTGTTCCTTGAGCTCGTCGAAGATGGCGTCGCCGCCCATGACCGCGCACAGGGTGTTCGTACAGACACCGACCTGGTAGTCCCCGGAGGGCTTGCGCCGGTACATCGTGTAGAAGGTCGCCACGGCCGTGACCTCGGCGGTGGTCAGGCCCAGCACCTCGGCGCAGAACCGGATGCCGGTGCGCGAGACGTAGCCCTCCTGCGACTGGATGAGGTGGAGCAGCGGCAGCAGCGCGGAGCGGCTGTCGGGGTAGCGGGCGATGACCTCCTTCGCGTCCGCTTCGAGCCGGGCGCGCACGTCCGCCGCGAAGTCGGGTGCCGGAAGCTGGGGCATGCCCAGGCTCACCCCTGATACGGGCTGATTGGCCGTCATCGGTCGACGCCTCCCATCACGGGGTCGATGGAGGCGACGGCCACGATGACGTCGGCGACCTGGCCGCCCTCGCACATCGCCGCCATGGCCTGCAGGTTGGTGAAGGACGGGTCGCGGAAGTGGACCCGGTAGGGGCGGGTGCCGCCGTCGGAGACCACGTGCACGCCGAGCTCGCCCTTGGGCGACTCCACGGCCGCGTAGGCCTGGCCGGCCGGTACCCGGAAGCCCTCGGTCACCAGCTTGAAGTGGTGGATGAGGGACTCCATGGAGGTGCCCATGATCTGCTTGATGTGGTCGAGCGAGTTGCCGAGGCCGTCGGGGCCCATGGCGAGCTGCGCCGGCCAGGCGATCTTCTTGTCGGCGACCATGACCGGGCCCGGCTCCAGCCGGTCCAGGCACTGCTCGACGATCCGCAGGGACTGGCGCATCTCCTCCAGGCGGATCAGGAACCGCCCGTAGGAGTCGCAGGACTCGGTGGTCGGCACGTCGAACTCGTAGTTCTCGTAGCCGCAGTACGGGTCCGTCTTGCGCAGGTCGTGCGGGAGGCCGGCCGAGCGCAGGACCGGGCCGGTGGCGCCGAGCGCCATGCAGCCGGTGAGGTCGAGGTAGCCGACGTCCTGCATGCGGGCCTTGAAGATGGGGTTGCCGGTGGCGAGGCTGTCGTACTCCGGCAGGTTCTTCTTCATGGTCTTCACGAACTCGCGGAGCTGGTCCACGGCGCCCGGGGGAAGGTCCTGGGCGAGACCGCCGGGGCGGATGAACGCGTGGTTCATGCGCAGGCCGGTGATCAGCTCGAACACGTCGAGGATCAGCTCGCGGTCGCGGAACCCGTAGATCATGATCGTGGTCGCGCCCAGCTCCATGCCGCCGGTGGCGATGCACACCAGGTGGGAGGAGAGCCGGTTGAGCTCCATCAGCAGGACGCGGATGACGGAGGCGCGGTCCGGGATCTGGTCGGTGATGCCGAGCAGCTTCTCGACGCCCAGGCAGTACGCCGTCTCGTTGAAGAACGGCGTCAGGTAGTCCATGCGCGTCACGAAGGTGGTGCCCTGCGTCCAGTTCCGGTACTCGAGGTTCTTCTCGATGCCGGTGTGGAGGTAGCCGATGCCGCAGCGGGCCTCGGTGACCGTCTCGCCGTCGATCTCCAGGATCAGGCGGAGCACTCCGTGGGTGGACGGGTGCTGGGGGCCCATGTTGACGACGATCCGCTCGTCGTCCGCGCGGGCCGCCGACTGGACGACCTCGTCCCAGTCGCCGCCGGTGACGGTGTAGACGGTGCCCTCGGTCGTCTCGCGGGCGGAGGCGTGGTTCGAATCCTTCTGGGTGTTCATCAGCTGTACGACCTCCGCTGGTCGGGAGCCGGGATCTGGGCGCCCTTGTACTCGATGGCGATGCCGCCGAGCGGGTAGTCCTTGCGCTGCGGGAAGCCCTGCCAGTCGTCCGGCATCATGATCCGCGTGAGGGCCGGGTGCCCGTCGAAGACCAGGCCGAAGAAGTCGTACGTCTCGCGCTCGTGCCAGTCGTTGGTCGGGTAGACCGAGACGATCGAGGGCACGTGCGGGTCGGCGTCCGGGGCGGTCACCTCCAGCCGCAGGATCCGGCCGTGGGTGAGCGAGCGCAGGTGGTAGACGGCGTGCAGCTCGCGGCCCTTGTCGTCCGGGAAGTGCACCCCGCTCACTCCGGTGCAGAGCTCGAAGCGCAGGGCCGGGTCGTCGCGGAGGGTCTTCGCCACGAGGAGCAGGTGCTCGCGCGCGATGTGGAGGGTCAGCTCCGCCCGGTCGACGACGACCTTCTCGATGGCGTTCTCGGGGAGCAGGTCCTGCTCCTCCAGCGCCCCTTCGAGCTCGTCGACGACCTCGTCGAAGTACGAGCCGTACGGGCGGGCGCTCGCGCCGGGCAGGGCCACGGTGCGCACGAGGCCGCCGTAGCCGCTGGTGTCGCCGCCACCGCCGGCGCCGAACATGCCCTTGCGGACGCCGATCACCTCGGGACCGGCCGCTCCGCGGGGCGCGGGCACGTTGTCGCCGTCGCCGGCATGGGGGCCGCTGTGCACGGCCGGGTCCTCGCTCACCGCAGGAGCCCCTTCATCTCAATGGTGGGGAGCGCCTTGAGGGCCGCCTCCTCCGCCTCGCGGGCCGCCTCTTCCCGGTTCACGCCGAGCTTGCCGCCCTGGATCTTCTGGTGGAGCTTGAGGATCGCGTCGAGCAGCATCTCGGGGCGGGGCGGGCAGCCGGGCAGGTAGATGTCCACGGGGACGATGTGGTCGACGCCCTGGACGATCGCGTAGTTGTTGAACATTCCGCCCGAAGACGCACAAACACCCATAGAGATGACCCACTTGGGAGCGGGCATCTGGTCGTACACCTGCCGCAGCACCGGCGCCATCTTCTGGCTGACCCGGCCGGCCACGATCATCAGGTCGGCCTGGCGCGGGGATCCGCGGAAGACCTCCATGCCGAAGCGGGCCAGGTCGTACCGGCCCGCTCCCGTGGTCATCATCTCGATCGCGCAGCAGGCCAGGCCGAAGGTGGCCGGGAAGACGGACGCCTTGCGCACCCATCCCGCGGCCTGTTCGACGGTGGTCAGCAGAAAGCCGCTCGGCAGCTTCTCTTCCAGTCCCATGGAAAATTCAGCCCCTCAGTCCCATTCCAGGCCGCCGCGGCGCCATACGTAGGCGTAGGCGACGAAGACGGTGAGCACGAAGAGGAGCATCTCGACGAGCCCGAAGATCCCCAGCGAGTCGAAGGTGACCGCCCAGGGGTAGAGGAAGACAACCTCGATGTCGAAGACGATGAAGAGCATCGCCGTCAGGTAGTACTTGATGGGGAAGCGTCCGCCACCGGCGGGCATGGGAGTGGGCTCGATGCCGCACTCGTACGCTTCAAGTTTTGCCCGGTTGTACCGTTTTGGACCGATCAGCGTGGCCATGACCACGGAGAAGATCGCAAACCCTGCGCCGAGGGCGCCGAGCACGAGGATGGGCGCGTACGCATTCACGCTCCTCGCTCCTTCCAGTCGTCCTTGACCGTTGGACCGCTGCCGGCGCCGCGCGCCCCGCCTCGCATGTGAGGCAGTTCACAAGCCGGACTGGTGCGCATCTTATGCCCGCCCATCTGTGATCTGCGACACGGGTTACAACAACGAGTTTGTGATCTCCACCACCTGACGAACGATCATGAAGCCCAATGAGTGGTGATCTTCATACGTGAAGCTTCCACATGATCACCAAAGGTGACATCCGCACCTGTCGTCGCAGGTGGAAGGCCTGTCGCACTATCAAATCGTGGCCTCTGCACGCAAATTGGCGAGGGGAAGCGCGTGATGATAAAGGGATCGGCGTCCCCCGGTCGGGGGACGCCGCGCGTACGGGAGTGGACGCGTGCATGCGTTCACGAAGTCGGGGCAGAGGTCGGAGTAGAGGTCACCCCGAGACGCCCCGGGATCGATCGCGGCCCGGCTCCGAGCCCTCGGCGCGTTCACGGTTCGATCACAGGAGGGCCACAGCGTCCGCATCGCGTGACACTCCTGTGACCTGTGCCACTCGGAATTCGGGGTACCGAAAGGGGGCTTGGCCATCTGTGCGGGTGGATGGTAGGCCCGGGATCAATTCGGACTTATTACGGATACCCCATGATCACAGCCCTGCGAACGGCTGTCCGATTCGCCCGTTACGGCGTCAATAAGAGGTCCGACGCGCCCGGTTAGCCCGCTTCGCGCACAACTGTGGCGCAGACCACGTTTCTTGAAGGGAACCGGCGTGCCCTGATAGCGGTTGTACCCATGTCCCTCACCGCTCACATACCCAGCCACCGGAAGCCCCGCCGCAGCGCCTCGAAGCTCGCGGTCCGCGCCGGAGTTGCCGGTGGCGTCCTCAGCACCCTGGCCATGGCCGGCACGGCGAGCGCCACCCCCTCCGCCGAGCCCGTGCACGAGACCACCCTCGAAATGCCGGTCCTCGACCTGGACCTGGCCGCCGAGGTGTCCTCGTCCGTCACCAAGGCCGCGGAGAACACCCGCGCCGCCGCCGTCGACGGCGAGCTCAACGCCCTGGAGGAGACCGCCCGCACGGGCGCCGCCGCCGAGGCCAAGCAGCTGAAGGCCGACGCCCAGCAGAAGGCCGACGCCGAGGCCGAGGCGAAGGCCAAGGCCGAGGCGGACCGCAAGGCCGAGGCCGAGCGCGCCAGCCGCAGCACGGAACGCACCTCGATCCAGAGCAACTCCGGGTCCTCCTCGTCCTCCGCCCCGAAGGGGAACTCCTCCGCGGGCTCCTCGCAGGGCAAGGGCACCGTCACGGCCCCCGCGACCGGCTCCGCCGCCGCCATCGTCAACTTCGCCCGCGCGCAGGTCGGCAAGGCCTACGTCATGGGCGGCACCGGCCCGTCCTCGTTCGACTGCTCGGGCCTCGTCCAGGCCGCGTACCGCCAGGCCGGCATCAGCCTGCCGCGCATGTCGCAGGCGCAGTCCTCGGCCGGCACCTCGGTCTCCCTGAGCGCCCTTCAGCCGGGCGACATCCTGTACTGGGGCTCCAAGGGCAGCGCGTACCACGTCGCCGTCTACGTCGGCGGCGGCAAGTTCGTCGGCGCGCAGAACCCCAGCACCGGCATCGTCGAGCGCTCCCTGAGCTACGACAGGCCGACGGGCGCCGTTCGCGTCCTCTGACATCTCCCCGCAGTCCCGGGCCGCTCCCGGTGACGCACGAAAGGCCGGTACTCCCCCGCTCGGGGGTGGAGTACCGGCCTTTCGGCGTCCTGAAGGCTCCCTGGGGGCACCCGGAGGCTCCGGGGGAGGTCCCGGAGCCTCGGAGGGGGTCGAGCGCCGCCTTGGCCCCGTCAGTCGAGGAACGTGGCCGAGGTGATCTTGTTCTTGAAGTTGACGCTGGCGTTGCCCACGTAGCCCGGGGGGAGCGAACCGATGAGACCGGTGAGGTTCACCTCGGTGGCCACCTTCCAGGTGTACGTGTCGCGGTTCCGGTAGGACGCGGTGTCGTCGTTCGTCACCCGGTTCCGGCCCTCGCAGTTCTCCGGCCCGACGAAGAGGTTGTTGTAGAAGTTCCAGTCCGAGGACATCAGGTCGAAGACACAACCGCCTTGGTTGGAGTTGTAGTAAAGCCCGAACTCGCTGGTTTCCAGATAGCCGTTGCGTTCCGTGTTGGCGGCGGCCGGAGCGGCCGAAGCCAGCAGAACGGCGCCGACGGATACCGCGGCGGCGCAGCCCGCGGCTATTTTGTTAAGAGTCTTACTCATGGGTGATTTCTCCATCTTCAGGAAATTGATTCCGGCCGGGATTAAACCTTCCGGAGCACGGCAGGGCAAGGGGCTTCTCGGCTGTTCAGGCCACAACCAGCATGGCGGGTAACGGACTTGTCCGCTTTCCGGGCACCCGATTACGCTCTCCCGCGGCCTTCCGCCCCTTTTCCGCCGCTATCCAGTCGCCATCCGGTCGCCATCCGGCCTCTCCCTCCCGCACCAACGCGCGCCCTTCCACTCCGCCGACCGCAAGGGAAACACCTCGTGCGTGTACGCGAAATATCCTCGGCACTCCTTTTATGCCTCGTACTGACCGGATGCGCGGGCGGGGAAGCCGCGGGAAATTCCGGAACCGGAAAGTCCGGAGTTGCGGCCGGGCCCACCGCCTCACCCTCGATCGCGGCGGCGGACGTGCCGTTCTACACGTGCATGCGGCAGCACGGGATGACCGTCTCCTACGGGACCGACGGGGCTCCGCACTTCGTGGAGAAGGACAGCCCGCGGTACCCCCCGGCGCAGCAGGCCTGCCTGTCGCTGCTCCCGTCCCCCGTCCCCGTACAGGCGAGCCCGCAGGACCTCGCCTCCGCGCGCAAGTCCTCCGCGTGCATGCGGGAGAAGGGCATCTCCTGGTATCCGGACCCGGATCCGGTCACCGGCGAGGTGCAGCAGAAGGACGGCGGCACCTCCGAGCAGTGGCAGGCCCTCAAGCGGGACCACCGCGACGCGTACCGCGACTGCCTGCCCCGGCCCTCCTGACGGGCCCCGCGGCTCAGATGACCCCCGCCGCCAGCTTGTAGCGGGCCTCGCGCTGCTTCTTGTACAGCGCGAGGGTCTCGGCCTGCTCCTCCACCAGCCGCTGCTGGTACGCCTTCTCCACCGCGGCCCAGATGCCCACGAGGTTCACCTCGCGCTTGCAGGCGACGTCGGCCTTGGCCGCGACGACGGCCTTGGGGCCGCCCGGATCGGCTTCCAGGCCGAGCTTCTGGACGACCTCGTAGGGATCCTTCAGGCCCGTGTACCCCGACTTCTCCATGCACGCGGACCAGTTCCTCAGCACCGCGACCACCCGCGAGTCCCCCTTGGAGCGTTCGTGCGCCTCCGAGGCCAGCCCGAACGGGAACAGCAGGTCCACGCTGCCCTTCGTCGGCGCGTACAGCTTGCGGTACGCCTCCCGGATGCACCCGCCGGCCGGCACCTTCTGGCCCGAGACGTCGATGCCGCTGTCCACCTGCGCGGCCTCCTCCTCGGTCGCGGCGTCCGGGGGCTGCTCGGCGCCCTGCCGCCCGCCCGGCCGCTCGCCGTGCATGACCAGGGTGGCGCTCTCGCTCAGCGGTGCCGCCGGTCGCTTGACCGGCTGCCCCTTGCCCGCGGTCGTGTCGTAGCCGTGGGCCGCCGCGAACTCCGCGTCGGCCACCCCGAAGAGCGCCCGGTGCCGCCCCTCGGGCCCCTGGGCGCCGGCCGCGCCGGAGGGCCTGACCTCCTCGTACGGGAACCCGTACCGGGCCATGCACCGGGAGAGCAGCCGCTGCTGCACCTGTCCCATGCGGGCCGTCTCGGCGTCGGTGTCCGTGTACGCGTCCAGGGGCAGCGAGATCGAGGCGGTGGGCGGGGCGAGCGCCACCTCTCCGAGCTTCGGCTCCCCCTGCGCGCTGCCGCCGCCGCTGCCGCCGCCGTCGGAATCCGAACAGCCGGCCAGGACCAGCGCCAGCAGGACGGCGGCCGGGAGGGCGGGGCGAAGGGCGGCACGGAGGGCGGGGCGGGGCGCGGCGCGGCCGAGCGGACGCGGGCGTATGCCGGAAGACCTGTTCATTCTCGGGAATTGAACAGCCCGGCCGGTACCGGGACAAGGCCTTCTCACCTGCTGGTCAGCCAAACTTCTTGCCTGGAAACCGACTTGCCGCCCCGTCCCGCCCGGCGGACATCCGGTGCCGAACGGGCCGGGCCCTGCGAAGATGGCCGGGGCGAGCACGCCCGAGTCGCCCCAGGAAGCGGTGATCCGTGACGACCAGCCCATCCGGCGAAGCCCCGTGTTCCGGTCCGGGCACCGCCCCGGCCGCCGCCGGGCTCGGCATGCTGTCCCTCGGCGGCTGGCTGCTGACCACCACCCGCCCCTGGCAGAAGCCCGGCTCCCCGCTCGCGCTCAGCCTGGAGTGGACGGCGTCGGGGACCCTGATGCTCTGCGGCCTGGTCCTGCTGGCCCGCTGCGTCCGCCAGGTCCACGGCGCGCCCGAGCCCGAGCGGGAGGCCCCGGACGGAGCCCCGGACGGGATCGCGTACGGGGCCCCGCGGGTCGGGATCAGGGGCAGGATCAGGCCTTGGGAGCGACCTTCGAAAGGCCGTTGATGACGCGGTCCATCGCGTCGCCGCCCGTCGGGTCGGTCAGGTTGGCCAGCATCTTCAGGGTGAACTTCATCAGCACCGGGTGGCTCAGTCCGCGCTGGGCGGCGATCTTCATGATCTTCGGGTTGCCGATGAGCTTCACGAAGGCGCGGCCCAGGGTGTAGTAGCCGCCGTAGGTCTCCTTCAGGACCTTCGGGTAGCTGTGCAGGGTGAGTTCGCGCAGGGCCGGGGTGGCGCGGGAGTGGGCCTGGACGATGACGTCGGCGGCGATCTGGCCCGACTCCATCGCGTAGGCGATGCCCTCGCCGTTGAACGGGTTGACGAGCCCGCCCGCGTCACCGACGAGCAGCAGCCCCTTGGTGTAGTGCGGCTGGCGGTTGAAGGCCATCGGCAGCGCCGCGCCCCGGATGGGCTGGGTCATGTTCTCGGGGGTGTAGCCCCAGTCCTCCGGCATCGAGGCGCACCAGGCCTTGAGGACCTCGCGCCAGTCCAGCTCCTTGAAGGCGGAGGAGGAGTTGAGGATGCCGAGGCCGACGTTGGAGGTGCCGTCGCCCATGCCGAAGATCCAGCCGTAGCCGGGCAGCAGCCGGTCCTCGGCACCGCGCCGGTCCCAGAGCTCCAGCCAGGACTCCAGGTAGTCGTCGTCGTGGCGCGGCGAGGTGAAGTACGTCCGCACGGCCACGCCCATCGGACGGTCCTCGCGCCGGTGCAGGCCCATCGCCAGGGAGAGCCGGGAGGAGTTGCCGTCGGCCGCGACCACCAGCGGGGCGCTGAAGGTGACCGGGGTCTTCTCCTCGCCGAGCTTCGCCGTCACGCCGGTGATGTGGCCGGTACGGGGATCGCGTACGGGCTCGCCCACGTTGCAGCGCTCGTACAGCCGGGCACCGGCCTTCTGCGCCTGGCGGGCCAGGGTCTCGTCGAAGTCGTCGCGCTTGCGGACGAGTCCGTAGTCGGGGAAGGAGGCCAGCTCCGGCCAGTCCAGCTGGAGCCGCTGGCCGCCGCCGATGATGCGCAGGCCCTTGTTGCGCAGCCAGCCGGCCTCTTCGGAAATGTCGATGCCCATCGACACGAGCTGCTTCGTGGCGCGCGGCGTCAGGCCGTCGCCGCAGACCTTCTCGCGCGGGAACGCGGTCTTCTCCAGCAGCAGGACGTCAAGTCCGGCCTTGGCCAGGTAATAAGCAGTGGTCGAGCCGGCGGGACCGGCCCCGACGACGATCACGTCCGCGGAGTGCTCGGAGAGGGGCTCGGTCACGGCGGGTCTCCCGAAGGCTCGATAAAGGGTGCCCATTGGCACAAGACCTGTGCAGTCTATGCAGCGAGAGAGATCGCGATCCGAAGGGCTGCCCCCTGTGACCACCTCGCCGACCCGGCCGCTCCCCGTCGTCCAGCTCCGTGTGCCCACGGACGAGGACGCGCACGCCTGGCACCGGGTCTTCCACGACCCCGACGTCATGGAGTTCCTCGGCGGCCCCGCCGAGCTCTCCTTCTACGAGGAGATCACCGCCCGGCAGCGGATGCACGACGCCCGGCTCGGCTTCTGCCTGTGGACCCTGCTGGACGGGGACGGTGAGGTCATCGGCTTCACCGGCGCGCAGCCGTGGCCGGAGTCGAAGGCGTGGGGGCCGGTGGGCGAGATCGAGATCGGGTGGCGGCTCGGTCGCTCCGCGTGGGGGCGGGGCTATGCCTACGCGGCCGCGCTGGCGACGCTCGATCGGGTGCGGGGGGCCGGGGTTTCGGATGTGGTGGCGATGATCGACGATGCGAATGTCCGCTCGATCGCGGTGGCGGAGCGCCTGGGCATGACCCTGGCGGCCCGCCACCCCATCCCGGGCGGCCCCCGCACCGCCCGCCGCTACGAGCTGACCCTCCCCCCGTCCTGACCCCCGCTGCGACCCTTTGCCGCTGCGCGGGGCGAAGTCCCCTACCCGCCCTTCGCCCGTTCCCCGGGCGCTGCCCGGACCCCGGTCCTCAAACGCCGGACGGGCTGAAGAGCAGGGGTACCGGGCTGCGCCCGGACCCCCTGGGGCTCCGCCCCGGACCCCCGCTCCTCAAACGCCGGCGAGGCTGGGTATATCCAGCCCCTCCGGCGTTTGAGGAGCGGGGGTCCGGGGGCTGGCCCCCGGAACGGGTCCGGGCAGCGCCCGGGGAACGGGCGAAGGGCGGGTAGGGGACCCAGCCCCGCAGGGCCGACCCAGCCGCACCCGCCCACCGGCCCCAAGCCGGGACGACAGTGGCGCCAGCCCCGCCCGGCCACCGCCGGACGGAGTCCGGCGCAGCGGCGCGAAGCCGGGGAGGCCCGCCAGGGCCGAGCCGTGCGAGGGGCGCGTCAAAAGCTAGAAAACGCTCAGGCCCGTCAGGGTCGTGAAGCGGTCCAGGGCGGCGACCGCGGCGACGGAGTTGCCCTGGGCGTCCAGGCCGGGGCTCCACGCGGCCAGCGTGCACGCGCCGGGGACCACTGCCACGATGCCGCCGCCCACGCCGCTCTTGCCCGGCAGGCCGACCCGGTAGGCGAACTCCCCCGCCGCGTCGTACGTCCCGCAGGTCAGCATCACCGCGTTGACCTGCTTGGCCTCGCTGCGCGTGAGGAGGCGGGAGCCGTCCGCGCGCAGGCCGTGCCGGGCCAGGAAGCGGCCGGCCCGGGCCAGGTCGGCGCAGCTCATCTCGATGGAGCACTGCCAGAAGTAGTGCTCCAGCAGCATCGGCACCGGGTTGTCGATGTTCCCGTAGGCGGCCATGAAGTGGGCCAGGGCCGCGTTGCGGTCTCCGTGTTCCTGTTCGGAGGCGGCGACCTCCGCGTCGAAGCCGACCTCCGGGTTCTGGCTCTCCTCCCGGAGGAAGCGCAGCAGTTCGCTGCTCGCGTCGCCCGTCAGCGTCTGGAGCCGGTCGGTGACGACGAGCGCGCCCGCGTTGATGAAGGGGTTGCGCGGGATGCCGTTCTCGTACTCCAGCTGCACGAGGGAGTTGAAGGGGTTGCCGGAGGGTTCCCGGCCGACCCGCTCCCACAGGCTGACGCCGCCCTCGGCGAGCGCGAGGGCCAGCGCGAAGACCTTGGTGATGGACTGCGTGGAGAAGGGGGTCTGCCAGTCCCCCACCCCGTACACGTTGCCGTCGAGGTCGGCGACGGCCATCCCGAACTGCCGGGGGTCCACGGACGCCAGCGCCGGGATGTACTCGGCGGTGGTGCCGCTGCCGATCAGCGGGGCGATGTCGGTGGCGACCTGCTCCAGCAGGGCCTGGTAGTCCATCTCCGCGGTCCCGTACTACGCGTGCTTGGTGCCGCGGTGCAGGGCCACGATGCCGCCGCTGAGGTTGCGCCAGGCCACCTTGGACCAGCCGGCCTTCTGCAGCAGTCCGGCCAGCGCCGGCTGGTCGGGCCAGGCGCGGATGGAGTCGGCGAGGTAGACGTAGGCGTCGGGGTTGGAGGAGACCGCGCGGGCCACGGGCGGCATCGCGCGCATCAGGTACTCGGTGTACACGGTCCGGAAGGGGGCCCAGGTGGGCTGCGAGAACTCGCAGATCACGACCTGGCCGCCGGGCTTCGTGACCCGGTGCAGCTCGCGCAGGGCGGCGTCGGTGTCCTGGACGTTGCGCAGGCCGAAGGAGATGGTGACGGTGTCGAAGGCGTCGTCCTTGAAGGGGAGCTTCGTCGCGTCGCCGGCGGTCAGCGGGAGCCAGGGGTTGCGCTTCTTGCCCTCGCGGAGCATGCCGAGGGAGAAGTCGCAGGGCACGACGTACGCGCCGGCCGCCGCGAAGGGCAGCGAGGAGGTGGCCGTGCCGGCGGCCAGGTCGAGGACCAGCTGCCCGGGGCGCGCGCCGACCGCCTTGGCGACCTCCTTGCGCCACAGGCGGGCCTGCCCGAGGGAGAGGACGTCGTTGGTGAGGTCGTAGTTCGCCGCCACGCCGTCGAACATGGAGGCGACTTCGTGCGGCTGCTTGTCCAGGGAAGCGGTGGTCACTGGCGTGGGCCCCTCGGGTGTGGTGCGAGTGGTTCGGCAGGTCCTGTGGACCCCACGTCATTCTCGCAGGCCCCCGTCCCCGGCACCCGGCCGCCCGTATTGGCCCATCAGGGGAGGTTGCGTGGCTTATTGTGCGATAGGCATAAAAGTTTAGAGATAAGTGGGTACGTCATGGTTGAGCCGACGGACGACGGTCCGGTCACGTCCCGAATACCCTTCTTCGACCGGCCGACCCTGGGCAAGACCGTCCTGGTGATCGTCGGGTACCTGGCGTACTACCTGCTGGTCGGGCGTGCCATCGACGCCGTTTTCGGCGACGAGATCGACAAGGACGACGTGCTGGCGACGGGTGCCGGCGTCTTCTTCGCCTTCGTCCTGCCGATCGCGATCGGCGCCGTGACGCTCCTCGGCTTCGCGGCCGCCATCGGCCGGCTCCGCTCGATCTTCGCCAGGCGGACGCCCGCGGGCCGGCCCTGGATGTGGATCGGGCCCGCGCTCGCGCTCACCGCCGTCGTCGGCCATGTCGCGGCCACCGACTGGAACAGCTGGCGGCCGGAGCAGCTCCTCCTCATCGCCCTTCTCGGCATCTGCGTGGGACTCGCCGAGGAGCTCGCGACGCGCGGCCTCGCGGTCGATCTGCTCCGCGGCGCCGGGCATTGCGAGCGGTTCGTGATGGTGGTCTCGTCGCTGCTGTTCGCCCTCATGCACGTGAGCAACCTGCTGTCCGGGATGAAGCCGGGCACGGTGCTCCTCACCGTCGTCTACACCTTCGGCTTCGGCGTGTGCATGTACCTCGTCATGCGTCTCACCGGCACCATCTGGTCCGCGATCGCCCTCCACGCCGTCACGGACCCGACGACCATGTTCGCCAGCGGTGGCGTCGACGAAGCCGTCGCGCACCACGCCGGCGGCTGGTCCGTCCTCGCCTCGACGGCCACCGTCCTCATGGTCGTCTTCGCGTTCGTGGCCGTCTTCCTGGTCCGCGAGGACCGCCGCGGGACGGCGGACCCCGCCGCGCTCAGCGGCGGCGGTGGAGCAGCCTGCCGCCGATGACCGTGGCCACGCAGGTCGTCGGGCCCTCCACCAGCAGCTCCGTCGGCCCGGGTACCGCGAAGACCGCGAACCGGGCCGGGGCGCCCGGCTCCAGGACCCCGTGGAAGGCCTCCTCGGCGGTGGTCCGGCCGGCGAGCGGGTCCAGGGAGGCGGGGCCCTCGTAGGGGGCGGGCGGGACGACGGTGAGTCCGGAGCGGACCACGGCCGTCCGGACGGCCGGGCTGGTGAACCGGCCGGCCACCGCGACCACTCCGCGGGCGAGCAGCTTCTGGGTGCCGCGCCGCGCGCTGTTGCCCCAGCGCGGCTCGGTCATCTTCAGGTCCGCCAACGCCTCGGCGCCGCTGATCGGTTCGGCCCCGAGCTCGGTGATCTCGTAGGGGTCGTCCGGGTAGTACGTGCGCTCCAGCAGCTCGTCGCCGCCGCGCACCAGCAGCCCCGGGGTCAGTACCCCGGGCCAGCTGCGGGCGCGCGCGTGCGGGTGGGCCGCGGCGAGCTCCTCGTACGGGCCCACCCGGGCGATGCGGTCGCCCTCGACCAGGACCGCGCCGCCGGGCAGCGGCGCGGGCCCCTGACCGGGTCCGTTGGCGGCCCCGGTCACGAGGAGTTCGGCGGTGTGGATCGTCAGCACGGGCGCGTCAGTTCGTGGAGATGAGCTTCAGCTCGGGGTGGGCGGTGCCGCCCTCGATGGCGGTGGAGGAGATGTGCGAGACGACGCGGTCGTCGACCGGGTCGTTGGCCGGGTCGTCGTGCACGAGGAGGTGCTCGTACGTCGTGGCGCGCTGCGCCGGGGTGCGGCCCGCCTTGCGGATCAGGTCGATGATCTCCATGCGGTTGGAGCGGTGCTTGGCACCGGCCGAGGAGACGACGTTCTCCTCCAGCATGATCGAACCGAGGTCGTCGGCGCCGTAGTGCAGGGAGAGCTGGCCCGCCTCCTTGCCGACGGTGAGCCAGGAGCCCTGGATGTGGGCGATGTTGTCGAGGAAGAGCCGCGCGATGGCGATCATGCGCAGGTACTCGAAGACGGTCGCCTGGGTCCGGCCCTTGAGGTGGTTGTTCTCGGGCTGGTAGGTGTACGGGATGAAGGCGCGGAAGCCGCCCGTACGGTCCTGCGTGTCGCGGATCATCGCGATGTGCTCGATGCGTTCGGCGTTGGTCTCGCCGGTGCCCATCAGCATGGTGGAGGTGGACTCCACGCCCAGCGTGTGGGCGATCTCCATGATCTCCAGCCAGCGCTCGCCGGACTCCTTGAGCGGGGCGATCGCCTTGCGCGGGCGCTCCGGGAGCAGCTCGGCGCCGGCGCCCGCGAAGGAGTCGAGACCGGCGGCGTGGATGCGCCGGATCGCTTCCTCGGCCGACACCTTGGAGATCCGGGCCATGTGCTCGACCTCGGACGCGCCGAGGGAGTGGATGACCAGCTGCGGGTAGGCCTGCTTGATGGCGGAGAAGTGGTGCTCGTAGTACTCGACGCCGTAGTCCGGGTGGTGGCCGCCCTGGAACATGATCTGCGTGCCGCCCAGCTCGACGGTCTCCGCGCAGCGGCGCAGGATGTCTTCGAGGTCGCGGGACCAGCCCTTCTTCGTGTCCTTGGGGGCCGCGTAGAAGGCGCAGAACTTGCATGCGGTGACGCACACGTTGGTGTAGTTGATGTTGCGCTCGATGATGTACGTCGCGATGTGCTCGGTACCGGCGTAGCGCAGCCGGCGGGCCGCGTCGGCGGCCTGGCCCAGCGCGTGCAGGGGCGCGTGGCGGTAGAGGTCGAGCGCCTCTTCCTGGGTGATCCGGCCCCCAGTGGCGGCTCGGTCGAGGACTGACGGGAGAGCGGCCTGGTCGGTCACCGGTGCGTCACCTTTCGGCTGTGTCGTTCGGCTGGCGCCCGGCTGCGGTCAAGATTCCCCGGACCGATCCAGCCTACGCCAGCCCGTCCGGCTCCCGGGCTGGCCCCCTGCGGGATGCCTCACGGCCCCGGTCCCGCGCCCAGGACCGGACCGGACCCCAGGTCGAGTCCCATGCCCAGGCCCAGGCCCGCGTAGATCACGCCCGCGAGGGCGCCGCCCGCCATGAACGGGCCGAAGGCCATCGACGTCCCGCGCTCCACCCGGCGCAGCGCGACCTGGGCGTACCCGTGCACGGCCGCCGCGACGAAGGCGGCGAGGGTGCCCGCGAACAGCACGAACCACCCGTACCAGCCCAGGACCTGCCCCACGGTCAGAGCCAGGGTGACGTCGCCGAAGCCCATGCCGGGCGGGTAGACCAGGTGCAGGACGAGGTACACGGACCCGAGGGTGAGCCCCCCGAGCAGCGCGCGGGTCCAGGATCCGCCGGTACCGGTGAACAGGGCGGCCACGCCGAGGGCGACGGCCGCGGTGGCGGCGAGCGGCAGGGTCAGTACGTCGGGCAGCCGGTGCACGGCCTGGTCGACGAAGCAGAGCAGGACGGTGAACGGCGCCAGCAGCAGCCAGGCCACCAGCTCGGGCCGCGCCCCGACCCCGGTCCCGAGCGCGAGACACACCAGGACGGTCGCAAGGGCGGCCCCTCCGACGGGCGCGTAGCCACCCCGCCCCCGTGCCCGGTACCGCTGCCGGCGGCCAGGCCCGCCGTCAGGGGCCGGGGCCGGAGCCGGGGTCGGAGCCGTGGCCGGGTCCGGAGCCCGGGCGGCGTCCCGAGCCGGGGCCGCGTCCGAAGCCGGGTCCGGAGCCGGAGCCGGGTCCGGAGCCACGTCCGGAGCCAGGGCAACGTCCGGAGCCGGGGCGCATCGGGGGCAGAGGGGTAAGCCCAGCCAGCCTCCCGCCGGGCCGGTCAGGGGGTGGCCGGCCGGGCAGGACGAGCGCCAGGGCAGGCCCACCTCGACGGAGAGCCGGTAGGCGGCCCGGGGCAGGAGGAGTCCCGCCGCCGCGCCCCACAGCGTGACCCCGGCCACGAACAGCGTGATGCCCATCTCAGCCCGCCCCCGCGGCTCCGCGGCCCGGTGCGGCCGCCCGTTCCCGGAACCTCATCACATGCCCCCGCCCCACACCCCGTGACTTGGCGACGCACGCTAGCAGCGCCACCGGGCGCCCTCAAGAACCGGCGGAGCCCGCCGCACCTCAGGCGGCAGCGGCGGCGGCGCTCGGTTCGAACCCGGCCAGCGTCTGTTCCAGGGCCCGCACGCCCGGCCCCGCTGCGAGCCGGGAGGTGAAAGGAGAACGCATTCGCGGTAAACGGCAGGCGGGCGGGGCGGGCATTCGCCTTTCCGCTCCATTCCGCTCTGCGGAAAGGCGAATACCCTCATAAGCCGCGCTAATGACCCGGCACGGCCACCGGCAGGAGCTCCACGTTCACATCGGGCGCATAGCCCGTCGTGAGTCCCGTCCGCCGCGCGAATTCACGTACGCCGGCCAGTTGGTCGGCGCCGAAGCGGAAGTCGAGCGTCGTGAAGTAGCGCTCCAGGAGTTCCGCGTCGAAGGCCTCCCAGCGGGCCGCCTGCTCCGCGACCTTGCCGACCTCTTCCAGGGACACGTCCCGGGAGGCGAGGAAGGCCTCGTGGACCTTGCGCACGACCTCCGGCTCCCGCTCCAGGTAGTCCTTGCGGGCGGCCCAGACGGCGAAGACGAACGGCAGCCCCGTCCACTCCTTCCACATCGCCCCCAGGTCGTGGACGGCGAGCCCGAGCCGGGGCGCGTCGTGCAGCGAGGCCCGCAGGGCGGCGTCGCCGATCAGCACCGCGGCGTCCGCCTCCTGCATCATCACGCCCAGGTCGGGCGGGCAGGTGTAGTAGTCGGGCCGCACCTCGTACTTCTCCGCGAGCAGCAGCTGCGCCAGGCGCACGGACGTTCGTGAGGTGGATCCCAGAGCGACGCGGGCGCCGTCCAGCTGGTCCAGGGGGACCTGCGAGACGATCACGCAGGACATGACGGGACCGTCGCAGCCGACCGCGAGGTCGGGGAAGGCGACGAGGTCGTCCGCGTTGCGGAGGAACTCCACGAGGGTGATGGGACCGATGTCCAAGCCGCCCTGGACGAGGCTCGCGCTGAGCTTCTCCGGGGTGTCCTTGGTCAGCTCCAGGTCCAGCAGCGTGCCGGTTCTGGCCAGCCCCCAGTAGAGGGGCAGGCAGTTCAGGAACTGAATGTGGCCGACACGGGGCCGGCTGCGATAGACGTCCACATCGCGAGACTAGCCCCCGCGTCTCCGTCAGCCGTCTGGCGGGTCTCAAACGTCCGAGTGACGTGATCTTTCCCTCTGGTCTCGGCCGGGAGGTGCGTGCTAGGCTCGACGCAAGTTGCAGTTTGGTTTCCCTTGCAGTACGAGGCCTGCGGAGAATGTGACCCGCAGGCTTTTGTAGTTTTCAGACTTCTTAGCAGGTTCTGGAGCAGGGCGACCCTTTGGCCCATAGGAGGGCTCATGGCTACCGGAACCGTCAAGTGGTTCAACGCTGAAAAGGGCTTCGGCTTCATCGCCCAGGACGGCGGCGGCCCGGATGTCTTCGTCCACTACTCCGCGATCAACGCCGCCGGCTTCCGCTCCCTTGAGGAGAACCAGCTGGTGAACTTCGACGTCACCCAGGGTCCGAAGGGCCCGCAGGCGGAGAACGTCACCCCGGCCTAGTCGCCTGGGCCAACCAATCGCGGTTGGATATGCAGTACCCAAGGAGCCCTGTCTTCTCTGTGCGAGCAGAGTCGACGGGGCTCCTGCCTTTTGCCCGCCGCCCCGCCCCGCCCCGCCCCGCCCGATCAGCCGGCCATCTTGGCCGCGATCCGGGTGAGCAGCCTGTCGCGCAGGGACGGCCACTCGTCCGCGAGCACGCTGTAGTACAGCGAGTCCCGGCGCGTGCCGTCCCGCCGCACCATGTGGCTGCGGAGCGTCCCCTCGTGGACCAGGCCCAAGCGGGAGCCGAGGGTCATCACGGCACCGTAGACGGGTGGTCGCGAACCCGCGGCCGGAACGGTGATTTACGCCGGTTCGCCCCGCTCCGCGGCTGTCGTCCCGGCCGGTCACCGGGTGGTGAAGGAGCCCATGTGCGGTGCGCCCGCGTCCCCGCTGCCGCGGCATCGCCTTCCGGCGCCTGGCGGACGAGGGGCCGCTCCGTGTCGACGACGCCGAACCGGCCCGCCAACCACTTCTCCGGCCTGCTGCTGGGGATCCCGGTGAACGAGGCCATGTTCGCCGGCCGTTCCCAGTGCACCGATGCCGACCTCGACCGGCACGCCGCCGCCGGCACCCGCGTCTTCCTCGCCGCCCATCGGGATTGAGGCCGAGATTGAGATCGAGATCGAGACCGGAACTAGGGTTCCTAGGGTTGTGCCTAGTGATCAAAGTTGTAGCCTAGGACCCTTAGGGACAACGGGGAGGATGTCGTGGTGGGCGTACGCATGGGGCTGACGGCCGAGAAGGTGACCGTCGTGGGGGCCGAGGTGGCGGATGACGTCGGGCTGCACCGGTTGACCATGGCGCAGGTCGCGCGGCGGCTCGGGGTGCAGGACGCGAGCCTCTACGCGCACGTCCGCAGCCTGGAGGACCTCCGCGGGCGGATCGCGCTGCTGGCGGCGGACGAGAAGACGCTGCTCATCGCGGAGGCGACGGCGGGGCTCGCCGGTAAGGACGCGCTCTTCGCGTTCGCCAACGCCTGGCGGGAGTACGCCCACAAGCACCCCGGGCGTTACGCGGCCACCCAGGCCCCGGGCAGGATCGACCCCGAGCTGGCCGCGAAGGCCGCCGGGCCGGGCCGCGCGATCGCGCTGACGTACGGCATGCTGCGCGGCTACGGGCTGGCGGAGCCCGATCTGACCGACGCGGCCCGGCTGTTGCGCAGCACGTTCCACGGGTTCGTGGCCCTGGAGGCCTCGGGCGGTTTCGCCCACGCGCGGGAGCCGCAGGCCTCCTGGCTCTGGTCCCTCGACGCCCTGCACCACCTGCTGAGGCAGCGCGGCATCGCCCGCCGGGGAGACTGCGCGTGAGCGCCGTGAGCGCCCCGACCGTCGGCCGCCTGCGCGTGCCGGGCGCGACCCTGCGCTACGAGGTGCGCGGCCGGGGCCCGCTCCTGCTGCTGATCCCCGGCGGGACCGGCGGCGCGGCCGCCTTCGACGGAGTCGCCGAGGCCTTGGCCGCCGAGTACACCGTCGCGTCCTACGATCCGCGCGGCCTGTCCCGCAGCCCGCTGGACGCACCGGAGGCCGGGCAGAGCGTGGCCGAGCACGCCGAGGACGCGCTGCGGCTGCTGGATCTGCTGTCGCCCGGCGAGCCCGCCCGGGTCTTCGCCTCCAGTTCGGGCGCGATCGCGGCCCTGCACCTGCTGGCGGCCCGGCCCGAACGCTTCGTACGGCTCGTGGCGCACGAGCCGCCGTTGGTGGAGGTGCTCCCGGACGCCCCCGCGCACCGCGCCTTCCTCGCCCGCGTACGGGACACCCTGGACGCGGAGGGGCTGATGCCGGCGATCGGGGTGTTCGCGGCGGGGCTGAAGGGCGGGCCGGACGGGGACGCCCCCGTTCCCGAGCTACCCGCGCCGGCCGCCCCGCCGCCGCACGCGGCCGCCCGGGCCGCGCGGACGATGGCCGACCTGCCCTACTTCCTCGGGCGGATCGTGCCGAGTTTCATGGCCCACTCCCCGGACCTCCGGCGGCTGGAGGCGGTCTCGGACCGGCTCGTTCTCGCCGGCGGCCGGGATTCGCGGGGCGAGCTGCCCTACCGCCCGGCCGCGTACCTCGCCGAGCGCTTCGGCGGAGAGCTGCTGCACTTCCCCGGCGGGCACACCGGCCTGACCACGCACCCCGCCGAGTTCGGCGGGGTGCTCCGGCAGGCCTTCCGGGACCAGGCCTTCGGGGACCGGGCCTTCCGGGACCAGGCCTTCGGGTACTAGGCCTTGCGGGTCCGGCGCTCGGTCGTCGCCGACTTCGTCGTCGCCGGCTTGTCGGTGGCCGGCGGGTCGGTCGGCTCGGTCGGGTCGGTGACCGGGGGCGCGGTGACGGTGATCTCCAGGAAGAGCACCACCTGGTCCGAGATCCGCACGCGGAGCGTGTACGTACCCGCGGCGACGCCCGTGGTGGACAGTTCCGGCAGGGCGGTCTTGCCGTCCGCGCCGGTCGCCGGGAGCGCCAGCTCCGTCAGCTTCTTGCCGTCCTTGTCCAGGAAGTACGGGGTCTCCCCCGCCTTGGCCGGGTCCGCCGGGACCCACTTCCCGTCCTTGTCCTTGGCGCCGAGCCCGGCCGTGGCCTTGGCCCCGGCGACCGGCTTGTCCTTCGCCGTCGCCAGGAACTGCACGCCCTTGATCCCGGTGCCGGCCACCGCGGTCAGCGGCTTGCCCGCGTTCTCGTCGCTGCGGATCAGCTGGTCCGCCTCGGGGACGGGGACCGGCGTGGCCGGGGTGACCGTGCCCGCGATCCTCACGGAGACCTCGGACGAAGCGTAGGCCGAGGCGCGCAGGGTGAAGTCGCCCGCCTTGCGGCCCGCCTTCAGCTTCGGGACCCGGATCAGGCCCTTTGCGTCGGTGTTCAGGACGGCGAATTCCTTGCCGTCGGCCGCGAACACGGTGCGGCCGGTGGTGTCGTCGTCGATCGAGACCACGATCCGCTGGCCGACGGCCGGCATGCCGTCGCTCAGCACCGCCTTGATGAGCGGAGTGCGCGCGAACTCGGTCCCGGCCTCGGCCGTGAGCTCCCGCGTGCCGATCCTGACCAGCTTGTCCAGGGTCGGGGTGGGCTTCGGGGTCGGCGTCGGAGTGGGAGTCGGCGTCGGCGTGGGGGTCGGCGTAGGCGTCGGCGTCGGAGTGGGGGTCGGCGTCGGCGTAGGCGTTGGCGTGGGGTTGTTGCCGGCCGGCGGGTTCGTGACCGGGGTCGTGCCCTGGCCGGCCTGGTACTGCCGCATGTAGCCGAGCACGGTGTTCACGTAATCGCGCGACCTGTTGTAGCTGAGGACCGCCTCGTCCAGGTCACCCGCCTTGGTGAGGTCGCGCTGCCCCGCGCAGAGGTAGAGGCCGGCGCCCAGCGCCGCGTCGTAGATGTTGTTCGGGTCGCGCTTGGCGTCGGCGTTGCCGTCGGCGCCCCAGGTGGACCAGGTGGAGGGGATGAACTGCATCGGGCCGACCGCGCGGTCGTACTGCGGGTCCGCGTCCCACTCGCCCTTGTCGGTGTCCTTGACCTCGGCGAAGCCGTTGCCGTCCAGGCGGGGCCCGCGGATCGGCTTCTCGGTGTACCCGTCGGCCTTGAGCCCGTAGCCGGAGGCGTGTACGGACTCCACCCGGCCTATGCCCGCGAGCAGTTGCCAGGGCAGGTGGCAGCCGGGGAGGGCCGCGGCCACCGAGATCCCGGCGCGCTTGTAGGCGTCGAGGGCGGTCGCGGGTATGCCCGCGGTGGCTCCGTCGGGGCTGGCGGCGCCGGGGATCGCCGGCGGCGGGTCGGCGACCAGGTCCGGAAGCTCCAGGCGGGCGTCACCGCGATCGGTCGCCTGGGGGCTGTCGGGGGTCGGCTCGGCTTCCCCCGCGCCCGCGATCGGCGTGTTGGTCACGACGGCGGCGGTGGTCAGGCTGGCCGCGAGGGCGGCCGTGCACACGACTTTGCGCGAGGTGTTGACGAGGTGACGGTGAAGTGGCTTCACAGTGCGGCGATCCCCCCAGAGCGGAGGCCGGTCCGGGCCCCCGTAAAACGTAAATAACTCACATGTCGCTCCGCGCACCCCATACTGCTTCGCGCGGACGGCCGAACGGGGCCGTGGAGGTTAACTGTCTATCAGTTCTTCGCCCAAGACTCACCGGCACCCCTGGAGATGTGGCCCACCCTTCGCCTTCCCTTCACCGGATTTCTCCAAGGACGCCCCGGCCTTCAGGCCGGGAGCAATGGGTCCTCGGGTCGGAGGTGTGTCGTCCACCGCTCTCGGCCTGCTCCTAGCTGAGTGGGACCCGTGCCGGCGGATCTGGAACGAGCGCTGCGCGAAGTCGAAGCAGACGCACCTTTGGAACAAGCGCCGGCCCGATGGCATGGACAAGCGGATGTGTGGTCCGGGGCAGCTCGACAAGATGCTGACCGAGGCCCGCAAGGCCGCCGACGCGGCGATCTGCGCGACGAAGGCGGCTCTGGTCGAGATGGGCCGAAGGCGCGGGCGGACCGTGCACCTGGTACACCCCGCGCACACCACCATGGACTGTGCGCAGTGCGGAGCGAGAACCAAGCACGCGCTACCCCTCTCGGAACGAACGTATACCTGCACCGCGTACGGAGCCGTGTCCCCCAGGGACAAGAACTCCGCCCGCGTGATGCTGGTCCGGGCTGGTCTCAATCCGGCTGGTGCTGAGGGCACAAGACCACCCGGGGCGCCGCCCCAAGTGGCCGCCTGAGCCAGAAATCCCCGATCAGCCCTGGAGGGCGAGGAATCCCCTCCCTTCAGGGAGGGGAGGATTCAAAGGACCTTGCCCGGATGTGGACGAGGGACTTAGGTCCCTGCCCGATTCGCACCAATGGCACCTACTTGAGCGCTCTACGATCTTTATCCTTGGGGAATGGCAACCAGCAAGAAGGACCAGCGGCGCGAGGCCCGGACGCGGATGCGCGAGGAGCGCGAGGCGCAGGCCCGGCGCGAGAAGCTGCGCGGGCGCGTGCTGATCGGCGGCGCGCTGGTCGCCGTACTGGCCCTGGCCGTGGGCATCGGCCTGTACACGGCGAATTCCTCGGACTCCGGTGACGAGGCGGCCGGCAAGCCCTTCGTCCAGCCGGCCAACACCACCGGCAAGGACGGGATCGTCATCCCGTACGGCAAGGCCGACGCGAAGAACGTCCTCTCCGTGTGGCTCGACCCGCGCTGCCCCTACTGCGCGGGCGTGGAGATCGGCCTCGGCAAGACCCTCAAGGAGCAGGCCGACGCGGGCACCTACCGCGTCGAGTACCACTTCGCCACGTTCCTGGACAAGGCTCTGGGCGGCGGCAAGGGCTCCAAGCGGGCGGTCAACGCGCTGGGCGCGGCGGCGAACGAGAGCCCGGAGAAGTTCATGGAGTACCTCCAGGTGCTCTACGCGAACCACCCGGAGAAGGAAACGGACGACAAGTTCGGCTCCACGGCCACCCTGCTGGACCTCGCGGACCAGGTCCCGGGGCTGCGCACGCCCGCCTTCAACAAGGCGGTCAAGGAACTCACCTACATGCCGTGGGTCGAGAAGGTCGGCCAGGCCTTCTACGACCAGAACATGCAGGGCACGCCGGACGTCTCCATCAACGGCAAGAAGCTCACCGTGAACTCGGGCCAGGGCATCGACTCGATCACCCCGGACGCCTTCAAGAAGCTGATCACCGAGAACCTGAAGTAACGGGCCGGGCGGCGGCGGTCGAGTCAGCCCTGCCCCGGCGCCGCCTTGGCCTTCTCGTCGAGCTGGTCCCCGTACCCGCCGGCCGTCCAGACGTGGTGGCGGAACCGCTCCGGGCTCGCCACGCCCTCCCACGGACCGCCCGACGCGAAGAACACCCCGTCGCACGCGGAGCAGAACCGGGCCCCCGCGGCGGCCGCGGCCGCCCGGTCGGCGCCGGCCTCCACGCGCCGCTTGTCCTTGCCCTCGCTCCGGATGACGGCGACCGTCCCCCACATCACGAGCAGCGCGGCGACGATCCCCACCGGCAGGAGCCACGGCCAGTCCCGGTCGTCGGCGTAGTACGCGGCCGCGGCGACGGCCAGCCCGGCGATGACGGTGCCCTCGATGAAGTTCGAGCAGCCGTCGCCGAACGTGTTCGGCGCCGGAGCGAGCCGTATCCGGTCCTTGCCTCGCCGCACGTCGCCGACCGGGACGGTGTCCCCCGTCCCGCAGCCGGGGCACATCACCGGCCCGCCGTACACTTCCCCGCTGTTGTCCGTCATAGGCTCCATGATGACGGTGGTCCCGGAACCAACGGCCGCAGCCCGGCGTTTCCTTGGTCGTACGTACGGGATCCGGGAACACGGGGGTGGGCACGAGATGCTGGCCGAATCATTGGCGGCGTTGGCCGCGGCGGGGGGCGCCGCGGTCGTGCAGGCCGCGACGACGGACGCGTGGACGGAACTGCGCGACCGGGTCGCGCGGTGGTTCGGGCGGGGCGACGGCGAGCTGGAGCGGGTGCAGCTGGAACGGCTGGACCGGAGCGCGGCAGAACTCACGGCGGGGGCCGGGTCGGAGCAGGCACAGACCCTCCAGGCGACGGTGTGGCGGACCCGCATCGAAGACCTCCTCGAGGGTCTGGACGATACGGAGCGCGAGCAGGCGGCCGCAGAACTGCGCGCCCTGCTGGCGGACACGAATACGGCCGGCGCGGTCTCGGCCGGAGCCGGTGGCGTGGCCGCCGGGCGGGACGTCAGCGTGAAGGCCGAGGGCGGATCGATCGCGGCGGCCGTGCTGCACGGGGGCGCGCACATCGGCCCCCTCCGGTGCCGGATCCGGCCCAGGGCTGACCGGACCGGCGTTCCCAAGCCTCCCCACACCGCCGGTCGGTGGCATTCAGGTCCACGCTGCGCAGGGCAGCCTGGCGGCGCACCACATCGACCAGGTCACCTACCAGGCAGCTCCCCGGCCTGCCGTCTCCTGGCCGCACCAGGTCGGGGTGATCCCCCGCCGGGCCGGTTCGTTCCAGGACCGGGCCGAGGTGCGGCAGCTGAGCTCCGCCGTGGAGGGCGGCGGCACGGCGGTGCTCTGTCAGGTCCTGGCCGGGATGGGCGGGGTGGGCAAGACCCAGCTCGCGGCCGACCACGCCCGCCGCGCCTGGGCCACCGGGCAGGTCGACCTCCTGGTCTGGGTCACCGCCGCCACCCGCCAGGCCGTCATCGACGCCTACTCCCGGGCCGCCGCCGACATCCTGCACACGGACCCCGCCGACCCCGAGCGGGCCGCGCAGGCGTTCCTGGCCTGGCTCGAACCCAAGCCCGTACCCGGACCCCGCTGGCTGATCGTCCTGGACGACGTCGCCGACCCGGCCGACCTGCGCGACCTGTGGCCGCCCGTCCACGCGGTCGGCCGGACCCTGGTCACCACCCGGCGCCGCGACGCCGCCCTCGCCACCCACGGCCGTCTGGTCCCGGTGGGCCTGTTCACTCCCGCCGAGGCCACGGCCCACCTCCGGCAGGCCCTGGCCGCCCAGGGGCGCGACGAACCCGAGGCGAACCTCGCCGCCCTGGCCGAGGACCTGGGCCACCTCCCCCTCGCCCTGTCCCAGGCCGCCGCCTACCTCGTCGACACCCACATCACGGTCGCCCGCTACCGCGCCCGCCTCGCCGACCGCGCGCGCCACCTGGCCGACCTGCTCCCCGAGCCCGACGCCCTGCCCGACGACCAGGCCACCCCCGCGACGGCCGCCTGGTCCCTGTCCGTGGACCGCGCGGACGAGCTCCGCCCGGCGGGCCTGGCGCGGCCGATGCTCCAGCTCGCGGCGATGCTCGACCCGAACGGGATCCCGCACCGGGTCCTGGCCGGTGAAGCGGCCCTCAGGTACCTCACGGGGCACCGCGCGTTCCTGCACCGCCACAGCCCCGCCCCGGAACCCCCCGCGGTCACCGAGGAGGAGGCGACCGGAGCGCTGCGGGCGCTCCACCGCATGAGCCTGATCGACCACTCGCCCGACGAGGCCCACCAGGCCGTACGCGTTCACCAGCTCGTCCAGCGGGCCGTACGCGACCCGCTCTCCCCCGATCACCTGGACCTGCTCGCGCGCATCGCGGCCGCCGCTCTGAACAACACCTGGCCCGAGACGGAACGCGACGCCGTTCTGGCCGGCGCCCTGCGCGCCAACACCACGGCTCTGAACGCGTGCGCCGAAGGTTCGCTGCACCAGCCCGCCGTCCACCGGGTGCTGTACCGCCTCGGAGACAGCCTCGGACGGGGCGGGCAAGTGGCCGCCGCCGTCCAGCACTTCCAGCACCTCACGGACACCGCCACCCGCTACTTGGGCCCGGACCACCCCAGCACCCTCACCAGCCGGGCCAGCCTCGCCACCTGGCACGGGCAGGCGGGGGACGCCGTTGGGGCCGTGGAGACCATCACCCTCCTGGTGGAGGACCACCTTCGCGTACTGGGCCCGGACCACCCCAACACCCTGACCGCCCGTTCCAACCTGGCCACCTTGCAGGGAAGGGCGGGGAATCCGGCCGGGGCGGTCGCCGCACTCGGTGCCCTGCTGGAGGACTGCGTGCGGGTCCTGGGCCCGGACCACCCGGACACCCTCACCACCCGGAACAACCTCGCCTCCTGCCTCGGCGAGGCGGGGGACCCGGCCGGGGCCGTGGCCGCGTTCACCGACCTGGTGGAGGACTACCTGCGGGTGCTGGGCCCGGACCACCCCAACACGCTCGCGACCCGGAACAACCTGGCGGGCTGGCGCGGGAACGCGGGCGATCCGGCCGGGGCCGCAGCCGCGTTCACCGCGCTGCTGGAGGACCAACTGCGGGTCCTGGGGCCGGACGATCCCACCACCCTCACCACCCGCTTCAACCTCATCCATCTGCGGGGCGAGGCCGGCGATCCGGCCGGGGCCGCGGACGCGGCCGCCGCCCTGCTGGAGGACCGCCTGCGGGTGCTGGGCCCGGACCACCCCGACACCCTCATCACCCGGCACAAGCTCGCCTACTTGCGGGGCCGGGCGGGGAATCCGGCCGGGGCGGTCACCGCACTCACCGCCCTGCTGGAGGACCGCCTGCGGGTGCTGGGCCCGGACCACCCCGACACCCTCACCACCCGCTTCAGCCTCGCCGCCTGGCAGGGCAAGGCAGGAGATCCGAGCGGGGCGGCCAGGAGCACCGCCGCCCTGATGGGGGACTTCCTGCGCCTACTGGGCCATCGGCCGTCCCACACCGTCACCACCCGGGCGCACCTCACCCACTGGCGCCGGGAGGCCGAGGAGGAATGACGCTCCCGGGGCGCCCTTCACAAGCACGCCCACACCGTCTTCCCCGGCCCGCCCGACGCCCTCGGCACGACGCCCCACTCCCGCGCCAGGGCCCGGACGAGCACCAGCCCGCGCCCGCCCTCCGCCGACCAGGGGTCCACGGCCTCCTCCACCTCGGGCGGCAGCCGTTCCCCCCGGGCGTCGCTCACCTCCACCCGGACCCGTAGGCCGTCGTAGCCGAGCCGCACCTCGAAGTCCCGTCCGGGCACCTGCCCGTGCAGCACGGCGTTCGCGGCCAGCTCCCCCACCACCAGCTCGACATCGTCCGCGAGCGCGCAGCCGTGCGGAATCCCCCAGGCGGCGAGCTGCACCCCGACCAGCCGCCGGGCCAGCCGGGCCCCGCGCGGGGTGGCGGAGAGGTGCTGCCGGAACTCCACGGGCGCCATGTCACTCAATTCGGTCGTCACCTCACCGAGCCTGGCCGGTGCGGGGCCCGGTTTCCATGGCCGGCGGCGCTACCGCGGCACCCCGTAGGACCGCCGCCCCGCGCCCGTACGGCCCGTACGGACACACCTCCCGCGCCCGGTGCCATGTCACCCTTTTCGGCCGTCCCCTCACCCAGCGTGGCCGCCGCGCCGTAGGCTTTCCGGGAACGGCGGCGCTCGGGCGAATCCCCGTAGGGCCGACGCCTGTTGCGTGTACGGCCTGTACGGACGAGGGCGGTTCAGCAGATGAACGACCTGTCGGAGCGCGAGGAAGAGCCGGAACGACCGGTGGAGGTCGACGGCACCGCGTACCTCTTCAAGGCGCTCGGCAAAATGATCAAGGTGCTACGGGAACGGGCGGGCCTCCAGCAGAAGGAACTCGCGGCGCTCGTGCACGTGGGAGAGGACCTGGTGTCCTCGATCGAGCGGGGCGTACGGACACCCCAGCCCGACTTCCTGACGAACGTCGACCGAGCGCTGGGCGCCGGGGGCGTCCTGAACGCGGCGATCCCGGACGTGAGGGAGGCACTGAAGCGGGCCCGGACCCGGCACCCGGATTGGTTCCGGGACTACGCGAAGGCGGAGGCCGCCTCCAACGCCATCCACGACTACAGCCACCAGGGCGTGATGGGTCTCCTTCAGACGGAGGGGCACGCGCGCGCCGTCTTCGAGAAGCGGCGCCCGCTGCTGAACGAGGCGACCATCGAGAAGCGGCTCGCCGACCGACTGGACCGTCAGCAGATCTTCGAGCGGTGGCCGTCACCCACCTTCAGCTTCGTCCTGGACGAGAGCCTGTTGCTGCGCGCGGTGGGCGGCCGGGTCGTCCACGAGGGCCAGCTCCGACGGTTCCTGGAGATCGGACGGCTACGCACCGTGGAACTTCAGGTGATGCCGTTCAGTAGGGGTGAACACACAGCCATGGGCGGGTCGTTCAGCCTTCTCCACCCCAAGGGGCGTCAACAGATTGCCTACACGGAGGTCTACGGCCGCCCGAACCTGGTCACCGATCCCGAACAGGTCCGGATCTACAGCGAGCGCTATGGGATCATCCGGGCACAGGCACTCACGCCCCACGAGTCACTGGCCCTGATCGAGAAGATGCTGGGAGAACGGTAATGAACACCACGGACCTGGCCTGGTTCAAGAGCAGCTACAGCTCCGGCGAGGGCGGCGAGTGCCTCGAAGTCGCCTTCGACTGGCGGAAGTCGAGCTATAGCGACGGCGAGGGCGGCCAGTGCGTAGAGGTCGCCGGCTGCGCCGACTCCGTCCACATCCGGGACTCCAAGGTCCAGGCCGGCCCCCAGCTGGCCATCGCCCCCGGGGCCTGGGCCGCGTTCCTCGGTGGGGTCACGGAAGAGGCGTAAGACAAAGGGGGCCAATGCCCGTGGCCCCCTCGCCTTCCGTTTTCAGCGGGACGGCCAGTGGCCGAGCACGTGCTTCTCCAGCTTCTGCGTCCAGGCCGACTGGTTCAGCCTCGCGTAGACGAAGGTGGCCGCCGGGAGCCCGCCCGGGTGGGCGTCGAGGGAGTCTTCACGGGCGACGAAGACCGTCTCCAGCTCCTGCCGCCCCGGCTTCCAGGACTCCGGGAAGATGAAGTCGATCTCCTGCCAGCACTCCAGCGTTTGCCGGGACTCCATCCGCGGGGCCATCTCCGGCAGGAACCCGATCTTGACCTCGGCCTCGCGCAGCTCGAATCCCAGGTCCGTGAAGGCCTGGAGGACGGCGTCCTGCGCAGGCAGGGCGTGCACCTCGATCTCGTCGAAGTCGCCCTGGTCCACGGACTTGTCGACCGCCAGCTCGGTGCGGATCGCGGCCCGTCCGCCCGCGAGGGGCGCGCCCAGCGCATGCGTGAGCGGCATCTCCCACGGCAGCACGACCTCACCGCGGACCGTCACCGTCTCACCGGCGGGCAGTCGGAAGCCTTCGAGATCGACCGTCGCCACCGCGTAGGGGTGCTTCCAGGAGGCCTTGCCGCCGAGTTCGAGGTCCTCTGCCCGTACGACCACCTCCAGCCGCACCCGCTCGATGTCCACATCGGCGCCGCCGCCCACGGCGGTGACCACGACGCGCACGGTCCCGCCCGGGCTGACCTTCGGGTTCTCGACGACCGTCTCCACGCTCGGCGCGTTGACGCCGAGAGCGCTCAGGAACGTGCGGCATGCCATGACTCTCCCCGTTCACTGACCGGCTCCCCCGCCGGTCGATGGGGGTCACTCCAAGCAGCGGTCCCGGCAGGAGAGTCGAGGACCATCGCCAAGCCCCAGACGGCGGCCAGTCGCCAAGCCGAGTGGGAGTGTGTAGCGATCTGTCGCGCCCACCGACCCTGAGGCGCATCTCGCCCCCTCCCGCTCGTGGTGGCGGGCGACCGTCACGGGAAGGGTGTCCAGACGCCCGGCCCTGGATGCTCTGATCGCCCCGCGCGTCCGTCCTCGCTGAGCTCACTGTCCTGCCGGGGCCGTGTCCTGATGCCCCCGGCCTCAGGGGGCTGCGAATGTCCGACTCGGCCGCTCCTCCCCCTCCTCCCTCCCGGCCGTTCCCCGGGGGGGATCCCGGAAGTCTTGTGGCGTTTCGGGGTGGGTCGGTCGGTCAAGGGTGGCCGAAGGCCATCGCGAAGCGACGCGACCGAAGGGAGCGCCCTTGAGGGACCGGCCCGCACCGAAAGGACACTGGACTGCCGGGCTCCCCCCGGAACCACCGCAGCCAAGGGCAACCCTCACCCCCTCACCCCCCGTACAGCTCCTCGATCTCCCCCGCGTACCGCTCCGCCACCGCCCTCCGCCGGAGTTTCAGCGTCGGAGTCAGCGTCCCCGCCTCCACGGTGAACTCCCCCGGCAGGACCCGGAAGGCGCGGACGCGGGCCGGGCGGGAGACCGTGGCGTTGGCCGCCTCGACCGCTTCCGCGACGAGGGCCCGTACGGCCGGGTGGTCGCCGGGGGCGGCGGGGTCCAGGGTCACCGACTCGCGTACGGCCCAGGCGGCGATCTCCTCCGCGTCCAGGGTGATCAGGGCCACCGGGTGCGGGCGGCGGTCGCCGATCATGACGGCGCGGGAGACGTAGCGGGAGCGCTGCACGGCGAACTCCAGCTCGGTCGGGGTGATGTTCTTGCCCGCCGAGGTGATGATCAGCTCCTTCTTGCGGCCGGTGATGTGGAGGTAGCCGTCGCCGTCCACCTCCCCCAGGTCGCCCGTGTGCAGCCAGCCCTCCCCGTCCAGCGCCTCCGCCGTCGCGGTGTCGTTCGCGTGGTACCCGGGGAAGATCATCGGCCCCCGGGCCAGGACCTCCCCGTCCTCCGCGATGCGGACCTCGCACCCGGCGATCGGGCGGCCCACCGACCCGTAGCTGACCCCGTCCGGGTGGTTGAGGCTGATGACCCCGCCCGACTCCGTCATGCCGTAGCCCTCGAAGACCGCGATCCCGCAGGCCCGCAGGAAGTCGAGGGTGGCCGGGGCGATCGGGGCCCCGCCCGTCAGCGCCCATTTCAGGCGGCCTCCGAAGGCGCCCCTGACCAGGGAGTACAGAGATCCCTCGGCAGCCTCGTACGCGGCGCGGTCCTCCACCGGCAACTGCCCCTCCGCCGCCAGCAGCCCCAGCCGGACCGCCTCCGCGAAGCGGGCGGCGCCGCCTTCCTGGGACTCCGCGAGGGACAGGACCACCGAGTGCAGCTTCTCGAACAGGCGCGGTACGGACGGAAGATGCGTCGGGCGGGCCTCGGCGAGCTCCCCGATGACGTCCTCGATCCGGCCGCCGAAGTAGCAGAGCTCCCCGCCCTCCAGGAGGGTGGTGAACTGGATGAGCTGGGCCAGCAGGTGGGCGAGCGGAAGGTAGAGGTACGTGGAGTCCCCCGGCCCGCCCTTGACCAGCGGCAGCGTCGCGTCCTGGATCGCGCCGAGGTTGGCGTGCGTGAGGCGGCAGCCCTTGGGCAGGCCGGTGGTGCCCGAGGTGTAGACGATGGAGGCGTCGGCGGCGGGGTCCACCGCGGCGGCGCGGGCCAGGAGTTCGGCCTCGGGCGCCGCGCCGGGGAGGGCGCGCAGCCCGTCCATCTCCACCACCGCGCGCAGCGCCGGGAGCTTCGGGCGCAGCGCCTCCACCCGGGCCGCCTGCGCGGGGTCGTCGCAGACGACGACCACGGCCTCGGAGTCCGACAGCACCCAGGCGAGCTCCTCCTCCCCGGCCGTCGGGTACACCGGCACGAGGACGGCGCCGGCGGCCAGGACCCCGAAGTGGGTGTACGTCCACTCCGGCCGGGTCTCCGCGAGGACCGCGACGCGCTCGCCGGGGGCTACCCCCAGGCCGAGCAGGGCGCGCCCGGACTCCCTTACTCGGGCGCGGAGTTGCTCGTAGGAGACGCCCTCCCAGCGCCCTTCCCCGCGGCCCTCCCCGCAGCCCTCCCCGCGGCCCTCCGCGCCCTTGTGCCGCAGCGCGGTCTCGGCCGCGTACCGCTCGCCCGTCCACTCCGTGAACAGCGCCAGCGTGCGCGGCCGCACGGCGCCGTCCGTCTCGCTCCCCCTCATCGGGCTCACCGGGCTCACCGGGCTCATCGGGCTCATCGGGTCCATCGGGCTCCTCGCGCTCATCGTGGCTCGCCTCCCCCTCGGGTCGTACCGATGACGCTAGGCACCGCGGTGGCGTCCGCGGCATGACCGGAAGCGTCACCCCCGCTGACCTCAGCGCTCATTGCGGCTACCGTCGGACCCATGGGGAGGCGGACGGTCACCGTGCACCACGTGCGTGCCGTGCTCGCGGGGGCGCGCGGCCGCGGGCTCGACGTCGTGCCGCTGCTCCAGGAGGCGCAGATTCCGCCGCTGCTGCTGGGCGACGACCGGGCGCGGGTGACACCGGCGCAGTTCGCGCGGCTGTTCCGGGCGCTGTACCGGACCACGCAGGACGAGTTCCTGGGCCTGTCGGCCGTCCCCAGCCGGCCCGGCACCTTCGCGATGATGTGCAGGGCCTCGCTCGGCTGCCGGGATCTCGGTGCGGCGGTGGAACGCTCCGCCACCTTCTACGGGCTGTTCCCGGGCGGGCCGGAGCTGGCGCTCGAAGTCGAGGACGGGCAGGCGTGGTTCGCGGTGCGCAACGAGTTCGCGCGGGACGAGGAGCGGTTCCTCACCGAGTGCGTGCTCGCCATCTGGCACCGGCTGAGCAGCTGGCTGATCGGCCGGCGCATCCCCCTGGCCCACGCCTCCTTCGCGTATCCGGCGCCGGGCCACGAGGAGGAGTACGAGCTGCTCTTCGACTGCCCGGTCCGCTTCGGCGGGACGCGCACGGGTGCGGGCGCGGCCGTGGCCTTCGACGCGCACTGGCTGACGGCCCCGCTGGTACGGGACGAGCCCGCGCTCGACGCGATGCTGCGGCGGGCCCCCTTCGACCTGCTCTCCCGGCCGGCGTACGGGACCACGGTCGCGGAGCAGGTCCGCCGGACCCTGACCCAGGCCCTGCGCGGCTCGCCGCGCCTGCCCGAACTGGGTGAGGTGGCGGCGCGCCTGGCGGTGTCACCGGCGACGCTGCGGCGACGGCTCCAGCAGGAGGGCACGTCCTTCCAGCAGCTGAAGGACCACGTCCGGCGCGATGCGGCGATCGCCGGACTGGCGGAGGGCCGCGAGCCCATCGCGGAGCTGGCGGCCCGGCTGGGCTTCTCGGAGGACACGGCCTTCCACCGCGCCTTCCGCCGCTGGACGGGCACCACCCCGGGGGCGTACCGGATCGCTTCGGGAGGGTAGGGGGCCTGCCGTCGGGGCAGGGAGCCGGGGGTGGGGGCGGGACCCCGGTGGATGACCCGACGCGTGCACCTATCCGACCTCGGCTAGGCCAAGCCCAAGAGCTCCAGCACCCGGCCCACCGCCTCGATGATCGACCGCCCGGCCTCTCCCCCCACGAAGGTCGCGACGCCCAGTACGGCCATCAGGGCCCCGTGCCGCGCCTCCGGGTCGCTCTCCTCGGAGACGATCACCGGCAGGTTGCGGTCGATGGTGCCGGCCCCCGCCGGTGTGACCTGGGCGCGCAGCTCCAGGAGCAGCCGCTCCAACTGCTGGATCGCCTCCTGCGGGGGGTTCGGCGCCGCCTGCCGGGCGTCGATGGTCGGGGACTGGTTCTTGACGATGCCGATGTTGCCCGAGCCGTTCACGGTGACCTTGTCCCCGTAGTGGTAGGAACCGCCACTGCCGCTTTCCCTCGTCATTTCTTCACCACTCCGATGTTTCCCGAGCCGTTGATGTTCGCGGTGTCCCCGATGTGGACGTAGTGCCCGATGTTCACCGTCGGCTGGGCGACGTAGAGGGAGAACTCCGTCTCCGGGTGCTCGATGGCGTCGACGATCCGCGCCACCAGCCTCCGCAGCTCGGCCCGGTCCCCGAGGGTCACCACCGCGCTGGGACCACCGGAGGTCTCCACGCCCATGACGTACAGGTCCGGCCGGGTCAGCCGGCGCACGAAGAACCAGGCGAGGAAGGCCACCGGAGCGGCCGTGGCGAGCATGCCCAGCGCGTTGCCGTCCACGGTCTGCGCCGCGAAGAACACCAGCACGAGGACCAGCCACGGCACGAAGTCGGCGGCGGCCTTCTTGCGGTCGGGACTGAGCACGTAGGTCTGCACCCGGACGATGTTGTGCAGCGGATAGACCGCCTCCCCCACCCAGAGCAGGCGGTTGCTGACCCGCAGCACGAGGTCGGGCGCCTCGAACTCCTCCCGCCGGGCCGCCTTCACCGGCTGAGTCGGCGCGGGCACCCACAACGGCACCAGCGGAGGCGACTGCGAGGGGGGCTGAGGAGACGGCGGAGACTGCAGAGGCTGAGACGACGGCGGGGGCTGCGGCGGCTGCGGCGGCACCGTCACGTCCTCACCACCCCCGAGTTGCCCACCCCGCCGTTGATGTTCACGCTGTCGCCGAAGTGGTAGTTCTTCAGGTTCACTTCCACCCGGTCCATCCGGATCGAGATCTCCGCCTCCGGGTGGTCGATGGCGTGGACCACGTGCTGGACGACCACGTCCAGCTGGCTTTCGTCGGGCAGCGACACCAGCGCGAGGGACCCGCTGGCGACCTCCACGGCCATGACGTGCAGGTCCGGCCGGCTCAGCCGGTGGACGAGCAGCCCCACGAGGAACATCCCCGCGAGGGCCCCGACGCCCCACAGCGCCTCGACGGTGGAGTCCGTGCTTTCCTCGTAGCCGTAGTCGCCGTACAAGTAGTCCGTGTTGTCCTCCGCGTACCACGCGAGCAGGAAGTAGGCGGCGGTCAGCACCGCCGCCCACCGCAGGAACCGGATGAGGGCCCTCACCCGGTCCGGCGTCAGTACGACGGTCTGCACCCGGACGATGTTGTGCAGCGGATAGGCGGCCTGCCCCACCCACAGCAGCCGTCGGCTGATCCGCAGCTGCACGCCGCGCGCCGCCCCCGTGCCCGGCGGCAGGGGCGGCAGATGCTGTCCCTGCGGCGACGGCGAGGCCGAAGGCGGCCGCGTCGGCGGTGGTGGCGGTGGCGTGGCCCCGTTGAATTCCATGGATCCCCCCGAATCGAACGCGCAGTTGACTGCGCGGGGAACCATTAAGCACCCGGACTCCCGACTGTGTAAGCGTCAATTACTCGCCAACTAGCAAGCAGCCAAGGGCTTTTGGAGCCAAAGGGGGGGGCAGGACCGGGACCCCCAGGACCCTCAGGGCCGCCTACGCGCCCGCACCAGCCCCAGCGCGGCGACCTCGTGCCAGTACGGCGTGCCGGTCCGGACCTGCCCATCGGAGGTCCACCGGGTGCCCTCGCACGTCGTGAGCGCGCTCGTCCGGTGCGTCTCACAGCTGCCCGGGAGCCGGACATCGCTGACCGGGTCGCCGAAGGTGAAGGCCAGACCCCAGCCGGTGGGCAGCTGGGGGGCCAATCCGAAGAAGAAGAGCGCGCCGATACCGATCCCCATGAGGGCCGGCCCCGAATGGCGCGTCCGCGCCACGCCCACTGGTCCGCATGGCTGAATTCCACCCCGAGTACCGCGTGGCCGTGCCGCACCCGCGGCCGTGCCGACAAGGTGGGCGGGGCCGGCGGGGCGGCTGCGGTCCCGGGCCAGGAAAGCTGAGCTGTGCGGTCAGCGACGTTCCTACCGGTCGGTCACTACCTTCTCCTCACCTACCACCCCCACCGGACCCTTGGGAGAGCCGCCCCATGCGCATCCGAAGCTCAGCACTCGCCGCAGTGGCCGCCCTGGCCCTCTCGGCCGCGATCCCCACCGCCGCCACCGCCGCCGCCACCGCCCAGGCGGAGGAGGCCGCCGCCGCCCGCCCCGGCGACATCGTCAGCAGCGCGCCGTCCGCCTTCCACCCGCTGCCCGGCCAGCCCACCAACACCAAGGCCTGGAAGATCCACTACAACTCGACGACCGCCGACGGAGCCCCGAACGTCGTCTCCGGCACCGTCGTCGTCCCGCAGGACGGCCGCACCGGCCCGCGCCCGCTGATCACCTACGCCGTCGGCACCGTCGGCATGGGCGACTCCTGCGCGCCGAGCAACAACCTCCCGTACGGCACCGCCATGGAGGCCAACCTCATCCAGCAGCTCACCCTGCGCGGCTGGGCCGTCGTCGTCACCGACTACGAGGGCCTCGGCACCCCCGGCACGCACACCTACACCGTCGGCCCCTCCGCCGGCCACGCCGTCCTCGACGCCGCCCGCGCGGCCACCCGCCTCCCCGAGGCCGGACTGTCCGCCACGACGCCCGTCGGCATCATGGGGTACTCCCAGGGCGGCCAGGCCAGCAGCTGGGCCGCCGAGCTGCAGGGCTCGTACGCACCGGAGTTGCAGGTCAAGGGCACCGCGACGGGTGGGGTTCCGGCCGACCTGCTGAAGGTCGCCGACTTCAACAACGGCTCCTACGGCTCCGGCCTCATCTTCATGGCCGCCGCCGGCCAGGACGCGGCCTTCCCGGAGCTGAAGCTCGACTCCTACCTCAACCCGGCCGGAAAGGTCCTGGTCGGCGCCATGAAGGACAACTGCGTCGCGATCGACTCCATCGCCGGCTCCTTCAAGCGGATCTCCGACCTGACCACCCGCAACCCGCTCGCGCAGCCGGACTGGCAGGCCCGCCTGAACCAGAGCAGGCTCGGGCGCACCGCCCCGGCCGCGCCCGTGTACCAGTACCACGCGCTCGGCGACGAGCTCATCCCGTACGCCGTCGGCAGCCGGCTGCGCTCCGACTGGTGCGCGCGGGGCACGAACCTCGAATTCGACACCATCTGGATCGGTGAGCACGTCAGCGGGGTCATCACGCAGTCCCTGGCGGCGGGCAACTGGCTCGCGGACCGTTTCGCAGGGCGCTCCACGCACCCGAACTGCTGACCTGACAGGGGTATCGCGAGCACGGAGACGGCCCGGCTGCCACAGCAGCCGGGCCGTATCGCCGTCGCCCCGTCTCGGCGCCTCGGCGCCTCGGCGCCTCGTCGCCTCGTCAGCCGGTGACTTCGACGTAGTCCTCGCGACTGCTGCTCGCGAAGTGAGTGGTGCCGTCGTCGTGGAACCGGGCCTGCCAGGTGCCGTCCTTCGTGGCGGTGAACCTCCGGCTGAAGCTGCCGTCGGCGGCGCTCGTGGTCGAACCCACGTAGGCGTAGGAGGTTCCGGTCCCGGCGGGCTTGAAGTAGAAGCGCACGATCTGGGCCGCGTACGGCCGCCAGGTCGTGGCGGACGCGGCCCGCTGCTCGAGCGCGCCGGTGAGCGTGAGGTACTGGCCCTTGCGGACCGGCTCGGGCTTCGCGTTGAAGTCCGCGACGGCGGTCACGGTCCGGGTCAGACGAACGGGCTTCGAGGTCGACCCGTGGAGTTCGGGCGTGCCCGCGTACCGCAGTCGCCAGTAGCCGTCGACCGGCGCGTTCTCCAGCGTGGGCACCTTGAAGTACCGGTTGACGATCGCGTCCACGGTCGTGCGGGTGGACCAGCCGGTGCGGCCGTCGGCCGAGTACTGGACTTCGACCTTGGCGGAACCCGGCGCCGCCGAGGTGGCGTGCTGGACGAGAACTGCCTGCCCGGACACCTTGCGGTCCCTGTCCACCTTCATGGTGACGGAGTCGATGGAGGTTCCCGCCGTCACCGTGGCACTGACGTCGGCGCCGTTGGAAATGACGTACCACGGCTGGTTGTACGCGGTGCCCACCTTCCAGGTCGAGGACTCCAGGACCTTCGCGGACTTGGTGAACCGACCCGCGGCATCGCTCGTGAACGCGGAAGTCGTGAACCGGTTGTTCGCGGCGTTGGGGATCGTCAGCAGCATCGACGTGGCGACCGGCTTCCGCGTGCCGTCCGGGGCGGCTCGCGTGATCGTTCCGCGGATGGTGGCGTCGTGGTCGTACGGGGCCGTCACCGAACGGGAGCCCTCGTCCAGGGTGATCTTCACCGGCAGACGCTCGACCCGGGGGTCGATGGTCGTGAACTCGCCGCGGTGGTCGGCGGAGTCGTGCGCGAGGGTGCCACCGAGATGCTTCTCCGTACCCGTGTAGGTCACCGGCGTGGAGAAATGTCCGGCGGCGTCGGTGGAAACCGCCAGGGACTGGCCTTCGAGGGCAACGGTCACCTTCCTGCCGGCGAGCGGGGTGCCCACCCCGTTACGGGGGTCATAGGCGATCAGGTCGGCGGAGAGCGTGGTGTCCAGGCTGTCGAGGGACACCTTCTTGGACGTGGCTTTGTTCTCGAACCTGGCGAGCGCACGGTAGTCGAGTTCCGCCACGGCCTTGCGGAGGATCCGCTCGCCCTTGGTGCCCTTGTACTCGACGTCCACGGAGTAGAGGCCGAGGTCGGCGAATCTCAACCCGTCGGACTGGTACACCTCCAGGCAGCCGGCGCAGCCGGGGGCGGTGTGCCTGAATTCCTTGACGGTCTGGATCCGGGTCTCGCTGCCCTTCTTGCGGATGTGGGCGACGAAGGCGGGCATGGGCTTCTCGGTCATGACACCGATGCCGTCGGGCCGCGCATAGGCGCTGATGGTGCCGACGGGATCGGCGGCCTGCGCGGTTCCGGATGCGAGCAGGGTGCCGAGAACGGCGGTGGCCGCGACGAGCGCCGCCGAGGTGAATCTCTTCAAGACGTCCCCCAGGAAGTCACAAGAAGGCACAGGAAATCAGTGGCCTTCCCCAGGTGTGACACCTGGGCAGACGTTCTGGTTGTACGCACGTGCGTACGAACTCGCGGGTGTTCCTTGCCAGATGGCCAGCACGCGCCCGGTGCGCTCTCACTCCCCGGCGGGGCAGGAGCGCGTCCCCGACGGCAGCCGGCCGTCGATCAGGAAGTGGTCCACGTACCCCTGCACACAGCGCGAGGCGACGTACCCGGTGTGCCCGTCGCCCTTGTAGTCCACGACCACGGTGTTGCCGAGCCGCTTCGCCGTCTCCTCCGTCCACTCGTACGGGGTCGCCGGGTCTCCGCGCGTCCCGACGAGCAGGATGCGCGGGATGCCCGCGGGGCGGTCGATCCCGCGGATGAAACCGGTGCCCGCGGGGCGCCCGTAGCAGGCCAGGACCGTCATCAGCTGGCGCGGCCCGAAGATCGGCGAGGCGGCCAGGAACACCGGCTGGAGCGCCTCCAGCTCCCGCGCGACGTCCGCCGGGGAGGCCTTGGCGTCGCCGCGGTCCGGGTCGTCGGCGCAGTTCACGGCGACGAGCGCCGCGGCGGCGTTGTCGGCGGGCACGGCGGCGGCGCCCGTGCCGGGCCCGTCGGTGGGGTCCTCGGTCGGCGGTGGCGGTTCCTCCGGGCCGCCGAGCTGCATCAGCCCCACGGGGTCGCCGCGCCGCTCGACGAGGGCGAGCGCGTCCGCGAGGGCGGGCCAGGCCTTCCGCGAGTACAGGGCGATCCCGATGGCGTCGGCCACGTCCTGGCCGGTGAAGCGCAGTCCGCCCTCGCCGGTCAGCGGCGTCGCGTCCAGTCGGGTGACGAGGGCCTGGACCTTCTCCTTGGCGGTACGGGTGTTCGTGCCGTAGACGCAGTCCTGCCGGTGGGCGCACCACACGAGGAAGCCGTCCAGCGCCCGCTGCTGGCCGACCGCCGACAGCAGGGCCTGCTCGCCGAGCGGCTCGGTGAGGGTGTCCACCCCGTCGAGGACCATGCGGCCGGTGCGGCGCGGGAACAGCGCGGCGTAGACCGCGCCGAGGCGCGTCCCGTAGGAGAAGCCGAGGTAGTCGAGCTTGTCCTCCCCGAGGGCCCGGCGCAGCAGGTCCATGTCGCGGGCCACGCTGACGGTACCGACGTACGGGAGCACCGGGCCCGAGTCGAGCGCGCAGCGCTTGGCTTCGGCCCGCAGGGCGGCGAGCTCGGCGGCGGGCCCGGTGGGGGCCGCGCCGGCTCCTGTCTGCGTGATCCCTCCGCAGGTGACGGGGGCGCTGTGGCCGACGCCCCGGGGGTCGAAGGCGACCAGGTCGTAGCGCTTGTTGAGCTCCGCGAAGGCGTTGGGGTCGGCGGCGAGGGTGGAGACGCCGGGGGCGCCGGGGCCGCCGAAGTTCAGCACGAGGGAGCCGATCCGCTTGCCGGCGGGCCCGGTGGCGGGCAGCCGCGCGACGGCGAGCCGAACCGTGCCCTTGGCTTTGCCCTCGTGGTCGATCGGCACGGTGAGGGTGCCGCAGCGCATGTCCGCGGGCGCGGGCCGCTCGGGGCAGGCGCCCCACTGGATCGGCGCGGGCGCGGAGGTCCGCGCAGCAGCCGGACCTGGGACGCGGCCGGATCCGGGACCGGGCACGGCCGCGAGCAGGGCGCCGGCCAGGGCGGTGCCGACGAATCCGACGGCTATTCGGGTACGGGCCCGTGAAGCCGAGCCGGCTGCGGGACGGGAACGGTGCACTGCACCCTCCTGGAGCGGCCCCCCGGACCAGAGAGCCCCACACTAAGCGCGCCCTGCGCACCCCGCTCCGCGAGCCCATCACCCGTCCGGCCCCTTGACGCGCCCCTGGGGCTCCGCCCCAGACCCCGCTCCTCAAACGCCGGAGGGGCTCGAATCGCCCGTCAGGAGGACCGGTACAGGGCTTCGATCTCCCGCGCGAAATCCCGGGCGACCGAGCCCCTCTTCAGCTTCAGCGAAGGCGTCAGGTGCCCGCGCTCCTCCGTGAAGTCCCCTTCCAGCACCGCGAAGCGCCGGATCGACTCCGCCCGCGACACCAGCCGGTTCGCCTCGTCCACCGCCCGCTGGAGGTCCGCCCGCAGTTCCTCGTCGGACACCAGCTGCCTGATCGGCACGCCCACCTTCTTGCGCATCTGGCGCCAGTGCTGGAGCCCCTCCGGTTCCAGGGTGATCAGCGCGGTGACATAGGGCCGGTTGTCGCCGACCACCATGCACTGGCCCACCAGCGGGTGGGCCCGTAGCCAGTCCTCCAGGGGTGCGGGGGCCACGTTCTTGCCGCCCGAGGTGATGATGATGTCCTTCTTCCGCCCGGTGATCGTCAGGTACCCGTCCGCGTCGAGCTCCCCGATGTCCCCCGTGGACAGCCACTGCTCCCCGCCCACCGCCACGCCGCTGTTCCAGTACCCCGCGAACACGTGCGGCCCCCGCAACAGCACCTCCCCGTCGTCCGCGATGCGTACCGCCGTCCCCGGCAGCGGCCACCCCACCGTGCCCAGCCGGGGCCGCAGCGGCGGGGTGACGGTCGCGGCCGCGGTCGTCTCCGTGAGCCCGTAGCCCTCGAAGACCTCGATGCCCGCTCCCGTGTAGAAGGCGGCGAGGCGCCGGCCGAGCGGGGAGCCGCCGCTCAGGATGTACCGGACGCGCCCGCCCAGCGCCGCCCGGATCCGCCGGTAGACGAGCGGTTCGTACAGCGCCCGGCCCAGCCGCAGGCCCAGCCCCGGCCGCTTGCCCTCCACGACCGCCACCTCCCCGAAGCTGCGCGCGATCCGCGCCGCCCGGTCGAAGGAGGAGGCCCGGCCCATCTTCTCGGCCGTCGCCCGCGCGGTGTTGTAGACCTTCTCCAGGACGTACGGGATCGCCAGCAGGAAGGTCGGCCGGAAGCCCGCCAGGTCGGACAGCAGGTCCTCGCCGCGGATGCTGGGCGCGTGGCCGAGCTTCACCCGCGCCCGCATGCACCCGACGGCCACCATCCGCCCGAAGACGTGCGACAGCGGCAGGAAGAGGAGGGTCGAGGCCGGGTCCTTGCTGACCGATTTGAAGACGGGGTGCAGCAGCTCCACCGAATTGTCCACCTCGGCGAAGAAGTTGGCGTGCGTCAGCACGCACCCCTTGGGCTGGCCCGTGGTCCCGGAGGTGTAGATCAGCGTCGCGACGGACTCCGGCGCGCACCCGGCCCGCCGGGCGGCGACGACCTCGTCGGGCACGTGCTCCCCGGCCTTGACCAGCCGGGCCAGGGCCCCCGTGTCGAACTCCCAGAGGTGGCGCAGCCAGGGCAGGTTGGCCCGCTCCGCGCTGATGATCCGCGCCTGCGCCGTGTCCTCCACCGCGCAGGCCACGGCGCCCGAGTCCTGGATGATCCAGCGCGCCTGGATCGCGGAGGAGGTCGGGTAGACCGGTACGGTGATCAGCCCGGCCGCCCAGCCCGCGAAGTCCAGCAGGGTCCACTCGTAGGTGGTCCGCGCCATGATGGCCAGCCGGTCACCGGGGCGCAGCCCTTCGGCGATCAGCCCCTTCGCGACGGCGAGCACCTCGGCGGCGAACTCGGCGGCCGTGACGTCCCGCCAGGTCCCGTCCCGCTCCTTGCGGGCGAGTACGGCTTCCCGTGGAGCCTCGCGGGCATTGTCGAAGGGGATGTCCCCGAGGGACCCGCTGACCGGCACCGGGGCCAGCGGGGGCACCCACACCTGGCGCACGCGCCCCTCGATCACGGTCTTGACGGGCTCGACGGGCTTCGGGGAACTGACGACCCTCACCAGGCTGGATTCGGCGGTCACGGCGTGCCTCTCTGGCCGGCGGAGTGTTACCGCCGGTAATTTACTTAGCGGTAACCACCCCTGAACACCCCTGTGCCCGGCTTTTCACCGATGCTCCACGCCACGCTGCCCACACCCCCACCTCACGCGCACGCCGACGCCCAGGCTCACCACTGCCGCACAAACCCGGTGACCGAAGATCATCGATGCACCAGACTTCCCTCATGCCCTCTCCCGACCCGAACCCCAAGGCCGAGCTGCTCTTCTACCTCCGGTCGGCCCGCGAAGCCCTCCTCTGGAAGCTCGAAGGCCTCTCGGAATACGACGCCCGCCGCCCCCTCACCCCCACCGGCACGAACCTCCTGGGCCTGGTGAAGCACGCGGCCACCACGGAGCTCGGCTACCTCGGCGACACCTTCGGCCGCCCCTCCGGGGAGCCGCTCCCCTGGGTCGCGGAGGACGCCGAACCCAACGCGGACATGTGGGCCACCCCCGACCAGTCGCGCGCGGACGTCATCGGCCTCTACCACCGCGCGTGGGCCCACTCGGACGCCACGCTCGAGGCCCTCCCCCTGGACACGGTCGGCACGGTCCCGTGGTGGCCGAGCCACGACAACCAGGTCTCCCTGCACCACGCCGTGGTCCGCGTCGTCTCCGACACCCACCGGCACGCCGGCCACGCCGACATCCTCCGCGAACTCCTGGACGGCACGGTGGGCATGCAGCCCACCAACCCCGGCGTCCCGTCCGCCGACACCACCTGGTGGCAGGCCCACCACGCCCGCCTGGAACGGGCGGCCCGCGAGGCCTGAGCACCGGACGGGGCCCGTACGGGCCAGCCGCGGCGAAAGCGCTGCCGTCGGGCCGGCGCGACCAGATGGTCATCACGCAGTACCCGCCGGACACGCCGGTGACGTCCACGAGCGGGATCAGCCGCCATGCCCAGAGGTTCCGGACGGCCAGGGCGTCGCCCCGGATCTCACTCCGCGGGCGGGCAGTCCCGGCAGCGGGCGCCCGGCACCGGCGACCTGAAGCCCCGTTCGCAGCCGTCGCAGTTCCGCATCGGGTGCGGGCGCTCGACGGGCCGTACGGGCTCCGGCGCGGGCAGGTGCGGCGGGATCCACGCCTTGAGCCGGTGCTCGACGAGGCCCGCCGGGTGGCGGAGATCGGCGGGCAGTCCGGAGGCGAGCATGACCCGTACGGCCACGGGATCCGCTCCGCGCTCCAGCCACTGCGCGACCAGGGGCGCCAACTTGCGCACGTCGCGGTCGGCGAGCAGCAGCCGCGGATCGTCCCCCCGCAGCCGCGCGAGCAACGCGGGGGCCTCCGGCGGCGGTACGGGACCGGGCGCCGAGCCCGGCACGAACACCGGGGCGGTCTGGGACCGGGGCACCGAGCCCGGCTCCGTTCCCGGCTCGGGCTCCGGCGTCGGCTCGGGCTCGGGCTCCGGCTGGAGGTCCGGCCCCGGGCCCGGCGAGGCCTCCAGGCCGGGTTCCGGTTCCGGGGCGGGCTCCGGGTCGGGTTCCGGTTCCGGGGCCGGCTCCGGGTCGGGTTCCGGCGCGGGTTCCGGCCTCGCCGCGGGGACCGGGCCGCACTTCGCGGCCGGGTGGTTGTAGGACACCGTGCGCGTGATCACCTGTCCGTTCGCCAGCCGGACCCGGCTGCGCTCCAGGTACCCGTACTCCTCCAGCTCCCGCAGCGCGCGCGAGATCCGGTCCTCCCCCTCCGGGAACCGCTCCGCGAGCCGCTTGATGCCGATGCGGGCCCCGGCGGGCAGCGACTGGATGTAGGCACCGAGGGCGATCGCGGTCAGCGACAGCTCGCGGTGCTGGATCAGGTGGTTGCCGATCACGGTGAAGTGGCCGGAGTGCCGGATGTTGACGTGGTCGACACCTGATCGGGGGGTCCCGGCGGGAACACGGGACGATGCGCGCGAGGGCGCGCTAAGCTGCGAAAGAGCCATGGGGAAGGTTGTGCTTCCTGTTTGGTCAGACCCTCGTTCGGGATGCCAGTCCCGGCGGGGGTCGTCTCATGTCTGAGGTGGTGTGGGGCGAGCATATGCCCGGCAACCATCCACAAATCCAGCTGAGTTGGCACAGTTCACCCGTGCGGGTGACGAGGCCCGGCGAGGCCCCGGCGGGGAGCCGGAGGGGTGGGTCTGGTTGGTTTCACCTGGTCTTTTCAAGGGGTTGCGTCCGGCCCTACCGGGTCCCGGCTCGCCACGACCCGGTCCGCAGGCCACGTACCCCGGGCAGCCGGATCAGGGTGTGCTCGAAGGCCTCCCGGTGAGGTACCAGCGGATACCAGGGGTCGGGCGGCAGCACGGGGTAGTCGTCGCGCAGAACACCCTCCGGGAGCACCCCGGTCGCGGGCATCGGCGAGGTCTCGCGCGGGTGGACGAGGTACGCCCAGACCCCGCTGTCCAGCGGCGCGACCACGGCCCCCTCGTCGCCGGGCGGGCGCCAGGGCTCGCCCGTGAGGGGGTGGCGGGGGACGAGGAGGACGTCGGGACGGGGCCGGGGCGTGCGGATCCCCGGCCCGGCCGGCCCCACCGACCGGCCGCCGGGCCCGACGGGGAGGTACGGGCGGACTGCCTGGCCGAGCAACTCGCCGAAGGGGCCCGGGGGAAGACGCACCGGATGCCCCTCCGTGGCCACCACGAGGTGGGCCAGCGCCACCCCGAGGGCCGCCTCCCAACGCCGGCTCCACGAACCGCCGTTCTCGACGGGCGGGACACGGTGCTCGGCGCGCTCCAGGTCGTCCCAGCCGGGAGGCGGGCCGGCGGGGAGCCCCGAGGGGCACCGTACGACCGCCTCCGGCTCCAGCCAGACGGTCTGCCACGATCCGCAGTCGTCCACGCGGGTCGCCACGGCCCGCCCGCAGCCCTCGCACGCCAGGTTGGGGCCGGCCCGGCCGTCCACGCCCCGGCAGTAGCCCTCGCACTTCTCGGGTATCAGGGCCATGGACCGGGAGTCCCCGGGGGCGATGACGATCCTGTTCCGCGCGCCGAAGGAGACGGAGTGCGCCGGCGCGTACACGCCCTGCCGGGCGGCCGCGTCCTCTCCGACCTCCTCCCACAGCCGCCACGGCGGTCCGGTGGGCAGGGGGTCGACGGCGTACGTCGAGGGCTCCATCAGGGGAGGATGCAGCTCCTCCCACGCCCCGTGGTGGGTGTGCACGGGGAGCGCGACCCGCGACACCGGCGCCGTCAGCTCCGTACCGCACCCCGCGCACGCGAACACGTCCAACCGACTCCCCCTCGCCCTGCCCTGCCCTGCCCCGCCCCGCCCGATTCCCCCGGATCGTCCCCCGCTCGCGGCCGCGGATCCACCGGATTTCACACCGCCCGGGGGACGGACGGTGCGGTTTGAGATGATCCGGCCATGGACGTCGGGGTGATGGGGAGCGGGACGCGCGCGAACACCGCCGTGCCCGTACGGGTGGTCACGGCCACGGCGGAGCACGGCGCGGACTGGGCGCTGCGTGCCGCGGTGGCGGCGGACGTCGAGGTGATCGCGGAGTTGCGGGCCGTGGTCATGCGGCCGGACCTGGAACGCCTCGGGCGCTACGACGAGCACCGGGTACGGCAGCGGCTGCGGGACGCCTTCTCACCGCGGCACACGTCGGTCGTCGTCATCGGCCGCGAGATCGCGGGATGCGTCGCGGTCCGGCCCGCCGAAGACAGGCTGTGGCTGGAGCACTTCTACCTCGCTCCGCACCATCAGGGCCGTGGGCTCGGCTCCGCCGTACTGGGCGCGGTCCTGGAGCGGACGGACGCGCAGGGCATGACCGTGGGCCTGAACGTCCTGCGGGGCAGCGCCGCCCGCAGGCTCTACGAACGCCACGGATTCGTCGTGGAAACCCAGGACCCGGTCGACGTCTTCATGACGCGCCCCCCGGGATCGGTACCGAGCCCCCCGCACACGAGCCCGACCTCCGACGGACGCCACCCTCAAGCAAGCTCGACACTGAGCTGAAATCCCAGTCCCCCGAAGCCCAACCCGGCGGCGACCCGCCGGGAGGCGGGAGTGCGCGCCCGCCACTGCGGCAGCAACCCGGCGCCGAGAGCGTGGGCGACCGCCGCCGATCCCGCCGCCCGGGCCAGTCCCCGCCCCCTGGCCCTTGGCGCCGTCAGCACACCGACATGCGCCACCCCTCCCGGCCAGGTCCCGTAGCCGGCGGCGGCGACCACCCGCCCGTGCCGGTCGCGCACGACGAACGCGGGCGAGGTGACCTCGTCGAGCGCGGCCTCACCCGCGTCCTCGGGGCCTGCCGCCCGCTCCAGTTCCCGTACGTCCGGATGAACGGCGGGCAGTCGCTCCACGGTCAACGCACCCACGGTCAACGCCCCTGCCGGCACCGGCCGGGCAGAGCCCGGACCGCGGGGACACCACCACGTCCAGGCCGCCCTGCGGGGCGAACGACACCGGTACGCGGGCCAGTTCCTCCCACATCTCACGGGCGCGCATCACCAGGGGATCCATCGGCATGCCCCGATCCTGCCAACCAGAGGGGAGCTCCGCACCGGGAATGCCCTGTCACACGCCTGTGACGCGGACCGGACCATTCCACCCGCACAAGATCACTAATTTTCTGTCTGTAGCCAGCAGCCCGAACTCGACGGCCTCCACCGGAAGAGACCACGGCATACGGCTCTCCTTATACCCACAGCACAGCTTCAAGGAGTCGTCATGCGCACCGCCCTCCGCGCCACCACCGCCGCCCTCGCCCTCTTCGGCGCGGTGATCGCCGTCCCCGCCACGGCGTTCGCGGCCTCTTCCCCGGCCGAGCAGGGTTCCCCCGCGCGCACCGAGGTGATCGCCGAGAACTGCGTCAAGACCAAGGTGATCCCGTCCGTGTTCGCGGGCCTGACGGTCAAGCTGACCAACAGCGCCCACACCGGCGCCAAGGCCCAGCTGCGCGACGAGAGCGGCAAGGTGCTGGGCACGGTCGACCAGTCCAAGCCGCTGGACCTGTCCAGCGGCCTGCGGATCGACGGCGTGCTGTCCACCGCGCCGGTCTTCAAGCAGCGCTCCCAGGGCGGTGACACGCCGTGGACCGCCACCGCGTTCCCGAAGCTGCCCAAGGACTGCGACACCGCCGGCAGCCTCTTCTCCACGACGAAGTACGGCAGCCTGACCGTCAAGACGTACAAGGCCGGCCCGCAGGTATTCAGCTCGCACATCATCGAGAACGGCAAGCGCGTCGGCTTCCTGCACCCGGCGACCAACGCCTACCAGGACGTCCGCAAGGTCGGCGACCGCTACATCAGCCTCACCATCGACGGCGGGATCCACAGCTGGACCGGCGCCACCACCGTCTCCCCGAAGCTCGGCGTCTACAAGGTCGCGGGCGGCACGAAGGTCCGCCTGGTGAAGAAGGACGGTCTGTACGGCGTCCAGATGACCTCGCGCGGGGCCTGGAGCAACTGGACCTACTTCGCCAAGGGCAAGTCCGCGATCCTCCAGTCCGACAACACCATCATCGTCCTGAACGCGAACGGCACGCTCTCCAACTACATCTACGGCCACGCCCCCCAGACCGCACCGGTCTGGATCAAGGCCTGACCACACCCGCACCACCCCGACCTGAACAGGGGGCCGCCCCGGCAGACACGCTGCCGGGGCGGCCCCCTGTTCGCGTAGCAGCGGATCACCGGGGCGGCGCACGGCCCGACGCCGGAATCCTCCTTGCCCGGGCGGGCAGGACCCTCGCATGATCTCCGCATGGACGATACGCCGAACCAACTCCCCTCCACCCTGCCCGCGTTGCGCGCCCAGGCGGCCGACGCGGGCTTCACCCTCTCCTGCGAGGACCGCACGGGCGGCCTCCTGACGGTGCTGGCCGCCGGCCGCCCCGGCGGCCGGATCCTGGAGCTCGGCACCGGTGCGGGCGAGGGCGCCGCCTGGCTCCTCAGCGGCATGGACGGGGACTCCCGCCTCACCACCGTCGAACTCGACCCCGCCGTGCAGGCCATCGCCCGCGAACACCTGGGCGCCGACCCTCGGGTGACCTTCGTGTCCGGGGACGGCGGTAGGTGGCTGGAGGACTTCGACGGCCCGCCCTTCGACCTCGTCTTCGCGGACACCTGGCCGGGCAAGTTCACCCACCTCGACCGGGCCCTGGCACTGGTGGCTCCCGGCGGGACCTACCTGATCGACGATCTCCTCCCCCAGCCCGGCTGGCCGGACGGCCACAAGGCCTCCGTCGACCGCCTGCTGGCCGAGCTCGACGGGCGCAAGGACTTCCGGTGCGTCCGCCTGGCCTGGGCGAGCGGCCTCCTGATGGCGGTACGCACGGCCTGACGCGGGCTCTGCTTCCGCACCTCATCACCACCCGAGTTGCTCCTCGCCCAGGACCTCGCCGCCGATGCGCGCGGCGAGCTTCCCGGCCCGAGGCAGGTCGCCCCACTTGCCCACGTGGACGAAGACGGTGTGATGTTCGGCCAGCAGCGCGCACAGGCGCATGGCCTGCGCGTACGCCGCGGTCGCGTCGGTGGTCCGGAAGACGGGATAGGCCCTGGAGTTGCCCATGGGCCGAACCGTCACACGCTCTCGCAGGCCTCCGCCAGCCCATTTCGCCGGTCCCGTCGCGGCTCTGCGTACGTCCCCCTGCCCGGGGCACACCGCAGCCCCCGCCCGGACGGGGGCGAGGGCTGCGGCAGTCGAGCGGCGGGGCTCAGGCGGTGACGAGAGCCTTCGCCGGGTCGGCGTCCGAGGAGTCCGAAGCGTCCGAGGAGTCCGAGGCGTCGGACTGGGCCGGGATCTCGGCCTGGGCCGGCTCGTCCAGGAGGGACGAGGAGGCGGTGGCGTAGGCCGCCTTGTCGAGGATTCCCTCGCGGGCCGCGACGATGACCGGGACCAGCGCCTGGCCGGCCACGTTGGTGGCGGTGCGCATCATGTCCAGGATCGGGTCGATCGCCATCAGCAGGCCCACGCCCTCCAGCGGAAGGCCCAGCGTGGAGAGGGTCAGGGTCAGCATGACCGTGGCGCCCGTCAGGCCGGCCGTGGCGGCGGAGCCGACGACCGAGACGAAGGCGATCAGCAGGTAGTCGGTGATGCCGAGCTGCACGTCGAAGATCTGCGCGATGAAGATCGCGGCGAGCGCCGGGTAGATCGCGGCGCAGCCGTCCATCTTGGTGGTCGCGCCGAACGGGACGGCGAAGGAGGCGTACTCCTTCGGGACGCCGAGGCGCTCGGTGACCTTCTGGGTGACCGGCATGGTGCCGACCGAGGAGCGGGAGACGAACGCCAGCTGGATGGCCGGCCAGGCGCCCTTGAAGAACTGGAGCGGGTTGACCTTGGCGACGGTCCACAGGAGCAGCGGGTAGACGCCGAACATCACGAGCGCGGAGCCGACGTACACGTCCACCGTGAAGGTGGCGTACTTGCCGAGCAGGTCCCAGCCGTAGGTGGCGATCGCGGTGCCGATCAGACCGACGGTGCCGATCGGGGCGAGGCGGATGACCCACCACAGGGCCTTCTGGAGCAGTTCCAGCACCGACTCGGCGAGGTTCAGCACCGGCTGGGCCTTGGTGCCGAGCTGGAGGGCGGCGATGCCGGCGACGGCGGCGAGGAAGACGATCTGCAGCACGTTCAGTTCGGTGAACGGCGTGATGATGTCGGTCGGCACGATGCCGGTCAGGAAGTCCAGCCAGGACCCCTCGCGCTTCGGCAGCTTGCCGTCCTGCGGGGTGAGGCCGGTGCCGGAGCCCGGGTTGGTGAGCAGGCCGATGGCGAGGCCGATGGCCACCGCGATCAGCGATGTGATCATGAACCAGAGCAGCGTGCGGGAGGCGAGCCGCGCGGCGTTGTTCACCTTCCGGAGGTTGGTGATCGACACCAGGATGGCGAAGAAGACGAGCGGGGCGACGGCCAGCTTCAGGAGCTGGACGAATATGTCGCCCACCTGCTCCAGGGTCGTACCGAGCCAGCTGATCTCCTGGCTGCGGGAGACCCAGCCGAGCAGAACGCCGAGCACGAGGCCGGTGACGATCTGGGCCCAGAAGGGGAACGAGAAGGAGGACTTCTTCGCCGGGGCGGTGGCCTCGGCGGCAGGGGTCTGCGGTGACGCGGACACGGACACTCTCCGGGTGGATCTGCGGTTTCTGCGGGAGGGGGGGGTGGTGATGCGGTGCGGCAGCACCCGGAAAAGCGAAGAGCCGGGCGGGCGGACCGCTGCTGCGTCAGGGCCGGTCGCGAGGACTCAGCGACAACAGCAACAGGCCGCGGACACGCGGCGGCAGAGGTCGACGTGCAGGCGCGCCACGAGCGGGACGCTCGGGGTCATCTGGTGCGCGGCTGTCGTCAACATGTTGAACACGCTAACACTTCACCTTTGAGAACCTCAAAGCCTGCCTTTGAGAAAGGCGGAGTCAGCACGGGCCGGCGCGAGTCGGCGCGGGCCCGGACACCTCGGCGAACCCCGGCGAATCCCCCGCGAATCCCCGCCGAACCCCCCGGAAAACGCCGAAAGCCCCGGCGTCACGGGCGGCGAGCCCGGTGCCGAGGCATTTCGGTGTGTGATGAAGCTAACTGCTCCGTACTAGCTGGTGCGCACGGCCTCGTCGACCGCGGCGTCCTCCTGGCTGCGGTTCGCGGCGAGCTTGTCCTTCGCGCCCGCGACGCGCCCGGAAATGGCCACGGACATCTCGTCGCGCTGCTTGCGCAGCAGCACGAAGGAGAGCGGCGCGGAGAGCACGAGGGCGAGCAGCACGACCCAGGCGGGGTTGGCGTCACCGAGACCGGAGGGCACCCAGCCCAGCCGGACCAGACCCGCGACGAGGACGAGGCATCCGACGAAGATCCCCAGGCGCATCGCGGTGTAACGGATCGTCGCGCTCGGCTTGAGGGACACGGTGACCCCTTCTCTCTTCGTCGGTCGTCCTACGGCGGCACGTGCCCGTCCAGTGAAGCACGCCCGGGCCACGGACAAGGGCGCCGGGGGGCTTCGGCGGGCAGCGGCCGCAGAGCGGCCGGGCGTCACGCGAAGCCGGTCCCCGGGCCCGTGCCGTCAGGAGATGCGGATGTTCGACCAGTTCGTGGCCTTGCCGACCTGCGTCCGGTTGCCGAAGCCGCCCTTGCCGTTGCCCCGGTTCAGCCAGGCGCGGCCTTCCTTGTCGAGCGAGATCAGGTCGGCCCGGCCGTCCCCGGACAGGTCGAGCCCGCCGACCACGTCCTTGTAGGTGGTGCCCCAGTCCTTGAAGACCAGGGACCGGGCCTTGAAGGTGCCGGTGCCGGTCCCGCCGAACCGCCACAGCTCGTTCGACGCGTCGAGGGCCAGCAGGTCGTTCTCGCCGTCGCCGTCGATGTCCCCGGCGGCGATCAGCTTCTCGTACGCACCGAAGCCGGACCCGCCGAGCGTGCGGGCCTTGAAGCCGACCGCACCGGTGTTCGCGTACACGTAGAGCTTCCCGGTCGAGGTTGACCGGGCCACCAGGTCGGCCCGGCCGTCGCCGGTCACGTCGCCGGGCGAGAGGACCTGGTCGTACGCGCTCCAGTCCGAGGAGACCCTGACGTAGGCCGACTGCAGGTCGGGCAGCCCGCCGCAGGCCGTCAGGTAGACGCGGGCCTCGCCCTTCGGGAAGCGGGCGAACACGTCGTTGCAGCCATCGCCGTCGAGGTCGCCGAAGGGCAGCACCTGCGTGTCCACCGACGGCCAGGTGATCGCGCGCTTCCCTGCGGTCAGCTTCGTCGCGTCGCCCGCGTACACCTTGAGCCCGGTGCCGTCCCGGCCGAACAGGTCGGCCTTGCCGTCGTCCGTGTGGTCACGCCACTTGGGCAGCGCGCGGCTGGTGGTGGTGGCCTGGTAGACGCCGGTCAGGACGACGCTGTTCGTCTCGGACCACTTGTACTCGTCCCACAGGACGACGGGCCGGCCGAGCGCGTCGGCGGTGATCCGGGGCGCCCCGGCCCAGCTGGTGCCCGTCGAACTCAGCCGCCGCGGGGCGGACCAGGTACCGCCCTTGAAGACGGAGGCCATCACGTACTGCGCTTGCGCATACCCCTCCCGCCAGGTCAGCGTGACGGTGCCGCCCGACGTGGCGGCCGCGGAGACCGCGCTGACCGCCTTGTGCGTGGAGAAGGGCTGCGTGTACGGCAGCCAGTCCCCGGTGGACGCCGAGCGCACCGCGTACGAGAGCTTCCCCTGGGTGAAGGGGTCGATGGCGACGAAGAGGTCGCCGCCCGGCAGGTAGACGGGGTCCCCCGCCATCTCGTACGTGTTGCCGCTGGGGAGCGCGGCATGCGGGGTGCTCCACTCCCCGACGGCCGGGGACCAGCGCGTGTTCATGAGGGGCCCGACGCCGCCGTAGAACACGTCGAAGCCGCCCTGCGGATGGGCGACCACCTTCGGCAGCGCGTTGACCACGCCCGGGACCGGGAAGTTCTGGACCGCGGTCCACCCGGCCGCGCCCGGGGCCTTCTGCAGGGCGACGACGGCCTTGCTCGCCTTCCACTGCCACACCAGCAGGGCGGTGCCGTTGCCGGCGACCGCCAGGTCCATGGAGACGATGTCCCGGCTGCCGGACGGCGGCTGCTCGTTGAGGGCGGCCGGAGCCGTCCAGGCGGCCTTCGGGCCGGCCTTCTCGGCGGCCTTCACGACGCCGGAGACCGACCACACCGCGACCAGCCGGCCGTCGGGGGCCGCCGCCAGGTGCTGGTAGCCCTTCTCGGGGACCGCGGCGACGTACTCGGGCTCGGAGAAGGCGGTCGCGCCGGGCGCGAGGGTGGCCACCTTCAGCCAGTAGTTGTTCTGGTCGTCGGCCCGCTTGGCCCGCCAGACCAGGCACACCGAGCCGTCGCCGAGCGCGACCAGCTCGGTGTTGTACCCGCCGGCGTCCGGCCAGGACTTCGGGGCGAGCCAGGTGGTGCTGCCGGCGGGCCGGATCCGGGTGGAACGGCTGAGCCCGTCGCCGGTGAGGGAGACGAGGGTGCCGTTCCCCGCCGACACCAGGGCGTTCAACCCGCCCGAGGAGGAGGCGGGGTCGGGGTTCGGAGCGTGCAGGACGCTGGTGCCCCACGGGCCCGGCGCACGCGTCGCGGCGGCCGCCGGAGCCGCGTCGGTCGCCGGAGCGGTGCCGGTCGCCGTAGCGGTGGCGTTGCCGGTGCCGGTCGCCGTAGCGGTGCCGGCGGCGGCAGAAGCCGCGGCCGCCAGGACGAGGACGGGAGTGAGCGCGATGCCCAGCAACGCGCGGGAATACGAGGTCGAAGTCATGGAATGCCCCCCCGGGCAAGGCGATCCGGTGGCCCGGATACGCCGGACTGTTCGAACAGATCGTGCGCAGCGTATATCAGCCAAGATCGTCCCGAGCAGGGGTTTCCCCGCCCGCTAGTGCAGCGGCAGCAGCATCGTGATGTCGTCGCGGTCGTCGCCCGGGGCCACCCGGATCGCGCCGGGGACGCGGCCGACCTCCTTGTAGCCGCAGGCGGCGTAGAAGTGCTCCAGGCCCAGCCCGCCCCGGCAGCCGAGGCGGATCGCCTCGATGCCCTCCATCGTGCGGGCGGCGTCCGCGACGGCCTCCATCAGCGCGCGCCCGGCGCCGCCGCCCTGGAGGGCGGGATCGACCATGACGGTGTAGGCCCAGACCCAATGCGTCTGGAGCCGGTGCTGGTTGAGCGCGATGACGGCGGTGGCGCGTACCCGCCCGGCGGCGTCGCGCCCGACGAGCAGCCGGCTGCGGCCCTCGGAGGCCGCGGCGAGGTGCGCGTCCAGTCCGGGGCGGACGTCCTCGACGGTGACGGGCGGTACGAAGCCCACCGCGCCGTCGGCGTTGGACACGTCGGTCCAGAGCGCGGCGAACTCCTCGACCAGGGCGGGGTCGACGACCGGATCGAAGATGAAAGTAAGGGCCATGCGGCTAGTTTAGCCATTACTCAATCTGGCGCGCAAAAGGCCCCGGCACCCCGCCAGGGGAACCGGGGCCCACAGAGCACCAGATGTCAGACGTCAGGCCTCAGACGTCAGGCCTCAGGCGTCAGGCCCGCGGGCCTCAGACGTCAGAGCCGCATCGCCTGCGGCGTCTCGCGGAGTTCCGCGTCCGGGCCGGGGTACTCGCGGATGATCTCGTAGCGCGTGTTGCGCTCGACCGGGCGGAAGCCCGCCTCGCGGATCAGTTCCAGCAGGTCCTCGCGGCCCAGCTTGTTCGGGGTGCCGTAGTTGTCCGCGTCGTGCGTGATCTTGTACTCGACGACCGAGCCGTCCATGTCGTCCGCGCCGTGCTGGAGGGCGAGCTGCGCCGTCTGCACGCCGTGCATGACCCAGAAGACCTTCACGTGCGGGACGTTGTCGAAGAGCAGGCGGGAGACCGCGAAGGTCTTCAGCGCCTCGGCGCCCGTCGCCATCGTCGTACGCGCCTGGAGCTTGTTGCGTACCTTGCCGTCCTTCATGTCCACGAAGTCGTGCTGGTAGCGCAGCGGGATGAAGACCTGGAAACCGCCGGTCTCGTCCTGCAGTTCGCGCAGCCGCAGCACGTGGTCCACGCGGTGGCGCGGCTCCTCGATGTGCCCGTAGAGCATCGTCGCCGGGGTCTTGAGGCCCTTGGAGTGCGCCAGGCGGTGGATGCGCGACCAGTCTTCCCAGTGGGTGTTGTGGTCGACGATGTGCTGGCGGACCTCCCAGTCGAAGATCTCGGCACCGCCGCCGGTGAGCGACTCCAGACCGGCCTCGATCAGCTCGTCCAGGATGTCGGAGGCCGACATGCCGGAGATCGTCTCGAAGTGGTGGATCTCGGTCGCCGTGAACGCCTTCAGCGAGACGTTCGGCAGCGCCTCCTTCAGCGCGGAGAGCGAGCGCGGGTAGTACCGCCAGGGCAGGCTGGGGTGCAGGCCGTTGACGATGTGCAGCTCGGTGAGGTTCTCGCCCTCCATGGTCTTGGCCAGGCGGACGGCTTCCTCGATGCGCATCGTGTACGCGTCCTTCTCGCCCGGCTTGCGCTGGAACGAGCAGTACGCGCACGAGGCCGTGCACACGTTCGTCATGTTGAGGTGACGGTTGACGTTGAAGTGGACGACGTCGCCGTTCTTGCGCATGCGCACCTCGTGGGCGAGGCCGCCGAGCCAGGCCAGGTCGTCCGACTCGTAGAGGGCGATGCCGTCCTCACGGGTCAGCCGCTCGCCGGAGCGAACCTTGTCCTCCAGCTCACGCTTGAACCCAGCGTCCATGCCGGTCCTCTCCTCTGTCCTCTGTCCCCAGGCCCGCTCTTGCGCGGTCCGCGGCGCGGTACGTGTGCCCCACAACCGCGCCCCAACCGTACTCTCAGCGACCTCAGGCTTCTTCCGGCAGGCCCCCGACCCGGTTCTCCCACTTGGTGGAGAGCACGATGGTCGTGCGCGTGCGCGAGACGCCCTTGGTGCTGGAGAGCTTGCGGATGATCCGCTCCAGCCCGTCCACGTCGCCGGCCCGGACCTTGAGCATGTACGAGTCGTCGCCGGCGATGAACCAGCAGTCCTCGATCTCGGAGAGGTCGCGCAGCCGGCGGGCCACGTCCTCGTGGTCCGCCGCGTCGGAGAGCGAGATTCCGATCAGTGCCGTGACGCCGAGGCCGAGCGAGGCCGCGTCCACGGTCGCGCGGTACCCGGTGATGACTCCGGCCGTCTCCAGCCGGTTGATCCGGTCGGTGACGCTGGGGCCGGAGAGGCCCACGAGCCGGCCCAGCTCGGCGTACGAGGCGCGTCCGTTCTCACGAAGTGCCTGGATGAGCTGCTTGTCCACCGCGTCCATGTACCTGGAACCTTCCATTATTCGGCATTCCCTCAAGTTTACGTATAGAATCAAAGGCACACAGGGTCGACACCCTGTGAATCTTTCAACAGATCAAAGACGATCTGACAATTTTCAGGAGTGGTTCACCGTGTACACGATCGAGATGGCCTACGCGCACATGCGACAGCTCCAGGAGCTGGCCAACCGATCCCGCACCGACCAGCCCGTCGCCGCACACCGTGTCGACAAGATGCGCAAGCCGGGGCGCGCCAAGAAGCGCTAAGCGCCACCGCTCGCCCCCCGGGGAGGACGGGAGCCTCCGAGCTCCCCTTCCCACCGGCGGTACAGCCCGTGCGGCACCCCTGCCGCGTCGAGCACCCGCCCCGCGACGAAGTCCACCAGATCCTGGATGTGCGTCGCACCCGCGTAGAACGCCGGAGAGGCGGGCAGCACCACTGCGCCCGCCTCGTCCAGGCTCACCAGATGCTTCAGCGTCTGCCCGCTCAGCGGGGTCTCCCGCACCGTCACCACCAGCCGGCGCCGCTCCTTGAGCGTCACGCTCGCGACCCGCTGGAGCAGGTCCTTCGACAGCCCGAGCGCCACCCCGGCCACGCAGGCCGTGGACGCGGGCACGATCAGCATCCCCTTCACCGGGTACGAGCCGCTGCTCGGTCCGGCCGCCAGGTCCCCCGCCGCCCAGTGGCGCACGCCGTCCAGGTCCGGGCGCGCGAAGGTGCCGGGCTTGCCGTCGGCGCCCCGCTCCAGCCACTCCCCCAGGTCGTCCTGCCAGTGCGCGTCGCGGAAGGCGATCCCGGTCTCGTCCAGCAGGGTCAGGCGCGAGGCCCGGCTCACCACCAGGTCCACGCTCTCGCCCGCCGCCAGCAGCCCGCGGATCACGGCGGCCGCGTACGGCGTCCCGGACGCCCCGGAAACCCCGACCACCCACGGGGTGCGCTTGCCCTCAGTCATACCTCCGAGACTATCCGGCCACCGCCGGGGGGCACTGGCTAAGGTGGCCGCACGTTCAAGGGGTGGACACGGCGGAGGGATCGTCATGAGCGGAAGCAGCACACACCCGGGCGGTACGGGTCGTACGGGCTCCTTCGCCTGGAGCCGGACCGGCCGGACCGGCCGGGCCGTGGCCGCCGCGAAGCTGATGCTGGGCTGGGTGGCGCTGCTCTGGCTGATCGAGGCCGTCGACTACGCCACCGGCCACGCCCTCGACTCCTACGGGATCACCGCGCGGGAGGCCGACGGCCTGAGCGGGATCCCCCTGGCGCCCTTCCTGCACTTCGGCTTCGACCACGTGGCCTCCAACAGCGTCCCGCTGCTGGTCCTCGGCTTCGTCACCGCGCTGAGCGGCATAGGCCGCTTCCTGGCCGTCTGCGCGGCCATCGTCCTGGCCGACGGGTTCGCGGTCTGGCTGATCTCCCCGCCCCACAGCATCACGGCGGGCGCCTCGGGCCTGATTTTCGGCCTCTTCGGCTACCTGCTGGTCCGCGGCTTCGTGGAGCGCAGCCCCCTCGGCGTGGCGGTCGCCGTGGTCATCGCCGCCGTCTGGGGCACGACCTTCCTGGCCGGAGCCCTCCCGACGGACTCGATGGTCAGCTGGCAGGCCCACCTCTTCGGCCTCCTGGCCGGCGCCGCGGTGGCGCGGCCGCGCCCGGAGGTGGCGGCGGTCTAGGCTCCCGCTCCCGGGTCCACCGGAAAGTCCGAGGTGTCCACGAGCAGCTTGCCGATCCCGGTCTGCACGACGACGGTCTCCCCGTACGGGATGACGTCCCGGCCCCGGTAGCCGTCGGAGCCCGGGTTCCACAGAGTCGTGCACTGCGCCCGGTACGGGTCGAAGATCAGGTAGTGCGGGATCCCGCGCCGGGCATAGGCCCGGTCCTTGACCTCGTAGTCGTTGCGCACGCTGCTCGGGGAGACGACCTCGATCGCGAGCTCGATCAGCTCCGGCGGGTAGGCACTGAGGTTCTTCCGTACCTCCGCCCGCGGGATCACGGCGAGGTCCGGGCAGAGCTCGTTGTCCGGATCGAAGGGAACGGCGACGTCGCTGATGAATCCCCACTCTGCCGAAAGCTGACCTTTGAGGGCCGTACGGACCTCCCAGATCGTTTCGTTGTGGTGCGGCTTGACCGGACTCATCATGATGTTGCCCTCAACGATCTCCATCCGGTAACCGGGGAACATGTCCTCGAACCGGCTGAGCTGTGAGTGCAGGCGGTCGCTCTCCGAAACGGTCACGTCGGCCTCCCTGTCCATGCACCCGATGGTAGGCCGCACGCTAGCCACACGGGCAGGCCGCGAACCGCCGGATAGGGCGGGGCACACACGATCGAGTTACAAGGACAGCCCCCGCACCACCAGGTCCGCCAGCGCGCACACGAACAGGGCCATGCCGATGAAGCCGTTCACCGTGAAGAAGGCGCGGTTCAGGCGGGACAGGTCGTGCGGCGTGACGATGGTGTGCTCGTAGACGAAGGCCGCCACGACGATGAGGAGGCCCAGCCAGAACAGCCAGCCCGCGTCCGTCGCCACCGCGTACCAGGCCAGCAGGCCCGTGGTCACGACGTGCGCGCCGCGCGCGCCCCACAGGGCGGCCGGGATGCCGAAGCGGGCCGGGACGGACTTGACGCCCTCCGCGCGGTCCGCGGCCACGTCCTGGCAGGCGAAGATCAGGTCGAAGCCGCCGATCCACACGCCCACCGCGAGGCCGAGGATCACCGCGTCCCAGGACCACTCGCCGGTGATCGCGATCCAGGCCCCGACCGGGCCCATCGCCTGGGCGATGCCGAGGATCGCGTGCGGGAAGTTCGTGAACCGCTTCCCGTACGGGTACACCACCATCGGTACGACGGCGATCGGCGCCAGCAGCAGGCAGAGCGGGTTCAGCAGCGCCGCCGAGCCGAGGAAGACGGCCAGGGCGATGCCGGCCCCGGTCCAGGCGGAGCGGACCGAGACGGCGCCCGTCACCAGCTCGCGCCCGGCGGTCCGCGGGTTCCGCGCGTCGATCTCCCGGTCGATGATCCGGTTGGCGGCCATCGCGAAGGTCCGCAGCCCCACCATGCAGACGGTGACGAGCAGCAGCTTCGTCCAGTGCATCCGCTCGTCGAGCGTGTACATGGCGGTGAGCGCGGCGATGTAGGCGAAGGGCAGCGCGAAGACCGAGTGCTCGATCATCACGAGCCGCAGGAACGCCTTGACCTTGCCGACCGGCTGCGGCGCCGGGCCGGACGAGCCGAGCAGTTCGTCGGCGGTCGTCATCATGCGAGGCTTCTCCGGAAGTCTTCGAGGTCGGCCAGCAGGTCGGCCGTGGGGAGCGTGCCGAGCTCCAGGGTCCACGGGCCCGCGTCGTGGCCCTCGGGCGGGGTGACGTGGGCGGTCAGCTGCCAGGTGGTGGGGGTCGGGCGCGCCTCCAGGCGCAGGAAGTTCCCCGCCTCCGCCGTGAACGGCTCGCCCGCGACCAGGTCGCGCTGGAGCTGCTCCGCGAAGTCGTCCGCCTCGATGTCCCGCGCGCCGGGCAGCTCGAAGCCGTCGCCCTCGCCGTCCTGGTCGAGCATCAGCGCCCAGACGTTGCCGGGGCCCGCGAACTCCTCGGGCGAGACGCCCGCCTGCTCGGCGGCGAGCCGGACACCCGGGTCCGCCGGGTCGAGCTCCGGACGGACCAAGGCCACGTAGACCTCGTCGGTACCGATGAAGAGGGCGGGGCCGCCCATGGCTACAGGGCTCACAAGCCGTATTCCTTCCAGCGGCTGTCGACCAGGGCCGCGGTCGCGGGGTCGGACTCGACCATGTCAGGCCAGCCGCCGTCCCGGGTGTAACCCTCCGTCGGCAGCTTCTTCGTGGCGTCGATGCCCGCCTTGCCGCCCCAGAACTGCTGGTACGAGGCGTGGTCCAGGTGGTCCACCGGGCCCTCCACGACGGTGAGGTCGCGGGAGTAGTCCGTATTGCCGAGCGCGCGCCAGGAGACCTCGTGGAGGTCGTGCACGTCGCAGTCCTTGTCCACCACGATGATCAGCTTGGTCAGCGACATCATGTGCGCGCCCCAGATGGCGTGCATGACCTTCTGCGCGTGCTTCGGGTACTTCTTGTCGATCGAGACGATCGCGCAGTTGTGGAAGCCGCCCGACTCGGGGAGGTGGTAGTCCACGATGTCCGGGACGATGATCTTGAGGAGCGGCAGGAAGAAGCGTTCCGTCGCCCGGCCCAGCGGACCGTCCTCCGTCGGCGGCCGGCCCACCACGATCGACTGGATCAGCGGACGCTTGCGCATCGTCACGCAGTCGATCTTCAGTGCGGGGAAGGGCTCCTGCGGGGTGTAGAAGCCGGTGTGGTCGCCGAAGGGGCCCTCGGGGAGGGTCTCCCCGGGCTCCAGCCAGCCCTCGATGACCACCTCGGCGTGGGCCGGGACCTGGAGCGGGACCGTCTTGCAGTCCACCATCTCGATCCGCTTGCCCGCCACGAACCCGGCGAAGAGGTACTCGTCGATGTCCCCCGGCAGCGGCGCGGTCGACGCGTACGTCACGGCCGGCGGGCAGCCGAAGGCGATCGCGACGGGCAGCCGCTCACCGCGGGCCGCGGCCACCGCGTAGTGGTTGCGGCTGTCCTTGTGGATCTGCCAGTGCATGCCGATGGTGCGCTTGTCGTGGCGCTGGAGGCGGTACAGGCCGAGGTTGCGCACGCCCGTCTCCGGGTGCTTGGTGTGCGTCAGGCCGAGGTTGAAGAAGGAGCCGCCGTCCTTGGGCCAGGTGAAGAGGGCCGGCAGCTGGTCCAGGTCCACGTCGTCGCCGGTCAGGACGACCTCCTGGACGGGCGCGGACTCGCCCTTCACCTTCTTCGGCGGCACGTGCACCATCGAGCCGAGCTTGCCGAAGGCCTCGCGGACGCCGATGAAGCCCTGCGGCAGCTCGGGCTTGAGCAGGCCGCCGATCTTCTCGCTGATCTCGGCGTACGACTTCAGCCCGAGGGCCTTCAGCAGTCGCCGGTCGGTCCCGAAGACGTTCATGGCCAGCGGCATCGCCGAGCCCTTGACGTTCTCGAAGAGCAGCGCGGGTCCGCCCGCCTTGTTCACTCTGTCGACGATCTCCCCGACCTCTAGGTACGGGTCCACTTCGGCCTTGATGCGCTTGAGGTCGCCCTCTCGCTCCAGAGCCCGGAGCAGCGAGCGGAGATCGTCGTAAGCCATGCGGCCAATTGTGGCATCCCCGCTCAGAGCCCGAAGCGCGGCGGGGCCTCTACCCTGGAAGAGTCCACGGCGGGCCTGCCCGGTCCGCACCGTTCTTCTGGGGGTCGGTCCCACACCGTGCTGCGCTATCTGCCGTTCCTGCTGATCATCGCGCTGACCATCTACACCTTCATCGACTGCCTGAACACGCCGGAGGAAGAGGTCAAGCACCTCCCGAAGGTCGTCTGGGTCCTGATCATCCTGCTCTTCTCGATCGTCGGGCCGGTGGTGTGGCTGTTCGCGGGCAAGAAGCGGGTGCCCGGCGGCGCCGGCGACCGGCCGCGCCCGGGCCGCCGCACGTGGGTGGCCCCCGACGACAACCCGGAGTTCCTGAAGTCCCTGCGCGAGGAGCAGGACGAGCGGGACGGCAAGGAGCAGGACAAGGAGTAGGGCCGGAGCCCCGTAGGACCGGAGTCCGGTAGGGCCGGAGCCTCGTCTGCCCCTCTACGGAGCTTCCGCGCCCGTCCGGGCCGCCGCCCGCTGCGCGGCCTGCGCGAAGGCCCGTACGGCGCCGGTGTCCTCACCCGCGCGCCAGACCAGCCCGTACCCGACCGGCTCCGCGTCGGCCACGGGCACGTGGGTGACGCCCGGCCGGGCGTGGTACGCCGCGGCGTGCGCCGAGGTCAGCAGGGCGCCCCGGCCCGCCGCGACCAGCATCAGCGCCTCCTGCAGGTTCGTCACCTCCGGCCCGCGCCGGATCGGCCGCCCGCCCGGGGTGCGCGCCGGGGCCTGGTGTTCGCGCAGGTACGCGGGCAGGTCCCCGGCCACGGCCAGCAGCGCGACCCCCGCCAGCTCCTCCAGCGTCACGGAGTTCCGCACGGCCAGCGGATGCCCGGCGGCCACGGCCAGCGCCCGCGCCTCGGTGAACAGGGTCGGCCCCTCCCCCAGATCGGGTTCGCGGACCGGGAACTCGGCGAAGGCCACGTCGAAGTCCCCGCCGCGCAGTTGCCCGTACGGGTCGGAGAGCGGCACCTCGCACACCTCGACGCTGAGGCCGGGGTGCGTGGTGCGCAGGGCCTGCGCGGCGCGCAGGACGAGTTCGCCGGCGGGCGGGGTGGTGAAGCCGACGTGCAGCACCCCGTCCGCGGCGCGGGCCGTCGCCGCGGCCCGGTCCAGGGCGGCGGCGATGCCGCGGTGGTGGGGTTCCAGGTCGGCGCGGAGCTGGGCGCCGAGCGAGGTGAGGGCGACGCTGCGGCTGGTGCGCAGGAAGAGCCGGGCGCCGACGCGCCGTTCGAGGCGCTGCACGAGCTGGCTGACGCGGGCCCGGGAGAGCAGCATGCGCTCGGCGGTGCGGCCGAAGTGCAGCTCCTCGGCCAGGATCAGGAAGCAGTCCAGCTCATCGCGATCGGTAAGCATGGCTGAACGAACGTTGAGATCTTCGCCGTTGTTCCCGGACGGGCGGCGGGCGAGGGTGGTTGAGCCGGCAACTTCCGCTCTTCCTCTCCTTCTTTCCCTCCCTTCCTTCCTCCCTCGATCCTGCGAGGTCTTTCCGTGGACTCCAACCCTTCCATCCGCGGGCGCCGGCTCGGCGTCCTGCTCGTCCTGTGCGGCGCCATCTTCCTCGAAGGCATCGACGTCGCGATGCTGAACGTGGCCCTGCCGTCCATCCGCGCCGATCTCGGCCTCGAAACCGGCGTGCTCCAGTGGGTGATGAGCGCCTACGTGCTCGGCTACGGCGGCTTCATGCTGCTCGGCGGCCGCGCGGCCGACCTCTTCGGACGCCGCCGGATGTTCATCGGCTGGCTGACGGTGTTCCTGCTCTTCTCCGGGCTCGGCGGGCTCGCCACCGAGGGCTGGCAGTTGATCGCCGCCCGCTTCGTGACCGGGGTCGCCGCCGCCTTCATGACCCCGGCGGGCCTGTCCATCATCACCACCGGCTTCGACGAGGGGCCCCAGCGCGAGAAGGCGCTGCTCGTCTACTCGGGCACGGCCGCCGCCGGGTTCTCCGTCGGGCTGGTCGCGGGCGGGCTGCTCGCCTCGGTGGGCTGGCGCTGGGTGTTCTTCGCTCCCGTGGCGCTGGCCGCGCTGATCCTGGCGGGCGCCCTGGCCTTCGTACCGAAGGCGCCGAAGGAGCTGTCCGCCTCGCTCCGGGAGCGGGGCCGGATCGACCTGTGGGGCGGGGTGCTCGTGACCGCGGGCGTCGTGCTGCTCGTCCTCGGCGTCGAGGAGCTCGCGGCGCTGCCCGCGGTGGCGGGGCTGGCGCTGCTCGGGGCGTTCGCCCTCGTCGAGCGGCGCACGGCCGAACCCCTGGTCCGGCTGGGCATCCTGCGCTCCCCCGGGCTGCTGCGGGCGAACGCGGCGGCGCTGCTGTTCTCCGCCGCGTTCTTCGGCTTCCAGTTCCTGGTGGTGCTCTACCTCCAGGAGGTGCGCGGCTGGTCCACCCTGCAAACCAGCCTGGCGATGCTGGTGATCGGGATCGACGCGGTCCTCTCGCCGACCGTGGTGCCGAAGCTGGTGGCGCGGTACGGGAACGGCCGCCTGATCTTCGGCGGACTGCTGCTGGCGGCGCTGGCATACGGGCTGTTCCTGCCGCTGGGCGCCGACTGGTCCTACCTGCTGATGCTGCCGAGCCTGATCCTGCTCGGGCTGGCCTTCGCCCTGGTCTACGGGCCGCTGACCATCGTCGCCACCGAGGGGGTCGCGGAGGAGGAGCAGGGCCTGGCGGGCGGGCTGCTGTACACGGCGTTCCAGTTCGGCGCGGCGCTCGGGCTGGCCGGTGTGACGGGGGTGGCGGCCGGCGCCGCCGATCCCCTGGAGGGGTACCGGGCGGCGCTGCTCGTCCCCTTCGCGGCCGTCCTGGTGGCCGCGGCCGTCAGCCTGCCGGGGCTCCGGCGGGGCTCACACCGCCCAGGGCAGGGGGCGGGCGCCCTCGGTGCCGGGGACGGAGACGAGGCCGTCGGCGCGCATGGCGACGTACACCTCGGTGTCCGCCAGAGCGTGGACGTGGCGCAGGACGTCCGGGGGTAGCACCACGGCTTCACCTGCGGCGACCTTCTCGGTGCGGCCGCCGCAGGTGACGTCCAGGGCTCCGGCGGTGACCGTCCAGACCTGCTCGCGGCTGACGGAGTGCTCGGGGCCGGTGATCCCGGCGGGGATGGCGGCGCGCCAGGTGCTCAGCTCGGCGCTGCCCCGGCTGGGGGAGGCGAAGCCGGTCATGGTCGCGTTCGGGGTGGTGATGACCTGGTCGGGGGACGGGGTGATGACGCGCACGGCGTTTCCTTCGCTTCCGGGGACAGGTGAGTAAAGGTGCTTTACTCGAGCGAGTAAAGCACCTTTACTCACCTGTGTCACCATGTTTCCGTGACCACCCACCAGAGCGACGACGGCATCGAGCTGGCCTTCCTCCTCGGCCTCGGCTTCCAGCTCCTCCTCGGCGAGTTCACCCGCCGCCTCGACGAGGCCGGGTACGCCGACGGCCTGCGCCCCCTGCACGGCATGGCCTTCCAGGCCCTGGGGCCCGCCGGCGCCACCGCGACCGAGCTCGCCGAGCGGCTCGGGGTGACCAAACAGGCCGCCGGACAGCTCGTCGACGACCTGGAGCGGCGCGGCTACCTGCGCCGCACCCCGCACCCCGAGGGCGGCCGCCGCAAGCTGGTGGTCCTGACCGAGGCCGCCACCGCCCACCTGGGAGCCGCCGGCCGCGTCCTGCACGAGCTGGAGGCCGAGCTCGGCCGCGGCAGCGTCGACCTCGGCGCCCTGCGCACCGAACTGGGCCGCCTCGTCCGCACCCTGAACGGGGACGGCCCCCTCCCGCCGCTGCGCCCCTCCTGGTGACGGGGCGGGAAGGCCGGGAACGCCGGAGGGGCCGGGTGCCTTTCGGCTGCCCGGCCCCTCCTGTCCTGCGGTCCTGCGATCCTGCGGTCCTGCGGTCCTACGCGTCAGACTCCCGCGTACGAGTGCTTTCCGCTCAGCAGGATGTTCACGCCGTAGTAGTTCCAGATCCAGCAGGCGAACGCGAAGAGCGCGAGGTACGCGGCCTTGCGGCCCTTCCAGCCGGCCGTGGCGCGGGCGTGCAGGTAGCAGGCGTACGCCACCCAGGTCACGAAGGACCAGACCTCCTTGGGGTCCCAGCCCCAGTAGCGGCCCCACGCGTCGCCGGCCCAGATCGCGCCCGCGATGATCGTGAAGGTCCACAGCGGGAAGACCGCCGCGTTGATGCGGTACGAGAACTTGTCGAGCGAGGCCGCCGACGGGAAGCGCTCCATGACCGAGGTGGCGAACCTGCCCGGCTTGCCGCCCCGCTCGAGCTTGGCCTCGTAGGAGTCGCGGAAGAGGTACATGACCGCGCCGGCCGCGCCGATGTAGAAGACCGCACCGCAGATGATCGCGGTGGAGACGTGGATCAGCAGCCAGTACGACTTCAGGGCGGGGACCAGCTGGTCGCTGTCGGTGTAGAGCACCGTGGTGGCGATGCCCAGGTCGAGCAGGACCGTGGTGACCAGGAACAGGCCGAGCCAGCGGACGTTCTTCTTCAGCACCAGGAGCAGCAGGTACGCGCCGACGGCCACCGTGGAGAAGGTGATCGAGAACTCGTACATGTTGCCCCAGGGGGCCCGCTCCACCGACAGCGCGCGGGCGCCGACCCCGCCCGCCGCGAGGAGGAACCCGAGGGTGGTCAGCGAGACCGCGATGCGCCCGTACAGGTCGCCCTGGACGGTGCCGCCGGCCGCGCCGGGGCCGTCCGGGACGTCACGGGTGCCGGCGGCGCTGCGCGTGACCACCTTGGGCTTGTCGAGGACGGCGGTGCCGCTGCCCTTGCCCCGCACCTGCACGGCGGGGGCGGCGGCCTTGGCCGCGGCCTTGGCCGCGGCCCCGGTCTGGGTGAGCGCGGCGGCCGTACGGGCCACCTTGCTGCGGCTGCCGAAGATCCACTCGGCGATGTGGGCGAAGAAGGCGAGGGTGTAGACCGCCATGGACGCGTAGATCAGGTTGTTGCTGAGGTGAGCCAGGTTCTCGTTGGCTGCGGCCGCGAGCTGCATCACGCGCGCTCCCCTTCGACTTCTTCGGCAGGTTCTGCGGGTTCGGGATCGGAATCGGGTTCGGTATCGGCGGCAGGTGCCGCGGGCGCCGCGCTCGGCGCCTGCTCGTGGAGCGCGCCGGCCAGGACCGCCAGCTCCTCGGGGAGGTTGGCGGACTCGCTGCGGCCCAGGCCCGCCATCTCGACGACGGTCACGCCGTCCTTGCCGCGGGTCGCGCGCACCCAGATCCGGCGGCGCCGGATGAAGAGGGAGCCCGCGAGGCCCGCGATCGCGGCGACGGCGCCCGCGAGGGCGAGACCGCTGCCGGGCTGGTGGGTGATCGAGAAGGTCGCCCAGCGCTCGATGCCCTCGAACTTGACGGTGCCCTGGCCGCCGGGCAGTTCCATGGACTCGCCGGGCTTGAGCAGCTTCTTGAAGAGCTCGCCCTTCTCGTCCTTGAACATCTCCATCTTGGCCGTGTCGAGCTGGTAGACGTTCTGCGGCAGGCCGGAGTCCACGCCGAGGCTGCCGTGGTACGCGTTGAGCGTCATCGCCGGATTGTCCAGTTCCGGGAACTGGGAGAGCATCGTGCCCTTGCCCTGGCCGGCGTAGGTCGGGATGAACCAGGTCTGGAAGCCGAGCTGCTCGGACTTCCCGTCCTTGTTCTTGTACCCGTCGGTGACCTTGACGGCCCCGGAGGACGTGAGGTTGCCGTCCTGCGGCAGCATCGGCACGGCGTCCTTGTAGATCACCTTGCCGGTGGGGTCGGTCACCGAGATGACCGGCGCGAAGCCGTGGCCGAGCAGGTAGACCTTGGAGCCGTCCACCGCCAGGGGCTTGTTGACCTGGATCTCGCGCTTCTCCGGCTTGCCGTGCGCGCCGTCGCTGAAGGTGACGTACGCCTTGAAGTCGCGCGGGGTGCCCGTCTGCGGGCCCGTGCGCTCGAAGGTGGCGTCGAACTTGTCCAGGGTGAAGGAGAAGGGCGGCAGGTCGTCCGGGTCGAAGAGGCCGCCGGACTTGAAGTCGTCGTACTGGGTGAGCGTGTTCGAGAAGCCCTTGCCGCGCAGGACGAGCTTGCCGCCCTCGGACTTGAAGTACTGGCCCCAGGCGAAGGCGATCAGCATCACGATGAGCGCCACGTGGAACATCAGGTTCCCGGCCTCGCGCAGGTAGCCCTTCTCGGCCGAGACCGATCCCGACCCCTGTCCCCGCCCCGATCCCGCGCCGGCCTCCGTACGGAAGCGGCGGCGGCCGAGCAGGCCGCGCGCGGAGGCGAGCACCTCGTCCGGGGAGCTGTCGGTGCGCCAGGTCGTGTACGCGGGCATCCGGTCGAGCCGCTTGGGCGCGGCCGGCGGCCGGCCGGTGAGCTGGCCGACGAACTGCCAGGAGCGCGGCAGGATGCAGCCGATCAGCGAGATGAACAGCAGCAGGTAGATCGCGGAGAACCACACCGAGCTGTAGACGTCGAAGAGCTGGAGCTTCTCGGCGACGGTCACCCAGGAGGGGTGCTCCTTCTTCCAGCCGGCGACCTTCATCAGGTCGACCTGGTTCTGCGGGATCAGCGAGCCCGGGATGGACGCCAGCGACAGCAGGAAGAGCAGGATCAGCGCGACGCGCATGGAGGTGAGCTGCCGCCAGAACCAGCGGGCCCAGCCGAGCACCCCGATGCCCACGGGGCCGCCGGGGGCGTCCTCCAGGGGGGCGGTGGACAGCTGCGCGCCGGCGGCTGCCTCGGTGGAGGCCTCGGCTTCGGCGGCTGCCTCGGTGGAAGCTTCGGCTTCGGCAGCTGCTTCGGCGGCTGCCTCGGTGGCGGCGGAGTCGTGGGGCGCCTCGGGGGACGCCTTGTCGGTCGCAGTCATGTCCTCGTAGTCCTCAGATCCCCACCGTGAAGCCGTTGGTCCAGCTCTGCATTTCGCTGACGATGCTGCTCCACATTCCTGTGACGAGCAGCAGACCGGTCAGGATCAGCATGCCGCCGCCGATCCGCATCACCCACGCGTAGTGCTTCTTCACCCAGCCGAACGCGCCGAGCGCCTTGCGGAAGGCGAGCGCGGTGGCGATGAACGGCAGGCCCAGTCCCAGGCAGAACACGGTGGTCAGCAGGGCGCCCCGGCCGGCCGTGGCCTGGTCGATGGAGAGCGTGCCGACGGCCGCGAGGGTCGGGCCCATGCAGGGGGTCCAGCCGAGGCCGAAGAGCACTCCGAGCACGGGCGCGCCGATCAGCCCGACCGCCGGCCTCTTGTGGAAGCGGAACTCGCGCATCGTCAGGCCGGGGATGGCGCCCATGAAGAACAGGCCGAGCAGGATCACCAGGCCGCCCAGCACCCGGGAGATGACTTCCTTGTTCGCGTCGAGGGTCTGCCCGAAGTAGCCGAACAGCGCGCCGGTCGAGACGAACACGGAGGTGAAGCCGAGGACGAACAGGCTCGCGCCGCCCAGCATCCGGCCGCGCCGGGCCTCGGCGAGGTCGGCTCCGCCGACGCCGGTCACGTAGGACAGGTAGCCGGGGACCAGGGGGAGGACGCAGGGCGAGAAGAAGGAGACCAGCCCGGCGAGCAGGGCGATCGGCAGGGCGAGCAGCAGGGCGCCGTTGAGGACGGTCGTGTTCACGCCGGTCTGTTCGGCTGCGAGGACGACGTCGGAGAGGCCGGCGAGACCGGAGACCGGGGAGGGGCCCGCGAGTGCGGGGAGCGCGGTGACCACGAGGTCACTTCTCCGCGAGGAGCGGGTCGATCATCGAGCGCAGCTTCGCCTCGTTGACCGCGGCCAGGGTGCGGGCGGCGATCTTCCCGTCCTTGTCGAGGATGAGGGTGGAGGGGATGGCGTTCGGGTTGAGCGTGCCCTTGGGGAAGCGGAGCATCAGCTTGCCGTTCGGGTCGAAGAGGCTCGGGTAGGTGATCCCGTAGGTCTCTTCGAAGGAGGTCGCGGCCTGCTTGGTGTTGTCGCGGGTGTTGATGCCGACGAAGGCGACGGGCTGTCCGGCCGCCTCCAGCTCCTTGGCGACCTTCGCGAAGTACGGGGCCTCGGCCCGGCACGGCGGGCACCAGGAGCCCCAGACGTTGAGGACGACGACCTTGCCCTTGAGGGTGGTGGTGTCGAGCGTCTTGCCGTCGACCGTCTCCCCGTCGAGCTTGGGGGCGTCGGTGCGGTCGGCCTTGGCGACGGTGGCGATGCCGGTGGAGCCCACCACGTAGTTGCCTCCGGCGGACCCGGAGGATTTGCTGCCGCCGTCCGCATCGCCGCACGCCGTGAGGGTGAGTGCGCCGGCGAGGGTCACCGCGGTCAGCAGGGTGGCGCGGCCGCTGGTCGAGCGGCTGCGGCGGGGGGCGCGGCTAAGGCTCATGTGAAAAGTTTCGCATGTGCGGTTTGCGGATCTTCCGCACCCCCCGGGGGTCTGCCAATCCGCTGGTCAGGTGCCGACCCGGGCCCGGTCAGGCCGCCGTGAGATACGTGCCCCAGCCACCGGTCGGCGCCTGGCCGGGGCCGAGCGTGCGCAGCTTGTCCAGGACCTTGGGGTCCTGGACGTCCAGCCAGTCGGTGAACTGCCGGAAGGATACGAGTCGTACGTCCTTTTTGTCCGCCATGCCCTTGAGGGACTCCTCGACGGCGTCCATGTAGATGCCGCCGTTCCACTGCTCGAAGTGGTTGCCGATGAAGAGGGGCGCGCGGTTGGTCTCGTAGGCCCGCTTGAAGCCGCCCAGGTAGGCGGCGGTGGCCTGGGTGCGCCAGGCCGGGTAGTTGGACGGGACGCCCTTGGTGGTGTTCTTGGACTGGTTCGCGAGGATGTTGTAGTCCATCGACAGCACCTCGAAGGAGTGCCCGGGGAACGGGAGCGACTGCAGCGGCAGGTCCCACAGGCCGCCGCGCTTGACCGGCCACTGCTGGAGGCCGCCGGGCGAGCTGGAGTCGTAGCGCCAGCCCAGCTTCTTGGCGGTCGGCAGCAGGTTGTCCTGGCCGAGCAGGCAGGGGGTGCGGGCGCCGACCAGCTCCTTGCGGTAGTCGAAGGGCAGCGGGTCGAGGTCGGTCCAGCCGGTGTTGGTGCGCCAGTTGGTGACGAAGGACACGGCCTGGTCGATCTCGCTCTGCCAGTCCTCGGGGGTCCACCTGCCGACCGAGCCGGAGCCGCCGCAGAAGTGCCCGTTGAAGTGGGTTCCTATTTCGTGGCCGTCGAGCCAGGCCTCGCGCACGTACTTGAGGGTGTTGCGGACGTTCTCGTCCTTGAGGTACCCGATGTCCGAGGCGCCGACGGGGTTCTTCGGCGGCCGGTAGAGGCCCTTCTTCGACTCGGGCAGGAGGTAGATACCGGAGAGGAAGAAGGTCATCGCCGCGCCGTGGTCCTTGGCGAGCTTGAGGAAGCGGGGGAAGAGGCCGTTGCCGATCTCCCCCGCGCCGTCCCAGCTGAACACCACGAACTGGGGCGGGGTCTCGCCCGGCTGGAGGGGTACGGGGGCCGCCGGCTGGTGCGGCTGCGGCCCGGTGTCGGCGGTGGATCCGTCGCCGATGGGCTTGACCACCGGGCCGGACGGGGCGGCCGGGCCGCCCGGCGGCGTACCGCCCGACGGGTCGCCCGCTCCGGCGTTGCCCGCGTCGGACGGTCCGCCGACGCTGCAGCCGGCGATGCCGGCCGCGGCTGCGGCCCCAAGTCCGAGTCCGAGCACTCCTCTTCGGCTGAAGCCGCGCGTATCGCTCATAAAATGTCATACAAACGGACAATTTGATGAAGCGTAAGAGCGACACGGGCCAGTCGGCGTATTTGTATGAAATAAGGCCGAGTCTTGACCAGTCTTGACCAGTCTTGACCAACGGCACACGGTCCGGCCCCGACGACACAGGCCCGGCCCCACAGGGGCCGGGCCGTGCCGTCGGTACCGCCGGGGTCGGGGCCGGGGCCTACGCCCCGAACGCCTTGGACTTGCCCTTCACCGGCTTCGCCCCCGCGAGGAGGTGCGCCGGGACCAGGTCCCGGGCCGGCTCGCTGTAGCCCACCGACACCAGGGTGTCGCCCTGGTACGTGAACGAGGTCAGCGAGGCCAGCGTGCACTGGCGGCGGCGCGGGTCGTGCCACAGCCGCCGCTTCTCCGCGAAGCTCCGCACGATCCAGATCGGGAGCTGGTGGCTGACCGCCACCGCCTCGTGGCCGCGGGCCGCGTCACGGGCGGTCTCGATCGCGCTCATCATCCGCACGACCTGCTCGACGTACGGCTCGCCCCAGGACGGCTTGAACGGGTTCGTCAGGTGCTTCCAGTTCTCGGGCCTGCGCAGCGCGCCGTCGCCGACGCCGAAGGTCTTGCCCTCGAACACGTTGCCCGCCTCCAGGAGGCGGGCGTCGGTCGCCAGGTCCAGCCCGTGCGACTTCGCGATCGGCGCGGCCGTCTCCTGGGCCCGCTCCAGCGGGGAGGCCACGACGTAGGTCACGTCGCGGTTCTCCAGGTGCTCCGCGACCCGGTCCGCCATCCTGCGGCCCAGCTCGGAGAGGTGATAGCCGGCGCGGCGGCCGTACAGGACCCCGTCCGGGTTGTGCACCTCGCCGTGGCGCACCACGTGCACGACGGTGATCTCGTTGCCCGCACCAGCGGATCCCTCACCAGCGGATACGGCGCTCATGCGGTGGCCTCCGCGGCGGCCCGGGCGGCGGCCGGCAGGGCGGCCGCGATGCGCTCGATCGCCTTGTCGTCGTGGGAGGTGGACACGAACCACGACTCGAACGCCGACGGCGGCAGGTAGACGCCCTGCGCCAGCATCGAGTGGAAGAAGCCGTTGAAGCGGAAGGCCTCCTGCTTCTTCGCGTCGTCGTAGTTGCGGACCTCGTCCTCGGTGAAGAACACCGAGAACATGTTCGAGGCGGTCTGCAGCCGGTGCGCGACGCCCTCCTTGGTGAGCGCCTCGGTCACCAGCCCCTGGATCTGGAGCGACACGGCGTCGACCTTCTCGTACGCCGCCTCGTCCAGCAGCCGCAGCTGCGCCAGACCGGCGGCCGTGGCGATCGGGTTGCCGGACAGCGTGCCCGCCTGGTAGACGGGACCCGCGGGCGCCAGGTGGCCCATGACGTCCGCGCGGCCGCCGAACGCCGCCGCCGGGAAGCCGCCGCCCATGACCTTGCCGAAGGTCATCAGGTCGGGCGTGACCCCGTCCACGCCGTACCAGCCGGCGCGCGAGGTACGGAAACCCGTCATGACCTCGTCGGAGATGTACAGGGCGCCGTTCGCCCGGCACAGGTCGGCGAGCCCCTGGTTGAAGCCCTCCCCCGGGGTCACGACGCCCATGTTGCCGGGCGCGGCCTCGGTGATCACACAGGCGATCTCGCCGGGGTGCGCGGCGAAGGCCGCCCGCACCGCTTCGAGGTCGTTGTAGGGGAGCACGATCGTGTCCCCGGCCTGCGCGCCCGTCACCCCGGGGGTGTCCGGCAGCGCGAAGGTCGCGAGACCGGAGCCGGCGGCGGCCAGCAGCGAGTCCACGTGACCGTGGTAACAGCCGGCGAACTTCACGATCTTGGCGCGGCCGGTGAACCCGCGGGCGAGACGGATCGCGGACATGGTCGCCTCGGTGCCCGAGGACACCAGGCGGACCTGCTCCACGGGTGCGATCCGCGCGACGATCTCCTCGGCGAGCGCGACCTCGCCCTCACCGGGGGTACCGAAGGAGGTGCCGCGGACGACGGCGGCCTGAATGGCCTCCACCACGGCCGGGTGGGCGTGGCCGAGGATCATCGGCCCCCACGAGCAGACCAGGTCGACGTACTCGCGCCCGTCGGCATCGGTCAGGTACGGACCGGTACCGGACACCATGAACCTGGGCGTTCCGCCCACGGCACGGAAGGCGCGCACCGGAGAGTTCACGCCGCCAGGCGTCACGAGGGACGCGCGGTCAAAGAGAGTCTGCGAGACTTTGGCTTCATACGGGTACGGGTAGCTCACACCAGCCATGGTCTCATCAGGCCGCGACTGACTTGCGGACGGGCGTTTCACCGCGCCGCCCCGGGGGAGGTCACTGCCATGATGATCAGGCTGCGTGGCGGGGGTCACGGGGCCGGGGCAGGCAAGACACGTCGGGTGGAGATATGCAACGCGGTGGTGGACCGGGCGAGGGCACGGACGGCCTGGACCCGCAGCGCGCCCGGGAACGTCGCCGCGGCAAGCACCGCCGTCGTGCCACGGACGCGGCAGAACCCGTACCGGGCCCCACACGGGACCCCGACGGCCTCCCCAGGGGCCGCGGCATGGGCGTGACGTACAAGTACTTCGGCGCCCCCGACGGGGCCACGGCCGCGCGCGTCCCGGTGACGATGCGGCCGGAGGAGCTCGGCGGCGACGAGCTCGGCATGGGCGGCATGTTCACCAAGATCAAGCCGGAGACCGTCGCCGCGATGGTCCTGACCGGCATCGAGGGCATACCCCTGCACAAGGTGCCCCCGCTGGAGCTGGTCGTCCTGCACCCCGACTACGCCGTCGTGAAGCTCCCGATGACCGTCGTCGACCCGCTGCGCGGCATCGGCGAGGAATCGGTCGGCGCCGCCGCCTTCATCTGGTCCACGGTCCCCGACCGCGGCGGCCCCCGCGACGCCTTCAACGTCTACCAGCTCCTCCACGAATGGCAGGATTTCAGCCACCGCCTGCACGAAGCCGGGCACCAGCCGTACTGCCTCGTCTGGCCCTGACCGGGCCTTCCCTCCCTGCGGGCGGCCCTCCACGAGGGCTCCCCGGCCCCGCCCGGAATCAAGGGGCGCGGCCGTACAACCCGGCGGGGTGCTCGGGTGTCTCCCTTGCGAGTAACTGCCTTTCGCCCAGGGGGATCCGTGCACCTGTCCGCTTCCGTCCGTCCCGCACGCGGCGCGCGCCGCCGCGGCCTGTCCGCGCTGGTCGTCGCCGCCGTCGTGGCCGGCACCGCCCCGGCACTGGCCGGCACCGCCCACGCGGCGGTCCTGCCGCCGTGGACCGCGGGAACCAGCGTCACCCCAAAGATGATCTTCAGCGACAGCCAGGCACTGGTACGGACCGACGACGGCACCGACGTCGTCCTCTACCACCAGGAGCTGGGCTCCGACCGCGCCCTGTACGCGGCGGTCCGCCCGGCCGGCACCGGGGCCTGGGGAGCCCCGGTCCTGCTGTCCGTCAAGGCACCGATCTCCGGCGAGGGCCGCCTCGCGGTCGTCGGGAACAAGGTGGTCGCCGCCTGGACCGACTACCCGGCGAGCAGCATCGGCGACGGGGGCACGACCCCGGGCCGGGTCGTCACCGCCACCCTCGACCAGGGCACCTGGTCGGAGCCCACCGTCCTGCTCGGCACGGACCAGAGCCGCCGCCCGTCCGCGCCCGACCTGGCCGCCGGCGCGGACGGCACGATCCTCATCACCTGGCAGCAGCGCAGGCCGAACGGGACCGAGTCCTCGGTCTGGGCCGCCACCCGCTCCGGCGCGGGCGCCTGGTCCGCCCCGGCCCAGGTCAGCAACGCGGCCGGGGACGACGACGCCGGGGCCGACCGCCCCCAGGCCGCCGTGGACGCCAAGGGCACCCCCGTGGTCGCCTTCCACCAGCAGACCCAGGACGGCGGCTCCAGCATCCGTACGTCCACACTGCCCGCGGGCGCCTCCGCCTGGCCCCGGCCCACCGCGGTCGCCGAATCCGCCTCAGCCGAACTGGGCGCGCCCGCCCTGACCGGCTCCGCCTCCGGCACCGTGGCCCTCACCTGGTCCGAGCCGCGCCCCGCGCAGGGCGACCGGCTGCTGCGCACCGCCACCGCCGCCGACGCGTCCGCCGCCTGGAGCACGGCGGAGCCGCTCGCCGTCGCGGCGGCCCTGCAGGAGACCCCCGAGCCGCTGATCGAGCCCGACGGCGACGTGACCCTGGTCTGGAACGGCGGCCCGGACCGCGGCACGGGCCGCATCCGCTCCGCCACCCTCGGCCACACCGACCGCCACTGGTCGGCCGTCGCCACCGTCTCCGCCAAAGACCACTCGATCAACGCCGAAGACCACTCCGTGTCCCTGGGCAAGGACGGCACCGTCTGGGTGACCTGGGCGCACAGCGCCGACCGCGAGGAGATGCGCCAGGCACGCCTCAAGGACGGCGTGTGGAGCGGCAGCGGCAGGCTGTGGAACTCCAGCGCCGACAGCGTCAAGGGCCTGATCGCCGCCGGCCCGGACGGCAGCGCCACCGCCGTCTGGGACCGCAACGGCGAAGGCGACATGGGGCTGCTGAGCGCCCACACCACGGACGCCCCGGTGACCGTCGTCAGCTCCTCCGCCGAGGCGGAGTACGACCACGCCGGCGGCTCCTGGCGCGCGCGGTGGCAGCTCAGCCGCCCCGTCTCCTCCTGGACCCTGACCCTCACCGAAGCGACCGGGACCTTCAAGCGCACCGTCAAGGGCGGCGCGACGCTGAGCCCCGCGCTGTCGTGGGACGGCTACGGCGACGACGCGGCCGCCGTCGCCGCCCCCAACGGCCCGATGGCGTGGACCCTCACGGCCACGCCGTACGCCGGGGACACCAGCACGCGGACCCTGGCCACGGGCACCGTCACCGTCGTCAACGGCACCGCCCCCCTCCGCGACCAGGGCAGCGCCACCGGCCGGCCCGACGGCATCGGCGACGCGTTCGTCCTGACCGCCAGCGGCGGCATCCGCTCGATCTACGGGGACCGCGCCACCGGCGCCTTCAAGGGCTCCGCCACCGGCTACGGCTGGGCCGCCGGCACCCTGCCCATCCCGGTCAAGGACGCGAACGGCGACCGCTGCAACGACCTGCTGGTCCGCGACTCCAAGGGCGAGCTCCGCCGGTACACCCCCGCCTGCGGCCGGACCGTCACGCCGAAGACCAGCCACAAGCTCATCGGCGGCGGCTGGAACCAGTACGACGTGCTGACCTCCCCCGGCGACGTCGCCGGCGGCGGCCCGGCCGAACTCGTCGCCCGCAACGCCTCGACCGGCGCCCTGTACCGCTACGCCCGCGCCACGGACGGCACCCTCGCCCCGCGCGTGCTGATCCCCGGCTCGTACAAGGGCTACAAGAAGATCCTCGGCGCCGGCGACCTCAACGGCGACCGGTTCGGCGACCTGATCCTCCAGGACAAGTCCAACCGCCTGTGGCGCATGAACGGCACCGCCAAGGGCAGCTTCACCGCGCCGGTGAAGCTCTCCGACAGCTGGGGCTCGACCTACGACTCCGTGGTCGCCGCCGGCGACCTGAACGGCGACGGCCGCGCGGACCTGCTGGCCCGGGACACCTCCGGCACCGTCTGGCGGATCCCCGGCACCGGCAAGGGCACCTTCGGCAGCCGCGTGAAGGTCGCCACGGGCTGGCAGGTCTACAAGGGCCTGTACTAGGAGGGCCCGCACTAGGAGGGCCCGCACAAGGAGGGCAAGAGCCCCGCTCCACCAGGTGCGGGGCTCGATTCGACGGGGTGGGGGGAGCGCTCATGCGTCTGCGTCACGGATGGCGAGCCGCTGTGGGGACGGCGCTGCTGCTGGGCACGGCCGCGACCGCGGCGGGATGCTCCGGAGGGGCCGGGCCCTCCGGAGCATCCGGGAGCTCTCCGGTTCCGACGGCCGCGCCGTCGTCCGCGCCCGCCACTGCGCCGGCCGGCACCCCGTCGCCTGCGGAAGCGAACCCGTCGGCGGTCGCCGACCGAGCCCGGAACGCGTTGCGGACGGCACGTTCCACGGGGCCCTCGGGCCCCGACGCCCCGGGCGACCAGGGCTTCCTGCTGATCCGGGCGTCGCCCGCCGGCGCCACCTTCGTGTGGGAGACCGCCTCGGGGCGGCAGTGCTGGGCCGCGGTCAACGGAGCCTTGGTCTCCGAGCTGGCCTGCACGAACGAGCCGGTGCCGGTCAAGTCGCCGGCCGGGATCACCGACCTGGGGACCCTCTTCCCCGACGACGGCTGGATGCGGCTCTTCGCCGCCGACCACCAGCTGGTGGTCGGAGCGAACTGCGGCGGCCGGCCCGTCGAGGTCCTCCGGGCCGGCACCGCCGCGGGCGGCGCCCGGACGCTGTACGCCGTGTGGTTCCCGGACTACACGAAGGGCGCCATCGGGCTCCGGCTGAGCCGCGCGGGCACGGTGTCCGAGGACCGGCTGGCCCTCGGGGACGCCGGCGAATCCAGCTGCGACCCGGCCCCGGCCCCGGCCCCCGCCGCGTAGCCGGGGCGGGGACGGGCCCGACCCGCTCCGGCCGGGGTCCGGTGGGGTCAGGCCGTCAGGATGATGCGGCCGCGCGTGCCCGGGTCCGCGAGGTGGGCGTGGGCCTTGGGGGCCTCCGCCAGGGGGAAGGTGCGCGCCACCCTGAGCGTCAGCTCACCCGCGTCGACCAGCGTCACCAGGCGGGCCAGGTGCGCGCCGTCCGCCGCCACCTCCTGCTCCACCACGCGGACGCCGCGCTCCGGCGCCGGGGCCGCGTGGGGGATCAGGCCGACGTAGGAGCCGCCGTCCCGGACGAGGGCCAGGGCCGGGCCGCCGAGCACCGCCGTGTCCACGACGCCGTCCACGCTGCCCGCGGCCGGAGCCGAGCCGCGCGGGACGAAGTGGGCCGCGCCCAGGGACCGTACGAGTTCCTCGTCATCGGCTCCCGCCAGGGCCGTCACCACGTAGCCCGCCCGCGCCGCCAGCTGGACCGCGAGCCCGCCCACCGCTCCCGCCGCGCCGGTGACCAGGACCGTGGCCCCGGCCGGGAGTTCCAGCAGGTCCACCGCACGGGCCGCGGTCAGGCCGCTCAGCGGCAGGGCCGCCGCCGTCACCTGATCGACCGTGACGGGGGCCGCAGCGAGCGCCGACGCGTCGAGCACCGCGTACTCCGCGTGCGTACCGAGCGGCTTGACCGGCCCGTAGTGCAGGCCGACCACCCGGTCGGACACCGCCCAGCCGGCCACGTCCGCGCCGAGTTCGTCGATCTCGCCCGCCACGTCCCAGCCGAAGCCGAGCCGCTGCCCCTCGCCGCCGAAGACCCCGGCCCGTACCGCGCCGTCGACCGGGTTCAGACCGGCCGCCCGGACCCGTACCCGGACCTGCCCGGCGCCCGGCCGCGGGACCGGCACCCGTACGATCTCCACCCGCTCGGGGCCGCCGAAGCCCTCGGCCACCGCCGCCGCCATCGTCGCCGTCGCCGTCGCCTGGCCGGTCGTCTGCTTGGTCTCGCTCATCGCCATCGCCTCTTCCGCGGGCTCGCTCTCTCGTTCCGGTGTTCCCGGTGAGAACCAACCTAAGGAGAGCTACTCTCTATTGGTAAGTACGTACCTCGAAGTGCGTACCCGACCCGGAAGTGGGGCACCCATGGCCACCCGTACCGCCGAAGCCCGCCGCGAAGAGGCCCGCGAGTCCTACGACGCCTTCCTCAAGGAGTGCCCCACCAGCCAGCTCCTGGCCCGCATCAGCGACAAGTGGGTCGGCCTCATCGTCAGCGCGCTCACCCAGGCCGAGGACCGCACCATGCGCTACAGCGAGCTCGGCCGCAAGATCCCCGGCGTCAGCCAGAAGATGCTGACCCAGACCCTGCGCTCCCTGGAACGCGACGGCCTCGTCGCCCGCACCGTCACACCCACCGTCCCCGTCCGCGTCGACTACCGGCTCACCGAACTCGGCGCGAACCTGGGCTGCCTCCTCAGCTCCGTGAAGGAATGGGCCGAGAACCACTTCGACCAGGTCAACGCCCACCGCGAACTGCACGACGCGGTGGCCGCGGGCACGGATGCGGACTCGGACACGGATGCGGACACGAATCCGACCACGAACGCGAACGCGCGCGCGGGGGTGTAAATCCCCCGCCTCGCCTCGCCCCGCGATGGCATGCTGACCCCGTGAACGGACCCGGAATTCAGCTCACCCTCGCCCCCGACCTGCACGTGTTCGCCGCGCCCGCGCGCCGCGGCACCCGCGTACCGACCACCACCGACGGCGTCTCCAGCCTCGGCCACGTCGTCGAATCGGCCGGCGTCCCCCTCACCGAAGTCGGCCGGATCCTCGTCGACGGCGCCGAAACGCCCCTCGCCCACGTACCCCGGGCCGGCGAATCCGTCGAAGTCTTCGCCGTCGACCGCCCCCAGCACCTCCCCGGCGTCCCCGGCACCACCCCGCTGCGCTTCCTCCTCGACGTCCACCTCGGCACCCTCGCCCGCCGCCTGCGGCTGCTCGGCGTGGACGCCGCGTACGAGAACGAGGACATCGGCGACCCGGCCCTGGCCACCCGCTCCGCCGCCGAGCAGCGCGTCCTGCTCTCCCGCGACCGCGGACTGCTGCGCCGCCGCGAGCTGTTCGCCGGCGCGTACGTCTACAGCGACAACCCCGACGAGCAGGTCCGCGACATCCTCGGCCGGTTCGCCCCGGCCCTCGCGCCGTGGACCCGCTGCACCGCGTGCAACGGGACCCTGCGCGAGGCCGACAAGGACAGCGTCGGCGACCGGTTGGAGAGCGGCACGCAGCGCTCGTACGAGGTCTTCGCCCAGTGCGCCGACTGCGAGCGCGTCTACTGGCGCGGCGCCCACCACGCCCGGCTGGAGCGGATCGTCGACGAGGCCGTGGCCGAGTTCGGCGGCGTGGGCACGCCGTAGCGGCACGCACGCGGGCCCCGGCGGGCCCACCCCGGGCTCACGCGGACTCCCGCCGGGGTCACGCGGACTCACCTGGGCTCACGCGGAGTCGCCCGGGCTCACCCCACGCCCACCCGGGCCACCCGACCCACGCGGCCGACGCGGCCCACCCAGCCCACCCGGCCCACGCCTCAGAACGCGTACGTGTCCCCCGTGTCCAGGGCCAGCACCACGTGCTCGTTGTTGGTGTGGTTCCGGTCCGTCGCACCGCCGTTCCACCACGTGTCCACCCGCACCACCACCTCCGAAGCCGGCTCCTTCAGCCGCAGCACCAGCCCGATGTGCCGCCCCCGCCCGTGCAGCGGCAGCGCCCCGGTCTCGCACACCACCTCGCGCAGCCCGGCCCGCGCACAGCCCTCCGCCAGTTCCTGCCGGTCCGCGAGATCGGCCGACAGGCGCAGCCGTACGGTCGCGTTCGCCAGGGCGGACGGACCCTCGTTCTCCGGGACCAGCAGGATCCGCAGCCGGCCGCCATCCAGGGCGACCCGCCCGTGATAGGCCACATCGGCCTCCGGCCCGGCCCCGGCGAGGGCACTGCCCACGCCACTGCCCAGCCCGCCGAGCAGCACCAGCAGCCCGGCCATCACCACACTCCGTACGGCACCTCGGCGCACCGCGACCACCTCCACGCGCGGACGCTAGCCCTCCCGGCCGCCCGATGGTCGGACCATCACACGAACGAGGGCGAGCCCTGCCCCGCGCGGCCGGTGACCTGCGCGGGGACCGGCCTATGCTGGCCGGTAAGCACCGTACGAACAGACGACCACACGAACGCACGACCACACGAACGCACGAGGAGCCCGCATGAGCACGGCCACCCGAACCGCCGTAGTCACCGGCGCGAGCAGCGGCATCGGCGCGGCCACCGCCCGGCAGCTCGCCGCGGCCGGCTACCACGTCGTCCTCACCGCCCGCCGCAAGGACCGCATCGAGGCCCTCGCCGCCGAGATCCAGGCCGCCGGCCACTCCGCGGCCGCCCACGCCCTCGACGTCACCGACCGCACCGCCGTGGACGCCCTCGCCGCATCCCTCGACCGCTGCGACGTGCTCGTCAACAACGCCGGCGGCGCCATCGGAGCCGACCCCGTCGCCACCGGCGACCCCGCCGACTGGCGCACGATGTACGAGGTCAACGTCATCGGCACGCTCCACGTCACCCAGGCCCTGCTCCCGGCCCTGACCGCCTCGGGCGACGGCACGGTGGTCGTCCTCTCCTCCACCGCCGGCCACGCCACCTACGAGGGCGGCGCCGGCTACGTGGCCGCCAAGAACGGCGCCCGCGTCCTCGCCGAGACCCTCCGCCTGGAGATCGTCGGCCAGCCCGTCCGCGTCATCGAGATCGCCCCCGGCCTGGTCAAGACCGAGGAGTTCGCCAAGACCCGCTTCCGCGGCGACGCGGAGCGGGCGGAGAAGGTCTACGCCGGCGTGGCCGAGCCCCTCTCCGCCGACGACGTGGCCGACACCATCACCTGGGCGGTGACCCGTCCCAGCCACGTCAACATCGACCTCCTGGTGGTCCGCCCCCGCGCCCAGGCCTCGAACACGAAGCTCCACCGCGAGCTGTAACGGGACTCCGCTACTGCACCAGCCCGGCACTCTTCAGGTGCGGCATCAAGGCCGCCGGCTTCAGCCCGGCGGCCTTCGCCGCGTCCAGGGCCCGCTTCAGGTCCGCGCCGAGCGTCGGCGTGAAGTGCAGCAGCACGATGTCACCGGCGTTCAGCCGCGGCGTGGCCGGCGTCTCGCTCCACGTCGTGAAGTCGTGCGTCCACGTGATCAGCGCCTTGACCCCGCACGCCTTGGCGGCCAGCCGCACGTCGTCGTTGACGGCCCCGTACGGCGGCCGCAGCAGCTTCGGCTCCCGCCCGAAGGCCGCGGAGACCTGCTCCCCGGCCCCGCACACCTCGGCGTCCCTGCCGGCGGCGTCGAGCGTCGTCAGATCGGCATGATTGACGGTGTGGTTCTCCACACTCACCGACCGCCCCTGCGCGACCAGCCCGGTGAAGTACTGGGCGTCGTACGAGAACGCCCCCGGCAGCAGGAACAGCGAAGCGGGCACCCGCTGGTCGACGAGCGTCTGGGCGACAGCCGGATCGTGCGCCCACCCGTCGTCGATGGTGATGAACACGACCTTCTCGCTGGTCGGCACGTGCGATACGACGGGCGGCAGCCCGACGGCCCGCGAGCCGGCGGCAGCGGCCTGAGCGGTGGCCGGGGCGGCGGCCGGAGCGGCCCCCTCGGACGACCCGACGGCATCGGCCGCCTGAGCGGCACCAACGGTGAGCGACAACGACGCGAGCGCGGCAAGAACCGCACGGGATCTCCACATGCGGCACACCTTGGTCTAGACCAACTCCCGCCGTCAATCCCCTAGTGATCTGGGTTTGAGGTCTGGGCTCGCCCCATGAGTCGTGTTCTGTTTCAGATCTTGGGTTCTGCCTGACGGGGCGGGTTTCGGTCCGGTGTCCTGACGGGATGGGCGATAACAGGCTGCCGCCAGTGGTGCTGTCGGAAGCTGAGCGACTGACGTTGGAGAGCTGGGCCGGGCGGCGTTCAACTGCGCAGGGCCTGGCCCAGCGAGCGCGGATCGTGCTCGCGTGCGCACGAGGGTGGAACAACACCGTGGTCGCCGCGCGGTTGGACACTGAGCGCAAGACGGTAGCCAGATGGCGGTCCCGGTTCCTGCGGGACCGCCTGAACGGCCTGTCGGACGAGCCGCGGCCCGGGGTGCCGCGGACCATTACCGACGCCCAGGTCGAAGAGGTGGTGGTCCGCACCCTCGAACAGACACCTGCGGGCGGGACACACTGGTCGAAGCGGGAGCTGGCCAAGGTGGTGGGGATCTCCCCGGCGAGCGTGCTGAGGATCTGGCATGCCTTCGGCCTGCAGCCCTGGCGGACCGAGACCTTCAAGATCTCCCCGGACCCGTTCCTGATCGACAAGATCCGCGATGTCGTCGGCCTCTACCTCGCCCCGCCGGCGAACGCGGCCGTGTTCGCCGTGGACGAGAAACCGCAGATCCAGGCCCTGGAGCGGACCGCACCGGTCCTGCCGATGCTGCCCGGAGTCCCCGAACGGCGGAGCTTCGACTACGTCCGGCATGGCACCGTCGACCTGTTCGCCGCCCTGAACACCGCGACTGGCAGGGTGATCACGAAACTGTCCGCGCAGCACCGGGCTGTGGACTTCCGGGACTTCCTCGACGACATCGACCGCCAGACCGATCCGGGCCTGGCGGTCCACGTCATCTGCGACAACCTCTCTGCCCACAAGGCGCCGGTCGTGCGCAAGTGGCTCCTTGCGCATCCCCGGTTCCAGCTCCACTTCACTCCCACGTACTCGTCGTGGATCAACCAGGTCGAGCGGTGGTTTGCCGAGCTGGAACGACGCTGCCTCGAACGCGGAGTGTTCTGCTCACTCGACGACCTCAAGGCCGCACTCGAAGGCTGGATCGAGGTCTGGAACGACCAGGCCAGGCCGTTCAAGTGGACCAAGACCGCCGACCAGATCCTCGACCGCATCTGCCGCTACTGCGACAGGATCTCCAAACCAGGTCACTAGTAGGGAGTTCCTTCCACGGAAAGCAGCTCCGCACCAAGGGAGTTGACGGCCACCACACCGGCCACCCCCTGCACCGGAACCTCGATCACCCCCGCCACCACCCACCGCCGGTCCACGACCGTCCACCGCCGGTACGCCCCGCCCCCCACCCGAAAGGGAATGTGACACCCCACCATGCGTTCGAGTGAAGCCACCCCAAAGCCCAGATAGCGGCCGGAACCCCTACCACTACAGTTCCATCACCGAGCGCGTCCGGAGCACGAACTTCGCCGAAAGGCATCACTCGGCGACCTGGTCCGTCAGCTCGCTCGAAGCCCGGACCATCGTCAACGAGCTCGGCATTCCCTACGGCAAGAAGTCGCTGACCATCAAGCCGCCCAGCACGGACTTCTCGCGTCGCGACTACCTCCGCGGAATCATCGATGCGGACGGCTCCCTCGGCTGGACTGCCCAGGGATGGCCCTTCCTCTCCCTGGTTTCGGCCAGCACGGAAATCGCCACCTACCTGTGCAAGTACGGCAAGGACCTCACAGGAACAGAGCGCACGACCTCACGCAATACGCGAGACGGCGTCTACAACGTCTGCTACTACAAGGAGACGGCGCAGCAGCTTGCCGCGCACCTCTACTACGACGGCCGCCTCGCCCTCGAGCACAAGAAGGCCGAGGCGAACGCGATCCAAGGCTGGGTCCGTCCCGCGGACATGAAGATCGCCCCGCCGCGACGCCGCTGGACCGCGCAGGACGACCAGGAACTGGTCCGCCTCAACGACCCGGCCGCAGCAGCCACGGCACTGGACCGGACCGAACAGAGCTGCTCGATGCGCCTCTGGCGGATCCGCAGCGGACGCGTCGTCGTCCCACCGCAGTAGGTAGACACGGCAACGAGAGGGGCACCGCACATGCGGTGCCCCTCTCGCGTTCAGCCCTTGATGCAGACGACCTGCCGGAGCTTGGCGACGACCTCCACGAGGTCCCGCTGCTGCTCCATGACCTGCTCGATCGGCTTGTACGCCGCCGGGATCTCGTCCACGACGCCCAAGTCCTTACGGCACTCCACACCCTTGGTCTGGTCCGCCAGATCCTGGGCCGTGTACCGCTTCTTCGCCGCCGTCCGGCTCATCCGTCGGCCCGCGCCGTGCGAGGCCGAGTTGAAGGCGGCCTTGTTGCCTAGGCCCTTCACGATGTAGGTACCGGTCGCCATCGAGCCCGGGATGATCCCGTACTCGCCGCTGCCGGCGCGGATCGCTCCCTTGCGGGTGACCAGCAGGTCCACACCGTCGTACCGCTCCTCCGCCACGTAGTTGTGGTGGCAGCTGATCTCCTGCTCGAAGGAGACCTTCGCCTTCCGGAACTGTCGGCGGACGACCTCCTTCATGAGGCTCATCATCACCGCACGGTTGTACTTGGCGTACTCCTGCGCCCAGTAGAGGTCATGCCGGTACGCGGCCATCTCCGGCGTCGCCGACAGGAAGACCGCAAGGTCCCGGTCGATCAGCCCCTGGTTGTGGGACAGCCCTCGCGCGATGCCGATGTGGTGGTTGGCCAGTTCGTTGCCAATACCTCGGGACCCAGAGTGCAGCGTCAGCCACACTGCCCCATTTTGATCGATATTGACCTCAGAATGATGATTTCCCGCGCCAAGTGTCCCCATCTGCCGCAGCGCCCGCTCCCGCCGGAACTTCACCGCGTCCGCGACATAGTCGAACCGCTCCCACAGGTCCCCGAACCCCCGCTCCGAGAACCCGTACAGCCGCCCCGGATCCACCGCCTCCCGGTGCATCCCCGCCCCCACCGGGATCGCCTTCTCGATCTGCGAGCGCAGGCCCGACAGGTCGCCCGGGAGGTCGTTCGCGGTCAGCGAGGTCTTCACCGCCGACATGCCGCAGCCGATGTCCACGCCCACCGCCGCCGGACAGACCGCGTCCTTCATGGCGATGACCGAGCCGACGGTCGCGCCCTTGCCGTAGTGGACGTCCGGCATTACGGCGAGGCCCTTGATCCAGGGGAGGCCGGCGGTGTTCTGGAGCTGGCGCATCGCGCTGTCCTCGACCGACGCCGGGTCGGTCCACATCCGGATGGGAACCTGCGCCCCGGGAACTTCTACGTACGACATTTCACCCTCAACACCCCGTCAACACCACAAAAGTCTGAAAACGCAAAAAGCCTCGCTCATGGTCCTAAATACGACAGAGGACCGGCGCCGGCACCAGCGTGTGCGATAGACATTGTGTCCATCCGCGCCCGAGCCGCGGCAACGCATTTTCCCGAAGGGAGCCGGTGGAACGTGCAGCGCAAGACGGTACGAGTACGTGGAGTCCTGCCAGCCGTCGCGATGCTCGCCGCCCTCACGGCCGGCCTCACCGCCTGCACCGACGGCGGCGGCGGGATCGGAATCAACAGCGGCGACTCGAAGCCCGGCGGCAACCCCGGTACGACGCCCCAGCCCGGCAAGTACCGCAGCCTGCCCATGCCCTGCAAGGCCGTCGACGGCAAGAAGGTCAAGGCCATGCTCCCGGCCGCCGAGGGGCTCGCCCCCCAGGCCCTCGCAGCCCTCTACGCCGGGGTCGCGGACCCCTCCTACGACGCCGACCGGCGCGTCGGCTGCCGCTGGACCGCGCAGACCCCGAACGAGACCCGGCTGCTGTCGGTGGACTTCGAGCGCGTGGTCTCGTACGACCGGGCCACCACGAGCGACGACGACAAGGCGCGCCAGGTCTACGGCCGCCAGCTCACCGCCGCCAACCTGCCCGCCCCGGTGCCGTCGGCGAGCCCGACGCCGTCCGGAGCCGCGCCGTCCGGAGCCGCGCCGTCCGGGGCTCCGTCACCGACTGCGAGCGCGAGCGGGAGCGCCGCTCCGGGCGCGAGCACGAGCCCGAGTACGAGCCCGAGTACGAGCCCGAGCAGCAGTCCCTCCGCCCCGCCCGAGCTCGGTTCCCGCGTGCTCGACGGGCTCGGTGACGAGGCCTTCGTCGACGACAAGCTCGCCGCGGCCGGTGCCACCGCCGCGCGGGCGCGCACCGTCCGCATTGTGTTCCGTACCTCGAATGTCATCGTCACCGTCGAGTACAGCGTCCAGCCCGCGCTCCCCGGCACGGTCCCGCCCAGCGGTGAAACCCAGGACAGGGCAAGGCAGTTGGCGCAGGCGCTCGTGGAGCGGTTCGACGACTAGCCGGCCTCGGCCCAGGGGGGCGTACGGGGCCGCCGTGACGGCGCGCACAGCAGCCGGGCGCCGGGTCGGGCTACCGTTGCTCGGGTCCCGCGCCCGCCGGAGGGCCCGAACGAGCCCGCACGAAGACCCACAACGTCTGAAGGAATCATGCACCGATCAGCCTCGCGCCTCACCCGCGTCCTCGCCTGCGCAGCCGTCCCGGTGATCCTCACGGTCGCCGGCTGCTCGTCCGACTCGGGCAAGAAGTCGGGCACCGACAGCGGCAAGAAGTCCGAAAGCTCCTCGTCCTCCCAGCCGAGCTCCGCGCCCTCCAAGGAGGCGCTGGAGAAGGCCGCGTACGCCACGCTGCCGGAGCCGTGCAAGGCGGTCTCCGCGAAGACCATCGAGACGATCGTCCCGAAGGCGAAGGACGCGAACGGCACCGCCGCCAAGTCCAACGACCTCACCAGCCGTGCCACCTGCACCTGGAACGGTCTGGACGAGGCCGGTCTGAAGGGCTCGCAGTACCGCTGGCTCTCGATCTCCCTGGTCCGCTACGACGCGCTCGCCTCGGTCGGCACCGGCAACAAGCGCGCCGAGGACGAGTACGCCAAGCAGATCGAGAAGGCGAAGGCCGTCGAGGGCGCGGAGAACGTGAAGCCGGAGGAGGCGGGCGGCATCGGCGACCAGGCCACCTCGGTCACCTTCACCACCAAGAAGGACGGCGCCTTCTTGAACACCTCGGTCATCGCGCGCACGGAGAACGTCGTCGTCACGCTCGACTACAACGGCACGGCCTACGAGGGCGCGACCGCTCCGGACCAGGCCAAGCTGCTCCAGGACGCCATCGCGGCGGCGAAGGAGACCGTGGCCTCGGTCCAGGCCGCGAACGGTGCGCAGCAGCCTGAGCAGTCGGCCCAGCCGTCGCAGTCCGCGCAGCCGTCGCAGTCGCCCTCTCCGTCGAACTCCTAAAACCGAACAGAACTCCTAGAGGCGAACTCTTAGGACGTGCCACGTCGTCGGCGGTCCGGCCGGTGCCCGGAAGGGCCGGGTCCGGACCGCCGACGTCGTGTTCCCCGTACGCGCGTACGCTGTGCCCTGCCGTAGCTCGACAAGGGGAGGGGATCGCGGGTGGCCGCGATGCAGCTGACTCGTACGCACCGGATATTGATCGGTGTCGTGGTCGCCGGAGCCGTCGTGATCGCGGGGATCGGTTTCGCCGGTTCGTACTCCGCCGTGCGCGCCCTGGCCTTGAAGAAGGGCTTCGGTTCCTTCTCGCTGGTCTTCCCGATCGGCATCGACATGGGCATCTGCGTCCTGCTCGCGCTGGACCTGCTCCTGACGTGGATCCGGATCCCGTTCCCGCTGCTGCGTCAGACGGCGTGGCTGCTGACGGCGGCGACGATCGCCTTCAACGGCGCGGCCGCGTGGCCCGATCCCCTCGGGGTCGGGATGCACGCCGTGATCCCGATCCTGTTCGTGGTCACCGTGGAGGCCGCCCGTCACGCGGTGGGCCGGATCGCGGACATCACCGCGGACCGGCACATGGAGGGCGTGCGCATCACGCGCTGGCTCCTCTCGCCGATCCCCACCTTCAAGCTGTGGCGCCGGATGAAGCTGTGGGAGCTGCGCTCCTACGAGCAGGCCGTCGGCATGGAGCAGGACCGGCTGATCTATCAGGCCCGCCTGCAGGCCCGCTACGGGCGCGCCTGGCGCCGCAAGGCCCCCGTCGGGGCCCTGATGCCGCTGCGCCTCGCCCGCATCGGCGTCCCGCTGTCCCAGACCGCACCCGAGGGTCTGGCCGCGGCGGGCATCGAGCCGCTCCTCATCCCGCCGCCCCCGGCCGCCGACCCGACGGCCCCGGCCCTCCCGGCGGGCGCCGAGGGCGCGGAGGCCGCCGAGGGCGCGCAGCAGCCGGGCACGGCGGCGGCCCTGACCGCCGCTGCCGCCGCACCTGGCGCCGCGGGGCTCCCCGCCGACGCCGCGCAGCAGCAGCTAATCCAGCAGCACCAGCTCGCCGGCCCCGGGGCGCAGTACGCGGAGGGCCCGGCCGGGGCCGCGGCCCCGCAGGGCCACCCCGACGCCGCTCCCTTCGTGGTGGACCCGACCGCGATGCCGGCCGCGCACAACAGCGCCTGGTTCGCGGCGCCGCGTGCGCCGCAGGCCGCGTACGAGGGCGGCTACAACCCGCAGTACGTGGAGGGTCTGGAGCCGACCCCGGTCATGCCCCCGTCGGGCCCGGAGCAGGGCCCGGAGCAGGGCCAGGGCCAGGGCCAGGGGCAGGCGCCCGAGCAGCAGGAGCTGCCGATACCGGGCCCCCGCCAGGAGGAGGCCGCCCTCCCGGAGGCCGAGTCCCGGGCCGGGGCGGAGGCCGAAGCCGAGGCGGAAGCCGAGGCGAACATCGACGACGTGAAGTTCAGGGAAGCCGCGTACGAGGTCGTCCGTGCCTACATCGACGAGTTCTCCGGCTTCCCGACCCCGGAGCAGGTGGACATACACCTCTCGGACCGCTACGGGATCGTGCACCCGCGCAGCGCGTCGATGATCCGCCGCCTGATGCCGGAGCTGAAGCAGCGCTACCAGCGCGATCTGGAGAGCGAGCACATCGCGTAGCCCGTACGCGTAAGGGAAACGGAAGGGCCCGCACCCCCGAGGGGTGCGGGCCCTTCCTCATGTCACACGTCGTCCTCAGACGGCGAGCAGCTTGCGCACCCGGTCCGCCCCGACGGCGAGCAGCAGGGTGGGCAGGCGCGGCCCGGTCTCCCGGGTCACGAGCAGGCGGTACAGCAGGGCGAAGAAGGTCCGCTGCGCGACCTTGAGCTCCGGCGTCGGCTTGGCGTCCGGCTCGAGGCCGGCCATCACCTTGGGCACGCCGTAGACGAGCGTGGTGAGCCCGTCGAGCGACCAGTGCGAGTCGAGCCCGTCGACGAGGCGGCGCAGGGACTCGCGTCCCTCGTCGTCCAGGGAGGACAGGAGCTCCGCGTCGGGCTCGTCGCGCACCAGCGTCCGCTGGTCGGCCGGGACCTGGGTGGAGATCCAGTTCTCGGCGCGGTCCAGGCGCGGGCGCACCTCGTCGAGCGAGGTCAGGGGCCGGTCCGGCTCCAGGTCGCTGAGGATGCGCAGGGTCTGCTCGTCGTGTCCGCCGGTGATGTCGGCGACGGAGGCGAGGGTCCGGTACGCCATGGGGCGCGGGGTGCGCGGCAGGTCGTGGGAGGCGACGCGTACGGCGCGGGCGTGGGCGGCGGCGTCGGCGGGCAGCACGGAGCCGTCGGCGACCTTGGCCTCCAGCTTGTCCCACTCGTCGTAGAGCCGCTGGATCTCCTGGTCGAAGGCGATCTTGAAGGACTGGTTGGGCTTGCGGCGGGCGTAGAGCCAGCGCAGCAGCTGCGGCTCCATGATCTCCAGCGCGTCGGCCGGGGTCGGGACCCCGCCCTTGCTGGAGGACATCTTGGCCATGCCGCTGATGCCGACGAAGGCGTACATCGGTCCGATCGGCTGCTCGCCGCCGAAGATCCCGACGATCTGCCCGCCGACCTGGAAGGAGGACCCGGGCGAGGAGTGGTCGACGCCGGAGGGCTCGAAGATCACGCCCTCGTAGGCCCAGCGCATGGGCCAGTCGACCTTCCAGACCAGCTTGCCGCGGTTGAACTCGCTGAGCTTGACGGTCTCGGTGAACTGGTCCTCGGTGCAGACGTAGGTCAGTTCGGTGGTCTCGTCGTCGTAGGACGTCACCGTGGTGAAGTCCTTGCCGCACTCGGCGCAGTACGGCTTGTACGGGAAGTACTCCGTGCCCTCCGCGCTGCCGTCGTCCTCGGCGGCCGCGCCGGAGCCCTCGGCGGCCTCCAGCTCGGCCTCGTCGACCTGCTTCTGCTGCGGCTTCTTGCCGCCCGGCTTCTGCTTGGTCCGGTACTGGTCGAGGATCGCGTCGATGTCGCCGCGGTGCTTCATCGCGAACAGCACCTGCTCGCGGTAGGTGCCGGCGGTGTACTGCTCGGTCTGGCTGATCGGGTCGTACTCGACGCCCAGCTCGGCCAGCGCCTCGACCATGGCGGCCTTGAAGTGCTCGGACCAGTTCGGGTACGCGGAGCCCTCGGGCGCGGGCACGGCGGTCAGCGGGCGGCCGATGTGCTGGGCGTGGGACTCCTCGGTGACGCCGGGGATGCCCTTGGGCACCTTGCGGTACCGGTCGTAGTCGTCCCAGGAGATGAGGTGGCGGACCTCAAAGCCCCGGCGGCGGATCTCGTCCGCGACCAGGTGCGGGGTCATGACCTCGCGGAGGTTGCCCAGGTGGATCGGGCCGGAGGGGGAGAGGCCGGACGCGACGACGATGGTTTTGCCCGGGGCTCGGCGCTCCGCCTCGGCGATGACCTCGTCCGCGAAACGGGAGACCCAGTCGGTCTCGGTGTTGCTCGGGGCGCTCTGAGCCACGACACGTCCTTCGTTCTCGAATGCTGGCTTCTCGTCATTCTCCCAGACGGAAGGGAGCGCTCCGAGGTTTATCGGCGGGTGACCGGCGCCGCCCGGTCGCCCGTATATCCCGGGATGTGGACAGCCCCCGCGTGGGATACTCGGTCCTTGTCGTAAACCCCAATCGAAACCCCAGTGCACGCATCGGCACGACCTCACAGGAACGGCAGCTCATGGCCTCGGTCCCTTCCCTCGCTTCCTCCGTCAACCAGCGCGTCGCCGACGCACTCGCCTCCGCCCTGCCGGACGCCGGTGCGAGCGACCCGCTGCTGCGACGAAGCGACCGGGCCGACTTCCAGGCCAACGGCATCCTGGCGCTCGCGAAGAAGGCCAAGGCCAACCCGCGTGAGCTGGCGACGACCGTCGTCGAGGCAATCGACAGCGCCGGTCTGATCCAGGAGATCGAGGTCTCGGGCCCCGGCTTCCTCAACATCACGATCACCGACAAGGCGATCGTCGAGACGCTGGCGGCGCGCGCCGCGGACGACCGTCTCGGCGTGCCGCTCGCCGCGAAGCCGGGTACGACGGTGATCGACTACGCGCAGCCGAACGTGGCCAAGGAGATGCACGTGGGCCACCTGCGGTCGGCGGTCATCGGTGCGGCGATGGTGGAGATCCTCGAGTTCACCGGCGAGAAGGTGGTCCGGCGTCACCACATCGGCGACTGGGGCACCCAGTTCGGCATGCTCATCCAGTACCTGCTGGAGCACCCGCACGAGCTGGACCACAAGGCGGAGGACGGCGCCGAGGTCGCGGAAGTCTCCGGCGAGGAGGCCATGTCCAACCTGAACCGCCTCTACAAGGCCTCGCGCGCGCTCTTCGACTCCGACGAGGAGTTCAAGACGCGGGCCCGGGCCCGGGTGGTGGACCTCCAGGCGGGCGAGCCGGAGACGCTGGCCCTGTGGCAGCGGTTCGTGGACGAGTCGAAGATCTACTTCTACTCCGTCTTCGACAAGCTGGACATGGACATCCAGGACCCCGACGTGATCGGCGAGTCCGGCTACAACGACATGCTGGTGGAGACCTGCAAGCTGCTGGAGGACTCGGGCGTCGCCGTCCGTTCCAACGGCGCGCTGTGCGTGTTCTTCGACGACGTCAAGGGTCCGGACGGCAACCCGACCCCGCTGATCGTCCAGAAGTCCGACGGCGGCTTCGGCTACGCCGCGACCGACCTCTCGGCGATCCGCGACCGGGTCGGCGGGCTGGGCGCGACGACCCTCCTCTACGTGGTGGACGCGCGGCAGTCCCTGCACTTCAAGATGGTCTTCGAGACGGCCCGGCGGGCCGGCTGGCTGAACGAGGACACCAAGGCCGTGCAGCTGGCCTTCGGCACCGTGCTGGGCAAGGACGGCAAGCCGTTCAAGACCCGTGAGGGCGAGACGGTGCGGCTGGTGGACCTGCTGGACGAGGCGATCGACCGCGCGGCGGCCGTGGTGCGGGAGAAGGCCAAGGACCTGTCCGAGGCGGAGATCACCGAGCGTGCGGAGCAGGTCGGCATCGGCGCGGTGAAGTACGCGGACCTCTCCACGTCCGCCTCGCGGGACTACAAGTTCGACCTGGACCAGATGGTGTCGCTGACGGGCGACACGTCCGTGTACATCCAGTACGCGTACGCCCGTGGCAAGTCGATCCTGCGCAAGGCGGACGAGGCCGGCGGCCGTAAGCCGGTCGCGCACCCGGAGCTGGAGCTGGCCCCGGCCGAGCGTGCCCTGGGCCTGCACCTGGACCACTTCGGCGAGCTGCTCGCCGAGGCGGCCGCGGAGTACGCCCCGCACAAGGTCGCCGCGTACCTCTACCAGCTGTCCTCGCTGTTCACGACGTTCTACTCCGAGTGCCCCGTCATCAAGCCGGAGCCGGAGCTCACCGTCGGCGAGAACCGCCTGTTCCTCTGCGACCTGACCGCCCGCACCCTCAGCAAGGGCATGTCCCTCCTCGGCATCCGCACCCCCGAGAAGCTCTGACCCCGGTCCTACGGCACAACGGCGGCCCCCGTCTCCCCTCCGGGAGGCGGGGGCCGCGGCGCTACCCACGCACGCAGAGGAGACCCCGACGTCATGGAGATCAACGAGGACATCCTCGTGGCCCGTCGCTTCGCGGACATCGACGCGGACATCGCGGCGACCGAGGCGGCGGCTCCGCCGCAGGACTGGGACGAGGAGTTCGACGAGGCCGACATGGCCGCTGTACGGGCCGGCATCGCCCAGGCCCTCGCGCTCGACGCCCAGGAACCGCCCGCGTGAGCCGAGCCGCGCGGACTCAACCCGCCCCGAACACCTCGACCTTGCAGCGAGCGCTCCCGGAACGTGCGATCCGGGCACCGCAGGTGACGAGCGGTACTTGGAACCCCTCGGCCAGGGCCACGTAGGTGGCGTCATACGCGGAGAGGTTCGCGTACAGCTCGCGCACCCGGGGCAGCACGGGAAGATGCTCCATCCGCCGGACCGGCAGTGCGGCAAAGTCGTCCCAGGCCACGTCCAGCTGACGGTCGGAGAGCTTGCCTGCACGGTGCCGCCCGAGCAGCGCGTGCGCGACCTCCACATCGAGCAGGTAGGGGGCGACGAGGCGTTCGCCCACCACCCGCTCACGCACGGCCTCGCCCGCCGGACCGGCGTCGGCGACGAGCATGACGAGTGCACTCGCGTCGATCACGATCATTCGCGTCGCCGTCCGGCGTCGAGGTCACCTAGGACCTCGTCCACGCTCAGCTCGGCGGACACCCGGGAACGGATCCGTGCGACGACATCCTCGACGGACGGTGTGGCGGCCTCTTCCTCCAGCAGCGTCCGGGCGTACGCCTGCAGCGACTGGCGGTTGCGAGCGGCTCGTATCTTCAGCTCGGCGAGCGCTTCATCGGACAGGTCGCGGACATACAGAGTGGCCATGCAACAAGAGTAGTCGCACCGCAAGCATTCTGCTAGCAGTCTAGAGCTTCGCCACCGCTTCACCCGTACGGTCTGATTTCGGCCACGCCTGCCGGGTAGGGGACGGCCCGTCCACCCCCTACCCACCCCGACGGAGGGCCCCGTGCCCGACATGAACGGCCCCTACAAGCCCGGCACCCCCTGCTGGATCGACCTGATGGTTCCCGACCAGCAGGCCGCCATCGACTTCTACGCCGACCTCTTCGGCTGGCAGGGCGAGATCGGCCCGCCCGAGACCGGCGGGTACGCCGTCTGCACCCTCAAGGGCAAGCCGGTCGCCGGGATCATGAAGGCGATGAACCCGGACGGCACCGTCCCCGACCCGATGCCCCCGACGGTGTGGACCTCGTACCTGGCCACGGATTCCCTCGACTCCACCCTCAAGTCCGTCACCGACGCCGGCGGCACGGTCATGATGGGCGCGATGGACGTCATGGACCTCGGGCGGATGGCCGTCATCGCCGACCCGACCGGCGCGGTCGTCGGCCTGTGGCAGGCGGGCACCTTCGACGGGGCCGGCATCGTCAACGAGCACGGCGCGCTCATCTGGAACGAGCTGAGCACCGGCGACGTCCCCGCCGCGCGAGCGTTCTACGGGGCCATCCTCCCGGTCACCACGGCCGCCTCCGAGATGCCGGAGGCCTCGGGGTACACGGAGTTCCAGGTCGACGGCCGCGCGGTGGCCGGAATGATGGACCTGAAGACCCTCCCGCCGGGCACCCCGCCGAACTGGATCCCGTACTTCAGCGCCGACGACGTCGACGAGATCCAGGCCGCCGCCACCCGCGCCGGAGGCTCCGTCATCGCCCCCGCCTTCGACATGGCGGCCGGCCGCATGGCCGTCCTGGCCGACCCGCAGGGCGCCGTCTTCTCGGTGATCAAGGCCCGCCCGGAGATCCTCGACTGACGAGTCGCCACCCAACGGCGTGACGGGCTCACAGGGAACGTCTCCCCTGTGGGCCCCCTCCTCCGCGTGCCGGAACGTTGCCGAAGCGTTCCACCACCGTGGGGGCCACCATGAACGACACGACACGTCTCTGGGTGCGGAGCGCGAACTCCGAGTGGCGATGGCCCGCCTGACGGGCCGGGTCAGCGCGGGCGGGATCTGAAGCGGTCCCGCCATCGCTGCCGGGGGGTGCTGCCGGGACCCCCGGGAGTACCCGGATCCGTAACGCGCTCCGCCGCCTCGGCGGTGTCCCCGTCCGCCGGCCGACGGAACTCCGCCGCGGCCTCGCGGGCCTCGGCGGCCGGCTCCGCGAGCCCCACCGCCTCGCACGCCTCCGCCAGTACGTCGAAGGCCCTTGCGCCCTCAGCCGCACCGCCGACCCGCGTCAGGGCGTTGGCCATCGCAGTGACCGCCCCGACCGTGTTGTCCTCGTCCCCCACCCGGACGAAGAGCACGACGGCGCGTTCCAGTGCCTCCAGTTGCTCGGTCACCAGGCCGTCCTGCTCGTGGACGCACGCCAGTGAGAACAGCGCCAGCGCCTGACCGGACTCCTGGCCGATCTCCGCGAACAGCCCGGCGGCCTCCTCGCAGACGGCCCGGGCCTCCTCCGTCCTGCCGTCGTCGAGGAGCGACTGGCTCATGCGCAGGAGCAGCCGGCCGGTCTCCGACCTGTTGCCCGCCTCCCTGCTCAGGGCGAGCGCTCGCGAGTGCACGGCCATGGCCTCCTCGCGCTCCCCGGTCCGCCACAGCGCGGCCGCGAATGACCGCAGGAGCATCACGGTCAAGCTGGGGTTGCCGTCGTCCTCCGCCAGCGTGACGGCCGCCCGGTACACGGTCACGGCCTCGTCCCACCGCTCCAGCCTCTCCAGGTTGGCCCCGAGACCGACCAGCGGCGTCCACTGATTGGCCGGCATCTGCAGCTCCTGGAGGAGTGCCAGGGCCTGCACGAGGATCACCGTCGACTCCTCGACCCGGCCCTGCCGCTGGAGCACGGCACCCAGGAGCACCATCGCCCTGGCTTCCCCCGCCCGATTCTCCACCGCGCGGAACATCTCGAGAGCCTCCATCAAGCACTCGGCCGCTTCGTCCACGAGGTGCCGCGTGGTGAAGCACACGAGGGCGGCACTCAGGTTGCACAGCGCGTCGGCGAGAACCGGATCTCCGTGCCGCCTGGCCGCGTCCACCATGCTGCGCTCGAGCAGCAGGGCGTCCTCCAGGTATCCGTAGGGCCCCAGGTAGCCGGCCACGTGGTTGTACAGCCCGGCACCCAGCACGCTGCGGCCGTTGTCGGCCGCGAAGACCACGGTGGCCACCAATACCGCCCGTTCGGCCTCGAACCAGTGCGCCGCCTCGGCCATGGAGGGCAGGTCCCCGGCGGCTGCCGGACCGCGCTGGATCCCGAGGGCCTGCGCGGCGCGGGCGGCTACCTCGGTCAGACCCTCCAGGAACCGGTCGATCACGGCCTCCCGGCCGTCCTCCTCCGCATGCCCCTCCCCGCGCTCCAGCGCGTAGAGCCGCACCAGGTCGTGCATCCGCCACCGCCCCGAGCCGACCGGCTGCTCGGCCAGCAGGCTGGCCCGTACGAGCGCGGCCAGCGCGGGCCGCAGCTCGCCAGCCGTCTCCGCGAGGCCCGCGGGCCCCGGCTCGCCTTCGTACGTGACCAGGTGGGCGAACAGCGTGGGACAGTCCGGCCCCGGCACCACCGTCAGCAGCCGGAAGAGCCGTGCCTGGTCCGCCGGAAGCCTCGCGTACGAGAGGTCGAACGCGGCCCGGACTCCGACCGGCACATCACCCTCGATGTGCAGCGTCTCCAGCCGCGTCCTCGCCTCGGCCAGCTGCCGCGCCAACTCCCCCGCCGCCAGCCCCGGATCCCCCGCCAGCAGCGATCCCGCCACCGTCAGGGCCAGCGGCAGCCGCCCGCAGTGTTCCGCGATCCGCGCCAGCGCCTCCGGCTCCCGCGCCGGGCGCGGATCCTCCGGCCAGGTCCGCAGCAGCGCGCCGGCGATCAGTTCCGTCGCCGGCTCCGCCGACAGCTCGTCCAGGCCGACCACCCGCGCGGTGAAGCCCGGCGCGACCAGCCGGTGCCGCGAGGTCACCAGCAGCCGGTGCGTGCCGTCCGGCGGTACGAGGTCCCGCACCTGGGACACCGACCCCGCGTCGTCCGCGACGATCAGCACCCGTTGCCCGGCCCGGGCCAGCGAGGCCAGCCGGGCCCGGTACAGCGCCACCTGCCCGTCCGGGGACGGTGGCGCGTCCGCGTCCCCGACCCCGAGATGGCGCAGCATCTCCCGTACCGCCTGCGCGCCGCTCACGGCGCCGTTCGGGGCGTAGCCGTGCAGTGGGAGGAAGTACACCCGGTCCCCGAACCACCCGTACTCCACCGCCCGATGGGCCGTCGCGACGGCCAGCGCGCTCTTGCCGACGCCCGGCAGCCCGGCCACGACCGTCACCGGAGCCCCGCCCCCGCCCTCGTCGAGCAGGTCGGTGAGCACCTTGACCGAGCTCTCCCGCCCCACGAGCACGGCGGGCGGAGCGGGCAGCCCCGGTGCGGCCGGGGGTGGGGGTACGGAACCGGCCCCGGGCGGCTGGACGACGTAGTCCCCCGCCACCTGGATGACCGTCGCGGACCCCTCGGCCCGCGCCCGCTGCTCGGCGTTCACCGAGCCGCGTCCGGATCCGGCTGCTGCTCACCGCCGCCGGCGGCCGTCTGCTGTACGCGGGAGTCCCCGTCGGCGCGCGCCACCTGGTCCACCGGCCCGGAGCCACCGCCGCCGGTCTGCGTGACCCGGCTGGTGCCGGAGGCGCGGGCCCGCTGCCGCAGCGAGTCACCCTCGCCGCCGCCGGCCCACCATCCGCCGACCAGCGCGCACACCGCGGCCATCGCCCCGCCGAACCCGGCGGCCGCCGACACCCGGTCGGAGTCCTTTTCCGGCAGCCAGCCGAACGGGTCCCACACCCCGAGCCTGAACCCGATCAGGAAGGCAACACCCGTCCCCCCGACCACCACAACCCACCGCAGCGGACGCGACATTGACCCCCCTCGGCCGAACTTCCCCGGGAGCCGAAGCTAGCAGCCGAGCCCCCGGAATTCGCACCAGACGACCTTGCCGGGAGCCCGGGCCAACACCCCCCAGGCATCGGCCAGCGCCCCGACCAGGAGCAGCCCCCGCCCGGGCGGCTGCTCCCGGATCCGCGACAGCCCGGGCCCGCTGTCGTGCACCTCGATCCGGACGGTCCCGTCGTACGTGAGCAGCCGCAGCAGGTAGCCCCGACCGCGCGGGACCCCGTACCGCAGCGCGTTGGTCGCCAGCTCGCTCACGCAGAGCAACAGGTCGTCCTGTCGCGAGGTCCTGCCCCACGCCTCCAAGGTGTCACGTGTGAAGTGGCGTGCGGCGCCAATGGTTTGGGGTGAGCGCAGGTAGAGGCGCTCGTGGACCAGGGCGGGTTGAGTATGAAGATTCACGTGCCGATCGTCGCGTTACGTGACTAGCGTGTGGCTGAGCGCCAACCCGTACTCAGTGATGAGTACGGGTTGGCACGGGGTAGTTCAGCCGCAAGGGTGGGGAGTTCATCGTCATGCCACCGAGGAAACGCGCACGGCCGAACGCGACGACCATGAAGATGGTCGGCAAGCAGGTGGCCGCAGCCCGCGCCGCGAAGAACCTGACGCAGAAGCAGCTCGGAGAGCTGGTCGGTTTGGACGCGGAGACGATCGCGTCCATCGAGCAGGGGCGACGGGCGTTGATGCCGGATGTTGCGGAGCTGATGGACCAACACCTGGGGCTTCCGGGGTTGCTGGCCGTGGCGGCCAACGAGATGCCGGCCGTTGACGTGACGCCGCCGTGGGCAGAGGAGTACATGAACCTGGAGGAACAGGCCGTCGCGCTCTCCTGGTACGAGTCCATGCGGTTCCCAGGACTCCTCCAGACCGAGAACTACGCCAGGGCCCTCTTCCGTGTTCGTGTCCCGGCCCGCGCGGAGGAAGAGATCGAGAACCTGACTGTCAGGCGCGTGAAACGGCAGGCGATCCTGCACCGCAAGGTGCCGCCGAGTCTGAGCTTCATCGTCTGGGAAGCCGTATTCAAAGACCGCATCGGCGGGGACGAGGTCTACGCCGAGCAGCTGCGCCACCTGATCGCCTGCATGGACCTCCCAAACGTCACCCTCCAGGTGATGCCTTTCGGCCGCACGACGCACGCCGGTCTGAACGGGCCGTTCATCCTCCTGGAAACACCGTCCCATCAACAGTTCGCCTACTCCGAGACGCAGCACGGGAGCCTGCTGATCTCGACCCCAGGTGAGGTCAGCATCCTGTCCCGCAAATATGCGATGCTGCGAACTCAGGCCCTCAACACCGAGCAGACGAAGGGCCTGTTGGATCGCCTGCTAGGAGAGCCATGAGCCCCACCACCGCCCCGAAGTGGTTCAAGTCCAGCTACAGCGACACCGACGGTGGGGCCTGCCTGGAGGTGGCCATCGCCTGGCAGAAGTCCACGCACAGCGACGGCGAATACGCCGCCTGCGTAGAGGTCGCCACCTGCCCGGACACCATCCACGTCCGGGACTCGAAGGTCCAGAACGGCCCCGTCCTCGACCTGGCCCCCGCCGCCTGGGCCGCCCTTACGGAGTGGACCGCTCGCTGATCAGCGCGGCCAGGCCGTCCAGGATGCGGTCCAGGCCGAAGCGGAACTGGAAGTCCGGCTCGTCCGCGCCCGTGAACGCGTCGGATTCCAGCAGGCGCGTCACCGCAGGGTGCGTGTCCGGGCCGGTCATCAGCCGCAGGGTGCGTACGTACCGACCCAGCACCTGGTCCGGTGAGACGCCGGACTTCACGATGGCGGCGATCATGTCCGCGACCATCGTCGCCTCGTTGCGGACCAGGCCGCCGATCAGGATGATCGCGGAGAGCTTCTCGCTCTCCCGCAGGGCGGTCCCGGCCATCGCCGCGAGCCCGCGTTCCATCCAGGCGAGCTGGTTGGGGCTGACCGGCGCCCCGGTGAGCGGGATGCGCACGATCCAGGAGTTCGCCATCAGGACGGCCCGCTGCGCGTACGCCCACTCGGACAGCAGCTCCCTCCAGTCCCGCCCCTCCCCGCCGGACGGCTCCGGCTCCGGCTCCGGCTCCGGCTCCGGCGGGGTGCCGACGCCGGCGTCGGCCATCAGGATGTAGAGCTCTTCCTTCGCCGTGACGTACCGGTAGAGGGACATCGTCGAGGCGCCGAGCTCCTTGGCCACCCGGCCCATGGAGACGGCGTCCATCCCCTCCGTGGCGGCCAGCGACACCGCCGCGTCCACGATCCGCTGGAGGGTGAGGCTGGGGCGCGGGCCCTTGCCGGGGCGTTCGCGCAGACCCCAGGCCATGGCCAGGCTCGCCGGGAGCCCCGTGCCGTCGTCGTCGCCGTCCGTTTCGTGCGCCATCGCCGCTCCCTCCCTCCGCCTCTCCGTCATGAGTCGTTGACGCACATCCTAGGTCTGTGTATTACTTACGCAATGGCGCGTAACCCATACGCAGAACGCAGATCGGAGTCCGCCATGGCCGACCTCGGCACCGACCTCGGCATCCACGCCACTGCCCTGACCAAGTCCTACGGCGCCCTGCGCGTCCTCGACGGCATCGACCTCGCCGTCCCGCGCGGCAGCGTCCTCGCCCTGCTCGGCCCCAACGGCGCCGGGAAGACCACCACCGTCCGGATCCTCGCCACCCTCACCGAGCCGGACTCCGGCACCGTGCGGGTCGCGGGCCACGACACGGCGTCCGCGCGGGCCCTCGTGCGCCGGGCCATCAGCCTCACCGGGCAGTCCGCGGCCGTCGACGACCTCCAGACCGGCGCCGAGACCCTCCGCATGGTGGGCCGCCTCCACGGACTGCGCCCGCGCGCGGCCCGGGCGCGGGCCGAGGAGCTGCTGGAACGCTTCGGGCTCGCCGAAGCCGCCGGACGCACGGCGAAGACCTACTCGGGCGGCATGCGCCGGCGCCTCGACCTCGCCGCGAGCCTGGTCGCCCGCCCCGAGGTGATCTTCCTGGACGAGCCGACCGCCGGGCTCGACCCGCGCAGCCGCCAGGACCTGTGGGAACTCGTACGGGAACTGCGCACCGACGGCACCAGCGTCCTGCTCACCACCCAGTACCTGGAGGAGGCCGACCGGCTCGCCGACCGCGTGGCCGTCCTGGCCGGCGGCCGGATCGCCGCCGAAGGCACCCCCGCGGAGCTCAAGTCCCGCGTGGCGGGCCACCGCCTCGACCTGACCTTCGCCAGCCGGGCCGCCTACGACGCCCTGACCCCGCGCGCGCTCGAGCTGACCGCGGGGCGACCCGCGGCCTCCACGGTCTCGGCGGACGGCCTCACCCTCGCCCCGGAGGAGCTCGGCCTCAGCCTGCCCACCGACGGCAGCGCCGCCCACGTCCGGTCACTGCTCGACGCGCTCGACCCGGACCACACGGCCGTGGACCGCTTCTCGGTCCGCGGCGCCACCCTCGACGACGTGTTCCTCACCCTGACGGGAGCCGCTCCGTGACCACTGCCACCGCGACCGCGACCACTGCCACCGTGACCACCTCCACGCCGACCCGCCCCACCGCCGCCACGGCGGCCTACGCCCTCACCGGCCGCAGCCTGCGCATCAGCAGCCGCCAACCGGACGTCCTGATCACGGCGTTGATGCTGCCGGTCATGCTGATGCTGATCTTCGTCTACTTCTTCGGCGGAGCCATCGACACCGGGACGTCCTACGTCACCTACGTGGTCCCGGGAGCGATGCTGCTCTGCGCGGGCTTCGGCGCGGCGAGCACCGCCGTCAGCGTCGCCACCGACATGAAGGAAGGCGTGATCGACCGCCTCCGCTCCCTGGACATCGGCGGCGTTCCGATCGTGGCCGGACACGTCGCGGCCTCGGTCCTGCGCAACCTCGTGTCCACCGGCCTGGTCCTGGCCGTCGCGCTCGCCATCGGCTTCCGCCCGCAGGCCTCGCCCTCCGGCTACCTGGCCGCCGCCGCGCTGCTGGTCGCGTACATCACCGCGATCTCCTGGCTGGCCGCGACGCTCGGACTGCTCGCCGGCACACCGGAGGCGGCGGGCGGCTTCACCTTCCTGATGATGTTCCTGCCGTACCCGTCCAGCGCGTTCGTCCCCATCGACACCATGCCCGGCTGGCTCCACGGCTTCGCCGACCACCAGCCGCTGACCCCGGTGATCGAGTCCCTGCGGGCCCTGCTCCTCGCCCGGCCCGCGGGCGACGCACCCTGGACCGCACTGGCCTGGTGCGCGGGCATCGGCCTGGTGTCCGTAGCGCTGTCGGCCGTCGTCTTCGAACGGCGGACGCGGTAGGGCGCGGACACGACCGCGGCCCGTCCGTGGACATGAACCCGGACGGGCCGCGGCGTGCGGATCTCGGTGCGTCAGTGCAGCGGGTACGAGTGCCGGCCCGTCGCCGCGTCGATCTCCGAGTGCGCCTTCTGCAGCATCTGCGACGCGATGTCCATCAGCGCGCGAGCGCCCGCGATCTCCTCCCCGACCCTCAGCTGCTCCGGGTCGGAGGGGTGTCGCATGGCGTAGCCGCGCGCCCGTACCTCGGAGCCGTCCCCGAGTCTGACCAGGGCCGCCGCACTGGTGCGGTGGCCCTCCTCGGTGAATTCGAGCTCCACATGCCACCCGACGATGGTGGTCATGGCGCATCACCTCCAGGGGTCAGTGCACCCTGTCTCCAGGGTGCACCCGAGCGGGAGGCGGGGCGAGTCGGCCTACCGCTCGGCGCGGATCCACTGCGCGACCTCGGTCGCCCAGTACGTCAGGATCGTGTCCGCGCCCGCCCGCTTGATGCCGAGCAGGGTCTCCATGATCGCCCGGTCGCGCTCGATCCAGCCCTTCTCCGCCGCCGCCTCGATCATCGCGAACTCGCCGCTGATCTGGTAGGCCGCCACCGGGACGTCCACCGACTGCGCGACCCGGTAGAGGATGTCGAGGTAGGGCCCGGCCGGCTTGACCATCACCATGTCGGCGCCCTCCTCCAGGTCGAGGGCGAGCTCGCGCAGCGACTCCCGCGCGTTCGCCGGGTCCTGCTGGTACGTCTTGCGGTCGCCCTGGAGCGAGGAGGCGACGGCCTCGCGGAAGGGACCGTAGAAGGCCGAGGTGTACTTGGCCGTGTACGCGAGGATCGAGACGTCGTCGTGGCCCGTCTCGTCCAGCGCGTCGCGGATGACGCCGACCTGGCCGTCCATCATGCCGCTCGGGCCCACCACGTGGACGCCCGCGTCGGCCTGGACCTGCGCCATCTCGGCGTAGCGCTCCAGCGTCGCGTCGTTGTCCACGCGGCCGTGCTCGTCCAGGACCCCGCAGTGGCCGTGGTCGGTGTACTCGTCCAGGCACAGGTCGGACATGATCACCAGATCGTCGCCCACCTCCGCCTTCACGTCGCGGATCGCGACCTGGAGGATCCCGTCCGGCTCGGTGCCGGCCGTGCCCCGCGCGTCCTTGTTCTCGTCCGCCGGAACGCCGAAGAGCATGATCCCCGCGACCCCGGCCTCGACCGCCTCCACGGCCGCCTTCCGCAGCGTGTCCCGGGTGTGCTGGACCACGCCCGGCATCGCCGAGATGGCGAGCGGCTCGCTGATGCCCTCCCGGACGAACGCCGGGAGGATCAGGTCCGAGGGGTGCAGCCGGTTCTCCGCGACCATCCGCCGCATCGCCGGGGTGGTGCGCAGCCGGCGGGGCCGCGAGCCGGGGAAGGATCCGTACGTGCTCATCTTCTAGTCGCCTCTTCGAGCTTCGACAGCAGTCGGGACCACCCTAGGCCCCGCCCCCGGCCGCCCCCGCCCCGTTGCGCTGCTGCCAGTCCCAGAGCGCGTTCACCCGGTGGTCCGGCCCGTGGAGCGGGCCCAGCTCCTCCACCCTCGCGTACGCCCGCGGGGTGCCGGGATGGTCCCGCAGGGCCAGGCCGTAGGCGCCGATCATCCGGGTCAGCCAGTCGTCCGCGTCCAGAAGGGACAGCAGCAGCTCCGTGGCCTCGGCCGTGCGGTCGGCGGACTCCGCCATGCTGTCCGCCGCCGACTGCCGCATCGGGCTGCGCGGGTCACGGGCCAGATCGCGGACCACACCGCGCAGGGCCTCCACGTCCTCGCCCCCTTCGGCACTCAGCAGACTCCGGACCGCTCCGAACCGCACCGCGTCGTCGGGGTCGCCCACCAGGACGCGCATGGCCTCGTGCTCCGCGGCCGTGAACGATCTGTCGTACCAGCCCAGGCACTCCACCGCCTGTACGCGCACCCGCGGATCGGGATGCCCTGCGGACCGCAGAGCGATGGCCTCCAGCCGCGGGTGTTCCCCGTCGCCCGCACCGAGGGCCATCAGCACCGCCGCCAGCACCACCGGATCCGTCTCCAGGTCGGCCCAGACCGCGAGGGTCTCCAGATCCTCCTCGTGGTGCGGGTACGCGTCCACGTGCTGCCTGCCCCACAGCCAGTCCGCGGCGAAGAGCCGATGACCGGCGGACGCATGGTGGCGCAGGGCCGTCACCGTCTCCCGGGCGCCCTCGGCGGAGCGTTCCCCCAGCAGGTACCGGGACTCGGCCCAGTCCACGTGGAAGGGGTCCGGGTGCCGCACGGCACGCTCCACCAGTTCCTCCGGTGTCGCCACGATGCCGAACACCCGCTCCAGGACGGTCAGTACGGCGCCGTGTCCCGCGCGCACCGTCAGCCCGCCGAGCGCGATCTGCTCGACCTGGCACCACTGCTCCTCCACCATCGAGGTCTCCGCCGGCCCCGCCGCCCCCGTCAGCCGCCGCAGCTCCGCCTCCGCGCCCGCCCGGTACCAGCGCCGGGCCGCGTCCAGCAGCCGTGCCCGCTCCGCCTCCGGCAGCCGCTCCTCCGGGTCGGGGAGGTCCTGGGACCACAGCAACGCGCCGACCATCGCCCGGGAGCCGCTCTCGACGGCCCGCAGCAGCGGGGTCGACCCGTCGGGCAGCACCCGGTCCGGGTCCGCCCCCGCGGCCACGAGCGCCTCGGCCGCCTCCTGGTCGTACGCCGCCACGGCCGCGCACAGCGCGGCCACCGCCTCATCGGGATCCGTGGGTTCCGTCACGGCCCGAACATGCCACAGGGCCCGGGTGCGCATCGCACCCGGGCCCTGTCGCCTAACACCGCTAAGACGGCCATCAGGTCGTACGGCGCCTGCGCGCCCCCGGCCGCCGCTCGCTCGGCCGGTACACGTTCTCCCCGGCCTCCTTCGCGGCCTCGCGGCGCGCGGCCCCGTACTCCGCCAGGGCCTCCGCCAGCTTGCCCACGCTCGGCTCCGGCGACAGCACGTCGACCCGGAGCCCGTGCTCCTCGGCCGTCTTGGCCGTGGCCGGGCCGATGCACGCGATCACGGTGACGTTGTGCGGCTTGCCGGCGATGCCGACGAGGTTGCGCACGGTGGAGGACGACGTGAAGAGCACGGCGTCGAAACCGCCGCCCTTAATCGCCTCGCGGGTGTCCTGCGGCGGCGGCGAGGCGCGCACGGTCCGGTAGGCGGTGACGTCGTCGACCTCCCACCCGAGCTCGATCAGCCCGGCCACCAGGGTCTCGGTGGCGATGTCGGCGCGCGGCAGGAAGACGCGGTCGATCGGGTCGAAGACCGGGTCGTACGGCGGCCAGTCCTCCAGCAGACCCGCCGCGGACTGCTCGCCGCTGGGCACGAGGTCGGGCTTGACACCGAACTCCACCAGCGCGGCGGCGGTCTGCTCGCCGACGGCGGCGACCTTGATGCCGGCGAAGGCACGGGCGTCGAGCCCGTACTCCTCGAACTTCTCGCGGACGGCCTTGACCGCGTTCACCGAGGTGAAGGCGATCCACTCGTAGCGGCCGGTGACCAGGCCCTTGACGGCCCGCTCCATCTGCTGCGGGGTGCGCGGCGGCTCCACGGCGATGGTCGGCACCTCGTGGGGCACCGCGCCGTACGAACGGAGCTGGTCGGAGAGCGAGGCTGCCTGCTCCTTGGTGCGCGGCACGAGCACGCGCCAGCCGAACAGCGGCTTCGACTCGAACCAGGACAGTTCCTCGCGGCGCGCGACGGCGCCATGCTCCCCGACCACGGCTATGACGGAGCGCGCGCCCTCGGGCGAGGGGAGGATCTTGCCCTGCTTGAACACCTGCGCGATGGTCCCGAGGGTCGCGCTCCACGTCCGCTGGCGGGTCGTCGTACCGGCCACGGTCACGGTGAGCGGGGTGTCGGGCTTGCGCCCGGCACCGATCAGCTCGGCCGCCGCCGCCGAGACGGTCTCCAGCGTCGCGGAGACGACGAGGATGCCGTCGCTGGCGCCCACCTCGCTCCAGCAGCGGGTGGAGGCGGTCCGCGCGTTCACGAACCGCACGTCCGCACCCTGCTTGCCGGCCAGCGGGACACCGGCGTACGCGGGCACGCCGACGGCGGTCGCGACGCCGGGGACGACCTCGAAGGGGATGCCGCCGGTGGCGCAGGCGAGCATCTCCTCGGCGGCGTTCCCGTCGAGCCCGGGGTCACCGGTGACGGCACGGACGACCCGCCTGCCGGAGCGCGCGGCCTCCATGACAAGATTGGCGGCATCTCGGATGACCGGGACTCCGGCGGCTGCTGACTTCTCGTCAGCAATCGTCAGCTGTGGCGTGTCCACCCCCGCGCGCGCATGCGTACGTACGACCTCGAGCACCTCGGGCTCCGCGATCAGTACGTCCGCGGCGGCCAGGGCCTCCACGGCGCGAAGCGTCAGCAGTCCCGGGTCGCCCGGGCCGGCACCGAGGAAGGTGACGTGCCCCTGGACGGCGACGGACGGAAACGCGGAGGTGGTTGGGCTTGTGGGGTTCAAAGCGACCGCTCCCCCATCAGACCGGCCGCGCCCTTGGCCAGCATCTCGTCCGCGAGTTCGCGGCCGAGCGCCATGGCCTCGTCGTACGACTGGGGCACGGGACCGGTGGTGGACAGCTGCACCAGCGTGGAACCGTCGAGGGTTCCCACGACTCCACGCAGGCGCATCTCATTGACAATCTGCCCGTCGGCCAACAGGTCGGCGAGCGCGCCCACGGGGGCACTGCAGCCGGCCTCCAGGGCGCCGAGCAGGGCGCGTTCGGCGGTCACGGCGGCCCGGGTGTACGGGTCGTCGAGCTCGGCGAGCGCGGAAATCAGGTCCGTGTCGGACGCCAGACACTCCACGGCCAGGGCACCCTGGCCCGGGGCCGGCAGCATGTTGTCCACGGAGATCAGGTCGGTGGCCTCGTCGCCGCGGCCGATCCGGTTGAGCCCGGCGGCGGCCAGCACGACCGCGTCGAGCTCACCGTCCCGCACGAACCCGATCCGGGTGTCGACGTTCCCGCGGATGGCGACGGTCTCGATGACCTTCCCCAGCGAGCGGGCGTACGCGTGCAGCTGCGACCTGCGGCGCGGCGAACCGGTACCGATCCGCGCACCGTCGGGCAGCTGCTCGAAGGTCAGACCGTCCCGGGCGACGAGCGCGTCGCGCGGGTCCTCGCGCTGCGGCATGGCCGCGATGACGAGGTCGTCGGGCTGCGTGGTCGGCAGGTCCTTCAGCGAGTGCACGGCGAAGTCGACGTCCCCGCGTACGAGGGCCTCGCGCAGGGCGGTGACGAAGACGCCGGTGCCGCCGATCTGGGAGAGGCTCTCGCGGGACACGTCACCGTAGGTCGTGATCTCCACGAGCTCGACGGGCCGGCCGGTGATCGCCCGTACCGCCTCGGCGACATGCCCGGACTGGGACATGGCCAGCTTGCTGCGCCGCGTGCCGAGCCTCAGCGGCTGGTCGAGACGTGGATTCATGATGCCCGTCCTGAGTCGTGGTTCTTGTCAGCCTCGTCGGCCCGGCTGACGGAGGCCACCGTCTGCGGGTCGAGATCGAAGAGTTCGCGCAGCGCCTCGGCGTACCCGGCGCCGCCGGGCTCGCTCGCGAGCTGCTTGACGCGCACGGTCGGCGCGTGGAGGAGCTTGTCGACGACGCGCCGCACGGTCTGAGTCACTTCAGCCCGCTGCCGCTCGTCGAGATCGGGCACGCGCCCGTCGAGCCGTGCCACTTCCATGGCGACGACCTCCGCGGCCATGGCGCGCAGGGCGACCACGGTCGGCGTGATGTGCGCGGCCCGCTGGGCGGCCCCGAAGGCGGCCACTTCCGCGGCCACTATCGCGCGTACGGCGTCGACGTCGGCGGCCATGGGCGCGTCCGCGCTCGTCTCGGCGAGCGACTCGATGTCGACGAGCCTGACTCCCGGGATCCGGTGCACGGCGGCGTCGATGTCGCGCGGCATGGCCAAGTCCAGCAGCGCGAGCCGTACGGGCTGCGCGTCCGCCTGGTCCCGTACGCCCTTGCGCGGCTGCTGCCGCTGCGCGGCGGCCTCGCCCTGGTCGGCCCAGGTCCCGTGCAGCTCCAGCGACCCGGCGTCCACCCCGGCGAGCGCGGCCCGCCCGTCGGCGGTACGCCCGGGATCGGAAGCAAGAGCCTCGAGCCCGACGGGACACCCGTCCCGCTCCTCGACGACCACCTTGCTCCGCACGGCCCCGCCATCGGCGATCCGCCGCCCCTCCCCCGCAAGCACGGCAAGCCGCGCAACGAGGTCGGCGTCAACGGACGCAGCCAAATCCAGCCCCGCCGGCGTTTGAGGCGCGGGGGTCCGGGGGCCGGCCCCCGGCAACGGCGCCGCACCCGCGAAGGGGTCCGGGGCGGAGCCCCGGGGAACGGTGGAAGGGCGGGTAGGGGACGGCCCCGCAGGGCGCCCCTCCACGGCCAGGGCCACCTCATCCCCGGTCAGCACCAAGCCAGTGGCACCCGTACAGGACACGACGACATCAACCCGAGCCAGCTCACCCGCAACCGCGGACATCGGCACGGCGGAAGCCGTAACCCCGGTGCCCGAGGCAACCAGAATCTCGGCCAACCGCTCCGCCCGCTCGGCGGTCCGGTTGGCGATCACGATCTCGCCCACACCCACCCGCGCCAGCGTCGCCGCGGCCAGCGAAGACATCGACCCGGCCCCGATGACGAGCGCCCGCTTGCCCGCGGCCCACTCCTCCACCGGCACCCGCACGGCGAGCTGCTCCAGCCCGAAGGTCACCAGCGACTGCCCCGCCCGGTCGATCCCGGTCTCGGAGTGCGCCCGCTTGCCGACCCGCAGCGCCTGCTGGAAAAGATCGTTGATCAACCGACCCGCCGTGTGGAGCTCCTGCCCCAGCGCCAGCGCGTCCTTGATCTGCCCGAGGATCTGCCCCTCACCGACGACCATCGAGTCCAGCCCGCAGGCCACCGAGAACAGATGGTGGACGGCCCGGTCCTCGTAGTGCACGTAGAGATAAGGAGTGAGTTCCTCCAGCGCGACACCGCTGTGCTGCGCCAGCAGCGTCGACAGCTCGGCCACGCCCGCGTGGAACTTGTCCACGTCCGCGTACAGCTCGATGCGGTTGCAGGTGGCGAGCACCGCCGCCTCCGCCGCCGGCTCCGCGGCGAGCGTGTCGTGCAGCAGCTTGACCTTGGCATCGGCGGCCAGCGAGGCGCGCTCCAGCACGCTCACGGGCGCGCTGCGATGGCTCAGCCCAACGACGAGCAGACTCATGCCGGCATCACCGCCGGAACGTCCCCGTCGGGGCCGCCCTTGCGCGCGACGGCGGCGGCCCGGCCGGCGGGCGGCACGACGGCGGCGGCCGGAGCCGCACCGGTGCCGGTGCCCGAGCCCGCGGCGGGACCGCCGGCGGCGGCCTGGGCGGCGGCTTCCTCGCCGGCCTTGCGCTGCTCGTGGAAGGCCAGGATCTGCAGCTCGATCGACAGATCGACCTTGCGCACGTCGACGCCCTCGGGCACGGAGAGCACGGTGGGCGCGAAGTTCAGGATGGAGGTCACTCCGGCGGCGATGAGCCGCTCGCTGACCTGCTGGGCGGCCCCCGCCGGGGTCGCGATGACCCCGATCGAGACGCCGTTCTCCTCGATGATCTTCTCCAGCTCATCGGTGTGCTGCACGGGCATCCCCGCCACCGGCTTGCCGGCCATGGCCGGGTCGGCGTCGATGAGCGCGGCCACGCGGAAACCGCGGGACGCGAAGCCGCCGTAGTTGGCCAGCGCGGCGCCGAGGTTACCGATGCCGACGATGACGACCGGCCAGTCCTGGGTCAGCCCGAGCTCGCGGGAGATCTGGTAGACGAGGTACTCCACGTCGTACCCGACGCCGCGGGTCCCGTAGGAACCGAGGTAGGAGAAGTCCTTGCGGAGCTTCGCGGAGTTGACTCCGGCGGCCGCGGCCAGCTCCTCGGAGGACACCGTGGGCACCGATCGCTCGGAGAGCGCGGTGAGGGCACGCAAGTACAGCGGAAGCCGGGCGACAGTGGCCTCGGGAATACCTCGGCTGCGGGTCGCCGGTCGGTGAGTTCGGCCAGTTGCCACGATGCTCCTGCGGGATGAGCGGGGCTGCAGGTGGCCACTTGTCCCAGGACCACCCCGTCGAATGCAGGCTATGTCTTTGTGAACGCGTGCACAAAGATTGTGTCCGCTTTGTCCGAGCAAAGTGACCGGGGTCACGCGCCTTGGGCATATGGACCGGGAACCGACGACACGCCGAACCCGTTCAATTCCCGAAGGGGGCAAAACGGTACACGCTCCTCACCAATACGCCCCCGAGACCCCATAAATCGCCCACGATGGTAACCGTCCGACGGCTCAAGCCTGCAATGCCCGTCGGAGCCGGTCAGGGTTCACTCTCCAGAAGGTGTGCTGTTCACCGTCCACCAGGACGACAGGAATCTGCTCCCAGTGCAGTCGGTACAACTCCTCGTCCTGAGAAATGTCCTTCTTCTCCCACTGTGCACCCGTCTCGGCGCAGACCTTCTCGACCACTTCCTGGGCGTCATCACAGAGATGGCACCCCGGCTTCCCGATGAGCGTGACCAACCGCTCCTCCGGACGCTTCTTCTGGGCACGGCGCAGCAAAGGACTCATGCGCCCATTCTCCCGCGCCGCCGCCGCGACCGGCCCGGTCCGTCGCGGCGAAGAGTTCACGCCCCTGACTCCCATCGGTTCGGGAAGTCCCGAACACAGTGGCTATGCTCGCGTCATGGCCGCTCTGGGATGGCTCACCCCCCGTAGGCGCTCCGCCACCGCGCGGAGCGTGCTGGCAGGCGAGGCCTCGGCCGAGGCCGCCCGCAAGACCGCTCTGGCCGACGAGGACTTCGACGGCGCGGACTCCCTTGAGGCGGACACCCTCGCCTACACGGAGCCGGAGACCGCCGCCGGGCCACAGGAGCCCGAAGAGCCCGAAGAGCCGGAGTTCCCCGTCGCCGGCGACGACCTGGCCGCCGCCTTCTTCGACCTCGACAACACCGTCATGCAGGGCGCCGCGATCTTCCACTTCGGCCGCGGCCTCTACAAGCGGGAGTTCTTCCGCCGCCGCGAACTCGCCCGCTTCGCCTGGCAGCAGGCCTGGTTCCGGCTGGCCGGGGTCGAGGACCCCGAGCACATGCAGGACGCCCGCGACAGCGCGCTGTCCATCGTCAAGGGACACAAGGTCTCCGAGCTGATGTCCATCGGCGAGGAGATCTACGACGAGTACATGGCGACCCGGATCTGGCCGGGCACCCGCGCCCTGGCCCAGGCCCACCTCGACGCCGGCCAGAAGGTCTGGCTCGTCACGGCCGCCCCCGTCGAGACCGCCACGATCATCGCCCGCCGGCTCGGCCTGACCGGAGCCCTCGGCACCGTCGCCGAGTCCGTGGACGGCGTCTACACCGGGCGGCTGGTCGGCGAGCCGCTGCACGGGCCCGCCAAGGCCGAGGCGGTCCGCGCCCTGGCCGCCGCCGAGGGGCTCGACCTCGCGCGCTGCGCGGCGTACAGCGATTCGCACAACGACATTCCGATGCTGTCGCTGGTCGGACATCCGTACGCGATCAATCCCGACACAAAACTGCGCAAGCATGCCCGCTCCAACGACTGGCGCCTGCGCGACTATCGGACCGGCCGCAAGGCCGTGAAGATCGGCGTCCCGGCCGCCGCGGGCGTCGGCGCGATCGCGGGCGGCACGGCCGCCGCGATCGCCCTGCACCGCCGCCGCAAGTAGCGGCTACGGGGCCCTGCCCGGCCTCCAGCCCCACCACGCCCGGCACGCTCCCCCGCCCGGGACATTCGCTCACCTCTACCCGCGCCCCCGGTGCGGCACTCCGTCATGCCCCACTCGGTCGCGAGCCACCGTGGAAGCAGGCATTCCGCGCACCCAACCGATCAAGAATCGATCACCATCCGTGCCTGAATATGCCCTCGACACGCAACAGAAGTGTCGTAACCGGTGATTTGAGCAACTGGGTGTAGCGCTGCCTGTACGAAGCGTTATTCTCCTCAAACGCATGCCACCGCCATCTGTCGCTACGACGGGTGAACGGTCCCGCACTGCACGTGATGGAAGCTCTGCCTCTGGGAGTCCCGTGTACCCACCTGTCGGGGTTGACGCCTCGGGCCTGGCTACGCTGCGCGCAACGGTCCTCGACCAGCTGCGCGGCTTCGTCCCCACCGCGTACACCGCCCCCGCATTCGCCACCGCGGTCCCCGCCGGACTCGGCCCGGCCGGTCCTTGCTACGCCCTGACCGACGGCGGGGCAACGGTGGGCAGACGCGGTCGCGCCGGCGGCTCGTCCGCCGGGGGCGCAGCCTCCGGGACCACCGCGCCGGCCGCCCGCCGCCCCACCGCGGACAGCGACCAGGCCCGCATGATGGACCTGGTCGAACGCGCCCAGGCCGGCGAAGCCGATGCCTTCGGGCGCCTGTACGACCAGTACAGCGACACCGTCTACCGCTACATCTACTACCGCGTCGGCGGCAAGGCGACCGCGGAGGATCTCACCAGCGAGACCTTCCTGCGTGCGCTGCGCCGCATCTCCACCTTCACCTGGCAGGGCCGCGACTTCGGCGCCTGGCTCGTGACGATCGCCCGCAACCTGGTCGCCGACCACTTCAAGTCGAGCCGCTTCCGCCTGGAGGTCACCACAGGCGAAATGCTCGACGCCAACGAGGTGGAACGGTCCCCCGAGGACTCCGTCCTGGAGTCCCTCTCCAACGCGGCCCTGCTGGAAGCCGTACGGAAACTCAATCCGCAGCAGCAGGAGTGCGTGACCCTGCGCTTCCTGCAGGGCCTCTCGGTCGCCGAGACGGCCAGGGTGATGGGGAAGAACGAGGGTGCCATCAAGACCCTCCAGTACCGGGCGGTCCGCACGCTGGCCCGCCTGCTCCCCGACGACGCCCGCTGACGCCACCTCCTCTCACATTCCGGTACCCCTCCCTGATGACCTTGATGACACCGACTCCACCGACGTCCCCGCCGTCCTCGACGACTGGGACGGCGGGGACGGCAGTGACGAATCCGACGTCGCTGTGGTCCGATCATCCTTCGTCCGTAACCCAAGTGCCGCGCCGCTCGTTGTGGGGAATGCAGGCTCCCTTTGGACAAGCCCTGCTTGAAGCCGCTCACTCGAAAGTGTGGATGTGCTCAAGGAAGGCAACCTTCCGGACACCTTGGGGAGTCGATCGTCATGACGAGAGGAGGTGCCGCCAGTGATCGCGAACGTGACTCCGCACCGGCGGGCGAACGCCTTCGCCCAGGCCCTGGAGGAGCGGACCCCGTCCGACCTTTCGGAACCGGACCCGGCGGCCGAGCAGTCCGAGGCACCTGCCGAACCTGCCGACCACGACCGGTTGTTGGCCCTGGCGAGCGTGCTCGGCGAAAGAATGCCGCGCCCGGTGCTGGACCCCGAGGTCAAAGTGGTGCAACGAGCCCAGCTCATTGCCGCCATGGAAGCCAAGGTGATGGAAGAGAGGGCCGGGGGCGGTGTGGCCGCCGACCCTCAAGTGCCCGAACAGCGGACCGGCCGCGGCGCCCACCGGGCGACCTCGCTCCGGAAATTGCGGCCCCGCTCCCGCTGGTCCAAGGGCATTGCGGCAGGCGGTCTCACCGTAGGTGTGGCCGCGGGGGCCTTCAGCGGAGTGGCCGCTGCCAGCACGGACGCCCTGCCGGGTGACCATCTGTACCCCGTGAAGCGGGGCATGGAGGACATCCGGCTCGGGATGGCCGACGGCGATTCGGACCGGGGCGAGCTCTATCTCGACCAGGCCTCCAGCCGCCTGTCGGAAGCCCGCCGGCTCATGGAGCGCGGCCGTCTCGGCGCGCTCGACCACGAGTCCCTCGGCGAGATCCGCCGAGCCCTCGCGGGCATGAAGCACGACGCGTCGGAGGGCCACCGGCTGCTCCAGGCCGCGTACGAGCGGGACGGCTCGCTCGGCCCCATCCAGGCGCTGTCCTCCTTCTCCCGTTCGCACCGGGACGCGTGGGCCAAGCTCCGGGGCAACCTCCCGGCGCAGCTCACCGACGTCGGCGGTGAGGTGGAGTCGGTCTTCCAGGCCATAGACCAAGAGGTCGCGCCGCTCCAGAGCCTGCTCCCGAAGCCTCCGGAACAGACCCGCGGCTCCGGTCCGTCCACCAGGCCGAGCGCCCCGGCGGGCAAGCAGCAGACGGCGCCCTCTCCGGGCACCCCGTCCGCGGCCCCCAGTCCACCTGCGGGGCAGACCTCGGGTTCCCCGAAGGCCCCGCCGTCGGACGGGCGCGGTCTCCTGGGCGGCACGGGCAACCTCCTGGACCCGCCCACGGGCCAGGGCCAGTCCACCCCGTCCGAGCCGGACGGCACCCCGCCGCCCGCCCACCCGGACATCACCCTCCCGCCCCTCCTCCCCGGTCTGCTCCCAGGCCTGGGCATCAAGGCGGAGGACGCCGACTAGTACCGGTCGCCGCCACCGGCACCACATGCCGAACCGCCGGCGGGTCTGGGAAATCCAGCCCCGCCGGCGCTTCGGTGCGTCAAAAACCGTGCCGGTCAGCAACCCTGCCCGTCAGAAGAAGACGGACCTCCGCTGCACCAGCAGCTTGTACAGCGTGTGCTGGATCTGCTCCCGCACCTGATCCGTCAGGTTGAACATCAGCATCGGGTCCTCGGCGGCCTCCGCCGCGTACCCGTCCGTCGGGATCGGCTCCCCGAACTGGATCGTCCACTTCGTCGGCAGCGGCACCGCCCCCAGCGGCCCCAGCAGCGGGAACGTCGGCGTGATCGGGAAGTACGGGATCCCCAGCAGCCTCGCCAGCGTCTTCGAGTTCCCGATCATCGGGTAGATCTCCTCGGCCCCCACGATCGAGCAGGGCACGATCGGCGTCCCCGCGCGCAGCGCGGTCGAGACGAACCCGCCCCGCCCGAACCGCTGGAGCTTGTACCGGTCCCCGAACGGCTTCCCTATCCCCTTGAAGCCCTCGGGCATCACGCCCACCAGCTCCCCGGCCTCCAGCAGCCGCTGCGCGTCCTCCGCGCAGGCCAGCGTGTGCCCGGCCTTGCGCGCGAGCTCGTTCACCACGGGCAGCATGAACACCAGGTCCGCCGCCAGCAGCCGCAGGTGCCGCTGCGCCGGGTGCTGGTCGTGCACGGCGACCTGGAGCATCAGGCCGTCCAGGGGCAAGGTCCCGGAGTGGTTCGCCACGATCAGCGCGCCGCCCTCCTTCGGGATGTTCTCGATGCCCTTGACCTCGACCCGGAAGTACTTGTCGTACAGCGGCCGCATCAGGGACATCAGGACCTGGTCCGTCAGCTCCTTGTCGTAGCCGAAGTCGTCGACCTCGTACTCCCCGGTGATCCGCCGCCGCAGGAACGCCAGCCCACCGGCGATCCGCCGGTCCCAGCCCTCCCCCGGCTCGGCCGGCTCCGGTACGGCCTCCACCGCCGGCTCCACCAACTCCACCGGCTGCGCGGCGGCCGCGAGCGGCGCCTCCGGCGCGACCCGTACCCGCCGGGCGGGCGAGGACCGCCGACGCGGCCGGTCCTCGCCGAACGGAATGACCTTGGCGTCCGCCACTATCGCTTCGCTCCATCCATGTCCACGTCCAGCATCCCGGCCACCCGGTCCACGGCCCGCGCGACCCGCTCCGGAGGGAGCAGCCCGCCGCTCCGGCTCCGTGTGAAGTCGGCGAAGGTCTCGGCGGTCGTATACATCGGCTCGAATCCCAGCCCTTCCCGCATCCGCGTGGTCTCCACGACCCGACCGTGCGTGAGGAGCCTTATCTGCTCGGGCGAGAACTCCGTCGCCCCGACCGCCCGCAGCGCCGCGCCCACCCAGGTCACCGCGGGCAGCAGGAGCGGCACCGTCGGCCGTCCCAGCCGCCGGGCGCACTGCGACAGCAGCAGCACCCCGTCGCCGGCGATGTTGAAGGTCCCGCTGAGCCCGCCGGGCCCGCTGGTCTGCGAGGCGAGGCGCAGCACGTCCAGTACGTCGTCCTCGTGCACGAACTGCAGCCGCGGGTCGTAGCCGAGCACGGTCGGGATCACCGGCATCGAGAAGTACTCGGCGAGCGCCGAGTCGGCGAAGGGCCCCAGGATGTTCGCGAACCGCAGCACGCACACCGCGACGTCGGGCCGCCTGCGCGCGAAGCCCCGTACGTACCCCTCGACCTCGGTGGCGTCCTTGGCGAAGCCGGCGGTGGGCAGCGACTTGGGCTGCGTGGTCTCGGTGAAGACGGCCGGATCCCGCGAGGTGCCCCCGTACACACTGGTACTGGACTTCACCACGAGCCGCCGTACCGTCGGGGACTTCTGGCAGGCTCCCAGGAGCTGCATCGTCCCGATGACGTTGGTTTCCTTGACGGTGCCGTACGAGACGGAGCCCGCGCCCGTCGCCGCTCCCCCGGTGACCGCGAGATGGACCACCGTGTCGACGGCGTTCTCCGCCAGCACGCGGGCGATGCCCGACTGCCTGATGTCCGCACGGACGAACTCGGCCGAGCCGAGCCGGTGCGGCGGGGTCACCGCGTCGACCGCGATCACCCGCTCGACCTCGGGATCCCGCTGGATCCGCCGCACGAAGCGGCCCCCCAGCTGCCGGGCAGCCCCGGTGACCAGCACGACCTTCCCCACGAGCTCAGCGCCTCCCTAGATCGGAACAACCGTCTCCGGCTGCACCGCAGCCCCCCCACCAGAATGGTGGGGGGGCTGCGGAGAACACGTACAGCTGCCGTTTACTTCTTGTTACGGCGCTGGACGCGGGTGCGCTTGAGCAGCTTGCGGTGCTTCTTCTTAGCCATCCGCTTGCGCCGCTTCTTGATAACAGAGCCCACGACTACCCTCGCTCACTTCTCTTCATTCGGTGCGGGGCGTCGGGGCCCACACGACCTACGTCGGCCTAGCCTACCCGCCCGAGCTCTGAGCTTGTAATCCGAGTGCCCCCGAGGGGTAACCACGGGCTCCCGGCCCTTGCCCTCAGGCCGATTCCACCCCCACAAAGGACTCGCGGAGGTACTCGTGGACCGCATTTTCGGGGACCCGGAAGGACCGGCCCACCCGGATTGCGGGCAGATGTCCGTTGTGCACCAAGCGGTACACGGTCATCTTCGACACTCGCATCACCGAGGCGACCTCCGCCACGGTCAGGAACTGAACCTCACTGAGAGGCCTCTCGCCAGCAGCCATGACACACCTTGACCTTCCGCGCATGACGGGCACCGGCTTCCCCTCCGGTTACGCCCCGTCGTCGCACGCTCACTCACCAGAGTAGGGGCGTGTGATACGAGTGGGGAAGAGGAGCTACGTCCACTCCTGACGAAGCGACAGACTCGCCCGATTGAGTACATAGCGAGTGAGCGGTCGGTAGTAGTCCGCGCGCACCGCGTCATCAAGCGGAACCGCCACCGACACCTGGCCCTCGGCCTCCCCCACGAACAGCGCGGGATCATCGGTGTCGGCCAGCCCGATCGCCTCCACACCGAGCTGACCTGCGCCGCAGACCCACCCGTGGTCCCCCACCACGAGCTCCGGCAACGGCCCGCCGGCCTCCGCCAGCGCCCCGAGCGCGATCCGAACCGGCAGCGGCGAATGGGAGTGCGCGCCGGTGTCACTCCCGTCGGGCCGCACGCCCTCTTCCCGCACCAGTGCGACCCCTCGTACGTAATCGATGCGGTGCGTGCGTACGCCGAACCGGGTCTGCATGTCGACAGGTGCCCCCCGCGCCGGAGTGAGGACATCACATCCCGCCGCCGACAGGGCAGTGGCCAAGGTGGCGTAGAACCCCAGGAGCCGGTGCGGGTGACCGGTCCCGAACAACACCGGGGCCCGCACGTCCGCGGCCGCCCGCAGCCTCTCCGCGAAGGCATCCAGCCCCGCCACCGTCAGCTCCGGATCGATCACGTCCGGCCCCCTGACGTGCGCGGGATCCGCCGAGACCCCGCACTTCTGTGCCATCAGCCGCAGCAGATCCCCCTCGCCCCACCCCCACGTGGGCTCCAGCCCCAGCAGCACCCGCGGATCCCGCGCCGCGAACAGCCGGTAACTGCGCAGGCTTTCCTCCCGCGAGGTGGCCACGGGCCCGGCAAGCCGGGCGGCCAGCAGATGCGCACGCAACGCGCCGGTACTCAACACCCTCCCGATGCTCCCGCAAGAACCCTGCCGGCTCGCCAGTTCCGGCCAATCCCCCACCCGTTGGCCCAACCAGTCCGTGGTCTTTTCAGCCGTCCGGCGTTTGAGGACCGGGGTCTGGGGCGGAGCCCCAGGATCTTTGCGGGTCCGGGCAGCGCCCGGGGAACGGTGGAAGGGCGGGTAGGGGACAGCCCCGCAGGGCCCGCACCCACGCCGCCTAGGCCAGCAGCCCGCGCAGCGGGAACACCGCCCGCCGGGTGGCCAGTACGGCCTGGTCGATGCGATCCGCGGGGTCGTACCCGGCATCCCACTCCCGAAAGACCGGCACCCGCCCGTCGGTCATCCGCCCCGGCGCCACCTCACGGGTCCGCGCATACACCGCATCCCGCCAAGACCCCGGCACAGCCGTCTCCGGCGGAATCGGCCGGTGCCCGGCAATCGCCACCAGATGCGTCCAGGACCGCGGCACCACATCGACCACGGCGTACCCACCCCCACCAAGGGCGAGCCACCGCCCGCCCTCCACCCAAGCGTGCGCCAGCCCCTCGCACGCCTCCATCACCGCCCGCTGCGCATCCAGCGACACCGCCAGATGGGCCAAGGGGTCCTCGAAGTGCGTATCCGCCCCGTGCTGAGTCACCAGCACCTGAGGCCGGAAGTCCTCCAACAGCTCCGGCACCACCGCGTGGAAGGCCCGCAGCCACCCCTCGTCCCCGGTCCCGGCGGGCAGCGCGATGTTCACCGCCGACCCCTCCGCCGCCGGCCCGCCCGTCTCCTCGGGCCAACCCGTCTGCGGGAACAGCGTCCGAGGATGCTCGTGCATGGAGATGGTCAGCACCCGCGGGTCGTCCCAGAACGCCGCCTGGACCCCGTCCCCGTGGTGCACGTCCACATCCACGTAGGCGACCCGCTCGGCCCCGAGTTCCAGCAGCCGCGCGATCGCCAGCGCCGCGTCGTTGTACACGCAGAACCCCGCGGCCCCGCCGGGCATCGCGTGGTGCAGCCCGCCGGCGAAGTTCACGGCGTGCGCGGCCTCCCCGCGCCAGAGCGCCTCGGCCGCCGCCACCGACTGCCCGGCGATCAGCGCGGACGCCTCGTGCATCCCGTGGAACGCCGGGTCGTCCACCGTCCCCAGCCCGTACGAGCCGTCCGCGACCCCGGGGTCGGCGGACACCTCGCGCACCGCGGCGACGTAGTCCTCGCGGTGGACCAGCCGCAGCGTCGACTCCCCGGCCGCCCGGCCCGCCCGTACCTCCAGCTCACGGTCGAGCCCGAAGGCCCGTACCAGGCCCATGGTCAGCTCCAGGCGCACCGGGTCCATCGGATGGCCCGGCCCGAAGTCATACTTCGTTACCGCCTCGTCCCACATCAACAGCCCGGTCACCGGTTCGCCGCTCATGCCGGACACCGTATCGGGCGGGTTCCGCGGCGAACGAGCGGGCATAGAAAAGAGTGACGAGGACCAGCACCATCGGCACGAGCATCGCCCCCCGGTAGCTCCAGGCGTCCCCGATCCCTCCCACGAGCGGCGCCCCGATGAGGAATCCGACGTAGTTGAAGATGTTGAGCCGCGCGATGGCGGTGTCGGAGGAGTCCGGGAAGAGCCGGCCCGCCGCCGCGAAGGTCTGCGGCACGATCACGCACAGCCCGAACCCCAGCAGGGTGAAGCCGAGCATCCCCACCGCCGGCCCGGGCGCCGCCGCGACCACGGCGAACCCGCCCGCCGCGACGACCGTCCCGATGCGTACGACGGCCACGGCCCCGAAGCGCCGCACCCCGAGGTCCCCGACGGCCCGCCCGAGCAGGGTGGTCACCATGTAGACGTTGTACGGAACGGTGGCGGCCTGCTCGGAGCTGCCGAGCACGTCCTGGAGGTACTTGGCGCTCCAGTTCGAGACCGTCGAGTCCCCGATGTACGCACACGCCATCACCAGGCACAGCGGCAGCAGCAGCTTGAACCCGCCCGGCCCGAGCCCCTTGGCCGCGTCGGCCCCGGCGGCCTTGCCGTCCTGGTCCACGTAGAACCGGCTGGCGAACAGCGCGAGCGGCAGCAGCACCACCACGGCGGGCAGATAGGAACTGAACAGCGAGAGGTGCCAGTGCGCCCCCGCCCACGCGGCGGAAGCGCCCAGGATCCCCCCGAGGCTGTACGAGGCGTGGAAGCCGAGCATGATGCTGCGCCCGTACGCGCCCTGCAGGCTCACTCCGAGCATGTTCATGGAGGCGTCGAGCGCCCCCACGAACAGCCCGAACGCCCCGAGCGCCAGCGCCACGTGCCACATCTGGCTGCCGGCGCCGACCCCCAGCAGGGCGAGCAGCACGAGCGGCTGCGCCCACCGCAGTACGGTGCTGGGCGCGACCCGCTTCACCAGGTGCTCGGTGGCCACGCTGGACACACCGGCGAGGATCGGCACGGCGGCCAGGAAGACGGGCAGCAGCGCGTCGGATATCCCGTACCGGTCCTGAATGGCGGGGATCCGCGTCACGAGGAGCGCGAAGGCCACGCCCTGCACGAAGAAACTGAATCCCAACGCCCCGCGCCCGCGGCGCAGCCGCACGTCTGCTGTCATGGCGGCTCAGCGTAGGCGCCGGACCTACCGGTGGGTAGAGCGATCACATATCGATTGGGTCAGCGCGATCGCCGCAGCCCGATCAGGTCAGTGCGATCGCCGCAGCCCGATGACCTCAGCGCGATCACCTCAGTGCGAGAACCCGCCGCCGTACCCCGTGTACCCGGACCCGGTGGTGTCGACCTCCAGGCCGAGCAGCCCGGCCAGCTGGTTCATGTCGCCGAAGTAGGCCGTGGCGCCGGGCAGCCGGTCCGCGGGCACCATCGCGGTGTACCCGAGCACGTCCATCCCCGCGGCCAGCGCGGCCTGGACACCCAGGGGGCTGTCCTCGACGACCACACACCGGGCCGGGGCCACGCCCATCTGGTCGGCGGCGTGCAGGAAGAGATCGGGGGCGGGCTTGCCCTTCCCCACATCCTCCGAGCTGAAGATCCACTCCTCCTCGAACCACTCGTCGAGCCCGGCCGCCCGGTGCCCGACGCGGATCCGCTCGTGGCTCCCGGAGGACGCGAGGCAGTACGCGGTCCCGCTCTCGACCAGAGCCGCCAGCACCCCCTCGACCCCGGGCACGGGCTTGAGCTCCCGCTCGAAGGCCGCGAAGGTGCGGGCGTGCAGCGTGCTGTCGAAGTCGGCCGGCAGCGCCTGCCCGGTCCGCTCCCGCACCAGGTCGTGGATCCGGTGGACCGCGGCACCCATGTAGTCGCGGAGCGATTCCTCGTACGAGGTCGGGTGCCCCAGCTCGGTCAGGTACCCGGCGAGGATGCTGTTGGCGAGCGGCTCACTGTCCACCAGCACGCCGTCGTTGTCGAAGATGACGAGGTCGTAGCCCATGCGACAACCCTACGAGCCGTCAGGGCAAATCCATCCGGACCCCATGCCGGGCATCCGCAGGACATCCAAAGATCCTGTCGGCAGATCCTCACGGCGGATCCTCACCGGCCGCCCGCCCGGTCGGACTCGCTTCGCAGGACACAGAACTCGTTGCCCTCGGGATCGGTGAGGACCGCCCAGCCCGAACCGTCGGGGTTGCGGTGATCCGCCAGGAAGCCGGCGCCCAGGGCCAGTAGCCGGTCCACCTCCCGGTCCCGCGAGGTCCCGGGGCGCAGGCACAGGTGGATCCGGTTCTTCACGGTCTTCGGCTCGGGCACCTGGTTGAAGTACAGCACCGGCCCTTCCGCCATCACCACCTGCGTCTCCCGGTCCCCCGGCCCGTACTCGGGGTCCAGGGGACGGCCGGTCACCACGCTCCAGAACCGGGCGAGCTCGTAGGCGTCCGCACAGTCGATCGCCACGTTCTGCAGGACCGAGACCTCGCCCGCCGGATGGGCGGCTCCCCGCCAGACCCTCCGGTACCCCTCGCGGAGGGGTCCGCCCACCAGCTCGAGGACGCGGTACGCCGCGGCGGCCAGGGCCGTCGGGTCCCCGGCCGTACAGGCCTCCAGGTGCCCGGCGAGCAGAGCGGCCCCCAGCTCGGGGTCCGCCTCCAGCAGCCGCCGCGGCAGCCACTTCCCCTCCCCGCCCCTCCAGGCCCGGTGGTGGTCGAGCAGCAGCTCGGCGGCGCCGGCCAGCACCGACCCGGCGATGACCACGCGTTCCACCGGATCGCTCGCGTCGCCCAGGTCGTCCAGCGCGTCGGTGAGCCCGTACCGCTTGGTCTCCACGGTGTCGGCGTCCAGCGCCACCGGCCCCCGGCGCAGGTCCGCTTCGGCCAGGGCCCGGACCCGGCCGGCTTCCCCGTCCCTGTCGACCAGGACGATGCCGGAGGCGTACATCGCCTGGAGCACGGGCCGGCGGGAGGCCAGGTCCATCGCGAACAGCTCCGCGAGCCCGGTGCGCGTGTGGACGAAGAGCTCCACGACCCGCCCCTCGAAGCGGACCGTCTCCCGGTGGGTCTCGCCGCCGTCCTCGATGAGCACGGCGATGTCCAGATCACTGCTGGCCGTGGCCCGCCCCGCGGCCGTGGATCCGGCGAGGATCACGGCGAGCGCGTCGGGAAAGCGGTCGTGCGCGAGGCGTCGCGCCTGTTCGATCGGGTCGTCCACGTCATTCATGCGGGACAGGTTTTCACGGGCCCCGAACCCGAGACCACACATTAATTGGCCCGTAAACGCAGAAAAGCCCCGTACCAGTTCCCTGGTACGGGGCTCTCTACAATAATTGTTCGGCGGCGTCCTACTCTCCCACAGGGTCCCCCCTGCAGTACCATCGGCGCTGAAAGGCTTAGCTTCCGGGTTCGGAATGTAAACCGGGCGTTTCCCTAACGCTATGACCACCGAAACACTATGAAGTTAACCAACCGGATATGAACACAGTTCGTTACTTCAGAACTAACACAGTGGACGCGAGCAACTGAGGACAAGCCCTCGGCCTATTAGTACCAGTCAGCTCCACCCGTTACCGGGCTTCCACATCTGGCCTATCAACCCAGTCGTCTACTGGGAGCCTTACCCTCTCAAGGAGGTGGGAATACTCATCTTGAAGCAGGCTTCCCGCTTAGATGCTTTCAGCGGTTATCCCTCCCGAACGTAGCCAACCAGCCATGCCCTTGGCAGGACAACTGGCACACCAGAGGTTCGTCCGTCCCGGTCCTCTCGTACTAGGGACAGCCCTTCTCAATATTCCTACGCGCACAGCGGATAGGGACCGAACTGTCTCACGACGTTCTAAACCCAGCTCGCGTACCGCTTTAATGGGCGAACAGCCCAACCCTTGGGACCGACTCCAGCCCCAGGATGCGACGAGCCGACATCGAGGTGCCAAACCATCCCGTCGATATGGACTCTTGGGGAAGATCAGCCTGTTATCCCCGGGGTACCTTTTATCCGTTGAGCGACGGCGCTTCCACAAGCCACCGCCGGATCACTAGTCCCGACTTTCGTCCCTGCTCGACCCGTCGGTCTCACAGTCAAGCTCCCTTGTGCACTTACACTCAACACCTGATTGCCAACCAGGCTGAGGGAACCTTTGGGCGCCTCCGTTACTTTTTGGGAGGCAACCGCCCCAGTTAAACTACCCATCAGACACTGTCCCTGATCCGGATCACGGACCGAGGTTAGACATCCAGCACGACCAGAGTGGTATTTCAACGACGACTCCACAACCACTGGCGTGGCCGCTTCAAAGTCTCCCACCTATCCTACACAAGCCGAACCGAACACCAATATCAAACTATAGTAAAGGTCCCGGGGTCTTTCCGTCCTGCTGCGCGAAACGAGCATCTTTACTCGTAGTGCAATTTCACCGGGCCTATGGTTGAGACAGTCGAGAAGTCGTTACGCCATTCGTGCAGGTCGGAACTTACCCGACAAGGAATTTCGCTACCTTAGGATGGTTATAGTTACCACCGCCGTTTACTGGCGCTTAAGTTCTCAGCTTCGCCACACCGAAATGTGACTAACCGGTCCCCTTAACGTTCCAGCACCGGGCAGGCGTCAGTCCGTATACATCGCCTTACGGCTTCGCACGGACCTGTGTTTTTAGTAAACAGTCGCTTCTCGCTGGTCTCTGCGGCCACCCCCAGCTCACGGAGTAAATCCGATCACCAGTGATGGCCCCCCTTCTCCCGAAGTTACGGGGGCATTTTGCCGAGTTCCTTAACCATAGTTCACCCGAACGCCTCGGTATTCTCTACCTGACCACCTGAGTCGGTTTAGGGTACGGGCCGCCATGAAACTCGCTAGAGGCTTTTCTCGACAGCATAGGATCATCCACTTCACCACAATCGGCTCGGCATCAGGTCTCAGCCTTATATGAGGGACGGATTTGCCTACCCCTCGGCCTACACCCTTACCCCGGGACTACCACCGCCCGGGCTGGACTACCTTCCTGCGTCACCCCATCGCTTACCTACTACAAGTCTGGGTCACCGGCTCCACCACTTTCCTTTCCCCGAAGGGTCCGGAACGGCTTCACGGGCTTAGCATCGCCTGATTCGATATTGGGCGTTTCAAAGCGGGTACCGGAATATCAACCGGTTGTCCATCGACTACGCCTGTCGGCCTCGCCTTAGGTCCCGACTTACCCTGGGCAGATCAGCTTGACCCAGGAACCCTTAGTCAATCGGCGCACACGTTTCTCACGTGTGTATCGCTACTCATGCCTGCATTCTCACTCGTGAACCGTCCACAACTAGCTTCCGCTGCTGCTTCACCCGGCACACGACGCTCCCCTACCCATCACAGCGGGCGTTGGCCCTATTGCTGCAATGACACGACTTCGGCGGTACGCTTGAGCCCCGCTACATTGTCGGCGCGGAATCACTTGACCAGTGAGCTATTACGCACTCTTTCAAGGGTGGCTGCTTCTAAGCCAACCTCCTGGTTGTCTCTGCGACTCCACATCCTTTCCCACTTAGCGTACGCTTAGGGGCCTTAGTCGATGCTCTGGGCTGTTTCCCTCTCGACCATGGAGCTTATCCCCCACAGTCTCACTGCCACGCTCTCACTTACCGGCATTCGGAGTTTGGCTAAGGTCAGTAACCCGGTAGGGCCCATCGCCTATCCAGTGCTCTACCTCCGGCAAGAAACACGTGACGCTGCACCTAAATGCATTTCGGGGAGAACCAGCTATCACGGAGTTTGATTGGCCTTTCACCCCTAACCACAGGTCATCCCCCAGGTTTTCAACCCTGGTGGGTTCGGTCCTCCACGAAGTCTTACCTCCGCTTCAACCTGCCCATGGCTAGATCACTCCGCTTCGGGTCTAGAGCGTGCAACTCAATCGCCCTATTCGGACTCGCTTTCGCTACGGCTTCCCCACACGGGTTAACCTCGCTACACACCGCTAACTCGCAGGCTCATTCTTCAAAAGGCACGCAGTCACGACCGTTATTCCGAAGAATAACGGCGACGCTCCCACGGCTTGTAGGCACACGGTTTCAGGTACTATTTCACTCCGCTCCCGCGGTACTTTTCACCATTCCCTCACGGTACTATCCGCTATCGGTCACCAGGGAATATTTAGGCTTAGCGGGTGGTCCCGCCAGATTCACACGGGATTTCTCGGGCCCCGTGCTACTTGGGAGATTCTTAAGCAAGCCGTTAATGTTTCGTCTACGGGGGTCTTACCCTCTACGCCGGACCTTTCGCATGTCCTTCGACTACATCAACGGTTTCTGACTCGCCGACCGGCCGGCAGACCGATCAAAAGAATTCCCACAACCCCGCATGCGCAACCCCTGCCGGGTATCACACGCATACGGTTTGGCCTCATCCGGTTTCGCTCGCCACTACTCCCGGAATCACGGTTGTTTTCTCTTCCTGCGGGTACTGAGATGTTTCACTTCCCCGCGTTCCCTCCACATGCCCTATGTGTTCAGGCATGGGTGACAGCCCATGACGACTGCCGGGTTTCCCCATTCGGACACCCCCGGATCAAAGCTCAGTTGGCAGCTCCCCGGGGCCTATCGCGGCCTCTCACGTCCTTCATCGGTTCCTGGTGCCAAGGCATCCACCGTGCGCCCTTAAAAACTTGGCCTACAGATGCTCGCGTCCACTGTGTAGTTCTCAAGCAACGACCAGTCACCCATCACCCTCGTCCGGAGACGAAGTTCACTGGGGCCGGCATCACGAAGATAAGACCTTTCGGCCGTACCCTCAGATACCCAACAACGTGCCAAGCACGATCCCCGCCACTCAAACCGTTTTCCACGCCGAAGCAGTACTCACAGAAGGTTTTGGAAACCGTGCCAACTAATCAACGTTCCACCCTGAGCTGACCGTGCAGAACGTTTGTCTGCAATCGGTACTGTGCTCCTTAGAAAGGAGGTGATCCAGCCGCACCTTCCGGTACGGCTACCTTGTTACGACTTCGTCCCAATCGCCAGTCCCACCTTCGACAGCTCCCTCCCTTACGGGTTGGGCCACCGGCTTCGGGTGTTACCGACTTTCGTGACGTGACGGGCGGTGTGTACAAGGCCCGGGAACGTATTCACCGCAGCAATGCTGATCTGCGATTACTAGCAACTCCGACTTCATGGGGTCGAGTTGCAGACCCCAATCCGAACTGAGACCGGCTTTTTGAGATTCGCTCCACCTCACGGTATCGCAGCTCATTGTACCGGCCATTGTAGCACGTGTGCAGCCCAAGACATAAGGGGCATGATGACTTGACGTCGTCCCCACCTTCCTCCGAGTTGACCCCGGCGGTCTCCTGTGAGTCCCCATCACCCCGAAGGGCATGCTGGCAACACAGGACAAGGGTTGCGCTCGTTGCGGGACTTAACCCAACATCTCACGACACGAGCTGACGACAGCCATGCACCACCTGTATACCGACCACAAGGGGGGCACTATCTCTAATGCTTTCCGGTATATGTCAAGCCTTGGTAAGGTTCTTCGCGTTGCGTCGAATTAAGCCACATGCTCCGCTGCTTGTGCGGGCCCCCGTCAATTCCTTTGAGTTTTAGCCTTGCGGCCGTACTCCCCAGGCGGGGAACTTAATGCGTTAGCTGCGGCACCGACGACGTGGAATGTCGCCAACACCTAGTTCCCAACGTTTACGGCGTGGACTACCAGGGTATCTAATCCTGTTCGCTCCCCACGCTTTCGCTCCTCAGCGTCAGTAATGGCCCAGAGATCCGCCTTCGCCACCGGTGTTCCTCCTGATATCTGCGCATTTCACCGCTACACCAGGAATTCCGATCTCCCCTACCACACTCTAGCTAGCCCGTATCGAATGCAGACCCGAGGTTAAGCCTCGGGCTTTCACATCCGACGTGACAAGCCGCCTACGAGCTCTTTACGCCCAATAATTCCGGACAACGCTTGCGCCCTACGTATTACCGCGGCTGCTGGCACGTAGTTAGCCGGCGCTTCTTCTGCAGGTACCGTCACTTTCGCTTCTTCCCTGCTGAAAGAGGTTTACAACCCGAAGGCCGTCATCCCTCACGCGGCGTCGCTGCATCAGGCTTTCGCCCATTGTGCAATATTCCCCACTGCTGCCTCCCGTAGGAGTCTGGGCCGTGTCTCAGTCCCAGTGTGGCCGGTCGCCCTCTCAGGCCGGCTACCCGTCGTCGCCTTGGTGGGCCATTACCCCACCAACAAGCTGATAGGCCGCGGGCTCATCCTTCACCGCCGGAGCTTTTAACCCCCGCCCATGCAGGCAGGAGTGTTATCCGGTATTAGACCCCGTTTCCAGGGCTTGTCCCAGAGTGAAGGGCAGATTGCCCACGTGTTACTCACCCGTTCGCCACTAATCCACCCCGAAGGGCTTCATCGTTCGACTTGCATGTGTTAAGCACGCCGCCAGCGTTCGTCCTGAGCCAGGATCAAACTCTCCATGAATGTTTACCCGTAATCGGGTGCACACGCACTTAGAGCGGGACAGTCATGTCGGAATAAGACCGACCGTCCACTGCGTCCTCGCTGTGTAATTGCCTGCAAGTATCACGGCAGAACCGCGACCTCACAGGTCTTTTTCAAAGGAACCTCATCCACCGAAATGGACGGGGTATCAACTTTTTGGCGTTGATTTTTGGCACGCTGTTGAGTTCTCAAGGAACGGACGCTTCCTTTGTACTCACCCTCGCGGGTTTTCCTCCGGGCTTTCGTTCTGTTCTGTTCTTGCGTTTCAGACTCTATCAGAGTCTGTCTCGCTTGTTTCCCGCCTTCCAGGTCATCCGCTTTCGCGTTTTCCCTTTCCGGCGAGTTCGACTCTATCAGATCCTTTCGGGCCTGACTCCCAGTCAACGGGGTTTGTCGTTCGGGCTGTTAGGCCCTTGCGACGAGTGAGACAGTAGCGGATTCCTTGCCCCCGAACCTAATCGGCGGCCACGTTCGAGAACGCGGATTCCTCATTCGCAAATACGCATGAAAACGGGACGACAAAGTGAGTCGCTCGTTCGAATGTGTGGTGCGGGATGGCTGTCCGGGGACCGACCGGGGTCGGATGCTCACTTCGGACAACTCGAAGAACCTTACGGATCCCGCACGAGTGTGTCAACTCCGGGCTAACCCGCCCCGCGGAGGGCGGAAACCTCACGCCCTCCTCACCCCTCAGGGTCTAACCTCTCCCCCATGACTACGCGTGCGCTCATGCTCGACCTCCGCTGGTGGGCCGCCTGACGGCGGCCGACCATCCACGCGAGCACGCACGCGCTCGACGGCCGCCGATCTCGGCGGCCGTTTTTCGTTTCTCCCCTCCCGGGAGTGGCTCGGCCGACCGACGCGGTGGCCTCGACGCCCACACCGACACGAGCAGGGAGCAGGGACATGACGAGGATCTTCAGCGGGGTCAAGCCGACGGGGCATCTGACGCTGGGGAACTACCTGGGGGCCGTACGCCAGTGGGTCGCCGCCGAGCAGGAGCCCGACGAGGCGCTGTTCTGCGTGGTCGATCTGCACGCCCTGACCGTGGAGCACGATCCGGCCCGGGTTCGCCGGCTCAGTCGGCAGGCGGCGACCCTGTTGCTCGCCGCCGGGCTCACTCCCGAGAAGTGCACGCTCTTCGTGCAGAGCCACGTGGACGAGCACGCCCGGCTCTCCTATCTGCTGGAGTGCACGGCTTCGGACGGGGAGCTGCGGCGGATGGTGCAGTACAAGGAGAAGGCGGCGAAGGCGCAGGCCTCGGGGGAAGGGGTGCGGCTGTCGCTGCTCACCTATCCCGTGCTGATGGCCGCCGATATTTTGGCGTACCGGACCGGGGAGGTGCCCGTCGGGGAGGACCAGCGGCAGCACGTCGAGCTGACCCGGGATCTGGCGGTGCGGTTCAACCAGCGGTACGGGTACACCTTCACCGTGCCCAAGGCCACGCATCCGGTGGTGGCGGCGCGGGTCATGGACCTGCAGGACCCGCGGTCGAAGATGGGGAAGTCGGGGGACACGGGGCCCGGGGTGGTGTTCATCCTCGACGAGCCCGAGGCGGTGCGGAAGAAGGTGATGCGGGCCGTCACCGACAGCGGGGAGGGCGGGGACGGCGCGGTGGTCTACGACCCGGCCGGGCGCCCGGGGGTCGCGAACCTGCTGGACGTCCTCGCCGCCTGCACCGGGGGCGAGCCGGCCGCGCTGGCCGACGGGTACACCGGGTACGGGGCGCTGAAGCGGGACGTGGCCGACGCCGTCGTGGAACTGCTGCGGCCGGTCCGCGTACGGCACGCGGAGCTCGCGGCCGATCCGGGGACGGTGGATGCGGTGCTGCGCGCGGGGGCCGGGCGGGCCCGGGCGATCGCGCGGCCCGTGGTCGACGCGGCGTACCGGGCCATCGGGCTGCTGGAGCCCTGAGGAGGGGAAGAGGGGGCGGGCGTCGTTACGGGGCTGCGCGCGCAGCCCCGTAACGGTCGGCGGGTGTCAGCTGTTGCCGGAGGCGAGTTCGCGGCTGCGGTCGCGGGCCGCTTCGAGGGCGGCGATCAGGGCCGCCCGTACGCCGTGCTTCTCCAGCTCCACGATCGCGTTGATGGTGGTGCCGGCCGGGGAGGTGACGGCCTCGCGGAGCTTGACCGGGTGCTCGCCGCTGTCGCGGAGCATGACGGCGGCGCCGACGGCGGCCTGGACGATGAGGTCGTGTGCCTGGGCGCGGGGCAGTCCGAGGAGGATGCCGGCGTCGGTCATGGCCTCGACGAGGTAGTAGAAGTACGCGGGGCCGGAGCCGGAGAGGGCGGTGGCCGCGTCCTGCTGGGATTCCGGGACGCGCAGGGTCTTGCCGACGCCGCCGAAGATCTCCTCGGTGTGCGCGAGGTGCGCGGCGGTGGCGTGGCTGCCGGCCGAGATGACGGACATGGCCTCGTCCACGAGGGCGGGGGTGTTCGTCATGACGCGGACGACCGGGGTGCCCTGGGCGAGGCGCTCCTCGAAGAAGGAGGTCGGGATGCCGGCCGCGCCGCTGATGACCAGGCGGTCGGCGGGCAGGTGCGGGGCGAGCTCTTCGAGGAGCTTGCCCATGTCCTGCGGCTTCACGGTGAGGATCAGCGTGTCGGCGCGCTTGGCGGCCTCGGCGTTGGTGACGGCCTCGACGCCGTAGCGGGTGCGCAGCTCCTCGGCGCGTTCCGGGCGGCGGGCGGTGACGAGGAGCTTGGAGGCGGGCCGGCCGCCGCGGATCATCCCGCTGAGCAGGGCCTCGCCGATCTTGCCGGTACCGAGGACTGCGACTGTCTGGGTCATGCCCGATTCACCTCGTCGAACTGTTCCTGCACGCGTGCACGGTCTGCGTCCTCATCCTTGCACTCGCGCAAGGAACTGCGACGGTCTGTCCGGACTGCGGTCAGGGCGTCCGGCGGCGGAGGGTGGCGGCGCCGAGGGTGAGGACCAGCAGGGCGCATCCGGCGACGACCACGGCGTCGCGGACGAAGTCGGCGGTCATGTCGGTGTGGGCGAGGACCTGGTTCATGCCGTCGACGGCGTAGGACATGGGCAGGACGTTCGAGATCGCTTCGAGGACGGGCTGCATGGTGTCGCGGGCGGCGAAGAGGCCGCACAGCAGGAGCTGGGGGAAGATCACGGCCGGCATGAACTGGACGGCCTGGAACTCGGAGGCCGCGAAGGCGGAGACGAAGAGGCCGAGCGCGGTGCCGAGCAGGGCGTCGAGGAGGGCGACGAGCAGGAGCAGCCACGGGGAACCGACGACGTCGAGGCCCAGGACCCAGAGCGCGACGCCGGTGGCGAGGAGGGACTGGATGACCGCCATGGCGCCGAAGGCGAGGGCGTACCCGGCGATGAGGTCGCCCTTGCCGAGCGGCATGGCGAGGAGCCGTTCGAGGGTGCCGGAGGTGCGCTCGCGCAGGGTCGCGATGGAGGTGATCAGGAACATCGTGATGAGGGGGAAGATTCCGAGGAGGGACGCGCCGATGCTGTTGAAGGTCTGCGGGCTGCCGTCGAAGACGTAGCGGAGCAGGATCAGCATCAGTACGGGGACCAGCAGCATCAGTGCGATGGAGCGCGGGTCGTGGCGGAGCTGGCGCAGGACGCGGGCTGCGGTGGCGGCGGTGCGGGCGGTGCTCATCGGGTGGCCTCGGCTTCGGCGTTCGCGGCGTCGACGAGGTGGAGGAAGCCCTCTTCGACGGTGTCGGTGTGGGTACGGGTGCGCAGTGCCTCGGGGGTGTCCTGCGCGAGGATGCGGCCCTCGCGCATGAGGAGGAGGTCGTGGCAGCGCTCGGCTTCGTCCATGACGTGGGAGGAGACGAGGAGGGTGGCGCCGCGGGTGGTGGCGATGTCGTGGAAGAGGTTCCACAGGTCGCGGCGCAGGACCGGGTCGAGGCCGACGGTCGGCTCGTCGAGGACGAGGAGCTCGGGGCTGCCAAGGAGGGCGACCGCGAGGGAGACCCTGCTGCGCTGGCCGCCGGAGAGGTTGCCGGCGAGGGCGGTGGTGTGGGTGGTGAGGTCGACGTCGGCGATGGCCCGGGTGACGGTCTCGCGGCGGCGTTCGGCGGCGGCGCGGCCGGGGTCGAGGATCGCGGCGAAGTAGTCGAGGTTCTGCCGGACGGTGAGGTCGTCGTAGACGGAGGGCGCCTGGGTGACGTAGCCGATGCGGGAGCGGAGTCCGGGGTGGCCGGCGGGGTGGCCGAGGACGTCGAGGGTGCCGGTGACGTGGGCCTGGGTGCCGACGACGGCGCGCATCAGGGTGGACTTTCCGCAGCCGGAGGGGCCGAGGAGGCCGGTGATGCGGCCTCGGGGGACGTCGAAGGCGAGGCCGTCGAGGACGGTGCGGGGGCTGCGGCCGGTGCCGCGGCGGACGGTCAGGCCGTCGGCGTGGACGGCGGCGGCCGCTTGGTTATTCATCATGTGATGAATAATGCTCCCGGCGGTGCCCCTGCGCAAGGCTGGGGGCGGTGCGGGGTGCGGTGCCGGGCCGGGATGGCGCCCGGGGCTACTTCTTGCGCTTGGGGCGGCGGGCGGCCGGGTTGCCGGTACGGGCACCGCGCCGGCGGGCGAAGTCGGCCGAGGCGCGCTCGTACTCGGTGCGGCGCAGCTTCTCGCCGGGGGCCTCCACGAAGCAGCGCAGGAAGTACGCGATGAGGCTGCCGATGAAACCGATCGCCTTCAGGCCCTTGAGGGCGGTCTCGTCGGAGGACGGAGGCTGGCGGCGGCTGAAGGATTCCCAGGTCTTGACGAAGGCGATGGAGCTGGCGATCGCGAAGAGGACGACGACGGAGATGCTGAGGAACGCGCCGACGTTGCCGATCTCGAGGCCCTCGTAGGAGAACCGGAGCAGGAAGGCGCTGAGGACGGCGAGGATCAGCGCGCCGAGGCCCACGCCGACGCGGCGTGCGCCGTAGCCGCCGTCGTGGTTCACCCAGGTGGTGCCGAAGAACCGGATCGGCTCGGGCTCGGGGCCGGCGGGTACGGCGGCGGGGGCCGGCTCGGCGGGGGTCTGGTCTCGCTGGTCGTCGCTCACACCAGCGATTATCCCCCGCCGGGCGGGCGGGACCCGGGGTGTCTCACGGGGCGGGCCGTGAGGTGGCCCGGATGGACCTCAGGCGCAGCGGGTGGCGACGTAGCCGTCGCTGCCCGTCTTGACGTAGGCGTCGGAAACGAACCGGCTGTTGCCGATGCAGTCCCATATGTCCGTCGTGCCGTACGGGCCGGTGATGGTCGTGCCCTCGCACTGGCAGCGGATCGACACCGAGGCACCGAGCTGCAGGGTGTCGATGATCGCGAAATTGGTACCGGGGCCGCTGCGGACGTTCACCCGGTAGCCCGGTGCGACCGGGAACGTCGGGTATCCGGACCCCGAGGTGAGGCTCTGAACTTGGCTTGAATCGCTCTCAACGGACATACGGAATAACCCCCCTAGGGCGTTGCCCTGCGCAACTCGCGCAGGGTAGCAGGACCTTGGAGAATCGCACGGACCATCGACTAGGCTCCGGCAGGGGTGGTGAGCGGTGCGTTCAGCGCGGACGGATTACGCGGGTTTTCCGGAGTACGCCGGGCAGTATCGGCTTGAGTCCGTGCTCGGTTCCGGCGGCATGGGTGTCGTCCACCTGGCCACCTCCGAGTCGGGGCTGAAACTCGCCGTCAAGATCGTGCATCCGCAGCACGCGGTGGACCCGGAGTTCCGGGCGCGGTTCCGGCAGGAGGTCGCGGCCGCGCGGCGGGTGAGCGGAGCGTTCACCGCGCCCGTCGTGGACGCCGATCCCGATGCCGAACGGCCTTGGATGGCAACGCTGTTCATCGACGCCCCGACGCTCTCCGAGCGGGTGCGGGACGAGGTACTGGAGGCCCGGGAGCTGACGCGGCTCGCCGCCGGACTGGCGGAGGCCCTGCGGGACATCCACCGGGCGGGGGTCGTGCACCGGGATCTGAAGCCCAGCAACGTGCTGATGGCCCCGGACGGGGTGCGGGTCATCGACTTCGGGATCTCGCGGCCGGCGGACAGCGATCTGCGCACCGAGACGGGGAAGCTGATCGGTACCCCGCCGTTCATGGCGCCGGAGCAGTTCCAGCGGCCGCGGGAGGTGGGGACCGCGGCCGATGTCTTCGCCCTGGGTGCGGTGCTCGTGTACGCGGCGACCGGGCGGGGGCCCTTCGACTCCGACAGCCATTACCTCGTGGCGTACCAGGTGGTGCACAGCGAGCCTGACCTGACCGGTCTGCCCGAGCGGCTCGCGCCGCTGGTCGCGCAGTGTCTGGCGAAGGATCCGGCGGAGCGGCCGAGTGCGGACGCGCTGATCGTGGCGCTGCGGGCGGTGGCCTACCCAACGGATCTGGACACCCAGGCCTTCATCCCGCGACCGAGGCAACCCGTGCCCGACGAGGAGGTCACGCACCGGCGGGAGCAGGCCCCTATCGACCGGCGCGGTCGCGGGCGTTGGGTCAAGCCCCCGGTCCTGGCGGCGGGACTCGCGCTACTGCTCACCATCGGGGCGGTGGGCGGATACCTGGAGTACGGGTCGGCAGCCACGCCTGCCGAGCGGCTCACCACGAAGGAAACGGGGTCGCCGACACCAGGGACGAAGGACGCCACCCCGTGGTCCGTGGCGTTGGGCGAGCGGTCCGCATCCTGCTCTCGGGCATCCTCCGCCTTGTATTGCTCCGGACCCGGCCTGACTGCTGCCCGAATCTCCCCGGCGGACGGTTCCGTGACGTGGACCGTCCGTCCTCCCGTACCCGGCACCAAGACCACGACGGACAGTCGCCTGCACCACTCGGCGGGTCTGGTTCTCGCGGAGGCGCCGGGCACTGGACTGCTCCAGGCCCTGAACCCCCGGACCGGCGCGGAGCAGTGGCAACGAAAGCTGCCGAACGGCACACAAGTGGTCGCCGCGGGCGGGCATGTGCTGCTCGTAGAGGCAGCAACGGGAAGCGTCACCGGTCTGGACACGGCCACCGGTAACCCGCGATGGACGAAACGGATCGGCGGGCCGGGGTCTCTCTGGTGGCGTGGTTCGGAGGAGGCCGGCCGGGCCCTGGTCTACGTGGCGACGCCCAACAGCGGGACGACTCGCGTATCAGCCGTGGACCCGGTGAACGGAACCGTGCGCTGGCAGATCCCCACCACGGGAATCCTGCAGCCGGTCGGCACGGTGCAAGGCGGCCTGTACCTGCTCAACGTCGAAGATCCCGCCAAGACGACCGAAGTCGTGCGGGTGGACCTGGCGACGCGCACCGTACGGCGCGTGCGGCTTGCATCGCCGCTGTACGACGCGCAGGCAACGGTGGGATCCGACGGGGTCGTATATGCCTTCGGTGCTATCGGTTCGCTGGTTGCCGTGGGCTCGGCGAAGCAGGAGTGGCGGCTGGAGACCGGGGCGGCCCAGGCCTCCCAGCCGACGTTCGCCGACGGGCGGGTCTACCTGAGCGCCTCCGACGGGCGGCTGCTCGCCGTGGACGCGAGGACGGGGAAACTGCTGGGGCAGACCAAGCCGCGCATGGGCTCCGGGAAGGCCACCTTCGCCGCGAGTCTGCCCGCGCCCGTCGTCGGGGACGGGCGGGTGTTCGCGTCGGCGCCGGACGGGAGCGTGTTCGCCGTGGCGGCCGGGGATCCCGCCGGGTGGTGACACCCGTGGAACGCGGACGGCCCCGCCCGAGGGTGTCGGACGGGGCCGGGAGCGGAACGTACGGGGTCAGCGCTCCAGGAGGCTGACGTCGCGCACCGCGCCCTTGTCGGCGCTGGTGGCCATCAGCGCGTAGGCGCGCAGGGCCGCGGAGACCTTGCGCTCGCGGTTCTTCGGGGCGTAGACGCCGGCCAGGGCCTCGTGGCGGGCGGCCAGCGTGGCGTCGTCGACCACCAGCTCGATGGAGCGGTTCGGGATGTCGATGCGGATGAGGTCGCCGTCCTCGACCACCGCGATGGTGCCGCCCGCGGCCGCCTCCGGGGAGGCGTGGCCGATGGAGAGGCCCGAGGTGCCGCCGGAGAAGCGGCCGTCCGTGACCAGGGCGCAGACCTTGCCGAGGCCGCGGCCCTTGAGGAAGGACGTCGGGTAGAGCATCTCCTGCATGCCGGGACCGCCGCGCGGGCCCTCGTAGCGGATGACGACCACGTCGCCGGCCTTGATCTCCTTGCGGAGGATCTTGTCGACGGCCTCGTCCTGCGATTCGCAGACCACGGCCGGGCCCTCGAAGGTCCAGATCGACTCGTCGACACCGGCGGTCTTCACGACGCAGCCGTCGACCGCGATGTTGCCGCGCAGGACGGCGAGGCCGCCGTCCTTGGAGTACGCGTGCTGGACGGAGCGGATGCAGCCGCCCTCGGCGTCGAGGTCGAGGGTGTCCCAGCGCTCGGACTGGGAGAAGGCGGAGGCGGAGCGCTGGCAGCCGGGGCCCGCGTGCCACAGCTCCATGACCTCTTCGGGGGCCGTGCCGGAGCGGGCGTCCCACTTCGCGAGCCAGTCCTCCAGGTTGGCGGAGTGGACCGTGGTGACGTCCTTGTTGAGCAGGCCGCCGCGGTGGAGCTCGCCGAGCAGGGCGGGGATGCCGCCGGCCCGGTGGATGTCCTCCATGTAGTACGTGCCGCCGGGCGCCACGTTCGGCGCGACCTTGGCGAGGCAGGGGACCCGGCGGGAGATCTCGTCGATGTCCGTGAGGTCGTACTTCAGACCGGCTTCCTGCGCGGCGGCGAGGAGGTGCAGGATCGTGTTGGTGGAGCCGCCCATGGCGATGTCGAGGGCCATGGCGTTCTCGAAGGCCTGGCGGGTCGCGATGTTGCGGGGCAGGACCGACTCGTCGTCCTGCTCGTAGTAGCGCTTGGTGATCTCGACGATCGTGCGGCCGGCGTCCTCGTACAGGGCGCGGCGGGCGGTGTGCGTCGCGAGGACCGAGCCGTTGCCGGGGAGGGCCAGGCCGATGGCCTCGGCGAGGCAGTTCATCGAGTTGGCGGTGAACATGCCCGAACAGCTGCCGCAGGTGGGACAGGCGTTCTCCTCGATGCGGAGCACGTCCTCGTCGGAGACGCTGTCGTTCGAGGCGTCGACCATGGCGTCGATCAGGTCGAGCTTGCGGACGGTGCCGTCGACGAGGGTGGCCTGACCGGCCTCCATCGGACCGCCGGAGACGAAGACGACCGGGATGTTGAGGCGCATGGCGGCCATCAGCATGCCGGGGGTGATCTTGTCGCAGTTGGAGATGCAGATCAGCGCGTCGGCGCAGTGCGCCTCGACCATGTACTCGACCGAGTCCGCGATCAGGTCGCGGGAGGGGAGGGAGTACAGCATGCCGCCGTGGCCCATGGCGATGCCGTCGTCGACCGCGATGGTGTTGAACTCGCGGGGGACGGCGCCGGCGGCCAGGATCGCGTCGGAGACGATGCGGCCGACCGGGGCCAGGTGGGTGTGGCCGGGGACGAACTCGGTGAAGGAGTTGGCGACCGCGATGATCGGCTTCCCGATGTCCGCGCTCGCTACGCCCGATGCGCGCATCAGGGCACGTGCGCCTGCCATGTTGCGGCCGTGGGTGACGGTGCGGGACCTCAGCTCGGGCATCGGGTTCTCTCCCCATGTGTGCGGTGACGCGAGCGCCTGCCGCGACTGTGGATATGGCTCGGTTACGAGGCTACGCCCCCTGCCCGGGATCCGGACAGGCTGTCCGGATCCCGGGACGGGCGGCTCAGTAAATGGGCGCGGGTGCGGAGCCTACGGGGCTGCGCCCGCGGGTGTTGCCACTCCCCGGTGCCGTCATTCCTCGGTGCGTCTGCGTCACTCCTCGGTGAGGTAGCGCTGGAGGGTGGGGGCCACCAGGCCGATGATCGTCTCCGGGTCCGCCGACGCGAGGGGCTCGACCTGGACGACGTAGCGCAGGATCGCGATGCCGATCATGTGGGAGGCGGCGAGCTCGGCGCGGAAGGTCGGGTCGGGCACGTCGAGGTCGGCCGCGATCCGCTCCAGGAGGCGGTGCAGGATCAGCCGGCGCAGCACCTTCGCGGCGGCGTCGTGGGTGAGGGCCGAGCGGACCACGGCGAGCAGCGGGGTCCGGGTGACCGGGTTCTCCCAGACCCCGAGGAAGTAGCGGGCCAGCCGCTCGCCGATGCCGTCGGGGCCCGCGCCGATGATCGCGGGGAGGACGAGGGCGGGCTCCATGCTGAGCTCGATCGCGGCGGCGAACAGGTCGTCCTTGCTGCCGAAGTAGTGGTGCACCAGGGCCGGATCCACGCCGGCCGCCTTGGCGATCCCGCGGACGGAGGTCTTGTCGTAGCCGCGCGCGGCGAACTCGGCGCGGGCGGCCAGGCGGATGCGCTCCTGGGTGCCGGGGCCGTCGTCGGCCTCGTCCTGGCGGGGGCGGCCGGGGCCGCGGCGGGGCTTCACCGGCTTCGTGGGGGCGGGGTCCGGCAGGGGCTCGGTCACGGGTGCGGGGTCCTCGGTGCCGGGCCGGGGGCCGTCGCGAGGTGCAGGCGGGTGAAGGCCAGTGCCTCGGCGAGGTCGGCCTCGCGTTCCGCGGAGGACATCGCGCGGCGGGTGTTGACCTCGATGACGACGTGCCCGTCGAAGGAGGTGGCGGCGAGCCGCTCCAGCAGTTCGGCGCAGGGCTGGCTGCCGCGGCCGGGGACGAGGTGCTCGTCCTTCGCGGAACCGTTTCCGTCCGCGAGGTGGATGTGGGCGAGGCGGTCGCCCATCCGGTCGATCATCGCGGTCGCGTCCGTGCGGGCGGTCGCGGTGTGCGAGAGGTCGACCGTGAAGTGGCGGTAGTCGTCCTTGGTGACGTCCCACTCGGGCGCGTAGGCGAGCATCTCGCGGTCGCGGTAGCGCCAGGGGTACATGTTCTCGACGGCGAAGCGGACGTCGGTCTCGTCGGCCATCCGCCAGATGCCGGACACGAAGTCGCGGGAGTACTGGCGCTGCCAGCGGAACGGCGGGTGGACGACGACCGTGCTCGCGCCGAGCTTCTCGGCCGCCGCCTGGGCGCGCTGGAGCTTGGTCCAGGGGTCGGTGGACCACACGCGCTGCGTGATGAGCAGGCAGGGGGCGTGGATCGCCAGGATCGGGACCTGGTGGTGGTCGGAGAGGCGGCGCAGGGCGTCGATGTCCTGACTGACGGGGTCCGTCCAGACCATGACCTCGACGCCGTCGTAGCCGAGGCGCGCGGCGATCTCGAAGGCGGTCGCCGTTGACTCCGGGTAGACGGAGGCGGTCGAGAGGGCGACTCTCGCGGTCGGGATCCGGACTGGTTCTGCCACGGGGCCAGGGTATCGGGGTCGCCGTGGAGCCGGACCCTGACCGCCCCCGGCACCGGCCCCCACCCGCAGCAAGCCCGCCGGCCCAGGCAACCCCGGCCCCGCCGGCGCTTGAGGCGCACCGGCGGCGCCGCGCGGATCAGACGCCGACCGGGGTGGACCGGCCGAGGTGGTCCAGGCGGCGGAGGATGACGCCTTCGCGCAGGGCCCAGGGGCAGATTTCCAGGGCTTCGACCCCGAGGAGATCCATCGCGCCCTCGGCCACCAGCGCTCCCGCGAGGAGCTGGTTCGAGCGGCCTTCCGAGACGCCCGGCAGGGCGGAGCGCTGGGCCGTGGTCATCGCCGCCAGCCTCGGGACCCATTCCTCCAGCGACTTCCGGGTCAGGTCCCGCTGGATGTAGAGGCCTTCCGCGGAGCGGGCCGCGCCCGCGATCCGGGCCAGTTGCTTGAAGGTCTTCGAGGTGGCCACCACCCGGTCCGGCGTCCCGAAGCGGCTGAACTCGCCGACCGTGCGGGCGATCTGGGCCCGTACGTGACGGCGCAGGGCCCGGATGTCCGCCGGGTCCGGCGGGTCGCCCGGGAGCCAGCCCGCCGTCAGGCGGCCGGCGCCCAGGGGGAGGGAGACGGCCGCGTCGGGGTCCTCGTCGATGCCGTAGGCGATCTCCAGGGAGCCGCCGCCGATGTCCAGGAGCAGCAGCTTGCCGGAGGACCAGCCGAACCACCGCCGCGCCGCGAGGAACGTCAGGCGGGCCTCGTCCTCGCCGCTGAGGACGGGGAGGTCTACGCCCGTCTCCGCCTTGACCCGGGCGAGGACCTCGTCGGCGTTCGTGGCTTCCCGTACCGCGCTCGTCGCGAAGGGGAGCACGTCCTCGCACCCCTTGTCCTCGGCGGCCTGCACCGCGTCCCCGATGACGGAAACCAGCCGCTCGACGCCCTCGGGCGTCACCGCCCCGTCCGCGTCGAGCAGCTCCGCCAGCCGCAGCTCCACCTTGTGCGAGTGCGCGGGCAGGGGGCGCGCACCGGGGTGCGCGTCCACCACCAGCAGATGGATCGTGTTCGAACCCACATCAAGGACACCGAGTCTCATGGGGGGAAACGCTACTGGTCCAAAGGCGTAGGGGTGGAGTAAGGGGCGCTTAGGCTGGGGTTTGTGCCAAATACGAAGAAGGCCAACAAGTCCAAGACCAAGGCCGGTAAGGCCGGCAAGCCCGCGAAGGACGCCACGGGTGCCAAGGGCGCGCAGGCGGACGAGAAGGGGCTCGACTTTCCGCGGGCCTGGGTGGAGTTCCCCGACCCCGCCGACGAGGAGCAGGTCTTCCGCTGCGACCTGACCTGGCTCACTTCCCGCTGGACCTGCATCTTCGGCAGCGGCTGCCAGGGCATCCAGGCGGGCCGCGCGGACGACGGCTGCTGCACGCTCGGCGCGCACTTCTCCGACGAGGACGACGAGAAGCGGGTCGCCGAGAACGTGGCGCGGCTGACGCCGGAGCTGTGGCAGTTCCACGACGTCGGCAGCGAGACCGGGTGGACGCAGCACGACGACGACGGGGAGAAGCAGACCCGCCGCTGGGACGGTGCCTGCATCTTCCTGAACCGGCCCGGTTTCCCGGCGGGGGCCGGCTGTTCCCTGCACATCCTGGCGGTGCGCGGCGGGCAGGAGCCGCTGGAGACCAAGCCGGACGTGTGCTGGCAGCTTCCGATCCGGCGGACCTACGAGTGGATCGACCGGCCCGACGACACCCGGGTCCTGCAGGTGTCGATCGGCGAGTACGACCGGCGCGGCTGGGGTCCGGGCGGCCACGACCTGCACTGGTGGTGCACCTCGGCCACGTCCGCGCACGGCGCCGGCAAGCCGGTGTACGAGTCGTACCGCGCCGAGCTGACGGAACTGATGGGCAAGGAGGGGTACGAGGAGCTCGTACGGCTCTGCGAGGCGCGGCTCTCCTCGCTGCTGCCGATGGCCCCGCACCCGGCCGATCCCACCCCCGCCCCCACCCCCGCGCCGTAGGCGGTACGGGGCCTGCGGCCTACGGCGCCGGGGTCGGATCCGGCGTGGGCGTGGCCCCGTCCGTGGGGCTCGGGGTCGGAGTCGGCGTAGGCGTGGGTGTCGGCTCCGGTGTCGGGGTCGGAGTCGGCGTGGGTGTGGGCGTCGGGGTGGGCGTCGGCTTCGGCTCGGGCGGGGTGGGCTCCGGGCCGGGCGGGGTGGGTGCCGGGCGGCCCCGGCCCCGGATGGAGATCACCGCGCCGGCCGGGTCCACCCCGACCCGGGCGCTCCAGGCCCCTACGGGCTGGGCTCCGGAGTCCACGGTGATCCGTAGGGTGACCGATTCTCCTGGCGCCAGCCGGCCCGAGGTCGTACTGGCCCGCAGCCACGGGGCGTCGGACCACAGCCGCCACTCGACCGGGGCGCCGCCCGACGCGGTGAGGGTGAGCAGGGTGGTCGTTCCGTGGGTGGAGGCGGTCGCGGTCAGCCGGCCCGGGGCGCCGGGAGCGCCGGGTGTGGAGCTCGGCGGCGCGCCGCTGCTGATGACCTCCACGGAGACGTCCGGGGCCGCCCCGGCCGGGGCGAAGTCGGGGCCGTCGGTGGCGACGGCGGCGTTGCCCGCGTTCTCGTAGGCCGTGAGCGGACGGCCGTCGGTACGGGCCTGCGGGAGCTCCGCCTCGCTCGCGGAGATGCGCGTGGAGCCGTTGCCGACGGGTTCCCCGGTGTTCGGGGCGCCGCGGTACGCCGCCCACAGCGCCAGCACCGGGGCCGCGACGACGGTGGCGACGACCGTGGTGGTCACGGCGCGGGTGCGCAGCCGGTCGCGGCGGGCCGCGCGGTCCTTGGGGTCCATCGGGAAGCCCGTGCGGTCGAAGCGCGGGCCGGTGCCGGCGCCCCGGCGGCCGCCGGAGCGGAGCATCGCGGCGCGGACGGCGGTGCGCGGGGCCGGGACCAGCGGGAGGGCGGCGGTGTTGATGCCGCCCGAGCCGGGCCAGGGCGCGCCGGCGCCCACGCGTTCGGCGACGCGGCGGCAGATCGGGCAGTCGTCGACGTGGCGGACGAGCTCGGCGCGCAGGGAGGAGGACAGGAGCAGGTTCCCGTCTCCCCCGCCTTCGCCGCCGTCGCCCCCGTCGACGGCGAGCCGGGACACGGTCGGGCAGTTGCCCGTCTCCACGACGGCGAGGGCGGCGCGGGTGCGCTCCACCTCGCAGGCGGCCCCGGAGAGCAGTTCGCGGGCGGCGGCCGGGGGCGTGCCGAGGACGGCGGCGAGTTCGGGGACGCCGAGGCGGTGGCGGACGGCGAGTTCGAGCGCCTCGCGCTGCTCGGGACTGGTCCCGGCGGCCTCCGGCCAGGCGAGGCGGGCGAGCTCGGTGCGGCGGTAGGCGGACACGTCGAGCCCGCCGCCGGGGCCTCCGCCGCCGTGGCCGCCGGGGCCGGCCGCCGCGGCGCTCGCCGCCGCGTTCGCGTCGGCGCTCACCGTCGCGGGATCCGGCGCACGTCCGGCGTTCGTGTGCTCCGGTGCACGCCGGGCGGAATGCGCTCCCCCGTACCCGTGGCGCGTACGCCGCCGCTCGGCGAGCCTGCGCAGGCAGGCCCAGCGCGCGAGGGCGTAGAGCCAGGCCCGCCGGTCCCCCTCGTCGGGGCACCGGCCGGGATGGCGGTCGGCCACGGCGAGGACGTCGCCGAGCACGTCGGTGGCGGTGTCGTGGTCGCACAGGACCGAGAGGCAGTACGTGAACAGCCCGTCCAGGTAGGGCTCGTACCGGAACGGTGGCGGCTGCTCCACCCTGGTCGCCTCGGGGGGCGTGCGCCCGTGCGCCCGGTGTGCGCCGGTGCGCGGAGCGGGGTGTCCCTGGTTGCTGCTGGTCACTTGGCGACCGTAGGCGGCGCGCCGGTGGCGCTCCGGAAGCCTTCACCAGTTTTAGCCCTTACGGGTGAACGGATCGGCGCCGTGCTGACGGCGCCCCTGACGGTGCACGCCACGGCGTGTACGCCGGGACCACCCCCGGGACCCCCGCACGACCTCCGCACGACCTCCGCCGAGGCCGTGCGGCGAGGGCTGTCGGTGGCGGCGGCTACGGTGGGCCGCATGGCTGCCCGTACATCTCGTTCATCCGCCAAGGACCGGCCGTCCTACCGTTGTACCGAGTGCGGGTACTCCACCGCCAAGTGGCTCGGCCGGTGCCCCGAGTGCCAGGCCTGGGGCACCGTCGAGGAGCTCGGCGGCGCGCCCGCCGTGCGCACCACCGCGGCCGGCCGGGTCACCACGGCCGCCGTGCCGATCGGGCAGGTCGACGTGCGGACGGCGACCGCGCGCAGCACGGGCGTGAGCGAGCTGGACCGGGTGCTGGGCGGCGGGCTGGTGCCCGGCGCGGTCGTCCTGCTGGCGGGCGAGCCGGGCGTCGGCAAGTCCACGCTGCTGCTCGACGTCGCGGCGAAGGCCGCCTCCGACGAGCACCGCACGCTGTACGTCACGGGCGAGGAGTCGGCGAGCCAGGTGCGGCTGCGGGCCGACCGGATCAACGCGCTCAGCGAGCACCTCTACCTGGCCGCCGAGACCGATCTGTCCGCCGTGCTCGGGCACCTCGACGCCGTGAAGCCCTCCCTGCTGATCATGGACTCCGTGCAGACGGTCGCCTCCCCCGAGATCGACGGTGCGCCGGGCGGCATGGCGCAGGTCCGGGAGGTGGCCGGGGCGCTGATCCGGGCCTCCAAGGAGCGCGGGATGTCCACGCTGCTGGTCGGCCACGTCACCAAGGACGGGGCGATCGCCGGTCCCCGGCTGCTGGAGCACCTGGTCGACGTCGTCCTGAGCTTCGAGGGCGACCGGCACGCGCGGCTGCGCCTCGTGCGCGGCGTGAAGAACCGGTACGGCACCACGGACGAGGTCGGCTGCTTCGAGCTCACCGACGAGGGCATCAACGGCCTCGCGGACCCGAGCGGTCTGTTCCTGACCCGCCGCACCGAGGCCGTCCCCGGCACCTGTCTGACGGTGACCCTGGAGGGCAAGCGGCCCCTGGTCGCGGAGGTGCAGGCGCTGACGGTGGACTCGCAGATCCCCTCGCCGCGCCGCACGACCTCCGGGCTGGAGACCTCGCGCGTCTCGATGATGCTGGCGGTGCTGGAGCAGCGCGGGCGGATCACGGCGCTCGGCAAGCGGGACATCTACACCGCGACCGTGGGCGGGGTGAAGCTGACCGAGCCGGCCGCCGACCTGGCCGTCGCGCTGGCGCTGGCCTCGGCGGCCAGTGACGTACCGCTCCCGAAGAACCTGGTCGCCATCGGGGAGGTCGGCCTCGCGGGCGAGGTCCGGCGCGTGACGGGCGTGCAGCGGCGGCTCGCGGAGGCGTTCCGGCTGGGCTTCACGCACGCGCTGGTGCCGGTGGACCCGGGGAAGGTCCCGGCGGGCATGAAGGTGACCGAGGTCGCGGACATGGGCGACGCCCTACGGGTCCTGCCGCGCGGGCGGTCGCGTACGCCGGCCAAGGACGCCAAGGACGCCGCCGCGGGCCAGTAGCCCTGCGGAAGCATCCCTGAAGGACCCCGCAAGCGCCCCGAAAGCCCTCCGGCCGACCCTCCGCAGCAGGTCAGCGGGCCCGGACGGGGCGCTCTCCGGCCCGGCCGGGCCAAGGCACGGCGGGCGCCGGGGCCGCGCCGGTAGACTTCGGGATGGTCCGCCCGGCCGTACGCAGGCGGTACATCCCGCGACCGGAGGAGTGCAGTGGCAGCCAAGGACGGGGCAGCAGCATCCGGGAAGTCGGGCGCGAGCTCCAAGCAGGAGGCCATGATGCGCGCCTCGCTGAGCGCGGTCGCACCTGGTCAGCCCCTGCGTGACGGGCTCGAACGGATCGTTCGCGGCAATACCGGAGGGCTCATCGTCCTCGGGATGGACAAGTCGGTCGAGGCCATGTGCACGGGCGGTTTCGTGCTGGACGTGGAGTTCACCGCGACCCGGCTGCGCGAGCTGTGCAAGCTCGACGGCGCGCTGATCCTCGACAAGGACATCACCAAGATCCTGCGGGCGGGCGTCCAGCTGGTGCCCGACGCCTCGATCCACACGGAGGAGACGGGCACCCGGCACCGGACCGCGGACCGGGTCTCGAAGCAGTGCGGTTTCCCGGTGGTGTCGGTCTCGCAGTCGATGCGGCTGATCGCGCTGTACGTGGACGGCGAGCGGCGCGTGCTGGAGGAGTCCGGGGCGATCCTGTCGCGGGCGAACCAGGCACTGGCCACGCTGGAGCGGTACAAGCTCCGCCTGGACGAGGTCGCCGGGACGCTGTCCGCGCTGGAGATCGAGGACCTGGTGACGGTCCGCGACGTCACGGCGGTGGCGCAGCGCCTGGAGATGGTCCGGCGCATCGCGACGGAGATCGCGGAGTACGTGGTGGAGCTCGGCACGGACGGCCGGCTGCTCTCCCTCCAGCTCGACGAGCTGACGGTCGGGATCGAGCAGGAGCGGGAGCTCGTCATCCGGGACTACGTGCCGGAGCCGACGGCGAAGCGTTCCCGCACGGTGGACGAGGCACTGCCGGCGCTGGACGCGCTGACGCATCCGGAGCTGCTGGAGCTGGCCATCGTGGCGAAGGCCCTCGGGTACACGGGCTCGCCGGAGACCCTGGACTCGGCGGTGTCCCCGCGCGGGTACCGGCTGCTGGCGAAGGTGCCGCGGCTGCCCGGGGCGATCATCGAGCGGCTGGTGGAGCACTTCGGCGGGCTGCAGAAGCTGCTCGCGGCCTCGGTGGACGACCTCCAGACGGTCGACGGCGTCGGCGAGGCGCGTGCGCGCAGCGTCCGCGAGGGCCTGTCCCGGCTGGCGGAGTCCTCCATCCTGGAGCGGTACGTCTAGGCCTCGAACGACGAGAACGACGAGAACGCAGGAGGGGCCGGACCGCCCGTAAGGCGGTCCGGCCCCTCCCGCGTTCGCTCCGCCGCCCCGCCTACTCCGGCTTCAGTACGAACGAGGTGCGGGCCACCGGCATCCCCGGGGACTTGACCTCGACTACGTAGGTGTCCGCCGCGGCAGCCCCCGCCGGAGGCGACTGGCACTGGGTGGCCTCGCTGAAGTGGCGGTCCCAGTCCATGGCTTGCTTGGTCTCGCCCTGCGAGGGGACCCGGTAGAACACGTTGCCCGCGCCCGCCGGGCAGTCCGCCGAGGACCAGACCGACTTGGCGTTGCCGGCCTGGGTGATCGTCAGCACGGCCTGCTTCGGGCCGAGATCGACCTTGCAGGTCGTGCCCGAGACATTGCGCGCGATGAGTTCGAGGCGCGGCTTCTCGCTCGTCTCGTACTCGTTCTTGACGCTCTTGACCTCCCACTGCAGCGCACCGGGCGCGCACGTGGGCACCGGCGAGTCGGCCGGGACGACCTGGCCCGCCGAGGAGCCGCCGGAGCCGCCCGCCCCGCCCTGGTCGGCGCCGCCGGGCTCGGTGCCCGGTTCGCCGTTCCCGCCCGTGCCGGGGCTCGTACCGGGGTCGGAGCCCGTGCCGGTGCCGGCGGTCCCGCCCGAGCCGCCGGAACCGCCCGAGCCCGACTCGCCACGCCCGCCCGGGGCCTGACTGATCGCCGGACCGGAACCCGAGGGTCCGGGGGTGATTTGGGTGACGGGACCGGAGCCGCCCTGGCCCTTGCCGTTGGTACTCGACTTGCCCGCACCGGAACTGACGGTCCATACGGCGAGCATCGCGAGGAGCGCGGCAACGGACGCCAGCACGGCCCTCCGTCGCCAGTAGATGGAGGAGGGGAGCGGCCCGACCGGATTGCGCAGAGATCCCACGGACGGAACCTTACGAGAGTTCGGGGCGCGATCAGTGCCCACATGCCGCGCACACGGATTGTTTTGCCGATGATCATCCCGCGGGGTGATCATCCGCGCCGGAACGGACCGGCAACTGATCCGGAGCTGGTCCGGAACTGGTCCCGAACTGATGAAGGCGTTATTCCGATTTAGGTACCTTCAGTCACCATGGACAGCTCCGGCCTCTACCTCGACGTCACCGATTTCGCCCACTCGACCCCCGCCTGGGTGCAATCGGCGTTCGAGTTCTTCACCGAGTACGGGCTGCTCGTCTTCGGCGCCCTCTTCATAGCCGTGTGGTGGCGTTCGCGCGACGCCCGCGCCCCCCGCACGGTGGCGCTCGCGATCCTCGCCCCCTTCGTCACCGCCCTGGCCTACGTCGCCTCCGAGCTGGTGAAGTCCACCGTCGACGAGGAGCGCCCCTGCCGGGCCGTGGCCGGGGCGGCGGCCTCGCTCGTCACCTGCCCCGCCACCGGTGACTGGTCCTTCCCCAGCAACCACGCCACCATCGCGGGCGCGGCCGCCGTGGCGCTGGCGCTGGCCGTGCGCAAGCTGGTGCCGCTGACCGTTGCGCTGGCCCTGCTGATGGCCTTCTCCCGCGTCTTCGTCGGCGTCCACTACCCGCACGACGTGGCCATGGGCCTGCTGCTGGGAGCGAGCCTCGCCGCGCTCGCCGCACTGGCCCTCGTCGCCCCGGTGACCAGGGTCGTCGCCGCCGTGCGGACCAGCGGCGGCCGCACGGCCGTCCTGATCACCGGCCCGGACCCGGCCCGCTAGGACGCGGCCGAGGAGCGGCGCCCGGGGCCGACACGACATCGCCCCGGCCCGAAACGTGCCAGGATGCCGTCTGCCATGACTGCAACCATTCCCACCACCGCGCTGCACTCCCCCGTCATCGCGTGGTTCGAAGCACACGCCCGCGACCTGCCCTGGCGCCGCCCCGAGGCCGGCCCCTGGGGGGTGATGGTCAGCGAGTTCATGCTCCAGCAGACCCCCGTCAACCGGGTCCTGCCGGTCTACGAGCAGTGGCTCGCCCGCTGGCCCCGGCCCGCCGACCTCGCCGCCGACGCCCCCGGGGAGGCCGTGCGCGCCTGGGGCCGTCTCGGCTACCCGCGCCGGGCCCTGCGCCTGCACGGCGCGGCCGTCGCCATAACGGAGCGGCACGGGGGCGACGTACCGCGCGAGCACGCGCAGCTGCTGGCCCTGCCGGGGATCGGCGAGTACACGGCGGCCGCCGTGGCCTCCTTCGCGTACGGACAGCGGCACGCGGTCCTCGACACCAACGTGCGCCGGGTCTTCGCGCGCACCGCGACCGGGGTCGAGTACCCGCCGAACGCCACGACCGCCGCCGAGCGGCGCCTGGCGCGGGCCCTGCTGCCCGAGGACGAGGACACCGCGGCCCGCTGGGCGGCGGCCTCCATGGAGCTCGGGGCGCTGGTGTGCACGGCCAAGAGCCCGGACTGCGGGAGCTGTCCGGTGGCCGGGCTGTGCGCGTGGCGGCTGGCGGGCAAGCCCGCCCACGAGGGACCGCCGCGGCGCGGGCAGACGTACGCCGGGACCGACCGGCAGGTGCGCGGCAAGCTCCTCGCGGTGCTGCGCGAGGCGGTCGGCGCCGTGCCGCAGTCCCTCCTCGACACCGTCTGGGAGGAGCCCGTACAGCGGGCCCGGGCGCTCGACGGGCTGGTCTCGGACGGGCTCGTGGAACCGCTTCCCGGCCTCATGTACCGGCTGCCGGCCGCCCCCGCGAAGGCCGGCCCCGACACCTCCTCCTAAAGCCGCCTGAGGCTGACTCAGGGATTCCGCTTGTCCGGAGAAACCGCAGCTCACGGGCTCTGTTACATAACCTATGGGTGTCCGTGCGCCCACCGAAGGCTCACCCGCACAGGCCCGTGACAACGCCTCCGTACCGTCGAATCCGTAAGGCAGCGGTTCAGCGGTTGGTCGGAACGGAGGCGGTCTGAGATGGCGCACGGCGAGGTACTCGAATTCGAAGAGTACGTACGCACCCGGCAGGACGCGCTGCTGCGCAGTGCCCGTCGCCTGGTTCCGGACCCGACCGACGCACAGGACCTCCTGCAGACCGCGCTCGTGCGCACCTACGGCCGCTGGGACGGCATCGCCGACAAGTCCCTTGCCGACGCCTACCTGCGCCGTGTCATGATCAACACCCGTACCGAATGGTGGCGGGCCCGCAAGCTCGACGAGGTTCCCACCGAGCAGCTCCCCGACGCCTCCGTCGAGGACGGTTCGGACCAGCGCGCCGACCGCGCCCTGCTCATGGACATCCTCAAGGTGCTCGCGCCCAAGCAGCGCAGTGTGGTGGTGCTGCGACACTGGGAGCAGATGAGCACCGAGGAGACGGCCGCGGCGCTCGGCATGTCGGCGGGTACGGTGAAGAGCACTCTGCACCGCGCACTGGCCCGCCTCCGGCAGGAACTGGAGAGCCGGGACCTGGACCTGCGCGCGCTGGAGCGCGGTGACCACACCATCCGGTACGAGGGGCGTGAGCGGTGCGCGGCCTGATTGGCCCAAGACTGAGCGGCAAGAGCTCGGTGGTACTGATGTCGGCGGGGGCGGTCGTCCTCGTCGGCACCGTGCTGTTCGCGGTCGGCTGCTCGACGGGGGGAACGGGGCTGCGGGACGGCGGCCCGGCCCGTACCGAGTCGGTGGCCAAGACCGGAGCCCCCACTTCGGCGGCCTCCGACCACGACGCGGGCGCCTCCACCGCCCTCGTCCCCAAGGCTTCCGGGAAGCCGGGCCCCAAGGTCGACCCGATCGCCCTGATCAAGGCGGACCCGAAGATCAGCGCCGAGACCAAGCGGGACCTGAAGCCCTGCTCGGGCAAGGAGTACCCGGTGGACGTCAGCTACGGGAAGGTCACCGGCGGCCCGGAGGTCGACATCGTGGTCAACGTCCTGTCCTGCGCCGACGCGCTGGGCCGCGGTTCGTTCGTGTACCGCGCGGACGGGGCCTCGTACGAGAATGTCTTCTCCGACGAGCAGCCGCCCGTCTACGCCGAGATCGACCGGGGCGACCTGGTCGTCACCAAGCCGGTCTACGGGAAGAGCGACGCGCTCTCCTACCCCTCGGGCGAGGACCTGATCACCTACCGCTGGAACGGGGAACGGTTCACCGAGCAGGACCGGGTGCACACCGACTACAGCAACGTGGTCGACGGCGGGACGCTCCCCGCCCCGGCCGTCAGCCCGAAGAACTGAGCAACGAGTACCGAGGCGAGGCGAGGCTCCCCATGGCCGAGACCCATGTGCTGTTCGTGGAGGACGACGACGTCATCCGTGAGGCCACGACCCTGGCGCTGGAACGCGACGGGTTCGTGGTCACGGCCATGCCCGACGGGCTGTCCGGCCTGGAGTCCTTCCGCGCGAACCGGCCCGACATCGCGCTGCTCGACGTGATGGTGCCCGGGATGGACGGCGTGAGCCTGTGCCGCCGCATCCGCGACGAGTCCACCGTGCCCGTCATCATGCTGTCGGCGCGCGCCGACTCCATCGACGTGGTCCTGGGCCTGGAAGCGGGCGCCGACGACTACGTCACCAAGCCCTTCGACGGCTCCGTCCTCGTCGCCCGCATCCGCGCGGTCCTGCGCCGCTTCGGCCACGCCGGCGGCCCGCAGGGCGGGTCCGAGGACGACGGCTCCGGCGAGCGCGGGGTGCTGGCCTTCGGCGACCTCGAGGTCGATACGGAGGGCATGGAGGTGCGCAAGGCGGGCGCGTCGGTGGCGCTGACCCCCACCGAGATGCGGCTCCTGCTGGAGTTCTCCGGCTCCCCCGGCACCGTGCTCTCGCGCGACCGGCTGCTGGAGCGGGTCTGGGACTACGACTGGGGCGGCGACACACGCGTCGTGGACGTCCACGTCCAGCGACTGCGCACCAAGATCGGCCAGGACCGGATCGAAACCGTCCGGGGATTCGGATACAAGCTCAAGGCCTGAGGCCTTGGGAGCAACCAGCACGGGGGACGAGCGCGGGATGACATCTGAATGAAGCGGTTCACCCTGCGGACCGGGATCCGCTGGAAGATCACGCTCGCCATCGCGTCCGTGGGCGCGCTGACCGCCATCGCGCTGAGCCTGGTGGTGCACAGCGCTGCCCGCGTCTCGATGCTGGAGAGCGCGCGCGAAGTACAGCTCGACCGGGTGCAGTTCATCTCCCGCAACGCCGAGGCCGGCCGCAAGCCGCCCATGGGCGCCAAGCTCAACGACCCGGACCTGCCCGGTGAGCTGCGCGAGAAGGCCCGGTCGGGGCGGCGCGGCACCTACATCCAGGACAACCCGGGCGGGCTCCCCGAGGTGTGGGCGGCCGTACCGCTCGGCAACGGGCAGGTGCTGTCGCTCCACACGCAGTTCCGGGAGAGCGCCAACATGGTGCGCGACCTGGACCGGGCCCTGGTCATCGGCTCCCTGGCCGTGGTGGTCGGCGGGTCGGCGCTCGGTGTGCTGATCGGCGGCCAGATCTCGCGCCGGCTGCGCAAGGCCGCGGCCGCGGCGCAGCGCGTCGCGCACGGGGATCCCGAGGTACGGGTGCGGGACGCGGTCGGGGGCGTCGTACGCGACGAGACCGACGACCTGGCGCGGGCGGTCGACGCGATGGCGGACGCGCTCCAGCAGCGGCTGGAGGCGGAGCGGCGGGTCACCGCCGACATCGCGCACGAACTGCGCACCCCGGTGACGGGCCTGCTCACGGCGGCGGAACTACTGCCGCCGGGCCGGCCGACCGAGCTCGTACGGGACCGCGCGCAGGCGCTGCGCGCGCTGGTCGAGGACGTCCTGGAGGTGGCCCGGCTGGACAGCGCGTCCGAGCGGGCCGAGCTCCAGGAGGTGGCGCTGGGCGAGTTCGTGCAGCGCCGGGTCACCTCGCTGATGCCGGAGGCGAGCGTACGGATCGTCGCCGACGAGATCGTCAGCACCGATCCGCGCCGCCTGGAGCGGATCCTCGGGAACCTCCTCGCGAACGCCGCGCGGTACGGGCGGGCGCCGGTCCAGGTCGATGTCGAAGGCCGGGTCGTACGGGTCCGGGACCACGGGCCGGGCTTCCCCGAGGCCCTGCTCCGCGAGGGGCCGAGCCGGTTCCGGACCGGGTCCACGGACCGGGCCGGGGTGGGGCACGGGCTGGGGCTGACCATCGCGGAGGGGCAGGCGCGGGTGCTGGGCGCCCGGCTGACGTTCCGCAACGTGGCCGCCCCCGGCGGCTTCGTCCACAGCGGCGCGGCCGCGGGGGCGGTCGCGGTGCTGTGGCTGCCCGAGCACGCGCCGACGGCGACCGGGAGCTTCCCGACGCTGCGGCCGGAGGTCTGAGCGGGATCGGTGTCGTATCGCGACCATCGGCTGTTCGCTTGCGGACGCCGATGTTTTAGCATCCGAACCATGACTGACGGTACGGATCGCCCGCACAGCCCCCAGCCCGAGCCCGCCCCGGAGGGTGGCGGCTACGGGTTCCCGCCGGGAATACCCGCGCCGGGCGGCTACGGGTTCCCGCCCGGCTCCCCCGACCGGACCGCGTCGGGCGATGACGGCGTCCACCCGCAGAGCGGCGGCTACGGCTACCCGCCGGCCGGTGGCTACGGTTACCCGCCCAGCCCGCCCGCGCCCGGCACCTTCGGCCCCCCGCTGCCGTTCCCGGAGGAGCCCGGCCCGAACGGCCCGAACGGCCCGAACGGCCCGAGCGGCCCGTACGGCCTGAACGGCCCCGACCTGAACCCGCCGCCCGTCGCCTTCGGAGACGAGCCCGACTGGGAGGCGATGGCCGACCGGTCGGCCGCCGAGCGGCGCAAGAAGCGGCTGTGGATGGTGGGCGGAGCGGTGACCGTCCTGCTGCTGCTCGCCGGAGGCGGAACGTTCGTGCTGCTGCGGGACGGCAAGCCCGGCGCGAAGGACGTGGCCGACAACGCCCCCTCCTCCTCCCCCAGCGTCTCCGCGCCGGCGTCCGGGTCTCCCGATCCCGACGCCTCGCCGTCGAAGGGCTACTCCCCCACCGTGTCGAGCGACGTCTCCCTGCTCCGGGACAGCGTCGGCAAGACCAGCGTCCGCATGGGCCCCGAGGCCACGGTGCCCAAGGTGACCACGCGCTACGAGCTCACCCTCAAGGGCAATCCGAACTCGTACGCCCAGGCCACCGAGCCGGGCGTGGACACGACCAAGAGCTTCACCCTCGCGGCCCGTGTCAACAACGCCTCCACGGCGAAGGGCACGCACGTGGTGATGAGCCAGGGCACCGGGGAGGCCTTCTCCATCGAGCTCGGCGCGGACGAGGTGGACGGCAAGCAGGCCTGGGTGTTCCGCGTGCGGACCACCGAGAAGAGCGCGACGCCCACGGTGGTGACGGTCTCCTCCACGGGGAAGAAGACGGTCAAGACCTGGGCGGTGCTGGTGGCCGTGTACGACGCGGAGAAGAAGATGATCCATCTCTACGTGGACGGCAAGCAGGCCGGCGAGGCCGCGGTCCCGGGGATCTGGCAGAACTCCGGCCCCCTGCAGCTCGGCCGGGCCCGCCACCAGGACGCGTGGGCCGGCGCGTTCAAGGGCGGGATGAACCAGATCAGGATCTACGAATCGGCCTTCACGCCCGAGCAGGCCGCCGCCCACCGCAAGGGCGATCTCGACGCCGCGGGCCGCGCCACGGCGACCCACGCCTGGGTGACCGGCTGATCGGACGGTGCCTGATCAGACGGTGACGCCGACCGTCCGCAGGAAGGACACCGGGTTCACGGCCGAGCCGTAGTTCGGGGTGGTCCGGATCTCGAAGTGGAGGTGCGGGCCGCTCGAATTGCCGGTGTTGCCGGAGAGCGCGATCTGCTCGCCCTTGGAGACCTTCTCGCCGATGTTGACCTGGATCTTCGAGAGGTGCGCGTACTGCGAGTACGTGTTGTTCGCGTGCTTGATCACGATGGCGTTGCCGTAGGCCGGGCCGTCGCCGCCGCCGTTGGGGCCGGCCTTGACCACGGTGCCCGCGGAAACGGCGTCCACCGGGGTGCCGACCGGGACGGCGAAGTCCTGGCCGGAGTGCTTGTGCGACCACATGGTGCCGCCCTTGCCGAAGGTCGCGGAGAGCGTGTACTTCGACACCGGCTTCTCCCACAGGGAGGCCTGCGCCTTGAGGGCCGCGGCCTGGGCGGCGGCCTGCTCGGCGACGAGCTGGACCGTACCGGTCAGCTCGGCCTGGGGCACCTCGTCGGCGAAGGCGGCGGTCGTCCCGGCCCCGAGAGCCAGGGCCGCGCCGAGGGCGGTGGCGCCGATGGCGATACGGGTACGACGGGTGCTGACGCGCTTCGCGGACATGAAGGAAACCTCCGGGCCGGGGACGGGGACGGTGCTGCGGAGTGCTGCGGGCAAGAAAGGACCCGGCACGCTGAGCAGGTGCCGGGCTTGCTTGCTCATCCTTGGTAACCCGGGCACCCCGGCTTCCCCAAACCTCCCCGGTACTACCCGGGCTCGTAGGTACGGAGGGGGCTGTCAGCCCTGTTGACCGCCCCACCACTGGGGCAGCGGTAGGGCAAATCGGACATCGATCTCTACGAATGTTCCTAGTAGGTCCGATTTGCCCTGTGCGGCTTGTCACCGGCGCGGGACCTCCGGCGGGTCCGCCCCGGGACCAAAGCCCTGCGACCGGCGTCACACCGGAGCTACCCTCTGGCTCGTGGACGCATCCGTGGTGGGGATCCGGCTGGCCTCGGGGGTTGTGACCCCCCTCGTGAAGAAGCTCTTCCGCGGGGAGGGCGCGGGCGCCGGCCTCGTGGACCGGCCCGTACGGATCTCCTCCTACGTCTCCCTGCGCGAGCAGCGCACCCTCTCCCGGGACGACCTGCGCCGGCTCGCCGACAAGCTGGTCGCGGAGGCCTTACGGGCCCCCGGCGAGCAGCCGCTGCCGCCGGGCGAGGAGGCGGGCGTCGCGGCCGCCCTGGCCGTCACCCTGCACTCCCTGGGGGACCTGGACCTGGAGGACGCCCAGGCGGTCGAGATGGGCCCGCGCGCCTTCGCCGCCGCCCTGCGCGGGGCGGCGCCGCCCACGGGCCTGGGCCGGGACGCCGAGCTCTTCCACGACGAGCTGCTGGTCACCACCTGCCTGCACATCCTGCAGTTCTTCACGACCCGCTCCACCTACATCCCGGCGGCCCTGGTCCAGAGCGCCCACCGCCAGGCCGAGACGATCGCCAAGATCGACGCCCTGCTCGCCCGGATCCCCCGCCAGGACGGCCGGGACGCGGAGTTCGAGGCGAGGTACCTGGAGTACCTGGTCAAGCGGCACAACACGCTGACGATCTTCGGGATCGACCTGGCTCCCGGCTCGGCGCGCTGGCCGCTGGACCTGGCCTACGTGAGTCTGGAGGCGATCCCCCGCCCCCGCCACGCCGGCGGGGCGGGCAGCGCCGCGCTCCCGGCGCCGGGGCCGGCCCCCGTCAGCACCGAAGACGTACTGGCCTTCGAGCCCCGCGTACTGCTCCGCGGCGAGGCCGGCTCCGGCAAGACCACACTGATCCAGTGGCTGGCCGTCTCCACCGCCCGGAACGAACCCGATGGCGGACTGGTCCCCTTCGTACTGCCCCTGCGCAACCTGAGCCGCTACGCGGAGCGCCTGCCCGCACCCGAGGACTTCCTGGTCGCCACCGCACTGAAGGGCCGGGCCCCCGAGGGGTGGGAGAGCCGGGTCCTGGACGCCGGGCGGGGCCTGGTCCTGGTCGACGGCATCGACGAGATCCCGGAGGGCGAACGGGACCGCGCCCGCGACTGGCTCACCGATCTGCTCACCGCCTACCCCGGCAACCGCTGGCTGGTCACTTCCCGCCCTTCGGCGGTCCGTCAGGACTGGCTGGCCTCGGAGGAGTTCGCCGAGCTGACCCTCTCCCCCATGAACCGGGCCGACGTGGCCGGCTTCGTCACCCGCTGGCACCGCGCGGCCGAGGCGGGCAAGGACCTCCGCGATCAGCTGCTGGCCTCCCTGGCCACCAAACCGGAGCTGGCCAGGCTCGCCACCAATCCGCTGCTGTGCGGGCTGATCTGCGCCCTGCACCGCGAACGGCGCGGCTTCCTGCCCTCGGGCCGCAAGGAGCTCTACACGGCCGCCCTGTCCATGCTGCTGCACCGCCGCGACCGCGAACGGGAGCTGCGCCTGCCGGAACTGGCCGAGGAGCCGCAGCTCCAGCTCCTCCAGCGGCTCGCGTACTGGCTGATCCGCAACGGCCGCACCCAGATCGCCCGGAAGCGGGCCGAGGAGCTGATCGCAGCCGCGCTGCCCGCCGTGCCGGCGGCTCAGGTGCTCGGTGACGCGCCTGCCGTCCTCCGCCACTTCCTGGAGCGGACCGGCCTCCTGCGCGCGCCCACGGAGGACACCCTGGAGTTCGTCCACCGCACCTTCCAGGACTTCCTCGGGGCCCGGGCCGCACTGGACGAGGGCGGTCTCGGGGAGCTGACCCGGCACGCGGACGACGACCAGTGGGAGGACGTCATCCGCATGGCGGTCGCCCAGGGCCGCCCCCACGACCGCGCGGGAATCATCGGCGACCTGCTGGTCCGCGACTCCGACCGGTCGGTCCTGCTGGCCCTCGCGTCACTGGAGTACGCGGCCGAGCTGGACCCCGGGCTGCGCCAGGACGTCCACAAGGCCGCCCTGCGGCTGATCCCGCCGAAGGACGAGGAGGCGGCGCGCGCCCTCGGCCGGATCGGGCCGCTGATCCTGGAACTGCTGCCGTCCGCGGGAAAGTCGGTCCGCACCACCCGCCTCTCGGTGATCGCGGCGGCGGAGACCGGGGCCGAGGCGGCCGTCGGCTACCTCGCCGGCTTCTGCGACCACCCCAACGAACAGCTCCGCGCGATACTGACCCGCTCCTGGGAAAGGTTCGACCCCGAGCACTACGCGGCCGAGGTGCTCGCGCGCATGGTCCCGCCCCCCGACGACCTCGTCATCATCCGGGATTCCGACCTCGAGGCCCTGACGGACTTCACCGGCCCGCCCGGCCTCTACGTCCGCCAAGGGGTGAGCCGGGCCGCCCTGACCCGGTTCCTGGCCCGCCGGCCCGTGGCGGGCCTCGGCCTGCGGTGGTTCTCCGAAGGGACCGACGCCGGCTTCCTGCGCGGCCAGACCTCACTGCGGTGGCTCGACATCGACGCATGGCCCGATCTGCGGGACCTGAGCGCGCTGCACGGGCTGCCGCTGGAGAAGGTGACCCTCCGCCTCGACGGCGACGTCCCCCTCGGCCCGGCCCTCGCCGCCTGGCCCCGGCTGCGCACGTTCACGCTGCACTCGGAGCACGGCCCGTGGTCCTTCGCGGACTTCTCCCCGGAGGCCCCCCTCGAAGTGCTCCGACTGGAAGACGCCGACCCGGACCTGGCCGGACTGGGACGGCTCACGAGCCTGCGGCAGCTGTGGCTCGGCCAGAGCTGGCACCCGGGCGGCAGGGCCGCGTGGGCGGAGCTCTCGGCACTGCGGGGCCTGGAGGAGCTCGCCGTGCACACCAGGGCGCTGGACGGCCTCGCCACGTACGCGGACCTGCCCTCGCTCCGGACCATCATGATCTACGACGACAAGCCGTCGGACTCGTCCCTGCGGGCGCGGGTGGCCCACAGCTTCCCGGAGGCGGCGCTGAAGCCGGTGACGCCGGACCGGGAGGACTGAGCGCCGCCCATGGCGCCCACGCCAAAGGGGCGGCCCCGGAACCTCTCGGTCCCGGGGCCGCCCCTTCGTACCGCTCGGAGCGGCTAGCGCTTACGCACCCTTGGTGAGGTCCGGGCCGGAGCCCGACGCCTCGATGGGGGGAAGGTCCGAGATCGGAGTCTTCTCCTCACCGCGGAAGGTGAACTTGGCTTCGTCGCCCTCACCCTCCTTGCCGACGACCACGATGTGACCGGGGCGCAGCTCGCCGAAGAGGATCTTCTCCGACAGGATGTCCTCGATCTCGCGCTGGATCGTGCGGCGCAGCGGGCGGGCACCCATGATCGGGTCGTAGCCGCGCTTGGCCAGCAGTGCCTTCGCTTCCGTGCTGAGCTCGATGCCCATGTCACGGTCCTTCAGGCGGTCATCGACCTTGGCGATCATCAGGTCGACGATCTGGACGATGTCTTCCTCGGTGAGCTGGTGGAAGACGACCGTGTCGTCGACACGGTTGAGGAACTCGGGCCGGAAGTGCTGCTTGAGCTCTTCGTTGACCTTCGCCTTCATCCGGTCGTATCCGGTCTTGGTGTCTCCCTGGGCCGCGAAGCCGAGGTTGAAGCCCTTCGAGATGTCCCGGGTACCCAGGTTGGTCGTCATGATGATGACCGTGTTCTTGAAGTCCACGACCCGGCCCTGGGAGTCGGTCAGGCGACCGTCCTCCAGGATCTGGAGAAGGGAATTGAAGATATCCGGGTGGGCCTTCTCGACCTCGTCGAAGAGGACGACGGAGAACGGCTTCCGGCGGACCTTCTCGGTCAGCTGGCCGCCCTCTTCGTAGCCCACGTAGCCGGGGGGCGAACCGAAGAGACGGGAAACCGTGTGCTTCTCGCTGAACTCCGACATGTCGAGGGAGATCAGCGCGTCCTCGTCGCCGAAGAGGAATTCGGCGAGCGTCTTGGAGAGCTCGGTCTTACCGACACCGGACGGGCCGGCGAAGATGAACGAGCCACCGGGACGCTTCGGGTCCTTCAGACCCGCACGGGTACGGCGGATCGCCTGGGAGAGCGCCTTGATGGCGTCCTTCTGGCCGATGACGCGACGGTGGAGCTCGTCCTCCATGCGCAGGAGTCGCGAGGACTCCTCCTCGGTCAGCTTGAACACCGGAATGCCGGTCGCGGTCGCCAGGACTTCGGCGATGAGCTCGCCGTCGACCTCGGCGACGACGTCCATGTCGCCGGCCTTCCATTCCTTCTCGCGCTTGGCCTTCGCCGCCAGCAGCTGCTTCTCCGAATCACGGAGGGAAGCCGCCTTCTCGAAGTCCTGGGAGTCGATGGCCGACTCCTTGTCGCGACGCACGTTCGCGATCTTCTCGTCGAACTCGCGGAGGTCCGGCGGCGCGGTCATCCGGCGGATGCGCATCCGGGAGCCGGCCTCGTCGATCAGGTCGATCGCCTTGTCCGGGAGGAAGCGGTCCGAGATGTACCGGTCGGCCAGGGTGGCCGCCTGAACGAGGGCCTCGTCCGTGATGGAGACGCGGTGGTGGGCCTCGTAGCGGTCGCGCAGGCCCTTGAGGATCTCGATGGTGTGCTGGAGGGAAGGCTCCGCCACCTGGATCGGCTGGAAGCGGCGCTCGAGAGCGGCGTCCTTCTCAAGGTGCTTGCGGTACTCGTCCAGCGTCGTGGCACCGATGGTCTGGAGCTCACCACGGGCCAGCATGGGCTTCAGGATGCTGGCGGCGTCGATCGCGCCCTCGGCGGCACCCGCACCCACGAGGGTGTGGAGCTCGTCGATGAACAGGATGATGTCGCCGCGGGTGCGGATCTCCTTGAGCACCTTCTTGAGGCGCTCTTCGAAGTCACCGCGGTAGCGGGAACCGGCGACCAGGGCACCCAGGTCAAGCGTGTAGAGGTGCTTGTCCTTGAGCGTCTCGGGAACCTCGCCCTTGACGATCGCCTGGGCCAGGCCCTCCACGACGGCGGTCTTGCCGACGCCGGGCTCGCCGATGAGGACCGGGTTGTTCTTGGTCCGGCGGGAGAGCACCTGCATGACCCGCTCGATCTCCTTCTCGCGCCCGATGACCGGGTCGAGCTTGGATTCGCGAGCGGCCTGCGTGAGGTTGCGGCCGAACTGGTCCAGGACGAGCGAGGTCGAGGGCGTGCCCTCAGCCGGGCCGCCGGCCGTGGCCGACTCCTTGCCTCCGCCGGAGTAGCCGGAGAGCAGCTGGATGACCTGCTGCCGGACTCGGTTGAGATCGGCGCCCAGCTTCACCAGGACCTGGGCGGCGACGCCCTCGCCCTCGCGAATGAGGCCGAGCAGGATGTGCTCGGTGCCGATGTAGTTGTGGCCGAGCTGGAGGGCCTCTCGGAGCGAAAGCTCCAGGACCTTCTTCGCCCGCGGGGTGAAGGGGATGTGGCCGGAAGGGGCCTGCTGCCCCTGTCCGATGATCTCCTCAACCTGCTGGCGAACAGCCTCGAGCGAAATCCCGAGGCTCTCCAAGGCCTTAGCGGCGACACCCTCACCCTCGTGGATCAAGCCCAGGAGGATGTGCTCGGTGCCGATGTAGTTGTGGTTGAGCATCCGGGCTTCTTCCTGAGCCAGGACGACAACCCGCCGCGCGCGGTCGGTGAACCTCTCGAACATCGTTTATCGCTCCTCAGAGCGGTCGGGCAGTTCGGGGTCGGTCCCCGCCCTGTCCTTCCGCATGCTAGTCCCGCGGGGCGGGACAGCTCATTCCAACTGCCGACATCCGTCCGCGGCTCACCCTCACGTCCGTGGGAAAACCCGGCTGTAAGTGCCGACAACTGCTCCAACCCGATGGTGCGAGACGATGTTCCCGCAGGCCAGGCAGATACCCGTCACACGTGTACGCCGATGGCGAACGGAAGCCGGTCTCGGACCCTGTAAATCAGCGTGTCGCCCCGATCCACTAGGAATGTCTTACCCGTAAGAGCGGACGGTTCACGCTGGTGGACGACTCTTCCCTCCGCTACGGGCGAACACGCTTCCGTCCTGAATGTGAGACTCCGGCTCCCCGGACGTTTACGTTCCGCATTGATACGAGTGCTCTGGGTCACATCGGGCGTCCCCTCCCGCGTAACTCCGGAGCGATTCCGCAGTTGCTCCGGGCATGGCCCTCACCGCGCCGCCCGTCACCGTCCCGCTCCCCCGCGTCCCGATCGGGGCCCCCGCGGCCCGTGCGGCCGACGGGGCGGAATCCGCCGAAGCACTCGCGTACTGGTACGAACGCGTGCTCGGCTGGCCCGTGGCCGGCGGTCCGCCCGCGCAGCTCGTCACCGGGGTGCGGTTCGACGTGCTGGAGCTGCCGTCCGATGCCGGCGCCGCGGTCCTGCGCGGCCCCTGCGGCGACTCCACGGGCCCCGTGGCGCTCATGGGTCGCAGGATGCGGTTCCTGGTGGCCCCGGGGAGCGCCGACGAGCTGGAGGGGCTGCTCGACTGGCTGGAGTGGGGCGGGGTGGCCCTGGATCTCGCCGCCCTGGGTACGGGTGGCCGGATCACCGCTCCGGCGCCTCCGGGACACCTGATGGGGCCCGGGGAAAGCCCTCGGGGGGCCGCCGTGTGGCTGCGGCCCCCCGAGCAGGGGTGTGAGGCACTGCTGCCCGCCCTGCCCGCTGCGGGGCAGGGCTCCGGGCCCGGTCGTGGCGGGGACGCCACCGGGCCCGGTCTCGTACGCCTGGTCGCGGCGGCGGCGACGGAATGCCACCGGGCGCGACTGCGTACGGCCTCCGCACATCGCATCGGCACCGCGGACCCGACCGTGGGTCAGCGGTTCTCGTAAGCCTCGCGGATGTCCTGCGGGACGCGGCCGCGATCGTTGACGCTCATGCCCTGGGCCTTGGCCCACGCGCGGATCTCGGCCGTGTCCGGGTTGCCGGACGTCGCGGCCGCGCGGCCGCCCTTGGTACGGCCCGCCGCGGCACGGCCACCGGTACGGCGACCGCCCTTGGTGAACGGGTCGAGGAGGCCGCGGAGCTTTTCAGCGTTGGCGGTGGTGAGGTCGATCTCGTAGGTCTTGCCATCCAGCGCGAACGTCACCGTCTCGTCCGCCTCGCCGCCGTCGAGGTCGTCGACAAGAAGGACCTGAACCTTCTGTGCCACCGGGATTTCCTTTCATCGAAAAGCAGTACGCGGAAAGGAAACCGCTTTTGCCTGGAAAACACAAACCCCCCGTCACGGGTTCGGGTCCGCAACGGGTCGGGAAACGTGCGCGATTCGGACATAGGCCACGGAGCCGGGGCTCCTGTGAAATCCCCGCCGTGATCGATCAGAGGTGCAGAAGCATCCGGCTGTTGCCCAAGGTGTTCGGCTTCACTCGTTCGAGACCGAGGAACTCCGCGACACCCTCGTCATAGGAACGCAGCAGCTCCATGTACACATCGGTGTCGACCGGGGTCTCACCGATCTCGGTGAAGCCGTGCTTCGCGAAGAAGTCCACTTCGAAGGTCAGGCAGAAAACCCGGCTGACGCCTACCCTCCGGGCGGTCTCCAGCAACTTGTCGAGCACGAGATGTCCGACTCCAACGCCCTTCAAGTCGCGATCGACGGCAAGAGTGCGGACTTCGGCCAGGTCTTCCCACATCACGTGGAGCGCGCCGCAGCCGACGACCTGGCCATCGGAGTCGCGTTCGGCGACCCAGAACTCCTGGATGTCCTCGTAAAGGACGACCGGCGCTTTGTCCAGCAGGATCCGCTGCTGAACGTACTGGTCGAGCAGGCGGCGCAGCGCGGGAACATCACCGGTGCGCGCTCGGCGGATCGTCACTGTTTTTGCATGTGCAGCGGAAAACTCAACCATGCCCGGACGTTATCGCCCCGGCTCGGTGCCCGGCGCCGCGGAGTCGCCTTCGACATCGGGCGGCGCGGCCGGGGAGGCGGCTTCGGGTTCCGGGACGGCTTCGGGTTCCGGGGAGGCGGCTTCTGGTTCCGGGGAGGCTTCCGGTTCCGCCGGCTGCACGATGCGTACGGCGTCCCTGAGTGCCTCGCGCTGTTCCGCCGACATCATGCCGAAGAAGGCCACGAGGGCGGCCGCGGGGTTGTCGCTCGTCGACCAGGCTTCGTTCATCAGTGCGGCCGAGTAAGCGGCCCGGGTGGAGACCGCCGTATATCGATAGGCGCGGCCTTCCGCCTCGCGGCGGACCCAGCCCTTCTGATGAAGATTGTCCATAACGGTCATGACCGTGGTGTACGCGATGGACCGTTCCTGCTGCAGGTCTTCCAGGACTTCGCGAACGGTGACCGGGCGGTTCCACTGCCACACCCGCGTCATGACTGCGTCTTCGAGTTCTCCCAAGGGGCGAGGCACAGCAGCACGATAGTGCGGGTTGTGGTGAATTGCGCGGCTATCCGGGCGGCAAGGCGCGACAAAATCCGGGGGCCGCCCAACGAAGAAGGGGCGTACGGCAGGGAAGCCGTACGCCCGTTCCCCTGTCGAGGGGGCCCGAGGAGGGGTCTACTTCTGGGGCTGGGCCTGCTGAGCGGCCTCGGCGCGGGCGAGCACGGCGTCGACGGCCGCGTCCTCCTTGGCCTTGTTGGCGCCGCCCTGGCTCTTCACGATCGTCACGACGAGCGCGATGAAGAACACGGCCATCACGAAGGGGGGCACGAGCGCGGAAACGTAGTCCATGCCCCCAGCCTAGCTACCGTTCCTAACGATGTTGCACCGGCGTTGCCGGTTGTCTCCCCGAACGGTTTTGGGGGACGGGGAACAGCGCGAGCTGGTCGCTTCGGTTCCGGCAGGTCTTGGCACCCGGGTCGGGTGTGCCTGTGGTCCTGGGCGGGCTCGCGGTCCCTCGTGCCCTGGGTAGGGGAGCGGTCTGGCCGGTAGCTCTCCGTACGACGATCCTCTGGTCGTGTGCGGTCACACCTGGCCGACGCCGGATCCCGTGTCCGAGGGCGCGTCTGCCGATCGCCACGGCGGCCGCGTGATGGCCGGTGACGATCGTGGTCTTCGATTGCTGCTGGAGTGGGGCCTTCCAGTGCTGGGCGCCCCAGCGGGAGGTGTAGGCGGGGTCGACGGCGACGACGAGGAGTCCGGCGTGGTGGGCCATGCCGGACAGCCGGTCACGGAAGCGTGCTGTGGGCAAGCCCGCAACCGTGCGCCGAAACGCCTTTCCGCGCTTGCCCCGGCCCATCGACTCGCGGCCGGTGGCACGCGCGTCGGCGAAGCCGAGGTTCTCGATCGCAAGACCGGCACAGCCGTTCTCGCGTGCGAGGTGCATGAGGTCGGTGATCGCCTGCCGGAGGCGTCCGTCGCGCCGGGAAGTGGGGCCGGTCAGGTCGGTGGGGACGGTGAACGGCCGGCCGACGGGATTGCCGTGGGTGTCGATGACACAGGCGGCGAGGTGGCCGGCGTTGAGGTCCACCGCCAGCAGCCGGGTGCCGGCTGCGGCCAGTTCGGCGGGGGTCGGGAGGACCGTATGCGCGGTGGCCCAGGAAGCGTCGAGGTACCAGCGCCCTCGTCCCGGGTCGCACACGATGTCATATCGGACAGAGCGGTTGGCCATGATCCGGTCGAGCCACTCGTCGCGGCGGTGGTTGAAGGTGATGGGTGCAGGCCAGCCGGTAGCGTCCGCGCGGTGCGTTGGCGAGGTGTCTGAGTGGTTCGGGCAGGACGATCGCGACCGTGCCATCTGCGGGATTCACGCTGATCGTGTAGTTGCCATAGGGCACATCCGACTCACCGTCGGCGGTCAGGAACAGGCGGCGCGCATCCCACCGCTCCCGCCACTCGGCCTCGGTGAGATCGGCGGCGGCGAGGTGGTGCCGGTTCCTCGCGAGCTTCCGGCCGCCGACCACGATCGCCGGACGCCCGGCCGCGATCCGCCGCTCCACCTCGGCCAGGCAAGCGCTGAGGACCTGCAACCGGCGTTGCTTCTGCGCCCGCTCGGCTCGGCTCGGATATCCCCGGACACCGCCCAACCGACTGCCACAAGGCACGGCCAGTCGCTGACGGATCTTGGCGATGGTCCGGCGAAGCGAAATCCGTTCACCGAAGAGACAGCGCAGGGAGAGCTGGTACTGATCCTCGACGGCACGGGTGAGGGATCCCGCCCAGCGGGATGACGACACGCAACACCTCGTCGTCGCCGGCGGACACACGCAGACGATCCCTGATCCGTGCGCCTGCGGGAGCCGACACCGTAAACGGGTCTGCCAGAGAGCGGAGCGCGCGCTCCGCTCTCTGTTTTCTCCCACTACCGGCCACCAGCCGTCCCCTCCCGCAGCATGCTCGTTCCGCACCTCAGACTGACGCCTCGATCAAGTCACCACGCCTGCGGCGCCCCCCGTTCACTCGTACGAGGTGCCAACGGCCAGAAGGGAAGCAATCTCCGGCTACCCGACCGCGCGACCGGCCTCCGGGGGCGTCGCGGGCTTGCGGCGGGGCGGGAAGACCTCGCCCGGGGTCGGGATGGGGCGCGAGGGGCGGTCGTCGGGGCGGGTGTCGGGCTTCGGGCGCCCGGGGTCGCCGTCCTTGTCGGTACCGCCCTTGTCTGCGCCGCGCGGGTCCGAGACGCGGGGGTCCGAGACGCGGGGGTCCGAGACGCGGGTGTCGGTGCCGCCCGCGAGGGTCAGCAGCCGGGTGCGCGGGGCGGGGGCCGTGGAGAGCCTGCGGCGTACGGAGCGCTCCGCGATGGTCTGGGCCCGCTCCAGCAGGGCGCCGGCGACCGGGTTGGCGCGCAGCGCCCGCAGGGCCGCCAGGTCGTCCGGTACGGGTTCGTAGCCGGCGGCCAGCGCGTCCTGCAGCAGCTCCAGGTAGCCGGAGAGGCTGCCGGGCAGGGCGGCTCTGTACCGCGCCAGGTCGGCGAGGAGGAACGCTCTGAGTCTCCCCGCCTCCTGGACCGCGTCGTCCACCGACGCCGCGAGGCGCAGGCAGTCCTGGACCTCGACGGCCGTCAGAGGGGCCGTCGAGGACTGAAGGGCGTGAGCGAGCGAGCGCCTGAGCACGTGAAGCTCATCGGCGCCGAACGCCATGCCGCCGCGGGATCCGTAGGGCGTGGGCATGGGCCGAAGATACGCGCTAATCGGACAAAATCCCTTGAGTGGACATGTTCAGGGCGCGTGTCGAGAGACGACCTAGTCCGACTGCTTCACCACGCGCAGGAAATCGGCCCAGGCGGCCTGGGTGGTGGCGAGGACCAGGTGGGCCGGGTCCGCGCGGTCCGCCACGCGGACCAGGGTTCCGGGGGCGGCACTGACGTACACGCAGTTGTCCCCCTCGCCGCAGAACGAGGACTTCTGCCAGGCGGCACGAGCGGTCATGTCGTCTCCTCCGGTCACAGGCGCCGCGGCGCCGGGGACGGGCTCCCGGAACATCTCGTGGGGCACGTTATCCCCGCGACGGCCGTGCTCCGGCCATTTCCGGGGAAATTGTCACGACGGGCGTCAGGGCGCGGTAAGGGCGGGGAGGCGGCGAGCAGACGGCCCCCGGCCTCCGGGGGGGGGGAGGGCGGGGGCCGTCGGGCGGGCCGGGCGGCCGGGGGCCGGCCCGGCGCGGTCAGCCGAAGGTGGGGGCGTTGCGCTCGTAGACCAGGCGGAGGCCGATCAGGGTGAGCCAGGGCTCGTGGTCGTCGATGGCCTCGGCCTCGCCGAGGACGATCGGGGCCAGGCCGCCCGTGGCGATGACCCGGACGTCGTCCGGGACGCCGTTCGGGCCGGCCAGCTCCTTGGCCATGCGGCCGACGATCCCGTCGACCTGGCCGGCGAACCCGTAGACCACGCCCGACTGCATCGCCTCGACCGTGGACTTGCCGATGACGTTGCGCGGGCGGGCCAGCTCGATCTTGCGGAGCTGGGCGCCCCGTACGCCGAGGGCCTCCATGGAGATCTCGATGCCCGGGGAGATGACCCCGCCGACGTACTCGCCCTTGGCGGAGACCGCGTCGAAGGTGGTCGCCGTACCGAAGTCGACGACGATCGCGGGGCCGCCGTAGAGCTCGGCGGCGGCGACCGCGTTGACGATGCGGTCCGCGCCGACCTCCTTCGGGTTGTCCATCAGGATCGGCACGCCCGTCTTGGTGCCGGGCTCCACGATCACCGCCGGCACGTCGCCGTAGTAGCGGCGGGTCACCTCGCGGAGCTCGTGCAGCACCGCCGGCACCGTCGAGCAGATCGCGATGCCGTGGATGCCGTCGCCCAGTTCGTTGCCGAGCATCGGGTGCATGCCCATCAGGCCCTGCATCAGCACGGCCATCTCGTCGGCCGTGCGGCGCGCGTCGGTCGAGACGCGCCAGTGCTCGACGATCTCGTCACCGTCGAACAGGCCAAGGACCGTATGGGAGTTGCCCACGTCGATGGTGAGGAGCATCGGTTACACCGCCTCGCGCAGATCGAGGCCGATGTCCAGGATCGGGGAGGAGTGGGTCAGCGCGCCGACCGCGAGGAAGTCGACGCCGGTCTCGGCGTAGGCGCGGGCCGTGTCCAGGGTGAGGCGGCCCGAGGACTCCAGGGTGGCGCGGCCGGCGACCAGGGCGACGGCCTTCGCGGTCTGCTCGACGGTGAAGTTGTCGAGCAGGATCAGGTCGGCCCCGGCCTCCAGGACCTCGCCGACCTGCTCCAGGGTGTCGACCTCGACCTCGATCGGGACCTCCGGGAAGGCCTCCCGCACGGCGGTGAAGGCCTGGACGACCCCGCCGGCCGCGACCACGTGGTTGTCCTTGACCAGTGCCGCGTCCGACAGCGACATGCGGTGGTTGACCCCGCCGCCGCAGCGCACCGCGTACTTCTCCAGGGAGCGCAGGCCCGGGGTGGTCTTGCGGGTGTCGCGGACCTTGGCGCCGGTGCCCTCCAGGACCTCGGCCCAGCGGCGGGTGGCCGTCGCCACGCCCGACAGGCGGCACACGATGTTGAGGGCGCTGCGCTCGGCGGTCAGCAGGTCCCGGGTGCGCGAGCGCACCGACAGGAGCACGTCGCCGGCCTTGACGCTGTCGCCGTCCTCCGCGTGCCGCTCGACCTCGAAGGACTCGGTGCAGACCACCGAGAACACGGCCTCGGCGATCCGCAGGCCGGCCACGACGCCGTCCTCGCGGGCGACGAAGTCGGCGATCGCCTCGGCCTCTTCGGGGACGGTGGCGACGGTGGTCACGTCGACCCCGCCGTCGAGGTCCTCGGAGAGCGCCATGTGCGCGATGTCCTCGACCTCGATGGGGTCCAGGCCGGCTTCCTCCAGCAGTTCGGCGAGAGCCGGGTCGAGACCGGACTCCTCGGCTTCGCCGCAGGCGCAGTCGTCGCCGCAGCCGCCGGCTTCGCTCTGGCCCACGACGGGGAGCTCGGCGTGCTCGTGCTCGTGGTTGTGGTCGTGCTCGTGCGTGCTCACGGTTACGGCTCCAGGCTTTCGTTGCTGTCGGTGGTGGCTGTGCGCGAAGGGATCCGTACGGACGGGAAGTCCGCCGAGTCCGTGGTGGTGACGACCAGGGCCCGCCGCTCGGTCTCCGACAGGCGGACGACCAGGTGGCGCCGCCAGTCGGTGTCGTCCCGGTCCGGGTGGTCCTCGCGCCAGTGGCAGCCGCGGGTCTCCGCACGCCGCTGGGCGGCGGCGACCAGCACCCGGGCCACGCACAGGAGGTTGGTGGCCTCCCAGGTCTCGGTGCCGGGCACGGCCGTCTTGCCCCGGGTCTCCAGCTCCGTCAGCGCCGTCGCGTACAGGGATTCGAGCGCGGCGGCGGCCCGGCGCAGGGACTCGGCGGAGCGCAGCACGCCCGCGCCGTCGGTCATGATGCGCTGGATCTCGTAGCGCGCCTCGGCGGGCTGGAGGGGGCCGGTGGCCGGGACGGGGATGCCGGGGCCGGTGCCCGCGGGCGGGTTCCCGATGATGTCGTCGGCGATGCGCTCGGCGAAGACCAGGCCCTCCAGCAAGGAGTTGGAGGCCAGTCGGTTCGCGCCGTGCACTCCGGTGCAGGCGACCTCGCCGCAGGCGTACAGCCCGGGGACGGTGGTGCGGCCGTGCAGGTCGGTCCGTACGCCGCCGGAGGCGTAGTGCGCGGCCGGGGCGACCGGGATGGGCTCGGTGACCGGGTCGATGCCGTGCGAGCGGCAGGCGGCGAGGATGGTCGGGAAGCGCTGCTCCCACATCTGGGCGCCGAAGTGCCGGGCGTCCAGGTACATGTGCTGGGTGCCCTGCTCCTGCATGCGGCGCATGATGCCCTTGGCGACGATGTCGCGGGGGGCGAGCTCGGCGAGCTCGTGCTGGCCGGTCATGAAGCGGACGCCGCCGGCGTCGACGAGGTACGCGCCCTCGCCGCGGACGGCCTCCGACACCAGGGGCTGCTGGCCCTCGGCGTCGGCGCCGAGGAAGAGCACGGTGGGGTGGAACTGCACGAACTCGAGGTCGGAGACCTCGGCTCCGGCGCGCAGCGCGAGGGCCACGCCGTCGCCGGTGGAGACCGACGGGTTGGTCGTCGCGGAGAAGACCTGGCCCATGCCGCCGGTCGCGAGGATCACGGCGGGCGCGTGGACGGCGCCGACCCCGTCGTGCTGGCCCTCGCCCATGACGTGCAGGGTGACGCCCGCGGTACGACCCTCGGCGTCCAGGAGCAGGTCCAGGACCAGGGCGTTCTCCACGGTCTCGATGCCGGCGTCCTGGACGGCCTCGACGAGCGCGCGGGAGATCTCGGCGCCGGTGGCGTCCCCGCCCGCGTGGGCGATGCGGCGGCGGTGGTGGCCGCCCTCGCGGGTCAGCTCGATCTCGCCGGTCTCGGCGGAGGTGTCGAAGACGGCGCCGGTCGCGATGAGGCGGCGTACGGCGTCGGGGCCCTCGGTGACGAGGAGCCGGACAGCGGCCTCGTCGCACAGTCCGGCGCCCGCGACGAGGGTGTCGTCGAGGTGCTGCTCGGGGGTGTCCCCGTCGCCGAGGGCGGCGGCGATGCCGCCCTGGGCCCAGCGGGTGGAGCCGTCGTCGAGCCGGGCCTTGGTGACGACGACCGTACGGCGGCCCGCGGCCGCGCAGCGCAGCGCGGCGGTCAGTCCGGCGACTCCGGACCCGACGACCACGACATCGGCGTCCACGGACCAGCCGGGCGCCGGGGCGTGGAGCCGTATGCCGGTGCTGGTGCCCGCTGCTGCGGGGCCTCTGCCTGGGGTGCTCACGGTTGTGCTCCGAACTCCAATGGGATGTTGTCGATCAGCCGGGTCGCGCCCACCTTCGCGGCGACGGCCAGCACGGCCTGACCGGTGAAGCCGTGGCCGGCCTCGGTGAAGTCCTGGGGGTCCACCAGCGCCAGGTAGTCCAGGACGAGCGGCGGATCGTGACGGCCCGCCTCCTCCAGGACGTGCCGCGCGGCGGCCCGTACGGCCTCCGGCAGGCCGGCGCCCGCCGCCGAGACGGCGTGCGCGTCGGCGGAGGCCCGGATCTCGCCGAGCCGGGCCAGGCCGGTGGCCCGCTCGTCCCCGGCCGGCGGCGCCTGCGCCTCGGCGCGGGCGCGCAGCGCGGACTGTGCGGCGAGGCGGTCGCGGCCGGCGAACAGGGCGCGGGAGAGCGCGAGGGCGGTGCCGCGCTCCCTGGCGGAGAGGTAGCGGTTGCGGGAGGAGAGCGCGAGCCCGTCCGGCTCGCGGACGGTCGGTACGCCGACCACCTCCACGGGGAAGTTCAGGTCGGTCACCATGCGCCGGATCAGGGCCAGTTGCTGCGCGTCCTTCTGGCCGAAGAAGGCCAGGTCGGGGCGGGTGAGGTGGAGCAGCTTGGCGACGACGGTCAGCATGCCGTCGAAGTGGCCGGGGCGGGTGGCGCCTTCGAGGCGGCCGCCCATCGGGCCGGCGGTGATCCGGACCTGGGGGTCGCCGCCGGGGTAGACCTCGTCGACGGCGGGGGCGAACACGGCGTCGGCGCCGGCGGCTTCGGCGATCGCCAGGTCGGCGTCGAGGGTGCGGGGGTAGCGGTCGAGGTCCTCGTTCGCCCCGAACTGGAGGGGGTTGACGAAGACCGTGACCACGACCTGGCCGGTGGGGCCGACGTGTTCGCGGGCCGTGCGGACCAGGGTGGCGTGGCCCTCGTGCAGGGCGCCCATGGTCATGACGACGGCGCGGGTGCCCGCGGCGGCGCGGGGGAGGCGGTGCAGCGCGTCGGCGGTGTCGAGGAGGATCACAGCTCGTCGCCGCCTTCGGTTCCTTCGGATCCGGGGCCGGGAATCGCCGCGCCGTCATCAGCCAGCACACCGAGGAGGTCTTCGGCCAGTTCGGGCTTGAGCAGGCCGTGCGCGAGGGCGCGGTCGGCGGTCGTACGGGCCATCGCGAGGTATCCGGCGACCGTGCCCGGGGCGTGCTTGCGCAGCTCCGAGACGTGCGCGGCGACGGTACCGGCGTCACCGCGGGCCACCGGGCCGGTCAGGGCGGCGTCACCGGAGCGCAGGGCGTTGTCGAGGGCCGCGCCGAGGAGCGGGCCGAGCATCCGGGCGGGGTGCTCGACGCCCGCCTTGCCCAGCAGCTCCATCGACTGGGCGACCAGGGTGACCAGGTGGTTCGCGCCCAGGGCGAGGGCCGCGTGGTAGAGCGGGCGGTTCACCTCGGCGATCCACTCGGCCTCCCCGCCCATCTCGATGACCAGGGCCTCCGCGGCGAGCCGCAGCTCGTCGGGGGCGGTCACCCCGAAGGAGCAGCCCGCGAGGCGCTGCACGTCGACCTCGGTGCCGGTGAAGGTCATCGCGGGGTGCAGGGCCAGCGGGAGCGCGCCCGCGCGGCGCGCGGGGTCCAGCACGGAGACCCCGTACCGCCCGGAGGTGTGCACGAGGAGCTGTCCGGGGCGGACCGCGCCGGTCTCGGCGAGGCCCTCCACCAGGGACGGCAGGGCGTCGTCGGGGACGGTCAGCAGCACGAGGTCGGAGACCTGCATGACCTGCGCGGGAGAGACGACGGGCACGCCCGGCAGCATCCGCTCGGCCCGGCGCCGCGAGGCGTCGGAGACACCCGACACGGCGACGGGGCGGTGCCCGGTCTGCTGGAGGGCGCGGGCCAGCGCGGGGCCGACCCGGCCGGCTCCGACGACACCGACGGCGAGCCGGGCGGGGCGCTCCGCCTGGGGGGCTGTGTTCACGCGGGGGAGGCCTTCCGCTCCGTTCCGGTCCGCGGGGGGTACCGGACGATACGTCGCCATGCTAGCTCCTGGTGTGCGGGCCGGTCGGCGATGATCGGGGGATGAACCAGGACACGGAGCGGACGGCGGGCACGGGGGCCGGGGCCGACGGGGCGGCGGGACGGGTGACCGGGACCGGCGCGGGTCCCGACGGGGCGGCTGGACGGGCGGGCGGGACCGGCGCGGGTGCTGACGCTGCGGGCGGACGGGCGGCCGGGGCGGGTTCGGCTACGGACGCGGCCGGGGAGCAGGCCGCCGGGCAGGTGACGGACGCGGTGGAGCAGGGCATGGGACCCGACGCGGAGCGGAATGCGGACGCGGCGGCCGAGCAGGCGGCCGAGCACGCCGCCGAGGAGGCCGCGGATGCGGATGCCCTGGCGGCGCGGATGGTGGTTGCCGGGCGGGTGGCGCGGCGGAGGCTGTCGCACAGTCTGCGGGAGGCCACGGTCGGCGAGCTGCTGGCGGAGTTGGCCGGGCAGGCCACGGACCCGGACGAGCCGGGCGACGTCTACGGCAACGGCGTCGTGGAGCGGCTGGAGCGCCGGGTCGCGGAGCTGCTCGGCACCGAGGACGCGGCGTTCTTCCCGACCGGGACCATGGCCCAGCAGATCGCGCTGCGCTGCTGGGCCGGCCGGACCGGGAACCCGGTGGTCGCCCTGCACCCGACGAGCCATCCGGAACGGTGGGAGGGCGGCGCGCTGTCGGTCGTCTCCGGGCTGCGGACCGTCCACCCGACGGGCGAACCGCGCCATCCGACCGCGTCCGAGGTCGCCGAGCTGCCGGAACCGTTCGGGACGCTGATGCTGGAGCTTCCGCTCCGGGACGCGGGCTTCCTGCTCCCGACCTGGGAGGAGCTGTCGGCCCTGGTGGACGCCGCCCGGGAACGGGACGCGGTCGTCCACTTCGACGGGGCCCGGCTCTGGGAGTCGACGGTCCACTTCGGCCGGACGCTGCCGGAGATCGCGGCGCTGGCGGACTCGGTGTACGTCTCCTTCTACAAGTCCCTCGGGGGCATCAGCGGGGCCGCCCTCGCCGGATCGGCGTCGCTCGTGGCGGAGTCCAAGGTCTGGCGGCACCGGTACGGGGGCCAGATCTTCCGGCAGTTCCCGGCCGCGCTGTCCGCCCTGGCCGGACTCGACCAGGAACTCCCGCGGCTCCCCTCCTACGTGGCCAAGGCGCGCGCGGTGGCGTCCGCCCTGTCCTCGGCGCTCGCCGCGGCTCCGGAGGTGCCCTGGTTCCGGGTCCACCCGGAGGTGCCGCACACCCACCAGTTCCAGGTGTGGCTCCCGTACGACGCGGACCGCCTCACCGAGGCGGGTGTCCGCCTGGCGGAGGAGACGGGCACGGTCCTCTTCCGCCGCTGGTCCCCCGACGGCCCGCCGGGCCTGTCGGTGACGGAGCTCGAGGTCACCCGCCCGGGCCTGTCCTGGACGGAGGCCGAAGTCACCACCGCGGTGGCCGACTTCGTGGCCCGCCTCTAACCCGGCCGGGCAAGGCCAAGCCCGGGAGCCACCGGCCCCCGGCCCCGGCAGGACCGAGGGCGGCCCGCAGCCCGGCCCGGCAAGCCTCTGGCCCACCGGCAACCCCGCTCGGCAGGGCCGGGGGCGCTCGGCCACGTGGGGGAAGGGGGCGTGGCCTGGCGTCCGCGTGCGCCCCGCGGCGGCAGAATGATCCGATGAGCGTCACCATCGACATCACCGGGCTCCCCGCGGAGCGGATCGGCTTCGCGCCATCCCCGCTCGCAGAGCTCTGCATGGCGTTGCACGCGCTCTCCCAGCCCGGCCATCACCCCGGGCTCGCCTCCTGGACCTCCACCACCGCCGCCGCGCTGGACCCGGACCTCGCGGACCGGCTGCTGGAGGGCGATTTCATGTGGCGCAGCTCCTTCGCCGACCTGTTCATGGCCTTCGCCGGGATTCCCGGCGGCTCCGGCCTGCCCGCGGCCACGCTCGCCGCCGAGCTCGACGTGCTCGACCGGCTGGACGACGAGCGGTTCGTGACGGCCGCCCTGGAGCACTGCCGGCTGGCCCTCTACAACGACGACGGCGGGCCGTCCCCGCTCTCGGATCCGCTCGCCCGGGCGAAGGCCCTGGAGACGGCCTCCGCGCGCGGGCCCCAGCAGCTGGCCTTCGCCGTGCGGGTGCTCGACGACACCGCCGGTGTCCGCGTCTGGCTGCGCCGGCTGATGGAGGACTGTGACGAGGCCTTCTTCGCGGAGACCTGGCGTCGCGTCGAGCCCCGCCAGAGCGCGGACGCCCGGCACAAGACGGAGGTGCTGCGCCGCAAGGGGCTGCCCGCCGTGCTGAAGGAGGTCTCCTCGGCGCTGAGCGTCGACGAGGGGCTGAACACCGTCACGGTGGACAAGATGGTCCACGGGTCCGCGACCGCGACCGACCCCCGAATAGGTGACGGCCTGCTGTTCGTGCCCACGAACTTCGGCTGGCCCCACCTGCTGGTGCTGCACGCCCCCGGCTGGCGTCCGGTGATCCACTACCCGCTCGGCTCTCCCGAACTGGCCTCCTCCCCGGGGTCGGTGGAGCTGATGCAGCGGCGCATGGAGGCTCTGGCGCATCCGATGCGGATGATGCTGTGCCGCAATCTGGCGCGCGCCCCGTACACGACCGGCGAGTTGGCGGCCGCGCACGGGATCACCGCCCCGGAGGTGTCCCGCCATCTGACGGTGCTGAAGAAGGCCGGCCTGATCCAGACCCGCCGCCAAGGGCGGTACGTCCAGCACCAGCTGGACCTGGCGACGGTCGCACGCATCGGCTCCGACTTCATCGAGGGCATCCTGCGGTAGGTCTGCCCTAGGTCTGCCCTAGGTCTGCGGCGGCTCCGCGGTCCGGACCGGCACGGAGAGCGGGCACTGGCCGGATTTCGACGGCTCAGATGCTCCGATATACGGATTTCACAAACCGGAATCAGTGAAAAGTCTGGTCATGGCCGCCACTTGATGTCTAACGTGCGTCCACCGCTCCCCCGAATCCGGCGCACGCACCTGACCTGCGTCCGCCTTCGCGTCCCCGCACCGCCGTACGCCGCACCCCCGTACGCCTCATGCCAAAACGCTCCAGGTCACACGCTCCACGCCACACGTCACACGCCATACGCATGCGCTCCCGCATCTGCCGTGGAAGGACTTTCATGCCCTCACGCCGTATAGCCGCAGCCACCGCCGCCCTGGCGGCCGCGGCCCTCGTCTCCCCGCTGCTCCTCGCCGGACCCGCCGGTGCCACCGGCAGCCCGCAGAGCGACGCCGCCCGGGGTGACGCCCTGGCCCGCAAGCTGGTCAAGGACTCCACCGGCAAGGGTGCCAACAACCACCTGAAGGTCTTCCAGGCCATCGCCGACTACAACAAGGGCACCCGTGTGGCGGGTTCCAAGGGCCACGTCCAGTCGGCCCAGTACGTCGAGCTCGTCATGCGGGCGGCCGGATACAAGGTCACCAAGAACGAGTTCGACTTCGTGTTCGTCGAGACGATCGCCGAGACCCTGAAGGTCAACGGCCCGGCCGGCCGCGACGTCCCGATCAAGCTGATGACGTACACCGCCAGCGGCCCGGCGAACGGTGTGACGGCACAGATCGCCGCCGCCCCGGTCGACGCCGACGGCACCAACGGCTGCGAGCCCGCCGACTTCGCCGCGGGCGCCTTCACCGGCAAGGTCGCGCTGATCAAGCGCGGCGGCTGCGCCTTCGCGGTCAAGCAGCAGAACGCGGCCGACGCCGGCGCGGTCGGCGCGGTGATCTACAACAACACCGAGGGCGCCCTCAACGGCACCATCGGCGCGGCCGACGCGGGCAAGATCCCGACCGGCGGTGTCACGCTGGCCGAGGGCCAGCGGCTCGCCGCCGACGCCGCCGCGGGGCCGGTCGAGGTCACCCTCGACATCCGCGAGTTCCGGGAGAACCGCAAGACGTACAACGTCGTCGCGGAGACGCGGGGCGGTGACGAGAACAACACCGTCTTCCTCGGCGCGCACCTCGACTCCGTCGCGGCGGGCCCGGGCATCAACGACAACGGCTCCGGCTCGGCCGGCATCCTCCAGGTCGCGCAGAAGCTCGCGAGCAGCCAGACGAAGATCAAGAACAAGGTCAAGTTCGCCTGGTGGTCGGCGGAGGAGTTCGGCCTGCTCGGCTCCGAGGCGTACGTCGACGGGCTGACGGAGGAGCAGAAGAAGCAGATCAAGCTCTACTTGAACTTCGACATGATCGCCTCGCCGAACGCCGCGTACTTCGTCTACGACGGCGACGACTCGGACAAGGTCGGCTCGGGCCCCGGCCCCGAGGGCTCGGCGCAGCTGGAGAAGGGGATCAACGACTTCCTCGACTCCAAGAGCATCCCGCGCGAGGGCACCGACTTCTCGGGCCGCTCGGACTACGGCCCGTTCATCGCGGTCGGCATCCCCTCGGGCGGTACGTTCACGGGCGCCGAGGGCATCAAGACGCCCGCGCAGGCGGCGAAGTTCGGCGGGCAGGCCGGGGTCGCGTACGACGTGAACTACCACGGCAAGGGCGACACCCTCGCGAACATCGACCAGAAGGCGCTCGACATCAACGTCGACGTCATCGCGGACGCGGTGGGTCACTACGCGTACGACCTGGCGCCGCTGGGTCGCCCGGTCGTCTCGGCGCCGACGCAGGGTGGCGGCAGCGGGGGTGGCCTTCACGAGGGCCACGACCACGAGACGGAGTAACCGCCAAGGGGGCGGGCCGGGGCCGGTGCCAGGCGCTGCGCGGCGCCGAGTCCCCTACCCGCCCTTCCACCGTTCCCCGGGGGCCGGCCCGCACCTGAAAGCCGGAGGTCCGGGAAATCCAGCCCCTCCGGCGTTTGAGGAGCGGGGTCTGGGGCGGAGCCCCAGGGAACGGTGGAAGGGTGGGTAGGGGACGGCGGGCGGCCCCGCGCAGCGGCCGCAGTCACCCCGGCCAGGGCCCCACGCCGACCGGCTGGACCAGCCAGCCGAAGTCGCCCAGGCCGCCACGGGCGGTGAGTTCCGCAGCCTCCCCCGCCAGGGACAGCGCGCGGACGTACGCCGCCGGGTCGGTGGAGGCCAGGGTCAGCGGGGGCCGGGCCCCCGAGACGCCGAGGGCGGCCAGCGCGTCCCGCTGCGTCAGAAGGGCCGCCCCCGGCCCCGCGCACGCGTCGAGCGCCACATGCGCGGTGACGTCGCAGCTCCCGTCCGGCACCGGGGCGGTCTCCCGCCCGGCCCGGAATCCGGTCAGCGTCCCGAAGGGCGGCCGGGCCTCCCGGGTGTGGGCGTAGTCCACCGCGACCGCCAGGCCCCGATCGAGCGTCGCGACGGCCGCCGCCCAGGCCTCGTCGCGCGGCCGGCCGATCTCCGCCCGGCCCCCGCCGGACTCCCCGCCGGACTCCGCGCCCGCGCCCTCGCCCGCCCGCGGCCACCACCGCTCCAGCCAGGCCCGGTCCGGCCCGTCCAAGGGCCCGCCCGGGCGCTCCGTGCCGTCCCGCGCGACCTCCACGTAGCGCCCGCCCTCGGCGAGGTCCAGAGGTACGTTGTCGAGCCACTCGTTGGCGAAGAGCAGCCCCCGGGTCCCCCGGGGCGGTTCGCTCACCCAGTGGATCCGCCCGTCGAGCCCGGCGGGCCGCTCCGCGCGTTCCACCCCGTACGGCCTCACCCGCGCGGCCGTCTCCGGCGGCAGCGCCGCGAGCACCCCGGCCAGCAGTTCCCCGCGGCCGGCCCCTACGTCGACGAGGTCCAGCTCATCCGGGCGGCCGAGTTCCCCGTCCACCCACAGGAGCAGCCGGGCCACGGCCCCCGCGTAGAGCGGCGAGGCGTGCACGGACGTGCGGAAATGCCCTGCGGGGCCGGGCCCGCCGGGGCGTACGTAGAAGCCGTCGGGGCCGTACAGGGCCCGCTCCATCGCCGTCCGCCAGCGCACCGGACCCGCCTGCGGATCCACCTGTCCCGTGCCTTCACCCTGAGTGCTCATCGCTGAAAGGTTATGGTCGCCTCCACCTCGGGTAGTACTCGCGCGTCGCACGGATCGCCCCTCTGGTTGACTCCAGCACCTATCAGCTGTCCCTACTCTGGGTTACGTGCAGCGCCTCTACGATTTCCTCCGCAGACACCCGACGGGCGTCGACAGCTTCTGGGCTGTCCTCTTCTTCGGGTTCTCGATGGCCGTCGTCGCCTCGATGCACCAGGGCACCACCGCCGCGCTGCTCGCCACCCCCTGTGTGGTGGCACTGAGCAGCGCCGTGGCCCTGCGCCGCAAGTGGACCGTGCCGGTCTTCTGGCTCACCGTCGCCACCGGCCTCTACCAACTGGCCATCGGCGCGGAGGCGAACTTCTACGACTTCGCGATGCTCGTGGTCCTCTTCACGGTGGCCGCCTCCGACGTGCCGCGCTGGGTCTCGCGCACGGCCCTCGGCTGGGGGCTGAGCGCCTCCGCGCTGTACTTCCTGCGCAACGGCGTGGACAAGTCGAACACCGCCACCGACAACCTGCTCTTCGTCGTGTTCATGATGATCCCGTTCGCCCTCGCCTGGGTGACGGGCGATTCCCTGCGCACCCGCCGGGCCTACTACGCCCAGCTCGTCGAGCGCAACCAGCGCCTGGAACAGGAGCGCGCCGCCCAGGCCAAGGTGGCCGTCGCCGCCGAGCGGGCCCGGATCGCCCGCGAACTGCACGACGTCGTCGCGCACAACGTCTCGGTGATGGTCGTCCAGGCCGACGGCGCCGCCTACGTGATGGACGCGGCCCCCGAGCAGGCCAAGGAGGCCCTCCAGACCATCTCCGGCACCGGGCGCCTGGCCCTCGCCGAGATGCGCCGGCTGCTGGGCGTGCTGCGCACCGGCGAGCCGCAGGAGTCCGAGGACTACGTGCCGCAGCCCGACGTGGAGCAGATCGAGGTACTCGTCGAGCAGGTACGGGCCGCCGGGCTCACGGTGGACTTCGAGGTCGAGGGCGCCCCGCGCAAGCTGCCCAGCGGCGTGGAGCTGACGGCGTACCGGATCGTCCAGGAAGCGCTGACGAACACCCGCAAGCACGGCGGCCCCACCGCGAAGGCCAGCGTGCGGCTCGTCTACTTCGACGACGGGCTCGGCCTGCTCGTCGAGGACGACGGCCGGGGCGCGGCCCGCGAGCTGTACACGGACGGCGGCGCGGACGGCGCCGGACACGGGCTGATCGGCATGCGCGAACGCATCGGTATGGTCGGGGGCACCCTCGACGCGGGCCCCCGGCCCGGTGGCGGCTTCCGGATCAGCGCCCTGCTCCCCCTGAAGAAAAGGTGACCATGTCCTTCCCCACCGGCCCCTCGATCCGCGTGATGCTGGTCGACGACCAAGTACTGCTGCGCACCGGTTTCCGGATGGTGCTCGCGGCGCAGCCCGACATGGAGGTCGTCGCCGAGGCCGGAGACGGCCTGGAGGCGCTGGAGGTGCTGCGGGCCACCAAGGTGGACGTGGTGCTGATGGACGTCCGCATGCCCCGCCTCGACGGGGTCGAGGCGACCCGCCGCATCTGCGAGCCCGAGGAACACCCCAAGGTCATCATCCTGACCACCTTCGACCTCGACGAGTACGCCTTCTCGGGCCTGAAGGCGGGCGCGAGCGGGTTCATGCTCAAGGACGTCCCGCCGGGCGAGCTGCTGGCCGCGATCCGCTCGGTGCACAGCGGGGACGCGGTCGTCGCCCCGTCCACGACGCGCCGGCTGCTGGACCGGTTCGCGCCGATGCTTCCGACGACCTCGGCCGAGCCGCGGAACAAGGACGTCGAGCGGCTGACGGAGCGCGAGCGCGAGGTCATGCTGCTCGTCGCCCAGGGCCTGTCGAACGGCGAGATCGCCGCCCGCCTGGTCCTGTCGGAAGCCACGGTCAAGACCCACGTGGGCCGCATCCTGACCAAGCTGAACCTGCGCGACCGGGTGCAGGTCGTGGTCCTGGCGTACGAGACCGGCCTGGTCCGCGCGGGCGGCGGCGGGACGGCGTAGCGCCCGGACCCGGCCCGGCCGCTGGCAGGTCATGCAGCGGTCAGGCCATCCAGTGGTCAGGTCATGCGGCGGTCAGGTCATCCAGCGGTCCGGGCGGGCCACGGCCCGGGAGGTCCGGGAGCGGGCCGCCTGGGCGTGGAGCAGTTCGGCGGCCTCCGCCGCCGCGCGCAAGCGGGCCGTGACCGTGCCGTTCGCGCCGGTGTCCACGTGCACGTCCGCCACCCCCCGGGCGCGCTGCCAGGGGCCCTGGGAGCGGCGCACGCTCTGCACCTTGGCGTGCGGCACGATCTCCGTACGCCGGCACAGGCGGCCGTGGCGGGCCGCGAACACGTCCGCGGACACGGCCAGGCCGTACCCCTTCCACCACACGGGCACCACCCAGCGCGATCCGCTCCGCGGCGAGGGCTCGAAGACGAGGGCACCCAGGTCGACGCCGGGCAGCACCCGCGCCACGACGGCGTGGGCGGCGGCCCGGGTGGCCACCGGGACCAGGACGTCGTTCTTGGAGCCGGCCACCGCCAGCTCCACCCGGACCCAGCCGCGCCGGCGCCACAGCAGCGGCTCGACGATCCGTACGGTCTGCACGCGCCCCGGCGGCACCGTCTCGTGCACGCGGTCGAGCAGCCCGTGGTCGAGCCGGAGCCCGTCCGGGGACTCGGCGACCCGCCAGTCGTACTCGGCGAGGAAGCGGCCCGCGCTCCCCGCCCACATCGCTCCCAGCACGGGGAGCAGGGTGACGACGGCCACCCACGGGTTGGAGCTGAACCACCACACGAGCAAGGGGCCTGCGATCCCGCCCGCGATGATCGCCCAGGTGGTCATGGTGAGCAGCAGGGACACCGCCAGATCGCGCGGCTCCACGCGGAGCAGCTCCCGCTCGGGGGCCTCGCCCAGCAGGGGGGCCTCGGCCGGGGTGAATCCGGCCGCGCGGGCGAGCAGCTCGGCGCGGAGCGAGACGGCGTCGTTCTCCGCGAGGAAGGCCAGCTCGTCCTTGGCCTCCGTACCGATGACGTCGAGCCGCAGCTTGGCGACGCCGGCGAGCCGGGCCAGCAGGGGGCGGGTGACGTCGACCGCCTGGATCCGGTCGAGGCGGATGTGCGCGGTGCGGCGGAAGAGGAGCCCGCTGCGGATGCGCAGTTCGGTGTCGGTGACCGCGTAGTGCGTGAACCACCAGCTGAGGAAGCCGTAGACGCCGAAGACGAGCACCAGGGCTGCCAGCGCGAGGATCCGCAGGGCGGTGGAGACGGCCGTCACCCACTCGGAGAGGTTCTCGCCCTGCTGGGCGACGATGCCGATGGTCGCGGCGATCGGCACCCAGGCCCGGCGCAGCGGCGTGAGGAAGTGCAACCGCCGCTCCTGCGCGGACGCGGACGCCCCGGACGCCGCGGGATCCGCGGGATCCGTGAGCGCCGTGGGATCCGTGAGCGCCGCGGGCGCCGCAGGCCCAGCGGGATCCATGGGCCCAGCGGGCCCCGCGGACTCCGCGCCGGCCGACGGGGTCACAGCCCCGCCGACCTTGCCTCGCCGAGTTCCGTCAGCCGGTCGCGCAGCCGTTCCGCCTCCTCGGGCGCGAGTCCGGGGATCGTGGCGTCGGTGGCCGCCGCGGCCGTGTGGAGCTGCACGGTGGCCAGCCCGAAGCGGCGCTCCAGGGGCCCCGAGGTCACCTCCACCAGCTGCATCCGCCCGTACGGGACCACGGTCTGCTCCCGCCACATCACGCCCCGGCTGATCAGCAGGTCGTCCGCGCGCTCCGCGTACCGCCAGGACCGCCAGTTCCGCCCGAGCAGCACCCAGCCCCAGGCCAGCACCACCAGCCAGAACCCGCCGAGCGCCGCCCACCCCGGCCCCGCGGTCAGCGCCAGCACGACGGCCGTCACCACCCCGAAGAGGGACATCCACAGCGCCAGCAGGAGCCTGCGCAGAGTCAGCAGCCCTCCCAGCAGCCCCACCCACTCCGGCGGACCCGCCTCACCCTCTGTCCCCGTGTCCATCCCCCCACCCTAGGGGCGTGCTCCACGGATCGGGCCGGGCTTGCGGCGCCCGTCGGCCGCCGCTCCCGATCCGGAATCCGGACCGGGCCGCGCCCCACCCCCGCCGGCTGAGACAATGCCGCCATGACGGAGACCACGGTCGGCATCGGCGGCGCGGCGGAGAGCACCGACATGGTGCTCAACATCGGCCCCCAGCACCCTTCCACGCACGGCGTGCTGCGCCTGCGCCTCGTCCTGGACGGCGAGCGCATCGTCAGCGCCGAGCCGGTGGTCGGCTACATGCACCGCGGTGCCGAGAAGCTCTTCGAGGCCCGCGACTACCGGCAGATCGTGATGCTCGCGAACCGCCACGACTGGCTGTCCGCGTTCTCCAACGAGCTGGGCGTCGTCATGGCCGTCGAGCGGATGCTCGGCATGGAGGTGCCCGAGCGGGCCGTGTGGATGCGGACCCTGCTCGCCGAGTTGAACCGGGTCCTGAACCACCTGATGTTCCTCGGCTCGTACCCCCTGGAGCTGGGCGGCATCACCCCGATCTTCCACGCGTTCCGCGAGCGCGAGGAGCTGCAGGCCGTCATGGAGGAGATCTCCGGCGGGCGCATGCACTACATGTTCAACCGCGTCGGCGGCCTCAAGGAGGACCTCCCGGCCGGCTGGCTGGGCCGGGCCCGCGCCGCCATCGCCGACGTCAGCACGCGCATGCACGTCTACGACGACCTGGTGCGCGGCAACGAGATCTTCCGCGCCCGCACCCGCGGCGTCGGCGTCCTGTCCGCCGAGGCCGTGCACGCGTACGGGGTCTCCGGCCCGATCGCCCGCGCCTCCGGCGTCGACTTCGACCTGCGCCGCGACGAGCCGTACCTCGCCTACGGCGAGCTCCAGGACGTCCTGAAGGTCGTCACCCGCACCGAGGGCGACTGCCTGGCCCGCTTCGAGGTCCTGCTCGAGCAGACCCACAACGCGCTGGACATCGCGGTCGCCTGCCTGGACCGGATGGCGGAGCTGGCGCCCGGCCCGATCAACCAGCGGCTGCCGAAGGTGCTGAAGGCGCCCGAGGGCGAGACGTACGCGTGGACCGAGAACCCGCTCGGCATCAACGGCTACTACCTCGTCTCCAAGGGCGAGAAGACCCCGTACCGGCTCAAGCTGCGCTCGGCCTCGTACAACAACATCCAGGCCCTGGCGGTCCTGCTCCCCGGGCAGCTGGTCGCGGACATGGTCTCGATCCTCGGCTCGCTGTTCTTCGTCGTCGGCGACATCGACAAGTAATCGACGAGCGCGGAACGGACAAGGGACGAGCGGCCGGGCCCGTGGCGCTGTCGCACCCACGGCCTAGTCTGCCCGTATGACCTCCGGCGCATCAGCAGACCCGCAACCGCACCCCGCCATATTCGCCGCCTACCTGCGGCGGCTCGGCATCGAGGAGCCGGGTGCGCCGTCCGTCGAGGGGCTGTTCGCCCTCCAGCGGGCGCACCTGGAGCGCGTCCCGTACGAGAACGTCGACATCCAGCTCGGCCGCGCCCCCGGCATCGACCCCGAGCTGTCGGCGCGCCGCTTCGCCGCCGGACGCGGGGGCTACTGCTTCCACCTCAACGGGGCCTTCGCGATGCTCCTCGACCACCTCGGCTACGAGGTCACCCGCCATGTGGGCGGCGTGTACAAGGAATCCCAGTCCGAGGAGGCCCTGCGGGGCGTGAGCGGCGACCACCTGGCGCTCACCGTCCGCGTGCCGGGGGAGGCGCCCGACCGGGAGGGCGTCTACTACGTGGACGCCGGGCTCGGAGACGGCCCGCACGAGCCGCTGCCGCTGCGCGAAGGCGCGTACCGCCAGGGTGCCTTCGCCTACTCCCTGGAGCGGCTGCCCTCACTGGGCTGGCTCTACCGCCACCCCGGCAGCTCCGCCCCGCTCGTGAACTTCCGCGCGGAGCCAGCCGGGACGGCGGGAGCGGCCGGCTTCGAGGCCGAGCACGTCCGGCTGTCCACCTCCGGGGACTCCGGTTTCGTACGGACCTTCGCGGCCCTGCGCCGCGACGCGGACGCCATCGACGCCCTGCGGGGGCGGGTGCTGAGCCGGACCGACCCCGTGAAGGGCAACACGGAGCGGGTGCTCGACGGCCCGGAGGAGTTCTACGCCGTGCTGGAGGGCGTCTTCGGCCGCGCGCTGGACGACCTGACCCCGACGGACCGCACGGCCCTGTGGGCCCGGGTGAGCCGCGCCCACGAGAGCTGGGCGGCCGGCCGCGAGGGATGACCGCGAGGGCGGCCGGCCCGGAGCGGCCGGCCGGGCCGATGTCGTAGCGGCAGGGCAGACTGGGGGGATGTCCCTCTCACCCCGTCGGGCCTGCCCCTCCTGCGGCCGCGACTGCGCCGTCACCGCCGGGCGGATCGCCCGCCACGACCCGCCCGCCGGACGGGGCCGCGGGGACCTCGTCTCCTGCCCCGGCTCCCGCGCCCGCGTGACCCTCGGCGCCAGTGCCCCCACCCTGGACGGCTTCACCCTGTCCCCGCTGCCGGGCCAACTCCCGCTGTTCTAGGCCCGGACGGGGGCAGTACGGGGGGGCAGCACCCGTAACGGCCGCCAGGTAGCCGGATGTCGGGGATGTCCGTGGCTCCGTAGCTTCGGAACATGACGACCCAGCAGAAGCAGAGCAACCGCCTCCGGCTCCGGCGCGGCGCCGCCGCCGTGGTCCTCGCCGCCGTCCTCGGCGGGCTCGCCGCGCCCGTGGCGCTCGCCGCGCCCGCCGCGCACGCCGCCCCGACGGAGAGTTCCGCGGCCACGGCGTCCGCCCGGAGCGGGCGCGGGCACCTGGTCTCCCTCACCCCCCTGGAGCGGCTCGCCCCCGCGGAGGTCACCGCCCGCCTGGCCCCGATCGGCTTCGACGCGTCCACCGTCCGGTACGGCGTCGCCGCCTACCGGCTCACCTACGCCACCGTCGACCCGCAGGGCCGACCGACCACCGCCACCGGCCTGTTCGTCCTCCCGCGAGGGGGCCCGCACCGGCTCGACCTGGTCTCCGACACCCACGGCACGGTCGCCACCCGCGACGACGCCCCCTCGGGAGGCGCGGGCTACAACCGGCTCACGCCCTACCTGCACGCCTCCGCCGGCCGCGCCGTCGCCGCTCCGGACTACCTGGGCCTGGGCGGCGGGCCGGGCGCCCATCCGTACATGGACACCCGGTCCTCGGTCACCGCCTCCGTGGACATGCTGGAGGCCGCCCGGACCGCGGCCGACCGGCTGGGGCGGGCCGTCACCCGGGACGTGTACGCCACCGGCTTCTCCCAGGGCGGCCAGGTGGCGATGGCCCTGGGCCGCGAACTGTCCCGCCCGGGCAGCAGCTTCCGGCTCCGCGCCCTGGCCCCGATCGCCGGGCCGTACGACCTGGACGGCTCCGAGCTGCCCGGCATCACCGACGGCCGGGTCGCACCCCGCACCGCCGTCTTCTACCTGACGTACTTCCTCACCGCCCAGAACCGGCTGCACCCGCTCTACGCCGATCCGGCCGAGGTGTTCCGCGCACCTTATGCACAAGCTGTGGAAAGCCTGTTCGACGGGAGCCACCGGTGGGAGGACATCGCGGCCGGACTCCCCGCATCACCGGAGGAGCTGCTCACCCCGGCCTGGTACGAGAACATCCGCGCCCCGCACGGAGCCCTGCGCACGGCCCTGAAGGCCAACGACGACGCCTGCGACTGGAAGCCCGCCGCCCCGGTCCGCCTCTACGGCGGCTCGGCCGACACCGACGTGCCCTTCGCCAACGCCCTCGCCTGTGCGGCCGATCTGGCCCGCCACGGGGTCCGGGCGAGGGTCGTCGACCAGGGGGCGGACGCCGACCACTTCACCTCGGCGATCCGCTCGGCGCCCCAGGCGGTCCGCTGGTTCGACTCACTGCGCTAGAACGCCGAGTCGGAACCTAGGAGCTCGCCGCGCGCAGCTGCACCACGTCGATCGGCTCGGTCTCGTCGTGGGCGGTCAGGTCGATGACCTGGCCCGCGGCGCGCTCCTCGGCGGCGGGAGCCTTGAACTCCGGCTCGGCCGCCCCGCCCTGCGCGGACTCCGCCTCGTGGACGGCGAGGGCCTCCGCGCCGACGACATCGGCGAGGTCCTCGTTCTGGACGGACTCGATCGCCGCGCGGGCCTGCGCCGCGGTCTTCGTACCGAAGAAGTCGAAGCCGCCCTCGACGCGCGAGGTGGGCCGGCGGTGCGCGGCGTACGGGGCCACCGCGGCCGCGAGACGGCGCGCGGGGACGGCCGCCGCCGGGCCGGCGGGCACCGGGCCGGTGAGCGCGGGGCGGGAGTGCGCCTCCAGCGCGGCGGGCTTCGCCGGGGCGGCGGACGCGACGGGCTTCGCCGAACCCGCGGGTGCCACGGGCTTCGCCGAACCGGCGGGAGCGGCGGGTGCGGCCGGGAGGGCCGCAGCCGCAGGGACCTTGGGGCCCGCCGGGAGGGCGGGAGGGCCGCTCGGGCCCTTGGGTCCGGGCCCGGTGGCCTTGGCCGTCTTGTCGGCCAGCGCCACGAGCGCGGCATGGGCGCGGGCGAAGCCCACCGAGGTGGCGGCGCCGGCGCTGGTGCGCTCCTCGGTGACCGCCGGAAGTTCCTTGGGAGCGGCGGTGGAAGCCGCCGGGGCCGCGGCCTCGATGGCCAGTAGCCGGCGTCCCTCCAGGGCGCTCGCCCGCTCGGTCTCGGCGGTGGCGTACCGGCGCAGCAGCGAGGCGTGTTCCCCGCGCAGGCCGGCGAGTTCGACCCGCTTGGCGCGCAGTTTGGCGTCGAGCTTGCCGCGCAGCACCCGGGCCTCTTCGAGGTCGGATTCGAGCTCGGCTATCCGCTCGTCCGTGCGCCACTCGTCCTTGACCCGCTCGCGCCCGAGCTCGGTGACCCGGCGGCCCGCCGCCAGGTCCCACGCGCGCATGACGACGGCGCCGGTCAGCCCGGCGGCCGCGGTGAGCGCCACGAGCAGGCGCAGCGCCATCGGTTCCGCGAGCAGCCAGGCGGCGCCTGCGCCGACGACGGACACACCGGCGACGGCGCTCGGCGTGAGCAGCCGGTGAAGAGGTTCGGGATTGCGGTGGCGTCCACGGGGCATGGCCTGAAATTTACAGGGCGTGGACAGGGTGTGGGGTAGCCGCCCGGGAATCTGTTCCCGAGCGGTTACCGCACTCGGCGCACGAAAGGCGCAACTCCTACTTCTTCAGCAGTCCCTTGGACTCCAGGTAGGCCTTGGCTACATCCGCCGGCTTGGCGCGCTCGGCGTCGACCTTGCGGTTCAGCTCGACCAGATCGGCGGTGGTGAGCGCCTTGGTGATCTTGTCGAGGGCGGCCGCGATCTCGGGGGCGCCGGCGTCCTTGGCGTTGACCACCGGGAGCACGTTGTCGGCGTTCTGGAGCTTCTTGTCGTCCTCCAGCAGCACCAGGCCGAAGCTGTCGAGGGTGGCGTCCGTGGTGGTGGTCAGGACCAGCTGGTCCGCGCCGTCCTTGACCGCCTGCTTGGCCTGCGGCGTTCCGACGCCCTTGGGGTCGATACCGGAAACGTCGATTCCGTACGTGGTCTTCAATCCGGGTGCGCAGAAGGGCCGCACCGCGCATTCGTCACCCGCCGCGATCTTCACCTTCAGACCGGACTTGCCCAGGTCGGAAAGGGTCTTGAGATTGTTCTTCGTGGCGAATTCCTTGCTCACCGCGAAGGCGTTCTGGTCGACCGCCGAGCCCGCCGGCAGCGCCTTCAGCCCCAGCGGGCCCGCCAGCTTCTCCAGGGCCGCCACCGTCGCCGTCACGTCGCTCGACGCGACCGGCTTCTCCGTCGGCGCCTTGGCACCGTTCACCTTGGCGTTGAGGAACTCCGCGAGGGTCGCCGCGTACTCCGGGACGACGTCGATCTCGCCCTTCTCCAGCGAGGGTTCGTACAGCTCGCGGTTGTTGACCGTGGTGATCGACGTGTCGTAGCCGGCGTCCTTCAGGACCTGCGCGTACAGCTCGGCCAGCACGTTGGACTCGGTGAAGCCGGCGGCGCCGATCACCAGCTTGCCGCCCTTGCCGCCCTCGGAGGACCCGGAGGCGGCCGCGGAGGAACCACCGTCCTTGGTCTTCTCCAGACTGTCGCCGCCGCACGCGGCGAGCGATGCGGTCAGGGCGACCGCGCCCAGGGCCGCGCCGAGGGCGCGCGTGGACTTGCTCATCTCAATCTCCTTCAAGGGGTGGGCAACAAGGGGTGGACCGACGTGTCGGGGCCCGCTCAGCGGGCGGTCGCCCGGGCGGGCGCGCCCGGCAGCAGCCGGTCGGCCGCCACCAGCGCGCCCTCCACGAGCAGGGCCAGCGCGGCGACCAGCAGGGCGCCCGCGACGACCTGCGGGGTGTTGTACGTGTTGAAGCCGGCGGTGATGATCCGGCCGAGGCCGCCCTGGCCGACCATGGCGGCGATGGTGGCCGTGGCGATGACCTGGACGGCGCCCGAGCGCAGTCCCGTCATCACCAGTCCCCGGGCGAGGGGCAGTTCCACGCGCCAGAAGAGCTGGCGGCCGGACATGCCCATGCCCCGCGCGGCCTCCACGACCGAGCGGTCGACCTCGCGCATGCCGACGTAGGCGTTGGTCAGGAGGGGCGGGATGGCGAACAGGACCAGTGCGGCGATGGTGGGCACGTACCCGGCATTCCGCAGCGGGGAGACCATGAACAGCGCCAGCACCGCGAAGACCGGGACGGCCCGCCCGATGTTGGAGACGTTGATCGCGAGGCCGCCGCCCTTGCCGAGGTGGCCCAGCCACAGCCCGACCGGGAGGGCCAGCGCGCAGGCCAGGGCCAGGGCGACGCCGCTGACGTACACGTGTTCGCCGAGCCGGTGCCAGACTCCGCTCTCCCCGGACCAGTTGGCCCCGTCGGCCAGCCAGTCCCAGGCCTGTCCCAGTACTCCCATCAGACGACTCCCGCCTTCACGTCGGCGGCCCGTCCGGCCCGTCCGGCCCGGTCTCCCCGCTCGGCGCGCGGCGCCTTCGTCACCCGCGTCCAGGGCGTGAGCAGCCGCTGGAGGCCGAGCAGCGCCAGGTCCGCGACCAGGGCGAGGAGCACGCACAGCACCGATGCGGTGAGCACCTGGGCCTTGAAGGAGCTGTTCACGGCGGGTGCGATGAGGTTGCCGAGGCCGCCCTTGCCCACGATGGAGCCGACCGTGGTCAGCGCGACCGTGGAGACGGTCGCGATCCGTACGCCGGCCAGCAGGGCGGGCAGCGCCAGCGGCAGTTCGACCTGCCACAGCAGCCGGCCCGGGCCGTACCCCATCCCGCGCGCGGCCTCCCGTACGTCCTCGGGCACGGCTTCGAGACCGGCCAGCACGTTGCGCACGAGGATGGTCAGCGAATACAGCACCAGGCCGGTCACCACCAGCGCCGCCGAGAGCCCGAACACCGGCAGCAGCAGGGAGAACATGGCCAGCGAGGGGACCGTGTAGAGCAGCGTGGTGATGCCGAGGACGGGGGCCGCCCAGTGGCGGCCGCGGCGGGCCAGCAGGGCGAGCGGGACGGACACGGCGATGCCGATGAGCACCGACACGGCCGTGATCCACACGTGTTCGAGGGTGGCGTCGGTGAGTTCCTGGGAGCGGGAGGTGACGTACTCCCAGCAGATCCAGTCGTTCGCCACCAGGCAGCTCTGCCCGGCCATCGCTCCTCGCCCCCCGTCGCCGATCGTTCGTAGGAGCGACCATAACCCCCGGCACCGACAATGGCCGGAATCCTTCGCACGCGGGCAACACGCCCTTCACAAACGGACCCCGCGGGTAGGGAAAGATGGGCGGGTGATCCGATTCGAGCAAGTGACCAAGCGCTACCCCGACGGGACCACGGCCACCCGGGACCTGTCCTTCGAGGTCGCCGAGGGCGAACTGGTCACCTTGGTGGGCCCGTCCGGCTGCGGCAAGACGACCACCATGAAAATGGTCAACCGGCTCGTCACACCGACCTCCGGCCGGATCCTGCTGAACGGCGAGGACATCGCGCGGGCCGACCCGGTCGAACTGCGCCGGCACATCGGCTACGTCATCCAGCAGGTCGGGCTGTTCCCGCACAAGACGGTGCTGGAGAACACGGCCACCGTGCCGCAGCTCATCGGCACCCCGAAGGCCAAGGCCCGCGCGCGGGCCGCGGAACTCCTCGAGCTGGTCGGGCTGGATCCGGCCGTCTACGGCGGCCGCTACCCGGAGCAGCTCTCCGGCGGGCAGCGCCAGCGCGTCGGCGTGGCCCGGGCGCTCGCCGCGGACCCGCCGGTGCTGCTGATGGACGAGCCGTTCGGCGCGGTGGACCCGGTGGTGCGCGAGCGGCTCCAGAACGAGTTCCTCACCCTCCAGAAGACCGTGCGCAAAACGATCCTGCTGGTCACGCACGACCTGGAGGAGGCGGTCCGGCTCGGGGACCGCATCGCGGTCTACGGAGCGGGCACCATCGAGCAGTTCGCCCGCCCGGCCGAGGTGCTGGGCGCCCCGGCGACCGAGTACGTGGCCGGCTTCGTCGGCTCCGACCGGGGGCTGAAGCGGCTCGCCGTCACGGCGGTGGCCCGGGCCGACCTGGCCGAGGTCTCCTCCGCCGAGGGAAAGGCCCCCACCGCCGGAGTGGCGCTGGGGGCCAGTCTGCGCGAGGCGCTCGCGCTGCTGCTCCAGGAGGACTCGGGGCGGATCGGGGTCACGGATCCCGACTCCGGCGCGCTGATCGGCGTACTCACCCCGGAGGGGGTGCACCGGGCCCTGCGCCGGGCCCACCTGCAGGAGGCCTGAGCCCCGGGCCGATCCTCGCCGTCCTCCTCGCTACGCCTGGATCCGGCCGCTCATCCACACCAGCATCGGCGGGATCTCGCGGCGCCAGGTGTTGAAGTTGTGGCCGCCGCTGTCGAGGATGATCGAGGAGACCCGGTCCGGGCCCTTGACCAGCTTGATGAACTTCTTCGTGCCGGCGAGGTTCGGCTCGCCCTTCTCGCTGCTGGTGACCAGGAACGACGTACCGGTCGGCTGCTTGGCCTTGAGGGACTCCAGCACGTTCGCGCGGGCCTTCAGCTTGGCGTCCCCGTGGAAGAGGTCACCGGTCGTCGGGTCGTCCGCGGCCTCGTAGTACGCGGACAGCCCCGCGGCGGCGCCGAAGGTCTGCGGGTAGTGCGCGGTCATCTTCAGGGCGCAGTAACCGCCCGTGGAGTTCCCGATGAAGCCCATGTTCGCGGGCTTCTCGCCGACCCGGAAGGTGTTCTGGATGGCGCGGGGAAGGTCTTGGCCGTAGAAGGTCTCGGTCTGCGGGCCACCGGGTATGTCCACGCACTCGGTGTCGCGCGCTCCCGGCGTCGGACGCATCATGACCAGGATCATCGGCTTCATCTTGCCCGCCTTGGACAGGCTGAAGGCCTTCATCGGGTAGTCGAGCCCTTTGATCAGGTTCTCCGCCATGCCCGGGTAGCCCGTGAGGACGACGGAGGCCGGGAAGTTGCGGTCCTTGTACTGCGGCTGGAAGTACTCCGGCGGCAGCCACACGTACCCGGGGCTCGTTATCTTCGACTTCTGGCCCGTCACGGACACCTTCAGGATCTGTCCGCCGACCGGGGGCTTGGCACCGCCGGGCACGTCGAGGTGCTGCTTGTCGACCACCTTGATGTCGTCGCTGCTCATCGAGTGGTCGACGACCTTGCCGATCGACGTCTCCTGGCCGAAGAGGTCGGCCCAGGAGCCGTAGAAGAGGAACGACTTGTTCGCGGCGAGGCCGATCGCCGCGAACATCGCCAGCTGCGTCGCCAGCAGCAGGCCGATCCGGCCGACGACCGAGCGCCAGGAGCGGCCCGAGAGCTTCGGCCAGAACCACACCGTGGCCGCGAACAGCAGCACACCGGCAAGGATGGCCAGCGCCAGAACCGTATTACTGGTGAGACCCATGAGCAGTCAGTCGACTTTCTATGGCAGGACTGGATTTTTCTCGACGGAAGAGTGAACCCGCTCCCCCTCGATGTCGTCCTAGGGGACGCACCACCCAACGAAAGGCCCAGCGGCCTTCGGCCACATGATCTCTCGCAGAGCAACGGGAAGCGATGTCTAGCAGGATAGATGGCGATAAGTCGGGACAGGTTCCGAAGCCTGTCAGCCGAATCCTCCGAGGCCCACGACCGGAGTCCGTCCCCGGAGTCGTGGGAACCGCCGTCACGGTCGTCGGCCTGCTGGACATCGCCGCGGGGGTCTTCCCGCGCTTCCGGCACAGCCGCATCCACGCGGTCACCGAGGTGCTGCCCGGCTCCGTCGGCCCCTTCGCCGCCGCCCTGGCCCTCAGCGCCGGCGTCCTGCTCCTGCTGCTCGCGCACGGGCTCAAGCGCCGCAAGCGCCGCGCCTGGCGGGCCGCCGTGGTGCTGCTGCCGGCCGGCGCCGTCGCGCAGTTCACGTACCGCCACTCGGTCATCGGCGTGGTCATCGCGGCGGTGCTCCTGGCGCTCCTGCTGCGCCACCAGAATGAATTCAAGGCACTGCCCGACCCGCGCAGCCGCTGGAAGGCGCTCGCCAACTTCGTGCTGATGAGCGCGGGCTCCATCGGCCTCGGATTGGTCATCGTCAACTCGCACCCCGGCCGCGTTGTAGGCAATCCGGGTGTTTATGAACAGATCAGCCACGTCGTCTACGGGCTCTTCGGCTTCGAGGGCCCCGTCGACTACGCCGGCCGGGTCTCCTGGACCGTCGGCTACTCGCTGGGCGCGCTCGGCATGCTCACCGCCGTCACCACCATCTACCTGGCCTTCCGCCCCGAGCACCCGGCCGCCCGGCTCACCGCCGACGACGAGGTCAAGCTCCGCGAGCTGCTCGCCAAGCACGGCGGCCGCGACTCGCTGGGCCACTTCGCGCTCCGCCGCGACAAGGCCGTCGTCTTCTCCCCCAGCGGCAAGGCCGCCGTCACCTACCGCGTGGTCTCCGGCGTGATGCTCGCCTCCGGCGACCCCGTCGGCGACGTCGAGGCCTGGCCCGGCGCCATCGAACGGTTCATGGAGGAGGCCAAGACCCACTCCTGGACCCCCGCCGTCATGGGCTGCAGCGAGACCGGCGGCGAGGTCTGGACCCGCGAGACCGGCCTCGACGCCCTGGAACTCGGGGACGAGGCGATCGTCGACGTCAAGGACTTCTCCCTCTCCGGCCGGGCGATGCGCAACGTCCGGCAGATGGTGAAGCGCATCGAACGCAACGGCTACACCACCCGGGTCCGCCGGGTCAGCGAGCTGACCGGGGCCGAGCTGGAGCGGGTCCGCGGCGCCGCCGAGGCCTGGCGCGGCACCGACACCGAACGCGGCTTCTCCATGGCACTCGGCCGCGTCGGCGACCCCGGCGACGGCGACTGCTACATCGCCACCGCGCACCGCGTCGAGGAGGGCGACACCTCCCCCTTCGGCGACCTCAAAGCCGTCCTGCACTTCGTCCCCTGGGGCGACGACGGCATGTCGCTGGAGCTGATGCGCCGCGACCGGGCCGCCGACCCCGGCATGAACGAGCTGCTGATCGTCGCCTCCCTGGAGGCCGCCCCCGCGCTCGGCATCGAGAAGGTCTCCCTGAACTTCGCGATGTTCCGCTCGGCCCTGGCCCGCGGCGAGAAGATCGGCGCCGGCCCGTTCCTGCGGATGTGGCGCAGCCTGCTGGTGTTCCTCTCGCGCTGGTTCCAGATCGAGTCGCTGTACAAGTTCAACGCGAAGTTCCGCCCCCGCTGGGAGCCCCGCTTCGTGGTCTTCCGCACCACCCGGGACCTGCCCCGCATCGGCTTCGCCGCGATGCAGGCCGAGGGCTTCGTCACGCTGGCCCTGCCCCGGCTGTTCGCCGGCCGCCGCCGCCCCAAGCCGGTGCGCACCTGCGCCCACCACCGCGTACCGGCCCCGGCCGCCGTCCCCACCCAGCCGGAACACAAGGTCCGGGCCGCCTGAGCCGCCCGGCCACCCAGGGCGGGGCCCAGCACCCGGGCCCTACCCTGGGAACCATGAACACGAACAGCGGCCCCGCCCCCAGAGGCCTGGTGACAGGCCTCCCCGACTGGGACCGCTGCGCGGTCATGGGCGTCGTCAACGTCACCCCCGACTCCTTCTCCGACGGCGGCCGCTGGTTCGACACCACCGCCGCCGTCAAGCGCGGCCTCGACCTCGTCGCCCAGGGCGCCGACCTCGTGGACGTGGGCGGCGAGTCCACCCGCCCCGGCGCCTCGCGCGTCGATGAGGAGGAGGAGCTGCGCCGGGTCGTCCCCGTCGTCCGCGGCCTCGCCTCCGAAGGGGTCGTCGTCTCCGTCGACACCATGCGCGCCTCCGTCGCCGCCCGGGCCGTCGCCGCCGGCGCCACCCTGGTCAACGACGTCAGCGGCGGCCTCGCCGACCCGGGCATGATCCCGGCCGTCGCCGCCGCCGAGGTGCCCTTCGTCGTCATGCACTGGCGCGGCTTCAGCGACGGCATGAACAGCCTCGCCGTCTACGAGGACGTCCTCGCCGAGGTCACCGCGGAACTGCGCACCCGCATCGACGCCGTCGTCACCGGCGGCATCGCCCCCGAACGGCTCCTCGTCGACCCGGGCCTGGGATTCGCCAAGAACGCCGAGCACGACCTCGCCCTGGTCGCGCACCTCCCCGAGCTGCGCGCCCTCGGTTTCCCGCTGCTGGTGGCCGCCTCGCGGAAGCGTTTCCTCGGCCGCGTGCTGGCCGGCGCCGACGGCGCCTCCCCGCCGCCCGCCCGCGAACGCGACGCCGCCACCGCCGCCGTCTCCGCCCTCGCCGCCTCCCGGGGCGCCTTCGCCGTACGGGTCCACGAGGTACGGGCGAGCGCCGACGCGGTTCGGGTGGCCCGCGCCGTGGAAGGGGCACTGGGTACGACCCGTAGCAACGAGGAAGGGGCACGGTGAGCCGTACCGACATCGAATCCGTCGAAGAGGTCAACACGGCCTTCTACGAGGCCATGGAGCGGGGGGACTTCGACTCGCTGTCGGCGCTCTGGCTCGAAGACGAGATCTCCTGCGTGCACCCGGGCTGGCCGGTGCTGTCGGGACGCGGCGAAGTGCTGCGCTCCTACGCGCTGATCATGTCGCACACCGAGTACATCCAGTTCTTCCTCACCGACACCAAGGTCACCGTCATAGGCGACACCGCACTGGTGACCTGCACCGAGAACATCCTCAGCGGCGGACCCGCCGAGGACGGCGGAGAACTGGGCCCGCTCGTCGGCCAGCTCGTCGTCGCCACGAATGTGTTCCGTCGCACACCGGAGGGCTGGCGGCTGTGGTCTCACCACGGTTCTCCCGTCCTCACGGACTCCGACGAGGACGACGAGGAGGAGCCCTCCTAGCCCCTCAGTCGGGGGGCTGTCGGGGTCCGAGGTATTTCGCAGGTAAATTCGAAGATGGACGACGCCGACCGCACTCGGCTTAGGCCATGGATCCGGGGAGTCCCGGACCGGAAGCACCTACGAAAAGCAGGAGTGATTCGCGTGGATCGTGTCGCGCTGCGCGGCCTCAAGGCTCGCGGGCACCATGGCGTCTTCCCCCGGGAACGCGAAGAGGGCCAGACCTTCATCGTCGACCTGGTGCTCCACCTGGACACCCGTCCCGCGGCGGCCGGCGACGACCTGGCTAAGACCGTGCACTACGGGGTAGTCGCGGAGGAAGTCGTCGACGTGGTCCAGGGCGAGCCCGTGGACCTGATCGAGACCCTCGCCGAGCGGATCGCCCAGCAGTGCCTCAAGCACGAGGCGGTCGCCCAGGTGGAGGTCGTCGTCCACAAACCGGACGCGCCGATCACCGTCCCCTTCGACGACGTGACCATCACGATCACCCGGAGCCGCGCGTGAACAACGGAATGAACGCCCAGAGCGACCCCACCGTCCAGCCGGTACCCGCCTCCGTGGTCGAAGCCGTGGACGCGGCGGACGTGACCCTGTCCAACCCCAAGTGGGCCGTCGTCGCGCTCGGCGCGAACCTGGGCAACCGCCTGGAGACCCTCCAGGGCGCCATCGACGCCCTCGGCGACACTCCGGGCCTGCGGGTCAAGGCCGTCTCCCCCGTCTACGAGACGGAGCCGTGGGGCGTCGAGGCGGGCTCGCAGCCCTCGTACCTCAACGCCGTCATCTCGGTGAAGACCACCCTGCCCCCCAGCTCGCTGCTGGAGCGCGGCCACGCCATCGAGGAGGCCTTCGACCGGGTCCGCGAGGAGCGCTGGGGGCCGCGCACGATCGACGTCGACATCATCACCTACGCCGACGAGGTCTCCGCCGACCCCGTCCTCACCCTCCCGCACCCGCGCGCCCACCAGCGCGCCTTCGTGCTGGCCCCGTGGAACGACATCGACGCCGAAGCGCAGATCCCGGGCCACGGGCCCGTCTCCGCGCTCCTGGCGGCCGTCGGCCTCGCCGGGCTCACCCGGCGCGAGGACCTGGAACTGCGCCTCCCCGAGTGAGCCGCGCCCGCGGGGCGGGGCCGTCGACCACTTAGGATCACCGGATACGCACGCACGGACAGCGGGCGTGGCGCGGATGGCGGGTATGGCGGGTATGGCGGGAGAGGCGCACGTGAAGCAACTGAGGCCGGCGGTCCTGGCGGGCATTTTCGCGATCGCCGCGGTGCTGTCCTGGGCCGGAGCCCGGCTGTGGAACGCCTACGGCACCCTTCCCGGCGTACCGGTGGCCGCCCCGATCGTCCTCGGCGCCATCGCGGTGGTCCTGCTCGCGACGGCCCTGTCGCTGCGCTCCCGCCTGAAGGCCCAGCGCGAGCGCGTGCCCGGCGCCAAGGGCGTGGAGCCGCTGATGGCGGCCCGCGCGGTGGTCTTCGGCCAGGCCAGCGCCCTGGTGGCGGCCCTGGTCGCGGGCGCCTACGGCGGCGTGGGCGTCTTCCTCCTCACCACCGCGATGGACGTCCCCGCCCGCCGCGACCAGACCTGGTACGCCGGCTTCTCGGTCCTGGCGGGCGCGGCGGTCGTGGCGGCGGCCCTCTTCCTGGAACACGTCCTGAAGCTCCCGGACGACGAGGACCCGGCCCCGGAGGCCCAGGCCCGCGCCTAAGGGGTGGCCGCGCCCACCACTCCGTAGGCGCGGCCGTCGAGGTCGAACTCCCCGAGCGGGATCATGCCCAGCCCGTCGACGTGCACCGTCCACGAGGCGTGATTGCTCATCTCGATGAAGGCCACCATCAGCTCGGCCCGCCCCGAGGCGGCCTCCAGCGCGGCGGTGAACAGCCCCCGGGCGATCCCCCGGCCCCGGTACGCGGCGCCGACCACAACGGGCCCGTAGAGCAGCCACCGCACGGCCCCCAGCGGCCGCCCGCGCCACAGCAGCGAGTCCTGGGCCCGGAGCAGCGCCCGCACGGGCGGCGGCGGCCCCGGCACGCTCTCGGCCCGCACGAGCCCGAGCAGCCCGGCGATCTCCCCACCGTCGTCCGCGACGAGCAGCCCCCCGCCCTCGGCCATCACCCGCAGCGCGTCCTCGTCGAGGGCCCCCTGCACGAACCCCTGCCGGGCCCGCTCCTCCGCGCTCAGCACGTCATGGTGATTGGCGGCGAAGAGCCCCGCCATGGCCGGCGCGTCCGCGGCGACGGCAGCCCTGTAGTCCATGATCCCGATGCTTCCACTCAGCTACGACGGCCGCATCCGCTCACCTCCGGGCCCGGACCAGGTGCCCGCTCACCAGGAAGCCGGGGTGGGGGGCGAGCCGGTAGGTGTAGAGGGTGAAGGGCTTCGCGCCGACGGCGATACGCGGCCGGACCTCGAGCACCCGGGCCGGCATCGTCTCCTCGAGCAGCAGGGGATGCTCTTCCCGCTGGAACGTGCCGCGCCGCCTCCATGCATCGGAGATGTACACGCGCGACGCCCGCCCCGGAACACCGCTCGGGGTGAACCTCGCCCCGGCTATCGCCGCCATCTCGCGGAGGAAGGAAACGTTGGCGCTCACCACGATGCGGCTCCCCCAGTCGCCGCTGCTCCGGTACCCGTCGCCGTCGACGTAGCCGTCCAGGAAGCAGTTGAAGGTCACATCGTCCCGCAGGACGACGCGGGGGAAGCGCTGTCGCATGTGGTGAGCGTCCCCGCCCACGTACTGCCTCAGCAAGTCGGCGAGGTACGAAGCGACGACGCGCACCCGGAAGCCCGGAAGGTCCCGCTGAAGGTAGCCGGAGGGCCGGGTGACCGGCTCCAGGCGAGCCGTAAGGCCGGTACCGACGGTCTTCGCCTGAGCCTGCCCCTCCACCGCGTTCACCATCTGCTTGCTCGGCAGCCCGCCCATCCCGCCCCCTGATCAGCGCGTGAATCACCTGATCAACGACGATATTGGGCGGGTCTGACAATCCGGCTAGCGGGCGATGATCAGTGACATCGCCTCGTTGCGGGTCGCGGGGTCGCGGAGCTGGCCGCGGACGGCCGAGGTGATGGTCTTCGCGCCGGGCTTGCGGACACCGCGCATGGTCATGCACATGTGCTCGCACTCGATGACCACGATGACCCCGCGCGGGTCCAGGATCTCCATCAGTGAGTCCGCGATCTGCGTCGTCAGCCGCTCCTGCACCTGGGGGCGGCGGGCGAAGACGTCCACGAGGCGGGCGAGCTTCGACAGGCCGGTGATCTTGCCGTCGACGGACGGAATGTACCCAACATGGGCAACTCCGACGAATGGCACCAAATGATGTTCACAGCTGCTCATGACCTCGATGTCCTTCACCAGGACCATCTCGTCGTGCCCGAGGTCGAACGTCGTGGTCAGCACCTCTTCGGGCTTCTGCCACAGACCCCCGAATATCTCCCGGTACGCCCGCGCAACCCGCGCGGGCGTCTCAAGGAGCCCCTCGCGGTCCGGGTCCTCGCCGACCGCGATCAGGAGCTCGCGGACGGCCGCCTCGGCGCGCTTCTCGTCGAACTCGCCGATCGTGCCCTCGCCACCGGTCAGGGTCACTGGGTCGGTCATCTCTTCCTCGTTCCTTTCTGTGCAGCGCGGGCATGTGAAAGTGCCGCGCCCCCCAGGCTAGAACCTGGGGGGCGCGGCATCCATTCCGGGAGGTACTAGGCCTCCGGGTGCTCCTCCGGGGAGGGCTCCGGGGCCTTCTCCACCGACACGGCGGCCGAGGCCGCGGACGTGCCGTTCGCCGCGTTCGTCAGCTGGAGCTCCTTGGGAGAGAGCACCGGCGGACGGGTGGACGGCGTGCGGTGGGAGGAGCCGGTCCACGCCGGGCGGGCCGGGCGCTTCACGATCGTCGAGAAGACCTCGGCGATCTGCTCCTTGTTGAGCGTCTCCTTCTCCAGGAGGGCGAGGACCAGGTTGTCGAGGACGTCGCGGTTCTCGACCAGGATCTCCCAGGCCTCGTTGTGCGCGGTCTCGATGAGCTTCTTGACCTCTTCGTCGACCAGCGCGGCAACCTCCTCCGAGTAGTCCCTCGGGTGCGACATCTCGCGGCCCAGGAACGGCTCGGTGTTGTCCCCGCCGAACTTGATCGCGCCGAGGCGCTCGGTCATGCCGTACTGCGTGACCATCGCGCGGGCCGTTGCCGTGGCCTTCTCGATGTCGTTCGCGGCGCCCGTGGTCGGGTCGTGGAAGACCAGTTCCTCGGCCGCGCGCCCGCCCAGCATGTACGCGAGCTGGTCGAGCATCTCGTTGCGCGTGGTCGAGTACTTGTCCTCGTCGGGCAGGACCATGGTGTAACCCAGGGCCCGGCCGCGGGACAGGATCGTGATCTTGTGGACCGGGTCCGAATTCGGGGAAGCCGCCGCGACCAGGGCGTGTCCGCCCTCGTGGTACGCGGTGATCTTCTTTTCCCGGTCCGACATGATCCGGGTCCGCTTCTGCGGGCCCGCCACGACGCGGTCGATCGCCTCGTCCAGCGCGTGGTTGTCGATCAGCTTCCCGTCCGAGCGGGCCGTGAGCAGCGCGGCCTCGTTCAGCACGTTGGCGAGATCGGCACCCGTGAAGCCGGGCGTACGACGGGCAACCGCACCCAGATCGACGTCCGGGGCGACCGGCTTGCCCTTCTGGTGGACCTTGAGGATCTCCAGACGGCCCTGCATGTCCGGACGGTCGACCGCGATCTGGCGGTCGAAGCGGCCGGGGCGCAGGAGGGCCGGGTCGAGGATGTCGGGACGGTTCGTGGCGGCGATCAGGATGACCCCGCCCTTCACGTCGAAGCCGTCCATCTCGACGAGCAGCTGGTTGAGGGTCTGCTCGCGCTCGTCGTGACCGCCGCCGAGGCCCGCACCGCGGTGCCGGCCGACGGCGTCGATCTCGTCGACGAAGACGATCGCCGGGGCGTTGGCCTTGGCCTGTTCGAACAGGTCGCGGACACGCGAGGCACCGACGCCGACGAACATCTCGACGAAGTCGGAACCGGAGATCGAGTAGAAGGGGACACCGGCCTCGCCCGCGACGGCACGCGCGAGCAGGGTCTTTCCGGTGCCGGGCGGGCCGTAGAGCAGCACGCCCTTGGGGATCTTGGCGCCGACGGCCTGGAACTTCGCCGGCTCCTGGAGGAACTCCTTGATCTCGTGGAGTTCCTCGACGGCCTCGTCGGAGCCCGCGACATCGGCGAACGTCGTCTTCGGGGTGTCCTTGGTGATGAGCTTGGCCTTGGACTTCCCGAAGTTCATGACTCGGGAGCCGCCGCCCTGCATCTGGTTCATCAGGAACAGGAAGACCACGACGATGAGGACGAACGGCAGCAGCGAGAGCAGCACGCTCAGGAACGGGCTGGTCTTGTCCGGCGTGACGGAGTATCCGTCAGGGATCTGACCGGCTTCGTACTTGGTCTGGAGGTTCTGGGCGAGCTGTACGCCCTGGTCCCCGATGTAGTTGGCCTGGAACTTGGTGCCGTCGTTGTCGCCGAGCTTCTGGTCCTTCTTCAGCTCGATCTTGATCATCTGGCTGTCACCGGTGGTGAGCTTGGCGCTGTCCACCTGGCCACTGTTGATCGCCTTGATGACCTCGCTGGTCTCCACCGACTTGTAGCCGCCGCCGGAGCCGACGACGTTCATCAACACGACCACGGCGAGGACGGCCAGCACGATCCACATAACCGGCCCACGGAAGTATCGCTTCACGTCCATCCATACGGGGCGCTAGGCACCCCGTCCCTCCTGCCCGTAGGTAAATGCTGCTGTGAGTAAAGACTGTTCTTCGGAATGTACCCCTGCATTGTCACCCGCGGCCTCATGGGACGGCTGACAGACCCGCCTTTCCATGCTCCAACGGCGGGAAACGCTCCAGGGTTCCCCTGTCGGGCGCTGGATCAGCCGCCGTAGACGTGGGGAGCGAGGGTGCCGACGAACGGCAGGTTGCGGTACTTCTCCGCGTAGTCGAGGCCGTAGCCGACGACGAACTCGTTCGGGATGTCGAAGCCGACCCACTTCACGTCGATCGCGACCTTGGCGGCGTCGGGCTTGCGCAGCAGCGTGACGACCTCCAGGGAGGCCGGCTGGCGGGAGCCGAGGTTCGACAGCAGCCACGACAGGGTCAGGCCCGAGTCGATGATGTCCTCGACGATCAGGACGTGCTTGTCCTTGATGTCGGTGTCCAGGTCCTTCAGGATCCGGACCACGCCCGAGGACTGGGTTCCGGCGCCGTACGAGGACACCGCCATCCAGTCCATGGTGAGCGGGGTGGACAAGGCGCGCGCCAGGTCCGCCATCACCATGACCGCGCCCTTGAGGACGCCGACGATGAGCAGGTCCTTGCCCGCGTACTCCGCGTCGATCTTCGCGGCCAGCTCGGCCAGCTTCGCGTCGATCTCTTCCTTGGTGATGAGCACCGACTGGAGGTCGTTGCCCATGTCCTTCTCGTCCACCCGCATCACTTTCGTTGTCGGCTGGGGCTCCGGGGGTGACCCCGGAGGTCTCAGCCGTGCCTCAGCACCAATCAGCCCTGCCGGATGACCAGTCTGCCACCCTGCCGCTGGGCCTCGACCCGGCCGGGCAGGTTGATGGCTCCCTGACCGCGCCATCCGGTGATGAGCCGGTCGACTTCCTCGATGTGGCGGGCGAAGAGGGAGCCCGCGGGGGAGCCGGCGGCGACGACCGCCCGGCGCAGTACGCGGCGGCGGACGGCGGGGGGCAGCGCGTACAGCTTGGCGCACTCCAGGCGGCCGTCTTCGTCGCGTACGCCGTTCTCGGCCTCGGCGGCCCAGGCGTCCAGGGCGTCGGCGTCGTCGCGGGAGAGCTGGGCGGTGCGGGCGAGCGCCTCCACGACCCCCTTGCCGAGCGCCTTCTCCAGGGCGGGCAGTCCCTCGTGGCGGAGCCGGGAGCGGGTGTAGGCGGGGTCGATGTTGTGCGGGTCGTCCCAGACGGCGAGGGACTGGACCATGCAGGCCTTGCGGGCGGTCTGCCGGTCCACCTGGAGGAACGGCCGGCGGTAGCGGTGGCTGCGGCCGCCGCGCGCGCCGGGGCCTCCGGAGACTTCGGCCATGCCGGAGAGCGAGCGGATGCCGGAGCCGCGGGCGAGGCCCAGCAGGACGGTTTCGGCTTGGTCGTCGCGGGTGTGGCCGAGCAGCACGGCGACGGCGCCCAGCCGGTCGGCGGCCTCGTCCAGGGCGGCGTAGCGGGCGTCGCGGGCGGCGGCTTCGGGGCCTCCGTCGCGGCCGACGCGCACGGCGACGGACTCGACGGGGTCGAGGCACAGCGCGGTCATGCGGGAGACGACCTCGGCGGCGCGCAGGGCGGAGCCGTCCTGGAGGCCGTGGTCGACGGTGATGCCGCCGGCCCGGATTCCGAGTTTGGGGGCCTCGAAGGCGAGGGCGGAGGCGAGCGCCATGGAGTCCGCGCCGCCGGAGCAGGCGACGAGGACCAGCGGGGCGGTGTCGGGGAGGGGGTCGTGGGGGGCGGCACCGGCCGAGGAGCCGACGGTGCGGCCGGGGCGGCCGACCCGGGGTGCGGGGGCGGGAGCGGGCCGGCTGTGGAGGTCTGTGAGGTCGGTGAGGACGTCGTGGAGTGCGCGGCGGACCGCCAGGCGTATCGCCGCGACCGCAGGATGGGGACCCATGTCCGGTGCCCTTCGGTGGAGTTCGGTGCCTCGGAGGCGCTGGGGAGGCGTTTGGGGAGGTGGTGTGCCAGGGTGCTGCCCGGCTCCCCCCGCGGGCGGGGGTTGTCACTCAGAGTGCGTCGATGGTGACAGAACCGAGCCGTTCTCTGAGCATCGCACGCCCTTCCACGCCCCACGGTCCCTCGGACGGGTGACGCTGCTTCCCCCAGAGGGACATCTTTACGCCTCTGTGGTCACACCTCTTCGCTTGCCTCGCTCTGCTCGCTCCCCTTGCGGTGGACGCGGGCCACCCAGTCCGCGGGCCTGGCGATCTCGGACTTGGTCGGCAGTGTGTTCGGAGAGGTCCAGACCCGGTTGAAGCCGTCCATGCCGACCTGGCCGACGACGGCGCGCACGAAGCGCTCCCCGTCGCGGTACTGGCGCAGCTTGGCGTCGAGGCCGAGGAGCTTGCGCAGGGCGGCGTCGAGCCGGCCGGCTCCGCTGGCCCTGCGCTGCTGGAACTTCTCGCGGATCTCGGCGACGGAGGGCACGACCTCGGGGCCGACCCCGTCCATGACGAAGTCGGCGTGGCCCTCCAGGAGGGACATGACGGCGGTGAGCCGGGCCAGTACCTCGCGCTGCTCGGGGGTCTGGACGAGTTCGACGAGGGAGCGGCCCTCGTCTCCGCTCTCCGCGTCGGGGCGGGCACCGGCGAAGGACTGCGCGGCCTCGCGCAGTCGCTCCAGGACGTTCATCGGGTCCATTTCGGTGGCGCCGAGGAACGTCTGGATTTCGCCCTCCAGGTGTTCGCGGAGCCACGGGACGGCCGTGAACTGGGTACGGTGCGTCTCCTCGTGCAGGCAGACCCAGAGCCGGAAGTCGTGGGGGTCCACCTCCAGCTCCCGCTCGACGTGGACGATGTTCGGGGCGACGAGCAGCAGCCGGCCGCCCGTGGCGGAGCCCGGGAGGTCGAGGCCCGCGGGCGCGAAGGTCTCGTACTGGCCGAGCACGCGGGAGGCCAGGAAGCTGAGCAGCATGCCCAGCTCGACGCCGGTGACCTTGCCGCCGACCGCGCCGAGTACGGCGCCGCCGGGGGTGCCGGCACGGCGGTCCTGCATCTTGCCGAGGAGGGGGGACAGGAGCTCGCGGAAGCCCGCCACGTTGGCCTTGACCCAGCCGGCCCGGTCCACGACGAGGACGGGCGTGTCGGCCGGGGTCATGCCCTCGGGCATCATCCGCGTGAACTCGCGCACGTGCCGCTCCGAGGTCTTGGCGTGCCTGCGCAGCTCCGCCACCACGGCCCGTGCCTCGTCCCGGCTCACCTCCGGACCGGGCCGCACGAGCCTGGTCGCGGTCGCCACCGCGAGGTTCCAGTCGACCATCTCCGCACCACCGAAGCTCGTCATGCGTCAACCGTACGTGGACCTCGGCGCGGGCGGGATCCCCAGGAGCCGGGCGGGTTCCCCGGACCGCCCTAGGAAACGGTGGCCACGGCCGCCGCGAGCTTGTCGAGGCCCTTCTCGGCGGGGCCGGCGTCCGGGGTGTTGGCGGTGAGGAACGCGAAGGCGAGCAGTCGCCCGGCGGGATCGACGACGGTGCCGGCGAGGGTGTTCACACCGGTCAGGGTGCCGGTCTTGGCGCGCAGCAGGCCGGCGGCCGGGGAGGTGCCGGAATTGCGTGCGCGCAGGGTGCCGGTGAATCCGGCGACGGGCAGTCCGGTGAGGACGGGCCGCAGTTCGGGCCGCTGCGGGTCGGCGGCCTTGGCGAGGAGGGCGGTGAGCAGGCCGGCGCTGACCTTGTCCGCGCGGTTGAGCCCGCTGCCGTCGGCGAAGCGGGATCCGGCGGTGTCGACTCCGAGCGCGGCGAGTCTGGCGCCGACGGCCCGGCCCACGCCGTCGAAGCTCGCGGGGGCTCCGGAGGCGAGGGCGGTCTGGCGGGCCAGGGCTTCGGCGATGTCGTTGTCGCTGTAGGTCAGCATCCGCTCGACGAGCCCGGCGAGCGGCGGCGAGAGGGTGGCGGCGAGCGGGACGGCGCCCGTGGCGGCCTTGGCCCTGGCCGGTTCGCCGGTGACCTTGACCCCGCGTTCCCCGAGCAGGGCGGCGAAGGCCCGGGCGGTGTCGCGGGAGGGGTCCGTGCTGCGCTTGACGGGGCCGGAGAAGGAGGCGTCGGTGCGCCCCTCGTCGGCGGTCAGGGCCGTGACGGGCGCGAGGTTGGGGTTGGCGCCGAGCGGGTGGAGGACGGGGCCGGTGTAGAGCGAGTCGTCGTAGCCGAGGGTCACGGAGGTGGTGCCGGCGGCCTTGAGGGCCTGGGCGGTGTCCGCGGCGAGGGCGACGAGGCTGCCGCCGGAGCCGGCCGGGGCCTTCTTCTTGGCGGTGAGCGAGGGGTCTCCACCGCCGACCAGGACGATCTGGCCGGGTCCGGCGCCCGGGGTCACGGTGGTGCGGATCCGGTGGTCGGGACCGAGGGCCGCGAGGGAGGCCGCCGCGGTGGCGATCTTGACGGTGGAGGCGGGGGTCATGGCGTCCCGGGCCCCGTCCTCGAAGAGGACCTTCCCGGTGGCGGTGTCGATCACGCAGGCGCCGTGGGCGGTTCCGAGGGCGGGGTCGGCGAGCAGCGGCCGCAGGGCCGCGGCGAGGGCGCCGCGGTCCGCGGCTCCGGCCTGGTTTCCGGAGGCTTCGCCGGAGCCGTCACCGGAGCCGTCGCCGGAGCCGTCGCCGGACCCCGCTCCGGCCGGGCGGACGCCCGCGAGCACGCCGGGGGCGCTGGGGGCCGTCTTCGGGAGGGCTGCGGCCGGGTCCGTACCGTGATCTGCGCCACCCGTACGGCCCCAGGAGGCGGCCCTGTCCCGCTCGGCCTTACGCTGGCCGGAGTCCCAGGGACCCGCGGCGGCCACCGTCGCGGCCGACAGGGCGAGGCCGGCGACGGCCGACACCGCGATGAGCTGCCAGGTCTTGACCAATGGCACCTCGGACCAGCCCCTTTCGCGATCACACATATGCGTGAGGGACACTTAACCATTGCGTCTTGCCGCGAGCATGGCACCCCACCCGGCAGGGCCGGGTCGGCCACGCACGCAGCTGAGTCGGCGCAGTCCCGAGCAATCAAGCTGCTGAAGCTGATCATGGAGGAGCAGGACGTGGAGTTCGACGTCACCATCGAGATCCCCAAGGGTTCGCGGAACAAGTACGAGGTGGACCACGAGACCGGCCGGATCCGTCTGGACCGTCGCCTCTTCACCTCGACCAGCTACCCGGCCGACTACGGCTTCGTCGAGAACACCCTCGGCGAGGACGGCGACCCGCTGGACGCGCTGGTCATCCTTGACGAGCCGACCTTCCCGGGCTGCCTGATCAAGTGCCGCGCGATCGGCATGTTCAACATGACGGACGAGGCGGGCGGCGACGCCAAGCTGCTGTGCGTGCCGGCGTCCGACCCGCGTGTGGAGCACCTGCGCGACATCCACCACGTGTCCGAGTTCGACCGCCTGGAGATCCAGCACTTCTTCGAGGTCTACAAGGACCTGGAGCCGGGCAAGTCGGTCGAGGGCGCGAACTGGGTCGGCCGCGTCGAGGCCGAGGCCGAGATCGAGGCCTCGTACAAGCGCCTCGAGGCCCAGGGCGGCCAGCACTGAGCTCCGCTCGGTGAGGGCGGTCGGGGCTGATGCCCCGCCGGCCCCGGTGACATCGCGGGCGGTACCCCTTGAACGGGGTGCCGCCCGTAGTCGTGTCCGGGGGTGCCCGCGGTGCGTCCGCGATGCGCGCCCGCACGTCTCCCGCGCGTCTCCCGCACGTCTGCGGGCAGGCGTCCGGGTGCCGGTCCGTCGCGGTGCTGCCTGCGCGACGGATCAAGGCGTTCCGCATACTGATACGGGCTGGCTCGGGGACTGGAGGACGCGTGGCGGAGGGCGAGGGATCCGGGACAGAGGACCGGAAGCCGAAGTCGGACGAGGCGCACAGCGCGTTCTCCGTGCCGGACGGGGTCGGTGTGGACCCGGAGGTGACCGAGGAGGACCAGCCGACCTCGGAGTTCGCCGTCCCCGACGGGTTCGCGTCGGTGCCCGCGGATTCCGATGGACCGGCGTCCGCGTTCGCCACGCCGCACACCTACAGCGCCGCCCACTCCCCGCCGGCCTACACCGGCCCTCCGGGCTTCCCCGTCACCCGGTTGAAGGAGTCCCCCTGGCAGGACCGCATGCGCACGGTGCTGCGCATGCCGGTCGACGTCCGGCCGGTGCCGGAGCCCTCGCAGCGGCTGGCCGTGGAGACCGGGCCCGCCGTGGGGCGCGTGCTCGACCTGACGCTGCGCATCGGCGAGCTGCTGCTCTCGGGCGGCGAGGGCGCCGAGGACGTGGAGGCCGCGATGTTCGCCGTGGCCCGCAGCTACGGCCTGGACCGCTGCGAGCCCACCGTCACCTTCACCCTGCTGTCGATCACCCACCAGCCCTCCCTGGTGGACGACCCCGTGTCGGCGAACCGCACCGTCCGCCGCCGCGGCACGGACTACACCCGGCTCTCGGCCGTGTTCGCCCTCGTCAACGACATCACCGCGCACGAGATCGAGATCTCGCTGGAGGACGCGTACCGCCGGCTCGCCGAGATCCGCCGCAACCGGCACCCGTACCCCGGCTGGGTGCTCACCGGCGCCGCAGGCCTGCTCGCCGGCGCGGCCTCCACGCTGGTCGGTGGTGGGGTGCTGGTGTTCTTCGCAGCCGCACTCGGCGCGGTGCTCGGCGACCGGCTGGCCTGGCTGTGCGCCGGGCGCGGGCTGCCGGAGTTCTACCAGTTCGTGGTCGCGGCGATGCCTCCGGCCGCGATGGGCGTGGCCCTGAAGATGACCGACCTGGACCTGCGCTCCTCGGCGATCATCACCGGTGGGCTGTTCGCCCTGCTGCCGGGGCGGGCCCTGGTCGCGGCCGTGCAGGACGGCCTGACCGGCTACTACATCACCGCGTCCGCCCGGCTGCTGGAGGTGATGTACCTCTTCATCGGCATCATCATGGGCGTGCTGGTCGTGCTCTACGTCGGCTTCCAGTTCGGCTCCAATCCGCAGCCGGAGGAAATCCTCCAGATCGAGCAGCGGCCGCTGCTCCAGATCGCCGCCTCGATGGTTCTGGTGTTCACGTTCGCGATCCTGCTCCAGCAGGAACGTTCAACCGTGTGGTTCGTGACGCTGAACGGCGGGATCGCCTGGGTGATCTACGGGGCCCTGCACTACGCCGCCAAGATGCCGCCGGTGCCGTCCACCGCGATCGCCGCCGGGCTGGTCGGCCTCTTCGGACAGCTCCTCGCCCGGCACCGGTTCTCCTCGGCCCTCCCCTTCGTCACGGCCGCCATCGGCCCGCTGCTGCCCGGCTCGGCCACGTACTACGGGCTGCTGCTGATCGCCGAGAACCGGCTGAACGAAGGGCTGGCCTCGCTGACGAACGCCGCGGCCATCGCCCTCGCCATCGCGATCGGCGTCAACCTCGGCTCCGAGACCTCCCGCCTGTTCATGCGCATCCCCGGCGCGGCCAGCGCGGCCAAGCGCGGCGCGGCGAAGCGCACCCGCGGGTTCTAGGGTCCTTCACGGCCCCCGGACGCGCAGATGCCCCGCCGACCGGGAATCCGGTCGCGCGGGGCATCGTACGAAGCTGCGAGCAGCGGGGGGCTACCGCTTCGCGTGGCGGCCGCTGCGCTGCTGGCCCGGGGCCGGGTCCTCGCCGGCGCCGGGCTCGGTGCCGCCGGCCTCCATCGCGGCCTTCTTCTGCTTGCGGGACTTGAGCACCTCGAAGATCACCGGGATCACCGAGATCAGGACGATGCCGATGAAGATCGGCTCGACGTTGTCCTTGATGACCTCGAACTGGCCGAGCTGGTAGCCCAGGACCGTGACGCCCGCGCCCCACAGGACGCCGCCGATGACGTTGAAGGCCAGGAAGGTGCGGTACTTCATCGCGGAGGCGCCCGCGACCATCGGCGCGAAGGTGCGGATGATCGGCACGAAGCGCGCGAGCACGATGGCCTTGGGGCCGTGCTTTTCCATGAACTCGTGCGCCGCGTCGAGGTTCTCGCGCTTGAAGAGCTTGGAGTTCGGCTTGTTGAAGATCTTCGGGCCGAAGACCTTGCCGATCATGTAGCCGACCTGGTCACCGAGGATCGCGGCGGCCACGATCAGGGTGCAGACCAGCCACAGCGGCTGCTCGATGGTGCCGGCCGCGACGAACAGACCCGCCGTGAAGAGCAGGGAGTCTCCGGGCAGGAAGGCGAAGAGACCGGATTCCGCGAAGACGATGACCAGGATGCCGATCAGGCCGAATTGGCCGATCAGGTACTCCGGGGAGATCCACTCAGGACCGAGCGCAAGCGTGTTCACGGGTTCCGGGCTCTCCTGGATCAGGTGGGGGTGTCCGTCCAATTATGAACGCACACCACCGCCGCCTGGTTCCACGGACGGGCGGTTACGACTTGCGCACCACGTTGGCCGTGATCGAGTCCCGCAGGTGTTCGGCGAGCCCGGGGCGCATGGAGTCGTAGAACTCCTTGAACCGCTCGTCCGCCACGTACGTCTCGCCGAGACCGGTGTGCATCTCGTACGAGCAGTCGTAGTACCAGGTCACGATGTGCCCCCGGTGCTCCTCGGCCATGTCCATCGCCGCCTCCCCGTCGGCGGGCTCGCCCGCCTCCATCAGGGCCGCGTAGCGGGTGCTCCAGTCGGCGACCTCGTCCTGGATCCGCTTCCAGTCGTCCTTCGTGTAGGTGGCGACCCGCCGCTGCGACTGCGCGTACGCGTCGGTGCCGCCCCAGCGCTGCCGGGCCTCCTCGGAGTACCGCTCGGGGTCCTTGTCCCCGAAGACCTCGAACTTCTCCTCGGGGGTGAGGTTGATGCCCATCTTCTTCGCCTCCATGGCGTGCTCGACGGCCGCGGCCATCTGCTGGAGCCGGGCGATCCGCTCGGACAGGAGGGCGTGCTGCCGGCGCAGGTGCTCCCTCGGGTCCGAGCGCGGATCGTCCAGCAGGACCGCGACCTCTTCGAGCGGAAAGCCGAGCTCCCGGTAGAACAGGACCCGCTGCAGCCGGTCGAGGTCGGCGTCGTCGTACCGCCGGTGTCCCGCCCCGCTGCGGCCGCTCGGAGAGAGCAGCCCGATCTCGTCGTAGTGGTGCAGGGTGCGCACCGTCACTCCGGCGAATCCGGCGACCTGGCCCACGGAGTAGCCCATCGCTTTCCGCTCCTCTTCTCGGGTACGCGCCCAGCCTGGTCCCTCACGCCGCGTGAGGTGCAAGCCCGCTCGGGGGCGGGCTCAGGGCGCCGGGGCGAGGACCCCTTCGAAGGGGTCGCCCGGGTCGTCGGCGAAGGAGTACGCGCCCGCCTCGATCCGGGCGATCAGGCCCCGGGTCCAGTCCGCCTCGGCGTCCGCCGAGTGGATCCAGCGGTGCGTGATCTCGCCGATGTGGCCCAGCGGCTCGGGGCCCCCCTCGGGGACGTAGTGGTCCGTGACGGCGGAGCGCCAGGCGGCGAGCCGGCCCAGCCGCTCGCGGAGCAGGGCCAGGGCCTCGGCGCGGGGCAGGTCGACCATGAAGCCGAGGGCGGAGGCGAGGACGTCGGCCTTCTGATCGGCGGAGGACAGCGCCTCGCGGAGCAGCTTGAAGTACTCCGCGCGGCCCGCCCCCGTGAGCTCGTACTCGGTGCGCGGCGGCCCGCCCGCCGCGGAGGGGGCCACCTCGTGGGCGAGCAGGACGCCCTGCTTCGCCATCTGCTTGAGCGCGTGGTAGATCGACCCGGGTTTGGTGTTCGACCACTCGTGGGCGCCCCAGAACTCCAGATCGGCCCGGACCTGGTAGCCGTGGGCCCGCCCGTGCTGGCGGACGGCGCCGAGGACGAGGAGGCGGATCGCTGACATGGGGCCCAGGCTACTGACCCGGGCCCCGGGCACCATGGCTAGCCCATGGCTCGGCTCCGTGGCTGGCCCATGGCTCGGCTCCGTGCCTAGCCCATGGCGCGGGTGCCGTCGATGGTCTCGCGGATGATGTCCGCGTGGCCGGCGTGCCGGGCGAACTCCTCCACCAGGTGCAGGAGCATCCAGCGCATCGAGACCTTGGCGTCCTCGGGGAACCACGGGGCCGGGGGCAGCGGGAAGCTGTCGTCGAGGCTGGGGACGGCCGCGATGAACGCCTCCGTCTCCTGCCTGATCCCGTCCCAGTAGGCCAGCACCGAAGGCATGGACTCGCCCTCGACCAGCCGGAAGCCGTCGGCCCAGTCGCCGCCCGGGTACTCGGTCACGCCCTGCGCCATGCGCAGCCAGCCGAGCTCGCAGTTGGCCGCGTGCTTGAGCAGCCCGGACACGGAGAGCTCGCTGGCGCTGGGCTTGCTCGCCGCCTGCTCCTCGGTCAGCCCCTGCGCGGCCTCGCGCAGCGCCGTGCGCTGGGCCTCGACGAAGGAGAGGAGCGTGCCGCGCTCGTCGCCGGGGATCTCCGTGGAAATCTGAGCCATGACCTGACCGCCTTCTGTTCGCGTCCCGAGTGGGTGTCGTGCGGGTCTCCCCTGCTGACAAGAACCACGGTACGAACCCTTGCGGTCAGGTCCTGTCCTCAATCACGCGATTCCGCGTTTTTACCGGTTTTCCTGCCGGACCGGCGGGAGTTCCTTCTGCGGCTTGGGCAGCAGGGCCTTCTTCAGGTCCTGCGCGCCCTTGTCGTCGAGGCCGTACATCGCCTCGTAGATGTTGCGGACGGCCGGTCCCGAGGCGCCGGAGCCGGTGCCGCCCTGGGAGATGGTCATGACGATCGCGTAGTCCGCGGTGTAGGAGGCGAACCACGAGGTGGTCTGTTTGCCCTGGACCTCGGCGGTACCGGTCTTCGCGTGCATCGGGATCTGCTTCTGCGGCCAGCCGCCGAACCGCCAGGCCGCGCTGCCGGTGGTGGCCACGTCGGCGAGGGCGCCGTCGATGTCGCTCCGGAGCTTGGAGTTCATCGGGAGCTTGCCCTGCACCTTGGGGGCGATCTCCTTGACCGAGGTGCCGTCGGCGCTGACCACGGCCTTGCCGATGGCGGGCTGGTGCAGGGTGCCGCCGTTGGCGATGGCGGCGTAGACGGAGGCCATCTGGATCGGGGTGACGAGGGTGTCGCCCTGGCCGATGGAGTAGTTGATCGCGTCGCCCTCGCGGAGCTGGTTGCCCTGGCGGCAGTTCTCGTAGGCGATCTTCTCGGCGTACGAGCCGTTCTTCTTGCCGTCGCGGCACCAGGCGGCCTTGTTCGCCTCGAAGAAGTCCTTCTTCCACTGGCGGTCGGGGACCCGGCCCGGGACCTCGCTGGGCAGGTCGATGCCGGTGCGCTTGCCGAGGCCGAACTCGTGCGCGGTCTTGAAGAACCAGTCGCCGGGCTTGGCCTTGGGCTTGATGCCGCCGTCCTTCTTCCACTCGTTGTCGGCGATGGCGTAGTAGACGGTGTCGCAGGAGACTTCCAGGGCCTTGCCGATGGTGATGTCGCCGTAGCCATGGGACTCGAAGTTGGTGAAGACCTGGCTGCCGACCGAGTACGAGCTCGGGCAGCCGTAGAGCCGGTTGAAGGGGTAGCCGGCGTTGACCGCGGCCGTCGAGGAGACCACCTTGAAGATCGAGCCGGGGGCCGCCTGGCCCTGGATGGCGCGGTTCAGCAGCGGGTAGTTCGATCCCTTGTCGGTGAGGTCGGCGTAGTCCTTGGCGGAGATGCCGCCGACCCAGGCGTTCGGGTCGTAGGTCGGGTTGGAGGCCATCGCGACGACCCGGCCGGTCTTGGCCTCCATGACCACAACGGCACCGGAGTCGGCCTCGTAGTGGCGGCCCGTGTTGTTCTTGTCGATGCCCTTGCGGGCCTCGATCATCGCGTTGTTCAGCTCGCGCTCGGCCACGGCCTGCACGCGCGAGTCGATCGAGGTCACGATGTCCGAGCCGGCCCGCGGCTTGTCGCTCACGCCCTCGCCGATGATCCGGCCGAGGTTGTCCACCTCGTAGCGGGTGATGCCCGCCTTGCCGCGGAGCTCCTTGTCGTAGGTGCGCTCCAGGCCGCTGCGGCCCACCTGGTCGGAGCGCAGGTACGGGGAGTCGGAGCCCTTCGCCTTGGTGATCTCCTCGTCGGTCACCGGGGAGAGGTAGCCGAGCACCTGGGAGGTGTTGGCGCCGTCGGGACCGGCGTAGCGGCGCAGGGCGGTGGGCTCGGCGGTGATGCCGGGGAACTGCTCGGCGTGCTCCCGGATCTCCAGGACCTGGTCGGTCGTCGCCTCGTCGGTGATGGGGATCGGCTGGTACGGGGAGCCGTTCCAGCAGGGCTTGGGGGTCTTGGAGTCGCACAGCCGGACGCCGTTGACCACGTCCTCGGGGTCGAGGTCCAGCACCCCGGCGAGGTGGGTCAGGACGTCCTTGCCGCGGTCCTTCATCTTGGAGAGCTCGGTGCGGCTGGCGGAGACCACCATGCGGGTCTCGTTGTCGGCGAGCGGGATCCCGCGGGAATCCAGGATCGAGCCGCGCACGGCGGGCTGGACCACCTGCTGGGTGTTGTTGTTCTTCGCCTCGTCCGTGTACTCCTGGCCGTTGCGTATCTGCAGGTACCACAGACGCCCGCCGAGGGTCAGCAGCAGCGAGAACACCACGATCTGGATCATGACGAGCCGGTTCTGGACCCGGGGTGTGCGCCCGGTCTCCGGTATGTTGCTCAACTCGGCTCTCCCCGGGACTGGTCCTCGCCTGACCCGCCCGAGTCTAGAGGGCCCGCGGAGTTAGAACGGGAACTGCGTCCGGCCGTGCTGCACCGAGATCCATTTCTGGGTGGTGAAGGCCTCGACGGTGGCCTCGCCGTTGAGGCGGCCCATGCCGGAGGCCTTCTCCCCGCCGAACGCCGCGAGCGGCTCGTCGCCGATGGTGGAGTCGTTGACGTGGATCATGCCGGTCTCGATGCGCCGCGCGAAGCGGACCCCGCGCTCCACGTCCTTGGTGTGGACGGCGCCGCTCAGTCCGTACGGGGTCGCGTTGGTGAGGCGGACGGCCTCGTCCTCGCCGTCGAAGACGACGAGCAGGGCGACGGGGCCGAAGATCTCCTGGCCGAGCAGCGGGGAGTCCTCGGGGAGCCCGGCGAGCACGGTCGGTTCCACCAGGTTGCCGCGCGTAGAGCCCCGTACGAGCGCCTGCGCTCCGGACTCGACGGCGCGGTCGACGAGCGCGGTGAGGGCGTCGGCCTGGAAGGAGTTGATCAGGGGGCCGATGTGGGTGTCGGCGTCGTGCGGGTCGCCGGTCTTCAGGGCGCGCACGCGGGTGGTGAACTTCTCGGTGAACTCCTCCGCGACCGAGGCGTCGACCAGGATCCGGTTGGCGGCCATGCAGACCTGGCCCTGGTAGACGAAGCGGCTGAAGACGGCCGCGTCCACCGCGTAGTCGAGGTCGGCGTCGTCGAGGACGACGAGCGCGCTGTTGCCGCTGAGCTCCAGGACGGTCCGCTTGAAGTGGCGGGCGGCGACCGCGCCGACGTGCCGGCCGACCCGGTCGGATCCGGCGAAGGAGATGACCTTGGGGACGGGGTGGGTCAGGAGCGCGTCGCCTATCTCGGCTATGTCGGTGACCAGGACGTTGAGCAGACCGGCCGGCAGGCCCGCTTCCTCGAAGATCTTGGCGATGACCCCGCCGCCGACCACGGGCGCGTTCTGGTTCGGCTTGATGACCACGGCGTTGCCCAGGGCCAGGGCCGGGGCGACCGACTTCAGGGTGACCAGGAAGGGGAAGTTGAAGGGGCTGATCACGGCGACGACCCCGACGGGCAGGCGCTGGACCCGGTTCTCCTTGCCCTCGACCGGCGAGGGCAGGATGCGGCCCTCGGGGCGGACGGCCAGCTGCATGGCCTCGCGGATGAACTCCTTGGCGAGGTGGACCTCGTACTCGGCCTTGGGACGGGTCCCGCCGAGTTCGTCGATCATCGCCTCGACGATCTCCTTCTCGCGCTCCTCGGTGATCCGCAGGGCGCGTTCCAGGACGGCTCGTCTGGTGTACGGGCTGGTCGCGGCCCATTCCTTCTGGGCCCGCTCGGCCGCCCGGTAGGCCTGGTCAACCTGCTCGACGGTGGCCACGGTGATGGCCGCGAGCTTCTCCCCGTTGTACGGGTTGACGTCGATGATGTCCCACGACCCGGTTCCGGCCAGCCATTCGCCGTCGATGTACTGGTGAGCCAGGTCCTCGAATATGGACATGCCATCCCTTACGTCGAACGCGCTTCCTTGCGCTGCACCGGAGACCCGGTGGTCACCCGGGTCATCGTCACGCTCTGATCGTCACGGCCTGATCAGGCGTCATAGTACGTGTGAATCAAGACAGTTGGAGCAGACCGCGCAGGAGATCCCGGGTCTGGTCCGGATCGGGGCAATCACCCTGGAGGCGCAGCATCGCGCGCTCGTACTGCCTCACTTCCTCGTCTTTGTCGAGGTAGAGGGCGCTGGTGAGCTGTTCCAGATAGACGACGTCCTGGAGGTCGGACTCGGGGAAGCGCAGCAGGGTGAAGGCGCCGCTCTCGCCGGCGTGGCCGCCGAAGGAGAAGGGCATGACCTGGAGGTGCACGTTCGGCCGCTGCGAGATCTCGATGAGGTGCTCCAGCTGACCGCGCATCACGTCCCGGTCGCCGTACGGGCGGCGCAGCGCGGCCTCGTCGAGGACGGCGTGGAAGGCGGGGGCGTTCTCGGAGACCAGTACCTTCTGACGCTCCAGGCGCAGCGCGACCCGGCGGTCGATCTCGGCGCGGCCGGCACTGGGCATGCCGCGGCTGACGACCGCCTGGGCATAGGCCTCGGTCTGCAACAGGCCGTGCACGAACTGGACTTCGTAGATACGGATGAGGGAGGCGGCGCCTTCCAGGCCCACGTACGTCTGGAACCAGCCCGGCAGGACGTCTCCGTAGCTGTGCCACCAGCCGGCCACATTGGCCTCGCGGACCAGCCCCAGGAGGGACTCTCGCTCCGCGCCGTCCGTGACTCCGTAGAGCGTGAGGAGGTCCTCTACGTCTCTGGCCTTGAAGCTCACCCTTCCCAACTCCAAGCGGCTGATCTTCGATTCGGATGCGCGGATCGAGTAACCGGCCGCCTCACGGGTGATGCCGCGGGATTCTCGGAGTCGCCTGAGCTGGGAGCCCAGGAGGATGCGGCGCACCACAGAACCACTGGCTTCCGCGGTCACGATTCCTGCCCCTCCCCATGCGGTGGATGGATACGTCGCAGGGGCCCCCGTGCCCCTCAAGGCCCGCAGTCTGCCACCAAAACGCATCTGTCCGTACTCGTTCTGTAACGGATTTGGCCGAGCTGTAAAAGAAGTCCGTAAGTCTGCGTAGGAAGAAATGAGCAAGAACCGTGACGGGATCGGACAGGTCCGGCGCGTGCACGTGCATCTGCCCTTGCATCCGGCTCCGGCATTCGGAAGCATGGTCCCGCGCACCTGCGTGCCCCGCAGTTCTTTCGAATCCCGGGAGTGCCTCGCATGGGGACGAATGGATCGACCATGCTCGAGCCGTTACGGCAGGGGCTTCCCCCGGTCGACCCCACGGCTGTCTCCGGGTCCGCGTCCTGCGCCCTGCCCGCCCGCTTCGAAGCGGTGCGCGGTGCACGCACCTTCACGCGTTCCACCCTGGCCCAGTGGGGCCTCGACGACCGGTTCGACGACGTGGCCCTGGTCGTCTCCGAACTCGTCACCAACGCGCTGCGCCATGCCCTCCCGGACGACTCGAGGCCGGCCGCGGGCGAGAGCGAGCCGCCGGTGCGCCTGCACCTGATGCGGTGGAGCACCCGGCTGGTGTGCGCCGTGCGCGACCCCAGCGAGGACCGCCCCGGCGGGTGCTTCGCGCCGGACGCGACGGAGCGCAACAGCGACCTGGAGTCGGGACGCGGACTCTTCCTCGTCGACTCCTACAGTGACAGCTGGGGCTGGCACCCGCTCGCGGGACGGCTGACCGGCAAGGTGGTCTGGGCGCTGTTCACCCTGCAGGACTGAGGCACCACACAATCGCCGCATAGACGACAAGCGGCCGGGATTGATCATGGCGATCAATCCCGGCCGCTGCACGTGCATGGCTGATCTTGAGCTGTTCTGCCAGCCGATCTTCAGCTGATCAGGTGGTCGAACTCGCCGTCCTTGACACCCAGCAGCAGCGCTTCTATCTCGGCCGGCGTGTACACGAGTGCCGGTCCGTCCGGAAACCGCGAGTTGCGCATGGCAACGTCGCCTCCGGGCAGTTTCGCGAACTCCACACAGGAACCTTGTGAGTTGCTGTGTCTGCTCTTCTGCCAGGTCACCCCGTCAAGCTCTGCAGCTGCCATCCCGTTGTACGCGTGGTCCACAGGAAGCCCCCGATAGTGCAGATGTCAACTGCACCGGATCATAGCTGTGTTCATGAACGCCTGCATGGGCAGATGCACGTGCACGAACGGAGGGCAAGCCACCACTAAGGGTGACGACCTTCCCCGGCGCCTTCCCCGACACCTTCCCCTGCCCCTTCCCCGGACCTGGGCCGGAGCGGGGCCCGCAGCGCGTCGGAGACCTCCTCCAGGGAGTCCAGCAGCTGCCGCGCCGCCCCGCGCAGCACCCCCGGGTCGGGGGCGTCCCCGTCGGCCAGCGCCGCCCGGACCACCTCCCAGTCGGGCACCCGCCGCTCCCGTACGGCCTTCGCGCCCGCCTCCGTCGCCTCGCGCAGCGCCCCTGCCAGCTCGGCCGCGCCCGGGACAGGGGGCCGGGACCGGTCCGGGAAGTGCGCCTCCAGCAGCATCGTGTGACGGCCCATCGCGGCCAGGGCCCGGCCCGCCTCCTCGGCCGCGGCCCGGGAGATCCCGCGGTGGCGCACCGGCTCCCCGGCGGCCCGGTCCACCGCGTCCTGCCAGGCGACCCGGGCGTCGCGCACCGCCAGCAGGGCTTCGCGCACCTCGCCGCGGTGGGCTCCGGCCGGGTCGGCGTACTGCCCGAGCACGGCTGCCGCGTACCGCCCGCCGGCCTCGACCCAGTCGGCCAGCCGGGTCCGCAGGCGCGGGGTCTCCCAGGCCGGGTAGACGGCGTAGGAGATCATCGCGAGGACCCCGCCGACCAGGGTGAGCATGACGCGGTCCGGCACGGTCTGGTCCCAGCGCAGGCCGCCCATGCCGAGCAGGAACACCACGTAGGCGGAGACGAAGACCATCGAGACGGCGTAGCCGGTGCGCATGAAGGTGTACATCAGGCCCGCGCTGACGACGGCGAGCAGCCCGGACACGTACATCCCCGGGTGCGCGAGCTGGACGACGGCCGTCGCGAGGGCGACCCCGACCAGGGTGCCGCCGAAGCGGGCCACGGCGCGGGTGTAGGTCTGCGTGAAATCGGGCCGCATGACCATGACGGAGGCCATCGGGGCCCAGTAGGCGTGGCCGAAGGGCAACGCGTGGCCGATGGCGTAGCCGGCACAGGCCACGGCGGTGACCCGTACGGCGTGCCGCAGGATCGGCGACCCGGGACGCAGCTCGGCCCGTACGGCGGCCAGCACCATCGGCACGAGCGCCGGCAGGGTGGGCCGCAGCATCGACTCGTCGGGATCCACGGTGCGCCCGGAGCCCGGCTCGGCGGTGTCGAGTACGTCGTCCAGCAGGGCGGAGAGCCTGCGCGCGGCGCGCAGCGCGGCGCCCTGGAACAGATCGGCGGTGTCGGGAGCCTTGAGCACCGCGAGGGCCGGGGCGGGCAGCCGCACCGCCTCCCCGTGCCGGATGGCGGACGCGGCGGCGTCCAGCACCGACCCGGTCGCGGCGAGCAGTTCCCGGACCCGGTCCCGCGCCGGGCCCTCGGCCGGGGCCCCGACCGCGGGGTCGGCCAGCAGCGCCAGCACCGGCCGGATCCGCTCCGCGAGCCCCCGCGCGCCGTGCAGCTCGGCGGGGCGGCGGCGGGCCTGGCGCGCCGTCACGGTGGCCGCGTCGCGCGCCCTCATCAGCGGCTGCGGGTCGAAGGAGGCGACCGGGTCCTGGCGCAGGCGGCGCGCGTAGTCGGCCTCGGCGGCCAGCGCGTCGGCGAGGGCGTCGCGCTGGGCGCCCCACCGCCGGATGGGAAAGAGGAGGATCAGCAGGGCCTGCACCACCCCGCCGCCGGCGATCATCGCGGCGTGGCCCGCGGCCTGCGGCACGGAGGTGGGCAGGGTGACGGTGACCAGCATGATCGCGACGTTGCTGGAGGCGATCATGCCCGCGGTGGGGCCGGCCGCCCACATCAGGCCCGCCGCGAAGCTCCACACGGCCAGCAGCAGCATGAAGGCCAGGGTGTGCGAGGACCCGACGAGGTACCCGATGAAGGTGGACACGGCCAGCGTCAGCCCGGAGGCGAGCGCGAGGACGGGCCGGGGGCGCCAGCTCTTCTGGAACGTGGCGACGGCCGCCATGTAGGCGCCGAAGGCGGAACTGGCGGCGGCGCCCGGCCCGAGGAAGGCGAGGCCGGCGCCGACGACGATCGCGAGCCCGACGGCGGCGCGGAGCGCGAGGAGGGGTTGCAGCCGGGTCCGCTCGACCCGCAATCCGGCCCGGGCGGTGTCCTTCAGCGCCCGGACCCAGCTCATGCCCCCGAGCGTAGCCCTGCCGGGGACGGAACCCGGGAGCCCGGGCGCGGGGGGCCCGCGCGTCGGGCCCCGCCCCCGGGGCTGCGCCCGGACCCCCCTGGGGCTCCGCCCCGGTGGACCCTACACCCCGGGACCTAGAAAAACAGCAGGTCCGGGCATGCGAAAAGCCCCGCCCGACACGTGGTCGGACGGGGCTGCCTGCGGTCCGGTCAGTCGCTACGGGGCACGGTGCACGTCTTCCGACGTCGGTCCCGCTCCGAGGGTCACAGCGTGCTCGGGGCATGCCCACAGCGTTGTACCGGGGCCGCTGGTGCTGTGGATCTCGCGGACCGCTACGGGCGCACTGGTCAGCGTTTTACAGCGGATGCACAGCGCGACGCGTTCAGGCAGTACGAGCGGGAACGGGTTCTCGGCGGTCATGTGCTGACCCCCGTTGCGGCGAACGCGGAGCGCGGGAAGGGTGCCCCCGCGTACGTGTACGGGTAGTCCACGCCGATGGCCGCGAATTCTGCCGCATACCGCCGTTCCCGCTGGACCGGGGAGAGTACGAGGGTGGTTTCCGCAGTGGTCTCGGGGCGGAAGATCGCACGGGCCTGTGCGCTACTCGGGCCGATCCACGGCCGTGCCGAGTAGTGCATGGGGGCAGGCTCGGGGCGGTAGCCGCTGGAGTGCTTCCCGGGCGTTCGTCGGCTCGGCTCCCATCGGAGCGCGCAGTAGACCGCGAGGACGCACGACAGTCCTATGACCATGAAACCGATAGGCTCGCGCATGTCGTTCAGCTCTCTTCTAGCTGTTCGGCGGAGCCCCGGCGGACCGTTACAGCGGCCTTCCGGGGCGTTTTCGTTTCCCGAAGGTAGCCATCCTGTATCTACCTGTCTATAGCTGAATATGGACAGGCGTATCTATGAGTGGCTGGCTGGTGTTGTGTAGCGTCCGACCTGTGGATTACGACCCAACCCGCCCGAAGTGGGTACAGATCGCGGAAACCGTCCGGGCGCGCATCGCGTCGGGCGAGTACCCGCAGCACCATCTGATCTCTGAAGTTCAGTTGGCGGAGGAGTTCACGGTTACGCGCGTGACCATTCGCAAGATGACCGCCGCCCTGCGGGAGGAAGGTCTCATCGTGACCACACCAGGCATGGGTTCCTTCGTCGCGGATCAGGCGGCGAAAGGGAACGCTTGAGCCCGCCTAGGCGCCGGATTGGCAGCTAAGCGGGCTCAGGGGTAAGTCAGGCTGCCGACGAGCAGCAATCCGCACAGGCAACGTTGCGGGCATGTCCGGTGACCGGGTCGACGATGACCGTCACGCCCTCGCCGTGCGGACAGACTCGGCGTCGGCGTTGGCTGGGGCTCTTCACGGTTCGGCATGTACCGAGCAGCGTGACCGCTTCGCCGTAGCGAGGGTCGGTCCACTGCACCCTCGGCGCTTCTTCGCTCAACGCATCCTCCTAGTGGCAGAACGTAGCCAACGTTAGCGGGTCACCACTTGCCCCTGCTGCGGTCCGCCCAGAGTCGTTGTCAGCTCGGCGGGGCCGCGCAGTTGGACCCTCCGTCCGTGCACTCGCTGTGCATGCAGTCAGCGGAGACCAGAAGCGCAGACTGCGCCTCTACGGTCCACAGGTACTCGTCGGGTTCGTCTCCCGCTTCGCGGATGGCCTTGAGCGTGCGGGCGACGGTGGCCGTGTCGTGCTTCTTCGTCGCGGGGGTCTCAGGGACGTGGTGTACGAACCGGCCGAGCAGTCGGCACAGGTTGCCGTACGTCCTCGTGTCCGTGAGGAGCGCGTGCCACCCCTCGTCCACGAGCCGGGACGGGCGCAGTGCGAGACCCGGGGTCCGGTTACGTGCTGCCGCCGTAACGAACTTCACCGCCTCACGAACGATCCGCTCGGCCATGCCCTCCGGAAGGTGAGGGTTCGCCCGTTCGACGGTGCGCACGGCAATGGCGAACCCTGCGGACGGGAGGCGGACGGAGAGCGGTAACGCGGCCTCACGTACAGCAAGCTGTGACATACGGGCTCCGTTTCTAATGGGAGTTCTTTCGCTGCCCGACCCTCAGAGGGGTGGGAGTTCTGGGGAGACCGAAACCGGGCGATGCCAGCGGCCGACCGGTGCATGACCAGGTCCCGGACGCTGGACACGATCACGCGCCCCAGCCCTTGGCCACGATGCAGACGACGACCCCGACCCACACGACGGCCCCCAGGGTCACGGCTAAGGCGCTTCGCCGGCTGGACTGCGCGTGCGCCTGGTCCTCGTTGTCGTCGGTCACTGGACGCGCTCCACTACTGCGACTTCCGAGAACTCCCGGACGAACGTCATGTGGCCTGTCCGCCCTGTGTGCTTAATGCACATGTCGCTGCACACGTCGGCGTTCGGGGTCGGTTCCGCTGTCCAGTCGCACTCAAAGCTCAGACACCGCGCGGTCGCGGTCGTCTCGGCGGAGGGATGCCGCCGCATGCTGTAGGTGATGTAGCGCATCACCGCTTTCACGCTCATGCCGCACTCCGGCCGTGAGGGTGGTTACGCAGTTCCGCGTTCTGCACAGCGACGGAGCACGGATCGCCAGCTTCCCGAGAGATCTCCCGCGCCGTGAACAGGGCGAGGCACACCCCGCATCCGGGCACTGGTACCGGTTCGAGCGGTTCTAGCCGAGCCGTTTGTTGCCGCGCTGCCGTCACCATGCGCACCCCTTGCGTCGCGTTCGGTGCTCGGGATCGTCTCGCCACCGAGGAAGCGGGGCCTAGTGTGATCCGTAGTGGCAACCAGCTCGGAAGGCGAAGAATCTCTCGGTCTAGTGGCATCCCTAGTAGCAAGATGGGCGCATGGACATCGGGGAACTGATCCGGGATCTCCGCAAGGCTCGCGGCTGGAGCCAAGGGCGGTTAGCTTCTGAGATCAACAGCGCGCACGGCACAACGCTGACGCGGGAGTACGTCAGCAACTGGGAGTGTTCCAAGGTCAGGCCAGGCCCGTTCTACCTTGCCGCGCTTTCTGCCGTTCTCGACGTTCCCCTAGCTGTCCTTGAAGGTGAAGTGGACCGACGCGAGTTCCTTACCGACATCGCCGGGGCTGCCATAGCTCCAGTGGTTGCCTCTGATCTGATCAGCGCAGGATTCGCCGCCCGACTACGGGGCGGGCCATCATCGGATGAGTGGGAAGCCAAGCTGACCACGTACGGCACTGAGTACATGTCGATGGGCGCTGCGGACATCCAGCGTCGGGTGTCCGGCGAACTCGTCACCGTGCAGCAACAACTGGAAGACCCCCGACTTTGGTCAGTGGCTTCCCGACTGATGACCCTGTACGCCAAGACGTTTCCGGGGTCGGACGGATCGAAGGCCGTTCACTGGTACCGCATGGCAGCTAAGGCTGCTGACGAGTCCGGAGACGACGAAGCGCGCGTTTGGGTACGTGGACGTGCAGCCATCGCCCTGGGGTACGAAGGGGCGTCGCTGGGCATCGCTGACGTACTGGCGGACCAAGCCTTGGCCATATCGGATCGACCTTCCCTAGGTCTCCTGAACGCCGTAATGGGCAAGGCACACGCCGCAGCACTTCGAGGTGACCGCGCCTCAGCACTGAAGCTCGCCGACGATGGCCGGCGCATCTTCGACAAGTCGGGGTCCTACGAACAGACCAGCGACTATGCCGTGCCCTGGTGGCGTATGAACGTCTTCCTGTCGCTCCTCCTAGCCCGCTTGGGCGACGAGCAGGGAGCCGTTCAGGCACAGGAAGCTGCGCGCCGCGAACTCCCGGCAGAGCTTCCCCGGTTCGCTACCCACCTTGAAATGCATAGAGGTCTGATGCTCGCACGCTCCGGCGATGTGTCCGGCGGGGTGACCTACGCACGGGGAGCGTTGGACGCGCTGCCGCCGGAGAAGCACTCCCTGACGCTCAGACTTCTGATGTCGGAAATCGAAGAGTCCTGACGGCACGCACGACAAAAGCCCCCGCACCCGTCACCCGGCAAAGGGAGACGAGCACGGGGGCTCAGGTACTTGATCAGCCGTTCAGCACGTTGGTCAGTCGGGCTGCGGCCTTCCCGCCGAACAGGGCAAGACCACAGTAGAAGTCGATGCGGGTCCGGTAGACGGGCTTGTCGTGGGACTCACCAAGGTCGGTGGCCTGCACCCCGCCATGCGTCAGCCCGGTTACCCCCGCGTCGGCCTCAGTTGAGCCGAAGCGGACGGCGTAGATATCGCCGGTCTGCTTGCCGCCCGAACCGGTGGTCAGGGGCAATACATCGGTACCGTCCAGCTTCTGACCCGCGTCGAGCATCGGAATCCCGTTCCACATCACCGTCCGCTTACCGGCTATCTCGGATGTCAGCAGCTCGGAACCACCGAGCCGGCGGAACCCTGACGCGATCTTGGCCCGGACGTCGGCGTTCATGTAGAGAGCCCCGTTGGAACCGTTGATGCCACGGACCCGCGCGGTCAGAGTGTCCAGCGCATCGAAGAACTCGTAGCCGTTGGCCACCGGACCGAGACCCTTGGCGTCGACAACCTGAGTGCCGAACAGCCGCTTGCGCAGGCCGTCGAACCCCTTCGGGTCCACCATCACGTCACCGTTGAAAAACTGATCCGAGAAGTGAATGGAAGCAGCCTTGACCTTCATCATGACCTGAATGGCTCGCTGGTCGTTCAGGTTTCCTCGGGTCTGAGCTATGAACTTGTCCACATCGGCGTCACCACCCAGGATGGCGAGCGTCTCGATCTTCTGATTAAGCGTTCCGGTGCTCTCCGGGTACGCCTCATTGACTGCGCGGAACGAGACGCCCGGGAGGGCGGACTCCTCGTTGTAGCGGTATGCGTTTCCGGCAATCTGCATCAGTGGGAGCCGGTCCAGAAGGGGAGACTCCTGGACGAACGTCTCAATAACGCCGCGCTGCAACTGATCCTGCGAGAGCTTGGCGGATTCAGCAAGGGTGAGACTCATACATTTCTCCAAAATTGATTGCGTTGAAATTGACAGCGAAATGGGAGTTCGATTTCGCTCCGCGAAAGCGGTCTAATTAGCCATGGGAGTTTTTTGCCTCCCTGCCGCTCGGGAAGGAGAGGGGTTGACCCCCTCCCCCTGGTCAGAACGGCGGGAGCTCGCGCGATTCGCGCCGCGAACGAGCCTCAGCAGCGAATCCGCCCGGCTGATGCCTTGCTGTCTCGCGGTTGTGGCAGGCAACGCACAGCGGACGAAGATGACCCGCAGCATCAGGGTTCGCGTCACCCCGTGCGATCAACTCGCGTCGGGACAGCGGGAAGTGGTCCGCCACGTTCGCCAGACGGCCACACAGCACGCACCAGGGATGCCGGTACAGGTAGGCACGTCGGATGCGCTGCCAGCGCGTGTCATAGACAGCGCCACCACGTGAAGCACGGTCCGCGTTCGCCTCGCGCTCATGCTCGGCACAGCGTCCGCCGGCTCGGGTGAGCTCAGGGCAGCCGGGTACCGAGCACGGGGGACGGGGCTTACGGGGCATGGGGGATCACCTCCAATCTGACTAGGGGTAGTGGCGGCGTGACGTTCTGGCATGTCATGATCGGCGTCGAACTACGGCCATGACGCACAGCTAGGAGTCTGAGATGTCCGAAGAGTTGGGCAAGATCGAGCCCGTTGTTTACGGGGTTGCTGAAGACTTCCTCCTGCGCATTGCGGCGGAAGACGAGAAGGACACCGCCGACAAGGCCGCTGCAAAGGCTGCCGCTGAAACTCCAGCGAACGAGGACGAGCCCAACAAGTCCGCCTGACGCAGCACAGTAAGGTCGAGCCGTCCGCCTCGGCGGATAGGGCCCGCTTCAGCGAGGACGAGCGACACACGGCCCTCGGATTCGTCCGGGGGCTTCGTCGTTACGCGGGGTGGGCGAAATCGAACCGCCTCTACCGCCCGGTTTCAGCACGGGGACCACCCGGGCCTACTCGGGGCAGAGTGCACGCCTACACCGCACCCCTTCCGCACCAGGACGAGCCGGGTTAGGGCCGGTCCGGGGCGGTGTCCCTGGGGGCAACAGCGGCCCCGAACTCAGTACGGGTCTTGAGCTGGTGGCACGGGTGGCACAAGACCTGCACGTTCCCTGCCACGTCCTCGCCACCGAGGGACAGCGGACGCACGTGGTCCACGTCCACCCCGTTCGCGGGGAAGTCGTTCAGGCACCAGTCACACCATCCCGAGCCCCGGTCCGTCACGAGCCGGCGAAGCCTCGCAGCAGCGTCATAGCGGGCCGCACGGTGTCGGCTCCGGGCTCGTCGGGTGCGGACCGTTGTCCGTCCCTCGTAGGCCCCGTGGTGTGGCTTGCAGCGGCCCCGATGGGTCGCAGGCTCGGTGCAGTCGATACAGCGCATGTGCTGCCCCCTGATGGTCGTTGTTGATGCGTGCCCGCCCAAGGGCTCGAACCTCGGATCTCTGCGGCCGATGTCCCCTCGCGGGGCCGGTACCGCGCACCTCTGCCGTTGGGTCAGCGGGCCGTAAGGGTGCTACCAGGTAGCGTCAGTTTTGGTTGACAAGCTCTGCGCTCGTCGTGCTCCTGGTGCTCGTTGTCGATCGGCGTAAGCCCTGGTCGGACCGTGCCGCAGTGCGTGTTCCCGACTGGATTCGAACCAGCATCGACCGCCGGATTGTTGTAAGACGGCCGTTCGCAACCAATGAACTGCGGGGACGGGTTGCCCTCGCCGGCGAACCGGTCCAGACGAGTTGGGGACCACACGCGCTTACAACCCCTTTCGGCGCACCCCGGAGGGTGGGTTACCCATGGGCGGTGTGGTCCCCGCTCGCGCTGCCACACGTCGACTCCTGGCCACCCCGGTAACGCGGGGTGCGGTGTAGCACGGGCAACGCTGTATCCGAGAGCGGGCACTCAGTCCGCCCGGTTCCCCCGTTGGGTGGGTGCGCGGTAGTCCCGCTCTCGGAAGTAGTGGAGGGCGAAGGTTTCCCGCGTCCGTCTGGACTGTTCGGTCCCTTGCTTCCCCAGTAGTGGAGGGCGAAGGTTTCCAGTGCCGCTCGGACACTCGAACCGCTCGCTCTCTCCCCAGCTGTGGAGGGCGAAGGTTTCCCGCGTCCATCCGGACGAGCGGGCCGTTCACTCTCTCCCCACAGTGGAGGGCGGAGGTTTCCCGCGTCCGAAGAGGTGACGCGGTGCCGAAGGAGACCCTGGTTCTCTTTCTTTCTATTTTTTCTATGTGTTTCTAAAAAATGGTTGAACTCAACACCCCAACACCAACCGCTTCGCTGTAGAGCCGAGAGCTCCAAGCCCGAGGGCAGCCAGCGAGGGGGCACGAGGGGCCCTGTACGCCCGTCTGCGGACATGGGAAAGCCCCGGCGGTCCCGAGGGATGCCGGGGCGGTCCCGAGGGATGCCGGGGCGGTGCGGCTCGGCTGATTACTCGGTGCCCTCCGTGGCCAGACTCATGCGGGCGGCTCGCAGGTCTCGATTCACTTCTTCGATCTTCTTGTCACATGTTTTAATTTCATCCTCTAGCCTAGCCACCTCTGCGGAATTTCCGCGTCGGCTTTCGTTCTTCAGCGCATCGGCTAGCTCTTTCCTCTCATGCTGGAGGGTTGAGAGCCTATGGGTGGCTTCTGCGACTTTTTCGTCGCTCATTTGTTCCCCTTTGAGGCGTAGGACTGTATAGGTCGCCAAGATCATAGTCAGCGCGAATGTGGCGTGTGGCGGTTCTGCGCAAGTTGGCAGCAGAAAGCCCCGGCGGTCCGAAGGGACTACCGGGGCGAGGCGGGCTGGTCGTACTGCTTCCAGGACGAACCTGTAAGGCACCAGCCCTAGCCCGCACACCCATGTCGGCGCGGGGTGCGAAGAGCGTACCGGGCCGCGAGGGGCACGCAGAAAGCCCCGGATGATCACGGGGGCCGTCCGGGGCTGTTCTGTCCTTACAGGGCCGCTAGGCGGCTTGCTCGAACCCGTCTGCGTCGGGCTCGGCACCCTCGGGGGTGGCCCATGTGATGGTGACGCGCTTCATCCCGTCGAAGCGCCGTCCGCGCCCCGGAGACTTCGTCACGGTCACGGTGTCTATAGCGAGTCCGAGTAGGTCGCGCTGCATGCTCGCGTTGGCGGTGTTCCAGTACTTCTCACCGTTGCCGTTCAGCAGGAACGAGAGAGATACGGGACCGGTGTTGCCGACGAGCTCGGCGAGCGCGGTCTCAGCCTTGCTGATCCGTGCTTCGGCAGCGTTCTTGTGCGGGATGCGGTACCGGGCGGAGCGGCCCGTATAGAAGTCGTTCGCGTCGTCCGCGTGGAACTTGTCGAGCTTGGCTTGTGCGGCTTTCAGCTCGGCGCGTGCGTCCCTGATGACCTGTGTCTCCTCGGGGCGGGTAATGGCCTGCCACCGTTCGGCTACGGCAACCAACAGCGGGTCCTCATCGTCAGTGACTGCGAGCCGCTCGGACCACGTTTGCACCACGTACTTTTCGACGGCCTTGCGGGTGACGAACGCGGGATCGGCGCACGCTTCGGCTCCGTCGCCGTAGCGGGTGCAGGCGTACGAGTCCCCTTCCAACGTCATGGCGCTGCCACAGGATGCGCATCGCATGCGGCTGGTCAGTGCTCGGACCGCGCGGCCCGGAGTCGGGGCAGCCTTGCTGATGGTCTGGTTCCCGGACAGCACACGGCGGGCACGCTCGGCGAGCTCGGACGGGATCATGTTCGGCAACGTCTCGTCCGTGACCACGCGCACCCGCTCGCCCTCGTTGTTCAGGAACGGCACGCGGTCACGGTGCGCCTTACCGCCGGGGCAGTGCGTAAGCCACCCCTCATATACGGGGTGGATGATGATCGCCCGCACCGCGTCGGCCCGCCACGGGACCCCGGTACCGGTCCGCAGACCCTCACTGTTCAGCTTCCGGGTCAGCGCGCGGGACGACATGCCCTCGCCAATGGCCTTGAATACGCGCTGGACGATCTCCCACGGGGTGACTTCCCGCTTGTCGGCAACGGTGCACATGTACGGGGTGAGATCCGGGATCAGCTTCCGCGTACCGGGGACCGCAACCAGCCCGAAGGGTGCTTTGGACAGCCACTTGCCCTCGGTGCGCTGCCGAGACTTTGTGCCCCGCACGTTGTAGCTCAGCCGCTGTGAGTACTCGCGCGCGTTCTCGGCCCGGTCGATGATCCATCGGCGATCCCGCTCGTCCAGCGAGTCGAGACGCTCGTAGTCGAAGATCACGCGAGCCTTGCCGAGGATCGGCACTACCGCCTCAGCACCCTTGCGGCTGAAGCGGTCGAGCGCGTAGCACCAGAGCGCGGGCACTTCGCCGGCGAGGACTGCGGTCATGGCTGCGTCGTACTTCGGGCGCTGTACGTCCGACCAGGCGGACAGGTTCTCGCGCCATATCTTTCGCACGCAGTACCCGTGCTCGTCTGCCCATGCCCGGCCCCGGTCCTCCTGCGCCCGGATGGACAGAGCGCGCTCGCCCTCGCGGACGATCTTCGACTTACGGAGGAGGAGGTCTACATACGGTCGTCCGTGGCACGGGCACAGTCCGTCAGTAGTCTTGTTCATGCCCCTTGTGGGGGGCAGTTCTTGCCTAGCAGAACGCGCGAGGGTGCTCGTAGACATGCGAAAGCCTTTGTGACCTGCGGAAACGGCCCGCTACCGAGTAGGACCCAGGGTGTTGGTTCCACTCCAGACCCCGCGCCTCACACGCCGGCGAGGCTGGATTTTTCCAGCCCGTCCGGCGTTTGAGGACCGGGTCCGGGCAGAGCCCGGGGAACAGGCGAAGGGCGGGTAGGGGACAGCCCCGCAGGGCAGCCGGGCCACACCCCCGGGCCGGGCCTCAGGTGTTCTTCAGGCTTGGCCCGATCTATGGCGCCGTAGGCCGCCAGCGCCGATCATCGGCCCGACGGGCCGGTTCCGGCACCGTCCCGGCAGGCTGCCGGCACCCACCGGAAGGCGGACACACCCATGCTCAGGAACGCCCTGGAACCCTGGCACGTCGCCATCATCGTGCTCGTCTGCCTGATGGTGTTCGGCTCGAAGAAGCTTCCCGAGATGGCCCGCGGGCTGGGCCGGTCCGCCCGCATCCTGAAGGCGGAGGCACGTGCGCTGCGCGAGGAGGAGCCGGCGGCGCCGGCCGCGCCGGCCCCCGCCGAGCGCTGATCGGGGCCTTCGGGCTCAGCCCCGCAGGGAGCGGCGGCGGGCGTCCGCCATGTGCGCCCGGTCGGCGGCGGCCGTGCCGTCCTCCCAGCCCGCGAGGTCGGTCGCCCCGCGCAGCCGGGTCGTCGTGGTCCGGGGGAACATCTCCTCGGCCCGCGAGGTGACGGCCACGTCCCGGGCGACCAGGGCAGGCAGGTTGTCGGGGGCCTCGGCCACGGTGTCGGCCACCGTGTGCTCGGCCGTCTCGGCGAGGCGCTGGCCCAGCCGGCTCGCGTAGGCCAGGAGGAAGGACTGCCGGAAGGTCTTGGTGCGCTTGCGGCCGCCCGCCCGCTGCCCGGCCTCCGCTCGGGTCATCGCGGCGGTGCCCTGGACGAGCAGGGAGGTGTACAGCAGCTCCACCGCCTCCAGGTCGCTCTCGAAGCCGACGACGGTGGAGAACTCGTAGGCGCTGTTCCACACCGACCGGCACCGGTTCGCGCCCGCCACCGCGTCGAGCAGTACCGCCTTCGCCTCCTCGTACGGGGCCTCGACCCCGATCCGGCAGGCGCCGGGTATCTGCGCCGTGCCCGACTTCACCGCGAGGAGCGCCGCGTCGACGGTGTGCCGGGCCATGAGTTCCTGCGCCTTGGCGCTGAGCGCCTCCGCCTCCTCCGGGAAGGTGGTCGCCTCGGCCTTCGCGAGCAGGGCCCGGATCCGCCCGAGCATGCGGGGCTCGATGTGCGCGTGTTCGAGCACGTCGGCCGGGTCCCCGGGCAGCGGCCCGACCGGCTCGATGGACGGCAGCCGGATCAGCAGCCGGAACACCTCCAGGACGGTCCCGGCCAGGCTGAAGCGGTCGGTGCGCTCCCGCTGGACCAGCCGCTCCCCGTACCGGGTGTCGTCCCCCCACCACACCTCGGCGTCGGTCCACCGCTCGGGCAGCCGCGCGTACCGCCGGGCCTCGGCCGCGACCAGGTCCTCGGTGATCCGCAGGTGCGTCTGCTCCAGGTCCCGGCGTACGAGCCGCAGCACGTCGGCGGGCCGCCATCCGCGCTCCCATGCCTGGCGGAGGTACTCCTCACCGCGCGCGAGCAGCGCCTGCCCGACCCCGCCCCACCGGTCCCCCTCGGCGACGAGCACCGACGCCCCGGCGTCCAGCCCGGCGTCGTCCTGGTTGTACAGCGCGGCCTCACAGGCCCGGTCGACGATGTCTCTCACCCGTTCAGCTTGGCACGCCCGCCACCCGGCTCCACCCCGGGCCCATCCAGCGGTCCGGCGTCCGAAGCGCAGCCAAACCCAGCCGCCCGGCGTTCGCGGTCCGGCGTCCGGGGCGCAGCCCCGGGGGGTCCGGGGCGCAGCCCGGCACCCCCTCCCCAGCCCCGCCGGCGTTTGAGGCGCGGGTCCGGGCCGGCCCGGGGAACGGTGGAAGGGCGGGTAGGGGACCTCGCCCCGCGCAGCGGCGCGCACACCTGTGCCAGCGCGCCGCGCGGCGGCCCTGTCAGACCCCGGTGGGACACTCGCACTCATGAGCGACCGCACGCCCCGGTGGGCCCTCGCCGAGGACGGCGACGGCCGGTGGCACGCCGCGCCCCTGGACGGACCCGACGCGCCCGACGGGCCCGCGGGCGGAGCCCGTGTCACGGTCACCGACCCCGCCGAGGCGATCCGCGCGGCCCCCGCCGGCACCCGCTGGGTCTGGCGGTCCACCCCGGCCGTCTACCCCCGGCTGCTCGCCGCCGGCGCCCGCGTCGAGCGCTGCCACGACATCGAGGACGCCGAGCTGCTCCTGCTGGCCCACGAGGGCCGACTCGGCGAACCCCGCTCGGCGGCCGCCGCCTGGGCCCGGCTGACGAACGCCCCCGTACCGCCCGATCCCCCGCAGCGCGCCGCGGAGCCCGGCAGCCAGCACTCGCTCTTCGACCCCCGGCCCACCCCCGTGCCCCTCGACGCCCTCATCGCCGTCCACGCCGACCAGGCGAAACGGCTGGGCGCCACCGCCCACCCCGACCGGATGCGGCTGCTCGTGGCCTCCGAGTCGGCGGCCTTCCTCGTGGCCGCCGAGATGAACCGCGCGGGCCTGCCCTGGCGGGCCGACGTCCACCGGGCCCTGCTGACCGAGCTGCTCGGCGAGCGGTACGCGGGGCGCGGGCAGCCGCGCCGGCTCGCGGAGCTGGCCGACGAGGTCTCGGCGGCGTTCGGGCGGCGCGTACGGCCGGAGCTCGCCGCCGACGTCATCAAGGCCTTCGCGGAGGCCGGCATCAAGCTCAAGTCCACCCGCCGCTGGGAGATCCAGGACCTGGAGCACCCCGCCGTCGAGCCGCTGCTCGCGTTCAAGAAGCTGTACCGGATCTACACCGCCCACGGCTGGTCCTGGCTCGCGGACTGGGTCCACGACGGCCGCTTCCGCCCCGAGTTCATCCCCGGCGGCACCTACACCGGCCGCTGGGTCACCAACGGCGGCGGGGCCCTGCAGATCCCGAAGGTGATCCGCCGGGCGGTCGTCGCCGACCCCGGCTGGCGGCTGGTGGTGGCCGACGCCGACCAGATGGAACCCCGGGTGCTCGCCGCGATCTCCCGGGACCCCGCCTTCATGGAGGTGGCCGGCCGCCCCGAGGACCTGTACACCTCCATCTCCCGCCAGGGCTTCTCCGGCGACCGCGACATGGCCAAGATCGCCGTGCTCGGCGCGGTGTACGGGCAGACCTCCGGGGACGGCCTGAAGAACCTGGCGGCGCTGCGCCGCCGCTTCCCCCGGGCCGTGGCCTACGTGGACGACGCCGCGAAGGCGGGCGAGGAGGGTCGGCTCGTACGGACCTGGCTGGGCCGGACCTGCCCGCCGGCGGCCGATCCGGAGGACGCGGAGGAGGCCCCCGACGGCTACGTCCCCAGCTACGCCTCGACCGACGCCCGGGCGCGCGGCCGCTTCACCCGCAACTTCGTCGTGCAGGGCAGCGCCGCGGACTGGGCGCTGCTCCTGCTCGCGGCCCTGCGCCGGTCCCTCGCGGAGGCGGGGATGCGGGCCGAGCTGGTCTTCTTCCAGCACGACGAGGTCATCGTCCACTGCCCCGAGGAGGAGGCGCCGGCCGTGGCCGCGGCGATCCGCGAGGCGGGCGAGCTGGCCGGCCGCCTCACCTTCGGCGAAACCCCGGTCCGCTTCCCGTTCACCACGGCCGTCGTGGAGTGCTACGCGGACGCGAAGTGACGCGGGGGTGCGGGGGCTCGAGGAAGGGGCCGGCCCCGCGCCCCTTCTCCTTCTACTGCCCGTACTCCGAAGCCCACTTCGAGCTCGTCGCGAGCTCCTTCATCCGGGCCAGCGTCAGCGCCGGCTCCTTGCGGGTCGCCGCCGAGGACTGGCTCTCGGCGTTGAACGCGGACACGATCACCCGGGTCCCGTTCGGCAGCAGCGCCTCGGCGCTCCACCAGACCACGCCGGCCCCGCCCTTCTCCCCCGGCTGCTGCCGGGTCAGGACCTTCATCCCGTTCGGCAGCTTCTCGGCGGACGCGAACACGTCGGCCCACATCCCCGGGTACTTGACGCTGTCCGGCTGGATCTGGAGGCTGACCAGCGACTTGCCCTTGCCCTCGTTGAGCACCAGATAGCCCAGGTCGGAGCCGTCCTCATCCCTGTGCACGATCGGGATCCCGTCGTTGCTCAGCATGGCCTCCAGGATGTCCACGGCCTTCATCCCCTGTCGGGCGGGCTCCCGCTGCGACTCCTGGCCGGCGGCCGGCAGATCGTTGAGCGCGGGGTGCCACAGCGGGGAGGTCACGAGCGCCTTGAGCTGCGCGAGCGTCAGCGGCGGCGTCGGACGGGAGACGGGCGCGCCCTTCTCCTCCTTCGAGTTCCACTCCTGGGCGTCCACGAGGAACCCCTGGGGGGTCACCACCGTGGCGCGCCAGCACTTCGTGTCCGCCCGGCGGTCGGGGTACTCGTACCCCCTGAAGAGCATCAGCCGGGAGCCGTCCGCGAGCTTCTCGGAGCTGCAACTGTCGTACTTCAGAGTTGCCTTGGAGGGGCACTTGACCATGTCTTCGGCCATCTCGCCCTTCGGGTCGACCCGGCTGAGGCCGAAGCCGACGCGGCCCTTGCCCTCTCCGTCGTCGAAGACCCCGGTCACCATCGGGCCCGGCTGGTCGCCCGTGCCCCTGGCCTCGATGTTGCTGAGCGCGCCCTGCGGCAGGAGCTGCTTGAACACCCCGGTCAGCTCATCGGCGGAGACGGCCCCGCTGCCGACGCCGCGCATGCCCGGATCCTGCGTCGGTGGCGCGGGCGGCACCGAGGAGGCCACGTTCACACCGCCGCCACCACCCCCGCCCCCCGTTCCGAGCAGCCCGTTCGCGTAGGCCCCGGCGCTGCCGATCAGCGCCAGGGCGAGCACCGAGCCGCCGGCCACGGCGGCCCGGCGACGGGCCACCATCCGCCGCCCGCGCCGCTCTCCGGCGTCCACGAGGTCGCGTCCCTCGGACGTGAAGCCGTCGCCCGTACGCCGGAGGGCCTCGCCGAGCTCATCTTCAAAGGGCATGCGGAATCAGGCCTTCCGTCCAAAGGGATTGGGGTGTGAGAAGAGAAGAAGGGATGGAGGTGTGCGCAGGAGGGCCGGTGCCGGGCTCAGCGCCCCGCGAACTCGGCGAGCGAGCCGCCCAGTTGCTCGCGCAGCCGGGTCAGCGCGCGCGAGCTGCGGGTCCGTACGGCCGCCGAGCTGACGTTCATCGCGTCGGCGGTCTCCTCGACGCTGCGGTCCTCCCAGTACCGCAGCACCAGGACCGCCCGGTCCTTCGGCGCCAGCCGCCCCAGCGCCTCCAGCAGCGTGAGGCGCAGCGCCGGATCGCCGCCGGCCGGTGCGCCCGCGTCGGGGAACTCCCCGACCGGACGTTCCCCCGCCGACCGGCGGCGCTGGTGCGTCAGGAAGGCACGCACCAGAACGGTTTGCGCGTACGCCGCCGGATTGTCGATCCGTGCGACGCGTGCCCAGAGCAGGTACATCCGCCCGAGGGTCTCCTGTACGAGATCCTCCGCGAGGTGGGTGTCACCGCTCGTCAGCAGACAGGCCGATCGGTACAAGTACGCCGATCTGTCCATCGCGAACTCACGGAACCCATCTCTGCGTCCGTCCCCCATCCGCTCCCCCTCGCGTCCGTCTCACACCAATGACGCGCCGGGGGCGGGGAATGTTTCAGTCGATCTCAAACCGATTCGGAAACCGTCGCGGCACCCGCCCCGGAACCCGTCTCGGAAAGGTCGTGGAAGTACATGTGGAACTCCTCGCGGACGAACCCCTCCGCCTCGTACAGCCCCTGCGCAACGAGGTTGTCGTACGCCGTCTCCAGCTGCACGCCCGAGACCCCGGCCTCCCGCGCCCGGCGCAGCACCTCGCGCAGCAGCGCGCGGCCCGCGCCCGTACGGCGGCCGGCGGGGGCCACGTACAGGTCGCCCAGCAGCCACGCGGGCTTCATGGCCAGGGAGGAGATCATCGGGTAGACCTGCGTGAAGCCGACCGTGCCCGCGCCCGGGACCTCGGCGAGCAGGACGAAGGAGTCCCCGGCCGCCAGCCGCTCCGCCAGGAAGGCGCGCGGGCGCTCGGGGTCCTCGACCTCCACCTCGTAGAACTCCAGGTAGCCGCGGAAGAGCTCGGCGGCGGTGTCCAGATCCGCCTCGCCGGCCTGCCACAGGACCACCTTGGCCGGGTCCGCCGCCACCAGGGCTTCGTCCGCCGTGTTCCGACCGTGCATATCGTTCTCCCTAGTCCACTCCCGCGCGCCGATGCCATTGTGCGCGGGGGGTCCCGATCCAGCGCCGTCGCCCTACGCTACGGCCGAGCCGGCGGGCGGACGGACGGGCGGGCAGGCGGGCAGGCGGGCAGGCGGGCAGGCGGACCACGGTCACGGCCTGGCCCGTACGACCCGAGCCGTACGGGGCGCTGCGCGAGGGGGCGGTCGTACGGGTGCTGCGGGGACCGGTGCTCGGGCACGTCTACGCGATCCGGGCCGCCCCGGTCGGCGCGGCTGAGGTCAGTGGTTCTCGTCCCCGGTGACGGGCTGGGCCGGGAGGGTGTAGACGTGCTCCGGGGTCACGATCTTGGTGATCGCCTCGCCGAAGAGGGTGCTCGGCTCCTCTCCCTGCGCGGAGATGTCGGTGTTGAGCAGCACCACCAGAGTGGCATCGGACTGTTGCGGGTTGTAGACGGTCAGCGACTGGTAGCCGGGCAGCGAGCCGTTGTGCCCGATCCACCCCTGGACGTTGAAGATCCCCAGTCCGTAGCCGGTGCCCGGCAGGGCATCGACGACGTCGAGGCGCTCGGCCTGCGTGGCGGGGCTGAGCAGCTCGCCCGTGGCCGTCCTGCCGGTGGCCACCACCTTGGCCCACTCCCGCAGGTCGGTGAGGTCGGAGATCATCGCTCCGGCGGCCCAGCCCCAGGAGGGGTTCCAGTCGGCGGAGTCCTCGGTCTTCCCCGAGGCCGTCTGGTCCGTGTAGCCCTGGGAGTGCGGGGCCGGGAACTCTGCGCCGGTCGGGAAGAGGGTGTTCTTCAGCCCGGCGGGCCGGAGGACCTCCTCGGTGATGTAGTCGGCGAGCGTCTGCCCGCTGATCTTCTCCACGACGAGCCCGAGCAGGATCAGGTTGGTGTTGCAGTAGGAGAACTTCGCGTCCGGCTCGAAGAGCACCGGGTGCTTGAAGGAGTACGCGAGCAGTTCCTGCGGGGTGAAGGGGCGGTCGGGGTCGCTGGTCAGCGCCTTGAAGAATTCCTCGTCGGCCGAGTAGTTGAACAGCCCGCTGCGCATGTTCGCCAGCTCGCGCAGCGTGATGCGGTCGCCTCCCGGCACGCCCTCGACGTACTTGCCTATGGGGTCGTCCAGCCCGATCTTGCCCTCGTCGACCAGCTTCAGCATCGCGGTCACGGTGAAGGTCTTGGTCTCGCTGCCGATCCGCATGTTGAGGCGGTCGGTCATGGGCGCACCGGTGGCCTTGTCGGCCACGCCGAAGGCCCGTACGTACGTCCCCTTGCCCGGCGCGGACAGAGCCACCTGCACCCCGGGCACCTTCGCCTCGTCCATCACCTTCCGGATGGCGTCGTCCAACTGCCGCGCCACGGCGGGGGTGAGCTGCGGAAACTCGTCTGAGACGGCCGAACTGCTCGCCGCCGGGGGTGTCGGCACGTCCACGGCGTACCCGACACCGGCCCCCACGGGCACCATGAGGAGCCCCACGGCGGCTGCTCCCACAGCCGCCCTGCGCAACCGTGTCGTGCTCACCCGTCCAACGTAGCCCCGGGGCGGGGGCCGGGCGACCCGGAGGGCGGGGACGGGCGGGTACCCCAGTACGGTGTTCCCAGTACGGTGTGAGGCCCCGGCCCAACTGGGCTTTCACCGACGGGAAAGGATTGTTTGCCGGCATGGGATGCGATACGCGCATGCTGGGGCGATCCGCGATCCGCGATCCGCGATCCGCGATCCGCGATCCGCGATCCGCGATCCGCGATCCGCGATCCGCGATCCGCGATCCGCGATCCGCGATCCGCGATCCGCGATCCGCGATCCGCGACGGTGATTCGGGCGGCGGGCACGTAGTTTTCCGGGGTGGCCATGAACACCACCCCGCCTAGCCCGGCCGCCCCGGCCGATCGCTGGGCCACGTTCCACGCCGACCGCACCCTGGTCGTCGCCGCCCGCACGGTCACCTCGACCGTCCGCGTCCTGGAATGCCTGCCCGCCCTCGTCCGCGACGACGGCCGGATCTCCGTGGTGTTCGCCCACGACCCCACCTCCGCCTTCGGCGAAGGGGTCCTCGACCTGCTCCACGACGCCGGCTGCCGCGTGATCCCCTGGGACCGGATCCCCGAGGCCGCCCCCGACCTGATCCTCTCCGCGAGCGAGAACATCGAGGTCCCGGCGGGCGACTGCCCCGTCCTCGTCCTCCCCCACGGGGTCGGCTTCCAGAAGCTGGTCCCCGATTCCCGCGCCGACCGCGTCCGCCTCTCCGGGCTCGTCCCGGACGCACTCCTCGAAGCCGGCCGGGCCTGGCTCGCCGTCTCCCACCCCGGCCAGGAGGAACAGCTCCTCGCCGCGCACCCCAAGACCGCCGGGCACACCCTCCTCGTCGGCGACCCCTGCTTCGACGAGCTCCTCGCGGGCCAGGCCCGGCGCCCCGCGCACCGGCGGGCCCTCGGGGTGCCGGACGACCGGCGGCTCGTCGTGGTCAGCTCCACCTGGGCCGGGTCCTCCCTCATCGGCCAGGACCCGAAGCTGCCCGCCCGGCTGCTCGCCGCGCTGCCCTACGACGAGTACCGGGTCGCGCTGGTCCTCCACCCCAACGTCTGGTCCCGGCACGGCGCCTGGCAGCTGCGCACCTCCCAGCTGGCCTCGGCCCTCGCCGCCGGTCTGATCCTGGTGCCGCCCGTGCACGACTGGCGCTCCGCGCTCGTCGCCGCCGACCTGGTGATCGGCGACCACGGCTCCGTGACCCTGTACGGGGCCGCCCTCGGCACGCCCGTCCTGCTCGGCGCCTTCGGCGAGGAGTCCGTGCCCGGCACGGCCGCCGCCTCCCTCGCCCGGCTCGCACCCCGGCTGGAGCCCGGCGCGCGGGGTACGGAGCTGGCGGCGCGGGTCGCAGCCGCCGTCGACGGGTACGAGCCCGGGCGCTACGCCCCCGTCGCCCGGCAGGCCTTCGCCGAGCCGGGGCGGGCCCACGCCCGGCTGCGCGGCGCCCTGTACCGGCTGCTCCGGCTGGCCGAGCCGGACTCCGCCCCGCCGTACGCGCCGGCCCTCGCGCTGGCCGAGCCACCCCGGGCCACGCCCTGCACCGCGTGGTGGGTGACCACCGGGGGCGGCTCCGGAGTCACCGGGCCCGGCGCCGGGCCGGTCGTGGTGCGCCGCTTTGCGGCGGCGGCCGGGGAAGCGGCGGCCGGGGACGGCTCCGGGGGCGGCTCCGGGGGCGGCTTCACCCATCTCGCCTGCGAGGACACCGAGCCGGACCGGCGGCTGGCGGAGAGTGCGTCCGTCGTGCTCGGCCGGGCGGCGGGGGACCCGGCGGGGTGGGTCGCGGACACCCTGGCGGCCTGGCCCGGCGCCGTGCTGGCGGCGGTCGCGGCGGAGCCCGGCGTCATCCTGGCCGGGCTGCGCGACGGCCGGACCCTGGCCGTCGAAGGCTCCGGTGACCCGGGGCTCGCCGCGGCCGCCGTGTACGCCTGGCTGCGCTCGGGCCGGCCCCTCGCCGACGGGGAGGTGACCCTGCGGCTGGGGACGGGCCCGGGGCAGGGCCTCGTACGGCTACGACTGCGGCTACGACACTGCTAGGGCTCCAGGGCGCGCAGTCGCTCGCGTAGGGACTCCGCCAGCGGGCTGCCGCCCGCCTCGTGGATCTCCAGGGCCCGGGTCAGGTCCGCCGCGAGGTCCGTGCGGTCGCCGCCCGGCCGCTGCGCGATGTCCGCGAGGGCCAGCAGCGCCTCCGCCTCGTAGTGCGCGGCCCCCTGCCCCGCCAGCACCCGTACCGCCTGGCGCAGTACCGCCACCGCTCGCGCGCTCTCCCCCAGCCGGTCGTGGGCCCGCCCCAAGGCGATGGCCGCCCGGGCCGCCATCCGCCGGTCGGGTTCGGCTCCGGCGAGGAACGCCTCCCGCGCCCGGGTCAGGGTCTCCAGCGCCCCGGCCGGATCCCCGGCGGCGTCCTGGGCGCAGCCGAGGAAGAGCAGGGCGATGGCCGCGCCCCGGGCCTCGCCGGCCTCGGTGTTCAGCGCCAGCGAGCGCTCGTACGCCTCGATGGCGCGGGCCGGCTCGACCCGGTCCAGGTAGCGGCCGAGGAACTCCATGACCGAGGCCCGCAGCACGGTCCGGCCGGCCACCTCGGCGCAGGCCACGGCCTTGTTCAGCTCGGCGCGGGCCCGCCCCAGCTCGCCCAGGTCCATCAGCGGCCGCGACAGCATGCTGCGCAGCCGCGCCTCGGCGGCCGGTACGAGGTCCTCGGCGGCGGCCGCGGCGCCCAGTTCGAGGGATTCCCGCCAGTCCCCCAGGTGCCGGCGGTACAGGAACAGCGCCGTGAAGCCCTCCGCGAGCTGCCACACGGGCGTGCGCAGTCCGAGCGCGGAGGCCTCGCGGAGCAGGGCGACGATGCCGGCCCGCTCCGCCTCCAGCCACTCCAGGGCCTGCGCCCGGCCGTCCGCCCCGCCGGGGAACGGGCTCGGCTCCGGGCCGGGGTCGAAGTCCGCGATCCGCAGCCGCTCGGCGCGTACGGCCCGGTCGGCGTGGCCGACGCGCACGACGTAGTGGCGGGCGACCCGTTCCACGAGGTTCCGGTGGGCGGCGGCCCCCTCCTCGGGCCCCTCCTCGGCCGCGGCGCGCTCGCGCGCGTGCAGCCGTACGAGGTCGTGCAGGTGGTAGCGGCCCTGCCCGGCCGGCCCGGCCGGCTCGTACTCCAGGAGGCGCGCGTCCTGGAGCACGTCGAGGAGTTCCTCCGTCTCCCGCGCGTCGAGTTCCGCGGCGGCGGCCGCCGTGGCGGCGTCGAAGGTCCGGCCGGGGAGCCGGCCCAGCAGGCGGTACAACCTGGCTTCCGCGGGCTCCAGTTGACGGTAGGCGGAATCGAAGACGGCGGAGACGGACACCGTGCGCTCCCCTCGGAGGGACATCGCGGTCAGCCGGCGGGTCTCGTCGGCCAGTTCGCCGGCGAGGCCCGCCAGGGTCAGCCGGCGGGTGGTCAGCAGCCGGGCCGCCACGATGTGCAGGGCGACGGGCAGCCCGCCGCACAGCGCGACGAGCCGCTCGGCCGCCTCGGGCTCGGCGGCGATCACCCGCTCCCCGCAGCGGTCGGCGAGGATCAGCAGCGCGCCCGCGGTGTCCAGCGGCTCCAGGTCCAGCGGTACGGCCCCGTCGGCGAACAGTTCCGTGAGCCGCGCGCTGCTGCTCGTGACCACCAGGGCGCTGCCCGCCCCCTGCGGCATCAGCGCCCTGACCTGCGCGGGGTCGCTGACGTCGTCGAGCATGAGCAGCATCCGGCGGCCCTGGGAACGCTTTTGGTACAGCCGGGTGCGCTCGGCCAGGGAGTGCGGGAGGTAGTCCTCCCCGACCCCCAGGGACCGCAGGCACATCCCGACGGCGGCCGAGACGTCCGCGCCGCCGGACGGACCGCGCAGGGCGGCGAAGTCCACGTAGAGCTGCCCGTCGGGGAACCGGGGCCGCGACCGGTGCGCCCAGCGGGTCGCCGTCGCGGTCTTGCCGACGCCGGGCGTGCCGCCGAGCAGGAGCACGCCGACGTGGTCGGCGTCTTCGGGGATCAGCCCGTCGATCGCGGCCAGTTCGGCGGTGCGGTTGTGGAAGCGGGTGCGCAGCGCGGGGATCTCGTCGGGCACTTCGGCGGCTTCCGGCTCGCTCACGTGGTAATTCACGCCGCCGTGGATGACGGCACCCTGGTACAGCCCGTACTGCGCGCCGGAGTTGACCACCACGGGCGGCTGCCCGCCGGTGCCGCCGGGACCGCCGAGTTCACCTAGCAGGGTCCGCAGTTCCGCCTCGGCCCCGGGCCGTTCCAGCAGTACGCGCAGCAGCCCGTCGCGCCACGCGTCCCGGCCGCCCTCGGTGAGTTCGGCGACGACGGCAAGCTCCGCCGGCCCCGCGGCCCCCTCGGTGACCGCCCCGGCCTCCCCGGCGCCCGCCGGGTCCGCTCCCTCGCCCCGCCGGCCGAAGAAGCCCGCCAGCCGGCCCTTGGCGGACTCCCAGCCGTCGGAGACCGCCAGCCCCACGAACTGCGCGGCCGCCGCCGCGGCAAGCGCCGCCAACTCCTCCACAGAGCCCCCTCACGCCTCACGCCTCACGCCTCACGCGTCGCCACCGGCCACCAGCCACCGGCTGCCTCCACGGTAAGGAGTGCGCCCGGCCCCGCCCCTGCATAGCCCACCCTCGGGCGCGGCGCCCCGGTTTCGGGCTCAATTGGCCCGATAGGCCCGCAGGAAGGCGCCCACACCGCCCGAGATCAGGTGGTCGGTCTGCTCCTTGGGGAGGGGCAGGACCCCGTAGTGGGAGAGCTGTGAGATGGAGGTCGAGGTCAGCGCCATGAAGTGGGCGCCGGCCAGCATCGCGTCACCGCGTACGTCGATCAGCCCGGCGGCGTCGAGGCCCGCCATCGCGTCCCCGAGCGCCCGGGACACGGGGCCCGGACCGGCGTTCACCCAGGCCTCCAGCACCTCCGGCGGCACGTGGTCGGCTTCGGCGTGGATGTGGCGGACGAGCGCGAAGTGGTCGGCGTAGTCGGTCATGAGCCCGATGACCCGGTGCGCGAAGGCGACGAGGTCACGCTCCAGGTCCTCGGGGCGGGGCGGGCGTTCGGGGTTCAGGACGGCTTCGATCTGGGCGATCTGGGCATCGCGCACCTGCCCCGAGGTCCAGGTGACGACGGTGGCGAAGAGCATCGCCTTGCCGCCCGGGAAGTGGTTGTAGAGCGTGCGGGTCGAGATGCCGGCCGCGGCGGCGAGTTCGTCCACGGTCGCCCGGGTGTAGCCCTCGCGGCCGAAGACCCCGCAGGACGCGCTCGCGATGGCGACCTGCTTCTCCAGCTTCTTGGCACTGGTTGCGCCGCTCACTTCGCCTCCACAAAAAACTACAACGACCGTTGCACTTATTACAACGTTCGTTGTAGTTTACCGGAGGAGCGGCCGTACGAAGCGCCCGCACCACCAACAAGGGGGAACCTGCCATGACCACCACCCACACCTCCACCACCACTCCCGCCGAGGACGCGCCACTCCGCGTGGCCGTCATCCTCGGCAGCGTCCGCGAGGGCCGCCAGGGCGCCGCCGTCGCCGACTGGTTCCTCGGCGCCGCCGGCGCCCTCGGCGGCCTGGACCTCGACCTCATCGACCTCGCCGACATCGACCTGCCGCTGGCCATGCCCGGCTGGGGCGGCTCCCCGAGCGAGCGGGCGGCCGCCGCCCTCGCGAAGGTCAGCCCGCGGCTGGCCGCCGCCGAGGCCTTCGTCATCGTCACCCCCGAGTACAACCACAGCTTCCCGGCGGTACTGAAGAACCTCATCGACTGGCACCGCGAGGAGTGGCACGCCAAGCCCGCCGGCTTCGTCTCCTACGGCGGCATCGGCGGCGGCCTGCGCGCCGTCGAGCAGCTCCGGCTGATCTTCGCCGAGCTGCACGCCGTGACCGTGCGCGACTCCGTCAGCCTGCACGGCCCGTGGTCCGGTCTCGGCCCGGACGGCCTTCCGCGCGACACCGCCGTGGCGGAGGGCGCGCTCAAGGGAATGCTCGGCCAGCTGGCCTGGTGGGGACGCGCCCTGCGCACCGCCCGCGCGAGCCGCCCGTACCAGGGCTGAGGGGCGCCCCACGATGCGTACGCCCCGGCCCCCCGTAGCCCCGACCCCACCTCCCACGAATACCCCGCCCACCCCCACGCCCCCCGGCCGACCCACCACAGCCGCCCGCACCCACTCCACGGCCCCCGCGACCCCGTCAGGCCCGACCAACCCGACGGGCCCCGCGGCCCCCGCGACCCGCACCGGCCGGGCGGCCGGGCCGGAGCCCACGTCCTCCACCCCACCGCCGCGCGAGCTCCACCGCACCGCGGGCGTCGTCATCGTCGTCATCGTCGGCTCGGTCATGTCGGTGCTCGACATGACGATCGTCAACGTCGCCCTGCACCGCCTCTCCGAGGCCTTCCACGCCCCCCTGGCCACGATCCAGTGGGCCGCCAGCGCCTACACGCTCGCGCTCGCCGCCGTCATCCCGGCCTCGGCCTGGGCGATGGGCCGCTTCGGCGCCAAACGCACCTACCTGGGCGCCCTCACCCTGTTCTCCCTCGGCTCCCTCCTCGCCGCGTGCGCCTGGAGCGCCGGGAGCCTGATCGCCTTCCGCGCGGTGCAGGGCCTCGGCGGCGGACTGCTCATGCCCGTCGGCATGGCCATGGTGATGCGTACGGCGGACCCGGCCCGACTCGGACGGGTGATGGCCCTGCTCGGGCTGCCCATCATCGTCGGGCCGGTGGCCGGCCCGGTGCTGGGCGGCTGGCTCGTCGACTCGGTGTCCTGGCAGTGGATCTTCCTGGTCAACCTCCCGGTGGGGGCGGTCGCCCTGCTCCTCGCCACGAAGCTGCTGCGCTCCGACGCCCCCGGCGACCCGTCCGCCGCGCCCCGGCTGGACGTACCCGGCCTGCTGATGCTCTCCCCCGGCCTCGCCCTGCTCCTCTACGGCCTGGCCCGGGGCGGGGAAGGCGGCACCTTCACCGCCCCCGACGCCCTCCTCCCCACCCTGGCCGGCGCCGCGCTCGTGACGGCCTTCGCCCGACGGGCACTCACCACCCGTGACCCGCTCCTCGACCTCCGGCTCCTGCGCGACCGCACCTTCGGCGCCGGAATCCTCACGCTGGCTCTCTTCACCTGCGGCTACTTCGGTTCCATGCTGCTCGGACCGATGTACTGGCAGCAGAGCCGCGGCATGAGCGCGACGGCGGCCGGGCTCCTGGGCGCCCCGACCGGCCTCACCGTGGGGCTGGTCATGCAGATCGCCTCGCGCCGCGTCGACAAGGTCTCCCCGCGCCGCCTGATCCGCGCCGGGATCGCGACGGGCGCGCTGGGCATGGCCCTGACGGCCCTCCAGGCCGGGTCTCCGGAGGCGGCACCCTGGCGGTTCGTCGCCGCCTCGGTCGTCATGGGCATCGGCGCCGGCATGGTCCTGATGCCGACGATGACCACCGCGAGCCGAAGCCTCCCGAAGTCCCGCCTGACCGCGGCAAGCACCATCCTGAGCATCAACTCCCAGATAGGCGCCTCGGTCGGCACGGCCCTCCTCTCGGTCACCCTCACCTCAGCCGGCACCACCCCACCGGGCTTCCGCACCACGTACGCCATCGCCGCAACCCTCCTGGCCCTGGCCACCCTCCCCGCCACCCTCCTCCCAAAACACCACCCCTGACCCGCCCCGCTCCCCCGGGCACCAGGCAGCACGCACTCCCCGCGGCGAGCAGCACGACCACACCACCGACGAGGAATGCGCCGGGGACACACCGGCCGCCGCGGTCCGGCACAGGACGCCCAACGCCCATCCCGGCAGAACAGCCGAGGACGTAACCCGGCACGAACACACCTGGCCCAAGCAGCGTATGGAGACAGAACCCGAAGTTACGCATAGTCAGCACGCCAATCTGCTGATCACTCTTCGCAGTGGACTGCCCCTCGTGGGGCACAACTCCAAGGCAGCAGCGCGCGTTTCCTTCCGACAGACACCACTCCGCCTGAAGGAACCCGATACGCAAGCACTGAGCAGCCCGGATCATCGCCGCTCTCACCACGACGGCCGGACTAGCCGCCTTACCTCCCGCCGACACCGGCTTCGACTACCAGGTCGGCGGTGTCACCATGAAGGTTCTGACGGGCTGCAGGTTCACTCACATCGTCCGCGGCGAAGGCAAGAAGATCACTTACCAGAACACAGGCGTCGACTGCGGCTTCGTAGGGGCTCCAAGACCTACCTCACCTCCCACGGCGCGACGCACACCGAGTCCGAGATCCACCCGATGCGCGACAACGCACCCCAGACACTGCCCCGCTACGGCAAGGCGTGCGCTCACATCAGCGTCAACGGTGTGCGCCGGGTCAGTCAGTGCCACCACATCACGAAGTGAGCCGCACATGACCACCCAGCCCTCCCCCGACGACTCCGTCTGGGAAGCCAAGCGCCGCCGCGCCGGCCTGGCCGCCTTCCTGGTCGCCACGGCACTGTCCTTCGCGTTCTTCGCCTTCTTCCCGGGTCTCCCCCACGTCATCGACTGGGGCGCGATCATCACCTCGCTCGCCGTAGGCGGCCTGGCCCGCTGGGCATGGCAGTCCCACCTGTCGAGAAGACATGCCACTCACCCGCAGAGCTGATCGCACACCACGCTCCTGAAGCATCGCCAGTTCGGACCGCGCGCCGGTCGGCAGTCTCTGGAACTCGGCGATGGCGTGATGTTCGCCCGCTCCCGCACGGTTCGCGGGCATGAAAAAGCCCCAGGTCACGGCGAGTGAGTCCTGGGGCTAATCCGAGCCGCCTTCGGGATTCGAACCCGAGACCTACGCATTACGAGTGCGTTGCTCTGGCCAGCTGAGCTAAGGCGGCACCGCTGGGAAGACGAGAATTTCCCTGGTGGGAGGCTCTCATCAGCAGCGGGCCAAAGTCTACAGGGTTAAACGGGGTGCCCCGAACAGGGGGCTTCGACGGCCCCGGCCGCAGGGGTCAGCACTTCTTCCAGTCCTCGGGAGCGGTGCCCTCCAGGAGGTAGCTGTTGATCGCCGAGTCGATGCAGGCGCTGCCCCGGCCGTACGCCGTGTGGCCGTCGCCGTCGTAGGTGAGCAGGACGCCCGAGTCGAGTTGGCTCGCCAGGGCCTCGGCCCACTTGTATGGGGTCGCCGGGTCGCGGGTGGTGCCGACCACCATGATCGGCGGAGCGCCCTTCGCGTGCAGTGCCTCGGCCTTGCCGGTGGCCTTCGTCGGCCAGTACGTGCAGTTCAGCGAGGCCCAGGCCAGGCCCGCGCCGAAGACCGGGGAGGCCTTCTCGAAGTAGGGCAGCGCCTTCTCGACCGCCGCGGGGTCGGCGAAGGCCGGGGGCTGGTCGAGGCAGTTGACGGCGGCGTTCGCCGACATGAGGTTGGCGTACTTGCCGTCCGCCCCGCGCTCGTAGTAGCTGTCGGCGAGGGCGAGCAGCCCGTCGCCGTCGCCGTCCTTGATCGCGGACGCGAGCGCCTCGCGCAGCTGCGGCCAGGCGTTCTCGTCGTAGAGGGCGGCGATCACCCCGGTCGTCGCCAGCGACTCGCCGAGCGTGGCGCGCGACCGGTCAGTCGTGGTGATCGGCTGGGCGTCGACCTTGCCGAAGAACTCCTTGAGGCGTTCCCCGATCTGCTCCGGGCTGCCCTGGCCGAGCGGGCAGTCGGTCTGCTTCGCGCAGTCCGCCGCGAAGGCCCGGAAGGCCGTCTCGAAGCCTTCCGTCTGGTCCCGGTTCAGTTCCAACGCGGGCCGGGAGGGGTCCATCGCCCCGTCCAGGACCAGCCGTCCGGCCCGGCCCGGGAAGAGGTCGGCGTACATCGCCCCGAGGAAGGTGCCGTACGAGGCTCCGACGTAGTTCAGCTTCTCGTCGCCCAGCGCCGCACGCAGGACGTCCATGTCGCGGGCGGCGTCGACCGTGGACACGTGCGGCAGGACCCGCTGCGAGTGCGTCTGGCAGGCGGCCGCGAACTCCTTGAAGGCGGCCACCAGCAGGGCCCGCTCCGCCGGCGTGTCGGGCGTCTGGTCCACCTGCGTGTACTTGTCCATGGCAGGGCCGTCCAGGCATTCCACGGGGCTGCTGCGGTCCACGCCGCGCGGGTCGAAGGAGACCATGTCGTACGCGGCACGGACCGGGGCCGGATATCCGATGCCCGCGTACGCCTGGAGGTAGCCGATGCCGGAGCCGCCCGGGCCGCCCGGGTTCACCACCAGGGAGCCGAGCCGCTTGGCGGGGTCGGTGGCCTTGCGGCGGGACACCGCGATGTCGATGTCCCCGCCCCCCGGGTTCTCGTAGTCCAGCGGGACCTTCATGGTGGTGCACTCGAAGCCGGGCACGCCGCACTCGCGCCAGCTCAGCTTCTGGTCGTAGTACGGGCGCAGCGCCGCCGGGACGGCGGTCGGCTCGGCCGACGTCGCCCGGGCGGCCCCGCCCGACGAAGCGGCGGCGCGGGGTGTTCCCGAACCGCCCGAGGTGCACCCGGAGAGCAGTAGCCCCGCAGCGGCGATCACGGTCCCGGTGGTGCGCAGCAGGCGACTGGTGTCCATTCCCGGAGCCTACGGCCTGCGGGCACACCCGGGGCGGTGGCACCCGCGCCGCGCGGCGGACGGCCGCCCGGGCTCGGGGCGCCGCCCCGCACGGACCGGCGGCGTCCGCGACCCGCCCCGCGGACCCCTCGAACGGGTGAGGCCGTCAACCGGAGTCGCGGCCCGCAACCCGCGGCAAAACCGCGTCAGCCCGCGCGCAGCGACATCGTCATCGCCTCGACGGCCAGCAGCGGGGCGACGTTGCGGTCCAGCGCCTGCCGACACGCGATGATCGCCTCGATGCGCCGCAGTGTGCGCTCCGGGCCCGACTCCCGGGCGATCCGGTCCAGGTCCTGCCGTATTTCCTCGTTCGCGATGGCCAGCGAGGAACCGAGCTGGAGCGCCAGGACGTCCCGGTAGAAGCCGGTGAGGTCGGTCAGGGCCAGGTCGAGGCTGTCGCGCTGCGTACGCGTGCGCCGGCGCTTCTGCCGGTCCTCCAGCTCCTTCATCACGCCCGCCGTACCGCGCGGCATCCGCCCGCCCGTGCCCGCTCCGGCGCCGAGCGCGGCCCTCAGCTCCTCGGTCTCCTTGGTGTCGACCTCTTCCGCGACCTGCTTGGCGTCCTCCGCGGCGGCGTCCACCAGCTCCTGCGCCGCCTTCAGGCAGTCGCCCACGTCGGCCACGCGCATCGGCAGCCGCAGCACGGTGGCGCGCCGTGAGCGGGCCGCCTCGTCGGTGGCGAGCCGGCGGGCCCGGCCGATGTGCCCCTGGGTCGCGCGGGCGGCGGCCTGGGCGACGTCCGGCTCGATGCCGTCGCGCCGTACGAGCACCTCGGCGACGGCGGACACCGGCGGGGTGCGCAGCGAAAGGTGGCGGCAGCGGGAGCGGATGGTGGGCAGCACGTCCTCCAGCGAGGGGGCGCACAGCAGCCACACGGTCCGTGGAGCGGGCTCCTCCACGGCCTTGAGCAGGACGTTTCCGGCGCCCTCCGTCAGCCGGTCGGCGTCCTCCAGGACGATGACCTGCCAGCGCCCGACGGCCGGGGAGAGCTGCGCCCGGCGCACCAGGGCCCGGGTGTCCTTCACGCCGATGGACAGCTGATCGGTACGGACGATCTCCACGTCCGCGTGCGTGCCGATCACGGTGGTGTGGCAGCCGTCGCAGAACCCGCAGCCCGGCTCGCCGCCGAGGGCGCGGTCCGGACTGGTGCACTGGAGGGCGGCGGCGAAGGCGCGGGCGGCGGTGGAGCGCCCCGAGCCGGGCGGTCCGGTGAACAGCCAGGCGTGCGTCATCTTGGAGGCGGCCGGCGGCGGGGTGCGCGCCTCGATGGCGGTGACCAAGGCATCGGCGTCGACCGCGGCGGCGGCCAGCTGCGTCTGGACCCGCTCCTGTCCCACCAGGTCGTCCCATACGGGCATCCCGCCCACCGCCTTTCCCTCGCGTACCGTCCGTGTCGTCTGCTCACCCAGTGTGGCGGCTCCCACTGACAATCCCCGTCAGCCGGCCCCCACGACGACCCCGGCCGTCACGCGCCGTACCCGCCGCAGCGCCGTACCCGCCCCGCGTACCCGCCGCGGTCAGCCGCGGCGCGGTCCCCGGCCCTGGTCGTCCTCGTCGTCCCGGTGCCATCCCAGCAGCTCGTCCGCCAGCGTCGGCAGATCGTCCAGCGGAGTCTCCTCCGCCCAGTCCGAGCGCGGCCTGCGCGGCCGGCCGTCCTCGGCGGGGAGCGGCAGCTCACGGGTCGCGTCGTTGCCCGAGTCGCGGAAGATGCCCGGCGGGACCCGGTCGGCCGGGTTCTCCTCGGGGCGCCGGGCCGTCGGCCGCGACGCGGAGTACGAGGCCCGGGGCGCCGCCGGCCGCGTGGCCGGCGCCTCACCCGTGCCCGTGGGGCGTACGGGCGGCAGTACGGCCGTCTCGTCCGCCGGACCCGTCGCGCGTACGGGCGGCAGCACCGCCGTCTCGTCCGCCGAGCCCGCCGAGCCCGCCGAGCCCGCCGCCGGATCGGCCTTCGGGACGGGGACCGTCTGGGTGACGTCGTCCGGCTGCACGACCCGCTTGACGACCGGGGTCTCGATCGTGACGGCCTCGTCCTGGTGCGGCTCCTTGCGCAGGTCGGCCTTGCCCCCGGAAACCGGGGGAGCCGCCGGGGCAGCCACCGGCACGGACGCCGAAGCAGCCGCCACCGAGGCAGCGGCAGCCGCGGCCGCCGCGGACTTCGCCGCCGCCTCCGCCGCCGAGGCCTCGGCCAGCCGCCTGGCCTCCTCTGCCTTCAGCAGGGCCTCCTCGGCCCGCCGCTGCTTCTCCAGCCGGCGCTCCTCGGCCTCGGCGTGCAGCCGGGCCTCCTCTTCCGCCTGCTTGCGCAGCCGCTCGGCCTCCACCGCGCGGGCCTTGTCCTCGGCCTCCAGCCGCAGTCGCTCGGCCTCGGCCCGTACGCGGGCCTCCTCCTCGACGCGCAGCCGCTCCTCGCGCTCCTTGCGGGCGGCCTCGGCCTCGGCGGCGATCCGGGCCTCCTCCGCCTCGCGGACCTTGCGGGCCTCTTCCTCCGCCAGCAGCCGGGCTTCCTCGGCCTTGCGGGCCGCCTCTTCCTCGGCCTTGCGCGCGGCCTCCACCAGGGCGAGCCGGCGGGCCTCCGCCTGCGCGGCCACCTCGGCCTCCGACAGCGGGAGCATCCGGTCCAGCCGGTGGCGCACGACGGTGCTGACCGACTCCGGGTCCTGGCCCGCGTCGACCACCAGGTAGCGCCCGGGATCGGCCGCGGCCAGGGTCAGGAACCCGGCCCGCACCCGCTGGTGGAACTCCGCCGGCTCCGATTCCAGCCGGTCCGGCGCCTCCGTGAACCGCTCCCGGGCCGTCTCCGGCGACACGTCGAGCAGCACGGTCAGATTCGGTACGAGGCCACTCGTGGCCCAGCGCGAGATACGGGCGATCTCGGTCGGGGAAAGGTCCCGGCCGGCGCCCTGGTAGGCCACCGAGGAGTCGATGTAGCGGTCGGTGATGACCACCGCGCCGCGCTCCAGGGCGGGCCGTACGACGGTGTCCACGTGCTCTGCGCGGTCGGCCGCGTACAGCAGGGCCTCGGCGCGGTTCGACAGGCCCGCGGAGGACACGTCGAGCAGGATCGAGCGCAGCCGCTTGCCGACCGGCGTGGCCCCGGGCTCGCGCGTGACGACGACCTCGTGCCCCTTGGCCCGTATCCAGTCGGCCATCGCCTCGACCTGGGTGGACTTGCCGGCGCCGTCGCCGCCCTCCAGGGCGATGAAGAACCCGGCGTCGGACGCGGCCTGGACCGGTTCCCCGCCGCGCAGCGCCTCGCGCAGGTCGCGGCGCAGCGGTACGCCGCCGCGGTCGTCGGCCTTGGCCAGGACGATGACGGCGACCGGCAGCAGCAGGGCGCCGACCAGCATCAGCGTGAAGGCCGCGCCGCCGTGCGCGAAGACGACCTCGCCGGCGGCCAGCCGGTGCGGTCCGATCAGGGCGGCCAGCAGCGGTGCGGCCACGGCCCCGACGGCCACGGAGACCCGGACGACGGCCTGCAGGTGCTCGGTGACCCGGGCCCTGCGGAACTCCTCGGTCTCCTGGTCGAGCAGCGTGTGCCCGGTGTTCGCGGCGACGCCCGCGGCGGTGCCGGCGAGCAGCGAGAGGAACACCACCGTCGAGGTGTCCGGAACCAGCCCGGTCAGCAGCAGCGCAAGTCCGGCCACTCCCACGGCCAGCGCCAGCAGGCGGCGCCGGGACAGGGCGGGGAGCACCTTGCCGGCCTGGGTGGCACGGATGCCCAGCGCGGTGCCGCCGAGCAGGGCCAGTACGAGCAGCGAGAACGCGGCCGCTCCGCCCCCCAGGTCGGCGGCGTGCAGGACGGCCACGGCGGCGGCGGAGGCGATGGCTCCGGCGACGGCTCCGCAGACGAGCACGAACAGCGGGATGGCCCCCGTACGCCCCTTCTCCGGCCGGTCCCCCGCCTTGGGGGCCCGCAGGCCCTCCAGCGGGGAGCGGGGCCGCGGGGTCTTCGTGGCGGGCAGCACGAGCGGGAGCAGCAGCGAGACGGAGGCCGCGAAGAGGCCGGAGGCCACGTACGAGCCGAGGGCCGCCTGGTTCTCGGCGAACCAGCCGATGCCGAGACCGAGCGCCTTGCCGATCAGGGTGGCGGCGAGCAGCGCGGCCGCGGCGACCGGCAGGGCGGCGAAGGCGGTACGCAGGTTCAGCCGGCGCAGTGCGTCGAGGTGATCGGGCAGCGGCCGTACGGTCGCCCCCTCCGGCGGCGGCGCCGGCAGCAGACCCGGCGCGGCACTGTCCCTGGCCAGCCCCCACAGCCGCTCGGCGGCGCCGGAGACGAAGACGGTGGCGAGCAGGGCGATCAACGCGTGCGGGCCGATCCAGTCGAGCCACAGCGGGGCCACGACGAAGAGCCCGAGCCGGATCCCGTCCGCGCCGATCATCGTCCAGCGGCGGTCCAGCGTGCCGCCGGGGGCGGTGAGCTTGGACAGGGGCCCGAGGAGGACCGCGCCGAAGAGGACGGTGGACACCACACGGACGCCGAAGACGGCGGCGACGGCGAGGGCCCAGCCGGTGTAACCACCGCCGAAGGCCCCCTGATCCATGGCCGCCTGGAAGACCAGGAGCACCAGGACCAGCAGGGCGAGGGCATCGCCGATGCCGCTCACGAGCTGCGCGCTCCACAGACGGCGCAGCCCGGGGACGCGCAGCAGGGCGCGCACCGCGCGCTCGCGGGAGTCCGCGGCGAGGGCTTCGTCGTAGGTGGGGGCGGTGTCGGTGGTGTCGGTGGCGGCGGTCACGACCGTTGGCTGCTCGGCTCGCGTCATCCGCCCAGCCTATCCGCTGCGCTGTGCGGGTGCGGAGGGCTGTGGACAAGGTCCAATGTGACTCCCGACCCACCCGTTCGGGAGCACGCTCCCGGGCCGTGGGGCCGCTGCGCGGGGCGTCTCCCCGCCCCGCCCTTCCACCGTTCCCCGGGCTGCGCGCCCGGACCCGGGCCCGCCACCGGTCCTCGAGCGCCGGACGGCTGAAAAACAGGGCCCGTGCGCATCGCACGGGCCCTGTTGTGAGTACGCGGCGCCTACGCGGCGCCTACTCGTCCGCCGCCACGGCCGCCGTCTTCTTCGCGACCGTCTTCTTCGCCGTGGTCGCCTTCTTCGCGGTCGTCGTCTTCTTCGCCGCCGTCTTCTTGGCGGCAGCGGTCTTCGTCGCCGTCGCCTTCGTGGCCGTCGCCTTCTTCGCCGGGGCCTTCTTCGCCGGAGCCTTCTTGGCCGTCTTCTTCACCGGGCCCTTGGCGCGCTTCTCCGCGAGCAGCTCGTAGCCCCGCTCCGGCGTGATCGTCTCGACGTCGTCGTCCCGCCGCAGCGTCGCGTTCGTCTCGCCGTCCGTCACGTACGGGCCGAACCGGCCGTCCTTGACGACCACCGGCTTCTCGCTCACCGGGTCCGTACCGAGCTCCTTCAGCGGCGGCTTGGCCGCCGCGCGCCCCCGCTGCTTCGGCTGCGCGTAGATCGCGAGCGCCTGCTCGAGGGTGATGGCGAAGAGCTGGTCCTCGGTTTCCAGCGACCGCGAGTCCGTGCCCTTCTTCAGGTACGGGCCGTAGCGGCCGTTCTGCGCGGTGATCTCCGCGCCCTCCGCGTCCACGCCGACGACCCGGGGAAGGGACATCAGGCGCAGGGCGTCCTCGAGGGTGACCGTGTCCAGGCTCATCGACTGGAACAGCGAGGCCGTCCGCGGCTTGACCGCGTTCTTGCCCGTCTTCGGCGTGCCCTCGGGCAGGATCTCCGTCACGTACGGCCCGTAGCGACCGTCCTTCGCGACGATTTCGTTCCCGCTGATCGGGTCCTTGCCCAGCTCGAACTCGCCGCTCGGCTTCGCGAAGAGCTCCTCCGCGTACTCGACCGTCAGCTCGTCGGGAGCCAGCTCCTCCGGCACGTCCGCCCGCTGGTGGCCCTCCGCGTCCTTCTCACCGCGCTCCACGTACGGCCCGTAGCGGCCGACCCGCAGCACGATGCCCTCGCCGACGGGGAAGGAGGAGATCTCCCGGGCGTCGATCGCGCCCAGGTCGGTCACCAGCTCCTTCAGGCCGCCGAGCGCGTCTCCGTCGGCCGGCACGACCTCGGTCGCGTCCTCCGCGCCGAAGTAGAAGCGCTTCAGCCACGGCACGGACTGGGCCTCGCCCCGCGCGATGCGGTCGAGGTCGTCCTCCATCTTGGCGGTGAAGTCGTAGTCGACGAGCCGCCCGAAGTGCGTCTCGAGCAGGTTGACCACGGCGAACGACAGGAAGGACGGCACGAGCGCCGTGCCCTTCTTGAAGACGTATCCGCGGTCCAGGATCGTGCCGATGATCGACGCGTACGTCGACGGGCGGCCGATCTCCCGCTCTTCCAGCTCCTTGACCAGCGAGGCCTCGGTGTAGCGGGCCGGCGGCTTGGTCGAGTGACCGTCGACCGTGACGTCCTCGGCCGACAGCGCGTCGCCCTCGGCGACCTGCGGGAGACGCTTCTCACGGTCGTCGAGCTCGGCGTTCGGGTCGTCCGCGCCCTCGACGTAGGCCTTCATGAAGCCGTGGAAGGTGATCGTCTTGCCGGAGGCCGAGAACTCGGCGTCACGGCCGTCGGCCGACCGGCCGCCGATCTTCACGGTGACCGAGTTGCCGACCGCGTCCTTCATCTGGGAGGCGACGGTGCGCTTCCAGATGAGCTCGTACAGGCGGAACTGGTCGCCGGTCAGACCGGTCTCGGCCGGGGTGCGGAAACGATCACCCGAAGGACGGATCGCCTCGTGCGCCTCCTGCGCGTTCTTGACCTTGCCCGCGTAGACACGGGGCTTCTCCGGCAGGTATTCGGCGCCGTAGAGCTGCGTGACCTGCGCACGGGCCGCCGACACCGCGGTTTCGGACAGCGTCGTGGAGTCGGTACGCATGTAGGTGATGAAGCCGTTCTCGTACAGCTTCTGCGCCACCTGCATCGTCGCCTTCGCACCGAAGCCGAGCTTGCGCGAGGCCTCCTGCTGGAGCGTCGTCGTACGGAACGGGGCGTACGGGGAGCGGCGGTACGGCTTGGACTCGACCGACCGGACGGCGAACGAGGTCTCCGTCAGTGCGGCGGCCAGCGCCCGCGCGTTCGCCTCGTCGAGGTGCAGCACCTCGCTCTTGAGCTGCCCGGTCGAACCGAAGTCGCGGCCCTGCGCGACGCGCTTTCCGTCCACCGTGTTCAGGCGGGCGACCAGCGTGGACGGGTCGGAGGCGTCACCGGCGCGGCCGGTGGCGAAGGTGCCGGTCAGGTCCCAGTACTCGGCCGAGCGGAAGGCGATGCGCTCGCGCTCCTTCTCGACCACCATGCGGGTGGCCACCGACTGGACGCGGCCCGCCGACAGCTTCGGCATGACCTTCTTCCACAGGACCGGCGAGACCTCGTAGCCGTAGAGGCGGTCGAGGATGCGGCGGGTCTCCTGGGCGTCGACCATGCGCTGGTTCAGCTCGCGCGGGTTGGCGACGGCGTCGCGGATCGCGTCCTTGGTGATCTCGTGGAAGACCATCCGGTGGACGGGGACCTTGGGCTTGAGGACTTCCTGCAGGTGCCACGCGATGGCTTCGCCCTCGCGGTCCTCATCGGTGGCGAGGAAGAGTTCGTCGGACTCGGCCAGCAGCTCCTTGAGCTTCCTGACCTGGGCCTTCTTATCCGCGTTGACGACGTAGATCGGCGCGAAGTCGTGCTCGACGTCCACACCGAGACGGCGGACCTCACCGGTGTACTTGTCGGGAACCTCGGCCGCGCCACTCGGGAGGTCGCGGATGTGCCCGACGCTCGCCTCGACGACGTATCCGGGGCCGAGATAGCCCTTGATCGTCTTCGCCTTGGCAGGGGACTCGACGATGACGAGTCGGCGGCCGCCCTTTGCGGTCTCGCTAGTCGGGGACAACTTGGCTCTTCTCTCCGGTCGGCACTCGGTCGCAGTACGGCGACGCTGCGGAGTGTGACGGTACAACCCGCCCCCGTGTCAAACGGCAGAAGCCCGCAACGGCCACTCGAACGGTAACCCGACAAGTGCCATTTCTGCCGCCCGGATGCCGCGCCAGGCCCTGCGCACTCACCGGGCAGAGTGGCCGAAGGGCCGTCTGGCCCCGCCTCCGCACCCCTCCCCACGTCGGTGTTCACCGATGTGTACGGGCCTGCGCGCAATCCGGACGAGAGGGCGAAACCCGGCGCGCCGCCGGAGCCCGGACGACATCCGGCCGCTCCGCCGGGGCCACGAACCGGGAGCCTCCCCCCGGCCGGCGCGAGGCGGCCACCACGGCCGGGCCGACACCACCGGAGCGAAACCGCCCGGGTGACACCACCGGAGCGAAACCCCCCTGGCCGAAACCGCCCGGGCGGCGCCGCCCCGGCGTCACCGCCCCGGTGTCACAGCCGTCCGAGGCACCAGACCCCGAGGGCCAGCGAGACCCCGCCGGCGAGCAGCGCCAGCGGTACTGCCACGGCGGGGCGCACGCCCTCGGCCACCGGCGCGCCGCGTGCGGCGCGCGCCCCCGTCCAGGCCAGCAGAGCGGCCCCGAACAGCAGGAACACGGCCGCCGCGAAGATCGCCGGACCGTGCTCCATGCCGTTCCCCTCGTCCCCCGGGCCGCTCTCGGGATCCCCCCGGATCCCGCTGACCGGAGGATTTCAGCCGAGGGGAGACAGCAGGCGAACCCGGGGTGACATCCCGGGGTGACATCCCGGCTCCGACCGCCCGGGTGCCCGACGGCCCGGGACACGCCGGCCCGACCGCGGCGTACCGCCCCGCGGCCCGACACCCCTCGGTGCTCCGGGGTGCGCCGGGGTGCGCCGGGCGCACGGCGAGGGCCGGCGGCCGTCGGCCTACTCCCCCGCGGGTTCCGCTTGCGCCCCGGCCACCGGCTCCAGGAACCCCTGCTCCACCAGCATCCGGATCGCCTCGGGCGTCCGGTCCCGCAGGACCACCGGGTCCTCCTCCACCAGGTGGGCGATGGCGTCCAGGATCCGCCCCGCGCTCAGTGATCCGTCGCACACCCCGGCGAAACCGGCACCGACCGTATCGACCTTGGTGGCCCGCCGCATGCCCCGGTTCTGCCGGAGCACGACGTGTTCCGGATCCTCCGCACCGGGCGCTCCGACCTGCTCCTGCACGACCTCCGCGGTCAGCCGGAAGTAGCCCGCGAGCAGGGCCGCGTCATCGTGGTCGCGCAGGTAGTCCTGGCGCGCGAAGTGCTCCAGGACGGCGTCCCCGAGCGGCTGTTCCACCGAGTGCGGCCATTCCTCGACCACGATCGACGGCTCCGCCGCGTCGCTGCGGCGCAGCGTGATCCAGCCGAACCCGACCGCCTTGGTCTTGCGGGCTTCGAACTCGTCCAGCCAGTCCTCGTACCGCTGTTCGTACGCGGCGGGGTCGGTGCGGTGGTCGCCCGCGTCGCGCAGCCACAGCTCCGCGTACTGCGTCACGTCCTGCACGTCGCGCTGCACGATCCAGGCGTCGCAGCCGCGCGGCACCCAGGCCCGTACCCGGTCGTGCCAGTCCTCGCCGTCCACGTGCTGCCAGTTGCCCAGGAACTGCGCGAACCCGCCCTGGTTGAGCCGGGCCCCGGCCTCCTGGACGAGGGTCCGGCACAGGTCGTCGCCGCCCATCCCGCCGTCCCGGTACGTCAGCCGGGCTCCGGGGGAGATCACGAACGGCGGATTCGACACGATCAGGTCGTACGTGGCCTCGCCGACCGGCTCGAACAGTGACCCGGCGAGCAGTTCCGCCTCGGGGGCACCCGACAGTGCCAGCGTCAACCGGGTGAATTCCAGGGCCCGCGGGTTGACATCGGTCGCCGTGACCCGGGTCGCGTGCTGGGCGGCGTGCAGCGCCTGGATCCCGGATCCGGCGCCGACGTCGAGGGCCGAGCCGACCGGCGTGCGGATGGTGATCCCGGCCAGCGTCGTGGAGGCGCCGCCGACACCGAGGACCACGCCCTCCTCGCGGCTGCCGATGCCGCCGGCCCCGCCGACGGCGCAGCCGAGGTCGGAGACGATGAACCAGTCCTCGCCGTCCGGACCGCCGTACGGGCGCACGTCCACGGTGGCGTGCAGCTCGTCGCCCTCGAGCCGCAACCAGCCGTCCGCCAGGGCCGCGTCGACGGGCAGGGCGGCCGCGGCGTGCGCGTACGGCACCGGCTGCCGCAGCAGGAACAGCCGGGTCAGGCTCGCGAGCGGGCCGTCACCGTGGCTCCGCGTGGCGCGCAGGGCGGGGACCGTCTCGCTGCGGGCCAGCGCGGCGTACGCCGGGGCGCCGAGCAGGTCGAGCAGCCCGTCGGCGGTGAAGCCCGCGGCGAGCAACGCGGCGCGGAGCTCGGCCGCGCGGGCCGACGAGGGGAGGTGGGCGGGCAGACCGGGGGGAAGGCTGGTGGTACTCACCCGCCCATTGTGGCCGCTGCCGCCGCCATTGCCCGCGCCACACGGCCTTCGGCGTGGGCGTCCGGCGCTCCCGCGAGCTCCCGGCCGGGGGCGTCGGCCCGGGACGGGCGCCGAGTAGGCGCGGTTCCGTACGGTCGTTGCTTCCGGGAGTGTCCCGGCCGCTGTCCCCGGCCCGGCCCGGCCGCCGGACATGCGCCCGACCTCCCGCCGGGCATCCCGCCCGATCTCCCGCCGGATCTCCCGCCGGGCATACCCCCGGACATACGCCGGGGCGGCCGGGGTCCCGAAGGATCCCGGCCGCCCCGGTGTGTGCGGCGCCGCCGGCGGGGCGGCGGTCCGCGTTAGGACTTCGCCGGCGACGGAGTCGTCACCTGGCAGCCCTTCTGACCGTTCATCGCCTTGTCCAGCCCGCCCGACTTGAGCTGGTCGAGGGCTTCCTTGCCGCCCTTGGTCGCTTCCTCCAGGCCGCCCGCCACGTCCTTGAGGCCCTCGGCGAACTTGCCCTGGTCCTTGGCGTCGAGGGCGTCCATCTTCGTCTTCAGGGCGGTGTAGCCCGCCGACGTGGACTCGAAGCCCATGACCGCGGCGGCCTGGGTCTTCTCACCGTCCTTGACGGGCGGAACTCCCGCGTCCGTCAGGGCCGTACCCATCGCCTTGTACGACTCGGACATGGTCCCGAAGGCCGCGGAGTCGGTCGCCTGGACCTCCTCGGGCTTGCTGCTCTCGGTCGCCACCCGCTTGATGTCGGCGTTCGCCTTCTCGATCTTCTCGAGCTGGGGCTGCCAGTTGTCGCAGACCTTCTTGGCCCAGGCGTCGGTCTTCTTGTCGCCGTCGTCCCCGCCACAGCCGGACAGGACGAGCATCAGCACCGCAGCGCCCGATACCGCGGCCGCAAGCTTCTTGTTCACCGGATTGGTCCCTTCGAAGGCTCTCGGCCCGGAAGATACACGTCCACCATCGGGGAAACGCAAAGGCGGACGGACGGCGCGTCAGTCCGCGCCGTCCGTCCGCCGTTCGGGCGTACGGTCGAGAGCCGTGCCCGCGCCTGCCGGGTCAGGCCCGCGAGAGCCTTCTCCGGAGCGGCCGTCTCAGGAGGAGACCGCCGCCGCCGGGTCGGCCTGCTGGCCCACCCGCTCGGCGGGCGCGCCCTCGCCCTCCCCGTCGTCGCCCACCGCGATGCCGCGGCGCTTGGAGACGTACACCGCGCCGACGATGACGCCGATCGCGAGGACCGCGACGATCGCCCGTACGGTCGGGCTGGCGTCCGCGCCGTAGCTGAACTGCACGATCGCGGGGGCGATCAGCAGTGCCACCAGGTTCATGACCTTGAGCAGCGGGTTGATGGCGGGACCGGCGGTGTCCTTGAACGGGTCGCCGACGGTGTCGCCGATGACGACCGCCTCGTGCGCCGCGCTGCCCTTGCCGCCGTGGTGCCCGTCCTCGACGAGCTTCTTCGCGTTGTCCCACGCGCCACCGGAGTTGGCGAGGAAGACCGCCATCAGGGTGCCGGTGCCGATCGCGCCGGCGAGGAAGGAACCGAGCGCTCCGACGCCGAGCGTGAACCCGACCGCGATCGGGGTGAGGACGGCGAGCAGCCCGGGCGTGGCGAGTTCGCGCAGCGCGTCCTTCGTGCAGATGTCCACGACGCGCCCGTACTCGGGCTTCTCGGTGTAGTCCATGATCCCGGGGTGCTCCCGGAACTGCCGGCGCACCTCGTAGACCACCGCGCCCGCCGAGCGGGACACGGCGTTGATGGCGAGGCCGGAGAACAGGAACACGACGGCCGCGCCCAGGATCAGCCCGACCAGGTTGTTGGGCTGCGCGATGTCGAGGCTGAGGTTCATCTCGCTGCCGGCCTTGACGCCGACTTCCTTGACCGCGTTCGCGATGGCGTCGTTGTACGAGCCGAAGAGCGCGGCCGCGGCGAGTACGGCCGTGGCGATGGCGATGCCCTTGGTGATGGCCTTGGTGGTGTTGCCCACCGCGTCCAGGTCGGTCAGCACCTGCGCGCCGGCGCCCTCGACGTCCCCGGACATCTCCGCGATGCCCTGGGCGTTGTCGGAGACCGGACCGAAGGTGTCCATGGCAACGATGACGCCGACCGTGGTGAGCAGACCGGTGCCGGCCAGCGCCACGGCGAAGAGCGCCAGCATGATCGAGGTGCCGCCGAGCAGGAACGCCCCGTACACGCCGAGCCCGATGAGCAGCGCCGTGTACACGGCGGACTCCAGGCCGACGGAGATGCCGGCGAGCACGACCGTCGCGGCGCCCGTCAGGGAGGACTTGCCGATGTCCCGGACGGGACGGCGGTTGGTCTCGGTGAAGTAGCCGGTGAGCTGCTGGATCAGGGCCGCGAGCACGATGCCGATGGCGACGGCGACGAGCGCCAGGATCCGCGGGTCGCCGGAGTGACCGGAGATCGCGGCGTCGTCGACGCCGACGAGCTCCTTGTAGGTGCCCGGCAGGTACGCGTAGACGGCGATCGCGACGAGGACCATCGAGATGGCGGCGGAGATGAAGAAGCCGCGGTTGATGGCGGTCATTCCGCTGCGGTCGGTCCGGCGCGGGGAGACCGCGAAGATGCCGATCATGGCGGTGACGACCCCGATGGCGGGGACGATCAGCGGGAAGGCCAGGCCCAGGTCGCCGAAGGCGGCCTTGCCGAGGATGAGGGCCGCCACGAGGGTGACGGCGTACGACTCGAAGAGGTCGGCGGCCATTCCCGCGCAGTCTCCGACGTTGTCGCCCACATTGTCGGCGATGGTCGCGGCATTGCGCGGGTCGTCCTCCGGAATGCCCTGCTCGACCTTGCCGACCAGGTCGGCGCCGACGTCGGCGGCCTTGGTGAAGATGCCGCCTCCGACACGCATGAACATCGCGATGAGCGCGGCACCGAGGCCGAAGCCCTCCAGGACCTTGGGCGCGTCGGCGGCGTAGACGAGCACGACGCAGGACGCGCCGAGCAGGCCGAGGCCGACGGTGAACATGCCCACCACGCCGCCGGTGCGGAACGCGATCCGCATGGCCTTGTGGGAGACCTCGGTGAGGTCCTTGGCCGGCTCGCCCTCGGCGGGGGTGGCCTCGCGGGCGGCGGCGGCGACGCGGACGTTGGCACGGACCGCGAGGCGCATGCCGATGTAGCCGGTGGCGGCCGAGAAGACGGCGCCGACGAGGAAGAAGGCGGAACGTCCGGACCGCTGCGTCCAGTCGTCGGCGGGGAGCAGGAAGAGCAGGAAGAACACGACGACGGCGAAGACGCCGAGCGTGCGGAGCTGCCGGCCAAGGTAGGCGTTGGCGCCCTCCTGGACGGCGGCGGCGATCTCCTTCATGGAGTCGGTTCCCTCGTCGGCGGCAAGGACCTGGCGGACCAGGATCTGCGCGACGACGAGCGCGGCGATGGCCACGGCCGCAATGACGATCACGATGAGCCGATTGTCATCCGTGAGTACTGCGGATGCCAGGTCTGTGGTGCGACCCGGCGCGATAGGGGTAAAGAGCCCCGTCATTCGTCCTCCTTGACGTGATGAGCTCAAGATGTGGACGGATTGTAGGGAGCGCGACCCGATCAAAACAGTACGCAGGAAACGGAATTGGCCCGCACTTGCCCCTCACCAATAGATCTGGTCACTCCATTACCCTCGAAAGCGGTAACGGGGCAAAAGCATTGACGCTTGATCAGCGATCAATAAACCCGGCGGGGAACGATCACGGAATGGATCTAGGGCCATCCGAAAGGCCCTGCTCGGCAGGGCAATGAATAAGATCAGAAGATACGTCGGCACGCGCGGCGAAACATCATCGGCGCCCGCCCCGGGGCCCCTCCGACGCCTTACCGGCACCCGCCCGGTCCCCCGTCGCCAGACGACGGGCCTCCGGGAACGCCCCGCGTCAGAGCCCGATCGGGGCACGAAACCGACGGGGAAGCGGCAAACCAAAGGGGCGGGACGAGAACCCGCCGGGCCCCACGAGAACCCGCCAGCCCCCTCCAGGGCAGCACGAAGCCCCTGGGGTGACGCGGGCCCGGGGGGCGCCGCAGCCCAGGGCAGCACGAAAACCCGCCGGGCGGCCCGAAGGCGACCCGGCGGGCACGAAGCGTGTGCGCAGCCGACCAGGGCAGCCCGACTACGGAAGCTCGGAGGTCCCCGAGACGGGCCAGCTCATCCGGATGGTCCCGCCGGCTTCCCCGCTGATGACGTCGACGTCGTCGACCAGGCCGCTGATCACGGCCAGGCCCATCTCGTCCTCGCCCTCGGCGTCGGGGTCCAGGACGGCGTCGATTCCGGACACGGCGGCGGCAGAACCGCCGGCCGGCCCGGGCACTTCGTCGCTGACCTCGATGGAGAACACCTTCTCCTCCTCGGTCAGCACCACCCGGACGGGCGCGGTGAGTCCGTTGGTGCGATGCAGTCCGACGGCACGCGAACAGGCCTCGCCCACGGCGAGGCGGACCTCGTCGAGGACGGCTTCCTCCACACCGGCCCGCCGCGCCACGGCGGCCGCGACCAGGCGGGCCGTCCGGACGTGTTCGGGCTGGGCGCTGAAGCGCAGTTCAACGGTGGCCATGCGCGTCCCCCTCGGACTACGGGCGTGCCTTACCGGGGCCCGGACCGCTTGTGGCCCGGTACCCCTCGCTCCATCTTCGGCCGTTTCGCCGCCGAGCGCCGTCAGTCGGTGGCGTTGACGGCGTCTTCCACCGAGTTGTGGATCGGAAACACCTTGGTCAGACCGGTGATTCGGAAGATCTTCAGGATGCGCTCCTGGTTGCAGACCAGACGCAGCGAGCCCTCGTGCGCGCGGACGCGCTTGAGGCCTCCCACGAGCACACCAAGCCCGGTGGAGTCGAGGAAGTCCACTCGCTCCATGTCGACAACCAGGTGGTAGCTGCCGTCGTTCACCAACTCGACCAACTGCTCGCGCAGCTTGGGCGCGGTATACACATCAATCTCGCCACCGACCTCCACGACCGTACGGTCGCCGACAGTGCGAGTCGACAGGGACAGGTCCACGGATCCTCCAGCACCTTGCTATCGAGCGGCGCCCCCCAGGGGCCTCCCCACCCGGAGGTGGACGAGGGATTGGCTGCCGCGATGGCATTCAATCACTTACCGGCAGGCGCGCACGACGCCTTCGGACCATTGTCCCGCACGCCGGTGACACACTCGGTTCCAATGGCCAACACTCACCGTCCCGGGCCGCCCACGGCACCCGAGGACGTCAGACCCACCCCCGGCACGGTCCTGGACCGGCTGTCACGGGGGCCTTCCCGGGCTGCGCGCATCACCCATACGGAGCACTTGCCCCCTCGGGAGGGTCGTCATGCGGTCTGGCCCGATCGCATCCGAACTGATGTCGTAGCCGCGATTGCGGCCGCCGGGATCGACCATCCGTGGGAACACCAGGCCGCGGCGGCCGAGCACGCCCTCGACGGGGAGTCCGTGGTCGTCGCCACGGGCATCGCCTCGGGCAAGTCGCTGGCCTACCTCGCGCCCGTGCTCTCCGCCCTCGCCGAAGGGGCCGAGGCGGCCAACGGCCGGGGCGCGACCGCCCTGTACCTGGCCCCGACCAAGGCCCTGGCCGCCGACCAGCGCCGCGCCGTACGGGAACTGGCCGGCCCCCTCGGCAACGCCGTCCGGCCCGCGGTCTACGACGGGGACACCCCCTTCGAGGAGCGCGAGTGGGTGCGCCAGTACGCCAACTACGTCCTCACCAATCCCGACATGCTGCACCGCGGGATCCTCCCGGCCCACCCGCGCTGGTCCTCCTTCCTGCGGGCCCTGCGCTACGTGGTCATCGACGAGTGCCACACCTACCGGGGCGTATTCGGCTCCCACGTCGCCCAGGTCCTGCGGCGGCTGCGCCGGCTGTGTGCCCGCTACGGCTCCGATCCCGTGTTCCTGCTGGCCTCCGCCACCGCGAGCGACCCGGCGACCGCCGCGTCCCGCCTGACCGGCCTGCCGGTGGTGGAGGTCTCCGACGACGCCTCCCCGCGCGGCGAGGTCGTCTTCGCCCTGTGGGAGCCGCCCCTGACCGACCTCAAGGGCGAGCGGGGCGCGCCCGTACGCCGCACGGCCACCGCCGAGACCGCCGATCTCCTCACCGACCTGGTCGTGCAGGGCGTCCGCACGGTCGCCTTCGTCCGCTCCCGGCGCGGCGCGGAGCTGATCGCGGTGATCGCCCAGGAGAAGCTCGCCGCCGTGGACCGCTCGCTGCCCCGGCGGGTCGCGGCCTACCGCGGCGGCTACCTGCCCGAGGAGCGCCGGGCCCTGGAGCGGGCCCTGCACTCCGGCGACCTGCTCGGCCTGGCCGCGACGACCGCCCTGGAGCTGGGCGTGGACGTCTCCGGCCTGGACGCCGTCCTGATCACCGGCTACCCGGGCACCCGCGCCTCCCTATGGCAGCAGGCCGGCCGTGCCGGGCGCTCGGGCCAGGGCGCACTGGCCGTCCTGATCGCCCGGGACGACCCGCTGGACACCTACCTGGTCCACCACCCCGAGGCCCTCTTCCGGCAGCCGGTGGAGGCCACGGTCCTGGACCCCGACAACCCGTACGTCCTGGCTCCGCACCTGTGCGCGGCGGCGGCGGAGCTGCCGCTGACGGAGCCCGACCTCGACCTCTTCGGCCCGGCCGCGCGCGACCTCCTCCCCCAGCTCGAAGCGGCGAAGCTGCTGCGCCGCCGGGCCACGGCCTGGCACTGGACCCGCCGGGAACGGGCCTCGGACCTCACCGACATCCGGGGCGGCGGCGGACGCCCGGTCCAGATCGTCGAGGCCGCCACGGGCCGACTGCTGGGCACGGTCGACGAGGAGGCCTCCCACACCGCCGTCCACGACGGGGCGGTCCACCTCCACCAGGGCCGCACGTACCTCGTGAAGCACCTGGACCTGGAGGATTCCGTGGCGCTGGTCGAGGAGGCGAACCCGCCGTTCTCCACGACGGCCCGCGACACGACCGCCATCTCCGTCCTGGAGACCGAGACGGAGATCCCCTGGGGCCGCGGCAGGCTCTGCTTCGGCTCGGTGGAGGTCACCAACCAGGTGGTCTCCTACCTGCGCCGCAAACTGATCACCGGCGAGGTGCTCGGCGAAGCCAAACTGGACCTGCCGCCCCGCACCCTGCGCACCCGGGCCGTCTGGTGGACGGTCACGGAGGACCAGCTCGACGAGGCCAGGATCAACCCGGAGATCCTCGGTGGCGCCCTGCACGCCGCCGAGCACGCCTCCATCGGCCTGCTCCCGCTCTTCGCCACCTGCGACCGCTGGGACATCGGCGGGGTCTCCGTCCCGCTGCATCCCGACACCCTCCTCCCGACGGTCTTCGTCTACGACGGCCACCCGGGCGGCGCCGGCTTCGCCGAGCGTGCCTTCCACACGGCCCGCGCCTGGCTGACGGCGACCCGTGACGCCATCGCCGCCTGCGAGTGCGAGGCCGGCTGCCCCTCGTGCATCCAGTCCCCCAAGTGCGGCAACGGCAACGACCCCCTGCACAAGCGCGGCGCCGTCCGGCTCCTCACCCACCTCCTCTCGGAATCCCCGCCCGCGGACCCACCGGCGACCCCCTGAACCCCGACGTGCCGACGGGTGGGAACTCGGGCCGCACGGGCCGGTCAGCGATTGGCTGAATATCGCCCCTGGCACCCCCCAAACCGGAACACCCGCCCGAAGGCTCGACCCGCCGTCGCAGCCGCCTCCCAGCCCCCTCTCAGCCCCGTCCCGGCCCCCTCACGCCCCGTCCCGGCGGCGCCCGGGCACTCGTCGGCCCGCACCGGCCCCCCTCGATGCCCCCGGGCGGGGGGCGGGCACCGCGGCCCTCCCACACGGGAGCGGCCACGCTCGCGCCCTTCCGGAGGACCCGGCCCCTTCCAGCAGCCCCGTCCCCGGACGGGAACCCAGCCCCTTCCGGGGAGCCCGGCCTACCCGTCCCCTTCCAGCAGCCACGTCCCCGTCCGGGGAGCCCAGGCCCCGTCCGGGGAGCCCAGGCCCCGTCAGGGGAGCCCAGCCCCGGCCAGCCCCAGCGGACCGGCTCCGTAGGACGGACCCGGGCTGTACGGAAGCCCTCATCGGGGCTCCACGGGCAGTGGCGGGCCCGCCCGCGAGCGCAGCCCGGGACGGAAGGGGCCCGTCGGGGCACGGGCGGTGATCTCCGCGATCTCTCCCGTCACCACGCACTCGGTGACCTGCGCGCCCTGCGCCACCGCCACCCGCACCGCCGTGGCGCAGGCGGCCTCCGGGCCGTGGGCCCAGCTCGCCGCCGCGGCGAGGACGGCCAGGTCGGCGGCAGCCGCGGCACGGTGCCGCGAGACCACCGCCTGCCCGAGCAGGAGCACCCCGCCGAACACCGCCACCAGCACGGTCACCACCACGACCGCCCACACCGTGGCCGACCCCCGGTCCCGACCGTCCGCACGGGCCCCGGTCACGACGGCGGCCCCACGGTGTCCTCGGCCAGGGCAGCCGCCAGGGCGGTGAGCCGCACCGGCAGTGCGGCCGGGCCCGGGGCGGGCGCCGAGACGCGGACCCGCCACAGGTCGCCCGCCCGCGAGAGCTCCACCCGCGCCCCGGGCGGGGCCGCGGCCACGGCCGCCGCCACGGCCGCGTCCGCCGGCTCCGACCGGGCAGCCGCCCGGGCGCCGGCCCGAGCGGCGTCCACACACCGGATCTGTGCGGAGGCCGCCATCAGCGCCCACACCAGCAGTGCCGCGAACAGCACCAGCGCCGGAATCACCAAGGCCGTCTCCGCCGTCACGAATCCCCGGTCAGAACGGCGCATCGAGTGCCTTCCCGATGGTCGACTGGAGTGCCGTCGAGACCAGTTCACTCGTCACCACCTTGTACAGAACGGCCGCGAACGCACACGCCGCGATCGTGCCCATGGCGTATTCGGACGTGGACATTCCCGCATCGCCCGCACGCCGCCTCAGTCCCGCCAGTCCCGTCAGTACCGCCCGCATCCGAAACCAGTTGATCGACATGACAACCTCCCGTTGATTCAGCTTTTTGACGTGTTCTCAGATGGTCATTTCAGGTGGCACCCGCGGCTGATCATTCAGCCGGCCATTCAGCCGGTCCGGCCATTCAGGCGATCATTCGGCCGGTCGTTCAGCCGGCCATTCGCGCCGGCCTTTCAGCCACCCCTTCAGGCAGGCGCCCCTTCAGGCAGGCAGCCCTCCGGAGGGTTTCCGGATGACCTTTCAGGTGGCCCTCAGGTGGCCCTCAGACGGCCCTCCCGTTGCCCCCGCCTGCCTCAACTGCCGCTCTCAGCGGCCGGAGAGGAGGCCGGAGGCCATCCCGATCACCACCGGCGCCACCCCCAGCGCGAGGAAGGCGGGGAGGAAGCACAGGCCCACCGGCGCCGTGACGAGGACCGCCGCCCGCTGCGCCCGGGCCCCCGCCCGGCGCGCGCGGTCGGCCCGGAGGGTCGACGCGAGCCGGGAGACGGGTTCCGCGGCGGGCGCACCCGTACGCGCGGAGCGCTCCAGGCATTCGGCCAGGGCGCGGGCTCCCGGTATCTCCGCCAACCTCCCCCACGCGGCGCCCGGTTCGCCGCCGAGCCGCAGCTCCGCCCCGGCCATCGCCAGCCGGTCGCCCACCGGGCCGCCCAGCGACTCCCCCACCGCCTCGGCTGCGTCCACCGGACCGGCTCCGGCTGCCAGACAGGCGGCCAACAGGTCGGCGGCGAAAGGGAGCTGGCGCTCGGCCTCCCCGGGGTCCACCCCTGCGGCCGGCCGTCGCCGCACGAGCCACCCACGGACCGCGAACCCCGCCGCGCAGCCGGCCGCCACGCCCGCGAGCCCGCCGATCAGTACCCAGGCCACCACCAGCGCTCCGGCCGGCCCGGCCCAGGCCGCCGGGGCCGCCCGCAGCCGTGGCCCGGGCACCGGTCGCCTGCGCGCCGTCCCCACCCCGAGCAGGCGGGCGAGTCGGCGCCGGGACGCCCGCGCCCTGATGCGGGCGGCCACCAGCGACCCCGCGCTCAGCGCCGCCGCCGCGAGGCACAGGGCCGTCCCCAGCCTGTGGATGGCGAAGCCGTCCATCACCGCTCCCCCACCCGTACGATCCGCCGGCACCACAGCAGCCCCACCGTCTCCAGCACCGCGCCCGTGAGCAGGCAGCCCCACCCCACCGGCGTGTGCAGGAGCACCCGCAGCGGATCGGCCCCCAGCCCGGTTCCGATCAGCAGGCCGACTCCCGGGAGCAGGGCGAGCACCGCCGTCGTCGATCTCGCTCCCGTGAGCTGGGCGCGCAGTGATTCCTCCCGGTCCCGCTCGGCCCGCAGGGCCCCGTCCAGCCGGTCCAGTCCGGCGGCCAGCCCCGCGCCCCCGTCCACCGAGACCCGCCAGCAGGCGGCCATCGCCGCCAGGCCCTCCGCGCCGGGTTCCCGCGCCGTCTGCCGCAGTGCCGCCGCCACGTCCCCGCCGAAGGCCGCGGCCGCGAGGACCCCTGCCTCCGCGGCTCCCGGCCCGCCGGGGCCCGCCACCGTCCGGCGCATCGCCTCGGTCAGTGCCCGGCCCGGCTGCGCCCCGGCGCGGAGCTCGCCCACCACCGCGCCGCACAGGGCCACCACCTCGGCGGCCCGCGCCGTCCGGGCCCGCTCCCGCTGCCGGGCCCGGAGCCCGCGGCGCACCAGCGGCACCGCCGCCGCCCCCACGAGCAGCGGGATCACCGACCCGCCCAGCAGTGCGAGCGCCAGCCCCACCCCGAGGCAGGCCCACTCCGGGCCACGCGCGGCCCGGACCCGGACTCCGGCCACCAGCCGCTCCCAGGGCGCCGGCCCCACCGGCTCCGGCGGCCCGGCCCCGGCCAGCACCGCCCCGGCCCGCCGGGACACCCCGTCGGCACCGGCCAGCGCCCAGGCCGCCGCCCCGGCGCAGAGGACCCCGGCGAACAGCGCCGGCGCCGCCACCGCCCCGGCACTCACCGGGCACCTGCCAGCAGCGGGCGCAGCCGCTCCCAGCCCCGGTCCCGCACGAACCCCCGGGCGCCCCAGCGCAGCGCCGGTACGGTGACCACGAGCCCGGCGGAGTCCCGCTCCAGGACGTGCACCTCGGCGACCCGGCGCCGGCCGGCCCGGTCCCGTACCAGGTGGACCACCAGGGTCAGCGCGGCCGCCAACTGGCTGTGCAGGGCGGCCCGGTCGAGCCCGGCGGCAGTCCCGAGGGCCTCCAGCCGGGCCGGCACATGGGCGGCGGCATTCGCGTGGACGGTGCCGCAGCCGCCTTCGTGGCCCGTGTTGAGGGCGGCCAGCAGGTCGGCGACCTCGGCGCCGCGGACTTCGCCGACGACGAGGCGGTCCGGCCTCATCCGCAGCGCCTGGCGGACCAGGTCCGCGAGGGTGACCTGACCGGCACCCTCCTGGTTGGCCGGCCGGGTTTCCAGCCGCACCACGTGCGGATGGTCGGGCCGCAGCTCGGCCGAGTCCTCGGCGAGCACGATCCGCTCCCCGGGACCGACCAGCCCGAGCAGGGCACTGAGCAGGGTGGTCTTGCCGGTGCCCGTGCCTCCCGAGACCAGGAAGGACAGCCGGGCCCGCACCATGTCCCGCAGCAGCCTCTGCCCGCCGGGCGGCAGTGTCCCGGCCGCGACCAGCTCCTCCAGGGTGAAGGCGCGCGGCCGGACCACCCGCAGGGACAGGCATGCCGATCCGACGGCCACCGGAGGCAGGACGGCGTGCAGCCGGGTGCCGTCGGGCATCCGGGCGTCGACCCAGGGCCGGGCGTCGTCGAGTCGGCGCCCGGCGACGGCGGCGAGCCGCTGGGCAAGCCTGCGCACGGCGGCCGCGTCGGCGAAGGTCACGCCGGTCAGCTCCAGCCCGCCGCCGCGGTCCACCCACACCCGGTCGGGGGCCGCGACGAGGACGTCGGTGACCTCGGGGTCGGCGAGCAGGGGCTCCAGCGGGCCCGCGCCGACCAGTTCGGACCTCAGTTCCGCGGCGACGCCCAGCACTTCCGCGTCGCCCAGCAGCCTGCCCTGGGCGCGCAGGGCCGCCGCGACCCGCGCCGGGGTGGGATCCGCCCCGCTCTCGGCGAGCCGCTGGCGCACCGCGTCGAGGAGTACGGCGCTCATGCCGACACCCCCTGGGCGGAGCCGAGCGCGCGCTGCCAGAAGCCGTCGCAGAAGCGGGCGAGGGCGCCCCGACCGTGTGCCCCCGGGGGCTCGCCCTCGGCCACCCGGCCCGGGAGCCCCACTTCCACCGGCACCTCGCCGGCCAGGGGAACCCCCAGCAGTCCGGCGACGGCCTCCGCGTCGAGTCCGCCGGGCGCGGGGCCCCGTACGACCACGCGGACGTCCCGGGCCACCATCCGGACCCCGGCGGCCACCCGGCCGGCCGCGGCCACCGCGCGCAGCTCGCCCCGCACCACCATGAGCACCAGGTCCAGCTGTGCGAGCACCTCGGCGACGGCTTCGTCGACCCGGCGCGGCAGGTCGACCACGACGACCCCGCCCCGGCGCCGCGCGGCGGCCACCACCGAGCGCATCGCGGCGGGCGGCACCACCACACGGTCGCCGCGGTCCCAGCTGAGCACCCGCAGGGCGTGCAGCTCGGGCAGGGACTCCGCCAGTGCTCCGGCGCCGACGCGGCCGCGCGAGGCGGCGAAGTCGGGCCAGCGCAGTCCTTCGGCGGCTTCGCCTCCCAGGAGGACGTCCATCCCGCCGCCGAGGGGGTCGCCGTCGATGAGGATGGTCCGCTCCCCGGCGCGGGCGGCCCGCAGGGCCAGGGCGCAGGCGAGGGTGGAGGCTCCGGCTCCGCCGCTGCCCCCGATCACCCCGACCGTGAGGGCGGGCCTCCCGGCCCCCTCGACCACATCGGCGATCCGGTCGACGAGCAGGCCCTCGGCGTCGGGGAGGGTCAGCACCTCCTCGGCGCCGATCTCCACCGCCCGCTGCCAGACACGGGGGTCGTCCAGGTCCCGGCCGACGAGGAAGACTCCGGCCCGCCGGGGCGCGCCGCGCACCCGCCGGGCGGCATCGTCGCCGACGAGGACGAGCGGCGCCGTCTCCCAGCCGACGCCCGCGACGCCCCCGGCGCCTCCGACGCCTCCGATACCGGCGATGCCCGGGACCCCCGCGGCGCCCCCGTTCCTCCCGTCGCCGCCCTCACGACCGGCTCCGCTTTGCTCGGGCACCGCATGGTGCACATGCGGCTCGGCCCCCGCGGCGGCGCACAGCCGCAGCAGGTCGTCGAGCAGCAGGGGGTCCTCGGTGATGATCAGCGGCCGTCCACCGGCGGCCACGGGCCCGCCGGCCCCGGGATTCAGCCTGTCCCCGCCGTCCACCGCGAGATCCCGGACTTCACACGACTTCGATCCAGCCACGATCTCCGCCTCCTTCTCACCGCAAATCCAGCGCCGCGGACTTCGCGGCCGGAATCACCGTGACGGGATCGGGGAAAAGAAGTGGATCTTGCTCTAAAACCGTGGACAGCCACCCCATTGTGAATAACCCACTCACCCCAACAGGTGAGTTCCGGAGCGCGCCGGAACGACTACGCACCGTGACGAGTTCGGGAGGGTGAGGGCCTTCGACGCGCAGGCCCCTCGAAGACGAGGAGGCCTGAGAAATGATCACTTGGGGTCGAAAGCAGGGACGCGAACCGCGTCCGGACATGCGACGACCCCCGCCGGGGGGGAGAGCGGGGGTCGTCCCCACGGTCCGACTCGGGGGGGGAGGAGCCAGACCGGGTTAGCACGGTCGCGAACGATCCGTGACTTCCATGGTGTACCCGAGAGGCTTCTCAGGCAAACCCACGCGCCGCACTTTACGCCGAATGGTGGGCGCATATGCTCGGGTCGTGGAAAATCAGCCCTTGCCGCACTCCTTGCCTCGCACCGCAGCCTTCTTCGACCTGGACAAGACGGTCATTGCGAAGTCGAGCACTCTGACGTTCAGCAAGTCCTTCTACCAGGGCGGCCTGATCAACCGGAGGGCCGTGCTGCGTACGGCCTACACGCAGTTCATCTTTCTGGCCGGCGGCGCCGACCACGACCAGATGGAGCGGATGCGGGAGTACCTGTCCGCCCTCTGCAAGGGGTGGAACGTGCAGCAGGTCCGGGAGATCGTCGCCGAGACCCTGCACGACCTCATCGACCCGCTGATCTACGACGAGGCCGCCTCCCTCATCGAGGCCCATCACACCGCGGGCCGCGACGTGGTGATCGTGTCCACGTCCGGCGCCGAAGTCGTCGAGCCCATCGGCGAGATGCTCGGCGCCGACCGGGTCGTCGCCACGCGGATGGTCGTGGGCGAGGACGGCTGCTTCACCGGCGAGATCGAGTACTACGCCTACGGCCCCACCAAGGCGGAGGCCGTACGGGAACTGGCGGAGTCCGAGGGGTACGACCTCGCGCGCTGCTACGCGTACAGCGACTCGGCCACCGACATCCCGATGCTGGAGGCGGTCGGGCACCCGCACGCGGTCAACCCCGACCGGGCGCTGCGACGGGAAGCCGTGGCGCGCGCGTGGCCGGTGCTGATGTTCAACCGGCCGGTGCGGCTCAAGCAGCGGCTGCCCGGACTGTCGATGCCCGCACGGCCGGCGCTGGTCGCCGCCGCGGCGGTGGGCGCGGCCGCGGTCACCGCCGGGCTGGTCTGGTACGCGAGCCGACGCCGCGCACTGGCGGCCGCCGCGACCCGCTGACCTGGCCACGGACACCCGCTGACCTGCAAGGACATCGGGTGTCCCATACGCCCCGGTCCGCACCGGAAAGCAAAGAAATGTGGCCAGGGGTTTCGCTCCACTCCGAAGCGGAGTACAAAGGAGTCAAGGCCCGCGAGACCAAAGAACATCCGAGAGGATCATCTTTAAAACGCAGTATGGCCCACGGACCGAAAAGCATGAACGCCGAGCACCCACGCGACGTCGACCCGTCGATTACGGGCCAGCCGCACCAGGTGACGGGCAAAGCTCCCGACCTGATGGGCAATCATCGAGGACGCTTGGTAACTGGGCGTAAGTGCCAGCGGCGACACCAGAGCAATACGGTGTCGCCGCAACCCATGTCCGGCCCCGATCGGGTCGCCCCCGGGCGGCGGCAGAGCCTCAGGCCGCGCCGCGCTGGAGCGCCTCACAGACCGCCGTCGACTCCCGGACCCCGAGTTCGATCGCGCGGCCGCAGTGCGCGATCCACGCCGACATCCCCTCCGCGGTGCCGGAGACGTAGCCCTTGAAGGCCTCCAGGTAAGCGTCCCGCCCCTGTTCCGCGTGGCCGACCTCCGCGGGACAGATCGCCTTCGGGTCCAGACCGCTGTTGATCAGCACGATCCGCTCCGCCGTCCGCGCCACCAGGCCGTTGTACGAACCGAACGGACGCAGCGCCAGCAGCTCGCCGTGCACCACGGCCGCCGTGATCAGCGCCGGGGCGGAGCCGCCCGCGATGATCAGGCCGGAGAGCCCCTCCAGCCGGCCCGCCACCTCCTGCGCGTCGGGCAGGGGCAGGTCGATCAGCGGCTCGTCCACCGGCTCACCGGCCAGCCGCGGCCGGCCGACCACGTCACCGTCGGCCGTGGAGCCGCAGGCCACCAGGTGGAGCCGCGCCAGGACCCGTAGCGGCGACTGGCGCCAGATGCTGAGCAGTTGGCCCGCCTCCGCCGTCAGGCGCAGGGCCGCGCCCACCGTGCGCGCCTCCGGCTCCGAGCCGAAGTCGGACCGGCGGCGGACCTCCTCCAGCGCCCAGTCGGCCCCGGACAGCGCCGCGCTGCCGCGGGCTCCGCGCAGTGCGGCCTCCGAGGCGACCGCCCCGGCGCGGCGGCGCATGACGCGGTGGCCGTAGACCCGGTCCACGGCCTTGCGTACGGAATCCACGGACTCGGCGACGCCCGGCAGACCGGCCAGCGGGGCGAGCGGATCGGCGGCGGCGGCTCCAGAAGGGGCCGGGGCGGCGGAAGCAGAGGCGCTACTCATAAGTAAGGAGCCTACGCACTGCTCCCCCATAGCACCGACCCCTCCTTGGAGTGGTCTTCTTCACTCAGGCATACAACACAAAGCCACCGACCCACTACGCTTCGTGAACATGAAGATCGCTTTCGTGGGGAAGGGCGGCAGCGGCAAGACCACGCTGTCCTCCCTTTTCATCCGCCACCTCGCCTCCAATGAAGCCCGTGTCGTCGCGGTGGACGCCGACATCAACCAGCACCTGGGCGCCGCGCTCGGACTCAGCGAGGACGACGCGGCCTCGCTGCCCGCGCTGGGCGCGCACCTGCCCCTCATCAAGGACTACCTGCGCGGATCCAACCCGCGCATCGCCTCCGCCGACACGATGATCAAGACCACGCCGCCCGGCACCGGCTCCCGGCTGCTGCGCGTCGACGAGGACAACCCCGTCTACGACGCCTGCGCGCGCACCCTGACGCTGGACGGAGAACCCGTACGGCTGATGGCGACGGGGCCGTTCACCGAGTCCGACCTGGGCGTGGCCTGCTACCACTCCAAGGTCGGCGCGGTCGAGCTCTGCCTCAACCACCTCGCCGACGGCCCGGACGAGTACGTCGTGGTCGACATGACGGCCGGCTCCGACTCCTTCGCCTCCGGCATGTTCACCCGCTTCGACGTGACCTTCCTGGTCGCCGAACCGACCCGCAAGGGCGTCTCCGTCTACCGCCAGTACAAGGAGTACGCGCGGGACTTCGGGATCACGCTCAAGGTCGTCGGCAACAAGGTGCAGGGCCCGGAGGACATCGAGTTCCTCCAGGACGAGGCCGGTGAGGATCTGCTGGTCACCGTCGGACAGTCGGACTGGGTGCGGGCGATGGAGAAGGGCCGCCCGGCCGCCTTCGAGCTGCTGGAGGCCACCAACCGGCTGGCCCTGCAGGCGCTGCAGGACGCCGCGGACGACTCGTACGCGCACCGCGACTGGGAGCGGTACACCGAGCAGATGGTCCACTTCCACCTGCGCAACGCCGAGAGCTGGGGCAACGCGAAGACCGGGATCGACCTGGCGGAACAGGTCGACCCCGGATTCGTCCTACGGGAGCTGCTCACTCCTCGTTCTGACTCGCCTCTGCCGGCTCCGCAGCCGGCTTGACCCCGGCGGGGGCGGCCGGCTTGGCCGGCGGCCCCGCCGTCAGGAACTTGCCCCAGCCCTCCTTCGGCGCCTCGCCGACGTCGAGGGTGCGCATCCACTCCAGGGCCTTCGGGTCCTGGGCGTCCAGCCAGTCCACGAGCTCGCGGAAGGGCACGCAGCGGACGTCCTTCTGCGTGCACATGGTCTTGATGGAGTCCTCGACGGCGCGCATGTAGGTGCCGCCGTTCCAGGATTCGAAGTGGTTGCCGATGATCAGCGGCGCGCGGTTGCCCTGGTAGGTCCGCTCGAAGGCCTTGGCCAGTCCGTCGCGCATCTGCTCACCCCAGTACGCGTGCTGGGAGGGGTCGCCCTGCGTGGTCGTACCGGACTGGTTGACCAGGTAGTTGTAGTCCATGCTGAGCGTCTCGAAGGCGCGGCCCGGCATGGGGACCAGCTGGAGCGGGATGTCCCAGAGGCCGTCCGTCTTCTTCGGCCAGATCTGCTTGCTGATGCCGCTGGAGTCGTAGCGGAAGCCGCCCATCTCCTTGGCCGCCAGCATGAAGTTCTTCTGGCCTTCGAGGCAGGGGGTGCGGGCCCCGATCATCTCCTTCTCGTAGTCGAAGGGGAGCGCCTCCATGCCCGCCAGCGCCGGAGAGTTCGTCTTCCAGTTCTTGACGAACGACTTCGCCTGGTTGATCTCGCTCTTCCACTCCCCCACCGACCAGGTCCCGACGCCGCCCTCGGGTCCGCAGAAGTGGCCGTTGAAGTGGGTGCCGATCTCGTTCCCCTCCAGCCAGGCCCCGCGCACCTGCTCGGCGGTGTCCTTGATGCCCTGGGGGTCGCCGAAGCCGATGTCGGAGCGGCCCGCGGAGTGCTGGGGAGCGGTGTAGAGGGAACGCTTCTCCTCCGGGAGCATGTACACGCCGCTGAGGAAGTACGTCATACGGGCGTTGTACTTCTTGCCCACCTCACGGAAATGCGAGAACAGCTTCTGGCTGTCCTCTCCCGCCCCGTCCCACGAATACACGACGAACTGGGGTGGCTTTTCGCCCGGCTTCAGCTTCTCCGCCTTCCGTACGTTCGGCTGCAGCCCGGTGTACGCGGTCGAGCCGTCCCCGATGAGCCGCTTGACGCTGCCCGGAGCCGGGCCTTCCGGCGCGGGGGCGCCCTTCTTGGCCGCCTGACCTCCGGGGGCCGGACGGCCGGCGGGCTCCGAGGTGCTGCACCCGGCCACTCCCAGGACCAGCGCCGTGGCCACCAGGCCGCCGGCGATCCTCTTCCCGGCGGCCTTCTTCGTGGCGGGCCTCTTCGTGGTGGCAGTCATCCGCCGCACCTCTTCCCTCGCAGTTCCATCGCAGGACTTCCGCGCCGCAACGTCCCATGCGGTCCGTTTTAAGGAAGGTGTGACAAGCCGGACTAAATGCCTAATCACTCGTGAGCGCTAATTCCTAGGCCGTTTGCCCGCATTGCCCCCCACCGGGCTTTACTCTCCATTACCGTTCGTTTACCGAGTGTTGATAATCCCGCCGCTTCACCCCTCCCCCGAGGAGACGGGACCTATGACAGCCATCCCATCCCCCCCTTCCCCTCCCTCCGCCAAAGGCCTCCCGGCCGACAGCCGGGCCGGCCTCCAAGCCGACCTCTCCGCCTCCGTCGCCGTCTTCCTGATCGCCCTGCCGCTCTCGCTCGGCATCGCCCTGGCCACGGGCGCCCCGCTCCAGGCGGGCCTCGTCGCCGCGGCGGCCGGCGGGATCCTGGCCGCACGGCTCGGCGGAACGCCGCTCCAGGTGAGCGGCCCCGCGACCGGACTCACCGTCGTCACCGCCGAGTTGATCCAGCACTACGGCTGGCGCACCACCTGTGCCATCACGGTGCTCGCCGGTCTGTGCCAGCTCGGCCTGGCCGTACTGCGCACCGCCCGGTCCGCGCTGATGGTCAGCCCGGCGATCGTCCACGGGATGCTCGCCGGTGTCGGCGTGACGATCGCGCTGGCACAGCTGCACATCGTGCTCGGCGGCACCCCGCAGAGCTCCGCCCTGGCCAACGTCCGCGGACTGCCCAACCAGTTGGCCGATCTGCATCCCGCCGCGCTCGGCGTCAGCGTGCTCACCCTCGCCGTCCTGCTCTCCTGGCCGCGACTGCCGGGCCGCACCGGGCGGAACCTGCGCAAGGTGCCCGCCGCGCTGGCCGCCGTCGCCGTCGCCACGGCCTGCGCCGCCCTCGCCGGGCTCAGCCTGCCCCGGGTGGACCTGCCGTCCTGGCGCAGCCACGCACTGCCCGAACTGCCCGAGGGCCCGGTCCTCGGCATCATCGCCGCCGTCCTGACCATCACCCTGGTCGGCAGTGTGGAATCCCTGCTCTCGGCCGTGGCCACCGACAAGCTGATCGCCACCCATCGGGGCACCGGTCAGCGTCCGGCACGGGCCGACCTCAACCGGGAACTGCGCGGCCAGGGCGCCGCGAACATCATCTCCGGGGCACTGGGCGGACTGCCCGTCGCGGGCGGCGCCGTCCGCAGCATGGCCAACGTCAAGGCCGGTGCCACCACTCGCCGTTCGTCCATGCTGCACGGGCTGTGGATCCTGCTCGCCGCCGGGCTGCTCGTCCCCGTCCTCGACCTGATCCCGCTCGCCGCACTGGCCGCGCTGGTGATGGCGGTGGGCGTGCAGATGGTGAGCGCCACGCACCTGCGCACCGTCACCCGGCACCGCGAGATCCTCGTCTACGCCACCACCATCGTGGCCGTGGTGCTCGGCGGGGTCCTGGAGGGCGTCGCCATCGGCATCGCGATGGCCGTCGCCCTGGCCCTGCACCGCCTGGCCCGGACCCGGATCACCGTCGAGCAGCTCGACAGCGGGGTCCACCGGGTGTGGGCCCGCGGACAGTTGACCTTCCTGGCGGTGCCGCGGCTGAGCCGGGTGCTGAACCAGATCCCGCACCACGGGCACGCAGTCATCGAGCTGGACGGCTCGTTCATGGACCACGCCGCCTACGAGACCCTCCAGGACTGGCAGGACTCCCACCTGGCCCACGGGGGCACGCTGGAGGTCACCGGCCGGTCGGGAGCCCGGATCGCCGAAGCGGAGCAGGCCCAGCGGGCCGAGCGCGGCGCCCAGCGCGGCGCGCAGCGCGGGGACCACCAGTGCTGCCGGCCCTGGACCCCGTGGCAGAACCACTGCGACCACCGCGGCACGGCGGCCCGTACGGACGCCTCGGGCGCGGGGAGCCCGGCGACGGCCGAGAGCCCGGCCGAACCTCCCGCCCCGGCCCCGGAGCCCACCGCGCCGGCCGGGCCCCGCGGACGCGGCGCCGGTCAACTGGCCAACGGGATCAGCGCCTTCCAGCGGGACACGGCTCCACACGTGCGCGAGGAGCTGGCCCGGCTGGCCCGGGAGGGGCAGCGGCCCTCGCAGCTCTTCCTCACCTGTGCGGACTCCCGCCTGGTGACCAGCATGATCACGGCCAGCGGCCCCGGGGACCTGTTCACGGTCCGCAACGTCGGCAACCTAGTCCCCCTCCCGGGGGCCGAGTCCACGGACGACTCGGTCGCGGCGGCCATCGAGTACGCCGTGGACGTCCTGAAGGTGGACAGCATCACCGTGTGCGGGCATTCGGGATGCGGGGCCATGCAGGCCCTGCTGAACTCCGCGCCCGGGGTCCCCATGACCCCGCTGCGCAGGTGGCTGCGGCACGGGCTGCCGAGCCTGGAGCGGATGGCCAGCCGCCATCACGCCTGGGCGCGGATCTCCGGAAGGCTGCCGGCGGACGCCGTGGAGCAGCTCTGCCTGACCAATGTGGTGCAGCAGCTGGAGCACCTGAAGGCCCACGAATCGGTGGCCCGACGGCTCGCCGAGGGCACGCTGGAGCTGCACGGGATGTACTTCCACGTCGGCGAGGCGCAGGCCTACCTGCTGTCAGAGGGGCAGGACTTCTTCGACTGCCGGGTCTTCGACACCGTGGGCGCGGGCGCGCTGCGCGGCTGAACGGCCAAACGGGTAGCACCCCGCCCTCGAGACCCTTCGCCGGATCCTCGGCGGGATCTTTGAACCGATACCCTCCCGTATCCGTGCCACTCGGTGGCCCCCTTCCGCACCCTGCTGCGGGAGGGGGCCACTCGCGCGTGGGCCCGGCCGGGTAATAGGTCTACACCAATTCCCGGCAGCCTCTTGTCACCCGGGCCATTGACTGATGAGCTAGGCCCGGGACACAACCGGGGACACAACGGACACCCTGGGAAAGGGAGATGCGTCGTGAGCAATGAAAGCCTGGCCAATCTGCTCAAGGAGGAGCGGCGGTTCGCACCGCCTGCCGATCTGGCCGCCGCCGCCAATGTGACTGAGGCTGCGTACGCACAGGCCGACGCGGACCGGCTGGGCTTCTGGGCCGAGCAGGCGCGGCGGCTGAGCTGGGACACCGAGCCCACCGAGACGCTCGACTGGAGCAACCCGCCCTTCGCGAAGTGGTTCGCGGACGGCAAGCTGAACGTCGCCTACAACTGCGTGGACCGCCACGTCGAGGCCGGCAACGGCGACCGCGTGGCCATCCACTTCGAGGGCGAGCCCGGCGACAGCCGCTCGATCACCTACGCCCAGCTCAAGGACGAGGTCTCCAAGGCCGCGAACGCCCTGACCGAGCTGGGCGTGCAGGCCGGCGACCGGGTCGCCGTCTACCTGCCGATGATCCCCGAGGCCGTCGTCGCGATGCTCGCGTGCGCCCGGGTGGGCGCCGCGCACTCGGTCGTCTTCGGCGGTTTCTCCGCCGACGCCGTCGCCTCCCGCATCCAGGACGCCGACGCGAAGCTGGTCATCACCTCCGACGGCGGCTACCGCCGGGGCAAGCCCTCCGCCCTGAAGCCCGCCATCGACGAGGCCGTCGCCAAGTGCCCGCAGGTCGAGCACGTCCTCGTGGTGCGCCGCACCGGCCAGGACACCGCCTTCACCGAGGGCCGCGACGTCTGGTGGCACGAGATCGTCGAGCGGCAGTCCGCCGAGCACGCGCCGCAGGCCTTCGACGCCGAGCACCCGCTGTTCATCCTGTACACCTCGGGGACCACGGGTAAGCCCAAGGGCATCCTGCACACCTCCGGCGGCTACCTCACGCAGGCCTCGTACACCCACCACGCGGTGTTCGACCTGAAGCCGGAGTCGGACGTGTACTGGTGCACCGCCGACATCGGCTGGGTGACCGGGCACTCCTACATCGTCTACGGGCCGCTCGCCAACGGCGCCACCCAGGTGATGTACGAGGGCACGCCGGACACCCCGCACCAGGGCCGGTTCTGGGAGGTCGTGCAGAAGTACGGCGTCACCATCCTCTACACCGCGCCCACCGCGATCCGCACGTTCATGAAGTGGGGCGACGACATCCCCGCGAAGTTCGACCTCTCCAGCCTGCGCGTGCTGGGCTCGGTCGGCGAGCCGATCAACCCCGAGGCCTGGATCTGGTACCGCAAGCACATCGGCGGCGACCGCTGCCCGATCGTGGACACCTGGTGGCAGACCGAGACCGGCGCCATGATGATCTCCCCGCTGCCGGGTGTCACCGAGACCAAGCCGGGCTCCGCGCAGCGCGCGCTGCCCGGCATCGCCGCCACCGTCGTGGACGACGAGGCGAACGAGGTCCCGAACGGCGGAGGCGGCTACCTGGTCCTCACCGAGCCGTGGCCGTCCATGCTGCGCACCATCTGGGGCGACGACCAGCGCTACATCGACACCTACTGGTCGCGCTTCGAGGGCAAGTACTTCGCGGGCGACGGCGCCAAGAAGGACGAGGACGGCGACATCTGGCTCCTCGGCCGCGTCGACGACGTCATGCTCGTCTCCGGCCACAACATCTCCACCACCGAGGTCGAGTCCGCCCTCGTCTCGCACCCCTCGGTCGCCGAGGCCGCCGTCGTCGGCGCGGCCGACGAGACCACCGGCCAGGCCATCGTGGCCTTCGTCATCCTGCGCGGCAGCGCCTCCGAGACGGACACGCTGGTCGCGGAGCTGCGCAACCACGTGGGCGCCACGCTCGGCCCGATCGCCAAGCCGAAGCGCATCCTGCCCGTGCAGGAGCTGCCGAAGACCCGCTCGGGCAAGATCATGCGCCGCCTGCTGCGCGACGTGGCAGAGAACCGCGCGGTCGGCGACGTCACCACGCTCGCGGACTCCTCGGTCATGGACCTGATCCAGAGCAAGCTGCCGGCCGCCGGCAGCGAGGACTGACACAGGGTCCGGCAATAGCCGTACGACACGACGAAAGGGGCATCCGGCGCGCCGCGCCGGATGCCCCTTTCGCACATAAAGTGACGATCACCGGATACGCCCACGCGTACACCCTGTAAAGTATTAGATCATTAAAGAATTACTCCACAGGGTGCGCCGGGAAGTCTGGTCGGCAACGCGTTTCGTCATGCCGTCCAACCCACCCCGGAGGTGCCCCCCGTGGCCGCGCCCAGCCCCACCGACAACCAGAGCCGCAAGCTCCTCGGCCGCCTCTCGCTGCCGGAGCGCCGCTTCGTGGCCGACGCCCTGCGCGCCGAGACGGTCGGCGGCGTCCTCCTCCTCGTGGCCGCGATCGCCGCACTCATCTGGGCGAACGTGCCCGCCATCGCGGCGAGCTACGACAGCGTCCGCTCCTTCCACATCGGGCCCGCCGCCCTCGGCCTGGACCTGTCGCTCCAGCACTGGGCGGCCGACGGCCTGCTCGCCATCTTCTTCTTCGTCGCCGGCATCGAGCTCAAGCGCGAACTCGTCGCGGGCGACCTGCGCGACGCCAAGGCCGCCGCGCTCCCGGTGATCGCCGCGATCTGCGGCATGGCCGTACCCGCGCTGGTCTACGTACTGACCAACGTGCTCGGCAACGGCTCGACGGACGGCTGGGCGGTTCCGACCGCCACCGACATCGCCTTCGCCCTGGCCGTCCTCGCCGTCATCGGCACCTCGCTGCCGTCCGCCCTGCGGGCGTTCCTGCTGACCCTGGCCGTCGTCGACGACCTGTTCGCCATCATGATCATCGCGGTGTTCTTCACCAGCGAGATCAACTTCCTGGCGCTCGGCGGGGCGGTCGTCGGCCTGGTCCTCTTCTGGTTCCTGCTCCGCGCAGGCGTGCGCGGCTGGTACGTCTACGTCCCGCTCGCCCTGGTCATCTGGGGCCTGATGTACAACAGCGGCGTCCACGCCACCATCGCCGGTGTCGCCATGGGCCTGATGCTGCGCTGCCACCGCAAGGAGGGCGAGGAGCACTCCCCCGGCGAGCACATCGAGCACCTGGTCCGGCCGGTCTCCGCCGGTCTGGCCGTCCCGCTCTTCGCCCTCTTCTCCGCCGGCGTCTCCCTGTCCGACGAGGCCATCGGCCAGGTCTTCACCCGGCCCGAGACCCTCGGCGTGGTGCTCGGCCTCGTCGTCGGCAAGACGGTCGGCATCTTCGGCGGTACCTGGCTCGCCGCCCGCTTCACCAAGGCCGAGCTGAACGACGACCTCGCCTGGCCGGACGTCTTCGCGGTCGCCTCGCTCGCCGGCATCGGCTTCACCGTCTCGCTCCTGATCGGCGAGCTCGCCTTCACCGACGACCCCGTCCTGACGGACGAGATCAAGGCCGCCGTCCTGATCGGTTCGCTGATCGCCGCGGTCCTCGCGTGCGTCCTGCTGAAGATGCGCAACCGGAAGTACAAGGCGCTCATCGAGGAGGAGGAGCGCGACGAGGACCTCGACGGCATCCCCGACATCTACGAGCAGGACAAGCCGGACTACCACCTGCGGATGGCGAAGATCTACGAGGCCAAGGCCGCCGAGCACCTGCGCAGGGCCGAAGAGGCCGCGGCCGAAGCTCCGGGCGGGTCCAGCGCCGACGGCGGCCGTCCGGCATGATCTGACCTGACGACAGGACAGCCGTCGCAGTCGGATGACGGACGACAGAGGGAGAGAGCGATGAGCGCAGTGGACCAAGGGGCCCCAGGAGCCGAGCGCACACTCGGCCAGCTGGTCGCCTCGGCCACCGCCGAGATGTCCGCCCTGGTGCACGACGAGATCGCCCTCGCCAAGGTGGAGATCAAGCAGGACGTCAAGCGCGCGGGCATCGGCAGCGGCGCCGCCATCGTCGCCGGCGTGCTCCTCCTCTTCTCGCTGCCGGTGCTGAGCTTCGCGGCGGCCTACGGGATCCACAACCTCGGACTCGGGCTGGCCTGGGCCTTCCTGATCGTCGGTGTGGCGTTCTGGCTGCTCGCGGGCGTGATCGGACTGATCGCCATGGCGAAGTTCAAGAAGATCAAGCCGCCGGTGAAGACCATCGCCTCGGTCAAGGAGACGGCGGCCCTCGTCGGCACCGTCAAGCCCCACGCCCGGTCGGTCAGTGACAACGCCGTGGGTGTGGCACGCTCGTCTTCATGACCTCCCCCTCGTCGGATTCCGGCACGTCCGGTACGCCCCCCACCGCGGCCACGGCGGTCCGGATCCCCCTCCCCGGCGGGCGAGAAGTGACGCACCGGGACGTCGCGGCCAACGGGGCGCGGTTCCACGTCGCCGAGCTGGGTGACGGACCGCTGGTGCTGCTCCTGCACGGGTTCCCGCAGTTCTGGTGGACGTGGCGGCACCAGATGACCGCGCTGGCCGACGCGGGCTACCGGGCGGTCGCGATGGACCTGCGCGGGGTGGGCGGCAGCGACCGCACCCCCCGCGGCTACGACCCCGCCAACCTGGCGCTCGACATCACCGGGGTCGTACGGTCCCTCGGCGAGCCCGACGCGGCCCTCGTGGGGCACGACCTGGGCGGCTACCTCGCCTGGACGGCGGCGGTGATGCGGCCGAAGCTGGTGCGCCGGCTCGTGGTGTCCTCGATGCCGCATCCGCGCCGCTGGCGGTCCGCGATGCTGTCCGACTTCGGGCAGACCCGCGCCAGCTCGCACATCTGGGGCTTCCAGCGGCCGTTCGTGCCCGAGCGTCAGCTCGTCGCCGACGACGGGGCGCTCGTCGGTGAACTGCTCCGGGACTGGTCGGGCCCGCGGCTCCCCGACGAGGAGGACGTCGCGGTGTACCGGCGCGCGATGTGCATCCCCTCCACGGCGCACTGCTCGGTCGAGCCGTACCGCTGGATGATGCGGTCCATGGCCCGGCCCGACGGACTGCAGTTCAACCGGCGCATGAAGCGGCCGGTGCGGGTGCCCACGCTGCACCTGCACGGCTCGCTCGATCCGGTGATGCGGACGCGGAGCGCGGCGGGGTCGGGGCAGTACGTCGAAGCCCCGTACCGCTGGCGGCTCTTCGACGGGCTCGGGCACTTTCCGCACGAAGAGGACCCGGCGGCGTTCTCGGCGGAGCTGGTCAACTGGCTGAAGGATCCCGAGCCGGACCGCTGAGCCGGGTGCCCACTACCCCCGAGTTGCTTATATGACAAGCATTCAATTGCCTGACGCATAGGCCAATTAGCCGTCCCCAACGCGATTACCGACCTTGGGCCCCGGGCACAGCTCGGAGTATGAGCTGGACGCACGACTACGGTGACACCGCACACGAACGCCGCTCGACGGTCACGCCGGGCACGCACAGGGGGCAGGGCCGCGCAGGCCACGACGACCCCCGACTCGGAATTCCGCGCATCCTGCGCCGGCGGGCCCGCTGGGTCTCCGCCCGGCTCAGGCACCAGCGTACGTAGACACGGGGCTCGGGAAGCCGACAGGGCCCACCGGGCCCCACCGGCCCCGGAACGGCGCTACGGGAGCCCCTCAAGGCTCCCGTAGGGCTCAGAGGGCGCAACCCTGGCTGTTGACCCGCCGGTCCGCCGTCGCACCGGACCGGATGTCCTCGCGGATCTCGTCCGCGGTCAGGGCGTAACCGGTGTTGGGGTCGTCGAGGGACTTCGCGAAGACGACCCCGTACACCTTGCCCTCGGGCGTCAGCAGCGGGCCGCCGGAGTTGCCCTGGCGGACCGTCGCGTACAGCGAGTAGACGTCCCGCCGCACGGTTCCGCGGTGGTAGATGTCCGGGCCGGTGGCGTTGATCCGGCCGCGCACGCGCGCCGCGCGGACGTCGTACGAGCCGTTCTCCGGGAAGCCCGCCACGATGGCGTCGCTGCCGCTCGCCGCGTCCTTGTCGGTGAACTCCAGCGCGGGCGCCTTCAGCCTGGGCACGTCCAGGACGGCGATGTCGCGCTCCCAGTCGTAGAGCACGACCTTGCCGTCGTAGAGCTTGCCCTCGCCGCCGACCTGCACGGTCGGTTCGCCGACCCCGCCGACGACGTGCGCGTTGGTCATCACCTTGCCCGGCGCGAAGACGAAGCCGGTGCCCTCCAGGACCTTGCTGCACGCGGGCGCCGTGCCGACGACCTTCACGATCGACTGCTTGGCGTACTCGGCCACGGTGCTGCGCGCGAGCAGCGGGTCCGGCGGCTTGACCTCGGTGATCGGCTCGTTGGAGAAGGGGCTGAAGACCTGCGGGAAGCCGTTGCGGGCCAGCGTGGAACTGAAGTCCGTGAACCAGGTGTTCGCCTGCGCGGGAAGGACCCGCGAGACGCCGAAGAGCACCTTGGAGTTGCGGACCTCCTTGCCCAGCGTGGGAATGGACGTCCCGGCGACCATGGACCCGATCAGCCAGGCCACCAGCAGCATCGCGACCACGTTCACCAGGGCGCCGCCCGTCGCGTCCAGCGCGCGGGCCGGGGACCATGTGATGTGGCGCCGGAGCTTGTTGCCCAGGTGGGTGGTCAGCGCCTGTCCGATCGAGGCACAGATGATGATCACGACCACGGCGACGATGACGACCGTGGTGGACACCTGGGTGCCGTTGTCGGTGACCCGGTCCCAGATCAGGGGCAGCAGGGACACGGCGACGAGACCACCGCCGAGGAAGCCGATCACCGACAGGATGCCGACGACGAACCCCTGGCGGTAGCCGACGATCGCGAACCATACGGCGGCGAGCAGCAACAAGATGTCCAGCACGTTCACAGGGCTCACCGTCTCATGCGCGCCAGTCGAGCGGGACTTCCCGGGACCGGTCCCAGGGGCGCTCCCAGCCGGCGAAGTGCAGGATCCGGTCGATCACCCCGGCGGTGAAACCCCAGACCAGAGCCGATTCCACGGTGAAGGCCGGGCCCTGGAAGCCACCGGGGTGCACGACGGTGACCCGGTGCTGGGGGTCCGTGAGATCGGCCACGGGCACCGTGAAGACGCGGGCGGTCTCGGCCGGGTCGACCACGCCCACCGGGCTGGGGGCGCGCCACCAGCCGAGCACCGGGGTCACGACGAACTCGCTGACCGGGATGTAGAGCGGGGGCAGCACACCGAAGAGCTGGACCCCGGCCGGATCCAGACCGGTCTCCTCCTCGGCCTCGCGCAGGGCGGCCCGCAGCGGGCCGGTGGTGCGCGGGTCGCCGTCCTCGAGGTCGAGGGCGCCGCCGGGGAAGGAGGGCTGGCCGGGGTGCGAGCGCAGGGTGCCCGCGCGCTCCATCAGCAGCAGCTCGGGGCCGCGCGGGCCCTCGCCGAAGAGGATCAGTACGGCGGACTGGCGGCCGCGGCCGTCCTCCGGGGGCAGGAACCGGCTCAGCTGGGTGGGCCGGACCGTCCGGGCCGCCTCGACGACGGGGTCCAGCCAGCCGGGCAGGCCCTGGGTGCGGAGGTCGATGCTTCCGCGCCGGCCGCGCCTTGTCTCGTACGGGGCCCCGTGCGCGGTGGCTGCGCCGGGCACGGCGGTGTCCGCCCGGCGGTTCTGCGTGGCCTCTGTCATAGGCACCCCTGTCCGTGGTCCCCCACACATCGCCAAACGCGGTGCGGGTAGCGATTCGTTCCTCGCGGGTGCGGCGCCGTTGCGGGGGCTCCGCCCCCGAACCCCCGCGCCTCAAGCGCCGGCGAGGCTGGATTTGGCTCAGGCGTCCGCCGGGCCCGGCCGGGCCGGCGCCGGGAGGCCCGGGTAGTCCGGGGGCGGAGACAGCCGCTGGCCGGGCTGGCCGCCCTTCTCGTACTTCAGGAGCTTCGCCGCCTTCTCCGGATCGGTCTCGCCCTCCCCGTAGGCCGGGCAGAGCGGTGCGATCGGGCAGGCCCCGCAGGCGGGCTTGCGGGAATGGCAGATCCGGCGGCCGTGGAAGACGACGCGGTGCGACAGCATCGTCCACTCGCTCTTCGGGAAGATCGCGCAGATCTCCGCCTCGACCTTCTCCGGGTCCTCCTGCTCGGTCCACTTCCAGCGCCGCACCAGCCGGCCGAAGTGGGTGTCGACCGTGATGCCGGGGACGCCGAAGGCGTTGCCGAGGACCACGTTCGCCGTCTTGCGGCCGACCCCGGGGAGCGTGACCAGGTCCTCGATCCGGCCGGGCACCTCGCCGCCGAAGTTGTCGCGCAGCGCCTGCGAGAGGCCGAGCAGGGACTTGGACTTCGCCCGGAAGAACCCGGTCGGCCGGATGATCTCCTCCAGCGCCTCCGGATCGGCTCCGGCCATGTCCTCGGGGGTCGGGTACGCGGCGAAGAGGGCCGGGGTCGTCTGGTTCACGCGCAGGTCGGTGGTCTGCGCGGACAGGACGGTGGCGACCAGCAGCTCGAAGGGGTTGCGGAAGTCGAGCTCCGGGTGCGCGTACGGATAGACCTCCGCCAGCTCGCGGTTGATCCTGCGCGCCCGCCGCACCATCGCCAGATGGCTTTCCGGCTTCGCCCCGGCCTTCTTGACCTTGCTCTCTGCCATCCCCGAAGGCTACGCCGCGCGGCCCTTCGCCCGTGGCCGGACGTGACCTCCGCCCGGAAGGGGTTTCTTGGCCGAAGCTTTGCCCTGGAGCGGGGGTGACTGCTCCGGGAGGGCCCCCACCGGGCCATGTTCGCCCACGGCTGAATTTCCTGTCGTCGTCACTCCCCCGGACCCCTTGGCCTGTGCTCTCACCGGCCTGTTGGACACCCGGCAGGTCCGGGACGGAGCCGGTACGACCATCCCGGACCTCAGGTAACACCACCCCGATCGGCCTCTCGCCGCACAGCACACCCGTACGTCCGGCATCCTTGTGAGGAACGTGATTGATCGCACTGTTTGAGCCGTCCGGCAAAATGGGGGAGCGATCCCCTGGCTGGTCGACATAGGAGAGAGACTCGTGGACGACGTACTGCGGCGTGCCCCGCTCTTCGCGGCGCTCGATGACGAGCAGGCCGCGGAGCTCCGCGCCTCCATGGGCGAGGTGACCCTCGCACGCGGTGACGCACTGTTCCACGAGGGCGACCCCGGTGACCGGCTCTACGTCGTCACCGAGGGCAAGGTGAAGCTGCACCGCACCTCCCCCGACGGCCGCGAGAACATGCTGGCCGTCCTCGGCCCCGGAGAGCTGATCGGCGAGCTGTCGCTGTTCGACCCGGGCCCGCGCACCGCCACCGCCACCGCGCTGACCGAGGTCAAGCTGCTGGGTCTGGGTCACGGAGACCTCCAGCCCTGGCTGAACGCCCGGCCCGAGGTGGCGACCGCGCTGCTGCGCGCCGTCGCGCGGCGCCTGCGCAAGACCAACGACCAGATGTCCGACCTGGTCTTCTCCGACGTTCCGGGCCGCGTGGCCCGTGCGCTCCTCGACCTGTCGCGCCGCTTCGGCGTGCAGTCGGAGGAGGGCATCCACGTCGTGCACGACCTCACGCAGGAGGAGCTGGCCCAGCTCGTCGGCGCGTCGCGCGAGACCGTGAACAAGGCCCTGGCCGACTTCGCGGGACGCGGATGGCTCCGCCTGGAGGCTCGCGCGGTGATCCTGCTGGACGTGGAGCGGCTGGCGAAGCGGTCCCGCTGACGTTTCCCGTCTCCGTTGAGAGGTCCTGCCCAGTCGGGCGGGACCTCTTTTCGTGCTCCCGCGGCGACGTTCCGGGGGCTCCGCCCCCGCTCCCCCGCGCCTCAAACGCCGGCGGGGCTGATTTTGGCTGCGCAGGGGGCACAGTGGACCCATGGAGCACAGAGGCCTCGACACGTACGGGTACTTCGAGCGCGAAGGCTCGCTCGGACAGGTGCAGACCGCGTTCCGCCCGGTCGTCGCCGCCGCGCGGGAGCGGATCGGGGACGCGTACGGGCGACGGCTGCACAGCGCCTACCTCTACGGGTCGGTGCCGCGCGGGACGGCCCGGCCCGGGCGGTCCGACCTCGACCTGCTGATCGCCCTGCACCACGAGCCCGGCGGGGAGGACCGCGACACCACCGAGGCACTGGCGCGCGGCCTCGACGAGGAGTTCCCGGAGATCGACGGGGTGGGGGTCCTGCTGTACGGCAAGGACCGGCTGCTGAGCGAGCAGGAACGTTACGACCTGGGCTGGTTCCTCGCCGTCCTGTGCACCCCGCTGCTCGGCGCGGACCTGGCCGAGCACCTGCCCCGGTACCGTCCGGACAGCCTGCTCGCCCGCGAGACCAACGGCGACCTGGCCGAGCTGCTGCCCGGGGTGCGCGAGCGGATCCGTGCGGCGGCCACGCCGGAGGACTACCGAAAGCTGTGCCGCGGCGTCTCGCGGCACCTCGTACGGACCGGGTTCACCCTGGTCATGCCGCGGTGGGGCGGCTGGACCAGCGACCTCACCGAGTCGGCGGAGGTGTTCGGGCAGTACTACCCCGAGCGCGCCGAGCAGATGCGCGCCGCGGCCGCCGCCGCGCTGGACCCGGTCGCGGACCCGGCCGTGCTGCGTGCCTACGTCGAGGACCTCGGGCCGTGGCTCGCGGACGAGTACACGGCCCGGCACGGGGCGAAGACGCCCCGCCCGGCGGGCTAGGACGCGTGCGGCCCGTTCAGTCCGGGGCCCCGGGGATCAGCCCGTGCTCCTTCAGGTACTCCAGCTGCGCGCGTACGGACCACTCCGCGGCCGGCCACAGCGAGCGGTCCACGTCCGCGTAGACGTGGGCGACGACCGCCTCGGGCGTGGTCAGGCCGTTCTCCACCGCCGTCTCGATCTGCGCGAGGCGGTGCGCCCGGTGGGCGAGGTAGAACTCCACCGCGCCCTGCGCGTCGTCCAGGACCGGCCCGTGCCCCGGGAGCACCGTGTGGACCCCGTCGTCGACGGTCAGCGAGCGCAGCCGGCGCAGGGAGTCCAGGTAGTCGCCCAGGCGCCCGTCGGGGTGCGCGACGACGGTGGTGCCGCGCCCCAGGATCGTGTCGCCGGTCAGGACCGCCCGGTCGGCGGGCAGGTGGAAGCAGAGCGAGTCCGCGGTGTGGCCGGGCGTCGGAACCACGCGCAGTTCCAGACCGCCCGTGCGGATGACGTCCCCGGCGGCCAGCCCTTCGTCGCCCAGGCGCAGGGCCGGGTCCAGGGCGCGGACCTTCGTCCGGGTCAGCTCGGCGAAGCGGGCCGCGCCCTCCGCGTGGTCGGGGTGGCCGTGGGTCAGGAGGGTGAGCGCCACCCGCTTGCCCGCCCCCTCGGCGGCGGCGACGACAGCGCGCAGGTGTACGTCGTCCAGCGGCCCGGGGTCGATCACGACGGCCAGGTCGGAGCCGGGCTCGGAGACCAGCCAGGTGTTGGTGCCGTCGAGGGTCATCGCGGAGGCGTTCGGGGCCAGGACATTGACCGCGCGGGCGGTGGCGGGGCCGGAGACGACCATCCCGCGGGGCTGGCCGGGCAGGGCGGCGGCATCGGTCATGCGGGGGCTCCTCCCGGGTGCGCGGGGCCTCGGCCGGCGGGGCCGGGGCCCGGGGTGCCGGGCGTCGTGAGGCGGACGCGCTTGGTGAACTCGTCGTGGCCCGGCCAGCTGAGCACGAGCTCCCCGTCCGTGAGGGTGGCCTTGGCGAGCACCGGGGTCAGGTCCTGGCCTCCGGCCGCCGCGAGGGCCTCGGCGGGGCTCCCGTACGGCTCCAGGGAGCGCAGGGTGGTGATGGTGGGCGGCATCATCAGCAGCTCGCCCTTGTCGTAGCCGGCGGCGGCGTCGGCCGGGCGGATCCAGACCGTGCGGTCGGCCTCGGTGGAGGCGTTGCGGGTGCGCTGGCCCTCGGGGAGGGCCGCGACGAAGAACCAGGTGTCGTAGCGGCGCGGCTCGAACTCCGGGGTGATCCAGCGGGCCCACGCGCCGAGCAGGTCGGAGCGCAGGACCAGGCCCCGGCGGTCGAGGAACTCGGCGAAGGACAGCTCCCGGGCGACCAGCGCCGCGCGGGCGGCCTCCCAGTCCTCGCCGGTGGTGTCGCCGACGACGGTGTCCGCGGACTCGCCCGCGAGCAGGACCCCGGCCTCCTCGAAGGTCTCGCGGACGGCTCCGCAGACGATCGCCTGGGCGGTGGCGGGGTCGGTGCCCAGGCGCTCGGCCCACTCGGCGCGGCTCGGGCCGGCCCAGCCGATGAGGTGGTCCTCGTCGCGGGGGTCCACACCGCCGCCGGGATACGCGTAGGCGCCTCCGGCGAAGGCCATCTCGGCGCGGCGGCGGAGCATGTGCACGGCGGGGCCGTCGGGGGTGTCGCGCAGCAGCATCACGGTGGCGGCGCGCCTGGGTTCCACCGGGGTGAGGGCGCCGTCCGCGAGCGCGCGGATCCGGTCGGGCCACTCCGGCGGGTACCACTGACCTCCGGCGGAGGTCTCTTGCTGACCGTACTGACCATTCGGCATGGCGGGATGCTACGGGCATCCGGGCCGATGTTCGAGGGGTGGCCTCCGCGCACGGCCCGAAAGACCCGGGGCTCCGCCCCGGACCCGGCTCCTCGAACGCCGGACGGCTGGAAAGACGCCGGAGGGGCTGGAGCCGCCCTGCGGGCAGCTCCAGCCCCTCCGGGGCAGACGGTGAGGTGGGGTCAGGCTCCCGGGACCAGCTCGACCTGGATCTCGATCTCGACCGGGGCGTCCAGCGGGAGGACCGCCACGCCGACCGCGCTGCGGGCGTGCACGCCCTTGTCGCCGAGAACCGCGCCCAGCAGCTCGCTCGCGCCGTTCAACACGCCCGGCTGGGCCGTGAAGTCGGGGGCGGAGGCGATGAAGCCCACCACCTTCACGACGCGCGCGATCTTGTCGAGGTCGCCGATGACGGACTTCACCGCGGCGAGCGCGTTCAGCGCGCAGGTCGCGGCCAGTTCCTTGGCCTGCTCCGCCGAGACCTCGGCGCCGACCTTGCCGGTGACCGGCAGGTTGCCCTTGACCATCGGGAGCTGGCCCGCGGTGTACACGTAGGCGCCCGACCGGACGGCCGGCTGGTACGTGGCCAGCGGCGGGACGACCTCGGGCAGGGTCAGGCCGAGTTCGGCCAGCTTCGCCTCGACGACTCCGCTCATGCCGCCTTCTCCCGCTTCAGGTAGGCCACGAGCTGCTCGGGGTTGTTCGGGCCGGGGACGACCTGGACGAGCTCCCAGCCGTCCTCGCCCCAGGTGTCCAGGATCTGCTTGGTGGCGTGGACCAGCAGCGGGACGGTCGCGTATTCGAACTTCTTGGTCATGGGAGCGAGCGTAGTGCCTGCCGTGCGGGGCCCCGCCACCACCGCCGCCGCCCGGGAGGAATTAGGCTCGGGCCCTGTGAGCAGGCTCCAGGTGGTCAGCGGCAAGGGCGGCACCGGCAAGACCACGGTCGCCGCGGCACTCGCGCTCGCCCTCGCACGCGAGGGCAGGCGGACTCTTCTGGTGGAGGTCGAGGGCAGGCAGGGCCTCGCCCAGGTCTTCGGGGCGGAGGCGCTCCCCTACGAGGACCGGAAGATCGCCGTCGCCTCGGGCGGCGGGGAGGTCTACGCGCTCGCCATCGACGCGGAGCGGGCCCTCCTCGACTACCTCCAGATGTTCTACAAGCTCGGGTCGGCCGGCCGCGCCCTCAAGAAGCTCGGCGCCATCGACTTCGCGACGACCATCGCGCCGGGGCTGCGGGACGTGCTCCTGACCGGCAAGGCCTGCGAGGCGGTCCGGCGCAAGGACAAGAGCGGCAGGTTCGTCTACGACCACGTGATCATGGACGCTCCGCCGACCGGGCGGATCACCCGCTTCCTGAACGTCAACGACGAGGTGGCGGGCCTGGCCCGGTTCGGGCCGATCCACAACCAGGCGCAGGCCGTCATGAAGGTGCTCAAGTCCCCCGACACGGCCGTGCACCTGGTCACCCTCCTGGAGGAGATGCCCGTGCAGGAGACCGCCGACGGGATCGCCGAACTGCGGCGGGCGGGCCTGCCCGTGGGACGGGTCATCGTCAACATGGTCCGGCCGCACCACCTCGACGAGGACGCCCTGCGCGCCGCCGCCGGCGAGCGGCGCGCCGAGCTCTCCGGGGCGCTGTCCCGGGCCGGCCTGGGCAGCGCCCGGCGCGGCGGCCCGGCCGACCGGCTGGTGGACCCGCTGCTCGCGCAGGCCTCGGAGCACGCGGGCCGGGTGGAGCTGGAGCGCGCCCAGCGCACCGTCCTGGCGGGGCTGGACGCGGCCACGTACGAACTCCCCCTGCTCGGCGCGGGGATCGACCTGGCCGGGCTCTACGGGCTCGCCGCGGAGCTGCGCAAGCAGGTGGGCGAGGAATGAAGGGGGCCGGGACGGTGGAAGCGATGACGGAGGCGACGATGGACGCTCCCCCGCGGCTGGACGTCGACCGGCTGTTGGACGATCCGCAGACCCGGATCATCGTGTGCTGCGGGGCGGGCGGGGTCGGCAAGACCACGACCGCCGCGGCGCTCGGGGTACGGGCGGCCGAGCGCGGCCGCAAGGTGGTCGTCCTGACCATCGACCCGGCCCGCAGGCTGGCCCAGTCGATGGGGATCGACTCGCTCGACAACACCCCGCGCAGGGTCGACGGGGTGTCCGGGAACGGGAACGGCGGCGAACTGCACGCCATGATGCTCGACATGAAGCGGACCTTCGACGAGATCGTCGAGGGCCACTCCGACCCCGAGCGGGCGCAGGCCATCCTGGCCAACCCCTTCTACCAGTCCCTGTCGGCCGGCTTCGCGGGCACGCAGGAGTACATGGCGATGGAGAAGCTGGGGCAGCTGCGGGCCCGGGACGACTGGGACCTGATCGTGGTGGACACCCCGCCGAGCCGCTCCGCGCTGGACTTCCTGGACGCGCCGGGGCGCCTGGGGTCCTTCCTGGACGGGAAGTTCATCCGGGTGCTGATGGCTCCGGCGAAGGTGGGCGGCCGGGCGGGGATGAAGTTCCTCAATGTCGGCATGTCGATGATGACGGGCACGCTGAGCAAGCTGATGGGTGCCTCGCTGCTGAAGGACGTACAGACCTTCGTGGCCGCCATGGACACGATGTTCGGAGGCTTCCGCACCCGCGCGGACGCGACCTTCCGGCTCCTCCAGGCCCCCGGTACCGCGTTCCTCGTGGTCTCCGCGCCCGAACCGGACGCGTTGCGCGAGGCCGCGTACTTCGTGGAGCGGCTGGCCGCGGAGCGGATGCCGCTGGCCGGGCTCGTACTGAACCGGGTGCACGGCAGCGACGCCGAACAGCTCTCCGCGGAGCGGGCGTTGGCCGCCGCGGAGAATCTTGAAGAAGGCTGCATTGTGGATCAGGAGTCCGGGAAAGCTGGACTTCGTGACTCCACGGAGACCGATGCGGAGACTGACCCGGAGACCGATACGGAGACCGACACCGACACCGACACCCGCACGGAGCGAGAGACCGGCGCCGACCCCGTAGAAGCCGCCACAGACGCCACGGACGCCGACGCGGACGCCGACGTGGACGTGATCACGGCAGGACTGCTCCGCCTGCACGCGGAGCGCATGCAGGTCATCGCGCGCGAACAGCGCACGCGTGACCGCTTCACCTCGCTGCACCCCGAGGTGGCGGTGGCCCAAGTGGCCGCCCTGCCCGGCGACGTACACGACCTCGCCGGGCTGCGGGCCATCGGAGAGCGACTCGCGACCGGGGTTCCGGCCGGAGCGTAGGCGTTCCTACGACGTGGTGCCCGGGTGGTCTACCCGGCTGCCGCGTACGTCTCGTACGGAACGCCCAACTCGTCCTCGTCATCCATGGTGAGGATGCCCGTACTGCGCTCGTACTCCGTGCGTGCGGTTTCGAGCAGGCGCCGCCACGAGGTGACGGTGGGCCGCCGGCGCAACAGCGCACGTCGTTCCCGCTCGGTCATTCCGCCCCACACTCCGAACTCGACACGATTGTCGAGCGCGTCGGCCAGGCACTCGGTCCGCACCGGACATCCGGTGCACACCGCCTTGGCCCTGTTCTGTGCCGCTCCTTGAACGAACAGTTCATCCGGATCGGTAGTGCGGCAGGCTGCCTGCGCACTCCAGTCGGTAACCCAGCCCATCCCGGCGCCGTCCTCTCCCGAATCGAGGCTCCCCCACGGCGGTAGCGGCATATTCACCGCTGCCAGTTGAGGACGTTACGGAAGGCGGGCACAGTGCAACACCCCCGACGGGCCCAATCTTGAATGGTCCGAACGGACTATGGGTAAGCGGCAGATCACCCGACGGAGTGATCCTGCGACATGCCCGACCATTCCGGTGATTTGGGTGAAATCGGCGGGGCACGCTGATCACAGGGGGCGAGATTCGGACATGCGTCCACCCCATTCGGGAAGGGTGAAAAACAAGCCGGGGGGTTGATGTCCCACCGCACTGCTGTGACAGTTGAGGACAGCTTAGGCCAAGGCATTCGCGCGTGTCCGGCGAATGAGAACGTAGGCTGCCCTCCATGGGAAAGAAGCGCTCGGGCGGCGGGCTCACGGGGCCACAGCAGGCCGCCAAGTTCCTCGGTGTGTCCGTTCTCTCCGGAGTTGTACTTGCGGGCATCGCGATCCCGGGCGCCGGCGCCCTGGGGCTCGCGGCCAAGGGCACGGTCGAAGGGTTCGATGAGATCCCGGCCAACCTCAAGACACCGCCGTTGAGCCAGCGCACCACGATCCTGGACTCAGAGGGTGGCTTGATCGCCACGGTCTATTCGCGTGACCGGCAGGTGGTCCCCATCACGGCCATCTCCCCGTACATGCAGAAGGCCATCGTCGCGATCGAGGACTCCCGGTTCTACGAGCACGGCGCGATCGACCTCAAGGGCATCCTGCGCGCGGTCAACCGCAATGCCCAGGAGGGCGGCGCGGCGCAGGGCGCGTCGACGCTGACGCAGCAATACGTGAAGAACGTCTTCGTCGAGGAAGCCGGCGACGACGAGACCAAGGTGCGCGAGGCCCAGGAGAAGAGCCTCGGGCGCAAGATCCGCGAGCTGAAGTACTCGATCCAGGTCGAGGAGGAGCTCGGGAAGAACAAGATCCTCGAGAACTACCTCAACATCACGTACTTCGGGCAGCAGGCGTACGGAATCGAATCCGCCGCCCGGCGCTACTTCAGCAAGGCCGCCAAGGACCTGACCCTGGACGAGTCGGCGATGATGGCGGGCGTCGTGCAGTCGCCGAGCCGGTACGACCCGGTGAACGACTCGCAGGAGGCGACGAAGCGCCGCAACATCGTCCTCCAGCGCATGGCGGACATAAAGGATATTTCGCAGGACGAGGCGGACGCCGCGAAGGCGAAGCCGCTCAAGCTGAAGGTGACCAAGCCGAAGAACGGCTGCATCACCGCCGTCAAGGGCGCCGGCTTCTTCTGCGACTTCGTGCGCAACACCTTCCTCGACGACACCGCCTTCGGGAAGACCCGCGAGGAGCGGGCGAAGGTCTGGAACCAGGGCGGCCTGACGGTCCGCACGACCCTGGACCCGCAGTCGCAGGACTCCGTCAACGAGTCCATCAAGGACCACGTGGACCAGGACGACAAGGTCGCCACGGCCGTCACCCTCGTCCAGCCCGGCACCGGGCGGGTCCTCGCCATGGGCCAGTCCAAGCCGTACGGCTTCGGCAAGAACGAGACCCAGATCAACTTCTCGGTGGACAAGAAGATGGGCGGCTCGAACTTCGGCTTCCCGACCGGCTCCACCTTCAAGGCCTTCGTCGCGGCCGCGGCCCTGGAGGGCGGACTGCCTCCGACGAAGATGTACCAGTCCCCGTACGACATGGAGTACCCGAGCCCGGTACGGACCTGCGGCGACAAGCCCTGGGTCAACAGCGACCGTCCGGCCGCGCGGGTGGAGAACGAGACCGAGTCCGAGGTCGGCCCGTACGGGATGAAGGAGGCGATGGCCAAGTCGGTCAACACCTACTTCGTGGAGATGATCTCCGAGATCGGGCTGTGCCCCGTCACCGAGATGACCGCCAAGCTCGGCGTGATCCAGGCCGACGGCGTCAAGCTCCCCGAGGTCCCCGCCATCGCGCTCGGCAGTCAGGGCATGTCCCCGCTGACCATGGCCAACGCCTACGCCACCTTCGCCAACCGCGGCGTGTACTGCACCCCGGTCACCATCGAGTCGATCACCGACTCGCACGGCAAGGCACTGACGGTCCCGAAGTCCAAGTGCGGGCGCGCGATGACCGAGAGGACCGCCGACACCATCAACACGCTGCTGCTCGGCGTGGTCGACTCCGGTACGGGCCAGCAGTCGGGTTTGACCGACCGGCAGAGCGCGGGCAAGACCGGTACCACCGACAGCCGTTACAACGCCTGGTTCGTCGGCTACACCCCGAACATGGCCGGCGCGACCTGGGTCGGCTCCGGCGGCGCCAAGCAGGTGTCGATGGAGAACATCACCATCGGCGGCCAGTACTACGACAAGGTCTTCGGCGGTGGCCTGCCCGGCCCGATCTGGAAGCAGGCCGTCTCCGGCGCGCTCGCCGGCCGCGAGGCCCCGAGCTTCACCACGGTGAACATCCCCGACACCCCGACCCCGTCCCCCGGCGGCAAGCCCAGCGGCAAGCCCACCAAGCCCGGCAAGCCGGGCCGGGGCGGCGACGGCAAGCCCGGTGACGGCAAGCCCGGCAGGACCGCCGGTCAGACCGGCGGAACCACCGGCGGGGACACGGGCGGCACGGGCGGGGACGACCCGCTCGGCGGGATCACGCTCCCGCCGGGCATCATCGGCGGCCGCGACTAGGCGCCGTAGGCCCGTAGCGAAAAGGGGGAGGGCCCCCAGCGATCCGGATCCGGATCGCTGGGGGCCCTCCCGCGTTCCCTAGGACAGGTGCTTCTTGACGGCGGCGGCGACGCGCCCGCCCTCCGCCAGACCCGCGACCTTCGGGTTCACGATCTTCATCACGGCGCCCATGGCCCGCGGCCCCTCGGCTCCCGCCGCCTTGGCCTCCTGGACGGCCTGCGCCACGATCGCGTCGAGCTCGGCCTCGCCGAGCTGCTTGGGCAGGTAGGTGTCGAGGAACTCGCCCTCGGCGGTCTCCCGCGCGGCCTGCTCGGGACGGCCACCCTGCGCGAAGGCATCCGCGGCCTCGCGGCGCTTCTTCGCCTCCTTGGCGATCACCTTGAGGACTTCCTCGTCGGAGAGCACCCGGGCTTCCTTGCCCGCGACTTCCTGGTTGGTGATGGCCGAGAGGGTCAGGCGCAGCGTGGACGAGGCGAGCTCGTTGCGCGCGCGGATGGCGGTGGTGAGGTCTTCCTGGAGCTTGGCCTTGAGCGTGGTCATGTCCCGAGTCTGCCAGGTGCGGGGGCTCCGGCGCCCGCCGGTTTCCCGGCGGGGTTGCCGGGTCTGCGAACATATGGGCATGCGTGCGCGTTACGGAGTACCTCTGAAGGTCACCGCCGGGATCGCCGCGGCGGGGGCCGCCGGTCTGGCCTATGCCGCCGGTTTCGAAGCCCGGTCCTTCCGCCTGCGCCGGGTCACGGTCCCCGTGCTCCCGCAGGGGATGCGCCCGTTGCGCGTCCTGCAGGTCTCGGACATCCACATGGTCGGCGGGCAGCGCAAGAAGCGCGCCTGGCTGCAGTCCCTCGCCGGGCTGCGCCCCGACTTCGTGGTGAACACGGGCGACAACCTCTCCGACACGGAGGGCGTGCCGGAGGTGCTCGACGCGCTCGGCCCGCTGATGGACTTCCCCGGCGTGTACGTCTTCGGGTCGAACGACTACTACGGCCCCCGGCTGCGCAATCCCGGCCGCTACCTGCTGGAGAAGACGCAGGGCCGGCACGGGCTGAACGGCAACGCACCGGTCGTCGGCGCCGTCCACAACCCGTGGGAGGGAATGCGGGACGCCTTCGACGCGGCCGGCTGGGTCAACCTCACCAACACCCGGGGCCGGCTCAAGCTCGACGGCATGGAGCTGGCCTTCACCGGCCTGGACGACCCGCACATCAAGCGCGACCGGTACGCGAAGGTCGCGGGCGGGCCGGAGACGGACGCGGACTTCTCGATGGCCGTCGTCCACGCCCCGTACCTGCGCGTCCTCGAAGCCTTCACCGCCGACCGGTACCCGCTGATCCTGGCCGGCCACACGCACGGCGGGCAGCTGTGCATCCCCTTCTACGGAGCGCTCGTCACCAACTGCGACCTGGACACCGAGCGGGTGAAGGGCCTCTCCACGCACGAGACGCAGGGGCAGCGCGCGTACCTCCACGTATCGGCGGGCTGCGGGACCAACCGCTTCACCCCGGTGCGCTTCGCGTGCCCGCCCGAGGCGACACTGCTGACGCTGACCCCGAAGGCCTGACGCGGTCCGGCCCGGTCCGCCGGTACGTTGACCGGATGATCACATCCGGCGCATTCCGCCTCCCGGCCACCGTCGCCTTCCGCGCGCTGATCGCGGCCGCGGCCGTCACCGGCCTGGTCATCGAGTGCGCGTACGGCAGCGTGCCCGTCGTCCTGAGCTTCTTCACGATCTGGACGAACATCCTGGTCGCGGTCACCTTCGGGCTCTCCGCCCACCGCGTGTACCGGCGCGAGCCGGACGTGGCCCCCTTCTGGCGGGGCGGGGTGCTCCTCTTCATCCTGATCACCGGGCTGGTCTTCCACCTGGTCCTGGCCAACCCGTCGAGCCCCTTCAACGTGCTGGAGGACCTGGACAAGCTCACCGGCGCGAAGTCCGTCGCCAACCAGCTCCTCCACACGGTCACCCCCATCGGCGCCGTCCTGGACTTCCTCTTCCTGACCGCCCCCCGCACCCTGCGCCCCCGCTACGCCGCGCAGTGGCTGGCGTACCCCCTGCTCTACGTGGTCTTCGCGCTGATCCGCGGCGCCCTGCTCTCCCCCGACGTCCCGTCGCGGTACACGTACCCCTTCATCGACGCCGCCGAGTACGGCTACGCCCGGGTCGCGCTGAACGCCGTGGTGCTGGGCCTCGCCTTCTACGCCCTCGGCCTCGCCCTGGTCACGGCCGACCGCTACCGGCCGCCACGCGAAAACCGGATTTCGTCTCCGGCCGAGGGTCCGCTAAAGTAATCGATGTCGCCAGGGCAGCAAGCGCTGCAAGGGTGGACATCGGGGTGTAGCGCAGCTTGGCAGCGCGCTTCGTTCGGGACGAAGAGGTCGTGGGTTCAAATCCCGCCACCCCGACTTCGTAAGACCAGGTCAAGGGTCTGATCCGCATTGCGGGTCAGGCCCTTCCTGTGTTTCTGGAGTCGTTCTCCGCGCACCCGCCCAGTGGTTCGGGTGTTCTCGCCGAACCTGAGGTCCTTGCCCGTGCCTTCCTTTGCTGCTTCCCTGTCCGCGCGGTCCGCGTGGCTCTCGCCCAAGGTGCTGCGGACCGAGGTGCTCGGTGGGCTGGTGGTGGCGCTGGCGCTGATACCCGAGGCGATCTCGTTCTCGGTGATCGCCGGGGTGGATCCGGCGATCGGGCTGTTCTCCTCGTTCACCATGGCCGTGGTGATCTCGGTCGTCGGTGGGCGGCCCGCGATGATCTCCGCCGCCACGGGGGCGGTGGCGCTCGTGATCGCGCCGCTGAACCGTGAGCACGGGCTGGGGTATCTCATCGCCGCGGTGATCCTCGGCGGTGTGTTCCAGATCGTGCTTGGGGCGCTCGGGGTGGCGAAGCTGGTTCGGTTCGTGCCGCGTTCGGTGATGGTCGGCTTCGTCAACTCCCTTGCGATTTTGGTGTTCATGGCCCAGGTGCCCGAGATGCGGGACGTGCCGTGGGCCGTGTACCCGCTGCTCGCCGGCGGGCTCGGGCTGATGGTGTTCTTCCCGAAGGTCACCAAGGCGGTACCGGCTCCGCTCGTGTCCATCGTCATCCTCACGGTCGTCACCGTGGCCGCGGGGATCGCGGTGCCGACCGTCGGGGACAAGGGGGCGCTGCCGTCCGCGCTGCCGGTGCCCGGTCTGCCGGACGTGCCGTTCACCCTGGACACACTGACGCTCATCGCCCCGTACGCGCTGGCCATGGCGGTGGTGGGGCTCATGGAGTCGCTGATGACGGCGAAGCTCGTCGACGAGATCACCGACACGCGGTCGAGCAAGACGCGTGAGTCCGTGGGTCAGGGCGTCGCGAACATCGTCACCGGGTTCTTCGGCGGCATGGGCGGCTGCGCGATGATCGGCCAGACGATGATCAACGTGAAGGTGTCCGGGGCGCGGACCCGGCTGTCGACCTTCCTCGCCGGCGTCTTCCTGATGGTGCTGTGCATCGCCTTCGGGCCGGTGGTCTCCGAGATTCCGATGGCCGCGCTCGTCGCCGTCATGGTGATGGTCTGCTTCGCCACCTTCGACTGGCACTCCATCGCTCCGAGGACGCTGAAGCGGATGCCGGCCGGGGAGATCACCGTCATGGTCGTCACCGTGACGTGCGTGGTCGTCAGCCACAACCTCGCCGTCGGTGTCGTCGCCGGGTCGGTCACCGCGATGGTCGTCTTCGCCAAACGGGTCGCGCACCTGGCGGACGTCACCTCGGTGACCGATCCCGAGGGGGGCATGGTGGTGTACTCGGTCACCGGCGAGCTGTTCTTCGCCTCATCCAACGAGCTGGTCGGGCGGTTCGACTACGCGGGCGACCCCGGCAAGGTCGTCATCGATCTCGCCGGGGCCCACATCTGGGACGCCTCCTCCGTCGCCGCGCTCGACGCCATCGAGGAGAGGTACCGCCGGCGCGGCAAGAGCGTGGAGATCACGGGGCTGAACGAGCACAGCGCCCTGCTGCACGGAACCCTCAGCGGCGAGCTGTCAGCGGGTCACTGACGGGCCGCGTCAGCCCGTGGGCCGGCGCGTCCACGGGTCCGGGCCGGGGTCGCCGCCTTCGGCGCGCAGGGAGAGGCGGTCGACGTAGTGCTGCCAGAACTCCGCGTGCGCCTCGCAGGCCTCCGAGGTGGGCAGGCCGGTGTGGAGGAGGTGGAGGACCGTGCCCGCCGGGGTGGGTTCGAGTGCTGGTTCGAGGGCCGGTTCGAGAGTGATCTCCAGCCGGGTGGAACCGGGCGCCAGGGGTGTGCCGGCCCCCTCCCAGCCCCAGGTGAGGACGAGCCGCTCCGGCGGGTCGACCGTCAGGAAGCTGCCGGACGCCACGTTCTCGCCGGTGATCCGGGTGCGGTACGGGCCACCGGGCTCGAAGGAGAACGTACCGTCGCCGCCCATCCAGGACAGCCACTTGTCCCGGTCGGTGAGGAAGCCGAAGACGGTTTCCGGGCGGGCCGCGATGCGGCGCTCCAGCGTGACGGTGTCCATCGGGGTCGCGGGAGTGGTCATGGTGGCCAGTCTCCCGCGACAGCGTGATGGTGCGGCGGCGGCTCGGCGGGCGGCTCGGCCGAATGCGGGCCGGGCCCGGTGGCCGGCTCCCGGGGGTCAGCCGGTGATCTCGACCTTCCCGTTGAGGGCCGGGGTCTCCCGGGCCGGGGAGGCCTTCGGGGCGGCCAGGCCCTTCAGGAGTTCGGACAGGTCCACGCCCGTGGTGGAGCTCAGGAGCTCCATGCCCTGGGCGACGTTGTCGGTGACCGTGCGGGAGAGCTTGCTCGCGCCGTCGGTGGAGATGACGGTCATCTTGTCGATGGCGGAGAGGGGTTCGGCGGCCTTGGCCACGACCTGGGGCAGGACCTCGACCATCATCTGGATCATCGCCGCGTCACCGTACGTCTCGAAGGCCTCCGCCTTCTTCCGCATGGCCTCGGCCTCGGCCGAGCCCCGGGCCAGGATGGCCGCGGCCTCCGCGTCGCCCTCCAGGCGCACGGCCTCCGCGATCGCGGCACGCCGGGCCCGCTCGGCCTCGCCGCGCTTGGCGCCCTCGATGGCCTCGGCCTCGGCCAGGGCGGAGCGGCGCTGCTTCTCGCCCTCACCGGTGAGCCGGGCGCGCTCGGCCTCGCCCTGGGCCGCGGCGATGGCCGCGAGGCGCTCGGCCTCGGCCTGCTTGACGCGGGCCACCCGCTTGGCCTCCGCCTCCTGCTCGGCCTCGTAGCGGCGGGCGTCGGCGGGCTTGCGGACCTGGGTGTCGAGCTGGCGGTCGGTCAGGGCGGCCTGCCGCTCGGCCACCTTCTCCTGCTCGCCGAGGATCTGCTGCTGGCGGTCGGCCTCGGCCAGCGGACCGGCGGCGTTGGCCTGGGCGGCAGCCGCGTCGGTCTCGGCCTTGATCTCCGCCTGGCGCAGGTAGAGGGTGCGCTCGGCGACCGCGATCTCCTCCTCCGCCTTCAGGCGGGCCTGCTCGGCCGCCCGGCGGGAGTTGGCCTCGGCGATGTCGGCCTCCTGCTTGGCGCGGGCGGCTTCGGGACGGCCGAGGTCTTCCAGGTAGGAGCCCTCGGTGGTGATGTCCTGGATCTGGAAGGCGTCCAGGACCAGGCCCTGCCCGGACAGGCTGGCCTCCGCCTCCTCGGCGACCTGCCCCGCGAAGGCGGCCCGGTCCCGGATGATGTCCTCCACCGACATGCGGCCCACGATCGCGCGCAGGGCGCCGGAGAGGACCTCCTGCGTGAAGCCGACGATGCCGTCCTGCTGCTGGAGGAACCGCTGGGCGGCGGCCCGGATGGCGTCCTCGTTGCCGCCGACCTTGACGATCGCGACGCCTTCGAGGTTCGCCTTGATGCCGCGCAGGGTGACCGCGCCGCGCACCGCGACGGGGATGTGCCGGCTGGACAGGTCGAGGGTGTAGCGCTGCTGCACGAAGGGGACCACGAAGACCCCGCCGCCGACCACGACCTTCTGGCCGGTGGTGTCGGTGGATATCCGGCCGGTCTCCGGGTCGGTGGAACGCTTGCCGCGCCGGCCGGTGATGATGAACGCCTCGCTGGGTCCGGCGACCTTGTAGCGCGTGACGACGACCAGGGCGAGCAGGACGAGGAGTACGACGACTCCGACGACCGCGGTGACGACTGGGCTCATGACAGATCCCCTCTGCCTCCCCCGTGGGAGCAGATCGGTGATGGTGATGGTGATGTTGGTGGTGGTGGTGGTCTGACCCGACGGCTCGGGGTGGTCAGTGCTCGACGGGGCGGACGCTGACGGAGGTGGACGACGGGGCCGCCGTCACCCATACCTCCGCGCCGCGGGCCAGCGGGCCCTCGGCGGTCGCCGCGTACTTCACGGGCTGGCCCGCCAGGCGCAAGAGGACCTCGCCGTAGCCGGAGCCCGGGATCGCGGTGACCACGGTTCCGGTCGAGCCGACGAGGGAGTCCTGGTGCGGGGCGGCCCCGCTGCGGTCCCGCATCAGGGCGCGGCTCAGGCGGTACGTCGCCCAGCCCGCGCCGGCCCCCGCGAGCGTGCCGGCGGCGGTTGCCGGGACCGGCCCGGACCCCGTGGTCCCGAGCACGATCGCCCCGGTGAACCCGAGCATCGAAACGAAGCCCGCGAGCACCGGGAGGGACAGCCAGCCGTCGAACAGTCCGTCGAGCGCGCCGTCGAAGATGCCTTCCAGCACCCCGTCGAGCAGCAGGGAGAGAGCCAGCAGCACGATCCCCGCAATGCCGAGACCAAGAAACAACCCCATGGACACACCTCCCGCCCGCGTGACGTTTACGCCGGACACCGGCATCGTTTCACCGGAGGGGCGCTACGCACATTGCCTGCCTTCGGCAATCTTTACGCCTCTTTGACGCACCCCGCGGGCGGCCTACGTCACGCGTCGCCGTCGGGCCAGCCCAGCAGGCGGGCTCCGATCACGGCGGTCTGGAGCGTGTAGCGGTTCAGCGGATCGGCGGGATCGGCCCGGGTGAGGGTGTGGATGCGGTCCAGCCGGTACGTCAGGGCGCGCACGCTGAGCGAGAGGCGCCGGGCCGCCTCGGTGGAGACGCAGCCGCTGTCGAAGTACGCGGTGAGCGTGTCGAGGAGCGGATGCGCGCCGCCGCGGGCCGCGCGGAGCGGGCCGAGGGTGCTCTCCACCAGATCGGCCATGGCCTGCCGGTCCCGGGTCAGGACGGGGAAGACGAGCAGGTCGGCGGCGTGCAGCACCGGGCCGTCCAGGTCCATCCGGCGGGCCAGGTCGAGGGCGTTCAGGGCCTCCTCGTAGGAGTGGACGACCCCGCCCGGGCCCGGGTGAGAGCGGCCGATCCCGACCCGGCCGCCGTCGGTGGCCGCGTGCGCCCGCTTCGCGAAGTGCGCCAGGACCTCGGGCTGGTCCCCGGGGGCCACGCAGATCAGCCGGCCGTCCTTCGTGGTCAGCAGGATCTGCCGGCCCGGGAACCGGGCGAGGACCGCCGACTCGATCCCGCGCGCCACGGGGTAGCCGTCGCCGTACGGCTCGGGGCCGGTGGCCACGGCCACGCCGTGCGACTGCGAGAGGCGCAGCCCGAAGCGTTCGGCGCGCTCCGCCAGCCGGCCCAGGTCGCTGCCGCCGTAGAGGAGGTCGTCGATGAACTCCCGGCGGGCCGCCTCCTCCTGGCGCACCGCCTGCTGCTGGGCGCGTTCGTAGCCCTCGACGAAGGCGTCCACCGCCTGCTCGACGGCCGACAGGAGCGGGCCCGGTGCGGGGAGGGGCCGTACGAGCTGCGCCGCGGCCAGGTGTTCGCGGATCAGGGCCCGGAGCGCCAGCCCGGCCTCCGCCGCCCGCTCGCCCTCCGCGCGGCGTGACTCCAGCTCGTCGCGGGTGAGTCGGCGGCCCGTGGCGCAGGCGGCGACGAGCATGTCGGCGTACCCCGGGAGGCGGTCCTCCGGTGCTTGCGGTTCCGCCACGCTCTTCCCCCGATCCCTACGCGTCCGTGACGCGTCCTTGATACGGGGACAAGGGTCACACGGTGGTGAGGGCCGCCGCACCGAAGGAGACGTCGAAGCGGTCGCACCAGATGGTGACGCTGCCGTAGTCGGACGGGTTCACGTCGGCCGGGAGCGCGTAGTTCTGGTCGCCCTTGTTGCCCTTGAGCTTGCCCAGGCTGACGTACTTGCCGTCGTCGAAGACCCGCCAGCCCGCCGTGCCCTCCTTCACCGGGGCGTCCGTCAGCCAGACCCGCAGGTCGGGACCGTTGCTGGTGTCGAGGTTCTCCAGGCGCAGGGTGTGGGAGCCGTCCGGGAGGCGGATGAGCTTCACGGTGCCGGTGGTGTCGTGCTCGTGGCTGATCAGCGTGCCCTGGGCGAGGGTTCGGGGGGTGGCGGGGGCGGCCTGGGTGGCGCTCGGGGCGGTGGCCGGGGGCGGGGATGCGGCGGGGGCCGCCGCCGGGAGGGACTCGTTGACCGTGGCGTCCTGCCAGAGCTTCCACGGCTGGAACCAGTACAGGCCGAGGCCCAGCAGGAGGGCCGCCGGGAGGGCGAGGACGGTCAGGAGCCGGAGTACGCCCCGCTTCTTCGCCGGGTTCCGCGGCTGGTCCTGCGGCTGGTTCCGCGGCTGGTTCTGCGGCTCGTCCCTCGGCTCGTCTCGCGCCGGGTTCTGCGTCACTCGTCGGGCCCTTCCTCGCGTTCGGCCGGCCGGCCGTCGTGGACATTCAACGCGCGGGCACGGGATGGGACCAGGCCCGGCCGGATGACGAAAGGCTTACGTCATCCGGCCGGGTGGGGCCGTGCCTGTCAGGCCGGGCCCGTCGGATCGGGCCCGCAGGCCGGCCGGTCAGGTCGGCTCAGAGGGTGCGGAGCTTGGTGGTGAAGACCTGGTTGGCGATCTTGTCGCCCAGGACGAGGCCGTCCGCGGCGTCCCACGGGTAGTGGACGCCGAGCCAGATCCGGCTGTCGGCGTCCTCCTTGCCGGCCGCGCTGAAGCTGGTGAAGTGGCGGGTCTTGACCGGGGCCTGCGGCTCGTCGGTGGTGAGGTCGAAGGAGAGGTTGTCGCTGCCGAAGTAGCGCTTCATGACTCCGGCCCAGGCGCCGCCGAAGGAGGCGTGCCCGGAGACGTAGGCGGGGAAGCACGGGCTGACGTTGACGCCCGTCGGGCTCTTCAGCAGCGGCTTCCACTGCGGGTCGAGGCCGCCCTCGCGGACCGCCGAGACGGGCCGCCACAGGTCGATGGGGGTGGAGAACTTGGCGTCGCGGACCGCGATCCCGGTGTCGGCCATGGCGAGGGAGACGAGGGCGAAGAGGCGGGCGTTCGCGTAGACCCCGAGGCCTCGGGCCTTGGCGACCTCGCGGGTGGCCTGGAGCATGTGGCCCGGCGGCTTGTAGGTGCCATTGTTGTCGTTGGCCCAGAACCAGGCCGCGGCGAGCTGGTCCGGGGTCCGGTTGACGACCGGGGTGGCGGCCGTGGGCTTGTCGGCGCCGGCCGTGCGGACCGCGTCGACCTGCCGCTTGTACTCGTCGCTCGCCACCAGGGCCTCGTACGAGCCGTACTGGGTCAGGGTGGTGGGACGGAACTGGGAACCGGAGGCCAGCGAGAACGGCTTGACCTGGCCGTAGAACGGGCTGACCGCGTCGCTGTCCTCGTCGCAGGAGGCGTCGGGCATGTCCGGGTAGCTCGTCGGCCGCCAGGCGCCCGGCTTGTTGTCCCCCACGTAGACCTGGGGGTTGTCGGAGCCGTCGCCGGTGCGGGCGTCGGTCATCTGCTTGACCATCGGGCCGACCACGGAGAGGTCCAGGAAGTCGCCGGAGGTGGGCTCGGTGCCGAACCGCTCGCGGAAGCGCGCGTCGAGGTACTGCGTCTGGTCCGCGTAGCGGCTCTGCTTGTTGCCGTACAGGCCGAGGAGGATGTTGTAGGCCGTGCGGCCGATGACGCGCTCCTCCTCGTCCGGGCCCTCGACCCAGCCCGCGTAGTTCTCCGCCTTGATGTACGGCTCCGAGGTGATCTTGCCCTTCCACTTCAGCTGGTACGAGGACTCCGCGTCGTAGATCGCGGCGTTCATCATCGCGGCCGATCTGGCCATCGGGACGGGCCCGCCGCCGACCCGGCGGAAGACGTTCTGCAGCACGTCGTTCCAGTAGTGCACGGGGTCGGCTATCGACTGCGCCGGCAGCGCGGCGTGGGCGGGCTGCGGGGCCGCGACGAGGACCGTTCCGGTCGCGGCCAGAACGACGGCGGCCGCGAGGGCGCGGTACTGGAGCGTGCTCCGGCGGGTGGCGCTCCGCAGGGTGCGGCGGGGGGTGCTGACGATCTCGGACATGGCTCGACTCCCTTTGATCAAAGGCCTGTTGATCACCACGGGAGGTGGCGGCGCGATCATGGCCCGGGGCGGACCGGGGCGCTTGTAGAAAACGGAACGCCCGCGCGGAATGGCCGGTCCCGCCCGGCTGGGCGGCGTGAACCCGCCCGTGCCCGGCTGGAACCGCGAGCCCCTTCCGGCCGACCAACTCCACGCGGAGAGGCGACCGGTGACAGCGGAAGGGCGTGGCATGGGCGGGCTGGACGTGCGGATGGAAGGGGTGGGCTGCCGGCACGGGCGCATCGAGGCCGTGTCCGGCGTCGACCTGGAGATCGCCGCGGGCGAGCGCGTCGCGCTGACCGGCACCAACGGGTCCGGCAAGACCACCCTGTTGCGCGCCGTGCTCGGGCTGCACCCGCAGGTCAGCGGGAAGATCCTGGTCGGCGGCCGCACGGGCGACCCGGCCTGGCGGCGGCGGGCGTGCGCGTGGATCCCGCAGAAGCCCGCAGCGGGACGCTTCCCGCTGCTGGGCGGCGAGCTCCTCGCCAGCAGCGGGGACCCGCGCGCGGCCGCCGAGGCCGCCGGCCGGCTGGGGGTGGGGCCGCTGACCGGGCGGCCCCTGCACACCCTCTCGGGCGGGCAGTTGCAGCGGATGTACCTGGCCCGGGCGATCGGCTGCGTGGCCGCGGGGGCCGGCGTACTGCTCGCCGACGAGCCGACCGCCGCCCTGGACTTCGCCGGGCAGGACGAGGCCGCCGACGTCCTGGCCGCGCTGCCCGTGACGCTCGTCGTCGTCACGCACGACCGGTCGCTCGCGGAACGCTGCGACCGGGTCCTGGAGATGGCCGCCGGACACCTGCGGGAGGTCCGGTGAGCGCCACCCTCGCGGCCGCCTCCCTCGCAAGCGCCGACCTCGGCACCCTGCTGCAACTACCGCCCGTGCAGCGGGCGGGCTTCGCCCTGCTGCTCGCCGCCGTCGGGCTGCCCGTGATCGGCGTGGTCATCGTCGGGCTGGACATCATGCCGGTGCGCTTCGCGATGATGCACGTGGCGCTGCTGGGCATCGCCGTCGGACTGCTCACCGGGCTGGACCCCATGCTGTGCGCGCTGGTGGCCTGCGCGCTGGCCGGAGCCGGGGTCGCCCCGCTGGCCCGGACCCCGGACGGGCTGTCCGGGGCGATGGGGCTCCTGATGAGCCTGGCGATCGCCGCCGCGCTGCTGCTCCTGGCGGTGTCCGGGGTGAACGCCTCGGGGGCGTTCGCGCTGCTGTGGGGCTCGATCCTGTCCGTCGGCGGCGCCGATCTCGTGGTGCTCGGCGTCCTGGCCGTCCTCGTGCCCGGCCTGTTCTGGTGGCGACGGCGCGAAGTGGCGCTGCTGCTCTACGACCGTGAGCTCGCGCAGTGTTCGGGCGTGCCGGTGCGGGCGCTGACCACGGTCCTGCTGGTGCTCGTCGCGGTCGCGGTCGCCGGAGCCATCAAGCTCACCGGCGCCCTGCTGGTCGACGCGCTGACCCTGTTGCCCGCCCTGGCCGCGCGCCGGCTGGGCACCTCGCTGAAATCGATCACCGGATGGGCGGTGGGCATCGGCGTCTTCGTGAACCTGACCGGCTTCCTCATCGCCCTCCGGCTGGACTGGCCCCCCGGGCCCGTCCTCGTCCTGACCGCGGGGGCGCTCGTCCTCGCGGTGCACCTCGTACCCGAACGGAGAATCCGCTCATGGCGCCCCGAACCCGCGTCCGCAGCAGCTCGGCCCGCATCGCCCTCCTCCTCGCACTGACCCCGGCACTGGCCCTGGTGGCCGGCTGCGGCACCGAGGACGGGAAGGGCGGCGGTGGCGGCGGCGCCTCCGCCGGGGGCGGCGCGCCCTCCCGGACGACCGTCGTCGTGACGACCACCTGGGAAGGCGCCTTCGCCAAGGCCGCCGGCGCGCGGGACGTCAAGGTGATCGTGCCGCAGTCCGTGCACCACGCCCCGGACTACGACCCCAAGCCCTCCGACCTCGCGGCCGTCGCCGGGGCCGACTTCGTGCTCTACGCGCCCTTCGAGCCGTACGCCGCGAAGATCAAGGAGGCCGCCGGTTCGAAGGCGGAGCTGGTGGAGGTGAACCTCGACAACGACGCCGACAAGGTCAGGGCCGAAGTCACTCGGCTGGGCGCGCTGTTCGGCACGCAGGCCGCCGCCGCCAAGTGGACGGCCGACTTCGACGCCGAGTACGGGCGGGTCGCGCAGGACGTCCGGGCCGCCTGGCCCGGCGGCAAGAGTCCGTCGGCCGTGAGCCAGGTGTTCACCGCCTGGTCCGCGAAGCTGGCGGGCGCCACCACCGTGGGCACCTACGGCCCCGAGGCGGTGACCCCGGCGCAGCTGGCCGAGCTGTCGGCGAAGAAGCCCGCGCTGGTCCTGGACAACGCGCACATGTCGACCGGGACCGTGCTGCCCGACTCCGGCGCGCAGCAGGTGCGGATCGTCAACTACCCGGGGAACGACCTGGACCTGCTCCCGGTCTACCGCAACGCGGGGGCCGCGCTGAAGGCGGCCATGGGCAAGGTGGGCGGGTCCGCGGGGTAGGGGGAGCGGGGAGGCGGTGGGACGGGGGCGGCGCCCCCGGTACCGCTGGAGGGCGGGGCGGTCCACCGGGGCCGCCCCGCCCTCGTCTACGCGCCGACTCCGGCCGGGGTCTGGGCGGCGGGCTCGGTACGGGCCTCAGCGGCGGGCTCGGTACGGGCTTCAGCGGCGGATCCGGTACGGGCCTCAGCGGCGGGCTCGGTACGGGCCTCAGTGGCGGATCCGGTACGGGCCTCAGCGGCGGGCTCGGGGAAGGCCCGGGTGGTCCCCTGGCCGGGTGCGCCGGTCGCGAGGCGGGCGCGCAGTGCCGCGCGGTCGGGTTTGCCGGCCGGGGTGAGCGGGAGCTCCGCCAGCAGCAGCAGGTGCTCGGGGTGCTTGCGGAGGTCGAGGCCGCGCAGCGTGAGGTGTCCGGCCAGGGAGTCGAGGGTGGGGGGCTGCGCGCCGCGAGGGACGACGCAGGCGGCGAGGCGTTCGCCCATCACCGCGTCCGGGACCCCGACGCAGACGACGTCGCGGACGAGGGGGTGGGAGGAGAGCTCCCGTTCCACTTCGGCGGGGCTGATGTTGGCGCCGCCGCGGATGACGATGTCCTTGAGGCGGCCGACGACGTGCAGGACCCCGTCCTCGTCGATGAAGCCGAGGTCGCCCGTACGGACCCACCCCTCGGGCGTGCGGTACCGGGCGTCCAGGTCCGGGGAGGCGACGTAGCACATGGGGGTCATGGGGCCGCGCGCGATGATCTCCCCGATCGCCCCGTCGGGGAGCCGCTCGTGCGACTCGGTGTCGGTGATCCGGATCTCGGCGACCCGGGGATCGGGGCGGCCGGCGGCGACGCCCGTGCCCTCGGAGTCCGGGGTCGCCCGGCCCAGTCCGGTGTGGCAGTTGACCCCGTCGGCCGAGCCGTAGAGGTTGACGACCGGGCAGCCGAAGGCGCGGCTCGCGCTCTCGGCGGTGGTCTCGTCGAGGGGGGCGCCGCCGAGGATCAGGGCGGTGGGGGCGGGGAGCTGCTGCCCGTCTCCCCCGGCGGCCTCAGCTGCCTCCGCCTCGAGCCGGTCGAGCATCATGCGGAACATCGTGGGCACCCCGAGGACGTGCGTGGGCCGGTGCTCGCGCACCGCCGCGAGGGCCGCCTCCGGGGTGAAGTGGTCGAGGACGATCAGGGTTCCGCCGTGCCGGGCGAGGGTGACCGCGGTCCCGCTGGAGCCGAAGGCGGACGCGAGCGGTACGAGGAACAGGCAGCGCGGCGGCGTCCCGTCGGGCATCAGCGAGGCGAGGAAGTTGCCCCGGCCGCCGGCGAGGGCGTTGTGGGAGTAGGCGATCATCTTCGGCTCCGCCTCCGAGCCCGAGGACACCAGGATACGGGCGGCGCTGTCGGGATCGGGCCGGGCGGGGACGAAGGCGGCCGGGTCGGAGCGCAGCAGCGTCGCGAGCCGGATCGTTCCCTCGGGCTCCGTGCCCGCCGGTCCGCCGGCCGCGATGACATGGCGCAGCGCGGGCAGTTCGGGGGCCAGGTCGAGCAGTTCGGCGGCGTGCTGGTGGCCCCGGTGCTCCACCGCGGCGATCACCGCCACGGCCTCGGCGCGGCGCAGCAGGCAGCGGGCCTCCTGGCCGCCCCGGCCCACGGGGAAGGGCAGGGCCACCGCGCCGAGGGCGGCCAGGGCCAGGTCCGCGATGACCGCGTCGCGGCCGTTGGGGAGTTGGACACCGACCACGTCGCCGGGCCGTACGCCGAGGGACGCGAGGCCGGTGGCCAGACATCGCACCTTGCGGTCGAGCGCGGTGTAGCAGAGCTTGCCCTTGGCATCGATGACCGCGGTGTGGTGCAGGTCGGAGATCTGGCGGGCCCGGAAGAGGCTGTAGAGGTCGAGGTCGGGACAGGTTCCGTCGACCGCCCACGAGCGGCGCAGTCCCACGGGCAGCAGATCGTGCAGTGCGACGGTCATACGAAGCTCCAGGGGTCGGGAACGGCGGGGGCACCGTGCGCGTCCCGGCTGATCGAGCCGGCGAAGCGCGGGTCTTGGGGCGGGGTGTGGTGTGGGGCGGCTTGACGGTCTTGGGGCGGGGTGTGGTGTGGGGCGGCTTGACGGTCTTGGGGCGGGGTGTGGTGCGGGGCGGCTTGACGGTCTTGGGACGGGGTGTGGTGCGGGGCGGCTTGCAGGGTTGCTTGCCGGTCGTGGTGCGGGGCTGCGTGCAGGTCGGTGAGGTCGGTGGTGACGGCCGTCGCGGTGAGGCCGCGCGCGCGGAGTGCTCGTAGGGCCTCCTCGGTGGACAGGTCCGCGAGTCCCCGGGAGGCGTCGGCCACCGCGCGGGCGTCCGCGTCGGCCGGGGCGATCCAGCCGTCGGCGGTGCGCAGGGGCGTACGGAACCCCGCGGGCCGGCGGCCGCGTTCCCCGCGCCGCGCACGGTGCAGGGCGGGGGCGGTGAGCAGGTCGGCGGCGCCGAGCAGCGAGGAGTCCACGCGGACCCCCCGCCCGGTGCGCTCGCGCAGCAGCAGCCCCGCGAGGACGGCCTCGGCGCCGAGCAGCCCGCCCAGCACGTCGAGCAGGGTCATCAGGGACGGCGCGGGCGGCTCGCCCTCGGGGCGGGCCGCCTCGCCGACGCCGGTGCGGGCCTGGACCATGAAGTCCGTGCCCATCGGCGGATCGGCGATCCGGCCCGTGCCCCAGCCGCCGGTGTACGCGTACACGAGCGTGGGGTTCACCCGCGCGAGGTCGGCGCAGTCCAGGCCCAGCTCGGCCGCCTTCCCCGGGGCCCAGTTGTGCAGGAACACGTCGGCTCCGGCCGCCAGCGCGGCCAGCCGCAGCCGGTCGGCGGGCGACTTGATGTCGATCTCCACGGCGTGCTTGCCCCGGTTCAGGGCCAGCCAGCGGGCGGAGATCCCCGAGCAGGTGGGAGGCATGCCGCGCAGCGGGTCACCGCCCGGCGGCTCGATCCGGATCACCTCGGCGCCGAGCAGCCCCAGGAGGTGGGCGGCGAGCGGCGCCTGGACGCGCCGGCCGGCCTCCAGGACGGTCATGCCGCTGAGGGGGCCGGGGGTGGGCCGGCCGGGGACGGGCCGGCCGGGAGTGGGTGCCGCCTTCGCCCGGACATGGCCGCCGGGGCCGTACGGGGCCAGGGTCCAGGGGGCGGCTCCGTCGTCCTCGGCGGCCCGCTCGGCCAGGGTCCGCAGCCGGCACACCTCGGCCCCCGACACGGCCGCGGCATCGCGGATCCGCTGCCAGCCGTGGCCCCGGGTGGTGGCGTGCAAGGCTTCGGGGAAGGGCGCGCACGCGGTGGCGTACCGGAACTGGAAGGGCCGCCACCCGGCCCGTACCGCGTCGGCCGGGGCGTCCAGGGCCCGCCAGAACCCGGCCCAGGCACCCGGATCCAGCGTCTCCAGCTCGAAGAGCGTGCCGTCGGCGGCGGTGAAGGGCGGCCCTCCGGGAGCCAGTTCGGCGGCTTCGCCCTCATCGGCGCCGCTCGCGGCGAGGTACTGGGACACGACCAGCAGCCCGGCCCGGTCCACGTACGTGTGCGGCTGCGCGGCGGCGCCCTCGCACCCCCTGGCCCGGGCCAGCAGGGCGGCGAGCAGCCCCTGGGTGGTGAGGACGGCCGTCGCGGTGGTGGCGTAGTCCACGGCGAGCCCCCGCGGCAGACCGTCGCGGCGGCCGTGCACGGCCATGATCCCGGTCGCGGCCTGCACGGTCGCCTCGTCGGTGACGCCCAGCAGGGCCGCCTCCGGGGACGACCAGCGGAGGGTGGCGGTGGCGGGGGTGAGGGTGGGGAGGGAGGTGGTGGGGAGGGAGGTGGTGGGGGTGGGGGTGTTCCCGTAGCCGTCGTCCGTCAGCGTGATGCGGGCCGCATCGCCGCCGTCCGCGACCGGATCGGTGTCAGGGCCGACCGCTCCCAGCAGCCTCAGGTGTGCGGCCACCGGGCCGACGAGCCCGGGCGGTCCCGAGGTGGTGAAGCGCAGCCCGTCGAGCGGCCGAGCGGTGTGGGTGACGGCGGGTGACGCCATGCCTCTCCTCTTCTCCCGGCCCGGCGATCGGCCGGCGCCGCAGGTGGTCCCGTACGGGAACCAAGGGGCGGGCCCGCCCGACCAGTTCCACGGGAAGGCAGTCGCACTGCCGTTCCCACGGGTTCCCGGCGGGCTGAGGAAAGTGGTGGAGGAGCTAGTGGCAGAGCAGCTAGTGGCAGAGGAGCGAGTGGCAGAGGAGCGAGTGGCGGAGGGCGGAGGGGACGCGGCTCGCGGCTCGGACGAACCCGGCTGCAAAGAGCTGGAGTTGAGGGACCGGGTGGCGGGGTTCGTACGGGAGCGGGTGATGCCCCGCGAGCCCGTGCTCGACGCGGGCGGCCCCGCCGGGGCGGCGGCCCTGCGGGAGCTCCAGGCCGGGGCGAAGGAGGCGGGCCTCTGGGCCCTCCCGCTGCCCGTGGAACTGGGCGGCCAAGGGCTCGGTCTCGCGCGCTACGCGCGGATCGCCGAGGCCGAGGGGGCGAGCGACCACGGACCGGCGGCACTGGGGTCGGCGCCCCTGCTGGACGCCACGATGCTGTGGCGGCACGGCGGCGACCGGGTGCGCGCGCTGTACCCGCGCCGGCTGACGGCCGGTGAACTGCGCGCCTGCTACGCCATGACCGACCCGGAGACACCGGGCACGGACCCGTACCTCACCTCCACACGCGCGGAGGAGGCGGCGGACGGGAGCTGGACCCTGAGCGGCCGCAAGTGGTTCACCTCGCACGCCGCCGAGGCCGATCTGGTCACCGTACTGGCCCGCACCGACGGGCGGCCGGGCGACCGTACGGGGCTGTCGCTGCTCGTCGTCCCCACCTCCGCCCCGGGGTTCCGGGTGGTGCGGGAGCTGCCGGTGCTGGGTGCGGGCGGGCAGTGGGAGATCGAGTTCGACCGGGTGCGCGTGGCCGCCGACCACCTCCTCGGCGAGCGCGGCCGGGCCCTCGCCATCGCCGCGGAACGCCTCCAACTGGGCCGCACCCTGAGGTGTCTGCGCTGGCTGGGCCAGGCGCAGCGCGCGTTCGACCTCATGTGCGCACGCGTGAACTCCCGTACCGGGTCGCGCGGACCGCTCGGAGCACATCAGCTGGTGCAGAGCCACGTCTTCGAGTCGCTCCTGCTGCTGCGCAGCACCCGGCCGCTCGTCCACGAGGCCGTCGCCGCGATCAGCACGGGACGGGACGCGCACGTGGAGGTGGGCCTGGCCAAAGTGGCGGCCGCCCGGATGCTCCAGCAGGTGACCGACGCGGCCATCCAGATCCACGGCGCGGCCGGCCTGGGCCCCGACACCCCCCTCCCCGCCCTCTACCGCACGGGCCGCACGGCCCGGATCCTGGACGGGCCGGACGAACTGCACATCACGGCGGTGGCTCGGCGGGTGCTGGGGGGATACCGGGGTGGGGGCGGGGGTGGGGGCCAAGGCCAAGGCGGGTGACTTGTGCGGGCCCGTCGGTGGCGTTGGCATGGTGCGGTGGGAGCCCGGCAGTCCAGTGTCCTTTCGGTGCGGGCCGGTCCCTCAAGGGCGCTCCCTTCGGTCGCGTCGCTTCGCGATGGCCTTCGGCCACCCTTGACCGACCGACCCACCCCGAAACGCCACAAGACTTCCGGGATCCCCCCGAGGAACGGCCGGGAGGGAGATGAGGGAGGAGCGGCCCAGTTGCAGATACGCAGCCCCCTCCGGCCAGTGGGCATCCATACACGGCCCCGGCAGGACAGGAAGCTCAGCCGGTACGGACGCGCGGGGCGATCAGAGCATCCAGGGCCGGGCGCCTGGACACCCTTCCCGTGACGGTCGCCCGCCACCACGAGCGAGAGGGGGACGAGACGGCTCTCGGAGTCGGTGGGCGCGACAGATCGCTACACACTCCCCCTCGGCTTAGCGACTGACCACCGTCCCTGGCTGAATCAGACGAGGGGCGGGCGGTGAGGTTCAGACCGTGCGGAGGTCGGCTCGCCCGGTCAGGGCGGCCAGGCCCAGGGCCAGGAAGAAGTCGCCCCACACCAGTTCGTGGTGGGTCGCGACTCCCTTGTCCGCGTCGTAGCAGCCGTTCAGCAGGCGGCCCCCGGAGAGGTGGTGGTCCACCAGGTGCTTCAGGATCTCCGCCGCGCGGTGTGCGTACGCCGCGGCGCGGGGGCCGGGCAGCAGGGACAGCTTCAGGAGGGCGACGGCCGTCACGGCCGCGGCGGAGGTGTCCTGCGGGCCGTCCGGGCGGGCCGCTTCCGCGGGCGGTACGAGGGGGGTGCCCGGTCCTGTCCACGCGTCGGCAAGTCGTTCCGCCAGTGCCTGCGGGTGGCCCGGCAGGCAGGCGGCCACGGCGGGGCGGTGCAGTGCGTCGGCCAGTGCGAGGAGCAGCCAGGCCGGTCCTCTGCTCCAGCCCGGCGCCGGCTCCGCGCACTCCCGCCAGCCCGTCTCCGCCGCGTAGGACCAGGCCGGTACGAGGTCACGGGCGGGGCGGGCCTCCGTGCCGGAGCCGGGGAGGCACAAGGACAGGTGGCGCTGGAGGTGCGATGCGGCGGCCGCCGGGCCGACGGTGGAGAGCAGGGTGACCGTGCCCGGCAGGCCGTCCACCCGGGCCAGCAGTCGCGGACCGCCGAAGGCCGACCCCCAGGGCAGCAGGCCGAGTTCCTCGTCCACGGCTGACAGGCAGGCTCCGGCCGCGCGGGAACGCAAGTGCTCTGCTCCGGCGTCCTCGACGGCCAGGGCCGTTCCGTACCAGAGGATCAGCCCGCGGGTGGAGGTGTCGGCGTCTACCCAGCCGGTCAGGCGCGCGGTGCAGGCCGATGCCGCGGACCTGTCGGCCGCGGTTCCCGTGTGGCGGGCCCTCAGCCACAGCAGGCCTGCCCAGAAGCCGCCGGCCCAGGAACCCCGGCCGGTCGTCGTCCACTGCCCCGTGTGCGGATCCGCGTACAGCGGGAAGCGCTCCGCGTCGATTTCGGACGCTGTGACGGACACCCGCGCGAGGAGCCGCGCGAACGCCCGTTCCGCCCACGGATCCTTCCGCGTCGTCAACGTCCCCTCCCCCGCTCCCGCATCGCCCAGGTCAACCCGATGGCACCGGCCACGCCGAACTCGGCCGCCACCAGCAGCCAGCCCGTCCCGTAACGGCCGGCGTTCGCGAGGGGGCCGAAGAGGAGGGGGCCGACGGCGAAGCCGGTGAAGAAGCCGGCGGCCACGAGGGCGGAATCCTGGCCGGCCCGGCCGGGGGCGGAGCGCTGCATCACCAGGACCATCGAGACGGCGTTGGCCGATACCGCGAACACCCCGACGGCCACGGCCGCCACCCACACCAGCGGCCGTACGGTCGGAGCCGCGGCCAGGAGGACGGCCGCCCCCACGGCTCCCGCGGCCAGGGCTCCGGGCAGCCATTCGGCGCGCCCCGGCCGGGCGGCCTTCGACCAGCCGACCCGCCCGGCGATGCCCGCGACGCCGAGTACCGCGACCAGTGCGCCGGCCGCGGTGGGACCCATGCCGAGCCGCTGCGCGCCGAAGAGGGCCAGGTAGGTGTTGACCGAGGCGATGCCGCAGCCCAGGAACAGGGAGAACACCGCCAGCCAGGCGATGGCACCCCGCGGGACGAGCGGGGCGCGGGGCCCGGCCGGGGCCGTTGGCGGGTCCGCGGGCAGGGCGCGGCGCGCCCACAGCGCCGCCAGCGCGGCGGTGGCGGCGGCCGTCCACACCGCCCCGCGCCAGCCGATCCCGCCGGCCAGTGCCGTGAGCGGCAGCCCGGCGGCGAAGGCGCCCAGTTGGACGCCCGACTGCTTCATGCCGGTCACCGGGCCCCGGCGGCCGGGGGGCACCGCGGCGAGGACGGCCTTGTTGGTCGCCGGGTTGGCCAGGGCCTGGGGCAGTCCGCCCAGCGCGACGGCGGCGAGCAGGAAGCCGGTGCCGGGCGCGGCGCCGATCAGCGCGAGCGCCGCCGCGGACACCGACAGCAGGAGGACGAGGGAGCGGCGCGGCCCGATCCGGTCCACCAGCCTCCCGCCGAGCGGGGACAGCACGGCGGCCGTACCGAATCCGACCGTGGTGGTCCAGCCGAGCACGGCGGGCGAGACCCCCAAGTCCACGATCAGGCGCGGGCCGAGTGCGCCGAGGAGGAAGAGCTGGAGCATCGAGAAGGCCATGGCGCCGGTGAGCAGGGCCGTCAGCCCGCCCGCGCCGACGTTCGTAGGGCCCTCGGTTGCCACGCCGGGTGCCCCGGGTGCTCCGTGCGTCTTCGCCGAAACGGTTCGGTCCGCCACCGCTCGTCCACCCCGCTCTCGTCTCGCCGCTCAGCGTCAGGCTTAGTCCGGACAGGAGTCGGATCCTCGAACGGCCTGGTTCCCAGGGCCTGTTGTGGCGTGCACCACAAGGGGTGGGGGTTCGGTTTCCGGCCGATGGGAAAACCTGATGCCCTCTGTCGCCCCTGCCTGGCCGGTGCAACGATGGCCCGGCCATGACACCGGGTCGATGTTGCCGAGCCGTACGGGCCGCGATGTTCGCGGCCACCTGCGTGCTGCTCTCGTCCCTCGGGCACGTCCTCATGTCGGGGTCCTCCGTGCCCTGGTGGGGGATGACCGCGGCGTTCGCCGGAACCTCGGCGACCGGCTGGATCCTCGCCGGGCGGGAGCGCGGTCTCGCGGCCGTCGTCTCCGCGACCCTCGGTGTCCAGGCCGCCCTGCACGGCGGGTTCTCGCTCGCCCAGGCCGCGGCGGCGCGGGCCCCGGAGCAGGGGGCCTCCTTGGGCTCGCTGGGCCGCCGCTGGGGGCAGTACCTGCTCTGCGACGTCCCCGCCGCGCTCCGCCCGCGGGCGGACGTACACGGGATGGCCGGGGCGCACGGGGCTCACGGAGCGCACGGAGCGCACGGAGCGCACGGGGTTCATGGCGCGCACGGGATGGCCGGCATGGCCGGGATGGCCGACGGGTCCTCGTTCGGCGCGGGGGCCGTGCCGGTGCCGGGCGCGCACGCCATGGGTTCCATGTCGCCTGCGGGCATGCTCGCCGGCCACCTCCTGGCCGCCCTGATCTGCGGCCTCTGGCTCGCGTACGGGGAACGCGGCGCCTTTCGCGTGCTGCGCGCCGTCGCCGCCCGGTTCCTCGTACCGCTGCGGCTGCTCTTCCGGCTTCCCGCGCCCGCGCACCGGCCGCGGGTCCGCCCTGCCCGGAACCACCGGGTCCGGACGCCCCGCGGGCTGCTGCTCGCCGACGCCCTCACCTCACGGGGTCCACCTCACGGGATCGCTGTCGTCTGACAGCCGGCTCCCCGACGCGCCACGGGTACGCGTGCCCGTACCGCGCCTCGGGCATCGGTCATGCCGTCCGGCAGGCCGTACCACCCGTTCCCCGGCCTCGCCCCGCCCGCGCCGCGGGCGCACGTGGGTCGCCCTGCCGCCTCGGGCACCCGCACCCCGCGTCCCGCGTCGTGGCATCGCGTCCGGCCGGATTCCCCGAAGGACTCCAGGCGATGACCGCTGCCCTGCTCACCCGCCCGACCAGCGCCCCCACCCGCCGCACCGCCGGACCCGACGAGGGCGTCACGCTCCTCGCGCTGGCCGCCCGTGACGGCGACCCCGTCGCGGTGGACCGGTTCGTCCGCGCCCTGCACCACGACGTGCGCCGCTACGTGGCCTACCTCAGCGCGGACCCGCAGTCCGCCGATGACCTGACCCAGGAGACCTTCCTGCGCGCCCTCGGCAGCCTCCACCGCTTCGAGGGCCGCTCCTCCGCCCGCACCTGGCTGCTCTCCATCGCGCGGCGCACCGTGGTGGACAGCCTGCGCCACAAGGCGGCCCGCCCCAAGATCGCCGACAGAGACGACTGGCAGACCGCGGCCGAGCAGAGCCAGCCCCGCGGCGTACCCGGCTTCGAGGACGGCGTCGCGCTCGCGGAGCTCCTGGCGGCGATCCCGACCGAACGCCGCGAGGTCTTCGTCCTCACCCAGCTCATGGGCCTGCCGTACGCGGAGGCGGCGCTCATGCTCGGCTGTCCGATAGGCACCGTCCGCTCGCGCGTGGCGCGGGCCCGCTCGTCCCTGATCGACCTGCTGGAGGACACGGACCCCGCCAGGGCCTGACCGGCCCGGGACGCACCCGGAACGCACACGGACGGGGCAGGACCGCGGTCGCGCGGTCCGGTCCCGTCCGTGTGGGGTGGAGGAGAGTCCTCAGGTCAGGAGCTTCTCCTTGGCCTTGTCGAACTCCTCCTGGGTCAGGTGGCCCTTCTCCTTGAGGGAGGACAGCTTCGCGAGTTCCTCCGCGGGGCTGCTGCGGGGGCCCGCGGCCTTCTGGACGTAGTCCTGGAAAGCCTGTTCCTGCGCCTTCGCCTGCTTCACGTCCCGCTGCGACATGCTGCGGCCGCGGACGATGAGGTAGATGAGGACGCCGATGTAGGGCAGCAGGAGCACCAGGATCAGCCAGCCGGCCTTGCCCCAGCCGTGCAGCTCGTGGTCCCTGAAGATGTCAGTGATCACCTTGAACAGCAGGAAGAACCACATGACCCACAGGAAGAGCCAGAGCATGGTCCAGAACAGGTTGAGCAGTGGATAGTCGTCCACGCGTCACTCCGATCACATAAGGGACAGATCAATTCATACCGTCTGATTGAGTGATCCGCACGCGGAGTAGCCGGTCCGACGCGACCGCGGGACCATGAACCCATGGAGGAGCGCCCCCTCACCGGGATCAGCTCCCCGGGCCGGATCGCCGCCCCCGGGGAGGGCATCGGCCAGGACGAGCTGGCGCTCGCCGCGCGCAACCACGGGCTCCCTCTGGAGGCCATGCGGTACGAGGTCACCCCGGCCGGGCTGCACTACGTGCTCGTGCACTACGACATCCCCGACACCGGCACCGGCACCGAGGACGAAGCCGACCCGGATTCCGGCGGCTGGCGCCTCACCGTGCGCGGCCGCCTCCGGACCCCCCTGGAGCTGGGGCTGCGCGATCTGCGGAGCCTGCCCTCCGTGACCCGCCGGGTCACCATGGAGTGCGCCGGCAACGGGCGGGCCCGGCTGTCCCCGCGGCCGGTCAGTCAGCCCTGGCTGGTGGAGGCGGTGGGGACGGCCGACTGGACGGGGGTGCCGCTGCGCGCGGTGCTCGCGGAGGCCGGGGTGGCTCCGGACGCCGTGGAGGCGGTGTTCACGGGCGCGGACCACGGGCTGGAGCGGGGCGTCGAGCAGGACTACCGGCGCAGCCTGCCGCTGCCCGTCGGCGAGGACGTGCTGCTCGCCCACACGATGAACGGCGGGCCCCTGCCGCCCCAGCACGGGCATCCGCTGCGGCTGGTCGTCCCGGGCTGGTACGGGATGGCCCACGTGAAGTGGCTGCGCGACATCGAGCTCGTCGACACGGCCTTCGGCGGCTACCAGCAGGCCACCGCCTACCGGTTCAGGCAGGACGCGGAGGAGCCCGGCGAGCCCGTCACCCGGATCGCCCCGCGCGCCCTGCTGATCCCGCCGGGATTCCCCGACTTCATGTCCCGCACCCGGGTGGTGCGCCCCGGCCCGGTGCGGCTGGCCGGGCGCGCCTGGTCGGGGTACGGGCCCGTCGTGCGCGTGGAGTTGAGCACCGACGGGGGCGGCGGCTGGGCCGACGCCGAGGTGCTGCCGCAGGGCGGGCACCCGTACGCCTGGCAGGGCTGGCACGCCGACTGGACCGCGGTCGCGGGCAGTCACACCCTCCTGGTCCGCGCCACCGACGCCTCGGGGCGCACACAGCCGGTGCAACAGCCGTGGAACCGCGGGGGCTTCGGGAACAACCAGGTGCAGGCCGTCTCCGTCGTGTGCCACTGACCCCTGTCGGCCAACCTCGTCGGCCAACCCCTTGCCACACCCCTGCCCTTCCCTCGAAACTGACACATCGTCAGATCTTTGTGAGGGAACGAGGAAGGGAACCGAGGATGCAGACCATCTGGCTCGGCGGGCCCGAATGGGTCGCCGTTCTGCGGATCGGGCTCGGGCTGTGGTGGCTGGAGAGCTGGCGGCACAAGGACAAGAAGGACTGGTTCGGCGGAGGCGGCATCCGCTGGGCGGCCGGCGTCGCCGAGAAGCACCGCTGGGGGTTCGTCACGCGCGGCTTCGACATCGTCGTCAAGCCCTACCCGCGCTTCATGGCCTACCTCGTCGCCTACGCCGAACTGGCCCTCGGCCTGGGCCTGATCGTCGGGTTCCTGACCCCGATAGCCCTGCTCGCCGGGCTGCTGCTCAACCTGGTCTACCTGATCCTGATGATCCACGACTGGGGCGAGCAGGGGCAGAACCTGATGATGGCCCTGATCTCCGGAGTCGCCTTCTTCGCGATGGGCTGGCAGGTCTGGTCCCTGGACAACGCCCTGGGGCTCTTCTAGACGGATAGACGGGTAGCCGGGTAGCGGGATAGCCGGGTAGACCGCTAGACGGCCCGGCCGCGCCGGTCCAGCGGGTTCGCCGCGATGCGCTCCTTCGCGCCGCTCGCCACGTAGGCCGCCGCCGCGCACTGCGGCTTGCGCGCGGCCTGGTCGCTGACCAGCGCGAAGAAGGCGTCGCCGAAGCCGAGGCGCGGGTACTCGGTGAGCAGCGCGGACGTGAAGACGGGGTCGGCGTCCAGGACGCCGACCCCGGAGACGTCCGCGGTCGTACCGATCTGGAGCAGGTGGCTCTCCACGTCCTCGGCGGCCGTGACGTCCTCGCGCATGTGCCGCACGATGATCTCCTCGGCGCGCGCCCGCCGCTCCGCGGGCCAGCCCAGCCCGGCCGTCAGCACGCGCGCGACGTGGCCGCCCGCCTCCTCGAAGGGCAGGGTGTGGCTGTCGAAGGGCGCGGTCAGCCCGAGGTCGTGCACCAGCGCGCTGACGTAGAAGAGCTCCCGGTCGTACGACAGCCCGTGCCGGTCCGCGTGCTCGGCCCCGAAGGCGTACGAGCGGACGGAGTGGTTCAGCAGCGCCGCGTCCGTGTACTCGGAGGCGACCTCCAGCGCGGCGCGGGCCGACGGAGTGTCAAGAGTCCATGTCACATAGGTCATGGACGCTCACAGTAGGCGGACGCGGAAGTCCACCTCCGAGGGGCCCTCCTCTCCCGGCCAGGCCAGCAGCCGGGCCGGAGCCGCCGGGGTCTCCGCGAGGACGGTGCCGCGCGAGACCACGTAGCGCGGGCGGACCTGGCGGCGGACGGCCTCGGTAGGCGATTCGGCGGGCAGCAGCACGAAGGAGGCCGGGTTGCCCTGGCGGACCCCGTACTCCGAGGGCGACAGGCCCAGCACGCGCGCCGCGCGCTCGGTCACCATCTCGAAGGCCACCGGGATCTCGTCCGCTCCCGTGAGCTGGGCGGCGTAGATCCCGACGAGGGCGGTCTGGAGCGGGTTCCCGGTGCCGAGCGCGTTCCAGGGGTCCATCACGTCGTCGTGGCCGAAGGCCACGTTGACCCCGGCCGCCAGCATCTCCTTGACCTGGGTGAGGCCGCGCCGCTTGGGGTAGGCGTCGAAGCGGCCCTGGAGGTTGAGGTTGGCGAAGGGGTTCGAGACGAGGTTGATCCCGGAGCGGGACAGCAGCCGCTGGAGTTTGAAGCTGTAGGCGCCGCCGTAGGAGCCCATGGCCGTCGTGTGCGAGGCGGTGACGTGCCCGCGCAGCCCCGAGCGCAGGGCGTGCGCGGCAAGTACCTCCACGAAACGGGACTGCTCGTCGTCGATCTCGTCGCAGTGCGCGTCCACGCGCAGCCCCTGCTCCTCGGCCAGCCGGAAGGCGACGGCCAGCGAGGCCACCCCGTCCTCGCGGGTGTCCTCGAAGTGCGGGATCGCTCCGACCACGTCGGCCCCGCGCCGGACGGCCTCGCGCAGCAGCTTCTCGCCGCCGGGGAAGGAGACGATGCCCTCCTGCGGGAAGGCGACGATCTGCAGGGTCATCACGTCCCGGACCCGGTCGCGCACCTCCAGCAGCGCGTCGAGCGCGGTCAGCTCCGGGTCGGTGACGTCGCAGTGGGTGCGCACGTGCAGGACGCCCTGCGCCGCCTGCCAGCGCAGCACCTCGGTGGCCCGCGCGATCACGTCCTCGCGGGTCAGGGTCTTCTTGCGCTCGCTCCAGCAGGCGATGCCCTCCCAGAGGGTCCCGGAGACGTTGGGGCGCGGATCTCCGGCCGTCAGGGCCGTGTCGAGGTGGATGTGCGGCTCGACGAAGGGCGCGCTGAGCAGCCCGCCGTGCGCCTCGATCAGCACCCCCGTCGCCGGGGGCTCCTTCTGGTCGTCGTACGGGAGCACGCGCGCGATCCGCCCGTCCTCCGCGACCTCGACGTCGTGCAGGCCTTCGCTGTGCAGCAGCCGGGCGCCCCGGACGATCATCCGCATCGCGTCAGCCTACGGCTCTCAACCCCGCTTGGCCTGGGCCTTCTGCTGCATGCCCCGGGTCTTCGCGGCGACCGAGTGCACATCGCGGACGGCGGCCTTGGCGCGCGCCTCGGCCGCGGTGTTCTTCGCCATCGCACGCTCTGAATCCTGGTGGGCCGGCTTGCCGGTACGCGCCTTCTTCGCCATGACCGCCACTCCTCTACGCAGGTTCGCACGGCTCTACGCAGCCTCGTACGCGGGATCGCGTACGCACACCACCCTGCGCCCGTTCGGCCCCGTCGGCATCTCGGGGGACGGGCCCCGGCCGATCCGGTTACATGGGGTGCATGACTGACGCCAGCGCCGACACCGCCGCCACCACCGACGCCATGCCCGACTGGGAGAAGCGCTTCCGGGCCCCGCGCGTGGGACTGCCCGAATGGGCCGAGGACGCGCCCGACCGCTCGCTCTTCGTCTCCAACGCCACCGGGACCTACGAGCTCTACACCTGGGACCGCGCCACCGGCGCCCAGCGGCAGGCCACCGACCGGCCGAACGGGACCACCGACGGCACCCTCTCCCCCGACGGCGCCTGGGTCTGGTGGTTCTCCGACACCGACGGCGACGAGTTCGGCACCTGGGTCCGCCAGCCCTTCGCGGGCGGCCCCGACGAGCCGGCCACCCCCGGGCTGGAGGCCTCGTACCCGGCCGGGCTGGCCATCGGGCGGGACGGGACGGCCGTCGTGGGGCGCTCCACCGACGAGGACGGGACCACGATCCACGTGGTGCGGCCCGACGGGACGGAGCCGTGCGTGGTCTACCGGCACCGCGAGTCGGCCGGCGTCGGCGACCTGTCCCGGGACGGGACCCTGCTCGCCGTCGAGCACACCGAGCACGGCGACGCGATGCACTCGGCCCTGCGCGTGATCACCCTGGACGGCGCCACCGTCGCCGAGCTCGACGACTCCAAGGGCGGCACGGAGGAGCTGGGCCTCACCGTGCTCGGCTTCGCGCCCGTCGCCGGAGACACCCGGCTGCTGATCGGCCACCAGCGGCGCGGCAGGTGGGAGCCGATGGTGTGGGACGTGGCCGCGGGCACCGAGGAGGGGCTGGCCGTCGACCTGCCGGGCGACGTGGGCGCCGAGTGGTACCCCGACGGGTCCGCGCTGCTGATCGAGCACGAGTACGAGGCGCGCAGCGAGCTGCTGCGCTACGACCTGGCCGCACGGGAGCTCGTACGGCTGGACACGCCGCCGGGGACCGTGTCGGGGGCGACGGCGCGGCCCGACGGGTCCGTGGAGTACCAGTGGTCCTCCGCGGCCGAACCCTCCGTCATCCGGTCGACCGCGGGCGGGGTCGTGCTCGACCCTCCCGGTTTCCGGCCGCCGGGCTCCGTGCGGGTCGAGGACGTGTGGGTCGAGGGCCCCGGCGGGCGGATCCACGCCCTCGCCCAGCGCCCCGAAGGCCACGGCGACGGGCCCTTCCCCACCGTCTTCGAGATCCACGGCGGGCCCACCTGGCACGACAGCGACGCCTTCGCCGCGACCCCGGCGGCCTGGCTCGACCACGGTTTCGCCGTCGTCCGGGTCAACTACCGCGGCTCGACCGGCTACGGACGCGAGTGGACCGACGCCCTCAAGCACCGGGTCGGCCTGATCGAGCTGGAGGACGTCGAAGCCGTACGGGAATGGGCGGTGGGCTCCGGCCTCGCGGACCCGGCGCGCCTGGTGCTGTCCGGCGGTTCCTGGGGCGGCTACCTGACCCTGCTGGGCCTGGGCACCCACCCGGACGCCTGGGCGGTGGGGCTGGCGGCCGTCCCGGTCGCCGACTACGTGACGGCGTACCACGACGAGATGGAGGCGCTGAAGTCCCTGGACCGCACCCTCTTCGGCGGTACCCCGGAGGAGGTCCCGGAGCGCTTCGAGGCCTCCTCGCCGCTGACGTACGTGGACGCGGTGAAGGCGCCCGTGCACATCGCGGCGGGCCTCAACGACCCGCGCTGCCCCATCAAGCAGATCGAGAACTACGTGGACCGGCTGGCGGCGCGCGGGGCCGCGCACGAGGTGTACCGCTACGACGCCGGGCACGGCTCGCTCGTCGTGGAGGAGCGGATCAAGCAGGTCCGGATGGAGATCGACTTCGCGCTGAAGCACCTGCCGAGATAGGCCCGCGGCCCGGCCGGCGACGGCCCCCGCGGCAGCCCCGGCACCGGTGATCCGGTGCACCCCCCGTACGGTGGTGGGGTGCACCGGTTTCTCCTGACCCCGCGCTGGTGGGGGATCAACGTCTTCGTCGCGCTCGGCGTTCCCTTCTGTCTGTTCATGGGGACCTGGCAGCTCGGCCGGTTCGAGGACCGCGTCGACACCCACAAGGAGGCGACCAGCGCACGCCCCGCCGACCAGGCGGCCGCGCCGCTGGAATCGCTGCTCCCGGTGGACAAGCGGACCTCGGGACGGCTCGCCTCGGTCTCCGGGGAGTACGCCGACCAGCTCCTCGTCCCCGAGCGGCGGCTCGACGGGAAGTCCGGCTTCTACGTCCTGACCCTGCTCAAGACCGACACCGGCAAGGCCGTACCCGTGGTCCGTGGCTGGCTGCCCGGCAGCGCCGACGCGGGCCGGGCCCCGGCCCCGCCCGCCGGCCGCGTCGAGGTGACGGGCGCGCTCCAGGCCTCGGAGAACTCCACCAGCAAGGGCGTCTACTCCTCGGGCGGACTGCCGGCCGGGCAGCTCGGTGTCATCGGGGCCGCCTCGCTCGTCAACATCGTGCCGTACGGCCTGTACGACGCCTGGCTGACCGTGCAGACGCCCGCCGACGGGATGACTCCCGTACCGGCGCAGGCTCCGGCCAACACCGGGCTGGACCTGAAGGCCTTCCAGAACCTCGGCTACACCGGCGAATGGTTCGTCTTCGCCGCGTTCGTGCTCTTCATGTGGTTCCGGCTGTACCGGCGCGAGGTGGAGACCCTGCGCGACGCGGAGGCGGGCCTCGTCGAGGAGACCCCGGCGGAACGGGCCCCGACGGAGCCGGCCCCGGCCGGGGCGGGCTCGGCGTAATCGAGGGGTCCGGGGCCCGGTCCGGGCCCCGTCACGGGTCTACCCGAGCAGGTCTGCCCGAGCAGGTCTGCCCGAGCAGGTCTGCCTGAGCAGGTCTAACTGAGCGGGATGACGCCCGTCCGGTACACCGTTCCGCCGCACGCCTCGGCGATGGTCGTCTGCGTCCTCGGACCGTCGGTCCCCAGCGTGTTGGGCGTGTGCGTCACCACGGCACCGAGCGGCGGGGTCTCCGCCTGGACCTGGCCCGTGTCGGTGCCCGTCCCGGCGTCCGGGGCGGCCCCGGTGCCCTCGCCCGACGCGTTGTCCCCCTCGCCGCTCGCACCGGGACAGCCGCCCTCCGGCGGCACCCACGCGAAGCGGACCTCGTACGAGGCGTTCGGCGGGAGCACCAGCTTCAGGGTCTCCACCGACGGGTCGGGCAGCAGCCCGGTCGCCGGGTCGCCCGTGACGTGGTTGACGACCGTGACCCCGGCTCCGCCCTCGCTCGCCGGGCCGGCCGTCAGGCTCTCCGGACCGCGGACGGTGCAGCCCTTCGAGGACACGTTGGTGACCCTGAAGCTTCCGTAGATCTTGCCGCCGGCCGACGGGGCCCGGGTACTGGCCGCCACCCCGACCTGGCTCTCGGAGCAGAAGGGCGCGTCCGAGGACGCGGGCGGGGGCAGCACGCCGCCCCCGACACTGCCGGTGGAGCCGCTTCCGGGGGTCGCGCGGGGCGGGGTGACCTCCGAGCCGCCGGTGCTCGGGAAACCGCCGGGCGGGGTGGGCGACGCGCTGGCGCCGTTCTCCTCGTCCTTGTCCTTCTTGTCCTTGTCCTTGTCCCGGTCCTTGTCGGAGGACCTCTTGGGCTTCGGACGGGCGGAGCCGTTCTGGTGCAGCCCGGACCCGTCCTTCGCGTTGTCGCCCGTCTGGCCGTGCCCCGCCGTGACGGAACGACTGGAGTCCCCGCCCGCCCCGGAGGTCATGTACAGGCCCACCGGCACCGAGCCGCCCAACACCACCACGGCCGCCGCCGCGGCGACGAGGATCCTGTGGTTGCGGACCCGGCGCGCGGGGACCGCGTGCCGCAGGCGGTCCAGCGCGTCGCCGGAGGGCTCGATCCCACCGACGACCCCGTGCAGCAGAACGCGCAGCGCGTCCTCCTCGTCCAAGGGCTCCGAGTCCGCCGTGTCCGCCGCGTCCGCCGCGTCCGGAGTCTTCGCCGAGGTCGGCTTGCCGAACACGAGCTCCCGCAGTGCCTCCGGGCCCCCGGAGGCGGATCCGCCGGACTGGCCGGGCAGCTCCCGGGCTTCGCCGTCGTTCGTCTTGCGGTCCTCACTCATGACTGCGCAGCCTCCATCGCCACCCGCAGCGCGGCAATGCCCCGCGATCCGTACGCCTTGACCGAACCGAGCGATATGCCGAGGACCTCGGCGACCTGGCTTTCCGTCATGTCGGAGAAGTAGCGCAAGGAGAGCACCTCGCGCTGGCGTCGCTGGAGCCCGCGCATCGCCTTGATGAGATCTTCCCGTTCCAGCAGGTCGTACGCGCCTTCCTCGGCGCTCGCCATGTCCGGCATCGGCTTCGACAGAAGCTTCAGGCCGAGGATGCGGCGGCGCAGGGCGGAGCGCGAAAGGTTGACGACGGTCTGGCGCAGGTAGGCCAGGGTCTTGTCCCGGTCCCGGACCTTCTTGCGGGCCGAGTGGACGCGGATGAAGGCCTCCTGGACGACGTCCTCGCAGGAGGCGGTGTCGTCGAGGAGCAGCGCGGCGAGGCCCAGGAGCGAGCGGTAGTGGGCCTGGTAGGTCTCGGTGAGGTGGTCGACGGTGGTCCCCTGGACCACCTCGGCCGGCTTGTCCACCGCGACCGGCTCGGCCACCGCGGCCTGCTCGACCGGCTCAACCGCCTCAGCCGGCTCGACCGGCTTCGTGCTCCCGATGTCCTCCGCGCTGTCGCGCGGCCCGGGCACGCGGCCGTCCTTGGCCGGTCCGGGCGTGCGGACGCCGGGCGCGGGCGCGGCGGGCACCCCGGGCAGCGGGGGAGCTCCGGGCGCCGTCGCGGCGGGCGGAACGGGAACGATCACCGGGAACCCACCGGGCGTACGGGATCGCCGACGCGGCGGGACGGGGATCGTCCCGGTGCGCGCCGCAAGGACGGGGTGTTCGAGCAATGCTTCTGCCACGCCAGTTGGACTCGCGTGCCCCCGGCAGGGTTGTACGCGCACGGCAGATTCGTCGGCGGGATTCTCATCGTCTTCTTGCGTAGCCGCACACCCGGACGCGCGTCGTCGTACGACGACGGCCGTCGGGCCATCACCTCGATCAAGGTATTAACGATGATCCTACAAAGTGAAGGAGCTAAAACCAGCCGCGATCAGCTCCGCATTTTGTGTGGCATTCAGCGCAGCACCCTGGCGGAGGTTGTCCGCGCAGACGAAGAACTCCAGGGCGCGCGGGTCGTCGAGCGAGCGCCTTACTCGCCCCACCCAGGCCGGATCCGTACCCGCGGCGTCCGAAGGCGTCGGGAACTCCCCCGCGGCCGGGTCGTCCACGAGGACCACCCCGGGCGCCGATTCCAGGATCTCCCGGGCGTGCACCGCCTCGACGACGCTCTCGAACCGGGCCCGTACGGTCAGCGAGTGGCCGGTCAGTACCGGTACCTGTACGCAGGTCACGGACACCGGAAGCTCCGCCAGTTCCAGGATCCGGCGCACTTGCGCCCGTACGGCCAGCTCGTGCGAGGACCAGCCGTCCTCGCGCAGCTCACCGGACCACGGCAGCACGTTGAGCGCGAGCGGACCCGCGAAGGGACCGGTCTCCTCGCCCACGGCCCGGCGCACGTCCCCGGGAAGCTCCCCCAGGGAGCTGCCGGCGACGAGGGACAGCTGGCGGCGCAGCGCCTCGGAGCCGGCCCGGCCGGCCGCGCTCGCGGCCTGGTAGGTGGAGACGGCCAGCTCGGCCAGCGCGTACTCGGCGTGCAGCGCGCCCAGGGCCGCGATCATCGCCGCGGTCACGCAGTCGGGCCCGGCGACGATCCCGCGCGGCCGGATCCGGGCCGCGTGGCCGTTCACCTCGGGCACCACCAGCGGTACCTCGGGGTCCTCGCGGAAGGCCGCGGACTGGTCCACCACGACGGTTCCGCGCGCGGTGACGACGGGGGCCCACCGGGCCGAGACCTCGGCCGGGGTCAGGAAGACCGCGATGTCGCCCGCCCCGAGGCCGTCGAAGGCGTCTTCGGTGAGGGCGAGCACCTCGGTCTCCGTACCGCGCACGGTCAGCCTGCGGCCGGCCGAGCGCGCGGAGGCGATCAGGCGTACGTCGCCCCAGACGTCGGCCCGCTGGGACAGCATCTGGAGCAGGACGGTGCCGACGGCTCCGGTCGCCCCGACCACGGCGAGTGCCGGAGCCGGGGCGGACCGGGCCGCGGACGGGTTCAACGTCCCGTGCCGCCGTAGACGACGGCTTCGTCGCCGCTGTCGTTGTCGAGTCCGAAGGCCGTGTGCACGGCGCGGACGGCCTCGTTGACGTCGTCCTGGCGGGTCACGACCGAGATGCGGATCTCCGAGGTGGAGATGAGCTCGATGTTGACGCCCGCGTCGGACAGCGCCTGGAAGAACGAGGCGGTGACGCCGGGGTTGGTCTTCATGCCCGCGCCGACCAGGGAGATCTTGCCGATCTGGTCGTCGTAGCGCAGGGACTCGAAGCCGATGGTGCCCTTCGCCTTCTCCAGGGCGTCGATGGCCTTGTGGCCCTCGGCCTTGGGGAGGGTGAAGGAGATGTCCGTCAGACCCGTGGAGGCGGCGGACACGTTCTGCACGATCATGTCGATGTTGATCTCGGCGTCCGCGATGGCGCGGAAGATGGCCGCGGCCTCACCCGGCTTGTCCGGGACGCCGACGACCGTGATCTTGGCTTCGGAGACGTCGTGAGCGACTCCGGAGATGATGGCGTGCTCCACCGGCTCGTCCCCTTGCGGATTCTCGTTGCTGACCCAGGTGCCCGGCAGTCCCGAGAAGGACGAGCGGACGTGGATCGGGATGTTGTAGCGGCGCGCGTACTCGACGCAGCGGTGCAGCAGCACCTTGGAGCCGGAGGCCGCGAGCTCCAGCATGTCCTCGGAGTTGATCCAGTCGATCTTCCGGGCCTTCTTCACGACGCGGGGGTCCGCGGTGAAGACGCCGTCGACATCGGTGTAGATCTCGCAGACCTCGGCGTCCAGCGCCGCGGCGAGCGCGACGGCGGTCGTGTCCGAGCCGCCCCGGCCGAGGGTGGTGATGTCCTTGCTGTCCGCCGACACACCTTGGAAGCCGGCGACGATGGCGATGTTGCCCTCGTCCAGCGCGGTGCGGATACGGCCCGGCGTGACATCGATGATGCGCGCTTTGTTGTGGACCGAGTCGGTGATGACGCCTGCCTGGCTGCCGGTGAACGACTGGGCCTCGTGGCCCAGGTTTTTGATCGCCATGGCCAGCAGGGCCATGGAGATCCGCTCTCCCGCGGTCAGCAGCATGTCGAATTCGCGCCCGGCAGGCATCGGGGACACCTGCTCGGCGAGATCGATCAGCTCATCCGTCGTGTCGCCCATCGCGGAAACCACGACGACCACTTGGTGGCCGTTCTTCTTGGCATCCACGATCCGCTTGGCAACACGCTTGATGCCTTCGGCATCGGCTACGGAGGAGCCTCCGTACTTCTGCACGACAAGGCCCACGTGCGCTCCTCGCTCAGTCCGTCTCATTGCTGGTGCAGTCTAACTAGCGGCCGCAATACGACCGCTTCGTACCACATCATGAGACGAAAAGATCAGCAGACGGGTTCCCCCGCCGACGTGTTTTCCGGGATGTCGCGCTCGGGGACGTCACCGCCGGCCGAGTTGGCCGAGCTCCTCCGCCATGACCTGACCGGCCTGCTCGGCGAGCTCGTCCTCCGCCAGGTCCTCGTCCGTGTCCAGCCCGTCCAGGGCGGCCAGCGGCTGGTCGAGGCGGACGTGCGCGATCAGTGACTGGAGGGCGCGCAGCGTGGCCGACGCCGTCGGGCCCCAGTTGGTGAAGTACGAGAACTGCCACCACCACAGCGCCTCGGTGATCCGGCCCGCCTGGTGGTGGATGAGGCCGTGGCGCAGGTCGGCGACCACGTCGGCCAGGTCGTCGGAGATCCGGTGCGGGACCGGGGCCTTGCGCGGCTCGTAGGGGTCGAAGACCTCCGAGTAGACGTCGACCGGCTCCAGCATCACGGAGAACCGCTCGCGCAGGTCCTCGACGTCCGGCTCCGGGCCCAGGTCGGGCTCGTAGCGCTCGTCGGGCAGGACGTCCTGGTACGCGCCCAGCCGGCCGCCCGCCAGCAGCAGCTGGGACACCTCCAGGAGGAGGAAGGGCACGGCGCTGTCCGGGTCCTCGCCCTTGGCCACCTCGGTGACCGCGACGATGAAGGACTCGATCTGGTCCGCGATCGAAGCCGCGAAGTCGTCCGGATCCAGTCCCAGGGCGTGCAGCGTTGCGTCAGACATCGAGAAGTCGCCTTCCTTCAAAGGCCCGCCCCAGCGTGACCTCGTCCGCGTACTCCAGATCTCCCCCGACGGGGAGCCCGCTGGCCAGGCGGGTGACCTTGAGGCCCATGGGCTTCATCATGCGGGCGAGGTAGGTGGCGGTCGCCTCGCCCTCCAGGTTCGGGTCGGTCGCGATGATCAGCTCGGTGACCGAGCCGTCCGCGAGCCGCGCCAGCAGCTCCCGGATGCGCAGATCGTCCGGTCCGACGCCCTCGATCGGGCTGATCGCGCCGCCGAGGACGTGGTACCGCCCCCGGAATTCGCGGGTCCGCTCGATCGCGACGACGTCCTTCGACTCCTCGACCACACAGATGACCGTGAGATCGCGGCGCGGATCGCGGCAGATGTTGCACCGCTCCTCCTGCGCCACGTTCCCGCACACCGCGCAGAACCGGACCTTGTCCTTGACCTCCAGCAGCGCGTGCGCGAGGCGGCGGACATCGGTGGGCTCGGCCTGCAGGATGTGGAAGGCGATCCGCTGCGCGCTCTTGGGCCCGACGCCGGGCAGCCTGCCCAGTTCGTCGATCAGGTCCTGGACCACGCCTTCGTACAACGGACTGCCTTCTTTCGGTTCTGAGGACTGCTGGTGGGGAGTAGGGAAAGCGGGACGGGTCCTAGAACGGCAGGCCTGGGATACCGCTGCCGCCGCCCAGACCCTGCGCCAGCGGGCCCAGCTTCTGCTGCTGGAGCGCCTGCGCATTCTCGTTGGCCGCCTGGACCGCCGCGACCACCAGGTCCGCGAGCGTCTCGGTGTCCTCGGGGTCCACGGCCTTCGGGTCGATCACCAGCGCGCGCAGTTCACCGGAACCGTTGACGGTCGCCTTCACCAGGCCGCCGCCGGCCTGGCCCTCGACCTCGGTGCGCGCCAGCTCGTCCTGCGCCACGGCGAGGTCCTGCTGCATCTTCTGGGCCTGCTGGAGCAGCTGCTGCATGTCGGGCATGCCACCACCGGGAATCACAGGTCACTCACTCCGTAGCGTCGGGCCAAGCGCCGGCGGCTTGGTCAATCCGAGCCTACGTGCTCCCCGCGCGCCGCGCCCTACGCCGTGAGGACCAACTCTTTCGAGTGAGAGACGGGGCGTGCGCGTACCTGATGACGCCCCCCTTGCGGGCGGAAATCCCGGGAATCGTCGCCCATCGCGTCTCATTCGAAGGTAGGAAGAGCATGCGCACCATTGCGCACACGCGCACCACCACACGTTCAGCGCAGGCAAGAGGGAGTGCCCGGGTGAGTCAGCCGGAGATGCAGCCCGAGGGGCCACCCCGGGATCCCGCTGAGGACGGCGACCTTACCGGCCGGCCGTTTCCTCTCGGGGACTGGGGCGAGCCCGCCGAGCGGCTCGACGAGCTCTACCGACGGGTCGAGGCCGATGCGCTGCGCACCGCCGAGTGGTACCTGTCGGACCGGGCGTGGAAGCGCCGCGGGGCCCGGATCCTGCGGATCGGGGCCGCCGTCGGCGCGGTCACGGGCGCCGCGATGCCCCTGCTGGAACTGACCGGCTCGGTGCCGGGAGCGGCCTCGTACGGCTATCTCGCGCTGCTCCTGGGCGCGGCCTGCCTGGCCTGCGACCGGTTCTTCGGCCTGACCTCGGGCTGGATGCGGGACGTGGCGACGGCGCAGGCCGTGCAGCGGCGGCTGCAGACCCTGCAGTTCGACTGGGCCACGGAGAACGTGCGCGAGATCCTGGGCCCGACCGAGGGCACCGCCAGCGAAGCCGCGGAGCGATGTCTGACCGTGCTGCGCCGCTTCTCGGAGGACGTCACCGAGCTCGTGCGGTCCGAGACCGCGGAGTGGATGGTCGAGTTCAGCTCCGGCGCCGCCCCGCTGGTCATGCAGTCCCTGGGCGCGGGCGGATCCCGCTCGGAGGCGTACGTCCCGCCGGCCCGCTTCCCGCTCCCCCCGGGCACCCGCCCGAACATGCCCCGGCAGAGACCGCCGGAGCAGCCGCGCTGACCGGGTCGGGTCAGCGCGGCTGCGGGCCCGCGTGCGCGGGGGCCCGCGTCAGCTGAAGATGATCATCGAGCCCTGGCCCAGGCTCCGGGTCGCCGCCGCGTGCAGGCCCAGCCATACGTGCCGCTCCCGCGCGAAGGGGCTGTCGTCGTACGGGATCGGCCCGGCCGGCTCCTCCAGCGACGTCGGGCGCCCCGGGGGCGCCGGCGCCAGCGGCGGGTTCCGGGGGTCTATCCCGATCGCGGGAGCCACCAGCGCCAGCTCGCGCAGCAGGCCCTGTGCGGACCCCAGCGGCCCGCCCCCGGCCAGCAGCTCCTCGTTGGCCAGCGGGTACGCGAAGTCCACGGGGACGTAGGCCCCCGCGTGGTCGTAGTGCCACACCAGGTGCGACTGCTGAGCCGTCGGCTCGAACATCTCCAGCAGTTGCTCGTAGTCCCCGCCCAGCTCGTCCACCGGCGTCACCGGCAGCCCGCAGATCTGGAGCAGGTACGCCCGCCGCAGGAAGTGCAGGGCGTCGTAGTCGAAACCGGCCACCGGGGCGACGTCCCCGGAAAGCCCCGGCATGTACGCGAACACCGGCACGGACGGCAGTCCGGCCTCGCCCAGCGCCTTGTCGTACGAGGCGATCTCTTCCGCGAAGGGATTGTCGGGGCTGTGGCACAGCACGTCGACAAGGGGGACCAGCCACAGGTCACAGGCCACTCGGCCTCCGATCAGTCGTTGCCGCCGATCGGGCCAGCGTAGTGCGCCGGACACGCTCAGCGAAGGGGTGAGCAGAACCTTGGGGTGCGGAGGGTGCGGACCCGTACCGGATCCGCGCCTACGGCTCCCCCGGTCCCACCCTCCAGACCCATGCGTCGCGCACCTTCTCCGGGTCCCGGCCCAGCAGCCCGGTGATCAGATCCCGTAGCTCGGCGTCCCGGTCCTGGAAGGGCAGGACGACCGCGCCGGCCTTCCAGTACTCCAGGTCCTGGCGGGCCTGGAGCCGCCAGGAGTCGGTGATCTCGGGCGGCTGCCCGCCATAGCGGACGTCGCGCAGGAGGTTCGAGAGGTGCCGCGGGGTGGCTCCGTAGATGCCGACCCGGTCGGGGCCCCACGGGCCGTTGAAGTAGCCGCCGGCCAGCCGGAAGCCGAAGTCCGCCTCCACCTGCCAGTGCAGCGCGTCCGCCTGGCCCGGGTCCGGCAGCGGTACCGGAACGAGTGCCTCCCCGTCCTTGACGTAGCCCTTCCAGTCCCCGGAGGTGATGAAGGCGGGGACCGGCGCGCGGTCCCGTACGGTCAGCGGCAGCGGCAGGACCGGGATCAGCGCGGCCGCCACCCCCAGCAGGCCCAGCGTCCGGACCTCCCGCGCGGGCAGCCGCAGGATCCGGTCGAGCGCCAGGGCGAGCAGGATGCCCAGGACGGGGGCGCACACCATCGCCACGCGCCCCTCGATCACCGACTCGAAGAGCGGCAGCTTGATCATCAGGCGCCAGGGGCCCGGCAGCACGATCTCCGTGCGGGGTACGGGCACCCACGGCCCGAGGGACAGCAGCAGCGCGGCGAAGCCGGTGAGCGCGAGGGCCCGCACCGCCCTGCTCCGCCACAGCCACACGCACACGACGACGCCGAAGGCGAGCAGGGGCCAGCCGTAGAAGGCGTTCTGCTCGGTGGTGTTCAGGGAGAGCTTGCCGGCCGTCTCCGGGTCGCCGAAGAGCGAGCGGGAGGCGTACTCGATCAGCGCGCGCGGGCTGTTCCCGGCGTTGTCCCCGTGCAGGACCGAGTGGTAGCTCTGCGGGCCGAAGAACTGCCAGTACAGCGGTACGGCCACCAGCGGCAGGCACACGCCGAGCGCGACGAGCAGACCGGAGCCCAGCGGGCGGGCGGCCGCGAGGGCGCGGCGGGGGGCGACGACGAGGTAGGCGAAGCAGAAGACCAGCATGCCGAGCGCGGCGATGAGCAGCGGCTCCTCGCCGATGAAGATCTGGTACGTCGCGAAGAGGCCGAGCAGTACGCCGTCACGCGTCACACCGCGACCCTCGCGGTGGCCCTCGCACAGGCGCAGGGCCCGGTCGATGATCAGCGGGATCATGAAGAGGACGACGAAGTTCGGATGGCCGTTGGCGTGCGAGACCATCGGCGGCGCGAAGGCGGCGAGCGCCCCGCCCGCGGCGGCGGCCCAGCGGCTGCGCACGAACCGGCGGCGGATCAGCCAGTACCAGGCCCAGGCGCTGGCGGCCATGCCCAGCGTGAGGACCAGCGCGAAGGTGACGGTCTCGCCGAAGAGCAGCGTGACCGGGATCAGCGGGATGTTCAGGCCGAGCATCGTGGCGTTGGCCATCAGGTTCACGCCGTCGGGCATGCCCTGGGAGAGGGTGAAGAGCGGGTTGCGGAGGTGGGTGATGTTGTCGGTGGTGACGCCGACGAACCACTCCCACTGGTTCTGATCCTGGAGCGCGTCCGCGAGGTAGGCGCCGTCGAGGTCCCTCCACAGGCCCTGGAAGACGTAGAAGGAGAGCGCGAGGAAGGCGAGGGCCACGGCGAGGCCGCCGGCGTTGAGGCGGAACAGTTCGCCGAGGGCCCGGCGGCGGTCGGGGCGCGGGGTGTTCGGGGTCGGGGTGCCGGTGCGGCGGGCCGGGAGTTCGACCTCCGCGACCTGCCAGCCCTGGCGGCGGATCCACCGCAGGACCTCGGCGTCGATGGCCGGTCCGTCGAGGGTGGAGGCGCCGAAGGCGGCGCGGGCGCGGTCGCCGTCGAAGAGGGCGAAGGCGCAGGTGTCGGCGCGGAATCCCGGTATGCCGGGGATGCCCAGGGTGCGGACCAGGCGGTTCCGGGAGCGGCCGAGGACCACGGCGGGGTGGGTGTCCGGGTGGGCGTGGTCCGGGTGGGCGTCCTGGTCCAGGGCCTCTTCGAGGCGGGCCAGCTCGTCGAGCGGGGTGGTGAGGGCGGGGTCCGTGAGCAGCACCCGGTCGCCCGTGGAGGCGAGCACTCCGGCGCGCAGGGCCGCGCCCTTGCCGCTCCGGTCGTCGCCGCTGCCGGTGTCACCGGGGCGGATCAGCCGGATCCGGGGTTCCGCGGCGTCGGCAGGCGCCGCCGGGGCGGCCGCGTCGCCGGTGACCACGATGAGTTCCCAGGCGCCGGGGCCCGTGCCGCAGTGCGCGTCGAGGTGCTCGCGCAGGGCGGTGAGGTTCCGCTCCGGGACGGGAGCGGGGACGACGACGGACAGCCCGACCGCGCCGAGCCACCGCGTACCGGCGGCGGCCCGCGTCTCCTGGTCGCCGCTCACGGCGCTCTCCCCGCTCATGCGCCCGCCGCCTTCAGGCCCGCGGCCCAGTCGAGACCGTGCTGGTTGTACGCGTGCACGAGGCGTCGTACCTCCTCGGCGTCGGCGCGGGTCACCGCGTCCATGAGTTCGTTGTGACCGGACCACAGCTGGGCGCGCAGGTCCGGGTTCGCCTTCATGTAGGGCACGGAGAACACCCAGCACTGCACCCGGATCCGGTGCAGGAACTCGGAGATGTAGATGTTGCCGACCAGCCCGCTCAGCTCCCTCCAGAAGCGCAGGTCGTAGCCGATCAGCACTTCGAGTGAGCCGTTCAGCGCCGCCCGCCGCGCCTCTTCCGCCCGGCGGCGCACCGAGACGATCCGTTCCCCGGAGCCGGGGGCGGTGCCGCGTTCCACGAGCCTGCGGAAGATGCCTTCCACGATCAACGTACGAGCCTCGATCATGCCCCGGAAATCATCCACGGAGAAGACTCGGACGCGGAAGCCGCGGTGCTGGACCGAGTCGAGCAGGCCCTGCGCGGAGAGATCGACGAGGGCCTCGCGGACGGGGGTCGCGGAGACCTCGTACTGCTCGGCGATCTGTTTGACGGTGAACTCGCTGCCGGCCGCCAGGCGTCCCGCGAGCACCTCGTCACGCAGCGCGTCCGCGATCTGCTGGCGAAGTGTGTTGCGGGTGACAGCGCCGCTGCCTGGCATAGGGGTCCGTCTCCATCTGTGGGCTTCGGACACCTTAGGCCAGGCAGGACGGCTGAAACCGATCGGTTTGTGGCCGCTATATGGATTTAGCGCCCGTTATCCGGACGGACGCCGCCTCTCATCTTGATCGTTTTCCCCTGCGCGGGGTTGCTCGCGGGCACCCGCGCAGGGGTGTCCTTGCTGCTCAAAGCCTGTTCAGGGCCCCCGTGCGGCCCGGCTGGGTGGCGCACGCCGAAGCCCGGTCGGGTGTCGACCGGGCTTCCGCCGGGGCTCCGTACGCCGCCTGTACGCGCTCCGTAGGGCTCCGTACGACTCCGTACGGAGCTCCGCGCGCGCTCCGTACGAGCTCCGTACGCCTCCGTCAGGCCGAAACGTGCCGGTCCGCGACGGTCAGCGCGTCGTCCAGCAGGGCGAGGCCCTCCTTCGCGTCCGCTTCCGTGATGTTGCACGGAGGGACCACGTGGGTGCGGTTCATGTTGACGAACGGCCACAGCCCGGACGCCTTGCAGGCCGCGGCGAACTCGGCCATCGGCGCGTTGTCGGCGCCCGCGGCGTTGTAGGGGACGAGCGGCTCGCGCGTCTCCTTGTTCCGTACGAGTTCCAGGGCCCAGAAGGTGCCCAGACCCCGCACCTCCCCGACCGAGGGGTGCCGCTCCGCGAGCTCGGCGAGGGCCGGGCCGATCACGTTCTCGCCGAGGTGGGCGGAGTGCTCGACGATGCCCTCCTCCTCCATCGCGTTCATCGTCGCGACGGCGGCGGCGCAGGCGAGGGGGTGCCCGGAGTAGGTCAGCCCGCCCGGGTAGGGGCGCGTGGCGAAGGTCTCGGCGATCGCGCCGGAGATCGCGACACCGCCGAGCGGGACGTAGCCGCTGTTGACGCCCTTGGCGAAGGTGATCAGGTCGGGGGTGACGTCGAAGTGCTCGGCGGCGAACCACTTGCCGGTCCGGCCGAAGCCCGACATGACCTCGTCCAGGATGAAGACGATGCCGTAGCGGTCGCAGAGCTCGCGCACGCCCGCCAGGTAGCCGGGGGGCGGGGTCATGATCCCGGCCGTGCCGGGGACCGACTCCAGGATGATCGCGGCGATCGTCGCCGGGCCCTCGAAGGCGATGGTGTCCGCGAGGTGGGTGAGGGCGCGCGCGCACTCCTCGGCCTCGGTGGTCGCGTGGAAGGGCGAGCGGTAGAGGAACGGCCCCCAGAAGTGCACGACGCCCGCGGCGGCCGTGTCGGAGGGCCAGCGGCGCGGGTCGCCGGTCAGGTTGATCGCGGCGGAGGTGGCGCCGTGGTACGAGCGGTAGGTGGACATCACCTTCTGCCGGCCGGTGTGCAGCCGGGCCATGCGGACGGCGTTCTCCACGGCCTCGGCGCCGCCGTTGGTGAAGAAGATCTTGTCGAGGTCGCCGGGGGTCCGCTGCGCGATGAGGCGTGCGGCCTCGGAGCGGACGTCGACGGCGAAACCGGGGGCCAGGGTGCAGAGCGTGGCCGCCTGCTCCTGGATGGCGGCGACGACCTTGGGGTGCTGGTGACCGATGTTGGTGTTGACCAGCTGGGAGGCGAAGTCGAGGTAGCGCTTGCCGTCGTAGTCCCAGAAGTGCGACCCCTCGGCTTTGGCCACGGCGAGCGGGTCGATCAGGGCCTGGGCGGACCAGGAGTGGAAGACGTGAGCGCGGTCGGCGGCCTTGACGGTGGCGCCCGGGGTGACGTGAGGGGTCATGCCCGCCACCGTAGAAGTGCGCAGGTGGGGAGGGATATCGGCGGTCTGTATGCGGGTGGGGGGCGGGTCTCGGCAATCTGTCTGGGGAGGGATTGACAGTATGCTGTCGTGATGTCAGCATGCTGTCATAGAGTGAAGGTGGCCGGGAGGGACGGAACGGGACCCGTGGCCCGTACGACCCGACCCGACCCGACCCGGACCGGACCGGACCGGACCGGCAGGCAGACGCACGACGGCAGCAGCGGTGACGACGGCGACACTGGAGGCGAGCACGATGAGCGAGACCCAGACGAAGACGCAGGCGGAGACGGGCGCGGGGACGGGCACGGGCACGGGCACGGGGACGCAGGCGGGAATCGGGACCGAGTCCCCCACCACGCCCGCAACGCCCTCTTCGCCCTCCCCCGCTCCCCCCACGGTCCACGTGGCGGTGTACGACACGTACGCCGACTGGGAAACGGGCCACACCACCGCGCACCTGGCCCAGCACGGCTACGAGGTCCGCACGGTCGGCGTCGCCGCCGGACGGCCCGTCACCACGATGGGCGGCCTCCGCATCCAGCCCGACCTGGCCCTGTCGGACCTGCGCCCCGAGGAGTCCGCGCTCCTCATCCTGACCGGCGCCGGGCTGTGGGACGCGGGCGACGAGCTGGCTCCCTTCGCGGCGAAGGCCGAGGAGTTCCTCGCGGCGGGCGTCCCGGTCGCCGCGATCTGCGGAGCCACGGCCGGCCTGGCCCGCGCCGGAGTCCTGGACGGACGTACGCACACCAGCGCGGCCCCCTTCTACCTCGGCGGCCAGCCGGGCTACGGCGGCGCCGAGCGCTACGTCGAGGCCGACGCCGTCACCGACGGCGACCTGATCACGGCGGGCCCCACGGAACCGGTGGCGTTCGCCCGCGAGGTCTTCGCCCGCCTCGGGGTGTACGAGCCGCACGTGCTCGACGCCTGGTACCGCCTGTTCCACGACTCCGACGCGAGCGCCTACCCGGTCCTGATGGCGGCGGAAGCCGAAGCGGCGGAAGCGGAGTCGGCGGAAGCGGAGACGAGCGATGCGTAACGACCCCCCGGCCCCGACCGGCGGGCAGGCCTCCCCGACGGGCCCGCCGCCGCCCCGCGCGGACGGCGCCCCCGGGACCGACGCCGCCGCGCCCCCACAGGCCCCCTCGGCCCCGGCCGCGCACGCCGGCACCCGAGCCGCCTCGGGCGAGCCGGGCCGACCCGGCCCGGCCCCGGCCGGTGTTGCGGCATCCCACGCCGGGAGGTCCCGTACGACGGCCTCCACCATCCCCGCGCACACCGCGGGCGACGCGGGCGGATCCGCGGACCCGGGACCTGACCGGGGACCTGACCCGGGCCCGGTTCCGCCCGGGCCGGAGGCCGTCGGCGCGGCTCCGGCGGCGCGGGGCAGAGGGCCGCGGGACAACTCCCAGCGCGCCCGGCAGGACCTCCTGAGCCGCACCGCCCTCGGGGTGTTCCGGCTCAACGGCCAGTTTCTCTCCGTCTCGGAGGAGCTGGCCCGCCCGGCGGGACTCACCGCGGCCTGGTGGCAGGTGCTCGGCGCCGTACTGCGCGAGCCGCTGCCCGTCGCCGGCATCGCCCGGGCCATGGGCATCACCCGGCAGAGCGTGCAGCGCATCGCCGATCTGCTGGCCGCCAAGGGCCTCGCCGAGTACGTGCCGAACCCGGCGCACCGCCGGGCGAAGCTGCTGCGTCCCACGGACGCCGGCCGCGCCGCGGTCGCCAGGATCGGCCCGGGCCACGCGACTCTGGCCACCCGGCTCGTGGAGGCCCTCGGCGAGGACGGCTTCGCGGAAACGGTCCGCGTCCTGGAACGCCTGTCGGCCGCCCTGGACACCCTGCCGGCCCTGCCGCCCGACCCCCCGGCCGCCTAGCCGTCCCCTTATATGAGGGCGGTACTCGGGTCGATGGCCCAGTGGTTGGTCGACAGCACCCGGTCCGCGAACGTCACCTCGCGTCCGGCGACGAACCGGAAGCCGAGGGAACGGCAGATGCCGTTGGAAGCGCCGTTTCCCGTCGCGGGAAACGCGTGCACGAGTCCCCAACGGCCCTCGTCCCGGGCCTGTTCGAGCAGGGTACGGACGGCCAGTTTGGCCAGTCCCCGTCCCTGGTGTTCCGGCAGGACCATCCATCCGATCTCCGACGTGGGCCCGTCGTCGCTCTCGTGGGACCACAAGGTGACGGTTCCCGCGACCACTTCAGGCGCGGCCGGATCGAGGACGACCATCCACCCGGCCCAGTCAGCCCCTCGGGCCCACCTCCCACGCGTACGTCTGGTGCGGTCTCCGTATCGGGCCCGGCCCGGCCCGGCCCCCGGCATCGTGCCCGGTCGCACTATTGTCGGGCTCCGGCGAGTCCCAGGGGGAGGACCACCTGTCATGGAACAACTGCACTCGCGCGACGCGGAGCACATCGGTCCGTACCGCCTGCTCGCCCGCCTCGGAACCGGCGGAATGGGCCAGGTCTACCTCGGCCGCGCCGAGGACCACGGCCAGGGCACCGGCACCGGCACCGGCACCGGCACCGGGACGGGAACCGGGACCGCAGCCCCCACCCGTACGGGCAACCGCACCCGCACCGCCGCCGTGAAGCTGATCCACCCCCACCTCGCCGCCCACCCCGACTTCCGCACCCGCTTCCGCCGCGAGGCCGACGCCGCCCGCCTCGTCGGCGGGGACTGGACCGTCGCCGTCCTCGACGCCGACCCCGACGCGGAGATCCCCTGGCTGGCCACCGCCTACATCGCCGGGCCGAGCCTGCGTCAAGCCGTGGCCCGCGACTTCGGCCCGCTGCCGACCGGCTCCGTACGAGTCCTGGGCGAGGGGCTCTCGTACGCCCTCCAGGACATCCACCGCGCCGGCCTCGTCCACCGGGACCTGAAACCCGGGAACATCCTGCTCACCGCCGACGGCCCCCGCGTCATCGACTTCGGCATCGCCCGGGCCCTGGGGGCCACCGCCGATCCCTCCCTCACACAGACCGGCGAACTCCTCGGTTCCCCCGGCTTCCTCGCCCCCGAGCAGATCAACGGCACTCCCGTCACCGCGGCCTGCGACGTGTTCGGCCTCGGCACCGTGCTCGCCTACGCCGCCACCGGCCGGCTGCCCTTCGGGGACCCGGACCAGCCCGGAGGCATCGCCGCGCTCCTGATGCGGGTCACCGAAGCGGAACCCGACCTGGCCGGCGTACCGGCCGAACTGCGTGACCTCGTACGCGATTGCCTGCACAAGGATCCGGCCGCCCGGCCCCACCCCGCCGAGCTCCTCGAACGGCTCGCCCCGGACGGCCGGCAGGACCCTTCGGAGTCCTGGCTGCCCGCGCCGCTCGTCGCGCGGCTCGGACAGCACGCCATAGCCCTGCTGGACCGCGTGGACGCAGGCCCGTACCGCGCCGAGCCGGTGACCGTGCCCGCCCAGCGCACCGGAGCGGAACCGGAGCCGGCGCGGCCGGGCCCGGCCGCGCTCGCCCCCGCTCCGATGACCATGCCCGCCCCCGCGCCGACGCTCGCTCCCGCGCCCGGGGCGGACTCCGGCCACGCCCATGACTACGGCTACCGCCCGTACCCCGACCCGGGCCCCACCGCCGGCGCCCGTTCCCGCCCCGCGGCCGCCTCCACGGCCCTGCTCGTCGCCATCGCCGCGGTCGTCGCCGTGGCTGCGGGCGGCACGGTGTACACCGTCATGAGCAGCCCCGGTGTCGGTTCACCCGGCGGCGTCTCCACGGCCACCCCGTCCGGCTCCTCCGGCTCTTCCGGCCCGCAGGGCACCGGGGACACGACCGGTCCGAACACCGGCACCGGCACCGGCACCGGCACCACTCCGACCCCTTCCGTCACTCCGGCCACACTCCCCGAGGCCTACGCCGGCAGCTGGCGGGCCGTAAACGGCGAGCAGAGCTGGCAGCTCACCCTCAGCCCCGGCACGACCGGCGCCCGCGTGATGTCCCTGACCCTCCAGTCCCCCGGACTCAGCTGCGCCTGGACCGCACCGCTGCGCTCCGCCGCCACCGGCAGCGTGGAGCTCGACCCCTCCACGGTGATCTCCGGTACGCCGCCCTCGTGTTCGCCGGGCGGCCGGAGCACGCTGCGGCTGCTTCCCGACGGGAACCTGGTGCGGGAGCTGGACGGCAGCACGGCCGCTCCGCTCACGTACCGGCGACGCTGATTATTTCGAAGTCAATAAGCCTGCAAGCAAAGCTTGTTGCATTCCACGCTCCCCCCGCACACTGCGGCACATGGAGCCGTTGAAGGTAGTGGCACAACTGTGGGAGCGGATCGAGGCACGCGACTGGGACGGAGTGGCCCTGCTGATCGCCGCGGACGCGGTGATCGAGTGGCCCGTGAGCAGCGAACGCATCGTCGGTCGCGACAACTTCATCGCCGTCATCAGCGATGACGACTACGCGGACGAGAGATCCGTCGAGGTGCTCCGGATCCTCGCGGACGGGGATCTCGTCGTGACCGAGGTGGAAATACCTCAGGACCACGTCGTCTATCGTGCCGTCTCCCTGTGGACCGTACGGGACGGGCGGATCGCCGGCGCGCGGGAGTACTGGACCAGCCCCGGCCAGGACCCGGCCCCGCGCTGGCGTGCCGGTTTCGTCGAGCCGCTCCCGGAGCCGCTCGCCGAATCCCTGGCGGCCGACTGAGCGGGGCCCGCGGCTCCACTGACCCGGGTGTGGGCCAACCCGGGTGTGGGCCAACTCGTCAACTGGCCTTGGGCGACCCCTGAGTAGCCCCTGTCATACCTGAGAGCTACTCGGGAAGTGGGCTCTCCAGTGGGACGCCGACGAGGGCTCCTGATTCCTAACTTCGTGACCAGAGAACAACGCACCACCGCCCCTCTGGCACGAGCGAAGGAACGGACCCCATGAGCCGCCGACCCACCGCACGTCCCGACGGCCTCACCGGCGGCCGTACCGGCGGCCGCCTGCGCCGCACGCTGCTGGCCGGACTCGTCGCCGCGGCCGTGGTGTTCCCCGTCTCCGCCGCGGCTTCCCCGAACGTGCCCGCGCCGGCCCCGGCGGTCCTCGGCGAGGGCTCCGCCCTCCCCGACCGGTATGCCGCCAACCTCGCCAATCTCCACGAGGCGGCCCGTACGGCAGAGGGCGCCGGCCGCGGCGGCCGCGCGGCGAGGCTCAGAGCGATGGAGGCGGGCGGCGACGCCCGGTTCCTCGTCTTCGACGGGCGCGGCAAGGGCCGGGCGATAGAGGTGTTCGGCGATCTGGAGACCGCCGACCGGGTCGCGGTCCTGGTCCCCGGGTCGGACACGACGCTGGACACCTACCAGAGGTTCCGTGCCGGAGCCGTCTCCCTTCAGCAACGCCTCCAGGCCAAGCACTCCCGCTCCGCCGTGGTCGCCTGGCTCGGGTACGACACCCCCGGCACGGTCAGCCCGGCCGTCCTGACCACCGGCCGAGCCGACGATGCCGCCGCCGGACTTGGATCCTTCCTGCCCAGGCTGGCCCGGCTGGCCGCGCCGGAGGCCCACCTCTCGCTGCTCTGCCATTCCTACGGGTCCGTCGTCTGCGCCCGTACCGAGAGCGGGTCGGAAGTCACCGACATGGCGCTGTTCGGCAGTCCGGGCACGGGCGCCGATTCCGCCGCGCGGTTGCCGACCCGGGCCCGGGTCTGGGCCGGGCGGGGCGGCGCCGACTGGATCTCCGGCGTCCCGCACGTCCGCGTCCTCGGGGTGGGCTTCGGCGCCGATCCCGTGGACCCGGCCTTCGGAGCCCTGCCCTTCGCGGCCGGCTCCGGCGGTCACAGCGACTACCTCAAGCCGGGCACCGCGTCCCTGAACAGCCTGGCCGGGATCGTGCTCGGCAATTCCGCCGACTCCGTCGACTCCCCGGAGGTCTCCCATGCGCGTGCGTGAACCGCTCGTCCGCTGGTCCGCTCTCGCGGGCCGCATCGACGCCGGAACCCCCGCCCACCGGGACCGGTCCGTGGACGCGCTCCGGGCCTTCGCCATCCTCGGCGTGGTGCTCGGCCACTGGCTGGTCACCGCCCTCACCAGTACCGACGGCGGCCTCGACACCACCAGCCCGCTGGCCCACATGAGTGCGCTGGCGCCGGTCTCCTGGGTGTTCCAGACGCTGGCCGTCTTCTTCCTGGTCGGCGGCCACGTCGCCGCCCAGGGGTACGAGTCGGCGCGCGGCCGCGGGGTGCCGTACGGGCAGTGGGTCAAGCAGCGTCTCGGCAGGCTGTTCCGGCCGGTCGCCGCCGTGCTGGTCCTCTGGAGCCTCGCGTCCGGCGGCATGCTGCTCGGCGGGGTCGCCGCGGACACCGTGGGGACCCTGCTCAAGCTGGTCCTGTCCCCCCTGTGGTTCCTCCTCGTCTTCGCCGCGCTCACCGCCGCGACCCCGCTCGTCGCCAGGCTGAGCCCGCTGTGGCCGCTCGCCGTGGTGGCCGCGGTCGACGGCTGGCGCTTCGGCTTCGGCGGGCCCGCATGGATCGGCTGGGTCAATGTGGCCGCCGGCTGGCTGGTGCCCTACACCCTGGGCGCCGCATGGTCCCGGGGTGCCTTCGCCCGGCGCACCCCGGCCGCCCTGCTGCTGGGTGGCGGGATCGCCGCCACGGCGGCACTGATCCTCTGGGGCGGGTACCCCGCTTCGATGGTCGGGGTCCCCGGTGCCGCGATGTCGAACCTGAACCCGCCGACGCTCGCCGCCGTCGCTTTCGGCCTGGCCCAGTGCGGGCTGGCGCTGCTGCTGCGGGAGCCGCTGGCCCGGGTGATGAGGCGGCCGCGGGCCTGGGCCACGGTGGCGCTGGTGAATCTGTCCGCCATGACCATATTCCTGTGGCACCAGACCGCGATGATGGCCGTCACTGCCCTGGGACTGCTGGTCTCCACCGACCTGCCCGGCCTGCACACCGTGCCCACCTCCGCACAGTGGATAGCCGTCCGGCTGCTCTGGCTACCCGTGTTCGCGGCCGCGCTGGCGGTCTGCTGGGCCGCCTTCCACACCTACGAGCAGGACGGCCGCCGCTCCCGGGGCCGCGCCCGGCGCGGGTCCACCGGGACGCCGACCGGCCCCTCACGGATCGTCGCCTCGTCGGCCCCGACCCACGGGAACGCTTCCCTCACTGCCCAATCCGCCCCAACTCCGGCCGGGGACAGCACAGTCACCGGCCCGGCGGCTCCCGCCAAGGAGACCCTCCGTGCCTAGGCTGGACGACGTGGACGATCAGAGCGAGCCCTCACCCCCGGCCCAGGCCCAGGCCCAGGCCCCGGCCCCGGCCCCGGCACAGCGGGCGGCCGCTCCTGCGACCGCGCCCATGGCCGGCGGGGAACCGGGGGGCTCCCCCTCCAGGGCTTCGGCCGTGGTGCGGAGCGTAACCCTGGGGCTCCTGGACCTGAAGGCCGATCCCCTGCCGAGGATGTCGAAGCCCCGGTGGCTGGCCTGGCTCCCTCACCTCGTGGTCCTCTATCTGGCGGTGGCCTTCTTCGCCGTGACCACGGAGCAGCTCGGCAACCACTACGGGGTCCACGGCTCCGTCCGGCAGTTGCTGGCGATCCTGGTCGGCGGGTCCGTCGTGATCGCGATGCGGTGGCCGATGGCCGGGTACTGGCTCGGCCTGACCGCGGCGGGACTGATCGCCGCGCAGATCCACGGCCACGTGGGCCAGGGCCAGAGCTGGCCCTGGATGCCCGCGGGGATATTCGCCTTCGCCCCGGTACTGCTGCTGGTGGCCCTGCGGGTGCCGCCCCGGGTGACCGTCGGGGCGGTGACCCTCGTCGTCGCCTACACCGGCCTGGCCGAGGGCTTCTTCAAGCCCGAGCACAGCGGTACCACCGCCCCCGGGGCCATCCTCCTGTTCGCCTTCACGGGCCTCCTCGGCTACGCCCTGCGCGCCACCCGGCTGGCCCGCACGCAGCTCGTCCGACAGGAGACCCTCACCGAGGAGGAACGGGCCCGGCGCACCCTGCTGGAGGAGCGCAGCCGGATCGCCCGTGAGCTGCACGACGTCGTCGCGCACCACATGTCGGTGATCTCCATCCAGGCGCAGGTGGCCCCTTACCTCGTGGAGAACCCCTCGGAGGAACTGAAGGAGAACCTGGCCGGGATCCGCGCGAATGCCGTGGAGGCCCTGACGGAGCTGCGCCGTGTGCTGGGGGTGCTGCGCTCCGAGCAGCCGGACGAGGCCGCCGGCCTGCACCATCCGCAGCCCACGCTCGCCGAGTTGGACGGCCTCGTGGACAACGTGCGGGGGGCCGGGCTGGAGGTCACCGTGGAGACCGCGGGCATCCGCCGGCCGCTGTCGCCCGGCGTGGAACTGACGGCGTACCGGATCGTCCAGGAGGCACTCAGCAACTGTCTGCGGCACGCGCCGGGTTCCCGGGTGGAGGTCGGCATCGCCTACGGGCCCCGCGACGTGCACCTGTGCGTCGCCAACACGGCTCCCACCCGTCCGGCACCGCCGACCATGGGAGCGGGGCACGGGCTGCTGGGCATGCGGGAGCGAGCGGGCATGCTGGGGGGTGAGCTGGCCGCCGGGCCCCGCCCCGACGGGGGGTACGAGGTGAGCGCCGTGCTCCCGATGGATCCCGCGTCCCCGGACGGCGCGGCCGGACCGGGCCCCGAGACGAAGAAGAAGGACTCATGAGCGCTGCCCCGATCAAGGTGATGATCGCCGACGACCAGATGATGGTCCGCCAGGGCTTCACCGTGCTCCTCGACGCCCAGCCCGACATCCAGGTCGTCGGTCAGGCCGTCGACGGCGCCGAGGCCGTGGCCAAGGTCGCCGAGCTGGCCCCCGACGTGGTCCTGATGGACATCCGGATGCCCGGGATGGGCGGCATCGAGGCCACCTCCCTGATCACCGGCACGCCGGGCTCCACGGTGAAGGTGCTGGTGCTGACCACCTTCGACCTCGACGAGTACGTGTACGAGGCGCTGCGCGCCGGCGCCTCGGGCTTCCTCCTCAAGGACGCCTCGGCCGATCAGCTGGCCGAGGCGGTCCGCGTGATCGCCGCCGGGGAGGCGCTCCTCGCGCCGAACATCACGAGGCGGCTGATCACCGAGTTCTCCCGGCTGGGGGCTCCGCGGGCACCCTCGAAGGCGCGCCTGGACGAGCTGACGGAGCGTGAGACGGAGGTCCTGTCACTGGTCGCCCAGGGCATGTCGAACGCGGAGATCGCCGGGCACCTGATCCTGGCCGAGCAGACGGTCAAGACGCACGTGGGCCGGATCCTGGTGAAGCTGGGCCTGCGGGACCGCACACAGGCGGCGGTGTTCGCGTACGAGACGGGCCTGATCCGTCCGACGGGCTACTAAAAGTAGTCCGGGTAGTACTTGAGGGGGACCCCGGGAAATCCCCTTCAGCGGCGACGCGGACCAGGCGGGGGCCCGCCTACCGTGGGGTACATGACCGAGACCACATCCGGGGCGACCCCCCGGACACCCGAGATCCGACTGGCTTCGGGCTTCGTCCAGAGCTTGCGCCAGGCGCTGATCACCGACGCGTTCGCCTACCGGCCGCTGGCCCCGATGCGCACGGACGGGCCGCTGACCCGGCGGCTCCCGAAGCGGATACGGGTGGAGGCCGCGCACCTGCCGCACGCGACCGTCTGCCTGATCGCGTTCCTCGTGGTGGTCTTCACCTCGATCACCACCGGCCTGCCCCAGGCCGCCGCCCTGGTGATGGGGTTGCTCGCGGCAGCCCCCATCGCGATGACCCTGGTGCGGCCGCTGGGCGCCTTCTGGGTCGCCGTGGCGGTCACCATGGTCTTCTCGGTCATCAGCGGCTCCGATCCCAACTGGCCCTGGATCCCCGCCACCTTCTTCTCGTACCTCGCGACGGTGACGCTGGTGGCGATGCGGTCGAGTCCCCGGACGGCCGGCTGGATGTGGGTGGTCACGCTGTCGATCGGCATCGGGACGTCCATCGTCCTCGGTCACGGCCAGAGCATCAACGTCGGCCCGATGGCCTTCGCCTCGGCGCTCGCCCTGCTGGCGGTGAGCATCCGCAACATCCGCAAGCAGGCGGAGCAGGAGGTCACCGCACAGCAGGAGGTCACCGCCGTCGAGCGGGACCGGCGTACCTTGCTGGAGGAGCGGACCACGATCGCGCGGGAGCTCCACGACGTGGTCGCGCACCACATGTCGGTGGTGGCCATCCAGGCGGAGGCCGCGCCCTACCGGGTGAAGAACCCGCCGCCGGAGCTGGAGGCCGCGTTCGTCACCATCCGGGAGAACGCGGTGGCGGCCCTGACCGAGCTGCGCCGGGTGCTGGGCGTCGTCCGCTCCGCCGACTACGAGGCGCCGGACGCCCCGCAGCCGACACTGGCCTCGCTGGACGGGCTGTTGGCCAATGTGCGGGAGGCCGGGCTGAGCGTGGACAAGACCGTGACGGGCGCGGTGCGCGAACTGCCGCCGGGCGTGGAGCTGTCGGCCTACCGGATCATCCAGGAGGCCCTGAGCAACACCCTGCGGCACGCTCCGGGCGCGAGCGCCGGGGTCGAGGTCTCGTACGTGCTGGGCGGGCTGGGCCTGCGCATCGTCAACGAGGCCGGCACCGGGGACGTGCGGCCCTCGCCGGGGGCCGGGCAGGGGGTCACCGGGATGCGCGAGCGGGTGGCCATGCTGGAAGGGGAGATGACCGCCGGGGAGCTGGCCTCCGGGGGGTTCGAGGTGGCGGTTTTCATACCCGTGGCCGGCAGCCGCCCGGACCCGGCGAAGGATCCGGCATGACGATCCGTGTGCTCATCGTCGACGACCAGATGATGGTCCGTGAGGGTTTCTCCGTCCTGCTGAACGCGATGGACGGTATCGAGGTCGCCGGGGAGGCGGTGAACGGGCGGGAGGCCATCGCCCAGGTGGCGGCGCTGAGGCCGGATGTGGTGCTGATGGACATCCGGATGCCGGAGATGAACGGCCTGGAGGCCACACGGGAGATCGTGGCCGCCGACACGGACGCGAAGGTGCTGGTCCTGACGACCTTCGACCTCGACGAGTACGTGTACCAGGCACTGCGGGCCGGCGCGTCCGGCTTCCTCCTCAAGGACGCCTCCGCCCGCCAACTGGCCGATGGGGTGAGGGTGGTGGCCGCCGGGGAGGCCCTGTTGGCGCCTTCCGTGACCAAGCGGCTGATCACGGAGTTCTCGAAGTTGTCGGAGACCCGGACGCAGGTGGGCTCGGCAGGGGTCACGGAGCTGACGGAGCGGGAGACCGAGGTACTGGTGCTGATCGCACAGGGGTTGTCCAATGCGGAGATCGCGGATCGGCTGATCATCGCCGAGTCCACCATCAAGACGCACGTGAGCCGGATCCTGGTCAAGCTGGGACTGCGGGACCGCACACAGGCGGCGGTGTTCGCGTACGAGACCCGGCTGGTGACCCCCTCTTAGGGAGTGCGGAAAAGTTGTCCACAGCTGTGGACAACTTTTCGGACGGGCGCGGATCAAGGAATTTCGGGGCTCAGGCCGCCAGGTCCCGGCGGCGCAGGGCGGCCAGGGCAGCGGCCACCAGAGCCGCCGCCAGCGCGGTCAGGATGAGCAGAGGAGCCCAGGTCAGGGGCTCGGAGCCGGGGATCCGGGGCAGGCGGGCGAAGGGGGACAGGTCGAGGACCGTCCGGGGGAGGTTCAGTGCGGGGCCGATCCAGCCGAGGGTCAGCGCGGCCCCGGCCACCGCCCAGCCGGCCGACGCGTGGCCGGGGACCACGCCGTACAGGAGGGCCGCGACGGCCCCGATCACCCACACCGCGGGGAGCTGCGCGAGGGTGCCCCCGACGGTCTGCCCGAGGGCCCCGCCATGACCGAGGCCCAGGCCGAGCCCGCCGAGCAGCAGGATCAGCGCCGAGCCGCCGAAGGCGACGGCCAGGTGGCCGGCGGCCCAGCGCAAGCGGCCGACGGAGTGCGCCAGGACGGGTTCCGCGCGCTGCCCCGACTCCTCGGCGCCCAGGCGCAGTACCGCCGACACAATGAAGAGGGCGGCCACCAGTCCCAGCATCCCGGCCATCGTCGCCAGGAAGGCGTCGGTGAGGCCCGCCGGGCCGCCCGCGCCGCCCATCCGCTCGATGATCTCCCGGGTCTTGGCGTTGTCGCCGACCAGCTCCGTGGCCCCGTCCGCCATCCCCCCGAACACCGCTCCGGCCGCCAGGAATCCGAGGCTCCAGCCGAGCAGCCCGCCCCGCTGCAGCCGCCACGCGAGCGCACCGGCGCCGCCGAGCCGCCCCTCGGCCGGGCCCGGGCGGACCGCCAGGAAGCTCATGCCGAGGTCGCGGCGGCCGGCCAGCGCGTAGGCCGCGGCCGTCTGGACCGCGAAGGCCACCGCGAACAGGGCCAGCACCCACCAGCGTTCGGCCGCGAAGGCCCGTACGTGCTCCAGCCAGCCCAGCGGTGAGATCCAGGTCAGCACCGACGCACCGTCCGCGGAGCCCGCGTCGCCCGCCGCGCGCAGGACGAAGGCCGCCCCGAGCAGCGCCCCGGCGAGCCCCTTGGCCGACCGCGCGCTCTCGGTGAGCTGCGCCGTGACGGCGGCCGCCGACGCGAACAGCATCCCGGTGGCGCCGATCCCGAGCCCGAGGGCGAGCGCTCCGCCCGCGCCCCCTCCCGAGCCCCCTCCCGCACCCCGGCCCGCGAGCCCGGACGTGACGAGGAGGGCGACCAGGGCGTTGGCCACGAGGGCCGCCAGCAGGGCCGCCGTCAGCGGAGCCCGGCGCCCCACCATCGCGGCCGACAGCAGCTCCTGACGGCCCGTTTCCTCCTCCTCGCGGGTGTGCCGGATCACGACGATCAGGCTCATGACCCCGGCGAGCAGCCCGGCGAAGACCCCGCCGCGCCACGCGGTGAGCGCGCCGATCGAATCGCCGAAGGCGGGGCCGTAGAGGGCGCGGAGGGAGCCGTTCGCGTTCATGGTGGCGAGGACGCGGGCCCGTTCGGCCGGCGTCGCGTACACCGATTCGAGGGAGGCGGGCAGGCTGAGCACCAGGGCGGCCACGCCCAGGATCCAGACCGGCATCATGAGGCGGTCGCGGCGCAGGGCGAGGCGCAGCAGAGCTCCGGTCCCGGCCAGTTGACGGTGTTTCATCGCGGTTCCCCCGTCTCCTCGGCGGACCGTGCGTAGTGCCGCAGGAAGAGCTCTTCGAGGGTCGGCGGGGTCGCGGTCAGGGACCGCACCCCCGAGGCGGCCAGCGACCGCAGTACGGCGTCCAGCTTGTCCGTCTCGGCCTGGAGCCGGACCTTCCCGTCCCGCACCTCCACGTCGTGGACGCCCGGCAGGTGGGCGAGCCCGTCGGGCGGTCCGGCGAGTTCGGCCCTGATCGACGTACGGGTCAGGTGGCGCAGTTCGGCGAGGCTGCCGGTCTCGACCGTACGGCCCTTGCGGATGATGCTGACCCGGTCGCAGAGGGTCTCGACCTCGCTGAGGATGTGCGAGCTGAGGAGGATGGTGCGGCCGGCGGCCCGGGCCTCGGCGACGCAGCCCCGGAACACCTCCTCCATCAGCGGGTCCAGGCCGGAGGTGGGCTCGTCGAGGATGAGCAGCTCCACGTCGGCGGCGAAGGCGGCGACGAGGGCGACCTTCTGCCGGTTGCCCTTGGAGTACGTGCGCCCCTTCTTGGTCGGGTCGAGTTCGAACCGCTCGATCAGCTCGGCCCGGCGCGCCCGGTCGAGGCCCGCGCGGCCGCCGCGCAGGCGGCCGTAGAGGTCGATGACCTCGCCGCCCGAGAGGTTGCGCCAGAGGGTGACATCGCCGGGTACGTAGGCGATGCGGCGGTGCAGCTCGACGGCATCGGCCCACGGATCTCCGCCGAGCAGTGCGACGGCGCCGGAGTCGGCGCGCAGCAGGCCGAGCAGGACCCTGATCGCGGTGGACTTGCCGGCGCCGTTGGGGCCGAGGAATCCGTGCACCTCGCCGGTGGCCACCGCGAGGTCGAGACCGTCCAGTGCGTGGGTGCGACCGAACGCCTTGTGGAGTCCGGCGACGCTGATTGCCTTCGTCATGCTTCCGAACGTACGCTTCTTTCACAATTTTGTGAAGGTCGGGAATCACGTAAAGTCGGAAGGGTGGCGCACGACGTGAACGAAGAAGACGTGATGGCCGATGCGGGCCCCCGGGGCCTCCAGGGATCCCAGGGCCCCCGGGATGAAGAAGCGGTCTCCCGCTTCGTCGAGCGGTTCGCCGCGCAGCTGACCGAGGCGGGAATGCAGCGGATGGCGGCGCGCGTCTTCGCCCGGCTGCTCGCCAGCGACGGCGGCGCGATGACCTCGGCCGAACTGGGCGAGGCCCTGCGGATCAGCCCCGCGGCGGTCTCGGGAGCCGTCTCCTACCTGTCCCAGGTCAACATGGTCAGCCGGGAGCGCGAGCCGGGTTCGCGACGCGACCGCTACGTGCTGCACAACGAGCTCTGGTACGAGACCTTCACCCGCCGGGACCAGATCCTGACCCTCTGGGAGAAGACCCTCCGCGACGGCGCGGCCAGTCTCGGCCCCGACTCCCCCGCAGGCACCCGGATCGCCGAGACGGCGGCGTTCTTCGCGTTCATGCAGGCGGAACTCCTGAGCCTGATGGACCGCTGGCGCGACCACCGCGCGACCCTGAACCTGCCGTAGCCGGGACGGGCGGCGTCCGGTCCCTCCCCCTACCGTGGCCCGGGGGCCTGCGACCCGGCCACGGGACCCAGGAAACCGGACTCAGGAGCAGAACCTCATGGCCGACAGCCCCGTCCGCACCCCCGCCATCGTCCTCGTCCACGGCTTCTGGGGCGGCGCCGCCCACTGGGCCAAGGTCATCGGCGAACTCCACCGCCGCGGGTACACCGACCTGCACGCCGTCGAGAACCCGCTGACCTCCCTCGCCGACGACGCCGAGCGGACCCGCAAGATGGTCCGGCAGATCGACGGGCCGGTGCTCCTCGTCGGCCACTCGTAGGGCGGAGCGGTCATCACCGAGGCGGGCGACCTGCCCAACGTCACCGGACTGGTCTACGTCGCCGCCTTCGCTCCCGACGCCGGCGAGAGCCCCGGCGGGATCAGCCAGGAGAAGCCGCCCGCGGCCTTCGAGAACATCCTCCCCGACTCCGACGGCTATCTGTGGGTCAAGCGGGACAAGTTCCACGAGAGCTTCGCCCAAGACCTCACCCCCGAGGAAGCCCTGGTCATGGCCGTGACCCAGAAGGCCCCCCTCGCCTCCACCTTCGGCGACGCCGTCACGGCGCCCGCCTGGCGCGGGAAGCCGTCCTGGTACCAGGACTCCACCGCCGACCGCATGATCCACCCCGACAACGAGCGCCGCATGGCCGCCCGCATGGACCCCCGCAAGACCGTCGAGCTCGACGCGAGCCACGCCTCCCTCGCCTCGCGGCCCGGCCCGGTCTGCGACCTCATCGAGGCGGCCGCCTCCGCCTGAGCGCGCCCCGCAGCCACGGCCTGCGCGCCCGGCCCAGTTCCCGGGCCCCCGGGGCCCACACCACGGCCCCGGGCCCCGGTTCCCCGGCCAGCCACACGAACCGCTCCGGCGGCGGGCCGGGCGCGTCCGGCTCCGCCGGCGGAGCCGGCGGCGGGAGGGCCGGATCGGGGCGCCGCCACGCGCGCGGCGGCAGCACCCGCCGGCCCAGCGGCCCCAGGGCCAGCACGCGCTCCCCCGCCCCGGAGCCACCGGAGCCACCCGGGTCGCCGGAGCCGCCCAGAACGAGCAGCGGGGGCAGCCCGCGCCCGCGCACCACCTCCACCTCGTACGGGACCCAGCGCAGCTCCGGGTCCCGCAGGCGGCCCCGCACGCGCTGGGCCGCGTACAGCTCCCGGAGCGCGACGAGCACCGGGAGGCACAGCACCACCAGGAGCACCACCTTCAGCGGTGCCGGGCGGGTGACCAGCGCCCCGATCAGCGCGGGCCAGCACAACACCGGCAGCAAGCCGATCAGCGCGGCGTCCTGTCGCCAGTCCGCGAGCGCGTCCCGGACGGCCGCCTCCCCCGGCGGCCCGGGCACCGCCACCGAGCCCGGCGCGTCGGCCGGCCCCGACGAAACGGCCGAGCCCGGCGAAACGGCCGGACCCGGCGAGACGGCCGGATCCCCGCCGTCCCAGGTCACCACACCAAGCACCGGCACACCCCGATCCACCACGGAACGTCCGCCATCCCCGCCACCGATCCTCCCCCGGGTCAGCGCGAGCGTCAGCGCTGCAGCGGCAGTGTCAGCCCCCAGGCGCCCGGGTGCAAGGTCCACGTACGGCGCCGGACCGGGCCGGTGATGCCGACGTCCGACCGGTAGCGGAAGTCCTCCCCGGACACCGTCACGGCCGAAGCCCGCACCCGCACCACCCGTCCGGATCCGGGCCCGGGGACGAAGCCCACGCCCGACCCCGACCCCGAGCCCGACCCCGACCCCGCTCCAGCCGCCACCGCCCTCATCCGGACCAGCACGTCCGCGAGCCCGTCGCCCTCCCGGGCCGACACGGCGACGTCCTCCACCATCCCGTCCACGTCCGCCAGGACCACCCCGTCGGCCTCCACCCGCAGCCGGTGGCCGCCCCCGGCTCCGGACGGACCTCCCGCCGCCGGGCGGCCGAACGTACGGACCAGCGAGCGGTACGCGTTCCACACGGACGGCCCGGCCGGCCGCGGCACGCCCCCGGCCCCGGACCGGGAGCCGGATCCGGCCGCCGATCCAGGTCCGGGGGGCGGCGGGATGCCGATCCCGCCCAGCACCACCCCGTCACTGTCGTCTACCAGCAGGTCCCGCATGCCGACGGCCCCGTCCAGCACCGCCCGCGCGGCGGCCACGGCCGACAGCGGCACGCCGAGCTGCAACGCCAGGACCAGCGACCCCGCCGGCCCCACCGGAATCAGCGAAACGGCCCCCTCGGACAGCGCCCGCTCGCGGTGCAGCAGCCCGACGGCCCGTACGAGTGCGCGGTCGTCGCCCACGATCACCGGCTGCCGATGACCCCGGCGGGCGAGAGCCCGCGCAAACTCCTCCCGTGAGTCCGGGAGGCAAATTTTCGCCGCCGCTCCCGCTGACAACACATCTTTCGCGATTCGCACGGACTCGCCGTCAAGACGGCGGGCGACCGGGTCGACGAGCACGAGCAGGCCGCCTACCGGCGCGCCCGCATGGCTCATGGTGGGCTCTGGAGCCGACACCTCGGTCCTTCCTCGGGTAGCATCTTTGTGCAAGAGGCCCTTGCGCTATTGCGCCAGGGCCTTCGTCTATTCCGGGGTACCGGTCCGACGGCTCAGCCTGCGGTGTACATCGTCGTACGCCCCCTGACCTTGGACATGCCCCATCCGGAAGAGGTGTACGCCTGTGCCCGCTCTTGTGCTGCTCGGAGCTCAGTGGGGTGACGAGGGCAAGGGAAAGGCCACCGACCTGCTCGGTGGATCCGTTGACTATGTAGTGCGTTACCAGGGTGGCAACAACGCCGGCCACACGGTCGTCGTGGGCGACCAGAAGTACGCACTGCACCTTCTCCCTTCCGGCATCCTCTCCCCCGGATGCACCCCGGTCATCGGCAACGGTGTCGTCATCGACCCGGCCGTCCTGCTCTCCGAGCTGCGCGGTCTGAACGAGCGCGGCATCGACACCTCGAAGCTGCTGGTCAGCGGCAACGCGCACGTGATCACGCCGTACAACGTCACCCTCGACAAGGTCGGCGAGCGCTTCCTCGGCAAGCGCAAGATCGGTACGACCGGCCGCGGCATCGGACCGACCTACGCGGACAAGATCAACCGCGTCGGCATCCGGATCCAGGACCTCTACGACGAGTCGATCCTCACCCAGAAGGTCGAAGCGGCGCTGGAGGGCAAGAACCAGCTCCTCACGAAGCTGTACAACCGCCGCGCGATCGAGTCGGCGCAGATCGTCGAAGAGCTGCTCGGCTACGCGGAGCAGATCAAGCAGTACGTCGCCGACACCACCCTGATCATCAACAAGGCGCTCGACCAGGACAAGGTCGTGCTCTTCGAGGGCGGCCAGGGCACCCTGCTCGACGTCGACCACGGCACGTACCCCTTCGTCACCTCCTCGAACCCGACCGCCGGTGGCGCCTGCACCGGTGCGGGCGTCGGCCCGACGAAGATCAGCCGCGTCATCGGCATCCTGAAGGCGTACACGACCCGCGTCGGCGCCGGCCCGTTCCCGACCGAGCTGTTCGACGCGGACGGCGAGGCCCTGCGCCGCATCGGCGGCGAGCGCGGCGTGACCACCGGCCGTGACCGCCGCTGCGGCTGGTTCGACGCCCCGATCGCGCGCTACGCGACCCGCGTCAACGGCCTGACGGACTTCTTCCTCACCAAGCTGGACGTGCTGACCGGCTGGGAAGAGATCCCGGTCTGCGTCGCGTACGAGATCGACGGCAAGCGCGTCGAGGAGCTCCCGTACTCGCAGACGGACTTCCACCACGCGAAGCCGATCTACGAAAACTTCCCCGGCTGGTCCGAGGACATCACCAAGGCCAAGACCTTCGCGGACCTCCCGAAGAACGCCCAGGCGTACGTCAAGGCCCTCGAGGAGATGTCGGGCGCCCCGATCTCCGCGATCGGCGTCGGCCCCGGCCGCACCGAGACGATCGAGATCAACTCGTTCCTCTAGGAACGGCTGAGCACGACGGACACGACGGAAGGGGCGGTGCGCACCGTACGGTGCGCACCGCCCCTTCCGTCGTCCGGATCCCGGCCGGGACGCCGCCGGGGCTACCACCCCAGCTGCGCGATCTCCTCCGACACCACCGCGCACGCGTCCGCCGCCGGGTCGATGAGGGGGAAGTGGCCGACCCCGTCCAGCAGGGTCAGGCCCACCATCTCCCCCGCCAGCGCCGCCGCCGCGACGTACGCCTCCGACACCGCCTCCGGGACCACGATGTCGCTCCGCCCCTGAACCACCGCCGTCGCGATGCCGGTCGGGAGCAGCGCCGCCGGATCGGCGTACGGGCGCCGCGCGGCGAAGGCTCCGGCCCCGCCCAGGAGTTGCGCCGAGGCGCCCCCGCACACCCCGAGCTCCTCCGCCACCGCGAAGTCCGCGATCGGGGCCAGCGCCACCACACCGCGCAGCAGCGGCGGCGAGGGCAGCCGCCAGCCGGCCGGGGCGTCGGGCGGGAGCACGTGCCGGGCCGCGGCCCACAGCGCGAGGTGGCCTCCGGCCGAGTGGCCGGTGAGCACCATGCGGCGGGGGTCGGCCTCCGGCAGGGCGCCGGCGGCCAGCTCCGGGAGGGCGTCCAGTGCGGCGGCCACGTCGTCGAAGGTCTCGGGCCAGCGGCCGGCGACCGGGCCCTGGGCGTCCTGGTGGGGCAGGGGCAGTGATGCCCGGGACTGGCCGCGCCGGTACTCGACGTTGGCGACGGCGAAACCCTGCCGGGCCAGGAAGTCCGCGAAGGGGCTGATGTGCAGCCGGTCGTACGGGGCGCGCCACGCCCCTCCGTGCAGGACGACGACCAGCGGGGCGGAGCGCGCGACACCCGGCTGCGCGCGCTCTCCGCGCGGGGCGTGGAAGTCGACGATCTGGTCGGGGTGTTCACCGTAGGCGGCCGTGGCGTCGGGGGCCACGGGCGGGTGGGAGAAGGCCGAGGCGGCCTCGGCGGCGTCCCGTTCGGCTGCGTCCCGTTCGGCTGCGGGGTCCGTCATCGGCTCAACCTCCGGTAACGCGTGGGACGAGGGGGACTGGTGTTCCGGTGTCCCGGCAGAGCGGGACCGTATCAGGCCGGAACGGCCCCCTCCGTGGCGGGCCGGGGAGATACCGGCGCGGGCGGGGCCGTAGCCCCGCCCGCGCGGTGATGTGACGTTTCGCTACCGGTTCACCCGAAAATGTGACCCAGTGCGCGCGCCGCACGCTCCGCGTCCGCGAAGCCGACGTACAGCGGAGTGAATCCGAAGCGCAGGACGTCGGGGGCGCGGAAGTCCCCGATCACCCCGCGGGAGATCAGCTCGCGCATGATCCCGTCGGCGTTCTCCGTGCGCAGCGACACCTGGCTGGCGCGCTGGTCGTGCCCGGTCGGGGTGACCAGCTCGACCTTGCCCGCCGGGACGTACGCCGCCACGCAGTCGAGGAAGAAGTCGGTCAGCGCGAGGGACTTCGCGCGGACCTCCTCGACCGCGACCCCGTCCCAGGCGTCCAGGGCGGCCTCCAGCGCGAGCATGGACAGGATGTCCGGGGTCCCGACGCGGGCCCGCGCCACGCCCTGCGCGGCCTCGTAGGAGGGGGTCATCGCGAACGGGTCCGCGTGGCCGTTCCAGCCCGGCAGCGGGGAGTCGAAGGCGCCCTGGTGGCGGGCCGCGACGTACAGGTACGCGGGGGCGCCGGGGCCGCCGTTGAGGTACTTGTACGTACAGCCGACCGCGAGGTCCACCCCGTGCGCGTCGAGGCCCACGGGCAGCGCCCCGGCCGTGTGGCACAGGTCCCAGACGACGAGCGCCCCCGCGGCGTGCGCGGCCGCGGTGAGGGCGGGCAGGTCGTGCAGGCGGCCGGTGCGGTAGTCCGCGTGGTTGAGGAGCACCACGGCGGTGTCCGGGCCCATCGCCCCCGCGGCGTCGGCCGGGTCGACCGGGACGACGCGCAGGCCCGTCATCCGGGCGGCCGACTCGGCGATGTAGCCGTCGGTGGGGAAGGTGGCGGCGTCCACGAGCAGCTCGGTCCGGCCGGGCGCGGCCAGCCGGGCGGCGCCGACCAGGGCCTTGAAGAGGTTGACGCTGGTGGAGTCGCCGACGACCACCTGGCCGGCGGCGGCGCCGACCAGCGGGGCTATCCGGTCGCCGATGCGCTCGGGGGCGTTCCACCAGTTGGCCTCGCCCTCGGTCCAGGAGCGGATCAGGCGGGTGCCCCACTGCTCCGTGACGACCTCGGCGAGCCGGGCGGCCACCCCCGCGGGGAGCGCGCCGAGGCTGTTGCCGTCGAGGTAGACCACGCCCTCGGGGAGGCGGAAGCGGTCGCGGAGCTTGCCGAGGGGATCGGCCGCGTCCAGGGCTTCGGCGCGGGCCGCCAGGTCGGGGTTCACTTCCACGGCCGGCTCAGACATGGCTGCGCGCCGTCCAGAGCTCCGGGAACACGTTCTTCTGGGCCCGCTTCTCCAGCCAGGTCACGCCGGCCGAGCCGCCCGTGCCCGTCTTCGCGCCCATCGCGCGCCGGGTGGCGACCAGGTGGTCGTTGCGCCAGCGCCAGACCAGCTCGGCCACGTCGGTGAGGACCTCGCCGAGGCGGTGCAGGTCCAGGTGGGCGTCCGGGGCCGCGTACAGGGCCGTCCAGACGGCTTCGACCTCGGGCGAGGGCTCGTAGCGCTGCGAGAGGTCGCGGTCGAGGACCGACTGCGGGACCGGGAGGCCGCGGCGGGCGAGGAGGCTCAGCACCTCGTCGTAGAGGCTGGGCTCCTGGAGGGCCTTCTCCAGCTCCGCGTGGACGCGCGGGGCGCCGCGGTGCGGGACCAGCATGGAAGCGGCCTTGTCGCCGAGCAGGAACTCCATCCGGCGGTACATCGCCGACTGGAAGCCGGAGCCCTCTCCGAGGGCGGCGCGGTACGCGTTGAACTGGCCCGGGGTCAGCTGGGCAAGGGGGCGCCAGGAGGCGTTGAGGGCCTCCAGCTCGCGGAGGGATCGTTTCAGCGCATCCATCGCGACCGGGAGCCGGTCCTCGCGGAGCGCCTGCGCGGCGGTCTCCCACTCGTGGACGATGACCGTGAACCACAGCTCCATGACCTGGGTGGTGACCAGGAAGACCATCTCGCCCGGGTCGTCCGAGCGCAGGTGCTGGAGGTGGGTGAGGACGTCCGCCTGGACGTAGTCCTCGTAGGGGGTCGTGCCGGCGAAGTCGAGGTTCGGGGTGTCCGAACCGCCGTCTCCGGAGGCATCAAGGGCGTGCGACATCGCTGTCTCCTCGATACGTGCTTCCGGGTAGCGGTCCGCTCCTTCCGGTGAGGTGAGTGGAGCTCCGGTCCCCTGTCCGCATCATAAGACCGTCGTGCCGCAGGGCTTCAATAGTCAGTGGCGCACGTCACTTCCCGCGACCGGGCGGGCCCCTTCGGGAACCCGCCCGGTACGGGACGTCAAAGGTGTCGGGCCTCAGGCGCCGAGGACGTCCGCGGCCGTCTCGGAGGAGTCGCGCAGGAAGGTCGAGCAGCGCTCGTACTCCTCCTTCTCCTCGATCGCGCCGGCCGCGCGGGCCAGGGCGTTCAGGGCGCGCAGGAAGCCGCGGTTCGGCTCGTGCTCCCACGGCACCGGGCCGTGGCCCTTCCAGCCGGCGCGGCGCAGCGCGTCCAGGCCGCGGTGGTAGCCCGTACGGGCGTAGGCGTACGACTCGACCGTGCGGCCGGCCTCGAAGGCCTCGTCGGCGAGGAGGGCCCAGGCGAGGGAGGAGGTCGGGTGCGCGGCGGCCACCTCGACGGCGGGGGTGCCCGCGGCGAGGGCCGCGATGCCCGGCTCGTCGGGGAGGTGGGTGGGGGCGGGGCCCCCGAGGAGGTTCTGGTGAAGAGACATGCCCACAGTCTGGCCTACGGAAAGGGCCCGGCCCCGCCGTCCGTGGACGGTGGAGCCGGGCCCTTCCGGGAAACCACAGCCGGAGCTACTGCCGCGTGAGGCGCTGCTACTTGAGCTTGGTGCCCGTGGAACGCAGGTTCGCGCAGGCCTCGGTGACGCGCGCGGCCATGCCGGCCTCGGCGGCCTTGCCCCACGTGCGGGGGTCGTACTTCGACTTGGTGCCGACCTCGCCGTCGACCTTCAGGACCGCGTCGTAGTTGCGGAACATGTGGTCCACGACCGGACGGGTGAAGGCGTACTGGGTGTCGGTGTCGAGGTTCATCTTCACGACGCCGTTCTCCAGCGCGGTGGCGATCTCCTCGGCCGTGGAGCCCGAGCCGCCGTGGAAGACGAAGTCGAACGGGGAGGACTTGCCGTACTTCTCGCCGACGCCGGCCTGGAGGTCCTTGAGGAGCTCGGGGCGCAGGACGACGTTGCCCGGCTTGTAGACGCCGTGCACGTTGCCGAAGGAGGCGGCCAGCAGGTAGCGGCCCTTCTCGCCCAGGCCCAGGGCCTCGGCGGTGCGCAGCGCGTCGTCGACGGTGGTGTAGAGCTCGTCGTTGATCTCGTGGCTGACGCCGTCTTCCTCGCCACCGGTCGGGGTGATCTCGACCTCGAGGATGATCTTCGCGGCGGCGGCCTTGGCGAGCAGCTCCTGGCCGATGGCCAGGTTGTCGGCCAGGGTCTCGGCGGAACCGTCCCACATGTGCGACTGGAAGAGCGGGTTGAGGCCACGGGCCACGCGCTCGGCCGAGATCTCGATCAGCGGGCGGACGTAGGTGTCCAGCTTGTCCTTGGGACAGTGGTCCGTGTGCAGCGCGACGGTGATGTCGTACTTGGCGGCCACGATGTGCGCGAACTCGGCCAGGGCGGCGGCGCCGGTGACCATGTCCTTGTTGTACTGGCCACCCAGGAACTCCGCACCACCGGTGGAGATCTGGATGATGCCGTCGCTCTCGGCCTCCGCGAAGCCGCGCAGTGCAGCGTGCAGGGTCTGGGTCGAGGTCACGTTGATCGCCGGGTAGGCAAACTTGCCTGCCTTCGCCCGGTCGAGCATCTCGTTGTAGACCTCGGGGGTTGCGATGGGCATCTGTCCGCTCCTTGGATGTGCGGGGAGTGTGCTTATTGCGGGCCCTGACCTGGGGGCGACGTTGCCGTCGTCCCCATCTTTCCAGACTCGCGCCCCCACTCCACCTCCGTGACGGCGCCGCGCGGTCCGATCCGGGTGGAGTGTTTCACGTGAAACACTCCACCCGGCCGAAAAACCGCAGGTCAGGGCCTACTTCCGGACTTCCGGGGACCTAAGTCACCAGTTGTGCGGAAGCACGACCCGGTGTCCGAGGGTTAGGACAAACCGAGGTCACCGAGCTGGTAGCCCGTGAGGTAAGGCAGTCCGGCGGCCGCGATGGCGTCGGCCGCGCCGCGGTCGACGATCGTCGCGACGGCGACGACCTCGCCACCGGCCTCGCGGACGGCCTCGACGGCGGTCAGCGGGGAACCGCCGGTGGTCGAGGTGTCCTCGACCACCAGGCAGCGCTTGCCCTTCACGTCGGTGCCCTCGATGCGGCGCTGCATGCCGTGCGCCTTCTGCGCCTTGCGGACGACGAAGGCGTCCAGGCGCGCACCGCGCGCGGCGGAGGCGTGCAGCATCGAGGTGGCGACCGGGTCGGCGCCCAGCGTCAGGCCGCCGACGCAGTCGAACTCCAGGTCGGCGGTGAGGTCGAGCATGACCTGGCCGACCAGCGGGGCGGCCTCGCCGTCCAGGGTGATCCGGCGGAGGTCGATGTAGTAGTCGGCCTCACGGCCGGAGGAGAGGGTCACCTTGCCGTGCACGACGGCCTTGTCCTTGATCTGCTGCAGAAGCGCATCGCGTACGTCACTCATGGCCCCGAGCTTAATTGGGCGCTACCCGAGCCGCCGCCACGTCCACGTCGTGGAGATCTCCAGCGGGTCCACGGGGGTCACCAGCTGGGGGAGGCTGTTCAGGCCGTTGGGCGGGCCCGACTGCGGTTCCACGCAGACCGCCTCGGGCTCCTCGTCGTAGACGACCACCCATTCGGAGCGGCTGGTGACCTTCAGCTCCAGGGCGTCGGGCCACGTGAGGGTGACGTCCACCCCGTACGGCATGCCGAAGCAGTCGTCCCAGGGGCCCGGCTTCGGGTCGATGCGGTTGCCGGTGGGCAGGTGGTCGGCGCCGCGCTCCTCCTGCCAGGCGGCCTCGAAGTCGATGCGCACGTCCTCGCCGCCGTTGCCGAGGTTGCGGTGGAACCAGGGGTGCCAGCCGGCCTGCGCCGGGAAGGAATCCTGGTAGGTCTCGATGCCCATGGTCAGGGTCAGCGCGTTCTCGCCGAGCTCGAAGATCTGGGTGACCAGGCCCTCGTAGGGCCACGGGTCGGCGAGCGGGTACGTGAAGGCGGCCTCGGTGTCGGTGGTCCGGGCGCGGCGCCAGGCGGCGTCCCGGCCGAAGCCGTGGATGGCGTGCGGCGGGTGGTTGAGCGGCAGCTGGTGCAGGGTCGCGCCGTCCTGGAACTGCCCGTCCCTGGTCCGGCCGCACCACGGGACCATGGGGAAGGACCCGTAGTGGTCCCCCTGCCGCAGCAGTTCCGTCCCGTCGATGCGCAGACTGCTGATCCGGCAGCCGTTCTCCTGGTCGATGGTCACCTCGGCGCCGCCGGCGCGCAGTTGCGTACTCATGCCATGACCTTAGTCAGCCCGGCGGGGTGATCAGGTCCGCACGGGGAAGCGGGCGCGTTCCCCCGGCCCGGAGGGCGCGGTCCCCGGGCCGGGCGGGCGCGGTCCCCGGGTCAGCGGCGGCGGCGCAGGGCGCGGCCCAGGAGGACCGCCGAGGCCACGGCCACGGCGGCGGCCGGGGCGATCCAGCGGAGGTTGGCGTTCGCGGAGGCGGACGTCGGGGCCGGGACCGGGGCGTAGCGGCCGCGCGGGGGCGCGTGGTCCACCTCCTCCGCGCTGCGGCCGATCATCGTGCGGCGGGCGTGCGCGGCCTCGGCCGGCGGACGCGGGGGGCCGCCCAGGTCCCCGAGGTCGGCCATGCCTTCGAAGGTGCCCTCCAGGAACGGGTCCAGGGACGGGGGCGGGACCTCGGTGTCGAACACGGACGCGGTGACCTCGGTGAACCCCGGGCCGGGGTCCTGATCCGGGCCTTGGTCCGCGCCTTGGTCCGCCCCTTGGTCCGCGTCCACGTCGCCGCCCAAGTCCGCGTCGGTGTCCACAGCCTCGTCGGCCGGCCCGAAGGCCCCGTCGACCGCGACGGCCGCGAGGTGCCCGGCGGCCCGGTCCAGGAGGCGGTGTGCGGCCGTGGCGGCCGCGTCGGGGTCGAAGGCGGCGGCGCGCCCGTCGGCGGCGGACTCGGCGGTGAACTCCAGCCGGGTGCCGCCGTCCGCCTCGGCGAGGCGCAGCGCGAGGGTGAGCTTCACGACCCCGCTCCCCCGCACCTCGGTGCCTTCGCCCGCCAGGGTGAAGCGGTCCGGCTCCTGCTCGGTGACGGAGAGGGCGCCGCGGTAGGTGACGGTGTGCCCGCCGACCCGCACCTTCAGTCGGCCGGACAGCGGCCCGGCCTCGGTGTCGGCGTCCTGCTGGAGCCCCGGCACGCACCGCGCCAGCCGGGCGGGGTCGCGCAGCACGGCGCGAACGTCTGCGGAGGGGACCGGTACGAACACCTGATGCTCCATGCGGACGAGCCTACCGACGCGGCAGCCCCGCCACGAGTACCCCGGCTACGCGTACCCGGCCACGCGTACCCCGGCTACGAGTACCTCGGGTGCGGCAGCGTCGACGGCGGGAGGCCCCCCACCCGGGTGCGCTCCGTGTCCCGGGCCGCGTCGGCCAGCGACTGCGTGGACAGGGAGCGCAGGGCGGGCGTCTCCCGGTCCACCCGCAGCCGGGGCACGCCGTCGCGGGCCGCCAGGACGAAGCCCCAGTCCTGCGGGAGCTTCGCCGCGGAGGCGGAGGCGCCGAGCGCCCGGTCGGGGCCGGCGGCGAAGCCCGAGAGGCGGCCGCCGGCGCTGTAGGGGGCGGTGCGCAGGCCGGCCGCGCGCAGGGTGGCCTCGACGGTCCAGTAGGTACGGGGCCTGGTGCCGGGCGGCCCCGCGTGGACGGCGAGCCGCCCGCCGGGGCGCAGGGCCCGCGCGGCCAGCCCGTAGAACTCCTGCGAGTACAGCTTCGTGCTGGGCGTGATCCCGGGGTCGGGCAGGTCGGAGACGATGACGTCGAAGCGGGCCCGGGCGGCGGGTGCGCGCAGCCAGCGGAAGGCGTCCGCGGTGACGACGCCGAGCCGCGGGTCCTCGTACGCCCGCCCGTTCAGCGCGGAGAGCATCGGGTCGGTCCGGGCGAGCCGCACGACTCCGGGGTCGAGCTCGACGACGGTGACGGAGGCGACGTCGCGGTAGCGCAGCACCTCGCGGGCGGCGAGTCCGTCGCCGCCGCCGAGGACCAGGACCCGGCCGTGCGGGCCGGTCATCGCGGGGTGCACGAGGGCCTCGTGGTAGCGGTACTCGTCGTAGCCGCTGACCCGCAGGCGGCCGTCGAGGAAGAGGTCGAGGGAGCGCGGTGAGCCGTTCGGGGGACCGGTGAGGACGAGTTCCTGCACGCCGGTCTGGACGGCGACGCGCACCTCGCCGCCGTAGACGGCGCGGCGGGCGACGCGTTCGAAGTCGTCGGCGAGGACGGTGGCGCAGCCCAGGGCGGCGAGGACGGTGATGTTGACGGCGACGAGCAGCCAGCGGGCGCGGCGGCTCAGGTCCCGGCGGAACAGCCACAGGACGAGGCCGCCGCCCGCGACGACGTTGATGGTCCCGGTGAGCATGGCGCCGGTGAGCTGCCCGAGGACGGGCAGCAGCAGGAAGGGGAAGGCGAGGCCGCCGACGAGGGCGCCGACGTAGTCGGCGGCGAACAGGTCGGCGACGGCGCCGCCCGCGTCCTGTCTGCGGATGCGCTGGATGAGGACCATCAGGAGCGGGATCTCGGCGCCGATGAGGACGCCGATGGCGAAGGAGAAGGCGACCAGCGCGGGCCGGGACTCCCCCAGCCAGGCGAAGCTGGCGTAGAGCGCCATGGCCGAGAGCCCGCCGAGCAGGGCGAGGCCCGCTTCGACGAGGGCGAAGCCGAAGGCGGGGCGGCCGCGCAGGGCCTTGGCCAGCAGGGAGCCGACGCCCATGGCGAAGACCATGACGGACAGCACGACCGACGCCTGGGTGACGGAGTCGCCGACGAGGTACGAGCCGAGGGCGAGCAGCTCCAGTTCGTATACGAGCCCGCAGGCGGCGCAGACGAACACGGTGGCCAGGACGAGGAGTCGGCCGGTCCTGGGCCGTACGGGCAGGGCGGCCGGGACGCGGGCCACACCGCGCGGCTCCGGAGCCGGATGGCGGCGCCACCGGGTGCGAAGCACCCCGCGCGGGGCGGAACGGTCGATCATGAAGCGAACCGTACGTCACGGCCTGCTCGCATCCGGTCACCCACATGGGTGTAAGTGGCGCACTGGTTCGGGCAGTTGGCGTAACCATCCGGCAACTCCGCCACGCCGCGCCCCCGGCGCCGCCGGATCGGCGCCGGATCGGCGCCGGCGCCCCCAGCCAGGCGGACGGCCTAGATCAGCACCGGCGCCTGCGCGCCCAATTGCGCGGCGCCCGGCGCGCCCGCGTCGGCTCCGGCGCCCGCCGCGGACGTCCGTACGCCGACCCGGGTACGGGTGGCCACCAACTGCCCTTCCTGCGGATACGCGTGCCAGGTCCGCCATCGGACCTGGCCCTCGTAGCGCTGCGCGAGCATGGCGGTGAAGGCGTGCGGGCTGCCGGGGAAGGTGCCGGCGAGCCCGTTCGGGTGATCCGCGACCAGCGCGAGCAGTTCCTGGGCCCGCCCGGCGAAGGAGCCGCGCGAGAGGTTCTCGACCCGCGCGGCGAACTCGTACTCCCAGTCGCCGACGCGCTTGGCCACGCCGAGCGGTAGCGGGGTGCTGCTGCCGGGCATGCAGGCGACGGTCTCGGAGCAGAGCACGTCGCCCTCCTCCAGGAGCACCTGGTGGGAGGCGCCGAGCAGGCGCAACTCCACTTTCGCGCCACCCAGTTCGAGGTTCAGTACGGCCAGGGCGGGCAGCCGCTCCCGACCCAGGGCCCAGGCGAGATCGGCGGCACGCGTGTCGGTATAGGTGGTCTGGAGGGTCGTGAGCATGAGTCGGCTCCGCAAACGCGCGAGGGAGATGGGCCGGGGCCCGCCAGCGGTAGTCAACGGGTGGGGGGACACCGGCACGGGTCCACAGGAAGTCCAGGGAGGTCCGAGGACTGGTCTACTCAACCGAGGGAATCATGAAAGGCACGGCACTCACAGCGTTTTTACCCAAGTTGCAGGGGTTTACATCCCCTCGGGGGCTACACAGTTCACGTGTTCAACCGCATGCCGCCCGTACGCCGTAATGCGCGGCCGTGACGTCCGAACAAGAAGACGCCCGACGGAAGTTGTGCCCGGCGGGCGCCTCACGTATGCGGGACGCGGTACGAAGGATGGTCCGGCGTCGGAAGCCATGGATCCCATGGATCCATGCTGCCCCGTGTCAGCTGGAACCGCATCCTCCGCCGCCACCGCAGGACGAGGACGACGAACCGCAGCTGGACGAGGAGGAGCCACAGCTGGACGAGGAGGAGCCGCACGAGGAGGAGTGGCCCGAGGAACCGCTCCCGGCCCACCAGCCCACCGCACCGCCACCGGTGGCACTGCCGCCCCCGCGGCCACCGCGGCCCCCACCGCCACCTCGGGCCTTGACCGCCACCACGACGATCACCACGACCACCGCCACGAAGATCACTATTCCGAGGATCATCCCCCGACCCCTCTCTGCTGCCCCGGTTCCCCGGGGTGCGGGATCCCCTTCGTCCCGCGTGCTGGGGGGATGCCCGCGCCCTGCGCGACCCAAAGCACACTTGAGCAAGTCCAGAGCTTCCCCGCAGGATTGCGCCCATGAGCGATCCCGAACGCACCCATCGCCCCGCCCGCCCCTTCCTCAACCGCAAGCTGGCGGCCTTCGGCACCACGATCTTCGCGGAGATGTCCGCCCTGGCCACCGCCACGGGATCGATCAACCTCGGCCAGGGTTTCCCCGACACCGACGGCCCCGCCGAGATCGCCGAGGCGGCGGTGCGCGCGATCCGCGACGGCCGGGGCAACCAGTACCCGCCGGGCCCCGGCGTTCCGGAGCTGCGTACGGCGATCGCCGCCCACCAGCAGCGCTTCTACGGCCTGGCCTACGACCCGGACACCGAGGTGCTCGTCACCGCCGGAGCCACCGAGGCCATCGCGGCCTCGCTCCTGGCCCTGCTGGAGCCGGGCGACGAGGTCATCGCCCTGGAGCCCTTCTACGACTCCTACGCCGCCTGCATCGCGATGGCCGGGGCCGTCCGGGTGCCGCTGACCCTGCGCGCCCCGGACTTCCGCCTCGACCTGGACGCGCTGCGCGCGGCGGTCACCCCCCGCACCCGCCTCCTGCTGCTGAACACCCCGCACAATCCGACGGGCACCGTCCTGACCCCCGCCGAACTGGCCGCGGTCGCCGAGCTGGCCGTCTCGCGCGACCTGCTGGTCATCACGGACGAGGTGTACGAGCACCTGGTCTTCGAGGGCGTCCACACCCCGCTGGCGAGCCTGCCGGGCATGCGCGAGCGCACGGTCACCATCTCCTCCGCCGGCAAGAGCTTCTCCTTCACGGGCTGGAAGGTCGGCTGAGTCAAGCCTCATTCACCTAACCATTCTACGCCCGCGCGTGATCATGCCCTCTTGCCTCCGACAGGATGGCCGCAGACGATCGGCATCAGACGCGAGAGAGATGGTGGGGACATGGGCGACAGGCCACTGCTGAACCGCAGGCTGGACGGATTCGGCACGACGATCTTCGCGGAGATGTCGGCGCTGGCGGTGAAGACGGGAGCCATCAACCTTGGCCAAGGCTTCCCCGACACCGACGGCCCCGAAGCCGTCCGGGAGGCAGCGGTCCGAGCTCTGCGCGATGGTAGGGGTAACCAGTACCCGCCCGGCCCCGGCGTCCCCGAGCTGCGCACCGCGATCACCGACCACCAGCAGCGCTTCTACGGCCTGACCCTCGACCCCGACACGGAGGTCCTGGTCACGGCGGGCGCGACCGAGGCGATCGCCGCCACGGTGCTCGCGCTGCTGGAGCCCGGCGACGAGGTCATCGCCTTCGAGCCGTACTACGACTCGTACGCGGCCTGCATCAGCATGGCCGGCGCCACCCGTGTCCCCCTGACCCTCCGCGCCCCCGACTTCCGCCCGGACCTCGACGCGCTCCGGGACCTGGTAACCGACCGCACCCGCCTGCTGCTGCTCAACTCCCCGCACAACCCGACGGGCATGGTGCTGACCCGGGAGGAGCTGACCGCCATCGCCGAACTGGCGGTCGAACGAGACCTGATCGTGGTGACCGACGAGGTGTACGAGCACCTGGTCTTCGAAGGCGAGCACATCCCGCTCATCTCCCTGCCGGGGATGCGCGACCGCACCGTCTCGATCTCCTCTGCCGGGAAGACCTTCTCGTTCACGGGTTGGAAGGTTGGCTGGGTTACCGCGTCCGCACCGCTGGTCACGGCCATCCGCACGGCCAAGCAGTTCCTGACGTACGTGTCGTCCGGGCCGTTCCAGTACGCGGTCGCGGAGGCACTGCGCCTACCGGACGACTACTTCACCGGCTTCCGCGAGGATCTGCGCGCGAAGCGCGGCATCCTCGCCGACGGGCTCACGGCGGCGGGCTTCGAGGTCTTCCACCCCCAAGGCACGTACTTCATCACCACTGACATCGCCTCCCTCGGCGAGAAGGACGGCCTGGCCTTCTGCCGGAGCCTGCCGGAGCGGTGTGGCGTGGTCGCCGTCCCCAACGCGGTCTTCTACGACGACCCCGAGGCCGGCCGCAGCCAGGTCCGCTTCGCCTTCTGCAAGCGGGAGGACGTCCTGCGAGAGGCTGTTTCCCGCCTTCAGCAATGATGAGCGCCCCTGCCACTGACCGCCGAACCATCGCCCTGGCTTACGGCCCAGGGCGAACGGTCCACCATTTCTCTGGCCAAAGCTGGAAGCAGCCGGATTGACAGCTGGCGACAGCAGAGCTGTCTTCCTGGCTAGATCAACCGAGACCGGTATCTGAGGCGTTGGTTGCTGATGCCGCGAGAGCGGTGGATCGCTGCCGCGGCACCGGCAGAACGGCATGGCACAGGGGACTGCCTACCGACACCAGGACAAAGTCACGATGATTCTGCAGCGGTGGGTCGAAGAGCAGCCCCCCGGAGTCTGCGGTGACAGAGATCGTTCCCGCACAGCAGCGGCCGTGCTCGCGACCGGAGGCCGGCCTGGGGGCCAGGTGGTGGTCTGAGACGCGGAGATCCTTGTCGTGGCATTGGACGGACAGCTGAGTGCACGCGATATGCGCGCCGGGTGCCGCCGACCGGACGCCCGCCACGATCTCCTGGTTGGGGTTGCGAGGGCGCAGCACACTTCCGATGGAGAAGACCACAAGCTCGGGGGCGACGAGCTGAGTGAGCGAGTTGGCGAACTCCCCTGCCTTACGACTGCTTCCGGGCAGCCCGCCATGGTGCGGAAAGACCAGGACCGGTGCAGTCAAGTCCTGCCCGGAGTCCACAATGTGCGCGAGCCCGGCCGCATCGACATCAGCGGCGAGAAGCGCGACCGGCTGCTCGTCCAGGTGAACCCGAATCACCACGGACATCGAATTGCTGTCCAGCGGGCCGTGATCGCCGGGACGGGTCACGCTGCCCGCACCCACCATCATCAAATTGGGGTGGACGACCTCGAGCCGTGCCCGCCCGCAGCGTAGGACCTCCCCGGACGACGTGGTGATCATCTGGTGCCGGTCCAGGCCGCCCTTCCTCTGCCGGAGGTGCACGGCACGGAGAACGCGCTCCCAGATTGCCGTGTCCTTGCTCCAGTCTGGGTTGAACCAGACAGTGCCGACTGTGTACGTGTCGTCGAGGAGCAGCGTGGGCGATCCCCCTGCGTGGTCCTTGTCCGAATGGGAAAGGACCAGGTGAACAATCCTTGTGATCTTCCGCCGCTCCAGCTCTGCCTGGAGTGTGTCCGTTGGCGCGGCATCGATGACCGCGCACAGCGGTCCGTCATGGACCACTGCCGAATTGCCGTGCCCGACGTCGAGAATGGTGATGCCGAGCGAGTCGGCGATGCTGCCCTGCATACCCTGACTGGGCTCAGCGCGATCGTCGCTCACGCCGACATCCATCCCTGCGGAAGCTCGGGTGACAGTGCGATGTTGCTGTAATAGAGGTCTTCGGCCTTCCTCGCATAGCAGTTGACGTCCGCATCCAGCCACTGCCCGGCCAGGCTCTCACCTCGCAGACCAGTCACCTCCAGGATCGGGTCGAGCGGCATCCAGACGGGAGTGTTGACCCTCCAGCCGACCACGACGACCTTCGCCTGGCGAACCTCTCCCTCGGGGGCGACCTCGAGGATTTCGATGGGCGTGGGGAAGGTTCTGCGTTCGCGGGCGACGTCGCCGTTCAGTTCGGCCACTGTGTAATCGATGGCCGGCAGGATCTCCTCGGACAGATCGGTCTTGGCAACCACCTGGGGGATACCTTGCCGCCAGCGGCGGATCGACCCCTGCTGAGTGGTGTTGATATGGCTACTGATTAGTACCGCCGGAAGCGGCGCCTCGCCGTGCAGATTAGCCTTGCTAACCACCTCCGCGCCCGTAAAACGGACCCGCCCGTGGCTGCTGAGCACGTGGTCGCAGACGAGGGCGTCGTACCTCCCAACGAGCGAGGCCAGGAAGGCGTCAGCGTCCATGTCCGGATCGAACTCCGTGATGAGGGTGGTTCGGAAGCCGGCATCCTTGAGCCGATCCTCCGCAGCCATGGCATCCCGTCGGTCATCATCGGCGATAACGACCGACGCTCCCCTGGACAGCGTCAACACTTGCTACCAGCCCTCTTCGGTCGAACTGCCACCATGCCCCGCACGGGCCGGCAGTTGCACCAGGATACGCGCGCCGCCCAACTCGCCTTTCGCGCGCGCTTCCTGTTTACCCTTCAGGTCACCGACAATGTCGCGCACAATGGTCAGGCCCAGACCGGTCCCGTTGTCGAAGGTGGTCTTCCCAGGCAGCCAGATCGACTTGAGCGAGATGCCCAGGATGCCCGGGCCCGAGTCATCGACACACAGGGCGATGTCCTGGCCCAGCGCATCATCCCGGTCCACCAGGCGGGTTGTGATGCGAATGATCCGCTCAGGGCCCATGGGGGCGTCCGTGCGGGTGAATGCATGGGCTGCGTTGGCCAGCAGATTGGACAGGATGGACTCGATGTCAGCGATCGTGGTTCGGACTGTCGCACCCTCAGCCTGCAGGTCGAAGGCCACCTGGATGGCCCGCTCGTCGAGATACCGCTTGAACAGTTCTACGACGGAACGGCAGGTGACGTCGAGGTCGATGTCGTTCACCTCGCGCTTGTTCTTCTCCAGAAGGCTGAGCGGGAGCCTGGCGAACGTCTCCAAGGTCATCGCGCTGTCGATGGAGGAGTCGATGGGGTCCTTGAAGGACTCCTCGTACACCTCGGAGCTCACCTTCGGTTCGATCCTGCGCCTCAGGGTCTTCACCAGGTTGACGATCCTCGATGCAGGGCGGAGCGCTTCATGGGCGAAGACCGCGGTGCTCGTACCCACCGTGGCAAGGGATCGGTAGAGAAGCAGGTCTTCGCGAAGGGCTTCGATCTCCTGCTTCTGGATATTGACCACTTTGGTCGCGCTGTCGGCAAGTGAATGAAGGGTGGCCGGGTCGCTGGGCGCGTCAAGGGGAAGCATGTCGTCGTCTGGCGGCACGATGGAGGCCAGGATGCGCTGGAAGCGGGCATCGGCCTCCTCGGCCTCGTCGTGAGCCTTGACGGAGGCGCCGACCCGGGCCTGTTCGCGTTGCTCAAGCCGCTGTTCCGCGGCCCAGTCCATGGCGCACTTGGCGAACTCCTGAAGCTGGCCGAACTCGAAGGTCTCGACGAATCCGCTTCGGTCGGTCTTCGGACGGAGCACGTCCGCGGGGTCTACCACCATCAGGCGCCCCAGAGCAGTAGCTGTCGAAGGGCGTTTCTCGGGACTTCCGCTCCGGCGAAGGTTGATGTCCAGCCAGTCATTGCCCTTGTCCCCGTACGGCTGCACCCGCAGCTCACGGTGATAGAGGTGAACCCCACCGACGTGACGGAGCCAGCTACGGATGGCCGGCGTGTCCTGCTCGGCCAGCCGCACCTCCTTTTTGGCCGCCGAAGGGTTGAGGTTGAACATCCAGAGCTCGAGCGTCGCCTCAGGTGCACTGAAGGCGAGGGGCGGTGCTGCGTTCTTCGTCTTGCGTCGCGTTCCCTGGCGGTGACCGACCTCTGCATGGCCGCCGGTGAACTCCGCCTCGCCACGCCAGTTGTAGAGCGTGGCGGAGGCCAGTCCCTCGCTGTCCAGCACGGCTACGAGCCGGTACTCGTGGTATCGGAGCAGGGTGGAGTTCACCAGCCGTGAAAACCCGGCGTACTCAGGGGTGTCACACTCCACCCTGAAGGCAGTGTTGTCGGCGAAGGGTCCGCTGAGCAGGAGCAGTGATCTGGCCAGTCGCTCCCCTGCCTTTGCGGAGATGCTGTGCCGTAGCCCAGTGACGGTGACAGTGGTTCCCTGCTTCCACGCAGGCGTCCCGTCGGCGGCCGTTGAGTCAAGCGTTCGCGTCTCTATCCCCAAGGGCACATCCTCGACAGCATGCGAGGCATCTATGCGATCCCAGTCGATGCTGAGGACATGCTCGATCCCGGGCTCTGTACGGGACCGCGTGGTCACGGTCACCGTGGTGCCGAGCCGTAGAGCGGCGAGCCGACCGAGGCCCTTCTCACCGACCTTGCGCCGCCCCAAGCGGGAGTACCTGGAGGACGGCTTACTGGATCTGCCGATCAGAAGGAATCCTGATGCGAGTTCCGCCTCCGTCATCCCATCGCCGTCGTCCGACACAGTCAGCGTGCCGCCGACCTCTGCCGCGCCGCTCAGCTTGATGCGGCAGATCTCCGCATCCGCGTCATAGGAGTTGCGGACCAGCTCCATAATCCCCAGATCGGGATGCGGGACTAGCTCCTCACCCAGCCGGGCCAAGATCTCAGGAGCGAAGCGGAGTCGATGGTCCATCAAGCGAGCCTCCCCGGTGGGAACAATGCCGGGGCCGGGACGCTATCCCCTCGCGGGCATGTTAGCCGGGGATCGATGCACGGTAGGAGAGTTCAGCCGGGCCGCATTGGGGCAGCACCTCAGCAAAAGGCGCGGCCTGGTCTTCTGTCGGCGAAGTGGCGGGGTCGCCGTGCCTAACGCGGTCCATGACGACCCGGAGGCCGGTCGCAGCCGGGTCCGCTTCACCTTCTGCAAGCAGGAGGATGCCCTGCGAGAGGCTGTTTCTCGCCATCAGCCATGGTGAGCGCCCCATTACCGCCGCCGCCGAACCATCCCTCGACTACAGCTCAGGGCGAACGGTGCAGTAATTCTCAGGCCAAGGCTGGAAGTTGATGCCGAGCGCAAGCTACGCTCACGCACCCATAACCCTATAAACGCAGGTGACCCCGGCGGTGGTTGCACACCCCGGGGCCCGACACCGAAGAGGACTAGTCTTCGATGCGCATCAATCGTAGCGCGCGCACGCGCTACTTCACTGTCCTGGGCAACGAGGTCCTACGGGATCGCCGTCTCAGCTTCACCGCCCGCGGCCTCCTCGCCTATCTGCTGTCCCTGCCGGACGGCGCCCGTGAGGACGTCCGCACCCTCGCCGACAAGAACCCCGGCCTCGGCCGCAGAGGCGTATCCAAGGCCCTCGACGAGCTGGTCAAGGTCGGCTACTACATCCGCCGTACGGTCCGAGACGAGGACAGCGGCCAGGTCCGCACCGAGACGTACCTCTTCGACACCCCGCAGGCCAGCGGCTCGGCCCCGCTTCCCGCACTGGCGGGAACCGGCGAAGCGGAGGCCGGGAAGGCGGGAGCGTTCCCCAAGGGGAACAAGAACCCGGAGGAAGAACCCACCCACCCTGTCGCGGCGGCCACGAACGCCGAGCCGCCCGCTGGGCGGGCGGAGGAAACGACTCCGGACCAGCCCACCCCTGCCCCCGTACCAGCGGATATGGGGCGCGGAGCCGCGCTGCTGTCCCGCCTGGGCAGCGTCGAGCCCAAGCTGGCTCTGTGCGCCGCAGACGCCCTCACCCTCGCGCCGCTGGCCGCACGGTGGCTGGACGCCGGGGTGTCCGAGCTGGCAGCCCGCTCGCTCCTCACCGCCGGGCTACCCCCAGTGGTGCACAGCGCACGGGCACTCCTCGCGGACCGCCTCGTGCGCAAGCTGCCCGCACCGCGCGCCCGGCAAGATGCCGCCGCGTCGGCGGCGCCGCTGGCGGAGTGCGCCGAGTGCCGTGATCCCCTACCGCGTGGCCAGCAAACCGGCATCTGCGCCGTCTGCGCGGGGGCGACGGCCCGCGTCGGCGAGGCCGCACCCGTCATGGAGACGGTGACCGACCATGTGGCCGCTCTGCGGTCGGCGCTGCGCGCTCGGCCGACGACCGCCGCAGGCCCACTCCAGCCGTTCCTCAACCCAAAGGCGGTCAGATAACCGCTGGAGAGCACATATAGGTAGACCCCGCAGCATGCTGCGGGGTCTACCTATATGAAGAAACCGGCGGTGTCCTACTCTCCCACAGGGTCCCCCCTGCAGTACCATCGGCGCTATCGGGCTTAGCTTCCGGGTTCGGAATGTAACCGGGCGTTTCCCCAATGCTATGACCACCGAAGTGTTTTGGCAGGTAGCTACTCAGAGCAGCTCCTCTTTGCCTAGGCGACATCTTACATGCCGCTGATGGTGCCTCTGTGGCGGTTGTCGGACCATCGGCTCACGGAACCGGCAATGGCGGGCGTGAGAGGCACTCCAAGGATCTGGTGGCGCCAGCCCCCGCTTCACCACATGGTCATTTCCCCCTTCAGCAGCGCGTCGCGCGCCTTCGCCCCCTCGATCGGTCCGACGAACCGCTGGGACTCCATGAGGCCCCTCAGCCGCCCGACCTTGCGCTGAAGCACCGAGGTGGACCCGACCTGCGTCGAGACGCCAGCTCGGCCGCCTGGCACAGCAGCTCCCGGCCACGAAGGCGCTCTGTAGGTGGACCGGCTTGTTCGCCCCCCGGCAGGACCAGCCTGCCCCCCTTGCCGACCAGCTTCTCGGCGCCCGGCTGGTCCAGGTTCGCCCGGCTGTCGGCGAGGGAGGAGACGGCGAAGGCCAGCCACGAGAGCACATTCGCCTTGATCAGATCGGTCACCACGTCCACCGAGAGCCGGTGATCAACGAATGACACACGGTTCCCGGGCGCCGTGGGCTCTCGCGCGCTTCAGTAATTGCCTCCCGGGGTTGCCAGGGAATGGCGGACTTAGTATGTATCTCCATCAAACGACTTCACGGGGGTGCCCCGTGAGAGGATCGCTGACGTGAAACTGATCGAGAACACCGAGGCACGACGGGTGGAGGCGCTCAGTCTCCTTGACCCTCGGACCCAGGCCGCCCTGGGGCAGTTCTTTACCCCTGCCCCAGCCGCCGGCCTGATCGCCTCGATGCCTCGTCTAGGCGCCCTGAGCAATACCGTGCGCGTTTTGGATCCTGGCGCCGGCGTCGGCTCGCTGACCGCCGCACTGGTGACCCGGCTGCACGAAGAGCGCCCTGACCTGAACGTTCATGTCGTTGCTGTGGAGACCGACCCGCAGGTCATGCCTTACCTGCGGGCCACACTCGAGGAATGCAAGGCAACCTACGGCACCACGTTCGAGCTCGTGCAGGGCGACTACCTCATCGACGATGACGCACTCATCGACGGGCCGTTCGACCTCGTCGTCGCCAATCCACCCTATGGAAAGCTCGCCGCAGGCAGCCTGCACCGTACGCGCACTGCGCGGCACCTGGTCGATGCCAGCAACATCTACACAGCCTTCTGGGCCAGGGCCACAGCTGCCCTCGCACCCGGCGGCCAGATCTCGATCATCGTGCCCCGCTCCTGGGCCAACGGCACCTACCACCGAGCCTTTCGTCAGTGGATGCTCGACCGCACCAGCCTCGACCTCCTACACGTCTTCGAGAGCCGCAACACGGTCTTCGCCGACACTGGCGTTCTCCAGGAAAACGTCATCGTGGCTGGAACGCGGGGTGACCAGCAGCGACAGGTCGTCCTGTCGGCCTCGATTGCGCACCACGACGCCCCGCTGCGCCGCACCGTCCCGTTCGACGCGGTGGTCCTACCCGGGGACCGCGAGCAGTTCGTCCGCTTCGACGACTCCGCCGTCGTGCCGCCGGCCGTCTCGTTCACCCTGGCCGACCTGGGCTTGGGCGTCAGCACAGGCAAGGTCGTCGACTTCCGTAACCGCGAACACTTGACCGAAGACCTCGGCGCCGACGGTGTTGTGCCGATGATCTACCAGGCCAACGTGCGCGGTGGAGAGATCGAGTGGCCACAGCGCCCCGGGAAAAAGCCGCAGGGCTTCTTGCCCAGCACCGAGGCCGCCCGCAAGCTGCTCCTGCCCGAAGGGCACTACGTCGTCATCAAGCGCTTCTCCGCGAAGGAGGAGAAGCGGCGCGTGGTCGCGGGCGTCTGGAAGCACGACGGCCCGGTTGCCATGGACAACAAGACCAACTACCTGCACGAGAAGAAGGGGCCTATCGACCCTCAGCTCGCGCACGGGCTGATGCTCTGGCTGAACTCCTCGACGCTCGACGCGATCTTCCGCACCTTCTCCGGTCACACCCAGGTCAACGCCGGGGACGTCAAGACGCTCCCCTTCCCCTCCCGTGACGACCTGGTGCGCCTGGCGGAGAACGCGCCGGAATGGCTCCCAGAACAGGCTAAGCTCGACGCCCTCGTAGCTGACTTGTTCCCCGCTGTCGTAGGCTCCGCAGAGTGACCAGCACCTTAGAAGCATCCGTCGACAACGCCGGCGTCCTCCTGCAAGCCTTCGGCTTCGACAAGGTCCGCTGCAATAGCAGGTCCGCCCTGACAGCTCTCGTGCTGCTCGGCCTGGAACCTGGCGAGACGTGGGACGCGGCGACCAACCCGCGTCTCGGCGTCACAGAAGTCATGGGCGTCATTGCGGATAAGTGGGGTAAAACGTACGCCCCGAACTCGCGTGAGACGTTCCGCAAGCAGACGCTCCACCAGTTTGTCGACGCGGGGTTCGCCGAGCACAACTCCGACGCTCCCGAAGGGCGCGCGGTCAACTCCTCCAAGAACAATTACCGGATCGCTCCGGCCGCTCTGTCCGTAGTGCGTCTCTTCGGCACCCCGGGGTTCCAAGGCGCCCTCGACGCCTGGATAGCCGAGGCGCCCACCCAGCAGGCCGCTTACAAGGCCACTCGCGACATGCAGATGATCCCGGTCAAGCTGCCCGACGGTTCTGTGTTCCGGCTCTCTCCTGGTGGCCAGAACCCCCTGATCCGGGACATGGTCGAGGAGTTTTGCCCTCGCTTCGCCCGCGGTGGACAGTTGCTCTATCTGGGGGACGCCAAGGATCACCGCTACGACATCCGCCATGACGACGCCTTCGCACGTCTCGGGCTGACCTTCGACGAGCACGGCAAGAACCCGGACCTCGTGGTCTATGACGAGAAGCGCGGTTGGCTCTTCTTGATGGAGGCCGTCACTTCTCACGGACCGATCGACTTCGGACGGCGTGAGCACCTTAAGAAACTCTTCGCGACGGACAAGGCGGGGCTGGTGTTCGTGAACTGCTTCCCGGACCGCGCCACGATGCGCAAGTGGCTGGCCGACCTCGCGTGGGAGACCGAAGCCTGGGTGGCTGATGCGCCTGATCACCTGATCCACCTGAACGGCTCACGGTTCCTCGGCCCCTATGAGGGGCCTTTCAAGCTCGCCCTCTGACTGGGCGAACCCCAGGCCACGGTCGTGACCTGTCCGATGCACGCGAGGACAACCCGGCGGTCAGTGGCGCAAACAGCTCCTCTTTCAACAGAGTCTCGGGGAGCCGGCGGACATGACTGCCGGCCTATGCACCTCAGCCGGTCCGAGGTGCATAGGTATGCCGCTCAGCAGCAGGTGTAGGACGGGTTGGCCTTGTCCGCGGTAAGACGCTTGTCTGGAGTCGTCGTCTAGCTTCCCCGCCCGTGGACCGCCCTCAGCCTCGGGCCCCGAGCCAGCTCAGGCCCCTGAGCCGTGGCGGACCACGACGTCAGCCGAGAAGCCGGCGTGCCGCAGCGGCGCGGCGGCCTCGATCATGCCAGCCAGTGCGGTGTGTGCCACCCGGAGCTGTGGGCTTTGTCGGCCGCTCTCGCCGAGCGGGGCTATGGAGCTGCGGTGCAGTCGGACGGCGCGCCGGTAGAGCAGTTCGATCTCGCGGTTGAGGGCGAGGACGGACATCTGGGGGTCGCGGGTGATGAGGTACTGCCCGAGTACGTAGAGGAAGCACTCGTGCTCCTTCTCGCACATGTTGTCCCGGTCCCAGACCTTGGCGACTTCGAACTGGCTGGGGGTCATGTGGTCGAGAGCGGCCTCTCGCGGCATACCGTCTTCGCCGGCCTCCTTGACGAGGTCCCACAGTTCGAGGCCGAGATCGGACGGCGACCTGCGTCGGGAGTTCACAGCTGATCCCCTTCCCCGCCACCGAGGAGCCGGGCGAGTTCGTCGTCCATGTCCGTCTGGCCGGTGGTGACGACGTGCTCGCACCAGTCGCAAACCGCGCGGACCTTCTTGAGGCTGTCCAGCACCGCTTCCTCCTCCTCGGTGGTCAGCAGCTCCTCTTGCGCGAGAACGACGGCGTTCTGCATGGACACGCAGAAGCTGGTGCACTGGCCCAGGATCCTGAGGATGGAGGAGGGAGCGTCACGGTAGGAGACCGTGGGGCTTGGGGGCGTCGGCTGCTGGTTCTGGCCCGGCGCCTCTTCGGAGTGGGTGCCAGCCTCGACGTCAATGTGGGCCTGTTGCTCCAGGCGTTGACCTCGGTCACGGTTGGCATCGCGGACAGCGCGTCGGAACCCCGGGTCCTCCACGGCTTGGCGGAGTACTTCGGTGCGGTCGGCGAGTTGGGTGACAGCTATGGCGGCCTCGTCAGTGTTACGGAGGAGCCGCTTGGCCGTCTCGATCCGCTCTCCAGGCGTGGCGGGGTTGTTGGGCAGGGATTGGATGGCTCGCTGGGCTGTGTCGTAGTGCCAGACGCCCTGATCACGCGGATCCAGGTCGTCCGACGGCTCTTGCTGAATCAGTTGGAACCGGTTGGGCTTCCCAGATAGGACGAGATGGACACTCCAGGGGACGTCATCGCGTCGCGTCTCTGCCGGCCATGCCGTCGAGACGTATCGGTACTTCTTCAAGCTGCCCACGGAGGACCTGATCTGCTTGGCGATGAGGGCCGTGAGCTGGCCGATTTCTCCGTAAGGACGAGCCGCCATCATCTCGTTGAGCATGTCGCCCAACTCGAAGTTACTCGCGCTCTTGGTCCGGATGATGCGCCGGCCGCGGTGGACGTATCGGATCCACTCGTCGCGCGTAAAGCCGGGTGGGATTTCCAGGACAGGCATGCATGGCTCCTGTGCTTGTCGTCGAAGCCAGGTGCAGGAGAACGCCCCCGGGCGGCCGTAGCCGCGCCCACGAGACCTGACTGTGCCTGCTCGGCAGCGTCCTGCTCGTCAGCATCCGACGGGAGGCGTGCTTCTAGGCGCAGAGAGGGAAACTCGGTACATCAGCTTCAGGGGGAGCAATCGGGTGAGACCCCCGCGCGCCCGCAGGGCCTTGCCGAGTGCTCCCCGTGTCCGAGTGCGCGGTAGCGTCCCCTGTAGGACCAATCGCGGAAGGGACGGCCACCGGATGCCGCAGCGCACTGACAGCACCGACAGGCGTGAACAAGTCGGTCTGATCCTCGACTTCGCCGGAGTGCTTACTGCCAGCCCGCTCGCTGTCCACCGTGCGTGGTGCGTGTCCGAAGGGCTGGCCCCGGAGGCGTGGCGCAGCACCCTCAACGATCACCCGGAGGGTCGGCGGCTGTACGCGGCCCTGGAGGTCGGGGAGATAGGGCAGGCGGAGTGGAACGAGGGGACTGCCCCTCTGCTGGGTGCGCACGTGGACCCGGTGAACCTGATGGGCCGGGCGTGGGCCGGGGTGCCCGCGGCTCGTCGGATGGCTGCCCTTGCTCGTGCGGCACGGGCGGCTGGCCATCGGGTCGCCCTGCTGTCCAACAGCTTCGGCCTTGACCCGTTCAACCCGTACGAACACGTCGGGATCTGGGACCTGTTCGATGTGCACGTCGTCTCCGAGCTGGTCGGCATGGCCAAGCCTGATCCGGAGATCTACCGACTGACCCTGGATCGCATCGGCTTGCCTGCCGAGCAGTGCGTGTTCGTGGACGATCACGCGGTGAACCTTCCGCCGGCCGCAGAGCTGGGGATCACCACCGTCCACGTCACCAATGAGGATGAGGCCGTTGCGGAGCTTGAGGACCTCCTGGGGGTCAGCGCGGTTCTTGCCGCGTGACCCCAACTTCCGGCTGATCAAGGGCTGTCGGCCCCACTGCTCCTGCCAGTACCGTCCGTATGAGGCCAATCACACGGAGGTGCTGGAACATGCAGTGGTCGGAGTACACCACCTCTGAGCGGTTGAAGACGCTGCGCGGCGGGATGACGCAAGAGCAGTTAGCGGAAGCTGCCGCCGTGTCCGTGGGCGTGGTGCGCAAGCTGGAACGTGGAGGTACCGCGTCGCTCCCGTCGCTGCTGTCCATCGCCGACGCCCTCGGCACGGACATCGCCGTACTCCTCGGCCAGCAGGCACCCCGCCGGTCCATGGACCGCGACGAGCGGGCCGCGCTTCGGATGGTGTCCGCGGCTACCCATGACGCCGCCATTGGTATCCCCGCCGACGTCGAGCCGGGCACCGTTGAGGAGCTGCGCGCAGCCGTCCGCCGGGCGGATGAGGCCTACTGGGCAGGCCGGTACACCGAGCTCGGGACGCTCCTGGGCCAGCTCCTCCCCGAGGCGAAGGCCCGCTTCGATGCCGCCGACCACGCTGAGCGGGAGGCCGCTGGCGGTGTCTTGATCGACACCTTCCAGACGGCCGGTATGGCCGCCAACGTGCTGGGCTCCCGCGATCTGGCCTACGCGGCGCTGACGTACGGCCGTCAGATCGCTGTGCAGGCCGGGGACGACCTCCGCGACGCCCACCTGGCCGCCACGACGGCGTGGGTCAACCTGCGCGACGGCCGCACCACGCAGGGGTTCGCCCTTGCCGCGGCGCAGGCCGACCGGATCGAGCCCAAGATGAGCGAGCACGACCCCGACCGGCTGAGCGTGTACGGGCAGCTCGTCACGAACGCCGCCGTGGCCGCATCACGAGGCGGTGCGAGCCCGGACAGCGCCCGCGAGTACCTCTCCCAGGCCCATGCCGTAGCCGCCCGTATCGGGGATGAGCACGCCCGCGGCGACCACGCCCAGCCGTACGGGCCCATGTACGCCGCCACACAGGCCATGAGCATCGCCGTGGCCCTCGGCGATACCTCCGGCGCGCTGCGCCTGATGGACACCGTCCGCCTGGACGACACCGTGCCGCTGGCCACACGCGCCCGCTACGGCTTGGACGTCGCCCTCACCCACGTGGAATGCCGCCGCTGGGAGGCTGCCGCCGACACCCTCGAAGCCGTATGCACGATGGCCCCCGGCTGGGTGCGCCATCAGATGCTCCCCGGCGTCATCATCGGCCGGCTAGCCGGCGTTTCCGTCGGGCGTCTCCGCGGTCTCGCCAGCGTCGCCGGGGTCCCCCTCGGAGTGCGCTGACCCGAGACCCGACTACCACGCCCCGTAGCAGTCGGCAGGCCGCCACCTGCCTGACTACTACGGGGCGTTGCACATGCTCGACCGCCGGGCCCCACGCTGCCACGCTCCGTGGCACCGGAACCCGGCACGGACTGTCGGCGCTGCCACGGGCCGTGTCTGGGCCCGCGTACCTCTACGCAGCAGCCTTATGGGCATGCCGAACAACCCGATCGGCGGCCTCGGACACGTACCCGTCGCCGTCTACGCTTGCGCTCCCACCGCTGTCGCCGTCCGAGACGGTGAGAGACGCTGCCGCCACTACGCCGGCGCCCGGCACTGGCACGTTGCCGGTGCGTGGTCCGATCTCGACCCCGCGGTGCCTCTCGACGAGCGCCCCGGCTGGCAGGCCATAGCGTCCGCCCTGTCCACCGGAATGATCCGGGGAATCATCGTGGGCGCCTTCTCCCATGTCGCTGCCGACGCGGCCCAGTTCGCCGGCCTCGGAGTCCTCATCCGCGACAGGGGCGGATTCCTCGTGCACGCCGCCGGCACCCTGCCCCGCCGTACCCCCGGCGAGCTGCAGCGCCGCCGCGACATCACCGACGCCTCCTCGGGGTGGTCCCCGTGGGGCGACACGCCACAGGCAGACACCTCGTGAACGCCGGGCGCCTCCGGTCGACCGCGGTCGACGACGTCGGGCCTGCCCGATGAAGCAGTACTTAGCGGTCTTGGCCTACGTCATCACTGTCACCGCCTTGGTCCTTGCCCTGGCCATCGCCGGAACCCCGGACTACTGAGACATCAGAGGAGCGACATGACCCGCACTGCCAACCGTGGCTTCAACCACCGGCAGGCGATGAGCGAGGAGTGGTTCCGCACCCGGGTTCTTCCCCGTGTATCCGGCCTGCGCTTCCTCCCCTACCAGGTACGGCAGATGAGCCGCGAGCACCTCCCCACGATGCTGCGCTACAAGGGCCGGAAGAGCATGGCCCGTATCGCCGGGGATCTGCTGATGGTCTCCGCGCGGTGGCGCTGCCTGCCGTTCCACTACTTCCGCTACGGCGGGTACCGGCGCGAGGTTTCTTCCGAGCGGGCGTGTGCGTACCTGCCGGAGACCACCTTGTTCCACCGCCTCCTTCCCCGCGTGAACCGGGACACCATCGACCTGGACGACAAGGTGGTCTGCAAGAAGATCCTTGCTTCCGCCGGCATCCCGCAGCCCCCACTGATCGCGAGCGGTAACGGCCGTGCAGGCGTCACCTCCGAGGGCGACGAGGTTTCGCTGGAGGCCGTCCTCGATCACGCTTCCGGCTCCGGGCGCGTGGTGTTCAAGCCCTCCCGCTACTCCAGTGGCGGCTCGGGAGTCGTGATCGTGCGGCCCGGCGAGGACGGCTTCGATCTCGCGGCCTACGCGCAGCGGTGGGGCACCTGGCTGGTCGAGCACCACGTACCGCAGCACCACGACCTGGACGTGCTGAACCCGTACGCCCTCAACACCTTCCGGGTCATCACCCTGCTGACGAACGGTACCGCCGAGGTGCTCTACATGATGCTGAAGCTTGGCGGCGTCGACAGCACGACGGACAACTCGGCCGATGGCGGCTTGCAGATCCGGGTGCACCCCGACGGTGAACTGGACCGCCACGGCTACGACCGGTACCTCAACGCCCAGACTCGCCACCAAGTCAGCACCGTGCCGTTCGCCGGCCACAGGATCGCCCACATCGCCGCGGTCCGCGAGCTGGCCGCCCGCTGCGCCCGTCTGTTCCCGCAGGTGCCCTTCATCGGCTGGGACATCGCGGTCACTCCCGGGGGACCGGTGGTCATCGAGGGGAACAGCAGCCCTTCGCTCGCACATATCCAGCGCACCCATGGCGGTGTCGCTCCGGATCTCGTCCCGGCGCTCCGCGCCGTGATGGATCGCCCGATCATCTGACCAAGGAGTTCTCGTGGAAGACCTGAAAATGCAGGCCCGCGCCGCAGCCGCCGGCCTCCTCGACACCCTCCAGTCCATGCCCGAGGTCCAAGCGCTCTACGTCCTCTCCTCCTCTGCCGACGCGCCCAACAACGTCACACGGTTCAGCACCGACTCCGACTTCGACCTCGCCATCGTCCTCGACGTCCCGCTCAAGGAGGACGAGTGGAGGCCCTCCCCGGCGGACACGTACGCCCTGGTCCGCGAACGGCTCCCCGCCTGGGTCCCCGAGTTCAGCTTCTACCTGCCGGTCCCCTGGGGGCGCATGGAGGTCAACGTCCACCAGCTCCTGTTCCATTACGAGGCCGACCCGCGCACGACGTGGAACAGCGACAAGTGCGACGCCTACGCGAACAAGGGCGAACCGCTGCTCGACCGCGAGAACGCCTTCGAGGCGTTGATCCTCCGCAAAACGAAAGAGCAGCTCTGGCGGCTGGAGGGCGAGACCCACCGGCTCCACAACCGGATCACCTGGGACGTGCGCGAGATCCCCCTCCGCATGGCGCGCCGCGTCGGGACACCCACCGGCCACTTCGTCCTGTCGGGCGCCCTGGACGAGATCGTGGACTGGCTGTACGCCCGCTCAGGCCGGCTGCTGCCGAACATGAAGTGGAAGCTCCACTCCCTCGGCGCACTGGGCCTGATCAGCACCGAGCAGGAAAACCTCCTGATCGAGGCCCAGCAGTGCGACCCCCTGTCGATGGTCGACCTGGAGCGCCGGTGCGAGGCCCTGGAGGCGTTCTGCCGCTCGGCCGGAATGGACCTGAGCACCCGGGCCATCGAGACCGTGCGCAAGGCGTACCAGCGGGCCAACCACCACATCCTCGGGGAACACGCATCCGTCTTCGCTGACCGTCCCTTCCCCCGATTCGTCTCCTGAGGTGAGTACGACGATTCCAATTAGACGCTGTTGTCAGCACGTCAGTACGCTGCGTGATCCACGCACCCAGGAGGAACGATGGCGATCAAGGTCCACAACACACTGACCGGACGGACGGAGGATTTCCGCCCCGAGCGGGAGACCGAGGTGCGGATGTTCGTGTGCGGACCTACCGTCTACGGCCCCAGCCACGTCGGCCACGCGAAGACCTACACGCAGTTCGACTTCATCGCCGCGTACCTGGAAGCGAGCGGCTACAAGGTCACCTACCTCCAGAACATCACCGACGTGGACGACAAGATCATCCGGCGTTCCCGGGAGGAGAACGTGCCTCCGGAGGACATCGCGGCCTTGTTCGAGAAGCAATACCTGGAGGACATGGCCGCGCTGGGGAACACCCGCGTCGACGTCCACGCACGGGCCCACGATCACATCGACGCGATCGTGGACCAGGTCAAGCGGCTCATCGCCCGCGGCCACGCCTACCAGCTCGATGACGGCTGGTACTTCGACCTGGCCTCGTTCCCCGCATACGGCAAGCTCTCGGGCCGGACCGACCTGCGCCCCGAGGACTCGGTCTCGCGGATCGACGACCACTCCAAGAAGCGCAGCCCGGGCGACTTCGCTCTGTGGAAGGGACGCAAGGACGGCGAACCGTTCTGGGAGACCGAACTGGGGCCGGGCCGACCGGGCTGGCACATCGAGGACACCGCGATCACGGAGACCTTCTTCGGGCCCTCCTACGACCTGCACGGCGGCGCCGTCGACCTCATCTTCCCTCACCACGAAGCCGAGGTGGCCCAGATGGAGGCCGCCTCCGGCATCGAGCCCCTGGCCCGCTACTGGATGCACACCGGCCTCCTGCGGGTCGACGGCGACAAGATGTCGAAGAGCACCGGGAACTTCCTCACCATCCGCGACGCGCTCGCCCGCACGGACTCCCGCACCCTGCGGTACGCATTCCTCTCCCAGCACTACCGCTCCTCCATGGAACTGAACGACTCCACGCTGGAGCAGGCCCGAGCGGCACGCCGCCGGATCGAGAACTTCGCCCGGACCATCGACCCCGCGCACACGGACAGCCCGGCGAACACCTCACGGGCGACCGACACCTGGAAGGAGATGCGCGAGCACCTGGACGACGACTTCGACACCCCAGGCGCCCTCGCCGTCCTCTTCCAGTTCATCCGCGAACAGAACCGCACGCAGGAACCGTCCGGACCGGCCTCCCTGCGGCTGATCCAGGACGTCAACAACCTCTTCGGAACCTTCGACATCGCCGACGCGGACCAGGGCGACACCGCTGTCGACGACCTCGTCAAGGAACGCGACCGGCTCCGCGCCGCGAGGAACTTCGCCGAGGCCGACGCGATCCGCGACCAGCTCGTCAAGCAGGGCATCACCCTCGAAGACTCGCCCGAAGGCACCCGCTGGTGGAAGGAAAAGACCCAATGACCTGGAAGACCCGGTTACCCCTTCTCGCAGAGAGCGTCATACCCCTCAGCCTCTGCGGCGCCCTGATGGACCACGTGAAGAGCGAGACCGCCCGGCCGCGCACCTTCCAGGGCGTCGTCGACGAGACGCTACGCAAGAGCGAGTACGTGGAGATCCCGACGGCGCTGGAGGAAGCGGTCATCTCCCACTGCATCCCCTACATCCGCGACCATTTCCAGGCCGTTCCGAAGCGGATACCCACCCAGCCGGCGGTCGTCTACCGCTACGGTCCTGGCGTTGGGTTCGTGGCGCACCACGACGAGGTCACCGACGTCGAGCGCGAGCGGGCCCGGACCAACGGACAGCCCGTCGTCGGCGGCGACCTCACCCTGCTCGTCTGGCTCAACACGCCGGACTCCTACTCCGGGGGCGAGCTGTTCTTCGAGAACCCGGCCCAGGAGATCAAGCCTCCCTGCGGCACGCTGGTCGCCTTCCCGGCCACCCGCGACCACATCCACGGCGTACGGCCGATCACGCGGGGAGAGCGCATCACCCTCGTCATCCGCACCGATGCCGAGAGCCTTGAGGGCCGCCGTACCGCGGCGATCACCGTCGAAGGCGTCGCGGCTCACCGCTGACTCGCCAGCAGCGATGTCTCGGCCAGGGCACGTGGACCCCGGTGGGAAATGACCCGGCCAGGACAGTGCAACAGCCTCGGGGCCAACGCGATTCTGCGTTGGCCCCGAGGCTGCTCGCGTGTTCTCGGGGTTTGTGGTGGGACGTCGTTGGCGTGTGGCCGGTTAGTCCTCTGCGTGTTCGGCGAGGTATTCGAGGGTGTCTTCCGCGGTGACGATGGGGAGCAGGCGTTCGTACTCGGCGTAGTCCTTGTCGGTCATGATGTCGATGGCGTCGTCGACCACGGAGCCCTCGGGGAGCTTGGCGAGGTACTTCAGAACCAGGTCGACGAAGTCCTGCCGCATCGCGTCGATGTCGCGCAGCCAGTCGGCCTCACGTCGCAACTGCGCCAGCCCGGCGGCCTGCTCTTCCGGGGTGATGGTGTTGAGCAGGAGGTGCTCGGCGTGGGTGAACGGACGCCCGTCGCGATGGTAGGGGCGCTGGGGGTCGTCGAGGTGGCCGTACCAGTCGACGTCGGTGAAGAGGACGACGACGTCGGGGCGGATGGAAGGCTGGGGCATGGGTGGGTTCCTTCTGTGGTGTCGTGTGATCGGTTTGCGGTGGGATCGGTTCGGGGCGGTGTCCGTGGGGGCGAAGGGCTTTCACACCGGGGGTGTGGGGCGGCTGCTGTGCGGGTGACGCCTGCTGACGGCCCTGACCGATGGGTGGTCGAGCCCATCGGCCAGGTGGCGTCCCCTGCCGGATCGCCGTGATCAGTGCCGACGAGTGGCTTCGTTCGCTGCCCTGTTCGCGGGTTGCGCAGGTGTCGAGGACGGGGTCCTGTGCTTGCCTCGGGCGGGTGTGGCGTGGACGTTTCCGGGGTCGGCGGGCAGGTGGGCGAGGCGGCGCAGGCGCCAGGTGAGGACGTCGCTGATCGAGGTGGCGCTGTCCAGTTCTCGGTGCTGGGTGGCTTCGGTGAGCAGGGTGGTCGGATCGTGGCCGGCGGCGTGGGTGTCGGCGAGGGTGGCTGCCAGCGCGGGCCAGCCGGGCTCGGCCAGGACCTGTTCGGTGAGGTCGGGGACCACCTGGTGCAGAACGGCCGCTTGCCGGTGCTGCAAGGGCTGCGGCAGGAGGCGGCCTCGCTGGCGGAGCACAGCTATGGGCTGTGCGGCGGCGGCCTGGTAGGCGGCGCGCAGGTGCTCGGCGGCCTGTCGTGCGGCTTCGGCCTGCTGGGCGTGGTGCTTCTTGGCGTGCCAGTTCGCCGCTGCGGTGGCGAGGAAGAACGCCATGTCGATGAGCATGGCCGTGGTGGCGCCGTCTTCTCCGCGGCCGAGGGCCGGTCCGCTGTGGACGAGGTCCCGGGCAGCCTGCCGCAGGGCGCGGTCATGCCCGCGAGCGGCTCTCACGTGGGACCGGGTGGCCCGCTCGAACGAGGAGGCCGCGTCCCGCAGCTCCTTTCGGGTGTGCGCGGCGGAGGACTTGGCGAGCGCGTCGAGCACCTCCCCCATGGCTGCGATCTGCCCCGCGATCAGGCCGTCGTCGCCGCCGTTGTCGATGACGAGCAGCGCCTGCCAGGCGGCAGCGGTGGCGCGGCGTCGTGCGGACGCGGCGCCGGTCACCGGCGGCAGCGCGGGACGGTCCTGGTCGCTGCTGCCGTCGGCGGTCTCCGCCGGGGTGGTCCAGCGTTCACGCATGCGGGGCAGGGACAGGTCCGGGGCGAGCTTCGACCCGGAGAAGTAGATGGGTTCGCCGCTCTTGTTGCGGTCGTCGGGCAGGGCGACGGTGTAGCCGAGGACATCCCCGGACGGCGCCTTCCGCTGCCGTACGAGGAGGCCGGCGGAGGCGAGGCGGTCGAAGAACTCCTCTTCGCCCTGGGCGCCGGCCACGGCACGGCGGACGGTCTCGCGCAGTTCCTCCCTCGGGGTGCGTTCCCGCTGGTTGCGGTCGGCTTTGTGGCGTTCGGCGCTGGTGGGCCGCTGGGCGGCGGTCCCGTCACCGGTGCTGAGGCGGCGCAGGCCGTAGTCGGCTTCGATGAGACGGGCTTCGGCCTGGGAACGTTTGGCTTCGTTGTGCCGGCGGGGCCGGCGGCCGTCCTCGCGAACGATGGTGGCGATGATGTGGATGTGGTCGTCGGCGTGCCTGACGGCCGCCCAGCGGCAGGCGGCGGTGTCGCCCTCGGGGGCTATGCCGGTGGCGGCGACCATCCGGCGGGCAATATCGCCCCACTGCTCGTCGGTGAGCATCGGGTCCTCTGGCGCGGCGCGTACGGACAGGTGCCACACGTGCTCGGTGGGGCGCCGCGACTCGGGCAGGGCTTCGACGGGCTGGTCGAGGAGCCCTTGCAGGTCCTCGTAAGTGGCGGCTGGGTCGCGGCCGGGGTCGGGGACGAGGCCGTCCCAGGCGGCGACGAGGTGGGGGTCGGTGTGCTCTTCGTGGGTGCCGGGGCCGTAGAGGTAGCGGATCAGGCCGATGGTGCGGCTGCCCATCTTGTGGACGCGGGGGATCATCCGGTGGGAGCCTCCGTCTCCAGGTAGCGCTGGGTGAAGTCCTCCACCCGCTGGGCGGTCCGCTGGACAGCGTCGAGGACCGCCTTGGCGTGCGGGGCGTCGGCGCCGGAGTTCAGGACGGTGGCGACCTGGTTCAGGTTGTTGCCGATGGGGCCGAGGGCCCGGCGCAGCGCGAACAGCTCGCTGACGATCTCCCGGCGGGTGGCGATCTCGGCTTCGGTGCGGTCGAGATCGCGCGCGGCGTTCAGTGCGGCGTGGGCGAGGAAGCCGGCGACGCTCATGCGGCAGGCCGAAGCCGCGTGGACGAGGAGCTGGTACTCGGCGTCGTTCATGCGGCAGCTGGGCTGGTGCATGCGCTTGTTCTCGGCGCGCAGGCGTTCACGCTGGCGCACGTGCGACGTCGGTGCGGCGTGAGTGCAGCGCGCAGTGTGGCAGGTGTGCTGTCCGTCCCTGCCCGGGTGCGGTCCGCCCTCGGCCGCATCCCGAAGGACCGGCGCCCCCTGGTGCCGGTCCTCCCCCGCCACCCCTGGGGCGGGGGAGCCCAGAGCATTGCTCCCAACGGGAGCAATGCTCTGGGTACAACTTGCTCCTCCTGGTGCCTGGGTGGTGGATGACTGCTGCTGGGGCGTGACGGGTTCGTGGCGCGAGTCGTGCATGGGTCTCCTGTCGGGGTTGCGGGAGGGTGAGCGGTTGGCGAGGTGGTCGTCAGCTGGGGCGGGAGGCCTTCAGTTCGGCCTTGACCGCGCGGACGACGGCACCGGCGTCGTCGCTGGCGACGGTGTACCCGTCGCCCCGTACGACCTGCTCCAGAAAGTCGCGGGACAGCCGGCCTTGCTCCTCATGGAGACGGTGGGCGTAGTCGCGAAGGACATCGTGGGAGGCGCGGGCTTTGCGGCTCGGCCGCTTCGGCTTCGAGGTAGAGCGCTTGCCCGGTGGGGTACCGGAGCCGCTGCCCGTGGGCGGCGCAGCCGTCTCTTGCGGGCGGGCTGTCGGCGCCGGGTCGGAGCGGGCGGTGGGATTCGGGCGGGCGGACTGTGAGAGGGCGCCCGCGTGGGGTTCCTCATCGCCCGGGTCTGATGGGTGCGGGCGGGGTCGGTCTCCTGCCCGCCCGTTGCCTTCCGCCCGCCCGTCGGCGCCCGCCCGGGAATGGTCGGGCGGCGCTGCGGGCGGGCTGACGGGCTGCCCGGCGGGCGTGGTCCAGCGACCGGGCAGGTCGATGGTGGCCAGGGCTGCTGCTTGGCGGCGGGTCGCGAGCTGGCGCAGCAGCTGCTCGTTGCGGCCCGGGTCGGCGTCGATGCCGGAGCGGGCGAGAGCCTTGGATAGACGGCGCACAGTGCGCTGGCCCGCCCGCCGGGTGCGGTGCTCGGGCGGCATCTCGGCGAGGCGGGCGGCCAGGGTGACGGCCCGCTCCATGGCCCGGTCGCGGATGATCTGGGCGGCGCCCTGGTCCTGCTCGACGATCCCCAGACGGGCGAGCAGCCGCTCACGGGCCTGCCGTGTGAGGACCGCGGCGAGTCCACGGGATGCGGCGTCGGGGGTGCGCTGGCGGAGCTCGATGCCCATGGCCAGGTGCCACAGCACGGCCGCCATCACCGGGCCGGTGAACGCGCGCACGGTGCCGCCGACCGGGCCCGACTCGGCATAGGCGGGGATGGTCTGCATTGCGGTGATCACCCAGACCAGGATTCCCGGCAGGCCGGCTGCCTGCCTCGGTCCGTGCAGGTTCTGGCGAGCCATCAGCGCCAACGCGAACAGCGCGAGTTCTGCGGCGGCGAACATCACGGTGCGCTCGGTGGTGTTGCGCATGTCGAGGTAGTGGGCGGCGAACCGCCAGCTGGTGTCCGCGCTGTAAGCGGTACACACGAGCGCCGCCGCGGCGGCCGTAACGGCTGCGGCCGAGAGGCGCCGTGTCCGATCGCGGGGGCGGCGTTCGCTGCGTCGGGCGATCAGGCCCACCCCCAGTGCGCAGGCGGCGGCCAGCACGGACAGAGGCAGGAGCAGATCACCGGCGAACGGGAGCGCGGCGGTGGCGAGCGAGTCGGCTATGGCAGGCGGCATGGACGGGACTACTCCGAAGGATGGTGAGGAGGCGATCACGGACCGGGCCTACGTCTGGGCGGCCTTCACCAGGGGCCCACGCGGGTGGGCTGGTCGAGAGGCAGGCGCCCGTGCAGAGGGGCGGGTGCTGGGGGCGCTTACGCTTCCCCCTCCCTAAAGAGGGGGAAGCACGTAAGCGCTTTGGGGCGGACGAGCCGTTCGTTCGGCCGTACGCGTCTGACCTGCTGTTTTGTGGGATTCGTACGCGGTGGAAGCGGCCCGTAGGCGCCTTTGGTCGGCCGGTGCGCCTACGGGGGCGCGTACGCGGTTTCCTGGGTCAGGACACGGCGGTCATATGGCGGGCGGTGGCGTGCCAGCGGGTGGCCTGGCCGCCCCCGGTGCCGCCGCCCGCGCCGGTGTCCTGGGTGGCGTGGCCGCTCTTGGCCAGGGTCTCCAGCCGGCGCCGGGCCTTGGCGATGTCCGCCGGGCTGGGCTTGGCCTCCCCGGTCGTCTGCGCGGCGAGCTGGCGGGCGGTCAGCCCGTGGGCACCTGCTTGGCGCAGCAGGGTGAGCGGGTCGAGGCTGGTGTCGACGTGGGAGAGGCCGCGGGCGTGGTCGTGGAGGACCGGGAACGGGCCGATCTCATCGTCGACGGTCTTGAGCTGGTGGAAGTGGACCACCGGGTCGCCCGCCGCGCCGCTGAGGAAGAGGACGCTTCCGGCGCCGGCGGTGAACCAGGCCGACCCGTAGACCTGGTCCAGGACCGGGCGCTGTGTACGGGAGGCGTCGGCGCTCTGCTTGCGCTGGTGGTGCAGTTCCAGCAGCTCGACGCCGTCGCGCAGCAGCTGTTGGCGGGCGTTGTTGTAGGCGAGCCCGGCTTCGTCGTCGGTGAGCTTGCCGACCACGTCCTTGAGGCTGTCGATCACGACAGTGTCCGCGCCGTGCTCGGCGGCCAGCTCCGCGAGGAGCTGGGGCTCGGTGTTAAGCGAGGCGGGTAGCGGCCCGGCCCAGAAGACCAGGCGCTCGCCCAGGATGTGCCGGTCGGGCTGGTGCACGATGCGCTTGAAGGCGCGGGCGAGCTGGCTGGGCCGGTCCGCCGCGATGTAGAGGACCTTCTCGCCCTCCTGGACCGGCATCTCCAGGACCGCGCTGAGCAGGCCGAGACGGGCCAGGACGATCTGCTGGGCGATGGTGGACTTCCCCACGCCGGGCGGGCCGACCAGCATCAGGCTCTCGCCCGACGCCCAGGCCGCCTTCCCAGCAGTACCCCACAAGGGGGTGGCGCAGGCCGGGGTTTCGGTGACGAAGGACCAGCCGTCGTGGGCGTAGCGCTGAAGCCGGCCGCCCAAACTTTGGCGAGCGCGGTCGGCGGCGTCGTTCAGCGAGGCGGTCAGCAGCCCGCGAACCTCGACAGGGTCGGCTCCGGGTGCGGTGGCACCCTGGAGGACCCGCACCGCCGTGGCCTGCAGGACCCGCAGGTCGGCGTGGTGGCGCACGATGTCGGCGTAGTACTCGGCAGAACCCGTCGCCGCGTATGAGGCGAGGGTGTGCAGGTACGGAGGGCCACCGACGCGCGTCAGGTCGCCCGTCGTCCTCAGCTGGTGGGTCAGCGCGATCGCGTCGGTGGGCGCTTGCTGTTTCCGCAGCTCCAGCAGCGCGTGCCAGATGGTGGTGTGCGCCGGCCTGAAGAAGTCGCCCGGCTCCAGCACCTGGCGGACCGCGTCGATGACCGCACTGTGGAACATGCAGGCACCCAGCACCGCCTGCTCGGCCTCGGCGTCGTGCGGCGGCGTGGGCAGGTCGCGCCAACCAGGCGCCTGTGCGGCGCTGGTCTGCGGGGATGCCGTTTCGGGGCGCAGGGTCGTACCCTGGGGCACAGAGCTTCCTCACTTGGTGCCATAAGGGGCTGGCAGAGCCCTGGCACCGGGACAGATCGTTTATGGGCGGTCATCTGGGAGTCGCTACGGCCCTTTGGTGCTCCAACACCGAGGGGCCGGTCTCATATCTACGGCCGCGTCTACGCGGCCTTCACGTATGTCGTGGCCGACATCAGGTCGGCCAGCCTGGCCGCGCTGTGCGGGCTGATCGTCGTGGCGAAGCCCGCGCAGACACGGGCCAGGGCGCGGGCCCTCGCAGCCTCCTGCGCCGCGCAAGGGCGGGGCGGCGGGCTGGTCGCGGTCGTGCGGGGGCTGGGCAGCAGAGACACGGGGCAGGTCCTTGCCGACTGTGCGGGGCTGGCAGGCCCCACACAGTCCGTCGATCAATGGGCGGTCGGTCACACGCGGCGGTCCCAGGCGCTCCAACACCCAGGGCATCGCGTTGCGCATGCCGGCGGGACTGGCATGTCCCCTCGGCGATGCAAGACCAGGATTTCGGCGAATCCGGGATTATCGAAATCCCGCTTCCACCGATACATTCCGCCCGTTCGCTCGTCGCCCGGCAGGCCATGCGGACAGCTCCTCTCCTCACTCGGTACCGCGCTGGCCTGGCCCTCTACGCGGCGATCGCGTACGCGGGGGCCCTCATCAGGTCGGCCAGCCGCGCGGCACTGTGCGGGCTGATCGTCGTCCGGAATCCCTCGCAGACTCGAGCCAGGGCCTGCTCCCGGGCCGTCACCGGAGTCTGTCGGCGGCTCGACGAGCGGTCGGGATGGCGCGGAAGGCGGTCTGACAGGGGCTGCTGCATGCGCGGGTCCTCGCTGGCGGGCCGAACTGGCAGGCTCGGCACCGCCGGTGTTCATGGGCGGTCGGTCGGATGCGCCGTCTGGATCCCCAGGTGCTCCAACACCAAAGGCAGCGCACACCGAGCGAGGCGGACATGTAGGTCAGCCCCGCGTGGGCACTACCTACGATCCAGAGAATCCCCGGTTTGGCTGACCGGGGATCGTCGGCTATGTTCCGCCCTCCCCGCCGCCGCCCCCCGCTTTCCGGGGCAGCTCGCAGCTGTCTACAGCGGGTTCTGCTCGATGGCGATCCGGTCCCAGTCCATGTAGCGGCCGTACTTCTTCGGCTCGTCGATGACCACCCCGGAGAACAGGAACCGCAGCACCGCGTTGCGCCGCTCGTCCGTCATCGCCTCGGCCTCCCACGCAGCCCGAGCACCCTCCCCCGTCAGGCCGTCCAACAACACCAACGGCCTGACCACAACCTTGCGTTGTGTCTTGGCGATGCGATCGGTGATCTCCTTGCGCATCTTGCGGTACTCCGCCGTGGAGATCTCCTTGCCCGTCCACATCTCGTTCAGCTCGGCGAGTTGCCGCTGGTCGTCCGCCAGCGACTGCGTCGCGTCCTCGGACAGGTTGCTGCTGGCGAGCTGGCCATCCACCCTGAGCTTGCCGAGGAGCTTGATCGCGGCATCGGTGACGAAGCCCTCCAGCGACTCCGCCCGGATCGACCGAACGCACTTCTTCTCGTCGTTCCGGCCCCGGCGGTTGCACTGATAGGCCGGCCCTGTCCGCTTCGGGGTGCCGGACATCAGCGTCCCGCAGCGCCCACACATCACCAGGCCCCGCAGCAGGTAGAAACGTTGCGGGGGCTGGCTGAGCAGCTCCCGATGGACGGCGGAGCGGTACTGGCGACGCATCTGGGTCTCCTCCCAGACGCCCGCGTCGATGATGGCGGGCCAAGTACCGGGGCCGACTTCCTCGCCCTGGTGCATGCGAATGCCGGCCACATGCCGGGAATCCAGCAGGGCTCGGATGGTCCCGCTGTTCCACGCCTTGCCACCGGCGGTCTCGATCCCCCGGCTGTGGAGATCCTTCGCGATCGGCGCCGCCCCCTCCCCCTTCAGGTAGCGGTCGAACACCTCTCGGACAATCTCCGCCTCTTCCTCGACGATCGTCATCCCGCCCGGGGCGTACCCGAACCGCCGGACCCCGCCCTGCGGCTTGCCTTCCTTGGCCCGGTCCTGCATGGCCGACTTCAGCCGCCGCGAGGTGTCATCGGACGAACGGCAGGCATGCGCGACCTCGATACGCAGGATGAAGCGGTCGTCGGGGTCCGACAGATCCCGCCGGTTCGCCTCCCCGTGCAGCGTGATCGCGTGGTCGTCGGAGACCTGGAGCAGTTCTTCCAGGTCACGCGGCTGCCGCATCAGCCGATCAGGGTGGTACGCGATGATGTGTCGGAACCCGCGCTCACGCGCCGCCCGCAGCAGTTCGTCCCAGCCCGGCCGCTTCCGCTTCCGGCTCCACGCCGAGCGACTGTTGTCGACGAATACGTGGGCCTGGTTCACGGCGAACCCGCGACGCTCGGCGATCTCACGGCAGATCCGCTCCTGGCGGTCGACGCCGGTCTGGTCGTCGTCCTCCGCCTGGGAGATCCGGCAGTAGATCGCCGCCGGCTCGCCGGCTGTGGTGCCGGAGGCCCCTGTGGTGCCCTTGTTGCTGCGCATGCAAATGAGTGTACGAATACGGGGTGGCCTGGGTGACGGGCACGCCCGAGCTGGTCACGGCGGTCCGTTCCGCGAAGCAGTTCCTGACGTACGTGTCCTCGGGCCCGTTCCAGTACGCCATCGCCGAGGCCCTCGCCCTCCCCGACGCGTACTACGACTCCTTCCGCGCGGACCTGGCCGCCAAGCGCGACCTCCTCTCCGACGGCCTCGCGGCGGCGGGCTTCGAGGTGTTCCGCCCGCAGGGCACCTACTTCGTCACCACCGACATCACCCCCCTCGGCGAGCGCGACGGCCTCGCCTTCTGCCGGGCCCTGCCGGAGCGCTGCGGGGTGGTCGCCATCCCGAACCAGGTCTTCTACGACGACAAGGCCGCCGGCGCCTCCCACGTCCGCTGGGCCTTCTGCAAGCGAACGGTTGTATTGCAGGAGGCGGTTGAGCGCCTCGGTCGGCTGGCCCTCTGAGAGCGAGCCAGATGGACGTGCGGGCGTGGGGCAGGCCTTTTACAGCCGGCCCCGTGCCGCACGGGAGAGACGAGCTATTCAGTGTCCTTCGGGTGCCGAGTAGATGCGTAGACCAGAACGACGGTCGATGTCTCAGGGCTGACCAGGTAGCGCACGCGGCCGCCGCTTGTGACCTCGAACTCCCACTGGTCCAGAAGCGATCCCTTCCACTCCTTCGTGGCGAGTCTTCCACGGAGCTGATGCTGCCGGTTCCAGCTGTCACGCGACAACGGATCAGTGCGCAGCGACTCAAGGCAGCGGTGGGCACTGGGCAGCGCCACGCGGCACAACTCCTCCCACCCCGTCACCGCATCGGTTGTCCCGAAGACGACGTTCCATCCGCTCAGCGGCGGAACGCTGACACGATCGCCCTTCTTCGGGCTCACCCGCCCACCTCGACCGGACCCAGGTCCTCCCCGTCGAGCGGGCGCAGCGCTTCCTTGAGCTGCTCCGGATCGGCGTTGATCCGGGCCGTCGCCCTCCAGGAGACGAGCGCCCGGTGTACAGCCTCCCTTGCACCCAGTTCTGCCGCATCGGAAAGTGCTTCCAGGAGTTCCACCGTGAAAGCGCGCATCTCCTCGCCGTCCAGGTGCCGCACCCACGGAAAGACTTCCGGCAATGCCAGCAGGAGTGAGCGGGCTCCGTCGTCGTGCTTCATGAGCGCGAGGAAGAGGCGGGATGCCGTCGTGAGGTTCTCCTCGGTGCGCTCCGCGTGCACGGCAGTCGTCAGCACCATGTCGGGCGCGTCCCGATGGGTGACGCGCAGAGCACCAAGGGCTGCAGCCCGGGCGGCCACGGCCTTCGGGTTTCTTGACAGGTCAGTGAACGACACCGACTCGGGCTCGGCTCCCAGGTAAGCAAGGCTCATACTCAGACTGTACTCAGATTACAGTCTGAGTGCCAGTGATTCCTTCTTACCCGGACACACGCCAAGCTCAGGTTCTGATCAAGTCCCCGACTTCAGGTCGGCCCGGTGGCCAGCATTCCGTCATGCAGACACCCACCGCCCCGCTGGCGGAACCGACACGATCCCCAGCCGCGAAGGACGCGCTTCAGGCAATCGTCACCGTGTTGGGGCTCGGGGGAGTCATCCTGACGGGTATCCAGTACTGGGCAGTGGACCGGTATCTCGCCCAATTCGGCGTGACGCCCGAGGAAATCGGGCTGGACACGTCAGTCCTACTCACCCGCGCCGCTACCGCCCTGGTCTTCCTTGGGCTTTTGATCGTGCCGGCCCTGCTAGCACTCCCGAGCCTGTTTAGCATGGGCATGACTGAGGGGTCAGACCGCCGCCGTCTGGCAGCATTCCTATCGCGGCAGCTCCGGCAGCGCCCCGGGTTGCGGACCCTCGCGCTGTCAGCACTGGTGGGTGTGGCATGGGCGGCCGCATCCCTGGCTGAGAGCCCCATCATCATGCTGAGGGAAGGCTTGTGGGTCACGATGCTGGCGGCTGGAACCCTCATGGCGGCTCCCGCCCTGCACCTCGCGGGCAAACACAAGACCCTGGGACCACTGCTCCGCCTTTGCGTCATCGCCTTCATGATGACCGGCCTGTGCCTGATGAGCCTTGGTGATGTGATGGAGAAGCGCGGCATGAGAACTGCCGAGTCAGCCAATCTGGGATGGCTCGAGCAACTCCTTGGCATCCGTGCTCAGTACGTCCGGGCCGATTTCTCGGAGGTGGCCGGCAGTCCGACGCCCGAGGACGGGCCGATGCTCCATCTCGGCCAAGCAAGCGGAATTCACGTCCTCTACGACTGCTCATCTTCCACAGTGATCCGCAAAGCAGCCGTGCAGGTGCAGCTGACCACATACATCGGGCGAAGCCGGGATCTACTCGCCCACGAAGTCGAAGACTCGTGCCGACCCTGAGGCTGCACGCAGGTGCTCACGCCTTGCCCTTCTGCAAGCGCACCGACGTCCTGGAGGAGGCGGTGGAGCGGCTGCGGCGGCTCTGAGCCGGGTGCACGCCGAAAGCGGCCAAGCCGCCGCCGGTCCCGGGGCCCGGCGGACTCGTCGTCGTAGTGTTTCCCCATCGTGGCGGCTCCGACCGGGGGGCGAGCCCCCAGAAGGTCGGGACGCATGGCGACTCAGGCGACTCAAACGCTGTCGAGCGGTGCACTGCCCGGGCGGCGCACCGGCCGGGCCGGCCGGTTTCCGGGGGTCTTCCTCGCGCTCGGGGCGTACGCGGCCGTGCGCGCAGTCGGGGTGCTGGCGGTGGCCGTGGCGGCCTGGTGGAGCGGGCGCGGCCCCCTGCGGGTGCTCGGGGGGTCCTGGGACTCCGTCTGGTACCTGCGGATCGCCGAGCACGGCTACGGCCGGACCCAGGTCTACCCCGGCATCGGGTCCGTGCAGAGCGACTCCGCGTTCTTCCCGCTCTACCCCGTCCTGATCCGCTGCGCCTCCCTCGTGCTGCCCGGCTCCCTGACCGTCGCCGCGCTGGCCGTCGCCTGGATCGCCGCGGGCACGGCCGCCGCGGGGGTGTACCGGGTCGGGGAGCACCTGCTCGGGGCCCGCGCCGGGGTGCTGCTCGTCGCGCTGTGGGCCGCGCTGCCGCACGCCTTCATGCTGACCCTCGCCTACACCGAGCCCCTGCTGACCGCCTTCGCCGCCTGGGCCCTGTACGCGCTGCTGCGCGGCCGCTGGGGGTGGGCGGCGGGGCTCGCCGTCCTCGCGGGGCTGACCCGGCCCACCGGGATCGCGGTCGCCGCGGCCGTGACGGCGGCAGCCGCCTACGAGATCTGCCGGCGGCGGGGCCGCGCTCCCGCGCGGGTGTGGGCCGCCGGGGTGGCCGCGCCCGCGGGCTGGGCCTCGTACGTCCTGCTCGTCGGCGTGCACCGGGACGATCCGCTCGGCGGCTACTTCGCCGTCCAGAGCGGCTGGGGCTCGCGCTTCGACTTCGGCGCCGGGGCGCTGCGCTCCGCCCGGCACGCGCTGGGCTCGCCCGGGAGCGTGGAGCTCGCCACGACCGTGACGGTGGTCCTGCTGGTGGCGGCGCTGGTGCTCGCCGGGCTGCTGGCGGCCGACCGCCGGATCCCGCTGCCGCTGCTCGTGTACACCGGCGTGCTGCTGGTGATGACCTACGGCGGCGCCGGCTTCTTCGAATCGAAGCCGCGCTTCCTGCTGCCCGCGTTCACGCTGCTGCTGCCGGCGGCGGCCCTCATGGCGAAAGCCCGGCCGCGCACCGCGGTCGTGGTGACCGGGGTGCTGGCCGGGCTCTCGTACGCGTACGGGCCGTACCTGCTGCTCGTGTCCGGAGTGGCTCCGTGAGGGGTGGTACGCGAACCGCGAGGACCTAGTTGGTCTCGCTGTCGCCGCCCTCGGCGTCGTCGTCCTTCTTGTCGGCGGAGTCCGCCGAGTCGACGTCCTTCTCCAGTCCGAACTGCTCGACGAGCCACTTGTCGAACTCGATCGACGCGCGGACCCAGCTGACCGTGGAGGACACGAAGTGCTCCAGGTTCACGCCGGTGCCGATCAGCATCTGCGCCTCGCCGATCAGGCGGACGGAGCCGTCGTCGTGCGTGTGGCTGTAGACCTTGGGCCACAGCGTGCGGCGGTTCCAGTCGTCGATCGACTCGAGGAGCTGGGGCTTCTCGTCGATCTTGTGCGGGCGGTCGTAGAACGTCCGCACGGAGAAGACCTGCTGCTCGTCCTCGCCGCGGAACATGAAGTACGTGCGGAAGTCCTCCCACGGCGCCGCGAGGTCACCCTCGTCGTCGACGACGTACTTGAGCTCCATCTGCTCCAGGAGCTGCTTGACCAGGTCCTGGTCGGGGACGACGGGGCCCGCCGGTCCAGTGGCCTGCGGATCGGGCTGCTGCCCTCCGAAGTTCGGAATCGAGGCCGGGTCGATGCTCACCGTGTGACTTCCCTTCGTGCGGATGCCGCCATCCTCCCCCATCGCGCCCACCCCGTGTCCACCCCCGCAGCCACGATCCGCTCCGGGCGGACAGGAGTAGGGCCCCGGTAAGCCGGGCCCCGGGGATTCCGAGGCCCGGCTGAGGCGGTATTGCGCCGGATTGCAGTGCCTTGTTACCGCCGGGTCGCTACAGCGCCTTGCCGACCAGGAGGTCGTCGCCCGCTACCGAGACGCGGACCGTGTCGCCGTCGCGGACCTCGCCCGCGAGGATCTCCTTGGCCAGGCGGTCGCCGATGGCCGTCTGGATCAGGCGGCGCAGGGGGCGGGCGCCGTACGCCGGGTCGTTGCCCTTCTCCGCCAGCCAGGCCAGGGCTTCCGGCGTGACGTCCAGGATCAGGCGGCGTTCCGCCAGGCGCTTGGCCAGGCGGCCGATCTGGAGCTCGGCGATGTGGGCCAGCTCGGCCCCGCTCAGGGCGGAGAAGACCACCAGGTCGTCCAGGCGGTTGAGGAACTCCGGCTTGAAGGAGGCCCGCACCACGTCCATGACCCGGGCCTTCTTCTCGTCCACACCTGTGGACGGATCCATGAGGAACTGGCTCCCCAGGTTCGAGGTCAGGATCAGGATCGTGTTGCGGAAGTCCACCGTGCGGCCCTGGCCGTCCGTGAGGCGGCCGTCGTCGAGGACCTGGAGCAGGACGTCGAAGACCTCGGGGTGGGCCTTCTCGACCTCGTCCAGGAGGACGACGCTGTACGGGCGGCGCCGGACGGCCTCCGTCAGCTGGCCGCCCTCCTCGTAGCCCACGTAGCCGGGCGGGGCGCCGACGAGGCGGGCCACGCTGTGCTTCTCGCCGTACTCCGACATGTCGATGCGGATCATGGCCCGCTCGTCGTCGAAGAGGAAGTCGGCGAGGGCCTTGGCCAGCTCCGTCTTGCCCACGCCCGTGGGCCCGAGGAAGAGGAACGAGCCCGTCGGCCGGTCCGGGTCCGCGATGCCCGCGCGGGTGCGGCGCACGGCGTCGGAGACGGCGCGCACGGCCTCGCCCTGGCCGATCAGGCGCCGGCCCAGCTCCTCCTCCATGCGCAGCAGCTTCTGGGTCTCGCCCTCCAGGAGGCGGCCGGCCGGGATGCCCGTCCAGGCGCCGACCACGTCCGCGATGTCGTCCGGGCCCACCTCGTCCTTGACCATGGTGTCCTTCGACACCTCGGCCTCGGCCTCCGTGGCGTCCGCGAGCTCGCGCTCCAGGGCCGGGATCTCCCCGTAGAGCAGCTGGGAGGCGGTGTCGAAGTCCCCGTCGCGCTGGGCGCGCTCGGCCTGGCCGCGCAGGTCGTCCAGGCGCTCCTTGAGCTCGCCGACCCGGTTGAGGGACTGCTTCTCCTTCTCCCAGCGGGCGGTGAGGCCCCGCAGGTCCTCCTCCTTGTCCGCGAGGTCCTTGCGGATCTTGTCCAGGCGCTCGCGCGAGGCGGCGTCGGACTCGTTGTTCAGGGCCAGCTCCTCCATGCGCAGGCGATCGACCGAGCGCTGGAGCTCGTCGATCTCCAGCGGCGAGGAGTCGATCTCCATGCGGAGCCGGGACATGGACTCGTCGACGAGGTCGATGGCCTTGTCCGGCAGGAAGCGGGAGGTGATGTAGCGGTCGGAGAGGGTGGCGGCGGCGACGAGCGCGCTGTCGTTGATGACGACCTTGTGGTGGGCCTCGTAGCGGCCCTTGAGCCCGCGCAGGATCGCGATGGTGTCCTCGACGCTCGGCTCCGCCACCAGCACCTGCTGGAAGCGCCGCTCCAGCGCCGGGTCCTTCTCGATCCGCTCGCGGTACTCGTCGAGGGTGGTCGCGCCGACCATGCGCAGCTCGCCGCGGGCCAGCATGGGCTTGAGCATGTTGCCCGCGTCCATGGAGGAGTCCCCGCCGGCGCCCGCGCCGACGACGGTGTGCAGCTCGTCGATGAAGGTGATGATCTGGCCGTCGCTGGCCTTGATCTCCGAGAGGACCGTCTTGAGCCGCTCCTCGAACTCGCCGCGGTACTTGGCACCGGCCACCATCGCGCCGAGGTCCAGGGAGACCAGCCGCTTGTTCTTCAAAGACTCGGGGACGTCGCCCTTGACGATGCGCTGGGCCAGGCCCTCGACGACGGCGGTCTTGCCGACGCCGGGCTCACCGATGAGCACCGGGTTGTTCTTCGTCCGGCGCGAGAGCACCTGGACGACGCGGCGGATCTCGTGGTCGCGGCCGATGACGGGGTCGAGCTTGCCCTCGCGGGCGGCCGCCGTGAAATCGGTGCCGAACTTCTCCAGGGCCTTGTACTGGCCCTCGGGGTCGGGGGTGGTCACCCGCCGCCCTCCTCTTGAGTTCTCGAAGGCCTCGCGCAGCTTCTTCGCGGTCGCGCCCTGGGCTGAAAGGAGCTCGCCGGCCGCGCCGCCCTTGGCGGCGAGGGCGATGAGCAGGTGTTCGGTGGAGAGGTACTCGTCGCCGAGCTTCCCGGCCTGCGCGTCGGCCTCGGCCAGTACGGCGAGCAGCTCGCGGGTGGGCTGCGGGGGCGCGACCGTGGAGCCCGTGACGCTGGGCAGGGCGGCGAGCAGCCGGTCCGCTCCGGCGCGTACGGCGGCCTGGTCGGCGTCGGTCGCGGCGAGCAGGTCGGTGATGTTCTCGTTGTCCTCGCCGGCGAGCAGCGCCAGCAGCAGGTGTGCGGGCGTCAGGTCGGCGTGCCCGTCCTTGACGGCCCTGGTCGTGGCCGCGTTCAGCGCGTCCCGGCTCCGGTTGGTCAGCTCGGCATCCACGTGCGCCTTCTCCCTTCCTCTCCTGTGTGTGCTTTACATGAGTAACCTGCACAAAGTTGAGTCTATTCCACTCAAGGTGGAGGGACGTACCCTTCGCGCATGTCGACTCCCAGCCCGGCCGGCACGGCCCGCCCGCCCCAGGACGTACTCAACCCGACGCCGGAGTACCTCGCCTTCTGGCGGGAGCGGCACATCTGCACGCTGACCACCCACCGCCCCGACGGCAGCCCGCACGTGGTCCCGGTGGGCGTGACGTACGACCCGGAGGCCGGGCTGGCACGGGTGATCAGCAATAAGCACAGCAAGAAGGTCCGCAACGTGCTGGCGTCGCAGGGCGGTCCGCAGGGCGGGGCCCGGGTGGCGGTGTGCCAGCTGGAGGGGCGGCGCTGGGCGACCCTGGAGGGCCGCGCGGTGGTCCGTGACGACGAGGCCTCGGTCGCGGAGGCGGTACGCCGCTACGCGGAGCGCTACGGGCGGACGCCCTCGCCGAACCCGGACCGGGTGGTCGTGGAGATCAGCCTGGAGCGGGCGATGGGGCGCGCGTAGTCGCGCGGGCCCCGCTGGACCGCGTCCCGTTGGACGACGTCCCGTTCGGCCGGGCCCCGTTCAACTACGTCCGGTTCAAGGACTGGACACGAACATCACAGCGGCGCCATCGTGGTCAGGTCCACGATGGCGCCGCTGTGTGGGGGGTAGCACCTGAGCGATTTGCGACGACAGGGGAATCGCTTCAGGCACTGCGGGGGGTGGCGGCGGAGTCGGGTTCGAAAAGTTGGTGATCACGCTGGTCCAGATTGACGAAGACCATGCCGTACCGGATCTCGCAGCGGACGGGCTGCGGCGCGCCCCGGGGGCGACGCAGACAGCGGTAGGCGCGGACGTCCTCGTCCTCTTCCCGCACCACGACGATGGGCTGGCCGAAGAGGGTGACCTTCAGCGAGTCACCGGCGTAAGGAATGGCACTGGTCAGATCGATGAACTGCCAGCCGGAGCGGTATGCCGATGCCATTTCACGGCGGAATCCGTGGTCGTCGGGGGTCATCAGGAAACCTGCGCAGGGATGGTGTCCCAGCCGAAGTCGTTCCCGACCTTGTTCTCGACGGACGTACTGGCACTGGTGTCAGCGCTTCCCGTGTCCCCGTTGACAGCGGCGACTGCCCCAAAAATCGCGGCGACGGAGAAAACAACGGCAAGCGCCGAGCGAAGCATTCTCTTATACATGGTCGGCTTCGTCCTCACTTGATGGAATCTTCTCCCCCGCACTGACAGACGATGGCTCATTCAGGCACGTCAGTGCCACAGGGACGATGCATCATGTTCTTACATGTTCAGGACCCTGGGGGGTGGAGATTTGACGCAGAGCACAACAAACCCGACACATCACCACCCCGTCACAGAGATGTGCGCCGAGGGAACGCGGCTCTACGCAGCGGCCCTGAGCACCGGCCGCGTCGCCCGCGGTGAAGTGAAGAACGCCCCCTGCCTGCTCGAATTCGCGCTGCTGCGCCCCGACCCGGACGACGCGAACCAACTGCGCGCGGTTCCCCCGTCCGTCGCGCTCGCCCAGCGCCTCCACCCGATCGAACGCGAGATCCAGGACCGCCGGCGAACCGCCGTGGACCTCACCGACGCTTTCGAGCCGTTCCTCGCCCTCAGCGCCCGGAGCCCCGCCAACACCCACGCGATCACGGTGCTGGAGGGATTCGACCAGATCAACGCCGCCATCGACCTGGCCACCTCCGAGTGTCACACCGAGGCCCTGACCGTCCAGCCGGGTGGCGCCCGGCCGACGTTCAGCCTCAGCCAGTCCCTCGAGCGCGCCTCGCCGATGATCGACCGCGGGGTGAAGATCCGTACGCTCTACCAGCACACCGTGCGGCACAGCCAGGGCACGCTCGCCTATGTGGACAGGATCTCCACGGGCAAGGTCGAGATCCGCACACTGGAGGAGCTCATCGAGCGTCTCATGATCTTCGACCGTACCGTGGCCTTCATCCCCGCGAGCCATGATCGGCGCGTCGCCCTGGAACTGCGGCACCCGGGGCTGATCGAGTACCTCATCAAGGTCTTCGAGCAGCTGTGGCGCAGGGCCGTGCCGCTGAACGACAAGGTCACGTACACGCACAGCCCGGACGGGATCTCCGGCGTGCAGCGCTCCATCGCCCACCTCCTCATCGAGGGGCACGTCGACGAGGCCATCGCCCGGCGCCTGGGCATGAACGTGCGCACCTGCCGCGCGCACATCGCCAAACTGGCCACCGCCCTGGGCAGCGGCAGCAGGGCCCAGCTGGGCTACCTCATCGCCGAGTCCGGCATCCTGCACGACTCGGGCCCCGGGGACGCCGAGGGGCTGCCGTAGCCCCGCTGACGGCTGGGGGCGGGCCCGGGACGGGTCGCGGGCGGCTACGGCCGGCGGACACGCGCGGAGGCCCCGCCCAGACCCTTCGTGAAGGGTTCGGGCGGGGCCTCTGCGCGTGCGTGCGTGCGCCCGCTCAGCCCAGCGGCCGCTTCGGCGCCGGCCGCCAGACGACCAGGGCGCTGCCCGGCTGCGGAGCCTGGTACGGGACCAGGTCGCGCCGGTACGAGGCGTGCACCTGGGCCTCGCGCTGCTGGAGGACGGTGGCGGCGCCCTCGACGGCCGTCGAGAGCTCGGCCACGCGCTGCTGGAGCGCGGCGACCTGGTTCTCCAGTTCGATGATCCGCTTGATGCCGGCCAGGTTGATGCCCTCTTCCTGGGACAGCGCCTGCACCGTGCGGAGCAGTTCGATGTCACGGGCCGAGTAGCGCCGGCCGCGCCCGGCCGTACGGCCCGGGGAGACCAGGCCGAGGCGGTCGTACTGGCGCAGCGTTTGCGGATGGAGGCCCGAGAGCTGGGCGGCCACCGAGATCACGTAGACCGGGGTCTCATCGGTGAGCTGGTACTGGCTCCTACGGCGGCCGTCCATGTCATGCTCCCTTCGCGGACTCGAACAGCGCGGAGCGCGGGTCTTCGGACTCCGTCGCCTCGCGGTACAGCTCCATGGCCTCGCGGGCCTTGTCGTTCAGCTCGGTCGGGACCGCGACCTCCACCGTCACGAGCAGGTCGCCGCGGGTGCCGTCCTTGCGGACCGCTCCCTTGCCGCGGGCCCGCATCGTGCGGCCGCCGGGGGTGCCCGGGGGCAGCTTCAGCGTCACCGAGGGACCGTTCAAGGTCGGGACCTTGATGTCGGCTCCCAGCGCCGCCTCCGCGAAGGTCACCGGAACGGTCACCGTGAGGTTGTCGTCCTTGCGGCCGAAGACCGGGTGCGCGTCCACGTGCACGACCACGTACAGGTCACCGGCCGGGCCGCCGCGCTCGCCCGGAGCTCCCTTGCCGCGCAGCCGGATCCGCTGGGAGTCGGAGACCCCCGCCGGGATCCGGACCTGCATGGTCCGGGAGCTGCGGGCCCGCCCGCTGCCCTTGCAGATGTCGCACGGGGTCTCGGCGATGAGGCCGCGGCCCTTGCAGTCCGCGCAGGGGTCGGTCAGCGAGAAGCCGCCGCCGCTGCCGCGGGACACCTGGCCGGTGCCGACGCAGGTCGGGCACACGCGGGGCGTGCCGTTCTTGTCGCCGGTGCCCGAACAGGCCTTGCACGGGGACTGCGAGGACATCCGGAGCGGGACCGTGGCCCCGTCCACCGCCTCCGTGAAGGAGAGGGTGACCTCCGACTCGATGTCCTGGCCGCGGCGCGGCTGGGTACGGGTGCCCGGACCCGCGCCGGCGCCGCCGCGGTTGAACAGGCCGCCGAAGACGTCGCCCAGTCCGCCGCCGCCGAAGCCGCCGCCCGCGCCGCCCTGCTGCTGGCCTCCGAAGAGGTCGCCGAGGTCGAAGTTGAACGAGCCGCCGCCCCCGCCGGGACCGGGGCGGCCCCCCTGATTGAACAGCGTGCCGTTCCCGAACAGGGCGCGGGCCTCGTCGTACTCCTTGCGCTTCTTGGCGTCCCCGAGGATGTCGTTCGCCTCGGAGATCTCCTTGAAGCGCTCCTCGGCCGAGGCGTCGCCCTTGTTGGCGTCCGGGTGGAACTCGCGGGCGAGCTTCCGGTACGCCTTCTTGATCTCGGCCTCCGTGGCGTCCTTCGGGACACCGAGGACCTTGTAGTAGTCCTTCTCGACGAAGTCCTTCGTGCTCATCCCCGGTGTCCCTCCTCTCGCGCTTCTTGTCCTACGTGTCGTGCAAAGGGCGCCGCAGCGTCAGCCCTTGTCGGGGGCATCCGCGTCCTTGTCCGACGCGGACTCGCCTTCCGCCGCCTCGGACTTCGGCGCCGCGCCCGGCTGGGGCTCGGCCACCGCGACCCGCGCGGGACGGATCGTACGCTCGCCGATCCGGTACCCCGGCTGAAGGATCGCCACGCAGGTGTCCTCGGTGACGTCCGGTGCGTACGAGTGCATCAGGGCCTCGTGGATCGTCGGGTCGAAGGGCTCGCCCTCCTTGCCGAACTGCTGCAGGCCCATCTTGGCCGCGGCGGTCTCCAGCGATTCGGCCACCGACTTGAAGCCGCCGACCAGCTCGCCATGTTCCCGCGCCCGGCCGATGTCGTCCAGGGTCGGGAGGAGTTCCGTCAGGAGGGACGCGACCGCGATCTCCTTGACGGCGATCCGGTCCCGCTCCACCCGGCGGCGGTAGTTCTGGTACTCCGCCTGGAGGCGCTGGAGGTCCGCGGTGCGCTCGCCGAGCGCGGTGCGGGCCTGGTCCAGCTGGGCCAGGAGAGCCGTTTCCTGAACGCCCCGTGCTGCTGCTGCGGAGTCCCCGGCCGGGGCCGCGGCCTCCTCCTTGGAGGAAGCTGCGGCCTTCGGCTCGGCGGCGTCGTCGTCAGGCGTGCCGTCGGCGGGGACTTCGGGCTTCTCGTCGAAGCCCGGGGTCTCCTCCGACATCAGGCAGCGCCGCCCTTCGGCTTCTCGTCGTCCACGATCTCGGCGTCGACGACGTCGTCGTTGGCGTCGGCCTGGCCGGCGTCACCGGTCGGCGCGCCACCGGCGGCCTGGGCACCGGCGTCGGCGTAGATCGCCTGGCCGAGCTTCTGGCTGACGGCACCGAGCTTCTCGGTCGCGGTGCGGATCTCGGCGGCGTCCTCGCCCTTGAGCTTTTCCTTCAGCTCGGCGATGGAGGCCTCGACCTCGTCCTTGACCTCGGCCGGGACCTTGTCCTCGTTGTCCTTGACGAACTTCTCCGTCTGGTAGACGAGCTGCTCGCCCTGGTTGCGGGACTCGGCCGCCTCCTTGCGGCGGGAGTCCTCGTCCGCGTACTGCTCCGCCTCCTGGCGCATGCGGTCGACCTCGTCCTTGGCGAGGGAAGAGCCGCCGGTGACGGTCATCTTCTGCTCCTTGCCAGTGCCCAGGTCCTTGGCAGTGACGTGCATGATGCCGTTCGCGTCGATGTCGAAGGAGACCTCGATCTGCGGGACGCCACGCGGGGCCGGCGGCAGGCCGGTCAGCTCGAACATGCCGAGCTTCTTGTTGTACGCCGCGATCTCGCGCTCGCCCTGGTAGACCTGGATCTGCACGGACGGCTGGTTGTCCTCGGCCGTCGTGAAGATCTCGGACCGCTTGGTCGGGATCGTGGTGTTGCGCTCGATGAGCTTGGTCATGATGCCGCCCTTGGTTTCGATACCCAGGGACAGCGGGGTCACGTCGAGGAGCAGGACGTCCTTGACCTCACCCTTGAGAACGCCCGCCTGGAGGGTCGCGCCGAGGGCGACGACCTCGTCCGGGTTGACGCCCTTGTTGGCGTCCTGACCGCCGGTGAGCTCCTTGACGAGCTCGGCGACGGCCGGCATGCGGGTGGAGCCGCCGACCAGGACCACGTGGTCGATCTCGGACAGGTTGATGCCCGCGTCCTTGATGACGTTGTGGAACGGGGCCTTGCAGCGGTCGAGCAGGTCCGCGGTGAGCTGCTGGAACTGCGAGCGCGTGAGCTTCTCGTCCAGGTGCAGCGGGCCCTCGGCGGAAGCCGTGATGTAGGGCAGGTTGATCGAGGTCTCCGTGGAGGAGGACAGCTCGATCTTCGCCTTCTCGGCGGCCTCGCGCAGACGCTGGAGCGCCATCTTGTCCTTGGACAGGTCGACGCCGTGGCCGTTCTGGAACTGCTTCACCAGGTAGTCGACGACGCGCTGGTCCCAGTCGTCGCCACCGAGGTGGTTGTCACCGTTGGTGGCCTTCACCTCGACGACGCCGTCGCCGATCTCGAGGAGCGACACGTCGAAGGTGCCGCCACCGAGGTCGAAGACGAGAATGGTCTGGTCGTCCTTGTCGAGGCCGTAGGCCAGGGCGGCGGCGGTCGGCTCGTTGACAATACGCAGGACGTTCAGGCCCGCGATCTCGCCGGCCTCCTTCGTCGCCTGGCGCTCGGAGTCGTTGAAGTAGGCCGGGACGGTGATGACCGCGTCCGTGACCTTCTCGCCCAGGTACGCCTCGGCGTCGCGCTTCAGCTTCTGCAGGATGAAGGCGCTCATCTGCTGCGGGTTGAAGTCCTTGCCATCCAGGTTGATCTTCCAGTCAGTGCCCATGTGGCGCTTGACGGAGCGGATGGTCCGGTCCACGTTCGTGACCGCCTGACGCTTGGCCACCTCGCCGACGAGGACCTCGCCGTTCTTGGCGAAGGCGACGACGGACGGCGTGGTCCTGGCGCCTTCGGCGTTGGTGATGACGGTGGGCTCTCCGCCTTCCAGAACGCTGACGACGGAGTTAGTGGTGCCCAGGTCGATGCCGACCGCACGTGCCATTTTGATTCCTCCAGCTGACTTGAGTGGAACAGACTCAAGAGTGCATCACCGCTCCGACAGTGTCAACAGAGGTGAGTCGAGGGGACTCAACCTTTAGGCTGCGCTTACGCTCAGGAGCGCCATTCGGGGCACCTCGGCCGCGCGGCGCCCGCACACCGCCGGAGCCGTACGGCACCGTGCTGGCATGCACAAGCTGCTCGCGCCCCCCGCCCGGCCGGGGCCACGGACGCGGCCGCGGCCCGGGTCTTGGTCTTGGTCTTGGTCTTGGCCTTCGCCTTGGCCGACCAGGCCTTCGGCCAAGCGGGTGCTCGACCTCACCGGAGCCGCGCTCCTGCTCGGGGTGTTCCTCGTACCGCTGCTGCTGGCCGCCGGGCTGCTGTACGCGACCCAGGGCGCGGGCGTCCTCGTACGGGAGCCGGCGGCGGGCCTGGCCGGGCGGCCGTACCGGGCGTGGCGGCTGCGCGTCGGCAAGGGCCGGGTCGGGGCGGCGCTGGACCGGTGCGCCCTGGACGGACTGCCGCAGCTGCTCAACGTGGTGCGGGGCGAGATGTCGCTGGTCGGGCCTCGACCCGGGAACAGCGCGTCGGACCGGCCCGAGCGGCTCCTCGTACGCCCCGGGATGACCGGGCTGTGGCAGGTGAGCGCGCGTTCGGACCTGCCGTGGGAGGAAATGGACCTGCTGGACCGGCACTATGTGGAGAACCACTGGCTGGGAATGGACCTTGCGATCCTCGCGCAGACCCCCCGGGCGGCCTGGCGGCACGGGCGGCCCTGAGGCGGAGCCCGGGCGCGGACGCGGCGGGGTCCCTGCGGCGACGCGGCTGGTCACGGCGGGGGCGAGCGACGCAGATCACCGCGCGCTCGGCTACATTGCGGCGTCGAGACTGGGTAACCTCAAGCCTTGACTGGATAAGTTACTGCTTAGTAAGTGCCGCCCGAGGAGCCCTCCCGATGCAACTCGCCGCGATCATCGTGTCGCTGGTCCTGACCGTGGTCGGCGTCGCGCTGCTCGCCCGAGCCGTGGCGCAGATCTACCGTTTCGTGAAGCTCGGACAGCCCGTACCGGCAGGCAGCCGTACGGACGACCCGAAGTCCCGAACGATCACCCTGGTCCGGGAGTTCCTCGGCCACAGCCGGATGAACCGCTGGGGCCTCGTCGGCTTCGCGCACTGGTTCGTCGCGATCGGCTTCCTGACGCTGCCGCCGACGCTGGTGCAGGCGTACGGCCAGCTCTTCCAGGCCGACTGGGTGCTGCCGCTCGTCGGCGGCTTCCTGCCCTTCGAGCTCTACATCGAGTTCATCGGCCTGATGACCGTGGCCGGCATCCTCGTCCTGATGGGGATCCGCCTCGCGTCGCTGCCCTCGCGGGCCGGCCGCAAGTCCCGCTTCGCGGGCTCGAAGGCCTGGCAGGCGTACTTCGTCGAGTACATCATCCTGACCATCGGCCTCGCGATCCTGTGCCTGCGCGGCCTCGAAGGCGCGATCCACCACGTGGACTCGTACGAGCCCGCGTACTTCGTGTCGTACCCGCTGGTGCTCGCCTTCAAGGGCATGTCGCTCGGCGCTCTGCAGAACGCCATCTACTTCACCGCCATGATCAAGATCGGCACCTCGCTGATCTGGATGATCGTGGTTTCGCTGAATACCAACATGGGTGTGGCCTGGCACCGGTTCCTCGGTTTCCCGAATATCTGGTTCAAGCGGAACGCGGATGGCGCGGTCGCGTTGGGTGCGCTTCAGCCGATGACCAGTGGCGGTAAGGTCATCGACTTCGAGGATCCGGGTGAGGACGATGTCTTCGGGGTCTCGCAGGTCGAGCAGTTCTCGTGGAAGGGCATCCTCGACTTCTCCACGTGTACGGAGTGCGGCCGCTGTCAGTCGCAGTGTCCGGCCTGGAACACGGGCAAGCCCCTGTCCCCGAAGCTGTTGATCATGTCGCTGCGTGATCACGCGCACGCCAAGGCCCCGTATCTGCTGGCGGGTGGCGGCAAGGACATGGAGGGCAATGAGAGGGCGACGCCCGAGCAGCTGAAGGACGTCCCGGCTTCCGCGCTGGCGGAGGCGGAGCGCCCGCTGATCGGCACAGCCGAGGAGAACGGGGTCATCGACCCCGACGTCCTGTGGTCCTGCACGAGCTGCGGCGCGTGTGTCGAGCAGTGTCCGGTGGACATCGAGCACATCGACCACATCGTCGACATGCGCCGCTACCAGGTGATGATCGAGAGTGCCTTCCCGAGCGAGGCCGGGACGATGCTCAAGAACCTGGAGAAGAAGGGCAACCCCTGGGGCCTGGCGAAGAAGCAGCGCGTGGAGTGGACCAAGGAGGTGGACTTCGAGGTCCCGATCATCGGCAAGGACGCGGAGGACCTCTCGGAGTTCGACTACCTCTACTGGGTGGGCTGCGCGGGCGCGCTGGAGGACCGGGCGAAGAAGACCACGAAGGCCTTCGCGGAGCTGCTGAACATCGCGGGCGTCAAGTTCGCGATCATGGGCGGTGACGAGAAGTGCACGGGTGACTCCCCGCGCCGTCTGGGCAACGAGCCGCTCTTCCAGCAGCTCGCGCAGGAGAACGTCGCGATGCTGAACATGGCGTTCGGTGAGGACGACGAGGACCCGGCGACCAAGAAGCCGAAGGCGGCGAAGCGGATCGTCTCCACCTGCCCGCACTGCTTCAACACGATCGCCAACGAGTACCCGCAGCTGGGCGGCGAGTACGAGGTCATCCACCACACGCAGCTGCTCCAGCACCTGATCGACGAGGGCCGCCTCACGCCGGTGACCCCGGTCGACGGGCTGATCACGTACCACGACCCGTGCTACCTGGGCCGGCACAACAAGGTCTACACACCGCCGCGCGAGATCATGTCGGCGGTGCCGGGCCTGCGCCAGCAGGAGATGCACCGCCACAAGGAACGGGGCTTCTGCTGTGGCGCCGGTGGCGCGCGGATGTGGATGGAAGAGCGGATCGGCAAGCGCATCAACAACGAGCGCGTCGACGAGGCCCTGTCCCTGAACCCGGACATCGTCTCCACCGCCTGCCCGTTCTGCCTCGTCATGCTCACCGACTCGGTCAACGGCAAGAAGAACGAAGGCCAGGCAAAAGAACACGTCACCGTCGTCGACGTGGCGCAACTGCTCCTGGAATCGGTGAAGACGCCGGATCCGGTGGAGCCGGAGCCGGAGCCGGAGCCGGTGGCGGAGGCGGTGGCCGTCGCGGAGCCGGTGGCCGTCGCGGAGCCGGTGGCCGTCTCTGAGCCGAAGGCAGAGGCTGTGGCCGAGCCCAAGGCAGAGGCTGTCGCTGAGCCGAAGGCAGAGGCTGTCGCTGAGCCCAAGGCCGTCGCTGAGCCGAAGGCAGAGGCCGTCGCCGACCCCAAGGCCGCCGCTGAGCCGAAGGCAGAGGCCGTCGCCGACCCCAAGGCCGCCGCTGAGCCGAAGGCAGAGGCCGTCGCCGACCCCAAGGCCGCCGCCGAACCGAAGACAGAGGCCGTCGCCGACCCCAAGGCCGCCGCCGAACCGAAGACAGAGGCCGTCGCCGACCCCAAGGCCGAGGCTGCCGCGGAGCCGGAGGCTGAGGCCGTCGCCGAGCCCAAGGCAGAGGCCCCGGCCAAGACCGCGGAGCCCGCGCCGAAGGCGGAGGCGCCGGCGGAGGCGCCGGCGAGCGACGCCGAGGCGAAGTAGCTCGCGGCTCATAGCGCGTAGCTCGTAGCCCGCACAGTGCGGAACACCGGAGCGGCCCGTCCCCACAGGGGGCGGGCCGCTCCGGTGTTCGCGGTCGGTCGGTCGGTCGGTCCTGTCCGGGTCAGGACTGGTTGGACGACCGGCTGCGGCGCAGCATCGCGAAGCCGAGGCCCGCGGCGCCCACCGCCGCCATGCCCCCGCCGGCGGCGAGCAGCAGCGTGCCGTCGGCGTCGGCGGACACGGGCTCGACACCCTCCGCACCGGCCTTCACGCCGCCCTTCGGCACGACCCGCTCGACGGCCTTCTTCTCGACAGGCTTGGCGACGGGCTTGGCGACGGGCTTGGCGACGGGCTTCGCGTCCTTGCCACCCTTGTCGACCTTGTACGTCTCGATCAGCTTGCCGCTGGTGAAGTCGTAGACCCAGCTGTTCCCGCCGTTCTTGCCGTCGATGACGACGAACTTCACGCGCTTGCCGTCCTGGACGAGCTTGTACGTCCAGCCGTCGTTCGTCGCGGTCGGGTGCTTCAGGTCGATCGTCCCCAGGAGAGTCCCGTTCGGCATCGAGAGCTCGACGCGCTTGCCGTTCGGGCCGTCGATCAGCCGCGCGTTGCGCCCGTCGGGCATGGCGACCTGGACGGAGTTCTCCTCCACCGGCTTCGGCTTCGGCTTCGGCTTCTCGACCGGCTTGGTCGCACCCTCGACCCACGAGGTGACGGTGCCGTTCGGCTGGAGGACCACGTGCAGCCCGTTGTTCTGCCCGCCGGCGGCCTTGCCGTCCTTGCTGACCAGGGTGTCCAGCTTGTTGCCGCCGACGAAGATGTCGGCCTCGAAGTGGCCCTCGCCGATCTTGTAGACCCGGGCGATCGATCCGTCGGCCAGCTTCACGGTCGTGACGTAGGCCCGGACGGAAGGCTGCACCGGCGGGGTGGTGGGCGGCGTGGTCGGGGGCGTGGTCGGCGGGACGGTCGGGTCCACCTGGGGCTGCTGCGGGTCCACCTGCGGCTGCTGCGGGTCCACGGACGGCTGCTCGACGCCGGGCAGGACCGGCTGGTCGGGGACGGCCGGGGAATCCGCGAAGGCGGACCCCACCGGAAGGGCGAGGACGGCGGCCGCACCGGCCACGACTGCGGCGGTACGGAGGGTGGTACGACGGTGCGGGCTACGCATGACGGGGCTCATCTCGTGCTCGTTCGTGCTTCGTGGCGGTGGCTACGTCAACGAAGCTACGGAGCCGGTATGTCCGTATTCCGTCGGAGATGTAACAGCCATCGGCAGACTGCCGCGCAGCCACGTAACCCACCCTGAGAAGCCCCTCCAGGTACCCCCTAGGGGATGTCACAGCTCAGCCGCAAAGGGGACTTCTTCCGCCACCCCGGCCATCCACCCGCTCCGGAGCGGGTACTTTCGATCACGTGGCTGGATTCAGGATCGGACGCGGCCGGGACAACAACCGCACCCCGCAACAACCTCCGCGGCAGCAGCCGTACGGTCAGCAGCAGGCGCCCCAGGCGCCGCCGCCGTACGGCCAGCAGCCCTACTCTCCCCAGCAGTGGCCGCAGCAGGCCGCTTCCGGGGGCCAAGGCGAGCCCGAGTACTTCGACCCGCACGGCGGCCAGGGCGGCGGCCAGGGATACGGCCCCGGCCCTGGCTACGGCTACGACCACGGCCATCCCCCCGCCCAGGGAGCCGGCGGCCCGGGTGACTCACCGGGGTACACCCAGGCCTTCGCCATCGGCGAGGACCCGTACTCCTACAACCAGGGCGCGACCTACCAGGCGGGCGCGGCCCAGGCCGCCGCCCCCACCGGTCCGCGGCTGCCGTGGAAGGAACTGCTCCGGGGCATCGTGACCCGCCCGGGCCAGACCTTCCTGCAGATGCGCGACTACGCCGTCTGGGGGCCGGCGCTGATCGTGACCTTCCTCTACGGCACGCTCGCGGTCTTCGGCCTCGACGACGCCCGCAAGGACGTCATCGACAGCCCCTTCTCCCAGGCCGTCCCGATCGTCCTCTCGGCGGGCGTGGCCTTCGTGATCTGCGGCCTGATCCTCGGCGCCGTGACCCACACGCTGGCCCGCCAGCTGGGCGGCGACGGGGCGTGGCAGCCGACGGTGGGCCTGTCGATGCTGGTCATGAGCCTGACGGACGTACCGCGCCTGCTGTTCGCCATGTTCCTGAGCGGCGACAACATGCTCGTCCAGATCCTGGGCTGGGTCACCTGGGTGGCGGCCGGCGCGCTCTTCGCCTCCCTGATCAGCAAATCGCACGACCTGCCGTGGCCCAAGGCCCTGGGCGCGTCGGCGATCCAGCTGATCGCCCTGCTGTCGATCATCAAGCTGGGCACGATCTAGCGCACGCACGCACGTACGCACGCACGCACGCAGAACACGAAGGGGCCCGCCGCACGAACACCGCGCGGCGGGCCCCTCTCACGTCGCCCTCACATCTCAGGACGGATCTCAGGCGTCGAGAACCTGTCCCGCACGCGTCACCACGGGCGGCTTCGTGGACCACGGGAACTCGATCCACTCGTCGGTCTTCTTCCACACGTACTCGCACTTCACGAGCGAGTGGGACTTCTCGTAGATCACCGCGGACCGGACCTCGGCGACGTGCCCGAGGCAGAAGTCGTGCACCAGCTTGAGCGTCTTGCCGGTGTCGGCGACGTCGTCGGCGATCAGCACCTTCTTGTCGGTGAAATCGATCGCCTCGGGCACGGGCGCCAGCATGACCGGCATCTCCAGCGTGGTCCCCACCCCGGTGTAGAACTCCACGTTCACGAGGTGGATGTTCTTGCAGTCGAGCGCGTACGCCAGACCACCGGCGACGAAGACGCCTCCGCGGGCGATGCTCAGGATGACGTCGGGCTCGTAGCCGTCGTCGGCGATGGTCTGCGCCAGCTCGCGCACGGCCCGCCCGAATCCCTCGTAATCAAGGTTCTCACGCACTCCGCCACTCACTACGTCGCTCATGCCTCGTGCCTCACCTGGGTCCGGTGGAAGTTCTGGAAGGACCGCGAGGCCGTCGGGCCGCGCTGGCCCTGGTACCGCGATCCGTACCGCTCGCTCCCGTACGGGAACTCCGCGGGCGAGCTGAGCCGGAACAGACACAGCTGCCCGATCTTCATACCCGGCCAGAGCTTGATCGGCAGCGTGGCGAGGTTCGACAGCTCCAGCGTCACGTGCCCGGAGAACCCCGGGTCGATGAACCCGGCGGTCGAATGGGTCACCAGCCCCAGCCGGCCGAGACTGGACTTCCCCTCCAGTCTGGAGGCGATGTCGTCGGGCAGCGAGATGACCTCGTAGGTCGAGGCGAGCACGAACTCACCGGGGTGGAGGATGAACGCCTCGTCACCCTCGGGCTCGACCATCCGGGTGAGATCGGACTGCTCGACCGCGGGATCGATGTGCGCGTACCGGTGATTCTCGAAGACCCGGAAGAACCGGTCGAGACGTACATCGATGCTGGAGGGCTGCACCATCGACTCGTCGAAGGGGTCGATGCGAACCCGTCCGCTGTCGATCTCGGCCCGGATGTCTTTATCAGAGAGAAGCACGTCCCGAGGATACGCAGAGCGCGCGGGCCGCCCCAATCGAGGCGGGATCCCGCGCGCCGCTGTCTCCCTCTTTGTCTACCGCTTCGGCGCCGCCCCCACGGGCACGGCGTGCCGCAGCCGCGCACAGCGCGGACACCGCAACAGCCGCCCCGGCCCGATCCGGCCGGCACCGAGGTGCTGCAGCGGGAACGAAGCGGTGCTGAACACGTGCCCTTCGGCACAACGGACGACGGTGTGCTCCATCGAGTCCCTTTCCCCAACCAGCCGTACTGCGATGAATCGCCACATTAGGGGATGAACAAGACCCACTCCAGCCGCCGCTCCGCACACACAAGGTACGCCCCAACTCCCGCCCCCACGCCCCTCCGTGCACCCCACACGCGACACCACTCCCGGGACGAATTCACCAGGGGACGATCATGGGGTAGGGTGAGAAACGATAGCGCTCCAGGCAACTGGACGACTACGCGGATGTAGTTTAATGGTAGAACATGAGCTTCCCAAGCTTATAGCGCGGGTTCGATTCCCGTCATCCGCTCTTCTACGAAGCCCCAGGTCAGCGACCTGGGGCTTCGTTGTTGTCTAGACCTTCCTACCCCTCCCGTGCCAGATCCGTGCCAGAAGCTGAACCGGAAGCCTTGGCCCGCAAGGTCTGCACCCTGGCGTCGATCCCGGCGGCAACCTCGGCGGAAGGTGGAGGCCGCGCTGACTGCGGCTGAGGTCGAAGCGTGGCGGTGGCCGGTTCGCCGACCCCGGGGGCGGTGGAGGCCCTTCACGCTGCTCGTGCGTCGGGGCGGGCCGTTGCGGTGGTGAGCAACAACTCCGCCGAATGCATTGGGCCCTTCCTGGAGGAGCACGAGTTGGAGGGGTACGTCGAGAAGGTCGTCGCGCCAACAAGCCCCACAAGGCCGACCTGTTCGACCGATCATTTGCGGGTCTGGCCACGCATCACGTCGAGCACATCGCCCGGCGACAGCCTGTCACGGTACAAAAGCGCCCAGGCAACGGCGCCGACCACGGCAACGATCTGGGTGGACGCTGCGGCCGAAAGTTCCGTCAAGCCCGCTGTGATGGCAGCGCCAGTCATGGCCACGCCGAGGATGACCAATCGCACCCATTCCCTGTCAACCGCAGGCTCTACGCCTTCGACATCCGCGCGATCGAGCAAGGCCAGCGTGTTGCCGCTCGCATACCGTTCAGCAATCGTCACCAGCACACGCGCCATTTCCTCGAAGACTTGGCCCGTGTTGTCGTCGATGTTCTGCCGCGCCTCTAGCCGCCGGATTACCCCCACGACCTCGGCCGCGTGCTTCCGGTAGTCCCGCCGAAGCGCACCGCGTACCGGATCGTGCCTAACCTTCCATGCCGACCACACGACCCTCTCAGCCCCGGCAAGGTCCACGCGAGGAACATAAAGGGTGCTACGAGTTTGCGTAACCGTCTGGTAGTAGCGCCGCGCCGAGCCCACACGGGCAAGACAGTCAATCAAGACCGCAACCGGCCGGGTACGACTGGCCACCCCCGGGCGCAGACTCAACAGCGACCGCAGCCACCACCCACGGGGAAGGGGGTCAACGAAGCCTGGGTCGCGCCTATGGCCGTCCCGCGCTGGACCAGGGCGCCGACCGAGAAAGCTCATCCCGGCCCTCAGTGCAAGGAGTAGCACGAGGGCGAGAACAATTCCGGATATCGCGGTAACCACCTCGCCAACCCGGCCTTCCGGAGCTGCGAGGGCTGGAAGATACTGAGCGGCTTTCCCCCAGATCGCCTCCGCGAACGCCCGGAAGCTCGCCACTACCGTTACGACGACTCCCGGCGCCTCGCCGGTGTCGGCGACCCGCCGAGCTGGCCCCCACAAGCCGCCGCTAGGCGCCCACCACGGAACGGGAGCATGCTCACTCTCCGCCCACGTACGGGACGCCCATCTGGTGGCGGAATCGACAAGTCTCCCGAGGTTGAGCAACACCAGCAGTAGGATGTACGCCTTGACGATGTATGCGGCGGCGGCCAACGGGGCGGCCTGATGCCATGAGCGCAGAACTGTGCGCACTTGCCGACTGGCGGGGAACAGGCTGCCGGCATCCCGGCCGAAACCCCGCCGCGCCCAGACCAGATGCTGCGCAGCGCGGCGCCTGCTCCGACGGAGGTAGGCGCCGCCCAGGGTCTGCCTGTACACGCGCAGGCACACACCAAGCAGGAGATGTCCGACGCCTTCGGCAATAGCGGCTATCCGCTCAAGGATCCGCCGAAGCCGCAGTACATCGCGAGGATCCACCTGCATCGATATCGCCCAGATGAACACGCCCAGCAGCAAGGGCCAGAGGACCACTCCCAACACGGTCAAGACCGCATCGATGACCGCTACCAGGGCTGACCACAGAAGTTCGAGCACTCTGGCAGTCTCGCCGACGGCACTGACAGCCTGGACCCGGACGACAAAACCGCTTACGCTCCGCCGCCCCGCATCTTCGACTCAAAGTCGATCGACGCAACCACTTGCAGCTACAGCCGGTCGGCCGCGGCGTGCCATAACGTGCCAGTAGAGGCGGTGCACAGCGGTCAACAGGGCGTCGACCCAAGGCAGCCTCGATGAGGTTCCTAGCTCGCGTCTCCGCAGGTCAAAGGCCAAATTCATGGTCAAGTGCCGGGTGATTCCCAAGCTTACAGCGCGGGTTCGACTCCCGTCATCCGCTTCATGACAAAGGCCCAGGTCAATGACCTGGGGCTTGTTTGTTGTCTAGACCTCTCTACCCATCCCGTGCCAGATCCGTGCCAGAAGCGGAACCTGAAGCCTTGGCCCGCAGCGCCCGCACCCTGGTCGCGATCCCCGCGGCAACCTCTTTCTGCCGCTCAAGGTTGGAGTGCTGATAGATCATGGCCGCCTTCTCCGAGGACTGGCCAGCCCGCACCATCGTGTCCTTGAGTCCGGACGAGGTCTCGGCCGAGCTGACGGCCATTTCGGCGGGGCCCCTGCCACAGTCCCTGTCCTACCTCGTCGCCAACGCGACACGCCAGCACGGCCGGGTACACATCGCCCCCACCGCGTGCGTCATCCACGGCGACGAGCCGGCGCTCTTGGCCGAACTCGCCGCCCACCGAGGGCTCTTCCCACTCAGGCTGCGGCGGCTCGCGCCGACGGCGCTCGTCAGCGCCGCCGCGCCCGACCAGACACTTGCCGCGCTGTGCAACGAGGGCTACGCCCCGTCGCGGAAGACGCCGACGGAACCGTACGCATCGAGAGGGTCCCACCTCGGCGGGCCGCCGCTGTTCCGACGCGACGGACGGCCTCGGCAAAGCCGACACTGGGCGGCGTCGCACCGGACGGCAGAGGCATCGGCGACTCTCGACGCACACACTTCGGCAGCCCGGCTACTGAACGTCCCGCTAACCGCTCCCGAGCCCAACCCGTTCGGGACGGACACCGAGGAGATCGTCGCTGGGTACGACCCGCCCTACGCCGAAGCCTGGTGCCACCTGCGTAGCGCCGAGCGGGTCTTCACACTGTCCCGCATAGGTCAGGCCACGCACAGGTCAGCGCTGCAGTCCGAGAATCAGACGGACCGAGTCCTCCACCCGGTGCAGTTCGCCCGGAGCAAGCAGCCCCAGCTTCCTTCGCAACCGGGACTTGGCCACGGTGTGAAGGTCTGCGCAGTTCACGTACGACTCGTCGTACTTCGTCAGTCCGGAGTCAGGGCCGATCGGAACATGCGTGACCTGCGGACCGGATGTGCCAGTGATCAGCGCGACAGTCACCGAGGCGAGAGGCTCGGCGATCCGATTGACTGTGAGGACGACGACGGGGTGCGGTCCCACTGGTTGCGGCAGTGCGCAAACCCACACCTCGCCGCGGAACGCCGTGCCTGGACTCACCACTGCATCTCGTCCGCTGCCGCAAGCTCGTCGTCATCCGGCTCGACCACACCCTCGGGCAGAGGCGCACCCCGCTCCTTATAGAAGGCTCGGATCTCTTCGGCTGCCCCCAGCTCGGACGCTTCCCGCGCGAGGAGCCTCAGTCCTTCGCGAAGAGCATCCGAAGTCGAGTTGAGGTTCAGCGTCCGCATCACCTCTTGAAGCGCCTGCATCTCATCGCCACGGAGCCGGACCTGCGCCAGCCGACTGGGCCCGAGCACAGCCGCCGCCGCGTTTCGCTTCACCGCCGTGGCCGCAGCCTTCTTGGCTGCCCTCTTCTTGTGACTTGCTGTGGTCTCCACGCCTCCTCCAGCCTGTCGTACAAATGTCATACACCCAGTGTGGGGGTGAGTGACCAGACCAGTCAAGACGAGCGCGCAGGCAAGGCCGAGAGCCGCCACGAACGGGACCTGCAGAACCAGAATCCCGGACGACCGCACCTGGTCCACATCACTCCGCCGCCGTCGGAGCGGCCCCTGCCGAGCGCCGCCAGCAACACGCCTTATAGCACGCCGTCAAACATTGTTCACTCGATGGGGCCGAATCCCAGGAAAAATCTATAAAACCTAGTCGCCGAGCCCCACCATTTTCCGCAGGACCGACCTGATGGCGCGAAGGGAATGCCATGCACGATGTCTTTACGCTCGTAAATGAGCGCGTTCTGCTCGATTGTGGCGGGCAACCCATCTGCGCACATGCAGGAAACGTCCAAACCTGCATCATTAAACGCCACCCTACATATCAGAAGTTGCGCAAGGAATCCCGCCTTGGGCGATCTAAATCCGTAGCCAGCTTGCGCATCTGGGAGTCAGTGGGAACTTTGGCGCGAGAAGGCGGCGGACAGGAACGAGAAAAATGGCTGACCATCCTAGTAGATCTACTGACTCCATATTTCATGGGATGGTCAAAAGACTTGGCACGACAGTGGCACTACGACGTCTCTGACGTTAGGTCCGCGATGATGGAAGGCGTCCTGGAAGCATGGTTTTCCTTGGCAGGCGCCACACCGACCAAGGATCTCTTGGACGCGATGATGAATCGCGCGTTCAGCAACGCCCGGAACCTAGTGGGAGCAGGGAACTCGGAAACGTGCACAGAGGATTCGGAGTACTTGATTCCCGATGCGGCACACGAAGAAGAGTCCACACTGCGCGCGTCGTCAATCATTGACGCCGGAACGGTACGGGATCCGGATGCCGACGAGAGAATTCGCGGCGAACGCATTGGAGCCGTACTACAGCGCATGGGGGCCATGGATAGAGCCAATGCGTTTCACGAGAAAATCCGAACTGACCGTCGCGACGAGGGGGACGTTCCATCAATTACCCCGGAGCAGGTAGGGCGATCCTGGGTGGATGGGAAAAATCTTTACTATCGAATTTCCGATCTCTTGCCACAACATGTCGGATTCAGCGAAGCAGCGGGCATTGTCGGGCTTTCGGAATCACAAGCGTCAAGGATGGCCCGGAAGGGTTCCCTCCCATTCAGCGTGCTCTGGGTCGGCAACCGTCGAGCCGTTTCGGTCAAGTCCCTTATGCGCATCTTGGGCATCCAGGACTCGATCGTGCATCCTGATGATGTAGAGAATGGCGCCTCCCATGTCCGCCAACGCTAGAAACCCGGCTCTCCCTCGAACAACTGGAGCGGATACCAGGATTGACCCCGTGCAGCAGCGGAGCAGCGGAGTCTCACCTGACGGCCCACGGTCACTCGACAGCGATCGTGGTGGCCATGCACGGCCTGGTCGGCATGCGGGAGCGACGATGATGTACGGCGCGGCCCACGTCTCGGAGGGGGCTTCGCGGGATCCGCAGGACGGCACAAGGAGGACGCGACGCGCGTACCGGTCGTCGACGACCAGGTGCTGCTGCGGGGCTCCTCCCGGGTCCTCCTCGAGAACGAGCCCGGTCTCACCACCGTCGGCAAGGCCGGCGACGGGGGCGGAGGCCGTGGAGATGACCCTCCTGCACCGGCCGGACGTAGCGCTGATGGACGGCCGGATACCCGTCTTGGACGGCATCGAGGCGCCCCGGCGGATCTGCGACTCCCCGGAGACCGCCGGGGCACGGGTCCTGACCACCTTCGACCTCGACCAGTACGTCTACGCGGTCCTACGGGCTGGCGCCGGCGGGGCTTTCTCCTCAAGGACGCCCTGTCGGCGGGCGCGCTGTCCGCGATCCGAGTCATCGCCACGGGCGACTCTCTGCTGCCTCCCTCGGTGAACCGCCGCCTCATCGAGGAGTTCACTCGCCGCCCGGAGCCGTCCAAGGGCCGTGACCCGGGCGGCCCGACCTCGTCGACCACAGGCGTGACGGAGTCGGAGCGCGAGGTACTGGAGCCGATCGCGAGGGGCTGTCCAACGACGAGATCACGGCGCGCCCGCACCTGAGCATGGGCACGGTGGAACCCACATCAGCCGCCTGCTTGCCAAGCTCTCGGCCCGGGGCCGAGCCCAGTTGGTGATCGCAGCGTACGAATCGGAAGTCGTATCGGCCTCCGACGGCGCGCCGGGAGCACCTTGAGACGGCCCGTGCCCTATCCGTGCCCTTCGAAGCGGTGAAGAGCGGTCAACAGAGGTACGGGCGGACCCTCGAAAAGGGTTCTTTGACAGGCTGTTTCTACAGGTCAGACGCTACATGTGCGCCGTACGCGCCGTGGATTCCCAAGCTTATAGCGCGGGTTCGATTCCCGTCATCCGCTCTTCTACGAAGCCCCAGGTCAGCGACCTGGGGCTTCGTCGTTACAACAACAACCTCGCCGAAGCCAGCGGTAGCCCGAAGGCCGACATGTTCCCTGAAGGAACAGGACGTATCCGCCGATGTCACCGGGGCCAACGCGACTCAGCGTTGGCCCCGGTGGCATGTCCGCATGGTCGTACGGCTAGACCCCGACTCCGGCCCCGAGCGTGCCGGCGCCGATGGCGCCTCGCAGGACGCGGGCGATCTCCTCAGGCTTGAGGTCGATGCCGTCCAGCCCCTCCACGGTCAGCGGGATCTCCTCCAGCGCGTATTCACCGCTTCCCTCGGCGCTGAACTCGGGGCCGGTCCGGTCCTCGAAGGACCACGTCGCGATGCGGGCGAGGTAGAAGAGCTGACGCTCATCGTCGGACTCCACCATGTGCAGGAGGCGGACGATGTCGGCCTTCCCGGCGATCTCCTCATGGACCTCCCGGTGGAGAGCGGCCTCCCGGGACTCGTCACTCTCCTCGACCCCGCCGCCGGGTAGCACCCAGTACACGGGGATTCCGGGCTTGGTGCGGCGGATGACCAGCATCGTTTCGTCGGCGGTGACGAGAACGGCTCGGACTCGTTCGATCATTTCGCGCTGTCTCCTTGCTCGTTGACGTCTCAGTGCAGCAGCCAGCCGGCGCGACGTGGACGGATTGCCCAGTGATGAGCGAGGCAGAGGGGTCCGCGAGGAACGCGACCAGGGCCGCGACGTCTTTGGGGCGTCCGCGTCGCGGGACGCACTGGCGGTTGATCTGGTCTTCCGGGCGGGCCCCGGTGGTGGGCGGGGATGGAGGTTTCGGCTTCCGCCTCGATGGCGCCGGGCAGGACGGTGTTGACGCGGATGCCGTACGGGCCGAGCTCACGGGCCAGGGAAGGGGTCAGGCCCAGGAGGCCCGTCTTGGAGGTGCTGTAGGCGACGAGGTTGGTGCGGCCGGCGCGGGCGTTGACGCTGCCGATGTTCACGATCCGGCCCCAGCGGCGTTCGATCATGCCGGGGGTCAGGGCGTGGCAGGTGCGGTAGTGGGCTGCCGTGCATGTCTCCGCGCCCAGCGTGGACTGCATCCACGGCTTCCTCATGGACAAGTTCACCGAACGCCGCGAAGTCGTCGGATTCCGCACGTCCGTGATCTACCAGCACACCCACAGCCAGGTGCTCTCACCCCTCACGTCCTGACCCGCCAGGCGCGCGGGCGTCTTCCGCACGACCGCACCTAGCTCGCGAGCGCCTTGAACAGGTCGCGGATCTCGCCCTCGTCCGCGATCACCGGCAGGGTGTCGAAGGAGAGCTCCCACTCGCCCTTCGGGCCGATGCGCTCGACGATCCCGAAGGGGATGTCGGTGCCCTTGGGGTCGGTGCCGTCGGGGGCGGTCATCGTGCCGTGCCACTCGACGTAGGTGGTGGTGCGGCCGAAGGCGACCTGGCCCGCCTTGAACTTGACGTCGGCGTTCTCGAACAGCCTTTGCAGGTAAGCGGTCTTGCCCTCCTGGGTGGTCAGCGACCGGTCCAGGCCGGGCCCGGCCAGCTTGGCGTTGCCGGTACGGGCGGCCAGCGCGGCGGCGTCCCCGCTGTTCCAGGCGGCGAGGCGGGCGGGGATCTCCTGGGCGTGGAACCGGTCGGGGGCCGCTCCGCGCGGGCCGGGGCCGGCCGGGTCGGCGATGCCGGCGAAGAGGGGGCGGGGCCGCTGGGACTCGGGCAAGACCTGGACCAGCTCGTAGCGGTCGTAGTAGCGGCGGGCCTGGATGGTCTTGCCGTCATCGCCGAGGACGTTGCGGGCGATCTGCGGGTAGCTGACCTTGTGGCCCTTGAGGGTGACCGTGTTCTGCTGGCCGAACATCATCACGGCGCCGTCGGCGACCACGTTCGTACCGCGGTAGCGGAGGTCCGGCACAAGGCGGAGCGAGTTGCCGATCGAGGCACCGATCACTTCGTGGCCGCGCTGGGGCTTGCCGCCGGCCTCCCAGAGGCTGGCCTCCTCGTCGAAGATGTCCAGGTAGGTCTGGAGGCTGGGGGCCTCGCCGAAGAGGATCTGCCGCTTCATGAAGGCGCAGGCGTTCGGGGTGATCCGCCCTTCGAGCCGGTCCACCTTCTCGCGGACCTCGGCGCACTCGCCGCCCTCGGCGGTGGCGGTGGCCGGAGCGGCATCGAGGGTGAGGCCTGCGAGGAGAGTGGCCGCCGCGAGCACTCCGGTGCACGTGTACCGCCGCATGTTCATGTCGTTCCCCGTTCGTGGTCGCTTGATCGCTTGATCTCTTGATCGTTTCGATGGATCAAGCTTCTGCGAGGGCGCCGGAGAACACGATTACCTCAGGGATAACGAGGGGCAGTTGACAGTGCGGGGGCGACCCTTCAACCCGCTCCCCCTTCATCGGCGTGAGCCCCCATGCGGTCCTGGACGACAGCACGATGGCGCTATCGGGACCGGCAGGACTTCCTCACCCACCTCGGGGAGGTGTCCGGGACGGAATTCGACCCGGCGGATCACGTCCTGCACTTCGTCAACGGCGAGGACGACGACCTCATCGTCTGGCGCATTCCTGCTCATCGAGGTCCCTAGGTCGTCTCTCCTGCGGCCCGTTCGGCAGCGCGGAGCTGGGAGGCGAACTCCTTCGCGGTGAGCCGCTGCAGGGTTCCGCCGTGCCGACGGGCGAGGTCGTCGGCCGGCTGCGGATCGGACTCGCGCAGGTCGACGATGAGCAGCGCCGCCCCGTCCTCGACCCGGCTGCTCAACATGATCATGCCGGCGCCGCCCTCCTGCGCCCAGCCCTCTTCCGCCGCGTTGCCCAGGGCCACCCCGGCGGCCGCGCCGATGAAGACACCGATGGGGCCGCCCAGCAGGCCGAGGAGACCGCCGGCCAAACCCGCACCCGCCGTGGTCACGCCCGCCCCGGCGACGTGGCTCTCCGGCACGTCGAGGAGCCCTTCGGGTGACCGCTCCAGGACGGCGGCCTGCTGCAGACCCGGAAGACCGACCGCCTCCTCGTACGCCGGCCGGGCGGCCGGGGCGCTCGCGAAGGTGATCAGCAGCATGTGGTGGTGGCTGTCGGCCATGTCGGATGCCTTCCGCGGCTTCGATGGTGCCCGGTCGAGGGTGGAGGTCGAGGCGGAGGTGCGCCCGTCCTGGCTCCGCGCGGAGCGTGCGCACCCTCGACCAGTGGACCCCTCTCCGGCGCGTCCTGCCACCGAGGCGCCGGCGCCTACGGCCGCCGCCGGGTCATCCGGTGCCGAACTGCCGGAATGGCGACCCGTACGTATCGGCCGTACGGGTGACACGCGGCAGGCTCGATGGCGGAGACCCTTCAGAAGGCGCCGAGCGCGTCGCGGGTGTTGCCGCGGTACAGGCCGACCTTCGGGGTGGCGACGGTGCCCGGCTTGGTCAGCTTGAGGCTGACGCCGTCCGCGTTCGGCATGTGCTCCTTGTCGGCCAGGACGTTGACCTCGTCGGCCACGGGGCCCTTGCCGCCCGACGGGTTGAGGTCCACCGCCGCGTACGCGGTCGCGCCGGGACGCACCGGGTACGCCGGGGCGCCGCCCAGGCCACCGGGGGCGGTGGCCTGGAGACCGAGCGCGGCGCCCTTGGCGCTGAAGCCGACGGTGGGGAAGTAGTCCAGACCGCAGGAGGTGGACCCGTTGTTGGTCACGGTGATGACGCGGACGGTGGCCGGAGTGCCCGCCGGAGAAGTGACCTTGACGGTCAGGTTCCGCGCCGAGCAGGGGTGGGTGTAGGCGTAGGAGTCGCCGGTGGTGTCCCCCTTGGCGGCCTTCGCCGGGGTGGCGGTGGCCTTGCCCGTTCCGGTGACCTTGGCGGCGCCGGCTGACGGGGCGGCGGAGGCGCCTTCGCCGGACGGCGTCACGGTCCCGGTCGAGACCTGCTGGTCCGCGCTCTTGCTCGCGGCGGGGTTCGTGGTCGGGCCGCCGGCGCTGTCCGAGCCGCCGCAGGCGGTCAGGGCCAGAGCGAGGCCGGCGGTGGCGGTGGCCAGGGCGGTGGTGCGGAGGTGGAGTCGGTGGGTACGCATGGGGAACTCTCCGTGTGGGTGCGGTCGTCAGGCGGAGGCTTAGGGTTTCCGTCTGACGAGGTGGTGGGTTTGGCCGGTGTTCCGGTCGGCTGCTGCCGAGGGCGGTCGGGTGAGGCGGGTGGGGCCCTCACGTTGCGACCGCCGTATCCGGCCGCCGATCCGATCGGTGGACCGGCGGGCTGATGTCGCAACTGTGGGGGCGGTTTCGTTCCAGTGGCGTCCGGACCGGGATAGTAGGAACCCTGGAACGCTCCCGACCCCTCTCACCTGGGCGATCGGGCGAGCCTGGAACGTGCTTCCGGGATGAGGGGGAGGGTGGAATGGCCACGGAGACGGAGCGGTTCGCGGAGTTGATGCGCGGATTCAAGGAGAGTTCGGGGCGCAGCTACGGCACCCTCGCGAAGCGTCTGCACTCCAGCAACTCGACGCTGCACCGCTATTGCAGCGGCGCGGCGGTGCCCACGGACTACGCCCCGGTGGAGCGGTTCGCCCGGGTCTGCGGTGCCTCGGCCGAGGAACTGGTCGCGCTGCACCAGCAGTGGCTGCTGGCGCTGGTGGAGCGGCGGCGGGGGGCGACGGAGGGGCAGGCCCCGGGGGCGGCGGACCCGGCAGCGGTCGTGGTGGCCGGGGCGGCTTCGAAGGCGCGGCCGCAGGCGGAGACCGACCCCGCGCCGGCCCCGGCGGCAGCAGCAGCCGGGCCCGCTCCGGCGCCCGGACCCGCCGCTGCGGAGGCACCCGCCCCGGTGCCCACCCCCACGGTGCCTACCCCCGCCCCCGCGCCGGCATCGGCGGAGGCACCGGCACCGGACGCCCCCGCCGTCCTCGTCCAGCCGGGCCCCGCCCGGGCCTCCGTACCAAGGGCCCGGCGGCCTCGGCTGCTGCTCGCCGTCGCGGCCGCCGTGGCCACCGCCGCGGTGGCGGGGACCGCCGCCGCCGTCTCCGCCATGGGAGGCACGGGTGACGGGGACACGCGTCACGGCGCCGTCCAGTCGTCCTCGCGCGAGCGGGCGGCCGGGGGCCCGGCCCTGCCGTCCGGCGGGTCGTCGTCACCCACGCCCACGGCCACGGCCGATTCCGCACCTCCGGTCAGCCCCGGAGCGTCGCCCGCTTCGGCACCTTCCGCGTCCACCTCGGCAACGTCCGCGTCCACCTCGCCGGCCGGCGCCAAGGAGGGGTCCTCCTCCACCGCCCCCTTCACGGTCAACGTCCTGCCCGACAACTGGGACAGCCCCTGCGACCAGTGGTTCGCCCTGGACAAGGCGCCCGGCACGGTCCCCCCGCCCCCCGCCCGGCAGGCGACCGAAGGGTGGGCCCGGGCCCTGCGCGCCGTCCCGGCGGGGCACCTGCGCATGCAGCTGACCGTCCAGGGCACCGAGGGCAAGCCCGCGGTCCTGCACGCGCTCTACGTCCATGTCGTGAGCGGCCGCAAGGCTCCCGGCTGGAACGCGTACACGATGGGCTCCGGCTGCGGCGGCGCGCTGGTGCCGGCGTCCTTCGCCGTGGACCTGGACGACGCCTCCCCGAGGGCCAGGCCCGTACCCGGCAAGGAGGGCGAGCGGCCGACGGGCTCGACCGACTTCCCGTACAAGGTCTCCGACACCGACCCGCAGGTGCTGAACATCGACGCCGCCACCCTCGGTCAGGACGTCAGCTGGTACCTGGAGCTGGTCTGGAGCAGTGGCGAGCGCAAGGGCACCACCCGCATCGACGACCACGGCCGCCCGTTCCGGACGGTCGCCCTGAACGCCGGCCACGGCTACTGGTACAACGCGAACGACAACGCCTGGCTGCCGTACACGGAATGAGAGACCCCTCGCACCCTGCCCCCCGCCTCACAACACTGCGCTCGGGGCGAATCAATATCTGTTCCGGCGGTCAGAGAATTTAACGGGCACCGCGAGGAGAGTTTTTACCACGGCGCAGGGGTTGAATTTATTCGGCCCCTGCGTTCCACTGTGGCGTGCTACTGTCGATCTCGGTTGCAGTTTTGGTACCCAAAAAAACTTAAAGCACCTCCGGCCGGCCTCCGCGCCGCATGGCGGGGCTTCATATTTCCGGTCATTTTCCGGGCGGGGCATCATCGCGGCGACACGGTCTCCGCACTGTGCGGACGCCGGTGTACTGCCCCAAGGAGATATGACATGGCTGCTGGCACCGTGAAGTGGTTCAACGCGGCAAAGGGTTTCGGCTTCATCGAGCAGGAAGACGGCGGCCCTGACGTGTTCGCCCACTTCTCGAACATCGCCGCCCAGGGCTTCCGCGAGCTGCTCGAAGGCCAGAAGGTCACCTTCGACATCGCGCCGGGCCAGAAGGGCCCGACGGCGGAGAACATCGTTCCCGCCTGACGCCGACTCGCGTTTCGCGTTTCGTAGCTGGGGCCCGCATCCCTCGGGGTGCGGGCCCCAGCTGCACATCTCCCGCGGTGCGTCCACCCGCGGGACCCGGCACGGGATGCCGCAGCCCCGTAGCCACACCCGATTTCTTTTCTCCTTTTTCGCGTCCGTATGACGCGACCGCAACCCTCGTTGCAGCGCCCGCCCCCGTGCATATTCCTCGCGGGCGGATCCGCCTCCGCATTCCATTCGGTCCGTTCTCGCAATTCCCCGCGCCGCTCTTCCGCTGTGGGAATTCCTTGATGCGTGCCGTGTCAAGGAAGGTTTCTCATGAACCCCACACGTAGGAACGAACGCTCGTCCAGTACCCGCGGCCGCACCGGTGGCCCCGCTTTCGGCGCGAGCACCGGTTCGGAGCGGGGCGGCCGATTCGGCGCCCCGGCTCGGAGCCGTTCCGCGGGTCCGAGCCGCTCGGGCGGATCGGGCGGATCGAGCCGCTCGGGCAGCTCGGGCGGCTCGGGCCGACGCCCCGCCGCGCTTCAGGGCGAGTTCGCGCCGCCGAAGACGATCACGCCCGCGTTGGCCGCCGTCGAAGCCTTCGCCGATCTCGACATGCCGGCCGAGCTGCTGGCCGCCCTCGGCGCGCAGGGAGTGACCGTGCCCTTCCCGATCCAGGGCGCCACCCTCCCCAACACCCTCGCGGGCCGTGACGTCCTCGGCCGTGGCCGCACCGGCTCCGGCAAGACCCTGGCCTTCGGCCTCGCCCTGCTGGCCCGCACCGCCGGACAGCGCGCCGAACCGCACCAGCCGCTCGCGCTGATCCTCGTACCGACCCGCGAACTGGCCCAGCAGGTGACGGACGCGCTCACCCCGTACGCCCGCGCGGTGAAGCTCCGCCTGGCCACCGTCGTCGGCGGCATGCCCATCGGCCGCCAGGCCCACGCGCTGCGGGGCGGCGCCGAGGTCGTGGTGGCGACGCCGGGACGGCTGAAGGACCTCATCGACCGCGGCGACTGCCGGCTGAACCAGGTGGCCATCACCGTCCTGGACGAGGCCGACCAGATGGCCGACATGGGCTTCATGCCCCAGGTCACCGCGCTCCTCGACCAGGTGCGCCCCGAGGGCCAGCGGATGCTGTTCTCCGCCACCCTCGACCGCAACGTGGACCTGCTGGTCCGCCGCTACCTGACCGACCCCGTCGTGCACTCCGTCGACCCCTCGCAGGGCGCGGTGACGACCATGGAGCACCACGTCCTGCAGGTCCACGGCGCCGACAAGCAGCGGACGACGACGGAGATCGCCGCCCGCGACGGCCGCGTGATCATGTTCCTCGACACCAAGCACGCCGTGGACCGCCTCACGCAGGACCTCCTCGACAGCGGGGTCCGCGCCGCGGCCCTGCACGGCGGAAAGTCCCAGCCGCAGCGGACCCGCACCCTGGCCCAGTTCAAGACCGGACACGTCACCGTCCTGGTCGCCACGAACGTGGCCGCCCGCGGCATCCACGTCGACAACCTCGACCTCGTCGTCAACGTGGACCCGCCGACCGACCCCAAGGACTACCTGCACCGCGGCGGCCGCACCGCCCGCGCCGGCGAGTCCGGCAGCGTCGTCACCCTGGTCACCCCCAGCCAGCGCCGCGACATGACCCGCCTCATGCAGGCCGCCGGGATCAGCCCGCAGACCACCCAGGTCCGCTCCGGCGACGAGGCCCTCAACCGGATCACCGGCGCACAGGCCCCCTCCGGCATCCCCGTCACCATCACCGCGCCGGTCGTCGAACGCGCCAAGCGCGGTACGGCCTCCCGCGGCAGGCGCCGGCCCGTTTCGGCCGCACGGCGCGCGAGTGTGCGTCAGTCCGCCTTCGACGCGGCGGCCTGACCACCACGTGATCAGAAGACTGACCCATCTCTGCAGGCGGCACGTCGTGACGCTGGTCCGGATGGAGCTCCGCTCCATCACAGCCGACCCGACGCCCCCCGCGGTGCAACTCCTCGCCCTCGCCCGCTGATCGGCCTCATCGCCGCAGAACCGCCCCCCACTCCTTCTTCCTGTGAGGCAACATGCGCTGTGTCATCGCCCGCTTCCCGTTCGAGCTGACCAAGAGCGGCGTCCTGGAATCGATGAAGGACGTCAAGCCGGAGGAGGTCGTCGGCGACTCCGTGATCATCGGTCGCCGCGTCTACCCCGTGAAGCAGGTCGGCCAGGTGCTCACCCGCCAGGACAGGCGCGATTTCAGCATCGGTGAAGTCCTGCGGGCCATGACCCAGCTCGGCTTCACCTGCCGCGGACTCCCCCGGGCCGCCGCGCCCGCGCGCGCCCTCAGTCAGGTCCAGCACGCGTCCGCGATGCTCGGCGCCCCCGCGGCGGTCTGAACGACCCGACCGGTACGAGCCGGCGCCCGGACGGCGAAGAGGGCCCGACCGGCGCGTGCCGGTCGGGCCCTCCCGCGTACGGGCCCTCCCCCGTACGGGGCTTCGTACGTGGCGCCCGGCCAGGGGGCGCAGATCGCCGATTACCTCATCCTCGAACGCCTGAAAATCTATCGTGGCTGGAGTAAACCCATCATGCAGCAGCTCAAGCTCGGCATCATGTCGCAGACCCGCAAAGAGAACGAACACCGTCTGCCGATCCACCCGGCGCACTTCGAACGCATCGATGCCGACCTCCAGCCCCACATCTACCTGCAGACCGGTTACGGCGAGCACTTCGGCGTCTCGGACGCTCAACTCGCCCCGTGGGTCGCCGGTTTCCGCTCGCGCGAGGAACTCATCGCGGAGTGCGACGTCATCCTGCTGGCCAAACCGCTGCACGAAGACCTGGAGGACCTGCGGGACGGGCAGGTGCTGTGGGGGTGGCCGCACTGCGTGCAGGACGAGAAGGTCACGCAGGCCGCCATCGACCGCAAGCTCACGGTGATCGCCTTCGAGGCGATGAACCACTGGACCCGGGACGGGGGATTCAGCCTCCACGTCTTCCACAAGAACAACGAGCTGGCCGGATACTCGTCGGTCCTGCACGCGATGCAGCTGACCGGAGCGACCGGTGACTACGGGCGCCGGCGGCGTGCGGTGGTGATCGGCTTCGGCGCCACCGCCCGCGGCGCGGTAACGGCGCTCAGCGCGCTGGGCGTTCACGACGTGGATGTGCTGACCGCCCGCGGCATCGCCGCCGTCAGCTCACCGATCCACTCGGCACGGATCGTGCACTTCGATCACGACGAGGCCGACGACACCCTCGACCCTCGGCGCAGCATCGTGGTCACCGAGGACGGCCCGGAGCCGCTGGCCGACTTCCTCGCCGGGCACGACATCATCGTCAACTGCGTGCTCCAGGACACCGCGGCGCCGTTGATGTTCCTGATAGAGGAGGACCTGCCGAAGCTCGCGCCCGGCACCCTCGTCATCGACGTCTCCTGCGACGAGGGCATGGGTTTCGCCTGGGCTCGGGCCACCACCTTCGACGCGCCGATGTTCACCGTCGGCGACCAGGTCCACTACTACGCCGTGGACCACAGCCCCTCCTACCTGTGGGACGCCGCCACCTGGGAGAACAGCGAGGCGCTGATTCCGTTCCTGCGGTCGGTCCTCGACGGGCCGGCCGGCTGGGACGGCGACCACACCATTCGCCGGGCGATCGAGATCCGCGGCGGCACCGTCCAGAATCCGGCGGTCCTGGCCTTTCAGCAGCGCGCCGCGCAGTACCCGCACGCACTGATCTGAACCGATGCCACCTGGTCGGCGGCGCACCCACGCAGGGTCACCGCAGGCCAGGGGCGATCGATTACCTCTTCGCCGGCCGAACGAAAATCTATCGCGGCTGGAGTAGACATTGGGCCGTGGCGTGGTTATGGTTTTTCTCGTAGCCCAGAGAGACAGCAAGGCCCGGCAGAAACGAACTGCCGGGCAGTGGTACCAGCAGTACGAGCTATCGCAGTGCAGCAGTGCGGTGCGGTTGTGGAGTGTCGAAGCCAGAGCGGTTGCAGGACGGCGACGGGACTGACGACCGGACCGGGCGGCCCGCAGTGATCAGGGGCCGCCGGGAGTGCGCAGTACCCAGCAGTGCAGTCAGTGAGAGCAGCACCTCGGTGAAGGCGTCGGCTGCGGACGCGCGCACCGGGAAGTTCGGCAGTGGGGTTCCAAGCCAGAGCAGACGCACGATGGGCGACGGGGCTGGCTGCCGAAGAGGAGTGGCGCTGCCACAGGCCACCCGGCATCACCAGCGGTACGCATCACCAGCAGTGCAGTAATGAGCAGTTGATCACCGAGGGAAGAACGGAGGAGCCGAGCACCATCAGGATCGCCCGGGCAGCAGCCTGAGCCCGGGTACCGCAGGACATCGATAGCGAGGTGGTCTCCGGTCAAGCAATCGCGATCCCCGCACCCCCGGCAGCATCTCGGCCGGGTCGGCGGAATCACAGGGTCGGCGCAGTATCAGGGCCGACAGATGGTGTAGTAGTTCCTTCGGGGCCCTGGTGCCATAGGCGCCAGGGCCCCTCCACGCGTTCCACGAGAGAGGTTCAATGACAGCAGACGACTCGTTCGGCCGTCTCGACGACGACGACTACCCCGCCTACACCATGGGCCGGGCCGCGGACATGCTCGGCACCACGCAGGGATTCCTCCGGGCGCTCGGCGAAGCCCGCCTCATCACCCCGCTCCGCTCCGCCGGCGGACACCGCCGCTACTCCCGGTACCAGCTGCGCATCGCTGCCCGAGCCCGCGAACTCGTCGACCAGGGCACCCCCATCGAGTCGGCCTGCCGCATCGTCATCCTCGAGGACCAGCTCGAAGAAGCCCAGCGCATCAATGCCGCGTACCGCCGCGCCGCGGAAGCGTCCACACCGTCGGACTCGGCCTGAGGCGAACGCGCCCGTCCAGGACGGTGGCTCCCCGACCGGAGCACCCCGAGCCTTGCGGAGTGGGATGGCGTTCGTCCTAAGATCGCACTCTGCCGATACGGGGGGACACCATGGCCGGGGATTCTGCGGGCGGCGCGGACGGGCAAGTGGGTACGCGGTTGAACGGCATCCCGCCGGAGCCTTCGGGGCCGGGCGGCGGGAAACCGGACTTCGCTTCGACGCCGGCGGAGAAGAAGGCGGCGGCCGGCACCATCGAGAACGAGCTGGAGCCCGACACGAAGAAGGCCGCGGAGCACGCGGACGACTCCACCGGCTCCGCGCACAAGGGCTTCGCCGGCTGGGAGACCGCCGCGGGCCTGAAGACGGTCGCGGACACGTGGGACCAGCAGGTGAGAGCCCTGATGGGCCGGCTGGCAGCCGAGAAGAACGCGCTGCGCGGCGCCTCGGGGCTCTTCGTGCGCAATGACACCGGCGTGGGCAACCAGCTGCTGTCCCAGTCCAAACTGAACCATCTGTAGGGGCTGCGGTGCTGACCTACCACGAAGTCATGACCACGGACCTGGGCCTGCTGACGACGGCCGCCTCCCGGTGGGAGGCCATGGCGGCCGAGTTGAACAAGGTCGAGATCCGCTACGGCGACACCGTACAGAAGATCACCGTGGGCCCGGACTGGACCGGTGTGAGCGCCGGGGCCGCGCAGACCAAGTTCGCGGCCACCCGGTACGAGTACGCCGCGGCCCAGAGCCAGGCCAAGGCGATCGCGAGCCTGCTGCGGGACGCCCACGAGCTGTTCACCGATCTGAAGCAGAAGCTCGAGAGCGCCCGCGACGACGCGATAGCCGCCGGCATGACCGTGTCCGAGCAGGGGCGCATCGGCTTCGACTATTCCAAGCTCACCCCCGCCGAACGCAGCGCGTACCACCACGATCCCGACGGCCAGACCCTCATCCGCGAAGCCGTCGCCACGTGGCAGCAGCACATCGACGACCGCGTGAAGGCCGTCTCCGAGGCCGACCAGAGCGTCAAGACCGCCTTGAGCGCCGCCGTCGTGGACAGCAACAAGGACGCCTTCGGCAAGGGGAACGACGCCACCTTCAACGGGTTCAACGCCCACCCCGAGGGGGACCTGTCGAAGGCCGGGGCCCCCAAGGCGGACGAGGTCCCGACGAAGACCGACGGATGGACGTCCGAGGGCTCTGCCTCGGCGAAGGGGCCCGGGGCCGAGTTCAAGGTCACCGGCCCCAAGTACGGCAAGGAGGGCTCGGTCAAGGCCGCCGCCGACCTCTTCCACCTCAACGCCCAGGGGTCGACGGCCAACGGGGACTGGAAGCTCTCCGGGGTCGCCGACGCCTACGGAGGCGCCCGGGCCAGCGCGAACTTCGGTTTCACCGACGCGGGCCTGAACGCCAAGGCCGAGGCGTCCGCGGGACTCCGCGGGCTCGCCGAGGGGCGGGCCGAGTACGGGCCCTACGCCGGCGTCTACGGGCGGGCCGAGGGCTTCGCCGGCGCGGAGGCGAGCGCCGGCATCAAGGCGGGCAAGGACGGCGTCGTCGGCAGCGCGAAGGCGTTCGCCGGGGCGAAGGCGTCCGTCGCCGGAGGCGCCGAGGTCGCCGGCATCGGTTTCGGCGCCACGGCCGAGGGATGGGCCGGTCCCGGTGCGGAGGCCAAATGGGGCTGGGAGAAGAACGACGAAGGCGTGTACAAGATCGGCGGCAAGGTGGGGCTCTCCCCCGCCCTGGGCGGATCCGTGGGCATGGAGTTCACGGTCGACCCGGACAAGGTGGCCGAGAGCGTCGGCGACGCGGCCGACGCGGTGGGTGACGTGGTCGGGGACGGGGTAGACGCGCTCGGCGATGCCGCCGGTTCGGTCAAGGACACCGTCGGCGGCTGGTTCTGATGTACTTCCCCGCGTAAGGAGGGCCCACCATGCCCATGGCACTGCCGGTACCGATCGAGTTCCGCCTACCGGAAGGCTGGCTCCCGGCCGCGCCCCCGGAGGGCGTTGACGTCCCCGGGGTGGCCTTCGCCGCGGTGCGTCCCGACCCGGACGGCGGGTTCACCGCCAACATCACCATCGCCGGCGAGGTCCCGAAGGATTCGGTGACCCTGGCCGAACTCGCCGACGCGTCGGCGCAGCGCCTGCGCGAGTCCGTCGACCCGGTCGTGGTGGCCGGGCGCCGCGAGGTCGGGAACGCGCAGGCGCCCGCCCTGACCCAGCGGCTGATCTTCTCGGCCGTCGTCGGCAACGTGCGGCACGATCTCGTCCAGTCGCAGGTGTTCCTGACCTTCGCGGACGTCCACGACCCGCGCAGGCGGGCGGTGATCCGGCTGGCCCTGACCGCCACGGCGGCCCAGCACGACGAGGTCCTGGGGGACTTCCAGGAGTTCGTGCGCACGGTCCGCCCGGACACCGTGACGGGGGCATAGCGATGGGCCTCCTGGACCAGTACTTCGGCACCCGGCGCCCCGACGAGGGTGTCCCGCCGCGCACGCCTCTGGAGGTCCGGTCGGCGCTCCTGGCGCTCAACGGGCCGGGCGTCCCCTTCGCCGTGCGCAACGGGACCCCGAAGGAGGGCGACCTGGTGGCCGAGTGCCGGCTCCCGCACCTGCGCGTGCGGCTCTGGACCCGTATGCGGCTGGACCCGGCGAAGCGCGAGGTACGGGCCATGGACGAGCAGTGGGAGGTCTCGCTGAGCGAGCACGTCCTCGGGCAGCGCTCCCGCGGGCCGGCGAACGCGGTGTACCGGGTGTGGGGGAAGGAGACGGGGCCCGACGGGCGCGAGCACAGGGTCGAGACCTTCCGCTTCGAGACCCGGGAGATGAAGGACCCCCTGCGCCGGGCGGTCCTCGACGCGGGCTGGACCTGGCGCGGAGTGCTGTTCCGGCTCTGACCGTCCTTGACGGTCTCTGACCGGCTCTGACGGTCTCTGGCTGTCTCTGACGGTCTCTGGCTGTCTCCGGGGTGCTCAGTGGGTCGCGGTCGCGGGGTGGGGGGTGTCCGGGGCCGGGGTGGGGGGTGGCGGGGCCGCCAGTTTGAGCAGGGGGGCGGTCATCAGGGTGGTGATCAGGGCGATGGCCGTGAGTACCGCGAGCAGCGGGGCGTCGATGATGCCCGCCTCGTAGCCGATGCGCAGGACGACCAGTTCGGTCAGTCCGCGGGTGTTCAGCAGCACGCCCACTGTGAAGGACTCCCGCCAGGGCAGGCCCGCGTACCGCGCGGCCAGACCCGCGCCGCCGATCTTTCCGACGACGGCCACCGCCAACAGGGCCGGCAGCGCCGGCCCCCCGCCCGAGGACAGGTCCAGGGCCGACAGGTCCACTCCGAGGCCGAAGCCCAGGAAGAAGAAGGGCAGCAGGACGGTCTTGGACGTGGTGGCCAGCGGCTCGGCGGCGGCGACGGCGAACGGGTTGCCGGCCGGCCACACCAGGCCCACCAGGAAGGCGCCGATGAGCTGGTGCACGCCGAGGGCGGCGGTCAGCGCCGCGGAGGCGGCGATCGCGATGACGAGCACGACCCGGAGGGTGGCGAGGTCGGTGGTCTGGCCCCCGCGCGCGAACCACCGGGCCGCGGCCCTGCGCACCGGCCCCAGGTAGACGGCGACGACGACCACCACGATCAGCGCGCGCACGGCCGCGTCCCGGTGGTCCGAGCCCTGGGACAGCGCGAGGATCGCCGAGAGCGCCAGCCAGCTGCCGCCGTCACCGACGGCGGCGGCGAACAGGCTCAGCCGGCCGGGGCGGGTGCGGGAGAGGCCCAGGTCCTCGAGCATGCGGGCCAGCACCGGGAACGCCGTGATGCTGATCGCACAGCCGATGAACAGGACGAAGACGGACTCCGGCATGCCCTCGGGCGTGTAGCGGTCCGCGAGCGGCAGGGCGGCCAGCGCGCCTCCGGCGAACGGAACGATCAGGGATGCCTGGCTGACCAGCAGCCCCTCCCGGGCGGTGCCCCGCACCCGCATCGAGCAGAGCTCCTGACCGGTGAAGAACATGAACACCGCCAGGCCGATCTGCGCGAGCCCGGAGAACATGGGCAGCACGGCCTCCGGGAACAGCCACCCCGCCGCCTCGGGGGCGAGCGCGCCCAGGAGCGAGGGGCCGAGGGCGATGCCCGCGACCACCTCTCCCATCACGCGCGGCTGGCCCACCCGGACGGCGAGGCCGCCCGCGGCCCGGGACAGGGCGAGGACGACGGCAGCGCCGAGGAAGAAGTGGCCGACGGAGTCGAGGGGGAACATGCGGCGCCGGCCGCCGTCAGTGCCGGGGGCGGCGGCTGAGGGCGATGCCGGCGAACAGGAAGACCACGCCGAGGCCGCCGGCGATGACGGCCGCGGTGGTCTGGGCGGGCTGGTCGCTGGCGTGCAGGACGGCCGTCACGACGCCCATCACGGCGCTGATGTAGCAGAAGATCGTCAGGAAGATCTTGAGGCTCGGGTTCATGGGGGGGGTCCAATCGGATCGGGGCGGCCGTGCGGGCCGGGTCAGTGGGGGGCGGTGCCCGTGGCGGTGAAGCCGAGCAGCATCACGTACGCGTCCGGGTCGCTGCGGAAGCGGTTCCAGCGGTCGGCGGCCAGCGCGAACTCGCCCAGGCTCACCACGCCGGCGGCCACGAGCGGCTGGAGGCGGCCGGGGCCCAGGTGCGGGGCGAAGGCCTCGACGGGGTGGTCGTCGTTGGTGGTGGCGAACGGGCGCAGGGCCACGTCCTCGTAGCCCGCGCCGCGCAGCAGCCGGGTCAGGCGGCGTCCGACGGTCCGGTCCCCGCCCGCCGATGTCTGGGCGCGGGCCAGCTTGCCGTGGATCCCGGCCAGTTCGGGGTACGCGGGCTCGGCCAGGCCCCAGCAGGAGGCGTCGACCTCGGTCACGGCGATCCGCCCGCCGGGCCGCAGCACGCGCAGCGCCTCGGCGAGTACGGCCTGCGGGTCGGCCAGGTGCTGGAGTACGTAGCGCAGCAGCACGAAGCCGGCCGAGTCGTCGGGCAGCGGCAGGGCCGCGCCGTCGGCGACGAGGAGTTCGGCTCCGCAGCCGGCGGCGTGGGCCAGCAGGTCGCCGTCGATGTCGACGGCGGTGTGGGCGAGGTCGGGCAGGGCGGCGCGCAGCCTGCGCGTGACCGCCCCGGAACCGGCGCCGATCTCGAGGAACGGGCCGGACTGCGCGTCCAGCCCCGCCTCGCGCAGGATGCGCAGCTCGGCGCCGAACGACAGCTCGGCCTGGGCCTCCAGCCGGGCCAGTTCGCCGCTGAGCCCGCCGGCCGTGGTGGCGGCGGGATCGTAGGAGCCGCCGACCGGGCGGGCGCCCGTCAGAGGGGGCGCGGGTGTGGTCATCGGGAACGTGGTCATCGTGCCCTCGCAGTCATCCGCATGCCGTGCTTGGGGCGCAGGGTCACCAGGGCCTCCGGCTCCACCGGGAAGCCCGGCTCCAGTTCGAGGCGGGTCGCGCGCATCAGGACGGCCAGGACCAGCGTGGCCTCGATCAGGGCCAGGTGCTGTCCGATGCAGACGCGCTCGCCCCCGCCGAAGGGCAGGTAGAGGTGGCTGGGCAGGTCGGCGTCCTCGAAGCGGCCGGGTACGTACGCATCGGGCCGGTCCCAGTGGTCGGGGTGCCGGTGCAGCACCCACTGGCTGACGCACACCAGCGTTCCGGCGGGGATCTCGTAACCGCCCACGGTGTCGGGGCCCTTGGCGCGCCGGGAGATCAGCCACACCGGCGGGTAGAGGCGCATGGCCTCCTCGATCGCGCGCCGGCAGTGCACCAGGTCGGGCAGGTCGGCCGCGGTGGGGGTGCGGTCCCCGAGGACCGCGTCGAGCTCCGCCCGGACCTTCTCGGCTTCCTCCGGGTGCTGGTCGAGCAGGTACAGGGTCCACGTCAGGGCCTTGGCCGTGGTCTCGTGGCCCGCCATGACCAGGGTGAGCACCTGGTCGCGCAGTTCCTCGTCGTCCAGCTCGCCGATCATCGCGTCGAGCAGGGACGCGGACCCGTGCGCGGGGGGCTGTGCGCCGGCGACCGCCCTGCGGGAGGCGATGACGGTGCGGGTGATCAACTGGAGGAACATGCGCGCCTGTACGTATCCCTTGCGGCGCAGCGCCGTGTCCGCCGGGTCCGGGTCGGGGGTCGGTACGTAGTGCCCCATGAACCGGTTGGCCGCGTCGACGGCGCGCCCGAAGCCCTCGCCGGCCGCGCCCATGTCCACACCGAGCACGGCGCGGGTGAGGATCGCCAGGGTCAGCGAGGTCAGGTGGTGTTCGACGGGGAGGGCGCTGCCGTCCCGCACGGCCGGCTGCCAGCGCGCCAGGAGGGCTTCGGTCTCCTCGGTGATGATGCGGTCGAAGGTGGCGACCTCGGTGCGCCGGAAGGCCGGGGCGCACTGCTTGCGCTGACGGGCCCAGTCGGCTCCGTTGCTGGTCAGCAGCCCGTTTCCGAGGAGGGGCCGCAGCATCGCGTCGTCGGGGGTGCCGGCCTTCGTGTAGTTGGCGGTGTTGTCCTTCAGTACGTGCCGGGCCAGCTCGGGCCGGTGCAGCATGACCACCCGCTCACCGTCGCCGACGTGGCTGGTGATGTCGCCGTAGCTACGGTTCATTCCGGTCACGAAGGCCAGCGGGTCGGCACGCATGAGTGCCATGTCCACAGGGGTGTCCGGCCCCGGTGGGACGGTGCCCGCCGGTGCGGTGGTGGCTGTCACGTGAACCTCCGTGGATGACTTGATCCGATGTACGTACGCCCTCTACGCAATCCGGTCCCGCGATACGTACCGGCTGTCGGCAATTCCGTAATCGCCGCAGGAAATACCCCGGTTGCGCTTCCGGCAGGCTCCGTACGGCGATCTGCGTGAGAGCATGCCTACGCACGCAGGGCAGCCGGGCCTGCGGGCGCGGGTGGTTGGGCCACAGTAACTCCCGCAAAGAACAGGCTCAATGCTTATTAAAGGCAGCCGGATACTCATCGTCCGGCAGCCTTCGGATTACGTTTCATTGCGTCTTGGCCGGGCGGTTCCCGCCGTGTGAATCTTTTGCTGTCGCCGACACGACGACCGCATCGAATCCGCAGCAATCGCATGGAATGGAGAGTCCACATGGCACTCGACCCGCAGCAGCGCGCTGAGTTCGTGAACTCCTACACCCGGGTTCTCATCAGCGCCTGGTCCGACGAGACGTTCTCCGCCAAGCTCGCCTCCGAGCCGCGGACCGCGCTCGCCGAAGCCGGCCTCGAACTCCCGGCCGATGCCGAGGTCGTCATCGTCACCCAGGCCCCCGACGGCCACGAGCAGGGCAACCTGGACGTCCAGGTGGACCTGTGGGAGACGGGCCTGGAGACCGGCCGCTACGAGTTCCACATCCCCGCGACCCCGACGGTCGACGCCGTGGAACTCAGCGAGGGCGACCTGTCCGACGTCGCCGCCGGCGTGCTCGACGCCTGCAACTACTGCTGCTGCCCCTGCTGCTGCTGCACCTGACAGGTGCGGTGCCCGCAACCCTTCCCACTCCGCTGGAGCGTCGCATGCCCAATGCGCTGACGGAACACCCCGTTTCCGTGCGCGGACTTTCGAAGCGATACGGCGACGTCCAGGCAGTACGCGACATCAGCCTCGATATTCATCGCGGCGAAGTGTTCGCACTGCTCGGGCCCAATGGCGCTGGAAAGACCACGACCGTCGACATTCTGACGGGAGTGCGTAGACGCACCGGTGGGGAAGTGCGGGTCCTCGGCCATGATCCGGCCGAGGATCCGCGGGAATGGCGGGCGAGAATAGGCGTGGTGCCGCAGACGGCGGGCGCCTACTCGGATCTGACCGTGAAAGAAGTCGTCAGGCATTTCGCCGCCATGTATCCGGCCCCGCTGCCGGTCGGCGAGGTGCTGGAGATGGTGGGGCTCGGCTCCTTCCACTCCCGCCAGGCCACCGCGCTCTCCGGTGGCCAGCAACGCCGTCTGGACGTCGCGGTCGGGGTCATCGGCGACCCCGAACTGATCTTCCTGGACGAGCCGACCACGGGCCTGGACCCGGTGGCCCGCCGCGAGGCGTGGGAGCTCGTCCGCTACTTCGCCGACCGCGGCCGTACGACCGTCCTGACCACGCACTACCTCGACGAGGCGGAGGAACTGGCCCAGCGGGCCGGCGTCGTGGTGGGCGGCCGGCTCGTCGAGTACGGGCCGCTGGCCTCGTTCGGCGGGCGCGATCAGACACCGGCCACCGTCTCCTTCCGCCGCGGCGAAGCGCTGGCCGGCGTCGCGCTGCCCGCGCTGCCGCCCGCCACCGAGGTGGTGCGCTCCAGCCCCGGGACCGTGACGCTGCGCACCGCCGCGCCCTCGCACGCGCTGAGCCTGCTGCTGCCCTGGGCGCGCGAGGCGGGCTCGCTGGAACTCGCGGACCTGCGCGTGCACCGGCCCACCCTCGAAGAGATCTACCTGAGTCTGATCGACAGGGAGAGCAGGGAGACCGCCGCATGACCGCGATCGTGCCCGAAATCAGGTCCGGGAAGCCGGACTTATCCGGTGCCAGGGCGATCAGCCAGGCCGAGTCCGTGCCCGCGCGCCCTGCCGCGCGCGGCGCGCGAGGGTACGCGCGGGCCTGCGCGGCACGGTCGTCGGTGGAACTGAGAGCGTTCTTCCGCAACAAGCAGTCCCTGGTGTTCACCCTGTTCTTCCCGGTGATCCTGCTCGTCGTCTTCGGCTCGATCTTCGAGGGGAAGGTCGAGGGCACCGACACGGACTTCCGGCAGGTCTTCATGGCCGGGGTGATCGCGGCGGGCGTCATGAGCACCGCGTTCTCCGGCCTCGCCATCAACGTGGCCATCGAGCGGGACACCGGCACCATCCGCCGCCTGGCCCTGACACCGATGCCCAAGTCCGCGTACTTCGTGGGCAAGCTCGTCCGCGTGGTGGTCACCACCGTGCTGGAGACGGCCCTGCTCATCGGCATCGCCGTGACCGCGTTCGGGCTGCCCCTGCCGCAGAGCGCCGAGCGGTGGAGCACCCTCGCGTGGTGCCTGGCGCTGGGCACCGCGGCCTGCGCGCTGGCCGGCACCGCCTACAGCGCGCTGATCCCCAACAGCCGGTCCGCCGCCGCCGTGGTCACGCCCGTCTTCATGGTGCTGCAGTTCATCTCGGGCGTGTTCTACCCGTTCGAGAACCTGCCGCTGTGGATGCAGAACACCGCCGCCCTGTTCCCCGTGAAGTGGATGGCCCAGGGCTTCCGCTCGGTGTTCCTGCCGGACTCCTTCACCGCCGTCGAGCCGGCCGGCTCCTGGGAGCTGGGCCGCATCGCCCTGGTCCTGGCGCTCTGGGCCGTCGGCGGCCTGCTGGCGACCGGGCTGACCTTCGGCTGGCGCGGCCCGCGGGTGCGCTGAGCAGTGATGCCGAGCAGTGATGAGGAGAACGCATACATGACCACGGCTGCCGGGCTCCCCGCCCATCTCGCCCACCCCTTCAGCCCCGCCGGGCGGATCGACCCGTACCCGGCCTACGAGTGGCTGCGGGCCCACGACCCCGTGCACCGCGACCCGATGACCGGCATGTGGCTGGTCACCGGGCACGCCGACTGCGCGGCCCTGCTCAAGGACCCGGCCTTCTCCGCGGCCTCGGGGCAGCGCGAGCGGTCCCGGGACGACGACCTGCCGGTGTCCATGCTGACCACCGACGGCTTCGACCACACCCGGCTGCGCGCCCCCGGCGCCCTGCTGCTGGGCCCGGCCGCCCTGGCCTCCGTGGCCGACGCGATCGCCGCCGACGCCGACGCCCTGCTCGACCGGGCCGTGGAGCGCGGCGTGCCCCTCGACGCCGTGGAGGAGCTGGGCGCGCCGCTGGCCACCGCCGTACTGGCCCGGCTGTTCGGCCTGCCCGAAGACGCGCGGGAGACGCTGGCCGCACTGGCCCGCGCCGCGTCCGTCAACCTCGATCCGCTCGCCCCGCCGCACATCGCGCGCCTGGGCCGCGCCGCCATGGGCGAGCTGACCCGGTTCCTCGACGCCCACACCGACCGGGTGGACCCGCACTGCCCGCTCGGCCGGCTCGCCGCCGACACCCGGCTGACCCGGCAGGAGATGCTCGGCGTCCTCGGCCTGGCCGTCGTAGGAGGCTGGCAGCCGCTGGCCGAGGCCGTCGGCAACGCCCTGTACTGGCTGCTGCCGCGCCCCGGCGTACGCGCCGCCCTGCGCGCCGCCGGCCAGGACGCGGCCGAGACGGCCCTCGACGAACTGCTGCGCCTCGAAGCGCCGATCCCCTTCACCGCCCGCGTCACCGTTCGCGACGCCGAGCTCCCCGGCGGGCGCGTCCCGGCCGGGCAGCGGGTCCTCGCGGTGCTCGCCGCCGCCAACCGGGACCCCGCCGTCTTCGCCGACCCCGGCAGCCTGGTGTGGGACCGGCGGCCCAACCCGCACCTCGCCTTCGGCGGCGGACCGCACTTCTGTCTGGCCGCCCGCCTGGTCAAGCAGTCCGGCGCGGTGCTGCTCGGCAGGATCGTCCACCGCTTCCCCGAGGCCGTCATCGCCGGCCCGGACCCGCGCTGGGCGCCGTCCCTGATCCCGCGCCGCCTGACCGCTCTGCCCGTGGACCTGGGCGCGGAGGCGGAGGTACGGGAGGCCGGCGTACGGGAAACGGCCGTACGGGACGCCGGCGTACGGGAAACGGCCGTACGGGAGGACGCGCGTGCCTGAGGTGGTCGTGATCGGAGCCGGGGTCGCCGGGCTGGCCTGTGCCCAGCGCCTGGCGCAGGCCGGCGTCGACGCCCTCGTCCTGGAGGCCCGGCCCCGGATCGGCGGCCGGGTCCGCACGTTCCGCCCGGCCGACGGCGGACCAGCGCTCGAACTCGGCGCGCAGGTCGTGCACGGCGACCGGAACCCGGCCCACGCCGTCCTCGGCCCGCTGCCCGCCGCGCCCCGCCCGACGGCGGCGTACGTCGTGACCGGACGCGTCGCCCGCCCCATGGGCCTCCTGGCCCGCGGCGCGAACCCGCCGTGGCTGCTGGAGGGCAGGCTCGCCGGCTACGCCCCGGCCCCGGGCGGCCCCGGCGGCGGGCTCAGCGTCGGCGACTGGCTGGCGGCGAGCGGCGCCGCGCCCGCCGAAGCGGCCACCGCTCGCGAGTGGCTGCGCCAGACCTGGGCCGCGGACCCCGACCTGCTCGACGCGGCCGGGGTGGCAACCGCGGTGCGCCAGGACGGCGGCGGCCAGGGCGAGTTCACCGTGCCCGGCGGCCTGGACCTGCTGCCCCACACCCTCGCCGAAGGGCTGGACGTGCGCACCGGCACCCCCGTCCGACGGATCGCGGCCGACCCCGGAGGCGGCGTGCGCATCGTCACCGGTGACGGCGAACTCACCGCGGACCGGGCGGTCCTCGCCGTACCGCCCGCCGTGGTCGCGGGCGGCCTGCTCACCATCGACGGGCTCGGCCCGGAGAAGACCGCCGCCGCGAAGACGCTCGTACCCGGCGACGGCTTCTGCGCCGTGGTGACCCTGGCCGGCCCGGCCCCCGAAACGGCCGCCGTGTTCGACGCGGACGGCGTCGGCGGGTTCGTCTCCTGCCGGCAGGGCCGCCCCGAGGTGCTGATCGTCGCCAAGTCCGCCGCGGCCGCGTGCGTCCGGGAGGCGGCCGGGTCCGCGGTCCACCTCGCCGGGCTGCTGGCCGTGGCGCTGCCGTGGACCAGGGGCCTGGCGGTCGTGGACGTCGAGACCGCCGACTGGGCCGCGGACCCGTACAGCGGCGGGGCGTTCTGCGCACCGGGACCCGGTACGGACCGGGCGGCCCGGGACTGGGCCCGTCCCCTGCACGGGCCCGGCGGGCGGCTGTTCTTCGCGGGAGAGGCCGCCGTGACCGGGCGGGCACTGCCGTGGCTGCAGGGCGCGTACGCCGACGGGCGACGCGCCGCACAAGAGGTTCTGGAGGCGGGAAAGCAATGACCGTGAGCGTCCACTCGGGGTGGTACCTGGCCGCCTTCGCGTCCGAACTGGTCGGTGAGGTGGCCGCGTTGGACATCGGCGGGCGCCGTCTGGTGGCCGTGCGTACGCAGGAGCGCCTGCGCGTCCTCGACGCCGACTGCCCGCACCGCGGCGCCCATCTCGGCTACGGCGGCCGGCTCGAGGGCGGCTGCCTGGTGTGCCCCTTCCACGGGCGGCGCATCGGGCTGGGGCAGCCCTCGGGCGAGGGCAGCCGGCCCTGGGTGCGCGAGCACGAGGTCGTCGAGTGCGGCGACGCCGTCTTCGTACGCCTCACCGACGGGCCGGACGACGACCGCGGGCTGCGCACCGTGCTCAAGGAACTGGGCGGCTCGATGCCGCTGGTCAAGGCGGTGGAGCGGCCGGTGGCCGCGGCCGCGGACCTCATCGTCGAGAACGCCTTCGACACCGACCACTTCACCGCCCTGCACAAGGTCCACCGGATCCGCGGCATGCGGCATTCGACCGGCGTGCACGGCGAGTTGGTGATGGACGGGGAGTTCCCGATGGCGGCCTCGCCCTGGGCCGGCCGCGGCGGCGCGGCGGCGGCGGCTGCCAAGCCGTACGTTCCGCGCTTCCACGCGCGCGCCTACAGCCCTGGTGTCGTCGTCACGGAGTTCGGGCCCGCCGACGAGGTGCACGTCATCGTCACCGGCGCCGTGCCCGACGGGCGCGGGGGCTGTGTCGCCCGGGTCGCCGTCGGCGTGCGCGAAGGCCGCGAGAACCAGCTGCCCATGCTCGTCGCCGGCAGCGAGCGGGCCCTCGCCGAGGACATCGCCGTCTGGGAGCACCTCAACCCGCGGGTGACGCCCCGCTACGACGCGGCCGACGCGGCCGTCGTCGCGTACCGGGAGTTCTGCGCGGGCTTCGCCGAGCTCGGCGAGGGGGAGGCACCGTGACCGGGACCGCGACCGACCGGCGCCACCTCTCCCGCGAGCCGCTGCCCGGCGAGCGGGAGGGCGCGTACGACGGACTGCGCACCCTGACCTACGGCAGCGGCCCCACCGTGCTGTGGGTGCACGGCTACACCATGGACGCCACCCTGTGGCGGCCCTTGTGGCGGCTGCTCCCGGGGCTGCGCCACGTCGGTGTGGACCTGCCCGGGCACGGCGGCTCCGAGGCGCTGCGCCCCGGGCTGACCATGCCGGAACTCGCCGCGCGCGTCATGGGACTGGCCCGGGAGCAGGAGGCCCGGCGGTGGGTGGGCCTGTCCTTCGGGTCGACCGTCACGCTGGAGATGGCACTCGCCCACCCGGACGAGGTCGACCGCCTCGTCGTGGGGGCGCCGACCCCGGCCGGCGGACCGCCCGACCCGGCGGCCCGCAAGCGGTACATCGAGATGCTGATGCTGCGCCGGATGCGCGGGGCGGAGGCGGCCGAGCTGCTGGCCGATCTGTGGATGGCGGCGCCGCCGGACATCTTCCGGGGCACCGAGGCCCATCCGGTGCTCCGCGCCGAGCTGCGGTCCGTCGTGGCCCGCCACTCCTGGGCCGAGCTGGACAGCGGGGCGATGGCGGGGCTCAGCTCGCACGTGCACTCCGGGGAGGACCTGGCGCGGATCACGGCCTGTACGTTCGCACTAACCGGCAGCGCCGATATGCCCGCATTCCACGCCAACGCCGCTTTGTTGTCCCGGGTGGTGCCCCGCTGCCGCGTCCACGTGGTTCCCGACGCGGGCCATCTGCCCTTTCTCGAACAGCCGTGGGCCGTCGCGCCGCTGCTGCTGGATCACCTGTTGGCCTGTTAGTCACTTAATGGGCCTGTCGATGCCCGTATAAAGTGATCAAGGGAAGTAAATCGGGGGGCGGGGACACATGCCGATATTCACGCTCGAGTTCTTTGGGATGATCCTCCAAGTAATGGGGCTGGTCGAGCAGTCCGACCTCGCCTTTCACTTCGGCCGGCACCTGCTCGAGGAACGGGCGGAGCCGGTACGGACCGCGGTGAGCCTGCATTTCGCCTCCCAGACCGGGGTGGGCCAGGTGGGGCGCGAGGTGCGCGTGCTCGATGCCGAGGGGCGCGTACTACGCCGCTGGGCCTACCACGGCATAGGCGGAATCCCGCCAGTCCTGCCGCCCTTCGCCGTCATGCAGCACCCGTACGCGGTCGTCCAGGCCGCCGTACTGGCCAAGGGCGCCGCCGTGGTGGCGCTGGTCGGCGGCATCGGTTCGCCGCGGAACTCCGTGGCACTCGCCCTGGGCGCACGCGGGTGGCGCATGGTTTCCGGCCAATACCTGGTCGTCGACCGCGTCACCGGGGAGACCCTGCCCTACCAACTGCCCCTCGAACTGCGCGGACCCGCCCTGGAGGCCGCCCGCGCCGCCGGCCTCACCGACGGCTCCGGCAGCGACGTACGGACGGTCTGCTCGCCGCTCACGGGCACCTCCGTGATGGTCCGCCCGGAGCGGCTGACCGCCACGGCGGACATCCGCGAACGGCTCGGCCCGGCCACGCTGGTCCGGCTCTGCAGCAGGGGCGCGCAGCGGTCCCGGCTGGAGGACTGGCACTTCGCCGCCTCGGTGTGGCCCCCGGACGCCTCGGTGGACCCCGCCTTCAACGCCACCCCCCGGATGCGCCTTCTGCTGCCCGAATCGGGCGCCGCCGAAGAGGCCGCCGACCTGCTCGACGGACGACTCACCGCGACCACCCCGAAGGGAACAGCGCCGTGCCCCGCCGCACCTCGTACGTTGACGGAACTCCTTGCTGGATCGACCACGTAGGCGTCGACCCCACCGGTGCCAAGGACTTCTACGCGGCCCTCTTCGGCTGGGAGTTCCAGCCCGAGGGCGGCCGGGGCTACCACCTGGTGCTGCTCGGCGGCGAGATCGTCGGCGGCCTCGGACCGAGCCCGGCCGGCCCGCGCTTCGGCTCCGCGTGGACCGTGTACCTCGCGGCGAAGGACCTCGACGGCGCGGGACGGCGGGCCGAGCGGCACGGCGCCCGCGTGGTGGTGGCGGGCGTCCCGGCCGGCGGCAACGGCCGCCTCAGCCTCGCCGTCGACCCCCTGGGCGCGGCCTTCGGGCTGTGGCAGGGCGCCCACGACGAGGGCGTGGTGGTCGTCGACGAGGCCGGCGCGCTGACCGGCGCCGTGCTGCACACGCCGCGGCCCGACGAGTCGGGCGATTTCTACCGGGAGGTCTGCGGCGCCCGGCCCCGGACCGAGAAGACGGCGGAGACGGCCGACGCGCGCTGGGTGCCGCGGTTCGGCGTGGCCGACTCCGACGCCTTCGAGCGCCTCGCCTCCGCGGCGGGCGCCCGTGTCCTCGCCCCGGGACTGCTGGCCGATCCCTGGGGAGCGGTGTTCGGCGTGACGGACGGCTTCGGCTCAGCCTAGAGCCCCTCACCGACCGCCGCTTACGCAATCCGCCGGATACGTAATCCCCTCGCTGCGCATCCCCTCCTGTTCATTCGTGCCGCTCCTCGTGCGAAGGTCGCTTCGGCCGAAGAAATCCGATGCGAAACATCCACTGCGAAGAATTCCCGCGTTCGCGCGTGACGCATGGTGACGCATGGAATGCGGTGGAATTCCGTCGGGGAACGGGAAAGGCGAAAGCGATGGCATCCGAGATCGTGGTCATGGGTGGTGGGCCGGCCGGCTCCATTGCCGCGGCGCTGCTGGCCCGCCAGGGCAAGCGCGTGAGACTGCTGGAGCGTGCCCATTTCCCGCGCTACCACGTCGGGGAATCCGTGGCGACGTCCTGCCGGTCCATCATCGAGTTGGCCGGCGCGCTGGAGAAGGTGGAAGCACGCGGCTATCAGGTCAAGGAAGGCCTGCTGCTGCGCTGGGGCGCCGAGCGCGACTGGGTCGTCGACTGGCCCGAGATCTTCGGCACCAACGCCCAGACCTCCTGGCAGGTCGACCGCGCGGACTTCGACGACGTCCTGCTGCGCCACGCCGCCTCCCAGGGCGTCGAGGTCGTCGAGGGGGCCCAGGCCCGCAAGGTGCTCTTCGAGGACGGCCGCGCGGCGGGCGTCGAGTGGACCCACGAGGGCCGGGAGCACACCACCCGCGCCGACCACGTGATCGACGCGACCGGCCGGGCCGGCCTGCTGTCGGTGCGCCACCTCGACAACCGCACGCCCCACGACGTGTTCCGCAACGTGGCCGTCTGGGGCTATTACCAGGGCGGCACGCTGCTGCCGCGCACCCCCCGCGGCGGCATCAACGTCATCTCCGCCCCCGAGGGCTGGTACTGGGTCATCCCGCTCAAGGACGACGTGTACAGCGTCGGCTTCGTCACCCACCAGGACCACTTCCTCAAGCGCAAGCAGCGCTACGCCGGGGGCACCGCGGGCGCGGAGGCCCTGTTCCTGGACGCCGTGGAGGAGTCGCGGACCGTGCGCGAGCTGGTGGCGGACGGCGCCTTCCAGCACCACGTGCGCGTCGAGCAGGACTTCTCGTACACGGCGGACAGCTTCTGCGGGCCCGGCTACTTCCTCGCCGGTGACTCCGCGTGCTTCCTGGACCCGCTGCTGTCGACCGGCGTCCACCTCGGCATGTACAGCGGCATGCTCGCCGCCGCGTCGATCACGGCGACCGACGCGGGCGACGTGACCGAGGACGAGGCGCTGGCCTTCTACGAAGCGCTCTACCGCAACGCGTACGCCCGCATGTTCTCGATGGTGGCCGGGTTCTACGAGCAGTACCGCGGCAAGTCCACGTACTTCTGGCTCGCCCAGCGCCTCGCGCGCGGCCGCCACCCCGAGCTGATGGCCCCCCGGGAGAGCCCGGACCCGATGCGCTCCGCGCCGGACAGCGAGGCGTTCGCGGCGCTCACCGCCGGGGTGCTGGACCTGGACGACGCGCGGCGGGCGGGTGGCGCCGGTCCGCTGCCCGCCGACGTCCTGGCCGACCGGATGTCCGCCGGGCAGCACGACCTCGGCGGCCACGACGCGGCGACGGGGCTGTACCTGACGACCGCTCCCCGGCTGGGCATCGGCCGGTCCGGCCGGTCCGCGGAGGCGGCGCGCGCCTAGGCCGTCAGTCCGGTGGGCGGAGCTCGGCGGCTCCGCCCACCGGCCGTCGTCAGACCGGCAGTTCCTCGCCGATGGCGCGCGCCAGTTCGTGCCGGCTGTGGATGCCGAGCTTGCGGTAGATGCGGCCGAGGTGGGTGTCGACGGTGCGCTTGCTGAGGAACAGCTTCTCCGCGACCTCCAGGCTGGAGCTGCCCCGCACCACGAGCTCGGCCACCCGTTGCTCCGCCGGGCTCAGCAGGGTGCGTTCCCGTCCCGGCCGGAGCTGCGGCGCCGTGCCGCGCTGCCGGGGCGCGCCGTCCAGGATCGTGGCCGAGGCGGCCTCTTCGCCCAGGGCCCGGTACGAGGCGGCCGCCTGGGCCCGCCAGGTCACGCAGCCGGGGTGGGTGATGCCGCGCAGCGCGAGCCGGTGGCCGCAGTCGAGTAACAGGCGTACGGCGGTGGTGTGATCGCCGAGGGCGGCGGCGACGGTGCCCTGGGCCTGGAGGGACAGCGCCTTGATGAACGGGTGGGCGTCCCCGGCCGCCGGTTCGCCGGTCAGCAGGGCGGCCGCTTCGGCGGCCCGGCCCAGGCCCACGAGGGCGCGGGCCGCGGCCGCGACGGCCGCGACGGCCAGGGCGGGGGCGTTCAGCGTGCGGGCCAGGTGCAGCGCGGCCTCGGCGTCGGCGTGCGCGTCGGCGTGCGCGTCCCGGCGGTGGCGGACCTCGCCGCGCACGAGGTGGCCGAGCAGGGTGGTGGCGAGGTCGTCCGAGGCACGCGACATGCTGATCAGCCGGTCGGCGAGGGCCGCGGCCCCGTCGAGGTCGCCGGTCCAGGTCAGGGCCAGGGCCGCGCCCACCGGGCCGGCCGCCGACGCGGGCGCCGTCCCCTCCGCGCCCGCCGGGCCGGCCGCGACCCGCAGGGCCATCCGGCGCGCGGTGCCGAGCCGGCCGCTGGCGGCGGCGGCCGCGGCGAGCGCCCCGGCGAAGACGTGCGCGGCCGGGTCGCCGGGGTCGGCGGCGGCGAGCCGGGCCGCCCGGCGCAGGCCGGAGCGGTGTCCGGTGAGGAGGGTCTGTGCGGTGAGCCGCAGCAGGTGCTCGCGCGGCGGCGCGGGCAGTGCCGCCAGTTCGCCGCAGACCCGGACGAACGGGTGGGCGCCCTCGACCCGGGAGACGAGCGCGGGGGAGGCGAGCCGGGCCAGGGCCTCGGCGCGCCGGACCGGACCCAGCGGGCTGTCGGCCGCGACCGCGGCCTGCCGGGCGCAGGCGTCGAGGTCGCGGTGGAGTTCGACGGCGCCGAGCCGCACCGTCAGATCAAGAAAAGATTCTTCACGCTCCCGGGCCTCCTTCGCCGCACTCTCGCCGCCCTCCTCCCCGGGCGCTTCCCGCTGCTCCAGCAGGGTGAGCGCGCGGCGCAGGTAGCGGGCCGCGGACTCGTGGTCGCCGACCCCCGAGGCCTGGATCCCGGCGCCGCGCAGTACGTCGATCCCCCAGTCGCAGCCCGCCAGGATCAGCTGGTCCGCAGTCTGCCGGGCCGGGGCGCCGAGCCGTGCCAGTACGGCCGCGGCGCGCCCGTGCAGCACCAGCCGCTCATGCGCCGAGACCCGGGCGAGGACCGCGGGCCGGACGGCCGTGTGCGTGAAGCGGCCGGGCAGACCGGCTTCCAGGAGCCCGGCCCGTACGAGCGTTTCGCGGGCCTGCTGGTCGTGCACCTCGCCGTGCTTGGAGAGGGCGGCGCATACGGCCGGGTCGGTGTCGGGGCCCAGGACGGCCAGCTGCGTGAGCAGTTCGCTCGCGCACGGGTCGTCCTCGCCGAGCCAGGCCAGCACGGTCTCCGAGAGGGCCTGCGCCCCGATCGGCAGCACCTGGTCGGGGTCGGGCGAGCCGGGCGGCACGTGGGTGCGCCGCAGCCGGGTCACCAGGTCGTGCAGCACGAGCGGGTTTCCGTGCGCGAGGGTGTGGCAGAGCGCCGCCAGCTCCTGGTCGACGGGGCTCTCGAAGGCGCGGTCGACCAGCTCGGTCGTACAGGTCGGACACAGCGGCTCCGGCCACAGCCGCAGCAGGTACGGCAGCGGGCCGAGCTGCTCCGCCACCTGTGCGGCGGCCGAGGCGGGGAGCGTGGCCACCATCAGCACCGGCAGGTCGTCGAGCCGCCGGGCGATGTACGAGAACCAGCGCAGCGAGTGCGGGTCGGCGTTGGTCAGGTCGTCGACGAGGATGGCCACCGGCCGGTCGACGGCGAGGGAGCGGGTGGTCCGCAGGAGGCCCAGCAGGGCCTCGTGGGTGGGCCCGTCCTCTCCGAGCCCGGGTCCGGGCGTGCTTCCGGGCGTGCTTCCGGGCGCGCCGTGACCGCCGGCGCCGCCGAGCACCGGGTCGAACAGCTGGCTCACCATGCCGTAGGGGAACTGGCTCTCGCTCGGATGGCAGCGCGCCCGCAGCACCAGGGTCCCGGGGGGCAGCAGCCGGGGCACCGCGTTCAGCAGCGCGGACTTCCCGATTCCGTGGCACCCGTGAATGGTGGCCACCGTCGGTCGCCCCAGTGCCAGTTCACCGACGGCACCCTCAAGGAGGCCCATCTCACGCTCGCGGTGGTACAGATCCCCGTTGGGTGAATGCATGGGGTCAATGTCGCATTGCGCCGGGGGCAGATCAAGCCAAAGTGGCAGTAGTGACAGCCCAGTTGGGCCAGCTTTTTACATGTCAACCGGATGGCTGGATTCCGTGCGCGCCACTCCGCGTCCCGTGTGCCTCCCGGTACGTATGGAACATCCCGCCGGGCTACGTATTCGAAGGCCTTCCTGCGTATCAGGTGAAGCATTTACCCGGGATCGGCCCCGTGTTTGGGTTGCCGGTGTGATGCCACGTCAGGGCTGACCGCGAGAACCAAGGGGGACAGATGGAAAAGCCGCGCCTCAAGGCCCATTTCCACGTCGAGGTGGTGGAGGGCGAGCGGGTCTTCCTCTACGCGGAGGGCCAGGACTACCTGGTGCCCGGCAAGGCGGCCGCGGCCGTGCTCCCGCACCTGGACGGCCGCAAGACCGTCATGGAGATCGTGCAGGCCCTCGCCGGCACGCTGCCCATCCCCACCGTCCTCGCGGCCCTCACCCGCTTCGGCGCCGCCGGGCACCTGGCCGAGGGCCGGCCCGACCTGCCGGAGGCCACCCTCGCGTACTGGGACGCCCTGGGCATCGACCCGGCCGCCACCCTCGCCACCGCGCCCGTCACGGTCGCCGCGACCGCGGGGATCGACCCCGAGCCGGTCCTCGCGGCGCTGCGCGCGCTCGGACTGACCGCCCTCACCGGCGACTTCGACACCGTGCCCGAAGAGGGCATCTCCGTCGTCCTCGTCGACGACTACCTCGACCCGGCCCTCGAAGCCCGCAACGAGAAGCAGTTGGCGGCGGCCAAGCCGTGGCTGCTGGCCCGCACCGGCGGCATCTCGCCCTGGATCGGCCCGTACCTCGACCCGGACCACACCGGATGCTGGACCTGTCTGGCCCAGCGCCTGGCCGGCAACCGCCAGCTGGAGCGCTACCTGGCCGGCAAGCGCGGCGACTCCGTGCCCCGTCACCCGGCCCGCGCCTCCATCCCCGCCGGACCGCTGGCCGCCGCGGGCCTGATCGCCGCCGAGGCCGCCCGGATCGCCGCCACCGGCGAACCCGGCGCCCTGTGCGGGCAGATGGTCACCCTCGACCTCTCCACCCTCACCACCGACCGGCACCAGCTGATCCGCCAGCCCCAGTGCCGTTCCTGCGGCGACCCGACCCTGGTCAGCGAGCGCAGCCCCAAGATCGTCCTGGCCGCCGGCGACGCCAGCCACACCAGCGACGGCGGCTACCGCGTCAACAGCCCCGAGGCCACCCTCGCCCGCCTGGAGCGGCACATCAGCCCGCACCTCGGCGCCATCACCAAGCTGGTCTCGCACACGCCCGAGTCCAACACGCTGACCTACAGCTACGCCGCGGGCCACAACTTCGCGATGGTCAACGACAGCATGGACCTGCTGCGCCGCAACCTGCGCGGCCAGAGCGGCGGCAAGGGCCGCTCCGAGATCCAGGCCAAGGTCAGCGCCGTCTGCGAGGCCATCGAGCGCTACGCCGGCGTCTGGCGCGGTGACGAGGCCGTGCGGCGCGCCGCCTACCGCGACCTCGACCCCGCCACGGTCGTCCACCCCGCCTCCCTGCTGCACTTCTCCGAAGCGCAGGTCGCCGCCCGCGACACCTGGAACCAGGACCCCGCCAACCGCCTGCACAAGGTGCCGGACCGGTTCCCCGAGGACGTCGCGATCGACTGGACCGGCGGCTGGTCCCTGACCCACGACGAAGAGCGCCTGATCCCGGCCGCCTACTCCTGGTACGGCCACCCGGACCTCCAGGAGCACTTCTTCTGCATCGCCGACTCCAACGGCACCGCCGCCGGCAACTCCCTCGAGGAGGCGATCCTCCAGGGGCTGTGCGAGCTCACCGAGCGCGACGCCGTCGCCGTGTGGTGGTACAACCGGCTGCGCCTGCCGGCCTTCGACATGGACTCGCTCGAAGACCCGTACGTGGACCAACTGCGCACCTACTACGGCGCCATGAACCGCGACCTGTGGATGATGGACCTCACCACCGACCTCGGCATGCCGGTGTACGTGGCCGCTTCGCGCCGCCGCCACAGCGTCGAGGACATCATGGTCGGCTTCGGCGCCCACCCGGACCCGCGCGTCGCCGCCTTCCGCGCGCTCACCGAACTCAACCAGTTCCTGCCGATGATCGAGAACCGCGACGCCGACGGGAACACCACCTACCTCGTCGGCGACCTGGAGACCCTGACCTGGCTGAAGACGGCCACCGTCGCCGCGGAGCCCTGGCTGCTGCCCGACCCGGAGCTGCCGGCGACCAAGGTCGGCCCGCGGGCCGGGTTCGACCTCTCCGACCGCATCCGCGAGCAGGTCGAGCGGATCAAGGAGGCCGGCTCCGAGGTCATCGTCGTCGACCAGACGCGCCCCGACCTGGAGCTCAACGTGGTCAAGGTGATCGCCCCGGGCCTGCGCCACTTCTGGCGGCGGCTGGGCCCCGGCCGGCTCTACGAGGCTCCGGTCCGCATGGGCCGCCTCGCGGAGCCGCTCGCCGAGGCCGACCTGAACACCTGGAACGTCTTCTTCTGAGCCTGGCCATCCGTCACACCCGCGGGCCGGGGCACGACCCGGCCCGCGCCTCATCAGGGCTGGAGCCATGACCAGTACGAGCACACTCCCGGACGAGGCCGCGCCGGCCTCCGTGGTGTCCGCCACGTACACCCTGACCAGCCGGCTGGCCCGGGGCGGCACCTTCCAGGACGGCGCGATCGCCACCCGCCTCGGCGCCGTGCGCCTGGGCGCCATCACCCCGGGCGCCCAGGCCGCGCTGCGCGCCTACGGCGAGGGCGACCGGGACGAGGCCGCGATCAGCGCGCTCGTCGTGGCCCACGACGGCGAAATGGGCCTGCTGCGCTGGCAGATGCTGCGCTCCAGGCTCGAAGCCGCAGGCCTCCTGGAACACGCGGTGGCCGGCCCGGACGGCGTTCCCGTCGCCCGCCTGGTGCCCGTCGGCCGCGGCTCCACCGCCCTCAAGCCCGCCCCGCGAGGCCCCGTACGGCTGAGCCGGCACGCCCTGCTGACACCCGCCGAAGGCGCCTTCGCGCTGCGCGCCCCCGGCAGCCCGCTGGCCGTGGAGCTGGGCGCCGGTGCCACCGCGCTGCTCCCGCTGCTGACCACCTGGACCGAGGAGGTCCCCACCCCGCTGGTGCGGCTGCTCGCCACCGCCGGCGCGCTGGCCCCCGGCGGCCCCGACGCCGACCCGCAGGCCGAGGAGCGCGGCAGCCTCCAGTGGGACCCGGTCGACCTCGCCTTCCACGCCCGCACCCGCGTCCCGGCCTCCGCGCCCGGCTACGGCGGCACCTACCGGCACGCGGACCTCTTCGGCCCCGAGCCGGTCGCGGCCCCCGCCGCCGACGGGCCGCGCGTGGCACTGCCGGTCCCCGACCTCGAAGCCATCACCGCCCGGGACCTCACCCTCACCGAGGCCATCGAGCGGCGCACCTCCACCCGCGCGCACGACCAAGAGCACCCGCTGACCCTGGACCAGCTCGCCGAGTTGCTCTACCGGACCGTCCGCATCCGCCGCACGTTCACCGGAAGCGACGGCCAGGAGCTCGCCGACCGCCCGCTGCCCAGCGGCGGAGCCGTGCACGAGCTGGAGGTCTACCCGCTGGTCACCCGCTGCGAGGGGCTGGAGCCGGGGCTGTACCGGTACGCGCCCGACCGGCACGAGCTGGAGTTCGTCAGCGCGCCGGGACCGGCCACCGCGACCCTGGTCAAGGAGGCCCGCGGCGGCTCGATGATGGAGGACGATCCGCAGGTCGTGCTCCTGGTGGCGGCCCGCTTCGGCCGCGTCATGTGGAAGTACGAGACGGTCGCCTACCCGCTGATCCTCAAGCACGTCGGCGTGCTCTACCAGACCGTCTACCTGGTGGCCACCGCGATGGGCCTGGCCGTGTGCGGGCTCGGCGGCGGCGACACCAGCGCCTTCGCCGCCGCCACCGGCCGGGACCCGCTGCTGGAGGGCACCGTCGGCGAACTCGTCCTGGGCAGCCGCCCGGCCGGGTCCGCGAGAGGGGAGACGACGCCGTGAAGTTCCGCTACCAGGCCCTGCAGCGCAAGCGGGAGCCGGACGAGCTCGACGCCGCCGTCATGCTCGCGGCCCCGCGCGGCTGGATCGCCGTCTTCGTCGTGCTCATCGTGATGGCCGGGGCCTGCGTGTGGGCGGTGGTCGCCCGGCTCGACGTCACCGTCGCCGCCCCGGGCGTCCTGACCCACCCCGGCGGCACCAGCCAGGTCCAGAGCCCGTACACCGGCATGGCACAGGACCTCCTGGTCCGCCCCGCCGACGAGGTCCGCGCCGGGCAGCCCGTCGCCCGCCTCGCCGACGAGGCCGGGAAGATCCACACGATCACCAGCCCGTTCGCCGGCAAGGTCATCAGCGCCCCGCTTACCACCGGCCAGTTCGTCCCGGCCGGGGCCACCGTCGCCACCGTCGAGCGCACCGACCTCCCCGGCGACCGCCTCGTCGCGCTCGTCTTCGTACCCGCCGACCGGGCCGCCCGCCTCGTGCCCGGCCGCCCCGTCGACCTGAACGTGTCGACCGCTCCCCCGGCCGTGTACGGCCTGCTGCGCGGCACGGTCACCCGTGTCGACCCGTACCCGCTGACCCGCGAGGGCCTCGCGGCGATCGTCGGCGGCGAGCTGGCGGCCCAGAGCTTCGAGCAGGACCAGGCGCCGCGCCTGGTCACCGTCGACCTGATCCCCGCGGCGGGCTCCGCCTCCGGCTACGCCTGGAGCTCCGCCAAGCCTCCGCCCATCCGGCTCAGCTCGCAGACCTCCGTGTCGGCCTCCATCGAGCTGCGCACGCAGTCGCCGTTCGACCTGGTGCTGGGGCGCTGAGCGGTGCCCCCGACGCCGCCGCCGACGCCGCCGCTGAGACAACCGACGCCAAGCTGAGGAAACGGCAGCCATGACCGACACGAAGATCCGGCCCCCCGTGGCCGCCGCCTCCCGCCGGGACGCCCGCCGCACCAAGCGCACCGCGGCCCGCGGCCGCCGCTGGGCCCGGCGCCGCGCGCACCGGGTGCCCACCGTCCTGCAGATGGAATCGGTGGAGTGCGGCGCGGCCAGTCTGTCGATGATCCTCGCCCACTACGGGCGGCACGTCCCGCTGGAGGAGCTGCGCGCCCTGTGCGGCGTCTCCCGGGACGGCGCCCGCGCGAGTTCCGTGCTGGCCGCGGCCCGCTCGTTCGGGCTCGTCGCCAAGGGCTTCCAGGCGGAGACCAACCAGCTGGAGGAGAAGCTCCGGGTCGGGCCGGTCATGATCTTCTGGGCGTTCCAGCACTTCATGGTGGTCGAGGGCATCACCACCCGGTTCGGACGCACCCAGGTCGCCGTCAACGACCCGGCCAGCGGACCGCGCCTGATGGAGTGGTCCGAGTTCGACTCCGGGTACACCGGCATCGTCCTCACCTTCGAACGCGGCCCCGACTTCACGCCCGGCGGCCGCCGCAGCAGCACCGCCGCCGCCCTCCTGGACCGCCGGCTGCCGTCCGGGCGCGCCCTGCCCCTGGTGCTGCTGGCCAGCCTGCTGCTGGTGGTGCCGGGCATCATCGGCGCCGCCTACTCCCGGGTCTTCCTCGACCGGGTGCTCGTCTCCGACTCGCCCACGGCCGTGCTGCCGCTGGTCCTGGCGATGCTGGTGACGGCCGTGATGGTCTTCGTCCTGACCTCCGTGCAGCAGCACTACCTGCTGCGCATGGAGATCCGTACCGGACTGGTGGCGTCGGCGCGCTTCTTCCGCCATCTGCTGCGGCTGCCCATCGAGTTCTTCCTGCAGCGCCGCCCGGCCGAGGTCGCCCGACGCGTCGCGAGCAACGACACCGTCGCGATGATCCTCTCGCGCGACGTCGCCGCCACCACCATCAACAGCGTGCTCGTCGTCTTCTACGGCGCCCTGATGGTCCGCTACGACGTCCTGCTCGGCCTCCTGGGCCTGGCCACCGCCGGCTTCAACGTGCTGGTCCTGCAACTGGTCTCGCGCACCCGCAAGGACGCCGTGGACGCGCTGCGCGCCGACCGCGGCAACCTGATCGGCACCACCTTCGCGACCCTGTCCACCATCGAGTCCGTCAAGGCGACCGGCGCCGAGCCCGACGCCTTCACCCGCTGGGCCGGCTTCCTCGCCAAGGTCACCACCGCCCAGCAGCGGCTCGGGCAGACCACCGCGATGCTGACGGTCCTGCCGCCCCTGCTGGCCGTCGTCAACATCGGCGTCATGCTGCTCGTCGGCGGCCTGCGGGTGGCCGACGGCACCCTCAGCGTCGGCATCCTCGTCACCTTCCAGACCCTGCTGGCGGCCCTCAGCCGCCCCGTCACCCAGCTCACCAACCTGGGCAGCCGGCTCCAGGAGATGAACGCCGACCTCAAGCGCATCCACGACGTGGAGAAGTACCCGCAGGCCCGGGGCTTCCAGCCCGCGGCGGCCGGAACGGACGGACTGACGGGCGGCCTGACGGACGGCCTGACGGGCGGCGTCCCCGCCAACCGGCACGACCTCCCCGCCAACCGGCTCGACGGCGAACTCACCCTGGACAACGTCACCTTCGGCTACGGCCCGCTCTCCGACCCCGTCGTCACCACACTCAGCCTCACCGTCTCCCCCGGCTCCCGCACCGCGATCGTCGGCGGCTCCGGCAGTGGCAAGTCCACCGTGGGCCGGCTCGTGACGGGCCTGTACGAGCCGCGCTCGGGGCAGATACTCATCAGCGGACAGCCCCGCGAGGAGATCCCCCGTACCGTCCTCGCCGCCTCCATGGCCTACGTCGACCAGGACATCGCGCTCTTCGCCGGCACGGTCCGCGACAACCTGACCCTGTGGGACGACACCGTGCCCGACGAGGTCGTCCTCGCCGCCCTCCAGGACGCCGCCGTCTTCGACGAGGTCATGTCCCGGCCCGGCGGCATCAACGCCAGGGTGTGCGAACAGGGCAGCAACTTCAGCGGCGGCCAGCGCCAGCGCCTGGAACTCGCCCGCGCGCTCGCCTCCCGCCCCACCCTGCTCGTCCTCGACGAGGCCACCAGCGCGCTCGACCCGGCGACCGAGCGCACCGTCATGGACAACCTGCGCCGCCGCGGCTGCGCCTGCCTGATCATCGCCCACCGGCTGTCGACCGTACGCGACGCCGACGAGATCATCGTGCTCGACCGGGGCGTCATCGCCGAACGCGGCACGCACGAGGAACTGGTCGCCGCCCAGGGCAGTTACGCCGCCCTGTTCGACGCCAGCCGCTCCGAGGAGAAGGACACGCTGTGAGCACTTCTTCCGCCGCGGGCTCCCCCGCGGCCGCCCCCGCCCGCACCTTCTGCCTCGACGACCCCGCCACCCTGCTGTACGTGGAATCCGGCGCGGCCGACCTGTTCGCCGTGGACCGCGGACCGGACGGCGGCGACGGCGGTGAGCACGGCCGGCGCTACTTCCTGTGCCGCGCCGAGGCCGGCATGCTCGTGGTGTGCGGCACCGGCGGCGAGAGCCGCCACACCGTCATCGCCCGGCCCGTGCTCGACGCCCGGCTCACCCGGCTGCCGCTGTCCCTCCTCGACCAGATCCGCCAGGGCCGGGCCACACTGCCCCGGACGGTCGGCGAGCCCTCCGCCGCGCTCGACCACGCCCGGCTCCTCGCCGGCCTCACCGCCGGGCTCACCGCCCTCGCCGACGCGCTCCCCGGCGCCCTCGCGCCCCGCCAGTTCACCTCCCTGAGCACCACCGACGGCACCGAACTCGGCAAGGGCGACGTGGCCCGCTCCGTCGACGGGGTGCAGTTCGTCCGCGTGGAGTCCGGCCTCCTCGACCCGGGCGACCCGGCCACCGAGGGCGCCGCCGCCGAGGGGGAGGAGGAGACCGGCGCACTGGAGCCCGTCGGCCCCGGCGCCGAGCTCATCCTGACCGAGCAGGACTGGGTCCGGGCCCGCGGGGACGCCCGCCTCACCACCGCCTCCCTCCTCTCCGTCTACCGCGAGGGCCGGCTGACACACGCGCTGACCGAGCACTCCGCCCGGCTGCGCACCACCGTCGACCACCGCATCGCCGTCCAGCGGGCCCGCGAGCGCGCCGAACTCGCCGCGCGCCGCGCCCAGGACGGGAAGGTGCTGTCGTCCGCCGTCCGCACCTTCGACGCGGTGCTGCACGACACCGGCACGCGCCTGAAGCTCGCCGACGTCGCCGACGACGAGCCGATGCTCGCCGCGGTCCGGCTGGTCGCCTCCCGGCAGGGCTTCTCGGTCCGCCCCCCGGTCCGGAGCCCCGGCCCGGGCCGCCGCAACCCCGCCCAGGACCTGCGGGCCATCGCGCTGGCCTCCGGCTTCCGCACCCGGGGCATCCGGCTGGAGGACCGCTGGTGGACCCGCGACGTGGGGCCGGTGCTCGGCTACCACGTCACGGGCCGGCCCGTCGCGCTGCTGCCCCTCGGCCAGGGCTACGTACTCGTCGACGAAGGCCGGGTCTCCCTGCTCGACGCCGGGACGGCCGCCCGGCTGCGCCCCGCCGCCGTCGTGCTGTACCGGCCGCTGCCGGCGGCCGTGCGCGACGTCCCCAGCCTGCTGAGGTTCGGCCTCTCGCCCTCGCTGGGGCACGGCCGGGACCTGGCCCGGCTCGCCCTCACCGGCGTGTTCGTCGCCCTGGTCGGCCTGATCATCCCGGTCATGACCGGCAAGGTGCTCGGCGAGTTCGTGGCGGACGCCGACCGGAACCTGATCGTGCAGGGGTCCCTCGTCGTCGTCGGCTCGGGCCTGGTGACCGCCGCGCTGTCCGTCGTACAGAACCTCGCCGTCCTACGGCTGGAGAGCCGCACCGGCGCCGCCATGCAGGCCGGGCTGTGGAACCGGCTGCTGTCCCTGCCGGCCGCGTTCTTCACCCGCTACTCCACCGGCGAACTGGGCACCACCGTGCTCGGTGTCACCGCCGCCCAGGAACTCCTGTCCGGGATGCTCACCACGGCCACCCTGGCCCTGCTGACCGGCCTCGCCAACCTGGCCCTCGTCTTCTGGTACGACCTGACCCTGGCCCTGGTCGCCGCCGGTCTCACCGCCGTCGGCGTGCTGTTCGCCGCCGCGGCCGGGCGGCTCCAACTGCGGTGGGCCCGGCGCGAGTACACGCACGAGCAGGCGATGTCCGCGATGGTCTTCCAGATGCTCACCGCCATGCCGAAGCTGCGGGTGGCCGCCGCCGAGGAGCGGGCCTTCGCCGAGTGGACCCGGCTGGCCGCCCGCGGCCACGGCCTGTCCGCCCGCGTCCGCCGGGTGCAGAACAGCGTGACCACCTTCAACGCCGGTTTCCCCCTGGTGTGTTCGGCGGTCGTCTTCGGGGTGACCGCGGGCCCCCTGCACGGGGAGGTCCCGCTCACCACCTTCCTGCCGTTCTTCGCGGCCTTCAACCTGCTGCTCTCGGCCGGCCTGCAGTTCACCGCCTCCGCCGTGACCGCCGTCGGAACCGTTCCGATGCTCGAGCGGCTGAAGCCCATCCTGGAAGCGGAGCCGGAGAACGACGGCACCAAGGTCGACCCGGGCGACCTGTCCGGCCGGATCGCCGTCTCGCACCTGTCGTTCCGCTACGGCCAGGACGGCCCGCTCGTCCTCGACGACGTCAGCCTCACCGTGCAGCCGGGCGAGTTCATCGCCGTCGTCGGCGCCTCGGGCAGCGGCAAGTCCACCCTGCTGCGACTGCTGCTCGGCTTCGAGACCCCCATGTCCGGCAGCCTGCTGTACGACGGCCAGGACCTCGCCGAGCTGGACGTCTCGGCGGTCCGACGGCAGTGCGGAGTGGTGCTGCAGAACGGCTCGCTCCAGGCGGGCGACATCCTCGCCAACATCGTCGGCTCCGGCGGCCACACCCTCGACGACGCCTGGGCGGCCGCCGAGATGACGGGCCTGGCCGACGACATCCGGGCCATGCCGATGAGCATGAACACCGTGCTCTCCGAGGGCACCAACACCCTCTCCGGCGGCCAGCGCCAGCGCCTGATGATCGCCCGCGCCCTGGTGGCACGGCCGCGCCTGGTCTTCTTCGACGAGGCGACCAGCGCCCTCGACAATCCCACGCAGGGACTGGTCGCCGAGAGCACGCGCCGCCTGAACGCCACCCGGATCGTCATCGCGCACCGGCTGTCCACCGTGGTCGACGCGGACCGCATCGTGGTCATGGACCGGGGCCGGGTCGTCCAGCAGGGCACGTACGAGGAGCTCATGGCGGACACGGACGGACTCTTCGCCCGACTGGCGGGCCCGCAGATGGCCGACGCGGCGAACCGGCGCTGAGCAGCCTCGATATGACGACTAGTCAGTCACGGACGCCTATCGACCGCCGACGCGACCCGCCCCTCTGCGAACCACTCACGGCAACCGCTGCCAGGTGAGATGATCCTTCCGGAACGACGCGCTCCACGACCAATCCGCCCGCCGCGCACACGACGTGCGGCCGGGTACGACCGACCAACCGAGCAGGGGGACCCACCCATGTCACAAGGTCCGAAGACAGCCGCCACCAACCTGAACGTGCTGCTGCCCGTGGCGTACGCGCTGGCCGTCGTCGTCACCGCGAGCCTCGCCTCCGGAACGGTCACCACCGCCGTCGCCGTGGGCGGCGGGGTACTGCTGGGCCTCTGGTTCGCCTTCGGCCGCCGCGCCACCCGCGGCTGACGCGGCCGACTCGGCCGACGCGGCCTACGCCCCGACCGATACGGCTACGACCGGGGCTTCCAGAGCGTCACTTCGGTGCGGTAGGTCGGGATGTCGTGCAGCTTGTCGGGCGAGGGCTCGATGCCGACGATCTTCACCATCGCCAGGTTGCCCTTGGAGGTGACCGTGCAGAGCAGATCGCCCTTGACGATGGTGCTGTCCGCTCCGGTCAGGGCGGCCCCGTCCAGCCGGTCGGGAATCGGATCCGTGTCGGCGCCGGTCGCGCACTGCTCGGGGGTGGGGCCCTTGCTCTTGCCGAAGGGCGTTCCGCTCTCGACGGCGTCGAAGCCCATCTGCAGCTCCCGGTTGCCGCTCCCCATTTCCCCGAAGGGCGCCACCTTGGGGAAGTCGAGGTCGACGTCGTTGTACTTGCCGAACTCCCGGGGAGCCAGGAGCTTCAACGGCTTGGACTGGAACACCACCGTGTAGGCGGGGGCGGCGGGAGTCGGGGGCGCCGCCGACGACGGGGCCTGGCTCCGCACCGCGGGCGACGCGGAGTTCGACTGGTCCACCGCCTTGTCCCCGCCCTTGCCCTCCGCCCCTCCCTTGTCGTCGGGGCGCGTCAGGTACCAGGTGCCGCCCGCGGCCAGGGCGACCGCCAGGATGCCCGCGCCGACGATCAGGGGAACCCGCCCGCCGCCACGGTTCGCGGGGGCGGGCGCGGTGGTGGCGGCGGGGGCCGGAGCGGTGGTGGTGGGCGCCGCGTACATCGCCGCCTGGGGGTGGGGTGCGCCCTGCATCGGCTGGTGCACCGGGCCCGACGCCCGCGTCGGCGCGTAGGGCTGTTGGGCCTGGGCCGGTCCCGACGCCTGCGTCGGCACGTACGTCGGGTTGTACGAGGGGGCCGGCGGGGTCTGCGGCTGCGGGGGCACCTGTGCCAGCTGCTCCCGCCGCGTGATCTCCGCCGTGAGCCCGGCGGGGAGCCAGCCCTCGAAGTCGCGCAGGGGCCGCCCCGCCACCCGCTGGCACCACTCGACCAGCTCGGCCGGCGCGGGCCGCCGGGCGGGATCGGCCGCCAGGCACCGCTCCAGCAGGGGCCGTAGCGGATCGGGGTACCCGCTCAGGTCCGGGGCCTGCTGCGGGGTGTTGGCGATCGAGGCGGCGATCGAGGCGGCGATCGAGAGTCCGGCGCCGTCACCGTACGGGTGCCGGCCGGTGGCCACGACCGCGGCGATCAGGCCCAGCGCGAAGATGTCGGTCGCCGGGGTGACCAGGCGGCCCAGGGCGTGCTCGGGCGACATGTACTGCGGCGTCCCGATGAACCCGCCGCTGCGCGTGAGCTGGGTGGCGTCGGTGGCGCGCGCGATGCCGAAGTCGATCACCCAGGGGCCGTTCGAACTCAGCAGGATGTTGCTGGGCTTCAGGTCGCGGTGGATCACCGACGCGGCGTGTACGGAATGCAGGGCCTGTGCGGTGCAGCCGATCAGGTGGAACACGGCGGGCATCGGGAGCGGTCCGTGGGCCGCGAGCGCGTCGTCCAGCGCCAGTCCCGGTACGTACGCTCCGGCGAGCCAGGGCTGTTCGCCACTGGTGTCGTGGTCCACGACCGGCACGATGTGGTACCCCTGCACCCGGCGCGCCGCCTGGACCTCGTGCTCGAACCGGGCCCGGAAGTCCTGGTCTTGGGCGAACTCGCGGCGGATGACCTTCAGGGCGACCGGCTGGTTGCCGCGGGTCCGGGAGAGGTAGACCGATCCCATGCCGCCTTCACCGATCCGCGCGAGCAGCCGGTAACCGGCGATCTCCCGCGGATCGTTCGGCCCCAGTGGACTCAGCACGGCATGGTCGGCGGTCGCCATCAATTCCCCCTAGTCGATCAAGAAGTTGAGATCGTACCGGGGTTCGATTCACCCGCAGGTCGCCAAGGGAGGGCCACCGGCGGGGGGTCGCGTCGTCAGTGGCTGCGGGGCGCGTACATGATCACGGCCATGCCGGCGAGGCAGACCAGGGCGCCGATGACGTCGTAGCGGTCGGGACGGTAGCCGTCGGCGACCATGCCCCAGGCGATGGACCCGGCGACGAAGATCCCGCCGTAGGCGGCGAGGATGCGGCCGAAGTCGTCGTCGGACTGGAAGGTGGCCACCACCCCGTAGAGCCCCAGCGCGATGACGCCGGCGCCGGCCCAGATCCAGCCCTTGTGCTCGCGGATGCCCTGCCAGACCAGCCAGGCGCCGCCGATCTCGAACAGCGCGGCGACGACGAACAGGGCGATGGAGCGGGCGACGGTCATGCCGCCGACCCTAGGCCCTGGCGGCGGGGGCGAGGCCGGGGTCAGACGACCGCGTCGACCGCGTACACGGCGCCGAGCGCGGCGGCCAGCGAGCCGAGGAGGAGGCGCAGGCCCTTCTCCGGGAGGCGGGGCTGGAGGCGGGCGCCGAGGTAGCCGCCGACGAGTCCGCCCAGGCCGCAGGCCAGCCCCAGGTACCAGTGGGGCGCGATGTCGGCCCGCCCGGTCAGGGACAGCAGCGCGTACGTGGCGGCGCCGACCAGGGAGGTCGCGAACGTCGAGGCGAGGGCCGCGGGCGCGACCCGGGCGACCGGCAGGCCCCGGCCGACGAGGAGCGGGCCGAGGATGGAGCCGCCGCCGATGCCGTAGATCCCGCCGACCACCCCCACGGCCAGGGCGAGGCCCGTCACGGTGCGCGGCGAGGGCGGCGGCCCGTCGTCCGCCGGTACGGGGCGCAGGGTGCGCGCGCAGAGCCAGAGGCCGAGGGGCAGCATCAGGGCGGCCACCAGCAGGCGGAAGGCGGCCGGTCCCGGTACGGCGAACACGCGGATCGCCGCTCCGGCGACCACGCCGGGCAGGGTGCCCAGCACCATGCGCCGTACGAGCGGTCCCCCCAGGGCGCCGTCGCGGTGGTAGCGGAGCAGGGCTCCGGGCCCGGCGACCACGTTGTAGAGGAGGTTCGTCGGGGTGACGGCGGGGTTGGGAACGCCGAACACGCTGAGCTGCACCGGCAGCAGGAACACGGCCCCCGACACCCCGACCGGCGCCGTCACCAGCGCGATCAGCAGCCCGGCGGTGATTCCGGCGGCGCCGAGTGCCCACTCCATGCCGGTCGCCCCCCTCTCGGTCTGTGGTGTCGGGAGACGTCGATGAAGACGCTGGTCGCGGCTCGGGCCACGACTCGCGGCTCAGGCTACGACGTGCACCGCGGGGTCACGGCACCATCAGCCCTGTCCGGCCCCGGCGGCATCCACCCCGTGGACTTCGCCGTGGAGCACCACTGCACGTTCTGGAAGTCCCTGTATCCCACGGCCCCGTAGGCGCCGTGTTCAGCTCCGCGGCCGGCCCGGCGCCGTCGGAGAGAGCGACCACGTCGTCGGTGAGCAGCGCCACCAGCCGTTCGGTGCGGCCGGAGGTGGCGGCGGCCGGGAACTCCTCTACGATCCTGCGCGCCGAAGCCGGGTAGACCTCGATGTAGACGACCTAGGCGGCGGCCACGGACCGGTCGGGCACGGCGGTCAGGCGGCGTCGGCGCTTGGGCAGGCCGAAGGTCGGGTGGGAGGTGGTCCACAGCGACATCTTGAGGATGGCCGCCTTGATGCGCGCGGCCTTCCGGCCGCCCGTGTACGCGGGCTTCGCCCGGGCCGCGCCGTCGACCAGTTGCAGGATCGCGTCCTGGCGGCCGAGGCTGATGTGGTTGCCCTGGTAGGCCAGCTTGACGCGTCCGGTCCCGGTGCCGGTCAGGCTGCCCATGATGGCCTTCATCGCCTGCATGCCGGTGAAGCCCGCCGAAGCGCAGGACATGGGCAGCGGCAGGCCGTTCGCGCCGATGGTGTGGACGCTGTCACCGGCGGCGTAGACCTCGGGATGGGAGACCGAGCGCATGGTGGCGTCGACGAGGATCCGGCCGTCCGCGGTGACCGCCAGCCCGGCGGCTGCCGCGATGGGCGCGACCGCGAACCCGGCCGTCCACACGGTGGCGTCGGACGGCAGGGCCGTCCCGTCGGCGCACAGCACCCGGGTCGCCTCGACGGCTTCGACGCGGGTGTGTTCCACGACGGTGATGCCCAGCCGGTCACAGGCCCGGCGCAGATGGCCGCGGGCCCCGGTCGAGAGCCGGGCACCCAGTTCGCCGGGGGCGACCAGCGTCACCGACAGCCCGGGCCGGGATTCGGCGAGCTCGGTGGCGGTCTCGATGCCGGTCAGCCCGTCACCGACGACCAGGACCTCTCCGGCTCCGCCGAGGGAGTCCAAGCGCTCGCGCAGGCGCAGGGCCGAGGGCCGGGCGGCGACGTCGAAGGCGTGCTCGGCCACCCCGGGGACGCCTCGGTCGTCGCCATGGCTGCCGAGGGCGTAGAGCAGGGTGTCGTAGCCGAGTTCGCCGGTGCCGTGGTCGGCACCGGCGTCGGCGCCGGCACTGGCACTGGCACCGGCGGCCGTCACCGTGACGGTCCGGCGCTCGGGGTCGACGGCGGTGACGCGGGCCAGGCTCAGCCGGATCCCCGTCCCCGCGAAGACGTCGGCAAGCTTGCGGGTCCCGATCTCCTGGCCCGCCGCGAGCTGGTGCAGCCGCAGCCGCTCGACGAAGTCCGGCTCGGCGTTGACCACGGTGATCTCGGTGTCCGCCGGGGAGAGCCTGCGGGCCAGGTTCCCCGCCACGTAGGCCCCGGCATAGCCGGCACCCAGGACGACGATGCGGTGCTTCATTGCGATGCTCCTGTCAAGTGACGTGGGTCACATGCGGCGCCGACACTATCAGGAGCGGAGCGTGGTGCCACCAATTCCTAGAATTGGCGCCACATGTGTGCCAGACTGACACCAATGCGGCACACCCTGTGGTCCGCGACCGGAGTTCGAGGGGTTCGCGGGTTCCGGACGTCACCGTCGGAGGGGCTGGATCATGGAGACAGCGCAGAGCCGGAAGCAGGCGGCGTCCGGCGCCGTCACCGCCTTCTCCCGCTTCGTCGTCTGCGGCGGAGGAGTCGGGGTGGCCTCCAGCTTCGCCGTCGCGGGCCTCGCCTCCTGGATCCCCTGGATCCTGGCCAACGCCCTGGTCACCGCGCTCTCCACGCTCCTGGCCACCGAGCTGCACGCCCGCTTCACCTTCGGACTCGGCGGGCGGGCCACCTGGCGCCAGCACGCGCAGTCGGCCGGATCCGCGGTCGCCGCGTACGCGGTGACCTGCGCGGCGATGCTCGTCTTGCGGCAGCTCGAGCCCTCGCCCGGTGCCGTGCGCGAACAGGCCGTGTACCTGTCCGCCTCCGCGCTCGCCGGCGTCGCCCGGTTCGCGGTGCTGCGCCTCGTCGTCTTCGCGCAGCACCGCTCGAAGGCCGCGGCCGCCTACGGCCTCACGGCGTGACGATCGGGAACGCCGGGTCGGGCTTCGTGACGTAGGAGAACAGACGGCTGAGGAGGGCCGGGGATCCCTCGGTGGAGATGGAGTCCGGGGCCCGGCCCGCGAGGACGGCCAGGAGCTGCGGCTTGGTGAGCGTGAGGGTCAGGCCGGCCGGGGTGCGGGGGTCGGTGACGGTCCGGTGCGTGAGGGCGCCGTTGTGGAGGGTGAGGCGGTGGTGGCTGCCCTCGTCGGTGAGGACGAGGTCGATGGTGAGGTCCTCGTCCCAGGCCCGGGGGCCGTCGATCCGGACGGCGATCGAGTCGAGGAGCATGTCGGTGGTCAGGGCCATCGCCATCTCCGGGTTGGCGGTGTCGAGGAGGGCCGCGTTCTCGCCGTGGCGCAGTTCCATGGCGGAGGTCAGGTAGAAGTTGCGCCAGGGGCCGTTCTCCGCGCCCTGGCCGAGCTTGTCGTAGACACCGGCGAGGGCCTCCTTGGCGTCCGTACGGCCGGGCTCGGCGAAGACCAGGTGGTTCAGTAGGCCTCGAAGGGGAGGTTGGCCATCTGTCGCTCCATTCAGCGGGGGTCGACGCCGGACATCGCCCCATCTGAACATCAGAGCCGGTTGGGTGCACTTTGGGATGGTTTGCTCGGAAAGGTGGTTTACCGGAACGGCACCGGACCCTTCAGAGCGGGTCGAGCCGCGTCAGAACCCGGGGATGACCGGCCAGGACCGGGGTGGTGTCGGCCGCACGGGTGAACCCCGCACGTTCGAAGTCCTTCCGGATCCCGGCGTACGCCGTCGCCGGGTCGGCATGGGCATCACCGCTGCCGAGGGAAGGCGAGGGCGTCACAGCGGGGGCGTCACAGCGGGGGCGTCACGGCCGGGGTGTCACGGCCGGGGCGTCACGGCCGGGGTCGCCCCCGTAAGGGTGTCGACCAGTGCCTGGGCGAGGACGGTGGCGGCGCCGATCCTCGTGTCCTCCCGCTCGTCGCCGGTGACCTTCCCGATCACCGCGTCACGTACCGACTGCGAGATGTCCAGGTCCCCGTACAGCTCGGGGAAGGACAGCGCCATCAGGCAGACGCCCACGTTCGCCGAGAGGATCGACCGGGCCGCCAGCGCCGGGGCCGTCCGCAGCCGGCCCGCCGCGCGGCAGCGCTCCACGGCCGTCAGGAGCAGGGCCTGCGCCTCCGCGATCGCCTGCGGCTTGGCCGCGCCCGCCGGGGTGAACATCAGCCGGTAGAGGTGGGGGTTGCCGAGCGCGAAGGCGACGTGGCTGTCCCAGGCCGTGCGCAGGTCCGCCACCGGATCGCCGGTCTGCGGATTGCGCCGCTTGTTGGCGAGGAAACGCTCGAAGCCGAGGTCGGCCACCGCGGTGAGCAGCCCCTCCTTGTCGCCGAACTGGCGGTAGATCTCGGGCATGCCGACCTTGGCCCGGTCGCAGATGGCCCGGGTGGAGATCGCCGGCGCCTCCTTGCTGGCGAGCAGCTCCGCGGTGGCTTCCAGAATGCGATCTCGGGCCGTTGACATGGCATCGATGGTAGCAGCGCTAACAGATTTGACCTGGGGGGATGCAGCGCCCGGGACCGCCGTCTCACCGCATTTTGTAATCATCGATTACGCTTCCCGTTAGCGTTGTACACATCTGCGCGTGAGCGCCCGCCGAGAAGCACCCACGGAGACGTCATGGAGACCTCATGGAGACCTATGGACACCGGCTGGACCTCGATTCCACGCAGTGCGCGCCCCTGGAGCCCCTCGACCGGCTGATCGTGATCGTCCTCTTCGAGGGCGTCGACCTGCTCGACGTCACCGGACCGCCTGAGGTGTTCTCCCTGGTCCCGCGGGAGACGGACGACGCGGCCGGCTACCGGGTCGTCCTGGCCGCGCGGACCCTCGACCCCGTCACCACCTCGGCCGGGGTGCGCGTCCTGCCGGACCTGACCTTCTCCGAGGCCGCCGCGCGGAGCATCGACACGCTCCTGGTGCCCGGCGCCGTCGAACTGGACGCCGAGCGCCGCGTCCGCGCCCTCACCGACCCGGAGGTCGTCGACCGGGTGCGGACGCTCGCCGCGCGCTCCCGCCGGGTCGCCTCCGTCTGCGTGGGGGCACACCTGCTGGCCGCGGCCGGGCTGCTCGACGGCAAGCGGGCCACCACCCACTGGTCCACCGCGGAGCAGCTCGCCGCCGAGTACCCGGAGGTCGAGGTGGACGCCGACCCGGTGTTCATCCGGGAGGGCGAGGTGTGGACCGGCGCCGGGATCAGCGCCTGTCTGGACCTCTCGCTCGCCCTGGTGGCCGAGGACTTCGGCGAGGGCGTCGCGCTGCGCGTGGCGCGGCAGCTCGTGATGTACCTGAAGCGGCCGAGCGGGCAGAGCCAGTTCAGCGTCCCGCTGGAGCCGCCCTCCGCGACGCGGCGCGGCGAGGAGCTGCGGCATTTCGTCAGGCGGCGCCTCGGCGGCCGGATCAGCCTGGCAGAGCTCGCCGCGCACGCGCACGTCAGCGAGCGGCAGTTGGCCCGGATCTTCAAGTCCGAGCTGGGCACGACCCCGGCCGCCTACATCGAGTCGGCCCGCGTGGAACTGGCACGGGGCCAGCTCGAAGCCACCGATGCCACGCTCGACCGGATCGCCTCCGCCTGCGGGTTCGGCACCGCCGACACCCTCGTACGGGCCTTCCGCCGCACGCTCGGCACCACGCCGACGGAGTACCGGCTCCGCTTCCGAGCCGCCTGAGCAGACCCGAACCCTGCTACGCGGCCCTGCGCGCGGCCGGGTCGAGGGAGTCGACGTCCTCCATGAAGCTGAGCATCCGGGCGTTGACCAGCTCGGGGTGGTCGATCTGCGGGCCGTGCCCGGTCGCGGCGACGATCTCGGCGCGGGCTCCCGGGATCACCCGCGGCACCCGCTCCAGCTGGCGCTTCGGGTGCACGAGCAGGCTCCGCTTGCCCATGATCAGGTAGAACGGCGTGCGGATCGAGCCCAGTTCCGCGTCCGACAGCGGCAGCGGGGCGGGCCGGCGGATCCGGAAGGCGCGGACGCCCCTCTGGATCATCGTGCGCAGTTCGGGGTCGATCAGGACCGGCTGCTCGAGCCATTTGGCCAGGGCCGGGCGCAGCGCCTTGGGGGCGAAGGTCGCGAAGAGGCTGGCGAAGATCCACACGAAGAAGCGCAGCCCCACCTTCTCCAGGCCGCCCGGGTCCAGCGCGGTGACCGAGGCGAGGCGGCCGGGGCGCAGGTGCACCTGGTTGATGACGAGCCAGCCGCCATAGGAGGACCCGACCAGGTGGACGTGGTCCAGGCCCAGCGCGTCGAGGGCCTCGTCCATCCACTGGGCCGCGCGCTCGGGCTGCCACATCACCTCGCGCTGGACGCTGCGGCCCGGGTCGCCGGGGGTGTCGAGGGCGTAGACGGGCCGGTCGGCGCTGAGGGCGACGGTGTTGGGGTACCACTGGGCCGAGCAGCCGCCCGAACCGTGGATCAGGACGATCGGCGTACGGGACTCCGCCGCCGGGTTCGTGGGGCCGTACCGGTAGACGTGCGTGGTCCCGAAGCTCGTCTCCACGTCCGTCTCGGAGCGGGCGGGCGCTCCCTTCGCGTAGAGGGCGTCGCAGGCCGCGAAGTAGCGCCTCCGCAGCTCGTCGCTCACGTAGCGGCCGATGTCGCGGCGTACACGGGGCTTGTTCTCAGACGTAGGGGTCTCGGGCACGGGGGCACCTCCTGGAGGACCGGGGATCCGTTCTTCGTGATACGACCGTACCATGATGTTGATACGGCGGTACCATGAAAACGAGCCGCGGGCTCATCACCCACCGGCACCGACGGGCGGAGACACCAGAACATGCCGAAACGCGTGGACCACGAGGAACGCCGCACCCAGATCGCCGAGGCACTCATCCGCGTCGCCGGCCGGCGCGGGCTGCACGCGGTCGGCATGCGCGACGTGGCCGCCGAGGCCGGAGTCTCCCTGCGCCTGGTCCAGTACTACTTCCAGACCAAGGAGAAGCTGCTCTTCTACGGGCTCCAGCACCTGACCGACCGCTTCACCGCCCGGGTCGGCGCCCGCCTGGCCGCCGCCGGCCCCGCGCCCGGCCCGCGCGCCACGATCGAGGCGCTGCTGCTGGCCTCCCTGCCGACCGACGAGGACGGCCGCACCTTCCACCTGCTCTACAGCTCCTACTCGATCCTGTCCGTGACCGACGAGGCCCTCGCCGCCCAGCCCTTCATCGACAACCCCGACGCCGCCGAGAACGCGGTGGCCGGGCTGATCGGCCAGGCCCAGGAAGCCGGCCTGGCCGACCCGGACGTCGACGCGCGCATCGAGGCGATCAGCCTGCTGGCCATGGCCGCGACCATGGGCACCAGCATCCTGGTCGGCCAGCGCGGCCCCGAGTCGGCCGTCGCGGTCCTGAGCCACCACCTGGACCGGATCTTCAGGACGGGCACACCGAGTCCCGCAGGGGACGCTCCCCCGTCGTGAGGTACGCGGTGACCGTGTGGTCGGAGCAGGCGTTGCCGTTGCCCAGGTAGACCCCGTGGCCGCCGTGGTCGACGGTGAGCAGCCGGGCCCGCGAGCCGAGGGCCTCGCGCATCTTCAGCGAGCCGGCGTACGGGGTCGCCGGGTCGCGGAGGTTCTGGACCATCAGGATGTTCGAGGGACCCCGGTCGGTGATCCGGGCGGGGCGTTCGGCGGGGGCGTCCTTCCAGAAGGCGCACGGGGTGATGTTCGCCGGCATGCCGGCCGTCAGGGGGTGCGCGACCCGGTCCGCGGCCACCGCCCGCTCATAGCCGGAGACGTCCTTCGGCCAGGCCACGTCGTTGCAGATGACCCCCACCATCAGCGCCGCGTCCGAGTCGGACAGCACCCCGGCGAGCTCCTGGGGCAGCTCCGGGACCGCCTTGGGGTTCTGGGCCGCACGGACCAGGCGGGCGAAACCGGGGAACTGGGCGTCGCCGTACAGGGCGAGCTGCATGGCCTGGCGCAGCATCGTGCCGGTCAGCGGCAGGCCGGGCACGTTCGAGGGCTTCGGGGAACGGTCCAGTTCCTCGGCCAGCGCCAGGAACAACGGGCGTACGCTGTCCGGGTGTTCGGCGAGCCGCAGCCCCTGCGCCGCCCGCGCCGGGTCCGCCGCCCAGGCCGCGAAGTCGGGGAAGCGGTCCTCCGCGCCCCGCGCCATGTTCGCGAGCCAGCCCCGCTCGACCCGCGTCGGATCGGGGTCACCGCTGCTGTCCAGCACCAGGCGGTCGGTGCGGTGCGGGAACCTCTGCGCGTACACCGCCGTCACGTAGGTCCCGTAGGAGACGGCCCAGACCGAGAGCTTGCGCTCGCCGAGGGCCTCCCGGAAGCGGTCCATGTCGCGCGCCTGGTTGGCGGTGGTGAAACCGCGCAGCTCCGCGCCGCCGTTCGCGGCGCAGGCCTCGGCCACCCGGCGGGAGCGGTCGGCGTTCTCCGCGATCCCCCCGTCGGCGCCGGGCCAGGAGCGCAAGGTCGTCATGTGCCGGTCGGCCGCGTCCAGTCCGCACGCGGCGGTGACGCTGCCGCCGACACCGCGCGGGTCGAGCGCGACGAGGTCGTAGGCGCCGGCCAACTGCCCCGCCAGCGCGGCTCCCTTCTGCGAGAGCCGCTGCACGCCCGAGCCGCCGGGGCCGCCGGGCACCACGACCAGGGTCCCGCGCCGGGCGGCGGGACGGGTGCTGGGCAGCCGGGACACGGCGAGGTCCACCCGCGGACCGGCCGGGTCGGCGTAGTCGAGGGGGACGGACAGCTTGGCGCACTGCTGGCCTTCGAGGTGGTCCTTGTGCGTGCACTGCGCCCAGGCCAGCGCGGGCCGGGCCGGCGGGGCGGCCCGGGTGGCGGCGGGGGCCGCTGCGCCGGCGGTGCCGGCGCCGGTCAGCGTGGCCGCGACGGCCGTGGCACAGAGGGCCGCGAGTACGGCCTTGGTGCGGTAAGTGGTCATGAAACGAGGATGGTTGAACGTCCCGTACCGCCACATCCGGCAGCCGGGACAGTCGCCCGGGGGGATAACCCCCGGACCGCCCGCCTCGTCCCGCGCCGTCCCGCACGACCCCGCGCCGCACGACCCCGTCGCGTCCCGTCCCGTCCCGTCAGACCACCACGACCGTCACCGCCGCCGCACCCATGAGTACGGCGGCGCAGTGGATGGCCGCATGGCCGTAGTCACCCGACCAGAGGTGGCGGGCCAGGCCGCCGATGGCGGTCAGGCCCGCGATGATGCCGACCTGCGCGAGCAGGGTGACGCTGGTGAACGGGGTCAGCAGCAGGAGCAGCGCGTTGAGCCAGAACGGGGCGGCGCCCGTCCAGCCCCGCCACTCCCGCACACCCTGCCACTGCTGCCGGGTCGGCAGCCGAGGCAGGCGGAGCAGGCGGAGCAGGTGCGGCAGGTGGGGACGTCGCGGCCCCTCACGGCGGCCCTTGGGTCTTCGGTGGTCCCCGAGCTCTCGGGTCGCCGTCGTCACCGCGCCGTCACCAGCCTTTCAGTCACTCGCACGCAAGACGTCAACTCGCAGGCTGTACAGCCTCCTTGGGAGTGAGGGCGGGGGCAAGGGCCCGTTCGGCAAGAAATCCGAAAGCCAGGCCGAAAGTGGTCCACATCGCGGCCTGAATGGCGAGCGAGGCGAGCCGGAACTGCCAGACGAGCGCCGCCGGGAAGCCCTTCGGCACCTCGTTGATGCCCGGCAGCAGCGCGTAGGCGATGCCGACGGCCACCACGAAGGCGAGCGCGGCGACGACCGAGGCGTTCCAGTTGCCCAGGCGCGGCGCGAGGCGCCGCCCCAGGATCAGCGCGGCCGCCGCGAGCAGCAGGCCGAGTGCGAGCATCAGGACGTAGAGGGTGGTCCGCTGGACCGTGGTCTCGGGGTCTCCGACGGCCGGCGGGTTGGCCGGGTACTTGAAGAACGGCACCAGGGAGACGGTGACGAACAGACCGCCGGACACCAGCAGCGCCGTGGCCCGGGGGCCGAAGCGGCCGATCCGGCCCAGGGCGTAGCAGTAGACGAGCGCGGCGATGCCGCCGAGCGCGATGCCGTAGAGCAGGGTTCCGGTGCCCAGACCGGCCGTGGCCTGCAGGGCCCGGCTGACCGGGGCCGCCTCGGCGTCGCCGTGATCGTGGGATCCGGCTTCCTCGATGGCGATCGCCGCGTCGACCTGGGACTCGCCCAGGAGGTACGCGACGAGGAACGCGGCTACGCCCGCCAGCACGCCGGCGAGCATGCCCCGGACGAGGAGCGCGCGGGGGGAAATGGTGTTCATGGAGTTATCGGTCCCTTGCGGATCGGTGGATCAGTGGCAGGGGAAGCCGAGGAGGTGGCGACCGTCGTGCATCCACTCGTGGATGGTGTCGCCTTCGAAGATCGCGGTGGCGCCCTGCTCGGCGCCGACGAGGTAGAGCAGGACCAGCATCAGGACGCCGACGAACAGCGCCCAAGGGGCCAGGGCGGAAAGCGAGATGGGTGCGACAGCCAGCGGGGCGGCAGTCGTGGGCACGGCGGAGTCGGCCATGGCAGGAACCTCCAGAGGGAACACGCGTCCCGGTCAGTGGTGCTTGCGACGACGGTGGCGGGTCTGACTTTCCTCCCCCTCGGGGAGGATTCACAGTGGCGCGACCGTGCCGGATTTTCAACCGGACTTCCGTCATACCGTCGTCTTGTCGTCCGCTACCGTACCGCTCTTTATGGCGGCCTTACAGGGGCGTCTCAGGAGGGCTCCGCCTCAGCCGATGGCGTCGACCACGTCGCCGAGGTCGACGAACTTGAAGCCGGTCGCCTCGCGGTCGCCGTCGCCGGGGGTTTCCCGGCCGTCCTGGACGACGAGCAGGCCGCGGGGGTAGCGCCTGCCGAGGGGCGCGTTGAGGGCGGCGGCGCCGTCGCAGACCTCGGAGCCGTCGAGGGTGGCGGAGGCCGCCGTGATCCGGAAGGCACCCTCGAACTCGTTGCGGTCCTCGCGCTCGCGGTCGTAGGCGACGAAGGTGTCGTCGCCCTGGCTGGAGGCGAGCAGGTAGCCGTCACCGCCGGCTTCGGTGATCAGGGTCAGGCCCTCGACGTCGCCCTTCAGGCGCTTGCCGCCGTAGCCGGGATCGGCGCCGGGCGCGCACTCCTCGGTCTGCGCGTCGTAGGTGCCGGGGACTCCGTACTCACGCACCTTGTCGATCAGCTTCGGCGTGCCGGTCAGGCCCGCGTCGATGCGCCAGATGCCGACGTCCTCCTGCCCCGCGTACAGGGTGCCGTCCGCGGGGTCGACGACCATGCCCTCGACCTGCGGCAGCTCGCCCGGCTCGGCGCAGGGCTTCCAGGCGGCGCCGTTCGGCAGGCGGAAGGAGGACGGCAGGTCGAGCGTGCGCACCTGCCGGTAGCCGACCGTGCCGGCGGGGGTGGCGACCAGCTCCAGCAGGGCGATCCGGGTGCGGTTGCGCTGACTGACCACCGCGTAGGACCGGCCGGTCTTCCGGTCCGTCCAGGTGGCCAGGCCGTAGGCGGTCTTCTGCTCGTTGATCTCGGCCTGGTCGGCGGAGAAGACCGGTCGCGCCGCCGGGTCGGTGACGTCGGTGAGCGGGCCGCCGGGCCGGTTCCGGTCGATCCGGTAGATCCGCAGGCGGTCGTTGCCCCGGTCGCTGACCACCGCGACATCGGCGCGCCCGCCGCCCAGCCGCAGGCCGTGGACCAGGTCTACGTTGTTGAAGCGGCCGGGAGCGTCGTCGGCGCCCGGTCCGGCCGGGGCGGGCAGCGACTGCACCTGCCGGGCCTCCAGGTCGTAGACCCGCAAGCCGCCCTGCTTGGCGGTCGCGATCACCAGGCTGCGGCCCGGATCGGCGGCGTTGCGCCAGATCGACGGGTCGTCCGCGTTGGCGTCGCCGCCGGCCTCGTCGTCGAACAGCGGCGCGGTCTCGGCCTGGGGCCGGACGCTGCTGATCGAGAGGGCTTGCGCCGGGAGCGCGACGGACGCGGCGAGTGCCGTGCAGAGCACGAGGACGGAGGCACGGGCGGAGGCGCGGACAGCCGAACGCATGGTCAATGTTCTTCCTTTGCAAGGGTTTTGCCCTGAAGGAAAGACGCTCGCCGGGTTGATGGTCATGCGCACGCTCGGCAGATGGCCGGTGGTTGAACGCGGTGCGAACCCCCCGGACAATCGGACGGTGCACCCCACCATCGTACGAGTCCGGCTCGTGAACCCCCCGCTGGACGAGGCGGGCCGCCGCCGCCGCTTCCCCTACGGGGACCCCTGCCCGGGGCACGAGGGGCTGAGCGGGCAGGATCACGGCGCCTGGGCCGGCCGGGCCATGGACGACGTGGCCGCGGAGGACCCCGAGGGGCTGCGGCGGTGGATGACCGACACCGCGTACGCGCCTCCGGGCGGCGGGGAGTCGGTGGAGGCCCTGATCGCGCGGGTCGGCGCGCACCTGGGCGCCCTGGCGCCGGGGACGCACCGGGCGGTGGTCGGGCAGGGCGTCGTACGGGCGGCCGTGGTGTGGGCCCTGGAACTGCCCCCGGCGGCCTTCTGGCGGCTCGACGTACGGCCGGAGTCCGTGACGGCGCTCACGGGGCGCTCCGGACGCTGGAACCTGCTCGTGGGGCAGCTGGAGGAGGCCACGGAGGGCGAGTCCCCGGAGGGCGAGTCCCCGGAGGGCGCTTCCGCGTGAGGACGCGGAACGGCCCGGACCCCGCGACGCGGTCCGGGCCGAACCACCGTGGGTGCGGAGCGGCCGTCAGGCCACGATCCAGTCGCTCGTCGCGATCACCGGCTGCACGCCGTCGCGGTGCACGGTGCCCTCGATGAGGCCGTACGGACGGTCTGCCGCGAAGTAGACCTCGTTGTCGTTCTTGAGGCCGAAGGGCTCCAGGTCGACGAGGAAGTGGTGCTTGTTGGGGAGGTTGAGGCGCACCTCGTTGACCTTGGGGCAGTTGTCGAGCACGCGCTCGGCCATCTGGTTCAGGGTCTGCTGCAGGGAGTACGAGTAGGTCTCCGCGAAGGCTTCCAGCATGTTCTTGCGGACCTTCTTGTACGACTGGTCCCAGTCGTACTCGGCGTCGTCGGCGGCGAGCGCCGAGTGCGCCCAGCGCGCGGTGACCTTGGTCGCCAGGATGCGGTCGTACGCCTCCTGCAGCGTCGTGTACTTGTCCTTGATGAAGCCGTGGAACTCGGAGTTGGTCGAGTTCATCACGGTCAGGTCCTTCAGACCCGAGATCACCTGGAGACCGGTGGTCTCGCTGTACGTGATCTGCGCGGTGCGCACCTCGGTGCCCTTGAGGGCGAAGGAGTGCTGCTCCTTGCGCGTCGGGACCGGGATCCGCTCCCAGGCGTACTCCTCGACGCGGATCTGCGCCTCGCGGATCGGGGCCTGGGAGGAGACGAAGTGCTTGGCGAGCAGGATGCCGAAGGCCTCGGGGGAGGCGACGCCGTGCTCCTTGGAGAAGGCGTACACCGTGTTCTTGGTGGTGTCCGTGGGGAGGCAGTTGGCGTTGTCACCGGTGAGGTGGACGTCGCGGAACTCGCCGCGCAGCGCGACGGAGACGTTGAGGTCGCGGATCTCGTGCCAGGAACCGTCGCTGCCCTTGCGGGTGACCTTGACGATGCGGTTCTCGGCCTTGCCGTACTGGTTCTGGGCGAGGATGTGCTTGCTCATGCGCTGTCTTCCTTCGGGTACTCGGGAACACGGAGTCCGGTTGTCTGGATCCCGTACGCCCGGCGTCCGGCGGACGCGCAGCCCGCCCCCCGCCGTTCGGTCATGCGTCTCGGAAATCACAGATCTCAGAAAGACGTGGACCGCCCCGGGACTGACGTGCATCCCGGTCCGTAGGTGCCTGTTGATTCCAGCACGTCTCCATGCCGTTCGTAAGGGAGCGGATCCTCCGAGAACAGGCACCCACAGCTTGGGCAACCGTACGATCTGCGCAGGTCAGACCGTGTGCGCGTCGGCCACCGTCAGGGCCTCGTCGATGATCCGCAGGCCCTTCTCCACATCCTCGGCCGACACGTTGCAGGGCGGCGCGACGTGGATGCGGTTCCCGGCGAGCAGCGGCCACAGTCCGGCCTTCTTCAGGGCCGCACCGAACTCGGCCATCGGCGCGTTGTCCGCGCCGGCGGCGTTGTACGGGACCAGCGGCTCGCGCGTCTCCTCGTTCCGTACGAGCTCCAGGGCCCAGAACGTGCCCAGCCCGCGCACCTCCCCGACGGACGGGTGGCGCTCCGCGATGGCGGCGAGCCCCGGCCCGAGCAGCTCCGCGCCGGTGCGGGCGGACTGCTCCACGGTGCCCTCCTCCTCCATGACGTTGATCGTCGCGACGGCGGCGGCGCAGGCCAGCACGTGCCCGGAGTACGTCAGCCCGCCCGGGTAGGGCTGGCGGGCGAAGGTCTCGGCGATGGCGGCCGAGATGGCGACCCCGCCGAGGGGGACGTAGCCGCTGGTGACGCCCTTGGCGAAGCAGATGAGGTCGGGGGTGACGTCCCAGTGCTCGGAGGCGAACCACTTACCGGTGCGGCCGAAGCCGACCATGATCTCGTCGAGGATGAAGACGATGCCGAAGCGGTCGCAGAGCGCGCGGACCCCGGCCAGGTAGCCGTCGGGGTGCACGAGCACGCCGGGAGCGCCGCCGACGGTCTCCAGGATGATCGCGGCGATGGACCGCGGGCCCTCGAACACGATGGTGTCCTCGAGGTGGCGCAGCGCGCGCTCGCACTCCTCGGCGGGGGTGGCCGCGTAGAAGGGCGAGCGGTAGGCGAAGGGGCCCCAGAAGTGCACGACGCCGGCGGTGGCGGTGTCGTTGCCGAAGCGGCGCCCGTCCCCGGTGAGGTTGATCGCGGTGGAGGTGGCGCCGTGGTACGAGCGGTAGGCGGAGAGCACCTTGGCGCGGCCGGTGTGCACCCGGGCCATCCGGACCGCGTTCTCCACGGCCTCGGCACCCGCGTTGGTGAAGAAGATCTTGTCGAGGTCGCCCGGGGTGCGCTCGGCGATCAGCCGGGCGGCCTCGGAGCGCACGTCGACGGCGAAGCCGGGCGCGACGGTGCAGAGCTTGCCGGCCTGCTCCGCGATGGCCGCGGCCACCTTCGGGTGCTGGTAGCCGATGTTCGTGTAGACGAGGGCGCTGGAGAAGTCGAGGAAGCGGTTGCCGTCGTAGTCCCAGAAGTAGGAACCCTCGGCACCGGCCACGGCCAGCGGGTCGATGAGCTCTTGGGCCGACCAGGAGTGGAAGACGTGACTGCGGTCGTCGGCCTTCACCGTGGCCTTTGCGGAGAGGGCGAGTGCGGCGGCGTCGCGTGCGTCGGCTTCTGCGTTCATATTCCGAGGGTAGTTGTCCACGATGTGGAATCCCGTGGGGATGGCGGGGGCGCCGGACCGGGGCGGCCTCACACGACGTGCCGGCCGCCGTCGACGGTGAGCACGTCGCCGGTCGTGTAGGCGGCGTCGACCAGGTAGAGCGCGGCCTCGGCCACGTCCTCGGGGGTGCCCACGCGGCGCAGCGGGGTGTTCTCGGTGATCCACTCCCGCGAGCTCTCCCAGACCTGGTCCTCGCCCTCGTACCAGGGGGTGTCGATCAGGCCGGGCGCGATCGCGTTCACCCGGACGGCCGGTCCGAGCTGGGAGGCCAGCAGCCGGGTCATGTGGTTCACCGCGGCCTTGCTGACGGCGTAGGGAATCGAGCTGCCCAGCGCGCGGGTCGCGGAGACCGAGGAGACGTTGATGATCGAGGCCGCGCCGGAGTCCCGGAGGTGGGGAGTGGCGGCGGTGATCATCTGCCAGGTGCCGATGACGTTGACCTCGAAGATCTCGCGCCAGGCGTCGGCGTCGGCCGCGTCCAGGTCGGCCAGGGGGATGAACCGGGTGACGCCCGCGTTGTTGACCAGGATGTCGAGGCGTCCGTAGGTGTCGATCGCCGTCCGGACGATCCGCCGCGCGTCGTCGGCGTCCGCGACGTCGCCCCGCACGTAGACCGCGTCGGGCAGTTCGGCGGCGAGCGCCTTGCCCGCGCTCTCGCTGCGCGCCGAGTTCAGGACCAGGCGGATGCCGGCCGCGGCCAGCCGGCGGGCGATGCCGGCGCCGATGCCGGAGGAGGAGCCGGTGATCAGGGCGACACGGGTCTCGGTACGGGCCTCGGACATGGCATTCCTCCTGGCAGGGGTGCGCTGTGCGCGTGCGGACGCCCGGAGCATAACGCGGATACCGCATACCGGAACTACATTTCCACAATTCGGAATTCGATCGTCCACCCATGGTGCACGAATAGCCGGATACCAGGCATATCGGCGCACACCGGCTTAGCCTGAGCGCACGCCGTGCCCACCCGCGTTAGGGACCCGTCAAGGCCGCGCCACCGGGCGTATGGGCCCCGTCAAGGAAGCCTGTGAGGAGCCGAAAAGGCGTTCCACTCAGAGGTGTCCGAAAAACGCCCGCCCTCGAACCCTCCGGGAGCTCACGATGGCCGATCTGGCCTTCGTCGTCATCACGATCGCGGTCTTCGCGCTGGTGGTACTCGTCGCCAAGGGAGTGGCCAAGCTTTGAATCCTCCCCTCCCTTCCCTGAAGAGCAGGGGATTCCTCGCTCTCCAGGGTCGATCGGGGATCTCTGGCTCAGGCAGCCGCTTGGGGCAGCGCCCCAGGTGGTCTTACGCCCTCAGCACCAGCCGGGTTGAGACCAGCCCGGACCAGCATCACGCGGGCGGAGTTCTTGTCCCTGGGGGACACGGCTCCGCACACGGTGCAGGCATACGTTCGTTCCGAGAGAGGCAGCACGTGCTTGGTTCTCGCTCCGCACTGCGCACAGTCCATCGTGGTGTGCGCGGGGTTGACCAGGAACACGGCCCGGCCGTGCTTCCATGCCATCTTGACCAGATCCGCCTTCGTCGCGGAGATCGCCGCATCAGCCGCCTTGCGGGCCATGGTGGACTTGGCGAGGAACTTCGGGCGGAAGTCCTCAATGGCCAGAGCATCGTGGTCGCGGACGACAGCATTGGCCCACTTGCGGCCGGTGTCCTCGCGTTGCCGGGCCACCTTCTTGTGCAGCTTCGCCGCCAGCCTCTTCGCCCGCTGATACCCCTTCGACCCGGGCTTGCCCTTCGCCGGTTTCCGGCGGGCCATCATCCGCTGATAGCGCGCGAGGCCGGTGGCGGCCTTCTTGCCGTGCTCGGCATGCGGGAGGTCGTGGTCGTCGCTGGTGGTGGTCGCGGTCTCCTTCACGCCCCAGTCGATACCGATCACACGACCGGTCTCAGGCAGCGGCTCGACCTCGGCGGGGACCACGAACGAGCAGTACCAGTGCCCGAGACCGTCCTGATACACGCGCACGCTGGACGGATCGGCCGGAAGGTTCCGCGACCACACCACCGTCAGGGCGATCCCGCCCGCCAGGTACAGGCGGCCATCCTTCAACCGGAAACCGCGCTTGGTGTAGTTGAGGGACGGCAGCGCTTCCCGCTTCCTCTTCCACCTCGGCATACCGGCCCGCCGCCGCATCGGCATCCGGTCGTTGATGTCCTTCTGCGCCTTGGCGCGGGACTTCCCGAAATCCCGGATCACCTGCTGCTGCACAACCGAGGACCCGTCCCGCAACCAGGCCATCCTGTTCCGGGCCTCAGTCAGCATCTTGTCGAGCTGCCCCGGGCCGCAAGTCTGCTTGTCCGCCGCCTCGGGCCGAGCCTTGTTCCAAGCATTCGTCAGCTTCGATTTCGCGCAGCACTCATTCCACACCCACCGGCACCGGTCCCACTCCGCAAGGAGCCGAGCGACCGCGGTGGAAGACACACGCAGACGGAACGCCCACCGGGCATACCGGGCATCTCCCGCCATCGGTGTCATCACCATCCCGACAACCTAGCCCCGCCCACTGACAACAGCCGAAAGCACAGGTCAGATCAGATGCGAACCGAGCTCCGGCGCTCCGCGTCCACGCCCCAAGGGCCCCTCCCTCCCCGGCCTGAAGGCCAGAGCCTGCTCGGAGAAACGCTGTGAACGCCGAAAACGTCGTCGGCCTGCTGGTCGCCGTCGCCCTGCTGGGGTACCTCGTCGTCGCCCTCGTCTTCCCGGAGAGGTTCTAGCGCCGATGAGTCCCGTCCTCGCCGGGGTGCTCCAGCTGCTCGCGCTCCTCGCGGCACTGGCCCTCGCCTATCGCCCCCTGGGCGATTACATGGCCCGCGTCTACTCCTCGAAGAAGCACTACGCCCCCGAGAAGTGGATCTACAAGGCCGTCGGCGCCAACCCGAACGCCGAGATGCGCTGGCCGGCGTACCTGCGCTCGGTCCTCGCCTTCTCGGCGGTGAGCGTCCTCTTCCTCTACCTGCTCCAGCGCCTGCAGGGCCACCTGCCCGGCTCGCTCGGCTTCGTCTCCATCAAGCCGGACCAGGCCTTCAACACGGCCGCCTCCTTCGTGTCCAACACGAACTGGCAGTCGTACGCCGGTGAGCAGGCCATGGGGCCGCTCGTGCAGACCGGCGGCCTGGCCGTGCAGAACTTCCTCTCGGCCGCCGTGGGCATGGCCGTCGCGGTGGCCCTCGTACGGGGCTTCGCGCGCTCGCGCACCGGGGAGCTCGGCAACTTCTGGTCGGACCTGGTGCGCGGCACCGTCCGCATCCTGCTGCCCCTCTCCCTGATCGCCGCCGTCGTGCTGGTGGCCTGCGGGGTCATCCAGAACTTCTCCGGGATCCACGAGGTGGGCCAGTTCCTCGGGGCGAAGCAGCAGTGGAACGGCGGGGCGGTCGCCTCGCAGGAGGCCATCAAGGAGCTGGGCACGAACGGCGGCGGCTACTTCAACGCCAACTCCGCCCACCCCTTCGAGAACCCGACCCCCTTCTCGAACCTCTTCGAGATCTTCCTGATCCTGCTCGTCCCCTTCTCCCTGACCCGCACCTTCGGCCGGATGATCGGCTCGGTCCGCCAGGGCTACGCGATCCTCGCCACGATGGTCACCATCTGGCTCGGTTTCACCGCCCTGATGATGTGGACGGAATTCGGCCACCACGGCCCGGCGCTCCAGGCCGCGGGCGGTGCGATGGAGGGCAAGGAGGCCCGCTTCGGAATCGGCGCCTCCGCGATCTTCTCGGTCGCCACGACCCTGACCTCGACCGGCGCGGTCAACTCCTTCCACTCCTCGTACACGGGACTGGGCGGCGGCATCCAGATGCTGGGCATGCAGCTCGGCGAGATCGCGCCCGGCGGCGTCGGCTCCGGGCTCTACGGCATGCTGATCATGGCGATCATCGCGGTGTTCATCGCCGGCCTGATGGTCGGCCGCACCCCCGAGTACCTCGGCAAGAAGATCGGCACCCGCCAGATCAAGTTCGCCGCCTGCTACATCCTCATCACCCCGGCCCTCGTGCTCGGCTTCACGGCGCTGGCGATGGCCCTGCCGACCCCCGTCACCTCGATGTCCAACGGCGGCGCGCACGGCTTCTCCGAGGTCCTCTACGCCTACACCTCGGCCGGCAACAACAACGGCTCGGCCTTCGCGGGCCTGAACGCCAACACCCAGTGGTTCAACACGACCACCGGCCTGGCGATGCTGCTCGGCCGCTTCCTGCCCATGGTGTTCGTCCTGGCCCTGGCCGGCTCGCTCGCCGAACAGCAGCCGGTCCCCGCCACCGCGGGCACCCTGCGCACCGAGAAGCCGCTGTTCACCTTCCTGCTCGTCGGCACGATCATCATCGTCACGGGCCTCACCTACTTCCCGGCCCTGGCGCTGGGCCCGCTCGCCGAAGGGCTCGCCTCATGAGCACCGCCACCCCCACCCGAGCCCCGCACGGGGACCTGCCCAGCGGTCACAAGCCCGAGAAGGCAAAGATCGGCGGCGGCATCTTCGACCCGAAGCAGCTGCTGAAGTCCTTCCCGGACGCGGTGCGCAAGCTCGATCCCCGGGTGATGGTCAAGTCGCCGGTCATGTTCGTGGTGCTGATCGGCTCCGTACTGACCACCGTGCTGGCGATCTCCGACCCCGGCAGCCTCTTCGGCTGGGCGATCACCGCCTGGCTGTGGCTGACCACGATCTTCGCCAACCTCGCCGAAGCCGTCGCGGAGGGCCGCGGCAAGGCCCAGGCCGAGACCCTGCGCAAGGCCAAGACCGACACCGTCGCCCGCCGCCTGAACGGCTCGGCGGAGGAGCAGGTGCCCGGCACGGATCTCCGTATCGGCGACCTGGTCGTGTGCGAGGCCGGCGACATCATCCCCGGCGACGGTGACGTCGTCGAAGGCGTCGCCTCCGTGGACGAGTCCGCCATCACGGGCGAATCGGCCCCGGTCATCCGCGAGTCGGGCGGCGACCGCTCGGCCGTGACCGGCGGCACCAAGGTGCTCTCCGACCGCATCGTCATCAAGATCACGACGAAGCCCGGCGAGACCTTCATCGACCGCATGATCAACCTGGTCGAGGGCGCGGCCCGGCAGAAGACCCCCAACGAGATCGCGCTCAACATCCTGCTCGCCTCGCTGACGATCGTCTTCCTGCTCGCCGTCGTCACCCTCCAGCCCTTCGCGATGTACGCGCACGCCAAGCAGTCGATGATCGTGCTGACCGCGCTGCTGGTCTGCCTGATCCCGACCACCATCGGCGCCCTGCTCTCCGCCATCGGCATCGCGGGCATGGACCGCCTGGTGCAGCGCAACGTCCTGGCCATGTCGGGGCGCGCGGTGGAAGCGGCCGGCGACGTCTCGACCCTGCTCCTCGACAAGACCGGCACCATCACCCTCGGCAACCGCCAGGCCTCCGAGTTCGTCCCCGTCACGGGCGCCATCGCCGCCGAACTGGCCGACGCCGCCCAGCTCTCCTCGCTGGCCGACGAGACCCCCGAGGGCCGCTCGATCGTGGTCCTCGCGAAGGAGAAGTACGGCCTGCGCGAACGCCACCAGGGCGAGCTGGCGGGCGCCGAATGGATCCCCTTCACCGCGCAGACCCGTATGTCGGGCGTGGACGTGGACGGCCGCAAGGTCCGTAAGGGCGCGGCCGGTTCGATCATCGCCTGGGTCGGCGAACAGGGCGGTACGGTCGCCCCGGACGCGCGGGCCAAGGTCGACGAGATCTCCGGCGCCGGCGGCACCCCGCTGCTCGTCGCGCTGGAGGACGAGAAGGGCGCCCGGGTCCTCGGTGTCATCCACCTCAAGGACGTGGTCAAGGAGGGCATGCGCGAACGCTTCGACGAGCTGCGGCGCATGGGCATCAAGACCATCATGATCACCGGCGACAACCCGCTGACCGCCAAGGCCATCGCCGAGGAGGCGGGCGTCGACGACTTCCTCGCCGAGGCCACCCCCGAGGACAAGATGGCCCTCATCAAGCGGGAACAGGCCGGCGGGAAGCTCGTCGCGATGACGGGCGACGGTACGAACGACGCCCCGGCGCTGGCGCAGGCCGACGTGGGCGTGGCGATGAACACCGGAACCTCGGCCGCCAAGGAGGCCGGGAACATGGTGGACCTCGACTCCAACCCCACCAAGCTCATCGAAATCGTGGAGATCGGCAAGCAGTTGCTGATCACCCGAGGCGCGCTGACCACCTTCTCCATCGCCAACGACGTCGCGAAGTACTTCGCGATCATCCCGGCCATGTTCGCGGCGGTCTACCCGGGCCTCGACAAGCTCAACATCATGGGCCTGCACTCCCCCGACTCCGCGATCCTCTCCGCGGTGATCTTCAACGCGCTGGTCATCATCGCCCTGGTCCCGCTCGCCCTCAAGGGCGTCCAGTACCGGCCCACCAGCGCCGACAAGATGCTCCGGCGCAACCTCACCCTCTACGGACTCGGCGGCCTCGTCGCCCCGTTCATCGGCATCAAGCTCATCGACATGGTCGTCTCCCTCATCCCCGGCCTGCGCTGAACAGGGCTCTGCTGACTAGGAACGTAGTGACCTCATGAACAACTCCGTGGGCAACACCACCCGCCTGCTCGGCGCCGGGCTCCGCGCCCTCCTCGTCCTCACCGTGCTGTGCGGGGTCCTCTACCCGCTCGCCGTCACCGGCATCGCGCAGGCCGCCTTCGGCCGCAAGGCCAACGGCTCCGAGATCGAGGACGCGAGCGGCAAGGTCGTCGGCTCCTCCCTGATCGGCCAGTCGTACGGGGACGACCTGCGCTGGTTCCAGGGCCGCCCGGCGGCGGGACTCGCCAAGAACACCGTCAACGACCAGTACGAGCTGCTGGTCTCCGGCGCCACCAACAAGGCGGCGGACAGCCCGGAGCTGCTGAAGGCGGTGCGGGAGGCCAAGGCCAAGGTCCTGCTCGACAACACCGTCCCGGGCTACGCCCCGCGGCTCGACCGGATCCCGGCCGACGCGGTGACCTCCTCCGGATCCGGGCTGGACCCCGACATCTCGCCGGCCTACGCGGACCTCCAGACGGCCCGCGTCGCCCAGCGCAACGGACTCCCGGTCGCGGAGGTCGCGAAGCTGGTCAAGGCCTACACCGAGGGCCGCACCCTCGGCTTCATGGGCGAGCCCCGGGTCAACGTCCTGGAACTGAACACGGCCCTGCGCGACCTCAAGCGGTGAGGGCCCGGCGGAGCCACTGACCCAGTCACCCACTGATCTGCTGATCTGCTGACCCGCTGACCCGCTGACCCGCTGACCCGCTGACCTGCTGACCTGCTGACCTGCTGACCTGCTGACCTGCTGACCTGCTGACCCACGAAACGGCCCCGGGCCGGATCGAGACGCCCGACGGCGTCCGATCCGGCCCGGGGCCGACCGCTCACGCGGTGACGGTGACCGGCTGGCTGTAGGCGTCGAGCATGCCCGCGGTGGAGGTGACCAGGACGAGGTAGCGGCCCGGGGCGACCGCGGGGACCGTCACCGTGATGCCGGTGCGGTGGGTCTGGACGCCTCTCGCGAGGACGGCCTTCGTCACGGACCGCGTGCCGTCCATGGTGACGAGCTCGATGTCCACCACGTCCCCGGCCGGGCCCACCACGTACCAGGCGACGGCCTGCCTGCTGCCGCGCGGCCAGACCGTGCCGGGCCCGGGGGTCTTCACCAGGAGGTTGTCCGACTCCAGCAGGACCGCCGCTTCGGGGCGGTTCAGACCCTGCCAGACCCGCCGGGCGAGGGACTTGAGGGAGGGGGCGGTGATCGACATGGTGCTCCTTCGCGGGGTGCGGGCCGGGTGGTACTCCACCTTGAAGAATGACCGGCGGGGCCCCCGTCCCACCTCCCCCTTTCGGCCGCTCCCGGCCCGCCCGACGGCAGGGACGGCTGTTGTGATCCACACCTCTTCCTTCGGAACTGCATTGCATGCGCCATATTGCATCTTGCAGTCTTGGCATTGAGCCGAAGGAGATTCGGTCCAGGCGGGATGAGGGGGAATCTCATGTACGAGATGTTCGACGACCGGTTCCGGACCGGACGGTGCATGAACGGGGACGACGGGCCGGAGGTCCTGCACACCGGCTCCCGCTGGGCCGAGGGACCCGTCTACGTACCCGCGTGGCGGCAGGTGATCTGGAGCGACATCCCCAACGACCGGATGCTGCGCTGGGACGAGGAGACCGGGGCCGTCGCCGTCTTCCGGCGGGGCGCCGGGCACACCAACGGCAACACCCTCGACCGGCAGGGCCGGCTGGTCACCTGCGAGCAGGGCAACCGCCGGGTGACCCGGACCGAGCACGACGGCACGCTCACCGTGCTGGCCGACCGCTGGCAGGGCAAGCGCCTCAACAGCCCGAACGACGCCGCGGTCCGGTCCGACGGCTCGATCTGGTTCTCCGACCCGGACTTCGGCATCACCAGCGACTACGAGGGCTACGTCGCCGAGAGCGAGATCGGCTCCAACAACGTCTACCGGATCGATCCCGGCACCGGTGAAGTACGCCTGGCCGCCGACTGCTTCGAGGCCCCGAACGGCCTCGTCTTCTCCCCCGACGAGCGGCGGCTGTTCGTCTCCGACACCCGCGCCGGCCTCATCCGGGTCTTCGACGTGCGCGCGGACGGCACCCTCTCGGACGGCAAGGTCTTCGCCGACGCGGCGGCCCGCCCGGGGGCCCGCTTCGACAACCTCCGCTTCGACGACGGCGGCCGGCTCTGGGCGGCCGCCATGAGCGACGGGGTGCACTGCTACGACCCCGACGGCACCCTGCTCGGACGGCTCGACCTCCCCGAGACGGTGTCGAACATCGCCTGGGGCGGGGCCAAGCGCAACCGGCTCTTCATCACCGCCGAGACCAGCCTCTACTCCGTGGTCATGGGCGTCACCGGCACCCACCCGACCGGACCGGGGCGCAGGCCCTGGCTGGACGGGCCCGGCCGGCCCTGAAATCCCGGTGCCGGGTGCCGCGCCGCGCTGGCACACTCCCCGCATGGACGCCACCGCCGCGGGTGCACCCCGCTTTCGCATACGCGAGATGACCGGGCCCGACATCGACGCCGTCGCCGCCGTGCGCATGGACGCCTGGCGCCACGCCTACGCCGACCTGATGCCCCGGTCCTACCTGGACGGCCTCGACGCCGCCGCGTTCGCCGAGAGGAGGCGCGCCGCCTTCGCCGACCCGGACGGCGCCGTGAGCAACCTTGTGGCCGAGGGCCCCGACGGGGAGGTCCTCGGATGGGCCGCCTACGGCCCCGCCACGACCACGGACCCCGAGGGCACGGCCCCGGACGAGGGCGAGCTGTACGCCCTGTACGCGCGGCCCGACGTCATCGGCACCGGCGTCGGGCGGGCCCTGCTGACCGAGGTGCTGCACCGGGCGGCCTACCCCGCGGTACGGCTCTGGGTCGTCGAAGGCAACGCCCGGGCCCGCCGGTTCTACGAGATCGCGGGCTTCAGCCCCAACGGCGGGGAACTCGTCGAGTACGCGGACGGCTCCCCGGTTCCCGAGCTCTGCTACCGCCGGGCGGCCGCGGCCACAGGCTGAGCGGGCAGCCACCGGCGTTCCCACCGTCGCCGCCCAGGCCGTCGCGTATCCCGTCGCGCATCCCGCCGCGCATCCCGCCGCGCATCCCGTCGCGCTCACGGCAGCCGTTCCGCCAGCGCCCGGGCCATCGCGACGGTCGGGACCGCCTCCCTCGTGCGCCGGTACGGGGTCAGGTCGCGCAGCAGCCGGCCGAGCGCCTCGCGCACCGCACGCGACTGCACGGCCGGGGCGGCCGTGAGGAACGCCCGCCAGTGCTCGCACGCCCGGGTGAGGTGTCCGAGGCGCAGCAGGGTCTCGGCGAGCGCGGCGTGGGTGAGCGCGGTGGCCCGGTGCTGTCCGGCCGCGCGGCCGCGCAAGGACCGTTCCAGCGCCTCGGCCGCGGCCGGGAACTCGCCGAGGGCGAGGTGGGTGCGGGCCCGGGCGAAGTCCAGATCGGCCCGGGCGTACGAGTCGAAGGGCCCCTCAAGCGGGTCGACCGCGTGCCGCCCGTGCAACCGGTCGGCGGTGGCCAGATCCGCGGCGGCGGCGGCCCGTTGCCCGGCGTGGGCGTGCGCGGCCGCACGCTGGACCAGGAGGAACGCCAGCGTGCCGGGCTCCCCGTCCGCGGGCGCGGTCTCCACCGCCGTCCGGGCGAGCCGTACCGCGTGCGCGGGCTGCCCGAGCCGGCCGGCGTGCGCGCTCATCGCGCGCAGGGTGATGGCGTACATCCGCCGGTCCCCGGCCTGCCGGGCCAGCCCGAGGGCGATCCCGTGGTACTCCTGCGCGAGCCCGTGGTGCCCGGAGTCCGCCGTCATCTCCGCCAGCAGGTGCGCGAGTTGGGCGTACCCGCGCCATACGCCGGTCACCCCGCACCGCGGCCCGGACACCGCCCGGCCGGCCGCGCCCCGGACGCGTACGGCGGGCCCCGGGCCTTCCGTGTGGCGGGCCGCGAAGGCGCCGGCGTCCTGGGCCAGCCAGGCCGCCAGGGCCGTACGGGTGTGGACGCCGCCGTGGGTGAGGTAGAGGCCCGAGAAGCTTCCCGCGAGGGCCCTCAACTGCTCGGCGTGCGCCGCGAGATGCCGCCGCGCGGCGAGCTCCGACATGCCGGTTCCCGTACGGGTGCCCGGGCCCCCTCCATCGGGCCCGGCCCCCTGCGCCGGATCCGGGTCCCACACCGCCGCGGGCACCGGCACCGGCTGGTACGGGCTGCGCAGCAGCGGCGCCCTGCCGTGCGGGTCCCCGTCCGCCCTGGCCCGCAGCGCGAGCCGGAGCAGCCCTCCGGCCCCGTCTTCGGCGGGCGGCGCCGCGGGGCCGGGCCCCTCCGAGCCCGCGCCGAGGCCCGCCTCCGCCACCGTGACCAGCCGCCCGCACCGCTCCGTCAGCGCCGCCGCTATCAGCTCGGGCACGGGCCGGCGCGGCCGGGTGCCGGAGAGCCAGTGCGCGACGGCGGTCCGGTCGTAGCGCAGGGCCAGCCCGTGCAGGGTCCCGAGCGCGTTGACGGCCCGCGCCAGCTCCGCCCCGTTCCACCGCGCCTCGGCCAGCAGGTCGCCCAGCCAGGCATTGGCCACCCGTCGCCCGCTCACCTCGCCCGCCTCGGCAGGGACCGGGATCCCGTATTCAACGCTTTCACCACTGCACCCCCCGCATTCCCTTCTCCCCGCCCTCCCGCTGGTGTTCGCTGGAGCCGTCCCCATCGGATTCCACGGACCGGAGAAGCATGTCTGCCTCGGAAACGGCCAATCCCCCCGCCCCCGCCGCGTACGCGTACCCGTTCCCCTATCGGATTTCCGGTGTCGGCGCCCAGATCGGCGAAGTGATCTCCGTCGAGGACTGGGCCCGGCTCGCGCACATCCCGCACCGCAAGCAGGCCGGGAAGGAAATCAGCGGCGCCGATATCGAGCGCATACTCGGGGTCACTTCCAAGAGCTGGGACCGGGAGCGCTTCGCGTCGCTCGACACCGTCGTCGACGTCGCCCGCTCCGCCCTGCGCTCCGCCCTCGCCGAGCCCGGGGACATCGACGCCGTCTTCGTCGCCACGTGCACCCCGTACGAGATCATGCTCGACCAGGACGCCTTCAACCTGCTGCGCCGGCTGCGCATCCCGGACAGCGTGCCCCCCTTCCAGCTCGGCGCCGGCTGCGGCGGGCTCTCCCGCGTCGCCGCGCACCTGGCCCGGACGGGGGCCCGCCGCGCGCTGGTGATCTCGTACAACGCCGCGAGCCCCATCGGAATCGACGAGAACGGCATCATTTCCCAGTACAGCGGCGCCGACGGGGACCATCCTTTCGCGCACACCCTGTGGTGTTCCGGGGCGCTGTTCTCCGATGCCGCGACCGCCCTGGTATTCGAGCGGGACGACACCTTCGAGGCGGGCCTCGGTTTCTATTCGCGCGATTCCCTCGATTTCGGAGGCGAGCCCGGATTCAGCGATCCGCTCATCCATTACCCGGGAGGCGGGGCCGCCCACCCGCCGGGCTTTCCCGGATCCGCGGAGCTCTCCGCATTCGGACTCAACGGACCGGAACTGGCCCGCTATTACTCGCGCGGCATGATGATGAACCAGGAGACGATGGACGCCCACCGCCCCGGTTTCGTGGACGAGGTCCGGCGCGTCTACACGCACCAGGCCGGTCCGGCACTGGTCGAGAACTACCACCAACTCGCCGGCCTGGACACCGGGAAGGCCCCCGCGCACGCCCGCGAGCTCGGCAACCTCGTGACCTCCGCGACCCCGGTGCTCTTCTACACCGACGTGGTGAACGGCCTGGTCGGCGCGGGCGATTGCGTCTGCTTCTCCGTCATCGGCGCCGGGCCCGAACGCGGGGCCTTCCTCGTCCGGGTGGGGATCCCCGGCGAGGTCGCCGTGACCACACCGCTGCCGCCCGTCCCGGCCGCCGCCGAGACCGCCGGGGCCGCCCGGGCCGTCGGCGCCGCCAGGGCCACCGGGACCACCTGACCCGCCCGGACCGCCCGAGCCGCCCGAGCCGCCAGGACCGCCAGGGCCGCCAGGGCCGCCCTCGCACCCGGCGCCCCCCACGACACCGCCACCGCGTACCCGCACGCGCCCCACCTCCTTCGAAACGAGTCCGCCGTGCACATCGCCCTCGCCGGGGCCGCCAGCCCCACCGGCATCCGGCTCGCCGCCGAGCTGCTCGGCCGCGGCCACCACCTGACCCTGCTCACCGGCGGCGACGTCCGGCAGAGCAGGCTCCTGCTGGCCCGTCAGCTCGCGCTGATCGGGCTGTATCCCGAGTACGTGGACCTCCTCGCGGCCCGGCTCGACGCCCGCCGGGGCGCCGAGGTCCTGGCGCCTCCGGCGCCGACCGGCCCCGCATCCGTCGGCCGCTTCGACGCCGTGTGGTGCGTGGAGCAGCCCGCCGCCACCGCGGCCGCGCTGCTGCCCCTCGCCTCCGGAGGGGAGAGGCGTACGGCATTCCACCTGGTCACCGTCGGGGACGCGGGTCCGGCCGGGCGTACGGTCGCCGCCGCGGCCGTCCGGGACGGGTTCCCGGCCGGGGTGCACTGCCTGGCCCCGACGGTCAGCGACCTGGCCGACCACGCGGAGCTGCCCCGGCCGGCCTTCACCCGGCTCGCCGTCGCCGAGTCCGTCCGGCCGGATCCACCGGGAGCACCGGATCCGGGGGCTCCGGCCACGGTCGGGCTGCTGCCCCTGGCCCCGGCGGCCCGGGCCCTGGCGGAGGCCGCCGAGGAGCCGGGCTGGGCGGGGCTGCGCCACATCGGCTGGGTGCACGCGCACCCCACCGAGGCCTCGGCGCTGACCCGGGCGGTCGGCCCGGAGCTGGCCCCCGGCCTGCTGCGGCGGCTGTCGGGGCTCCAGCCCGCGGCCGCCACGACCGTGCTGGACGGCCCGCCGCTCGGCGCCGGGTACCTCACCCGGGCCGCCGCGCCTGTCCTGCCTCCCGCCCGGCGGCCCGCCCGGACACCGGAGCGGGTGTGAGCGCGGCGGCACCGGCCGGGACAGGGGCGGGGGCATCCGGGGCGGACCGGGCAGGAAGGCTGGGGACGTGAGGGGACCCCATGGCCAGGGCATATGCGTATGGATCATTCATGATCCAAGGACAAGCCGCCCGCCCCCGCCCCGCAACTCCGGCCGACGGCTCGTCATATCGTCCCGCTTGACAGGTTTTCGCATGGGGCAGAACGTGCCGCCGATGCGACACGCCCAAGGTCCGCCCTTGGCCTTCTCACCCGTTCGGGCGCACACCCCCCAGGCCGGCTGCGCCACGGGCCCACCGGCCTCCAGCTGCGAAGACGTGCCGGAAGACGGGTGACGGAGCGATGACTCGACGTCAGTTCGCCGTGTTACGCGCCCCACCGGGGGCAGGGGAAGGGTCCACTGCTCTCGGGACCCGGCCGCCCGAGCCGGACCAGGAGGGATTCCCATGCCCCGCGCCAAGTGGGTGGTCGGCGTACTGACGGTGGCTCTGCTGTGCACCGGCCTAGGGGTGTTGCGCACCACCGAAGGCGGCCGGCCGGCCGCCCCGACCGCGGGCGACGCCCTGCCCTCGCGGGTCCTGGGGCTGTCCGGGCCCCGCCGGCTGGCCCGGCAGCTGGAGCACTCCGGCGGCCACGTCACCGGCAAGGGCTCCCGGCGGCCCGGACGGACGGGGGTCACGGCCCTGCCGGCCTCGCCGCCGCTGCGCCTGGTCATCCCGGCCCTCGGAACGGACGTACCGCTGACGGGCGGCACACCGTCCGGCGGGCCGTACGCGGCGGAGCTCCAGCCCGGCGCCGCCGACGCCAAGCCTCCCGTCCCGGACAGCGCCGTGTGGGACTCCGCGGGCCCGCCCCCGGGCGCGGCCGGTACCGCCGTGGTCTCCGGAGACCTGCCCCGGCTCGGCGAACTGCGGCGCGGGCAGACGATCGAGGTCGCGCGCGCCGACCGGCGCACGGCCGTGTTCACCGTGACCCGGGTCTCCCCCGGGATCTCCGGGCGGGGCGGACCGTCCGGGCGGGCCCAACTCCGTTTGATCAGCGGTGAGACGGCCGTGCTGGCGCGCCTCACCGGCCACCGCCGGACCCTGTCCTGACCGGTGGCTGCCCCCGTAAGACGGACACCCCCTGCGGCCACCTGACAGCCGTGGGGGGTGTCTTCGTCCCCCGGTCGGGGGACGCTGCGGCCTGGGGGGAGAGTCCGCGCGCGCGTCGGGGCACACCCTCCGCATGAGCGGTACGCGGCGAGCGCGAACGGCACCGGACAGGGCCCTGATGACGGCCCTGACGGTGCTCTGCGCCGTGCTGCTGTGCCTGTTCGGCGTCGGCGGGGCCGGCCCGTCCACCGCGACGGCCGAAGGCCCCCGCTCCGCCCCCAGCGCCCCGGCCGAGCCCACGGAGGCGCCCTCCGATCCGGCCGGCGACCCCGAAGTGCGGGTGGCCGTACGCGTTCCGGCGCGAGGTGTCCCCGGCGTACGGGGACTGCAGCGGCCGGTGTTTCACGTGAAACCTCCCCGGTCCGGTCCCGCGGAGCCGGCCCCGCGTCCGGCGGGGGCCGGCGCACCGATGGCGTCCCTGCGGGCGGTACGGAGTGTGGTCCTGCGCTGCTGACCGGGCCGAGAGGCCGAGCAGCAGCACCGCGCGCCCGGCACACCGGTGCCCTTGGCGCGCGTTCCCCCACACACCCGAACCACCGTGAGGCTCCGCCATGTCCTTCGACCCGTACCTCGCCCTGAACGCCATGCTCCGCGCCGAGGCCGCCCGCTTCTCCCCGCCGGCCCCGCCCGTACGCCAGCCGGAACCCGAGTCCGCGAAGACCGCCCAGACCACCGCCGAGGCCCCGGCCGGGGACGACACGGCCGCGTAGGGGCTCGCGCGGGACACCGCGCGGGGGCGTCAGGACATGGGGAGGCACCGGTTCCCGCGCCCTCGGCAACGGAGAGTGGTCACGTGAGGTTCGACCACGGGGCACGGGAACCGGCGCCTCATTCAGTCTCCGCCACCACCCGCCGCCCCACCTCCGCCATTCGTCCGGATTCGCCCGGCCGAAAGTACCGAGCCCCGGCCCCCCGCACACGGCGGGGGCCGGGGCTCCGGCGTACGCGGGCGGGCCCGGGCGGCCTACGTGGCGTCGCGCGTGTGGTAGCGGTAGAAGGCCGCCGCGCCGACGGCCGCGCCGACGAGCAGGCCCAGGCCCGAGCTCTTCAGGATCGACTCGTCGGCCAGGCTGTACAGGTAGCCGAAGGAGACGCCGGCGAAGATCCCGTACGCCGCCGCGTGCGGCTCCTGCGCCAGCCGCGGGCCGATCCGGGCGAGGGCCACCAGACAGGCGGCGAAGATCGCGCCGCACAGGATCCCGTAGAAGACGTTGCCCGCGTCGACGGGCCCCGTCTGACGCTTCATGAAGGCGGCGTAGACGCCGTAGACCAGTCCCATGAGCAGCGGTCGCACGAGGGCCGACCTGCTCGTGTGGGCCGCCGTGCCGGTGGCCGCCTGCCGGTGCCCCCGGGGGGCGGTGGGTGCCGCATGTGCCATGACGGGCTCCTCTCTCCCATCCTCCAGGGCACACCCGCAACCGGGGACCGGCAACCGGAGCAGTCCGACGGCCTTGGCGCCGGGGGCCGCCCGCACCGCCACCGCGTCGATCTCGAAGCGCGAGGCGGAAGCCCTGCACAGCTGCCCCAACCCGGCCCGGAGCGGTGACGGCGGCCGAGCGGTCTCGGCGGCCCGGCGGGCGGCCCGCCGGGCCGCCCGCCGGGCCGCCCGCGGCGTACCTCGACAAGCAGCTCCGGGCACCGGCCCGCGCGGGCATCGTCACCTCCGCCCCCGACCCGCGGGGCGCCCGCACCACCCGGCCGCAGCAACCCGGCTCGCGCCGCGCGCCCGGCCCCCTTTCCCTGGTGACGTGCGGACCTTCCTCTCGGCGGTACTCATCGCGCTCGTGGCCCTGCTGGTGCCCGCGAGCGCCGTCGCGTACTGGGCCGACCACGAGCTCGGCAGCGCCGACCGCTACACCGCGGCCATGTCCCCGCTGGCCTCGGATCCCGCCGTGCAGAACCTCGTCGTCACCCAGGCCGGCCGGGCCCTCTCCGGGCAGATCGACGCCGGCCCCTTCCAGGGCGGGCTCGACGCGCTGCTCGGCGAGGCCCTGCGCTCCTTCGTCGGCACCCCGGCCTACCAGACCGCCTGGGACGCCGCGAACCGCGCCGCCCACGGCGCCTTCTTCCAGGCGCTCACCACGGGCGACGGCAACGCCGTGAGCATCGACCTCGCACCCGTGATCGCCAGCGTCAAGGGCGAACTCGTCGAGAACGGGGTGCCCCTCGCCGACCGCATCCCCGAGACCCACGTCTCGGTGAAGGTCATGGAGTACGACAACCTCGGCGCGCTCCGGAAGGGCTTCCGCATGCTGCAGATCGCCGGGGTCTGGCTCCCCGTGCTCACCGTGGTGCTGGCCGCGGTCGCCATCGTCGTCGCCGTCCGGCGCCGCCGGGCCGTCCTGGCCACCGGGCTGGGGCTGGCCGTCGGAGCCGTCCTGCTGTGGGTGGCCGTGGTCGTGTGCCGCCGGCTCACCCTGAACGACCTGCCGGCCGACATCGACCGGCCGGCCGCCGAGGCGGTGTACGACGCGCTCACCGCGTTCCTGCGGACCACCGCCTGGGTGGTGCTGGCCGTCGGGCTGGCCGCCGCGCTGGCCGCCTGGCTGGCGGGCCGACTGCGCCGCACCCCATAAGCTCGGAACCGGCGGATTGCCACGCAATTCCGTAGAAGAATCCTTAGAACAGCACAGAAGAACCGATTCACGAGCGGCGGCACGGAAGCGGGAATGAGCACCGAACGCACCGAAGACATACCGCCCGGGCGGGCCGGACGGCCCGGACGGACGGGACGGGCCGTGCCGGCGACGGCCGGACGGTTCGGTCCGCTGGCCCCGCCCGCCTGGCTGCTGAAGGGGCTGCGGCCGAGTTCCGCGCCGATCCCCTGGGCCGCCGCGCTGCGCGCGGCCATCGCCATGGCCCTGCCGCTGGCCGTCGGCTTCGCCGTCGACGAGCCCGAGTACGCCGCGCTCGTCTCCATGGGCGCCCTGTCCGGGGTCATCGGCGACACCGCGGACGCCTACCGGATGCGGATCCTGAACATCGCCGTGCCCCAGCTCTTCGGAGCCGTGGGCGTAGCGCTGGGCACCCTGGTCTTCGGGCACGGCTGGGTCGCGGTCGGCGTCCTGACCCTGCTCGGCCTGGTCTCCGGGATGATCTCCTCCATCGGCACGGTGGCCTCCGTCTCCGGGCTGCTGCTCCTGCTGAACGCCGTGGTCGGCGCGGGCCTCCCGATGCCCAGTCCCTGGTGGACGGCGCCCCTGCTGCTGAGCGCCGGCGGACTGTTCGTGCTGCTGCTGACCCTGCTGGGCTGGCCGCTGCGCGGCCGGCAGCCGGAGCGTGCCGCCGTCGCCGCCGCCTACCGGGCCCTGGCCGACACCCTGGAGGCCGCGGGCGCACCGGGACCCGCCTACGAGGAACGCCGCCAGCAGGTCACCCAGGCCCTGAACCACGCCTACGACCTGGTGCTGGGCCGCCGCGCCCGGGTACACGGCCACAGTCCCTCGCTCGTACGGATGCTGGCCCAGCTGAACGTGCTGATCCCGATCGTCGAGGCCGCGCCCGCCGCGCACCTGCGCCGCAGAGCCCTCTCCCCCGCGATCCCCGAGGCCGTACGGAAGCTGGCGACGGCGGTGGAGGAGGGCCGCACGGACACCCCCGTACTGGACCTGCCCGCGCCCGACGGCCAGTCCGAGCGGGCCATCGACGCGGCCCTGCGGCACGCCGCGACCATCGTTCCGCTGGCCGAGCCCGACATGCACAACGTGGACGACCGGCTCGGCCGGCCCGCCGCACTGCGGGTCCGGGCCCGCCGGGTGGTGCGCGACATGATGTTCTCCGAGGCCTCCTGGCGCTACGGGCTGCGGCTCGCGCTGTGCATCGGGCTGGCGCAGGCACTCGTCTCGGTGGTGGAGATCGAGCGCTCCTACTGGGTCGCGCTGACCGTCACCTTCGTCCTCAAGCCCGACTTCGGCTCGGTCTTCTCCCGCGCCGTGCTCCGCGCGCTGGGCACCGCCGGCGGGCTCGTCGTCGCGGCCGCCGTGCTCTCGGAGGTGCCGCGGGGGTGGTGGGACGTGCCGGTGATGGTGGTCCTGGCGGCCCTCATCCCCGTCTTCTCGGTCAAGGGCTACGCCTTCCAGACCGCGGCGATCACCCCGGTCATCCTGCTCCTCTCCGACCTGCTCAACCACCAGGGCTTCGACCTGGTCCGGCCCCGGCTGCTCGACAGCCTGATCGGCTGCGCCATCACCCTGATCGCCGGGTACCTGCTCTGGCCCGAGAGCTGGCACACCCGGATCGGCGACCGGCTCGCCGACACGGTGGACGACGCGGCCCGGTACGTGGAGCGCGCCTTCGGCGCCCACCCCGACACCGAGGAGGGCCTGCGGGCGGCCCGCACCGCCCGGCTCCAGGCCCGCCGCCGCATCTACCGGGACCTGTCGGGCGTGCGCAGCGAGTTCCAGCGGGCCCTGACCGAGCCGCCGCCGACCGGGGAACGGGCCGCCGCGTGGTGGCCCCTGGTGGTCGCCGTCGAGCGGATCGTCGACGCGACGACGGCCGCCCGGGTCCGGGTCAACCACGGCGCACAGCGCCCGGTCCCCGAGGAGGTCGAGGCCATCGCCGAAGACCTCCGGGCCCTGGCCCACGGCGTCCGCCGGGTCGACACCCCCGCCCTGCTCCGCCCCACCCCGCCCCCCGCCGTCGACGAAACCTCCGTCCTCTCCCCGGTCCGCCAGGAACTCGCGGCAGCCCGAGCCATCGCGAACCCGACCCACGACTAGGGCGTCTCTTTCGGATCTTGCCGGGCCCGCGCCGTCCCCCCAATGGCCCCGCCCCCGGGCCACCCCGCCGAAGGCGGGAGAGCATCAGGACATGAGGTCCATCCTCCGGCGCAGCCGGGCCCTCCTGCCGGCGGCCGCCCTGGCGGTCATCGCGGGCTGCGCCGACGTGGAGGGCCTGCGGAACGACGGCGACCTCGGCACCGCCCGCGCCCCCCGCACCCTGTGGAAGGAATTCCGCCCCGACCCCCCGGCCCCCGGCCAGCGGTCCGGCGCGGCCACCGCCGTCCCGGGTCTCGCCAAGGTCCCGGATCTGTCCATGAAGGGCGTCAACGCCGTGGACGTCGTACGGGCCGACATCACCGCCGCCACCGCCGCGGACGCCGGCACCGGCCGGCTCGTCGACCCCCGGGCGATCCAGCGCCTCGCGCTCTGTACACAGGCTGTGGACGGCGGCCCCGACTGCCCCGTCCGGCCCGCGGTCCTGGCCGATGTGACGGGCAACGGCGTCCCGGAACTGATCACCGCCCTGGACATCGACGGCCGGGTCAGCGAACTGCGCGTCTACACCGTCCAGGACGACGGGACGATCGCCCGCGTCCTGTCCCGGCGCGGGGTCCTGGAGGGCGTGGAGGTGGCCGCCGAGCACCTTGCGGTCCGCGAGCCGACCTCGAACCCGAAGAAGGTCTCCATCTCCGACTACGTGTGGGATCCGGAGGCCGGGATCATGAACCTCTCCCAGCTCACCCTCGACGAGTGCCCGGGCCAGGGCGACACCTCCCCCTGCCCGGCCGCGGGCGCCGGCGCCCGCAAGGGCTGAGGAGGCCGGACACCGATGCACCGCACGAGCAGCCTGCGCTGGAAGATCGCCATGACCACCACGGCGGTGTGCTGCGCCGTCGCGGCCGCGCTCGGCGTCCTCGTGCACAACGTGGTCGCCCGCCAGCTCGTCGGCGAGGTCCGCAAGGACGTGGACCGGGAGCTGGACTACGCCCTGAGCCAGTACGAGTACGGCACCGCGCACGGCGACGGGAACAGCGCCCTCGACCCGCCCGGCCTCCCGGCCCCGCTGCGCGACCTGGTCGCCCGCGGACTGACCGGCTCCATGACCGGCGCCCACGACGGAAAACCGGTCATGTGGGCGGCCGGACCCGCCGACGGCAAGCCCCTCGCGGTCTGGGTCCCCTACGACAGCACCCGCACCCGGCTGCGGGAGATCGACGCCGCCATCCTGGTCTCCGCCGTCCTCGCCGCCGGGGTGGTCGCCCTCGCCGGCATCTTCCTCGCGGGCCGCATCAGCCGCCGGCTCGCCACCACGGCCGCGGTGGCCCGCCGGATCAGCGCCGGGGACCTCGACGCGCGCGTCGGCTTCCCGGCCGACGGGGAGGGGCCCCGCACCCGCTCCCGCGACGAGGTGCGGGACGTGGCGCAGGCCCTCGACTCGATGGCGGCCTCGCTCCAGGCCCGGCTGGAGGCGGAGAAGCGGTTCACGGCGGACGTCGCGCACGAGCTGCGCACCCCGCTCACCGGGTCCCTGGCCGCCGCCGCGCTGCTGCCCGAGGGCAGGCCCAAGGAGATGATCAACGACCGGCTGGGCGCCCTGCACCTGCTCACCGAGGACCTGCTGGAGATCTCCCGGCTGGACTCCGGCGTCGAACGGGCCGACCTGGCCCGGGTGGAGCTCGGCCGCGCGGTGGAGCGGGCCGCGGCGAGCACCCGACTGCCCGTCGCGGTACGGATCGAGCGGGACGCGGTGGTGCTGACCGACCGGCGCCGCCTCGACCGGATCCTGGCCAACCTGCTGGTCAACGCCCACAAGCACGGGCGGCCACCGATCGAAGTGACCGTCACCGGCCCGCTGGTGACCGTACGCGACCACGGACCCGGCTATCCGGCCGAGCTGATCGAGCAGGGCCCGCGGCGGTTCCGCACCGGGGATCCCGGACGCGGGCGGGGCCACGGGCTCGGCCTGACCATCGCGGCCGGGCAGGCGGAGGTGCTGGAGATCGAACTGCGCTTCTCCAACGCCCCCGACGGGGGCGCCGTGACCACGCTCCTGTTGCCGGTCGGGCGGCTGCCGGACGGAAGTTGAGCGGGGGCGGTCGTTGTTTCACGTGAAACAACGACCGCCCCCGCACAGATCAACTCACCTCGGCCCAAACGTCAGACGTCAGACACCGATGTTCTTGCCGTCCTTGCGCCAGACCGAGACGACCGACGGGCGGACGATCTTGCCCGGACCGTCGGGCCACACCGACTGCGGCTTCTCGACGGACGCGCCGTCGATCTCACCCGGGTGCTGCACGGCCACCAGGACGCGCTTGTCCTGGATGATCGGGCCACAGGTCTCGGCGCCGCGCGGAACGGTCAGGAACTGCTTGAGCTCACCGCGGCGCTCACCGGCGGTCGCGACGCCGAACAGGCCGTCGTGCGAGCCGAGCTGGTTGCCGTCCGTGGAGATCCACAGGTTGCCGTGCGGGTCGAACGCCACGTTGTCCGGGCAGGAGATCGGGCTGACCTGGTCCTTCGGGAAGCCGGCGAAGTAGGTGGCCGGGTCGTTCGGGTCACCCGCGACCAGGAAGAGGCGCCAGGCGAACCCGTCGCCGGCCGGGTCGTCGAAGTTCTCGGCGAGCTCCAGGATCTGGCCGTGCTTGTTCAGGTTGCGCGGGTTGGCCTCGGTGGCGCCTTCCTTGCCCGGCTTGCCGCGGTCCGCGTTGTTCGTCAGCGCGATGTAGACGCGGCCGGTGCGCGGGGACGGCTCGACGTCCTCGGGACGGTCCATCTTGGTCGCGCCGACCTTGTCACCGGCGAGGCGCGTGAAGACGGACACCTCTTCGGCGGTCATGCCCTCGACGTGCGAGACGTTCCCCGTGGGGGACGAGGTCAGGAGCTTGATCCAGACACCGGAACCGTCGAACTCGCCGTCGGAGGGGAGCTTGCCGGTGCCGTCGAACTCGGTGACCGGGGTGTCACCGGTCAGCTTGGCGACGTAGAGGGTGCCCTCGTCGAGCAGCGTCAGGTTGTGCTCCTTCGCCGCGCGCGAGTCGCCCTTCTTCATCTGCTTCGACGAGACGAACTTGTAGAAGTAGTCGAAGCGCTCGTCGTCGCCCATGTAGACGACCGGGCGGCCGTCCTCGGTCAGACGGGGCTGCGCGGCCTCGTGCTTGAAGCGGCCGAGCGCGGTGCGCTTGCGCGGGACGGAGTTCACGTCGTACGGGTCCAGCTCGACGACCCAGCCGAAGCGGTGCGACTCGTTGGGCTCCTGCGCGACGTCGAAGCGCTTGTCGAACCGCTCCCACTTGCGCTCGGTGGCTGCGGCGGTCACACCGTAGCGCTTCAGGCGCGCGGCCTGGGTGGGCTCGGTGACCAGGCCGGCGTTGCCGAAGTACTGGTTGAAGTTCTCCTCGCCGTGGAGGGTGGTGCCCCACGGGGTGGTGCCGCCGGCGCAGTTGTTCAGGGTGCCGAACACCTTGGTGCCGGTGGCGTCGACCGAGGTCTTCACCAGCTCGGTGCCGGCGGCCGGACCGGTCAGCCGGAACTCGCTGGTCGCGGTCAGGCGGCGGTTGAGGCGGTGGCGGCTGACGGCCGTCAGCTTGCCGCTGCGGTGGTCCTCCTGGACCGCGACCACGGACAGGCCGTGCGCGGCCCAGGCGATCTCGACCTGCTCGCGGGTCGGGTTGGCCGGGTCGTACGCCTTGAACATCAGGTTCTCGTCCGTGTACTCGTGGTTGGCCACGAGCAGCTGCTGGCGCTCGTAGGCGCCGCCGAGCGGGAGCAGGCTCAGGAAGTCGTTGTTGTAGCCGAACTGACCGGCCTGGGCGGCGGCGGTCTGGTTGTCCGGGTTGAAGCCCGGCGCGCCCTTGACGATCGGGTCGCCCCAGCGGATGACCACGTTCTGCTCGTGGCCCTCGGGGACCGTGACCTGGTCCACGGTGTTCGGAGCGACCGGCGTGAAGCGCAGACCGCGGGCACCCTGGGCGTTGACCCCGGCGGCGCCGGCGCGCTGCGCCTCGACGGTGGGGTCGGCGGAGGCGGAGGAACCGTTGCCGCTCAGCGTGAGGGCGGTACCGGCGGCCGAGGCCACCGTGACGACCGCGGCGGAGCGGAGCATCGCGCGGCGGGAGTAGGCGCGGGCTATGACGTCGCCGACGTACTCGTTGTCGCTGGTGTTCGGCACCTCGTGGAAGCAGGCGTCGCCGCAGCGGTAGCGGCAGGTGAGAGCGGAACGGCCGCCCCCGTGAGATGAGCCGATGAGCGGCAGGAGCTTGCGCACGAGTGTCCTCCGTTGATGCACGGTCCCCGACAACGTGTCGGAACAATCCGTCGGTGACGCTATGGGCGGGTTGCGCCGAAGCGGCGGCCGCTGGATGAACGGCCGGTGAATCCGGCACGTCGGGGCGGCAGTTCGGGGACGGAACGGGCGCGTTTGCGCCGTGGGCGCCACGAAAGGTGCCCCTCCCGAAGTTCCAGCCAAGGGGCCGATAACCTTACGTGTCCACTCTGGGCAGGGATCTACCGCGCCTCACGGACAAATGACGCACGCACTCATGCGAAAGGCCTGGCCCATGGGTATTCGGAGCTTGTTGCGCAAGGTGTTCGGACGGACTTCGGAACAGGTTCCGGCCACGACCGGCACCACTTCGGCGGCCCTCCCGAGCCAGACCGAACGCACCCCCCTGGACGCGGCCGCCGAACTGGTCGCCGCCTCCTTCGACAACCCCACGGTTCCCCCGCAGTCCACCCCCAGGGACCGCGAACCGGGCACCGTCCTCACCGCCCCGGCCCCGGCCCCCAACCCGGACCCCACGGTCCCGGAGGCCCGCCGCTCCCCCACCGGGGGTTCCCCGTCCACCCCGAAGGCCCCGGCCCCGGCCGAAGCGGAACCGGCCGCCGTTGCCGAGCCCGCGGCCGAAGCGGAGGCCGTGACCGAGCAGGCCCCGGCCGCCGCCGCTGCCGCTGAGGCGGAGGCCGAGCCGGTCACCGCCGAGGCCGAAGCCGAACCGGCCCCGGCCGCCGCGCCCGAGGAGGAGCCCGCCGCCGAGGCGGACACCGAGCCGCAGGCCGACGCAGCCGCCCCGGAGGCAGAGCCTGCCGCGGCGGAGGCCGAGCCCGAGGCAGAGCCCGTAGCGGCCGAAGCCGAGGCCATCACCGAGCCGGAGCCCGTAGCCGCCGAGGCGGAGGCCATCACCGAGCCCGAGGCCGTCACCGAGGCGGAGCCCGTCGTGGCCGAGCCCGAGGCGGTCACCGAGGCCGTCACCGAGGCGGAGCCGGTAGCCGCCGAGGCCGAGGCCGCCCCAGCCGAGCCCGAGGCCGTCACCGGGGTGGAGCCGGAGCCCGTGGCAGCCGAGCCCGAGGTCATCACCGAGCCCGAGCCCGTCGTGGCCGAGGCCGAGGCCGAGGCCGCGGCCGAGGCCGAGGTCATCGCGGAGGTCATCGCCGAGGCGGAGGCCATCGTGGCCGAGGCGGAGGCCATCACCGAGCCCGAGCCCGTCGTGGCCGAGGCCGAGGTCATCGCCGAGGCGGAGGCCACCGCCGAGCCCGGGGCCGTAGCGGCCCTCACCGAGGCGGAGCCCATCGCGGCCGCCGCCGAGGCGGAGCCCACCCCGGCCGAGGCCGACCTCCTCCCCGCCGACGCCGCCGCAGGCGGCCCCGCGCACGACCTCGCCGCCCTCAAGCGGCAAGCGCCCCCGCTCGCGGCCGCGTACAAGGCCGCCGGGCAGGCCCTGCGCGCCAAGGGCAAGGCCGGCGCCCGCGCCACCGTGTTCCTCGTGCTCGACCGGTCGGGCTCGATGCGCCCGTTCTACAAGGACGGCAGCGTCCAGCACCTCGCCGACCACGCCCTCGCCCTCGCCGCGCACCTCGACGAAGAGGCCACCGTCCGTACGGTGTTCTTCTCCACCGAGCTGGACGGCGCGGCCGACCTGGCCCTGGACGCGTACGACGAGGCCTGGGTCGAGACCCGCCACGCCGAACTCGGCCGCATGGGCCGGACGAGCTACCACGTGGCGGTGGAGGCCGTCCTCGAGCGCTACCAGAAGGACGGCGGCGAGGGCCCGGCCCTGGTCGTGTTCCAGACGGACGGCGCCCCCGACAGCGTCCGCCCCGCCCGCCAGGCGATCGCCGACGCGGCCACCACCGCCCCCGGCATCCACTGGCAGTTCGTCGCGTTCGGCGAGCACGACGCCAAGGCCTTCGACTTCCTGCGGAAGCTGACCGCCGAGAACACCGACAACGCCGGCTTCTTCCACGCCGGCCCCGCCCCGGCCGAACTGACCTCGGCAGCCCTCCTGAAGGGCCTGCTGGAGCACATCTAGACCCAGCAGTTCAAGACAGCCGAATGAGACCGCCGCCCTCCCTGGAGGGCGGCGGTCTCATTCACGCTCAGCATTGACAAAGAGCGACCATCAGATACCCATTAGCGCAATGGTCCGCTCGGCAGCAATCAACACCCGGATTGCACCGGCACATCCCAGTACAGTCTTTTCGCATGCAGCTCCGCTACAACTACCGCATATACCCGGGCCCTTCGCAGCGAAGTGCGCTTGCGCGATCATTCGGGTGCGCCAGGGTGGTGTGGAACGATTGCCTCCGCGAACGCAAGGAAGCCCATGCGGCGGGGCTGCCGTATCCGTCGTCGGCCGAACTGTCCAAGACGCATCTCACCCAAGCCAAGCAGACCGAAGGGCGCTCCTGGCTGTCCGAGGTCTCGGCAGTGGTGCTGCAACAGTCGCTGCGGGACCTCGATACCGCATTCAAGAACTTCTTCGGATCGATCAAGGGCACACGTAAAGGCCGGAAGATGGCACCGCCCAGATTCAAGTCGAAGAAGGACTCCCGCCAATCTGTCCGATTGACGAGCACAGCCTTTTCGCTCCGGGGCAACGGGGCTGTATACGTGGCCAAGGTAGGCGACCTGAAGGTCAGGTGGTCGAGGCCCTTACCGGCCGCTCCCACCTCTCTGACCGTGATCAAAGACGCGGCAGGCCGGTACTAGTCGACCAACCAGGCAAAGGCCCGTATAAAGGTCGCTCGGCAGCACGCCAAAGTGGCCGACCGCCGCCGGGACTGGCATCACAAGGCATCCACACGGATCATCCGCAAAAACCAAGCGGTGTACGTGGAAGACCTCGCGGTGTCCGGCCTTGCCAAGACCCGCCTCGCCAAGTCCATTCATGACGCAGGCTGGTCGGCCTTCGTGAACATGCTGGAATACAAGGCCACCAAGCACGGTCGGTATTTCGGGAAGATCGGTCGCTTCGAACCGACGTCCCAGGTCTGCTCGACGTGCGGAATCAAAGACGGCCCCAAGCCCCTGCACGTCCGTACATGGACATGCAAGGGATGTGGGGCCGTCCACGACCGCGACGACAACGCATCCAAGAACACCCTGGCCGCCGGGCGGGCGGACAGGCTAAACGCCTCGCAGAGTGCAGGTAAGACCAGGGCGGAAGTCCCGGCGCAGCACGGAGAAGCAGGAAGCCACCGAGACGGCCACCCGGCCGTGGCAGGACTCACCGGCCGTCAGGCCGGTGAGCACGTCAATGGTGCGGCTTGACGGCCTTGTCGACCGGCTCGGTCGTCTTGGTCTCCACCGGCTTGCGCAGCGCGATGTTCAGCTCGCGCAGGCGGGACTCCTCCAGGATGGTGGGCGCGCCCATCATCAGGTCCTGCGCGTTGCCGTTGAGCGGGAAGGCGATGGTCTCGCGGATGTTCGGCTCGTCGGCGAGCAGCATGACGATGCGGTCGACGCCGGGGGCGATGCCACCGTGCGGCGGGGCGCCGAGGCGGAAGGCGCGCAGCATGCCCGCGAACTCGCGCTCGACGGTCTCGGCCTCGTAACCGGCGATCTCGAAGGCCTTCAGCATGACCTCGGGCTCGTGGTTGCGGATGGCGCCGGAGGACAGCTCGATGCCGTTGCAGACGATGTCGTACTGCCACGCCAGGATGTCGAGCGGGTCCTTCTCCTCCAGGTCCTTCATGCCGCCCTGCGGCATGGAGAACGGGTTGTGGGAGAAGTCGATCTTGCCGGTCTCCTCGTCCGCCTCGAACATCGGGAAGTCGACGATCCAGCAGAAGCGGAAGACGTCCTCCTCGAACTGTCCGGCGCGCTTGGAGGCCTCGACGCGGACGCCCGCCATGATCTTGGAGACCTCGTCGAACTCGCCCGCGCCGAAGAACACGGCGTGCCCGGCGGCAAGTCCGAGGCGCTCGGTGAGGACCTTGACGTTCTCCTCGGTGAGGAACTTGGCGATCGGGCCGGTCAGGCCGCCGTCCTCGCCCACGCGGACCCAGGCCAGGCCCTTGGCGCCCAGCGAGATCGCGTACTCGCCGAGGCCGTCGAAGAACTTGCGGGGCTGGGCGGCGGTGTCCGGGACGGCCAGGGCGCGCACGTGCTTGCCGGCGAACGCCTTGAACTCCGAGCCCTCGAACACGTCGGTGATGTCGACGAGCTCCAGCTTGGACCGCAGGTCGGGCTTGTCGTTGCCGTACTTCATCATCGACTCGCGGAACGGGATCCGCGGGAACGGCGAGGTGACCGGGCGGCCCTTGCCGAACTCGGTGAAGATCTCCGTCATCAGCCGCTCGATGGGCTGGAAGACGTCCTCCTGCTCGACGAAGGACATCTCGACGTCGAGCTGGTAGAACTCGCCCGGCGAGCGGTCGGCGCGGGCGTCCTCGTCGCGGAAGCAGGGCGCGATCTGGAAGTACCGGTCGAAGCCGGAGATCATCAGCAGCTGCTTGAACTGCTGCGGCGCCTGCGGGAGCGCGTAGAACTTGCCCGGGTTCAGGCGGGACGGGACGACGAAGTCACGGGCGCCCTCGGGGGAGGTCGCGGTGAGGATCGGGGTCGCCATCTCGTTGAAGCCGAGGGCCACCATCTTGGAGCGGATGGAGGCGATGACGGCCGAGCGCAGCATGATGTTGCGGTGCATGCGCTCGCGGCGCAGGTCGAGGAAGCGGTACTCCAGACGGCGCTCCTCGTTCACCCCGTCGTCGGTGTTGATGGTGAAGGGCAGCGGGGCCGCGGCGCCGAGCACCTCGACCGACGTGACCTCGACCTCGATGTCGCCGGTGGCGAGCTCGGGGTTGACGTTGTCCGCGCCGCGGGAGACGACCTTGCCGTCGATGCGGACGACGGTCTCCTTGGTGACGCTGCTGAGCGCCTCGTTCGCGGCGGTGCCGGGACGGGCGACGAGCTGCGTGATGCCGTAGTGGTCACGCAGATCGATGAAGAGGATGCCGCCCAGGTCTCGACGATTGTGCAGCCAGCCGCTCAGCCGGACGTCGGAGGCGACGTCGGAGGCACGAAGCTCGCCGCACGTGTGGGACCTGTACCGATGCATCAGTCATCCAGTTCTACGTGATACCAGGGTGGATTCAACCGTCCCAAGGTTACCGTCCGGGACGCGAGCCCGTGCGGGGCCGCCCGCCGGGGCGGTCACCGGGTGGTGACCGGGCCGGCGACCGGGGCCGTGACCGGGGTGGTGAACAGGCACGTCGGGCGGATGACCTGTAAAGATGACCGAGTGCGCACAGAGGACGTCCTGGCCGCCATCGCGACCGGTTTGTGGCGATGGGACAACGCCTCCGGGACGGTCACCCTCGACGGCGAGGCCGCCCGGCTGCTCGGGCTGCCCGCCGAGCCCGTCGCGCTGCCCGAGGTCGCCGTGCGCTCGCGCTTCCACCCGGTGGACTGGAACGAGATCAACGGCATCGTGAACCTCGCGGTCGCCGAGGGCACCCTCGCCGAGGCCCGGCTGCGGATCATGGACGAGGACGGGCGCGTGCTGCGCACCGTACGGAGCCGCTCGAAGCCGCTGGAGAACCGGGGCGCGGACGGCCGCGTCGACTACGAGCTGATCGGCACCATCCAGGAGATAGCCGAGGCCCAGCCCGGCACCACGGCCGCGCACACCCCCATCACCGGCGACTGGCGCCGCTCGCGCGAGGCGTTCCTGCTGGACGCCGGGCGGGCGCTGGCCGAGGCCCGGTCCACCGCCGAGGTCCTGCGGGTGGCGGCCTCGCTGTCCATGCCCGGGTTCATCCCCGACGGGCTGGCCGTCTTCGGCGTGTCCGGCGACCGGCTGTCGATCATCGGGCACCACGGGCACGATCCCGGGGACGAGGGCCCCTTCGCGGACATGCCGCTGCTGACCGACTACCCGGCCGCGGAGGTCGTCCGTACCGGCCGGGCGATCTACCTCCCCAGCCCCGAGGACTACAAGCGGCGCTTTCCGGCCACCTGGCCGCTCGCCCAGCGCTTCGACAGGATCTCCTGGGCCTTCCTGCCGCTGATCGTCGCGGGGCGCACCATGGGCGCCTGGATGGCCGCCTTCAAGCACCCGGTGTCCTTCTCCCCCGACGAGCGCTCCGTCCTGACGACGGTGGCCCGGATGCTCGCGCAGGCACTCCAGCGCGCCGGGGTGGCCGAATCCGAGCGGGAGCTCACCACCGGCCTCCAGCGGTCGATGATGCCGCAGCTCGGCCCCGAGATCCCCGGGATGACCCTCGCCGCGCGCTACGTGCCGACCGGCGGCGGGCTCCAGGTCGGCGGCGACTGGTACGACATGATCCCGCTGCCCTCGGGACGGTTCGCGCTGGTCATCGGCGATGTCCAGGGGCACGACGTCCGGGCGGCCGGTCTCATGGGCCAGCTGCGGATCGCGGTGCGCGCGTACGCCTCCGAGGGCCACCGGCCCGACGCGGTGCTCTCGCGCGCCTCCCGGTTCCTGGCGGGCCTGTGCTCGGAGCAGGAGGACACCGGGCCGGACCCGGGCCGCCCGGGCCCGGGCTCGGGCAGCGGTGCCGGGGACTCCGACTTCCAGAGCCCGCGCTTCGCGACCTGCCTGTACGTGGAGTGCGATCCGGCGACCGGACTGCTGGAGGTGGCCCGCGCCGGGCACCCCGACCCGGCGGTGCGGATGGCCGACGGCACCGTCCTGATGCGGCCCACGGCGGGCGGGCTGCCGCTCGGCATCGTGCCGGACACCGACTACCCGACGACCCGGTTCACCCTGGAACCCGGCGAGACGATGATGCTCTGCACCGACGGGCTCATCGAGACGGGCGGGCACGACCTCGACACCGGCTGGGCGCGGCTGCGGGCGATCCTGGAGTCGCAGACCCCCGACCCCGGGACGCATGGTTCTCAGGACATGGAGCCCCGCCACCTGGAACGGCTGGCCGACCTGCTGGTCCAGGCGGTGCACGGCCCGTCCTCGCACCACACCACGGGCCCGCTGGCCGACCGGCGCGAGGACGACATCGCCGTCGTCCTGCTCTGCCGGGAGGGCGAGGGCTGCGGCTGCGAGACCCCGCTGCTGCACCCGTCGCGGCCGGCCCGGCGCACCATGACGACGGTCGCCCAGGCGGAGCCGGAGCGGGTCGCGGGGGTCCGCCACCAGATCCGGGAGCTGCTGCACGACTGGGCGGACCCGGAGCAGGTCGACTCGGCGGTGCTGATGGTCTCCGAGATGCTGACGAACGTACTGGTCCACACGGACGGGGACGCGCTGCTGATCGCCGAGGCGGTGGGCGAACTCGGCTCGCGCCGGCTGCGGGTGGAGGTGGCGGACGCCTCCGACGAGCTGCCGCACAAGCGGCACCCGGGAGAGATGGCGTCGAGCGGGCGGGGCGTCCTGCTGCTGGAGATGCTGGCGGACGACTGGGGCGTCGACCCGCGCGGCGAGGGCAAGTCCACGTGGTTCGTGCTCCTCGAACAGTCGAAGCCCGACGAGCCGGAGACGGCTTAGGCCGTCTCTTTCGGATCTTGCCGGGCCCGCGACGCCTGGCACGAACAGCTCGTCCATCGGGCTCTTCTTCCCCGACAAGGACAAGACCGTGCAGGTGAGCGCCCTGTTCGACCGTGCCCAGATCCCGGCCGGCACCACCTCGCCGAAGGTGGAGATCCAGCACTCGGTGGACGGCAAGACCGGCTGGACCACCCGCAAGAGCCTCAACGCCCCCACCGACGCGGGCAGCAACACCTCGGTGAACATCGACACGAAGCTGCCCTACCCGGGCGCCGGCCACATCCGCCTGCTCGCCGCGGGCACGCCGGCCGTCCACGGCTCGGTCACCCCCGCCGTCAAGGTCGCCCGGGTCATGACCGCCATCCCGGACCTCAACGCCTCGCCGGAACCGGTCAAGAAGGGGCGGACCCTCACCGTCACCGGCAAGCTGACCCAGTCCCTCCCGGCCTGGCAGCCCTTCCCCCAGCAGACCGTCCACTACTCCTTCCGCCCGGCCGGAAGCACCACTTGGAAGCTGATGGGCCACTCCACGACGGGCGCCGGCGGCACCTTCACCAAGACGTTCACCGCGGGCGCGACCGGCTCCTGGACCGCCCGCTACGAGCAGCCCGAAGTCACCCACTTCGCCGCCTCCAGCCGCGTCGACGAGGTCGTCGTCACCCCGTAGCACCCGCGCCCCCGCCTGGCCCCCGGCCGCGCTCCCCGGCGGGGCGCGCCCGGGGGCGGCTTTTGCCCGTGTTTGTATGAGCCGTGCCGACAACTCCCCTGCTGCCCGAGCCCGTACGCCGCCTCGCCGCCTGGTGCGTCGTCGTCCTCCTCGCCACCGCCGTCCTCGCGCTCGTCGTATGGCTGTGCGCCGTCTTCCGGACGGTGGTCACGCCCGTACTGCTCGCCGTGCTCGGCACCGCCCTGCTCGGGCCGATGCACCGGTGGCTGGTCCACAGGAAGGTCAACCGCTCGCTCGCCGCGGCCCTCACCTGCCTGACCGTGGCCGCCGTGGTCGGCGGGGCCGGCTACATCGTGGTCCTCGCGCTCATCGAGACCGGCGACCAGATCATCGACTCCCTGCGGAAGGCCGGCACGGACCTCGCGAAGCACTTCGGGGCGCTCGGCACCTCCCTGGAGGACGTGGCGAAGAACTCCAAGGACCTGCTCACCAAGTTCGGCGGCACGGCCGCCTCGGGCGTGGTCACCGGGCTCAGCGTCGTCGCGACGATGCTCGCGACGGCCCTGCTGGCCATGGTGCTGATCTTCTTCTTCCTCCGCGACTCCGACCGCGCCGTGGGCACCCTGCGCTCGATGGTGCCCCACCGCTCGGGCGACCTCATGGAGGCGATGGGGCGGCGCGCGTACGGGGCCGTCGAGGGCTTCATGCGCGGGACCACCTTCGTGGCCCTGGTAGACGCCGTACTGATCGGCGCCGGCCTGCTGATCCTCCAGGTCCCCGGGGCCGTGGGGCTGGCCGCCCTGGTGTTCGTGACCGCCTACATCCCCTACCTCGGCGCCTTCCTCTCCGGCGCCGTGGCCGTCCTCGTCGCCCTCGCCGACCGCGGCTGGGTGATCGGCCTGTGGGCGCTGGGCGTGGTGCTGGCGGTCCAGATGATCGAGGGCTACATCCTCCAGCCCATGGTGCAGAGCCGCACCGTGCAGATGCACCCGGCGGTGGTGATGCTCTCGATCACGGCCGGCGCGAGCGTCGCCGGCATCCTCGGCATGCTGCTGGCCGTCCCCCTGACCGCGGCCTTCTTCGGGGTGGTCTCGGAACTGAAGTCCCGCTACGCGCCCTAGGCCTGATCCCAGGTCAGCCGGTGAAGGAGTCCGCCTCTCCCGGCTCGGTCTCCAGGGCCTGGCGGTCGAACCTCAGCATGCCGAGGTAGAACAGACCGCCGATCAGGAGGAGGCCCACCACGATCACCACGGAGACGAAGGCCTCCTTCGGGGCCACCAGGACGAACAGCGCGATGAGCGTCCACAGCAGTGCGCAGACGGCGACCGGCAGTTCGAAGCGTCCCAGGTCGAAGGCGCCCTTCCTGCGGCTCAGACGTCCGCGCACCGTCAGGTAGAGCACGATGGTCGCGCCGTAGGTGACCGCGGGGAGGATGGTCGAGGCCGTGATCAGCTCCAGCAGCGCGGCTCCCGGCAGCGCGACCATCAAGGCGACGCCCAGGGCGAAGACCAGCACGGTCGCCGGGATCGGCGTCCTCGTACGCGGGTTGACCCGTCGCATCAGCCGGTGGGCGGGGAAGCGCGCGTCGCGCGACATCGCGAAGACGAGCCGCGAGCACGAGACCATCACCACGATCCCGGCGCCGAAGAACGCGATGGTGATCGCGACCAGCAGCGTCCTCTCCATCACCGGACCGAGCTGGTCGCGCATGATCGCCGCGACCGGTGAGTCCTCGGCGCTGACGCGGGGGATGTCCTCGATCGCGATGGTGAGCGTGATCAGGAACAGCATGCCCAGAACCCCGGCCGCCACGACCGACCCCACGATCGCGCGCGGAACGGTGCGGAACGGATCCTTGGCCTCCTCGGCCAGGTTCGCCGCGGAGTCGAAGCCGACGAGGGTCGCCAGCCCCATGATCATCGCGAGCATCAGCCCGCCGCCGACCGAGAAATAGCCGGGGGCGTGCTCGACGACACCGCGCGAGGTGAGGTTGCCGACCGAGCCGTCGCCCGTGACGGCCACGGCGATGACGAGCCCGATCGCCACCACCACGACGAGGGCCAGTTCGAGCCCCACCGCGACCGTGTTGATCAGACTGACGAGACGCGTGGAAGCCACGGCCAGCACGGTCTGGACGAGCAGCACCACCAGGGTGATCAGGCGCGCGGTGCCCTCGTCCGGCGCGATGCCGGCGAGCGGCATGAACGCCTGGCTGGCGAGCGCGTTGTCGACGGCCACCACGCCGATCGCCAGGTAGCAGAAGGTCAGCCACCCGAACCACCAGCCGATCTTCGGGCTGGCCAGCCGTGAGGCCCACTGGTACGAGGAACCGCTGAGCGGGATGCGGGCCGCGAACTGGGCGACCACCAGCGCCACCAGGGTCTGTCCCACCGCGGCGACGATCCACAGCCAGATCCCCACCGGCCCGGCGGTCAGCAGGACCTCGTCGAAGGTCGCGAAGATGCCGACCGCCACCGAGATGAACGCGAACGAGATCGCGAACACCTGGAAGGAGCCGAGGGTCCGCTTCAGCTCCTGCCGGTAGCCGCCGGCCTCGACGGATCCCGCATCACCCTGCGCATCGGACGATCTCCTGCCGGGCGTACGTGCCGCGGGCGCCCGCCGAAGGTCCTGATGATCAGTCCGATCGCCCCTGCGCGGTGCCGGCGTCGGTGGCGTAGGAGGAAACCAGGCGCGAGAGGTGGCGGCCCGCCAGGAGGAGGGGGGTGCGGCTGCGGGTGACCTGGGAGGTCATCTCGGCACCCTCCAGGGTGTTGATCACGGTGACGGCCAGCTCGCGCGCCTCCGCCTCCGGGTGGCCGCAGGCCAGGAGCTTCGCGGCGACGAGCTCCTGCCAGTTCGCGAAGGCCCGGGCGCAGGCCGCCTGGAGTTCCGGCAGCCGGCCGACCGATTCCAGGGCCGTGGGCGTCACCGGGCAGCCGTCGCGCCAGTCGGATGCCTCGAGCGCCTCGGCGAGCAGTTCCGCGACGCCCTCGACCGCGCGCGCCGGGTCCGCGTGGGCGGACAGCCCGAAGCGCAGGCCCTCGGCGAACTCCTCGTCGCCGAAGTGGATCGCGGCGACCGCGAGCTCCTGCTTGCCTCCGGGGAAGAAGTGGTACAGCGAGCCGAGGGTGGCCTCCGCCTCGCGGACCAGCTGCTTGATCGGCGTGTTCTCGTACCCGCCGTGCTGGAGGAGGCGCGAGGCCGTGCGGACCAGCCGCTCCCGCGTCCCGGGTCCGTCCGCCTTCGCCGTCGCCGTCGCCTTCGCCTCTGCTGCTGCCATGAACGGAACGATACCCCGGGATCTAGATAGAGCGTTCGCTCTAGTGCGTGCTACGTTCGTTCCGAGCGCTGGATAGAGCGTTCGTTCTAGAGAACCGCAGGCATCGACCCGAGGAGAGCTCTGCCATGAACCAGGTCCCGAACCAGGTCACCGTCGTCGGCCTCGGCCCCATGGGCCGGGCCATGGCCGCCGCCTATCTGGACGCCGGGTACGAGGTCACCGTCTGGAACCGCAGCCCCGGCAAGGACACCGAGCTCGTGGCACGCGGTGCGCGGCGGGCCGGCAGCGCCGCCGAGGCGGTCGCGGCGAGCGGACTGACCGTGCTCAGCCTCATCGACGTGGAGGCCGCCCACACGGCCCTCGCCGATGCCGACCTCCACGGCCGGGTCCTGGCCAACCTGTCCTCCGACGTCCCCGACAAGGCCCGGGCCGCCGCCCGCTGGGCGCAGGAGCGCGGGGCCTCGTACCTCACGGGCGGGGTGAACGTACCGCCGACCGGCATCGGCCAGGAGGGCTCGTCGATGTTCGTCAGCGGCCCCGAGGAGGTCTATGCCGCCCACCGCCCGGCGCTCGACGTCCTGGCCGCCACGGACTACCGGGGCGCCGACGCCGGGTACGCGCAGCTCTACTACCAGCTCAACATGATCATGTTCTGGACCGCGTACACCGGCTGGTACCAGGCACTCGCCGTGGCGCGGGCCAACGGCCTGACGGCCGCGGACATCGTGCCGTACGCCGGCTACACGGCCGACACCATGCGCGGGTTCTACGAGGGCTCCGCGCCGCTGATCGACGCGGAGGCGCACGAGGGCACGTACGCCCGCCTGGCGATGTGCGCGGCGAGCGTCGAGCACATCCTCCACACCGCCGCCGACTCCGGTGTGGACACCGGGATCCTGACCGCACACGCCGACCTCTACCGCCGCGGAATCGCCGCGGGCTTCGGCGCCGACAGCAGCTCCCGGCTGATCGGCCTGCTGCAGGAGGCGGCAGCGAGGTGAACTAGTGCCTAGTCAGGCCACGTTCAACCTGTTGGCTAGGTCCGGGTCGTCCATGCAGACTGCACCGAATGGAGTTGATCGCACAGGGCCGGGATGCTGATGTCTATGCCCTGGATGAGTCCAGGGTGCTGCGGCGATACCGGCATGGGGGGCCCACCGGTCTGGAGTCACGCTTGATGACGCACCTTGCGGCATGTGGGTATCCGGTGCCGCGGGTGTACGAGATCACCGAGACCGACATGGTTCTTGAGAGGCTTGCCGGGCCGACGATGCTGGACGAGCTGGCCCGGCGCCCGTGGCGGGTGGGGTCTCTCGGCCGGGAGCTGGGCCGCCTGCACGACCGGCTGCATGCGCTGCCGGCACCGGAGTGGCTGCCCAAGCGGTTCAGCACGGCGGACGGCGACCGCGTGCTGCATCTGGACCTGCATCCGGGCAACGTCATTCTGACCCGGCGGGGCCCGGTAGTGATCGACTGGTGCAATGCGGGCGCTGGTGATCCGGCTGCCGATGTGGCGATGACCGTGGTGATCGTGCGCGGTGCGGACGTGCCGGGACTCGCCGCCCGCCTCGGGCGGGGGCTGTTGCTACGCGGTATGCGCAGCGGCTGCCGGACCGACCCGGCGGGACGGATGCAGGAAGCGGTCCGGGCGAAGCTGGATGACCCGAATCTGACGCCCACGGAGGCGGCGTGGTTGCGGCGGCATGCCGGCGTCGGCAAAGGTCATGGTGTGGGCAGGTGACACGGCACTCGCCGCCTGACGGCCGGGCGCGCCAGGCCGCCGTGTCCTGCTGGGGCTCGGGGATGTCCACCCCGTGTCCGTGGACTTCTGGGAGCTTCTCGCCGAAGCCGCGCGGGAGAGACCGCGGACGTTCGCCTGGCCCCCCTGCAGCCCGAGCAGTGGCGGCACCTGAAGCCCGGTGACGTGATCCTCATGCACGAAGCCCGGCCCGTCGCCGGCATCGCAGAGATCATCGAGGTCCTGCCGCCCCTCAACCTTGATCGTGTCCTTGATCCGGGAAAGGCAGCCTGAAGGCGGCGGGGACTTCCAGGTCCTCGAGGGGGTGCCAGGTGTTGCCGGCCTGGGCCGTGAGCACGATCAGGGCCGCCACGAAGACGAGGGAGGCCAGGACGAAGGAGCCCCCGACGACGTCGGGGTCGGCGGGGGCGACGGCGCGCAGGAGGAAGAAGGTGTGGACGGCGGGGGCCGCCGCGCCGATGCCGTAGGTCCACAGGGCCGCGTGATGACCGAAGGGGCTCATGTGCAGGCGGGTCGCCGGCGCGAGGGCGAAGAGCTCGTCGAGGTGGGCACGGACGGCGGCCTGGAAGGTCGGAACGCTGCCGTCGACGCTCAGGCGCGTCCCGTCCTCGTCCGACGTGTACCGGCGCAGCGCGTGGAACGCCGCCGCGGTGACGGGGTGGGGCGGCTCGGCGGCGCCCTCCCCCGCTTCTAGGGCGTTATCGCCGCCGCCGTCGCCGTCATCGCCGTCGCCGCTGTCGTCGCCGCCACGGAGTAGACCGTCCTCACGCAGCAAGCGCAGCGCCACCGCGGCCGCCCGGCAGGAGTTGCGCGTCAGCCTGTCTGGCTGGAAGTCCCTCGCGCACAACGGCGCGGCGGCGCCCAGCAGTTCCGCGTGGTAGGCGTCGAGTACCGGCAGGGCCCGTACCTGCCGGACCATCCGGGCCTCCACCGACCGGCGCCACAGCCGGATCAGGCCGAGCGCGATGTTCACCGCCGCCAGCGAGACCAGACAGGTCGTCAGTAACCCCATGGAGACGACGATCGGCGACGGGCGCGCGGCCCGCAAGAGCCCGGGGTCGCCCTCAGCGGCGCAGGGCCTCCGCCGGCTGGATGCGCGCGGCGCGCCATGCGGGGTAGAGGCCCGCGACGAGGCCCGTCAGCAGGCCGATGACCGGCGCAGCCGCCGCCGTGGCGGGGTGGACCACCGGGGTCCAGTCGCGGATCACGGCGACGCCCACCACGGTCAGGACGCCCAGGGAGGTTCCGACGAGGCCGCCCAGCGCGCCGAGCGCGCCCGACTCCGCCAGGAACTGCACGGTGATGTGGCGCCCGCGCGCGCCCAGGGCCCGGCGCAGGCCGATCTCCCCCGTGCGCTCCAGTACGGCGACCAGGGTGGTGTTGGCGATGCCGACGGCGCCGATCACCAGGCAGATGGAGGCCAGCAGGAGGAACAGCCGGTTCAGGTCGTCGCCGACCTGGCCCCGCAGCATCTTGGGGTCGGGCGGCGGAACGGCCTTGAAGTACTCGGGATGGTCGGGGCGCAGCGCCGTAGGGGCCTCGTGGCCGATCTGTGCGGCCGCGCCGATCCTGGTCGCGATCAGCATCTTCGCCCCGCCGGGGTCGGGCTCGCCCCAGATCCGTTCCGCCGTGGTGCGGGGCACGACGACCGACATCAGCAGGTCGGCCTTGCGGTCCGTGTCGGCGACGATGCCGATGACGGTGAAGGGCCGGCCGCCGATGAAGATCGCCGGGTTCGTCTCCAGCGTGGTGATGCCGAGCCGGTCGGCGACCCCCGTGCCGATGACGGCCACCGGCGCCTCGTTCTCCGAGGCGTAGGCGTCGTAGAGCCTTCCCTCGGCCAGGCGCGCACCCGCCGCGGCGAGCACCCCGGGCGAGGCGGCCACGACGTCGGTCGCGCCGCCCTGCGCACCTCGGTCCCCGACCACGGCGGAGGTGCTCACGGTCTCGTCGGACGACAGCCGCACCGGCCAGAACACCCCGGCGTGTTCGACCCCGTTGAGGCTCTCGATCCGTTCGTCGGCGTCCTTCGGGAAGGCGGGTCCGGCGAACTCGTTCTGCTCGTGGGCGATGTCCTCGACGTTCACCTCGGTCGCGCTGAGGGCGTTGAACCGGGTGTCGATCTGTGAAGAGGTGGTGGCGGTCAGCCCGAGGATCGCCACGAACGTGCCGACGCCGAGCACCGTCCCGAGGCCGGTCAGCGCCGAGCGGCCGGGCCGCTGGAGCATCCCGGCGAGGGATTCGGAGAGCACGTCGCGCCAGCCGAACACGGAGGGCCGGATGCGGCTGTCCCGCCGCGCGCGCCGCGCGCGCCGCACACGCCTCACCTGGCCACCTCCGACGCGGCCGGGTCCGAGACGCTCAGGACTCCGTCCCGGATCGTCACCGTGCGCTTGGCGCGGGCGGCGACGAGCGGATCGTGGGTGATCACCAGGACCGTCATGCCGTCCGCGTGCAGCCTCTCCAACAGGGCCAGCACCGCATCGGCGTTGGCCGTGTCGAGGTTGCCGGTCGGTTCGTCGCACAGCAGCAGGGAGGGCCGGGTCACCAGCGCGCGGGCGATGGCCACCCGCTGCCGTTCCCCGCCGGACAGCCGCGTGGGCAGCGAGTCGACGCGGTGGCCGAGTCCCACTTGCTCCAGCGCGTGCCGGGCCCGGGTACGCCGCTCCCGGCGCGGGGTGCCGTCGTAGACCAGGGCGAGCATGACGTTCTCCAACGCGCTGCGCTGGGGCAGCAGATGGAAGGACTGGAACACGAACCCGATGCGCAGCCCGCGCAGCGCGGTCCGGTCGGCGTCCCGGAGCGTGCCGGTGTCGATGCCGTCCAGGAGGTACGTTCCGCCGGTGGGCGCGTCCAGCAGTCCCACGATGTTGAGGAAGGTGGACTTCCCCGAACCCGACGGACCGACGACGGCGACGAACTCGCCCCGCCCGACGGTCAGATCACAGGCCTTGAGGGCGGCCACGGGAGGCGGCCCGGGATAGGTCAGCCCGATCCCGCGGAACTCGATGACCGGCTCGGGCTCAATGACCGGCCCAGGCTCGATGACCGGCCCGGAATCGGACTCCGTCACGCTCACGGTCACGGGGAGGCCTTCTCGCGGGCGACTCCGGTGATCACCCGGTCGCCCCCCGCCAGCGTGCCGTCCGCCACCGGGGTGACGGCCACGAAGCCGTCCCCGGCCGTGCCGGCGCGTATCTCCACCCGGCGCCGCACCCCGCTCGCCTCCAGCACGGTCACGGTGGTCCGGCCGTCGGCCCCGGAGCTGATCGCGGTGATCGGCACGACGAGCGCCTTGCCCTCCGTCGAGGCCGCGGTGACGGTGACCCGTACGTCCTGGCCGGTCAGTTCCGCCTTCAGGGGCGCGCCGGGGGTGATCTCCACGAGCCACCCGGTCTTCCCCTGGCCACCCGGCGCGGGCGCGTCCGCGCCGGGCTGCGCCGGTCCGGGCGCGGAGCCGGGCTCGGAGCGCTTGTCGGAGACGAGCGTGACCTGCCCCGTCGCGGACAGGCCGCTCAACTCGGAGTAGATCTCGGCCGCGCGTCCCGCCTGGATGAGGTCCTTCTGGTGCTCGGGGACGTACGCCTGCACCACCAGCTTGCCCGCGGACAGCGTCATCGCGGTGCCGGTCGCCTCGGCGCCCACCTTCGCGACCACCGAGTCCACCCGGGCGGGGAAGCTCTGCAGGAACACCACTTCGGCCGCGGGCAGTTTGGGCCCGGCGGCCGCTTCGGCGGCGGCGAGCTTCTTCTTCGCCTCGGCCAGGTCCTCCTGCGCCCTGCGCACGGCCTTCCCGCCGTCACCGGCGGCCGGGCGTACGGGTTCCACTGCTTCGGTGCTCGGCGCGGTGCTCGGCTTGCCACTCGGTGTGGCGCCGGGCTTCGCCCCCGGCTTCGCCCCAGGCCTCTCCCCCGGCTTCGAGGCCTCCGCCTGCGCGCTACGGGCGTCCTCCAGCGCCCGCTGGGCGGCGGTGACCTGGCTCCGGGCCTCCGCGACCGGGTCGCCCTCGGCGGCGTTCGCGGATACCGGGCTGTAGCCGACGGCCTTGTAGAAGGAGTTGAGCGCAGCCTTCGTACCGGCCCCGAAACTACCCGCGGCGTCGGGTCCCGACGAGTGACCGAGCGCCTTCAGTGCCCTCTGCAGCTGGGCGATGTCGTCGCCGGTGGCACCCGGGCTCAGGTCGCGGTAGACGGGCAGGCTGCCCTCCAGGACGAACACGGGCCGCCCGGAGACCTCCATCAGGACCTGCCCGGGTTTCACGGTGTCCCCCGGCCGGACCCGCAGCTTGGTGATGACGGGACGCGCTGCGCCCACCCCGGCGGTCACCTGGGGAATCACCTCGACCGTCTGACCCGCGACGACCTGGCCACGGGTGATGACGGACGAGGTGAGCACCCGGTGCTCCACCGCCGCGGTCAGCACATCGGCCCGGGGCGCGGCGGCGTCCGCGGCGACCTGCGCCGGCGACTTCACGAGCAGCGCCGCCCCCAGCCCGCCGAGCGTGGCGATCACGGCCCCCACGGCCACGGCGGCCAGCCACCGCCTCCGTCCGGCCGTACCGCTCGCCGCATCCACCGTCTCAGCGGTCACGGCCATCTCAGCTGTCTCGGCCGTCTCAGCTATCTCAGCCGTCTCGGCCGCATCAGCCGTCTCGGCCGCATCAGGTATGTCCGACTGCGGCACAGCCGCGCATCCGGGCACGGCCCGACGAACGAGCATGGAGACTCCGATGAGCGTGAGCGGGATGGACTGCCCCGGGCGTCGCTCCGGCGTCGCCCGGCGGCACCACCGGAGGCGGACCGGGGCATGGGCCTGCCGGCGCTTTTCCGGGCCGAGCGCCCAAAGAATAAGTCGTAGGGACGGGTACGTCCACCGTCCCACCGGGCATGGACAGTCGACTTCCGGCCGTGATCCACTTCGGCTGTTTTCCGGTGATCCCGACGATTTCGACGATCAATTCAGCTCATCGGGACGGCACGTGAATGCGTCTCAGGCGACACGGCGAAGCCCCGGCCGGTGGCCGGGGCTTCGCCGTACGAGAGCCGGGGTCAGTCCTCCGCAACCTCGCCCGTGCCGCGGTGGCCGAGGCCGGTGCGCTCCGTGGTGGGGATGCGGCCCAGCCGGCCGGCCTGGAAGTCGTCGAACGCCTGCTGCAGCTCGTGCTTGCTGTTCATCACGAACGGCCCGTAGTGCGCCATCGGCTCCCGGATCGGCCGTCCGCCGAGCAGGACGATCTCCAGCCCGGGGGCGTTGGAGTCCTGGCCCTCGTCCGCGCGCAGGGTCAGCGAGCCGCCCTCGCCGAAGACGGCGGTCTGCCCGGTCTGGATGGGCCGCCGGTCCTCGCCGACCGAGCCGCGCCCGGCCAGTACGTACGCCAGGGCGTTGAAGTCCTCGCGCCACGGGAGGGTGATCTGCGCGCCGGGTGCGACCGTTGCGTGGATCATCGTGATCGGGGTGTGGGTGATGCCGGGGCCCTGGTGGCCGTCCAGCTCACCGGCGATGACGCGGAGCAGGGCGCCGCCGTCCGGGGTGGAGAGCAGCTGGACCTGGCCGCCGCCGATGTCCTGGTAGCGCGGGGGCATCATCTTGTCGGAGGCGGGGAGGTTCACCCACAGCTGGAGGCCGTGGAAGAGCCCGCCGGACACCACGAGCGACTCCGGCGGAGCCTCGATGTGGAGCAGGCCGCTGCCGGCCGTCATCCACTGGGTGTCGCCGCCGTTGATGACTCCGCCGCCGCCGTTGCTGTCCTGGTGGACGAAGGTTCCGTCGATCAGGTAGGTGACGGTCTCGAAGCCGCGGTGGGGGTGCCAGGGGGTGCCCTTGGGCTCGCCCGGCGCGTACTCCACCTCGCCCATCTGGTCCATCATGATGAACGGGTCGAGGTACTGGTAGTTGATCCCGGCGAACGCACGGCGCACCGGGAATCCCTCGCCTTCGAAGCCACCCGGGGCGGTCGTGACGGCCAGCACCTTGCGGGCGGTCGTCTCCTGGGCCGGCTCCCCGACGCGCGGGAGCGTCAACGGGTTCTCCACAGTCACTGCAGGCATGGTCGGAACCTCCTTCTGGCGTCGAGTTTAGTTGAAACCCGAACTTTCTGCCACCCGACAGAACAGAAGGAGCCCCGGGGGAATTCCCCCGGGGCCCGTTGCTCAGTGTGCGCCGGTCGCTCAGCCGCTGCAGGACGGAGCGGGGTAGCGGCACAGCTGCGCCGTGGCGGCCTGGGCCGGAGCCGCGGCGAGGACGCCCACGCCCACCGCCAGGGCCACCGTGGCCAGGACCGCACCCGCCTTCGCGCGGAGCGCCTTGCGGGTGGTGGAAGTCGTACGGGTCATCGCTGTCTCCTCAGGTCGAGATCCGGATCGGAATCGAGCGGGGCCGTGGGGGACCCCCCGTGCGTCCCCCGCAGCCGCAGGGCCTACGGCTGGATCGAGACCGAGTTGAACGGGGTCATGTCGATCACCAGCGACTGTCCCGGCCACAACGCGTAGTCACAGTCGGTGCCGTTGGCGGCCCGGCACAGCCAGATCTTCCAACCGTCGGTCTGGCTGTTCGTGACCCGGTAACTGCCGTTGTAGAAGTAGATCTTGTAGACGCCCTTGTTCTGCCACGCGTTGCGGACCACGTCGTACTGGCTGGTGCCCCAGTGGATGCAGGCGAAGTAGGTCGGGCAGGTGGTCGCGGCCTGCGCAGGCGATGCCGCCAAGACCCCCGTACCCAGCGCCATCACCCCCGTGGCCGCCACTGCCGCGAGCTTCGTACGTAAGGACGTACGTGCCATCACAGTCCCCCTGTCAGTAGGAGCGGGTTTCCCCCGCAGCACTGATATTCGGGACTCCCGGCCGCCGCCGCGATCCTTTCGGGTACCGCCGAAACCTGCGCTCAGCCGTCATTCCCCGGGACAACCGGAGGCCCCGGACGAGCGTCCTCATGATCGACATCGTTGATGCGTACGGACCTCCGCACGCCGCAGGACAGGAGATCGATCGGTGACCATCTCGACGGACGGGGCCGACGGCGCGGAGCCGGCCACCGAGCCCGCGAACCCGCGGGCCGTGCTCGCCGCACTCGGCTGGTCCGGCGCCGTCACGGCCGTGGTCGTGGCCGTCGGGTACGCCACCTACCGGTGGCCGGCCACCGGTCTCCCGCTGGAGCCGCTCCCCGGCTCGCCGTGGGCCTACCTCGCCACCTGGGGCGCCCTCTGCCTGGCCCTGTGCATGCTGCTGCGCTGGTCGACGGGGTTCGAGGGCGTGGAGGGCGGTTCCCAGGCCATCGGAGCCCTGGCCTTCGCGGGCGTCCGGACCTCCCTGGCCCACCGCCCCGACCTCGCGCTCCTGTGGGCGTACGGCGGCCTCGCCATCGCGCTGGCCGCGGGGGCGGCGGCCTTCTGGCGGCTCCGCCACCACCGCTCCTGAGACACGTCGCCGAAGCGCTCAGCCGCCGCTGTGGAGGAGGTCCACGCCCAGGGCCGTCGCCGAGTGCAGGACGGCCTTGCCGTCGCGGGCCGTGGTGATCAGGCCCGCCGCGCGCAGGGTGCGGGTGTGCTCCGAGACCGACGGGAGGCTGATGTCGAGGTCGCGGGCCAGCTCGGAGGTGGTCCGCTGCTGGACCAGCAGCTGGAGCACCGCCGCCCGGGTCCGCCCCAGCAGCGCGTCCAGCGCGCCGTCCGCCCGGTCCGGGGACACCAGGGGGAGGGGGGTCAGCGCCGGGTAGAGGAGTACGTACGTCCCGTCCGGGGTGTCGTCCAGCAGCGGGCGGCCCGTCCAGAACGGCGAGGGCATCAGGACCAGCCCGCGCCCGCCGAGCCGGACCTCGTAGTCCGGCGGCCGGCCCACCTCGAAGACCAGGCCCGACCAGTCCGCCGCCGGGTGCGTGCTCGCCAGGCAGGCCTTGATCCCGTGGGCCGCCAGCAGCCGGGTCCGCCAGGCCACGTCCGCCTGGAAGGACTGCCGGATGCGCGGCCACTGCGGGGCGATCAGCACGTCGTACGCGGACCGGATCGCGGAGTCGAGCTGCTGCCAGGCCTCCCGGTCCTGCCCCCACAGGGCCCGCAGCCAGGACGGGGACCCGGGCGCGCGGGTGGCGGCGCGGGCCAGCCCCTCGGGCGTGAGGAAGGGGACCCGGTCCCGGATGACGCTGAGGCCCTCCTCCAGGCTGCGCGCGTACGGCTCCACGAAGTGGGGGTTGTCGCCGTCGGGGCGCAGGAGGTCGAACAGCGGCCGCACCCGCCCGGGCAGCTCCCGCGCGGCGAGGCTGCGCCAACGGCCGAAAACCGCCTGCTGGTCCGTGCGCTGCGATGCGACGAGCGCGAGGGCCAGCTCCACCAGGGGCAGCGGCTCGCTCGCGAAGGTGACGTTGAGCAGGTCCTCGGCCTCGAAGTGCACGCGCAGCATGTCAGCCCCCCGGCCTCGGCCTTTAGCCGTACATGCGGCGCATGGCGAAGTCGACCATCTGCTCGACCGCCTTCGCGTCGAAGACCATCCGGTGGTCGCCCTCCATGTCGAGGACGAAGCCGTAGCCGGTGGGCAGCAGGTCGATCACCTCGGCGCCGGTGATCACGAAGTACTTGGACTCCTTGCCGGCATAGCGGCGGAGCTCCTTGAGCGTGGTGAACATCGGGATGACCGGCTGCTGGGTGTTGTGCAGCGCGAGGAAGCCTGGGGTGTCGCCGCGCGGGCAGTAGACCTTCGAGGAGGCGAAGATCTGCTGGAAGTCCTCGGCGGACAGCGACCCGGTCGTGAAGGCGCGTACCGCGTCCGCGAGGGAGGGCGGCGAGGGCTCGGGGTACAGCGGCGGCTGTTGCTGCTGCGCGTAGCCCTGCTGGGGCTGGGCGTAGCCGCCCTGCTGCCCCGCGCTCACGTTCTGGTCATAGCCGTACATGGCCCGAAGCCTACCGAGGCGATGACCCGGCGGGACGACGAGTTCCGGTCAGTGGACCGAAGTGGGCCTCTCGCCCGGCGAGGGGAGGGCCCGGCCTCGGCCTTGCAGCGCGGAAGGGAGCGATTCCGGTCAGCCCACCGCCCGCCTGGACTCTGTGCCCCACGGGGGCGGTGCTGTAGCGAGGTGGCCGCGCTCAAGGCGCCGTGCGTGGTTGCCACTTCCATAATCCTCGGCTGCGGCTTCGATCATCTTCAGGGACGCCTCGGGCGGTAGCGCGAACGCCCGGAGGCGGTCGTACGCCTTCTGGTACTGCACCACAACGCCTGGGTCGTCGATCATCTGGCCGCTGTACGTGCTCTCCATGTACACGACCGGCGGAGCATCGCTGAAGCTCATGAAATGGGTCGACCCCATCATGAAAGGGTGCGCACCGGCATTGCACGGCAGGATCTGCGGAATGTAGCGGCGCCGTCGGGCCACAGCAGCCACGTGGGCCAGCTGCTCGGCCATCGCCTCGTCCCCACCGATCGGCTGCCGAAGGAGCGATTCGTGGATGACGACCCAGGACGCGGGCCCATCGGCATCCTCATAGACCCACGCTCGGTCACGCCGCGCGGCAACCAGCCGGGCGGTTCGCTCCTCGCCTGCCAGCGGTTCGGCAGCCCGGATGAGCTCCCTGATGTACGGCTCCAGCTGCAAGGGCCCCGGGAGGACCATGGGGCTCCACTCCGCGACTTCCTCCGCACGCGACTCCAGCTCCAGGGCTTCCGCAAAGTACGGCGCCACTGCATCGCTCCGTGCCTTCCGCACGTCCTCGCAGCGGCGCGTGAAGAACCCGTCCGTGCCCAGGATCCGGTCGAGGTGTTGGGCCAGGTCCAACGGGATCCGTCGGTTGCCCCGCTCGATCTCGCTCAAGTAGCTGACCCCGTAGTAGCTGCCCGCGACGGCCTGTCGGAGGGTGAGCCCCGCCGCCTCGCGCCGCCAGCGCAACTCAGCACCGTAGAAAGCCGGCACGCTCGCCGAGCCGTCAATGTCCTTGCTCTTACCCACCGTCAGAGCCTGCTTTCCACACTTCGCGCTGTGGACTCGAAACGCTTCCCAAGCTACGCCGGACCGCGCCAGCCTGTGAGCAGTTCGTCACTCCCCGCTGCGAAGGAATCCGCATGAGCGACCACCCCCACGACCACGAGGCCTCCATCGCCCTGGACAACCTCCGCTCCGCCCTCGCCGGACACGGCATCGTGCTCCCCTCCCTCGACCTCCACCTCCTCTCCTACGCCGGGCGGTACACGAGCCCACCCCTCATCGCCCTCGGCAACTGCAACCCGGCCACCGCCCAGCGCCTCGCCGAAGCACTGGCGGGCACGCCATGAGCAGCGACCTCACGCTCCGGCTCCTGGTCACCCCCGGTGCCGTCCCCCTGGCCCGCCACGCGGTGCGGGAGCACCTGGGGAGCCACACCGCGGAGCTCTGCGTCAGCGAGCTGCTGACCAACGCCCTCACCCACCTGGGCGAAGGCACGCCCGTCACGCTGCGGGTCACCGGAAGGGCAGCCCGTACGCGGGTGGAGCTCACCGACCCCGACCCGCGCGCATGGCCCGTACTGCGGGAGGCCCTGGACGACGCGGAATCCGGCCGGGGCCTAGCCCTGCTCGACGCGCTCGCGCTGCGATGGGGTGTCGTCCAGGGGCCCGGGAGCAAGACCGTCTGGTGCGAGCTCGAACTTGACCCTGGTCACAGTCGCCACGGAAGGGTTGCTCTTATTACCGGTGGGTAGCATCATTACGTTACCGATTGGTATGCACGAGGAACCACTCTCACCGAGCCTTAACGGAGCCGTCGCCATGGGGCACTACAAGTCGAATCTCCGCGACATCGAGTTCAACCTCTTCGAGGTACTCGGCCGCGACAACGTGTACGGCACTGGCCCGTTCGGTGAGATGGACACCGAGACCGCCAAGACGATCCTCAGCGAGATCGCCAAGCTCTCCGAGAACGAGCTGGCCGCCTCCTTCGAGGACGCCGACCGCAACCCGCCGGTCTTCGACCCGACGACGAACACCGCGCCCGTCCCGGCGTCCTTCAAGAAGAGCTACAAGGCCTTCATGGACTCCGAGTACTGGCGCCTGGGCCTGCCCGAGGAGATCGGCGGCACCACCTCGCCCCGCTCCCTGATCTGGGCCTTCGCCGAGACGATCCTGGGCGCGAACCCGGCCGTGTGGATGTACTCCTCCGGCCCGGCGTTCGCCGGCGTCCTCTTCGAAGAGGGCAACGAGGTCCAGAAGAAGATCGCCGCGCTCGCGGTCGAGAAGCGCTGGGGCTCCACCATGGTCCTCACCGAGCCGGACGCCGGCTCGGACGTCGGCGCGGGCCGCACGAAGGCGGTCCAGCAGGACGACGGCTCCTGGCACATCGAGGGCGTGAAGCGCTTCATCACCTCGGGCGAGCACGACATGGAGGAGAACATCCTCCACTACGTCCTCGCGCGCCCCGAGGGCCACGGCGCCGGCACGAAGGGCCTGTCCCTCTTCCTGGTCCCGAAGTTCCACTTCGACTGGGAGACCGGCGAGCTGGGCGAGCGCAACGGCGTCTACGCGACGAACGTCGAGCACAAGATGGGCCTCAAGGCCTCCAACACGTGCGAGATGACCTTCGGCGACCAGCACCCCGCCAAGGGCTGGCTGATCGGTGACAAGCACGACGGCATCCGCCAGATGTTCATGATCATCGAGTTCGCCCGGATGATGGTCGGCACGAAGGCCATCGCCACCCTGTCGACGGGCTACCTGAACGCCCTGGAGTACGCCAAGGAGCGCGTGCAGGGTCCCGACCTGGCCAACTTCATGGACAAGACGGCCCCCAAGGTCACCATCACGCACCACCCCGACGTGCGCCGCTCGCTCATGACGCAGAAGGCGTACGCCGAGGGCATGCGCGCCCTGGTGCTGTACACCGCCTCCGTCCAGGACGAGATCCAGGTCAAGCAGGCCGCCGGCGAGGACACCGCGTCCCTGGTGGGCCTCAACGACCTGCTGCTGCCGATCGTGAAGGGCTACGGCTCCGAGAAGTCCTACGAGCAGCTCGCGCAGTCGCTCCAGACCTTCGGCGGCTCGGGCTACCTGCAGGAATACCCGATCGAGCAGTACATCCGCGACGCCAAGATCGACACCCTCTACGAGGGCACCACGGCGATCCAGGGCCAGGACTTCTTCTTCCGGAAGATCGTCCGCGACCAGGGCGCCGCCCTGAACGTCCTCACCGAGACGATCAAGAAGTTCCTGGCCGAGGGCGACGGCGGCGAGGAGCTGGCCCCGGCCCGCGACGCGCTCGCCAAGGCGGCCGTCGACCTGGAGGCCATCGTCGGCCAGATGGTCGTCGACCTCACCGCCACCGGCGAGGACGTCAAGAACATCTACAAGGTCGGCCAGAACACCACCCGCCTGCTGATGGCCTCCGGTGACGTGGTCGTCGGCTACCTGCTCCTCAAGGGCGCGGCCGTGGCCGCCGAGAAGCTGCCGGCCGCCTCCGCCAAGGACGTGCCGTTCTACACCGGCAAGATCGCGGCGGCGAAGTTCTTCGCCGGCGAGGTCCTCCCGGGCGTCGCGGTGGCCCGCGCGCTCGCCGAGGCCGTCGACAACACCCTGATGGAGCTCGACGAGGCCGCCTTCTAGGCCCGTAGCCCCCATCCCACAGCTGTACGCGGTGTACGTACGCGCAGACGGCCGGGTCCTCCGCACGGGGGCCCGGCCGTCGGCGTGCGCGGGGGCCGGCCCGACGCCCCCGCCGGGGGCCCCGTACCGCCTGTGGGCTGCGGGGTTCCCGGGATGTCCGTGGTTCGTGGGACGCTCGTGGGTATGAGTCCACAGGAGCAGCAGCGCGGCAGCAGGGGGTACTCGGTCCCGACCGGGCGCCCCTATGCCCTCAAGGAGCTGCAGTCCGCCGTGGGCAGCCTCGGAGACCACCTGAAGGAGCTCTACGACGGCGCCCACCCCACCGAGTACGAATCGGTGGCCGACGCCCTCTACACCGCCTTCCAGACCGCCGCCGGGCTCGCCCCCGCCAAGAGCTACACCGGCTGCCCGGAGCACCCCAACGGCGCGCTGGACCCGGAGGCGCCCGACGGCTGGGGGCGCTGCTTGATCTGCAACGACCGGCGCCGCCTCGGACTGCGCGCCCAGGGCGCCCGCGCGGCGGCCGCCGCCACCCCGCCCGCCGGGGAGCAGCGGCGGCTCGGCTATCCCGTGCCCGAGCCCCCGTACACGCTCCAGGCGCTCCAGACCCGGCTGCGCACGGTCGAGGAGCGGCGCTTCCACCTGAGCCTGTCCTCGCCCCCCGAGGACTTCGTCGCGATGGCCGACGACCTGCACCGCGCCTTCATCGTGGCGCGCGAGCTGTCGCGCCCGCGCAACGCCTCCGGATGCTCCGAGCACCCCGGGGCACCCATCGATCCCGACGCTCCTCCCGGTGAGGCCTGTATCTTCTGCGCCGGACGCAAGAGACGCGCGCAGCGCTCCGCGCAGACCCCGGAGATGCTCCCGCGCATCCGCCGGGGCGAGCGCAGACAGTTGCAGCGCCGCTTCGACCGTCCGCCGGGCTGACCCAGCTCCGGGGCCCGGGCAACACCCCCGCGGCTCCTTCCTCCGGCCATCCGCCGCAGTCCGGCCATGACGAACACGACCGTCGTTAAGGTGACCCACATGAGCTCTCCCGCCGCCGCCCGCTTCGACCGCGGCCACACCGACGACCTGATGACCTTCCTGGCGGCGAGTCCGTCGCAGTACCACGCCGTGGCCAACGCGGCCGAGCGGCTGGAGAAGGCCGGATTCAGGCAGTTGGCCGAGACCGACGCGTGGGACGCGAGCACGGGAGGCAAGTTCGTACTCCGCGGGGGCGCGATCATCGCCTGGTACGTGCCCGAAGGCGCGGCCGCGCACACCCCGTTCAGGATCATCGGCGCGCACACCGACTCCCCCAACCTCCGGGTCAAGCCGCTGCCCGACACCGGCGCCCAGGGCTGGCGGCAGATCGCCGTGGAGATCTACGGCGGCACCCTGCTCAACACCTGGCTCGACCGCGACCTGGGCCTGGCCGGCCGCCTCACCCTGCTCGACGGCACCGAACGGCTCGTCAACATCGACCGTGCGCTGATGCGCGTGCCCCAACTCGCCGTGCACCTCGACCGGTCGGTGAACTCCGACGGCCTCAAGCTGGACAAGCAGCGGCACATGCAGCCGATCTGGGGCCTCGGCGACGTCCACGAGGGCGACCTGATCGCCTTCCTGGAGGACGAGGAAGAGCTGGACCGCGGCTCCGTCGCCGGCTGGGACCTGATGGTCCATTCGATCGAGCCCCCGGCCTACCTGGGCCGCGACCGCGAGCTCCTCGCGGGCCCCCGCATGGACAACCTCCTGTCGGTCCACGCGGCCGTCGCCGCCCTCGTCGCCGCCTCCACGGCCGACACGCTCACGCACATCCCCGTCCTGGCCGCCTTCGACCACGAGGAGAACGGCTCGCAGTCGGACACCGGCGCGGACGGGCCCCTGCTGGGCAACGTGCTGGAACGTTCGGTCTTCTCGCGCGGCGGCTCCTACGAGGACCGCGCGCGGGCCTTCGCCGGCGCCATCTGCCTCTCCTCGGACACCGGCCACGCCGTGCACCCCAACTACGCGGAGCGGCACGACCCCACGCACCACCCGCGCGCCAACGGCGGCCCGATCCTGAAGGTCAACGTCAACCAGCGCTACGCCACCGACGGCAGCGGCCGCGCGGTGTTCGTGAGCGCCTGCGAACGCGCCGGCGTCCCGTGGCAGACCTTCGTCTCCAACAACTCGATGCCGTGCGGCACGACGATCGGCCCGATCACCGCCGCCCGCCACGGCATCCAGACGGTCGACATCGGCGTGGCCATCCTCTCGATGCACAGCGCCCGCGAGCTGTGCGGCGCGGACGACCCGTACCTCCTGGCCAACGTGATGCTGGCGTTCCTGGAGAACTGAGCCCGCGTCATCGTGCGGTCGTGAGCGTGCCCGTGCCCGCCGGGGATCTCCCCGGCGGGCACGGTCGGTTCCGGGCACGGTCGGTTCCGGGGTCAGTCGTCCATGCCCGCCAGCACCAGCGGCAGTCGGGTCGCGCCGCCGGCGGTGATGTTCAGCGGCACGCCCCAGTCCTGCTGGTGGACGTGGCAGGCCGGGTACTCGTTCTCCGGGTCGTCGTCGCAGGACGCGGCCATCGCGGAGACGTGCAGGACGCCCTCGGTCAGGGCCGGGTTCAGCGCCAGCTCCCGGAACAGGTCGGTCCCGGCGCCGTCGCCCGCCGTCAGCAGCTCGGGCGGGGTCGAGGAGACCAGCAACCGGGTCGAGGGCCCGTAGCGGGTGTCGAGCTTCTGGCCGCTCGGGGCCCGGAAGACGATGTCGAGCCGGAGCGTGCCGGGGGCCACCTCGGTGGCGGCCCGCCGGGTCCGGTGGGCGACCGCGTCGACCCGTACGGCCTCCTCGGGGAGGCGCAGCCGGGTCAGCCGGTGCCGGGCGGACTCCACGACCACGATGTCGTCCCCGACCAGCACGGCGTCGCTGGGCTCGCGCAGGTCGGTGGCCAGGGTGGTGACCTGCCCGGTGGACGGGTCGAAGCGCCGCAGGGCGTGGTTGTACGTGTCGCACACCGCGACCGACCCGTCGGGCAGCGCGGTGACGCCGAGCGGGTGCTGGAGCAGCGCCTGGGCGGCGTCGCCGTCGCGGTGCCCGAAGTCGAAGAGGCCGGACCCGACGGCGGTGCGGATGGCGTAGCCGCCCTCGCCCGCCTCGACGTACCTCAGTGAGCTGGTCTCGGAGTCGGCGATCCACAGCCGGTCCTCCGTGGCCGCGAGCCCGGACGGCTGCGCGAACCAGGCCTCGGCGGCCGGACCGTCGTGCAGCCCCTCGTTGGTCGTCCCGGCGGCGACGGCCACGGTGTCGCTCTCGGGGTCCCAGGTCCACAGCTGGTGCACGCCCGCCATGGCGATCCACACCTTGCCCTGCCACCAGGCCACGTCCCACGGCGAAGACAGGTTGACTTCGAGGGCCGGCCCCGAGGTCGGGGACCCCTGCCACCACTGCCGCCCGGTCCCGGCGACGGTCTCCACGGCCCCGGTCTCGGGGTCGAACCGCCGCAGCGCGTGATTGACGGTGTCGGCGACGACCACGGACCCGTCGGGCAGCAGCGCCAGCCCCTGGGGCTCGCTGAAGGCATCCGGCCCCAAGCCGCGCTCCCCGCCACCCACACGCCGTACGACGCTCTCCCCGTCGGGAGCCAGCTCCACCAGCTGGTGCCGGGTCGTGTCGGAGACGAGCAGGTTCCCGGACGGCAGCACGAGCGCCTTCCCGGGGAACCGCAGGTCCCCCGCCACCGGCTCGGGCGCCACGTACGGCCCGTCCCCGCGCCGCAGCGTCCCCTTGGCCTCGTGCTCGGCCTCCAGCTCCTCCACGAGCTTCGCGATGGCGTGCGCGTGCCCCTCCCCGGCGTGCTGCGCGACGACGTACCCCTCGGGGTCGATCACCACGAGCGTGGGCCAGGCGCGGACGGCGTACTGCTTCCAGGTCGCGAGCTCCGGATCATCGAGCACGGGGTGGTGCACCCCGTACCGCTCGACGGCGTCGACGACGGCGGAGTGCTCGGCCTCGTGCACGAACTTCGGCGAGTGCACGCCGACGATCACGACGGTGTCGCGGTGCTTCTCCTCCAGCTCGCGCAACTCGTCGAGCACGTGGAGGCAGTTCACGCAGCAGAAGGTCCAAAAATCCAAGATCAACGTGCGACCTCGAAAGTCGGCGAGCCTGAGGTCCTTGCCGCCGGTGTTGATCCACCCCCCTGTGCCGATCAGCTCGGGGGCGCGGACACGGGTACGGCGGGGCGCGGGGGTGGGCGCCGGGGCAGCATCGTTCATCCTTCAAGCTTGCCATCCGCCTGTGAACCCAGGATCACGCCCGTACGAAGCGCCTGCTCAGGGCATGCGCGTCACCGTGCGGGCACGGTCCGGGTCAGCCGCCGCAGGAGCGGGTGATCTTCTCGTTCTCGTCGATCTCGATCGGGAAGGCGAAGGTGCCGCCGAGGTTCACCGTCCATCCGTGGGTGACGGTGCCGGACGAGGGGTTGCCGGCGAGCCAGAAGGGGGGCGTGGTGAAGGAGCAGGTGCCGGCGGTCGGACCCTGGGCCCCGGCCGATCGGAGCTGCGGGGCCACGAACCGCTTCCCGAGGGTCTCCAGGGCCGTGGAGTCACCGGCCTTGGTGGCCGCCACCAGTCCGCCGTAGAACCCGGACACCGTCGGGTCGCCGCCCTTGCCGCCTCCGGCGTTCGTCGTGCAGGTCGCGTCCACCACCTTCCCCGTGGTCACGTCGAAGGTGAGGGAAGGGCTCCGGTCGAGCGGTTCGGTCCCCCGGTACAGCAGCATCTGACCCGCCATCAGCACGCCGTCGACCGCCTCGCCGCAGGTCACGCCGAGCGAGTCGGTGCCCCAGATCCGCCGGTACGTGGGCTCGTTGGCGAAGAGCGCCGCCACCTCGGCCGGATCCACCTGGGAGCGGGTGGCCGGGTTCTGGTAGCGCAGGGCGGTGAGGAACAGGGTGTTCGTCGCCCGGGCCGGGTCGACCGGGGGCTGCGTGATGGGCGGGGTGGGGGCGGGAGGCATGTCGGGACTCGGCGCGGTCGCCGCCGGTGCCGGCCCCGAGGTGTGGTCCCGGCCCTCCTGCACGACGAAGCCGGCGCCCAGGGCCACGATCACCGCCGCGGCCGCCGCACCCGTCCGCAGGCGGCGCCGGCGCCGCCGCACCCGCCCGATGAGACCGTCCACGTCGTAGCCGCGGGGCGGTTCCGTGGCCGCGCGGTCGAGCATGGCCGCGGCCAGCTCCTCCTCCAGGTCGAAGTCCTTCATGCCGCCCCTTCCGAACCCGCGTGCAGTGGCTGTGTACCGACGGTCGACCGGAGCTTCGACAGGCCCCGGGCCACCTGGGACCGGACCGTGCCGGCCGAGATGTTCATCAAGCGGCCGATCTCCGCGTCGTCGAGGTCCTCGAAGTACCGCAGCACCAGCACGGTGCGCATGCCGACCGGCAGGGACTGCAGTCCGCGCATCAGCTCGTCGCGGGCCGCGAGCCCTTTGTACGGGTCTACGGCGTGCCCGCCTCCGACGCCCCCGGTGTCGTCGACGCCCCCGATGCCCTCGTCCAGGGGGACCTCGGCACGGCCGCGCAGCTTGCGCCAGCGGTCGTTCGCGAGGTTCACCAGGATCCGGCGGGCGTAGGCCTCCGGAGCGTCGGCGGAGCGGACCTTGCGCCAGTGCCGGCACACCTGCTCCAGCGTGGACTGCACCAGGTCGTCGGCCACGTGCCGCTCTCCGGTGATCAGCAGGGCGGTCCTGAACAGTGCCGAGGACCGTGCCTGTACGAAGGCCGTGAAGGCGGGAACATCAGCGGTTCGCATGGCCACCCGGCCCGTACCTCTTGGACATCCGCGCCCCTTCCGAAGCCCCCTTGGCTCCCCCGACGTACCTGACGGAGCCCGCCGCCCGGCTGCTGCACGCACCCCCCGACCGTGACCCAAGCGTTACCTCCCGGGCCCCTGTGCTGCGCATTGCACGGCTCTGACCAGGTACGCAAGGCGGTGCGGGATGAGTAGGCGTACTCAGGTGGCGGGGCCCGGCAGCTTCGAGACTGGCAACAGGTCGAACGAAGCGGAACGGGAACGGGGAACGTCATGATGCGACGCTGGTCGAAGGCTGAGCTGTGGGTGCCCGGTGCGTACCTGGCGGTGGTGGTCGCGATGCTGGTCTACGTCGTGGTCGGCAGCCGGACCGGGGACATCGGGTTCTTCGGGGTCTGGCCGGTCCTGGCCACAGCGCCGACCAGCCTCATCCTGCTGAGCGCCGTCGGACCCGCCGCCGACGCCCTGGACGGGTCGGCCCCCGTCACGGGGCCCACGTACAGCGGCTCGGAGCCGCCGCCCGAGCCGCCGCAGACGGAGTTCATGCCGGAGCCCGGCCCGCCCCCCTCGGACTGGGTGGCACCCGACACGTCCGTCGACACCTCGCTCGACGCGTGGTTCGAATTCGGCTTCCTCGGCGCGGTCCTGTTCTGCGCCCTGGTCAACGCCACGGCGATCTGGGCCCTGCTCCGCCACGTGGCCCGGCGCCGCGCCACGAGGACCGCGCTCGCCTAGGTCGCGCCCTTCGGATCACGCCCCTCGGATCACGCCCCGAAGCTGTGGAGGGAGGCGACCAGGGCGGTGACGAAGGCGTCCTGGACCTCGGGCGGGAGGAGGTCCAGGGAGAGGTACGGGTTGAGGTCCTCCAGCTCCACCAGGAGGAGGTCGCCCGAGGGGGCGCGGCAGGCGTCCACGCGCTGGATGCCGTGGGTGAGGGTGTTCCACGCGATGAAGGTGCGGGCGAAGGCCAGGTCCGCCGGGGTGGGGTCGTAGGGGACCAGTTCCCAGCGGCGGGCCGGGTCGGGGGCGTAGAGGGCGTACTGGAAGGTGTCGTCGACGAAGTAGAAGGAGACTTCGTAGGCGAAGTCGATGCGCGGCTGGATCAGGAACTCCCCCGGGGCGCAGTCCGGGTGCGGGGTGAAGGTCAGGCCTATCGAGTCCGCGCCCTGCTTCGGCTTCACCGCGTAGGAGGGGGATGCGGGGAGGAGGGCGAGGTCCGCCGGGTCGTCGATCGTGGGGATGACCGGGTGGCCCGAGGCGGTCAGGTCGACCAGGTACTGCTTGCCCGCCATGTCGCCCCGGCCCGTCAGCGGGTTGTAGACCCGGGTGCCGGCGGCGAGGGCGGCCGCGCGGAAGGAGTCGTAGGCCTCCTGGTGGTGGAGGACCGGGCCGCTGTTGCGGACGACGACCGTGTCGAAGGCCGGGAGGAGGGCCTCCGCGTCCAGGGGGTGGCACAGGGCCAGGGGGAAGTGCTCGCGCAGGCGTGCGGTGAGGAAGACGTCCTCGTCGCCGTAGCGGCGGCCGCGCGCCGGGTAGGCCAGGTCGGTCACGTAGAGGAGTGGCATGACCGGAACCTATCGCGGGCAGCGATGAGGGCGTGAAATACCTGGTACGGGACAAAATGCTGGCCATCGGGGACGACTACTGGATCGAGGACGAGGACGGCCGGCACGCCTTCCTCGTCGACGGGAAGGCCCTGCGGTTCCGGGACACCCTGGAGCTGAAGGACCCCGACGGGCGGCTCCTGATCACGCTGCGGGAGAAGCTCTTCGCCCTGCGCGACGCGATGACGCTGGAGCGCGACGAGCGGCGGCTCGCGGTGATCCGCAAGAAGCGGTTCTCGCTGCTGCGCAACCACTACCTGGTCACGCTCAACGAGGGCACCGAGCTCGATGTCAGCGGGCGGATCCTGGACCGGGAGTTCAAGGTCGAGTACGAGGGGGAGCTGCTCGCGCTGATCTCCCGCCAGTGGTACCGGATCCGCGAGACGTACGCCGTCGACGTGGTCCGCGAGGACGCCGACGCCTCGCTGCTGATCGCCGTCGCGGTGTGCGTGATCCGGATGGCGGAGAAGGAGCGGGAGGGCCCGGGCGGCGATGACGACTAGGGCCTGTCGTCGGCGCCGGGCCCCCCTGCGGGCTCAGCGGCCCAGGCGGCGGTCCTTCAGGGCCGGGAACTGTTCGCGGGTCTCGGCGACCTTCTTCGGGTCGAGGTCCACCGTGAGGACCTCCTCCCCCGGGCCCGCCTCCGCGAGGACCTCGCCCCACGGGTCCACGACCAGGCTGTGTCCGGCCTGCTCCACGCCCCCGTTGGTACCGGCCGTCCCGCACGCGAGGACGTACGACTGGTCCTCGACGGCGCGCGCCCGGTTCAGCAGGGTCCAGTGGCCCCGGCGGCGCGCCGGCCAGCCCGCCGAGACGACCAGCGTGGTGGCCCCCGCGTCGACCAGGCCGCGGAACAGCTCCGGGAAGCGCAGGTCGTAGCAGGTGGCGAGGCCGAGGGTCTGCTCCGGCAGGTCCACCGTGGTCAGGGACTCGCCCGCGGACATCAGGACGGCCTCGCCCTGGTCGAAGCCGAAGCGGTGGATCTTGCGGTACGTGGCGGCGAGCTCGCCCGTCGGGGAGAGGACGAGCGCGGTGTTGTAGAGCGAGCCGTCACCCGCGCGCTCCACGAAGGAGCCGGCGTGCAGCCAGACCCCGGCGTCGCGGGCGGCCGCGGCCATGGCCCCGTAGGTCGGACCGTCCAGCGGCTCGGCCTCTGTCTCGAACTGCTCGTAGGCGAAGGCGCCCACGGTCCACAGTTCGGGCAGGACGACGAGGTCCGAACCGGACTGTTCGCGCACGAGGTCGGCGACCCGGGAGCGGCGGGAAACCACCGACTCCCCCTCATTCACCGCGATTTGGATCAGGGAAGCGCGCACAGTACCACCGTCCTGGCTTTCAAGCCGTCAACTCGGGCCTACGATCGTCACACGAAAGCACTGCCGGGGTGCTCACCGGCAGCGTAGTTTTGAAGCCATTGCACAAGCTTCCAGAACGCCGCCAATGCGCCAACGCGCCAACAGGCCAATGAACAGCACGCGAGGGGTCCCGTTGACCGTCCATCCGCATCCCAGCCTTCAGCCCTATGCCGACGCGTGGACCCACTCCATCGAGGCGATATCCGAGCTGGTCCTTCCGTTGACGGAAGGCGAGTGGAGCCGGGCGACGCCCTGCCCGAACTGGTCCGTGCGCGATGTCGTGTCCCACGTCATCGGCATCGAGTGCGAGCAGCTGGGCGACCCGCGGCCGATCCACACCCTGCCCCGGGACCTGCGGCACGTGGTCGACGAGTTCACCCGGTACATGGAAGTGCAGGTCGACGTGCGGCGCCACCACACCGCGCCCGAGATGACCTCCGAGCTGGAGTACACGATCATCCGCCGCTCCCGGCAGCTGCGGAACGAGAAGCGGGATCCGGACACGATGATCCGCGGCCCGCTGGGCGAGCCGGCGACGCTGGAGCACTCGCTGCGGCTGCGCGCGTTCGACGTGTGGATGCACGAGCAGGACCTGCGGGCGGCCCTGGGGGCACCGGGGAACTGGGACTCGCCGGGTGCCTACGTGGCCAGGGACGTGCTGCTGTCCGGGCTGCCGAAGGTGGTCGCGAAGAAGGCGGGCGCGCCCGCGAACTCGGCCGTCGTCATCGACGTGCACGGGGCGCTGGAGTTCATGCGGACCGTACGGGTCGACGCGGAAGGCCGCGGCACCATCGACAAGGCCCCCTCGCTGGGGCCCGCGGTGACGCTGACCCTGGACTGGGAGACGTACGTGCGCCTGGCGGGCGGCCGGGTGCGTGCGCACACCGTCGCCGACCGGGTGAAGGTGGAGGGCGACCCGGCGCTGGCCGAGGCGATCCTGACCCACTTCTCCGTGACCCCGTAGGTCCGGGGCCGGGCCGGGTCGGGGCTGGTTCCTGTGTCGTCCATGTCGTCCATGTCGTCCATGTCGTCCCCTGAGATCCCTGCCGACCGGGGCATGGGGGCGATCCTCGCGCGGTACCTGCACTCCCTGGACGTGCACGGCGAGGAGTGCGCGCCGGCCGAGCTGGAGCAGTTGCGCTCCATCGCCCGCGACCTGACCGGTGCCTGCCTCGCCGGGGGCGGGGGCGGGGGCGGGCGTGGACCCAGCGCCGAGGAAGAGCCGTCCGAGGAACGCCGTACCCGGGCGCTGCTGGCCCGGATCGACGCGTTCATCGGGCACAACCTCGGCGATCCCGAGCTGAGCCCTTCCGTGGTCGCAGCCCGGCACGGCCTCTCGCTGCGCAGGCTCCAGCTCCTCTTCCGGGAGCGCGGGGAGGGCGTGGCGGCCGCGATCCGCCGGCGCCGGCTGGAGCGCTGCCGCGAGGACCTCACCGACCCCGAACGGCTCGCCGTCCCCGTCCACACCGTGGCCCTGCGCTGGGGATTCACCAACGCCTCGGTGTTCAGCCGGCTGTTCCGCGAGACGTACGGAGCCGGTCCCCGCGCGCTGCGCCGCGCGGCGGTGCGATCCGCCCCACCGGCCGCCAAACCCGCTGCGCGCATTGTCAACAGTCCCTGCGCGCACGGCACACTCGGCCGCGCGGGGCCCTCGTAGGCTCGGCAAGCGTTGGCCGGAACCCGACTCCGCGGAGTGGACGGACGGACGGGTGGGAAAGGACGGGGGTCTGTCCCGCCCGGGCCCGTCCCCCGCGGTACGGGGGCCTACGCGGATGCCGGGCCGGCACCGGACCTCACCGGGCCGGCCCCGGGTCGGCAGGGGTGCCGACGGGGGTGCCGACGGGGGTGCCGGCCCCGGAGGCGGCCGCGGCGGTGGTCGCCGGCACCGGGGCCGGCGGCAGCGGCGCCGACGGTGAGCCGAGGACCACGGGCGCGAGCGGGGTGACCGAAGCGAGCGGAGCCGCCCGCTCGCGTTCGCGGGCCAGGGCGCGGCCGCGCAGGCGCAGGATCTGGGCGATGCCCAGGAGTTCCAGGACGAAGACCGACGAGAACGCGATGCGGTAGTTGTCCCCGGTGGCGTCGAGCAGCAGGCCCACCACCAGCAGGGTCGTCATGGAGGCGATGAAACCGCCCATGTTGGTGATTCCGGAGGCGGTGCCCTGACGGTCCGCCGGGTTGGCGGGGCGGGCGAAGTCGAAGCCGATCATCGAGGCCGGCCCGCACGTGCCCAGCACCAGGCAGAGCGCGATCAGCAGCCACATCGGGGCGTGGTCCCCGGGGTAGACCAGGACCGAGCCCCAGAGCAGGGCGGTCAGGGCCACCGTGCCCAGGGCCAGCGGGATCCGGGAGGACTGGCGGCGGCCGACGACCTGGCCGTAGACCAGCCCGAGCGCCATGTTCGAGGCGACCACCAGTGTCAGCAGTCCGCCCGCGGTGGTGCGCGAGAGCCCCTGGGCCTCGACCAGGAAGGGCATGCCCCACAGCAGCAGGAACACCATCGCCGGGAACTGCGTCGTGAAGTGCACCCACAGGCCGAGCTTGGTGCCGGGCTCCTTCCAGGAGTCGGCGATCTGACGCCGTACGAAGCCCCCCGCGCCGGAGCTTCCCGCGCCGGCGGCCGGCCGCGGCGCGGGCTCGTGCCCTTCCGGGTGGTCGCGCAGGAACAGCACCAGCGGGACCAGGACGACCAGCCCCGCCACCGCGCTGCCCGCGAACGCCGGCACCCAGCCGACCCCGTGCAGCACGGGGGCCAGGACCAGCGTGGAGATCAGGTTGCCGGCCATCCCGACCAAGCCGGCCAGCTGCGCCATCAGCGGGCCCCGGCGGGCCGGGAACCAGCGGGTGCCGAGCCGCAGGACGGAGATGAAGGTCATGGCGTCCCCGCAGCCCAGCAGGGCGCGGGCCGCCAGGGCCATCCCGTAGGAGGGCGAGAGCGCGAAGCCGACCTGGCCGGCGGTGAAGAGCACGGCGCCGAGGGTGAGCACCTTCTTGGTGCCGAGCTTGTCCACCATCAGGCCGACGGGTATCTGCATGCCCGCGTAGACCAGGAGCTGGAGCAGGGAGAACGTGGACAGCGCCGAGGCGTTCACGTGGAAGCGGTCGGCGGCCTCCAGGCCGGCGACGCCGAGGCTGGTGCGGAAGATGACCGCCACGAAGTAGACGGCGACGCCGATCGACCAGACGAGCACCGCCTTGCGGCCGCCCGGCGGGTCCCTGAAGACGGCGTGGGAGGCGGCGGGGGAAGCGGCGGAGGGCGCGGAGGAGGAGGCAGCGGAGGAGGAGGACGCGGCGGACGCGGAGCTCATCGGGAAGACCCCCGCACCAGTTCCCCGACCCGGCCCACGTGGGCCCGTACCGCCGCGGCGGCCGTGTCGGCGTCGCCCGCGCGCAGGGCGTCGAGGATCTCCCGGTGCTCGGCCAGCGTCCGCTCCACCCGCTCGGGGTGCGCGTGCAGCAGGGCCACGCCCATGCGGAGCTGGCGGTCGCGCAGTTGGTCGTAGAGGCGGCAGAGGATCTGGTTGCCGGCGCTGCGCACGATCTCCGCGTGGAAGGCCCGGTCGGCGGCCATCATCGCCCCGAGCTCGCCCGCGTCGCCGAGCCGGCGCTGCTCCTCGACCAGTTCCGCGAGCCGTTCCAGCAGCCCCGCCGGGGCGGGCACGGCCCGGCGGACGGTGAACTCCTCGACCAGCAGCCGGGTTTCGATCACGTCGGCGATCTCCTGGGCGGAGACCGCGAGGACGAGGGCGCCCTTCTTCGGGTACAGCTTCAGCAGCCCCTCGGTCTCCAGCCGCAGCAGCGCCTCGCGTACCGGTGTGCGCGAGACCCCGACGGCGACCGCGAGCTCGCCCTCGGTCAGCAGCACGCCGCCCTCGTAGCGGCGGTCGAGCACGGCCTGCTTGACGTGTTGGTAGACGCGTTCGGCAGCGGTCAGGGCGGTACCGGCGGTACTGGCGGGTGGCATGCGCACAGCATAGATACAACAGAGGTGCAAGTCGGGGGGTGTCCACTATGTGGACCTCACGGCACCGTCACTATGTGGACCTCACGGCACCGTCACGATGTGGACCTCACAGCACGGTGACGTCCAGCACGAACTCGTCGTACGCGGCCTCCTCCGGATAGGGCGGCCGCACCTGCGCGAAGCGGATCCTGGCCCGGCCCGCCACCCGGCCCCGTACGACGTACAGCCGCTCCACCGTCGCCCCGGGCAGCGGCGGCCGTCCCGGGTCCAGCGGGGCCACCGGACCCTCCGCCACCGAGACGGCGTCCGCGTCGCCCGTCACCCGCCAGGTCCAGACGTAACCGCGCGCACCGCGCCCGGTGAGCCGCAGCTCGTACGGCTCGCCCGGCGCGAGCACCACCTCGCGCACCTCCACGCGGACCGCTCCTCTCCTGTGGCGGCCTACGCCGGGCCGATCACCGGCCCCTCCTGCCAGCCGGCGCCGTCGCGCCAGTAGTGCTGGAGCCGGCGGTCCGTGCGCAGGACGATCACCTCCAGGTTGAACCCGAAGCTGCCCTGGAGCATCCCGGTGACCGCCAGCACGTCGTGGCCGAAGACCGCGGAGCGCTGCCAGGCGGCGCCGCCCGCGTTGCCGCGCCACCAGTGCTCGACGCGGCCACCCCCGCCCGTCACGCACAGCTCGTAGTTCCCGGCGGTGTCCTCGTCGGCCGCCCCGTACTGCGCCTCGATCAGGCACGGCGCGGAGGTGATGCCGGAGCCGAAGACCTCGCCGGGGCGCCAGACGAACCCGTTCGGGTCGTCCCGCCACCACAGCTGCATCCGGCCGTCGGTGCGGGTGGCGACCAGGTCGAGGTGGCGGGCGCGGGTCTGGACCAGGGCCGGGCCGAAGTGGGCGATGCCGGAGGCGAAGCGGCCGCCGTCGTTCCAGGTCCAGGGGGCGCCGTTGATCCGCCACCAGTGGCCCAGGCGGCCGTCGGCGGTGCGGACGACCACCTCGAAGTTGCCGGGCGCCCCGTAGTCGCTCTGGATGAAGGCCGGGGTCGACCCGACCGCCGCGTCGCCGGGGCCGAAGGCGCCGCCGTCGCGCCAGGCGCCACCGAAGTGCTCGTAGTACCAGTGGCGCAGCCGGCCGCCCGTGGTGACGTGCAGCGACTCCATGTTCCGGTTGTACGTGGTCCCCGTGAAGGCGGGCTGGCCCGAGGCGTCGGAGCCGAAGGTCTGGGCGCGGGTCCACGCGAAGGGGGCGTCGCCCTCGCGCCACCAGTGCCGCAGCGAGCCGGCGGTGTCCCCGCCGTCCCCGCCTTCGCCGGCTTCGCCGCTGAGCGCCGCCAGCTCGAAGTTGCGGTGGGCGCGGCCGTTGCCGCTCTCGTAGACGTTGCCGGTGTGCAGGCGGCGCTTGCTCCACGGGTCGATGTTGGTGCCCTGCAGCCCGCACTTCGCCCAGTCGTCGATCCGCACCTCGCCGTACGCGATCCGGCCGTGGCCGCCCACGTGGTAGCCGGTCCCCCAGGAGTTCTTGAACAGCCAGCAGCCGGCCGCGTCGTCGTAGCCGGTGATCAGGACGCAGTGACCGCCCGCCAGGCGGTCGCTGGTGCGGTGGTAGACGCCGGAGCCGAGGCCGAAGAAGTCCTCGTACACGTCGAAACAGGCGGTCAGCGGGCCCACCGTGTCCAGCCACACCTTCTGCTGCTCCACGTCGCCGAGCCGGACGTACCCGCTGATGCGGACGGTCCGGCCGGAGCGGTCCCAGCTCGGGGTGTACTCCGCCCGCCAGGCCTCCCGGCGATCGACGGGGGTACCGGGCGGCGGCGGCGAGTACGGCCAGCAGCCCGGGTCCGCGAGTCCGCCGTTGGTCCGGATCCAGTCCAGGGCGGCCTCGGGGCTGCCCGTCTGTCCGCAGGTCGCCTTCAGCCCGTCGTGCACGTCCCCCTCGGAGCGCTCGGCCCACACGTGGTGCTCGATGCGGGCCATCGACTCCACCAGGCCGGCCGCCCCGAACGCCCAGCAGGAGCTGCACGGGTTCTGGTCCTTCACCTTGGTGAGCCAGGGCCGGCCCCACCGGCTGCGCCAGTCCACGGCGGACGGCCGGGCGGGGGCCGCGGGCGCGGGCTCAGGGGCGTGCGCGCCGGTGTCCGCCCCCCGGAGCAACCCGTGCGCCGTCCTGCGCCGGTTGAGGTGCGGATTGCCGCTGTAGTGGCCCACGAGGCTGCGCAGATCCACCGGCGGCGCCGCCCCGGCCGGGGTGAGACCGGCCTCCGCCGTGGCCGCACCGAGCCCCAGGGCGGGTCTCGGAACGGCATCCCCGTCACCGAGGTGCTCGCTCACCGACCACCGCGCCCCGCGCTCCGCGAGCAGGGCCCGCAGCTCTCCCGCCGTCTGGACACGCCCCTCCGACTGCTCCGGCATTCCGGCCCCCCAACGCACCCTACGGATCCGAGCCCCGGGAGCGTCCACCTGCGCGGAGGGCGCGTCAAGGGGGTCCGGACGGTCGCGCGGCGGCACGCGGGGGCGCTGGCCGCCCGGCGAACGGGTCCCGGGGCGGGCCCGGGCCTACGCCGTTGCCGTCCCGCACGCGCGATCTTCGGCGCCGGTTCAGCTACCGGTCACCCGCGCCGAGCGGGGCCGGGCGCGCAGGGCGGGGAGGCGGGCCCAGTCTTCGGCTCCGGACATGCCCTCGCCCAGGGCCAGGAGCGAGAGGAGCCGCACGGGCCGGCCGGCCGTGGCCGCGGCCTCCAGTTTGTGGTGGCCGTCGAGGAGGAAGTGGGTCAGGCACCAGTGCTCGCAAGGGTCCTCCGCCAGGCCGAGGGCGGACTGACACAGGTCCAAGGTGGAGATCGCCACCGCCGTGGGAACCGTTCCCCCCTCCATGAGCGCGACGTACTCCTCGACGCGCCCCTCCTTGTTCCACGTCGGGGGAACCATGGGAACGACGAAATCGTAGAGGTGGGCGTCCGCGTCGACGGCGGTCTCGAAGGTCCGGTAGTACGGAGTGTGCGGGTACTGCGGGAGGCCCCAGAACTGATCGACCCCCCACCCCGCGACCTGTTCGTCGCTGAAGTAGTCCCCCTCCTTGCCGGGGAGGACCAGCCGGGGTTCCACCTCCAGGAGCAGCGGAAGGTACTCGCCCTCCGGCAGCAACGCGCCGAACGCCTCGATCACGCCGCCGTCATCCAGATCATCCAGGGCTCCGGTCAGCCGTTCCTGCACGCTCTCCAGGGATAGCCTCTCCGTCGCGCCCTCCAACCGGCGGAACAGGAACGCGCACGTTCCACAGGGAAAGTTGAGCTCGAAAGCAGGCTCGTCGTCCACCGTCAGCACGTGGCGCCGCGGCCCGCCACCGAGCTCGTGCAGTTCCATACCGAAGCGCAACCGCGCCTCGGATTCAGGGACGCCGATGGTGCGAGGATTGTCCGTTCTGATCATCACGGACCGACCGTACGGGACACCGGGGATCGGCTCCGTCAACCACATGAGCGCCTGCCGTGCCCGCCCGCGAGGCCCCGGCGGGGCGCTGCCGCTCCTGGGCGGGCAGCGCCGGGCCGGAGGGTGGGTTCGCTACTGGACGGGAAGCGGTACCGGGAGGGGCGGGGCCGGGACCGGGAGCGGGGGGAGGCCCGGGAGGCCGAGGCCGGTGAGCAGGGAGACGAGGGCGGCGACCAGGTCGGTCACCACGTCCGTGGCCTTGGCCTTGGCGTCGGTGGAACAGCCGCACGGGCCGGCGGCCTTGGTGAGGCCGTCGAGGGAACCCTTGAGCTTGTCGACGGCGCCTGTGGCCAGGTCCAGGGGGCCGGCGGCGGGCTTGGCCTTGTGCGCGGAGACGGGGAGCGCGGGGGCCGCGACCGGCAGCGCCGGGGCCGCGACGGGGAGCTTCGGCGCGTCCACGGGGAGCTTCGGAGCCTCAACGGGCAGCGCCGGGGCCTCCACCGGCAGCTTCGGCGCCTCGACGGGCAGCTTCGGGGCCTCCACCGGGAGGGCGGGGGCCTCGACCGGCAGCTTGGGAGCCTCGACCGGGAGCTTCGGGGCCTCGACGGGCAGCTTGGGGGCCTCGGCCGGGAGCTTCGGCGGGTCCACCGGGAGGTTCGGCGCGTCCACCGGCGGGACCGGTACCGGCAGGGCCGGGGTGGCGGGCAGGCTCTTCTTCAGGTCCTCGATCGCGGCGGCGATCTTCTCCTTGAAGGCGGCCAGATCCGCTTCCGGGATCTTGCCGTCGGGGGACTTCAGGACGGCCGCCAGCAGATCGGTGATGGGTTTGAGCAGCCCGCCGAGCCCGCCCATCGCCTGTACCTGCGCGAGCAGGGCCTCGGTGCCGGGGATGGCCTTCCCGGCCGGGGCGGAAACGAAGGCCGCGGCGGCCTGCGGCTTCGCGGACGCGTGTGCGGCTGCCGACGCCAGACCGGGGGACGCGGTCAGCAGGGTCAGGCAGAGGGCGGCGGGGACGGTGTAGCGCGTGATGCGGTGCACGGATCTCTCCTGTCGGGCTGTCACCTCACGCCTCGGCATGGGACGTGCCGTGGCGTGACGCGACATGGGACGTGTCCCAGCCAACTCACCGACAGCCCGTCGGGCCCCGCAACCCGAGCCCCCGCACCGCCGAAGGGGACACGCCGCGCAACCGGCCTACGTACGCCCGTGACCTGCACGGACACCATCACCCTCGGGCGATGCCCCGTCAGGCGGGCCCCTCCCAGCGGACCTCGCCGTCCTGGACCCGGTCGGTGGCGGTCAGCCCGACCCGCGCGGCGACGGCCGCGGAGGCGGTGTGACCGGGGTGCACGTGAGCGATGACCGTGTGCACCCCGGCCCGCGTTCCGAGCCACCCGATCACCGCCCGGGTCGCCTCGACCGCGATGCCGCGGCGCTGCCAGGGCGTACCGATGACCCAGGCGACCTCCGCGACCTCCCCGGTCACGGTCGCCTGGACCGTGCCGGTCAGGCAGCCCTCGGCGTCGAGCCGGACCACCCAGTTGCACCAGGTGACGGCGGGGTCCGGCGAGCCGGCGCTCAGTCGCTCGTAGCGGGCGCGCAATGCCGTCTCGGTGAGCGGATCGCCCCCGATGAAGGCATGCAGCGCCGGATCGCCCAGCACCACGGCCATCTCCTCGGCGTGCGATGCCGCCAGGGGCAGCAGCGTCAGCCGCCCTGTTCGGATGATCACCCCGCCTGCGTCGCCGCGAAGTCGGCCCAGGCGGTGGCGGTGACCCGGATGACCGGCCCGTCGCCCTGCTTGCTGTCCCGGACGGCGACTGTGCCGACCACGTTCGTGGCCACCTCGACGCACTCACCGCTGGAGGCGCTGTAACTGGACTTCACAAAGTGGAACTGATTCACGCCTGGAATCCTTTGCCGATGCTGTCGATCAGGTTCATGGAGTCACGAGGGGCCAGACTCAACCTGGCCGTCCGGTCAAAGTACCGGCTGTAGACGGCGCTTTCCTGACCGCTCTCCACCCACACAGTAGATCCGATGACGTCCATGTGGGCGACGTCCATCGCCTCCGCTTCCGCGAAGGAAATCAAGCTGAAGGGACCGACGATGCACGGGTGCCCGCCTGAGCGGAACGGCAGTACCTGGACATGGACGTTGGGTAGCTTCGAAACCTCCATGAGGTGCTCCAGTTGCGCCTGCATGACCGCTGGTCCACCGATCTCCTGACGCAACGCCCCCTCCGAGACGACCGCATGAACGTGCAGAGGCATTTCGCTCCACAGCCGCTGCTGCCGCTTCATCCGCACCGCCACGACGCGCTCGATGTCATCCGGGTCCTGCCAGAACTCGTCGCTCACCGCCAAAGCACGCGCGTAGTCAGCGGTTTGGAGCAGCCCGGGCACCAAGGACAGCTGCCAGGTACGAATACGGGACGCGATGTCCTCCATCGCGATGTACTCGGCCATCGCACCGGCATCCAGGGAGTGCCACCACCCGTTTGCCTTACGCCGTTCTCTGTCCATGCGGGCAAGGTCCAGCAGCCCTCGCACGTCGGCCGCACCGTAGAACTCGCACAGCACCCGGATATCCGGGTCCCGCATGGGCACCCAGCCGCTCTCCATCTTCACGATCTTCGTCGCGGTGGCACTGATCTCCTGCGCCGCCTGCAACTGGGTCTTGCCCGCAGCCATCCGCAATCTGTGGAGCTCTCCGCCGAGCCTGCGCCCCAGCACCGTTGACGCCCGGTTGCCCTGACCCTCACGTGTTCCTCGGTTCACCGGGCCAGTCTGTCGCTCACGCGGCGCAGCGTCGACACCCGTAACCCACATGGGGAATATCTTCTCCATTCAGCTTGCCCCTGGAGTACCCCGCCCCCTACGGTCGGTAACGAACTACTCACCGCACGAAGCCAGTTGGCGGAAGCGCACCGGGCTGCCCACCAGGCGGCGCCGGCATGCCACCGCCCGTACCGGAGGTGCAAGGTCATGGAGCGTCACGACGTACGGAACTACCCGCCCCGCCAGGACTCCGTGCCCACCGCCCGCCGGCACACCGCGTGGCTCGCCGTGGCGTGGGGGCGGCCCGAGCTGGCGGCGGACGCGGCGTTGCTGACCAGCGAGCTGACGACCAACGCGCTGCTGCACGGATCGGTCTGGGACCGGTACTTCCGGGTCGAGGTCCACCTCACCGGAGCAGTGCTCCGCATCGAGGTCACCGATCCGAAAGGAGAGCGCCGACCCGAACCGCGAGCGGCCGTCACGGATCACGACCAGTTCGGGCGGGGGCTGCACATCGTCAAGGCCCTCGCGGACCAGTGGGGCTGCACCGACCGGATCGTCGGCAAGACCGTATGGGCCGAGCTGGCCCACAGGAGCCCCCGTTAGGCTGACCCGCATGGATGGGTGGACGGCGCCGAGTTCCATCGAGCGCGAGCTGTACGGGGCCAAGGCGCGCGGGGACTGGCCGGGGTACCTCGACGCCCTCGCACGGAGCGAGCTGTTCCTCGCGCAGTCCCGGGCCCACGTCGAAGCCGAGCCCACGAAGGTGCGGTTCCACCCCACCCCCGACCGGCGCTCCCTCGTCGTCCACACCCGCGGGATGCTCCCCGCCCCCGACCCGCACACCGTGTACCTGCCCAGGTCCCTCGCCTGGTTCGCGAACGCCTGGGACTCCGCCGACCCCCCGTACCTCGCGGTGAACCCCGGATCCCCCGCCGAGGCCTACCTCGCCACCACCCCCGCCGACCTCGCCCGCTGGCGCGCCCACTGGGACGCCGCCGCCCCGGTGTGGGGGCTCGCCCCCGGAGCCGTGCACTCCCTGCACGTCGGCGGCCCGCTGCACGGGCCGGTCGCGCACGGACTCGCCGTCGGAGCCCATCTCGCCGTCTCCAACGGGGAGTTCTGGAACGCGCTGGCCTACCACGGCAACGGCTACCTGCGAGAGCGCGAACGGCTGCGCAAGGGCTGGGGCATCACCACCGCCGCCGAGTGGCACGACACGCTGCGCCGCCTGCTCGACACCGAAATGGTCAGCCCCGTCTGGGAGTTCGCGCTGCGCGTGCGCCGCCTCCTCGCCTCCGACTTCGCCGGCCCCGTCGACGTGGAGCACTGGCGCCACGCCGCCGCCACCGCCCTGCGCCGCAACGCCGAGCGGGCCGCCGAACCGCTGCTCACCCCCGAAGGGGTCACCGTCGCCGCGCCCCGGCCCACCGCCGAGGTCGAGGGCGAGGTCGCGGGCATACAGCGGCTGATCGGCCGGATCGCCCGCTACGAGCAGCGCTTCCGCGCCGACGGGCTGCTGCCCGAGGACGGCTGGGTCCGCTCCGTGGAGGGCTGGGACCAGGGCCGGGCCTCGCAGATGGCCCGCTGGGGCCTCGGAACCCGCTACGGAACACAGGCCGACGCGGAACACGGCGTACGGCGGGCCGGGGAGGCGGCGCGGGCCACGTACCGCTCGTGGGAGGAGTTCTCCGCCGGGTACGTCCTGGGGCGCTGCCTGCACTTCGACGAGGAGGAGTTCGGCGAGTGGTACACGAGCGTGCTGGCCACCCACCTCACCCTGACCGGCGACCCGGCGAGCCCCTGGCGCAACATCCCCTGGCGGACGCCCGAAGGAGCCGAAGGAGCCGTATGACGCAGCAGGCAGGTCTCACGACCGAGCGCATGGACGGTCCGGCCGCCGTGCGGGTCGCGGAGGCGTTCGGGCTGGTCTACGCCGAGGCGTTCGCGGAGGCCCCGCACTACGAGACCGAGGAGGAGATCGCCGCCGCCTTCGGCCGCTTCCCGGAGCAGACGCGCAGGCCCGCCTTCCGCGCGGCCCTGGCCCGTACCCCGGAGGGCGAACCGGCCGGCATGGCCTTCGGCTGGACGCTCCAGCCCGACGCGGTGTGGTGGGACGAACTCACCGAGCCCGTGTCCGCCGCCATGCGGCGGGAGGACGGCCGCCGCACCTTCGGGCTCATCGAGCTCGCCGTGCGCGGGGCGTGGCGCGGACAGGGTGTCGCGCGGCGGCTGCACACGGCGCTGCTCGAAGGCCTCCCGGCCGAGCGGGTGCTGCTGAAGGTCCACCAGGAGGCGGCGGCCGCCTCGGCCGCCTACCGGGCGTGGGGGTACCGCAAGATCGGCGAGGCCCGGCCCCCGGGCGAGGGCGCGGGCGTAGGCCCGGAGCCGTACCTCCGTGACGTGATGCTGCTCGATCTGCGGCGCTGAAGGCGGGCCGGTCTTCAGCCCCGCGGAAGGCGGGCCAGGGTGACTGCGCGCAGCAGCCACTCCACCGGGCCGTAGCGATACCGGGCCATCAGGTGCTTGCTGAGGGCCAGTTGGGCCGCGTACAGGACGAGCGCGCCGAGTACGACGGTGGCCGTGCCGACGCGGTCGTAGAGGGCGAGGCCGTAGGCGGTGAAGACGAGGGCCATGACGAGGGACTGGCTCAGGTAGTTCGTCAGCGCCATCCGGCCCGCGGGGGCGAGGAGTTCCGCCGTGCGTCCGCCGCGGGCGGTCCTCATGAAGAGGAGCATCCCGCAGACGTACGCGGCGGTGAGCGCGGGGGCCGTGACCATGCCCACGACCGAACCGAGCAGGCTCCACCGCGGGCCGAGCGCGCCGCCGGTGGCCAGGGCCATGAAGAGGCTGCCGGGCAGGCCCACGGCGACGCCGAGCACGCAGATCCGGCGCATCCGGGCCGCGTACCCTCCCGTGTCGGCGAGGAGGCGGCGCTTGCCGCAGTACAGGCCGGTCAGGAAGGCGGTCAGGACGAAGCCGCCCATCAGCAGGATGGCGAGGAGCGTGTCGGGCAGCTGGCCGAGGTTGGCCCGCACGACGGAGGCGGGATCACCGCGGTAGTCGGCGACCAGCGTGGCGAACTCCGGTGGAAGCGCCGTGAGTTCCGCCGCCTCGGCGTCCGACATGAACAGGGAGCCCAGACCCGTGAGGAGCAGGAGGGCGCTCGCACAGCCGTAGACGACCCGGGCCGCGCGCAGGGCCGTACCGGGCGGGCAGTTCCGTGCGGCGACCAGGACCAGGCCGAGCAGCGCGTAGGTCATGAGGATGTCGCCGGTGTACAGCAGTACGGCGTGCAGCAGGCCCAGGACGAGCAGGCCGAGCGAGCGGCGCAGCATCCGGGGGACGGCGCTCGCGCCCTCGCGTGCGGCGGAGTCCTGCTGGAGGGTGAAGCTGTAGCCGAAGAGGAACGAGAACAGCAGGTAGAACTTGCCGACCAGCAGGGTCTGTACGACCCCTTCGGCGGCCCGGTCGAACGTCGTGGTGTCCGGGTCGACGGCGCCGGCCGCGGCGTACGGGCTCGCCATCACCGTCGCGTTGACCAGCAGGATGCCCAGGAGCGCGAAACCGCGCAGGGCGTCGACCTCCGGTATCCGTGCGGGCCGGTCCGTCCGTTCGTGCGTAGCAGCAGCAGCCGTTGCGGGCACCGCTTCCCCCAAGTGGTCGTAGGTGTGTCAGGCCTCCTGCCCCGGCTGCCGGACGGCGGCCCCGGCCTTGGTCTTGGCCGGGGTCGTTCGGTCGTCCGGGTGGTCACGCCGGGGAGAGGGGCTCTTCGCTTCCGTGACGACCGTAGCCCGGTGGCGGGTCAGGGCCACGCCCAGGAGGACGACGGCCATGCCGGCGACCACGCGCGCACTGAGCTCCTCGCCGAGTACGAGCGATCCCAGGGCCACCGAGACCACCGGCAGCAGGTAGCCGACGGTGGCGGCGTTGGTCGCGCCCTCGTCGGCGATGATCCGGTACGTGAGGTAGAAGGTGAGGCCGGTGGCGAAGACGCCGAGGACCACGACGGCCAGCAGGGGCACCGCCTGGAACCGGACCGCGGTCAGGCCGCCCACGGGCAGGGCCAGTGTCGTGAGCCCGGTGGCGGCCAGGAGCTGGGCGGTCGCGAGCGACAGGGTGGGCACGCCCTTGCCGACGAGGTGGCGGCCCATGTAGGCGAAGGCGTAGCTCGCGGCGGCCCCCAGGATGGCGAGGGCTCCCCAGCCCACCTGCCCCGACCGCTGCCACGGGGCGAAGATCAGCGCGGTACCGGCGAGCCCGACCAGCAGACCGGCCACCCGGATCGCGTGCGGGCGGCGCTCGGCGCGGGTGGCGAGCCCGATCAGGAGCGACCACAGCGGGGTCGTCGCGTTGAGCACGCCCGCGAGTCCGGAGTCGACGGATCGCTGGCCGATGCCGAAGAGGGCGAACGGCAGCGCGTTGCAGAAGAACGCCGCCACCAGGACGTGGCCCCACAACGCCCGTCCCCCGGGCAGCCGTTGACGCGCGATGCGGCACGCCGCCCCGAGGACGAGGGCGCCGAGCGCGCACCGGACGAGCGTGACCTGGACCGGGGTGAATCCCTCCAGGGCCAGGTCGATCCACAAGAACGTCGAGCCCCACAGGAGGGCGAGCACACCGACGCGTCCGGCACCGATCACGGTTCTTCTCCTCGGGTATCGGGCCGCGGGCCGCCGTGCGCGGGGTCGCGGTCTCCTCCTCCCACGGTGCGGGAACCGATACGACAGGACAAGCAAAGGGTTCTGCACCAACCGTTAACGTGTACTACATGCTCGATGTGCGAAGGATGCAGGTCCTGCGGGCGGTCGTCACCAGCGGATCGGTGACCGCCGCGGCGGCCCACCTGGGGTACACCCCCTCCGCGGTCAGCCAGCAGGTGGCGGCCCTGGAGCGGCAGGCCGGCATCCCCCTGCTCGAACGGGTCGGGCGGGGCGTCCGGCCGACGGCGGCGGGCCGGCTGCTCGCCGATCACGCGGCCGTCATCAGCCGCAACGTCGCCGAGGCGGAGACCGCGCTGGCCGACCTCAGGGCCGGGCGCACCGGCCGCCTCGCCGTCCGCTACTTCGCCACGGCGGGCGCGGCCCTGGTGGCCCCCGCCCTGGCGGGGCTGCGCCGCGCACACCCGGACGTGCGGATCGACCTGCGGATGACCGACCCCGAGGACCCGCTGCTGGAAGTGGAGCAGGGCCGCGCGGACCTCGCCCTGGTCATCGCACCCCGGACCCGGCCGCGCGAGGACGTGGAACTGGTCCACCTGCTCGACGACCCGTACGACGCCGTGCTCCCGGCCGGGCACCGGCTCGCGTCCCGGGAGACGATCGCCCTCGTGGAACTCGCGGACGAGCAGTGGGTCGGCAGCGAGCCGCCCGGCCCCTGCCTGGAGCCGGTGCTCGAAGCCTGTGCGGCGGCGGGCTTCAGCCCGGACTTCGTGGTGCGGAGCGAGGACTACCCGACGGCGCAGGGGTTCGTCGCGGCCGGCCTCGGCATCGGCCTGATGCCGCGCATGGGCCTGAACCCCGGCTTCGGGCCGGGGACGGCGGCCGTGTCGGGTGCTCGCCATCCGGGGGTCGTCGTACGCCCGGTCCGCGATCCGCGCCCGGTCCGGGCGGTCTACGCGGCGGTCCGCAAGGTGTCCCTGGGCCGGCCCCCCGTACGCGCCCTGCTCGAAGCGCTCCGGCAGGGCGCGGAGCCGACGGGGGCTGAGGCGACCGGGGGCTGAGGCGACCGGGGCGGAGGCGACCGGAGCTGAGGCGCCTTCGGCCTGAGGCCGGAGGCGGGAGGCGGGAGGCGGGAGGCGGGAGGCGGGAGGCGGGATCGGATGTGCCTCAGGCGGCCGAAGCCGCCGGCGTCTTCAGGGACTTGCCCTTCGACTCCGCGTCCGCGAGCGCCTGTGCGTACGAGGCCTCCGCGAGCGGGATGAGTCCGGCCATCGCGGGGACGGACGCGGCCAGGGTCAGCTCGGGGACGATGAAGTCGACCTCGGCGCCGAACATCTCGGTCAGCACCCCCTCCAGGTAGTTCGTCGCGAACTCCATGCCCGCGCGCGGTGCGCCCGGCGCGTACGAGCCGCCGCGGCTGGCGACGACGGTGACGGGCAGGCCCTTGAGGGGCGACTCGGGTCCGGCGGTGCGGCCCACCACGATGACCTGGTCGAGCCAGGCCTTCAGCGTGGAGGGGATCGAGAAGTTGTACATCGGGGCGCCGATCAGCACGGCGTCCGCCCCCTCCAGCTCCTCCACCAGCTTCAGCCGCTCGGCGAAGGCCGCGGCCTGCTCGGGGGTGTGGGTGGAGGGGTCGGCGTAGGCGGCGGACACGGCGAGGCCGTCGAGGTGCGGGACGGGCTCGGCGGCCAGGTCGCGGTAGACGACCGTGCCCTCGGGGTTCTCCTCCTGCCAGGCCTTGCGGAACGCGGCGGTCACCGCACGCGAGGTGGAGCCGGCGGGGTTCAGGGACGAGTCCAGGTGCAGAAGGGTGACCATGAGAGCCTCCAAGGTGGGTGCAATTTCGTACGTCACTATTATTAGCACAGTCACTTACTTTTTCTCACCCCCTAAGTCGGAGGTAGTACCCTGGGGCCATGGCGGACGAGGCGGTCAAGGCAAAACACCAGGACACCGGGGCCTGTAGCCGGGTGAGCGATGGCATCACCCAGGTCTTCGGGCTGCTCGGAAAGCGCTGGACCGGCGTGATCCTGGCCTCGCTGATGGAAGGGCCGGTGCACTTCGCGGACCTGCGCAGGTCCATCGCCGGCATCAGCGAGCGCATGCTGTCCGACCGCCTGGTCGAGCTCGCCGCGGCCGGTCTCGTCCTGCGCGAGGTCGATGAAGGGCCGCCCCTGCGCGTGGCCTACCGGCTGACGGACCGGGGCGCCGCGCTGAAGCCCGCGCTCACGGAGCTGGGCCAGTGGGCGGAGACGTGCCTCGTCAAGGACGAGGGCAGCTGCTGATCAGCGGACCGGCCCCGGCCGATTCGCGCCCGGGGCCGCCCCCGGTCCCGCCATCCGACTTGCCCTAGTCGGCCCGGGTCCGCGAGGAATCGGCCGCGGTCCGGCGCCCGGCCCCACTACCGTTCCCCACATGACTCCCGTGCTGAACGACACCGTGCGCAAGCTCCTCGACGCCCCCCATCCGGCGGTGCTCGCCACCCTCAACCCCGATGGCAGCCCGCAGAGTTCGGTGGTGTGGGTGACCCGCGACGGGGACGAGATCCTGATCTCCACCGAGCGCGGCCGCCGCAAGGAGCGCAACATCGTCCGGGACGCCCGGATCGGGCTCACCGTCTTCGACCTGGCCAACCCGTTCCTCTACGCCGAGATCCGCGGCACCGCCACCGTCACCGAGGACATCGGCCGGGCCGTCGCCGTCCGCATCGCGGAGGAGTACCAGGGTCCGGGCGCGGGCGCGGAGTACGCGAACGGCCCGGCCGAGAACGTACGGGTCGTCGTACGCCTCACCCCGGCCAAGGTGCTCGGCAACGCCGCGCGCTGACTCCCTTCCTACGGAAGCCCCGGCCGCACCGCGGTCCAGGCGTCGACCGCCGCCGCCAGGGGGTCGGTCGCCGCGAGGTACGGCCGGGCCGCTTCCGTGCAGCGGAGCAGGTTCTTGATGCGGCGCAGCCGCAGGATCTCGGGACGCCGCAGGTCCCGCCAGACCCGGGCCTGCGCCGCCGCCTGGTCCGGGGTCAGCTCGAAGCGGGCCAGTACCTCCCGGCACAGGGCGGCGGGGTCCCGGTCGGGGTCCCCGTCCTCGCCCGACCCGAGACTTCCGATCAAGTAGGCGTGTACGTACGGCCGTTCCTCCGGCCGGCCCAGCCGGTCGAGGGCGGCCAGCGCGATCCGGGCCCAGCGCAGCCGCACCCCGTCGGGCAGCTCCTCGTTCCGCATCGAGAGCGTGGCCAGGCACCGCAGCCGCTCCGAATGCGGCTCGTCCGACAAAGGGGGATCGGCGGCCAGCCAGTCCTCCAGTTCGGCCAGCGCGTGCCCGTCCGGCGGTACGTACGTCAGCACCTGCCCGGGAGCGAGCAGCGCGACCACGGGCCCGGTGAGGCGCACCTTCGCCACGTGCCCCGCGTCGAAGGACCCGACCGTGCGCCCGTACCGCTCGATCCCCCGCAGCCTGGTCCGCAGCGCGCCGGCCGCGAACACCTGCCCGGACCGCGCCACGCCGCCGATGCACCGCACCACGCACACGCCACCCGTGACATCGGCGGACTCGACGGCACACACCTGCAATTCGGCGATGGACACCCTGCCCCACCCCCCTCCTGGGCCGGGAGGCTACCGGGCCGGAGCCCGCTCCACCCGGTGTTCGCCCGCCGAGACCTCCGAGACCTCCGGGGCCGCGGCGGCGGACCGGCGCGGGGCGGGCCGGCCGGGGGCGGGCCGGCCGGGGACGGCCCGGAGTCCGTACAGGGCAAGGCCGATGGCCGGCAGGAAGACCGCACCGGCCACCTCGAAGCCGAAGGCGTAGCCGCCGGTCACGGCCGCCGGATCGCCGATGGCCAGCAGCGAGGCCGTACGGGCGTCGGCAGCGGAGGTGATCAGGGCGAGGCTGACGGTGGGCCCGGCCAGGATGGCCGTGTTCACGACGGCTCCGGCCAGGGCGGACCGCTCCTCCGGGACCCCGGCGACGGTCCCCACGACCGCGGCGGACATGACGGTGCCGATGCCCCCCGACAGGACGATCAGGCCCAGCAGCACCGTCGGCGTCGACCCCGTGCGCAGTCCCGCGCTCCCGATGAGGAAGAGGCCGGTGGCGATGACGGCCAGTCCCGCCACCGCCACCGTCCGGACGCCGTGGCGGGCGACGACCCGGCCCGCGAAGAAGGCGACGGCGAGGAGCGTCGCGCTGTAGGGGACGAAGGCCAGCGCGTTCTGCAGCGCCGAGTATCCGCGTACCTGCTGGAAGTAGAGGGCCAGCAGGAAGGCGGTGCTCGCGCCGATGGCCGGGCCCAGCAGCGCGCAGGCGAGCGCGGTCACGCGGTAGCGCGAGGCGAGGAAGGACAGCGGCAGCAGGGGGGCGCGGACGCGCTGCTGGGCGATGACGAAGGCGGCGAGGAGCACGGCGCCCGCGGCCAGGGGTACGAGGACCCGCGCCGAGGCCCAGCCCCGCGGCCCGACCATCACGAGGCCGTAGCCGAAGGTGGAGAGGCCGAGGGTGGCGAGTACGGCGCCGAGGAAGTCCACGGGCACCCGGACGGGCGCGGGACCGGTCGGCAGCACCCGGGGGGTGAGCGCGAGCACGGCCACGGCCGCCGCCGCGAACAGCCCGAAGGTCCACCGCCACGACAGCCAGGTCACGAGCGCCCCGCTGAGGATGATGCCGAGCGCCGCGCCCAGGCTGGACAGCAGGCCCCAGACGGCCAGCGCCCCGGCCCGGGCCCTGCCCTCGGGGAAGACCCCGCGCAGCAGTGCCATGGCGGGGGGCGCGGCGAGCGCGGCCCCGCAGCCCTGGACGAAGCGGGCGGCGAGCAGGACCCAGGGGGCGGGGGCCAGCGCCGCGGCGAGGGACGCCGCGCCGAACAGGGCCGTGCCCAGGGTGAACAGGCGGCGCCGGCCGATCCGGTCGGTGAGCCGCCCGCCGAGCAGCAGCAGCCCGCTGAAGGCCAGACCGTAGAAGGCGCTGACGAGGATCAGGTCGCCACGGCTCAGGACGAGTTCCCGCTGCATGGCCGGTCCGGAGGCGAAGGCCACCGAAACCGAGGCGTTGAGCAGGAGCTGCACCGCGGCGAGGGTCGCGAAGGGCACCCGCGTACCGGGCGTACCGGCCGTGCCGGGCACTACGGGGCCTTCGGCAGGAGCACCACTCGGCTGCCGTGCAGTTCCCCGTCCTCGATGCGCCGGTGGGTCCGGGCCCCCTCCGCCAGGGAGGCCCGCTCGACGGAGCGGGCCCGCAGCCGACCGCTCGCCAGCAGACGGTTGATCGCCACCGCGGCTTCGGCGAGTTCGGCCGTGGTGGCGTGGGAGATGACGAAGCCGACGACCGAGCCGTCCTTCATGTAGAGCGCTCCGGCGGGCAGGACCGGCTGGGAGCGGGCGCCGGCGAGGAGCACGATGCGGCCCCGGTGGGCGAGTACGTCGACGGCGCCGGTCAGGTCGTTCGTGCCGGAGGTGTCCACGTGGACGTCGATCCCCCGCGGGCTGATCTCGCGGATGCGGGCCGCCAGTTCGGGGTCCCGGTAGTCGAGCACCGCCGCCGCGCCGAGGCGGCGGCAGTGTTCGGCGTCGCGTGCGGAGGCGGTGGCGATGACCCGGGCGCCCGCCTCGACGGCCATGACGATGAGGGCGCTGCCCACGTTCCCGGCGGCTCCGGCGATCAGTACGGTCTCGCCGGCCCGGACCCGGCCGTGCGTGAACAGGGCGAGGTAGGCGGTGCCGGCGGGGTGCACCAGCGCGACCGCTTCCGCCGGGTCCACGCCGGCGGGCAGGTGGTAGAGGCGGTCGGCCGGAACCGCGGCCCGTTCGGCGGCGGCGCCCTGGCGGCCCCCGTGGCCGAGGCTGTTGGACCAGACCCGGTCGCCGGCCCCGAAGCCCGGGGCTCCGGGACCGGCCGATACGACCGTCCCGACGAGGTCGCGGCCGATGACGAACGGGAACTCGACCGGGGTCCGGAAGAGGCCCGACCGCACGAAGGTGTCGACCGGGTTGACGGATACCGCTTCGACCTCGACCAGAACGTCCGTCGGGCCCGGGGCCGGAGGGGCGATCTCGCCGTAGCGGATGTTCTCGGCGGGACCGAGTTCTTCGATGAAGGCTGCACGCATGGCCCGATCCTGCCAAGCGGCCCCGCCCCGCGCGCAGGGCGCGGAGGAGGCTTCGTCAACTCCAACTCCCGGACGGAAGCGGCCCGGACGCGACAAGGCCGAAGGGCCGCGCGGGGGAACGGGCGGCCCTTCGGAGGTGGGGGGAAGACCGGGGGATCAGACGGACGCGGACGCCCGCGTCTCGCGGACCTTCGCGGCGAGCGCGTCGAGCAGCTGCCGGAGCAGGTCGATGGTGGTCTCGTCGGTCAGGTTGCCGGACTCGTCGAAGCGCTCGTGGGCCCGGAAGATCTGGAGCTCCGGCTTGCCGACGACCTTGGAGTCCGTCCACAGGAAGGACTGGCGCAGCGAGAGCTGGGCGCGGACCGTGCCGAAGTTGGTCGGCGCGGCGCCCGCGATCGCGATCGGCTTGGCGGCCAGCGAGGAGACCGGCGAGGAGGCCGTCGGGCGGCTCGCCCAGTCCAGCGCGTTCTTCAGAACGCCGGGGATGCCGTAGTTGTACTCGGGGGTGGCGATGAACAGGCCGTCCGCCTCGGTGATGCGGCGGCGCAGGTCGGTCGCCGCGGCCGGCGGGGTGTCGTTGTCGAGGTCCGTATCGTACGGAGGGATCTCGCGCAGGCCCTCGTAGATCTCGATGGACAGGCCACTGGGGGCGAACTTCTGCGCGGCGCGCACCAGGGCGCTGTTGAGCGAGGCGGCACGCAGGCTGCCGGAAATGGCCAGAATCTTGAGATCGGGCATGAACTTCTCTTCCGTGAAGGTGACATGTGCGGTGAACGCCGTGCCCGGCAGGCCCGTGCGCAGAGGTCGGGGGGATGAGCGGGAGTCTGGCCGCACGCGCGGGCCGGCCTCAAGCACGCGCCGACGTATCTGTCAGCTGTCCGGGATGTGGGACCGGAGGACCTTGCGAGAGAACTGAACTGAACTGTATAGTTCAGAACTCGGGAGGGACGGCACAAGGCGTCCGACCAGCAAGAGAGAAGGCCTCATGACCACGCCCGCTTCCGCCAACGCCACGACCGCCACCACCACGAGCCGTTCGGTGGTCGACGTGCTGCCGCCGGTCCGCGCCCTGGAGGGTGAGGGGTACCCGGTTCGCCGCGCCTTCCCCACCCCGCGCATCCCGCGGCTGGACCCCTTCCTGACGGTCGACCAGGTCGGCCCGGTGGCCCTCGGACCGGGCGAGCCCAGGGGCAGCGGCCCCGAGCACCCGCACCGCGGCTTCGAGAGCATCACGTACGTCCTGGACGGGGACATCGAGTACGCGGACTCGACCGGCAGCCACGGCGTCGTACGTCCCGGCGGCGTGCGGTGGCTCACGGCCGGCGCGGGCGTGCTGGACACGGCGCAGCCGACCGCGGCCTTCCGCGCCGCCGGCGGCCTCCAGCACCAGCTGCAGATCTGGGTCAACCTGCCCGCCGAACTCAAGGGACTCCGCCCGCGCACCCGGAACCAGGGCGCCGAGAGGATCCCGGTGGTCCGCAGGCTCGACGGCTCCTGGTTCAAGGTCATCGCGGGCTCGGCGCTCGGCGCGACCGGCCCCTTCCGGACCCTGGTACCGGTGACCGTCGTCCACGCGTCGGTGGCCCCGGGCGCGAGCGCCGTACTCCCCGCGCCGGTGGGCCGCAACGCCGCCGTGTACGTCCTGTCCGGCAGCGGGAAGGTCGCCTCGCGCGAACTCGCCGACGGCGACCTGGCCGTCCTCGCGCACGACGGCGACAGCGTCCGGGTCGAGGGCGGGCCGGTCGGCACCGACCTGCTCTTCCTGTCCGGCGAACCGATCGGCGAACCCGTGGTCCGCAGCGGCCCGTTCGTCATGAACACCCCGCAGGAGATCGACCGCGCCTTCGACGACTACGCGAACGACCGCCTCGGCCGCTCCGAGGACTGACGTCCCCCTCCGCACCCACGCGGTTGCCGGTGGTGCGCGACGAGGAGGCGGATCGACCGGTACCCGGCCGGCGGCCACGACCGGCTCCTCAGACGAGCAGGGCCGCCACGCCGTCCATGATCCGCTCCAGGCCGAAGTCCAGCGGGTCCCCGCCTCGTGGCACGAAGGCACCCTCCGCGACCGCCGACGTGAGCGCGGGGAAGCGGTCCGCGTGGCGCTCCAGCACGTCGGCCGTGAGGCGGGCCCACTCCTCGTTCGCCGCTTCATCGTGTTCGACGGTCTGCTGGGCGATGTTGCGGACGTGGCCCACGAGCAGCAGGAACGTGTCATGCCGCTGCGGGGCCGACAGGCCGGTTCCGGCCAGCACGGCCAGCGCGGTGTCCAGCCAGCCGAGTTGATGGGGGCCCATGATCTGGCGACGCATGCCGGTGGCCGTCAGGATCCACGGGTGGCGGCGGTACACGGCCGAGCACTGGCGCGCCCACTCGGTCAACTGCGGGCGCCAGCCGCCGGGGATGTGAGCGACGGGGACCGGTGGGCCGATCGCGAGGTCGACCATCAGATCGACGAGTTCCGCCTTACCGGGGACGTACCGGTAGAGCGCCATCGCGGTGACGTCGACTCCCTTGGCGACCCGCGCCAGCGAGACCGCGTCCAGACCCTCCTTGTCGGCGATCCCGATCGCCACCTCGGCGATCCGGCCCGCGGTCAGCGAGGGCTTCGGGCCGCGGCTCGGCTGTCCCTTCTCGCCCCACAACAGCGCGAAGCTCGCTTGCGCGCCGCCCTGTTTCCCCGTCGGCTTCCGGGGCTCTTTCGCGTTCATCCTGAATCCCTCACCGTCACCCGTTGACACCCCACACTTACTGTTTATAGCATATAGCCAACCGCTTACGACATATACAGTTCGTGGACACGGACCTCAGGGAGTCGTCATGATCGCCGCCATCGTCGCCACCTCCGCCGCCGCACTCCTCGCCGCACCGACGGCCGGAATCCTCGGCCACCGCGCCCTCAGGCGCTTCCGCAACGCCTCCCTCATGAAGATCGACACCCCGAACGGCATCGACGAGCGGGGCTTCATCCGCATCGGAGGCATCGACCAGTGGATCTCGGTCCGCGGCGAGGACCTGGCCAACCCGGTCGTCCTCGAGCTGCACGGCGGGCCCGGCGGCTCGACCGCGATCTTCGGGCCGCGCACCAGATCCTGGGAGAAGCACTTCACGATCGTCCGCTGGGACATGCGCGGCACCCTCAAGACCCTCGGCCGCAGCGGCACCGAGGGCCAGGGAGAGATGACCTTCGACCGGATCTACGCGGACGCGGTCGAGGTCACCGACCACATCCGCACCCGCCTCGGCGTCGACAAGGTCGTCCTGCTCGGCCACTCCTACGGCAGCGCCTTCGCCCTGCGGCTCGCCCGCGCCTTCCCCGAGCGCTACTCCGCGTACGTCGGCACCGACCAGAACATCCACGACTCCGGCCGCGACGACTCCGTACACCAGGCGCTCCTGACCCGACTGCGGGCGACCGGAAAGCACAAGGAACTCGCGGCGGTGGAGGCCCTGGACGCCGACGAGCACCGCTGGACCGCCCGCGAGCGCGCGATGCACGCCAAGCTGCTGGCCACCAGCGATCCGCTGACCCTGGACACGATGAAGAAGGTCGTCATGGGGTCCCTGTGGCTCTCGCCGCTGCACTCGCTGCGCGAGCTGGGGCACTTCGTCAAGGGCATGAACTTCTCGGAACAGGTCACCACAGGCACGTCGGGCTTCGACGACTGGGCGGACGGTACCGAATTCGAGATCCCGTTCTTCATCTTCCAGGGCGAGAAGGACGTCATCGCGTCGCCCGACCTCGCCCGCCGCCTCTTCGACGACGTCCGGGCCCCGGTCAAGGGCTTCGCGCTGATCGACGACTGCAGCCACTTCGCGGCGTTCCGCCGGCCGGAGCGGTTCCTCGAGCTGCTGCTGGCTCACGTACGGCCGGTGGTCGTCGCCGACGAGTCGGCTGCCGCGGCAGGCATCTGACCGGGTTGCGGCCGGCGGGCCCGGGCCCGGAACGGGCCATCCAGACCTACTGGTCGACGCCGTACTGGTTCAGGAACATCTCCACACCGCCCTGCACGAGACGCTCCGTGAGGTCCTCGTTCAGGGCGGTTCCGTATACGCCGTACACCAGGTGCGGGGACAGCACCAGGCCCGAGAGCTGGAGCACCGCCAGCTCCATGTCCGGGATCCGGAGCAGTCCGCGGTCGTTGAGGCGGCCGAGGGCCGCGGCCAGGGTGGCGTGCTGGCGGCCCGGACCCTCCTCCTGCCAGGCGCTCCCCAGCTCGGGGAACCGGTGGCGCTCACCCGCGATCACGTTGCGCAGCGCCAGTACGTCGGGGGCGGTCAGGCCCGTGACCCAGGTGCGGCACGCCTCCACCAGGTCCGTGCGGATGTCCTCGGACTCGGCGAGCTTGGCCTGGATCACCGACTGGGCCACCTCCAGCGCCTCGTCGAGCGTCTGCCCGATCACGGCGTTGAAGAGGTTCTCCTTGCTGCCGAAGTGGTTGTAGACGGTCACCTTGGAGACCCCCGCCTCCGCGGCCAGCAGGTCTATGCCGGCCCCGAAGCCGTCGCGCAGGAACACCGTGCGCGCCGCCTCCAGGATGGCCTGGCGCTTGCGCGCGGCGCGGGCCCCGGTGGGGACAGCGGGCTGCTCTGCCGTGGTGCGCGCCTTCATGTCGATCCCCTACTCCTCAGCGGTGGAACCCCAGTCTAGGTCCCAACTGAACTGAACCGTTGCGTTCAACTGAACTGAACTGTATGGTTCAGTCATCGGAAGGCGCCGGAACGGGCACCGGCCGAGGCGGTCGAAGCGATTCGAAGCAGCCACAGCAATCGAGCGGACTTTCCAGGAGGCCATTTCCATGAGCGAGACCCAGCCGCCCCTCTTCGGGTCGCGAGCCCAGATCCACGTCGAGGCCACCCCGGCCGAGGTGTACGCGGTCGTCAGCGACCTGGCCCGCAGCGGCGAGTGGAGCCCCGAATGCCTCGGTGGCGCATGGGCCTCCGGCGCCCCCGGCGCGGTCGGCTCCGTCTTCCGCGGCGAGAACGAGCGCAGCGAGGACGTCGTCTCCTGGGCCCCGGTGGTGCGCGGCAAGTGGACGACGTACGCCGAGGTCGTCGAGGCCGAAGCCGGCCGCACCTTCCAGTGGGCCATGCACAACAGCTCCGGCGTGAAGCAGGACAGCGTCTGGGGCTTCTCCATCGAGGCCGAGGGCACGGGCAGCCTCCTCACGCACCACTTCCGGATGGGCACCGCCACGGAGGGCATCGTCGGCATCACCGCCGAGATGGACGCCGACGCCAAGCAGAAGTTCTTCGCCGAGTGGGGCCAGAAGGTGGCCGGCGACCTCGCCGAGACCCTGGAGCGCGTCAAGCCCGTGATCGAGAAGACCGCCTGAGCCCACCGGGCGAGCGGCGAACGGCGAACGGCGAACGGCGAGCGGCCCGAGATCGGCCGGCCCGGCCGGCCCGGCCGGCCCGGCCGGCCCGGCCGGCCCGGCCGGCCCGGCCGGAGATTACCCCGAGACCAGCAACTGACCTTGTCTGTAACTGACTTGAGAACGGCGAGACGATGATTCTGCAGCGCATCGGCAACAAAGGCATCCGGCTCGGGACGCTCTTCGAGCGGGCCGCCAAGAAGCACCCGACGAACGTGGTGATCCTGGACCACGACCTGGACATGGCCCCGGCACTGGGGCGCCGGGCCACCGTGGCCGAAGTGGCCGACCTGATCGACGACTTCGCGTCCCGGCTCTGGGCCGCGAAGGTCCGCCCCGGCCGGCGCGTGGTGGTCTACAAGTCCGACGGCTTCGACATCACCCTGCTGGCCTGCGCCGTGGCCCGCATCGGCGCCGTACCGGTGCTGCTGTCGCCGAAGCTCGACGGCGAGACCGTCGCGGAACTCGTCCGCCGCACCGACCAGCCGTACCTCCTCACCGACCAGAACAAGCTGGAGACCGAGCTGCCCGCCTCGGTGTTCGACGAAGCCGAGCAGGTCCTGCTCACCTCCGGCAGCTACCAGCAGGCGACCGAACTGGCCTCCCTCGCCGGGGTCGAGCGCGTCCCCTCCGTGACCATGCCGCCGGACTACCCGACCCTGATCACCCACACCTCGGGCACCACGGGCACCCCGAAGCTGGCCGTCCACACCGGTCACACCCTGCAGGCCCGCTACCTGCCGCAGGCGATGATCACCAAGCCGCTCATCCGGGGCCGCGAGACCATCGCGATGCACGTCTCCTTCGTCCACTCGCGGCTCATCACCGCGCTGGCCATCTCCCTCTTCCGCGGCTTCCCCATCGTCGTACTCGCCGACGGCGACCCCAAGCAGGCCGCCGACCTCTTCTCGCAGCTCCGCCCCGGCATCCTGGAGGCACACCCCAACTCCTTCATGGAGTGGGAGGAACTGGCCGACGACCCGCGCGGCCCCCTGGCGAACGTGAAGCTCTTCAGCAGCACCTTCGACGCCATCCACCCGCGGACCGTCCAGCGGCTCCTGGCCGCCACCCGCCGCAAGGCCCCGGTCTTCGGCCAGCTGTACGGGCAGAGCGAGATCGGCCCCGCCGTGGCCCGCTCCTTCTCCAAGCGCCGGAGCCTCGACGCGGACGGCCGCTGCGTGGGCATGCCCTTCCCGGGCATGACCGACGTCCGTGTCGTCAGCCGCAACGGCCTGCCCCCGTCGGAGACCAACCCCGGCTTCATCGAGGTCAAGAGCGACGGCCGGATCGTCACCTACCTCGGCGAGCAGGAGCGCTACGACAAGCAGGTCAACGACGGCTGGTGGCGCATGGGCGACGTCGGCTACCGCACCAAGTGGGGCTGCGTGCACCTGCTCGACCGCGAGGTGGACCTGATCGAGGGCTTCGGCTCGACCCTCGCCGCCGAGGACACCCTCTTCACCCGGCTGGACGAGCTCGCCGAGGTCATCATCATCCCCGACGAGAACGGCCGCGCCGTGCCCGTCGTATGCACCAAGGACGACAAGCCGCTGGACACGACGGCCTGGCAACTGGCCGTCGCGGGACTCCCGCAGATGGGCGAGCCCGTCCAGTGGCGCCAGTCCGACCTGCCGCAGACGGCCACCACCAAGATCAAGCGCCTGGAACTCGCCCGGCTGCTCGCCTCCGGCGCCTCCGCCTCCGCGTCCGCCTCCATCAGCGCCTCCGCCGGCGCCACCGCCGCCCGATCCCTTCAGGAGCAGATCTGATGTCGAAGCTGATCATCGTCGGCGGCGGAATCGGCGGGCTGGCCACGGCCCTCGCCGTCACCCGGCAGGGACACACCGCCCTCGTACTGGAACGCGCCCCCGAGTTCGCCGAGATCGGAGCGGGCATCCAGCTCGCCCCCAACGGGATCCACGCCCTGGACCGGCTCGACCTCGGCGAGAGCGTCCGCTCCACCGCCGTCCTCATGGACGAGCTGCGCTTCATGGACGGCGTCACCGGCGAACACGTCGTGAGCATGGACCTGACCGACACCTACCGGGAGCGCTTCGGCAACCCGTACGCCGTCGTCCACCGCGCCGAACTGCACACCAAGCTGCTGGAGGCCTGCCAGGCCTCGGAGTCGATCCAGCTGCGCAGCGGCGCGCCGGCCGCCGGGTACGAGCAGGACGCGTACGGCGCCTCGGTCGTCCTGGAGAACGGTGAGCGCGTCACCGGCGACGCCGTCATCGGCGCCGACGGCATCCACTCCGCCATCCGCGGACAGCTCGTCGGGGACGGCGCGCCCCGCAACACCGGGATCACCGTCTACCGGGCGATCATCCCGATGGAGCAGATCCCCGAGGACCTGCGCCACCTCACCTCCGTGACCTGGTGGACCGGGCCCGGCTGCCACTTCGTGCACTACCCGATCGCCGGCGGCAAGTACCTCAACCTCGCGGCCAGCAGCGACAACAAGGCCACCGAGACGGTGGCCGGAGTGCCCGCCTCCAAGGGCGACGTCCGCCGCGAGTTCGCCTCGCTGGGCGAGGACGCGCAGCGGCTGCTCGCCCTCGGCGAAGGGTGGAAGTCCTGGGTCCTCGTGGACCGGGACCCGGTCGAGAACTGGACCGACGGACGGGTCGTCCTGCTCGGCGACGCGGCCCACCCGATGCTCCACTACGTGGCGCAGGGCGCCTGCCAGGGCCTCGAGGACGCCGTGATCCTGGGCGACCTGCTCGACTGCGACACCTCCGAACTGCCGCTGCGCTTCGAGAAGTTCAACGCCGAGCGGCGTGAGCGCACCGGGAAGATCCAGCTCCTGGCCCGGGAGAGCATCAAGCTCTGGCACACCCAGGGCCCCGCCGCCTCGGCCAGGAACGCCCAGCTCTCCTCGTACTCCGCCGACCAGCTCCACGACTACGTGGCCTGGATGCACGGCGCCCGCACCACCGACTCCCCCGCCGGCGCCGCCGGCACCACCGACACCACCATCCGGACGACCGCGCAGGCCGCCCCCCAGAACGGAGACCACCGATGAGCACCAACGGACAGAGCCAGGTCGCGATCATCGGAGCCGGCCCGCGCGGACTCTCCGTACTGGAGCGGCTGTGCGCCAACGAGCGCGCCAACCCCTCGCACGCCGCGGTCACCGTCCACATCGTCGACCCGTCGGCGCCGGGCGCCGGACAGGTGTGGCGCCCGGACCAGTCCCAGCTCCTGCTGATGAACACGGTGGCCTCCCAGATCACCATCTACACGGACGACAGCGTGCGGACCGAGGGGCCGATCGAGCCGGGCCCGACCCTCTTCGAGTGGGCGCGGAGCGTCGCCGGGGGCGGCGCGGACGCCGTGGGCGTCCCCGAGTCCACCGTCGCCGAGGCCGGCCGACTGGGCCCGAACACCTACCCCACCCGCGCCTTCTACGGCGGCTACCTCCGCGCCACCTTCGAGCGCGTCGTGGCGAACGCCCCCGCCCACGTCACCATCGAGGTGCACGCCTCCCGCGCCGTGGCCATGGCCGACACGCACGGCGTGCCGGGCGGCCCGCAGGGCGTACGGCTGGAGAACGGGGTCCGCCTCAACAACCTGGACGCCATCGTGATGGCGCAGGGCCACGTACCGGCCCGGCTCACCCCCCGCGAGGCGAAGACCGCGAGCCTCGCCCGGATCCACCACCTCACCTACGTGACGCCCGCCAACCCCGCGGACCTGAACCTGCACGTCGTCAAGCCCGGCGAGAACGTCCTGCTGCGCGGCCTGGGCCTGAACTTCTTCGACCACATGGCGCTCTTCACCGCCGGCCGCGGCGGCAGCTACGTCCGCGGCGAGGACGGCCGGCTGACCTACCTGCCCTCGGGCAACGAGCCCAAGCTGTACGCCTTCTCCCGGCGCGGCATCCCGTACCACGCCCGCGGCGAGAACGAGAAGGGCGCCTACGGCCGCTACCTGCCGCGCCTGCTCACCCCCGAGGTGATCGCCGACATGCGCCGCCGCTCCGCGGACGGGGACGGCATCAGCTTCTCCGAGGACCTGTGGCCGCTCATCTCCCGGGAGACGGAGAGCGTCTACTACGGCGCCCTGCTGAAGAACAAGGGCCGCCGCGGCGAACGCGAAGGGTTCACCACGCGGTTCCTGTCACTGGAGCAGGAGCAGGACCGCGAAGCGCTGCTGGACGCCTACGGCATCGAGGCGGCGGAGCGCTGGAGCTGGGACCGGCTCTCCCGCCCCTACGGCGACCGGGAGTTCACCAGCCGCGAGGACTTCAAGGCCTGGCTCGTCGAGTACCTGGCCCAGGACGTCGAGGAGGCCAAGGCCGGCAACCTCAGCGGCCCGCTCAAGGCGGCCCTGGACACGATGCGGGACCTGCGCAACGAGATCCGCCTCGCCGTCGACCACGGCGGCCTGACCGCCGACTCGCACCGCGACGACCTGGAGGGCTGGTACACCCCGCTCAACGCCTTCCTCTCCATCGGCCCGCCGGCCTCCCGCATCGAGGAGATGATCGCCCTCATCGACGCCGGAGTCCTCGAACCGACCGGTCCCGGTACGGAGATCCGCGTCGACACCGCCTCCGGCGACCAGGCGACCTTCATCCTCCAGTCCCGGCTGGTGCCCGGCCCCGCGGTCCGCTCCACCGTCCTCATCGAGGCCCGGCTGCCCGAGCCCGACCTGCGGCGCACCGACGACCCGCTGCTGCGCCACCTGCTCGACACCGAGCAGTGCACCACGTACCGGATCTCCGGCGGCGACGGCTCCGGCTACGAGTCCGGCGGCCTGGCCGTCACCGAGCGCCCCTACCGGCTGCTCGACGCGCGCGGCCGTGCCCACCCCCGCCGGTTCGCGTACGGGGTGCCCACCGAGTCCGTGCACTGGGTGACGGCGGCCGGCATCCGGCCGGGCGTCGACTCGGTCACCCTCGGCGACTCCGACGCGATCGCCCGCTCCGTGCTCGCCCTGACGACCTCCGCCCCGGTTCCGGCGGGCGTCGCACCGATGCCGGCCGAGACCGACCTGACCGGAGTCCTGGTATGAGCACCCCGGAAGCCGGCCGGCAGGACGCGCTCACCGACGCGGGGCTGCTGTCCCCGGTACGCGCCGGCACCCCGGCCGAGGAGGCCGTCTGCGATCTGGCCTGGCTCCAGGCCATGCTCGACGCGGAGGCCGCCCTGGCCCGCGCCCAGGCGGAGCTCGGCACCCTCCCGAAATCCGCCGCCGACACCATCACCGCGGCCGCCCGGGCCGAGAACCTCGACCTGCGGGCCCTCGCCCTCGCCGCCCGGGAGACCGCCAACCCCGTGGTCGGCATGGTGCAGGCGCTGACCCGGGTGGTCGCCGCCGAGGACGCCGAAGCCGCCGAGTACGTCCACCGGGGCTCCACCAGCCAGGACATCTTCGACACCGGCGCCATGCTGGTGGCCTCCCGGACCCTGACCCTGATCCGGGCCGACCTGGCCCGTACCGCCGCCGCCCTGGCCGTACTCGCCGAGCAGCACCGGGACACCGCGATGGCCGGGCGCACGCTGGCCCTGCAAGCCGTACCCACCACCTTCGGGCTGAAGGCGGCCGGCTGGCGGGCCCTGGTCCTGGACGCCGACGAGCGGCTGGCCCGGGTCCAGGACGGCGGGCTGCCGGTGTCGCTCGGCGGAGCCGCCGGAACGCTCGCCGGATACCTGGAGTACGCCCGGATCGACGGCGCCGGCCGCTGGCCCGAGCCCGGCGAGTACCTGGACCGGCTGGTCGATGCCTACGCCGCACAGACCGGCCTCGCCCGGCCCGTACTGCCCTGGCACTCCCTGCGCACCCCGATCGCCGACCTCGGCGCCGCGCTCGCCTTCGCCTCGGGCGCCCTCGGCAAGATCGCCATCGACGTGCAGACCCTGGCCCGGACCGAGATCTCCGAGGTCGCCGAGCCCGCCGTGGCCGGCCGCGGCAGCTCCTCGGCCATGCCCCACAAGCGCAATCCGGTCCTGAGCACGCTGATGCGCAGCGCGGCCCTCCAAGTCCCCGCCCTGTCAGGCGCGCTGGTGCAGTGCCTGGTGTCGGAGGACGAGCGCTCGGGCGGCGTGTGGCACGCCGAGTGGCAGCTGCTGCGCGAATGCCTGCGCCTGGTCGGCGGCGCGGCCGCCACGGCCGCCGAACTCGCCGAGGGCCTCACCGCCAGGCCGGAGCGGATGCGGGCCAACCTGCTGCTGACCGGCAGCCAGGTGGTGTCCGAGCGGATCGCGGCCGTACTGGCTCCGCTGCTGGGCAAGGCGGCGGCGAAGCAGCTGCTGACCCGGGTCTCGGCCGCGGCCGAGCAGAGCGGCCGGCCCCTGCCCGAACTGCTCGCCGAGGAGCCCGTACTGCACGGCCGCTGGACCGCGGACGAACGCGCGCGGCTGTGTGATCCCGGCACTTACACCGGGGGCGCGGGTCCGCTGGTGGACCGGGCGCTGGCGCGGCGGACCTGAACCGGCTCCTGCTCCTGCTCCTGCTTCTGCTTCTGCTTCGGATTCACCATTGAATTCAACTGAACTGAACTGTACGGTTTAATCAGTGGAGCAGTCCCCAAGCAGGAAGCCGAGGAGCCATGACGCCCGCACGGACCGAGACCGGACGCTGGATCGAGGACTGGGACCCCGAGAACGAGGAGTTCTGGCAGCGGTCCGGCCGCAAGACCGCCCGCCGCAACCTGATCCTCTCGGTCCTCTCCGAGCACATCGGCTTCTCCGTATGGAGCATGTGGTCGGTCCTGGTGCTCTTCATGTCGCCCGAGATAGGCCTCGGCTTCACCCCGCCCGAGAAGTTCCTGCTCGTCATCGTCCCCACCCTGGTGGGCGCCCTGCTGCGGCTCCCCTACAGCTACGCGGTGACCCGTTTCGGCGGCCGCAACTGGACCGTGTTCGCCACCGCCGTCCTGCTCGTCCCGACGCTCGCCGCACTCTGGTTCGTCCAGCAGCCGGGCACCCCGCTCTGGGTGTTCCTGCTGATCGGCGCGGCCGGCGGAGTGGGAGGCGGCAACTTCGCCTCCTCCATGACGAACATCGCCGTCCTCTTCCCGCGACACCTCCAGGGCTGGGCCCTCGGCATCAACGCGGGCGGCGGAAACCTCGGCGTCGCGGCGATCCAGCTGATCGGCCTGCTGGTCATCGCCACGGCCGGCAGCTCCCATCCCGCCTACGTCATCTCCGCGTACCTCCCCCTGATCGTGCTGGCCTCGCTCCTCGCCGCGCTGAAGATGGACAACTTCACCGCCGTGCGCGGCGCACCCGGCGCCCAGCTCGAGGCCCTGCGCGACCCGCACACCTGGTGGATCTCCCTCCTCTACGTCGGCACCTTCGGCTCCTTCATCGGCTACGGCTTCGCCTTCGGGCTGGTGCTCCAGAGCCAGTTCGGAGCCACCCCGCTGGAGTCGGCCTCGTACACCTTCCTCGGACCGCTGCTCGGTTCCCTGGCCCGGCCACTGGGCGGGCTGCTGGCCGACCGGTGCGGCGGCGCCCTGATCACCCTCTGCACCTTCTGCGCGATGGCCGCGGGCACCGGGGTCCTGCTGCTGGCCTCCGCGCAGGGCTCCTTCGCGCTCTTCATCTGCGGATTCACCGCACTGTTCGTGCTGACCGGCATCGGCAACGGCTCGACGTACAAGATGATCCCAGCGGTGTTCGCCCAGAGGGCCGAGGAGGACGTGCTCTCCGGCCACGACGCGACGGAGGCCTTCGCCCGGGCCCGCACCCTCTCGGGTGCGCTGATCGGCATCGCCGGCGCGATCGGCGCCCTCGGCGGGGTCGGGGTCAACCTGGTCTTCCGCAGCGCGTACGGCGGCTCCGGGAAGTCCGGTGAGCCCGCGTTCCTCGCCTTCCTCGCCTACTACCTGGTGTGCGTCCTGGTCACCTGTGCGGTCTACCTCCGCAAGCGCCCCGCCGCCGAGCCGGCCCCCCGGCGCGTCCTCACCGGTGCCGGCCGTGGGTGAGGTCAGGACCCACTGCCCGTACTGCGCCCTCCAGTGCGGCACCGTGCTGGGCACCAGAGCCGGTCGTACGGCCGTCCGGCCCGACGCGGAATTCCCGGTGAACCAGGGCGGGTTGTGCCAGAAGGGCTGGACCGCTCCCGCCCTGCTGGGCACGCCCGACCGGCTGACCCGGCCGCTGGTGCGCGGGGCGGACGGCCGGCTCGCCCCCAGCACCTGGGAGGCCGCCCTCGACACGATCGCCGCGCGGCTGCGGGACATCCGCGAGGAGCACGGCCCCGACGCGGTGGGCGTGTTCGGCGGGGGCGGACTCACCAACGAAAAGGCCTACCAGCTGGGCAAGTTCGCCCGGGTCGCGCTCGGCACCAGCCAGATCGACTACAACGGCCGGTTCTGCATGTCCTCGGCCGCCGCCGCGGGCACCACCGCCTTCGGGCTCGACCGCGGCCTGCCGTTCCCCGTCACCGATCTCGGCGGGGCCGAGGTGATCCTCCTCGCCGGCGCCAACCCGGCCGAGACGATGCCGCCGCTGATGCGCCACCTGAACAAGGCCCGGCTCATCGTCATCGACCCCCGGCGCACCCCCACCGCCGAGGCCGCGGCCCTGCACCTCCAGCCGGCGCCCGGCACCGACCTCGCACTGGCCCTGGGACTGCTGCACCTCGCGGTCGTCGAGGGCCACGCCGACCAGCCCTTCCTGGACAAGCGCACCACCGGCTTCGACGCCGCCTGGCGGCGGGCCGCCGCCTGGTGGCCCGAGCGCGTGGAGCGGGTCACCGGGGTCCCGGTCGCCGAACAGCGCGAGGCGGTCCGCATGCTGGCCGGCGCGCAGCGGGCGTACGTCCTGACCGGACGCGGCGCGGAGCAGCACAGCAAGGGCACCGACACGGTCTCCGCCTTCATCAACCTCGCCCTCACCCTCGGCCTGCCCGGCCGCGAGGGCAGCGGCTACGGCTGCCTGACCGGCCAGGGCAACGGCCAGGGCGGGCGCGAACACGGCCAGAAGGCCGACCAGCTGCCCGGCTACCGCATGCTGACCGACCCCGCCGCCCGCGCCCACGTCGCCGGGGTGTGGGGGGTGGAGCCCGAGGACCTGCCGGGTCCCGGCCGCAGCGCCTACGAACTCCTCGACGCGCTCGGTACGGACGGCGGTCCGCGCGCCCTGCTCGTCTTCGGCTCGAACCCGGCGGTCTCGGCGCCGCACGCGGCCCGGATCGGCGACCGGCTCGCCTCGCTCGACCTGCTGGTGGTGGCCGACTTCGTGCCCTCCGAGACCGCGCTCCTCGCCGACGTCGTCCTCCCCGTGACCCAGTGGGCCGAGGAAGAGGGCACGATGACCAACCTGGAAGGGCGGGTGCTGCGCCGCCGCCGGCTGCTGACCCCGCCCGGCGAGGCCCGCAGCGACCTCGAGGTGCTGCACGGCCTCGCGGTCCGGCTCGGCCGGCCCGCCGCGCAGTTCCCCACCGAGCCGCGCGAGGTTTTCGAGGAGCTGCGCCGCGCCTCGCGCGGCGGGCGCGCCGACTACTCCGGCATCAGCTACGAACGCCTCGACGCGGGCGAGGCCCTGTACTGGCCCTGCCCCCAGGACGCGAGAGAGGACGGCCCGGCCGGGGACGGGCCCGCACCCCACCCGGGCACCCCCCGCCTGTTCCTCGACGCCTTCGCGCACCCGGACGGGCTGGCCCGGTTCGCCGAGGTCGAGCACCGCGACAGCGCCGAGACCCCCGACGCGGACTTCCCGCTGTACGCCACCACGGGGCGGGTGCTCGCCCAGTACCAGTCGGGCGCGCAGACCCGCCGGATCCCCGAACTGACCGCGGCGGCGCCGGAGATGTTCGTCGAGGTGCACCCCGACACCGCCGGGCGCCACGGGCTCGTCGAGGGCGCCGAGGCCAGGGTGAGCTCGGCGCGCGGCAGCACCGTGGCACGGGTCCGGCTGGTCGGGACCCTGCGTACGGACACGGTCTTCCTGCCCTTCCACTTCGCCGGGGCCGGCCGGGCCAACCTGATCACCAGCCCCGCGCTCGACCCGCGCAGCAAGATGCCCGAGTTCAAGGTGTGCGCGGTGCGCATCGGGCCGGCCACCGAGCCGGCCACCGAGCCGGTCCGCGAACCGCTCGCCGGGGCCCGGCCGTGAGCGCGGGCGAGGTGCTCGTGGTGGGCAACGGGCCCGCCGCGAACCGGTTCGTGGAGCGGCTCCACCACCACGGCCACCGGGGCGGCGTCACCGTGCTCGGCGCCGAGCACGGGGCCGCGTACAACCGGGTGCTGCTGACCTCCGTCCTGGACGGCACCCTGCCGCCCGACGCGCTCGCGCTGCCCTCGCCGCCTGCGGGCACCCGGCTGCACACCGGTGTCACCGTGACCCGGATCGACCGCGCACGCCGCCTCGTCCACACGCGGGACGGGGCCGCGCACCGCTACGACACCCTGGTCCTGGCGACCGGCGCCCGGCCCGCCGTCCCCCAGATCCCGGGACTCGCGGCGGGCGGCGCCTCCCCCGAGCACGATGTCCTGGCGCTCCGCACCCTCGCCGACGCCGAACGGATCGCCCGGACACCCCCGCTGAGCGCGGTGGTCGTGGGCGCCGGGCTGCTCGGTGTGGAGGCGGCCGCCGCCCTGCGCCGCGCGGGTCACGACGTGGCCCTCGTCCACCGCGGGCCGCATCCGCTGGACCGGCGGCTGGACTCCGTCGCGGGCACGCTCCTCACCCGGCGGCTCGAAGGCATGGGCATCGAGGTCCACGCGGGCCGCCGGGCGGCCGAGCACCACCACGGGAAACTGGTCCTCGACGACGGCAGGGTGCTGGCGGCCGACCTCGTGCTGCTGTGCACCGGAGCGGTACCGGACACCGGGCTCGCCCGCCGGGCCGGGCTCAGGGTCCGCTCGGGCGTCGTGGTCGACGGCCTGCTGCGCACCGACGACCCGCGCATCCACGCCATCGGCGACTGCGCGGAGCACCCGGGCGACACCGCGGGCCACCTCGAACCCGCCTGGGAACAGGCGGAGACCCTCGCCCGGCACCTCACCGGGACCCCCGTACGGCACCGCGGCACCCGCCAGGTCACCAGGCTGCGGATCCCCGGCACGGACCTCGTCCAGCTGGGCCGGGGCGGAGGGATCACCGACGACGACGCCGGTGAGCTGGTCGCCTTCACCGATCCGGCGGGCGGCCGGTACGCCCGGCTGACGCTGCACGGCGAGCGGATCACCGAGGCGGTCCTGCTGGGACTGCCGCGTGCCATCGCCGCGGTGACCCGGCTCTACGAACTCGACCTGCCGGTGCCGGCGGGGCGGCTGGAGCTCCTGCTCGGCACGTCGCCCGCCGCGGCGGGCGACGAGGAACTGCCCGACGACGCGGTGATCTGCCGCTGCAACAACGTCACGAAGCACGCGCTCGCCGAGGCCTGCCGGGCCGGAGCCCACGACCTGCCGTCGATCGCCGCGGCGACCCGGGCCACCACCGGCTGCGGCGGCTGCACGGACGCGGTACGCGCCCTGTGCGGAACACTTCGTCCTTCGGAAGGGACCGACACCCCGTGAACCGCACTCTCGTCCTGGCCGGGTACGGCATGGCAGGGCACCGCCTCGTGGAGGAGCTGCGCTCCCTCGACACGGCCGGTGTCTGGCGGATCGTGGTCCTGGCCGAGGAACCGCACCCCGCCTACGACCGGGTCGCCCTCTCCTCCTACCTGGACGGCCGCAGCGCGGCGGACCTCGCCCTCGCCGCACCGGGCTTCCTCGACGACCCGCTGCTGGAACTGCGCCTGAGCACCGGCGTCGACCGCGTGGACCGCGCCGCGCGGACCGTGACCACCACCACCGGTGAGGTGATCGGCTACGACGCCCTGGTGCTGGCCACCGGATCCCGGCCGTTCATCCCGCCGGTACCGGGCCACGACCTGCCGGGCTGCTACGCCTACCGCTCGTTCGGAGACCTCGACGCGATCCGCGCCGCGGCGCGGCCGGGCCGCCCCGGGGTGGTGATCGGCGGCGGCCTGCTCGGCCTGGAGGCGGCGAACGCGCTGCGGCTGCTCGGCATGGAGCCGCACGTGGTGGAGCTCGCCCCGCGGCTGATGCCCCTCCAGGTGGACCCGGACGGCGGCGAGGTCCTCGCGCGGCACGTCCGGGACCGGGGGCTGCGGATCCACTGCGGCGTCGCGACGGCGGCGATCGAGGCGGGTCCCGACGGGCGGGCGAGCGGCGTGGCCCTGGCGGACGGCTCCACCCTCGAAGCGGACGTGGTGGTGTTCTCGGCGGGTGTGCGCCCGCGGGACGAGCTCGCCGGTCCGGCGGGTCTGGCCACCGGCGAACGCGGCGGGATCCTGGTCGACGAGTACTGCCGTACGCAGGACCCGCACGTCTGGGCGATCGGCGAGTGCGCGGCGGTGGCCGGGCGCTGCTACGGGCTGGCCGCACCCGGCTACCGGATGGCCGCGTCCGTGGCCCGACAGCTGCTGGGCCTGGCCGGGGAGCCGTTCGGGGAGGCGGACATGTCCACCCGGCTGAAGCTGCTCGGCGTGGAGGTGGCGAGCTTCGGCGACGCCCACGCGAGCACCGCGGGCGCCCTGGCGCTCAGCCGGCGGGACGGGGCGGCCGGGACGTACGCGAAGCTCGTCCTGGACGCGGACGGCCGGACCCTGCTCGGCGGCGTCCTGGTCGGCGACGCCGGCGCCTACGGCGAGCTGCGGCCCTTCCTCGGCCGGGTGATGCCGGCCGCGGGGCACCGGCTGCTGGCCGGTGCGCACTGAGCGCGACCGGGTGGGCAAGCCCCGGAAAGCAGAACACCCCTCCCGGGCGTGGAGCGCCGAGAGGGGTGGACGGGAACCGGAGCGGGACCGGCGCGGGACCGGATCAGTCGCGGATGACGGTCTTGGTCCGCATCAGGAACTCGCCCAGGTAGGCGTCGTGGGGAACGCCCGGCCTGATCCAGTACGTCGGGTGGTCGCCGAGGTAGACGTTGCTGATCGTGGGCTCCGCGAGCAGCTCGTCGATCAGGGCCTCGTCGTCGGTGAACGCGGTCAGCACCAGGGAGTTGCGCAGCGGCCCGACACCGTCGGAGGGCGACCACGGGGCCACCCACACGCAGGGGAAGGGCAGTTCGATGGAGGCCTGCTCCGCGTCCGGGCGGTCCAGCTGGTGCACGGCCGGGCGCAGGACCGCGCTGCCGTCGCCGAGCTCCTCCACGACGCCGTCGCCGCCGAGGTGCGCCGTGGTGCCGGCCGCCTTGGCGAGCAGGAACTTCTCGATCGCCCGGGCCCCCTCCACCGGCTGCACCGCCAGAACGGCCTTGTCGTCCTCCGGAGGCAGGCTCGGGATCAGCGCGAGGCGCTCGGCGATGGCCCGCGCGAGCGGCGCCGGGTCCCCGTCGATGAGCACGGTGGTGGCGTTGATGCAGGCCACCCCGCCCTGGTGGCTGATGGAGTCCACGATGGTGTCGAGGTGGTCGCGCCAGTCGACGCCGGCCGGGACCAGCATCTTCGAGCGGCCCGGACCCTGCGGCAGCACCCGGGTGCCCGCGTACTTGCGGACGACGTCGTCGCCGCCGTAGACGAGGCCGTAGTCGGCGCCGCGCAGGATCTCGTCGGCCGCCTCGTAGTCCGTGGGCAGCAGCACGACCTGGTCCTCGCCGAAGCCCGCGGCCCGCAGGGCCGAGATCAGCCGGTGCGGGGTGAACGGCTCGCGGCGCGAAGGCCGCACGGCGACCCGGTAGCCCAGCGCGAGGGCCTCCACCCACAGCGAGTGCGGACCGGGGTGGTTGCCCGCCGCGTGCACCGCGAACACGTCGCCGCGCCGGGTCCACACGGCGCTGCCGTTGCGGGTCGCCTCGGCGCGCCAGTCGTCCACGGCGCCGACCGGCCGCGCCTGGAAGGCGGCGTACCGGGACTGCTCGGTGGCCTCGATGATGGCGGCCGTCGCGGCCCGGACGACACCGATCGGCACGCCGGAGACGCGGGCGACCGTGTGCTCGTACTCGGCGAAGGACAGTCCGTCGATGGTCTCCTCGGCGAAGATCCGTCCGGCCCGCTCCAGTGCCTCCGTCCGCTCGGCGAGGGGCAGCGAGGACGCCTTGCGCAGCGCGGTCATCGCCCGCGTCACGAACAGCTTGGGCACCAGGCTGAGTTCGGCGACCGGCGCACCCGTCACGTCCGTGACGGTCGTCCGCTTGCGTGCGCGGAAGGGGCCGGCGGGCCCGAGTGCGTCCAGCGTGATCAGGCCGGAACTCATTTTAATAGACCCCTTCGATGACGGTCTCGTTGTCGAACTCCTGGACCGGCGCGATGTCCGCCACGGAGTCGCCGAGCTGCCAGACGCCTTCGGGGCCGGGCACGCGCGTCGCGTAGTCGCGCTCCAGGTTGTTGGGCATGAACAGGCTCTTGCTGACGTGGTGCATGACCACCTGGCCGCGCTCGCCGTACCCGACGGTCTCGCGCGTCTGGGGGTCCACCACGTCGAAGACCATGTGCGGGGAGAACGGGTCGTAGATGCACGGGTCGTCGTCCGAGAGGCCGGGGCGCTCGGAGGCGTTGCCGAGGATCATCGTGGAGCCGTAGCCGCTGTAGAGGTGGGCCTTGGGGAAGACCTCGGTGCGGTACAGGTAGCGGGTGTCGGCGTCCATCTGGGTGCCGACCCAGTTGATCGCCTTGACCTTCTCGTCGATGAGCTTGGCGAGGTCGTCGCGGCGGGCGAGGCGCTCCAGGATCGGCGGCGTACACATCAGGACGCCGATGTCCTGGGTCTGGAGCAGGAACGCCACCTGGTCGACGATGTGCTCGGCGTAGGCGCCGGCGTCCGCGGCCCGGCCCTCGGAGATGAGCTTCTTGACCCAGCGCGGGTCCAGGTCGACGGTGAAGGCGAGGCCGCCGCGGAAGGCGGTCTGGCGCTTGATGACGTCGCCCACCATGTGGGGCCCGGTCGGGGCCACGACCAGCCAGTTCACGTTCTGCGGAACGCCGTGCCGGTCGAGCTGGGCGCTGCTCCAGGTGAGCAGGCGGTCCAGCCACTCCTGGAGCAGCACGATGCGCTTGGGGGCGCCGGTGGTGCCGCCGCTCTCGTAGACGCCGACGACCTCGGGGTGCGGGCCGTAGCCGCGGGGGATGAGGTCCTCGGCGCGCACGTCGCGCAGCTCGTTGGCGAGGTTGGGGAAGCGGGACAGGTCCGCGAATCCGTGAATGTCGGTCAGCGGATCGAAACCGAGAGTTCCTGCGCGTTCGAGCCAGAACGGCGAGCCCGTTTCCGGGGAGAAATGCCACCGCAGAGCGGCGCGCAGGAATGCGTCGGGGTCCGGCTGGGTGTCGAGTGGAAATTCCAGCAGGGGATCAACGGTTGACACGATGCTCCTTCCGGCGGGGCTGATTGGCGCCGTACCTTCCGCATGGTGCGCCGTGCCCCGGGACCGGTCCACGCCATGGCGACGAGTCCGTCAACTGACCGCCGTATCGGCCGCCACCTGACAGATTTCACTGCCGGCCATTGCCGGATTTCCGCCCGATCACCAGCATCCGATGGTCCGAATCACGCCCCGAACCCATCGATCTCGCCCCAGGAGATGTCTAGGCATGGTCAACATCGCCGTCGTCTATTACTCGTCCACCGGAAACGTCCACAAGCTCGCCGAAGCGGCCGCCTCGGCCGCCGGAAAGGCCGGAGCGGAGGTGCGGCTCCTGCGCATTCCGCGGTTGAACGCCGAGACCGTCGTTCCCGGCACCGAGGACGCCGTGGCCGCGCACGGGCACACCGACGGCGAGATCCCCGAGGTCCGGCTCGACGACCTGCTCTGGGCCGACGGCATCCTCATCGGCACCCCCGTCCGGTTCGGGCTGCCCGCCGCCCCGGTCGGCGCCTTCATCGACTCCACCGCGCCCGTGTCGATCCCGGGCAAGCTCGCCAACAAGGTGGTGTCCGCCTTCACCTCGGGCTCCGCGCCGCACGGCGGTCACGAGACCACCCTGCTCGCGGTCCACAACGCCGTCTGCCACTGGGGCTCGCTCATCGTCGCCAACGGCTCGACCGGCGAGGTCCTCTTCCGCCCGGAGAACGGCAACCCCTACGGCAGCTCCAGCGTCACCCGCAACCGCCCCGGAAACGTCCACGAGGACAATCTCGCCGCCGTCGAATTCCAGGCGCGCCGGGTGACCGAAGTCGCGGGAATCGTCGTACGCGGCCTTGCCGCCGCCCAGTAGGAAACCCGGGCCGCGCTTACGAGAATTCCGACGCGTTTCCAACCACCTGACAGAAACCGGGAAATGACGTGGCACCGCGCAGGACGGCGCGGAACCATGGGCGCCCGAGCACACCGAGGGGACGACAATTGATCACCACCGGACGCCGATTCGAAGAGGGCCCACAAGCGCCCGCCGTCGGAATTCTGGGAACGGGCTCCTGCCTGCCGTCCCACGTCGTCACCAATGACGAAGTCGGCGCCCCCGCGGGAGTCGACGGCGAGTGGATCCTCAGCAAGACCGGCATAAGGAACCGCCGGTGGGCCAAGCCGGACGAGGCCACTTCCGACCTGGCCATCGCGGCGGGCCGTGCCGCTCTCGAACAGGCCGGCATCCGCGGCTCCGAGCTCTCCCTGGTCATCGCGGCGACGTCCACCCCCGACTCGCCGCAGCCGCCGACCGCCGCCCTGGTGGCCGACGGGCTCGGCGCCGGCAGCGGCACCACCGCCTTCGACCTCAACGCGGTGTGCAGCGGCTTCATCTTCGCGCTGACCACCGCGGAGCGGATCATCCGGAACACGGGCGGCTACGCGCTGGTCGTCGGCGCGGACGTCTACTCCCGCATCCTCAACCCGGAGGACCGCCGCACCACCATCCTGTTCGGCGACGGCGCCGGCGCCGTCGTCATCGGCCCGTCCGAGGGCCGGACCCTCCTCAGCGCCCGCCTGGCCGGCTTCAGCTCCGAGCACGAGCTGATCGGGGTCCCGGCCGGCGGCAGCCGCCTCCCGGTCACCGAGGACACCCTGCGCGACGGGCTGCACTACTTCACGATGAACGGCCGCGCGGTCCGCGACTTCGTCGCCGAGATGGTGGCCCCGGCGATCTCCGCGTTCCTGGCCGACAACGGTGTGTCCGCCGCGGACATCGCGCACTTCGTCCCGCACCAGGCCAACGGCCGGATGATCGACGACCTCGCCGACCGGATCGGGATCCCGCGCGAGCGCACCCGGTCGACCTACGAGGAGTACGGCAACACCGGCTCCGCCTCCGTGCCGGTGACCCTCGACCATGCCGTGCACACGGTGGAGATGAAGGACGGGGACCTCGTCCTGCTGGCCGCTTTCGGCGGCGGGATGGCCATGGGCCTCGTCCTGCTCCGGTGGTGACCGCACCCGGGTAGCGGTCCCCGCCCCGGACACCGGCCCCCGGGGCCCCCTCCCCCGGGCGCCCTCCCCGCCCCCCCCACACACACCCCACACCCCACACCTCACACCCCAGGCTTCCTCCCCCCTCAGGCTCCAGCCCCTCCCACCCTGCCCATGGAGACAGACATGCTGAATGACGCCCAGGTCGATGCGTATCTGGACCGCATCGGTGCGACCCGCCCCGAGCGGGCGGACCTCGCCGCGCTGCGCCGCCTCCAGGAGCGGCACTGCCTGACCGTGCCGTTCGAGAACCTCGACTACCACTTCGCCGGGGCCACCGTCCACATGGACGAGCAGGTCCTGGAGAAGCTGGTGGACCGCCGTCGCGGTGGTGGCTGCTACGAGGTCAACCCCGCCTTCGGGTACCTGCTGAGCGCCCTCGGCTACGAGGTGGAGATCCTGCCCGGGCAGGTCTACCGCCCCGACGGCCCGGGCCCCTTCATGGGCCACCTGGCGCTCCGCGTCCTGCTGGACGGCGAGGCCTGGCTGGTCGACGTCGGCTTCGGCCGCAACAGCCGTACGCCGCTGCGCTTCGCCACCGCCGAGCCGCAGCAGGACGCCCACGGCAGCTACCGGGTCGTGCCCGGCGAGGGCGAGGCCGCCTGGGGGTTCGACGTGCTCCTCAACGACCGCCCGCTCTACCGGATCGACGACCGCCCGGTGCGCGTGGCCGACTTCGTGCCGACCCTGTGGTGGTGGCGGACCGCACCCGAGTCCCCGTTCCTGGCCGACGTGTTCTGCTCCCTGCCGACCGAGGACGGCGGGCGCATCACCCTCAAGGGCAACCGCCTCACCCAGATCACGGGATCGGAGCGCGTCGTGGAGGACCTGGCGGACGACGAAGCCGTGCTCGCGGCCTACCGCAAGTACTTCGGCTTCGACCTGGACGCGCTCCCGGCCACCCCCGAGCCCGGCCGCGCCGGGATCCAGACCGGCTGAGGGCGGCATGACCGAGGTCCTCGACGCCCTCCTGCCCCCGACCGACCCGGCCGAGCTTCCCGCGGTCTTCGAAGCGGCCTTCAACTCCGGCGAACTGGCCGCGGTGGACCGCCTCTTCGCGCCCGGCGCCGTCTTCGTCATCCGGCCCGGCGAGGCCGTCACCGAAGACGACCGGCGCGCGGCCAACGCCCAGTTCCTGGGACTGGGCGTCCCGATCGCGCTGACCCTGCGGCACACCTATGTCTGCGAGGACATCGCCCTGCTCGTGGGGGACTTCGTGATCTCGGGCACCGACCCGGACGGAAGGCCCGTGCACCAGGAGGGCTCGGCCACCGACGTGGCCCGGCGCGGCCCCGACGGCCGCTGGCGCTACGTGATCGACAACCCGTCCGGCACCGACCGCGGATAGCCCCGCATGTCCGACGCAGGCCCGATCCCGTCCGTCCCTGACCCCGTGCCTCCGGCGCGGGGTCAGGGCGTTTCCCGCCCCCCGACCCCAGACTTTCGACCCCCGCATCCCGCCCCCTAAAAAAGGCAGTCCTCCGTGGCCATCCGGCTCAACCACACCGTCCTCACCGCCCTCGACCGCGACGTCACCGCGGAGTTCCTGATCGACATCCTGGGGCTCGAACCGAGCCGCCGTTACGGGCCGTTCCGCGTGCTCCAGCTCTCGAACGACATCACCCTCGACGTCCTCGGCCGCGAACACGCCCTCCAGGGCGCCGGCCTGGGCGCCGACGGCACGGTCACCCCGCAGCACTACGCCTTCCTCGTGGACGACCACGAGTTCGACGAGATCTTCGCCCGGATCCAGGACCGCCGGCTGCCCTACTGGGGCGACCCCTTCCACCGCCATGCCGGCGTCACCAACACCTGGTACGGAGGCCGCGGCGTCTACTTCGACGATCCGAACGGCCACAGCATCGAAGTCATGACCGCCCCCTACGAAATGGACTGACCGTGCCCACACTTGAAGCACGAGAAGCACAGGAAGCACTGACCGCACCGGCCGCACTGTCCGCACCGGTCTTCAGGCCCGGGGACGAGGGCTACGACGAGGAGCGGCTCGGCTACAACCTGGCCCTCGATCACCGGCCCGCCCTCATCGTCCGCGCCCGGGACACCGCCGACGTCCAGGAGGCGGTCCGGTACGCGGCCGCGGCCGGCCTGGGCGTCGCCGTACAGGCCACCGGCCACGGCGTCTCCCGTTCGGCCGAGGGCCAGCTGATGATCAGCACCCGGCAGATGACGGGGGTACGGATCGACCCCGCGCGCCGCACCGCGACCGTCGCGGCCGGGACCGTGTGGCAGGACGTCCTCGCCGCGACCGCGCCGCACGGCCTGGCGCCCCTGAACGGATCCAACCCCGGTGTCGGCGCCATCGGTTACACCGTCGGCGGGGGCATGGGACTGCTCGGCCGCCGTTACGGATACGCCGCCGACCACGTCCGCGGTCTGGACGTGGTCACCGCGGACGGCCGGCTCCGCACGGTGACCCCCGACCGGGAGCCGGACCTCTTCTGGGCCCTGCGGGGCGGCAAGGGCAACTTCGGCGTGGTCGTCTCCATGGAGATCGACCTCTTCCCGGTCGCCGAGCTCTACGGCGGCGGACTCTACTTCGGCCCGGACATGGCGGCCACGGCCCTGCGCGCCTACGCGGAGTGGACCGCGACGGTCCCCGAGGAGATGTCCTCCTCCATCCAGCTGATCCGCTACCCCGACCTGCCGGTCCTGCCCGAGGCGATGCGCGGCAAGTACGTCGCCCACATCCGGATCGCCTGGTCCGGAGAGGACCACACCCGGGGCGAGCGCCTGGTGCGGCCGCTGCGCGCTCTCGGCCCGGTGCTCCAGGACACCGTCGCCACGATGCCCTACCTCGAGGTCGGGTCCATCCACCACGAGCCGCCGTTCCCGGTGGCGGCGTACGACCGCAACACGGCGCTGCGCGAGCTGTCCCCCGCCGCCGTCGAGGCCCTGCTCGAACTGGCGGGCCCGCGGGCGGACGCACCGTACTTCGTCGAGATCCGCCACCACGGGGGCGCCTACGCCCGCCCGCCCCGCACCGACAGCGCGGTCGCGGGCCGGGACGCCGGGTTCATGCTCTTCTCCACCTCGATCATGGAGCCCGGCCGGCTGCCCGCCATCCGTACGGCCCATGACCTGCTCCACCGCACGATGGAGCCGTGGGGCACCGGCGGGGCGTTCGTGAACTTCTTCGGCATCGACGACACCGGCGCCGACCGGGTCCGCAGCGCGTACACGGAGTCCGGCCACGCCCGGCTGACGGCGCTCAAGGCGGCGTACGACCCGGCGAACCTGTTCCGGGTGAACTACAACATCGAGCCGGCCGCGAGCTGACGGGGCCCGTGCCGACAGCACGGAGGGGGACGGACCATCCGGTCCGTCCCCCTCCGTCGTGTGCCCGGGCTCACCTCAGCCGGTGAACTCCCGCGCGTGATCGGCCGCCCACTCGGCGAACGTCCGCGCCGGGCGTCCGGTGATCTTCTCCACGTTGTCCGACAGGTGCGTCGGCACGCCGTCGGAGGCCGACCAGTAGCCGAACACCGCGTCGGCGACCCAGGCCGGCACGGTCGCGCTGAGATCCGTACGCGCCTGCTCCTCGGTGCGCTCCTCGAACTCCAGCTCCTTGCCGACGACCTCGGCGATGATCTCCAGCTGGCGGCGCTGCGTCACCGACTCGGGACCGCTGAGGAAGTAGCTCTGCCCCTCGTGGCCCGGCTCGGTCAGGGCCTTCACGGCGACCGCCGCGATGTCCTTCTCGTGAATGACGTCGCTGTGCGACTCCGGGTAGGGGAAGCGCACCTTCTGCTCCGCCCGGATGCTCTCGGGCCAGCCCCACATCAGGATGTTGCTGGCGAAGTTGTGCGGGCGCAGGAAGGTGTACGCGATGCCGGACTCGACGATCGCCTCCTCCACCGAACGGTGCATCTCGGTGATCGGCTCCTGCCCGGGGAAGCTCTCGGTCACCGTCTGGGACGACAGCAGCACGACGTGCTTCACGCCGGCCTGCTGTGCGGCCGCCAGGAACTCGCCGATGCCCTGCGGAACGGCGTACAGGAAGACCTTCTCGATGCCCGCGAGCGCGGCGGGCAGCGTCTCGGGGCGGCCGAGGTCGGCCTCGACGACCTCGACGGTCTCCGGGGCGGCCAGGCGCGAGGGGGTGCGGGCGCCGGCCCGGACCGGGACGCCGGCCCCGATCAGCTGGGAGAGGACCTCGCGGCCCACCTGACCGGTGGCGCCGGTGACCAGGATCTGCGTGCTGGACATGTTGCTCCTTGAAGTCTGAAGGTGCTCAGGCACCGGAGGAAACGCGGTCCGAGGTCCGGTCCGCACGACGCGACTTGGCGAAACGGCGGGTCAACGGCCGCTCGACGAAGGCGTAGAGGGCCCAGGACAGGACGACGGTGATGCCCGCGGCGGCGGCGAGCAGCAGGGTCGTGGCGAGCGCCGAGTAGGTCTCGGTCCCGAGCAGCTCGCGTCCGTAGGCGAGCACCACGAAGTGCAGGAGGTAGAAGGCGAAGGAGATCTCGCCGAGCCAGAGCATGGTGCGGTTGCGGAAGATGGTGAACCGGTTCTCCACGTCCGCGGTGGCGGCGGCGGCGATCAGCAGCACCACCGGGACGATGCAGGTGGCGCGCTGTCCGTACAGGTAGGGGACGTACGCGGTCAGGACGTAGCCGGCCACGAGCAGGAGCCCCGACCAGATCATGCCGATGTTCTTCCAGCGGCCGCGCTGCACGGCGTGCGCGACGAGCATGCCGAGCGCGAAGTCGACCATGCGGACGGGCGGCAGCACGTAGGTGACCCAGTACTGGATCACGGAGCTGGCCTCGCCGCCGGGGATCCCGGGGGCGTCCGGCAGCAGCGCGTAGGCGAGCATCGGGGTGGCGACGACCAGCGCGACGGTGCCGGCGATCCAGTACTTGAGGTGGCTGTCCCGGATCTTGCGGAAGACGTTGTTCAGCACGGGGAACGCGGCGTAGAAGAACGCCTCCGCACCGAGCGACCAGCTGGGCGGGGTGACGCTGAAGTAGGTGTTGAACTCCGGCGACCACACCTGGACCATCAGCAGGTTGGCGATCGAGGTGCCGACCGGGGTGTAGGCGGCGGCGAAGAGCACCATGCCCAGCACCCAGGCGACCACGTAGTTCGGGTAGATCTTCACGAACCGGCGGCGCCAGAACGCCCGCGCCGTGTCCTTCTGCCGGGCCGACCAGCTCAGCACGAAGCCGCTGAGCACGAAGAAGAAGGTGACGCCGAGCCCGCCCATCTGTCCGGCGGCCTTGTAGAAGTCCATGACGTCCGCGTCGTCCCCGAGCAGGCGCAGGGCGGGGATCGGCAGGGCCGCGTGGTAGAGGAACACCAGCAGCGCGGCGGGGAATCGGAGTCCGGTCAGTGAGGGAAGCCGGCTCTGGCCACGCTCCGGGGTCGTACCCCGGTCGGGGCTCGTGCCCCGGTCGGTCCGCGCGGTGGGAGCCTCGGCGGTCGCGGCCGCCGGTCCTTCCGCGATCATCTGGCCGTAAGCCATGAAATAACCGTCCTTGGAAATGGAGTTGTCGCGTTTCCTTTATGGATCAGTCGCTGATTAGACTGTGTCCGGCGGATTCCCGGCACGGCCGGTGGCTTAATCTGTCAGCTGCGTCCACGGTGCGGCTTCCCGTGCGGCATTGACCGGCTCCGACCTGCTCCGACCGGGTCCGCCCGGCCCGCCCGGCGCCGACCTGACAGATTGCCGGGGCCGAACTCCCGAACCCCTCGTTCCCCCCTTAGGTTTCCGAAGGCGTTGCCCATCTCTTGACGATGGCGGAACGCATCGTGATATCGGCAATGACGCACATCAAGGGGAGAAACATGCCCATCGTGTCCGCAGGTGACGCCCGCGTGGACTACCAGGTCCGCGGGTCCGGCACCGGCCTGCTCTTCGTCCACGGCACCGGCTTCGGCGCCCAGGGAACCTGGGGCCACCTCGCCGACGAGTTCGCCGGGAGCCGCACCGTGCTCCTGCCGGACCTCTCCGGCTGCGGTGCCACCGAGGACGACGGCACCGAGCTGACCGTGGAGCAGCTCGCCGCCCAGGTGATCGGCGTGATCGAGGAGGCCGGCAACGGCCCGGTCGACCTGGTCGGCTTCTCGCTCGGCGCGGTCATCTCCGCGACGGTCGCCGCCACCCGTCCGGACCTGGTCCGGCGCCTGGTCCTCACGGCCGGCTGGGCCGCCCCCGAGGACGAGTACATGCGCAACCTGATGAGCGTGTGGCGTGCGCTGGAGGACAAGCCGGACGCGTTCGGCCGCTTCGGCACCCTGACCGCTTTCAGCCGCTCCTTCCTCAACGGCGTCGGCCGGGAGCAGCTCGAGGGCATCATCGCCGGCAACCAGCCGAGCGAGGGCGCGCTGCGCCACATCGACCTCAACCTGCGCCTGGACATCCGGGACCTGCTGCCCAAGATCGAGGCCGAGACGCTGGTCATCGGCTGCACCCTGGACGCCACGGTCCCCGTGGAGCACTCCCGGGAACTGCACGCCGCCATCAAGAACAGCTCGTACGCCGAGCTGGAGAGCGGCCACGTGGTGGTCTACGAGAAGCCCGCCGAATTCGTCAAGCTCGTTCAGGACTTCATTCACCAGTCCTGAATCTTTCCCATCCCTGAACCCATGATTCCCACTCGACTAAGAGGGCGGGGCCGGTCACGACCGTCCCCGCCCTTTTCGTGGCCCCAACAGCCCGTTCAGTCGAGGGAACCGAAAGGACCCCCCATGTCGTCGGGCACAGATTCGAGAACATCGGCATCCCGTCGTCCCGCCCTCGTACTGGCGCTTCTCGCGCTGGCTCAGCTCATCACTTCTCTCGACTACAACATCGTTTATGTGGCACTGCCCGAAATCGGCGAAAGCCTCGATTTCTCCTCCCAGACGCTGCAGTGGGTCGTCAGCGCCTACGCCGTGATCTACGGCGGTTTCCTGCTGCTCGGCGGCCGCGCCTCCGACCTCCTCGGCCGCCGCCGCATGTTCGTCTTCGGCCTCTCCCTCTACGGCGTCGGCTCGCTCCTCGGCGGCCTCGCCAACGGCTCGGAGTTCCTGGTCGCGGCGCGAGCGGTGCAGGGCCTGGGCGGCGCGTTCCTCTTCCCCGCCACCCTCTCCCTGGTCATCACCTCCTTCAGCGAGGGCCGCGAGCGCAACCGGGCCCTCGCGGTCTGGGCAGGCGCCGGCGCCAGCGGCATGGTCCTCGGCTCGCTGCTCGGCGGCGTCCTGACCCAGGCCTTCGGCTGGGAGTCGGTCTTCTACGTCAACGTTCCGCTGGCGGTCGTCGCCATCGCCTCGGCCTACGTGCTGATCGCCCCGGACGGCAAGCGCGCCGCCGGCCGCTCCTTCGACGTGCCCGGCGCGCTGACCGGCACCGCCGGTGCCACCCTCGTGGTCTTCGCCCTGGTCCAGGGACCGGAGTCCGGCTGGGCCTCGGCCCCCGTGCTCGGTGCGGGCGCCGCCGCCCTGGTGCTGCTCGCCGTCTTCCTGGTGGTCGAGTCGCGCAGCCCCGAACCGCTGCTGCCGCTGCGGCTGTTCCGCAACCGCAACCTGTCCGCGGGCGTGGCCACCACCTTCATGTTCATGGCGACCTTCGGTTCGCTGCTGTACTTCCAGACCATCTACTTCCAGGGCGTGCACGGCTACAGCGCGCTCCAGACCGGTCTGGCCTTCCTGGTCCCGATGGTCGCGGGGCTGGTCGGCTCCACCCTCGGCGGCCGGCTCGCCACCCGCTTCGGCACCCGCAACACCATCCTGGGGGCCCTGGCCGTGGGCGCCGTGGGCACGCTGATGCTCGCCCTCGCGATGGATCCGTCGGCGTCGTACCTCGCCCTGGTTCCCGGCCTGATCGTGCTCAGCCTCGGCCAGGGGGCGCTCTACACCAGCATGTTCGCCGCGTCCTCGTCCGGCGTGGACCCGATGGAGCAGGGCATCGCCTCCGGCATCGTCTCCACCGGCCAGCAGGTCGGCGGCGCCGTCGGCCTCGCGCTTCTGGTGGCCGTCGCCAACTCGATCACCGGCGAGGAGGCCACCGCGGCGGCGACGACGGACGGTCTGCGCACCGCCGTCCTGATCGCGGCCGCCGCCATGGTCGTCTCGATCGGCATCGCGCTCAACTTCCGCCGTGTCGGGGCCGATGCGGCGGGTACGCCGGCCGGGGACCCGTCCCCGGAGGACGCGCGGACCGCCGAGGACGAGCAGTCCGTGGCCTCGGTCTCCGTCTGACCGTCCGGGCGACGTTCCGCCCGCCCGCCGACTACGGCCGGTGCCTCCGGGGGGAGGCACCGGCCGTAGTCGTACGCGGAGGGGCCGATGGGCGGGCAGCACGAAAGGGCGGTGGGGGCACGGATGTCCGTGCCCCCACCGCCCTTCGTGGCGCCCCGGCTTGCTCCAGATCAGCCGATCCGCAGGTTGTCGAGGTACGACCGCACGTTGCGGCGGGTCTCGGGAACCGAGTCGCCACCGAACTTCTCCACGACCGCGTCGGCCAGCACCAGAGCGACCATGGCCTCCGCCACGATGCCCGCCGCCGGCACCGCACACACGTCCGAGCGCTGGTGGTGCGCCACGGTCGCCTCGCCAGTGGCCACGTCCACCGTCGCGAGGGCCTTCGGCACGGTCGCGATCGGCTTCATCGCGGCACGCACGCGCAGCAGTTCACCGGTGGTCAGACCGCCCTCGGTACCACCGGCACGGCCGGTCGTGCGCTTGAGACCCTCAGGGGTGGACACGATCTCGTCGTGCGCCTGCGAGCCGGGCACCCGGGCCAGGTCGAAGCCGTCACCGACCTCCACCCCCTTGATGGCCTGGATGCCCATGAGCGCCGCCGCCAGACGCGCGTCCAGGCGCCGGTCCCAGTGCACGTGCGAGCCCAGACCCACGGGCACCCCGTAAGCCAGAACCTCGACGACGCCACCGAGGGTGTCACCGTCCTTGTGGGCCTGATCGATCTCCGCGACCATCTGCTTCGACGCGTCCGCGTCCAGGCAGCGCACCGGATCCGCGTCGAGCTTCTCGACATCGGCGGGCGTCGGGTACACGCCGTACGGGGCCTTCGCGGCCGCCAGCTCCACCACGTGGGAGACGATCTCGATGCCCGCGACCTCCTTGATGAAGGACCGCGCGATGGCACCCAGGGCCACACGGGCCGCGGTCTCACGGGCGCTGGCGCGCTCCAGGATCGGCCGGGCCTCCGAGAAGCCGTACTTCTGCATGCCCGCCAGGTCGGCGTGACCCGGCCGCGGCCGGGTCAGCGCCGCGTTACGGCCGGTCTCCTTCAGCAACGAGGGATCCACCGGGTCCGCCGACATGACCGTCTCCCACTTCGGCCACTCCGTGTTCCCGATCATCACGGCCACCGGAGAACCCTGCGACAAACCGTGCCGGACACCGCCGAGGAACGTGATCTCGTCCTGCTCGAACTTCATCCGGGCACCACGGCCGTAGCCGAGCCGGCGCCGGGCCAGGTGTTCGGCCACCAGCTCCGTGGTGACCGGAACGCCGGCGGGAAGCCCCTCCAGCGTCGCCACCAGAGCCGGGCCGTGGGATTCTCCGGCCGTCAGCCAACGCAACCTGCTCAATTTCCGTCTCCCCAAGCGAAGTCGTAGGCGCCGTGCAACCAGGCCGCCTTCTCGTACATGTCCTCGTCGGACAGCGCGGCCAGCATCGCGTTGCGCGCCACCCGCGCCTCCCCGGCCGCGTGGTAGAGCACGCGGCCCATCTCCCGCGCCACCAGCTGCACCCGGGCCGTACGCTCCCGGCGCGCCGCGTTGTACTTCTCCAGACGCTGGACGAAGTCGTCCTCGCTGCCGTCCAGCAGGACCGACAGCAGGACCGCGTCCTCGAGGGCCTGGCACGCACCCTGCGCCGCGTACTGGAGCATCGGGTGCGCGGCGTCACCGAGGAGCGCGACCCGGCCCTCGGTCCAGCGGTCCACCGGGTCCCGGTCGCACAGCACCCAGGACTTCCAGTCCCGCCCCAGCTCCAGCACCCTGCGGGCCGCGTCGGGCAGTCCGGGGAAGGAGTCCATCACGTGGCCGTGCTCGGCCGGGACCCCGGCCCGGGCCTCCGCGGCTCCGTCGTCCCGGGTCGCGGCCAGATTGAAATGGCTGCCACCCGTGACCGGGTAGTGCACGAAGTGCCACTTCGGGCCCGCCCACAGGACCACGGCGTTCCCCCGCAGGTCCTCGGGCACCTCCTCCACGGGGATCACCGAGCGGTAGATGGTGTGGCCGGAGATGCGCGGGGGCCCGTCGCCGACCAGCTGCCGGCGGACCGCGGAGTGCAGGCCGTCGGCGCCGATGAGGGCGTCGCCGGTGCGCCGCCTGCCGTCGGCGAGTACGGCCGTCACCCCGCCCGCCCACTGCTCGTACGCGACGACGTGGCACCCTCCGAGAAGCTCGATGCCGGGGGAACGGCGGGCGGCCTCCAGGAGCGGCAGGTAGAGGTCCACCCGGTGCACCACGGCGTACGGGTTGCCGAACCGGGCCCGGTACTTCTCCGTCACCGCAAGGGCCGCGACCCGCTCGCCGGTGGTGCCGTCCATGAAGCGCAGCTCGTCGATGAGGACGGCGCGTTCACGGACCTCCCGGCCCACTCCGAGCAGGTCGAGCGCGTGGAAGGCGTTCGGGCCGAGCTGGATCCCGGCGCCGACCTCCGTGAAGACGTCCCTGCGCTCCAGGACCGTGACCTGGTGGCCGCGTCGCGCGAGCCCGAGTGCCGCAGCGAGTCCACCGATGCCACCACCGGCGATGAGTATGTCGGCCATGGGTGTCCCACCCTTCCCTTTCCTGATCAGTGGCTGCCGGCGCTCGATCGACGCGCACGGTTCGTGTGGGCCGGGAAGAGCCGCTCCAGTTCGGCGTGGAAGCCGGGGAAGGTCTTGCCGACGCAGGACGGATCGTCCAGCGTGATGCCGGGGACGCGCAGTCCGAGCACCGAGAACGCCATCGCGATCCGGTGGTCGCGGCGGCAGGCGATCCGAGCGGCCGTGGGGCGGCCCGGATGGATGGTGAGCCGGTCCGGACCGGACTCGGTCCGGATCCCGCAGGCCCGCAGGTTCTCCTCGACCGCGGCGATCCGGTCGGACTCCTTGAGCCGGGCGTGCCCGATGCCGTGCACCGTGATCGGCGCGTCGGCGAGCGGGGCCACCGCGGCCAGCGTCATGAAGGTGTCGGAGATGTCGCCCATGTCGATGTCGAAGCCGCCGCGCAGCGGGCCGGTACCGGTGACGGTCGTCGCCCGGTCGGTGATCTCCACGCGGGCGCCCGCCCGGGCCAGCACCCGGACGAAGCCGAGGTCGCCCTGGACGCTGCCGGTGCCGAGGCCCGGCACGGTGACGCCGCGCCCCGTGATCGCGGCCGCGGCGAAGGCGTACGAGGCGGTGGAGGCATCCGGCTCGATGTCCAGGTCGGCGGCCCGGTAGCCGCCGGGCAGCACCTGGATCGCCCCGTCCCCTGACTCGCCCGCCGTGCCGAACTCGCCGAACTCGTCTACGTAGGCCCCAAAGTGGCGCATCAGCGCCTGGGTCATGGTGATGTACGGCCTGCTGACCAGTCCGGCGCCCCGTACGACCAGCGGCCCGCGCATCAGCGGCCCGGCCATCAGCAGACCGGTGAGGTACTGGCTGCTGAGCGAGGCGTCCACGGTCAGCTCGCCGCCGGCCAGACCCCGGGCGCGGACCCTCAGCGGCAGTCCGCCGACCGGCTCCGTCACCCGGGCGTCCGCGCCGAGCCCGGCCAGCGCGTCGGCCAGCGGCCGCAGCGGCCTGGCCCGCAGCTGGTCGGTGCCGTCGAAGGCGAACTCGCCCTCGCCGGCCGCCGCGAAGGGCGGCAGGAACCGGGCCGCCGTACCCGCGTCCTCGCACCACACGGAGCCGCCCCCGTTCGGGGCGCCGCCCGTTCCGGTCACCTTCCAGGCGCCGTCGTCGGCCGTGTCGATGTGCACTCCGAGCCCGGTCAGGGCCTCCCGGAAGGCAACCGTGTCCTCGCTGACCAGCGGATCCCGCAGCAGCGAGACGCCCTCGGCCGCGGCGGCCAGCAGCAGCGCCCGATTGGTGATGCTCTTGGAGCCCGGGATCCGGGCGATCAGCGCCGACTCGCTCACCGCGTGCCCCGCTGCGCCGCGACGCGGGCCAGGCTGGCCCGGGCGGTGGCGGCCACGTTGCCGGCGGTGAAACCATGGCGCTCGTACAGGGCGGTGTAGGGGGCGCTGGCCCCGAACTGGTCGAGCCCGACCGGGATCCCGGCGTCGCCGAGAAGCTGGTACCAGCCGAGCGCGGATCCGGCCTCGACCGAGACCCGGGCCCGCACAGAGCTCGGCAGCACCTGCTCGCGGTACTCGGGGGTCTGCTCCTGGAACCATTCCAGGCAGGGCATGGACACGACCCGGGTGGCGATGCCCTCGCGCTCCAGGACGGCGCGGGCGTCCAGCGCGATGTGCACCTCGCTGCCCGTGGCGATCAGCACCACGTCGGGGGCGCCGCCGGCGGCCTCGGCCAGGACGTAGCCGCCGCGTGCGGTGCCCTCGGCCGATTCCACACCGGAAGCGGCGGAGCGGTCGAGGACCGGCAGGTTCTGCCGGGACAGGCACAGGCCGGCGGGCCGGTCGTCGTGCTCCAGTACGGTGCGCCAGGCGACGGCCGTCTCGTTGGCGTCGGCCGGGCGGACGACGTCGAGGCCCGGAATGCCGCGCAGCCCCCACAGGTGCTCGATGGGCTGGTGGGTGGGACCGTCCTCGCCGAGGCCGATGGAGTCGTGGGTCCAGACGTAGGTGACGGGCAGCTTCATCATGGCCGCGAGGCGGACCGCGGGCCGCATGTAGTCGGAGAACACCAGGAAGGTGCCGCCGTAGGGGCGGGTCCCGCCGTGCAGGGCGATGCCGTTGAGGATCGCGCCCATGGCGTGCTCGCGGATGCCGAAGTGCAGGGTCCGCCCGTACTGGTGGCCGGGGAAGGTCTCGGTCGCCCGGTCGGCGGGGATGAAGGAGGGCTCGCCCTTCATGGTGGTCAGGTTGGACTCGGCGAGGTCCGCGGAGCCGCCCCACAGTTCGGGCAGCGTGGCGGCCAGCGCGCTCAGCACCTCGCCCGACGCCTTGCGGGTGGCGACCTGCCCGCCCGCCTCGAAGACGGGCAGCGCGTCCGTCCACCCCGCGGGCAGTTCGCGCACGCCGATCCGGTCGAACTCGGCCGCCCGGTCGGGGGCGCCGGCGCGCCAGTCCGCGTACCGCTTCGCCCAGGCCCGCACGTCGGCGCGGGCCCGTTCGCCGACCTGCCGGGCGTGCGCGAGCACCTCGTCCGGTACCTCGAAGGAGCGCTCGGGGTCCAGGCCCATGGCCTCCTTGGTGGCCGCGGCCTCGGCCGCGCCGAGCGCCGAGCCGTGGATCTTCCCGCTGTTCTGCTTGCCCGGCGACGGCCAGCCGATGATGGTGCGCAGCGCGACGAGCGAGGGCCGTCCGGTGTCCTCACGGGCGGCCGACAGGGCGTCGTGCAGGGCGGCCATGTCCTCCACGTACGACCCGGTCACGGTCCAGTCGACCTGCTGGACGTGCCAGCCGTAGCTGCGGTAGCGGGCGGGCACGTCCTCGGAGACCGCGATCAGCGTGTCGTCCTCGATGGAGATGCGGTTGTCGTCCCAGAGCACGACCAGGTTGCCCAGCCGCTGGTGGCCGGCGAGGGAACCGGCCTCGTGGCTGATGCCCTCCTCCAGGTCGCCGTCGGAGACGAACGCCCAGACGGTGTGGTCGAAGGGGCTCTCGCCCGGGGCGGCGTCCGGATCGAACAGGCCGCGCTCGCGGCGGGCCGCCATCGCCATGCCGACCGCGTTGCCCAGGCCCTGGCCGAGCGGACCGGTCGTGGTCTCGACGCCGGGGGTGTGCCCGTACTCGGGGTGCGCCGGGGTCAGGCTGCCCTCGGTGCGCAGTGCCTTGAGGTCGTCGAGTTCCAGGCCGTAGCCGGAGAGGTAGAGCTGGGTGTACAGGGTCAGGCTGGAGTGCCCGCAGGAGAGTACGAAGCGGTCGCGGCCGGCCCACTGGGGGTCGGCCGGGTTGTGCCGCAGCAGCTTCTGGAACAGCAGGTAGGCGGCCGGAGCCAGGCTCATCGCGGTACCCGGGTGGCCGTGTCCCGCGGCCTCCACGGCGTCGATCGCCAGCGCGCGGGCGGTGTCGACGGCGCGCCGGTCCAGATCGCTCCACTCGAAGGTACGGGGGGAGCTCTGCGCGGGGCTGCTCGTCATGGTGCTCGGGACTCCTCTGCTCGGCCGGGCCTCGGGGCTCGACTGGGTGCTGGTCACACGCTGGTCTTGCGGTCGAGTACGAGGTCGTGCCCGACGATGTACGCGGCCGCGTCGGAGGCCAGCCAGACGACGGTGTCGGCGATCTCCTCGGGGCTGCCTCCCCTGCCGAGCGGGCAGGGGCTGATGGCGTTGATGCGGATGGCCTTGGCGAAGTACTCCTTGGCCGCGGTCCGGGTGAGGGCGCTCACCGCGGCCGTCGAGGCGGCGTACGCGCCGAGGCCCGGGAGCATGCCCTGGGAGCCGATGTTGCTGGCCGTGTTGACGATGACCCCGCCGCCGGCCAGCTCCATGTGGGCGATCTCGTGCTTCATGGACAGCCAGACGCCGGTCAGGTTGGCCGTCAGGCTCTGGGCCCAGGCGCTCTCGCTGATGTCGGCCACGCTTTGGTGCGGGCCCAGCTCGGTGGTGTTGTTGAAGGCCACGTGCAGGGCCCCGTGGCGGCGCACCGTCTCGGCGACGATGTGGGCGGCGCCGACGTCGGCGCCTTCCGTGGCGTCCGAGACCTCGCCGACCACGCTGTCGGCCTTGCCGCCCTCGTCGAGGATCTGGCGGACCGTTCCTTCGAGCGTCTCCGGGTGGCGGCCGGCGACCACCACCGTGGCTCCGAGCCGGGCGAAGGCCACCGCCGCTGCCCGGCCGATGCCTTCGCCTCCACCGGTAACGAGGACGACCCGGCCGTCGAACCGTTCAGACATCAGTGTTCTCCTGATTCTCCGCAGGGGGATCCGCGAGGGCGTTCACTCACACCGAACGCATTCGACCAGCGGCCACCTTGCAAGGAACCGGGCCTCGCCGGGCAGTGCGTTTCGGGCACTTCGTCAGGTCCTGGAGCCATCTGACGGAGTGCGCGGGCCCCCTTTGACACCGCGTTCGGGCCAGCCGATGCTGCACGCCGGTAAGCGGCCGAAAGGGAGATCAATGCTGACGCTTTCGTGGACCCGTCCGGTCGTCGACGCAGGTCGGGAAGGTCAGGACGGTCCCACCCGGGAGAACCTGTGGCAGGCCCTGCTGCACAAGGCGGAGCATCCGACGGACTACGTGCCCGCCATCGTGGAGTGCCGGATCCACGAGCGGTACGCGGACGGACTCCTACGGGAGATCCGGCGCGGGCAGCACACGTTCCTCCAGCGGGTCACCGCCCAGGAGAGCACCGGACGCATCGTCTACCGCCACCTGGACCCCACCGACATCGCGGAAATACGCAACGAGATCGGCGAGGACGAACGGGGGCGGCTCACCCTCACGCTGAGCATCACCCTGACCGAGGGCAGGACGGCCGAGGTCCTCGTGCAGAACCCGTATCTGCGCGACCTGGACGGCGACTTCCACGGCACCCTGGACGCCATGACGGCCGTGCTGCGCAAGGTCTCGACGGAGCCCGCGGCGACGGGGACGCCAACGGCCCCTCCCGACCCGGACGGGTCGTGAGGGGCCGTTTCGTCCACGGCCCCGGTACGGGCCTCGTACCGGGCCCCGGACGGGGCCTCAGATCAGGCCGGGGCCCGGCAGCCCGGGCAGCGTGTGGACGCCCTCGACCGTCGCCTCCACGTCGAACACCGTGTACTGCACCGGTGCCCGCCCGATCAGCTCGGCGGCCCGCGGCGCGAGCGGCCGGGCCGCCGCCTCCGCGGACTCCCACAACAGCACCGCTCCCCAGCGCTCGGTCCCCGGATCCGCGATCCAGAACTTCAGCCGCAGGCCCTCGACCGAAGCGAACCGGTCGACCGCCTCGTCGCGCAGGTACGACCGCAGCGACTCGATGCTGTGCCCCGAGCCGGCGAGATCCCACCAGGCCACCGTCGCCTTCATACGAGCTGCTCCTGCTCCTGCTCCTGCAGCAGTCCGGCCAGGGCCTCGCCGACGATGCGGACGCCGTCCTCCGTGAGCACGGACTCGGCGTGGAACTGCATCGACCGGAAGCCGGGACCGCGCAGCGCGTGCACCTCGTCGGTGCCCGCCTCCCGGCACACCTGGACCGTGCCGACGCCGGGCACCTCGACCGTGTCCGAGGCGCTCTGCGCCGCGAAGGTGTTGTAGAAGCCGACGCGCTCGCGCCGCCCGAACAGCTCGATCTCCCGCTGCACCCCCTGGTTGGGCTGCTCCCTGCGCCGCAGGCCGAAACCGAGCTTGGTGCTGAGCACCTGGTGGCTGAGGCACACGGCGAGGAACGGCCGCCGCTCCGTCAGCAGGGTGTCGATCGCGGCCCGCAGGTGCGCGATCTTCGGGTGGTCCACCTCCCGCGGGTCACCCGGTCCCGGGCCCATGACGACGAGGTCGTACGGGGCGAAGTCGTAGGGCTCGTCGAAGCGGCTGACGGTGACCTGGGCGTCGAGGGCCCGCAGTTGGTGCTCGATCATCGCGGTGAAGGTGTCCTCCGCGTCGACCACCAGCACCTTGCGGCCCGCGAGCAGCGCGACCGGGCGGGCGCGGTCGGCTTCGTCGTCCAGCCAGAAGCCGGCGATCGTCTCGTTGCGCCGGCTGAGCGCCGCCCGCACCTCGGGGTGGTCGCCGAACCGGCTCGGTCCGGCCTCCTCGAAGACGGCCAGCAGACCGGACGCCTTGGCGCGGGTCTCGGCGACCTCGGACAGCGGGTCGGAGTGGCGCACCAGGGTGGCGCCGACGCCGATCCGCATCCGCCCCCCGTCGTCGATGTCGGCGGTCCGGATGAGGATCGCCGAGTCCAGGGTGCGCTCGCTGTTCTCGTCCTGGCCCATGAGGGCCAGGACGCCGCTGTAGTAGCCGCGGCCCTGGGGCTCGTACTTCTTGATGACCCGGCCCGCGCTCTCCAGCGGGGACCCGGTGACCGTCGGGGCGAACAGCGTCTCGTGGAGGATCTCGCGCGGGTCGCGGGAGGTGCGGCCCTCGATGAAGTACTCGGTGTGCGCGAGCCGGGCCATCTCCTTCAGATAGGGCCCGACGACCCGGCCGCCCGCATCGCAGATCCGGGCCATCATCTTGAGTTCCTCGTCGACGACCATGTACAGCTCGTCGGCCTCCTTGCGGTCGGCCAGGAAGTCCATGACACCGCTCAGTTCGGGACCCGAGGCGGGGAAGCGGTAGGTGCCGCTGATGGGGTTCATCACGGCCCGGCCGCCCGACACGCTCATGTGGCGCTCGGGAGAGGCGCCGACGAGCGTGCGGTCGCCGGTGTGCACGACGAAGGTCCAGTACGCGCCGGTCTCCCGCTCCAGCAGCCGGCGGAAGATCCGCAGCGCCGTGGCGACGGAGTAGTCCCCGACGTCGGCCACGAACGAACGCTTCAGCACGAAGTTGGCGCCCTCGCCGGTGCCGATCTCGTCCGCGATGACACGGCGCACCGTCTCGGCGTACGTGTCGTCGTCGATGTCGAAGTCGCCGCCGGGCAGGAGGCGGACGGGTGCGTCGGGGATCTGCCGCAGCACGGCGTCGAGCGGCACCCGCGTCTGCTCGTCGATCACCATGGCGAGCAGCGGGGTGCCGTCGTCCGGTGCCTCGAAGCCGCGCTCGGCGAGCTGCCGGTACGGGATCAGGGTGAGGACGTCCTGCCGCGCGCCGGCCCCTTCCAGGACCTCGCCGAGGGGTACGTCCGCCAGGGTCGCGGCCTCGGTGAACGAACCGAGGAACAGGTCGAGCCGACCGGTGGGGGCGGTCTCCGGACGGTGGATCAGCGCGAAGGCCGGCGGCCGGTCGCTCAGGATCCGGCCCAGCTGGTCCGCAGTCATGCCGAAACCCTTTCCGCGTACGCGTCCACCCGGTCCGGGAGGGCCGCCAGGAGCTGCTTCGTGGTGGTCAGGGCGGCGCACCGGCCGGCCGCGTACTCCAGCGCCATCCGGTGCTCCTCCCAGCTGAAGTCGGCGACGGCGTCGGCGACCAGGAAGGGCTGGATGTCGTTGGTGAACGCCTCCACCGCCGTCATCAGCACGCCCACGTGGGCGTACACGCCGCAGATGATCAGCTGGTCGCGGCCCTCCGCCCGCATCCGCTCCAGCAGATCGGTCTTGAAGAAGGCGCTGTAGCGCCACTTGGTGAGCATCCAGTCCCCGGCGGCCGGCGCCACCGGGTCCACGACCTGGCGGTGCTCGGGGCTCGGCCGCATGCCCGGGCCCCAGAAGTCGGCGAGCAGGCCGCGCTCTTGGGGGGTCATGCCGCCGGGCTGCGCCGTGTAGGCGACCGGGATGCCGAGGGCCGCCGCGCGTACGCGCAGCTCTCCGGCGTTGCGGGTCAGGTCCACGACGGGCTGTTCACCGGCGGGGAAGGCGGTCAGGAAGAACTTCTGCAGGTCGTGCACCAGCAGGACGGCGCGGTCCGGGTCGACTTCCCAGTCGACGGCGTTGGCGGGCAGGTCGGCTGCCGAGGGCATCGGATACGGGCTGATAGCAGGTATGCCTGCCATGCGTTTCTCCCTCTCGTTCACGGTCTCGTTGACGGTCGGTCGACTGGTCACACCGGTCTCAGGCACCCAGGGCCGCACCGCCGTCCACGGTGAGGTCGTGCATCGTGATGTGCGCGGCCTTGTCGGAGAGCAGGAAGACGACCGCCTCGGCGACGTCCTCGGGACGGGCGATCTTGCCCAGCGGGATGCCGACGCGGTAGGAGCCCGGCACCCCTTCGATGGAGGCCTTCGAACTGCTCGCTTCCTGCCACATCGAGGTGAGCATCGGGGTGTCCGTGGACCCCGGCGCCACGATGTTCGCGCGGATCCCGAACTTGGCGACCTCCAGGCCCAGACACTTGGTGAACATGGTCGCGGCCGCCTTCGAAGCGGCGTACGCGGCCATCTCCGTACGGGCGGTGCCGGCGGAGTTGGAGGCGATCGTGACGATCGCACCGCGTCCGCGCGGCACCATGCGGTTGACCACGGCGCGCGAGACGAGGAACACGCCCGTGGTGTTGACCGCGAACGTCGTGCTCCACTCCTGGTCGGTGAGTGCCCGGGCCTCGGCGAGCCGCAGCACTCCGGCGGCGTTGACGAGGAAGTCGAGGGGCCCCACGAGCGCCTCCACGTCGTCCACGAGCGCCTCGACGTCCGCACTGGAGGTGACGTCGCCCGGGAATGCTTCGACGCGGCCTCCTTCCTCGATCACCGACTTGGCCAGGTCGCGCAGCCGGGCCGCGTCCATGTCGACCGCGGCCACCCGGACGCCCAGGGCGGCCAGCGCGCGGACAATGGCCGCGCCTATGCCTCCGGCCGCTCCGGTGACGAGAGCGATTTTTCCTTCCATGACGGGAACGCCCCTCTTTATTTCAGCCTCAGCCGCGCCAGGCGGATACGACTTCGACAGCCTGGTCGGAATTGAGGCGCGGGTCGCAGAACGAGGTGTACTTCTCGCCCAGCTCACTGACGTGGTATTCGTCGCGCACGCATTCGCGCACGGCGTCGGGAGTGGTCTCCAGGTGAAGTCCGGCCGCGACTCCGCCGTTATCGACGACGGCCGCCTGGAATTCCTGGACCTCGCGCACGACCGCCGTGATGTAGCGGGTCTTGTAGCCGCCGGGCGCGCTGACGGTGTTTCCGTGCATCGGGTCGCACATCCAGAGCACGGGGTGCCCGGCCTCGCGGACCGCGCGGACCAGTGCCGGCAGCTTTTCGGCGGCCGTACCCTCTCCCATCCGGGAAATCAGCGTCAGCCGGCCAGGCTCGCGCAGCGGGTCGAGACGGCCGCACAGCTCGACCAGCTCGGCCGGGGTCATCTTCGGGCCGACCTTGGTGGCGACGGGATTGGAGATCGACGCGAACAGCTCGACGTGGGCGCCGCTCAGCTCGCGGGTGCGCTCGCCCATCCAGGGCCAGTGCGTCGAGGTGAGCAGCACCGAGCCGTCGGGCTGGGTGCGCAGCATCGGTCCCTCGTAGTCCAGCAGCAGGGCCTCGTGGCTGGTCCACACCGGGGCCTCGGCCGCGGACGGGCGCTGCTCGCCGTGCCAGCCCAGGGAGCGCATGGCGGCCGCGGCCGCGCGGTAGCCGCTGACCAGCCGCTGCGGGTCGGGCCGGCGCAGCTCGGGATCGGGCTCCGGGCTGTTGACCATGTGGCCGCGGTACACGGGGAGTTCCACGCCGTGGACGATCTCGGTGTTGCTGGAGCGGGGCTTGCCGAACTGCCCCGCGAGCCGGCCCACCCGCAGGACGGGCCCCAGCGTGCGCGTCTTCATGACGCCGGCCAGCATGTCGAGGAGCGCCGCCTTGCGGGCCACGTATCCCGGGGTGCACTCGGCGGTGTCCTCCGCGCAGTCCCCGCCCTGGATGATCTGCACCTCGCCCCGCGAGGCCGCGGCCAGCAGGACCCGCAGGGCCTCGACGTCCTCCGCGCGGACGAGAGCGGGCGAGTCCTCGATTTCGGCCCTCGCATTCATCAGAGCGTCTTCGTTGGGCCAAACGGGCTGCTGGCCCGCCGGCGCTGATTTCAAGCGCGCGACACCGTACATGTGGCACCTCCCGGTACTGAACCTGCCGTGACATCGGATGCAGCGAGAAGCCTGCGAAGAAAAGAATGAGTCAACCACCAGAGATTCACCGATTCGTCAGGTGGCGACACATTCGGTCACGTCGACCGGCCGGCCGGAAATTCGACATGACGCATTGCCCGCATTCATGGAAGGGACCGGCCGCGAACGCATTAAAGTCCCGCGCGCGTCCCGGAGGACGGACCGGAGACGGCGATCCGCCCCCACCTGACACAGAGCCGACCACTCCCCTACGCCTCAAGTCGTGGACGCCTAAGGTCGGGACCGTGGTGAGTCAAGAAGCGCGAGACCTGCTGAAACAACTGGTGTCCGAAGGCGTCTCGCCATGGCTGAGCGCGCGCGGCCCCGAAGAGTTCGAGACGAGCGTCCGGCCTCCGGTCCTGGGTGTGGATTTCCACAACGCCCTGGCACCCCCGGGCAGCGCCCTCACGCTGCTCCAACGGACCTGCGACCTGCTGCGGCCCGTGTTCGAGGCGACCGAAGGCGCCGTCGGCCACGTCTCCGTGCCGGTCTCTCCCCGGTGGGCCCACGACGCGCACTCGCTCCGGTCGGCGGCCCGCGCCCTGCACGGGCAACTGGCGCGCCCCAACGTGCTCGTACGGATTCCCGCGACCCCGGCGGGGCTGAAGGCACTGGCCGACTGCCTGGCCGAGGGCATCGGGGTGCACGCCTCGATGGTCTTCTCGGCCGAGCGGTACGCCGAGGTGCTCGACGCCTACGTCGACGGGCTGGAGCGTTCCCTCGCGTCCGGCCGGTCGCTGGGCGAGGCCTTGATGGTGGCCTCGTTCCCGGTGGGGGTGTTCGACGCGGAGGTCGAGTCCCGGCTGGACGGGCTGGGGGTCGGCCCGGGCGACGAGGTCCGGGGCGCGGCGGGTCTGGCCGTCGCCCGCGCGATGTACCGGCTCCGTGAACAGCGGCTGTCCGGCGGCTGGTGGCGGGTGCTGCGGGCCAACGGCGCGCCGCAGCCACGGCTGTTGTGGACCAGCGGGGGCACCGATGTGGGCGCGCTCATCGGCTGGAACACGGCGCTCGCGCTGTCGGTGGACACCCTGGAAGAGGCCGCGCGCGGGCCGAATCTGAGTGGGGACACCCTGCTCACGAGGGAACGCGAGGCGAAGGGGGCACTGGTCGCCCTGGAGCGGCTCGGCATCCCCTTAGCCCGGGTCGCGGACGTGCTGGAGACGGCGGAACTCGGCCGCCTCCAGCACGACTGGGACGTTATGACGAGATCTTCTGGCGCTGCCCCTGCCGCTCCGGGAAGCGGGCATTCGTCAGTGCCAGGAAAGGGGCAGCCTTGACCGCCGTCTCCTCGTACTCCGCGTCCGGGTCGGACAGGGCCACCACGGCGCCTCCGACGCCGTACCGGACCCGGTCCGGGGTGATCGTCGCGGTACGGATCACGATGCTCAGGTCCGCGGCGCCGGAGAGCGAGAAGTAGCCGATGGCTCCGGAGTACACCCCGCGCGGGCCCGCCTCCAGGCGGTCGATGATCCGCATCGTGCGGATCTTGGGAGCGCCGGTCATCGAGCCGCCGGGGAACGCGGCGCGCACGCAGTCCAGGGCGCTCAACTCCGGCCGCATCCGCGCCCGTACGGTGCTCACCAGCTGATGCACCGTGGCGTAGTGCTCGACCCGGAAGAGCTCGTCGGCCTCGACCGAGCCCGGTACCGCGCAGCGGCCGAGGTCGTTGCGCACCAGGTCGACGATCATCAGGTTCTCCGAGCGGTCCTTCTCGTCGCTCAGCAGGTCCGCCACCAGGGCCGCGTCCTCTTCGGGAGTGGCACCGCGCGGGCGGGTCCCCTTGATGGGCGAGGATTCCATCAGCCCGTCGCGGGAGACCCGCAGGAACCGCTCGGGCGAGCTGCTCAGCACGGAGAGCTCGCCGAACTGGAGCAGGGCGGCGAACGGCGCCGGGCTGGTGCGCCGCATCGCGCGGTACGCCGCCCAGGGGTCGACGGTGGTGTCGGACTCCGCCATGTTGGTCAGGCAGACCTCGTAGCTCTCCCCCGCGGAGATCTCCTCCAGGCAGGAGTCGATGAGCCCCAGGTAGGCGTTCCGGTCGTGGCGCAGCCGGATCTCACCGCCCGAGCCTTCGGAAGGGGGAGCCGGCAGCCGCAGCCCCGAGAGGTGCGCGAGGCGCTCCGCCGTACCGGTCAGCCAGCTCCGGGCCTCGGCGTCGTCCCCCTCCGCGAGCGCGAGGAGATGGGTGGTGTGCGTGACGTGGTCGAACACCAGGGCCCGGTCGGCGAAGACCATCGTGGCGTCGGCCACGGGCGAGCGGTGCACGAGGTCGCCGCCGCACTCGGCCTTCAGCTCGTAGCCGAGGTAGCCGACCCAGCCGAGGGCGAAGTCGAAGGGCAGCTCTTCGTCTCCGGTGGGGAGTTCGGTGCGGATGGAGCGCAGGTCGCGGTCGATCCACTCCATGAAGGGTCCCGCGACGAGGCCGCCGTCGCCGCCCCGCGACTCCACGGTCACGACCTTGCTCCACACGTCGGCCGTGGCCACCCGGGCGAGCGGGCCGGTGGCGTCGCCCATGACGGAGAACCGGCCGCGCTCGGCTCCGGGCAGGCTGCTGTCCAGCCAGTAGGCGTGGTCGTTGCCCCGGAAGAGCCGGTCGTACACGGCCTCGGCGTCCCAGTCCGTGGTCATGCGGCTGGTCACCAGCCGCAGCTCACGCGCCGGCGTCGGCGCGGGCACGGGTACGGGAGCGGGAGCGGGTACGGGTACGGACGCGGGTACGGACACCGCCCGGCGCGCTCCGTGGGCCCTGCTCAACCGGGCGAAGTTCGCCAGCAGTTCCCTGCCGTACTCGCTGCAGATCGACTCGGGGTGGAACTGCACCCCCCACATCGGGCGCGTACGGTGCCGCAGCCCCATCAGGATTCCGTCCGGAGTCCACGCGGTGGCCTCCAGCTCGTCGGGGAGGTCCGTCACGGCGAGGGAGTGGTAGCGCACCACCTCCATGGGCGAAGGCAGCCCGGCGAACAGGTCGATGCCCTCGTGCAGGACGGGCGAGGTGCGCCCGTGCCGCGGCTGCGGCGCGCGGTCCACGGTGGCGCCGTGCATCAGGCCGATCCCCTGGTGTCCGAGGCAGATGCCCAGCAGCGGAAGGTCAGTCCGCCGGATGGTCTCCGCGCAGATACCGAAGTCGGCGGCCCGGCCCGGGGTCCCGGGACCCGGTGAGACGACGATGTTGTCGAAGGCGGCGAGGTGCCCGGCCTTCCAGTGCGGGTCGTCGTTGCGGACGACTTCCGGCTCCCTGCCATTCACCTCGGTCAGCAGGTGGAACAGGTTGTACGTAAAAGAGTCGTAGTTGTCGATAAGCAGCGTACGCATGATGTAACTCCCCCGGTTTTGATTCAGACTCCGAACGGCAGGATCTCGAGGAGCATGTGCTCGACCATGTCCTCGCCGTACTCGCCCTCACGGACCCGCTGGCCCGCCACCAGGCGCAGCTCGCGTCCGCAGTCGGCGGCGATCTCGTGCAGGGCGGCCAGGTCCCCGCGGTCGCTGAAGTGCAGCAGTACGGAACCGCCCGGGGTGGTCCAGTGCACGGCCTGCTCCAGGAACCGGCGGTGCGTCTGGTAGCCGGTGTCCACGTAGGCCCGCTCGTGCACCGACTTGTACTCGTAGCTCTCGGGGCCCATGACGTAGTTGGAGCTCCAGAAGATGACGTCGAAGCGCTCGTCCTCGGCCAGCCCCGAGAACAAGTCGCTGTGCACGGCCCGCAGACGGTCGGCCACCCCGTGCCGGTCCGCGTTGACGTGCGCGTTCTCCACGGCGGAGGGGCTGATGTCGGCCGCCACCACACGGTCGTAACCCGCCAGCGCGCTCATCACGGCCACCACCCCGGTGCCGCAGCCGACCTCCATGAAGGCACCCGAACGCGGGGTCTCCTGCGGGTGGCCGAGCCCCAGGAGCTCCAGGGCGATCCCGGTGGAGGGGGAGTAGACGGGGGCGAAGACCTCGTCGAACAGGTCCCAGTTCCGGCCCGCCAGCGTGAACTCCTGCGGGCGGTCCTCCCGGGTCAGGGACAGGTGGCTGCGCAGCAGGGACCGCTCAAAGCTCTTGAGCCGGGCCGCGTCGTGGATCTCGGACACCTGGGGCATGGGACTTCTCCAACATCGGCAGTCATGGTCGCGCTGGTGACGGCACCGGAGCGCTCGGTGATCACATTGCCGTCGCGGCAGCGTCTGCCAGAAGGTGTCCAGATGACAGCATCGGTCATGGGGAGTGGTGGCCCGATCACCCTCCGCGTCTCTGACCTCGAGCAACACCCTAGAGATTCTTGACCAGATCTTGCCTAAAGAGCTACGTTCATGCAGGCCAGAGAGCAATTGGACCGTCAAAGGTCCGGTTGTGAACGGCTTGTTACCCGGGGGGCGGTATAGACGTGGTCGACCATGCCTACGAGATGCTGGAACTGCTGAACAGAGAGGCGCCTGCGGCCGCATTCGAGGAAGTAGTACGAAAGGCGCGCGAATCCGGCATGTCCGGGGCCGCCCTCGCCCAATTGACCAAGGCGAGGGACCAAAGCCTCGGAGTGCGGGCACTCTTCGTCCGGCGCCAGCAGCGCGAGGCCGGCCTCGCCGCGCTCGTGGACACCGCGCGCGACCTGACGCTTCCGTACGACGTGGACGCCCTGCTCAAGGTCATCACGCGGCGGGCCCGGCTGCTGCTGGGGCTCGACATGGCCTGGGTCGCCCTCGACGACGCCGAGAGCGGGTGCTCCCTGGTGCGTTCCGCGGACGGCCACGCCTCGGCGCTGACGATCGGGTTCGCCGTCCCGCTGGACGGCGGCGTCGGCAAGCGGGCCGTGGACGGAGCCTCGCCGTTCTGGTCGGCCGACTACATGAACGACCAGAGCTTCCGGCACAGCAAGGTGATCGACGAAGTGGTGCAGGCCGAGGGCCTGCGCGCCGTCATGGCCATCCCGCTCAGGCACGAGGGCACCACCTGGGGCTCTCTGTACGTCGCGGACCGCAACATCAGGCACTTCACGCCCGACGAGACCTCCCTCATGAGCTCCCTCGCCGACCTCGCGACGGTCGCGATCGAGAAGGCCCGGCTGCTGGAGCAGACCCGGTACGAGGTCGTCGAGCTGGAACAGGGCACCTCCCGCGCCCTGGACTCCTCCACCACCGCCCGCCGGCTCCGGGAGACGCACGGCCGCCTGCTCGACCTCGTGCTGAGCGGCGGCGGTCTCGGCAACCTGGCCGCCGAGGCGGCCAAGGACCTCGCCGGCACCCTCCTCGTACGGGACTCGGCCGGCCGGACCCTCGCCTGCCCGGGCGCCGGTCTCCCGGAACTCGACGAGACCCGGATCCGTACCGCCCTGCTGGACGCGCACACCGACCGACTGCCCCGGAACGCGGGCGACGGGGTGTGGGTCGCCTCGATCGCCGCGGGCGACGAGATGCTGGGCACGCTCGTCCTGGCCACCGACACCCCGGTCACCGACCACCGCCTGCAACTCCTCGCACTCACCGCCCAGGTGACCGCCGTCGTCCTGCTGATGAACCAGGGCATGGCCGCCGCCGAAGGACACATACGCGACGAGTTCTTCCACGACCTGCTGCGCGGCCCGTCGCTGTCGCCAACGCTGATCGCGGAGCAGAGCCGGCGCCTCGGGCTCAACCTCGACGAACCCCACGTCATCGTGATCGCCCGCCCCGAGGGCGGGGTCCAGGGCCGCGTGGCCGCCTGGGCCGCCTCGTACGCCAACCGCCACCACGGCCTCAAGAGCGTGGACGGCGACCTCGTGGTGCTGCTGCTCCCCGGCACCGCGGCGGGCGACATCGCCAGGACGGCGGCCAAGGAGCTTTCCGAGGTGCTCGGCAAGCCGGTGACCGCCGGTTCGGCCGGTCCCACCGACAGCCCGGCGGGGATCGTGCACCTCTACCAGGAGGCCCGGCGCTGCCTGGACGCGGTGGCCGCGCTCACCGGGCCCGGCAGCAGCGCCTCCCCCGAAGAGCTCGGCTTCCTCGGTGTCCTGCTCTCCGAGAAGCCGAACATCGCCGGGTTCATCAACGACACCATCGGTCCGGTGCTCGACTACGACGACCAGCAGTACACCGAGCTGATCCGCACCATGGAGGCGTACTTCGCCTCCGCCAACAGCCCGTCCCGGGCGGCGGAGTCGCTGCACGTCCACCCCAACACCGTCTCCCGCAGGCTGGAGCGGATCACCGAGATCCTCGGTGAGGACTGGCAGAAGCCGACCCAGGCCCTCCAGGTGCAGCTCGCCCTCCAGTTGCAGCGCACCCGGCAGGCCCTCAACCAGGAGCGGCGGCGGCAGAACAGGCAACCCATCAGCGGATCCGCCTGATCCGCCCGATCCCGGCCGGTTCCGGCCGGTCCCGGCCGGTCCCCGCGGCGGCCTCACTAGTGGTCCGCGGTCCGCTGGGTGAGGACCCGGACCGCGTGCGCGGCGGAGGCCAGGGTGGTGTGCCGGTGCCAGCCCTCGAAGGAGCGCCCGCCGAAGTCGGTGAGGCCCACCTTCTGGGCGACGCCGGTGAAGTCGGCTTCGACCTGCCGTGCCTGCTTCGCCAGCCGGAGCAGCGAACTCGGGTGCGCCTGTGTCATATCGGTGATCCAGCACTGGTCCGGCCAGCCACGCGGATCGCTCCACTCGCCGAACAGCAGCTGTGGCCGGGGAGCGTTCGGCAGCTCCACCCGTACGGCCACCACCAGGCTGACGCGAGGCCGCCCGGTGGAGGGGTCGCGCCAGCTCACCGGCCGGCGCAGGGTGCGGGCCATCAGGAGCAGCTGGTGCGCGGCGAGTTCGCGGTTGGCCGCGCCCGGCAGGACCGCGTCCACACACCGGACCCGCAGGGATCCGCGGGCCGTCGCCACGAAGTGCGTTCCGCTCGGCTCGAAGCGCCGGGCGACCGCCGCCGGATCGAGGTCGGGAAGGTCGAGCACCACGGGCCGGCGGGTCTGGCCCACCCAGCCCCGCAGTTCCTCCACGGCTCCTGCGATCAACTCCAGTGGGGTGGAGGCGAGTTCGGAGTCGTCGGTGGTCGGGGACAGCGGGCCGAGACTGTCCCGCCACTTCCGGGAGAGGGTCAGGCGCCAGTTCACCGGGCAGCTCTGTCCCTCGCCGACCGACCAGACCCCGTAGGCGGCCTGGCTGTTGACCACCTGGCCGAGCTCGGGCACGAACCGGCGGTCGACGCCCACCGACTCGGTGCCGGCCTTGGATATCACCATCGGCTGCACCACCCAGGCCTGCGGCCGCAGGGACCGCTCCAGGTAGCCGGCGAGCGCGGCCCGCACCCGGCCCCAGTCCCAGGTGGAGGAGACGACGAAGTGGTGCAGGCTCTGCTCGGCCGCCCGGTCTCCGACGTACGCGGCGATGTTCCGGATCGACTTGCGCCCCTCGGCCTGGAGCAGGCCCCGCAAGTACAGCTCCCCCTTGCGCCGCTGGTCGCTCCGCGGCAGCGAGGCGAACAGCTCGGCACAGAGCTCGCCCACGATCAGGTCCGGTACGAACCGGCTGCTCAGCGTGTCCGGTCGGTCAAGACTCGTGACGGTCATTGCGGATCCATCCCTTCCCCCGTGATCTCCGACGCTCCTCAACCCTGCGGCTGGGAGCGGTCCGAGAACCAGGTGGACCCGTCACACACATTCGCCCGTGCGTGCAGGGCGGACCATCAGACCGGCATGTCCCGCGGCGATCCGCGGATCGCCCGACGGGGACCGCGGTACGGGCTTTCGCCTGGCCGGAGGGGGTCCGGCCCGGCAGGCCCCGCCCGGACCGGCCGGCGGCTCCGGCGCATGGTGACCGGGCCACCATCCACACCGCCCGGGAGGCCGCGGCGTGGTGGCCCCGCCACCAGCGCCCAGGTCAGCCGGTCGCCGCGGCCGGTGCCTCGAGGACCAGGCGGATCTCCGTGACCTCGTAGCCGGCGCGGGTGAAGGCGGCGGCCATCGGGGCGTTCACGGTGTCCGTGGTGGCGGTGATGCGGTCGGCTCCCTCGGAGGCGTGGAAGCGGGTGATCTCGCCGAGGATCTCGTCGATCAGGCCCTTGCCGCGCTGCTCGGGGACCACGCCGAGATAGCCGACGTTGCGGTGGTACGGGGTCGCGGACGGGATCGCCAGGCCGGCGAGCGTGCCGTCGGGCAGGTGGGCCAGCCGCCACCAGGAGCGCTCGCCCGGGCAGTCGGTGTAGAACTCGATGTCGTCGCGCGCCAGTTCCTCGGCGTCGGTCGTGCGGAGCTCGTTCTGCGTGTGCAGGTCCAGGCTGCCGGCCGAGAGGCGGACGAAGGCTTCGAGGAACTCCTCGTCGGTGCCTTCGCGGAAGACGAGGCGGCCGGTGGGCTCGGCGGTACCGGCGGCCGGGGTCCACTCGAAGCGGAGCCGCTCGATCTCGCGGACCAGGCCGGAGGAGGCGGCGGCCTTCTGCCGCCAGGCGACCGCGTCGGCCAGGCCGTCCGGGGAGGTGCGCCAGTCTCGCGGGAGCGAGACGTTGTAGTCGGGGGCCTTGCCGAAGGCCTCGTGCCCGGCGGTGAGCAGCCCGGCGGCGACGGCGGCCGGGTCGGCCACGGAGCTCCGTACCTGAAGGCAGTCGAGCGCGATCGGGCGCTCGCTGTCGGCGCGGCCCCACCACAGGGCGCGGGCCAGGATCTCGCCGTTCTCGTCCTCGGCGAACCAGGTCCACTCGGGGCGCATCTGGCCGGCGGCGAGCTCTTCGCGGATCTTCTCGGGGGTGAGGGCGGGGACGGGGCCGTCGGCCGGGTAGGCGAGGGCGCGGTCCATGTCGGCGGTGTCTGCTGTGGCAGCGCGGAAGTGCATGGGCCGATGATCACACCGGATGACGGCGCTCCACAAAGAGTTTCCGCACGTCAGGGGCGGTTTGGTACGGAATTCCGGCCTCCGGGAGCACTACCCGGAGGCCGGTCCGCCGGGCCGTCAGGACCAGGTGATCAGACGGCGCGGGTGCTCCAGGACGGCGGCGATGTCCGCGAGGAAGCGGGAGCCGAGTTCGCCGTCGACGAGACGGTGGTCGAAGGACAGCGCCAGGGTGGTGACGTGGCGGGCCTTGACCTTGCCCTTGTGGACCCACGGCTGGAGCTTGATCGCGCCGACCGCGAGGATCGCGGACTCTCCGGGGTTCAGGATGGGCGTACCGGTGTCGACGCCGAAGACGCCGACGTTGGTGATGGTGATGGTGCCGTGCTGCATGTCGGCCGGGGAGGTCTTGCCCTCGCGGGCCGTGGCGACCAGCCCGGACAGGGCCTGCGACAGCTCGCCGAGCGTCTTGGCGTGCGCGTCCTTGATGTTCGGGACGATCAGCCCGCGGGGGGTGGCCGCCGCGATGCCCAGGTTGACGTAGTGCTTGAGCACGATCTCCTGGGCCGCCTCGTCCCAGGACGCGTTGACGTCGGGGTTGCGGCGGATCGCCACGAGGACGGCCTTGGCGATCAGGAGCAGCGGGTTGATCCGGAGCCCCGCGAGGTCCGGGTCCTCCTTCAGCTCCTGGACCAGCTTCATCGTGCGGGTCACGTCGAAGGTGATGAACTCGGTGACGTGCGGCGCGGTGAAGGCGGAGCCGACCATGGCCTGCGCGGTGACCTTGCGGACGCCCTTGACCGGGATACGGGTCTCGCGGGCGGAGCCGGCCGCCGCGGCCGGAGCCGAGGCCTGGGCCGGAGCCTGGGCCTGGGCCTGTACGGGAGCCGCCGGAGCCGCCTGGGCCACCGGGACCGCCGGGGAAACGGCCTGCGGGGCGATGGCCGCCGCGGCCGCCGCGTGCACGTCCTCACGGGTCACGACCCCGCCGTCGCCGGTCGGGACCACCGCCGCCAGGTCGATGCCGAGGTCCTTGGCGAGCTTGCGCACCGGCGGCTTCGCCAGTGCGCGGGCCGCGCTCGAACCGGCGACCGGGGTGGCCGTGCCGCTCGGGGGCTGCGCGCCGGTCGTCCCCGGCTGGGCCGGGACCGCTACGGACTGTGGGGCGGCGGGAGCGACCGGAGCCGACTGCGCGATACCCGTGCCGTTCTGCGCGGCGACCGCCGGCTGCGGTGCCTTGCGCGGGCGGCGCTTCGTGGAAGCGGTGGAAACTCCGTACCCGACCAGGACGGGCTGGCGGGCCGTGGGGGCCGCGTCCTCGGCGCCTCCGGCGGCCTCCGAGTCCGCCGTCGCAGCCGGAACGGCAGCAGCGGCCGGAGCACCGGCGACAGCCGAAGCAGCCTCCCCCGCGTCACCGCCGGAGGCAGTCCGCACCGAGATGATGACCTGGCCGACGTCGACCGTGACGCCCTCCTCGAAGAGGAGCGCGTGCACGACCCCGTCGAAGGGGATCGGCAGCTCGACGGCCGCCTTCGCCGTCTCCACCTCGCACACGACCTGGCCGTCGGTGACGGTGTCACCCGGCTGGACGTACCACTTGAGGATCTCGGCCTCGGTGAGGCCCTCGCCCACATCGGGCATCTTGAATTCGCGGATCGTCATCGCAGGGCTCTCCTCAGTACGCCAGCGAGCGGTCGACTGCGTCGAGCACCCTGTCCAGGCCCGGCAGGTACTCGTCCTCCAGGCGGGCCGGCGGGTACGGGGCGTGGTAACCGCCCACGCGCAGCACGGGCGCCTCCAGGTGGTAGAAGCACCGCTCCGTGATGCGAGCGGCGATCTCCGAACCCACACCGAGGAACACCGGCGCCTCGTGGACCACCACGAGCCGGCGGGTCTTCTCCACCGACGCCTGGATCCCGTCGAAGTCGACCGGGGACATCGAGCGCAGGTCGATTACCTCCACCGACTTGCCCTCCTCGGCGGCGGCCGCCGCGGCCTCCAGGCAGACCTTCACCATGGGCCCGTAGGCCGCGAGGGTGATGTCGGTGCCCGTACGGGCCACCCGGGAGCCGTGCAGGGCGTCGGGGATGGCCTCGAAGTCGACCTCGCCCTTGTCCCAGTAGCGGCGCTTCGGCTCGAAGAAGATCACCGGGTCGTCGCTGAGGATGGCCTGCTGGAGCATCCAGTAGGCATCGCTGGCGTTGGACGGCGAGACCACCTTCAGGCCCGGGACGTGCGCGAACAGCGTCTCCGGGGACTCCGAGTGGTGCTCGACCGCGCCGATGCCGCCCGCGTAGGGGATGCGGATGACGACCGGCATCTTGATGGTGCCGAGCGAGCGCGCGTGCATCTTGGCGAGCTGCGTGACGATCTGGTCGTACGCGGGGAAGACGAACCCGTCGAACTGGATCTCCACGACCGGCCGGTACCCGCGCAGGGCCAGGCCGATCGCGGTGCCGACGATGCCCGACTCGGCGAGCGGGGTGTCGATGACCCGCTCCTCGCCGAAGTCCTTCTGGAGTCCGTCGGTGATGCGGAAGACGCCGCCGAGCTTGCCGACGTCCTCACCCATGATCAGGACCTTGGGGTCCTCTTCCAGGGCCTTGCGCAGGGAGTCGTTGAGCGCCTTGGCGATGGTGAGCTTCTGTACGGCCATGACGGTCACTCCCCGCCTTCGAAGGACGCGAGGTAGGCGGCGAACTGCGCGCGCTCCTCGTCGACGAGCGCGTGCCCGTCCGCGTAGACGTTCTCGAAGATCGCCATCGTGTCGGGGTCGGGCATCGAGCGCACGACCTCGCGCACCCGCTTGCCGAGGGCCTCGCTCTCCACCTCCAGCTGCTCGAAGTACGCCTCGTCGGCGCCTCCGGTGGCCAGCAGGTGGGCCTTCAGGCGCAGGATCGGGTCCTTGGCCTCCCAGGCCGCCGTCTCCTCGTCGCGCCGGTACTTCGTCGGGTCGTCGGAGGTGGTGTGCGCACCCATCCGGTACGTGAAGGCCTCCACCAGGGTGGGCCCCTCTCCCCGGCGGGCCCGCTCCAGTGCCCAGCGGGTGACCGCGAGGCAGGCCAGCACGTCGTTGCCGTCCACCCGGACGCCCGGGAAGCCGAAGCCCTGCGCGCGCTGGTAGAGCGGTACGCGCATCTGGCGCTCGGTGGGCTCGGAGATGGCCCACTGGTTGTTCTGGCAGAAGAACACCACGGGCGAGTTGTAGACCGCCGAGAAGGTGAAGGCCTCCGCCACGTCGCCCTGGCTGGACGCGCCGTCGCCGAAGTAGGCGATGACGGCCGAGTCGGCGCCGTCCTTGGCCACGCCCATCGCGTACCCGGTCGCGTGCAGCGTCTGGGAGCCGATGACGATCGTGTACAGGTGGAAGTTGTTGGTGGTCGGGTCCCAGCCACCGTGGTTCACACCGCGGAACATGCCGAGCAGGTTGGTCGGGTCGACCCCGCGGCACCAGGCCACACCGTGTTCACGGTAGGTCGGGAAGACGTAGTCGTCGTCGCGCAGGGCCCGGCCGGAGCCGATCTGGGCGGCCTCCTGCCCGAGCAGCGAGGCCCACAGGCCCAGCTCGCCCTGGCGCTGCAGGGCGGTCGCCTCGCCGTCGAAGCGGCGGGTCATGACCATGTCGCGGTACAGACCGCGCAGGTCATCGGTGGTGATGTCGGCGACGAAGGGCGCGAACTCGGCGACGTCGGGATTATCCGCGACGTCGACGCGCACCCCCTCGGGCGTCAGCAGCTGTACGAGCTGAGGCTCGGCGTCATGCGTCTTCGCGGTGGCAGCGGCGGGCTTGGCGGCGCTTGCCGCGCCGGCCGGCCGCTTGGTGCCGCTGCGGCGCGGCTTGCGCGCGGCAGTGCTCTCCACGGTCACGATTGCTCCTCCGTCGGTCCGGCACCCGGGTTCTCCGGGGACCAGTGCGGCTCACCTGTATCTCTGCCCGCGCACGGGGTGGGTGCGCTTCGGGTCTGGGATTCAGGCGTGACAGGTGCCCCGGCGAGTGCCCTGCGCAATGCACGTTACCCAGTGCGTCGCATAACTGCGAAACCCCGTTTGACCTGCGATTTTGCTTGGATTTCCAAGTAAATCGGCGGAACCGGGAACAACCACTGGTCACAGCCTTGCAGGGGGCCGGAACAACGGCACGTTATCCCGCTCGTCTCCGGCAGGGAAGGGGTGAGTGTGTGAAACTGAGTTCGTGCGCGAAAACGGAAAAATCAAGGTATTCCTCCTGGACGACCACGAAGTGGTGCGTAGGGGTGTTCACGAGCTGTTGTCGATGGAATCGGACATCGAGGTCGTGGGTGAGGCCGGTACGGCCGCCGACGCGCTGGTCCGGATCCCCGCCACCCGCCCCGACGTGGCCGTCCTCGACGTCCGGCTGCCCGACGGCAGCGGCGTGGAAGTGTGCCGCGAGGTGCGCTCCCAGAACGAGGACATCAAGTGCCTGATGCTCACCTCGTTCGCCGATGACGAGGCGCTGTTCGACGCGATCATGGCCGGTGCCTCGGGCTACGTGCTGAAGGCGATCCGCGGCAACGAGCTGCTGAACGCGGTGCGTGACGTCGCGGCCGGCAAGTCCCTGCTGGACCCCGTCGCCACGGCCCGGGTCCTGGAGCGGCTGCGCGACGGCAAGAACGGCAAGGGCGACGACCGGCTGTCCAACCTCACCGAGCAGGAGCGCAAGATCCTCGACCTGATCGGCGAGGGCCTGACGAACCGCGTGATCGGCGAGCGGCTGCACCTGGCCGAGAAGACCATCAAGAACTACGTCTCCAGCCTGCTGTCGAAGCTCGGCATGGAGCGCCGGTCCCAGGCCGCCGCGTACGTGGCCCGCCTGCAGGCCGAGAAGGGGCGCTAGGTCGTCTCTTTCGGATCTTGTCGGCCGAGTCCGCGGCGCCTGGTGCCGTGCCTGGGCGTGCTGTCGGGGCGCTCGCGTACTGGGCGTACGTGGTCGCCTCGGCAGTGCGGCCAGGCGCGGTGCCAGGCGTCGCGGGCCCGGCAAGATCCGAAAGAGACGGCCTAGTCGCGCCTGGGATTTCGTAACCCAGTGTGACGCCCCGTGGTCGCACGATTCCACGGGGCGCACTGTTTAATTCGGGACCAACGTCCTTGATCTGCGGGGCGGGCTCCTCTTTCCCGGCAGGGTGTCGGTAGCCGACAGTGGATGACATGTCCCCAGAGGAACTCCACGCCATCGAACTGCTGCGCCGCGTGCCGTACGGCCGAGCCGCCACCAGCATGCGCGCGCTGCCCTTCCTCGCCGTCGCGCGCCACATCGTGGTGAACGGCAAGGTCGTCCTGAGAATGCACGCCGGTTTCGGATATCACCACGCCTGCAACGGCAGCGTGGTCTCGTACGGAGCCGACAACTTCAATTCCGGCGAGTCCCAGCTGTGGTCGGTGCAGTTCACCGGCACCGCGAACCTCGTCGAACCCACCACCGCCGAACTGGAACTGTTCGGACCCGGTCCGCACTTCGTGGACGGCGCGGTCTTCGACCCCGTCTACATGCGGATCGAGCCGCACCTGGTCACCGTCCACACCCTCGCGGGCAACCTGGACCGGCAGTACCAGCACGCGCTCTGAGCGGCACCCGCGGGACTTTGGTCCCGAGAGGAACGGCCCGGCGGCCCACTCATCGAGAGGGGCCGCCGGGCCGTTCTTCGTCACTCAGGGCTATTCCGAGCCTTCCTCGGGCCCATCGGGGTCAGGCGTCTTCGTCACGGGGGGCGGCGTCGGCTTCGGCGTGGGCGTCGGCGTGGGCGTCGGCGTGGGCGTCGGCGTGGGCGTCGGGGTCGGCGTGGGCGTCGGCGACGGGGTGTACGACGGCGAGTACGAGTAGCTCGGCGTCGAGGACTTGCTGCGGCTCGGACCGGGCGTGTACGAGCTCGGCGGCGCCGACTCGGAGTTCGACTTCTCCGGCGTCGGGCTGCTCTGCTCCGAGCTCGCCGAGGAGGACGGGGAAGTCGCCGGCGAGCTCGTGCTCGTACCGGGATCCTTCTTGTCGCCGCCGAAGTTGTTGACCGCGTACGCCACGCCGCCCGCGACCGCGAGGACGGCGAGCACCGCGAACAGCCACAGCTTCCAGCCACCGCCGCCGGAGGGGCGCTCGTCGTACGGGGCGTACCCGCCGTTCCCGCCGTGGCCGTTGCCGCCACCGCCCGGGTAGGCGGAGCCGTCGTCCGGGTTCAGCGGCGGCACCATCGGCTGCTGGAACTGCGAGGTGTTGGAGTGCGAGCCGTACGGCGGCTGGCCCTGGCCGGGCGTCGCCATGGCCGTGGTCTGCGCCGGGCCGCGCCCGTGCGGCAGCGCCATGGTGACCGGGCCGGTGTTCCAGGTGCCGGTGTTGGCCCCCTGGTCGTGCAGCATCTGCAGGGCGTACTGGACCAGCCCGCGCATCTCCTCGGCGCTCTGGAACCGGTCGTCCGGGTCCTTGGCGAGGGACCGCATGACGAGCCCGTCGAGCTCCTGCGGGATCTGGCCGCCCTCCGGCAGCTGCGAGGGCGGGATCGGCGCGTCCTGCACGTGCTGGTAGACCACCGACAGCGGGGTCTCCCCGGTGAAGGGGGGACGCAGCGAGAGGAGTTCGTAGAGCAGGCAGCCCGTCGCGTACAGGTCGGAGCGGTGGTCCACGGCCTTGCCGAGGGCCTGCTCGGGCGAGAGGTACTGCGGCGTGCCCATGACCATGCCGGTCTGGGTCATCGTCGACTGCGCGCCGTGCAGGGCGCGCGCGATGCCGAAGTCCATCACCTTGACCGCGCCGGTGTCCGTGATGATCACGTTGGCGGGCTTGATGTCGCGGTGCACGATGCCGTGCTGGTGCGAGTAGGCGAGCGCTTCGAGCACACCCGAGGTGATGATCAGCGCCTGGTCGGGGCCCGGGGCCTCGGCGCTGATCAGCAGGTCGCGGATGGTGCGGCCCTCGACCAGTTCCATGACGATGTAGGGGACGACGTTCGGGCCGACCCGGTCCTCGCCCGAGTCGTACACGGCCACCACGGCATGGTGGTTGAGGCCGGCGACCGACTGCGCCTCGCGCGTGAAACGGGCCTTGGACACCGGGTCCTCGGCCAGGTCGGGGCGCAGCAGCTTGACGGCGACGGTCCGGCCCAGCCGGACGTCCTCCGCGGCGAAGACCTCGGCCATGCCGCCCCGGCCCAGACGGTGGGTCAGCCGGTAACGGCCGTCTCCCACCAGGCCGCCCGCGCCCCAGTGCTCAGGACCCTCTGCCATCCCGGCGCCGCTTCCCTCGGGTTCGGGTGCCATCAGTCCTCACCGTCGTCTGTCTCGGCCGCCGCTCAGCGGATGGGTCCTCATCGTGTGCTCCGACGAACGCTACAGCCTCAGAACCGGTCACCGTTCGGACAAGGACCCTTCATAAGGCGCCTGTGGACCCCCTGTGGCCTTGTGGTCACGGAACGGGAACCTGGCTTGACGTGTGCTTGCCCTCCGGCAGACTGAGGCCGACATGCGCTCAGCCAGGGGCGTGGGGACCATCCCGAGGGGAAGCAACAGTCATGAGCCAGGACGGCACTCAGGGCCAGTACGCGGGCGGCTCTTTGGCCGGTGGCCGTTACCAGCTGAGGGACTTGCTCGGCGAGGGAGGCATGGCCTCCGTTTACCTCGCCTACGACTCGGCACTCGACCGCCAGGTCGCCATCAAGACCCTGCACAGCGAACTGGGACGCGAACAGTCCTTCCGCGAACGCTTCCGGCGCGAGGCGCAGGCTGTAGCGAAACTGTCGCACACCAATATCGTCTCGGTCTTCGACACCGGTGAGGGGGTCGTCTCCTTCGCGAACCCCGCGGCGGCCGACGGCTCGGTCATGCCCTACATCGTCATGGAGTACGTCGAGGGGCAGCCGCTCGGCTCCGTCCTCGACGGCGACATCAGGCAGTACGGGGCCATGCCGGCCGACAAGGCGCTGAAGGTGACGGCCGACGTGCTGGCCGCCCTGGAGAGCAGCCACGAGATGGGGCTGGTCCACCGCGACATCAAGCCGGGCAACGTCATGATGACGCGGCGCGGAGTGGTGAAGGTCATGGACTTCGGCATCGCGCGGGCCATGCAGTCGGGGGTCACCTCGATGACGCAGACCGGCATGGTCGTCGGCACCCCGCAGTACCTCTCCCCCGAGCAGGCGCTCGGGCGGGCCGTGGACGCCCGCTCCGACCTGTACTCGGTGGGCATCATGCTCTTCGAGCTGCTGACCGGGCGGGTCCCCTTCGTCGCCGACTCGGCCCTGGGCATGGCGTACGCGCACGTGCAGGAGGAGCCGGTCGCGCCCTCCACCATCAACCGCTCGGTCACCCCGGCGATGGACGCGCTGGTGGCGCGGGCCCTGAAGAAGAACCCGAACGAGCGTTTCCCCACCGCCGCCGCCATGCTCGACGAGGTCGCGCGGGTGGCGGGCGCCGGGCACGCCGGAGCCCCGGTCATCGTCCCGGGCGCGCACCCCACGAACAGCGGCGCCGGGTTCGGCTCGGCCGTGTTCCCGCCGGTGGACTCCGCCCTCCAGGCGCCGCCGCACTCGGTGCAGCAGCCTTACCAGGCACCGCACACCCCGGTGCCCTCCGCTTACGCGCCGACGCCGCCTCCGGGGCCGCAGTCGGGGGCGTACGGGTACCCGCAGCAGCACCAGCAGCAGCCGATGCACCAGCAGCCCCAGACCCCGGCTCCGTACGCGGCTTCGGCCTCGACCCCGCCTCCGTACACGCTCTCGCCGCAGGGCGGGCACGGCGGAACCGGTGCGGGCGGCGGGACCGGCCGGAAGAAGAGCAACCCGTTGGTGATCGGGGCCGTCGTGGTGGCGCTGGTCGCCATCGGCGGGCTGATCGCCGTACTGAAGATGGGCGGCGACGACGACAAGGACAAGGCCGGGCCGTCGACCCCCGGGTCCTCCGTTTCGGCGTCCGGTTCGGCCTCCGCTCCGGCGAAGGCCGGGCACAAGGGTCCGGACCCTTCGAAGACGATCAAGGAAGAGAAGTGCAAGGAGGCGTCGAAGGACGACCGCGACCCGGCCAAGGTGAAGGCACCGGACTTCCGGTACATCGACCAGGTCTCGGTGAAGGCGTGCATCCGGGCCGCGGGCTGGAAGTACGACCCCAAGCCCAAGGACGAGGCGATCTACGGCGAGGGGACCGTCGTCCAGCAGCAGCCGGAATACGGCTCGTCGTTCGACCCGACGAAGGACACCATCACCCTGTGGATCTCGACGGGCGACCCGGAATAGGCGCGGCGTCGACCTTCTGAGGGGGGCGGCGTCCCGAACGGCCTGTACGGGATGCCGCTTTTGTCCGGTTATGTAAATCTGAGTCCGTGACCTACGCCCGCGCGCTGCGCTGGACCGCCGGGGCAGCGATGGCAACAGCCGCGCTGCTGATCACGGCGCCCGCGCAGGCCGCGGCGTCGTCGGCGGCCCACGGCCTCTCCGCCGCCTCCGGTTCCTCCTCGGCTTTCTCCGCTTTCTCCTCCTCCGCAGCTTTCTCCTCCTCCGCCGCCCTCTCCGCCGCCCTCTCCGCCTCCGCCTCCGCCTCCGCCGCGTCGCCGTCGGGCGACGCCGCGGCGTCACCCGCGACCTCGGCCGACCGGGCCTTCGAGGACCTCGCCGGAACCGCGGCCGGATCCGGGCGGGACCGGCCCGGGCGGCCGGTGGGCGAACCCGCCAATCCCGAGACCGTGCTCGCCGCGCGCCCCGTCCCCGCACACCCGCGCACCGAGCCGCTCCCGCAGGTTCCCGCGATCCCCACCGAGCCCACGGCGACCCCGATGGTCGGCGCGCTCGGCACCGAACCGAACGAGCGGGCCGCCGACCTGGCCGCGCACATGCTGCCGCTCGGAACGGGATTCGCCCTGATGGGGCTGGGTCTCGGATTCATGGGAATGCGGCTGCGCCGGGGCATGTAGCCACCGCCCCGACCCCCGCTCCCACCCACGGCCGCACCCCCGGTCCCCCCTGGGACGTACGCCTCAGGATGGTTGCGGAGCCGGGCATACTCGGTATACATACTGAGTATGTCGATCCGCCACGGCCTTCTCGCCCTACTGGAACGGGGCCCCAGGTACGGCTCTCAGCTCCGCACCGAATTCGAGTCCCGCACCGGTTCCACCTGGCCCCTCAACGTCGGGCAGGTGTACACGACGCTCGCCCGCCTGGAGCGTGACGGCCTCGTCGCCCCCGGCGGCGAGGACACCGCCGGGCACACCCTGTACGCCATCACCGAGACCGGGCGCCACGAACTGCACGCGTGGTACGAGCGTCCCGTCGACCGGGCCAACCCGCCCCGCGACGAGCTCGCCATCAAGCTCGCCATGGCCGTCGGCGCACCCGGCGTGGACATCCGTGCCGTCATCCAGTCCCAGCGGCACGCCACCGTCCAGGCCATGCAGGACTACACCCGGCTCAAGGCGCAGGCGCTCGCCGCCATCGAGAGCGGGCGCTCCGGCGAGCGTGACGACATCGCCTGGCTGCTGGTCCTGGAACAGCTGATCTTCCAGACCGAGGCCGAGGCCCGCTGGCTCGACCACTGCGAGTCCCGGCTCGTACGGCTGTCCGCGCGCGGGGAGCGCGCGCCGGCCGAGGCCGAGCCGCCCGAGGCCGCCACCGACCCGACCACACCCACGACCACCGACCGGTCTCTTTCCCGTACCGCCCGTACGCGGCGGGTCTGAACCACCGCTCCACGTCCCAGGGGGGAACCCTTCATGCCCGACCAGCCCGTATTGCAGCTGGACCAGCTCGTCCGCACCCACGGCAGCGGCGCCACCGAGGTGCACGCCCTGCGCGGGATCAACCTCTCCGTGTACCCCGGCGAACTCGTCGCCGTCATGGGCCCCTCCGGGTCCGGCAAGTCCACGCTGCTGACCCTCGCCGGCGGACTCGACACCCCGAGCGGCGGCAGGGTGATCGTCGAAGGCACCGACATCACCACCGCCGGCCGCAAGCAGCTGGCCGCCCTGCGCCGCCGCAGCATCGGGTACGTCTTCCAGGACTACAACCTGATCCCGGCGCTCACCGCCGCCGAGAACGTCTCCCTGCCGCTCGAACTCGACGGCGTCTCCGCCCGCAAGGCCCGCGTCTCGGCGCTCGCGGCCCTGGAGGAGATGAACCTCGGACAGCTCGCCGACCGCTTCCCCGACGAGATGTCCGGCGGCCAGCAGCAGCGCGTGGCCATCGCCCGCGCGCTGGTCGGAGACCGCCGCCTGGTCCTCGCCGACGAGCCGACCGGCGCCCTGGACTCCGAGACCGGTGAGTCCGTGCTCGCCCTGCTGCGCTCGCGCTGCGACGCCGGCGCGGCCGGGATCCTGGTCACCCACGAGCCGCGCTTCGCCGCGTGGGCCGACCGCGTGGTGTTCCTGCGCGACGGCAGCGTCGTCGACGAGACCCTGCGCAGCCAGGCCGACTCCCTGCTCTCCGGGCAGGCGGCCGCTCAGTGATCTCCACGTACCACTCCTGGATCGCGGCGATCCGGATAGCCCGCCGCGACGCCTGGCGCTCCAAGGGCCGCAGCGCCCTCGTCCTGGCCATGATCGCCCTGCCGATCGTCGGCGTGAGCGCCGTAGACGTCACCATCCGCAGCTCGGAACTCTCCACCGAGCAGCACCTCGACCGGGTGCTCGGCGCCGCCGACGCCAAGCTGACCTCGTCCCACATGAACGCGCCCCTCTACCAGAGCCCCGACGCGCAGAACTACGCCCCGGTCGGCGGCTACGAGAAGTACAACGAGAGCTCCGGCGGCATGGACAAGCCCGCCGCCGAGCCCGAGCTCCCGGCCGCAATGCAGTCCGTCAAGGACAGCAAGACCTATGCCAAGGTCCGCAGCCGGTACGGCATCCTGGACGCCGAGCTCCGCGAGGTGGACCTGGCGAGCCCGCTGGTGAAGGGTCTGTGGACGCTGGAGCGCGGCCGGCTGCCGAAGGCTCCCGGCGAGATCCTCGCCACCGGCGCCTTCCTGAAGGAGTCCGGGTACTTCCTCGGCTCCAGCGTGACCCCGCGCGAGTCGACCGCCTCGTACAAGATCGTCGGCGTCTACGAGATGCCCGACGACCTGCACAACTCGCAGCTCCTGGCCCTGCCGGGGACCCTGCTCGCCCCCCTCGACCGGGACCGCAAGGCCGCCGGCGGCACCGGCCTGGACCCCCAGGACGTGTACCTGGTGAAGGTCGGCGGCGAAGGTTTCACGTGGAACATGGTCAAGGAGACCAACGCCAAGCTGCACCTCCTCGTCGAGTCGCGCGTCGTGCTCCTCGACCCGCCGGCCGACTCCGAGGTGCCGCTCTACACGCAGCAGCCCAAGGACCTGTGGCAGCCCGGCGCCACCCTCGGAGCCACCGAACTGGCCATCGTCTCCACCGTCGTGGGCCTGGCCATGCTGGAGATCTGCCTGCTGGCCGGACCCGCCTTCGCGGTCGGCGCCCGGCGCTCGCGCCGCCAGCTCGGCCTGGTCGGCGCCAACGGCGGTGACCGGCGGCACATCCGGGCCATCGTCCTCTCCGGCGGCCTCGTCATCGGCGCCGCGGCGGCCGTCATCGGCACCGCCGTCGGCATCGCCCTCACCATCGCGCTCCGCCCGGTGCTGGAGGACACGATCGGCAACCGGTTCGGCAGCTTCGACGTCCGCCCGCTGGAGCTCCTCGGCATCGGCCTGCTCGCCGTCCTGACCGGCCTGCTGGCCGCGATCGTCCCGGCCGTCAACGCCTCCCGGCAGACCGTACTGGCCTCCCTCACCGGCCGCCGCGGCGTGCGCCGGGCCAACCGGGTGCTGCCCGTCCTCGGCCTGATCGCCATCGCGGGCGGGGCCGCCATCGCCCTGTTCGGCTCCGTCTCCGAGATGGGCTCCACCGTCGTCGCGGGCGGCAGCGCCATCGCCGAGCTAGGCGTCGTCGCCCTCACCCCCACCCTGGTCGGCCTGTTCGGCCGGGCCGGCCGGTGGCTGCCGCTGTCGCCCCGCCTCGCGCTGCGCGACGCCGTCCGCAACCGGGGGCGCACCGCCCCCGCCGTGGCCGCCGTGCTGGCCGCCGTCGCCGGCACCGTCGCCGTGGCCACGTACCAGCACAGCAGGGAGATCCAGGCACGGCACGAGTACGTCGCCCAGCTCCCGTACGGCTCCGGCCTGATCGAGAGCAACGAGTTCACCGCCTACCGGGACGTGCCCGCGGTGCGCGAGACCCTCTCCAAGGAACTCCCGCTGGCCGTACGGGCCGACGTGGACCGTCTCGTCGTCGGCAAGCCGGGCTGCTCCCCGTACGGGGACGACGCGGAGTGCGGACAGGCCGAGATCATCATCCCGAAGGACCAGCGCTGCCCCCTTTACTCGGCCCCGAACGGATCGGAGTCCTTCTCCGTGGCCGAGCGGAAGAAGCTGATGGCCGACTGGCGGTGTCAGCACGACCGCTTCGGCGTCCAGTACTCCCTGGTCGTCGCCGACCAGAAGCTGATGTCGGTCCTGGGGGTCGAGGACCCGGGCGCCGCGGCCGCGCTGAAGGCGGGCAAGGCCGTCTCCTTCAAGAAGCAGCAGGTGCGCGACGGCAAGGTCACCGTGCGGCTGGTCAAGGGCCGCGGCGAGACCCCTCCCGGCTCCGCACCCGATGAGCCGCCGCCGGGCAAGGACAAGGTCTTCGCCGCGTACCAGGTCCCCGACTCGGTGAAGGGCTACGGCGTGGAGCTGGTGCTGCCGCCCGCGGCGGCGAAGAGCGCCGGCATCGCCACCGTCCCCTTCGGCTCGTACTTCACCCTCGACGGGGACGCGAGCTCCGAGCAGCGCCAGCGGCTCGAGGGGGCCCTCGACAAGCTGGGCGTGGACACCAGCGTCCGGATCGAGAAGGGCTACGAGGGCGACGACAGCCTGGTCATGCTCGTCCTGACCGTCTTCGCGGGCCTGGTCACCATCGGCGCGGCCGGTATCGCGACCGGCCTGGCCCAGGCGGACGCCGAGGGCGACCTGAAGACCCTGGCGGCGGTCGGCGCACCGCCGCGGGTGCGGCGCACGCTCAGCGGCTTCCAGTGCGGGGTGGTCGCCCTGATGGGCGTGATCCTCGGCTCGGCCGCCGGCCTCCTGCCCGCGGTCGGGCTCCGGCTCACCGAACGGCGGGCCGCGGCCGACATGGTCCGGTCCGGCATCGAGGGCGGGTACGAGCTGGCCACCGAGTCCCTCCCGTACATCCCGATCGCGGTGCCGTGGACCACGCTGGGCGGCCTGCTGATCGTCGTCCCGGTGGGCGCGGCGCTGCTGGCGGCCCTGGTCACCCGTTCGAGCGGAGCGCTGGCCCGCCGCGAGGCCTGACGATTCCGGCACCGGTTGGTGCCCCCGCACAGGGTGGATCACGCCCGTGCGGGGGCACACCGTGTGAATACGAAGGTGTGCGAGAGAATGACGGCATGGAGATGCCGAGGAGTGAACGGTCGCAGGACAGCCCCCCGCCCGGCCTGATCGTGGGGCAGGACGGGATGCCGGTCGGCGGCGCCGATGACGAGTCGCGCGAGGTCCCGGTGACGGAGATGGTCGAACAGCCCGCCAAGGTCATGCGGATCGGCAGCATGATCAAGCAACTCCTGGAAGAGGTACGCGCCGCACCTCTGGACGAGGCCAGCCGGGTCCGTCTGAAGGACATCCACGCGGCGTCCGTGAAGGAGCTGGAAGACGGCCTGGCTCCCGAGCTGGTCGAGGAACTGGAGCGCCTGTCCCTCCCCTTCACGGAGGAGGCGATCCCCTCCGAAGCGGAACTGCGCATCGCCCAGGCCCAGTTGGTGGGCTGGCTGGAAGGCCTGTTCCACGGCATCCAGACGGCCCTGTTCGCGCAGCAGATGGCGGCGCGGGCCCAGCTGGAACAGATGCGCCGCGCCCTCCCGCCGGGCTCCTCCCACGAGGACGACGAGGACGGCCCCCACGGCGCCATCCGCTCGGGCCCGTACCTCTAACCCACCCCGCCCCACCCCTCCGGGGCCGCCCACGGCGGCCCCGGCCCCATGTCCCGGTCCTGACCTTCCAGCCACCCAGCCTTCGAGCCCCGGGGTCTGGCCTGCCAGCCACCCAGCCTTCGAGGCCCAGGGCCTGGCCTTCCAGCCGCCCAGCGTTCGAGCCCCGGGTTCTGGCTTTGCAGCCGTCCGGCGTTCGGGGCCCGGGTTCTGGGGCGGAGCCCCAGAGGGGTCCGGGCGCAGCCCGGTACCCCTCCCAGCCCGCCCGTGCCAATCCAGCCGTCCGGCGTTTGAGGACCGGGGCCTGGGGCGGAACCCCAGAGGGGTCCGGGCGCAGCCCGGTACCCCCTCCAGCCCGTCCGGCGCTTGAGGACCGGGGTCCGGGCAGCGCCCGGGGAACGGGCGAAGGGCGGGTAGGGGAACTCCGCCCCGCGCAGCGGAACACCCCCAGCCACCCCGCGGGGACCGGGTTAAGAGCCCGGTAAACGCCACAGGCCATCCGGCCCCGACCCCCCGCATACTCGGGGAATGACCTACGACGCCATCGTCCTGGCGGGCGGCGCCGCAAAACGCCTCGGCGGAGCCGACAAGCCCGGCCTCCTCGTAGGCGGCCGCCCCCTCCTCGACCGCGTCCTGGACGCCTGCGCGGACGCCCGCACCACCGTCGTCGTCGCCGGCCGCAGGCCCACCGCAAGGCCCGTGCACTGGGCCCGGGAGGACCCCCCCGGCGGCGGCCCCCTCGCCGCGCTGGACGCCGGGCTGCGGCACACCACCGCCCCGCTGGTCCTCGTACTCTCCGCCGATCTGCCGTTCCTGGACCGGGACACGGTCGGCTCCCTGCTCGGTGCCCTCGACGCGCCCGGACAGCAGGCCCGTGACGGAGCCCTGCTCCGGGATCCGGGCGGCCGCGACCAGCCCCTGGTCGCCGCGTACCGCGCCGAGCCCCTGCGCAGGGAAATCGCCCTGCTGGCCACCGAACACGGCTCGGTGAACGGCCTCCCCCTGCGCGCCCTCACCGCCGAACTCGACCTCACCCCGGTCACCGCGGCCGCCCCGCTCGCCTCCTTCGACTGCGACACCTGGGACGATCTCGCCGCCGCCCGCGCCCGAATCAGAGAGCATGGAACCGTGCTGGAGCAATGGATCACCGCCGTCAAGAACGAGCTGGGCATCGACGTCGCCGTCGACACCAAGACCCTGCTCGACCTCGCCCGTGACGCCGCGCACGGCGTCGCCCGGCCCGCCGCCCCGCTGACGACCTTCCTCGTCGGCTACGCGGCGGCCCACGCCGAAGCCACCGGCGCAGACCCCGAACAGGCCGTGGCCGAGGCCTCCCGCAAGGCCGCCGAACTGGCCCTGCGCTGGGCCGCGGAAGCCCCGGAGACCACCGGGCCCGAAGCGACCGGCCCCGAAGCGACCGGCTCCGGATGACCGCCAACCCCGCCGCCGACCCCGCCGCCGCGGACGCCGACCGCGACCTCGACCAGGCCCTCGCCCTGGTCAGCCGCGCCCCGCGTGCCGACCCACGCGCCGACCCGCGCGCCGACACCGCCGGAGGCCCCGCCCCCGCCCCCGGCGGCCACCGCGCCGCGTCCTGGCTCCGCGCCCGGGAGACCGCCACCCGCGCCGGTTCGGCCGTCCGCGGCCGCACCCACCGGGTCCCCCTGGCGGCCGCCCTCGGCGAGGTGCTGGCCGCGCCCCTCGACGCCCTGGGCGACCTGCCGTCCTTCGACACCTCCGCGATGGACGGCTGGGCCGTCGCCGGGCCCGGCCCCTGGACGATCCGCCCCGGCGAGAGCGCCCTGGCCGGGAGCGAGCGCCCCGCACCCCTCGCGGACGGCGAAGCCGTACGGATCGCCACCGGCGCCCGGATCCCCGCGGACACCAGCGCCGTGATCCGCAGCGAGCACTCCCGCGAGGCCGGCACCCTGCTGTACGCCGAGCGGCCCGTCGTCACCGGACAGGACATCCGCCCGCGCGGCCAGGAGTGCCGCACCGGCGACCTGCTGCTGCCCCCCGGGTCCCTGGTCACCCCGGCCGTCCTCGGCCTCGCGGCGGCCGCCGGGTACGACGAGCTCACCACCCGGCCCCGGCCGCGCGTGGAGATCCTCGTCCTCGGCGACGAACTGCTCACCGAAGGCCCCCCGCACGACGGCCTCATCCGTGACGCCCTGAGCCCCATGCTGGGCCCCTGGCTGACCCGGCTCGGCGCCGAGGTCGTCTCCGTCCGACGGCTCGGCGACGACCCGCAGGGCGCCGAAGCGCTGCTGGCGGCCGTCACCGGCTCCACCGCCGACGTGCTCATCACCACCGGCGGCACCGCCTCCGGCCCCGTCGACCACGTCCACCCCGTGCTCGCCAAGGCAGGCGCCGAGCTGCTCGTCGACGGGGTGGCCGTACGCCCCGGGCACCCGATGCTGCTGGCCCGCATCGGCGGCGGGACCCCCGGCCAGGACCCGGTCCGCCACCTGGTGGGGCTGCCCGGCAACCCGCTGGCCGCCGTCTCCGGGCTGCTCACCCTCGCCGAACCGCTGCTGCGCGCCCTCGCCGGGCGGCGCCCGCGCCCCCGCTACGTGGTCCCGGTGGAGGGCGACGTCCCCGGTCACCCGCACGACACCCGGCTCGTACCGGTCCTGCTGACCGAGGACCACGCCGTACCGCTGCGCTACAACGGGCCGGCGATGCTCCGCGGGGTGGCCGCCGCCGACGCGCTGGCCGTCGTACCCCCGAACGGGGCACGGTCCGGGCAGGAGCTGGAGATCCTCGATCTCCCCTGGGCTTCGGGGGGATGTTTCACGTGAAACTTCACGGATCCGACGCGATGGCACGCGGCGCCGACGAGAAGCTCGTATCGCGCCGCATCAAACTGCCCAAGCGCATCGTCGAGAAACCGCTCCGGCAGGTCTCCCGGCGGCTGTTGATGGCGCTGTTCGTGATGTCCCTGACGGTCCTGATCGTCTGGATCGACCGCGCGGGTTACCACGACAACGCCAACGACAAGGTCGACTTCCTCGACTGCGTCTACTACGCGACCGTCACCCTGTCGACGACCGGCTACGGCGACATCGTCCCGTACAGCGACAGCGCGCGGCTGGTCAACGTCCTGCTGATCACCCCGCTGCGCGTGCTGTTCCTGATCATCCTGGTCGGCACCACCCTGGAAGTCCTCACCGAGCGCACCAGGGAAGAGTGGCGGCTCAGCCGCTGGAGGAAGAACTTGCGAGACCACACGGTCGTCGTCGGCTTCGGCACGAAGGGCCGCTCCGCCCTGCAGACCCTGCTGTCCACCGGGCTCAGCAAGGACCAGGTCGTCATCGTCGACCCCAGCGCCAAGGTGATCGACATCGCCAACGCGGAGGGGTTCACCGGGGTGGTCGGCGATGCCACGCGCTCCGACGTCCTGCTGCGGGCCGAGATCCAGAAGGCCCGTCAGATCGTCATCGCCACCCAACGCGACGACACGGCGGTCCTGGTCACCCTGACGGCCCGCCAGCTCAACCGCGGCGCGAAGATCGTGGCGGCCGTGCGGGAAGAGGAGAACGCGCCGCTGCTGAAGCAGTCCGGCGCGGACGCCGTCATCACCAGCGCGAGCGCGGCCGGCCGGCTGCTCGGACTCTCGGTGCTCAGCCCGAGCGCGGGCACGGTGATGGAGGACCTCATCCAGCAGGGCAGCGGCCTCGATCTGATCGAGCGTCCGGTGAACCGCGGGGAGGTCGGCAAATCGGTCCGGGACACCGACGACCTGGTCGTCAGCGTCCTGCGCGGCCACCGCCTGCTCCCGTACGACGATCCGCACGCGAGTCCCCTGCAACTGACGGACCGTGTCATCACGATCGTCCGCGCGGCCCCGTCGGCCACGCCGCCCGTGGTCCTGGGCTCGCCGGACTGAGCGGACCAACCGGACCGCGCGGGCCGAGGGGGCCGGGGGCGGTAACCTCCGGCCATGCATGCGATCACCATCGAACAGCCCGGCGGCCCCGAGTCCCTGGTGTGGGCCGAAGCACCCGACCCGGTGGCCGGTGACGGCGAGGTCCTCGTCGAGGTGGCGGCGAGCGCCGTGAACCGCGCCGACGTCCTGCAGCGGCAGGGGTTCTACAACCCTCCGCCTGGCGCCTCGCCCCATCCCGGCCTCGAGTGCTCCGGGCGGATCTCCGCGATCGGGGCCGGGGTCTCCGGCTGGTCGGTCGGCGACGAGGTGTGCGCGCTGCTCTCCGGCGGCGGGTACGCGCAGCGGGTGGCCGTCCCGGCGGGCCAGCTGCTGCCCGTCCCGGCGGGCGTGGACCTGGTGACGGCGGCGGCCCTACCTGAAGTCGTCTCCACGGTCTGGTCGAACGTGTTCATGGTGGCCGGTCTGCGCCCTGGCGAGACCCTGCTGGTGCACGGCGGATCGAGCGGCATCGGGACGATGGCGATCCAGCTCGCGAAGGCCGTGGGCGCGCGGGTCGCCGTCACGGCGGGCGGCAAGGAGAAGCTGGCGCGCTGCGCCGAACTGGGCGCCGACATCCTGATCGACTACCGCGAGCAGGACTTCGTCGAGGAGGTCCGGGCGGCCACCGACGGCGCCGGGGCGGACGTGATCCTGGACATCATGGGCGCGAAGTACCTGACCCGGAACGTGGACGCGCTGGCCGTGAACGGCCGCCTCGCGATCATCGGGCTCCAGGGCGGAGTCAAGGCGGAACTCAACCTGGCCGCCCTCCTCGCGAAGCGCGCGGCCATCACCGCCACCACGCTCCGGGCCCGCCCCCTGGAGGAGAAGGCCGCGATCGTCGCAGCCGTACGCGAACACGTCTGGCCCCTACTGGCAACGGGCCGCATCCACCCGGTGGTGCACGCGACGTACCCCATGAGCGAGGCCCCCGAAGCCCACCGTGTCATGGAAGCAAGCACCCACGTGGGCAAGCTGCTCCTGACCACCTGACCGAACCGGAGCCCCGGGCCGCCGCTGCGCGGGGCGAAGTCCCCTACCCGCCCTTCGCCCGTTCCCCGGGCTCCGCCCGGACCCGTTTCCGCGTGCGGCGCCGCTCCCGTGGCCAGCCCCCGGGGGTCCGGGCGCAGCCCGGGGAACGGTGGAAGGGCGGGTAGGGGACTTCGCCCCGCAGGGCCAACCCACCCGCACCCGCCCACCGGCTTCGTCGGAGCTACAAGCTGCGCAGCAGCACCGAGGGCGACTCGACGCAGTCGGCGACGTACCGGAGGAAGCCGCCCGCCGTGCCCCCGTCGCAGACACGGTGGTCGAAGGTCAGCGACAGCTGAACGACCTGCCGGACCGCCAACTCTCCCTGGTACACCCAGGGCTTCGGGATGATCCGCCCCACACCGAGCATCGCCGCCTCGGGATGGTTGATGATCGGCGTGGAGCCGTCGACCCCGAACACCCCGTAGTTGTTCAGGGTGAAGGTGCCACCGGTGAGGTCCGCCGGGGCCAGCTTCCCCGCCCGGGCCAGCTCGGTCAGCCGGGCGAACTCCGCCGACAGCGACTCCGCGCTGCGCGCCTGCGCGTCCCGGACCACCGGCACCATCAGCCCCCGCTCCGTCTGCGCGGCGAAGCCCAGGTGCACGGACGGGAGCCGGACGATCTCGTTCGCCGCGAGGTCCACCGTGGAGTTGAGCTCCGGGTGGCGGGCCAGCGCCGCCGTGCAGATCCGGGCGAGCAGCGCGAGGACCGAGATCTTGGGGCCGCCCGCGGCGTTCATCGCCGCCCGGGTCGCCATCAGTTCGGTGGCGTCCGCGTCCACCCAGCAGGTGGCGTCCGGAATCTCGCGCCGGCTGCGCGACAGCTTGTCCGCGACCGCCCCGCGCACCCCCTTGAGGGGGGTCCGCGTGGCGCCCTCCGGGGCGGTGGAACGGACGGAGGCCACCACCGGGGCCACGACGGGTGCCACCACGGGGGCCACCACGGGGGCCACCACGGGGGCCACGGCCGAAGCCTCCCGCGCCGGCGCGCGCAGCGCCGCGTCGACATCAGCGCGCAGGATCAGCCCCTCGGGCCCCGATCCGCGCAGGGCCCGCAGGTCCACCCCGTGGTCCCGCGCCAGCTTGCGCACCAGCGGCGAGATGACCGGTACCGGCCCGGCGACGACGGCGGCCGGTGCGGCGGCCGCCGGTGCCGTGACGGGAGGTGCCGTGACGGCAGGTGCCGTCACCGCCGCGACCGGGACCACGGCCGGAGCCGGACCCTCGGGAGCGGCCCCCGGCGCGGCGGAGCCGGGTCGCACCCGCCTCCGACGCGCCGGACGTGAAGGGTCGGAGCCGTACCCGATCAAGGGCCGGGGCGCGTTCGCGGAGTCCGGGGCCCCTTCGGGGGCAACGGCATCGGCATCGGCCGGCAGGCACGCCGCACCCACCGCCACCGTGATCAGCGGCGCGCCGACGGGCAGTTCCGTCCCCTCCTCGCCGAAGCGGGCGGTGACCACGCCCCCGTACGGACAGGGGACCTCCACCATCGCCTTGGCCGTCTCGACCTCGACGACGGGCTGGTCGATGGCGACGACGTCGCCGACCGCCACCAGCCAGCGGACGATCTCCGCCTCGGTCAGTCCCTCGCCCAGGTCCGGCAGCTTGAACTCCATGACCTGCGGCATCAGTTCTCCCACTGCAGACGGGCCACGGTGTCCAGGATCCGGTCCACGCCGGGCAGGTGGTGCTTCTCCAGCATCGGCGGCGGATACGGGATGTCGAAGCCGGTGACGCGCAGCACGGGCGCCTCCAGATGGTGGAAGCACCGCTCGGTGACCCGGGCGGCGATCTCCGCGCCCGGTCCGCCGAAGCCGCCGGACTCGTGGACCACCACCGCGCGCCCGGTCCGGCGTACGGAGGCCACGACGGTCTCCTCGTCGAAGGGGACCAGCGAGCGCAGGTCCACGACCTCCAGGTCCCAGCCCTCCTCGCGGGCCGCCTCGGCCGCCTCCATGCACACCGGCAGCGAGGGCCCGTAGGTGATCAGCGTCGCGCTCGTGCCGGTCCGCCGGACGAGTGCCTCGCCGATCCCGGGGACCACCGCGGGCGCCTCGGGCGACCAGTCGGCCTTGGACCAGTACAGCCGCTTCGGCTCCAGGAAGATCACCGGGTCGTCGCTGGCTATGGAGGCGCGCAGCAGTCCGTACGCGTCCTCGACGGTCGCCGGGGTGACGACGGTGAGGCCGGGGGTGGCCACGTAGTACGCCTCGGAGGAGTCGCAGTGGTGCTCCACGCCGCCGATCCCGCCGCCGTACGGCACCCGGATGGTGATCGGGAGCGGCATCGCGCCGCGCGTGCGGTTGCGCATCTTGGCCACGTGCGAGATCAGCTGCTCGAAGGCCGGGTACGCGAAGGCGTCGAACTGCATCTCCACCACGGGCCGCAGCCCGTACATGGCCATGCCGACGGCCGCGCCGAGTATGCCGGCCTCGGCGAGCGGGGTGTCCGTACAGCGGTCCTCGCCGAACTCCTTGGCGAGGCCGTCCGTGATGCGGAAGACCCCGCCGAGCGCCCCGACGTCCTCGCCCATGACGTGGACGGTCGGGTCCTCGGCCATCGCGTCGCGCATCGCGCGGTTCAGGGCCTGGGCCATGGTCGCCGGCTTCGTGGCCGCCGGCTTCACCGCCACCGTGGTCATGATCCGTCCCCCTCTTCTTCCTGCTCGGCCGCGTCCAGCTCGGCACGGAGCATGGCCGCCTGTTCGCGCAGTCGGCCGGTCTGCCGCGCGTAGACGTGTGCGAAGAGGTCCATCGGGTCGAGCACCGGCTCCGCGTTCATCCCGTCCCTCAGCGCCGCCGCCATCGCCTCGGCGGCGTCCTTGGCGGCCTTGATGCCCGACTCGTCCAGCAGGCCGCGCGCGGTCAGCTCGCGCTCCAGCAGCTCGATCGGGTCGTGCGCCTTCCAGGCCTCGACCTCGGCGTCGCCCCGGTAGCGGGTGGCGTCGTCGGCGTTGGTGTGGGCCTCTATGCGGTAGGTGACGGCCTCGATCATGGTCGGTCCGCCGCCGGACCGGGCCCGCCGGACCGCCTCGGACAGCACCTCGTGCATGGCGGCGATGTCGTTGCCATCGACGAGGCGGCCGGGCATCCCGTACCCCACGGCCTTGTGGGCCAGGGTCGGGGCGGCGGTCTGCTTGGCGAGCGGAACGGAGATCGCGAAGCCGTTGTTCTGCACGAGGAAGACGACCGGCGCCTGCCAGACGGCGGCGAAGTTCATGGCCTCGTGGAAATCGCCCTCGCTGGTGCCGCCGTCGCCGACCATGGCGAGGGCGACCACGTCGTCCCCGCGCAGCCGGGCGGCGTGCGCCAGGCCGACCGCGTGCGGCAGCTGGGTGGCCAGCGGCGTCGAGAGGGGGGCTATCCGGTGCTCGCGCGGGTCGTACCCGGTGTGCCAGTCGCCGCGCAGCAGCGTCAGCGCCTGTACGGGATCCAGTCCGCGGGCCACGGCCGCGAGGGTGTCGCGGTAGCTCGGGAAGAGCCAGTCCTGCTCCTCCAGGACCATCGCGGCGGCGATCTCGCACGCCTCCTGGCCGACGGTGGAGGGGTATACGGCCAGACGGCCCTGCCGGGTGAGGGCGGTGGCCTGGGCGTTGTAGCGGCGGCCGCGCACCAGCTCGGCGTAGCACCGGCGCATCAGCTCGGGGTCGAGCCGGTCGGCGGCCGGGGTGCCCAGCACCCGGTACGGCTCGGGGTCCGGGAGCAGCGGGGCGGCATCCGTACGGGGCCTCCAGGCGGGCGGCGGGGTGGAGCGGTGGGACGCACCGGCACCGGGCAGCTCTTGGACCGTCATGGCGGCGTACACCTCCTCGTGGGAAGCGGGCAGGGAGGCCTCGGGTGTGAGGCCCCTCACCTACCGATTGTTCGGTTGTCCCGGCAATTTGGCTACAGGCGGCGTCAGGCTGTGGACAAAGTGGCGTCGACGCCCTGGTATGGGTGCAGGACGTCCAGGAGAGGCAGGCATCGGGCGATGACGGATGAACAAATGGCCGGAGCGGGTTCCGGGGCGGGGGGCGCACTCGGGGGCGCGCCCGTACCGCCGGTATCCCCCGGGCCGCCCGCGACCCCGCCCCGCCCCCTCGACCCGATCGACCGGTCGATCGTGCGCCTGCTCCAGGCGGACGGCCGCGCCTCGATACGCTCGGTCGCCGAGCAGGTCCACGTCTCCCGGGCCAATGCCTACGCCCGGATCAACCGGCTCATCGACGACGGGGTGATCCGCGGTTTCACCGCCCGCGTCAACCACGAACGCGCGGGCCAGGGCGCCTCCGCCTACATCACCCTGAAGATCGTCCAGAACTCCTGGCGCACGGTCCGCGAACAGCTCCGCGAACTCCCCGGCGCCGCCCACATCGCCCTGGTCAGCGGCGATTTCGACGTCCTGCTCCTGGTCCACACCCCGGACAACCGCACCCTGCGCGAGCTGGTCCTGACCCGCCTCCAGTCCATCCCGGAGGTCCTCTCCACGCGCACCCTGCTGGTGTTCGAGGAAACGGATCTGCTGGCCCGCGACCCGGCCGCGGGGCCGACGATCTCGGAGGACTGAAGCCCGCCGCCGGGTACCGTCCAGCCCTTCCGGCGCGGGCCCTCGTCACGGCCCTGGGCTACGCGGCCCACCGCTGGGCGGGCGCCGGTACGGGCACGCCCCTGGAGCCCCTCCCGGGCTCCCCGTGGCCGTACCTCACCGCGTGGGCCGTCCTCGGCTTCTGGGCGTTCCTGCTCGTGCGCCTGGTGACGCACGACCGGGAGTGGGACGCCTGGATGACCGCGGGGCCCCTCTTCCTGGACCTGCGCGCGGGCATGGCCCACCGCCCCGGCCTCGCGCTCCTCTACGGGTACGGCGCCCTGACGCCGACCGTAGCGGCCGGCGCCGTCCTGGTGTGGCGGCTGCGGAGCCGCACCCCGCGCACCCCGCGCTGAGGGCTCAGCGGGCCGTGCGCAGGCCGTCCAGGGCCATGCTGACCACCGCGTCCGCGAGCTGGTCGGGGGTGGTGCCGGGGTGCGGGCGGTACCACTCGACCAGGGAGTTGACCATGCCGAAGAGCAGCCGGGTGGCGAGCCGGATGTCCACGTCCGCCCGCAGGTCGCCCTCGGCGGCGGCGGCCTTCAGCAGCTCCGCGACCTGGTGGTCGAACTCGCGGCGGCGCTCCAGGGCCCAGCGCTCGGTACGGGTGTTGCCGCGGACCCGCAGCAGCAGGGTCACGTAGGGCAGCTCGGCGACGAGGACCTCGACCGTGCGGCGGGTGACGTACTCGACGCGCTCGACCGCGCGGCCCCGTATCGCCCCCGGCTCCGCCAGGACGGCGAAGAGCTCGTCCAGGGCCCGGCTGACGGCGCGGTGGAGCAGCTCCTCCTTGCCGGCGACGTGGTGGTAGATCGAGGACTTCGAGATGCCGGCCGCCTTGGAGAGGTGCTCCATCGAGGTGCCGTCGTAGCCGCGCTCGTTGAAGACCTGGACGGCGACGGACAGGAGCGTCTCGGGCGTGTACGTGTCCCGCTTGGCCGTGGTCATTCCGACTCCCCCGCCTCGTCGTGGACCTCGTCGTGGACGGAGTCGCCCTCGTCGTCGCCCTCGTCGCCCTCGTCGTCGCCCGCCGCGTAGCCGAGCTTGTACAGCGCCAGCGAGGGCGCGTACCGGCCGCCGGGACACCGCTCGTCGAGGTGGTGCAGCAGGTCGTACGCCCAGTCGCGGCCGAGCCGGTCGTGCCATTCGGCCGGGCCCACCGGGTAGTTGACCCCGAGCCGCATCGCCGTGTCGATGTCCTCGGCGCCCGCGACCCCGCGCGCGACGGCATCGGCGGTGAGGTCGATCAGCATCGCGACCGTCCGGGCGACGATCATGCCCGGCACGTCGCCGATGACGGAGACCTTCTTGCCGAGCCTCTGGAACAGCCCGACGGCCTCTGCGAGCGTCCGCTCGCTCGTGTCCTCGCTGACGGAGAGCGCGATCCGGGTGGCGTCGCGATAGTCGAAGGCGAGGTCGAAGTAGACGACGTCGGCGAACTCGATCGCCGTCTTGCCGTCGGCGAGCACGAGCTGCCCCTCGCCGGGGAGCTGGATGTACGGGCCCCCGTGCTCGACGGGCGTGACCGCGATCCCGGCCTCCTCCAGGAGGTCGAGCAGGCCGGCCGCCGGTCCGAGGTCACCGACGACGGTCACCTTCGCGGGCACGTCGGACGGGTCGACGGGGGCGGCGGTGTGCGGGGCCGGGACCTGCGCGTCCGGGCCGTACGGGTACCAGCCGTGGCCCGACTTGCGGCCGAGGCGGCCCGACTGGACCAGCCGGCGCTGCGCGAGGGACGGGGTGAACTTGGGGCTGCGGAAGAAGGACTCCCACACCGAGCGGGTGACGGCCTCGTTGACGTCCTGGCCGATCAGGTCGGTCAGCGCGAAGGGGCCCATCTTGAAGCCGCCGCTCTCGCGGAGCACGGCGTCGATGGTGGCCGGGTCGGCGCCCTGCTCCTCGTACACCGCGAACGCCTCGGCGTAGAAGGGCCGGGCGATCCGGTTGACGATGAAGCCCGGGGTGTCGGCGCAGCGCACCGGCGTCTTTCCCCAGGCCAGGACGGTGTCGTACGCGCGGCTCGCGGCGGCCGGGTCCGTGGCGAAACCGGAGACCACCTCGACCAGCGGCAGCAGCGGGGCCGGGTTGAAGAAGTGCAGGCCCAGGAAGCGTCCGGGGTGCGCGAGTCCGGCGGCGAGCTCGGTGACCGAAAGGGAGGAGGTGTTGGTGGCCAGCAAGGTGTCCGGCGAAACCACCTCTTCGAGTGCCGCGAACAGCGCCCGCTTGACGGTGACGTCCTCGACGACCGCCTCCACCACGAGGGCGGTGTCGGCCAGCTCCGCCAGCTCGCTCGCCGACGCGATCCGGACGATCGCGTCCTCGGCCTCGGCGCGGTCCAGCCGGCCCTTCGCGGCCATCCGCTCGACCCGGTCCTGGACGAACCCGACCGCGTCGGAGGCGAGCGCGGCGTTGATGTCGTAGAGCAGCACGCGGTGACCTGCGAGAAGGGCGACCTGGGCGATGCCCTGCCCCATGGTGCCGGCGCCGACGACCGCCACTGTGCGGGACCGCTCGATTGCTGTCATGCCCAGATCCTCCCGCACCGACTTGTCCACAGGCCTGCCGGGCCCTCTTGTCCCGACCGATCGTTCGGTTACTCTAACTCCAGTCTGCTCTTGTTCATCCCTTCTTGCCTGCCCCGATCGCCTGATCCCGCCCGGCTCAAAGAGGAGTTGGTCCCTGATGGCCGCCGAGCTCACCGTCCCCCAGCTGTCCGCCAAGCACCGGCCCACTCTGGACCAGGCGCTGGCCACCATCCGCAGCCGCGCCTACTGGTCCCCGCACCCCGAGCACCCCAAGGCGTACGGGGAGACCGCGCCGGCCGACGGCCTCGCCGCCTTCGAGGCGCTGCGCGGCACCCGGCTCGACCTCGGACAGCCCGGCACCGACGGCTGGACGGGCGCGGAGACCTCCCCGTACGGCGTGGAGCTCGGCGTCGAGTACCCGCACGTGGACCCGGAGGTGCTGCTGCCCGCGATGCGGGCCGGCATGGGCGCCTGGCGGGACGCCGGCCCCGAGGCGCGCGCCCTGGTCTGCATCGAGATCCTGGCGCGGATCTCGGCGCGGACGCACGAGTTCGCGCACGCCGTCATGCACACCAGCGGCCAGGCCTTCATGATGGCGTTCCAGGCGGGCGGCCCGCACGCGCAGGACCGCGGTCTGGAAGCGGTGGCCTACGCCTACGAGGAGCAGACCCGCGTCCCCGGTCAGGCCGACTGGTCGAAGCCGCAGGGCAAGAAGGACCCCCTCGAACTGGGCAAGACCTTCACCGCCGTCCCGCGCGGCATCTCCCTGATGATCGGCTGCAACACCTTCCCCACCTGGAACGGCTACCCGGGCATCTTCGCCTCCCTGGCCACGGGCAACCCGGTGCTGGTCAAGCCGCACCCGCGCGCCGTCCTGCCGCTCGCGCTGACCGTCCAGGTGGCCCGCGAGGTCCTCGCCGACGCCGGGTTCGACCCGAACCTGGTCGCGCTGGCCGTGGAGCGCCCGGGCGAGGGCATCGCCAAGGAGCTCGCCGTCCGGCCCGAGATCAAGGTCATCGACTACACCGGGTCCACCGAGTTCGGCGACTGGCTGGAGACCAACGCCCGCCAGGCGCAGGTCTACACGGAGAAGGCCGGCGTCAACACCGTCGTCCTGGACTCCACCGACAACTACAAGGGCATGCTGTCCAACCTGGCCTTCTCCCTCTCCCTCTACAGCGGCCAGATGTGCACCACCCCGCAGAACCTGCTGATCCCGCGCGACGGCATCGAGACCGACGCCGGGCACAAGTCCTACGACGAGGTCGTCTCGGACCTCGCGGGCGCGGTCGGTGGTCTGCTCGGCGACGACGCGCGGGCCAACGCCCTGCTCGGCGCCCTGGTCAACCCGGACGTGAAGGCCCGCCTGGAGGCCGCGGCAGGGCTCGGCGAGGTCGCGCTGGCCTCGCGCGAGGTGACGCACCCGGACTTCCCGGGCGCGGTCGTGCGCACGCCGGTGATGGTCAAGCTGGACTCGGCCAAGCCGGACGACTCCGCCCCGTACCTCTCGGAGTGCTTCGGCCCGGTCTCCTTCGCGGTGGCGGTCGACTCCACGCAGAGCGCGCTGGACCTGCTGCGGCGCACGGTCCGTGAGAAGGGCGCCATGACGGTCGGGGCGTACACCACGTCCGCGGACACCGAGCGGGCCATCGAGGAGGTCTGTCTGGAGGAGTCGGCGCAGCTCTCGCTGAACCTGACGGGCGGGGTCTATGTGAACCAGACCGCGGCCTTCTCCGACTTCCACGGCTCCGGCGGCAACCCGGCGGCGAACGCCGCGCTGTGCGACGGGGCGTTCGTGTCCAACCGCTTCCGCGTGGTGGAGGTCCGCCGCCAGGGCTGACGCCCTACGGCTTGGGCCCGCCCCAGTGGAAGAGGGCCATGGCCACGCTGGTGGCCAGGTTGTAGCTGGAGACCTGCGGCCGCATCGGCAGGGACACCAGGTGATCGGCTCGGGCACGCAGCTCGGGCGAGATGCCGTGGCGTTCGGAGCCGAAGGCGAGCAGGGCCTCGTCCGGGAGGGTGAGGGCGCGGATGTCCTCGCCCTCCGGGTCGAGCGCGTACAGCGGGCCGGGCGGCAGCTCGTCGAGCTCCACCCGGTCCACGGTCGTGGCGTAGTGCAGACCGGCGCCGGCCCGCACCACGTTGGGGTGCCAGGGGTCCAGGTCTCCCCTGGTCACCACTCCGGTGGCGCCGAAGCCTGCGGCGAGCCGGACGACGGCTCCGACGTTGCCCAGGTTGCGCGGATTGTCGAGGAGCACGATCGGGGCCGTCCTGGGCCGTGCGTCGAGCCGGGCCCGTCCCTCGGCCCGCCCGGGCCGGACCGCGAGCGCCGCCACCCCGGTGGGGTGCACCCGCGGCAGCAGCCCCTTGAGCGGAGCCTCGCGCACGAGCCGCGCGACGTCCGCCTCCACGTCCCCGGCCAGCTCGCGCGCGAGGCCCCGTACGGCTTCAGGGTCGTCGGCGACGGCGATCCGCACGTCCGCCCCGAAGCGCAGCGCGTGCTTCAGCGCGTGAAACCCGTCAAGAAGCACCAGCTCCTCCCCCGCAACGGCTTCCCGCCACTGCCGTTCGGTGTCCTGGATGCCATCGGGGTTCCCGTGCCGCTCACTCATACCGCCGACCCTACGTTCCCTTTCAGCCCCTCCGGCGTTTGAGGAGCGGGGTCCGGGGCGGAGCCCCGGGGAACGGGCGAACCGGGGGTCCCCCCGGACGGAGTCTGGGGGAGGGTAGGGGACAAGCCCCGCAGGGCCGGGCCTCAGCGCGGGACGGGGCTGGGGAGCGCGGGCTCGGGGTCCGCGTAGGGCTCCGGATCCGGTCCGGGGTCCGGAACAGCCCGCCCCCCACGCACCCGCCGCGCAGCGACCACCGCTCCCAGCCACACCAAGAACCCGGTCGGCAGGAACACCGCGTCGGCGGCGATCATCGCCAGCGAGAAGAACGGCAGCCCCAACAACACCGCGATCCCCGCGTGCTCCAGCATCATCACCGCCAGCAGCACGTTCTTGATCCGCCGGTTGAACAGCGTGAACGGGAAGGCCACCTGAACCGCGACCGTCCCGTAGGACAGCAGCATCACCAGCGTGCCGCTGCTCGCGAGGAAGGCCGAGACACCGGGCCACGGGGTGAAGTAGTCCAGGTTCAGCGGGTAGTACAGCGCCGTGCCGTCCTGCCACCGCGAGCCCTGGATCTTGTACCAGCCGGCCGTCGCGTAGATCAGGCAGACCTCCACCATGATCACCAGCATCCCGGCGTTGTGCAGCAGGTTGGCCAGGACGTCGAGGACGGCCCGCCCCTCCCCCTGCGGCTCGTAGCGGTCGACCGTCCACCACAGCGCGGCGAGCACCCACAGGGCCACGCAGAACATCACCCAGCCGTTACTGAGGTCCCCCGTCACGACCCCGTACGCGAACACCGCGCCGAGCACGCCCCACAGCACCGGCCCCGCCGGCCCGGCCGAGGCCGTGCCGAGGCGGCGGGCGCGGCGGGCGTCCAGCGACCAGACCTGCGCGCAGCGGGTCAGCACGAGGTAGATCGCCATCAGGTGGATGACGTTGTCCCCGCCGTCGCCCATGAAGACGCTGCGGTTCTGCAGGGACAGCACGCCGACCATGAAGACCACGGAGGTCGCCCGGGTGCGCCAGCCCAGCATCAGCAGGGCGGACGACAGCACGGCCGCGACGTAGACGATCTCGAACCAGAGCGCCGAGTCCGACCACATCAGGACCGTGAAGGCGTGGTTCGAGTCGATCAGCCGCCGCGCCAGCTCCCAGCTCCACGGCCCGTCCGGCCCGTACAGCTCGTGGCGGTGGGGGAACTCCCGCAGCAGGAAGAACAGCCAGGTCCCGGCGAACCCGATGCGGACCACGGCGCTCTGGTACGGGCCCAGCGCCTGCCCGCTGACCCGGGCCAGCCCCCGCGCCCCGGAGTCCTTGAGCCGCTTCGCGCCGGACCCCGTCACACCGTCCACCACGGCAGCTCCCGGTAGTAGGTCTGGGTGTCGGCCTTCTCGTCGGACCACTGGGGTGCGGCGACCTCCGTCGTCGCCCCGCGCACCTGGATCCGCACGATCCGGCCCTCCGCGGCTCGGCCGGTCTCCAGCCGGTCCACGGCGATCCGGCGCAGGTACTCCTCGGCGAGTTCGCCGCGGTCGCCGGTGGACTTGTTGTCCTCGTCGTGGGAGGAGGTGAAGAAGTCCCAGGCCCGGCGGAGCTCGTTCTGCTCGGTGTGGCTCGGCAGCAGGCTGTGGCGGATGGCCGCGCCGTCCTCGGCGGACAGCCCGCGCCAGGCGCCCGTCACCAGGCGGCCGTCGTCGGTCCGCACTTCCGCGCGCATCTCCACGGCGATGTTCTGCTGGAGCGGGTTGGGGGCGAAGAGCTTCCAGTTCTGTTCGAACTCGGGGTAGATCCACCAGTCGATCCGGGCCGCGTGCCGCTTGCTGACCGTGTTGGACGGAGCCACGTGCAGGAAGACGAGGGCCAGGTGGAAGCAGGCGGCCACCGCCACCGCGCCGAGCGCGAGGGCCGTGACGACCCGGTACGGGGTGGACAGGCCGGCGATTCCGGGCGCCCTGGGCGGGGGTGGAGCCGCTCCTTCGAGGGGCTCCAGCGCGTTCGAATCCATCCCGCCCCGATCATCCGGCGTCCACAGGGTTGACCACAGAGGTTGACACCCTACGGGCCCTCGTCCCACCATTGAAGAGGATGAACCGAACGATCGGTCGGTCGGGCGGGACGAGGCGGGAAAAGACCTCTGACAGGGGGCCGTGATGGTGGCAGTGACCCCGGCAGCGACATCGGGGACGGGGGGCCGGGACGCGCAGCAGGGCGCCCTGCGGGACGCGGGGATCGGCGTGACCGCCGACCTCGGCGCACAGCTCGCGGCGGCCTTCGACGCGGCCGTGGCGGCCGACGAGCGGGTGGAACCGCGCGACTGGATGCCCGACGAGTACCGCGCGTCCCTGGTCCGCCAGATGGCCCAGCACGCCCACTCCGAGATCATCGGCATGCAGCCCGAGGCGAACTGGATCACCCGCGCGCCCTCCCTGCGCCGCAAGGCGATCCTGATGGCGAAGGTCCAGGACGAGGCCGGCCACGGCCTGTACCTGTACAGCGCCGCCGAGACCCTGGGCACCAGCCGCGACGAGCTCCTCGACAAGCTCCACGCCGGAAAGCAGAAGTACTCCTCGATCTTCAACTACCCCACCCTGACCTGGGCCGACGTGGGCGCGATCGGCTGGCTCGTGGACGGCGCGGCGATCACCAACCAGGTCCCGATCTGCCGTTGCTCCTACGGGCCGTACGCCCGGGCCATGGTCCGGATCTGCAAGGAGGAGTCCTTCCACCAGCGCCAGGGGTACGAGCTGCTCCTCGCCCTCTCCCGGGGCACCGAGGCCCAGCACGCGATGGCCCAGGACGCCGTGGACCGCTGGTGGTGGCCCTCCCTGATGATGTTCGGCCCGCCGGACGGGGAGTCCGCGCACTCCGCGCAGTCGATGGCCTGGCGGATCAAGCGCCACACCAATGACGACCTGCGCCAGCGCTTCGTGGACATCGCCGTCCCGCAGGCCGAGTCACTGGGGCTGACCCTGCCCGACCCGGACCTGAAGTGGAACGAGGAGCGCGGGCACCACGACTTCGGAGCCATCGACTGGACGGAGTTCTGGGAGGTCCTCAAGGGCAACGGCCCGTGCAACGAGGAGCGGATAGGACAGCGCCGCACGGCGCACGAGGAAGGCGCCTGGGTGCGCGACGCGGCCGCGGCGTATGCGGAGAAGCAGGCGGCGGCCACGGCCGCCGCGGCGACCATCGGAAGCGAGGCTCGGGTATGACGCAGAACTGGCCCCTGTGGGAGGTGTTCGTCCGCTCGCGGCGCGGCCTCTCGCACACGCACGCGGGCAGCCTGCACGCCCCCGACGCGGAGATGGCCCTGCGCAACGCCCGCGATCTCTACACCCGGCGCGGCGAGGGCATCTCCATCTGGGTGGTGCCCTCCACGGAGATCACCGCCTCCTCCCCGGACGAGCGGGACCCGTTCTTCGCCCCGTCCGCCGACAAGCCGTACCGGCACCCCACCTTCTACGAGATCCCCGAGGGGGTGCAGCACCTGTGACGAGCACCGACACGAGCACCGAGACGAGCACCGCATCGGGGACGGCCGCCGTGACGGCGGCCCTGGCCCTCGGCGACGACGCGCTGATCCTTTCGCACCGCCTCGCCGAGTGGGCCGGCCACGCGCCCGTCCTGGAGGAGGAGGTCGCCCTGGCCAACATCGCCCTCGACCTCCTCGGCCAGGCCCGCGTCCTGCTGTCGACGGCCGGAGACGAGGACGAGCTGGCCTACCTCCGCGAGGAGCGGTCCTTCCGCAACCTCCAGCTGGTCGAGCAGCCGAACGGCGACTTCGCCCACACCATCGCGCGCCAGCTCTACTTCTCGCTCTACCAGCACGAGCTCTACGGGGAACTCGCGCACGGCGACGGCCCGTTCGCGCCGCTCGCCGCCAAGGCGGTCAAGGAGACCGCCTACCACCGCGACCACGCCGAGCAGTGGACGCTGCGGCTCGGCGACGGCACCGAGGAGAGCCGGCGCCGGATGCGCGCCGGCCTGGACGGGCTGTGGAAGTACACCGGGGAGATGTTCCGGCCGGTGGACGGGCTCGACGAGCTCGACTGGGCCGCCCTGGAAGGCCGTTGGCTGGCCGCGCTGGGCGGCGTACTGGAGCGGGCCGGACTGGAGCTGCCCCAGGGCGCGCGGCACGGCGCCTGGGCCGCCGGAGCCGGCCGGCAGGGACTGCACACCGAGCCCTTCGGCCGACTGCTCGCGGAGATGCAGCACCTGCACCGCAGCCACCCGGGGGCATCGTGGTGACCAGCACCGAGCGGACCCGGCTGGAGGTGGAGCTGGCCGCGCTGGCCGGCTCCGTCCCCGACCCGGAACTGCCCGTGCTCACCCTCGAGGAGCTCGGCGTGATGCGCGGGGTGCGGATGCACGAGGACGGCCACGTGGAGGTCACCCTGACCCCCACCTACACCGGCTGCCCGGCCATCGAGGCCATGTCCGCCGACATCGAGCGGGTCCTGATCGACCACGGCATAGCGGAGGTCCGGGTCCGGACCGTGCTGGCCCCCGCCTGGTCCACCGACGACATCAGCGCCGAAGGCCGCCGCAAACTCGCGGAGTTCGGCATCGCCCCGCCGCGGCCGCACGCCGCCGGCGGACCGGTCCCGCTCACCCTGTCCGTCCGCTGCCCGAACTGCGGATCGACCGACACCGAGCTGCTCAGCCGGTTCTCCTCCACCGCATGCAAGGCGCTGCGCCGCTGCACCGCCTGCCGCGAACCGTTCGACCACTTCAAGGAGCTGTAGATGGCCGTGTCACCGCCGTCAGCCACACCGGTGTCCGCGAACCCGGTGCGCCCCGCGCGCCACGGCGCGTTCCACACCTTGACGGTGACGGCGGTCGACCGGCTCACCGAGGACTCCGTGGCCCTGACCCTGGCCGTCCCGCCGGAGCTGCGCGCCGAGTACCGGCACTCCCCGGGCCAGCACCTCACCCTGCGCCGGGGCGGGGCGGGGGGCTCCGAGGTGCGGCGCACCTACTCGATCTGCTCCCAGGCCCCGGCCGCGGACGGGCCCGGTCCCACCGCACTGCGGGTCGGGGTGCGGCTGGTGGAGGGCGGGGAGTTCTCCTCCTACGCCCACAAGGAGATCGCCGCCGGGGACGTCCTGGACGTGATGGTCCCGGCCGGCCGGTTCGTCCTGGACCCCGCGGCGGCGCCGCCCGCCGCGCACTACGCCGCGATCGTCGGCGGCAGCGGCATCACCCCGGTGCTGTCGATCGCCGCCACCCTCCTCGCCGCCCGCCCCGACGCACGGTTCTGCCTGGTGCGCAGCGACCGCAGCGCGGCCTCGACGATGTTCCTGGAGGAGGTCGCCGACCTCAAGGACCGCTATCCCGACCGGTTCCAGCTCGTCACCGTGCTGTCCCGGGAGGAGCAGGAGGCCGGGCTGCCCTCCGGACGGCTCGGCGAGGAGCGGCTGACGGAGCTGCTGCCCGCCCTGCTGCCGGTCGCCGAGGTGACGGGCTGGTTCCTGTGCGGCCCGTACGGCCTGGTGACGGGAGCGGAGCAGGCGCTGGCCGCGCTCGGCGTGGTCCGTACCCGGGTCCACGAGGAGGTCTTCCACGTCGAGGACACCGCCCCGCCCGCCCGCACCGCTTCGGCCGAGGTCACCAGCGGCCGGGTCACGGCGCGGCTCGACGGCCGCTCGGGCACCTGGCCGGTGCGCGACGGCGAATCCCTGCTCGACGCGGTGCTGCGGGCCCGCGCGGACGCCCCGTACGCCTGCAAGGGCGGCGTGTGCGGCACCTGCCGGGCCTTCCTCGTGACCGGCGAGGTGCGCATGGAGCGCAACTTCGCGCTCGAGGAGCAGGAGACGGAGGCCGGGTTCGTGCTGGCCTGCCAGTCGCACCCGGTGTCGGAGGACGTGGAGATCGACTTCGACCGCTGAGCCGGCTGCCTGCCGTCCCCCTGTCAAATTTCCAGAACGTGTTCTATCTTGACGCACCGTCAGACAGAGCGCGATCCGGGCACGCGGGAGGACAGGCAGTGGACTTCACCTTCACCGAGGAGCAGCAGGCCGCCGTCGAGGCGGCCAAGGCCGTGTTCGCGGACGTGGCCCCCGACGGCGTACCCAGCCCCGCGCTCACCCCGAGGGCGGTGGCCGAGGAGTTCGATCGCGAGCTGTGGGCCAAGCTCGCGGACTCCGACCTGCTGAGCCTGGTCCTCACCGAGGAGCACGGCGGCTCCGGCCTCGACGCCATCGCCCTGTGCCTGGTCCTGCGCGAGGCGGCGAGGGTGCTGGCCCGGGTGCCGCTGCTGGAGCACTGCGCCACCGCCATGACCGTCCAGGCCCACGGCAGCCCCGAGCTGGCCGGCGCCCTGCTGCCCGGCGCCGGGAGCGGCGGCCTCGTCCTCACCGTCGCCGCGCACGGCCGCAGCGGCCACGACCCGGCCGAACTGGCCGTCACCGCACGGCGGGAACGACAAGACGCCGACACCTGGCTCCTTGAGGGCGTGCAGACGACCGTCGCCTGGGCGCACAGCGCCGACTGGATCGCCGTCCCGGCCCACACCGGGGAGGGCGAGGCGGTCCTCGCGTTCGTCCCCCGGGGCGCCGGGGGCCTGTCCCTCGCGGAGCAGTACTCCACCAGCGGGGAGCGGCTCGCCGAGCTCACCCTCGACGGCGTGCGGGTCCCGGCCTCGCACCTGATCGAAGCGCCCGGCGCCTGGGACCACCTGCGCCAGCTCCTGGCCACCGGGACCTGCGCGCTCGCGCTGGGCCTCGGCGAGAACGTGCTCACCATGACCAGTCAGTACACGAGCAAGCGCGAGCAGTTCGGCTTCCCGGTGGCCAGTTTCCAGGCCGTGGCCGTCCAGGCCGCCGACCGCTACATCGACCTGCGCGCCATGGAGGTCACGCTCTGGCAGGCCGCCTGGCGGCTCGACGCCGCCACGGGCGGAGCGGGCGGACCGCTGCCCAGCGCCGGTGACGTGGCCGTGGCCAAGATCTGGGCCTCCGAGGGCGTACGCCGCGTCGTGCAGACCGCACAGCACCTGCACGGCGGCTTCGGCGCCGACACCGACTACCCGCTGCACCGCTACCACGCCTGGGCCAAGCAGCTGGAGCTCCAGCTCGGCCCGGCCGCGGCCCACGAGGAGGCACTGGGCGACCTGCTGGCCGCCCACCCGCTCGCCTAGCCCGTCACGGGGCCGCCGTCTCAGACGACGAAGCCCGGGGTGCCCGCGTCGGTGACGACCGGGCGGCCCGCGGCCTCCCAGTCCTGCATGCCGCCGGCCACGTTCACGGCGTCGATGTCCTGGCCCCGCAGGTACTGGGCCACCTGGGCGGAGCGCCCGCCGACCCGGCACATCACGTAGACCGGGCGCTCGTCCTCGATCTTCTCGGTCAGCTCACCGATGCGCGCCACGAACTCGCTCATCGGGATGTGCAGTGCGCCCTCGGCATGGCCGGCCGCCCATTCGTCGTTCTCGCGAACGTCGAGGACAAAGGCTTCGGAGGGCAGCGCGGAGGCGGCCACCGAGGGAAGCGGTCCGGAGTTCATGTCTGTCGCCTTCTCTCGTCACGGATAGCTGAGCCAACCTATCCGACCCGGCCTGCCGACCCGTCCGCGACGGCTTCACCCTCGGCCGGGGCCCAACCGACGCCCAGCCGACGCCCAGCCGGGGCCTCACTCGGCGGCGAGGGCCGCCAGCTCCGCCTCGCGCTTCTCGACGTCGCCGAGCAGCTGCTCGGCGATCTCCTCCAGCAGCCGGTCCGGGTCCTCCGGAGCCATCCGCAGCATCGACCCGATGGCGCTCTCCTCCAGGTCCCGGGCCACCACCGACAGCAGCTCCTTGCGGCGCGAGAGCCATTCCAGGCGCTCGTACAGCTCCTCGCTCTCGCTCAGCCGCTGTTCGGCGGGCGCCGGGCCCTCCGCCCACTCCTGCGCCAGCTCGCGCAGCACCTGCTCCTCGCCGCGTCCGTAGGCCGCGTTGACCCGCGCGATGAACTCGTCGCGCCGCTCGCGCTCGGCCTCGTCCTGGGCCAGGTCGGGATGCGCCTTGCGGACCAGCTCGCGGTACAGGCGGCGCACCTCCTCCGAGGGGCGCACCCGCTCCGGCGGCCGCACGGCGCGGTCCGTGAGCATCGCGGAGGCGTCGTCGGACATCCCGTCCGCGTCCAGCCAGTCGTGGAACAGCTCGTCCACCCCGGGCATCGGCATCACCAGCGAGCGGGCCTCGCGCGCACGGCGCAGGTCCTCCGCGTCACCGGTCCTCGCCGCCTTCGCCTCGGCGATCAGGGCGTCCAGCTCGTCGAGCCGCGAGTACATCGGTCCGAGCTTCTGGTGGTGCAGGCGGGAGAAGTTCTCCACCTCCACCCGGAAGGTCTCCACCGCGATCTCGAACTCGATCAGCGCCTGCTCGGCGGCCCGCACGGCGCGCTCCAGGCGCGCCTCGGGCCGCTCGTCGGCAGCGGGGCCGGGGCCGGAGCCGGGCTCGGACTCTTCGGGAACAGTCTGCTCGCTCACCCGGCCAGCCTAAGGCCCTCGGGCCCGGGTGTTTCACGTGAAACATCGACCGGTTTCACGTGAAACATCCCGCGCGCGGGCTCGGCCGCCGGCCGCTCAGACCCCGGACTCCGCCGCGATCCGCCCGGACCGCACCGCCTCCACCAGCACCGCGTGGTCGGCCTCGCTCCGGTCGGCGTAGGCCACGGCGAAGCCCGCGACGGCCTCGTCCAGCTCGTCGCTCTTGCCGCAGTACCCGGCCAGCAGCCGCGGATCCGCGCTGTGCGCGTGCGCCCGCGCCAGCAGGGCTCCGGTCATCCGCCCGTAGTCGTCGAACTGCTCGGCGGCCAGCGCCGCCGGGTCCACGCTGCCCTTGCGGTTGCGGAACTGGCGGACCTGGAAGGGCCGCCCCTCCACCGTCGTCCAGCCCAGCAGGATGTCGGAGACCACCTGCATCCGCTTCTGCCCCGCCACCACCCGGTGGCCCTCGTGCTCCTCCGGCGGGGAGACGAAGCCGAGCCCGGGCAGGTGCGGCAGCAGCGCGGAGGGCCTGGCCTCCTTCACCTGGAGGACCAGCGCCTCACCCCGGTGGTCCAGCAGCAGCACCACGTACGAGCGGGTGCCGACGCTGCCCGTGCCCACCACCCGGAAGGCCACGTCGTGGATCGCGTACCGGGCCAGCAGCGGCAGCCGGTCGCCCTGGAGGGTTTCCAGGTACGGGCCCAGCGCGGCCGCCACGGCCGCCGCTTCCCCGTCCCCGACCCGGCGCAGCACGGGCAGCGCGTCCACGAAGGCCCGGCCCCCGTCGGGCGTCGGCTCGGTGGACTTGGCCGCGAACCGGGCGGAGGTGTTGTTGCGGGCCTTCTCCGAGACCCGTTCCAGCGTGCCCAGCAGGTCACGGGCGTCGGTGTGCGAGACCAGTTCCTCGTCCGCGATGGCGTTCCACGCGTCGAGGGCCGGCAGTTTGGCCAGCAGGCGCATCGTGCGCCGGTAGGCACCCGCCGCGTCGTGCGCGGCCGCCCGGCAGGTGTCCTCGTCCGCACCGGCCACCCGGCCGGCCAGGACCAGCGAGGTGGCCAGCCGCTTGAGGTCCCACTCCCACGGGCCGAAGACGGTCTCGTCGAAGTCGTTGAGGTCGATGACCAGCCGGCCGCGCGCGTCCCCGTACAGGCCGAAGTTGGCCGCGTGGGCGTCTCCGCAGATCTGCGCGCCGATCCCGGTCACGGGACCGCCGGAGAGGTCGTGCGCCATCAGCCCGGCCGAGCCGCGCAGGAACGCGAAGGGGTTGGCGGCCATCCGGCCGGTCCGTATCGGCGCGAGTTCGGCGACCCGCCCGACGTTGGACTCCTCCACCGCACGCACCGCGTCCGGACGGTCGGCCGGGGCCTCGAAGAGCGCGTGCGCCGACCGGGGCACCCGCACGCGCAGCGCCCTGCCCGCCGCCCGGGGAGACACGGAGGGGGAAACGGCGGGAGATCCGGCCCGCGGAGCGAACCCCTCGACCGCCGGGATCCGTACCTTCGACTCCGGTCCCACGCCATGCTCCTGCGCTACCGCCGTCATGCGCCCCGCCCCCTGATCGCCATCGGATTTCGGCCCGACCGTACCTACAGCCCGGCGTCCCTGGCCAGCAGGGCCGCCTGTACGCGGTTCTCGCATTCCAGTTTCGCCAGGATCCGGCTGACGTACGTCTTCACCGTGGCCTCGCTCATGTGCAGCCGGCGCCCCGCGTCCGCGTTCGACAACCCCTCCCCGAGCAGCGCCAGTACCCCGCGCTCGCGCTCGCTCAGTTCGGCCACCCGGCGCCGCGCCTCCTCCTCGCGTCCGGCCGTCCGGCCGGACGCGATCTGGTCCACCACGTGCCGGGTCGCCGCCGGGGACAGGTAGGCGTCCCCCGCCGCGGCCGCCCGTACGGCGCCGATGAGTTCGCCGGGCGCCGAGTCCTTCAGCAGGAACCCCGCGCCGCCGCCGCTCAGCGCCCGCAGCACGTTCTCCTTCTCCCCGAAGGTGGTCAGGATCAGCGCCCGCACCTCGGGCACCGCCCGCCCGAGCTCGGCCAGTGCCGTCAGCCCGTCCATCACCGGCATCTGGATGTCCAGCAGCACCACGTCCGGGCCGTGGGCCCGCGCCAGTTCCACCGCATCCCGGCCGTTCGCCGCCTCGGCGACGACCTCGATGTCCGCCGCCGAGGTCAGGATCATCCTGATCCCGGCCCGGATCAGCGGTTCGTCATCAGCGATCACCACGCGGATCACCTTGGCTGTCACCCCTGCTCCTACTGCTTGGCCTGGTACGCCTGCTTGTCGACGAGCTTGCCGTCCTTGAAGCAGAACCGGAAAACGCTGTCGCTCCCCAGATCGGTGTCGTCGTCCGCCAGGAAGACCAGGCAGGCCGCGCCCTGCGGACGCGGCGGCCCCTTCCGGTCGAGCCCCTCGGTCAGGATGCTGTCCCCGCTGGGCAGCTGCGAACGTACCGCCTCCTCCGGGTCTCCCACGTGGATGGCGTCGTACTCGGCCTTGCCGAGCATCGCGTCGCCCACCGAGCCCACCAGCAGCGCCACCGCGGCCCCGATCACGATCAGCAGCACCACGACGGCCGCGACCGCGATCCCGCAGCCCAGGGTCACGCCCCCGGCCCGGCCGCTCCCGCTGAGCAGCTTCCGGTCGATCGCGTCCCAGTCCACCGGCCCGCCGCCCACGCCGGCGCCCGTACCCAGGGACCTGGCCTGCAGCTGCTGTCCGAAGTCGTCGGCGACCCCGTCCGCGCCCGCCTCCTCGGCCCCGGCCGGCTCGGTCCCGTACGGGAGCACCCCGGCCACCCGGAACCCGCCGCCCTCCACGGTCCCCGCGTAGACCATGCCGCCGACCAGCCGGGCCCGTTCGCGCAGCCCGGTCAGCCCCTGCCCGCCGGACACCACCTCGCCGGCGCCCGGACCGGCCGCCGCGCCGTTGGCGATCTCCACCACCAGGGAGTCGTCCTCGTAGCGCAGTTCCACCGTGATGGGCGCGCCCGGCGCGTGCTTGTAGGCGTTGGTCAGCGCCTCCTGCGCGATCCGGTACGCCGCGTGGTCACACGCCGCGACCAGCGGCCTGGGCTGCCCGGCGGTGGTGAGCCGTACGTCGGTCCCCGCACTCCGCGCCGATTCCACGATCCCGGCGATGCCCGCCACCCCGCGCGCGGCGGGCTGCGCCTCCTCGACCGGCAGCGGCGCCTCCACCCCGTCCCGCAGGATGCCGACGACCTCGCGCAGCTCGTGCATGGCGGCGACCGAGGCCTGGCGCAGGACGCCCACCGCCTCGCGCTGCCGGTCGGTCAGGACCGGATCGACCTCCAGCGCACCGGTGTGCACCGAGATCAGGGCGAGCTGGTGGCCGAGACTGTCGTGCATGTCCTGGGCGATGCGCTGGCGTTCGCGCAGCCGGGCCTGGCCCGCGACCATCGCCCGCTCGCGCAGCAGCTGGGCGTTGCGCTCCTGGAGGGCGCGCAGCAGCGTATGGCGCTGGGACCAGTAGCGGCTGGCCAGACCGGGCATGACCACCATGGCCAGGAACATCAGGGCGCTGAAGACGATGACCAGCACCGCACGGCCCTGCGACCACTCCTTGACCACATTGAGGGCGATGGCCAGGGCGAAGGCCGCGGTGAAGGCGCCGAGCGCCCGGCCGACGCCGACGATGCGCCGCCCGGCCGACCAGCCGAGCGGGATCGCCACCAGGAAGGCCCCCGGCAGGTAGACGCCCACCGCCGAGCCGGCCACGAGCGTGAACACCGGCAGCCGCCGCCGCAGCAGGGTCAGCACCACCACGGTCACGGCACTGGCCAGCATCCGCGCCGCGGAGCCCTTGTCCAGCTCCTCGACCCCGAGCCCGAGCAGCGCGAGCACCCCGGCCAGCGCCAGGTCCCCCGCCAGCATCCGCCGGGTCCAGGGCTCGGGCCCCTTCACCCAGTCCCATCCCGCACGCGCCCTCGCCGTCACATCCACCCGGCCGACCCTAGACACCGGACCACCACCCGGCTGCCCTCTTTGGTCGCGTCCCCCCGCTACGAAAGTCTCCCGGCGCAGCGCGGACCACCGTGATCAAGAGTTGTCAATTAATTGCCAACCCTTGTCATGTTTGATCGTCAATGGTTAAGTAGGCGCAGTTGAACGACCTGACGCCCTTGCCAGAGAGACGGCCGGGCGACCAGATCCCATGGGGGGAACCATGAAGAAGCACCTCGCGAAGATGACCGCTCTCGCCGGACTGATCACAGCGCTGGCGCTGGCCGCCGTCACCGTCGGGCAGCCGGGCCCGGACCAGGCGACCTCACAGGCCCGTGGCGAGAACTCGACCACGGTCGTCCCCTACGAGATCGAGTGGCCGTAACCCCACGGCCGGACAGGCCGAAGTCAAGGGTGTGACAATGTCAAGACCTAATTGACATTTTGCTGCCATCGACTACAAACTGCCTGTCATGTCCAATGGAGTCGACCAGATCCTTCAGCAGCCCTTGTTCGGACGTCGACTCCGAGCACTACGCCTTGCCCAGGGCTTCTCGCAGGTGCAGCTGGCCGGAACGGAGATCTCTCCGGCATACCTCTCTCGACTGGAATCGGGCGCCCGCCCTCCCACCGAGCGAGTGGTGGCCTACCTCTGCGAGAAGCTCAAGGTGTCGTCTGCCTCGTTCCAGACCACCACGGGCAGTTCGCTGGCCCGGGTGCTCGCCACCGTCATGACGGTCGGCGAGTCGCCCGCCATGGCCGCCGTACTGGAGGAAACCCTCCTGCAGGAGCAGGAGGAGGACGTCGACGCCGTGCTGCGCTGGCAGGCGCAGTGGGCACTCGCCCGCTGCTACCAGACGCAGGGCAGGATGACGGAGGAACTCGCGCTCCTCCACGAGATGACCGCACTCGGCGACCGCACCGGCCTGCCCGAGCTGCGCGCCCGCTCCCGGGTCAGGCTCGCCCGCCGACTGCGCGGTTCGGGCGACGTCGCCGGGGCACGCGCGCATGCGGAGGAAGGGCTCGCCCTCGCCGAGGCGAGCGGCCTGCCGCACCGCGACATCGTCGAGGCGCTGCTGACCCTCATCTCCATCGAGGCCGAGGAGGGGCAGCTCGCCCAGGCGCGCGCGGACGCCGACCGCATGGTCGGCACGCTCTCCGACGGCTCCGCCAAACTCCCCCTGCGCCTCCAGGTCGAGGTGCTGTGGACGGCGTCGAGCGTCTGCGCCCGCCAGGGCGACCACACCGCCGCCGCCGCGACGATGACGCGTGCGCTGGCGGCCCTGCCCGGCAACGAGGACCCCGTGCTGTGGATGCGCCTGCGCCTCGCGGCCGCGTCCATGTACCTGCGCATGGATCCGCGCGACACCCAAGAGGCCCGCCTCCGCCTCGACGAGGCCGAGGCCGTCAGCGTGCTTGTCGGCATGCCCGTCCACCAGAACGAGCTGCTCCTCCTGCAGTGCCAGCTCGCCTTCTGCGAAGGTCGGTTCGACGACGCCCACACGCTGAGCGGCCGGCTCGACGACAACCCCGAGGGGCTCAGCGTCCGCGACCAGCTGCGTCTGGACGTGCTGCGCGACCAGATCGAGATCGTCCGGGGTGACCACGCCGCGGCGGTGGCCGACCTCGAGCGCATCGCGAAGGAGGCCCAGAGGTCTGTCAACGTGGAACTGTCCGCCGAGGTCTGGCGCGCCCTCGCCGAAGCCCTGAAGCTGGCCGAGAGCTGACGGCGGCCCCGCCGGTCACACCTCCGGGGCCGCGCGGCCGGAACGCCGGGTGGCCCTGCACGGCCGCCCGGTCGTCCACGAAGACCAAACGGCCAAGTTCACGGACCGTTTCTCACCTGCCCAGCAGGAGTGACCAGCGGGATCACGCGGTTTCCCCTTGAGCGTGGCGCAGCGCGCGCATCGAGTGGTGCAGGTCCGCCTCTTCGGTGACCACGTCCAGGATGAGGGTCGAGACTCCGAGCGCCAGGTAGCGCGCAAGCAGCTTGCCGACCTGCTCGTAAGTGCCGACAAGGTAGGGGCAGAAGGTCTTGTAGGCGCGGAACGGATAGAGCCAGTAGGTGTCCTTGGGTGCGTGTGACTGGAACGCGTCTCGGGAAAGGCTGAGGTGCCACTGCGATTCGACGGTCTCGGCGGCGATTTCGTGCACCTCCTCACCCAGCGGGTCGGAGGGGAAGCGCGCGTGGGCGACGGCCCAGGCCTCCTCGGCGGTGTCGCGGGCGATGATGCCCAGGCGGAAACCGCCGTCGGCGAGCGGCTTCCCCTCTCCGTATTCGCCGATCTCACGGGGGTAGCTCAACCGGGTGGCACCGAGCCGCTGCTGAGCCGTGCGACAGGCTTCAGAGGTGCCGGAGACGAACACGCCGGGCTTCAGAGCGGGTTCGAGCGGCGGAGTGACGGTCGCGTGATCCAGTTGGTAGAACTCGCCGTCGTAGGAGACCGGGCGGTCGCCATCCAGGAGCTGCTGGACGATCTCCACGTATTCCGTGAGCCGGTCGTAGCGCCGGTCGTGGTCGAGTCCGCAACCGAGCTCCCGCAGGTGGCGCGAGAACCCGCCGATGACGTAGTTCAGGTCGACCTGGCGCTCCTGGAGGAAGCCGATGCTGCTGATCATCCGGGCCACGCTGAACGGGTGCATGTACACGGGGTTGACGGCCACGAGCGGGACGAACCGCACGGTGTTCTCAATGAGGAGCTGCGCGGCGGCCCAAGGGTCGAGAAGGGTGTTGTCGCTGTAGACGAGCATGCCGCGGATGCCCGCTGCCTCGGCCCATTTGGCCTCCTGGATCAGGCGTTCTTTGAATTCCCACGGGGTGCGACCAGCCGCCGACGGGAAGGTCGTGTACACGGTTACCACTGTTCTGACTACCTCTTCTCCACAGCACGGAATGACAAGTCGGCTCGCGTCAGCGCGCCCCGAGCCGACGCAGTTCCTCCGCCAGCGTGCGCGGCGTCGGGAAGTCGAACATCGCCGCGATGCTCAGGTCGATACCGAATTCCGCCCGCAGGTGCGACATCAGTTCCACGGCCGTGAGCGAGTTTCCGCCGAGCTCGAAGAAGTCGTCGTCCGGAGCGATGTTCCGGATGCCGAGCATGGCCGACCACAGGGCGGCCACCTGGTCGTCGACGCTCGCTGCGCCGGCAGCGGTCGCGGACGGAGCCGCGGTCGCGGACGGGGCCGCTGCGGGACCGGGATCCGAGGCAGGCACGGGAGCTTCACTTCCGCTCGCCGTCGCCACCGCGACCCGCTCGACCACGGGCGACACGGCCGCGTCCCCGAGGGGCAGGGGCTCCTCCTCCCGGAACGGCCGCACGGCCACCTGCCGCGGGGTGTGCCCGCCCAGCAGTTCGAAGAGCAGATCGAGACCCGTCCGCGGGGGGATGCCCTCCGGACGCGGACCGGCCGGTGCAGCCGCTTCCTGCGTGTCGGATCCGCCCAGTACGTCTCCGGTGATCCTGCGCATCATGAACCCGGTGATCTCGGCCACGACGCGGCCGTCCGGCGCGATCAGTTCGATGTCCGCCGCGATCGTGTCCCGCGCCGCGTTCTTGCGGCGCACCTTGCTGAACAGCTTCGACGGCAGCGCCTCGTGGACGATCAGCTCGCGGTAGAGGAACGGCAGGTGCGGGTCCTCGCGCTCGATGTCGCGGGCATAGGCGGTAGCGGCGTCCAGCAGCGTCGGGTGCACGGCGTGCTGCCCCGCCTCGTCCGCGAACTCCTCCGGCAGGGCCAGCGCGACCACGCGCAGCTCCCGGTCGGCGGAGGTGGTGCGGACCTCCTCGACGGTGTGCCAGCGGGGCCCCAGAGCGAAGGCCAGCCGGCCGGACTTCAACGCGGACGGACTGCTGTCCGGTACGGAGGCCAGCAGCGCCTCCAGGTCCACACGGCGTCGTTCGGTGGCGGACGGGCCGATCCGCCCGGTCACGTGCGTCAACACCGCGCCCGCCCCTCCCACCGGCGTCGACGTGATGGTGAACGCGTGCCCGCCCGCCGGGTCCGACACGAATGCGATCTCCAGGCGGCGGGCGGCCGGGACGGCGAGCGGACGGCGGAAGACGGCGTCCGAGACGCGTACGGAACCCTCGGCGACGCCCAGCACCTCGGAGCGGTAGGCCCCGATGGCCAGGTCCAGGTACGCCGTGCCCGGCATGACGGGGGTGCCGTCCATCCGGTGCTCGTCCAAGACGGGGAAGGCCTCGGCGCTGACGTCGACCGACCAGTGGACGTGCCCCTTCTCCGCGAGCAGGCGCCGCTCGTCGTCGGCCAGGCCCTCGACGGCCATGCCCACGTCGGTCCACGACGGCCAGTTGATGCTCAGCAGCCGGTCGGCGTTGATCCGGGCGGAGCGGATCCAGGCGTCGAGGAAGGCGTTGCCCGCCGCGTAGTCGGCGCTGCCCACGAGTCCGTCGAGCGCGGCGCGGCTGGAGAAGCCGACGAAGAAGTCGAGAGTGCGACGACCCTCGAAAACCTCGCACAGCGCGAGGGTGCCGGCCACCTTGGGGGCCAGCGTGCGCTGTGCGCGGGCCCGGTCGGAGAACTGGACCATGGCGTCACCGGCGATCCCGGCCAGGTGGAACACGCCGTGCACCGGGCCGTGTTCCGCGGCCACCTCGTCCACTACCGCCGTCAGCGCGGCGGTGTCCGTCACGTCACAGGACCGTGAGCGGACCACGGCGCCGAACTGCTCCAGTTCCTCCCGGTCGGCCTGGGCGAGCACACCGCCCCGGCCGATCAGCACCAGGCGCGGGCACAGCCCGCTGCGCGCCAGCCCCTTCGCGACGGACAGACCGAGGCCGCCGAGCCCACCGGTGATCAGGTAGACACCGCCCCGGCGAAGCGGATTCGCCTCAACGGGCTCGGGGCTGTAGCCGGTCTCCACCGGAAGCCAGCGGCGGTCCCCCCGCAGGGCGACCAGTCCGCTGTCGCGCCAGCGTCGCAGCTCCTGGACGGTCTCGTCCTCTCCCGCCCCGGTGCCGAGGTCGATCAGGCGCGCGGCCACCCGCGGGTGCTCCTTGGCCAGGGTGCGCACCAGGCCCGTCAGCATGGCGTGCGCGGCCTCGACGAGCTCGTCGCCGGCGACGTCCACGGACCGCTCGGTGACGACCATGAGCGCGGGCTGGACGGAGCCGCCCAGTGCCCGGACGGCCTGCCGGACGAGCTCGGTGACGGTGTGGAAACCGAGTTCGAGGGCCTGCTCCACGTCGACGGCCGAGGGGGCGGCCGAGGTGGCGGCGCCCAGCGTCCAGCCGTGCACGACCAGTTCCGGCACGGTCTGCCGATCGGCCAGCGTGCCGAACAGGGACCGCAGGTCCTCGGCGTGTGCCGGGCGGACGGTGAACCCGCCGGGCACCTCGCCGAAGCCCTCCCCGGCCCAGACCGGGACGACGCGCAGTCCCGCCCGGCTCAGACGGGCGAGCAGGTTGACCGAGGCGGTGCGGTCGGCGGGCAGCAGGGCGACGGCGTGGGCGCCCCCGCGGGGCCCCCGCGCCGGTTCCGGCCGGGCGGCCGTCGGCGGCTCCTCGGTCCACCGCCCGATCGAGAAGGGGCTGACGACCTGCGGCTCGGCCGGCCCGGCCGGGAGAGCGGCCGTCACGCCGGCCGTCACGCCGGCGCTCGGCCGGACGGCGTCCGGCTCCGCCCAGTAACGCTCGCGCTGGTACGGGTAACCGGGCACCTCGGTGCGCAGCCACGGTGCTCCGCCGCTCACCACGTCCCAGGCGAGGTCGTTTCCGTCGGTCCACACGGTGGCCAATGCGTTCAGGACCGACCGGCGGTCGCCCGGGGACTGCACGCGCCGCTGCGGCAGGGTGGCGGCGAGGACGTGGCCGCCGTCCTGCACCGCGGGGTGGCGCCTGGCGAGGGCGGTGAGCGTGCGGCCGGGTCCCACTTCGAGCAGCAGCCGGTCCTGTTCGGCGAGCAGGGTGTCGAGAGCGGCACCGAAGTGGACGGGAGCGGTGAGCTGGCCGGACCAGAAGGCGGGATCGGTGGCCTGGGCGTCCGTCATCAGGACGCCGGTGGCGGCGGAATAGACCGGGATCACCGGCGGTCGCAGCTCGATCTGTGCCACGGCGCGGTGGTACGCGTCGGCGGCCCCGGCCATGCCGGGGCTGTGGAAGGCGTGTGAGGTGTTGATCCGGCGGGAGACCAGGCCGGCCTCGCGCGCGGCCGCCGCGAAGGCGTGCAGGTCCTCCGTGCCGCCGGCCACCACGACCTGTTCGGGGCCGTTGACGACGGCGATCGTGACGCCGTCGGTCATCAGCGGCCGCACCTGGTCGGTGGAGGCGGCCACGGCGAGCATGGCGCCCTCGGGCTGCGCCTCCATGGCGCGGGCCCGGACGGCCACCGCGCGGACGGCGTCGGGCAGGGTCAGCACCTGGGCGACGGCCGCCGCGGTCACCTCGCCGATGCTGTGGCCGAGCAGCGCCGTGGGGCGCACGCCCCAGGACATCCACATCTGGGCGAGGGCGTACTCGACGGCGAACAGCAGCGGCTGGGCCTTGAGGGTGCTCTGCAGGTCGCCGTCCCGGGCCGCCTCGAGCCACCACTGCCGTAGGGGCAGGCCCTCGGCCTGGAAGCAGTTCAGCACCTCGTCGAACGGGGCGGCGAAGGCCGGCTCGTGGTCGTAGAGGTCGTGGGCCATGCCCGCATGCTGACTGCCCTGACCGGGGAAGAGGAAGGCGATCCCGCCCGGCCGGTCGCGGGAGGTGCCAAGGACCGCGGCGGACCGGGGGTCGGTGAGGACGGCCACCGCCTCTGCGGCGCTGGCGGCCACCGTGGCACCGCGGACCGGGTGGGCCGTCCGGCCGCGCTGGAGGGTGTCGACGCCGGCTGCGAACGAGCCCTCGCCGACGGCTGCGAAGTGATCCGCCAGGCGTTCCCGGTAGGTGTCGGCCGCCTGCGGGCTGCGGGCCGACCACACCACCAGGCGGGGACTGTCGTCGTGCCTCGGCAGCGGGCGCGGCGGCGCCTCCTCCAGTACGGCGTGGACGTTGGTACCGCCGATGCCGAGCGAGCCGACGCCGGCGAAGCGCGGCTTCCCGGGCGTGCTCGGCCAGTCCTGGGCCTCGACGGGAAGCCGGAAGGGGGAACCGTCCAGCTCCAGCTTGGGATTGGGCCGGTCGAGGTTGACGTTGCCCGGAATGCGCTCGTTGACCAGCGAGAGCACCACCTTGATCAGGGAGGTGACACCGGCGGCGTGACCGAGGTGTCCCACGTTCCCCTTGACGGAGGTCAGGGCGCAGCCGCCCGGCTCCAGATCGTCGGAGAACATCCGGAACGCCTTGTTGAGGGCGGCGACTTCGATCGGGTCCCCGAGTACGGTGCCGGTGCCGTGGCTCTCGACCAGGGAGATGTCGCCCGCGGCGATACCGGCCATGCTGATCGCCTCGGCCACGACGGCGACCTGTCCCGTCACGCTGGGCGCGGTGTAGCCGACCTTGTCGGCGCCGTCGTTGTTGACGGCAGTGGAACGCAGCACCGCCAGGACGTGGTCGCCGTCGGCCAGCGCGTCGGAGAGCCGGCGCAGGACCACCACTCCGGCACCGCTGCCGAAGACGGTCCCGGAGGCGTCGGCGTCGAACGGACGGCAGCGTCCGTCCTTGGTGAGCGGTCCGCCCTCGGCCCAGTAGTGGCCGTGACCGAGGGGGAGTTCCACGTCCGCGCCGCCGGCCAGCGCGAGTTCGCACTCACCCGCGCGGAGGGACTGGGCGGCGAGGTGCACGGCGACGAGGGAACTGGAGCAGGCCGTCTGCACGGTCATGCTCGGACCGTGCAGGCCGAGCTTGTACGAGACGAGGGTGGCGGCGGAGTCGGCGTTGTTGAGGGCACCGCGGGACATGCCCGTGGTGCTGCGCGCCCGCCCGCCGTCCGTGTCCGCCAGCCGCCCCTGATAGGTGTTGGTTCCGACCGAGCCGAAGACGCCCACGTCGGGCAGCGAGCCGGGAACGTGTCCGGCGTTCTCCAGGGCCGCGTGCGCCGTCTCCAGGAACAGCCTGATCTGCGGGTCGGAGATCTCGGCGTCCCGCGGGGTGAAGCCGAAGAACCCGGCGTCGAAACGGTCGAGATCGGCGGCCTGGGCGACCACCTTGACGTAGCCGGGATCGGTCAGCGCGGCCTCGGTCACACCGTTGGCGCGCAGCGTGTCGTCGTCGAGCGATTCGACGGAGTCGGTCCCCGCCATGAGGTTGCGCCAGAACTCGTCGGCGCTCCGTGCTCCGGGGAACCGGCCGGCGAGGCCGATGATGGCTATGGGCTCGGGCAGTTCGTTCATGAGTTTTCCCCAGTGTCCTGGTAAAGGTGTCGTCGGATGTCGAGTCGGCGCCGGGCCGCGGACCCGGCCCCGGACAGGGACGTCGCGGAGTGGGCAGGGCCCGGAACGCGGACCGCGGTACGGGCCGTACCGCGGTCCGCGCCCCCGGAGCGGCCGTCGGCGGGAGCGTCGAGCACTGCGGCGAGGCGGCCCAGAGTGGGATGGGCGAACAGCTCGGTCACCGGCACATCGAGTCCCAGCCGCTCCCGCAGCAGCCCGTGCAGCCGTACGAGCCCGATCGAGGTCAGCCCGGCGTCGAAGAAGTTCTCGTCGGGGCCCAGGTCCCGGCCGAGCACCTCCCGGGCGAGCGCCGCGAGGCGCCCGCCGCCACCGTGCTCGCCGCCACCGGGCCCGGTGGCGGCGAGCACGGTGGCGGCGGTGGTGACGTGCAGGACGGTGCTGCCGACGGCGGAGACCTTGTGGTTGTGGTCCATGCCGAGCCGGTCCACCACGCGTACGACGGCCGGGACGGCGTGGGCGGGCAGCAGACGGCGCAGGTAGGCGCGCAGCCGGCCGGGGTCGGGGAGGGCGGCGCCGTCCGGCACCACGTGGAGGGTCAGCGCACCGCCGACGGCGTTGGCCTCGAAGGTGGCCAACGCGCGGGCGACGGAGTCGTGGCTCAGGGCGGCGGCCTCGATCTCTTCCGGGGCCACCCGGAAGCCGTCGACGAGGAACTGCCGGTCCGCGCGGCCTTCGATGTGCACCCTGCCCGCCGGATCGCGTCGGCCCAGGTCACCGGTTCGGAACCGGCGGACGCCGGCTCCCGCCCCGGCCGTGAACGCGTCGCCGCGCTCGCCGTCGTCCACGTACCCCAGGGCCACCCTCGGCCCCTCGACCACGACGCTGCCCCGGCGCCCCGGTTCCACCGGGCGCCCCGCCTCGTCGAGGACGATGAGCCGGTTGCCGCCGAATCCGTCGCCCACGGGGAGCGCGGCGGTGTCGGGCAGGGCCGGATCGGGGTCCTGGCCGGGCTCGGCGACGGTGGCGATGGAAGCGATCTGCGGCGTCTCCGTGGCGCCGTAGGCGTTGACGATCCGGGCGCCGGTGAGGCGGCGGAGACGGCGTACGAGCCCCGCCGTCAGGGGGGCGCCGCCACAGACCACCAGCCGCAGCTCGTCGAGCCGGGCCGCCGGGCCGCCGAACGCGGTGACGAGTTCGAGGAGTGCCGGGGTGGCGTGCAGGATCGTGATCCGGCTCTCGCCCAGGAAGCGGACGAGCCGGTCGGGCGACCGGAACACGTCATCGGGCGGCACCACGAGCGTGCCGCCCGCGCGCAGCGGTACGAACAGGTCGCGCAGCAGGGGGTCGTGGCCCGGCCCGGCCAGCAGCGCGACCCGGTCGTCGGTTCCCGGCGCGAACTCCTCCGCGTACCGGTCGAGGGAGGCTTCGAGAACTCTGCGGCCGGCCACCACGGCAGCCGGACGCCCACTGGTACCCGAGGTGAACAGGATGTGGCTCGCGTCGGGCAGCCGCCGCCCCGGCATCGGGCCGGCCACGGTACGGGGGGCCGCCTCGGCCGTGGCACTGTCCAGGAGCAGGCAGGGCCGGACCAGGTCCCTCTGTTCGCTCAGCCGGGCGGCGGGCAGAGCGGCGTCCGACAGGGCGGGTACGGCGCCTGCCGCCCAGGTCGCCAGCAGGGCGACGGGCAGCCCGGGCGTGCGGCGCGAGGCCACGTCCACCACGGCGCCGTCGGCGGCTCCGGCCGACACCAGCCGGGCCGTGAGGGCGTCGACCCGGTCGACGAGTTCCCGGTAGGTCATGATCGGCGCGCCGTCCTGCTCCACGGCCACGGCGTCGGGTGTGTCGGCCGCCCTGGCCCGGACACTGTCCACCAGCGGCCGTGCGTCCGGGTGCGCGGGGAGCGCGGGGACCGGCTCCGGGCGGGGCGCGAGCAGTCCGGGAGCCGTGTCCGGCTCCTGTAGCAGACGTGTCAGCACGTGTCCGACCTGGTCGAGGACCTCACGGGCGACGTCCCCTGCCACCCGGTCGGTGGCGTGGACGAGCTCCAGGCGGTAGCCGTCCTGCTGGCGCAGGTAGAAGTTCAGGTCGAACAGGGCCGCATGGCCGGGCGGCTGATGGTGCGTGGCCTCCAGAGCCCCGAAGCGCGGGGGCGGCGGCGTGCGGGTGACGTCGTTGACCCAGACGTGGAAGAGGGGGTTTCGCGTGGGGTCGCCGGTCAGGCCCAGGGCATCCACCAGGACGTCGAAGGGCGGCGCCCCGTGTTCGTAGGCCTCCAGGTGACGCTCCGCCGCGTGCCGCAGCAGAGCGCCGGCGTCCGTCTGGGCGCCCACGTCGAGCCGGACGGGCAGCGTGGTGAGCAGGAACCCGAACAGGTCCTCGTCCCGGTGGCCGCGGCGCACCGAGGCCGGCATGCCGAGGACGACGCTCTCGCGGGAGGTCCAGACCGACAGGACCAGCCCCACACAGGCCAGCAGGAGGGTGGCCGGGGTGGCGCGGTGCGTGCGCAGCAGGGCGTCGATCCGCTCGGAGGCCCGGGCGTCGAAGTGGAGGCTGGTGCCGGAACCGGTGGAGTCGGGGACGGCGGAGGGCCGGGGGGCGAAGGGCAGCCCGCTCTGCGCGGGCACCCCGTCCAGGCGGCGCCGCCAGAACTCCAGGTCCTCCGGCCAGCCGCGGCCGGCGTCGGGGTCGGTGACGGCGCGGCGCGCGTGGTCGGCGAAGCGGGGGGCCTGGCCCGGTGGGGCGGTACCGGTATAGGCGGCTGCCAGACCGGCGAACATCAGGTCGAGGCTGTGCTGGTCACAGACCATGTGGTGGACGGAGAGCACCAGATAGACGGCGTCACTGTCGGTGCACTCCAGCAGCCCGGCCCGGAACAGCGGCGCCCGGTCCAGGAGAATGGTCTGACGCGCGATGCTCCGTACGAACGCGTCCGCATCGGCCTCGGGGCCGGTCGCGGTCTGCCACACGGGGGTGACGGGCCGGTCGTACACCAGATGGGCCTCGCCGTCGGCCGGGCCGCCGACCTCGGCACGCAGCAGGTCGTGACGCCGGACCACCGTGGCGAGGGCAGCGTCCAACCGGGCACGGTCGGGCCGCCCGGCCAGGCGCAGGGATCCGACCACGTTGTAGGCGGCGGGGTTCGGCATCACGTGGCTGAGCAGGTGCAGCCGCCGCTGCGCCGGGGTCAGGGGGCCGGTGCCGGGGGCGCGATTCCCGTCCGGGCCGGCCGCGAGGTCCGGATCCAGCGCAGGTTCCGGTTCCCCAGGGCGGGCGGTGCGGGGCGCATCGGCCACGTACGTCTCCAGCTGATCGAGGGAGACGTTCTCGGACAGCAGCATCCGGAGCGGGACGTCGACGCCCAGGTCCTCGGCGATCCTGGCAATCAGGCGTACGGCGAGCAGCGAGTGCCCGCCGAGGTTCAGGAAGCCGTGCCCGCTGTCCGACCGGTCGGCGTCACGGCCGAGTTCGCCCCACCACACCCCGGCGAGCGGGGTGTCCGCGGACAGGGCCGACGGGGTGCCCGGGGCGCGCTGCCACCACGCGGCGAGCGAGCGGACGAGCTCCTGTCGGTCGACTCCGTCCGGTGTCCGCGGCAGTTCGGGCAGCCAGCGGAACCCGTGGGGGTGCTCCGCCGCGGGCAGGTGGTCGGCCAGATGGTCGCGCAGCTCGGCGAGCGGCACGGTCGGGCCGGCGGCCACGAGCGCGGCGACGGTTTCCGGCGCACCGCCGGAACGGGCCGGCACGGTGACCACAGCGGCATGGTCGACGCTCGGGTGGGCGGCGAGCACAGCCTCAAGCCGCGAGGTGTTCTCCACGCTTCCTCCGTAGGAAGTCTCGGGGTGGGCAAGCCGGGGCGAGGGGACGGGTGGGGCGGACCGGGCGCGACCGGGTCGGGCGGCCCGGGCACACCGGGGCGGTCTGACTGTCAGGCGAAGTCGTCACCGCCGCCGGCCCGGGCCCGGCGCACCTGCAGGACGACGACCAGCCAGGCCAGTAGCAGCCAGCCGACGCCGACCGCCACCTCGGCGAGCAGGTGACCGGCCCAGGGTTCCCCGGCCATGCCGCTCCGGATGGCGAGCAGCCCGTTGCGCACGGGCAGGACGGTGCCGAGCGCGTCGACCCAGGACAGGCGGCCGGACGGGAGCAGCACCCCGCTGGCGAGGAGCACGAGGTAGGCGAGCAGGTTGCCCGCGAGGCCGTCGGCGCGCCGTCCGACGGCCAGGGCGGCGCCGGCCAGCCCGGCCGCGCTGGTCGTCCACGCCATCAGGAGGTAGACCGGCAGCCAGGGCACTAGCGCGGGCAGGGTGCCGGTGAGCCCGGTCAGGGGTGCCACGACGACCATGGCGGCGACGCAGTAGAGGAGTCCGAGCCCGGTGTAGGGCAGGGAGCGCACGAGGAAGACGTGGAAGACCGGGAGCCGTCCGCTGCGGATCCGGTAGAAGGTGCCGGACCATTTGTCGAGCATGGGGACGTCCATCACCGCCACCGCTCCCGACAGGGTCAGGATGACGGCGAGGGAGCCGGTGAACGCGAAGGCCGGATCGACGAGGCCCATGACCATGCCCAGCACGGTGAAGAACAAGCACTGCAGCACGGCGCGCGGGAGCAGGGCCGTCAACACGATGACGGGCGGGTTCTCCACCCGGAACTCCCACCAGCCGAAGCGTGCCACCACGGAGAACCGCCACAGCGTCTCAGACCAGTTCAAGGGTCCCCTCCTTGCGTGCGCGGTCCACGACCCGGACGAACGAGGCGATGGCCAGGGCGAAGTAGCCGGCGGTCAGCGCGGTGAGCATGCCGAGCGCACCGAGGTCAACGTGCCCGGCGGCCGTGTCGGCCAGGAATTCCTGCGCCCAGCGCAGGCTGATCAGCGTGGAGATCCAGCTGACGGAGGCAGGGAGCAGGTCGGAGGGGACGAGGAGACCGCCCAGCAGGAACACCGGGTACATGAGGGCCGCGGACACCTGGAACCCGTACTGGGTGAGCAGCAGCACGCAGGCCAGCAGCATGCCGAGCGCTGCCCCGGAGACGACGGTGACGGCACTGCCGAGAAGCAGCCACCCCGGATGGGCGAGAGTGATCCGCACACCCGTGAGGAGGACGGTCACGGTCACGGACGCGGCGATGACGGCGACTCCCCGCAGGGTGGCGCCGAGGCATTTGCCGAGGAGGACCAAGAAGCCCGGACGCACGCTGGTGACGCTGGCAGCGAGCGTGCCGTAGTGGAGTTCGAGGCGGAGGATGCCCCCGGCCACCCAGACGGTGCTGGCCCACAGTGAGGTGAGGAGCACGCCGATCGTCCACCGGGTCACGGTCTCGGCCGGCTGATCGGACCGTGAGCCGACGGTGACCAGGATGAGCACGACGGGCTGGACCACGCCGATGACGAGGCCGAGGTGGTTGCCGCTCATCTCCCGGATCTGCATCCGGGCACAGGTCCACAGGACCCAGGCGGTGCCCGCGATCCGGCTAGCCATGGCGCGTTCCTCCGAGTTCGAACCGGGCGTAGGCGTCCTCCAGGCGCAGCGGTGCCACGTCCATGCCGAGGATCTCGCTGCTGTCGACCAGACCGCTGAGCCGGCCGAGCGCCTCGGCGCCCCAGTCGCGGACCCTGAGCCGGGCGGTCCAGACGGGCCCGTCGGTGGTGACCTCGTCGACGACGAGGCAGTCCTCGTCGCCGGCGAGCGCGTCGCGGACGGGCGCGGGGCCCCGGCCGCGGACCGTGACGGTGGCGGTGTATCCGGCGGTCTTCGCGAATTCGGGGACGGTCATCGAGTCGATGACCCGGCCGCCGTCGAGGAGGACCACTCGTCCGGCGAGCCGCTCGATGTCAAGCAGGTAGTGGCTGGTGAGGAGGACGGACACGCCCTCGTCGCGCAGCCCGGCGACGACGGTGCGGACCCGCTCGGCCTCGACCGGGTCGAGACCGACCGTGGGCTCGTCGAGCAGCAGCAGCCGGGGCCGTGCCACCAGACCGATGGCCAGGTGCAGGCGCTGCTTCATGCCCTTGGAGTACGTCTGCACGGGCCGGTCGGCGGCGTCCGTCAGGCCCGCCTCGGCCAGCGCCTCGTCCACCCGTGCGCCGAGTCCGCGACGGCCGTGGCCGCCGAGCATGGTGAAGAACACGAGGTTCTCCCGCCCGGTGAGCCGCCGGTAGAGGCCCCGGTCACCGCCGAAGACGGCGACGGTGCTGCGCCGGGCGGCGTTCACGTCCCGGACGACGTCGTGGCCGAAGACCCGGACGGTGCCGCTGGTGGGCAGCAGGAGCGTGCTGATGATCTGGGTGAGGGTGGTCTTGCCGGCGCCGTTGCCGCCGAGCAGACCGACCACTTCGCCCTCGTCGATGTGGAAGGAGACCTCACTCAGCGCGGTGACCTCCTTGCCCTTGTCGCGGAACACCCTGCCCAGGTTGTCGATCTCCACGGTGGGTCGGGACATGTCGATACCTCCCTGTGCTCAGCGCCCGGCCGGACGGCCGTCGGTGCGCCAGGCGCAGATGACGGAGGGGCGCGGCACCCCGCCGTCCGGCCACGTGGAGGCGGGCTTCTCGTAGCTGGAGCCGCCGACCTCGCCGGGGTGCTGAATGGCGGCGAAGACGGTGCGGCCGTCGGCCGTGATGTACGGGCCGCACACCTCGGCGCCCACCGGGGCGCTGAGGAACCGGCGCACCTGCCCGGCCTCGGAGCCCGACAGCGCGGTGGCGTACAGGCCGTCGTTGGCGTCCAGGGCATAGGCCGAGTCGGTGGCGATCCAGAGGTTGCCGGACCGGTCGAAGGTGAGGTTGTCCGGCGAGGAGATCGGCGAGACCCCGTTCTTGTCCCCGCCCATGAAGTACGTGGTGGGGTCGGCGGGGTCACCGCAGACGATCGGCAGGGTCCAGCCGAAGGTCTCGGCGCTGTGGTCCCCGCCGTCCTCGGTGATCTCCAGGATGTGGCCGTGCTTGTTGACGGTTCGGGGGTTGGCCTCGTCCACACCGGCATACCCGGCGGCTCCGCGGCGCGTGTTGTTGGTCATCGAGGCGTACACCTTGCCGGTGACCGGGCTCGTCTCGACGTCCTCGGGGCGGTCCATCTTGGTCGCCCCGGCGCGGTCGGCGGCGTCCCGGGTGTAGATCAGCACCTCTTCGAGGGTCATGCCGGAGACCATGGACCGGCCGTTGTGCACCAGTGGGATCCAACGGCCCCGACCGTCGAAGGAGCCGTCGGAGGGCAGGGTCCCGCTGCCGTCGATCTCGCTGGGACTGCTCGCCGAGACTTCGGCGACGTACAGGGAACCCGACTCCAGGAGCGTCCTGTTGTGCGCGCGGGCGCGGGCCGAGAGCCCGGGGTCGTACGTGCGGTCGGAAACGAACTTGTAGAGGTACTCGAACCGGTCGTCGTCGCCCATGTAGACGACGACGCGCCCGTCGGGGGCGACGGTGACGGTGGCGCCCTCGTGCTTGATGCGGCCCAGCGCGGTGTGCTTGCGCGGCGCGGCCGTGGGGTCGTACGGGTCGATCTCGACGATCCAGCCGAAGCGGTGCACCTCGTTGGGGTGCTTGGAGAGATCGAGGCGCTCGTCCACCCGGGACCAGCCTCGGGTGGTCATGGGCGACTTCACGTCCACGCCGTAGCGGGCCAGGCTGGGCTTGAGCTCCTCGGGGGCCTGGGCGCCGTTGCTGAAGCAGTAGTTGAAATTCTCCTCGCCCGACAACACGGTGCCCCACGGAGTGACGCCGCCGGCGCAGTTGGCGAGGGTTCCCCACACGGTACGTCCGCGGGGGTCCTCGGCGGTGCGCAGCAGCGGGTGCCCGGCGGCCGCACCGGTGACGGTGAAGCGTGTGGTGAAGCGGGTGACCCGGCGGTTGTGGCGGCGGGCGCCCTCGCGGACCAGACGCCAGCGGCCGGTCCCGCAGTCCCGCCGGATCTCCACGACGGACATGCCGGAGGCCTCGATGGTCGCCCGGACCTCGTCCTCGGACAGCGCGTCCAGACTGGTGAAGCCGGGGAACATCAGCTCGGGGTTGGTGTACTCGTGGTTGCACACCAGCAGGGCGCGGTCACCGCCGTCGTCGCCGGGCAGCGGGAGCACGGCGACGTAGTCGTTGTTGTAGCCGAAGGTCCGGGCCTGAGCGGTGGCGGTGAGCCGGGTCGGGTCGAGCGGCGGGCTGCCCGGGGTGACGGGGTCACCCCAGGAGACGACGACGGCGTGCTCGTAGCCTTCCGGAACCTTGACCGCGTCCTCACGGGTGGGGGCCACCGGCGTGAACGACGGAGCGCGGGTCCCCGCGCCGGAGGTACCCGCCCCCGCCACCGGGGTTGCCGCGCCGGCCCCGGTGGCGGCCGCGGCGGGACCGGCCGCGAGGCCGCCCGCGGTGACCCCGAGGACCAGGGCACCCGCGCCGCGCAGGGCACCGCGGCGGCTCACACCCTCGGCCACCAGGTCGCCGAAGTACGAGTTGCCCGACGTGTTGGGTGCGGGGTGGGCGCAGGCGTTGCCGCACCGGTACAGGCAGGTCATCGCGGAACGACCGCGGTGCACTCCGAGGAGCGGCAGGAAACGTGGTTCTGCCATGGCCAAGGCAGCTCTCCCTCAAGAGGCACAAAGGTGGGTGTCATCGGCGGACTGCGAGAAGGGCAGTACCGGCGGTCCCCATGGAAGGCCAGGCCACAGGGGTGGTCAACGAGGGCGGCAACTTGTGGCCACGGTCGCAGGGGGCTCCGAGCCCGGATCCACGATGGGCCAGATCACCCGTCCGCACGAAGAAGGAGGGTCCCGTGCCGGAAGCAGATCTGCGCGCTTACCTCGAACAGCATCTTCCGCATTACATGGTGCCTGCACTGTTCGTCGAACTCGACGAACTGCCCCTGACGCCGAACAAGAAGGTCGACATCAAGGCGCTCCCCGAGCCGCTGACGGGCGAGGCCGCGGCCGGCCCGGTGGTCGCGCCGCGCGACGAGCTCGAGCGTTCCGTGATCGCGGTCTGGAGTGAGGTGCTGGGCCGTGAGGGCATCGGGGCCAAGGACCACTTCTTCCGGCTGGGCGGGAACTCGTTCCACCTGGTGCGCGTGGTCGCCCGGCTGCGCGACATCCACGGCGTGGCCCTGTCGTCACGCGCCTTCTTCGAGCGGCCCACAGTCGAGGCGCTGGCCACCCAGGTAAGGGAAGCGCTGCACGCGGGAGAGGCCTCCCGATGACGTTTCCGATGAGCGCACAGCGCCGGTTGTCCCTCGGGCAGGAACGGATCTGGCTGATGGAACAGCTGAATCCGGGCACGAACGTGGACCACATCGTGGTCAGTTACGAGACACACGGCCCACTGGACGAGAAGGCTCTCAAGGGCGCCCTCGCCGCCCTGACCGACCGTCACGTTCCCCTGCGCAGCGCGGTGCGCGGTGTGAACGGGGTGCCGCACGCGGTGGTGCACGACGGATATGTCCCGGAGCTGGCCGTCCTGCCGGTCGCCTCGGCGCAGGAGGCGCTGGAGCACGCCGCGCAGGACGTGTGCCGGCCCTTCGACCTCGCGGAGCCGGGACTGCTGCGTTCCACCCTGTACGAGGTGACTCCCGAGCACCACCTGATCGTCATGACCCTGCACCACATCGTCGGCGACGGCTGGTCGGTGGGGGTCCTGACCCGGGAGCTGGGCGAGGCGTACGCGGCTCTCGCCGAGGGGCGAGACTGGGCCCCGGAAGCGCTGCCGACCGACTACAGCGCCTGGGTGGAGGACGAGGCCGCCACTGACTGGGATCCGTCGCTGGCCTACTGGCGCAAGGAGCTGCAGGACGCCCCACCGGTGCTCGGCATGCCCCTCGACCGGGCCCGCCCGCCCCGCCTGTCCTACCGCGCCCACCAGGCGGACGGCACACTGAGCAGCGCCGACAGGGCCGCGCTGGCTGCCTTCGCGCGGCAGCATCGGGTCTCCCCCACGATGGTGCTGCTGTCCGCGTGGGCGGCGGCCCTCTACCGGCACAGCGGGCAGACGGACCTGGTGGTGGGCATGCCGGTGTCGGGTCGGGACGCCCCGGAACTGGCCGGCATGATCGGCCTGTTCATGAACGCCCTGCCGATCCGGGTACGGCTGGAGCCGGGGATCTCCTTCGCCGACGTGCTGCGCCGGGTGCGCGGCACCGTCACCGAAGGCCTGCAGCACCGCAAGCTGCCGTTCGCCAAGCTCGTCGCCGCCCTGCAGCCCGAGCGAAACCCCACGTACGCCCCGGTCTTCCAGACGGTCTTCAACCACGGCTCCTCCGGGGACGGACTGGTACTGCCCGGCGTGCGCGTGGCACCGGTCCACGTCGGCGCGGTGACCTCGGCCGTCGACCTCGAACTGATCGTGGTCGACAGCGCCGACGGCGAGACCACCCGGCTCACGGCCATCTGCGCGGCCGACGTCTTCGCCCCGGAGACTGCCGATCTGCTGCTCCGCCACCTCCGCGAGCTGCTGCGGCACGCCCTCCGGGCACCCGAGACCTCCGTGGACCGGCTGGAACTGGCCGGAGACGAGGAGATGGAGCGGACGTCCGCCCTCTGCGCGCCCCCCGCCGTCGAGGTCACCGTGGCCGACGGGGTGCTCGAACTGTTCGAACAACAGGTCGCCGAGCACCCGGACACCGTTGCCGTGAGCGCGGCGGGTCGCGATCTGACGTACGCCGAGCTCGACCGGGCGGCCGTCCGGATGGCGTCGGCCATGGCCGACGAGGGAGTGGGCAGGGGCGACGTGGTGGCCCTGTACCTGGATCGCTCGGTGGACATGCTGGTGTCGATGCTCGCCGCCTGGAAGGCCGGCGCCGTCTACCTGCCCGTGGATCCCGGCTACCCCCGCAAGCGCGCGGAGTTCGTCCTCGCCGACTCGGGGGCCTCCCTGGTGGTCACCACGGAACAGGGTGCGGCGGACCTGCCGGACACGGACCTGCCGGTGGTGGTCGTCGAGGAGGCGCTGGCCGGGCCGTACGCACCTGCCACGGCACGGACGACGAGCGGGGAGGACCCCGCGTACCTGATCTACACCTCCGGTTCGACGGGTCTGCCGAAGGGCGTGCTCGTGCCGCACCGGGCCGTGGTCAACTTCCTCGCCTCGATGGCCGTCGAACCGGGCCTGGCCGGCGACGACATCGTGCTGGCGCTCACCAGTCCGTCGTTCGACATCGCGGTCCTGGAGCTCTTCCTGCCACTGACGGTGGGGGCCCGAGTGGTGATCGCAAGCTCTCAGGACGCCCGCGACCCCGAAGCGCTGGCGGCCCTGATCCGTGACCAGGGAGTCACCACCGTTCAGGCGACACCCATCACCTGGCAGCACCTGGTGCCAGAACTGACCGGCGGCCCCCGCCTTCGCCGGGCCCTGTGCGGCGGCGAGGCCGTGAGCCGGGACCTGGCCAACGGTCTGTGCGAGGTGGCCGACACCGTGTGGAACATGTACGGCCCCACGGAGACGACCGTGTGGTCCCTCTGTGCCCCGGTCACTCCCGGCGTGCCGGGCGAGTCCGTCCCGATCGGCCGGCCCATCGCCAACACCACGGCCTTCGTGATGGACGATGAGCTGCGCGCCCAACCGGCCGGGGTCGTCGGCGAACTGTGCATCGGCGGTCACGGGGTGGCCCTGGGCTACCTGGGCCGTACCGAGCTGACCGCCGAACGGTTTCCCGGCGGGCGGCTGTACCGGACCGGTGACCTGGTCCGGATGCTGCCGGACGGCGCCTTCGAGTTCCTGGGCCGCGCCGACGGCCAGGTCAAGGTGCGCGGTCACCGGATCGAACTGGAGGAGATCGGAGCGGTCCTGCGGCGTCATCCGCGGGTGAAGGACGCGGTCGTGGTGACCCGCCGTGACGCCACGGGCGGCCGGCAGCTGGTGGCCTACGTAGTCGAGGGGAAGTAGCAGCGGTATGACGTCAGCCTTCCGGCCCCGCAGCGGTGTCGAGGCCGAACTGGGTGAGATCTGGAGCGAACTGCTCGGACACTCCGACTTCGGCGTGCACGATAGTTTCTTCCGCGTCGGTGGGACCTCCTTCGCCGCCATCCGTCTCCTGGCCCGTCTCAACAGCGCCTTCGGGTACGACATCCCGCTGGCCGAGCTGGTCCGCAGCCCCACGGTGGCGGACCTGGCCATGCTGCTGCGGGGCAGCGCGACGCCCGGGCCGGCCGTGCTCGTCCCGATCGACGCCACGGGCGACCGTCCACCACTGTTCTGCCTGCACCCGATCGGCGGGAACGTGTCCCGCTACGTCGCCCTGGCCCAGGCCCTGGGCGACGAGCAGCCGGTGTACGGACTGCAGTCGATCGGGCTCGGCGACGGTTCATCGGCCGTGTCGGACATCGAGGAGATGGCGGCCTCCTACGTCGAGGAGATCATCCGGCTCCGGCCCGAGGGGCCGTACCAGCTGCTGGGCTACTCGATGGGCGGCATGCTCGCCCACACGTGCGCCCGCATGCTGTTCGAGCGAACCGGGGAGCAGCCCTTCCTCGCGGTCGTCGACACCGACGTACGGAACCTCGCCCGCCTCGACCCGTGGGACGAGGTGGTCCGGATCGTACTGAAGGCGGACCGCTCCGACGTGGACGGTTCGGTACTGCGCGGCGCGGACCGGGACACGGCGGTGCGCACCTTGCACGGCCTGTGCGTGGAGAGGAACATCCTCAGCGCCGGTTTCCCCGTGGAGCGCCTCGGCGACATCTTCGACACGATCTGGGCGAACCTCGAAGCCGTGCAGTCCTTCTCGCCCGTACCGTACCCGGGCGAGATGGTGCTCTTCTGCTGCGGAGAGGACTCTGACCTGGGCTGGACTCCGTACGCGGGGACGATCCGGACCCATGTCCTGGAGGGCGGCCACTTCGGGGTGATGGAACTCGAAGGAGCCGCCGCGCTCGCCGCCGCCCTGCGTGGACTGCTGGCCGGCCGGGAATGAGGGCACGGTGCTGAACCGGTCCTACGCGGGGCGTGCGATCCGGCCCCTCCACGTGCACCGCGTGACGGAGGCCGAGCTGGTCGCGTTCGCCGACTCGGTCGGGGAACGCCATCCCGCCTGCCGGTGCGCGGCGGCCGCGGCCCGGCTCGGCCATCCCGCGGTGCTCGCCGTGCCGACGTACACCGGTGTGCTGGCGCTACGGGCGGAACGGGTCCTCTTCGATGACCCGGCATTCGGCGCGGACCCCGTTTCGCTGCGCCACCGCGAGTCGCGGATCACCGCGCACAGGCCGGTGTACGCGGGGGACCTGCTCACGTGTTCCGTCCGGGTGTCCTCGATCGAACGAGTCGGAGCGAGCGATCTGCTGGTCACGGAGGTGACGGTACGGGCGGAGGCCACACCGGTGGCTCTGGTGCGCAACACCGTCGTGATGGCCGGCGCCTGACAGCCCGACGCCGCACGCGAGGAGGTCGCGTGCGGCGCGGGACGGCCTCAGTACGGCCTCAGTCGATCTCGTCCAGGGCGACGCGCCTGCCTTCGCGCAGCGAGACCTGCACGGCGGCCACCGCGCGCATCGCGTCCAGCGCGGCCTCCGGCGGACAAGGGTTCTCGCCGCTCCCCCGGCACAGACGGAGGAAGTCGGCCATCTCTGCCGCGTAGGCGGGCGCGAAGCGGTCCAGGAAGCCCCGGTAGCCGTCCGCCGGGGCCGGTGCCCGCTGCGCACCGTCCAGTAGGGCCAGCGGGGTGCGGTCCGTCAGCCCGGCGGCGGCGGAGCCCTTCGTACCGAGCAGCTCGACACGGTGGTCGTAGCCGTGCGGGTCGGTCCGGCTCGCGGTCAGCACTCCACGGGCCCCGTCCTCCAACGTGAGCAGCACGGTCAGCACGTCGTGGTCATGCAGCTCCGCATAGGGCCCCTCGGTGAGCACGGCTCCGTCCGCGTACACCTCGGTGATCCGCTGGCCGGCGAGCCACGGCACGGCGTCCAGGTCGTGCACGACGCAGTCGGCGGCCATCCCGCCCGAAACGGCTAGGTAGGAGGCGGGCGGCGGTTCCTTGTCGAAGGCGGTGGCCCGCACCATCAGTACGTCACCGAGGTCACCCGCGGCTACGGCCGCGCGCAGCCGGACGTAGCCGGGGTCGCGCCGCCGCTGGAAGCCGATCTGCACACGGGCGCCGGTGCGCCGTACCAGTGTCGTGACCCGGCGAGCCTCGGCGAGCGCGGTGGCGACCGGCTTCTCGCAGAAGACCGCGAGGCCGCGCTCGACCCCCTCGGCGATCAGGTCGGGATGCGTGTGCGAGGGAGTGGCGACCACCAGCCCGTCGCGGACCGCGAGCGCGTCCGCGACGCTGTGCGCCACCCGGGCTCCGATCCGGTCTGCGAGGTCCTTGGCGGCGCCCGTGTCGGGATCGTGGATCACCAGGTCGAGACCTGGATCGGCGGCCAGGAGGTTGGCGGCGTGCAGGGAGCCGATGCGCCCCGCACCCAGCACTGCGATCTGTGTCATCCCCAAAGCGTGCGCGGCCGCTCTGACGGCCCCCCGCGCCCTGGCAGCTAACTGCCAGCCCCGTTCGGCCGCCGTGTGACCAGGCCGAAGCTGTTGCTCCATTCAGCCAACGGCCGGGACAGATCTCGCAGGAGTATGGACATGATCGTCAGCGGAAAAGAGCGCAGGCTGCGTAGGCTGTTCTCTCCGTTCTCCGGGCGCAGCGTCATGCTGCCCATCGACCAGCCCGTGTCCCTCGGACCGATCCGGGGGATCACCGACCTTCACAAGGCGCTTCCGACGCTCCTGGCCGGGGAGCCGGACGCCGTCATCGCCCATCGGGGCGTTCTCCAGCGCATACCGGCCGAACTGGCCGTCCGCACGAGCCTGATCATGCATCTCTCCGCAGGCACCGACCTGTCCGGCCGCGGCTACGCCAAGACCCTGACCGGCACGGTCGACGAGGCGGTCCGGCTCGGTGCCGACGCGGTCTCCGTCCAGGTCACCTTCGGCACGGCCGAGGAGAAGGCGATGCTCACCGACCTGGCCACGATCGCCGGCCAGTGCTCGCAGTGGGACATACCCCTGCTGACGATGGTGTACGTACGCGGCGCGGACCCGGTGGCCGAACCGGGCAAGGTCGCACACGGCGCTCGGGTCGCCGCCGAACTCGGCGCCGACATCGTCAAGGTGCAGTACACCGGAAGCCGGGAGTCCTTCGAGTCCGTCGTCGACGGCTGCTTCGTCCCCGTGGTCGTCGCCGGTGGCGAGCGCGACGGCGACGAGGGCTCCTTGCGCAGCACCGTCACCGACGCCCTACGGGCCGGTGCCGCGGGTGTCTGCGTCGGCCGCAAGGTCTTCCAGCACGACGACCCACAGCGTGTGCTCACCGAGCTGCGGGCAACCGTCCACTCCGATTCCACCCTGCTCCCCTACTCCGAGGATGTATCGACCCATGTCTAATGCAGGCGGCGCCATTCCGATCTGGTGCGACCTCTCACACCTCGGCGAGTCCACGCACGACCGTCTCACCCACGTCCTCCAGACGCCTGCCGAGGGCGTGCTCCTGAGCCCCGGCCAGGTCCCGTCGGCCATGCTGCCGGAGCGGGTGCGCACCGCGGTACTCGTCCAGAACCCCGCCGAGCTGGAGGGGCTGGACGCCCAGCTCCCGCTGACCGTCATCTCCAGGGACCTCGACGCGCTGGGCCAACTGCCCGCGGCCTGGCAGCGCGGTCTGTGGATCGAGGTCGAAGACGCGGACAGCATGAACGCCGCGGTCGCCGCGCTGGGCCTGGTGGACGTGCTCGTCGTCAGCTTCTCCGCCGAGACCAACATCCCGCTCGAACTGATCATCGCCGAGGCGCAGCACCACAAGACCACGGTCGTCAAGCGAGTGCGGTCCCTGGGCGACGCCCTGGTGACCCGCGGTGTCCTCCAGCACGGCCCGGAGGCCATGCTGCTCCGCGTCGACTCCCCGGGGGACGTGGCCGCGCTCGGCAACGCCTTCGCCGCGTTCCATGCGGAGCAGGTGGACCTGGTGGCCGCCGAGGTCACCGACGTGCGCTCCATCGGCATGGGGGTGCGGGGCTGCGTGGACACGGCGGACCTCTTTGACCCGGACGAGGGCATGCTCGTCGGATCGACTTCCTCGGGCGGCCTGCTGGTCTGTGCCGAGGTGCACTACCTGCCTTACATGAACCTGCGTCCCTTCCGTGTCAACGCGGGCGCCTCGCACTCCTACCTGTGGACGCCCGCCGGCCGCACCGCCTACATCACGGACCTGCGCGCCGGCGAGCCGGTGCTCGCGGTCAACACCTCCGGCCGGGCTCGCCCGGTGGTGGTCGGCCGCGTCAAGAGCGAGATCCGACCGCTGCGTCTGATCGAGTGCCGGATCGGCGACTCCACGATCAACACCATCGTGCAGGACGACTGGCACGTGCGGCTCTTCGACGCCGACGGCAAGGTCCGCAACTGCACCACGATCATGCCGGGCGACCGGATGATGGCGGTCGCCGCCAAGCCGGGCCGCCACGTGGGCATCTCCGTTTCCGAAACGATCGTGGAGGTCTGACGCCCCATGAGCACCAACATTCTCGACCGCGTCATCGAACTGCTCGCACAGCGCGACTCGGTCACCGAGACGGTCACCCCGGAGATCGGCCTGGCCGACCTGGGAGTGGACTCCATCGACCTCGTCTACCTGTTGACCAGCTTCGAGCGGACCGACGACGCCGAGTTCGAGGACACGGACTTCGACCTCGGCCGGTACGGGACCGTGAGCGACCTGGCAGGCACCATCGCGACCCGGATCAATGGCTGACCGGGTCCAGGCCGCCCCGGCCCGGCCGGTCTTCGACCCGGAGCTGTCGCTGGGCTGGCGCACCGGCCCGCTGGATGGTCTGAGCTGCCTGCTGCGATGTGCCGAATCGATCCTGCGGGCCCAGGACTTCGGCCCGCTGGACGTCGCCCGTGCGCTGGCCATGCCGCTCGACCTGAGCGGCGACCGGCGTGAGCCGGGCCGGTTCCGGGCCGGACGCCTGCAGTGGCACAACGCCGTCGACGGACGCGAGCACTGGGCAGAGCTGGAGCGCCTGGTCGCGGACGGGACCCCGGTCATCCTGATGCCGGACCGTTTCTACTGGCCCGGAGACGAGTTCGAGGGCAAGCGGCATTTCCTGGACCACATGGTGCTGGTCATCGGGCGTGCCGGGTCTCAGCTCGTGGCCCTCGACACCGACGCGCCGGCCGAGGACGGCTACGTCCGGCACATCGAGATCACGCCGGAGGTGAAGCGCAGCGCCTGCCGGTTCGCCACCGTCCACTTCGACCCCCCGGACGACACCGCGGAGTCGCTGCGCACCACGCTCCTGGAGCCGATGGCCCGCTGGACCGCCGACGACCTGGCGGCCCTGGACGGCTTCGCCGCGCGGTGGGAGCACGAAGGCCTGAGCGGGCCGATGGCCCGCGCGCTGCACGTCCTGGTCCTGGGCGAGCTGCAGCCCGCGCTGTTCCTGACCTCCCTGTCGGTCCAGGACACGGCACCGGCCGTCGCGGGCGCCGCGAAATCGGCGGCCGCCGCGGCCCAGCGCCTGGGCATGGCGCTGCTGGGCGCCCACCGGTTCGCCGGCGAGCAGGCAACGGACACCTCGTTCTACGAGCCGGTGCTGCCCGCCTTCGGCTCCGTCCGAACCGCCCTCGCCCGCCTCGTGACCACCGCCCACGCCGAACTGGGGATCATCCAGGCTCCGTCGGGCCGGCCTGACGACCGCCTGTGGCACCGCGTCGAGCGGATGCGCGACTGGTGCTTCGCCGAGGCAGTGGCCCCGCCCACCACCGCGACCTCCGAGGGAGACAACCGATGAGCGACACCGCTCCTCCGCTCAAGCTGAGCGGATCGAAGGACCTGCTGGCGCGGGCCGCCCGGGTCGACGCCACGCTGGCGTACTCCGGCTACGTCCTGCAGCGCGACCGGCTCGTGGACGGCGAGTACCCCGTCTTCGCCGAGCGCGCCGCCGGCGCGTACGTGTGGGACGTCGACGGCAACAAGTACCTCGACTTCATCCTCGCCTACGGCACGATCATCCTCGGCCACGCCGACCCGGTGGTCTCCGAGGCCGTCGGCAAGGAGATACGGGAGGGGTTCGCCGTCACCCTGCGCAAGCGGGTGCAGGTCGAGCTCGCCGAGCTGCTCACCTCCGTCATACCGGGCGCCGAGAGAGTGTTCCTGCTCAAGAGCGGGTCGGACGCGACCAGCGCGGCGGTCCGGGTCAGCCGGGCGCACACCGGTCGGCAACGCGTGGTCCGGTGGGGCTACAACGGCTGGCACGATTGGTGCGCCAACCGTCCGGGCGGGGTCCCGGAAGAAGCGCAGCAGGTCGTCAGCACCTTCACCTACAACGACCTGGACAGCCTGAGGGCGGAGTTCGAAGCCCACCCGGGCGAGATCGCCTGCCTCCTGATGATGCCGTTCGAGGTGGAACCGCCGGCCGAGGGCTTCCTGCGGGCCGCCGCCGACCTCGCGCACGAGCACGGGGCACTGTTCGTCCTGGACGAGATGCGCTCCGGCTTCCGGATGAGCCTGGGCGGCGCACAGGAGAAGTACGGCGTCACGGCCGATCTCGTCACCTTCAGCAAGGCCATGGCGAACGGCTACCCGATCTCCGCGCTGGTCGGTACCGAGCGGGTCATGCGCACCGTCGGCGAGGTCCACATCGGCTCCACCTTCCACGTCAACGGCGCCGAGATGGCCGCGGCCGTCGCCACCATCACCCAACTGCGCGACACGACCCTCCTCAAGCACGTGGAAGTCCTCGGCGAGCAGTTCCAGGACGGGCTGCGCGCCCAGGTCGCGGCCTCCGTGCTCGACGCGGAGGTGGTGGGCGTACCGCAAATGCCGTTCCTGCGCTTCACCCACCCCGATGACGCTGTGCGCGCCCGCATCCAGGACGCCTTCTACACGGAGACCGTGCGCCGCGGCGTACTGCTCCACCCCAACCACCACTGGTACGTGTGCGGAGCCATGACCGAGGAGGACATCAGGAAGGCCCTCGACGCCACGGCGGCCGGCTTCCGGGCGGCGGAGGCCGCCGTGCGCCGTGGCTGACACCACGGCACTGGTCCGGGCGGCGCTGGCCACCCGGACCGTGCCCGCGGACGTGGACAGGCTCAGCGACGAGGAGCCGCTGAAGAGCCTGGGACTGGATTCGGTGGCGCTGATCGCGCTCACCGCCGAACTCCAGCAGAAGACCGGCGTGGCGATCGACGACGAGGTGCTCTTCGCCCCGGACGTCTCCGTCGCCGCGCTCGCGCGGGCCGTCGCCGAGGCGGTCGGCTCGACCGCCGGCGAGGCAGACCCCGCCCCGTACGACCCGGTCCCGGACGGGACGGCGGCCGTCGAGGTCGCCGGACTCGGCGTCGTCGGACCCACGGGCCACGGTGTCGGCGAGCTGTGGCAGTCGCTGCTGGCGGGCCGCGCCCACCGGGTGCCGGTGCCCTACGGACCGGCGAAGGGCCACCGGGTCGGGGTGGTACCCGGCTCGTGGGACGAGGAGATCACCTCGCCCGACCGGCTGTTCACCCTGCTGTACGCCGCCGCCGAGGAAGCCCTCGGCGATGCCCAGGTCCAGGACCGCACCCGGGTCCACCTGGTGGTCGGCACCACCGACACCGGGGGCAACGCACTGGCCAACGCCCTGGAAGCGGGGCCGCCCCCCACGGGTTCGGCCTTCGTGGGCACTCTGGCCCGCCGGGCCGCGGCCGCCCTCGGACTCGGCGGCTCGGCCACCGTCATCGGCAGCGCCTCGGCCTCCGGTGCGGTGGCGCTGGGACACGCGTGGGACCTGTTGCGCGCCGGTGAGGCCGACGAGGTCCTGGTGGTCGGTGTCGACACCGTCTCCGAGTCGGGCTTCCACGGTCTGGCCGCCCTGCGCACGCTCAGTCCGCACGGCTGTCGTCCCTTCAGCTCCGAACGGCGCGGCATCGCCGTCTCGGAAGCGGCCGGCGCCCTGCTCCTGCGCCGGACCGGTACGGGCGCGGGCCGCCCGGTGCGCGGCCGGCTGGTGGGCTACGGTGCGTCGAGCCTGACCACGCACCTGGCCGCTCCCGAGGCACGTGGCATCGAAGTGGCGGTGCTCCGGGCGATCGCCGACGCCGGCATCGACGCCGCACAGGTGTCGTTCGTCAACATGCACGGCCCCGGCACCAAACTCGGTGACGTGGCCGAGGTCACCGCTCTGCGCGCCGTCTTCGGGGACCGGCTGTCCCGGCTGCCGCTGAACAGCTCCAAGGGCGTGCTGTGGCACTGCCAGGGAGCCGCCGGGATCATCGAGTCGCAGGTGTGCCTGCTGTCGCTGGCGCATGGCACGCTCACCCCGACCATCGGCGCGGAGCCCGTCGACGACGTGTTCGCCGACCTCGACATCGTCCGCGAACCGCGCGAGTTCCCGGCCCGGTACGCGCTGTCCGTCTCCTGCGGTCTGGGCGGCGTCAACACTGCACTCGTATGGGAGCGAGCATGACCGTCATCAGCCCGGTACGCACCGCCCGGGTCGCCGGGAGCGCCACCGCCGAATTCGACCTCGCCCCGCACTGGCGCGAGCGCGGCCGGGGCCGGGTGGGCTGGGAGCACGCCCCTGCCCTCACCAAGGAACTGTCCGGGCTGTTCACCGCCACGATCGCACGGGCCGTGCAGCACGCCGGCGGCCTCGCGGACCCCGCCCAGACCGAGATCGTGGCAGCCACCTGGTACGGCACCTCGCACGTGGCCGAGGTGATGCACGAGCAGCTGCGCGAGGCGGGCCCCAAGTGGCTCGATCCCGAGCAGTTCCTCTTCTACTCGCCGCACTCGCCGGTGTCGGCCGCCGCACTGGCGCTGGGGCTCGGCGGGGCGGGATCCACCCTCATGGGCCCGGACGCGGAACTTCAGGCGCTGACCCACGCGATGCGGCGGATCCGCACCGGCCGTGCCGCGGAGGTGATCGTCGCGGAGTACGAGGCGCTGACCCCGTTCGCCGCCGTGACGTGCGGCGACGGTCCGGAGCTGCCGGACGGCGAGACCCTGCCGAGGGGCCGGGCCACGGCGCTGGTGCTCCGCCCGGGCGGCCCCGCTTCCTCCGGCCAGGAGGAAACCGCGGGCCGGACGCGTGCGTTCGGCGACGTCCATCGCCACGTGGACGCGGCCGAGGTGGAACGGCTGGCCCGCCGGCACGCCGTCGACATCCTGTACGCGGCACCGGGACTGCTGCGGACCCTCGCCGGGGCGGACGAGCCGGTCCTCGTGGTCTCCCGCCCCGGCGAGGACGGACGCCGTGACGCGGTGGTGGTGCTGTGAACCCCACCGCCGAGCTGATCGCACGGATCGAGGACCTGGCCGCCGCCGCCCCCGATCGCCCGGCAGTGGTGTCGGCGGGATCCTCCGTCACGTACGCCGAACTGGCCCGGCGCGCCCGGCGACAGGCGGAGCGATGGCGGACGGAAGGCGGCTCCGGCCGTCAGGACCTGGTGGCCGACGAACCGGTGACGGTGGCCGTGGCCCTCGTGGCCGCCGCCATCTGCGGTGTGGGCCTGCTGCTGCTCGACGCGGAGGGCCGCCCCGCGGAGCACGAGCGGGCCCGCGCCCTCTTCCGGGGCGCGCCACCGACCGCCACGCCCGGCCTCGGGCTGACCACGTCCGGGGTGGACGGGCCGCCCAAGTGCGTCGAGCGTCCCTGGACGGCGGTCGCGGCCAACTCCGCCGCCTTCGCCGCCGCCCTGGGCCTGCGCGAGGGCGAGACCGTTCTGTGCACCACGCCGCCGCACCACAGCTACGCCGTGTGCGGCGGCATCGTCACGGCCTTGACGGCCGGGGCCACCTACCTGAGCGTGCCCCGGCGCACCGGGCCGCGGGCGCTCGCGGCAGCCGTGGAAACCCACCGGGTGGACGTCCTGCTCTCCGTACCGCTGCTCTACCAGTGGTACTCGGCCGGGCTACCGGCGCGCCACACCCCGCGCCTGTGCGTGTCGGCGGGGTCCCCGCTCACACCCGGCCACCGGTCGGCATGGGAGCGCGGCGTCGGCTGGCGGCTCGTCGAGCACTTCGGGACGTCCGAGTACGGGATGCTCACCGTCGACACCACGGGCCGCCCGGGCTCGGTCGGACCGGCGGTGGACGGCGTCCGCATCTCCGTGGAACCGGTCCGGCACGGCGTCGCCGACGGCGACGAGGTCGTCGTGACGGTGTCCGGTGCCCCCGCCCGGCTCCTCCACGCCGACGGGCGGGCCGAGCTCCTGGACGGCCCGCGCCGCACCGGCGACCTGGGCACCCTGGACCCGGCCGGACACCTTTCCCTGCTCGGACGGGTGGGCGGCGTCATCAACGTCGCCGGGAACAAGGTCTCCGCCACCGAAGTGGAGGCCGTGGTACGCGCTCATCCAACCGTCCGCGAATGCGCCCTGGTCGGTGACTCCTCGGTGCCGGGCGCCACGCGCCTCTGCCTGTTCGTGGAGGTCGACGGGGTCCTCGACCGCCAGGCACTACAGCAGCGCCTGGCGGTGACGCTGGCGCCGTACAAGGTCCCGCAGGCCGTGTACGAGGTGGAGGCACTGCCGCGCAGTGCGGCCGGCAAGGTGCTCCGCTCGGAACTGCTGCGCCTGGTGCGCTGACCGCGGGGCGGGCGGCGGTACGCACACGAGAGCGGGTGACCCGGTCGGGGTCACCCGCTCTCGTCGTCGTGGCCCCCGTGGGGGCGGGACGTCAGCGCAGGACGGAGGCGAAGATCTCCGACAGGTCGCCGGCGGCCCGGTCCCGGGCCAGTGCCTCCCGGGCGTACCCGGCACGCTCGGCGAATCCGCCGTCACCCAGCACCTCGTCCACGGTGCGGGCGATGTCCGCGGCCGGGACGACCGGATCGAAGGTGCGGCCTCCGTGCCGGTTGACGTAGGTGAGGGTGCCGTCCGCGGCATCGACCTCCGTGGTGCGGGCGACCAGTCCGGCGCCGTGCTGCTCGACGAAGTACCGGCCGTTCGCCTCCTGCTCGGACATGAACGGCAGCACGACCTGAGGCTTGCCCTGTTCGAGGGAGGCCAGCACGGTGGAGTAGCCGCCGTGGCTGAGGACGAGGTCGGCCCAGCCGATCGGTCCGGTGATCCCGGTGAACCCGCCGACCTGGACGTTGCGGTGTTCCCGCACCCAGTCGGCAGCCGCGAAGCCCGCCGACAGGAAGACCGTGAAGTCCGGCCGGTCCAGGGCCGTCAGCACCTCACGAAGCGCCCGCTCGGTGACCATGCCACCGCTTCCGATGGTGACGTAGACGTGGTGGGTTCCCGCCTTCCGCTCGGGCCGGAACGGGGGGCCCGGCGGGTCCCAGTAGAGCGGGCCCACGAAGACGGCCTCGCTCCGTCCGTCGGGCGCGCGGGGGGCCGGCTCCACCTCAGGCGAGCTCGGCACGACCGTCCGGTCGCCCCAGAGCAGGTCCCGTACGTGGCTGACGGGCGCGAGGCCGTGCTCCGAGGCGAGTTCGCCAATGGCTTCCATCGCGTCCGGGTGCGGCAGCATCTTCTTCGGGTCGGCGGTGTTCCACGGCATCCAGGGGTGCGGGGTGTCGTAGAGGAAGTCCGTGTCGGCCAGCGAGACGACCGGCAGGCCGCGCAGACGGGCGGCGAGTACCGCGGTGGGCTGCATGTCGGTGACGACGATGTGCGGACGGTAGGCGTCGATGGCGGCGAGGTCGCGGGCCAGATCATCGGCCAGGACGCTCTTGCGGTAGTAACGGGCGGTGACCGCGAAGACGCGCTCGACGTCGGTGAACGGCAGGAAGGCCGGAACCTTCTGCGGCGGGCCCCCGGGTGACGGCGTGCCCACCACGGAATAGCCGGCCTCGGCCACCATCCGGGTCACCGCCGAGGGCCCGAAGGCACAGGAGAAGCGCTCATCGAGCCGGTCGGCGGCGGCCAGTCCGCGGCCGGTGTACCCGGCGCCGCCGCCGGCGGACCAGGGGAAGAACAGCGTACGGATCGTCATGTCAGCAGAGCCTCCGGCCCTTGGGTCTTGTCGTTCGCGAGGACCTGGCCGTCGGGCAGGTCGCGGCGCAGCACCTTGCCGAGGGTCCGGCCGGGGCCGACGTCGAGCAGATGGCGCACCCCTGCCGAGCGGAGCGCGTGGACGCCGTCCCACCACAGGACCGGCCGGGTCATGTGGACGAGCAGGTCCGCCCTGATCTCGGCAGGGTCGCGGGTCAGGGTGCCCGTGGTGTTCAGCACCACGGGGACGGTGGGCTCCGCCAGGTGCAGCCGGCCGATCTCCCGTGCGAACTCCGCTTCGGCCTCGGCCATCAGGGCGGAGTGGGCGGCGATTCCAATGGCCAGCGGCACGACCCGTTCAGCGCCCGCGCGCCCGGCCTCCTCCAGGGTCCACGCCAGAGCGTCCCGCTCGCCGGAGACGACGATCTGGTCGGGGCCGTTGACCGCGGCGACGGCAACCGCGCCCTTGGGACAGTCCGCAACGATCTGCCGGACCCGGTCGAGGCCGAGGCCGATCACGGAGGCCATCGCACCCGGGTACCGGTGGGCGGCCGTGGACATGATCTCGCCGCGCCGGTGGACCAGGTCAACGGCGGTGTCAACGTCGAGCACGTCCGCCGCGACCAGGGCGGTGAAGTGGCCCAGGCTGTGCCCGGCCACGGCCGCCGGAGCGAGCTCGGCGCCCCGTTCGGCGAGGAACGCGCGCAGCGCGAACAGGCCTGCCAGCGACGCGGTCAGCACACAGGGCTGGGTCCAGTCGGTGCGGGCCTGGTCCTCCCGGGAGGTCCCGAAGCACAGGGTGCGCAGCGGCAGCCCCGTGCGTTCGCCGGCCCGGTCGAACAGCTCCCGGACCTCTTCGTGGTTCTCGTACCACCGCTGGGCCATGCCGGGGAACTGCGCCCCCTGGCCCGGGAACAGCAATGCGTACGTCACAGGCTCATCCCTCCGTCGACGGCCAGGACCTGGCCGGTCATGTAAGAGGCTCGGTCGGAGCAGAGGAAGGCGACCGCCGCCGCCACCTCTTGCGGCGTACCGGCCCGCCGCATCGGGGTCTGGGCGAGGATCGCCTCCCGAGCCCGGTCGCCGCCCGCCGCACTCATCTCGGACGGGACGTAGCCCGGGGCCACCGCGTTGGCGGTGACCCCGAAGCGCGCGGTCTCGCGTGCGATGGTCTTGGTCAGCCCGATCAGGCCCGCCTTGGACGAGGCGTACGCCGCCTGGAACGGCCAGCCGGTGAGCCCGGCGACGGAGGTGGTGAACACGATCCGCCCCCAACCGCGACGCGTCATCTCCGGCAGCGTGCCGCGGGCCAGCAGCATCGCGGCGGTCAGGTTCACCGCGAGCGTGCGCTCCCAGTCCTCCAGGCGGATGCGGTGCGCGGCACCGGTACGCAGCACGGCCGCGTTGCTGACCAGGACGTCCGGGAGGCCGGTGGTCGTCTCCAGGGTGCGCAGGAGGTCGGTGACGGCCTCGGGGTCGCCCAGGTCGGCACGGACCGTCTCGACCCGGGCGGCGCCGGGCCGCAGTTCGCGTGCCAGTGCCTCAGCCGCCTCCATGTCGCGGTTGCAGTGCAGCACGAGCGTGGTGCCGGGGCCGCTCAGCGCGGCGGCAACGGCGCCGCCGATCGCGCCGGTGGCCCCGGTCACCAGTACCGTTCTCGTGGTCGTCACGGCGCGAGGTCGGCCGAGCGGTCCAGGACGGTCAGCCACTGGCGCATCAGATGGGCCATCTGATGCACGAATCCGCGCAGTTCCTGGTTCCACATCGGACCGGTCATGGTCTCCACCGCGTCCTGCAGCTGGTGCGAGAGCGAGCGGTAGGCCTCGTGGTAGGTGGTGCCGTCGAGCTTGGCGCCCTGCAGCCAGGCCAGCACGTCGTCCAGGACGGCGATGGCCGGAAGCTCCTGCTGGAGGTCGCGCAGCAGGTTGTGGTCGTTGCGCTCGTGCACGGCCAGCGGGGTGCCGAAGCGGACGGCGTGGCCGAGGTGCTTGGCGCAGGCCTGCACGAAGTACCCGCTGAAGATGTCCGCGTAGCGGTCGATCACCTGGCCGGTGGCGCGGTAGCCCATCCGCGGGAAGTAGTACGCGGGGATGGCGTCGCGATGTACGGCGGTGTTCTGCGAGTTGACGGGAGCCCAGGTGCCGGGGGCGAGGACCGCCTCCTGTCCGGTGAGCGCGCGAACCTCGGGGCCCACCGCGATCCGGGTGATCGCGTCGACGTCGGGGTCGCCGAGCCACAGGCCGGCGTTGATGCGTACGTCGGCGAGGCCGGTGGTCACGGTGGCCCGGTCCGGGACGCGGTGCCGGTAGGGGTAGCCACGGGGGTAGACCTGCATCGGGGTTACGTCGAGCAGCTCGCAGGGGTTCCACCAGCCGGACTCCCCCTCGACCGTGCGGTACGAGCGCTCGCCCGCGACGACCTTCAGGTGCTCGGCGAAGAAGTCGTCGCCGTGGGGGAAGTTGTCGTCGTCCACGGAGATCAGCAGGTCCGCTCCCGCCGCCCAGGACAGCAGGTAGCCGATGTTGCGGCGGTTGTCGGAGTCGTACGGGACCAGCGTGGGTGCGCCGAGCCGGTTGAGCAGCGCGTCCTGCTCCGGCACGGTGGGGCTCAGGACGTCCAGGCCCTCTGCACGGGCCCGCTCGCAGACGTCGAAGAAGGCCTGGGGGGTCTTGCGGTCCGGGACGACGACGAGCCGGATGCGCTCGTCGCCGCGGTGTCGGGCGATGAGGCCCCGGTAGGCGTCGAAGAAGGCCGCGCTGTCGCCGATCGTGGTCATCACGATGTCGATGTGGCGGGGCCGGTCAACGGTGGTCATGTCAGGTCCTTGTGTGGGAGAGGGCGAGGGATGCCTCGAGGCGGCCGACCGCTCCGGGGCCGGCCAGGCGGATCATGCTGTCCAGCGCGCCATCACCGTCGAGGCCGGGCAGGACGTCCTCGGCCCCGGCCGCCAGGAGTTCCCGGGCGGTGGCGGCGCCGGTGGTAACGGCCAGGCAGCTGAGACCGGCCGCATGGGCGGCGGTGACGTCGCGGACGGTGTCCCCGACGAGCACGCCCGCCGAGGCCGCACCGGTCGGGGTCAGGCTCGCCACTCCGGCGCGTGCCACGTCCTCGCGTTCGGTGGCGGTGTCGCCGAAGCCGCCGTCGTCGAGCAGACCGGCCAGGCCGGCCGCGCGCAGCTTCCACGCGGCGACCGCACGGGCGTTGCCGGTGCTGGCACCGAGGGCGAAACCGGCCTCGGCCAGGGCCCGGAGGAGTTCGCGGGCGCCCGGGAGCAGATCACCGGCCGCGCTGCCCGCCCCGGGCAGCGGGGACCGCTCAAGCCGCCCGACCATGTCCGCGACGACCTCGGGCAGTCGCTCGGCGATCTCGTCCTCGGCGGCCCCGGCGAGCCGCAGGGCGGTCCGTACGGTTCCCGCGTCGGTGAAACCGGCCAGGTTCACGTCCCGGTAGAAGAGCTCGGCCCCGCGGTACTCGAAGGCGTCCTGCCGGCCCGTCGCGTGGGCGATGGCGGCGGCCATCGCGTCCATGTGCATGCGCTGCAGGGCGCAGCCGGGGCGGATCAGGGTGCCGTCCAGGTCGAACAGGGCGATCCGCCGAACCCTCTGGGCGGTCGTCGTCACGCGGCACCCCGGGCAGCGAGCTCGTCGGTGATCCACCGGTAGGTTTCCAGCAGGCCCTTCTCCAGCGTCACCGCCGGCTCCCAGCCCAGGATCCGGCGCAGCTGCGTGTTGTCGGAGTTGCGACCGCGGACCCCCTGAGGGCCGTCAACGTGCTCGATGCCGAGATCGTCGCGACCGGCGGCCTCGAACACCAGGTGGGCCAGCTCGTCGATGGTGACGAGACGGTCGGAGCCGATGTTCAGCGGCTCGCGGTGGTCACTTCGCATGAGCCGGTAGGTGCCCTCCACGCAGTCGTCCACGTAGCAGAAGGAGCGCGTCTGGCTGCCGTCGCCCCAGACCTCGACCGCGCCGCCGCCCGGCGCGAGCGCAACCTTGCGGCACATCGCCGCCGGGGCCTTCTCCCGGCCGCCGTCGTACGTTCCTTCGGGCCCGTAGATGTTGTGGTAACGGGCGACGCGGACCTCCATGCCGTGCTGCTCGTGGTAGTAGCGGCACAGCAGCTCCGCCATCAGCTTCTCCCAGCCGTAGGAGTCCTGCGGGTTGGCCGGGAAGGCGTCATCCTCGCGCAGTGCCGTGGCGTCCGGGGTGTCCTGGATGTGCTCGGGGTAGATGCAGGCGGAGGAGGCCAGGAAGTAGCGCCCGACCCCGGCCTGCTGCGCGGCGCGGATGGTGTTGAGGTTGATGAGCGCGTTGTTGTGCAGGATGGTCGCGGGGTCCCGGGAGATGAAGCCCATGCCGCCCATGTCGGCGGCGAGGGCGTAGACCTCGTCGATGCCCTCGCAGGCAGCGGTGGCGACCGCCGGGTCGCGGAGGTCGCCGACGAAGAACTCGTCGGCGTCGGTCTCGCCGAACTCGGGCCGCTTCTGGTCAACGCCGCGCACCCACCAGCCCTGTCGGCGCAGGTAGGTCACGAGGTGGCTGCCGATGAAGCCGCCGGCACCCGTGACGAGAGCTCGCTGGGACATGGGGTTTCCCTTCGTTAAAGTGTGGATCATGGGGTTGGGCAACGGGTTCCGCGTGGCGACGTACAACATCTGGGGCACCGGTCTGCCCGCTCGGTACTGGCGTGAGCGGGGTGTGCTCCGCGGTGCCGTCGAGGGGTCGCCCGTGCTCGGCATGCTGGACGAGCAGCAGGTCTGGCAGCGGCGCCGCGAGGGTCTGCACCACGAGCTGGCCGCCGTTTCCCCGGACCTCGTGGCACTCCAAGAGGTGGTCTCCTCGCCCGGCGCGGCCGAGAGTCGCGCCCATGAGCTGGCACGCCGGCTCGGCCTTCAGGAGGTTGTGCTCTCCGAGGCGGACGGGACCCTGGGCTCCCTCGCGGTGCTCAGCCGCCGGCCCGTGCTGAGCCGGGCCGAACTACCGCTGCGGTCGATGGCGGGCGCCTTCGGCGGCCACTCCACGGTCCTGGAGGTCGTGCTGGACTTCGTGCGGTTGTGGGTGGTGCACGTGCCGGTCGGACCGGAAGACGTGCGGGCGGCCGTGATCGGCGAGATCGGTGCACTCGCCGCCGAGGCTCCGGCGGACCGGCCGTTGCTGCTGTGCGGGGACTTCAACTGCCCTTCCGACGGCCCGCCGATGAAGGGGCTGCTGGCCGACGGCGTGCTGGCCGACTCCTGGATCGAGGCCGGTGGTGCGTCGGACGCGCTCACCATGCCGATGCCTGGTCCGACCTGGCGGCTGGACTATCTGCTGTACCGGCCGGCCGACGGACTCGTACCCCGGCCCGGGCCCCGGCTGCTGGGCGACTCGCCGAACGCGGACGGCCTCCACCCCTCCGACCACTGCGGGGTGGCGGTGGGTTTCGCATGACGTGCCCGTCAAGGGGTACGCACCTTTCGCTGGAGGGCAACGGCGCTCGGATCGCCGGGGTAGCGGCACATTAAGCAGCCCCCGACCAGGCAAAACAGGCACTGGCCACTTCATGCCACACGACGGCCGAGGCGCTTGCGGCAAGTTCTTGCCAGATCCTCGGAGGCGGTCGCGGTCCGGCTGCACCATGCTCTGACGTCGGGATCACCGACATCCGGCATTCGCGCATGAGGTGACCGATGACTTGGAGCAACTGGCGCCGTCTGGGGCCGGCGGAGGGTGGCACCACGGTGCTCACCATCGACTTCGGGCCGGGACGGGCAACCGCCGGGTTCGGCGAGCTGGCGCCCCGCCTCACCGGGGACTGGACGCTGTGGGAGCCCCGCACGTTCACGACCGGCTCCGCTGCCGGCACCGCCGGGAACGGCGACCCGCAGGAGCTGGTGCGGGAGTGGGCCGCGCACACCGCGGCACAGGGGACGAAGGTGGCGGCCGTGACCGGCTACTGCTCCGGGTCCACACTGGCCTGCGCGCTGGCCGACGCCCTCCAGGAACAGGGGCTGCCGCGGCCGCTGCTGATCATGTTCGACCCTGACGCCGCGGACGCCGGACTGATCCACGACTACTACACGACCGCCCTGCGTTCCTTCGAGGGCTTCTTGCCGGACGCCGAGCTGGAGCGGGCCGGCGACCTCGGCAGCCGCGTGCTTTCGGCAGCCGCGGCCGCAGGACCGAACGGACTCACCGCGCTCGCCCGCGAACTCGGCTCCGAGTACGAGCGGGTGGCCTCGGCGGCCTGCCGGGCCGCCGGCATGGGCCCGGAGTACGGACGGCAACTGAGCGAGCGGCTCGGCACCTTCCTCGGGTACCTGGCCATCACGGGCCGGGTTGAGGACTCCGTGCCGGAGCGGGCGACCGCCCGCGGACCCGTAGAGCTGATCGTGTCACGGCAGCAGACGGTTCCCGCCCGGTTCGGCGTCGCGACCCGCACCTTCGACGTGGCTCGTGCCGCGCTGCTGGACGACCAGGCCGTGGCCGATACGGTCACGGCTCTGCTGGAACGGGAGGCCGCGCGATGACGGGGCACGACGCACTGAACACGGACGACCACCTCGTACCGCTGGGCACGACGGGCTGGCAGCTGTGGCGCGACGTCGTCCTGCGCAGTGCGGGGTTCCCCGCCGACCGGGTGCTCGCGCTGACCGATCCCGCGCTCGCCACCGCGGCCGACCTCCGCAACGCCGCCGGCGCCAAGCCCGGCACACACGCGCACGAGACCTACCTGTCCGCCTTCGACGAGGCTGCCGGACGGCTCTCCGCCGCCGTCCGGGCCACCGCGCGGGAGCCGCTCTTCCGCGAGGCGGTGACCTGGCAGAACCGCAAACTGGTGGCGGACTGCTTGAACAAGGCGGCGGCCGGTGAACCACGCAACGTCCGCGGCCGCAATCACGAGATGACCATCACCAGTTACGTCCAGCGCTACTCGCTGAAGAACGACACGATCGGGTTCTTCGGGCCGGTGGGCTGGGCCGAGTGGAAGCCGTCCGCCGGGACCGGTCTGGAAGTCGACCACGGCCCCGGCCTGCTCGCCCGCCGGACGGTGTATTTCGAGTCCTGGGCGATCGACGCCGTGGCGCGGACCCTGTCCGAGGACCCGCGGATGCTGCCCTGGCTGGCACCGCGCACGGTGCCCTCCGACCGGCTCGACGGCCAGCTGCTGCACCGCCCCGGCAAGCCCCCGCTGGGTCTGTCCGAAGAGGAGGCCGAGGTCGTCGGCCTGTGCGACGGCGTACGCACCACCCAGGAGATCGCCCAGGAATTGCTCTGGTCGGGCCTGCCGGGCCTGGAGTCGGAGCGGGAGGTGTTCGCCGTCCTCGACTCCCTGCGCGACCGCGGACTGCTGGTGATCGACCTGGTGGGCCCGATCGAGGCGTTTCCCGAGCAGACCCTGGCCAAGAAGCTGGAGCTCGTCGGTGACCTGGACCTGCGCACCGGCGCTTTGGCGACCTTGAAGCGGCTCACCGACGCGCGCAACACGATCGCCGACGCCGCCGGGGACTCCGAGGCACTCGCCGCCGCGATGGACGGGCTCAACGCCGCCTTCGAGGAGATCACCGGCGGCTCCTCCGTCCGCCGCGCCGGCGCCACGTACGCCGGACGAACCCTGGTGTACGAGGACACCGTCCGCGACGTGCGCGCCGCTCTCGGCAAACCGCTGCTGGACGAACTCGCCCCGTCACTGGGCCTGATGCTGGACAGCACCCGCTGGCTGGTGAATCGGATCGCCGACGGCTACAGCTCTCTGTTCACCGGATTCCACGACCGCTGGTCCGAGCGCACCGGGGACCCGGCCATGCCCCTGCACAACATGGTCAGCATGGCCACGCCCCACCTGTTCTTCTCCATCCGGCAGTTGCCGGGACCGGTGAAGTCCGCCATCACGGACTTCCAGGAGCGCTGGACACGGATCCTCCAGATCCCGGACGGCGCACGCCACCATCAGGTGACCGTGGCGGAGATCGCCGACCGGGTCCGCGAAGAGTTCCCGGCCGCCCCGGTGGCCTGGGCCACAGCCGTGCACCACGCCCCCGACCTGATGATCACCGCCGCCGACGCCGAGGCGGTGACACGCGGGGAGTACCAGTGGGTGCTGGGTGAACTGCACACCGCGTTCAACTCGTTGGAGAGCCGGCTCTTCGTCGAACAGCACGACGTGCCCGCCTCGCTCCTTGCGGCCGACAGCGCCGACCACGGCTCCCGGCGCATCTACCTCGTCCCGCCCAAGGACTGGCCGGCGGTCACCTCACGGCTGGCCCCTCCCTCGACGCTGCTCGCCCCCGCCTACACCTACTGGTCGCTGCGGGACGGTGCGGTGGAGGCGCCCGGACGGATGCTGGCGCTGGCCGACCTCTTCGTGCACCAGGAGGAGGGACGACTGGTCGTACGGTCCCGGAGCGAGGCATTCAGCGCCGACCTGATGGAGATGATGGGCGAGCTCCTCTCGGCGGCTTCGGTGAACGCCTTCAAGCCGTTGGCCTCCGCCCCGCACCGGCCCCGGGTCTCCGTCGGCAAGATGGTGGTTTCGCGCGAGTCCTGGTCGTTCAGGGCCGCGGACCTCTCCTGGGCCACCGTCAAGTCGGAGCCCGAACGGTTCCGGGCCGCGCGGGCCTGGCGCGGCGAACAGGGGCTGCCGGAACGCGTCTTCTACAAATCCCCGGCCGAGGACAAACCGGCGTTCGCCGACTTCACGTCGATCGCTCTGGTCAATATGCTCGCCAAGATCATCCGCAAGACGGCGGAGGATCCCGACGCCGGCATCGGTCTGACCGAGATGCTGCCCGATCTCGAGGGGACCTGGCTCCAGGACCGTACCGGAGCCAGGTTCACCGCGGAATTGCGCACCGTGGCCGTCGACACCTACGGCCACCCGTCCCGACAGGAGAACTGACCATGGCCATCGCGCCCGAACTGCCCGAGCCCGCCTCCACTCTCGGCCGTATCAGGGACAGGCTGGCTACGCTGCCCGGCATCACGGGCATCGCCCTCGGCGGATCCCGGGCCCGCGGTGTGGCCCGCCCGGACTCGGACATCGACATCGGTCTCTACTACGACCCCGCCGCGCGGCCCGACTTCGAGCTGGTCCTGGCTGCCGCCGCGGACCTGGACGACGACGGTGAGCCGGCCGGGCACGGCTCGTACGGCGACTGGGGGCCGTGGATCAATGGCGGCGTGTGGCTGGTCGTGGACGGATTCAAGACCGACATCCTGCTGCGCGACCACGCCCGCGTGGAGAAAGTGGTCCGGGACACCGCTCAGGGCATCATCACCACTGCCTATCAGCCGGGACATCCCCATGGCTTCGTGTCGACGATCTACGCGGGCGAGGTCTGTCACAACCTGCCCCTCTACGACCCCCAGGGCCGACTCGCGGACCTGCGCGCGCTCGTTTCGCCGTATCCGGACGCCCTTCTGGAAGCGACGGTGAACCAGTTCGGCTGGGAGGCCGGATTCTCCCTGCACAACGCCCATTCCCCGGCTCGTCGTGGCGACCTGACCCAGGTCACCGGTCTGCTGTACCGGACCGTGGTCTGCATGAACCAAGTGGTTTTCGCCCACAACGGCCGCTTCGTCCTCAACGAGAAGGGCGCCTTGGGCGAGGCCTCGGGGATGCCCCGTACCCCCCACGACTACCAGTCCCGCGTCGAAGCGGCGCTGACGGGCCTTTCCTGCGAACCGCGCGTACTGCAGGCGGCCGTCGACAACCTGCGGGAGGTCCACGACGAGTTGGCGTCGTGGACGAAGGACGTGTGAGCGGGACCCCGGCCGGTTCCGCCGACGGCGGGGTTCCACCGGTCTGGCTGATCACCGGCATCCCCGGCGCGGGCAAGAGCACCGTGGCCCGCGCACTCGCGGAAACGGCCCCTCGCGGCGTACAGATCGAGGGCGACCGGCTGCGACGGCTGATCGTCAGCGGGGACGTACCGCCCCGCCCGGAGCACGATGAGGAGGCGGAGCGACAGATCGAGCTGAACGTCCGGAACCAGTGTCTGCTGGCCTCCTCCTTCCAGCAGGCGGGCTTCGAGGTCGTCATCGACTACGTGGTCACCTCGAAGGCCCGGCTCAACCTGTATCGGGCACTGCTGTTGTCCGGCCCACTGCGGCTGGTGGTGCTGGCTCCCGGGTCCGCCGTCGCCCTGCGCCGCGACGCGGCACGCGGCAAGCAGGTCCTGGGCGACTGGCTGCACCTGGAGGAGGAGATGCGCGGGGAGCTGGGAGGCGCCGGGCTGTGGCTGGACAACAGAGCGCTTTCCGTGGACGAGACGGTGACCCGAATCCTCGGCCGCACTCGCGAAGCGACTCTGGAGAAGTACGTCCCCTGACGGGACACCGTCCCGCCGCGTACGACGCGGTCGTGATCGGGGCCGGACTGCCCGCGGTGGCAGCCCGGCCCTTCCTGCTGGGTCGGGGACGGGCGGCACCACGGTGGTGAACGGCCTGATCACGGGCCTTGGTGGAAGGCCGGCAGCACGACCGACGTGAGCAGCAGACCATCGGCGTGCATCCAGCGGCCGTCGAAATCGGTCAGGGGTCTCCCCCGGTGGAGCGGTCCCTCTACCAGGAGCCGTGCGCTGAACCCGCCGTCGTCGGTGAAGTCGATCCGGGCGTCATGGAAACCGAGCCAGCGACGGGCGAGCGGATACCAGGTCTTGTAGACCGATTCCTTCGCACTGAACATCAGCCGGTCCCAATGGATTTCGGGCCTGCGGCGGGCCAGCACGCGCAGCGCCGCTTGTTCGGCCGGGAGAAGGACGGACTCGCGGACGTGCGCCTCCACCGGCTGGTTGGGCTCGGCGTCGATACCGAGGGAAGCGACCGCGTCGAGGGGGGCCACGGCAGCGGCGCGGTATCCGTCGCAGTGCGTGATGCTCCCTACGACACCGGCGGGCCAGCGCGGCCCGCCCTTCTCCATGGACAGCAGCGGAGCGTCGGCATGGCCGAGCTCCCGCAGCGCCAGCCTGGCGCAGTGTCGACCCGTGGCGTACTCGCGGCGGCGCTTGGCGACGGCACGGGTGACGGCCGCCTCTTCCTCCGGGAAGAGCGACGCTTCCGGATCCTCATCGTGCGTGGTGTCCGCGCAGGCGACGGACCGGGGCAGGATCCGCTCGATCATGCGGCGCCGGCCCGCAGGACGCCGGTCAGGTCGGCAGTGATCTGCCGGGCGACCTCCTGGCGGCGCGGGCGCAGGTAGAAGTGGTCGCCGGGGTGGAGGTGCAGACCGGTCAGACGGGGCAGGCGGTCGGCCAGGGCGACCAGCGCGTCGCAGGGCAGCAGGGCGTCCTCCTCTCCGCCGAAGAGCGACTGGGGCAGATCCTCCAGCGGCGTGTAGCAGTCGGGATCACAGCCGTCGATGAGCTGGAAGTCATTGCGTATCGCCGGTGAGAACAGCCGCCACAGGACAGGGCTCTCCAGGATCTCCGCGGGGGTTCCGCCCACGGCGTCGAGCAGCGAGCGCAGTTCCTCGTCGGGCAGCAGGTGACGGCCGGGGCCGCCGAGGAGCACCTCGTCCGCGGCCCATGCGGACAGCCCGAGCCAACAGGGGCCGGTGCCGCCGGTGGCCCGTAGCCGCCGTGCCAGCTCGGTCGCCACGAGTGCGCCCATGCTGTGTCCGAAGAAGGCGTACGGGGTCCGCAGGTAGGGCTCCATCTGGTCTTGGAAGTGTCGGACCAGGACGTGCAGGTCGCCGGCGTGCTTGCTCCGGCCGCCGTCGATCCCCCGGCCGGGCGCCTCCATGAGAACGACGTCCCAGTCAGCCGGGAAGAGACCATTCCAGTCCCGGAAGAACAGGTGGGAGCCGCCTGCGTGGTGGAAGAGGAACAGTCGTAGGGCCGGGTCCTCGACCGGCCACGGACGGATCACCGTGGTGAACGGTTGTGTGGGCAGAGCCATGCTGCGGGGATTCCCTTCGGGGGGTGGAGAGCGGACGTGCTGCTCGTCAGGGAGTCACTCGGCGGTGGTCCTTGCCTTCGGCGAGCTTCAGGGTTTCGGCGAGCGCGCGCCACACCTCGGCCGACAGTCCGACCCTGCCGGCCTCCTGTGCCTCCTTGGCGATGCGCTCCATGTCGGCCACGGCGTCCACCCGGTTGCCCTCGATGAGGGCGAGCTGGTTGTCGAGGACGCCCAGCCGTACGCGTTCCCGCACGCCGAGGATTTCGACCCGCTCGGCGAGCTCATCGCTGATCTCCCGCGCCTCGGAGAACCTGCCTTCATAAAACGCGAGTTGCATCTTCATGATGAGTAACTCGCACTGGTGCAAAGGCAGTCCCATGACCTTCACCACCGATCCGGCCTCCTTCAGGCACAGTCGTGCCTGAAGGGTGTCCCTCGGATCCATCTGGAGGTACATCGACGCGGCGGCGAGCCGAACCCGCATCCACAGCACCGGATCCTCGTTGCTCGGCATCCGGTCGAGCGCCTTCTGCATCGTCTCGTCGGCCGCGGAGCGGTCACCGTGGCGCACGCAAACGCCGGCGGCCGTCCACAGCACCTCCACCTGGAGCCGTACCGGGATCTCGTCGTCGAGCGTGTCGACCAGGCTTTCGGCACGCTCGCGCGCCTGCACGAGCTGCCCGTTCTCGGCGTCGAGTGAGACGAGGGTCATCAGCACCTCCACCCGGTCGCGGCGCGGCAGGTCCTCCTGCTCGGCCAAGGACAGGGCTTCGCTCGCGCAGTCGCGAGCGCGCGCGAGGTCGCCCGAGTCGCGCAGCATGCGGGCGAGCCTGACCCGGGACCGGACCCGGAGGTCCGGCAGGTCGATCTCGTCGCTGAGCTCGGTCAGCTCGTGGACCTGCCGGAGCCCCTCGGCCGCCCTGCCCTGCATCTGGTAGCAGCGGGCCAGCAGCCAATGGGCCTGCCAGCGCAGGACGGTGTCGCCGTCCTGCTCCAGCAGCAGGGCGTTCTCCAGGACCGCGGCCAGCTGAGCAGACTCGCCCACGGTGGCGACCGTGGCGAGCACCCGCGCCAACGGGCCGCCCGCGGAAGCGCGGAAGGCCGAAGACGTCACCTCCAGCCGGGTGCAGAGGTAGGACAACACCCTCGGCGTCGGAGGCCGCGCCCCAGACTCCAGCCTCGAGAGATAGGCGGCCGAGATCGTCGAACCGGCGAGCTCCGCCTGCGAGAGACCGCGGACCACGCGAAGTGCTCGGAGACGGCGCCCGAAGACCGGCTGCTCCGGGAGGCGGTCAGGGCGACTAGACATGGCGACCAGGCTGCCGGGCACACGACACTCTTGTCAATTTAGGCAACTTCCTGTCACTTCCTCGCCGCTTTGCTTTGCCTAACCATAGGAGTCAGGGAAGCTGACGGCGGCCGGGCAGTAGCGTCACGGCCAGTCGATCCGACGGGCGGAGGTGGCCTGTAGGGCACCGGCACGAGCCGATACGACACCGCCACTGCCGGGACCCAACCACGACCTTTCGACCGTGACAAGCTTTGTCAATTAATTGACACTTCTGGCAATTGATCTTTAGGATCCCTGGCAGCGGCTGCGCTGTCCGACTCCCAGGGGGATCCCGGGCACCCGCACAGCCGAAGCACGAGCAACACGCACGGGGGCATGTGAGATGAGGATGAACTTCGCTGGGCTGTCGCAGATCCGCCGCGCCATCCAGGGCGCGCGCCAGGAAGTGCTGCTGTCGCTTCCCGGGCACGACCCGTCCTGCGAGCAGCAGCTCGAACAGCAGGTGGACACCGCGGCGGCGCGCAGCATCACCGGTGACTCCGGTATCGCGGTGAGGATGTACGTGCCGTCGGCGGTACGCGGTACGGACCGGCTGCCGGAACGCACCCTGTCAACGCTGGCGATGGAAGGCCTGGAGATCCACTCGACCTCGGGCCGCAACCCTCGTATGGCGATCATTGACCGGTCTGTCGTCATCCTGGCCTGCAACCAGGCCGACTACGACGACGGGGCACTGATAGGCCACGGCCTGCCTTTCACCCCCATCCTGGTCCGCTCGCTCACCTCGCACCTGCCAGAGGACGACACCGTCCTCCCGGATGGCGGAGCGCTCAACCCGATCTCCCGCGAGGTGCTCCGCCAACTGACCCTGGGTACCAAGGACGAGGCCGCAGCGCGCGAAATGGGCATGGCTCTGCGCACATACCGTCGGACGGTCGCCCGGATCATGGACTCCCTCGACGCCCGCAGCCGCTTCCAGGCCGGTTACATGGCGGCGCAGCGCAACTTGCTCTGAGCCCCTGCCCGGAGAGCGCGTGCGGAAACCGCGGAGCCGGGCCGACGCCGTCGACCGGTGCCTATTGGTCTGGAGTCCCCGGCTCCGGTGCGAGTCCCTCCAGTTCGCGTACACGCTCAATCATTTCGCTGATGGACCGCAGGCTCTTGTGGGACAGCCCTGCCGTCCTGAGCGCCACGTGCTGCACCTGCGTGTCCCTGAGCGCCACGAGCAGGTTGAGCTCGGCATTCACAGTCGCCGTCACCTGGTCGTCGAAGAAGTACGCCGGCGGTACACCGAAGAACTCAGGCTCCGCGAACGACTCGAAGCCGGCGGCACCCGGCGAATCCGCGGCATCGCCGCCCACACCCTGCTCCTCCCCTCGGCACCTGGACCCCAGAGGGATACGCGTCACACATCTGACCGCACACCCGGCGGGTCACCCCCTACGAGAACGCGACTGCCGACGGCACCCCAGCCGTCGGCAGTCGCATGTCCGGAGCCAGGCATCCCGCCCGACCCGCACAGACAAAACAAAACGGTCGTCATCGTGATCACGATGACGACCGTTCCGTCGTTGCCAGGACACCGTTCTACCGGTGCCCATCTGTGCGCGAGGGGGGATTTGAACCCCCACGTCCCGAAGGACACTGGCACCTGAAGCCAGCGCGTCTGCCGTTCCGCCACTCGCGCAAAGTGACTACCAGCGGTTCTTCCCTTGCGGGCCGTTCCCCTGGCGACATCGGAACATTAGCACGTCGGAAGGGCTGGATTCACATCGCTTTTCGTGCTCTCCCGATGCCCGCCGACGACCGCCCCTCCCGCACTCGGCCGCCGGTGCGGGACACTGTCCTCGGGGCGCCCCTACGATCGCTTGTGAGGACCAACACTCATGCGCACGTGACCGATGGGGAACCACCCGAATCCGCCACGCGTGGATACGATCAGTAAGCAGTACAGGGCGACAACGACGGAGGAGGTGCCCCATGGGAGTCCTGAAGCGGTTCGAGCAGCGACTCGAAGGTCTGGTGAACGGCACCTTCGCCAAGGTGTTCAAGTCCGAGGTCCAGCCGGTGGAGATCGCGGGCGCCCTCCAGCGCGAATGCGACAACAACGCCACCATCTGGAACCGCGAGCGCACCGTTGTCCCCAACGACTTCATCGTGGAGCTGAGCACGGGCGACTACGAGCGCCTGAGCCCCTACTCGGGCCAGCTCGGCGACGAGCTCGCGGGCCTCGTCCGCGACTACGCCAAGCAGCAGCGCTACAGCTTCATGGGCCCCATCAAGGTCCAGCTGGAGAAGGCCGACGACCTGGACACCGGGCTCTACCGGGTCCGCAGCCGCACGCTCGCCTCCAGCACCTCCCAGTCCCCCGGCCAGCCCGGTCCGGGCCAGGGCAACCAGGCCCCCCCGGCCCAGCCCGGCGGCTACGGGTACCCCCCGGCCTCCCCGCCGCCCATGCCCGCGGGTCCGCCCCCGGGCGGACCCGGCGCACGCAGGCCGGCCGCGGGCGGTCCCGGCGGACCGGCTCCCGTACCCTCCGGAGGCGCCGTCCGGCGCCACTGGATCGAGATCAACGGCACCCGCCATCAGATCTCGCGCCCTACGCTCGTACTCGGCCGGAGCACGGAGGCCGACGTGCGGATCGACGATCCCGGCGTATCGCGCCGGCACTGTGAGATCCGGACCGGAACGCCCTCGACGATCCAGGATCTTGGGTCCACCAACGGCATCGTGGTGGACGGGCAGCACACCACCCGCGCTACGCTCCGCGACGGTTCACGGATCGTCGTGGGCAGCACCACCATCATTTACCGGCAAGCCGAAGGGTGAAGCGGGGGCAATGTCAGAGCTGACCCTGACGGTCATGCGGTTGGGTTTCCTGGCCGTTCTGTGGCTGTTCGTCATCGTGGCCGTCCAGGTCATCCGCAGTGATCTCTTCGGTACGAGAGTCACCCAGCGCGGTTCCCGCCGCGGCGGGGGCGCTTCCGGCGCCCCGGCGCAGCAGGGCCGCCAGGCCGCTGCTCCACCACAGCAGCGCCAGCGCCGCGGTGCGCCGACCAAACTCGTCGTCTCCGAGGGCACCCTCACGGGCACCACGGTGGCCCTCGCCGGCCAGACGATCACCTTGGGCCGGGCCCACGACTCGACGATCGTGCTGGACGACGACTACGCCTCCAGCCGGCATGCCAGGATCTACCCCGACCGTGACGGCCAGTGGATCGTCGAGGATCTCGGGTCCACCAACGGCACGTATCTCGACCGGACCCGGCTGACCACCCCGACGCCCATTCCGCCGGGCGCACCGATCCGCATCGGCAAGACCGTCATCGAGCTGCGGAAGTAGTACGAGAATGAGCGAGCGGAGCGAGCGAGCCGCAGCGGTCCGTCCCACCGGGGACACGGACCCGCGCGCGCTCCAGGCCGGAGGGTGGGCAGTGTGGCTCGAGACCGGTTGTATCCCGAGGCATCGTCGTCGACAGGGCAGGTGCGCATGAGTCTGTCCCTGCGGTTCGCCGCCGGATCGCACAAGGGCATGATCCGCGAGGGCAACGAGGACTCCGGCTACGCCGGCCCCCGTCTCCTCGCGATCGCCGACGGCATGGGCGGCCAAGCCGCCGGTGAGGTCGCCAGCTCCGAGGTGATCTCCGCCCTCGTGCAGCTCGACGACGACGTCCCGGGCTCCGACATGCTCACCGCGCTCAGCACCGCGGTGCAGCGCGCCAACGACCAGCTGCGCGTCATGGTCGAGGAGGACCCCCAGCTGGAGGGCATGGGCACCACGCTCACCGCCCTGCTGTGGACGGGCCAGCGCCTCGGCCTGGTCCACGTCGGCGACTCCCGCGCCTACCTGCTCCGCGACGGCGTCCTCACGCAGATCACCCAGGACCACACCTGGGTGCAGCGCCTCGTCGACGAGGGCCGGATCACCGAAGAGGAAGCCACCACCCACCCGCAGCGCTCCCTGCTGATGAGGGCCCTGGGCAGTGGCGACATCGTCGAGCCCGACCTCTCCATCCGCGAGGTCCGGGTCGGCGACCGCTACCTGATCTGCTCCGACGGACTCTCCGGCGTGGTCTCGCACCAGACTCTGGAAGAGACCCTCGCCGACTACCACGGCCCCCGTGAGACCGTGGCCTCGCTCATCCAGCTCGCGCTGCGCGGCGGCGGCCCCGACAACATCACCTGCATCGTGGCCGACGTCCTCGACACCGACAGCAACGACACCCTGGCCGCGCAGGTCAACGACACCCCGGTCGTCGTCGGCGCGGTCGCCGAGAACCAGCACCACCAGCTCTTCGACGGCGGCAACGCCATGCAGACCCCGGCCGGCCGCGCCTCCGGGCTCGGCCGCCAGAGCCCCCCGCCCGCAGGCTCCTTCGGGCCTCCCGGCAGCGGCGAGGCCCCGGGTTACGGCGGTTACGGCGCCCAGGGGCAGGGCGGCGGAGCCGACGCGTACGGCAGCTTCGGCGAGCCCGACCCGTACGACGGCGACTCCGGGTACGAGGACACGTACGACCACCCGCGCAGGCGCCGCGGCAAGGGCCGCAAGTGGACCACGCGCACGCTCACGCTGCTCGTGGTCCTCGGTGTCATCGGCGGCGGACTGTACGCGGGCTACCGCTGGACCCAGACGCAGTTCTACGTCGGGGTCAAGGACGAACACGTGGCACTGTTCCGCGGGATCAGCCAGAAGCTGGGCCCGCTGGAGCTCTCCAAGGTGGAGACCGACCGCCCCGACATCGAACTGAAGTACCTGCCGTCCTTCAAGCGCAAGCAGGTCGTGGACACGATCAGCGAAACCAGCCTCGACGCGGCCCGTACGAAGATCGACGAACTCGGCACCCAGGCCTCCGCGTGCAAGAAGGACGAGGAGCGCCGTGCGGCCGAGGCGGCGGGCAACCAAACACCCGGCCCCGTCCTGACTGCCGCCGAGCAGCAGGTCGCCGGCCAGTGCGAGAAGCAGTAGACATACGCGGGCACAGGGGGCCCGCCACACCATGAGCGTTGTCACCAACACGACCACCATCGGCGCCATCGAGCTGCCGAGCCGGCGGAACACCGAGCTCCTGCTGCTCGTCTTCGCCGTGGTCATCACGATGTTCGCGTACGCCAACGCGGGCCTGTCGATCGACGGCAAACTGCCCCCGGGCATGTTCACCTACGGACTCGGCCTCGGCGTCCTGGCGGGCATCGCCCACTTCGTCGTGCGGCGCTACGCCAAGTACGCCGACCCGCTGCTGCTGCCGATCGCCACGCTCCTCAACGGACTCGGCCTCGTCCTGATCTGGCGCCTCGACCAGTCCGAGCGCCTGCAGAACCTGGCGAAGCGGCAGTTCGGCGCCTTCACCGAGTCCGCGCCCCGGCAGATGATGTACACGGCCCTCGCCATCGCCCTGTTCGCCGGCGTGCTGCTGTTCCTCAAGGACCACCGCATCCTGCAGCGGTTCACGTACATCTCCATGGCCGCCTCGCTCGTGCTGCTGATCCTGCCCGTGATCCCGGGCCTGGGAGCGGACGTCTTCGGCGCCAAGATCTGGATCAGCGTCGGCGGGTTCTCGATCCAGCCCGGCGAGTTCGCGAAGATCGTCATCGCCGTCTTCTTCGCCGGCTACCTCATGGTCAAGCGCGACGCCCTGGCGCTCGCCAGCCGCCGCTTCATGGGCCTCTACCTGCCGCGCGGCCGCGACCTCGGCCCGATCCTGATGATCTGGGCGATGAGCCTGCTCGTCCTGGTCTTCGAGAACGACCTCGGCACCTCGCTGCTCTTCTTCGGCATGTTCGTGATCATGCTGTACGTGGCCACCGAGCGGACCAGCTGGATCGTCATCGGCCTGCTCATGAGCGTCGGCGGAGCCGCCGTGGTCGGCGCCACCGCCAGCCACGTCAAGGCCCGCGTCACCGCCTGGCTCGACCCCTTCGCCTGCTACCAGGACTCCAACGCCTGCGAGCAGATCGGCCAGTCGATCATGAGCTTCGGCTCCGGCGGAGTCCTCGGCACCGGCTGGGGACAGGGCAACTCCGACCTCATCGGCTTCGCCGCCAACTCCGACTTCATCTTCGGCACCGTCGGCGAGGAGCTCGGGCTCACCGGGGTCATGGCCTTCCTGCTGCTCTACGGCCTGATCATCGAGCGGGGCGTGCGCACCGCCCTCGCCGCCCGCGACCCCTTCGGCAAGCTCTTCGCGATCGGCCTCTCCGGTGCCTTCGCGCTCCAGGTCTTCGTGGTCGCCGGCGGAGTCATGGGCCTCATCCCCCTGACCGGCATGACCATGCCCTTCCTCGCGTCCGGCGGCTCGTCCGTCCTCGCGAACTGGATCCTCATCGCCATCCTCATCCGGATCAGCGACACCGCACGCCGCCCTGCCCCGGCCCCGGCACCGTCCCCCGACTCCGAGATGACCCAGGTGGTCCGCCCGTCATGAACAAGCCCCTGCGCCGCATCTCGATCTTCTGCGGGCTGCTCGTCCTGGCACTGCTCGTGCGGACCAACTGGCTGCAGTACGTCAAGGCCGAGGAGCTGAGCACCCGCAAGGAGAACCGCCGGGTCCAGATCGCCCAGTACGCCACCGAACGCGGCAACATCATCGTCGAGGGCAAGCCGATCACCGGGTCCGTGGTCACCGACGGCAGCGACTACAAGTACAAGCGGACCTACCTCAACGGTCCCCTCTGGGCCCCGGTGACCGGCTACGCCTCGCAGGCCTTCGGTTCCACCCAGCTCGAATCCCTCGAGGACGGCATCCTCACCGGCAACGACGACCGGCTCTTCTTCGACCGCACCATCGGCATGTTCACCGGCGAGAAGAAGCAGGGCGGCAACGTCGTCACGACGCTGAACTCCGCCGCGCAGGAAGCCGCCTTCAAGCAGCTCGGCGACAAGAAGGGCGCCGTCGCCGCGATCGACCCGCGCACCGGCGCGATCCTCGCCCTCGTCAGCACCCCCTCGTACGACCCGTCCAGCTTCGCCGGGGTCTCGCAGTCCGTGGACGGCAAGGCCTGGAACGAGCTCAAGGACAGCGAGGACAAGAAGCTCGTCAACCGCGCCCTGCGCGAGACCTACCCGCCCGGCTCCACCTTCAAGGTGGTCACCGCCGCCGCGGCCCTGGAGCACGGCGTCGTCACCGACATCAACGCGCCGACCGACACCGAGGACCCGTACATCCTCCCGGGCACCAAGACCGAGATGGTCAACCACGCCCCGAACTGCGGCAAGGCCACCCTCAACTACGCCCTCCAGGTCTCCTGCAACTCCGTCTTCGCCAACATGGGCGACAAGGTGGGGCGGGACAACATGGTGAAGACCGCCGAGAAGTTCGGCTTCAACAACGGCAAGATCGACACCCCGGTCCGCGCCTACCCCAGCGTCTACGACAAGACGATGGGCAAGGACGGCAACGCGCTCAGCTCGATCGGCCAGTTCAACACCGCGGCCACCCCGCTGCAGATGGCCATGGTCACCGCCGCCATCGCCAACAACGGCAAACTGATGAAGCCGTACATGGTCAGCCACCTGCAATCGCCCGGCCTCGACATCGTCGAGAAGCACGAGCCGGAGGAGATGAGCCGTCCCCTCTCTCCCGAGAACGCGGAGAAGGTCCGGGCCATGATGGTCAACGTCGTCGAGAACCCGAACGGCACCGGCCGCACCGCCCGGATCCCCGGCGTGACCGTCGGCGGCAAGACCGGCACCGCCCAGCACGGCGAGGGCAACAAGAAGCGCCCGTACGCCTGGTTCATCTCCTACGCCCAGAACCCCGACGGCAGCTCCCCGGTCGCGGTCGCCGTCGTCATCGAGGACAGCAGCGCGGACCGCGAGGACATCTCCGGCGCCGGCCTCGCCGCCCCCGTGGCCAAGGCCGTCATGCAGGCCGTGCTGAAGAGCAACAAGCAGTGACGGGTGGGGCCGGGCGCCACGCGAGAGCCGCACGGGGCGACAATTCTGTGATCCGGGACACCATTCCCGCCCGGATCGGAGCGTAGGGTACCGGTCCGGTATCAGCCTGTGGTCACGAACCGATCACCGGCGATCGGCCGGTAGCCTTTGCGCGAACAGCACACCGCCGGACCACACACGGGTGCGGTCGGGACTGACGGAGAGGGCTGCAACGTTATGGAAGAGCCGCGTCGCCTCGGCGGCCGGTACGAGCTGAGCCACGTGCTCGGCCGCGGTGGCATGGCCGAGGTCTACCTCGCCCACGACACCCGGCTCGGCCGTACCGTCGCCGTCAAGACCCTGCGCGCCGACCTCGCTCGCGACCCGTCCTTCCAGGCCAGGTTCCGCCGCGAGGCCCAGTCGGCCGCATCGCTCAACCACCCGGCGATCGTGGCCGTGTACGACACCGGCGAGGACTACGTCGACAACATCTCCATCCCGTACATCGTGATGGAGTACGTCGACGGCTCGACCCTGCGCGAGCTCCTGCACTCCGGCCGCAAGCTGCTGCCCGAGCGCACCCTGGAGATGTGCATCGGCATCCTCCAGGCGCTGGAGTACTCGCACCGCGCCGGCATCGTGCACCGCGACATCAAGCCCGCCAACGTCATGCTGACCCGCTCCGGCCAGGTCAAGGTCATGGACTTCGGCATCGCCCGCGCCATGGGCGACTCCGGCATGACCATGACGCAGACCGCCGCCGTCATCGGCACCGCCCAGTACCTCTCCCCGGAGCAGGCCAGGGGCGAGCAGGTCGACGCGCGCTCCGACCTCTACTCGGCCGGCTGCCTGCTGTACGAGCTCCTCGCCGTCCGGCCGCCGTTCATCGGCGACTCCCCGGTCGCCGTCGCCTACCAGCACGTGCGGGAAGAGCCCCAGCCCCCGTCGAACTTCGACTCCGAGATCACGCCCGAGATGGACGCGATCGTGTTGAAGGCGCTGGTCAAGGACGCCGACTACCGCTACCAGTCCGCCGACGAGATGCGCGCCGACATCGAGGCCTGCCTCGACGGCCAGCCCGTCGCCGCCACCGCCTCCATGGGCGCCGCCGGCTACGGCTACCCCGACCAGGGGCACGGCTACGGACACCAGGGCTACGACCAGCCCACCACCGCCCTGCGCACCACCGACCCGAACCAGACCTCCATGCTCCCGCCGATGTCCCCGGGCGACGGCGGATACGGGGGCCCCGGATACCCGGACCAGGGCGGCTACGACCAGGGCGGCCGCGGCCGGCGTCCGCAGAAGAAGAGCAAGGCCTCCACGATCCTGCTGGTCACCGCCGGCATCCTCGTCCTGGTCGGCGCGATCCTCATCGGACGCACCCTCTTCGAGACCAAGGCCGACAACCGGCCCACGGTGCCCAAGTTCATCGGCGAGACCCTCGCGGCGGCCAAGGCGAACGGGACCAACGTCGGCATCGTCGTCGAACAGGCAGGGGAGATGCCCTGCGACGCCGCCCCCAAGGGCAGCGTCTGCGAGCAGGACACCCCCGAGGGCACCAAGGTCGCCAAGGACTCCGTCGTCAAGGTGAAGGTCTCCACGGGCGCGCCCAAGGTCCTCGTCCCGAACGTCGTCAACCTGGCGATCGCCGACGCGGAGAAGGCGCTCCAGGAAAAGGGCTTCCAGATCGAGAAGAAGCTGGAAGAGTCCAGGCGCCCCGCCGGCACCGTCATCGATCAGACCCCGAAGAGCGGCGAGGCCGAGAAGGGCTCGACGGTCACCGTGACGGTCGCCAAGGAAGTCTCCAAGGTCACCGTCCCGGACCTGACCGGCAAGACCCGGGAGGAGGCCATCAAGCTCCTCACCGACGCCAAGCTGAAGCTCGGCAGCCAGACGGAGGTGGACGCGCCCGCCGGCACGGCCCCCAAGACGGTCGTCAACCAGGACCCCACCCCCAACAGCGAGGCCGAGGTCGGCGCGACGGTCAACATCTCCATCGCCAAGGAGATCAAGCAGCTCCAGGTCCCGAACCTGGTCGGCCGGACCATCAACCAGGCCAGGGCCGAGCTCGCTTCCAAGGGCCTGATCTTCGGATCCGTACTGTCGGGCTCCTCGGACGGCAAGGCGAGGATCCTGAGCACGGACCCGCCGGTCGGCAGCCCGGTGGACCCCAACGCGGTCATCAACGTGAACACGGTCCCCGACAACCAGCAGAACGGCGGCAACGACGGCGGCGGCTTCTTCGGAGGCCTCGGCGGCAGGTAGCCCCCGGCAGCGCGCACCAACGGCTGCGGCCCCTCTCCACGAGAGGGGCCGCAGCCGTTTCTCGTACGTGTCTTCATATGTACGAAATTCGTTAGCCCGGACGGGGGTGGGCAGCAGGCCCGCCCAGGAGGGACGGGTCATGATCAACGAATCGGTACTGCTGGAGTCCTGCACCATGCGCACGAGCGTCCTGGGACGGACGGAAGTCCTGGACAAGGTGAAGACGCTGTCACTGCTGCCGGACGGGCTGCATGTGACTACGGCGATGGTGGCGGCTTACTACGAGGTCGGCATCAAGGCCATCCGGTCACTTGTCCTCGACCACCGCGAGGAGTTGGCTGCCAGCGGCTATCGGACTTTGACAGGTACAGAACTGAGCTCCTTTAAGGAGCTCAGTTACATCCAGTCACAGGCTTCGTCACTCGCAGTATTCCCCCGACAGGCCATCCTCAACGTCGGAATGCTGCTCCGGGACAGCGAAGTCGCACGTCAGGTGCGTACGTACCTCCTCGACACCGAGTACGAGGTTCGCACACGCCCTGTGGATAACTTTGTCCACAGCCCCAACTGGGACGAGGTCGACGAGCGGATCGACAACCGGATCACCGATGTACTCGGCAGGACCGTCGTGCCCCTGCTGAACGTTCTCATCGAGACCTCGGGCGAACAGCGCCGCGAGCTAATCTCCCTCCGCGAGGACGTCGTACAGATCCAGATGAAGCTCGTCGAGCACGACCTCCAGCTCAGCCGCCTCCAGCGCGGCCAGGACGTGAGGGCCCTCACCGGGGTCATCGGGACCATCGACGCGATGAACTGGAAGGAGTTCGAGCTGCACGTCGCAGAGCTGCTGCGTCGCGACGGGTGCACCGACGTCGAGGTGTACGGCGGGCACGGCGGCGACCGCGGGGTCGACATCAGCGCCCGCACCGCCGACGGACGGACGGTCGCCGTGCAGTGCAAGAACTTCGCGCCCTTCCGGCACGTGCTCAGCGGTGAGATGCAGAAGTTCCTGGGCGCCGCGAAGGTGTTGCGACGGGCCGATGTGGCGCTCTACGTGGCCACCTGCGCCTTCACCCGGGAGTCCCTGGCCATCGCCGCTCAGGGGGGCGTCACGGCCGTCCACAGGGGGCTTCTGGAGGCCTGGAGCGCCGGGGTGCGGCTCCAGGTGCTGCGGTAATTTCGAGAGTGACAAGTTGTCACTCTCAAGTTGGGCTGCCCACAGTCTCAGCGCAGCTCCGCCGGAGGCGTCCGCTTCGCGTCGACGTGTTCCGCGCGGACCAGCTCGCCCCACACGATGTAGCGGTACTTCGAGGTGTACACGGGGGTACAGGTCGTCAGGGTGATGTAGCGGCCCGGGGCCGTGCGGCCGGATTCCTTGGGGATCGGGCTGATCGCGTCCACGTTGTACTTCGAGGTCTGGGCGAGGTCGGCGAAGACCTTGTACACGTACCAGGTGTCGCGGGTCTCGAAGACGATCGCGTCGCCGTTCTTCAGCTTGTCGATGTTGTGGAACTTGGCCCCGTGCCCGTCGCGGTGCGCCGCCAGCGCGAAGTTGCCGCCCGCCGGGTCCCCCGGAAGCGCCGACTTCACCGGCTCCGTGTAATACCCCGCGACCCCGTCGTTCAGGACCTCCGCGCCGGTGCCCCGTTTGACCAGCACCTCGCCGTTCTTCATCGCCGGCACGTGCAGGAAGCCGATCCCGCCCTGGGTGTCCAGCGCTCCCGGCGCCGCGGACGCCGCCTGCGAGGGCGCCCGGTCCCACTGCTGGCGCACCGCGTCCCCGCGCGCCGAGGCGTCCCGGTCCGCCAGGACGTTCGTCCACCAAAGGGAGTACGCCACGAACAGCCCGAGCACCAGGCCCACCGTGATCAGGAGCTCGCCCAGCAGGCTCAGGAACCCCGCGAGGGCGCTGCGGCGCGGGGGCGGTGCGACACGTGACACTGCGGATCCTCTACGGGCTGTTCAGCTCGGGCGGAGCACCCTGGCTGCGGGGGCGTTCAGCGGTCATCCTGCCCCATACGATCATCCGGTAGGTGCTGGTGAACTCCGGGGTGCAGGTGGTCAGCGTGATGTACCGGCCCGGGGAAGTGAAGCCCGAGCCGGCGGGCACCGGCTTGATGACCGACACGTTCGACGGCGGGGTCTGCGCGAGCTGCGAGGTCATCTCGTACGTGTAGTACGCGTCCCGGGTCTCCACCACGATCTTGTCGCCCGGCACCAGCCGGTTGATGTAGCGAAACGGTTCGCCGTGCGTGTTCCGGTGGCCCGCCAGGGCGAAGTTGCCCTGGGGATCGGCCGGCATCCCGGTCGCGAGCGGCCCTTCGCCGTAGTGGCCGACCAGGCCCTTGTCGAGGACCTTGGCCTTGTTCGTGCCCTCCGCGACCGGCACCTTCACGTCCAGCTTCGGGATGTACAGGATCGCGAAGCCCTGGCCCGGCTCGAACGCCGCCGCCACCGGCGGGGCGGCCGCCCCGGCCGGATCGCGGTCCCAGTTCTGGAGGAGGGAGCCGGCCGCGCTGTCGGCCGTCCGGCCCGCCAGGTAGTTCGTGTACCAGAGCTGGTAGCCGACGAAGAGGAGCATCACCACGCCCAGCGTGATGAACAGCTCCCCCGCGAGCCTGCTGACGACCACGACCGGCCCGCCCGACGCCGGCCGCCTGCGCCGCCGGCCCCGGCCCTGACCCCGGCTCTGGCCGCGGCCCCGGCCTCGCGTACGCGCGCGTTTCTCGGCCTCCTGCGCCGCCCTGCGTCGCGCTGCCCGGCCCTCGGTGGGCGCGGACGGCGCGAGCACCGTCACGCGACGGCCTTGCCCACCACCGGGGCGAGCCCCACCGAGCGCTCCACCGCGCCCGCGTCACCGCAGCGCACCAGCCAGTTCGCGAGCATCCGGTGGCCCCACTCGGTCAGCACGGACTCGGGGTGGAACTGCACGCCCTCGACGTCGTGCTCGCGGTGGCGCAGGCCCATGATGATCCCGTCCTCGGTCCGCGCCGTGACCTCGAGGGTGTCCGGGAGGGTCGGCGGCTCGGCCGCGAGGGAGTGGTAGCGGGTCGCGGTGAACGGCGAGGGCAGTCCCTCGAAGACGCCGAGGCCCTCGTGGACCACCGGAGAGGTCTTGCCGTGCAGCAGTTCCGGAGCCCGGCCGACCACGCCCCCGTAGGCGACGGCCATCGACTGCATGCCGAGGCAGACGCCGAAGACCGGTACGCCCGTGTCGGCGCAGTGGCGGACCATGTCCACGCAGACACCGGCTTCTTCCGGCGTGCCCGGGCCCGGGGACAGCAGGACGCCGTCGAAGCCGTCCTGGGCGTGGGCGAGCTCGACCTCGTCGTTGCGCAGCACCTCGCACTCGGCACCGAGCTGATAGAGGTACTGGACCAGGTTGAAGACAAAGCTGTCGTAATTGTCGACAACCAGAATGCGCGCGCTCACGGAGTCGCTCCCGATCCCTCGTCCACCGTCACATCGTTGAACGGAAGCAGCGGCTCGGCCCACGGGAAGACGTACTGGAACAGCACGAACACCACCGCGAGCACCAGCACGAGGGAGATCGCGACGCGTACCCACGCGTTGCCCGGCAAATGCCGCCAGATCCAGCCGTACATGCCGCCTGTGTCCTTTTCGTCCACGATCGTTCAACGCACCGCAGGGGCGGTACGTCCACAGCCTAAAGCCACCCGCCCGGCGCGGAGGGTCACCTTGCCAAACCCTCCGGTGAGCCCTGGGCGAGGGTCCGCGTACCGGTCAGTTCGGCCCAGACCACGAGCCGGTGGCTGTGGCCCCATTCCGGGTCGCAGGTGGTCAGCGTCAGGTACTTGCCCAGCCCGGTGAAGGGCGAACGGGCCGGCACCGGATCGACGACGCCGACCTCCGTGGGGAGGGTGCGCAGCACGTCGGCGCGGACGGTGTACGTGTACCAGCCGGCGGCGTCCTTGAGGATGACGAGGTCGCCGGGGCGCAGCTTGGGGATGTCCTTGAAGGGGTCCCCGTACGTGCGCCGGTGGCCGGCCACCGCGAAGTTCCCGGTGCCGCCGAGCCGGGCCGTGCCGGCGTAGTGGCCCAGGCCCTTCTTCAGCAGCTCCGTGCCCGTGCCCTCCAGGACCGGCTTGTTCCAGTCGGGCCCGAAGCGCGGGACGTACATCTCGGCGAAGGCCCGGCCCGGCGGGTACGCGGCGGTCTCGGGCCCGGCCGGGGCCTTCGGCGGCGCGGGCAGCGGGGCGGCCGCGGGCGCCGCGGACCAGCGGTCGCGCATGCGGGCCATCTCCCCGTCCATGGCCTGGTCGGCCTTGACCCCGGTCCACAGCAGGACGTAGGCCACGAAGAGCACGATGAGCGAGCCCGCGGTCAGGCACACCTCGCTGAACGTCCGTACCAGCAGGCGCGGCACGTCGACGTCACGGGGTCGCGGACTCCAGCGGCTTCGCATAGTGGAGGTCCACTGTGCCGGAGTAGCCCGGAAGTGTCAGCGCCTTGTGCTCGTCCACTTTCCAGCCGAGCCCGTACGCGTTCACGTACAGCTGGTAGTTCTGCAGCGCCGGGGAGGCCGCGAGGGCCTTCTTCAGGGCGCCCGGGTCGCCGACGGCCGACACCTTGTACGGGGGCGAGTACACCCGGCCCTGGAGGATCAGGGTGTTGCCCACGCAGCGCACGGCGCTGGTGGAGATCAGCCGCTGGTCCATGACCTGGATGCCCTGGGCTCCGCCCTGCCACAGGGCGTTGACCACGGCCTGGAGGTCCTGCTGGTGGATCACCAGGTCGTTGGGCTGCGGCTCGGGCACGTTGGGGATGCGCGCCGTGGCGTTGGGGGGCGCGTCGTTCAGGGTCACCGTCAGGCCCTTGCCGGAGAGCTCCTCGGTGCCGGAGGCGGCGCGCAGGGCGGCCAGCTTGGCGTCCTCGGCCTTGGTGCTCCCGTTGTCGCGGTCGGCGAGCGCGTCTACCTCGCCGCGTGCGGTGGCGGTGCTCTTCTCCAGCTCCAGATTGTTCTGGCTGCGCTCCTGGATCAGGTCGGACAGCTTGAGGAGCGAGGCGTCCGTCCGGATGTTCGTACCCTTGGAGGTGTTGAAGCTGGTGACGAAGATCAAGCCGGCGAGAGCGAAAACGGCGGCCGTGAGCAGCCGGACCGGTCTGGCACGGCGACGGGGACCCGCGGAGGAGTCGTCGGAATTGCTCAACGTACCCTTCTCCTTCAACGCCACAGGTCCACTACGCTAACGGACGCCCGGGGCAGGCCAGGTCCCCAGCCCATCGACAGGAGAGCCCCTCGTGCCGAAGTCACGTATCCGCAAGAAGGACGACTACACGCCGCCCCCCACGCGGACGCCGCAGTCGATCAAGCTGACGAACCGCAACTGGGTCGCCCCGGTCATGCTGGCGTTCTTCTTGGTCGGCCTGGCGTGGATCGTCGTTTTCTATCTGTCCGAGACCCAGCTTCCGCTCGAAGCCCTCGGAAATTGGAACATTGTGGTCGGATTCGGCTTCATTGCGGCAGGATTCGGCGTCTCCACGCAGTGGAAGTAGTCCGGCTCCGCAAGCTCTCCCCATGAGTTATCCACAGCGTCATCCACACCTGAGGAAAAGACAGAAGATCTGTGGATAACTCTGTGGAGAGTTGACGCCGGTGTGATCAGGTGAGTGCGGAAAGCTCGGCCGTCCGGAGCACGATCAGGGCTGTGGCCAGCAGAAACACCGCCACACAGGTGCCCCACTGGACGAATTTGCGATTCCGCGCGCCCATGTCCTTGGCGGGCCACAGGAAGCCCAGTGCCACCAGCGCACCGGTGAACAATCCACCGATATGGGCCTGCCACGACACGTTCAGCCCCGGCATGAAGGTCAGCACCAGCATGAACACCGCCATGGTGATCAGCGGGCGCATCTCGTACCGCATCCGCCGGAACAGCACCACGGTGGCGCCGAGCAGACCGAAGACGGCGCCGGAGGCACCGAGGGTCGGGACGTACATCGGGGTCAGCAGGTAGACCACAGCGCTGCCGCCCAGCGCTGACAACAGGTACACGGTGAGATATCGGGCCCGACCCAGCGCCTGCTCCAGCGGCCCGCCGATGAACCACAGGGCGAGCATGTTGCCCAGGATGTGCAGCGGGCCGACGTGCAGGAACGTCGAGGTCAGCAGCCGGTAGTACTCGCCGGCGGCGACGCCTTCGAGTGGGCTGCCCGCCAGTCCGAAGAGAAAAAGTCGGCGCTCCAGCCCGGGGAAGACGAGGGTCGCCAGGAACACCGCCACGTTGATCCCGATCAGGATCTTGGTGACCAGGTACGGATCGGCGGCGACCACCCCGCCCGCGATCGTCCGCGGAGCGTTGGCGGCGGGCCCGTGGCCCGTTCCCGAGCCTCCCCGGACGCACTCGGGGCACTGGAAGCCGACCGAGGCACTGATCATGCAATCGGGGCAGATCGGCCGCTCACAGCGCGTACAGCTGATCCCGGTCTCGCGGTCCGGGTGCCGGTAGCAGCCCGGAAGACGGTCGGTGTCCATCGGTCCCCTCGGTCGGGCGGAGAACGCAGCGGCGAGGCGGCGGATCCACCCGCGCCCGTCCGGTACGTATCGAGGACGGACGGGCGGGGCCGAAAGGTTCCCCTGCGGTCAGCGCTTCTCGATGACCACGGACTGGATGATCACGTCGTCGAGGGGACGCTCGGTGCGCGGGTTGGTGGGACCCGCGGCGATGGCGTCGACGATCTTCTGGCTGGCCTTGTCGCCGATCTCGCCGAAAATGGTGTGCTTGCGCGTCAGCCAGGCCGTGGGGGCGACGGTGATGAAGAACTGCGAGCCGTTGGTGCCCGGGCCGGCGTTGGCCATCGCGAGCAGGTAGGGCTTGGTGAAGGCCAGGTCGGGGTGGAACTCGTCGGCGAACTGGTAGCCGGGGCCGCCGGTGCCGTTGCCCAGCGGGTCGCCGCCCTGGATCATGAACCCGCTGATGACGCGGTGGAAGACGGTGCCGTCGTAGAGCGGGTCCGTGGTCTTCTGCCCGTCCGTGGGACGCGTCCACTCGCGCTCACCGGTGGCGAGTTCGACGAAGTTCCGCACGGTCTTCGGGGCGAAGTTCGGCAGAAGCTCGATCTCGATGTCGCCGTGGTTGGTCTTCAGGGTGGCGTAGAGCTTCTCGGCCACGGATCTGCCTTTCTCTCGTCGTCACTGTCGGTTTCAGATCCTCCCACGGAGAGCTGCACCGGACGGAAATCGTCCACTCGTATGCCCTGTCGCGCATGCCGGTCAGCGGTATGGGAGGCATGATCCGACAAAGGGTGGAAAGGTGAACTGTGTCCGCCACCGAGGAGGAGGATCCTGTGACCCGCAAGGAAAGCGTGCGCCTGGCAGCATCAAGTGCCAGGGATACGGCGCGGCACGCAGCGGAAGTGGTGGCGCCGTACGCGGAATCCGCCAAGCACGCTGCGGTGCATTACGCCCACGAAGCAAATGAACGGCTGGCGCCGAAGGTGTCGTACGCGGCCGGCGAGGCTGCCAAGCAAGCCCGCCAGACGTACGACTGCCACGTACAGCCCCGGATCAAGTCGGCGCGCTCCCACGTGCCGCCGAACGTCGACCGGGCGGCGTCCCATGCCGTGAAGCAGACCCGCCTGGCGGCCCGCTCCGCCGTGGACTACACGCAGCCGCGGCTGGAGAGCGCCCTCGCGGCGGCCCAGCCGGTGGCCGAAGAGGCCGCGTCCCGGTCGACGGCGGCGCTGGCGGCCCTGCGCGGCCAGGTGTCGGCCAAGGAAGTCCACAAGCTCGTGCGCAAGCACGAGCGGCGGGCGCGCTGCGGCCGGTGGTTCAAGGGCGCGGCCGTGGCCGGCGTCCTGGCCGGCGGGGCCTACGCCGCGTGGCGGTGGTGGGACCAGCAGTCGAACCCGGACTGGCTCGTCGAGCCGCCGGCCGCCACCGAGCTCTCGGCTCGGGAGGAGGCCCCGGCCTCCTTCGACGAGGAGCTGGCGGCGAAGAAGGCCGAGGGCGAGGGGTCTGATTTCGTGTCCGGCCTGGAAGCGGAGGCCGAGGCCGCGCAGGAGCGGATCGACGCGGAGGACGCGAAGCGCAAGCACCGCTGAGGACGCGTGAAGGAATGAACGTGAAGGAATGAACGAGAGCGGGGCCCGGATCCTTTTCCAGGATCCGGGCCCCGCTCTCGTGTGTTCGCCCCGGGGGCTAGCCGGGGAGGTTGAGCTTCATTCCGGGGTGGATCATGTCGGGGTTCGAGCCGATGACGCCCTTGTTCATGGCGTAGAGCTCGCGCCAGCGGCCCTCGTTGCCGAGTTCGCGGCGGGCGATCGCGGAGAGCGAGTCGCCCGGGCGGACGGTGTACGTCCGCTGCGCCTTGGGCGCGGGCTTCGGCATCGGGGCCGCGGGCACCGCCTTGTGCGCGGCTGACGCCGGGGTGGGCGTGTGCGGGGCGGGCTTCGCCGCGGGCGGCGCCGGTGCGGCCTTGGGGGGCATCGGGGCGATCTTCGGCGGCGCCGCCGCCGCCATGCGCTCGGCGGCCGCCTTGGTCGCCGCTGCCGAGTCGGTGTACTTGATCCCGGTGTCGGCGGGCATCGCGGACGGCGGCGCCGGGGCGGCCGCGGCCTGCTGCTGCACCTGCTCAGCCGCCTTTTCTGCGGCCTTCTCGGCTTGTTCCTTCTTCTTGTCGGACCTCATGAAGTCGAACAGTCCCATGTGCGTACGCCTCCGGCATGGTGGTGCCCCCCTGGGCTGATTGCCTTCTTCCACTGTCTGCCAGAAGGCGCGGGACGGCCCTGTGACGGGGCCATCCGGGGGATGGCCCCGGTTCTACTGGCGCGCCCGGCGGGCCGGCCTCGGGCTCTCCGACGGGGTCTCCAGATCGCCCTTGACCAGCAGGCTCAGCACCCGAACCACGGCCTCGCGGTCGGCGTCCGTGAGGGAGCCGAGCGCATCGGCGTGCACCTGGTCGACGATGCGGCTGCTCTCCTTCGCCAGGGCCGCGCCCTTCTCCGTGACCGTGATGACGCGGGCCCGGCGGTCCGTGCGGGATGGGCGCCGCTCGGCCAGTCCGGCCTTCTCCAGGGCGTCGACGGTGACGACCATCGTCGTCTTGTCCATGCCCCCGATCTCGGCGAGCTGGATCTGCGTCCGCTCCTCCCCCAGCGCGTGCACGAGCACGCAGTGCATCCGTGCCGTGAGCCCGACCTGGTCGAGCGCCGCCGCCATCCGGGTGCGCAGGACGTGACTGGTGTGGTCCAGGAGGAAGGAGAGGTCCGGCTCGTTCTCTGCTGCGGGCGCCATGGCTGTCATGTCCGCCAGTCTAGCAATTTCAGTCCCCAACAGATCGTCCGCAACGGAACTATCTGATACGGTCTTACCAAGTCAGCCCGCCGCTCACGACTGGGGACCCCGATGCCTGCCACCTCCGCTCCCTCCACTCCCGCTCCCGCCCCCTCCCTCACCGCCTCGGCCGCCTCCTCCTCCGCCGCCTCCGCCGCCCCGGCCGCACCGCGCGGGCTGCGCTCCCGCTGGACCGCCCTCGGGGTGCTGTCCACCGGCGTCCTGATGACCGTCCTCGACGGCAGCATCGTCACCGTCGCGATGCCGGCCATCCAGAAGGACCTGGGCTTCAGCCCCGCGGGACTGAGCTGGGTCGTCAACGCCTACCTGATCGCCTTCGGCAGCCTGCTGCTCCTCGCCGGCCGGCTCGGCGACCTCATCGGCCGCAAGCGGATGTTCCTGGCCGGCACCGGCATCTTCACCGGAGCCTCCCTGCTCGCCGGATTCGCCGGCTCGCCCGAGGTACTGATCGCCGCCCGGTTCCTGCAGGGCCTCGGCAGCGCCGTGGCCGCGGCCGTCAGCCTGGGCATCCTGATCACGCTGTTCACCGAACCGCGCGAGCGGGCCAAGGCCATCGCAGTCTTCTCCTTCACCGGAGCGGCCGGAGCCTCCCTCGGTCAGGTGCTCGGCGGGGTCCTGACCGACGCCCTCGACTGGCACTGGATCTTCTTCATCAACCTGCCCATCGGACTCGCCGCCCTCGCGCTGGCCTCGCCCGCGCTCCCCGCCGATCGGGGACTGGGCCTGCGGGCCGGGGCGGACGTCATCGGCGCCCTGCTGGTCACCGCCGGCCTGATGCTCGGCATCTTCACCGTCGTCGAGGTGGAGCGCTACGGCTGGCTCTCGGTGCACACCCTCGGCCTCGGCACGCTCTCGATCGCCCTGCTCGCCGGCTTCACCGCACGCCAGGCCAGGACCCGCACCCCGCTGGTACCGCTGCGCATCTTCCGTTCGCGAACCGTGGTCGGCGCGAACCTGGTCCAGATGCTGATGGTGGCCGCGCTGTTCTCCTTCCAGGTCCTCGTCGCCCTGTACCTGCAGAACGTGCTCGGCTACGGAGCCGCCGAGACCGGCCTGGCGATGCTCCCGGCGGCCGTGGTCATCGGCGGGGTCTCCCTCTTCGCCTCGGCCCCCCTGAACGCCCGCTTCGGCGAGCGGGCCGTCCTGCTCGCCGGACTCGGACTGCTCGTCGCCGCCCTGGGCCTGCTGACCCGGCTCCCGGTCCACGCCGACTACGTCACCGACCTGCTCCCCGTGATGCTGCTGGCCGCCGGCTTCGGTCTGGCCCTGCCCGCCCTCACCGCACTCGGGATGTCCGGAGCCGACGAGCAGGACGCGGGGCTCGCCTCGGGCCTGTTCAACACCACCCAGCAGATCGGCATGGCCCTCGGCGTCGCCGTCCTCTCCACCCTCGCGGCCGCCCGCACCGACTCCCTGCTCGGCACCGGCGCCGACCGCGCCGCGGCCCTGACCTCCGGCTACCACCTGGCCTTCGGTATCGGAGCCGGGCTGATGCTCACCGCGCTCGTGGTGGCGGCGACCCTGCTGCGGACCGGCCCGCGCCGGTGACTCCCGCCCGATGTTTCACGTGAAACACCGGATACGGCGAACACGCCCGGACGCACCGGGCGCGATGTTTCACGTGAAACACCGGAACACGACTGTGGGCCGCTCCACCGGAGCGGCCCACAGTCGTTCCACCAGGTCCTACTTCACGAAGAGGCCGTTCAGCGTGCCGTAGTCGACCGCCCCGTCCAGCGCCCCGTAGGTCCCCTGCTCCAGTACCTCCACCGCCGCGGCGCGGGCCGCCGTATACGCCGCCTGCGCCACGCCGGTGCCGACACTGACCCGGCGCACTCCGGCCTTCGCCAGCTCGGCGACGGAAGGACCACCCGGACCGGCCATGGCGTTGACCGGCAGCGGGCCCCGCGCGATCTCGCCCAGGACCTCCAGGTCCAGCAGCCCCGGCACGAAGATCCCGTCGGCCCCGGCGGCGGCGTACGCCTCCACCCGCGCCAGTACGTCGGCGAGGCGGCCCGACTCCTCGCCGATCCCGAACAGGAAGACGTCGGTGCGGGCATTGATCACCAGCTCCGGCAGCCCGGCCGCGGTGGCCGCCGCACGGGCGGCGCGGATCCGTTCGGCCTGCTCCGCGGCGGTGCGGAGCCTACCGTCGGACGACTTGGAGTCCTCCAGATTGATCCCGACGGCTCCCGCCGCCACCACCTCGCGCACGGTGGCCTCGACGTCCTCGTAGCCGCCCTCGATGTCCACCGTGACCGGGACGTCCACGGCGGCCACGATCCGGGCGGCCGCCGCCAGCATCTCCGCCTTCGTCGCGTGCTGCCCGTCCCCGCGCCCGATCGACCAGGCCACGCCCCCGCTGGTGGTGGCGATGGCCTGCGCCCCGGCCGATTCGATCACTGCCGCGCTGCCCGCGTCCCAGGCGTTGGGGAGAACGATCAGCGACGCACCCAGCTCCCGCAGCCGCAGCGCCTTCTCGGTGGTCTTCGCTTCTACGGTCATTCGAACTCTCCTCAGCCACAAGATTTCTAAGTGCTCGTCACATCGGCCCAACGGTAGAGGACACCTGCCGGAAAACGCCCTGGCCACCCAGCCGCTCCCCGTTACGCATCCATGACAGAAAGCCCACGTTCCAGTCGACGAGGATCCGTAGATTTCTCCTCAGCAGCCCCGCAGACCTGACCGGACGAACCCCGACAGCGACACCGCGGCATGCGACTCTCCGCCCCTTCACAGACAATGCTTCAAGGAGTCGTTATGCGTACCGCCCTCCGTACCTCGATCGTCACCGCCGCCCTCGCCGGAGCGCTCCTGGCGCCCGCCGCGACGGCCCTCGCCGCGCCTACCGCGCCGGCCGCGCAGGCCGCGCAGGCCGTGACCTCCACGTCAACGGTTACCGCGGTGTCGGCCGCGTCCGGGAACACCTCCGGCGTCGACCGCTACGACGGCGAGAAGCACCTCGTCGCCAAGGGCCGCCTCGCGGTGCTGCGCAACGGCGCCGAGGGCCCGGAGGTCTGGATCCGCGCCGTCGGACCCGACTGGAAGCCCGGCGACGGCTGGGCCGGCCGCGTGCTGGCCAAGCTCGACCCGGCCCACAAGCGGGCCGTCATCGACGGCATCCGGTACGACCTCAAGAAGATCACCTCCGGCCCGCACGAGGGCCGCTACGGCCTCGGCGTCCGCGTCCTGGGCGGGGGCACCGCCGACGGCTGGTACATCCTGCCGAAGGCCGCCAAGCCCACTCCGCAGGCCACCACCAAGCCCTCGGCGAAGCCCACCACCAAGCCCGCCGTGAAGCCCGCCTCCGTCACGCCGCAGACCGTCGTCGTCCCCCGGGGCCCGGTCGCCGCGGGCGCCGAGATCACCGGGGCCGCCTCCGCGGACACCGGCGACACCACCAGCACCGCCGCCGCCGGTGCCGCCCTCATCGCGATACTCGCCGCTGTCGGCACCGCGTTCATGGTCCGCGCCCGCAAGGCCCGCGCCCGCGGCTGAACCACAAAGGCCCTCTCGCCCCCGGGGCCTTTCACGTTCGGCCGGCCCTGGCGCCCGGCCACGTCCGGGACCGGTCATGGCCGGGCGCGGACGGCCGGAATCCATTGTCCGGAAGCCCGCCGCAGGGAAATCTCCTCTCTTGTGAACCGCGCCAAGGTTGGAGAGACCATGCAGTCCCCGCTCATACGTTCCTTCTCGCAGCTCGACACCCTGGACCCGAACCGTCCCGTCGTCACCCTGTTCAGCGGTGGCCTCGACAGCTCGTACCTGCTGCTGCGGCTGCGCCGCATGGGCGTCCGCGACGTGCACGCCGTCAGTGTCGACATCGGCGAGGACGAGTCGAGCCAGTACAAGCGCCAGGTGGCGGAGGCGCTCGGCGCGACCATCCACATCCTCGACCGGCGCGAGGAGTTCGCCGGCCAGTACGTCGCCCCCGCGATCGCCGCCCAGGCCGTCTACCTCGGCATCCACCCGGTCAGCTCCACCCTCAGCCGTCCGCTCATCGCCCGCAGCGCGGTCGAACTGGCCCGCACCCTCGGCGCCCAGACGGTCCTGCACACCGCGAACCGCTCGCAGAACACCCTGCGCCGGCTCAACGGCGCGCTGACCCTGCTCGGCTGGGAAGGCAGCTTCGGCAGCCCGTACGACCTCGACCCGGTCACCCGGGAGGAGAAGCTCGTCGAGCTGCGGTCCGCGGGGATCGACCTGCTCGCCGGCCGGATCGTCAGCGGGGACTCCAACCTGTGGTGCCGCGAGTTCGAGTCCGGGATCCTCGACGACCCGGAGCGCCACGCGGTCCCGGACGACATGTACACCTGGAGCCGCCCCACCGCTCTGCCCGGTGACTCCGAGACCCTGACGGTCTCCATCGAGCGCGGGCTCCCGGTCGCCATCGACGGTGCCCCGATGCAGCTCACCGACCTGATCGACCAGCTCAACCACCGGGTCGGCGCGTACGGCCTCGGCCGCTACTCCGGCCTGGAGCACCTCGACCACGGCGAGAAGGTGCTGGAGATCCGCGAGATGCCCGGCGCCTACCTGCTGCTCAGCAGCTACCGGCACGTCGAGAGCGCCTGCCTGGACGCCGAACTCATCCGGGAGAAGCGCCATCTGGAGCAGGTCTGGGTGCGCGAGGCGCTGGAAGGCCGCTGGTTCGGCGACCTGCGCCTCACCGTCCAGGCGTTCATGGACACCTGCGCCGCCCGCACCAGCGGCTCGGTGACCTGGCGGCTTCGGACCGGCGGGGCGGACACGCGCGCCATCACCGCCGCCAAGCCGCTGTACCTGCGGGACCGCGAAGCCTGGGAGGAGCGGGCGATCGAGGCCGAGTCCGCGCCGTTCGCCCGCGCCGGCTCCCTGCTCACGCCCGCCTGAGCCCCTCCGGCCCGGCCACCGCCCTTCCCCGTACCGACTGTTCTTCCTCGTTTCCCCGGAGCACTTCCATGACCACCGCCGCTTCCACCACGCACCCCGTCGCGCTCGACGCCACCGCCGCCCTCGCCGGCCCCGGCGGGCACCTGATGCCCTCCCGCGCCCTCTCGGACCTGGTCGACGCCGACGCCTCCGACTGGGCCCGCTTCGCCACCCACTGGGACGAGCTGACGCTCGACACGCACATGGCCGACGGGGGCACCTACCGCTTCCGCCGCTACGGCCAGTTCGAGCTCGACGCGGACTCCGGCGAGCTCAGCCTGCTCCCCCACGAGCCCTACCGGCAGGAAATGGACGTCAACCCGCTCAACGGCGGAGTGGAGCGCGTCTTCGACCCGCTGACCGGGGCCTTCGTGGGCGACCAGCTCCTGCGGTCGGTCCTGGTCGAACTGGGCCGGATCTTCACGGCGGTCGACGGTACGAAGACCTGGAACATCAAGCTCCACCCGTACCGGATCATCGCCTCCGCCGACCAGGAGGGGCAGCCGGCCCCCGAGGGCCGCCACCGTGACGGCGTCACCTTCATCACCTCGCTGATGATCGGCCGCACCAACGTCACCGGCGGCGAGAGCGGCGTCTACACCGACGCCGGCGAGCACCTGCTCACCACCACCCTGACCGAGCCCGGCGACCTCCTGCTGGGCGACGACCGCCGGACCCTGCACTCGGTGACCGGGCTGCAGCCCGTCGACCCGCTGTCCGCGTCCCACCGCGACGTCCTGGTGATCGCCTACACCGCCCGCTGAGCGCGACCCGCGCTCGCTCGCCCCTCCCCCACACCCCCGTAGGAGTAGTCCCGATGACCGCCACCGCCTCCGCCGCGGCCCGCCGTGCCTGGCTGACCGATCTGCCCGTACTGCTGGTCGCCGTGGTGTGGGGATCGAGCTACCTGGCCGCCAAGGGCGTCACCACCACCCAGACCGTGCTGGCGGTGCTGGTCCTGCGGTTCGCGGTGGCCCTGCCCGTGCTCGTCATCGCGGGGTGGCGCAAGCTGCGCGCGCTCAGCGGTGCGCAGGTGCGCGGCGGGGGCCTCCTCGGGCTGATCCTGGCCGGGATCTTCCTGCTGGAGACCTACGGGGTGGTGCACACCTCGGCGACCAACGCGGGGCTCATCATCAGCCTCACGATGATCTTCACTCCGATCGCGGAGAGCCGGATCCGCGGCACCGCGCTGCCGCGCCCGTTCATGGCGGCGGCCGGGCTGTCGGTGGCGGGCGTCCTGCTGCTGACCCAGGGGGCCGGCTTCACCGCGCCCTCCGTCGGTGATCTGCTGATGCTGGGCGCGGCCCTCGCCCGTACCGTCCACGTCCTCGCGATGTCGCGGATGAAGTCGGTCGAGGGCGCGGACTCGATGTCCATGACCACGGTCCAGCTGGGCGGCGCGGTCACGGTGTTCGCCCTGCTGTCCTTCGCACCCGGCACCGGCGCCACCCCGTGGGCGGCCGCCGCCTCGTTCGGCGTCTCCGACTGGCTCTGGCTGGTCTACCTGTCCGTGTTCTGCACGCTCTTCGCCTTCTTCACGCAGATGTGGGCCGTCCGCAAGACCTCGCCCTCGCGGGTCAGCCTCCTGCTGGGCACCGAGCCCGTGTGGGCCGCCGTGTTCGGCATCGCACTGGCCGGGGACCGGCCCGGACCGCTCGGCCTGGCGGGCGCGCTGCTGGTCCTCGCGGGCACCGCCTGGGGCCGCACGGCCGCCTCCGGCCCGGCCACCGCGGAGCCCGCGGTCACCTCCGAGCCCGCGGTCACCACGAAGCCCGCCGCGACCCCGGCTTCAGTCGTCGAGCCAGCCCAGCCGGACCGCGCACACACCGGCCTGGAACCGGCTGGCCGCGCCTAGCCGTTCGGTCAGCTCGGAGACGAGGCGGCGGACCGTGCGCTCGGACACCCCGAGCTTGCGGGCCATCGTCTCGTCCGTCAGTCCGCCCTCCAGCATCCGCAGCAGCTCGCGGTGGCGGCCGGTGGGCTGCCAGCCGCCCTCGCTCCCCGGGTCCGCCGGACTCGCCGCGGTGCCCGCCTCGCCCAGCACGCCGGCGGCCGCCCAGCAGTGTTCGAAGATCCCGCGCAGGACGCCGACCAGCGTCTCCCCGCGCAGGACGACAGCCGCGATGTCCCCGTCCACCGGCTCCGGAGCGGGGACGATGGCCAGGGAGCGGTCCACCACGATCAGCCGCAGGGGCAGGGTGTGCGCGGTGCGCACCTGGGCCCCGGCGGCGTTGAGCTCGCGCAGGTACGCGCTCATGTGCGGCACGGCGGCCGCCGAACCCAGGTGGATCGTACGGATCTGCACCCCCCGGCCGAGCGCCAGCCGGTCCCGCTCCAGGCCCGCCTCGATCATCCCGGCGGGCAGCGCCCGCCCCGGGTGCAGGGAGAGCACCTCGTGCTCCACGCGCTGCGAAGCGTCCTCCAGGGCGGCCGAGACGTTGGCGGCGCCGGTGACCACCTCCATCTGTACGGAGGACAGCTCCCGGGCGTGCACCGGCTGGAAGTCCGTGACGACCTGGGCCAGTGCGGCCCGGGTCTGCTGCACGGCCGAGAGCAGGGCCCCCGTGTGCTGCTCCTCCTCCAGCAGGAGGTTGCGCAGCGCGGTGTCCGGGGCCAGTGCCGTCCAGCCGTTGCGGGTCTCGGGCGAGGGGACGAACAGTCCGAGCCGGTTGAGCAGACGCAGGGCCTGCGCGAACTCCGGGTCGGTCCACCCGCGTTCGACGGTGACGAGCTCCGGCCGCCAGGACGCGTCGTCCAGTGCGATCCGGTACAGCTCCTGGGCCTTGGCCCGCACCTCGTCCACACCGCCCCCTCGGCTCGGCGAACCATCCCCCGCGGTTCGCACACGCGATCCTAGGAAGGGGTCCGCACTACGGCCAGCGGGGTCCGGCATGCGGACATCCAGCGAGGTCGGAGCGGCTGCCGCACCGCCCGCAGTGTCCGCCCCTGGCCATGTCCGGTCCCGGAACTTCGCATCCGTAGCCGCCGCGGAAGCCCTCGCAGCATGCTGGTTCCACACCACAGCACACGTCTTCCGGGGGTTCTCCATGTCTCGTGTCCGCACCGCTCTGCTCGCCGTCATCGCCGCCGCCTTCGTCCTCGGCGGAGCCCCGGCGGCCCTTGCCGCGGAACAGCCGGCCGCTGCCTCGACCGACTCCTTCATCTGGGGCTGACCATGACCAGGCGACCGGAAGTCGCGGTCGTGGCCCCGCTCACCGGCCCCCGGGCCGCCTGGGGGGCGGTGCTCCTCGGAGGGATCGAGCGGGCGAAGGCCGAGCACCCCGCGGCGGCCGACTGGCGCGTGCACGACGAGACCGCGGGGGTCGTGGACGACGTCGTGGCGGGCGATTACGCGGCGGTGGTCGGACACGGCGACCCGGCCCGCGGCCCGATGGCGGCGGCGGCCTACCGGGCGGCGGGGCTGACCTGCCTGCTGCCCTTCCTGCCGCCCGAGCCCGGCGCGCTCAGCTGGGCCCCCGACGAGGAGTCGCTGGCGCGTCTGATCGTCGAGGGAGCGGCCGCACTGGGGGCGGCCTCTCTCTCGACCCTGCACGACGGGGGCCCGCAGTGGACGGAGCTGGCCCTGCGGGTCTGCGAGCGGGCCGGCGCGGCCGGCCTGGTCGCGGCCCCGCCCCCGTCCGCGTCCGCCGGCGCCGGGGACGTCCTCGCGGTACTGGCCCCCCAGGAACACTGCCTGCGCCTCGCCCGCGCGGCGGCGCCCCGGGGCCCGGTGCTGATCCCCGCCGACCCCGGGCTCGGCACCTTCGCCTCCCTCGGCCCGGCCGCGGCGGGCCTCGACGTCTGGGCCGTCCACGCCCACTCCTGCGCGGTGCGCCGGGCCGACAGCGCCGTCACGGCCCTCGCCCGTACCCTCTCCGCAACCCCGGACCTGCGCGGCCCTGCACTGACCGAGGCGGTACGGGCCAACTCGGGCGTCCTCCTGACCCCCCGGGGCGTGCCCCTGGGCGAGGGCTGGCGCATCTCCCGGCTCCACGAACTGTGCGGCCGCCCGGTCCCCTGACACGAGTCGCGGGACCGCTGAGCGGGGCAGCGGGGCAGCGGGGACGGGAAACGGGGGGAGCGCGCTCAGAGGGAGCGGAAGAAGCCCCGGACGTCTCCGACCAGCAAGTCGGGCTCCTCCAGGGCCGCGAAGTGGCCGCCGCGCTCGAACTCGGTCCACCGCACGATGTTGTTGGTCTGCTCGGCGAGGTGTCGCAGCAGGACGAAGTTCTCGTGCGGGAAGTGGGCCAGGGCGGTGGGCGCCTTCGACGGCTCGGGCGGTGCGCCCCAGTAATCGGCGTGCGCGCGCTCGTAGTAGAGCCGCGCCGAGGAGCCCGCCGTGGCCGTCAGCCAGTAGAGCATCACGTTCGTGAGGAGCAGATCGCGGTCGACGGGAGAGCCCGTCCACTCCTCGAACTTCTCGGCGATCCAGGCGAGCTGGCCGACGGGCGAGTCGGTCAGGCCGTACGCGAGGGTCTGCGGGCGCGTGGACTGGATGTCCGCGTACCCCTGCCGGTCGCGGGCCCATTCCTTGAACCGCTCCCACGACAGCCGGGTGCGCGCGGCCTGGTCGGGGGACAGGCCCAGCAGGTCGGCCGGTTCCGGCTCCCGCGCCATGTAGGCGTTCGGGATCAGGTTCAGGTGGACGCCGATCACCTCGGGGCGGGTACGGCCTATCTCGCGGGAGACCGCCGCGCCCCAGTCGCCGCCCTGGACCCCGTACCGCTCGTACCCCAGCCGCCCCATCAGCTCGGCGAAGGCGGCGGCCACGCGCCGGAACTCCCACCCCGCCTCCCGGGTCGGCCCGGACAGACCGAAGCCGGGGATGCTCGGCAGGACCAGGTGGAAGGCGTCGGCCGGGTCGCCGCCGTGGGCGGCCGGGTCGGTGAGCGGCCCGACGACATCGGTGAACTCGACGATCGAGCCCGGCCATCCGTGGGTCATGAGCAGCGGGGTGGCGTCCGGCTCCGGGGACCGTATGTGCGCGAAGTGGACGTGCGCCCCGTCGATCTCCGTCGTGAACTGCGGCCATGCGTTGAGCTTGGCTTCGGCGGCCCGCCAGTCGTACGCGTGGCGCCAGTACCGCACCAGTTCCTTCAGGTGCCCGCCCGGAATCCCGTACGCCCAGCCCGAGCCGGGTATCTCGTCCGGCCACCGGGTGCGGTCCAGGCGTTCGTGGAGATCGTCCAGATCGGCTTGGGGGATGTCGATCCGGAACGGAATGAGGTTCTCTTCGGGGATCACGCGACGCATCCTCACTTCGACCGCAGGGTCGGCTCGTGGCCGGGCGCAGGTACTAAAAAAAGGTCTCCTGATCCGCGTTGTCGCAGATCAGGAGACCTTTGTGCATGGTGGAGCCTAGGAGATTCGAACTCCTGACATCTGCCTTGCAAAGGCAGCGCTCTACCAACTGAGCTAAGGCCCCGGATGTGGACGTACCGGTCCCCCGCGAGCGAGTGACCGTTCCGTAGGACAGAGTACCGGGTGTACCCCCTCATCCCGCAAAATGATAGGGACTCCCGCCCCGCGACCACTCTCCGTAAGATGCTCGCGAGGTTCGCACCAGCGAAGGGGAGTAGTAAGAGTGGACGCAGTACAGCAAGAGGCGACCGCCAGAGCCAGGGAACTCCAGCGGAGTTGGTACGGGGAGCCGCTCGGCGCGCTGTTCCGCCGGCTCATAGATGACCTCGGCTTGAACCAGGCCCGCCTCGCTGCCGTCCTCGGACTGTCGGCGCCGATGCTGTCCCAGCTCATGAGCGGGCAGCGGGCCAAGATCGGCAACCCCGCCGTGGTCCAGCGGGTCCAGGCGCTCCAGGATCTCGCCGGCCAGGTGGCCGACGGGAGCGTCAGCGCGGGAGAGGCCACCGACCGGATGGACGAGATCAAGAAGACCCAGGGAGGTTCCGTCCTCAGCAACAGCACCAGCCAGACCGCCACCGGCTCCGGCGCACCCACCGTCAAGCGCGTCGTGCGCGAGATCCAGTCGCTGCTGCGCTCGGTCTCCGCGGCCGGAGACATCATCGACGCGGCGGACACCCTCGCCCCGACCCACCCGGAACTGGCAGAGTTCCTCCGGGTGTACGGAGCGGGCCGCACCTCCGACGCCGTCGCGCACTACGAGGCGCACCAGAACTGACACGCGACGATCGCGACGCACGCGACGGACACAGCTGACGACGGGGGACGGGCGCAGCAATGGGTGAGATCTTCGCCGGCCGGTACGAACTGATCGACCCGATCGGACGTGGCGGCGCAGGCGCCGTATGGCGAGCCTGGGACCACCGGCGCCGCAGGTACGTCGCAGCGAAGGTCCTCCTGCACAGTGATGCCCACACCCTGCTGCGGTTCGTCCGCGAGCAGGCACTGCGGATCGATCACCCGCACGTACTGGCCCCGGCCAGCTGGGCGGCGGACGACGACAAGGTCCTCTTCACCATGGACCTCGTCGCCGGCGGCTCCCTCGCCCATGTGATCGGGGACTACGGGGCCCTGCCGCCCCGGTTCGTGTGCACGCTGCTCGACCAGCTCCTGTCGGGGCTGGCGGCGGTGCATGCGGAAGGTGTCGTGCACCGCGACATCAAACCGGCCAACATCCTGATGGAGGCCACCGGAACCGGGCGGCCGCACCTGCGGCTGTCCGACTTCGGCATCGCCATGCGCAAGGGCGAGCCCCGGCTGACCGAGACCGCCTACGTGGTCGGCACCCCGGGCTATCTCGCCCCCGAGCAACTCCTCGGCTCCGAGCCTGACTTCACCGCCGACCTGTTCGCCGTCGGACTGGTCGGCCTCTACCTGCTCCAGGGCAGCAAGCCCGACTCCCAGGCCCTCGCGGAGCAGTTCTTCACCCACGGCACCCCCAACGCCCCCGAGGGCGTTCCCGCGCCGCTGTGGGACGTCCTGGCCGCGCTGCTCCAGCCGGACCCCCGGAGCAGGTTCCAGACCGCCACCGGGGCGCGCAGGGCCCTCGCCGAGGCCGTGGAGCTGCTCCCGCCGCCCGGCCCGGACGGGGATCCGGTCGAGGTGTTCGACCAACTCGGCCCGGTGCCGCACGATTTCACGCCCCGGGCACTGCGGGGGACGGCCCACGAGACCCCGCCGACGGCCGGTCCGACGGGCCGGGCCACCCCGCCCACCGTGCCCGCGCAGCCCTCCGCCGCCCCCGCGCCGGTCACCTCTCCCCCCGGCGCTCCCCTCGGCGTGTTCGGCCCCTCGGAGACGGGCAGCTTCCACCTCCCGCCACCGCAGTCGGCCAACGCCCCGGCTCCGCAGAGCCCTCAGACGGCGCAGACCGTGCCGACCGGCCCGACGGCCCCGTATCCACATCCGCACCCGCATCCGTACGCGCGGCCGCAACCGCAGCCGCAGCCCGTCCCCCCGGCCGTACCCCGCGCGGGCACCCTCGCGCCCCCGCCCGCCAAGGTCACCGCCGGGATCCTGCTCGCCGCCGTCCTGTGCTTCGCCGTCGGGATCTGGGCCCTGACCGGGCTCTAGGAGGCCCGCCGCCGGGACAGCAGGATCCAGCCGCCCAGGACCAGCAGCAGCAGCGTCCCCGTACCGAAGCCGGCGCCCGCGACGACCCGCATCACCGACCGCTGGTCCGCAGCCGCTTCGGCCTCCACGACCGTGCTGCCGTCCTTGGCGGCCGTACGGTCCCCGGCGCCCACCCCGAACCCGCCGGCCGCAAGGTCCTCCTCATAGGCCGGCGCCTTGCCCGGCGTCCCAATGATCTGCGTGCGCAGGGTCAGCGGGACGGGCACCTCGTCCCGGGTGAACTCCCCGACCTTGCCCGCCATGGTCACCGCGACGTAGTACCAGCCGGCCACCCGGACCGCCCCGAGCTTCCGGTCGGAGGCGAAGCGGTTCTCGTAGGCCACCGGCGCCGTCCGCGGCAGGGTGAGCCCCGCCTGCTTCCCGTCGTAGGAGGCGTCCTCACTGTCGATCAGCGACCGGTAGGGGCTGTACAGCGTGACGGAGAGCCCGGGCGAGGCGTACCCGGAGTCCTTCGTCAGCGTGGCGGCGGAGAGTTCGGCCGCGAGGCCGAGCTGCTGCCCCCAGTCGAGCGGCACCCGGTAGAAGCGGGTCTGCCCGGGCCGCAGCTCGTCGTTCCAGACGCCGCTGTCCAGCGCCCGCGCGTCGTTGAAGCCGGTCCCGCCGGCCCGCGGGGCCGCGTCGCCGCCCGGCAGGGTCGGGGAGGCCGAGGGCCAGACGCTGGGGGCGGCGGTGGGCGCGTTGCTGCCGCCGAGCTTCGGCTCGCGCTGGACCCGCAGCTCCAGGGGCCACGGCGACGGGTCCCCGTCCTTGGCCGTCTCGCGGGTGACCTTGACGTAGTAGGGGCCGCTCCCCTGGCATTCCCCGTCCTCCCGCATGATCCGGCCGCCCACCGCGCTGATGGGGACGGGGTCGTAGCCGAAGGACGCCCGCCCCGGACCGCTCTGGCAGGAACGGTTCTCGATGGTGAGGACCTCCACCTCCAGGCCGTCGCTGTAGCTCACCTTGGCGCCGCCCGGGGGCTGGAGCACCGCGGAGACGTACACGCTGGAACTGTCGTCGAGGTCGAGCGCGTAGTACCGCTCCCCCGGCGCCATCGAGTCCCTGTAGACGGCCCCGGTCTTCAGTTGCGGCGCTCCGGCCGTGGAGGGCTTCCCCTTCACCGCCACCGCTCCGTCCGCGCCCCGGTAGGAGGGCACCGGCTGCGGGCTCCCCGCCGCGCCCGCGGCCCCCGGCAGGGCCGCGACCAGCCCGAGGGCGGCCAGCGTCGCCGCGGCCGTCCGTACCCGACGTACCCCACCCATCACACGCACCCACCCCGAGTTTGCCAACGCAAGCAACTTCTTTGCATACCGCAACAATTCGTCACAGAGCAGCACAAAGCCCCGACCGCAGCGGCAGTCGGGGCTCTGGGATCAACCTCGGGTCTCACACACCGGAACCAGAAGGCACGGAGTCGGTTGCCTCCGTCCACAGGTCCTGCTCCGCACGGTCCGCCTGGATCTGGCGGTACACGAGGAGCCCGCCGATGGCGGCCAGTGCGACCAGGAGCAGCTTCTTCACCGCGCGACCTCGTCTTTCGTTGACGTAGGGGACTTCTGGCGCCCAACAATACACACCGACCGATACCGATCGGTGACCTACCACCGGACCAACCGACCCACCAACTGGCCCAACGACAAAGACCCCCAGGCCATGGGCCTGAGGGTCTTCGACACTGTGGGGCTAACAGGATTTGAACCTGTGGCCTCATCCTTATCAGGGATGCGCTCTAACCAACTGAGCTATAGCCCCATCCGCGCTGCGCGCTGACTTCTGAAGGTTAGCGCACAGACCCGGTGACTCCAAAATCGGTTCCCGTGACCCGTCTGCGCAGGTCACCAGCCCCGTTTTCGAAGCTCTTACTCGTCCTCGGCGAGCGTCAGCTCCACACCGCCGACGAAGCCCGCCGACAGGTTGTAGATGAACGCGCCCAGGGTCGCCAGCGCCGTCATGAGCACCACGTCGATGACCGAGATCACCGTCGTGAAGATCAGAACGCGCGGCAGCGACAGGAAGGTCTGGAGGTCGAAACCGTTGCTCTCGTTCGAGCCGGTCGCCTCACTGATCGTGCCGCCGACGCTGGAGAAGATGCCCATGGCGTCCATGACCATCCACAGCACCACCGACGCGACGATCGTGCACACGCCCAGCGCGATCGACAGCAGGAAGCTGACCTTCATCACCGACCAGGGGTCGGCCTTGGCCACCCGGAGCCGCGCCTTGCGCGTCCTGGGTGCCATACGGGCCCCCGTGCGCGGCTTGCGCTGCGCACCGGAGTCGCCCGCCCCCCGCGGCGCACCGGGGCCCTGGGGCACCGCGTACGCCTGCGGCGGGTGGTAGGGCTGCTGAGGGCCGGCCCCCGCCTGAGTCTGAGGCGACTGAGGCGATTGGGGCGGCTGCGGTCCTCGGGTGTCCGTCACGGTTCCCCCCTGCGAGTCCGCGGCGGGGCCACGGGCACCGTTCGCTCCAGTGTGGGCCGGTCCGGCGCCCGTGGCTCCGCTCACGCTTACTCCTCGTGCTCCCCAGCCGAGGGCTCCGTGCCCTCGGCAGCCTCGGCGGCCTGCCCTTCGACGGCCGCCTCGGTCCCGATCTCGTTCTCGCTGTCGTCGGCCTCGTCAGTTTCCTGACCGGCCTCCGCGTTGCGGGCGATGCCGACGACGGCATCGCGCTTGCCCAGGTTGATCAGCTGGACGCCCATGGTGTCACGGCCGGTCTCCCGTACTTCGTTGACGCGCGTACGAATCACACCACCGCTGAGCGTGATGGCGAGGATTTCGTCCGTTTCGTCGACCACGAGAGCCCCGACCAGCGAGCCTCGGTCCTCCACGATCTTCGCGGCCTTGATGCCCAGGCCACCACGGCCCTGGACGCGGTACTCCTCCACCGGCGTCCGCTTGGCGTAGCCGCCGTCGGTCGCCGTGAACACGAAGGTACCCGGCCGGACCACGCTCATGGAGAGCAGTTCGTCCCCTCCGCGGAAACTCATGCCCTTCACGCCCGAGGTGGCGCGGCCCATCGGGCGCAGCGCGTCGTCGGTCGCCGTGAAGCGGATCGACTGCGCCTTCTTGCTGATGAGCAGCAGGTCGTCCTCGGAGGACACCAGCTCGGCGCCGATCAGCTCGTCGTCGCTGCCGTCCTCGGTCTCCCGGAGGTTGATCGCGATGACGCCGCCCGACCGGGGCGAGTCGTAGTCCTTGAGCGCCGTCTTCTTCACCAGGCCGCCCTTGGTGGCCAGGATCAGGTACGGGGCGATCTCGTAGTCGCGGATCGCGAGGATCTGGGCGATCTTCTCGTCCGGCTGGAAGGCCAGCAGGTTCGCCACGTGCTGCCCGCGGGCGTCACGGCCGGCGTCCGGGAGCTCGTACGCCTTGGAACGGTAGACCCGGCCCTTGTTCGTGAAGAACAGCAGCCAGTGGTGCGTGGTGGACACGAAGAAGTGGTCGACGAGGTCGTCCTGCTTCAGCTTCGTGCCGCGCACGCCCTTGCCGCCGCGCTTCTGCGAGCGGTAGTCCTCGGTCTTGGTCCGCTTGACGTACCCGCCGTGGGTGATCGTGACGACGATGTCCTCTTCGGCGATCAGGTCCTCCATGGACATGTCGCCGTCGAAGGGCACCAGCTTGGAACGCCGGTCGTCGCCGAACTTCTCGACGATGGCGGCCAGTTCCTCGCTGACGATCTGACGCTGACGCTCCTCGGAGGCCAGGATCGCGTTGTACTCGTTGATCTTGGCCTGGAGCTCGTCGTGCTCGGCGACGATCTTCTGCCGCTCCAGGGCCGCGAGGCGGCGGAGCTGCATCTCCAGGATCGCGTTCGCCTGGATCTCGTCGATCGACAGCAGGCCCATCAGGCCCTCGCGGGCGATCTCGACCGTGTTGCTGCGCCGGATCAGCGCGATGACCTCGTCGATCGCGTCCAGCGCCTTGAGCAGACCGCGCAGGATGTGGGCGCGCTCCTCCGCCTTGCGCAGGCGGAACTTCGTGCGCCGGACGATGACCTCGATCTGGTGCGTCACCCAGTGGCGGATGAACGCGTCGATCGACAGCGTGCGGGGCACGCCGTCCACCAGCGCCAGCATGTTCGCGCCGAAGTTCGTCTGCAGGTCGGTGTGCTTGTACAGGTTGTTCAGCACGACCTTGGCGACGGCGTCGCGCTTGAGGACGATCACCAGGCGCTGGCCGGTCCGGGACGAGGTCTCGTCGCGGACGTCGGCGATGCCGCCGACCTTGCCGTCCTTGACCAGGTCGGCGATCTTCTGCGCCAGGTTGTCGGGGTTGGTCTGGTACGGAAGCTCCGTGACCACCAGGCACTGGCGGTTCTGGATCTCCTCGACCTCGACCACCGCGCGCATCGTGATGGAGCCGCGACCGGTCCGGTACGCCTCCTCGATGCCCTTGCGGCCCACGACCAGGGCGCCCGACGGGAAGTCCGGGCCCTTGATCCGCTCGATGAGCGCGTCCTGGAGCTCCTCGTGCGAGGCCTCCGGGTGCTCCAGCGCCCACTGGGCGCCGGCCGCAACCTCGCGCAGGTTGTGCGGCGGGATGTTGGTGGCCATGCCGACCGCGATGCCCGCCGAGCCGTTGATCAGCAGGTTCGGGAAGCGCGCCGGCAGGACCGTCGGCTCCTGGTTGCGGCCGTCGTAGTTGTCCTTGAAGTCGACGGTCTCCTCGTCGATGTCGCGGAGCATCTCCATGGCCAGCGGCATGAGCTTGCACTCGGTGTAGCGCATCGCGGCCGCCGGGTCGTTGCCCGGGGAGCCGAAGTTGCCGTTGGAGTCCACGAGCGGCATGCGCAGCGACCACGGCTGGGCCAGGCGGACCAGGGCGTCGTAGATCGAGGAGTCACCGTGCGGGTGGTACGTGCCCATGACGTCACCGACGACGCGGGCGCACTTGTAGAAGCCCTTCTCGGGCCGGTAGCCGCCGTCGTACATCGCGTACAGCACACGACGGTGGACCGGCTTGAGGCCGTCCCGTACGTCGGGCAGCGCGCGGGAGACGATGACGGACATCGCGTAGTCGAGGTAGGAGCGCTGCATCTCGGTCTCGAGCCCGACGGGCTCGATGCGCATGACGGGCTGCTCCTCCGCGGATTCCGCGGCGGTGGGCGTGGTTTCGTCGGCCATTGCTGGTCAAAGGTCCTTTCAGGCGGTCAGCTGAGCCGACTCAGATGTCGAGGAAGCGAACGTCCTTGGCGTTGCGCTGGATGAAGGAGCGCCGGGCTTCGACGTCCTCACCCATCAGCACCGAGAACAGGTCGTCGGCCTGCGCGGCGTCGTCCAGGGTGACCTGGCCGAGCACGCGGTGGTCCACGTCCATCGTGGTGATGCGCAGTTCCTCGGCGTTCATCTCGCCCAGACCCTTGAAGCGCTGGATCGAGTCTTCCTTGATCCGCTTGCCCTGCGACTTGCCGAGCTCGACCAGGGCGTCGCGCTCGCGGTCCGAGTACGCGTACTCGAAGTCGTCGCGACCCCACTTGATCTTGTACAGCGGCGGACGCGACAGGTACACGTGCCCGGCCTCGACCAGCGGCCGCATGAAGCGGAACAGGAAGGTCAGCAGCAGGGTGTTGATGTGCTGGCCGTCGACGTCGGCGTCCGCCATCAGGATGATCTTGTGATAGCGGAGCTTCTCGATGTCGAAGTCCTCGTGCACACCCGTGCCGAAGGCGCTGATCAGCGCCTGGACCTCGGTGTTCTGGAGGATCTTGTCGATGCGCGCCTTCTCGACGTTCAGGATCTTGCCGCGGATCGGCAGGATGGCCTGGTACATCGGGTTGCGGCCGGACTTGGCCGAGCCGCCGGCCGAGTCGCCCTCGACGATGAAGATCTCGCACTTCGTCGGGTCGTTGGACTGGCAGTCCGACAGCTTGCCCGGGAGCGAGGCGGACTCCAGCAGACCCTTGCGACGGGTCAGGTCACGGGCCTTGCGGGCCGCGACGCGCGCCGTGGCCGCCTGGATCGACTTGCGGATGATGTCCGCGGCCTCGTTCGGGTTCCGGTCGAACCAGTCGTTGAGGTGCTCGTGCACGACCTTCTGCACGAAGGTCTTGGCCTCCGTGTTGCCCAGCTTGGTCTTCGTCTGGCCCTCGAACTGCGGCTCGCCCAGCTTCACCGAGATGATCGCCGTCAGACCCTCGCGGATGTCCTCGCCGGCGAGGTTGTCGTCCTTCTCGCGGAGGAACTTCTTCTCGCGCGCGTAGCGGTTCACCAGACCCGTCATCGCCGCGCGGAAGCCCTCTTCGTGGGTACCGCCCTCGTGCGTGTGGATCGTGTTCGCGAAGGAGTAGACGCCCTCGGTGTACTGCGAGTTCCACTGCATCGCGATCTCGACCGAGAGCATGCGCTCCTTGTCCTCGGCCTCGACGTCGATGACCGTGGGGTGGATCAGCTCGCCCTTGCGCGCGTTCAGGTACTTCACGAAGTCGACGATGCCGCCCTCGTAGTGGTACTTGACCGTCCGCGCCTGCTGGTCGTCGGTCTCCTCGGCGGTGTCCGCGCCCATCGTGGCCTTCGCCGACTCGCGCTCGTCCGTCAGCGAGAGCGTCAGGCCCTTGTTGAGGAAGGCCATCTCCTGGAAGCGGCGCGAGAGCGTCTCGAAGGAGTACTCGGTGGTCTCGAAGATGTCGCCGTCGGCCCAGAAGGTGACCGAGGTGCCCGTCTCGGACGTCTCCTCGTTCTGCAGCAGCGGCGCCGTCGGGACACCGAGCTTGTAGTCCTGGGTCCAGCGGGAACCGTCGGTCTTGACCTCGACCGCGACCTTGGTGGACAGGGCGTTCACGACGGAGACGCCGACGCCGTGCAGACCGCCGGAGACGGCGTAACCGCCGCCGCCGAACTTGCCGCCCGCGTGCAGGACCGTCAGCACGACCTCGACGGCCGGCTTCCCCTCGGACGGCACGATGCCGACCGGGATACCGCGGCCGTTGTCGACCACGCGCACGCCGCCGTCGGCGAGGATCGTCACGTCGATGGTGTCCGCGTGCCCGGCCAGGGCCTCGTCGACCGAGTTGTCGACGACCTCGTAGACGAGGTGGTGGAGCCCGCGCTCACCGGTCGAGCCGATGTACATGCCGGGCCGCTTGCGGACCGCGTCCAGGCCCTCGAGGACCTGGATGGCACTGGCGTCGTACGAGGAGGTGACCTCGCCGTTCTGGCCGACTGTGGACTGGTTGTCGTTGGGGTTGCCGGAATCGGCCACGAAGCGCCCTTTCTGGCACAGCACAGGCCGTACTCCGGGCCGGCATGCATGCAAGCGGGAGCGGCTGCGTCGATCTGCGTTGTCAGCGGTGGTCAGCTTTACTCGACTGAATCCCGCGCGTGCGCGGGATTCTCGTTCAGTCTACCGGTATCACCCCCATGAATGGGCGTTTGCCGGTACCTGAGTCCGCATGTGCCGCCCGGAAACTCCTCTCTCCGACTCCCCATATCCGGGGAGGGGCTCGAAGAGGCTCACACGGGCATTGAGCGCTTCGGGCTGTCAACCTCCCGCTACCGTGAGGGACACCACCCGCGGAGCCGTCCGTACGGGTGACCGCCGGATCCCTACTCACCCGTACGGGTGTGCGTGCCGGCGGGCACGCGAAGCCGCCCGCACGTGGTGAACCACGCCGGGTCGGGCTTCGTCCGCTCACCCGTAGGTGTCCCCCGGGCCGGTGCTCCCCGGCGCCCGCCAGGGCCCGTACCGCTTCGGCCCGCCGCCCGGGCCGTGGACCTTGATCAGCCGCACGGTGCCCTGCCCCAGGTCCGCGTTGAGCCGCGCCACCAGCTGCGGGGCCAGCAGCTTCAGCTGCGCCGCCCACGCCGAGGAATCGCAGCGCACCACCAGCTCGCGGTCCTCGTACCGGTCCGGCACGCAGTGCGTGGCGATGTCCTGGCCGACGATCTCCGGCCAGCGCTCCATCACGCCCGCCACCGCCATCGGCATCTCCCAGCCGCGCTCCGTGCGCAGCCGGTCCAGCGCCGCCATCAGCGGCATCGGGTCCCGCCCGTCCGCCCGGGCGCCCGAGCGCAGGCCCGGCCGGTAGGCACCCTTCTTGTTCTGCGCCGCGTTGCCGCGGGCCCGCGCCTGCTCGCGCGCGGCCGCCAGCGCCTGGCGCGCCAGGTCCACCCCGGAGGGCTCGGCCGCCTTGCGGGGCGGCTCCTGCGGGTCCCGCCGGTCCTGTGGGGGGTCCTGCTCCTTGCCGCTCACAGCCGGGTCACCTCGCCGCCGGCCACCGCGAACCGGGTCCCGACCAGTACCCCGGGCACGTCGTCGTCCACCGCCGCCGTCACCAGCACCTGCTCGCCCGGGGCCACCAGCTCCGCCAGCCGCTCCCGGCGCCGCGCGTCCAGCTCCGCGAACACGTCGTCGAGGATCAGCACCGGCTCGCTGCCCTCCGAGCGCAGCAGCTCGTAGGAGGCCAGGCGCAGCGCCAGCGCGTACGACCAGGACTCGCCGTGGCTCGCGTACCCCTTGGCCGGCAGCTCCCCGAGGCGCAGCACCACGTCGTCGCGGTGCGGGCCGACCAGGGTCACCCCGCGCTCGATCTCGCCCTTGCGCACCTCGGCCAGGGAGGCCAGGAGAACCTCGTACAGCGCCTCGCGGGTACGCGCCTCGCCGCTGTCCACCTGCTCGCCCGCGGAGGACTTGTAGGCCACCCCGAGCGGGCCGCCGCCGGGTGCGAGCTGCTCGTACGCCTTGTCCGCCAGCGGCAGCAGCGTCGCGAGCAGGTCGAGCCGGTGGGCCATCAGCTCCGCGCCCGTGCGCGCCAGGTGCTGGTCCCAGACGTCGAGGGTGGACAGGTCCATGGAGCGACCGCCGTGCCGGCGGGCCATCGCCGCCGACTTCAGCAGGGTGTTGCGCTGCTTGAGCACCCGCTCGTAGTCCGAGCGGACGGCCGCCATGCGCGGCGAGCGCGCCGTGACGAGCTCGTCGAGGAAGCGGCGCCGCTCCCCGGGGTCGCCCTTGACCAGGGCCAGGTCCTCGGGCGCGAACAGCACCGTGCGCACGATGCCCAGCACGTCACGCGGCCTGACCTGCGAGGACCTGTTGATCCGGGCCCGGTTGGCGCGGCCCGGGTTCAGCTCCAGCTCCACGAGCTGCTGCCGCTCGCCCTGGGTGACGGCGGCCCGGATGACGGCGCGCTCGGCGCCCATCCGCACCAGCGGGGCGTCCGCGGAGACGCGGTGGCTGCCGAGGGTGGCGAGGTAGCCGATCGCCTCGACGAGATTGGTCTTTCCCTGCCCGTTGGGGCCGACGAAAGCGGTGACGCCCGGGTCGAGGGGAACCTCGGCCCGGGCGTACGAGCGGAAGTCGGCCAACGAGAGATGCGAAACGTGCATGTGGCGCCGACCTCCCCCGGCTTCCTGCTGCTCTGCCGTGCTCCGCTCCACAGGCTGTGGACCTACAAGCCGTGGTCCCTGAGAAACCGTGGGCCTGTGGAGCGGTTGTGGATTACTTCTTCTCGACCGCGTGGCCGCCGAACTGGTTGCGCAGCGCGGCGATCATCTTCATCTGCGGGGAGTCGTCCTGGCGCGACGCGAAGCGCGCGAAGAGCGAGGCCGTGATCGCGGGCAGCGGCACGGCGTTGTCGATCGCGGCCTCGACCGTCCAGCGGCCCTCGCCCGAGTCCTGCGCGAAGCCGCGCAGCTGCTGCAGGTGCTCGTCCTCGTCCAGCGCGTTCACGGCCAGGTCCAGCAGCCAGGAACGGATGACCGTGCCCTCCTGCCAGGACCGGAACACCTCGCGGACGTCGGTGACCGAGTCGACCTTCTCCAGGAGCTCCCAGCCCTCGGCGTAGGCCTGCATCATGGCGTACTCGATGCCGTTGTGGACCATCTTCGCGAAGTGCCCGGCGCCGATCTTGCCCGCGTGCACCGCGCCGAATTCACCCTCGGGCTTGAGGGCGTCGAAGACCGGCTGGACGGCCGCGACGTGCTCCTTGTCGCCGCCGTACATCAGCGCGTAGCCGTTCTCCAGGCCCCAGACGCCGCCCGAGACTCCGCAGTCCACGAAGCCGATGCCCTTGGCGGCCAGCTCGGCGCCGTGCTTCTCGTCGTCGGTCCAGCGCGAGTTGCCGCCGTCGACGACGATGTCGCCGGGCGAGAGCAGGCCCGCGAGCTCGTCGACGGTGGACTGGGTCGCCGCGCCGGCCGGGACCATCACCCACACCACGCGGGGGGCCTGCAGGCTGTCCACAAGTTCCGACAGGCTGTGGACATCGGCGAGGTCCGGGTTGCGGTCGTATCCGATGACGGTGTGGCCGGCGCGGCGGATGCGCTCGCGCATGTTGCCGCCCATCTTGCCGAGACCGACGAGACCAAGCTCCATCAGGTGGTTCCTTAAGCGTTGTGGCCGTCTGTGCCGGGGTGCTCCCCTGCCCGGGGACATCCCCCCGTGCCGAGCCTACGCCGGGCCGTGGCGCCCGGCGCCACGGGCACTCCGGGGTGTCGGCGCCCAGGCGCGCGGCGGGCCGCGCACGAGGCTCCGTACGGACTCCCGCGAGGCCACTGGGGGGCCGCTACGGGGCCGCTACGGCGCTTCGCGGGCGGGAGGCGGAACGCCCTCGGGCCCGGTCCCGCCAGGAGCGGGGACGGGCCCGAGGGGCTTGCCGCGTCGAGTCCGGACTCAGCCGGAGAGGCGGACCGGCATGATCAGGTACTTGTACGCCTCGTCGGCCTCGGCGTCGACCGCCGGGCGGCCGCTGAGCAGCGCCGGCTTGGTGGACGTGGTGAAGCTCAGCTGCGCGGCCGGCGAGTCGATCGCGCTCAGGCCGTCCAGCAGGAAGGTCGGGTTGAAGGCGATCGAGATGTCGTCGCCCTCCAGCTTCGCGTCGACGCGCTCCACAGCCTGTGCGTCGTCGGAGGAGCCGGCCTCCAGGATCAGCACGCCCTGCTCGAAGCTCAGGCGGACCGGGGTGTTGCGCTCGGCGACCAGGGCCACGCGCTTGACGGCCTCGACGAACGGGGCCGTCTCGATCACGGCGACCGAGTTGAACTCCGTCGGGAACAGCGTGCGGTACTTCGGCAGGTCGCCCTCGAGGAGGCGGGTGGTGGTGCGGCGGCCGGCGCCCTCGAAGCCGATGAGGCCCTCGCCCTGGCCGGAGCCCGACAGCGCGATGGTGACCGTGTCGCCGCTGGTGAGCGACTTGGCGGTGTCCAGGAGGGTCTTGGCGGGTACCAGGGCCACGGCCGAGGCCTCGGGGTCCTCGGGCTTCCACAGGAACTCGCGGACCGCGAAGCGGTAGCGGTCGGTGGAGGCCAGGGTGACCTTGTCGCCCTCGATCTCGATGCGCACACCGGTCAGCACGGGCAGCGTGTCGTCGCGGCCCGCGGCGATGGCTACCTGGGCGGCGGCGGAGGCGAAGACCTCGCCGGGCACGGTGCCGGTCGCGGTGGGCATCGTCGGCAGTGCCGGGTACTCCTCCACAGGCAGGGTGTGGAGTGTGAATCGCGAGGAGCCGCAGACCACGGTCGCCCGTACACCGTCTGTGGAAATCTCCACCGGACGGTTGGGGAGTGCGCGGCAGATGTCGGCGAGCAGCCGGCCGGAGACCAGGACGGTGCCGTCCTCCTCGACGTCCGCCTCGACGGAGACGCGGGCCGAGACCTCGTAGTCGAAGCCGGAGAGGGACAGCTTGCCCTCCTCGGCCTTCAGCAGCAGGCCCGCGAGAACGGGCACCGGCGGCCGGGCCGGGAGGCTACGAGCAGCCCAGGCCACCGCCTCCGCGAGTACGTCGCGCTCCACCCGGATCTTCACCGGAAACCGCCTCCTGCTGTTGCTCGCTCGTCTGCCGGCCTTCGTCGTCGGCTCGTCGATGCCTCGACCGATGCCGGGGACCAGTCTGACGTACGGCGCCGACAGTCGTCGCTGCTGGCGGTCAAGTCGGGAGCGAGGTGTCGGGGAGGGCGATCCACCGAGTTGTGCACAGGACCTGCTTGAAAACCGAAACCGGGCTAACTCTCTATGGGGGTAGTAGTAGGGCCTGTGGAAACGGTGGATAACAGTGTTTCTGCTGGTCAGCACCGGTTTTTTATGCACACACCCTGTGGGCGGTACCGGTGGACAACCACGTGTCTCTGTGGAGAACGAAAACTTCTGCACAGGCCATCCCCAGATGACCCCGACTACTCCACAGGTGTGTCCCCAGGTTTTCCCGAGTACTCCACAACCCAAACGTCGACTTCGGTGTGACCGCTTTCACTCGGGGCGGTGATGGAGGGTTCCCTGTTGCCGAACAGTGGACAACGGTGTGGGGAAGTCGTCTGATCCTGTGCACAGGACCCGGGAAGCTGTGGACCGCCGGTGGACAACGCGGTGGACAGACCTGTGGACGAATATTTCGTCCACAGCCTGTGGATAGTCGTTGCGCACAATTCCACAGGGGTCTGACCAGCCCTGATGGTGCCTCACACCAGGGGCCTGTGGACAGTCTTGTGGGTTGTGGAGCCCGTCCCCAGGGTGTGGACGGAAGAAAGTCGCCCAATCTGTGGATGACTTGCCTCCAAGGGGGCGTATTCGAACAACCCAGGGGCGCACGCACGAAGAAGGGCGCCCCCGAAGTGACCCGGGAGCGCCCTCTAAAAGCGTTTTGAAGGGCTCGGCGGCGCCCGTACGGCACGTCCACAGAGCCGGCGTCAGCCGTTCTTGATGCGGTTGGTGAGCTCGGTCACCTGGTTGTAGATGGAGCGGCGTTCCGCCATCAGAGCGCGGATCTTGCGGTCCGCGTGCATGACGGTGGTGTGGTCGCGGCCGCCGAACTGCGCCCCGATCTTGGGCAGCGAGAGGTCCGTGAGCTCCCGGCACAGGTACATGGAGATCTGCCGGGCGGTGACCAGCACGCGGCTGCGCGAGGAGCCGCACAGGTCGTCCACGGTCAGCCCGAAGTAGTCGGCGGTGGCCGCCATGATGTCGGTGGCGGTGATCTCGGGCGAGCTGTCCTCGCCGCCCGGAATCAGGTTCTTCAGGACGTCCTCGGTCAGGCCCAGGTCGACCGGCTGCCGGTTCAGGCTCGCGAAGGCCGTGACCCGGATCAGCGCCCCCTCCAGCTCGCGGATGTTGCGCGAGATGCGGGAGGCGATGAACTCCAGCACCTCCGGCGGGGCGTTGAGCTGCTCCTGGACGGCCTTCTTGCGCAGGATCGCGATGCGGGTCTCCAGCTCGGGCGGCTGGACGTCGGTGATCAGGCCCCACTCGAAGCGGTTGCGGAGCCGGTCCTCCAGGGTGGCGAGCTGCTTGGGCGGCCGGTCGGAGGAGAGCACGATCTGCTTGTTGGCGTTGTGGAGCGTATTGAAGGTGTGGAAGAACTCCTCCTGCGTCGACTCCTTGCTCGCGAGGAACTGGATGTCGTCGACGAGCAGGATGTCCATCTCGCGGTAGCGCTTGCGGAACGCGTCGCCCTTGCCGTCGCGGATCGAGTTGATGAACTCGTTGGTGAACTCCTCGGAGCTCACGTACCGCACCCGGGTGCCGGGGTAGAGGCTCCGCGCGTAGTGCCCGATGGCGTGCAGCAGGTGCGTCTTGCCGAGGCCCGACTCCCCGTAGATGAAGAGGGGGTTGTACGCCTTCGCCGGCGCCTCGGCGACGGCCACCGCGGCGGCGTGCGCGAAGCGGTTGGAGGCGCCGATGACGAAGGTGTCGAAGAGGTACTTGGGGTTCAGCCGGGCGGTCGGCTCCAGCGGTCCCGAGGTGGAACCGCCGGACGGCGCCGAGGGCGCGGGCCGGCTGGGCACCGGGCGCGGGGAGGACTGCTGCTCGTACTGCTGCTGCTCGTACTGGCGGGAGGAGCGCTGCTGCTGGCCCTCGTACTGCTGCTGCTCGTACTTCTGCTGTTCGTAGGAGCCCTGGTCGTAGGAGGAGGGCTCGGACTGCTGCATGTAGCCCGGCTGCGGGGAGGCGTACGGGTCGCGCTCGGGGAAGCCGCCGAGGCGGGGCTGCTGCCAGCCGTAGTCGTCCTGCTGGCCGCCGCGGGGCCAGGCGCCGGGCTCGGAGCGCTGCTGCTGGTAGTCCGGGTAGGCGGGGCGGGCGCTGGGGAGCTGGTCGTCGGCGGGGCCGTTGTGGCCGCCGGGGCCCGTGTGACCCATGGGTCCGGTGTGCCCGCCGGGGCGCTGACCTCCGTACGGTTCGTAGTCGTCGCGGGAGGAGGACCCGGACGGGGCCGGGGGCGAGGGCTCGCCGGCGGAGTCGTCGACGGTGATGGCGATCCGGATCGGGCGGCCGCACTCACGGCTCAGGGCGTCGCTGATGAGCGGGGCGAGCCGGCCCTCCAGGACGCGCTTGCCGTACTCGTTCGGCACGGCGAGCAGCGCGGTGTCCGCGACCAGGGCCAGGGGCTGACAGCGCTCGACCCACTGCTTGTCCTTGGGCTCGATGCTGTTCTGTCCCTCCCCGAGGAGCTTTTCGAGCACCCTTGGCCACACTGCGGCAAGATCGGCAGGTACGTCAGCCACAGAGCACGCTCTCTCAGAGGGGGTCCCACGAATGTGTGGTTCTTTGGGACGGTCGGGACAAAAAATCCGGGGTCAGGCAACGGTAGTCAGGCCAGCGGGTACGGTTCAAGTCGTTGTCCACAGCCTGTGCACAGTGTGGGGCACCGTCGACTCGGTTTGACCGGATGGCGTAGCCGCGCGTACCGTAACGAGGTCGAGTTGTCGATGGCTGCTGCCGCCTGCCTACCGATGGGCGAAGATCACTGGTTGTGATCGTTTTGCGGTGCCACTCGGGCGAACACGCGAGTTTTCTCCTCGTGGGCGCACGGTGACAGCCAGGCGATGTCCCGCCTAAACGATTTATTCTCTGGAGCCCTCGAGTGAGCAAGCGCACCTTCCAGCCGAACAACCGCCGTCGTGCCAAGACCCACGGCTTCCGTCTCCGGATGCGTACCCGTGCCGGCCGCGCCATCCTCGCGAACCGTCGTGGCAAGGGCCGCGCCGAACTCTCCGCGTAACTGACGGGCGGATCGTGACGTCGTGCTGTCTCCCGACAATCGGCTGAGGCGGCGCGAGGACTTCGCGAGCGCGGTACGTCGAGGTCGCCGGGCTGGTCGCCCGCTCCTCGTCGTCCACCTACGTACAAGCGGTGCAACGGACCCGCACGAGCCGGGGGAGATCGATCCCTCGACGCGTGCGGGTTTCGTCGTCAGCAAGGCTGTCGGCATCGCCGTCGTACGCAACCGGGTCAAGCGCCGTTTGCGCCATCTCGTCCGCGAGCGGCTGTCCCAGCTGCCCGAAGGTAGCCTGATGGTGGTACGGGCTCTGCCCGGAGCGGGTGATGCCGGTCTCGACGAGCTGGCCCGGGACCTCGATGCCGCACTGCTGCGGCTCTTGGGAGGCGTGGCTCGATGAAGTACCCGCTGCTCGCATTGATCAAGCTGTACCAGTGGACGATCAGTCCGCTGCTCGGGCCGGTGTGCCGCTACTACCCCTCGTGTTCGCACTACGGGTACACGGCCATCGACCGGCATGGTGCGGTGAAGGGGACGGCTCTGACCGCCTGGCGGATCCTGCGGTGCAATCCGTGGTCCCCGGGTGGCGTGGACCACGTCCCACCCCGGAAACGCCCGCGTTGGCACGAGCAGCTGCGCAGTGCGTTGCGTAGATCTCGCAATGCTCAAGGAGCCTGATTAGTGGACACGATTGCCAGTCTGTTCAGCTTTATTACCACGCCTGTCTCGTGGATCATCGTCCAGTTCCACAAGGTGTACGGCGCCATGTTCGGCGCCGACAGTGGCTGGGCCTGGGGCCTGTCCATCGTCTCCCTGGTGATCTTGATCCGTATTTGCCTGATCCCGCTCTTCGTGAAGCAGATCAAGGCGACGCGCGGCATGCAGGCGATCCAGCCGAAGATGAAGGCGATCCAGGAGCGCTACAAGAACGACAAACAGCGCCAGTCCGAAGAGATGATGAAGCTGTACAAGGAGACGGGTACCAACCCGCTCTCCTCGTGCCTTCCCATCCTGGCGCAGTCACCGTTCTTCTTCGCGCTCTACCACGTGCTCGCCGGCATCGCCAACGGCAAGCCGATCGGTGAGATCGACGGCCCGCTGCTGGAGAGCGCGCGTAACGCGCACATCTTCGGCGCCCCGCTGGCGTCCAAGTTCACGGACAGCGCGGACAAGGTCGCCGCTCTCAATGCCTCGATCACCGACGTGCGGATCGTCACCGCGATCATGATCGTGATGATGTCGCTGTCGCAGTTCTACACGCAGCGCCAGCTGATGCAGAAGAACGTCGACCTCTCGGTCAAGACGCCGTTCATGCAGCAGCAGAAGATGCTGATGTACGTCTTCCCCCTGATCTTCGCCTTCATGGGTATCAACTTCCCCGTCGGTGTCCTCGTCTACTGGCTGACCACGAACCTGTGGACCATGGGCCAGCAGATGTTCGTGATCAACCGGAACCCCACCCCGGGCAGCCTGGCCCAGGACCAGTACCTGACGCGCCTGCTGAAGCAGATCAGCTCGCACGGCGAGCTCAAGAGCCGGGGCAAGAAGAAGATCGTCGCGGCGATCGTGGCCAAGGGTCCGGACCGCAACGACAACGAGCGCAAGTTCATCACCGGTCTGAGCAAGCAGGGCCTTGCCGCGCAGGCGGACGGCTCCGTGGCGAAGAGCGTCGAGGCGACCGTCGATTCCGATGCGGCCGGCGGTGGCGGACAGAAGCGTCAGCAGCCCAAGCGGCAGTCGAAGTCGCAGCGTCAGACGCCCCCCAGCAAGCCCTCTCCCAAGAAGTAAGAAGGAGTCCCTCCCGTGACGGAAGGCACCACCACCGCCGCCGCTGAGAGTGGCGACACCCTGACCCGCCTCGAGCAGGAGGGTGAGATCGCGGCCGACTACCTTGAGGGTCTGCTGGACATCGCCGACCTGGACGGCGACATCGACATGGACGTCGAGGCGGACCGCGCCTCGGTCTCCATCGTCAGCGAGTCCGCGCGCGACCTGCAGAAGCTCGTCGGCCGCGATGGCGAGGTGCTGGAGGCTCTGCAGGAGCTGACCCGCCTCGCCGTGCACCGCGAGACCGGGGACCGCAGCCGGCTGATGCTGGACATCGGCGGCTTCCGGGCGAAGAAGCGCGAGGAGCTGACGGCGCTCGGCGCCAAGGCCGCGGAGGACGTGAAGACGTCCGGCGAGCCCCTGAAGCTGGAGCCGATGACCCCCTTCGAGCGGAAGGTCGTCCACGACGCCGTGGCCGCGGCCGGTCTGCGGAGCGAGTCCGAGGGCGAGGAGCCGCAGCGCTTCGTCGTCGTGCTTCCGGCCTGATCGGAAGCCTGAGTGTCCGGCCCCGTCTGTCTCGCAGGCGGGGCCGATCTTTGTCAGCCTGGCAGTGCCGGCTGACGGCAGCGACGGCAGCGACGGCAGCGACGTCGTCCGGTATTCACAACCATGCGGTACGGAAGGACGGTCCCCGTGACGGAGGCAGCTGAGCTTCCCCCGATGCCCGAAGAAGCGCCCCCGGCACCTGAAGAGGCGCGTGCGGTGTTCGGTGAGCATTTCCCGGAAGCTGTGCGGTACGCGGAGCTGCTGGCGGACGCGGGTGTCAAGCGGGGCCTGATCGGGCCGCGCGAGGTGCCGCGGCTCTGGGAGAGGCACCTGCTGAACTGCGCCGTGCTCTCGGAGGTGGTGCCCGAGGGCGTGACCGTGTGCGACGTGGGCTCGGGCGCCGGCCTTCCCGGTATTCCGCTGGCCCTGGTGCGCAGGGACCTGAAGATCACCCTGCTGGAGCCGCTGCTGCGCCGGACGAACTTCCTTCAGGAGGTCGTGGAGCTGCTGGGGCTCGACCACGTGACGGTGGTGCGCGGGCGGGCCGAGGAAGTCCTCGGCAAGCTCCCGCCGGTGCACGTGGTGACGGCGCGCGCGGTGGCCCCGCTGGACCGGCTCGCCGGCTGGGGCGTGCCCCTGCTGCGTCCGTACGGCGAGATGCTGGCGCTGAAGGGCGACACCGCCGATGAGGAGCTGGTGGCGGCGAAGGCCGCGCTGACCAAGCTCGGTGTGGTGAAGACCTCGGTGCTGCACGTCGGCGAGGGGGTCGTGGACCCGCTCTCCACCGTGGTGCGGGTCGAGGTCGGGGAAAGCCCCGGCGGGGTGCGGTTCGCGGCGAAGCGGGCCAAGGCCGCCCGTACCAGCCGTACGCGCCGGCGTCGCTGAGGCCCCTTCCGGGGAGCCCTCGCAGGCGTCGCACAGGGGTGTTGAGCCCTATAGGTATGGATTTCGGAGTGTCGTAGCGGCCGGATGACTCCGTCCGGGCATCGTGTTTCACGTGAAACGTCGCTCTCTGCTGCACGGAATCATCAGCCGCGGTCGTGCGGCCACGTCCCCCCGTCTCCTCAAGGGCGAAGGGGGGACGGAGTTGTCCACATCGGTGGATTCATCCACAGGAGTACGGGCCCCGCTGGTTCGCGACCCTGGTGACATGGCAGGCTCTGTTCATCGCGAGCCTGATGCCGAGGAGAGTGACACCGTGCGGTCAGACGCCAACCTTGCGGGGCCGATGGCCGATCCGGTCCCCGGTCCCCGCTCTGAATCCCCGGGCGACGATGTTTCACGTGAAACATCCGCCCCGCCCCTAGTGGACAACGAAGACACGCCCATCGGCCGGGCCGCCCAGATCGCGGTCGAGGCCTTGGGCCGTGCGGGTGAGGGCCTGCCCAGGCCCCCGAAGACCCGGATCATGGTGGTGGCCAACCAGAAGGGCGGCGTGGGCAAGACCACGTCGACCGTGAACCTGGCGGCCTCTCTGGCCTTGCACGGTGCTCGGGTCCTCGTGGTCGATCTCGACCCGCAGGGCAATGCCTCGACGGCGCTGGGCATCGACCACCACGCGGACGTGCCGTCCATCTATGACGTGCTGGTCGACAGCCGCCCGCTGATGGAGGTCGTCCAGCCGGTGGCGGACGTGGAGGGCCTCTTCTGCGCGCCGGCCACGATCGACCTGGCGGGTGCCGAGATCGAGCTGGTGTCCCTGGTCGCCCGGGAGAGCCGTCTCCAGCGGGCCATCCAGGCGTACGAGCAGCCGCTCGACTACATCCTGATCGACTGCCCGCCCTCGCTGGGCCTGCTGACCGTGAACGCCCTGGTCGCGGGCGCGGAAGTGCTGATCCCGATCCAGTGCGAGTACTACGCGCTGGAGGGGCTGGGTCAGCTGCTGCGCAACGTGGACCTGGTGCGGGCCCACCTGAACCCGACGCTGCACGTGTCCACGATCCTGCTGACGATGTACGACGGCAGGACCCGGCTGGCCTCGCAGGTGGCGGAGGAGGTGCGCACCCACTTCGGCAAGGAGGTGCTGCGCACGAGCATCCCGCGGTCGGTCCGCATCTCCGAGGCTCCGAGCTACGGGCAGACGGTGCTGACCTATGACCCGGGTTCCAGCGGTTCCCTCTCCTATCTGGAGGCGGCGCGGGAGATCGCGCTGCGCGGGGCCGGATTCCAGTACGACCCCCAGCACTCCCATCAGGGTGCGGGCATGAACAACACGCAGAGCATGGCGGAGGGGATCCAGTGAGTGAGCGACGTAGGGGTCTGGGGCGGGGGCTCGGCGCGCTGATTCCCGCGGCTCCCCAGGAGAAGGTGCCGCCGGTGATCGGTGCCGGGTCGACGTCTCCGTCGGCGGTGCCGGTGCTGCCCTCGGAGCGGGGCATCGCGGCGGCGAAGCTGGCTTCGCTGGCGCAGGCCGATGTTTCACGTGAAACATCGTCGGCGGCCGCGTTGGTGAGCGTGCCGGATCCGGTCGCCGCTCCGGAGGCCGGTGAGGTGGCGGGGGCCACGTTCGCGGAACTCCCGATGGACTCCATCACGCCGAACCCGCGGCAGCCGCGCGAGGTGTTCGACGAGGACGCGCTGGCCGAGCTGGTGACCTCCATTCAGGAGGTGGGTCTGCTCCAGCCGGTGGTGGTGCGCCAGTCCGGTCCCGGCCGCTATGAGCTGATCATGGGCGAGCGGCGCTGGCGGGCGTGCCGGGAGGCCGGCCTCGAGCGTATTCCGGCGATCATCCGGGCCACGGACGACGAGAAGCTGCTGCTGGACGCGCTCCTGGAGAACCTGCACCGGGCGCAGCTGAACCCCTTGGAGGAGGCGGCCGCGTACGACCAGCTGCTCCAGGACTTCAACTGCACGCACGACCAGCTGGCGGACCGGATCGGGCGGTCCCGCCCGCAGGTCTCGAACACGCTGCGGTTGCTGAAGCTCTCCCCGCCCGTGCAGCGGCGGGTGGCGGCGGGCGTGCTGTCGGCGGGGCACGCGCGGGCCCTGCTGTCGGTGGACAACTCCGAGGAACAGGACCGCCTGGCCCACCGGATCGTGGCCGAGGGGCTGTCGGTGCGTGCGGTCGAGGAGATCGTGGCGCTGATGGGTTCGGAGTCGCCGAGTGCGGTGAAGCCGAAGGGTCCGCGAGCGGGTGCCCGGGTCGCGCCCGCGCTCAACGAGCTGGCGACGCGGTTGTCGGACCGGTTCGAGACGCGGGTGAAGGTGGATCTGGGCCAGAAGAAGGGCAAGATCACCGTCGAGTTCGCGTCGATGGAGGACCTGGAGCGGATTCTGGGGACCCTGGCGCCGGGCGAGGGCCGGGTGCTGGACCAGGGCGTCGCCGGGGAGTGACCCACGTCTGGGGGCGGGTCGTGCCGGTGTGAGCCGGTGCGGCCCGCCCCTTTGCCTTGTCGCGGTTTCGGGTGATTCGAGCTGTGGATACGATGCGGTCATGGGTCGTCGGCTGGTACCGCTCACGCTGGACAACCTTCAAGACCTGCCCCGGCGTTGCCGGTCCTGTGTCTTCTGGGAGCTGGACCCCGTCAGCGGCGAGGCCGCTGTGAAGGCGGGGAACCCTGCCGAGGAGAAGGAGGCGTGGATCTCCGCCGTCCTCCTGGAGTGGGGCTCGTGCGGCCGGGTGGTCTACGTGGACGAGGTCCCCGTGGGGTTCGTCCTGTACGCGCCGCCGGCGTATGTGCCGCGTGCGACAGCCTTCCCGACCAGTCCGGTGTCCCCGGACGCCGTCCAGCTCATCACCTCGTGGATCATGCCGGGGTATCAGGGCCAGGGGCTGGGGCGGGTGATGGTCCAGACGGTGGCCAAGGACCTGTTGCGCAGGGGGTTCCGGGCGATCGAGGCGTTCGGCGACGCCCGGTGGGAGGGCCCGGCCTGTCTGCTGCCCGCGGACCACCTGCTGGCCGTGGGCTTCAAGACGGTACGCCCGCATCCGACGCGTCCCCGGCTGCGTCTGGAGCTGCGGTCCACGCTGTCGTGGAAGGAAGACGTGGAACTGGCCCTGGACCGGCTGCTGGGCGCGGCCCGCAAGGAACCGGCACTGCGTCCGCTGTAGGACGAGGGCGAGGACGGGTGCGGCCCGGTACCGGGCGGGCATGCGAACGGGGCCGCTCCCGGCAGGGGGCGGCCCCGTGTCACGCGATCGCGTCCGGTCTCGGACGCGGGTGCGTCAGGCCTTGGCGGTGACGAAGCCGTCGAGGTCGCGCAGGATGGCGGCCTTCGGCTTGGCGCCGACGATGGTCTTGACGACCTCGCCGCCCTGGTAGACGTTCAGGGTCGGGATGGACATGACGCCGTACTTGGCCGCCGTCTCCGGGTTCTCGTCGATGTTCAGCTTGACGATCTCGATCTCGTCGCCGTACTCGGCGGCGATGGCCTCGAGGGACGGAGCGATCTGGCGGCACGGACCGCACCAGGCGGCCCAGAAGTCCACCAGGACGGGCTTGTCGCTCTTGAGGACGTCGTCATCGAAGCTTGCGTCGGTGACGGTCTTGAGGGTGCCGGCCACAGCGGCCTCCTTCTTTTCCTGCGGGGAGTGGGGTGTGGTGCTGCTTGAGGGTGTCAGACCGCTGCGTGCGCCTTCTCGGCGTCCGCGAGGGCGGCGAGGAAGCGCTCGGCGTCGAGGGCCGCGGAGCAACCCGTGCCCGCGGCGGTGATGGCCTGACGGTAGGTGTGGTCGACCACGTCGCCCGCGCCGAACACACCGGGGAGGCTGGTGCGGGTGGAGGGGGCGTCGACCGTGAGGTAGCCCTCCGCGTCGAGGTCGAGCTGGTCCTTGAACAGCTCGGTGCGCGGGTCGTGGCCGACGGCGATGAAGAGGCCGGTCACGGGCAGCGCGGAGGTCTCACCGGTCTTGGTGTTGCGCAAGGTGAGACCGGTGAGCTTCTGCTCGCCGTGGATCTCCGCGACCTCGCTGTCCCAGGCGAACGAGATCTTCGGGTCGGCGAAGGCGCGGTCCTGCATGGCCTTGGAGGCGCGCAGGGAGTCGCGGCGGTGGACGATGGTGACGGACTTGGCGAACCGGGAGAGGAAAGTGGCTTCCTCGATCGCGGTGTCACCGCCGCCGATCACGGCGATGTCGTGGTCCTTGAAGAAGAATCCGTCGCAGGTCGCGCACCAGGAGACGCCGCGTCCGGAGAGGGCGTCCTCGTTGGGCAGGCCGAGCTTGCGGTGCTGGGAACCGGTGGTCACGATCACGGCCTTGGCGCGGTGCACGGTGCCGGCGGTGTCGGTGACGGTCTTGATCTCGCCGGTGAGGTCCACGGACACGACGTCGTCCGGAATCAGCTCGGCGCCGAAACGCTCGGCCTGCGCGCGCATGTTGTCCATGAGGTCCGGACCCATGATGCCGTCCTGGAAACCGGGGAAGTTCTCGACCTCGGTGGTGTTCATCAGTGCGCCACCAGCGGTGACGGCGCCTTCGAAGACCAGGGGCTTGAGCGAAGCGCGTGCGGTGTACAGGGCGGCCGTGTAACCGGCCGGCCCGGAGCCGATGATGATCACGTTTCGTACGTCGCTCACGGGTTGATTCCTCGTCTCTGCGGACTGCCTGCTGCCTACCGGGGGGCCGGTGTGGACTCTCACCCCACCCAACGGATCCTACGGCGCCCGCATTCCCGAGTTGTCCCCCCGGCCTTCCGGGTCTGTCAGCTCCTGGGATAGGTGCTGGTGAGCAGGGGCTTCCCGGGAGCGGCCGAGGGATCGGTGACGCAGGCGGAGCCGATGAGATAGGCGTCCACGGAGGAGGGGTCCCCGGGGTGGGGCAGGACGAGGAGGAAGACGTCCTTGCCCTCGTAGGTGCCGGACTCGAAGCCCAGCGGGGTCTCGGTGCGGCCGGTGGCCTGCTCGACGCAGGCGGGTGCCCTGGGCGCCCTGCCGTCGGCCGGGGCGGGGCTGGGTTCGGAAGGAGGGCTGTTCTCCACTCCGAAGGTGTTGTTCCGCTCCCCCGTCGTCTTGTCCCCCTTGTCTCCCCGGGCGCCGGAGGCGAGGAGCTCGCGCACCGTGCCGGGAAGCCCCTGGGCCGTGTACTCGGGCGAGCCGGACCCGGACTGGGTGCTGGAGGCGTCGCTCCGTACGGACAGGTCGTGTGCGGAACGGTCGCCGGACATCAGGCCGAACACCATGACGCCGGCGGCGCACGCCGCGAGCAGCCCGCCCGCGAGGGCGATCCGGCGGCGTGCGCGACGGCGTCCGGGGCCGGTTGGGCCGGTCGGGTGACCGGAGGGGCGCGGGGCTCCGCTCCGATCGACCGGGGCGGGGGCGGTTTCACGTGAAACATCGGGACCGGGTTCCCCGTCGGCGGCCCGGGCGGGGCTGACGGGCCCGGACTCCCCGCGCGGGGTGGTGGCGTCGAGGAGTGCCTCGGCGGCGAGGGCCGCGTCGATCCGGCCGGCGACGTCGGCGGGCATCCGGGCGGGGCCGGGCAGGGTGCCCAGCAGGGCCCGGATCTCCTCCAGGGAGGCGCGGACGTCCGCGCACAGGGGGCAGCCGCCGAGATGGCTGCGGACCTCCATGGTGCGGGACGGGGAGAGGAGGCCTTCCGCCAGCTCGGAGATCTCCGAGACGTCGGGGTGCCCGATCGTGCCGGTCGCGCCGGTTGTGGGGGTCACGCTCGTCCACCTCCGCCCTTCACTGCGTTGGGATCCGGGGCCGGATCCCCGCGGTCTGCCGCCGGTGGGACGGTTGTCCCCGGTGTCCGGTTCCTTCCCCGCTCGGGATCGGTGTTATCCCCGGTATGTGCGCGCAGATGAGTGAGGAGCGGGACGAGTTTCGCCCGGCCGCGGGCGCAGCGGCTCTTCACGGTGCCGACGGGGACGTCGAGGAGGGCGGCGGCCTCGGCGACGGGGTAGCCCTGCATGTCGACGAGGACCAGGGCGGCCCGCTGATCGGCCGGGAGGGTGCCCAGGGCGGCCAGGAGCTGCCGGTGGAGGTCCTGGCGCTCCGCGGGCGCCTCGGCGGACTCGTGGGGCTCCAGAAGGCGCTCCAGGCGGTCCGTGTCGTCGAGGGGGGAGGTCCTCCGGGAGGCGGCCTTGCGGGCCCTGTCCAGGCAGGCGTTCACGGTGATGCGGTGCAGCCAGGTCGTGACGGCGGATTCGCCGCGGAAGGTGTGGGCGGCCCGGTAGGCGGAGACGAGGGCGTCCTGCACGGCGTCGGCGGCTTCCTCCCGGTCGCCGAGGGTGCGCAGGGCCACGGCCCACAGCCGGTCGCGGTGCCTGCGTACGAGCTCACCGAAGGCGTCCGGGTCTCCGGCGGCGTGCAGCGACAGGAGTTCCTGGTCGCTGCGGCCCCCGGGTGTGGCTTCGTCCAATGCCGGCCCCCTCCCCTGCTGTCCGTCAGCCCGCGAACTTCACGTCCGTGATGGCCTGCTTGTACCCGGCTCCGGTGTAGGTGTCGGAGGGTGCCCAGGGCATCGCGGTGATCCAGAGCAGGACGTACCGGGTCTTGACCGGCTTGTCCGCGGTCAGGCTGAAGCTGCTGTTCGAGGTCGTGGCCGTGGCGATCTTCGGCATGCCGGAGATCTTGCCCGACGGGTCCAGGGAATCGACCGCGTAGAGCGTGGTGGTGGTGTGGTTGCCCGCGAACCGGAGCGCTATCGAGGCGCTGCTGACCTCGTGTTCGGCGCCGAGGTCGTAGACGATGCCGACGCCGCCCTTGTAGTCCGTGATGTCGGGGCCGTCGACGTAGTACTTGGTCCGCCAGTAGGTGGAGGAGTCCCCGTCGAAGGTGTTCTTGGCGCCTCCGGGGTCCTGGTCCTTGCCGTCCGGGGAGTACTCGCGGGCCCGGGAGATGGCGAGGGGACCGGGTGCCACCTTCTCCGGGGTGTCGTCGGCCTTCTCGTGCGTGGTCTGACTGCCGCTGGTGCTGCCCTGGTTGTTCCGGTTGAGCAGCGTGTCGGCGAGCTGCCAGCTGCCCAGTCCGAGGGCGGCGATCAGCAGGGCCGCGACGCCCCACTTGAGGACGCGGCCGGTCCGGCTCTGCAGGGGCGGCGGCGGGGGCACGACGGTGACCTGCGTGGTGGGCCTGCCGGGGCCCTGGGGCCTGCCGTAGCTGCCCTGCTGGTAGGTGGTGTGCTGGTACTCCGGAGGCGCGGTGAAGGTGGGCTCCGGCGGCCTGATGCGGGGCATCGCGGCCACGGCCTTGGACAGTTCCTCCGGGGTGGTGCAGGCGGGTTCCTGACGCGAGGCGGTGGCCCCGTCGTTGGCGAGGGCGCGCATGGCCAGCTCGCCCAGACCCCGGTGCACGCCCGCGCGGACCTGGTCGGGGGCGATCAGGCCGACGCCCTTGGGCAGGCCGGTGAGGCCGTAGGCGTCGCTCTCGTACGGCCAGCGCTGGGTCAGCGAGGCGTACAGCAGGGCGCCGATGGCCTCGGTGTCCGCGCGCTGCGGGGTCTCGCTGGTGATGCCGCGCAGGGCGGCGTTCACGGCGAGACCGCGGATGCGGTACTGGCCGGTGGAGGTGCGCAGTATCGCGCTGGGGGTCAGGCGCAGGTGCGCGAGGCCCTCGCGGTGTGCGGCGGCCATGGCCTGGGAGACCTGGCTGACGAGCTGGTAGGCCTCGTGCGGCTCCATGGGGCCCGCGGCGAGGATCGCGGTGAGTTCCGTGGCGTCGGGGAGCCACTCGTGGACGACGTAGACGAGGTCGTTCTCCTCCACGGCGTCGAGGACTTGGACGAACCGGGGGTCGCCGAGCAGGGCCGAGGAGCGGGCGGCGGCCAGGACGGCGCGGGCCCGTGCGTGGTCGGCGGGCAGCAGGTGGACCCCTACGGCCCGGCGCAGCTTCTCGTCCATCGCGCGCCAGCTGCTGAATCCGTCCAGACGGGTGACGCACTCCTCGAGCCGGTAGCGTCTGGCCAGTTTGTGGCCGCTGTGCAGCTCGGGCGCGGCAGCGGGTGCCGCGTTCCTGCGATCGCCGTCCTTCTCGGGCATGGTTCCGTCCGCGGCTCGTCCGTTCTGGGTGTCCACCCCGTCGGCCGTGGCCTGGGCCGTCTCCGCGGCCAGCGGCTCGTCGCCACTGTTGTCGGCCACGTCGACGGCAGCCGTGCTACGTTCCGCCACCGTCGTCCCCGCCTCCCCATCCGTTGCGCGCTGTCGGCCAGTCTGCGAAGCCATGCCAATTGTGCCCACAGTCCACCGATCTGCACGACACGCCAGAGGGGAGGAAGGTTGTACGCATCAGCGTCCCAGGCGTCCGCGGACCATCCCGACCATGGCGTTGAGCTCTTCGATCCGCATCCGCTTGGCGGCGACGAGGAACACCGCCGCCAGGGCGATGCCGCCGGCCACCAGGGCGGTGAGGGAGCCGAGGGCTCCGCTGCCGATGAAGTGCAGGACGGCGAAGGCGACGGCGCCGGCCACCGCGGCGGCGGGGACGCAGGCGCCGATGAGCCGGGTGTAGGTGCGCGCCACGTGCGCCCCGTCGAGGTCCCCGCCGAGGCGGGTGCGCAGGCGGCGCCAGGCGACACCGACGCCCACGGCGTAGCCGAGGCCGTAGGCGGCGGCCATGCCGACGACGGCCCAGCGTGCGGGGAGCACGAAGAAGGCCACGGCGGACATGCCCGCGTTGACCGCGGCCACGATGACCGTGTTGTAGAAGGGCGTCCGGGTGTCCTCGTAGGCGTAGAAGCCGCGCAGGACCACGTACTGGACGGAGTAGGGGATCAGTCCGAGGCCGAAGGCCATCAGGATGAAACCGATGTTCTGGGCGCTCTCCGAACCTGAACCGGCGTACAGCAGACCGGCCATGGGGACGCCCAGGGCCAGGAACGCGAAGGCGCAGGGCACGATCGCGACGGCCGAGGTGCGCAGCCCGTAGGAGATGTCGTCACGGACGGCGGCGGCGTCGCCGTCGTGGGCGGAGCGGGAGATGCGCGGCAGGACGGCGGTCATGACGGAGACGGTGATGATGGCCTGCGGCATCTGCCAGAGCAGCAGGGCGTAGTTGTAGCCGGTGATGCCGGTACCGCCGTGGCCCTGCTTGTCGGCCACCTCGCCCGCCCAGGTGGCGAGCTGGGTGACGACGATGAGGCCGAGCTGGTTGGCGAGGACGAAGAAGAACGTCCACTTGGCCAGACCGGCGGCCTTGCCGAGGCCGTGGCCCTTCCAGTCGAACCGCAGGCGCGGCCTGAAGCCGGCGTCCCGCAGGTAGGGAAGCATCGCCAGGGACTGGACGACCAGTCCGAGCAGAGTGCCCAGGCCCAGCAGCCGCACGCCGTCGGGGGTGATGCCGGCCTCGGTGACGCCCGTGGTGGTGAAGCCGCCGAAAGCCCAGATGAAGGCGCCGAAGGTGGCGATGACGACGATGTTGTTGAGGACCGGGGTCCACATCATCGCGCCGAACCGGCCGCGGGCGTTGAGGATCTGACCGAGGACCACGTGCACGCCCATGAAGAACATGGTGGGCAGGCAGTAGTGGGCGAAGGCGACGGCGACGTCCAGCCGGGCCGGGTCGTCGGCGATCTTCTGCGACATCATGCCGATGAACAGCGGTGCCGCGAGTACGCACACCACGGTGACGGCGCCCAGCAGGACCATGACGAGGGTCAGCAGGCGGTTGGCGTAGGCCTCTCCCCCGTCCTCGTCGTTCTTCATCGCCCGCACCAGCTGCGGGATGAAGACGGCGTTGAGGGCGCCGCCGCCGACCAGGACGTAGATCATCGTCGGCAGGGTGTTGGCGACCTGGTAGCTGTCGTTGAGGGTGGCGACGCCGATGGCCCCGGCGATCACCAGGGTCCGCATGAAGCCGGTGATGCGGGAGACGATGGTGCCGGCGGCCATCAGGGCGCTGGACTTGAGCAGGCTGGAGGCGCGTCCGGCGGGCTTGCTCGGTGCCGGGGCGGCCACCGGGGCGTCCTCCGCGGGGGTGCGCGGCGCCGCGTCCTGGTCCCGGTACAGGTGGGCGAAGGCGTCGGGGCGGGGGTCCTGGTCGGCGGCCTTGGTCACGAGGGAGTCCACGCCGACGAACTGCGTGGTCGTCGCGTGGTCGCCGTAGGGCAGGTGCCGGGACGGGCCGTCCGGCTCGGGCGGCGGAGTCTGGGCCCATACCCGGGGGTCCGGGGCGTACGAGGGGGCCGCCGGGGCCGCGTAGAGCGGACCGGGCTCCTGGAAGGTGCCGGGCGGTGGCGGCGGGTGCGAGGCCCGGTCGTACAGGACCTCCGCCACGGGGTCCTGGGCGGAGAGGTCCTGCGCCCGGTACGGGTCGTAGGCGTAGGCGTCCTGGACATAAGGGTCGTGGTCCGGCGCTTGCGCGGGCGCGGGAACCTGTCCCGGCACCTGGGCGCCGGGGGCAGTGCCCTGGGAGGGCGCGGGCCCGCCAGTGCCCTGCGCACGGTCACCTTCGTACGGCGCGTTCATCGAAACCCCACCTCATCGTCCCCAGGCCGACCGGCCACGGCGTCGCTCAACGGTCCACTGTCTCACCCGTGCCGGACGGGTCCGCGCTTTGCGGTCCGGTGTCCGGGGACTCGTCACTCTGCTGCGTGCTCTCCTCCGCGGCGGCGCGTGCCGCGACACGCTTGCGACTGGCGTACATCTTGATGCCGGCCAGCACGAGGAGGAGGACACCGCCAGCGATGACGAGCATGACGGTCGGGGTCACCTCGGTGGCTTCGACGGTGAACTTGCGGGCCTTGCCGTAGGGCACGCCGTCGGTGGTGAAGAGCTGGGCCGTCACCTCGACCGGGCCGCTCGCGGTGGCGTTGGCGGGGAACTTCACGGTCTGGCTGTGCCCGCCCTGGATCGCGACTTCCTGCTGGGCCTCACCGCTGTCGCCGAACATCAGCCGGGTCGGGTTGGCGGACCGCAGCCGCAGGACCAGGTTGTGGGTGTCCTGGACGAGGCTGTTCTGGACCGTGACCGGGATGGTCGCGCTGTGTCCGGAGAGCGTCGCGTCGGACTTGGGGATGATCTTGACCTTCTCGGTGAGCCGGATCAGGTACTCCTGCACCTGGTCCCGGTACTCGCGCGCCGCGTCGGGGCGGCCGCGCCACGAGGAGGACATCTCCCGGTTGGTGGTGTTGCCGAAGGGGATCTCGACGCGGTCGGGCGCCGTCAGGATCACCTTGAAGTGGTCCAGGGTGGTCTCGGTGGTGCGGATCTTCTCGAAGGCGGAGACCGGCAGTTCCTGCTTGCTCAGCGCTTCGGGGTACTGGCCGGCTCCGGGCACCTGGGTGGCGGCACGGGGGTCGGGAGTCGCGGCGGCGGCCGCCTCCAGGTCCACGGCCTGGCTCCAGCGGCCCGACTGCAGACCCCGGATGGCGGCGGCCATCGTCTGCGCCTGGCTGGCGCTGGGCATGCGCTGCGGGGCGACGACGAAGCTGCGCTGGCTGTCGGCCTCCTGCAGGTTCAGGGCGAGGGACTGGGCGAGGAACTGCTGCACCGCGGCGGTGGAGTTCCCGGCGCGGAGCATGTCGCCCTGGAAGGCGGTGGACAGGTCGGCGTCGGCGACGACGGCCGTGGTGCCCGCGCCGATGGGCCGTGCGGCCGACGGGGTGTAGCCCAGGGAACCGGTCTCCTGGAGGCTGTCGCTGCGGGTGAGGACGTTGTGGGCGCCGGCCGACGTCGCGACGTTCACGATCGACGGGTCGATCGCCCCGTCGACGGGCCAGGAGAAGTCGGTGGTCGCGGGGACGTGCAGGACCGTCTCGACGGCGTCCTTCGCCTTGTCGGTGGCGGGCCGCAGCTGTCCCAGGGTGCCGGAGACGTCCTTGCCGCGGTGGGCGAGCGAGGCGATGTCCGGGTCCGCGAAGGGCAGTGCCACGACCTTCTTGCCCTGGACGGCGCTTTCCAGGGCGCTCAGCCACTGCTCGGCGATGGCCTTGTTCTTGCCCTGGACGGTCCGGCCGTCGGGGGTGCGGACCCGGTAGCCCTTGGTCATGGCGTCGACGGTGTAGAGCAGGTCCGGGTCGATCACCCAGGTGATCGGAAGGTCCTTGCCGAGAGCGACCATCTGCTCCAGGCGGCCGCCGGGCCTCAGCTCGTCGGCGAGGCCGTCGTCGAGGAAGACGGGGGTCTGCAGCTCGTCCGAGCCGGTCTCCGAGGTCAGGTGAGTGGTGGAGATCAACGGCCAGACGTACGCGAGCTGGGAACGCTTGGCGGCGGCCTCCGGCTGCCAGGGCAGGAAGGTCCGCTTGATGCCGAGGACCTGCTCGTACTGGCGGCTCTCGGTCTCCCCGGACAAGGAGACGCCGAGCTGGTAGACGCCGTCCTCGTCCAGGTCCAGCTTGTTCACCGGCACCTTGAGGGTGAAGGGCTGGCTGACCTTGGAGGGCAGCGAATCGATCTTCACGGCGAATTCGGCGCCGACCTCCGCCGGGTCGGCGCCGGCCCGGAACGCGCCGCGTTCCGCGGCCTCGTCGATGGAGCTGCGGTCCCCCAGGGCCGGCCCGACCCGCAGACCCACGTGCGCGTCGGTGATCTTCTCGGAGCCGTTGTTGACCACGGTGCCCGTGATGGTGAGGGTGTCGCCCTTGACCGGGGCGGTGGGAGCCAGGCCGTCGAGCTGGATGTCGACGGCGGCTGCCGCCGTGTCGGTGGCCTGCGCTTCGGGAGCGTGCGAGTAGACCAGGCCGGCGAGTACCGGCGTCCCGGCGAGCAGGACGACCGCGCGCCGCAGCCAGCGTCGCCGGGCAGGAGCGGGCGCCCCCTGGATGTCTGCCGCCTCGGCCAACGCGCTCGCCCGTCCCTCGGAGTGTCAGTGGTCGTCGTTTGTGCGTCCACGCATGGTAACGAGGCCCGCTGTGCGCGAGTGCCGCGCCTTGCTCCACATGATCGGGTCCGCCCCGGAGCGGCCGTGGGCCGGGGTGGCCGCAAAACACGGGCGCTCATGGCGGGCCGGGCACGTACCCTTTTCTGTTGTGCCGAACGCCAACGAAGACAACCCCAGTGTCCTGAATCACGGGCAGGCCCGCGCAGTGAGCGAACTGCTGCGGATCGCCCCTGTCGCCGACGAGCTCGGCCGCCGTTTCCAGGAGGCGGGTTTCCGTCTCGCCCTGGTCGGCGGGTCCGTCCGCGACGCGCTGCTCGGGCGCCTCGGCAACGACCTCGACTTCACCACCGACGCCCGCCCCGAGGACGTCCTCAAGATCGTCAGGCCGTGGGCCGACTCGGTCTGGGACGTCGGCATCGCCTTCGGCACGGTCGGTGCGCAGAAGGAGGCCCGCGTCGGAGACGCTGATAAGAGCTTCCAGATCGAGGTGACCACCTACCGCTCGGAGTCCTACGACCGGACCTCGCGCAAGCCCGAGGTCTCCTACGGCGACTCCATCGAGGAAGACCTCGTCCGCCGCGACTTCACGGTGAACGCGATGGCCGTCGCGCTTCCCGAGAAGGAGTTCATCGACCCGCACGGCGGTCTGGAAGACCTCCGGGCGGGGGTGCTGCGTACTCCTGGCACCGCCGAGGACTCCTTTTCCGACGACCCGCTGCGGATGCTGCGGGCGGCGCGGTTCGCCGCCCAGCTCGACTTCGAGGTCGCCCCGGACGTGGTGACGGCGATGACGGAGATGTCCGGCCGCATCGAGATCGTCTCGGCCGAGCGGATCCAGGGCGAGCTGAACAAGCTCCTGCTGTCCGCGCACCCGCGCAAGGGCCTGGGCCTGCTCGTGGACACGGGACTGGCCGAGCACGTGCTGCCGGAGCTTCCGGCGCTGCGCCTGGAGAGCGATGAACACCACCGGCACAAGGACGTCTACGACCACTCGCTGATCGTGCTGGAGCAGGCGATCGCGCTGGAGGAGGACGGCCCGGACCTGGTCCTGCGGCTCGCGGCCCTGCTGCACGACATCGGCAAGCCCCGGACCCGAAAGTTCGAGAGCGACGGACGGGTCTCCTTCCACCACCACGAGATGGTGGGCGCGAAGATGACCAAGAAGCGCATGACCGCGCTCAAGTACTCGAACGACATGGTCAAGGACGTGGCCCGGCTGGTGGAGCTGCACCTGCGCTTCCATGGCTACGGGGACGGGGAGTGGACCGACTCGGCCGTGCGGCGCTACGTCCGCGACGCCGGTCCGCTGCTGGACCGTCTGCACAAGCTGACGCGTTCCGACTGCACCACGCGCAACAAGCGCAAGGCGAACGCGCTCTCCCGCACCTACGACGGGCTGGAGGAGCGCATCGCCCAGCTGCAGGAGAGGGAGGAGCTGGACGCGATCCGGCCCGACCTCGACGGCAACGAGATCATGCGGGTCCTCGACGTGGGACCTGGACCGGTGATCGGCAAGGCATACGCGTTCCTGCTGGAGCTGCGGCTGGAGAACGGTCCCATGGAGCACGACGCGGCGGTCGCCGCGCTCAAGGAGTGGTGGGCCGCACAGGCCTGAGGGGCTCCGCGCCGCGATGTTTCACGTGAAACATCGCGGCGCGGAGCCGGTCGTACCGCGATCAGGGCGATGTTTCACGTGAAACATCGCCCTGCCTCATGAGGAGTGCCGCGGTCGCGGCGTAGAGCATCGCCACCCCGAGGATCAGGGGGACGGAGTGCCCGTCGAGGGGGAGCACGAGAGCGGCCACCCCGGCGGCGCCGACGAAGGCGGCGTTGAAGAGCACGTCGTAGACCGAGAAGACGCGGCCGCGGAAGGCGTCGTCCACCTGGGACTGCACGATGGTGTCGGTGGAGATCTTGGCCCCCTGGGTGGCCAGGCCCAGCACGAAGGCTGCTGCCAGCATCGGTCCGGGCGCGAAGAACAGGCCGAGCGCCGGCACCAGCACCGCGGCGCCCGCGGCGCACAGGGTGATGGCGCCGAGGGAGCCCAGCCGGCCCACCAGCCAGGGAGTGACGACGGCGGCCGCGAAGAATCCGGCGCCGGAAACTCCGACCGTGATGCCCAGCAGCGCCAGCCCGTCGGCCTCGGTGTCCGACCAGGCGTAGCGGCAGAGCATGAGCAGCGTGACGAACAGGGCCCCGTAGCAGAACCGCATGACGGTCATGGCGGTGAGCGCCCGGGCCGCCTCGCGCCGGGAGGCCAGGTGCCGCAGTCCCTCGATCAGGCCCCGTACGGTGAGGGCGATCCCCTGCCGGACCGTCGGGTTGATCCGGCCGGGAGGATGGTCGGGCCCGAGCAGGTCCAGGGCGAGGCGCAGGGAGGCCAGGGCCGCACAGAGGTAAAGGCCGGCTCCGAGGAGCACGACCAGGGCGTCGGACTCGTCGGCCAGGATCCGGACGAGGAAGGCCAGGCCCCCGCCGGCGACGGCGGCGAGCGTTCCCGCGGTGGGTGACAGGGCGTTCGCGGTGACCAGCTGGTCGGGTGCGACGACCCGCGGCAGGGAAGCGGCCAGCCCGGCCAGGACGAAGCGGTTGACCGCGGTCACGGACAGGGCCGAGGCGTAGAAGAGCCAGTCGGGGACGTGCGCGACGATCAGCATGCCGGTGATGCAGGCGAGGAAGGCGCGCAGCAGGTTGCCGTAGAGGAAGACCTGGCGGCGGCGCCAGCGGTCCAGCAGGACTCCGGCGAAGGGGCCGATCACCGAATAGGGCAGCAGGAGGACCGCCATGGCCGAGGCGATGGCCGCGGGTGAGGCCTGCTTCTCCGGGGAGAAGACGACGTAGGCGGCCAGCGCGACCTGGTAGACGCCGTCGGCGGCCTGGGACAGCAGCCGTACGGCGAGCAGGTTGCGGAAGTCCCGCAGACGCAGGAGTACGCGCAGATCACGTACGACAGCCATGAGGGAAAGGGTCACATACGCGGAGGGTCCCCGGGCATATTGCCCGGGGACCCTCCGCGGAAGAACTGCCGAAGTCCAGGTGTCCTCGCGGACGCCGGGTTCGACTAGCGCTCGACCTCGCCCTTGATGAACTTCTCGACGTTCGCGTAGGCCTCGTCGTCGAAGTACTGCACCGGCGGGGACTTCATGAAGTAGCTCGAAGCCGACAGGATCGGGCCACCGATGCCGCGGTCCTTGGCGATCTTCGCGGCGCGCAGGGCGTCGATGATGACACCGGCGGAGTTCGGGGAGTCCCACACCTCGAGCTTGTACTCGAGGTTCAGCGGGACGTCGCCGAAGGCGCGGCCTTCGAGGCGGACGTAGGCCCACTTGCGGTCGTCGAGCCACGCCACGTAGTCCGAGGGACCGATGTGGACGTTCTTCTCGCCGAGCTCGCGGTCGGGGATCTGCGAGGTGACGGCCTGAGTCTTGGAGATCTTCTTCGACTCGAGGCGGTCGCGCTCCAGCATGTTCTTGAAGTCCATGTTGCCGCCGACGTTGAGCTGCATGGTGCGCTCAAGACGGACACCGCGGTCTTCGAACAGCTTCGCCATCACGCGGTGCGTGATGGTGGCGCCGACCTGCGACTTGATGTCGTCGCCGACGATCGGGACACCGGCCTCGGTGAACTTGTCCGCCCACTCCTTGGTGCCGGCGATGAAGACCGGGAGGGCGTTGACGAACGCGACCTTGGCGTCGATGGCGCACTGGGCGTAGAACTTCGCCGCAGCCTCGGAACCCACCGGCAGGTAGCAGATCAGGACGTCGACCTGGCGGTCCAGAAGGGTCTGGACGATGTCGACCGGGGTCTCGGCCGACTCCTCGATGGTCTCGCGGTAGTACTTGCCGAGACCGTCCAGGGTGTGGCCGCGCTGAACGGTCACGCCCGCACTCGGGACGTCGCAGATCTTGATGGTGTTGTTCTCGCTGGCGCCGATGGCGTCCGAAAGGTCGAGGCCGACCTTCTTCGCGTCGACGTCGAACGCGGCGACGAACTCGATGTCGCTGACGTGGTAGTCGCCGAACTGGACGTGCATCAGACCGGGGACCTTGGCCGCCGGGTCGGCGTCCTTGTAGTACTCGACGCCCTGCACCAGCGAGGCGGCGCAGTTGCCTACGCCGACGATGGCTACGCGAACCGAACCCATTCCGGTTGCTCCCTGTTTGTTCTCGGAGGAGGCCTGCGAGATGCAGACCTCACTTTGCAGTTTCGTCGGACGGACCGGGTCGTCTCTGATCCCGTCCCGCCCGCTCACTCTCAATGAGCTCGTTCAGCCAGCGCACTTCGCGCTCCACGGATTCCATGCCGTGGCGTTGCAGCTCGAGCGTGTAGTCGTCGAGCCGCTCGCGTGTGCGAGCCAGCGAGGCGCTCATCTTCTCCAGGCGCTCCTCAAGGCGGCTGCGACGGCCTTCCAGCACCCGCATGCGTACGTCTCGTTCGGTCTGACCGAAAAAGGCGAAGCGGGCGGCGAAGGACTCGTCCTCCCAGGCATCGGGGCCCGTGTGGGAGAGGAGCTCCTCGAAGTGCTCCTTACCTGCGGCCGTCAACCGGTAGACGATCTTGGCGCGGCGCCCTGCGAGTGAAGCGGCGAGAGCGTCCTCCGGGGCATTGCCCGGCTCTTCGATCAACCAGCCGTTGGTGACGAGCGTCTTGAGGCAGGGGTAGAGCGTCCCGTAGCTGAACGCTCTGAACACCCCCAGCGAGGTGTTGAGCCGCTTGCGCAGCTCGTAACCGTGCATGGGGGATTCGCGAAGCAGGCCGAGAACAGCGAACTCAAGAATGCCTGAGCGCCTGCTCATCAGCTTGCCCTTCCCCTGCCTCGGAGTCTTTATGTCGAGCTGATGTATCGACTCGATACATCCAGACGATAGAACGGGTAGCCCTCAGCTACAAGTGGTGACACGGTGACCGGCGTCACATCGTCGATTTGGGTGAGGCAAGTTGCCTGATTTGGGGTGAACTTCGGCACTGATTCGCTTTTGCGCGTGCGTAGTCTGTGCGCCATGACACCGGGGGGACCGGAACTCACCTGCCGCTTCCAGGCCACTCGCCTGCCCGAGGAGTAGTCGTTCGATGAGCGAGCACCGCCGCAAACCGCAACAGCCCCAGAGCGGTGGCCGCGCCGCCGCCCGTAGGGCTGCCCAGCAGCGCCCGTCCAGGGGCGCCGGGCGCGACGTCCCCACCGCGTCACCCAGCGGGTCGTACGGGCAGCAGCCGGGCCACGGCAGCCGGGCGGACGCCCGGAGGGCCGCCGGCCGCGCCCCGGCGGGACGGGGCCGTGGCGCCGCGGGCGCCGGCCGCCCCAAGCGGTTCATCAACTACCCGCGGGGCGAGAAGACCGGCTGGCAGCGCTTCGTCCCCTCCTGGAAGCTCGTCTGCGGCAGCATCCTGGGCTTCTTCGCGATGATCACGGCAGGCGCCGGCATCGGCATCGCCATGGTGAACACGCCCGACGTGAACAAGACGGCCAAGGCGCAGAACAACGTCTTCTACTGGGAAGACGGCACCCAGATGGTCGCGACCGGCGGCTCAGTCAACCGCCAGATCGTCCCCATCGACAAGATCCCCCGGTCCATGCAGAACGCCGTGATCGCGGCGGAGAACGAGTCCTTCGATTCGGACAAGGGCGTCGACCCGATGGGCATCGCCCGCGCCGTGTGGAACATGGCCAAGGGCGGCTCCACCCAGGGCGGCTCCACGATCACCCAGCAGTACGTGAAGAACCAGTACCTGGACGCGGACCAGACGCTCAAGCGCAAGGTCACCGAACTCTTCATCTCCATCAAGCTGGGTACCACCGAGGAGAAGAACGTGATCCTCGCCGGCTACCTGAACACCGCCTACTACGGCCGTGACGCCTACGGGATCCAGGCGGCCGCGCGCGCCTACTTCGGCAAGGACTGCAACGACCTCACGCCCTCCGAGAGCGCCTTCCTCGCGGCCGTGCTCAAGGGCCCGAACCTCTACAACCCCGACGGCGGCATCGGCTCCGCGGCCACGCCCGAACAGAACACCAAGCGGGCCCAGGACCGCTGGACCTGGGTCCTGAACCGCGAGGTCACGGTCGGGCGCATGCAGCAGGCCGAGCGGGACAAGTACAAGACCTTCCCCACCTTCGTCGAATCCGCCCAGGCCGCCGGCATGACCGGGCAGATCGGCTACCTGGTCGACACCGCCAACCTGTACCTGGCGAAGAAGGGCGTCAAGGCCGAGGACCTGGCCAAGGGCGGCTACCAGATCCACACCACCTTCAAGAAGAGCAAGGTGGATGCGCTGGTAAAGGCAGTCGAAAACACCCGCGACGGGCTGCTCGACGAGAAGAAGCGGCCCAAGACCGACACCTTCGTGCAGTTCGGCGCGGCCTCGGTGGACGTGAAGACCGGAGCCCTCGTCGCCCTGTACGGCGGTCCCGGCATCGACAAGAAGCACTTCAACAACAACGCCAACACCTCGGGCGTCCAGGTCGGCTCGACCTGGAAGCCGTTCGTGCTGGCGGCGGCCATGGAATACGGCACCCAGAACTCCAAGGGCCGGGGGATCTCGGCCGACAGCAAGTATCAGGCGAACGACCTCACGGTGATCAACAACCGTGCGGGCGAGCCGCTGCGCGACGGCTCCGGCAAGCCGTTCCGGCAGAAGAACGAGAGCCCGACCGCTTACGGCTACGTGACCCTGAACGAGGCGATGGAGAAGTCCATCAACGTCCCCTTCGCCCAGCTCGTCTTCGACGTCGGACACGACAAGGTGAGGGACGTCGCCGCGGCTGCCGGCATCCTGCCGGACTCCATGGACCCGAACCCCAACGCCTCCTTCGCCCTGGGCACCTCGACCCCCAGCGCCATCCGGATGGCCAACTCGTACGCCACCTTCGCCGCCTCCGGCGTTCACCACGAGCAGTACTCGGTGACCAGCGTCCAGAAGATGGGCAAGGACCTGCCGGACTTCGGTCCTCCCAAGGGCAAGCGGGCCATGGACGACTCGATCGCGGACAACATCACCAAGGTCCTGGAGAACGTCGTCGAGAACGGCACCGGTACGAAGGCCAAGAAGCTCGGCCGGCCGGCCGCGGGCAAGACCGGTACCACCGACAAGAACATGTCGGCCTGGTTCGTCGGCTACACCCCCGAGCTGTCCACCTCCGTGGCGCTGTTCCGCTCGGACCCGAGCGCGAAGAAGAAGGAACTGATCTCGATGGAGGGCGTGGCGGGCATTCCCTCCGTCCACGGTGGCGACATCCCGGCCGAGATCTGGACCAAGTACATGAAGGAGGCGCTGAACGGCGTCAAGGAGTCGAAGTTCCCGGAGCCCGAAGACCTCGGTGTCGTCGCGGACGCCTCCGGAGCCCCCTCGCCCACGCCGTCCCCCTCCCCGTCCCCCTCCCCTTCGCCGTCTCCGTCGAACTCGCCCTCCCCGAGCCCGTCCCCCAGCCCGAGCCCGTCGCGCGGCGGCAAGCCGACCTGCAAGCCGTGGGCCATCTGCGACCCGGACCCCAGCCCCAGCTCCTCCAAGTCCCCCTCGCCCTCACCCAGCAAGTCGAGCGGCGGAGGCCGGCCGGGCGGCGCGACGAACGGCGGCGGTGACGGCTTCCCGATAGGGGGCTCCACGGGCGGCTGACCGGCCGCCCCAGGACACGGCAGGAGAGGGCCGTCGCACCGAGTGCGGCGGCCCTCTCGCACGCTGTCCTGGGAGGGGGCGGCGCCGTACGGCAGGATGTGCGCATGACGAAGGTGCACGAGGACAGCCCCGTACTGCCCACCCAGCAGGACGAGGTGGCCGCCGCGGGGAGCGAGCTCATCGGCGGCCCGCTGGGCCGCTACGCCCGGCTGGGCGGCCATTGGCTGAACCCGGTACGGGTCGTGGTCCTCGTGACCCTGGGGATGTTCGCGCTCGGCATGGCGCAGAAGCTGCCCTGCTACAACTGGGCGTGGTTCCGCGGGGCCGGCTCCCAGTACACCCACGCCTGCTACTCGGACATCCCGCACCTCTTCGTCGTACGCGGCTTCGCCGACGGCCTCGCCCCGTACTTCGACCGGATCCCCGGCGACATGCCGTTCCTGGAGTACCCGGTGCTCACCGGGCTCTTCATGAAGGTCGCCTCGTGGATGACCCCCGGCAGCGGCTCCATGCAGCACCGCGAGCAGATGTACTGGATGGTCAACGCGGGCATGCTGATGGTCTGCGCCGCCGTGATCGCGGTGTGCGTGGCCCGCACCCACCGCCGCCGGCCGTGGGACGCGCTGCTCTTCGCCCTCGCGCCCGGTTTCGCGCTGACCGCGACCATCAACTGGGACCTGATGGCGATCGCGCTGACCGCCGCAGCGATGCTCATGTGGTCGCGGAGCCGGCCGCTGGCCTTCGGCGTGCTGCTCGGCCTGGCCACCGCCGCCAAGTTCTATCCCCTGCTGCTGCTCGGGGCCGTGTTCGTGCTCTGCTGGCGGGCCGGGAAGTGGCGTGCCTTCGGCGCGGCGGTCGGCGGCACCGTGGCCTCCTGGCTCGTGGTGAACCTGCCCGTCATGCTCTTCGCCTGGGAGGGCTGGCAGAAGTTCTACACCTTCAGCCAGGAGCGGCCGATCGACTTCGGATCCGTGTGGCTGCTGATCTCCCAGCGCTCCGGGAACCCGCTCGAAGACGCCAACACCTATGCGACGGGCCTGACGCTCCTGCTGGGCGCGGCCATCGGCCTGCTGGCGCTCACCGCGCCCCGCCGCCCCCGCTTCGCCCAGCTGGCCTTCCTGCTGGTGGCCGCCTTCATCCTGGTCAACAAGGTCTACTCGCCCCAGTACGTGCTGTGGCTCATCCCGCTCGCCGCGCTGGCCCGGCCGCGCTGGCGGGACATCCTGATCTGGCAGACCGGTGAGGTCATCTACTTCCTGGGCATCTGGTTCTACCTCGCCTACACGACCAGCGGCGACAAGCACCAGGGCCTGCCGCTGGAGGGATACCAGCTGTCGATCGCGGCCCACTTGCTGTGCACGCTCTACCTGTGCGCGGTGGTCGTACGCGACGTCCTCCTGCCCGATCGGGACGTGGTGCGGCGCGACGGCTCGGACGACCCCTCGGGGGGCGTCCTGGACGGCGCGGAGGACGTGTTCACGCTCTCGCAGACGGCGAAGGCGCCGCAGGACGCGGCGCCTTCGGAGGGTCAGCGGGTCGACTGGGGGGCACGCCCCGGGGAGTGACTCAGGCGTCGAGCACCCGGTCGAACTGCGTGGTGGTGTGGCGCAGGTGCGCCACCAGCTCGTCGCCGACCTTCGGCTCGGGAGAGTCCGACGGCACGAACAGGATGGACACCTGCATGTGCGGCGGCTCGGCGAACCAGCGCTGCTTGCCCGCCCACACGAACGGCGACAGGTTCCGGTTGACGGTGGCGAGTCCGGCGCGGGCGACGCCCTTGGCGCGCGGCATCACCCCGTGCAGGGCCTTGGGAGCCTCCAGGCCGACTCCGTGCGAGGTGCCGCCGGCGACGACGACCAGCCAGCCGTCGGAGGCGGCCTTCTGCTGCCGGTAGCCGAACCGGTCACCCTTGGCGACGCGGGTGACGTCGAGGACCGCGCCGCGGTACTCGGTCGCCTCGTGGTCGCCCAGCCACAGCCGGGTGCCGATGCGGGCCCGGAAGCGCGTCTGCGGGAACTGCTGCTGCAGCCGCGCCAGCTCCGAGGCCTTCAGATGGCTGACGAACATCGTGTGCAGCGGCAGCCGGGCCGCGCGCAGCCGGTCCATCCAGCCGATGACCTCCTCGACGGCGTCCGAGCCGTCCGGGCGGTCCAGCGGCAGGTGCAGGGCGAAGCCCTCCAGCCGGACGTCCTCGATCGCCGAATGCAGCTGGCCGAGCTCCTGCTCGGAGATGCCGTGTCGGCGCATCGAGCTCATGCACTCGATGACCACCCGGGCGCCGACCAGGCCGCGCACCCCGTCCAGCGAGGACACCGAGCGGATGACCCGGTCCGGCAGCGGCACCGGCTCCTCACCGCGCCGGAACGGGGTGAGGACGAGCAGGTCACCCCCGAACCAGTCCTTGATGCTGGCGGCCTCGTAGGTCGTGCCGACCGCGAGGACGTCGGCACCCATCCGGGTGGCCTCCTCGCAGAGCCGCTCGTGACCGAAGCCGTAGCCGTTGCCCTTGCAGACGGGGATCATCCCCGGGAACTGGTCCTGGATCTGCTTCTGGTGCGCACGCCAGCGCGCGGTGTCGACGTAGAGCGTGAGCGCCATGCCCGTCCGGAGCCTTTCTCGAAAAGCTGCGTGGTGCAGCGGTGCGGTGTGTGTGGATGGGGCGGGGTCAGCGACGCGACATGTAGATGTCGAGCGCCTTGTGTAGCAGCTTGTTGAGCGGGAAGTCCCACTCGCCGACGTATTCGACGGCCTCGCCGCCCGTGCCGACCTTGAACTGGATCAGCCCGAACAGGTGGTCGTTCTCGTCCAGGGTGTCACTGATGCCGCGCAGGTCGTAGACGCTTGCGCCGAGCGCGTAGGAGTCGCGCAGCATGCGCCACTGCATCGCGTTCGAGGGACGGACCTCGCGCTTGTGGTTGGCGGAGGCGCCGTACGAGTACCAGACGTGCTGGCCGACGGTGAGCATCGTGGCGGCGGCCAGCGGCTCCCCCTCGTGCGTGGCGATGTAGAGCCGCATCCGGTTGGGGTCCTCGGAGTTGAGGGCCGTCCACTGGCGCTGGAAGTAGCTGAGCGGGCGCGGGCGGAACTTGTCGCGCTCGGCCGTGACCTCGTACAGCTTCTGCCAGGTCGGCAGGTCCTCGTAGCCGCCCTGGACGACCTCGACGCCGGCCTTCTCGGCCTTCTTGATGTTGCGGCGCCACAGCTGGTTGAAGCCCTTGAGGACGTCGTCCAGCGAGCGGTTGGCCAGGGGGACCTGGAAGACGTACCGGGGCTGGACGTCGCCGAAGCCGGCGCCGCCGTCCTCGGCCTGCTGCCAGCCCATCCGGCGCAGCTTGTCGGAGACTTCGAAGGCGCGGGGCTCGATGACGGAGGCCTCCACGTCGCGCAGGCGCTTGACCTCCGGGTCCTGGATCCCGGCCTTGATGGCGGTCGAGTTCCAGCGGCGGATGACGACGGGCGGGCCCATCTTCACGGTGAAGGCGCCCTGCTGCTTGAGGTGCGCCAGCATCGGCTGGAGCCACTCTTCGAGATTGGGGGCGTACCAGTTGATGACCGGGCCCTCGGGGAGGTACGCGAGGTACCGCTTCACCTTGGGCAGCTGTCGGTACAACACGAGTGCGGCGCCGACGAGTTCGCCGGACTGGTCGAACCATCCGAGGTTCTCGGAACGCCACTCGTTCTTCACGTCGGCCCACGCCGGGACCTGGCAGTGGCTAGCCGACGGCAGGCTCTGGAGGTAGCCCAGGTGCTGCTCTCGGCTGATGGTCCTCAGGGACAGGCTCATGCGGGGCGTCTCCTCGGCGGCTTCGCTGGCTATGGCGCGAAGCCTACTGCGACGGGGGCGCCACCCATCTGGGGGACAGGCCGTGCCTGGGCCGGTGGGAGGCCGGCGCCCCGTCGCGGAGCACCCGGTCAGCCCAGCCAGCCGCCGAAGAGACCGCCGTGCGCCATGCCCAGGAAGAAGCCGATGGCCGAGGCTCCGAGGCCGATGATCAGTGCTGTGCGTTCGCGTGTCGTGACGGAGATGAACTGGCCGTAGAGCCCGGTGGCGATCCCGATCAGCCCGGTCCACGAGCTGAGCAGGTGCAGATGGTGGAAGAAGCCCGTGACGAACGCCACGGCGCCGAGGACCAGGGTGACGGCCACCAGGGTGTCCTGGAGCGGATGGGGCTTGCCGTCGGTCGCGAAGAGCGAGATGGAGGACTGAGGACGCATTGCCTGTGCCATCGGAAGGCACCTCCTGGCTGCAGCAGAGCGGTGCTGCGGGCTTCCTGCGGCAGGAGCCGAAGGCATAGCACCGAGCACACCCGATGCATACAGATTGTGGCCTCCTGCTGCCGGATTTCAACCGGAAGGAGTCGAGGAGGTAGTCTGTACAGCTGCGCGGTGTCTGCTCTGCAGATGCCGTGCGCACGCATCACGACCCTCCTGCCACGGAACGACCGTGGCCGCTGAGTCCAAAGGAGGTGGGTTCCACATGCGTCACTACGAAGTGATGGTCATCCTCGACCCCGATCTCGAGGAGCGCGCTGTCTCCCCGCTGATCGAGAACTTCCTTTCTGTCGTCCGTGAGGGCAACGGAAAGGTCGAGAAGGTCGACACCTGGGGCCGTCGTCGTCTCGCTTACGAGATCAAGAAGAAGCCCGAGGGCATCTACTCGGTCATCGACCTCCAGGCCGAGCCTGCGGTCGTCAAGGAGCTTGACCGACAGCTGAACCTGAACGAGTCGGTTCTCCGGACCAAGGTCCTCCGCCCCGAGACCCACTGAACTTCGGTTCAGCGGTAATCGGGACCGAGTAGCACAGCAGCCCAGCAGCAATCCCCGCCGAGAGGTTCATCCATGGCAGGCGAGACCGTCATCACGGTCGTCGGCAATCTCGTCGACGACCCCGAGCTGCGCTTCACCCCCTCGGGTGCGGCGGTCGCGAAGTTCCGTGTCGCGTCCACTCCCCGCACCTTCGACAAGCAGACCAATGAGTGGAAGGACGGCGAAAGCCTGTTCCTGACCTGCTCGGTCTGGCGTCAGGCGGCTGAGAACGTCGCCGAGTCCCTTCAGCGGGGCATGCGCGTCATCGTGCAGGGCCGGCTGAAGCAGCGGTCGTACGAGGACCGTGAGGGTGTCAAGCGCACGGTCTACGAGCTGGACGTCGAGGAAGTCGGCCCCAGCCTGAAGAACGCCACGTCCAAGGTCACCAAGACCACTGGTCGCGGTGGTCAGGGTGGATACGGCGGCGGTGGCGGCGGTCAGCAGCAGGGCGGCGGCGGTGGCAACTGGGGCGGAGCCCCCAGTGGCGGCGCTGCTCCCCAGGGCGGCGGAGCACCCTCCGACGACCCCTGGGCGTCCAGTGCGCCGGCCGGCGGCCAGCAGCAGGGCGGCGGCGGTGGCGGTTGGGGCGGAAGCTCCGGCGGCTCCGGCGGTGGCTACTCGGACGAGCCGCCCTTCTAGGGCAGCTCGCACCCCCACTTCTTGATTTCACAGGAGAGACACAATGGCGAAGCCGCCTGTGCGCAAGCCTAAGAAGAAGGTCTGCGCGTTCTGCAAGGACAAGACCGCGTACGTGGACTACAAGGACACGAACATGCTGCGGAAGTTCATTTCCGACCGTGGCAAGATCCGTGCCCGCCGCGTCACCGGCAACTGCACGCAGCACCAGCGTGACGTCGCCACGGCTGTGAAGAACAGCCGTGAGATGGCACTGCTGCCCTACACGTCCACCGCGCGATAAGGAAAGGGTGACCGAATAATGAAGATCATCCTGACCCACGAGGTCTCTGGCCTCGGCACCGCTGGCGACGTCGTCGACGTCAAGGACGGTTACGCTCGCAACTACCTGGTCCCGCGTGGTTTCGCGATCCGCTGGACCAAGGGTGGCGAGAAGGACGTGGCGCAGATCCGCCGCGCCCGCAAGATCCACGAGATCGCGACCATCGAGCAGGCCAACGAGTTCAAGGCCAAGCTCGAGAATGTCAAGGTCCGTCTGGCCACCCGCGCGGGTGACGCCGGTCGTCTCTTCGGTTCCGTCACGCCCTCCGACATCGCCACGGCGATCGAGGCGTCCGGTGGCCCGAAGGTCGACAAGCGCCGCGTGGAGCTGGGCTCCCCGATCAAGACCCTCGGCTCGTACCAGGTCTCCGTGCGTCTGCACGCTGACGTGGCCGCGACCGTCGGCATCGAGGTCGTCGCCGCCTAAGGGCTGCGCATGAAGGGCCGCACCCCTGTGGGGGTGCGGCCCTTCTTCGTTGTTTCACGTGAAACAGAGCCGCCGAGCCGCTCATGTTTCACGTGAAACAACGCCTCGGGGCTCTTACGGGCTACCGCGTGGCCCCGGCGACCAGCCAGCGGCCCGAGCGGGCACGCAGCTGGAGGGTGACCATCCGGACCAGCATCATCAGGGTCATGGCGCACCAGAGGGCCGTCAGACCGCCGCCCAGGGCCGGTACGAGCAGGGCTGCCGGGGTGAAGACCGCGAGGGTCAGGAGCATGGCCCAGGCCAGGTAGCGTCCGTCGCCCGCGCCCATCAGGACGCCGTCCAGGATGAAGACGATTCCGGAGACGGGCTGCGAGACGGCCACCACGAGCAGGGCCGGCAGCAGGGCGTCCTCGACGGCGGGGTCGCTGGTGAAGAGCGGGATGAACACCGGTCGGGCCGCGATCACGAGGAGTCCCAGGACGATGCCGGAGACGATCCCCCACTGCACCATGCGGCGGCAGGCGGCCTCGGCCCCCTCGGTGTCGCCCGCGCCGAGGTAGCGGCCGATGATGGCCTGCCCGGCGATCGCGATCGCGTCGAGCGCGAAGGCGAGCAGGCTCCACAGGGAGAGCAGGATCTGGTGGGCGGCGATGTCGGCGTCCCCGAGGCGTGCGGCCACGGCGGTCGCGATCAGCAGGACGGCCCGCAGGGACAGGGTGCGGACCAGCAGCGGTGCACCGGCCTGAGCGCAGGCCCGGATGCCCTCGGCGTCGGGCTTCAGGGAGGCGCCGTGCTTGCGGGCGCCCCGGACGACCACGATCAGGTAGGCGGCGGCCATGGCGCACTGGGCGATCACCGTGCCCCAGGCGGAGCCCGCGATGCCGAGGCCGGCCCCGTAGACGAGGGCGACGTTCAGGCCTCCGTTGAGGGCGAAGCCGCCGATCGCGACGTAGAGCGGGGTACGGGTGTCCTGGAGGCCGCGGATGACGCCGGTGGCGGCGAGGACGATGAGCATCGCGGGGATGCCGAGGGCTGAAATCCGCAGGTAGGTGATCGCGTACGGGGCGACGGTGTCGGAGGCCCCGAAGAAGGAGATCAGGGTGGGTGCCGTGGGGAGCACGACGGCGACGACGGCCGCGCCGAGGAGCAGGGCGAGCCAGATGCCGTCCATGCCCTGCCGGATGGCGGCCTGGAGGTCGCCCGCACCGACGCGGCGGGCCACGGCCGCGGTGGTGGCGTAGGCGAGGAAGACGAAGATGCTCACGGCTGTGGTGAGCAGTGCGGCGGCGATGCCGAGACCGGCCAGCTGGGGTGTGCCGAGGTGCCCCACGATGGCGCTGTCGGCCATCACGAAGAGGGGTTCGGCGACGAGGGCGCCGAAGGCGGGGACGGCGAGTGCGAGGATCTCGCGGTCGTGCCGTCTCGGGGCAGCCTTCGGTGCGGTGGGGGCCTGTCTCATGTGCTCAATCTAATCTTCCACAGGTAATAGACGCAAGGCCTCTGGGATCCTTACCGATACGCCGATTCGCGCGTTCGTCCCACCTCGTTGGAGGCGATCTCGAGACAGTGGCGAAAAATTTTCTCCCCCACAGGCGGTGGAGGGGGAAATCCCAGGTCAGATGGGGTATCTGGGTAGGGCAGGTGATTTTGTCCACAGCACCGTCCCCCGGTCCGTGCACAGCTTCCGGGGAGTTACCCACAGCATTGGCGCCGTCATCCACACCTCATCCACACAGCCTGTGGATAACAAGATTGGCTGACGTCGCCGACGGCCCTACCGTTGGTCGTTGTCCGACTCGCCGAGAGCCGATTCGGGTGCCCCAAATGTCAGAGCCGTGTCGTAGAAAGAGTGACACGGCAAGGTCCGCGTTGCGGACGGGAGGAGGCGGCCCGGTGAGCATGTCCGAGCCCATGGACGACCCCTGGGCCGACAGCGGTCCAGGTGACCGTCTGCCCGCCCGCCCGCGCCGCAACGGCGAAGGCCGTGGCCGCGGGGACGAACAGAGCGATCGGGGCCGTGAGGGCGGCTCCTGGGACGGTGGTGGCGGCGGCTTCGAGCGGGTCCCGCCCCAGGATCTCGACGCCGAGCAGTCCGTCCTGGGCGGCATGCTGCTGTCCAAGGACGCCATCGCCGACGTGGTCGAGGTGCTGAAGGGCCACGACTTCTACCGCCCGTCGCACGAGACGATCTACCAGGCCATCCTTGACCTCTACGCCAAGGGAGAGCCGGCCGACCCGATCACCGTCAGCGCCGAGCTCACCCGGCGCGGTGAGATCAGCAAGGTCGGCGGGGCCCCCTACCTGCACACCCTGGTCCAGTCGGTCCCCACGGCGGCGAACGCCGAGTACTACGCGGAGATCGTCCACGAGCGGGCGGTCCTGCGCCGGCTGGTCGCCGCGGGCACGAAGATCACGCAGATGGGCTATGCCGCCGACGGGGACGTCGACGAGATCGTCAACAGTGCCCAGGCAGAGATCTACGCCGTCACCGAGCAGCGGACGTCCGAGGACTACCTGCCGCTCGGCGACATCATGGAAGGCGCCCTCGACGAGATCGAGGCGATCGGTTCGCGCAGCGGCCAGATGTCGGGCGTCCCGACCGGGTTCACGGACCTGGACTCGCTGACCAACGGTCTGCACCCGGGCCAGATGATCGTCATCGCGGCCCGACCCGCCATGGGTAAGTCCACCCTCGCGCTGGACTTCGCCCGTGCCTGTTCCATCAAGGCCAACCTGCCCAGCGTCATCTTCTCCCTCGAAATGGGCCGCAACGAGATCGCGATGCGCCTGCTCTCGGCGGAGGCCCGGGTGGCCCTGCACCACATGCGCTCCGGCACGATGACGGACGACGACTGGACCCGGCTGGCCCGCCGGATGCCGGACGTCTCCGCGGCCCCGCTCTACATCGACGACTCCCCGAACCTGTCGATGATGGAGATCCGGGCGAAGTGCCGCCGGCTCAAGCAGCGCAGCGACCTGTCGCTCGTCGTCATCGACTACCTCCAGCTGATGCAGTCGGGCGGCTCGCGCCGGCCCGAGAGCCGCCAGCAGGAGGTCTCCGACATGTCCCGAAACCTCAAGCTCCTGGCGAAGGAGCTGGAGGTCCCGGTGATCGCGCTGTCCCAGCTGAACCGTGGTCCCGAACAGCGCACCGACAAGAAGCCGATGGTCTCCGACCTGCGTGAGTCCGGTTCGATCGAGCAGGACGCCGACATGGTGATCCTGCTGCACCGCGAGGACGCGTACGAGAAGGAGTCCCCCCGGGCGGGTGAGGCCGACCTGATCGTGGCGAAGCACCGTAACGGTCCGACGGCGACCATCACCGTGGCCTTCCAGGGCCATTATTCGCGGTTCGTGGACATGGCCAACACGTAGCATCCGCAGCATGGATGCCGCGTTGAATGATCTTGTCCTGCTGCCCGCGACCAGGCGTGCGCTGAGTCATCGAATCGCGGTGGCGCAGCGCGAAGGCCGCGCTCCGTCCCTGGTGGCGTCCGTGGTGAGGGGCGGAGAGGTGGTCTGGGAGGGGTCCCGGACCATGGTCGAGGGGCATGGCCCCGACGGAAACGTGCAGTACCGGATCGGGTCGATCACCAAGACGTTCACCGCCGTGCTCGTGATGCGGCTCCGGGACGAGGGCCTGCTCGAACTGGGCGACCCGATCGAGAAGTTCCTTCCGGGTACGGGCGTCGGCGAGGTGACGGTGGGGCAACTGCTGTCCCACACCTCCGGACTGGCGGCGGAGACGCCCGGCGAGTGGTGGGAGCGCACGGCGGGCACCTTGCGGCCCGAGCTCTCGGACGTCCTGGGCGAGCGCCCCTTCCGCTTCGAGCCCGGACGGCGCCACCACTACTCCAACCCGGGCTACACCCTGCTCGGTTCGCTGGTGGAGGCCGTCCGCGCGAGGCCGTGGGAGGAAGCGCTCCGCACCGAGGTGCTGGAGCCGCTGGGGCTGGAGCGCACCACCGCGCAGCCGGTGGCCCCGCATGCCGGCGGCTGGGCGGTGCACCCGTGGGCCGACGTGATGATGCCGGAACCCATGGAAGACCTCGGCCTCATGGCCCCGGCCGGCCAGCTGTGGTCCACGACCGGCGACCTGGCGAAGTTCGCCGCGTTCCTCGTACGGGGCGACGCGCGCGTGCTGAGCGCCGGGTCCGTGCGCGAGATGCGGACGGCGGCCACTCCCCCGGAGCCGGGCATCGCCGACCTCGGATACGGGCTCGGGATGCAGCTGACGCTGAACGGCGGGCGCCGGCTCGCGGGCCACAGCGGCTCGCTGCCGGGGTTCGTCGCCGGGCTGTGGCTGAGCGAGGAAGACGACGTGGCCGCGGTGGTGCTGGCCAACTGCACCTCGGGGCTGCCCGCTTCGGCCCTCGCGGCCGATCTGGTGGGCATCGTCGCCGAGGCCGAGCCGCGGATCCCCGAGCCGTGGCGGCCGCTGCGGGAGGCCGATCCCGTCGCGCTGGAGCTGTGCGGCCCCTGGTACTGGGGCACGTCCGCCCAGGCCGTACGGCTGACCTACGACGGGTTCCTGGAGCTGGGCCCGGTGGGCGGGAGCGGCCGGTCCGCGCGTTTCCGGCCCGAGCCGGACGGCAGCTGGACGGGACTGGCCGGCTACTACGCGGGTGAGTCGCTGCGGGCCGTACGGCGGCCGGACGGATCGGTGAGCCACCTCGACCTGGGCTCGTTCGTGTTCACTCGCGAGCCCTACGACCCCCAGGCACCGGTGCCCGGCGGGGTCGACCCGCAGGGCTGGCGGGGCATCGGCTAGCGGAGCGCCCTCATCCCGCTACGAGTTGACGCTCCAGCGGGGTGCGGAAGCGGGGGGTGACGCGGGCCTCCCCCAGCCAGGCGGCGAGCCGGACGCCCTCGGCGGCGATGGCCTTCGCGGCTTCGCCGCCGGGGTCGCCCAGCAGCCGGTGGACGATTTCTCCGTCGCCGCGCTGGGCCCAGCCGCCGACGATCTCGCCGTTCCACCACACGGTGGGGCCGATGTTGCCGGAGTGGTCGAAGAGCGGCGGGCGGTGGGCGGGGTCAAGGTGGAAGCCCCGGTCCGCCCAGCCCATCGCACTCGGGTCCAGGGCGGGCAGCAGGGCGGCCCAGGGCTCCTGCTCGGGTTCGGGCCCGGTGTCTCCGGGGCAGACCAGCGCGGTGGCGCCGTCCTCGAGCCGGACCTCGTCGGGGCCGACGGCCGCGAGCGCCTTGCGTACCTCGGTGAGGGTCCACCCCGTCCACCACTTGAGGTCGGCCTCGGTGGCCGGGCCGTAGGCGTGGAGCCAGCGGCGGGCGATCTCGGCGCGGGCCTCGGCCGCGAGCGCGGCGGGCCAGGGTTCGGTGTGGATCCAGCGGTATTGGCTGGAGGTCCACGATCCCCGGGGCCGGTCCCTGCGGATCCTGCCGTCGGCGGCCAGCAGCCGGATGACACGGGTGGCGACACCCGTCTCGGTCTCGTACTTCTTGCCCCGGCCGTAGACGAACTTCCGGCGCAGGGCGGGGACGGCCGAGGAGAGCTGGCTTCCGGTGGAGGGGCCGTGCGCGTCGAGCGCGTCCAGCACGGCGGCCTCCACCTGGGCCAGCCACTCCGCGTCGAGCCCCTGACCGTCCTCGTCGAGGTGCTTGAGGAAGGTGCGGCGCTCCTTCACGGCGATCCCCCGGGCCGTGGAGGCGTCCACGTACGGGGCGAGCTCGGCGGAGACGGCGAAGAGCGTGTTGCGCATGCTGAGCAGCCGTACGAGGGTCACGTCCTCGTACAGGGCCCGCTCGATCGTGGCGGGCGTGCCTTCGCGCAGTCGGGCGCGGGCGGAGAGGAAGACGGTCGCGGCATCGGTGGCGTGCAGCGCGACGACGGAGTCCGCGGCCTCGGACACGGTGGCGGCGCGCGCCGACGGGGCCAGGCGGTGCCGGCGGCCGAGGCGCCGGCGGCGCTCCGCGGTGGTGACGAGGGGAAGACTGCTCATCCTCCCGATCGTAGGCCGGGCCGCCGACGGCGACCCGGCCCACACGGGATCTCAGAGCTGGAGCTTGAACCCGACATGGGAAGCGGTGAAGCCGAGCCGCTCGTAGAAGCGGTGGGCGTCGGTGCGGCTCACGTCCGAGGTGAGCTGGACGAGCGCGCAGTTCTCGGCACGGGAGCGCTCGATCGCCCATTCGATGAACTGAGTGCCCAGTCCGCTGCCGCGTTCGTCGGCGTGGACGCGTACGCCCTCGATGATCGAACGGGTGCTCCCCTTGCGGGAGAGCCCGGGGACGATCGTCAGCTGGAGGGTGCCGACCACGCGGCCCGCGCGGACGGCGACGACCACGTGCTGGTGCGGATCGTCCGTCAGCCGCTTGAGCGCCGCGACGTACGGGCTGAGATCGTCCGGGGACTCCCGGGTGGCGCCGAGCGGGTCGTCCGCGAGCATCGCGACGATCGCGGGCAGGTCCTCCTCGGTGGCGGGACGGATGAACAGCCCGGAGGTGCTGTCGGCCATGGTCTGGTGCTCCTTGCTCAGCCGGCCGCGACGGTGAGCGGGGCCCAGCGGCGGGTCCAGTCACCGGGCGGACCGGGGATGTCCCGGGTCATCACGGCATTGAAGGCCACGGAGCCGAGACCGCGGTCCTTGAGCCAGCCGAGCAGCTCTTCGTGGCGTACGTCGACATCGGTGCGCAGGTCCCGGTCGGTGGTCGCCGCGAGGGCGGTGACGAGGGCCTGGGCCGCGCCGGTGTCCTGGGCCACCAGCGGTCCGATGACATGGGTGTCCATGTTCGGCCAGATGGCTCCGTAGCCGATCAGTTCCCCTGAGGGGTCCTCGGCGACGAGCAGCCGGTCCGTGAAGGCGGGCAGCCGGGTGACCAGATGGGTCCGGTCGGCGCCGAAGACCTCGGCGTCCAGCCGGAGGATCCGGGGGATGTCCCCGGCGCCGGCGGGCCGGACGCGGACGGTGTTCCGTGCGGGAGCCGCGGCATCCGGGCTGAAGGAACCGCGGAGCATTTCGGCGCGGCCGGTGGTCTCGAAGCCGAGCTCCTCGTAGAGGGGCCGTCCGTACGGGGTGGCGTGCAGGGTGAGCGGAACGCCCTTGAGGACGTCGTCGCAGATGTACGTCATCAGGCGCCGGCCCAGACCCTGGCGGGCGTAGCGCTCGGCAACCAGGACCATGCCGATCGCGGCGAGTTCCGGACCGGCCTGCGGAGGCCCGTAGTGGGTGACCACGCAGGCGGTGGCGAGTCCCCGGCCGTCGGGGGCGTCGATGCCGTAGCCGTGTCCTGCGGCGAGCAGCAGGCCCCACTTGTGGTCCTCGCGGGGCCATCCGCGGTCTTCGGAGAGATCAGCGCAGTGGTGGAGGTCGTCCACGGTCAGTGCGCGAATGGGGAGGTCGGTGAGATGGGGTGGTGTCACGGCCTCAGACTGGTTCATCGAACCGGGCCGGGTCCAGGGGATTTGGGGTGCATGTTTCACGTGAAACATCGACGCGTCCGCGGCCCACTGTTTCACGTGAAACCAACGCACTAACCTCGTTGGCTATGACCCTCCTCCACCTGTTCGACCTCGACGGGACCCTGATGTACGGCTCGGCCTCGCCGGTCGAGATCTCCCGGCAGCTCGGGCTGTCCAGTGAGATCGCCGAGCTGGAGCGGGCCTTCATGGCGCAGAAGCTCCAGCCGCACCAGTTCGCACTGGCGGTGCAGGAGCTCTGGACGAACCTGACTCAGGCCCATGTCCGGGCGGCGTTCGACGGGGCTCCGTGGCTGTCAGGGATCCGGGAGGTCTGGCAGGAGATCCGGGAGCGCGGGGACTACTGCGCGGTGATCTCGCTGTCGCCGTCGTTCTTCGTGGAGCTCCTGCTGGAGTGGGGCGCCCACGCCGCGCACGGCTCGGTCTTCCCGGAGGTGCCCTTCACCCGGCTGGTGGACGTGGCCGGGATCCTGACGCCGGCGGCGAAGGTCACGGTCGCCGACAGGCTGTGCGCGCAGTTCGGTGTGACCCGTGCCGACTGTGTCGCGTACGGGGACTCCAGCACCGACTTGGCGCTCTTCGAGGCGGTCCCGCTCTCGGTCGCGGTGAATGCCCGGCCGTACCTGGTGGAGCGGGCGACGCACGTCTACGAGGGCCGGGACCTGCGCGAGGCATACCAGCTGACAGGGGTGGCGCGCACGGGAGTTGAGGCATCTTAAGGGGAAAGTGGGTTCGAAACGCGGATTTCCCGCATTTCCCCGCAGGCTCTGGGGCGGACTGGCACGCTGTGAAACCCGGAACCACGGATTCGAAGGCCGTGGCGTGTGCAGACCTACCGAGATGCTCGAAGCGAGGCACCGCATGGACGCTCCGCCCACCAGATCGGCAAGACGGGGGCCGTCCCGGATACCGTCCGGGGGCGGTGAGCCCGAGACCTCTCCCGAACCTTCCCCCGAGCCCTCCCCGGACGCCGTCCTCATCCGCCGGACCCTCGCGGAGATCGCACCCGTCGCCGACAAGGTGACCTCCTACTTCTACGCCGTCGTCTTCACCGGACATCCGGATCTGCGGGGGCTGTTCCCCGCCGCGATGGACGTGCAGCGCGATCGGCTGCTGAAGGCACTGCTCACGGCCGCGGAGCACATCGACAACCCCGAGGTGCTCACCGCCTACCTGCGCAGGCTGGGTACGGGGCACCGCAAGTACGGAACCCGGCCCGAGCACTATCCGCCGGTGGGTGAGGCCCTGATCGGGGCGCTGGCCAGGTACGCGCAGGACACCTGGGGGCCGGAGACCGAGGCCGCCTGGGCCCGGGCGTACACCGCGATCTCCCAGATCATGATCGACGCGGCGGCAGAGGACGAGCCCAAGGCGCCGCCGTGGTGGCACGCGGAGGTGGTCTCGCACGATCTGCGCACCTCCGACATCGCGGTGATCACCGTTCGCCCCGACCAGCCCTACCCCTTCCTCGCGGGCCAGTACACGAGCCTGGAGACCCCGTGGTGGCCGCGGATCTGGCGGCACTACTCCTTCGCCTCGGCCCCGCGTGCGGACGGACTGCTGTCCTTCCACGTCAAGGCCGTTCCCGCGGGATGGGTCTCCAACGCGCTCGTGCGGCACGCCCGGCCCGGCGACGTGCTGAGGCTCGGTCCCCCGACGGGTTCGATGGTGGTCGACCACAGCACCGACAACGGAATGCTGTGCCTGGGCGGCGGCACCGGCATCGCGCCGATCAAGGCGCTGATCGAGGACGTGGCTGAGCACGGGGAGCGGCGACCGGTGGAGGTCTTCTTCGGGGCGCGCAGCGACGACGACCTGTACGACAAGGACACCCTGCTGGGGCTGCAGCGCTCGCACCCCTGGCTGTCGGTGCGTCCGGTGGTCTGCGACGAGGGCCTTGCCGGGCAACTGCCGCAGGCCGTCGGCACCCACGGGCCGTGGAGTTCGTACGACGCGTTCGTCTCGGGGCCGGCCGCGATGATCCGCAGCGGGGTGGACGCGCTGAAGAGGATCGGGATCCCCGATGAGCGGATCCGCCACGACGAGGTCGAGGAACTGGCGGGCGTCGCCGGCTGATTGCGGCGGCGCCCGCGTGCGGTGGGTCAGCCCAGGTCGGGGGCGTGCATCGCGCGCACGCCCTCGATGTTGCCGTCGAGGTAGTGGCGCAGGGACAGCGGGACGAGGTGCACCGCGGCGATGCCGACGCGGCTGAAGGGCACGCGGACGATTTCGTACTCGCCCTCGGGCTCGTCGATTTCGGGGCCGTGCCGCCGGCTGGGGTCCATGGATTCGAGATGGCAGACGAAGAAGTGCTGCACCTTGACGCCGGTCACTCCTCTGTCGGCGATGTGCTCGACGGTGTCGACGAAGCAGGGCACGACATCGGTGATCTTCGCGCCGAGTTCTTCGTCGAGCTCTCGGTGGAGGGCGTCGACGACGGTCAGGTCCGAGGGCTCCACACCCCCGCCGGGGGTGAGCCAGTAGGGGTCGACGCCGGGTTTGGTCCGCTTGATGAGGATCAGGTCGCCACCGTCGAGCAGGATCGCGCGGGCGGTGCGTTTGACCACTGGACGTTCGGTCATGGGAGAAGAGTGGCCCAGACTTCCGCTTCTGAAACGCCTGCCGGTGAAACCCGCCGGGCGGGGCACCGGGCGGGCCGAGCCGCCCCAGGGCGTGCTCGGACCGCCGTCGGCCGGCCGGTCAGCTCTTCCGGGACGCCAGCTCGAGCGCTCGCAGCACGTCCGCGACCAGGTCCTCGGTGTCCTCGGCCCCTGCGGAGAAGCGGATGAATCCCTCGGGCACGTCGTCGCCGCCCCACCGCCGGCGGCGCTCCGCGGTGGACCGGACGCCGCCGAAACTGGTGGCGTCCTCGACGAGCCGCAGGGCGGCCATGAACCGTTCCGCGTACGCGCGGTCGGCCAGGGTGAAGGAGACCACGGAGCCGAAGCCGCGCATCTGCCGTGAGGCCGTCTTGTGGGACGGATCCGACGGCAGGCCCGGGTAGCGCAGCCCGGTGACGTCGGCGCGGTCGCGGAGGGCCTCGGCGACGGCGAGCGCGTTGGCCCACTGGCGCTGGGCGCGCAACTGGATGGTGGACAGGGACCGGTGGGCGAGCCAGGCCTCCATGGGGCCGGGGATCGCGCCGACCACCTTGCGCCAGCGGCGGATGCCCGCGGCGAGTTCGGCGTCGCGGCAGACGACGTAACCGAGCAGCAGGTCGCCGTGGCCGGTCAGCCCCTTGGTGCCGCTGGCCACCGAGAAGTCGGCACCCAGTTCGAGGGGGCGCTGGCCGAGCGGGGTCGCGAGGGTGTTGTCGACGGCGACGAGGGTTCCGCCGGCGTGCGCCGCGTCCACGAGGCGTCGTATGTCGCAGACGTCGAGTCCGGGGTTGGACGGGGTCTCCAGCCACAGCAGGCGGGCTCCGTCGAGGACCGAGAGCTGGGCGTCCTCTCCGGTGGGTGCGGTGCGCACGTGGACCCCGTACGCCTCCAGCTGCTCCCGTACGAGGGGCAGCACCTGGTAGCCGTCGTCGGGCAGGACGACGGTGTCGCCGGCACGTGCCTGGGAGAGGAGTACGGCGGAGACCGCGGCCATGCCGGAGGCGAAGACGACCGTGTCGATCCCGTCCAGGCCGGGGGCCTCCAGCTCCCCGATGGCCTGCTCCAGCAGGGTCCAGGTGGGGTTGGTGTCGCGGGCGTAGGCGTAGGGGCCCTCGACGTCGCCGGGCAGGTGGAAGTGGGCGGCGAAGACGGGGCCGGGCAGCGGCGGCTCGTTCTTGACGGGCTCCGGCAGACCGGCGCGGACGGCGACGGTGCCGTCGCCGAGCCGCTCCCGTCTCGGGGTCGCGGGGTCGGGGGCGCTCATGGGGTGTGCTCCTTCACGGCTTCGCTTACGGCGGCCAGCAGGCCGGGGCTCGCCGCCTCGACCAGCTGCAGGCACTCCTCGAATCCGTCGAGGGAGCCGTAGTAGGGGTCCGGTACGTCGGTCTGGCCGGCGGAGGCCGCCGGGTCGTAGGACCGCAGCAGCCGGACCTTGGCGGCGTCCTGTGGGGTGGGGGCGAGCGCCCTCAGGTCGCTCAGGTGCCCGGCGTCGAGCGCGATGACGAGGTCGAGGCCGGCGAACCAGGAGGCCCGGAACTGCCGGGCCCGGTGGCCCGACTCGTATCCCGCGGCCTCCAGGACGGCCGCGGTGCGCGGGTCGGCCCCGTCCCCCTCGTGCCAGCCGCCGGTGCCGGCGCTGTCGACCTCGACCAGGCCCGAGAGCCCGGCGTCGGCCACGTGGGAGCGGAAGACCGACTCGGCCATGGGCGAGCGGCAGATGTTGCCGGTGCAGACGAAGCACACGCGGTACATGGGCCCCTGCTTCAGTTCTTGTCGGGCAGGACCATGTTCAGGGCCCAGGAGACGACGGAGATGATCAGGGCGCCGACGATCGCCGACCAGAAGAAGTCTTCGACGTGGAAGCTGAGGTCGAACTGCTTCGCCAGCCATGAGGTCAGCAGCAGCATCGCCGCGTTCACCACGATGGTGAAGAGGCCGAGGGTGAGGACGAACAGGGGCAGCGAGAGCAGCTTCACCACGGGCTTGACGATGAGGTTGACCAGGCCGAAGATCAGCGCGACCAGGATCAGGGAGAGCGCTTGGTGGCCCGTGCTGCTGTCGTCCTCCAGCGTGATGCCCGCGACGAGCCAGATGGCGACGCCCAGGGCTGCCGCGTTGGCGAGGGTCTTGACTACGAAATTCGTCATGTGTCTGATCGTTGCAGAGATGGTCGCGGTGGAACATCTGCTGATCTGCGGATGCTTGCCGGACGAGAGAGCACAAGGGGTACGAAAAGATGAAGGCCTTCCGGCTGGACGCGCTAGAGGCCGAGCGGGCCGCGAACGAGGGTGCCTACCTTCAGTTCCTGCGCGAGCGGAACATGTCGGTCGGGCTGTACGCACTGGACGCCGGGCAGAGCGACCCCCAACAGCCCCACGGCCAGGACGAGGTGTACTTCGTGGTGAGCGGCCGGGCCTCGATCACCGTCGGGGAAGAGACGACGACGGTCGCCAACGGGAGCGTGGTCTACGTGCCTGCCGGGGTCCCGCACAAGTTCCACCACATCACCGAGAACCTGAAGGTCATGGTCGTCTTCTCTCCGCCGGAAGGGTGAACGGCTCCCCTGGGCCTGAGGGGCCTGAGGGTCCGCGGCATCCTCCCCCTAGGGGGAGGATCAGGGGAGTACAGGGGCTCGCGGGCCCCCGCCGGGCGCCGCGGCCTCCTAGCATCGAGAGCAGGAAGTCACGGACCGTACGCACTAGGAAGAAGAGGTCGAGGACATGGAAGGCATCCGAGGGATATTCGAAGGCATGCCCTGGTGGGTCAAGTGGGTCGCCGTTCCGCTGCTGGTGCTGTTCGTCTTCGGTGGTGTGATCACCAGCATCATCGGTGCGCTGATCGGCTTCCTCTTCAAGGCGCTGCTCCTCGTGGCCCTCGTCGGCGGTCTGATCTTCGTCGTCAGGAAGTTCAAGGGCACCGAGTCGAAGTCCTCCGCCGGGGAGTGGTAGAACTGGCGCAACCAGGGTCACACCGGGATTAACCCAGCTGAGGGAACGTGAAGCCCTAAACCGCTCACAGCCCGGGAATCGGCGGATAGAGTGGCAATCTGTGCTGTTCCCTGGGCACCGAACGCCGGTAGTGCCGCTCTGACCTGCGGTTCTGTGTTAAAGCCACCGAGCACGACCCCCAGGAGTCACGGCGCACGCGGGGGCGGCCCCCGCAGGGCGGGCCCCCCCACGGCCCGCCGCCACGCCTGGGGGTGAGCTTTGTCTTCGGTTCACAATGCCGGTGTGCCGACTCTGATCGGTTCGGTGCAGCGGGCGCTGAGGCTGCTCGAAGCGGTGGGCTCCCATAGTGAGGGAGCCCCGGCGAAACAACTGGCGCGCGAGGCCGGGCTCCCGCTTCCCACCGCGTACCACCTGCTGCGCACCCTGACGCACGAGGGCTATCTGCGACGGGAGAGCGGAGTCTTCGTTCTGGGCGACGCCGCCGGCCGACTGGCCGGTGGGGGGCTTCAGCAGAAACGTCGCAGCATGATCCTCGACTCCCTCGCGCACTTCCGCGACGCGGTCGGGGCCCCCGTCTACTTCGCGGTATACCGCGAGGGTGAAATCGAGGTCGTCGGTGTCTCGGACACCCCGGCGCACCCTGCCTGCGAGGAGTGGGCCGATTTCCGCGAGACCGGCCACGCGCACGCCATCGGGCAGTGCCTGCTGGGCCAGCTCGACGAGAAGACGCGCAAGGACTACTACGACCGGCACCCGGTCGAGGCCATCACCCAGTACACCGTGCGGGATCTGCAGGCTCTGGAGCAGCGGATCGGCTCCATGGAGCGGATGCAGCCGGTGACCGAGCGGCAGGAATACGCCCTGGGTACGGTGTGCGCGGCCATCCCGATCACGGCCGGCGACACCGCCGCGACCATGGCGATTTCTCTCCCTCTGCACCAGGAAAATCGATTGCTGTATGCGGTCGATCGGCTACGGAGTGAAGTAGGCGCGCTGTTGAGCACCCTCTCGTTCTCTATCAGTATCTGAAAACTCACTCCTTGTGATCTGCAAGCGCTTCCACCACTCTTGTCAAGAGGGCCTTGGGGGATCATTCCTGGCCACTTCCACTACAGCGGGGTAGGCAATGCGCGAGTCGGTACAGGCAGAGGTCATGATGAGCTTCCTCGTTTCCGAGGAGCTCTCGTTCCGGATTCCGGTGGAACTCCGGTACGACGCTCGTGACCCCTACGCAGTCCGCCTGACCTTCCACCTTCCCGGAGATGCGCCCGTCACCTGGGCGTTCGGCCGGGAGCTCCTTCTGGACGGCATCAACAAGCCGTGCGGCGACGGCGATGTCCACATCGCTCCGACCGACCCGGAGGAGCTGTCCGATGTCCACATCCGGCTGCAGGTAGGCGCAGACCGGGCACTCTTCCGCGCGAGCGCGGCGCCACTCGTGGCGTTCCTCGACCGTACCGACCGGATCGTTCCGCTCGGCCAGGAGCGCAACCTCGGGGACTTCGAGGAGAACCTCGACGAGGCGCTCGACAAGATCCTCGCGGAGTCGCAGCAGAACGAGCAGAACGCGGGCTGACCGAAGCCCGGCCTTACGTCCGCTGACCAGGGCGTGCCGGCAAGCAGTACGGCACCATCCGCATCAACGCATCAACGCATCAACGCATCAACGCACCATCCGCATCACCACGCACCACGGCTCAGCGTGCCGACGCGCTGAGCGCTCCACCCTGCCGTTCCTCACGACCGGCCGCGTGCGCGAACTGACCGGCCGCGCCCGCCGGTCCGCCATTCAGCGCTTGCGTCGCCGGCCCCGGCCGCCGCGGAGCGGCCCCGAGGCCGCTGTGGCCGCCGGGGATTCCGCGCGGTCGGCGGACACCACGAGTGCGGCCAGCGCCGTCGTCACGGGTACCGAGGCGACCAGTCCGATCGAGCCCACGAGGGTACGTACGATCTCCTCCGCCACCAGCTCGCTGTTGGCCACCGAACCCATGCTGCTGTTCGCGATCGAGAACAGAAGAAGCAGGGGCAACGCCGCGCCCGCGTACGCCAGTACCAGGGTGTTCACCACCGAGGCGATGTGGTCGCGCCCGATGCGGATGCCTGCCCGATAGAGCCCGCGCGGGCCCATCGACGGGTCTGCCTGGTGGAGTTCCCAGACCGCCGAGGTCTGAGTGACGGTCACGTCGTCGAGTACGCCGAGCGATCCGATGATGACACCCGCAAGCAGCAAACCGCTCATGTCGATGTTCGGGTAGAGCCCGTGGATCAGCCCGGTGTTGTCGTCCGTGTTGCCGCTGAGGAACGCCCAGTCGATGAACAGGGAACCCAGCAGGCCGATCAGCAGCAGCGAGATGATGGTGCCGAGGACCGCGACCGAGGTACGGGCCGTCAGCCCGTGGCACATGTAGAGCGCGATCAGCATGATCGCGCTGGCTCCGACCACGGCCACGACCAGAGGATTCGACCCCTGCAGGATCGCCGGGAGGATGAACAGGGTCAGCACAGCGAAGCTGACGACGAGGGCGATGAGCGCGAACAGCCCGCGCATCCGCCCGACGAGGACGACCGCGAGGGCGAAGATGCCGGCGAGCAGGGCCATCGGCAGCTTGCGGTTCACGTCGATCACGGAGTACTGGAGATCCCGGGGCGCGTCGGGGGCGTAGGCGACCACCACGTCCTGGCCGTCCGTCAACTGTCGTGGTGCGCCCGGCTGGACGATCTCGAAGAACTCGCGTCCCTTGTCGGGACCGCTGCCGACCCTGATGGTGGCCTTCTTGCACTCGCCGTTCTGTTCGGCGAGAGCCTCGCGCCCCTCGGGAGTGGAGGTGTCGCCGGTGGCGGGCACCTGAGCGGCGTTCACGGATTTGCAGTCGACGTGCTGGAGCGCGACGACCGTTCCCTGCTGGGTCTGCCGGTCGAAGCCCACTCCGGTGCGCGCGTGGTCCGGCGCACCGCCGGGCCAGAGCACCGCCATGCCGATCACGACGGCGGCCGCGAAGGGGATCAGGACGGCCGCGATCACCTTGCGCAGGTGCTTCGAGACGGGGGCCGCCGGGCCATGGCTGTGCGTGTGGCCGTGGGAGTGTCCGGGAGCGTGGCCGGGCGAGTGACCGGGATCGGCGTGCGCGTGGCCCGAGTGGTCGGTGTGACCGGCGGGATCCGTGGGGTCGGTGGGGGGCTGCGGCGAGGACGTCACTGGCTGATCATCGCAACAGATGAGGGGGCCCACTGTTCAGCACGCCACACATGACGCTAGCGTGGGGGCTACTTTGCACAACGCGGGAGCTCGGAGCACCGGGCTGAGAGGGCGCTGATCACCGTTCGCATTCGAATATGCGTACGGGAGGAGGCTGCGTCGACCGCCGAACCTGTTACCGGGTAATGCCGGCGTAGGGAGATTAGGTCTCATGACCATTCAGGACGCACGCACGCCTGCCGTCAGCCAGGACGCCGACGGCCAGACCGAGCGCCAGCCCGGCTGGCACAAGGGATACGTGGCGGGCTCCCGCCCCGACATCCGGGTGCCGGTTCGTCAGGTCCACCTCACCAACGGCAAGGACGTGACGCTCTACGACACGTCCGGTCCGTACACCGACCCGCAGATCGAGACCGACGTGCGCCGGGGCCTGCCGCCGCTGCGCGAGAACTGGATCATCAGCCGCGGTGACACCGAGGAGTACGCGGGCCGCCCCGTGCGCCCCGAGGACGACGGCATCAAGCACACCTCCCCGCGCGGTGGCCTCAAGAACCTCGACGCGGTCTTCCCGGGCCGTCCGCGCCAGCCCCGCCGCGGCCGTGGCGGCGCCGCGGTCACGCAGCTCGCGTACGCCCGCCGCGGCGAGATCACCCCGGAGATGGAGTACGTCGCGATCCGCGAGAACGTCTCCCCCGAGGTCGTCCGCGAGGAGATCGCCGCAGGTCGCGCGGTCATGCCGGTCAACGTGAACCACCCCGAGATCGAGCCGATGATCATCGGCAAGCGGTTCCTGGTGAAGGTCAACGCCAACATCGGCAACTCCGCGGTCACCTCCTCGATCGAGGAGGAGGTGGACAAGATGACCTGGGCGACCAAGTGGGGCGCCGATACGGTCATGGACCTCTCCACCGGCCGCAACATCCACACCACCCGCGAATGGGTGCTGCGCAACTCCCCCGTGCCGATCGGCACCGTGCCGCTGTACCAGGCGCTGGAGAAGGTCGACGGCCGCGCCGAGGACCTGACCTGGGAGATCTACAAGGACACGGTCATCGAGCAGGCCGAGCAGGGCGTCGACTACATGACGGTCCACGCCGGCGTGCTGCTGTCGTACGTGCCGCTGACCGCCCGCCGCAAGACCGGCATCGTCTCGCGCGGCGGCTCGATCATGGCCGCCTGGTGCCTGGCGCACCACAAGGAGAACTTCCTCTACACGAACTTCGAGGAGCTCTGCGAGATCCTCGCGGCGTACGACGTCACGTACTCGCTGGGTGACGGCCTGCGCCCCGGTTCCATCGCCGACGCGAACGACGCGGCGCAGTTCGCGGAGCTGAAGACGCTGGGCGAGCTGAATACGATCGCCAAGCGCCACAACGTGCAGACGATGATCGAGGGCCCCGGGCACGTCCCGATGCACAAGATCAAGGAGAACATCGACCTCCAGCAGGAGATCTGCGAAGAGGCGCCGTTCTACACGCTCGGCCCGCTGACCACCGACGTCGCGCCCGCGTACGACCACATCACCTCGGGCATCGGTGCCGCGATGATCGCCTGGTGGGGCACCGCGATGCTCTGCTACGTCACGCCCAAGGAGCACCTGGGCCTGCCGAACCGCGACGACGTGAAGACCGGTGTCATCACGTACAAGATCGCGGCCCACGCGGCGGACCTGGCCAAGGGCCACCCGGGCGCCCAGGAATGGGACGACGCACTGTCGGACGCGCGGTTCGAGTTCCGCTGGGAGGACCAGTTCAACCTGGCCCTCGACCCGGTCACGGCCCGCGAGTTCCACGACGAGACCCTCCCGGCCGAGCCGGCCAAGACCGCGCACTTCTGCTCCATGTGCGGTCCGAAGTTCTGCTCGATGAAGATCTCCCAGGACATCCGCCGCCAGCACGGCGGCGACCTGGGCGCCGAGGAGATCGAGGCGGGCATGGCGGAGAAGTCCGCCGAGTTCGCGGCCGCGGGCAACCGCGTGTACCTGCCGCTGGCGGACTGACCCCCCGTCCCGGCACATACGGACGGCCCGCGACACCGAGGGGGGAGTCGCGGGCCGCCGTTGCGTACGTCGTGTCGTGTCGGGCCGGGCAGGTACCGGTCCGGCGCGCGAGGTCAGGCGAAGGCCCGGGAGCCCACGCCCAGCTTGCGGCGGGCGAACTCGAGGTTCGCGAGGACCCGGTCCTGCTGGTCGTCGGGCAGTTTGCCGTCCTGGAGCAGGAGTTCGCAGCAGTCCAGGGACTCCTGGTACTCGCCGGCCCAGTAGGCGGCCACCGCGAGTTCGTCGAGCGCCCGCCAGTCGTGCCACGCGAACTCGACGAAGAGGATGTCGTCCGGGCGCGGCACCCTCACCGCTTGCCGGGCGAACAGGTAGGCGAGGGGCCAGCGGTTTTCGAGGCGGCAGAGCCGGGCGAGATCGCCGAGCGCCTCGACGCGTGAGGGGCGGCTCTCGTGTGCGCGGAGGTAGCGGTCCATCACCTCGGCCGACGGCCTGTCGAGGGTGACCGCGAGCCGTGCGGCGTAGAGCCGCGCGCAGTAGGTCTCCTCGGCCCAGCCGCCCATGGCGACCCGGTGGTCGTAGGCGTCGAGTGACTTCTCCGGCTCGCCCGCGTCGCGCCAGCTCTGGGCCAGGTAGAAGGCGTACCGGGTGTTGTCGGGCTCCTTCGCGAGGCCCTCGGTGAGGACTTCCGCGTCGCGCAGGTACTTCGCCCGCTGGCCCTCTTCCCGGAAGCGGGCCCCACCGCCGACGGAGAGGATGTTGAAGCCCTCGATCACGTCGCGGCCGTACTCGGTGCCGCAGTCGATGTACTCGTGGAGCACGCCCACGTACCGCCAGGGCAGCCGGGTGGAGACCAGCGCCGGCCGCCAGTGGACGATCGGACCGTCGTGCAGCGCGACCTGGTACGCGTCGTGCGTCAGGTCCGGCATGCGGAACCCGGGCCGGATCTGCATCTCGTCGTCGCCGTCGATGAACAGAAGGTAGTCCGCGCTGGAGCGCGCGAGTTCGACCGCCTCGCTGCGGCTACCGTCGAAACCCTTCCACGGCCGCTCGTGAAGGGTGCCGGGCAGGTCGGCGAAGCAGTCCCGGATGACGTCCTGGGTGCCGTCGGTGGAGCCCGTGTCCACGATCACCCAGGTGTCGATCAGAGGGCGCACCGACTCCAGGCACTTCCGGATCGTGGGCGCCTCGTTCTTTACGATCATGTTCAGGCAGATGGTCGGCCTCACCGCAGCACCCTCTCGTCGGACGGATCGCGGGCGACGTTAGGGAGTGCGGCTGCCGATGGGTCGGCGGCACGCCGGTGGCGCTACCACCCGGTGGGCGGCGGAGCAGCCGTTCGGGGGCGTCTGATAAGCCGTCCTGCTGATAAAAACCCCGGCCATCTCAAGATTCGGGCGGCGCCGTCCGTAAGTCCCAAGGACGTTCGAACTCGCAGCCGGGGCGGCACCCGTTCCGGCTCGCATTCCGTTCCGAAGGAGCGCTGCAGATGAGTCGTGAGCACCAGACCAAGCTTCAGCTTGGTCCCGTCCCCCGCAACCGCGCCTGGATCGCGGGAGGTGCCCTGGCCTCGCTGTCCCTCGTACTCGTGGGCATGGCCACCCCCGTCGTCGCGGTGGCCAAGCCGACGCTCACTGCGGTGAGAGCCGCTGTCCCGTCGGGCGGGGGCGGAGGCGAGGACTGTGAGCCGCACGACGGGCCGCCGCAGGACAGATACCGCGGCGGCGGTGGTGGGGACGAGGACGAGCACGAGCACGGCGGCTGGGGGGACGACGAAGGCCGCGAGCACCACGACGGTCACGACCACGGGTGTCCGCCGGCCGGCCCGACCGGGCCAACGGGACCCACGGGACCGGCAGGACCCTCTGGCGCGACGGGCGCCACCGGCGCCACCGGCGCGACGGGCGCGACGGGCGCGACGGGCGCGACGGGCGCCACGGGGGTTGATGGTGCGACGGGTCCGACCGGCCCGACGGGTCCGGCGGGTGTCGATGGTGCGACGGGCCCGACGGGCCCGACGGGCCCGACGGGTGCTGACGGGGCGACGGGTCCGACGGGTCCGACGGGTCCGACGGGTGCCGATGGTGCGACCGGTGCGACAGGCGCTACGGGTGCTGACGGTGCGACCGGCCCGACGGGTGCTGATGGTGCGACCGGCGCTACGGGTGCGGACGGTGCCACGGGCGCTACGGGTGCCGATGGTCCGACCGGCCCGACGGGTGCTGATGGCGCGACCGGTGCTACGGGTGCGGACGGTGCCACGGGTCCGACGGGTGCTGATGGCCCGACTGGGGCGACGGGTGCTGATGGTGCGACCGGTGCCACTGGCGCGACGGGTGCCACGGGTGCGACCGGCGCCACCGGTCCTGTCTCGCAGTGCAACGCCATCGCCGCCTACAAGCCCAGCGCCTCCCGCGAGATCAAAGCGGTGATGATCAACGGGATCGCGCACGTCGGTATCCGAGGTCTCGGGAACCCCAACACGCCCTTCGACTGGCACAACTTGACCAACGCCGCGCGCAACCCGAACTACCCGTCCGGGATCGCGTGCGGCATCGCCGTCGACGAGCACGCCAACGGGGCGAACATCGAGATCTCGACCACCACCGGGCAGGTATGGGAGACCTTCTGCGCGATCGATAACCCCACTCCGTCCCTGGATTGCGGGACCGCGGCGCCGGGAACACCGCACCCGTGGGTGCAGATCACCCCCGGCCCCACGAGCGCCCCCGCGCGGACCGTGGCGGCCAGGGACATGTTCCTCCAGAAGCCCCAGGCGATGAAGCCCGACTTCAAGAACAAGGTCGCCAAGAAGCCGGCGGCGAAGACGCCGGCCGCCAAGCACACGGCGCCGAAGGGCAACAAGCACCGCGGGTAGTCCCGGACCGGTGAGCCCGGTGTAAGCAGCAAGCGGCCCGGAGCGCCGCCGGACCTCGGTCCGGCCGGTGCTCCGGGCCGCCGCACGTTCGGTACCCACAAGGGGCTTGGCGGGGGCTTGCGCTCGAGCGCGCTCCAACTTTTACAGTGCGGCCCATGAGCATGCGATACCGAATTCTGGGTGGGACCGGCATCGAGGTCAGCACGCACTGCCTCGGCACGATGATGTTCGGCGCGGTCGGCAATCCGGATCACGGGGACTGCGCCCGGATCATCCATGCCGCGCTCGATCACGGGATCAACTTCGTGGACACCGCGGACATGTACTCGGCCGGGGAGTCCGAGACGATCGTGGGCAAGGCCCTCAAGGGCCGGCGGGACGACGTCGTACTCGCGACCAAGGTGCACTTCCAGATGGGCGAGGGGCGCAACCGCAGCGGGAACTCCCGGCGCTGGATCGTGCGTGCCGTCGAGGACAGCCTGCGCCGGCTGGACACGGACTGGATCGACCTCTACCAGGTGCACCGCCCCGACCAGGGCACGGACGTCGAGGAGACCCTGTCCGTCCTCGGTGATCTGGTCCGGGCCGGCAAGATACGCGCCTTCGGCTGCTCCACCTTCCCGGCCGAGGAGATCGTCGAGGCGCACCACGTCGCCGAACGGCGGGCTCTGCCGAGGTTCCGGACCGAGCAGCCGCCGTACTCGATCCTCGCGCGCGGGATCGAGAGCAGTGTGCTCCCGGTCGCCCGGAGATACGGGATGGGCGTCCTGACCTGGAGCCCGCTCGCGTCGGGATTCCTGAGCGGGAAGTACCGGCTCGGCAACGCCATCGACATGACCTCGGGGCGTGCGGCTCTGGCGCCCGCCCGCTTCGACCCCGCGATCCCGGGCAACGTCGCGAAGCTGGAGGCCGTGGAGCAGCTGGTGGAGCTCGCCGACTCCATTGGCTGCACGCTGCCCGAGCTGGCAGTGGCCTTCCCGCTGGCGCATCCCGCCGTCACCTCTGTGATCACGGGGCCGCGGACCATGGAGCAGCTGGAAGCCCTGGTGAAGGGCGCGGCACTGGTCCTCGATGACGCGACCCTCGACCGGATCGACGAGATCGTGGAGCCGGGCCGGAATCTGTACCACCCGGACGGCGCGTGGCGCTCCCCGGCGCTGGCGGACGTCACGCAGCGCAGGCGGCTGCCGGGAGACCGGTCCGCCGGTTGATCGGGCAGCCGCTCCGATGTTTCACGTGAAACAGCGACGGGTGTTTCACGTGAAACATGGCGTATGCGACGCGGCCCCGGGTGGCCGTGCGGCAGGCCGCCAAGTGGCCGTGTGCGCTGCGCCGTTCCGCTGACAGATGGGCGCGCCGGTCGGACTCGAGGCGTCGGGGTCCTCAAGATGGCCCGCGGAGACCGGTCGTACGTCCGGGCTTCGCAGGTCGATTCGATCCGGTGTGTGCGAGGAGCGGTACATGAGTTCTGAGAACAAGGCCCGCGTCTACCTGGGGCCGCTGCCCCGACGAGCCGGCTGGCTGACGGGAGGCACGCTCGCCACGGTGGCGCTCGTGCTGGCCGGTCTGGCGACCCCGGCGGTCGCGCTGGCCGAGGCGCCGGCGGGAGGGGACCACTGCAAGGCCCAGCGCCACCGAGCGGGCGTACCGGCGCAGGCGCCGGTGGCCGGTGGTGGTCACGGAGACGACTGCAAGGTGGGTCCGACGGGCCCGCGCGGCCCGCGCGGACCCAAGGGTGCGACGGGTCCCACCGGCCCCCGGGGCGCGACCGGAGCGACGGGCCCGACCGGGCCGCGCGGCTACCCCGGTGCCACCGGCGCGACGGGAGCCACCGGTTCCACGGGCGCCACCGGTCCGACCGGTCCGACGGGTCCGACGGGTGCGACCGGCGCCTCGGGTACCAACGGGGCGACGGGCGCGACCGGACCCACCGGTCCCTGCAGTGACATCGACAGCTACTCGCCCTCGAACACCGAGGACTTCCACGCCGCCCTCACGGGCGGCGTCGCCTACGCCGGGCGGGCGTCCACGCCGGGCGGCGTGCCGGTCTGGCAGAACATCAGCGACGCTGACGACAATCCGGGCTTCCCCGTCGGAATTGCCTGCGGCATCTCCATCGCGGCCCAGGGCAATGACGCGTACATCAAGGTGCTGACCACGACCGGTCAGGTGTTCCAGACGCACGGTGACACCATGGGCGGCACCTTCGTCTGGGACGAGGCCTGGACCCAGCTCCTGCCGGCGCCGAACCCGGCGATCGGACTGCGCGGCAAGAGCGTCGAGTGGAAGGGCGACCTGGCCTACTCGGGCTCGCCGAACGGCCAGTAGCGCTCACTTCGGATCGGTCTCCGGGCCGCCGAAGTCCGGACTGGTGAAGTCCGGAGACGAGTAGCCGGGACGGGGCCCCTCCGCTGGGGCGCCCGGACTGGTGAAATCGGGCCGGGTGTATCCCAGGTTGGGGATGCGCCCGGCTCCCGGCTTTCTGGGGGCCGGGAGGCCGGCCCCGGCGCTGGGATCGGCCAGCGCGTCCCGGAGGAACGGCACGATGCCCCGCTCCAGCAGGGCGTTGCGCCAGGCTTCCCGGGCTCGTGCCACTTCGTCGGGTACCGCCTCGGTCTCGTCCGCAGCCACCTCGGTGGAACTGTTGCGGACGGCCGTGACGAGCAGTCCGATCACGGCGAAGAGCAGCGCGGCGGCGGTGAGCCCGCCGAACAGCCAGCCCGCCGTCAGCATCGTGTCGGCGAAGGCGGGTTCGGGTTCGATCATCTTCAGGATGTAGCCCACCAGCAGGAAGATCAGCATGGCGGTGCCGGCCAGGACCGGCGCGAGGACCGCGACCACGGCGCTGACGCCCGCGCCGCCGCCCTGCCCGTCGCCCTCCTCCCCCGTGCTTCCGGGGGTGGACAGGATCTCGTTCTGCCGTTCTTTGCGGACCTTCACGTAATGGTCGTACTCGGCCGCGGCCGCGGCTGTCAGCAGCCCGGTGGCCCCCATGGCCATGGTGCGCAGCTGTTCGGCGTTCAGCCGTTCGCCGAGGGCGGCGAGCTCGGGCCTGGCGTTCGCCGTGCGCAGCGCCTCGTCGAGGAGCCGATCGAACTCCGGTCGGTCTTCGGTGAGCAGGTGCGGAGCGCTGGTCATGTGCATCCCCCGATGCTCCGTAGGGACCGGTATGCCCGCGTAGAACGGGGCGCCGGCACAAACGGAGGAGAGCCTGCTACGGATAGAGCGATGGTAGAGCGCCCACGCCGTACGTAGACAGGGGCTTTCCGGAAATACCCAGCTCCGGGAAGCCTCAGTCGTTCAGCGGGAGTTGCACGACGAGCAGTTTGCCCGCCATCGTCACGCCACCATCCATCGCGATGGCCAGGCCTTCCGCGTAGACGTGCGGGCCGACGACGGCCTCGGGGCCGTGTGCGCCGTCACCGTCCTCGGTGCCCACCTCGCCCAGCAGGTACGGGATGGGGCTGTGGCCGTGTACGACGCGGCTGCCGCCGTAGGTGCCGATGAGTTCGCGGACGGCCTGGGGGCCGGTCTCCTCGTCTCGGAAGGCGAAGCGCTTGGTGAACTTGCGGAACAGGTCCCAGGTGATGTCGGCGTCGTTGCGGTTGAGCAGCTCGTGGATGGTGTCGTTGACGTCCTCGACCGAGTCGCCGTAGTCGAGGTAGGCGGTGGTGTCCGAGTGGAGGAGCAGATGGTCCTCCACCAGGACCGCCGCGTCCAGCCGGGACATCCACTGGAGGTGGACGTCCTGCAGCCGGTCCATGTCGGTGCGCTGGCCGCCGTTGAGGAGCCAGGCGGCCTGGAAGGTGGCGGTGCCGGCGCCGGAGACGATGGGAGTGTCCCCGAACCGCTTGGCGCCGATGAGCAGCAGCTCGTGGTTGCCCATGAGGGCCTTGCAGTAGCCGCCCGCCGCGGCGGCTTCGGCGGAGAGCCGCATGACGAGGTCGATGACCCCGATGCCGTCGGGGCCGCGGTCGGTGAAGTCGCCGAGGAACCAGAGCCGGGCGTTGCCGGCGGACCAGTTGCGGTCGGCGTCGATGAGCCCCTGGAACTGCAGTTCGGCGACGAGTTCGTCGATGTAGCCGTGCACGTCGCCGACGACGTAGAGCGGGCCGGGACCCTCGCCGGGCGTCTCCTGCGGTACGTACTGGATCTGGACGGTGTCGCCGGGGCCGCCGAGGGCGCCGCGCCCGATGATGGGGAGGTCGCGCTGGGTCGGCGTGTACTCCTCGGGGTCGCTCTCCTCGGAGACGTGACCCATCGGGCGTCCGACGGGCTCCCCGTGGGCGCCGTACGGGGCTTCGTGGCCGTATCCGTGCTGCGCGGGAACGGGAAGCGGGACGGGAGCCGGCACGGGAGCCGGGCCCGCGTCGTAGTACGCGGGGTACTCGCCGTAGACGGGGGCGTCCGCCCCGAGCCCCGCGGAGCCCGCCGCCGCGATTGCTGCGGATCCCGGGAGCGCGGTATGCGAGGCGGGTTCGGCGACCGGCAACCGGAAGTCCCGCTCGGTGTCCGTCCGCACCGCGGGTCCCTGACCGGCCCCCTGAGTCATCGACCCCTCCACCACCGTCGCGCTGCCGTACACCTGCGGACCCTCCCGCTACTGGGCGGAGGGTCCGTGATGTCGTGCGCCCATCATAGGAATGCAGCTCGCGCTCTGTGACGCACCAGGGGTGGTGAATCCTGGCGGGCGCCGGTCTTTCCTGCTGGTTTCTCCCGATATGGGTGTTGCTGAAATCCTCGGCGGGACCTGCGGCCCCGCCGTTGGGCCGGCGCGGGGGTCAGTCCTGGGCCGGGGATCGGGGCGGGCTGACGGTCGTACGGGGCTGCCTGCGCTGGGACGAGGTACGAATGATCAGCTCGGTCGGGATGACCTGTTCGACGGGTCCGTCCGTGTCGACGCCCTCGATGGCGTCGATGAGCAGCTGGACGACGGCGGTGCCGATGCGGCGCGGTTTGAGGGACAGGGTGGTGATGGGCGGCTCGGTGGTGGCGTACACGGTGGATTCGCTGCAGCACACGAGCAGCAGATCCTCGGGAACGCGCAGGCCGTAGCGCCGGGCGGCGGCGAGCAGGTCGGTGCCGTTGGGGTCGAACAGGCCGTAGACGGCGTCGGGCCGGTCGGGCCGGGCCAGGAGCCGGTCGGCGGCGACGGCGCCGGCGCACGGATCGTGGGCGGGGTAGGACTCGTAGACGGGGTCCTGGCCCACGCGCTCGCACCAGCGCAGGTAGGCCGTCGTGGAGAGGCGGGTGTAGGTGTCGGTGGTGGTGCCGGTCAGGAGCCCGATGCGGCGGGCTCCGGCGGCGGCTAGGTGGTCGAGGAGTCCGAGGACGGCGGCCTCGTGGTCGTTGTCGACCCAGGCGGTGACGGGGAGTGAGCCGGCGGGGCGTCCGTCGGAGACGACGGGCAGACCCTGGCGGACCAGTTCGGTGACGACGGGATCGTGGTCGGAGGGGTCGATGACGACGGTGCCGTCGAGGGCCACGTTGGACCAGACGTCGTGTCGGGAGGTGGCGGGGAGGATGACGAGGGCGTAGCCGCGAGCGAGTGCGGCGGAGGTGGCGGCCCTGGCCATCTCGGCGAAGTACGCGAATTCGGTGAAGGTGAAAGGTTCATCCCCGTACGTGGTCACGGTCAGGCCGATGAGGCCCGACTTGCCGGTACGGAGGGTGCGGGCCGCCGCGGAGGGGCGGTAGCCCAGTCGGTCCGCGACTTCGCGGACGTGGCGGCGGGTGGCGTCCGGCAGCCGTCCCTTCCCGTTGAGGGCGTCGGAGACGGTCGTGATCGAGACGCCCGCCGCGGCGGCCACGTCCCTGATGCCCGCCCGGCCTTGTCGGCCGGCGGCCCGCCGGGTGGTCTCGGTCCGGCTCACCTGATGCTTCCCTGCTGCTGTCATGGCGAGCCGATAGTAGGGCTCGGTGGGCAGGGCGGTCCGGATGCATATGCACGCGTTGACAGGCACGATTCTGCATGGTTCGCCACCCCCAATGACCTTGGAAATGAAGGCGATTGGTCACGAGGGGTGTCTGGTGCCCTTGTCGACGGGACCGTGCATGCCAAAACGGAGCGCTCTCGTGCTCGGCTCAACTCACCTGTACGAGGGACGCGCGCCACGGCGCAGGCCACCGGCGCACGCATATATGCGTGCGCTCTCCCGCATTCCAGGCGCCCGCCGTTCTCGGATGGACGGAATCCTCATAAGGTGAGGAGTATTGAGTCGACGGCGACGTCGTACGGGACGGTCGAGGAGGACCTGCGGTGAGCGAGAAGAGCCCGAAGCTGCGCGCCGAGCTGGACGGCATCCCCACCTACAAGCCCGGGAAGCCCGCGGCAGCGGGCGGCCCGGTCGCGTTCAAGCTGTCCTCGAACGAGAACCCGTACCCGCCCCTGCCTGGGGTGCTGGAGAGTGCGGTCGCCGCGGCCGGCCACTTCAACCGGTACCCGGACATGGCGTGCACGGGTCTGGTGAACGAGCTCGCCGAGCGGTTCGGGGTCCCGGTCGAGCACATCGCCACCGGCACCGGCTCGGTCGGGGTCGCGCAGTCGCTGATCCAGTCGACGGCGGGCCCGGGCGACGAGGTCATCTACGCCTGGCGGTCTTTCGAGGCTTATCCGATCATCGTGCAGATCTCGGGCGCGACCTCGGTCCAGGTCCCGCTGACCGAGGGGGACGTGCACGACCTGGACGCGATGTTCGAGGCGATCACGGAGCGGACCCGCCTGATTTTCGTCTGCAACCCCAACAACCCCACCGGTACCGCTGTGCGCCGTGCCGAGCTGGAGCGCTTCCTGGACCGGGTGCCCTCCGACATCCTCGTCGTCCTCGACGAGGCCTACAAGGAATTCGTCCGCGACGTCGAGGTTCCGGACGGCATCGAGCTCTACCGCAACCGCCCCAACGTCGCCGTGCTGCGCACGTTCTCCAAGGCGTACGGCCTCGCCGGCCTGCGCGTCGGCTTCGCGGTGGCGCACGAGCCGGTGGCCGCGGCGCTGCGCAAGACCGCGGTGCCCTTCGGTGTCAGCCAGCTCGCCCAGGACGCGGCGGTCGCCTCGCTGCGGGCGGAGGACGAGCTGATGGGCCGGGTCGGGTCGCTGGTGAGCGAGCGCGCCCGGGTCTACGGGACGCTGCTGGCCCAGGGCTGGACCGTGGTGCCGCAGACGCAGGCCAACTTCGTGTGGATGCGGCTCGCGGAGCGCACCGCCGACTTCGCGGCGGCCTGCGAGAAGGCCGGCGTGGTGGTCCGGCCCTTCGCGGGCGAGGGCCTGCGGGTCACGATCGGCGAGCCCGAGGCGAACGACCTCTTCCTGCACACGGCGGAGGCGTTCTTCAAGGAGCTCTAGGGCTCCAGGGGACCGGCCGGGCCGTGTGCGGTCAGGCCAGTTCCACGCGGATGGGGTCACCGTCGCGGACGGTGGCCAGCAGGCGGGGGTCGCCGTCGAACGAGCCGAGGACGTTGCACGGGCTCGCCAGGCGGCTCTCGCCCCCGCGGGAGATCGGGGTGGGGCCGTAGGGGAGCGCGAGCGCGTCGCCCTCGGTCCAGAACGCGACCGTGCCGGGCTCGACGACCTGCTGGGCGTCGTGCTCCAGGGCCACGGAGACGCCGGTGTCGAAGTAGACCTCCTCGCCCCAGGTGTTCGCGGAAGCGGAAATGGGGAGCGCGTCGGCCAGGGCCTTGGCGGTCGGGGTCTCGTCGAGCGTTGCGGTGAGCTGGCCCGCGGGCCACAGGAATCGAATCTTCATGGGTCGCATTCAACAATCTGTTGAATTTATTCGCTAGGGGGGACCCCCCTGAAAGATGCCGACAGCGGTACGACATAATGCTTGTGAATGTGAACGCGTTCACAAGCGTGTCCTGCTTCCTCCCGGATTGAGTGGGATACAAGAGGCAAACTGCGGCTGTGACCACGGCGAAACGAAGGAGACGACGACGTGGACCTAGCTTTGGCGCCAGAGACCCTGGCGCGATGGCAGTTCGGTATTACCACCGTCTATCACTTCCTCTTCGTTCCCTTGACGATCTCGCTGGCCGCGCTCGTCGCGATCTTGCAGACCGCCTGGGTGCGTTCGGAAAAGGAGAAGTACCTCAAGGCCACCAAGTTCTGGGGCAAGCTCTTCCTGATCAACATCGCGATGGGTGTCGTCACGGGCATCGTCCAGGAGTTCCAGTTCGGCATGAACTGGTCCGACTACTCGCGGTTCGTCGGTGACATCTTCGGAGCCCCGCTGGCCTTCGAGGCGCTCATCGCCTTCTTCTTCGAGTCGACCTTCATCGGCCTGTGGATCTTCGGCTGGGACAAGCTGCCCAAGAAGATCCACCTGGCCTGCATCTGGATGGTCTCGATCGGCACCATCCTGTCCGCGTACTTCATCCTCGCGGCGAACTCCTGGATGCAGCACCCGGTCGGCTACCGCATGAACCCCGAGCGCGGCCGGGCCGAGCTCACGGACTTCTGGCTGGTGCTCACGCAGAACACCGCGCTGACCCAGTTCTTCCACACCATGACGGCGGCCTTCCTGGTCGGCGGCGCGTTCATGGTGGGCATCGCGGCCTTCCACCTCGCCCGCAAGAGGCACATCCCCGTCATGCGGACCTCGCTGCGACTCGGCCTGGTCGTCATGATCATCGCCGGTCTGGGCACCGCCATCAGCGGAGACCTGCTCGGCAAGGTCATGTTCAAGCAGCAGCCGATGAAGATGGCCGCCGCCGAGGCCCTCTGGGACGGCGAGGCGCCCGCGCCCTTCTCCGTCTTCGCCTACGGCGACGTGGAAAAGGGCCACAACACGGTCGCCATAGAGATCCCGGGCCTGCTGTCCTTCCTGGCCAACGACGACTTCAGCTCGTTCGTCCCGGGCATCAACGACGTCAACAAGTCCGAGCAGGAGAAGTTCGGGCCCGGTGACTACCGGCCCAACATCCCCGTCGCCTACTGGGGCTTCCGCTGGATGATCGGCTTCGGCATGGCCTCGCTCGGCGTCGGCATGCTGGGGCTCTGGCTGACCCGCAAGAAGTTCATGCTGCCGCCGGGGCTGCGCACCGGTGAGGAAGAGGTACCCCACCTGGTCCTCTTCAAGAAGGCGCTGAGCCCCAAGTTCACGAACTGGTACTGGATCATCGCGCTCTGGACCATGGGCTTCCCGCTGATCGCCAACTCCTGGGGCTGGATCTTCACCGAGATGGGCCGTCAGCCCTGGGTGGTCTACGGGGTCCTGCGCACCCGGGACGCGGTCTCGCCGAACGTCTCCCAGGGCGAGGTGCTCACCTCGATGATCGGCTTCACGCTGCTCTACGCCGTGCTCGCCGTGATCGAGGTCAAGCTCCTAGTGAAGTACGTCAAGGTCGGCCCGCCCGAGCTCACCGAGGCCGACCTCAACCCGCCGACCAAGATCGGCGGGGACGACAAGAACCCCGACCGGCCGATGGCCTTCTCGTACTGAGGCTGAGGAGACCACACCATGCAACTCCACGACGTCTGGTTCGTGCTCATCGCCGTTCTGTGGATCGGCTACTTCTTCCTGGAGGGCTTCGACTTCGGAGTCGGCGTCCTGACCAAGCTGCTGGCCCGCGACCGCACGGAGAAGCGGGTCCTGATCAACACGATCGGGCCCGTGTGGGACGGCAACGAGGTCTGGCTGCTCACGGCCGGCGGTGCGACGTTCGCCGCCTTCCCCGAGTGGTACGCCACCCTCTTCTCCGGCTTCTACCTGCCGCTCCTGCTCATCCTGATCTGCCTCATCATCCGCGGGGTCGCCTTCGAGTACCGGCACAAGCGGCCCGAGGACAAGTGGCAGACCAACTGGGAACACGCGATCTTCTGGACCTCGCTGATCCCCGCGTTCCTGTGGGGCGTGGCCTTCGCCAACATCGTGCGCGGCGTGAAGATCGACCAGGACATGGAGTACGTCGGAAACTTCTTCGACCTGCTCAACGTCTACTCGATCCTCGGCGGCCTGGTCACCCTGACCCTGTTCACCTTCCACGGCGCGGTGTTCACCTCGCTCAAGACGGTCGGCGACATCCGGGACCGCTCGCGCAAGCTGGCCATGCGGCTCGGGGTGGTGACCGCCGTCCTGGCGCTCGCCTTCCTGATCTGGACCCAGGTCTCGCGCGGTGACGGCTGGAGCCTGATCGCCATGATCGTGGCGGTACTGGCCCTGGTGGGTGCCCTCGGCTTCAACTTCGCCGGCCGGGAGGGATGGGCGTTCGGCCTGTCGGGCGTCACCATCGCGGCGGCCGTCGCGATGCTCTTCCTGACGCTGTTCCCGAACGTCATGCCGTCCTCGCTGAACGACGCCTGGAACCTCACGGTCACCAATGCCTCGTCCAGCGCGTACACCCTGAAGATCATGACCTGGTGCGCGGCGGTGGCGACCCCGCTCGTCCTGCTCTACCAGGGGTGGACGTACTGGGTGTTCCGCAAGCGCATCGGCACGCAGCACATCGTCGACGCGCACTGAGTCCGGCCCCGCCCGCCTCGCCTGCTCCGCTCCGCCTGCTCCTGCCTGGGGGATGTTTCACGTGAAACCGATCGACCCGCGCCTGCTTCGGTACGCCCGGTCCACCCGACTCTTCCTGGGAGCGGTGGTGGCCCTCGGGCTCGCCGGGGCGGGGCTGGTCGTCGGCCAGGCCATGCTGATCGCCGAGATCGTCGTCGGTGCCTTCGAGGACGGGCTGGACGGCGGAGCCCTGCGGACGCCCCTGCTGCTGCTCGCGGCGGTGGCACTCGGCCGGGGCCTGGTCGCCTGGCTGACCGAGCTGGCCGCGCACCGGGCGAGCGCGGCGGTCAAGTCGGAACTGCGGGGCCGACTGCTGGAGCGGGCCGCCGACCTCGGGCCTGGCTGGCTGAGCGGACAGCGGACCGGCTCTTTGGTGGCCCTGGCCACCCGGGGAGTGGACGCCCTCGACGACTACTTCTCGCGGTACCTGCCCCAGCTGGGGCTCGCGATCGTCGTCCCCGTGGCGGTGCTCGCGCGGATCGTCACCGAGGACTGGGTGTCGGCGGCGATCATCGTGGTCACGCTTCCGCTGATCCCCCTGTTCATGATCCTGATCGGCATGGCCACCCAGTCCCGGATGGACCGCCAGTGGCGGCTGCTGTCCCGGCTCTCGGGGCACTTCCTGGACGTGGTGGCGGGCCTGCCGACCTTGAAGGTCTTCGGCCGCGCGAAGGCCCAGGCGGAGTCCATCCGCAAGATCACCGATGACTACCGGCAGGCCACGATGCGCACGCTGCGCATCGCCTTCCTGTCCTCGTTCGCCCTCGAACTGCTGGCGACCCTGTCGGTGGCGCTGGTCGCGGTGACCATCGGCATGCGGCTCGTCCACGGGGAGCTGGACCTCTACACCGGGCTGGTCATCCTGGTCCTGGCGCCCGAGGCGTACCTGCCCTTGCGTCAGGTCGGGGCGCAGTACCACGCGGCGGCGGAGGGACTGGCCGCCGCGGAAGAGATCTTCGAGGTGCTGGAAACCCCGGTCACCGCATCGCGGGGGACGGCCGCCGTTCCGGCGTCCGAACTGCGGATCGAGTTCGACGCGGTGGCCGTCCGGTACGAGGGCCGGGGCGAGGACTCCCCCGGACCCGTCTCGCTGACGGTGGAGCCGGGTGAATGCGTGGCCCTCACCGGGCCGAGCGGCGCGGGCAAGTCCACGCTGCTGCAGGTGCTGCTGGGCTTCGTCACGCCGAGCGAGGGGCGCGTCCGGGTCGGGGGCGCCGACCTGGCCGGGCTGGCGCCCGAGCAGTGGCGGGAGCGGATCGCGTGGGTGCCGCAGCGGCCGCACCTGTTCGCGGGGACGATCTCGGAGAACGTACGGCTGGCGCGGCCCGGCGCCGACGATGCCGAGGTGACCGCCGCGCTGGTGGACGCCGGGGCGTGGGAGTTCGTACGGGCCCTGCCGCGCGGGGCGGACACCCCGCTCGGTGAGGGCGGGGTCGGACTGTCCGCCGGACAGCGCCAGCGCCTCGCGCTGGCGCGGGCGTTCCTGGCCGACCGGCCGGTGCTCCTGCTCGACGAGCCGACGGCGGCACTGGACGGCGAGACCGAGGCGGCCGTGGTCGAGGCGGTACGCCGCCTCGCGGTCGGGCGGACCGTCCTGCTCGTGGTGCACCGGCCGGCCCTGCTGGCGCTGGCCGATCGGGTCGTACGGGTCGGGGCCGGCCCCGCCGGGCCCTCCCCCGCCGCCCCCCTTCCCGCCGCGCGGGCGGGGCAGCCGGCGCCGGGACCGGCGCCGCGCGATCCCGGTGAATGGATCCTTGGAGACGCCCCGGAGCGGGCGGGCGGCCCGGGCGGCGGCGACGCCGGCGGCGGCGATCCGCTGAAGCGGGTAAGGGGTGTGGCCAAGGCCTGGCAGGGACGGTTCCGGCTCGGGCTGTTCCTCGGGGCGCTGGCCGTCGGGTGCAGCGTCGGGCTGATGGCCGTCTCCGGATGGCTGATCTCGCGCGCCTCCGAACAGCCGCCCGTGCTGTACCTGATGGTGGCCGTCACCGCGACGCGGGCGTTCGGCATGGGCCGGGCCGTCTTCCGCTACGCGGAGCGCCTCGTGTCCCACGACGCGGTCCTGCGGATGCTCGCCGACCTGCGCGTCTCGGTGTTCCAGCGGCTGGAGCGCATCGCGCCCGGCGGGCTGCGCACCCACCGGCGCGGGGATCTGCTGACCCGGCTGGTGGCCGACGCCGACGCCCTTCAGGACTACTGGCTGCGCTGGCTGCTGCCCGTCGGCACCGCGGTGCTCGTGGGCACCGGTTCGGTGGCCTTCACCGCCTGGCTGCTGCCGGGGGCCGGCGTGGTGCTCGCCGTCGGGCTGCTGGCCGCCGGTGTCGGTGTACCGCTGGTCAGCGCGGTCTGCGCACGCCGCACGGAACGCCGCCTCGCGCCCGCCCGGGGAGAGCTCGCCACCCGTGTGGCGGATCTGCTCACCGGAACCGCGGAGCTCACCGTCGCCGGAGCGCTCGGCGGGCGCCGGGCCGCCGCGAAGGAGAGCGACCGCACGCTGACCGGGATCGCGGCCCGCGCGGCCGCCGTCACCGGGCTCGGGAGCGGGCTGTCGGCCCTGGTGACCGGAGTGACCGTGGTGTGCGCGGCCGCCGTCGGGGCGGACGCCGTCGCCGGGGGCCGGCTCTCCGGGGTGGCCATGGCCGTGGTCGTGCTGACACCGCTGGCCGCCTTCGAGGCCGTCAGCGGGCTTCCGCAGGCAGTCCAGTACCGCCAGCGGGTCCGGCGCAGCGCCGAGCGGGTCTACGAAGTCATCGACGCACCCGTCCCGGTCACCGAGCCGGAGCGGCCCGAAGCCCTGCCCGCCTCCCCCTTCCCGTTGCGGCTGACGGGGCTCGCCGCCCGCCACCCCGGGCAGGAGAAGGAGGCGCTGAGCGGGCTCGACCTGACCCTGGAGGCGGGCCGCCGGATCGCGGTCGTCGGGCCTTCGGGGGCCGGCAAGACCACGCTGGCACAGGTCCTGCTGCGCTTCCTGGACCAGCACGAAGGCTCGTACACCCTGGGCGGGACCGACGCGCGCGCCCTCGACGGGGACGACGTGCGCCGGGTGGTGGGCCTGTGTGCCCAGGACGCGCACATCTTCGACAGCTCCGTACGGGAGAACCTGCGCCTGGCCGCCCCGGGGGCGAGCGAGGCACGGCTGCGCGAGGCCCTCGCCGCGGCCCGGCTGCTGGAGTGGGCCGACGGGCTCCCGGACGGGCTGGACACGCTGGTCGGCGAGCACGGCGAGCGGATCTCCGGGGGACAGCGCCAGCGCCTCGCCCTGGCGCGGGCGTTGCTCGCCGACTTCCCGGTCCTCGTCCTGGACGAGCCCGCCGAGCACCTGGACCTGGCCACCGCCGATGCGCTGACCGCGGACCTGCTGGCCGCGACCGAGGGCCGTACCACCGTGCTGATCACGCACCGGCTCGCCGGTCTGGAAGAGGTCGACGAGGTGCTCGTCCTGGACGCCGGCGCGGTGGTCCAGCGCGGTGCCTACGCGGAGCTGGCGGCGGCCCCCGGCCCGCTGCGCGCGCTGCTGGAGCGGGAGCGGGAAGCGGACGAGACGGGCAGCTCAGTGCAGGCTCGACTTTCCTCGCCAAACGGGACTAACTAGGCTCAAGGGCATGTCAGCGCAGGAGTCCCAGGAATCGCCCGAGTACCCGCCGGAGTCCTCGGCGCAATCGCCCGACCCGATGGAGGCCGCGACGGCGGCCACCCGGAGCCTCCAGGGGCTGTCCACCGAGCTGACGGCCCGGGTGCCGCAGCTGCTGGAGGCCATGCGGTCGGTCGGTACCGGCCTCGAACTGCACTCCACGCTGGACCGGATCTGCGAGACGGCCGCCGAGCTCGCGGACGCCCGCTACGCGGCCATCGGCGTGGTCGACACCGAGGGCCCGGGGCTCTCGGACTTCGTCACCTTCGGGATCAGCGACGCGCTGGCCAGGAAGATCGGGCACCGGCCGGACGGGAAGCGCGGCCTGCTGGGCGCGCTGATCTCGAACCCGGACCCCGTGCACCTCGCCGACCTGACCAAGGATCCGCGCTCGTCGGGCTTCCCCGCCCATCACCCGCCGATGAAGACCTTCCTCGGCGTGCCGATCCGGGTCCAGGGCGAGATCTTCGGGAACCTCTACCTCGCGGAGAAGAACGGCGGCGGCGAGTTCAACGACTACGACGTCCACATGGTCCGGGTGCTGGCCACCGAGGCGGGCATCGCCATCGGCAACGCCCGGCTCTACGAGGCCGCCACCCAGCGGGAGCGCTGGATCGACGGTTCGGTCGCCGTCACCACGGCCCTGCTGTCGGGCGGGGACGCGGACGACGCGCTCGCGGTCGTCGCCGAACAGGCACGCAGGCTCGCCGATTCGGCTGCCGGGATCGTGATGCTGCCGGCTGAGGAGGGCGGGATGGAGATCGTCGCGGTCTCCGCCGAGAACCCGGCTACCTCGCTCGGCATCGTCATCCCGGCCGAGAGCCCGGTGGTGGCCAGGCTGCTGGAGGGCGAGCCGGTCTTCGTGGACGACGCCGCCTCCGACCCGCGCATGATCAGCCGCCTGACCAGCCAGTACGGGGCCTGCATGATGCTTCCGCTGCAGAGCGGGGGCCGGGTGCTGGGGGCTCTCGTCACGCCGCGGGCACGCGGAAAGCGGCCCTTCACCGAGGCGGAGCGGACCCTGGCCACCCAGTTCGCCTCGCAGGCGGCCCTGGCGCTGATGATGGCGGAGGCCCAGCGGGACCGGGAGCGCCTCGCGGTGTTCGAGGACCGTGACCGGATCGCCCGGGACCTCCACGACCTGGTCATCCAGCGGCTGTTCGCCACCGGGATGATGCTGGAGGGCGCCCAGCGCCGTTCCATCGTCCCGGAGGTCCGCGACGGCGTCGGCAAGGCCGTGGACGAGCTCGACGTGACGATCCAGGAGATCCGCACCGCGATCTTCGCGCTCCAGCAGGGACCGGCCGAGGCCCCCTCGGGCCTGCGCACCCGGGTGCTGCGGGAGATCAACATGGCCGCCGTGCCGCTGGGCTTCAAGCCCGCGCACCGCTTCCTCGGACCGATCGACGCGGTCGTCGGCGAGCTCGTCGGCAAGAACCTGATCGCCGCCCTGCGCGAGGCCCTGTCGAACGCGTTCCGGCACGCGGAGGCGTCCCGGATCGAGGTGGTGCTCGACTCCACCGTCAGCCTGGCCGACGGGCGGCCCGGGGTCCGGCTGGAGGTGGCCGACGACGGAGTGGGCATCCCGGAGGGCGGGCGGCGCAGCGGGCTGCGGAACCTGCGCCGGCGGGCCGAATCGCTCGGCGGCTCCAGTTCGTACGGCCCCGGCCTGGGCGAGGAGGGCGGCGGGACCACCCTGGTCTGGGAGGCCCCGCTGTAGCCGAGGCTGTGGCCACCGCTGTGGCCACAGCGGTGGGCTACGCCTCGGTGCGGGACGTGCGGTCGGCCAGGATGCGCTCGATGACCAGGGCGACGCCGTCCTCGTTGTTGGCGACCGTACGGCCCGACGCGGCCGCGATCACATCGGGATGGGCATTGCCCATCGCGTACGAGGTGCCGGCCCAGCCGAGCATCTCCACGTCGTTCGGCATGTCGCCGAAGGCGACCACCTCGGCGGGCGAGATGCCGCGCTCCTCACAGCACAGTGCGAGGGTGCTCGCCTTGGAGACGCCCGGGCCGCTGATCTCCAGCAGGGAGGTCGGGCTGGAGCGGGTGATCGAGGCGTACGCGCCGGCGACGGAGCGCGCCAGCGTCAGGAACTCGTCCGGAGCCAGCTCGGAGTGGTGCGCGAGCACCTTGAGCACGGGCGCCGCATCGTCGTCCGTGGCCTCGTGGAGCAGCTCCTCGGCGGTGGCGACATTGGCACCGGGGTCCTGGAAGAACGGCGGGTACTGGGGCTCGTAGTTGATGCCGGTGGTCAGCTCGACGGCGAAGGAGGTGCCGGGGGCGGCGGCCCGCAGGGCCTCCACCACCTTGAGCGCGGTGATCCGGGGCAGCGGCCTGACCTGGACGAACTCCCGGCCCGCAGGTTGCCGTTCGGAACTGTGCCGGTCGGCGGTGTGTCCGTCGGCGGCGTGCCGCTCCATGGCGTGCAGGTCGACGACGGCGGCGCCGTTCGCGCAGATGGCAAGGCCGTGGCCCTGAACGTGGTCGCTGACCACACCCATCCACCGGGCCGGGCGTCCGGTCACGAAGAACACCGCGATGCCGGCCTCCTCAGCGGCGGCGAGTGCGGCGACGGTGCGTTCCGAGACGGATTTGTCGTCGCGCAGCAGGGTGCCGTCGAGGTCGGTGGCGATGAGCCGGGTCGCGGGGGTTGGCCCGTCCGGGCGCTGGGGAGCCGAGGTCACGGCTCCATCTTCGCCCATGCCGGCGGTCGGCGATGTTTCACGTGAAACATCGCCACATGGTTGTCAGTGGGCGGTGGAAGGATCTCCTCGCCGGTTCCGCCGGTGTTCGCGCCGCCGGCTCGGTGCCGGTTCCGACGACCTCACTCGGGGGCGACGTGCTCATCCCTTCAGCCCGTACGCGGGACTGCGACGCCTGTGGCGGCCCGCACGCCAAGTGGGTCCCGAGTCTGACGATGGCCCTGTGCTCGGTGTGCGAGCGGGAGGGCACCCACCATCCGGAGCGGGAACCGGTCCTGGTGGGCGAGGTCCTGCGCGTCCTCCTCTTCACGCCGTAGCGACAGCATCGGGCGTAGGGTCCGTGCACACCGAAGGAACGTGACGACGCCGGGGGTTTGCATGGGAGGTCTGGTCATCGATACGCGATCCGACCAGGAGGGTCCGCGGGGCGAGGGCGGTCCCGCGCGGGAGGACGCACCTGTTTCCGGTCGGGGGTCGAAACGGCGCCGCCCCTTCTGGACGGAGCTGCCCCTCCTCGTCGGTGTCGCGCTGGTGCTGGCCTTTCTGATCAAGACGTTCCTGCTGCAGGCGTTCCTGATCCCTTCGGGCTCCATGCAGAACACCTTGCAGAAGGACGATCGCGTTCTCGTCGACAAGCTCACCCCGTGGTTCGGCGCGAAGCCTGCCAGGGGCGAGGTCGTGGTCTTCCGTGATCCGGGCGATTGGCTCGCGGGGCATCCGGTGGAGAAGCCCAACGTGGCGCAGAAGTTCCTGAGCTCTGTCGGGCTGATGCCCGCGGCCGGGGAACAGCACCTGATCAAGCGAGTGATCGGGATCGCCGGCGACACGGTCGAATGCGAGGGCACGGGACCACTGAAGGTGAACGCCAAGCCGCTCGCCGAGCCGTACGTCTTCGCCGGGAACACCGCTTGCAGCACGGACGCGGGCGGTCAGTTCAAGGTGACGGTGCCCAGCGGCCACATCTGGGTGATGGGCGACCACCGGCAGAGTTCGCAGGACTCCCGCTACCACCAGCTCGACCCCCGCGGGGGCATGGTGCCCCTGACGGACGTGGTGGGCCGTGCCGTGGTGCTCGCCTGGCCGGTCGACCGCTGGACGACCCTGCCCGTGCCGGACACGTTCGACCAGCCGGGTCTCTCTCCCACACCGTGACACCCGGATGTGCCGGGGATCGCCGTCGCGTCCCCGGCCTCCTGGCGGTCAGCCCAGCTGGGCGAGCGCCTCGGTGGCGATCTCCTCGAAGACGCCGGGGTCGGTGGCGAAGTCCGAGTCGGGGATCGGCCAGTGGACGACGATCTCGGTGATGCCCAGGTCCCGGTGGATGCCCGCGAAGTCCACGAAGGCGTCGAGGGATTCCAGGGGGCGGCCCGGCTCCGGCGTGAAGCCGGTGAGGAGGATCTTGTCCAGCTCGTCCACGTCCCGGCCGATGTCCGCGCAGGCCTTGCCGAGCCGCTGGATCTGGCCGCGGATGGCCTCCGCCGACTGCTCCTGAGTGCCTGCCTCGAACAGCTTCGGATCGCCGGTGGTCACCCATGCCTGGCCGTGCCGGGCGGCGAGCTTCATGCCGCGCGGCCCGGTGGCGGCCACCGCGAAGGGCAGCCGGGGGCGCTGGACACAGCCGGGGATGTTGCGGGCCTCGTCGGCGGAGTAGTGCGTGCCCCGGTGCGTTACGGAGTCCTCGGTGAGGAGGCGGTCCAGCAGGGGCACGAACTCTGCGAAGCGGTCGGCGCGCTCGCGCGGGGTCCACGCCTCCTGGCCGAGGGCGGTGGCGTCGAAGCCGTTGCCGCCGGCCCCGATGCCGAGTGTGATCCGGCCGCCCGAGATGTCGTCCAGGGACATCAGATCCTTGGCGAGCGTCACGGGGTGCCGGAAGTTCGGCGAGGTGACGAGCGTGCCCAGGCGCAGGCGCTCCGTGGCCGTCGCGGCGGCAGTGAGCGTGGGCAGCGCGCCGAACCACGGACCGTCCCGGAAGGTTCGCCAGGACAGGTGGTCGTAGGTGTACGCGGTGTGGAAGCCCAGCTGTTCGGCCCGCTGCCAGCGGTCACGGCCTCCCTCGTGCCAGCGGGTGAGGGGAAGGATCACGGTGCTCAGGCGCAGGGTCATACCCACGAGCCTACGACCGTCGGGCAGGGTCCTCGCATGACCGCCGGCCCGCGTCGCCCGGCGTAGCCGCTGCCGCCGCCGTCGTCCCGGGCCTCGGGGCGACGGCGGCGGGCCGCCTCAGGAAGAGGTGCGCAGCAGGTGCTCCGTGGTGCGTTCGGCGCTCTCCAGGAGCCACTCCGGGGCCACGCCCTCGGGCAGCGCGCGGACCTCGGCCGCCAGGGCCGAGACCCGGGCGGCGCCGGCCTCGGGCCGGCCCAGCTCGTGCTCGGTCCAGGCGGCGTTGTTCACGCACTGGAACCGGGCCTGCAGGTGCTCCGGGCCGAGTTCCGCGTGGAGGGCGGCGGCCCGCTCCCAGAGCAGGATCTCCTCCAGCCGCAGCGCCTCCAGCTCCGCCGCGCCCAGCGGTTCGGCGTACCCCGGGCCGCGGTTCTCCGCTTCTCCGTCCTCCGCTTCTCCGTCCTCCGCTTCCCTGTCCTCCGCTTCCCCGTTCTCCTCCCGCGCCTCCTCGTCGGCACGCACCCGGCGGTCGAGCACCTGGGCGAGCTGGTTCCAGGTCTCGGCGAGTTCGGCCCGTGCCTCGGGGGCCCCGGGGCCGTCGGGGGCCTGCGCGAGCGCGGCGGTCAGCACCTCGGCCGCCTCGTCCATCCGGGCCCGGGCCCCGGCGACCGCCGCGTCGGTGACCTCTTCGCGCAGCCCCAGCCAGGCCAGCGACCGCAGGATCCGTACCTCGGCGACCGGTGCGTCCTTCGACCGCCTGCGCAGCTCCAGGGCACGCTCGTACGCGGCGACGGCCTCCGGTACCAGCCGTGCCTCGGAGAGCTGATCGGCGGCGGTCTGGGCGAAGCTCGCCTGCGGACGCGGGTCCTCCCAGTCCTCGGCGAGCTCCGCCGCCAGCAGGTACTGCTCGGCCGCGCCCCGGGGGTCGTGCAGTTCGCGCAGCAGGTCGCCCAGGAACTCCCGTACCGAGACGGCCTGGCCCGCGCCGTGCTCCAGCAGGTCCGGCAGCGTCGACTGCAGCACCTCGGCCGCTTCGGCGGTACGGCCCTCACGGGCGTGGCACCGGGCGAGCAGCAGCCGCGCCTGGGCGCCGCCGTCGGCGGTGAGCCCGGCCCGGTCGAACCAGTGCGCCGCCTCCAGAGCGAGCCGCGCGGCCTCCGCGTCGGCCTCGCCGCGTCCCAGCAGGATGTCGGCGAGGGTCAGCCGTACGAGGCCCTGTGCCTCGGGGTCGGTCACCTCTGCGGCATGCGCCAGCCCGGCGCGGGCCGACTCCTCGGCCTCCGCCGCACGGTCCAGCGACATCAGTACGCCGGCCCGCAGCACGAGCGGGTCCACGGCGAGCCACGGCCGGGCCAGGGCCACCGACCGCCCGGCGGATCCGGCGAGCAGCGTCACGGCACGTTCCGGCTCGCCCTGCGAGAGGGCGAGCCGGCCCAGCATCTCCTCGGCCTCCGCCGCCAGGTCGGGCAGGACCGCGCCGTAGGCATCGGCGAAGGCGGCCAGTTCGGCGGCCAGCTCGCCGTGCCCGTGCTCGGTGTCGTGGCCGTTCCCATGATCGTGCCCGTGGCCGTCGCCGTGCCCGTGTTCGGGGTCCTCGGTGGCCTCGACCGAGCGCAGGTACGACTCCACCCGGATCCCGGTCAGCTCCGCCAGGGCGATCCGCCGGGTCCGCAGTGGCTCGTCCGGGTCCAGCGCCTCGGCGGCGCGCAGGGCGACGGCCAGCAACTCGCGCAGCTGCCCCGCCCCGGCGCCCGACTGCGCGGCCACGGTCGCCAGCCGCAGCTCGGCCAGCGCGGCACGCTGCGCGAGCCCCAGCTCCCGGTAGCGCTCGCGTACGGCGGCCAGCAGTTCCGGCGCGTTCGCGGCGCCGGCCCGAGCGGCCGTCAGGGCCTGGTGGTCCGCCACATCGGCGGTGGCCAGCGGATCGGACCCCTCCGTCGCCTCGGGGCGCAGGGCGACCCTCGCCCACAGGGCATCCGCGCCGGGGTGCCCGATGTCGCGTGCGGCCCTGGCCCGTTGCACGAGTTCCGCGAATTCCTCGGCCGGGGCCGCCTCGGGGACCGGGACCCGGGCCGGGCCCTGCGGGAGCGCCGCGAGCGCGGAGCTCCGTACGCCCAGCGGCAGGACCTCGGTCACCGGGGCCGCGCCGATCCGCGCGAGGAACCGCTCGGAGACGCGCTTGGAGCCGTTGCGCGCGTCGAACCACATGGCGATGTCGAGCGAGCCTGCGTGCAGCACCTCGTACAGCTCGGACACGGTGCACGGGCTGCCCTCGAAGGCGACGGTGGGGTTCTGCCCGTGACCCAGTTCCGTCAGCCGGCGCAGCAGGACGAGGACTCCCCCGTGGAAGGCCAGCTGGTCGGAGAGGTTGGCGAGCGGGGCCACGTGCACCGCGTGCTCGGCCAGGATCTCCAGGCCCCGGGACTCGTTCCCGGTGAGGGCGCAGAACTCGATGTGCCGCCCCACCGAGGGCAGCAGGCTCTCCTTGTCCCGGGCCAGGCGGTATCCGCGCAGATGGGCCGAGCGGGCCTCGTCGAACCGGCCGAGCCGCAGCAGCGGCAGCAGCGAGGCGGCCAGGACCCGGTGGGGTTCCTCGGCGCAGGTCTGCTCGCCGGACAGCACCGGCTGCCAGACCTCCAGGGCCTCGGCGTCGTCGCCGCGCAGTGCGGCGTACTGGCCCTGGCCGTTGAGTTCGCAGGCGTGGCAGTCGCTCATGTCGTCGCGCTCGGCGGCCTGCCAGCGGGCGTACGCGCGTCCGGCCCGCGCGTCGTCGCCGATGGCGTCGGCGAGCCACAGTTCGGACTCGCGCACGGGACGCTCGCTGTAGCCGGCGATCCGGTAGCGCCGCTCCATCTCGTCCAGCCAGCCGGCGGCCGACTCCAGCGAGATCTCCGGCGAGTTGCCGATGGCGCCGGCGATCCACTTGAACTGCCAGAACAGCGAGTGGGTGTCCCACTCGTCGAAGGCGCCGGGGTCCTTGTCGTACTCCTGGAGCAGCCGGGCGAAGGGGACGAGCATCTTCGTCGATTCGGAGCTGTACAGGTAGGCGTTGATCAAGTTGTCCAGAGCCGCACGGAACAGCGGACGGTCCCCGGTCGCCTCGGCGGCGGTGCACAGGGCCTCGGCGTGCGCGTTGCGTGCGGTCCCGCCCGGAGCCTGGCGGTTCTCGGCCAGTGCGTGCTCGATCTCCTCGCGGGTCATCGTGCTCACTTCTGCTCCTCCTGGGTGCCGGTGCCGGTGCTGTCCGTGCTGCTGACGGGGTGCGTCGCCCATTCCAGGAGTCCGAGGAAGGCCCGGTTGAGCAGGGTGGTGTCGGCCGCGCGCAGTGGCCGCTGCGACCTCAGCAGGGCCTGGCCGTACAGCGATTCGACGGCGGTGCCGGTCAGGGCCTCGTCGGGGAGGGCGGCGATCCGGCGGATGAGCGGGTTGTTGTGGTTGAGCACGAGGCGGGCGCGCGGGGCGGAGCCGCGCAGCGAACCGAGGATGCCGCTCCACAGCGAGTCGGCGCTTTCGAGGGCGGCGGTGCGGTCGCGCTCCTGACGGGCCTGGCGGTCGTCGAGGTAGAGCGCGGGGACGGCTGCGGGCTGGAAGGCGCGCAGGACGACGTCGCAGCTCTGCGGTTCCAGGCGGGTCCGGGCGGTGGCCAGGAAAGGGGTCAGGGCCAGTTCGGCGGAGGTCGGCACCGGATCGAGCCGTTCGGTGACGGCTCCCGCGTCGAGCTCGGTGACCTTGAGCTCCGGCCGGACGGCGGGCAGCAGCGCCAGCAGGTCGGCGTCGTAGGTGTAGCCGGCGTTGATGACTCCGAGACCGTGGGCCGCCGCGATCGGGGCGATCTGGCGGAACTCCTCCACGGTCCGGGTGAAGTGGATCTCGGTGTGCGCGGAGGCGAACTGCTCCAGGCTCATCGAACCGTCGCTGGTCTCGAACGGCAGCCAGGGCAGCATCAGGCCGAGCAGTTCGGCGTCGTGCCGGGCCAGCGATTTCACCCCGAGGTGGTGGACGGCGAGGAAGGCGGCCAGCCGCTCGGGTTCGCTGGTGGCCAGCTCTGCGAGCCAGGCGCGGACTCGGGCACCGAGGGCCTCGCGGACGGCGGCCAGGGTTTCGTCGTCGTACAGGTTCTCGCGGGAGGCGGTGGGCCGCAGGGTGTCGGTGTCGAGGACGGCGCGGACGAAGAACGCCCAGTCGGGCAGCAGGTTGTCGGCCTTGTCGGTCAGCAGCATGCCCTTGAGGTGGACGCGGTGTCCGGACCGGTGGGCGGGGCTGGTCGGCTCGGGCAGGACGTACGCGACTCCGCGCACTCCCGCCACGGGAAGGTCGAGGTCGATGCTGTCGAGGGGGGTGAAACCGAAGAGCCGCGCGCAGTGCCCGGCGAGCGCGACGCGGCGGGCCGCGGGGGTCGGGAAGGGCCGGTCCCAGACGGCGGGCCGGTCGGTGACCGGGCGGGGCCCGGTGGCGGAGCCGTCGTCGAAGGTGATGTCGTAGGGCAGCAGGGAGCCGTAGTCGCGGGCCAGCCGCTCGACCTTGGCCGGGACGGTCCACTCCTCGGCGCCGGGGCGGGCTTCCAGGACGACGGTGGTGCCGGGCTCCGGGCGGGCGTCGGAGGGGAGTTCGCGGACGGTGTAGGAGCCGTCGTCCGTGGCCAGCCATTCGACGGGCGCGGCCAGCGGATCGCGGGCGGAGCGGGTGACCACGCGGATCTCGCGGGCGACGACGAAACAGGCGAGCAGTCCGATGCCGAACTGGCCGAGGAACTCCTGGCGGGTGGTCTCCAGGCCGTGTGGGCCTCCGCGCTTGGAGCTGCGGCCGATGGTCGCGAGGAGGGAGTGGGCCTCGTCGGCGGTCAGGCCGATGCCGCTGTCCTCGATGGTCACCCGGTTTCCGGTCGCCGACAGCCGGATGCGGATCTCGGCGGCGGGGTCCAGGGCGTGGCGGGCGGTGACGGCGTCGACTGCGTTCTGGAGAAGCTCGCGGACGTACACGCGGGGGCTGGAGTAGAGGTGATGGGAGAGCAGGTCGACCAGGCCGCGCAGGTCGACCTGGAAGGTGTTCGGATGGGGCTCTTCGGACGTCATGGGGTGTCACCTCGCGTGCTGGTACGGGTTGTTCGGCGACCGCGAGGTACCCCCCTCACAGATCCCGGAGTGAGGAACAGCGTAGGGGGATGATCTGACAATCCCTCCGTGAATTCCGGGGCCTTCGGGGCTTCTCCGAAGCCCGCCGGAGCTTCTCCGAAGATCATTCCGCTTATTGGAACCGAAGGAATTGCGGCGGCACCGCGTCCGCCAGCCACACTCCATTGGCGCTGATCCGAAAGACGTGCCCCGCGGCGCGCATCGCTCCCGCGTCCACGGCGAGGACGACCGGCCGGCCGCGCCGGGCGCCGACGCGGGTCGCGGTCTCCCGGTCCGGGGAGAGGTGGACGTGGTGGCGGGCCATCGGACGCAGTCCCTCGGCGCGGATCGCGTCCAGGGCGGCGGCGACGGTGCCGTGGTAGAGGTACGCGGGCGGTTCGGCCTCCGGCAGGCCCAGGTCCACGGCGACGGTGTGCCCCTGGCTGGCGCGGATCCGGCTGCCGTCGACGGCGAAGCGCTGCTTGTCGTTGGCGGCGACCACGTGGTCGAGCTCGGCCCGGCTGATGGGGAAGCCGTGGGCGGCGGTGGCGTTCAGAAGCTCGTCGATCTCCACCCAGCCCTGCGGGTCGAGCACCAGTCCGATGCGTTCCGGCTGATGGCGGAGGTGTTTCGAGACGTATTTGGACACCTTGACGGTGCGCTTGTCATCCATTCGCCCAGCGTGACGGCTCGGCCGGGTCCGGCGCAGCGATTTTTCGCCCTTCTTCCGAACCTGGACTCCCTCTATCGCGTTTCCAAGATACGGAATACATTTTCCGCTGAACTGCCACTCAAGGGGAAGAAAAGTATGACAAACAGTGCGTCTCTGTCTCTGTCTCGGCGGGCCACCGCCGAGCTCGTCGGCACCGCCGCCCTCCTCGTGGTCGTCATCGGATCGGGAATCCAGGCCGCGGCCCTCACCTCCGATACGGGCGTCGCCCTAGTCGCCAACTCGCTCGCCTCGGCCATCGGGCTCGGGCTGATCATCACGCTCTTCGGGCCGCTCTCGGGCGCCCACCTCAACCCGGTGGTCACCCTCACGGCCTGGTGGGGCCGGCGCAGCGGTGGCGAAGGAGTCGGCGGCCGGGAGGCCCTGGTCTACGTGGCGGCCCAGACCGCCGGGGCCATAGCCGGCGCGGTCCTCGCGGAAGCGATGTTCGGCCGCGTCCCCGGAGCCTTCTCCACCCAGGTCCGCGACGGCGGACACCTGCTCGTCGGGGAGGTCGTGGCCACCGCCGGGCTGGTCCTGGTGATCCAGGGCCTCGGCCGCATCGGCCGGCCGAAGCTGATCCCGGCCGCGGTCGCCGCCTACATCGCCGCCGCGATCTGGTTCACCTCCTCCGGGTCCTTCGCGAACCCGGCCGGCACCATCGGGCGCAGCTTCAGCGATTCCTTCACCGGCATCGCCCCGCAGTCGCTGCCGGGGTTCGTCGCCGCCCAGCTCGTCGGCGGGATCCTCGGCCTGATCCTCGCGGCAGTGCTCTACGGGACCATCGGCCGGGCGGCCGCCGACGCGACCGCCGAAGCGGCTGACGCCACGGGCACTGCCAACACCAGCAGCACCGTCGGTACCAGCAGCACCGTCGGTACCAGCAGTACCGTCAGCACTGTCGGCACCGTCAGCACCAGCATTCCGGTGGCCGAAACCAGCACGCCCGGACCGGCGTTCCAGACCGCCGTCTGACGCTCCGGGACAGGTTCCCCACAGGTCTGGCTGACTTGTCCACAGCCCTTTGTGTCGGTTTCGCCGACAAAAGTGCGATCCGGCCTGTGGACTACTGAGCGAGCACTACCGGCCTCCGCGGTTGGCCAGATCGTTCATCGTCCGGGCCTGCAACTCCCGCTCCGTGGCGGCCCGGACGAACTCCGCCACATGGTCGGGCCCCACCAGCTCCTGCACCGCCCGTACGGTCTCCGCGGGCAGGGCCACCGGAGCCGGCCCGGACGGCTGCGGGGTTCCGACGGCCCCGAGGTGGCGCTGCAGGTGCCGGGTCGCGAAGAGGCGCATCGCCCGGGCCAGTTCCGCGTCCACCGTCTGCTGCGCCAGCGGCCGCAGTCTGCGCACCATCGTCGCCGCCTCGGCCGCGTCGGAGTCCGTGGGGGGCACGGCCCCCAGGTACCGGGCGAAGACGTGCTCCGTGGTGAACTCCAGGAAGCGCGAGGCGATGAGCTCCACCTGGCCGCGCAGCTCCCGCAGATGACCGGTGATCGCGGGCAGCGGGACCCCCGCGGCGTACAGCTCGGCCGCCACGGACAGTTCCTGCGGAGACGGTACGAGGAACTGGTCCGGTCGATCCGGGATCCGCTCCAGCACGCCCAGTTCGCACGCCTCGCCGACCGCTTCGTCGTCGGGCATGCCGCCGAACCGTTCGTTCAGCTCGTCCCGGCTTATCCGGGCCGCCTCCTCGTCCGTCCACGGCCCGTGCACCTCGGCCACCAGCCCGAGGACCCCGCCGAGCCCGCGGCCCGCGTCCCAGGCCTCCAGCAGTTCCTTGATCGAGGCCAGGGTGTACCCGCGGTCCAGCAGGTCGGCGATCTGGCGCAGCCGCGCCAGATGCGTGTCCCGGTAGACGTTGGAACGGCCTCGCCGCTCCGGCTTCGGCAGCAGACCGCGGTCCTGGTACGCCCGGATCGTGCGGACGGTCGCACCGCTGTGGTGCGCCAGATCCTCGATCCGGTACTCGGCTACTGCCTGCTCGGACAATCCCGGCTCCCTACGACATGGCGGCTCGGCCGACCGCGCCCGCAGCTGACCGGGCGGCAGGTGAAGCCGCGAGGTACTCGACCGCCCTGCGCAGCGAGCCCTCCTGCGAGGGATGGTACGACCGCCGCAGGTAGCGGGGTATGGCCGCGGCGAGCTCTCTCCAAGTGGGCAGCAGACCCTTGGCCACGGACCGGTTGTGCTCGCGCAGCGCATAGCGGGTCCGTCCGCGCAGTTCGGGGTCGTTGCGCAGGAGGTACGAGGCCCCCGCGATCCACAGCCAGCCCATGACCGGCGCGACCACGGCCATGCCCCCGACCCGGCGGGCGTAGCGGGGCAGGCCGGCTCCGCCGCAGTGCTGGTACATGTCGAAGGCGACCGAGCGGTGCTCCACCTCCTCCGCGCCGTGCCAGCGCAGCAGGTCGAGCATGACCTCGTCCGCTCCGGCCGTGTCCAGCCCCTCGGCGCCGAGCACCCAGTCCCCGAGGACCGCCGTGAACTGCTCGATCGCGGCGACCAGCGCGAGCCGGAAGCGCAGCCACTCCTGCGCGGTGATCGGGGCGCCGAACGGCGGGGTCTCCCCCAACAGCCTCTCGAAGAGGAAGTCCACGTACTTCGTGTACGCCTCGGTGGGCAGCCGCTGTTCGGAGAGGTGGTCCAGGACGTAGGAGTGCTGCACGCTGTGCGTGGCCTCCTGGCCCATGAACCCCTTCACGTCGCCGCGCAGCCGCGGGTCCGTGACCAGGGGCAGGGCCTCCTTGAAGACCTTCACGAACCACCGCTCACCGGCCGGCAGCAGCAGGTGCAGCACGTTGATGACGTGGGTGGCGGTGGGCTCGTCCGGTATCCAGTGCAGCGGGGTGGTCTTCCAGTCGAAGGCCACCCGGCGCGGTGCGATCGGGCCCTGGGCAGCCCTGCCCAGGGCCGCCCCGCTCACAGCTTGGGCTCCAGTTTCGCGAACCGCCGCAGGGCCCCCGGCGCGAACCGGGACATCCACAGGGCGCCCTTGGACTCGGGGGTCACCGGAACCACGGCCTGGTTCTTCACGACCGCGAGCAGGATCGCGTCCGCGACCTTCTCCGGCGGGAAGTTGCGCAGCCCGTAGAGGCGCGAGGACTTCTGCTGGCGCCGCTTCTCCTCTGCCTCGTCCACTCCGGCGAAGCGGGAGGTGGCGGTGATGTTGGTGTTGACGATGCCGGGGCAGATCGCCGACACCCCGATCGACTTCGAGGCCAGCTCGGCCCGCAGGCATTCGCTGAGCATCAGCACCGCCGCCTTGGAGGTGCTGTACGCGGGCAGCGTCTTGGAGGGCAGGTAGGCGGCGGCGGAGGCGGTGTTGACGATGTGCCCGCCCTGGCCGCGCTCGGCCATCTGCCTGCCGAAGAGCCGGCAGCCGTGGATGACGCCCCACAGGTTGACGTCGAGGACCTTCTTCCAGTCCTCGGCGGTCGTGTCCAGGAACGGTCCCGACAGGCCGATCCCGGCGTTGTTGACCAGGACGTCCACGATCCCGTACTCGGAGGCGACCTTCTCGGCGAGCTTCTCCATGGCCTGTTCGTCGCTGACGTCGACGCACTCGCCCCAGGCCTGCGGGGAGCCGACCAAGCGCGCCATGTCGGCGGTACGGGCGGCGCCGTCGGCGTCCCGGTCCACGCACACCACACGGGCGCCGGCCTCGGCGAACGCGAAGGCGGTGGCCCGTCCGATGCCGCTGGCGGCTCCGGTGACCAGGACCAGCTGGCCACCGAAGCGGTCCGCGTACCGGCCCGGGGCCTTCTGCTCCGGTGCCCGCGTGGCGGGCTCCTCCCGGGAGGTGACGAACTCGGTGATCCACGCGGCCAGCTGGTCGGGCCGGGTCCGCGGCACCCAGTGCTTGGCCGGCAGGGTGCGGCGCACCAGGTCCGGGGCCCACAGATCCAGATCGTCGTAGAGCCGCTCGGAGAGGAAGGCGTCCCCGGTGGGGGTGATCAGCTGCACCGGTACGTGGGCGTACGCGTCGGCGCGCGGCCGGCGCATCCGGGGCCGGACGTTGTCCCGGTAGAGCCAGGCACCGTGTGCGGCGTCGGAGGGCAGGGAGGCCGTGGGGTAGTCCCCGGCCGGGACCTTCTCCAGCCGCTCCAGCATCTTCGGCCAGCGCTTGCCGAGCGGACCGCGCCAGGCCAGCTCCGGCAGTACGGGCGTGTGCAGCATGTACACGTACCAGGACTTGGCGCCCTGGTTCAGCAGCTGGGCCGCCCGGCGCGGGGTGGGCCGGGCCATCCGCTTCTTGATCCAGTGCCCGAAGTGGTCCAGGGAGGGCCCCGACATCGAGGTGAAGGAGGCGATCCTGCCCTCGGTCCGGGCGACCGTCGCGAACTCCCAGCCCTGTACGGAGCCCCAGTCGTGGCCGACCAGGTGCACCGGGCGGTCCGGGCTGACCGCGTCGATGACCGCGAGGAAGTCGTCGGTCAGCTTCTCCAGGGTGAACCCGCCGCGCAGCGGCTGCGGCGCGGTGGAGCGCCCGTGGCCCCGTACGTCGTAGAGCACGACGTGGAAACGGGAGGCCAGCCGCTCGGCGACCGGCGACCAGACCTCCTTGCTGTCCGGGTAGCCGTGCACCAGGACCACGGTCGGCCGGTTCGCGTCGCCGAGTTCGACGACGCACAGCTCGACCCCGCCGGTGCTCACCCGGCGCTCGCGCCCGCCCGCCAGGCCCGCGTCCGTCATTGCGCTCATGCCGCCTTCTCCTCAGCCCAGCGCCGCACGTGCGGCAGATCGTCGTCCAGCCAGTACGCGCTCTCCTCGGGGTCCCGGGAGTCGGTGACGACCAGGATCTCCTCGAACTTCGCGCCGGTGCCCCGGAAGCCCAGGTGCGGCTCCACCGCCCACAGGCCGGGTTGCGGCGGGTGGTCGGAGAAGCGGTACGGGCTCCACAGCGGGGACCAGCCCTCGCGGTGGCCGCGCAGGGCGTCGGAGGCCAGCCCCTTCAGGGCCTGGGTGCCGAACCCGAACGCGGTCGGGGCCCAGCTCCGCTCCTTGACCCGGTCTATTTTGTGCGCGATGACGCCGAACGGGTAGGCCCGGTGCCGGTTCGTGTACCCCTGGGCGATCATCAGCCGCTCCACCTCCTCGTAGATGTCGCGCAGGGAGCGGCGCTCGCGGACCTGGTCGAGGATCAGCACGCGGTGCGCCTGCAGATCTGACATGAGCCGGTCCTGCACCGGGTTGAGGCCGAGGCTGCCCGAGTACCCGATGTCCGCGGTGTGGCCCTTGTAGACCGGGGCCATGTCGAGGATGAACGGCATCCCCGGCTCCAGGGCCCGGTTCGTCGGGAAGAACTGCAGGGGGATCTTGAAGCCGGTGAAGGCGGTCCGGTCCCCGAACCACGCGAACGGCATGTGGAACCAGTCCCGCACCCCCCGCTCGCGCAGCCAGTCGCGCTGCATCCGCGCGGCCTCGCGCTCGGTCACGCCGGGGCGCAGCTGCGCCGCGACGGCTTCCGCGCACTCGTAGGAGAGGCGCTGCACCTCCTTGAACCCGCGCAGCTCGGCGGAGAGCTCCGTGGTGCGTCGCTTCGTGCGTTGCCTGGTGTCCCCAGCCATGCCAGCCGTCCGTCCATGTAGCCGTACGCGCCCGTAACTTGACACTGATGAATGTGACAATGACCGGAGATCACGTCAAGGCCCGTGCACGGACCTGTGGACAAACTTGTCCGGTACGCATCAGCCCTACGTCAGCCTTATGTCGGGGTCCGTAGTCCTGAAGGCGGAGAAGGGATCCAGCTCCAGGTCTGACGATCCGGGCCCGGTGCGCCACTAACGTCGTTCACGTGACTGTCATCGCGACCGAAAGCCTGAGCAAGCGGTACCCCCGAGTGACCGCCCTCGACCGGCTCTCCCTGGACATCGGACCCGGAGTTACCGGGCTCGTGGGTGCCAACGGAGCCGGCAAGTCCACGCTGATCAAGATTCTGCTGGGACTGTCCCCCGCCACCGAGGGCACCGCCGCCGTGCTCGGACTCGACGTAGCCACCCATGGCAGCGCGATCCGCGAGCGCGTCGGCTACATGCCCGAACACGACTGCCTGCCCCCCGACGTCTCGGCCACCGAGTTCGTCGTGCACATGGCGCGCATGTCGGGGCTCCCGCCGACCGCCGCCCGCGAGCGCACCGCGGACACCCTGCGCCACGTGGGGCTGTACGAGGAGCGGTACCGCCCCATCGGCGGCTACTCCACCGGCATGAAGCAGCGCGTCAAGCTCGCCCAGGCGCTGGTCCACGACCCGCAGCTGGTCCTCCTCGACGAGCCCACCAACGGCCTCGACCCGGTCGGCCGTGACGAGATGCTGGGCCTGATCCGCCGCGTCTACACCGACTTCGGCATCTCGGTCCTGGTCACCTCCCACCTGCTCGGCGAGCTGGAGCGGACCTGCGACCACGTCGTGGTCGTGGACGGCGGCAAGCTGCTGCGCTCCAGCTCCACCAGCGACTTCACCCAGATCACCACGACCCTCGCGGTCGAGGTCACCGACTCCGACACCCACCCGGACGGCACCGCCGCCCTGCGCAAGGCGCTCACCGAAGCGGGAGTGACGCTGCACGCGGGCGAGGAGGCGGGCCTGCCCGGAGCCGGCCACATCCTCCTCGTCGAGGCCGACGGTGAGGCCACGTACGACATCGTCCGCGACACGGTGGCCGATCTCGGCATCGGGCTGGTCCGCATGGAACAGCGCCGCCACCACATCGCGGAGGTCTTCCGCGACAGTGACGCGGCGGCCGCCCGGGCCGAACAGTTCGCAGCCCAGTCCGCCCAGGCCGCCGCCTGGGCCGCCACCCAGCAGAAGGGAGCCGGTTCCGATGGCGCCTGACACCTCGACCCAGATCCACAACATCGGCTACCGGTCCTACGACGGCCCCCGGCTCGGCCGCTCCTACGCCCGCAAGTCGCTCTTCGCGCAGTCGCTGCGCGGCGCCTACGGACTCGGCCGCTCGGCCAAGTCCAAGGTGCTGCCGATGCTGCTCTTCGCGGTGATGTGCGTCCCCGCGCTGATCATCGTCGCGGTGGCCATCGCGGTACCCGGCTCCACCTCGCTGCCGATCAAGTACACGACGTACGCGATGACCACGCAGGTGATCGTCTACCTCTACCTGGCCTCCCAGGCCCCGCAGTCCGTCTCGCGGGACCTGCGGTTCAAGACGGTGCCGCTCTACTTCTCGCGGCCCATCGAGCGCGTCGACTACGTCCTGGCCAAGTTCGCGGCCATGGCCTCGGCCCTGTTCATCCTCACCGCCACCCCGCTGCTGATCATGTGGATCGGCTCGCTCCTGGCGAAGTTCGACTTCGGGGACCAGACCAAGGGATTCGGGCAGGGACTGGTGTCGGTACTGCTGCTGTCACTGCTGTTCTCCGGCCTCGGCCTGGTCATGGCCGCGCTCACCCCGCGCCGCGGCTTCGGCGTCGCCGCCATCATCGCCGTGCTCCTGATCCCCTACGGCGCCGTGTCGGCCGTCCAGGCCATCGCCGACTCGACGGGCTCGACCGGGGTCATCGAGTGGCTGGGCCTGTTCTCCCCGATGAGCCTCATCGACGGCCTGCAGACCGCCTTCCTCGGCGCCGACTCCGGCTTCCCCGGCGGCGCGGGTCTCTCGGGCGCCGCCGGCTTCGTCTACCTGCTCGTCATCCTCGGCCTCATCGCCGGCTCCTACGCCGCCCTGATGGCCCGCTACCGGAAGGCCGGGCTGTGAGCATCATCGACATCGACCACACCTCCCGCTGGTTCGGGAACGTCGTCGCCGTCAACGACGTGACCATGCGCATCGGTCCCGGAGTCACCGGCCTGCTCGGCCCCAACGGCGCCGGCAAGTCCACCCTCATCAACATGATGGGCGGCTTCCTCGCGCCCTCCACGGGCACCGTAACCCTCGACGGCACCGCGATCTGGCAGAACGAGCAGGTCTACAAGCAGATCGGTGTCGTGCCCGAGCGCGAGGCCATGTACGACTTCCTCACCGGCAAGGAGTTCGTCGTCGCCAACGCCGAACTCCACGGTCTCGAAGAGGCGGCCGCCCAGCGGGCCCTGGCCACGGTCGAGATGGAGTACGCGCAGGACCGCAAGATCTCCACGTACTCCAAGGGCATGCGCCAGCGCGTGAAGATGGCCTCCGCCCTGGTCCACGACCCCTCCGTGCTCCTGCTCGACGAACCGTTCAACGGCATGGACCCGCGCCAGCGCATGCAGCTCATGGAGCTGCTGCGGCGGATGGGTGACGACGGCCGCACCGTGCTGTTCTCCTCGCACATCCTGGAGGAGGTCGAACAGCTCGCGTCCCACATCGAGGTGGTCGTCGCCGGCCGGCACGCCGCCTCCGGCGACTTCCGCAAGATCCGCCGCCTGATGACGGACCGCCCGCACCGCTACCTCGTCCGCTCCTCCGACGACCGGGCCCTCGCCGCGGCCCTGATCGCCGACCCCTCCACCGCCGGGATCGAGGTGGACCTCAAGGAAGGCGCCCTGCGCATCCAGGCCGTCGACTTCGGGCGCTTCACCGAGCTGCTGCCGCGGGTCGCCCGCGAGCACAACATCCGGCTGCTGACGGTCTCGCCTTCCGACGAGTCCCTCGAGTCGGTCTTCTCCTACCTCGTCGCGGCCTGAAGGAGCTGGCACCCATGTACAACCCCACCGTTGCCCGGCTCACCTACCGGGCCCTGCTCGGCCGCCGCCGCGCACTGATCCTCTGTGCGCTGCCGGTCCTGCTGATCGCCATCTCCATCGCCGTGCGCGCCTTCACGGGCCTCGACGACAAGGTCGCCGCCGACCTCCTCGGCGGCTTCGCCCTGGCCACGATGGTCCCGCTGATCGGCGTCATCGCCGGCACCGGAGCCATCGGCCCGGAGATCGACGACGGCTCGATCGTCTACCTGCTCTCGAAGCCGGTGAAGCGCCCGACGATCATCATGACGAAGCTGACCGTCGCGATCGCCGTCACCATGGTGTTCTCCGCGATCCCGACCCTGATCGCCGGCTACATCCTCAACGGCAACGGCCAGCAGATCGCCGTCGCCTACACCGTCGCCGCCCTCGTCGCCTCGGTCGCCTACAGCGCCCTGTTCCTGCTGCTGGGCACCATCAGCCGGCACGCCGTCGTCTTCGGCCTGGTCTACGCCCTGATCTGGGAGTCGCTCTTCGGCAGCCTGGTCGACGGAGCCAAGACCCTCAGCGTCCAGCAGTGGTCGCTGGCCCTCGCGCAGAAGGTCGCCGGTGAGGGGTACGTGGACGCCACCGTCGGGCTGCCCACCGCGGCGATCCTGCTCGTCGCGGTCACCGTCGGCGCCACCTTCTACGCCGGACAGAGGCTCCGCCGCCTGACCCTGGCGGGCGAGGAGTAGGACGTCCGCACCGGCGTCCCCGGGGGCTCCGTCCGCGGATGTTTCACGTGAAACAGTGCCCCGCCCGGCCCACCGGCCAGGCGGGGCACAGCTTTGCGCGAGATCATCGGTGCATGATCGAGTACACCGAGCCCGAAGCGTCCAGGCCGGTACGGTCCTGGATACGTTCCGCGCCCGGTACCCACATATGGCTGCTGATCATCGCGGTCACCAGCATCGTGGTCGTCATCGTGCCCGACCATCTCGAACACGTCCTGCTCCACCGCAACAGCAGCAATATCCACGAGCTCGCCCGCCACCCCGTACGGGCCCTGCTCAGCAGCGCGTTCTGGATCGAGGACCCGGCCTCGCTCCCGCTCTACTTCGTCCTCTTCGAGGTCTTCCAGGCCAACGTCGAGCGCTGGCTCGGCACCCTGCGCTGGCTCTTCATCATCGCGACCGGACACATCACGGCCACGCTGATCAGCCAGAAGCTGGTCCTGATGGCCATCCAGGACAACCGAGCCCCGCGCAGCATGGTCCACGTCGTCGACATCGGCGTCAGCTACGGACTCGCGACCGCCGTCGGAGTGCTCACGTACCGGCTGCCCGGCCCCTGGCGCTGGCTCTACCTGGCCGGGTCCGTGGCCTTCTTCGGGCTCCCGCTCGTCAGCGGCGGCACCTTCACCGACTTCGGCCACGCCATCGCGCTCGCCGTCGGCCTCCTCGCATGGCCGCTGACCCGCCACCCGAACCCGCACCGCGACCTCCGCTGACGCAGGGAAATTCACTGGTACGAGGCGTGCGGCAGAGGCAGAGTGAGCCGTGCGGGGAGCAACAAGAAGGTCCGGAACAGCCACTTCGAGCGCGCCTCGCGGCGCGGGCCGTTCCGGACCTTCCGTTCGTCTTCCGCCTGGTTACGCGGCGCCCAGCAGACGCTCCAGGACCACGGCGATGCCGTCCTCCTGGTTGGAGGTGGTGACCTCGTCCGCCACCGCCTTGAGCTCCGCGTGCGCGTTGGCCATCGCCACTCCGTGCGCGGCCCAGCCGAACATCGGTATGTCGTTGGGCATGTCGCCGAAGGCGATCGTCTCCGCCGCCTTCACCCCCAGCCGGCGCGCGGCCAGCGAGAGGCCGGTGGCCTTGCTCAGCCCCAGCGGCAGGATCTCCACGACACCCGGACCGGCCATGACGATGCCGACCAGGCTGCCCACGGTCTCCCGGGCCACCCGGACGAGGGCGTCCTCGTCCAGCTCGGGGTGCTGGATGTACAGCTTGTTCAGCGGAGCCGACCAGACCTCGGCGGTGTCCTCCAGGTAGATCGCGGGAAGGCCCTCCTGGACCTGGTAGCCGGGGCCGATGAGCACCTCGCCCTCGACTCCGTCCCGGCTGGCGGCGATCGCCAGCGGACCCACCTCGGCCTCGATCTTCTCCAGGGCCAGCGCGGCCAGCTTCCGGTCGAGCGTCACCGAGGTCAGCAGCCGGTGCGCGCCCGCGTCGTAGACCTGCGCGCCCTGGCCGCAGACGGCGATGCCCTTGTAGCCGAGGTCGTCGAGGACGTGCCGGGTCCACGGCACGGCACGGCCGGTGACGATGATGTGCGCTGCGCCCGCCGCGGTGGCCGCGAGGAGGGCCTCACGGGTGCGCTCCGAGACGGTGTCGTCGCCGCGCAGCAGCGTCCCGTCGAGGTCGGTCGCGACGAGTTTGTACGGGAACGGGGCCGTGCTCACTTGGCGATCGGCTCCAGGATTTCCCGACCGCCCAGGTAGGGCCGGAGCACCGGGGGAACGTGGACCGTGCCGTCGGCCTGCTGGTGGTTCTCCAGGATCGCGACGATCGTGCGCGGGACCGCGCACAGCGTTCCGTTCAGGGTGGACAGCGGAGCGGTCTTCTTGCCGTCGCGGTAGCGGATCGACAGGCGGCGCGCCTGGAAGCCGTCACAGTTCGAGGCGGAGGTCAGCTCGCGGTACTTGCCCTGGGTGGGGATCCACGCCTCGCAGTCGAACTTGCGCGAGGCGGAGGTGCCCAGGTCTCCGGTGGCGACGTCGATGACCTGGAACGGCAGCTCCAGGCTGGTCAGCCACTGCTTCTCCCAGTCCAGGAGGCGCTGGTGCTCGGCCTCGGCCTCCTCCGGCGCGACGTACGAGAACATCTCGACCTTGTCGAACTGGTGGACGCGGAAGATGCCGCGGGTGTCCTTGCCGTACGTGCCGGCCTCGCGGCGGAAGCACGGGGAGAAGCCGGCGTAGCGCAGCGGCAGCTTGTCCGCGTCGATGATCTCGTCCATGTGGTACGCGGCGAGCGGTACCTCGGAGGTGCCGACCAGATAGAGGTCGTCGCCCTCCAGGTGGTACACGTTCTCCGCGGCCTGGCCGAGGAAGCCGGTGCCCTCCATGGCGCGCGGGCGGACCAGCGCCGGAGTGAGCATCGGGGTGAAGCCGGCCTCGGTGGCCTGGGCGATGGCCGCGTTGACGAGCGCGAGCTCCAGCAGGGCGCCGATGCCCGTGAGGTAGTAGAAGCGCGAGCCGGACACCTTGGCGCCGCGCTCGACGTCGATGGCGCCCAGGGACTCGCCGAGCTCCAGGTGGTCCTTGGGCGCGAAGCCCTCGGCGCCGAAGTCGCGGATGGTGCCGTGCGTCTCGAGGACGACGAAGTCCTCCTCGCCGCCGACGGGCACGTCCGTGTGGACGACGTTGCCGAGGCGCAGGAGCAGCTGCTTGGCGGCTTCGTCCGCCTCGTTCTGCTCGGCCTCGGCGGCCTTGACGTCCTGCTTGAGCTGATCGGCCTTCTTCAGCAGCTCGGCCCGCTCCTCCGGAGAGGCCTTGGGGATGAGCTTGCCGAGCGACTTCTGCTCGTTGCGGAGTTCGTCGAATCGCATGCCGGAGGACCTGCGGCGCTCGTCGGCGGAGAGCAGTGCGTCGACGAGGGCGACGTCCTCTCCACGGGCGCGCTGCGAGGCGCGGACACGGTCAGGGTCTTCACGGAGCAGCCGGAGGTCAATCACCCCTCCAGGCTACCGGGCCGGGCTTCGGGGGATCGCACCGATATCACGCTGCGTGTCGCTTTGTCCTAATTGCCGCGAATGGAAAACTTCGGGCGGGAGAGTGGAAGCACCCCTTCCGCGGGGCCCGATAAAACCGGCCCCATTCCCCGAAAAGGGGCGCCCCGGCAGCGATCGGGCAGCCTCTGAGCAGGGTGGAAGGGTCTTCCTTGTCCACAGGAATTCCCCAGGCGACCGGCTTATCCACAGGCTGTGCGCGGGATCTGTGGACACAGGAATAGATCAATCCCGGCTGTGGAGCGAGCGGGCCCAATCAGGGTTCAAACCACCCTCACACACTCATTCGGGTGGGAATGACTCGCCCCAAAGAGTTGATCGGTGATACAGGGGTGACGCCGTTCACCTCCCGCTCGTCAGCGCGAAACCTGCGCCACCCGACCGATTTGTCGACCTTGTCGTGTTGCTCTGTCGACTTGTCCCCAGGTCCGCACCGATACCTGTGGATAACTCTGTGGACAGTGGACAGAGCGTCAGGGGCGCCCGTCGAGGCAACGCGTCAGCCAGTCCGAGGCCGCGGTGAACTCGCTGTCGGAGGTGCCGGCCCGGGCGGCCTGGACGTCACCCTGAGCGACACCGGCGCGCGGGTAGGAACCGAGGAACCGGATCTGGGGGCAGGTGCGCTTGAGGCCCATGAGCGCCTCGCCGACCCGGCGGTCGGAGATGTGCCCCTCGGCGTCGACGGCGAAGCAGTAGTTGCCGATTCCCGCACCCGTCGGACGGGACTGGATCAGCATCAGGTTGACCCCGCGGACGGCGAACTCCTGGAGCAGCTCCAGCAGCGCGCCGGGCCGGTCGTCGCCCATCCACAGCACGACGGAGGTCTTGTCGGCGCCGGTCGGCGCGGCCGGACGGGCGGGACGCCCGACGAGCACGAAGCGGGTCTCGGCGTTCTGCGCGTCGTGGATCTCGGTGACCAGCGGGACCAGTCCGTAGGTGGTGGCCGCGAACTCACCCGCGAAGGCGGCGTCGAAGCGGCCCTCCTGGACCAGCCGGGCACCGTCGGCATTGGACGCCGCCGACTCCCACAGGGCGTCCGGCAGGTTGGACCGCAGCCAGTTGCGCACCTGCGGCTGGGCGACCGGGTGCCCGGTGACGGTCTTGACGTCCGACAGCTTGGTCCCGGGACGCACCAGGAGCGCGAACGCGATGGGGAGCAGCACCTCGCGATAGATCATCAGCGGTACGCCGGCGGCCAGCTCGTCCAGGGTCGAGGTGACCCCGCCCTCCACCGAGTTCTCGATCGGGACGAGGGCCGCCGCGGCCTCGCCGTTGCGCACGGCGTCCAGAGCGGCCGGGACCGAAACCATCGGGACGAGCTCCCGGGTCGCGGCTTCGGGCAGGGTGCGAAGGGCGGCTTCGGTGAACGTGCCTTCGGGACCGAGATAGGTGAAGCGGGTGGCCGACATGCGATCAGCCTAATGCCGGGGCCCGGACGCCACCCGGGCTGTTCACCCTTCGAGCAGCCGCTGCCCCACGTACTCCCCGGCGCCCGCGCCCGGCGGCACCGCGTACAGGCCGCTCGACTCGTGCCGGATGAATTCCGACAGGGCGTCGCCGCGGTCGAGCTTGCGCTGAACGGGGACGAAACCGCGGGACGGGTCGGCCTGCCAGCAGATGAAGAGCAGCCCGGCGTCGGGGGTTCCGTCGGCGGCGATCCCGTCGTGGAAGGAGAAGGGGCGCCGGAGCATGGCCGCTCCGCCGTTCTGAGCGGGAGCGGAGATCCGGGCATGAGCGTTGGAGGGGATCACCGGCTTCCCGTCGGCGCCGATCTTGTCGAAGGCCGGGGCGGTGGTCTCGTCGCCGCCGGTCAGTGGGGCGCCGGTGGCCTTCGTACGGCCGATGACCTGTTCCTGCTGGGCGAGCGACCGCTGGTCCCAGTGGTCGAGGAGCATGCGGATGCGGCGTACGACGGCGTACGAGCCCCCGACCATCCAGGCGTGCTCCGGGGGCACGGCGCCCTGGACGAAGATCCGCCGGTCGAAGTCGGCTTCTGTGGGCTTCGGATTGTTGGTCCCGTCGACCTGACCCATGAGGTTGCGGGCGGTCATGGGCGAGGCGGTGGCACCGGGAGAACGGTTGAAGCCGTTCATCTGCCAGCGCGGCCGGGCGGCCTCTCCGGCGTCCTTCTGCAGCGCGCGCAGCGCGTGGAAGGCGACCAGCGCGTCGTCGGAGCCGATCTGGACCCAGAGGTCGCCGTTGCTGCGCTGCGGGTCGAGCCGGTCGGCGGAGAAGTCCGGCAGCGGGTCGAGGGCGGCCGGACGGCGCGCGGCGAGGCCGGTGCGCTCGAAGAAGGAGTGCCCGAAGCCGAAGGTCACCGTGAGGGAGGAAGGGCCGGAGCCGAGCGCGATGCCGGTGTCGGCGACCGCTGCGGTCTCGCCCGCCGTCAGCCGCCGCGCGGTATCGGACCAGCGCCGCATCAGTGCGGCGGCCTCGGTGCGCCCGGCACCGGGCGCCAGATCGAAGGCGAGTACGTGTCCCTTGGCTTGGAGGGGTGTGGTGATGCCGGCCTGGTGATCCCCGTCGAAGGCGACCCGGGTCGCGCCGAGGCTGCCGGAAGCGCCGCCGGAGCCGGTCGTACGGGACCCCGTGACCCCGGACTGGACGAGGGCTCCGCCGGCGGCGCCGAGTGCGAGCCCGGCGGCGCCCGCGGCGCCGACCGTGCCCAGCAGACGGCGCCGGGAAATCTCGATGCCGGGGAGCTCCGTGCCGGTCCCGACGTTCTCGACGCTCTCGCCGGTCTTGGTGTTCTTGGTGCTCTCGGTCGTCTCGCTGTTCTGGGTCACGCTGGTCAGCCGATCTTCACGTTCTTCTGGACGGTCGTCTGGTCGATGTCGGAGGTGCGGACCGTCACGTCGATCCGCCAGTCGCCGGTCAGCGGCAGCTGGACGCCCGACGCGGTCCAGTGACCGGGAGCCGCGCGCTCGGGCAGGACCGGAAGGGGGCCGATCTCCTTGGCCTCCAAGGTGAAGGACACCCTCAGCTCGGGCAGGTCGAGCGGCTTGCCGTCGGGGGTCTCGGCCCACACGTGGAGCGTGTTCGCACCGACGCGGCCCGGGTCGAGCTGGAGCCGGACCGAACCCTGGCCGTTCTGGCCGCCGGTGTCGAAGGGCAGCGTGACCTTGACCGCGCGGTCGGGAACGGCGGTGGCGGTGGAGCCCCGCCCGGCCTCCAGCTCCGCGGCACGGCCGGGCTCGGTACTGGTGAGGATGGTGGTGACGGCCAGCAGGACCACGGCGACACCCGCCTCGGCGAGGACGGAGCGGCGCAGGCCGGAGCGGTCCGGGTCGGCGTCACGGACCTGCTTCTCCCGCGCGGTGCGCCGGGCGGCGCTCTGGCGCGCGAGCTGCGCGGCGCGCCGGGGGTCGGAAGAGACGCTGTCGGACACGGCGGTGGTGTTCGGGGCGGCGGTCACGGGCGATGTTTCACGTGAAACATCGGAGGCGTGCTCCCCCACCCCCTCCCCTTCGCTCTCGCCCGGGCCCCCGGCCAGCCGTCCGGTCCACTTCCGGGAGGTATAGGCGATGGCGACGACGAGGGTGACGAGTCCGATCTTGACGAGCAGCAGCCGGCCGTAATCGGTCCCGGTCAGTGCGGACCAACTGCCGACCTGGCGCCAGGCCTGGTAGGTGCCGGTGCAGGCCAGGACCACAACGCTGGTGAAGGCGACGGTGGAGAAGCGCCGGATGGCCGTGCGCTCGATCCCGGGAACCTTGTGCAGCGCGACGAGCAGCGCGGTGAGTCCACCGAGCCACACGGCGACGGCCAGCAGGTGCAGGATGTCGACGGGCATGGCGAGGGCGGGCTGGATGCCGGTCGAGGCGTGCTCGGACAGTGCCCAGGTGGCGGCGATGCCGCCGGCGACGACGGTCCCGCCGATACCGAGTCCGAAGACGAGGTCGCTCTCCCCCTTGGCGTCCTCTTCGGAGGTCTCGGAAGCAGCGTCCGTGCCGTCCGATCCTTCCGTGTCCGCCGTGTCCGCCGTGTCCTCCGTGTCGTCCGCACTAGCGTCGCCGTCCGTGCCCGCCGACGTATGACGCCGGGCATAGGAGCCGAAGAGCACGGTGATGAACAGTGCGGCGGCGCCGAGGAGCAGCAGCCGCGAGACGAGCGAGGCCCCGGACTTCGTCTCCAGGACGGCCTTCAGCCCGGCGAGGTCGAAGGCGTCGGCGAAGTTCCCCGACCCGGTGTACGGGTTGCGGAGCAGCAGCATCACCAGGGTGGCCACGGTGAGCGCGACCCAGGCGCGTACGACCAGCCTCTGCATCGGCCGCTGCGCGGCGCCCCGGCGCCAGCACAGAAGGATGAAGGCGGCGGCGCCGACGAGCACGGCGAACCCGGCGTAGGCCACGTAGCGAGCGATGCCGTAGGCGACGGCGACGGGACCGTCGCCCGCCGTCCGCGAGGGCAGCGAGACGTCGGTCTCGGAGGGGGCTCCGATGGAGAAGGTGAAGGCGCCGGAGACCGGGTGGCTGTCGGCGGATATGGCCTGCCAGGCGACGGTGTAGGTGCCGTCCGGCAGTCCGGGGCGCAGGGCGGTGCCGTAGCGGATGAGGTTCCCGCTGCAGAGGTCGCGCAGTTCACCGGTGTCGACGCGCTTGCCCCGGGGGTCCAGGACGCGGATGGAGTCGCCGTTCATGGCGACCCCCTCCGAGAAGGAGAGGGTGATCTGGGCGGGCGCCGTGGCGACCACCGCCCCGTCCGTGGGGTCGCTCGCGGTCAGCGCGGCGTGTGCCGAGGCCGGCGCGGCAGCGGCGAAGAAGGCTGCCAGCAGTGCGGCGAGGACCAGCGTGAGCCGCGGCAGGAGTGCCGTGGCACGGACGCGGGCCGTGGATGGGGTCGGGGCGGTGGCCGTCATGGCGTGTCAGTCCCTCGGTCCGTCAGTGGGCGGTGCCATCGGTGGATGTCGGAGCCTTGTACGTCCGCTCCTTGACGTCCAGCTCGACCTTGACCGGGCCGGACTTCTCGAAGCGCAGTTCGACGGTGACCTTGTCGCCGACCTTGGGGGTGTTCTTGAGCCCCATGAACATGATGTGGTTCCCGCCGCGCGCCAACTTCAGCTCGCCGTTCCCGGGCACGTCCATGGAGTGCACCTGCTGCATCTTCTGATCCTTGGTCGCGTGGACCTGGAGATCGTCGGAGAGCGGGCTCGTGGCACCGGTCAGCTTGTCGGCCGTCTTGGAGTCGTTCTTGATGACCATGAACGCGCCGGCCATCTGGTCGTTCACGGGCTCCGGCATGTAGCCCCCGCTGACCGTCAGCTTCGGAGCGTCGCCCGAAGCCGAGTCGGAGTCCGAGGAGCAGCCGGATATGGCGAGCGCGGCCGTCAGGGAGAGGGCGGCGGCGAGGGTGCGGGTGGTGCGGGCGTTCACGGGTTCTCTCCCTTGACGACCTTCGGCAGGTCCTTGGTGTAGTCATCGACGGTGGTGCTCTCGCCGTAGAGGAGGTACCCCTCGTCGGTCTTGGGCGAGAAGGCGATGACCTGGGCGCCGTGCATGGAGACGACGTTGCCGTTGGCGTCCTTCTTGGCTGCCTCGATACCGATGCCGAGCGTGCGTGCGGCCGCCTGGATGGTGGCGAAGTCCCCGGTCAGCCCGGTGAACGCCGGGTCCAGGCCCTTGAGCCACGAGCCGAGGGACTCGGGAGTGTCCCGTTCCGGGTCGGTGGTGATGAAGACGACCTGGAGCTTGTCCTGGTCGGCCTTGGGAAGTGCCTTCTTGGCGACGGCGAGGTTGCTCATCGTCAGGGGGCACACGTCGGGGCAGTGGGTGTAGCCGAAGTAGATGAGCGTCGGCTTGCCCTTGGTCTGCTCGCGCAGGTTCCACGGCTTGCCGGTGGTGTCCGTGAGGACGACGTCCGGCTTGTCGAAGGGGCGGTCGAGCACGGTGGCGGACCCGGCTTTCGCCTGGCTCTCGCTGATCTGGGTGACCTGGCCGGTCGTGGCCGGTTCGCCACCGCAGGCGGTGAGGGTGAGGGCGGCCGCCGCCACGAGGGCGGCGAGCGTCACACGTGTGGTGCGCATGGGAAAGTCCCTGAGATCGGGGGTGGTACGGGTGGATCCACGAGCCCGGCCGGCCCGGTTGGCCGACCGGCTGCGCGGGATCGTCGGTTCAGGAGGTCGTGCGGGTCAGGAGGTGCGGCGGCGCGAGGCGACGCCGAAGGCCACGCCGCCGAGCCCGATGACGATGCCGGCGACGCCGAGGGCCCGCGCGGTCGTGTCGGATCCGCTCTTGGCGGCGGCCTCGTGGCCGTCCTTGTGGTCGGCGTCGGAGTTCTTCGCCTCGTCCGCGGGCTTCTTGGCGGCCTCGTCGTGGTGGTCGGCGCCGGCGGCGGTCAGCTTCAGGACGGGCGCCGGGTTCTGCGGTTCGGCGGCGCCCTCCTTGGGCTCCTCGATCCAGCGGACGACCTCGCCGTTGTCGTAGGTCTGGATCGCCTTGAAGACCATCTGGTCGGCGTTCTCGGGGAGCTTGCCGACGGAGACCGGGAACTGCTGGAACTTGCCCTTCTCGATCTTGCCGCCGGACCAGGTCACCTTGGTGACGACCTCGTTGACCTGCTTGCCGTGCACGGTCAGCGGCTTGTCGAGCTTGGTCTTCTCGACGGTGGACGTCCAGCCGGGGATGTCCTGCGGCATGACGGACGTCAGCGGCTGGTCCACGGGGAAGTTGACCTCGAGCTGCGTGGTCGCGGCGTTGTCGCGCTCGTTGGGGACCTTGAAGTTGAGCGTCGCGTAACCGCCCTTGGCGGCCTCCCCGACGGGCTGCACGCCGACGTGGGCGAAGGCGGTACCAGAGAGGAGGAGGACGGAACCGGCGGCGAGGGCGGCGGCGAAGGAGACGCGAGAGGTCTTCACGGCAGAAACACTCCACGGAAGCTGTGGTGACGATGGCTCCGCGCGCGGCGCGCACGGAGTTCGCGGCACCGGTGCTCCCGTCGTGAGTCCCGGGGAGGAGAGGTGCCGCTTCAGGCTGCGAGGGCGAATGCCGTGGGCGGCCCGCGCCTGGTCACCGTGTGCTGGAGTGCGTCCCGGCCCGTGGAAAGGGCGGGACCGGTACCGTCGCCCGCTGCCCGGGGGGTCCTGGCGGGCCGGTCCTGAAGGCCCGCGCCGAGGGCTCGTACGTAGGCCAGCGCGGCGCGCAGCGGGCGCACCGGCCCGGCTCCGGCGGAGAGCCTGGACAGTTCGAGGAGGCGGAACAGCGCGGCGTCGCCGCGTCCGAGCAGCCAGCCGGCGGCGAGTGCGGCCAGCAGGTGCCCGATCAGCATGGCCGGGCTGAGCAGCCCCACCAGTCCGCCGGCCGGTTCCACCAGGCCCTGCCCCATGTGGGCGTGGGCCATGTGTCCCTGAGCCCCGGCCTGCGCGGCCACGGCATCCGGGTCCAGCCCGGCGCTCTCGACGATCCGCCGGGCATCCGCCGGGAGGAGCGGGACGGAGTTGCCCCCGCACACCAGTTGGGCGGCCAGCGCCGCGAGCGAGGTCTCCGAGGAGGTGCCGCCGCCCGCCGACGTGTTGTGCTGGCCGAGGCCGAACAGCGTGTGCAGTGCGAGCTGTCCGCCCGCCAGTGCGGCGGCGATGCCGGGCAGCGAGCGGCGCCGTCCGGCGAGCGCGGCCGCACCCGCGAAGACGGCGAGGAAGCCGGCGCAGAGGGACCACCAGGGCACCGTCGCGCAGGAGGCCAGTGCGTGCCCGGCCGCGGACAGCACGACACAGACCGCGGTGAACACCGCGGCCCGGATCAGCCTGAGGCCGGGTCCGGCCTGCGTCGCGTGGGGGGCAGTCATGGCCGGGCCATCATCGCACTGGGCTTAGACGACGCATACGGCAGGTGCGACAGCCGGTTTGCATTCCCGCGCACGGATGCCCGGCGTGTGTCCGCATACACCGCCGCCCGGGAGCGCCGCATCGGCCGAACGAGGGCTCTGTCGGCCTTCGGGGGCTTAGCCCCGGCCCCTGGCGGCAATAGGTAACCGTATGAGCATCTGGTGGTCTCTCCACTTGAGGCGCGAAGCAGCGAGTGTGCCCCTGGCGAGGCGACTGCTGTTGGGGACGATGGAGACGGCGGGGGTCGACCCGGACATCTCCTTCGACCTGTCGGTGGCGCTGAGCGAGGCGTGCGCGAACGCCGTGGAGCACGGCGGTCGCGAAGCCGTCCCGTGCTCGGGTCGCACGGACGACGCGCCCTCGGGCGGCGGATCCCCGGACGGGACCGGGGCGTACCACGTCACGGCCTATCTGGACGGGGACCGCTGCCGCATCGAGGTCAGCGACTCGGGGCCGGGGTTCCCGGCCGCGACGGTGGCCCGCCGCAGACCGGCCCTGGCCGAGCACGGCCGGGGCCTGCACCTGATCGAGGAACTGGCCGACCACGTCCGCTTCCGCAACCGGCCGGGCCGGGGCGCCGTGGTCAGCTTCGACAAGATGCTGAAGTGGCGGGACGACTCCCTGCTGAAGGTGTCGTAGAAAAGAAGTCGTAGGTGTCGTGGACGCGCCGATGGGCGGAACCCGTGGAGGGTTCCGCCCATCGGCGCGTACGAGCGGTGGCGTCAGCCCTTGAGCCGCGCCATCCAGGCCTCGACCTCGTCCGAGGTGCGGGGCAGGCCGGCCGACAGGTTCCGGTTGCCGTCCTCGGTGACGAGGATGTCGTCCTCGATCCGGACGCCGATGCCGCGGTACTCCTCGGGCACGGTCAGGTCGTCGGCCTGGAAGTACAGACCGGGCTCGACCGTCAGGCACATTCCGGGCTCCAGCGTGCCGTCCACGTACGCCTCGGTGCGCGCCGCGGCGCAGTCGTGGACGTCCATGCCGAGCATGTGACCGGTGCCGTGCAGGCTCCAGCGGCGCTGCAGACCGAGCTCCAGGACGCGCTCGACCGGTCCCTCCAGCAGGCCCCACTCGACGAGCTTCTCGGCGAGCACGTGCTGCGAGGCGTCGTGGAAGTCGCGGAACTTCGCACCCGGCTTCACGGCGGCGATGCCGGCTTCCTGGGAGGCGTACACCGCGTCGTAGATCTTGCGCTGGATGTCGGTGTACGTGCCGTTGATCGGCAGCGTGCGCGTGACGTCGGCGGTGTAGAGGGAGTGGGTCTCCACACCGGCGTCGAGCAGCAGCAGGTCGCCGGAGCGGACGTCACCGTCGTTGCGGACCCAGTGCAGGGTGCAGGCGTGCGGGCCGGCGGCGCAGATGGAGCCGTAGCCGACGTCGTTGCCCTCGACACGGGCGCGCAGGAAGAAGGTGCCCTCGATGTAGCGCTCAGAGGTGGCCTCGGCCTTGTCGAGCACCTTCACGACGTCCTCGAAGCCGCGGACGGTGGAGTCGACGGCCTTCTGCAGCTCGCCGATCTCGAAGGCGTCCTTCACGGCGCGGGCCTCGGAGAGGTAGACGCGCAGCTCGTCGTCGTGCTCCTTGGTGACCTTGTCGGTCAGGGCGGTCTCGATGACGGAGTCGTGACCGCGCACGGCGCGGACCGGGCCCTCGGACTCGGCCAGCTCCTCGGCGAGCTTGCGCACGTCCTTGGCCGGGATGCCCAGGAGCTGCTCGGCCTCGGTGAGGGAGTGGCGGCGGCCGACCCACAGCTCGCCGCTGCCGGAGAGCCAGAACTCGCCGTTCTCGCGGTCGGAGCGGGGCAGCAGGTAGACGGTGGCCTGGTGGCCGGTCTCCCCCGCGGGCTCCATGACCAGGACGCCGTTCTCGGTCTGGTCGCCGGTGAGGTACGCGTACTCGGTCGAGGCGCGGAAGGGGTACTCGGTGTCGTTCGAGCGCGTCTTCAGCCGCCCGGCGGGGACGACGAGGCGCTCACCGGGGAAGCGCCGGGACAGCGCGGAGCGGCGGGCGGCGGTGTGCGCGGCCTGAGCGATCGGCTCCAGCCCGCGCAGCTCGGTGTCTGCCCAGCCCGTGCGCATGCTCGCGGCGAGCTCCTCGCTGACACCCGGGTACAGCCCGTTCTTGCGCTGCTTGTGCTTCTTCTTGGGCTGCTCTTCTTCCGGGGTCTCCGGGGTGAGCTCGTCAGCCACGTCTTCTCCTCAGTACGACGGACACGGACCGGGTATGGACCTCTTCCATCGTATGTGTGAGCGGACGCCCCCCGAGAGGTCGTGTGACAAATCAGCTAAACCCGGCCACACCACCACACGCCCCGTCTCCTATGCCTTCGTCACTCCGTCCGCGTCACTCGAACCGTGCCGCGAGCAGCACGATGTCCTCGGAGGAGTCCGCCGGTGCGGCGGGCCCGTCCCCTTCGCCGTCCGGGAGCACCGTGCGCAGGATGTGGTCGCAGATGGCGCCCGGGTCCTCACGGGCGCTACGGGGGATCCCCGCGGCGGCGGCGTGCAGCCGCGCGTATGCCCGGTCCATCGGGTCCCCGGTGCGCCGGAGCAGCCCGTCCGTGTAGAGCAGCACCGTTTCTCCGGGCGCGGGCTCGATCTCCACGCTCGGCGCCTCCCAGCAGGACAGCATTCCGAGGGGCGCGGAGAGGGTGGTCTCCACGTACTCGGTGCGCCGCTCGCCGATCAGCAGCGGCGGGGTGTGCCCGGCCCCGGCGAGGATGAGCTTCCTGCCCGGGCCGTTCGAGTTCGGGCCCCCGGCGGGCTCGCAGTAGGCGAAGAGCGCGGTCGCCGAGCGCGCGGGCTCGGTCAGGCGCAGCAGCAGTTCCAGGTCGGAGAGCACGGCGACGGGGTCCTCGCCCTCCATGACGGCGTACGCCCGCAGCGAGGCGCGCAGCCGGCCCATCGCGGCGACGGCGCTCGGTCCCGAGCCGGTGACGGAGCCCACGGCCAGGCCGAGGGCGCCCTCCGGCAGCGGCAGTGCGTCGTACCAGTCGCCTCCGCCGTGCGGGCCGGTGTGGTGGCGGGCGGCGAGCTGGACCCCGGAGATCCGGGGGAGCCGGCTGGGCAGCAGTTCCTCGGCGACGGTGGCCAGGCTGGAGCGGGCGCGCTCCACCTCCAGCATCCGGGCCAGGTGTTCGGCGGCGTGCCGGACGTACAGCCCGGCCAGGTCGCGCTGGCGGTCGCCCGGCTCGGCCTGTTCGTCGTAGAGCCAGACGGCCGCGCCGAGCCGGCCGGTGGCCTCGGCCGTCAGCGGCAGCGCGTAGCTGGCGGCGTAGCCGAGGCGGGCGGCGACCTCGCGGTGGCGGGGGTCGACGGGGGTGGCGTAGCCGCCGGCACCGGGGCCGGGGACCGCGCCGGGCTCGGGCAGGAACTCCGAGCCGCCGTGGGCGTCGGGCAGGCCGTCGAGGATGCGGCCGTAGGAGGTGGCGCTGCGCGGCACGGTCTCGATGTGCCCGAGGTCGGCGTGGCCGAGGCCGAGGCCGATGGTGCTGGTGGGGCCGAGTCCGTCGGAGGGCTCCAGGACGATCAGGCCGCGCCGGGCGCCGACGAGGGCCGCGCCCGCCCGCAGGAACTCCTGGAGGGAAGAGGTGAGGTCACTGGCGCGGGCGAGCCGCTCGGTGAGCTCGTGGAGGGTGGTGAGGTCGGAGACCATCCCGGCGAGACGGTCCTGAATGACCGAGCTCGCGGCGGGGTTCTGCGCCGGCGCGTGGGCCGATCGCGGGCTCGTCGAGGTGGACACGGCCGTGGGCGCCGGTGTGGGCGCCACAGTGTGCGGGGACGCTGTGACAGCTGGATCGATTCCAGCCACTTTCGGCAGATGCGGGGCGCTCATGGCGTCCGCCTTTCCAGCTGGTGCGATTCGCCATATAGCATCGCAAACCCCCAGATCATGCTGCGCCGCTATCAATGAATCCACATCTACACGCACACGAGGAGCGATGTCCAGCATTGCCCAGGTGGGAATCCTGGTGTCCGTGGGACGGCAACTCACTGTCCGGTCAGGGCTAGAACTTGGCCGGAAAAAGCGGGAAGCGGACGGTTTTTGCGGTCGACTGGGCGAGTCCGTCGGCCGGTCCGGGTACGTAATCCGTTGCACCCGGGGAGAGTTGGCGCATCCCGGCACCCGTCGGGAACCGCCGGGCGCGGCCCGTCGTCCCCATCGACGACAGCCGTCCCCCGCACGGTCCCGGGTCGCGCACCGCCCCCGACGGACGTTTCATGGACCCGTAAGAAAACTGCACGAACCGTGTGAACCTGCTTCAGGCGGACAGTGACGCGAAACGTGTACGTGTGGTGAACCACCGCTTACATGGTGTGATGTGGCCCTCGGCGTTCAACGGAAAGGAACGAGCGCTCATGCGCGAGATCCTCGGAAGGCGTCTCCAGCGGCTCCGCAATCGCTTGCAATCCCTGCGCCCCGCCCCGCCGCAGGGTGATGCGCCGGACCTCCTCGACGCGGCGCTGACCTGCGCCGCCACCTGGCACTGGCCCGTGCTGCCGGGCGTCGGACGCTCCGGCGCCGACAGCGCGCGGTGCGCCTGCCCCGACCCCGACTGCGTCGTACCCGGCGCGCACCCCTTCGATCCCGGGCTGCTCGCGGCCACCACCGACCCCCGAATGGTGGCCTGGTGGTGGGCCAACCGGGCGGGCGCCCCGATCCTGCTGGCCACCGGCGGGAGCGCGCCCTGCGCGGTGAGCCTGCCCGCCGCGGCGGCCGCGCGCGCCGTCGTACGACTGGACGCCGAGGGGATGCGGCTCGGGCCGATCGTGGCCACGCCCACACGGTGGTCGCTGCTCGTGGCGCCGTACTCACTGGAGCGGCTCGGCGAGATCCTCTACGCCAAGGACCACGTGCCCTCCTCGCTGCGTTTCCACGGCGAGGGCGGCTACTTGCTGCTCCCGCCCTCCCCCGCGGTGGGCGGCGGTCAGGTGCGGTGGGAGCGCGAACCGGCGGGGTCCGGGGAGATCTGGCTGCCGGAAGTGGAGGCGGTCGTGGACGCGCTGGTGGAGGCGAGCAGCGGGGCGCCGGGCGGCGGGAGCCGACTCGCTTACTGAGCTCGTGCGCTGACGGATCACTCGTACGGGTGCCAGCGAGACGAGTTTCCAAGGGAATTGGGCGCGGGGATCTCCGCGCCCCATTCCCGCATCGCTATCTTCGGCGAATGAATCTCCGCCTGATCGGTATCGGCGCCGGTGTGTTGATCATCTTGTCGCTCCCGCTGGCGGGAGCGATCGCCGGGCCGGATTTCGCCGGTCAGAGCGATGGAAAGGGTGGCGGGTTGCTCTCCACCTTCGGCCTCGGGCACGCGCCCGAGGACGCCCCGGGAAGATCCGGTTCCGGGGATCACGCCGATTCGGCGGGCTCGGGCGCGAGTTCCGCCCACGGCCGGTCCCGTACGCCGGCCCCCGCCGCGGCGCCGGCCCGCCCGGGCCCGGCCGAGCAGCCGCGCACGGACGCCCGCTGCGGACCCGAACTGTCTTCCCCGCAAGGGGTGGAGGCGCAGACCTGCGTCCTGTCCGGCGAGGGCCGGACGTGGGGGCGCAGCTACTACCGGAACACCAGCGGCCGCGCGCTCGACGCGGTGCTCACGGTGATGGGTCCGGCGGGGCGCACGGTGCAGATCCGCTGTGCGGTCGGCGCGGGTGACGAACCGGGGCTGTGCGAGACGCCGGGGGAGGAGTCGGCCGGGGTTCCGGCGGACTACTCGGCCGTAGCGGAGTTTGCAGTTCCGGATGATGAAGGAGCGCTGCTCCTGCGGTCCGGGAGCAACTCACCGGTCCGGGGTGACGGTTGAGCGTCACCGGAAAATCAAGGGCCCGGTCGCTGGCGACGGGGGATGCACCAGCGACCGGGCTACAAGAACGGTAACAAGAGATCGCCTGTTCGCAAATTCGATCTCTAATATTCGGACACCGATTTGCAGGCGATTAGCGGGAGTTGTGACTCCGATCACCGGTGGCCGGCCCGCGAACGGGCCGGCCGCCCGGTCAGCTGAGCGTGACCTGGCGGTTGGTGAGTCCGCCGCGCGCCCGGCGCTCCTCCGTGGTCAGCGGCGCGTCCGTGGCGAGTGCCGCGGCGAGCCGCTCCGCGAGCTCGGCCGCGGGCTTCTCCACGTCGTCGGCCGAGACTCCGGTCGGGAGGTCCCAGACGGGGACCATCAGGCCGTGGGCGCGGAAGGAGCCGACCAGCTTGGTGCCCTCGCCGAGCGAGGACGTGCCCGCGGCGGACAGGCGCGCGAGCGCGTCGAGCAGCTTCTCCTCGGGGTGCGGCATGACCCAGCGCAGGTGGTTCTTGTCCGGGGTCTCGCACCAGTAGGCGGCATCCACGCCGGTCAGCTTGACGGTCGGGATGGCGGCCGCGTTGGCGCGCTCCAGGGAGGCGGCGACCTCCGGGGAGGCGTTCTGGGCGTTCTCCGCTTCCGGAATCCAGAATTCGAACCCGCTGTGGACAACCGGCTCGAAACCGCCGTCCACGGACAGGAGATCCTGAAGTCGCGGACCCTCGGCCGGAACCCGGCGGGCGGCGACGACGGTGCCGGGCTCGGCCACGAGGGCGCGCTCCAGGGTGTCGGCCATGTCCCGGGCGAGGTCGCCGCTGGTCGAGTCGTTCTGCAGGCCGAGCAGGACGGAGCCGTCCTCGCGGCGCAGCGCCGGCGAGGCCAGCGGGAGCACGGTCACCAGAGTGACGGAGGGGACGCCCTCGGGCAGTCCGTCCTTGAGGGTGAGCGGCACGGTGGCGGCGGGGACGAGCTCGCGCAGTGCCACCCAGTCGCACTCGCCGGGCAGGCCTTCGAACGGGCGGGCCACGTGCTCGGTGACGGCGTGCGCGGCGGCCGCGCCGTGGCAGGCCTTGTAACGGCGCCCGGATCCGCAGGGGCAGGGCTCGCGGGCGCCCACCACCGGGATCTCCCCGTTGTTGAGCTGCGGCTTTGCGGACTTCGCGGCGGGGCGCTTCTTGGCCATCGTGGGTGTCTCCCGGTTGCGGCGGTACGGCGTCGGTCTGGGCGCGAGCCTAGCCGTTCGTACCGCCACAACCGGTGGGGTGCGGCCGGGAGCACGGTCGGCGTGCGCTCCCGGACGGCCGCCATCCGTCCACCCGCGGTCGGGGACCGGTCGGATCAGGGATCCAGATCGCCGAAGGCCGTACTGAAATCGATCGCCGGGGACGCGACGCGCGTAGCGAAATCCTCGTGCCGGGTCCCACAGGCAACGGTCGCCCATACGGTGACCTCACCCGCCGCTCCGTCCCGGACACCCCAGTCCTGGGCCAGGGCGCTGATGATGTTCAGCCCCCGCCCGCCCCGTGCGGTGACCGAAGGCTTGGCCGGGATGGGGCGGGTGGGCCCGCCGCCGTCCGTGACCTCGACCGTCAGCCGCCCCGCCTTGTCGACGCGCCACGACGCGTGTATCCCGCCGTCGCCGATCTCCCGCGTGCCCAGTGGTCTGCCGTGCCGGCAGGCGTTGCTGAGCAGTTCGGAAAGGATCAGTACGGCGTCATCCACGATCGATTCGGACACCCCGCTGATGCGCAGCTGCTCGCGCATCCGGTGCCTCGCCTCGCCCACGCCCGCAGGACCATGGGACACGTCCATGCACGACGACGTGGGCACTTCTTGTGCCACCATCAACGCCACCCCCGGAACCTCCTTAGCCCCACGCATGGTCTGGATGCCCCAATGGCCTGGACCGGAAACCGTCGGACCGGCGCCCTCTGACGCATTCACGGCGACCGAACGCGGAGTGGATGCGCCGGTGCACACCCTGTAACGGGTGGTTCGCGTGGGACGGATGCGCAAAACGGGATGTCAGCGGCCCAGCTGTGACAAAACTTGTCGAGGTCGGTTCGTGATGATCGCTTCCACACCCAGATCAGCGCAGAGCTGAACGTCTTCCGGATCGTTCACGGTCCATACGTGAACGGAGTGCCCCGCGGCCTGAAGTTTGCGGATGAAGCCCGGGTGGTTGCGCACGATCCGCATCCCGGGCCCGGCGATCCGCACTCCGGCGGGCAGCCGCCCGTCTCGCATCCGGGGCGAGATGAACTGCATCAGGTACACGGTCGGGACCGTCGGCGCGGCCGCTCGCATCCGGTGCAGGGAGCGCGCGGAGAAGCTCATCACCCGGACCGGGTGCGGCCCCTCGGCGGGCGGGGCGTCCAGCGCGAAGCGCTTGAGGAGGAAGAGCAGGCGCTCCTCCACCTGTCCGGCCCAGCGGGTCGGGTGCTTCGTCTCGATCGCCAGCTGTACCGGCCGCCCGGCGTCCGCGACCAGCTCCAGCAGGCGCTCCAGGGTGAGCACGGAGGTCCGCTCGGGGTCCGCGTCCCAGTCGGGAGACTCCTCCCGGTCCTTCCACGAGCCGAAATCGAGGGCGGCCAGATCGGCCAGCTCCAGGGCGGAGACGGCGCCGCGGCCGTTGGAGGTGCGGTTCACCCGCCGGTCGTGGACCAGGACCAGGTGGCCGTCGGCCGTGAGCCGGATATCGCATTCGAGGGCGTCGGCCCCGTCCTCGATGGCCTTGCGGTAGGCGGCCAGCGTGTGTTCGGGGGCATCCTCCGAGGCGCCGCGGTGGGCGACGACCTGGATGGGGCGCGGCGTTGCGTGGGTCACCGGCTCATGGTGCCACCGAGAGGGCCCCGGGTGTCGCGGAGGGCTCGGCGGGTGCTTCTGGGGATGCGCCCGAAATGTCGCAGATAAAGGATGGGGGAGACTCACAGGTCCGGCTTACAGTGCTCTGACGGGTCATGGGAAAGGCTTTGCCCAGGAACTTGTACGGCACGTCGAACGTTCAGTCGGACCGATATCGCCCGTATTTCTGAAGCCGTGTGTGACGAGGAGAGAGCGCTGTGAGCACCGAGAACGAGGGCACCGCGGCCCCGACGCCCCCCGCGGCTCCGCCCGTACCCCCGGTGGCCGCGCCCGTCGACGCCGCGCCGGCCGCGCCCGCCGCGCCGACGCCCGCGGAGCCGGTGACGCAGCAGCTGCCACCGACGGCCGCGCCCGGCGCCGAACCGACCCAGCAGCTCCCCCGGACCCCGGCGGCCCAGCCCGCGCCGGTCCAGCCCGCGCCGGTCCCGCCCGCCGCGGCCGCCCAGCCCCCGGCCCCCGCGCCGGCTCCGGCCCCGTACCCGGCTCCCGCGTACGCCGAGAGCCCGGTCCCGCCGGTCACCCCGGCCTACGCCGAGGCCCCCGCTCCCGCGCCGCAGGCGATGGGCGCCGAGGGCTGGCCGCCCCCGCCGCCGGCGGCTCCCGCGTACGGGGCCGGTGACGGCCAGGGCGGTGGCGGCTGGGGCGTGCCCCTGGCCACCGACGGCGCCCCGCAGCCCAAGCGGAAGGGCAAGGGCGGCCTGATCGCGGGCGTGCTCGCGGCGGCCCTCATCGCGGGCGGCGTCGGCGGCGGAGTCGGCTACTGGGCCGCCGACCGCAGTGCCAACGGCTCCGGCTCGACCACGGTCAGCGCCGGCAACACCCCCAAGGACCTCAAGCGCGATGCCGGCTCCGTCGCCGGCCTGGCCGCCGGCGCGCTGCCCAGCGTCGTCACCATCGAGGCCTCGGCCGGCGACGGCGAGGGCGGCACCGGCACCGGGTTCGTCTACGACCAGCAGGGCCACATCCTCACGAACAACCACGTGGTCGCCTCCGCGGCCAACGGCGGCAAGCTCAGCGCGACCTTCTCCGACGGCAAGAAATACGAGGCCGAGGTCGTCGGCCGGGCCCAGGGGTACGACGTCGCCGTCATCAAGCTGAAGAACCCGCCGTCCGGACTCAAGCCGCTGCCCCTCGGCGACTCGGACAAGGTCGCCGTCGGCGACTCGACCATCGCCATCGGTGCTCCGTTCGGCCTGTCCAACACGGTCACCACCGGAATCGTCAGCGCCAAGAACCGCCCGGTCGCCTCCGGTGACGGCTCCGGCGGGAAGAACTCGTACATGAGCGCCCTCCAGACGGACGCCTCGATCAACCCGGGCAACTCCGGCGGTCCGCTGCTCGACAGCCGCGGCGCGGTCATCGGCATCAACTCCGCGATCCAGTCGGCGGGCAACGGCGGCTTCGGCGGCGGCCAGGCCGGCTCCATCGGCCTCGGTTTCGCCATCCCGGTCAACCAGGCGAAGAACGTCGCCGAATCGCTGATCAAGACGGGCAAGCCTGTCTACCCGGCGATCTTTGTCTCCGTGGACCTCGCGGCCAAGACCGAGGGTGCCAAGATCTCCGAGACGGGTGCCTCGGCCAACGAGCTGGTCGAGCCGAACGGTCCGGCGGGCAAGGCGGGCCTCAAGCCCGGCGACGTCATCACCGAGTTCGGCGGCAAGCCGATCGACAGCGGCCCGACCCTGATCAGCGAGATCTGGACGTACAAGCCGGGCGACACGGTGAAGCTGACCTACCTGCGCGGCGGCAAGCCGACCACGGTGGACATCACGCTCGGCTCGCGGGTCGGCGACAAGTAGCGGCGGGACCAACTGGCTTGATGGTGAGGGGCCGTAGGCGCGATTGTGCCTGCGGCCCCTCCCAACGTCCGCTTATGCTTCAACCGTGTTCGATTCGCGGCACATACGGACGTTCCACGAGGTGGTCGCCTCGGGGTCCTACTCGGCCGCCGCCCGGGTCCTCGGGTACACCCAGCCCGCGATCACCCAGCAGATGAAGGCCCTCGAACGCGCCGTCGGCACCCCGCTGTTCACCCGCGTGGGACGCCGCATGCAGCTCACCGAGGCCGGGGAATCGATGGCCCGGCACGCGGAGGCCATCCTCGGCAGCCTCTCCGCCGCAGAGGCCCAGCTGAAGGCGTACGCCCGGTTGCGCACCGGCCGCGTCCGGCTGTGCGGCTTCCCCAGCGCCAACGTCACCCTGGTCCCCGAAGCGCTGAGCAGCCTGGCCAAGGAGCATCCGGGCATCCAGGTCGAGCTGCTGGAGGGGGAGCCCCCGGACTCCTTGCGCAGGCTGGAGCGGGGCGAGTGTGACATCACCCTGGCCTTCACCTATCCCGGCCTGCACGAGGAGGTCCCGGAGGAGGTCGCCGAGGTCAGGCTCATGGAGGACCAGCTGACGGTGCTGCTGCCGACCGGGCACCCGCTGGCCCGGCGGCGGGCCGTGCACCTCGCGGACCTCTCCGAGGAGCGGTGGATCGCCGGCTGCCCGCGCTGCCGGGCGAACCTTCTGCACGAATGCGCGGGGCTCGGCTTCGTCCCCGACATCCGCTTCGCCACCGATGACAACCTGGTGGTCCAGAGCCTGGTCGCACAGGGCCTGGGCGTGGCCATGATGCCCGCGCTGGTGCTGCCCTCGCTCTCGCTGAGCAAGGTGTGCGGTCGGGCCCTGCTGCCGGCCGCGCGCCGTCACATCGCCGCACACGTGTACCGCGACCATCTGCGGGTCCCCGCGACGGCGGTGGTGCTGGAGGCCCTGAGGCAGGCGGCCTCGAACCGCGTCGGCTGCTGAACCGGTCCGCCGGAGGCTCTCCCTCCTCCCCCAACCCATAAGCCGGGCTTGGGATTTCAGCTCATAACTGTCGTTGGACGTGATGGGTGGGTTCCTCGACGCTCCCCCTATGACCACCACCACGCCGGCCCGCACGACCGCGAGGACGGCCGCCCTCGTCAGTGAGATCCGTACGGTCGTGGAGCGGGGACTGGCCCCCGACCTGACCGCCTACCTGGTCGGCGAACGCCTCGCCCCGCATCTGGCAATGCCCGGTCTGCTCACCGCCGGGCAGCGCGAGGGCCACCCCGACCGCTACCGGCAGCACGTCCTGCACGCGGAGCCGGACGGGAGCTTCTCCGTGGTGGCCCTGGTGTGGCTGCCGGGCCAGGAGACCGCCATCCACGACCACGTCTCGTGGTGCGTGGCCGGGGTGCACGAGGGCGAGGAGAGCGAGCTCCGCTACCGCCTCGCCCCCGCCACGGCCACCACCGGAGCCCGGCTGGTAGCGACCGAGCACGTGGTCAACGGCCCCGGCGACGTCTGCGGGTTCGCCCCGCCCGGCGATATCCACAAGGTCCGCAACTCCTGTCGCACGAAGGCGATATCCCTGCACGTCTACGGGGCGGACGTCATACGCCTCGGCAGCAGTGTCCGCCGCGTCTACACGCTGCCGACCGACTGATGGCCATCCTCAACCGCCCGGTGCGCGGGGCGGGATCCTTGGTTCCGGTCGATGTTTCACGTGAAACAACGTCATCGCGGCCCGGGTTGGCCCTCGCGGCGGCCGGAGTCCTGATCGCCTGGTCGGTGCACCGGCTGGTGCCCTGGGCTCCGATGCTGACGGTGTCGGTGGTGCTCGGCATCGCCGCGGCTCACCTGCCCGGCCTACGGGGCTTCGTACGGGGCCCCGCGCGCCCGGGACTCTCCCTGGCCGGGCGTCGCCTGATGCGGATCGGCATCGTCCTGCTGGGCCTGGCGCTGGGGCTGGACGAGGTGCTCGGGCTGGGCTGGGCCACCGTGACGATGGTGGCCGGGGTGGTGGCGGCGACCTTCCTCGGCACCCTCTGGCTCGGCCGGCGACTCGGACTCCCCGGGGACCAGCCGTTGCTGATCGCCACCGGGTACTCGATCTGCGGGGCCTCGGCCATCGGGGCCGTCAGCCAGGTGTCGGGCAGTGACGAGGAGGACGTGGCCTCCTCGGTGGCCCTGGTCACCCTGTGCGGGACCCTCGCCATCGCCGTACTCCCGCTCCTCCAGTCCCCCCTCGGCCTCTCCGACCCGGAGTTCGGCCGCTGGGTGGGCGCGAGCGTCCACGACGTCGGCCAGGTGGTGGCGACCGCCCAGACGGCCGGCCCCGGCGCCCTCGGCGAAGCGGTGCTGATCAAGCTGATGCGCGTGGCGCTGCTGGCCCCGCTGGTCGCGGCGGTGGCCTTCTCGGTACGGGCCCGCCGGCGCGGAGCACGCACCTCCTCGGGGCGCCGACCGGCTCCGGTGCCGCTGTTCGTCGCCGGGTTCCTCGCGGCGGCCGCGCTGCGCGCCACCGGCATCCTGCCCGAGGTGGCGCTGGAAGGGGCGCACACCGCCCAGGAACTCCTGCTGGCCGCCGCCCTGTTCGGTCTGGGCAGCGCGGTCCACCTGCCCACCCTGTCCCGTACCGGCGGCCGGGCGGCCCTCCTGGGCCTCGCGGCCTGGGTGGTCGTGGCCGGAGCCTCGTACGCGGGCGTCCTCCTCACCACCTGACGGCAGCGCACCCTCACGAAGATCGCCCCGCCCCTCTCATCCCCAGCGCCGCCCACCCCCACCGCCCGGTACTCTGTACCCGCCAGGTGGGTTGCCCGAGCGGCCTAAGGGAACGGTCTTGAAAACCGTCGTGGCGCGAGTCACCGTGGGTTCAAATCCCACACCCACCGCCAGGTCAGAGAAGTAGCAGCTCAGAGGGCGGGTACCCGAATCGGGTGCCCGCCCTCTGAGCTTGGGTTCTCAGTCCTTGGCCAGGGCGTTCGCGGTGGCCAGGGCGAAGCCCTCGGGGTTGTCGAGCATGATGTTGTGCCCGCAGTCCGGGATGGGGACGACCACCACTCCGGCCGCCTCCAGGGCCTCGGTCCCGGGGAGGACGCCGTCCTCGGCCGGGAGGAGGTAACTGCGCGGGATCTTCAGCTCCAACAGCAGCTCCCGCATCGTCGGCGTCGTGCCAGCCGCCAGGTGGACGGCGCTGCGGTGCAGGGCGACGCGGCCCGCCAGCCGCATCGTGGACCACCAGTGCGCGCCGACCCGGTCGCGCACCTCGGCCCAGCCACCGGCCAGGAACTCCTCCTCGGTGTAGGTGGCGAGCCCGCTGCTGCCCGCGACGGCGGGGTCGGGCGGGGCGGGGTCCAGATTGGCGTCGACCAACACCAGCCGGGACACGAGGTGGGGGTGCCGGTCGGCCAGCACGATGGCGACCGCGCCGCCCATGCTGTGTGCGATCAGCTCGGCGGCGCCGGTGCCGGCCTGCTCCAGTACGGCGGCGAGAGCGTCGGCGTGGGCCTCCAGCGTGTACGAGAAGTCCTCGGGCCGGTCGCTGTGCCCGTGCCCCAGCAGGTCGACCAGCAGGGAGCGCCGCCCCGCGAGCAGCGGATGCACGGCGCTCGCCGCGAAGTACGCGGGCGAGGTGGATCCCAGCCCGTGCAGGTAGACCCGAGCCGGCCCGGCCCCGGGCAGTTCCACCCAGCGGATCCGGTCACCACCCGCTGTGACGACGGCACTTTGCATCCCGAACTCCCCCAAGCCGATGTGAAGCACGAGCGTAATGGCTCCGCCTCACCCGCGAGCCGTGGAGTCAGCCGAACCGGACGACCAGGCGGACGCCCTCGTCCCCGTGCAGGCCGGCCAGGGTCCGCATGACGGACCAGACGGCGCCCCAGTCGCTGTCGGGCACGGCGTCCCGGCGGCACAGTCGGCAGGACGAGCCCCTAGAGTCCACTCCCCACGCCTCGAAGGCGACGTAGGAACGGCCGTTGTAGAGGTCCGCGATGTGGGCGGCCTTGCTCCAGCCGCGGTCTTCCTCGTCCAGCTCGTCCAGCCAGCGATCCCAACGACACTCGATGAAGCCGTGGATGTCGGTTCCCATGACCGGTCTGCGTGGCGGGGCAGGGAGGAGCGAGCGGATTTGTGGCGTGCCGGCCGTCGGCAGGGGTGGGTGCCCGGCTGGGTACCCACCGTCCGGACCGGTCAGTAGTCCTTGAGGGTGATGGAGTTCGCGGCCTTCTGGATGGGCTCCATGACCTTGTTCATCATCCGCTCCTTGCCCGGCAGGCGGCCCAGGAGGGAGAGCAGGGTCAGCTGGATGGAGATCTGGCGCTTGGTCCGCATGACCATGTGCTTGATGTTCGAGGGGCCGAGCTTCTGGTTCTCCTCCGCGAAGTGGCGCATCTCGCGCTCGTACGCCGCGAAGGCGGTCGTGTGGTCGCCGCCCGCCGCGGCGAGCTCGCCCGCCAGGACGTAGGCGCCGACCAGGGCCAGGCTCGTGCCCTGTCCGGAGGCGGGCGAGGCGCAGTACGCGGCGTCGCCGACCAGGGCGGTGCGGCCCTTCGACCAGTGGTCGAGGTGGGCCTGGCTGAGGGAGTCGAAGTAGAAGTCCTGAGCCCCGTCCAGCGCCGCGAGGAGCCGGGGCACCTCCCAGGACTCCCCCGCGTACGCCTCCGCGAGCAGCTTCTTCTGCTGGGTGACGTCGTGGTGGTCGTACTCCAGCGGCTCCGAGGCGAAGAAGAACATCGCCTTCGCGCCCGTGTCCTTGGCCGTGCTGTACGTCAGGGCCGTGCGCAGGGGGGAGACGTAGGTCAGCTCCCAGCGGTCGAGATCGAGGTGGTTGGGGACGCTGTAGATCGAGACGTAGTAGCCGAGGTCCCGGATGAACCGCTCCTCCGGGCCGAAGACCAGGGCCCGGGTGTGGGAGTGCAGCCCGTCGGCGCCGATGACCAGGTCGAAGACGCGGCGCGCCCCGCTGTCGAAGGCCACCTCGATGCCCTCGGCGGTCTCCGCGGCGGAGGCGATGGAGTCGCCGAAGAGGTACTCGACGCCGTCGGCTCCGTCGACGGTGAGGTCGTAGAGGATCCGGTTGAGGTCACCGCGCAGGATCTCCGCGTCGTGGCCCGCGCGGCCGCCGAAGGTGTCCCCGTCGAGCGTCGCCACCCGCTTGCCCGTCGCGTTGACGATGGAGCCGCCCTGGACGTCGGTCCGCTGGGCGCGAACCGCGTCGAGGACCCCGGCACGGGAGACCACGTCGAGCGCGGCACCCCGGATGTCGATCTTGTAGCCGCCCTCCCGGAGGGCGGAGGCGCGCTCGACCACGGTGGGCCGGAAGCCGTGGTGGCGCAGCCAGTGGGCCAAAGCGGTGCCCGCGATGCCTGCGCCGGAAATCAGTACGTCTCGGTTCTGCATGGAAACCTGGTCCCCCGACCATGAGAAGAAGATCCGCCGCGCCGTCGGTGGAGCATGCTGGGCGGGCTGAGCGAATGTCAACATCCTTCTGGAGATGGGGAGATGGCATTCCTCCGGCGGGAGTCCGGCCCTGGTCCGCTGAAGGTTCCAGGGGTGGGCCCACGGGGGGTCGGCGGGGGATCCGTGGGGGGATTCAAGGGGCGGGAATTATGCGATTAGCCCCTTTGGGTGGTGTTTGTCGGAAGATCGGCGCGCGTCGTGGAGGTGTTCCGGTTGCGCCCGCATCATCACGAATGTAGTCAGATCCACCCGTCGGAACATCGCGAAAAGAGGGACCCGTCATGGCTCACCGCAGCACCATCACGTCGATCTGGACCACCGTCCTCGCGGCCCTCGTAGCCGTCCTCGCCTCCTTCGGCTTCGGCGCCAAGGTCGCCCAGGCCGCCGCCACCCCGCTCTCCTCCTCCCCCGCCGCCGCCCCCGCGGCCGTCGCGGTGAACCGGCCGGCCTTCATGGCCCGGCGGACCTGGAGGGCGATGATGCGCGGTGGTTCGCTCCCGCCCACCATCAAGCAGCGCATCCGCGCCGAGGCCCACGGCAAGACCCCGTCCGTCCGCCGCTCCACCACCGCCCTCGCCGCCGGCTCCGGATCCGAGTCCGCGTACGGAGTGGACGAGAGCGTCCGTAGCGCCACGCTCGCCGCAGCGGTCCGCGTCGGAGCCGCCCGCCGTGAGATGGCGCTCGCCGCGTAGTGCGCGGCACGGAGCGCTCGTACCGCGCAGACGCGGGACCCGATGACTGAGGGAACGGTTGGCCACGGAACCACTGACCGTGTGATCCGTTGATCGCAGGACGCAGGACGCAGGACGCAGGACGCAGGACGCAGGACGCAGGACGCAGGACGCAGGACGCAGGACGCAGGACGCAGGACGCAGGACGCAGGACCCCTTACCCGCAGGACGCAGTGCGCGCAGGTGCAAGCAGTAGGGCCCAGTGCGCGGCGCCCCGTAGGCACGACACGACAGCACCCGGTACGCCTACCCGGATCGGCACCCAGGTCCGCCGATACGCCGCGGCACGCAGGAGCACGCAGGAGCACCGCAGGACAGACGCAGCAGAACGCGAGAGCAGCACAGCGCACAGGCGCTGGAGCCCGGTCGGTCGGTGTGAGCAGGCCGCGACCGCGGATCGCGCCGTGAAGGTGCCCCGGAGCGGGGCACAGTGGGAAGGCCCCGGCGAGCGCCGGGGGCGTGCGGGGGGCGTGAAGCTTGGCAGCGCAGGGCCGCAGGCCCGGGAGACGGTGGGGTTCCCGGACGGCGCGGCCCTCTTCGGCATGTCCGGGGCCGGCCGGTTTGGCGGAACGGTTCGCCCCTTGCCCGGCAGGGGTTTCAGCGGGTCTCAAGACGCTGACCTGGGGTGTCGGGGGCGCGAATGGGGTTTATCCGATGTTGGTCATGCTTGCGGGGGAATCGGGGACTCCGGGGTGGTTCGCCGGGGATTCGGTGGGCAACTCTGGTGTCGCGACGTCGTCACCACACGGAACGACCGAGGCGGTCGGCCAACTGCCTTGGAGTGAACCCCACTTCGGTTTTCTGGAGGATACAGACATGGCAAGCATCCGTACCGCCCGCGTCATCGCCGCCGTCGCCGCTCTCCCCCTCGCCGTCGCCCTCTTCGGCGGGGTGGCATCGGCCGACAACGGCTCCTTCGCGAACGACGGATCGAATGCGAGCGTCGCCAGCATCATCGGCAGCGGCGTGGGTGGCAGCAATCACGGCAACTCCTCCACCTCGCAGCAGGTGGCCACCGGATCCGGCGCGTCCAACCAGAACAACACCGCGCAGGTCAACGGCTCGGCCTTCACGGCGATCGAACAGCACAACTCCAACGTCGCCGTGAACTTCTACCCCTGGTGGTAGCCGCGGCCTGAGTCGCACCGACTGCTGAGGGCGCCCGCGCGACCGGACCGGCTGGGGTCCGGTAGTGCGGGCGCCCCCGTGCGTTTACGTGCTCCGTCACAGCGCCCCGGCCTTGACATCCACCTGGAATCTGACGGACAGTCAGGTCCATTCGATGATGTGATGCCGGGAGGCCAGCGCCGTGCACCTCGCCCCGACCGAAGGCCAGTTGCTGCTCCGCTCCGAGCTGCGGGAGTACTTCGGAAACCTGCTGCCGGACGGGGTGCCCGCGGACCCCGCCGAGCAGCGCGCACTACTGCGCCGGATAGGCGCCGACGGACTGCTCGGGCTCGGCTGGCCCGTCGAGTACGGAGGCCAGGGCCGCGGCCCGGACGAGCAGTTCGTGTTCTTCGACGAGGCCTACCGGGCCGGCGCCCCCGTCTCCATGGTCACCCTCAACACCGTGGGCCCGACCCTGATGAAGTACGGGACGCAGGAGCAGAAGGATTTCTTCCTGCCCCGGATCCTCAAGGGCGAACTCGTCTTCGCCATCGGCTACTCCGAGCCCGAGGCGGGCACCGACCTGGCCTCCCTGCGTACGAGGGCCGTCCGTGACGAAGAGGGCTGGCTGATCGACGGCCAGAAGATCTTCACGTCCAACGCCCAGAACGCCGACTGGATCTGGCTCGCGTGCCGCACCGACCCGGAAGCCCCCAAGCACAAGGGCATCTCCATCATCCTGGTGCCCACCGAGGCCCCCGGCTTCGCCTGGACCCCGATCGACACGGTCGGCGGCCTGACCACGACCGCCACGTACTACGACTCCATCCGCGTGCCGGCCGGCAACCTGGTCGGCCCCGAGCACGGCGGCTGGGGACTGATCACCAACCAGCTCAACCACGAGCGCGTCGCCCTCGCCGCCATCGGCATGCAGGCCGAGGACTTCTACCAGGGCGCGCTCGACCACGCCCGCACCCCCGACCCGCTCACCGGTGAGCGCCCCGCCGACCGTCCCTGGGTGCAGTCGCGGCTCGCGGAGGCCCACGCGCGGCTCGCCGCCGTACGCCTCCTCAACTGGCGCCTCGTCCAGGACGTCGGCGCCGGCACCCTGGCGCCGGGCGACGCGAGCGGCGTGAAGTTCCTGGGCACCGAGTCCACCGTCGAGGTGTACCGGATCTGCCAGGAGGTGGTGGGGGAGGAGGCGCTCATCCGGGGATCGGGCCCCGAGGTCTTCGCGGGCGGCGAGCTGGAGCGGATGAACAGGGCCGCCCAGATCAACACCTTCGGGGGCGGCGTCAGCGAGGTCCAACGGGAGATCGTCGCCATGATGCGGCTCGGTATGAAGGGAAGGAAGCGATGACCGCCAGGCCCGCCACCGACGTCGCCGCGGAAGCCGCGGCACCAGCCGAAGAGACGGAAGCGGCGCGCTTCCACACCCTCCTCGCGTCCTTCGAGGGACAGCCCGCCGCCACCGCGGGCCGGGGCAAGGACCCCGTCAACGAGCCGATGATCCGCCACTGGTGCGAGGCCATGGGCGATGCCAACCCGGCCTACACCGGGCCGGAGGCCATCGCCCCGCCCACGATGCTCCAGGCATGGACGATGGGCGGGCTCTCCGGACACACCGGCCGCTCCTCGGCCTACGACGAGCTCCTCGCGCTGCTCGACGGCGCGGGCTGCACCTCCGTCGTCGCCACCGACTGCGAGCAGGAGTACCTGCGACCGCTGCGCCCCGGCGACGCGATCACCTTCGACGCCGTGATCGAGTCGGTGTCGCCGCGCAAGACGACCAAACTGGGCACCGGCCACTTCGTCACCACGCGCATGGACGTCCGGGCGAACGGCGAACTCGCCGGGACCCACCGCTTCCGGATCCTCAAGTACGCCCCGGCGGCGAAGAGGGCCACCGAGCCGGCGAAGGCCACCGAGGCGGCGAAGCCCGCCCAGCCCGCCCGGCGCCCCCGCCCCGTGATCAACCGCGACAACCAGGGCTTCTGGGACGGCGTCCGCGAGCACAAGCTGCTGATCCAGCGCTGCACCGCCTGTGCGACGCTCCGTTTCCCCTGGCTCCCCGGCTGCAATACCTGCGGGGGCCCGGACTGGGACAGCGTCGAGGCGTCCGGCGCCGGCACGGTGTTCAGTTACGTGGTCATGCACCACCCGCCCTTCCCCGCCTTCGACCCGCCCTACGCGGTGGCCCTCGTCGAACTCGCCGAAGGGGTCCGCATGGTCAGCAACATCACCGGCGTCCCGTACGACAAGGTCCGCATCGGGCTGCCCGTGCGCCTGGAGTTCCTGCGCGTGGACGAGGAACTGGAACTGCCCGTCTTCCGGGGGAGCGAGGCCTGATGGACTTCCACCCCACCGAGGAACAGGCCGCCGCGGCCGGACTCGCCGCCCAGATCTTCGGCGACCTCGCCACCCACGACCGCCTCGGCGCCGCGGGCACCGGCAGCGACGCCGAGCTGTGGAAGGCCCTCACCACCGCCGGACTGACCGCCGCCGTCGAGGACGTCGGCCTGCTCGGCCTGGTGCTCCTGCTGGAAGAACAGGGCCGCACGACCGCGCAGGTCCCGTACGCCGCCACGTGCGTGTACGGGATCCTCGCCCTGGCCCGGCACGGCACCGACGAGCAGCGTGCCCGGCTGCTCCCGGCGCTCGGCTCCGGCGACGCGGTCGCCACCGGAGCCTTCCCGAACCGCGGCCGGATCACGGCCTCGCCGGACGGCCGGCTGAGTGGCACCGCCCCCACCGTGCCCTGGCTGCGCGAGGCCACGCACGTCCTGGTCCCGGACCGGACGGGAGCCCTGTGGCTCGTACGGACGGACGCGCCCGGGGTGCGTACGGAGCCGGTGGAGACCACCGCTCCCTGGTCGGCCGGAGGCCTGACGCTGACCGGCGCCGAGGCGGAACGGGTCGGGGCGGAGGGCGCCTACGCGGACGTACTGGCCGTCGCCCGAACCGCCTTCGCCGGACTCCAGGCGGGCGTCTGCGCGGGCTCGCTGGCCCGCGCGGTGGAGTACACCTCCACCCGCGAGCAGTTCGGCCGGCCGCTCTCCACCAACCAGGGGGTCATGCTCCGCGCGGCCGACGCCTACATGGACACCGAGGCGATACGGGTCACCGCGTACGAGGCGGCCTGGCGCGTGGACGAGGGCTTGCCGGCGGGGGAGCACGCGCTGACGGCGGCCTGGTGGGCCTCGGAAGCGGGCAAACGGGTCGTCCACGCGGGCCAGCACCTGCACGGCGGGATGGGCGCCGATCTCGACCATCCCGTCCACCGGCACTTCCTGTGGGGACGCCAGCTCGACGCGTACCTGGGCTGCGGCAGCGAACTGCTGGCCGAGCTGGGCGCGGTCCTGTCCGAAGACACGCCCGAGGGGGACGAGGCATGAACATCGGCGACACGCTGCCGCCGCTGGAGATACCGGTCAGCCGCACCCTGATCGTCGCGGGCGCGATCGCCTCCCGGGACTACCAGGACGTGCACCACGACGCGGAGCTCGCGCGGGAGAAGGGCTCCCCGGACATCTTCATGAACATCCTGACGACCAACGGCCTGGTCGGCCGGTACATCACCGACCACCTCGGCCCGCGCGCGGTCCTGCGCAAGGTCGCGATCCGCCTCGGTGCCCCGAACCACCCCGGCGACACCATGACGCTGACCGGCACCGTCATCGCCCTCGACGGGGACACGGCCGAGATCCGCGTGGTCGGCGCCAACGGCGTGGGCCACCACGTCACGGGCACCGTCACCGTCACCCTCGCCGCCCCGGAGGGCACCGCATGAGCGTCCGCACCCGTGACCAGCTCGGCGGCCGCGCCGCCATCGCCGGCATCGGCGCGACCGAGTTCTCCAAGGACTCCGGCCGCAGTGAGCTCAAGCTGGCCGTCGAAGCCGTGCACGCGGCCCTCGACGACGCCGGGCTCACCCCCGCCGACGTGGACGGCATGGTCACCTTCACCATGGACACCAGCCCCGAGATCACCGTCGCCCAGGCGGCCGGGATCGGTGACCTCTCCTTCTTCTCCCGCATCCACTACGGCGGCGGCGCCGCCTGCGCCACCGTCCAGCAGGCCGCGCTCGCCGTGGCCACCGGGGTCGCGGAGGTCGTGGTCTGCTACCGCGCCTTCAACGAACGCTCCGGCCGCCGCTTCGGCTCCGGCGTCCAGCAGCGCGAACCCTCGGCGGAGGGCGCGGCGCTCGGCTGGTCGCTGCCCTGGGGGCTGCTCACCCCCGCCTCCTGGGTGGCCATGACGGCCCAGCGCTATCTGCACGCCTACAACCTGACCCCGGAGGCCTTCGGTCACGTCGCGGTCACCGACCGCCGGCACGCCGCGAACAATCCGGCCGCCTACTTCTACGGCAAGCCCATCACCCTCGCCGACCACGCGGCCTCGCGCTGGATCGTCGAGCCGCTGCGGCTGCTCGACTGCTGTCAGGAGACGGACGGCGGCCAGGCCATCGTCGTCACCACCGCCGAACGGGCCCGTGACCTGCGGCAGAGACCCGCCGTGATCACGGCGGCGGCGCAGGGCGCGGGCCGCCGGCAGGAGGCCATGTCCTCCTTCTACCGGGACGGTCTCACCGGGCTCCCGGAGATGGACGTGGTCGCCCGCCAGCTGTGGCGGACCAGTGGACTGCGGCCCTCGGACATCGACGTCGGGATCCTCTACGACCACTTCACGCCATTCGTCCTGATGCAGCTGGAGGAGTTCGGCTTCTGCGCACCGGGGGAGGCGGCCGATTTCGTGGCCGCCGACGCGCTGCCGCTGAACACTCACGGAGGCCAGCTCGGGGAGGCGTACCTGCACGGCATGAACGGCATCGCCGAGGCGGTCCGCCAGTTGCGCGGCACCTCCGTCAACCAGGTCTCCGGCGCCGCCCACGCCCTGGTCACAGCCGGTACCGGCGTCCCGACCTCCGGCCTGATCCTGGGCGCGGACGGCTGATCCGTCCCTTTTGGGAAGCACCGGTGAAGCACCGGGGAAGCCTCGCGGAAGCCCCGCCTCCTCCACCTTCAGGAGGTGGGGCGGGCCCCGCCCCTACAACCTGAGGGGGATCCCGCTTCGGCACTTGCGGCCGATCCGGTGGGGCCGCTCCGCTCCTAGCGTGGAGGCATGACCACGCCTGTGTGCACGCTCGCCTCGAATCCGACGCCGTACCCGTCGTTCTCGGCGTACGTCCGGACCCGCGGCACGGTCCTGATGCGCACCGCGCGCTCGCTCACCGCCAACCCCTGCGACGCCGAGGACCTCCTCCAGACGGCGCTGGCCAAGACCTACGTCGCCTGGGACCGCATCGAGGACCACCGCGCCCTGGACGGGTACGTCCGCCGGGCCCTGGTCAACACCCGCACCAGCCAGTGGCGCAAGCGCAAGGTCGACGAGTTCGTCTGCGACGAGCTTCCCGAGGCCGACGAGCCGCCGGCCGCCGATCCCGCCGAGGCGCAGGCGCTGCGCGACGCGATGTGGCGCGCGGTGACCCGGCTGCCGGACCGGCAGCGGGCGATGGTCGTCCTGCGCTACTACGAGGACCTGAGCGAGGCCCAGACCGCCGAACTGCTCGGCGTCTCCGTGGGCACGGTCAAGAGCGCCGTCTCCCGGGCACTGGTCAAGCTCCGCGAGGACCCGGAACTGGCTCCCGTCCGCTGAGCCGACGCGAGCCCGGCCCCTCCCGGCCGATGTTTCACGTGAAACAACGCCCGCGTTTCTACTCTTGGGTAGTGACAGACCGAGCGGTACGTGCGCAGAATCGCAGCATCCGTAGCCGCCGCAGCGCCGCAGCGCTCACCGGGAGGACGCTTTGCTGAGCACCATGCAGGACGTACCACTCCTCGTCACCCGCATACTGCAGCACGGGATGACGATCCACGGGAAGTCCCAGGTCACGACCTGGACCGGGGAGGCCGAGCCGCACCGCCGCAGCTTCGCCGAGATCGGGACCCGTGCCACGCGCCTGGCCAACGCCCTGCGCGACGAGTTGGGCGTCCGGCAGGACGACCGTGTCGCGACCTTGATGTGGAACAACGCCGAGCACGTCGAGGCGTACTTCGCGATCCCGTCCATGGGCGCCGTCCTGCACACGCTGAACCTGCGGCTCCCTCCCGAGCAGCTGGTCTTCATCGTCAACCACGCGGCCGACAAGGTCGTCCTGGTCAACGGCACCCTGCTGCCGCTGCTCGTCCCGCTCCTGCCGCACCTGCCGACGATCGAGCACGTCGTGGTCGCGGGCATCGGCGACCGCTCCGCCCTGGAGGGCCTCGGCGTGCGCGTGCACGAGTACGAGGAGCTCCTGGCGGGCCGCCCGGACACCTACGACTGGCCCGAGCTGGACGAGCGCCAGGCCGCGGCCATGTGCTACACCTCCGGCACCACCGGGGACCCCAAGGGCGTCATCTACTCCCACCGCTCGATCTACCTGCACTCGATGCAGGTCAACATGACCGAGTCGATGGGCCTGACCGACAAGGACACCTCCCTCGTCGTCGTCCCGCAGTTCCACGTCAACGCCTGGGGCCTGCCCCACGCCACCTTCATGACCGGCATCAGCATGCTGATGCCGGACCGCTTCCTGCAGCCGGCCCCGCTCGCCGACATGATCGAGCGGGAGAAGCCCACGCACGCCGCGGCCGTCCCCACGCTCTGGCAGGGACTGCTCGCCGAGGTCACCGCCAACCCGCGCGACCTGACCTCGATGAAGCAGGTCACCATCGGCGGCGCCGCCTGTCCGCCGGCCCTGATGGAGGCGTACGACAAGCTGGGCGTGCGCCTCAACCACGCCTGGGGGATGACGGAGACCTCCCCGCTGGGCACCATGGCCCACCCGCCGGCCGGTCTGACTCCCGAGGAGGAGTGGCCGTACCGCATCACCCAGGGCCGTTTCCCCGCGGGCGTCGAGGCCCGTCTGGTCGGCCCCGGCGGTGACCTCCTGCCCTGGGACGGCGAGTCGGCGGGCGAGCTGGAGGTCCGCGGCAGCTGGATCGCGGGCGCCTACTACGGCGGCGCGGCCGGCGAACCCTTCCGCCCCGAGGACAAGTTCAGCGAGGACGGCTGGCTCAAGACCGGCGACGTCGGTGTGATCAGCACCGACGGCTTCCTCACCCTCACCGACCGCGCCAAGGACGTCATCAAGTCCGGCGGGGAGTGGATCTCCAGCGTGGAGCTGGAGAACGCGCTGATGGCCCACCCCGAGGTCGCCGAGGCGGCGGTGGTCGCCGTACCCGACGACAAGTGGGACGAGCGCCCGCTGGCCACCGTCGTCCTGAAGGAGGGCGCCACCGTGGACTACGCGGGACTGCGCGCGTTCCTGGCCCTTTCGATCGCCAGGTGGCAGCTGCCGGAGCGCTGGGCGATCGTCGAGGCGGTGCCGAAGACGAGCGTCGGCAAGTTCGACAAGAAGGTGATCCGCAGGCAGTACGCGGACGGCGTCCTCGACGTCACCAAGCTCGACTGATCCACCGGCCCCGCCGGGGGCTACTGGCCGCGCGTGAGCCAGGGCCGCAGCACCTTGCTGATCGCGGGCATGGCCACGTAGGTCATCAGGGTGCTGAAGACGACGGCGAACGCGGCCGTCCGCAGCACGAAGTGCAGGTTCACCAGGTACGGCCCGAGCAGCGCGTTGCCCGCGAGCGAGATCGGGAAGATGGCCAGCCCCGAGCTGATCGCCATCTTCCACCGCGGCGGCGCGGGCCGGGCCGTACCCGGCTTCGCGAACCAGGTCTCCATGCCGTGCAGTTCGCGCCGGGCTATCTCGGTGTGGTGGTGCCCGAGGCAGTTGGAGAACCAGGCGGCGCGCTCGGCGGAGTCCTGCCAGCGCTGGAAGGCCGCCTGGTTGCGGAACCGGTGCACCAGGAACCAGGGCCCGCCCTCGACGGCCGGGCGGAACAGGCCGTACCCCAGGTGGTCGGGGAAGGCCGCGGCCGTCTCCAGGATCCCGTGGGCCCAGGCCTCGAAGTTCTCCTCGTGGCCAGGATCAACCTGTCGCGCGATGAGCAGGCTGACCTCCCCGTTGTCGGCGGGGACGGTCTGCTCGCTCGTGTCGATGATGGCCATGCGGCCAGAATGACTAGTTGGTGCCGATCTTGGCCAGCAGGTCCACGATGCGGCCCTGCACGTCCGCCGTGGTGGACCGTTCGGCGAGGAACAGCACGCTCTCGCCCGAGGCCAGCCGCGGCAGTTCGGCCGGCTCGATCCCGGTGGCCGTGTAGACGACCAGCGGGGTGTGGTTCAACTGCCCGTTGGCGCGCAGCCAGTCCACGATCCCGGCCCGGCGGCGGCGCACCTGCATCAGGTCCATCACCACGAGGTTCGGCCGCATCCGGGTCGCCAGTTCCACGGCGTCCGTATCGGCGTCGGCCCGCGCGACCTGCATGCCGCGCCGTTCCAGGGCGGCGGTCAGCGCGGTCGCGATCTCGTCGTGCTCCTCGATCAGCAGCACCCGGGAAGGGTGCTGCTCGCTGTCGCGCGGCGCGAGCGCCTTCAGGAGGACGGCCGGATCGGCGCCGTACGCGGCTTCGCGCGTGGCGTGCCCCAGCCCGGCCGTGACCAGTACGGGCACCTCGGCGGCCACCGCGGCCTGACGCAGCGACTGCAGGGCGGTCCGGGTGATCGGCCCGGTCAGCGGGTCCACGAACAGCGCGGCGGGGAACGCGGCGATCTGCGCGTCGACCTCCTCGCGGGAGTGCACGATCACCGGGCGGTAGCCGCGGTCGCTGAGCGCGGCCTGCGTCTGTGCGTCCGGAGCCGGCCACACCAGGAGCCGGCGCGGGTTGTCCAGCGGCTCGGGCGGCAGTTCGTCGTCCACGGGACGCGGCACGGTCCGGTTGACCACCTCGACTGCGCCACCGGGCCCGTCCAGCGGCTCCGGGCCCTCGGCGGAGCCCTCCTCGGGGGCTCCTATGGCGAAGGCACGGCCCTCGGGCGCGGGCTCCGCGAGCCGGCGCCGCCGGCCGGAGCCGTTGGTGTCGGTGGACCCGCCGCCCTGGCCGAGGCTGCCCAGCGCGCGGACGCTGATCGGCGCCCCGGTGGCCTCCGCCGGGGTGTCCTGCGGCTGCCGGGCTCCGGGTACGGCGATCTGCCCGCTGCCGTCGGAGTCCTCGGGCGCGGTACGGGCCGCCGGAACCGGCCAGGCCGGGGTGGCGGGCAGCGCACGCCGCCGCCCGGTGGGATGCGTCTCGGGGCCTACGGGGCCCTGCGCGCCCGCGTCGGGCCGCCCGGCGGCGGCTTCGCCGCCCTCGGAGTCCGCGACGGGCGGTGCCCCCAGTACCCGGCGCCCGCGCCGCCCGCCCGAGGCGTCGGCGTCGGCCTCGGCGGAGCCGGCCATGGCGGGAGCCTGCGGCGGCTGCGGAGCCGGCGTCGGCCCGGCGGGCAGTGCGAAGCCGCCCTCGGGGGCGATGGGCCGTGCGGGAGCGGGGGAGGACGGAGCGGAGGGCACCGGAGCCGGCATCGGCGCGGGCGTCGGCCCGAGCCCGGTCGCCGGCACCGGGCCGCCGGGCTGCGCCGGTCCCGCCGTGCCCAGGGCACGCCGCCGCCCGGCGGGGTGCTCCGTCAGCGGAACGGGAAGCCCGGGGAACGGGGGCACCGGCACGGGAGCGACCGGCATGGGCGGGAGCGCGGGCACGGCGGTCCCCTGCGGGGGCACGGGCCGCCCGGGGCCGCCCGGACGGTCGTTGCCGCCACCGGAGTCGTTGTTGCCGTTGCCGTTGCCGTTGCCGTCGCTGCCGTCGCCGTTCTGGCCGCGCCGCCGTCCGGTGCCGCTTCCACCCAGACCCGCCGGGTTCACGGGGGACTGGGCGAGCTCCGCGGGAGCGCCGTCGCCGGGCCGTGCCACGGCCGCGGCCTCGCCGCCCCTGCGCCGCCCGGACGGCAGCGCGAGCGCGCTCCCGCCGTCGGCCGCCTGTCCCGCCTTCGCCAGGCCGGTGCCGCGGTCGGCTCCCTTACCGCCGGCCGCCTCATCGGCGTCGTCGGTGAGGAACGCGTCCACGCCGCGCCGGGCCCGCCGGCCGCCGGAGACCTGCCCCGGGCCGCCCTCGGTTCCGGGCTCGGTTCCGGGCTCGGCCGGGGGAGCCTCCTTCGGCTCGGGCAGGGTGACCGCCCCGGCTCCCGCGCCCAGCGGCAGCTCCAGTACGTACGCCCCGCCGGGAGCGCCGGGTACCTCCACCGTCTGCAGCACACCGCCGTGCGCCTCCACGATGCCCCGCACGATCGGCTCGTGCACCGGGTTGCCGCCCTCGTACGGGCCGCGCACCTCGATCCGTACGACCTCGCCGCGCTGCGCGGCGGCCACGACGATCGTCGAGTCGCCGTACCCGCTGCCCTGGCGGGTCTTGCCGGTGGCGTCCACTCCGGCGACGTCCGCGACCAGGTGCGCGAGGGCGGTCGCGATCCGCTCCGCGTCCACCTCGGCCTCGATGGTCGGGGCGTGCACGGCGAACTGCGCCCGCCCGGGGCCGATCAGCTCGACCGCGCCGTCGACACCGGCCGCGACGACCCCGTCGATCAGCACCTTCTTCTTGTCGAGCTTCTCGCCGCCCGCGTCGAGGCGCTGGAAGGAGAGCACGTTGTCGACCAGCGTGGTCATCCGGGAGTAGCCGGCGGCCAGGTGGTGCAGGAGCTGGTTGGCCTCGGGCCACAGCTGTCCCGCGTCGTCGGCGGCCAGCGTGGCCAGCTCGCCGCGCAGCTCCTCCAGCGGTCCGCGCAGGGAGTCGCCGAGGACCGACAGCAGCTGGGCGTGGCGCGCGGCCAGCGCGTCGTAGGAACGCCGGTCGGTGAAGGTCATGACGGCGCCGACGAGCTGCTCCCCGTCCCGTACGGGAGAGGTGGTCAGGTCCACGGCGACGGGCTGCCCGGCCTTGTTCCACAGCACCTGGCCGCGGACCCGGTGCTTGCGTCCGCTGCGCAGGGTGTCGGCGAGCGGGGACTCCTCGAAGGGGAACGGCGAACCGTCGGCGCGCGAGTGCTGGACCAGCCCGTGCAGTTCGCGGTTGCCGAGGTCGGTGGCGCGGTAGCCGAGGATCTGGGCGGCGGCCGGATTGACCAGCACGACCCTGCCGTCGGTGTCCGTGCCGACGACGCCCTCGGCGGCGGCGCGCAGGATCATCTCGGTCTGGCGCTGGGAGCGGGCCAGCTCGGCCTCGGTGTCCACCGTCTGCGAGAGGTCCCGTACGACGAGCATCAGCAGCTCGTCGCCGGTGTACGAGGGCTGCGGCTCGCGGTAGGCGTCACGGCCGTCGAGATGGGCCGCGGTGACCTCGACCGGGAACTCGCTGCCGTCGGTGCGGCGGGCGACCATCCGTTTCGGGCGGGCCCGTCCGCCCTCGTCCTCGCCGGGCCGGCGCATGGAGCCGGGGATCAGCTTGGAGTCGAACTCGGGCAGGAGGTCGAGCACGCCCCGGCCGACGAGCCCGGTTCCGGGGCTCTCCATGACCTCTAGGGCGATCGAATTGGCGTTGACGACCGTGCCGTTGGCGTTGACGAGCAACAGCGCGTCCGGAAGAGCGTCGAGTATTGCTGCGAGGCGAGCAGCGCCTCGGGATGGCCTGCTGCTCACGACGAGCTTCCTCCCTGACCACAACTACCGGCATGTCACGGGAGGAGTCTATGCGCACGGGCTCCCGGTGAGAGGGCGGATGTCCGGCGCATACCGCCCGAGCGGTGCATCCTCCCAGGTCAGGCACGCCCACTCGGAAGCACAGGTTCCAAGTCGTTCCACCGGCGGATCTCGCATCCGTTCGTCCGGCGGAACCGGGAATCCACCCTGTGGCCGTGCCAGGTTCCGGTGATCCGGGCGGTGGCGCGGCCGCCGTCCTGCAGGGTGCACAGCTGGTTTCCGGGCTCGGGAGCGAAGGGGTCCTTGCCCTCGCGCGCGAGGGCTTCGAGGCGGGCACAGGCGTCCTGGGCCTGCGGGTGGTTCCCGCCGGGCGGGGCGCACTCCAGCCGGTACTCGCCGTCCGCCCGCGGGTTGCCCGTGTCGGCCACCACGATGGTGAGCCGGTCGGGGGCCGGGGCGGGGGCGGGGGCGGTCAGGAGCCGGCTCAGGGGTGGCAGCGGGGGCAGGGGGCCCGCCGGGCCCGCCGCCGCGGCGGCCAGAGCGGAGGTGACGGCGAAAGCGGCGAGACGCAGCATGGGGAACTCCAGGTCGTCCGTACGTCGTACGACAGACCAACGACGAGCAGGCGCCGACGTTTCGCACATGAGGGTGCTTAAGGCTTTGCTCTGCGGGCCGCCCTCCTTGTACCGTGGGAGCGGATTGGTGACCAGCCCCTGGCCTGTGTCATCATCTGCACGCACCTTCGTACGCGGGGGTGTGCTGGAGGCGTCGCCTAGTCCGGTCTATGGCGCCGCACTGCTAATGCGGTTTGGGGTTTACGCCCCATCGAGGGTTCAAATCCCTCCGCCTCCGCACTTCACGAAGCCCCGGTCCTTGCGGACCGGGGCTTCGGTGCGTTCGGGGTCCGGTGCGTTCGGGGTGCGGGCCGTTCGGGGATGGCGGGTTCGGGGGATGGCGGGATCTGCCCGGGCAGAGCTGCCCCGAGGGCGCCGCGGCACCCAACCGGATGATCTTCTTCCAGGCCGTTTCCGCAGGTCAGGGCGGGTGGGACTAATGGATTTCGCGTCCCGGCGAGGTCCATGTATTGTTGTTCTCGCAAGGCCAACGGGGCGCAAAACCCCGGCCAGCCAAGCACTCGTAGCTTAACGGATAGAGCATCTGACTACGGATCAGAAGGTTGCAGGTTCGAATCCTGCCGAGTGCACAGCCCAAGAGGCCCCCCGGTTCACCGGGGGGCCTCTTGCGTTGCTCTTCCTCTTCTCCCCTTCTCCTCTTCTTTCCTTCCCCTCCGTCCCTGCCTCCCCCTCTCCCCTCCTCCTCAGTGATGAGACCTGGCTCCGGGGGGTTACGGGGTGAGATGGCTCTGCCGGGGGACGCGGGGCAAGGCCGGGCGAGGCTACGGTTTCTTGGAGATCGACTCGCCAGGGACCGGCTCACCGGGAAAGCAGGGGGAACGCACATGGGACTGTTCGGGAACGCGCACGCAGTGGATCCGGAGTCGGCTCACCGCGAGTACGCGCGGCTGCTGGGGCAGGGGGAGCAGGTGCACGCCGCGTACCTGCTGATCCGCGACACGATCCTGTTCACCGACCGTCGGCTCGTGCTCATCGACAAGCAGGGGCTCACGGGCAAGAAGGTCGAGTACCACTCGATCCCGTACCGGAGCATCACGCACTTCTCCGTGGAGACCGCCGGACACTTCGACCTGGACGCGGAGCTGAAGATATGGCTCTCCGGTAGCTCGGCGCCGATAGCGAAGACCTTCACCAAGGGCGTCGACATCTATGAGGTGCAGGCGATCCTGACGCAGTTCGTCGCCCGCTAGCCGGGCGGGGGGAGGGAAGCAGGGAAGAGCCGGCCGAATGCTGTTCGGCCACAGGGGGTGAATTCAGGATCAGGTAGCGTCTCCGCCAGGGCGTGCAGGGACGTAGGAGGAGTTCGGTGGACGACATCGACCGGGCGCTGATCCAGCGCCTCCAGGATGACGCGGGCCAGTCGTACGCGGCGCTGGCGGCCTCCGTGGGGCTCTCCGCGGGCGCCACCCACGAGCGCGTGCGCAAGCTGCGCGAGCGGGGGGTCATCCGGCGGACCACGGTCGAGGTGGATCCGGCGGCCGTCGGCAGCGGGGTCCTGGCCTACGTGATGGTCGACTCCACGGCCTGGATGGGCGACTCGCGGGCCGCCTTCGAGGGCATCGCGGAGATTCAGGAGGCGCACATCATCGCCGGCAGCGCCTCGGTGATGGTCAAGGTCCGCACGGCCACCACCGAGCAGCTGCAGGACGTGCTGCGCCGCCTCTACGCCATCGACGGTGTCAGCGGGACGCAGGCCACCGTCGTCCTGGAAACCTTCTTCGAGCGACCGCTTCCCCTGTGACCTGGTGGTGCACCGGGCTTCGGTGGAACGACGGCCGGCCCGCCATGGGCTGGTACGGGCCGGGACCGGGACGGGGCGAGCGCACCAGCCTCCTCGGGTACGGGCAGCCGCTCGCCTTCGCCGCCCGGGGAGAGCGCCGCTGCCTCGGCATCCGGCGGGCCGGACGGCGGACGCCGTGCCCGACGGGGCGGACCGTGCCCGGCCGGGCCGGGAACGCCCAGTGCCCCGAGTGCGCCGGCCTGGACCGCTCCTTCTCGGTGGCGGCCGACACCAACGCCGGTGATCCGCGTACCTACCGGGTGTACCTCGCCTGGTTCGGGGCCGGACTGGTCAAGGTGGGCATCACCGCCGAGGAGCGCGGGTCCGTCCGGCTGCTGGAGCAGGGCGCGGTGGCCTGGGCCTGGCTGGGGCGCGGGCCGCTGATGGCGGCCCGTCGGACCGAGGAACTGCTGCGGGCCGCGCTCGGAGTGCCCGACCGGATCGCCTATGCCCGTAAGCGGGCCGTGCGGGGGGACGTGCCGCCGGTGCCCGAGCGGGCGGCGGAGGTCGCCGCCCTGCACGCGCGGGCGGCCGCGCTGGAGGGGTGGCCGGAGTCGCTGGAGAGGCTCGAGTGCGAGGTGACCGACCACGCGGGGGTGTTCGGGCTCGACGTGCTGCCCGCCCCGGCCCGGGTGATCACCGAGATGGTGCCCGGCGGAAGCGTCGCCGGCCGGCTCGTCGGCGCGGCCGGGCCCGATCTGCACTTCGCCGACGGGCTGGTCGTGGACACCCGGCTGCTCGCGGGGTGGGAGCTGGTGGCGCCCGGGGAGGGCAGGGAGGGCGGTGCCACCGACGTGCCCGTGGCGGGGATCCCGGCTCCCGGGCGGGACGCCGCGGTCGCGCAGGACGGGCTGTTCTGATCCGACCGGCGCAGGAGGGGGGGCAAGGTCAAAACTTGGATCCCTTTGGTGCTCCGGGCCGTTTTCCGGTGGACATGCCACGTACCGGCCGCAGAGGGTGGTGGGCATGAGCATCCAGCCCGTACAGGCCTTCGAACCGCCTTATGTCATGAGCGTGTTCACCAGCGTCCGGACCGCCGAGGACGGCGGATACCCCGAGACGCTCGAGCGGATGGCCGAGCTCGTCAGCGGCAATCCGGGGTTCCTCGGCTACGAGTCCGCGCGCACCCCCGGCGGGCTCGGCATCACCGTCGCCTACTTCCGCGACCACGAGTCCATGGCCCTCTGGCGCAAGGACATGGAGCACCAGGCGGCGATGAAGCAGGGCCGCACCGACTGGTACGAGAGCTACACGCTGCACGTCGCGACGGTCGAGCGGAGCCACGGCTTTGTCCGCGAAGACGGCTGAGGCCGTCCGGGCGTTCCGGGAACGGCTCGGGGTGCCCGGGCTGGTCGACGTACACACGCACTTCATGCCGGAGCGCGTGCTGGACAAGGTGTGGGACTACTTCGACGCGGTCGGACCGCTGACCGGCGTCGAGTGGCCCATCACGTACCGGCACGAGGAGGAGCAGCGGGTCGCGCTGCTGCGGGAGTTCGGGGTCCGGGCCTTCACCGCCATGCTCTATCCGCACAAGCCCGCCATGGCCGCCTGGCTCAACTCCTGGTCCGCCGATTTCGCCGCGCGCACCCCCGACTGCCTGCACACCGCGACCTTCTTCCCGGAGGACGGGGTGCGGGAGTACGTCGGCCAGGCCGTCGCCGCGGGGGCCCGGGTCTTCAAGGCCCACCTCCAGGTGGGCGGGTACGACCCCACCGACGACCGGCTCGATCCGGTCTGGGGGCTCCTCGCCGAGGCCGGGATCCCGACGGTCGTGCACTGCGGTTCGGGGCCCGTCCCGGGGAAGCACACCGGACCCGAGCCGATCGCCCGGCTGCTGGCCCGCCACCCCCGGCTGCCGCTGATCGTCGCGCACATGGGGATGCCGGAGTACGCGGACTTCCTCGACCTCGCCGCCCGGTACTCCGAGGTCCGCCTCGACACCACCATGGCCTTCACCGACTTCTCGGAGCAGTTCAGCGGCTTCCCGCCGCAGGACCGCGGCCGGCTCGCCGACCTCGGCGACCGGATCCTGCTGGGCACCGACTTCCCGAACATCCCCTACCCCTACGAGCACCAGCTCGAGGCCCTGGAACGCCTCGGCCTCGGCGACGCCTGGCTGCGCGCCGTCTGCCACGACAACGCCGCCCGGCTCTTCCGCCTGGCCTGAGGGGCGGGAGGGGTTTCTCAGGGAATTCACAGCTTCAGGCAAGAGGGCTCTCACGGGCGGCGGCCAGCGTGTACGCATGACTGCGACGACCACATCCCACGCGTCCACGTCCACCGGCAACCACGCGGCCCTCGTCCGGCCCGACGGCAGCCCGTGCCGGGTCCTCGTCGTGGACGACGAGGCCGCCCTCTCCGAGCTGCTCTCCATGGCCCTGCGCTACGAGGGCTGCGAGGTCCGCAGCGCGGGTGACGGTGCGGGGGCGGTGCGCGCGGCACGGGAGTTCCGGCCCGATGTCGTCCTGCTCGACATCATGCTCCCCGACATGGACGGGCTGGCCGTCCTGGGCCGCCTGCGGCGGGAGCTCCCGCACGTCCCGGTGCTGTTCCTGACCGCGAAGGACTCGGTCGAGGACCGCATCGCGGGTCTGACGGCGGGCGGCGACGACTACGTCACCAAGCCGTTCAGCCTGGAAGAGGTCGTGGCCCGGCTGCGCGGCCTGGTCCGGCGTTCCGGGGCGGCGCAGGCCGCGCGCGGCGGGTCGGTGCTGGAGGTCGGCGACCTGCGGCTCGACGAGGACAGCCACGAGGTGAACCGGGGCGGTCAGGACGTCCACCTGACCGCGACCGAGTTCGAGCTGCTGCGCTACCTGATGCGCAACCCGCGCCGGGTGCTGAGCAAGGCGCAGATCCTGGACCGCGTGTGGTCGTACGACTTCGGCGGGCAGGCCAACGTCGTCGAGCTCTACATCTCCTACCTGCGGCGCAAGCTGGAGGGCGGTACCGGCCTTCCGCCGATGATCCACACCCGCCGCGGCGCGGGCTACCTGATCAAGCCGGCCGACTAGTGGCGGCCGGCGAGCCCCGGGGCTCCCGCCGCCCGCGCCGGCCGGGCCGCCCGGCGCGTCCCCCCGGACCCCGCCGCCCCCGGTGGAGCCGGCGGCCCTGGTCGCTGCGGACCCGGCTCGTCGTCTCGGCGGTGGCCCTCATCGCCGTCGTCGGCGCTGCCATCAGCACCGTCACCACCGTCGCGCTGCGCTCGTACCTGGTCGACAAGGTCGACGAACAGCTGCGCGCCTCCGTCGAGATAGCGAGCCACCCCGGCGCGGGCAAGTTCCCCCGGGCGAACGACCTCGGCGTCGTCATGGGACCCGGATCCCCGCTGGCCGCCGTCGGGGTCCGCCTCGACGCCGCGGGCAAGACCGTCGACAGCCTCCGCAGCCAGCGCAGCGCGGCCATCGGCGGTTCCGGTGACGGGTCCGGGTCCAGCGGCCGCCTGCCCCTCACCACGGAGCAGGCCTCCGTCCTCGCCGCGGCCGCGCACAAGGCCGCCGACGGCAGTCCGCGCGATCCGGGTGATCCTGGCGATCCGGTCGAACTGCAGCTGCCCGGCCTCGGCGGATACCGGGTGCTGACGTCGCCCGACGCGAGCATCGTGATCGGCTTCCCGCTCACCGAGGTCGACTCCACCGTGCACACCCTGATCGCGGTGGAGGTCTTCGTCACCCTCGCCGGGCTGATCGCGGCCTCCCTCGCCGGACAGGCCCTGGTCGGTGTCGCCCTGCGCCCGCTGCGCCGCGTCGCCGCCACCGCCACCCGGGTCTCCGAACTCACCCTGGACAGCGGCGAGCCCGCCCTCCACGAGCGGGTACCCGAAGCGGAGGCCGACCCCCGTACCGAGGTCGGGCAGGTCGGCGCCGCCCTCAACCGGATGCTGGGCCACGTCTCCTCGGCCCTGACCGCACGCCAGCAGAGCGAGACCCGGGTCCGCCAGTTCGTCGCCGACGCCAGCCACGAGCTGCGCACCCCGCTGGCTTCCATCCGCGGGTACGCCGAACTGACCCGCCGGGGCCGCGAGGAGCCCGGCCCCGACACCCGGCACGCCCTCGGGCGGATCGAGTCCGAAGCCACCCGGATGACCGGTCTGGTGGAGGACCTACTGCTGCTGGCCCGGCTCGACGCGGGCCGCCCGCTGTCCACCTGCGACACGGATCTGGCCCCGCTGGTCGTGGACGCCGTCAGCGATGCCCGGGCCGCCGGCCACGACCACCACTGGCGCCTGGAACTGCCCGAGGATCCGGCGCCCGTCCACGCCGACCCGGCGCGGATCCAGCAGGTGCTGGTGAACCTGCTGGCCAACGCCCGGACCCACACCCCGCCCGGCACCACCGTCACGGCGCATGTTTCACGTGAAACATCCGTCGTCCGGCTCCGGATCGAGGACGACGGCCCCGGCATCCCGCCCGAACTGCTGCCCCACGTCTTCGAGCGCTTCGCCCGCGGCGACGCCTCCCGCTCCCGTTCGGCGGGCTCCACCGGCCTCGGCCTGGCCATCGTGGCCGCCGTGGTCTCGGCCCACGGCGGCCACGTCGACGTCCGCAGCGCCCCCGGCCACACCTCCTTCGAGGTCCTGCTCCCCCTGGCCGACCCCGCCGCTCCCGTTCCGGCCGCGCAGCCGCACTCACAGACGGGCCACAGGGTCAGCACACAGCGGTGACAGCCCGCCCCGGGAGGGTCGGGTCATGCCTACCGACACCTCTTCCGGAGCGCTCCCGGTCCGGTCGCCCCTCGCGCCCGTACCGGGTGAGCCCGTCCTCGACGTGGTGATCCCGGTCTACAACGAGGAGACGGACCTCGGCCCCTGCGTGCGCAGGCTGCACGAGCACCTGACCCGGACCTTCCCGTACCCCTTCCGCATCACCATCGCCGACAACGCGAGCACCGACCGCACCCCCGAGGTCGCGGCCGCCCTCGCCGCCTCCGTGGCCGGCGTACGCAGCACCCGGCTGGAGCAGAAGGGCCGCGGCCGGGCCCTGCGCACGGTGTGGGGGGAGTCGGAAGCACCCGTCCTGGCGTACATGGACGTGGACCTCTCCACCGACCTCAACGCCCTGCTCCCGCTGGTCGCCCCGCTGATCTCCGGCCACTCCGACCTCGCCATCGGCACCCGCCTGGCCCGCTCCTCGCGGGTGGTCCGGGGAGCGAAGCGGGAGTTCATCTCCCGCGCCTACAACCTGCTCCTGCGCTCCTCGCTCTCCGCCCGCTTCAGCGACGCCCAGTGCGGCTTCAAGGCGATCCGCCGCGAGGTCGCGACCCGGCTGCTGCCGCTCGTGGAGGACTCCGGCTGGTTCTTCGACACCGAGCTGCTGGTCCTCGCCGAGCGGGCCGGGCTCCGCATCCACGAGGTCCCGGTGGACTGGGTCGACGACCCCGATTCCACCGTGCACATCGCCCGCACCGCCGCCGAGGACCTCAAGGGCGTCTGGCGGGTGGGCCGGGCCCTGGCCGTCGGCGCGCTCCCGCTGGACCGGCTCGCCCGCCCCTTCGGGGACGACCCGCGCGACCGCACCGCCCTGCCCGGGGTCCCGCGCGGGCTGGCCCGCCAGCTCCTGGGCTTCTGCGCGGTCGGCGCCCTGTCCACCCTCCTCTACCTGCTCCTCTACTCCGCGGCACGGAACGCCGCCGGCCCCCAGCTCGCCAACGCCGCCGCGCTGCTGCTCTCCGCCGTCGCCAACACCGCCGCCAACCGCCGGCTCACCTTCGGCGTCCGCGGCCGGGCCCGCGCCGTCCGCCACCAGGCCCAGGGGCTCGTGGTGTTCGCCATCGGACTGGCCCTGACCAGCGGATCGCTCGCCGCCCTCGGGGCCGCCAACTCCACACCGGGGCACAGCACCGAGCTGGCCGTCCTGGTCACCGCCAACCTCGCCGCCACGGTGCTGCGGTTCCTGCTCTTCCGCGCCTGGGTCTTCCCCGAACGGCGCGCCACTCCCGCGAAGGACCACTCCTGATGACCACGGCAGCCCTACCGCTCCACCCGCCCTCCCCGGCCGCCCCGTCCCCCAGGACGGCCGGGGCGCACGCCGCGCGCCCCGGCTGGGAACGCCCCGCGTTCCTCGGGCTGCTCCTCGCCGCCGCCGTGCTGCTGCTCTGGGACCTGGGTGCCTCCGGCTACGCCAACTCCTTCTACTCCGCCGCGGTCCAGGCGGGCGGGGAGAGCTGGAAGGCCTTCTTCTTCGGCTCCTCCGACGCCGGTAACTCCATCACCGTCGACAAGCCCCCGGCCGCGCTGTGGCCCATGATGCTGTCCGTCCGGCTCTTCGGGCTCGGTGCCTGGCAGATCCTCGTCCCGCAGGCCCTGATGGGCGTCGGCACGACCGCCGTGCTCTACGCGGCCGTGCGCCGCCAGTTCGGCCCGGCGGCGGCCCTCATCAGCGGAGCCGTCTTCGCGCTGACGCCCGTGGCCGCGCTGATGTTCCGCTTCAACAACCCCGACGCGCTGCTGACCCTCCTGATGACCGTCACCGTGTACTGCGTGCTCCGGGCCCTGGACGGCGCGCACACCACATGGCTCGTCTGGGCCGGGGTCGCGGTCGGCTTCGCCTTCCTGACCAAGACCCTCCAGGCCTTCGTCATCCTGCCGCCCCTCGCCCTGCTGTACGCGGTCTGCGCGCCGACCCGGCTGCGCAGGCGCCTCGGACAACTGCTGCTCTCCACCCTCGCCATGGTGGCGGCCGGCGGCTGGTGGGTGGCGGTCGTCGAACTGTGGCCCGCCTCCTCCCGCCCGTACATCGGGGGCTCGCAGACCAACTCCTTCCTGGAACTGACCCTCGGCTACAACGGCCTCGGCCGGATCAACGGCGAGGAGACCGGCAGCGTCGGCGGCGGAGCCCGCACGGCGGCCGCCGAGGGCATCGCCGGCGCCCCCGGAGCCGGTGGTGGCGGCGGTGGCGGAATGGCCTGGGGAGAGACCGGCATCGACCGGCTGTTCTCCTCGAACATCGGCGGTCAGATCGGCTGGCTGCTGCCCGCCGCGCTGATCCTGCTCGTCGCGGGCCTCGTGGTCACCTGGCGGGCCCGCCGGGCCACCGACACCCTGGAGGGCATGGCCCGCGCGGCCTTCCTGGCCTGGGGCGGGGCGCTGCTGATCACCGCGGTGGTCTTCAGCTTCATGCAGGGCATCTTCCACGAGTACTACACCGTCGCCCTGGCTCCGTACATCGCCGCCCTGGTCGGCATGGGCATCGCCGTCCTCTGGGAGGAGCGGGGCAGCCGGGCCGCCTCCCTCACGCTCGCCGGGACCCTCGCTCTCACGTCGTACTGGGCCTTCGCCTTGCTCGGTCGCTCCGCGGAGTACGTGCCGTGGTTGCGCTGGTTGGTCCTCGCTGTCGGACTCGGCACGGCCCTGCTGCTGCCGTTCACCGCGCGGCTGGGCCGCCGCACCGCACTCGGCGTGGCGGCAGTCGGCCTGGGCGTGGCCCTGGCCGGACCCCTCGCGTACTGCCTGACCACGGTGACCACCCCGCACACGGGCTCGATCGTCACGGCGGGCCCCGCGGTCGCGGGCGGCCGGGGCGGTCCCGGCGGCGGGATGCGCGGCTTCGAGATGCCGGGCGGCGGCGGGATGCCCGGGGGCGGTGGCGGAGCCGCACCGCAGGGCATGCCCCCGGGCGGAGCACCCCAGGGCGGCCAGGCCCCCGGCGGGACCGGCCCCACCGACGGCGGCCGGGGCACCCGGACCGGCGGCGGACCGGGCGGTGGCATGGGCCGGGGCACGGGCGGCGGCGGCACCGGCGGCGGCATGGGCGGCCTGCTCGGCGGGACGCGGACCAGCGCCGAGGCCACGGCCGCGCTGCGCGCCGACGCGGACCGGTACACCTGGGCGGCGGCGGCCATCGGCTCGCAGAACGCGGCGAGTTACCAGCTCGCTTCGCAGCAGCCGGTGATGGCCCTCGGCGGCTTCAACGGCAGCGACCCCTCCCCGACCCTGGAGCAGTTCAAGGCGTACGTGAGCGCCGGGAAGATCCACTACTTCATCGGCCAGAGCGGCGCGGGAGCCGACGGCGCCGTGGCCGACGGCGCCGCGGCCGGCGGCGAAACCGGCGGCGGCGCGGAGACCGGCACCGCGGCACGCGGCGGGGGCGGCCCCGGCGGGGGCGTGAGCAGCTCCATCGAGACCTGGGTCAAGGCCAACTTCAAGGCCTCCACCATCGGCGGAGCCACCTTCTACGACCTCACCGCGCCGACGTCACCGGCATCCTGAAACCCGCCGGACCCGGTCCCACTAGCATCGAGGGGGCGGACCGGGCATCGCGGGCCGGTCCCGTGCGCGTGAGGAGGATGCCTCCATGGCCACCCCGGCGGATCCCGGCACGGCCCGGACCAGCGTCTGGCTGGCGGTACGGCCGGCCGCACGCGCCCGGCGGCGCAGCGAGGCCCCCGCGGGACTGGACCGGGAACGGATCACGGCCGCGGCCGTACGGCTGCTGGACGCCGACGGGCTGGCCCGGTTCTCCATGAGGCGGCTCGCCGCCGGGCTCGGGGTCACCGCGATGTCCCTGTACTGGTACGTCGACACCAAGCACGATCTGCTCGAACTCGCCCTGGACAGCGCCCTGGGCGAGCTCGGTGAACGGCAGGAGCCGGCCGGGCCGCCCGTGGAGGGCTGGCCCGGCCGGCTCCGTTCGCTGGCCCGGGGCTACCGGAGGCTGCTCGCGGACCATCCGTGGGTGGCTCCGCTCACCGCCGCGTATCCGAACATCGGCCCGCACGCCCGGGCCTTCGACGCAGCCCTGCACCGGCTGCTGGAGGCCACGGGCCTGCCGGACGCCACCCGTGCCGGGGCCCGGCTGGCCGTCTCCCAGTTCCTGCACGGCTGCGGGGGCACGGTCCGGCGGCCGGCCGACGGGGAGTTCTGCCTCGCGCTCGACGTCCTGATCGCCGGGATCCAGGCGCACACCGGGCGACCGGCGGCCGGGGCGCCCACCGCGCCCGCGCCCCCCGCCGCCACCGCGCCCGGACACCTCACCGCCCCCGCCGCGCCCGCGGCCCCGTAGACCGCCCGGCTACTCCGCCGCGGCGGCCGCCGGCTCGTGGGCCGCCGGCTTCGACCTCAGGGCGACCTCCTTGATGAACACCACCAGCACCAGCGCCAGCAGCGCGGTGGGGGCGGCGTAGAGGAAGACGTCGCCGACCCCGTGCCCGTACGCGGACTCGACGACCGTGCGGAAGGGCTCGGGCAGCTGGGCGAGGTCGGGGATCGCACCCCCGCCGGTACCGCCGTGGCCCATGGCCGCCGCCTTCGGGCCGAGCTCGGCGAGGCCGTCCTTGACGTAGTGGGTGACCCGGTTGGCCATGACCGCGCCGAGGGCGGAGACGCCCATCGCGCCACCGAGCGAGCGGAAGAAGGTGACGACCGAGCTGGCGGCGCCGAGGTCCTCGGGGGCCACTTGGTTCTGGGAGGCGAGGACCAGGTTCTGCATCATCATGCCGAGGCCGAGGCCGGTCAGCGCCATGAAGATCGCGATGTGCCAGTACGGGGTGTCGTACCGCAGGGTGCCCAGCAGGCCGAGTCCGGCCGTCAGGAGCACGCCGCCGGAGACGAGCCAGGCCTTCCACTTACCGGTCTTGGTGATCACCTGACCGGAAACGGTGGAGGAGACGAAGAGCCCGCCGATCATCGGAATCGTGAGGATTCCGGACATCGTGGGGGACTCGCCGCGGGCCAACTGGAAGAACTGGCTGAAAAACACGGTGCCCGAGAACATCGCGATGCCGACGAAGAGCGAGGCTGCCGAGGCGAGGCTGATGGTCTTGTTGCGGAAGAGGCGCAGCGGAATGATCGGGTCGCTCGCCCTGGATTCGACCAGGAGGAAGAGCAGGCCGAGGACGAGGGCGCCGCCGGTCATCGCCGCGCTCTGCCAGGACATCCAGTCGTACGAGGTGCCGGCCTGCGTCACCCAGATCAGCAGGGCCGAGACGGCGCCGCTGATCAGGAAGGCGCCCAGCCAGTCGACCTTGACCTCGCGGCGCACGACGGGCAGGTGCAGGGTGCGCTGGAGCACGATCAGGGCGATGACGGCGAAGGGGATGCCGACGTAGAAGCACCAGCGCCAGCCGAGCCAGCTCGTGTCGGTGATGACCCCGCCGAGCAGCGGGCCGCCGACGGTGGCGACGGCGAAGACCGCGCCGAGGTAGCCGCTGTACCGGCCGCGCTCGCGCGGGGAGATCATCGCGGCCATCACGATCTGGGCGAGGGCGGAGAGCCCGCCGACGCCGATGCCCTGGACCACGCGGCAGGCGATGAGCATGCCGGTGTTCTGGGACATGCCCGCGACCATCGAGCCGAGGACGTAGATCACCAGGGATATCTGGACCAGCAGCTTCTTGCTGAAGAGGTCGGACAGCTTGCCCCAGAGCGGGGTGGCCGCCGTCATCGAGAGCAGGGCGGCCGTGACCACCCAGGTGTAGGAGGACTGGGTGCCGCCGAGGTCGCCGATGATCTGGGGCAGGGCGTTGGAGACGATCGTGGAGGACAGGATCGCCACGAACATGCCGAGCATCAGCCCGGAGAGCGCCTTCATGATCTGCGGGTGGGTCATGGGCGCGCTGTCGGACGTGGTCTCCGGCCGGCCGCCTCCCCGCACACCGGTGGGTGTGGTCGTAGCCATGTGTTTCCTTCGGTCTAGCTGTCTGGAAGCGTGAAGCCCGACCGGAGCCGGGCCAGCAGGATGTTGAGGTGGTCGACGTCCGCGTCGGACCAGTCGGCCAGGGCCTTCGCCAGCGCGGTGGTGTGGCGGGTGCCGAGCTCGGTGAGGAGCGCGCGGCCGGCCGGGGTCAGGCGCAGGATCCGGCAGCGGGCGTCGACGGGGTCGGTGTCGCGGGTGATCCAGCCGCGGTCGGTGGTGTGCGCGACGTGCCGGCTGGTCACGGAGATGTCGATGGCCAGGTACTCGGACAGGCGGCCGAGCCGCATCTCGCCGTGCCGGTCGAGCACGGTGAGCACGGCCGCCGAACCGGGCGGGCAGTCGGAGGGCAGGAGGCGGGCGAGGTCGCGCTTGACGGCGCCGATGCCGGTGAGCTGTCGGGCCAGTTCGGCGTAACGCGTTGCGGGTGTGGTCACTGCGGGCGCTGTGGTCACCGGGACCCCCCTCCGAATGTCGTTGCTTCGGGCAACCATAGAAGCAGATGGTTGTTACAGGCAAATGAATCGGAGGCCCGGGCGGTAAAGGAATCGGAAAACCCGCTAGGGTCCTGCGCATGGCTGCGAATCACGACTCGAACCACAACTCACAGGCTCCCGAGGGTGACTACGACCCCGCGGGCAGCACCCAGATGTTCCGGGCGTTCGTCGACGAGCCGGTACCGGCCCCCGCCGTCCCCGGTTCGCGCATGCAGAACCGTGCCGCGCGCAAGTCGGGCCCGGGTGCGGGCCTGTGGATCGGCGTCGGCCTCGCCGCGGTGGTCCTGATCGCCGTGGTGGCCTGGCTGGCGCTCTGAGGCCCGGCCCGCGCGGCGACGGCCGTCAGTTCCCGACCGCCGTCAGTTCCAGGTGGCCGTGACCCTCTGGGTCTCCACGTGCATGCCCAGGGGGACGCGCCAGGCCTCGACGCAGATCCGGTAGGTCCGCGTCTTCGTCGTGCCGCCCGCGATCGGGGCGGGCAGCGGCTGGGTCGAGATGATGGTGTTCCAGTCGACGCCCAGGGCGCCGATGATGTGCGTCGCGAAGCTGACCGTGCCCGAACGGGCCGCCGTGCCTCCGGTGTTGGTGAAGGGCACCGCGACCTGCTCGCACCAGCGTTCCGCGGCCGCGGTGCGGGTCGGCGCGCCGATGCTCAGCTTCGCCGGCGTGGCCGGAGGCGGCGCGGGCGTGGACGGCCCGGGCTTCGGCGGCGGGCTGGACGGGCTCCCGGGCTTGCCGCCCGGGGCGGTCGGAAGCGTGGTGCCGGGTGCGGTGGCGGGCGGGTTCCCGGAGCCGCCGGGGGGTGTGGCCGCGCCTCCGCCCGAGGCGGAGCCGGCCGGGGGCCGCGATCCCGGGGCGCCGGGCGGCGTACCGCCGGGGCCGCCCGATGTCCCACCGGAGACTCCGCCCGTGACTCCGCCCGAGCTTCCGCCCGGAGTACCGCCGGGCGTGCCGCCCGGGATGTCCGCCGAGGCGCTCCCCGACGTGCCGTCGCCGGCCGCGGAGGAGCCGGGCGACGCCTGCGGGAGCGACTGGAACTCGACCCCGGCCCTGGGTGCGACGTTCTCCCCGGCGCCCCGATCCGGGCCGGGGGCGGCTGCGCCCACGGCCACGTAGGCCTCGCGCGCGGGGCCGCCGCAGCCGGTCAGGGCGACGGCGGAAGCCGTGGCACACAGGGCGAGGACGGCGGCCTGCCGGGATACCTTTCGCATCCCGGCAGTTTTACTGACGTGCCGTCAATTGTGAAGCCGCTGCGGAGGATTGGCCGAGCGTGCTCGTGCCGGTCCGCGCGGCCGCATCCCGGTGGCCGCGGAGGCTACTCGCCGATCAGGCCGACGCGGAGCTGCGCGAGCGTGCGCGTGAGCAGCCGGGAGACGTGCATCTGGGAGATGCCGACCTCCTCGCCGATCTGCGACTGGGTCATGTTCGCGAAGAACCGCAGCATGATGATCTGCCGTTCCCGGGGCGGGAGCTTGGCCAGCAGCGGCTTGAGCGACTCGCGGTACTCGACGCCCTCCAGCGCGGTGTCCTCGTACCCGAGCCGGTCCGCGAGCGAGCCCTCGCCGCCCTCGTCCTCGGGGGAGGGCGAGTCGAGCGAGGAGGCGGTGTACGCATTGCCCACGGCGAGGCCGTCGACGACGTCCTCCTCCGAGACCCCGAGCACGGCCGCGAGCTCCGGCACGGTTGGCGAGCGGTCGAGCTTCTGGGCGAGCTCGTCGCTGGCCTTGGTGAGGGCGAGCCGCAGCTCCTGGAGCCGGCGCGGGACGCGCACGGACCAGGAGGTGTCCCGGAAGAACCGTTTGATCTCGCCCACGACGGTCGGCATGGCGAAGGTCGGGAACTCCACCCCGCGCTCGCAGTCGAACCGGTCGATGGCCTTGATCAGCCCGATCGTGCCGACCTGGACGATGTCCTCCATGGGCTCGTTGCGGCTCCGGAAGCGGGCCGCGGCGTAGCGCACGAGGGGGAGGTTCAGCTCGATCAGGGTGTCGCGCACGTAGGTCCGCTCGGGACTGTCCGCGTCGAGGCCTGCGAGCCGCTTGAAGAGGGAGCGGGAGAGGGTGCGGGTGTCGATCCGGGTGTCGATGGCTTCCGAGCGGTGGGACACTGCCGGCACTTCACGCTGCTTGACGAGCGTGAGCACCTGTGAGCTGCCCTGGTCTACGGACATGCCACCCCCTTGAGGTCGCGGACGGTCGCGCTTCATCTGCGCGCCCGTCGGAGGAACGCAGCCTCCACCTGAATACCGGAGGCGGGGCTGCGGCAAACGCGGTTCCAGCAGAATGTCACATGTCGGCAACACGCTGTAGCGCCATGTCGACAAGTATCTCCAGCGACAGAACCCGATAGGCCTGCTCTAGGGCGGGAATCTGCCGCTCTGTCAGGAAACGCGGAGAATGATCTCCACTCGATTCGGTTAGGCCTCGATCCTGTTTGCGGATCTCAGCCGGGCGAAGCTCCGGGCGAGGAGTCGGGAGACGTGCATCTGGGAGACGCCGAGCTCGGCGCTGATCTGCGACTGGGTCAGATTGTTGTAGTACCGCAGGAGCAGGATCCGCTGCTCGCGTTCGGGCAGCTGTACGAGCAGGTGGCGGACCAGGTCGCGGTGTTCCACGCCGGCCAGCTCGGGGTCCTCGTAGCCGAGGCGGTCGAGCAGGCCGGGGAGCCCGTCGCCCTCCTGGGCGGCCTCCAGGGAGGTCGCGTGGTAGCTGCGGCCGGCCTCGATGCAGGAGAGCACCTCGTCCTCGCCGATGCGCAGCCGCTCGGCGATCTCGGGGGTGGTCGGGGTGCGGCCGTGCAGGGTGGTGAGGTCCTCGGTGGCGGCGTTGACCTGGACCCACAGCTCGTGGAGCCGGCGCGGCACGTGGACGGTGCGGACGTTGTCGCGGAAGTACCGCTTGATCTCGCCCACGACGGTCGGCATGGCGAAGGTCGGGAACTGCACCCCGCGCTCGGGGTCGAACCGGTCGATCGCGTTGATCAGCCCGATCGTGCCGACCTGGATCACGTCCTCCATCGGCTCGTTGCGGCTGCGGAAGCGGGCGGCCGCGTACCGGACGAGCGGGATGTTGGCCTCAATGAGGGCCCCGCGGACCCGCGCGTGCTCGCTGGTGCCCGGCTGCAGGTCCTTCAGCTGCCCGAACAGGACCTGGGTGAGGGCCCGGGTGTCGGCGCCCCGGCTCTGCGGCCTGGGGGCGACCGGAGGCTCCTCGGGAGCCTCCTGCTGGGGCGGTACGTGGGACTCCTGCGGCTGGGGCTGCGGGGAGACCTGCGACTGGCCCTGCGGGGTCACCTGCGACTGGCCCTGCGGGGTCACCTGCGGCTGGCCCTGGGGGGACACCTGCGGGGAGGCCTGCGGGGACACCTGCGGGGAGGCCCGGTGCGGGGCCTGCGCGGAGTTCCCGCGGGGTTCGTGCGGATGGTGGGGCTGCTCCTGCTGTGGGTCCTGCTGGGGCGGCACCTCAGGCGCAGTACTGGCCGGCACGGTCACGCCACCCCTTCACTTCACGTCATCAACTCATCCGTCAAAAGCGGTCATAGCATCACAAGACATGTGCACTGTGTGCAAGCACCGTATAACGCCGTGTTGGGAGTAACTTGGGCATAACAGGGCATCTTGCCCCGTCTGCGCGAACGCGAAAAGCCCCCCATCCGTCGGAGTGGGGGGCCGGGAAGTCCGGAAACCGCTTCAGCGTACGGGTTCAGCGCACCAGTTCGGTCATGAACTCGCCGATCGCCGTTGCGGCATCCGAGATCCCCATGAAGCCTATTTTGACCATGTCGGCGGCTTTTTCGGGCTGGGTGATGATGACGAAGAGGACGAAGACGACAAGGGCGCCCGAGATCAGCTTCTTGGTTTCCACGTGCGCTGTCGGCCTCCCCAACCGGTCCTGCAAGGTCGGCAGAGTCTAGCCCGTCGTGTTCGAACACTCACCCGGCCTTTAGGGACCAATGACCTGGCGGCACAGGCCCTTTGCCGGTGTGCCGACGGCCCCGGAAGGCGCAGGATTGAACACAAGCCCACCGGTTCTGGCAGGAAATCGGTGAGCGAGGGACAGGACCTCACTGCGGGGTCCGAGCCGCAAGCTTCCCCCCTGACTGCGGCTTGGACTGGCAGGTTCCGTCCTCATCGGGGGAAGTGGCTTGTCCCCCCGATGCCACTTCCCCCGTCCCAACCGTTGAAGGTCCCGACTCAGGTCGGGGCCTTCTTCGCGTTTGGCGCCTTCCGGGCCGGGGGAGCGCCTACTCCAGCCCGCCGGCCAGGTCGGCGATCGGCTGGACGGGGGCGATCACGGGCGCGAGCTGGTTCGGGAGCTCCATCAGCTGGTTGAGCTGGTTCAGGCCGCCGCTCACCTGTCCGCCGATCTCCTGCACCGAGGACGGGCTCGCCCCCTCGGGCATGCCCTGCGGGGCCGGCAGGTCCGGAAGGGTGAGTGGGGAGACCGGGGCGGCGGAGGCGGCGGGAGCCGCGAGGCCGGCGGCGGCCCCCGCGAGGGCGAGGGCGGCGAGGATGCGCTTGGTCTTGGTCATGCCGTGACAACGGCCCAGGGCGCGGGCAGTCACGCGGATGTCCCTCGGACGCCGGAACCCCCGGAACCCCCGGAACCCCCGGAAACACCGAGAGCCCCGACCCTTGCGGGGCGGGGCTCTCGATCAGAGCGGTAGCGGTGGGATTTGAACCCACGGATAGCTTGCACCATCACACGCTTTCGAGGCGTGCTCCTTCGGCCGCTCGGACACGCTACCGAGAGAGAGCTTAGCCCAAGGAGAGCCGTGCTCTGAAATCCATCCGCGCGACAGCGCTCAGAGATCGCGGAAGAAGTCCGTGAGCTGCCGCGCGCACTCCCCCGCGAGCACGCCCGCGATCACCTCGGGACGGTGGTTGAGCCGGCGGTCCCGTACGAGGTCCCACAGCGACCCCGCGGCGCCCGCCTTCTCGTCGGCCGCCCCGTAGACCACCCGGGCCACCCGCGACTGCACGAGGGCGCCCGCGCACATCACGCACGGCTCCAGGGTCACCACGAGGGTGCACCCCGGGAGCCGCCATTCCCCGAGGGCGGTGGCCGCCCGGCGCAGCGCCAGTACCTCGGCGTGTGCCGTCGGGTCGCCGGTCGCCTCCCGTTCGTTGTGCCCGGTGGCCAGGAGCGTGCCGTCCGGGCCGAGCACCACGGCGCCGACCGGCACGTCGCCGGCCGGCACCGCCCGGGCGGCCTCCCGGAGCGCGAGGCGCATGGAGTCCTGCCACGGGTCCCGTACGGGATCGGGCGTGTACGGGGTGGTGTGCGGGGTGTGGTGGTGCTCGGGGATCACTAGCGGACGGCCTCCAGGACCTCGGTGGCGCCGAGCGAATCGGCGATCTCCGAGAGGGCGTCCCCGTCCAGGGTCATCAGCTGTTTGTGGCTCACCCCGAGGTCGTCGAGCAGCCGGGGGTCGCCGAGCGGGCCGGCGGGTGCCGGTTCGGCGCCGGCCCGTACGTCGTGGCCGTCGTCCGCGTCAGCGTCGTCCTCCTCGTCTCTGTCGGCGGATCCGCCGTCCGAATAAGAGGCGATGACCTCGTCCTCGCCGTCCTCGGTGCCGTCGAGGTCCAGCTCGTCGAGTTCGTCGTCCTCGTCGTCCTTGCCCAGCAGCTCGTCGGTCAGCATCGAGCCGTAGGAGCTGCGGGAGGCGGCGGAGGCGTTGGACACGTAGTAGCGCGGGTCCTCCTCGCCGTCCACCCGGACGACCCCGAACCAGGTGTCCTCCTGTTCGATGAGGGCTACCACCGTGTCGTCGTCGACAGAGGCGGAGCGGGCGAGATCGATCAGATCACTCAGAGACTCGACATCGTCGAGTTCCATGTCGCTCGCTTCCCACCCGTCTTCGGTGCGCGCGAGCAGTGCGGCGAAATACACCGTGACTCTCCCACTGGTCATAGGTGTGCCGGTTGGAGTTCCCCCCGGCCGGAGGTGGGTGGGGGTGGAACGGTCGCCGTGCTCACCGTTTCGTACCCCGCCCAGTCGGCATCGTGGCAGAAACGGAGCCATTGCGAGAGGTCTTCGGCGCCGTGGCGCTGGCCGCGCGTGTTGTACGGGGTCTCGTGCCGGGGGCGCGGTGGCGGCCGGACGGCGTCACGGGCGGCGTTTCGGGCGGGGGCCCGACGGGGGCCCGACGGGTGCCGCGCGGCAGCCGGGAGGCACCCCGCCGGGGCCGAAGGCGGGGCTCACCAGCGAAAGGTGCGCATGCGCATCTGCTGGCGCATGCGGGCGGCGCGGGCGCGCCTGGGCTGGACCCGGTCGCGCAGTTCCCGGGCCTCGTGCAGGTCACGGAGGAACTGCGCGCGCCGGGCTCTGCGCTGCGCCGTCGTCTCCAGTGGCTCGTGATCGTCGTCGGGCATGGGTCACCGCCCCTGGCTGGTCCGGTCCGGTCCGTCCCCCCGAATCCCCACCTTCCCCCGGACCAGCCGTTTGATGCCACCTTCTGTCACGACTCCGCAGGAATTCAGTCGGATTCCGACAAACCCGGCTACGCGGACTCCTCGGTCTCCTCGGTCTCCGACAGCGTCGGGACGATCGCCACCGGCCCGTGCGCGTGCTGCAGCACGGCGTTCGCGACCGAGCCCATCATCAGGGACCGGATGTGCCGGCGCGGGTGGTGGCGGCCCACGACGACCAGCGCCGCCGAGTTCGAGGTGGCGACGAGGCGCCCGGCCGCGTCCCCGGGCACCGCGGCCTGCTCGACGGGCACGGTCGGGTACCTCGCCCGGAACGGTGCGAGCCGCTCCGTCTGGGAGCGGAGCATCTCCCGCTCGGCCGGCACCGCGTTCTCGTCCTCCCCCACCAGCGCCTCCGGCGGGATCACCGCGAACGGGCTGTCGATCACCATCGTCGGCGACGGCGGGATGCTGTACGCCGAGACCACCTGGAGCGTGGTGCCCCGCGCGGCGGCCTCCGTGAACGCGAAGTCCAGTACGTTGTCGGGCGTCTCCGCGGCGTGCAGCCCCAGCACGACCCGCCCGGCCGAGGCCTGGGAGGCCGCGTCCACTCCGCGCGCCTCGTGCGCGACCACGACCACGGGGCAGCCGGCGCTGGTGGCCACGGCCCGGCTGTTCGAGCCGAGCAGCAGCGCGGCGAAGCCGCCGCGGCCCCGGGAGCCCATCACCAGCATCCGGGCGCCCTCCCCGATGTCCCGCAGGGCCTCCGGGACGGAGCCCTCCAGGGACGCGTAGCGGACTTCGGCGGGCAGTTCGCCCCCGGTGGCCAGATGGGCCCGTATGCGCACGCTGACGGGGTCCTCGGCCTCCTCGGGCTCGCCGCGGTCCTGGAGGGAGGAACGGCGTGCCGCGTACAACTGGACGCTGTCGGACAGCACGTGGGCGACGACGAGCCCGGTGCCGTGGCGCACTGCCGCAGCCCTTGCCCACTCCAGGGCCTTGAGGCTGTGTTCGGATCCGTCTACGGCGGCGATCACCATTGCGTGGCTCATCAGTCCAGCGTGCTGGGGGTCCGGGCGGGTCGCATCTCCAGGGCTTTCCGGGCGTGGCCGCCGCTTCGGGCGCGAAGGGGTGGGCGCAGCGCGTAGCCTTTTGGATGTGGGTCGCGTGTTTGCGGCCGTTTTCGCAGGTAGCGGCGTCGCGGGCCGTGGCTTTTGCTGCGGCAGTCAAGTCTTGGAGGATGTTGTGCGTTTGCAGGTAGTGGATCACCCCTTGGTGGCGCACAAACTCACCACTCTGCGCGACAAGCGCACCGACTCCGCCACCTTCCGGCGGCTCGCCGACGAGCTGGTGACCCTGCTCGCGTACGAGGCCACCCGGGACGTGCGCACCGAGCAGGCCGACATCGTCACCCCGGTCGGCCCGACCACCGGCGTGAAGCTCTCCTACCCGCGGCCGCTGGTCGTACCGATCCTGCGCGCCGGTCTCGGCATGCTCGACGGCATGGTGCGGCTGCTGCCGACCGCCGAGGTCGGCTTCCTCGGCATGGTCCGCAACGAGGAGACCCTGGAGGCCTCCACGTACGCGACGCGCATGCCGGAGGACCTCTCGGGCCGCCAGGTCTACGTGGTGGACCCGATGCTCGCCACCGGCGGCACGCTCGTCGCGGCGATCAAGGAGCTCATCAAGCGCGGTGCGGACGACGTGACCGCGGTGGTGCTGCTGGCCGCGCCGGAGGGCGTCGAGGTCATGGAGCGCGAGCTGGCCGGCACGCCGGTGACGGTGGTGACGGCCGCGGTGGACGAGCGGCTCAACGAGCAGGGCTACATCGTGCCGGGGCTGGGCGACGCGGGCGACCGCATGTACGGCTCGGCGGAGTAGCGGAGTATCGGCGCAAGCTCGAAGAAGCCCGGCCTCCCCCAGGGGTAGGCCGGGCTTCTTCATGCGGTCAGCACTTCTTGGCGGGCGCGGGCTGGGGGTTGGCCAGGGCGGCGAGGGCCTTGTCGGCGTCGGCCTTCGGCGTGAGCGTCTGGAAGGCGTCGCCCAGGATCAGGTCGATGTCCGCGGTCTCGCGGGCGTCGGTCTGGTGGGTGGCGCCGGCGAGGTTGGTGCCGAGGACGGAGAAGGCGGCCTTGTCCGTCTGCGGCGAGCCGACCAGTATCCCGGCGCCCGGGACCTTCTTGTCGAAGTCGGCGGGGGCGTTGCCGACCTTGCCGATGGCGAAGCCGCGGCTCTTGAGCTCATCGCCCACGGCCTTGGCGAGGCCCGCGCGCGGGGTCGCGTTGTAGACGTTGACCGTGATGCCGCCGGGCGCCGGGAGGACGACCTTCGGCGCGGCGGCGGGGGTGGCGGCGGAGCCCGCCTTGGGCGCGGGGGTGGCGCAGTCCTTGGCCGCGGCGGCGGTCTTGCGTTTGTCGGCGTCACCGCCGAACACGTCGATGAGCTGCACGGCCCCGTAAGCGATCAGGGCGAGCCCGATGATCGATCCGAGCACCACGAGGACGATCCGGCGGCGGCGTCGAGGGCGGGTCATGCGGGGGTAAGCCGCTCCCGTGACCTTGTACTTTCCGCCCATGCCAGGGGGAGTGAGCATGCTCATGTGCGCAGCGTAATGCCGACCGCTGCCGATGCCCACCGAATCATCTGTTGATAGGGCAAGGCTGACCCGAAAGGCGCAACCGGGACCTATCCGACACCGGCCGGAGCGGGTCAGCCCAGTTCGAGGACGCGCGCGTGCAGGACCTGGCGCTGCTGGAGCGCGGCCCGGACGGCGCGGTGCAGACCGTCCTCCAGGTACAGGTCGCCCTGCCACTTCACGACATGGGCGAAGAGGTCCCCGTAGAAGGTCGAATCCTCGGCGAGCAGCGTTTCGAGGTCGAGCTGGCCCTTGGTGGTCACAAGCTGGTCGAGCCGGACCGGGCGCGGGGCGACATCCGCCCACTGACGGGTGGTTTCCCTGCCGTGGTCGGGGTACGGCCGCCTATTTCCGATGCGCTTGAAGATCACACGGAAAGCCTACCGGGCAGGGGCCTGCGGGCGCAGCCTTGCGATGACGGTGCAAAGGTGGCGAATAGTGCTATTTCGGGAGTGATATATGAGTCAGAGCACCGACCCCGCGTCCCCTGCCGAGTCCCCTTCCCCGTCCCCCGCCCCGTCCCCTGCCGACTCCCCCGCCGGCCGGATCGCCGCCGGGTACGCCTTCACCGGACCCGCGCTCGATCTGGGGGCCCTGCTCTGGGACGGGGCCTGCCTGCCGGAGCATCAGATCCGCATCCCGCTGTCGATGCTCAACCGGCACGGCCTGGTCGCGGGCGCCACGGGAACCGGCAAGACCAAGACGCTGCAGCTCATCGCCGAACAGTTGTCGGCCAACGGCGTCCCGGTCTTCCTCGCGGACATCAAGGGCGATGTCTCGGGCATCTCCGCCCCCGGCGCGGCCAACGAGAAGATCGGGGAACGCGCCAAGGACGTGGCCCAGGAATGGGAGGGCGCCGGATTCCCCAGCGAGTTCTACTCGCTGGGCGGGATCGGCCCCGGAATCCCGCTGCGGTCCACCGTGACGAGCTTCGGCCCGGTCCTGATGTCCAAGGTGCTCCAGCTCAACCAGACGCAGGAGCAGTCACTGGGGCTGATCTTCCACTACGCCGATACCAAGGGCCTGGAGCTGATCGACCTCAAGGACCTGCGGGCCGTCGTCGCCTTCCTCGTCTCGGACCAGGGGAAGCCCGAGCTCAAGGGCATCGGCGGACTCTCCACGGTGACCGCCGGAGTGATCCTGCGGGCGCTCACCGCCTTCGAACAGCAGGGAGCCGCGGAATTCTTCGGCGAGCCCGAATTCGACACCAGTGAATTCCTCCGGACGGCGGCGGACGGGCGCGGACTGGTCTCCGTACTGGAGCTCCCGGCGGTCCAGGACAAACCGCAGCTCTTCTCCACTTTCCTGATGTGGCTGCTGGCGGACCTGTACACCGACCTGCCGGAAGTCGGTGATCTGGAGAAGCCCAAGCTGGTCTTCTTCTTCGACGAGGCGCACCTGCTGTTCAACGGGGCCTCGAAGGCCTTCCTCGAAGCCATCACGCAGACGGTCCGGCTGATCCGATCCAAGGGCATCGGCGTCTTCTTCGTCACCCAGACCCCCAAGGACGTGCCGGCCGACGTGCTGGCGCAGCTCGGCAACCGGGTGCAGCACGCCCTGCGCGCCTTCACCCCGGACGACGCGAAGGCGCTGAAGGCGACGGTGAAGACCTTCCCGAACTCCCCCTATGACCTGGAGGAGCTGCTGACCCAGCTGGGGACGGGCGAGGCGGTGATCACGGTGCTCAGCGAGAACGGCGCGCCGACCCCGGTGGCGGCGACCCGGCTGCGGGCCCCCCGGTCGCTGATGGGGCCGATCGACGCGGCCGCGCTGGACCAGGCGGTGAAGTCCTCGCTGCTCTACTCGCGCTACGCGGAGCCCATCGACCGGGAATCGGCGTACGAGAAGATCAGCGCCGAGCAGGCGGCGGCGGAGGCGGAAGCCGAGGCGGCGGCCGCGGCGGCGGAGGCCGAGAAGCAGGCGAAGGCGGCCGCGAAGGCCGCTCCGAAGCCGGATCCCTCGCTGGCGGAGCAGGTGGTGGGCAGCGGGCTCTTCCGCTCCCTGGCCAGGTCGATCGGCACGCAACTGGGCCGCGAGATCTCCCGGTCCATCTTCGGCACGGCCAGACGGCGCCGCTGACCCCGCACCGGGGCCCCCGCACCGGGGACACCGCACCCGGGACACCGCACGCCGGAATGCGTACCTGAGGCCCCGTCCGGCCTGCGAGACTCGGAGCATGCGGACCGAACTCACCGATACGACCTCCAGCAAGGTCAACCGGGCCCTGCTCGACGCGCGACGGGCCATCGGGAGCCCCACGATGGGGCTCGTGCTCAACCTCCTCGTCGCCACGGACGAGGAGAACGCCTACGACGCCGTCCGCGCGGCCTCCGAGGCCTCGCGCGAGCACCCCTGCCGGATCATCGCGGTGATCAAGCGCACCGCGCGCGGCTCGCACCGGCTGCGTCAGAACCGGCTCGACGCGGAGCTGCGGGTCGGCGCCGACGCCGGGTCCGGGGAGATCGTGCTGCTCCGGCTGCACGGGACGCTCACCGAACACGCGGGCTCCGTGGTGCTCCCGCTGCTGGTGCCGGACGCGCCCGTGGTGGCCTGGTGGCCCGCCGAAGCCCCGGACGCGCCCGCCCGGGACCCGCTGGGCGCGCTCGCGCAGCGCCGGATCACGGACGCCGAGGCGGCCCCCGACCCGGTCGCGGCGCTCGACGCCCGGGCCGGCGCCTACGAGCCCGGGGACACCGACCTGGCCTGGACCAGGGTCACCCCGTGGCGTTCGCTCCTGGCCGCCGCCTTGGACCAGAAGCCGCTCCCGGTGACGGGCGCGGCCGTGGAGAGCGAGCCCGGCAACGCGAGCTCCGAGCTGCTGGCCCGCTGGCTGGAGGACCGGCTGGGCGTGCCCGTGGAGCGGGTGGCGACCGGGGGCCCGGTCATCACCCGGGTCCGGCTGACGACCTCCGCCGGGGAGATCCGCGTGGACCGCCCGGACGGTGTCCTGGCCACCCTGCTCCTGCCGGGCAGCCCCGACCGCAAGGTCGCGCTGAAGATCCGCAGCAGCGCCGAGCTGATAGCGGAGGAACTGCGAAGGCTCGACGCCGACGAGATCTACGCTTCGGCGCTGCGCTTCAGGCGGCCGGCCCAGGCGTCGCTCTCCGCGTAGTGGTTGTCGTAGACGGGCTGGCTGTCGATGATGTCCTGCACCGTGGCCTCGCCGGCCCGGACCCGGCCGAGCAGCCGGTAGTAGTCGAAGCGGCCCATGCCGGGGGTGAAGCCGACGAAGACCTCGGCCGTACTGTCCGCGGCCGGGGCGAAGGCGTGCTTCACGCCGGGGGGCACGGCGAGGAAGTCGCCCTTGGTCAGGGTGTGTATCTCGTCGCCGAGCAGGACGTCGAGCGTGCCGTCCGTGACGTGGAAGAACTCGGTCGCCTTGGTGTGGAAGTGCACCGGGGCACCCGCGGCGCCGACCTCGAAGGTGGCCGTGTTGCAGGTGAGCTCGGCGGTGTCCGTCAGGAGCGTGATCAGGCTGCCGGGGCCGTCGGAGATGATCTCGGCGGTGGCGGCGCGGGTCAGGTTCTCAGTCATGATCACGAGCTTATAGGCCGGGTCTGACAACGGGCCCGGCACTCGCCCGAACGGTCAATTCCGCTTGCCGTCACCGGTATTGGCCGCTTTCCCGGTCGTCGTGGCCGCCTTCGCGGCGGCCTTCGCCTCCTGCTTGTGCGCCCGCACCTTGGCCAGCGATTCCGGGCCCGTGATGTCCGCCGCCGACCGGTAGACGTTCGCCGGCCCGTACCCGCCGGCCGCCTCGCGCCAGCCGCGCGGCCGCACCCCGAACCGCTTGCCGAGCAGCGCCAGGAAGATCTGCGCCTTCTGCTCCCCGAAGCCGGGCAGCGCCCGCAGCCGCGCCAGCAGCTCGGCGCCGGTCCCCGCGTCGGTCCACACGGCCGCCGCGTCCCCTCCGTAGTGCTCCACCAGGTACGCGCACAGCTGCTGCACCCGCTTCGCCATCGCGCCCGGGTAGCGGTGCACGGCCGGTTTCTCGGAGAGCAGCGCGGCGAAGGCCTCCGGGTCGTAGGCGGCGATCGCGTGCGCGTCCAGGTCGTCGGAGCCCAGCCGCCGGGCGATCGTGTAGGGCCCCGAGAACGCCCATTCCATGGGCACCTGCTGGTCCAGCAGCATCCCGACCAGTGCGGCGAGCGGGCTGCGCCCGAGCAGCTCGTCGGCCTCCGGCTGCTGGGCGAGACGGATGGTGACGCTCTTGTCCTTGTCGTCCATGGCTCCAGGGTCCCGCGCGCGGGCGCTCCCCGCGCGATTGTCGGGGCCCCCGCCTAGCGTGTGTACCGAGACGGGTCACGTCGTACACGACACAGGAGTCGATCGATCATGGCTGAGTTCACGGAAGGCGCGCCCTGCTGGGTGGACGCGATGTTCTCCGATCTTGAGGGCGCGAAGACCTTCTACGGCGACGTGCTGGGCTGGACCTTCGGGGAGTCCAGCAGCGAGTACGGGAACTACACGCAGGCCTATTCGGACGGCAAGGCCGTCGCGGCCGTGGTGCCGCCGATGCCCGGGGCGGAGGGCCAGTCTCAGTGGTGCCTCTACCTCGCCTCGCCCGACGCGACCGCCACGGCGGCGAAGATCAAGGCGGCCGGCGGCGAGGTCCTGATGGAGCCGATGCAGGTCGGCTCCTTCGGCACGATGGCCATCGCGAAGGAGCCCAGCGGCGCCGTCTTCGGCGTCTGGCAGCCGGGCGACCACAAGGGCTTCGAGAAGTCCGGAGAACCGGGCGCGTACTGCTGGGCCGAGTTCTTCTCGCGCGACGTGGCCAAGCCGGACGCGTTCCTCCCGCGGGTCTTCCCGTACGGGACCCGGCAGATGGACCTCGGCGACGACCCCGAGGCGGCCGGCATGGACTTCAAGGTCTTCAGCCTGGGCGGCCCGGAGAACCCGGTGCTGGGCCGGATGAACATGGGCACCGACTTCCCGCCGGAGATCCCCTCGTACGTCCAGGTCTACTTCGCCGTCCCGGACTGCGACGAGGCGGTCGCGAAGACCCAGGCCCACGGCGGCAAGCTGCACTTCGGCCCGATGGACAGCCCCTTCGGGCGCTTCGCGGCGGTGGCGGACCCGCAGGGCGCGGCGTTCGCCGTGATCGACATGGCGAAGACGGTCGGCGAGATGCCGAAGTTCGCCTGACGAGACGACGAGACGACGAGACGACGAGACGACGAGACGGCGGGACGGCGGGACGGCGGTGCGGGCCCCGCCCTACAGGCCCAGGCTCGGCGGCGACAGCGCGCCGAACCACACGTGCGTGACCGCGCTGACGTAGCGCGCCCCGCACCGGTCCGAAGGGACCACCAACTGCGCACCCGTCTCGTCGAGGTCCTCACCGTCGAGGCGGGTCGCCAGCAGCACCGGGCTCGCGCCGAAGTCGGCGTCCAGCTCGGCCCAGGACAGCATCGAATGGTGTCCGTCCCCGCCGGTCACGGCGAGCAGGAACCGCGAGCGGTCCTTGCGACGGCGGGCGTCGAAGGCCGGGCCGGCGTCCGCGATGACCTCGCGGAGCAACGGGCCCTCGAACACGTGGTGCTGCGGCCCGTTCGTCGCGCAGTCGAACGTGACCGCGGCCCGGTGCTGTGCCCAGTCCCGAAGGTCCGCGACGCTGAGCGCAACCGGGTGGTCCAGGTCTCCGTGCAGCATGAGTTTGGCCATGGCTCACTCATGCCCGGCACGAGGCTGTCCAGAACCTCATCTGCAAGGTTGGTGACATGATATGAGCCGCAACTGTGCCCATGTTTGTCGTATCTGCCTGGCAGATCGTGCGACCTTCAGGATCGCCCCCCGCCCCCCGCTTCGTGGATCTTCTGCCAGACCACGTCCCGCGTCACCGGCAGCTCCGTGAAGCGGATCCCCGTCGCGTCCCGCAGCGCGTTGGCGAAGGCGGGGGCCACCGGGTTGAAGGGGCTCTCGGACATGGACTTGGCGCCGAGGGGGCCGATCGCGTCGGAGGTTTCCATGAAGTGGACCTCGGTGCGCGGGACATCGGCGTACTGCGGGAGGCGGTAGCGGCGGAAGGCGGCCGTGGTGACCTCCCCGCGCTCGTCGACCCGTACGGTCTCGAAGAGGGTGGCGCCCAGGGCCTGGGCCACGCCGCCCTCGACCTGGCCGCGGCACTGCATCGGGTTCATGACCTTGCCCGCGTCGGCCGCGTGGACGCTGCGCAGGATCCTCATCTCGCCCGTGCCGGGGTCGACCGCGATCCGGAACCACTGGGCGTTGAAGGCCACCGAGCGCGGGGAGCCGCCCCAGTGGCCGTCGGCGGCGGTCTCCTCCAGCTCGCCCTTGTCGTACGCGGCCTCGTAGAGCTCCTTGAGGGTGACGACCCGGCCCGCGCAGTCGAAGGCCTCGGCGGACAGCTCGCACAGGTGCCGGGCCACGTCCGTGTGGCGGGCGGCGAAGGTTTTGAGCCGCTCCGCGAGCGAGTCGGCGGCCAGCAGTACGGCCTTTCCGGCCACCACCGTGCCGGCCGAGCCGAAGGCGCCGGTGTCGTGGCGGACGACGTCGGTGTCGGACTGGCGGACGGTGATCCGGTCGACCGTGGTGTTCAGGGCTCCGGCGGTGATCTGCCGGTGGACGGTGGTGGTGCCGTTGCCGAACTCCGCCGTGCCCACCGCGATGTCGTACGTCCCGTCCCGCAGCAGGCTGACCCGGGCGTCGGCGTAGTGGCCGCCGGGCGGACCGGTCGCGATCATCGCGACGGCCGTGCCCGTGCCCGTGAGCCAGCCCTCGGGGACGTCCTCGTGGCTGCGGTCCTCGGCGATGGCCTTGCGGACGACGTCCATGCACTGCTTCATCCCGTAGGAGGCGATGAAGAGGTCCTCCTCGTGACCGATCGGGGTGACCATGGGGTCGCCGGGGCCGATGACGTTCTTCTCGCGCAGTTCGAGCGGGTCCATGCCGAGCCGGACGGCGAGCTCGTCCATGACCGATTCGAGGGCGAAGAGGACCTGGCCCAGGCCGTAGCCGCGGAAAGCGCCCGCCGGTACCCCGTTGGTGTAGACGGAGTACGCCTCGACCTCCTTGTTCGGCGCCTTGTACACCGCGAAGGACTCGCCGACGCTGTGGAACATGACGGCCGGGCCGTGGTTCCCGTAGGCCCCGGTGTTGGACACGACCCGGATCCTGAGCGCCGTGAGGGTGCCGTCCGCCTTCGCCCCGATCTTGATGGTGATCTTGAAGGGGTGGCGGGTGGTGGCGCCGTAGAACTGCTCGGCGCGGGTGAATTCGAGCTTCACGGGGCGCCGCAGCTTCAGGGCGGCGAGGACCACGATGTCCTCGGTGAGCATTTCCTGCTTGCCGCCGAATCCGCCGCCCACGCGGCCGGCGACCACACGGACCTCGTCCTCGCCCAGGTCGTAGAGGGCGCACAGCGCCCGCCGGGTCAGGAACGGCGCCTGGGTGGAGGAGCGGACGGTGATGCGCTCGCCCGGGGAGCCGTCCTCCTTGGGTTCGAAGTACGCGACGCTGCCGTGGGTTTCGAGGCTGGCGTGCTGCACGCGCTGGGTCAGATAGGTCTCCTCGTGGACGACGTCGGCCTCCGCGTACCCCTGCTCCATGTCGCCGAGGGTGTGGTGGACCTCGCCGCACACGTTGTTCTCGGCGCGGAAGATGCCTGACTCGGGTCCCTTGGGGTGGAGGACGGGCGCGCCGGGCAGCATCGCCTCCTCCGGGTCGATGACGTACGGGAGTTCCTCGTACGTGACCACCACGCGCCGGCAGCCCTCCTCGGCGGCCTGCTCCGAGTCGGCGACGACCGCGGCGACGCGCTGGCCGACGAAGCGGACCACGTCGTCCAGGACACGGGTGTCCATCGGGTCCTCGGTGGGGTGCTCGTGGCGGGCACTCGAATAGAGCCGGTCAGGGGCGTCGTGGTGGGTGAAGACCGCGTGCACGCCCGGGACCTGGAGGGCTTCGCGGGTGTCGATGGAGACGATCCGGGCGTGCGGGTGCGGGGAGCGCAGCAGCTTCATGTGGAGCAGCCCGGGCACCTCGACGTCGAAGGTGTAGCGGGCCGTGCCCGTGACCACCTGGGGGCCGGCCGGCGCGCCGAGGGATGTACCGACGGCCTGACCCGCCTCGGGGGTTTCGACGTGCTGCACGCCGCGTACGGCGTCCTCGATGGCGCGGTAGCCCGTACAGCGGCAGATGTTGCCCTTGAAGGCGCGGGGGAGGTCGTCGAGCTTGCCGTCGTCATGGGCGGTGCCCCGCTCCGCCTGGAGGGCGGAGGTGGTCATCAGGAACCCGGCGGTGCAGAAGCCGCACTGGAAGCCCTGGGCGTCGAGGAACCGCTGCTGGACGGGATGGAGCTCGCCGCCGGGCGAGCAGAGTCCCTCGACGGTGGTGACGGAGCGCCCCTCGGCGCGGACGGCCGGGTAGAGGCAGCTGTGGACCGGTTGCCCGTCGACGTGGACGGTGCAGGCGCCGCAGTCGCCCTGGTCGCAGCCCTTCTTCACGCCGAACCAGCCGCGCTCGCGGAGGTAGGTGCGCAGGCACTGGCCGGCGCGGGGCTCCTCGGTGAAGTGCTGCTCGTTGATGTCGATCCCGTAGCTTCCGCCGCTCATCGCCGTTCCTCCGGAGCGTCCGCGTCCGTCAGTTCGCGGCGGACCTCCTCCGCCAGGCGCAGGCCCATGTGGCGCCGCCAGGCGGGCAGGCCGTGGATGTCGTCGTACCACTCGTCGGGCCGGACGGTGTCGTCGATCGCCCGGCGCAGCTCGGCCGCCGTGGGCGGCAGTGCGAACCAGAAGCGGAAGGGGCGGGTGGTCGCGGCCGACACGGTGACGGCGAGCGAGCCGTCCCGGGGGTCGTGGGCGCCGATGACGAGGGCGCCGGAGCGGCCGAGACCGTAGAGGGAGGCCTGCCGGAAGGCCGTACGGGAGTCCAGGGCGCGGGCGGGCAGCCGCACCGAGCGCAGCAGCTCTCCGTCGCGCAGGTCCTTGGCGCCGGCTCCGCGGATGAACTCGGTGACGGGCAGGCGCCGGGTGGCGCCGTCCTGGCCCTGGAGGAGGAGCGTTCCGTCGAGGGCGGCGGTGAGGGAGATCATCGGGCCGGCGGGGAGGCCGTTGCAGAGGTTGCCGCCGACGGTCGCCATGTTCCAGATCTTGAAGCTGGCCAGGAAGGCCCGGCAGCACTGCTCGAAGAGAGGTGCGGCCGTGGCGGGCAGGGTCCGGGCGAAGCGGGACAGCTCGGTGATGGTGCAGGTGGCGGCGATGTCGAGGGAGCCGTCGGGCAGCCGGGACAGCGGGGGCCAGCCCATGCGGGAGAGATCGACGAGACGGCGGACGTGGGGCTGGGGCTCGGAGAAGAGGTACGTCCCGCCGCCGAGCCAGGCGTCACCCGGACGCCAGGGTTCGCGGCGGCGTGCGTCGCGTACGTCGAGCACCGTGTTGAGGTCCATTTCCCGCCATCCTTTCCGTCTTCCGTCGTTTCGGCCGTTCGGCTCCTTCAGTGAAACAACGGGCCGGGCGCCGGGACGACTGGTCCCTGGCACGGAAAAACACCAGGGCCGACGGGGCCTCCCTGGTGAATCATCCAAGAGGCTGTTCGAGTGGTTGCCCTTGCATTTACCATGGCAACCCTCATATTCGCCTCGCGATTGTGGGCTGCCACCCGCCGCAAGGAGTCCCCACCATGCACGTCCTCGACCTGCTCCAGTCCGACAACCTCGGCCTCACCCTGCTGTGGGGCGAGCAGTCCCTTCTCGGCCAGGAGGTCAGCGGGGTGACCGCCATCGACCTGGAGGACCCGGGCCGGTTCCTGGGTCCCGGAGAGCTCGTGCTCAGCGGCCTCGTGTGGTGGCGTCCGGGGGCATCGGCCGCCGCCAGGACCGACCGCTTCGTCGCGGCCCTCGCCGACGCCGGAGCACGGGCCCTGCTGGCCGGCGAGGAGACCCACGGAGGGCTGCCGGAGGAGCTCGTCGCCGCCTGCCGGGCCCACCGGATGCCGCTCGTGGCGGTCCCCGCGCGGACCAGCTTCCGAGCCGTCACCGAAGCGGTGTACCTGCGCCAGTGGGGCGACCTCAGCAGGCGCCCCACCCGGCACTTCGCGCTGCCCGAGAACGTGCGCGCCGAGCTCAGCCGGCTCCTGGAGGGCGGGGCCGGGCCGGCGGAGCTGCTGGACCGGGCGTGCGCGCACCTGGGCCGGCTGCCCTGCTACCTGCTGACCGCGAGCGGCCGCACGGTGGCCCGTACCCCGTCGGCGCCCCCGATCCCGGCGCGGCGGGCCGCCTCCGCCGCCAAGGGCGGGGTCTCGCTGGGGGTGGAGAGCGAGAGTTCCCCGTACGACGCCTGGCTGCTGCACGTCCCGGACGCGGACGCGGCGCCGCCCCGGGTGCTCCACGAGATCGCCGAGGTGTTCGCGCAGTACCGCGACGGCCGGGCCCGCCGGGCGGCCGCGCGGCGGGCCGCCGCGGGGGACCTGCTCGGCCTGGTGGCGGCCGAGGCCGAACCGGACCTCCTCGGCGCCGCGCTCCATGCGGCGGGACTGCCCGCGGGGGGCCCGTACCGCGTGGTGACGGCGACCGACGGGGACGCGCTGGCGGAGGCGCTGGGGCACCTGGAGGGCGCCCGATGGGCGGCGGGTCCGGGCGGGGCGGTGCTGTACGAGGGCCCGGCCGACGGGGGCGGTGCGGACGCCCCGGATGGCGCGGGCGACGCGGCCGATGCCGCCGGGGCGGCCACCACCCGCCTCACCGACCGGCTGCGCGCGGTGTGGCCGCTGCTGCGGGCGTGCGCCGAACCGGGGACCGACCTGCGGCTCGGCGTGGGCGCGCGGACGGCTTCGGCCGAGGGGCTACGCGCGTCACTGTGCCAGGCGAACTTCGCGCTGACGGCGGCGGACGCGGAGGTCGCGGTCCGCGGGGTCGAGCAGCTGGACACCCTCGCCGAACTGCTGTCGGGGGTCCCGCCGGAGGTCCGGGGGGTGTTCGGGGCGCGGACGCTGGGCTCGCTCGGGGACGGGATGCTCAGGGAGACCCTGGAGGTGTTCCTCGCGAACAACTGCTCGTGGACGCGCACGGCGGAGGCGCTGCACCTGCACGTGAACACGGTCCACTACCGGATCGAGCGCGTGGAGGCCCTGACCGGCCGCGACCTGTCCCGCCTCGACCACAAGCTGGACCTGTACGCGGCACTGCGCTGCTAGTGGGAGCAAAATGCTCCTAACGGGGCAAAGAGCTCAATTGGCGTAGCGTCGTAGTCGTAGTCGTAGTCGTAGTCGCAGTCGCAGTCGCAGTCGCAGTCGCAGGAGCGACCGGAAATGTGAAAGAAGGGTGCCGCCGATGTCCGTCCCGTCCGCCCAGCCCGAACCGCTCACCCCTCCCGCCCCGCCCGCGCTCCCCCTCCTCGTCGGGTTCGACGGTTCGCCCCGGAGCGTCGCCGCCGCCCGCTGGGCCGCCCGTGAGGCCCTGGCGGCCGGGGCGCCGCTGCGGCTGCTCCACGTGGGCCAGGCCTGGCCGACCGTCCAGCCGATCTCCATGGAGTTCCAGCCCGTGCTCGGCGCGAGCGAGCACGTGGCGAGGACCGCGCTGGCGGCCCTCGCCGAGGAACTCCGCACCACCCACCGGGGCCTGACCGTCGAGACGGCCACCGCCGAGGGCGGACCCGGCAACGAGATCCCGCGGGCGGCCGCCCAGGCGGACGCCGGGCTGATCGTGCTCGGTGCGAGCGGCGAGGACCGCCACGTGCTTCCGCGGCTCGGCTCCACCGCGCTGCACGTCGCGGGGCGCGCCGAGGTCCCGGTCGTCCTGGTACGGGACCCCGTCGCGCGCGCACCGCACGGACGCGGGGTCGTCGTCGGGGTGGACCCGGCGGGCGACCACGGCGCGGTGCTCGACTTCGCGTACGCCTGGGCCGCGCGGCACGCCCTCCCGCTGCGCGCGGTGCACGCGGCGGCGTCGGGCCCGGCGGCGCCGGAGCCGCTCGAAGCGGCCGTGGCCGCGGTCGGCGCGCGCTACCCACAGGTCCGGGCCGAGTGCGTGACCCGCTCCGGCGACCCGGCGAAGCTCCTGCTCGAAGAGGCCGCCGAGGCCGACCTCCTGGTCGTGGGGCGCCGCCACCACCGCCCCCTCCACGGCATGGGCCCCACGGACCACGCGGTGGCCCACCATGCCCACAGCCCGGTGGCCCTGATCCCCCACGGCTAGCCGGCGTTTCCCCCTCCGTGGAGGCGGTCCGCCGTCGCTACTTCTCGGCCGTCGGGCCGTACCACTGGAGGGCCTGACCGGTGACGGCTGCGATGCACTCGAAGTCGCGGTCGCGGTGCAGGAGGGTCAGCCCCTGCAGTTCCGCGGTCGCGGCGACGATGAGATCCACGGCGCCCGCGTTGCGGTGCTGCCCCCGCCGGGTCAGCAGCTCCTGCACCTGCCAGGCCCGGTCGTAGGCGCGGTCGTCGATCGGCACCCAACCGAACAACAGGCGCATGTCCTCGATCCCGCGGATCCGGTCCTCGGCGGACCGGGCGCCGTAGAAGAACTCCAGCTCGGTGATCGGGCAGGTGGCGATGAGCCCGGCTGCCGCCGCCTGGTCCCAGCCGTACTGTTCCGAGTCGCCCCGCATGAGGCGGGCCAGGGCACTCGTGTCGATGAGGAATTGGGCAGCGCTCACCGCCGGTAGTTCCCCTTGTCGTCAAAAAGGTCCAGGTCGAAGGCGCCATCGGTGGCAGCCGCACGGAGACGTGTCAGGGCGAGCGCTCGGCGTCGGGTTTCCAGCACCTCGCGCAGGGCGGTGTTGACCGTGTCCCTCTTGGTGCTGGTGCCAAGGGCCTGGGCGACGTCGGCAAGCAGCTCATCGTCGAGATCAATCACGGTTCTACTCACGAGGCACCTCCGTTGATATCAACTCGGATGCCGATTATATCTTCGAAGGTATCTGCCGGGGAACCCTCGCGGGACGTACTCACCGCCGCAGCAGCACGATCACCGACCCCCACATCGTCAGCAGTACGTTGCCCAGCGCGTACGGGACCGTCGTCCCCAGGGCCGGGATCTGGCTGCGGGCGCGTTCCGTCAGGGCGCCGAGGGCGGCCGTCGTGGTCTGGGCTCCGGCCAGGGCGCCGAGCAGGATCGGGAGGGGGAGGCGCTGCACGAAGTGCCCGTAGGCGAATCCGGCCAGCAGTGGCACGGTCGTCACGGCGGCGCCCCAGAGCAGCAGCGGCCAGCCGGCTTCGCGCAGGCCCGGCACGAAGCTCGGGCCGGCGTTGAGGCCGACGACCGTGACGAACACGCACAGCCCGAGCGTGCCCATCAGCCACTGCGCCGCGGACGGCAGGTTCCCGTACGTGGGGTACTTGCTCCGGATCCAGCCGAAGACCAGCCCCATCAGCAGCGCCCCGGTGGAGGTGGACAGCGACAGCGGAGCCCCGGCCGCGTGCAGCGCCGGGATGCCGAGGCAGCCGCCGAGGAAGAGCCCGAGCGCGATCCACACCATGTCCGTCGCGAAGCTGGTCGGCACCGGCTTGCCCAGCGCCGCCGCGGCCGCCTCCACCCGGCTGCGCGGCCCGGTCAGGACCAGGGTGTCGCCCCGCTCCACGGTGCTGTCGAGGCGGACCCGCAGGTCGGCGCCGGCCCGCCAGTGCTCGTCGACGAAGACGCCCCGCATGAACTCCTCGTGGCGCAGGGTGCGGATGGTGCGGCCGCTGAGGTTCCGGTCGGTGATGACCACGTGCAGGGACTCGGTGCGGTAGGCGAGCAGCTCGAAGTCGTCCGTCTCCATCCCGATGTGCGTGCGCGCGTCGTACGCGACGAGGTCGCCGCGGACCGCGCTGACGGCCAGGACGTCCCCGATCTCGACGCGGGTGTCCGCGGTGTGCTCCAGGATCTTCCCGGCGCGGCGCAGCCGGGTGATGTAGAGCCGCCGGCCGGCGGCCTTCTGCTCCGCCTCGAAGTCCCCGATCGTGCGCCCGGCGAAGGCGGCCACGTCGACGGCGTACGCGCGCAGCACGTGCTTGTAGTAGCCCTCCCCGGCGTCGGGGTCGTCCTCGGCGGCCTCCAGGTCGGCGGCGAGCACGGCGCTCTCCTCCGCGAGGTCCCGGCGCAGCAGGCGCGGCAGGATCCCGGCGAGGAGCAGCGCGGGCAGGACCGTACCGAGGGGGTACGTGACCGCGTAGGCGACGGCGATCAGATGCGACTGGTCCCGGGCCTCGGCCGCGCTGACGCCGGGCAGGTGGGCGATGGCGTCGGAGCCGACGCCGATGACGGCGGACTGGGTGAGGCCGCCGCCGAGCAGGCCGGCGGAGAGGCCGGTCCCGTAACCGGCGAGGGTGGCGAAGGCCCAGGCGGAGGCGAGTCCGGTGACGCAGACGATGAGGGCGAGGACCACCTGGGGGAGGCCGTCCTTGCGCAGGGCGCGGAAGAACTGCGGGCCGACGTCGTAGCCGAGGGCGAAGAGGAACATGAGGAAGAAGACGGACTTGATCGGACCGTCGATCTCGACCTTCGCCTGGGAGCCGATGACCAGGCCGGCGACGAGGCATCCGGTGACGGCGCCCAGCGCGATGGACTTGTACCGGACGCGGCCGAGCAGGAAGCCGACGGCGATGGTCAGGAAGATCAGCAGCTCGGGGTAGGGCTGGAAGATCTCGTCCCGGAGCCAGTCCATCCACACCTCCTCGGCCGTCTCGGGAAACGGTATGTGCCGGTATGCCCGCCCGCACGTTCAGGGCGATGCCCTGATCCGTCGGCCGGGCCCACCGGCCGGAGGCGGGGTCAGCGGGCGACCCGCTCGGCGAGGTACTGCTCCCAGGTGCGCCGGCCGAGCGCGTGGCCGGGGGCGGTCAGGTGGCCGGCGCGCCAGGCGGCCCCGATCCTGCCGGGGACCCGGACGGGGAGGACCGGGCGGCGCTTGCCGGCGGCGCGCAGCCAGTCCCTGGCGAGGCCGGCGGCCGGGTACACGGTCGGGCCGGCGAAGTCGGGTACCCGGCCGGCCGGCTCGCCGAGGGCCAGCTCGACCAGCCGGTCCGCCACTTCGCCCGGGTCGACCGGCTGGCAGTGGGTGCCGGACGGGACGAGGACCACCGGGAGCTTGGACAGGGCGCCGAAGGCGAGGTCGAGGAGCGCGGGGAACTGGGTGGCCCGCAGGTTGGTCCAGCCGATCCCCGAGCCGGCGAGCAGTTTCTCGCCCTCCAGCTTGACCCGGTAGTACGGGTAGGGGGTCCGGTCGACGCCGACGATCGAGATGTTGACGACGTGCTCGACCCCGGCCCGCTTCCCGGCGTCCAGCAGGTGCCGGAAGCCGGGGAGGTCGTTCGTGAAGTGCCGGATGTCGCTCGCGCAGTGGATGACCGTGCCGACGCCCGCGAGCGCCTCGTCGAGTCCGGCGCCGGTGGTCAGGTCGCCGGTGCGCCAGTCGGCCCCCGCGTCGTCCGGGAGCGCGGTCCCGCGCGTGAGCGCACGGACCGGGCGACCGGTGCGGCGGACCCGCTCCAGCACCTCGCGGCCGAGCATGCCCGTCGCCCCGGTCACCATGATCGTGTCGTTCTTCATCAGTCCCAGCCTTCCGAATCCGCGCTTGCCGTCACGGATGAAGACCGGCGGGTCAGCCGTTCTGTGACAGCTCCCGGAGCTGAATCGCGAGGAAGGCGAGTTTGTCCGGGTTCAGGACGAGCCGGACGCCGGTGATCCCGCCCTCGCCGAACTCCAGCGCCCCGAAGGCGGTCAGCTCGCCGTCCGCCCAGCCGACCACTGCCGGAACGCCGTTCACCTCGGCGAAGGAGATCCGCGCGCCGTTGACCCACCGTGCGAAGAGACCGGCCAGGAAACGGGCCGCGTTGTCCCGCCCGGCCACCGGCCGGCTCGCCGCGCTCGCCTTGCCGCCGCCGTCCGACCAGACGACCACCTGCTCGGAGAGCAGCTGCTCCAGCTGGTCCATCGCGCCCTCGGACGCGGCGGCCAGGAACCGGGCGAGCAGCTCGTCGTCCCGCTCCCGCGAGGTGGTGAACCGGGGCCGCCCGTCGGCCAGGTGCTGCTTGGCCCGGCGGTAGAGCTGGCGCGCGTTCGCCTCGGAGCAGTCGAGTACGCCCGCGATGTCCCGGTGGGAGTAGTCGAAGGCGTCGCGCAGCACCACGGCGGCCCGCTCGGGCGGCGACAGCCGCTCCATCATCGTCAGTAGGGCGAACGACACCGAGTCCCGCTGCTCGGCGGTCTCCATGGGTCCCAGCACCCCGGCGCCGGTCCCCACCGGCTCCGGGATCCAGGGCCCGAAGTACTCCTCGCGCCGCACCCGGGCGGAGGTGAGCCGGTTCAGGCACAGGTTGGTGACCACCTTGGCCAGCCATGCCCCCGGCGCCACCACCTGCTCGCGTTCGGCCCCGTGCCACCGCAGGTACGCGTCCTGTACGGCGTCCTCGGCCTCGGCTGCCGAGCCGAGCATCCGGTAGGCCAGCGAGAACAGCCGTGGTCGGTGGGCCTCGAACTCCTGTGCCGTGTCCATGGCCCCACGCTAGGCGCGGGCCTCCGGCGGACCCCCGGCAGGCCGCTACGCGAGCCCCGTGAGTTCCGTGTATTCCCTGCGCTCCGCGCGTTCCGTCAGCAGGCCGAGCACCTGTCGGGGTGTCCAGTGCCCGGCCGCGCCCGGGCAGGCGGACAGGTAGTCGGCGATCTCCCGCTCCGCCCACGGTCCCGACTCCAGCAGGCCGGACGCCAGGTGCCGCAGGTACGCGGCCGACGGCACGAGCGGCTCGACGTCCCCGACGGACCACGGTGCGGTGAACGTCAGCACGGGGATGCCCTCGACCGTCCCCGGGCAGACCAAGGTCTCGTACCGGCCGCCGCCCGCCTCGTCGCGGCCGTGGCGCAGCACCCTCGCGAGGTCGAGGTCCGCTCCCGGTTCCCGGTACATCTCCTGTGCGGCGATGTCCGACAGCTGGCTCACGGTCAGGAGGTGGGCCCGCCCCAGCAGGCGGCCCGGCGCCGACGGGTCGTAGAAGCCCCTGCCTCCCTTCCACACCGGGGACTCGGTGGCGAAGTAGAGGCACCCGGCGAGCCGGACGGCGATGGACCGCTCCGGTGCCCGGCGGTCCCGGCAGCCGGGATACGAGCGCGCCGCGCCGGGCGGCGTTCCGCCGGCGATGTAGGCGGCCAGCCGGCCCATGTGCATGTTGGACCCGTACGAGGCGTACCAGACCCGGCCGTGAACGGCCGGAGCCTCGACACCGAGCGGAACGGCGGTGTGGACGACCATGCGGTTCCTCGCCTGGGGGACCGTACGTGCGGAGAAAGTCGAAGAGCCCCGCTGCAAGCAGCGGGGCTCTTCGACTTATTGCCCGGTGAGAGCAATGGCGGAGGATACGAGATTCGAACTCGTGAGGGGTTGCCCCCAACACGCTTTCCAAGCGTGCGCCCTAGGCCACTAGGCGAATCCTCCGGGGCAAACAATACAAGACGTTGAGGGGTGCTCGCGAACGTGATCGTCGGGAGCCCATGGCGGGGGTCCGGGCGGGGGTCCGGGCGGAGATGCGGGTCGGGGTGCGGGTCGATTCCGGGGCCCCGCATCCGCTAGGGTGGGGCCCAGCCCCTCACGTGGCGCTATCTCACCCAACTCCCCCAGGGCCGGAAGGCAGCAAGGGTAAGTGGGCTCTGGCGGGTGCGTGGGGGGCGCTTTGCGTTCCCGGAACGGGTCGGGCCGGCCGGGCCGCTCAGCGGGAGCGCGCGCGGAGCACGGTGGACCGGGCGGGTCTGCGGGCCACCGTTGTCGGTGCGCCCGGATAACCTCGTATACGTGTCGTCCCTTGCGCTGTACCGCCGCTACCGCCCCGAGTCGTTCGCCGAGGTCATCGGGCAGGAGCATGTCACTGACCCGCTGATGCAGGCCCTGCGCAACAACCGGGTCAATCACGCGTACCTGTTCAGCGGGCCGCGAGGCTGCGGCAAGACCACCAGCGCGCGCATCCTCGCCCGCTGCCTGAACTGTGAGCAGGGCCCCACGCCCACGCCCTGCGGCGCATGCCAGTCCTGCAAGGACCTCGCGCGCAACGGGCCGGGGTCCATCGACGTCATCGAGATCGACGCCGCCTCGCACGGTGGTGTGGACGACGCCCGTGACCTGCGCGAGAAGGCCTTCTTCGGCCCCGCCTCCAGCCGGTACAAGATCTACATCATCGACGAGGCGCACATGGTCACCCCGGCGGGCTTCAACGCCCTGCTGAAGGTGGTCGAGGAGCCGCCGGAGCACCTCAAGTTCATCTTCGCCACGACCGAGCCCGAGAAGGTCATCGGGACCATCCGGTCCCGGACGCACCACTACCCCTTCCGGCTCGTGCCCCCGGGCACCCTGCGGGACTACCTCGGCGAGGTCTGCGGCCGCGAGGGCGCGCACGTCGAGGAGGGCGTGCTGCCGCTCGTCGTGCGCGCCGGCGCCGGATCCGTCCGTGACTCCATGTCCGTCATGGACCAGCTCCTGGCCGGCGCCGCCGACCAGGGTGTGACGTACGCCATGGCCACCTCGCTCCTCGGGTACACCGACGGGACCCTCCTGGACGCCGTCGTGGACGCGTTCGCCGCCGGGGACGGGGCCGCGGCCTTCGAGATCGTGGACCGGGTGGTGGAGGGCGGCAACGACCCGCGCCGCTTCGTCGCCGACCTGCTGGAGCGGCTGCGCGACCTGGTGATCCTGGCCGCCGTGCCCGACGCCCGGGAGAAGGGGCTCATCGACGCCCCGAACGACGTGGTCGAGCGGATGCAGGCCCAGGCCTCCGTGTTCGGGGCCGCCGAGCTGTCCCGCGCCGCCGACCTGGTCAACACCGGGCTCACGGAGATGCGCGGAGCCACCTCGCCGCGGCTGCAGCTGGAGCTGATCTGCGCCCGCGTGCTGCTGCCCGCGGCCTTCGACGACGAGCGTTCCGTGCAGGCGCGGCTCGACCGGCTGGAGCGCGGCGGCGCGGCCCAGGCCGCCGCCGCCTTCGCCCCCGCCCCCGCCATGGGCTACGTACCCGGGCCGGAGGCCCACGCCATGGCCCCCGCGGCCGTACGGACCCCCGCGCAGCCGGCTCCGGCGCACCAGGCTCCCGCCCCCGTGCACCAAGCCCCGGCCCAGGCCCCGGTCGCGGCCCCGGCGGCCCCCGTGGCCCCGCCCGAGCCGGTGGCCCCGGCCGCCGCCGCTCCCGGCGCCTGGCCCGGCGCCGCGCAGCCCGGCGGCGGCGCCCCCGGTGCCTGGCCCGGCGCGGCCACCCCCGGCGTCCCCGCGGCCCCGGCTCCCGCCCCCGCCCCGGCCGCCGCCCCCGCCGCGGGTGCCTGGCCCGGCGCGGCCACCCCCGGCGTCCCGGCCGCCCCCGCGGCTCCCCCGGCGGCGCCCGCGGCCGTCCAGGCCTCCGCTCCGGCGGCGCCCGCCGCCCCGAGCCCCGGCATGGCCGCCGGCGCCGGGCAGATCCAGGCGATGTGGCCGGCCGTCCTGGACGCCGTCAAGAACCGCCGCCGCTTCACGTGGATCCTGCTGAGCCAGAACGCCCAGGTCGCCGGTTTCGACGGCACGACCCTCCAGCTCGGCTTCCCCAACGCCGGAGCCCGCGACAACTTCGCGAGCAGCGGCAGCGAGGACGTCCTCAAGGCGGTGCTCGCCGAGCAGTTCCAGGTCACCTGGAAGATCGAGGCCGTGGTCGGCGGGGGAGCCCAGCCCATGGCCCCGGTGTCCGCGTCCTCCTACGGGGCTCCGCCCGCGCCGGCCTCCAACCAGCCGCCGGCCCAGCAGGCACCGCAGCAGCAGCCCCAGCAGTCGTACCAGCAGCAGCCCCAGCAGCCGACGCAGTCCCAGCAGCCGCAGCAGTCGTACCAGCAGCACCAGTCCCAGCAGCAGCACCAGCCGCCCACCCACCAGGCGCCCCCGCCGGTGGCCCCCGAGGACGACGTCGCGGAGGCCGACGACCCGGACCTGGTCGACACCGCGCTGAGCGGACACGACCTGATCGTGCGCGAGCTCGGAGCCACCGTTGTGGAGGAATATACGAACGACTAGGGGGTCCGACTTGGGTGCCCGCACGAAGGGCATCCGGTAACGCGGGCTAGTCTTCTTCGCGTGAAGGTCCTCGTCATCGGCGGCGGCGCCCGCGAACATGCCCTGTGCCGCTCTCTGTCCCTCGATTCCGACGTCAACGCGCTGTACTGCGCTCCCGGCAACGCCGGCATCGCCGAGGTGGCCGAGCTCCGCCCCGTCGACCCCCTCGACGGCGAAGCCGTCGCCCGCCTCGCCACCGAGCTCCGCGCCGACCTGGTCGTCGTCGGCCCGGAGGCCCCGCTCGTCGCCGGCGTCGCCGACGCCGTCCGCGCGGTGGGCATCCCCGTCTTCGGCCCGTCCGGCGAAGCCGCGCAGCTGGAGGGCTCCAAGGCCTTCGCCAAGGACGTGATGGCCGCCGCCGGCGTCCCCACGGCCCGCAGCTACGTGTGCACCACCCCGGAAGAGGTGGACGAGGCCCTCGACGCCTTCGGCGCCCCGTACGTGGTCAAGGACGACGGCCTCGCCGCCGGCAAGGGCGTGGTGGTCACCGACGACCGGGCCGCCGCCCGCGCCCACGCGCTGGGCTGCGACCGCGTGGTCATCGAGGAGTTCCTCGACGGCCCCGAGGTCTCCCTCTTCGCCATCACCGACGGCGTCACCGTGCTGCCGCTCCAGCCCGCGCAGGACTTCAAGCGCGCGCTCGACGGGGACGCGGGTCCCAACACCGGCGGCATGGGCGCGTACTCCCCGCTCCCCTGGGCCGACCCGAAGCTCGTCGACGAGGTCATGGCCTCCGTCCTCCAGCCGACCGTGGACGAGCTGCGCCACCGCGGCACCCCCTTCTCCGGGCTGCTCTACGCCGGCCTCGCGATCACCTCGCGCGGGACCCGGGTCATCGAGTTCAACGCCCGCTTCGGCGACCCCGAGACCCAGGTGGTCCTGGCCCGGCTGCGCACCCCGCTCGCCGGCGTGCTGCTGGGCTCCGCCAACGGCACCCTGGACGCCCTGCCCCCGCTCAGCTGGCGCGAGGACGCGGCCGTCACCGTGGTCATCGCCTCCCACAACTATCCGGAGACCCCGCGCACCGGGGACCCCATCACGGGCCTGGCCGACGTGGCCGAGCAGGACGCCCCGCACGCGTACGTCCTGCACGCGGGGACCCGCACCGAGGGCGACGAGGTCGTCAGCGCCGGCGGCCGCGTGCTGTCGGTGACGGCGACCGGTTCCGATCTGGCGGAGGCCCGGGACAGGGCGTATAAGGCGGTCGCGCGGATCGGGCTCGACGGCTCGCAGTACCGCACGGACATCGCGGCGAAGGCGGCCGAATCCCGCTGACCGGCGGCATTCAGGCGGATTCCACGGAAGCGGGCCCGGTGCGCACTCGGTGCGGCCGGGCCCGCGCGCATGCTCGCGTGCGACTGCATCCGGCCGCGTTCGAACGCACCCAGCTTTACCCAAAGCCATTCCATCGGGTGATCGTCACCCGGACTGCCTGACGTCCGCCTCCGCCCCAACTATGGTGCGGCGCAAGCATTCCGGCTCTCATTCCGGCACATGGCCCACCGGCATTGCGATGTCAGTGGCTGGTGTCACAGTGGGGGAGTGAGCAACGCCGCCGCATGGCAGAGGGGGTGAGGTCCGGCCGTGTCCGGAACCGGTTCGATCGCTGAAGTGGGTACGCCGTCCGCGCGTTCCCGTGCCTTGGCCGTGCTGCGTGTGCGCAGCAGGGCACTGGCCGTCGGGCTGCTGCCCGCCGCCGTGGCCGTGGTGCTGGTGAGCGCCCGTACGACGGGCCGGCTCGCCGGTGACCCCTGGCCGGCCGTGACCCTGGCCGTGTGCGCCGTCGCCGCGTTCGTCCTGCTCGTCGGCGGGATCTTCGCCGCCGTCGTGCTGCGGGCCGGCCCCGCCATGACCCCGACCGTGCCGCTGTCGGAGTCCGCGGCCCCCGATCTCTACCAGCTCGTACGGGACCTGGCGGACCGGATGGACGTTCCGGCGCCCTCCGCGATAGCCCTGACCCCCGACTGCGACAGCTGGCTCGAGGACCGCACGCACCCGGCGCACCGCCGTGCCCGCGGCCGCGCGCTCATATCGGGCGGGGCCGCCGGAGCGGGCGGCCCGGAGTGCGAGCCCGGCGCCGCCCCGGTGCTGGTGATCGGCTCGCCGTTCCTGTGGTGGATGCGGGTCGCCGAGCTCCGCGCCGTCCTCGCGCCCGTCGTCGCCGGTACGGGACCCTCCGCGCACCCGGACATAGCCGACGCGCGCGGATTCGTACGGGGCCTGGACGCCGCCGTGGACGTGGGCGGCCGGCGCTTCCTCGGCTGGATCGCCGCCCCCGCACGGCTGCTGCTGCGGCTGTGCCGGGTGGACGCCGCCGAGATGGAGCGCGGGGTGGCCGCCGCCGCCTCGGACCGTGCACAGGGTGTGGACTACGCGCTGCGGATCGTCGCCCAGGAGCAGGTCGGGCTGGCGTACGCCGGCTGGGACCGGCTGCTGACCCGCGTCGCCCTGCCCGCCTGGCGGATGGGCCGCTGGCCCGCGCACCTGGACGCGGGCGTCGTCTCCGCGCTGACCGAGCTGTCCCGGCGCGACCGGCTGGCCGACGGGTTCACCTCCCGGCTGGGCGAGCGCCCGGCCTGCGATCTGCTGGACCAGCCGGGTGCGGTGGACGAGGCCGCCTCGCTGCTGGCCGCGCGGCTGTTCCACGGCGGTCCCGCCGAGGCCGGGCCGGACTGGTCGCCGGTGGACTGGGCGGCCTATCCGGAGGAGGTCGTCGACCGCAAGTGGCGCACGGAGGCGGCCCGCCTGCTGGCCGCCCTGGACGCGCTGTCCGCTGCGCCGGGCCCCGCCGCCTCCACGGTGGAGCGGGTGCTGACCTATCTCGCTGCCGACGCCGCCACCGACGCCGACGCCCTGGCGGGCCGGCTGAGTGGTGACCTGGCGCGGGAGGCCGTACCCGCCGCGTCGGCCGCCGCCGCGGGAAGCGGGGCCGACGCGCTGCCGCTGTTCCCGCTGGAGGCCCCGCGCAGCGGGCGGGACCTGCTGGCGGACCACGTCGTGGCGCTGGTGTGCTGCGCCGCGGTCGACTCCGCGGGAGGCGAGCCCGGGCTGGACTGGCTGGACGGGCCGGTCCTGCTGGTCGCCGGGGTGCGGCGGGCCGATCTCGCCGGACCGGTGCTCTCGCTCGTGGAGGACCGGGACCCCGGCCCGCTCCGGGACTGGCTCGCGGAGGTCGGCGTACGCCCCGAGAAGCCGGTCCGCCTGGTCTAGGCCCGAGACGGGCCTGGACCTCCGGCCCCACCGGCCCCGTCAGCCTCGCCGGCCCCGCCGGCCCCCCTGGTACCGGGTCCGGGCCCCACCGGGATCCCCGTTGAAGTTTTCGCGACGAACGGTGACGGAGTGCGTGCGTTATGTGATGTGCTGGGGACCGGTCGCGGCGTTCGGGGGAGCGAGGGAGGGGAACAGGGGTATGGGTGCGGAGCAGATCAGGCGTTGGGAGTCGGGTGCGCTCGCGCACGCGGTGACCGATCCCTTCGGCCAGGGCCCCCTGCCGTGGTTCCGGGGGAGCGAGCTCTACTACGACGACAACGGCCAGGTCGTGCCCTGGTACGTGGACCCGGCCGTGGCCGCCGGGCCGGGCCAGCAGATCCCGCGCGCCCGTGGCGCGGGCGGCCCCCGTACCGCCGACGACGTGCACCGGCAGATCAAGGGGTTCGCCTCCACCGGAGCCGTCTCGCCCGGTGAGGCCATCGACTTCCACATCACCGTGGACCCGCCCCAGCAGTTCTCCGTGGACGTGTACCGCATCGGGCACTACGGCGGCGACGGCGCCTCCAAGATCACCACCAGTCCCCGGCTCTCCGGCATCGTCCAGCCCGCGCCCCTGACCGCCGACCGCACCGTCTCCTGCCACCACTGGTGGCTGTCCTGGCGGCTCCAGGTCCCCTCGTACTGGAGCGTCGGCGCCTACGTGGCGGTCCTGACGACCGCCGACGGATACCGCTCGCACATCCCCTTCACGGTGCGCGACGACCATCCGGCCGATCTGCTGCTCCTGCTGCCCGACATCACCTGGCAGGCCTACAACCTCTACCCGGAGGACGGCAGAACGGGCGCGAGCCTCTACCACGCCTGGGACGAGGAGGGCCGGCTGCTCGGCGAGCGCGACGCCGCCATCACCGTCTCCTTCGACCGCCCCTACGCGGGCGCGGGCCTGCCCCTGCACGTGGGCCACGCCTACGACTTCATCCGCTGGGCCGAGCGCTACGGCTACGACCTCGCCTACGCCGACGCCCGCGATCTGCACGCCGGCCGCGTCGACCCCACCCGCTACCGCGGCCTGGTCTTCCCCGGCCACGACGAGTACTGGTCCGGCCCCATGCGCCGCACCGTCGAGCGCGCCCGCGACCACGGGACCTCGCTCGTCTTCCTCTCCGCCAACACCATGTACTGGCAGGTCGAGCTCTCCCCCTCGCCCTCCGGGGTCGACGACCGGCTCCTCACCTGCCGAAAACGCCGCGGCCCCGGCCGCCCCAGTCTCTGGCGCGAGGTGGACCGCCCGGAGCAGCAGCTGCTCGGCATCCAGTACGCGGGACGGGTCCCCGAGCCCGCGCCCCTCATCGTGCGCAATGCCACGCACTGGCTCTGGGACTCCACCGGAGCCGCAGAGAACGACGAACTCCCCGGCCTGGTCGCGGGCGAGGCCGACCGGTACTTCCCGCGCACGCAGCTCCCCGAGCACCAGAGCCGGATCCTGCTCGCGCACTCCCCGTACGAGGACGGCGACGGCCACCGCCGCCACCAGGAGACCTCGCTCTACCGGGCCCCCAGCGGCGCGCTCGTCTTCGCGTCCGGAACCTTCGCCTGGTCCCCGGCCCTCGACCGCCCCGGGCACGTGGACGAGCGGGTGCAGCGGGCCACCGCCAATCTCCTCGACCGGATCTGCAAGAGGGACTGACCGGACCCGTTGTCCGTGTTCGCGCACCGGTACGGGAGAATGGGCCGCGCGCTCGTACAGAACCACAGGGAGACTCCGTGCCCGGATTCGTCGAAAAGCCCGAGCCGGTCCAGGTGCCCGGCCTCGTCCACCTCCACACCGGCAAGGTCCGCGACCTCTACCGCGACGAGGACGGGAACCTGGTGATGGTCGCCAGCGACCGCATCTCCGCGGCCGACTGGGTGCTGCCCACGGAGATCCCGGACAAGGGCCGGATCCTGACCCAGCTCTCCCTGTGGTGGTTCGACCAGCTCGCGGACCTCGTCCCGAACCACGTCATCAGCACCGAGCTGCCCGCCGGCGCCCCCGCCGACTGGGCCGGCCGCGCCCTGGTCTGCCGGAACCTCGCCATGGTCCCCGTCGAGTGCGTGGCCCGCGGCTACCTGACCGGCTCGGGCCTCGCCGAGTACGAGAAGACCCGTACGGTCTGTGGCCTCGGCCTGCCCGAGGGCCTGGTCGACGGCTCCGAGCTGCCCGGCCCGATCTTCACCCCGGCAGCCAAGGCCGAGGTCGGCGAGCACGACGAGAACGTCTCCTACGAGGAGGTCGCCCGCACCCAGGGCGCCGAGACGGCCGCCCTGCTGCGCCAGACCACCCTCGCCGTCTACGGCCGGGCCCGGGACATCGCCCGCGACCGCGGGATCATCCTGGCGGACACCAAGTTCGAGTTCGGCTTCGACCAGGACGGCAGCCTGGTCGCCGCCGACGAGGTGCTGACCCCGGACTCCTCCCGCTTCTGGCCGGCCGACCTGTGGGAGCCGGGCCACAGCCAGCCGTCCTTCGACAAGCAGTACGTCCGCGACTGGCTGTCCTCCCCCGCCTCCGGCTGGGACTCCAAGGGCGAACTCCCGCCGCCCGCCCTCCCGCAGGAGGTCGTGGAGCAGACCCGGTCCCGCTACGTAGAGGCCTACGAGCGCCTCACCGGCCAGACCTGGGCCTGAGCCACACGGCCGAGAACGGCGAAGGGGCCCCGGAAACGGGCCCCTTCCCCCGGGGCGACGCCCCCCCCCGGGAACGAAAGAAGCCCCGGTCCGAGGACCGGGGCTTCTTCACTGCTGAGCGGACAACGCGACTCGAACGCGCGACATCCACCTTGGCAAGGTGGTGCTCTACCAACTGAGCTATGTCCGCAGGTGCGCCGTAGCGCGAGAACTACTATACCCAACCCCGGGCCCGTGCGAGACGCACCGCCGTGTGCCGGTTCTCGGCCCCCAGCTTGGTGGCCGCCGAGGACAGGTAGTTCCGTACCGTCCCGGGGGACAGCGAGGCCCGCTCCGCGATCTCCGCGATCGGTGCCCCGTCCCCGGCCAGTTCCAGCACCTCGGCCTCGCGGGCGGTCAGCGGGGAGTCGCCCGCGCTGATCGCGTCGGCCGCCAACTCCGGGTCCACGTAGCGGCCTCCGGCGTGCACGGTCCGGATCAGCTCGGCCAGCCGCTGCGCCGAGACGGTCTTCGGCGCGAAGGCCCGTACGCCCGCGGCCAGCGCCCGCTTCAGGTGCCCGGGCCGGCCGTGGCTGGTCACGATCATGGTCTTGCAGTCGGGGAGTTCGGCCCGCAGGGATGTGGCCACGCTCACACCGTCGGCCCCCGGCATCTGCAGGTCCAGCACCGCCACGTCCGGCCGGTGGGCCCGCGCCATCGCGAGCGCCTCCGGCCCCGAGGCGGCCTCGGCGACGACCAGCAGGTCGTCCTCCAGTCCCAGCAGCGCGGCGAGCGCGCCCCGGATCAGGTGCTCGTCGTCGGCCAGCAGTACGCGTACGGGGGTCATGCCCGCGCCTCCAGTTCTCGGATCGGACCGGCCGCCGGGCCGGGGATCCGCGCCCGCAGCCGGAACCGGCCGCCGTCCACCGGGCCGGCCTCCAGCGTGCCGTCCAGCACCGCGAGCCGTTCCCGCAGCCCCGCGAGCCCCGAGCCCGGCGGCCCGGCCGGGGCCTTGGGGGCCCCGTCGTTCTCCACCACCAGCGTGAGCGCGCCCGAGGGGCCCGCCGTCAGCCGGATCACGCAGCTGCGGGCGTCGCCGTGCCGCAGGACGTTCGTCGTCGCCTCGCGCACCACCCAGCCGAGCGCCGACTGGGCCTCGGCGGGCAGCTCGTGGCCCTGCTCGTACTCGACCCGGCAGTCCATCCCGGCGGCGTGCAGGACTCCGCGCGCGCCCTCCAGCTCCACCGCGAGGTTCGCCTCGCGGTAGCCGCGGACCACGTCGCGGACCTCTTTCTGGGACTCCCGGGCGATCCGCTGCACCTCGATCATCTGGTCGACGGCCTCGGGGCGTTCGCGCCGCGCGAGCTGCACGGCCAGCTCGCTCTTGAGGGCGATGACCGCCAGATTGCGGCCCATCACGTCGTGCAGGTCCCGGCCGAACCGCAGCCGCTCCTCGGCCACCGCGAGCTGCGCCTGGACCTCACGGGCCCGGTCCAGCTCGCACACGGTGTCGAGCAGCCAGCCGGAGAAGCCGCAGGCGAAGGAGAAGAAGGCGCTGCTCAGCAGCACTCCGACGGCCAGACCGGCGGACTCGCCCCCCGAGATGCCGAAGGCGAGGGACGCCAGGCCGGCGAAGACGGCCGCGGCCGGAGCCACGTAGCGCATCCGCCGGACCTCGCGCAGGCACAGGACGAGCGTGCCGCTGGTGAAGCAGGTCATGCCGGCGATGAGGGTGGGCGCCAGCTCCCGGTCGCCGGTGAGGCCGGCCGCGCGCAGGCCGAGGACGCCCAGGACGGCGGCGGCGGTGAGGCCGGCCACGGTGGCCGCGAGCCGCACGGGACGCTCGCGCCGCCCCAGGATCCAGTCGAGCGACCGGGAGGAGAGGAAGCCGACGACGAGCGAGTGCGCGCACACGGTCAGGAAGAGCGTGGCCGTGACCAGCGCGGGGACCTTTCCGGGGGCCGACCCCAGCACGGCCAGCCCGATCGACACGATCTCGAGGCCCACGAAGAGGTGGAACGACCAGCGCGTGTACAGCTCGACCTTCCCCGCACTGCTGCGGTTCTTCCACCAGCCGCTGAGTTTCATGGCCCCAGTCTCGCGGTCCGCGGGCCGGGGAGGCCATGACACCTGTCATGGATCCCGGAGCCGACGGATAACCACGATCGACAATCGCGATGGAGATACGACAAAGGCCCCGGTCGATGACCGGGGCCTTCATTCGCTGAGCGGACGACGCGACTCGAACGCGCGACATCCACCTTGGCAAGGTGGTGCTCTACCAACTGAGCTACGTCCGCATGCTTCCCACGACAAAACTGCCGTGCGATGCGTGCATCACTCTACCTGATCCACAACCGTGGTCGGTAAAGCGAGCAGAGCGGGTGACAGGGATCGCACACTGCGCCTTCCCCCTGGAAGGAGGATGTTCTGCTACTGAACTACACCCGCACGACTTCGGGGTCTGACCTGTGGCCTCGCCCCTTGGCGTGATCCACACACTAGCGGATCGGTGGGGGTGGATGGCAAATCGGCTCTCAGTGCGCGGCGTTGTACTCCTCGTAGACCTTCTTGGGGATCCGCCCGCGCGGCGGGACGTCGAGGTGGTTGGAGCGGGCCCAGGCCCGGACGACCGCGGGGTCGGGGGCGATGGAGGTGTGCTTGAAGGTCTTGCCGGAGCGGGCCTGCCGCCGGCCGGCGGCCACGAAGGGGGCGAGGCTCTTCCGCAGTTTCTTTGCGTTGGCCACATTGAGGTCGATCTCGTACGACTTACCGTCCAGCCCGAAGACGACCGTTTCCGATGCATCTCCGCCATCGATGTCGTCGGAGATCGTGACTACTACGCGCTGCGCCACGGATATCGGTCCCTTCGTGCGACGCCGCTCCCGCTGACGTGCGCGGACGGAGCGGTGATGTCGCCTGTGTGGATGTATCGGAAGAATGCATCTTTCTGGCGTCACCGTGCACCGGAAAATACCGGTGCGACGGAGGATTCCTTTGTACCCCGATTCTCATTGCATTGCGAAGCCCAGTTAATTGTCTCCGCGTGTCCCGCCGCAATGCCGGGCGCGTGGTTTTCCGGCGGATTTTGCGAAGCGTTGGTGAAGTTGAAACGGCGTGGAGGATCATACAAGAGAGATATCTACCCGCGTAGAAATTTCCTCCAGGTACGCTGAGGGAACCGCCTTCGCACCAACCACCTCATCGGGAGTGCCAGTGGCACGCGTCGTAGTCGACGTCATGCTCAAGCCGGAGATCCTCGACCCCCAGGGCCAGGCGGTGCAGCGTGCACTGCCGCGCCTGGGCTTCGAAGGGATCGCCGACGTCCGTCAGGGGAAGCGCTTCGAACTGGAGGTGGAGGGACCGGTCGACCAGGCCGCCCTCGACCGCATCCACAAGATGGCCGAAACCTTCCTCGCCAACACCGTCATCGAAGACTTCACCGTGAAGGTCGAGGCCTGACGGTGACCACTCGCATCGGAGTCGTCACGTTCCCCGGAACGCTCGACGACCGTGACTCTCTGCGCGCCGTGCGCCTCGCCGGAGCCGAGCCCGTATCGCTCTGGCACCGCGACAAGGACCTCCACCAGGTCGACGCGGTCGTCCTCGCGGGCGGCTTCTCCTACGGGGACTACCTGCGCGCCGGAGCCATCTCCCGCTTCTCGCCGGTGATGGAGAGCATCATCGAGCAGGCCAAGGGCGGCATGCCCGTCCTTGGCATCTGCAACGGCTTCCAGATCCTCACCGAGGCCCACCTGCTGCCGGGGGCGATGCTCCGCAACAACCACCTGCACTTCATCTGCCGCGACCAGAAGCTGCGGGTGGAGAACGCGGAGACCGCCTGGACCGGTGACTACACCGCCGGCGAGGAGATCTCCGTACCGCTCAAGAACATGGACGGCCGCTACGTGGCCGACGAGCGGGTGCTGGACGAACTGGAGGCCGAAGGCCGCGTGGCCTTCCGGTACCTCGACGTCAACCCGAACGGCTCGCTGCGCGACATCGCCGGCATCACCAACGCCGCGGGCAACGTCGTCGGCCTCATGCCGCACCCCGAGCACGCGGTCGAGCCGCTGATCGGGACGGGCCGCACCGACGGCCTCCCGTTCTTCACCTCGGTCCTGAAGAAGCTGGTCAGCGCATGAGCCTCGACACCGTCAAGAACGCCACCGAGACCCCGGACGCCTCCCAGCCCTGGAAGGAACTCGGCCTCAAAGAGGACGAGTACGCCCGGATCCGCGAGATCCTCGAGCGCCGTCCCACCGGCGCCGAGCTCGCCATGTACTCCGTCATGTGGTCCGAGCACTGCTCGTACAAGAGCAGCAAGGTCCACCTGAAGCAGTTCGGCGAGAAGGTCCCGCAGAACGACGCCATGCTCGTCGGCATCGGCGAGAACGCCGGAGTCGTCGACGTCGGCCAGGGTTACGCGGTCACCTTCAAGGTCGAGTCGCACAACCACCCGTCGTACATCGAGCCCTACCAGGGCGCGGCCACCGGCATCGGCGGCATCGTCCGCGACATCCTCGCCATGGGCGCCCGCCCGATCGCCGTCGTCGACCCGCTGCGCTTCGGCGCGGCCGACCACCCCGACACCAAGCGCGTCCTGCCGGGCGTCGTCGCGGGCATCGGCGGCTACGGCAACTGTCTCGGCCTGCCGAACATCGGCGGCGAGGTCGTCTTCGACGCCTGCTACCAGGGCAACCCCCTCGTGAACGCCGGCTGCATCGGCGTCATGAAGCACGAGGACATCCACCTCGCCAAGGCCTCCGGCCCGGGCAACAAGGTCATCCTCTACGGCGCCCGCACCGGCGGCGACGGCATCGGCGGCGTCTCGGTCCTCGCGTCCGAGACCTTCGACGACACCAAGCCCACCAAGCGCCCCGCGGTGCAGGTCGGCGACCCCTTCCAGGAGAAGCTCCTCATCGAGTGCACCCTGGAGATCTTCAAGGAGAAGCTGGTCGCGGGCATCCAGGACCTCGGCGGCGCCGGGCTCTCCTGCGCCACCAGCGAGCTGGCCTCCGCGGGCACCGGCGGCATGCGCGTAGACCTCGACACCGTCCCGCTGCGCGACGCGACGCTCTCGCCCGAGGAAATCCTCATGAGCGAGTCGCAGGAGCGCATGTGCGCGATCGTCGAACCGCAGTACGTGGACCGCTTCATGGAGATCTGCGAGAAGTGGGACGTCATCGCCACCGTCATCGGTGAGGTGACCGACGGCGACCACCTGGAGATCTTCTGGCACGGCGAGCTCATCGTGGACGTGCCCCCGGGCACCGTCGCGCACGAGGGCCCGACCTACCACCGGCCGTACGCCCGCCCCTCCTGGCAGGACGCGCTCCAGGCCGACGACGCGGGCAAGCTGCCCCGCCCGCAGACCTCCGAGGAGCTGCGCGCGCAGGTCCTGGCGCTGGTCTCGTCGCCGAACCAGGCCTCGAAGTCCTGGATCACCGACCAGTACGACCGCTTCGTCCAGGGCAACACGGTGCTCTCGCAGCCCGAGGACGCCGGCATGGTCCGCATCGACGAGGAGACCAACCTCGGCGTGGCCATGTCCACGGACGGCAACGGCCGCTACGCCAAGCTCGACCCCTACACGGGCGCGCAGCTCGCGCTGGCGGAGTCCTACCGCAACGTGGCCGCGACCGGCGCCAAGCCGCTGGCGATCTCCGACTGCCTGAACTTCGGCTCCCCCGAGGACCCGGACGTCATGTGGCAGTTCGCCGAGGCCACCCGCGGTCTCGCGGACGGCTGCCTGGAGCTGGGCACCCCGGTGACCGGCGGCAACGTCTCCCTCTACAACCAGACGGGCGACATCGCCATCCACCCGACCCCGGTCGTGGCGGTGCTCGGCGTGATCGACGACGTCAACCGCCGTACGCCGATGGCGTTCGCGGAGGCCGGCCAGCTGCTGTACCTGCTCGGCGACACCGCCGAGGAGTTCGGCGGCTCGGCGTGGTCCGAGGTCGTCCACCAGCACCTCGGCGGCATGCCGCCCAAGGTGGACCTGGGCCGCGAGAAGCTCCTCGCGGAGATCCTGATCTCGGCCTCGCGCGACGGCATGATCGACGCCGCGCACGACCTGTCCGACGGCGGCCTGATCCAGGCGCTCACCGAGTCCTGCCTCAAGGGCGGCAACGGTGCGCGGATCGTGGTGCCCGAGGCGCTGGACGCCTTCACCTTCCTGTTCTCCGAGTCCGCGGGCCGGGCCATCGTGGCCGTCCCGCGCAGCGAGGAGCTCCGCTTCACCGACATGTGCGGTGCGCGGGGCCTGCCGGCGACCCGGATCGGTGTGGTGGACGGCGAGGAGATCGAGGTCCAGGGCGAGTTCACCCTCCCCCTGACCGAGCTCCGCACCGCCCACGAAGGCACGATCCCGGCGCTGCTCGCCTGAGCGGCCGGTCTGTACGAACCGCGCAGCCCCCGTCCGGAACCGTTCCGGGCGGGGGCTCGTCCGTTCCGGCAAGGAGCCCGCGCCGACGGCGGCGGCGGGTCCGGCGGGGGAACGGGGCGCAGATGGAGCGGAGTCGGAGACGGTGGCTCCTCGGGGTCGGGATGCCGGTGATCGTGGCCGCCGTGGGGCTGGGCGGCTGGTTCCTCTACGACAACTCCGGGGACCGCGCGCGAAGCCGGGCGGAGATCATCGAGAACTGCCGGGGCCTGGTCGATCCGGACGCGGTGATGGGCTTCGGCATGCGCAGGGTGGAGGCGGGCGCCACCGCGGACCAGGCCTGTGTGCTGCGGCGTGCGGTGACGTTCGAGGGACAGGAGCAGATGGAGGAGTTCGCCTCCGTCGCGGTGGTGGCCTCCAAGGACGCCGAACCGGGCGGAAGCCGGTTCGACTACGGCACCTTCAGCGTCACGGCGATCGCGAAGTGCGCCGACCCGGCCGGGGCCGGCGGAGTGACCGCCCTGCGGGCGACCGCCGCCGGCGAGGGCGACGGCCGGGGCAGCAGGGGGCGCGGCTTCCTGTCGGGGCTCGCCCGGGAGGCGGCCGTGCGCGCGGCGGCGAAGGCGGGCTGCGAGACCAGCCTGCCCCCGGCCCCGAAGGACTGAGGTGCGCCGCCCGGCCGGTCCGGGCGGCGTAAGGTCGGCCCCATGCCTCCCGCGAAGAAGAAGCCGCGCACCTACGACCACGCCAGGACCCGTACGGCCGTCCTCGCGCAGTTCGGGCATGTACGGGACGCGGTACGGGAGTTGGACGCCGAGCGGCTCGCGCTGCCCAGCGGGGTCGGGGACTGGTCCGTCGCCGAGCTGGCCGCGCACATCGCGTGGATCGCCGACTCGCTGGCGGGCGGCCTGGCCCGGCCGCCCGCCGCCGTCGCCGAACTCTCGGCCGCCGAGTGGCCGTTCGCGACGGCCTCGCTCGCCGGGAAGATCGCCGAAGCCGCCAAGGAGACCCTGGAGGGGGCCCCGCTCGCCGAGCTCTACGACCGGGCAGGCGCCCGGCTCGCCGAGGCGCTGGACGCGAACCCCGGCAGCCGCGTGCTGGACCTGTGGATCGGGGACATGACCCTCGCCGACTTCCTGGTCACCCGCACCGTCGAGCTCGTCGTCCACACCGACGACCTGCGCCGGGCCACCGGACTGGACATCCCCGTGGACCGCCAGGCCCTGGCCGCCTGCACCCGGCTGCTCGCGGACGCCCTCGCGCTCAAGGCTCCGGGCGGGGCGGTGGAGTTCCGCGTCCCGCCGTTCGCGGTGGTGCAGTGCGTCGAGGGTCCCCGGCACACCCGCGGCACCCCGCCGAACGTGGTGGAGACCGACCCGCTGACCTGGATCCGGCTCGCCACCGGCCGGACGAACTGGGCCGAGGCGCTGGACGGGGCCCGGGTCAGGGCCAGCGGCGAGCGCGCCGACCTCTCGGGCCTGCTCCCCCTGATGAGCTGACCCGGGGAACCGGTTCGCGGCCGGCCGCGTCCCACCGGCATGCGTACGCTGCCGCTCCTCCCCGCCGCCCTGGTCGCCGTGCTCGCGCTGTCCGCCACCGCCACCGCCTGTGGTGACGGCGGGGGCACGCCAGGGACGCGCCCGTTCCACGGGTTCACCGGCCCCTGGACGGTCGAGAGCCTGACCGTCGACGGAAAGAAGCTGTCGGCCCCCGCTTCCGCCGCACGGTTGACCGTGGAGCGCGGCAAGGGCGACGAAGCCGAGGCCACGGGCAACTACGGCTGCAACGGCTTCACCTCCGCGGTGGTCTTCGACTCGGCGTCCACCCTGCGCGTGACCCCGGGCGCGACGACCGAGATGGCCTGCGACGACCTGCCGTTCGAGACGGCCTACCGCTCGCTGTTCCGCGGCACGCTGACCGTGGAACGGAGCGGGGAGACGATCACCTTGAAGGCCCCGGACGGGAACCTGATCGCCCTGAGCTCGAAGCCCCCGGCCCCCGACGCCCCGCTCGTCGCCACGCGGTGGACCGTCGATTCCCTGATCAAGGGGGAGACCTCCTCCTCGGTCCCGGCGGGCGCCGAAGGTCGGGCCCGCTTCACGGTGGCCGCGGACGGGAACGTGAGCGGAAGCCTCGGCTGCAACCGCTTCAACGCCTCGGCCGCCGTCGAGGGGAACCGGCTCACCGTCGGGCCCCTCACCACCACCCGGATGGCCTGCGAGGGCGGCCCCGGAGAGGTCGAGCGGGCCCTCACCGATCTGTTCGCCTCCCCGCTCAACTGGAAGATCAGCGGGGATGCCCTCACCCTCACCGCGAGCGACGGCAGGGCCGCCACCGCGAAGGCGGCCTCCGCCGTCGAGTGACCCCCGGCCTCAGACGAGCGCCTCAGACGTGCGCGGTCCCGCCGTCCTTCGCCATCGCCGTGGCGATCCGGCGCGCGGCCTCGGCCCACACCTCGGCGGGGAGCTTCGGCAACACGTCGTCCCACAGCGGCAGGCAGCTCCCGCGCAGCTGGAGCATCCCCTCGGGCCGGGCCATCAGGAAGAGGTGCAGGTGGGCGCCCCCGTCACCGATCTTGCTGACGTGCACGCGGCCGATGCCTCCGAGCGTGCGGATGGCCCGCTCGATCCGCTGCGCCATCCCGCCCAGCTCGGCGGCCCGCTCGGCCGGCAGGTCCAGCAGGTCGTGATGGCCGCGCGGGATCAGCATGAGGATGGCCGGCAGCGAGCCGTGCAGGCCCTTCAAGCGCCAGTGCTCGTCCGTCCACAGGAAGTCTGAGTCCGCCGGCTCGCAGCCCTCGCACCCCTCCGGCCCGGCCTCCCCGTTGCGGGGCGGCTCGGGCAGGACGGGCGCGTCCAGCGGCCTGACCAGCAGCTCACCCTCGAACGGGAAGGTGTCCCACATCGGGATGCCCTCGGAGGAGAAGTCGATCCGTTCGCCGATCGGCAACCGGCGTACGTACTCACTGGGTTCAGGTATCAGATCCGTCATGATCCACAGCCTTCCACAGGCTGTGGACCACGTCACCGACCCGCCGACCGATCAGCCCGGGTACGGCAGCAGCCCCGCGTCCGTCTTCTCCCAGGCCGCCCGCAGTTCGGCCAGCCGGGCCGGCTCCAGCGCCGCCTTGTCGGCCTGCTCGCGGATGTCGCCGGCCAGGTTGAAGAGCTGGTCGCGGCCCGCCTTGCCGCGGTAGTACTTCCAGTCGCCGCGCCGCAGCGCCCGCTCCCCGCGCACCCGCCAGAAGAGGTTGCGCTCGGCGACCTTCTCGCCGCGCAGCAGGTACCCGGCCAGGCTGACCCCGTCCAGCGGGTACGCCGGGTTCGCGCGGGCGCCGGCCAGTTCCAGCAGGGTGGCCGTCCAGTCCGGGGTGAAGACCGGCACGTGGCTGACCTGGCCTCCGTCGAGCCGGGCGGGCCAGCGCACGATGTTCGGGACGCGGATGCCGCCCTCCTGGAGGGAGGCCTTGTTGCCGGAGAGCGGCCAGTTGTGGGAGAAGCGCTCCCCGCCGTTGTCGCTGGAGAAGAAGACCAGGGTGTCCTCCTCCTGCCCGGAGCGCTTCAGCGCCTTCAGCACCTCGCCGATCGAGCGGTCGAGGTCCTCCACCATCTCCTTGTACTTCTCGATGGACCCGCCGTCCTCGTGCCACAGGGCCCGCTTGTCACCGGCCTTGATCCGGCGCGTGACCTCGGCGCTCGCCTCGGTGTCCCCGTCGGCGGTCCACGGCCAGTGCGGGGTGGTGAAGTTGAGGTTCAGCAGCCACGGCTTGTTCCCGTGGTCGCGGGAGACGTATTCGCTCGCCCGCTCGGTCAGGATCCGCGTGTAGTAGCGCAGGTCCTTGTACTCGGCGTCGCCCTCGTAGAGGTCGTACGAGCCGTCGCCGCCCAGCTTGGAGTAGTACTCCAGCGCCCCGCCGAAGTTGCCGAAGAACTCGTCCCAGCCCGACTTGGTCGGGCTGTAGTCGGGCAGGAAGCCGCAGTGCCACTTGCCTATGAGCGCGGTCGCGTACCCGGAGCCGCGCAGCAGCGAGGCCAGCGTGGGGTGGGTCGGCTCCAGGCCCGCCGTCTTGTCGGCGATGGGCTCGGCGAGCCCGCCCTTGGCGCGGCCCGGGTAGCGGCCGGTGTACAGGCTGAAGCGCGTCGGGGAGCAGGTCGCGGAGCCCGAGTAGGCGTCGGTGAAGCGGACGCCCTGGCGGGCGAGCCGGTCCAGGTTCGGGGTCTTGATGTGCGGGGAGCCGTAGGAGGACAGGTCGGCCCAGCCGAGGTCGTCCCCGAGGATGAACAGGATGTTCGGGCGGCGGGAGCGGCGGCCCCGATCGGCGTGGAACTCCCGTTCCTGCGCGCTCGCGTGCTGCGCTTCGGCGGCGGGCGCCGCCTGGGCCGGGGCGGCGGCGCCCAGCCCCACCGCCGCGGCGGCCGCGGTCGCGCCGACCGCGCCGCCGAAGGCGCGCCGGGACAGGTTGGGTTCGTTAGAGGTCACGGGTACTCCAGAGCAGGGCCCGCCGGCCTTCCGGCGCGGGCCGGCTCCGGGCGGCGCGGGACGGCGCGGGGCACGGCGGAGCGGGGCACGGACGGAAAGGGGCGGGGAAAGGAGAAAAAGAAAAGGAAAAGCGCGTGTGACTACGCAGAACAGCGACAGATGGCGCTGGCGACACGGACGAGGTCCACGTGTCGGCGCGCGACGAGGGTGACGGTGCGGTCACCGAGAGGCTGCATGGGCCGGAGCTTGTACGAAACGACAGGCGACTGTCAACCAGGGCAATCCGGATATCGAGACGGCCGGGCCCCGAACAGGTTTCGTCACCCTGCGTGCTGTGACATTTCCCGGGCATCCCCAATTCGGACCAGTGGTCGATCTCGCCTACACTCGGGGGCGTGCCTCGTGGTGATGGACGACTCAACCACGACCTGCTCCCCGGCGAAAAGGGCCCCCAGGACGCTTGCGGCGTCTTCGGTGTCTGGGCTCCGGGTGAAGAGGTCGCCAAGCTCACCTACTTCGGACTGTATGCATTGCAGCACCGCGGACAAGAGTCCGCGGGCATCGCTGTGAGCAACGGTTCCCAGATCCTCGTCTTCAAGGACATGGGCCTCGTTTCCCAAGTCTTCGACGAAACCTCTCTCGGCTCGCTCCAGGGTCATATCGCGGTCGGTCACGCCCGCTACTCGACCACTGGCGCCTCCGTCTGGGAGAACGCTCAGCCGACCTTCCGCGCGACCGCCCACGGCTCCATTGCCCTGGGTCACAACGGCAACCTGGTGAACACCGCCGAGTTGGCCGAAATGGTCGCCGACCTCCCCCGTCAGGACGGCCGTGCCACCCAGGTGGCGGCCACCAACGACACCGACCTGGTCACCGCCCTGCTGGCCGGCCAGACGGACGACGACGGCAAGCCCCTGACCATCGAGGAGTCGGCCACCAAGGTCCTCCCGAAGGTGAAGGGCGCCTTCTCGCTCGTCTTCATGGACGAGGGAACGCTCTACACCGCCCGTGACCCGCAGGGCATCCGCCCGCTGGTCCTCGGCCGCCTCGAGCGCGGCTGGGTGGTGGCGAGCGAGACCGCCGCCCTGGACATCTGCGGCGCCAGCTTCGTCCGCGAGGTCGAGCCGGGCGAGCTCATCGCGATCGACGAGAACGGCCTTCGGACCTCTCGCTTCGCGGAAGCAAAGCCCAAGGGCTGTGTCTTCGAGTACGTCTACCTGGCGCGCCCGGACACCGACATCGCCGGCCGGAACGTCTACCTCTCGCGCGTCGAGATGGGCCGGCGCCTGGCCAAGGAAGCCCCGGCCGAAGCCGACCTGGTGATATCGACGCCGGAATCGGGCACGCCCGCCGCCGTCGGCTACGCCGAGGCCAGCGGGATCCCGTACGGGGTGGGCCTGGTCAAGAACGCCTACGTGGGCCGGACCTTCATCCAGCCCTCGCAGACGATCCGCCAGCTCGGCATCCGTCTGAAGCTCAACCCCCTCAAGGAAGTCATCCGGGGCAAGCGCCTGGTGGTCGTCGACGACTCGATCGTCCGCGGCAACACCCAGCGCGCCCTGGTCAAGATGCTCCGCGAGGCCGGCGCGGCGGAGGTCCACATCCGGATCTCCTCGCCGCCGGTGAAGTGGCCGTGCTTCTTCGGCATCGACTTCGCCACCCGGGCCGAGCTGATCGCCAACGGCATGACGGTCGATGAGATCGCCACGTCGCTGGGCGCGGACTCGCTCTCGTACATCTCGCTCGACTCGATGATCGAGGCGACGACCATCCAGAAGCCCAACCTCTGCCGTGCCTGCTTCGACGGCGTGTACCCCATGGAGCTGCCCGACCCGCAGCTCCTGGGCAAGCAGCTCCTGGAGACGGAGCTGGCCGGCGGCACCGACGCCGCCGACGCCCTCCGGCGCCCGTAGGACACGAGGCGGCATCACGGTCCGCGGGCTCGCCCGAGCCCGCGGACCGGGCCCCTGACTCCCCCCACCTCCTGCTCAACCTGCGCGGGGCCTTCCTTTCAGGCTTTTCCAGGGCCCCGCACCACACGCAGCAACGACACGAAAGCTCTCTCCTGTCATGACAGAGAAGACCACCGGTGCCAGCTACGCAGCCGCGGGCGTGGACATCGACGCGGGAGACCGCGCCGTCGAGCTGATGAAGGAGTGGGTGAAGAAGACGCAGCGCCCCGAGGTCCTGGGCGGCCTCGGCGGTTTCGCCGGCCTCTTCGACGCCTCCGCCCTCAAGCGCTACGAGCGCCCCCTGCTCGCCTCGGCCACCGACGGGGTCGGCACCAAGGTGGACATCGCCCGCCGCATGGGCGTGTACGACACCATCGGCCACGACCTCGTGGCGATGGTCATGGACGACATCGTCGTCTGCGGCGCCGAACCGCTCTTCATGACCGATTACATCTGCGTCGGCAAGGTGCATCCCGAGCGTGTCGCGGCCATCGTCAAGGGCATCGCCGAGGGCTGCGTCCTGGCCGGCTGCGCCCTGGTCGGCGGCGAGACCGCCGAACACCCCGGCCTGCTGGGCCCGGACGACTTCGACGTGGCGGGCGCGGGCACCGGCGTCGTCGAGTACGACCGGCTGCTGGGCGCGGACCGCATCCGTACGGGCGACGCCGTCATCGCGATGGCGTCCTCCGGTCTTCACTCGAACGGGTACTCGCTGGTCCGCCACGTCCTCTTCGACCGGGCCGGAATGTCCCTGGAGGGCCACGTCGAGGAGCTCGGCCGGACCCTCGGCGAGGAGCTGCTGGAGCCCACCAAGATCTACTCGCTGGACTGCATGGCCCTCACCAATGCGGCCGACGTGCACGCGTACTCCCACATCACGGGCGGCGGCCTCGCGGCCAACCTCGCCCGGGTGATCCCCGACCACCTGCACGCCACCGTCGACCGCTCGACCTGGACCCCGGGCGCGATCTTCGACCTGGTCGGCAAGGCCGGTCAGGTGGAGCGCCTGGAGCTGGAGAAGACCCTGAACATGGGCGTCGGCATGATGGCCGTGGTCCCGCAGGAATCGGTGGACGTGGCCCTGACCGCCCTGGCAGACCGGGGTGTCGAGGCCTGGGTCGCGGGAGAGATCCTGGACCGCGGCGACCACGCCGAGGGCGCGACGATGACCGGCGACTACGCGGTCTGACGGGCTCGGGGAGCCGGCCACCACCGGCTCCCGTCACCGGCTCCCACCTGTGCGAACAGCACGGAAACCCGGCCCGGGGCGATGCCCTGGACCGGGTTTTCGTGTATGTGAAGCTGTGTGCCGCTGCTGAGGATGAGGATCAGCGCACCGCGTGTCCGACGCCGAGTGGCGCGTCAAGCACCGCGACGGTAGACGGACGGACCGGACTCTTCGTCCTCGTCCTCGTCATCGCTGTTGTAGCGCTCCGCGTACTTGGCGTACGGGTCGTCCTCGTCATCATCATCAAGCTCGTCATCGACGACCGGCTCGCTGACAGGCAGCGGTTCCGTGTGCGATGCGCCCAGCTCATTGGCCAGACGCGACAAGTCAGTCCCGCCGCTGCTGTACTTCAGCTGGCGGGCGACCTTCGTCTGCTTGGCCTTTGCCCGGCCGCGCCCCATGGCTCGACCCCCTCGGTGACGGGGCTCGACGGCCCCAGAGTCTGACACGCGTTCATGGTTCGGAGCGGGCTCTCCGTGGAGAGACCGTCCGTAGGGGTTTAACGGTACCTGCTTCCGCGGCCATACGGTACGCCGCCCGCATGACGCGCCCCGGTGCAGTACCAGCAAGGCGCCCCGTCCTCGCTGGTCAGCTGCGATTTTAGCCGTTTCCTGACGAGCGACCCGCCGAAGCGCAGTGAGTTCCGTCTCGCTGCGCCCCGACGGGCCGCCCAGAAGCCCCATGAGGGCCCCGTGAGGGTCGGGAAGGTCAGACGGCGCGTGCCGCGGCGCGGGCGTCCGACATCCGCTGCTCGGCGATGCGGTCGGCCGCCGCGGCCGGCGGAATCCCGTCCGTCTTCGCACGTGCGAAGATCTCCAGCGTGGTGTCGAAGATCTTCGTGGCCTTGGCCTTGCAGCGGTCGAAGTCGAAGCCGCGCAGCTCGTCGGCGACCTGGATGACCCCGCCCGCGTTGACCACGTAGTCCGGCGCGTAGAGGATCCCGCGGTCCGCGAGGTCCTTCTCCACGCCCGGGTGCGCGAGCTGGTTGTTCGCGGCGCCGCACACCACCTTCGCGGTCAGGACCGGCACGGAGCTGTCGTTCAGGGCCCCGCCGAGCGCGCAGGGGGCGTAGATGTCCAGGCCCTCCACGCGGATCAGCGCCTCGGTGTCGGCGACGGCGGTCACCTTGCCCGGGTGCTTGTCGAGGATCCTCTGCACGGACTCGGCGCGGACGTCCGTGATGACGACCTCGGCGCCGTCCTCCAGCAGGTGCTCGACCAGGTGGTGGCCGACCTTGCCGACACCCGCGACGCCGACCTTGCGGCCGCGCAGGGTCGGGTCGCCCCACAGGTGCTGGGCGCTGGCGCGCATGCCCTGGAAGACGCCGAAGGCGGTGAGGACCGAGGAGTCGCCGGCGCCGCCGTTCTCGGGGGAGCGGCCGGTCGCCCAGCGGGTCTCGCGGGCCACGACGTCCATGTCGGCCACGTAGGTGCCGACGTCGCAGGCGGTCACGTAGCGGCCGCCGAGGGACTCCACGAACCGGCCGTAGGCCAGCAGCAGTTCTTCCGACTTCAGGACGTCGGGGTCGCCGATGATGACGGCCTTGCCGCCGCCGAGGTCGAGCCCGGCGAGCGCGTTCTTGTACGACATGCCGCGCGAGAGGTTCAGCGCGTCGAGGACGGCCTCCTCGTCCGAGGCGTACGCGTGGAACCGCGTACCGCCGAGGGCGGGGCCCAGGGCGGTGGAGTGGATCGCGATGACGGCCTTCAGGCCGGAGGCTCGGTCCTGGCACAGCACGACTTGCTCGTGGCCGCCCTGTTCGCTGCGGAACAGGGTGTGCAGGACGCCGTCGGTCATTTCGGTCACGGTGGTGACTCCCATGGAAGAGATGCGGCGGGAAAGACGCCCGCCCTGCGGGTGGGGGAGGGCGTGCTGGGAGCAGCGTAAGACCTCCGGAGCTCCGCGCCCCTCCCGGTCCGTAGATCGGGACACTCAAGGGTTAGAGAAGGGTTGGAGGAGGGGCGGGGAAGGGCCGGGGAAGGTTCGGGGAAGGGGGTGGCGCCGGGCCGGGGGCCGTCCGCCGGAGTAGCGCCGGGCGGGGCGGGGGAGTACGAGAGCGTGAGCGAATCCCCCGATCCCCGGCTGCCGTCCGCCCGCTCGGCCCCCGTCGTCCCGTACGCCTCCTACCTGCGCGTCTACGAGCCCCTGACGGCCTTCCCTGAGCCCGAGCGCACCCACTGGGCCGACTACGCCCGGCGCGGGGCCACCCCGACCGCCCAGGACGAACTGCGACGGTCGCTGGTGGACTTGGTGCGGGTCCCCGTGGTCGGTGTCCCGGCGCACGAGAGCGCGGACGCCTTCACCGCCGAGGTCGGCGGGGTCCTGCTGGTCTGCCCCTGGCGGACGAGGCTGCGCGGCTGGCTCGCGCTGGAGGAGCTGGTGGCCGAGTTCCCGCTCCCGGTGCTGGACGCCGCCCTGCCCGCGGCCGCCCGCCGCCGCGCGGCCGAGGAGTACGAGGCCTGGCGCGGGCGCAATCCCGACGCGCGGCCGTGGATCCGTACGGGGGTCTGGCAGGTGCCCCTGCGCTGGTTCGTGCTGGTGTCCGACGAGGAGCGGGAGTACGTGCCGGGCGAGGGGCTGCGCTACCGGACGCCGATGGTGCAGGCCCGGCGCCGGCTCGCGCGGGCGCTGCGGACCCTGCGGGAGGCGGAGGGGTACGAGATGCTCGCCGAGGGGCTGGTGGAGGTCGGGAGCTGGCTGGAGGAGTTCCACCCCCGCTCGATGGTGGAACTGGACTACGGAGGGCTGCTGCACGCCCTGCCGGCCGACCGGCTCGACGCCGACCACTCGGCCGCGGACCTGGCGGCGGGGCTCGCGGCCCTGCGGGCCGGGGACCGGGACGGGGCGGCGCGGACGTACGGGGCCCTGGCGGAGCGGTGGCGGGCGGTGCGGGAGAGACTCTTCGCCAATTGAGCCGAGTGACCTACGTGACCCGATTAGCGACTCCGGGCCCGGTTGTCCATCCGCCGATCGGCCGAGCACGGAAGGGAACGGCCAGCTCAAGGCCGTGATGCCCTCTTTTGGGTCTTTGTTCCGGGACCTTCGTCCCGATACGGGCCATTGGCCCAAGCGTGACGGACCGCACTTTCTACACCCTTGCGCCCTTCCCCTACCCTCGTGCCAAAATAGGACAAGGAGTCCGGGGAGGGTTCCTTCCGTCCAACTAAGGGCGGAATGCTCGGTATTGCACTCTACGGGGGGTCTGACGACTCCTGATCGCTCTGTGACTGATCGTCACAGTGGGGTGACTGTCCGTTATGGGACGGTCCATCGGCTTCCGCCGCTGATGAGCACCTCGGAGGGCAATTCCATCGGTTTGGCCGTCGAGGCTGGACGGATGGTGTAGTTGTAGTGCCGAGGACAAGCCGTTCGTCCTATAACCGACTCGGCCCGCGTATGTCCATTTCGGGCAACGTGGGCCAAGGTGCAGAATTTAGAGGAAAGAACCGAGATGGTTCGGTTCTCCCGAGGAGGCCGCTCATGACCGCTCGCACCCCTGATGCCGAGCCGCTGCTGACCCCGGCTGAGGTTGCCACGATGTTCCGCGTGGACCCGAAGACGGTCACCCGTTGGGCCAAGGCTGGCAAGCTCACGTCCATCCGCACCCTGGGTGGACACCGCCGCTACCGCGAGGCTGAGGTCCGCGCACTGCTTGCGGGAATTCCGCAGCAGCGCAGCGAGGCCTGAGGTTCCGCAGCACCACTTATTGCCGGGTCTATATCGGGTCCCCCAATCCGATGAGCCCCACATAGCTTCAAACGGCCGGACCTGCCCCAACAGGTTCATCAGTCGTTCGATCGCGCTGGACTCCGCCGGGTCCAGCGCGATCTTTTTTTATGCCCTGGTCAGGGCGTTGTCGCGCTGATGTGCGGAGCCGGCCGGGGTGGGTGCAATGGCACATATAAAATCGAGTGGGCGTATGAGCACCATAAAAGCGTGCGTCTCAAAAACACGTTGGGTGACTCCCGTCACAGATGATCACTCTTGTGGATCAGGCAATGCACCCCGTAAAGGGACGTGTCGCGCAGACCGCATCATCCGAACGGGCGGTTTCCCGGGCCGCGGGCCGGCGGGTCGCGAGGGGGGCCGCGGGATGGCTCGCGGCCGGGTCCGGAGCCGGCCGCGGGCAGGCCGCGCGAGGCCCCGGCGGGGCTTCGGGCGGCGTGGGGGCGGGAGTTTGCCCGCAGGGCCCGCCGGGCGCCTCCAGGAGGGCTCCGGGGCGCCGTGAGGGCCCGGGTGGGGCTTCGGGTGCTCCAGGGGGCCAATCGGGGCCGTGGGGCGGGCTGGTGGGCCGATGGGCCGCGCCCGTACGCGTGTGCCCGTACGCGGGCGCCCGTAGAAGAAGCGGGAAACGCGTCAGGGCCCGCATCCCTGGGGATGCGGGCCCTGACGATCTTGCGAACCTGACGGGACTTGAACCCGCGACCTCCACCTTGACAGGGTGGCGAGCTAACCAACTGCTCCACAGGTCCTTGATTTGCGGCCGCTGGGCGGCTGCGAATCAGACTGTACCGCAGCTCAGGGGGTGTAGTCGAACTCGATCACCGAGCGGGCCCCGGGGCGGCCGCGTCCACCGCCTTCACGATGCGTTTGTCGGAGACCGGATAGGCCGTGCCGAGGGCGTGCGCGAAGTAGCTGACCCGCAGTTCCTCGATCATCCAGCGGATCTCGGTGACCTCCGCCGGGACCGGCCGACCCTTCGGCAACTGCTCCAGCAGCCACAGGTACTCGTCCCGCATCTCGTGGACCTTCTCCATGCGCGTGGTGTCGCGCTGGACGCCCGTGGGCATCTGCTGGAGCCGCCGGTCGACGGCCACCAGATAGCGCATCAGGTCCGGCAGCCGGCGCAGTCCGGTCAGCGTGACGAAGCCGGCCGGCATGAGGGCCGCGAGCTGAGTCTTGGCGTCCTGGACGTTGGCCACCAGGGCGAGGCTGGCCGTGGTCTTCAGGCGGCGTTCGCAGGCCTGCCAGGCGGCCAGCACCTGCTGCACCTGCGTGATCGTCCGTACGGTCGTGTCCACCAGGTCGGTCCGCACGGCCTCGTAGAGCTTGCGGAAGCCCGCCTCGTCCCAGGCCGGGCCGCCGTGCCGCGCGATCAGGTGGTCGGCCGCCGCGGTCGCGCAGTCGTCGAACAGCGCCTGGATGGAGCCGTGCGGATTGCGCGACAGCGCCAGCTTCTGCTGGTTGCTCAGGTGGTCCGAGGCGAACTTCGCCGGGTTCACCGTGATGCCCAGCAGGATGAGGCGCCGGGTGCCGAGCCGCATCGCCTGCTGCTGCTCGGCCTCGGTGTCGAAGAGGCGTACGGAGACGCTCGTACCGGCGTCCACGAGCGCCGGGTACGCCTTCACCGGCTGGCCGGCCCGGCGGGTCTCGAAGACCTTGGTCAGCGTCCCGATCGTCCAGTCCGTCAGCCCGGTCTTCTCCACCGACTCCCCGCCCTCGCGCTCGGCGCTGGCCGCGGCGGCCTGCGAGAGGGCCTGGCGGGCCTTCGGCTTGAGCTGGAGCCGCAGGCCCTCCAGGTCCTTGGCCTCGGCGAGGTTCTTGCGGCGTTCGTCGACGATCCGGAAGGTGATCTTCAGGTGGTCCGGGATGCGGGTCAGGTCGAAGTCCTCGGCGCTGACCGGGACCCCGACCATCCGCTGGAGCTCCCGGGCCAGCGTCACGTGCAGGGGCTCCCGCAGCGGGTGCGCGGTGGCCAGGAAGCGGGTCGCGTAGTTCGGCGCGGGCACGTAGTGCCGGCGGATCGGCTTCGGGAGGGACCGGATCAGCTCGGTGACCACTTCCTCGCGCAGCCCCGGGATCTGCCAGTCGAAGCCCTCGTCCGTGACCTGGTTCAGCACCTGGAGCGGGATGTGGACGGTCACGCCGTCCGCGTCAGCGCCGGGCTCGAACTGGTAGGTCACCCGGAACTTCAGCCGGCCCTGCGTCCAGGAGTCCGGATAGTCGGCCTTGGTGACCCCGGCCGCCTTCTCCGTCAGGAGCATCTCGCGCTCGAAGTCGAGCAGTTCGGGCTCGTCGCGCTTCTTGTGCTTCCACCAGGAGTCGAAGTGCGCCCCGGAGACCACGTGCTCGGGGATCCGCTGGTCGTAGAAGTCGAAGAGCGTCTCGTCGTCGACCACGATGTCGCGGCGCCGGGCCCGGTTCTCCAGCTCCTCCACCTCGGTGAGGAGCTTGCGGTTGTCGGCGTAGAACTTGTGGTGGGTCCGCCAGTCGCCCTCGACCAGGGCGTTGCGAATGAACAGGTCGCGCGAGACCTCGGCGTCGATCCGGCCGTAGTTGATCTTCCGCTGGGCGACGATCGGCACGCCGTACAGCGTGACCTTCTCGAAGGCCATCACCGCGGCCTGGTCCTTCTCCCAGTGCGGCTCGCTGTAGGTGCGCTTGATCAGGTGCTGGGCGAGCGGCTCCACCCACTCCGGCTCCACCTTGGCGTTCACCCGGGCCCACAGCCGCGAGGTCTCCACCAGCTCGGCGGACATCAGGAACTTGGGCTGCTTCTTGAAGAGGGAGGAACCGGGGAAGATCGCGAACTTGGCGGACCGCGCCCCCAGGTACTCGTTCTTGTCGGTGTCCTTCAGCCCGATGTGCGACAGCAGGCCGGCCAGCAGCGAGATGTGCACGCTCGTCTCGGGGGCGTCGGCCTCGTTGACGTGGATGCCCATGGACTTGGCGACCGTACGCAGCTGCGAATAGATGTCCTGCCATTCGCGGATCCGCAGGAAGTTCAGGTACTCCTGCTTGCACATCCGGCGGAAGGAGGAGGAGCCGCGCTCCTTCTGCTGCTCCCGGACGTAGCGCCACATGTTCAGGAACGAGAGGAAGTCGCTCGTCTCGTCCTTGAACCGGGCGTGGTTCTGGTCGGCCTGCGTCTGCTTGTCCGAGGGCCGCTCGCGCGGGTCCTGGATGGACAGGGCCGCCGCGATGACCATGACCTCGCGGACGCAGTTGTTCTTGTCCGCCTCCACCACCATGCGGGCCAGCCGGGGATCGACCGGCAGCTGGGAGAGCTGGCGGCCCATGGGCGTGAGCCGCTTGTTGTGGTCCTTCTCGTCCGGGTCGAGCGCGCCGAGCTCCTGGAGCAGCTGCACGCCGTCACGGATGTTGCGGTGGTCCGGCGGGTCGATGAAGGGGAACTTCTCGATCTCGCCGAGGCCGGCCGCGGTCATCTGGAGGATGACGGAGGCGAGGTTGGTGCGCAGGATCTCCGCGTCCGTGAACTCCGGACGGGTCAGGAAGTCGTCCTCCGAGTACAGCCGGATGCAGATGCCGTCCGAGGTACGGCCGCAGCGGCCCTTGCGCTGGTTGGCGCTGGCCTGCGAGATCGCCTCGATCGGCAGCCGCTGGACCTTGGTGCGGTGGCTGTAGCGGGAGATGCGGGCGGTGCCCGGGTCGATCACGTACTTGATGCCGGGGACGGTCAGCGAGGTCTCGGCGACGTTCGTCGCGAGGACGATCCGCCGGCCCGTGTGCTGCTGGAAGACCCGGTGCTGCTCGGCGTGCGAGAGGCGCGCGTAGAGGGGGAGCACCTCGGTCAGGCGGAGCTTGCGCTTCTCCAGCGCGTCCGCGGTGTCGCGGATCTCGCGCTCACCGGAGAGGAAGACCAGGATGTCGCCCGGCCCCTCCGCCTGGAGCTCGTCCACGGCCTCGCAGATCGCGGTGATCTGGTCGCGGTCGGAGTCCTCGGAGTCGTCTTCGAGGAGGGGGCGGTAGCGCACCTCCACCGGATACGTGCGGCCGCTGACCTCGACGATCGGGGCCTCGCCGAAGTGCCGGGAGAAGCGCTGCGGGTCGATGGTCGCCGAGGTGATGATGACCTTGAGGTCGGGGCGCTTGGGCAGCAGCGTGGCGAGGTAGCCGAGCAGGAAGTCGATGTTCAGCGACCGCTCGTGGGCCTCGTCGATGATGATCGTGTCGTACGCGCGCAGCTCGCGGTCCGTCTGGATCTCGGCGAGCAGGATGCCGTCCGTCATCAGCTTCACGAAGGTCGCGTCCTGGTCCACCTGGTCGGTGAACCGGACCTTCCAGCCGACGGTCTGGCCGATCTCGGACTTCAGCTCCTCCGCGATGCGCTCCGCGACCGTGCGGGCCGCGATCCGGCGGGGCTGGGTGTGACCGATCATGCCCCGGACCCCGCGCCCCAGATCCATGCAGATCTTGGGGATCTGCGTGGTCTTGCCGGAGCCGGTCTCGCCCGCGACGATCACGACCTGGTGGTCGCGTATCGCCTCGGCGATCTCGTCCTTCTTCTGGCTGACGGGCAGGTTCTCGGGATACGTGACCTCGGGCTTCCGCGAGGCGCGCCCGGCCAGTCGCACGGCGGCCTTTTCGGCCTCCGCGCGGATCTCGTCGAGTACGGCCTGCTTGGCCTCGGGCTTGCGGATGCGGCGGGCGCCTTCGAGGCGGCGGCCGAGGCGGTGCGCGTCACGGAGGGAGATCTCACCGAGAAGCGTCTGCAGGGCGGCGAAGGAAGTAGACATACCTGGTCGAGGATCTCACCCGTAGGTGCCGGGTGGCGAACGCATTTGTGGGGCCGACCCGTACCATTTCGGGACGAGTCCACCGAGCGTTACCCCGATGTGTCCCCCCGACGTGTCCCGAGCGACGTCCCGCGCGACGTCCCGGCGACGTCCCCCGTGAGATCCAGTGAGAGGCCGCCCACGATGTCCCGCAGCCGCCGCCTCCGGTGCGTGTTCGCGGTACTGCTGGGCTGGGCCCTGGTGTTCACGGCGGTCCGGGCCGTCCCGGCCGCCGCGGCTCCCGCGGCCACCGGGGAAGCGTCCGTGCGGGCGGCGGCCCCCGCGGAGCCGGGTTCCTCCGCTCCCGTCGCGGCCGCTGCTCCCTCCGCTCCCGTCGCTCCCGCTCCCGTCGCGGCCTTCGCCGCCTCCGCCGGGCCGGCCGGGCCCGCCTGCGCTCCGGGGTCCCCGGGGCGGGACGGCGTACCCGCCCTGCCGGCGCGGGCCGGGGCCGACCAGGCGCAGCCCCAGGCGCCGCCCGCGCGGCAGGGGCCCGAGGTGGCGGTGCCGTCGCGGGCCGTACCCGTACGGGTCCCCGTACGCGGGCCCGGGCAGCCGGCGCCGTCCCTGCTGGAGCTCTCCGTGATGCGGGTCTAGGAGGACCGGCCGCGTCGGCCGCCCGGTCCGTCCCCTCCCGTCCGCACCGCTCTGGAGCACCCGCATGCCCGCTTCCCCCTCTCCCTCCTCCTCTTCCTCCCGCAAGCCCCTGCTGATCTCCGCCGGGGTCGCCCTCGCGGCCGTCACCCTCGGCCTCGTCTCCTGGCAGGCCACCAAACCCGACAACGGCACCGACACCGCCGCACGGCCGTCCGCGGCTTCCTCCTCCGATGCTCCGGGGGCCGAATCAGCCACCGATCCCGCCGCGCAGCTCAAGGCCCTGGCCCGCCGCGAGTCCGGCGACAAGCTCGCGGCCGGGCGGGCCGACGCCCCCGTGGTCCTGATCGAGTACTCCGACTTCCAGTGCGGCTACTGCGGAAAGTTCGCCCGCGACACCGAGCCCGCGCTCGTGAAGAAGTACGTGGAGGACGGCACCCTGCGCATCGAGTGGCGCAACTTCCCGATCTTCGGCGCCGACTCCGAGGCCGCCGCCAAGGCCGCCTGGGCGGCGGGGCAGCAGGACAGCTTCGCGCGGTTCCACGCGGCCGCGTACGCCGAGGGCGCCAAGGAGAAGGGCTTCGGCGCCGAGCGGCTGACCGAGCTGGCGCGCGAGGCCGGGGTCCCGGACCTCGAGCGCTTCAAGACGGACATGGCCGGGGAGCGGGCCGCCGCCGCTCTGGCGAAGGACCAGGAGGAGGGGTACCGCATCGGCGTCACCTCCACCCCGTCCTTCCTGATCAACGGGCAGCCCCTCGCGGGAGCCCAGCCCCCGGCGGCCTTCGAGGCCGCCATCGCCAAGGCCAAGGCGCAGGCGGCCGCGAAGTGACCGACGCCGGATACCTGGCCGCTCTGCTCGGCGGCCTCCTCGCGCTGCTCAGCCCGTGCAGCGCACTGCTCCTGCCCGCCTTCTTCGCGTACTCCATCGACTCCACCTCCCGGCTGCTGGCGCGCACCGGGATCTTCTACGCGGGCCTCGCGAGCACCCTCGTACCGCTGGGGGCCGCCGGTTCGTACGCCGGACGGTTCTTCCACGGCAACCGCGAGGCCCTCGTCCTGTTCGGCGGCTGGCTGATCATCGGGCTCGGCCTCGCCCAGATCCTCGGCCTCGGCTTCGCCTCGCGGCGGCTCTCGGAGCTGTCGGGGAGGATCCGGCCGACCACCGCCCTGTCGGTGTACGCGCTGGGCGCGGTCTACGGCCTGGCCGGCTTCTGCGCCGGACCCATCCTCGGCAGCATCCTGACGGTCGCGGCCGTCAGCGGCAGCCCGGTCTACGGAGGCCTGCTGCTGGCGGTGTACGCCCTGGGCATGGCGGTGCCGCTGTTCGTACTGGCCCTGCTCTGGGAGCGCTTCGACCTGGGACGCAGGCGCTGGCTGCGCGGCCGGGCCTTCTCGCTCGGCCGGTTCGAACTGCACACCACCTCGCTCGCCTCGGGCCTCTTCTTCATCCTGCTCGGCGCGCTCTTCCTGGCCTACGACGGGGCGAGCGCCCTGCCGGGGCTGCTGGACGTGGACGATTCCTTCGCGGTGGAGCAGCGGGTGCAGGCCGTGGCGGACGCGGTTCCGGATTGGGCGCTGCTCGGGCTGGTGGCCGTGGCGGCGGCGGGCGTGGGCCTGGCGCAGTGGCGCCGGCGGGCCCGGGCGGCGCGGGCCGGCGGGGAATGACGAAGAAGGCCCCGTCCGATGGACGGGGCCTTCTTGTTCTCCGGTGGCTGGGGCCGGGGTCGAACCGGCGACCTATCGCTTTTCAGGCGATCGCTCGTACCAACTGAGCTACCCAGCCACGAAACCGTTTCCGGCTTCAGCGAACCTGACGGGACTTGAACCCGCGACCTCCACCTTGACAGGGTGGCGAGCTAACCAACTGCTCCACAGGTCCTTGCAATGTGCGAGAACAAGTCTCGCACACGGTATTGCGTACCCCCAACGGGATTCGAACCCGTGCTACCGCCTTGAAAGGGCGGCGTCCTGGGCCACTAGACGATGAGGGCTAAAGGCCCGCCGGGCACTTTCCAGCGCGTCGGGGACGTGAGAAGCATATGGGATCCCGGCGGCGATCGCCAAAACGATTCCCGCGGACGGGTCCGGGGCAGGTCCGGGGCACTCCCGGCGCGGGTCCGGGGTGACCGGGCGCACCCCGGGAGATCAGCCCCAGCCGAGTTCGTGGAGCCGCTCGTCGTCGATGCCGAAGTGGTGGGCGATCTCGTGGACCACCGTCACGGCGACCTCGTGGACCACCTCGTCCGTGCTCGCGCACATCCGCAGGGTCGGCCCCATGTAGATCGAGATCCGGTCGGGCAGGACCCCGGCGTACCACTCGCCGCGCTCGGTGAGCGGGGTCCCCTCGTAGAGGCCGAGCAGGTCGGGGTCGTCGGCGGCGGGTTCGTCCTCCACGAAGACGGCCACGTTGTCCATGACCCGGGTCAGCTCCTCGGGGATCGTGTCCAGCGCCTCGGCCACCAACTCTTCGAACGCGTCACGCGTCATCTCCAGCACGAGGCCATTCTCCCGTGCCGAGGCCCGATTGCGGCTGCTCGTGCCCGGCGGGCCGGGACCCGCCGGGCGAGAATGGCGCGGTGGCAACAGTGGCGACAAGCGGAGCGGAGCGCCGGGTGCTCGCCGCCGTGGCGGCCGGCGGGGCGGTGGGCGCCGCGGCGCGGTACGGGGTCGGGCTGCTGTGGCCGGCGGCGCCCGGGGCCTTTCCGTGGGGCACCTTCTGGATCAACGTGTCGGGCTGCGCGCTCATCGGCGTCCTCATGGTGCTGATCGGCGAGGGCGGCCGCTCGGCGCGTCCCCTCGTACGGCCCTTCCTCGGGGTCGGGGTCCTCGGCGGGTTCACCACCTTCTCCACCTACGCCGTGGACTTCGCGCGGCTGCTCGACGCCGGAGAGGCCGGTACCGCGCTGGCGTACGCCGGGCTCACGGTGGCCGGGGCGCTGGGCGCGGTGTGGGCGTCGGCCGTGATCACCCGGCGCGCGGTCGGCGACGGCCCCGGGCGGGGCCCGGGGCAGGGGCAGGGGGTGGGGCGGGGATGAACTGGCTGATCGTCATGGTGGGAGCGGCCGTCGGGGCGCCCCTGCGGTACCTGACCGACCGCGCGGTGCGGGCGCGGCACGACTCGGTCTTCCCCTGGGGGACCTTCGTCGTGAACGCGGCCGCCTCCCTGATGCTGGGCGCGCTGACCGGTGCGGTGCTGGACGGGGCCGCCTCCTCGCGGCTGAACCTGCTGCTCGGTACGGGACTGTGCGGGGCGCTGAGCACCTACTCGACGTTCTCCTACGAGACGCTGCGGCTGGCCGAGCGGGGCTGGAAGTTCCTGGCCGCGGCCAACGTGACGGCCTCGGTGCTGGTCGGGCTGGGTGGGGTCACGCTCGGTCACCAGGTCGCGGGACAACTGTTCGCCTGAGGGTGCGCCCCTCGTCCTCCTCGGGGCGTGCTGGGGCGTGTCCCATACGGGGCGCGGGGAGTTGGGCACACTGACCCGCTCACCGCGGACCCTTGCCAGCGTTCCGGAGGTGCCCCGTGCGCCAGTTGTCCGCTTCCCTCCGCTCCTCGCGTCCCTCCCGCTCGCTCCGCCTCGCGGTCGCCGCCTTCGCTCTGGCGGCGACCGCGGGCTGCATGAGCGTCGGGGAGGACGCGGCCAAGCCCGGGCCCTCCGCGCCGACGGGCCTCCAGGGCGGCACGTCAGGCGGCGGCTCCTCGTCCGGCAAGAGCGCCGGAGGCCAGGGCGGCGGCCACGGCGCGAAGGGCGGTACGGGGAACCAGGACGGCAAGGCCGGGGGGCCCGGGACCACCTCCGGCGCGGTCGGGGCCTCCCCCAGCCCGGGCGCGCCGGCCGGTCCGCCCGGGGCTCCCTCGCCGTCGGCCGGTCCGGGTGGCGGCGCGGGCGGCCAGGGGCCCCAGCAGCCCCCGACGGGCGGCACCGGTCCCGGCTCCGGGTCGGGCTCCGGCGGAGCCGGCGCCTCCGGGGGCGGCCAGCCCGCCTCCCCGACACCGGAGCCGCCGAGCCCCGCCCCGCCGGTCTCGCCCCCGCCGCCCGTGACGGAACCCACACCGAGTCCGGAGCCCCCGAAGCCGGAGCCGACGGAGGTGACGGGCGGGCAGTCGTAGGCCCGGCACCGGCTCGGCCGCGTCGCCATCCGCCTGCCAGGGTCTGCCGGGCGGATGGCGTTTGCGCAGGTCAGCGGCTTCTTTGGGGGAGCGACTTGCCAGACCCCGGGGAGGGTGCGTATGGTTATAGATCGTTTGATCCCATTGCCCGGCGCCGACTCCGAAGAGCGCCGCGTGGCGCGTACTCTCCCCAACCGTGGCTGACCGCATTGAGGCGGTCGATTTGCGATTCACGGAGTTTGGGCGCGTGCCGAGACTCCGGAAGGTTTCGCATTTCGCATGTCCATTTCCAGTTCTGACCGTTCCGTCATGCCCGAGAACGACTCCAACGAGATCGTCGACGCCGAGACCCTCGCGGTCACCGAGGCCCTTGAGGCCGTCGTCACCGACGAGATCATCGAGGCCCTCGAGGCCGACGTGACGAACCACGAGTCCGACGAGTCCGCCGAGTCCAGCGACTCCTTCGAGGACTCCACCGAAGACTTCAACGACGACGACGCGGCCGACTCCGCCGACGCCGAGCCCACCCTGACCTTCGGCGACCTCGGTCTGCCGGACGGCATCGTGCGCAAGCTCGCGCAGAACGGCGTCACCGCGCCCTTCCCGATCCAGGCCGCGACCATCCCGGACGCCCTGGCCGGCAAGGACATCCTCGGCCGTGGCCGCACCGGCTCCGGCAAGACCCTCTCCTTCGGTCTGCCGACCCTGGCCTCGCTGGCCGGCGGGCACACCGAGAAGAAGAAGCCCCGCGCGATCATCCTGACGCCGACGCGTGAGCTCGCGATGCAGGTCGCCGACGCTCTCCAGCCCTACGGCGACGTCCTCGGCCTCAAGATGAAGGTCGTCTGCGGCGGTACCTCCATGAGCAACCAGATCTTCGCTCTGGAGCGCGGTGTCGACGTCCTCGTCGCCACCCCGGGCCGTCTGCGCGACATCATCAACCGCGGCGCCTGCTCCCTGGCGAACGTCCAGGTCGCGGTCCTCGACGAGGCCGACCAGATGGCGGACCTGGGCTTCCTGCCCGAGGTCACCGAGCTGCTCGACCAGATCCCCGGCGGCGGCCAGCGCATGCTCTTCTCCGCCACCATGGAGAACGAGATCGGCACCCTGGTCAAGCGCTACCTGACCAACCCCGTCACGCACGAGGTCGACAGCGCGCAGGGCAACGTCACGACCATGACGCACCACGTCCTCGTCGTGAAGCCGAAGGACAAGGCGCCGGTCACGGCCGCCATCGCCGCCCGCAAGGGCCGCACCATCATCTTCGTCCGCACCCAGCTGGGCGCCGACCGCATCGCCGAGCAGCTCATCGAGTCCGGCGTGAAGGCCGACGCGCTGCACGGCGGCATGACGCAGGGTGCCCGTACCCGCGTCCTCGCCGACTTCAAGGACGGATACGTCAACGCGCTCGTCGCCACCGACGTCGCCGCCCGCGGCATCCACGTCGACGGCATCGACCTGGTCCTGAACGTGGACCCGGCCGGCGACCACAAGGACTACCTGCACCGCTCGGGCCGTACCGCCCGCGCCGGCAAGTCCGGTGTCGTCGTGTCGCTGGCGCTTCCGCACCAGCGCCGCCAGATCTTCCGCCTGATGGAGGACGCGGGCGTCGACGCCTCGCGCCACATCGTCCAGGGCGTCGGCGCCTTCGACCCCGAGGTCGCCGAGATCACCGGTGCCCGTTCGCTGACCCAGGTTCAGGCCGACTCCGCGAACAACGCCGCGAAGCAGGCCGAGCGTGAGGTCGCCGACCTCACCAAGCAGCTGGAGCGCCTCTCCCGCCGTGCCGTCGAGCTGCGCGAGGAGGCCGACCGCCTGGTCGCCCGCTCCGCCCGCGAGCGCGGCGAGGACCCGGAGGCCGCTGTCGCCGAGGTGGTCGAGGCCGCCGAGGCCGAGGTCGCGGCCGCCGTGGCCGAGCCCGTCGCGGAGGAGCGCCCCGCGTTCCAGAGCCGTGACGACCGTGGCAACTACGAGCGCCGTGACAACCGTCGCGACGACCGTGGTGACCGTGGCGGCGACCGTGGCGGCTTCCGCCGTGACGACCGTGGTGACCGCGGTGGCGACCGTGGCGGCTTCCGCTCTGGTGGCGACCGTCCGACCGGTGGTGGCTTCCGTCGTGACGACCGCCCCTCGGGTGGCTTCAACCGTGACGACCGTGGTGGCGACCGTGGCGGCTTCCGCTCGGGCGGCGACCGCCCGACCGGTGGCTTCCGCTCCGGTGGCGACCGTCCGGCCGGCGGTGGCTTCCGCTCTGGTGGCGACCGTCCGACCGGTGGTGGCTTCCGTCGTGACGACCGCCCTTCGGGTGGCTTCAACCGTGACGACCGTGGTGGCGACCGTGGCGGCTTCCGCTCGGGCGGCGACCGTCCGACCGGTGGTGGCTTCCGTCGTGACGACCGTCCGTCCGGTGGCTTCAACCGTGACGACCGTGGTGGCGACCGTGGCGGCTTCCGCTCCGGTGGCGACCGTCCGGCCGGCGGTGGCTTCCGCTCTGGTGGCGACCGTCCCGCCGGTGGTGGCTTCCGTCGTGACGACCGCCCCTCGGGTGGCTTCAACCGTGACGACCGTGGTGGCGACCGTGGCGGCTTCCGCTCCGGTGGCGACCGTCCGGCCGGCGGTGGCTTCCGCTCCGGTGGCGACCGTCCCGCCGCCGGTGGCTTCCGCCGCGACGACCGTCCGTCCGGTGGCACCGACCGCCGCGACGACAAGCCCCGCTGGAAGCGCAACGGCTGATACCAGCCGCTGAACTGACCACCTGACAGGGCCCCCACGACGGAAGTCGTGGGGGCCCTGTCGGCGTTGCGGCGACCGGTTCCACCGGCCGGGTGCCGGCTCCGCCAACACCGTCGGGGCCGGACAGCGGATTTGAGATCGGCTGTCCGGTCCTCTCCGGCTATGCTCTGGGGTGAGCACGTCGAGGGCCATTAGCTCAATTGGCAGAGCAGCGGACTTTTAATCCGTTGGTTGTCGGTTCGAGTCCGACATGGCCTACTGCTCGCAGGTAGGGGTTAGCCCCTCTGACCTGCTACTGAGCGCCCCACCCGGTTCCGATTGGGTGGGGCGCTCAGTCGTTTCCGGGCCCGTGCGTGAGCGATGCGTGAGCGGACGGACCGTCATCGCCTGGTCAGGAGGCGGACGAACGGGCACGAGGTACCAGCTGGGCCGCCGCTTCTGCGGCTGCCTGGTCTACCTCGGGGAGCAGGCTCGTGTACGTGTCCGAGGTCAGCGTGATCGTGGAGTGCCGGAGCGTCTCCTTGATCGTGTGGAGGTCGCCGCCACCGCCGTGGGTGAGGGTGGCCGAGACGTGGCGTAGATCACGAAGGGTGATCGGCGGCAGATCGGTGCGGGCGAGTATCTGCCGGAAGGTCTCCGACGCCGTGCCGGGGTGGAGCCAGGAGCCGTCCTCCTGGGTGAAGACCTTGCCTGTGTCCTGCCAGGCCGGACCCCACTTCTTCCGCTCCGCGAGCTGGCGTACGCGGTGCTCCCGCAGGGCGGCCACGTTCAGGCTGTCCAGCGCGATGGTGCTGGCGCTGCCGTCCGTCTTCGGTGCGGACTCGTACGGGTCCCAGCCGTCCACCACGATCTCCTTGGCCGGCGTGATCTGCCCGCCTTCCAGGTCGACGTCGGACCAGTCCTGGCCGACGCACTCGCCGCGACGCAGACCGCGGGTACCGGAGAGGTGGAAGAGGGCGTACAGCCGGTCGCCCTCGGCCTCGTCGAGGAAGGCACCGAACTGGGCCGGGGTCCAGACCATGACGGGGGAGGGCTTCTCGCCGGTGAGGCGCCACCGGGCCACGCGGGCGTCTGTCCACAGCAGGGGCTTCGGGCGCTTGCCGGACTCCAGCTCTACGTGGGACGCCGGGTTGAAGATGATGAGCTGCTGGCGTATCGCTCCGTTCAGCGCCGCCCGCAGGGTGCGGCGGATGCTCTGCCGGGTCGCGGGCCCCGTGGGCTTCCGGAAGGGCTCCATCGCGGCGAGCTTGGCCCGCTCGGCGGCCAGGAGTGCCCGCTCGGCCGCGACCGGCCTGCCGGCCTTGCTCGGCTTGCAGCGGGCGATCTGCTCGCGCCGGGCCAGGTTGTGGGCCTCGATCGCCTCGTTGGCATCGGCAAGGGCGTCGAACATCTCGACCAAGTGGGCGACGTTCAGCCGGTCGAGGCGGAGATGCCCGATGCGGGGCCGGAGGTGGACGCGGATGTGGGAGGCGTAGCCGTTCGTCGTGGTCTTGCGCGTCTTCTTCGACGCGAGCCAGCGGTCCAGCCATTCGCCGACGGTGATCGACCCGAGGAGCGAGGTTCCGGCCCGCAGTCGGCGCCGGGTCTCCTCGACGTCAGGGAGCGGCGCCTTCTCATCGGCCACTTGCTCCAGGAGTGCCGCGATGCTGGCGACGCTCTCGGGGTCGTCCGCCGCCGGTATGCCCAGGAGAGCACGTGCGTGGTCCAGGTCGGCCTGCGCCGCCTTCAGGCTCTCGTACCCGGCGCGGTTGAAGGAGCGGCGGGTGCCGTCCTCGCGGGGCGGGAGTTCCTGGCGTACGGAGTAGGAGCCGTGCTTGCGGCTGGACAGCTTGGGGCACGTCTTGCCAAGCGGCTTGCCGGTCTTCGGGTCGCGGCAGTAGCAGCGGCGGTGGGTGGAGCCCTTCAAATGTCGTCCTCTTCGTCGGTGCCGTCATCGGGTGGGTCGATGTCGGCGAGTGCTGGTGGCAGTTCTGGCGGGGTGGCGGCTTCGTCGCGGATCTGTCCGCGGACCATCTGGAGTTGCCAGGTGGCCTCTTTGACCTGTGCGTTGTAGCTGTCCCTCTTGCGTTCGGCTTCCTCGCGCTGGGCGGGGTTGGCCGCCGTCTCGGCGGCGAAACCGGCTCGTTCCGCTTCGCGCAGGGCGGCCTCGATGGTGCGGACCAGGCTGGCGTGGCGGTTGAAGTCGGGGATCAGCCCGGCGTCGGAGTAGTAGCCCGGTTCCTCGCCGGTGAACATCCGCATGGCGTCCCAGGTCGAGATGGGGTGGCGGAAGGGAAGTTCCTGGGTCTCCTCGACGTAACCGATGGGGAAGATCAGGCAGATCGGGGACGTATACAGGGCGGCGGCCAAGATCATGACGTCGACCAGGGGCAGGTTGGCCCTGCGGCCTGATTCCAGGTTGGCGATCACGTTGCGCGGGATGGGATGGCCGAGCTCCTCACATCGCTCTGCCAGCCGCTGCGCGCTCCATCCCATCTCCTTCCTTCGCCGCCGCACTTCGCCGGCGACGTTGTTCTTGATGCGGTCGACCCATTCGGGGAAGTCGTCCTCGTCTTCATCATCCAAACGATGTTGTGTCACGAAGACACAATAACTTTCTTACCGTGGAAGTCATACGCCTGGAGCCGGACGCGATGACGTGTTCGCCGTGGGCTGTGACGAGAGGAGCGCCTCGTGCGCGACGAAAGGACCGCAAGCCGGGTGAAGGGGATGGGCCGGGAGGAGCTGATGGCCCTTCCCGTGGCCGTTGACCTGGACACGGGCAACCGGGCTCTGGGTCTCGGGCGGAGCAAGGGGTACGAGCTGGCGAAGCGAGGCCAGTACCCGTGCAAGGTGCTGCGGATGGGCAACGCCTACCGAGTGGTGACCGCCGACCTGCTGGACCTGCTCGGTCTGGCCGCTTGAGGGGGCGGCACGTTAGCAGACGATTCTGCGCGGAGCTGACACAGAAACGCTGGACTGTGCCCGGGGCCGGACGTACTGTTCGTCTTCCCCCGCCGCAGCTGACTGCCCGCGAGCGAGGGCGAAACGCCTGGCGGGCCAACGCCACAGGCGGCCCCCGTCACCTCCCCCACCCGCGAACCACCCGGCAACCCGGTGCCCGGCCGCTGCCGCATGCCCGCAACCACCCAACAAGGAGCTGCCACTTGGAACCCACCACCCCCGACGCCGAGTCCGCACCCACGCCCGCCGCTACCAACGAGCCCTGGCCCGTGACCGCGATACCCGGCCGCCCGGGCTCCCACCTCCAAGACCCCCGGCCTGTGGAGGCGGCAACACCCCAGCCCCCCGCAGCACAGGACCGGCCTGCCGAGGCGAAGCCACGCCCGATCGGGCCGCTTCGTGAGGGCGAGCAGGTGCTGGCGGAGCTGCGGGGCCAGCTTCGGCGGTATGTCGTACTGCCCAGCGAGGACGCCTTCACGGCGGTGACCTTGTGGGTAGCGGCCACGCATCTGCAGACCGCTTGGCAGCATGCGCCGCGTCTGGCGGTGGTCGGTCCGGCGAAACGCTGCGGGAAGTCGCGGCTGCTGGATGTGGTCACGGAGACGGTCCACGATCCGCTGGTGACGGTGAACGCCTCGGCTGCCGCGATCTTCCGGTCGATCAGCGAGACGCCGCCCACGCTGCTGGTCGATGAGGCCGACACGCTGTTCGGGTCGGCGAAGGTGGCCGAGAAGAACGAGGAGATGCGCGGCCTGCTGAACGCGGGCCATCAGCGCAACCGCCCGACCCTGCGCGTGTCCGGCCCGAACCATGAGGTGTCGAAGTTCCCCACCTTCGCCATGGCTGCGCTCGCCGGCATCGGCGACCTCCCCGACACGATCATGGACCGGTCGGTGGTGATCCGGATGCGGCGGCGCGGGCCGGGCGAGAAGGTCGCCGAGTTCCGCAGCGCCCGCGACATCCCCGCCCTCCACGCCCTGCGCGACCGACTCGTGGCCTGGCTGGCCCCGCTCCACGCCGCGGCGATGGAGCTGGCACCGCCGATGCCGGTGGAGGACCGGGCCGCCGATACGTGGGAGCCGCTGGTCGCCGTCGCCGACCTCGCGGGCGGCGAATGGCCGATCCTGGCCCGCACCGCCTGCGCGGTGATGACGAGCCATGAGGCGCAGCGGGACCAGGACAGTGGCGGTACGGGCATCCGCCTCCTCGCCGACATCCGACGCGCCTTCGCGGGCGAGGGCGATCCGCCGGTGATGCGCACCGCCCGGCTGCTGGACATCCTGAACCAGGACGAGGAAACGGCCTGGGAGCAGTACACGGCCAAGGGCCTGACCGCCCGGGGCCTGGGGATCCTGTTGCAGGACTACAACATCAGCTCGGCCAACCGCCGTTTCCACAACGGCGACCAGGCCAAGGGCTTCACCCGCGAGCAGTTCACCGACGCCTGGGCGCGCTACTGCCCCCAGCCAAAGCCGGCACCCCAGCCGGGGTCCGCCACCGGCGCCTGACCCGGCACGACCCGTCGCGTCCCGTCGCATCGCAGGTCAACCCAGGGACGAGTGGCAGGCCCGCAACGAGTCGACTCGACATCAAGACTCGACCCGTACCTGCTCTGACCAGCCCGGCGACGAGTCGCAACGAGACCGCGCCACCCCGAGTTGCCCCTCACCCAGCCCTGCCCTGCCCCGGTACGGGTGAGGCCGCCCCATCCCTCCGTCGCGTCCCGTCCCACTCGTCCCTGCGCGACCCGGCGCGGGGACGAGCGGGAAGACGACGACGAGCCGAAGCGACATCAGCAGGCCTCTGACCTAGCCAAACCCGCCAGCCATGGCGTGCGGCCACCGGTAAGGGACTCCCCGGAGCTGGTACGGGTCGGTATCCGTCCCGACCCGTACCCCACTCGTCTCACCGGCCCGGCACGCAGTATCGGGCCGGTGAGACGAGTCGACTCGACATCAGGACTCCACCCGTACCTGCGCTGACCAGGCCTGCGACGAGTCGCAACGGGACCCGCCACCCTCAGGCGGCCCAGCCCAGCCCTGCCCGGCCCTGCCCCGGTACAGGTGAGGCCGCCCCCATCCCTGCCCTTGGAGTACAGCCGCTTGTCCACACCCACCGCGGATGCGCCGCGCGGTCATCGCGTGAACCACAAGGGACGCATCACCCTCGTCATCGGCCTGGTGGCCGTCGTCCTCATGGCCTTCCGGGTCTCGTGGAACGCGCTGTCCGACGTGGCCCGCGCCATCGGCGCAGACGCCACTGCCGCCCTGCTCTACCCGATCGTGGTCGACGGGCTGATGGCCCTCGCGCTGGTCGCCGCGCTCGTGCTGACCGGCGCCGACCGCAAGTTCGCGCTGCGGGTCCTGGCTGCCTACACGATCGCCAGCCTCCTGTTGAACTACGTGCACGGCCTCGTTCCGGCCCTGCACACGGCGTCGGTTCAGTGGGGCCGACTGGCCAACTGGGATCCCGCGAACTGGGCCCTCGTACTGCTGGCGACCTCACTCCCGGTCGGGTCGATCTACTTCGGCTCGGACCTCGTGGCGAAAGTGCTGCACCACAACCCAGAGTCGGCCGACGCTGCCGAAGTGGCCTCTGACCAGTCGGTTAGCCCGCAGGCTGACGAGTCGGCCAGCGAGCAGGCCGCACAGTCGAGGTCTGACCAGGCCGAGTCGGCCCCCGAGCAGCCGACCGAATCGACCCCCACGAAGGTCGCCGAGGCGCCCTCGACGGGGCCGACCGAGGCCGACGAATCGGCTCCCGCTCCCCCTGCCCGACCGCCCCGGTCGGCTGCCGTGGCGGAGTCGACCGGAGCCGCCCCGCGTCGGGCGACCGGTCGGGTCCCCGCCGCCGCCAAGTCGACCACCGACCGCACCCGCACAGACGCCGAAATTCTCGCCGAGGCTCAGCTCCTGACCGCCGACTGGAGCGACGACCAGCTGACCGCCGAGCGTCTGCGCAGCGAACTACGGATCGGCCAGATCCGCGCCCGCAGCCTGCGCGACCAGCTGCAGGCCGAGCGGACCGGCCAGGCCGGGCCACTCGACGGACTCGACGAAGCCGCCTTCCCCACCAGCGCCGTCTGACCCCCGTAAGGGCACCGACCGCCTGGCCCTTCCGGCTCTTCCCGTGACCCCGTGCAACCGAGCACGGGGCCGCGCACAGCCAACCACCCGGCACCAGCACCCCACGGAGAACCGATCCATGCACGATGCGCACCGCGAACTTCCCACCACCCAGAATGAGATGATCACCGGCCTCAACAGCCCAGCAAGGTATGGCGTTGGACCGTCCAAGGGCCGGTCCAACGCAGCCTCCGCCCCGGGGGTGGCGGAGACAGAACCCCGGCGCGAGGGCGCACCGGGGCAGGAGGGGGCGGTCCTCGACGCCGGACTACCGGTCGTCGTACGTGCCGCTGACACGGCCGCGCTGTACCGCGTCGCCCGCCGCCGTGCCCGTCAGGAAGTCCAGCGCACCCAGCGTGTCGACGTCCGCTACAGCGCCGACGAGAAGACGGAGATCCTCGCCGAGGCCCGTCGCCTCGGCCTCGCCGGCGCGCACCTCGTCGGCGCGATCGTCATGGCCTACCTCGACGGCCACTTTGAGATCCCCGGCCAGCGCACGTCCCACGACGACCTGATCGACGAACTCGTCGCCCTGCGCGCGGAGATCGCCCCGATCGGCAACAACGTCAACCAGATCGCCTTCAAGCTCAACTCCGGCGGCCGTCCCCACCCTGTGGACAGTGCCGTCCTGGCCCAGGCCGAACGTGTCCTCGCCCTCGCCCGGACTGCTGCCGAAGCGATCGAACTCGCCGCCGGCCGGACGGCCATCGCGAAGCGGGCGGCCTGATTGATCGCGAAGATCGGCAAGGCCGGCGCCAACACCCGAGGCGTCCTGAACTACCTCTACGGACCCGGCCGCGCCAACGAGCACACCGACCCCCACCTCGTGGCCTCGTGGGACGGCTTCGCCCCCGACCCCGGCCGCGACGAGACGGCCACCCTCGCCCGCCTCGCCAGCGCCCTCGACCTGCGGGTGAAGCAGGCAGGCGACCGCGCCCCGGAGAAGCACGTGTGGCACTGCTCGGTCCGGGCCGCGCCCGAAGACCGAACCCTGTCCGACGACGAGTGGGCCACGATCGCCCGCCGGGTCCTCAACGCCACCGGCATCGCGCCGGCAGGCGACCCTGACGCCTGCCGGTGGGTCGCGGTCCGCCACGCGGAGGACCACATCCACATCGTGGCCACCAAGGTCCGAGGCGACCTCACCAAACCCCGCAACTGGAACGACTACCTCCGCGCCCACAAGGAACTGGCCGCGATCGAGAAGGAGTACGGCCTGCGCCAGGTCACACTCGGCGACCGCACCGCAGCCAAGAAGCCGACCCGCGCCGAACAGGAGAAGGCCCGCCGCACCGGTACGGCCACTACGCCCCGCGAGAGGCTGCGCGCCACCGTCCGTACCGCGGTAGCGGCTGCCACCAGCACCGAGGAGTTCTTCACCATCCTCCGCAGCACCAAGGTGCTGGTGGACATCCAGCACTTCCCCTCCGGCGACATCCGCGGCTACAAGGTCGCCCTCCCCGGTGACACCAACGCCCAGGGTGAGCCCGTGTGGTTCTCCGGTTCCACCCTCGGACCCGACCTGTCCTATCCGAAGATCAGCGAACGCCTTGCGCCCACCGAAACCGCTTCCACAGATCGGCACCCTGGGCGTCGGCGTACGGCGTGGCAGCAGGTCACCGCAGCGGCCGACCGTATCCCCGATCTGCTGACGGAGACCGATGACCCTGCGGGCCAGGCGCACATCACCGTGCTCGCCGAAACCCTCGACGTCCTCCCCCTGATCGCCCCCGCCGCGTACAAGCCGCAGCTCGCTCAGGCAGCGGCCACATTCGAGCGGGCCAGCCGTTCCCGCATCCGCGCCCGCCACCAGCAAGCGCGGGCCACACGCCGGGCCATCAAGGCGATCGTCCGTGAACCCGCGCCCAAGGACGGAGCCCTCCTCGCGATCCTCCTCGACGCCGTCCTTCTGGCCGTCGTCGCAGCACAGCACTGGCACCACACCCGCCACCACGACCAGCAGGCCGAAGCCGCCCGCCAGACAGCCGAACACCTGCACGCCGTCTACCAGGCAGCCACCAGCCAGCCCCTGACCGCGATCCACCAACGCGGCCTGCGCCTGGCTCTACCCGTGCAACAGAGGCAGGCCGTCCTCGTCAGCCAGGCCCTGCCGGACCTGGCTGAGCAGATCCTCGCCGAACCCGGCTGGCCCGCCCTCGCCGCCACCCTCACCAACACGACAGCCGCCGGCCACGACCCCGCCGCCCTGCTCACCCAGGCCGCCCGTCACCGGGAGCTCGACACCGCCGGCTCCCTCAGCGAAGTCCTCGTCTGGCGACTGCACCGCATCGCCGACCTGAACCCCCAACCCGCCACAGGTGCCGCACGCAGGTCAGCCCCGCCCCGGGTCACCAAACCTGCCACCTCCGCCGACCGCCCCCGCAGGACCCGATGACACCAGCCGCCCCACCGCGTCCCTCAGCCCGAGCTCCCCCAGCAACGGCATACCTCAGCCCGCACCCGCCGCACCCTCCCGGGCCTGCAGCAACACCAGCCGACAAGGAGCCACCCCTGAAGATCCACCCCTACGCCGACACCTTCCCGATGCTCACCGAGGGCGAACTGCACGACCTCGCCGAGTCCATCAAGACCGAGGGCCAGCACAAGCCGATCATCCTCGACCGCGACGGCGTCGTCCTCGATGGCCGCAACCGCCTCGTCGCCTGCAAACTCGCCGGCATCGAACCCCGTTTCACCACATACGACGGCGGCAACCCCACCCGCCTGATCTTCAGCAACAACATCGTCCGCCGACACATCAGCAAGGGCCAGCAGGCCATGATCACCGCCATGGCGTGTTCCGTTTCGGGACACTCCTTGCGGACCCAGGCCAAGCTCCACGACATCAGCCGCAGCCGCCTCTCCGCCGCCAACGTCGTACTCCAGCACGCCCCCGACCTCGCCGAACGAGTACGCCTCGGCACACTCGGCCTCGACGCCGCCCACGACCAGGCCCGCGAACGCAAAACCCACACCGAGGCCCTCCTCGCCCAGAACGAACGCCTGCAACAGCACGCCCCCGACCTCGCCGAGAATGCAGCCGAGGGCCACCTCACCCTTGACGCCGCCATCGCCGCCCTCGACAGGCGACTCGAAGGGGAACGGCTCCGCCAGCTCGTGAGGGACTGCGACGCACTCCTCCTCGCCGACCGCGACGCCACACCCGCCTTCAGCCCGCTCGCCGACCGCGGCGACATCACCTGGGGGCAGGCAGCCCAGCTCGCCGAGGAACACCTCACCTGTCGGCACGAGGCCATCCTCCGCACACAGCAGGCCCTGCAACTGATTGCCGAGAACTGGACCGCCGTCCACGACCTCGCAACCCGACCCGACACCCCCTACACACAGGAGATACTCGACGGCCTCACACCAGAAGCACGCGCTCTCGTCGCGCGACTGATGGCCCGAGGCTGACAACGTGAACGTGCCTCAGGGCCAACGTTCGACGCGTTGGCCCTGAGGCGGCACTCGTAGCCGAAGGCTTGGGCGAGGGTGGCTTGCGCGTGGTCAGCGCTGAAGAGCGGAGTCCAGGTGCTGCTGGACCGGGTCGAAGAGGCCGTACGGGACGTACTGCGGGATCTCGGCGTGGGCAACCCACGCGAGCTCCGCCAGCTCGTCGGTGTCCGCTACGTAAGCACTGCCACCGACCACCTCGCAGGCCGTGTAGGACATCAGCCGACCCGTGGCCGGGTGGACCCGCTCACCGAGCAACTTGACGGCCTCCACGTCCAGGCCCGTCTCCTCCTGGGTCTCACGGACAGCGGCTGCCTCGCGGGCCTCGCCCGGCTCGACCTCGCCGGCCGGAAACTGCCAGGAGAGCTGGCCCTCGCTGACCCGGCGCCGCACCATGAGCACACGTCCCTCATGCACCACGATGGCTGCGGCGATGCCCGGTCGCTCCTCAGCGTTCTGCTGCGTCACGTCTGCTCCTCCAGGACTGCCAGGATGGGTGGGAAGATCGTATCGACGGGGATGAACCGGGTCAGGGAGTTTTTCGGAACCCACATGACGTCCGCGTTCTCCTCGACGTCGGCGTTGGCAGCCTCTCCCGCCAGGTACTCGCATAGGAAGTAGTCGCAGAGCACTCCGGTCACCGGGTGGAGGCGGCTGCCCAGGTGCTCGCGCACGGCGCAGTGGACCCCTGTCTCGTCCAAGGTTTCCCGCACCGTGGTGGTCTCGGCCTTGCCTCCGGGCTTGATCACACCGGCGGGGAACTGCCAGGTGATGCCCGATGCGTCGTCGTGCCGTCGGCACACCAGCAGGACCTGATCGTCACGAGTGACCACGGCGATAGCGACCCGGAGCGCCTGGGCGCCGACGGGGCTCGGCGCGGCAGGTCGGTGCTCGTTCGCGACCACGAGGGAGAACCGCTGACGGGCTGCCGACGGGGCCTGCTCGTGGGCTGAGTCCAGGAGTTGTTGCATCTCCTTACGCGGCACGACGGCGGGGTCGGCGTGCCAGGCCGCGACGGTTCGGACGGCGATGCCGAGCTGGGCAGCGAACTGCTCGTTGGTGAGCCGGAGCGCGGACTGGAGCATGCATGCGTACCGCCCGTTCCAGAGCTCGATGACCTCCACGCGCCGCCCCTTCGTCGTCGCCGCTCTCGGTGCAGGAACCCGTGTGCCGAAGGTGCACTCCAACTGCACTGGCGCTTCATGGTCGCGCAGCGCGCACCCCGGAAGAATCGGAGTCACCGGGGCAAGGAATCACCTGATCGACGTTCCGGATCCAGAGCCCAATCGAGAGGCGCAAGGCCGCCGGACGACCACAGGGAGATATTAGATGCGCGCCTTCTTCGGATAGGAGGGACAGAGAAGTTGGCTGAATTCGATTCCTTGATCCAGTCTCTGCAGAGGCCCCATCCACCTCTGATCGCCACGGGACACCGCTGCTCGTCCCAGCCGCTTCACCGACGCCGGTAACCTCAGCAGGTGACGGCTGATTGCCCGTCATCTCCGGTTGCTAGCAAGGCGAAAGGGAGACAATGCCCGAGGATCAGGCACACACCGTGGAGCGCACGCTCGTCCTACTGAAGCCCGATGCGCTGGCGCGTGGCCTGGCAGGCAGGGTCATCACGCGGTTCGAGGACGCCGCACTGAAGATCGTCGGAACGAAGATGAAGTGGATGGACGAGGAATTCACTCGCCGCCACTACTTCGACCTGGAAGAACGGCTCGGATCGGAGGTCTATAACGTCACCTCCACATTCATGCAGCAGGGGCCGGTCATCGCCCTGGTGCTGGAGGGCTACGACGCCATCGCCACGGTCCGCAAGATCGTCGGAAGCACCTATCCGAACCAGGCCCCCGCCGGCACCGTGCGAGGCGACCTGTCGCACTACAGCGCCGCGGCCAGCGTCGCCTCCGGCAAGGCGGTCGCGAACCTCGTGCACGCCTCCGGCAATGCGGAGGAGGCCAAGCAGGAGGTGGAGCTGTGGTTCGAGAAGGACGAGCTGCAGGACTACAAGACGCTGGCCGAGATCTACACGTACTGACGGCGGAGTGCGGCGTCACCGGTGGGACGCCGACGCGTTGAACACCACTGGGGTACGAACGTCTGACCTGAGAGGGCACCATGACCAACCAGACCCGCCTGGCCTCCACCGACGAGCTGGAGTCGATCTTCCAGCGTGAGCTGGTGAGCGACCGCTGGGCGGCGACCGAGACCGCCTATGCCCTGGCGGTACGCCACCGCGACCTGGGCGACTGGCCCGCGTCCCGTGAGTGGGTCCAGCAGTGCCTCCGCCTCCTGGAGGGCTTCCCCAGCGAGACGGAGGAGCAGGTCGCCACGAGCCGCTCGTCGGTGGGCGGCGTCCAGCTGCCCACGTACCTGCACTCCGGTGTGGTCCAGGCCCGCTTCGGCGACCTGGGCTGACACACGAGCGGCGGGGCCCCGGCCCAGCCGCACCACCCTGAGCACCAATTTCACAGCGCGTGGCCAACCGGACAGGCCCCCACGGCAGGGTCCGGCTGGCTTCGCCATGCCTGAAACGAGGAGACACCACCCCGTGGCCATCGAGATCGAGATGCGGGCCCGCTTCCCCAAGGAGTCCCACGACCAGCTGGTCGCCCGCCTGAAGGAGGATGGCGAGGACCTCGGCAACGACGACAAGCACATCTACTTCTACGTGCTGCCCGACCAGCTGCTGAAGGTCACCGACAACACCGCCGCCGGCACCGCCAAGATCACCCTCAAGGGGAGCAAGATCGGACAGGGCTCCGCATTCGCGGAGACGGAGTTCGCGATCGCCCCCGCCGACGTGTCCGCCGCGGTGAAGGTGTTCAACAGTCTCGGCTTCGAGGCCGCCATGCACGAGGCTTTCAACTTCCGGCACAACTACCGCTTCGACGGCATCGAGATCGCGGTCAAGTGGAGCGAGGCATGGGGCTACCACGCCGAGTTCGAGCTACTGCTCGACGACGAAGCCTCGGACGCCACCCGCGACGAAGCAACGGCCAAGATCATGGATGTGGCGGCGGAGCTGGGCATCACGCTGATGACCGAGCGGGAGCTGGCCGACTTCACCGCTGCCTTCGAGGCCGCCGAGCAGGAGCGGAAGGAGCGCGAGCAGCAGGCCGCGCCCCTCAGGTAGGAGCACGTCACCGCGGAGACCACCAAGGGGGTGGGCACACATGAGCACGACCCCAGCAACCGCAACCCTGATCGACCAGGCTGCCCGTCGGCAGCTGCCGCTCCACCAGTACATGGACCGGGCCACCGTCGAGTGGATCGAAGAGAACCGGCCCGACTTCACGAAGACAGCGCAGCCGGCCTTGGCTTCGACCGCGCGGGTTCTACTGAAGCAGTCCGCGCTGCCAGCCGCCTGGATGGCGACGCCTCGCCTGTACACCTCGATCCACGGCGTCCGTCACAGCATGCGTACGGCCGCGCTGGCTGCCGTACTCGCCGACAGCCACGGGCTCGACGATGCCGACACCGCCACGGTGGTCGTGGCCGCGGCCGTCCACGACTGCCAGCGCCGTCACGACAAGGACGACCAGGGGCACGGCGCCCGGGCGGCCATCTGGCTCGCCGCGAACGCGGACACCGTGTGGGGCCACTTCGACCTCACAGCCACCCCCCGCCGGATCGTGCAGGCGGCGACCGCCGTCCGCCTTCACGACGTCCCGTACGACGCTTTCACCGTCGACGACTGGCACGACCACTCGAAGGCGGAGTCGCTGGCGGACATCCTGAAGGCCGCCGATGCCCTTGACCGGTATCGGCTGCCGAAGGCCACCTGGTGGCCGGACGCCCGGCACGTCCGGGAGCCGGCCTTCGACCGGCACCGGGGCCTGGCCTTCGACCTGGTCCTCACCTCCGAGAAGGCCCACCTGGCAGGGGCCAGCAGCCCCGAGGCCGTCCGCTTCGCGCTGGCCCAGGCAGGGCTGGTGTGACCATGGACTTCCTCGACGCCTACCACCTGTGGGCCGATGCCCACGCCTTCTACGGCAGCGGCCTCATCCCCAGCCCTGCCGACCCCGTCGACCCACTCGCGGCCCAGTCCGCCGCATGGGACCACCGCCTCGCGGAGGACACCCCGAACGGCCAGCTGCTGCGCCGCAACGCCCTCTTCGACGCCCTGAGCGGCGAGGGCAAGCTGCACCTCCTCCACGTCACCCACGCACTGGAGGAGATCAACCAGGAGGGCATGCTCTACCCCTCCGGCGGCTGCCTCGTCGGAAGCATCTACTGCGCCCCGCTCACCCCGACCGAGCAGGGCTTCCGCATGCACAACCTGGCCTCGTACGTCCTGACCAGGGAGGCGCCGGCCTTCCTGGCCAAGCTCGGCATCACCGACCGCAGGCCCACGCCACTGATCATCGAGATCGACACGCCGCCGGAGTCGTACCGGGGGCTGGCCGGCATCGACTACCTCCGGCTGGGCCTCATCCATCTGCAGATCTACAGCCACCTCGAATACCTGCTCAGCAAGAACGAGCGGCACCAGCTCCGCGAGACCGTCGTGGCCCGCGTCAAGAACTCGGCCGCCTTCCTCGCCACCGCCGCCGCCGTGGCCTACCAGGGCACAGCCATCGCTCCGAAAGCCTTCCTCCGGCAGCTCGACGAGACCATCCCCCGCCTCCCGATCCTCGGCTACCTCTACTTCGAGGCCTTGGCGGAGTACCTGATGCTCCACTCCACCTCGCGCCACACCCGCCGCCTGGCGGAACTGGGGGAGCTGAACAACTGGCTCTACAAGGACCTGCTGTTCGCCTCCTTCCCTGCCCTGTCCGGCAAGTTCGACCTCGCGAAGTTCCGCCCCCGGCCCGACCAGCTGGCCGCGCTCCTCCGCCGTGTCGATCCCGCCATCGACCCCGAGCACGCCGCCACGTACCTCGTCGAGCGCATCAGCCACCTCGTGGCCGCACGGCTCTTCACCCCTGGCGAGATCCCCGAAGCCTGGCACCACACCCGCTGGGAGTTCGACGCCCTCGCCACCCAGCTCGGCCCGCTCCTGGGCCACCTCATCCACCGGGAGCTGCGCACCTTCGGCCGTTACCCCGACTTCTACTTCTACTTCGACCAGTACAAGGCGCTGCAAGCCTGGAACTACTGGAACCACATGGACATCGTCGCCCCGTTCAACGGCACGATGCCCAAGGGCGAGATCGGCATCAACCCGGCCTACCCCAACCTGGCATACCGCATCTGGCGCGCCGAGCAGGACGACACCGGCCACCTCCACCCGGCCGAGGAGCTCTCCCTCACCATCGCCCCGCGCCTCGTGGACATCAAGTACACGCTGATGCGCAACAAGCAGTGGGCCCCGGCCCCCAGCGCCGCGTAACCCACCACCTCACCCAAAGCACCACCTCACCCCAACCCCTTCATGATCAGGAGTCCTGTCATGAGCAACTCCGGCATGCCCTCAGTCGACCTCCTCGGCGAGCAGATCGCCTCCCTCCTCGACGACCCGGCCACCACCCACGGGCTGGCCCGCGGCCTACGCGCCGCTGCCCGCGAGATCGAACTCCACCGCTACCACCACACGAGCCGGCGCGCCTGGCCCAACGGCCGCATCGACCTCAAGCCCGCCAAGGTCCAGATCGGCGGCGGCGCCCACCGGATCGACGGCTTCTTCAACATCGACGCCGTCCCGCCGGCCGACCTTCTCTGGGACGTCCGCGAGGGCATCCCCCTGCACGACAACACCGCCCAGACGCTGTTCTCCGAGCACTTCCTGGAGCACATCGACTACCCCCACTCGGCTAAGCAGTACGCCATCGAGGCCCACCGCGTCCTCGCGCCCGGCGGCCAGATCATCACGGGCGTCCCCGACGCCGCTTTCGCCCTCAGCCACTACCCCGGCTCCCTCGACGCCTCCGCCGAGATGATCGAGCGCTGGTACGCCAAGCGGAATTGCCTTGGGGACATCAACACCCAGCTCGACCTCGTCAACCTCGTCTTCCGCGACCAGGACGACGACCCCACGTACACCCAGCACCTATGGGCCTACGACCACGAGAAGCTCGTCCAGCTCTTCACCGAGGCTGGCTTCACCACCGTCGAGCCCTGGACCTTCGACCCCACCATGGCCAACCCGAAACGCCGCTGGGGCAGCGTCTACGTGATCGCGACGAAGTAGCCCGAGAACCGGCGAGCCCCCGGGAGGCACCCCTCCCGCCGCCCGGAGGCCGCCCCTCAGCCCACGGCACACCGCACGCCACCCGGCCACGCCGTCGAGGAAGCCACCCGCATGAGCCAGCCCTTGCCTCCCGTCAGCGATCTCGCGCTCGCAGCCATCCCGAACGCCGTCTACTGGGCCCGTTGCCACACCGTCGACGTACTCCAACGCTGGCACTTCCCCGCCGAAGGCACCGAGGTGGCCCGTCTTCTCGTCTCGGAGCTCGCAACCAACGCCATCCAACACGCACGTCCACTGGGGCCACCAGACGCCGCACTGCCCGCTCCGGACACAATCCTCCTGCGCCTCTGGCCAACCCCGACGGGCGTCGTCCTCCAGGTCGGCGACAACGACCCCCGCCCGCCGACGCCCCAGTCCCCCAGCGACGGCGCCCTGGGCGGCCGTGGCCTCCTGCTCACCGCAACCATGGCCACCCGCTGGGGCTACCACCCCCGCCGTCCCTACCCTGGCAAGTTCGTCTGGGCCGAGGTATCGGCCCGCCCTACGACCGCCCTCACTGAACTGGCTGATGGCCGACTCGATACGACCCCGCTCCTCCTCGGACAAAGTCCTGACCGCCCTGCGGGAGCTCTAGAAGACTGCTGGGGACTGTAAAAGGAACGGCCCTGTCTCACATCCGGTGGTAACCGACGGCGAGGTCGATGGGCAGGCTCGCTGCTGCTAACGGAGTCGCAGGTCCGTGGGTTGGCGCGGTCGCTCTCAGAACTGGCTGTCCTGTAGAGGTGATGCCAATGCGTACCCGGCGCACCCTCGTCGAGACAATCCCGCGGCACCGTCCGGTTGTGAAGACATCGAGGTCAGGGCGCCCACGGCAGTCGGTGCGTTCAGCTACAGCCGATTTTCACGATCCGTTTCCACCGGGTGTGAGGCGGATCCGGTTACTGGGCAGACCTGGCTGAAGGCCAGCCACGAAGGCCGCTGCCCACCCATAGGGCCTCCACACGTCCCACCGCACGCACTGCGCTCGCATGGCCGTGACGGCAGAGGGGGTCGCGGGGCCCATAGCGCCGGCCTTCTGGGGCCACCGGCGGCGCGGTCGAGGGCTTGAGCAGGCCCAAATGGTCGACTCGGCGTGGCCATCATGGATGCGAGCTCGCCAGGATTCTGCGTGGCGTAGCCGTGCAACAGGCTTTGAAGTTCTATTGTGGGAAATGCTTTGTGCGTTTCTAGGCGAACGTGATCGATCGGGATGTTCTTCTTGCGCAAGATACGAGTGTGATTTCAGCACTGGGCGCCACCCTCTGTGCGTCCACCAGTCTCGGCGGGTCGAAGTTGCAGGCCATTTTCCGGCCCGAGCCACGGCCCGATGGGAAACTCATGCCTCTTCTCCTCGGGCACGCCCGTATCCGGGCGCAGCCGGTATCGTTGGGAGGGCGTGCATACGTATCCCCCGCCTGGCCGTCAGCCCTATCAGGCCGCCATCCCCTCCGCGCGCCCAGTGCACTATTGGGAAAATCCCACTGCTGGCTCGCTGACTCCGATCTACGATGCGCTGTACGCAGAGCACGTTCATTCCTTCCGTGCCCTTCCCGGCGATCGTTCCGGTGAGGAGCATTTGCGATTCCGGCCCTTTTCCCCTGTGCAGGCGAGCCCGTACGGACACGTAGGCGGATACCCAGCCACGGCTGGCTGGCAAGGCGCGTACCGAGCGGGTTGGGGCGCACCCCAACCCCCTCTGCCCTACGCATGGCAGGCCGAGGCGTCTGCCATGGCTTTTATGCCACCTGCTCCCCGAAGAGGGGCGTGAGACAGACCCCTAACCGGAACGGGAACCCACCAGGTAAGGACTGACGCAACAGTCAGCCGCAGACGACTGCGCCTTCACCGCACGCGCTGTCGCAGCCACCCCGGCGCCCCATCTCCGGCAACACCAAAATTGGGGACGGGAGACCGGCCGGTGCCCAACCAAAGTCCGGCCAGTCCGCCGCCGACGGAGCCCTCGGCCGTCGTGCCTTGATCAACGCATGAGATTCCTCCGGGTTACGGCACGAATACGGCGTGCTCCCGATGCAGGCCCTGCGCACCAGAGGCATGAGCGTTGGGACGGTTCTATCCGCCGGTTGGGCCTGCGTTGCCGCGGGTTTCGGTGTGGTGGCGGTCCCTGCGTAGGTCGAGGGTGGCGCAGTGGAAGGAGCCTCCCAGCGCCTGGACGTTGCGGAAGGGCACGGCCAGCGGAGTCATGCCGTAGGAGACGAGCAGTGCCTGGAGCTTTTCGTCGCGGGCCTCGGTGAGGACGTGCTGGTGGTCGACCACGAGCAGGTTCATGCTGACCCAGGGGCTGGTCATGTAGAGCGGGGGGCTGTCGCGAAGCTCGGGGACAGGGGCGGGGACCAGCTCCCAGCCGTCCATCGGGGAACCGGCAAGCTGGGCGGGATCGAGCCGCTCCGGGTTGTACAGGGCCAGCCCCTCGCGCAGTGGGCACAGCGTCGCGTCGATGTGCATGGCGTGCGGATCGTCCGGCTGGATCAGATGGACGCGGGTGTCGGGGCCGAGTTGGGTGCGCAGGTGTGCGATACCCGAGCGGTTGGTGACGTGGCTGAGCTGGCCCACGAGGGTACGAGGCCCCAGGCGGAGGAAATCGGCGGCGTCCCAGGCTGGTCGTCCCTCGCCGATCACCCAGTGGCCCGAGCGGGACGGGCCACTGGTGAGGGGGTCGACGGCCAGGTCCACCGCTGACGGCAGCCAGCGTGCACCCGATTGGCGGAATTGTTGAAGGAGTGGCCAGTAGGCGAGCAGTTCGTGGCGGCGGCTGCGCCAGGCCATCGGTGCCTCGATGACACGGTTGCCCATGACGAGCAGTGAGTCGCGCGGCATGGCGGCGCAGTAGCCGTCCAGGCCCGACCAGGGCACGCGACGCGGCCGGTGCACTACTGAGCCCAAGCTCTCCAGCAGTTCCGCGAGGGCTTGCAGCTCCTGCTCCGCGGCTTCCACGATCCAGGACGGGAAGGGGTGGCCGGGCCGGAACTCCGCCCAGTGCTCGCGGGGCATGGTCGCCTCGATCATGCGGGGGTCCTCGTTGGGGAACATCGCCCCGTACGCCGTGCCGACCACCACTTCGCGCAGCGGACTCCACTCGTCGCACGCGTCCACCACGATCATGACGGCTCTCCCGGGCGGCCAGGGCATCGCTGCCCCCACAGCGGTGCGGTCCGGGCAGCCCACCGATTCAGCCGGTGATGCGCCCTGGCCATCATTAGCCGCCAGCAGCGGGCAAGGCGATGCCTTCGCTGAGAGTCCACTCGAATCGGGGAAGCTGTGTTCGCCCGACAGCCCACAGCGCGGCCCCCCATACGCGAAGTGGTCTGCTCGGCCAAGTGTCTGAGCCTGAAGCTCGACCTGCCGATATAGAGGTCAGACTCTCCGAGGGACTCGCGTCGATCAGACCGATGGGCCGAGCCCCCTGATGGTCAGGCGGCTGGAACCCCACCGGTCGCTCGCCCCGGCCGGCGCGCGGCTGGACGAGCTGCTGTGGCAGACGTTCGACGCCATCGGGCCACAGGGTGCCACGGTGACCACGCGGGTGATCGCTGACCGCGGGCGGGCGTGGAACGATCACCGCTCCTGAAGGTGAAGATCGGCGAAGCGGCCACATGCCGCCGGCCGCTCCGAGGATGATCACCGGGTTACGTGCGCGGTCCGCGCACCCCTGTGGGAAGGCACCGTCATGGCCGAGGTAGTCGAGTTCACCTACGAAGCCCCCGAGATCTCCGAGGAGGGGGACATCGTCACCTGGCACTGGGCCATCGTCAACAACGGCACCCAGCCGGTCACCAAGGTGGTGCTCACGCACCGTGTGACGCCGACGGTGATGTTCGACCGCCTGACCGGGCCCTCCGAGGTCGTCGGCGAGGTCGTCAAGAGCCGATGGGAAACGCTGGGGGCCGGAGAGAAATCCGAGGGCACGATCACCGCCGTCCTTCCCGAAGACCTGACCGGTACGGTGCAGATCAACGGGCGGGTCGTCTGGCAGAACGCCCAGGCGAACTGAGATCTCGCCCAGGCCGCGCCGGGGCCCTCGGCGCGGCACGCCCTGTCCTGCTCGCCAGGCCGGGCGACAACGCTCGTGCTCGCGGAGTTGTGCGGGCAGGACGTGCACGTGCTGCCAGTAACAGACGAGGCTGTGCCGGGCCACGGCGCGAATGCCGGGGACCGCGTCCACCATGCTCGTCCTCCAAGTCGACGGCAAGGCATCGCCCTGCGGCCCGAGGCCCTGCGGCCGATGACCCGTCGCTGAGTCGCTGTCCGCCTGACACCAACATGCGGTGGGGTCCCGTCGGCACACAGCCGGACGGCGCCTGAGCGGGTCCATCCCACGGAACTCCGCCCGCGCGGCCGTAGCGAACGGCGGGTTGTGACGTGGATGTTCAGCGCGGCCTACGCCCGTGTGGCGCCTGCAGCTCCTACTGCCCCAGGCGGGCGTTGATCAGGTATGCGGCTTCCTCGGAGAGCCTTTGGCGCCGCTCGTCCTCGTTCACCTGCCGCAGTTCGCCGCGCAGTGCGAGCTCGGTGCGCAGGATCGTCGCTCTGGGCACGGGGACCCGCTGGCCCGGCTTTTCCGTGAACGGCTGAAGTTCTGCCGCCAGGGTGTGTGCGTCGTCCGACGTGCCACGCCGCAGTGAGAGGAACACCCGGGCAAGCCAGTCAGCAGGAATCTGCACCATGAAGTCGGTCATGCCGAGGCAACGATCCACGTCCTCGCTCGTGACGGCTGACGACCCCCACGGCCCACGATGGCCGCCATCCGGCCGCGCCGGCGGCGGGGCGGCCCGGACTCGTCAGGTGTGAAGGCGGCTGTTGGTGCCCTCATGGTCCCCGTGGCTGTCGTCGTTGAACCAGTAGTCCCCGGCAGCCAAATAGCGAAAGGAGTGCGTGCTGCTGCTGGGCAGTTCCACGGTGACAGCCTGCTTGCCGTCCTTGCGGGGCACCGGGGCGTGGATGCCGGGTGCCAGTCATTGAGGCGGGAAGAATAAGACGGCCCCGCGCCCGCAGGGCCGTCTCCCGGCCCCCGGGCGACGTGACATCTTCCACGGCAAGGAGACGGCCTGCTGCGGCCGTCGTTCGGGACGGCCGCGACCCTGGGGCAGAGCCATCCCACCCCGATCCGCGCGCGGGCACCACCCACGACACGGCCCTGGCGTCCTCCGCCACCCAACCGGACCAAGACCTACATCGAATCGGCGTCCGAAGAGGGCGGGCAGACGACCTGAGAAGGGCTCGGGTGGCCGGCTCAGGAGCGGCAGCCACCCCACCCCAGCAGGACACGTCCGGCTTCCGCGACACCAACCTGTTCGCGCCTGTTCGCGTTTTCCTTCGCGACCGACCAACGGCTGGCTTTGTCCACGGGAACGGGAACGGCCAGCACTTGGTCAGTGGATTGGGAGGCGGTTGGCGACCGTGGCCCGCGCTGAATGTCACGAGTTCCGACAGCACCAGGCCTGCTGGGCAGGGTCAGAGGGGCCTGACAGTGGCCAAGATCCTTTCCCCACGTACGGCCACCGATTCCCCGGTGACGGCCCCCACCTGCGGGCAGTTACGTTCCCCACGCCCCTACGCGCTGAACACGAGCAGTAACCGCTGATGGGGCTGCCGCTGCGGCCGAGTGCTCTCGTTAACCGCACAGCGTGCCGTCTGGCGAGTTGCGTGCATGGTTGGCCGGAAACCGTCTGACCTGTGTTGATGTGTGATTCCTAGGCTGGCTTGATCCACTTGAGCGTGCGCAACTCATCCGCAAAGGAAAAAATTATGGACTCTCGCCTCATCTTCGAGAATGACTACAACCTGGTCGCGAACCCTGATGGGGATGGGTGGCAGTGGGGCGTGAAGAACACGGCGGACGTGCCGCTCGTCTGCGACACCTATACGTGGGCCTTTGCCCCAGCGTTCAACATCCTTTCCGCGTCGGAGAACGTCACCGTCATCGAAACTAACGGGGAGGACGTAACCCGGTTCGCCTTGGTGTTCGGCACGGTCCCGCCGGGAGAGACGGTCTACGCAACCATCCAGACCGACGTGACGCAGGCGTACTTGGACGCAGGAGCAGAGATCAGCACCACACTGGTCGACGCGGACGAGTAGGGCGCCCCCGCCCCGCCAGCTCGCCGCACAGTACGGCCGCACGCTGCTGGTGCAGGCTGCCCACGGCCTTGGGAGGCGAGCCAAACCGTCTTGCGGATTCGTGTACCGGCCGACTCGAAGATCGGCCAGGCGTCGTCACTGACTGTGATTTCAAGCGTGGCCACGTGACTCCCCACCAGGAGGCCGCGGGTGGGGAGTTCCAACTGGCCACCGACAGGGGCCGGGTCGAATCCGGTGGTCGGAGATCCTGACAAGTCCTGGGCGGGTATCCGGTGGTTTTCCCCGAAGGCGGGGTGGGTCTGTAGCGGGCGGGTTCGTGACCAGCGAGGATGCCCGTCATGCGCACAGACCAGAACCTTGCCTCCCTCGGCTCGATGCGATCGGCGCCCGTCGTCTTCGGTGCGGGAGCAGCCATCGGCGTTCTGGGCGGGATGATCGGTCTGGGCGGCGCGGAGTTCCGCCTGCCGCTGCTGATCGGCCTCTTCGGGTTCGCGGCGCTCTCTGCGGTCATCTTGAACAAGGCGATGAGCCTGGTCGTGGTCCTGGTCGCGTTGCCCGCCCGGCTGGCTGCGGTCCCGGCCGCCGAGGTGGCCGCACGCTGGCCGGTCGCGGTCAACCTGTTGGCCGGCAGCTTGGTCGGCGCCTGGGTAGGAGCCACCTGGGCAGTACGAATGCGCTCCGCCACCCTGTACAAGGTCCTCGCGGCGTTGATGGTGCTCATGGCCGCCGCCCTGGTGGTCACGCACACCACCGCCCTGGACGCGCTCGCGCTGCCGCTGTGGGCGCAGGTGCCTGCTGGTGTCGTGGCCGGGTTCGGGATCGGCGTAATCGCGGCGATCATGGGCGTGGCGGGCGGTGAGCTGCTGATCCCGACGATCGTGCTGCTGTTCGGGGTAGGCATCAAAACCGCCGGAAGTCTCTCCCTTCTGGTCTCCCTGCCAACCATGCTGGTGGCCTTCGCTCGCTACAGCCGCGACGGCAGCTTCGCCGTCCTCGGCGCCAACCTCCGTTTCATCGCGGTCATGGCCGCAGGCTCGATCGCCGGCGCCGTTCTGGGCGGGGTACTGCTCGGCGTGTTCCCGGACCTGATCCTCATCCCCCTGCTGGCCGTGATCCTGCTTGTCTCCGCGGTCAAGCTGGCCCGTCACGACTGACTGCGACGAGCCTCTCCCGACCCTCGCCGGGTGCCTCGCGTTCTCGTGATCATCGACGCCGACCTCCCACGCGCCTGACCTGTCAGACACCGCCCTGCGTGCAAGCGAGCGGGAAGAGGCCTGGTCAGCGCCGCAAAATGCGTGAGCGATGCGTGAGCGGACGTGCTGGCACGGCCCGGTCTGGCGCGGATCAAACGACATGGTGCAGCTCTCTGACCAGGCATCGCCGGACCCCGGCGGACCGAGCGGGATGGCCTGGCATGATCTTGCCGGGACTTTTAATCCGTTGGTTGTCGGTTCGAGTCCGACATGGCCTACTGCTCGCAGGCGGGGGACACCTCCTCTGACCTGCTCCTGAGCGCCCCACCCGGTTCCGACCGGGTGGGGCGCTCAGTCGTTTCCGGGCCCGGCCCGTCGGCCTGCCGGCTTCCGTCGCGCGCGCACCCCTCCTCGGTCTGGTGACCGGAGTCCCGGTCGGCCTCTACCCGGGCCGTCGGCAGGCCGGTTTAACGCCTCTGACCTGCGGTGATGTGCTGATCGGGGGTGGCGCGGGCGGTAATTGGCGGGGGGCTCCCCCCGGATGGCGTAGAGTTGGGTTTACCGACGCGGGGTGGAGCAGCTCGGTAGCTCGCTGGGCTCATAACCCAGAGGTCGTAGGTTCAAATCCTGCCCCCGCTACTCAGTACGAAGACCCGGTCCCCTTTGGGGGGCCGGGTCTTCGTCGTTTCCGTGGTGCGCGGTTTCCGTGGTGCGGCTCCCCGTCACTCGAACGGTCGCGCCCGAGTCGCCGTACGGGCCCTCGTGCCGCCAGCCTTGGGGGGCGAGGCGGACCGGGCGGCAGGAGAGCAGCGTGGTGGGGCTGGGCCGGCAGGGCAGGGGCGAGCGCGTCTTCGGCGCGGTCGCCGGCAGCGCCCTGATCCGGCGGATCGTCAAAATGCTTCCGGGCACCCTGATCGTCCTCGGCTTCCTCTTCGACGTGCTGACCCCGCCCAGCTTCACCGGCTCCCCCTTCTTCTCCGCCGCCCCGCTCATCGCGGCCCCGTTGTTCAGCCTCCGGGCCACCGTCCTCACCGGGATCCTCGCCACCCTCGCCGTGGTCGTGCTGCACCTCTACAACGGCACCACCTTCAAGGTGGAGGCCATGACCGAGCTGGCCACCGTCCTGACCGTCTCCGGGCTGGCCACCCTGATCAACATCGTCGTGCGGCGCGGTACGGAGCAGCTCGCCTCCGCGCGCGGGATCGCCGAAGCCGCTCAGCGCGCCGTACTGCCGACGCCCGCCGAGCGGATCGCGGGCCTCCAGGTCTCCGCGTCGTACGAGGCCGCGCAGGCCGACGCGTTCATCGGCGGCGACCTCTACGCCGTCCAGGACACCCCCTACGGCGTGCGCCTCGCGGTGGGCGACGTACGGGGGAAGGGACTCGGGGCGGTCGAGGCCGTGGCCGTGGTGCTCGGGGCGTTCCGGGAGGCGGCCGAGAGCGAGCCCACCCTGGAGGGGGTGGCGCGGCGGCTGGAGCGGGCGCTGGCCCGGGAGGGGAACCGGCGCGACAGCCTGGACGCGGTGGAGGGGTTCACCACGTGCGTGCTCGGTGAGATCCCGGCGGGCGCCGGCCTGCTGCGGCTCGTCAACCGGGGCCACCCCGAACCGCTGCTGCTGTACGCGAACGGCGGCCTCGCGGAGCTGGCCCCCGTCGAGCCGGCGCTGCCGCTGGGCATGGGGGAGCTGGGCGGCTGGCCCGACCGGGTGCAGGAGTGGCCCTTCCCGGAGGGGGCGACGCTGCTCCTGTACACGGACGGGCTGACCGAGGCCCGGGACGGCAGCGGGGCCTTCTACGATCCGGCGGTCCGGCTGCGCGGTCGGGTGTTCCCCGGGCCCGACGAGTTGCTGAGCGCGCTCGCCACCGATGTCCGCCGGCACACGGGCGGCGCGGCGACGGACGACATGGCCCTGCTGGCGGTGGCCAGGCCGGGGGCGGGGCAGCCGAGCCGGCGGCGGACGGTTCGGGTGGTCCCGAAAGGGGACTGAGTCCGAAAGGGAACGCAGCGTGACCGAACCGGCGCGCTCGGCAAGCAAGCTGACGAACCATCATTGTGAAGATGTGGCGCAAGGGGCGGCAGGGAGGGCTGATTTTTGCCCGAGTTGGTCCCTGAGTGTGGCGAGAAGTCCTGGCCAGAGTTGTGCGGGCGGTGGCTGATTGTCGTGAACGATCAATCGCAACTGCTTGGAATCACTCCCCCTTCTCTATTACCGTTCGATAACGCAGAGCGGTCGTCCCAGCCGTCGCAAGAGACGGCACCGTGCGCGTGCTCGCCCATGAGGAGTGTGCCCCGGTGGCCTCCAACTCGCCTGCCCCTGAAGGCATCGACGTCCAGGAGCAGCCCACCGCCGGAGCCTGGGGAGAGTGGAACCCCACCGAGGACTCCGCCCGGCCGCCGCGCGGCAAGCACCGCGTGCTCAAGCAGCGCGGAGGACTGGCCCGTTCCTCCACCGTCCTCGGCGTCGGCGTGATCGCCGCGGTCGGCGCGGGCGGCATCGCCACCGCGCAGGACCGCCCCCAGGTCGCCATATCGCTGCCGTCGCTGCCGGCCCTGCCCGATCTCCCCGATGCCCTGGGCGACCTCCCCGAGGCCCTGGGCGGCGCGGACCACTCCACCGCGGACTCCGACACCGCCACCGCGCGCTCCGCCGAGCCGGCCCGGTCGGGGATCATCCCGCAGCAGGCCGACCGCCGCTCCGACGCGGGCGAGCTGCTGCGCAGCCGGATCCTCCAGCAGGCCGACTCCCAGCACGAGGCCGCCGCGGCCCAGGAGCGGGCCGAGGCCGAACGGGTGGCGCAGGAGACGGCGGCCCAGCAGGCCCGCGACGCCCAGGCCGCCAAGGAGGCGGCGCGGAAGGCGGCCGCGGCAGCCGCCGAGAAGGCCGCGGCCGAGGAAGCCCGCAAGGCGCAGGAGGCCAAGGAGGCCGCCGAGGCCAAGGCCAAGGCGGAAGCGGCCGCCCGGTCGGCCGGCTCCTTCTTCCTGCCCACCTCGGCCTACACCCTCACCTCGCACTACGGCGACTCCGGCTCGATGTGGTCCTCCGGGCACCACACCGGCCTCGACTTCGCCGCCCCGACCGGCACCCCCGTCAAGGCGGTCGGCGCCGGCAAGATCATCTCGGCCGGCTGGTCGGGGGCGTACGGCTACCGCATCGTGCTGGAGCTCCCCGACGGCACAGAGATCTGGTACTGCCACCTGTCCTCGATGTCGGTGACCGGAGGCTCCGTCGCCGGGGGCGACACCATCGGCCGGGTCGGCGCGACCGGCAACGTCACCGGCCCCCACCTCCACCTCGAAGTCCGCCAGGGCGGCGTCACGGTGGACCCGCTGACATGGCTGAAGGCACGGGGCCTGAACGTCTAGGACCCGGCACCCCGTCCGCTACGAGGGCCAGCGCCGGCCCGCCCGGCGAGCCCGGGGGACCCGGCGGCCGCAGGGGGTCGAACCAGGGCGGGAGCAGGTCCTCCAGCACCGCGGCCCGCGACAGCGCCGGGCCCGCCGTCGCGCGGCGCAGCCAGAGCCGGCGCAGCAACTCCCGCTCCCGCCACGCGAAGTCCGGCTCACGGCCGGGGCCGCCGCTGCGCGCCCGGTGACGTAGCAGGGCCAGGGCCGCGGCATCGGCCTCGTACAGGGCGACCGCCCGCCCCGCCGCCCGGCCCCCGGTGCTCCGGGCCAGCGCGCGGGCCAGGGAGCGCGCGGGCATCGACACCAGCGCGGGGACCTCGGCCGGGTTCAGCCAGCCGGCGGCCGCGTACACGGCGAGCTCCCCGGCGACGGCCCGCAGTCGGCGGCGCCGTATCCACACGGCCAGCCAGGCCAGCAGCCCGAACACCGGGACCATCACGCACCCGTAGACCACGTAGAACCCGGACTCGCCCAGGTCCGAGGAGCTGTTCCACAGCGCGTGCAGCCCCATGGCCGAGGCGAGGCCGAGCAGCGGCAGGCCGATCCGGCGCGTCCGGCGCACGGCGAGCGCGGCGGCGCCGAAGCCGAGACCGGTGGCCACGGTGAACAGCGGATGCGCGAAGGGGGACATGACGCCCCGCACGAAGAACGTCGCGGCCGTCACGGAGTTCAGCACCCCGGTGCCGTTCCGGGCGTCCTGGCCGAAGGCGTTGCCGAGGTAGAGGATGTTCTCGGTGAAGGCGAAGCCGGTGGCGGTGAAACCGGCCATCACGAAACCGTCGGAGGGGCCGGTGAACTGGCGTCTCCTGAACAGGAACACCAGCAGCAGGGCGGCCGCCTTGGCGCTCTCCTCGACCACCGGGGCGATCGCCACCGAGCCGAGCTGGTCGGCGTCGGAGGGATCGGCGGTGGCCGCAGCTATCCACTGGGTCGCGAAACTGTTGGCCAGTATGGCGATCAGCGCCGCGGCGCAGGCCCCCCAGCCGAAGCAGAACGACAGCTGCGCCCACGGATGCGGCGCGGCCCGCCCCACCCAGCGGAACGCGGCGACGAGCGGAGCCACCGGCAGCAGGGCCAGACCCAGACCGACGAAGAAGCCGGGCGTACCGGTCTGTTCGCGCACGAGCTCCAGGATCGCGATGCCGCAGGCACCGAGCAGCGCGACGAGCACGTACGTGCGCACGGCGCCGGCGGTACGCGGCACGCGGTGCGGCAGCCGGGGCGGCCAGGTCGCTCGGAGCACATGATGACTCTACCGAGCGGACCCGACACGCGGAGTGATGTCCTCAGTTCTGGGCGTTACCGGTACGCCGGAACAGCAGATCGTGTACGACGTGCCCCTTGTCGAGGCCCTGCCCCTCGAAGCGGGTGAGCGGCCGGAAGTCGGGCCGCGGTGCGTAACCGCCGTCGGCCTGCGTGTTCTCGAACTCCGGCTGGGCCGTCAGTACTTCGAGCATCTGCTCGGCGTACGGTTCCCAGTCGGTCGCGCAGTGCAGGATCGCCCCGGGCGCCATGCGGGTGGCGGCCAGCGCGAGGAACTCGGGCTGGATCAGGCGCCGCTTGTGGTGGCGGGCCTTGGGCCACGGGTCCGGGAAGTACACGCGGAGCCCGGCGAGGGAGTCCGGGGCCAGCATCTCGCGGAGCAGGATGATGGCGTCCCCGTTCGCGACGCGGACATTGGTCATCCCGCCCCGCTCGGCGAGGGCGAGCAGGTTCCCCTGCCCCGGGGTGTGCACGTCGGCGGCCAGGATCCCGGTGCCCGGGTCGGCGGCGGCCATCTGCGCGGTGGCCTCGCCCATGCCGAAGCCGATCTCCAGCACGACGGGGAGCCCGTCGAACATCTCCTTCAGATCGATCACGTCATGCCCGTCGATGTCGAGCCCCCAGGTGCGCCAGAGCCGCTTCAGGGCTTCGCCCTGCCCGGTGGTCACCCGGCTGCGGCGGGGCTGGAAGCTCCGGATCCGCCGCTCGTGATGCGATCCCGCCGGGTCGGGCGCGGGCCCGTCGGGGAACCGGGGCTCGGTACGCCACTTCGGAGGCACGTAGGCGGAGGTGGCCTCCGGCGCGGGCTCGGCGGCGGGATTCTGGGGACTCAGAGACTCAGACACAATCCCCGGATTCTACGCGCGCCCCGCCGACGCGGCCGTTCGCGTGCCGTGCGGCGCCGTTGCCTGGGTTTGGTCATTTCAGCCGTCCGGCGTTTGAGGACCGGGGTCTGGGGCGGGAGCCCCAGGGGCTTTCCGGGGCAGGGCAGAGCCCTGGGAACGGTGGAAGGGCGGGTAGGGGACAGCCCCGCGCAGCGGCACACCCGCAGCCACGCTCCGGCGCAGGCGACAGCCCCGCGCAGCGGTGAACCGGGTGCCAGCCGGTCGGGACCGAGGCCAGCCCCCGCAGGGCTACGCGCCGCGCAGGGACTTGAGCGCCCGCCCGGCGATCTCCCGCCCGATGGGCAGCGAAGCGGTGGCCGCCGGCGAAGGCGCGTTCAGCACGTGCACCGTCCGCTCCCCCTCCCGGATCAGGAAGTCGTCCACCAGCCCCCCGTCCCGCAGCACGGCCTGCGCCCGCACCCCCGCCGCCGCGGGCACCAGATCCTCCGCGCGCACCGCCGGCAGCAGTCTCCGTACCGCCTCGACGAACGCCGCCTTCGACAGCGACCGCCGCACCTCACCGGCTCCGTACCGCCAGTGCCGCGCGGCCATCCGCCAGGATCCCGGCCAGGCCAGCTCGTCCGCGAGGTCCCGCGGCCGGACCACGCCCCAGCCGTACCCCTCGCGCGCCAGCGCCGGCACCGCGTTCGGCCCGACGTGGACCCCGCCGCCGATGCCCCGGGTCAGGTGGACACCGAGGAAGGGGAATGCCGGGTCGGGCACCGGATAGACCAGCCCGCGCACCAGCTCGGGCCGGGCCAGGTCGTAGTACTCGCCCCGGAACGGCAGGATCCGCATCCCCGGGTCGTCGCCGGCCAGCCGCGCGATCCGGTCGCACTGCAGCCCCGCGCAGTTCACCAGCACCCGCGCGCGCACGACCAGCCCGCTGCTCGTCCGCACCGCGATGCCCGAGGCCCGCCGCGAGATCAGATCGACGGCACCGCCGTAGACGATCTCCGCACCCGAGGACTCCGCCAGCTGCTGCGCGACCCGTCCGTAGTCCACGATCCCCGTGGTCCCCACGTGGATCGCCGCGAGCCCGCGCACCTCGGGCTCGTACTCCGAGATCTGCGTCGGCCCCAGCTCCCGCACCGGGATGCCGTTCTCCCGGCCCCGCTGCACGAGCGCGTGCAGCCGCGGCAGCTCGTCCCGCCCGGTGGCGACGATGAGCTTGCCCGTCACCTCGTGCGGGATGCCGTGCTCCGCGCAGAACTTGACCATCTCGGCCGCGCCGCGCACCGCGAAGCGCGCCTTGAGGGAGCCCGGCTTGTAGTAGATCCCGCTGTGGATCACACCGCTGTTGCGGCCCGTCTGGTGCCGCGCGGGGCCGTCCTCCTTCTCCAGGACGACCACCCGGGTCCCCGGAGCGAGCCCCGCGAGGGCATGCGCCGTCGACAAGCCGACGATCCCGCCGCCGATCACCAGCACATCGCAGTCCAGCCTGCCCAGTCTGCTCATGCCGTCCACGCCGCCGCCCACACTGACACCTCCCACCCCTGCATAGTGCACCCCGCCACTGACAGCGGGGCCACGCGGGGCCTATGCCGGGGTTACCAGCAGAGGCCTGGCCCGCTCGCGCAGTTCGGCGACGCGCGGTTCGTGCCCGTACGGTTCCAGCCGGTGCAGGAGGTCCCGTACGTACTCCGTCGTCCGGGCCGACGAGATCCGCCCGGCGACCTCGACCGCCCGGGTTCCCGCCGCGCACGCCGCGTCGAGGTTTCCGGACTCCAGCTCGGCCACCGCGCTCACGACGAGCCGCAGCCCGTGTGATCGTACGTACTCCTCCGTCGGCCGGGACAGTGCCTGTTCCGTGAAACGCCTTACCTGGCGCGGGAGTTTGAGGTCGCTGTAACACTCGGCCGCGTCCGCCGCGAAGCGGTCGTACGAGTAGAAGCCCAGCCAGGTCGGGTCGGCGTCGCCGTCACGGGCCCGTTCCAGCCAGCCCTCGGAGGCCCTCAGCGCCGCCCCGGCGGCCACCGAATCGCCCGCCTTCGCGTGCGCGCGGGCCTCGACGAGGCGGAAGAAGCTCATCGTCCGCGCGGTGGCCAGGCCCCGGTTGCGTTCCACGGCGGCCTGCGCGAGGTCCACGCCCTCGTCCGGGAAGTCCCGGTAGGTGGCCTGCAGGGACATCGACGCCAGCACGTACCCGCCGAGCGGTACGTCGGCCGCGGCGCGGGCCAGGCGCAGCGCCTGGATGTAGTAGCGCTGGGCGGCTTCCTGCTGTCCGGTGTCGAAGGCCATCCAGCCGGCCAGCCGGGTCAGTTCGGCGGTGGCGCCGAAGAGCGCGCGGCCCACTTCGTCGGTGTAGGAGCCGAGCAGCAGGGGCGCGGCGTCCACCCGGAGGCACTCGGGCACCATCGAGGAACGCCAGTCGCCGCCGCCGTACTTGGAGTCCCAGCGGCGGGCGTCCTCGGCGGCCTCGCGCAGCTTGGTCACATCGCTGTGGCCCACGCGCTGCGGGCCCCCGGCGTCGGGCGCGGCCGGAGCGCCCTGCGGGGTCGCGCGCACGGTCGGCGTCGTCGCGCGCACGGCAGGCGTCGTCGCGCGCTCGGCAGGCGTCGTCGGGCGCGCGACCGTCGGCGTTTCGTGCGAAGGCTGGGCGGGCACACCCCCGACACGGGCGCCGGGCGGCGCCGGAAGGCCTTCCGGCGGGGCCGCGCCCGGGACCGCTTCGCGCGCCACCGGTTCGCGTGCCACCGAGCTGTCGGCGGGAGATATCAGCCACCGCGAGGCCGGCGTCGCGTAGGCCGATACGGAGAAGGAACCGGCGAGCGACTGCCAGATCCCGCCACCCCCGCGGCGGCCGGCGAGGTCGAGCCGGTAGAGGTCCGTGGCCGAGCGCACGGCCGCGCCGACGTCGCGCGGGAAGGCCAGCCCCACTTCGGGCGCCGGGTCCGCGTCCGCGAGCCCGATCTCGTGCAGCGGCACGGGCCGGCCGAGCTTCGCGCCGATGGCGGCCGCGATCAGGTGCGGGGCGGCACCCTGCGGCACCATCCCCTTCGACACCCACCGGGCCACCGAGGTCTTGTCGTAGCGGAGGGTCAGGCCGCGCTGAGCGCCGAGGTCGTTGACCCGCCGGGCCAGCCCCGCGTTGCTGATGCCCGCGAGGGCGAGGACGGCGCCGAGCTTCTCATTGGGCTCGCGGAGCTCCCTGGACATGCGCCACCCCTCGTCACACGCGGAACGCAGACGCCGCCGGGGCATAGGCGCCCGGCATTTCGTAAACCCAGCGTAGTTCCCCGCCTCCCAAGCGTTAAGGGCTCCTGTTCCGTATGGCGGGATTGTTGTCCGTATGCACAGTCGGGCGGGTGCCCGGGGCCGGGCGCACGTGTCAGCGCGTGCTCCACCCGTGTGGCCGTGCGCCCGCCCGTGCGCTCTGGCCGCTGCGGGGGCCCGGCGATTCGATGTGCGGTGCGTGGGTCGGCCCGCCGCGTGGACCGGGCGGGCCGGGGGATGCCGCTGCCTCAATCCCCGCGGGTGGCGGAACGGCCCGGGGGGTGGATCCCGCCCCCCGGGCCGCGCACCGCCGGGCGGGCCGTGCGGTTGGCCCGCGGGGCCGCGCGCGGGGCTCCGCGCAGGGCTCTCAGTACGGCCGAAGAATGGCCGAAACCGACCTATGGGGCGGTCGGAACGGAACGCCAAATACCGCATGGCCGGGGCGTGTTCGTTTATACGTGCGCCCCCCTTACCCACTCCCGCACGCCTGTCTCGTGGCAGCATGGACCCCGAGCCACCCGGGGTCCCTCCGGCCCGCGCCCAGAGCGCCGGCCGCGCGGTTCGCACCCCGGTCAGGTGCCCACGGGCTGGGGAGGCGGCGGTGCGCTGGTTGGTGGGTTGGAGCAGTATCGCCGCGAGCTTCGGCACGGCCGGACGGGTCGCGGGGCACGGCGCTGCGCACGCCTCCGACCAGGGCGCATACGGCTCGGGGAACGGGTCGGGCAACGGCTCGGGCAACGGATACACCTCCGGGAACGGCTACGGCTCCTACGGCTCGGGTTCCGCCCCCGACGCGTGGGGCGACGGCCCCGTCCGCGGCGGCCTCGCCGACGCCGGCCACCCCGACGAACCGGGCGCTGCCGACGCCGACCGCACCGTGGTCCCCGTGGGCGCCCAGCTCCTCTGGGGCGACCCCGACCCCCTGTGGGCCGTCGGGGACTGGCGCCCGGACGAGATCCGCACCCTCACCGCCGATCCCGCGGACCCCTTCACCCGCCTCGCGGTCCTCGGCTGCTGCGGCGCCACCGACGCGGAACTGCGCCGCGCGCTCTACGCCGCCCGCGGCGGCGCGCTGCGCCACCTCACCCAGTGGCCCGGCAGCTACACCACCGTGGTCCAGGCCGGCCGCCGCATCACGGTCGTCGGCGACCTGGCCGGCGCCCGGCCCGTCTTCTACACGCCCTGGGCGAGCGGCACCGCGTACGCCACCGCCGCCCTCCCACTCGCCGACCTGATCGAGGCGCAGCTCGACATCGGCCATCTCGCCGCCCTGCTGGCCTGCCCCGACAGCCCGGAGGCGCTGGGCGACGGCACACCGTACGTCGGCGTACGCCGCATCCCGCCCGGACACGCGCTGATCCTGCGCGAGGGCTCGCGGGAGATCACCGGGTACGAGCCGGTGGCCTCCCTCGCGGTGGCCGCCCCCACCGCCGACCCCGAGCTCGCGGTGGAGGGCGTACGGGAAGCTTTGGTCGACGCGGTGCGCGCCCGGCTCACGGCTCCGCGGCATGCTCCCGAGACGCTGCCCTACGACCCCGGACCCGTCCCCGGAATGGGCCCGGCCGACCGGCGGGCCGCGCGCGGCGCCCCCGCGCCCGTCCCCGGAGTCGGCGCGGACCTCTCCGGCGGCAGCGCCTCCGCGACCCTCGCGCTGCTCGCGGCCGGCCTCCCGGGCGCACCCGGAGCCCTGCTCGGCCGCACCGGGGAACGCCTCCTCGCCGTCACCTTCAACGACCTGGCCACCCCCCGGGGCCGCGAACCCGAACTGGAACGCGCCCACGCGATCGCCTCCGACCCCCGCCTGCACCACGTGGTCGTGGCCGCCGCCGAGGAAGCCCTCCCCTACGCCGACCTCGAAGGCCCGCTCACCGACGAACCCGGCCCCTCCCTCGTCTCCGCCGCCCGCGAGCGCCGCCGCCTCGCGGCCGGCTCGGCGGACCACTTCACCGGACACGGAGCCCGCCAGGTCCTCGACGCCCACCCCGCCCGGCTCGCCGACCTCCTGCTCGACCGGCGCCGGCGCCACCTGCTGCGCCCCACCCTGGCCCTCGCCCGCTCCGCCCCGTCCGAGGGAGACTCCCCCCTCGTCCCCTTCCTGGTCCCCCTCACCGTGTACGCGGCCGCCCGCCGCCTGGCCCGTACGCCGTACCGCGCCGGCATGGAGGCGGCGGCGGCCCGGCTGCGCGACGGCATCCCGGCCCCGGGCCACTGTTCCCCGGTGGACGCCTCGCTCGCGGCCCTGACCTGGTCCCGGCCGGGCCCGGCGGCGGCCTGGCTGACGGGCGAGGCACTGGCCGAGGTATCGATCCGCCTCAGCGCCGCCGCGGGCCGGCCTCCCCTTTCCCTCCGCCCCGGGGAGGCCCGGGCCCGCGCCGTCCTGGCCCGGCACGCCGCCGACCACCGGGTCTTCGAGCAGGCCGTGGAGGTGCGCAGCCAGCGACTGCACGCCCCGTTCCTGGACAACCAGGTCGTACGGGCCGCCCGGGCCCTGCCCGAATCCCTGCGCGTACAGCCCGGTGCCCGGGCGGCGGTCCTGCGCGGGGTCCTGTCCTCGGCCGGGGTCCGGGACCTCCCCGCGGGGTGGGGCGCGACGGCCCACGCCCCGAACGAATCGGCGACCCGCCTGGGGCTGCGCGCGGCCCTCCCGCACCTCCTGACCCTCTTCGCGTCACCGCTCCTGGCGGACGCGGGCCTGATCGAAGCCCGGGTCGTCCGCCAAGCCCTCATGGACGCGGCCGACGGCCGCCCGGTCCCGCTCGACGGCATCGCCGAACTCGTCTCGATGGAACTGTGGCTGACCCGCCTCCTGGCCCGCCGAGGCACCTGCTGGACCGGCACCTCCACCCCCCGCCGCAGAGCGGTCCCCACAGGCGTCCCCCTCCGCCGCCCGGCCCTGTCCTAACCCCCAGCCCCGAACCCCGCCCCACCCCCGCCGCAGACCGTGCCCCGGCCTTCGGCTCCGACTCAGGCCTGCCCCGGCTCGCGCGGTGTCCCCGGCGGGGCCCCGGGCCGGGCTTTGGCCCTGCCCTGCCCCGGCTCCGGCTGTCCCCGGGCCTGGCCCGGTCTTCGCGGGTCCGGCCCTGTCTCCGGCCGCCAGGCCTCGAGTCCAGCCGTGCCCCCGGCTGCACGGTCCTTGGGGTCCGGCCGCGCCCGGGCCCGACTCTGCCCCCGGCCCAGCCTTCGGATCCGGGTACGCCCACCCGGCCTTCGGCCTGGCTCCGTCACTACCGAGGCTCCGGCCGCCTGGCCTTCGGTCCAGCCGTGCTCCGTCCCTGCCTCCGGCCGTCCCTGCCCCCGGCCTCGGGCCCGGCCCAGCCCCCGGCCCGGCCTGCGGCTCCGGTCCTGCCTTCGGGTCGGCTTCGACTCTGCCCCCGACCCACCCTTCGGATCCGGCCCCGGCTCTGCCTCCGGTTGTCCGGCCTTCGGTCCAGCCGGGCCCTGTCCCTGGCCCGGCCTGCGGGTCCGGCCCAGCCTTCGGACCCGGCCCGGCTCTGGCTCCGGACTCGCCCGGCCTTCGGCCTGGCTCCTGCCTTACCCCGGCTCCGGCCTGATCCGGCCCGGCTTCGGGCCCCGGCCTGAGTCCGCTCCGGCTCCCGCCGGGAAGCTGCCGGGCCCGCCTCGCGGCCTGCGCCGGTCCGGGCGGCCCCGCCGGCCGTGAGCTCGGCACTGTGGTCGGGCCCGCAGGCGGCGCCCCCGGCCGGGGTAGCGGCACGGACGGCGCGCACCGCTCCCCGCCCATGGCGGTCGTGACCGCCATCGCCTCAGCGGCAGCTGATGACGGAGTCGGCCCAGCTCGCCAGCGCCGGCAGGCGGCCGCCCTCCGCGCGTTCCACGACCAGGCGCAGCGTCTTGTGCCCGGCGAGGGAGACGGACACGTTCGCCGCCGGGTCCTCGTACCCCAGGGCGCGGGACTGCCACAGCCGCCGCCCGTCCGCGTACACGGAGAAGCGGAGGGTGCCGTCCGTGAGCAGTGACATGCCGTCCACACCGGCCCGTGCCGAGAAGACGGAACAGCTCCGGTTGAGGGTGATCTCCACGGAGGACCGGGAGTTGACCGTGATCCCGTGCGTGTAGCGCTGTCCGCCGATCACCGGCCCCCATCGCTGCCACACCCAACTGCTGCGCCAGGTCTCGATCTCGGGGCCGTCGTGGCTCCCGTAGGCGGACTGCCCGAGGGAAGAGAGCCGGAACCCCTGCGGGGCCTGCGGCGGCTTGGGCGGCGTCGGCTTGGGGGGCGGCACAGGACTGGGCGTGGGGCTCGGAGTGGGACTCGGCTTCGGCGTCGGGGCCCGGCTCGGACTCGGAGCGGGCGAGGACCGCTGCGGACTCCGCGAGGGCGTCGGCGCGGCCGGCGCCGCGGCCACCGGCGGCGTCTGCTTCCTCGGGGGCGGTACGGATCCCCGCGCCGCCGGCGGCTCCGCCCGCGACGGCCCGGGCTCCGGCGCGGCGGGGGCCGGAGCCCGCGGCACCGGTACGGCCACACCCGGCGCCGGGTTCGCGCGCACGGCCGGGGCGGTGTCGTCACCGGCCAGTGCGAACACCACGCCGGCGGCCGCGGCCACCACGACCCCGGCGGCGATGGCCGCCTTGGCGGGCAACCCCAGCCCCTCCGAAACCGCGGCTCCGCCGACCCCGCCGGCCCCGCCCCCACCAGCAGCCCCACCGGCGGCTCCGGCCCCGGCGGCACCGGCTCCGGCCGTCGACCCGCCCGCACCGGCGGCCGCGGCAGCGGCCCCGGCACCACCCGCGGCGACGGCCCCGCCGGCCACCACTCCTGCCGCCTTGGCCGCGTACCCGGCGGCGAACCACCCGATGACGGCGACCGGCAGCAGCGCGGGAATGCCCGCGTTGACGTCCTTGAGCTCACCCGCGGCGAGCCGGCACCGGGCGCACTCTTCGAGGTGCTTGCGCAGCCCCCGCTCGGCCCGCATCCGCAAGCCGCCGCGGGCGTACGCCCCCAGCCGGTCGGCGTACCGGGCGCAGTCCCCGCCGGAACTCAGCGCGGTGCTCACATGGGCCTGGAGGTACGCCTGCTTGAGGCCCTCGCGGGCCCGGCTCGCCAGTACCGCGGTGGCGTTCGCGCTCAGCCCGAAGAGCGGGGCGATCGCGCTCGGCGAGGCCTCCTCGACGGTGGTGTGCCAGAGCACGGCCTGCCACCGCTCGGGCAGGCTGCGGAAGGCCTGCATCGCGAGGGTCTGCTCGGCCTCGTGCATGGCCCGCACATCGGCGCCCAGTTCGAGGGTGTCGTCGCCCGCGCGGCCGGGCAGCCCGACCGCGCTGTCGCCGGAGCCGGAGGCCTGCTCCGCGAACAGCGCGAAGTCCTCGACCAGATGCTCCCGCTTCGCTGTCTTCGCCCAGGCGGCGGCGACCCGGCGCACGGTGGTCAGCAGGTAGGCGCGCACCGACTGGTCCGGACCCGCCCCGCCCCGTACGGCCTGGAGGGTCCGCGCGAACACCTCGGCCGTAAGGTCGTCGGCGGTGTGCCCGTCGCGGCAGCAGGTACGGGCATAGCGGCGCACGGCATCGGAGTGGCGGCGGAACAGTTCCTCGTAGGCACCGTCGTCGCCCCCTCGCATGCGGGCGATCAAGTCCCCGTCGGACGGTGGGAGTTCGCCACTCGCCCCGGCGGCGTGCCGGCCGCCCGATTCGCGCTGCGCCGGGACCTGTCGCGCGGGCAGGCTGCCCGCATCGACCTCGCCGCCGGCGCCACCGTGTGGCTCTTCCCGCCCGTCAACGCTCATCGCGGAGGCCCTCGCACGACACACTCAACCGGTACACCGATCCAGCGTGTCACACGGCGGGCACGCGCCGAACCGGTCTCCACACCTTCCACTCATCCGGGCAAGCCCCGACGAATTGCCGTACGGAGCCTCACCCGTTCGAGCGAGAGTCCCGGGCAGGGAACCGGTTGACGCCCACCACACCCGCCGGGCCACCCGGTCCGCGAACCACACGTCCCGGGCGCCCGCCGCTCCGACCTAAGCCGCTCCGACCTCAGCCGCTCCGACCCAAGCCGCTCCGACCCAAGCCGTCCCGACCCAAGCCGTCCCCACCCAAGCCGTCCCCACCTAAGCCGTCCGGGACCGCAGCCCTTCGAGCAGGATGTCGAGCAGCCGAGCGGAAGCCGCCGCCTGCTGCGCCGCGTCCGGCAGCGCGGGCGCGGCCGTCGCTATCACCAGCAGCACATCGGCCACCGTGACATCGGCGCGCAGCGCACCGGCCTCCCGGGCCCGGTCCACGAGGCGGCCGACGACCTCCAGCAGCTCACCCGCGCCCGCGTCCTCGGAGGGCTCGTCGTCCAGGCCGGTCCGCGCGGCCGCGGCGACCCGCAGATCGAGCGCTCCACCGGCCGCGACGACCTGACGCTGGTGCGGAACACGCGCGGCCTCGCCGGCCGCCGCCGACCCGTCGGCCGCGTCCGCCCCGTCGACCCCGTCCTCGCCGGGCCCGCCGACCCGCAGCACCTGCGGAGGCAGCAGCCGGCCGGCGCCCGAGGCCACGGAGGTGCGCAGGAAGCGCGACAGCGCCTGCCACGGCTCCTCCTCCTGGCCGAGAGCCGTGCGGGCCTGCTCGGTCAGCCGCGAGGTCTCCTCCTCGGCTATCCGCCGGACCAGGACGTCCTTGCTGGGGAACCGTCGGTACACGGTGCCGACACCGACCCGTGCGCGGCGTGCGACGTCCTCCATCGGAGCCCCGTAGCCGAGCTCACCGAAGACCTCGCGGGCCGCGCGAAGTACGTGTTCGAGATTGCGCTGTGCGTCGACGCGCAGCGGCGTGGAGCGACCCACGCCGTGTGTGGTGGCGCCGCCGACCATCAAGCGCCCATGGCTGTCGGTCGCGGAAGCGGCCGAAGACAGAGCGGTGGCAGAAGCATGGAAATCGGAAATGTTCATGTATATCCCCCGGTAATCATTTGTCTCCCCCCGGAGACACTCCCCGCCTTCATGTCGAGGGGGGCCACGGTCATGAGGGCCCTGGTCCTACTCCTCGACGAGTTACGAACATAGTTGAGCCAGAGTCAATTCAGAAGAGGCAGCCCCGGACGGACCACCGCCCGATCGGAGCATTCACTCTCAATTTTCCGTTCGAAGCCCCCGGAACCACACATTCCGCACCGTCTGACCTGCGCACCTTCCCTTCCATCCGCACCCCCCGACAACCTCGCCCCGCCGTCCACTCCGGTCACACAATTTGTCGGGCCTGTGGACAAACTCCCGGCCACGTTGCGTCATGGGACGGTGAAGGCTGCTAACTCCCGGGGCACGGCCCCCGGTACCCCGCCCCGTACGCGGATCCTCATCGTCGGCGGCGGCTACGTAGGCATGTACACGGCGCTCCGGCTCCAGCGAAAGCTGAGAGCCGACGAGGCCGAGGTCACGGTGGTCACTCCGGAGCCCTACATGACGTACCAGCCCTTCCTCCCCGAAGCGGCCGCCGGCTCCATTTCCCCGCGCCACGTGGTGGTCCCGCTCCGCCGCGTGCTGCCGAAATGCCGCATCGTCATCGGCGAGGCCCGGCACATCGACCACGCCGCCCGGACCGCTACCGTCACCACCCTCGCCACCGACGAGGAGGGCGGCGGCCCCGTAGAGATCGAGTACGACGAACTGGTCCTCGCCCCCGGCTCCGTCTCCCGCACCCTCCCCATTCCGGGGCTCGCCGAATACGCCATCGGATTCAAGACCGTGGAAGAGGCCATCGGTCTGCGCAATCACGTCATCGAGCAGATGGACATCGCCTCCTCCACCCGCGATCCCGCCCTGCGCGACGCCGCCCTCACCTTCGTCTTCGTCGGCGGCGGGTACGCCGGCGTCGAGGCGCTCGGCGAGCTGGAGGACATGGCCCGCTACGCCGCCCGCTACTACCACAACGTCAAGCCCGAGGACATGAAGTGGGTGCTGGTCGAGGCCAGCGACCGGATCCTGCCCGAGGTCGGCCCCGAGATGGGCACGTACACGATCCGCGAACTGCGCCGCCGCGGCATCGACCTGCGCCTGGAGACCCGCCTCGAATCCTGCGAGAACCGGATCGCCGTCCTCAGCGACGGCGCCCGCTTCCCCACCCGCACCGTCGTATGGACCGCCGGCGTCAAACCGCACCCGATCCTCGCCGCCAGCGACCTGCCCAAGAACGACCGCGGCCGCCTCGCCTGCACCTCATTCCTCACCGTCGAAGGCGTAGAGCACGCCTGGGCCGCCGGGGACGCCGCCTCCGTCCCCGACATCACCGCCCCGGAGAAGGGCGTCCCCTGCGCCCCGAACGCCCAGCACGCCGTCCGCCAGGCCAAGGTGCTCGCCGACAACCTCGTCTCGTCCCTGCGCGGCGGACTCCTCACCGAGTACGCCCACAAGTACGCGGGTTCCGTGGCTTCCCTCGGACTCCACAAGGGCGTCGCCCACGTCTACGGCCGCAAGCTCAAGGGCTACCCGGCCTGGCTCATGCACCGCGCCTACCACCTCAGCCGCGTGCCGACCCTGAACCGCAAGACGCGCGTGCTCGCCGAGTGGACGCTCTCCGGCCTCTTCAAACGCGAGATCGTCTCCCTGGGATCCCTCGAACACCCCAGAGCAGAATTCGAACTCGCGGCGGGCGGAGGCCCCAAGGACCCTCCGAAGAAGAAGGAAGGCTGATGCTGTCAGTCCCGTCGGCCACACTGGACGTGTGACCATAGGTGGGCTCACACCTGCACAGAGTGACATCAGCGTGACATCCGAGTGCCACCCGATCGCCACCGAGTGACACAGCGACCACGAGCGACACCACGAGGCTTGAAAGCAGTGAACTTCACGCGCTGGAGCGCCCGGTTTCCCGGAACGCAGCGCCGCGCCGCCGCCCGGTCCGAACACGCCGCCGCCCAGGCCAAAAGGGGTGAGGGCTCGGTCCCGGCCGCCCGCGGCGCCGTCGGCCATTCCGCGAGCGGCCCGGACGGCTGCCCCGCCGACCCCACGGTCCGCGGCACCGGTTCCGCCCCCGGTTCCGGCTGCGCCGCGGCCGCCGCGGAGGGTACGGGAACCCCCGCACCCTCCCTCGACGAGCTGTCCGTACGCGACGTCCTCGACCGCCTCCCGGCCCTCGTCGCCCTCGTGCACGGCCCCGAGCACCGCGTCGCCTACGTCAACGACGCCTACACCTCGGGCTTCGGCGCCCGCGCCCCCGGCGCCCCCGCGCACCTGGCCCTCCCCGAGCTCGGGGAGCTCGGCCTGCTCCCGCTCCTCGACCAGGTCCAGCGCAGCGGCAAGCCGCGTACCGCCAAGAACCGCACCGCTCCCGGCGGCACCAGCTCGTACACGGTCACGTGCACCCCGATCGAGTTCCCCAAGACCAGCGCCGGTTCCGACACCGGCCCGGGTTCCGACCACGAAGCGGCCGAAGCCCACACCGGCACCGGCGTCCTGATCCACCTCGCCGACGTCACCGACCACGCCGAAGCCGTCGAACGGCTGCGCGCCAGCGAGCGCCGCCAGCGCGAGGCCGCCGTCACCCTGCAGCGCTCGCTCCTCCCGCAGGAACTGGAGCAGCCCGACGACCTGCGCGTCGCCGCGACCTACCAGCCCGGCGGCACCGAAGCCGCCGTCGGCGGCGACTGGTACGACGTCATCACCCTCGGCGCCGGCCGGACGGCCCTCGTCATCGGCGACGTCATGGGCCGGGGCGTCCGCGCCGCCGCCGTCATGGGCCAGCTCCGCACGGCCGTCCGCGCGTACGCCCGCCTCGACCTGCCCCCGCACGAGGTCCTTCAGCTCCTCGACGGCCTCGCGGCCGAGATCGACGCCAGCCAGATCGCCACCTGCGTCTACGCCGTCCACGACCCCAACGAGGGCCTCCTCGCGTACGCCTCCGCCGGCCACCTCCCGATCCTGGTCCGTGACGAGGACGGCACCGTCCGCCGAGCGGCCGACCCCACCGGCCCGCCGCTGGGCACCGGCGGCTGGCTGCACACCTCGGGCACGATCGCGCTGGGCCCCGGTTCCACCGCCGTCCTCTATACGGACGGCCTGGTCGAGCGCCGCGGCGAGGACATCGACGAGGGCGTCGGCGCCCTCGAGCGCGCCCTCTCCGGCGCCCAGGGCACCCCCGCCGTGATCTGCGACCGCCTGATGCGGGCCCTCGGCGTCGATGCCGACCACGACGACGACGTCGCCGTGCTGGTCCTCCAGCAGCCCGCCCGCACCGGCGCCGACGCCGAGCTCTTCCACAACGCCGCCCTGGAACTCCTCGGCGGCGTCGAGGCCGCCCCGCGCGCCCGCGCCTTCGCCCAGGGAGTCCTGGCCTCCTGGCGCTTCCCGGTCGAGCTGTGCGACCTCGGCGTACTGGCCGCCAGCGAGCTCGTCGCGAACTCCCTCCAGCACGGCACCCCGCCCATGCGCCTGCGGCTGCGCCGCACCGACCGCCGGCTGATCATCGAGGTCACCGACGGGGACGACCACCTCCCGCGCCGCCGCCGCGCCGAACCGGCCGACGAGACCGGCCGGGGCATCTCCATCGTCGCCACCATCGCCTCGGCCTGGGGCTCGCGCCGCACTCCGGGCGGCGGCAAGGCCGTCTGGTGCGAGTTCGCCCTCCCGGACAAGGACAAGCAGCCGGACAAGTAGCCGGACATGAAGGAGCCCCGGTCCTGGGACCGGGGCTCCTTCATGTCAGCCGTACCTCTATACCCGCGCCCTGCGCTACCTGCGCTCCCTACGCGGCCACGGGCTCGGAGGAGGCCTTCGCCTGCTCCCCCGACCCGGCCACGACCGTGCTCGGAGCGAGCGAAGGGTTGTCCTGCACCGGCGTCAGGTGCTTGCCGAGCCGCAGCGCCAGCCCGGCGATGCCGAGCGACACCACGACGAAGACCCCGATGTAGAGCATCGGAACGCCGGCGGCCAGCGGCACCCCGAGCGGCCCGAGCGCCAGGGCCATCTGCTTGACCAGCGCGAAGGCCGAGTTGTACTGGCCCACGGACCCCTCCGGAGCCAGATCGGCCACCAGCGGCGCCAGCGTCGGCGACAGCATGGCCTCGCCGATGCCGAAGAGGGCGTACGTCGTCACGAACGCGGCGGCGGCCATGACGGCGCTGCCGTGTCCCAGCCCGGAGAAGGCGGCGATGATCCACGCGACGGTCCAGAGCAGGCCGACCAGCGCGATCACCCGGGACCGGCGGTGGTTCTCGACCAGCCGGAGGACGACGAACTGCGCGAGCACGATCGCCCCGGTGTTCGCGGCGAGGGCGAAGCCCAGCGTGGACGGGGAGATCCCGGCGGCCTCGGTCCCGAAGGCGGCGAGACCCGACTCGAACTGCCCGTAACAGGCGAAGAAGAGAACGAAGCCGAGGACGCAGAACTGCACCATCGCCTTGTGCTCCATCAGCCGCTTCCAGCCACCACCGGACTGCGCGGCGTCCTTGGCCAGGGCGTTGCTGATGGCGGGCACCTGCGGCATCCGCACGGTGGCGATGACCCCGGCCAGCACCAGGAACATCACGGCCTCGATGCCGAAGAGCAGGGTGAAGCTGGCGGGCCGGCTCTCGTCGACGATGAGTCCGCCGATCAGACCGCCGATGCCCAGACCGAGGTTCTGCATGAAGAACTGCAGCGCGAAGGCGCGGGTCCGGGTGGAGGGGGTGGAGCACCGCACGATCATCGTGGCCAGCGCCGGCTGCATGACCGCCTGGCCGGCGCCCAGCGCGAGCGCGGAGAGCAGGATGGCGACCACACTGGTGGACAGGCCCAGGGACAGGGCACCGAACGAGGCGACGAAGGCCGCACCGATGACGACGGGGACCGGACCGCGCCGGTCGATCACCCGCCCGGTGAAGGGCAGCGCGAGAAGCGCACCGAGGGCAAAGGCCATGAACGCACCCGTCGCCCACATGGGGTCCAGCTCTCGCACCTTCGCCGCGTAGACGTAGAGGAACGGAACCGTGAAGCCGATACCGAACGCGGTCAACGCGTTCCCGGCCTGGATCCTCCGCATCGCAGCGCCCATCACCCTGGTCACTTCTCACCACCTTGATTGCTGAAGCTTGAAGACTTCATACCTAAAGTTCGATCCTTAACACTACACACCGAAGGAGTTAGATGCCAACGGCCCCGTGCCATACTTCGAACCATGGGTGACACCCCCGACGGCACTGCGCCCGTCCACGAGCCGAGCCTCGACGAACAGATCGCCGTCTATCAGCGCGAGTTCCAGGACCTCGACCCCCAGGTCGAGAAGGTCGTCTCGGCCCTCAGCCGCCTGAACCGCCGCATGAACGTCGCGTACGGACGCCAGACGGCGGCCCTGGGCATCAGCAACGCGGAGTGGGAGGTCCTCAAGGCCCTCGTCCTCTCCGGAGCCCCGTACCGGATGGGCCCGAGCGAGCTCGCGAAGCAGCTGGGCCTGACGCCGGCGGCGATGACCCACCGGATCGACCGCATGACGGCGGAAGCACTGGTCACGCGCGAGCGGGACGAGAACAACCGCGTCCGCGTGATCGTGGAGCTCACCGCGGAAGGCCGCAGCAAGTGGCTGGACGCGATGCGCGCGGCGACGGTCTTCGAGGAGGACCTCCTCCAGGACCTCTCCACGGCGGAGCGGGGCGTACTGGGCGACATGCTCACCCGCCTCCTGGGCCGCGTAGAGGACCTCCAGTCCCCGCACTGACCGCCTAGCGGCCCGGCCCCGACCCTCGAGTTGACACGGGCCCCCCGGATCCGTAAGGTTCTTCGAGTTGTCCCTGAGCCGAAAGGTTTCGGAGACAACAAATCCCGCCGCCTCGTTGCGGCACCCAACTCAGCACGATCTCCCACTGGGAACGCATTCGGCATGCCCGAATTCATTCCTGAAGGCCGATTATGAATCGACCGGGAAATCCACTAGAGTTCGGGAGTCGGAAGGGCCCAACAGCCCCGAAGACAAACCCCGCTGACTGGGAGTCAGGCCCGAAAGAGTCTGATAGAGTCGGAGACACAAGAACGAAGGAAGCGCCCGGAGGAAAGCCCGAGAGGGTGAGTACAAAGGAAGCGTCCGTTCCTTGAGAACTCAACAGCGTGCCAAAAATCAACGCCAAAAAGTTGATACCCCGTCCATTTCGGTGGATGAGGTTCCTTTGAAAAAGACCTGTGAGGTCGCGGTTCTGCCGTGATGCTTGCAGGCAATTACACAGCGAGGACGCAGTGGACGGTCGGTCTTATTCCGACATGACTGTCCCGCTCTAAGTGCGTGTGCACCCGATTACGGGTAAACATTCATGGAGAGTTTGATCCTGGCTCAGGACGAACGCTGGCGGCGTGCTTAACACATGCAAGTCGAACGATGAAGCCCTTCGGGGTGGATTAGTGGCGAACGGGTGAGTAACACGTGGGCAATCTGCCCTTCACTCTGGGACAAGCCCTGGAAACGGGGTCTAATACCGGATAACACTCCTGCCTGCATGGGCGGGGGTTAAAAGCTCCGGCGGTGAAGGATGAGCCCGCGGCCTATCAGCTTGTTGGTGGGGTAATGGCCCACCAAGGCGACGACGGGTAGCCGGCCTGAGAGGGCGACCGGCCACACTGGGACTGAGACACGGCCCAGACTCCTACGGGAGGCAGCAGTGGGGAATATTGCACAATGGGCGAAAGCCTGATGCAGCGACGCCGCGTGAGGGATGACGGCCTTCGGGTTGTAAACCTCTTTCAGCAGGGAAGAAGCGAAAGTGACGGTACCTGCAGAAGAAGCGCCGGCTAACTACGTGCCAGCAGCCGCGGTAATACGTAGGGCGCAAGCGTTGTCCGGAATTATTGGGCGTAAAGAGCTCGTAGGCGGCTTGTCACGTCGGATGTGAAAGCCCGAGGCTTAACCTCGGGTCTGCATTCGATACGGGCTAGCTAGAGTGTGGTAGGGGAGATCGGAATTCCTGGTGTAGCGGTGAAATGCGCAGATATCAGGAGGAACACCGGTGGCGAAGGCGGATCTCTGGGCCATTACTGACGCTGAGGAGCGAAAGCGTGGGGAGCGAACAGGATTAGATACCCTGGTAGTCCACGCCGTAAACGTTGGGAACTAGGTGTTGGCGACATTCCACGTCGTCGGTGCCGCAGCTAACGCATTAAGTTCCCCGCCTGGGGAGTACGGCCGCAAGGCTAAAACTCAAAGGAATTGACGGGGGCCCGCACAAGCAGCGGAGCATGTGGCTTAATTCGACGCAACGCGAAGAACCTTACCAAGGCTTGACATATACCGGAAAGCATTAGAGATAGTGCCCCCCTTGTGGTCGGTATACAGGTGGTGCATGGCTGTCGTCAGCTCGTGTCGTGAGATGTTGGGTTAAGTCCCGCAACGAGCGCAACCCTTGTCCTGTGTTGCCAGCATGCCCTTCGGGGTGATGGGGACTCACAGGAGACCGCCGGGGTCAACTCGGAGGAAGGTGGGGACGACGTCAAGTCATCATGCCCCTTATGTCTTGGGCTGCACACGTGCTACAATGGCCGGTACAATGAGCTGCGATACCGTGAGGTGGAGCGAATCTCAAAAAGCCGGTCTCAGTTCGGATTGGGGTCTGCAACTCGACCCCATGAAGTCGGAGTTGCTAGTAATCGCAGATCAGCATTGCTGCGGTGAATACGTTCCCGGGCCTTGTACACACCGCCCGTCACGTCACGAAAGTCGGTAACACCCGAAGCCGGTGGCCCAACCCGTAAGGGAGGGAGCTGTCGAAGGTGGGACTGGCGATTGGGACGAAGTCGTAACAAGGTAGCCGTACCGGAAGGTGCGGCTGGATCACCTCCTTTCTAAGGAGCACAGTACCGATTGCAGACAAACGTTCTGCACGGTCAGCTCAGGGTGGAACGTTGATTAGTTGGCACGGTTTCCAAAACCTTCTGTGAGTACTGCTTCGGCGTGGAAAACGGTTTGAGTGGCGGGGATCGTGCTTGGCACGTTGTTGGGTATCTGAGGGTACGGCCGAAAGGTCTTATCTTCGTGATGCCGGCCCCAGTGAACTTCGTCTCCGGACGAGGGTGATGGGTGACTGGTCGTTGCTTGAGAACTACACAGTGGACGCGAGCATCTGTAGGCCAAGTTTTTAAGGGCGCACGGTGGATGCCTTGGCACCAGGAACCGATGAAGGACGTGAGAGGCCGCGATAGGCCCCGGGGAGCTGCCAACTGAGCTTTGATCCGGGGGTGTCCGAATGGGGAAACCCGGCAGTCGTCATGGGCTGTCACCCATGCCTGAACACATAGGGCATGTGGAGGGAACGCGGGGAAGTGAAACATCTCAGTACCCGCAGGAAGAGAAAACAACCGTGATTCCGGGAGTAGTGGCGAGCGAAACCGGATGAGGCCAAACCGTATGCGTGTGATACCCGGCAGGGGTTGCGCATGCGGGGTTGTGGGAATTCTTTTGATCGGTCTGCCGGCCGGTCGGCGAGTCAGAAACCGTTGATGTAGTCGAAGGACATGCGAAAGGTCCGGCGTAGAGGGTAAGACCCCCGTAGACGAAACATTAACGGCTTGCTTAAGAATCTCCCAAGTAGCACGGGGCCCGAGAAATCCCGTGTGAATCTGGCGGGACCACCCGCTAAGCCTAAATATTCCCTGGTGACCGATAGCGGATAGTACCGTGAGGGAATGGTGAAAAGTACCGCGGGAGCGGAGTGAAATAGTACCTGAAACCGTGTGCCTACAAGCCGTGGGAGCGTCGCCGTTATTCTTCGGAATAACGGTCGTGACTGCGTGCCTTTTGAAGAATGAGCCTGCGAGTTAGCGGTGTGTAGCGAGGTTAACCCGTGTGGGGAAGCCGTAGCGAAAGCGAGTCCGAATAGGGCGATTGAGTTGCACGCTCTAGACCCGAAGCGGAGTGATCTAGCCATGGGCAGGTTGAAGCGGAGGTAAGACTTCGTGGAGGACCGAACCCACCAGGGTTGAAAACCTGGGGGATGACCTGTGGTTAGGGGTGAAAGGCCAATCAAACTCCGTGATAGCTGGTTCTCCCCGAAATGCATTTAGGTGCAGCGTCACGTGTTTCTTGCCGGAGGTAGAGCACTGGATAGGCGATGGGCCCTACCGGGTTACTGACCTTAGCCAAACTCCGAATGCCGGTAAGTGAGAGCGTGGCAGTGAGACTGTGGGGGATAAGCTCCATGGTCGAGAGGGAAACAGCCCAGAGCATCGACTAAGGCCCCTAAGCGTACGCTAAGTGGGAAAGGATGTGGAGTCGCAGAGACAACCAGGAGGTTGGCTTAGAAGCAGCCACCCTTGAAAGAGTGCGTAATAGCTCACTGGTCAAGTGATTCCGCGCCGACAATGTAGCGGGGCTCAAGCGTACCGCCGAAGTCGTGTCATTGCAGCAATAGGGCCAACGCCCGCTGTGATGGGTAGGGGAGCGTCGTGTGCCGGGTGAAGCAGCAGCGGAAGCTAGTTGTGGACGGTTCACGAGTGAGAATGCAGGCATGAGTAGCGATACACACGTGAGAAACGTGTGCGCCGATTGACTAAGGGTTCCTGGGTCAAGCTGATCTGCCCAGGGTAAGTCGGGACCTAAGGCGAGGCCGACAGGCGTAGTCGATGGACAACCGGTTGATATTCCGGTACCCGCTTTGAAACGCCCAATATCGAATCAGGCGATGCTAAGCCCGTGAAGCCGTTCCGGACCCTTCGGGGAAAGGAAAGTGGTGGAGCCGGTGACCCAGACTTGTAGTAGGTAAGCGATGGGGTGACGCAGGAAGGTAGTCCAGCCCGGGCGGTGGTAGTCCCGGGGTAAGGGTGTAGGCCGAGGGGTAGGCAAATCCGTCCCTCATATAAGGCTGAGACCTGATGCCGAGCCGATTGTGGTGAAGTGGATGATCCTATGCTGTCGAGAAAAGCCTCTAGCGAGTTTCATGGCGGCCCGTACCCTAAACCGACTCAGGTGGTCAGGTAGAGAATACCGAGGCGTTCGGGTGAACTATGGTTAAGGAACTCGGCAAAATGCCCCCGTAACTTCGGGAGAAGGGGGCCATCACTGGTGATCGGATTTACTCCGTGAGCTGGGGGTGGCCGCAGAGACCAGCGAGAAGCGACTGTTTACTAAAAACACAGGTCCGTGCGAAGCCGTAAGGCGATGTATACGGACTGACGCCTGCCCGGTGCTGGAACGTTAAGGGGACCGGTTAGTCACATTTCGGTGTGGCGAAGCTGAGAACTTAAGCGCCAGTAAACGGCGGTGGTAACTATAACCATCCTAAGGTAGCGAAATTCCTTGTCGGGTAAGTTCCGACCTGCACGAATGGCGTAACGACTTCTCGACTGTCTCAACCATAGGCCCGGTGAAATTGCACTACGAGTAAAGATGCTCGTTTCGCGCAGCAGGACGGAAAGACCCCGGGACCTTTACTATAGTTTGATATTGGTGTTCGGTTCGGCTTGTGTAGGATAGGTGGGAGACTTTGAAGCGGCCACGCCAGTGGTTGTGGAGTCGTCGTTGAAATACCACTCTGGTCGTGCTGGATGTCTAACCTCGGTCCGTGATCCGGATCAGGGACAGTGTCTGATGGGTAGTTTAACTGGGGCGGTTGCCTCCCAAAAAGTAACGGAGGCGCCCAAAGGTTCCCTCAGCCTGGTTGGCAATCAGGTGTTGAGTGTAAGTGCACAAGGGAGCTTGACTGTGAGACCGACGGGTCGAGCAGGGACGAAAGTCGGGACTAGTGATCCGGCGGTGGCTTGTGGAAGCGCCGTCGCTCAACGGATAAAAGGTACCCCGGGGATAACAGGCTGATCTTCCCCAAGAGTCCATATCGACGGGATGGTTTGGCACCTCGATGTCGGCTCGTCGCATCCTGGGGCTGGAGTCGGTCCCAAGGGTTGGGCTGTTCGCCCATTAAAGCGGTACGCGAGCTGGGTTTAGAACGTCGTGAGACAGTTCGGTCCCTATCCGCTGTGCGCGTAGGAATATTGAGAAGGGCTGTCCCTAGTACGAGAGGACCGGGACGGACGAACCTCTGGTGTGCCAGTTGTCCTGCCAAGGGCATGGCTGGTTGGCTACGTTCGGGAGGGATAACCGCTGAAAGCATCTAAGCGGGAAGCCTGCTTCAAGATGAGTATTCCCACCTCCTTGAGAGGGTAAGGCTCCCAGTAGACGACTGGGTTGATAGGCCAGATGTGGAAGCCCGGTAACGGGTGGAGCTGACTGGTACTAATAGGCCGAGGGCTTGTCCTCAGTTGCTCGCGTCCACTGTGTTAGTTCTGAAGTAACGAACTGTGTTCATATCCGGTTGGTTAACTTCATAGTGTTTCGGTGGTCATAGCGTTAGGGAAACGCCCGGTTTACATTCCGAACCCGGAAGCTAAGCCTTTCAGCGCCGATGGTACTGCAGGGGGGACCCTGTGGGAGAGTAGGACGCCGCCGAACAATTATTGTAGAGAGCCCCGTACCAGGGAACTGGTACGGGGCTTTTCTGCGTTTACGGGGTGTTGAGAGTGGCCGTGCCGCGTGCCGGCGGGCCTCCCCGAGCAGCCGGTCTTCTACCCGGTCCTCAACGAGGACTACGCGATCAAAATCGCGAGGGACTCGAACGTCAAGCACAGCGGCGTCGGCTTCGTGACCCGGTTCGAGGTGGAGTCGGAGTTCTTGAGCCACTACTCCGTCCAGCAGGTGGGTGGCCGGACCATCCTCGAACTCTGGGTTCCCGCGGAGGAGTTGGATGACTTCTCGGAAACGGTGTAGGCGCCGTCGAACGGCAAGGCGTCCGGGGGCGGGGAACAGGTGGAGCACCGTAGCTGCCCGGCCCGCTCGTCGTGCCACACGTAGAACGTCGCCGGCCCGGGGAAGCACCGTTCTCGAATGCATACCCGGAGGGCCGAAGCGGTCCGCTCGAAGGCGGTGACCACGTCCGCGACGGAGGAGGCCCGCCGGTCCTCGTCCTCGGCACCCAGCCGCCAGGTGTTGGTCTCCCGTTCCACCCGCCAGCCGATCCGGCCGCCGCTGCTTGGCCGGGGCGATGAGCCGGTCGCCCAGGCCCTTTCCGCGCTGACGGAGGGCCGGGACCGGGTGGAGGCTGCCGCGCTGTTCAGGGTGTCGGTCAGGGCCGTGGACGACTGGTGGGCGAGGTGGCAGGCCGAACTCGACGCTGAGACCCGCAGGTTCTTCCGGCGGCGCCTACGCCGGCCCCACATCGTCCGCGGCTACTTCGGCGGCCCCCACGTCCGCCACACCCTCGATCAGAGCCCTTTGAGTTTCTGATCGATAGAAGCCGGCGCGAGCCGAACGGCGATCCGGCCGCGTCCCTGGCCGCCCGGCACGTCCCGAGGACGCGCCCGGCGGCCGACAGGTGCCGCCTGTCTGTCAGACCGACGCCGAGCCGAAGGCTGCGGCGTTGTCGGCGACCCACTGCGCGTAGGTGAGGGGCGGCCGGCCGGTGACCTGTTCGACCGTCGGCAGGACCTCCGCGGTCTTGCCGACCCTCGCGGTGAGTATCTTGACGTAATCGTCGATCCCCGGAGCGGGCATGCCGTAGCGGGCCATCTGGTCCCGGAACCAGTCCTCGGACTGCTCCTCGAACCGCAACGGCCGCCCTATGGTCTCCGCGATGATGCGCACGCGGTCGATCTGGGTCAGTGACTGCGGTCCGGTCACCGAGTACGCCTCGCCGGCGCGTCCGTCGAGGAGGCTGCGGACGACGACCGCGGCGATGTCGCGCGGGTCGACCGGGACCGTCGCGGCGTCGCCGTACCGCCCGCGTACGACGTCGCCTTCGATGATCTGGGGTGCCCAGATCAGGTCGTTGGTCGTGAGCCCGTCGGGCCGCACGAAGGTCCACGCCAACCCGGACTCTTCGACGGATCGTTCGAGCTGCAGGTGCATGTCGCCGATCCAGCTGCGCTCGGACCACTCGACGGACACCGAGGACAGCATCACGACATGCCGCAGGCCGGCACGCTTCGCGACGTCCAGGAATCCGTCGGCCCCCTGCTCCTGGAGAAGGGGGAACAGGAAGGCCCGCTCGACGCCGGACAGTGCCTCCGGCAGGGTCTCCGGCTCGGCCAGATCGCCGGTGACGACCTCGACCTGGTCAGGAAAGGCATGGTTGCTGGGGTCACGGGTCAGGACGCGGACCTTCTCGCCCTCCTCCAGAAGTTGCCGGACGACGTCGGAACCGACGTTTCCGGTGGCACCGGTTACCAGGATCATGGTTGAGATCTCCCATCTCGTTTGGTGTTGAAGCGAATGGAGTTCAGCTCGCTCGGTCAGGTGTTCAGGGGTGGCCAGCGCCGTTCAGGGGCGACGTAGGGCGGTTTCAGCCGCCGGAGCACGTCGATTCCGCTGTCTGAGGACATGCGGGTGGGCGCTACGGCGCCGCTGGAATCGTTGGCCGGGTCGTGCGCGATTCGGCGCTGCGGTAGGCCGAGCACATGCCGATGAGCGTGTCGTGCTCCGCACTCGACAATCCGCCTCGGCCGCCGCATTTGGCCATGATCACCTCGCGGACCGGTTCCCGGCACGGCAGCCAGCTCAATGATCAAGCCGATTGAGACGAGCTCTCAGTTGGGGAGGCACCCGGCGATGAGGGGTTGGCCAGGGCGGCCGAGTCCCGTACCTCGTCGTCGCCGTGCGCAAGACGCGCGGTCGGCAAGGCGGTGTTGAAGGAACGCAGCCAGGTCTCGGCCATGGCGGCCGCATCGGACCCGATTGCACGCCGCACCACGAGCCCGTCACTGTTCACAGCGCCGGCGCCGGGCAGTGCGTGCCGTTGATCTGCGGGCTGGGGCAGTCAGGTTGTACGCCCATGACTGGCTCCTTACGGCGACGTCGGGGCGGGGCGGGGCGGGCGCGGAGAGCAGTAGGCGGATCTCCCCGGCGACGGCGCCGATGTCGACCGGGCCGCTGGTGTCGATGGTTGTCACCGGGCCACCCAGCGAGAGTGGGCCGGGGCGGGATGCCCAGGCCGTGATGCGTTCGTCGATCTGTTCGCGGGTGAGGTCCTGGTCGAGGTGGCCCGGATGGCGCCTACGGGTGCGGAAGCGTTCGGCGACGAGGGGGGTGGGGCAGTTGCAGAACACCTGGACCAGGTGGGCGTCGAGCTGTTGGAGCCGGCCGGGTGCGGTGTCGTGGTGCCACCAGTTCACGAGTACGGCTCGCCCGGCGTCGGCCGCGAGGGTCAACAGGACGTCGTCGGCGGCACGACTCAGCCGGTGGCGCCAGGCGTGATCACCTACACCGAGGGAGTCGTAGAGCGACTCCAGGATCACGTCCTTGTCGATGAGCGGCAGGTCGAGGTGGGCTGCGAGCTCGCGGGCCAGTGTGGTCTTTCCGCTGGCCGGCAGACCAGTGACGATCACGAAGGATTTGTCGATCACGGCGACAGTCTGGCGGTCAGTACGGTGAGCGAGGCTGTGGTGAGGGAGGGGGTCGGGCATGACGCGGAGCCTGTCGATTGGCGAGGCCGTGGGCTTGCTTGAGGGCGAGCTGGGCTCAGGACAGCGAGCGCTTGGCGATGTGGCCACGGAAGACCGCTGGCTCGCCTTCCTCCGATTTGGCCGGAGGCTGGTCGATCTCGGGGAGTGGGCTCGAGAAATGACCGGGCGGGCGGCCTGGGCGACGATCCACAGATTCAAGCCGGCTGAGGTCAGGGTGTATCAGGAGCAGCTGTAGCCGTGCGGGTCGCCGCCGTGGTGCGGGGCCCTTTCCGGCGAACATCCTTCTCACTGCGCATGTGAGCTCGTTGCCCTCGTAGGGCCGCGAGGACGTCGGGGTGGAGGGCGTCCCGACGGAACCTTCGCCCGGCTCATGGCCGCCGCCGAGACTCCACGCTCGTGCGGGCCCACCGGCACACCGCCACCAAAGGCGGCTCGACGATCGGGGCCCCGGGACCCGAGCGGGTGATCACGGCAAGGGCTGCTCGTCCCGGACTCTCCGCGCCCGCCTTCTGAGGCGCGGCAGCCGGGCCACGGCTCCCGAACGGGCGACCAACTCGCCGGCCGGGCCAGGCGCCTCTATCGGCGCTGCCGCCTCGGCAAGGCCGTCTGCCGGTGCTGAACGCACCTGACTCTTACGGAGCCGCCCTCACACGGAGCCTTCGTGCCGAAGGCATCAAGGTGACCGAGGTCAACCAGCCAGACAAAGCGACACCCCGCTGGGCGTGTCACTGGCAGGGCTGACCAACCCGCATCCGGGCCGGCCGGGGCTGCCCGCCACACCTTGTCGGCTGACGGGACTCGCCGCAGTCCCCCTCGCCTGCGCCCAGGGGTGCCGCGGGTGTCCTCCGGGCCGTGTGGTGGAGCTGGTGCTGTGGAGGGATGGAGCCGGCTGCTGGGCTTTGGGCAGCGGGCCCCTACACCTAGGGAGCCCGTCGTGTCGCGCCCATTTTGACGGTGCAGGGGGCGTCATGTAGAGTCAAACGGTTGCCTGGAACTGGACAAGTTCGGCAGCCAGCCCCCAAAGAAGCAATTCAGAGTGGGCACCCTCGACTCCTCATCCAGGAATCTGAAGCCGGGAAATCCGGTGGAAAACTTCTGATAGAGTCGGTCTCGCCGGAAAGGGAAACGCGAAAGCGAAGAACTGGAAAGCGAATCCCGCTGACTGGGAATCGGACACGAAAGAGTCTGATAGAGTCGGAGACACAAGAACGAAGGAAGCGCCCGGAGGAAAGCCCGAGAGGGTGAGTACAAAGGAAGCGTCCGTTCCTTGAGAACTCAACAGCGTGCCAAAAATCAACGCCAAAAAGTTGATACCCCGTCCATTTCGGTGGATGAGGTTCCTTTGAAAAAGACCTGTGAGGTCGCGGTTCTGCCGTGATGCTTGCAGGCAATTACACAGCGAGGACGCAGTGGACGGTCGGTCTTATTCCGACATGACTGTCCCGCTCTAAGTGCGTGTGCACCCGATTACGGGTAAACATTCATGGAGAGTTTGATCCTGGCTCAGGACGAACGCTGGCGGCGTGCTTAACACATGCAAGTCGAACGATGAAGCCCTTCGGGGTGGATTAGTGGCGAACGGGTGAGTAACACGTGGGCAATCTGCCCTTCACTCTGGGACAAGCCCTGGAAACGGGGTCTAATACCGGATAACACTCCTGCCTGCATGGGCGGGGGTTAAAAGCTCCGGCGGTGAAGGATGAGCCCGCGGCCTATCAGCTTGTTGGTGGGGTAATGGCCCACCAAGGCGACGACGGGTAGCCGGCCTGAGAGGGCGACCGGCCACACTGGGACTGAGACACGGCCCAGACTCCTACGGGAGGCAGCAGTGGGGAATATTGCACAATGGGCGAAAGCCTGATGCAGCGACGCCGCGTGAGGGATGACGGCCTTCGGGTTGTAAACCTCTTTCAGCAGGGAAGAAGCGAAAGTGACGGTACCTGCAGAAGAAGCGCCGGCTAACTACGTGCCAGCAGCCGCGGTAATACGTAGGGCGCAAGCGTTGTCCGGAATTATTGGGCGTAAAGAGCTCGTAGGCGGCTTGTCACGTCGGATGTGAAAGCCCGAGGCTTAACCTCGGGTCTGCATTCGATACGGGCTAGCTAGAGTGTGGTAGGGGAGATCGGAATTCCTGGTGTAGCGGTGAAATGCGCAGATATCAGGAGGAACACCGGTGGCGAAGGCGGATCTCTGGGCCATTACTGACGCTGAGGAGCGAAAGCGTGGGGAGCGAACAGGATTAGATACCCTGGTAGTCCACGCCGTAAACGTTGGGAACTAGGTGTTGGCGACATTCCACGTCGTCGGTGCCGCAGCTAACGCATTAAGTTCCCCGCCTGGGGAGTACGGCCGCAAGGCTAAAACTCAAAGGAATTGACGGGGGCCCGCACAAGCAGCGGAGCATGTGGCTTAATTCGACGCAACGCGAAGAACCTTACCAAGGCTTGACATATACCGGAAAGCATTAGAGATAGTGCCCCCCTTGTGGTCGGTATACAGGTGGTGCATGGCTGTCGTCAGCTCGTGTCGTGAGATGTTGGGTTAAGTCCCGCAACGAGCGCAACCCTTGTCCTGTGTTGCCAGCATGCCCTTCGGGGTGATGGGGACTCACAGGAGACCGCCGGGGTCAACTCGGAGGAAGGTGGGGACGACGTCAAGTCATCATGCCCCTTATGTCTTGGGCTGCACACGTGCTACAATGGCCGGTACAATGAGCTGCGATACCGTGAGGTGGAGCGAATCTCAAAAAGCCGGTCTCAGTTCGGATTGGGGTCTGCAACTCGACCCCATGAAGTCGGAGTTGCTAGTAATCGCAGATCAGCATTGCTGCGGTGAATACGTTCCCGGGCCTTGTACACACCGCCCGTCACGTCACGAAAGTCGGTAACACCCGAAGCCGGTGGCCCAACCCGTAAGGGAGGGAGCTGTCGAAGGTGGGACTGGCGATTGGGACGAAGTCGTAACAAGGTAGCCGTACCGGAAGGTGCGGCTGGATCACCTCCTTTCTAAGGAGCACAGTACCGATTGCAGACAAACGTTCTGCACGGTCAGCTCAGGGTGGAACGTTGATTAGTTGGCACCAGATGATCTAAAGATTCTCAAGTACTGCTTCGGCGTGGAAAGAGAATTCGGAAGAGGTCTGGTGCTTGGCACGTTGTTGGGTATCTGAGGGTACGGCCGAAAGGTCTTATCTTCGTGATGCCGGCCCCAGTGAACTTCGTCTCCGGACGAGGGTGATGGGTGACTGGTCGTTGCTTGAGAACTACACAGTGGACGCGAGCATCTGTAGGCCAAGTTTTTAAGGGCGCACGGTGGATGCCTTGGCACCAGGAACCGATGAAGGACGTGAGAGGCCGCGATAGGCCCCGGGGAGCTGCCAACTGAGCTTTGATCCGGGGGTGTCCGAATGGGGAAACCCGGCAGTCGTCATGGGCTGTCACCCATGCCTGAACACATAGGGCATGTGGAGGGAACGCGGGGAAGTGAAACATCTCAGTACCCGCAGGAAGAGAAAACAACCGTGATTCCGGGAGTAGTGGCGAGCGAAACCGGATGAGGCCAAACCGTATGCGTGTGATACCCGGCAGGGGTTGCGCATGCGGGGTTGTGGGAATTCTTTTGATCGGTCTGCCGGCCGGTCGGCGAGTCAGAAACCGTTGATGTAGTCGAAGGACATGCGAAAGGTCCGGCGTAGAGGGTAAGACCCCCGTAGACGAAACATTAACGGCTTGCTTAAGAATCTCCCAAGTAGCACGGGGCCCGAGAAATCCCGTGTGAATCTGGCGGGACCACCCGCTAAGCCTAAATATTCCCTGGTGACCGATAGCGGATAGTACCGTGAGGGAATGGTGAAAAGTACCGCGGGAGCGGAGTGAAATAGTACCTGAAACCGTGTGCCTACAAGCCGTGGGAGCGTCGCCGTTATTCTTCGGAATAACGGTCGTGACTGCGTGCCTTTTGAAGAATGAGCCTGCGAGTTAGCGGTGTGTAGCGAGGTTAACCCGTGTGGGGAAGCCGTAGCGAAAGCGAGTCCGAATAGGGCGATTGAGTTGCACGCTCTAGACCCGAAGCGGAGTGATCTAGCCATGGGCAGGTTGAAGCGGAGGTAAGACTTCGTGGAGGACCGAACCCACCAGGGTTGAAAACCTGGGGGATGACCTGTGGTTAGGGGTGAAAGGCCAATCAAACTCCGTGATAGCTGGTTCTCCCCGAAATGCATTTAGGTGCAGCGTCACGTGTTTCTTGCCGGAGGTAGAGCACTGGATAGGCGATGGGCCCTACCGGGTTACTGACCTTAGCCAAACTCCGAATGCCGGTAAGTGAGAGCGTGGCAGTGAGACTGTGGGGGATAAGCTCCATGGTCGAGAGGGAAACAGCCCAGAGCATCGACTAAGGCCCCTAAGCGTACGCTAAGTGGGAAAGGATGTGGAGTCGCAGAGACAACCAGGAGGTTGGCTTAGAAGCAGCCACCCTTGAAAGAGTGCGTAATAGCTCACTGGTCAAGTGATTCCGCGCCGACAATGTAGCGGGGCTCAAGCGTACCGCCGAAGTCGTGTCATTGCAGCAATAGGGCCAACGCCCGCTGTGATGGGTAGGGGAGCGTCGTGTGCCGGGTGAAGCAGCAGCGGAAGCTAGTTGTGGACGGTTCACGAGTGAGAATGCAGGCATGAGTAGCGATACACACGTGAGAAACGTGTGCGCCGATTGACTAAGGGTTCCTGGGTCAAGCTGATCTGCCCAGGGTAAGTCGGGACCTAAGGCGAGGCCGACAGGCGTAGTCGATGGACAACCGGTTGATATTCCGGTACCCGCTTTGAAACGCCCAATATCGAATCAGGCGATGCTAAGCCCGTGAAGCCGTTCCGGACCCTTCGGGGAAAGGAAAGTGGTGGAGCCGGTGACCCAGACTTGTAGTAGGTAAGCGATGGGGTGACGCAGGAAGGTAGTCCAGCCCGGGCGGTGGTAGTCCCGGGGTAAGGGTGTAGGCCGAGGGGTAGGCAAATCCGTCCCTCATATAAGGCTGAGACCTGATGCCGAGCCGATTGTGGTGAAGTGGATGATCCTATGCTGTCGAGAAAAGCCTCTAGCGAGTTTCATGGCGGCCCGTACCCTAAACCGACTCAGGTGGTCAGGTAGAGAATACCGAGGCGTTCGGGTGAACTATGGTTAAGGAACTCGGCAAAATGCCCCCGTAACTTCGGGAGAAGGGGGGCCATCACTGGTGATCGGATTTACTCCGTGAGCTGGGGGTGGCCGCAGAGACCAGCGAGAAGCGACTGTTTACTAAAAACACAGGTCCGTGCGAAGCCGTAAGGCGATGTATACGGACTGACGCCTGCCCGGTGCTGGAACGTTAAGGGGACCGGTTAGTCACATTTCGGTGTGGCGAAGCTGAGAACTTAAGCGCCAGTAAACGGCGGTGGTAACTATAACCATCCTAAGGTAGCGAAATTCCTTGTCGGGTAAGTTCCGACCTGCACGAATGGCGTAACGACTTCTCGACTGTCTCAACCATAGGCCCGGTGAAATTGCACTACGAGTAAAGATGCTCGTTTCGCGCAGCAGGACGGAAAGACCCCGGGACCTTTACTATAGTTTGATATTGGTGTTCGGTTCGGCTTGTGTAGGATAGGTGGGAGACTTTGAAGCGGCCACGCCAGTGGTTGTGGAGTCGTCGTTGAAATACCACTCTGGTCGTGCTGGATGTCTAACCTCGGTCCGTGATCCGGATCAGGGACAGTGTCTGATGGGTAGTTTAACTGGGGCGGTTGCCTCCCAAAAAGTAACGGAGGCGCCCAAAGGTTCCCTCAGCCTGGTTGGCAATCAGGTGTTGAGTGTAAGTGCACAAGGGAGCTTGACTGTGAGACCGACGGGTCGAGCAGGGACGAAAGTCGGGACTAGTGATCCGGCGGTGGCTTGTGGAAGCGCCGTCGCTCAACGGATAAAAGGTACCCCGGGGATAACAGGCTGATCTTCCCCAAGAGTCCATATCGACGGGATGGTTTGGCACCTCGATGTCGGCTCGTCGCATCCTGGGGCTGGAGTCGGTCCCAAGGGTTGGGCTGTTCGCCCATTAAAGCGGTACGCGAGCTGGGTTTAGAACGTCGTGAGACAGTTCGGTCCCTATCCGCTGTGCGCGTAGGAATATTGAGAAGGGCTGTCCCTAGTACGAGAGGACCGGGACGGACGAACCTCTGGTGTGCCAGTTGTCCTGCCAAGGGCATGGCTGGTTGGCTACGTTCGGGAGGGATAACCGCTGAAAGCATCTAAGCGGGAAGCCTGCTTCAAGATGAGTATTCCCACCTCCTTGAGAGGGTAAGGCTCCCAGTAGACGACTGGGTTGATAGGCCAGATGTGGAAGCCCGGTAACGGGTGGAGCTGACTGGTACTAATAGGCCGAGGGCTTGTCCTCAGTTGCTCGCGTCCACTGTGTTAGTTCTGAAGTAACGAACTGTGTTCATATCCGGTTGGTTAACTTCATAGTGTTTCGGTGGTCATAGCGTTAGGGAAACGCCCGGTTTACATTCCGAACCCGGAAGCTAAGCCTTTCAGCGCCGATGGTACTGCAGGGGGGACCCTGTGGGAGAGTAGGACGCCGCCGAACAATTATTGTAGAGAGCCCCGTACCAGGGAACTGGTACGGGGCTTTTCTGCGTTTACGGGGCGGTGCACCGGCTCCTCTGTGGCGTGGAAACTCGGGTGAAGTCGGGGCGGCCGGCTGGTTAGGATCCCGGGCTATGAACGCGTACGTGATACGGCCGATTCGGGCCGAAGAGTGGGACAAGGTGAAGGAGCTGCGGCTCGCGGCCCTGCGGGATCCCGCGGCGCCGGTGGCCTTCCTGGAGACCTTGGAACAGGGCGAGGGAAAGTCTGACGAGTTCTGGCAGGAGCGGGCTGCCGGGGGTGCGTCCGGGCGGTACATCCGGCAGTTCATCGCCGAGGGACCTGACGGGGAGTGGGTCGGGACGGTGAGCATGATCGTCGAGGGGGCCGGCACGACGGACCTCTTCGACGGGGAGATCGAGCAGGACCAGGCGCACCTCGTGGGTGTGTTCGTCCGGCCGGCGCAGCGGGGGATCGGGCTGACCGAGGAGCTGTTCGGTGCCGCGCTGGAGTGGGCCTGGGGGCTGGAGGAGCCGGTGCTGGCGCGCGTACGGCTCTTCGTGCACGAGGAGAACGCGCGGGCCGGGGCGTTCTACCGGCGGTTCGGGTTCGTGCCCAGCGGGAAGGTCGTGCCGATGCCGACCGACCCGTCCGCGAAGGAGCTGGAGTACGTGTTCCCGCGGCCTGCCTAGCGGGCGGCTACGGGGAGGTCCGCTTCCGGCCAGCGGGAGCGGGCCTGTTCGCGGCTGCGGCACAGGGCGAGGAGCGGGAGCGTCGTGTCCTGGAGCAGCTGCGGCAGTTGGGGGATCGGAGCCACGGCGGCGACGTCCTCGAAGACCAGGGTCAGTGGTGGGTCGAGCCGACCGTCGGATGACCGTGCGGCCATGCGGCGGCCGTGCTCGACCACGCTGGAGGCGAGTGCGGTCAGCAGCGGCATCGCACCCGGGTGGGCCCTGGGGTCTTCAAGGGGTTCGCCCACCACGTAGAGGGTGCCCCCTTCGGAGACGAACGATGCGAGGCCGAGGGAATCGGTTCGGTTCGGGGTGCAGGATTCCCGGATGTGGATCGAGGAGAGGGCCGTCAGGGCGCGGGCCGTGAGGTGTTGGGCCTGTTCACGGCGGTCCGGGTGGGCGGTGAGGGCGCTCTCGAGCTCGCCGGCCGCGCCGGGGGCGGCGGTTGCCGCCTGGGGGTGGGTACGGAGGATGCGGACCGGTTCCTGGGCGTTGGTGCCCTGGGCCCAGCGGTGCAGCTGCTTGAAGGGTCGGTTGTCCAGGGCGGCGGCCTGGAGCCAGCTGCGCAGGAGCGTTTCCGCGGTGTCCGCGATGGCGGAGTCCATACGGGCCTGCGGGCGGACCGGGGCCAGCAGCGCGATGGCGCGGGCTGCGGCGGTGGCGCGGTCCGCGCAGCCCTCTGTGGGACTCCAGTGGATGCGGGCCGGGGTGTCGCAGAGGTGGGAGGGATCGTAGAGGAGGACGGGGCCGAGCTTGGAGCGGGCGTCCTTGGTGTCCGACCAGAGGGTGGGGGAGGACGTGATCACGAGGACGGCGCCCTGGGCTGCCGCGATGGCCGCTGTGGCGGCCGTGGTTCGGGCCTCGGGTGCCGCGTAGGCGAGGCGGTGGCCTTGGGGTGGGATTGCGGCCGGGGCCGGGGCCGGGGTCCTGGTCGGGGCGTAGCCGAAGCCGTAGCGGTACGCCTCGTCCGTGGGTGCGGCGCCGTTGCCGGGGGCTCTGCCCCCGGGCCCCTGCGCCTCGAACGCCGGCGAGGCCGGGAAGGGCTGACCCGCCGGGGAGGCCGGGATCGGTGAGGCCACCGGGTGGGGCTTGGTGGGGATGGGAACCGTGGACGGGTGCGGGGCCGTTGCCGGGGGCCAGCCCCCGGACCCCCGCTCCTCAAACGCCGGAGGGGCTGAGTGTGCCGATGAGGCTGAGTGTGCCGATGAGGCTGGGTATGGCTGCGCCGCCGGTGGGGATGTGGGGGGCTGCGCCGATGTGGGGGCCGGGATGGGGTTGCTCGGCGCGGGAGTTGGGGCCTGCCGGCCGGACTGGCGGGACTGGCCGGACTTGTCCCACTGGTCGGGCTGGGCCGGCTGGTGGGGCTGGTCGGATTGGCTCGGGTGGTGGGGTTGCCCTGACTGGCCTGACTGGCCTGACTGGCCTGACTGGCCTGACTGGCGGGACAGGCGGCGGCGGGATTTTGTGCGGGCCACGACGCCGAGGGTGAAGATGGTCAGGACCAGGAGGACCAGGAGCTGGCTGATGAACAGGCCCCAGAAGAGGCCCCAGTTGGAGAGGGCCTCGGGGGGTGTGTCCGGCCAGGCGGCCGGGATGTCGTGGGGTTGAGCTATCAGCGAGCGGACCGCGGTCGGGGTGCGGGTGAAGGTGACCTTGCTCGGCCAGGCGCCCTTCGTGAAGAGCGCCGCCAGGCCGGTGGCCGTCCAGGTGAGGACGGCCAGGCCGAGGAGGAAGGCCAGGAGGCCCACGAGGAGGCCGTCCGGGATGCCGCCCTGGGGGCGGGGGGCCGGGTGCTCCGTGCGGTCGGGCATGTCAGGCCACCGTGGTGGCCGAGCCGCCGGCGTTGCGGTGGCGTTCCATCAGGAGGGCCCGCTCCTCTGTCTCCAGCTCGGCGGCGAGGAGGTCGTCGGGCAGGCGGTGCTGGACCGAGGATTCGGTCATGGCGCGGTCGGTGAAGACCAGGGGGCGTTCCGCTTCGGTGATCAGGTGTTTGACGACCTGGACGTTGCCGTTCACGTCCCACACCGCGATGCCGGGAGTGAGGGTGGGGATGATCTCCACCGCCCAGCGGGGGAGGCCCAGGACCCGGCCCGTGGCGCGGGCCTCGTCCGCCTTTTGGGCGTAGATGGTGCGGGTCGAGGCCATTTTGAGGATGGCTGCCGCTTCGCGGGCCGCCGCGCCGTCCACCACGTCCGAGAGGTGGTGGACGACCGCCACGAAGGACAGGCCGAGGCGTCGGCCGAACTTGAGGAGGCGCTGGAAGAGCTGGGCCACGAAGGGGCTGTTGATGATGTGCCAGGCCTCTTCGACCAGGAAGATGCGCTTCTTGCGGTCCGGGCGGATCCAGGTGTGTTCCAGCCATACGCCGACGATGGCCATCAGGATCGGCATGGCGATGGAATTGCGGTCGATGTGGGAGAGGTCGAAGACGATGAGGGGGGCGTCGAGGTCGATGCCCACCGTGGTCGGGCCGTCGAACATGCCGCGCAGGTCGCCGTCGACCAGGCGGTCGATGACGAGGGCGACGTCCAGGCCCCAGGCGCGGACATCGTCTATGGCCACGTTCATGGACTGGGCCGATTCCGGTTCCGGGTGGCGCAGTTGTTCCACGATGTCCATCAGGACCGGCTGGCGGTCCGTGATGGTGTCCACCACGTAGGCGTGCGCGACCTTGAGGGCGAAGCCGGAGCGCTCGTCCAGGCCGTGGCCCATGGCGACTTCGATGATGGTGCGGAGCAGCGCGAGCTGACCCGTCGCGGTGATCGCCGGGTCGAGGGGGTTGAGGCGGATCCCGTCGTCGTTCGCGGCGATGGGATCCAGGCGGATGGGGGTTATTCCCAGCTGCTGGGCGATGAGGTTCCACTCGCCGACGCCGTCCTCGCCCTGGGCGTCCAGGACGACGACCTGGCGGTCCCGGAAGCGGAGCTGGCGCAGGACGTAGGTCTTCTCCAGGGCCGACTTGCCGTTGCCGGATTCGCCGAGGACCAGCCAGTGGGGGGCCGGGAGCTGCTGGCCGTACAGCTGGAAGGGGTCGTAGATGTAGCCCTTGCCGCTGTAGACCTCACGGCCGATGATGACGCCGGAGTCGCCGAGTCCGGGGGCGGCGGTGGGGAGGTAGACCGCCTGGGCCTGTCCCGTGGACGTGCGGACGGGCAGGCGGGTGGTTTCCACCTTGCCGAACAGGAAGCTGGTGAAGGCGTCCGTCAGGGCGGACATGGGATCTCGCATGGGCGGCCATTCCCTCCAGCTAGCGTCGGATGCCGGTGGCGAACGGCAGGGTGTTGACGAAGGCGCGGTGGTGCTCGCGGTCGCACCATTCGAGCTTCAGGTAGGACTTGCCCGCCGAGGCGCGGATGGTGCGCTTGTCGCGGGCGAGGGCTTCGGGGGAGCGGGAGGAGACGGTGATGTACCCGACCAGGTTGACGCCGGCGGCGCCGCTCGCGAGGTCTTCGCCGCGCTGGTCGAGCCGGCCGTGGGCGGCGATGTCCCGGGGGTCGACGGTGCGGTTCATCTTGGCGGCGCGGCTGGCGTCGGCCTCGTCGTTCGTCTTCTCCGTGAGCATGCGCTCGATGGCGATCTCGGTGGGCTCCAGGTCCATGGTGACGGCGACCGTGCGGATGACGTCGGGGGTGTGGACGAGGAGCGGGGCGAGGAAGTTCACGCCGACCGGGGTCATCGGCCATTCCTTCACCCAGGCCGTGGCGTGGCACCAGGGGGCGCGGGTGGAGGACTCGCGGGTCTTGGCCTGGAGGTAGGTCGGTTCGACGGCGTCCAGTTCGGCGGGCCAGGCGTTGCGCTTGGTCATGGCCTGGATGTGGTCGATGGGGTGGTCCGGGTCGTACATGGAGTGCACGAGGGAGGCGAGGCGGCCCTGGCCCAGCGGCTGGCGGACGCGGATGTCGGCCTCGGCGAGGCGGGCGCAGATGTCGGTGAGCTCGCGGGCCATGACGATGGCGAGGCCGGCGTCACGGTCGACCCGGCGGCCCTTGTGGGGGGCCGCGGCGCGGGCGATGGTGTGGGCCTCGGCGGCGAGTTCGCGGGTGAAGTGGATGCAGGCGACGAGGTACGCGCGGTGTTGCTCCGAGGAGGTCGAGACCATCGACTGGAGCTGGTCGTACGAATCGCGCAGCCAGACGGGGGCGTGGGTGTCGCCGCGGGCGGCGACGTCCTTGTCGTGGGCCTCCGGGTCGGCGGGCAGGGTGCGTACGAGCATCTGGAGGCGGGTGACGAAGCCGTCGCCGTTGGCCACGTGCTTGAGGAGGGTGCCGAAGCGGTCCACGAGGGCCTCTTGGTCCTCGCTGTCGCGCAGGCCCACGCCGGGGCCCTCGATCTCGATGGCCGCGGTGACGGTTCTGCGGTCCGCGTGGAGCAGGACGGCGATCTCGTCGGGGCCGAAGGGGGCGGCGAGCCAGTTGATGCGGCCGATGCCGGGGGGCGGGCCGACCTCGACCTCGCGGCCGTCGCCGGCGCGGATGCCGGCCTCCATGGCGCCGGAGCGGAACGTGGTGCCGCGGCGCAGGGTGCGCTTGAAGCTGCGGTTGATCTCGAACCAGCGGTAGAAGGTGCGGCCGCGGTAGGGGACGTAGACGGCGGCGAGGGCGAGCATGGGGAAGCCGGCGAGGGAGACGATGCGCAGGGTGAGGGCGGGTACGAGCAGTCCGCTCATCATGCCGAGGAACGCGCCGGCGATGATCAGGGCGATCTCGCCGGTCTCGCGGTTCTTGCCGACGATCGCGTTCGGCCGGGCCCGGCCGATGAGATACGTGCGGCGGGGCGTGACCGGGTGGAGCTGGTGGGACTGGGTCGTCACCGCCCGTCACCTCCTGTGTTCCTCGTGCTGGAGCCCGTACGGGGCGGGGGTGCGGCGGCGGGGCCGCCGCTGTTCCCGCCGCCGGAGCGTCGGCTGCTGTGTGCGGCCATGCCTCCGGAGATCTGGTTGTCGCCGCCGGCGCGGTGGGCGCCGCCGCCGCTGTTTCCGCCGCCGCCGCCGCCGCCGCCGCGGCTGCTGTGGGTCTTGATGCCCTGGGAGACGAGGGAGGCCGGGGAGCTGATGACGGCGGCCGCCTGGGCGCCGTCGGTGGCCTTGCTGCGGTTGGTGCGGGCGGAGGCGATCTCGTCGCCGAAGCCGGGGACGAAGCGGTAGATCATCGCGGAGGCGAAGATCGCCAGGAGGATGATCGAAAGGCCGGAGACGACGGCGGAGAAGGCGTTCGGGCCCTTCTCTCCGGCGAGGGCTCCGGCGAGTCCCAGGACGATGACGATGACCGGCTTCACGAGGATGACGGCGATCATGATGCCCGCCCAGCGGCGGACGTGGCCCCAGAGGTTGCGGTCGACGAGGCCGGCGTAGACGACGGTGCCGAGCAGGGCGCCGACGTAGAGGAGCGCGGCGCGGATCACGAGCTCCAGGCAGAGGATGCCGGCGGCGAGGACGGTGACGAGGGCGACGACGATCAGCATGATCGGGCCGCCGCCGATGTCGTCGCCCTTTTTGAGGGCTTCGGCGAAGGAGCCGAAGAAGACGTCGGTCTGGCCGCCGGTCGCGGAGGCGATGACCTCGGTGACGCCGTCGGTGGCGGAGACGATGGTGTAGAGGATGAGGGGGGTGAAGGCGGAGGCGAGGACGGTGAGCCAGAGGAAGCCGATGGCTTCGGACATGGCGGTGGTGAAGGGGACGCCTCTGATGGCTCGTTTGGCGACGGCGAAGAGCCAGAGGACGAGCGTGAGGATGGTGGAGGCGGCGAAGACGATGGCGTACTGCTTGAGGAAGGCGCCGTTGGTGAAGTCGACGTTGGCGGTGCCGTTGACCGCCTTGCTGAGTTCGCCGACGATCCAGGCTGCGGCGTCGGCGCAGCCCTTCGCCAGGGAGGCGAGGGGGTTGAGGGCGTCGGAGGGGGCGTTCGGGGAGAGCCCCGTGCCACTCGATCCGCTGGTGTTGCCGCCCCCCACGTTGCGTTCGCAGGATTCCTTGATCGGTCCGAAGACCCCCTCGCACCGGGTGTCCTTCGGGGGCGTGGCGGTCGCCGTCGGTCCAGGGGAGGGTGCGGCGAAGGCCCGGGAGGACAGCAGCACCATCGCTGTTTGTACGGCCGCCGCGGTTCCGGCGATGCGCAAGGGGAGGTTACCGGGCATAGGTGAAGCCTCCGAACTCTTTGACGGCCTTGCTGATGTCGTCGGAAGTGGAGGCTGGGACGTCACCTGGGACGGGTGCAGGACCGTCCTGCTGGGTGTCGGAACCGACCCGCCATCCGCCGGAGACCCAGGACAGTTCGAAGGTCCAGGTCTTCCAGGTGGTGCGCACAGGGTCAGTGGACTTCGGCCCCGACAGGCCGACCAGACCGGTGTACCAGACGGAGACCTTCGCGCCGGTGGGGCTGTAGCTCTCGACTCGGGTTCCGACGGGGACGGCGCGGGTCACGAAGGTGCTGCCCTGTGGAGCGTTCCCGTTCTGGTCGAGACCCAGAGAGGTGAGGAAGGCAGGTGAGTACGCCGCATCCTGTCGGCCCTTCAACTGGGCCGCTGCCTCAGGGGTGTAGATGGCGTCCATGATCGTGTGACGGAGGCTCATCTTTAGCATCCCCTCGGATCCGAGGGTGACGACGAAGTTGGCGGCTGCCGACTGAGCGCCCTGCTCGTCGTGCGCGAAGCCCTTCGGGATTCCGCCGGGACTCGAGTCGACGGGTTGGGTGCCCGTGGGAGCAGTGGGATTCGTGGCCGGGGCCTTGTCCGCTGTGGGGGGGGCTTCCGGGGTTCGGGACTGGTTGGCGAAGGCGATGGCCGCGATGAGGAGGACCACCACGCCGACGACGGTGATCAGGCCTCGGGGGGTGCGGCGGGGTGGGGTGTACGGGTCCGAGGGCTCCGGGAAGCGGGTACGGGTCTGGCCGGTGCCGCCGACCTCGCCGCCACCGTATTGGTCGTCGGTGCTCATTCGGTGTTCGCCCCCTCCGCGTCGTACGACGGTAGCGCTGGTATCCGCGCAGGCGCGGCGTGGTGAGTCCTCATCAGGGCTCGGGCTAGACGGCCATTCCGTAGACGATCGTGAAGAGGGTGCCCAGTGAGCCGATGATGAAGACGCCCGTCAGGCCGGCCACGATGAGGCCCTTGCCCTGTTCCGCGCTGAAGGTGTCGCGCAGTGCGGTGGCGCCGATGCGCTGCTTGGCCGCGCCCCAGATGGCGATGCCCAGGCAGAGCAGGATCGCTACGGCCATGACCACCTCGATCATGACCTTCGCTTCGTTGCCGAGACTGCCGAACGGCCCCCAGTTCGGGGCGATTCCGCCGATGATGGTGGTGATGTCGCCCTTTTCGGCTGCCAGGATCATGTAACTCACCGCCCCTGTATGGGTAGTTCCGGTAGCCCGTGCCCGGACGGCAGGGGTCACGCCCTATCTTCCCTGATGAAACCGCCGTCGGATGTCGACTTGACTGCTCTCTTTACCCGATCTGTCGCCCCGGGTGTCGTCCGTAGGTCCTGACCTGGGGTCGGGCGGCGTGTGGGGGAAAGAACGTATGGTCACTCTGTGTATCACGAGGTGTGACCGCGGGCAATGATTGTCGTCTCGGTGCGGTGGTGGCTCGGATGGGGCCGCGCCGTTTGGCGCAACGGGTGCCGCGCCCGGGGTGTGAGCGGGTGGGGGCGGCACCCGTGAGGGTGTGTGGGCTACGGGACGAGGATGTTCGCGGCGAACGGGGCGAAGCGGGTCTCGCCGGCGTGGATGACGCCGATGACCGCGCCGGTGCACCAGCGGCCGCTGGTGATGAAGACCGGGCTGTCGGTGTGGTTCGTGACCGCGGCGGGGCCGTTGTGCAGGACGCAGCCGGTCGGGTCGTGGATCGGTTGGCCGTTGATGACCAGTTCGCCCGTGGACGCGTGCGCGGAGCCGCCGAGGCCGAGGGTGAGGACGGCGGCGGCCGCGAGGGTGCCGAGGGTCGTGGTCGGGCGTCGCATGGTGGGGGAGCCTCCAGGGGGGTCGGAGCCGGAGTCGGCGCGGATGGCCGTCCTCCGGTTGTGTGGCTCACCGTAGGGCTTCGGTTTCGGGCGGTGGCGTCCGTGGAGGGGCGGATGGATGCGCCGGGGGCGCATGGGTGGGCGGTGTGCGCCGTCGCCGACCCTGTCGGGCGGGCCCGGACCAGCCCTCTACGCGAGCCAGTGCGCGGGGCGGGTGAGGGAGGGCGGGATGCGGGTCGCGAGGTTGCCCCGGGCCGCGTTCAGCTGGGGCTGGGTGAGGAAGAGGGTGCCGGTGAGGTCGGCGCCCTGCAGGTCGGTGTCGCGGAAGTCCGCGCCGATCAGGTCGGCCGTGCGCAGGTCGGCGCCCTTGAGGTCGGCGGCGATCAGGTAGGCGCCGCGGAGGTTGGCTCCGCGCAGGTTCGCGCCGGGGAGGCGGGCGCCCATCAGGTCGGCGCCGCGGTGGTTCTTCTTGCGGCCCGCCACCTTGGCCCGTACGAGCTCGCTGGTCTGGAGCAGGAGGGTGTTCGCCTCCTGGCGCAGCGGGGTGATGTCGAACTCCGCGAGGGTCTGCGGGGTGGCCCCGGTCCACCGGGTGGTGTCGGCGAGGGCGGTGCGCAGTTGGGTGCGGAGGGGGTGTTCGGCGGGGAGGGGGAGGGCCTCGGTGAGGGTGAGGGCCTCGGCGAGGTAGAAGAGGAGCTCGTGCAGGTTCCGCATCACCGGGAAGACCTCGAACATCGTGGCCTTGGTGGCGGGGTGGGAGCGCCAGTCCTGGCCGCCGAAGGTGATCTGGGAGACCTGCTGGCCGGCGCCGAAGCAGTCGAAGACGGTGCAGCCCGGGAAGCCCTGGTCGCGCAGTCCGGTGTGGATGCCGCAGCCGAAGTCCTGCCGGAGGTTCTTGCAGGGGGTGCCGGCGGGCTTGTTCACGGCGAAGTCGGTGGATTTGGAGAAGGGCAGGGCTACGCAGCAGAGCGCGAAGCAGTTGGCGCAGTCCGCCCGCAGGAGGGGGAGCGGGGCGGGGAGGGGGGCAGGGGCGCCGGGGCGGGAGTGGCCGGAGGGGCCGGAGTGGCCGGTAGGGCCGGCGGGCTGGGGCTTGGGCACGTCCCCATTGTCTCCCCGTGGGGGAGTTGGGTGCGGCTCGGGTAGCGGAAAGGCCTTGATCGTCGTGGGCGGGTCCGGCGAGCATCGCTGTATGACCGAAGTGATCGCAGTAGCCGTCATCACCTTCCTCGCCGTCATCAGTCCCGGCGCCGATTTCGCCATGGTCGTCCGCAACAGCTACCTCTACGGGCGGCCCACCGGCCTGTTCGCGGCCGCGGGGGTCGCGGCCGGGGTGCTGGTGCACGTCTCCTACACGATGCTCGGGGTCGGTCTGCTGATCGCCTCCTCCGCCGAGCTGTTCACGGTGATCAAGCTCGCGGGCGCCGCGTACCTGGTGTGGATCGGGATACGGACCTTCCGGGCGCGGACCGAGGTGGCCGTGGACCTGGAGGAGAAGGGCGGGCTGACGCCGTTCGGGGCGCTGCGGAGCGGATTCCTGACCAATGTGCTCAACCCGAAGACCACGCTGTTCGTCGTGTCCACCTTCACGCAGGTGGTCGGGCCGGGGACCCCGGTGTGGCAGCAGGCCGGGTACGGGCTGTTCATGTCCGCGGCGCACCTGGGCTGGTTCGGAGCGGTCGCGCTGTTCTTCTCCAACTCCCGTCTGCGCGACCGGATGCTGAAGGCGCAGAAGACGCTGAACCGGGCCATCGGCTCGGTCCTGGTGGGGCTCGGGGTGGGGCTGGGCTTCGCCCGCTGAGTGCCGCCCGGGGGTCGCCCGGGGGAGGGGAGCGGGGCTGGCGCCTGTGGATTACCAGTCGGTAGCGTGGCCGGCATGGGTGCCGGGAGTGGTGTCGAGAGTGGTGTTGAGGGGTTCTACGAGCGCATCGACGGGGGGCGGTTCCTGGCGAGCGGTTACACGCGCGGGCCGTGGGATCCAGGGTCGCAGCACGCCGGGCCGCCGGCCGCGCTGCTCGGGCGGGCGATCGAGGAACGGCCGGGTGGGCGCGCCGACATGCGGATCGCCCGGATCACCTACGAGATCCTGCGCCCGGTGCCGATCGGCCCGTTGGAGCTGACGACCAGCGTGCTGCGGGCCGGCCGGGGTACCGAGGTGGTCGAGGCCGCGCTCGCGCCCGCGGGGGCCGCGCCCGTGATGCTGGCGCGGGCGCTGCGGATCCGGGTGGCGGAGGATTCCGTACCGTCCGTGGTGCCCGCGCCGGAGCTGCCGCCGCCGGGTGAGGTGGGGCCGGCGCCGTTCTTTCCGGTGCCGTGGGAGAAGGGCTACCACGCGGCGATGGAGACCCGCTTCGCGCGGGGCGCGTTCGTCGAACTGGGTCCCGGGACCTGCTGGATGCGGATGAGGGTGCCGCTCGTCGCCGGGGAGGAGCCCAGGCCCCTGGATCGGGTGCTGGTCGCGGCGGACTCGGGCAACGGCATCAGCGCGGTCGTGGACTTCGGCCGGTACCTCTTCGTCAACGGCGACCTCACCGTGCACCTGCACCGCCATCCGGCCGGTGAATGGGTGTGCGTGGAGGCCCGTACGAGCGTGGACGCGGCGGGCATCGGGCTGGCGGACGCGCGGCTGCACGACGAGAAGGGCCCGATCGGGCGGAGCGCGCAGAGCCTGTTCGTCGCCCCGAGGGGGTAGGGAGGGGGAGCGGGGCCGAATACTTCGTATCGTCTGATGAGTTCACCCGTCCGCCGGGGTCTGTGCTCCAAGTGCCCCGGCTGCGTTGGTTCCTGTGCCGCTTCCCTGGCGGGATGATTCGACACGGGGTGGCGGGAGCGCCGGGAAAAGCCGTTCGATGGGGGAAGGTTGGCGGGTGCGCAGACTCTGGGTGGTCGGTGGAATCAGCTTCGGGGCGTGCCTGTGCTTTCTCGCCCTGCTCGTGATCGGTACGTACTCGGCGGCCGCGGGCATCGCGACCGGCGTCGGCGGGCGGGCCTCCGGGCTAGCGAAGGGTGCCGTGCCGGGGAAGTACCAGTCCCTCGTGCAGAAGTGGGGCAACCTCTGCCCGACGCTCACCCCGGCGCTGCTGGCCGCCCAGCTCTACTCGGAGAGCGGCTGGAACCCGGGTGCGGTGAGCCCGGCCGACGCGCGGGGCATCGCGCAGTTCATCCCGGGCACGTGGGCGACGCACGGCGTCGACGGGGACGGCGACGGGGACCGTGACATCTGGGACCCGAACGACGCGATCCCGTCGGCGGCTTCGTACGACTGTTCGCTGGCGCGGTACGTGTCCAAGGTGCCCGGGGACGCGGTGAAGAACATGCTGGCCGCCTACAACGCGGGTCCCGGCGCGGTGAAGCAGTACGGGGGCGTGCCGCCGTACCGGGAGACCCAGGGGTACGTGAAGACGATCACGACCCTCGCCAAGAGCTTCGAGGCGCCCGTCGGACGGGTCGCGCCCTCGCAGCAGGCCGCCGGGGCGATCTACTTCGCGCAGAAGCAGCTGGGGACCCCGTACCTGTGGGGCGGGAACGGGACGCCCGAGCAGGGCGGGCGGTTCGACTGCTCGGGTCTGACCAAGGCCGCGTACGAGTCGGTGGGCGTCGATCTGCCGCGCGTGGCGAACGACCAGTACAACGCCGGTCCGCATCCCTCGCGCGCGGAACTGCTGCCGGGGGACCTGGTGTTCTTCTCCGACGATCTGACGAACTCCCGGGAGATCCGGCACGTCGGGCTCTACGTGGGCGGCGGGTACATGATCAACGCCCCGTTCACCGGAGCCGTGATCCGCTTCGACAAGATCGACACGCCCGACTACTTCGGCGCGACGCGGGTGACGAAGGACGGGGCGGAGGCCTTGCCCCGGCGCGAGGGCGTCGGCAACACAGCGTGAAGCGAAGGCCCTGAGCTGCAACGATGAGTCACTCTTCGATAACGTTGGGGTGATCATTCGGTGGAGAGCGGAACGTAGCCGCCAGAACGGGCGTTCCATGGTCACTGGGGGCAGGACGAGCGCAAGAGCCGGATTGATCACCGGGGGGCGAAGGGCCGCACACAGGCGTGCGGCCGTACGGGTACCAAGGCAAGGGCAAGGGGCCGCATCACCATGGCTGGACTCACAACGGGTGGGCCGAACGTGGATGTAAGCCTGCTGTACGAGATCAACGGACTGGCGCGCCAGGCCCCCGGCTGGCTGGACCGGACGGTCGCGGTCCTCGGGGAGTACGGGATCCTGCTGGCCCTCGTGCTCCTGGTGCTCTGGTGCTGGCGCGGAGCGCGCCGGCAGGACGAGCCCGCCGCCGTCGAGACCTTCACCGCGCTCGTGTGGGCCCCGCTCGCCGCCTCGGCCGCTCTGCTCCTCAACATCCCGCTGCGCGAGTTCGTGGGCCGGCCGCGGCCGGCCGCGCAGCACGGCGGGGTCGAGGTGCTGGAGCCCGGCGCCGGGATCGGCCACAGCGCCTTCTCGTTCGTCAGCGACCACGCGACGCTCGCGATGGCGCTCGGCGTCGGCCTGTTCGTCGCGCACCGCAAGCTCGGCTTCATCGGCATCGGCCTGGCCCTGGCGGAAGGCTTCACGCGGGTCTACATGGGCCTGCACTATCCGACCGACGTCATCGGCGGTCTCGCCCTGGGCACCGCGGTGGTGCTGCTGCTCGCGCCGCTCGCAATGGCGCTGCTGACCCCGGTGGTACGGGCCGTGGCCCGGTCCCCGCGCCTGGGCGTACTGGTCCGGGCGCGCGAGCGGGTGGTACCCCGCCCGGTGGACCTCGCGGCGACCGAGCCCGCGGCGCGCGGGCACGAGAGCGACCTCGCGGCCTGACGCGGCCCTTCGGGGGGTGCCCGCGGTGTCAGCCGATGCGGTACGAGTCCCAGACGCTCAGCACCACGGCCGCCAGCAGGCACAGCGCCGCGGCCCCGAAACAGACGCGGACCGCGGCCGGGCGTGGCCGCGGGGGCGGGGTCACGGATCGCCGCCGTGGTCCGCGGTGTCCGCCTCCGCGTCGGAGCGCCGGTAGCGGGAGCGCAGCCACAGGCCGGTGGCGGTGGCCGCGGCGGTGGTGACGCCGATGGCCAGGGCGACGTCGCCGGGCCCGTCGGCCGTGCCCACGGGGCTGGCCCGGGCCGGGGTGGCGGGGGCGAACGCGATCAGCAGGGCCCAGGTGAGGGCGGCGAGTCGTGGCGCGGGTCCGGGCATGAGTCAAGGGCAACCGCTCCCGGGCGCGTCGGCCAGCCGGGCCGTCCGATCGGGCGACTCGCGGGCGGAGCGGCTCCGGCCGGGTCGGTGGAGGGCAGGGCTGTCGGGCAGGCGGCCTGGCCGGCGGGTGACTGGCGGGCCGCCGCGCGGGTGACCCGTCGGGCCGGACCGGACGGCCGTCGGGCGGGTGCCGTGCCGGTGCCGTGCCGGTGCCGGGTCCCCCGGTTACTCCGGCGCGTGGCCGGTGGCGTCCTTGCGGGCCAGGTCGCGGGAGCGGCGGGCCGGGCCGCGCCAGCCGCACGTACAGACGGCCAGGCTGAACGAACCCCGCTCGGAGGTGCTCGTGGCGTGAGCGGCGTGATCGGTGTGATCGGTGGAGGGTGCCGGCGCCGGGCCCGAGGGGTCGCGGGGCAGCGGCACTGCGGCAAGCGGAGGGGCGAAAGTCGCTTCGGTGTGCGGTTCCACTCCACCAAGGTACCGGGCCGGGGGCGGGTGGGGCACTGGCCCGGGGCGGGGAGCCCGCGGCCGTGACGGGAGGCCCGGGACCTCGTTAAGCGGAGCGGGTGGGGCCTCGGGCAAAAAGCGGTCACGCGTTGGGGGTTGGCAGGCGATGGTGGTGCACCAGCACAGGCGAGGGCGCGCGGGTCGGGCTGCGGTCGCGGTCGGCCTGGCCCTGGCGGTGGCGGCGTTGAGCGGGTGCGGCGGCGACGCCGTCGCGGGCGATGACGGCCGGTCCGGCGCGGGCGGCTTGTCCGGCGACGACGGCCGGGCCGCCGGCGACCCGGCGGCCACGGTCCGCGCGGCCGCCGACGCGCTGGCCAGGAGCGGGAGCGCGCAGGCCCGTACGGCCATGGAGATGGCCACGGGCGGCACCCGGGTCACGATCCGGGGCGAGGGCGGGGTCGACTTCAAGAACCGGATGGGGCAGCTGCTCGTCATGCTCCCCGACGACGCCAAGGGCAAGGCCGAGCACCGGCCGATCACCGAGCTGCTGGTGCCCGGCGCGCTCTACATGAAGAACCGGGGCGCGGGCGTCCCCGCCGACAAGTGGGTCCGCGTCGACACGACGGCCCTGGCCGACGGGAACCTGGTCACGGGCGGCGCCACCGACCCGATGGCCGCCGCCGAGCTGCTGCGCGGGGCGCAGGAGGTCACGTACGTGGGCGAGACCGAGGTGGGCGGCACCAAGGTGCGGCACTACCGGGGTACGACCGATATCGCGCGGGCCGCGGCGCAGGCCTCACCGGCGGTGAAGGGGGCGCTGGAGGCGGCGGCGAAAGGGTTCGGCAAGGACGCGGTGCCGTTCGACGCCTACCTCGACTCCGAGGGACTGCTGCGGAAGGTCCGCCACCGCTTCACCTACGTCAACGATGGCGTGATCGATGTGTCCTCCACCACGCTGCTCTACGGCTTCGGGACTCCGGTCACCGTCGTATTGCCCGCCGAAGGGGACATTTACGCCGGGAAGATCGCCGATTAGCCGGCCGGAGCCCCCGGGGGCGGCGCGATCGGGTCATGGCCGGGTAGCCGGAAATGGTCCATCCGTGTCATGCGCGCCGCGCCGTGCGCTCCCTACGCTGAGAAGCCGAGCGCCGGCGACCGGACGACGGCAGATTGAGGTGACACGCGTGACTCCCGCAGGCGGTTCGACGGTGCAGGACCTCGTGGCTCTCGCCGAGATCGAGCTGTGCGGAGAGTTGATCATCGCGGCGTCGGCCGTGGCCGAGGAGAGGCTCAGCCAGGACCGGATCGACGAGGTGCTGATGGGCGTGTGGTCCGGCTGACCCCCGCCCCGGGCCGGGTCCGTCCCTCGTGTGCATCAGTCAGGTGCGCAGCAGCCGGGCGATCGCCTTCGTCGCTTCCTCGACCTTGGCGTCGATCTCTCCCCCGCCCTTGAGGGCCGCGTCCGCGACGCAGTGCCGCAGGTGCTCCTCCAGTAGCTGGAGCGCGAAGGACTGGAGCGCCTTCGTGCTCGCCGAGACCTGGGTGAGTATGTCGATGCAGTAGACGTCCTCGTCGACGAGGCGCTGGAGCCCGCGGATCTGGCCCTCGATCCGGCGCAGGCGCTTGAGGTGCTCGTCCTTCTGGTGGTGGTAGCCGTGCACCGGGCCGGCAGCCGTGTCGCCGGCGGTGTCCTCGGCCGTGTCCGTGGTGGCTCCGGAGCCCTCCGCCTGGATGGCAGTCATGCGTCCTCCCGTGGTCCGGAATGGGGGACCTATACCCCTCATGGGTATAGGGTACCGGCCCCCGGCCGAAGGGGCAGGGGCTCGTGGTCCTCACTCTGCCTGATGGAGGACACTGGGGAACGGCCGGTTAGCCGTGGCCGGGGGATGCGCCTAGCATCAGCCTGACCGAATCCAATGCACCCCGAGGACCTCACGTGCGATTTCGTCTGACCCCCAGGGAGACGAGCTTCTACGACATGTTCGCCGCATCCGCGGACAACATCGTCACCGGCTCGAAGCTCCTCATGGAACTGCTCGGAGCGGACTCCTCCGCCCGGGTCGAGATCGCGGAGCGGATGCGGGCAGCGGAGCACGCGGGAGACGACGCGACCCACGCGATCTTCCACCAGCTCAACTCCTCCTTCATTACGCCGTTCGACCGCGAGGACATCTACAACCTGGCGTCCTGCCTCGACGACATCATGGACTTCATGGAGGAGGCGGTCGACCTGGTCGTCCTCTACAACGTGGAGGAGCTGCCCAAGGGCGTCGAGCAGCAGATCGAGGTACTGGCGCGCGCGGCCGAGCTGACCGCCGAGGCCATGCCCCACCTGCGCACGATGGAGAACCTGACCGAGTACTGGATCGAGGTCAACCGCCTGGAGAACCAGGCCGACCAGATCCACCGCAAGCTGCTCGCCCAGCTCTTCAACGGCAAGTACGACGCCATCGAGGTGCTGAAGCTCAAGCAGATCGTCGACGTGCTCGAAGAGGCGGCCGACGCGTTCGAGCACGTCGCGAACACGGTGGAGACCATCGCGGTCAAGGAGTCCTGAACCTCGTGGACACCTTCGCTCTGATCGTGACCATCGGTGTCGCGCTCGGCTTTACGTATACGAATGGTTTTCACGACTCCGCGAACGCGATCGCGACCTCGGTCTCGACCCGTGCCCTGACCCCGCGCGCGGCGCTGGCGATGGCCGCGGTCATGAACCTCGCCGGTGCCTTCCTCGGCAGCGGGGTCGCCAAGACGGTGAGCGAGGGCCTGATCGAGACGCCCCACGGCAACCGGGGCATGTGGATCCTCTTCGCGGCGCTCGTCGGCGCGATCGTGTGGAACCTGATCACCTGGTACTTCGGCCTGCCCTCGTCCTCCTCGCACGCGCTGTTCGGCGGCATGGTGGGCGCGGCGCTGGCGGGCGGTACGGAGGTGCTCTGGTCGGGAGTGGTCGACAAGGTCGTCATCCCGATGTTCGTCTCGCCGGTGGTCGGCCTCGTCGTCGGTTACCTGGTGATGGTCGCCATCCTGTGGATGTTCCGCCGCGCCAACCCGCACAAGGCCAAGCGCGGTTTCCGCATCGCGCAGACGGTGTCGGCGGCCGGCATGGCGCTCGGCCACGGTCTTCAGGACGCGCAGAAGACCATGGGCATCGTGATGATGGCCCTGGTCATCGCCGACGTGAACAGCGCGGGCGACGAGATCCCGGTCTGGGTCAAGATCGCGTGTGCCGTGATGCTCTCGCTGGGTACGTACGCGGGCGGCTGGCGCATCATGCGCACCCTCGGCCGCAAGATCATCGAGCTGGACCCGCCGCAGGGCTTCGCGGCGGAGACCACCGGTGCCTCGATCATGTTCGGATCGGCGTTCCTCTTCCACGCGCCGATCTCCACCACCCACGTGATCACCTCGGCGATCATGGGTGTGGGCGCGACCAAGCGGGTGAACGCGGTCCGCTGGGGCGTCGCCAAGAACATCATCCTGGGCTGGTTCATCACCATGCCGGCCGCGGCGCTGGTCGCGGCGCTCAGCTTCTGGGTGGTCAACCTCGCCTTCGTGTGACCGTAGGCGCCTTGCGCGTCGTGCGCGAGCAACCCAGTGCGCCCCGCCGGATCGGCTGATCCGGCGGGGCGCACTGGTGTGTGGGACGAGCGGCTCGGGTCAGCCCGCGAAGCGGTAGCCGAAGTTGGAGGCTCCGGCGGGGCCGCCGAGGGTGGTCAGGCCGAAGCTGGTGGCCCCGGTGCCGGTGAGGCCGGTGCCGGGGGCGGTGGTGAGGTTCCAGACGCGGCCGGTGTAGCCGTCCTCGCCGTTGCCGCCGACGTAGACCTCGGGCTTGCCGTTCTTGTCCGAGTCGATCGCGGCGATCGCGGAGCCGAAGTGGTCGTCGTTCTCGGAGGCGCTGGGGATGCCCACGGTGTTCTGGGTGAGGGTCTTGGCACCCGTTGTGGTGATGCCGGTCTTGCCGCCGCGCAGCACGGTGAGGGCGCCGGCGTGAGCGGTGGTGGCCGCGTCGTCACCGGTCTCGTACGAGGCGCCGATCAGCAGGTCGGCGAAACCGTCGCCGTCGGTGTCGGTGATGTCCAGGACGCTGCCCCAGCGGTCGCCGATCTCGGACACTCCGGGGACGCCGGCGGAGGACTGGGAGAGGAGCAGACCGGGCGTGGTGGTGTTGAGGCCCTTGGGGCCGCCGTAGTTCACGCTGACGGCATCCCGTACGACTTCGGTGTTGAACGGGGAGTAGCCGAGGCCGACGGCCAGGTCCAGGTATCCGTCACCGTTGAGGTCGCCGAAGGCGGAGCCGTAGAGGTTCGAGTAGTCCGCGTACTCCTTGAAGGTGCCGCTGCCCTTGACCAGGCCGGTGCGGCTGCCCTTGAGGACGGTGCTCGCGGGCTTGTAGTCGCGGTGGCCGACGACGGTGACGTCCGCGAGTCCGTCGCCGGTGATGTCTCCGACGAAGAGGCCGTCGCCGCGCAGGCCTATGCCGTCCTCCTTCCAGATGTCGCGGACGACGGTGGACGCGGCTCTGCCCGTGGTGCGGTCGATCGGCCCGGACAGGACGGCGAAGGTGTAGCCGAGGCGGCCGCCGTGGGCGCGGATCACGATGTCGTCGGTGCCGTCGCCGTTGATGTCGCCGGCGCCGAGGCCGGCACCGAGGAGCCCGGGGTCGGTGGACGTCGAGGTGCCCTCCGGGAGGGTGGTGGAGGCGCCCGTGATGCCGTTCTTGGAGCCCCAGAGGATGGTGTTCTTCGAGACCCACTGGACGTACAGGTCGTCGTAGCCGTCGCCGTCGAAGTCGCCGTGGGCCGAGACCTCGCGCCACTTGCCTTCCGCGACCGCGTCCCCGGGGACGCCGGGGGTGGCCTGGCTGATGACGGTGGCCGTGTCGTACTTCAGGCCGGTGGCCGAGCCGTAGGCGATGGTGACGGCGCCGGCCCGCTTGGCGCCGTTGACGGTGGCGGTGTGGGCGCCGATGGCGAGGTCGGGGTAGCCGTCGCCGTTGAAGTCGGCGGTGGAGGCCTTGGAGGGCGCCGGGGCCGCGGTGGCCGGGGTCAGGGTGGTGAGGCCGAGGACGGCGGCGGTGCAGGCGGCCGTGGCGAGGAGCGTGCGGGTGCGCATGGGCTGGGTTCCCCCCGGAACTGGTTGGTGGCGCGGTGGGGCCGGCCCCTCGGCAGGAGGGGCCGGCCGGAGCTGCTGCCTAGTTGTTGAACCAGGCGCCGAAGTGGGCGCCGCCGTAGCCGCCGCCCAGGGTGAAGGACCTGGCGCCGGTGCCGGTGAGGCCGGTGGCGCCGTTCTGGAGCTGCCAGACGCGGCCGACGAAGCTGTCCTCGCCGTTGCCGCCGACGTACAGCTCGGGCTTGCCGTCCTTGTTCGCGTCGAGGAGCTCGACCGCCTCGCCGAAGTGGTCGGACTTCTCCGAAGTGCTGGGGACGCCCGCGGAGTTCTGGGTGAAGAGCTGGGAACCGGTGCCGGTCAGGCCGGTCTTGGAGCCGCGCAGCACGGTGATCGCGCCGGCCACCTGGGTGGTGGCCTCCGTGCCCGACTCCCAGGAGGCGCCGACGACGAGGTCGGCGTAGCCGTCCTTGTCGATGTCGCCGAGGGTGACGTCGTTGCCCCAGCGGTCGCCCTTCTCGTTGACGCCCGGGACGCCGGGGCTGTTCTGGTCGTAGTAGCTGGAGGGCAGGGTCGTGCTGGCGCCCTTGGGGCCGCCGTAGGTGACGGTGATGCCGCCGGTCAGGTTCGGGTCGTAGCCCGCGGGGTTGCTGACGAAGTCGCCGTAGCCGTCCCCGTTGATGTCCCCGAAGGAGCCGCGGTAGCGCGCGTTGACCTCGCCGCCCTGGACCAGCCCGGTGGGGGTGCCCTTGAGGACCTGGGCTCCCGCACCACCCTGGGTGCTCGTACCCATGGTCACGATGTCGGCGATGCCGTCGCCGGTCATGTCGCCCACGCTGACCGAGCTGGTGGAAACCCTGTCCTTGGCCTCGGTGTCCCGGAACTGGGCGGAGGCGGGCTTTCCGGTGGTGCGGTTGAAGGGGCCGAACCGTGTGGCCATGCCCCAGTTCGCTTTGTACGGGTCGCCGACCTGGGCGGGCAGGACGAGGTCGTCCTTGCCGTCGCCGTTGACGTCCCCGATCGCCAGGGAGTTCGTCTGGATCCGGGGCGACTGGGTGGTGCCGGTGCCCGCCGGGAGTTCGGTGCCGCCCGAGATGCCGGTCGGGCTGCCCCACAGGACCAGGATCTGCCCGCTGGTGATGACCGCCAGGTCGTCGTAGCCGTCGGCGTTCAGGTCGCCGTGGGCGGACGAGAGGCCCCAGCCGAAGTCGGCGGCGGTCGGTTCGCCCGGGACGCCGGGGGTGGCGCGGCTGATCAACTGCTGCTTGTCGAAGCGCGGGCCGGTGGGGGAGCCGTAGACGAAGGAGACGAGACCGGCGCCCTTGAGCCCCTTGACGGTGGCGCGCGGGGCGCCGACGGCCAGGTCGGCGTAGCCGTCGCCGTTGAAGTCGGCGGCGTCCTTGGTCAGGGGCTTCGCCGGGGCCGCCGGGGCGGCGGGTGCGGCCGTGGCGGGGGACGGGCCGGTGACGGCCAGTACGGCCGCGGCGCAGGCGGCGGCCGTCAGGTACGTGGTACTACGCAAAGGATCCCCCGGTGTCCGGCGGCGACCTCAAGGGCCGCATCCGCTACGCAACTTGTCGCTGGCGTACGTATGACCGACGAGCGGGGGACAGGGTTGGTGTGATCCGGGTCACGTTCCGCGGTGGGTGTGCGGGGCCCGGGAAAAGAAGCGGGCCGGTTCCCCCCACCCAGGGGGAACCGGCCCTTTTCTTTCTTTCGCCTTGCGGTGGCACCGCCATGCAGCACCGCAGGACGCTTGTTCACATCTCGGTTTAGCCGAAGCGGCCCGAGATGTAGTCCTCGGTCGCCTGCACGGACGGGTTCGAGAAGATCCGGTCCGTGTCGTCGATCTCGATCAGCTTGCCGGGCTGGCCGACCGCGGAGAGGTTGAAGAAGGCCGTGCGGTCGGAGACGCGCGCCGCCTGCTGCATGTTGTGCGTCACGATGACGATCGTGAAGCGCTCCTTGAGCTCGCCGATCAGGTCCTCGATGGCGAGGGTGGAGATCGGGTCAAGGGCCGAGCAGGGCTCGTCCATCAGGAGGACCTGGGGCTCGACCGCGATGGCGCGGGCGATGCACAGGCGCTGCTGCTGGCCGCCGGAGAGGCCGGAGCCGGGCTTGTTCAGGCGGTCCTTGACCTCGTTCCAGAGGTTGGCGCCCTGGAGGGACTTCTCCACGATGTCCGAGAGCTCGGACTTCTTGAAGGAGCCGTTGAGGCGCAGGCCCGCCGCCACGTTGTCGAAGATCGACATGGTGGGGAAGGGGTTCGGGCGCTGGAAGACCATGCCGACCGTGCGGCGGACCGCGACCGGGTCCACGCCGGGGCCGTACAGGTTCTCGTCGTCCAGCAGCACCTTGCCCTCGACGCGGCCACCGGGGGTGACCTCGTGCATGCGGTTCAGGGTGCGCAGGAAGGTGGACTTGCCGCAGCCGGAGGGGCCGATGAAGGCGGTCACGGAGCGGGGCTCCACGGTCATCGAGATGTCGTCGATGGCCTTGTGGGTTCCGTAGAAGGCGGACAGTCCGCTGACGTCGATTCGCTTAGCCATGAGGGGTCACTTCGCTTTCAGGAGTCGCGTCAGCGACCGGTCTTGGGGGCCTTCCAGCGGGCGATGCCGCGAGCCACCAGATTGAGGATCATGACGAAGGCGATCAGGACGAGGGCTGCGCCCCAGGCCCGGTCGTAGGAGGCTTCACTGCCGACCTTGTACTGCTCCCAGATGTAGAGGGGGAGCGAGGACTGGGCGCCTTCGAAGGGGTTGTTGTTGATCAGCTGGGTGCCGAAGACCAGCAGCATGATCGGGGCGGTCTCACCCGCGATGCGGGCCACGGCCAGCATCACGCCGGTGGCGATGCCGCCGATGGCCGTGGGGAGGACGACCTTGAGGATCACGCGCCACTTCGGCACGCCGAGGGCGAGCGCGGCCTCGCGCAGCTCGTTGGGGACGAGCTTGAGCATCTCCTCGGTGGAGCGGACCACGACCGGCATCATCAGGATCGACAGGGCCATGGATCCGGCGAAGCCGGAGGGGCCGAAGCCGAGCATCAGGTTCCACGTCGTCAGGATGAACAGACCCGCGACGATGGAGGGGATGCCGGTCATGACGTCGACGAAGAAGGTGACGGCCTTGGCGAGCGGGCCCTTGCCGTACTCGACCAGGTAGACGGCGGTCAGCAGGCCGATGGGGGCCGAGATCGCGGTGGCCAGGGCGACCTGCTCGATGGTGCCGAGGAGGGCGTGGTAGACGCCGCCGCCGGCCTCGAAGGAGGTCACGCCGTTCATCGAGTGGCCGAGGAAGTCCCCGTCGAGGACCTTCATGCCGCGGCTGATGGTCGTCCACAGCAGCGAGAGCAGCGGGACGAGCGCGAGGATGAAGCAGACCCAGACGACGGAGGTCGCGACGCGGTCCTTGGCCTGGCGGCGGTTCTCGACGATCGAGCTGGCCGTGTACGTGATGACCACGAAGAGGAGGGCTGCCAGCAGACCCCACTGGATCTTGCTGTGGAGGCCGAGGACGGCGCCGGCGCCGGAGCCGAGGGCGACCGAGGCGACGGCGATGGCGGCCGGGGCCCAGCGGGGCAGGTGGCCCTGCGTCAGGCTGCTGGGGGCGACGGACCGGTGGGCCCGGGAGGGGCGCGGGTCCTGGAGTGCGTGGCTCATCAGGCGTTCGCCCCCGAGAAGTCCTTGCGACGGGCGATGATCAGCCGGGCGGCGCCGTTGACCAGCAGGGTGAGCAGGAAGAGCACGAGGCCGGAGGCGATCAGAGCGTCGCGGCCGAACTCGTTGGCCTCGTCGAACTTCGCGGCGATGTTCTGCGCGAACGTGCCGCCGCCCGCGTCCAGGATGTGGCCGGAGATCAGGAAGCTCGGGGAGAGGACGGTCGCGACGGCCATGGTCTCGCCGAGCGCGCGGCCGAGGCCGAGCATCGAGGCGGAGATGACTCCGGAGCGGCCGAAGGGCAGGACCGACATCCGGATGACTTCCCAGCGGGTCGCGCCGAGGGCCAGTGCGGCTTCCTCGTTCATGCGCGGGACCTGCAGGAAGACCTCGCGGCTGACGCTGGTCACGATCGGCAGGATCATGATCGCGAGCAGGATGCCGACGGTGAAGAGCGAGCGGGCGACGCCGACCTGGGTCTTGTCGAAGACGTAGGTCCAGCCCATGTACTCGTCGAGCCACATGTTCAGGCCGCCGAGGTACGGGACGAGGAAGAGGGCGCCCCAGATGCCGTAGATGATCGACGGCACGGCGGCCAGCAGGTCGACCACGTAGGCGAGGGGGGCGGCCAGCTTGCGCGGCGCGTAGTGCGAGATGAACAGGGCGATGCCGACAGCGATCGGAACCGCGATGGCCATCGCGATGATCGAGCTGACGACGGTGCCGAAGAGCAGGACGGCGATGCCGAAGACGGGGGGGTTGGCCGACGCGTTCCAGTCGAACGTGGTGAGGAAGTTGCCCTCGTTGTCGGCCAGTGCGATCGAGGCGCGGTAGGTGAGGAAGACGGCGATCGACGCCATGATCACCAGGAGCAGGATGCCGGAGCCCTTGGAGAGGCCCGCGAAGATCTTGTCACCGGCGCGGCCGGTGGACCTTCCGCTCTTGGAGACAGGCGGAGCCGTGTCTATCTGGGTGGGTGTGGTGGAAACCATGATCTTTCCGGTCTGGATGGGGGGCAGGCCCCCTGGCGGCGGTGCACCGGATCCCCTGGGTGGAGGGGAGGGTCCCCGGGCCGGTCCGCCCCCCGGACGGGGGGAGCGGACCGGTGGTCCCGGGGGTCTGGATCAGGCGAGCTTCGCGATGACTTCGCGGACCTTGGCGTTGATCTCGGCCGGGATCGGCGCGTAGCCGTTCTCGAGCAGGATCTTCTGGCCCGCGTCGGAAGCGGTGTAGTTCAGGAAGGACTTCACGGCCGGGAGGGTCTCGGCCTTGTTGCCCTTGTCGCAGACGACCTCGTAGGTCACCAGGACGATCGGGTAGGCGCCCTCGGCCTTGGTGGCGTAGTCGAGCTTCAGCGCCAGGTCGTCGCCGGTGCCGGAGATCTTGGCGGCGGCGATGGCCTTGGAGGCGTTCTCGCCGGTGGCCTTGACCGGAGCGGCGGCGCCCGTGGCGACGTCCACGGTCTTGATGCTCTGCGAGGAGGCGTACGAGAGCTCGAAGTAGCCGATCGCGCCGTCGACGGCCTTGACCTGCGAGGCGACACCGGCGGAGCCGGAGGCGGCCTGGCCACCCGGGGCCGGCCACTTCTTCGCGGGCTCGTAGGTCCACGCCTCGGGAGCGGCGGCCTTGAAGTACTTGCCGAGGTTCTCGGTGGTGCCCGAGTCCTCGGAGCGGTGGAAGGCCTGGATCGCGGTGGCGGGAAGCGTGACGCCCGGGTTCAGCTTCTTGATCGCCTCGTCGTCCCACTTCTTGATCTTGTCGTTGAAGATCGCGGCGAGGGTGGGGGCGTCGAGGACCAGCTTGTCCACGCCGGCGACGTTGAAGCCGATGGCGATGGGGCCGCCGACCATCGGCAGGTCGATGCCCTGGCCGCCGGTGCAGATCTTCTTCGACTCGGCGACGGCCTCGGGCTTCAGCGCGGAGTCCGAGCCGGCGAAGCCGACGGTGCCCTGGTTGAAGGCGACGATGCCCTCACCGGAGGAGGAGGACTTGTAGTTGACCTCGATGCCGGGGCAGGCCGCCATGTACGCCTTCACCCACAGGTCGACCGCGTTCTTCTGCGCGGAGGAGCCCGAGGCGAGGAGCTTGCCCTTGGCGTCGTCACACTTGATGTCACCCGCGGCGACGGTGGGCTTGCCCGAGGCGCCGGCGTCGCTCTTGGTGTTGTCGTCCGAACCGCACGCCGTGAGGACCAGGGCGCCGGACACGACGAGCGCCCCGAGGGCGGAGGCACGAAGCATGTTCTTGCGCTGAAGCTTCACTTTCGGGTGTTTCCTTCCAGAAGCCGCCGGCCGCTTTCTGAATCGGGGCGGCGTGCGAAGAGGACTACGTCGGTTGCCCGGAGGAATCGTCCGCCTTCGCGGTGACTCGCTCCCTGCATCTCCGAAGTTAGGCAGATCAGGTGAAGCGGCCGACCGGGGTAAGTGAACGGATGGTGAACCGTGGCGGACGGGGTGGTGCGTCCGGGCGGTTTCGGCATCCGGCGTCATCTCCCGTTACCCCGCCGTTACCGATGCGTGACCGTCGGGGGGCGTACGGTGCCGCCGCCCCGGTCGGTCCGGGTCAGACCCCGGCGTGGCTGGAACCGGCTGGTTGCCACAGGTGCTGGAAGGTGGCGCGGGAGGCTTCGACCTCGTGTCGCTGGTCCGCGTGCAGGACCCCCAGGGCGTACGCCGTGGCCGGGGCGATGCGGGGGGTGCGGGCGGCCGTGGCCGAGGCGGCGGCCGCCTCGGCGGCGTCGCGGTGCCGGGTCAGGGCCTCGCCTGCGACCGTCAGGCGGGCCACGTCGCCGCCCAGGGCCTCCTGGGCGTAGCGGTGGACGCGCAGCAGGCGGCGCACCTCGTTCCAGGCGCTGTCGTGGTCCGCGTCGTACGGGTGCGAGGGCGAGGGGGCCGGCAAGGAGTGCACCGCCGTGCACAGGCGGGAATGAGCCACCTCGGCCAGGGGCACCAGAACGTCGTCCACCCGCCCCCGGGCCGCCACGGGGTCCAGCGGGACCTCGGAGGCCAGCACCGCCACCGCGTCCGCGACCGCGTGGAAGCGGGAGGAGCCCAGCGCCTGCAGGGTCGCGGAGTGGGCCCGGGTCCGGGCCAGGGTGAGCTGGCGCTCCAGCAGGGCGCCCGCGCGGGCCGAGCCCACGGTCAGCGAGCCCGCCGTCCCGCGCGGAGCGGGTACCTCGGGACTTCCCGACAGCCGCTGCAGGGCGTCCATGAGCCGCAGCAGCCGGGCCGCGTACGCGTGCTCGTCGGCCAGGGTCGCCGAGAGCCACACCAGCTCGGTGCGCAGCGAATCCGCCCAGGAGGAATCGGCCGCCGCCCTGAAGGTGGACAGGGAGCAGGAGATCCGGCGCGCAGCCCCCCGCAGGCTGCGCGCCGCCTCACTGCCCTCGGCGCCCCCGTTCGCGGCGCCCTCCTCGTGCAGGCGCAGGCCCCGCAGGAATGCGGTGGCCTGCGCACGCAGGTACGTACCGAGTACGGTGCCTGCCGTCGTCGCGGTCAGGTCATGATTTGGCTGAGCCACGCCGGCGCCTCCGCGCGTCAATGAGCATCTCCTGAACGTGCCGCAGCGGCTGGCCCTCGCTGTCCGTGCTGTGCCGGGTCCATTCGCCGTCCGGGCCCAGGTGCCAGGAGGTGGTGGCGTCGGACATGCCGGTTTCCAGCAGCCGGTCCAGTGCCGCGCGGTGGGCCGGGTCGGCGACCCGGACCAGTGCCTCGATACGGCGGTCGAGGTTGCGGTGCATCATGTCGGCGCTGCCTATGTACACCTCGGGTTCGCCGCCGTTGCCGAAGGCGAAGACCCGGGAGTGCTCCAGGAAGCGGCCGAGGATCGAGCGGACCCGGATGTTGTCCGAGAGCCCGGGGACACCGGGGCGGATCGCGCAGATGCCGCGGACCCAGATGTCGATGGGCACGCCCGCCTGCGAGGCCCGGTAGAGGGAGTCGATCAGTGCCTCGTCGACGATCGAGTTCATCTTGAGGCGGACGTACGCGGGGCGGCCCGCCTTGTGGTGCGCCGCCTCCTTGTCGATCCGGGCGATCAGGCCGTCGCGCAGCGAGCGCGGGGCCACCAGCAGCCGGCGGTAGGTCTCGCGGCGCGAGTAGCCCGACAGCCGGTTGAACAGGTCCGAGAGGTCGGCGCCGACCTGCGGGTCCGCGGTCAGCAGGCCGAGGTCCTCGTAGAGCCGTGCCGTCTTGGGGTGGTAGTTGCCGGTGCCGACGTGGGAGTAGCGGCGCAGCGTGTCGCCCTCCTGGCGGACGACGAGCGACAGCTTGCAGTGGGTCTTGAGGCCGACGAGGCCGTAGACGACGTGGCAGCCGGATTCCTCGAGCTTGCGGGCCCACTTGATGTTGGCCTGCTCGTCGAAGCGGGCCTTGATCTCGACGAGTACGAGGACCTGCTTGCCGGCTTCGGCGGCGTCGATCAGGGCGTCCACGATCGGGGAGTCGCCGGAGGTCCGGTACAGCGTCTGCTTGATCGCGAGGACGTCCGGGTCGGCGGCCGCCTGCTCCAGGAAGGCCTGCACGGAGGTGGAGAAGGAGTCGTACGGGTGGTGGAGCAGTACGTCGCGTTCGCGCAGCGCGGCGAAGATGTCGGGCGCGGACGCGGACTCGACCTCGGCGAGGTCGCGGTGCGTGCCGGCGACGAACTTCTTGAACTTCAGCTCCGGGCGGTCCAGGGAGGCGATCCCGAAGAGGGCCGTGAGGTCGAGGGGGCCGGGGAGCGGGTACACCTCGGACGGGTTGACCTTCAGCTCCTGCACGAGCAGGTCCAGGACCCCGGGGTCGATGGACTCCTCGACCTCCAGGCGCACCGGCGGGCCGAAGCGGCGCCGCATCAGTTCCTTCTCGAGGGCCTGGAGGAGGTTCTCCGCGTCGTCCTCCTCCACTTCGAGGTCCTCGTTGCGGGTCACGCGGAACATGTGGTGCGCGAGCACCTCCATGCCCGGGAACAGCTCCTCCAGGTGTGCGGCGATGACGTCCTCCAGCGGGACGTAGCGCTGCGGGGAGGCCTCCAGGAAGCGGGAGAGGAGCGGCGGGACCTTGACGCGGGCGAAGTGGCGGTGGCCGCTGACGGGATTGCGTACGACCACGGCCAGGTTCAGGGACAGGCCGGAGATGTACGGGAACGGGTGCGCGGGGTCCACGGCCAGCGGGGTGAGCACCGGGAAGATCTGGTTGCGGAACAGGGTGAAGAGGCGCGCCTGCTCCTTCTCGGTGAGGTCGGGCCACCGGATGAGGTGGACGCCCTCCTCGGCGAGCTGGGGGGAGATGTCCTGCTGGAAGCAGGCGGCGTGGCGGGCCATGAGCTCGCGCGAGCGGGTCCAGATCTGGTCCAGCACCTCACGGGGCTGGAGGCCTGAGGCCGAACGGGTGGCGACGCCGGTCGCGATGCGGCGCTTGAGGCCGGCGACGCGGACCATGAAGAACTCGTCGAGGTTGCTCGCGAAGATCGCCAGGAAGTTCGCGCGCTCCAGGAGGGGCGTCGTGGGGTCCTCGGCGAGCTCCAGGACGCGCTCGTTGAAGGCGAGCCAGCTGCGCTCCCGGTCGAGGAAGCGGCCCGCGGGCAGCTCACCGGTGTCCTTGTCGTCGTAGGCGTCCAGATCCGCGTCGAGATCCGGTTCCAGATCGACGTGCGGGCGGTGGGCGGCTATGGACCCCAGGCGGGCGTGGGCGCCGGTGGCCGCGCGCGCGGCCACCGCCTCGGGCGTGGCGGCCGCGGCGGCCACGGAGGCGGAGATGTCGGCGGCCGACGGCGCGGACGGGGACGCGAACTTGTTCGGCGGCTGCTGGGTGGGGACCTCGGTGGGGGCTGCGCTGGGCTTGTGGCTCATGACTCCATTCTTCCGCGTACGCGGAAGGACGGGCGCGTCGGACGGGTCGGCCGTCAGTCGGAGTCGGGGCTGCATTGCGTCAGCTTCGCGACCGCGCATTAATGCCCGGTTAATGGCGTATGGCTTCCAGGGTCCGGGCGGGGGTCGTCTGGTGCCGACCGGGAACCGGGGGAGCCCTTGGCCGCGCCTGCGGAGCGGGGACGCCGCCGTCCGCGCCGGGCCGGGCCGGCGCCGTGGGCGGGAGCCGGGTCTGCGGGTGCGGGGGGCCGGGGGGTGTTCTAGCGTCGGTGGGAGGGAGGGATGTCCTGCCGAGTCGGTCCGGTACGGGGACCGGGCCCGGGGCCGTACGTCGGCCGCGTGCGCTCGGCGCCGTTCGCGTGTGGTCCGGCATGCCCGGTCCGGGCACTTCGTCGCCAGGTACGTCGCCAGGTACGTGCCGCCGGGTCCGGGTCGGTCCACCGGGCACCCGGGTGGGGCCGGGCAGGTCCGGGCCGCGCGGTGATGCCCGAGAGCAGGTACCTCCCATGCGCACGTCGACCCGTATCGCCGGTGTCCTCGCCGGTCTGACCCTCGCCCTCGGTGGCGCCTCCCTGGCGGCTCCGGCCGTTCACGCGGCCCCCGCCGTCCACGCGGACGTCTCGGCCTGCATCAACCAGGTCGAGCGGGAGCTGCACGGCGGTGAAGCCCCGGCGTCCGTCCGCGCGTCCTGCTCCCTCGCGGTGGGCGGCTCCCAGGACACCTGCGTGTCCGGTCTGACCGGGGGCGCCGGTGTGACCAAGGGGACCGCGGTGACCGCCTGCAAGCTGGGCGCGCAGTAGGCCGCGGGGAGGGCGCCCCCGGCCGGGCCTCCCGGCCGAGCCTCCCGGCCGGGCCTCCCGGCCGAGCTCCGGGCTGGGCCCGGGGTGCCCTTCAGGCCGGGGGTGCCCTCCAGCGGTGTGCCCGTCAGCTCTCCGTGCGGTACATCAGGTCCACCTCGTGGGTGGAGAACCCGAGGCCCTCGTACACGGCCAGGGCCGCCGGGTTGTCGGCGTCCACGTAGAGCATCGCCGTGGGCAGGCCCGCCGCGGCCAGGTGGCGCAGCCCGATCGCGGTGAGGGCCTTGCCGAGGCCGCCGCCCTGCGCGCCGGGGCGTACGCCGAGGACGTAGACCTCGCCGAGCTGCTGCTCGGCGTGCACCTTCGTCCAGTGGAAGCCGATCAGTTCGCCGTCCCGCTCCGCGAGGAAGAAGCCCGCGGCGTCGAACCAGGGCTGCGCGACGCGGTCGTTGAGGTCCCGCTGCGTGAGCGAGCCCTGCTCGGGGTGGTGGGCGAAGGCCGCCGCGTTGACGGCCAGCCAGGCGGCGTCGTCGGCGCCGGGCACGAAGGTGCGTACGGTCACGCCGGCGGGCAGGACGGCCTCCGGCAGGGGGGCCGCATCCGCGCCGAGCGGGCGGCGGAGCTGGCGCAGTTCGCGGAACAGGGTCAGGCCGAGCACCTGCGCGAGGTGCCGGGCCGCTGACTTGCCGCCGTGCGCCCACACCCGGATCCGCTTGCCCGAGGCGGCCAGCAGGGCGGTGCCCAGTGCCCGCCCGTGGCCGCGCCCGCGCAGCGCGGGGTGGACGACGAGCTCGGCCGCGGGGGCCTCCACCGGGTCGGTGTCCTCCAGTTGTCCGTACCCGGTGAGCCGCCCCTCGGCGGTGAGGAGGAAGTGGCGGATCCCCTCTCTGGCCCCGCCGCGCAGCTGGAGCCGGCCCTGCTCGGACACGGCGGTGGTGCCGTCGGTGCGGGCCGCGTCCTCGATCAGGGCGAGTACGGCGTCGGCCTGTTCGTCCGTCAGTTCGTCGAGGGTCTGGATCTGCCGTCCCGGCTCCAGGACCACTGCTGCGTCGTCAGTCATGGAACCGAGCCTACGACCACGCCGGGGGCCCGGCGGGGTGCGGCCCGGACGGGCGCCGGGACTGCCGCGCGGTCGGCCCCGCGGACGGCCTGCCGGCGGGGCCGTGGGCGGTCGCGCCGACGGTGTGCGGACGGCCCCGAACGGCCCGCGAACGGCCCGCGGACGGCCTGCGGACGGTCCGCGGACGGCCTGCGAACCGCCTCGTCGAGCCCGCCGCCGACGGCTCCCCGTCGGTTGTGTGTAACCAGCTCGATACCCGGTACCCCTGTCGCGCTACGCGCGTTGACTCTAGGCTCGGGCAGACCTCCCGAGATGTATCGCTGTCCGCAAAGGGGAACAAATGTCAGCGACGCCACAACGGCACCGCCGAACCCGCCGGTTGGCCCTCTCCGCCCTCGCCGTGGCCACGGCCGGCGGTGCGATGATCGCCGCCGCCCTTCCGGCCGGAGCCGCGAGTGGTGACGGATACGGCCAGGACCACGGCCGCACCGTCGACGTACAGCTGCTGTCGTTCAACGACCTCCACGGCACCCTGGAGCCCCCGCAGGGCTCCTCGGGCAACGTGACCGAGCGTCAGGCCGACGGCACCACCAAGGCCATACCCGCGGGCGGTGTCGAGTACCTCGCCACCGGTCTGCGCGAGGCCCGCAAGGGCCACAAGTACTCCGTCACCGCCGCCGCCGGTGACATGATCGGCGCCAGCCCGATGGTGTCGGGGCTCTTCCACGACGAGCCGGCCATCGAGGCGCTCAACGACCTCGACCTGGACGTGACCAGCGTCGGCAACCACGAGTTCGACGAGGGCAAGACCGAGCTGCGCCGCATGCAGTACGGCGGCTGCCACCCGGTCGAGGGCTGCTTCGAGTACGGCAAGGAGTTCGGCGGAGCCGACTTCAAGTACCTCGCCGCGAACGTGGTGGACGAGAAGACCAAGCGTCCGATGATGAACCCCACCTTCATCTGGAAGCGGGGGGACGTGAAGATCGGCTTCATCGGCGTCACCCTGGAGGGCACCCCCGACATCGTGACCGCCGACGGGGTCAAGGGCCTCAAGTTCGGCGACGAGGTCGAGACGATCAACAAGTACGCCGAAGAGCTGAACAAGCAGGGCGTGAAGTCGATCGTGGCCCTGATCCACGAGGGCGGCCTGCCCGCGAGCGGCGCGTACAACTACGACTGCAACGTGCCGGGCGCCGGCGCCGGTGTCTCCGGTGCCATCGTCGACATCGCGAAGAACGTCTCGCCGAAGGTCGACGCCCTGGTCACCGGTCACACGCACCAGGCGTACGCCTGCAACATCCCCGACCCGGCGGGCAACCCGCGCACGGTCACCTCGGCCGCCTCCTACGGCCGGCTGTTCACGGACACCACCCTCACGTACGACCGCGCGACCAAGGACATCGTCCGTACGCCGGTCGCCTCGCCGCTGGTGGTCCAGAAGGTCGTCAACCGGGACCAGCCCAAGGCCCCGGACCTGACCGCGCTCATCCAGCGCTGGAACGCGCTGGCCGCGCCGATCGCGAACCGTCCCATGGGCTACATCTCGGCCGACATCCCGGGCCGCGGCTCGGAGGCGTACGAGAAGCCGCTCGGCGACGTGATCGCCGACGCGCAGCTCGAGGCCCTGGCCCCGGCGGCCAAGGGCGGCGCCCAGCTCGCCATCATGAACCCGGGCGGCATCCGCGCGGACCTGGCCTACAAGGCCGCCGGCGCCGAGGGCGACGGAGTGGTGACGTACGGGGAGTCGTACACGGTCCAGCCGTTCACCAACATGATGACGGTCGTCGACCTGACCGGCGCCCAGCTGATCACCGCGCTCCAGCAGCAGGTCAGCGGCCCGGTCAACGGGGTGAGCCCGAAGATCCTGCAGGTCTCCAAGGGCTTCTCCTACACCCTGGACACCACCAAGGCGGGCGCGGACCGCATCGTCGTGGGCTCGGTGAAGCTGAACGGCGAGGCCATCGATCCCGCCCGTACCTACCGGGTCGCGATGAACGAGTTCCTCGCGGGCGGCGGCGACGGCTTCGGCGTCCTGAAGGAGCACAAGAACAAGCTGGTCGGCGCGTCCGACCTGGACGCCCTCAACGCCTACCTGAGCGCGCACTCCTCGGCGGCCGCGCCGCTGGCCCCGCCGGTGGCGGACCGGATCACGGTCATCAAGTAACACCTGAGCGAAGAAGGGGCGGTGGGCCACTGGCCCGCCGCCCCTTCGGCGTTCCCGGGGTCCTCAGCGCGTCGCCAGGAAGGCGCGGACGGCCTCGTGGAACTCCGCGGGGTGCGTGAACGGCAGGAAGTGGTCGCCGTCCAGGGGCGTGTACGAGGTCCCGGGCCGCCGGGTGACCATCGCGTCGGCCTGGGCCTGCGGCAGGGAGGTGCTGCGCGTGCCGTGGATCAGCAGGGTCGGGCAGTCGCTCGCGAGCCAGGCGGCCCGGTGGTCGCCGCGGCAGGCCTCGACGGAGTCGAGCATGTCCTGCGGGTGGAACGGCAGTCGCCAGCCCCCCTCGGGCAGCAGGCGCAGGGCCTGGGCCACGAACTGGGCGCCCACCGGCCCGGCCGCCTCGAGGAGTTCCTCGCGGGTGGGGGCGGAGTAGCGCATGGCCCGGAGGAAGGCCATCCAGCCGCTGTCGGCGGGGTCGATCTCCACGGCGGCTTCCGCGTTGACCAGCACCGAGATCCGCTCGGGGTGGGCGGCGGCCAGGTGGACGGCGTTGAGTCCGCCGAGCGAGTAGCCGAGGAGGGCGACGGGTGCGTCCAGTCCGAGGTGGTCGAGCAGGGCGACGGCGTCGGAGACGTAGCCGGCACGGCTGTAGTCGGCGGCCCGGTCGGAGTCCCCGTGGCCCCGCTGGTCGGGGGCGATGACCCGCCAGCTGTCGCCCAGGGCCTCGGCGAGCGCGGCGAAGGCGAGGCCCTCGGACATGCCGCCGTGCAGGGCGAGCAGCGGGCGGCCGGGGCCGCCGAAGTCCAGGTAGGACAGGGTGCGGTCGTCGATCTTCAGCTCGTGGCGCATGGCGTTGCTCTCCCCGTGTGTGCTGGTCGCTGGGCGTGAGTTCAGCCTGCCAGGATTTGGGCAACCGCGCAATACGGTTGTGTAGCGCGCTTGCCCAAAACTCTGCCGCGGATACGATCCGGGCATGGGAAATCGCGAGGACCTGCTGGCCGGAGCCCGGCGCTGCCTGGAGGAGAAGGGCTACCTCCGGACGACCGTGCGCGACATCGCCTCGGCGGCGCAGGTGAGCATGGCCGCGATCGGCTACCACTTCGGCACCCGCGAGGTGCTCCTCAACCAGGCGCTGTTCGCGGCCATGGACGAGTGGGCCGCGGGCTCGGGCCGGCTCACCGGGCAGGGCGGCACCGCGCGGGAGCGCTACGCCGACACCTGGGACCGCAAGATCCGGGACTTCGGCGAGATGCGCTGGCTCTGGGCCGCCTCCGTCGAGGCCTTCGTGCACGCGCAGTCCTCACCGGAACTCCTCGCGGTCCTGGCGGAGGGGCAGCGGCAGAACCGGCGGATGGTGGCCGCGCAGTTGCGCGGGGTCCCCGTCGAGGAGGTCGCGGAGGAGGACGTACGCAGCCTCGGATCGGTGCACATCGCGCTGCTGACCGGGGTCATGGTGCAGGTCCTGACCGACCCGGAGCACGCGCCGGACGGCCGGTCCCTCGCCCAAGGCCTGCGCCTGATGGCGGAGTTGCTCGAAAGCTGACGCTACCCGTGGGTAGTAATGCATGGCTCCGCACGCCATAATCCGGGCCACCACTGGGTCGGCAAAGGGGCGGGCATGGGCGCGGGCATAGGCGTGGGCGTGGGCGTAGGCGTGGGCACGGATACGGGCGCGGGCGCGCCCACGGGGCTGCGGCGGCGCAGCTTCCTGGCGGGGGCGGCGGCCCTGGGCGCCGCGGGCGCCGTGGCCGGGCTCGGCGCGGCGCCGGCCGCCGCCGCCGCGGGACTCTCCACCCAGGACTGGATGAGCGGGCTCGGCGATGCCACCCCCCTCCAGCGGATGACCATCCCCGGCACCCACGACTCGGGCGCCACCAGGGGCGGGCTCTACGTCGCCTGCCAGAACACCTCCATCGCCGACCAGCTAGGCTCCGGGATCCGCTTCCTCGACGTCCGCTGCCGGGTGACCGGCGGATCGTTCGCGATCCACCACGGCGCGTACTACCAGAACCTGATGTTCGGCGACGTCCTCGCCGCCTGCTGGAACTTCCTCGCCGCGCACCCCTCCGAGACCGTGCTGATGCGGCTCAAGCAGGAGTACTCCGAGGAGAGCGACGCCACCTTCCGCGCCGTCTACGACGACTACCTGAACAACCGTGGCTGGAGCCCGCTGTTCAAGGTCGCCGACTCGCTGCCCACCCTCGGCCAGATCCGCGGCAAGGTGCTGCTGCTCCCCGACAACGGCGGCCTGCCCGGCGGCCTGCGCTACGGCGACGGCAACGTCTTCGACATCCAGGACGACTACATGGCCGAGCCCTTCGCCAAGCGCGGCAAGATCGAGAACCACTTCCGCAAGGCCGCCGCGCAGCCCGGCAAGTTCTTCATGAACTACACCAGCACGGCCGCGGCCCTGCCGCCCCGCTGGAACTCCGACCGCCTCAACCCCCAGGTGCACGCCTTCGTCGACGGCTCCGAGCTGGCCGGCCGGACCGGGCTCGGGATCGTCCCGATGGACTTCCCCAACACCCGCTCCGGCCTGGTCGCCTCACTGATCCGGCACAACTGACGCCTGCGCGGGCGGCGGAGTCGGCGCGCCCGGGATGCTGAGCACCGCCTCGGTACCCGGGCCGCCGTCCGCCGGGGCGCGCAGGGCGGCCGTACCGCCCGCGCGCTGCACCGTACGGGCCACGATGGACAGGCCGAGGCCGCTGCCGGGCAGGGCCCGGGCGGACGGGGAGCGCCAGAAGCGCTCGAAGACGTGCGGGAGGTCGTCGGCCGGGATGCCGGGGCCGCGGTCCCGTACGGTCAGCTCGCCCGCGCGCAGCGACACGGTGACCGTGCTGCCCGGCGGGCTGAACTTCACCGCGTTGTCCAGGACGTTGACCACCGCCCGCTCCAGGGCCGCCGCCTCGCCGCGTACGTACCAGGGCGCCAGGTCCGAGTCGAACTCCAGCTCCGGACCGCGCAGTCGGGCCCGGGACAGCGCCGTCCCCACGATGTCGTGCAGGGCCACCACGCCGAGCGGGCCGGGGGTGGCCGCGTCCGGGCGGGACAGCTCCTGCAAGTCGCCGATCAGCGAGGCCAGTTCCGTCATCTGCGCCTTCACCGAGGCCAGCAGCTCCTTGCGGTCCTCGGGCGGGATGGCCCGGCCGGTCTCCTCGCTGCGCGCCAGCAGTTCGATGTTGGTGCGCAGAGAGGTGAGCGGGGTGCGCAGCTCGTGGCCGGCGTCCGCGATCAGCTGGGCCTGGCGCTCCTGGGAGGAGGCGAGGGCGGCCGTCATGGAGTTGAAGGACCGCGACAGCCGGGCGATCTCGTCGTCGCCCTCGTCGGGGATCCGGACGGTGAGGTCCTCGGTGCGGGCGATGTGCTCGACGGCGCCGGTCAGTTCGTCCACCGGGCGCAGGCCCGTACGGGCGACCCACAGACCGGCCACGCCGGCGCCGAGGACGCCGACGGCGGAGACGAACAGGAGCACCCAGGCCAGGGTGGACAGGGGTTCGGTGACGTCCGAGAGGGGCTTGGCCACCGAGATGGCGGCGAGGGAGTTCTGCAGTCCGGGCCCGGCGGACAGTTCCACGGGCTGGGTGTAGATGCGGACGGGGGTGCCGTCCGTGGTCTTCCCGTCGTACAGGATCGCCCCGCGCGCCCCCTTGGCGACCTCCAGGTCGTACTCCGAGACCGGGAGGGTGTTCTTGCCGTCCACCATGCAGCGGCCGGCCGTGGGCAGCACGATCTGCACCTGCGCGCTCAGGTTGTTCTCGAAGAGGCCGGGCACCTTGTCCTGGCAGCCGTACCGGCTCAGCGCCTGACTGGCCTGCGCCCGGGCGTTGGTTGAGCGCAGCGAACTGTTCAGCTGGTCGTTCAGCTGCGTGCGGACCATGAACCAGCTCACGCAGGCCACCGCCGCCACGGCCAGTGCCACCGCGACCGTGACCAGCAGGGCGAGCCGGGACCGCAGCGGCAGCCCGCGGAATCTGGCGGCCGGGCTCACTCCGGACCGCCGGGGTGGTCTCCGGCCCCGGCCGCGCGCAGTACGTAGCCCACCCCGCGCACGGTGTGGACCAGGCGGGGCTCGCCCCCGGCCTCGGTCTTGCGGCGCAGGTACATCACGTACACGTCCAGGGAGTTGGAGCTGGGCTCGAAGTCGAAGCCCCATACGGTCTTGAGGATCTGCTCGCGGGTCAGGACCTGGCGCGGGTGTGCGAGGAACATCTCCAGCAGGGTGAACTCGGTACGGGTCAGCTCCACCGGGCGGCCGCCGCGGGTGACCTCGCGGGTGGCGAGGTCCATGCGCAGGTCGCCGAAGGTGAGGGAGTCCTCCGGCTCTCCCTCCCCGGGGGCGGGGGCGGCGTAGGAGCTGCGGCGCAGCAGGGCGCGGACGCGGGCGAAGAGCTCGTCGAGCTCGAACGGCTTGACCAGGTAGTCGTCGGCGCCCGCGTCGAGGCCGGTGACGCGGTCGCCGACCGTGTCGCGGGCGGTCAGCATCAGGACCGGCGTGGTGCTGCCGGCGGCGCGCAGCCGGCGGGCGGCCGTCAGCCCGTCCATCCGCGGCATCTGGATGTCCAGGATGATCAGGTCGGGGGCGTACGCGTCCGCCTGGTCGAGGGCGTCGAGCCCGTCGACGGCGGTCTGCGTGCCGTACCCCTCGAAGGCCAGGCTGCGGCGCAGGGCCTCGCGTACGGCCGGTTCGTCGTCGACGACGAGGATGCGCTGCTGGTCGCCTTCGGCGCTCATACGGGGTCCCCCCAGGTGGTGGTCGGTCTCCTACCAGGCTCGCACGGGCGCCTGGAAGTCGGGCTAGAAGGAGGTCCCGAAACCGTTCGCGGTGTTGCCGTTGTTGTCGCTGTTGCCGCCGCTGTTGCTTCCGTCGCCGCCGGGGCCGCCCTTGCGGAGCGAGGGGAGGTCGGCCTTGATCGTGTTGACGGGGATGGCGAAGCCGAGGCCGACGCTGCCGGCGGAGCCGCTGCCGCTGGAGGGGGAGTAGATCGCGGAGGGCATGCCCACGATCTCGCCGTTCATGTTGACCAGGGCGCCGCCGGAGTTGCCCGGGTTGAGGGAGGCGTCCGTCTGGATGGCCTTGTACGAGGTGGTGTCCGTGCCGGTGTTCCCGTTGAACTGCTGGCCGCCGTAGGAGAAGGGGTAGCCGTCCTGGGGGGACTGCTGCTGCTCCGACTTCGGGACCTTCACCTCGCGGTCGAGCGCGGAGACGATGCCGCTGGTGACCGTGCCGGTGAGGCCGTCGGGGGAGCCGATGGCGACGACCTCGTCGCCGATCTTGGTGTTGTCGGAGTTGCCGAGGCTCGCGGGCTTGAGGCCGCTCGCGCCCTCCAGCTTGATGAGGGCGAGGTCCTTGTCCGGGTCCGTGCCGACGATCTTCGCGCTGTACTTCTTGCCGTCGCTCATCGTCACCTGGATCTGGCTCGCGCCGTCGATCACGTGGTTGTTGGTGACGATCTCTCCGTCGGCGGTGATCACGATGCCGGAGCCGGTGCCCTGGCCGGAGCCGGTGCGGGTGTCGATCCGGACGACGGAGGGGCTGACGTTCGCGGCGACGCCGGAGACGGTGCCGTTGCTCGACTGGGAGATGGTGCTGCCGTTGACGCCGGTGCCGGTGCCGTTGGTCTTGTTCAGCATCTGCTGGACGGCGGCGGCCGTTCCGCCGCCGACGACGGCGGCCGCGAGGGCCACGGCGGCGAGGAGGGCGACCGGGCGCTTGGCCCGGGCGTGGCCCTGGCCCTGGCTCTGCGGGGCGGGGGCCGCGGGGGCGGCCTCGCCCCAGGTGGCCCAGCCGCCGTCGCCGCTCCCGCCGCCTTGGGGGACGGTCTCGCCCTGGATGACCGGGGCGGCGTGGGCCTCGTGCCAGCCGGGGGCGGGGGCCGCCGGGGGGTAGGCGGGCGGCGGCGGGTACGCGGCGTCCTGCGCGAGCCGGTCACGACCGCGCTGCCAGTCCTCGCCCCAGGGGGCGGGCTGCTGGGGGCGGTTTTCCTGGGGGTACTCGCCTTCGCGGCGGAGGTTCTCGGTCATGGGTATGACTCTGTCCGCGGATCATGAGAGCTTCCTGAGTCCCGGCTGAGAAGCCCGACAGAACCGTGTATGCCCGATATAAGGCTGGGCTGGGCCGGGTGCGCTGGGCGCGGGTGCGTGAGCCCTGCGGGGCTGTTCCCTGCCCGCCCTTCCACCGTTCCCCGGGGCGGAGCCCCGGACCCCCTGGGGCTCCGCCCCAGACCCCGCGCCTCAAACGCCGGCGAGGCTGGGTACATCCAGCCCCTCCGGCGTTTGAGGAGCGGGGGTCCGGGGGCTGGCCCCCGGAACGGGTCCGGGCAGCGCCCGGGGAACGGGCGAAGGGCGGGTAGGGGACAGCCCCGCAGGGGCGACCCGGCCGCACCCGCCCACCGGCCCCGTGCCGGGACGGCGGTGGCGTGCACCCCGCCCGGCCACCGCCGGACGGAGTCCGGCGCAGCGGGGCGAAGCCCGCGCAGCGGTGTGAGCTCCGCGTCGAGAAGGAACTATCGGCAGCCGCAGGAGCGGCGGATGACCAGGGCCGACGGGAACTGCTTCAGGCGTTCGCGGCGCGAGCCCGCCACCCGCAGGGCGTCGTCCAGGACGAGGTCCACCGCCGCGCGGGCCATCGCCGGGCGGTCCGAGGCGACCGTGGTGAGGGGCGGGTCCGTGAGGGCCGCCTCCTTCACGTCGTCGAAGCCGGCGACCGCCAGCTGCTCGGGGACGTCGATGCGGAGCTCGCGCGCGGCCCGCAGCACGCCGATCGCCTGGTCGTCCGTGGCGCAGAAGATCGCCGTGGGCCGGTCGGGCTTGGCCAGGACCTCCAGGGCGACCTTGTACGCGTCGTAGCGGTTGTACGGGGCTTCGATGATCCGGCCCTCGGTCGAGCGGCCGGACTCCTGCATGGCCCGGCGCCAGCCCTCGACGTGGTCGGCCACCGGGTCGCCCACGGACGGGGTGTTCTCGATGCCGCCGATGCAGGCGACGTACTCGTGCCCGTGCTCCAGGAGGTGTCGGGTGGCGAGCTGTGCGCCGCCGATGTCGTCCGTGACGACGGCGACGTCGTCGATGGCCTCGGGGCGCTCGTGGAGGAGGACCACGCGGGCGTCCCACGCCTCGATCTCCGAGGCGGCCTGCTCGCTCATGCCCTGGCTGACCAGGATCAGGCCGGAGACCCGCATCCCGAGGAAGGCCCGCAGATAGTGGACCTCGCGCTCGGTGCGGTAGTCGGAGTTGCCGACCAGCACCATCTTTCCGCGCTCGGCGGCGGCCTGCTCGACCGCGTGCGCCATCTCCGCGAAGAACGGCTGACGGGCATCGGGGACGATCATGCCTATGAGGTCGGTGCGGCGCGAGGCCATCGCCTGGGCGACCCGGTCAGGGCGGTAGCCCAGTTCCTTGATCGCGGCGAGGACACGCTCGCGCGTGGCCGGGGCAACCGGCCTGGGTCCGTTGTTGATGACGTAGCTCACGACGGCGGTAGAAGTACCCGCAAGTCGTGCCACGTCATCCCGCGTCACCTTGGCCACGCGCGGAAGTCTACGCGGGGTGACCTACCTCTGGGCAGGGCGTCCGGAGGAGGTCATTCCCACAGCTTCTTTACCCGCTCCCTAGTCCATCCGGGTGAGTGCCGCCGCGGCCCGCGCGGAGGCCTCGGCCGCCGCCTTCGTGGCCGCCTGCGCGGCCGCTTCCGCCGCCGCCCGTTCCACCTTCTCCGGGGTGACGAAGCGGTACCCGACGTTGCGGACGGTACCGATCAGCGACTCGTGCTCGGGCCCGAGTTTCGCGCGCAGACGCCGTACGTGCACGTCGACGGTGCGGGTGCCGCCGAAGTAGTCGTAGCCCCACACCTCCTGGAGGAGCTGCGCGCGGGTGAAGACCCGGCCCGGGTGCTGGGCGAGGTACTTCAGGAGTTCGAACTCCTTGAAGGTCAGGTCCAGGACCCGGCCCTTCAGCTTCGCCGAGTACGTCGCCTCGTCGACCGACAGGTCACCGTTGCGGATCTCCATCGGGGAGTCGTCCGAGCCGAGCTGCTGGCGGCCGGTGGCGAGACGCAGCCGCGCCTCGACCTCGGCCGGTCCCGCGGTGTCGAGGAGGACGTCGTCGATGCCCCAGTCGGCGGTGACGGCCGCGAGGCCGCCCTCGGTGACGACGAGGATGAGCGGACAGCCGGGCCCCGTGGAGCGGAGCAGCTGGCACAGCGACCGCACCTGGGGCAGGTCGCGGCGGCCGTCCACGAGGATCACGTCGGCGCCCGGGGTGTCGACGAGGGCGGGGCCCTCGGCGGGCGCCACCCGGACGCTGTGGAGCAGCAGGCCGAGGGCCGGCAGGACCTCGGTCGAGGGCTGCAGGGCATTGGTCAGGAGCAGGAGTGAGCTCATGCCCGACCACCTGCCCGGGTCGGGCGGAAGTACTGCTGGTGTGCGTGCGCAGGTGCGTGAGCCTGTACCTCTGCCCGCACCTGCACTTGCACGACGGTTCGCTGGTCCATCACGTCGGTTCCTCCTCGGTCCCGTCGAGGACTTTCGCGGCACTGCTTCGTACGACTTGCCGGTGTCCGCCCGGTCCCCGCGCCCTGAGGCCCGGATGGACACCACTGTTCTCGGTCCGTTCAACGTGCTGAAAGCACAAAAGGACCCGGGGGCTACGTTGCCCGGATCCTCTCGGCAGCAGAATAGCCCACCCGCCCCGGCGGGGCCGAGGCTTCTACACCTTCCACTTCTGTGGTTCCCGCCACCCCCGGGACCTGCATATGCGCCGGTTTCACCGGATCGGTGGACCGGGAGCGGGCTGCCTGGGCGCACGCGGGGCGCGTGGAGGCACGCCGGGATCGGGGGCGCGAGGGGTGATGATGGAGGCCGACGGCAGAGCGCCGACGAGAGGAGCGTGCAGTGGCAACCGGAACCATCCGCTACTGGGCGGCGGCGAAGGCCGCGGCCAAGACGGCGGAGGAGCCGTACTCGGCGCGGACACTGGCCGAGGCGCTCGACGCCGTGCGGGAACGCCACCCCGGGGAGCTGACCCGGGTCCTGCTGCGCTGCTCCTTCCTCGTGAACGAACAACCCGTGGGCAAGCGCCCGCACGATTCCGTCGAGCTGACCGAGGGGGGCACCGTCGAGGTGCTCCCGCCGTTCGCGGGCGGGTGAGCGGACCCCGATGACTACACCGAGCACGCCCGAGGAACAGCAGCACCTGCAGCAGCAACAGCAGCAACAGCAGCAGCAGCAAGAGCAGCCCGATGCGTACGGGACCCAGACCTGGCAGTCTCCGACGTGGGACACCTCGTACCAGCCGGTCGTGGCCCCGCTGGACGGCGTACCGGCGCAGTACCCGGTCGCCCCCGAGGGCTGGTTCCGCGAGGAGCCGCAGGCGCAGCAGCAGCCGCAGGCCCAGGAGCCCGTCTCCGGTCAGCAGTGGGGGCAGCAGCAGGCGTACGCCGATCCTTACGCGGACCCGTACGCGGATTCCTACGCGGCGCCGGCCCCGGCCTACCCGCAGACCCCGGCGCCGGCCCCGGACCCGGCTCCGGCCCCTGCCCCGGACCACTGGTTCCGCGAGGAGGGGCAGGCACAGCAGGCCCCGCAGGCCGAGCCGCGGCAGCCGTGGGGGGAGACGGCCTACCCGGCGGCCTACCCCGGCCCGTCCGACCCGTTCCAGCCGGAGGCCCAGGCGCACGCCCAGGGACAGCCCCAGGCTCCCGCCCCCGCCCCGGCGTGGGCGGCGGAGCAGGCTCAGGCCCACGCCCATGCCCAGGCCGCGTACCTCCCGCAGCAGGCGGCCGAGGTCCCCGGCGGGGTTCCCGCCGCGGAACCGATGGCCGACGGGGCGACGGGCGAGGAGGAGCCCGCCTGGTCGCCGCCCACCCTCGCCGGCAACACGCTGCGCGCCGTGGACCCGGCCCAGGCCCGCGCCGAAGGCCGCTCGCCGATCATCGATCCCGGTCCGCAGGCGGCCATACTGACGGCCGCCCTCGGGCTGGTCATCGCGTGCGCCGCCGCGCTGAGCGAGTACGCGCTGCTCGCGCCGCTGATCGCCCTCCAGGGCCTCACCGCGGCGGGCTGGTTCCGCCTCAACGGCATGTGGCCGGCCCGTCAGGGCATCGCCCTGGCCTTCGCCGGGGCGGTCGTCGCGGACGCGGCCGTGCTCGCGGTGGAGGAGCCGTACGGCCCCGGGGCGATCGTCGGCACCCTCGGCGCCTGGGTGCTGCTGACGCTGGTGCTCCAGCTGCGCAGCCACGCCGAGCCGGACGAGCGGATGTACGGGCTGATGGCCTCGGTGGCCTCGGCCGCGCTGGCCATCGTCTGCGCCGGCTACCTCGCCGCCGACTCCGGCGCCGTGAGCGTGGGCGCCGCCGCCGTGGCGGTGGCCGTCTTCGCCCGGGCGCTCCCGCTGCCCACCGCGCCCTCGGTCGGCGTCTCGCTGGCCGCCGCGGCCGGTGCGGGCATCGCCGTGGGCGGGCTGACGTCCGTGGGCGCGGGCGGCGCGCTGATCGGCCTGGCGGCCGGGGTGTGCGCGCTGATCGGGCTGCGCGTGGCGGCGTACGACTACCCGTCGAAGTTCGTCCACATGACGGCCGGTGTCGCGCTGCCGCTGGCCGCGGCGGCCCCGGCGGTCTACCTGATCGGCAGGGTGGTGGGCTGACGGGGCCGAGACCTTCGCCCCACCCCACCCCAACCCACCCCACTCCACGACGCCCGCCCCGGCTCTCCGGGGCGGGCGTCGTCACACCGCGGCACGAGCCACCTCACACCCCGTCATCTGACAGCGCCCTCACGGCCGGACATGGTCCACTGGCCCGACGTACCAATCGTCTGGGGGGTGGGCACGTGCGTGTCCTACGTGTCGTTGTGATCATCGGAGTGGTCCTCGGCGGCCTGTTCGTCGGGCTGGACCGCTGGGCGGCCGGCTATGCCGAGGACCGCATGGCGGAGCGGATCTCGGCCCGGCAGGGCCTGTCCGGGGTGGGGGTGGACATCAAGGGGTTCCCGTTCCTGACCCAAGCCCTCTCCCGCGACCTCGACCAGGTAGACCTGAAGGTGGCCGGCGCCGACGTGGCGACCTCGGACGGCCGTACGACACACCTGTCCCGGCTGCGGGTCGCCTTCCGCGGGGTGGAGCTGAACGGCGACTACAGCGGCGGCACCGCCCGCTCCGCCACGGGCTCGGCCCTCGTCACGTACGCCGACCTGACCGCGGCGGCCCAGCCCGGGGTGACGGTCGCCTACGGCGGGGCGCCCGGCAAGCTGAAGGTCACCGCGAGCGTGGAGTTCCTCGGCCGCACCCTCAGCCGCAGCGTGATCTCGACGGTCTCCCTGGTCGGCGCCGGAGAGGCCAAGGGCGGGAGCACCGTCCGGGTCCGCGCCGACGAGGTGCCGGGCGAGGGCCTCCCCGGGATCGAGGCCGTGGTCCGCAAGAAGACCGACTTCGACCGGCGGATCGACGAGGGTCTGCCGTCGGGGGTCCGGCTGACGACGCTGACCTCGGACGCGGCCGGTGTGGTGCTCACTCTGGGCGGTAAGAATCTGGCACTGGCCGGATAGTGAGACGAGTGGGTCCGATCCGCAGATGGGAGGGGGTTGCGAGGCCCCGCGCACCCCGCGCCGGAAGATCGGCAAGGGTTGCGATCTCATTATCCGGACGATCCTGTCTCGAAATATGACATGGCGGTGACAGGGCGGCCGATTCGTCCCTACGATCCATGGCTATGAAGCATCAGCAGGCGGATCTCACGAAGCGACGGGCAGTAGACCTGTGTCGCGTCGCCGCCATGCTCTGTCGATCCATGTGACGTGTGAGCGCATCCCGCTCCATTGCCGGACGACGGCCTTCCGCTTTCCCGTGTGACCACCTCTGCCTCCCGCCCTCCTGAAGCCTCCCCGCAACAGGACTCGTGAGTGCACCCGGACGCACGTACCCCGCACCACCAGCACCACCCCGCCGCACACTGCCCCGGAGGAGAACACCATGAGCCGCAGCGACGTCCTCGTAGACGCCGACTGGGTCGAGGCCCACCTGAACGACGCGAACGTCGTCATCGTCGAGGTGGACGAGGACACGTCCGCGTACGACAAGAACCACATCACCAACGCCGTCCGGATCGACTGGAAGAGCGACCTCCAGGACCCGGTCCGCCGCGACTTCGTGGACCAGGAGGGCTTCGAGAAGCTCCTCTCCGCCAAGGGCATCTCCAACGACGACACCGTCGTCCTCTACGGCGGCAACAACAACTGGTTCGCGTCCTACGCCTACTGGTACTTCAAGCTCTACGGCCACCAGGACGTCCGCCTGCTCGACGGCGGCCGCAAGAAGTGGGAGCTCGACTCCCGCGACCTGGTCGACGGCACCGAGGTCCCGAACCGCCCGGCCACCGCGTACAAGGCCAAGGCCCAGGACACCTCGATCCGCGCCTTCCGTGACGACGCGGTCGCCGCGATCGGCACCAAGAACCTGGTCGACGTCCGCTCGCCCGACGAGTTCTCGGGCAAGCTGCTCGCGCCGGCGCACCTCCCGCAGGAGCAGTCGCAGCGTCCGGGTCACATCCCGAGCGCCCGCAACATCCCGTGGTCGAAGAACGCCAACGACGACGGCACCTTCAAGTCCGACGAGGAGCTCACCGCCCTCTACCAGGCCGAGCAGGTGGACCTGGCGAAGGACACCATCGCCTACTGCCGCATCGGTGAGCGCTCCGCACTCACCTGGTTCGTGCTGCACGAGCTCCTGGGCCAGGAGAACGTCAAGAACTACGACGGCTCGTGGACCGAGTACGGCTCGCTGGTCGGCGTGCCGATCGAGCTCGGCGCCAACAAGTAGTTCCGGGCAAACCGGCATTCCGGGCATGCGACGCCCGTAGTCATACCTCTCTAGGACAGGACAGAGAACATGTGTGGAGCAAAGATCGGCGGGCCCGACCTCTCGACGCTGAAGCCCGGTGAGACGGCCATCCAGGGTCAGATCACCAAGGACGGCGAGCCCGTCAGCGGTTACGTCCGCCTGCTGGACTCGACCGGCGAGTTCACCGCCGAGGTCCCGACCTCGGCCACCGGTCAGTTCCGCTTCTACGCGGCCGAGGGCTCCTGGACGCTGCGCGCCCTGGTGCCCGGCGGCCAGGCGGACCGCGCCGTGGTCGTCGTCGAGTCCGGCGGCGTCACGGACGTGGCGATCGCGGTCTGAGCACCGCACCTGTGTGACCGCATGACCGCATGACCGTATGACCGGCCGAAGGGCCGCACCCCCGGGGGTTGGACGCCACTGGTTCGGGGTGCGGCCCTTCGTGTCGTTCCCGGTCCGTTCCGGGCCTCCCCGGGAGCGTGGGGCGGCTCTACTCTGGAGGCATGTACGCCCGGCGCCGACGCGCCTATTTCCTGCTCATGGGCGGATGCCTGTTCCTCTTCGTCTCCGCCTGGTCCTTCGTGCGCCTGTGGTCGGTCGAGGCCGCCGTGGCGCTGTGCGTGGTCGCCATGGTCATCCCGCCGGTCGCCGCGATGGTCGCGAACCGGCGCGGTCCGGACGACCGGTGGTGGGACGATCCCTCGGGCGACGCGAAGTCCGACGAGTGGTGGGACGAACTGGACGGAAAGCGGCGTCACGAGGATTGAAACCCGTTGAGATAAAAATGTAATAAGGATGATCGCGGCATCTCCCCATGTGAGGGTGTTTTCTGTGTACGCGGGCAATCGATCCGCGACTCCAGTCCTGTGGGGGGACTTCTTTTGGAACACGAACAGACCATCCCTGAGCAGCGGAAAGAGGGGGAGACTGCCCCGGAATCGGGCACTCCGGACGTGATTGCGGACGCAACTGCGGACGGGACTGCGGACGTAACCGCGAACTCCCCCCGCCGCCGCCGCGGCCGGCCGTTCCTCCTGATCGCGGGCGCCGTCGCCCTCGGCGTCCTGGCGGGCACGGTCACCGGTTACGCGATCCAGTACGACCGCGAACCGACCCCGCTGGCCCCGCTGGCGCAGGCGGACCTGGTGGAGCCGAAGGCGCTCGCGCCCGACGATGCGACCACGCACAAGACGATCAACGCCAACCGCTGGCACAAGACGGACGACGACCTCGCGAAGCTGCTGATCGAGGCGCCGGGCGGGGCCAAGGTCGATGGCTCGGGCTACCTGCCCATCGAGTACTTCGCGACCTTCTTCAAGCGCCCGGACGGCCAGCTGAGCTATCTCGCGGAGCAGAACATCAGGCGGATCGCCTCGGTGAGCTGGAAGAAGGGCGACGACACCTTCGTCGACGTGCGCCTGATCCAGTTCAACGACCGCTCCGGCGCGGACGACTACCAGCGCAACCAGTCCGGCTACATGCCCCAGGACGAGTACGCGGGCAACGACGGCGTCGTGATTCCGGGTCTCCCGTCGGAGCTCGGGCACGTCTGGGTGGACTCCAAGGCGGACGAGAAGCCGGGCTACCTCCCGATGCGCGGAGCCCGCGCCATCGCCCGTCGGGGCGACATCGTGCTCGACATCCACTTCGTGAACAACCGCGGCAAGGTCAGCGAAGGCGACGTCGTGGACCTGGCCAAGCGACAGCTGGAGCGACTGTGACCGAGCCTCAGAACGACACGACTCCGGCCGAGGCGGAGGTCCCGGTCGCGGCCGAGGTCCCGATCCCGGCCGCGGACCCGACGTCCGGGGCCGAGCCCGAGGCGAGCGCCGCCGCGCCCGCGAAGCCCGCGCGCAAGGTCAACCGCAAGACGGTCGCCCTGATCGCCGGCGGCGTGGCCGCCGCGGTGCTCGTGGGCGGCGGCGTCTGGGCGTCCTCCGCGATCGCGGACGCCGACCGGGACGCGCCCACGGCCTACTGGATCCCCATCGGTGCGGAGCCCTCGAAGCGCGAAGCGCCCGGCTCCGTGCCGCCGAACGCCCTCTCGGGCAAGCTGCTGCCGTTTCCGGCCGGGTTCCTCCCGGGCCCGGACCTGGAGGAGGACGGCAACAACTTCTTCATCTCCGGGGAGAAGGCGATCGAGAGCTTCAAGGAGACCCGCGCCGGCCTCACCAGCTCCGAGCGCAAGGACCGCGACAAGATGCTGGCCGGGCTGAAGCTCAAGGGGCTGGCAGGCCGCAGCTACGTGAACGAGCGGACCAGCTGGTTCGCCGAGATCCGCATCATGCAGGCCGATCCGAAGGCCGTGGGCGCGTTCTCGGACGTCAGCAAGAAGTTCCTCGATTTCAAGGGTGACGGCCGCCAGGCGCCGAAGGTGGACGGGTTCCCGGACGCCAAGTGCTCCTTGGAGGCGATCGGCGAGAAGAAGAAGGAAAAGATCGACTCCATCGACTGCGTCGCCGTCAAGGGCGACGTGATGGTCACCTTCCGCGCGTACGGGCCCAAGCCCTTCGCCACCGCCAACGCCGTCGCGCTCTTCCAGAACCAGATGAACCACCTGAAGTCCCCCGGGGAGTCCGCGTGACCGAGCAGCACACCACCGGACCCGTGTCGGCGCCCCCCGAGGACGCCGCACCGCAGCCCGCCGTGGACGAGCAGGGGGCCGCCCGGGCCGCCGCGTTCGCCGCGGACCCGCTCGCGGCCAACCCCTTCGCGGCCCCGCAGGCCCCGGAGGTCCCCGCCGCGCCCAAGGACCGCCGCAAGCTGTTCGCCGCGCTGCGCTGGACCGCCGCCGTACTCGTCTTCGCCGCCGTCGGCACGGGTGTCGCGTACGAGGTCACCCAGCCCGAGCGCACCGACATCCCGGGCCTGTCCACCAAGGCCGACGGCCGCTGGACGTTTCCGAGGCTGGCCAAGCCGGCGTTGCCGCCGGGCGCCGCCCTGCCGTTCGCCGAGGACAACCCGGACGGCATCCACTACGCCGGTCTCACCGAGCTGCTCCTGCCGGCTCCCAGCGGATCGGCCCCCGACTCCACGCTGAAGCTGGAGAAGGACGGGGTGGTGACCGTCGACACCTTCCTGGAGGAGTACGACGCCACGGGCCGCGGGAAAATGAAGGAGCAGTTCGCGAACGAGGGGCTGCGCCAGATCGTCGCCCGCGGCTGGACCACCCCGGACGGCACCCGTACCCGGGTCTACCTGCTGCGCTTCCACGCCTCCGGTTTCGTGGACAACTTCAAGGGCTGCGGTGCCCTCGCCACGCTGAACGGCGTGGCGCGGCTCCAGTCCGACGACGCCTGGATGCGGGCCAAGAGCTCCCAGCGGACCGAGCTGGGGCAGGACGGCGCGTACAGCGGCCCCAGCGCGCGGAGCGCCAGCGACGTCACGCTCTACCGGGAGGCCAAGCCCACGGGCGACGAGCAGACCGCGCTCGCCTGCCTCCAGTCGGGTGACATCCAGGCCGTCGTCCTCCAGAACCGCAAGGACGAGGTGGCCGCCGTGCCCCTGCACCAGACGGTGATCCTCCAGCTCCAGCTGCTCGGCTAGCGCACGGCCGCCGCGTGAGCCCCCGTACGGGCCACCTCACACCGTGCCCCGGTCCCCAGGCCAGTAGGCTTGGGGACCGGCCCCGTAACGCCACCTTGAAACCATTGAGAACACCGAGGAGCACCCCGTGCTTGAGGCAGTCTTCACCTCCCTGCTGGTCCTGGTCTGTGTCGGCGTCCTCGCCTTCTCCGTCCTGGCCGTGAAGAAGCTCTACCAGGGCCAGCGCTGATCCCCTCGGATCTGCAGCCGACCGCCCCGGATACCGGAACCCCTCCCACAGATCGCCTGAGCTGAGCAGCCACCCATGATCCAGATCCCGTCCGACCTGAACCCGGGTCTCGTCCCCCTCGCCTTCCTCCTCGGCAACTGGGAAGGCGCAGGCGTCTTCGACTTCCCCGGTGAGGAGAAGTGCAACTTCGGCCAGGAAGTCGTCTTCAGCCACGACGGCCGGGACTTCCTGGAGTACACCTCCCACACCTGGGTGCTCGACGCCGAGGGCAACAAGGTGCGGCCGCTGGAGTCCGAGTCGGGCTACTGGCGCATCGACAAGGACCGCAAGGTCGAGATCGTCATGGTCCGTGACCAGGGCGTCGTCGAGGTCTGGTACGGCGAGCTCGCCGACAGGAAGCCGCAGATCGACGTGGTCACCGACGCGGTCGCCCGTACCGCGGCCTCCGGCCCGTACAGCGGTGGCAAGCGGCTCTACGGCTACGTGAAGAGCGACCTGATGTGGGTCGGCGAGAAGGCCACCCCCGAGGTGGAGCTGCGCCCCTACATGTCGGCGCAGCTGAAGAAGGTCGTCACGCCCGAGGAGGTCGCGGAGATGGCGCGCAACCTCCCGGACATGCCGGACGACGGCATCGCCTTCTTCCGCTAGACCGCTAGACCGCTAGACCGCCAGGCCGCTAGACCGCTAGACCGCCAGGCCGCCAGGCCGCTGGACCGCCTGGCTGCCGGACCGCCGGGCGGCCAGGTCGCGCGCGTCCGTACGCGAGCGTTCGCAGGAGCCCCCGGCCGCCCCGGCCGCCGGGGGCTCCAGCACGCCCGGGCGCCTTCCGCCCGTGCCGGGCCTTCCCGCACGGCCTCCCCGCTCCCCTCCCGCGGGCCCGAGGCCTACACTGGCCGGGTGGTGACCACCGACAGCACCGAAAGCACCGAGGGCCTCGCCGCCCCCGAAGGCGGCGACTGGAAGAGCGACCTGCGCCAGCGCGGATACCGCCTGACGCCGCAGCGCCAGCTCGTGCTGGAAGCGGTGGACGCCCTGGAGCACGCCACCCCGGACGAGATCCTCGTCGAGGTGCGCAGGACGGCCTCCGGGGTCAACATCTCCACGGTCTACCGGACGCTGGAGCTCCTGGAGGAGCTGAAGCTGGTCTCCCACGCCCACCTCGGGCACGGGGCCCCCACCTACCACCTCGCCGACCGGCACCACCACATCCACCTGGTCTGCCGCGACTGCACCGAGGTCATCGAGGCGGACGTGGACGTCGCCGCCGAGTTCATCTCCAAGCTCCGCGACACCTTCGGCTTCGAGACCGACATGAAGCACTTCGCGATCTTCGGCCGCTGCAAGACCTGCGCCGCCAAGCAGCACTAGGGCGACGCCCGGCAGGGTCGTACGCTGGTGGCATGACCAGCAGCCCCTTGCTCCATCTCCCCGGCGCCGTACAGGCCGAAGGCCGCGACGAGGGCGTCGCCGCCCACTACGGCGAGCTCTACGGAGAACAGCGCGCACTCGCCGACGGCCGCGGCTTCGTGGACCTCTCCCACCGCGGGGTGGTCACCGTCACCGGCCCGGACCGGCTGAGCTGGCTGCACCTGCTGATCACTCAGCACGTCACCGCGCTCCCGGCCGGCGAGGCCACCGAGGCGCTGATCCTCTCCGCGAACGGCCACATCGAGCACGCGCTCTACCTCGTCGACGACGGCGAGACGATGTGGATGCACGTCGAGCCCGGCACCCAGGAGGCGCTGATCGCCTACCTGGAGTCGATGATCTTCTTCTACCGCGTGGAAGTCGCCGACCGGACCGCCGAGTTCGCCGTCGTGCACCTGCCGGCCGGCTCCATCGCCGAGGTCCCCAAGGAACTCGCCGTACGGCAGACCCCGTACGGCCGCGACGTGTTCCTGCCCCGCGCCGACCTGGAGGCCTTCGCCGCCTCCCACGGCCCGGTCGCCGGGCTGCTGGCGTACGAGGCCCTGCGCGTCGAGGCGCACCGGCCGCGGCTCGGTCTGGAGACCGACCACCGCACCATCCCGCACGAGCTCGGCTGGATCGGCACCGCCGTGCACCTGCAGAAGGGCTGCTACCGCGGCCAGGAGACGGTGGCCCGCGTCCACAACCTGGGGAAGCCGCCGCGCCGGCTGGTCTTCCTGCATCTGGACGGCTCCGAGGTGCTCCTCCCCGCGCACGGCGCGCCCGTACGGCTGGCCGCGGACGGGGAGGAGGGCCGCCAGCTGGGCTTCGTGACCACCTCGGTCCGCCACCACGAGCTCGGCCCGATCGCCCTCGCGCTGGTCAAGCGCAACGTCCCGCTGGACGCCCCGCTGCTGGTGGGCGGAACGGCCGCCGCCCAGGAGGTCGTCGTAGCGCCGTAGCGGCCGCCCTAGGTCGTCTCTTTCGGATCTTGTCGGCCGAGTCCGCGGCGTCTGGTGCCGTGCCTGGGCGTGCTGTCGGGGCGCTCGCGTGCTGGGTGTACGTGGTCGCCTCGGCAGTGCGGCCAGGCGCGGTGCCAGGCGTCGCGGGCCCGGCAAGATCCGAAAGAGACGGCCTAGATGTCGATGACGATGGTGAACGGGCCGTGGTTGGTCAGCGAGACCCGCATGTCGGCCCCGAACCGGCCCGTTTCCACCGTCGCGCCCAGCGCCCGCAGCCGCGCCACGACCTCGTCCACGAGCGGCTCGGCGAAGGCGCCGCCCGCGGCCGCGTTCCAGGTGGGGCGCCGGCCCTTGCGGGCGTCTCCGTAGAGGGTGAACTGGGAGATCACCAGCAGCGGCGCGTTCACGTCGCTGCAGGACTTCTCGGCCTCCAGAATCCGCACCGACCAGAGCTTGCGCGCCAGCAGCTCCGCCTTCTCCGGGGTGTCGTCATGGGTCACCCCCACCAGGACGCACAGCCCCTCCCCGACGATCTCCCCGACGGTCTCGCCGGCCACCACGACGCTCGCGCCGTCCACCCTCTGCACCACTGCTCGCATAACACCTGTGTACCAGGCGTGCACCCGTCCGGGGCCGATCGGGTGGAGTGGGACTGCGTCGGCACCGTGCGGAGTGGCACGATGCACGCAGGCGGTGCCCCCAGCACCGGTCGAGGGGACGGACACGAACGCATGAATACTTCTGGTACCTCCGCACCTGCATCTGCTCCTGCGCCCATCGGACCCGTCGGACCCGTGGGATCCGGTACGACCGTCGCGTCCGCGGCGACCGCGCTGGCCTCTGAGATCTCGGCGAACTCGGCGCCGCGGCCGCCCGCGCAGCGGACCGGCTCGGACGTTCCGACGGCGGCGACCACCGCGCTCGGACTGCCGGAGCTGCGCGGACTGCGCCGCGACGCGCAGCGCGACGAGGCCGATCTGAGCTACGTACGCCGGATCCTCCAGGGCCGCATCGACATCCTGCGCGCCGAGCTCGCGCGGCGTACGGACCCCGAGACGCCGGTGGTGGACCGGCTCTCGGAGATCCTCGCGGACGCCCCCTCCAGCCGTAGCGCCTCAGCCCGGCACGTCACGCTCGGCACCCCGCACGGGGAGGAATACCGGCTGCTGGCGGCCGAGATGCTCTCCGACGTGGAGCTGTCGGACCTGGGAGCGCGCACGGACGAGGAACTCCACGAGGGCATGGGCAAGTTGGTGCGCTACGAGCAGCAGGTCTCGCGGCGCCGCCAGCAGCTCCAGCGCACGGCCGACGACTGCAGCGCGGAGATCACCCGGCGCTATCGCGAGGGCGAGGCGCAGGTGGACGACCTGCTGGCCTGAGGACGCGGGGGCGCGGGAGCGCGCGGGAAATCCGCGCGACGGGGTCGGGTCGGGCCGATTAGCGTGGGCGGCTATGAGCGCTGACGTCCGGCCGATCGCCGTATCCGAACTTCCCCGGTGGCTGCGCGCCCAGCAGACCGGTTTCCTGAACGCGGCGCACCCCACGGCCGAGGACCACGCCCTGCTGGCCGAGTTCGCCGACTGCGCCCGGACCCAGGGCGGCTTCGACGCGGACACCGGCCGGTGCGTGGCGACCTTCCGTTCCTTCCCGCAGGAACTGACCGTGCCCGGCGGGGAGTTCGTCCCGTCGAGCGCCGTCACGAACGTGACCGTGGCGCCCACGCACCGCAGGCAGGGCCTGCTGACCCGGATGATGGCCGCCGAACTGGCCGCCGCCCACGCGCGCGGTGACGTGGTGTCGACGCTGATCGCCGCCGAGTACCCGATCTACGGGCGGTACGGGTACGGGCCCGCCACCTCCGTCTCGGAATGGGAGATCGACGTACCGCGGACCGGACTCGATCCTGCCGCCGTCCCGGGAGACGGCGGCAGGATCGACCTCGTGGACGAGGCCGAGGTACGGGAGCTGGGCCCGGCCCTGCACGAGCGGCTGCGGGCGGCGACCCCGGGTGCGGTGAGCCGCGACGCCCGGTGGTGGCGGGTGATGACGGGCGCGGAGACGTTCTCGCACAACCCGTACACGCCGTCCTTCCACGCGGTGTACCGGACCGCGGAGGGCGAGGTGGCCGGCCTGGTCCGGTACACCGCCGACGACCACTGGACCGATGCCAAGGTTCCGCAGAACACCGTGCAGGTGCGGCAGTTGCTCGCCCTGACCCCGGAGGTGGAGCGGGCGCTGTGGCACTTCCTGTGCTCCATCGACTGGGTGGTGAAGGTCCGCACCGGCTACCGCGCCCCCGACGACCTGGTCGCCTCCCTGCTGCCCGACCCGCGCGCCGCGCGGACGGTGACCTCGGCCGACTGGCTGTGGGTGCGGCTGCTGGACGTCGTACGGGCCCTCGGCGCGCGGACGTACGCCGTGCCCGGGGTCCTGGTCCTGGAGGTCGTGGACCCGACCGGTCCGGCGGGCGGGCGCTACCGGCTCGACGCGGGCGCGGGGGACTGCGTACGCACGGAGGAGCCGGCCGACCTGCGCCTGGACGTGGGCACACTGGGGTCGCTGTACCTGGGTGACGCGTCGGCGGTGCGCCTGGCGGCGCTCGGCGCGGTCACGGAGGAGCGCTCCGGGGCGCTCGCGCTCGCGGACGCGGTGTTCCGCACGGCGCGCCGCCCGTGGTGCCCGGACATCTTCTGAGGCGTGGAGGACTGAGGTAGTTGGCAACACTGGTGGAAGTCCTTCGCGCGGCCGGCTGCGTCTTCGCCGAGGAGGAGGCGGAGCTGCTGACGGCCGCCGCCGAGGACGCGGGGCACCTGGAGGGGCTGCTGGCCCGGCGGGTGGCGGGCGAGCCGCTGGAACACGTCGTCGGCTGGGCGGAGTTCTGCGGGCTGCGGATGGCCGTCGGCGAGGGGGCCTTCGTGCCGCGCCGGCGCAGCGAGTTCCTCGCGCGGGAGGCGGTGGTGGCGGCCCGGCCCGGCGCGGTGGTCGTGGACCTGTGCTGCGGGGTGGGCGCGCTGGGCGCCGCCGTGGCCGCGGGGGTGCCGGGGGCCGAGCTGCACGCGGCGGACATCGACCCCGCCGCGCTCGCCTACGCCCGGCGCAACGTGTCCCCGTACGGCGGCAGCGTGTGGGAGGGCGACCTCTACGCGGCCCTGCCCACCGGGCTCCGGGGCCGGGTGGACGTGCTGGTGGTCAACGCCCCGTACGTCCCGACCGGGGAGATCGGCCTGCTGCCGGCGGAGGCCCGCGACCACGAGCCGCCCGTCTCCCTGGACGGCGGGGCGGACGGCCTGGACGTGCACCGCCGGGTGGCCGCCGGAGCCCCGCCCTGGCTCGCGCCGGGCGGCAGCCTGCTGATCGAGACGAGCGCCCGCCAGGCCCCGGTCACGGCCTCGGCCCTGACGGCGGCGGGCCTGTCGGTGCGCGCGGTGAGCTCCGAGGAGTACTACGCGACGGTGATCATCGCGAAGGCACCATAGGCACCATAGGCACCATAGGCACCATAGGCACCATAGGCACCGTAGGCGGTGTCCTGCGGCGACCGCGGCGAGGAACGGTCGCCACCATCAGTGACCTCACCCTCTGGACCCGCCCCGATCTCCACCGCGGCGACTGAGGGTGGGAGTTATTGCAAGCAGCTGCTTGCAATAGTTAGCACGGTGCGGCAGGATCGGGGCATGGCATCGCTCAACGTCGGGAATCTCGGCGAGTACCTGCGCGAGCAGCGGCGGCAGGCGCAGCTTTCGCTGCGGCAGCTGGCCGATGCGGCGGGGGTGTCGAATCCGTACCTCAGTCAGATCGAACGCGGGCTGCGCAAGCCGAGCGCGGACATCCTGCAGCAGCTCGCCAAGGCGCTGCGGATCTCCGCCGAGACGCTGTACGTGCAGGCCGGAATCCTGGACGAGCGGGACCGCGACGCCGTGGAGACCACGGCCGTGATCCTCGCCGATCCGTCGATCAGTGAGCAGCAGAAGCAGGTGCTGCTCCAGATCTATGGGTCCTTCCGCAAGGAGAACGCCGCGGAGGCCGAGGCCAAGGCACAGGTCGAGGCCGAGGCGCGGGCAGCGGCCGAAGCCGCCGCCACCGACGGCGATGCCGAGAACCACCGCACGAACTGAGCACGCACCGCACTGAGCGCACTGAGCAAGCACCGCACTGAGCAAGCACCGCACTGAGCACGAACCGAGACCGTGATCCGGGAGGACCACCACATGGCCATCGCCGATGACCTGAAGAAGACCCTCACCGACCCGACCCCCCTCTACTTCGCCGCCGGCACCGCCGACCTCGCCGTGCAGCAGGCCAAGAAGGTGCCCGGGCTGATCGAGCAGCTGCGCGCCGAGGCCCCCGCGCGCATCGAGGCCGTGAAGAACACCGACCCGAAGGCCGTGCAGGAGAAGGCCAAGGGGAAGGCCAAGGAGGCGCAGGAGGCGGTCAGCGCCACGGTCGCCGAGGTGCTCGGCGCGATCGACGCGAAGAAGATCGGGGAGACCGCCCAGGACCTGGCGCTGCGCGGGGTCGGCGTGGCCGCCGAGTACGCGGTCAAGGCCAAGGAGGCCTACGACAAGGTCGCCGAGCACGGTGAGCAGACCGTACGGGCGTGGCGCGGCGAGGTCTCCGAGGAGATCGTCGACATCGCCGTCGTCGTGGAGCCGGAGGCCGCCGCGCCGGTGGCGGAGGAGCCCGCCGCGGAGCCCGTCGCGAAGAAGGCCCCGGCGCGCAAGGCGGCGGCCAAGAAGGCAGCCGCCGAGCCGGCCGACGAGAGCTGAGCGAGACGTGACGGACCGGGCACCCGCGGGGCGTCCGGTCCGTTGTGGTTTGGGAAAGTGGCTCTGCCGGTAGCGTGGAGGCAGGTGGCATCCGGCGGACAAGGCGCGAGAAGGCGGTCAGACGATGTTGATGAACGGGTTCGATACCGGAGTGGTTCCGCTGCTCGGGCTGGCGGTGCTCGGGCTCGCGGTCGTCGCCTTCGTGTTCGCGCTGATGGCGCGCGAGGACGCGTACCGTGCGGCCGACAAGAAGACGAAGACCTTCTGGTCGGTCCTCCTCGGCGTCACCGTCGCCATCGACTATCTCGTCTGGTCGGGGACGCTCGGCGGCATGCTCTTCCTCATGATCGCCGGTCTCGTCGCCACCATCGTGTTCTTCGTCGACGTGCGTCCCGCGCTCAAGCAGGTTTCCGGCGGTGGCCGGCGCAGCGGCGGCAGCAGCAGCGACGGGCCGTACGGGCCCTACAACGGCGGACGGTAGGGCGTAGGGCGGCTCCGTAGAGCTGCGGGCGGGCCCGTCAGCCTTCGGCGCGGGAGAGCAGGACGACGGCGACGTCGTCCGTCAGCTCCCCGCCGTTGAGGCGGCGGGCTTCGGTCACGGAGGCTTCGAGCAGGCCCTCGCCGCTCAGCCCGTCGGCCAGGTGGCGGTTGATCATCTCGACCATGCCGTCCTGCCCGAGCCGCTCCTTGCCCTGGCCGATCTTTCCCTCGATCAGGCCGTCGGTGTAGAGCATCAGGCTCCACGTGCCGCCCAGTTCCACCTGGCGGCGCGGCCAGCGGGCCCGGGGCAGCAGGCCGAGCGCCGGGCCGCTGTTCTCGTACGGGAGCAGGCGCGCGGGGCGGCCCGGCCGGGAGATCAGCGGCGCCGGATGGCCGGCGAGGCACAGCCCCGCGCGTCGGCCGTCCGGGGCGATGTCCACGGTGCAGAGCGTCGCGAAGATCTCCTCGCAGGGCCGCTCGACTTCGAGGACCTCCTGGAGGGTGGCGAGCAGGTCGTCGCCGCACAGGCCGGCCAGGGTCAGCGCCCGCCAGGCGATGCGCAGCTCGACGCCGAGGGCGGCCTCGTCCGGGCCGTGGCCGCAGACGTCGCCGATCATCGCGTGGACGGTGCCGTCGGGGGTGCGGACGGTGTCGTAGAAGTCCCCGCCGAGGAGCGCGCGGCTGCGGCCGGGGCGGTAGCGGGCGGCGAAGCGGAGGTCGGAACCCTCCAGGAGCGGGTGCGGGAGCAGTCCGCGTTCCAGCCGGGCGTTCTCCTGGGCCCGCAGTTTCGATTCCGCGAGCTTGTACTGGGCGATGTCCGCCCGCTTTCTTTCCACCGCGTAGCGGATGGCCCGGCTGAGCAGCCGCCCGTCGAGCTCGTCGCGGAACAGGAAGTCCTGGGCCCCCACCCGTACGGCCTCCGCGGCGCGCTCCGCGTCCTCCTCGGAGGTGAGCACGAGGACGGCGTGCCGCGGGGCGATGCGGAGCACCTGGCGCAGCGCGCCGAAGGGATCGGCGGCGTCGCCGGAGGCGGAGCCCGCGCCGCCGTGCGGGAGCGCGAGGTCGAGCAGGACGCAGTTCACGTCGGGGGTGAGCAGCCGGGCCGCTTCCGTGAGGTTGCGGGCGCTGCGCAGCCGGATGCGGTGGCCGTCGACGTCGAGGATCTCGGGGACGGTGAGGCCGCCGGCGGGGTCGTCCTCGATCACCAGCAGGGTGAGCGATGACGCGCCGCCCGGGCCGCTCTCGGTGGCCGGGATGTCCCTCTGCCGCGGTACGGGTACGGGCATTCTCCGGTTCCTTCCCGCCCCCTCGGGGGTTCGCTCGTCCGGCGACCCTAGCCTCGGTACGGGGGAAGCGGAATGGCGGGTCCGGTGCGGGGCTCCGGCATATGCCGTTATCGGGTGGGAAAGTCCGCGTCGACGAATGACGAACGTCACGGAACGGGGGGTGCGGCGTCCCGCCCTCCGAGACATCTCACCGAGACATTCGAGACATCTCACCGGGACATCCCCGCCGGGACATCCCACGGGGTCATCTCGCGGGGACATCCCACCAGGACATCTCGCCGAGACGCCGGGACGGCTCCCCGTTCCCCGCCGGAGGCGTGCCGCCCGCCGTTACGCGTCCGGCCGGACCACGGCCTTGATCGGCATGGAGCCCGCGCCCGCCATGGTGACGTTGCGGCCGGGACGGGGGGCGTGGACCATCGCGCCGCCCCCGACGTACATCCCGACGTGGGTCGCGTCGTCGAAGTAGATGATCAGGTCGCCCGGCCGCATGTCCTTGATCGCGACCTTCGGCAGCCGCAGCTGCTCCTGCGAGGTGCGCGGGATCCGCTTGCCCGCCGCGAGCCAGGCCTGCGAGGTCAGCCCGGAGCAGTCGTACGAACCGGGTCCCTCGGCGCCCCACACGTACGGCTTCCCCATCTGGGCCGTCGCGAACTGCACGGCGCGCTTGCCGGCGTCGGTGGCCGCCGCGCCCGTGGAGCCGGTCATCGCGCCCGTGGACAGCCAGTCGGTCTGCGCCTTGTTCTGGGCTTCCGCCTCCAGCTGCAGCAGCCGGGCCTTCTGCTCGGCCTCCAGCTTGCTTTCGAGGTCCTCCGCCGCCTTGATCTTGTCCTCGACCTGCTTCTTCGCGGCCTCCTGCTTGACCCGGTTGGCTTCCAGGGTCTCCCAGTGGGCGCTCGCGTCCTTCGCGTACTGCTCCAAGTCGGTCTGGGTCCGGTTGAGTTCGGAGATCAGGTCCGAGGTGGCCTTCTCGCCCTGGCGCAGCCGGTCGTGGCCGTCGAGGAACTGGGTCGGGTCGTCGCTCAGGGCCAGTCGCACGCCGGGCGGCAGGCCGCCCGCGCGGTACTGGGCGCGGGCGGCGGCGCCCGCGCGGGTCTTCAGGGCGGTGATGCGGTTCTGGCCCGCGAGGACCAGGTTGGCGATCTCCACGATCCTGTCGGACTGCGCCTTGGCCTCGCTCTCCGCGAGGTTGAAGGCGTCCGTGGCGGTGCCGGCCTCGCGGTAGAGGCCCTCTATGTCCTTGCGGACCTGTTCCAGGGACTTCGGCTGGGGCTCCGGCGCCGCGAACGCGGTGCCGGCGAGCGCGCCGGGCGCGGACAGCAGCGCCATCGCGCAGAGCAGAGTGAGGGCGATCGAACCGCGTCGTCGTTTCCTCATGGTCCCCCCAGACACCGGATTGATTAATCGTCAGTAACTTGTGACTGCCTTCGGGATGGTGCCACGAGTCGGTGAATTCCAACACCCTTGTGGATATCCATCCGATGCGTCCCGAACGACCCGCCGGCACCGGCAGCCCCGCCCGCCCCGGAGCCCGACGTTCACCCCGAAGGCCTCAACGCTTCCCATCGCACCGTCAGTTCCCCCTGACGCCACCGCACCGGCCCGTCCGCCAGCGGCCAGTCACCGGCCAGGGCCCGCGCCGTCCGGATCCAGCGCTGCCGCGCCCCGTAGGAGGCGTACGGGGCCGCCGCCGCCCACGCCCGGTCGAAGTCGCGCAGGAACGCGTGCACCGGCTCGCCCGGCACGTTGCGGTGGATCAGCGCCTTCGGCAGCCGCTCCGCCAGGTCGGACGGGCGCTCCAGGGAGCCCAGCCGGGTCGCGAAGGTCACCGTGCGCGCCCCTTCGGGCCCCAGCGCGACCCAGACGTGGCGCCGCCCGATCTCGTCGCAGGTCCCCTCCACCAGCAGCCCGTCGGGAGCCAGCCGGGCACACAACCGCTCCCACACCGCCTCGACCTGCTCCTCGTCGTACTGGCGCAGCACGTTCGCGGCCCGGATCAGCGCCGGCCGCACCCCGCCCTCCAGCGGTACCTCGAAGCCGCCGTGCCGAAAGCTCAGGCCCTCCCGCTCGTACGGCTTCGCGCCCGCCACCCGGGCCGGTTCGATCTCGATGCCGACCACCCGCACCCGCGGAGCCGCCTCCCGCAGCCGGGCCAGCAGCTCCACCGCCGTCCAGGGCGCGGCCCCGTAGCCGAGGTCCACCGCCACCGGCTCGTCCGCGCGCCGCAGCGCCGGGCCGTGCGTCGCCGCGATCCAGCGGTCCATGCGGCGCAGGCGGTTCGGGTTCGTCGTCCCGCGGGTCACCGTGCCGACGGGGCGACGAGGGGGAGGGGTGGAGCGGGAGGCCATGTGCAGAGAGTAAGCGGAGGGTTCCCGCGCGATAAAAATCCGGGACGGGGGCAGGAAAACCGGCGGTCCCGGAATGCGGGGGACGGCCGTCCGGGTTGCACTCCTAGAAGAGCGCCCACAGCGCTCTGCGTGTCATGCCGTCCGAGCGAGAGGAACTGCTCCCTTGAGCCAGTACGTGTCCCGCATCGGCGGCAGCATCGGCGGCCGGTTCGCCGCGGCCCGCTCAGGCACCCGGCACGAGCCGCCGCGCCTGCGCCTGCCCGCCGGCGTCGGCGGGCACCGCAAGCCGCGCCGCGTCGCCATGCTCAGCGTGCACACCTCACCGCTGCACCAGCCCGGCACCGGTGACGCCGGCGGGATGAACGTCTACATCGTCGAGCTGGCCCGGCGCCTCGCGGCGATCAACATCGAGGTCGAGATCTTCACCCGGGCCACCACCGGCGGCCTGCCGCCCGTGGTCGAGCTCGCGCCCGGAGTCCTCGTACGGCACGTGGACGCGGGCCCGTACGAGGGCCTCGCCAAGGAGGAGCTGCCGGCCCAGCTGTGCGCCTTCACCCACGGCGTCATGCAGGCCTGGGCCCGCCACCGCCCCGGCTACTACGACCTGGTCCACTCCCACTACTGGCTCTCCGGCCACGTCGGCTGGCTCGCCGCCGAGCGCTGGGGCGTCCCGCTCGTGCACGCCATGCACACCATGGCCAAGGTCAAGAACGCGGCGCTCGCCGAGGGCGACACCCCCGAGCCCGCCGCCCGCGTCATCGGCGAGACGCAGATCGTCGACGCCGCCGACCGGCTCATCGCGAACACCGCCGAGGAGGCGGACGAGCTCGTCCGCCACTACGCGGCCGACCCCGGCAAGGTCGCCGTCGTCCACCCCGGCGTGAACCTGGAGCGCTTCACCGTCGGCGACGGCCGCGCCGCCGCCCGGGCCCGCCTCGGGCTGCCGCAGGACGCCGTCATCCCGCTGTTCGCGGGCCGCATCCAGCCCCTGAAGGCCCCCGACATCCTGCTGCGCGCCGTCGCCGAGCTCGTGGACCGGGAGCCGGCGCTGCGCTCCCGCCTCTTCGTGCCCGTCGTCGGCGGGCCGAGCGGCAGCGGGCTCGCGAAGCCGGAGGGGCTGCAGAAGCTCGCCGCGAAGCTCGGCATCGCGGACCTCGTGCACTTCCACCCGCCGGTGGCGCAGGACGCGCTCGCGGACTGGTTCCGGGCGGCGTCCGTGCTGGTCATGCCCTCGTACAACGAGTCCTTCGGGCTGGTCGCCATAGAGGCGCAGGCCACCGGCACGCCGGTGCTGGCCGCGGCCGTCGGCGGGCTGCCCGTCGCCGTCGACGACGGGGTGACGGGGATCCTCGTACCCGGCCACGACCCGGTGGACTACGCCCGCCAGCTCAGGCGCTTCGTGGACGAGCCGGGCCTCGCGGACCGGATGGGCGCGGCGGCCGCGCGGCACGCGCAGTTCTTCGGCTGGGACACCGCCGCGAGCGGCACGGCCGACGTGTACACGGGGGCGATGCACGATCACCGCCGTCACGTACGCTCCCACCATGGCTGACGCTGACGTCCACGGGATCATCGAAGCGACGCTGACCGGCGCGGAACTGAGCTGGGAGAGCCCCGCGCCGGGCTCGTACGTGGTCCAGCTCCCCGGCACCCGCAAGCTGAGCACCACCTGCTCGCTCAAGGCCGGGAAGCACTCCCTGTCGGTGAACGCCTTCGTGATCCGGCACCCGGACGAGAACGAGGCCGGCGTCCACCGCTGGCTGCTGGAGCGCAACCTCAAGCTCTACGGCCTGGCCTACGCGGTCGACGCGCTCGGCGACGTCTACCTGACGGCCCGCCTCCCGCTGTCGGTGATCACCCCCGACGACCTGGACCGGCTGCTCGGCACGGTCCTGGAGGCGGCGGACGGGGCCTTCAACACCCTGCTGGAGCTGGGCTTCGCGAGCGCGATCCGGCGGGAGTACGAGTGGCGGGTCTCGCGGGGCGAGTCCACGCGCAACCTGGACGCCTTCAAGAACCTGACGCAGCCGTCGGGGACGGCGGCTGCGAAGCCGGAGTAGGGGCTCAGGCGGCCGGAGCCACCGGAGCCACCGGAGCCACCGGAGCCGTCGGAGCGACGACCTCCACGACCGCCCCCGTTCCCGGCTCCGCAACGGGGAGCCCCCTCATCAGCAGCCAGTAGCCCCCCGCGGCGATGGTCCCCAGGACCGCCGTCGCGCCCCACAGCCAGCCCGCGCCGAAGTGCTCGATCGCGAAGCCCGCCATCAGCGGCGCGATCAGCGAGGCCACCGCCCACGACAGCGTGTACATGCCCTGGTAGCGGCCGCGCCCGTGCGTCGGGGAGAGCCGCGCGACCAGGCCCATCTGGGTCGGGGAGTTCACGATCTCGGCCAGCGTCCACACGCAGACGGTCAGCGACAGGCTCCACACCGAGCCGCCGAAGGCCGTCAGCCCGAACCCGTACCCGGCCAGCAGCGCCGAGATGACCAGCAGCTTCTGCGGATCGCGGTGCTCGATGAACCGGGTGACCGGGATCTGCAGCACCACGATCAGCACGCCGTTCACGGCGGCGACCAGCCCGTAGTCCACGGTGGAGAACCCGGCCGCGCCCATCGCGAGCGGCAGCCCGAACGAGCCCTGCATGAAGATCAGCGAGATCAGGAACGACAGCCCGACCACACCCATGAACCGCCCGTCCCGCAGCACCGTCCCCAGGCCGATCTCGGGCTCGGCGGCCGCCTTCTCCGCCGCCGTCTTCTCGGGCCGGGACTCCGGGAGCTTGAGGTAGACGAGCACCGCGCACACCAGCGTCAGGGCCGCCTCGCCGAGGAACCCGGCCAGGTAGCTGTACTCGGCGACGAAGCCCGCCACGGTCGAGCTGACGGCGAAGCCGAGGTTGATGGCCCAGTAGTTCAGCGCGAAGGCCCGTACCCGGTCCTCCGGGCGGACGATGTCCGCCATCATCGCCTGCACCGCGGGCCGCGAGGCGTTGGAGGTCATGCCGACCAGCAGCGCCACCGCGGCGATCGCCGCCGGATGCTCCATGAACCCGAGCAGCGCCACCGAGAACGCGGTCGACGCCTGCGCCGCCATCAGCGTGGGCCGCCGGCCCAGCCGGTCGGTGAGCACGCCGGCGACGAGGGAGGACACCACACCGCCGAGCCCGTGCAGGGCCACCACAAGTCCCACGAAGGAGGCCGAATAGCCCCGTTCCAGGGTCAGGTACAAGGTCATGAATGTGGCGACGAAGGCCCCGAGCCTGTTGACCAGCGTGCTCGTCCAGAGCCACCAGAACTCCCGGGGCAGTCCCGCCACGCTCTCGCGCGCGGCCCGTCTCAGACTGGCAACGGACATATGGAATCCCCCCGCAGGTGTAAGCGTCCCTCTACTGGTTCGCACCCTACGGATCCGGGTGTTCGGGAGCCACTGGATTGACGGCTGGCGTCAATCGGGGGACCGTCCCACATGCCGTACACACCGCGCGCGAGGGGGCGGGTGTGTCCATTAGGCTCGTACGCATGGCCGACGCACCGTACAAGCTGATCCTCCTCCGCCACGGCGAGAGCGAATGGAACGCGAAGAACCTGTTCACCGGCTGGGTGGACGTCAATCTCAACGAGAAGGGCGAGAAGGAGGCGATCCGCGGCGGTGAGCTGCTCAAGGACGCCGGTCTGCTCCCCGACGTCGTGCACACCTCGCTCCAGAAGCGCGCGATCCGCACCGCGCAGATGGCGCTGGAGGCAGCCGACCGCCACTGGATCCCGGTCCACCGCTCCTGGCGCCTCAACGAGCGCCACTACGGCGCCCTCCAGGGCAAGGACAAGGCCCAGACCCTCGCCGAGTTCGGCGAGGAGCAGTTCATGCTGTGGCGCCGCTCGTACGACACCCCGCCGCCGGCGCTCGAAGACGGTACGGAGTTCTCGCAGTCCGGGGACCCGCGCTACGCCTCCATCCCGCCGGAGCTGCGCCCGCGTACCGAGTGCCTCAAGGACGTCGTCGTCCGCATGCTCCCGTACTGGTACGACGCGATCGTCCCGGACCTGCTGGACGGCCACACCGTCCTGGTCGCCGCGCACGGCAACTCCCTGCGCGCGCTGGTCAAGCACCTCGACGGGGTCTCCGACGCCGACATCGCGGGCCTGAACATCCCGACCGGCATCCCGCTCTCCTACGAGCTGGACGCCGACTTCAAGCCCCTCAACCCGGGCGGCACCTACCTCGACCCGGACGCCGCCGCGGCCGCCATCGAGGCCGTCAAGAACCAGGGCAAGAAGAAGTAGCACCAGCGACCTGCCCCCGGTCCGCGCACACCGCGCGGACCGGGGGCATTCGTCTGCCCTGCCGCGAGCGGCCCGCGCATCGCGGCGATCGAGTCCACGGAATCGGGGGCGGATCGCCGGCCTCGTGATCGACGCCAGGGTGGTGGACGAGGACCTCCGGTGGGAACCGGTGCGCTTGGACCTGTTCGGAGTGCGGCTGTTCCGGATCGACGAGAGCCGCGGCTTCGCCTGGGTCCTCTGCGATCCCCCGCAGTTCACCCGCTTCGACGGCCGGTTGCAGGTCGGCCTGTGCGCCGAGCGCTTCGACGGCCCGCCCCCGGCGAACGAGCGGGAGGTCTTCGAGGGCTCCGAGTTGGTGTTCGCCGCGGCCGGCGGCAGTTGGAGTGCCCTCCACCCCTGGGAATCATGACGCGGTCCTGCCGGGGGACTCGTACCACCGTTCCGACCCAACGGGAGCCGTAGGGACGGACATTGGACCGACTGGCGATCGGCGCCCCGGACGCCTCCGTGAACGCCAAGGGCGCGGACGGCGCCACCACCGCCACGGCCGCGGCGAGCTACGTGACCGTCTCCTCCAGCGGCCCGTACAACGCGCCCGGCCTGCCCGCGCCCGCCGGCACGTTCCGCATCCCCTCGCTGCTCAAGGTCACCGACCTGAACAACGACAAGCAGCCCGAGCTCGCCTTCGCGGTCGCGGCGACGGCACGAAGGACGGCAAGGTCGCCGGCGCCGCGCCCACCCGCGTCGTCAAGCCGCCGACCGACGCGCAGGTCACGACAGGCCCCTGTTCGGCACGCTCGCCCGCTGACAGGTCGCCGACCACTCGACCGAGCCCGTTCTCCGGGAAGCCCCCGAACCTGCCGGCCCTCGGAGGAGGGGGGCTTCTCGTTGCCCGGCTCAGGCGCCGCCGGTCACGCCGGGGACGACGAAGCGCCTGTGCAGGGGGGAGATGGCCACCTGAGGGTCGCCCTGGACGCCCAGTTCCCCCTTGATCACGGGGGCGATCCGGTCGGCGATGAATCGGGTGAACTGGTCCTCCGACTCCCAGATGTCGTGTGCGTGGAAGCCGTCGTCGGCGAACCAGCTGGTGTGCAGCACCAGCCCGTCGGGAACGTCCTCCTCCCAGCCCACGCGGGCACGGGCGGCGTCGTACAACTCGGGTGTGAGCTCGGACCATGCAAGGTTCATCGCGATTGCCACGGCGGTTCTCCCAGTCACCTCGGGTGCCGCGGGCTGCGCGGCACGGCATGACGACGCTAAGCAGGACGGGAGGGCCGGGCATTTCGGAGCGGGCATTCGGACGCAGGCGGCGGCGTGGCGGCGCCAGGGGGCGCTGAAGCGTGGTGACATCCGTGTCCGGCGGTCGTCACGGTGCGGGGCGGGGGAGCGGCCCCCGGTCCGCCGGCGGGCCCGGCGGGCGGGGCCGCGTCGCACGTTCGGCGATCTTGCGGTCCATCTCCGCGCGCCACGCGGCCGCGTTGCTGCCGTCGATCTGGCCGGCGAAGGCGCGGTACGCCGCGGCCACGAGCGCGTCCGGGGCGTTCGGGCGGGCGCGTGCGATGGCCCACAGGGCGTTCTCCGTCGGGGTGTCGAGCCCCGTTTCGGTGCGGACGCCGCGCCCCGACAGCACGTTGGTCAGGACACTCTCGAAGTTGCGCCGCAACTGTTCCTGGCTGGGGTGGCCGTAGCGCATGGCCGTCTCCGTCTCCTTCTCGATGGGGTCGACGCGAAGGGCCCCGGCCGACGCGATGTCGGACGGGGCCCTTCGCGTACGGGTGGCCGGGTGGGCGGCCTCAGCCGCCGCACTGGCAGGGGGCGCCGGACTGGCAGCCGCAGCCGCAGCCCGAGCCGCAGCCGCAGGCCGCGAGCAGGGGCAAGCTCAGGCGCAGGCCCTCCGGGGGCTGCGCTTCCTGCTCCGGGGTGATGGGGACGGGGGAATCGGGCATGGATCCTCCTCGTAGGCGTTTGGCCTTCGCCCTCATTCATGCCCAGCCGGGCCCCCGCGTCAACGGCGCATTGGGGGCTCGTTGTTGATCCAGCCCGTGAGGGGGGTTAAGCCCTGCCGGTCCAGCCCCTGCCGGTCCAGCCCCTGCCGGTCCGGCTTCCCTCGGCCCTCCGGCTCAGACGCCCTCGACCTGCGTGGGTGCCTGGAGCTCGTCCGCGTGCTCACCCGTCACCAGGTAGACCACGCGCTTGGCGACCGACACCGCGTGGTCCGCGAAGCGCTCGTAGTAGCGGCCCAGCAGGGTCACGTCGACCGCCGTCTCGATGCCGTGCTTCCAGCGGTCGTCCATCAGGTGCTGGAACAGCGTGCGGTGCAGCTGGTCCATCTCGTCGTCGTCCTGCTCCAGCTGGAGCGCCAGGTCGACGTCCTTCGTGATGATGACCTCGGCCGCCTTCGCCATCAGCCGCTGCGCGAGCTGCCCCATCTCCAGGATGGTCGCGTGCAGGTCCCGCGGGACCGCCGTGTCCGGGAAGCGGAGCCGGGCGAGCTTGGCCACGTGCTGCGCCAGGTCGCCGGAGCGCTCCAGGTCGGCGCTCATGCGCAGCGAGGTGACCACGATGCGCAGATCGGTGGCGACCGGCTGCTGGCGCGCGAGCAGCGCGATGGCACGGGCCTCCAGGTCGTGCTGGAGGTCGTCCACCTTCTGGTCGGCGGCGATGACGCTCTCGGCGAGCTTCAGGTCGGCGTCGAGCATGGAGGTCGTGGCCCGCCCGATGGCGGAGCCGACCAGCCGGGCCATTTCGACCAGGCCTTCACCGATCGAGTCCAGTTCCTCGTGGTACGCGTCACGCATTCTCGTGTCCCTCTCTCGACCTACTGCTACTGCCGTACTGCTGCCCGGGGCGGGCCGGTGCGGGCCATCGGCCCCACGTTGCCACGGTGAACCCCGAACGCGACCGACTCCGGCATCCCAAGTGAATCAGCACGGTCGTCAGGGTGAACTCTGGGCGACGAGTGTTCGAGGTGCCACCCGAACGGCTGTGGAAGTGTCCTCGCACCTGCTTAACCTGGAGTCATGGACGTGAACGCGGCGGTCGCCGCAGCTGCAGCGATTGCCGGTCTTTGCACCGGTGTGATCGCGATGCTGGCGTTCCGCTGGAGCGAGCGCGACCAAGCCCGCCCCACCCGGAGCTCCATGCGCCCCGACATCAACGCGGTGCTCCCACCCGGAGTGGACACCGTCCTCTCCGTACTCCGCTCCTCCGCCGTCGTGCTCGACGAGGGGGACGCGGTGGTCAAGGCCAGCTCGGCGGCATATGCCCTCGGCCTGGTCCGCGGCGGCAAGCTGGCCGTCGAGCCCATGCTCCACATGGCCCGCGACACCCGGCGCGACGGGGAGATACGGCAGGTCGAGCTCGACCTGCCCCGGCGCGGCACCGGCCGCGGCGAGGCGCTCGCCGTCTCGGCGCGCGTCGCCCCGCTCGGCTCCCGCCTCGTGCTCCTCCTCGTGGAGGACCTCACCGAGGCCCGCCGCATCGAGGCCGTACGCCGCGACTTCGTCGCGAACGTGTCGCACGAGCTCAAGACCCCGGTCGGCGCGATCTCCCTGCTCTCCGAAGCCGTCATGGACGCCTCGGACGACCCCGAAGCGGTGCACCGCTTCGCCGGCCGCATGCAGATCGAGGCCACCCGCCTGATCAACCTCGTACAAGAACTCATCGACCTCTCCCGGGTACAGAACGACGACCCCCTGGAGGACGCGGAGCCGATGCGCGTGGACACGCTCGTGGCCGAGGCCATCGACCGCTGCCGCCACACGGCCTCCGCGAAACAGATCACCATGGCCGCCGGCGGCACCGCCGACCTGCGGGTATGGGGCAACCGGGGGCAGCTCGCGGCCGCCCTCGGAAACCTGGTCGAGAACGCCGTCAACTACAGCCCCGCCCGCACCCGCGTCGGCATCGCCGCGCGCCGGGTGACCGCACCGGGTGGAGACTTGATCGAGATAGCCGTGACCGACCAGGGCATCGGCATCCCGGAAAAGGACCGCGAGCGCATCTTCGAACGCTTCTACCGTGTGGACCCGGCCCGCTCCCGCGCCACGGGAGGAACCGGCCTGGGCCTTGCGATCGTGAAGCACGTAGCGGCTTCGCACGGCGGGGAGGTGTCGGTCTGGAGCTCGGAGGGTCAGGGTTCCACCTTCACCCTGCGACTCCCCGAAGCGGCCGCGCCGGTCCCGGCGACGGCCTCCGCACCCGCCCACCCCCAGCTCGAACACACCGCACCAGCCATTCCTGCCCCGGAGGTCCTTCCGTGACCCGAGTGCTCGTCGTCGAGGATGAGGAATCCTTCAGCGACGCCCTGTCCTACATGCTCCGCAAGGAGGGCTTCGAGGTCGCGATCGCCGCGACCGGGCCCGACGGGCTGGACGAGTTCGAGCGCAACGGCGCCGACCTCGTCCTCCTCGACCTGATGCTCCCCGGCCTGCCCGGCACGGAGGTCTGCCGGCAGCTGCGAGGCCGCTCCAACGTCCCCGTGATCATGGTGACCGCCAAGGACAGCGAGATCGACAAGGTCGTCGGGCTGGAGATAGGAGCCGACGACTACGTCACGAAGCCCTTCTCCTCGCGGGAGCTGGTCGCCCGCATCCGCGCGGTCCTGCGCCGCCGCGGCGAGCCGGAAGAGGTCACCCCGGCCGCCCTGGAAGCGGGCCCCGTCCGGATGGACGTCGACCGCCACGTGGTCACCGTCGCCGGAGCCAAGGTGGACCTCCCGCTGAAGGAGTTCGACCTGCTGGAGATGCTGCTGCGCAACGCGGGCCGCGTACTGACCCGCATGCAGCTCATCGACCGGGTCTGGGGCGCCGACTACGTCGGCGACACCAAGACCCTCGACGTCCACGTCAAGCGCCTGCGCGCCAAGATCGAGCCGGACCCGGGCGCGCCCCGCTACCTGGTCACGGTCCGAGGCCTCGGCTACAAGTTCGAGCCGTAAACCGTAGACGGAGGGCCCCGGGCCCTTCCCGTCGCCGGTCGGAGGCCGGCGCAGCGTCCCGAAGCCCGGGAGGCCCCTAGGGGCCGAGCGGTGCGAGGGGCGCGTGTGGGAGGTGCCCGGCCCGGAACACGGGAACGGCCCCCGTCCGCATCGAGCGGACGGGGGCCGTTCCTGTGGAGTGCTGCGTACGGTGCTTCGCGCCTCAGTGGCCGGCGGAGGCGGACGCGGAGGCCGACGCGGACCCGGAGGGGGATCCGGACGGGCTGCCCGCGGGCGAGCCCGAGGGGGAACCGGACGGCGCGCCCGAGGGGGCGCCCGAGGGGCTGCCCGACGGGGTGGCGCCCGGGACGACCGCCACGGCGGTCGGGCCGTAGCCCTCGTACATGCCGGTGGCCGGTACGACGAAGGCGTCCAGCTCCACGTCACCCGAGGTGCTCAGCTGGAAGACGATCTTCTGGACGTTGCCGTCCATGAGGGAGTCGCCGCCCGCGATCACGGCGGAGGCGTTGCCCTTTCCGCCGAGGAGGACGGAACCGCCGGCCGGGATGACCACCTTGGAGCCGCTGCCCGCGGGCTTCAGCGTCACGGTGCCCTTGCCACCCGGAAGGGTGATGGCGTCGAGCGTCTGCTCCTTGGTGCCGTTGTTGAACACCGTCGCGGAGACCGCGGCCGGGCCCTTCTTGTCCTTCTCCTGGGTGATCACCAGAGCGTTCTGGACCTTGATGTCGCCCTTGGTGACGGCGGCGTTGTCCGGCTTGACCTGGAGAGTCGGCGCGTCATGGCCGGCGGCGCAGGCGCCCAGCGAGACGAGCGAGAAGGCGACGGCGGTGGCGGCGAGGGCGCCGCGTCGAAGGCTGCGGCTCACGGGGGAGGCAACTCCTTGGACGAACGGAACGGAAGGGTGGACGCCTCGGAGCGGCGAAGTAAAGCCGCTCTAAGGATGTGTCAGCGCGCTTAGGTTACCGAGCCGCCGCCCCGCCCCCGCACCCGACCCTCCGCAGTGTGGGCCCGGGCCCCGCGCGGGCTCCCGCCCCTGCTCCCGCCGCTGCCGTCACGGTGCCGTCGGGTCCGGGTGATCTTTCATTCGCATAAGGCCCGCTCGCAAAGGCGGGCGGGGCTCCGGTGATCAATTTCCGGATTTCATCGAACACCGCCCGGTGATCAATTCCGGGATTGGGCCGGAACGGACCCGTACGGGTGGCCGCCAGTCGAACGGAGCAGTTCGGTTTCCGGCCCCCGAAACCGTCAAAACGGGACGTAGGTCACATCGTCGGGGCTCCCGGGCAGGTGTAACGTAGCCGTTTCGCCCGGTCCGCGCAGCGCCTCCGACCTGCGAATACCGTCTTCAGCGGGCCTCTCCCAGCACGTTCCTGTCGCTGTTGTCAAGCCCTGAGATGTGCCCTGACCTGCGAAAACGCCATTCATAACGGTCGATTCTCGTGTTACCCTGGATAGCCACGGAAGGGGTACCTGTCACATGACGTTCAAGGTTGGCGACACCGTGGTCTATCCCCATCACGGGGCCGCGCTGATCGAGGCTATCGAAACTCGCCAGATCAAAGGCGTGGACAAGACCTACTTGGTGCTCAAGGTCGCGCAGGGTGACCTGACTGTTCGCGTACCTGCGGACAACGCGGAGTTCGTGGGCGTTCGCGACGTAGTCGGCCAGGACGGGCTGGACCGGGTCTTCGAGGTGCTTCGCGCACCGTATGCAGAAGAGCCGACGAACTGGTCCCGGCGCTACAAGGCAAATCTGGAAAAGCTCGCTTCTGGCGATGTCATCAAGGTCGCCGAAGTCGTGCGTGACCTGTGGCGTCGTGAGCGTGAGCGTGGGCTCTCCGCAGGGGAGAAGCGCATGCTCGCGAAGGCGCGTCAGATCCTGGTGAGCGAGCTCGCGCTCGCCGAGAACACCAACGAGGACAAGGCCGAGGCCCTCCTCGACGAAGTGCTCGCGTCCTGACGCGATCATTCGTGCGCTTTGTCGTACACAGTTGTGCCGCGGTGCCCGCTGACAAGGAGACTTGTTGCCGGGCGCTGCGGCATGTCTGCACCCATGTCTGAAAACATTTCGGCCTGAAAACGTCCCTGCCCGAACGCACCCAGTCCGAAACGCCCCAGCCTGAAGCACCTGCCTGAAACACCTCAGCCCGAAACGTCCCACTGGCGTACCGGGTCCGGGCAGCCGACTCGACCGGTCGTCACGGAAGGGGCGAGGGCGTCGCACCCGGCACGCTTCAGGCCATACCCATGTCGGCCGAAGTCACAAACCTGGCTCGGAGCTACTGATGTCTGACGAATCGCGCCCCCACCGCACCGCCGCGGTGATCCCGGCCGCCGGCCGCGGGGTCCGTCTCGGTCCCGGCGCCCCCAAGGCCCTGCGGACCCTGGCCGGCACCCCCATGCTCATCCACGCCGTCCGCGCCATGGCGCGCTCCCGTGCGATCTCCCTCGTCGTCGTCGTGGCCCCGGCCGACGGCACCGCCGAGGTGCGCCGGCTGATCGACGAGCACGCCCTGCCCGAGCGCACCGAGATCCTGGTCGTCCCCGGCGGGGAGACCCGGCAGGAATCCGTACGCGCGGGCCTGGACGCCCTCCCGGCCGACATCACGGCCGTCCTCATCCACGACGCGGCCCGCCCCCTGGTCCCCGTCGACACCGTCGACTCCGTCGTCGAGGCCGTCCGCGACGGCGCGCCCGCCGTCGTCCCCGCGCTGCCCCTGGCCGACACCGTCAAGGAGGTCGAGCCCGGCAGGCCCGGCGAGCCCGAACCGGTCGTCGCCACCCCCGTACGGGCCCGGCTGCGCGCCGTACAGACCCCGCAGGGCTTCGACCTGGCCACGCTGCGCCTCGCGCACGAAAAGCTGGCCCGACTCAGTGGCGACGGCGAGGGCGCCACGGACGACGCCGGCATGGTGGAACAACTCGGCGTCACCGTCGTGGTGGTCCCCGGCCACGAAGAGGCCTTCAAGGTCACCCGCCCGCTCGACCTGGTCCTCGCCGAGGCCGTACTCGCCCGCCGGAGGGCCACCGATGCCTACTAGCCCCGCAACCGATTCCGCCCCCGCCGCCCCCGCGGCCCCGCTGATCCCGCTCGTCGGCATCGGCACCGACGTGCACGCCTTCGAGACCGGCCGCGAGCTGTGGTGCGCCGGCCTGCTCTGGGAGGGCGAGGACGGCCTCGCCGGGCACTCCGACGGGGACGTCGCCGCGCACGCCGCCTGCGACGCCCTCTTCTCCGCCGCCGGCGTCGGCGACCTCGGCGCGCACTTCGGCACCTCCCGCCCCGAGTGGTCCGGCGCCGCCGGAGTCACCCTTCTGGCGGAAGCCGCCCGGATCGTCCGCGCCGAGGGCTTCGAGATCGGCAACATCGCCATCCAGGTGATCGGCGTACGCCCGAAGATCGGCAAGCGGCGCGAAGAGGCACAGAAGGCGCTCGCCGCCGCGGCGGGCGCCCCCGTCTCCGTGTCGGGCACCACCACCGACGGACTGGGCCTCACCGGCCGCGCCGAAGGCCTCGCCGCCATCGCCACGGCCCTCGTCTACCGGACGAACCGGGCCTAGTACCCCGTACGGATACACCCCTCCCGCAGTTCCTCGCCAACAAAGCGGGCCCCGCGTGCCGAAAGGGTCGCGGGGCACTGCTACAGGCGCACTACCCTGGATGCCGTGACTATTCGCCTGTACGACACCAGCGCCCGGCAGATCCGTGACTTCACCCCGCTCGTACCGGGCTGCGTCTCGATCTACCTCTGTGGCGCCACCGTGCAGGCGGCTCCGCACATCGGGCACGTCCGCTCGTACCTGAACTTCGACATCGCGCGCCGCTGGTTCACCTACCGCGGTCTCGACGTCACCTTCATCCGCAACGTCACCGACATCGACGACAAGATCATCGGGAAGGCCGAGGACCAGGGCCGCCCCTGGTGGTCCATCGGCTACGAGAACGAGCGCGCCTTCAACGACGGCTACAACGCGCTGGGCTGCCTCCCGCCCACGTACGAGCCGCGCGCCACCGGGCACGTCCCCGAGATGATCGAGATGATGCGCGGGCTCATCGAGCGCGGCCACGCGTACGAGGCCGACGGCAGCGTCTACTTCGACGTGCGCAGCTTCCCCGGCTACCTGGAGCTGTCGAACCAGAACATCGACGACCTCCGCCAGCCCGACGAGGGCGTGGCCGGCAAGCGCGACCCGCGCGACTTCGCCATGTGGAAGGCCTCCAAGCCGGGCGAGCCCGACTGGGAGACCCCGTGGGGCCGCGGCCGTCCCGGCTGGCACCTGGAGTGCTCCGCGATGGCGCACAAGTACCTCGGCAGCGCCTTCGACATCCACGGCGGCGGGCTCGACCTGATCTTCCCGCACCACGAGAACGAGATCGCCCAGGCCAAGGCCTTCGGCGACGAGTTCGCGAAGTACTGGATGCACAACGCCTGGGTCACCCTGTCCGGCGAGAAGATGTCCAAGTCGCTGGGCAACTCGGTCCTCGTCTCCGAGATGCTCAAGGTCTGGCGCCCGATCGTGCTGCGCTACTATCTCGGCACCCCGCACTACCGCTCGATGATCGAGTACAGCGTGGAGTCCCTGCGCGAGGCCGAGTCCGGCTTCGCCCGCATCGAGGGCTTCATCCAGCGCGTCATCGAGAAGGCCGGCGGTTCCGTCGAGCCCGCCGCCGAGGTCCCGCCCGCCTTCGCCGAGGCCATGGACGACGACCTGGGCGTCCCGCAGGCGCTCGCGATCATCCACACCACCGTCCGCCAGGGCAACAGCGCGCTCGCCGCCGACGACAAGGACGCGGCCATCGCGCGCCTGTCGGAGGTACGGGCCATGCTGGGCGTCCTCGGACTCGACCCCCTCGACCCGCACTGGGCCGGCGAGACGGATCGCGGAGAGGACCTCCACGGAGCCGTGGACACCCTCGTGCGCCTGGTCCTGGAGCAGCGCGAATCGGCGCGCGCCCGCAAGGACTGGGCCACCGCCGACGCCATCCGCGACCAGCTCCAGCAGTCGGGCCTGGTCATCGAGGACAGCCCGACCGGACCCCGGTGGACGCTCGGCCCGCGCTAGGCGCGTACCCCCGAGAGGTCTCCCGGAGCCGTCCGACTGGCGGACTCGGATTGGGCCGCCCGGCGATCCGGGCGGCACACTCTTCATACGTACATATCGCAGCACCAACGAAATCAGGTAGAGGTCATGGCCGGGAACAGCCAGCGCAGGAACCGCCGCACGTCCAACAAGAAGGGCGCGACGGTCGGCAGCGGTGGCCAGCGGCGCAAGGGCCTCGAAGGCAAGGGCCCCACGCCCAAGGCCGAGGACCGCAAGAAGCACAAGGCCAACCGCATCAGCAACGCCATGGCCCGCCAGGCCGCCAAGCGCCGCCCGGCCCCCCGCCGCGGCGGCCCCAAGGGCACCAGCGAGATGGTCGTCGGCCGCAACCCGGTCTTCGAGGCACTGCGCGACGGCGTACCCGCCGTCACCCTGTACGTCCAGCAGTTCATCGACAACGACGAGCGCGTCCGCGAAGCCCTCCAGCTCGCGGCCGAGCGCGGCAACATCAACCTGATGGAAGCCCCGCGCCCCGAGCTCGACCGCCTCACCAACGGGCTCAACCACCAGGGCATGGTCCTCCAGGTCCCGCCGTACGAGTACGCGCTCCCGGACGAGCTCACCGCCGCCGCGTACGACAACGGCGAGGACCCCCTCATCGTCGCCCTCGACGGGATCACCGACCCCCGCAACCTCGGCGCGATCATCCGCTCCGTCTCCGCCTTCGGCGGCCACGGCGTGGTCGTTCCCGAGCGCCGCGCCGCCAGCATGACCGCCGGCGCCTGGAAGTCCTCGGCCGGCACCGCGGCCCGTACCCCGGTCTCGCGCGTCACCAACCTGACCCGCGCCATCCAGGACTACAAGAAGGAAGGCATCACCATCGTCGGCCTCGCCGCCGAGGGCACCCACGAGGTGCACGAGCTCGAGGCGCTGGGCGGCCCCGTCGTCATCGTCGTCGGCTCCGAGGGCAAGGGCCTCGGCCGGCTCGTCGGCGAGAACTGCGACTACCTCGTGCGCATCCCGATGCCGGGCGGCGCCGAGTCGCTCAACGCCGGTGTCGCCGCGGGCGTCGTCCTCTACGAGGCGGCCCGCCGCCGCGCCACCCGCGGCCGCGTCTGAGCCGCCGCTTGATCCACTTGGCTCACCGGGCGTGACCCGTGAGCGTGCCACCCCGCCCCTTACGGGCGGGGTGGCTTGATTTGACGGGTCTCGGACACATCCCTGATGTCAAGGCAGTGTCCTAAACACTCATCACTCGGTTAGATGAGTGTGGACACCAGAACGCCAGGGTTCGACGACCAGCCCGCGCTGAGCATGGTCAAGGTGCCGTGCGACCCCGCACAGGTCATCGTCAACCACGCCAGCTTCCGCGTGCGGCTCGCACCGAGCCCCAGCGCGCGTCCCAGGCCCTCCGGCGCCCCGGGGCTCGCCCCGGCACTCGGCGGAGCCCTCGCGGCCGCCGGAGCGGGCGCCGCCCGCCGCCGCCCCGTCGTCTGGAGCGGCAAGTCCGCCCCCGGCGACGCCGCCGCCAGCGCCGCCATGGGCGGCCTGCTCCAAGCCGTACGCGACCACGGGCGCGCCCACGACGGCCACGCGGAGTACGACGGCGGCGCCACCCAGACCATCCCGCGCGTCGACCTCGCCCACGACCTCGCGGACGACACCCTCGCCACGCCGACCGTCATCGGCCAGCGCTCGTACGGCGACCCCGACGAAACCGACACCCGGCTCCAGCCCGTGGTGGGAGGCCTCTCCCACCCCCACGAGGCCTACGACGCCGCCCACTCCGAAGGCACCGGATCCGCGGACTCCCGCCGGGCCCAGGGCGACGCCCGCGCGCAGGCCTCGTACTACCCCGGCCGCCGCATGAACCTCGGCGTCGTGCTGCTCCCGCTGCGCGTCTTCCTCGGCTTCATCTCCATCTACGCCGGCATGGGCAAACTGTGCGACCCCGTCTACTTCGACGGCGGCGAACGCGGCTCCATGGTCACCTGGCTGCACACCCTGCAGCCGTGGGCCCTCGCCGAACCGCTCCGCGACTTCGCGCTGGCCCACCCCGTCGGCGCCGGACTCAGCGTGGCCTTCCTCCAGGTCATCGTGGGCGTCCTCACGGTCTTCGGCCTGTGGCAGCGGTTCGCCGCCTGCTTCGGCGCACTGCTCTCCGCCGCGCTGCTGATGACGGTGAGCTGGAAGACCGTCCCCGCCTACGACGCCCCCGACATCATCTACCTCGCCGCCTGGAGCCCACTGATCATCGCCGGCGCCCCCGTCTACTCCCTCGACGGCCGCCTCGCCGGCGAGGCCTGGCGCACCCTGGGCCCCCGCTCCGAAGTCTGGCGGCTGCGCCGCCGGGTCCTGCGCCGCGGGGCCGTCATGGCCGGCGTCATCTGCGGACTCACCCTCCTCATCGGCTCGCTCCTCGGCGGCGCCGTCCGCTCCACCACCGTCGTCACCGTCCCCGGACCGGGCGAGGCCCCGAGCAACTACCTGCCCGGGCGGCCCCTGCCGAGCACCTCCAAGCAACTGCAGCCCGCACGCCCCACCTCCCCGAAGCAGGCCGCGAAGCCCTCGGCCGGACCCTCCTCCCCGGCCGCCAAGACCGGTCGCACGGCCGCCGGTTCGAGCTCCCCGACCGCCGGCTCCGGCTCGCCCAGCGCGACCCGCGGTACCACCAGCGGCACCAAGACCCCGCGCAGCACCCCCCGCCAGTCCACCCCGCAGAAGCCCCCGGCCACCTCCACGGGAACGAGCGGCGGCGGCTCCACCGGAGGCGCGGGCAGCACCGCGCCGAAGAAGCCCGACCTGCTGGGCGGACTGCTCGGCGGCTGACGGACGCCGCGGGGGAGCGGCCACACGGTGAAGGGCCCGGCACGCGAAAGCGTGCCGGGCCCTTCAGCGCGTACGGGGCCAGAACGCCCCTACGCGGCGTTCTGCGCGGCCAACTCCCGTGCCGCCTCGGTCAGGTCCTTCGCCGTGTCGATCGCCCGCCAGTAGGCCCCCTGGGGCAGCGGGAAGCCCGCGAGCCGCCGCTCACGGGCCAGGCGCGGGAACGTCGTCCGCTCGTGGTCCCCCAAATCCGGCAGCAGAGCCGCGAATTCGGGCCCGAAGACGTACACGCCGGCATTGACCGGATACGGGGACTGCGGCGCCTCGATGAAGTCCAGTACGTGCCCGTACTCGTTGATCTCCACCACCCCCCACGGAATGCGCGGCCGGGCGAGCGCCAGCGTGGCCGTGGCACCGCGCTCGGCATGGAAAGCGGCCATCTCGCGCAGCGAGAAACGGGTCCACACGTCGCCGTTGGTCGCGTACCAGGAGCGGTCGGGATGCGGGAGGTGCCGGGCGGCGTACTTCAGGCCCCCGCCCCGGCCCAGCGGCTCGTCCTCCACGACGGTGGTCACCCGCAGCGGCAACGGCGCCTCGGCCAGCCACTGCTGGAGCACCTCGGCGAGGTGCCCGCAGGAGACCACCGCGTCCGTCACCCCCTCGGAGGCCAGCCACGCGAGCTGGTGCCCGATGATCGGCATCCCCGTACCGGGGATCTCCACCATCGGCTTGGGGCGGTCGTCCGTGTACGGCCGCAGCCGCGAACCCTGGCCCCCCGCCAGGACAACCGCCTGGGTCGGGGAGGCCGGGAACGCGGCCGCGTGGGATCGGTCGGAACGCCCGGAGCTTTCGGAACGCTCGGAATCGGTCATGTCGTTGTCGTCATTGTCGTCATTGTCGTCGTGTTCCGGTGCGGAAGGGCGTGCGGCGGCGGCCGTCAGCCCATGGAGGCGACGCCGGACGCGTACGCGGTGTCGCACACCGGCCGCGCGAACGACTGGGCCTTCGTGGGCCCGTAGGCGTCCACCGCGGCCCGCCCGAGGGCGCGCGCGATCCCCACGCAGTGCTCGGCGAGGGACGGCCGCCGGTCGACCTCCTGCTGGAGGTGGGTGAGGACGTCACCCGGCTGCTCGCCCTGCTGGATCTCGCTCAACAGCTTTTCGCGCAGCACGTCCTGGGCGGCGCGGGGCTTCGCGGGGACGGAGACGTCCTCGGCGGACGCGGTCAGGATCTGGGAGGGGGTGTTGTCCGCCCAGGGGACCATGGTGACCGCGAGGGTCCCGGACAGGACCAGGACGACGGGCAGGACCAGGGCGAGGGATCGGCCGATACGGCGGGCAGTGTGGGTCACGAGGGCGAGAGTAGCGCTCGGTGAAGATATGGCGACATTTAGTCACCCGGTCGGGGGATGGTTCGACGTGGCTTTTCGAATTAAGGGTTGACGCTTGGGGCCGAATGGCCCGATCTGCCGGACTCGGGCGCCAACTCGGACCAGACTTCGGACGGGACTTCGGACCGGAACTCGCGCCGAAGGGGCGCCCCTTGACGGGACGCCCCTTCGGCGGCTGCGGTTCGCTGCGCGTACGGGTCAGCCGGAGAGGCGGGCGCCCGAGGAGGTCGAGAACACGTGGATCTCGTTGCCGCGCGGCACCACGTGCAGCGTGGAGCCCTTCTCGGGCACCTGGCGGCCGTTCACGCGCACCACGATGTCCTGCGAACCCTCGGAGTGCGAGGTCGAGCCGTAGACGTACCCGTCGGCGCCCAGCTCCTCGACGACGTTCACGGTGATCTCCAGGCCGCCCGTCTCGCCGATGTCGAAGTGCTCGGGACGCACGCCCACGGTGACCGTGCGGTCGCCCGCGTCGGCGGCCGCCGTCAGCGCCTCGCGCGACACCGGGACGACGCTGTCGCCGAACTTCACACCGCCGTCGGTGATCGGGACCTCGACGAGGTTCATGGCCGGCGAGCCGATGAACCCGGCGACGAAGAGGTTCGCCGGGCGGTCGTACATGTTGCGCGGGGTGTCGACCTGCTGCAGCAGACCGTCCTTCAGCACGGCCACGCGGTCGCCCATGGTCATGGCCTCGACCTGGTCGTGGGTGACGTAGACGGTGGTGATGCCCAGGTCGCGCTGGAGGGCCGCGATCTGCGTACGGGTGGACACGCGGAGCTTGGCGTCCAGGTTCGACAGCGGCTCGTCCATGAGGAACACCTGCGGCTTGCGCACGATCGCGCGGCCCATCGCGACACGCTGGCGCTGACCGCCGGAGAGCGCCTTCGGCTTGCGGTCGAGGTACTGGGTCAGGTCCAGCATCTTCGCCGCGTCCTCCACCTTCCGGCGGATGGTGGCCTTGTCCTCGCCGGCGATCTTGAGCGCGAAGCCCATGTTGTCGGCGACGGACATGTGCGGGTACAGCGCGTAGTTCTGGAACACCATCGCGATGTCCCGGTCCTTGGGCGGCAGGTGCGTGACGTCGCGGTCACCGATGCGGATGGCACCGCCGTTGACGTCCTCCAGGCCGGCGAGCATGCGCAGTGAGGTGGACTTGCCGCAGCCGGAGGGGCCGACGAGGACGAGGAACTCGCCGTCCGCGATCTCCAGCTCCAGCTGGTCGACGGCGGGCTTGTCGCCGCCGGGGTACAGACGGGTCGCCTTGTCGAAAGTGACAGAAGCCATGGTGATGAATCCCTTCTACCGGCAGGAACGTGCCGGACGATCCGAGTGGAAGGTCTAGTCCAGTGGACTGGACTCGGCCCGACGCTACCCGCCCGCGCCGCTCCTGTCAGCACCTGGACGCGACCGATTTCCAGGGCGTTTCCACAGGCCGGGGGCGACTGTCAGAGGCGGCTGCTTTGATCACGCCCATGACCATCTACGACGTGACCCGCGCGCTGCCGGACATCGAGACCCTGCGCGACCGCTGCCGGGCGATGGCGGCGCTGGAACTGGTGATCAGCGGCGAAGAGGACGACGGCTACTTCTCCTACGATCCGCAGTGGGGCCCGGGCGAGGAAGCGGCACTGATGGACAACGGCTCCGGCGACGACTACGCGATCGTCTTCACGGCCGACGGGGTCTTCGGGCACGGCTTCGACCACGAGTCGGTGATGAGCCCGTGGGCGGACACCGACCACGAGGACGGCTGGCCCGGCCTGACCGACGGCATACCCGAGGCCTTCCGGCCGTACCTCACGGAGCCCGCCTTCTGCGTCGACGGAGTGCTCAACGCCACCGCAGTCTTCTGGCGCGAGACCGCCGACACGCAGTGGCGCGCGGGCAAGGTGGAGTTCCCGGAGGGCAAGTCCGACCCGGACGGCGCGGACTACCTCTTCGAGCTCCTCGTGGCGGGCACCCCGGAGGCCTACCGCGACTTCGCCGAGGACTACTACGAGACGGACCTCCCGCTGGAGGCGATCCGCCACGTATGGGAGCTGCGCCCGCTCACGCAGGCGGTCGTGGACGCCCTCAACCCGGGGCTGCCGCTGGCGGCGGTGGCTCCGCGGGTGGCGCGGGCGGGGTATCCGGGGGTTTGAGGGTGGGGCAGAGCACCAGATTTTTGACCTGCTGAGGGGCCAGAGCACTTCACTTTTGACCCCAGTGCCGCCCTCGCGAGCAGCGCTTCCTGCTTCACAGTCCGCTGCCGTCTGGTGCAGCCCTGAGGGATGCACCAGACGGTCTTACGCAGACTCCACAGGCATGAAGACCGACGGCCCGTCGGCCCGTTGCTCGTGCATGGCTTATGCGGTCAGGCCGCACTCCGGTAGTTCCGACGCCCGGATGAGAGAGGGCGGGCACTTGCCGGGAGGCAGCGCCGTCACCACCAGGTTGTACAGCCGGAGCCCCTCGTCGCGGAGGTTCACCGCGGCGTTCGCGTCACGGTCATGGACGGCCCCGCAGGCGGCACACGTCCACGACCGGACGGACAGGCCGAGCCGCTCGCCCTTGGTGTGGCAGGCGGAACAGCGCCGGGTGGAGGGGAAGAACCGGTCCACGACGATCAGGCGACGGCCAGGTCTTCCACCACGAGCACTTGGTTCTCGCGCACGAGGCGGGTGGTGAGCTGGTCGAGGCCTTCCTTCCGGACGTCACTGATCAAGGCGTACAGCCTGGCGATCTTCGCGCGGGCCTTGCCGCGGTTGGCTGATCCCTTCTGCTTGCGGTGCAGCTCCCTCTGGAGCCGCGCCAGCTTCTTCTCGTACTTCTTCAGTAGCTTCGGATGGTCCACGGTGCTGCCGTCGTCCAAGGTGACGAGTGCTGCCAGTCCGAGGTCGATGCCGACGGCCTTCGGGGTATCCGCACCGGGGGTGAGTGCGGCGGGCAGAGGTGCGATCCGCTCTTCCACGAGGGCGTAGAGGAAGAAGCGGCCGGCGCGGTCGCGGGTCACCGTCAGCTTCACCGGCGTGATCCCGGCGGGCAGTGGGCGGGACCAACGCACGTCCAGTGGCTCCGTCTGCTTCGCCAGGGCTATGAGCCCCGTGCCCGGCCGCTCGGGGTCCTCGTGCCAGCGGAAGCCGGTACGGACGTACGTCGCCGAGCCGAGGGAGACGCTGTGCTCCTCCCATGCCTTCACCCGGAGTGCCAAGCCCTCGTTGTAGACCCACCGGCAGGCGCCGAACGTCCTCAGCAGCTGCTCGGCCTGCGCGTCGATGGGGTAGAAGCGGTAGCGGTAGGCACGCTGTTGCGTCCCCGGTTCCTTGGCGCGGCTCGTGATCGGTTTGGCGGCACGCTGCTGGTGCTTGCGCTGGTCCGGGATGCCCAGGACCTCGCGCTTGAGGCGCTTGGCCTCGGCGCCCATGACGCGCTTCACCTGCTCCGCGGCTTCGGCCACGAACCCTCCCACCCTTACGGTCCGATAGTCGGACGTGTACTTCAGTACGGAGAACGAACGGGTGGGCGGGGGGTTACCGACGTCGGAAAGTTCTTCGCGGCGGGGTCTGGCGGCTGTGTAGAGTGAAGGCGATTCTGTGCGCTGTGCAGTGTCATATGTGCCCCCTTAGCTCAGCTGGCCAGAGCGCCGCTCTTGTAAAGCGTAGGTCGTCGGTTCGAATCCGACAGGGGGCTCCATTCCAGGTCAGAGGTTGTGTGATCACTGGGATTCGTACAGAAGCGGAAGGCCCCGGGTGATCACCCGGGGCCTTTTTGTGTGTCCCTCAGCCGCGGCCCGAGATGCGGTCTGCCAGGCGGGCCAGCGGGGTTGTCGTAGGGGTGTGGGTGGTGGATTCTCGGCGGTCCGCTTCGCGGTAGGCGGCGTAGAGGGCCTGGACGCCCAGCCAGCGGAAGGGTTCCGGCTCCCAGCGGCGGACGCGGTGGTTGACCCAGGGGAGGGTCGTGAGGTCCGTCTTGTCGCCCAGGACCAGGTCGCGCAGGGTGCGGGCCGCGAGGTTGGCCGTCGCCACGCCGGAGCCCACGTAGCCGCCGGCCCAGCCGAGGCCTGAGGTGGCGTCCAGGGTGACCGTGGCGCACCAGTCGCGGGGGACGCCCAGGACTCCCGACCAGGCGTGGGTGATTTCCACGCCGGTGAGGGCCGGGAAGAAGGAGGTGAGGAGGTTCGTGAGGGAGGCGATTGTGGCGGGCTGGGTGCGGCCGTCGTTGTCGGTGCGGGAGCCGTAGCGGTAGGGGACGCCGCGGCCGCCGATGGCGATGCGGTCGTCGGCGGTGCGCTGGGCGTACATGTAGGCGTGGGCCATGTCGCCGAGGGTGGCGGCGTCGGACCAGTTGAGTTGGGCCCACGTCTCCGGGGGGAGGGGGGCCGTGGCGATCATCGAGGAGTTCATCGGGAGCCAGGAGCGCTTCTGGCCCTTGAGGGCTGCGGTGAAGCCCTCGGTGCAGCGCAGGACGTACGGGGCGCGGACCGTGCCGTACGGGGTGAGGGCGCGGCGCGGGGCGATCTCCGTGACGGGGGTGGACTCGTGGATGACGACGCCGAGGCGTTCGCAGGCGGCGGCCAGGCCCTTGACCAGCTTGAGGGGGTGGATGCGGGCTCCGTGCGGGGTCCAGGAGGAGCCGACGGCGTCCGCGACGTTGATGCGGGCGCGGGTGTCGGTGGCGTCGTAGAGCTCGCGGTCCGTTTCACCGAAGGCGAGTTCGGCGGTGTGGAAGGCCTTGAGGCGGGAGAGCTGGGCGGGGGTGCGGGCCACTTCGAGGACTCCGCCGCGGTGGATGTCGGCGTCGATGCCCTCCTTGGCGGCGGTGTCGATGACCTCGGTGACGGTCTCGTTCATGGCCTGCTGGAGGCGCTGGGCGGCGGGGCGGCCGTGCAGGGTGGCGTAGCGGTCGCGGCCGGCGATGCCGTTGTAGAGCCAGCCGCCGTTGCGGCCGGAGGCCCCGTAGCCGCAGAACTTCTGCTCCAGGACGGTGACGCGCAGGTCGGGGGCGGCGGTCTTGAGGTAGTACGCGGTCCACAGGCCGGTGTAGCCGCCGCCGACGATGACGACGTCGGCGGTGGTGTCGCCGGTGAGCGGGGCGCGGGGTGGGTGGGCGGGGGCGGTCTCGTCCGTCGCGTACCAGAAGGAAATTCCGCCGTTGATCGTCATGGGGGAGTTGCTACACGGGGTTGTGGAGGGGTGTCCAGGGGCGTGATGTCGGGTTTCGGGGGCTGAGGGGTGGCCGAATGGCTGATGTGGGGGGTCTGGATCCTCCTTATGGTGGAGCGGGGATTTTGTCAGGTTTTTGTATGAGAGGTGCGGGTTCGTATGGCGCGCGTGGTGAGGGCGGGGCGGCTGGTCGCGGCGGTGGCGGCCGTGGCCCTGTTGGGCGGGGCGGTCGTCGGGTGCGGTTCCGGGGAGGGGGAGGGGAGGGCCGTGGCCGTCTCCGAGGTTCCGGTGCGGACGAGTCCGATCGCCGCGCGGCTCGCGGGGCTGCCCGCGGTGGTGGAGGGGGCGAGGATCGTCGTGGGAAAGCCGGACGCGCCGCGTACGGCGCAGGTGCTGGTGGATCCCAAGTGCGGTCACTGCGCGCGGTTCGAGGAGGCCGGCGGGGAGTCGCTGCTGAAGCTGGCGGTGGCCGGGCAGGTGAAGATCGAGTACCTGCTGGCGTCCTTCCTGGACCGGGACGGGGCGAGCGGTTCGGTCGATGCGGTGAACGCGCTGCGTGCGTCGGTGGATTCGGGGAAGTTCGCGGAGTACCACGCGGCGGTCTTCGCGAGTCAGCCGAAGGGGAGGTTCACCGGCGAGCTGCTTCTGCGGATCGCGGACCGGGTGCCGGGGCTGCGCGGGGCGGACTTCGACGCGGCGGTGAAGGGGCGGAAGTACGAGGGGTGGGTCGCCGAGGCGGAGCAGGGCTTCGAGGCGACGGGTGCGCAGGGGACGCCGATGGTGCTGGTGGAGGGGAAGGCCGTGGGGGCGAGGGACGGGTCGCTGTTCGACGCGGGGGCGTTCGCGCGGGCGTTGAAGGGCGTCGGGATCGGGGCTTGACTCTGGGAGGTTCGCGCCGGTATCCGGCTGCGGGGCGTCTCGTCGGACCGGGCGCGAAGAGGGTGTCACCCGTATGTCGGTGACACCCTCTCGTCGTGCGTCCTAGACGGAAGAGTCGTCGAAAGGGTTGTGCATGATGTCCGACTCCTCGCAGCTCACGACGTCGCCGTAGGAGTTGAGCTTGCAGATCTGGAAGAGGGCCTGGTCGACCCAGCCGGCATCCAGGTAGGTGCTCCACTGGGCCTGCGACTGGCCGCTGGGGATGGTCCGCATCTTCCAGGTCCGCTTGCCGATCTCGCCCCAGGTGACGAGGCGGATGCCGATGGTGTAGCCGTCGGTCCGGAGGTCCTTGGCGACGATGTTGATCGGGTCGAGGCGGTAGGGGTTGATCCGCCAGCCGATGCCCACCTTGCCGTAGTAAGCGGTGGACGAAACGTCCGTCAGGGTGCCGGGGGTCTCCGCGGCCGCGGGGGTGGCGATGAGCGTGGTGATGACGGTGGCCAGAGCCGCGCCACCGGCGACGAGGCTGTTCTTGAGACGCAAGGATCCCCCAGGGAAGGCGTGTTGGCTGAGAACGCTCACTCTAGCTCGAACTTGATCGTGCCTGAACGGTCTCAACTGGGCCCACCTGCTGGTCATTCGGCCTTCCGCCGGCTTCCCGCCGGCTTCCCGCCGGTGACCGGTGACCGGCGCGCGGCGTCGAGCCGGCGTGCCTAGGGTTGGCTCATGGACTTTGCGGCGGTCGGCGGCTCGGGTGGGAGTGGGTTCGGCGGGGTTCCGGCGCCGTTCGCGCGGGCGCAGGTGCGGGACAACGGGGCGGCCGGGCGGGAGTTCGTCGACGCGCTCCCCGCGCGGGTGGCTTCGTTCCTGGAGCGGTGGGAGCTACGGGTGACCGGGCCCGGGATGTACGGGGTGACGGCCCTGGTGCTGCCGGTGGTGCGGGCCGACGGGACGGCGGCGGCGCTGAAGCTGCCGGCGCTGGACGAGGAGAACGCGGGCGAGGCGCTCGCGCTGCGCGCGTGGGCCGGGGAGGGCTGCGTACGGCTGCTGGCGGACGACGCGGAGACCGGCACGCTGCTGCTGGAGAGCCTGGACGAGGGCCGGCCGCTGTCGGCGTCGGCCGTACGGGACTCCGGGCGTGCGGTGGAGGTGGTCGGCGGGTTGCTGGCGCGGCTGACGGCGGTCCCGGCGCCGGCCGGGCTGCGGCGGCTCGGGGACGTGGCGGCGGCGATGCTGGAGGCGGTGCCGGGGGCGCTGGCGCGGCTGGGGGAGGGCCGCGAGCGGGGGCTCGTCGCGGACTGCGCGGCGGCGCTCGCGGAGGTGGCCGGGGAGCCGGGGGACCGGCTGCTGCACTGGGACCTGCACTACGACAACGTTCTGGCGGGCGGGCGCGAGCCGTGGCTGGCCATCGATCCGAAGCCGCTGGCCGGTGATCCGGGGTTCGAGCTGCTGCCGGCGCTGGTCAACAACTTCCGGGCGCGGGAGGTGCGGTGGCGCTTCGATTCGCTCGCGGAGGCGGTCGGGGCGGACCGGGAGCGGGCGCGGGCGTGGACGTTGGGGCGGGTGCTGCAGAACTGTCTGTGGGACGTGGAGGACGGGGACCGGCCGGCGGTGGTGCAGCTGCGGATCGCGGAGTCGCTGCTGGGGCGGGGTGGGGTGGGGGAGGGGAAGGGCGGCCGGCGCGGGGGCTCGTAGGGTGCAGGGCATGATCCGTAGCGCAGTCCTCAGCGACGTACCCGTCATCCAGGCCATGATCCGCGAGCTCGCGGAGTACGAGAAGGTGCCGCACGAGGCGCGCGCCACCGAGGAGCAGTTGCGGGAGGCGCTGTTCGGGGAGCGCCCGGCGGCGTTCGCGCACCTGGCGGTGACGGCGGAGGGCGAGGCGGTCGGGTTCTCGCTGTGGTTCCTCAGCTTCTCGACGTGGCGGGGGGTGCACGGGATCTACCTGGAGGACCTGTACGTCCGTCCGGGCGTGCGCGGCGGCGGCCACGGCAAGGCGCTGCTGCGGGAGTTGGCGCGGATCTGCGTGGAGCGCGGGTACGAGCGGCTGGAGTGGTCGGTCCTGAAGTGGAACGAGCCGACGATCGCCTTCTACGAGGCCCTGGGTGCGCGGCCGCAGGACGAGTGGTCGGTGTACCGGCTGACCGACGGGGCGCTGGCGGAGCTCGGGGGCGAGTAGGTCGTCCGTGCCGGTGGCCGCTCAGGGTTCCAGGACGACCTTGCCGGTGGTGGCGCGGGTTTCCAGGTCGTGGTGGGCCGCGGCGGCTTCGGCCAGGGGGTAGCGCTGGAGGGCGGGGCGCAGGCGGCCGGTGGCGGCTTCGGCGAGGGCGCGGGTTTCGAGGAGGCGCAGGGGGTCTTCGCCGCCGGCGCGGCGGAGCATGGCGGGGCCGAGGACGTGCTGCGTGGTGATGCCGCGGGCGTCCAGGGCGGCCTGTTCGGTGTCGGTGAGGGCGAGGGGGCCGCCGGACCAGCCGAAGACGAGGTGGAGGGCGTCTTCGCGGAGCAGGCCGAGGGCGGTGCGGGCGACGGCTCCGCCGACGGAGTCGAAGAGGACGGTGGCGCCGTCGGGGTGGTGGGCGCGCAGGGTGTCGGCCCAGTCCGGGGCGGTGTAGTCGAGGGCGAGGTCGGCGCCGTTGGCGGTGGCGCGGGCGGTTTTGGCGGGGCCGCCGGCGAGGGCGACGACGGTGGCTCCGGCGTGCTTGGCGTACTGGACCAGCAGGGTGCCGATGCCGCCCGCGGCGGCGGGGACCAGGGCGACGGAGCCGGGGCCGAGGTCGGCGAACTGGAGGATGCCCAGCGTGGTGCGGCCGGTGCCGATCATGGCGACGGCGGTGGCGGGGTCGAGGCCGGCCGGGACGGGGTGGAGACGGGCGGCGTCGGCGACGGCGTACTCGGCGTAGCCGCCGGGGGCGAATCCGAGGTGGACGACGACGGTCTGTCCGAGCCATCCGGTGTCCGTGCCGGGGCCGACCGCGTCGACGGTGCCGGCGACTTCGCGGCCGGGGACGGTCGGCAGTTCGGGCAGGGGTGCGGGCGGGCCCTGGACGCCGCGGCGCAGCGCGGTGTCGAGGAGGTGGACGCCGGCGGCGGCCACGGCGACGCGGACCTGGCCGGGGGCGGGGACGGGGCGGGGGACGGACTCGTAGGTGAGGTTCTCGGCGGGGCCGAAGGCGTGGAGGCGGATGGCGCGCATCTCGCCGGGGGCGGTCGAGGTGTGGGCCGGGGCGGTGGCGGTGGTGGTGGCCGTGGTGGTGGTCATGGGGACAGCGTCCGACCTCGAGCGGGGTTGAGGTCAAGGGTTTGTCGGTGGGGTCGGTCAGGATGGGGGGATGGCGCGAAACGGGCAGCAGCAGACGGTGAAGGCGGCGCGGCGGCCGGAGGTGCGGTTGCCGGAGCTCAGTGGGTGGGAGGACGCGGAGCTGGAGCCGGACGGGGACTACGACGGGCTGGAGTTCGTCGAGGTGGACCTGGCGGGCGGGGACGGGCGGGGGGCCCGGTTCATGGACTGCGCGCTACGGCGCTGCGTGCTGGACGAGGCCGGGCTGGCGAAGGTACGGATCCTGGACTCGGTGCTGGACGGCGTCCGGGGGGTGGGGACGGACCTGTCGGGGGCCTCGCTGCGCGACGTGGAACTGCTGGACGCCCGGCTGGGCGGGGTGCAGTTGCACGGGGCGGTGCTGGAGCGGGTGCTCGTGCGCGGGGGCAAGATCGACTACCTGAACCTGCGCACGGCGCGGCTCAAGGACGTGGTCTTCGAGGGGTGCGTGCTGGTGGAGCCCGACTTCGGGGGCGCGGTGCTGGAACGGGTGGAGTTCCGGGACTGCGAGGTGCGGGCGGTGGACTTCACGGGCGCGCGGATGACGGACGTGGACCTGCGGGGTGCGCGGGCGCTGGAGATCGCGCGGGGGGTGGACGCGCTGGCCGGGGCGGTGATCAGCGCGGGGCAGCTGTTCGAGCTGGCTCCGGCGATGGCCGCGCAGCTGGGGCTGCGGGTGGTCCCGTAGCGGGCGCCGTCAGGCGGGGCCGTACGGCCAGTGCGGGTCGTTCCAGCGGTCGCCGTCGTGGAGGCTGAGCAGCCGCACGGTGTGCAGGACCTCTTCGGGGGCGCCGTGGGCGCGTAGGCGTGCGGGCGCGCGGCTCGCGAGCCAGTCGGTGAGTTCCGTCCGTACGGCTTCCTCCTCCCCCTCCTGCCAGAAGACCCATGTGGACCAGGGGAGGGCGTAGCAGAGGAGGTCCCCTTGCCAGGCGTGGACCGTGTCGGCGAGGTGCTGGTCGGCGACCGGGTGGCGGAGGGTCTCCCAGTCCGCGAGCCAGGGGCCGATGCTGCCGGAGGCTTCGGTGCACACCTGGAGGACTCCGCGTACGGGGACGGCGGGGTCCGGGCTGAGGAGGGTGTGGGCCCACCAGGCGTGCAGGAACTCCGCTACGGCCGCGCTCTGCGGGGCGGGCCACTGCTGCCATGCGCCGCGGTCGAACGAGATGCCGACCCGGTCGATGTCCCACGCGTAGTCGCCGAGGCCGTCGGTCAGCTCGCGGGCGAACTGCGGCAGGACGCGTCGCAGCACGGCGCCGTGGTCGTTCCAGTCGGGGGCGCTCCAGGTGCGGTGCACGAGGTCGGGGTCGAGGTCGTCCGTGCCGGGGAGCTTCAGCAGGGCGAGGTCCTCCGGGCCGCCCCAGTGGCATTCGCACTGGACCTCGTCTGCCGGGGCGGTCATCCCGCGGAAGGTGACGGCGAGCTGGTCCAGTGCCCGGTCGAGCCGTGCGCGGGCGTCGGCCGAGGCGTCGGCGGAGGCGTCGGCGGAGGCGTCGGCCCGGCGGCCCGGGCCGTGGTGGTGGTCGGTCATGGTCGGCGCTGCCTCACGGGGACTCCGGGCCGTGCGGACCCGAAGAGCGCGACCTTACCTGCCGGTCGTCCCCGGCGGCCCGGCGGGGCGGTGGCCCGGCAGCGCGGCCGGTCAGGCCGGGACGCGGGGGAAGCGGGACTGGAGGGTCCAGACGACCGGGTTGTCGCCCAGGCCGTCGTGCATGTCGACGAGGTCCGCGATCACGTCGTGGAGGAAGTCCCGTGCTTCGCGGCGCAGCAGGCGGTGGCTGAAGGTGAGGGGGGCCTCTTCCGACGGCATCCAGTCGGCCTCGACGTCGACCCACCCGAAGCGGCGCTCGAAGAGCATGCGGTCGGAGGACTCGGTGAAGTCGATCTCGGCGTACTGCCGGTTCGCCGCGCGGCTGCCGCGCGGGTCCTGGTCGAGCTGCTCGACGATGTCGCACAGCGCCCAGGCGAAGTCCAGTACGGGCACCCATCCCCAGGCTGTGGACACTTCCCGGTCCGCGGTGGTGTCGGCGAGGTAGACGTCCCCGCAGAACAGGTCGTGGCGCAGCGAGTGGACGTCCGCCGAGCGGTAGTCGGTCTGCGGGGGGTCGGGGAAGCGCCGGGAGAGGGAGTAGCCGATGTCGAGCACGTACCCGATGGTGTCATGGGTGGGGCGGAGGGTGCCCCGCCCGTCCGGGAGCGGAGGGGCGCAGGGGGTCCGTGGGGGCGGTCCCGTGGGGGTACGGGCCCGCGGATCAGAGTTGCTGATGCCCCCCTGGGGTGTCGGGTTCGCCGGATTAAGCTCGGCGCGTCCGGGGGGTCGTGGCGAGAGGGGACGGGCGTGGGGGGAGCCGGGGGGCAGGGGGAGGCCGTGGTGGCCGGGGTGCTGCGGGAGCGCCACCGGCTCGCGGCCGAGCTGCACGACACCGTGACACAGGGGCTGACCAGCATGCACCTGTTGCTCGACGCCGCCGACCGGGAGTGGACGCGGGAGCCGGTCCGGGCCCGGCAGCTGGTCCGGCAGGCCGCCGCCGCGGCGCGCGAGAACCTCGCCGAGGCCCGGCGCATCATCCACGACCTGGCTCCGGTGGAGCTGGATGGGGCGGCGGCCCTGGCCGATGTCCTGCGCGAGCTGTGTGCCGGGACGGACGGGGCCCGGTTCCGGCTGGAGGGAGAACCCCGGCCGGTGCCGGGCAGGGTCGAGGCCGCGGTGCTGCGGGCGGCCCAGGGCGCCCTGGCCAACGTACGGCGGCACGCGCGGGCGTCGGCTGTCGTGGTGACGCTGACCTACCAGCCGTACGTGCTCGCCCTGGACGTGTGGGACGACGGCGTCGGGTTCGATCCGGACGGCGGTGGCGGCGGTGACGCGGCCGCGCGCCCGGGTGGGGACGGGCTGCGGCTGCTGCGTCGCCGGATCGCGTACCTGGGGGGTACGGCGACCGTGGAGAGCAGTCCGGGTGGGGGCGGGACGGTGGTGTCGGTCTGTGTGCCGGTACCCGCTCCCGTACCCGCTCCCGTACCGGTCCCCGGGCACGGGCAGGGTGCGAGACCGGGGGCGGGGGCGGCGTGACTCCGGTGCGGATCCTGTTGGTGGACGATCATCCCGTCGTGCGGGCGGGGCTGCGGGCACTGCTCGGCGGGTGTCCCGAGTTCGAGGTGTGCGGTGAGGCCGCGGACGGGGGCGCCGCCCTGCGGATGGTGCGCGAGCTGGGTCCCGAGCTGGTGCTGATGGACATCCGGATGGGGCCGGGGATGTGCGGGGTGGAGACCACGCGGCGGATCGGGCGGCTGCCCGCGCCGCCGCGGGTGGTCGTGCTCAGCAGCTACGAGTCCGATGCGTACGTCGTACGGGCCGTGGAGGCGGGTGTGGCGGGGTACCTGCTGAAGGGGTCCCCGCCCGACCTGCTGTTCCAGGCGCTGCGGACGGTGGCGGCGGGGGAATCGGCGCTGTCGCCGTCGGTGGTCTCGCGGCTGATGAGCCGGTACCGGGCGCCGAGTGCGGCGCTGACGGCCCGGGAGACCGAGATCCTGGAGCTGATCGCGACGGGCCGCTCCAACCGGGAGATCGGCTCGGCCCTGTTCATCAGCGGGACGACGGTCAAGACGCACCTCGTGCACGTCTACGAGAAGCTCGGGGTGGAGAACCGTACGGCGGCCGTGCGCGCGGCCGTCGACCGGGGGCTCATCGGGCTGGGGTGATCTCCCGGACGGAACGGCGCGGTGGGATGGGTCAGTTCGGGTACGCGATCTGGACCGCGGTGCCGTTGTACTGCCAGAGCGGGGAGAAGACGCGCTTGCGGATCTTCCAGACGCCCGCGGACTTCACGTACTCGTCGCGGTAGCGGATGCCGCGTACGACGACGGTCTCCGGGGCGGTGGCGGTGGCCGGGTACACGAGCTGGGCGGTGGCGTGGCTGTCGCCGGTCGCGGTGTAGCGGCCGGTGACGCGGACGTAGGCGTTGGCCGTGACGTGGGTGGAGTAGCCCCAGGCCGCCGCGCCGTCGAGGTTGGCGACGACCGCCTCGATGCCGGACTTGACGATGCCGGCGGTGCCGTCGGGGTGGGCCATGACGGTGAGGGTGGCGTCGTCGGTGAAGAGGGTCCGGAAGACCGTCTTGTCCTTGGTGTCCACGGCGAAGAGGTAGGTCTCCAGCAGGCGGTTGATCGCCAGCTCGTCCTCCGCCGAACCGGCCGGGCCGGGGCTGTAGGAGGCGGTCGAGAGATCGTCGGACGCGGTGGCGGCAGTCGCGGCGGCGGGCGTCGCGGTAGCGAGGGCACCGAGCCCGGCTACGGCGGCGCCGGTGCCCAGCATGGTGAGCATGCGGCGGCGTTCCGGGGCGAAATCGGTGGTGGGCATGGCGGGTTCCTCTCGACACGGCTGGTGGCGCCCGGGCCTGCTCGGGGCGGTCCGGGCACTGACGAGCCTGTCGTGTCGCCGCCCGCGGGGGATCGGCGCGGCGTACGAGCGCGATCTCGTACGGATGGACGATGCCGTGCGGTGCGTGCGATGCGTGCGGTGCGTGCGGTGCCCGGCGGTGCCGTGCGGTGCCCGGCGCTGCACGGCGCTGCCGGTGCCGGGCTCTCGCGGGGTGCTCAGGGCAGGAGGCGTTGCTCCTTGGCCACCGAGACCGCGCCCGCGCGGGTGTCGACGCCGAGCTTGTCGTAGATGCGGCCCAGGTGGGTCTTGACCGTGGCCTCGCTGATGAAGAGGGCGCGGGCGATGTCGCGGTTGCCGAGGCCGCGGGCGAGCTGGCCGAGGATGTCGAGCTCGCGGTCGGTCAGGGTGGGCCGGTTGCCGCCGCGCATGTGGGCCATCACGCGGCTGGCCACGGGCGCGGAGAGCGTGGTGCGGCCCTGGGCGGCGGAGTGGATCGCGGCGAACAGCTCCTCGGGGCGTTCCGCCTTGAGGAGGTAGCCCGTGGCGCCCGCGCCGATGGCCCGGGTGATGTCCGCGTCGGTGTCGTACGTGGTCAGGACCAGGACGTGCGGGGGGTTCGGGGCGGCGGTGATGCGGCGGGTGGCCTCCACGCCGTCGATGCCCTCGCCGAGCTGGAGGTCCATCAGGACCACGTCGGGGCGGAGTTTGGCCGCGAGCGCGACCGCCTCCTCGCCGCTGCCCGCCTCGCCGAGCACCTCGATGTCCGGCTCGCTCCCGAGCAGGGCCAGCAGGCCGGCGCGGACGACGACGTGGTCGTCGCAGAGGAGGATCGTGGTCGCCGCCTTGGGGGCCGCCTGCTCGGGGTCAGGGGTCGTCGCGGACGGGTTCTCGTTCGTGGTCACGGGGTGGACTCCAGGGGGATCGACGCCGACAGGACCGTGCCCTCGCCCGCGGTGGATTCGATGGTCAGGGTGCCGCCGAGCTGGCGGACGCGGGCGCGCATCGCGGGGAGGCCGTGGCCGCGTTCCCCCGCGGTGGAGCGGGTCGGGGTGAAGCCGTGGCCGTCGTCGGCGACGTCCAGGACGACCTGGTCGCCCAGGAAGCTCAGCGTGAGGGCCGCGGTACGGGCCCCCGAGTGCTCCCTTACGTTCGCCAGCGCGCCCTGCGCGATGCGCAGCAGTGCCTGCTCCGCGCGGTCGGGGAGGGGGACCGGGGCGCCCTCCAGGTGGAAGCGGACCTCGGTCTCGGGGCCCGCGTCCAGCGCGCGCAGGGCGTCCGGGAGGCCGGCGCCGTCGGCGAGTTCGGGCGGCGCGAGGTCGTGCACGAGGCGGCGGGCCTCGGCGAGGCCGCGTGCGGTGATGTCGGTGGCGGTACGGACGTGCGCGCGGGCGGTGCCGGGGTGGGTGTCCCAGGTGCGTTCGGCTGCCTGGAGGAGCATCTGCTGGCTGGACAGGTGCTGGGCCAGGGTGTCGTGGATCTCCATCGAGAGGCGCTGGCGTTCGGCGAGGGTGCCGGCGCGGCGTTCGGTGGCGGCCAGTTCCCGGCGGGTGCGGATCAGGTCGTCGATCAGGGTGCGCTGGGCTGCCGCCTGGCGCTCCATGTGGACGAAGACGGCGGTGGCGAGGGCGGCGACGGCGGGCGGGGCGAGGAGGAGGTTGGGGTCGAAGGGCTCGCCCGAGCCGGAGGTCTGCGCGAGGCGGAGCTGGGCCGCGACGACGAACACGGTGAGCAGGGCCACGAGCACGACGGCCGCGCGGGGCGGGAGGGTGCGCAGGGCCGTGTAGAAGAGCGGTACGGCGCACCAGGCGAAGCTCGGCGCGAGGACGACGAGGACCACCCAGACGGTGACGACCACGCCGAGCCACAGGAGGCGGCGCAGGGTGGGGGCGGCGCCGAGGGCGGGGCCGAGTACGTAGAGCAGGGCCAGGGTGATGCCGAGGGCGATGATCCACGGGGTGCGGGGTTCGTCGGGGTGGCGGAGGAGGAACCGGGCCACGGAGGCGCCGAGGAGGAGGAAGAACGCGGTGTGCATGACCGTGGCGAGGGCGCGGGTGTCTTGGTGGGGGGTGGTGGTCACCGGGCTCGGTGGGGCCGCGGGGGCGGCCGGGGCCGCCGGGGCTGGTGGGGGCGCGCTGGTCACAGGGTGCTCCTGGGAGGGGGTGGTGCGTATGTCCATGGTGCCGGGTGGTGCGGGTGGGTGGCGCTGCGCGGGGGTGTCCCCTCCCCGCCCTTCGCCCGTTCCCAGGGCTCCGCCCTGACCCGTTCTGCCCGGGCTGCGCCCGGACCCCTGGGGCTCCGCCCCAGACCCCGGTCCTCAAGCGCCGGACGGCTGGATCGGGCTGCGGTGAAGGGCCAGGTAAGCGCCCCGCGGGGGGTTGCCGCATCAGCCGATCGGTTGACCCCCGCATCAGCCGGTGGGGGGCGGGTTCCGAGCCGGTACGGGGACGGGGTGGTGGGGGTGGGCGGGAGAGGGTTGGAGCAACGGCAGAACAGCCCGCCGTGCCGACGTTCACAGGAGCAGCAGACATGAACACCCGCACCCGCGTTCTCACCGGTACCGCCGTCGCCGTCGCCCTCGGCGCCGGAGCCTTCGGCGCGGTCAGCGCCAGCGCCGCCCCGGCCTCCGCCCCGGTCGCGGCCCCGGCCGCCGTCGCGAAGAAGGACGGCGACAAGAAGAACTTCACCACCTCCACGCACCTCACCATCGACGCCGCCACCCGCGCCGCCCAGGCCGCGCTGGACGCCGCCGAGAGCGAGAACCAGAAGGTGACCGTCGCCGTCGTGGACCGCAACGGCAACACCATCGTCACGCTGCGCGGCGATGGCGCGGGCCCGCAGTCCTACGAGTCGGCGCAGCGCAAGGCCTACACCGCCGTGTCCTGGAACGCCCCGACCTCGGTGCTCGCCGGCCGCCTCGCGCAGACCCCGAACCTGAAGGACATCCCCGGCACCCTCTTCCTCGGCGGCGGCACCCCCGTCCAGGCCGACGGCGCCCCCGTCGCGGGTGTCGGCGTGGCCGGCGCCCCGAGCGGTGACCTGGACGAGAAGTTCGCCAAGGCCGGCGTGGACGCCCTCAACAAGTAGCAGCGCCGAGGAGCAGCAGCGCCTAGGAGCAGCAGCGTCGCGGGACGTAGTCTCGAACGCGTGGATCAACGCGCACTCTCCCGCCTGGCCGCCCCCGCCGTCGCCGCCCTGCTCGCCCTCACCACGGGCTGCACGGGGGAGACCGTGCAGGGGCGGCCGGGTGCGTCGGGGGTGCGCGACCCGTACTTCCCCAAGGCCGGCAACGGCGGCTACCAGGTCGAGCACTACTCCCTGGACTTCGACTACGACCCGGCCGACGGGCGGCTGCACGCCACCGCCGTCATCACCGCCCGTGCCGAGCAGGGGCTCAGCTCCTTCAACCTCGATCTCAGCGGGCTCCAGGTGGAGGGCGTGAGCGTGCAGGGCGCCGGGGCCCGCTTCAACCGCTCCGGCAACGAGCTGACGGTGCGCCCCGCCGAGGACCTGGAGCGCGGGGAGGTCTTCCGTACGGAGGTCGACTACTCCGGCCGGCCCAGGACCGTCACCGACCCCGACGGGTCCCGGGAGGGGTGGATCGTCACCCCGGGCGGCAAGGGCGCGGTCGGCGTCGGCGAACCCGTCGGGTCGATGGCCTGGTTCCCGGGGAACCACCACCCGAGCGACAAGGCCACGTACGACATCACGGTGACCGTCCCGCGCGGGTACGAGGCCGTGTCCAACGGCGAGCTGCGTTCCCGTACGGAGGAGGACGACGGGCGGACCGTGTTCGCCTGGCACTCGGCGGAGCCGATGGCGAGCTACCTGGCGACCGTGGCCGTCGGGAAGTTCGAGGTGGCGACCGGGCGGACCGCCTCCGGGATCCCCGTGTACACGGCGGTCTCGCCCGGGGAGGCGAAGGCGAGCGGGGCCGCGCTCGCGCGGCTGCCCGAGATGGTGGAGTGGGGCATCGGGCGGTTCGGCCCGTACCCCTTCTCCGCGACGGGCGCCATCGTGCTGCCAGCGCACAGCCTCGGCTACGCGCTGGAGACGCAGACCCGGCCGGTGTTCCCGGGGGCGCCCGGCAGCGAGGAACTGGTGCTGCACGAGCTGGCGCACCAGTGGTTCGGGGACTCGGTGTCGCCGGAGTCCTGGAAGGACATGTGGCTCAACGAGGGCTTCGCGACCTACGCCGAGTGGCTGTGGACCGAGGACCACGGCGGTCCGAGCGCGCAGCGGCACTTCGACGCCTACCTCGCCGGGGACACCCGCGTCGACGACGCGGCGGGCTCGGACTGGGACGCCTTCCCGCCGGCCGCACCGCCCGGCCCGAAGGAGATCTCCGAAGCCCCGGTGTACGGGCGCGGGGCGATGGTCCTGCAACGGGTCCGGCAGGAGGTCGGCGACGAGAAGTTCTTCGCCCTCGTACGGGGCTGGGCCGCCGACCACCGGCACGGGAACGCGAGCACGGCCGATTTCACCGCCTACGCGGAGGAGAAGACGGGCCGTGATCTGACGGAGGTCTGGGACGTGTGGCTGTACGGGAAGGACAGCCCGAAGGCGCCTAAGCCGTGAGTTCCCCCGCCCCCTACAGCGCCTTGCGCAGGACCGTGCAGGGGCGGCCCGCCTCGCGGTCGGCGGCCCGGCGCAGGGTGACGTAGCCCTGGGACTGCCAGAAGGCGAGGGCCTTCTCGTTGGCGTCGAGCACGGCGATCCGTACGCCCGAGCGTCCCGCGTCGCGGAAGCGGTCCTCGACCATGGCGACCACGGCGCGGCCGTATCCCTCGCGGTGTGCGGTGGCGTCGATGAGGAGGAGACCGATCCACGGGTCGGGGTCCTCGGACGCCGGGTCCGGGTGGTGGGCGAGGGTGGCGGCCAGGCCTACGAGGCGTCCGGCGGAGCGGGCGAGGAGGACCTCGGCGCCTTCGTGCGCGAGCTCGTCGGCGAGGGCGGCGGCGACCTGTTCGACCGTGATGCGGCCGGGGTCGGGGAAATCTCCGCTGAGCTCGAAGAACGCGTGGTTGGTCGCGTAGAGCGTGGCGATTTCGGTGAGGACCGGGCCCGGTAGGGCGCCGTCCTCGACGGGGGCGAGCGGCAGGAGGATCACGTACGGAACGGTAGCGAAGCCCCCTCCCCGGACGGCCGGGAGGGGGCTTCAGCTGAGTCGCGTCCCGGGGACGCGGGCGCTCAGGGTCAGACGTTGACGCCGAAGTCTTGGGCGATGCCGGTCAGGCCGGAGGCGTACCCCTGGCCCACGGCGCGGAACTTCCACTCGGCGCCGTTGCGGTAGAGCTCGCCGAAGACCATGGCGGTCTCGGTCGCGGCGTCCTCGGAGAGGTCGTAGCGGGCGATCTCGACGCCGCCGGCCTGGTTCACGACGCGGATGTACGCGTTGCGGACCTGGCCGAAGTTCTGGCTGCGGGTCTCGGCGTCGTAGATGGAGACCGGGAAGACGATCTTGTCCACGTCGGCCGGCAGGCCGGCGAGGTTGACGTTGATGGCCTCGTCGTCGCCCGCGCCCTCGCCGGTGCGGTTGTCACCGGTGTGCACGATGGTCTGGTCCGGGGTGGACTTGTTGTTGAAGAAGACGAAGTGGCCGTCGGAGACGACCTTGCCGAGCGCGTTGACCGCGATGGCGGAGGCGTCCAGGTCGAAGTCGACACCGGTGGTCGTGCGGGTGTCCCAGCCGAGGCCGACCGTGACGGCCGCGAGGCCCGGGGCCTCCTTGCTGAGCGAGACGTTTCCGCCCTTGGAGAGGCTTACTGCCATGGTGACTGGTGTCCCTTCCTAGTCTCACTTGGTCTCACTTGTCGTATGGACCGTGAGAGTGCCCAAGTTACCGCTGACCTCCATAACGCGGGGAGAGGGGCGCCAGGTTCCGCATTCCGGGAAATGTCCGCGATGCGGGCGGAAATGCGGGTGACGGGGACCCGGCGGGCACGGATCATAGGGGGCATGCCTGGTCCCTATGTCATCCGCGGTTCGGTCGTGCTCCCCGAGGGCGAGCTCGCCTGGCGTTTTTCGCGGTCCTCCGGGCCGGGCGGCCAGCACGTGAACACCTCGGACTCGCGCGTGGAGCTGCTCTTCGACGTCGCGGCGACGAAGTCGCTGCCCGACGTGTGGAAGGAGCGGGCGCTGGAGCGCCTCGCGTCCCGGCTGGTCGACGGGGTGGTGACGGTACGGGCCTCCGAGCACCGCTCCCAGTTCCGCAACCGCGAGATGGCGCTGGTCCGGCTGACCGCGCTGCTGGCCGAGGCCACGGCGCCGCCGCCGAAGGCGCGCCGGGCGACGAAGATCCCCCGGGGGATCAACGAGCGGCGGCTGCGCGAGAAGAAGGCCCGCGGCGAGACCAAGCGGGGACGGGGCGGGCGCGACTGGTGACGGCGGGCCGGGCGGCGGGGGAGGACCGCCCCGGCATCAGCCCGGCCCGGCCCGGCGTCAGCCCGGCATCAGCCCGGACCGCCCCGGCATCAGCCCGGCCCGGCCCGGCATCAGCCCGGACCGCCCCGGACCGCCCCGGACCGTCCCTGCCTCAGGGCGCCAGGTGCCGGTAGCGCCCCCGGAAGTACGTCAGCGGCGGGGAGTCCGGCGCCGGCTGGCCGGCGGTGAGGACGTGGCCGATGACCAGGGTGTGGTCGCCCGCCTCGACGCGGTTCTCCGTACGGCACTCCAGGGTGGCCAGCGCTCCCGACAGCAGCGGGGCGCCGGAAACTCCGCCGCGGGTGTAGGGGACGTCCGCGAAGAGCAGCCGGTCGCTGATGCGGTTCTTCATGGAGAAGCGGCTGGCGATCTGGACCTGGTGGTCGGCGAGCACCGACACCGCCCACAGCGGCTGCTCGGCCAGCAGGTCGTCCATCCGGGAGCCCTCGCGCACGCTGACGAGGACCAGGGGCGGGTCCAGGGACACGGACATGAAGGCGGTCGCCGTCATGCCGACGTCCTCGCCGCGGCTGCCGACCGACAGCGGGGGTTCCTCCGCGGTGATCAGGCACACGCCCGCGGTCAGTCGGGACATCGCGGCCCGGAACTCGTCGTTGCTCACCCCCACAGCATGGGGTGCGGGTACGGAAAGTGGTGTCACGGGGGTCGTAGGGGGCACGGTCGGGACGCTACTGTCACCCCTCGCGCGGCGCATCGGGCGCAGGGCGGAGCCGCTCCCCGGCCCGTCGACCTAGGCCGTCCTAGGGCCGGGCGTATCGTTTGCTTCCGGGAACGGGTCGGGTGGAGGCGTCGGAACGGGACCGCGTGGAGCGACGCGGCGGTCACCTATATTCATCTCATGTGACTTGAGTCACAGAGAGCAAGATTTGTTGACCCTGTGTACCTGCCGCACAGCTCACTGTGATTCAGTGGACGGGACACCGCAACGAAGCGCCGATGACAAACCTGGAGTTGCTGTCGAGGTCTCGGGGAGAGCGAGCAATGGAGACCGAGTCGGAGCCGTACGTCCGTCTTGCGACCCTGCGGCAGCTGCACCGGGTGGTGGCCGAGCTCAATACGGCCCGGAGCCTGGCGGACACCCTGCAGACCGTCGTGGACGGCATCGTCCTGGGTCTCGGCTACGAACTCGCCTGTGTCAACCTCGTTCGCCCCGACGGTGATCTGGTCGTCGCCGCCTTCGCGGGCGACCCCGCCGCCGAAGCCCTGATCACCGGCCGCGTCGGCTCGCGAGCCTCCTGGGAACGCCGTCTCACGATGGGCGAGAACTGGGACGGCCTGCGCTTCATCCCGCACACCGAGGGCTGGGTCCTCGTCGAGGACGACGTCCCGCAGTGGCACACCGAGGGCCCCGATCCGCGGTTCGAGGACGAGTGGCACCCCGAGGACCGGCTCTACGCACCCATGTACGCCTCCGGAGGCGAGCTGCTGGGCGTGGTCTCCGTGGACCGCCCGCGCAACGGCCGCCGGCCCGGCGCCTGGGGCCGCGAAGCGCTCCAGATGTACGCCTTCCAGGCCGCGATTGCCATCAGCAACGCCCGGCTCCGCGCGAACATGCAGCGGGCCCTGGTACGGCTGGAACGTGAACAGCAGGCCCTGCGGGCCAGTGAAGAGTCGTTCCGCCAGGCCTTCGAGTACGCCCCGAGCGGCATGGCGATCGCCGAGATGGGCGGCGACCAGCACGGCCGCCTGCTGCGTACCAACGACGCGCTGTGCCGGCTGCTGGGACGGCCCGCCTCCGTGCTGCGCCGGTACTCCTTCTCCGACCTCGTGCACCCCGAGGACATCGGCACCCTGCTGCGCACCTCCGCCGAGGGCGGCCGCGCCGAGCTGAGGCTGGGGCGGCGCGACGGTACGTACGTCTGGGTCTCGCTGCGCAACTCCGTCGTCGCCGACGCCGCCGACGGGCCGCGCTTCCTGCTCACCCACGTCGAGGACATCGAGGAACGCAAGCGGCACGAGCTGCAGCTCGCCCACCGCGCCAGCCACGACTCGCTGACCGGCCTGCCCAACAGCGCCGAGCTGCGCTCCCGGCTCGGGGCCCGGCTCTGTCGCCGCCCGCAGTCGGTGCGCGCCACCGCCGTGGAGGCGCTGGACGCGGCCTTCGAGACCCGGCCCTCGGTGGAAGGCGGCCCCGGCGGGCACGGCGAGCACGGGTTCCGGCCCGACGGCTTTCCCGAGCCCTTCGAGTTCCCCGGCGGCATGGGCGGCCCCGGTGGCATGGGCGGCGGCTCGCCCGCGGGGGGTCCGTACGACCACCACGTGCACACGGTCGCGCCGGCGACCGACATCGACGACGGTACGAAGGGGCTCGCGGTGCTCTTCTGCGACCTCGACGGTTTCAAGTCGATCAACGACCGGTTCGGGCACCACACCGGTGACGCGGTCCTCATCGAGGTGGCCCGGCGGCTGACGACCGGGGTCCGGGACGGGGACACGGTGGCCCGGCTGGGCGGTGACGAGTTCGTCGTCCTCGCCGACGGGCTGGGCGCCGCCGACGCCGCCGACCTCGCCGTGCGGCTGCGCAACGCGATCATCCCGCCGATCCGGGTGGACGGCCGGGCGGTCCGCGTGGGAGCCAGTTTCGGCATCGGCTGGGCGAGCTGCGGCATGTCGGCCGACGAGGTGCTGCGCTCGGCCGACCAGCGCATGTACATCGAGAAGCGCTCCCGTTCGAAGGCGCACCGCAGGGCCGGGTAAGCTCTCGGGCCGCCCGTGGGCGCACCTGTTCGGGGTAGGCTCCCCGGGGTCGAAAGGAGTGACCTGCGATGACGACGCCCGCGAACCACGGCCCGAACAACGGGGCGAACCAGCCCGAGGATGACGACCCGTTCGGCTACCTCTACGAGGACGGACAGGCCGCGGGGGCCACCCCGCCCGGGCAGGGCGGCGGGTACGGCTACCCGGGACCCGGGGCCGGCAGCCAGCCGGGCGTGCCCCGGACCTCGTACAACCAGGTCCGCACCGTCGGTGACCGGCCCTACGGCGGCCAGCGCGGGCCGGTGCCCTATCAGCAGGGCCCCCCGCAGCAGCAGGCCTACCAGGCCCAGTACCAGGCCCCCGAAGCGCTCCAGGCGGGCGGCTACGGCGTTCCGCCGCAGCAGCAGCCCCCGCAGTACACCCAGTCCCTGCCGCTGCCGGGCTCCGGCGGCGGCCACGGTGGCGGCGGGTCCAGCCGCAGGGGCATGCTCATCGCGGCCGTCGCGGTGGTCGCCGCGGTGGCGATCGGCATCGGCGCGGCGGTGATCTTCGGCAAGAAGGACGACGCCGACAAGGGCAAGAACACGGCGAACACGGGCCAGAGCCCGTCGGCACCCGCCCCGACCCCCTCGGGCCAGCCGAGCAACTCCGCGCCGGTGGACGCCCCCCTGCCCAAGGGCGACGCGGGCGGCTCCGGCATGGTGATCAGCGGCGGCGCGCAGCTGGATGGCACGGTGAAGGGCGCGGAGAGCGCGAGCGGCCAGTACGTGGGCAACTTCAACCAGCCGGGCGCGGCGGTCACCTGGACGCTGGACCTCCCCAAGGGGGGCACCTACCGGCTCTACGTGCGCTACGGCATCCCGGGTGAGGACGCCAACGCCACCCTCGCGGTGAACGGCAAGCCCAACACCTCGCCGCTGAACATGCGGAACTTCGCGAAATCCCCCCAGGGTGACTGGGAGAAGGGCTGGCAGACCACCTGGGGCCAGGTGACCCTCAAGGAGGGCACCAACACGGTCAAGCTGTCGTGTGAGTCCGGCAACAAGTGCCAGGTCAACATCGACAAGCTGTGGCTCCAGAAGGGCTGAGCGGCAGCGAGAAGGCGTCCTAGCCCTCCGTGACCTTCACCGACCCCCGTACCTCCTCGTAGGTGCGGGGGTCGAAGTCTCCCGCCGTGGGGGCCGCGACCGTGGCGGCCGAGAGGGCCACCGCTCGGGTCAGGCGGTCCGGCCAGGCCAGGCCTTCGGTGAGGGCCGAGAGGAGGCCCGCGACCGCGGAGTCGCCGGCGCCCGTGGGGTTGCCCGCCAGGGCGCGGGGCGGGGCCGCGCGCCAGGTGCCGGCGGAGGTGGCGGCGAGGAGTCCGGCCGGGCCGAGCGAGGTGACCACCGCGTGGGCCCCGCGGCGGCGGGCGTCCCGGGTGGCGGGGAGCGGGTCGCGGGAGCCGGTCAGCTCCGCGAGCTCGGCGGCGTTCGGTTTGATCACGTCGGGGCGGGCCGCGACCCCGCGGCGCAGGGCTTCGCCGCTGGTGTCGAGGAGGACGGGCACGCCGGCCGTGCGGGCCGCCCGTACGAGGGTGGCGTAGGCCCCCACGGGTACGCCCGGGGGCAGGCTGCCGCACAGGGCCACCGCGCGGGCGCCGCCCGCCAGCAGGGCCTCGTAGCGGGAGAGGAACCCGGACCACTCGGCGGCGGTGATCAGCGGGCCCGGTTCGTTGAACTGCGTGGTGTCCCCCGAGGCCTCGTCGACGACGGCCAGGGTGCGCCGGGTGGTGCCCGCGCAGGGGACCAGCTCGTCGCGGACGCCGGGGGAGCCGGCGAGCAGCTCGCGTACGAGGGTTCCCGTGGGGCCGCCCGCGAAGCCGGTCGCGGTGACCTCGTGGCCGATCGCGGCGAGCACGCGGGCCACGTTCAGGCCCTTGCCGCCGGGGCGTTCGGTGACCTGGGTGACGCGGTGGGAGGCGTGCGCGAGCAGGCGCGGTACGCGGTAGGTGACGTCGAGCGCGGTGTTGAGCGTCACGGTCAGGATCATGGCGGGCCCCGGTCTCGGTGTGTGCGGCCTCGGGCGGGGCAACAGCATGCCAAACGGAGAAGCGGTCGGCCCAGTACCCCGGGCCGACCGCTTTTGTGGGAGATCCCGGGTCAGTTGCCCGCCGCGAGCGGGTTCACGATCCATTCGCCGCGCCGCATGACGCCCCGGACGTCGAAGGCGGAGTCGAGGACGACGAGGTCCGCGTACTTGCCGGGCTCCAGCGAGCCGACCTGGTCGTAGACGCCGATCAGCTTGGCCGGGTTGGCGGAGATCGCCTGGACCACGGACTCGACGGGGAGCTTGTCGAGGGTGACCGACCGCTTGAAGGCGGTGTCCAGGGTGAGCGTGGACCCGGCGATGGACCCGCCCTCGACGAGGCGGGCGACGCCCTCCTTGACCTCCACCTCCAGCGGGCCGAGGTGGTAGATCCCGTCGCCGAAGCCGGCCGCGTCCATCGCGTCGGTGATCAGGGCCACCCGGTTCGCGCCCGCGTGGTGGAAGGCCAGCTCCAGCATGGCCGGGTGCAGGTGGGTGCCGTCGTTGATCAGCTCGACGGTGACCCGCTCGTCCTCCAGCAGGGCCGCGATGGGGCCGGGGGCGCGGTGCTCCAGGCCGGGCATCGCGTTGTAGAGGTGGGTGGCCACGGTCGCGCCGGCGTCGATGGCCTCGCAGGTCTGCTCGTACGTGGAGTCCGTGTGGCCGATCGCCGCGATGACCCCGTGCTCGGCGAGCAGCCGTACGGAGTCCAGGCCGCCGGGGAGCTCGGTGGCGAGGGTGAACATGCGGGCGGCGCCGTGCGAGGCGTCGATCAGCTTGCGGACCTCGGCCGGGTCGGGGTCGCGCAGCAGGTCTTCCTTGTGCGCGCCCTTGCGGCAGGGGTTGATGAAGGGGCCCTCGAAGTGGATGCCCGCGATGTCGCCCTGCTGGGTCAGCTCGGCGAGCAGTCCGGCGCGGCGGGCCAGTTCGTCCAGGTCGCCGGTGACGGTGGAGGCGACCAGGGTGGTGGTGCCGTGCTCGCGGTGGGTCCGTACGCCCTTGAGCACCTCCTCGGCGGTGCCGGAGGTGAAGGAGGCCCCGCCGCCGCCGTGGTTGTGCATGTCGACGAAGCCGGGGACGATCAGGCACCCGGTGAGGTCGACGACGGCCGCGTTCTCGTCCGCGCTGCCGGCGATGCGCTCGCCGTCGACGATGAGGCGTCCGCCCTTGACGATGCCCGTGGGCAGCACCACGTCGGCGCCGGAGAGAACGGTGCTGCGGCCCACATGTGCGCTTCCGGACATCAGGCAGGTACCTCCGTGGCGAGTAGATCCCAGGCGAGCAGCCCTGCACCCAGGCATCCGGCGGTGTCCCCGAGGGCGGCCGGAACGATGTGGGGCAGCCGCTGGAACGTCACGCGTTCCTCGACGGCCGTCCGTAGTGGTGTGAACAAGGTTTCCCCGGCCTCGGCCAGTCCGCCACCGATGATCAGCGTGCGCGGGTCCAGCAGGGTGATCGCGGTGACCAGCCCGTCGGCCAGGGCGCCGATGGCGGCGAGCCAGACCTCCCGGGCGCGCTCGTCGCCGGATTCGACGGCCTTGGCGCAGTCCGCGGCGTCCGCTTCGGGGTCGCCGGAGGCGGCCGCCCAGGCGCGGCTGACGGCGGAGGCGGAGGCGAGGGTCTCCAGGCAGCCGCGCTGGCCGCAGCCGCAGGCGGGTCCGCCGGGGCGGACCACGATGTGGCCGATCTCGCCCGCGTACCCGTGCGCGCCGGCCTCGATGCGGCCGGCGATGCCGATGGCTCCGGCGATGCCGGTGCCGAGGGGGACGAACAGGAAGCGGTCGGCGCCGCGGCCCGCGCCGATGCGGCCTTCGGCGAGTCCGCCCGTGCGGACGTCGTGGCCGAGCGCGACCGGGATGCCGCCGAGGCGTCTGCCGAGCAGTTCGCGCATCGGGACGTCGCGCCAGCCCAGGTTCGCCGCGTAGACGGCGATCCCGTTCTCGGCGTCGACGATGCCGGGGACGGCCACGCCGGCCGCGGAGGCGGTGGTGTGGAAGCGTTCCCGGCCGAGGTCGAGGAGCTCGGCGGCGAAGTCCTGGATCGTCTCGACGACGGCTTCGGCGCCCCGCTCGCGGCCGGTGGCGCGGCGCGCTTCGTGGAGCAGGGTGCCGTCGGCGGCGACGAGGGCGGCCTTCATCCCAGTGCCGCCCACATCGAGGGCGATGACGTGTTTCACGGGTTTCACGGGTGACAGTCTCGCGTGATCGGAGGGCAAAGGTCTAGTCCACTGAGAGGGATTGTTGAGTGGCCATACAAATTAGGGACCTTCGTCGGCGGACGGGCCGGTACGCGGGCCCGTACGGGGGTCCGTACGCGGGTCCGTACGTGCGTGCGTACGCGGGTCCGTGCGTGTGTGCGCGTGCAGGCCGTGTGCACGTTTGGGGTCGGATGTTGACCAGGATCAAAAGTGGTGTAGACCTTTACGCGAATCGTACGGAACAACCTGGGGTGGAACGAGAACTGTGAAGGCCCGAACTGTCCAGGCCAGAAGGCTGAACCTCGCCGCGTCCGGCCTCGCACTGTGCCTGACCACGGTGACGCTGACCGGCTGCGGCGCCGTGTCGGGCGTCACCGGGGACAACGAGGTCACCCTGAAGGTCGTGGCGGCCGACTACGGGGACAAACCGGAAAACTCCTCCAAGCCCTACTGGAAGGACCTCGCCGCGGCCTTCGAGAAGCGCAACCCCGGCATCAAGGTCCAGGTCGAGGTCTACTCCTGGGAGGAGGTGGACGCCAAGGTCGCCGAGATGGTCAAGGCCGGCGAGGCCCCCGACATCGCGCAGATCGGCGCCTACGCCGACTACGCCGCCGACGGCAAGCTGTACACCGCCGACGAGCTGCTCTCCGTGAACACCCAGGCCGACTTCCTCGATCCGCTCGCCGAAGCGGGCAAGGTCCGGCGCGATCAGTACGGCATGCCCTTCGTGGCCAGCACCCGGCTGATGTTCTACAACGAGAAGCTCTTCGCCGACGCCGGCATCATCCCCAAGGACGGCAAGACCCCCTGGCGCCCCAAGAGCTGGGCCGATCTGGAATCGGCCGCCAAGAAGCTCAAGGCGGACGGCGTCCCGACGCCCATCGCGCTGCCCCTGGGCCGCGAGGAGGCGCAGGCCGAGACGATGCAGTGGCTGCTCGCGGGCGGCGGAGGCTACGCCGACAACGAAGACCAGTACGCGATCGACTCCCCGAACAACATCGCCACCCTGGAGTTCCTGCGCGACGACCTCGTCGGCGCGGGTCTGACCGGCCCCGTCGAGCCGGGCAAGCTGAACCGCCAGGCCGCCTTCGACTCCTTCTCGCGCGGCGAGGTCGGCATGCTCAACGGGCACCCCACGCTGCTCAAGCAGGCCGCCGCCAAGGGCGTGAAGTACGGCATGATCCCCATGCCGACCTCCGACGGGGTCAGCCACCCCACGATGGGCGTCGCCGACTGGGTGATGGCCTTCAAGGCCGGCCACCAGACGCAGTCCGGGAAGTTCCTGGACTTCCTCTACGAGGCCGAGAACGTGACGGCCTTCACCGAGAAGTACGACCTGCTGCCGGTGACCACCAGCGGCTCCCGGGCGATGGACGCCTCCACCGGGTCCTCCTCGGCGGAGCTGAAGACCTTCCTGCACGCCCTGCCCAACGCGCGGCTCTACCCGGTGGGCAAGAAGTCCTGGGCGACCGTGAGCGAGGACATCAAGAAGAACATCGGCAAGGCCGTGCAGCCGGGCGGGCAGCCCGCGAAGATCCTGGCGGACCTGGCGGAGGCCGGGCGCAAGGCGGATCCGCGCTGATCCGTGCTGACCGGCGCTGACCGGCACTGATCCGTGCCGACCCGAGCAGCCCCGCGCCGACCCGCGCGGGGCTGCTCCCGGTCGGGCGGGCGCTGTCGGAGGGCGGAGTTAACCTGGCCGTATGACGGACGCGGACGAGAGGCCGCCCGCCGGGCTGAGCCCCGACGAAGCGGCCGTACTGGCCTACGAGGCCCGCACCTGGCCCGGCCCGGGCGCCAAGGAGCGGGCCATAAGGGAAGGACTGGGGATGCCCCCGGTCCGGTACTACCAGCTGCTCAACGCGCTGATGGACGATCCCAGGGCGCTGCGGCACGCCCCCGGCACCGTCAACCGCCTGCGGCGCATCCGGGAGGCCCAGCGGGCCCGGCGGTAGCGCCCGAGGCCCGGGCATCGCCCGCGCCGTAGCCGTGGCCCGGCTGGGCCGTTAGGGTCGTGCGTATGGGGAGCCATCCGCACGATCTGCCGATGCCCGTCACCACCGCCGGACGCGAGGGACTCGAAGCCCTCCTCCGCGCACCGCGCCGCTCCGTCGTCGCCCTCGACTTCGACGGCACCCTCGCCGACATCGTTCCCGACCCCGACCAGGCACGGGCCCACCCCGGAGCCGTTCCCGCGCTCGCCGCGCTCGCCCCCGAGGTCGGCTCCATCGCGGTCGTCACCGGCCGGCCCGCCGGGGTCGCCGTCCGCTACGGGGGCTTCGCCGGGGTCCCCGGACTCGAACACCTGGTGGTCCTCGGCCACTACGGAGCCGAGCGCTGGGACGCCGTGAGCGGCATCGTGCACGCTCCGGCCGAGCATCCGGGGGTCGCGGCGGTCCGGGCCGAGCTGCCCGGGTTCCTGGACGCGATCGGCGCGTGGCGCGGGACGTGGATCGAGGAGAAGGGCCAGGCACTGGCCGTCCACACCCGCCGCGCGGCGGACCCGGAGGCGGCCTTCGCGGCCCTGCGCGAGCCCCTGGCGGGGCTGGCGGCCCGGCACGGCCTGATGGTCGAGCCGGGGCGGGCCGTACTGGAGCTGCGGCCGCCGGGCATGGACAAGGGCGTCGCGCTCACGGAGTACCTCGCGGAGGTGGGGGCGCAGGCCGTGCTCTACGCCGGGGACGACCTGGGTGACCTCGCGGCGTACTCGGCGGTGGAGAAGCTGCGCGCCGGCGGGATGCCGGGGCTCCTGGTCTGCAGTGGCTCGGCGGAAGTCCCGGAACTCGCCGCCCGCGCGGACCTGACCCTGTCCGGCCCGTCGGAGGTAGTCGCCTTCCTGTCCGCCCTGGCAGCGGCACTGACCGAGCCCGCACCTTCCTGACGCGGCGCCGCGAAGCCGGGGAGGCCCGCCAGGGCCGAGCCGTGCGAGCGGTGCGTCAAGAAGGAGAGGGGTCGCGCAGGGCGTTCAGCTGGGCCGTGAGCCATGGGGCCGGGGGGAGGGCCGTGGCTGCCGCCGCCAGGCGTTTCGTGCGGTCCGCGCGTTCCGCCGACGGCATGGAGAGGGCGGCGTGCAACGCCTCCGCCGTCGCCGTCACGTCGTACGGGTTCACCGTCAGCGCGTCCGCGCCCAGTTCCTCGTACGCGCCCGCCCCGGTGGACAGCACCAGCGCGCACCCCGCCTCCGAGACCACCGGGATCTCCTTGGCGACGAGGTTCATGCCGTCCCGTACGGGATTGACCAGCGCCACGTCCGCCAGCCGGTACACCGCCAGCGATCGCGCGAAGTCGTCCTCGACGGAGACGATCACCGGCCGCCAGTCGTCCGTACCGAACTCGGCGTTGATCTCCGCGGCCAGCTCCCGCACCGACTGCGTGTACTCCCGGTAGACGGCCAGGTCCTGCCGGGACGGATAGGCGGAGGCCAGGTGGACCACCTCCTCCTGCCACCCGGGGTACGTGGTCAGCAGCTCCCGGTAGGCCAGCAGCCCGCGCAGGATGTTCTTCGACAGCTCCGTCCGGTCCACCCGCGCGATCGTCCGCAGGTCGCCGACCTCCGCCCGCAGCGCCGCGAGCTTGTCGTCCACCTCCGGCCGGTGCGCGAGCGCGCGCAGCTCGTCCCCGTCCACGCCGAGGGGGTAAGCGGTGACGTGCGTGAACCGGGCCTGCCCGGGCCGGTCCCCGTCCGCGCTCCTCCCGCGGTGCTGCACGCCGCGCTCGGGACCGTCCGGAGCCGATGCCCGCGCGAGCCCGTGCACGTCGTCGGCCACCGCGCCGCTGATGAAGTTGTCCGCCCACTCCCGGGTGTGGAACCCCAGCCGGTCCGCCCCGAGCATCCCCCACACCAACTGGCTCCGGATGTCCTGCGGAAGCATCCCCAGGAAGTCCCGCGAGGCCCACGGAGTGTGCGTGAAGTGCCCGATCCGCAGGTCCGGGCGGAGCTCCCGGAGCATTCCGGGGGCCAGGGCCAGGTGGTAGTCCTGGATCAGGACGGCCGCGTCCTCGGCCGCCTCCTCCGCGAGGGCCGCCGCGAAGGCCTCGTTGTACGTGACGTACGAAGCCCAGCGCCGCCGGAACTCCGCGTCGAAGACCGGCTCGCGCGGGATCTCGTACAGGTGGTGGTGGAGGAACCACAGCACCGAGTTCGCGATGCCGTTGTACGCGTCGTCGTAGACCGCCGGGTCGATCGAGAGCATCCGTACGCCCGGCTCGCAGACCCCCTGCCGTACCGCCTCCCGGTCCGCGTCCGACAGCGCCGCGCAGATCCACAGCGCGTCCGGCTGCTCCGCGAGGGCGGCGGAGAGCCCGGAGACGAGGCCGCCCCCGCCGCGGCGGGCACTGAGCGTGCCGTCCGCGGCGAGGGCGTAGGAGAGGGGGCCGCGATTCGCGGCGACGAGCACCTGGGAAGCCATGCGGCGAACCTAGCCCGCCTCGCCTCCGGTCAAACGTCGGTGCCTGCGCGTACGCCGGACCGAGAGGAAGACCACACCGCCGAGTGCGGCGAGCGTGGCGGCCGCCGTCCCCTCAGCCGGAGCCGCGTCGGGGGTTACGCCACGCGGCGGCGCGCGTACTCCTCGATGTCCCGCATCGGCGGCCGTTCCTCGGTGTCCACGGTGTAGGTGTGCGGTACGAACCCCTGCGGGCCCCGCTCGAACTGTGTCAGCTCGGGGCGTACGAGGTGTCCGCGCGAGAGCCGGACCTGCGCCGTGCGGTAGATCGCCGCGGCCATCCGGCCCAGGGCCTGGCCGTCCTGGTGGCGGTGCAGCCGCACGCCCACGTCCACCTGGGCCAGCGCGTCCAGCCCGGCGGTGTGCAGCGCGTCCACCAGCAGGCCCAGCTCGACCCCGTAGCCCACGGGGAACGGCAGCCGTTCGAGGAGCTCGCGGCGTACGGCGTACTCGCCGCCCAGCGGCTGGACGAAGCCGGCCAGCTGCGGCCAGTGCAGGTTGAGCAGGGGCCGGGCCACCAGCTCCGTGACCCGGCCGCCCTGGCCGTGGGCCCTGGCGGAGGCGAGCCCGCCGGGCTCCTGGCCGTGGGCCCTGGCGGAGGCGAGGCCGCCGGGCTCCTGGCCGCCGAGTTCCGGACCGCCGAGCTCCGGGCCGAGCGGGCGGTCGTACATCGCCTTGACGAACCGCACGTCCGGCTCGGTCAGCAGCGGGCCGACGATTCCCGAGACGAAGGCCGACGAGAAATCGCGCAGGTCGGCGTCCACGAAGCAGACGATGTCCCCGGTGGTGGCCAGCAGCGAGCGCCACAGCACCTCGCCCTTCCCGGGCAGCGCCGGGATCCGCGGCAGGACCTCGTCGCGGTGCACCACCCGGGCCCCGGCCTTGGCCGCGACCTCCGCGGTGCGGTCGGTGGAGCCCGAGTCGATCACGACGAGCTCGTCCACCAGGGGCACCGGCAGCCCCTCGATCAGATCGCGCCGGATCACCTCGACGATCTCGCCGACCGTGGCCTCCTCGTTCAGCGCCGGCAACACCACGCTCACCGTGGTCCCCGCTGCCCGCTTGGCCGAAAGCAGCTGGCCGAGCGGTCGGTCGGCGGCGGACCAGGAGCGGTCTGCCAACCAGCGCTCCACCTCTTCCAGCACCTTCAGCACTCCCTGTTCCATCACGGGTTCTACACGGGTTCGACACGGGGATCATCACTCGTTTGGACCGAAATGTGATCCATCTCGCGGTTCGGACGGCTGTCTCAACCCCCCGGACCTTCGGTTACAGTCTTGAACAACGCGATGGCCCACCGCATGCCGGGGGGCCCGCGTACAAACGCACCGGCGCGCCACAGAGCGCGTGTGCCGGTGCCATACCGCTCATCCAGAGGGGCAGAGGGACACGGCCCGTTGAAGCCCCGGCAACCCTCCAGTCGGTTCTCGCGATCGCGCATTCCAGCGCCGCCAGCGAGGTCCCCGGCTAGGGAAGGTGCCAAATCCGTCTCATGGCGAAGTGCGCCATGGGGAAGATGAGGAGAAAGGGCCTCGCCATCATGGCTGCACAGTCTGTCGCAACCTCTGCCGAAACCGTTGAGAACATCGCTTCGGGTACCTCCGTCGATCTCGGTCCCGCCACCGGCCTTTCCTGTCGTGAGTGCGGTACCCGCTTCGAGCTCGGCCCGATCTTCGCCTGCGCCGAGTGCTTCGGACCGCTCGAAGTCGCCTACGAACTGCCCCTGGGCGACCCGGAAGCCCTGCGCGCCGCCATCGAGGCCGGCCCGAACAACATCTGGCGCTACGCGCCGCTGCTGCCCGTCCCGGCGGACGTGGCCTCCAAGCCGAGCCTGAACCCCGGCTTCACCAAGCTCGTGGACGCGGCCAACCTGGCCAAGGAGCTCGGCTTCACCGGCAAGCTGTACGTCAAGGACGACTCCGGCAACCCGACGCACTCCTTCAAGGACCGCGTCGTGGCCATCGCCGTCGAGGCCGCCCGCGCCTTCGGCTTCACCACCCTCTCCTGCTCCTCCACCGGCAACCTGGCCGGCGCCGTCGGCGCCGCGGCCGCCCGTGCCGGCTTCCGCTCCTGCGTGTTCATCCCGCACGACCTGGAGCAGGGCAAGGTCGTCATGGCCGGTGTCTACGGTGGCGACCTGGTCGGCATCGAGGGCAACTACGACGACGTCAACCGCTTCTGCTCCGAGCTCATCGGCGACCCGCTGGGCGAGGGCTGGGGCTTCGTCAACGTCAACCTGCGCCCGTACTACGGCGAGGGTTCCAAGACCCTGGCGTACGAGATCTGCGAGCAGCTCGGCTGGCAGCTGCCCGACCAGATCGTCATCCCGATCGCGTCCGGCTCGCAGCTCACGAAGATCGACAAGGGTCTGCAGGAGCTGATCAAGCTCGGCCTCGTCGAGGACAAGCCGTACAAGATCTTCGGCGCCCAGGCCGAGGGCTGCTCCCCCGTCTCGACCGCCTTCAAGGCCGGTCACGAGGTGGTCCGCCCGCAGAAGCCGAACACCATCGCCAAGTCGCTGGCCATCGGCAACCCGGCGGACGGCCCGTACGTCCTGGACATCGCGCGCCGCACCGGCGGGTTCGTCGAGGACGTCAACGACGAGCAGGTCGTCGAGGCCATCAAGATCCTCGCGCAGACCGAGGGCATCTTCGCCGAGACCGCGGGCGGCGTGACCGTCGGCGTGACGAAGAAGCTCGTCGAGAACGGGCAGCTCGACCCCGCGCTGACCACCGTGATCCTGAACACCGGTGACGGCCTCAAGACCCTGGAGGCGGTGGCCGCCGACAGTGGCCAGACCGCCACGATCCGCCCGAGCCTGGACGCGTTCCGCGCCGCCAACCTCGCCTGATTCCTCCCCCTGCACACCGGAAAGGCAGTAGCGCCATGAGCGTCAACGTCCGCATCCCCACCATCCTGCGCACCTACACCGGCGGCCAGGCCGAGGTCTCCGCCGAGGGCGCGACCCTCGAAGAGGTCATCCAGTCCCTGGAGACGAGCCACCCCGGCATCGCCGCGCGCGTCCTGGACGACCAGGGCAAGCTGCGCCGCTTCGTCAACGTCTACGTCAACGACGACGACGTGCGCTTCGAGGGCGGGCTGCAGACGTCCACCCCGGACGGCGCCGGCATCTCGATCATCCCCGCCGTCGCGGGTGGCTGCTGAGCCTTCGGCCGAGCCATTGGCTGAGCCTGCGCGGCACCTCGTGAGACCTCGCGGAAACTGAATTGCCCCCTCCGTTAAGAAACGGAGGGGGCAATTCTGCTTGGTTGGGCGCGGTAGAGTTGGGGAAGTCCCCTCCGCTGTTCTTGCCCGCCGCATATGAGCGGGCCGCGTGAGGGTTGACATTGAGTCAACATGCAAGTGCGCTATGGGTCGTTGGCGTGGTTTGTCCGGCCCGAGTTGCCCTGGAATATTCCAGGTTTTCACCCTATTTCAATCTTTCGCTGTGTCCAGAATTCTCGTCGGAATGACCTGTTGCAGACAGCAGCGGTGCGGATACATTCAGCCCCGGTCGAGGCGTTCCGGCGCAAGTTCTGACCCGGGACCGCGAAGTGCGGTCCTGCGCAAGGGCCAGTAATAGGGGAGTTAGGCATGGCTCAGGGCACCGTCAAGTGGTTCAACGCGGAGAAGGGCTACGGCTTCATCGCGGTCGACGGTGGTGCGGATGTGTTCGTCCACTACAGCGCCATCCAGATGGACGGGTACCGCACCCTTGAAGAGGGTCAGCGGGTCGAATTCGAGATCTCGCAGGGCCAGAAGGGTCCGCAGGCGGACATGGTCAAGCTCGCCGCCGGCTAGTCCGACCGCGATCGACCACCGACACGTACGCGGTCACGCACGGCGGCCGCGCACGACGGCACAACGGCATATGTACGAGGGGCCCACATCCTGGACACGGGATGCGGGCCCCTCGTGCGTGGCGGCTCCGGAGCCCTTGCGGCGTCCGGCTGTTCATCCCGGGTTGCCCGAAGCCGCTTGCACTCGGGGGGGTCGAGTGCTAATCATTGGCGTTAGCACTCTCCTGGTGAGAGTGCTACCTATACGAGGACCGGGTCAGTGAGGCCCGCAGGGTCCGGCGGGAAGAAACCGCCGGGCACGCAGGCCGTCCGTCGCGGGCGCGGGCGCGGTCCGGGAGCAATCCACCGCTGTCCGGGAGGACCACTTCAGATGGCCAAGATCATTGCGTTCAACGAGGAGGCCCGGCGCGGTCTCGAGCGAGGCATGAACCAGCTCGCCGACGCCGTCAAGGTCACCCTTGGCCCCAAGGGTCGCAACGTCGTCCTTGAGAAGAAGTGGGGCGCCCCCACGATCACCAACGATGGTGTCTCCATCGCCAAGGAGATCGAGCTCGAGGACCCGTACGAGAAGATCGGCGCCGAGCTGGTCAAGGAAGTCGCCAAGAAGACGGACGACGTCGCCGGCGACGGTACGACCACCGCCACCGTTCTCGCCCAGGCGCTCGTCCGCGAGGGCCTGCGCAACGTGGCCGCCGGTGCGAACCCGATGGCCCTCAAGCGCGGTATCGAGAAGGCCGTCGAGGCCGTCTCCGCCGCCCTGCTGGCGCAGGCCAAGGACGTCGAGACCAAGGAGCAGATCGCTTCTACGGCCTCCATCTCCGCCGCCGACACCCAGATCGGCGAGCTCATCGCCGAGGCCATGGACAAGGTCGGCAAGGAGGGCGTCATCACGGTCGAGGAGTCGCAGACCTTCGGCCTGGAGCTCGAGCTCACCGAGGGCATGCGCTTCGACAAGGGCTACATCTCGGCGTACTTCGCCACCGACATGGAGCGCATGGAGTCGTCCCTCGACGACCCGTACATCCTGATCGTCAACTCCAAGATCGGCTCGGTCAAGGACCTGCTGCCGCTCCTGGAGAAGGTCATGCAGTCCGGCAAGCCGCTGCTGATCATCGCCGAGGACGTCGAGGGCGAGGCGCTCTCCACCCTCGTCGTCAACAAGATCCGCGGCACCTTCAAGTCCGTCGCCGTCAAGGCTCCGGGCTTCGGTGACCGTCGCAAGGCCATGCTCGGCGACATCGCCATCCTCACGGGCGGCACGGTCATCTCCGAGGAGGTCGGCCTCAAGCTCGAGAACGCCGGCATCGACCTGCTCGGCCGCGCCCGCAAGGTCGTCATCACCAAGGACGAGACCACCATCGTCGACGGTGCCGGTGACAGCGACCAGGTCCAGGGTCGCGTCAACCAGATCCGCGCCGAGATCGAGAACTCCGACTCGGACTACGACCGCGAGAAGCTGCAGGAGCGCCTGGCGAAGCTCGCCGGCGGTGTCGCGGTCATCAAGGCCGGCGCCGCGACCGAGGTGGAGCTCAAGGAGCGCAAGCACCGCATCGAGGACGCCGTTCGCAACGCGAAGGCGGCCGTCGAAGAGGGCATCGTCGCCGGTGGCGGCGTGGCCCTGCTGCAGGCCTCCTCGGTCTTCGACAAGCTGGAGCTCACCGGCGACGAGGCGACCGGCGCCAACGCCGTCAAGCTCGCGCTGGAGGCCCCGCTCAAGCAGATCGCCGTCAACGGTGGTCTCGAGGGTGGCGTCGTCGTGGAGAAGGTCCGCAACCTGCAGATCGGTTGGGGCCTGAACGCCGCGACCGGCGAGTACGTGGACATGATCGCCGAGGGCATCATCGACCCGGCGAAGGTCACCCGCTCCGCGCTGCAGAACGCGGCGTCGATCGCGGCCCTCTTCCTCACCACCGAGGCCGTCATCGCCGACAAGCCCGAGAAGGCCGGCGCGGCTGCCGGCGGCGGCATGCCGGGCGGCGACATGGACTTCTGATCCACCCCCGGGCTCTGGCCCGAAGGTAGATCGGCCGTTCGCACCACGCAGTACGTACCGAGGGCGGCATCCCCAGCTGGGGATGCCGCCCTCGGGCGTTTCCGTCAGTCGCTCGCGCTGTAAGACGTTTTGTCTTACGCTTGGGCCATGGCTGACACCGTGACGATCCGCACCGACTCGGAGACCGAGCACGCTCTGGATGTACTGACCCAGGACGGCAGCTCACGATCCGTTGCCATAAGGGCGGCGGTGCTGGAGGCTGCCCTGCGCAAGGAGCGCGCCGCCGCGCTGCGCCGCGCGGTACTGCGGATGCCGCTGGGCGAACCCGACGGCATCGACATCGCAGCGGAACTCTCGCGAAATCGCGAGGACGAGCGCTGATGATCTACCTCGACTCCGCCGCGATCGTGAAGCTGGTCCACGCCGAATCCGAGACGCAGGCGCTGCGCGACTGGCTCGATGTCAGGGCGGACACCGGATGGGTCAGCTCGGTGCTGGCAGAGGTGGAATCCTTCCGGGCGTTGGCCCGCCATGCACCGCAAGCCGCCGCGCGGCTCCATCTCGTCCTGGACCTGATCGATCTGATCAACCTCGATCCGGGCATCCGCATCCTGGCCCAGACCGTGCGGCCTGCCACCGTTCGAAGTCTCGACGCCATCCATCTGGCGACGGCGCTCGGCCTCGGCACGCGGCTGACCTCGTTCGTCACCTACGACAAGCGCCTCGCGGATGCTGCCCGCGATGCGGGACTGCCCGTCGATGTCCCCGCGTGAGCTGGTTGACTGCCGGCATGACTGACGTGAGCGGCGACGTGTTCATCAAGATCTGCGGGCTCAAGACCGCGCGCGACGTCGAGGCGGCCGTGGCGGCCGGGGCCGAGGCCGTCGGCTTCGTGTTCGCGCCCGGCAGCCCGCGTACGGTCGACGCCGCGACCGCGCGGGAACTCGTCGGGCACGTCCCGGACGGGGTGCTCACCGTGGGGGTGTTCCGGGGGCAGTCCGTCGCCGAGGTGCGGCGGTTCGCCGAGGAGAGCGGCGTACGGGGCGTGCAGCTGCACGGCGAGGAGGGCCCGGAGGACTTCGCGGCGCTGCGCGCGGACGCCGCGGGCCGCACCCTGCTGCGGGCGACCGCGCACCACGTGGAGCGCTGCGGGGAGTACGGGGAGGACCTGCTCCTGATCGACGCCCCGGACCCCGGCTCCGGCAAGCCGTGGAACTGGGGCTCGGCGGAGTTCACCGCCCCCGCGGGCCGCTGGCTGCTGGCGGGCGGACTGACCCCGGGCAACGTGGCGGAGGCCCTCACGGTCACGGGCGCCTGGGGCGTGGACGTCTCCAGCGGCGTGGAGAGCGAGCGCGGCGTGAAGTCCCCGGACCTCATCCGAGCCTTCATCGCGGCGGCCCGCGCGGCGGGGCCCCGCCGGGCCTGAGCACGGGGCCGGCCGCCCGCCCGGCACCGGCGGCGAAGCCCCCAGGCCCTTCCGGGCCCGGCCTTCGGGCCCGGCCTTCGGGCCCGGCCCACCTGCTCTTCAGCCCGTCCGGCGTGTGAGGACCGGGGTCCGGGCGTGTGGATCCGCTGCGCCGTCCGGCCGCTTGCCGCAGGTGTCTCCGTGGACCGGGCCACTGGGGGTGGTCGGCTGGCCGACGGCCCATCGCCCACGCCGAAAGCTGGTCCCCGTGAAACGAGCCCGTTTCCTCGCCGCCGCAGCCGTCGTCGTCCCGTCCCTGCTGGTGGCCGTGCTCGGCAGCGCCGCCGCAGCCGCCCCGCTGCCCGATCCGAAGCCGCCGGTCCCGCACTGCATCACCCCCTTCGACGGGGACCTCAACGAGCTGTACGGCGTGAAGGACCGCATCATCGGTCCGGTCCCCTGTCGCGAGACCTACGCCAAGGCGAAGTGGGTCAGGATCGCGCCGGGCTGGGGCACGGCGCCGAGCGGTGCGAAGGCCGTCTATCCGGCCGGCTACACGCCGCAGCGCCCCGATCCGATCGACGACTTCAACTCCAAGTTCGTCAGCGCCACGTACGTCCACGACCTCGGCACGCCGCGGGAGCAGCGCTTCACCTACAAGAAGAGCCGGGTCCTGCGCACCGGTCTCCTCGGCCCCGACGGCGTTCCGTACTCGATCGCCATCTCGCCGCCGTTCAAGGCGCTGGACCTCGGCACGCACACCACCCTCGTCCTGTTCACGCTCACGGCGCAGCACTGCGACGGGCTCGGGACGGTCGAGGAGGAGAACTGCCTGCCCGCCGGCACCTTCGAGTACACGAGCAACGCCCCCTTCGACGTGATCCCGAAGCCCACCGGCTGAGCAGGGCGGCAGGACCGCGGGGGTCAGGCGTCAGGCCGTCGGGCCGTCAGGCCAGCGAGTCGATCCAGCGCTCCAGGCGGCGCCCCTCCGTGGCCATCAGCTCGGGATCGCGGAAGGTGTTCGTGAGCAGGGAGACGCCCTGGTAGGCGGCGATCAGGGCGACCGCCAGCTCCCGCGCGTCCGCCGCGCGGCCCATCGCCAGGAACTGCCCCTCGGCCCAGTCGAGCAGCACCCTCATCACCTTGGCCAGGGTCTGGTCGAGGCCGTCGTCGCGCTTGTCGAGCTCGGAGGCGAGCGAGCCGGTGGGGCAGCCGTGGCGCGCGGTGAGCTCGCGCTGTTCGACCCAGCCGGAGACGAGGGCCTTCAGCCGGGCCTGGGGGGTGGGGAGCGCGTCCAGGGCGGTGATCAGACCGGCCAGGTGCTGCGCGTGGGCGTCGATCGCCGCTTCGACCAGCTGGTCCTTGGTCTTGAAGTAGTAGTAGACGTTGCCGAGCGGGACGTCGGCCGCGCGCGCGATGTCGGCGATCGTCGTCTTCTCCATGCCCTGTTCGTGCAGGACCTGGGCCGCGGCGGCGGCGAGGCGTTCGCGTTTGCCGCCGCGCTTGGCCCGGGGGCGGTCCGCCCGGGCTTCCGGGGCGGCTTCGGCGGCATCTGAGTAAGTCACCTGACTCACTATAGACGGGCACCGCCCGGCGGGCTATGGTCGTGCCATGAGTTGGTCAGCCGACTAACTCACTTCACGGGTGGGAGCCTTTCATGTTCGTCATCACGGGTGCGACCGGAAACGTCGGCAGCGAGCTGGTACGGATCCTCGCGGCGGCGGGGGAGCAGGTCACGGCCGTCTCCCGGCGGGCGCCGGAGGGCGCTCTGCCCGAGGGGGTCCGCCACCATCGGGCCGACCTCGCCGAGCCGCGGAGCCTGCGGCCCGCGCTCGCCGGGGCCGGGGCCCTGTTCCTGCTCGTCGCCGGCGAAGATCCGCGGGCGGTCCTCGACCTGGCCGCGGAGGCCGGCGTACGCAGGGTCGTACTGCTGTCCTCCCAGGGGGTCGGGACCCGGCCCGAGCAGTACGGGCACCCGGCCGCCTTCGAGGAGGCCGTGCGCCGGTCCGGTCTGGAGTGGACGGTCCTGCGCTCGGGCGGGCTCGATTCCAACGCCTTCGCCTGGGCCGAGTCGATCCGTACGCACCGCACGGCCGCCGCGCCCTTCGGGGACGTCGGGCTGCCGACGGTCGACCCGGCCGACGTCGCCGAGGTCGCGGCGGCCGTCCTGCGGGGCTCCGGGCACGAGGGCCGCACGTACGACCTGACCGGCCCGGCGCCGGTCACCCCGCGCGAGCGGGCCGAGGCGATCGCGGGGGCGATCGGCGCGCCGGTGCGGTTCGTGGAGCAGAGCCCCGAGGAGGCCCGGGCGCAGATGCTGACCTTCATGCCGGAGCCGGCCGTGGAGGGCACCCTGTCGATCCTGGGCGCCCCGCTCCCCGCCGAACGGGCCGTCAGCCCGGCCGTCGAGCTGATCCTCGGCCGCCCCCCGCGCCCCTTCGCCGCCTGGGCATCCCGCACGGCACCGGCCTTCCGCTGACGACCCGCCCGGTCGGCCCGACCGCTCGCCTCACCCGGCCGTCCGGCCGTCCGGCCTGCCTGCCTGCCGGCCCGCCCCATCCCATCCCGTCCCCGTCTCCGGAGGAGCCATGCCCGTACAGCCCGTACTCGACTCGACGGTCCACTACCGGGAGGCCGGCGACCCCGCCGGAGTCCCCGTGGTGTTCCTGCACGGGAACCCGACCTCCTCCCACCTCTGGCGGAAGGTCCTGCCCGCCCTCGGCTACGCCTTCGCCGATCACGCCCGCTACCTCGACGCCTGGTTCGACGCGCTCGGCCTGGACGAGGCGGTGCTCGTCGGGCACGACTGGGGCGGCGCGCTCGCCTTCGACCGGGCCGCCCGGCATCCGGGGCGGGTGCGCGGGATCGCGTTCACCGAAAGCATCGTCAAGCCGATGAGCTGGGAGGAGTTCCCGGAAGGCGGCCGCGAGCTGTTCCGGGCGATCAAGACGCCAGGGGTGGGGGAGGCCATGCTCCTGGACGCGAACGGGTTCGTCGAGGGGCTGGCCGGCAGCGGCGTCCGCCCGATGGACCCGAGCGACCTGGACGTGTACCGGGCCCCGTACCCGACGCGGGAGAGCCGGCGCCCGCTGCTCCAGTGGGCCCGGTCGATGCCGCTGGGCGGGGAACCCGCCGAGGTGGTGGCGCGGGTGGCGGCGTACGGGGACTGGCTCGCGGGGAGCCCCGCGATACCCAAGCTGCTGCTGACCTTCGCCCCGTGGCCCGGGGCGATGACGGGACCCGAGGCCGTCGAGTGGTGCGTGGCGAACGTCGCGGGCCTGGAACTCGCCCGGCACGACGACGTGCCCGCCGGGCACCACACCCCCGAGGACCACCCGCTGCTGGTCGCGGCGGCGGTACGGAACTGGGCGGAGCGGCACGGACTGTGGGGGTGAGCAGCCGGTTGCTCCGAGCGCCGCGAAGGGGGCGAAGGGCGCGCGGCACGGGTCTTCGGACCCTTCGGCGGCGGACGTAGGTCCCTGTCCGCGGGCCTTCCGCCCCGGGGAGACTTCGCATCATGGACACTCTGGATTCGGTGATCGTCAACGTCAACGATCATCTCTGGACCTACCTGCTGATTCCGCTGGTGGTCGGCGCGGGCCTGTACTTCACGGTCCGCTCCCGGGGTGTGCAGCTGCGCCTGCTTCCCGAGATGTTCCGGGTGGTGAAGGAGAAGACCCCGCCGCGCGCCGACGGCCGCAAGCAGGTCTCGTCCTTCGGCGCCTTCACGATCTCGGCCGCCGCGCGCGTGGGCACCGGCAACATCGCCGGTGTCGCCGCCGCGATCACCCTGGGCGGCGCGGGCGCCGTGTTCTGGATGTGGATGATGGCGCTGATCGGCGCGGCCTCCGCCTTCGTGGAATCGGCCCTCGCCCAGCTCTACAAGGTGCGCAATGCCGGCGGCGCCTACCGGGGCGGTCCGGCGTACTACATGCAGCGGGCGCTCGGTAAACGCTGGCTCGGAGTGCTCTTCGCGGTGACGATCACGGTCACCTTCGCCTTCGTCTTCAACGCCGTGCAGGCCAACACCATCACCGCCGTCGCCGCGGGCTCTCTCGCGGACACGGGCGGCTCGAACTGGTTCGGCCCCTCCCTCGGCGTGCTGCTGGCCGCCCTGCTGGGGCTGGCCGTCTTCGGCGGGGTCAAGCGGATCTCGTCCATCACCACCGTCCTGGTCCCGGTGATGGCGATCGTCTACCTCCTCCTCGGCGCGGCGGTGGTCCTCCTCAACATCACCGAGTTCCCCCGGGTCATCGCCGACATCGTCGGCGGCGCCTTCGGCTTCCGCGAGCTGGCGGCCGGCGGCATCGGCGCGGCGATCCAGCAGGGCATCCGGCGCGGCATGTTCTCCAACGAGGCGGGCCTCGGCTCCGCCCCGAACGCGGGCGCCGCCGCCGAGGTCTCGCACCCGGTCAAGCAGGGCCTCGTACAGTCCCTGGGCGTCTTCTTCGACACCCTCCTCGTCTGCACGATGACGGCCTTCATCGTCCTGGTCAGCAACCCGGAGCTGTCGGGCCGCCAGGGCGCGGACCTGACGCAGACGGCGCTCAGCGAGACGCTGGGCGGGTGGGCCGGCCACCTGCTGACCGTCGTCGTCTTCATGCTCGCCTTCAGCAGCATGATCGGGAACTACTACTACGGCGAGACCAACATCCAGTTCATCACCCGCAAGCGGTGGGTCCTGCCGGGGTACCGGGTGCTCGTCCTGTCGGCGGTCGTCCTGGGCTCGCTCGGCTCGGTGTCGGTCGTCTGGAACCTGGCGGACGTGTTCATGGGCCTCATGGCGCTGATCAACCTCGCCGCGATCATCCCGCTGTCGGCCATCGCCTTCCGCCTCCTGGACGACTACCTCGCCCAGCGCCGCGCGGGCCTGGAGCCGGTCTTCACCCGCGACCGCATGCCGGACCTCCGCGGCGTCCAGTGCTGGGACCCGATCCGCACGACGGTCCCGTCGGCGCAGGCACCGGAACGGGTGTAGCGGGGCCTGCGCCACCCGATCGTGGGACGGGGAAGGCAAGCGCCCGCCGCCCATCGGCGGCCCGCCCTACCCTCGCTGGCATATGCCACAGCAGAGGGGATCCGCGATGACGGCAGCCACGCCCGAGCCCGGCCGCACCACCGACGGTCACCCGTGGGAGTACCTGCTGCGGAGCTGGTGCGACCTGGACGTGCCGAAGGGCTGGCGGGCCGAGATCGACGGCGGCCGGATCACCTTGGACCCACCGTCCCACCGTCATCACCACGCCATCGCGGCCACGGTGCAGCGCGCGCTGTACGGGGTTGTGCCGCCCGACTTGGGTGCCTACCAGTGGCTCGGCATCCACATCGCCGCACTCGGCAAGCTCTACGTACCCGACCTCGTGGTCGCCCCCGCCGCCCTGGTCGATGACGTGGCAGCCGAGGTCTCCGACCCCGTCGACGCGGCCGAGGCGCTGCTCGTGGTGGAGATCACCTCCAAGAGCAGCGCCGAGGACGACCGGAAGAAGAAGCTCTGGGCCTACGCCCACGCCCCCGTCCCGGTCTACCTCCTCATCGACCGCTTCGACGAGCACGGCCCCACGGCCACCCTGTTCACCGAACCGCAGAACGGTGCCTACAAGCACGCCGTCCGCGTCGCCTTCGGCGACGCGTTGCGGCTCCCCGAGCCCTTCGCGGTGACGGTCGACACGGGGAGCTTCCCGCACTGATCCAGGGCAGGACCGCTAGAACGCCGGGCCGGAGACGGCGACCGGGCCGTCCGGCTCCACCGAGGTCACGACCGCCGTCGCCCGCAGGGATTCGACCTGGTCGGGGGAGAGGCGGGCGCTGAAGCCGTTGAGGGCGTGGCGGTAGACGTGGACCGGGGTGATCCCGTACGCGTCCGCGACGGCGGCCGGGTCGAGGCCGCGGTGCACGGTGACGATGTACGCCGGCCACTCGGCCGGGGCCGTGGCGGATGCGGGAGCGGGAGCGGCGGGGCCGGTCGGGGAGGGGGCGGCGGCGTGCGCGGGCAGGGTGGCCGAGGCCGCGAGGGCGAGGGCGGCGAGGGTCGTCGGCAGGGTCCAGCTCGTACGGGTACGCATGACGGCGAGGCCACCACGTACGGCCGGTCCGGTCAACGACCGTCGGCGGCGCGGCGGTCACGGGCGGGAGTGAACCGCGGGAACCGCGAATGCGCCCCTCCCCGGATGCGTGCGCGGTGCCTTCCGTACGGGTGAACCTGCCGACCCGCGCCGCATCCGCGCGAGGTGGTCGCGCAGGTCGGGAAAGGCCGGAAAGCGAAGGGCGGAATCCTTTCTTCAGTCCGTACGAGAATCAGCCCGCAGTGCGGCCGGACGGCCGGTCCGGCCCGGTCAAGGCCGACCGACGGCCCGCCGATGAACGGGAGGGCCGCACTCCGGGACGCGTTCCCCGTCGAACGGAGGCGGCTTCCACATGCCGCCCTCCACTCTTCGGGAGTCCCCTCGATGTCCATGCGCCTGCTCGCCCGCGCCGCCACCACCGCCCTGCTCGCCATCACTCCGGTGGCCATCGGTACCGCGTCCGCCGACGTCGCGCCCGAGCCCACCCCGGTGCCGCTGACCGTCTCGGCCAACGCCATCCCCGGCCAGTACATCGTGACGCTGGAGCCCGGCTTCGACCCGGCCAAGGTGGCGGAGCGGCTGGGCCTCAAGCCGAAGTTCCTCTACACCAAGGCGATGAACGGCTTCGCCGTTCCGATGACCCCGCTCCAGCTGCAGATCGCCCGGGTGGCCCTGGGCGTGAAGTCGGTGGAGACGGACGCGAAGGTCTCGGCCCCGTCGAGCGTGCCGTCGACGGCCACCGCCCTGCGCGGGCCGTCCGCCTCCTGGGGCCTGGACCGGATCGACCAGAAGGAACTGCCGCTCGACAACACCTTCACCACCGAGGGCAACGGCGCCGGGGTGACCGCGTACATCCTCGACTCGGGCATCGAGTACGCGCACGACGAGTTCGGCGGCCGCGCCACCTTCGGCTTCGACGCGATCAACGACGGCCGCAACGGTCTGGACTGCAACGGCCACGGCACGCACGTCGCGGGGACGGTCGCCGGGAAGACGTACGGGGTGGCGCGCAAGGCGAACGTGGTCAGCGTCCGGGTCCTCGACTGCACGGGGAAGGGCGACTCCTCCGGGATCATCGCGGGCCTGGACTGGGTGGCCAAGAACGCCAAGCAGCCGGCTGTCCTGAACGGCTCCCTGGGCGGGGACAAGTCCCAGGCCGTGAACGATGCGGCGACCGCCGTCTCGGACGCGGGCGTGCTGCCGGTCATCGCGGCCGGCAACTCCTCGATCGACGCCTGCAATGTGTCGCCCGCATCGGCGGCCAGGGTGCTCACGATCGCCGCGTCCAACAAGTACGACGAGGAGACGGACTTCTCCAACTACGGCGAATGCGTCAGTCTCTACGCGCCCGGACAGGAGATCCTCTCCGCGAAGCTCGGGGGCGGCTCCGTGGCCCAGAACGGCACGTCCATGGCCGCACCGCACGTCACCGGTGTCGCGGTCCTCTACAAGCAGGCCAACCCGAAAGCCACGCCGGCGGAGATCGCCGAGTACATCGACGACGAGTCCACGAAGGACGTCCTTAAGAGCGTCAGCAAGTCCAGCCCGAACCGCCTGCTGTTCACCAACGGCCTCTGATCGCCGCAGGCGCGAGGGCCGTGCCGCTCACGCAGCGGCGCGGCCCCACCTCATCCGCGACCACGGCAGCGCCAGCTCGCTCCGGCCGGTCACCTCGCGCGGGGCGAGATCGGCGATCGGGGCGGCCTCGCGGTGCCTCGCGTAGACGGTGTCCACGTAGCGGTGGCCGGTGTCGGGGGCGATGAAGAGGACCGTGCGGTGCGGTGAGCGCTCGCGCTCGTGGCGCGCCGCGAGGTAGCCGGCGCCGGTGGAGAGCCCGGCGAAGACCGCGTGCCGGCGCAGCAGGTCGACGCTTCCGGCGAGGGCGGCGTCGAAGGAGATCCAGTGCAGGGTGTCGTACAGCTCGTGCGAGACGTTCCCGAAGGGGATGGAGCTGCCGATCCCGGCGATGATCATCTCGGGGTCGGTGACGTGTTCCGAGCCGAAGGTGACGCTGCCGTACGGCTGGACGCCGACGAGTTCGACGTCCGACGTGTCGGCGGCGTCCTCGCGGAGGTAGCGGGTCAGGGCGCCGGTGGAGGCGCCCGAGCCGACTCCGCCGACGACGGTGAGCCCGGCCGCCGTCGTGCCGACGGCCTCGCGGATCCGGTCGGCGATCGCGCGGTAGCCGAGGTAGTGGACGTCGTCGTGGTACTGGCGCATCCAGTGGTACCCGGGGTGCTCGGCGAGGATCTCGTGGATCCGCTCGACGCGCCGCTTCTGGTCGAGCTTCAGGTCGCCGCACGGTTCCATCTGCTCCAGCGTCGCCCCGAGGACGGCCAGTTGGGTCCGCAGCGTGTGGTCCACGGTGGCCGACCCGACGATGTGGCAGCGCAGGCCGTACCGGTGGCAGGTCAGGGCCAGGGCGTACGCGTAGATCCCGCTGGAGCTGTCCAGCAGGGTGTCCCCGCGGCGTACGACGCCGGTGTCGAGCAGGTGGCGCACCGCCGCGAGGGCGGAGACCACCTTCATCGTTTCAAAGCGCAGGCAGACGAGCCGGTCGTCGAGGCGTATCAGGTCCGGCCGGCCGATCGACTCCGCGATGTGCTGGTCCATGGTGGGGGATCTCCTTCGCAGGGGTGGTGCCGGTCGTGAAGGTGCGGGTGGCGGGGATGCCGTGGGCGGATAGGGCGCGCAGGCAGCCGCGGACGCGGCGGCGCAGCCCCGGGGCGGCCTGGTCGAAGAGCACGCCCGCGACCGCGCCGCTGTGCGCGATCTGTACGCCGACCGCCCCGGACCGGTGGGCGAGGGCGGCGAGCGTGTCGAACTCCGGGTGGCCGAGCACCTCTTGGCCGCGCCGTGCGCTGGCGGTGGCGACCGCGCCGAGCAGTTCCGCGCTGCCGGTGGCCACGGCCCGGCGCAGCAGCGCGCGCAGCCGCTCGTAGGCCCGTACGTCGCTGCGGTCCACGTCGGCCACGTCGGCCACCGGCAGCGCCAGGGTGTCGACGGGCGCGCCCCCGCCGAGGGCGCAGCCCACCACGACCAGCGGCGGCAGGGCCGGGCCGAGCACCTCCAGGACCCGGCCCTCCCGCTGGGCGAACAGCACCGGGCGGCTGCCCAGCATCAGCGGATCGGAGGCGAGCTCGGCGCGCACGGCGAGCGCGGCGACCGTCGAGGGGTCCAGCCGCAGCCCGTACGAGTCCGCGACCGCGCGTACGGCCGCGATCACATCGCTGCTGGAGCTGCCCATGCCCAGGCCCACCGGTATCCCGCCGGTGAGCCGCAACTCCCCGCCGCAGGGCGGCCGACCGGTCCGCCGCGCGCACTCCGCGACCGTGAGGGCCGCGGCCCGCGCCGCCTTCGTGCGGTCGGCGGGTACGACGGTCAGCGCCTCGGGCGGCGTGCCGGGACGGCGGACGTACGCGGCGCTGCTGCCGGGGCCCGCCATGGGCAGGGTGACCAGTCCGGCGCACCTGCGCCCGGCGGCGTCGAGGAAGACGCCCTGGAGGATCTCGCCGTGGTGGCAGGGGGCCCGCCCGGTGCCGGGAGCGTCCGTGGCGCCGGGGTTCACGCGCCGCCCGCCGTCCGGTAGCGGTACAGGACCGTCTCCTCGGCGCTGAACTGGGAGAAGGGGAAGGGCTCCGCGGACAGGGCGCTCACCCCGGAGCCGAGGAAGGCGCGGGCCACGGCGCTGCCGGTCTGCGCGTAGACGACCAGCGGGATGCCCCGGGAGCGGCAGCGCTCCAGGATCGTGTCGAAGGTGCCGTTGCTCAGGGTCATCCCGGTGGCGACGACGGCGTCGGCGGTGTCCAGTACCTCGTGCATGTCGTCGGTGACCGGGTCGCCCCACTGGGTGGCCCTGAGGTTGAGGTCGCAGGGGAGCGGACGTCCGCCGCGTGCGCGGATCGCCGCCACGAGCGGGTTGACGACCCCGATGAGCCCGACCGTGGCGCCCTCCTCGATGTCGAGCAGTCCGGCGATGGCCGCGTCCCGTGCCCCGGCGCGGACCTCCGGGGTGCCGGCGGGGAGGGTGACCGGCTCGGCGTCGCCCTCCCCGGCCGCCACGCGGTGGGGGCGGGTCTCGGAGAGGTAGGCGTCGAGGGCGGCGATCCGCAGCGGGCGGGGGGCCTCGCGCAGGAGGACGTCGAGGGGGGTGCCGGAGGAGTCGCGGCAGACGGAGGGGTCGATCTCGCCGGCCTCGAAGGCGCAGCCGCCGAAGGATCCGCCGAGGCGGACCAGGACGTACTGGTTGAGGTAGGTGGTGTCGCCGCCGGCCAGGCGGGTGCCGTGGTGGATCCAGAACACGCTGGTGGCGACGAGCGAGGAGGGGAGCGGGCCGTGCTCGCCGGCGAGTACGGCCGAGAGGAGCGCGTCGACGGAGGTCGCGGGGGTGGTGGTGGGGGTCATGGGGTTCCTGTTCACAGAGCGGTGTGGGGTGTCGGCATCGGCGCCGGTGTGCGTACGGGGAGCGGTCCGCGGTAGCTGACCTGCGGGTGTCCGAGGGCGTCGGTGGTGAGTTCGGCGTCCACTTCGAAGACCTCGGCGAGCCGCCGCGGCGTCAGGACGGCGGCCGGCGGGCCGGCGGCGATCAGGCGGCCGTGGTGCAGGAGCAGCAGCCGGTCGCAGTACCGGGCGGCGAGCGACAGGTCGTGCAGGGCGACCAGGACCGTCTGGGGGGTGGCGGCCAGCAGTTCCATCAGTTCGAGCCGGTGTTTCACGTCGAGGTGGTTGGTGGGTTCGTCGAGCAGGAGCCCGGACGGCTGTTGGGCCAGCGCGCGGGCCAGGTGGGTGCGTTGCCGCTCGCCGCCCGACAGGGCCTTCCAGGGGCGGTCGGCGAGCGCGGTGAGCCCTACGCGTTCCAGCGCGGCGGCGACCACGGCCCGGTCGGTGGCGTCGGGCCCGCGCCAGCGGTCGCGGAAGGGGGTCCGCCCCAGGCCCGCGATGTCGGCGACCGGCAGATCGCCGTCCGCGCCCGCGTCCTGCGCGACGAAGGCGACCCGCCGGGCGATCCGGCGCGCACTCCAGCCGCGCACGGACTCCCCGTCGTACCGGACCGCGCCCGCGTCGGGAGTCCGCAGCCCGGCCAGGCAGCGCAGCAGCGAGGACTTGCCCGAGCCGTTGGGGCCGAGCAGTGCGACGGTCTCGCCGGGGGCGATGTCGGCGCCGACCCCGCGCACGACGGGGGTGCCCGCCACCGACCAGCTGAGGTCTTCGGCGGTGATCCTCACAGTTCCCCCCGCTTGCGCAGGACCAGCAGGAAGATCGGTACGCCGAGCAGCGCCGTGATCACGCCGACGGGCACCTCGCGGGGTCCGAAGGCGATCCGTGCCAGCGCGTCCGTCCACACCAGGAACACCGCGCCCGCCAGGGCCGCGTAGGGCAGCAGCACCCGGTGCAGCGGCCCGACGAGGAACCGCACCCCGTGGGGGACGATCAGCCCGACGAAGCCGATGGCGCCGACGGTGGCCACCGCGACCGCGGTCAGCACGGCGGTGACCACGAGCAGCAGCATCCGCGTGCGCCGTACGTCGATCCCCAGGGACGCGGCGGTGTCGGTGCCGAAGGCGAGCCCGTCGAGGGCGTTCGAGCAGAGCCAGGCCGCCGCCAGCCCCAGCGGGGTGACGACCGCGCAGACCGCGACGGTGTTCCAGCGGGCGGGCGCCATCGAGCCCAGGAGCCAGTGGGTGACGGCCCGGGTGGTGTCCGCGTCCGCCGAGGCCATCAGGACGAGCGAGGTCAGCGCGGTGAAGAGCTGCCCGATGACCACGCCGGTGAGGACGATGCGTACGGAGTCCAGCCCGGTGCGCCGCAGGAGCAGCAGGAGCAGCCCGAAGGAGAGCAGCGCTCCGGCGAGCGCTCCGCCGGTGACGCCGAGGGTGCCCGCGCCGATGCCGAGGACGACCACGGTGACGGCTCCGGCGGAGGCGCCCGAGGAGACGCCGAGCAGGTAGGGGTCGGCGAGGGCGTTACGGGTGACCGCCTGGAGCACCGCTCCGCACACGGCGAGGGAGGCGCCGACGAGGGCGGCCATCAGCACGCGCGGCAGTCTCAGGTCCCAGACGAGCGAGTCCAGGAGCGGGGGCAACGGCGCGACGTCCAGGCCGAGTCGGCTGCCGAAGACGCGGGCGAGCCCGGTCCAGCCCACGTCGGCGGCGCCGATCCGTACCGCTGCCGCGACCGAGGCGGCCAGGACGGCGGTGGCGAGGAGGAAGAGGCCCGCCCCCGTCGCCGCGGACCGGCGAGGGGCCGGGCCCGGCCCCCGCGGGGCCACCGGGTCGGCGGGCACCGGGTTGGTGGGCACGGAGTCGGCGGGCACCGGGTCGGTGGGTACAGGATTCGCCGCTACGGCGTCAGCGGACATACCCGAGGTCCTTCATCCCGGCCGCCAGCAGCCCCAGGGCGTGCACGGAGCGCACCGAGGGGTCGAGTTCGATGCCGGGCACTTCGAGGATCTTGGCTTCGCGGACCGCGGCGAGCTTGGAGACGACCGGGTGCCCGGTCATGGCGGCGCGCTTCTCGGCGGCGCTGTCGCCGGGACGGCCGCGCTCGGACAGGTCGCCGATCACGATGAAGTCGGGGTCGCGCTCGGCGACTTCCTCCCAGGAGACCTCCGGCCAGTCCTCGTCGACGTCGTCGAAGGCGTTCTTCGCGCCGACGATCCGGCTCATCTCGCTGGGCAGGCCGGTCTTCCCCGCCACGTAGGGCATGCCGTTGAAGACGGAGTAGAGGTAGACCACGGTGGGCTGTCCGGCGCCGCCGGGCACCTTGGGGGAGTTCCGCGCGGCCTTGGCGACGGCCGCGCGCTGGTCGGCGGCGAGTTTCCCGGCCCGCTCCTCGGCGCCGAAGACCTTGCCGAGGTTCTCGTAGTCGGAGAAGAGCAGCTCGAAGGGGGTCCGGCCGGCCGGGTTCTGTCCGGGGCAGTCCACGGCGCTGACGAAGGTCGGGACCTTCAGGGCGGCGAGCTCCTCGCGGGTGCCCGCCCGGTCCTTGGTGAAGAGGTCCGCGGAGCCGCCGATGACGAAGTCGGGGGTCGCGGCCCGCAGTTGCTCGCCGGTCGCGATCTTCGGGGCGATGACCGGGATCTTGGCGTACGCGGCCCCGTACGCGGCGGGGATCTTCGTCTTGAGGTTGGCGGTGCCCGCCATCGAGTCCTGGAGCCCGAGTTCGAGCAGGGTCTCGGTCGAGGTCTGGTCCAGGGCGACGGCCCGCTGCGGCGGCGCGGCGAAGGTCGCCTGGCGGCCGCAGCTCGTGACGGCGGTCGCGGTGGAGGGGGTGGAGGCGGTGGAAGGGGTCTTGGCGTCGTGGGCGGCGGGTGCGGAGCAGGCCGCGGTGGCGAGGGCGAGGGTCAGGGCGATGCCGAGGCGGGCGGGGTGGCGCATGGGTTCTCCGGTCTGGGCGGGGCGGGGCGGGTGGAAGCGAATGTGGGCGTTGTCGTGCACCGGGCAAGAGCGCTGCGTTCGAGGGGTACTGTAATGGTATTCATTTTCATTAAGAACCCCGGGGGGTGGTTCGCCGGGCCCCCTCCCCTCCCCAAGGAGCAGTCGCACCATGGCAACCACACCCGCGCCACCGGCGCCCAAGTCCGTTGACCCGCGCCCACGTTCGGTCCTGCTTGACGTGTCGTTCCTGCGCCTGTGGGCGGGTACCACCGCCTCCGGACTCGCGACCTGGGCCCTGCCCTTCGTCCTCGGGCTCGCCGTCCTCCACCGCGACCTGAGCGCCGCCGGCCTCGGTCTGGTCCTCGCCGCGCGCACGGTCGGCTTCCTCGCCGCCGTCACCGTCGGCGGCGTCCTGGCCGACCGGCACTCCCGCCGCGCGGTCGTCCTGTGGTCGGCCCTGGCGGCGGCGGCCGCAGCACCCCTCCTCGCGGCCGGACTGGGCCGCTCGCTCCTGCTGATGACGGCCGCCGCAGCCCTCGCCGGGGCCGGACAGGGCGCCTGCCGCCCGGCCTTCCAGGCGCTCACCGCCGAGACCGTCGACCCCGGGCGCCGTCAGCAGGCCAACGCCGCCATGACCATGGCCGTGCGCGGATCCACCCTCGCCGGACCCGCCCTGACCGCGCTGCTCGCGGGCTTCCTCGACGTCTCGACCCTGCTGCTCGGCATCGGCCTGCTGTGGCTGGTCGCCGCGCTGGTCCCGGGCAAGGGCCGGGGCGTCGCCGCCCGTGCCGTCACCGCGCCGCGCGCGAGCTTCCGCACCGAGTTCCTGGAGGGCGTACGGGAGGCCCGCCGCCACCCCTGGTTCCTCGCCGGACTGGCCGCCCTCGTCGCGGTCATCGCCCTCGGCTACTCCGCCACCAGCGTCGCCCTGCCCCTGATCAGCCGGGACCGCTACGCCGGCGCATGGGTGCTCGCCGCGGCCATGACGGCCTACATAGTGGGCGCGCTCGGCGGAGCCCTGGTCATCGCCCGCTGGCGGCCGCGCTCACAGGGCTGGGCCGCCTTCGCGGGACTGGCGGCGTACGGCTGCGCCCCGCTGAGCCTGACGCTGCCCGTGCATCCGGGGGTGGTCGTGGCCGCCTACGCCGTCGCCGGGACCGGGATCGAACTCTTCAACGTGCCCTGGTTCACCGCCACCCAGCGCGAAGTCGCCCCGGAGCGGCTGGCCCGCGTCTCCTCGCTGGACTTCCTCGTCTCCTACGGTCTGGCCCCGGTCGGCCTCGCCCTGATCGCCCCGGCCATCGACGCCTTCGGCGTCACACCCGTCCTCGGCGCCTGCGCGGCCGCCTGCTTCCTCGTGCCGGCGGCTGCGGCCCTGGTCCCGACGGCCCGCCACTTCGCGCGGAGCGCCCCGGCGCCGGTGGCCTGAGCCGCGTTGGGCCGTGGCGGTGGCCGTCCCCGGCCGTCCGGGGGAACGGCCGGAACGGCCGCGTCGCGGTCCGCCCCTTCCGCAGCCCGGCGTGGGCATCGTCGTCTCGTCGTCGTTGACGACGACGACGAGACGAAAGAAGGTGGACGCGATGCCGCTGTATCTGTCGAGGTTCAGCTACACGCCGGAGACCTGGGCGAGGCTGACGGCCCATCCCGAGGACCGCTCACAGGCCGCCAAGTCGTACATCGAGTCCGTCGGCGGGAAACTGCACGGCTTCTGGTACGCCTTCGGCACGCACGACGGCTACAACCTCTGGGAGGCCCCGGACGACGTGTCGATGGCCGCGGTCGCGCTGGCGATCAGCGGGGGCGGCGCGCTCAGCTCGTTCGAGACGACGGTCCTCCTGAGCATCGACGACACCCTGGACGCCCTCCGCAAGGCCAAGCGGATCCGCTACCGGCCTCCGGGCACCTCCGACACGCCATGACCTCGGCGGTCGGCGCTCTCTAGACCTTCACGGCCGCGAGTCGCGCGCCGCAGAGCGCGGTGAGGTCCTCGGGGTCGGAGGTGAGGACGGTGACCGGGCCCGGCGCCGCGAGCGCGGTGGCGGCCAGCATCGCGTCGATGGCGTACTTGTGTCCGTGCAGGCCGGCCTCGCGGAGCAGGGCCTTGGCGGCGTGGGCGATCTCCTCGGTGACGGGCTCGACCACCACCCTGGACAGCGCCCACGTGAGGGCCGGCATGTTGATCTTCGGGTGGACCACCTCCACGAGGGTGGCCGTGCTGGTGATGACCCGCATGTCGTCCGCGAGGGCGAGGGCGAGCCAGCGGGTGATGGTGCGATCCCGCAGCACGGCCTTTGCGAGTCCCTCGCTGTCCAGCACGAGGGTGCCTCCGGGCTTGGTCGGCTTCGGCGTCATACGACGTCCTTCTGCTCGGTGTCGCTGTCGGAATGCCCTCCGTGGGCGCGGCGGAATTCCTCGCGGGTCGCGTCGATCTCCTCCGCGGTGATCGGTCCGTGCTCCGCCTCCGCCACGGCGACGAGCTCGGCCAGGTTGTCCCGTTCGATCTGGCGGGCCACGGCGGCGGTGACGTAGGCGGAGAGGCCGGAGGGGCCGCTTCGGGCGCGAGCGGCCTCGGCGATGTCGCGGGGCATCGAGATGGAGTACTTCTGGGTGGCATCGCTCATGCCACCCATGCTACTTCCGATGCTACCGCCGCGTTCGGCGTGTGGGGCGTAGACGTACATGTGCATAGGCTCTCGGCATATGCGCGGCTGCGGAGGCTTTTGCGTGCCGGTTCGCACGATGGGGTGATGGCTCGTGCGTCAGTCCGTGCTGATGCGGGCGTGGAGGTGTTCGTCGTGCCAGCCGTCCGTGTGGAGGAGGGCGCCGCGCATGGTGCCCTCCAGGGGGTAGCCGGACTTCAGGGCGACGCGGCAGGAGGCCGGGTTGGCCGTGGAGTGGGTGATGCGCAGGCGGTGCAGGCCGAGTTCCCCGAAGGCCCAGGGGGTCAAGGCGGACAGGCCTTCGGTGGTGGCTCCGGCGCCGCGGCCGGCCGGGAGGAGCCAGTACATGAACTCCCCGCTGCCGCCGGTCAGATCGAGGTCGGCCAGGCCGATCACGCCGACCGCGCAGCCGCCGTCCGCGGGGGCGAGGGCCCAGACCGCCGTGCGTTCGGCGTGCCAGCGCTCGCGCCAGCGGGCGATGCGGGTGACGGCCTGCTCCTTGGTGAGGGGGTCCGGGCGGTTCCAGTGGCGGATGTCCGGATCGGCGTACGCGGCCACGAGCGCGGGGGCGTCGTAGGGCTCGCAGGGGCGCAGGCGCAGTCCGCAGGGGAGGTCGTACGAGGGCTGGGCGAGGGCGGCCATGCGGCCGGCCGGGACCACGGGCGGTATCGAATCGGTCATCGGATCATTGTCGGCCCCTCGTCCGGCCCCGGTGGTCCCGGGTCCGGCCGTGGTGGGCCGTGGTGGGGCGTGGTGGGGCGTGGTGGGTGGTGACGGGCCGTGGTGGGCCGGGGTGGGGCCATTGGGGGTCGGTCGCCCCGGTGGTCGTAACAACCGGCGGACACTTCGTCACGGTAAGCGACATTTCATCCCATTCTTCCTAGTCTCACGTCCCGGTACCGAGTGACCGAACGAAATGGACGATGAGATGAGACGACGGCTTTCCGCGATCGCCGCGGCCGGTGTGGCCGCGATCCTCGCGCTGGGCGGCGGGGCGACCGCGACCGCGAACGCGACCGGATCCGGAACCGGGGTCACGAACCCGGACGGCGGCAAGGGCGGCAAGGGGCTGTGCGCGCCGGGGGTTCCGATCGGGCCGGAGGGCGAGAAGTTCTACGATCCGCCGTCGCCGCTGCCCGAGGGGGACCACGGTGACCTGATCTGGGCCCGTCGCGTCGACGCCCCCGACGGTGCGCGCGCCTGCCGGATCCTGTACCTCTCGACCCTGCAGACCGGTACCCGCGTCGCCGTCTCGGGCATCGTGGCCTGGCCCGACGCCCCCGCGCCGCGCAGCGGCCGCAACGTGGTGGCCTGGGCGCACGGGACCGTGGGCGGGCCGCGCCAGTGCGCGCCCTCCGCGGTGCCGAACCCGGCGACGGACCTCATCGGCTACTACACCTACGACAGCCCGTGGGGCATCGACGTCGGCGTGCCGGCGCTGACGCAGTTCCTCGACTCGGGCGACGTCGTGGTCGGTACCGACTACCAGGGTCTGGGCACGCCGGGCGTCCACCAGTACACGGTGGCCGTCACGGAGACGAACAACGTCCTGGACTCGGTCCGCGCGGCCCGCCAGATCGCCGACGCCCGCGCGAACCGCAAGGCGGCCGTCCTGGGCTGGTCGCAGGGTGGCGGCGCGGCGGCGTTCATCGCCCAGAACTACAAGGCGTACACCCCGGAGACCAACCTGGTCGGCATCGCGGCGCTGGCGCCCGCCGCCAACCTGGGGCCGGACTTCCGCGGCCTGGTGCCGCCCGGCCCGACGGACGCCACCTCGCCCTCCCACAACGCGGCGCTGCGCGTCAACGTCTACCGGGGCTTCCTCGCGGCCTACCCCACCCTGAAGGCCGAGGACGTGCTGAAGCCGGCCGGGCTGGAGGCGCTGCGCGGTGACGGGGTGATGTGCATCGAGCACCTCGCCGACGTGATCCAGAACAACGTGGGCAACGTGGGCCAGCTGGACACCCTGTTCCAGCCGCTGACCGTGGTGCCGGAGGTCTGGCACCAGCGCTTCCGCGAGAACACCCCGGGCTACGTGACCTCGGTGGCGCCGATCCTGGTGATGCAGGGAACGGCGGACACGGTCATCAACCCGTACTCCACCGATGAGTACGTGCGGCGGGCCTGCGGCTTCGGCAAGCCGGTCGAGTACACGAAGTACCAGGGGGCGACGCACCAGACGATCCCCAACGTCGCGGAGCCGGAGTACCTGGGCTGGATCGCGAACCGCTTCGCGGGCAAGCCGGCGCCGTCCAACTGCGCCTGACGGACGGCGACACCCGAAGCAGTGAAGGCTCCCGGCCGGTGGACCACACCGGCCGGGAGCCTTCGTACGTGGGGGGCCGCCGGTCAGCGGCCCACGGGGACGGGAGCCGCGTCCGGTACGGGTGCGCCGGCTGCGGCCGGTGCGGCCTCGGGGGCCGGCTCCGCGTCCGGGGCGGCGTTGAACTCCTCCAGCATCTGGTGTGTTAACTGCACCTTCTCCGGCTCGTTGGGCAGGGCGACGTGTCCCCCGCTCAAGGAGAGCCCGCGTGAAACCGAACCTGCACCACGACCTGATCGAAGGCCGGGCCGATGTGCCTCGCCTCGGGTCGGTGGCCAAGCTGGAGACCCAGCACCCGCCGTACGCCGTCCTCACCGCGTCCGGTGAGGTGGTCGAGCCCGCCCTTTCGTACCTCCGGGACCTGGCGCTCAGCGACAACAGCCCGCTGACCGGCCGCAGCTATGCGCATGACCTTCTGCGCTGGTTCCGGCTGCTGTGGTTCCTCGATCTGCCGTGGGACAAGGCGTCCGAGGCGGAGGCTGCCGCCCTCGTGGGGTGGCTCCGTACGGCACCCAACCCGCAGCGCCGCCGGAGCAGTCCTGACTCGCCACGGCCAGGGTCGGTGAACATCCGCACGGGTAAGCGGTACCTCCAGGCCGGCTATGCGCCGAGCACGATCAACCACGCATTGACCGTGGTCAGCAGCTTCTACGCCTTCCACCGTCACTACGGACGTGGCCCGCTGACCAACCCCGTCCCGGAGTCGCTCGCACAACGAAGGGCGCTGGCGCACCGAAACTCCACCGAGCCGGCGCAGCCATTCCGGCGGGCACGGCTACGGCAGCGAGTGTCGAAGGGCGACCCAAGGGCGATTCCCGACGTTCTGTGGGACGAGTTCTTCGAAGCGATGACGCATGATCGGGACAGGGCCGCTGTCCTGCTCTACGTCTCCAGCGGTGCCCGAGCCGAAGAGCTTCTGGGGGTCACCCCGGCCGATATCGACTGGTCACGGCAGGTCTTCCACGTGATCTCCAAAGGGACCAAGGAACGGGACCCCGTACCGGCCAGCCCGCAGGCCCTCATCGTGCTCGCGGCCTACCTCGACTCCATCGGCCTGCCCGCGGCTCACGAGCCCGTGCTGCGGACGCGGCGCGGCCCCGACAAGCCCCTGAGTTACTGGGCGATGCGCCGGGTCGTCCAGCGGGCCAACGCGAAGCTCGGTACGAACTGGACGCTGCACGATCTTCGCCACACGGCAGCCAGTCGTATGGCGAACGACCCGAACCTGACCCTGACCGAGGTCCGGGCGATCCTCCGGCATGCGGACTTGGCGACCACGGGCCGCTACCTCAATGCCCGCGTCGAGGACCTCTTCGATGCCCTGCAGGAGCACTACAACCGGCCCAAGGTCGTGCGCAGTATTGCGCCTGGCTACGACGAGGACGACTTCAAGGCGGTGTTCGGTGCCTAACCGTCAAACTCCCGACACCTACACCGCGCGAAACCGCCGCGTCGCCTCCTACCGAGAGGGTGCACGGCCAGAGGCGCCAACGAGCCGGTTCTCCACTGCGTCCGTGAAGGCCGCACCGGCACCGCGGCCAGAGGTCCCGCCGGCGCCGTTCGGGGATCTCTCCCGGGCGACGTTGGAAGAGGTCCGGGAGATCGCCACAGGAGCACTCAAGGGGCGTTCAGACCGTTCCCACGCGAACAAGCGGCGCCGTGGAATGAACATGCTGCTCGCCCACTTGGAGACACTGCCAGGGGAGACCTGGCAGCAGCGGTGGGAGGCGAGCGGCTTCGACGGCGAGAACGCGCCCTCGGTCAACATCCTCGCGCGTGAGGGGTTTCAGTACGACGGCTTCGACCTGATCACGGCCGCCAAGATGGCCTTCTGCCTTCGGGTGGTCCAGCCGTCGGTGTCAGGCTTCCGCGCCAACAAGTTCACGCGGTACGCCGAGCCCTTTCGGGAGATCCAGAACGACCCACTCCTGGACCGGTTCTTCGAGGCCGTTGACGGACACCCCACGATGGGACACGTCCACAAGGCACGTGCGAAGTTCGATCTCACCTGCGCGCTGACCACTCAGGGCATCGCACTCGAAGATCTGACGCCTGCGGCTCTGCTGCACTACTCGCTGGAGTCGAAGCGTCTCGGGCTGACCCACGGGGCCAACAAGAACCACAATCGCTTCGCTGCGCTCGGTGCCTGGCAGTTGCTCCACGCCATGGAGCACTTTCCGGCTGAGACGCCACCGACGCTCAGGACGTTCGTGTACACCGGTCAGCGGACGATCGAGGAACTGGTGGACCGCTACGCGATCAAGAGCCTCTCAGTCCGACAGCTGTTGATCGACTACCTGACCCGCAGGCGGGCGGAGACTGACTACGTCACCGTCACCGGCCTTGCTCGGAACCTGGCCAAGCACTTCTGGGCCAAAATCGAGGAGCTCAGCCCGGGACACCCTGACCTGGTCCTCGGCCAAGACCTCTACGACCAATGGCGAGCCGAGCTCCAGACGTGCACCACTGGTGGCGGCCGGGAGCTGAGGAAGCGCCTGGACCCGGAATCCATCCTCCTTGCCGTTCGCGGCCTCTACGTCGACCTCCACAGCTGGGCTGTCGAAGAGCCGGAGCGGTGGGCGCAGTGGGTCGTTCCGTGCCCCATCCGTCCGCAGGATCTGAAGGGGTTCGGGAAGCGCAGGCGGGAGATCAATCGGCGAATGGCGGACCGGGTCCGCGTCCGGCAGCCGCTCCTGCCCGCGCTGGTGGCCCACGTAGAAGCACGCCACGAGTTCTACGCCGGTCTGCTGGATGCCGCTCGCCCGATCGCGCTCGGTGAGGAGTTCATCCACCAAGGGCGCCGTTACCGGCGCCGGAACTCCGACTATGACCGGCGCATGGCTGCGGCGGAGGCAGAGCCGGCGGTGAGGATCACGGAAGAGGAATCGGGTGAGCGGATCAACGTGACCGTTGTCGAGGACTCCGCCTTCTGGGAGTGGGCGGCAGTCGAGGTGCTGCGGCACAGCGGAATCCGGGTGGAGGAACTCTGCGAGCTCACGCACCTGAGCATCCGCCAGTACCAACGGCCTAACGGCGAGGTCATCGCCCTGTTGGTGGTCGCGCCGTCGAAGAGCGAGCGCGAGCGAGTGATTCCGATGTCGGCCGAGTTGTTCCACGCTGTCGCGCAGATCCTTCGCCGTCATACGCGCAACGGCAGGACCATCCCCCTCGTGACCCGGTACGACCCGCACGAACGGACATGGTCGGAACGGATGCCTTTCCTCATGCAGCGGCACCTCGGGACTGCGATCGGTGTCATGTCTGGCGCAACGGTGCTGGCCATGCTTGGCCGCAGCTGCAAAGAGCTGGCCGAGACCAACCCCGCATTTGAGGATCTGACGTTCACCCCGCATGACTTCCGTCGGCTGTTCGCCACCGAGGTTGTCAACGGTGGTCTGCCGATCCACATCGGAGCTGCCCTGCTTGGTCACCTGAATCTGCAGACGACGCAGGGATACGTCGCAGTATTCGCCGAGGATGTGGTCGGCCACTACCAGGCCTTCCTCAACCACCGGCGGTCTCTGAGGCCCGAGGTGGAATACGGCGAGGTCAGCCCACAGGAATGGAACGAGTTCGAGGAGCACTTCGACAAGCGCAAGGTGGAGCTGGGCAACTGCGCGCGGCCCTACGGGACGCCCTGCCAGCACGAGCACGCCTGCATCCGCTGCCCCATGCTCCAGATGAACCCCAAGATGCTGCCGAGGCTCGCGGAGCTGGAGAGGGACCTTCTCCTGCGCCGCAAGAAGGCCGAGGAGGAGCAGTGGCTCGGCGAGATCGATGGCATCGACCTGACGCTGACCTTCCTCCGCACGAAACAGGCTGAGGCAGCTCGACTCACTCACCGTCCAGTGGTGGAGCTGGGCCTTCCTCGCCCCCGTCGTGAGCGGCCTGAGGCCGAGGCATAGGGTCGCCGGATGGCCGACAGGTTTGATGTGGCGCAGGCCCTTGCGGGAGCGTCGGGTGGGCGGGCCCGAGTATGGGACTTCGCCGCGCAATTCGCGGCGTCTTGGGCGACGCCTCTCTCGCCGGGGGACGGATTTGTGCCGGCGGAAGTGCGCCGTGCAGAGGAGCGACTGGGGTACCGGTTTCCCGTGGCTCTCCACGAGGCCTACGCGCTCTTCGGCCGCCGCCGCGATCTCGTTGCGCAGCACAACCCCTTGCTCCCTCCGGACGAACTGCTCCTCGATCCGTCCGGACAGCTGCTGGTGTTCCGAAGCGAGAATCAGGGTTGCGCGGGATGGGGCGTTCCCCTTGATCAGCTGTCGGCCGATGACCCACCGGTGGTCTTCTTCTCGGACTACTTGCCCGACCTGGCGTGGGAGCCGTTCATGCCAAGCTTGTCTCTCGCCTTTGCGGAGACGATCCTCAGCGAAACGGTGATGGGCAGGCGCTACGACCCGACCGGACGAGACTGCGTGGCTACACCAGAGGTCCTTTCCGGCGTTGAAGATCAATTCCAGCCGGTCGGGCTGCCGGTGTACCCGGCCTGGCACTCTCCTACGGAACCTCCGATCCGGTGGTTCTCCGCAGCGGGCAAGTTGCTGTGTCTGGAGCCCGGAAACTCAGGACAGGATCTGGTAGTCGTCGGCAGGACAGAGGGTGACCTCCTGGAGGTACTGCGGGCGATCCCCGGCGAGTGGTCCGATTCGGCGGACACGGCTAACCGGGCGGAACCGGAGGAGCAGCACGACCTGGTTTTGCCGTTCTGACAGGTTTCGCCGCCAGGTCGTCGTCATGGACGACGGCCCGGCGGCCTCCGCCTGGCATCAGCGGACAGGTACAGCTACTTCCTCGGTGACAGGCGAGGCGGTACTCGGGGTGGCAGCGGTGCTCTCCGCCGTCAGTTCCTCGTCGCCCTCCTCCCGATTGAGTGAAGTGCAGAGAAGCCGGGTGAAGCCGAAGAAGTAGGTGGCGGCGAAGCCCACGAGGTAGCCGACGGCCAGGCCGCCCGCGTAGATCGCGATGGTCATCCCCATGCCCGACTTGCCGTCCAGCAGCGGGAACAGCGCCCAGCCCGAGGGGCCGATGGCGGTGGAGCCGAAGGCGGTGCCCAGCTGGTTGAAGAGGCCCACGAAGGCTCCGCCCGCGGCGCCGCCGACGCAGGCGGTGATGAAGGGGCGGCCCAGGGGGAGGGAGACGCCGTAGATGAGGGGTTCGCCCACGCCCAGGAAGCCGGCCGGGAGGGCGGACTTGATGGTGGCGCGGATCGAGCGGTTGCGGGGGAGCTTGTAGTAGACGGCGATGGCCGCGCCGACCTGGCCCGCGCCCGCCATGGCGAGGATGGGGAGCAGGACCGTGTAGCCGGTCTGTTCGATCAGCGTGGTGTGGATGGGGATCAGGGCCTGGTGCAGGCCCAGCATGACCAGCGGGAGGAACAGGCCGCCGAGGACCAGGCCCGCGAAGGCGCCGCCGGTGGCGAGCAGCCAGGTGGCGAAGGAGCCGATGGCGGAGGAGACCTCACCGGCGACGAACATCAGGCCGAAGATGGTGACGAGGCCGGAGATCAGCACCGTGAGGGTGGGGGTGACCAGGACGTCGAGCGCCTCGGGGACCCACTTGCGGCACCACTTCTCCACCTGGACGGCGAGCAGCGCGGCCGCCAGTGCGCCGAGTACGCCGCCCTGGCCCGGGGAGAGCTGCTGGCCGAAGGCGTCGATCTTCGCGACGCCGGGGAAGACGATGATCGCGGCGACCGCGCCGCCGAGGATGGCGGTGCCGCCGAACTCCTTGGCCGTGTTGTAGCCGACGAAGACCGCGATCAGGGACATGAACCCGCTCGCCATCGCGGCGAGGGCGGGGACTACGGCCGGCACCCAGCCCATGTTGGTGAGGAACCCATTGAGTCCGGCGATGATGCCGCAGCCGATGAGGGCCGGGATCAGCGGGACGAAGATGTTCGCGATGCGGCGCAGGAACAGCTTGAAGGGCGTGGAGTTCTTCGCCTTCTGGGCGTTCTTGATGGCCGCGCCCTGGGCGGCGAGTTCGTCGGCGCTGTGACCGGCGCTGTGACCGGCGCCGGTGCCGGCGGGTGCGGGGGCGGCGGGCGCCGTCGCCGCCGCCGCCGAGCGGCCTTCCGCGACCAGGGCCTCGAACTCGGGCGTGACGCGGGCGACGGTGCCCGGGCCCAGCACGATCTGGTACGTGTCGTCCTCGACGACGCCCATCACGGCGGGCAGGGCCTTGAGGGCCTCGTCCTGGACCAGGGTGCGGTCGCGCAGGGTGATCCGCAGGCGGGTCATGCAGTGCGCGATGGAGAGGATGTTGTCCGGACCGCCGACCAGGGGAAGGATCGCGGCGGCTGTGGCGCGGTTCTTGTCAGTGGACATCGTGGTGTTCGCCTTGCTGCTGGGGGTCAGCGGGGAGTGGCAGGGGTGGGTCAGCGGGGGGTCCGGGCCGGGGCCTGGGGCGGGGTCTGGGTGAGGGCGGCCCGGAGGTGGCCCTGGGAGGCGGTGAGGAGTTCGGCGGCCGTGGGGCCGTCCACTCCGCCGAGGATGACGAGGATGGCCTGCTTGACCTCGCCGTCGGACGCGGTGAGCGCGGCCTCGATCTCGGCGTCCGGGGCGCCCGTGGCCAGCGAGACGATGCGCCGGGCGCGGGCGCGCAGCTTCTCGTTGGAGGAGCGCATGTCGACCATCAGGTTTCCGTAGGTCTTGCCGAGCCGGATCATCGTGAGGGTCGAGATGAGGTTCAGTACGAGCTTCTGCGCGGTACCGGCCTTCAAGCGGGTGGACCCGGTGAGGAGTTCGGGTCCGACGACCACCTCGATGCCGTGGTCGGCGGCGGCGGCGAGCGCGGAGCCGGCGTTGCAGGACAGACCGACGGTGAGCGCGCCGCGCTCCCGGGCGAACTCGACGGCGCCGATCGCGTACGGGGTGCGGCCGGAGGCGGAGATCCCGATGACGGTGTCCTCGGCGGTGAGGGCCAGCTCGGTCAGGTCCTCGGCGGCCAGTTCCCTGGAGTCCTCGGCGCCCTCGACGGCCTTGACCATGGCGGAGGGGCCGCCCGCGATCAGGCCGATGACCTCGGAGGGGTCGGTGTTGAAGGTGGGCGGGCACTCGCTGGCGTCCAGTACGCCCATCCGCCCGGCGGTGCCGGCGCCCGCGTAGATCAGGCGCCCGCCGCGGGCCATCCGCTCGGCGATCCCGTCGATGGCGGCGGCGATCGTCTCCAGCTCGCCGGCGACGGCGGCCGGGACGGTGGCGTCCTCGGCGTTCATCAGGCGGGCGATCTCCAGGGTGGGCAGCCGGTCGATCTCGGCCAGTTCGGGGCGGAAGGCCTCGGTGGTCAAGGTGGCGAGCTGGGCGCGGAGTTCGGCGTACGCGGTCATGGGCTTCGGCTCCTGAGCTACTGGCTGGTGGTGTCGCTGGTGCTGCGGGCTTGTGCGGCTAGCGGGTGGTGCCGGCGCGCTTGGAGGTGGGTACGGGGGTGTGGTGGCGGGGCGCGAGCGCCTCGTACGAGGCTGCGAGCGCGGGCGCCGCCGTCTCGTAGGTCTGCTGGGCGACGCCCACGAACAGGCAGTCCACGACGAGGAGCTGGCTGGTCCGGCTCGACATGGCCGCCGGGCGCAGCTGGGTCTCGCGGGCGGCGGAGGTCGCCAGCACGAGGTCGGCGTAGTGGACGACGGGGGAGTTGGCGCGGGCCGTCAGCGCGAGCGTGGTGGCTCCGTGCTCGAAGGCGGTCCGCAGGGGCTCGATGACGTCGCCGGTGCCGCCGGAGTGCGTGATGGCGACGGCCACGTCGCCGGGGCGCAGCAGTACGGCGGTGGTGACGGCCAGGTGCGGGTCGTTGTGAGCGTGGGCGATCAGGCCGATGCGCGACAGCTTCTGCGCGAGGTCCTGGGCGACGAGGCCGGAGGCGCCGACGCCGTAGATCTCGATGCGGCGGGCGCCCGCGAGGGCGGCGACGGCCGAGCCGAGGGCGGCGAGGTCGATGCCGGCGGCGGTGTCGGCGAGGGTCTGCGCCTCCTCCTGGGCCAGCTTGGCGACCACGTCGGCGAGGGAGTCGTCGACGGCTATGTCCACGGTGACGGCGGGGGCCGCGCCGGACTCCTGCTGGGCGGCGAGGGCGGCGAGCGCGAGGCGCAGGTCGCGGTAGCCGGCGTAGCCGAGGAGGCGGGCGGTGCGGACGACGGTGGCCTCGCTGGTGTCGGTGCGGGCGGCGAGGTCGCTGACGGTGAGCGCGGCGCATCCGGCGGGGTCCCCGGCGACGGCCTCGGCGACGGCCTGCATGGAGCGGGTCATCGAGGGGCCGAGGCTGCGGACGCGGGCCCGCAGGGCGGCGGGGGCCGGGACGGGGGCGGGGGCGGTGGGGTCCGCGCCGCCTCTGAAGGTTTCTTTCAGGTTCTCGCTCACCCTTGAAACTTATTTTCAGAGGGGCGGGAACGTCAAGACGCCATAAGTCACCGGCGGGAGGGGACCTTCGCCAGGGGGACCTTCGCCACGGGGCGGGTCCGGGTCCACAATGTGTCCATGGACCACGCGACCCCCCCAACCCCCCTTGAGCAGGCGCTGCACGCCGCACGCGCCCTGGTACTCGCCGATCTCGTCGCGGGCGATGTCGCCGAGGCCTATGTCGTCTCCCTCGTCGAGGACGCGGTCACGCACCGCCGGTGGTGGGTGGAGCAGTGGCCGGAGGGCGTCGACTATCTCGCCGGGCTCGTCGCCCAGGACGTGAAGGACGCGCTGCTGGAGAAGTACGGGCGCTGGCCGCTGTGCCCGGTCTGCGGCCACGGCGAGCCGCACGCGCTGGACGTGGAGCCCGAGCTCGGCCCGGACCCGATGTGGGTGTGCTCGGAGGCCGGCGTGCGGGTGGCGCCGGTCGGCGGCCTGGGACCGGTCCTCGGCGGCTCCGGCGGCGGCTCCGGTTTCGGCTTCGGCGAATGAGCCGCCGGTGACGGTGTACATCGACCCGCCCGACTGGCCGGGACACGGCCGCCTGTGGTCGCACCTGGTCAGCGACACCTCGTTCGAGGAACTGCACGCCTTCGCGGCGTCGATCGGCTGCCCGCCGAAGGCCTTCGAACGCGACCACTACGACGTCCCGGAGCAGCGCTACGCGGACGCGGTGCGCGCGGGCGCGGTGGAGATCGGCAGCAAGGAACTGGTCCGCCGGATCACGGCGGCGGGCCTGCGGCGGCCCAAGGGGCGGCCGGCGCCTTAGCGGTGCCCGGGGCCGGTGGTGTCCGGGGCCTCGGTGGTGTCCGGGGCGGAGGCCACCATGGCGATCTGCGCGAAGGCGCCGATCAGCACAGTGCTCTGCAGGGCCACGAGGTTGCCGAAGGCGAAGGACGCCACGAAGGCGGGGACCGCGGCGGTGTGCAGTACGAGTGCGGTCCGGCACAGTCGGCCGCCTGTGGTCCACAGCCGCCGGGACTGTCCCGTGGGGCACCACAGGGTCCACGTGATGAAGGCGGCGGCCAGGCACCCGACCCCCACCACCGGCGCGGGTGCGTCCAGCGGAGCGGTGGCCCCCGCACCGATGCCGTGTTCCGCCACACTCACGGCGTTGAAGACGAAGACCGGCGGCCCGGCCACGGTGAAGGCGGCGCCGATCCACCGCATCCTCTTGATCCGCACCTTCCGGGGCGGGCCGAGAGGAGACGGGGTCCGGCGGCCGGCCCGTTCGTGGAAGTCCAGGAACCGCCCGGCCGCGCCCCGGAAGTCGGTCGCCAGGACCAGTCCCATGCCGCTCGCCAGGAGCCCCCACCCCAGCAGGAACAGTCCCGGACCGCCGTCGTCCCCCATGACCCCGTCTCACCCCTTCCGCGTCCGGCCCCCCGCCGGACGGGCACACGCTAGGCCCCGTACGGGGCCGCCCGGCATGCCGGAATCCGGCAGTCTCAGCGGGCTGCCGGCTGCCGGGTGTCGGCGGTGAACGGTGCGGATTCCGAGGACGCGGCCACCACGCGGGTGGCGCGCGGCCCCGTACGGCGGTCCAGGCGCAGCGCCACCAGGCCCAGGGCGATCGCGGTGATCGTCATCGCTCCGCCCGCCCAGGCGGTGGCGGAGTAGCCGTAGCCGGCGTCGATGACGGTGCCGCCGAGCCAGGGGCCGCCGGTGTTGCCGAGGTTGAACGCGGCCGTGGTGGTCGCGCCGGCCAGGGTCGGGGCGGCGCCCGCGACGTTGAACATGCGGGCGTTGAGCGCCGGGGCGGTGAAGAACGCCGAGAAGCCGAGCAGGAACGAGAGGGCGATCGCGGCCGCCGCCGTGGAGGCCAGCAGGGCCAGCGCCGCCAGGAAGACGGTGGAGGCGGTGATGCCCCACAGCATCACCCCGAACAGGTGCGCGTCGGCGATCCGCCCGCCCAGCGTGGTGCCCACCAGCGCGCCGATCCCGAAGAGGCCGAGGATCCACGGGACCCACTTCGAATCCAGCCCGGCCACGTCCGTGAGCAGCGGGGAGAGGTAGCTGAAGGCGCAGAAGACGCCGCCCGCGGCGAGCGCGGTGACACCGATCGACAGCCACACCTGCCGGTCGCGGTAGATGCGCAGCTCGCGCGCCAGCGTCGGCTTCTCGGCGGGCAGCGGGATCTTCGGGATCAGCGCGAGGATGCCGACCAGTGCGATGGCCGAGGCCGCGCCGACCGCCCAGAACGCGGAGCGCCAGCCCAGGTGCTCACCGAGGAACGCGCCGGCCGGTACGCCGAGGACGTTGGCGATGGAGAGCCCGCCGATCATGACGGCCATCGCGCGGGCCCGCTGGTGCCGCTCGACCATCGCGATGGCCACGGCGGCGCCGACCGCCCAGAAGCCGGCGCAGGCGAGCGCCGAGACGATGCGGGAGGCGAAGAGCAGCTCGTACGAGGGGGCCAGCGCGCCCGCGACCTGCCCGAGGCCGAAGAGGGTGATCAGCGAGAGCAGCGTGGTGCGCCGGGGCAGCCGCAGCGTGGCGACGGCGAGCAGCGGCGCACCGACGACCATGCCGATCGCGAAGGCGGATATGAGCAGGCCCGCCTGGGGGATGGTGACGCCCATGTCCTCGGCGATGGGTGGCAGCAGCCCGGAGAGCATGAACTCGCTGGTGCCGAGTGCGAAGACGGAGAGGCCGAGGATGTAGACGGCTACGGGCATACGGGTGCGTTCGGCTGCTGCGGGCATGAACTACCTCAACCACGACGAACGGGATCACATTCCCGGGGGCCGATCGCTCCCGCTGCTGCTCCCGCCGCCGCCCTCGCCGCCGCCCTCGCTCAGCCGCACCAGCTCGGCGGCCAGGTTCGTGCGGGCCGGGGCCTCCCAGTGCGCGGCCCCGTAGGCGGTGCGGAAGAGGCGGGGCAGGGCCAGGAGCTGGCGCAGGACGGCGGCCCGGCCGTCGCGGAAGGCCTCGTCGGGGACGAATCCGTACTCGGCGCGCACGGCGGCCGCGTAGGCGGCGTACTCCTCGGGCGCGCCCGCGAGGACGCCGAGGTCGGCGTCGCAGAGGAGCTCGCCGTCGGCGTCGCCGGGTGCGGGGTCGTGGGTGATCGTCAGCCGGACGAGGCGGGCCACCTCGGCGGTGCGGTCGCCGTCGATGCCGAGCTCGGGCAGGGCGCGCTCGGCGAGGGCGGCGCTGCGCTCCTCGTTCTCGGAGCGGTCGGGGCGGTAGACGGCGTCGTGGAACCAGGCGGCCAGCTCTACGGCGGGGAGGTCCGTTCCCGTTCCCGTGCCCTCCGCTGCCAGTACGTCGACGCGTGCGAGTACGTCGGCCAGGTGCGCGGTGGTGTGGTACCTGCGCTGCGGCTCCGCCCAGGCGGCGAGGAGGCGGTCGGCGTAGGGGGCGGGGTCGCGGTCGGGGGCGGCTCCGGCCGCGGCGGTGGTGGCGTGCCAGCGGGCGCGGAGGTCCTGCTCGCGTCGCGTGTCGGAAGTCATGGCGGATGTCATGCGCACATTGTGGTGGTGACGTGATTGTGCTGGTGGAGGGTGGGCGGAGGCCCGTACCCTGGATATTGGACTAGACCTATTTTCCAATGTGGGACGAAGGATGGGATTACATGAGCAACCGTGCGCTCCTGGAGGTGATCGCCCTCGACGTGGAGGACGCGGTCGCGGCCCAGGCCGGTGGGGCGGACCGACTCGAACTGGTCACCGACATGGCCGCCGACGGGCTCACCCCGCCGCGCGAGACCTTCGCGGCGATCCGGGCGGCGGTCGGCATCCGGCTGCGCGTGATGCTCCGGAAGGCGGACGGCTTCTCGGCGGGCTCCCCGCAGGACGTGGAACGCCTGGTCGAGGAGGCGCGGGCGCTGCGCGCGGAGGGGGCGGAGGAGTTCGTGCTGGGCTTCCTGAACCCCGACGGCAGCCCCGACCTCACCGCCGTGGAGGCGGTCGTGGCGGAGCTCGGCGGCTGCGGGTGGACGTTCCACCGCGCGATCGACCGGGCGGCCGACCGTGACCAGCTCCGCAAGTCGGTCGCGGACCTGGCCGGGCTCGACACCTACCTGACCGCGGGCGCGGCGGGCGGGGTCGACGAGGGCCTGCCGGTGCTGCTGGCGGAGGCGGCGAAGTCCGGCACCCCCGGGTACGAGCCGCGGATCCTGGTCGGCGGCGGCCTGGGCCTCTCCCACCTGCCGGTGCTGCGCGAAGCGGGCATCGACGCCTTCCACATCGGCAGCGCGGCTCGCCCTTCCGGGTGGGACCGGCCGGTGTCGGCGGCGGCGGTCGCGGAGTGGCGCGCCGCCCTGTCCTGACCGGACGGGAGCGGGGGCCTGCCCTGCGGGGCCAAGTCCCCTACCCGCCCTTCCACCGTTCCCCGGGGCTGTGCCCCGGACCCCCTGGGGCTCCGCCCCAGACCCCGCGCCTCAAACGCCGGCGAGGCTGGATTGTGCCGCGCAGCGGCACATCCAGCCCGTCCGGCGTTTGAGGACCGGGTCCGGGCAGAGCCCGGGGAACGGTGGAAGGGGCGGGTAGGGGACAGCCCCGCAGGGCTACGCCAGGGCCCCCGGCAGCGGGGCGGCGTGCAGGACGGTGAGGCCCGAGACGGCTCGGGTCAGGCAGACGTACAGGCGGCGCAGGCCGGTCCGCTCGTCCGGTTCGCCGGAGACCACCTCCGCCGGCTCGTGCAGCACGACGTAGTCGTACTCCAGACCCTTGGCCAGCGAAGCCGGCACCAGCGTCAGGCGGGACTCCGCGGTCGTCTCCTCACCCGGTGCCAGGTACGGGAGGCCCGCCTCCGCCAGCGCCTCCCCGAGCTCGGGGATCCACGCGTCCGCCGCGATCAGCCCGATCGACCCCTCGTGCACGAGGGAGGCCCGGCAGGCCTCGATCACCGCCGCCGGAAGGGCGGAGGGGGAGTCGACCGAAGAGACGATCAGCGAGCCCGGGGTCTCTCGGACGGAGGAGACCGGGGAGAGGCCCGGCGAGATCGCCGGCAGCAGCCGCGAGGCGTAGGCGATCACCTCGCGCGGTACGCGGAAGCCCGCGGTCAGTTCCTCCAGCACCGCGCCCGGCTTGCCCAGATGCGCCAGCGCCTCGTCCCAGCTGCGCGTCGCCCACGGGGTCGTGCCCTGGGCGAGGTCCCCGAGGACCGTCGCGGAGCCGGTCGTGCAGCGCCGGCCCACCGCCCGGTACTGCATCGGGGACAGGTCCTGCGCCTCGTCGATGACGACGTGGCCGAGCGAGTGCGTGCGCTCCACCAGGTCCGTCGTCTCGTCGATGAGGACCAGGTCCGCCGCCGACCACTTCACCGACTTCACGCTGCGCGCCGGCTTCGCCCAGAGGAGGAGTTCCTGCTCCCGCGCCGAGAGGACGCCCTCCGCGTGCGCCGCGAGGAACTCCGCGTCGGAGAGCAGCCGCAGGACCAGCTTCGCGGGCTCCACCAGCGGCCACACCGCCTTGACCACGGCCTTCACGGCGGGATTGCGCGCCACCGAGTCCTGGACCCGGTCGTCCGGCGCCTCGCCGGCCTGCTCCATGCGGACGAGGACCGCGTGCGCGATCCGCTGCGGGAGGGCGTCGCGGGCGGCTCCGTAGCGGATGTCGCGGTTCTGGAGTTCGACGACCATCTCGGCGATCTCGTAGGCGGGTACCCGCCAGCGGCGCGATCCGCGGACCACCATCAGCGGTTCGACCGGCTCCGTCACGTGCGAGTCGACCGCGCGGCGCAGCACCTCCGCCATGCGGGCGTCGCCCTTGATCACGGCGGTTTCGGCGGTGTCCGCGCCGCGTACCTCCAGGTCCGCCCGGGCGACCAGATCGTCGACCGTGGCCTGCTTGACCTCCAGCTCGCCGAGGGCGGGCAGGACCTGCTCGATGTAGTGCAGGAAGGAACGGTTCGGCCCGATGACCAGGGTGCCCGTACGGGCGAGGCGGTCGCGGTGCGCGTAGAGCAGGTACGCGACACGGTGCAGGCCGACGGCCGTCTTGCCGGTGCCGGGGCCGCCCTGCACGCAGACGGAGCCCGACAGGCCGGAGCGGACGATCTCGTCCTGCTCGGGCTGGATGGTCGCCACGATGTCGCGCATGGGGCCCACGCGCGGGCGCTCGATCTCCTGCTGGAGCAGCTTGCTGACGGCCGCCGCCTCGGCGGGGTCGGAGAGGTGCTCGTCCTCGTACGCGGTCAGCTCGCCGCCCGTGTAACCGAAGCGGCGGCGCAGCCCGATGTCCTGCGGGTCGTTCTTGGAGGCCCGGTAGAAGGGCTGCGAGACCGGCGCGCGCCAGTCGATCACCATCGGATCGCCGCCGGCGTCGTGGACGTGGCGGCGGCCGATGTAGAACTGCTCGCCCTCCGCGCCCTCGGAGAGCTCCGCGCCGGGCGCGTGCAGGTAGTTGAGGCGGCCGAAGAAGAGGGGGGTGTGGGAGAGGTCGGCGAGTGCCTTGATCCGGTCGTCGATCTGGGCTTGGAGGACGACCGCGTTGACCCAGTTCGCGGTGACGTCGCGGATGTCGAGGTTCTCGACGTCCTCGCGCATCGCGCGGAGCGCGGACCGGGAGGCGGCGAGGTGGGCCCGCTCGCGGCCCAGGGGATCGGTGGCGGCCTCGCCGGGTGCTGATGCGGCGTCGGGGTCGGTGACGTGGGCGTGCGCGGGCACGGAACTGCCTCCATCTGCTGAGGACCTGCGTGATGCGGGCGGACGGGCCCGCCGGTTTCCGAGCGGCGGGCGGCGCTCCCGGTGACGCGGGCGGGAGGCGGCAAGAGCGGGGATTCTAGTCATCGCGGAGCCGCTGCGCGAATGGAATTAATGGATTCAGCGGGGGCCGAAAGTCCTTTGGCGGGGTGGCCCCGTACGGGGGGTGTTCGGGTCGTGTCCTCCTTCGGACAGAGCCCGTAGGGGGCGGCATGGGCCGGGAGGAGGATGCCGGGGACCTGGAGGTTCAGCCCTCAGGGCGATGTGACAAGCCGGGCAAAAACCGACCATGGATACATGAGCACCGCAACCTACACCCCGGTCCAGGGTCGCCGCCCTCGCGGCGCCACCGCCACTTCCGACTCCCGCCGCCCCCGGCACAGCGCCGGCAGCGTCCTGCGCGCCGCCAAGGTGTTCGCGGCGACCGCCGTGAGCGTCGTCGTCCTCGGTGAGTACGCCGAGGACGCGGGCGTCATACGCCGCTGAGGCCCGGCGCCTCCGCTCGGGGGCCGGGGCGTTGATCCACTAGGGTCGCGCCGTGACCCTGAGTCCCGAGCCCGGCCGCTCTCCGTCGCCCCGCGCCGATGTGCTGCTCGCGGGCCTGCTGCTCGTGCTCGGCGTGCTCTGCGTCGCCCTGCGCATCCCGGTGGCCGAAGCCCTCGCCCCCGGGCTCTCCGCCGCCGAGTGGAGCCCGCCCGCCGCGTATCCGCCCTTCGCGGCCATCCTCTTCGCCCCGGCCGCCTGGCTGCCGACGGGCGTACTGAAGGCCGTCCTGGTGTGGGGCAGCGCCGGGCTGTTCGCCCTGCTGATCCTGCTGTCGTGCCGGCTGGCGGGACTGCGGGCCCGGCCGGGCGCCGTGCTGGCCGCCACCGTCGCCGGGCTGTGGCTGGAGCCGCTGTTCCAGACCCCGCTGTCCGGCCAGATCGCCCTGGCCCTGGCCTGCCCCGTCCTGTGGGACCTGCACCGGCCGCGCGGCGCCCTCGGCAGGGGCTTCGCGCTGGGCGCGGCCGCCGGGATCACCCTGACCCCGGCGCTGCTGATCCCGTACCTCCTGCTGACCGGCCAGGTCAGGGCCGGACTGACCGCGCTGGGCGCCTTCGCCGGCACCGGCCTGCTCGGGCTGCTGGTCCTCCCTGGTGCCTCCGCCGAGTTCTGGTCCCGGCACCCGCCCGCGGGCGGCCGCTCGCTCCTGCTGGACTGGCCCCACCTGTGGGTGTGGACGGTCCCGCTGCTCACGGCCCTGCTCGCCGCCGCGCTGCGCCGGCGGGTCCGTCAGTCCCCGGCCAGCAGCTCGTCGGCGTCCATGATCCGGTAGGCGTAGCCCTGTTCGGCCAGGAAGCGCTGGCGGTGCGCGGCGAAGTCCTGGTCGATGGTGTCGCGCGCGACGACCGAGTAGAAGCGCGCCTCGTGGCCGTCCGCCTTCGGGCGCAGGACGCGGCCCAGGCGCTGGGCCTCCTCCTGGCGGGAGCCGAAGGTACCGGACACCTGGATGGCGACCGTGGCCTCGGGCAGGTCGATGGAGAAGTTCGCGACCTTCGAGACGACCAGCACGCTGATCTCGCCCTCGCGGAAGGCGTTGAAGAGCTTCTCGCGCTGCGCGTTGGAGGTCTCGCCCTTGATGACGGGCGCGTCGAGGTGCTCGCCGAGCTCGTCGAGCTGGTCGATGTACTGCCCGATGACCAGCGTCTGCTCACCCGCGTGCTTGCGCACCAGCGCCTCGGTGACCTTCCGCTTGGTGGCGGTGGTCGCGCAGAAGCGGTACTTCTCCTCCGTCTCGGCGGTCGCGTAGGCGAGGCGCTCCGACTCGGTGAGGTTCACGCGGACCTCGACGCAGTCGGCCGGGGCGATGTAGCCCTGCGCCTCGATCTCCTTCCACGGGGCGTCGAACCGCTTGGGCCCGATCAGCGAGAACACGTCCGACTCGCGGCCGTCCTCGCGCACCAGCGTCGCGGTCAGGCCGAGGCGGCGGCGCGCCTGGAGGTCTGCGGTGAACTTGAACACCGGAGCCGGCAGCAGGTGCACCTCGTCGTAGAGGATCAGGCCCCAGTCCCGGGAGTCGAAGAGCTCCAGGTGCGGGTAGATGCCCTTCCGCTTCGTCGTCAGGACCTGGTACGTGGCGATCGTGACGGGCCGGATCTCCTTGCGCGTGCCGGAGTACTCGCCGATCTCCTCCTCGGTCAGCGAGGTCCGCTTGATCAGCTCGTGCTTCCACTGGCGGGCGGAGACGGTGTTCGTGACCAGGATCAGCGTGGTCGCCTTGGCCTTCGCCATCGCGCCCGCGCCGACCAGGGTCTTTCCGGCGCCGCAGGGCAGCACGACCACGCCGGAGCCGCCGTGCCAGAAGCCCTCGACTGCCTGCTGCTGGTAGGGGCGCAGCGCCCAGCCGGTCTCGTCGAGTTCGATCGGGTGCGCTTCGCCGTCCACGTACCCGGCGAGGTCCTCGGCGGGCCAGCCCAGCTTGAGCAGGGTCTGCTTGATCTGCCCGCGCTCGGAGGGGTGCACGGCGACGGTGTCGGCGTCGAGGCGCGCGCCGACCAGCGGGGCGACCCGCTTCGACCGCAGGATCTCCTCCAGCACCGGCCGGTCGGTGCTGGTCAGGACCAGTCCGTGGACGGGGTGCTTGGAGAGGGTGAGCCGGCCGTAGCGGGCCATGGTCTCGGCGACGTCGACGAGCAGCGCGTGCGGGACGGGGTAGCGGGAGAACTCCACGAGGGCGTCCACGACCTGCTCGGCGTCGTGCCCGGCGGCCCGCGCGTTCCACAGCCCCAGCGGCGTGATCCGGTACGTGTGGATGTGCTCGGGGGCGCGCTCCAGCTCGGCGAAGGGCGCGATGGCGCGCCGCGCGGCCGCGGAGAGCTCGTGGTCGATCTCCAGGAGGAGGGTCTTGTCGCTCTGGACGATGAGGGGCCCGTTCACGCACGTCCCTTTCGGCGTGGGAGGACCGCCCGGACGCGGGCGGCCAAACCTCCAGTCTGCCGTATCGCTCCGCGGGCCGGGCGGTTCTGGTCGCGCGACGGCCGTCACGGGCGCCGCCCCGGCCGGTACGGGCGTGCTCAGGGGGCGGGCGTGGAGGTGGCGAAGGCGAGGATCTCGGCGGCGGCCCCGCGGAGGGTGGGGAAGTGGCGGTGGGCCTCGGGGTGGGCTTCGGGGGTGTTGACCGTCCAGACCGTCATGCCGGCCGCGAGCCCCGACCGGACGCCCGAGGGGGCGTCCTCCACGACCAGGCAGTGGGCGGGGTCGGCGCCCAGCAGGGCCGCGCCCCGCAGGTACGGGACCGGTGAGGGCTTGCCCTCCGCGACGGCGGCGGCGTCCACGAGCACCGGCGGCACGGGCAGGCCGGTGCGGTCGAAGCGGCCGCGCACCCGGTGTGCGTAGTTCGAGGTGACCAGGCCCCAGCTCCCCGGGGGCAGGGCGGTCAGCAGCTCGGCCGCGCCGTCGAAGGCGGCGTAGGTGCCGGAGCGGACGTCCTCGTCCTCCAGCTCGTGCAGCGCGGCCAGGCACGCGTGCGGGTCCAGCTCCGGGGCGACGGCCGCGAAGGTCTCCATCGGGCGGGTCCGCAGGGCCACGGCGTGGACGGCGTCCGGGTCCAGCCCGTGGCGGGCGGCCCAGGTGGCCCAGACCCGGCGCTGGTTGGCGACGGCGTCGACGAGGGTGCCGTCCACGTCGAACAGGACGTACCGGGCGGGGGCTGCGGCGGCTGCGTGGGTCACCGGCGGATCATGCCAGGCCGCGCAGCAGCAGGTTCAGGCCGCCCTCGAATTCCCGCTCCTGGCTGACCGAGCGGGCGTCGCGCGCGGTGGCCGTCATGTACGGGAACTCCTCCGCGGGGAGACCGGCGATGGCGGTGGTCCCGGGGCCGGCCAGCGGCCCGAGGCGTTCCAGCTGCGTGGCGCCGAGCACGTACGCGATGAGCGCGCGCAGCGCGATCACCCGGTCCTCGGCCTCGACGCCGGCCTCGGTGAGGACGCCGAGCACGGTTTCCGACCAGCGCAGCCCGCTCGGCGAGCGGTGCCGGTGCGTCAGGGAGAGCGCCAGGGTGTCCGGGTGGGCGCTCATGGCGTCGCGCAGGCGGCGGGCCAGGACGGTGATCCGGCCGGGCCAGGGGCCCGGGGGCGGCGGGGTGCTGTCGACGCCGCTGAGGACGAGTTCCACGACGAGCGCTTCGAGTTCCTCGCGGCCCGGGACGTAGCGGTACAGGGCCATGGGGCTGGTGCCGAGCTCGGTGGCGACGGCGCGCATGGAGAGGCCGGAGAGCCCGTCGCGGTCGATGACGGAGAGGGCGGCGGCGGCCAGTTGGTCCGGGGTGTGGGAGCGGGGGCGCGGCATGACGGTTGACAGCGTACGGCATACGCCTACGCTGGAGGGGTAGGCGTACGGCATACGCCTACGCCTGTCGAGGGAGGGTTTCCCATGTTCGAACCCGGTTCCGTGGTACCCGTACGCCTGCTCACGCCCCTCACGGGAGAGGCCGTCCCCGTGCCCGATCCCGAGCGGCTGGTCCATCTGCAGTTCCGGCGTTTCGCCGGCTGCCCCGTCTGCCACCTCCACCTGCGCTCCGTCGTCCGGCGGCACGCGGAGATCGAGGCCGCCGGCATCCGGGAGATCGTGCTCTTCCACTCCGCCGCGGAGGAACTGCGCCCGCACACCGCCGACTTCCCCTTCGCCGTGGTCGCCGATCCGCGGCAGCGGCTGTACCGGGAGTTCGGCGTCGAGTCCTCCCCGCGCTCCCTGCTGGACCCGCGCGCCTGGGGCCCGGTGCTGTGGGCGGTAGTCCGGTCGGCCGTCGAGGTGGTGCGCGGCCGGGAGCGGCTCCCCGCCCCGCGACAGCCGAACGGACGGCTCGGCCTGCCCGCCGACCTGCTGATCGGGCCCGACGGGACGGTGCTGGCCGCCAAGTACGGGGAGCACGTCTACGACCAGTGGTCCGTCGACGAACTGCTCCGGCTGGCAGCGGCGGCCCGATATTCCGTGGGCATCGGGGAAGGCTCCGCATAGGGTCCGCGCATGAGCAGCGATCAGCAGGGCTTCGTACCGCCGGCGGAGATGTTCGAGGTGCCCGTCCGGCTCGTCGGGGAGGGCTTCCGGCTGGAGCCCCTCGGGCCCGAGCACAACGAGGGCGACCTCGCCGCCTGGAGCGGCAGCGTCGCGCACGTGCGCGCGACGCCCACCTTCCTGGGTGACTGGCCTCCGGAGGGAGGCATGAGTCCAGAGGAGAACCTCGCCGACCTGGTGCGCCACGCGGGGGACTTCGCCGAGCGGCGGGGGTTCACGTACAGCGTCCTGGAGGGGGAGCGCGACGGGGAGGGCGAGGTCATCGGCTGTCTCTACATCTACCCGGCGCGCGAGGATCCGGCGCGCGTGCGCGTCAGTTCCTGGGTGCGCGCCGACCGGGCCGCGCTCGACAAGACGGTGTACGAGACCGTCCTGCGCTGGCTCGTCGAGGTCTGGCCCTTCGACGCGGAGCGCATCGACTACGCGGCGAGGTGATCGGCCGGTCCCCCGGTCCCCCGGGGCCGCCGCGGCCCCCTTACGCGCCCAGGTGCTCCAAGGGCCCCGCCGGATAAGGGGTTTCCGGCGGGAGCAGGGCCCGCGCCGCCTCCGGTTCACCGGAGCGGAGCAGGCCGTGGACCTCCCGGGCCAGCGGGGTGACATCGCGGACGGAGACCGTCCACTCGTCGGCGTAGGCGCGTGACATCGGCCCGGACAGGCCCAGTTGCAGCGAACGGTGCGGCAGCGGGTTCAGGTGCAGGTCCCGCTCCGGGTCCCACTGGACGCGGGCGGGGGCGGTGCGCAGCGTTCTCGCCCAGGCCTCGCGGTCGGCGTGCACGCCGGGGACGTAGTGCGACAGGCAGGCGCCGCTCAGGGCCCGGTCGAAGCCCGCGCGGGTGATCTCGACGGCGAGCACCGTCTCCTGGTCGGCCTTGGTGGCCCAGCCGCAGCGGTACATCATCCAGAGGAAGGACGGCTTGACCCAGGTCATCCGCTCGCGCTTCCAGGCGGGCGGGAAGCGGCCGTCCCGGGCGGCGGGCACCCCGATCCGGGGGTGGTAGGCCTGGTACACGGTGACGGTGCCGGCGGTGTGCGCGGCGCGGATCTGGTGGCGGGGGACGGGGTGGGCGGTCGCTTCGGACACGGTCGCTTCGGGCACAGTCGCGTCGGGCACGGTCGTTTCGGGCATGCCCCCAGGGTGCGGGCCCGCGCACCGCCCGGGCCAGGGGTTTTCCTTCCGCGGGTACGGAGCGGACCGCGCGCTAGATCTGGTCCTCCTCCAGTTCCGCGACCCCCGTGATCCGGTGCAGGGCGAAGGTCCGTACCTCGTCCGCCGTGTGGTCGTACCCGGTCACGAAGCCGCCCTCCACGCGCACCGGGGCGATGACCCGCTGGCTCGCCGCGCCGTCGGCGTTGACGTAGCCGATCCACACCGCCGACCCGGTGAGCGCGGCCGCCTGCACGGTCGCCAGCGTCTCCGCCGCGCTCGTGCGCGGGAGTTCGCCGGGGCCGGTTCCGGGGCCGCTCGTCCCCGCGGCGGAGGCCGGCTCCTTGCGGACCGCCGTCGCCGCCAGGTCGCCCGCGCGGATCGCCCGTACGGCCGCCCCCAGCAGCGTCCGGTCCGGGACGGGAGGCCCGTCCGGTACCGGTACGGGCAGGGCGCGCGCCGGGGTGCGGTGGGCGTCGGCGCGGGAGACCAGGACGTCACCCGTACGGGATTCCGCGGCCGGGGCGTACCCCATGGCCCGCAACCCGTCGAGCAGCGCGGTCGGTTCGGCCTGCGCGGCCAGGACGGTCGGCGCGAGGCGGCGCAGCCCGAGGCCGGCGGACCGCTTGTCGGCGAGGATCTCGTTCAGCATGCCGTCGTCGTCGCAGCGCACGTACGAGGAGGCCGCGCCGACCCGGAGGTGTCCGTGCCGCCGGGCCACGTCGTCGATGAGGTACGACAGCGGCTGCGGCACCGGGGTGCGGCTGTGCTCGGTGAGGAAGGACTGCAGGTCGACGGCGGTGTGGCCGGCGTCCAGGGCGCGTCTTACCGATCCGGGCGTGAACCGGTACACGGTGGCCCCGCCCTTGGACTCCACCTCCGCCAGCACGGCCAGCACCTCGGCGAGGGCCCGCCGCAGCGGCCCCGGAGCCACCGCCGTCAGGTCGGCCTGGAGCAGTACGTGGTCCACGGGCTCGGGCAGCAGCGGCGCGAGCAGGGGCGCCGGGTCGCGGCCCTCCAGCAGGGCCCGGCCGGGCGCGGCGAGCGCGCCCCGGCCGGTGACTCCGAGCACCTCCGCCTCGGTCAGCGTCCAGCGTGCGAGGCGGGCGCGCAGCTCGCTCGTCCCGCGCACCGGCCGCTCCCAGTCCAGGCGGGCGAGCAGCGCGGCCGGGTCGGGGGAGGCGCCCTCGGGGAGGGCGGCGAGCAGCCCGAGGATGCGGCGGCGCACCTCGGGGGCGGCGGAGCGGTCCAGTTCGGCGCCGAGCGCGGAGAGGGTACGCCCCTTCGCGTCCTGTTCGCCGACCAGCCCCGGGGTCCGGGTGGCGGTCAGCCAGGCCGCCGCCAGCACCGACCAGCGCTCGGCGGGCGGGACTTCGAGCCAGTCGTCGAAGGCGGGGGTCGGGGCGTACCGCTCGTCGGCCTCGCCGTCGCTGGCGAGCAGGCCCGCCGCGTAGGACAGTTCGATCCAGAACGCCGCCGACGGCTCGTCGGTGTCGAGCGAGGCCGCCGTCCGCTTCAGGTCGCGTACGGAGAGCCCGCCCGCGCGGAGCACGGCCGGACCGGTGTGCTCCCAGGACTTCACCAGCTCCTCGACCGTCGACAGCGCGGCCAGTGCCTGGCCGGCCGCGTTCGCGTCCACAAGCTGTGGACGGTGCTCGCGGTGCGCGGGAACCTCCGGGGGCAGCGGCTCCGTCAGCCGGTGCGCGAGCCCGCCGCGCAGGTACAGGGCCACCTCGCGCGGCAGCAGCACCGTGCGCGCGGAGGCGGGCAGCAGCAGGCCCCGGTCGCGCAGCCAGCGCACCGGAGGCGTCGGATGGGGCGTCACTTCCCCGTACGGCGGGCCCCAGACGAGCCGGCCCAGCACCTGGTGGGCCTCGGCCGGAGCCTCGTCGAGCAGCGCCGACATCCGTACCGGGTCGGTGAACAGGCCCGTCAGCGCGGTCACCGCCGACACCGGGTCGTGCGTCGGGGGCAGCCCGACGGCCGCCACGATCTCCTGGATCCGGGTCGGCGACATGCCGGCCGTGGCCTCCGCGACGGTGGGGCCGAGCCCGGTCGGGGAGGGGCGCGTGGCGGAGGGGGCGAGCAGTTCGCGGGCGGTGCGGACCAGGCGCAGCCGTTCGTCGTCGCCCCAGACCAGGGCCTGCTCGCGCAGGGTGGCCAGGGCCCGGGGGAGTTCGGCGCGCGCCCCGTTGTCGGCGCCGGAGGTGGTGCCGGTGTCACCGCTGAGCAGGGACTTCAGTACCGCGTACGGGCAGGGCTCCGGGCCCACCGCCAGCGCCTCGGCGGCCTGGAGGGCGAACCGGTCCAGGTGGTCCAGCGCGCGCACCACCGAAGCCCGCGTACCGGCCCGGGTGGCGAGCTGCGTCACGTCTCCGGGGACCGGGCTCAGCAGGTCGGGCCGGGCGCGCAGCAGGGCGCCGAGCCCGTCGTCGTCGCGGGCGCGCAGCGCTTCGGCGAGGGAGCGCGGAGCGCTTCCCGCGGTGCTCGGGTCAGGCACGGTCGTCGCCTCCTGGTCGCGTCGGCCGGTCAGTCGGCCGGTCCCCATCCGGTCAACGGTATCCGCTGTGCCCCCGGCCGCTCCACGGGCGCACGCGCTACCTTCTGTCCAGGTGGCACGGGAGGAGCCGGGGCGTGGGGATCGAGAGCGACCATCTGGTCTACGAATATCTCAGCCGGGTCGGGGACTTGGCGCAGCGCAGGCAGCTGCCGTCGGGGGATCGGATGCGGCTGGTCGCGGGGCTGAGGGACGAGATCGACCGGCGTCGGGCGAAGTACGAACCGGAGACGACGGCGGCGGTCCGGCGCATTCTGGAGCGGATCGGCACGCCGGAGGAGGTGCTGGACACGCTGTCGACGACGGGCGGGGCGCAGCCCGTTCCCCCGGCCCCGTTCGCTTCCTCCACCCCCTCCGCCTCCGCGGTGCCGGTGCAGCGGGGGCCCGCGCCGCCGCATCTCGCGGGGCTCGACGAACTGGGTTCCGGCGAGCGGCTGGAGCCCGACTGGTGGACCGTCGGGCCGGCATCGACGGTGGAGGGCTTCGCGGGCGGGATCGAGATCCCGGAGCTGCTGAAGGGGCCGGGCGGGGCGCGGGGTCCGGAGCCCGGCCCGGATCCGGAGGATTCCGCCGAGGCCGCTCCCGGGTCGCGGCCCACGCTCAGGGGCTTCCTGCGCGAGCGGCGGCGCCGGGCGAAGGCGGAGGCGGCTCCCGCCGCGCCGGCGGCCGCGCCGCGGCCGAAGCCGTACGCCTTCCTGCTGCTCGCGGCGGTGACCCTGGCCGCGGGGGCCGTCTCCGGCTACTGGCTGCTGCTCGCCGCGGGCTGGCTGCTCGCGTACGCCTCGCGCGTGCTGGGTCCCGCGGAGCGGAAGTGGGTGGTCTTCGGGCTGCCCGGGGCGGTCTTCTCGGCGGCGGTGGTGTGGCTGTGGGGCCGCCTGAACGGCCGCTGGGGCGACGCCCTGGCCGACGACGCCCTGAGCGGAACCTTCCGGGACCTCCTGCCCTGGCTGGTCCGGCTCGCGGCGGTGTCCTCGGCGCTGTACCTGCTCTGGCGCTCCCGGCGCCGCTGAGCCCCTCCGGGGTCGGTGGCCGCTCCCTGCGGCGGCGTTGCCGGGGACCTGTCCCCGGACCCCTGCGCCTCAAGCGCCGGCGGGGCTGGGGTTGTGCCGGGGCTTGGTGGCTGCGGGTGGGGGCCGGTGCCGGGGGCGGGGTGGGGTGTCGGCCTGGACTGCATGATTTAGGCGCCCTGCCCTCCGCTTCGACAGGGCGTGGCGTGCTCTCGCGCCACACATCACGCTTTACGTCCCGGCCAACACCCCACCCCGCCCCCGTCCCCGGCCCCGGCATGCAGCCCCCGACCCCGGGTGGGGGGACATTTCAGTCCCGGCCGGGGCTGACATGTCACCAAATTTCACCGCCTGGTAAGGCGAGGCTAAGTCTACGTTCCCGGCCGCGGTGCCCGGGTCGGCACAATGGAGCCATGACTCCCGAGACGCAGCTGACCGTCGGGTTCGACCTCGACATGACCCTCATCGACTCCCGGCCGGGCATCAAGGCGGCCTTCGAGGCGCTCTCGGCCGAGACGGGCACGTTCATCGACACCGCGCAGACCGTTTCGCGTCTCGGCCCGCCGCTGGCGCAGGAGCTCGCGTACTGGTTCCCCGAGGCGGAGATCCCCGCCGTGGCCGACCGCTACCGGGAGATCTACCCCGCCTACGCCATCGAGCCGACCCCGGCGATGCCCGGTGCCCGCGAGGCGGTCGAGGCGGTCCGCGCCCTCGGCGGCCGGGCGATCGTCGTCACCGCCAAGCACGAGCCCAACGCCCGCCTGCACCTGGACCACCTGGGGATCAAGCCCGACGCGGTCATCGGCTCGCTGTGGGCGGAGGCCAAGGCGACCGCCCTGCGCGAGTACGCCGCCCAGGTCTACGTCGGCGACCACGTCGGCGACGTCCGCGGCGCCCGTACGGCCGGAGCGGTGTCGGTGACGGTCCCGACGGGCCCGTGCCCGGAGCCGGAACTGCGCGAGGCGGGCGCGGACGTGGTCCTGGCGGACCTCACGGAGCTGCCGGCCTGGCTCGCGGAGTACGAGCGCACGCGGACGGCGTAGCGGACCGTTTGAGCGGGAGGCCTACGCCTGCGGGGCGCGGGCCGCCGTGCGCTGCGCGGCGGCCGACCGCAGCACGCCCGCCGCCGAGATCATGAAGCCGACGCCCATGAGCATGCACACGGCCCACGCGTACGAGGGGAACGGGTCCGTGTCGAGGAAGAGCGGGGCCATCGTGGCGAGCGTGGCGACGGCGCCGACGATGAAGACGATGCCGCCGGCCTTGACGAGCGCGTCACCGGGGCGGGCCGCGTCGGGGTCCACGGGCTCGGGCTGAGGCTGAGGAGTAGGGGTCACCGGGCCAGGGTAGTTCCCCGCCCCTCGGACGACCCCGTCCGGTGGGCCGCACCCGCGGATCCCGCGGATCCCGCGCGCCCGAGGAGGGGCGCGAACGATACCGGCCAGTGCTCCTGGCCGGTATGGGTGGAGCAGCTTGACGAGGGGTAGATAGACGGCGAGGCTTCGGGCAATGGCAGGCAAGAGCAAGCGCTGGATAGCCTGACCTGCGGGAACAGTGGTTTGGCTGACTGGTGGAATGGGGTGCTCGCTTTGCCTACCGGCAAGGTCAAATGGTTCAACAGCGAGAAGGGCTTCGGCTTCCTCTCCCGCGACGACGGCGGCGACGTCTTCGTTCACTCGTCCGTGCTTCCCGACGGGCTGGACGCCCTCAAGCCCGGCCAGCGCGTCGAGTTCGGTGTCGTCGCGGGGCAGCGCGGTGACCAGGCGCTTTCGGTGATAGTCCTGGATCCGGCACCCTCCGTCGCGGCCGCGCAGCGGCGCAAGCCCGACGAGCTCGCGTCCATCGTGCAGGACCTCACGACCCTGCTGGAGAACGTCACGCAGCAACTGGAGCGGGGCCGTTACCCCGACAAGGCGCACGGCGGGAAGATCGCCGGCATGCTGCGCGCCGTGGCCGACCAGCTCGACGTCTGACCCTCGCGCACGACCGTGCCCCGCCGCCCGTCAGGGCCGCGGGGCATGGTCATGTCCTACGGCCTAAGGGCCTGCGGGCCTACGGGAAGGCCAGCGCGTCCGCTGCGATGGCCGGAACCAGGCCCTCCGCGGCCGCCCTGGTCAGCAGGCCGCGCACCGCCGCGTAGCCGGCTTCGCCGAGGTCGGCGGTGAACTCGTTGACGTACAGCCCGATGTGCTGGTCGGCGACGGCCGGGTCCAGCTCCTGCGCGTGCTCCCGTACGTAGGGCCGGGACGCCTCCGGGTCCTCCCAGGCCATCCGGACCGACGTACGGGCCGACTCGGCGAGCGCGCGCAGCGCGTCCGTGCCCAGCGAGCGCTTGGCGATGATCGCGCCGAGCGGGATCGGCAGGCCGGTCGTGGACTCCCAGTGCTCGCCCATGTCGGCCAGGCAGTGCAGCCCGTAGTCCCGGTAGGTGAAGCGGGCCTCGTGGATGACCAGTCCGGCGTCGACCCGGCCGTCGCGCACGGCGGGCATGATCTCGTGGAAGGGCAGGACGACCACCTTGCCGACGCCTTCGGGCAGCACGTCGGCGGCCCACAGCCGGAACAGCAGGTAGGCGGTGGAGCGTTCGCTCGGCACCGCGACCGTCTTGCCGGTCAGGTCCACGCCCGGCTCCCGCGTCAGGACCAGGGGGCCGCAGCCGCGGCCCAGCGCGCCGCCGCAGGGGAGCAGCGCGTACTCCTCCAGCACCCACGGCAGGACGGCGTAGGACACCTTCAGCACGTCGAACGCGCAGTCCTCCCCGCGCTCGGCCAGGCCGTTGGTGATGTCGATGTCCGCGAAGGTGACGTCGAGGGCGGGTGCGCCGGGGATCCGCCCGTGGGCCCAGGCGTCGAAGACGAAGGTGTCGTTCGGGCAGGGCGAGTACGCGATCCGTACGGTCCCCGCGGCCTCCGCTGCGGCCGTTCCGTCTGTTCCGGTCGTTCCGGTCATGAGGGTCCTCCCCAGGAAGCGAGTACGGGGCCCAGGGCCCGGAAGCCGTCGGCCAGCGCCGTCAGCGCATCGCCGATCCGCCAGGCGTCGCGGTCCCGCGGGCCCACGGCGTTGGAGACGGCTCGGACCTCCAGGACGGGCAGCCCGTGGGCGGCGGCGGCCTCGGCGACCCCGAAGCCCTCCATGGCCTCGGCCCCGGCGAGCGGGTGCCGGGCGGCGAGGGCGGTCGTACGGGCGGCCGTGCCGGTGACGGTGGAGACGGTCAGTACGGGGGCGAGCAGCGCCCCGGTGGCCTCGGCGGCGCGCGCGGCGAGCTCCGCGGGAGGCAGGTGCACGCTGCGGCCGAAGCCGAGTTGCACGACGGTGAGGAAGCCCTGCGGGGTCTCGGCGCCCAGGTCGGCGGCGACGATCGCGTCGGCGACCACGAGGGAGCCGATCGGGGCGGCGGGCGCGAACCCGCCGCCGATGCCGGCGCAGACGACGAGGCCGTAGCCGTCCGGGGCGGCTGCCGCGAGCGCCAGGGCGGTCGCGGTGGCGGCTGCCGCGGCGGCCGGTCCGACCCCGGCGACCAGCACGTCGAAGGCTCCCCGGCGGTGGATGAGGTAACCGCCGGGGAGGGTGCGCGGCGGTTCGCTGCCGGGGGCGTGGTCCGGGCCGTGCTCGTCGACGGGGACGTGGTCCGGATGAGGGACCGGACCGGACAGGCCCCGGACGACGGAGTCGGCCTCCGCCGTCACCGCGGTCACGATGAGCGCGCGCATGGTGGGCGTGTGACTACTTGAGCTTGACGTTGAAGGCCCAGACGGCGAGGGGCTTGCCGTCTTCGGAGACCTGGACGATGTTCAGCTTCTTGGAGGCCGGGGCGTCGCCCTGGCCGCCGGTGGCGAACAGGTCCGCGCCGGGGAAGCTGCGGTAGGTGTTGGAGGAGGGCTCGGTGATCGGCTGCCCGTCGAGGACCGCCTGCCACTTCTTGCCGTCCTCGACGACGTCCGGCTCGACACCGAGGCGCAGCGTGTCGCCGCGGCCGTAGCTGATGTTCTTGGAGTGCTTGAGGTCGTTGAAGCACTCCTGGACCTTCTCGCCCGTGAGCTCCTTGGCGTCGCTGCAGGCGGCTTCGGTGGACACCGACGAGGTGCCGACCGTCACGGTCGCCAGCGGCGTCGGCTTGTCACAGGCGGAGAGGAGGAGGAGGCCGGCGGAAACGGCTCCGAGGGCCGCGACGCTGCGGCGGGCCCTACCCGAGAAAAGCGGTGCGGTCATGAGCCGAAGGCTATCGGGCGGGTGGCGTGCCTTGCTGCACGGGGTGGGGTGGTGCGGCGCCGTGGCGCGAGCGGCCCCGGCTGCGCCGGGCTTTCCGGGGCTCCGCCCCGGCCCCGCTCCTCAACCGCCGGAGGGGCTGGATTCGGCCGGCGCCCGTCCTACGCCACCCGCGGGCGCTGTGCCCCCGAGTGGGTGTGCCGCGGGGACGTGAGGAAGCCGCGCAGGGCCATCGCCGTGCCCAGGGCCACCACCACCGCGGCCACGGACATGCCCAGGACGCCGTTCAGGGGGAGGGCGATGCCGATCGATCCGCCCAGGACCCAGGCCACCTGGAGCAGGGTCTCCGAGCGGGCGAAGGCGGACGTGCGGACGGCCTCGGGCACGTCGCGCTGGATCATCGCGTCGAGCGAGAGCTTCGCGAGGGCCTGGCAGAAGCCGGCCACCGCCGCCAGGATGGCCATGAACACCCCGCTGAAGAAGACCGCCGCGAGGACGGCCACCGCGAGGGTCAGGGACAGCACGGAGGCGATGATCGCCTCGGGCGCGCGGGCCCGGAGCCAGGCCCCGACGGCGGTTCCGCAGGCGTTGCCGACGCCCGCCGAGACGCCGACGATGCCCAGGGACACCGCCGCGCTCTGCCCGGCGAGCGGGTGCTCGCGCAGCAGGAACGCCAGGAAGAAGATGAGGAACCCGGACAGCCCGCGCATCGACGCGTTCGCCAGCAGCCCGCACAGCACCGGCCGGCTGACCGTGCGCAGCCCCGGGCGCTTGGAGTGCGCCTCGTGGGTGGAGAGCCGGGCCCGGCGTTCGCCCTTGGCCTCGTCCACCTTGTGGGGCAGCGTGAACGCCGCGAAGGCGCCCCAGAGGAAGATCGCGCACGCCCCGTAGAGCGGCCACGGTGGTCCGATCGTGTGCAGGGCGGCGCCCACGGGCGCGGCGGCGCCGGTGGCGAGCAGGCCGGCCAGGGTGACCCGGGAGTTCGCCTTGACCAGGGAGAACCCCGGTGGGAGGAGTCGGGGGACCACCGCGCTGCGGACCACTCCGTAGGCCTTGGAGGCGACGAGGACCCCGAGGGCGGCCGGGTACAGCTCCAGGCCGCCGGTGGCCACCGCGCCCGACATCATCACGGCCAGCAGGGCCCGGGTGAGCATCGCGCCGGCCATCGCGGCCCGCCGCCCGTGCGGCAGCCGGTCCAGCAGCGGGCCGATCACCGGGGCCAGCAGGGTGAAGGGGGCCATCGTGATGGCGAGGTACAGGGCCACTCGGCCGCGCGCCTCGTCGGTGGGGACGGAGAAGAAGACGGTGGAGGCGAGGGCGACTGTGATCATCACATCACCGGCGCCGTTGATCGCGTGCAGTTCGATCAGTTTGCCGAGGCCCGATTCGCCCGCCCCGTGGGCGTGCGTGGCCCGCCGGATTCCGCGCGCCGTGCCGGTGAACGGCAGGTGGAGGGCACGCCCGAGGGCCCGGCCGGCCCGCCTGGCCGGTCCCGAGCCGTCATCGGACGACCGTACGGGTGCCACGTGGCCATAGTGCCCCACTTGGTCCCCCGGAACCTGCTTCCGGCGCGTCGCGGGGACCCGGCCGCCCCCAGGGTTGGCCGTGGGTGTCCGCGAATCGGACCTTGCATGTGGGCCGAAGGCGCCGGAGGAGGTAGCGTGCGTAGCGCGCCACCGGCGGTTGCTCCTGGCCGCGCGCCTCTTCGCGATCCCGCAGAATGGATCGCAGGTAGGTGCGCCCTGGAACCCGATCGGGCGCGGACGTCGACGCGGCCCCCTGGTCCGCTCCGCCCGCGCTACGTAGGGACAGCCGACGGGTCGTTGTGGACGACAAGTACGGACGGCGCACTCGTGAGACGGCGTAGGAGAGAACGAGACCTGTGAGTGCTGCGACGACGCGAAGCCGTACCCCCGACCGCCTGTGCGTCGAGGCGGTGGACCTCGCCCGAGCGGCGGCCGAAGAGGCCGCCTACCCCGGAGTGGTGGGCGAGCACACCGCCGCCATCGCGGAAGGTGACCGGGTCGTCACGCACTTCTTCGAGTGCAAGGACCCCGGCTACCGGGGCTGGCGCTGGGCCGTAACCGTGACGCGCGCCTCCCGCGCGAAGAACGTCACCCTCGACGAAACGGTGCTCCTGCCGGGCGAGGACGCCCTGCTGGCCCCCGAGTGGGTGCCGTGGAGCGAGCGGCTGCGGCCGGGCGACATGGGCCCCGGGGACCTGCTCCCCACCGATGCCGAGGACCTGCGGCTGGAGGCCGGCTGGTCGGGTGAGGACGCCCCGCCGCCGAACTCGGTGGTCTCCACCGAGATGGCCGAACTGGTCGAGGCGGAGGACGCCGACGTCACCGACCGCGCGGTCGTGCCCGTACGCGGCTCCATCACCTCGGTGGCGGAAGAGCTGGGCATGCGCCGGGCGCGGGTGCTCTCCCGCTACGGGCTGCACAGCGCGGCCGACCGCTGGGACGAGTCCTTCGGCGCGAAGACCCCGATGGCGCAGGCGGCCCCGGCCTCGTGCGTCTCCTGTGGCTTCCTCGTCGCGATCGGCGGCTCGCTGGGCCAGGCGTTCGGCATCTGCGCGAACGAGTTCGGACCGGCGGACGGCCGGCTGGTCTCCCTGTCCTACGGCTGCGGCGGGCACTCGGAAGCCGCGGTCATGCCGAAGCCGCCGCGACCGGCGCCGCCCGTCCTGGACTCGATGGCCTCGGACGAGTTCCACCTCCGGCCGTCCCCCGATTCCGGATCGGTCCCGACCACGGACCCCCTGGCCCCGGATCTGGGCCACTCCTGATCGGCTGTTGACCGGCTCCTGAGCAGCGAAAACGGCGGCGGCCGGGCCCCTTCGGGCCCGGCCGCCGCCGTTCGCGTGCTCCCGCCGCCTCAGCCGGCGGTGGCCGCCGGGGACGGCTCGGGCTCGGCCACGGCGGGCTGTGCCTGCGGCTGCGGCTGCGGCTTCGACTGGGACTGCGGCTTCGACTGGGCCGCATCGGTCCCGCGCTGCTGGAGCCTGCGGACGAACCACGGCGTCCAGTTCTTCAGCTTCATGGCCGGCGACTCGATCAGGTGCCAGGACAGCGCCGCCAGCACCAGCGTGCCGGCCATGGCCAGCAGCAGGAAGACCGGCTTGCCGTACTTGGCGTAGCCCAGCAGGGCCAGGGCCTGCTCCACGGTGAAGCCGTAGATGTAGATCCCGTACGAGTAGTCCCGCTTGCGCCCGATCTTCTGGAACGGCCGCGGCAGCCGGATCGCGAGCCACAGCAGCAGGTAGGCGAAGGCGGGGTAGCCGAAGACGAAGACCCCGCCGAAGGCCAGCGAGCCGCCGAGCACCACGGCGGACAGCAGCGCCAGGCCGTCGTGGACCGGCACCCGGTCGCGGTACAGCTGGAACGTGGCGCCGATCAGGAACACGAAGCACAGGTGAATGATGAAGTGCACCGACATGGCGCCCAGGAACGGCACCTCCACGGCGGCGCTCATGTTGCCGGGGATGCCGCGCGGGGAGGGGGCGGCGATCCAGTCCCGCAGGATCAGGATGCCGAGCAGGGCGGCCGACAGCGGGACGAGCTTGCGGGCCCGCGTGAGCACGCCGGAGGCGGCCATGACGCCGACCATCACGTAGCAGAGGATCTCGTACTTCAGGGACCACAGGGCGCCGTTGACGCCGGGGTCGAAGTTGGTTCCGCGGACCTTTCCTTCGGCCAGCACACCGGCTATGTCCCAGTGCGTGCTGATGGAGGTGTTCCACGTGCCCTGGAGGTAACTGACCGGGCCCTGGGGGTGGTTCCAGTACCCGTCCACCGAGCCGTGGAGGTAGGAGTACAGGAAGGGGACGATGATCAGCGACGACACCAGGAGCGAGCCCCACAGGCCGGGCAGGATGCGCAGGGCGCGGTGCCAGGCGTAACGGCCGGAGGTGCTGCGGGCGCCACTGCCCGTGATCATGAATCCGGACAGCACGAAGAAGCCGATGACGGCCATCTTGCCGACGTCGGTCTGCTGCCCGCTGTACTTCCACAGCGGGTCCAGGGGGCCCCAGCCGAGCGGCCACACGTGGGAGAGCACGACCGAGGAGGCGAGGAGCAGGCGCAGGACGCCGAAGCTGTTGGCCCGGGGTGAGTACAGCTCACCGAGGGTTCCGCGCCGGCCGGGCAGGACTGGTGCGCTGCGAGACATAGGGGAGTCAGACTTCCTTGAAGGGGGTCCGCCGGGGCGCGGCGGTGGGCTCGGCGGTCGGCTCGGCGGTGCGCCTGCGGGGACCGGAGGTCCTGCTCAGACGCCGACCGGGCACACGGCGGTCCACAGCTCGGCGACGGCGTCGCGCAGGCTCCGGACCGGCTTCCAGCCCAGCGCCCGCTCGGTGGCGGAGATGTCGAGCTGCTGCCACTCGGTCTCCGGGCCGGTGCCGGCCGGGGCGGGCACCTCCACGATCCGCGTCGGTACGCGGCTCTCCTCGATCAGGAGCTCGACCACCTCGCGGGCGGACGTCGCCCGGCCGAGCCCGAGGTTGAGGACCGGCGGGCAGGCGCGCTCCGGGGCGAGGGCGAGGACGACGGCGTCTACCCCGTCCTGGAGGTGGAGGAACTCGCGCTGGGCGGTGAGCGGCATCAGCGACAGCTCCGCGCCGTCGGCGGCCAGGCCCTCGGCCAGCTTGCCCGCCATGACGCCGAGGAGGCTGTGGGCGGGCTGGCCCGCGCCGATGACGTTGCCCAGGCGCAGCACGATGGCGTCCAGGCCGTCCTCGCGGACGGCCTCGGTGATCAGCTCGGTGGCCCGGAGCTTGAGCTGTCCGTAGAGCGTCGAGGGGCGTGCGGGGGAGTCCTCGCCGTAGCTCGTGCCGACCGGGAACAGGCCGTACTCGTGCACGGATCCGATCTGCACCAGCCGCGGCGGCTTCGCCATGCCCCGCAGGGTCTCCAGCAGGCGTTCGGCCATGCCGAGGTTGGCGGGGACCATCTGCTCGTCCGTCAGGCCCCAGCTGCCGCCGGCCGCGTTGACGATGACGTCGATCCGGTGCGCCGTCAGGAGCTCGGCCAACTCGGCCGGCGGGTCGAGGGTGAGGTCGAAGGCGGCGAACTCTCCCGGCAGCGTGACGGCCGGCGCCTTGCGGGCGACGGCGAGCAGGCCGTGGCCGCGCTCGTCGAGCGTGGCGCACAGGGCCCGGCCTATGAAGCCGGTGGCTCCGAGGACGGCCACACGGGGCAGGGGCTGGCTGGTGTGCGACATGGGCGTGGGCTCCGGACGGTGGGGAGAGAGGTGGTGGCTGGGGGCAGTCGGGGTGGGGGTGCGCCGTCAGCGGTGGTCAGAGCCGGCGACGTGCCGCAGCAGGGTGCGGGCGCCGTCGCCCTGCTTGTTCTTCAGCGCGCCGGGGAGCATCGTCAGCGCGTGGATCCGGGAGGACAGGTGGAGCCGGGAGGCCTTGGCGGCCTTCGTCCAGCCCGCCTTGTCCAGGCGGTCCGCGACGTCCAGGAAGAAGCGGTTGGCCTCCTCGAAGCGCTTCCCGGTGAAGGCCTGCTGGGAGGAGATGCTGACGGCGTGGCGGCGGTACTGGAAGCACAGGGTGTCCGACAGGGACATCTGCTCGCCGGCCTGGAGCAGGTCGATGACCAGGGCGAGGTCCTGGGTGACCTCCAGGTTGTCCCGGAAGCCGGCCGTGCGGACGGCCTCGGTGCGCCAGCAGATGGAGGGGAAGAACAGCCAGTTCCCGCGCAGCAGGCTCGTGGCGAGGGCCTCGCCGCCCATCAGCACCTCACCGGTGAACCGGGGCTTGTACAGGCGGCGCTTGGACTGGTCGGCGAGCCCCTCGGTGGGCTTGCCCGCGCCGTCGATGACCTCGACGCCCGGCTGGATCATGCCGATGCCGGGGTGCTTCGCGATCGCGGCCCGGACGGTGGCCACGTACTCGGGCAGCATGATGTCGTCGGTGCCCATCATCACGAAGTGCTCTTCGCGGACCAGTCCCAGGCACTTGCGGTAGTTCCCGGTGACGCCGAGGTTCCGCTCGTTGCGCTGGTAGGAGACGCGCGGGTCGTCGAGCTCCGCGAACCAGCCGGGAACGGACGGCTCCTTGCCGTCGTCGACCACCGTGAGCCGCCAGTTCGGGTCCGTCTGGGCCCGCACGCTGCGCACGGCGGCCTGCATCAGGGCCACGTCGCCGTAGTAGGGCAGCATGATGTCGAGAGTGGTCATGAGGAGTGCACCGGGGCCTTCGGGAGGGACGGAACGGGAGGGGTTCGCCAGTCGATCGCCCGGTCCGGGCCGAGCGGCTGGGGGGAGGGCTCGCGGAACGTCACGCGGCGCTCTTCTCGTCGAGCAGGGCCAGCAGGTAGGCGCCGTACCCGCTCTTCAGCAGGGGCCGGGCCAGCTCGCGCAGCCCGTCGTCGGAGAGGAATCCGGCCCGCCAGGCCGCCTCCTCGATACAGCCGATCTTGAAGCCCTGGCGCTCCTCGATGACCCGTACGAACTCCGAGGCCTGGACCATGGAGACGAAGGTCCCGGTGTCCAGCCACGCCGTACCGCGGTCCAGGACGGTGACCTCCAGGTCGCCCTTCCTGAGGTAGGCCTCGTTGACGGCGGTTATCTCCAGCTCGCCGCGGGCGCTCGGCTCGATCGCGCGGGCGATCTCGACGACCCGGTTGTCGTAGAAGTACAGGCCGGGCACCGCGTAACGGGACTTCGGCTTCTCGGGCTTCTCCTCGATGGATATCGCCCGGCCGTCCTCGTCGAACTCCACCACTCCGTACGCCGTGGGGTCGGCGACCGGGTAGGCGAAGACGACGCCGCCCTTGGGGTCGGTGCGCTCGGCCAGGCGCGTGCCGAGGCCGCTGCCGTGGAAGATGTTGTCGCCGAGGATCAGGGCGACCGGCTCCTCGCCGATGAACTCGGCGCCGAGCGCGAACGCCTGGGCGATGCCGTCGGGGCGTTCCTGGACCGCGTAGTCCAGATCGAGGCCGAACTGTGATCCGTCACCGAGGAGGCGCCGGAACTGCTCCTGGTCCTCGGGAGTCGTGATGATCAGGATCTCGCGGATACCCGCCATGACCAGCGTGGAGAGCGGGTAGTAGACCATCGGCTTGTCGAAGACGGGAAGCAGCTGCTTCGACACGGCTCGGGTCAGGGGCCAGAGCCGGGAGCCGGTGCCGCCTGCAAGGAGGATTCCACGCATGCGTGCCACCATACGTTGCACGCCTTCCGGGGTGATAGACGACGAGGTCCGGCCGCCCGCGGGGACCCGCGGGCGGCCCGCGGCCCGGTACAGAGGGGACGGCGGGGGATGCTGCCCCCCGGGCGTGGGCCAGTAGAGTGAAAGCACTATGCGCATTCTCGTGACCGGTGGCGCCGGTTTCATCGGCTCGCAGTTCGTCCGCTCCATACTCTCGGCAGACCCTGCCGCCAGGATCACGGTCTTCGACAAGCTGACCTACTCGGGCGTCGAGGAGAACCTCGCGGCCGTGGCGGGCCACCCCGGCTACGCCTTCGTCCGCGGCGACATCTGCGACGTCGAGGCCGTCGACCAGGTCATGGCCGGTCACGACGCGGTGGTGCACTTCGCCGCCGAGTCCCACGTGGACCGCTCCATCGCCGGTGCCGGCCCCTTCGTGATGACCAACGTCGTGGGCACGCAGGTGCTGCTGGACGCCGCCCGCAAGCACGGCGTCGGCCGCTTCGTCCACGTCTCCACCGACGAGGTGTACGGCTCGATCAGCGAGGGCTCCTGGACCGAGGAGTGGCCGCTCGCGCCGAACTCCCCGTACTCCGCCTCCAAGGCCGGCTCCGACCTGCTGGCGCTGGCCTACCACCGCACCCACGGCATGGACGTCGTGGTGACGCGCTGCTCCAACAACTACGGGCCGTACCAGTTCCCCGAGAAGGTCATCCCGCTCTTCACCACCAACCTGATCGACGGCAAGAAGGTCCCGCTGTACGGCACGGGCGGCAACATCCGTGACTGGCTGCACGTCGCGGACCACTGCCGGGGCATCGAGCTGGCCCTGCACAAGGGCCGCGCCGGCCACGTCTACAACATCGGCGGCGGCGTCGAGCTCACCAACAAGGAGCTCACCGGCCTGCTGCTGGACGCCGCCGGCGCCGGCTGGGACATGGTCGAGCCGGTCGAGGACCGCAAGGGCCACGACCTGCGCTACTCCCTCGACATCAGCAAGATCAGCGAGGAGCTCGGCTACGCCCCGCAGGTCGGCTTCGAAGAGGGCCTGGCGTCGACGATCACCTGGTACCGCGAGAACCGCGCCTGGTGGGAGCCGCTCAAGGTGAAGGCCGCCCAGCAGTCGTGAACGCCCCGGACGCGGCGGGCGCCCCACAGACAGCGGTGACCGCCAAGCGGTCGCCGCTGGCCAGGATCGCGAGCGCCCTGCCGCCCGGCACCCTGCTGGTGATCACCGGCACGGTCGTGCTGGGCGCGGCCTCGTACATCCACCTGATGGCGGCGGGCCACAGCCTCGACACCGACGGCATGGCCGCGCTCTCGGTGCTCTGGACGATCCTGATGTCCGTGGGCATCGGCCTCTTCTTCCCCGTCGAGCAGGAGCTCACCCGGATCGTCGCCGCGCACCGCGTCGCCGGTACGGGCGTCTCCGGCATCCTGCGCCAGATCGCCGGGCTCACCCTCGGCATGATCGTCCTGCTGGGGGCCGGGCTCGCCTGGGCGGCCCCGCTGCTCGCCGACACCTTCTTCTACGGGCACACCGAGATGGTCGGCGCGCTCGGCCTGGCCTTCGCCGCGATGGGCATCAGCAACATCTGCCGCGGGGTGCTGGCCGGCCTCGGCCGGTTCGGCCCCTTCGGCTGGCAGCTCGGCATCGACGGAGTCCTGCGCATCGGGCTCGCCGTGGGCTTCGCCCTCGCCGGGGTCCGCTCCCCGCAGGCCTTCGCGCTGATCCTCACCGTCGCCCCGCTCGTCGCCGCCCTGGTCACCTCGGTACCCGTCTTCCGGGGGCTCGCCGCGGGCCCGCGGGGCCGCTGGTCGGGGCTGCTGGGCGGCCTCGGCCCGCTCGTCGTCTCCACCCTGCTGTCCCAGGTCGTCGTCAACGCCGCCGTGGTCAGCACCAAGCTCCTCGCGCCCGAGGACGGCGCGCTCGTCGCGGGCCTGCTCAACGCGATCGTGCTGGCCCGGGTGCCGCTCTTCGTCTTCGGCTCGCTCCAGGCCTCGCTCCTGTCCGGGCTGTCCACCGCGGCGGCCGCCGGGGACCGCGCCGGCTTCTCCCGGCTGCTCGGGCGGACCTCGGTGGTCGTGATCGTGCTCGGCCTGGCCGGGGGCGTCCCGGCCACCCTGCTCGGACCGTGGCTCATCGAGGTGCTCTTCAAGTCCGAGGCGGGACTCGGCCACGCCGTGTTCTTCTGGATCTCCGCCGGCACCCTCTGCTACATGCTGGCCATGGTGCTCGGCCAGGCCCTCCTGGTCCTGCACAAGCACCGCCTGCAACTCCTCGGCTGGGCCGTGGCCACCCTGGTCCTGATCGGTGCGACCCTGCTCCCCGGCGAGGTCTCCACCCGGGTCTGCGTCGCCTACACCCTGGCCTCCTTCGCGGCGGTCCTCGGCATGGCGGTGGCCCTGTGGGCGACCTTCCTGCGCCGGCCCCGGGCCGTGGCGCCGGTGGCGGCCACGGGCGGCGACGCCGTGGAACCGGCCCTGGCCGACCGGTCCTGACGGGGGGCTCACGCCCGGGGCCCTGACCGGGGCCCTGACCGGGTCTCACGCCCGGGCCCCTGACCGGGTCTCACGCCCGGGCCCCTGACCGGGGCTCATGCCCGCGGCCCTGACCGGGTCTCACGCCCCGGTTGGGTGACCTGGGGTGTGGGCGCCCGCACGGCGTGATCCGCTGGGCGGGATGAAGACCTCCGTGCGCCCCGAGACCCACACCGGCCAGGCGGCCCCCGCCCGCACCCGCCTGTCCTGGGTGGACTTCGCCGTGGCGGCCGCCTTCCTCGTGCTGGGGTACGCGATCCTCCAGGTCGGCAAGGGCACCACGGTCAACTTCGACCCCGCCGACGTCCCCGACGTGGACACGGACCCCGCGAAGCTCCCGTACTACGCCGCCCGCAGCGTCCTGCGCATGTTCATCGCGCTGATCGCCTCCGTGGTCTTCACCTTCGGCTACGCCTACGCCGCCGCTCGCAGCCGCCGCCTGGAACGGGTGCTGATCCCGGCCCTGGACATCCTCCAGTCCGTCCCCGTCCTCGGCTTCCTCTCCGTCCTCGTCACCTTCTTCGTCGCGCTCTTCCCCGGCTCGCTCCTCGGCCTCGAATGCGCCGTCATCTTCGCGATCTTCACCTCGCAGGCCTGGAACATGACCTTCGGGTTCTACGCCACCCTGACCTCGCTGCCCCGCGAACTCGACGAGGTCTCCCGTTCCTTCGGCTTCACCCGCTGGATGCGCTTCTGGCGCGTGGAGGTCCCCGCCGGGGTCATCGACCTGGTGTGGAACGGGATGATGAGCTTCGCCGGCGGCTGGTTCATGCTCGTGGCCTCCGAGGCGGTCTCCGTCTCCGGGCAGGAGTACGCCGTCCCCGGGCTCGGCTCGTACGCGGGCACGGCCATCGGCGAGGGCGACCTCGGGAAGGTCGGCTGGGTCATCCTCGCGATGACCGTCACCATCGTCACCGTCAACTTCTTCTTCTGGCGGCCCCTGACCGCCTGGGCGGAGAAGTACAAGAACGAGCAGTCGGAGTCCACCGACGTCCAGCGCAGCTACGTACTGGACTTCCTGCGCCGCTCCCACTGGCCCCGCCTGCTCGGCCGCGCCACCGCCCCCGCCCGCGACGCCACCGGCCGGGCCGCACGCGTACTGGGCCGCGACGACATGGCGCTGTCCGTGGACCCGGCCCGCCGCCGGACCGGCGACGTGGTCTTCACCATCGTCGCCGGAGCCGTCATCCTGTGGGGCCTGTACGACCTGGTGCGCTACCTCCAGCGCGAGACCGGCCTCGGGGTCTTCGGGGAGCCGCTGCTGCTCGGGCTGATCACCTTCGTCCGGGTGATCGTGCTCGTCGCCGCCGCCACCGTCGTCTGGGTGCCCGTGGGCGTGTGGATCGGCTCCTCGCCCCGGCTCACGAAGATCGCCCAGCCCGTGGTGCAGGTCCTGGCGAGCTTCCCCGCGAACCTGCTCTTCCCGGTGGCGGTCTGGTTCTTCCTCCGGACCGGACTGAACATCAACATCGGCTGCGTCCTGCTGATGGCGCTGGGCGCCCAGTGGTACATCCTCTTCAACGCCATCGCCGGAGCCATGGCCATCCCCTCCGACCTCAAGGAGGCCATGGACGACCTCGGCGTCCGCGGGCTCCAGCGCTGGAAGCGCCTGATCGTCCCGGCCGTGTTCCCCTCGTACGTCACCGGCGGCATCACCGCCTCGGGCGGCGCCTGGAACGCCTCCATCGTCGGCGAGGTCGTCACCTTCGCCGGGACGACCCTGTCCGCGACCGGCCTGGGCGCGTACATCTTCCACGCCACCGAGGCCGGGGACTTCCCGAAGCTGATCGCCGGGATCGCCGTCATGAGCATGTACGTCGTCGGGCTCAACCGGCTGTTCTGGCGGCCCCTGTACCGGCTCGCGGAACGCCGCTACTCCCTCTGACCCCTCCGAGATCCGTACTCCACCCGATGCCCGACACCCGACACCCGAGCCGTCCGAGGAGCCCGCCGATGACCGCGACCGCGACCGCGCCGACCACGATCCTCCAGGCCGCGGCCCTCACCAAGTCCTACGCCGGCGCCGACGGGGAGCTGCCCGTGCTCGGCGGCATCGACCTGGAGATCCGCGAGGGGGAGATCGTCGCCCTCCTCGGGAAGTCCGGCAGCGGCAAGTCCACCCTGCTGCGCTGCCTCGCCGGACTGATCCCCGCCAGCTCCGGCTCGGTCACCTACCGGGGCGAGGAGCTGCGCGGGGCGAATCCGGGCACGGCGATGGTGTTCCAGACCTTCGCGCTGCTGCCCTGGCTGACGGTGCAGCAGAACGTGGAACTGGGCCTGGAGGCCAAGGGCATGGACCGGGAGGCGCGGGCCCGGCAGGCGGTGGAGGCGATCGACCTGATCGGCCTGGACGGCTTCGAGTCGGCCTACCCGAAGGAGCTCAGCGGCGGGATGCGCCAGCGCGTCGGCTTCGCCCGGGCCCTGGTCGTGGAGCCGGACGTGCTGATGATGGACGAGCCGTTCTCCGCCCTGGACGTGCTCACCGCCGAGAACCTGCGCGGCGAGCTGATGGAGCTGTGGGCCTCCGACCGCTTCCCCGCCAAGGCGGTGGTGCTGGTCACGCACAACATCGAGGAGGCCGTGCTGATGGCGGACCGGGTGGTGGTGCTGGGCTCGCGGCCCTACGGGACCATCAAGGAGACCTTCGCGGTGGACCTGGCCCGCCCCCGGGACCGCGGCGGCGCCGAGTTCGAGCGGATCGTGGACGCCGTGTACGCGGTGATGACCGGCCGCACCGCCCAAGCCACCGCCATCACGCCCGCGGCCCCGCCCGCCAAGCGCACCCCGGCCAACACCCCGCTCCCGGCGGCCAGCGTCGACGGGATGGCGGGCCTCGCCGAGATCGTGCTCCAGCGGGGCCCCGGCGACGGCAGCGTGGACCTCGCCGACCTGGCCGAGGAACTGGGGCTGGAGGTGGACGACGTACTGCCCCAGGTGGACGGGCTGGAACTGCTGGGGCTGGCCGAGGTACGGGGCCTGCACCTGGTGCTGACCGCGCGCGGCACCGCCTTCGCCGGGGCCGACGTACAGGAGTCGAAGGAACTGTTCGCCGAGGGGGCCATGGAGGTCCCGCTGGTCCACCTGATCCACACCACCCTGCAGCGCTCGCGGGGCGGTACGCAGCGGGCCGGCTTCTTCCGCGACCTGCTCTCGCACCACTACACCAGCGAGCAGCTGGAACAGCAGCTGGAGACGGCGACGGACTGGGGCCGCTACGGGGAGCTGTACGGCTACCACGCGGACGGCGAGGAATACCGGCTCGACGAGGAGCCCGGACGGGGATAGCGCCGTACGCTCGGTGCATGGGGGAAGCGGACATGGTGGGACTGGACGGCCGGGTCACCGGAACGGTCGGGCCGGGGCTGGTCGGCGAGGTCATCGTGCGGATCCGGGGCGGGGCCGAGCACTTCCTCGCCCACCCGGCGCCGGGGACGGGCCGCCTCGCGGTCGGGACGGTGGTCACGGTGGTCGAGTACCTGCCGCCGCGGACGGTCTACGTGATGGCCGCGTACGGGGACTGAAGCGGCTGCCGCCGCTCTCTCGTATCAAGATGGCGACAAGATTCGGCCGCCGTCTTCACGCCGCTTTGACGCGGGCGCACACTCGCCTTCTTCGGTGGTGAACGCCACCGCGTACGAGGGGGAGTTGCCGATGTCTGTCGGCGTACTGGCAGGGATTGTCGTGGGTGCGATCGCGGCCGCGATCGGCCTGTTCAAGCTCATGTGGCGGGTGGCCGAGCCCAACGAGGCGCTGGTCATCTCCGGCTCCGCGCACAAGACCGAGGGCATCGCGGAAGGCATGGGCTTCCGGATCGTCACCGGGCGGGGAACGATGGTGATGCCCGGCGTACAGGCCGTGCGCAAGCTCTCGCTGGACCTCAACGAGACCCAGCTGAACGTGGACTGCGTGACCCACCAGGGCATTCCGCTGCGGGTCAAGGGCGTGGTCATCTTCAAGATCGGCGACGACTTCGTGTCCATCGCCAACGCGGCCCGCCGCTTCCTGGACCAGCAGAAGATGATGCCCGAGCGGGTGCACATCGTCTTCGCCGGTCATCTGCGGTCCATCGTGGGCGGGTTGACGGTGGAGGACATGATCCGCGACCGGGAGAAGCTGACCGGGCAGACCCGGGCGGCGTGCGGCACGGAGATGGAGAAGCTCGGCCTGATCGTCGACTCCCTCCAGATCCACGAGATCGAGGACCCGACGGGCTACATCAAGAACCTGGCGATGCCGCACGCGGCGGCCGTCCAGCGGGACGCGCGGATCGCCCAGGCGGACGCCAACCTGCGGGCCACCGAGGCCGAACAGGCCGCCTTCGCGCGGATGTCGGAGGCCACCCGGGACAGCGAGATCCTCCAGGCCGGCTACCAGGCCGAGCGGGACAAGGCGGCCGCGACGGCCCGGCAGGCGGGTCCGCTGTCGGAGGCGGCGGCGCGGCAGGAGGTCGTGGTCCAGGAGACCCGGGTGGCGGAGCTGGAGGCGCACCGGCGCGAGCAGCAGCTCCAGGCGGACGTGCGCAAGCCCGCGGACGCGGCGGCGTACGAGACCCGGACCCGGGCCGAGGCGGACCGCGACGCGCGCATCTCGGCGGCGCAGGCCAAGGCGAAGGAGACGGAGCTCGCGGCCGCGGCCGAGGCCACCCGCGTGACGACGGCCGCGGCGGCCGACGCGAAGGCCACGGAGGCGCGGGGCCTGGCGGCGGCGACCGCCACCCGTGCGACCGGTGAGGCGGAGGCGGCGGCGACCCAGGCCAAGGGCCTCGCGGAGGCGACGTCGGCGAAGGCGAACGGACTGGCGCAGGCGGAGGCCGCCAAGGCGAAGGGCCTCGCGGAGGCGGCGTCGATCCAGGCGCGGGCCGCCGCGCTGGCGGAGAACCAGGAGGCGGTGGTCGCGCAGCAGCTCGCCGAGAACTGGCCGGCGATCGTGGAGGCGGGGGCGGGTGCCTTCGGCAACGTGGAGCACATGATCTTGCTCAACGGGGCGGAGGGCATGTCGGAGATGTTCGCGAAGGCCCTCACGATGGGCGGCACGGGCCTGGGCCTGGCCCGCCAACTCCTGTCGACGATGTCCCCGCCGACCCCGCCGACCCAGCCGGGGGCGACCCCGGTGAACGGCGCCTCCCCGTCCGATTCCCACCAGATCCCGATCCAGGGCTCGTAGCCGGCGTCTCTCGGGGCCCGCTCGTCAGCCCCGCCCAGGCGCGTTGTCGGCTGGACGGGGCTGTGGCGCTGCTAGCGGTGTTGCGCGGGGGCGGGGGGCCTCGACACATGGTCGGGGCCCAGACCGGAGCGGATCGCCTCCGCGATCCGCTCCACGTGTTCGGCGCGCAGCATTCCCATATGTACGTACGCCCGGCCGGAGTTGGTCACCCGGCCCTGGATGCCGCTCCAGGCCGAATCCGGGAGGCCCAGGCCCGCTAGGGCCTCCTGCATGGCGGCCGTCGCGTCGTCGGCCTTCTGGTGGCAGTCTCGCCACACCTGCATCTCCATCGTTCCGCCTTCCCTCGAAGTGGTCAGCCGATGGCATGCTCACCCGCCCTTTGGGACGGATATCCGCTCGTGCGAAGACAGTTGGGCCGCTCTGGCGCTACCGTTTGAAGTGTCCAAAGCGTCCCTGGGAGGGAGCTTGAACCAAGCGTTGTCAACGGCTATGGCGGACGCGGGCCTGAGCCCGCGGAAACTTGCCGGACGCATCGGGGTCGCGACGAAGACGGTCGAACGTTGGCTCGCCGACCCCGAGCGGGTACCGCACGCACAGACCCGGGCCGATGCGTCCCGGGCGCTTGGAGTTGATGAGCGCATGTTGTGGCCCAGAGCAGTGGCGGACCGCATCAAGACGGGCCACGACCGAGAGCTCGTGCACGCCTACCCCTACCGGTCGGCCTGCCCGTCCGGCGTCTGGGGCGAGCAGATCGACGGCGCGCGGGAGAATCTCTTCTTCGCCGGCTACACGAACTACTTCCTCTTCCTGGACCAGCCCGCGTTCGCGGACACCCTGCGCCGGAAGCTCGACGCGGGCTGCCGGGTGAGGTTTCTGCTCGGTGATCCGGACGGGGAAGTGACCCGTCGGCGCGAGGCGGTCGAGGGAGTGGCCCTCACCGTGTCCACGCGGATTCGGATCACCCTGGAGTACCTGGAACGGCTGGGCCGTATCCCCGGCCTGGAGGCCCGTTTCAGCACGGCGGACGATGCCGTGCACCATGTCGGCCTGTCTCTCTTCCGGTTCGACGACAACGCGTTCGTCACGCCCCACCTCGCCCGGCTCGTCGGGCACGACTCCCCGCTCATGCACCTGCGCAGACAGGGACCGGGTGGCCTCTTCGACCGGTTCGCGGAGAGCTCTGAGGAGCTGTGGAGCCGAGCCACCCCCGTGGGATAGGCGCCCGGTCAGCGCTTCGGCGGCCGGCGCCGCAGCAGCCGCTTCGCGGCCAGGGTGATGGCGAGGGCCAGGACCAGGACGAGGGCGCCCTTCGTGAAGCTGCCGGATTCGGGGGCCGCGGGGGCGCCCGGGACCGGGGCGGGAGCCCCGGGGGCGGATGCCGTCGGCGACGGCTTCGCGGCCGGGGCCACCGGGACGGCGACGACCCGGCTGCCCACCCCCTCCGCGCCGAACATCAGCGTCGACCCGTCCGCCGTGTACGTCACGGACTCCGCCTGGCCCTGCCACGGCGCGGCCACCGCCTCCCCGTCCCCCGCGGGCCGCCCGTCCTTCCACGGGTACGTCCTCGCCCACAAGTACCCCCGCAGCACGAGCTGCCCCCCGTCGGGGGAGAACGCCCCGTCCGTGACCCACGGGACGTCCCCGATCCGCCGGAAGGTGTTCGTACCGGAGGCGGACAGGGCGGCCGGGCCCTCGTAGAGCCCGCCGGCCTTCTCGTCCTTGCTCGCGATGTACACCCGCCCCGTCACCGGGTGCACCATCAGCGCCTCCGCGTTCCGCGGTCCGTCGGCGTACTTCACCGTGAACTGCTCGGCCTTGAGCGTGGCGTCCCCGAGGGTCTTGGGCTCGGCGAAGCGGTAGATCCACACGTGGTTCCAGGAGCCGCCCAGGTTGTCGCCGATGTCGCCGACGTACAGCCGCCCGTCGGGGCCCAGCGAGATCCCCTCGACGTCCCGGGGCTTGCCGATGCCCGTCAGGGTGATCCGGGCGACCGTCTTGCCGGTAGCGGAGTCCACGGCGTAGACGTACGGGCCGTCGTCGCTGTCGTTGTGCGTCCAGTAGACGCCGGGGTGGATCCGGCTGGCCGCGAGCCCGCTCGACTCCTTGATCCGCGGGTCGGTGATCGTGAACCCGGACGCGGCGGACCCGGACGCGGCGGACCCGGACGCGGCGGCAGCCGCCGAGGGCACCAACACGAGGGCGGCGGCGGCAACGGTCAGGGGCAGCAGGTGCGGGCGCATGCCCCTACCCTGCCAGCCCGCCCCGCGTGTCCGGCATCACAGGCGCCGCGGCCCCCGTGATCCGCGAAGATGACCGGATGCGTTTCATGTTCGTCGGGGATTCCATGACCGTCGGATGCGCCGGCGACTACACCTGGCGCTACCGGATGTGGCAGCACCTCGACACCACCTTCGACGGCCCGTACGAGATCGTCGGGCCCCGCGACGGGCTCTACGACGCCCGCGCGGACGCGCCGCCCAGCGATGCCTACGCCGACCCCGGCTTCCCCGCCGGGGCCCGCCGCCACCTCGCCGGCTGGGGCGAGGGCTGGCAGCACATGGCCCCGCTCATCGGGCCCGCCGCCGGCGCCGCCGCGGCCGACGTGCTGCTGGTCTCCCTCGGGCTGATCGACCTGGGCTTCTACACCGCGGCCGAGGGCACCGCCGACAACGCCCGCGCCTTCATCGCGCAGGCCCGCGCCGCCCGGCCCGGGATCCGGATGGTCCTGCTGCCCGTCATACCCAACATCAGGGCCCGGGACGACGCGCCCTTCGCGCGGCAGGTCGAGCTGTTCAACGAGCTCCTCGCCAAGGCCGTCGCCGACCTGTCGACCCCCGCCTCGCCGATCCTGCTGGCCGCGCGCCCGGAGGCGTACGACATCGACCGCGACACCTACGACGGCACGCACCCCAACGCCTCCGGCGAGCACCGCCTCGCGGGTGAGTTCGCGGCGGTCCTCCACCAGGCCTGGGGCCTGGGCGGCCCGTACCGTCCCCGCGAGGACACGTAACACGCGCTTCACGAGCGGGTCTTGCTTCGAGCGCACTCCAGGCAGTTGGCTAGTGGCCCATGGAGTACACGCAGCTCGGACGCACCGGTCTCAAGGTCAGCCGACTTGTCCTCGGCACCATGAACTTCGGCCCCCAGACGGGAGAGCCGGAGAGCCACGCCCTCATGGACACGGCCCTCGACGCCGGCATCAACTATTTCGACACGGCCAACGTGTACGGATGGGGCGAGAACAAGGGCCGTACCGAGGAGATCATCGGTACCTGGTTCGGCCAGGGCGGCGGCCGCCGGGAGAAGACGGTCCTCGCCACCAAGGTCTACGGGAGCATGGCCGCCGAGGGCGACCCGTGGCCCAACTACGACCGCCTGTCGGCGCTCAACATCCGGCGGGCCGTCGACGCCAGCCTCAAGCGCCTGAACACCGACTACATCGACATCTACCAGTTCCACCACGTGGACCGGCTGACGCCCTTCGAGGAGATCTGGCAGGCCGTCGAGGTCCTGATCCAGCAGGGCAAGGTGCTGTACGCGGGCTCCTCGAACTTCCCCGGCTGGAAGATCGCCCAGGCCAACGAGGCCGCGGCGCGCTCGGGGCGGCTCGGCCTGGTCAGCGAGCAGTGCCTCTACAACCTCGCCGAGCGGCGGGCGGAGCTGGAGATCATCCCGGCGGCCGAGGCGTACGGGCTCGGCGTCATCCCGTGGTCCCCGCTGCACGGCGGGCTGCTGGGCGGAGCCATCCGCAAGGCGTCGGAGTCGGGCCGGACGGCGACCGGCCGCTCGGCGGACGCGCTCGCGAACAGTTCCGTACGGGCGCAGGTGCAGGCGTACGAGGACCTGCTGGACAAGCACGGACTGGAGCCCGGCGAGGTCGCCCTGGCCTGGCTGCTGACGCGTCCCGGGGTCACGGGCCCGATCGTCGGGCCGCGTACGCCGGAGCAGCTCGCGTCCGCGCTGAGGGCGGTGGAGCTGGAGCTGTCGCCGGAGGTGCTGGCCGGGCTGGACGAGGTCTTCCCGGGGCCGGGTCCGGCTCCGGAGGCGTTCGCCTGGTAGGAGTCGCCTCCGGGCCTACTGGCCCACGGCTGCGGCCACCGCCACCACGACGAACATCAGTACGAGCACACCGGCCATGACGCGGTTTCTGGTCTTGGGATCCACCCGTCGAGCCTAACGCGACCGGGCCCGCCCTTCGGACGGAGGGGCGGGCTCGCCCAGTTTCCAGGACCCGACGACCTCGTAGCGGGGCCGTTCGCCCGGGACCCCGGAGTCGGGCAGATCGCTGCGGACCAGGCTGAGCTCGCCGACCTGCCAGCCGGTGCCCTCGAAGGAGGCCAGGGCCGCGGCGTAGGGGCGGACGTCGTGCCGCTCGTCGCGGAGCCTGCCGAGGGTGAGGTGGGGGGTGTAGCGGTGGTGCTGCTCCATGGGCACCCCGGACCGCCGGGCGGCGGCGTCGGCGCGCTCGGCGAGCATGCGCAGGGAGTCGAGGTCCCCGGCGGCGCCCGCCCACAGGGAGCGGTGGCCGAAGTGGCCGGAGCCGTGGATCCGCAGCGGGAAGGGAGCGCTGCGGGCCGCGGCGCGGGCGAGGCGGGCGTGCAGCTCGGGGAGCACCTCGTCGTGGACCTCGCCCATGAAGGCGAGCGTGAAGTGCCAGCCCGCCTCCGCGGTCCAGCGGAGGTGATCGTCGCGCAGGCCGCGCACGGCCCCGGCCAGTTCCGCGATGGCCGCCTCGGGCGGGATGACGGCTGCGAACAGTCTCATGGTGCCGAGCCTATCGGCGGGGCTGGACACATCCAGCCCCGCCGGTCTGGTGAGGCGCTACGCCGCCGTCGCCAGCTGGCGGCGGCGGTCCGAGGGGACGAAGGTGACGCCGTGGCGGTTCACGCTGAGGCGGAGGTTGCCGATGCGTGACAGGACGAGGCCGATGGTGACGGCGGCGGCCAGGGAGACCGCTCCGCCCGCGGCCATGCCGATCCGCGCCCCGTAGGTGTCCGTGACCCATCCGACCAGCGGGGCCCCGATGGGGGTGCCGCCGGTGAAGACCATCATGAACAGGGCCATCACCCGGCCCCGCATCTCGGGGTCGGTGGCCATCTGGACGCTGGAGTTGGCGGTGACGTTCACCGTCAGGCCGAAGACCCCGATGGGGACGAGCAGCGCCGCGAACAGCCAGAAGCTCGGTGCGAAGGCCGTCACCAGCAGGAGGACGGAGAAGAGCACCGCCGCCGCGACCAGCAGCCGCAGCCGGGACAGGCCCCGCCGGGCCGCCAGCAGCGCGCCCGCCAGGGAGCCCGCCGCGATCAGGGTGTTGAACAGGCCGTACGTGCCCGCGTCGCCGTGGAAGACCTTGCTGACGAAGGCGGAGAGCCAGATCGGGAAGTTGAAGCCGAAGGTGCCGATGAATCCGACGAGCACGATCGGCCAGATCAGCTCGGGCCGCCCGGCGACGTAGCGCAGACCCTCACGGAGCTGGCCCTTCGCGCGGGGCTGGACCTCGACCTGGTGCAGTTCGCGGGTCCGCATGAGCATCAGGGCCGCGATCGGCGCCGCGAAGGACAGGCCGTTGAGCAGGAACGCCCAGCCGGAGCCCACGGCGGTGATCAGGACGCCGGCGATGGCGGGCCCGACCAGTCGCGCGGACTGGAAGTTGGCCGAGTTCAGGCTGACCGCGTTGGCCACCTGGTCCTTGCCGACCATCTCGGAGACGAAGGTCTGGCGGGCCGGGTTGTCCACGACGGTGACCAGGCCGAGGAGGAAGGCGGCGAGGTAGACGTGCCAGACGTTGACGTGACCGGCGAGGGTGAGGACACCGAGGGCGAGGCCGGTGAGGCCCATCGCCGCCTGGGTGAACAGCAGCAGCGGGCGCTTGGGCAGCCGGTCGGCGAGTACGCCTCCGTAGAGGCCGAACAGCATCATCGGCAGGAACTGCAGCGCGATGGTGATGCCGACCGCGGACGCGGAGCCGGTCAGGGAGAGGACCAGCCAGTCCTGGGCGATGCGCTGCATCCAGGTCCCGGTGTTCGAGACGACCTGGCCGGTGGCGAAGAGCCGGTAGTTGCGGATCTTCAGCGAGCTGAACATGGAGTTCTTGCCCGGCGCGGGCCCGGCGGCGGCGCGCGTAGTGGTGGGTGTGTGGCCGGGGGCGGAGTCTGCTCCGGGTCCCGTACTCAAAAGGGGTCGCCTCCTGGCGTCGTTCCTATAGGTGCGCGAGCTTGTCCAGGACGGGCGCTGCTTCGCGCAGCTTCGCCCATTCGTCCTCGGTCAGCCCGTCCGCGAGCCCGGCGAGGAAGGCGTTGCGCTTGCGACGGCTCTCTTCGAGCATCGCTTCGGCCTCCTCCGTCTGGCGGACCACCTTCTGGCGGCGGTCGTCGGGGTGCGGTTCCAGCGTGACCAGTCCCTTGGCTTCCAGCAACGCGACGATGCGCGTCATGGACGGCGGCTGCACGTGCTCGCGCCGGGCCAGCTCACCGGGGGTGGCCTGGCCGCAGCGGGCGAGGGTGCCGAGGACCGACATCTCGGTCGGGCTCAGCGATTCGTCGACGCGCTGGTGCTTGAGGCGCCGGCCCAGCCGCATGACGGCGGAGCGGAGGTCGTTCACGGCGGCTGCGTCGTCACCATGGGAAAGGTCATGCATGTTCTTTAGAGTAACTCATTACTCTACCTAAGGAACACCAGGTATCTGGCGTCACTCGTACGGGTGAGTCGGCTCCGGAAAGTGACACGCGTCCATGCCCTGTGCCCCGACTCTTTCGGCATGGGGACACATGTGCTGAGCATGCGCATAGACGGGGAGCTCCTCGACAGGCTCCGGACTCATGCCGCCAAACGAGGAATGAGCGTCCAGGACTATGTGGTCCGGACGCTCATTCGCGACGATTTCGACGAACGCTTCAAGGCGGCCGTCGACGAGACGGAGAAGTTCTACGGGCTTACGTGAGGCCCAGCGCCGGCATCGCGTAGTAGAAGACGAAGACCGCGGACACGACGTACATGGCCACCGGGACCTCGCGGCCCCGGCCGGTCGCCAGCCGCAGTACGGAGAAGGCCACGAAGCCGATGCCGATGCCGTTGGTGATCGAGTACGTGAACGGCATCATCACCATGGCCAGGAAGGCCGGGACGGCGATGGTGAAGTCGTTCCAGTCGATGTCCCTGACCGAGCCGGCCATGATCAGGAAGCCGACCGCGACGAGGGCGGGCGTGGCCGCCTGCGAGGGGACCATCGTGGCGAGCGGCGTGAGGAACAGCGACACGGTGAACAGGCCGCCGGTCACGATGTTCGCGAGGCCGGTCCTGGCCCCCTCGCCGACGCCCGCCGTGGACTCCACGAAGCAGGTGGTGGCCGAGGAGGAGGAGGCGCCGCCCGCGGCGACGGCCATGCCGTCGACGAACAGCACCCGGTTGATGCCGGGGAAGGAGCCGTCCGGCTTCGTCAGCTTCGCCTCGTCGCCGACGCCGAGGATGGTGCCCATGGCGTCGAAGAAGCAGGACAGCAGCACGGTGAAGACGAACAGGATGCCCGTCAGCATCCCGACCTTGCCGAAGCCGCCGAAGAGGCTGACCTGACCGATCAGGCCGAAGTCGGGCGCGGCCACCGGGTTGCCCGGCCACTCCGGGACCGTCAGGCCCCAGGCGGCGTCCGGGAGCTTGGTGATCAGCTGGATCACCAGGGCGGCGACGGTCATGGCCACGATGGAGATCAGGATCGCGCCGGGGGTCTTGCGGATGATCAGGGTCAGCGTCAGCAGGACGCCGACCACGAAGATCAGGACGGGCCAGCCGTGCAGGTGGCCGTTGCTGCCGAGCTGGATCGGGACCGTGGTGTGCGCGACATCGGGGATGCGGGTGACGAAGCCCGAGTCGACCAGGCCGATCAGCAGGATGAACAGGCCGATGCCGATCGCGATGCCCTTGCGCAGGCCGAGCGGGACGGCGTTCATGACCCGCTCGCGCAGGCCGGTGGCGACCAGCAGCATCACCACGAAGCCGGCCAGGACCACCATGCCCATGGCGTCGGGCCAGCTCATGCGCGGGGCGAGCTGGAGGGCGACGACGGTGTTGACGCCGAGGCCGGCCGCCAGCGCGATCGGGACGTTGCCGATCACGCCCATCAGCAGGGTGGTGAAGGCCGCGGTCAGCACGGTGGCGGTGACCAGCTGGCCGCCGTCGAGCTGGTTGCCGTACATGTCCTTGGCGCTGCCCAGGATGATCGGGTTCAGCACGATGATGTAGGCCATCGCGAAGAAGGTGGCGAATCCGCCGCGGACCTCGCGGCCGATGGTCGAGCCGCGCTCGGAGATCTTGAAGTAGCGGTCCACGGGGGCCGTCGTGCTCATGGGGGTCCTGGTCCTCGGTGGTGGTTTCATACGACGAAAACGGGCCAAGCCCAAACCGTTTCAGTATGAACACATGAACGAAGGGGCGTCTATCTCCGCGCGTAGACCCTGAGCCGACCGGCCTAGACTTGTCCCCATGGCGAAATGGACTGCGACGCACGAGGCCCCCGAGCCCCTGGAGGGCCCGATCGTCGGCACCGTGACCGGTGGCACGATCATCTGGTTCGCCCTCTTCCTCTTTCAGCTCCCCTTCTACGGCTGGTTCGCGGACCGGGGCATGCTGTGGTGGGTCTGGACCTGCGCGGTCGGCGGGGTCCTCGGCCTGATCGGCCTCTGGTACGTCCGCGGCCGTGACGCGGCGCTCAAGCGCCACGCCCTCGAGCTGGCCGCCCGGAACGAAGACACCCAGGCGGGCCCGGCTCCCCAGGCGGGCTAGCGTCCGGGGTCGCGCCCGGGTCGGCGCCCGCGACCCGCGTGCGGGAGGTCTGCCCGCGGTCCTCGTGCCGTTCCGACGGCCTCCGTGGACGGGGTGGATCCATCCCTGCGGGTCCGCTGTGGCGGGGCGCGCAGTTCCCCGCGCCCCTGCCGGGGCCGCCGTGCGGCCACGGCCGCGGGTCGTGAGGGGCTACCCGAGGACGATCTGGCTCATCCAGAAGTCGGATCTTCGCACTTTTCGGCGGGTGGAGGAGGGGAACGACCTTTACCGTCGGAACCATGACGGATCGGGCGCAGATCGAATCAGAGGGACCGGAGCCGGGCGCCAGCGCCGGCACCGCACCCGCCGGGACCGCCATCGACGCGGGGGCCGAGCTCGATCCCGTCCACCCGGTCCGGCCACCCGCACCCCGCTTCAAGCCGGCCGGCCTGAGCACCGCCGAAGTCGCCGAGCGCGTCGCCCGCGGAGCCGTCAACGACGTGCCCGTCCGCAGCAGCCGCTCCACGTCCGAGATCGTCCGCGCCAACGTCTTCACCCGCTTCAACGCCATCATCGGCGTCCTCTGGGTGGTCATGTTCTTCGTCGCGCCGATCCAGGACAGCCTCTTCGGCTTCGTGATCATCGCGAACACCGGCATCGGCATCATCCAGGAGATGCGCGCCAAGAAGACCCTGGACGGCCTCGCCGTCATCGGCGAGGCCAAGCCCAGCGTCCGCCGCGACGGCCGCACCGCCGAGATCTCCACCTCCGAGATCGTCCTCGACGACGTCATCGAGCTCGGCCCCGGCGACAAGGTCGTCGTCGACGGGCTCGTCGGCGAGGCCGACGGCCTGGAGATCGACGAATCCCTCCTCACCGGCGAGGCCGACCCGGTCCTGAAGAAGCCCGGCGACCCGGTCATGTCCGGGTCGTTCGTCGTCGCCGGCGGCGGGGCCTTCACCGCCACCAAGGTCGGCCGCGAGGCCTACGCCGCCCAGCTCGCCGAAGAGGCCTCCCGGTTCACGCTCGTCCACTCCGAGCTGCGCTCCGGCATCTCCACCATCCTCAAGTACGTCACCTGGATGATGATCCCGACCTCCATCGGCCTGATCATCAGCCAGCTGATCGTCAAGGACAACAACCTCAAGGACGCCATCGCCCGCACCGTCGGCGGCATCGTCCCGATGATCCCCGAAGGCCTCGTCCTCCTCACCTCCGTCGCCTTCGCCATCGGCGTCATCCGGCTCGGCCGCAAGCAGTGCCTGGTGCAGGAGCTGCCGGCCATCGAGGGGCTCGCCCGCGTCGACGTGGTCTGCCTCGACAAGACCGGCACCCTCACCGAGGGCGGCATGGACGTCACCGAGTGCCGCCCGCTCGGCGGCGCGGACGCCGCGTACGTCAAGAAGGTCCTCGGCGCCCTCGGCGAGAGCGACCCGCGTCCCAACGCCAGCCTCCAGGCGATCATCGACGCCTACCCCGACAGCGCCGAGTGGCGCTGCACCGAATCGCTGCCCTTCTCCTCCGCCCGCAAGTACAGCGGCGCCAGCTTCAGCGAGGGCGACGGCGAGAACAACACCTGGCTGCTCGGCGCCCCCGACGTGCTGCTCCCGGCCGGGGACCCGGCCCTGGAGGAGATCAACGAGCTCAACGAACAGGGCCTACGGGTCCTCCTGCTGGGCCGGGCCGCCCGCGAACTCGACGACCCGGCCGTGGCCACCGGGGTCAAGCCGACCGCCCTGGTCGTCCTGGAGCAGCGGCTGCGCCCCGACGCCGCCGACACCCTGCGCTACTTCGAGGACCAGGGCGTCAAGGCCAAGGTCATCTCCGGGGACAACGCCGTCTCGGTCGGCGCGGTCGCCGGCAAGCTGGGCCTGCCCGGCGCCGAGAACACCGTCGACGCCCGCAAGCTGCCCACCGAGCAGGGCGCCATGGCCGAGGTGCTCGACCAGAACGCCGTCTTCGGTCGGGTCACCCCGCAGCAGAAGCGCGACATGGTCGCCGCCCTCCAGTCCCGGGGCCACACGGTCGCGATGACCGGCGACGGGGTCAACGACGTGCTCGCGCTCAAGGACGCCGACATCGGCGTGAGCATGGGCTCCGGCTCGGAGGCCACCCGGGCCGTCGCGCAGATCGTGCTCCTCAACAACAGCTTCTCCACCCTGCCCTCGGTGGTCGCCGAGGGCCGCCGGGTCATCGGCAACATCACCCGCGTCGCCACCCTCTTCCTCACGAAGACGGTCTACTCGGTGCTGCTGGCCGTCCTGGTGGTCTGCTCCCAGGTCGAGTACCCGTTCCTGCCGCGCCACCTGACGCTGCTGTCCACGCTGACCATCGGCATCCCGGCCTTCTTCCTGGCGCTGGCGCCGAACAAGGAGCGGGCCAAGCCGCACTTCGTGAAACGCGTGATGCGGTACGCGATCCCGGGCGGGGTCATCGCCGCCGTCGCCTGCTTCGTGACCTACGTGATCGCCCGCCACCACTACTCCGGCCCCGACGCCCTCAAGGCCGAGACCAGCGCCGCGACGCTCGCGCTGTTCCTGACCTCGATGTGGGTGCTGGCGATCATCGCCCGCCCGTACACCTGGTGGCGGGTCGGCCTGGTCGGCGCGATGGGCCTGGCGTTCCTGATCGTGCTCGTCGTGCCCTGGCTCCAGGACTTCTTCCAGCTCAAGCTGGAGGGCGCCGTGATGCCCTGGACCGCCGTCGGCATCGCCGCCGTGGCGGCCGTCCTGATCGAGTTCACCTTCCGGTGGGTGGACCGGAGGTTCCCGGCGTAGCCGGTGGCTGTCGGGTTCACCCATTAGGGGACTGGACGGGTGGTTCGTGAGGTCCTCATACTTGCTGTATGGCTACGAAGAAGATCACGATCACCGTGCCCGAGGAGCTCCTGGAGTCGATCCGCTCCCGGGTCGAGTCGCGGGGTGTGTCGGCGTACATCACGGAAGCTGCTGTGCGCATGGACGCGGTGGACAGACTGGGGGAGCTGTCGACGCTGTTGGAGGAGGAGTACGGCCCGTATGACGACGAGGCGTACGACGCCGTGCTGGACCGGATCGCGGCGATCGACACGTGGCACGACGAGCGGCGGGCTCAAACGGCCCAGGCGGCACAAGCGGCCGAAGAGGGCGAAGCCTTCCCCCAGGAGCAAGCCGCGTGACGCCTCGCCCTCCGCGTCGGCTGCCGCCGCGCAACCGTACGTTCGTCCTTGACTGCGAGGCACTGTCCAAGGCGACGCTCGGTGATCAAACACTCGGGCTCTTCGTCAAGGCCGCCTCGCGGGCGGGAATCCGCGTCGTCACCTCGGCGCTCACCCTCCTGGAGGCCTGGGATCCCCGTGCGGGCGCGCGGACGAAGGCGTGGGACTGGACGCTGTCCCGAATCGAGATCGTCTATGTCGACGAAGCCATCACCTCCAAGGCGCAGGAACTCCTGACGGAGGCCAAGCTGCACGGTCACAAGTACGCCATCGACTCGGTCCTCGCCGCAGTGGCGCTCCAGTGCGCGCAGCGCGGTGACCAGGTGGCCGTGCTCACCTCGGACGTCGACGACATGCGACGCTTCCTGGACGGGACCCCTGTCGCCATCGAGGCGGTCTGACGTCTCACGCCGCCAGGCCGAGGTCCCGCTCCGTACGGTGCGCGATCCGGCCGCGCAGGCCCAGGATGGCCGCCGCGGCCAGGAGGCCCGCGATGAGGGCGCCCCACCACAGGACCGCCGGGCCCACCCCGGTGTACAGGGCTACGCCCGCCGTCAGGGCGGAGAAGCGGGCCGTGCCCCAGGTCCAGCTGAACGCGCCCTGGTAGCGGCCGCGGGCGTCCGCCGGGGCCAGGTCGGCCACCAGTGAGGCCGCGATGCCCGCCACGGCCACCTCGCCGAGCGACCAGACGACCACCGAGACCACGTACCCGGTGACGGAGTCCGCGACCCCGGTCAGCGCCACCCCGGCGGCGACCAGGACGCTGCCCGCGGCCAGCACCGGCAGCTGCGGCAGTCCCGACAGGCGGGCGGTCACGAACGGCTGCAGGGCCACCACCAGGACGGCGTTGACCGCGGCCAGGGCCCCGTACACGGCCGGCGAGAGGCCGCTGTCGCGGACGGCCAGCGGCAGCGCCACCTCGGTCAGCGAGTACACGAACAGCTGGATGCCGAGCAGCGGGAGCAGCAGCATCATCAGCCGGTCGCGCAGGACGACCCCGTAGCCCGTCCCCGAGGCCTTGGTCGGGGCGGTGCGGGCCGGCTCGCGCAGCCGGGTCGCGACCACCGTCGCGTAGATCAGGGCGGAACCGGCGTCGACGGCGAAGAGCAGCCAGTACCCGTGCGCGGCGAGGAAGCCGCCGAGGACGCCGGCGACGGCCGTGCCGATGTTCACCCCCCAGTTGAACAGGGCGTACGCGCGCTGCCGCCAGCCGGTGTCCACCGAGTCGGCCAGCAGTGCGAACGCGGCGGGCCCCACGGTGGCTCCCGCGGTGCTGAGCAGCAGCGCGGAGGCGGCCATCGTCCAGAGCCCCGGGGCCAGGAACAGGGCGCCCTGGGCGACGGCGGAGCCGATGAGCCCGATCAGCATGGTCGGGCGGCGGCCGATCCGGTCGGCGAGCAGTCCGCCGAGGGCCGGGCCGAGCAGGTGGCCGGCGCCCAGCGCACCGAGGACGAAGGAGATGTCGGAGCCGGTGATGCCCCGGTCGGCGAGGAGGAAGACCAGGAACGGGGTCACGAGGTAGCCGAGCCGGTTGACGACCGTACCGGCGAAGAGGGTCCAGACGAGGGGCGGGAGTCCGCGGAAGGAGGAGGGCATGGGAGGAGCCTGCGGGGGGACGGCCGCGGGTCCTATTGATTAAGGTGGGGCCGAATCCAACGGGCGGCGGCGGGGGTACGTGGAACCATGGAATACGAACTGAACTTCTCGGCCGCCGATTTGGCGCAGACCCGATTCTCCGTGTCCCCGATGTGGGAGGTCGTCACCAGCTTCCGGCTGCTGCACGCGGAGACCGACCCGCCGCTGCACCGCCGCTGGGCCGCCCAGGTGCGGCCCCGGCTGCTGAGCGCGGGCCTGGACCGGGGCTGGCTCGCCGCCCTGATCCCGGGCGGCGGCTACCTCGCGGACTTCCTCAACCCGACCCCGGCCGGCCCCTTCCCGGAGCTGGACGCCGAACTCGCGGCCATCCGCGGCAGCAGCCCGGAGAACGTGCGCGCCGACCTGGCGACGATCGCCACGAAGAACGGGCCGGTCGCGCGCCTGAGGCTGCTCCACGAGGACCCCGAAGCCGTGCTGGAGAAGGTCACCGACGAGATCCGGACCTACTGGGAACTCGCGCTCGCCCCCTACTGGCCCCGGATCCGCCAGCTCCTCGAAGCCGACGTGTTCCACCGGGCCCGGCAGGTCGCCGAGCACGGCTCCGCGCACGTCCTCAACGAGCTCCACTCCACGGTGACGTGGGACTCGGGCACCCTGCGCATGGTCCGCCGGGCCTGCGCGCTGACCCGCGCCCAGACCGGCCCCGGACTGCTGCTGGTGCCCTCCGCCTTCGCCTGGCCGCGGGTGCTGACCCGCTCGGTGGCCCCCGATCCGCTCCAACTGGCTTACCCGGCACGGGGGATCGGCAGCCTCTGGGAGCCCCGCGCGACCAAGGCCACCGACGCGGTGGCCGCCGTACTGGGCCGCTCCCGGACCCTGCTGCTCGCCGAGCTCGACACCCCGGCCTCCACCACCCAACTGGCCCGCCACAGCGGCCTGTCCGCCGCCGCGGTCTCCCAGCACCTCACGGCGCTGCGCGACGCGGGACTGGTCACCGGCCACCGCGCCGGCCGTTCGGTGCTGTACGCCCGGACGGCCATCGCGGACGCGCTGCTCACGCCGGTGGGGTGAGCGCAGGCGCGCCGGCCCCGGAGAATCCCGGTTACAGGGGCGCCGTCTGCACCCTGCCGTTGAACCGGCCGCCCACTCGATCGGCGAGCCAGGTGATGCGATCGGTGTCGAAGGCGGCGTTCTTGACGTGCACGTGGACGGTGTGGTCCTGCGAGGGCTCGTTCTGGTAGAGGTCCCGGGAATTCACGGTCAGCGTGAGGTACGCGTATTTCTGCGGGACCCGTTCCAGTCCCGCTTCGGGAACGGCGGGCCAAGCGTCCAGATCCCACCGGACCGCGGCGAGATCCGACCCCAGGGCGTCGATGAAGGGCTCGGCGCGGTCCAGCGGACGGGACCAGTCGAACACTCCGATCGGGAGGCACTCCGCCGGGTCGTCTCCGGCCTTCGAGGAACCGTGCGCCTCGCCGGCCGACGACCACACGAGGTCGGGCAGTACGCGACGTACGCGCGCCAGGACATCCGCCGACGTGATCGTGGCTTCGAAGTCGACCTCCGCGTGATCGACGCTCGAGATGTCCAGCAACGTACGCACCGCGCGTATCGCTGCTGCCAGGTCGGCGGTCGTGAGGACGGCAGCCGCATCGGAGTTGCTCATACCGGAACCCTATGACGCCCTTCACGGGCCGGCCCGGACCGCCGGACGACGGTCCCGAGCGACCCCGGATGAGACGCGCCCTGTGCGTGACCACGCCGGAGAGCCCGGACACCGCCCCGGCTGCGACCCGCAGCTCACCCTCTGGTGAATTGCCGATCAAGTCTTAGTCGAACCAGCGGTCCCGTTCCAGTTCCGCCGTCCGTGACGGGTCCTCCAGCAGGGCCGCCACCTCGAAGCGGCGCGGCCACTGGCCCGCCGCCCAGGCGAGGGCCGCCGCGACGCCCTCCAGGGTGGAGGCGTGCAGGGTGCCGTCCGGGGTGCGGCGCCAGTCGAGCTCGACGCCGCCCGCCTGGAGTTCCTCGTGCTCCACGTAGCTCTTGGGGGTGGCCGGGCCCAGGAGCTGGTGCACCGATTCGGGGACCTCGTGCTCCTCGCCCTCGGTGGTGACCTCCGCCGGGACGGTCTCCGAGAGGCGCCGGACCTGGAACAGCTCCGCCAGGTCGGCGGCCCGGGACGGGGCGACGGGGAGGAGCGGGAGGCCCGCCGTCAGGGGGAGCAGGTCCGGGGCGTCCGCGATCAGCGCGTCCGCCGCGTCGACCACGACCACCTCGCCGTCCACGACCGCGCGCAGCTCGTCGGGCAGGGTGACCTGTTCGGGGTCCAGGTCCGCCAGCGCCCCGTACAGGCCGTGCAGTTGGCGTCCGCCGACCTCCCGGTCCGGGTCGGCGAGGCGGCCGAGCAGCTCGGCGGCGCCGCCCGGCTCCTCCAGCAGGGCGGGCACGGTGGTGCGTACGCCCAGGGCCCGCAGGACCTGCTCGTCCTCGAAGCCGGTGGCGTCCGCCGGGGTGTAGAGGCCCGCCAGCAGCGGGTCGCCGCCCGCCGAGCGCAGGCCGGCCGGGCGGCGGCCGTCCAGGACCGGGTGGTCGCGCAGCCACCAGGCGGTGTACGAGCGCACGGAGCGGGTGGTGCCGTCCGGGAGCAGGACCCGCACGGGCTGGGTCAGGGCGTCGCGGAAGGGCGGCTGCGCCAGCATGGCCAGGGCCTGGGGCCAGCAGTCGTCGTCGACCAGGTCGAGGTCCCGTACGGCCACCAGCTCGGTGGCGACCGGCGGCACGGGGGTGTCGGGCAGCTGGTCCAGGAGGTCCTCGCACCACACGTCGACGGCGCCGAGCAGACCGGCATCGTCTGGCTCGGCGAAGTCCCCGTCGCGGGGCTCCAGTTCGTCGGGGTCAAGGACCACGTCGGTGGCGCGGACCAGCTGGAAGGCGGCGAGGACGCCCACGGCGGTGAGGGTCCGCTCGTCCCAGCGCTCGACCAACTCGGTGTCCACGTACGGGATCTCGTCCTCGCGCACCACGGAGGCCAGCGGGGAGCCGGGCAGCAGCAGTTCGCCGGCCGGGGTCGGCTCGCCGTCCTCGTCGGGCAGGGCGAGCGCGCCCAGCCACGGCTCGTCGCCGGGGGAGAGCTCGGCATCGCGGACCAGGCCCAGCACGATGTCGGCCAGTTCCTCGGGGTCGAGGGCGTCCTCGTCCCAGATCTCCCCGGAGTCCAGGGAGGCCGCGACGGCCGCCCGCACCTGCGGGGTGGTCAGGACGGCGCGCGGGCTCGCCGGGAGCGCGCCGAGCTTCTCCAGCAGCGGGTGCACCGCGTCGGGGTGGGCCACCTTCAGCCCGAGCCGCGCCAGGCTCTGCGGACTCCCCGAACGCGGGGTACCCGACCGCGGGGCGTCCGCGCCGGGCAGCAGCAGGTGCCGGGGCCCGATCGCGGTGCGGCCGTCGGCCAGCGGCACGGGGAGCCCGGAGAGCCGGTCGGGGTCGACCCCGGCGAGGCTGTCGTAGAGCCGGTACCACCACTCCGGGGTCCGCTCGATGCCGGCGATCCGCTCGATGGCCTCGCCCAGCGGCAGCCGGCCCACGCCCAGGGTGCGCAGTTCGGGGCGGCGTTCCAGCCCGGCCGGGAGCAGGGTCGGCAGCACCTCCGCGAGGACCCGTACGGTGTCGGCGCCCGCGCCCTCCACCACCTCGGCCTCGAAGGGGCGCAGGGCGGACCGCTCTTCGGGCTCCCCCTCGGCCGGAGCCTCGGCGGGGGCGGCGGGCGCGAGGAAGGCGGTACGGGGCAGGCGCGCGATGACGGCCGCGCGCAGGGCCCCGTCGAGCTCGCCCTTGCCGAGCGGGCCGGGTACGAGGTCCACGAGCGCGGTGCTCACCGGGTCCCAGGAGCCCAGCAGTTCGGCGTACGCGTCGGCGGCGCGCTCCACGAGGAAGTCGGTCAGCGGCCCCGGCGCGGGGTGCCGGCGGGTGGTGTCCAGCGGCAGGGTCGCGATGAGCAGCGCGGGGATGCCGAGCGGTTCGTCGGTCGGGGTCGGCGCGTGCACCACGGCGGCGGTCGCCGGGCGGACCGGGGCGCCTTCGGCGTCGACGGGCACGGACCAGGACACCGCCCAGACGGGCCGCAGCCGTTCCTCGACGGGCCGGTCGGCGAGCAGCGCCTTCTCGATGGGGCCGGAGTGGCGCACGGTGCGCCAGCGCTTGATGTCCGAGGCGGAGTCGGCGATGACGGTGTACGGGCCTTCGACGCGGCGGGTCAGGGTCCGCACGCCCCCGGCCGGTGTGTCGACGACGACCTCGGCGAGCCCCGGCAGCGTCAGCAGCAGGGCGTCGTCCACGGCGGCGAGCAGCCGCCCGGCCAGCTCCTCGGCGGCGGCGTCGCGCAGCGGGAGGACCACGACGGTGTCGTACCCCTCGGGCGCGGTTCCCTCGGCGGGCAGCGGCAGCCGCAGCAGCGGGACGTGGCCGTCGCGGCGGCGCAGCTCCTCACCGAGTCCGGAGCTGCCGACGGCGGCCCCCCGGGCCAGCTCGCGGGCCTCGGCCAGGGACCAGCGCACGCCACCGTGCCGGCCCAGGACGGCGGGCTCGTCGGAGACGGCCAGGACGGCGGCGAAGCCGACGCCGAAGCGGCCGACGCTCCCGGAGGAGTCGTCGCGCTTGGCGGAGGCGCGCAGCGTGGACAGCGATTCCACGCCGGTGGCGTCCAGCGGGGAGCCGGTGTTGGAGACGGCGAGCAGCGCGTGCCCGTCGGGCTGGTCGGTGCCCGCGTGCAGGGTGAGCCGCAGCCGGCCGGGAACCCCGGCGCGGGCGGCCGCGTCGGCGGCGTTCTGCGCGAGCTCGATGACGAGCCGGTCGCGGTAGCCGCCGAGCGCCAGGTCCTCCTCGGCGTTGGCGTCCTCACGGAACCGGGCCGGTCCCGCACCCCAGGCGTCGAGCACCCCGCGCCGCAGCCGGGCCGTGCCGAAGGGGTCCACGCCGTCCTGGGCCGCCGTCACTCGCACGCTCACGCTGCTGCCTCCAAGCTGCACTGCGATGTACCGCGCCGTATCGCGCCGTACGGCATCCGCGGAACACCGGATGCCGAGGTCCCGAAGGTATCGCGTACGTCGAGCGGCTCCGCAAACGAACCGGCTTCAGGCAGACTTCATGAGTCGGTATCGCACTGCTATTTGTGAGGATTGCGCATGATCACGCTCACCAAGGAAGACGGCCCCGCGGACCTGGGCGGCGTAACCCACCTGTCCATCGGGGTCTCGTGGGACCCCACCGTGGGCAGCAGCGGCGGCCTGTTGGGCAAGCTCAAGCGGAAGGTCGGGACCGACCTGGACCTGATCGCGATCGCGATGCAGGGCTCGGACCCGGTCCGCCTCGCGGGCCTCGACTCCCTGGACCCCATGGGCAACGGCTCGCTGCTGCACAGCGGCGACAACCAGACCGGCCACGGCGAGGGCGACGACGAGACGGTGACCGTCGAGTTCGCCCGGATACCGGGCAACGTCACGTCCATCGTCTTCGTCGCCGCCGCGTACAAGAAGGGCAGTTCCTTCCAGAGCGCCCGCAACATCAGCTTCAAGGTGTACGACGGCACGGGCGGCAGCACCCAGCAGGTCGCGGACATCTGGCCGAGCCTGCTCGGCACCGACAACGGCTGCGCCGTGGCCAAGGCGATCCGGGACGGGGCGGGCTGGAAGCTCCAGGTCATCAACGAGACCGGGAAGATCAAGCCGGGCGACGAGCAGGCCCTGATGCGTTTCGCCGTGGCGAAGTAAGCGCCCGATCAGCGGGCTACGCCTTCCCCACGAGGTGCGCGAACACCACGACGTTGGCGTCCCAGTGGCGGTCCTTGGTGAGGTTGCCGCCGCAGGTGATGACGCGGAGCTCGGCCTTGCCGTGGGTGTCCCCGTAGACCTTGTCGGTGGGGAACCGGTCCTTCTTGAAGGTGTCGATCTCGTCCACGGCGAAGACGGCGGTGGAGCCGTCGTCGCGGTGGACCTCGATCTTCTCGTCCTTCTTCAGCTTCTTGAGGTTGTAGAAGACGGCCTCGGGCACCTGCGGGGTGTCCATGTGCCCGACGATGGCGGCCGCGCCCTTCTCCCCGGGGGTCGGGCCCTCCTTGTACCAGGCCGCGTCCTCGGGCTTGTCGAAGGCGGGCTCCTTCATGGCGCCCTGGGCGTCGAGTCCGACGGTGTCGAGCGGGGCGTCGACCTTGATGTCCGGGATCACGATGCGGTCCGGGACGGAGGCGCTCAGCACCGAGGCGGTCTTGGCGTCGGCCGGGTCGTTCTTGACCGCGTTGCCGCCGGCGTCGCCGCCGGAGGCGCAGGAAGTGATCAGGAAGGCCGTGAGGCCCGCGGCGCCCGCCAGGGCGGCCACGCGCAGTGCGCGGCCGCTCCGGCGGGGGGCGCCTTCAGAGGTGGAGCGCTCAGCCATGGTTCGCGACGTCCGAGGGGACCCAGCCGAGCGGAGCCTGGCCGGTGTTCACGGACCCCTTGGGGGTCTTGTGGTGGCTCGGGTCGACCGGGGTGGGCTTCGGCTTCGGGGTGACCGGGCCGGTGGCGTCGGTGGAGAACTTGACGGTGTCGAACTTCTTGCCGCCCGCGTAGGCCTCGACGCCGTAGTAGCCGGACTTGACGTCCTTGGCGACGACCGCGGTGCCGGTCCAGGTGCCCTTGCCGTTGCTCTTCAGGTTGACCTGGCCGCCGAAGGCGTCGGACTTGATGAAGGCGCTCTTCTCGTTGGGCGCCGTCTTGATGGTGACCTGGATCCTCTCGCCCGGCTTGCCGCTGTCCTTGGACAGGCTGACCGTGGAGGTGGTCGGGGTGGGCGGCGGGGTGGGCTTGCCGTCCTTGACCGTGAGCTGGGCGGTGGCCTGGATCTTCTTGCCGTCGGGGCCCGTGCCGGTGAGGGAGACGCCGTAGGAGCCGTCGGCGACCTTGGCGATCGTGGCGGTGGCGCCGCGCCCGTCGGTCATCTTGACGTCGTTCAGGGCCTTGGAGGAGATGGACAGGTTCGTCGAACCGTCCGGGACCTCCATCGACATCTGGAGGGAGTCGCCCGGCTTGCCGGAGGAGACCGACAGCTTCAGGGCCACGGCGTCGGTCTTCGGGCTCGGGCTGGGGCTGGAGCTGACGGGCGCCGTCGGGGTGGAGTCGGCGGCGAACGCGACGGCGGGGGCTGCCAGGGCCATAGACGAGGCGAGGGCGATCGCCGAGAGGGTGAGTGCCTTGCGCATGGGGGTTCCTCCTGAACGGGCCGGGGTTCGTTCCCGGCACACCAGACATGAGGGACATCCTGGGGTGGTTGGTTGCAGTCCTCGGAGGGGCCGGGAAGGGTCCCTGCCGAAGGTCCCTGGGCGTGAATCCGCAGGCGGCGGGGCCGGTCGGGATCTTCCGTTTGCAGGCTCTTTGCCCCGATTTTTGGGACCAAAGTCCCGGGGTTCCGGGCCGACCCGCGGGTCCGGTCCTTCAGGACTGCCTCAGGACTGCCTCAGCACTCGTTCAGGATGCCTTCGGGCAGGGCGCGGACGAGGTCCGGACAACGCGAAGCCCCCGGTGACGAGGCGTCACCGGGGGCTTCAGAGCGTGTCGGACGGGGGTGGCCCGCCGGACCGTACGGGTCAGAGGGCTTCGATCACGTAGTCCACGCAGGCCGTCAGCGCCTGCACGTCCGCCGGATCGATCGCCGGGAACATCGCGATGCGGAGCTGGTTGCGGCCGAGCTTGCGGTAGGGCTCGGTGTCCACGATGCCGTTGGCGCGCAGCACCTTGGCGACCGCCGCCGCGTCGATGTCGTCCGAGAAGTCGATCGTGCCGATGACGGCCGAGCGCTTGGCGGAGTCGGCGACGAACGGGCTGGCGTACTTCGACGCCTCGGCCCAGCCGTACAGGTGGGCCGCGCTGGCCGACGTACGGCCGGTCGTGAACTCCAGACCGCCCTGGCTGTTCATCCACTCCAGCTGCTGGTCCAGCAGGAAGAGGGTGGAGAGCGCCGGGGTGTTGTACGTCTGGTTCTTCAGCGAGTTGTCGATCGCCGTCGGCAGCGAGAAGAACTCCGGGATGTGCCGGCCGGAGGCGTGCACGCGGGCCGCGCGCTCCAGGGCCGCCGGCGAGAACGCCGCCAGCCACAGGCCGCCGTCGGAGGCGAAGGACTTCTGCGGGGCGAAGTAGTAGACGTCGGTCTCGGTGATGTCCACCGGCAGACCGCCGGCGCCCGAGGTCGCGTCCACCAGGACGAGCGAACCCGCGTCGGCGCCCGCGACGCGCTTGATCGGCGCCGCGACACCCGTCGAGGTCTCGTTGTGGGTGTACGCGTACACGTCCACGCCCGCCTCGGCCACCGGGTCCGGGTGGGTGCCCGGGTCGGAGGAGATCACCGTCGGCGCGTCCAGCCACGGCGCGGACTTCGCGGCGCTGGCGAACTTGGAGGAGAACTCACCGAAGGTGAGGTGCTGCGACTTCCGCTCGATGAGACCGGCGGTCGCGATGTCCCAGAAGGCGGTGGAGCCGCCGTTGCCCAGGATCACCTCGTAGCCCTCGGGGAGGGAGAAGAGGTCCCGGAGGCCCTGGCGCACCGATCCGACCAGGTTCTTGACCGGAGCCTGGCGGTGGGAGGTGCCGATCAGGGAGGTACCGGTGGCGGCGAGGGCGTCCAGCGCCTCGGTCCGCACCTTGGAGGGGCCCGCGCCGAAGCGTCCGTCGGCGGGCTTGATGTCAGCGGGAATCTGGATCTCGGCCACGAGCCGAGCGTATCGGGTCAGGGTCCACGCCTCGGAACCGCGTCCACCCGATGAGATGACGCGCGTAGACGCGAGCCGCCGGGAGACGGGCGGGAGGCGGTGGCAGGCTGTCCGCCGTGACCTCACCCGGTGAACTCGAACGGACCTTGCGGGAGAACCTGCGCGGGGAGGTCGATTTCGGCGCCGCCGCCCGGGCCCTGACCACGATGGACGCCTCCAACTACCGCCGCGTCCCGGTCGGCGTGGTCGCGCCGCGCGACGCCGAGGACCTGGCCGCCGCGCTCGCGGTGTGCGCCGCGGCCGGGGTCCCGGTCGTCCCGCGCGGGGGCGGCACCTCCATCGCGGGTCAGGCGACGGGCGTCGGCGTCGTCCTGGACCTCACCCGCCACATGAACGCCCTCGTCTCCCTGGACCCGGCCGCCCGCACCGCCGTCGTCCAGCCCGGCCTGGTCCTGGACCGGCTGCGGGAAGCGGCCCGCCCGCACGGCCTGACCTTCGGGCCGGACCCCTCCACGCACTCCCGGTGCACGCTCGGCGGGATGATCGGCAACAACGCCTGCGGGGCCCACTCCGTGGCCTGGGGAACCACCGCCGACAACGTCGCCGAACTGGCGGTGACGGCGTACGGCGGCTCCCGGTACCGGCTCGGCACCGGCTGGCAGGGCGCGCCCGACGGGCTGCGGGAGCTGGTGTCGGGGAACCTGGCCGTCCTGCGCACCGGCATGGCGGGCGGCCCGGCCGACGGCTTCCAGCGGCGGATCTCCGGCTACGGGGGCCTGGACGCGCTGCTCCCCGAGCGGGGCACCGGGGTGGCCCGGGCGTTCTGCGGCAGCGAGGGCACGCTCGGCGTGGTCACCGAGGCGGTCGTACGGCTCGTCGAGCTGCCGGCCGCCCCGGCGCTGGCCGTCCTCGGGTACGCCGACGAGAGCGCGGCGGCCTCCGCCGCGGTGGGGCTGCTGCCGTACGGGCCGCTGACGGTGGAGGGGATGGCCGCCGATCTGGTGGGCGGGGCCGCCTCCCGGCTCCCGCGCGGCGGGGCCTGGCTGTTCGTGGAGATGCGCGACGAGGGCGCGGCCCGGGCCGTGCTGCGGGCCTCCGACGCGGTGGACGGCCTGCTGGTCACCGACCCGGCGGCGCAGCGGGCCCTGTGGCGAATCCGCGAGGACGCGGCGGGCACCGCGACCCGGATGCCAGGGGGCACCTCCCGGACGGAGTCTGGGGGAGGGACGATGGCCTGGCCCGGCTGGGAGGACTGCGCGGTACCGCCCGCCCGGCTCGGCGTCTACCTGCGGGAATTCCGGGCCCTGCTGGCGGAGTACGGGCTGCGCGGATCCCCGTACGGCCACTTCGGCGAGGGCTGCGTGCACGTGCGGATCGACTTCGACCTGGTGTCGCCGCCCGGCGTGGCCCGCTTCCGGGCCTTCTCCTCGGACCTCGCCGACCTCGTGGTCGCGCACGGGGGCTCCCTGTCCGGGGAGCACGGGGACGGGCAGGCCCGGGCGGAGCTGCTGCCGCGGATGTACGGGCCCGCGGTGATCGGGCTCTTCGCGTCCTACAAGCGGGTCTGGGACCCGGCGGGCGGCATGAACCCCGGGATCCTGGTCCGCCCGGCCCGCCTCGACGAGAACCTCCGCTTCGCGGTGCTGCCGCCCTCCGGGCTCGCGGGGGAGGTGGCGCGGTGCGTGGGCGTCGCCAAGTGCCGGTCCACGGAGGTCGGGGGGCCGGGGGTGATGTGCCCGTCGTACCGGGCCACGGGCGAGGAACGCCACTCCACGCGGGGGCGGGCGCGGCTGCTGCACGAGATGCTGGCCGGGGAGGTCATCCGGGACGGCTGGCGTTCGGCGGAGGTCGCCGAGGCGCTGGATCTCTGCCTCGGCTGCAAGGGCTGCCGCAGCGACTGCCCGGTGGGGGTGGACATGGCCGCCTACAAGGCGGAGTTCCTCCAGCGCCACTGGGCGGGCCGGCTGCGCCCGCTCTCCCACTACGCCCTGGGCGGGCTGCCGGCCTGGCTCCGCCTGATCGCGGCCCTCCGCCTGGCCGCCCCCCTGAACCTCCTCTCCCGCTTCCTCCGCGTCCCGGGCCTGGAGCGGGCCCGCCCCCTGCCCCGCCTGGCCCGCACCCCGTTCCGCCGCGGGTGGCGCGCGGCGGCCCGCTCCGCGGGGCCACCGGGGCCGGGGCCCGCCGGGGCCGCGCCCGGGTGCGGGGTCGCTCCCGTCGTCACGGTGTGGCCGGACACGTTCACGGAGTACCTCGCTCCCGAGGCAGGTCATGCCGCTCTGCGGGTGCTGCGGGCCGCCGGCCTGGAGACCACCGTGCCGGCGGGCCCCGTCTGCTGCGGGCTGACCTACATCTCCACCGGCCGCCTCGACGCCGCCCGCAGGGCCCTGCGCCGCACCCTGGACGCCGTAGGCGACCCGCGGGGGCCCGTCACCGTCCTCGAACCGAGCTGCGCGGCAGCGCTCCGCACCGATCTGCCCGCCCTGCTCCCGGAGGACCCCCGCGCACCCCGTCTCGCAGCGGCCGTCCGAACCTTCGCCGAGACCCTGGAGGAGTACGCCCCCCACTGGCAGCCGCCCCGCCTGGACCGGCCGGTCGCCGGCCAGACCCACTGCCACCAGCACGCCGTCCTCGGCGACGGCCCCGACCGCCGGCTGCGCGAGCGCGCCGGGCTGACGGGAGAGCTCAGCGGCGGCTGCTGCGGGCTCGCGGGCAACTTCGGCTTCGAGCCCGGCCACCACGAGGTCTCCGTGGCCTGCGCCGAGGAGCAGCTCCTGCCGTCGCTGCGGGCGGCGGCGCCGGGTACGGAGGTGCTGGCGGACGGGTTCTCCTGCCGGACCCAGATCGCGCAGCTGGCCGGCGGCCGGGCCCGCCACCTGGCGGAAGTCCTGGCGGAGGGCCTGGAGCGGGGCCTGCCGGAAGCGGACGTACACCAGATGTAAGGCAAAACACGGACGCATGGTCCTTACTCACCCCCTAATCTGGAGAAATGTCCGCACCTTCCTGCCCCCCGAGCACCACCCCGAGCACCGAGCCCTCCCGAGCGACGGCCACCGCCCCGGCCCCGGCCCCCGTCCCCGCGGACGGCTCCTTCCGGGCCCGCTTCGGCCCGGTCGCCCTGGTGGTCACGGCGGGCGTCTCGGTGCAGTTCGGTGCCGCCCTCGCGGTGATGCTCATGCCGCGGGCGGGCGCGGCCGGCGTGGTCACGCTGCGCCTCGCCGCGGCCGCGCTGGTGCTGCTGCTCGTGTGCCGGCCCAAGGTGCGCGGGTACTCCCGCTCGGACTGGTCGACCGTGGTGTGGTTCGGCGTGACCATGGCCGGCATGAACGGGTTCATCTACCAGGCCATCGACCGGATCCCCCTCGGCCCGGCCGTCACCCTGGAGGTGCTGGGCCCACTGGTGCTCTCCGTCGTGGTCTCCCGCCGGCTGCTGAACCTGCTGTGGGCAGGGCTGGCACTGGCCGGAGTCGTCCTGCTGTCCACCCACGGCGGAGGCGGCCTCGGCGGGCTCGACCCGCTGGGCGTGGCCTTCGCCCTCGCGGCGGGCGGCATGTGGGCGGCGTACATCGTGTTCAGCGCGCGGACCGGCCGCCGCTTCCCCCAGGCCGACGGGCTGGCGCTGGCGATGGCCGTGGCGGCCGTACTGTCCCTGCCGCTCGGCGTGATCGAGGCCGGCTCGGCCCTGCTGCGCCCGAGCACCCTGCTGCTGGGCCTCGGCGTGGCGGTGCTGTCCTCGGTGCTGCCCTACACGCTGGAGTTGCTCGCCCTGCGCAGGCTCCCGGCTCCGACCTTCGCGATCCTGATGAGCCTGGAGCCCGCGATCGCCGCGACGGCCGGGTTCCTGATCCTGAACCAGGCGCTGTCGGCGCTCGACGCGGCGGCGATCGCGCTGGTCATCGTGGCGAGCATGGGCGCGGTCCGCTCGCAGACCCGCCCGCGGAAGCCCCAGCGGGATCCGCGGCGGGATCCGAGGCTGGATCCGCAGCGGGAACCGCGGCCGGGGCCTCAGCCGAACTGATCGTAGAAGGCGGTCTTGAGCCGCAGGGCCCGCTCCTCGGTCTCCCTGAAGCCGGCCGCTCCGGACGCCCCGTCCACCCCCTCCGCCCGGCCGAGGAGCTCGGTCACCCGCGCCGCCAGCCGGTCGGAGTGGGTGTCGGACAGCAGGGACACCGTCGCGAGCGAATGCGTCTTCGCGTCGTGGACCAGGTGCGGGTGGTAGAACCGCGAACGGTTGCGGCCGCCGCCCCCGCCCGTGAACAGCGGCCCCATCCGTTCCCACAGCCGCGCGTACTCGACGGAGACCAGCACCTCGCCCCAGAAGCGCAGGAAGGTCAGCAGCCGCAGGTCGGAATCGGCGTGGCCGCCCGCGTCCGCGATCAGTTCGAGGGTGTCGGTGATGGCCCGCCGCGTCGCCGCCGTCGGCCTCGACGCCACCAGGGCCTCCCTGGACACTCCGAGCAGGCGCAGGTCCTCGGTCATGTCCTCGCGGTGCGAAGGCGCGTGGCCCGTGGCGCCCGGGTACTCCTCGCGCAGGATGATCCGGGCGATCCGCAGCCCCTCCTCGTCGCGCAGGAGGTCGATGGCCAGGTCGTAGGACGGGGTGAACGCGAGCGATACGAAGCGCCGCTGGAGGAGGAGCGCGGTGAAGTCCTCCTCGGGCAGCCGGGTGATGCCCGCCAGGACCGGATGCTCCTCGAAGCGCGCGATCAGCCCGTTCTCGAACCCGTCCAGCTCGTGCAGCCCGTCCTTCGCGCCCTTCGCGTCGGGAGCGCCCAAGTCGTGCATGGCCGTACCTTTCCGTGGATCTGGGTGTGGCTCTGCGTGGGGATCTGCGTGGGGATCTGGAGGGGGATCGGGCCGGATCGCCGCCGGATCACCAGACGATGTTCCTGAGCGACTCCCGCCAGTCGGGGAGCGCCACGTCGCGGCCGATCTCCCACAGCGTGTCCAGCTCCCGCTGGACCTGCCGGCCCATCGTGGTGTCACCGCCGTCGATCTCGGTCTGGGCGGAGTCGACGGCCAGTTGGCCGTGCAGGAATGAACTGACCAGAAAGTGCTCGTCGGCCTTGTGCACGGCGATGGACGGCAGGGAGTTGTACACCCGCACCCTGAGCAGGGCCCGGCCCGCCGGGCCGACCGCCCTGTGCAGCTCCGCGAGGCCGGCCAGGCACATTTCCACCCGGGCCTTCACGTCCAGCGCGAGGGCGGGATCCCGTACGGCGCGCAGCGCCTCGTCGCGCAGTCCCGCCACGGGGGAGGAGGGATACAGGAGCATGACCCGCACCGGGATGCCGTGGTCCACCAGCGCCTTCTCCAGCGAGGGCTGGAGGTGGGCCAGGTTGGGGACGAAGGTCTGCAGGATGACCACCTCCTGGGTGGCGTCCTCCACGAACGCGCAGAACCGCGCGTCGGGGAAATCCGGGTGCACCTGGATCACGCCGAGGTAGTTCTCCTGCCTGAGCTGCTCCGCGACGGTCTCGATGTCCAGCTTGGAGAGGTTCGCCCGGAGGCTGCCGTCGAGCCGGGCGACCTCCGTCCGCAGGGTGTCGCCGAGCTGGGTGACCTTGTCCTCGACCACGTCGAGCTTGCGCAGGCGGTCGATCTCCAGGAGCAGGAACACGGTGACCGTGCTCAGGATGAGCAGGGTCACCTTGGGGAGCGCGCCGCCCGGAGCGAGCGCGTCGAGCCACCCGAAGAGGTCCGCGATCAGGACCACGACGCCCGATATGGACATCAGGGCCAGCGCGATCCGTTCCACCCGATAGCGAACGTCGACGCTCATGCCGCTCCAGCTCCCGTGCCCCGTACCGCGTGCCCGTCGTGGTCGGCGACGACGGTATACCGACTCCTGTTGTTCCAGGGTGGGTTGGGGAGCGGCTGGGGGTGGTCGGGGGTGAGTTCAGGCCACGCCGGTTCTGGTCCGGTCTCGGCCCGGTGCCGGAGCGATTCCGGCCCCGGTGCTCAGCTCCAGATGATGTCGCCGGCCGGCCCGACCGGCAGGGGCGCCACGTCCGCGTGCTGGACGTTCGCCTCGACCTGCGCCGTTTCGGGCGTCCCGGTCTGCTGGTCCCCGTCCGGGAAGTCCTGCCCCCAGCCGCTGAACATGGCCACGCCCAGCGCGAGGGCGCTCAGGGCCGCGGTCGCGCAGTACATCCGACGAGTCGTCATGCGGGGAGCATCCCAGCCGCCCGCGCCGGAGGGAAGGCCTCGACCGTTCCTGTGCGAACCGTCACCCGCCGTCACTCGTCCCGTGCTCCCGCCCCGCCCCCGCCCCCGCCCCCGCAGCCCCACCCCGGCCCGCCCCCGCAGCCCCGTAGCGGGCCGCCGTCGCGGCCGCGGCCGCTCCGACGCGCCGGCGCAGGGCCGCCGGGGCGAGTACTTCCGCCTCCGCGCCGAGCCCCAGGAACTGTGCCTCCGCGTGGTCATGCGACTCGATCGGCAGGACCGCCCGGGTCCACCCGGGCAGTCCGGGGTCCGGGGTCCCGGTGGCGGCCAGGGCCCTGGCCTGGGCGCCGGTCAGCCGGGCGGCGGCGCGCGCGGAGACCCGTACCTCCGCCTCCTCCGGGTACAGCCGCTCGTGGAACTCGGCCTGCGTGCGCCGCCAGTGGGCGGCCAGCTCGAAACCGTCGGGGAGCGCGCACTCCTCGCCGGTCTCGCGGACGGCCAGGATCTGGTCCACCCGGTAGGTGTACGCGGGACCGGCGGGGGCCGTCGTGTCCGGCTCGGCCGTCGTGCCCGGCTCGGCCGCCGTACCCGGCTCCGCCGCCGTGCCCGCGACCAGGTACCAGCGCCCGGCCTTCAGGACCAGCCCGTACGGGGCCAGCCGCCGGTCCACCTCGTGGGGCGCCTTCCAGCGCCGGTACCGCACCTCGACGACCCGCCCCCGCCACACCGCGTCGGCGACCCGCGCCAGGTGCGGGGTCTCCTCGTGCTCCGCGTACCAGCCGGGCGCGTCCAGGTGGAAGCGCAGCCGCATCCGGTCGGCCTGCGCACGCAGCTCCGCGGGCAGGGCGGCGCGCAGCTTCAGCTGGGCGGTGGACAGGGCCCGGCCCAGGCCCAGTTCGGCGGCCGGGCCGGGCATCGAGGTGAGGAAGAGGGCCTCCGCCTCGCCCGGGGCCAGCCCGGTGAGGCGGGTGCGGTAGCCGTCGAGGAGCTGGTAGCCGCCGCTGTGTCCGGCGTCGCCGTACAGCGGGACGCCGGAGGCCGCCAGCGCCTCCGCGTCGCGGTAGACCGTACGGACCGACACCTCCAGCTCCCCGGCGAGCTCGGCGGCGGTCATCCGGCCCCGGGTCTGGAGCAGGAGCAGGATCGAGAGCAGTCGGCTGGACTTCACTTGCACTGCGCTGACTTCGCTGACTTCACTGACACAGGATGTCAGTGAAGTGCTCCTACGGTTCCCCCATCAGCACGGAGAACAGTTTGGGGAGACCGCACGTGAACGACTTCGACTTCTTCGCCGGCACCTGGGACGTCACCAACCGTTGGCTCGCGGACTTCCTGGACGCGGACAGCGGCTGGGAGGAGTTCCCGGCGGTGTCCCGGGCCACGCGGCACTTCGACGGCGCCGCGAGCTTCGACGAGATCGAGTTCCCGACGAAGGGGTTCGCGGGAATGACCCTGCGCCTCTACGACCCCGAGCGCGAGCAGTGGACCCTCAACTGGGCCAGCCGGCGCACCGGGACGCTCTTCCCTCCCGTCACGGGACGGTTCGACGCGACGACGGGGACGGGCGTCTTCGAGGGCGAGGACACCTACGAGGGCAAGGCGGTCCGGGTGCGCTTCGTGTGGTCGCGGACGGGCGCGGGGACGGACTCCCCGCGCTGGGAGCAGTTCTTCTCGGCCGACGGGGGCGCGGGTTGGGTCCACAACTGGACGATGGACTTCAGCCGGCGGGCGGTCGAGGGCGCTGCCGGCTGACGGGGGCGGCCGTCAGAGCAGCCCGAGCGGCCCGAGCGCTGAGCCGAGCCCGCTCGGCCGCTGCTCCACCGGCAGGTGTGCGACCAGCCGGACCGGGCACCCCAGCGCCGCGGCCCCGGCGTCCGCGACGGCGTCGTCACCGACCATGAGCACGTCCGCGGGCGCCGCCCCGAGGGCCTCGCAGGCGACCCGGAACAGGCGGGGATCGGGCTTCTGGACTCCGTGCTCGAAGGACAGCACGTACGCGTCGACGAACCGGTCGACCCCGTGGGCGCGGAAGACGGGGCGCAGGTCCCAGCCGATGTTGCTGACGACGGCTACGGGGACGCCCCGCTCGTGCAGGGCGGCGAGCGTGGCGGCGGTATCGGGGTAGGGGCGCCAGGCCGCGGGGGTCCAGTGCCGGCCGTAGAGGGCGTCGGCCAGCTCCGGGGAGGGCAGCGGCACCTCCCGGGTGAGGGCGGTGTAGGCGGCCCGGTGCTGCTCGGGGCTCAGGTCCCGCTCCCGCCACAGCGGCTCGAGCCGGGCCGGCAGCCGCTGTGGCGAGGCTCCGCCGGGCAGGGCGCCCGCCGCTTCGAGCAGGGCCGCCAGGGCGGTGAGTTCGGCCTCGGGCAGGTCGATGCCGGTGTCCGTCACGACCGCGCGCAGCCAGTCCTCGGTGGGCTCGACGCGGAAGAGGGTGCCGGAGAAGTCGAACATCACGCCTTTGAGGGAGCCCGCGAGCACGCCTTCGTCCCTGTGCGTGTCCCGGTCCGTGTCGCCGTCCCCGTCTTCCATGCCCATGCCCCCGTCCATGCCCGTGTCCCCGCCCATGCCCATGTCCCCGCCCATGTCCCTCTTCCCCGTCCATGTCCTTGTGCCCGGCCTTGACGGGGATCCTCGCCGCGGTCGTACGTCCCGCGCAAGCGGATCCGGCGCTCGCGGCGGGCGGCGGCGGCGTCGTGCTCGTCAGCCGCGCGTCCAGCGGAAGTCGACCTCGGGGTAGCGCGGGGAGGGGCTGTTCAGCAGGGGGGAGGGCCGGTCCTTCAGGAACCGGTCGAGGGTCAGGCGGGTGTAGGTCCGGATCAGTTCGGTCGAGCGGGCCGGGTCCAGGGTTCCGAGCAGTTCGGCGTACAGGTCGGGCGGCCAGGTCTCCGCCAGGCCGCCGGGACCGGCGAAGTGCGGTAGGTCGGTGTAGGTGAGGTGCCCGGTGTCGCGCACCCGCAACTGGCGGCCCCATCCGCGCTGGTGCTCGCGCCAGCGCCGCCAGGTGTCGTGGTCCTCCAGTGCGGTGAGCAGCAGGTACGGGCGGTCCAGTCCGAGGTCGGCCACCGGCGAGCCGAACAGGGCGCCGTCGAGGCCGACCCCGACGGCGAAGCGGTCGTCCACGCGCAGGAGTTCGGCGGCGGCGGCTCCGCCCATGGAATGCCCTACGACGCCGATCCGGTGCGGGTCCGCGCGGAGCGACCTCCGCCGACGGGTCAGGGTCGTGGCCACGAACCGCAAGTCACCGACGCGGGTGGTGATTTCGAGGCGTTCCTGGCGGTCCCAGTCGTCCGACTCCTCGGGCAGCACGCTGAGGACGGCCCGGCCGTCGGGGAACTCCACGACCGCGGCGTCGTAGGTGTGGTCGATGCCCGCGACCAGGTACCCGGACGAGGCGAGTTCCTCGGCCAGAGCCGTGCAGTTGCTGCGGCCGCCCTTGCGCCCGTGCCCGAGCAGCACCAGCGGCAGCGGCCCCGGCACGGGCGGGGCGCCGGTCCGGGCGTGCGGGCGTACAGCCCCCAGGGTGCCGGGCTCGAGGGGCAGGCCCGTCTCCAGGGCGGCGGCGACCCGGCTCGTGGCGTACGGGGTCCGGGGGAAGCCGGCGGTGGTGAGGGCGGGGTACCAGAGCTGGACCATGAGTTCGCGCGGCCGGCGGTCCGGGGCGAGGGGGTCGGCGCGGTCGTGGTCGACCAGGTGCAGTTCGACGGTGCCCACCGGCCGCCGGGAGGTGGGGGCGGGGAGCTCGATGACCGGCCCTCCGTACCCGCGCCCGGCGGCGAGCGCGGGTACGGAGGGCAGGGCGGCCGCGCCCGCGCTCAGACCGGCGAGAACGAGCAGGGACCGGCGCGTGACCATCTACCACCCCGAGGCGACAGTGTGCGGAAGGACCGCGCTCACCCTAGAAGGTCTGGACCAATCTTCCTAGAGGGCGAACCTCGCTGCGCCCGTCCGCGCCGCGCACCACGTGCCGCCCAAGTCCCGTGCCGCCCGCCCGCGTTCCTTCGTCAAAAATAAATGCAAGCACGCTTGATTGTTTTCCTGGCGGCTGCCACGCTTCCCCTCACGCCGAGAAGGGGAGCGCACCCGTGCCCGATCCGTCCGCTGTCGAGAACGTCCCCACCGTCTCCACGGTCTCCACCGTGTTCGCCGTCTTCGCCGTCTTCGCGGACCTCCGCGAGGAGGGCCGGGACCTCGACTCCCTGGTCGGGGAACTGCCGGCCCCCGACTGGGCGAAGCCCACGCCGGCACCCGGCTGGAGCCTCGCCCACCAGATCGCCCACCTGCACTGGACCGACCGGGCCGCGCTGCTCGCGCTCACCGACCCCGCCGCTTTCGCGGGGCTGGTCGAGGAGGCCCTGAAGGCACCCGACTCCTTCGTCGACGCGGGCGCCGAGGAGGGCGCCGCGCTGGCCCCCGCCGAGCTGCTCGCCCGCTGGCGGGAGGGCCGCGCGGCCCTCGACGGTGCCCTCGCCGCGGCCTCGCCCGACGCCAAGTTCCCCTGGTACGGGCCGCCGATGAAAGCCGCGTCGATGGGGAGCGCCCGCCTGATGGAGACCTGGGCGCACGGCCAGGACGTGGCGGACGCGCTCGGGGTGCGCCGCACACCGACGGCCCGGCTGCGGCACGTGGCACGGATCGGCGTACGGGCGCGGGACTACGCCTACGCGGTCCGGGGCCTGCCGGCACCGGCGGGGGAGTTCCGGGTGGAGCTGACGGCTCCGGGAGCCCCGGGCGAGGTGTGGACGTACGGTCCCGAGGACGCCCCGCAGCGGGTCACCGGCCCGGCGCTCGACTTCTGCCTGCTGGTCACGCAGCGCGCCCACCGCGCCGACCTGGCGCTGACGGCGTCCGGCCCCGACGCCGACGGCTGGCTCGACATCGCCCAGGCCTTCGCGGGCCCGGCGGGCCCGGGACGCACGCCGGGGGCCTCCCGATGACCCGTCGCCCCCTCCTCATCGGCAACGCGTCGGGCTTCTACGGAGACCGCTTCGACGCCTTGCGCGAGATGCTGACGGACGGCCCCCTCGACGTGCTGACCGGGGACTACCTGGCCGAGCTGACCATGCTGATCCTCGGCCGCGACCGGCTGAAGAACCCGGAACTCGGCTACGCCAAAACCTTCCTGCGCCAGCTGGAGGAGTGCCTCGGCCTCGCCCACGAGCGGGGCGTACGGATCGTCGTGAACGCGGGCGGCCTGAACCCGGCGGGACTCGCCGGAGCGGTCCGCGCGCTCGCCGCGAAGCTGTCGGTCCCGGTCGCGGTCGCACACGTCGAGGGCGACGACCTGATGCCGTACCCGCTTCCGTCCGGGGAGAGCGCGCTCACCGCGAACGCCTACCTCGGCGGCGCCGGGATCACGGCCTGCCTGCGGGCGGGCGCGGACGTGGTGGTGACCGGCCGGGTCACGGACGCGGCGCTGGTCAGCGGGCCCGCGGCCTGGTGGTTCGACTGGGCGCCGGACGACCACGACCGGCTGGCCGGGGCGGTGGTGGCGGGCCACGTACTGGAGTGCGGCACCCAGGCCACGGGCGGCAACTACGCCTTCTTCACCCGGCACGACGTGTCCCGCCCGGGGTTCCCGCTGGCGGAGATCGCGGAAGACGGCTCGTCGGTCATCACGAAGCACCGGGGCACGGGCGGCATCGTCTCCGTCGGTACGGTCACGGCTCAACTCCTCTACGAAACCCAGGGAACCCGCTACCTCGGCCCCGACGTGACGGCCCGCCTGGACACGGTCCGGCTGTCGGAGGCGGGCGCGGACCGGGTCCGGATCTCCGGGGTCCTGGGGGAGGCCCCGCCCGGCACCCTGAAGGTGGGCGTGACCCGCATCGGGGGCTGGCGCAACGAGGTCGTCTTCGTCCTGACGGGCCTGGACATCGACGCGAAGGCCGCGCTGGTGCGGGAGCAGTTGGCCGAACTGCTCGCGCCGGTCTCCTCCGTCTCCTGGACGCTGTCCCGTACGGACCACGCGGACGCGGAGACGGAGGAGACCGCGAGCGCGCTGCTCCGCCTGGTGGTCCGGGACCCCTCCCCCGACCGGGTGGGCCGCGCCCTCACCTCGGCGGCCATCGAACTGGCCCTGGCCAGCTACCCCGGCTTCCACGTCACGGCCCCACCCTCCCCGGCCCAGCCGTACGGAGTCTTCACCGCGACCGCCCTCCCCTCCGCGCAGGCCCCCCACACGGCGGTCCTCGCGGACGGCACCCGGATCGCGATGCCGGCCTCGCCGGCACCAAATCCAGCCCCTCCGGCGTTTGAGGAGCGGGGGTCCGGGGGCGGAGCCCCCGAAGGGGCCGGGGCGCAGCCCCCGGTTTCGGGAAGGGGCGGGGCGGGGGAAAGCCCCGCAGGGCCCACCGCGCCCGGGTCGCAGGCTCTGACCGCGCCCGGGTCGCAGGCTCTGACCGCGCCCGGGTCGCAGGCTCTGACCGCGCCCGGGTCGCAGGCTCTGACCGCGCCCGGGTCGCAGGCTCTGACCGCGCCCGGGTCGCAGGCTCTGACCGCGCCCGGGTCGCAGGCTCTGACCGCGCCCGGGTCGCAGGCTCTGACCGCGCCCGGGTCGCAGGCTCTGACCGCGCCTGAGCCGCAGGCTCCGACCGCGCCTGAGCCGCAGGCTCCGACCGTCCCCACCCGCCGGGTGCCGCTGGGCACCCTCTTCGGGGCCCGCAGCGGAGACAAGGGCGGGGACGCCAACGTCGGGGTGTGGGCCGAGACCGGCCCCGCCTGGGAGTGGCTCCGCACCACCCTGACCGTCGAAGCCTTCAAGGCGCTGCTCCCCGAAGCGGCCCCACTGGAAGTGGCCCGCGCAGAACTCCCGAACCTGCGCTCCCTCAACTTCACCGTCACCCGGATCCTCGGCGACGGCGTGGCCTCCGGTCACCGGTTCGACCCCCAGGCCAAGGGCCTCGGCGAATGGCTCCGCTCCCGCCACGTGGACATCCCCGAAGCCCTGCTGCAACGGCCGGCGGGCGCGCCCGCAGCGGTGCCGCCACGGCCGGTGGTGGCGCCCGCAGCGGTGCCGCAACGGCCGGCGGAGGCGCCCGCGGCCGTGCCGCAACGGCCGGTGGTGGCGCCCGCAGCGGTGCCGCCGCAACCGCCGGCGGGCCCGCCCGCAGCCCTGCCGCAACCGCCTGCGGAGCCCCCCGCCGAGCCCCCCGTAACCACCACCCCGGAGGGGACCCCGTGACCCGCCTCAAGAGTGCCGTCGACCCGCTCGCCCCCGAGCACGCGCAGGCCCGTACGGCCGCCCTGGAACGCCTCGCCGAGCTCGATGCCGCGCACACCACCGCCCTCGCCGGCGGCGGCGAGAAGTACACGGCCCGCCACAAGAGCCGCGGCAAGCTCCTCGCCCGCGAGCGCGTCGAGCTGCTCCTCGACCCGGACACCCCCTTCCTGGAGCTGTCCCCGCTCGCCGCCTGGGGCAGCGACTACCCGGTCGGCGCCTCCATGGTCACCGGCATCGGCACCGTCGAGGGCGTCCCGTGCCTGGTCACGGCCAACGACCCCACGGTCCGCGGCGGCGCCTCCAACCCCTGGACCCTGAAGAAGGCGCTCCGCGCCAACGAGATCGCCCGCCAGAACCGGCTCCCCTGCATCAGCCTCGTAGAGTCCGGCGGCGCCGATCTCCCCTCCCAGAAGGAGATCTTCATCCCGGGCGGCGCCATCTTCCGCGACCTCACCCGGCTCTCCGCCGACGGCGTCCCCACCATCGCCGTCGTCTTCGGCAACTCCACCGCCGGAGGCGCGTACATCCCCGGCATGTCCGACCACACCATCATGATCAAGGACCGCTCCAAGGTGTTCCTGGGCGGCCCGCCGCTCGTCAAGATGGCCACCGGCGAGGAGAGCGACGACGAGTCCCTCGGCGGAGCCGACATGCACGCCCGGACCTCCGGCCTCGCCGACTACTACGCCCTCGACGAGCACGACGCCATCCGCCAGGCCCGCCGCGTCGTCGCCCGCCTCAACCACCGCAAGGCCCAGGCCGATCCGCCGCGCGCCGAGGAACCCCTCCACGACCCGGAGGAACTCCTCGGGATCGTCCCGGCCGACCTGAAGACCCCCTTCGACCCCCGCGAGGTCATCGCCCGGATCGTCGACGCCTCCGATTTCGACGAGTTCAAGCCCCTCTACGGCACCAGCCTGGTCACCGGCTGGGCGAGCCTGCACGGCTACCCGGTCGGCATCCTCGCCAACGCCCAAGGGGTGCTCTTCAGCGCGGAATCGCAGAAGGCGGCCCAGTTCATCCAGCTCGCCAACCAGCGCGACATCCCGCTCCTCTTCCTCCACAACACCACCGGCTACATGGTCGGCAAGGAGTACGAGCAGGGCGGCATCATCAAGCACGGCTCGATGATGATCAACGCGGTATCGAACTCGAAGGTCCCGCACCTCTCCGTCCTCATCGGCGCCAGCTACGGCGCCGGCCACTACGGCATGTGCGGCCGGGCCTACGAGCCCCGCTTCCTCTTCGCCTGGCCCAGCGCCAAGTCAGCCGTCATGGGCCCCGCCCAGCTCGCCGGCGTGCTCTCGATCGTGTCCCGCCAGTCCGCGGCCGCGAAGGGACAGCCCTACGACGAAGAGGCCGACGCCGGCATGCGCGCCTTCGTGGAGGCGCAGATCGAGTCCGAGTCCCTGCCGATGTTCCTGTCCGGACGGCTGTACGACGACGGGGTCATCGACCCCCGCGACACCCGCACCGTCCTCGGCCTGTGCCTCTCGGCCGTCCACAACGCCCCCGTCGAGGGCGCCCGTGGCGGCTTCGGCGTCTTCCGGATGTGAGCCCGCACATGACTCTGACCACGCCCCGCCCCACGAACCTGACCTCCCTCCTGGTCGCCAACCGCGGCGAGATCGCGGTCCGCGTCTTCCGCACGGCCCGCGCCCTGGGCCTGGACACCGTCGCCGTCCACTCCGACCCGGACGCCGACGCCCTGCACGTCCGCGCGGCCGACGCGGCCGTCCGGCTGCCCGGCGCGGCCCCCGCCGACACCTACCTGCGCGGCGACCTGGTCATCGCGGCCGCCCTCGCGGCGGGCGCCGACGCCGTCCACCCCGGCTACGGGTTCCTCTCCGAGAACGCCGACTTCGCCCGCGCCGTGCGCGCCGCCGGGCTCACCTGGGTCGGCCCGCCGCCCGCGGCCATGGAGGCCATGGCCTCCAAGACCCGGGCCAAGGAGCTGATGCGCGCCGCCGGGGTCCCGCTGCTCGACCCCGTCGACCCGCACGCCGCCACCACCGCCGACCTCCCGCTGCTCCTCAAGGCCGCCGCGGGCGGCGGCGGCCGCGGGATGCGGGTGGTCCGCGACCTCGACTCCCTCAAGGAGTCCCTCGAGGCCGCCTCCGCCGAGGCCCTGTCCGCCTTCGGCGACGGAGAGGTCTTCGCCGAGCCCTACGTGGAGCGCGGCCGCCACGTCGAGGTGCAGGTCCTCGCCGACTCCCACGGCACGGTGTGGGCGCTCGGCACCCGCGACTGCTCCCTCCAGCGGCGCCACCAGAAGGTCATCGAGGAAGCCCCCGCGCCCGGCCTCCCCGAGGCCCTGCGCACCACGCTCCACGAGGCCGCCGTGGCCGCCGCCCGCGCGGTCTCGTACGAGGGCGCGGGCACGGTGGAGTTCCTCGTCACCGCCGACGGCCGCCCGTACTTCCTGGAGATGAACACCCGCCTCCAGGTGGAACACCCGGTCACCGAAGCCGTCTTCGGCCTGGACCTCGTCGCCCTTCAGCTACGGATCGCCGAGGGCGCGGCCCTGCCCCTGGATCCCCCCACCCCCGCCGGACACGCCGTCGAGGCCCGCCTCTACGCCGAGGACCCGGCCGCCGACTGGCGTCCGCAGACCGGTGTCCTGCACACCCTCGACGTCCCCTCCACGGTCCGCGTGGACACTGGTTTCACCGACGGGGACACCGTCTCCGTCCACTACGACCCCATGCTGGCCAAGGTCGTCGCCCATGCCCCGACCCGCGCCGAGGCGGTCCGCGCCCTGGCCCACGCCCTCGCCGGAGCCCGGATCCACGGGCTGATCACCAACCGCGAGCTCCTCGTACGCTCCCTGCGGCACCCGGAGTTCGCGGCGGCCCGGCTCGACACCGGGTTCTACGAGCGCCACCTGCCCGCCCTCACCGAGGCCGCCCCGGACGACCGGGCCCCCGTGCTCAGTGCGCTCGCCGCCGCCCTCGCCGACTCCGCCCCCGAGCCGGACGCCCCGCTGGCCGGCCGCCTCGGCGGCTGGCGCAACCTCCGCTCGCAGCCGCAGAGCCGCCGGTACACGGCGGCCGGGACCGAGTACGAGGTCCGCTACCACCCCTCGCGCAGCGGTCCCCCGGAACTCCTCGACCACCCCGGTGTGCGGGTCCTGTCCGCCGCGCGGCACGCGGTGACCCTCGAAGTGGACGGTGTCCGGCGGCTGTTCCACGTGAAACAAAAATCGAACACGACCTACGTGGACTCCGTGCTCGGCTCCCGCGCCCTGACCCCGGTCCCCCGCTTCGAGGACCCCCAGGACCGCACCGAACCGGGCTCCCTGCTCGCCCCCATGCCCGGCACCGTGGTCCGGGTCGCCGAGGGCCTCGCCCCCGGCAGCCCCGTCACCGCCGGGCAGCCCCTGCTCTGGCTGGAGGCCATGAAGATGGAGCACCGCATCCTCGCGCCCGCCTCCGGCACGCTCACCGCGCTCCACGCCGTCACCGGCCAACAGGTCGAATTCGGCGCCCTGCTCGCCGTAGTCCAGGAGGAAGCATGAGCTCCACCCAAGGCACCACGACGCTCGGCACCACGACTCTCGAAACTGAAGAACACCGGGCCCTGCGCGCGGCGGTCGCCGCCCTCGGCCGCAAGTACGGGCGCGAGTACCTCGCACGCATCGCCCGGGAGGGCGGCCACCCCGACGAACTGTGGGCGGACGCCGCGAAACTGGGCTATCTCGGAGTCAACCTCCCCGAGGAGTACGGCGGCGGAGGCGGCGGCATCGCCGAACTCTCCATCGTGCTCGAGGAACTCGGCGCCGCCGGCTGCCCGCTCCTCATGATGGTCGTCTCGCCCGCCATCTGCGGCACGGTCATCGCCCGCTTCGGCACCGAGGACCAGAAGCGGGCCTGGCTCCCCGGCCTCGCCGACGGCACCCGGACCATGGCCTTCGGCATCACCGAACCCGACGCCGGCTCCAACTCCCACCGCATCACCACCACCGCCCGCCGTGACGGCGACGACTGGCTCCTCACCGGCCGCAAGGTCTTCATCTCCGGCGTGGACATCGCCGACGCCACCCTCATCGTGGGCCGCACGGAAGACGCCAGGACGGGCAGCCTCAAGCCCTGCCTGTTCATCGTGCCCCGCGAGGCACCCGGTTTCAGGTACACCCCCATCGACATGGAACTCCAGGCGGCGGAGAAGCAGTTCGAGCTGGTCCTGGACGACGTGCGCCTCCCCTCCTCCGCGCTGGTCGGCGACGAGGACGCGGGCCTGCTCCAGCTCTTCGCGGGCCTCAACCCCGAGCGCGTGATGACCGCCGCCTTCGCGATCGGCATGGGCCGCTACGCCCTCGCCCGGGCCGTCGACTACGCGAAGACCCGCCAGGTCTGGAAGGCCCCCATCGGCGCCCACCAGGCCATCGCACACCCCCTGGCGGCCGCCCACATCGACCTCGAACTGGCCCGCCTGATGATGCAGAAGGCGGCCCACCTGTACGACGCCGGGGAGGACATGGCCGCGGGGGAGGCCGCGAACATGGCGAAGTACGCGGCGGGGGAGGCGTGCGTCCGGGCGGTGGACCAGTCCGTCCACACCCTGGGCGGCAACGGCCTCACCCGCGAGTACGGCCTCGCGGCCCTCATCGTCGCCTCCCGGGTGGCCCGAATAGCTCCGGTCAGCCGCGAGATGATCCTCAACTTCATCTCCCACCAAACCCTGGGCCTCCCCAAGTCCTACTAGCCCCTTTTGACGCGCCGCTCGCGCGGTGCGGCCCTGGCGGGCCTTACCGGCTTCGCCCCGCTGCGCCGGACTCCGTCCGGCGGTGGCCGGGCGGGGTGCACGCCACCGCCGTCCCGGCACGGGGCCGGTGGGCGGGTAGGGGAACTCCGCCCCGCGCAGCGGCACGCGCACAGCCGGGCTCCGGCGGAGGGTGCGGCCCCGCGCAGCGGCAAGGGGAGCTGCGGGGGGCTTCGCCCCGCGGGGCCCGAGCCAGCCCAGCCGAGCCCGCCGCAGGCGGCCCGCATACCCTCCCCGGAGGGGATCCCGACCGAGCCGACCACCCCCTCCGGAGGAGACATGCCCCCACTGGTCCACGCCGCGCGAACGCCCGGCCTCACCACCCTCACCCTCGACTCCCCGGCCAACCGCAACGCCCTCTCCGCCCCCCTGGTCCAGGAACTCCGCACGGCCCTCGCCACCGCGGCGGCGGACGGGTCCACCCGGGCCGTCGTCCTCACCCACACCGGCACCACCTTCTGCGCCGGCGCCGACCTCAAGTCCCCCTGCGACCCGGCGGACTTCCTGGCGCTGCTCCGGGAGATCGCGGAGCTCCCCGTGCCGGTCGTCGCCCGCGTCACCGGCCACGTCCGCGCGGGCGGCCTCGGCCTGCTCGGCGTCTGCGACATCGCCGCCGCCGGGCCGGCGTCCACGTACGCCTTCACGGAGACGCACCTCGGTGTCGTCCCGGCCGTGATCTCCGCGCCCCTGCTCCCGCGCCTGGACCCCCGCGCCGCCGCCCGGTACCTGCTGACCGCCGAGGTCTTCGACTCCGCCGAAGCCACCCGCATCGGCCTGCTCACCCTCCACGGCACGGACGCCACCGACGCCGAGGGCCTCGACAAGGTGCTGGCCCCCGTCCTGGACGGCCTCCTCAAGGCCGGCCCCGAGGCCCTGGCCGCGACGAAACGGCTGGTCACCGCCCCGGTACGGGCCGCCCTGGAGCGGGACGGCGCCGCCCTCGCCGAGCTGTCGGCCCGGCACTTCGCCTCCGCCGAGGCCCGCGAGGGCATCAGCGCCCGCTTCGAGCGACGGGAGCCGTCGTGGCTGCGGTGACCACGGAGAGCGGGCCCAAGCAGGCCCGCAGCCGCGTGACCCGCCGCCACCTCCTGGAGGCTGCCGTCTCCTGCCTCGCCGAACAGGGCTGGGCCGGCTCCACCGTCGCCGTGGTCGCGGAGCGCGCGGGCGTCTCGCGCGGAGCGGCCCAGCACCACTTCCGCACCCGCGAGGAGCTGTTCACGGCGGCCGTCGAGTACATCGCCGAGGTGCGCTCCACCGCCCTGCTGGACCTGTTCCCGCAGGGCGGCGCCGCCGCGGCCCGCGCCGATGTGGTCGGGGCGCTCATCGACCTGTACACCGGCCCGATGTTCCGCGCGGCGCTCCAGCTGTGGGTCGCGGCCTCCCACGAGGAGCAGCTGCGGCCCCGCGTGGTCGAGCTGGAGGCCCGCGTGGGCCGCGAGACCCACCGCATGGCCGTGAAACTGCTGGGCGCGGACGAGTCCGTACCCGGCGTACGGGAGACCGTGCAGGGCCTGCTCGACATGGCCCGCGGCCTGGGCCTGGCCAACGTCCTCACCGACGACACCGCCCGCCGCGCGCGGGTGGTCGCCCAGTGGGCCCGCATCCTCGACTCCGAACTGGGCTGACGGCACGCGAAGGGCGCCGCACCCCGAGGGGATGCGGCGCCCTTCGTCACGGCGGCGGCCCTGTGCGGGGGCAGCCGGCGGCCGATGCGATCAGGCGGTGGAGGCGATGTCCTCGAAGCCCGCGATCTCGCGCGGGTTGCGCACGCCCGGCCCGGTGTAGCGGGCCGAGGGGCGGACCAGGCGGCCCGTGCGCTTCTGCTCCAGGATGTGCGCGGACCAGCCGGCGGTACGGGCACACGTGAACATCGAGGTGAACATGTGCGCCGGGACCTCCGCGAAGTCCAGCATGATCGCGGCCCAGAACTCCACGTTCGTCGCGAGCACCCGGTCGGGACGGCGTGCGTGCAGCTCCTCCAGGGCGGCCTTCTCCAGCGCGGCGGCCACCTCGTAGCGAGGGGCGTCCAGCTCCTTGGCCGTACGCCGCAGCACGCGGGCGCGCGGGTCCTCGGCGCGGTAGACGCGGTGGCCGAAGCCCATCAGCCGCTCGCCCTTGTCCAGGGCCTTCTTCACGTACGCCACGGCGTCGCCGGTGCGCTCGATCTCCTCGATCATGCCGAGGACGCGCGAGGGCGCCCCGCCGTGCAGCGGGCCGGACATGGCGCCCACCGCCCCGGACAGCGCGGCCGCGACATCGGCACCCGTCGAGGCGATGACGCGCGCGGTGAAGGTCGAGGCGTTCATGCCGTGCTCGGCGGCCGAGGTCCAGTAGGCGTCGACGGCCTTGACGTGGCGCGGGTCGGGCTCGCCGCGCCAGCGGATCATGAACCGCTCGACCACGGACTCGGCCTTGTCGATCTCGCTCTGCGGGACCATCGGCCGTCCCTGGCCGCGCGCGGACTGGGCGACGTACGACAGCGCCATCACGGCGGCCCGCGCCAGATCGTCACGAGCGGTCTGCTCATCAATATCAAGCAGCGGTTTCAGACCCCACACGGGGGCGAGCATCGCGAGCGCGGACTGCACGTCGACCCGGATGTCACCGGAGTGCACCGGGATCGGGAAGGGCTCGGCGGCCGGCAGGCCGGGGTTGAAGGCACCGTCGACCAGCAGGCCCCATACGTTCCCGAAGGAGACGTGGCCCACGAGGTCTTCGATGTCTACGCCCCGGTAGCGCAGCGACCCACCCTCCTTGTCGGGTTCGGCGATCTCCGTTTCGAACGCGACGACTCCCTCGAGACCGGGTACGAAGTCGGACATCAGGCGGCTCCTCAAATAGTGCGAACACGCGCGGCTCCCGGCGTGATTCGCGGTCCGGCGCGGTCATCCCCGTTGATGCCCGGCACGGCCGATGGTCATCCGTTCGGGACCGTCGGACCGGCCCCAAGATTTTGTCCGTTCCGCTTGGCGCGGGGAAGCGTGACATACGGCACAGTCGCGGACGCCCCGCTGCGGCAGGATGGCCGCGTGACCGATGAGCACCTTGATCCTGCCGACATGCGCAAGCAGTACCGCTCCCAGCTCGTCGCCGAGGAGAGCCTCGCCGACGACCCGATGGGCCAGTTCGCGCGCTGGTTCCGGGACGCCGCGGAGGCGAACGTCTTCGAACCCAACGCGATGGTCGTCGCGAGCGCAACCCCCGACGGCCGGCCCAGCTCGCGCACGGTCCTGTTGAAGCGGTTCGACGACCGCGGCTTCGTCTTCTTCACGAACTACGACTCCCGCAAGGGGCGCGAACTGGCCGCCAACCCCTTTGTCTCCCTGCTCTTCCCCTGGCACCCGATCGCCCGCCAGGTCATCGTCACCGGCACGGCCTCGCGCATCGGCCGCGACGAGACGGCCGCGTACTTCCGCTCCCGCCCCCACGGCTCCCAGCTGGGCGCCTGGGCCAGCGAACAGTCCACGGTGATCGCCTCCCGCGAGGAGCTGGACCGCCGCTACGCGGAGCTGGAGGCCCGCTACCCGGAGGGCGAGCAGGTTCCCGTTCCCCCGCAGTGGGGCGGCATCCGCGTGGTCCCCGACGCGGTGGAATTCTGGCAGGGCCACGAGAACCGCCTCCACGACCGCCTCCGCTACGTCCTGGAGGCCGGCACCTGGCGCGTGGAACGCCTCTGCCCGTGACCCCGTAGGGGGCTGAAAACGCAGGCGACCCGCGAGCTCGGGTTTCCCCCCTGCAGTGGGGGAAGCCGGCCGGACGTACCGGCGAGCTCGCGGGTCGGGTGACTGCTTGGGATTGGCGCCGGCGACTCCGCCGGGCACCGCACTGGGTGCGTGCGACAACGGGCGCTTTAGCCCGCAGCCACCTCACGCGTCCGGTTTCCGTACATTGCGGCAACCACCTCCTCTCCGTGTACCGCCACTGTAGGCACCGCCGCGGAGCGCGCTCAACCGAATTTCGGGGGCGAATCCGTAGCTGTATCCGTCCGCTCTCCGGAGCAGCGCCACATTCCGGTGGGAGACATCAAACCGGCAGGTCAGCGTGGCGATTCGATGCTGGCCACTCGTCCGGACCGCGATCCGGCCCACCCAGGTACCGACCCACTTCCCCCGGGGAACCACGGCGCGCACGAGGTCGCCGGTGGCGTAACCGTTCAGGATCTTCGCGCGTGGCCGACCAGGGCGGGATCGGGATCGGGGGCGTATCTGTGGACGGGGATCGTCTGGGTCTGGGGGTGCTACCAGTCGGCCGCCGCCGACCGCCTGCCGCTCTGGTGGAGGGTGGCGCTGCCGGTTCTGACGGGCCTGTTCATCGTGTTCGTCGCGTACGCCCGGCCGCGCCGGTTCACCGTTCTCGACGAGCGGGGGATCGCCGTACGGAACTTCCTGCGGGTGCGGCGGCTGCGGTGGGCGGAGCTGTACGACATCCGGGCCGAGGTCCTGGACGGGCAGGCGGCCAGGTTGGGCGGGCTCACGGTCCAGGCGTACGCCTACCGCGCCGACGGCAAGCGGTTGGTGCTGCCGTGCCTCGACGACCGGGAGCAGCCGGCAGTGCGCCGGGAAGCGACCCGGATTCGGATGGTGTGGACGGAGCTCCGCGGGCCGCAGTGGCGGCTGGACCCCCAGGCTGAGTCCCGCATCGCCCGGGACGCCGCGCGCCGGGAGCGCCGGTGGGCGGGCGCCCGGTGGGAACGTTCCTTGGGGGCGCCGTCCTGGTCGTCTCCGTCATCGTGCTCTGCGCGGGGTTCTTCGGCTGACCGGGCGCCGCAGGTCCCGGACATACCGGGATGATTGCGGGAAGTGGGTGTGGGCTGCGTCACGTTCGAGTTGAATGCTGTGACGTGCCGCACATGTGAACACCTGCAGGGGGTGCCAGGTGAGTGCTTTCGGGCGTGGAGAGACCGCCGACGATCTGCTCGCAGCGCTGCTGGACGGGATGGACGCGGCCTTGTGCGCGTTCGACGCCGACGGCGTGATCACCCACTGGAACCGTGAGGCCGAGCGGATCCTGGGGTGGTCGGCGATCGAGGCCGTGGGGCGCAAGGGGTTCGCGGGGTGGGCCGTACGGGCCGCCGACGCGCAGGACGTGCACGACAGGCTCATGGCCGCGCAGGAGGTGCCGGGGCGGCAGGTGCACGAGTTCGCCCTGCTGACCAAGGACGGCGGGCGGGTGCTCGTGCGGACCCAGTCCGCGGGGGTGCCGGGCGCCGACGGGAAGCCGGCCGGGGTGTACTGCGCCTTCAGCGAGGTGCACGCGCAGATCGACCTCGAGCGTTCCATCGCCTTGAGCGAGGCCCTCATGGAGGACGCCTCCTGGGGGGTCGTGCTCGTCGACGTGGACCTGCGCCCGGCCGTGGTCAACGTGCACGCCGCCCGCGCCTTCGGCTCCGGCCGCACCGTGCTGCTCGGGCGGCCGCTGGGCGAGCTGCTCGCGCAGGGGGTGGAGGAGCTGGAGGGGGCCCTGCAGCACGTACTGGCCGAAGGCGCGCCCCCGGCGCCGCTGGAGCTGTGGGTGTCCGTACGGGGCCCCGAGGGCGTGCGGCGGCGGTGCTGGCGGTGCGGGTTCCTGCGCCTGGCGTCGCCGCTCGCGGAGGAACCCGTACCGCTCGGGGTGGCGCTGCTGTTCCAGGACGTCACCGAGGCCCGGCAGGCACAGCTGGACACCGCTCAGCTGCGGTTCCGGTCCCATCAGCTGTACCGGGCCGGGCGGGCCGCCGCCGAGTGCGAGGACCCGGCGGAGGCGGCGGCGGTCCGGCTGGAGTTCGCCCTGGCGGGCTTCGCCGAGCACGCGCTGGTGGACGTACTGGACGTACTGGACGGCTCGCCGCGGGAGCGCGTACGGCTGCTGCGCTGGGCGGCGTTCCCGCCGGGCAGCTTGCCGGGGCTGCCCGAGCCCGGGGCGATCCCCGTGCGCTACGAGGCGGGCCACCCGGCGCTCCAGGCGCTGGACCGGGCCGGGTCGGTGCGGGCCGGCGCGCCGCGCGGGCAGGCCGACGCGGCGTGGGCGGGCGCCCGGCGCTGGCCCGAGGACGCGGCGCACGCCCTGTGCACGGTCCTGCGCAGCAGGGGCCGGAACCTGGGGACGCTGACGTTCCTGCGGGGCCCGTCGAGACCCGCCTTCGAGCGCGCGGACGCGGCGTACGCGGAGGAGGTGGCGGCCCGCGTCGCCGCGGACCTGGACCTGGCGGGGCGGAGTCCGCGCAAGGCCTAAGGCGTGGGGCCAGGCGTCGCGGGCCCGGCAAGGACCGAAAGAGACGGCCTAGTGGCGGAAGAAGATGCGGTCGCCGTACTCCTGCATCACGCGGCCGTTCCACTCGTGGCCGCCGTCCACGTTGCCCGAGCGCAGCAGCGGCGGCTCGACCCCGCGGGCGACGAGCTCGCCGGCCGCGGCGGCCATGACCGCCTGCATGATCGCGCTGGTCACGACGGTGGAGGCGGGGGCGAAGGGGGCTTCGATGCCCTCGTGGGTGAGCTCGGCGTCGCCGACCGCGATCTTGCTGTCGAGGACGATGTCGCAGTGGTCCTTGAGGAAGGTGCCGGAGACGTGGCGGGATTTGGTGTCGGTCGCGTAGGCCACCGAGGTGACGCCGATGACCTTGAGACCGATCGCGCGTGCGTTCATGGCCATCTCGACCGGCAGGGCGTTGCGCCCGGAGAGGGAGATGATCACGAGGACGTCGCCGTCACTGGCCGGGCTGCTGTCCAGGACCGCTCCGGCGAGGCCGTCGACGCGCTCCAGGGCGCTGCCGAGGGTGGCGGGCATGACGTCGATGCCGGCGGTGCCGGGAACGGCGAGGAAGTTCATCAGGGCGAGTCCGCCGGCCCGGTAGACCACGTCCTGGGCCGGGAGCGAGGAGTGCCCGGCGCCGAAGGCGAAGAGCTTGTTCCCGGCGGCCACGGCGTCCGCGATGACGGTGCCTGCCTCGTTGATGCGGGCGGACTCCTCGTCCCGTACCCGCTCCAGCAGGCCGATCGCGGCGTCGAAGAACTGACCGGCCAGCTTGCTCTCGCTCATACGCCGATGGCCTTCCGGGGTGGGAGTGGGTGAGGTTGTCGTCCGTGTCCGCCGCTCACCGTGCGGTCTGGACCAAGGGCGTGTCAATACGAACGTCAATCCAAGGGGCGAAAGGCCCGGTGGGGGGCGTAATGAGAGGCGGCCGGGGGGTCCGGGGAGGCGTTTGGGGGCAGTCCGGAACAGCCCTTGACGTCCAGCACGGGACGGTTGTCGGCGCGATGCGTCAGAATTGGGGGCAGGGCCAGCGCACGCAATCCGAGGGGCACGAATGTCCGGACTGATCGATACCACGGAGATGTACCTCCGCACCATCCTCGAACTGGAAGAGGAAGGTGTGGTCCCCATGCGCGCCCGCATCGCCGAGCGGCTCGACCAGAGCGGCCCGACGGTGAGTCAGACGGTGGCGCGGATGGAGCGCGACGGCCTGGTGGCGGTAGCCAGCGACCGGCACCTGGAGCTGACGGACGAGGGTCGCAAGCTCGCGACGCGGGTGATGCGCAAGCACCGTCTCGCGGAGTGCCTGCTCGTCGACGTCATCGGCCTGGAGTGGGAGCAGGTGCACGCCGAGGCCTGCCGCTGGGAGCACGTGATGAGCGAGGCGGTGGAGCGGCGGGTGCTGGAGCTGCTGCGTCACCCGACCGAGTCGCCGTACGGGAACCCGATCCCGGGGCTCGAGGAACTGGGCGAGAAGGCGGAGGCCGATCCCTTCCTGGAGGAGGGCATGGTCAGCCTGGCGGAGCTGGACCCGGGCGCCGAAGGCAAGACCGTGGTGATCCGCCGGATCGGCGAGCCGATCCAGACGGACGCGCAGCTGATGTACACGTTGCGGCGGGCGGGCGTGCAGCCCGGCTCGGTGGTCAGCGTGACCGAGTCGCCCGGCGGTGTGCTGGTCGGCAGTGGGGGCGAGGCCGCGGAGCTGGAGGCGGACGTCGCCTCCCACGTGTTCGTGGCGAAGCGCTGACGGACGGAGGGGTTGGGGGGTCTTCGACGGCTGTCTGGTCTTCGGCAGCCGTGTGGTCTTCGATAGCGGTGTTGTCTTCGACAGGCTGACGCACGGGCGTTCGATCTGGTCGCCAGTGCGAGCGAATCCGGCTGGTGTCGGCCGGCGTGGACCGGTGCGGATCTGTATGGATGGTCCCGGCGCCTTACGGCGCCGGGACCGGTCCTCCCCTGCTTGACCTGGAGCCCCGAGCTCTCAAGGTCATCCCTTCGGACCGTCTTCCCCGAGCGGTCCGCCTCCCTGTTGAAAGGATCTCCATCGGCAGCGGCGGTCAATCCTTGAGCAAGGTCACTCGAAAGAGCGGTGTTGGCGGCGAGAACCCCGTTTTCGAATACGGGTTCGATACTGTGGCCGGGAGCGAAGGGGGTGCATCTGCGGTGGTACGACGCCTCGATGTGACGGGGGCCGACGGCGTACGCCTGGCGGCCTGGGAATTCCGCGGAGCGACGGCGGAGCGTGGGCCTGAGCCCGAGACGGATCCGTCGCGGTCGCCGTCGCCGCCGCTTGCGCCGTCGGGCGAGCCCGCGGCCCTCTTACTGCACGGCTTGATGGGCCGCGCCTTCCACTGGGCGGGCACCGCACGCTGGCTCGGCGCGAGCCGCCGCGTCGTGGCTCTCGACCAGCGCGGCCACGGGCAGAGCGAGCGCCCCCCGACCTCCGGCCCCGCCGGCTCCGTCGCCTACGGCCGGGAGGCCTTCGTGGCCGACGCCGAAGCGGCCGTCGAGCAGCTCGGCCTCGCGCCGGTGACGCTGATCGGCCATTCCATGGGCGCCCTCACCGCCTGGCAGCTGGCGGCCCGCCGCCCCGACCTCGTGGCGGCCCTGGTCATCTGCGACATGCGGGCGTCCGCGCTCGGGGAGGCCTCGCAGCAGGAATGGGAGGAATGGTTCCGCCACTGGCCGCTGCCGTTCCCCACCCAGGACGCCGCGCGGCGCTGGTTCGGCGAGGACGACCCGCGGGTCGAGCGCCCGGACCCCGGCCGGGGCGAGTTCTTCGCGGAGGTCATGCACGAGGCCGACGACGGCTGGCGGCCGCTGTTCTCGCGCCGCCAGATGCTGAGCGCGCGGGAGACGTGGGTGCACGACGCGCACTGGGAGGAGCTCGCCCAGGTCCGCTGCCCGACGCTGGTCGTCCGCGGCCTGGACGGCGAACTGGGCCGGGCGGAGGCCCAGGAAATGGTCCGCGTCCTGCCGGCCGGACAGTACGCGGAGATCCCGGACGCCGGCCACTACCTCCACTACGACCACCCGGCGGCCTGGCGCGCGGCGGTGGAGCCGTTCCTGGAGGGCGTCAAGGCACCGGCATGAGGCCCGCTCGGCGCCGGGCGCGCGTCCTGAACTAGCCGGTGGCCCGGCCCGGTTGGCGGGCTTCGGCTTGCAGCTTGCGAGCTCGTTCGGCGGGGCGATAGTTCGGCCCGACCCCTTCGATCAGCAGGAGGTCGCCTTCGATGTGGTCGGTCCGCAGGCGCAGGATGGACCGGTAGGCCGGAGAGTCGTACCAGGCACGGGCTTCGGCAAGGCCGGGGAACTCGATCAGCACCATGCTGCCGGGCCAACTCCCCTCTACGACTTCGGCCGGTGGACCGTGGATGACGAAGCGGCCCGCGAAGGGGTCGAGGGTCGCCTGGATGCGCTCCAGGTACTCGATGACGTCGGAGTGGCTCCGGCGGCTGCAGAGATGAGCGAAGCCATAAGCGGGCACCACCGGGCTCCTTCGTTTCGGGGTGGGCGACGGCCGCGAACGTAGCCGAGGCCGGCCGGGCGGTGCGATTACCCCGGAGGTAATGGCCGCGGGGCGCGGGGTGCCCCCCGAGGCGCGCAGCGCCGCCGCCGTGCCCAGCAGGGAGGCCGCCCGGGCGGGCGGGAGCATCCCCGCCAGGCCTTCGAGGGCCAGGGCGGGCGCACGGGGGTCCCCGGTGCGGCGGGCCGCCGCGAGGCCCTCCCGGTGGAGGGACTCGGCCGCGGCCGGGTCGGCCCGCAACTCCGCGACCTACCCCAGTTCCGCCAGGACCGGCGCCGCCCCGGAAGTCACCCCGAGCTCCGCCAGGACCAGCGCCGCCCCGGAAGTCACCCCGAGCCGCTGGTTCCAGTCGAGCCACGGCCGCCGCCGGGCCGCGCCGCCGGGCCGCGCGTCCTGCGCCAGTATCCAGCCACTTCGACCTGTTCCCGGAGTGGATCGGCCGGGCGGCGGGACGGCTGGCGGACCGCAGTCTGCCGACGGAGTAGACCGTCGTCGCCGGCATCGAGCACGCCCCGGAGGCCTTCTCGGCATGATGCGCGGCGCGACCAGCGGCAAGATGCTGGTCCGCCCCGACCCGTCGGCGCGATGAGCCCTGTGCCAACGCAAAGCCCCCGGCCGCCTCGTGACGAGGCGGCCGGGGGCTTTCTGCCGCGGCCTTCGACCCCGGTGGGCCCGGCGGCTATTCCGTGCCGGGCAGCCAGCCGCGCTGGACCGCGCGGACTCCGAACTCGAAGCGGCTCGCGGCGTCCAGCCGCTCCATCAGGCCGGTGGCCAGCCGGCGGGCCGTGCGCGGCGAAACGGCGAGCCGCTTGGCGATGGCCTCGTCGGTGAGGCCCTGCGCCAGCAGCCGGATGACCGTGGTCTCCTGCGGGCTGAGCCCGCCGTCGTCCCGCTCCTCCGGCGCGCCGCCCAGTGGCCGGGCGTTCGACCAGACGTTCTCGAAGAGGGCGCACAGCGCCGTCAGGGTGCCCTGGCCGGTCAGCACCACGGCCCCCGCCGCGCTGTCCTCGCTGCTGACCGGGATCACGGCCGTGGTGCGGTCGAAGATCATCAGCCGGGTCGGCAGATCGGGAGCGGTACGGACCTCTCCGCCGAGCTCGCCGAGCCACGCCGCGTAGGCCACGGTGCTCTGGCTGTTGCGGACGCTGTCCTGGAACAACGACCGCATCCGCACCCCGCGGCCCAGCAGGGCCAGGTCCCCGGCCTTCGACGCCTCCAGGGTCTCCGGGCGGTGGCCCCCGCCGGGTGCGAAGGCCATCAGGTCGGTCCGGGCCCCGTGCGCCAGGCTGGTGATCCTGGTCCGGATCTCGTCCAGGCCCACCAGCTGCTCGACGCCGGGACTGGAGGCGGCCGGGGTCAGATCGGCGAACTCCGCGATCAGCTGCGCGGCGGCCGCGCGAGAAGCCTCGATGCGCAGCTGCTGGGCCGCGAGGTCCGCCTGCTGGCGGGCCATGAGGATCTCCATGCCGACCTCGGGGGAGACGGCGCGCAGCTCGCCCTCCCGCTCGTAGGACGGGCGGATCAGTGCCAGTTCACTGAGCAGGTCGAGGCTGGCCCGGACCTCGTTCTCGGTGACGCCGAGTTGCTCGGCGAGAGCGCGCACTCCGTCGCGCGGGCGCGCGAGCATGGTGCGGTAGACGGCCTCTGCGGTCGCATCGAGGCCAAGTGTTGCCAGCACAGCGGTTCCCCCCCCTGTGTACACCTGTAAATCAAGGTTGGCTGATCATCGCACGCGCATTCGGGGGCATCCGGGGGAGGTCTGGCCTCTTGCGGCCAAGGACCCAAGCGTCCAGCTTCGAGCTATTTGCCCGTTGTGAAGTCGCCGGGATGGTGGTGAGCATGTATCTCATCCACGCGGCCCTGCGGGCCCCCGCGCCCGGCGTCCGGCTCCCCTCGCACGCGGGCGAACTCGTCCGCGCCCTCGCCGATGCCGATCCCACCGGCTGCGGTCCGGTCGAGCACGTGTCCACACATCCGGGTGCGCTGCCGGGCGGGCTGCCGGGTGCTCTGCCGAGCGCCCTCCCGACGCTGGGCGTGTACCTGATCGCGGACAGCCTGGGCGAGGCGGAGGGGCGTACGGAGGCCCTGTGCCGCCGCGCCGTCGAGGAGGTGCCGGCGCTGTCCGGCTGGACCGTCGGCCGGGTCGGGGTCCCCCTCGTGACGCCGTACTACGAGCACCTCCTGCTGGCCGCTTTCGGTCCTCGTGGCCACAACGGTCCAGGTCCGGTTCCGTCCAGCTGAAAGTACTTCCACCCACGCTGAGCTGCGACGAAAGTAGTGATCGCCGGAAGGGAACACCACCTGGAAGGCAAGACCGGAGGAAACGTCACCGCGGGACGTGAGACCGGAAAGGGCCCGTCACCGGCCCGTCATCCCCACTCTCGAAAAGGACCACTCCCATGCTTCGCACTCGCCTCGTCAAGGCCGCCGCGGTCGCTTCCCTCGCCCTGGCCGTCGCCACCGTCACCCCGGCCCTGGCGGCCCACGGAACCGGAAACACCAGCGAGACCCGAGTCAGCGCCACCACCGCCTGGGAGACCGCCCCCGTCGGCAAGAACACCACCGCCTGGGAGTAGCCGGCCCCGCCGTCCGGGGCAGCAGCGCCGAAAGCGCCACCCGGTCACGGCCCACGAACTTCACAGCAGGACCCGCAGGACCCCGTAGAACCCGCAGGACTCGTACCACCACCACCACCAGCACCACCGCCTGGCCGATCAACCGCCAGTGCCGAGCCGCACCGCACCACCCGGGCATCGCACCCACCGGCCTGACAGCTGCTCCTGCAGGGCAGCCGTCCCCACCGGCCCGGCGCGCCCCCACACTTCGGCCCTCACCAGGCCCGTCTGCGGTCTCCGCAGCGCCACCACACACTTTCTTTCACGCCATCAGGAGCTTCGTCATGTCCCGCAGCATCAAGACCATCGCCATCCGCATCGCCTCCACCTCCGCCCTGGCGGCGACGGCGTTCACCATGGTGGTCGCCAACCCGGCCAGCGCCTCGACGCTGACCGACGGAATCGCAGCCACGGCCGTCGCCGAGAACGGCAACGGAGCCTGTGCCCACGGTGGTTACGACGGCGGCCCCAACCAGTACAACAGCTGCGTCAACGGCCGCACGGCCCACGCCTGGTGTGCCGACTTCGCCGGCTGGGTCTGGGCCCGCAACGGGGTCACGGGTCTGGCGACCCTGACCGACGGAGCGGCCAGCTTCATGGCCTACGGAAAGAAGTACGGGACGATCACCAGCACGCCGCACGTCGGTGACGCGGTCGTCTTCGACTACAACGGCAGCGACTGGGCCGCCCACGTGGCGCTGGTGACCGGGGTATCCGGAGACAAGGTCACCATCACCGGCGGCAACCAGGGCGGCGGCGCGGGTCACGTCAGCACCGCCTACACCTACGACGGGGCCGTGGGCGAGCGTCCCTGGGGGAGCCAGAAGATCAGCGGCTACGTCTCCCCGGCCGGCAGCTCGACCCCCTCCCTCCCGAACCCGGCCTCGCTGGCCGACGGCACGCTCGTGAAGTCGGCGAGCAGCCCGGCCGTGAAGGTCCTGATCAAGGGAGCCGGTCTCGCGGTGGCGGCCTCCGACGTCACCCCTGACAAGTACGACATGGGCAAGGTCGTCACCATCGACGACCAGGCCTTCCGCTCCCTCTTCAGCGCCCCGCCGTCGGGCACCGTGGTCCACGACCAGGCCGGCGGTGCGGACCGGTACGTGATCATCGGTGACGCCGCGCTCAAGATCGGTGGCGCGGACTGGATCTCCGGCGGCTACAACACCCGGGCCGACATGGGCGTTCCGACCTCGTGGCTGAAGAACGCGGCCCAGCGGACGGTGGCGACCGGCATCGTGGTCATGGACCAGTCCGGCACCGACCCGTCCCGCTACATCATGGTCGCCGGCACCGCGCTGCACATCTCCGGCTCCGAGTGGACGGCCGACAAGTACAACGAGCAGACCCTGATGGGTGTTCCGGCCGAGTGGCTGAAGGGCGCCGTGGCCAAGCCGCTGGAGTCCGGCACGGTCGTCATGAACCAGTCGGGTACCGACGCCTCCCGCTACGTCATGGTGGGCGGCACCCCGGTGGGCATCTCGGCCACCGAGTGGACGAGCGTCGGCTTCGACAAGCTGTCCCTCATGGGTGTCCCCGGTGAGTGGCTCGGCTCGGCGGTGACCAAGCAGGTTGCCGACGGGACCATCGTCAAGGACGCCTCCGGGTCCTCCGCCACGGTCTCCGTCATGGCCGGTGGCGTCGCCGTACCGCTGACCAACGCCGACTTCACCGGCTTCGGCTACGACCAGCGCCCCATCGATGGTGCCCCCGCCGCATGGCTGGCCTCGGCCACCGCCAAGGCCGCCCCCGCCAACGGCACGATGGTCAAGTCGCTGAACGACCCCACCGTCTGGGAGATCGTGAACGGCAAGAAGCGCGGGATGGCGGGCTCGGAGTTCGGCGCCGGCAAGCGCAGCTTCGACGACGTGGTCGGTGTCGGCAGCGCCTTCATCGCCAAGTTCCCGACCGCCTGATCCCGGTCGCTGCCGGTGCCGCCGCTGAGCGCCGCCGCTGAGATCCACCACTGAGCACCGCCCCTGAGCCGCCCGGCCCGAACAGGCCGGGCGGCTCGGGCCCGGCCGCTCCGCCGCCGACACCCAGCCCGACCTGCTCCCCGAGGGAATCCCGATGCGCTCCGCCGCCGCCCGCAAGAAGTCCGCGCTCGCCACCGCCGCCACCGCCCTGCTGGCCCTGGCCGCCCCGCTCCTCGCGAGCACCCCCGCCTCCGCCGCCTCCATCGCGACCTGGGACAAGGTCGCGCAGTGCGAGGCCTCCGGAAACTGGCAGATCATCAATTCGACCGGGCAGTACTTCGGCGGCCTCCAGATATCGATGCCGACCTGGCGCGCGTACGGCGGCACCCAGTACGCCGACCGGGCGGACCACGCCACCAAGCAGCAGCAGATCCTGATCGGCGAGAAGATCCTGGCGGGGCAGGGCCAGGGCGCCTGGCCCAACTGCGGTCCCAAGTACAACCTCGGCGCCGACCACGCGGACCCGTACCCCAACGCCCCGACCTACCCGGCCCCCTCCTCCCTGGCCAGCGGCACCCTGGTGAAGTCGCCGAACGGCCCGGACGTACGGGTGATGATCGCCGGGGCCGGTGTCCCGGTGGCCGGCTCGGACGTCACCCCGGACAAGTACGACCTGGGCAAGGTCGTGGTCATCGACCCCAACGCGTTCAACGGGCTGCCCAGCGCCCCGCCCGCCGGCACCGTGGTCCACGACCAGGCCGGCGGCGCCAACCGGTACGTGATCATCGACGGTGCCGCGCTGCCGATCTCCGCGTCGGACTGGACCGAGGACGGCTACAACCTCCGCGCCGACTACGGCCTGCCGACCGCCTGGCTGCAGGCCGCGGCGCAGCGGACCGTGTCGACCGGCCGCGTGGTGATGGACCAGACCGGCAACGACCCGTCCCGCTACGTGGTCGTCAACGGTGCGGCGCTGCACATCTCGGGTGCCGAGTGGACCGCCAACGGGTACAACCAGCAGGCCCTGATGGGCGTTCCCACCGACTGGCTGGCCGCCGCGGCGACCCGGCAGATGCCCAACGGCTCCATCGTCAAGGAGGTCTCGGGCGCCAACGCCACCGTCTACGTGATGGCCGGCGGCGTGGCGGTCCCCCTGACCAACGCCGACTTCACCGGCTTCGGCTACGACAAGAGCCCGCTGCTCGGCACTCCCGGCGAATGGCTGGCCTCGGCCGCCGCCAAGGCGGCCCCCGCCAACGGCACGATGGTCAAGTCGCTGAACGACCCCACCGTCTGGGAGATCGTGAACGGCAAGAAGCGCGGGATGGCGGGCTCGGAGTTCGGTGCCGGCAAGCGCAGCTTCGACGACGTGGTCGGTGTCGGCAGCGCCTTCGTCGCGAAGTTCCCGACCGCCTGATCGGGGCGGGCGGCCGCGCGGGCGAACGGGCCGTGGTTCTCTGCCCCCGGGGGGGGGAGCGGAGGGCCACGGCCCGTTCGGTCGTGCGCCGGTACGAGGCCGGCCGGCCGGGTCAGCCCTTGCTGACCGCCACCAGGATCTCGGGGAGCCTGCGCACCACCGCCGGGGCCGCGAGGCGCATCCCGGCCCAGGTGGCCAGCGCGCCCCAGGCCAGCCCCAGGGGGAGCAGGATCCAGGTCAGGGACTGCTGGTCGGTGGCGCTGAAGTAGACGGCCAGGGCGATCAGCGGGGAGCTGACCAGGGCCGAGGAGAGCAGGCCGCCGAGGAGGGCCGCCCACGCCAGGGCGCCCTGGCCCGGGGCGACGCTCTTGAAGGCGCCGTCGGTCGGGATCGAGTACGGGAGATGGGCGGACGCCAGGGCTCCCGTGCCCAGCATCGAGCCGAGCAGGGCCAGGGCCAGGCCCAGGGCGCCGGGCAGGCCGGCCCAGTTGCCGAGCAGGCCGGCCGTGACCGTCGCGACCACCACCGTGAAGGGCACGGTGACCAGCGCGAGGGCCAGGGCGCGGGCGCGCAGTTCCACGTAGGCGTCCCGGGTGCTCGAAATGGTCTGCGCGACCATCCAGAACGCCGAGGTGTCCTGCCCGAACTGGTTGTACATCTGCATGCCGAGCATGCCCGAGGCGAAGCAGGCCAGGTACACCGAGCCGGCGCCCTGGACGGCGTTGACGACCGGGATGATCAGGCCGAGCGCCAGGGCGGACACCCACGCCGACTTGGTCTTCGGGTCGCGCACCATGTAGCGCAGCACGCGCTGGGCGGCGGCGCCCGTACGGTCGTCCGGCAGGAGCGAACGGCCGCGGCCGGTCGCGTCGTTCGCCGGCTTCTTCTTCTCCTTGGCGGCCGCGATCGTCGAACCGTCCGGGGTGACCATCAGCTTGGTCAGGCTGCGTTCCCAGAACCAGAGCAGCAGGCCGAGGGCCGCGACCGTGATGAGGAGCTGGGCGGCGGCGATCCCGTACGAGCCCTCGCTCGCGGAGTCCACCATCCCGAGGGCCGTCGCGGGCGGCAGCCAGCGCACGATCTCCCCGGCCGGCTCGAGCCGCTCCAGGCCGCCGGTCTGGAACAGCCGCTGGGCGGCGAAGTTCGCCGCCTGCGCGCCGATCGCGATCAGCAGGCCGCTGAGCAGCGCGAGGTCCCGCCCCTTGCGGCTGGTCAGCAGCCGGACGTTGGCGGTGGCCACGGCCCGGGCCAGCGTGACGCAGCCGACCAGCAGCAGCGGCACGGCCAGTACGGCCGCCACCACGCCCGCCGCGCCCCGGGCGACGGCGATCACCGAGCCGACGGCCAGGCACAGCGTGAACAGCGGCCCGATGCCGACGAGTGAGGCGGCCAGCATGGCCCGTACGAGCGGCCGCGGCCGCAGCGGCAGCATGACCAGCCGGGTCGGGTCGAGCGTCTCGTCGCCGGTGGCGAAGAACAGCGGGACGAACGTCCAGCAGAGGGCCGTGATCGCCGCCAGCAGGACGACGACCGAGCCGGCGTGCGCGTTGCCGCGCAGCACGACGAGGCCGAGCATGGCGAAGAAGGCGATGACGAGCGCGAAGGCGAGGGCGCCGAAGTAGGCGGCCTTGCGCGTCGAGGAGCCCTTGAGCCCGTTGCGCAGCAGCGACAGCTTCAGGCGGACGAAGATCGGGGTGATGTCGGCGGGCGCGGCGGGCGCGGTGGCCGGGGCGGTCGGGGTGGACGTGGTGGACGTGGCGGACGTGCTCATCGGACGCCCGCCCCGCTGCCCGCCCCGTTGCCCGTGGATCCGCCGCCGAGCCAGTCCAGGGACTCGCCCGTGGCCCGGCCCTGCGCCCCGACCAGCTCCAGGAACGCGGACTGCAACGAGGGTGCGTCGCCCCGTACGTCGGCCAGCGGCCCCGCGGCCCGGATCCGGCCGGCGGCCATGACGGCGACCCAGTCGCACAGCGACTCGACGAGCTCCATGACGTGGGAGGAGAAGACGACCGTGGCTCCGGAGGCGGTGTAACGTTCCAGCACTCCGCGGATGGTCTGCGCCGACACCGGGTCCACGCCCTCGAACGGCTCGTCCAGGAACAGCACTTCGGGGTTGTGGAGCAGCGCGGCCGCCAGGCCGATCTTCTTCCGCATGCCGGTCGAGTAGTCGACGATCAGCTTGTGCTGCGAACCGGCCAGGTCGAGGATGTCCAGCAGCTGCGTGGCCCGGCTGTCCGTCTCCCGGCCCGGCAGCCCCCGCATCCGGCCCATGTAGCCGAGCAGTTCGCGCCCGGAGAGCCGCTCGAAGAGCCGCAGTCCCTCCGGCAGCACGCCGATCCGGGACTTCACCTTCACCGGGTCCGCCCACACGTCGTGCCCGGCGACGATCACCCGGCCCATGTCCGGGCGCAGCAGACCGGTGATCATCGACAGCGTCGTCGTCTTGCCCGCGCCGTTCGGCCCCACCAGGCCGACGAACTGCCCGGCGGGCAGCTCCAGATCGATCCCGGACACGGCCACCTGCTCGCCGAACCGCTTCCACAAACCCTCGACCCGCACAGCGGGTGCGGCGGACGGTGCGGATCGCGCACCGCCGCCCGTTCCGTCTGTCGCCCCGCCCGTCGCAACGCCCTGGTCCGGCATGCGCCTGCCTCTCGTTCTGTTCCCCGTGTCCTGCTTTTCTCACCATAGGAGGAGGGGGAGAGGCGGAGCAGTTACTTATGTCATGAGTTTCCCCACGGGCATGTCCGCTGGTCAGGCCCCGCGCCGGGCCCGTTCCGCCGCCGCCTCGCGTCCGCACGCGTAGGCCAGGGCGTCGATCAGCTCCTCCACGTCCGGCAGCCACCGGTTCGCGGCCGTCGGGGGCTGCGCCCACTGCACCGAGCCGCGTCCGCCGATCCGGGTCGGCGGGGCGGGGACGTACTCGCCCTCACCGCGTGCGACCAGATCGAGCTGGGCCGGCTGCCAGCCGATCTTGCGCAGCAGATCGGGCACCTTGGCCCCGGCGCCGGGCAGGACGAAGAACAGCATCCGCCCCGCCGGGTTGGCGATCACCGGTCCGAGGGTGCGCTGCATGCGCTGGAGCCGGGCCAGTGCCAGGAAGCCGGCGGCGTCCGGGACGTCGAGGGCGTCGAAGGTCCGGCCGGTGGGCAGCAGGATGGCGGCCTTCGGGTTCTTCCCCCAGAGCCGCCTGACCTGCACGGCGCTGCCCGAGGCCTGCGAGGCCCAGTCCTTCCCCGCCGCGTGCGCGCCGGGCGCCGGGCACTCCGGTGCCCCGCACGAGCACCGCTCGCGCCCGTCGCCGGACTCCAGCCAGGTGCCGGCGAAGACATCCCAGTGCCGTTCTTCCGTGTACCGCACGGCATGGTCCAGCAGCGGCTCACTGCGCTGGAGGGGGATGGGCGCGGTCTCCGTGACTCCGATGGTCTCTTCCACGTGCAACACAACTCTTGCGGTCACCGGGGGTTACGGGCGTAAACCGGCCGGGCTCGGGAGCATCGATCCTGCATGCGGGGCGCATCGGTGCATCGCGGGGGGCGCGTAGGAGGCCGGGGCGCCGGAGGTGGGTAACGACAGGACGCAATGGGGAAGATTCCCCGCACATCAGGCGGGAAGTGATCATTCGAACGATCACCCGCGTCTCTGGGGGTTTTCATGGCAGCCAGGCCTCTCGTCGCCCGCCAGCCGAACGAACGGCTGCAGGCGCTCATCCAGGAAGCCGGGTGCTCCAATGCCGGGCTCGCCCGGCGCGTCAACATGTGCGGGGCCGAGCACGGTCTCGACCTCCGCTACGACAAGACCTCCGTGGCCCGCTGGCTGCGCGGGCAGCAGCCGCGCGGCCGGGCTCCGGGGATCATCGCCGAGGCACTGGGCCGCAAGCTCGGCCGGACCGTCACCATCGACGAGATCGGCATGGCCAACGGCAAGAACCTCGCCTCGGGCGTCGGCCTGCAGTTCTCCCCGACCGTCATCGGCGCGATCGAGCAGGTCAGCGAGTTGTGGCGGAGCGACGTGGGCCGGCGCGACTTCCTGTCGGGGTCGAGCGTGGCCTCTTCGGCGCTGGTCGAGCCGAGCCGCGACTGGCTCATCACCGGGGCCGACGCGCAGGTCGCGCGCAGCGGCGGCTCCCGGGTGGGGATGTCGGACGTGGAGGCGGTACGGGCCACCACGCAGGCGCTGAAGGACCTCGACCACCGCTTCGGCAGCGGGCACGTGCGCCCGGTGGTCGTGCACTACCTCAACTCGGTGGTCTCCGGCCTGATCGGCGGCTCGTACCGGGAGCCGGTGGGCCGGGCCCTGTTCGCGGCGGTCGCCCGACTCACCGAGCTGGCGGGCTACATGGCGGTGGACACCGGCCAGCCGGGCCTGGCCCAGCGCTACTACATCCAGGCCCTACGGCTCGCGCAGGCGGCCGGCGACCGGGCGTACGGGGGCTACGTGCTGGCGGCGTCCATGAGCCACCTCGCGGCGGAACTGGGCAACCCGAGGGAGATCGCGCAGCTGGCCAGAGCGGCGCAGGAGGGCACCCGGGGCCAGGTCACCCCCCGGGTGGAGGCGATGTTCTACGCGGCGGAGGCGCGCGGGCACGCGCTCCTCGGCGACGCGCGGTCGACGACGGTGCTGTCCTCGCGGGCGCTCACGGCGCTGGAGCGGGCGGAGCCGGAGTCGGGGGACGACCCGGAGTGGATCCGCCACTTCGACCAGGCCTACCTCGCGGACGAACTGGCGCACTGCCACCGGGACCTGGGCCAGGCCGACGCGGCGGCACGGCGCGCCGAGGAGTCCTTGCGGGACCTCCCGGCGGGCAAGGCGCGGCGCCGGGCGATCGGCCTGCTCCTGCTGGCGGCGGCGCGGGTGCAGCAGCGCGAGGTGGAGGCCGCCTGCCAGACGGCCACGCAGGCGGCGGAGCTCCTGTCGGGCCTGCGCTCGCACCGCGGGACGGCGTACCTGGAGGACTTCCGCACCCGCCTGGACCCGTACCGGGAGGAACCGGCGGCCCGGGAGTTCACCGCACGCCTGGAGCCGGTCGGCTGACCCGGCCGCCCGGGGATTGCGGGCGGCGGGCCGGCCGGTGCGGCCGGGTCGGCCGGTGACTTCGAGGCGGAACTGAGTGCCGGTCGTGGCCAGGTGGCGGCCGCGCTCGCGGCGGGAGCCACCAGCGCCCCCGCGGCCGTGAGCACGACCGCCGTGCCGACGGCCGTCATGGTCCTCCTGAAGCTGTTCACCGGTCGTCCCCCGTGCGTCCATGTGATCTTCCGCCGGGTTGGACGACGGGTCCGCCCCGGGGGTTGTACGGACCACCGCATTTCCCCGCCGATGCCGGGCACCCGGCGCCCGGCCCGGCTCCCGGGGGCGAGGCCGACACTGGCAATCTCGGCGGGGAACGGTAGCGTGAGCCGACGGTTCCGTAGACGCGGACAGGTTGGAGAGGGAGTTCCGGTGACGGAGAGCGGACAGGGCGGCAGCCCCCAGGGCGGCGAGCCGTGGGGCCCGTACGTACCCGCACAGCCGCCGACGCAGCCGCCCGCGCAGCCCGGCGGGGAGCCGGAGTACCTGCAAGGCCAGCCGCCGTACGGTCAGCCCTCCTACGGCTACCCCGCACCCGACGGCCCCGATTACGGCTACGGCTACCCGCAGGGCCACGTGGTCGGCCCCGGCTACGAGGGCCCCGGCGACCCGCACGGCTACGGCTACCCGCCGCTGCCGGAGGCGGCCACCCAGTACATTCCGCCGGTGCCCGCCGCCCCCGCGCACGAGGAGGCGGCGACGCAGTACATCGCGCCGATCCCCGCGGGGCCCGTGCACGGCGAGGCGGCCACGCAGTACATACCGCCGGTCCCGGCGGGCCCCGCGCACGGCGAGGCCGCCACCCAGTACATCGCCCCGATCCCCGCGGCCGCCTCCTACGACGAGGCCGCGACCCAGTACATCCCGCCGGTTCCGGCCGGTCCGGCCGATCCCGCCGCCGGGTTCGACGGGCTGTTCCGGGGCGAGGAGTTGCAGCACACGGCGCAACTGCCGCCCGTCCAGGAGCCAGTGCTCCGCCGGCAGCCGCCGCAGCGCCCCCACCCGCAGCAGCAACAGCAGCAGCAACAGCAGTACGCGCCGCACCCGCAGCAGCAGTACGCGCAGCAGCAGTACGCCCCGCCGCAGCAGCAGTTCCAGCAGCAGCCGCCCTTCGCGGAGCCGCCCGCTCCCCGCAAGGTCTCGCCCGCGATCATCGCCGCCGTCGTCATCGGCCTGGCCGTCGTCGGGCTCGGGGTCGGTGCGCTGCTCAGCGACGGCAAGGCGCAGAACAACGACCCGGCCGCCGTGGCACCCGCCCCCACCCCCGGCAGCTCCGCCGCGGACGCCGGAGAGGTCCCGCTGGACCCCGCGCAGCCGCAGGCGGTCCAGCTCGACAAGCTCCTCGCGGACAGCAACGACAGCCGGGCCGCGGTGATCAAGGCCGTCGAGGACATCAAGACCTGCAGCAACCTGGACCAGGCGGCCACCGATCTGCGCGACGCGGCCCGGCAGCGCGACGAGCTGGTGTCCCGGCTCCAGGAGCTCAAGGTGGACGAGCTCCCGAACGACAAGAAGCTGACCGCGGCCCTCACCAAGGCGTGGAAGTCCTCCGCCGAAGCCGACAACAGCTACGCGGACTGGGCGGACGACATCAAGTCCGACGGCGACAAGTGCAAGGACGGCAAGGCCAGGACCACCGGCAACGCCTCGGACGGGAACAAGTCGAGCGGCGACGCCACCCGGGCCAAGGAGACCGCGTCCGGGCTGTGGAACACCATCGCCGGCAAGTACGGCCTCACCAAGCGGGACAAGAGCCAGCTCTAGGGCGGGTCGCACCCCGTAGGCCCCCCGTGGGGCCCCCGGTAGGGCGCGCCCTACGAACGGGGGGCCTGCTCCATGGTCTTGATCATGTCCATGGACTGCTCCGCGCCCTGGTGGGCCACCAGCCGGCCCTGCTGGACCACCTGGAAGGTGACCCGCCCGTTGACCATGCGGGGAAAGCCGGAGACGGCGCGCATGTCGTCGTAGCGCCAGCTGAGGTCGGGGGTCAGGCCGCCGGTCTGGACGGGTTCGGCCTGGTTGAGCTTGCGCGCGAGGTTGCGCCCGGTGATGGTCTCGTCCTCCTTGAACCGCTTCACCATCTCGCTGAACACCGTGTACGCGATCCAGGTGTTCTGGGCGCCGCTGTCGTCGGGGTCCACGGCGTTGTCACCGAAGGCGTGCTCGGAGACGACCTTGCGCATCTGCGTCCAGAGCGGATCGGTGGAGACCGGGTACCAGCTGGTGACGTAGGCGCCCTCGAAGGGGCTCTCCTTGCCGCCGGTGCGGTCGACCAGGGCCTGGCTGACCGAGCCGAGGACCGAGGAGATCTGCGGCTTGCGGTTCTGGACGTCGGCACGGCGGAAGGCGTCGAAGAAGGTCTCGGTACGGGCGCCGAGCACGGCGGCCACGCAGCCCTTCTCCTTCCCGTCCTTCGCGGAGGGGGCGTCGCCCTTCGAGGCGCCGCGGGGTGCGGTGGCGGCCAGTGCCTCGTCGGCCTGGGCGCGGAGGTCGGCGGAGTCTTCGGCGGCCCGGATGTCGCTGGCCGCGGCCATCTGGTTCGCCTTGAGGCCGGCGTTGAGCTGGCCCGGCAGGGAGTCGCCGGCGAGGGTGTCGGGACGGACCAGGGCGACCTTGGCGCAGGTGCGCCCCAGCAGGTGGCCGGCGCCGGCCACCAGGACGGGCTGGCCGCCGTTGACCGGGTAGGAGAGCGGGGACTGGAACTCCTCGGGGGAGACCCCGTACCCGCCGATGAACGGGATGCCCGCGACTTCCAGCGGGGCCATGAAGGCGCGTCCGTGCTGGCTGTAGGAGCCGACGACGGCGACGGCCTTCTCGGCGACCGCCTTGCGGGCGCAGTCGGCGGCGCCGGTGGGCGTGTTGCGCTCGTTGCAGGTCAGGACGCGGAGCTTGCGGCCGTTGATGCCGCCCTTGGAGTTGACCCAGCGTTCGTAGGCCTTGGCCATGCCGGGCATGCCCGGCATGTTGGTCGCCGAGGAGTCCTCCGGGGCGAAGGTCATGACGGTGAGGGTCTCGGCGCCCCCGGAGCCCCCCGAGCCTCCGGGGAGCGCCCCGCAGCCGGCGATGAGACACGCGCCCATCGCCATGGCCGTGGTCCGGGCCAGAAAGGTTCGGGAGAGTGCCGCTGCGCTTCGCCGGGTGGTCATGTGCATGCACCATTCCGCGCCCGGGGTAACTGAAGTACGAGGTGCGCGCAACATCGAGTGACGGTGAGGTGAATTACGGGTGTCGCCCACACGGTGAGTGAGCGCCCGTCGGGTCCGTGCGGGCCGGGCACGGGTGCCTCAAGATCGCGCCGGACGGGAACGTACGATCGAAAGCGTGACATTCGCCCAAGGTTCGAAGAACTCTTCCCGCCGCGGCGGCCGCTCCTCCACCATGGGCGGCATGCCCCTCAACGACATGCCGTGGTGGCGCTGGCGCAGCAACGTGCGCTCGGCGCTGCACATGCTTTCCGACCCCGCGTTCCAAGAGGACACCTGGCTGGCCGCCGCCGAAGGGTACGGGGACGTCACCGACGCCGTGTACCGGCTCGTCGAGGACACCTGGCTCGACAGCTGGTCCGCGGACAAGTACGTCGGCACGATCTTCCGCGATGCGCAGGAGGCGGCCCTCGTGGACCTCGCCGTGCTGCGGGTGCTGCGGATCATGCACCAGATAGGCCCCGACGCCCCGGTCTCCGGATACCTGGAGCACCACGCCTGGCCGGAGGCGGTACGGGCCGCGCGCGAGGCCCACGTACGACTGGCGACGGCGGACGGGGAGGACCCGGACGTGCGTCCGTGCTCACTGGACGTCCTGCGGATCCTCACGCGCGCGGTGTGATGTGGAAGGCTGTGGGGTCATGAGCGACGACCCGCAGCCCCAGGCCCCGCAGCAGTACGTACTGACCCTCTCATGCCCGGACAAGCAGGGCATCGTGCACGCCGTGTCCAGCTACCTGTTCATGACCGGGTGCAACATCGAGGACAGTCAGCAGTTCGGCGACCGCGACACCGGTCTCTTCTTCATGCGGGTCCACTTCGCGGCCGACGCTCCGGTGACCGTGGAGAAGCTGCGCGCCAGCTTCGCCGCGATCGGCGACTCCTTCCGGATGGACTGGCAGATCCACCGCTCCGACGAGCGCATGCGGATCGTGCTGATGGTGTCGAAGTTCGGGCACTGCCTCAACGACCTGCTGTTCCGCCACCGGATCGGCGCGCTGCCGGTGGAGATCGCGGCCGTGGTCTCGAACCACACCGACTTCGAGGAACTGGTCGGCTCCTACGGGGTCCCGTTCGTGCACATCCCGGTGACGAAGGACACGAAGGCGGCGGCGGAGGCGCGGCTGCTGGAGCTGGTGCGGGCCGAGGAGGTGGACCTCGTGGTCCTCGCGCGGTACATGCAGGTGCTGTCGGACACCCTGTGCAAGGAGCTGAGCGGGCGGATCATCAACATCCACCACTCGTTCCTGCCGAGCTTCAAGGGCGCGAAGCCGTACCACCAGGCGCACGCCCGCGGCGTGAAGCTGATCGGCGCGACCGCTCACTACGTGACGGCGGACCTGGACGAGGGCCCGATCATCGAGCAGGAGGTCGAGCGGGTGGGGCACGAGGTCACCCCGGACCAGCTCGTGGCGATCGGCCGGGACGTGGAGTGCCAGGCGCTGGCGCGGGCCGTGAAGTGGCACAGCGAGCACCGGGTCCTGCTGAACGGGACCCGGACGGTCGTCTTCACGTAGGGCCGGCCCCCGCGCGGGCGGTGGGCCCTGCATCCGGGGCCCTGTATCGGGGGCCCTACACCGGGCCCTGAATCCGGCCCTACATCCGGCTCAGGGAGGCCGCCGCGAAGAGGACGTCGCGGATGGCCTCGCGGTCGCCGTTCTGGCCGACCGCGGCATCCTCCGGGGAGATGTGGCCCGCGGCGAGCTGGCAGAACTCGACGCCGTCCAGGGCGATCCGGGCCACCGTGTGGTCCGGTGAGGGCTTCGCCGCGGGGGAGTCCAGTGCGATGTCCCAGCCGCCGCCTCCCGCGCCCTCGATCTCCAGGTGCAGGGTCCGGCCCGGCGCCCCCGCCGCGACCAGCCCGCGCGCCGGCGCCGCCAGTCCCGCCCGCCGGCGCCCGGCCAGGGCCGCCGGCAGGAGCCGGGCCGCCAGGTCGATCATCCGGTTCAGGTGCGGCGCGGACGGCGGCCCGTACGGATAGTCCACCGCCTCCGCGATGTCCACGGCGTGCACCCAGCACTCGAAGGCCCGCTCCAGGAACGCGTCCCCGAGGGGCAGGGCGAAGCCGCCGTAGTCCACGTCCAGTTCGGCCACGCCGCTGCCCGCGAAGGAGACCGTACGGACCAGGGTATGGCCCTGCTCCCGCCACGGCTCGCGGACCCGGCGGGTGGTCGGGTACGGGGAGTCCTCCCAGAACCGTTCCGTGCGCTCGGCCGGGGTGTCCGCCGACGCCTCCGGCCCCAGGGGGTCGTCCAGGCCCAGCGCGGCCGCCACGAGGCCGTCCACCGCCAGCAGGTGCCCGATGACCCCGGCCACCGTGGTCCGGCGGGTCTGGCGCCGCTCCTCCTCGAACCACTTCAGCCGGACCGGGGTGTGCCACTCCGAGTCCCCGAAGTCCCGCAGCAGCGCGTCGAGCCGCGCCGTCTCGGTGTCGTACGGGCTCGCCCACACCGGCACCGGGATGCGGGCGGGACGCTTGCCGAGGCAGTCCTCCAGCACGCGCGAGCGCAGCAGCGGCTTGAGGTCGAGGGTCTCCTCCGGGCGCAGCAGCCCCACGGCGTCGCGCAGCCGCAGGGCCTCCTCGGCGCAGCGCGCGCATTCGGTGAGGTGGTCCTCGACGGCCTGGGTCTCCTCCGCGGAGCAGGCCGCCAGGGCCCAGGCGCCGAGCAGGGACTTCAGTACGGCGTGGGTGGGCGGCGGCGCTGCCGGGACGGGCTCCGGTTCGGGCTCGGCGGGTGCCGGTGCGGCCACGAAGTCGGTGACCTCCGGGTACCGCGTGAACTGCGCGTACTCGGCGTCGTCCAGGGCGTCCAGGGCGTCCAGGGAGTCGAGGTCCTCCGGCCCGTCGGGGTCCAGGGGCCCCTCCGCGGACGGCGCGTACCCCGGCCGCGCGAGGTCGAGGTCGTCGGCTGCCCCGCGCGGTCCCGGTATGCGCGCCGGGCCGTTGGCGCGGTTCGGGGGCTGCTCGTGCCGCTCGTACTCCTCGCCGTCGTCTTCGCCGAAGGGGCTCGGTGGCGTCGTCATCGGGTGGATCCATATCCGGAGGGGCCGTACCCGGGCGGCACGGTGTCGTCGCGCGGGACGGCGTTGGCCGTGGACAGGAGTTGCAGGCCCAGGCGCAGCCGGCGCCGGGCCTCGTCCTCGCTGATCTGCAGGTCGGCGGCGGCCTGGCGGTAGTCGCGGCGCTTGAAGTAGGCGAGTTCGAGCGCGGCCCGCAGGGGCGCGGGCATGGAGGTGACGATGAAGTCGGCGCGGGCCGCCGCGTTGGCGCTGCGCACCTTCTGTTCCAGTTCCTCGCGGGAGCCGTTGCCCAGTTCGGCCTGGCGCAGGCGGGCGACGGCCTGCCCCTGGGTGATGCGGGCGACCCAGGAGCGCATGGAGCCCTGTTTGGGGTCGTAGGCGTCCGGGTTCTCCCAGATGTAGCCGAAGACCTCGCGGGTGATCCGGTCGGCGGCCTTCTCGTCGTTCAGGACCCGGTGGGCGAGGCTGTGCACGAGCGAGGCGAAGCGGTCGTACAGCTCTCCGAGCGCGGCGGCCTCGCCGCGGGCCAGGCGTTGTTGCATGCGGCGGTCCCAGCGCGGTGGTGCGTCCTTCGGCATCGTGCCCCCAGCCGGATTCCCGGTTCAAGCCGTGTGTCGACCACTCGAATGTAGTGGGCATGCAGCGGTGTGCGCCCGTTTTGCCAGAAGCTCGTCCCGGAACGGCGCCCTCCGTGATACGGGCGTCGCGCGGCGTGAACGCGGATGTCGGGCCCGCCCCATGGGTACAGGCGTACGCGCCCCACCGCGCTCCTCGTGCGCTGGTTCGATGCGGCCACCTCCTTGACCGCTTCGCTTAACGCGCAGGCCACGTAGGCCTTACGCTCCTGTCCTGTCTTGAACTGCACCCCACCGCATACGTGAAGGCGGAACGCCGAATATGGACAGCGCAGAATACGAGCGCAAGATCGCCGCCCGCTTCGCCACCTTCGACCAGGACGGGTCGGGGTACATCGACCGGGAGGACTTCAGTACGGCGGCCAAGGCGGTCCTGGCCGAATTCGCCGTCGCCGCCCGGTCCGACCGGGGCCAGGCCGTCTTCGCCGGCGCGGAGGCCTTCTGGCAGGGCATGGCCGGCATCGCGGACGTGGACGGCGACCAGCGGGTGTCCCGCGAGGAGTTCGTCACGGGCGCGGCGAAGCGGCTGCGGGACAACCCGCACCGGTTCGCGGAGATCGCGCGGCCGTTCCTGCGCGCGGTGATCGCGGCGGCGGACCCGGACGGGCCCGGCGCGACTCCGGCGGCGACGGCCCGCGTGCTGCGCGTGCTGGGCACTCCGGAGGAGCTGGCGGGCCCGGTCGCGGCGGCCCTGGACGCGGACGGCGACGGCCGCATCACGGAGGACGAGATCCTGGCGGCCTTCGCGGGCTACTGCGGGGTGGCCGCGCCGGACGCGTAGGCGCCGGCGTGGGCCCGGGTCTGGGCCTGGGCGTTGGCGTGGGCGGGGCCGGGAGCCCCGCCCGGGCGGGGGCCTACGCGTACCGTTCGCGGAGTTTGTACTTGAGGACCTTGCGCAGGGCGTCGTTGCGGGGCAGGGCCTCGACCAGTTCCAGTTGTTCCGGGAGCTTGTGCGGGGAGAGGCCCTCCGTGCGGAGGTGGGAGGTCACCTCGGCCAGGGTCAGCGGGGCCGCGCCCGCGGGCTGTTCGACGACCGCGCAGACGCGTTCGCCGCGTTCCGGGTCCGGCAGGCCTATGACGGCGACGTCGGCCACCGCCGGGAGCTGGTGGAGCAGGTCCTCGATCTCCTTCGCCGAGATGTTCTCGCCCTTGCGGATGATGACGTCCTTGCTGCGGCCGGTCAGGACCAGGTAGCCGTCCTTGGTGAGGTGACCGAGGTCGCCGGTGACCAGGTAGCCGTCGGCGTCGAAGACCCCGGCGTTCTCTTCCCGCCCCAGGTATCCCCGGCAGACCGCCTCTCCGCGCAGGCGGACCTCCCCGTCGGTGTCCGGGGGGAGGAGCGCCCCTTCCGGGGTCGTGATGCGGATCGACATGCCCTGCGGCGGCCGGCCCTCGGTGGTGGCGAGGTTCTCCGCGGTGTCGTCCGGGGCGCCCATCGTGATCATGGGGACCTCGGTCATGCCGTAGCCGTGGGTGAGCTGGCAGCCCAGTTCGCGGACCACCGCGTGGTAGATCTCCGGGGGCTTCGGCGCCCCGCCGCCCGCGAGGAGGCGGAGGGTGGGGATGAGCTTGGCGGACGGGTCCTTGCGCTGCTCGGTGAGGAACATCGAGTAGAAGGCCGTGGAGCCGCCGGCGACGGTGACGCCGTGGCGCCGGTAGCCGTCCAGGGCGTCGGGCATCGCGAACTTCTCGAAGAGGACCGCCGGGAACCCGTAGAGCAGCAGCATCACCGTGTAGTCGGGTCCGGCGATGTGGGCGAACGGGAAGGCCATCGAGCCGACGTCGTCCGGTGACAGGTGCAGGGCGTGGGCCAGGCAGGAGCCGCCGGCGATGAGGGAGCGGTCCGTGTGCAGGACGCCCTTGGGGTCCGAGGTGGTGCCCGAGGTCCAGTAGATCCACCGGACCGAGACGCCGTCCCCGGGGGGCGGGGGGAGCACCGCCGGGTCGCCCGTCGGGAGGGTGGCGTAGGCCTCGAAGACGCCGCGGGCGCCGAGGCGGTGCGCCATGGCCGTGTGGTCGAAGCCGCGCCAGACGCCGGGGACGGCGAAGAACTCCGCCTTGGACTCGCGCAGGGCGAAGCCGACCTCACGGTCCCGGTAGAAGGGGATGACGGGGGTCTGGACGGCGCCGATGCGGGCGAGGGCGACCGAGAGCAGCACGGTCTCGATGCGGGTGGGGAGCTGCCAGGCGACCACCGTGCCGGGGCGCACCCCCATGTCGTGGAGGCCGGCCGCGACCTGCTCGGACCGGTCGCGCAGCTCGGCGAAGGTCAGCCGCCGGTCGTTCGCGGGATCCTCGGCGGCCTCGATGAGGACGGGGGCGTCGGGGGTCATGGCGGCCCGGCGGGTGATGAGGTCCCAGAGCGTGCGGGACCGGCTGAGTTCGACTGCGGTGCTGTTGTCCGTCATCCCGGACCCGCCTCCCCTTGGCCGCTCACGTACCTGACGGATAGTCAGATCAAGCGCAGAGCGTAGAGCGCGGACGCTTGTCGGTCCAGGGGTGGGGAGCTAGCTTGGTTCCAGATTTCTGACGCCCCATCAGATTCAGTATCGGGTTAGGCGTCGGATTCAGCTTCGGCTTCAGCGAGGGGACATCATGGAACTGCCTCGGATCATCAGCGTCGACGACCACGTCATCGAACCGGCCCACCTCTTCGACGTGTGGCTGCCGGCCAAGTACCGCGACCGCGGTCCCAAGGCGCTCACCGCCGGCATCGGCGAGCTCGCCTACACCGGCGGCAAGTACGTGATCACCATGGACCCCGACGGCCCGCCCACCGACTGGTGGATCTACGAGGACCTGAAGTTCCCGTACAAGCGCAACATCGCCGCCGTGGGCTTCGACCGGGACGAGATGACCCTGGAGGGCATCACCCGCGAGGAGATGCGGCGCGGCTGCTGGGACCCCAAGGCGCGCCTCCTCGACATGGACCTCAACCACGTCGAGGCCTCCCTGTGCTTCCCGACCTTCCCGCGCTTCTGCGGGCAGACCTTCGCCGAGGCGAAGGACAAGGAAGTGGCCCTGGCCTGCGTGCGCGCGTACAACGACTGGATGGTCGAGGAGTGGTGCGGGGACAGCGGGGGCCGGCTCATCCCGCTCTGCATCATCCCGCTCTGGGACATCGACCTGGCCGTCGCCGAGATCCGGCGCAACGCCGCGCGCGGGGTGCGGGCGGTGACCTTCTCCGAGATCCCCACCCACCTCGGCCTGCCGTCCATCCACACCGGCTACTGGGACCCCTTCTTCGCCGTCTGCCAGGAGACCGGCACCGTCGTCAACATGCACATCGGGTCCAGCTCCCAGATGCCCGCCGCCTCCCCCGACGCCCCGCCCGCCGTACAGGCGGCGCTCAGCTTCAACAACGCCATGGCCTCGATGATGGACTTCCTGTTCAGCGGGGTGCTCGTCAAGTTCCCGACGCTGAAACTGGCCTACAGCGAGGGCCAGATGGGCTGGATCCCGTACGCCCTGGAGCGCGCCGACGACGTGTGGCAGGAGCACCGGGCCTGGGGCGGGGTCAAGGACCTGATCCCCGAGCCGCCGTCCACGTACTACTACCGGCAGATGTTCTGCTGCTTCTTCCGCGACAAGCACGGGATCGCCTCGCTGGACGTCGTCGGCCGCGACAACGCCACCTTCGAGACCGACTACCCGCACGTGGACTCGACCTTCCCGCACACCAAGGAGGTCGCCCTCGACCACGTCAAGGGTCTCGATGAGGAGACCGTGTACAAGCTGATGCGCGGAAATGCCATCCGCATGCTCGGACTCGACTTCGACAAGGACCGGCGGACGGGGCGGTAGGCGCAGTGGACCTCACCTATACCGAGGAGGAGCGGGAGTTCCGGGCCCGGCTGCGGGCCTGGCTCGCGCACGTGCTCCCCGGACTGCCGCCCAGGCCCTCGCCCGACGACTGGCCGGGCCGCCGCGCGTACGACGCGGGCTGGCAGCGCCGCCTGTACGACGCCGGGTACGCCGGACTGCACTGGCCGGTGGACGCGGGCGGCCGCGGGGCCACCCCCACGCAGCACCTGATCTACCTGGAGGAGACCGAGCGCGCGGGCGCCCCGTACGTCGGCGCGAACTTCGTCGGGCTGCTGCACGCCGGCCCGACCATCGCCGCCGAGGGCACCGCGGAGCAGCGCGCGCGCTGGCTGCCGCCCGTCCTGCGCGGCGACGAGATGTGGTGCCAGGGCTTCAGCGAGCCGGACGCGGGCTCGGACCTGGCCTCGCTGCGCACCCGCGCGGTGCGCGACGGCGACGAGTACGTGATCACCGGCTCGAAGATATGGACCTCGCACGCGGAGGTCTCCGACTGGTGCGAGCTGCTGGTCAGGACGGACCCGATCAGCGGGACGACCCCCAAGCACCGGGGGATCTCCTGGCTGGCCATGCCGATGGACGCGCCGGGGGTGACGATCCGGCCGCTGCGCACCCTGGCCGGGTCCACGGAGTTCGCGGAGATGTTCCTCGACGAGGTGCGGGTCCCGGTCGCCAACCGGGTCGGCGCGGAGAACGACGGCTGGCGGGTCACGATGGTGACCCTGTCCTTCGAGCGCGGCACCGCCTTCGTCGGGGAGGTCGTCGCCTGCCGGCGCACCCTGGGCGAGCTGGCCCGCGCCGCGAAGGCCAACGGCCGCTGGGACGACCCGGTGCTGCGGCGCCGGCTGGGCCGGCTGTACGGGGAGTTCGGCGCCCTGTGGCGGCTCACCCAGTGGAACGTCAGCGAGTCGGAACGCTCCGGCGGGGTCCCCGGCATCGGCGGCAGCGTCTTCAAACTGGCGTACTCGCACGCGCGCCAGGAGCTGTACGACACCGCCGCCGAGGTACTGGGGGCGCAGTCCCTGTCGCTGGAGGAGGAGTGGACCCTGGACCGGCTCTCCTCGCTCTCCTACACGATCGCGGCCGGCACCTCGCAGATCCAGCAGAACATCGTGGCCGAGCGGATCCTCGGCCTTCCGAAGGGCAGGTGAGCGTTCCGTGGACTTCCAGCCGACGCAGGACCAGCGGGACCTGCGGACGGGCGTACGGGACCTCCTGGCGGGCCGCTACGACCGCGAGGCGCTGCGCGCCTCGGTCGACCGGGCGGCCGACACGGGCCGGTCCGTGGACCGGTCCCTGTGGCGGGAGCTCGGCGAAGCCGGGTTCTTCGCGCTGCGGCTCCCGGAGGACCGGGGCGGGGTCGGGCTCGGGCTGCCGGAGGCCGTCCTCGTCTTCGAGGAGGCCGGGCGGGCCCTGCTGCCCGGTCCGCTGGTCGCCACCCACCTGGCCGCCGGGCTGGTCGCGGGGGCCGCGGAGGGGGAGGCGGTGGTGACGGCCTTCGACCTGGAGGGCCCGCTCGTGGCCCACCTCGGCGAGGCCGACGCGGTGCTCGGGGCGGACGGGGAGCCGGTGGAGGTCCATGACGGGGAGCCGGTGCGCTCCGCGGACCCGCTGACCCCGCTGGCCCGCGTGTCCGTACCGGTGCGGCCGGTGGCGGCCGGAACCTACCGGGACGAGGGGGCGCTGCTGACGGCGGCCCTGCAGCTCGGCAGCGCGCTGCGCACGGTGGAACTGGCCGTGCGGTACGCGAAGGAGCGCGAGCAGTTCGGGCAGCCGATCGGGGCGTTCCAGGCGGTCAAGCACCTGTGCGCGCAGATGCTGGTGCGCGCGGAGGTGGCCCGTACGGCGGTCTACGCGGCCGCCGTGACGGCGGATCCGGCTGAGGTGGCCGGAGCGAAGCTGCTGGCCGACGAGGCGGCCGTGCGCAATGCCCGGGACTGTCTCCAGGTGCACGGCGGGATGGGCTTCACCTGGGAGGCGGACGTGCACCTGCACCTGAAGCGGGCCTGGGTGCGGGCGGAGCAGTGGCGGACGGCGGCGCAGGCGGAGGAGGCGCTCGCGGCGGAGCTGCTGGCGGCGGCGGAGTAGGGGGCGGCGGAGTGGGCGGGGTCCGCGGGGTCGTTCGGGCCGCCGGCTGCTCGCTCGCTGTGACGGTGGGGTGCGGGAGGGACGGCGCGGGACGCATGTCCGATTACGGAGAGTTGATATCGGTTTGTGTCCTTCGCCCGCCTCATTGAGGCCCGGAGGCGGGGGGTGGCTCCGGTACGCTCCCGGGAATGCGAGCGGTTGAGCGGCGCGAGCGCCGCACAGTATGCACCACGCTTACTCCTTCACGCTGGAATATGCCCGAAGCGCTTGTTGTGGTGACTGTATGTCAACCATGCTGCTCCGCAACGGGGTCACACTCGGTGACTCCGTCCTGTCGCGAGGCGAAGTGTCCGCCGGTTCGGATGGTGTGAGCGGTGCAGGTGCTTCAGGTTCAGCTGGAGGTAGGACCGGACCCCGCCGAGGTCGGCCGGGCCCGCCGATGGGCCCGCTCCCGGCTCGCGGGCTGCGGCATAGGGGATGACGAGCCGCTCGCGGAGACGCTGATCCTGCTGATCTCCGAGCTGGTCACCAACGCCGTCGTGCACACCGGCTGTCCGGCCGTGCTGCGCATGCTCTTCGGGGAGCCGGGGGTGCGGGTGGAGGTCGCGGACGCGAGCGACCGGGCCCCGTCCCCGCGGCAGGCCGCGGGGGACGATACGGGCGGGCGCGGGCTGGAGCTCGTGGACGGACTGGCGGACCGCTGGGGCTGGCAGCGCGAGGGCGCCGGGAAGCGGATCTGGTGCGAGATCGACCGCGAGGAGAAGACCGCGGAGGGGATCTCGGACGAGGTCGCCGGGGAGCCCGGCGGGAAGGCCCCGGACGGGCCGGAAATCCGTGGCGCGATCCGGGAACCGCGCGTGTACCTCTAACGAGGTGTTGACGGTTCGTCAACTGGTGATCACTCTTGTGTTGAACGATTCGTCGCGAGGGGACGCCAAGGGCCGGTCCTGCCTTGACGAGTGCGGGTCGTGGGGTGGCGGCCGCCGTGCCGCGCTCGGGGCGTGCATGCGCGCCGCCGCCACCCGCAGCACCATTCCATTGCCCTTCCGGTGTGTTCGTACCGCCGCGGTGCAATGCGATGGCACCCCCGAGTCGTCTTGGGGGTGAGGGGGTGTTGCCGGGTGGAGCCATCCGAAGAAACGTTTGCGGAGTTCGTCGCGGCGCAGGGAGTCCCGTTGCTCCGCACCGCGCGGCTGCTGACGGGCGACTGGCATCTGGGACAGGACCTGGTGCAGGTGACCCTGGCCAAGGTCTACGACCGCTGGGCCCGCGCGGGCCGCTACGACGCACCGGTCGGCTACGCCCACAAGGTCATGGTCACCACGTACTGCACCTGGCGCCGCAGGCGCTGGCACTACGAGCTGCCCCACGCGGCCCTGCCCGACGCGGTGGGCGTCTACGGCATCGGTTCCGGCTCAGGGGAGCCCACCGCAGAGGCGGTCGCGGCCTCGGACCTGCTCGAACGCGCCCTGCTCGGCCTCCCGCGGCGCCAGCGGGCCGTCCTGGTGCTGCGCTACTACCAGGACCTGACCGTCGAGCAGACGGCGGAGATCCTGGGCTGCCCGAACGGCACGGTGACCAGCCTGACCGCACGGGCCCTGACCCGCTTGCGGTCCCACCCCGACCTGAGTACGAGCGTGAGCGAGGCGGAGGCGCGATGAACGGGTACCCCGAAGAAGAGCTGCGCCGCGCCCTGCACGCGCTGGCGGACCGGCCGCCGGTGCCCCTCGCGGCGCCCGCGCCGCAGGACGCCGTCCGGGCGGCCGCCCGGATCCGCGGGCGCCGGAGAGCGGCGGCGGCGGCCGGACTGGTGGCGGCCGCCGCGGTGCTGGCCGTCCTCGCCCCGCAGTGGTCGCCGGGCGACGGGTCCCGGATGCCAGCCCCGCCGGCCGCGACCGCGGGACCGCCGAGCGGCCTGCCCGCGGCGACGGAGCCGGCCGTTCAGGCCACCCCGGCGCTCGGGGTCCCGTACCCGCACACGTTGTACGTGCACTGCGGGATCCGGTTCACGAAGTTCGACGGCCGCTGGTGGCGCGCCGATCCGGAAGTGCCGGACGAGGCCTTGGACGCGGCCGTCTGGGACGACCCGTACACGGCGGGCACGATGATGCTCGTCTCGGCGGTCGAGGCGCGCTTCGTCCGCCACGACTCGGAGGTAACGGTCACCTTCCGTCCCACGGAGGAGGATCGGCCGCTCTGCGCTTGAGGGCGGGGACGGTCGCGGGAGCGTGGAACCATGAGGTGTCCATGACGTGTCTCTGTGCGGGGCGCGTCGTCCCACCCGAAGGCCCACTCCAAAGGCCCCCCTCACCGCAGGAGTAGTGCATGGCAAACCCGTACCAGGTGACACCTCCGCCCGCCCCGGGGCGCCGTGGGAGCAAGCTCCCCGGTTTCCTCGTCCTCGTTCTGATCGTCGCGGCCATCTACGGAGCCTCCCAGTGGCTCGGCAAGAACGGCGACAAGGACGACGCCAAGCCCTCGGCGTCCGCTTCGGCCTCCGCCGCGGCGTCCAAGGACCCGGGGAATCCGGAGTCCTCCTCCGACACGTCGAGCACGTGGGCGGTGGGCGACTGCGGCGGCCCCGACCCGGACAACCCGCCGGACGGCTACCGGCCGCGGAAGTGCTCGGCGTCCGGAGCCACCTTCAAGGCGATCGACATCAAGGACGCCAGCATCCTGCCGGGCGCGATCCAGTGCCCGCCCGGCACCGACCTGATGATCCAGGTGAGCATGACCTACGGCTCCGCGAAGTCGGGCGGCATCCCCACCAACACCGTCTGCGGCCGCAACCTGACCGGTGACCACCCCGGCGACGCGGGCGCCGGCGGCGGCCAGCTGGTGCAGGGCGACTGCGTGACGAACCAGGCGCAGGAAGTGCCCTGCGCCTCGGGCGGCTCGGGCGCGTACAAGGTGCTCGGCCTGGTCAAGACGAAGGCCGAGTGCCCCTCCGGCACCACCGAGCCGATGCAGCTGACCATGGCGGTGGGCCGCCCGTACGACGTGATCTGCGCGAAGGGCTGACCGTAGGGCGCGGAGGCTGCGGTCTTCCCGGACCGCCGTCTCCTCACCGGCGGGGCCGGTGTGCGACGGTCAGCCGGAGGTAGTCCACGGGCCGGACCCGCCACTCGGCGCGGATCCCGTCGCGCAGGACGATGCTGAAACCGGCGACCTCGCCCCGGTGCAGGGCCGCGAGCGCGGGGACCCGGCCGCCGCCGTCGGACCAGGCGAGTGCGCGGGCCGCTTCGTCCGGGGACAGGGCGAAGGGGTGCGTGGTCCGGATCTGCACCCGGATCAGCCGGACGGCTTCCTCGGGGGTGTCGAGCATCGCCCGGTCCAGCAGTTCGGGCCTCCGGTCGGCGTACGCGTCGGCGTAGCAGAGCGCCTCGAACCAGAACCCGGCCAGGATCGCCACGGTCGTGTCCCGGGCGGGAGGCAACTTTGCACCTTGTGGGAGAGGTGATCGGCGCGCTTGGGGCATGGCTGCCCTCCTGTGCTGACGGCATGGGTGCACCTGACCTACAGCCCGACGTGCTCAACAGGGCGAGGCCGTGCTGGAATTGCGACGCAGTGTGACGGTAGCGCTACGCCGATCGGCCTGGCAAGTATGCACCGGTGCATAGGTGCTCATTGGCATATGCGGAAAGCCCCCCGCCAGGCTTGGCGAGGGGCTTTCCGGGCGAGAGGCGGTGCGGGCGGGTCAGTTCACGAAGTGGTCGAACTCGCCGGCCTTGACGCCCCTGATGAAGGCGGCCAGCTTTGCGGGACTGGTGGTGATGACGACACCCGGGTCGTCGCTCTCGCGCATCACGATGCCGCCGGGTTCGTGCCCGACTTCGATGCAGTTCTCCCCTCCGCCTCCGGAGAAGGACGACTTCTGCCACTTGATGGATGCGCTCATTGCCGTATCTCTCACAGTTCTCGTGCGATGTGGTGGATGATCTGCCGCGACGCCTCCGAGTCCAGGGCCGCCTGCTCCGCGATTTCGAAGAGCGTCCTGTACTTGCGCAGATCGGCGTCGGCGTCCAGGAATCGGCCTCCGAAGGCGCTGTCGATCTGCACCGTGTCCAATTGCGGAACGATCCCGCGGGCATAGAGGACGGGCTGAGTGACCTCGATGAAGTCCTCGTTCGTGAAGGGGATGACGCGAACCGTCACGGCGGGGCGCGTCGACACGTCCAGAAGGTGCTCAAGCTGCTCGCGCGCGACCTTGCGTCCACCGAAACGCATGCGCAGGGCCGCTTCGTGGATGATCGCGTCGAACTGGGGCGGTTCGGCTCGGTCGAAGAGCGTGACGCGCTTCATGCGGTGTTCGACCCGGGCCTCGACCTCTGCGGCGGGGAGCTTCGGAGTGGCACCCGAGAACAGTGCGCGGGCGTAGTTCTCCGTCTGGAACAGTCCGGGCAGGGTCACGCTCTGCATGGTGCGGAGGGCTACGGCGTGGTGTTCCAGCTCGGCGATGTCGAGGAATCCGGGAGCAAGGATGCCCCGATATTCGTCAAACCAGTACTGTCCGCGATGCTCCCTGGCGATGGCGCACAGGGCTTCGATCAGGGCCTCGTCGTCACATGAGTAGAACGTCGCGAGCCGTCGAATGCGCTCCTCGCTCACGCCGAGCCGACCCGCTTCGATGTGGCTGATCTTCGCTTGGTCGACGGAGAGGAGACCAGCGGCCTCCCGGGCCGTCGTCGCCGCGGCCTCGCGTAGCTTCCGCAGCTCGACCCCGAGTCGCGCCTGGCGTGCCGTCGGGTTGTCCCTCGGTGGCATGTGTCCCTTCCCCTTGTCTGGCACGAGTCTGCCGCTATCCGTGCCGTGGGTCTACCGGCGGCAGAGGAAGTAGGTGGCAAGGTTGCACCGGTGCATGGTTGCCCCCTATGGTCCTCGCAACATCGCATCGCATGTCGATGGAGCGAAGTGCAGCCGCTGGCGAGGGTCTTGGAGCTCGCGTCGCCTGGGGGCGGCCAATGCCACGCAATCCGTACCGCGTTGGGAGAAGAACGTGACGCACGCGAAAGCGTTAGGGCTCAGCTACCGGATGGTCGCGCCGAGTCGGCCCGATACGCCCCGGGTGGCCAGGGAGTGGGTGGCTTCGATCCTGCGGGGTGCCGGGTTCGGGCACCTCGTGGAGGCGGCCCGGCTGTGTACGTCGGAGCTGGTGACCAACGCGTACCGGCACACCCCGACGGAGACGATCGGCGTCGGTGTCGACGTCACGGGCGGCCGGATCACCGTAGAGGTGCGCGACAGCGGCCCGCCCTGGCGGCCGGTCGGCGGCGGGCCGCTCGATGTGCGGGGGCGGGGGCTCGTCCTCGTGGGGGCGTACTGCGAGGACTGGGCGGTGGTCGCGGGCGACGGCGGGACCGTGGTGTGGTTCCGGCTCGGCGGAGGCGGAGGGTGAGGGTGCCGGCCGGACCGCCTCCGCGAGATGGCCGTGAGTCGGCGAGGCTGGCCACGGCGCCTGCGCTGCGATTCCGGATTGTTCTTCCTTCCGTGGGGATCCCGGCTAGCGTCCAACCGCATGAGTGAGCGCTTCATAGAGTTCAAGGACATAAGCGACTACGCGGCTGCGGTCGGGGAGGTCTGGCCCGGCCGGGAGGGACTGACGCGTGTGGCCGCGGCCTACCCGTCGATCGTTGTGGACGGCTGGACCCAGGAGGGATGGGTCTATTTCCTCCCGGGCGGGCAGTCCGGACCTCTGGAGCAGGTAGGCCGGATAGTGGTCGTCGGAGCGAGCGGTTCGTTGCCCGTCCGAGTGGTTCGGGATGGTGTGACGCGCGCGGAATGGAACGTCATCCAAGAACCGATCAAGTACGGCCAGGAGCTGGACTTCGATCAGTTCGTCCGTATGGTCCACGACGCCTGATCGCGTGGCGTCCTGGCCGATGCGGAAAGCCGCCGGCCAGGACCCCCGTCGCGGGTGACGGGCGGGGAGCGCGGGTGAGGATTTCCCTCCGTGGATGATCTCTCGCAAACGCTGACCCCGGCGGCACCGATGGCCCCGTCACACCTGCTGTTGGGCATCGGGGGCGTCCCCATGGAGGCGATGTCTGCCCCTACTCGGTACTCGGAACGCCCTCGCCCGACTTGCTCGCCTTCATCCCCCACGCTCGTCGTGTCCTCGTAAGCCTCACAAGTGGTTCCGGTGGCTCGTACGGCTGTTGACCTTGCCGTCCGGGCGGTGAAGGATCCGACCATGTTGCTTCTCGCCGGTCAGACGGAGCCCGCTCCAGGCCCGTTCCTGCTGATCTGGGGACTGCTGGTGATCGTCTTGGGCGGAGTCTTCGCCACCAAGAGCGGGGCTGCCAGGATTCGATCCTTCGTCGTGAACGGCCTGGATCGGAGTTCGCGGACTCGGGAGAGGGTGCGGTCGGTGCCCTCCGCGGGTTTCGTGCGGCTCGTTGGCGGTGTCCTGGCCATCTGTGGGTTGGTGGCGGTGCCCGCCTCGCTCGTCATGATGACTCGGGGCTGAGGGTCGAACTGTTCGGGCCAGGGCGACCGGCGGACGGGAACGCTCAGAGGATGGCGATCGGGGCCACCGGGGTGCCCACCGCGCCGACGAAGGGCTCCGGCATGGCCGAGAGGAGGAAGGTGTAGCGGGATTCTTCCGCACAGGCTGTGGACAACTTTTCGAGGTTCCAGTTCTGGCCCTGGTGCATGCCCATCTCGACCAGGTCCAGGGCGTGCACCGGCAGCCACAGGTTGTCTATCTCCGGCGGGAAGATCTCGAAGGTCAGGGTGTCGTTCGCGACGGCCGCCACGTCCCGGGCGTGGAACCACTCGGGCGTACGGACGGACAGGCCGGGCGACGGGTAGCCGTAGCCGTGCTTGTCGCCCGCCAGGTAGACCTGCACCTGGCCGGTGCGGACCAGGACGATGTCGCCCGCGCGGACGGTGACCCCGGCGAACTCCTCCGCCTCGTTCAGGTCCTCGGGGGTGACCGCGTGGCCGCCGGGGAGGCGGTCCAGGCCCTTGGCGCGGGCCACGTCCAGCAGGACCCCGCGCGAGACGATGTGCCCGGCCTTGTCGATGCCGCTGAACTCGGCGCGGCCGTGCGCCGTGATGGTGCCGGCCGGGCGGCCGTTGTAGATCTTCCCCGAGTGCGAGACGTGCGTGAGCGCGTCCCAGTGGGTGCCGGCCTGGAGCCCGAAGGTCACCGCGTCGTCGCTGCACGCCACCGTGCCCGGGCCGAAGAGTTCCTGGTTGATCTGCACCATCGTGTGCAGCGGGTTGATCCGGCCGGGGATCATGCCGGACTGCACCCCGTCCTCCTTGAGGGGGAGGGCGAGCGGGATGCGGCGCCCGGTGCGGATCTCGGCCGCGGCCGCGCGGACGACCTCGTCGGTGATGAGGTTGAGGGTGCCGATCTCGTCGTCGGCGCCCCACCGGCCCCAGTTGTTGACGCGCTTGGCGATGTCGTGGAACTCGGCGGGCATGGCCATGGATCTCATCAGCTCCTTGAGGAGGAAATGGGCGGTGGTGGCGAACTGGGGCTTGTGCTGGCGCATCGCGGTGCCCATAGAATCTAACGGACCGTCAGAAAACGCGGGAAGGGGCCGGACGTGGGGAACTTCTTGGCAGGCAAAGTCGTCGCCGTCACAGGCGCCGGCCGGGGCATCGGACGGGCCGTGGCACTCGCCGCGGCCGCCGAGGGTGCCAGGGTCGTCGTCAACGACTACGGCGTGGGCATGGAGGGCAACGAGCCCACCAGCGAGATCGCCGAAGCGGTGGTGAAGGAGATCATCGCCGCTGGTGGGGAGGCCGTCGCCGTCGCCGACGACATCTCGACGATGGCGGGCGGGCAGCGCATCGTCGACACCGCGCTCGCCCAGTACGGACGCATCGACGGAGTCGTGTGCGTCGCCGGCATCCTGCGCGAGCGGATGCTGTTCAACATGTCCGAGGAGGAGTGGGACCCGGTGGTCGCCACCCACCTCAAGGGCACCTTCACCGTCTTCCGCGCGGCCTCCGCCGTCATGCGCCGCCAGGGCACCGGCACGCTGATCGGCTTCACCAGCGGCAACCACCAGGGCTCCGTGGCCCAGGCCAACTACAGCGCCGCCAAGGGCGGGATCATCTCGCTCGTCCGGTCGGCGGCCCTGGGGCTGGCCAAGTACGGAGTGACCTCCAACGCCGTGGCGCCCGTCGCGCGCACCCGGATGTCGGCCAACGTGCCGATGGAGCTCAAGGAGATCGGCGAGCCCGAGGACGTGGCGGCGCTCGTGACCTACCTGCTCTCCGACAAGGCCGTGGCCGTCGGCGGCGAGAAGATCACCGGGCAGGTCTACACGATCGCCGGCCCGAAGATCGCCGTCTGGGCCCAGCCCCGCGAACTGCGCGCGGGGTACGCCGAGGGCTCCTGGACCCCCGAGAAGATCGCCGACTTCCTGCCCGGGACCGTCGGCACCGACCCGATGCCGATGCTCGCCCAGCTCGAAGCCATGGCCAAGGCGGCTGCGGCCAAGGACCGCCCCAACGCGTAGAACCGAGGGGGGTACGACCATGGACTTCCGCTTCGACGAGGAGGCCGAGGAGCTGCGCGGCCGCGCCCGGGCGTGGCTGGCGGAGCACCTCGTGGGCCCGTACGAGGAGGCCGTCGGCCTCGGCGGGCCGGGCAGCGAGCACGAAGGAGTCGAGATCCGGCGCGCCTGGGAGCGCGAGCTGGGACGGGCCGGCTGGATCGGGCAGGGCTGGGAGACGGGGGAGGGCGACGGGTACGGCAACCGGCGGCTGTCCCTCACCGGGCAGGTGGTGTGGGCCGAGGAGTACGCGGCCGCGCGCGCGCCGGCCCGGGTCGGCCACATCGGCGAGAACCTCCTCGCGCCGACGCTGATCGCCTACGGCTCCCCGGAGCAGCGGGCCCGCCACCTCCCCGGCATCGCCCGCGGCGAGGAGCTGTGGTGCCAGGGGTACTCCGAACCGGGCGCCGGCTCCGACCTCGCCGGAATCCGTACGACGGCCGTGAGGGACGCGGCGGACGGCCTCCACCGGGTCACCGGGCAGAAGATCTGGACCTCGCTCGCCCAGGACGCCGACTGGTGCTTCGTCCTGGCGCGCACCGAGGCCGGGTCCGTGCGGCACCGCGGGCTGTCCTTCCTCCTGGTCCGCATGGACCAGCCGGGCAAGGTCGAGGTCCGGCCGATCCGGCAGATGTCGGGGACCTCCGAGTTCAACGAGGTGTTCTTCGACGGGGCCGTCGCCGCCGAGGTCGTGGGCGGGGAGGGCAACGGCTGGTCCGTGGCCATGGGACTGCTCGCGCTGGAGCGAGGGGTCTCCACGCTCGTCCAGCAGATCGGCTTCGCGGCCGAACTGGAGCGGGTGGTCCGGGCGTACGTGGACGCGGGCGCGGGCGACCCGGTCCTGCGCGAACGCCTCGTACGGCAGTGGGCCGAGCTGCGCACGATGCGGTGGAACGCGCTGCGGACGCTGGGCGCCGAGGGTGGGGACCCCGGTGCGCCCAGCGTGGCCAAACTGCTGTGGGGAGGCTGGCACCGGCGGCTCGGGGAGCTGGCGGTGGAGGTCCGGGGCGCGGTGGCCACCGCCGGGCCGGGGCACTGGTCGCGGGGGACCCCGTACGAACTCGGACTCGACGAGGAGCAGCGGCTGTTCCTGTTCACCCGCGCCGACACCATCTACGGCGGCTCGGACGAGATCCAGCGCAACATCATCGCCGAGCGCGTGCTCGGCCTGCCTAAGGAGTCCAGGTGAGAGGCGTCGTATTCGACGGCAAGCAGGCCCAGGTGGTCGACGATCTGGAGATCCGGGACCCGGGGCCGGGGGAGGTGCTGGTCGCGATAGCGGCGGCCGGGCTGTGTCACAGCGATCTGTCGGTGATCGACGGGACGATCCCGTTCCCGCCGCCGGTGGTGCTCGGGCACGAGGGCGCGGGCGTGGTGGAGGCGGTCGGCTCCGGGGTCACCCACGTGGCGCCCGGCGACCACGTCTCTCTGTCCACGCTCGCCAACTGCGGGGCGTGCGCGGACTGCGACCGGGGCCGGCCGACGATGTGCCGCAAGGCGATCGGGATGCCGGGGCAGCCGTTCTCGCGGGGCGGCACGCCGCTCTACCAGTTCGCGTCCAACTCGGCCTTCGCGGAGCGGACCATCGTCAAGGCCGTGCAGGCGGTGAAGATCCCCAAGGACATTCCGCTGACCTCGGCCGCGCTGATCGGCTGCGGGGTACTGACGGGCGTGGGCGCCGTACTGAACCGGGCCAAGGTGGACCGCGGCGAGACGGTGGTCGTCATCGGCACCGGCGGCATCGGGCTCAACGTGCTCCAGGGCGCGCGGATCGCGGGCGCCACGACCATCGTGGCGATCGACGCGAACCCGGCGAAGGAGGCGGTGGCCCGGCAGTTCGGCGCCACGCACTTCATCGACGCCTCGGCGGTGGCGGACTCCTCGGCGGCCGTGAAGGAGATCCTGCCCACGGGCGCGGACCACGCCTTCGAGTGCGTGGGCAACGTCAAGCTGATCCGGCAGGCGATCGACCTCCTGGACCGGCACGGACAGGCGGTCCTGCTGGGCGTGCCCGGCTTCAAGGAGGAGGCGGCCTTCCAGGTCTCGTCCATGTACCTGGACAAGACGATCATGGGCTGCCGGTACGGGTCCTCGCGCCCGCAGCGGGACATCGCGCTCTACGCGGAGCTCTACCGGCAGGGGAAGCTGCTGCTGGACGAACTGGTCACGGAGGTCTACCCGGTGGAGGACTTCGCCAAGGCCGTGGACGACGCGCATCACGGGCGGGTGGCGCGGGGGGTCCTCACGTTCTGAGGCGGCTCCTCGCGCGGTTCCGCGGTCGGCCCTCCTCCTGGAGCGGGGCCGGCCGCGGCGTGTTTCAGTACCGCCGCTTGACCAGCCAGGTCAGGGCCAGCAGCGGGGTCAGGCTCGCGAGGAAGGCGGGCAGCCGGTTGTAGCCGGAGACCTGGAATTCGAGGGCGACGGGCAGGAGCAGGACGAGGCCGCACAGCAGGATCGCGAGGGCCGGGAGGTGGGTGCCGGGCCGGAAACGGCGCAGGTTCTTCATGTCCGACGGGTCCATGAACGACTTGGTGATGGCTGCCGCGACGCCGGACCACAGCAGGCCGAAGAACGCGGCGATGGGGGACCCGAGCCAGGCACGGGTCATGGCGGGGTGCTCCGCCACGCCTTCTTCGGGGTGGGCCGGGGCGAAATGGGCGGCGACCCGCATGCCCGGCTCGGGGAATCGGCTTGTGGTGTACCCCTTCAGGGCGACGTCCCGGGGCCCGCTGTCGAAGGGGACGCGGACGACGAGGTCCGTGTCGTACGAGCCGTGGCTGTCCTCGGTGGGCGGGGTGTGCACCGGTTCGCCGGCCAGCCGGACGATCTCCACCTTGCCGCTGTCGTACCCGGCCCGCTCCAGCCGCTCGATCTCCTTGCCGTCCGCACTGGAGCCGGTGAACAGCACCACGAGGGCGGCGGCCACGGCGAACGGCACGCCGATGGCGAAGAGGTAGGCCAGCTGTCCGTCCCCGCGCCGGTAGCCGGCCGGCGGAGACGGCTTGTCCAGCGGGCCGATGCGTGCCCGGCAGGAGGCCACGACCCAGCCGCAGGCGAAGAGCGCGGAGGCGCCGGCGAAGGCCAGCTCGGCGGTCAGGGGTGGGTACGGGGACACCGGGGTCAGTGAACAGCCGATCGCGGCGGCCGCGCTTGCCACCATCAGCCAGCCCGTGATGCCGGTCCACCTGCTGCGACCCGGCTCGTAGTACGTGTGCCCCATGATCCCCCGCCCGTTCGAGATCCGCAGGATAGCGGCGGGGCGGGCGGGCGGGCTCGGCCCGTGGGTCGTCAGTCGGTGAAGCGGCCGAAGCGGCCCTTGTGGAAGAGCAGGGGTTCGCCCTCGCCGGCCGCGCCCATGGCCTCGACCTTGCCCACCACGATGAGGTGGTCGCCGCCGGTGTGCACGGCGTGGATCCGGCAGTCGATCCACGCCGGCACCGCGTCGAGCTGCGGCGATCCCGTGGCGGGGGCCGGGGTGTGGGCGACCCCGGCGAACTTGTCGGCGCCGCTGACGGCGAAGGCCCGGCACAGGTCGCCCTGTTCGGCGCCGAGGACGTTCACGCAGAACACCCCGGTGCGGGCGATGCGGGGCCAGGTGGTCGACGTACGGGCCACCATGAAGGTGACCAGCGGGGGTTCGAGGGAGAGCGCGGCGAAGGACTGGCAGGCGAAGCCGGCCGGACCGTCCTCCCCCTCGCCGGGCGGCGAGGTGATGATCGTGACCCCGCTGGCGAAGTTCCCGAGGACGACCCGGAATTCGGCGGGGCTGACGGGCGCGCGCTCGTGTTCGCCGACGGCCCGCAGATCCGGGCGGGGCAGTGCTTCGACGGGCTCGGTCCCGGGCTCCGCGGCGGCGGAGGGGAGGGAGCCGACTGACCTGAGGTATCGGACGACGGTGGCCGCCATCCCTGCGTGTCCCATCACACTTCCGATTGAAGCTGACGGTGCGTCAGATGGGAAGGGGGGTGTAGGGTCCACCCTGAATTGAACGTGTTCAATCAATGATCCGGGGGGGGGCTCTGTGGGGACCGGCAGCGCCGTGTACGCGGCCCCGGTGGCCCTGCTGACGAGCGCTCCGTACGCCGCCACGTGCGGCTGGCTCACGGCCGCCGGGGTGCTGCCGGTGGCGGTGGCCGCGGCCGCGCGGATGCGGCAGTGGACGAAGTCCTCGGTACGGCGCTGGGTGCTCCGGGTGGCCGCGGTGGCCGTCGTGGGGGCCTTCGCCGGCGGCTCGGCCTGGCCGTCGAGGTCCGGGCCCTACCGGCCGCCGGTCCTGTCGCGGGCCGACTACATCGGCGTGTGGACCGGCGCCGGCGTCCGCCTGGAACTGGACGCGCAGGGCGCGGTGGTGGCGGAGAAGCTCCTGGTGGACGACGGCTTCGAGGTGGTCGACCGCTGCTCGGGGCACGGCACGTGGAAGCCCCGGGAAGCGGACCGCCTCTACGACCGGGCGGCCGTGGTCCTCGCGGTGCCGGAGTGCGAGAAGGCCTCCCCGGAGCGGGACGAGGCGTCACTGGTGCGGGAGGTGGCGGGCACGGCGGCGGAGCCGGAGCTGTTCGTGCTGATCGGCGAGCCGGACGGCGGGGACGTGCGCGTGCTGCGGAAGCGGGCGCGGTAGGCGGTCGGGGCGAGGCCCAGGGAGTGCTGGAACACGCGCCGCATCGTCTCGGCCGAGCCGAACCCCGACTGCTCGGCCACCGCGTCCACCGGGTCGTCACCGGCCTCCAGCAGGGCCTGGGCGGCCTCGAGGCGTACGGATTCCAGGTACTGCCCCGGTGTCATCCCGGTCTCGGAGCGGAAGAGCCGGGCCAGGTGCCGGCCGCTCACGCCGGCGTCCCGGACGACCTCGTCGAGCGCGAGCCGCGGATCGGCCCCGATGGCGTCCATGACCGTGCGCAGCACCGGATGCCGGGCCTCGCGCGGGGTCAGGCGGGCGCTGTACTGGGACTGGCCGCCGGGCCTGGCCATGAAGACGACCAGCTCCCGCGCGACCTCCCGGGCGACGGCGGGCCCGTGGTCCTCCTCGACCAGGGACAGCGCCAGGTCGATGCCGGAGGTCACCCCGGCGGAGGTGACGACGTGCCCGTCCTGGACGAACACCGGATCCGCCTCCACGCGCACCCGCGGGTACGCGGCCGCGAGCTGCGCCGCGAGCCTCCAGTGCGTGACCGCCCGCCGCCCGTCGAGCACCCCGGTCTCCGCCAGTACGAAGGCCCCGGCGCACACCGAGGTGACCCGGCGCGAGCGGAGCACGAGCCCGGCCACCAGGCCCGTCAGGGCCGGATCGGCGACGGCCCGCCGCCAGTCGCTCCGGCCGGGTACGACGAGGGTCCCGGGCCGGGCCGGCAGGCTGTCCGGGCCGCCGTCCACGCCGATGCGTATGCCCGAGGAGGTGCGGACGTCGGACCCGTCCGGGGAGACGATCCGGACCTCGTAGGGGCCGCGGGCACGGGCACCGTGGAGGTTGGCGGCGGCGAACACCTCGGCGGGACCCGTGACGTCGAGCAGCTGCACGCCGTCGAAGGCGACGATGACGACGGGGTGGACCGCTACTCGGCCCACGGGGAGTCCAGGATCAGGCGTACGAAGTCCTCGCGCTCGAAACCGGGCACGTGGTGCGCGAGCACGTCCGCCTTGACGTTGCCGAAGGCGGTGCCGGGCTTGGGGGCCACGCCGTCGGCGAAGGCGCGCAGGATGCGCTCCTTGAACCGCGGGCGCGGGTGCAGGGCGACGACCGCCGCGCGGTCCGCCTCGGCGAGGTCGTGGTAGCCGATGCCGAGCACGTCGTACTCCACGCCGGCCGTCACCAGGGCCACCTCGGGCTCCATGTGCTCGGGGATGCCCGGGGTGGTGTGCAGGGCGATCGCCGTCCACACCCGGCGCACCGCGTCCTCGGGAACCCCGTGGGTCCGCAGGAAGCGGCGGGCCTCGTCGGCGCCGTCCACCTCGAAGCGGCGGCCGCTGGCGTGGAAGGGCTCCGTGAGACCGAGGTCGTGGAACATCGCGGCCACGTAGAGCAGTTCGGGATCCGCCTCGATGCCGAGGCGGCGGCCCTGGAGGCTGCCGAAGAAGTACACGCGGCGGGAGTGGTCGTAGAGCAGCTCGCCCACGCTGTCGCGGACCAGCTCGGTCGCCTCCTTCGCCAGTCGCGAGTCGGGTACGGGTGCCGCTGCCCGGAGCGGGTGGGGGAGTGCGTCGTTCGTCTGTGCCGTCATCGTCTCGTCGTCCCTTCCTGGTCTTCCGCGGGTTCTCCACCAGTCTTCGGGGTCCGTGCGGCCTCCCGCCATGGCCGTGTGGTCGTACATCCCACAGATACGGACACGGGTGCGCGCGTGGCGCGGCCGTACGGGTGATTCCACCGTCGTGCGGAGCTCCCCGGGGCGCGGGGCCGGTACGGGCTCGGCATCGTGGCGGGGGGACCGGGGACAGGGGACAGGGGACAGGGGACCGGGGACCGGGGGCAGGACCCCGACCCCGACCCGGACCCGGACCTGGCAGCAGCGGCACGCAGGCACGCACTGGAGGAACCTCATGCTCGGCACCGAATTCCGCAAGGGCTCGCCCAACTGGCTCGACCTCGGGAGTCCCGACACCGACGGGGCCGTCTCGTTCTACACCGCGGTCTTCGGCTGGGAGTTCCTCTCCCTCGGCCCCGAGGCGGGCGGCTACGGCTTCTTCCAGGTCGGCGGCAAGACCGTCGCCGCCCTCGGGCCGCTCACCGAGGAGGGCGCCACCCCGGCGTGGATGCTGCACTTCCACACCCCCGACATCCAGGAGACGGCTGCGGCCGTCACGGCGGGCGGCGGAGTGGTCCGCGTGGAGCCCGGGGACGTCATGGGGGAGGGCTGGCTGGCGCAGTTCACCGACCCGCAGGGCGCGGAGTTCGCGTGCTGGCAGCCGGGGAAGACCGCCGGTCTGGGGCTGACCTCCGAGGTCAACACCCTGGTCTGGGCGGAGCTGCACGTCCCCGACCCGGTCGCGGCCGTCGAGTTCTACGCGGGCCTCTTCGGGTGGCGCTCGGCCGAGATGGACGCACCCGGGATGACCTACCGGGTGCTGAGCATCGCCGACGGGGACCAGGAGGACGGCTCCTTCGGCGGGGTGGCGCCGCAGGGTGGGGGCGCGGGTGAGGTCGCGTGCTGGATTCCCTACTTCAACGTCGCCGACGTGGACGCGACCGTGGCCGCGGTGCGGGGCGGCGGGGGCTCGGTGCTGATGCCCGCCGCGGATGTCCCCGAGGTCGGGCGGATGGCGTGGACGGCGGACCCGACGGGAGCGGTGTTCGCTCTGCTCACGCCGGACCCGCGGACGTAGCGCCTGCCCGTCCTGTCCGTCCTGATGGCCTTACCGGCCGAGGTACTTCGGGGTGCGGCGCTCCACGAAGGCGGCGACCCCCTCGTTCGCGTCCGCCGTGGACATGTTGAGTTCCTGGGCGGTGGCCTCGGCGGCGAGTGCGGTCGCCCGGTCGCTGTCCAGGGAGGCGTTGACCAGCTGCTTGGTCAGGGCCAGGGCCCGGGTGGGGCCCTGGGCGAGGCGCTCCGCCCACTCCCGGGCGGTCTCCTCCAGCGCCTCGGCGGGAACCACCTTGTTCACCAGGCCGAGCCGCTCGGCCTCGGCCGCCGGGACGGCGTCCCCGAAGAACATCAGCTCCTTCGCCTTCTGCGGGCCGATGAGGCGGGGGAGGAGGTACGCGCCGCCGGCGTCCGGGACGAGGCCGCGGCGGACGAACACCTCGATGAAGCGGGCCGGTTCGGCGGCGATGACGAGGTCGCAGGCGAGCGCGAGGTGGGCGCCGAGGCCGGCCGCGGTGCCGTTCACGGCGGCGATGACCGGCTTCTCGCAGTCGAGCACGGCCGTGATCAGGCGCTGCGCGCCGAGCCGGATCATGCGGGCCACGTCGCCGACGACCCGCTCGGCGGGGGTGGCGGGCGCGCCGGGGGCCGGGCGGAGGTCGGCGCCGGCGCAGAAGCCCTTGCCGGTGGCGGTGATGACGACGGCCCGCACGCAGGGGTCGGCGGAGGCTTCGGCGAGCAGGCCGATGACGCGCTCGCGCAGGTCCCGGTTGACGGCGTTCATGGCCTCCGGGCGGTTGAGGGTGATCCAGCTGACGCCGCTCTCGAAGCGGTGGAGGACGGTGTCCTCCGGGGTGCCGGTCATGGTGGCTCCTGTTCGTGGGTTCGGGTGCGGCGGCGTTGCGCCTCAAGCGCCGGCGGGGCTGGGGTGTTGCTGGGGCTCGGTGGCTGCGGGTGGGGGGTCGGTGCCGGGGGCGGGGTGGGGTGTTGGCCTGGACTGCATGATTTAGGCGCCCTGTGCCTGCCTTGACAGGGCCCGGCGTGTTCTCGCGCCACAAATCACGCTTTACGTCCCGGCCAACACCCCACCCCGCCCCCGTCCCCGGCCCCGGTACGCAGCCCCGGCCCCGGCTGAGGGGAAATTGCACCGCTCGCGCCACTCCAGCCGTCCGGCGTTTGAGGACCGGGGTCTGGGGCGGAGCCCCAGGGGGTCCGGGCGCAGCCCGGGGCCCCGTTCCTCTCAGCCCGTCCGGCGTTTGAGGACCGGGGTCCGGGCAGCGCCCGGGGAACGGTGGAAGGGCGGGTAGGGGACCTCGCCCCGCAGGGCAACCACCCGCACCCGCCCACCGGGCCCCGCGCCGGGACGGCGGTGGCGGTAGCCCCGCCCGGTCACCGTCGGACGGAGTCCGGCGCGTCAACAACTAGTGGCAGATGGCCAGCGCGTCCAGCGCCACCGCCCCCTGACCCCGCGGCAGCACCATCAGCGGGTTGATGTCCAGCTCCGACAGCTCGTCGCCCAGTTCCATCGCCATCCGCTGGACCCGGAGGATGACCTCCACCAGCGCGTCGACGTCGGCGGGGGGCGCCCCCCGTACGCCCTCCAGCAGTGCGTGCCCGCGCAGCTCCCCGAGCATCGCCCGCGCCTGGTCCTCGCCGAAGGGCGGCACCCGTACGGCCACGTCGTGCAGCACCTCCACCAGGACTCCGCCCAGGCCCACCGTGACGGTCGGGCCGAAGAGGTCGTCCTGGGTGACGCCGACGACCATCTCGACTCCGCGTTCCACCATCTGGCAGACGAGGATCCCGTCCAGCGGGACGTTCTCGTAGCGGGCTATGTCCGTCAGTTCGCGGTAGGCGTCCCGGATCTGGCTGGCCGAGGTCAGGCCGATCTTGACCAGTCCCAGTTCCGTCTTGTGCGCGAGCTGGGGCCCCGAGGCCTTCATGACGACCGGGTATCCGACCAGTCCGGCCGCCCGTACGGCCGCTGCGGCGCTGGTCACCAGTTGCTCGCGGGGCACCCGGATCCCGTAGGCGCGCAGGAGCTGCTTCGCCGCGTGCTCGCTGAGCTGCTGGCCCGGGCGCATGAGGGCCTGGGCCTTGCGGAAGGAGGGGGAGGTGGTGCGGGGGGCGTCCTCGAAGGGGGAGCGGTAGGCGGCGGTGAAGCGGTGGTGGCCCAGGTAGGCGCGGACGGCGGTGATGCAGTTGCCGAAGGTGCGGAAGGTCGCGACCCGGGAGGAGCCGAGGAGGGTGGTGCGGTAGGCCTCCTCCGTGCCGACCGGGGAGCCCCAGATCACGCAGATGAGTTTGTCCGTCTGTTCGGCCGCGTCCACCAGGTCCTGGGCCAGTTTGTCGCTCATCGGGGGGAAGGGGCCCGTGATCGGGCAGATCAGGACTCCTACGGAGGGGTCCGCGAGGATCGCGTCGATGATCTTGCGGCCGCGCCAGTCGCCGACCGGGTGGCCGCCGTTGTCCACGGGATTGGAGACGCCCAGGTAGGAGGGGATCCACTGGTGCAGTTCGTCCTGTTTGGCCTGGGAGAGGGTGGGGATGCTGAGGCCCGCCTCGGTGGCCAGGTCGGAGAAGTGGGCGCCGGTGCCGCCGGAGATGGAGTAGACGACCACTCCGTCGGCGAGGGGTTTGCGGGCGCGGGCCAGGAGGGCCGCGGTGTCCTGGAGTTCGTCGAGGCCGTCGACCCGGATGACGCCGAATTGGCGCATGGCGGCGTCGACGACGGTGTCCGCGCCGGTGAGCTTCCCGGTGTGCGAGGCGGCCATGCGGGCGCCGGTCTCGGTGCGGCCGACCTTGACGGCGACGACGGGGACGCCGTTGCGGGCGGCCCGGTCGGCGGCCAGGAGGAACTGCCGGCCGTCCTTGAGGCCTTCGACGTAGCAGGCGATGGCCCCGACCTCGGGCTGCTCGGCGAAGTAGGAGATGAAGTCGGAGGTCTCGAGGTCGGCCTCGTTGCCGGTGGGCGCCCAGTGGGAGAGGCGGATGCCCAGCTCCTGGAGGGTGTAGACCGGCCGGCCCTGGTGGCCGGACTGGGTGATGAGCGCGATGGCCGGGCCGTCGAGGTCGTCGCGGAACTTCTCGAAGGCGTTGAGATTCGTGTTGGGGCCGAGCAGGCGCAGGCCGGAGCGGCGTACGGCGGCGCCCAGGCGGGCCTGTGCGGCGGCGCCCTCGTCGCCGGTCTCGGCGAAGCCGGAGGCGAAGGCGACGGCGAACTTGACCTTGGCTTCCGCCAGTTGCTCCACGATGGGCAGCGGGTCGGCGACCAGGAGGACGGCGAGGTCCACCTGTTCGGGCAGGTCGGCCACGGAGGCGTGGCAGGGCAGCCCGAAGACCGTGGCCCGGGTGGGGTGCACGGGGTGCAGCCGGGCGCCGACGCGTTCCGCCCAGGCGATGAGCTGGCGGGTGATGCCGGTGTTCGGTCTGCCGTCGGCGTCCGAGGCGCCGATGACCGCCACGGACTCGGGCCGGAAGAACCGGTCCAGGTCGGGGGCGTCGGCGTGCAGGGGCCGACCGCTGACGTCCAGCGCGACCGTGTCCTCGGCGGACGGGGCCGCTGTGGAGTGGACGGCCGTCCTGGGGGTCTCCCCGCAGGCCTCGACACGTGCGCGGAAGTCGGTGGTGAGGGTGCCGTGAGTAGATCCAAGCATCGTTCCGCCCGCTCCTGCTCGATGAACCTCGACGAATCTCAATAACTGACGCGTAGTCAGATTACTGAACTGACGTGCCGTCAGGAACAGGGATGCACAGGAAAGCTGGTGGAGGTGATGTGTGGAACGCCCACGGCCCGGCTTCCGGGTGCGGTGTCCGGGCCGTTCAGGGAACGGTCTCAGATTGCCGGGGGCCGGTCCAGACCAGTATTCGGCCGAGGTCAGAGGGCGTGTGGGCCGCGCCGCTCACCGGGTGCTCACCAGTCGCGGGGGGCGATGAGCTCCTCGATGTCCGCGTCCGGGAATCCGTAGGCGGAGGCCACGAACGCGAAGTCCTCGGCTATCTCCTCGCGCGCCACGGTCTCGATCTCGCTCCCGGCGGCCTCGAACTCCGCTTCCAGCAGGTTGAACTCCTCGGTCGCCGCCCCCGTCAGCGCGTACAGCGCGGCCAGGTGCGGGGGCTGCTCGGCCTCGATGCGCGCGCAGAGGCGGAGCAGGATCTCCCGGCCCTTGTCGAGGACGTGATCCGGGTAGTACGCGTCCGCGTAGAGCGGCTTCAGGAAGGAGCGGGCCGCCGCTTGCTGGTTGGTGATCGACATGATGTCCCCCGTGGTCCCGTCGGTTCCGTCGGCGGTCGGTCCGTCCGTCCGTCCGTCCGGCATTCCGATGGTGCACCGGACCACTGACAGCGGGCCCACGTCGTGTGCCAGCCCTCGGGCCGACCGTTTGGTTCCACGGCTGACGTCGAGCCGCACGACCTAGGTGCGGACCCCTCGGGCGATGGACTTGGCGATCTTCTCCGCGTCCAGGGCCAGTTCGCGGAGGTTGCCGCTGATCGGGTTGGTGAAGCCGGTGAAGTACAGGCCCGGGGCGCCGGGCGGGGTCTTGGCGCCGTGCGTGCGGGGGCGGCCGCGGTCGTCCAGTACGTCGAGGCCGTCGAGCAGGCCCTCCAGGGCGCGGCGGTAGCCGGTGGCCGCGATGACGGCGTCCGGGGTGATCCGGGAGCCGTCCGCGAGGACCACCTCGGCTCCGTCGAAGGAGTCGACGGCGGCCACGGGCTCCACCCGGCCCGTGCGGACCGCGTCGATCAGGCCGACGTCCTGGATCGGGATCGCCCCCTGCTTGACCCTGCTGTACAGGCCGGTGGTGGGGCGCGGGAGCCCGTACGCGGACAGGTCCGGGACCGAGGCCCTGCCGACGATCGCGCCGAGCCGGTCGACCAGCCGGACGGGTAGGCGCCGGACCAGGATCCCGGTCCGCTGGGAGGGCCAGCCCGCCGTGGAGCGGCGCAGGATGTGCGGGGCCGTGCGCACCGCGAGCCGCACCCGGGAGGCGCCGCCCTCGGCGAGGTCGACGGCGATCTCGGCGCCCGTGTTGCCGACGCCGACGACGAGGACGTCCCGGCCGGCGTAGGGGGCCGGATTCCGGTACTCGGCCGCGTGCGCGAGGGGGCCCGGGTAGGCGTCCCGGCCGGGCCAGTCGGGCACGAAGGGGGTGTGGTTGAAGCCCGTCGCGATCACGACCGCCCGCGCCGCCATGACGCGGCCGCCGGTGGCGTGCAGGGTCCAGCCGGGGGCGCCGGGGGCGCCGGGGGCGCCGGGGGCGTCCGTGCCGTCGGGGACGGAGTCCGCGGTGGGCTCGATGCGGGTCACCTCGATGCCGGTGGCGATCTCCAGCTCGTGGAACTCGGCGTACTTCTCCAAGTACCGCACCACGTTCTCGCGAGCCACCCAGCGTCCGAAGCGGCGCGGTATGGACAGGCCCGGCAGGGCGGAGAGGCGGCGCGTGGTGTGCAGGTGGAGGCGGTCGTAGTGCCTCCGCCACGAAGCGCCGACCGACTCCGACTTCTCCACGACCACCGCACGGACCCCGCGGGCGCGCAGCGCGGCGGCGACGGCGAGGCCGCCGGGGCCGGCGCCGATCACGTAGACCGGGCGGGGCTGGGTGGACAGGTCGGGTGCTGCGGGGACTCCGGGCATGAGGTGTGAGCGTATCGCCGTACGGGGGCGGTGGGTCTCGGACGAGGAGGGAATCGGTTGCGGATCGATTACGGGGAGTGGCGGGGCGGTGCGGGTGGGCCCCGGGGGTGGGCCCCGGGGGTGGGGGCCGGAGTGGGGCCCTGGGGTCGGCTCCGGCGGTGGGGGCTTGTGGGATGCGGCGGGATCCGGTGAACTGACGGTACGTCAGGTCAAGTCAGGTGAGGGGCGCGGGTTCCCCGGAGGAGTGGTGTCATGAGTACTGGAGCCGGTACGGCTGCGCGGTTCGACCTGCCGGAGATCGACGATTTCACGCGGCCCTACTGGGACGCGGCGGCGCGGGGCCGGCTGTTGCTGCGCCGCTGCGCGGAATGCGGCAAGGCGCACCACTACCCGCGGGAGTTCTGCCCGGCCTGCTGGGCGGGGGAGGACCGCGTGGCCTGGGAGACGGCGAGCGGGCGGGCCACGCTGTACACCTGGTCGGTGATCCACCGGAACGACCTGCCGCCCTTCGGGGAGCGGGTGCCGTACGTGGCGGCGGTGGTGGAGCTGGCGGAGGGCCCGCGCATGATGACCGAGGTCGTGGGTGCGCCGGGGCCGGAGCTGCGGGTGGGCATGGACCTGGTGGTGACCTTCCGCGAGGCGGCGGAGGGGATCTGGGTGGCGGTCTTCACTCCGGCGGAGCCGGCGGCCTGACGGCCGGCGGCCTGACGGCCGCAGGCACGGCCGCATCCACGGCCGCCGGCAGGACCGCCGCCGGGCCGCCGCCACGCGCCCGGGGCGTCACGGCCACAGGAGGTGGCGGGTCCAGGGGGTGGTGGGCGTGCGGGTGTAGTGGAGGCGGGTGTGGAGGCGGGCGGCGTCCCCCTGGAAGAACTCGATCTCCATGGGGGCGAGGACGTACCGGGTCCAGGTCGGCGCCGGGGCGTCCGGCTCCGCACCGGCCCGCTCCCAGGACCGCGCCGCCGCGGCGGCCAGCTCCTCCCGGGAGGCCAGCACCTCGCTCTGCCGCCCCGTCAGCGCCGCCGCCAGCGCCCCGCGCGTGCGGGCCGCGAGGTCGGCCCGGCTCTCCACCGCGTCGCAGGCGGTGACCCGTCCCCGGACGCGGATCTGGCGGGCCACGGCAGGCCAGTAGAAGCCCAGCGCCGCGTCCGGCCGCCCGGCGAGCTGGCGGCCCTTCGCGCTGGTGGCGTGCGAGGCGAAGTGCAGGCCGCGCTCGTCGGCGTCGTGCAGCATCAGCGTCCGTACGTCGGGCCGCCCGTCCGCGTCCACCGTCGCCAGGCTCATCGTGTGCGGCTCGGGCTGCCCTGCCTTGGCGGCGTGCGTGAACCACTCCCGGAACAGTTCGAGCGGCTCGGCCGGCGCGGTGGCCGGGTCGAAGGAGGGCAGCGGGCCGTCCCAGACGCGCAGGGAGTGCAGGGTGGCGTGGAAGTCGCTCGGGACGCTCATGTCGCTCGGCTCACTCGTCATTTCTCAATCGAACACCATGCGGCTCGGTCGTCACTACGATGTGTGCGGTTTATCTGCTTTGCGTGAGTCGTGAGGGTGGGGAGACATGGGAATGGACAAGAGGGTTGGCGTCATACGAAGAGCCCTGGTGGCGCTGGTCGTTGCCGGAGTCGCGGTGGCCTGCGGGCCCGCGTCGGGGGGTGGCGGGGCCCCGGCCGTCCCGTCGGGCTCCGCCCCGGCCACCTCCGCCCCGGCCACCTCCGCACCGGCCACCTCCGCACCGGCGAGCTCACCCCCCGCCAGTTCGTCCCCGCCCACCTCCGCGGCGCCGGCACCGGCTCCGACGAAGGCCCCGCCGCAGACCCGGACCCCGGCTCCCGCCGATGCGAAGCCGGCCCCGAAGCCCAGCCGCAGCACGGCGAAGCCGCCGGTCGCGAGCAAGACGCCGCAGGAACCTCCGAGCGGGGTCTGCGAGATCGTCTCCAACGCCGGGAACTGCTACAAGGCCGGTCAGTTCTGCCGCAAGGCCGACGTCGGACGCTCCACCCACGCCGCGAACGGGCGGATGATCTACTGCCGCATGGACGGCGCGCAGCCCCGCTGGCAGTACTAGGAACGTAGGGCGCAATGCACGACGGGGGCGCTCCGCCCGGCCGGAGAGGCCGGGTGGAGCGCCCCCGTGGACGCCCGCGTGCTTCAGCAGGACGTCAGGACGGCGTCACGACATCAGTCGAGGACGTCCGGGATGGGCTCGGTGGCGCTGCGCTGGAGCGTCGACGTGGTGGACGGGCCGGCGGCCCAGTCGATGAGCTTGATCGCGTCCGCGTAGCGCTCCTCGTCCTTCAGCAGGACGCCGATGACGGTCTTGCCGTTGCGGGTCACGGCGAAGACGATGCACTTGCCCGCAGCCGTGCCGGTGCCGGTCTTGACGCCGATGGCGCCCGGGACCGCGTACCCGCCGGGACGGGGCTGGATCAGCAGGTTGGTGTTCTTCCAGGTGGCGACGGTGGACGTGCCGCCGCTGCTGTACGCGGTGGTCTTCACGATCGCCTTGAAGTGGGTGTACTTCATCGCGGTGCGGGTGAGCTTCGCGAGGTCGCGCGCGGTGATGTAGTTGTTGCCGCGCGAGATGCCGTCGAAGGTGTCGTAGTGCGTGTTGGTCATACCAAGGTCTTTCGCCTTGGTGTTCATCTTCGAGATGAAGCTCTGGACGCGTGCCGCCCTGGTCGAGCCCTGTCCGAAGGTGTCGGCGAGCGCGTAGGCCGCGTCGCAGCCCGAGGGCAGCATCATCGCGTACAGCAGCTGGCGGACGGTCGGGGTGGCGCCGGCCTTCAGGTAGGCCGTGCTCGCGCCCTCCCTGGCGACGTAGTTCAGGTGCTCCTGCTGGATCGTGACCTTCTTGTCGAGGTCGAGGCTCGACCTCGTGAGGACGACCAGAGCCGTCATGATCTTCGTGGTGCTGGCCCCCTCACGCTTGGTGTCGCCCGCCTTGCTGGTGAGGGTGGCGCCTGTGGAGGCGTCCATCACGAAGGCGGAGGAGGCGGTGGTCGGCGGCGCGGCGACCGCGTTGGCCGGCGAGGCGACCGTCAGGAGCGCGCCGGTGGCGACGGTGACGGCGAGGGCGGCGCGAGAACGCCGCAGCAGGTTCGATATCAAGTCAGTTCCCGTGATGGCTGGAGGTTCCCCGAGGGGGTCGTGGACACCTGGGTGCCCGGCCCCTCAGGGAGCTTACGCAGCCGGACCGACAAGGTGATCGGTCGCGTCGTGTTTGTGTGCGAGCCCCGCGCCCGGGTTGTCCCGGAGGACGGCGAAAAGGGGCGCTCCGCCCGGCCGGAGAGGCCGGGTGGAGCGCCCCCGTGGACGTCTGCGTGCTTCAGCAGGGCGTCAGGGCGGCGTCACGACATCAGTCGAGGACGTCCGGGATGTGCTCGGTGGCGGTGCGCTTGGTCGTGGCGCCGGCGGCCGGGCCGAGGGCCCAGTCGGTGAGCTTGATCGCGTCCGGGTAGCGGTCGTCGGACTTCAGCAGGACACCGATGATCGTCTTGCCGTTGCGGGTCACGGAGAAGACGAGGCACTGGCCCGCGATCGTGCCGGAACCCGTCTTGACGCCGATGGCGCCCGGGGTCTGGTAGACGTGTCCCGGCTTGATCAGCAGGTTGCTGTTCAGCCACGTCTTGTCCGTGGAGTTGCCGTCGCTGCTGTACGAGGCGGTCTTCACGATCGCCTTGAAGGTGGTGCCCTTCATCGCGGCGCGGGTGAGCTTCGCGAGGTCGCGGGCGGTGGAGACGCCCTTCCCCGCGGGCGAGATGCCGTCGAAGCTGTCGTACGTGGTGTTGGCCATGCCGAGGGTCTTCGCCTTGGCGTTCATCTTCGCGATGAAGTCCGCGACGCGGGCCGCACGGGTCGTGCCCGAGCCGAAGGTGTCGGCCAGTGCGTAGGCGGCGTCGCAGCCCGAGGGCAGCATCATCCCGTACAGGAGGCGGCGGACGGTCGGGGTAGCGCCGACCTTCAGGTGTGCCGAGCTCGCGCCCTCCCGCCCGATGTAGTCGAAGTGCTCCTGCTGGATGGTGACCCGCTTGTTGAGGTCCAGGCCCGGCGTGGTGAGGACCACGTAGGCCGTCATGATCTTCGTGGTGCTGGCGACCTCGCGCTTGGTGTCGCCCAGCTTGCTGGAGAGCGTGGCACCCGTGGTGCCGTCCATCACGAAGGCCGAGGCGGCCAGGGTCGGCGGGCCGGAGACGGCCTGGGCCGGCGAGGCGACCGTCAGGATGGCGCCGGTCGCGACGGTGATGGCGAGAGCGGCGCGAGAGCGCCGCAGCAGGTTCGATATCAAGTCAGTTCCCCGTGATGGCTGGAGTTCCCCGTAGGGGCCGTGGACACCGAGGTGCCCGGCCCGTCCGGGAGCTTACGCAGCCGCACCGACAGGAAGATCAGTCCCGTCCGAGAATGACGGTCCCCGAGGAGCAGAACCAGCCGCCCGTGCCCGAGGCGATGGCCACCTGTGGGAGGGTTCCGCCGCGTTTGCGCACTTGCCCCTCGCCCGCCTCGCCGCGGAGTTGGCGCACCGCCTCGACGAGGAGGAAGAGACCGCGCATGCCGGGATGGCAGGCGGAGAGTCCGCCGCCGTCCGTATTGACCGGGAATTCGCCGTCCCGCAGGAGGCGGCCTTTCTCCACGAACGCACCGCCTTCGCCCTTCGCGCAGAAGCCGAGGTCCTCCAGGGTGACGAGCGTCATATAGGTGAAGGCGTCGTAGATTTCGGCGAGGTCCACGTCCGCCGGGGTGAGCCCGGCGCGGGCGAAGGCCTGGCGGCCCGAGACCGCCGCCGGGGAGACGGTGAAGTCCTCCCACTCCGACATCGTGGTGTGCGAGACGGCGGTGCCGGAGCCGAGGATCCAGACGGGCTCCTTGGCCGTGTCCGGTACGTAGTCCTCCGCGGCCAGCAGGACCGCGCAGCCGCCGTCCGAGCGGATGCAGCAGTTCAGCTTCGTGAAGGGGTCCGCGATCATCCCGGAGGACAGGACGTCGTCGACCGTAATGGGGTCGCGGAACATCGCGTCCGGGTTGGTGGCGGCGTTCGCCCGTGCCTGGACGGCGACTTCGGCGAGCTGCTCCAGCGTCGTGCCGTACTCGTGCATGTGGCGGCGCGCGGCCATCGCGTACTTGGAGACGAGGGTGTGCCCGTACGGGACCTCGAACTGCAGGGGGCCGCGTGCCCCGAAGGAGAGGTTCGAGGTGCGGCGGCGGGCCTTGATGTCGGCGCGCGCGGTGGATCCGTAGACGAGGAGGACCGCGTTGGCGTGGCCGGCCGCGATGGCGTCGGCGGCGTGGGCGGCCATGACCTCCCAGGTGGAGCCGCCGACCGAGGTGGAGTCCACCCAGGTGGGGCGCAGGCCCAGGTACTCGGCGACCTCCACGGGCGCCAGGATGCCGAGGCCGGCCGAGGCGAAGCCGTCGATCACCGAGCGGTCCAGGCCGGAGTCGGCCAGGGCCCGGCGGGCGGCCTGTGCGTGCAGGGCGTACGGGGTGGGGCCGTCCACCCGGCCGCAGTCCGAGAGGGCGACACCGACGACGGCGACCCGCCGGCGGGCATCGGAAGGAGTGGCTGATGACATGAATCTGACGGTACATCAGATCGGTGATACGGGGCAGGGCCTGAGATCTTCGGCGGTCCCGCGGATCGTGCTGCGCGGAGTAATTGGAGGCGGTGAATTACGCATCCTGAAATAGTGGAGCTGCGAACCCGAACCGACTGCTAACTCAAAACCAAACCGACTGCTACATCTGGTACAGTCGTGTCTGCGTCGATGGGGTGGAGTGGATTGCCGCTCCGGTGCGACCGAACGATTGAAATCCGACTCAGGAGTGGTGGGGGTTCATGGCGAACAAGGTTCTGGTGGTCGCGCTCATCGTCACGTTCGCCGGCTTCGCCGGCGTGGCGGCGGGGGTCTGCCTGCGGACGATGGGGGCCGAGCCGTCGGTCGCGCTGGCCGCGAGCGGAGCCACCTTCGTGGCGCTCGTCGGCGTCGGGTTCCTGATTGCCAACTATCTCCGGGCCTGATGACCTGCGAGGCATGATGGGTGGGTACGGGATGGCCGTGAGTGCGTAGGAGGCAATGTGGCGGCGAATGCGGCCCAGGAGGCGGCGGCACTGGGGCGGGCGATGGACGCCCTGCACGGTGTCATGTCCGTCGAGGAGGCGTACCGCCTCCTCCTGCTCCTCGGGCTGCTGCGGCACCACGCGGAGTCGTCGCAGTCCGACGACGCGCGGTCCGAGCTGTTCGGTCGGTACGCCTGGGATGAACTCCAGTCGTCATACGAGGGCGGGCACCGCCTGTACGAAATCGTCCGCCGTGGGGTGGCCGAATGGAAGGAGGGCCCGGGGCGCAGTCGAGGGCTGTCCCTTCCGGATCTGATCGCGGTGAACCCGTCGCAGCTGCGCGACGTCATCGATGCGGTGGCCCGGGCCCAGAGCCCCGTCCGGCTGTTCGAACTCGTACTGGAGGCGCAGTCTCGTGGCGCCAAGGGCGGCCAGTACGTCACGCCGCGAGACGTCAGGGCTCTGATGGTGGACCTGCTGGCGCCGCGCCCGGGCGAGTCCGTCTACGATCCCGCGTGCGGATCGGGTGGTTTGCTCGTCGAATCCGCCGCGTATGTGGCGGCGCGAGACGGCAAGGCGGAGGGGCTGCGCCTCTTCGGTCAGGACAGCAGGGGGGCCTCTCTGGAGACCGCCGCAATGAATCTGAGTGTCCACGACCTTGAAGCCCATCTCGAAGGGCCCGCGTCCAGTCTTCTCCACGACGGTTTCCCGGGGGAGACGTTCGATGTCGTAGCGGTCAATCCACCGTTCAATCAGGCGCGTTGGGACCACGGCGGCCGGTACGAGGGACGTTGGCCCCTAGGCGTCCCGCCGGAAGGGAACGCCAATTTCGCCTGGGTGCAGCGGTGCGTGGACAAGCTGTCGCCCGGAGGGCGGGCCGGGATCCTCCTGCCCACCGGTGCGGCGACTGGCACGCGGGGTGCCGAACGGCACATCAGGGCGCGTCTGGTCGAGTCAGATCTCTTGGCCGCGGTGGTCGAACTCCCCGCGGGCCTCATCCCACACGTCCGCAACCCGGTGTGCCTGTGGATCCTTTCAGGACTCGGAGGCATCCGACCCGCTCATGAACGGGGCAAGGTGCTCCTCGTCGACGCGCGCGAGACCGCCCTCACCGTGGACAAGCGTCAGCGAATCCTTCCGCAGGGGGCCGTCGAGCGCGTCGTGGAAACCTACGCGTCGTGGTGCGGGGAGTCCGGCGCCTCCCCGTACGAGGACGTGCCTGGATGGTCCCGGTCGGTTTCGGTCGAGGAGCTTGCCGCCCAGGACTTCGACGTACTGCCGTCCCGGCACGTACCCGGACAGGTCGGCGACGCGGCGGAGTCGGACGTCCATCAGCGGCTGGAGGAGTTGACTGCCGAACTGGAGCGCCACTTCGAGGACTCGCGCCGCCTGGAAGACGAGCTCCGATTCCTTTTGGGTAACCGGTGACCACAGGGCGCGTCGAAGAGCTCCTGCGGGCGCTCCCCCGTGGCTGGGAAGTGGTGCCTCTCGGGGACCTGCCCTTGCGATCGCCCATCGGGTACGGGATCACTCGCCCCGGCCCGCACGTGGATCACGGCGTGGGTATGGTCCGCGCCGCGGACATCCAGGGCGGTCGGGTGCGTTCGGATCATGTCAGGCGCGTGAGTGCCGAGGTGGACCGCGGCAACCTGCGCAGCCGGATTGGTATGGGAGACGTCCTAGTCGTGATGGTCGGCAGAGTGGGTGAAGCCGCCCTCGTCACCGGAGAGTGCGAGGGGTGGAACATCGCCCGGACGGTCGGACGGGTCAGCCTCGCCGAGGCCGCTCCCGTGAACCCGGAGTGGCTCGCGACATGGCTCAACTCCTCCTATGCACGCCAGTGGTGCCTGAGCCGGGCGAAGGCCACCACCTTGCAGGTGACGCTCAACCTTGCCGCGCTGCGCGAGCTTCCGGTGCCGGTGCCGCCGCTCCCACAGGCGCGGGAGTTTCTCCGCCTGATGGCAGTGATGGAGGAGAAGGCGCAGGTCGACGCCGACATCGTGCGTACGGTGCCTGCGGTCGCGGACGCTTGGTTCCGGGCGGAGACGGCCGGAGGGTGGCTGCCGACGTCGAGGTTCGGGGAGCTCGTACGGATCGGCGGGGGATCCCGCATGCGGCCGCACCCGGAGGGCGCGCAGCCCGGTCCGGCAGGGTACGCAGGGCCGTCCGTGCCAGTCGTCGCGCCCGCGGACATCCTGCAGAGCGAGCTGGCGCACCTCGCCCGTACCGGCACCGAGCAGGAAGCCGCCGCAGATGTGCCGCTCTGCCCGCCCGGTTCGCTGCTCGTGGCCGTCCGCGAGGACGGCGTGCGCGTGGTGGTGAACGACGTTGCCGTCGCCCTTGGCCGGGGAGTGCTCGTCCTTGAGCCGGAATCCGAGGACGACCGGTACTGGCTGCTGCACGCGATCCGCTGCCATGCCGCTGACCTGGCATCGACGGCGCAGGGCGCGGGTGGCCGCGAGATCAGCCACCGTGCCTTCGCGGCCGCCGCCGTCCCCTGGCCCCCGGTCGACGTCCGCGCCCGTTTCGCCGAGGTGGCCGGGCGTCTCCACCGGCGGGCGCGCACCGCCGCAGAGGAGGTCGGCACCCTCGCTGCCCTGCGGGAGGTGCTGCTCGACGAGTTCCTTGCAGGAGGGTCCCGCACTTCCCGTGGATCTTCCCCGGCGCACGGACCATCGGTGCGCGGCGAGGGAGTGCAGGAGAGCCTCTTCGGCATGCGGTAGCGACGTCCGGCCGCGGGGAGAAGTCTCCGCCCCCCTGGGCTTATGGCGCCGCTCGCCCTAACATGACGGCCCGTCAGATACGGGGAGGAGCCCGACGATGGATGCCGCCTTCACCGCGGAGCAGGACGAGATACGGCGTACCCTGCGCGAGATCCTGGGCAAACGCTGCGGCCCGGACGAGGTCAAGGCCGCCGTCCGCACCGCCGCCGGACACGACCGCGAGCTGTGGCAGCAGCTCGCCCGCCAGCTCGGGCTGCCGGGCATCGCCGTGGCCGAGGAGTACGGGGGCGTCGGCTGCGCCCCCGCCGACCTGGTCCTGGCCTGCGAGGAGACCGGGCGGGTACTGCTGCCCTCACCGCTGCTGGCCACCGCCGTGCTCGCCGTGCCGCTGGTCACCGCCCTGGGCACCGGCGAGCAGCGCTCCGCCCTGCTGCCGCCGCTCGCGGCGGGCGGGCTCACCGCCGCGCTCGCCGTACCCGGCCCCGCGCTGGCCACCGCCCTCGCCCTGACCGGGGACAACGCCCCGGGCGAATGGGCCGGCGGCGGCCGGTCCGGCGGGGTGCAGGCCCGCGCCGTGGACGGCGGCTGGCGGCTGTACGGGGAGGTGGCCCAGGTGCTCGACGGTCACAGCGCCTCGCTGCTGCTGGTCGCCGCGCACGCGGGAGGGTTCGCTCGCAGCCGCACCCTGCTGTTCCTCGTACGGGAGGACGCGCCCGGCCTCGTACGGGACCGGCAGACCACCCTGGACGAGACCCGCCCGCAGGGCCGCATCCAACTTCGCGATGTCGAAGCCGAGTTGCTGGGCGGCGAAGACGCCGACGTGGCCGGAGCCCTCGCCGCCACCGGACGCGGCGCCGCCGCCGTCCTGGCCGCCGAGGCGGTCGGCGCGGCCGGGCAGGCGCTCGCGCGCACCGTGGAGTACGTACAACAGCGCGAGCAGTTCGGCCGGGCCATCGGCTCGTTCCAGGCGGTCAAGCACCGCCTCGCCGACCTCTACGTACAGGTCCAGGCGGCCCGCTCCGCCGCCTACTACGCCGCCTGGGACCCGGAACAGGGCGGACTCGCCCTGGCCCAGGCCCTGGAAGCGCTGCGGATCACCGCCGGCGAAGCCATCCAGCTGCACGGCGGCATCGGCTTCACCTGGGAGCACGACGCGCACCTCTACTTCAAGCGGGCGGCCGCCGACGAACTGCTCTTCGGCCCCGTCCACCGGCTGCGCGCCCACGCCGCGGAAGCCGCCGGGCTGTTCGCGCCCCTCGGGCCCGCGCCCGTACAAGCCCCCGCCCCCACCCCACGGAACGAGAAGGTGGCCGTCTGATGGCGCCCGGAGTCAAGCTGATGCAGAAGGTCTCCTCGACCATGCTGTTCGCCAAGATCGCACCGCACTTCATCCCCGCCATGGACAAGGCGGTGCACAAGCTGACCCGCGGCAAGGTCATCCTCAGCGCCCAGATGCTCCCCGGCGTGATCCTCACCGCCAAGGGAGCCAAGACCGGCGAACCGCGCACCACCCCGCTCGCGTGCATGCCGGAGCAGGACGGGGCGAGCTGGATCCTGATCGGCTCGAACTTCGGCCGCCCCGGACACCCGGCGTGGACCGGGAACCTGCTCAAGAACCCTGACGCGGACGTGAGTTGGAAGGGTCAGGACATCGCCGTACGCGCCCGCCTGCTGGCGGGTGAGGAACGCGCGGCGGCGTGGCAGGCGGTACTGAAGTTCTGGCCGCCGTACGCGGCGTACCAGGCGCGCATCGAGCGCGAGATCCGGTTGTTCCGCCTGGAGCGTCGCTGATCGCGGCGGAAGTCCCGTAAGGCCGAAGCCCCGTAAGGCCGAAGCGGCGGCGGACCCGGTGGGGGTCCGCCGCTTACTTCGTCGGCTTCTTGCCCGTGATGCCCAGGTGGACCAGGAGCGCCAGGTTCGGCTTCAGTTCCGCCTGCTTGACGCCCCAGGTCTGGAACCCCTTCTGGTGCGAGGCGACCGCCGCCAGCATGGCGACCAGCGAACCGGCCATCGCCGCCGGACTCACGTCCTTGTCGACCTTGCCCTTGGCCTGGAGCTCCTTCATCGACTCCGTGAGGGAGTTGGTGACGGAGTTCAGGATCTTCATGCGGATCTTGTAGAACCGCTTGTCCCCCTCGGCCGCGCCGAGGTCGACGACCCGCAGGATCGCGTCGTTGCGCCGCCAGAACTCCAGGAAGCCGTCCACGAGTTCCTCTGCCGCCGCCCAGCCCGCCTTGCCGACCCACGCGCGCCCCTCGACCAGTGAGGTCAACTGGGCGCCCTCGTTGGCCATGCGCTCCGCGATCTCCAGGACGGCGCCTTCGACGTCCGGGAAGTACTGGTAGAAGGTCGCGGGGGAGGTACCGGCCTTGCGGGCGACGTCGATCACTTTGACGTCGCGGTACGGCGAGGAGCTGAGCATCTCGCTGAGGCAGTCGAGCAGCTTCTGCCTCGTCGCCTGACCGCGCCGGCCGGCAACGCGACCGTCGACGGTGCGTACTTGTCCTGTCATGCCGTCAGCTTACCGAGGGGTGATCGGCGCGCGATTCGGCCGCCTGCAAATGGGGTTACGGGACGCCTGGCCTGGGCGTACCGCGCTCCCGGCCGGTCACAGCGAGCGATTCCGGCCGGGTGGGCGCCCCGGGCGCGCCGTCCGGCTTCGGCGCCTATCCCCCGAATAGTCTTATCAACAGGCTGTGGACAAGTTTTCGGGCACATCATGATCCGGAGGACATGGCTGGGCGAGCGAGGCAGAACGTGCGCGGAGGGTGCACACCCTTGCACACCCCCGCACAACGGAAGGAACCGGGCTCATGGCCGCATTCGCGGAAGGCGCACCCTGCTGGGTCGACGCCTCGCTGCCGGACGTGGAAGCCGGCAAGCGCTTCTACGGTGAGCTCTTCGGGTGGACCTTCGCTGACAGTGCGGGAGCCGCGTACGGCCACTACACCCAGGCCTACAGCCGCGGCCGCAACGTCGCCGCCCTCGCCCCCAAGCCCGACGGGCGCATGCCGACCGTCTGGGGGATCTACCTCTACACCACCGACGCGTACGCCTGCGCCCAGCGCATCCGCGCCGCCGGCGGCCAGATGGTGATGGACCCGATGCCGGTCGGCCCCTACGGGACCGCCGCGATGGCCGCCGACCCCGGCGGGGCCGTCTTCGGGCTGTGGCAGCCCGGCACCCACCACGGCTTCGACGCCCAGAACGAGCCCTACACGTACTGCTGGTCCGAGGTGTACACCCGGGCCCGCGACGCCGTGGACGTCTTCTACGCCAAGGTCTTCGGCTACGTCCCCGAGGACCAGAACGACGACGTGTCGGGCATCGAGTACCGCGTCTGGTCCCCGCCCGGCACCGCGCCGGGCTCGGAGACCGCCGTCCTGGGGCGCAGCCTGATCACCGACGCCTTCCCGGAGATCATGCCCGCGCACTTCCTCGCGTACTTCGCCGTCCCGGACTGCGACCAGTCCGTGGCGATGGTGCAGCGCCTCGGCGGCCGGGTGACCGCCGACCCCTTCGACACTCCGTACGGGCGCATCGCGGTGGTCGCGGACAACCAGGGCGCGGTCTTCGGCCTGCTCTCGGAGCCGCGGACCAGGACGGGCCGCTAGCGGCTGGCTGCCAGCCGGTCCCGGTCCCGTACGTCCTACGGCTTCACGGTGACGTCGTCCCGGCGGCTCTCGGCGTCGAAGTGCTTGCCGTCCGCGTCGCGGTAGCGGGCGATCCAGGCGCCGGTGCCCTCGGCGGTGAAGGCGTGGGAGAAGTCCCCGGCCTCGGTGGTCACCGAGTGGCCCTTGTAGACGTACTCCTGGCTGCCGGCGGGCTGGAAGTAGAACAGCACGAGCTGGCCGCCGTAGGCCTCCTCCGGGGTCCCGTGCCGCAGGGTGCCCTTGACGGAGAAGGTCTCGCCCTCGCGCAGCGGCTCCGGCCCCGCGTTGAACCTCGTGAACTCCGTCGCCGTCCGGGTCAGCCGCACCGGCTCGGTGACGGAGCCCTGCATGCGCGCCGCCGCGGCGTAGCGGAGCCGCCAGTAGCCGTCCGCCTCGCCCGGCAGGGTCTGCTCGAAGCGGGCGGAGACCAGATCGACGGTGAACACGTTGCGCGTCTTCCAGTCCGTCTTGCCGTCGGCCGAGTACTGCACCTCGATCAGGGTGGGGGCCGGGCTGAGCGGCTTGTGGGCGAGGCCCCCGGTGAAGGTCACGCCGGCGGCGCCGATCGTCGTCTTGACCTCCGTGAAATAGCTGACCTCGACGACCTCGACCTTGGTGGCCGCGCTGACGTACCGCAGCCACGGGGACCTGCCGCCCGCCCACGTGGTCTTCACCGGGCCGCGGTGGACCGTCATCAGCTGCCGCTCGAACCGGCCGTCCGCCGTCGTCTTCGGCTCACCGGTGAGGTCCGCGAGCATCGCCGTGCCCTCGGGGACGGGCCTCCGCGTGCCGTCCGCGGCGGTCCTGAGGGCCTGGCCCGTGATCTTGGTGGTGGTTCCGTAGCGGGCCTTGATCTTCCGGGACTCGGGGTCGAGGACGATCTCGGCCTTCTGGCGGACCGCGCGGGCGGTCTCGCTGCCGCTTCCGGGGCTCAGGTCCGGGGTTTCCAGGACGTCGACGCGCACATCGGTGTGGTCCTCCGTGCCCCGGAAGGCGAACGGAGCGGAGACGTGGCCCCGCGCGTCGGTGGTCGCCTCCTGCGAGGTGCGGTCGCCGGAGATGAGGACCTTGGTGTTCTTCAGCGGTGCGGTCGCCCCGGTGCGCGGGTCGAGGGTGGTGACGTCCGCGGACACGGTGGTCCCGAGCTGGTCGAGGGACACCCCGTCCGCCGCGTCCACGTTGCCGACCACCGAGCGCAGCCGGTAGTCGAAGTCCCCGCAGACGACGGGCCCGGCGGCGGAGCCGAGTTCGAGCGTGTACATCCCGAGCGCGGCCGGCTTGAGCGGCTCCGAGACCAGCTGGAAGTCGGGGAAGACGCCGTCCGGGTCGGTCACCTTGCGGAACGTGTCGACGGAGGCCACGCGCAGCCCCGTCTTCTTGTCCCGCAGGTGGACGACGAGGCCTTCGGGCACGCCCGTCCCGTCCTGCGCGCTGTGGACGCTGAGGGATCCGTCCTGCTTGGCGTACATGTCCGGCGGGCAGACGGGGGGCGCGGGGGCCGCGGGGGCCGCGGGGACCGCGGCGGATCCGGGGGAAGGATCGACGTCGGGGACGGACGACGCACCCGGTGCGCCGGACCCGCCGGTCCCCTCGGCCGCGGCGTGCACCGACCCCGGCACGGCCAGGCCCCCGATCAGCGCAGTGGCGGCGACTACGGCCGAAGTCAAACGGTGACGCACGGATCCCCCCGGACCTTGAACGAGACGAGCTGAACGGGGGCTTAGACCCCTGGCACCCGCGATGGGTTGTACGCCTCTCCGTACGCCTTTCCGTACACCCTTCCGCGCGCCTCTCCGCACGCCTTTCCGTACGGGTTTCCCTACGTACTTTCCGTACGGGCCGCGGGTTCAGCGCGCGCTCGTCCCGCAGCGGCCCGTCCGGCCCCGGCCCGGCTCGCCCGCCGTGCCGGGGCCGGACCAGGCGCGGGCCTGACAGAATCGGGGGTGCGCGACCCGGGCGGCCCCCGGGGGTGAGACGCTGCACGGGGCACGGCCCCGCGGCGGCTCGCGCGCATCCGGTGACGTGACGGCGATGACGGCGACGCCACCGGCGACGGCTGGAAGAGCGGGGACCGCGTAGGACCCCGTACGGGGATGGGTGTGGAGGCGAGTGGTGGAGCAGCTGACGCAGCACGACCCGAGACGGATCGGCCCCTTCGAGGTGCTGGGACGGCTCGGCGCCGGCGGCATGGGGCTGGTCTATCTCGCCCGGTCGGCGTCCGGACGCCGGGTGGCGATCAAGACGGTGCGCACCGAACTCGCCGAGGACCAGCTGTTCCGGGTCCGTTTCACCCGTGAGGTGGAGGCGGCCCGCGCCGTCTCCGGCTTCTACACCGCGGCCGTGGTCGACGCCGACCCGCGCGCGGCCGTGCCGTGGCTGGCCACCGCGTACGTACCGGCGCCCTCCCTGGAGGAGATCGTCCACGAGTGCGGGCCCATGCCCGCCCAGGCCGTACGGTGGCTCGCCGCCGGCATCGCCGAGGCGCTCCAGTCGATCCACGGGGCGGGCCTGGTCCACCGCGACCTGAAGCCCTCCAACGTGCTCGTCGTCGAGGACGGCCCGCGCGTGATCGACTTCGGCATCGCCAGCGGGGTCTCCAACACCCGCCTGACCATGACGAACGTCGCCGTCGGTACCCCCGCCTACATGTCGCCGGAGCAGGCCAAGGACTCGCGCAGCGTCAAGGGCGCCAGCGACGTGTTCTCGCTCGGCTCCACGCTGGTCTTCGCCGCCACCGGGCATCCGCCGTACCACGGGGCGAACCCGGTGGAGACGGTCTTCATGCTGCTGCGCGAGGGCCCCAACCTGGACGGGCTCCCCGACGAGCTCCGCCCGCTGATCGACTCCTGCATGCAGATGGACGCCACGCAGCGGCCGACCCCGGCCGACCTGCAGGCGCAGCTGGCCCCGCACCTCTTCGAGGGCGGCGACGAGAGCGGTACCGCCTCGGCGTGGCTGCCCGAGCGGGCCGTCGCGATGATCGAGGCCCGGCGGGCCGGCCACCGCAACGCGGCCGCCGCGGCCGCCGCCGCGGCGGTGCCGAAGCCGGCGCTGCCCCGGGCCGGGATCTCCGCGCCCATCGAGAGCGCCGGTCCGGCCGCCGGTCACGGGTCCGGTCCCGCCTCGGGGCCCGCCACGCACCGCCGCCAGCGCGGCGGAGCCGACCCCTGGACCGACCCGCGCACCGGCCAGGCCGTCCCGCAGCGCCCCGAGCACCCGCCGATGGCGCCCTCGGGCGAGCCCGTGCGGCTCGGCGGCTCCCCGGTGCCGATCGGCCCGGGCCCGCAGGCCTCCGCTTCCGCGCCGGCCGCCCACGCCGCCGCCGCGGACTCCGCGACCGGCTGGATCCGGCCGCCCGCCGGCACCCCGGTGGCGGGCCCCGCGCCCTCGGTCCTCGTACCGAACCCGGGCCCGGCCCCCGACAGCGGCCGGTGGCGGCCCTGGCGGTTCCGGATGTCCAACGAGGTCTGGGGCACTCCGACCGTCGCCGGCGACCTGCTCTACGTCACCTCCTTCGAGGTGCACGCCCTGGACGTGGCCAGCGGCCGCCGCCAGTTCAAGACCCGCGACGTCGCCTGGTCCATGGCCGTCTCCGACGGGCGCATCCACGCCTCCGACGGCCCCTCCCTCTACGCGCTGGACGCCACCGACGGCTCCGAGCGCTGGCGGCTGTCCGCCGACGCCTGGGTGTACGCCCTGCGCGCCGAGCGGGGCACCGTCGTCACCGCCACGCGCGGAGGCGGCGTACAGGCCTGGGAGTCGTCCAGCGGGCACAAGCTGTGGGAACTGACCGGCGCGCAGAGCGAGTTCGAGACCACCGAGGCGGCTCCCGTCCTGCACGACGGCACGGTCTACGTGTGGCAGGACGCCCGGCTGCGCGCCCTCGACGCCCGCTCCGGCCGGGAGTCCTGGTCCTACCCGATCGGCGACTCGGCCTCCTGCGGGAACGTGCCCGTACGGGTCACCCCCGCCCCCGACGGCAACGTCTACGTGGCCGCCGGCACCCGGGTGATCTCCATCGACCGGGCCTCGGGCCGGGTCCGCTGGCACTTCGAGGCCCCCGCCGTGTTCCTCGCGCCCCCGGCCTTCGCCCCCGGCGCGGCCGTCACGGGCGGCGGGGTCTACCTCGCGGACTACCTGGGCACCGTCTACGCCCTGGACGCGGCCACCGGCAAGGACCGCTGGCGCATCGCCACCGAGCCCCGGCAGTCCGCCGACCCGGTCCTGGTCGCCGCGGGCAACGTCCACCTGGCCGCGGGCAGCGCGGTGTACACGCTCGACGCGGTCACCGGCACCCCGAAGTGGCGGTTCGCGGCGGGCGGGGAGATCACCGGAGCCCCGGCGGTCGCGGACGGCCGCGTGCACTTCGGATCCGCCGACCACTGCCTGTACACCCTCGACGCGTCGGGCGGCCAGCTCCGCTGGAAGCTGGCCACGGGCGGGGAGATCACCGGAGCCCCGGTGGCCGAGGCGGGCGTGGTCTACGCGTGCAGCAAGGACCGCTGCGTCTACGCACTGGACGCCGCCAAGGGCACGGGAACCCGTACGGGAGGCTGACGCGGCTCAGCCGCCGCCTGAGCTGCGGCTGAGCCGTTCGGGGGCCCGGTCGCGGCCCGGTCGCGGCCCCCTCGGGGTCGCGCACCGCACGAGGAGTGACAGGATGGACCCCATGAGCAACGTATTCTTCGACATCAACATCGACGGCAAGCCCGCCGGTCGCATCGTCTTCAACCTCTTCGACGAGGTCGTCCCGAAGACCGCCCAGAACTTCCGCGAGCTGTGCACGGGCCAGAACGGCTTCGGCTACGCCGGCTCCGGCTTCCACCGCGTCATCCCGCAGTTCATGCTGCAGGGCGGTGACTTCACCAACCACAACGGCACGGGTGGCAAGAGCATCTACGGCGAGAAGTTCGCCGACGAGAACTTCACCCTGAAGCACGACCGTCCGTACCTGCTGTCGATGGCGAACGCCGGCCGCAACACCAACGGCTCGCAGTTCTTCATCACCACCGTCGTCACCGGCTGGCTCGACGGCAAGCACGTCGTCTTCGGCGAGGTCACCGAGGGCAAGGAGATCGTCGACGCGATCGAGAAGCTCGGTTCCCCCTCGGGCTCCACGCGCAGCAAGATCGAGATCGCGGCTTCCGGCGTCGTCGAGGCCTGATCTCCACCCCGCCCGCAACGGCTGGCCGGCCCCGCCCCCTCAGGGGGACGGGGCCGCCGTCATGTCAGGAGGCCCGGGCCGCCGGGTGGACGGCCGACGGTTTACGAGTGGTCCTTCGGCGGAGGCGGCCAGGCCGACGGGGCCGGGGGATGGGCGGGGTCCTCGACCGGCGTCGGGTCGGGCTCCGCGTACGGCTCCGCGTACGGCTCCGCGTACGGCTCCGGGGCCGTCTCCCGGGCGACCCGGTCGCGGCGGCGGGGCCGGCCGCTCATCACGGCCGCCGCGAGGATGAGCAGGGCGCCCGCGCCGAAGGCGTTGGCGAGGCCGTCGCCGAGTCCCTCGCCGTCGCCGCCGCCGACCGAGAGGCTCCCCGCGGCCTGCCCCTGGCGGACCATCCACAGCACGGCGAAGCCGAGGACGACGACCCCGGAGAAGGCCATGAGCAGCCGGGAGCGCAGCACGATGGCGACCAGCGCGAGTACGGCGGCGAAGAGGAACGGCAGCAGCAGCGAGCCCAGCAGGGCGGCCTTGTCGTCGGTGATCCCGGCGGAGTCGAAGAGTTCCTCGATGCGGTAATCGCGTCCGTGACGGCCGTCGTACCAGGCGCGGAAGGGGCTCCAGACGGCGGCCGTCGCTCCGATCAGACCCATGAGCGAGCCGAGTACGTTGCGGATCATGCCCGGCCCTCCGGGGGGAGTGGGTCTGGATCTCGATCCCGACGCTACGCCCGCCCCCGGAGTCCCGCACGCGGAGTCCCGCCCCGCCGCTACGAGGGCAGCGCCGGCGGGAAGACCCGTAGGACCGGCGCCCCGGCCAGCAGGGACGCCGTACGGGACAGGGCCTCCGTCAGGTGCGGGGAGGCCAGGTGGGCCTCCCAGGAGGCGGCGTCCGCCCACTCCTCCAGGATGACCCAGGTGCCCGGGGCGGTCGGGTCCTCGTACGCGCGGTAGGAGACGTTGCCGGCTTCCGCCCGGGTCGGCGCGACCAGGGACAGGGCCTGGGAGCGGACCTCCGCCTCCAGACCGGGCCGGGCCTGGAGGCGGGCGATCGCGGTGATGACGCCGGCGTCGTCGGCGGTGGTGTTGGCGGTGGTGTCGGCGGTGGTGTTGGTCCCGTCGGTCATGCTGTGTCCCCCCGGAGAGCGGCCGAGCGCGTTCGCGGCTCGTGGCGGCCACCGTACCGGTGCGCTTTCCGCCGCCTGATAGCGTGCCGCCGGTTGTCCAACGGGGAGGGGTTCAGGCCATGGTGGTCACGGGGCGGCGGGTCAGGCTCACGGCGGTACTGGTGGGCGTGGTGCTCGCGTTGACGGGGTTCTCGTCGACGGGCGGCAGCGGCGGCAAGGGTAAGAGCAAGAGCAGCGGGGGCGGCTGCTCCAGTTCCAAGAGCAAGTCGAAGAAGAAGAGCTACAGCGGCACGGGCGGCGGCGGGAGCGGCAGCGGCTCCACGGCGACGCCCACGGCCACGGCGACCGAGACCCGGCCGCTCGCGCACGCCGAGGTCGTCACCTGCGCCGGGCCGTCCGTCGCGAAGGCCACCGTCAAGGTCACCTCCGACGCGACGTCCGGGCACACCTTCCGCGTCCCGCTGGTCTTCGAAGGGGCCTCCGGTCGGGTCGACTCCGGCTCCGTGGACCTCACGCTCAAGGCGGGCGAGAGCCGGACGGTCGACCTGCCGATGACGAGCGCGGCCAAGGCGGGCGAGGTCCGGCGCTGCACCGTGGGCCCGGTCCAGACCCTCTCGACCGCGTCGCCGACCCCGACCTCTACGTCCGGCTCGGGGACCTCGGGGTCCACGACGGGCGGCAGCACCGGCGGCAAGACGCCGAGCAAGCCGAAGCCCAGGTCGACGAGGAAGACCCGCTAGCGGCGCCGGGCCCGCCCCGCACGACGGGTCCGGGCCCGGCACCTCAGCGGATCGGGCACCTCAGCGGATCCGGGGCTCCGGTCCCGCCCCGCTGCGTCGCCCGGCGAACAGCTCCGCCTGCCGTTCGGGCGGCAGGTTCCCCAGGGCCACCAGCCCCGGAGCCTGCGCCAGCGCCTGCTGGAGGGTGGCCTGCTTCGCCGCCCACAGGGACCGTACGGTGCCCTGCACGGCCTCCGTCGGGAAGCCGGCCAGCGTCTGCGCCGCCCGCAGGGCCGCCGGGAGCAGCGCCTCGGGCTCCGCCAGCTCCGAGACCAGGCCGATCTCGTACGCCCGCCGCGCGGAGAGCCGTTCCGCCGTGCCCATCAGGGACATGCGGGCGGCCTCGCCGAAGGGCATGCGCTGCGCCATGTAGATCGCCTCGTACGCGCTGACCATGCCGTAGCTGGTGTGCGGGTCGAAGTAGGTCGCGGAGGCGGAGGAGATGATGAACTCCGATTCGCCCAGCAGGTAGAACGCCCCGCCGCAGGCCATGCCGTTGACGGCGGCGACCACCGGCTTCCACAGGTCGTTCGCCTTCGGCCCGATGGCGACGAGCGGGTCGTCCACCGAGTACGGCGAGGACGGCTGCGGCACCTCCACGCCCCGGTCGATCCCGGTACAGAAGGCCGCCCGCCCGGCGCCCGTCAGGACGATCGCCCGTACGTCGTCCTCGTAGCGGAGCTCCCGCCACACGGCCGCGAGTTCGGCGGCCGTCGCCAGATCGATCGCGTTGTGCTTGCGCTCCCGGTCCAGGGTGACGACCGCGACCCCGGTGGCCTTGTCCCGCTCCACCCGCAGTCCGGGTGCCCGGTCGGCGGCCGTCAAGACTTCTCCAGCACCCAGCGCGGCACCGCGATCCCGCCCGTCTCGGTGAACACCACCTGGACCCGCGCCCCGATGCGCAGCCGCGCCGGGTCCATCGAGTCCAGCGGGGCGTCGGCGGAGGTGACGAGATTCCCGACGAGGCGGATCTGCGGGGCGTCGGCCAGCTCCACGAGGATCACGTTGTACGGGGCCTGCGCGGCGTACGCGGGCAGCAGTGGCGGGTGCGGCCGTACGTACGACCAGATCCGGCCCCGGCCGCTCATCCGGCGCCATTCGGAGTCGAAGGACCGGCAGTGCGGGCAGCAGGGGCGGGGCGGGAAGCGCAGTTTCCCGCAGTCGGGCGCCGCGCAGGCCTGGATGCGGAGTTCGCCCTGGGCGGCGTACTCCCAGAAGGGGGCGCCGTCCTCGTCGGGGACGGGGAGGAGCAGCTCGTCCGCGGAGGTGGTCGTGGTCGTGGTCTGCGTGGTCATGGATTCCTCGGCTCCTCAGGCTCGCAGCAGGATGGCGGACGTGGGGACACCCTCACCGGCGGTGACCAGGCAGGTCGCGGCGTCGGGCACCTGGGCGGTGGAGATCCCGCGGAGCTGCTTGACGCCCTCGTTGATCAGGTTGAAGCCGTGCACGTAGGCCTCGCTGAGGCCGCCGCCACCAGTGTTGATGGGGAGCCGGCCGCCCATCTCCAGGGCCCCGCCCTCGGTGAAGGCGGCTCCCTCGCCGCGCCCGCAGAAGCCGTAGCCCTCCAGGGAGAGCGGGATCAGCGGGGTGAAGGCGTCGTAGATCTGGGCGACGTCCACGTCCTGGGGGCCGAAGTCGGCCTGCTTCCACAGGTGTCGGGCGGCGGTCCAGGCGGGGCCGGACAGCGGGTCGTCGTTCCAGTAGTTGACCATGCCGTGGTGCTGGGAGGGCAGGCCCTGGGCGACGGAGTGGACGTAGACGGGCTTCTGGCGGCAGTCGCGGGCGCGCTCGGCGCTGACGATGACGCAGGCCAGCGCGCCGTCGGTCTCCAGGCAGTTGTCGAAGAGGCAGAGCGGGTCGCTGATCATGCGGGCGGTCATGTACATCTCGCGGGTCAGCGGGCGTTCGTACATCATCGCGGCCGGGTTCTCGTTGGCCCGGTTGCGGCAGGCCATCGCGACGTTGAAGAGGTGGTCGCGGGTGGCGCCGTACTCGTGCATGTAGCGGCGGGCCAGCATGCCGATCTCGTCGGCGGGCCGCAGCAGGCCGAAGGGGCGCGTCCACTGGCCGGGGGTGGGGAGCTGGACGGCCGTGTTCTTCCACGGCCGCGGCCCCGAGCCGCGCTTGCGCGAACGCCAGGCCACGCCGACGCTCGCCTGGCCGGTGGCGACGGCGGCGGCCAGGTGGCCGACGGTGGCGCAGGAACCGCCGCCGCCGTAGCCGATCTTGGAGAAGAAGGTGACGTCGCCGGCGCCGATGCCCTTGGCGACCTCCACCTCGTCGGTCTCCTCCATCGTGTAGGAGGAGAAGGCGTCGACCTCGGACGGGTCTATGCCCGCGTCGTCGAGCGCCGCCAGGATGGCCCGGCAGGCCAGTTCCTTTTCGGACTGCGGCAGTTGTTTGGCAAAGGCGGTCTGCCCGATGCCGACTATCGCCGTAGCGTCCTTGAGCGTTGCCGCCATCGCCACCTCCGGGGTGCACCAGTACTGACAGCCGCGAAGGCTACAGCTAATCTGACGGATAGTCAGCTACTGGTGTTGCAGGGAAGGGCGGACGATGACCGAGGACGAGGACGAGCGCGGGCGCGGGATCGTGAACACGGTGGCCGCGACGGACACGGTGGCGGCGACGAACGTCACGGAGGAAGCGACGGCCACCCCGGAGGACGGCCGGGCCGATCTCGCCTGGACCAGCATCGGCGGACTCGTCCGGCACGCCGCCGCGCGCTACGCCGGCCGCGAGGCCGTCGTCGACGGGCGGGTCCGGATCGACTACGCGCAGCTCGGCGAGCGCGTCGAGCGGGCCGCCGCCGCCTGCATGGCCGCCGGCGTGGAACCGGGGGACCGGGTCGCCGTCTGGGCGCCCAACACCCTCGAATGGATCGTTTCCGGCCTCGGCGCCGTCTCCGCCGGAGCCGTCCTCGTCCCCCTCAACACCCGTTTCAAGGGCTCCGAAGCCGCCTACGTCCTCCAGCGCAGCCGCGCCCGGCTCCTCTTCGTCACCGGCACCTTCCTCGGTACCTCCTACGTCGCCTCCCTGCGCCGAGCCGCCGCCGAAGGCGAGGGTTCCGGGCCGCTGCCCGGCCTGCCCGACCTGGAGCAGGTCGTCGTCCTGTCCGAGGACGCCCCGGATTCCTTCCGCACCTGGAAGGAGTTCCTGACCGGCGGCGACTCCGTATCCGCCGAAGCCGTGCGCGCCCGTACGGACGCGATCCCCGCCACCGCCCCCTCGGACATCATCTTCACCTCCGGCACCACGGGCAGCCCCAAGGGCGCCGTGATCTCCCACGCCCAGTCCCTGCGCTGCTACGAGGTGTGGAGCGAGCTCGCCGGTCTGCGCGAGGGGGACCGCTACCTGATCGTGAACCCCTTCTTCCACACCTTCGGCTACAAGGCCGGGGTCATCGCCTGCCTGATGCGCGGGGCCACGATGGTCCCCCAGCCCGTCTTCAACGTGGACACAGTCCTGGCCAACATCGCCGCCGAGCGGATCTCCGTACTCCCCGGCCCGCCCACGCTCCACCAGTCCCTCCTGGACCACCCCCAGCGCGACCACCACGACCTCTCCGCCCTGCGCCTGGTCGTCACCGGAGCGGCCGTCGTCCCGCTCCAGCTCGTGGAACGGCTGCGCGGCGAGCTGCACATCGGCACCGTCCTCACCGCGTACGGGCTCTCCGAGGCGAGCGGCATCGTCACCATGTGCCGTCGCGGCGACCCGGCGGAGATCATCGCGTCGACCTCGGGCCGGGCCATCCCCGGGACCGAGGTCAGGATCGTGGACGCGGACGGCGAGCCCCAGCCCACGGGCCGGGCCGGGGAGGTGTGGGTGCGCGGCCACAACGTCATGCGCGGCTACTTCGAGGACCCGGCCGAAACCGCCGAGGCCATCACCCCCGAGGGCTGGCTCCGTACCGGGGACGTCGGCGTCCTCGACGCCGCCGGGAACCTGCGCATCACCGACCGGATCAAGGACATGTTCATCGTCGGCGGCTTCAACGCCTACCCCGCCGAGATCGAACAACTCCTCGGCCTGCACCCGGACATCGCCGACGTCGCGGTGGTCGGAGTCCCCGACCCGCGCCTGGGCGAGGTGGGCAAGGCGTACGCGGTCCGCCGCCCGGGGGCGGTCCTCACGGCCGACGACCTGATCGCGTGGTCACGGCGTGAGATGGCCAACTACAAGGTCCCCCGCGAGGTGGAGTTCGTATCCGAACTCCCGCGCAACGCGAGCGGCAAGGTCCTCAAACGCGAACTCCGCACCCGCTGACGCCTCTGACGCCTCTGACGCCGCGGACACCGCCGACGCCGGACGGCCCCGGGCGGAGGGGGATCGGCGCCTGGTAGCGTCGCTCTCTTCGGCCGGGGAGACCCGCTGGAGTCTCGATGGGACGCACGATGACTTCTCCGGATGACGAGGGCGATGTCCTCGCCGCCGCGGTGGCGAGGGTCGCGACGGCCTTCGGCGGCATGACGGCCCGAGCGGACGAGGCCGGGTGCGGCCGGTGCTTCGGCGAGGTCGAGGTCGAGCTGCTGCGGACCCCTGACGCCCCGCTCCCGACGGATCTCGTCCGCCGGGTCGCACAGAAGGATCCCTTCCACTGGAGCGACCAGCCCGCGATCATCCGTCGAGCCCTGCCGCAGCTCGTCGTGATGCTGGCCGGGGGTGCGGACGAGCCCGCTCTCATGGCCCGCGGACTGGCCGCCGCCGGGTGGTCGCGGTGGCCCCGGGAGCAGGCCGGGGCCGTGTCCGGTTTCCTGGAGGCCTGGTGGACCCGGTCCCTGCGGACGGAGTCGCCGCCGACCCGGGTGGACGAGGTCTTCGAGAGCTGCGCGACCGCGAGTTCCTCGGTCACCCCGTGGCTCGCCCGCTGGGAGGCGGAGAGGGGCACGATCGCGCGCCGCCACCTGACGGAGAGCGCCGACCGGTGGCGGGAGGAGCTGGCGTACGACGACTCGCTGTCGCCGTTCTGGTGGTGGTGGGGCACGGAGGCGGAGAGCCAGGCCGCCTGGCGGGAGGTCAGGACATGGCTGGCCGCTCGAACCCGGGCATGACCTCGCGGGGGCGCGGGTCGGCAGCGCGGTCATCCTGAACGGTCAGTCCGTCTCCCCGGAGCGCGTGGCGACGCGGCGGCCGGCCGCTTCGCGCTTCGAGAGGCGGGCGTGCTCGCGGTCGGCCCAGCGGCGGACCCGGTCGGGGTCCAGCGGGGCGCCGTGGCCGACATGGAGCCGGCCGGGGTTGAGGTCGAGCATCTCGCGGAGGCTGACGAGATTGCGCCACGGGTCGTCGTGGAACGGCGGGTTGGCCGGCTTGCCCGGGATGAGGCCCATGAAGGAGTTGGCGACCAGGTCCCCGGCGACGAGGTCCCCGTCGTCGGTGAGCACGGAGACCGACCCGGCGGTGTGTCCGGGAGTGGGCATGATGCGGCCCGCGATCCCGAAGTCCTCCAGGGAGGTCTCGCCGCGGATCAGGACCTGGGGTTCGACGGGCTCGGCCCGGACGTGCAGCTCCTTGTTCCGGTCCATGATCCGGCCCATCGGGCCGGTGGGCAGGTACGGCTCGCGCACCCGGCCGCTGCGGTACGGGCCGAGGTCGGCGATGTGCCCGGCGACGGGAGCACCGGTGAGACGGTGCAGTTCGGCGGCGGACCCGAAGTGGTCGATGTGCCCGTGCGTCAGGACGATCAGCGAGACGTCGCGGGGGTCCACTCCGTGCTCGGTGATCCGGTCGTGGATCTTCTGCCCGCTGCCGGGTGTCCCGGCGTCGACGATCACGGGCCTGCGCCCCAGGATCAGGTAGGCGTTGATCGCGGTACGGCCCATGACGGGGATGGGGATGACCTTCGTAAGGGACACGGTGTCCTCCGTGAGGTGAGGTGAGGTGAGGTGGGGCGAGGCGACTGGGGCGCTGCGGGCATGCGGGCATGCCGGGGATCCGCCGGGCGACCGTTGGACGGTGCGGGCGGGGGCGGATGGCGTAGGGGAAGAGGGACTAGGGGAAGAGGGACTACCGGAACCGGCGCCGGTACTCCGCGGGTGTGGTCCCCAGCCGGCGCTGGAAGGAGCGGTGCAAGGTCTCCACCGAACCGAGCCCGCTGGCCGCCGCGACCTCCGGGAGGCCGCCGTCGCCCTCCTCCAGCAGCCGCCGGGCGGCTTCCAGGCGGGCGAATTCCACGTAGGCGGCCGGCGTGCTGTCCGTACGCAGCCGGAACAGCCGGGAGAAGTGCCGCACGCTCAGGTGCAGTCGAGCGGCCAGGGCCTCCGCGGAGAGGTCCTCGGTGAGGTGGTCGGCGATCCACACGCGCAGGTCGTCGATCCGGTCGCCGGACGTCGCTGGGGCGGAGAGCGGAACGCTGAACTGGCTCTGTCCGCCCGAGCGTTTGACGTACATGACCATCATCCGCGCGGTGGCCAGGGCAAGGGCCTGGCCGTGGTCCTCGGCGACCATCGCCAGCGCCATGTCCAGCCCCGAGGTGATACCGGCGCAGGTCCACACGCTCCCGGACCGGATGAAGATCGGGTCGGGATCCACCGCGACCGCGGGATGGTCGGCGGCCAGCCGTGCGGCGGTGAGCCAGTGCGTCGTGGCGGAGCGTCCGTCCAGTAGGCCCGCGGCGGCCAGCAGGTGCGCTCCCGCGCAGATCGACCCGGTCCTGCCGGCCGGAGGCGCCGCGTCACGCAGCCAGTCGGTGACCACGCCGTCGATCACCGGTTCCACCCGGTCGCCCACCCGGTTGACCGCACCGGCCACGAGCAGGGTGTCGACCCGGCCGTGCACCTCGTCCAGGGCCAGGTCCGCCAGCAGCCTGACACCACTGGAGGTGGTCACCGGCCCGCCGTCGGCGGTGGCGATCTGAACGAGATAGCCGGGGCTGTTGCTGTTACTGCGGTTACTCCTGTTACTGGCGGCGACCCGTGTGGCGACGGAGAACACCTCGGCCGGGCCGGTGACGTCGAGCAGTTCGGTACCGGGGAAGGCCACGACGACGACTCTGTGCGGTAAGGGCATGCGCTGATCCTCGCGCCCCGCAGTGATGGCCGCAATGACGAGGTTCTGTCAGATCCGGACACGGCTGGTCCGATCGGTCGGATCTGACGGTGGGTCGCGCCGGGACACTCCGGGCGGCCGTGGAGCCGGGGCTAGTAATGGGTCGCCCCCCATCCATGAGCCCCGCACTCCGACCCAGGAGCCCCCATGCGCCCCATCAGAACAGCCGGTCTCGGCGTGGCCACCGCACTGGTCGCCCTTCTCGCCTGCGCCCCCCTCGCCTCCGCCCACGACAACGACAAGGGCAACGGAAACGGAAACGGAAACGGCAAGGGCCAGGTCATCACCCTCACCGGCCGGCTAGCGGAGCAGTCGCGCTTCCCCGTCAACCCCGGCGGCGCCGCCGCCCAGGGCGACCGGACCGTCTTCCGCTCGATCCTCTTCGACAAGGACGGCAACCAGGTCGGCGAGACCGGCGGTACCTGCACGACCACCCGGGTCGACAACGGCGGAGCCGAGGCCTGCGTGGTCACCTACAGCCTCCCGGGCGGCCAGATCGCCGCCCAAGGCATGGTCTTCGGCCACCTCGTCCCGGGCCCTCCGCCCGCCTTCGACAACGCGATCACCGGCGGCACCGGAAAGTACGACCGGGCCCGTGGTTCGATCCACGCCGAGACGATCGCTCCGGGCGAGCGGCGCTTCACGATCGACCTCGAGCGCTGACCCTCCCTGAGCACTGCATCCCCTGCACTTGACCCCGGGCGTCGGACTGCGAAAGGCACGCTGGCAGTCCGGACAGATCACGAAGGGGTCCGGCGGTACGAAGGCAGGCGCGCGGGGCACCGGCACCAGCGACGGTGGCAACTGGGCCGTGAGCCGGTGGGCGATCAGCCCGGCCGGATTGCGCAGCCCCACCGGCAGCTTCGCCGTGAGGGAGGCCACCATGGCCTGCACCCCCGCCCCGCGCTCCAGCCAGGCCTCGACCCCGCCCGCGAGGTACCGTACGTCCCGCTCCCCGAGCAACAGCCGCGGATCGACCCGCCGCAACTCCGCGAGCACCTCACACGCGAGCCGCCGCCGCCCGGGATCGTCCGGCACCCGTGGCACGGGCAACCGCCCGGCGGGCGCGGCCTTCACCTCTACATCGGTTGCCGCGTCGGTCTCCACAGGCGCAGCGGGCTCAGGGGAAGCGGCCACCGGCGGTGTCTCCGGGGCGGCCCCCTCTGACGCCATGGCTGCGTGCTCGTGCTCGTGCCCGTGCCCGTGCCCACGACGCGCCGCCACGACAACGGCGGCCCGGGGGTGGTTGTAGGACACCGTACGGGTGACGATCTGCCCACCCGGCAGGTTCTCCAGGGACCGGTCCAGGTACCCGAACGCCACCAGCTCCCGCAGCCCGTTGGAGATGGAGGTCTCCCCGAGCGGCAGCCGTCTGACCAGGTCCTTGATGCCGATGGGAGTCCCGCTCGGCAGCGACTGGATGTAGATCCCCAGGATCCGTGCGACCGCCGACATCTCGGGATGCTGAATGAGGTCGTTGCTCACGACGGTGAACCGCCCGGTGAGCCGGACGTTGGCGTGCCGAACGCCGTATGTCGCGCGCGAGGGCGCGGTAAAGTGCACCGAAGCCATGGGGAAGGGTCTACTTCCTCGTTGGTCAGGCCCTCGACCGGGATTCCCGTCCCGCCGGGGGCCGTCTCATTCTCTGAGTTGTCGGGGCGAGCATATGCCAGACAACCACCGCGAAATCCACCTCAGTTGGCCCATTCACTCGTGTGAGTGAGCGCCGCCCGGCGGGAGGCTGGAGGGGTCTGGGAAGAGGTCTTTCCCCAGGTACTTCAGACCAAAAGAAGCATCGCGCCCCACCGGGTCGCGGCCGGCCGCGTCCCGGTAGGTTCGGTCTCCAGAACCCAAGTTCGAGACAGGCGGGACCGGCGTGATCATCGCGGAAGAGGCAGAGTTCGACCCCCGGGAGATATTCGAGCTCTACGACTCGGTCGACTGGCAGGGCTACACCCGCGACCCCGAAAAGCTCTACCGCGGCCTGGCGAACTCGCACTTGGTCATCACCGCCAGGAACGAGTCCGGCGCGCTCCTGGGCCTGGCCCGCACCCTCTCCGACGACGAGGCGATCTGCTACGTACAGGACCTGCTGGTCAACCCCAAGTACCACCGCCAGGGAATCGGCCGGAACCTCATGGAGCACTTGAAGCAGCGATACGCGCACTGCCGCTTCTTCCTCCTCTCGACCGACCACGAGTCAACCCCGGAAGGCCCCCGCAACCACGCCTTCTACCGCTCCCTCGGCTTCCTCTCCTACGAGGAAAAGAAAATGTCGGCCTTCGGCCTCCCACGGGTCCGCTGAGCGGCACCCCCACGGCTCAGCGAACGACGGGCCCGCGCCCGGCCCTCGGTCGGCCCGTGAAGGGTGCCGGGGTGAAGCGGCCCCAGGCTACGAAGGCGGCCAGGAGGACGTAGGTCAGGTGGTCGGGCCTGACATCGCAGACGGCGTGGTCCGGGCGGTCCATGCCGTGTCCGACCCCGACAAGCTCGGCCACCTCGGCCCGGTCTCCGACATCGGCCGCCTGCCGGCGAGGGAGTGGCGGTACGGGTCAGGCCGGGCGGCGGGCCAGGACCAGTCGCCAGCTCGGCGTGCCGTCCGGGCGGCGGCCGAAGTGGTCCAGGGGGAGCGTCTCCACCGTGAACCCGGCGGCGCGCAGGTCCGTACGGACTCCGCCGAGCGGGAAGGTGCGGTAGTACATGACGAACGGCGGGCGCCAGACGGCGTTGCGCACGCGCATCGCCGCGTCGAAGCCGGACAGGGCCCACCACGCCGGGCGGCTCGGCGGGATCGGGGCGCCGATCGGGAAGGCGAACACGCCGCCGGGGCGCAGGGCCGCGTGGACCCCGGAGAAGACCGCGGGACGCTCCGCCGGGAGGAAGTGGCCGAAGGCGCCGAAGCTGACGGCCAGGTCGTACGAGTCCCCGAGCGCGGCGGGCAGGGAGCGCGCGTCGGCCCGTAGGAGGTCCACCCGCTCCTCGGGGTGGGCGAGCCCGGCCTCGGCGAGCATGCCCGAGCTCAGGTCCACCCCGGTCACCCGCCCCCGGCACAGCCGCCGCAGCATGCCGAGGCCCGCGCCCGTGCCACAGCACACGTCGAGTCCGGCGTCGAAGGGGCCCTCGTGGCGGGCGAGCGTCTCCTCGACGGCGTCGAGCATCCGGTCGGGGGTGCGGAAGGGGGTGTGGTCGAACTTCGGGGCCAGCAGGTCGTAGCCCCGCTCGATGGAGGACAGGGCCTGTACGGCCAGTTCGCGGAGGGTCGGGCCCTGGGAGGTGAACACACGGTCAGCCTAGTCAGCGAGGGCGCGCCCGCCTGGCATTTCGGGCCCTTCGGCCCCGGGCAAAACGGGCATCCCGTGACGTAGGGTGAATCAAAGCGTTTTACCAACCCTTGGGGATTCCGTGGTCAATGCCATACGAAGTGAGGTGCCGGGCCGGAGCGTGGGCCAGGGCATGATCCACGGCGTCGGCCACGGGCACGGCAAGGGCCCCGACCACGGGCACGGCAAGGGCCCCGACCACGGGCCCGGCAAGGGCCAGGGCCACAGCAGCGGCAGTGCCCTGGAGAAGACCCTGCGGATCACCGAGGCGCTGACCGCGTTCGGCGGCCCGCACCGGCTCGCGGAACTGTCCGCCGCCGCCGGGATACCCAAATCCAGCACCTACCGGATCCTGGTCTCCCTCGTCGAGCAGGGCTACGCCGTCACCGACGGCGAGGGCAGCTACGGCGTCGGCCTGCGGCTGCGCACCCTGGCCGCCGAGATCTCCGCCGACCGGCCCGAGGGCATCGTCGAGCTCCTCGAATTCCTCCAGAAGTGCACCGGCCAGGCCGTCCACCTGGCCCTGCGCAGCGGCAACGCCCTCACGTACATCCGCAAGATCGAGAGCTCCGGGTCCCACCGGACCTCCTCGCGCGTCGGCATGCGCGTCCCCCTGCACACCACCGCGATCGGCAAGGCCGTCCTCGCGCACCTGCCGCCCGAGGAGATCGAGGGCGTCCTGCGGCCCCTCACCGGCCGGGAGGGCCTCGCGGACGAACTGCGGACGGTCCGGGAGCTCGGCTACGCCGTCGACGACGCGGAGCACGACCGCTCGGTCCGCTGCCTGGGCGCGCCGGTCTTCGACCGTGCGGGCCTGCCGGTGGGCGGGGTCAGCCTGACCACCGCCGCCTCGCTGAACACGCGGGCGGAACTGGAGCGGTTCTCGCCCGCGCTGCTGGAGGCCGCGCGGGGCGTCCAGCGGCTGCTCCAGCTCGGCGGCTGAGCCCTCCCGCCGCGCCCCGCAGCCGCCCCCCGACCCCGCCCCGCCGATTGCGCGCGCACGCACGTGAGGCGGCCGCGGTGGTCCCCCTCCTGGCCACCGCGGCCGCCGTTCCCCCGTGCACCCCGTTGGTCCCCCGTGACCCCCGGTCCCCCGTGGTACGTACTGCGGTACGGCCCGGATCCCCCGTTCCCCCGTGTTCCCGGGCCGTACGCGTCTGTGAGTCCTGAGGACTACGCCCCCACCTACAGGCCGCCGCCGGCCGCGTGGTTGTCCATCGTCACGATGTCCTCGCCCGCGGCGTGGTTGTCGAGCGGCTTGATCTCCACGCCCGCGGCGTGGTTGTCCAGAGGTTTGATGTCGACATCCGAAAGCTGGTTGTCGAGCGGACCGGTTTCGCCGTCGGCCGGCTTGATGTTCTCGTTCGTCGTCATCGGTTCTCCTGATGGGTGGGTGGGTCCCGTTCGGCGATTCCCCCGCGGACCGCCGAACGGGTCGTCCTCCGATCGACCCGGGAGTGCCCCCCGACACGTCGAGTCGATGAACCCCATCCTGGCGGGTGGTGATAAACGAACGATGAACGCCTCGTTCAGCGAAGGGTCAGGCGCGGATCAGGCGCGGCTCGAGCGCGGCTCGGGTGAGGCTCAGGCGCGGCCCGGGTGAGGCTCAGGCGGCGATCTCCGTCGCCAACAGCGCCTGAACCTCCGCCAGTTCCGGCGACTTGAGCTGCGTGAACACCACCTCGGCGTCCCGCCAGCACACCCGCGCCCGGTCCCGCTGCCCCAACTGGCGCAGGGCCCGGCCGAGCACGGTCAGCACCCGGGCGCGATTCCACTCGCCGCCGATCCCCCGCAGGGCGATGGCCTGTTCGGCGTGCGAGGCCGCCAGCGTGGGCCGGCGCGCCGCCAGGTGGACCTTGGCGAGCCGGAAGTGCGTCACGCCCTCCCACAGGGGCTGCCGGTTCTCGTGGAACAGCGCCAGAGCGTCGTTGAGTTGGGAGTGCGCCTCGGAGAGCCGGTCGGCCTGTGTGAGGGCGATGCCCAGCGCGTAGCGGCCGTTGGCCAGGCGCAGGGTGAGTCCCATCCGGTCGTAGATGGCGATGCCCTGCTGGGCGAGGTCGATCGCGCTGGAGAGCCGGCCCTGCTCCACGTGGATGCGGGAGAGGTTGCACAGGGCGCTCGCCTCGCCGACGTGGTTCGCGTCGGCGCGGAAGTTCGCGATGGCCTCCAGCAGGTACCGTTCGCCGTCGTCGTAGCGGCCCTCGTAGATCGCGATGATGCCCCGGTCGTTGGGCGCCCAGCAGCTGGGCAGCACGTCCCCGGCCGTACGGGCGAGCGACGTGGCCCGGCTGGCCTCGGCGTCGGCCTCGGCGAAGCGGCCCGCGACCAGGTGGGTGTTGGTGAGCGTCGTACGGGCGCGCCCCTCGGCGTACGGGTCCTTCGCGGCCTCGGCGGTTTCGCACAGCGCGGTGGCGGCCGACTCGTACTGCTTGGAGTTGGCTCCCGACTCGGCGAGGTCCTTGGCCGCCCACAGCAGGTCCACGGCCCGGCGCAGCAGGTCGCGCCGCCCGGTCGTGCGTACGGCGGCCTGCCGTGCGCACGCGAGGAGCGGGTCGGCCTCGGCGTACAGCCAGTCCTGGGCGGAGTGCGGCTCGGTGAAGCGCAGGCCGGGGTGGCGCGTGGCCGACAGGTGGGCCACGAGCCGGTCTCCGGGCCGCTCCAGGGCGTACACCCCGGCGGCGGTGGCCAGGTAGAAGTCCAGCAGCCGGTCGAGGGCGCCGTCGCACCCGCTCGGCGGCTGCTCGTCGCGCTCGGCGCAGGCGCGCGCGTAGAGGCGTACGAGGTCGTGGAAGCGGTAGCGGCCGGGCGCGGCCGATTCGAGGAGGGAGCAGTCCACTAAGGCTTCGAGCAGGTCCTCGGTGTCGTGCTCCGGCAGGTCGAGTACGGACGCCGCGGCCGCGAGGGAGATGTCCGGCCCGTCGGGCAGCCCCAGCAGCCGGAACGCGCGCTGCTGCGCGGGCTCCAACTGCCCGTAGCCCAGCTCGAAGGTGGCCTTGACGGCGAGGTCGCCGGCCTGGAGCTCGTCCAGACGGCGGCGCTCGTCGGCGAGCTTGGCGGCGAGCACGGAGACGGTCCAGGTGCGGCGGGCGGCGAGCCGGGAGGCGGCGATGCGGATGGCCAGCGGCAGGAACCCGCAGGCGCCCACCACGTCGAGGGCGGCCTGGCGCTCGGCGCCGACCCGCTCGGCCCCGACGATCCGGGTGAACAGCTGGAGCGCCTCCTCGGGGCTCATCACGTCGAGGTCGACGAGGTGCGCGCCGGCCAGGCCCGCCATCCGGACGCGGCTGGTGACGAGGGCGGCGCAGCCCGCGGTGCCCGGCAGCAGCGGGCGGACCTGGGCCGCGTCGCGGGCGTTGTCGAGGAGGACCAGGACGCGCCGGCCGTCGAGGGTGGAGCGGTAGAGCGCGGCCCGTTCGGCGGGGGAGTCCGGGATCGAGGAGTCGGGGGTGCCGAGGGCGCGCAGGAAGGAGCCGAGGACGGCCTCGGGCTCGGCGGGGCGGGCCTCGGTGCCCTGGAGGTCGACGTAGAGCTGCCCGTCGGGGAAGTGCGGGCGGGCGGCGTGCGCGACGTGCACGGCGAGGGTGGTCTTGCCGACGCCGCCGATGCCGGCGAGGGCGGAGACCGCCATCACCTGCCCCTCGGCGCCGGAGAGGATCGCGCCGAGGTCCCGGACGAAGCTGGTGCGGCCGGTGAAGTCGGAGACCGTGGCGGGCAATTGGGCGGGCCTCACGTGTGCGGGGGCGGCCGCCGGGGCCGGGTCCTCGGCTCGGGCGAGCTCGGAGTCGGCGCGCAGGATGCGCTGTTGGAGCTCGGCGAGTTCGGGGCGCGGGTCGACGCCGAGTTCGTCGGCGAGGAGCCGGCGGGTGTCGGCGTACACGGCGAGGGCCTCGGCCTGGCGTCCGCTGCGGTAGAGGGCGAGCATCAGCAGCTCGCGCAGCCGCTCCCGCAGGGGGTGGGCGGCGGTGAGCGCGGTGAGCTCGGAGACGGCCTCGGCGTGGTGGCCGAGCTCCAGGTCAAGGTCGAGGCGGGTCTCCAGCAGCTGGAGGCGCCACTCGGCGAGCCGGGTGCGCTCGGTGTCGGCGTGCGGCCCGGGTACGCCGGCCAGCGGTTCGCCGTCCCAGACGTCCAGGGCGCGGGCGAGCAGCGTACGGGCGAGGGCGCGGTCGCCCTTGCCGGCGGAGGTGGAGGCGGGGGTGTGGGTGGGGGGAGTGGCGGGGGCGCCGTGCGTGCCGTGCGTACCGGCCGAGGCCGTTCCGGTGCCTTCGGCCTTCGGCCTGCCGGCGCGTGCGGCCTCGGCGTCGGCGGCGAGGGCCCGGGCGATGCCGAGGTCGAGGGCCTCGGGGTGGGGCAGGCGGATCGCGTAGCCGCCGGACTCGCTGACGAGGAGCCCGGGTTCGAGGATCTTGCGCAGGCGGGAGGCGTACGTACGGATGGTCGCGAGGGCCTGCTGCGGCGGGTCCTCGCCCCAGATGGCGTCGATGAGCTCGGGCGCGGTCGCGGTGCGGCCCTCGCGGAGCAGGAGCACCGCGAGCAGCGCCCGCTGCTGCGGGGTCCCGGAGCTCAGCGCCTCGCCGCCGCGCCAGGCCCGGATGGGGCCGAGCACGGAGAACCGGTTGCCGCCGGTGGCGGCGTTCGTCGCGGGGGCTGCGGGGGCGGTGGCTGCGGCGGGGGTCGGGGCCGCGTCGACGGCCTCGGCGGCGCGGGCTTCCGCGGCGGGCGCTGCTTCGCCGGCGGGGCCTGCTTCGGGGCCTGTTCCAGGGCCTGTTCCGGGGCCTGATCCTGCTCCGACGCCGGTTCCGACTCCGGTTCCGGCTACGGCGCCGACTCCGGCGGCTGCGGCAATGGCGGTGTCACCGGACTCGGGGTGGTTCCGCTGGTGCGGGATGGCCGGTGTGCCGTCCATCTGGTCTCCCCCCTGCCTTCCATAGGTGTAAGGGCCAGTCTGCCCTGTGTTGCGCGTACACGTCAGTCCGTAGCGGACCCAGTCCGTACGGATCCGGCGGCCGGTCCGTGCGGATCCCGTGCCGGGTCCGTGTGGATCCGGTGCCGGTCGGCGAGGAGCCCGCGCCCCGGTCCGTACCGATCACGCATCCATCCCTGTTCAACTAGCTGACGGTTCGTCAGATTGGCGCTACCGTGAGGACATGGAGACCTTCCCGAAGATCATCTCGGTGGACGACCACACGGTTGAGCCCCCCAACGTCTGGCGGGACCGGCTCCCGTCCAAGTACCACGACGTCGGCCCCCGCGTCGTCCGCGCCCCCCTGAAGGAAATGACCTTCCTGGGAGGCAAGTTCGCCCCCGTCATGGGGGCCAAGGGCGACGACGGACCGATAGGCGACTGGTGGGTGTACGAGGACCTGCACCGACCCCTCACCCGCCTCGACACGGCCGTCGGCTACAGCCGCGACGAGATCAAGCTCGAAGTCATCACGTACGAGCAGATGCGCCCGGGCTCCTTCTCGGTTCCCGACCGGCTCGCCGACATGGACGTCAACCACGTCCAGTCGGCCCTCTGCTTCCCGACCTTCCCGCGTTTCTGCGGCCAGACCTTCACCGAGGCCAAGGACCGCGAACTCGGTCTGCTCGGCGTGCGCGCGTACAACGACTGGATGGTGGAGGAGTGGTGCGGCCCCGAAGCCGCCGGCCGTCTCATCCCGCTCACCCTCATCCCGCTCTGGGACGCCCGCCTGGCCGCCGCCGAGGTCCGCCGCAACGCCGCGCGCGGGGTCCGTGCGGTCGCCTTCTCGGAGATCCCGCCCCACCTCGGGCTCCCCTCCATCCACACGGACGAGTGGGACCCCTTCCTGGAGGCGTGCAACGAGACCGGCACGGTCATCGCCATGCACATCGGCTCCTCCTCGCGCATGCCCTCCACCTCGGCGGACGCGCCGCCGGCCGTCGGATCGACCATCACCTTCGCCAACTGCTGCTTCTCGATGGTGGACTGGCTGATGAGCGGCAAGTTCGAACGCTTTCCGAACCTCAAGATCATGTACGCGGAGGGCCAGATCGGCTGGATCCCGTACATCCTGGAGCGCGCGAACGTGGTCTGGGAGGAGAACCGCGGCTGGGGCGGCGTCGCCGACAAGGTGCTGCGCCCGCCGTCGGAGCTCTTCGCGGAGCACGTCTTCGGCTGCTTCTTCGATGACGCCTTCGGTCTGAAGAACCTGGACTCCATCGGCGTCGCCAACGTCCTCTACGAGACCGACTACCCCCACTCCGACTCCACGTGGCCCAAATCCCGTGAGGTCGGCGAGTCCCAGATGGGTCACCTGGCCCCGGACGTGGTGGACCGGATCGTGCGCGGCAACGCGATCGACCTGCTGGGCCTGACCCCGGAAGGCCGCTGGCCGGGGGCGTAGCGGGTGGTGGCGGTGGTGGTGTGGCAGGCGTCGGCCCCCGGGGGATCTCCCGGGGGATCTCCCGGGGGCCGACGCGCGCTGCGGCCTCTCACCCGAGTGCTACCCCATCTGGTACGGCGACACCGACTACCACCAGGCCTGGGGCGGCCCGACCCTGACCGGCGTCTGGCTGGTGCACGCCTTCGGCTGGCTGGCCTGCTTGTACGCCATCGGCTGGATCCTCCGGGCGATAGGCCGCGGGCAGCTGGCGATCACGCGACGGGTCGTCGGCGACGCCGAGGGGTGAGCCGTGCCCACAGAAACGATATCTCTTGACGCCGATCTTGATATCGTTTAAGTGGACGGGGGTCGGTCGGCCCCTCGCTGAGGAGGTTCGCGATGGCCAGAACCGTGATCGACGTAGATGACGCCCTGCTGGCGGAAGCCGCCGAGCTCTTCGGGACGAAGACGAAGGTGGCGACGGTGAACGCCGCCCTCCAGGACGTGGTCAACCGGCGCAAGCGGGAGGACTTCCTGAACTGGATCGCCGAGGGCGGGCTGCCCGACCTGACGGGCCCGGTCGAACCGGCCGCGGAGACCGCCTTCACTGACGAGGAGCACGTTCGGGACAGGGCGGCATGACCGAGCGCTTCCTGATCGACAAGTCCGCGCTGGCGCGCTATCCGAAGCCGGCGGTGCACAAGGTCGTCTTCCCCCTCCACGTGGCGGGAGTCCTCGCCGTGTGCGGTGCCGTGGAGCTGGAAGTGATGTACAGCTCCCGCTCGAAGGCCGATGCGGACCGGGTCCGCAAGGGCATGGGCGCCTTCGACTGGCTTCCCACTCCCGATGAGACGTGGGGCCGGGCTTTGGACGTGCAGAGGAAGCTCATCGAGGGGGGCAACTGGAAGGCGCTCTCGCTCCCGGGCCTGATCATCGCGGCGACCGCCGAACGGCGCGGAGCCACCGTCCTGCACTACGACGGTGACTACGACATGATCGCCGAGGTCACCGGCCAGCCGATGCGATGGGTCGTGCCGCGGGGAACGGCCGACTGAGGGATCCAGGGGCGGGCGTCGTCGGCCCGGCCGTCGAAGCCCGCGGTGCCCGTCAACGCCTGGGGCGGGTGTCAGCCTTGCGGGGGCCGTCACAGGCAGGGCATGCTTCGCCGGAGCAAAGGGGGAGGGTGTCTGTGGTGGACAAGCGGACCGTGGTGACCGCGGTGCTCTGCGCGGCGGTGGCGCTGGGCGCTTCCGCGGCCATGACGAAGGTGGTCCCGGCTGACGACGGCAAGGCCCGCGGTTCCGGGAAGGCGGCCCCCAGGGCGACGCCGTCACCGTCGGCATCGCAGTCGCAATCATCGGAACAGGCTCGGCGGTCCGATGGCCGGACCCCCGGGGCGTCGGTCTCGCCCGCCACGCCGGGCGGGCCCGTGGCCTTCGCCGGGGCGCTGTTCGAGGGCGGTACGACCGATGATCACTACTGTTCGGCGACCGTCGTGCACAGCCCCGGGCGGAACCTGATCGCCACCGCCGGCCACTGCCTGCTCGCCGGCCGGGCCGGCGAAGGCGGAGCCTCCTTCGCACCCGCGTACGCGGGCGGGCGGGCCCCGTACGGCACCTGGAAGATCGCCGAGGTGTTCGAGGACCCGCGCTGGTCGGACGGGACCAACGACGACTACGACCTGGCCTTCGCCCGCCTCGCTCCCGACGACGCGGGGCGCAACGTCGAGGACGTCACCGGCGCCGCCGTCCTGGACACCACGGGCCGCACGGACGAGCAGGTCACGGTGACGGGCTACCCGTCGCACCGCAAGGACCCGCGCACCTGCGTGTCCCGCGCGGTACGGATCAGCACCACCGAACAGCGCTTCGACTGCGCGGACTTCCCCACCGGCACGAGCGGCAGCGCGTGGATCGCCGCCGACGGAAAGATCATCGGCGTCCTGACCGGAGGTGACACGGACGACGTCTCGACGAGCACGATCCTGACCGGCTACGCGGCGGACCTGTACGCACGGGCGACGGGTGGCGCGGGAGGGGGGACCGGCAGGTGAGCCAGTACTACGACCTCGGCGACGAGACCCTCTGGAACCCCTCGAACGGCGCCGCCCGCCTCTTTCACCGCCAAGTGGCCGTATTCGAGGCCGAACTCGGCCTCCCGTCGGGCATCGGCCCGATGGAGAACGACGAGTGCCAGATCGACCCGGCTGTTCTCGGCGTCTTCACCGAAGCCCTCGTCGTCCGCCACGGCCAGACCGGCCACGCCATCATCCGCGCCCTCTCGGAGGGATTCGTCGCCACCGTGCTGGTACTGGCGGACCGGGCGGGCGTGGACGTGCACAGGCCGGGGCCGGGGCCGGCGGCCGATTCGCTGGAGGGGGCGCGGGACGTCCAGGTCCAGGTCCAGGTCCAGGCGCAGGTTCCGCTCCCGGACCCGTGGGGCCCCTTGGCGGAGTCCGAGCTGCGCGCGGCCGCCCGGGAGCTGTCCCGGCGGATGCCGCGCTGAGATCAGGCGAGCAGGATCAGGCGAGTAGCCCCAAGTGCACCGGCTCGGTGGGGGCCTCGTCGAGCAGTTCGGCGAGGCGCGGCGGCCATAGCGGTTCGCCGAGGGTGGCGAGGTTCCGCGGCGACAGCCACCGCCAGTGGGCCCCGGCGTACTCCGGTACCGGATCGCGGTGCGGGCCGGTGGTCACGTAGATGTGCTCGTACTGGCGCACCGGGATGCCCGTGTGGGTGAAGTCGTGCTCCCAGGTGCAGAGCAGCCGCTCCGGTTCCAGGTCCGTCCAGCCCGTCTCCTCCCGCAACTCCCGCCGTACGCACTCCTCGGGCGTCTCCCCGGGATCGATGCCACCGCCGGGCGGCAGCCAGTGGATGCCGACTTCCACGTTGTTCTCGCGGAAGAGGAAAACAGATCCGGCGGGATTGAGGACGACGATTCTGGCTGCCTGCCGTGGAGTTCGAGGTGAAGGGTGCATCAGACCAGCGTACGACGGGGGGTGCGGGGGGTGGGAGAGGTCGGATGGGAGTGAGGAGCAGGGGTGAGGAGCGGGGGTGAGGAGCGGCGCGGGGTCCGGGTCAGGCGTGTTGGGGCGTCGGCGGGCCGTCCCAGGCCGGGGAGCGCTTCTGGGTGAAGGCGCGGGCGCCTTCCGTGGCGGCGGTGGTGGCGAACACGGGCGTGCTGAGAGGGTCTTGGACGGAGAACGCGGCGTGGTCGTCCAGGCCGCGGGTGTTCTGGACGATCTGCTTCGTGATGTGGACGGCGTGGGGGGAGTGCTCCTGGACGCGGGCGCTCAGGGCGAGGGCCGCTTCGAGGGCCTGGCCCTCGGGGGTGAGGCGGTTGACCAGGCCGTAGCGGGCCGCGTCGGCGGCGGGCAGGGGGGCCGCGGTCAGGAGCATCTCCATCGCCACGTGGTACGGGAGCCGGCCGGGCAGACGGATCGCTCCGCCTTCGGCGGCGATCAGGCCGCGGGCCACCTCGGGCAGGGCGAAGAACGCGGTGTCCGCCGCGGTGATCAGGTCGCAGGCGAGGGCCAGCTCGAAGCCGCCGGCAACGGCCGCACCCTCGACGGCGGCGATGAGCGGCTTGCGCGGCCGGGCCCGGGTCAGCCCCGCCAGCCCGCGCCCGGCGACGACGGGGACGCCTTCGGTGGGGAAGGCCTTGAGGTCCATGCCGGAGCAGAAGTGGCCCTCCGCGCCGGTGAGGATGCCGACGGCCAGCGACGGATCCTCCTCCAGCCGGGTCAGGGCCGCGTCCAGGGCCTCGGCGAGAGGCCGGTCGACGGCGTTGCGGACGTGCGGCCTGTTGAGGGTGATGAGCAGGACGCCGGGGGTGGGTTCGGTCGTCAGTACGGCGGGGCCGGGGTCGGGCATGTGGGGGCCTCCTGGGCGGGGCGGGGCTGGGCTGGGCTGGGCTGGGCTGGGGAAGGGGTGCTGGGGAGTCAGTCAGTTCCGTACCACCGGCAGCGCGGCCAGTCCGCGCATGACGCGGGTCGGCCGCCAGGGCAGTTCGTCGACGGACTTGGCCAGTACGACGCTGCCCAGGCGCTGGAGGAGGAGCGGGAGCGCGACGGCGCCTTCGAGGCGGGCCAGGGCGGCACCGATGCAGAAGTGGGGCCCGTAGCCGAAGGCCAGGTGGTCATTGGGCGTCCGCCCGAGATCGAGCCGGTCCGGCTCGAGGAAACGGTCGCCGTCCCGGTTCGCCGAGCCGATGAGCAGGCTGACGATGTCCCCCTCGCCGATCCGCTGTCCGTGGAGGGTGATCGATTCTGCCGCGCAGCGGAAGGTGGCGTCCCGCACGGGGGAGTCGTAGCGCAGGAGCTCTTCCACGGCGGTGGTGACGAGGTCGGGTGCCGTCGCACTCGTCGCACTCGTCGCACCCGTCGCACCCGTCGCACCCGTCACCTCCGTGAGCCGGGCGGCCTCGGTGGGGTTGTGGAGGAGGGCGAGGGTGCCGTTTCCGATGAGGTTCATGGTGGTGTCGTGTCCGACCAGGAGGAGGAGGTACGCGGTGGACCGCAGCTCCTCCTCGCTCATCGCGCCGCTTTCGTCGCTGGCCCGTACGAGCGCGCCCAGCAGGTCCACTCCGCTCTGTTCGTCGCCCGTACGTTTCGTGGCGACGAGCCGGTCGAGCAGCGCGTGCAGCGCGCCTTCCACCCGTGCCGGATCAAGACCGGGAGCGGGCGCGATGGTGGCCATGAGGGTGTCGCGGGTCTCCGCGTTGTCCAACTCCTCCGGGACACCGAGGATCGCGCAGATCATCCGGAAGGTGAGGGGCGCGGCGAAGTCCCCGATCACGTCCACGTGGACATGGCCCTCGACGCGGTCGAGGAGCTGGTGCGCGGTGGATGTGATGAAAGGTTCCAGCTGGGCGATGCGGCGGGGCACGAAGGCCGTGTTCACCAGGGTCCGCAGCCGGGTGTGGTCCGGGGGATCGGCATGGACGAGATGCCGGTTCAGCCCGGCCGGCCCCGCAACGTAGCCGGGCACCCGCCCCGGATCCTTGCTCAGCCGCTCGTCGGTGAGCAGCGCCCGGACGTCCTCGTAGCGCGATACCTGCCACACGGTGGGGCGCCCGTCCCGGCGCTCCGCACGCACGGGCGCATGGCGGCGCAGCCAGGCGAAGTAGGGGTACGGGTCCCGAGCCCGCGCGGCCAGCACGTCGGGGGGCGGGGTGGAAGGGGGCGGGGTGGAAGGGGGTGGGGTGGAGAGAGGGGCACTGGCACGGACGCTCCGGAATCGGCAATCGACAAGTCGCCGGTTCAACGGGCACGTGTGGGAGGAGGATGCGGATCTAGGGGTTGGGGCTCAGGTGTTCTCCAGGGGGCGGCTCTTGTGCCAGGCCTCTCTGAGGGCTTCGAGTTCGAAGCGGGGCAAGTGCTCACCCCACTTGCCGCGAAACCCGCTCTCCCCGTACCTCCGCGCGACCTCGTCGAAGCAGCGGACGACGGCGCGAGCCACGGTGTCGATGCTCTGTTGGCTCGACCAGATTTCGGCTCCGGCGTTGTCGTGCTTGCCGCCGTCGGCCAGTTCCAGCACCCGAATCCACACGTCTGTGCCCTCGCGGTAGAAGATCCAGCGGAACGCGGTGGGCTCCGCCTCGAACTGCACGCGCGCCTCGACTTCACCGCCGACGAGCCGGGCCACCGCCGTCAGTAGGTCCTCGGGGGCCGTGGAGATGTACGAGGCCTCGAGCGCGGCTTCCGCCTGATGATCGGAGATGGTGCAGTCGGCCCATCCCGGCCCGCTGAGGGTCCAAACGAGCTGAATGTCAGCCGCCATGACCGGCCTCCTGGCCGAGGAAGTGCCGGACATCGGCTGCGAGAGCGGACATCTGCTCGCCGGCTTCCAGCCAGGTGGTGACGGATGCCTCCCAGCTGCCGACGGACATGCGCCACGGACGCAGGGTCCAGGTCAGCCCGACATGACCGCCCGAGCGGAAGACTGCTCTGACCGTGAGATCGCGGTCGATGGTCTGCCAGACCCGCTCTCCGTCCCAGCCCCGGAAGTCCGCGGAGAGCTTCTCCAGGAAGGGAGCCAGGTCGGCACTCCAGTTCCAGGCCGCCACGCCGTCCAGGCGAGCGTGCAGACCGGTCGCGCAAGCCTCGATGGCGTAGTGGACGCAGCCATTCATCCGGGTCTCGAAGTCCGTTGGTGAGGCGATGTCCGAGGCCGGAAGAGAGCCTCCGCGGGTGAACCTGCGCAGCAGCCGGTGTGCCTGTGCTGCGGGTTGGTCGGTGGCGTTGGCATGGTTCGGGGGGAGCCCGGCAGTCCAGTGTCCTTTCGGTGCGGGCCGGTCCCTCAAGGGCGCTCCCTTCGGTCGCGTCGCTTCGCGATGGCCTTCGGCCACCCTTGACCGACCGACCCACCCCGAAACGCCACAAGACTTCCGGGATCCCCCCGAGGAACGGCCGGGAGGGAGGACAGGGAGGAGCGGCCCGGTTGCAGATACGCAGCCCCCTCCGGCCAGTGGGCATCCATACACGGCCCCGGCAGGACAGGAAGCTCAGCCGGTACGGACGCGCGGGGCGATCAGAGCATCCAGGGCCGGGCGCCTGGACACCCTTCCCGTGACGGTCGCCCGCCACCACGAGCGAGAGGGGGACGAGACGGCTCTCGGAGTCGGTGGGCGCGACAGATCGCTACACACTCCCGCTCGGCTTAGCGACTAACCACCGTCCCTGGCTGAGCCAGCTGAACCAGCTGAGCCAGCTGAGCCAGCTGAACTGGCTGAACTGGTGGAACTAGTAGACGGGATGGCCACCACACTTTGGCTCAGGTGAGGTTCAATCCTCCGTCCAGCACGATGACTTCGCCGGTGAGGTAGGTGCTGGTGATTACTGACGCCACGAGGTCGGCCACGTCGGCGGGCTGAGCCGGGCGGTGCATGGGGGCGCGATCTCGCCACAACTCGTGTGCTTGAGCCCAGTCCTTGGTCATCGGTGTGTCCACCAGGCCGGGAGCGATCGCGTTGACCCGGACCTCTGGGCCGAGTGCGGCTGCGAGCAGCCGGGTCACATGGTTCAGTGCGGCCTTGCTCGCTGCGTATGGGACCGATGAGCCCTTGGGGCGTACCCCGGCATGGCTGGTGATGTTCACGATGCTGCCGCCCGTGGGGGAGCGGCGCAGTGCCGGAAGCGCTGCCGTGCACAGGACCCATGGTGCGATCAGGTTCACTTCCAGCAGCTGCCGCCAGTCCGCAGGCGTTGCGGCGGCCAGGTCGTCGTGCGGGATCGGCCAGCTGATGCCCGCGTTGTTCACGAGGACGTCCAGCCGGCCGAACCGGTCGAGTGTCGCCTCGATGAGCCCGCGAGCCTCTTCCTCCACCGCCAGATCAGCCCGTACGTACGCCCCACCGAGCTCCGCCGCCAGCGCCTCCCCAGCCTCCACGCTGCGCCGCGAGTGCACGACGACCCGCATCCCGTCCGCTGCCAGCCTCCGAGCGACAGCCTCACCGATCCCCGACGTGGACCCGCTGACTACGGCGACGGGCCGATCCACTTGTTCAATCCCCATGCCGGTGGATCCTGCCATCGTTCTCCCTGGTGGGTGTATCTCGTGCGTGAGGGAGAGGAGACGGTGGTGGCTGAGGTGGTGGTGGCCGAGGTGATGGCCGAGCTGGCTGCGTTGGAGGACCCGAAGGTCCGGGCGGTGAACGAGAAGCACGGCGACGATCACGGTGTGAATCTCGGCAAGCTGCGCGCGGTCGCGAAGCGCTTGAAGACACAGCAGGAACTGTCCGGCGGGCTCTGGGAGACGGGTGACACGGCCGCGAGGCTGCTGGCCATCCTGATCTGCCGCCCGAAGGCCTTCGGGCGGGACGAGCTGGACGCCATGCTGCGCGGCGCGCGCACGCCCAAGGTGCACGACTGGCTCGTGAACTACGTGGTGAAGAAGAGTCCGCACGCGGAAGAGCTGCGGCTGGTGTGGTTCGCCGATCCTGATCCCGTGGTTGCGAGTGCCGGGTGGGCGCTGACCACCGAGCGGGTGGCGAAGAAGCCCGATGGTCTGGATCTCGCGGGACTGCTCGACGTCATCGAGGCGGAGATGAAGGACGCCCCCGACCGCCTGCAATGGGCGATGAACCACTGCCTGGCCCAGATCGGCATCGAGCATGCCGAGTACCGCGCCCGCGCACTCGCCATCGGCGAGCGCCTGGAGGTTCTGAAGGACTATCCGACGCCTCCCGGCTGTACTTCGCCGTACGCGCCCGCCTGGATCAACGAGCTGGTGCGCCGGAAGGAGGAGAAGGCGGCGGGCTGAAAAGCGGTGGACAGCTTTCGTGCCCTGGGTGAGCATCGCCGCGATGAGCAATGAACTTCTTCCGAAACGCGTCCGCTTCGTCAAGCTCAACGCGAAGGCCCTACGGGCACTCGCCGATGGCGATCTCGCAGGCGGCAGCGCCGAGGCCGGGGTGGCCCTCGACGAGCACTTCGTATCCGATCGTGCCCGCTGGATCTTCGGCTACCGAGCCGACCAACACGCCAAGGACCCGTCCTCCGCACCCTGGACCACCCGGGCGGCAGTGTCGGAGCCGGACGGGACGGTCATAGGCGACGCGGGGTTCCACGGCCCGCCGGACGAAGAGGGCGTGGTCGAGGTCGGCTACAGCGTGGTCCCCACTTACCGCCGCCAGGGCTACGCGCGCGCCATGCTGACCGCCCTCCTGGCCAGGTCCGCCGAAGAACCCGATGTGAGGACAGTCCGGGCCACGATCCGATCCGACAACACGGCCTCCCTGGCCACCATCGCGGGCTTCGGCTTCACCCGCGTCGCCGAGCGGGGAAACGAGACCGACGGAATCGACCTCGTCTTCGAACTCCCCGCGAACCCCACCTGACCAGCCAGGGACGGTGGTTAGTCGCTAAGCCGAGTGGGAGTGTGTAGCGATCTGTCGCGCCCACCGACTCCGAGAGCCGTCTCGTCCCCCTCTCGCTCGTGGTGGCGGGCGACCGTCACGGGAAGGGTGTCCAGACGCCCGGCCCTGGATGCTCTGATCGCCCCACGCCTCCGTACCGGCTGAGCTTCCTGTCCTGCCGGGGCCGTGTATGGATGCCCACTGGCCTGAGGGGGCTGCGAATGTCCGACTGGGCCGCTCCTCCCTCATCTCCCTCCCGGCCGTTCCTCGGGGGGATCCCGGAAGTCTTGTGGCGTTTCGGGGTGGGTCGGTCGGTCAAGGGTGGCCGAAGGCCATCGCGAAGCGACGCGACCGCAGGGAGCGCCCTTGAGGGACCGGCCCGCACCGAAAGGACACTGGACTGCCGGGCTCCCACCGCACCATGCCAACGCCACCGACCAACCCGCAGCACAAGCCAGGGTCACCCCACCCCCCTCACCCCACCCCCCTCACCCCACCCCCCTCACCCCGCCTGCAGCGCCAGCGTCGGCGATAGCTTTGCCGCGCGGACCGCCGGGTAGAGGCCTGCCACCGTGCCGATGGCCAGGGTTGCCGCGAAGCCTCCGGTGACGGCCCACAGGGGGACCACCCAGGGGAGGTCGCCGGCTCGGGCGTACACCGCCGTGGCCGCTGCGCCCAGGGCGATGCCGGCCAGGCCGCCCAGGCCCGACAGGAGCAGGGACTCCGTGACGAACTGGATGCGGATCTGGCCCTTGGTGGCGCCCAGGGAGCGGCGCAGGCCGATCTCGTGGCGGCGTTCGAGTACCGAGATGATCATCGTGTTGGCCACCCCGACCCCGCCGACCAGCAGGGCGATGCCGCCCAGGCCGAGGAGGAGGGTGCTGAAGGCGCCCTCGGTGGCGGCCTTCGCCTGGAGGGCCGCCGACGGGTCCGTGACCGATACCGCGCTCGGGTTCTCGGGGTTGGCCGTCTTGCCGATGAGGCCGCGGACCTGCTGGACGCGGTCGTCGGCGGAGCGTTCGTAGACGGACGTGGGATGGCCGTCGAAGCCCAGGAGGCTCTGTGCGGCGTCCCAGCCGATGAGCGCCGAGCGTTCGATCTCCGGCGCGAGGGGGATGGGGTCCAGGATGCCGATGACGGTGAAGTACTGGCCGCCGATGAACACCTGTCCGCCCGGACCCGTGATGCCCAGGCGCTCGGCGGTGACGTGCCCGAGCACCACGGACGGGTAGCGGCCCGTCGCGTCGTTGAGCCAGCTTCCGCTGTGCATCCGGGCCCGGAGCGTCTTCAGGAGGTCGCCCTGCGCTGCCTTGAGGGCGATGCCGTTCGTCTCCTCCTTCGGGATGTTCTCGCTGCGGCGCACGGACTCCTTCACGTCGCCCGTCACGCCCACCGATTCGACCCCGGCGATCCGGCCGATCATGCCGGGGGCGTCCTTCGGCAGCTGGGTGTCCTGTCCCGAGAACATCGACGGGCCGGGGGTGGCGACCAGCATGTTCGTGCCGAGCTTGTCGAGTTCCTGGAGCAGCTTGGCCTGGCTCGACGAGGAGATGCCGACGACCGCGATCATCGTCGCGATGCCGATCGCGATCCCGAGCGCCGACAGGAACACGCGCATGGGCCGCGAGCGCAGCCCCGCCGATCCCACGTGGAACACGTCCCGGGGGCCGAGGCGCGGCGGGGACAGCTTGCGGGCCTTCTTCTCGGCGGCGCGCGCTTTCGTACGGGCACCCATTACGCACCCACCCCCAAGGCGCCGGTGTGCCCGACCGCGTCCGCGTTCCACAGGTCGGCCACGATCTCGCCGTCGCGGATGCGGACCTGGCGGGGCAGGCTCGCGGCGATCTCGTTGTCGTGGGTGATCACGGCGATGGTGGCCCCGTCCTGGTTGAGCTCGTGCAGCAGTTCCATCACCGACTCGCCGGACGCCGTGTCCAGGGCGCCCGTCGGCTCGTCGGCGAGCAGCAGGTCCGGTTCGCCCGCCACCGCGCGGGCGATCGCCACGCGCTGCTTCTGCCCGCCGGAGAGTTCGTGGGGCCGGTGGTCCATGCGGTCGCCGAGGCCGACGCGCTCCAGGGCGCGTTCCGCCCGCCGTCCGCGTTCGGCGCGGGAGAGGCCGGAGTAGAGGAGTCCCTCGGCGACGTTGGCGCGGGCGCTGATGCCCGGTACCAGGTGGAAGGACTGGAACACGAAGCCGACGTGGCGGGAGCGCAGCGCCGAAAGCGCTCGGTCGGAGAGGCTGGCGATGTCGTAGCCGGCGATGGCGACGTGGCCGGCGGTGGGCCGGTCCAGCGTCCCCACGATGTGCAGGAGCGTGGACTTTCCGGAGCCCGACGGCCCGACGATGGCGAGGAGCTCGCCGTTCATGACGGTGAGGTCGACTCCGCGCAGGGCCGCGACCCCGCCGGGGTACTCCTTGGTGACGCCGGTCAGTTCGACGACCGCGTGGGCGTGCTTGTTCATGACGCGGGGACCCCTACGAGCATGCCCTCCTTGAGGGCGTCCCCCTTCACCTCCACCCGGCCCTGGCCGAACATGCCGAGCTCGACCTTGATCTCGCGGACCTTGCCGTCCTCGACGACCTGGACTCCGAAACCGCCTTCGGCGAGGGCGAGGAGCGAGTTGACGGGTACGGAGAGCACGCCCTTGCGGACCTCGCCCGTCAGGCCCACCGAGACGGGCGACTGGTCGGGGCCCGTGGCCTCGGCGGGGTTGTCGAGGGCGACCTCGACGTCGACCTTCGGCTTCTTGTCCCCGCCGGCGCCGCCACCCCCGCCCCCGCCGCCCGAGGACGGGTCGTCGCCGTTGGCGGTGGTGCCGATCGAGCTGATCTTGCCCTTGGCGGTGCCTCCGCCGGGCAGGCCCACGGTCACCGGGTCGCCGGTCTTGACCTTGCCGGCCTTGGCCACGTCGAGCTGCAGGCGGACCATCCGCTCGGTGCCGGTCAGGGTCAGGACGGGCTTGCCGGCGGTGGCCTCGTCGCCGACGGCCATGTCGTTCTTCTGGACCCGCTGGGGTCCGGAGGCGAAGGCGATGTCGTCCTTGCCGACCTCCCCGGTCTCCTTCACCTTGTGGGACTTCTGCCAGCGCTTGACGGCGGTGACCGTGCCGTCGGTGAAGGTGCCGTCGGTGGTGTCCAGGCCGGTGCCGAAGCCGAGGGCCTGGAGGTTCTGCTTGAGCTGCTTGACGTCCTCGCCCTTGTCCCCGGACTTCAGGGACCGGTACATGGGGGTGGAGCCGTACATCAGGCGCACGGGCTTGCCGTTGGCCTCGTAGAGCTTGCCGTCGCGCTCGACGGAGGAGCCGGGGGGCGCCACCCAGGTCAGGGTCGCGGAACCGGAACCGGAGCCGGAGCCCGCCCCCGAACCGGCCCCGGCCCCGGCCGCGCCTCCCGTTCCCGCCCCGCCGGACCCGCCGGACCCGCCCGCCGCACCCGCCGCACCCACCGCGTTGAGCTTGCGCTCCTTCGCGAAGCCCAGCGTCCCGTCGGCCTTGAACCCGGCGCTCAGGTCGCTCCGCTTCACCGGCGACGTGGCCCCCGGCAGACCGTCCGCGCGGCCCTGCTTCGAGTCGCCGCCGCCCCCGCCACCACCCCCGTCCGTCCCCGCCTGGGCGACGACCGCGTACCCGCCGCCCGTGACGGCGAGCACGACGGCCAGAGAGCCCAGGACCCACTTCTTGCCCTTGCTCACTGGTCCCCGCTGCACTTGTTCAGCTGGGCCATGAACTTGTCCTTGTCGGCGCCCTCGGGTATCGAGAACCCGCTCCGCGCGTTCCCGTTGAACTCCGGGTCCGGCATGTCGAAGCCGTTGTCCCGCATGCACTTGGCCTGCTTCAGGGCCTTGTCCTTCTCCGCCTGCGGCATCTCGCCGCCGGAGCCGGGGGCCTGCATCCCGCACTTCTCCATGGCCTTCTTCAGGACCTCCTGGTCCTCGCCCGCGCCCAGCGTCATGCCGCGCGGGTCCTCGCCGGGCTTCGGGTCGGGGGCGTCGACGCCGTTGTCGCGCAGGCACTTGCGCATCTTGAGGGCGTTGTCGGCGTCCGCTCCGCCACCGCCGCCGCTGCCGCCCGTACCGCTCGAATTCGAGGAACCGTTCTTCTCGTCCTTCTTTCCGTCGGAGTCGCCGGCGCCGCCCGAGCACGCGGTGACGAAGAGGGTGAGGCCGGTGAGGAGCGCGGCCGTGGTCATGGTCGTGGATCGCTTCATGGGCCCGAGACTGCGCGAACAGCGGGTTTCGCTTCTCTAACGGCTCGTGCTTACAACGGCGAAATGCCGCTCTCCGGTAAAGAGGACGTCATGCGAGTTCTGGTGGTGGAGGACGAGGAGTTCCTGCGGGAGATGATCGCCGAGGGGCTGCGCGGCGACGCGCTGGCCGTAGACGAGGCGAGCGACGGCCTGGAGGCCCTGAGCCGCCTGCGCCTGGGCGCGTACGACGTCCTGATCCTCGACCGGGACCTACCCGGCCTGCACGGCGACGAGGTCTGCCGCCAGGTGGTGCGCGAGCGGCTGCTGACCCGTGTCCTGATGCTGACGGCCTCCGGGACCGTACGGGACCGGGTCGAGGGCCTGGGCCTCGGCGCCGACGACTACCTCACCAAGCCCTTCGCCTACGACGAGCTCCTCGCCCGTGTCCTGGCGCTGGGGCGGCGCGCCCAGCCGGCGCTGCCGCCGGTGCTGGAGCGGGCCGGGGTGGCCGTGGACGTCGCGCGGCGCACCGCCACCCGCGAGGGGCGCCGGCTCGCGCTCTCCCGCAAGGAGTTCGCCGTGCTGGAGTCGCTGCTGCGTGCCGAGGGGGCGGTGCTGAGCAGCGACGACCTGATCGAGCAGGTGTGGGAGGAGGACACCTCGTACAGCACCAACGCGGTACGGGTGACCCTGAGCAAGCTGCGCGCCAAGCTGGGGGAGCCGCCGCTGATCGAGACCGTCCCGGGCGCCGGGTACCGGATCGGTGACGGCCACCGGATCGGTGACGCCCACCGGACCCATGACAACCACCGGAGCGGTGATCCGCGATGAGAGCAGTGCTCCATTCCGAGCGCGCCCGTCTCACCGTCCTCTACGGCTCCCTGCTGCTCCTCGCGGGCGGCGGCCTGATCGCCCTGATCAACATCCTCCTCCGCAACGGTCTCTACACCCGCATCAGCGGCGCCGTCATGACCACCAGGCCGGGCTATGCCGACCAGCTGCCGAACGTGATCCCGGGCCACCGGCTCCCCGTACCCGCCGAGAAGCTGGATCCCGGCGCCACCCCCACCCCCGAGCAGCTCGAACAGTGGCGGGCCACCCAGAACCTGACCACCGCCGTAGAGCAGGCCACCCTCCACGAGCTGCTGATCGTCTCCCTCGTCGCCCTCGCCGTCTTCGCCGTCCTGTCCATCTGGCTCGCCTGGTGGATGGCCGGCCGCGTCCTGCGCCCCCTCGGGGTGATCACCGAGACGGCCCGCCGGCTGTCCGGCGCCAACCTCCACGAGCGGATCGGCCTCAAGGCCCCGCCCGGCGAACTCAAGCGGCTCGCGGACACCTTCGACGGGATGCTCGACCGGATGGAGGACCTGGTCGGGGCGCAGCGCCGGTTCGCCGCGAACGCCGCCCACGAGCTGCGCACCCCCCTCGCCGTCCAGCGGGCGGCCGCCGAGATCGGGCTGGCGGGGGACCCGCCGCCGCAGAAGGTGGCCCGGATCCGCTCCAAGCTCATCGAGGTCGCGGACTCCAGTCAGCACCTCGTGGAGTCGCTGCTCCTGCTGGCCGTCTCGGAGGAGGGCCTGGAGGCGACGGAGCCGGTGGACCTCAGGGCGCTCGCGGAGGCGGAGCTGGCGGCCGCCCGGGCGACGGCCCCTCAGGACCTGCTGGTCGTAGGGGACCTCGCGCCGCTGACCGTCGCGGGCGACCGGACCCTGCTCGGGCACCTCGTGCGGAACCTGCTGGCCAATGCCGTACGTCACAACCGCGCGGGCGGCCGCCTGGAGGTGACGGTCTCTCCGGAAGGGGTGCTGACGGTCTCCAACACCGGTCCGGTGATCGAGCCGCGGGACGTGCCGCGGCTGCTGGAGCCCTTCCGGCGGCGGGCGGAGCGGCAGCATACGGCGGGGGAGGGCGCCGGGTTGGGGCTCTCGATCGTCGCGTCGATCGCACGGGCGCACGGCGCGGAACTGACGGCGCGGGCCAACCCGGCGCCGGGCGGCGGGTTGATGGTCCGGGTCTGGTTCCCGGCCGGGGCACCGGCCGCGCGACCCGCCGGGGAAACGCCGGGCGCTTGACTAGTCAACAAAAATGAAGATCGGCTGTGTACGGTCGGGTCAATGAGCAAGCACGCCCGAGCCGGCTCCCGCGCGACCCGCCCGACCCGGCGCACCCGCGCCGGCGGCACGCGGCGCGCCGACCGCACCGACGGCGCTTCCCGGCGCCCGCGCGGTTCGCGCCCGCTGGCCTTCGCGGCCGCCCTGGGGCTGCTCGGCTTCGGCGCCGCCTGGGTGTACCTGGCGCACGACCCGCCGGCCAACGCCGCCGCCCCGGCCGCCGACGCCCGGCCGCCGGCCGAGCAGCGGGCCGCGCGGGCCGCCGAGCGGGACCCCTTCCAGGGTCTGCCCGAGGTCAGCGAGCGGACCCGGGCGAAGATCCCCGCGGACGCCCGCCAGCTGATCCTGGTCACCGGGAAGGCGAAGGACTCCTCGGAGTCCACCGCGGCCCTGTACAGCCGTCCGGCGGCCGGCGCCGACTGGCTGAAGAGCCAGACCTGGCCCGCGCGCAACGGAGCCAAGGGCTGGTCCACGGAGCGTACGTACGGGGACCTGACCTCCCCGGAGGGCGTGTTCGCGCTGACCGACGCGGGCGGGCTGCTGGCGAAGCCGCCGGGCACGAAGTTCCCGTACGACCAGGACGGCGGCTTCGTGGCGAGCGGCCTCGGGGTCAACGGGGAGTCGCTGCGCGGCTCCTTCGACTATGTCGTCGCCATCGACTTCAACCGCAAGCCGGGGGTGAGTCCGCTCGACCCGACGAAGCCCGAGGGCGAGGAGAAGGGCGGCAACATCTGGCTCCACGTGGACCACGACGGCCCCTCGCAGGGCTGCGTGGGCATCCCGAAGGCCGCCATGCAGAGGGTCCTGGAGACCCTCGACCCGGCGGCGAAGCCGGTCATCGTGATGGGGCCGAAGGGCTTCTGACGGGCTCGCCCTCGGTGGACCCCCGGCCCTCGGCGGACCCCCGGCCCTCGGTGGACCCTCCGCCCGCCGCCGCAGAGGCGGCAGCGGCCGGGTTCCGGGCCAGCAGCGCGATGTACGCGAGGTCGAAGACGGCGCAGAGCAGCCCCAGCCCGAGGATGAACGGGGCGTCCTCGATGACGCCGAAGAGGATGGTCGGCGCGAGCGTGCCGAGCCATTTGGCGACCGCGATGACCAGGGACTGTCCGAGCCTGCCGCGCCGGCTCGCGTAGAAGGCGATGAACAGTCCGGACATGAGCAGGTTCTGCAGGAACGCCGAGTAGCGGCTCGCGTCGTGGTGGCCGAAGTGGGCGAGGAAGAGCCACTGCACGGCGAAGGCGCTCGCGAAGAGGAGCGCGGTCCAGACGGCGAACAGCGGCCGGGTCACGAAGCCGGGCAACTCGGCCCGCCCGTAGCGCAGATACGTGTACACGATGACGATGTCGGCGAGGGCCCACACCACGTTGACGATGCCCTGCGCGGACACCCCGACGCTGAACTCCCGTACAGCGTAGGTCGATTCCCAGGCGAAGTTCAGCGCGAGCGCGGCGACGGGCATCGCGTACGTCCGGTCCCGCAGCCCCACCCGGATCGCCTCGACGTACACGGTGGTCCACGCCACACCGCTGACCAGCGTCAGAAAAAGATCCACGCGCGGCACCCTAGCGGCCGGCCGGCACCCGGCACATCCCCTCGGGGGTCACGGTCCGAGGTCCGCCTCCGTCAATGGTTATCGGCCTCGGCCAGCCGCCGGTCCAGTTCCTCGTCGAGGTCCCGCTGCTCGGCGGCCGTGGGGTCGTAGCCGTTCCACGCCTGCAATGCCGCACGGGCGCGCTCTGCCTGCGAGGCCTGCTCGGCGGGGGTCACCAGTCCGCGGTCCCGCCGCGCAGGACGGCCCGCTTCGCCTCGACGGCGGCCGGCTCGGGCGGTCCGTTGACCGCTTCGGATTCCCGGATCAGCTCTCGGAGGCGCTCGCGCTCCAGCTGCCTCTGCCGCCTGGCCGTGGACGCGGTCATACACGCACCCACTGGACCGGAGACGGCCGCCCGAGAGAGGCCGCGTTGCAGAGTTTCGGTACGTGGGATCCGTGGGAGGACGCCACCTTCGCCGGACCGGTTGAGAGCGCCGCGGTGGCCACGACGAGCGCGTCCACCGCACACTCGTGTCCGTCGAGCCCGGCCGCCTCAAGCAGCTCTGCGGCCTTGTCGGCCACTTTCTCGGTCACTGGGACGACCGTGAGGCGGGACCTCTGCCAGGCCAGGCGCTGTCCGGCCCGACCGGAGCGTCGGACCTCGGCGATGGTTGCGGCGCTGATGGCCGGCGCGTAGGGCTCGGCCCGTCTCGGCCTCCGCTGGTGGCGGTGTCTCAGTCGCCCAAGCCTCCCATTTCCGGGACGCCGGGCGCCGTCGAACCCCTTGCCTGACGACCCGTCAGCTACGACGATGGCCCCCGCACCGGTATGACGAATCGGCAGTCGAGGACGAGGCGGGTACGGCCCATGGCGCGCGTGTTTCCGGAAGGTCGGCTGGTCTACGGGATGCAGCTCCCGATCCAGTCGCAGAGCACCATCTACGCCGAGCCCTGGGAGGTGACGGCCGGCGCGGCCGATCTCGCGGCGGTCGCCCGGGCGGCCGACCGGGCCGGCTTCGGCTACGTCGCCACCTGTGACCACGTGGCGATCCCGCGGCACATGGCCGGCCCCATGAGCACCATCTGGTACGACCCGATCGCCACCCTCTCCTTCCTGGCCGGGATCACCGAGAACGTGCGGCTGCTCAGCCACGTCGCGATCCTCGGCCTGCGCCACCCGCTGCTCAGCGCCAAGCAGTACGCCACCGTCGACCACCTCTCCGGCGGCCGGCTGATCCTCGGCGTCGGCGCCGGGCACGTGAAGGAGGAGTTCGAGGTGCTCGGCGTGGACTTCGCGCGGCGCGGGGCCGTCCTCGACGAGACCCTCGACGCGCTGCGCGCCGCCCTCGGCCAGGAGGAGTACCCGGAGTTCGAGGGCGAGCTGTTCTCCTTCAAGGACCTCGGGCAGCTGCCCCGCCCCGTCCAGTCCCGGATCCCGGTCTGGGTGGGCGGCTCCTCGCCCGCGGCCGTCCGCCGGGCCGCCGTGCGCGGCGACGGCTGGCTCCCGCAGGGCGACCCGCTCGACAAGCTCCCGGCGCAGATCGCCCGGATCAAGGAGCTCCGCGCCGAGGCCGGGGTCACGGGGCCCGTGGAGTTCGGCGCGATCACCGCCCCGCTGTACGTCGGCGAGCCCGGCTGGGACACCGGCCGGCGGGCCCTCACCGGCAAGGCGGAGGTGCTCGCCGAGTCGCTGCGCGCGTACAAGGCGATCGGCATCGACCAGATCCAGGTCCGTTTCCGCAACCGCGACCGGGCCGAACTCATTGACCAGATCACGGCTTTCGGGTCCGAAGTGGGACCCCTTCTCAACGACTAGCGAACTAGCGAACGAGCGACGAGCGACTAGGGGCAAACGCATGGGCAAGCTGGACGGACGCGTCGTCATCATCACCGGTGCCGCGCGCGGCCAGGGCGAGCAGGAGGCCCGGCTCTTCGCCGCGGAGGGCGCCAAGGTGCTCCTGGGGGACGTGCTGGACGAGCAGGGCGCGGCGGTCGCGAAGGAGATCGGCGAGGACCGGGCCCGGTACGTACGGATGGACGTGAGCCGGGAGGAGGACTGGGCGGCCGCCATCGCGGCGGCCAAGGAGGCCTTCGGCGAGGTCAACGGCCTGGTCAACAACGCGGGCATCCTGCGCTTCAACGAACTGACCGCGACCCCGCTGGAGGAGTTCCAGCAGGTGGTCCAGGTCAACCAGGTCGGTGCCTTCCTCGGCATCAAGTCGGTGGCCCCGGAGATCGAGGCGGCCGGTGGCGGCACGATCGTGAACACCTCCTCGTACACGGGCCTGACGGGCATGGCGTACGTGGGCACGTACGCGGCGACCAAGGCGGCGATCCTCGGCCTGACCCGGGTGGCCGCGCTGGAGCTGGCCGCGAAGAACATCCGGGTCAACGCGATGTGCCCGGGGGCCGTGGACACCGCGATGGCCACCCCCGGGAACACGAACCCGGCGGACCTGCCCCAGGAGGCCCGGGACGCCATGGCGGACCTCTACAAGCGCGTGGTGCCGATGGGCCGGGTGGGTCAGCCGGAGGAGATAGCCAAGCTGGCGCTGTTCCTGACCAGCGAGGACTCCTCCTACATCACCGGTCAGCCGTTCGTGATCGACGGCGGCTGGATGGCGGGCGTCAGCATCGGCTAGCGGTCCGCGAGTCCCCCCGAGCCAGATCTGATGGAGTGTCAGGTATTGACGCTCCCGCCCCCGCGATGGAACAGTCGTGACATCGAATCTGACGCAACGTCAGAAACAGAAGGACGGTGAATCCCCTTGGAATTCGGGCTCTTTGTGCAGGGATACGTGCCTGAGGCACGGTCCAAGGTCGACCCCGAGGCAGAGCACAAGGCGCTGATCGAGGAGACCGAGTACGTCATCCAGGCGGACAAGTCCGGGTTCAAGTACGCCTGGGCCTCCGAGCACCACTTCCTGGAGGAGTACTCGCACCTTTCGGCGAACGAGGTGTTCCTCGGGTACCTCGCTCACGCCACCGAGCGCATCCACCTCGGCTCCGGCATCTTCAACCCGCTCGCCCCGGTCAACCACCCGGTGAAGGTGGCCGAGAAGGTCGCCATGCTCGACCACCTCTCCAAGGGGCGCTTCGAGTTCGGCACCGGCCGCGGCGCCGGCAGCCACGAGATCCTCGGCTTCCTTCCCGGCATCGAGAGCATGGACGGGACCAAGGAGATCTGGGAGGAGACCATCGCCGAGTTCCCCAAGATGTTCCTCCAGGAGGAGTACGAGGGGTTCCAGGGCAAGCACTGGTCGCTCCCGCCGCGCAAGATCTTCCCCAAGCCGTACGGCAAGGCCCACCCGGCCATGTGGTACGCCGCGGGCTCCCCGGCCTCGTACGCCATGGCGGCCAAGAAGGGCCTCGGAGTCCTCGGCTTCAGCGTCCAGAAGGTCTCCGACATGGCCTGGGTGCTGGACCAGTACAAGACCGCGATCCAGGAGGCGAAGGCCATCGGCGCCTTCGTCAACGACAACGTCATGGTCACCTCGACCGCGATCTGCGCCGAGACCCACGACAAGGCCGTCGAGATCGCCGTCAACGCCAACATGAACCGCTTCCAGTCGCTGGTCTTCCGCTACCACGACACCTTCCCGCGCCCCGAGATCATCCCCGAGTGGCCCGAGATCCTCCCCGAGTACAACGCGGAGATCGTCGAGCTGCTGATCGCGGAGGAGCTGCTCATCTGCGGCGACCCCTCCGAGGTCCGCGCCCAGTGCAAGCGCTGGGAGGAGGCCGGCGCCGACCAGCTCTCCTTCGGTCTGCCGACCGGCGTCTCGCCCGAGGACACGATGACCACCATCAAGCTCATCGGCGAGCACGTCATCCCGCACATCGACACCGACCCGGTGCACCGCACGACCCGCTTCCGCGAGGCTTCGGGAGCCTGAGGACGGGGGCGGCGTCTTCCCGGACCGCCGCCCCGCAACCGGCCCCGGCCGGAGTCACGCCGTGGCTGCGGCCGGCCCGGCGGACTCCGGCCGGGGCCCTCGGCTGCGGCCGCCCCGGGGGCCGGCGCCGGGGCCTGGAAGATCCAGCCCCTCCGGCGTTTGAGGAGCGGGGTCTGGGGCGGAGCCCCAGGAGCGGCGCCGCCCCGCCCCCCTGATCGCGCACCGCAAGCAAAGGCTGAAGGGACGTCATGCTCGACCACCTGATCAAGGGCGCCACCGTCGTGGACGGCACAGGCGCACCCGCCCGCGTAGCGGACGTCGGGATACGCGACGGCCGGATCGCCGTCATCGCCCCGCCGGGAACCGTCACCGAACCCGCGGCGAGCAGCGAGGACGCGACCGGCCTCGTCCTCACCCCCGGGTTCATCGACCCCCACACGCACTACGACGCCCAGCTGTTCTGGGACCCGTACGCGACCCCCTCCATGAACCACGGAGTGACCACCGTCGCGGGCGGCAACTGCGGATTCACCCTGGCTCCCCTCAACCCGGCCCGCCCGGAAGACGCCGACTACACCCGCCGCATGATGAGCAAGGTCGAGGGCATGGCGCTCAAGGCCCTCGAAGAGGGCGTCGACTGGACCTGGTCCACCTTCGGCGAGTACCTCGACGCGCTGGACGGCCGCATCGCCGTCAACGCCGGCTTCATGGTCGGCCACTGCGCGCTGCGCCGGCACGTCATGGGCGAGGACGCCGTCGGCGGCCAGCCGAGCGAAGAGCAGATGCGGCAGATGCTCGACCTGTTCCACGACGCCATGAACGCCGGCGCCTGGGGCCTGTCGACCACCCAGTCCTCCACCCACTCCGACGGCTCCGGCGCCCCCGTGGCCTCCCGGCACGCCAAGCCCGAGGAGCTCCTCGCGCTCTCCCGCGCGGTCGCCGAGCACGAGGGCACCCAGCTCGAGGCGATCGTCGCGGGCTGCCTCGACCAGTTCGCCGACGAGGAGATCAACCTCTTCGTCGAGATGAGCGCGGCCGCCGGACGGCCCCTGAACTGGAACGTGCTCACCATCGACGCGTCCGTCCCCGAGCGCGTGCCGCGCCAGCTGATCCCCAGCGAGCGCGCCCGCAAGGCCGGCGGCCGCATCGTCGCGCTGACGATGCCGATCCTGACCCCCATGAACATGTCGCTGGGCACCTTCTGCGCCCTCAACCTCATCCCCGGCTGGGGCGACATCCTGGGCCTGCCCCTCCCCGAGCGCATCGCGAAGCTCCGCGACGCGCAGGTGCGCGCCGAGATGCTGGTCCGAGCGGCCAGCAAGGAGGCCGGGGTCTTCCGGCGCCTGGCCAACTTCGGCCGCTACGTCATCGGCGACACCTACAGCGAGGCCAACGAGGGCCTGTCCGGCCGCGTCGTCAACGACATCGCGGCCGAGCGCGGCCAGGACGCCTTCCAGTGCCTGGTGGAGATCTGCGCCAACGACGACCTGCGTACGGTGCTCTGGCCCATGCCCACCGACAACGACCCGGCGAGCTGGGCGCTGCGCGCCGAGACCTGGCAGCACGAGGACGTCATGCTCGGCGGCTCCGACGCCGGCGCCCACCTGGACCGCATGTGCGGGGCCCCGTACACGACCCGCTTCCTCGGGGACTGCCTGCGCGGCCGCAAGCTGGTGCCGCTGGAGCAGGCGGTACGGATGCTCACCGACGACCCGGCCCAGCTGTTCGGGCTGCGCGAGCGCGGCCGGATCACCGAGGGCTTCCACGCGGACCTGGTGCTCTTCGACCCGGAGCGGATCGAGGCGGGACCCGCGACGCTCGTGCACGACCTGCCCGGGGACAGCCCGCGGCTGGACGCGCGGGCGATCGGCATGGTGTCCGTACGCGTCAACGGCGTGGAGACCATCCGCGACGACGAGGTCACGGGGGCGATCCCCGGGATCGTGCTCCGTTCGGGGCGGGACACGAGGACGGTGAGCACGCGATGACCGAGCGGGACGCGCGGGAAACTCCGCAGAAGCTCTACATCGGCGGCGAGTGGGTCGAGCCGGCCGGCGGGCACTACGAGGTGGTCAACCCGGCCGACGAGTCCGTCGTCGGCCTGGCCCCCGAGGCCTCGCGCGGCCAGGTCGAGGACGCGGCGCGCGCCGCGGCGGCGGCCTTCGAGGGCTGGTCCCGGACGAAGCCGGAGGAGCGGGCGGCGATCCTGGACCGGGCCGCGGACATCATCCAGCGCGCGTACGAGCCCTGGGCGGCGCTCGCCCAGGCCGAGACGGGCGCCCCCACCGGGATCGCGCGCGGCATGCAGGTCGGGGTGGGCGTGGCCCGCTTCCGCCGGTACGCGAAGGGCGCGCTGGAACCGGTCGAGCGCGGGCTGCCGCCGCAGGTCACCGAGGCGGGCCCGATGGGCGCGGCGAGCATCCTCGGGGCGCTGGAGGTGCGCCAGCCGGTCGGGGTCGTCACCTGCATCACCTCGTACAACAACCCGTGGGCCAACCCGGCGGGCAAGGTGGCCCCGGCGCTGGCCATGGGCAACACGGTGGTCGTCAAGCCGGCCCCGCAGGACCCGCTGTCGGTGTTCCGCATGGCTGAGGCCCTGCACGAGGCCGGGGTCCCGGCGGGCGTGGTGAACGTGGTCTCCGGCACCTCGGTCGAGGTCGGCGAGGCGGCCGTGGACTCCCCGGACGTGGACATGGTGTCCTTCACCGGTTCCACGGGCGTGGGCCAGCGCATCGCCGAGGTCTGCGGCCGCACGATGAAGCGGCAGCTGATGGAGCTGGGCGGCAAGGGCGCGGCGATCGTCCTCGCGGACGCCGACCTGGACGCGGCGGTGATGGGGATCGGCACCACCTTCTCCTTCTACTCCGGACAGATCTGCACGGCTCCGACCCGGGTGATCGTCCACCGCTCGGTGTACGAGGAGCTGGTGGAGAAGCTGCAGGGCTACCTGGCCTTCATGAAGGTCGGCGACCCGGCGGTGCGCGGCACCGTGGTGGGCCCGGTCATCTCGGCGGCGCACCGGGACCGCGTGGAGTCGTACATCGAGCTGGGCAAGAAGGAGGGCGCCCGGATCGCCTTCGGCGGCGAGCGTCCCTCCGTGGGTACGGAGGGGAAGGGCTTCTACGTGGCCCCGACCCTCCTCGTCGACTGCACCAACGACATGCGCGTGGTCCGGGAGGAGATCTTCGGGCCGGTGGTCGTGGTCGTCCCCTTCGACGGGGATGAGGAGGAGGCCGTGGCGCTCGCCAACGACAGCGACTTCGGCCTGATCAGCTACGTGTGGTCCGCGGACGCGGCGCGCGCGTTCCGCGTGGCGCGGCGGCTGCGGGCGGGCGGGGTGGGCGTGAACACCATCGGGCGGAACATGGAGGCTCCGTTCGGCGGCTTCAAGCGGTCGGGGGTGGGGCGGGACGTGGGCTCGTACGCCCTGCACGCCTACAGCGAGACGCAGTCGATCGTCTGGGCCTGAGCAGGCCCGAGCAGGTCCGAGCAGAAATCCGGGCCGAAGGTTCTTGGCTTGACCAAATATTGACCCGGAAAGTTTGAAACCGGTCAAAACGGACAGTGCTACGGTTTCCGCATCGCGAAATAAAAGGTCCAGGCCTGCCGAAACAATGATCGGCAGGCCTGTGAACCTTGTATTACATCCTCGTGACGGCGATCGGTCTCGGGATTCCAAGGGCTTTGGCCGTGTGGGGATCCGGACTTAAGTCCTCCAGATGTGGAAAACGCAGCGTCTAACGTCCTGAGGTATGACACAGCTGGACGTCCGGCCCCAGGCCGGAGACACGGTAAACGGAGCCACCCCCCGGGGTGGCTCCGACGGTGACGTACGGGGCAAGGGCCTCGGCAAGGGCTCCGTCGGCCTCGTGGGAAGCGCCGTCATCGGCATCTCCACCGTCGCCCCCGTCTACTGCCTGACCTCGACCCTCGGCTCCACCGCCGGTGAGGTCGGCGTGCAGATGCCGGCCGTCTTCCTGGCCGGATTCCTCCCGATGCTGCTGGTCGCCTTCGCGTACCGCGAGCTCAACAAGGCCATGCCGGACTGCGGCACCTCCTTCACCTGGACCGTGAAGGCCTTCGGCCCGCGGATCGGCTGGATGTGCGGCTGGGGCCTGGTGATCGCCACGATCATCGTGCTCTCCAACCTGGCCGGCGTCGCCACCTCGTACTTCTGGCTGCTGCTCGGCGAGATCACGAACAACCCGGCGATCTCCGCGCTCGACGACAACAAGCTCGTCCACATCGCCACCTGCCTCACCCTGATCGCCGCCGCGACCGCCATCAGCTACCGCGGCATGACGGCCACCAAGGGCGTCCAGTACGCGCTGGTCGGCCTCCAGCTCGCCGTCCTCGCCATCTTCGTGGCGATGGCCTTCCAGAAGGCCTCCGCGGGCACCTTCGACACCGGCCTGGACTTCTCCTGGCAGTGGATGAACCCCTTCGCGGTCGAGTCCATGGCGGCCTTCACCGCCGGACTCTCGCTCTCGATCTTCATGTACTGGGGCTGGGACGCCTGCCTGGCCACCAACGAGGAGACCACCGGCTCCGCCAAGACCCCCGGCCGCGCCTCGCTCATCGCGATGGTCGTCCTCGTCGGCTCGTACCTGGCCACCGGCATCGCCGCCCAGATGGCCGTCGGCTCCGGCACCGAAGGCCTCGGCCTCGGCAACCCGGAGACCTCCGACAACGTCTTCGCCGCCCTCGCCGGCCCGGTCATGGGCCCGATGCTCGGCATCCTGCTCTTCGTCGCCGTCCTGGCCTCCGCGACGGCCTCCCTGCAGACCACCTTCATCCCGGTGGCCCGCACGGTCCTGGCCATGTCCACGTACGAGGCGCTGCCGCCCTCCTACGCCAAGGTCCACCCGAAGTTCAAGACCCCGGGCCGCGCCACGATCATGGCGGGCGTCGCGACCGGCGTCTTCTACACCGTGATGACCCTGCTCAGCGAGAACGTCCTCACCGACACGATCTTCGCGCTCGGCCTGATGATCTGCTTCTACTACTCGCTGACGGCCTTCGCCTGCGCCTGGTACTTCCGCGGCGAGCTGCGCAAGTCCACCCGCGACCTGTTCTTCAAGGGCGTCTTCCCGGTCCTCGGCGGCCTGCTCCTCGCCACGGTCTTCTTCAAGACCCTGATCGACATGTGGAACCCGTCGTACGGCTCCGGCTCCACGGTCCTCGGCGTCGGCAGCGTCTTCATCATCGGCGTCGGCCTGCTGCTCCTCGGCCTGGTCGTCATGTTCGTCACCGAACGCCGCAGCCCGGCCTTCTTCCGCGGCGAGGTCCTGACGAAGTCCACCCCGTCCCTGGTGGTCCAGGACTGACCCCGGGGCCCTCGCGCCCCCACCCCGCTGTGTCATGCACGCCCGCGGCCCCGGATCGATCCTCCGATCCGGGGCCGCGGGCGTTCGTGTGCACCGCTTCCGGGTGGGTTACAGTTATTTCAGTTATCCGAGGAGGCTGAGATGGCGCGTACGAGCGTGCTCGCGAAGGCGACCACCGTGGAGTCGAGCCCCGAGATCCAGGAAGCCCTCACGAAGTCGGTGCGATTGGTCCCCGGTGAGGTCGATGTCATACTGCGCTCCGCCGACGGCAGTGAGAGCGTGCTGCCACAGGAACTGGTCCGGATCCTCGCGGCCTCCGCAGGCGAACTGGCGAGCGGACACGCGGTCACCGTCCTCGCGGCGGAGACGCACCTGACACCAACCGAGGCCGCCGAGCTGCTCGGCCTGTCCCGGCCCTTCGTGGCCCGCCTGCTCGACTCGGGCGACATTCCGTCAAGCCATCTGCCGGACAGTCGGCACCGCATCGTGCGGCTCGCCGACGTCCTTGCCTTTCAAGCGCGGAGGGCGCGGCGCCGGGAGGGTCGCCGACGGATCGCGGAGGCCGCGGAAGACGCTGGAATGCCCTACTGAGCCGCGTGTGAGAGAGGGGGGTTCCATGCGCGTCTTCGTCGACACGAACGTGTTGTTCCCGTTCTCCGTCATGGACCTCATGTTGGCGCTGACCGAGGACTCGGTGCACGAGGTGGTCTGGTCGGAGCGCCTGCTTGTCGAGTGGGAACGGGTCATCGTCCGTGAGGGGCGGCGGTCGCCGGAGTCGGCGGCGGCCGTCACACGGGCCGTCCGCGACTACTTCGGCGACTGCGGGGTCGCCGAGTCCGAGTACGCACCTCTTGTGCACCGGATACCCGGCGGGGATCCGGACGACCGGCATCACGCGGCGGCGGCCTGTGCGGCGGGCGCAGGCGCGTTGATCACCTGGAATCTCGCTGATTTCCCGGCCGCGGACATGGCCCGCCTGGGTGTTCGCGTGCTGGACCCCGATACCTACCTGTGTGAACTGCACGAACAGTGGCCGCAGGAGGTAGCCGACACCCTGGTCAGGTTGGCGGCGGGCAAGAGGAGGCCGCCCCTGACCTATCGAGACGTCCTGGCCAGGCTCGACAAGGCGGGGTTGGCCCGGTTCGCGGATCGGCTGGGGGAGAGCGGTGACCCGTAGCTGCTCGGGGTCGTTGGGACGGGCATGAACGCCATCAAGCGCAGCCTCACCGCCCTCGTCCTGACCGGAGGGGCGGCCCTCGCCCTCAGCCCCGCCGTCGCGCACGCCGCCGACGAGCCCGCCATCCAGGGGCCCCCGATCACCCAGCGCGTCGGCGAGATCGTCGACCACCCCGGGGGCGCCGTCAAGGACGCGAAGACGGCGGTGGAGATCACCGCCTCGGCCGCCGGGTCCGCCTCGAAGGCCACCGACGCCTCCCTCGGCGGAGCCGGGACCGCGCTGTCGTCCGGGCTGCCGAAGGCGCCGCAGGTGCGCGGCTGAGGCTCGGCCGCGGGTGGCGGGGTCCCGCCGGGTGACCAGGACCAGCGGGACCTCACGGCCGGCCGTCCGCGCGGCCGCGTCCCGGTAGGCCGCGTAGGAGGGCATCGCCGCCACCACCAGGGGCCACGGCCGCTCCGTCTCCGCCGGGGCCGCCGGGCGGGCGTGCGCCGCGACGGGACGCGGGAGCACTGGGACGAACTGTTCGACGCCCGGGAGGCGGGAGCGGCGGGCCCGCCCGGTACGAGCGGCTCGCGCTGATTTCGGGGCGGTCCCTCCCGACCGGGTGGTCGTTGGGCAGGACATGATCCTCTGGTTGCTCAATCACCTCAGCACGTTCTTCCTCGGCGTCCTGCTCGTCGGCGGGTTCGTCGCCCTCGCCATCGGCGGCAGCGTGGCCGCGCGCCGCCGCTTCCCGCACCTCGCGGACGGCGACCACAACGAGATGGTCGGGGTGGCCCTCGGGATGTTCGGTGCGATCTACGGCATCATCCTCGCCTTCGTCGTCGTCACCCTGTGGACGCAACTGGAGAACACCCAGACCGTCGTCGCGACCGAGGCCACCGACCTCGCCCTGGTCGTCCGCAGCGCGGAGGTCTTCCCCCCGGCCGAACGCGCCCGCGTGGACCGGGCGGTGGGGGACTACGTGCACGCCGTCGTCGAGATCCAGTGGCCCCTCATGCGCGAGGGCCGGCCCAGCTACGAGGCCACCGCCGACCAGACGCACGCCCTGTACACGGCACTCCAGGCCTACGAGCCCTCCGGCCCCCGGAGCGAGACCTTCTACGGGGAGGCCGTCGGCCGCCTCAACGACGTGGCCGCGCAGCGCCGGGCGCGCGTGACGATGGCCGAGACCTCGCTGCCGCCGCTGCTCCAAGTGCTCGTGTACGGAGGCGCGTTGGTGATCCTCCCGCTCACCTTCCTCTTCGGGCTGCGGAGCCTGAAGATGCAGCTGCTGTTCGTCTCGGCGGTGGCCGGGCTGATCGGCTTCAGCCTGCTGCTGGTGATGGCCCTCGACCGCCCCTTCGCCGGTGAACTGACCGTGAGCCCGGCGCCCTTCAGGGACGCGGCACTGGCGCAGTTCTGGCGCTGACCGCAGGCGCGGAGCGTGCCGGCCCTCCCGGCGGCCGCTCAGCCCCAGGTGCGGGAGGACAGGACGAGCCGGTAGCCGTCGGGGTCGATGACGGTGACCCCGTAGGTGTCCCAGTAGGGGTTGTGCGCGGGCGTACGGGTACCGCCGTGCTCGACGAGCCGCCGCACGAGGGCCTCGTCGGGCTCCGCGCCCAGGTAGACGACGAAGAGGTCGTCGGCGGTGGGTGAGGGCGCCACCGGGTTCTCGGGGTCGCGGGTCAGCTCGAAGTGCCAGCCGCCCCCCAGGGGCCCGACCATCAGCAGGTCGTGCTCCCCCGAGACCCGCTCGGTGGAGCGCCACTGCACGTCGAGCCCGAGCCCGTCCACGTAGAACCGCTCGGCGGCGGCGAGGTCGAGGGAGGGCCGGGCGATCCGGATGTGCGCGCGTGCGTCGATCATGGGGGAGAGGGTACGGGCGGGGTCCCGGGCGCCGGAAGGGGCCGATGCCTGCGCCGCGGGCTACTTCCAGGGGTCCTCGGTCGGCATGCAGCCCAGTGCGCGGAGCCGGTCGTCGGTCTCCTTGAGGCCCTTGATGCCCTCGTCGATCTCCGCCCAGCCGATGGCCTCCTCTTCGGCGGCCTTCTCCTCGCTCGTCCGTGACACGCCCAGTCCCGACGCGTTCAGCACGGTGCCCATGCCGGAGGAGAGGTGCTTGCGGGCCTCGGCCCAGACGTCCTGGGTCTTCTGCTCGGGGATGTAGGCGACGGTGTAACCCCGGGCCGCCTCCAGGCTGTCCGACAGGGGGCCGAGATCGATGACGATCTTGCCGTCCTGGTGCTGGCCCCGGGCGGACCGCGCTGTGGAGATCAGCCCGTGGAGCAGCTTCTCGCCGCCGGTCCCGTACCACTGGATCACGCCCGGGCCGGGGTTCACCGGCGCCGTGCTGCCGGGGGTCGGCGCGGTGACGGTCGGCACGGGCTTGAAGCTCACGTTCGTCTTCGGCGCGGCGACCTCCGGGTCCCCCGCACACCCGGTGAGCAGGACGGCGGCGGCGACAGCGGTGACGGCCGGTACGAGCGGTAAGCGGACGCGCATCGTTCCCCCTGGGGAGTCTTCGGGTCGTGCTCCGGAACAGGCTTCGGATCAGTCCTTGCGCCCGGTCACGGCTACGGTCACGCCCAGACCGATCATCGCGAGCCCCCCGGCCCCGCCCACGGCGGAGAGCCGCTGCGGTGACCGGGAGAACCAGCTGCGCGCGGTCGCGGCAACCATGCCCCAGGTGCTGTCGCAGACTACGGCGATCAGGTTGAAGACGAGCCCGAGAAGGAGCATCTGGGCCGTGACGTGCCCCTGCTCGCGGTCCACGAACTGCGGCAGGACGGCCGCGAAGAACACGATCGTCTTCGGATTGGCCACCCCGACGGCGAACCCCTCCCACAGGGACCGCCAGTTCCCGTACCGGGCCGCGCCCGCCCCGAACTCCGCACGGAGCGCATGCCGCTGCCGGAAGGCCTTGATCCCGAGGTAGACGAGGTACGCGGCCCCCGCCAGCTTGAGCGCCGTGAACACGAGCACGGACCGCTCCACCACCGACCCCACCCCGAAGGCCACGGCGACGACGAGCACGTACGCCCCCAGCGTGTTCCCGGCCACGGTGATCAGAGCGGCCCGCCACCCCTGGGACAACGCCCGCCCGATGACGAAGAGCACGCTCGGCCCGGGGATGAGGATCAGCAGCAAGGACATGGCGGCGAACGCCAACAGCCGGTCAGTGGACACCATGCGGTTCATCGTTCCGGACGGGTGGGGGGATGGGGAAGGGGTTTTCGGCGGGTGGCGGCGAGCCCGCCGCCGGGTAAGTCGCCGGGTAAAACGAGAGATGGGACGACATACGGCCCATCGCGATCAGGGGTCCTCCCGTACGGGCCCGGGGGCCCGTAGGAGCACCCCTGCCGCGGCTGTACACTGCACGCACGAATCCGGGGGGATGACGTAGTCGCGCCGCCGCGTCCACTGCGTCCACCGAGTGCCCATCGCGCGCACCGGCCCCCCGACCAGCACTTATGTCCCAGGGGGGACCTTGAACTTCTCGCGCCACATGCGCCCCGGCCGCCTCGCGGTCTGCACCGCCATCGTCCTCGCCACGGGCATGACCCTGGCCGGAACCGCCTCGGCCACCGATGGCGACTCCCACGGCTCCGTGGCACGCCCGGCCCCGAAGGCGGAGGCGCCCCTCGGCCCGCTCGCCGGGAAGCACAAGGCGGCCTCCGCCGGCCTGCGCGCCGCCACCCTCGCCCCGCGCCTCGACGCGGACGGCGACAACATCCCCGACTCGCTCTACCAGGCGATCAGCGGCACGTACTTCGTGAACCCGGGTGGTGCCACCGAGCACTTCAAGTACGCGGTGGGCGAGGCCGGCGACTACCTCGACTACAAGGACGTCATCCCGTTCGGCCGGGTCGACGGCGGTAACGAGACCGACCTGCTGGCCCTCACGGCCGACGGCGAGCTGACCTTCTTCGGCTCCCAGTGGCGCGACGGCGCGCAGAGCCGGTCCTGGTCCGGCCGCGGCTGGGGCATCTACAACAAGGTCTTCGCCCCCGGCGACATCAACCGCGACGGCTACGTCGACCTGCTGGCCCGCACCCCGGACGGCGTCCTCTACCTGTACCCCGGCAGCGGAAACCCGAGCTCCCCCCTCAAGGGGCGCATCAAGATCGGCGCGGGCTGGCAGGCCTACGACCAGCTGGTCGGCACCAACGACATCAACAGCGACGGCATCGCCGACCTGGTCGCCCGCGACTTCTCCGGCGTCCTCTACGCCTACCTGGGCACCGGCAGCACCAGCGCCCCGTTCAAGCCCCGCAAGACGATCGGCAGCGGCTGGAACGCGTACAACCAGATCGTGGGCCTGGACGACATCGACGGCGACGGAAACGGCGACATGATCGCCCGCACCGTCTCCGGCCAGACGTACGTCTACAAGGGCAACGGCGCAGGCGCCTTCAAGCCGCGCGCGACCAGCAGCACCGGTTGGAACGTCGCCACCCTCTTCGCCCAGCAGGGCGGCAACCCCGACTTCGGGCGCAACGACCTGCTCGGCCGCGACTCCGGCGGCACGCTCTGGTGGTACTACTCCAAGAACAACGGAACCCTCAGCAGCCGCACCAAGATCAGCGACACGGGCGGCTGGAAGGGTGCCAAGATCACCTGGGGCTCCTCCTTCACCAACCGCAACCAGAGCGCGATCCTGGAGCAGACCTCCAACGGCGCCCTCTACCTCAACGGTGACTACAAGGGCCTCGGCTGGGGCTCGTACAACACCCTGGTCGCCCCGGGTGACCTCAGCAACGACGGCACCGGCGACCTCCTCGGCCGCGACGGCTCCGGCAACCTGTACCTGTTCCAGGGCAACGGGGTCGGCGGCACCCAGAACAAGATCAAGATCGGTGGCGGCTGGGGCGTCTACAACAAGCTGACCGGCGCCGGCGACCTCACGGGCGACGGCCGCGCCGACCTGCTGGCCCGCGACGGCTCCGGCAATCTGTACCTGTACGCCGGTACCGGGGTCCCCTCGGCCCCGTTCAAGTCGCGCGTCCGCGTCGGTTACGGCTACGAGGGCTACAAGCAGCTCGTCGTCACCGGCGACCTCACCGGAGACGGCCGCGCCGAGCTCCTCGCCACCGACTCCGCGGGCGTCCTGTGGCGCTACGACTCGTACAGCACGGGCAAGCTGAAGAGCCGCGTCAAGATCGGCACGAACTACCAGATCTACCCGAACCAGTACTGACCCGCTGAACCCCGAGCCGGGGCGCCCCTCCACCCGGAGGAGCGCCCCGGCTCGGGCGTAGCCGCTCGCGGTCTATTCGGTTGCTGCCGGGCGGCGCCGTCGGATAGGAAACACGCATGCTAAAAGGCAACACGGTGGGGCTCAGGGCCCGGCACGAGGACGACATCCCCATCCTGCACGCCGGTCTCCACGACGACGTGGCCACCGCCTCCCGGTCCACCGGGCAACCGTGGCGACCGCTCATGGCCGGCTCGAAGGCCCTGTCGTTCATGGTCGACGACAGCGCACCGGGGCACGTCCCGTTCTCCGTGGTGGACCTGGAGAGCGACGCCCTGGTCGGCACCGCGACCCTGTGGGGCCTCGACAACCACAACCGGTCCGGGCACGTCGGACTCGGGCTGCTGCCGTCCGCACGGGGCAAGGGCTACAGCACCGACGTGGTCGCGGTCCTGTGCCACTACGGATTCGTCGTACGCGGCCTGCACCGACTGCAGATCGAGACCCTGGCGGACAACGAGCCGATGCTCCGGTCCGCCGAGCGCAACGGGTTCGTCCGCGAGGGCGTCCTGCGCTCCTCGGCCTGGGTGATGGGCGAGTTCCTGGACGAGGTCCTGCTCGGCCTCCTGGCCAAGGACTGGGCGCCGGCCCCACCACGGCACGAGGGCCGCTGACGCGGCGCTAGTGACCTGGTTTGGAGATCCTGTCGCAGTAGCGGCAGATGCGGTCGAGGATCTGGTCGGCGGTCTTGGTCCACTTGAACGGCCTGGCCTGGTCGTTCCAGACCTCGATCCAGCCTTCGAGTGCGGCCTTGAGGTCGTCGAGTGAGCAGAACACTCCGCGTTCGAGGCAGCGTCGTTCCAGCTCGGCAAACCACCGCTCGACCTGGTTGATCCACGACGAGTACGTGGGAGTGAAGTGGAGCTGGAACCGGGGATGCGCAAGGAGCCACTTGCGCACGACCGGCGCCTTGTGGGCAGAGAGGTTGTCGCAGATGACGTGGACCGCCAGGCCCGGATCGGTCTGGCGGTCGATGTCGTCGAGGAAGTCCCGGAAGTCCACAGCCCGGTGCTGCGCGGACAGTTTCGTGATCACCCTGCCAGTCGCGGTGTTCAGGGCGGCGAACAGGTCGACGGTGCCATGCCGGACGTAGTCGAAGCTCCGCCGTTCGGGGACTCCGGGCAGCATCGGCAGGACCGGTGCGGTCCGCTCCAGGGCCTGGATCTGCGGTTTCTCGTCCACGGCGAACACGGCCGCGTTCGCCGGCGGGGCGAGGTAGAGGCCGACGACATCGCGGATCTTGTCGATCAGGAACGGGTCCGGGGAGATCTTGAAGGTCTCGGTCCGCCAGGGCTGCAGGCCGAAGGCATGCCAGATCCTCAGCACGCTCGCCGGGGAGATCCCCACCACCTTGGCCAGCTCCCGCTTCGACCAGTGTGTCCCGCCCGCAGGTGTCTGTTCGAGGGTGCGGACCACCACCTCTTCGACCTGGGCGTCGGTAATGGTCCGCGGCACCCCGGGCCGCGGCTCGTCCGACAGGCCGTTCAGGCGGTCCCGCAGGAACCGGGACCGCCATCTGGCTACCGTCTTGCGCTCAGTGTCCAACCGCGCGGCGACCACGGTGTTGTTCCACCCTCGTGCGCACGCGAGCACGATCCGCGCTCGCTGGGCCAGGCCCTGCGCAGTTGAACGCCGCCCGGCCCAGCTCTCCAACGTCAGTCGCTCAGCTTCCGACAGCACCACTGGCGGCAGCCTGTTATCGCCCATCCCGTCAGGACACCGGACCGAAACCCGCCCCGTCAGGCAGAACCCAAGATCTGAAACAGAACACGACTCATGGGGCGAGCCCAGACCTCAAACCCAGATCACTAGGCCGTCTCTTCCGGATCTTGCCGGGCCCGCGTCGTCCGGCACCGCACCTCGCCGCACTGCCGAGGCACCCGAGTACGTCCAGTACGCGGGAGCCCCGGCAGCGCGCCGAGGCACGGCACCGGACGACGCGGGCCTGACCGGCAAGATCCGAAAGAGACGACCTAGCCGAGGTCCAGAACCTCATCGTCCGCGTGCGCGCCGAACTCGGCGACGCGCACCTCCGCGATGCGCTCGTACCGGCTGATCCGGTCGGTCCACTCCGCGTCGACGCCGAACGCCACCTGCGCGAAGCCCACCCGCCCGATGGCCTCGGCCAGGCCCGGATCGCCGGGGGCCAGCAGCCGCACCGGCGCGTCGAGCGCCACGGTGTGCGGCGGCACGAAGAACTCGTCCGGCAGAACGGCGCGCGCGTGGACGAGCGCGCCGACGGCGACGACCGAGCCCGCCCCCAACCGTGCGCACTGCAGGACCGTCGCCGAGGTCGCCACATAGGCGCACCTGCCGACCTCGCAGCCCAGCAGCGTGGCATGCGGCCCCACGAACACGTGGTCGCCGACGAGCACCGGCTGATCCCCGGCGACAGCAGACCCGCGCAGCACCGCGTTCTCGCAGATCACCGCCGCCTCACCGACCTCGATCCGAGACCCCTCGGCATCGAGGACCGCGCCGTACATCACCCGCGCCCTCGGCCCCACGCGGACGTCACCGACGAGCGTGGCCGTCGGGGCGATGTAGGCGGTGGGATGGACCTGCGGTTCGTGCCCGCGGTGCCGGATGCGGATTCCCTGCGATTCAGCGCTCATGCGCGGATTCTCGCCCGACCGGCCGCGCGCACGCTGGCGGATTTCCGACGTCGCGTCCGCCGGGACCGTCATCCGGCCTTCTCGCACACTTCCTGTCCTGCCGGGGCCGTGTATGGATGACCCTCGGCCGGAGGGGGCTGCGTATCTGCAACCGGGCCGCTCCTCCCTGTCCTCCCTCCCGGCCGTTCCTCGGGGGGATCCCGGAAGTCTTGTGGCGTTTCGGGGTGGGTCGGTCGGTCAAGGGTGGCCGAAGGCCATCGCGAAGCGACGCGACCGAAGGGAGCGCCCTTGAGGGACCGGCCCGCACCGAAAGGACACTGGACTGCCGGGCTCCCCCCGGACCATGTCAACGCCACCGACCGGCCCGCAGCTCAGGCCTCCGTGACCCCACCCACGAACGCGGCCCAGGACCGGGGCGACACCGCCAGCTCGGGACCGGCCGTCACCTTGGAGTCCCGGATGTGGACGGAGTCGACGCAGCTGGCGACCTCTACGCAGTCGTCTCCGTCGCCGCTGCTGTAGCTGCTCTTGAACCACCGCAACCGGGAGCTGTTCACAGAGTTCCTCGCATTCGCATCAACAGGCCCACGCTGTCCGCAGGATTGAGGGCCTGGATGCGAAGTTTGGCATACCTCTGGTGGAGGAGGCTGATGTCTTTCGGGGTCGAGATCACCTGTCCTGTCTGCTGTCCCTCGCTGTAGCCGAGCCAGTCGTTTTCTTCCGTCTCAAGGAGACGGAAGGGCCCGCCGAGCCCCGCATGTTCCGGGCTGATCGTCGGCATGATCTGCAGATCAACGTTGGGCAGTCGAGTGCACGCGAGGAGGTGGTCGATCAGCTCGATGGTCACCTCCGGGCCTCCCGTCCGCCGCTCGATCACCGCTTCGTCGAGGATGAAACTGAAGATCGTGTACGGCGTCCGGTGCAGGACCCTCTGCCTCTTCAGTCGCGCCACGATGCGGGCTTCGATCTCCTCGGTCGTAGGCAGTGGCAGCACTGCGGCGATCAGTGCACGGGCGTAGGACTCCGGCTGTAACAGGCCGGGGACCGAGCGCGACTCGTACGTATTCAGCGTTACCGCGTCCTCCTCCAGCTCCGCCCACCGCCGGAACCACTTCGCCAGCCCCCGCCGCCGCGTCAGCTGTTTCGCGGCGATGCGGATGACGCCGAAGGCGTCGAGCACCTCCTCCACCCGGTCCACGAACCTCGTGGACGGGTGCCGCCGTCCCTGTTCCACCGACCCGATGTACTGCACGGAGTACCTGATCAGTGGGTGCAGTTGCTCCTGGGTCAGGCCGGCGCGTTTCCTGAAGGCCTTGACCGTCTCGCCGAAGTTGCGCAGGTCGGGGTCTGTCCCGGCCTCGTTGTCACCGCTGTCATCGACACTCGCCATGGAGGTCACCTCCCCGGCAACATGTTCACCGTCAGTGACCGAGACTGTCCAGAGCGCGAACTCGTACAGATGAAAAGTAGCGGTTCGCTTGCTGGGGAACACCCCGCCCCACGCGGGACTTTGCTCCCATGACCACACCCTCGGGCCCGGCCCGAACCCTCGCACGCACGTTCACTCAGCGTTTCAGCTCCACCCTGCGCGGCGCCCGCCTCGCCCGGCAGCTGGCGCTCGTCGAGCTGCACGACTGGGGGATCCCCGACCGCAGCGGGCTCTCCGAGGACGCCGGGCTGCTCGTCGCGGAGCTCGCCGCCAACGCGGTGACCCATGGGCGGGTCCAGGGGCGGGACTTCGAGCTGCGGATGAGCCTGCTTCCCGGGGCGCTGCGCATCGAGGTGTCCGATGCCCGGCGGGACCGCCGGCCGGCCGTGCGGCCGCACGAGTACGGGGCCGAGACCGGCTACGGCATGCGCCTCGTCGATGCCGTCGCCGCCGACTGGGGGGTCAGGGACCGGGTGGTCGGGAAGACGGTCTGGGCGGAGCTGCGCCTCCTGGGCGCGGTCACGGTCACGGTCACGGTGTAGCCCGCCACCGCGGTGCACTGTCGTCCGGTCTGTCCGGGCTCGCGAAGTGGAACGGGACTCCGAGGTGGGCCGCCAGAGCAGTGCCGGCCCGGGCGGCCGCGGCGGCGTGGGGGTCAAGGGGGCCACGGTCGGCGCCTTCGGCTTCGAGGGCGCGGGTACCCGTGCCCCAGTAGACGGTGGCCAGCGCGTGTTCCCCGGCCGGTTCCTCCGTCACGGCGAGCAGCCGCACGAACCAGTCGTGGACCGTGTCCCCGTCCCAGACGGCCTCGATCGCCACCACCCGGGCCCGGATGCCGGAGGCGATGGCGGCCAGTGACTCCAGGTCGAGCGGGCAGTCGGGGGTGCGGGCCACCCGGTCGCCGAAGTGGACGTAGCGGTCGGAGACCAACTCCTGGGCCTCGTAGAGGCCCACACCCTGGGCGCGGCGGGCCTCCCAGACCACGCGGACGGCGTACATCATGCGGTCCTGGAGGACGTACCCGTCCACCTGGCGGCGGATGCCCTCCGGGAGGCCCTCCCACAGTTCGGCCGTGCCGTCCAGGTCCTCGCTCACGCCGGGTCCTCCGGGACGAACAGGCTGACCTGGTAGGTCGAAGGGTGCTCGAGGCGGCCGCAGAAGAGGTCGATGCGGAGCTGCGACGGGTCGCTGACGGTGCCGTCGGCCCGCAGGCGGCCGACGTACGCCCGGACCTCCGACTCCTCGGCCGTCGAGAACAGCGGCTCCCAGCGGCCGCGGGCGTCCGCCGTCCGCTGGGTGGCTCGAATCCTGCTGCGTGCGCGCTTGCGTTGGCCCGGCATGGGGTCATGTTCGCCGTGGACGGCTCCCCGGTGCCACAGGGTTTCGACCGGCCGGGGTTTCACCTCGCCCCGGCCCCCCCTGCTAGAGGTACTGCCCGAAGTCGTCCAGGATCCGCAGGATCTCCGCCTCGCCCTCCGAGGGGAGCTGGAGGACGACCTCCTCGATGCCCAGGTCGGCGTAGTGGGACATCTTGCCGGGGGTGGGCTGGACGGCGTACGGGACCACCTGGAGGGACTTGGGGTCGCGGCCGGCGGCCTCCCAGACCTGGCGCAGCGCCGGGAGGGACTCCGTCAGGCCGCCTCCGCCGATCGGGAGCCAGCCGTCGCTGTGGTCGGCGATCGCCGCGAAGAGCTTCGGGCCCGCCTGGCCGCCGATCAGGGTGCGGGGGCCGTACAGGGGGACGCCCGGGGCGAGTTCGCGCGGGGTCTGCGCCGGCTTGGGGTGGGCCGAGCTGGCCTGGACGGAGGAGAACTGGCCGACGTACGCCGTGGGGTGCGGGGACCACAGGGTCCGCATCAGGGCCATGCGGTCGCGGACCAGCTCGCGGCGGGTGCGCCACTCGACTCCGTGGTCGGCGGCCTCCTCCACGTTCCAGCCGTAGCCGATGCCGAGCGTGACGCGGCCGCCGGACAGGTGGTCCAGCGTGGCGACCTGCTTCGCGAGGTCGATGGGGTCGTGCTGGGCGACGAGGGTGATGCCGGTGCCGAGGTGGAGCCGCTCGGTGACGGCGGAGGCCTGGCCGAGGGCGACGAAGGGGTCCAGGGTGCGCCCGTACATCTCCGGGAGCTCGCCGCCCATGGGGGCCGGGGTGACGCGGCTGACCGGGATGTGGGTGTGCTCGGGGAGGTAGAGACCGGAGAAGCCGCGTTCCTCCAGGGCGCGGGCGAGGGGGACGGGAGCGATGGTGCGGTCGGTGAGGAAGACGGTCGTGGCGATCCGCATGTGCGCTGACACCTCCGTGGTCTGGGGAGGGCCAAAGTACGGCTTCGCGCGTGCGGACGGCAGGGGCGCGCGTCGGCCATGGCGCGGGGCGGGAGGGGGAGTTGGCGTGGGGGTGGGGCGGGAGGCCTGGGAGGTCCTCCGTGGTCAGCCGCGCGGGTAGCGGGTCAGCCAGTTGGTGGAGGTGGCCGTCGGGCCGTGCAGGGCGGGGCCCTGGGTCATCTCCAGGGCGAAGTCGTCGGCGAGTTCCAGGACCGTGGCCCGGCCCTCGAGACCGGCGAGCCAGGCCGCAGGGAGGGCCGTTTCGCCGTGCTGGGCGCCCAGCAGGGAGCCGCACAGGGCGCCGGTGGCCGCGGAGTCGCCGCCGTGGTTGACGGCGAGGCGCAGGCCGTGCGCCACGTTCTCGGCGACGAGGGCGCAGTACACGGCGACGGCGAGGACCTCTTCGGCGGAACGGCCCTGGCCGGGGGACAGGTCCTCGATGGTCCGCGGTGAGGGGACGCCCGTGGTGACGGCGCCGAGCGCCCGCTGCAGGGCGTCGGTGACGGGCTGGTGGCCGGGGCGGACGCCGAGCAGGCCCAGTGCGCGCTGGACGGCGGAGTCGAGGGACTCGCCGCGGGTCAGGCCGTGGACGATGACGGCGTGCGCGCCGGCCGCCAGGTACGCGGTGGGGTGCCCGTGGCTCTGTACGGCGCACTCGACGGCGAGTTGGAGCACCAGGGCGGACTCCCAGCCGACCAGCAGCCCGAAGGGGGCGGAGCGGGTGGCGGCGCCGGGGTCCACGGCGGCCGGGTTCTTCGGCTGGGCGAGCGTGCCGAGGACTCCGTCGGCGAAGCCGGTCAGGCAGGAGCGGGCGGGGGAGCGGCGGGCGTAGAGCCACTCCTCCTGCGCGAGCCAGCCGTTGTCCTCGCGGCGCTCGTCGGGGCCCCAGTCGCTCTGGGTGAGGGCCCAGCGGAGGTAGGCGCGGTGCACGTCGGTCGGCGGGTGCCAGGCGCCGGTGTCCCGGCGCACGTGGGCCCGTATCAGGCCGTCCAGGGTGAAGAGGCCGAGCTGTGTGGCGGCGGTGACCCGGGTGCGGGGGGCCGTCGGTTCGGTGAGGCCGGCCGGGCCGTGGGTCTCGAGGAGCTCGGGGAGCGAGAGCGGGGCGACGGGTGCGCCGAGGGCGTCGCCGATGGCCGAGCCGAGGAGGGTTCCCCTGACGCGGCTACGGAAGTCCTGCTGCTCGGTGCGGCCCCAGAGGCCGGTGGTGACGGCGGCGCGGCCGCCCAGGGTGGCGCCGGCGGCGGGGCCGGTGGCGGGGCCGAGGCTGGTGGCTCCGCGGGTGGCTCCGCCGGTGGGTGCGGGGGCTGCCTGGAGGGGCGGGGCGGCCTCGGGCCTGCTCTGCTGCTCCCCGGACGTTTCCGTCGCCGTGTCCATCTCGATCCCCCCGGACTGCACGCGCGTGCTCTGGCGGGCACTGTAGTGGACAGTACCGATCGGGTCCGGAAGTAGTCGGTCGCGGGGGCGGTATGAGGGCGTGGAACGGCTTGATTCCGCCGGTCCTCCGGGGGCAAGGGGAAGCCCGTGGGCGCGGTGGTGCGGCACCCACGGGCGGGTTCCAGCCGGGCGTTCCAGCCGGATGTCCTAGCCGGGCGGCGTGCTCAGCAGGCCGTTACCCACAGGGAGCTGATGTTGTCGTTCCGGTTGTACTGGGAGGTGTTGCCCTTCCAGTTGCCCACCGGCCACGTGGAGCCCTGCTTGTTGGTGTCCAGGTAGGTGCAGACCGTCTTGCCGGTCCTGTTCCATACCGAGGAGACCTTGTCGTTCAGGCGGTAGTCGCCCAGGTTGTTGGTGCCGCTGCGGAAGTAGGCCGCTCCGCCGTATCCGTTGTCGTGCTCGTAGACGCAGAACTCGCCGACCTCACAGTTCCGCCAGGGCGTCTCGGCGGCGGGCGCCGCCACCGCCGGTGCGGTGAGTACCGCGGACATGGCCAGGGCCGCCGCGGCCGTGAAGGTGAGGAGGGAGCGTCGCGTTGACATCACAAGATCCGCCTTTGGTTGGGAACATGTGGATTCCTTCCCTCCACTAGAGCATCTGGATGCCGGGAGCCGAGCACGAGAACAAGCCCTTCTCTGGCCCATAGGGGGGCACATGCCGTTTACACGTGCAGACGTGACGTTTCTTCCCGGCCGTCGTCGGCGAGTACCGGTCCCCGTTCCCCCGCCGACCAGGCGCATGGCACGTTTTGACAGTCGCCTTCCCATCGGCTGGTTTCGGCCATGCCGTGTTCACGCGGCGTTATTCGCAGGCCCAGAGTCTCGGGGGCATGAAGAAGGCACTGCTCGCCGCGACCGTCGTCGCCTCCACGCTCACCGTCGCCCTCGTCGCGGCCCCCGCCGCCTCCGCCCACGGGTGGGACTTTCCCTGGGGCAACCACCACGGCAACTCCATCCCCTTCACCGAGGCCACCGTCACCGCCGGTGCCGACGGGGCGTACACCCTGAAGTGGAACGCCAAGGGCGCCAAGCGCGTGGAGATCAAGGCGAACGGCAAGGTCGTCGCCCGGGGCGGCGCCCAGGGCGAGGCCGTGGTCGGCGGGCTGCCCGCGGCCGACCGGCAGTGGTTCGACTTCGAGCCCGAGCGCGGCCAGGGGCTGCGCCTCGCCGACCGGCTGATCAAGCTGGAGGGCACCGCCAACTTCCGTGACGCGGGCGGCTACCGCACCACCAACGGCCAGTGGGTCAAGATGGGCGAGATCTACCGCTCCGACGCCCTGAACAAGCTCACCGACAACGACCTCGCCAAGCTCCAGCGCCTGCGCGTGAAGACGATCTTCGACCTCCGCATGGAGAGCGAGCGCACCAAGGACGTGGACAAGGTCCCGGCCGGCGCGCACTACGTCGTCGCCGACGTCTTCGCCGGCTCCGGCTCCTTCCAGGCCATGCCCAAGACCCCCGACGAGGCCGTCAAGGCCATGGTCGACGCCGAGAAGGCGATGGTCAGCGGGGAGGGCGGCAAGAAGGCCTACACCCAGGTGTTCGAGGGCATCGAGCGCGACCGCGACCGCTCCGTCCTGTTCCACTGCACCGCGGGCAAGGACCGTACCGGCTGGGCGAACGCCTCCCTGCTGACCGCCCTCGGCGTGCCGAGCGAGACCGTGATGGCCGACTACCTGGCCAGCAACGACTACCGCAAGGCCGCCAACGACGCGATCCTCTCGCACCTGCCGGCCGCCCAGGCCGCCGTGTACAAGCCGATGCTCGACGTCCGCGCCGAGTACCTCAACGCCGGGTACGACGAGGTCACCGCGAAGTTCGGCAGCTTCGACGCCTACCTCGAGGACGGCCTCGGCATCGACGGCCGCGAGCTGAAGCAGCTGAAGAAGGACCTCCTGGTCGGCTAGGCCGAGGGGGCCGCGCCCCGGTGGAGAGGACCGAAGGGTCCATTCCACCGGGGCGCGGCTCGCGGTCACGGGTGACGGATCACGGGGTGACGACGACCTCGTCCACGCGGCTGGAGGCGCTGAAGTGGGCCGTGGTGGGCTCGACGAACTTGGCGAGCCAGGAGCCGGTCGCGTCGGCGGTGAACTTCCTGGTGAAGGTGCCGTCCGCGGTGGTCTTGGACAGGCCCATGGGCTTCCACGCGATGGTTCCGGCGGGCCGGAAGTAGTAGCGGACCGTCTGGCCGGCGAAGGGCTTCCAGTCGGGGCTCTTCTCGGTCAGCTTTCCGGTGAGCGTGATCGGTCGGCCCTTCTTGACCGGCTCGGGCGCGGCGTTGAACTCCGGGATGGCCGTCGTCGTCCGTTCGGCGAGCCGCACCGCGGGCGTGACGGAGCCGCGGATGTCCGGGGTACCGACGTACCGCAGTCGCATGAAGCCCGGTCCGGGGTAGCGCACCCGCTCGTCGAACGCGTCTGCCGAGTTGGCCGTGACCGTCTGCTTCCTGACGGTGGTCCAGCCGGTCCTGCCGTCCGCCGAGTACTGGAAGTCCACCTCCAGCGAGGTGATGCCGGCCGGGACCTCCACGCTCAGGAACGTGCCCTTCACTTCCAGGTACTTGCTCTGCAGCAGCGTGGTCCCGAAGCCGATGAACGCGGTGCCGCCGGTGGTGTCCACCGTCACCTCCTGGGTGCCCGAGGACGCCCAGGGACTGTCGGCGCCGATCCGCCAGGTGGTGTCCTTCGTCAGGGGCACGGATCCCTCCAGCCGGCCCGCGCTCCCCGTCGTCAGGTGGTACGGCAGTCCGGCGCCGGTGTCGACGGCGATCCTCAGGCCCGCGGGCGCCGGCTTCCACGAGCCGTCGGCGGACTTCCAGGTGACCGTGCCGCTCACCTTGCCGGCCGTTCCGTAGGGGCCGGTCACGGTCGGGGAGTCCAAGGCGATGCGTGCGGCCGTGGACGCCGTCACGGGCACCGCCACGGAAGCCCGCTCCTCGGAGCCGTTGGCCCTGCTCGCGAGGTGGACGTACGTGGAGTCGTGGCCCGCCCGCGTCGTGCCGGACTCGGCGCCGGAGAAGGTGACCTTCGACGTGAAGTGTCCCTTGGCGTCGGCGGTCAGCGGTGAGCTGACGGTGCCGGTCCGGGTCGTGAACGCGCCGCCCGCGTACGGCTTCAGCGAGCCGTTACGCGGGTCGTAGAGCTTGATGTCACCCGAGACCACGGTGTCCGGCCGCGCGAACGACACCCCGTTCGTGGCCTTCAGGTTCGTGAAGGACGGCCGCACCTGGTAGGTCAGCACGGCCTTGTCCTTGTGGAGGACGGTTTCGCCCCCGGTGCCGTCGTACTCCACGTCGACGGCGTACTCGCCGAGATCGGCGAGCTTCAGCGGGGCGGTCCGTACCGGGAACCACGTGGGGTCCGGGTCCCCGCAGGAATCCGCGCAGGGATCCCAATCCTCCGGACGGACCGGGTGGAAGCTCGTGACGGTGGCGACCCGCTTGGTCGTGCCCTTCTTGCGCAGGTGCACCTTGAGGTCCTTGGGCGGATCACCGGAGAAGTCCAGGGTGACCGTCTCGTGCTCCACGCGTGCGCTGAAGCCCTTCGGCCGGGATTCGTCGGCCTGGGCGGCCGTGGGCACGGCCAGTACGGCTCCCAGAGCCGTCGCCGTGCAGAGCACGGCGGTGATGCGCTTGTTCATGTATCCCCCGGGGATGACGTCCGTCACTCACCGAGGAGACCGCTCACCCCGCCCGATGGTTGTACGGGGACGGGGTGTGTGCGGACGCGTCCGTGCGCGCGCCGGCCCGGCGGCTCACGCACGGACGCGTCCGGCGGCGACTCAGTCCAGGACCGGCAGCAGCTCCGGCAGGTGGCCGTCCGAGGCGCGGGCCGCGGCCTGCCGCTCCTGCGGTACCTCCCCGTAGAGGGTCGTACGGGCCTTCGCGGGCCGGCCGGCGGCCTCGGCGACGGCGATCAGGTCCCGCACGGACTTGTACGAGCCGTAGCTGGAGCCGGCCATCCGCGAGATGGTCTCCTCCATCAGGGTTCCGCCCAGGTCGTTGGCGCCCGAGCGGAGCATCTCGGCCGCGCCCTCCGAGCCCAGCTTCACCCAGCTGGTCTGGATGTTGGTGATGTGCGGGTGGAGCAGGATGCGGGCCATCGCCGTCACGGCGCGGTTGTCGCGCACCGTCGGGCCGGGGCGCGCGATGCCCGCGAGGTAGACGGGGGCGTTGGTGTGGATGAAGGGGAGGGTCACGAACTCCGTGAAGCCCTCCACCCCCTTGGCGTGCGCCTCCTGCTGCATGCGCGCCAGCGTGCGGAAGTGGCCCAGCCAGTGGCGGGGCTGGTCCACGTGCCCGTACATCATCGTGGAGGAGGAGCGGATGCCCAGCTCGTGCGCGGTGGAGACCACGTCGATCCAGTCCGCCGTCGGCAGCTTGCCCTTGGTGAGGACCCAGCGGACCTCGTCGTCCAGGATCTCCGCCGCCGTACCGGGGATGGAGTCGAGACCGGCCTCCTTGGCCGCGGTCAGCCAGTCCCGTACCGACATCCCCGTGCGCGTCGCGCCGTTGACGACTTCCATCGGGGAGAAGGCGTGCACGTGCATGCCGGGCACGCGCGCCTTCACGGCCCGCGCGATGTCGAAGTAGGCCGTCCCGGGCAGGTCCGGGTGGATCCCGCCCTGCATGCACACCTCGACCGCGCCCACGTCCCACGCCTGCGCGGCCCGGTCGGCGACCTGGTCGAGCGAGAGGGTGTACGCGTCCGCGTCCGTGCGGCGCTGCGCGAAGGCGCAGAAGCGGCAGCCGGTGTAACAGACGTTGGTGAAGTTGATGTTGCGGGTCACGATGTACGTGACGTCCTCGCCCACCACGGACTTGCGCAGGTCGTCCGCGATCCGGCAGAGCGCGTCCAGCGCCGGGCCGTCCGCGTGCAGCAGGGCGAGCGCCTGCTCGTCGGTGAGCTTCGTCGGGTCGTCGGCGGCCTGCGCGAGCGCCGCCCGTACGTCGGTGTCGATGCGCTCGGGATCGGGGACCATGCCGGGGGCCGCGGCCTCGCGCAGGGCCTCCCAGTCGCCGTAGACCTCGTCGAAGTCGTCGCGGCGGTCGCCGGTACGGCCCTGCGTGTCGATGGTGGTGTGCAGGTCGGTGCGGCCGTAGGCGGTGAAGCCCTCGTCCGGCTCCTGCCACGGCCGGCCCTCGACGGTCGCGGACTCGTCCGCGAGCCCGCTGTCCGCGTCGGCCAGCGCGCGTACGTGGGGCAGCAGGCGGGGGTCCAGCCAGGGCTCGCCGCGCTGGAGGAACTCCGGGTAGATGGTGAGGCGTTCGCGGAGCTCGAAACCGGCGGACGCGGTGCGCTCGGCGAGCTCCTCGATGTGCGGCCAGGGGCGCTCGGGGTTCACGTGGTCGGGGGTGAGCGGGGAGACCCCGCCCCAGTCGTCGATGCCGGCGCCGACGATCAGCGCGTACTCGGAGTCCACCAGGTTCGGCGGGGCCTGGATGCGGGCGCTCGGTCCCAGGATGTGGCGGGCCACGGCGATGGCCGCCGCGAGCTCCTCCAGCTCCGCGTCGGGCATGGCGCGCATGGCGGTGTCGGGCTTGGCCCGGAAGTTCTGGACGATGACTTCCTGGATGCCGTGGTAGCTGCGCTGGATCCGGCGCAGCTCGAAGAAGGCGTCCGCGCGCTCCTCGTAGGACTCGCCGATGCCGATCAGCACCCCGGTGGTGAAGGGCACGTTGGAGCGTCCGGCGTCTTCGAGCACGCGCAGCCGGACGGCCGGGTCCTTGTCGGGGGAGCCGTGGTGGGGGCCGCCGGGCTCGGACCACAGGCGGGTGGCGGTGGTCTCCAGCATCATGCCCATGGACGGGGCGACGGGCTTGAGGCGCTGGAGGTCCGACCAGGACAGCACACCGGGGTTGAGGTGGGGGAGGAGGCCGGTCTCCTCCAGGACGCGGATGGCCATGGCGCGCACGTAGGCGAGGGTGTCGTCGTAGCCGTGCGCGTCGAGCCACTCGCGGGCCTCGGGCCAGCGGTCCTCCGGCCGGTCGCCGAGCGTGAACAGTGCTTCCTTGCAGCCGAGGGCCGCACCCTTGCGGGCTATGTCGAGGACCTCGTCGGGGGACAGGTACATCCCGTGGCCCTCGCGGCGGAGCTTGCCGGGGACCGTGACGAAGGTGCAGTAGTGGCACTTGTCGCGGCACAGCCGGGTGAGGGGGATGAAGACCTTGCGCGAGTAGGTGATGACGCCGGGCCGCCCCGCGGCTTGGAGGCCGGAGTCCCTGACCCGAGCGGCGGAGGCGGCGAGGTCCTTCAGGGCCTCGCCGCGCGCCTGCAGGAGTACGGCCGCCTCGGTCGCGTCGAGCGCGACGCCGTCGCGGGCGCGGCGGAGCGCGCGGCGCATCGAGTTCTCGGTCGGAGCGTCACTCGGAGTGGTCATGGCCCGAGCATACGATCAGCTCGCGCGCGCACGGAGGGGCTCATCGCATCAGTTCCCCGGCGTTGACCAGCAGAGACTGGCCTGTTATCGCCCGTGCGCGGTCGGAGGCGAGGAAGGCGGCGGCGTCCGCGACGTCCCCGTCGGTGGCCAGGTCGGGCAGTGCCATGCGGTCGGTGAGGCGGGCGTGCACCTCGGCCTCCGGGACGCCCTCGGTGTGCGCGGTGAAGGTGACGAAGGCCTGGACCGGGGGGCCCCACATCCAGCCGGGGAGCACGGTGTTCACGCGGATGCGGTGCGGGCCGAGCTCGCGGGCCATGGAGTACATGGCGGAGGTCAGGGCGCCCTTGGAGGCGGCGTAGGCGGCCTGCTGCACCTCGTTGGGGGAGGCGATGGCCGACTGGGTGCCGATGATGACGACGGAGCCGCCGGCGCGCTTCAGCGCGGGCAGGCAGGCGCGGGTCATGCGCAGGGTGCCGAGGAGGTTGACGTCGAGGATCTGCTGCCAGGTGCCGAAGTCGGCGTCTTCCAGGCCGCCGAAGTACGAGTCCCAGGCGGCGACGTGGACGACGGCGTCGACCCCGCCGAAGCGGTCCTGGGCGAGTGCGGCGAGTGCTTCGCACTGGCGCTCGTCGGAGATGTCGGTCGGGAGGTACGCGGTGTGCGTGCCGTCGGGGTCGATCTCGGCGGCGGCCTTGGCGAGGTTGGCCTCGGTCCGGGCCCCGAGCACGGCGTTGCCGCCGTCGCGGACGACGGTGGCGGCGACCTGGTGGCCGAGGCCGGCGCCTACGCCGGAGACGATGACGGTCTTGCCCTGCAGCAGTAGCGGCGACGGTGACATGATGCAGCCCTCCTGGCGGCCCGATGGATCTGACGGGGCGTCAGGCTACGGTGTGGGGGGCGGGGAGGGAAGGGTGTGCGGGTGCGGGTGCGGGGTCCCGGGTGCGGCGGCGTTGCCGGGGACGCTGTCCCCGGGCCCCTGCGCCTCAAGCGCCGGCGGGGCTGGGGTTGTGCCGGTGTGGTGCTTGCTGCGGGCGGGGGTCGGTGCCGGGGGCGGGGTGGGGTGTTGGCCTGGACTGCATGATTTAGGCGCCCTGTGCCCTGCTTCGACAGTGATTCCGAGAAGTGCGCCACAAATCACGCTTTACGTCCCGGCCAACACCCCACCCCGCCCCCGTCCCCGCCCCCGGTACGCAGCCCCCGACCGCGTCGTTCTTTCAGCCGTCCGGCGTTTGAGGACCGGGGTCTGGGGCGGAGCCCCAGGGGTCCGGGCGCAGCCCGGGGCCCCCTTCCGGCCCGCCCGTGCTACTCCAGCCGTCCGGCGTTTGAGGACCGGGGTTTGGGGCGGAGCCCCAGGGTCCGGGCGCAGCCCGGTAGCCCTGCTCTTGAGCCCGTCCGGCGTTTGAGGACCGGGGTCCGGGCAGCGCCCGGGGAACGGTGGAAGGGCGGGTAGGGGACTCCGCCCCGCGCAGCGGCAACGGTCGCAGCAGGGGACTTCGCCCGCGCAGCGGTAAGGGTCGCGGCAAGGGACTCTCCGCCCCGCGCAGCGGTGAGGGGGGCGCGCCGCAGGGTGGGTTAGGGGGTCAGGCGGGTTAGGCCCTGGTGGATCTCCGGGGCCGTGTGCGTCGTGAAGGACAGGCGGAGGGTTCGGGGGTCCGGGTCGCGGGCGAAGAAGGGGGCTCCGGGGACGAAGGCGACCCCGCGGGAGGTGGCCGCGCGGAGCAAGGCCATCGCGTCGTGTCCCTCGGGCAGCCGGGCCCAGACGAACATCCCGCCCTCCGGGCGGTTCCACGTGGAGCCCGGCGGCAGGGCGGTGGGCAGGCCCGACAGGAGGGCATCGCGCCGGATCCGGTACGCGTCGCGGACCCCCGCCACGTGCGCGTCGAGGTCCGCCGTACGCAAGTACTCCGCCGCCGCCAGCTGGTCGACCGTCGAGGTGTGCAGGTCCGCCGCCTGCTTCGCGAGCGCCGCGCCCCGCAGCAGCGCGGCCGGCGCGCGCAGCCAGCCGAGCCGGAGCCCGGGGGCCATGACCTTCGAGAAGCTGCCGAGCAGCGCCGTGCGGTCCTCGGCCCCGGGGTAGGAGGCGAGCCGGGGCAGCGCGCGGCCCTCGTAGCGGAGTTCACCGTACGGGTCGTCCTCCAGGAGCCACAGGCCGAGCCGGGCCGCGACGGCCGCGATCTCTGCGCGGCGGTCGGCGGGGAGGGTGCGTCCGGTCGGGTTCTGGAAGGTGGGGATCGTGTAGAGCAGCTTGGGGCGTTCGCGGGCGACGAGTTCGGCCAGGGCGTCCGGGAGGATGCCCTGGTCGTCGCACGGGACGGGGATCACCCGGGCGCCGGCGAGCTCGAACCCCTGGAGCGCCGCCAGGTAGGTGGGGTTCTCGACGAGCACCGCGTCGCCCGGCTCGATGAGCGCGGTCGTGATCAGGCCGAGCCCCTGCTGCGATCCGGTGGTGATCAGCAGGTCGTCGGCGGTGGTCGGCAGTCCTTGCCGGCCGATCCGGGCCGCCACCGCCGCGCGCAGTTCGGGGTCGCCCTCGGTGGTCGAGTACTGGAGGGCGCGGCCCGCGGACCGCGCGAAGGCGGCGTCGTACGCCGCCCGCAGGCCCTCGGTGTCGAAGAGCTCGGGGGCGGGCAGGCCGCCGGCGAAGGAGATCATGCCGGGCTGGGCGGTGACGGCGAGGATCTCGCGCACGGCGGAGGGAGCGGTCGTACGGATCCGGGCGGCGAAGGGCGGCGGCGGGGTGGTGACCGGCGGGGTGGTGACCGGCGAGGTGGAGGGCGGTGCGGAGGCGGGCGCTGAGGCGGGCACGGTGGCTCCTTCGGGAGGCGGGTGCGGGCATCGTAGCCGTGAATAGGTGTAGACGGCAGCTATGTATCGGATACTGAACGGCCCCCAGGGACTCCACATCTGACGTCGCATCAGCTAGACCGTCTCCCATGACAGCAGACGAGCGGAACACGCGGGCCGACGACTACGCCGAGCTCGCCTCGGTCGGCCCCTACGGAGTCCACCCCGGCCACGCGCTGATCACCATGGTCGAACCGCACCCGGGCCACGAGTTCGCGTACAACCGCTGGTACGAGGACGACCACTACTACGCCGGCGCCATGGCCATGCCCTGGATGTTCGCCGGCCGCCGCTGGGTGGCCACCCGCGAGCTCCAGGAGCTGCGCTACCCGGAGAAGTCGGCGGTGGCCCAGCCCGTGACCGCGGGGTGCTACATCTCCACGTACTGGGTCACCGAGGGCCGCTACGACGAGCACATGAAGTGGACCGTCGGCATCAACAAGCGCCTCAACCGCGACGGCCGGGTCTACCAGGACCGCACGCACGTCTTCACCGCGTTCCAGGACCACGAGGCCACCGTCTACCGGGACGGCGCCGCGGGCCCCCGCGACTTCCACGCCCTCGACCACCCGTACGGCGGGCTCGTGGTGCAGGTCGTCGACGCGGAGGGCCCGGAGCGGCGGGCCGAGCTGCTGGAGTGGCTGCGCTCGCGGGCCCTGCCGAAGCGGCTGGCCGGCTCACCGGCCGCGATGGTCACGGTCTTCCGGCCGACGCCGCTGCCGGGCGACCGGATGACGTACGTGAAGCAGGTGGAGGGGGTCGATACCCGACTGACCCTGCTGTGGTTCCTGGAGGCCGACCCGCGCGAGTGCTGGGACCGGTTCCAGGGGCTGGACGCGGAGGTCGCGGAGTCGGGGCTGGGCCGGGTGGAGCTGGTGGCCCCGTTCATCCCGACGGTGCCGGGGACGGACCGGTACGTCGATCAGCTGAGGTAGGCCGGGGACGGAGGCGCCGGGGGCCGGGGGCCGGGGCCCGGACATGGCCGAGCCCCCTCGGCAGGCGACGGCGGGCCGGTCGAGAGGGCTCCAGTCAGTGGTGCAGGTGCTGCTGGTGGTGCGGGTCTTGCTGGTGGTGCCGGTCTTGCGGTGGAGCCGGTGGCACCGGTCGTGTGAGGGCGGTCCGGGAGGGTCACTTCGACGTTCAGGCGAGGCGTCCCAGGCGGCCCTCGGTCACATCGGCGACGAAGGAGGTCCAGGAGCCGGGCGCGAAGGTGAGGGACGGACCGTCCTGCGCCTTCGAGTCACGGACCGCGATGGCCTCCATGACGGGGGACTTGACCTCGACGCAGGCACCGTTGGCGGAGTACGAGGACTTGGTCCAGTTTTCCGTTGCACCTTGACGAATAGCCATGTTTCTCTCCGGTTCAGCGAGTGGTTCCGGTGTCATGTCGGCCATTGCTCCGGCTGACGTGATCGACGCTACCCGCAGCTCCCGTTGTACGAAGGGGGCGTTCACCCGACCGAGTGGCATATTCCATTCAGGTCTTCTGCCACCGGGGAGTGACGGTGTACCGTACCGGCCTTTTCGCCGAACCCCCTTACCCCTTGCCCGCGAAGTCCTCGATGATCTGCGCGATGAACTGCCGCGTCTGGTCCACGTTGTGGGCCTGTGCGCGCAGATGTTCGTACATCACGCTGTATTTCTGGACGTCGTTGGCCTTCTCCAGATACAAGTCGCTCGTCACGCCTTCGATGTAGACGACCGTGGAGTCCGAAGCGTCCGGGAATTCCAGAATGGCGTACTGCCCGTTGACGCCCGGGTGGGCGCCCACCGAGAAGGGCATCACCTGGACCGTGACGTGCGGCTTCTCCGACTGCTCTATCAGGAATTCCAGCTGCCGGATCATGAGCTGGGCGTCGCCCACGTGCCGCCGCAGGGCGGCCTCGTCGATGACCGCCCACAGGCGCAGCGGTCCGATCTCGGGATTGCTGTTCTCGGTCTCGTGCAGCCGCTTCTGGCGGTGCATCCGGACCTGCACGCGCTTCTCCACGTCGACGGGAGCCGTCTCCGGCCACGCGCCGCGGACGAGCGACTGGGCGTACTCCGGGGTCTGGAGCAGCCCCGGGATCACCAGGGGTTCGTAGGTGCGCAGGCTGGCGGCGTCCGTCTCCAGGCCGATGTAGACGCTGTACGGGATGTCGCCGAAGGCGTGCCACCAGCCCTGCTGGCGGGAATCCTTGGCCATCTGCATGAGGGAGTCGACGAGCCGCCGGTCCTCGACCTCGTAGACGTCGCACAGATCGCGGACGTCGCGCTGACTGATGGAACGGCGGCCGTTCTCCAGCCGGCTGATCTTCGACTGGGAGACGAGCAGGCGTTCCGCGACCTGCTCGGCCGTCATGCCTTTGTCCTCGCGCAGTTTGCGCAACTCCATGCCCAGTCGGCGGCGTCGGACGGTGGGATTGACATTGGACGCCACGTGAACGGCACCTCCGCCTTCTTCTGTTGCTGTTTCTGTCTCTTTGCTGTCTCTCTGCGTGTCTGCTGGTGAGCAGACTGCCACCGAAGGACGTGACCCCGCTGGGGAACGGGTGGGAACGGGTGGGAAAAGCAAACGCGCGGGCCGACGGGACCGGCGTACCGGCCCCGTCGCCCCGCGCGTCGGCGGTTGCGATCACTGCTTGCCCTGCTTGTCCTGCCTGCCCTGCTGGTCCTGCTTGTCCTACGTGTGCTGCCGGTGGATCAGTGCGCGGCCACGCGGGCCATCGCACCGGTCCGGCGCGGCTGCAGGGCGGCGGCTGTCGCCGTTGCCCTGGCGGGCTGTGCCGGTGCCCGGTCGCGGCGTGGCTGTGCGGCCACGCCGTTCTGGACGTCCATGACGGCGTGAGCCACCAGTCCGCCCATCGGGTCGTGCCGGATCAGGTCCCGCAGTCGGGACCTGGACGACCGCCCCTCGTTGCCGGGGTACAGGTGCTTGCCGAGTCCGACCGCGTGGGCCAGTGCGGCAAGCGCCGCGGTCCGCGGGTCCGGCGGTACGCCGGTGCGGATCGCACTGTCCAGCCGGCCACGGATCTCCCGGCTGATCGCTGTGTCGGTCGCTTGGTAGCGAGTCGTCGGCAGCACCCCGCACATCTGGCCCGCGACGGCATGAACCATGCCGCAACGCTCCAGGTGAGCGAGGTAAATCTGACGGAGCCCCAGTCGGGGTCCGCCGATCCAGTGGACCGCCCGAACCGGGCTGCCGCGCCTGCGCAGCAGTTCCAGTGCGGAGTCCAGAGTCGGATCTCCTGTCGGCCGTGGCATCACCACGGCGATACGATCCCCATCAGGGGCTATCCGTCCTGCCAGAGCCAGCTCCACTAGCTGTGCCCCGGCCAGGCCGAGGTCGAGCGACTGCGGCTGCGCCGTGGTACCCGTGGCCGGGTCCAAGGCGAGCAGCAAAAGCTCCTCCGGAATCGTTCTGCGGCTCTTGCCCATCCATGCCTCCCCGCGTGGATGAGTGACAGGGTGACGCCTCTCACATTCATCTGTCGAGAGTGCCTGGCCGCTTTGTGGGGGAACCGTCAGCTATGTCGTTCTCGTCTAGCACGGGGGCGATGCCCCCTAGACGGGACACTGTTAGACATTCGGACAGCCGGGCGTGAAGGCGATCGAGGAGGAACTGGTGGCGGGCGAGTCCCCCGACAAGTCGGTTGATGAAGGAACGTCGGGGACGGCGGAGTCGTCCGAGGGGCGTGACCCGAGGGTGTCGCTGTTCGGCCCGAGGGACTCGGAGGACGGTCCCGCGGACCGCGATCCGCTGCGCGAAGCGGTGGCCGCGTGGGTGGCCACGGCGGAGCCCTCCCCCTCCGGGGACGAGCAGGGCGAGACGCCGGCCGCGCCGGGCGCGCGGACCGAGGTCTTCAGGGCCCTGCCCGCGGACGCGGCCGCCGGCACGGGTGCCGACTCCGATCCTGCCCCCGGCTCCGATCCCGATGCCGCGTCCGATCCCGCGTCCGATCCCGCGTCCGATCCTGCTTCCGCTTCGGATTCCGCTTCGGGGTCCGAGGGCGGCGATCGGCCCGCCGGTGCGGCGCTCGAGAGCGAGCGCACGGCGGTGTTCCGCACCGTGACGCCCCCGCCTGCCCGTGCCGCGGATTCCGCGGCCTCCACCTCCTCCGCCTCCTCCGCCGATTCCACCGGTTCTCCCGGTTCTCCCGAGTCGTCGGGTTCCGCTTCCGGGCGTGCGGGTGCCTCGGATGCCAGGCCCGCAGCCGCGGCGGTATCCGGTACGGACACCGGCCGACCTGCGGCTTCGGCGTCCGCGTCCGGTACCGCTTCCGGGGCCGGGTCCTCGGGCGCGCCCGTCGGTGGCGACCGTACGACCGCCTTCCGTGCCGTGACGCCTCCGGCCGATGCCGACCGCTCCGACCGCGCCGAGGGCGCCGCTTCGGCCGCCGCCGGGTCGGTCGGGGGTGACCGCACGGCGTCGTTCCGTACGGCTACGCCTCCGGCCGGCACGGGTCTGCCCGCGGATTCCGGTACGGGTTCCGCTTCCGGCACCTCGGGCGGATCCGAGGCTGCCGCCGGGTCGGTCGAGAGCGAGCGCACGGCGGTGTTCCGTACGGTCACGCCGCCGGCCCGCGCCGGCCGCCCCGCGGACTCCGCCGCGGCCCCGGCACCGGCCGGCCCCGCCGACAGCGAGCGCACGGCCGTCTTCCGCATGCCGACCACCCCGGCGGCGTCCCGCAACGAGACGGACCCCGGTACCCAGGCCCCCTCGGGCACCCCGGCCTCGCCCGGTACCCGGGCCCCCTCGGACGCCCCAGGCTCCTCCCGCAACACGACGGGCCCCGGTACCCAGGCCCCCTCGGGCACCCCGGCCTCGCCCGGTACCCGCGCCCCCTCGGACGCCCCGGGCTCCTCGGCGGCGGATCCTTCGGCTCCTTCGGCCCGCCAGGCGGGCCCTGACGCCCCGGGTACCCCGGCTGCGCCGGGCAACCGGGCGGGCGCCGGCGACCCTGCTTCTCCGGCTGCGCCGGGCAACCGGGCGGCTGCCGGCAACCCTGCTTCTCAGGGCATCCGGCCCCCTTCGAGTACTGAGGGCTCGCCGTCTGCCCCCGGCAACCAGGCGGGCCCGGGTGTCCCGGCTCCTTCCGGTACCCGAGGCCCTTCGGGCGCCCCGGGCTCTCCGGCGACTCCGGGCAAGGACGCCGCCGCGGGTGCGTCGGCTACCTCCGGCGCCCAGGCGCCCTCGAGCGCTCCGGCCGCCCCGGGTGCCCCGGCTTCTTCCGGTAGCAAGGCGCCTTCGGGCGCGCCGGGCTCTTCGGTGCCGTCGGGTGCTCCGGCTGCGCCGGGCAACCGGGCGGGTGCTGGTGCCCCGGCTTCTTCCGGTACCAAGGCGCCTTCGGGCGCGCCGGGCTCTTCGGTGCCGTCGGGTGCTCCGGCTGCGCCGGGCAGCCAGGCAGCCCCTGGTGCCCCGGCTTCCGCCGACGCCCCGGCGACCTCGGGGAACCCGGCCGCTCCGGGTGCCCAGGCCGCTCCGGGCAGCCGGACTGGTTCCGGTGCTCCGGCGGCCCCGGGCGGTCGGACCGCTTCCGGTGCTCCGGGTGCCTCCGCCGGTCGTGGCTCCGGTGAGTCGGGTGACAGTGAGCGGACGGCCGTGTTCCGGGCGGTCAAGCCCGGGTCGGCCCCGGGTGGTTCGGCGGAGGACAGCGAGCGGACCGCGGTGTTCCGCGCGGTCAAGCCCCCGACTCCGGCCGCTCCGGCCGGCGACGAGCCGATCGACAGCGAGCGGACGGCTGTGTTCCGGGCCATCAAGCCCGGCACCGCCAACCCCAGCACCGCCAACCCCGGCACCACCAAGCCCGGCACCGCCGGGCAGGGCACCGCCGGGCAGGGCACCGCCAAGCCCGCCGCCCCCGGCCAGGGGCCCAACCCCGCCGGGCGTGGCAGCGTCGGGCAGGGGTCGGCTCAGGCGGGGTCCGAGCGTGCCGGTGGTGCGGAGCGGGCGAGCACCTTCGTACCGCTGCGGAGCGACGACGGGCCCGCGCGGCCCACCGCGGGCGCGCCCGGCGCGCCCAGCGCACCGGCCCCCGGGCGGACTCCGGTCCCCGCCGGCGTGCGGACCCCCGTGACGCGGGAGTCCCCCGAGCGGACCACGCAGCAGCCGCTGCCTCCCAAGCCGCCGCTCGACATGCTGGCGGACCTCACCAACAACCCGCCCCCGCCGCCGAGCGCGGCCCGTACGGCCGTACGCCGGTTCAAGATCTACGCGCCGATCCTGGTGCTCCTCGCGGTGATCCTCGCCGTCGTCCAGCTCGTGCGCCCGCTGCCGGCTCCGACGTTGAAGATGACCACGAACGCCTCGTACACCTTCAAGGGCGCCGAGGCGTCCATGCCGTGGCCGAAGGAGGGCCAGGCCTACATGGCCGCGGCCGGCCTCGGCACCGTCGGGACCTTCGGCGAGCAGAAGCCCGTGGCGATCGGCAGCGTGGCCAAGGCCATGACCGCCTACGTCATCCTCAAGGACTTCCCCATGAAGAAGGGGGAGAAGGGCCAGATGATCCCCGTCGACAAGACGGCGGTCGACGACGGCAAGAAGGAGACCGAGGGCGAGTCCACGGTCAACAACTTGAAGGAGGGCGACGAGATCTCGCAGTACGACGCCCTCTCCGCGATCATGATCCCGTCCGCCAACAACGTCGCGCGGCTGCTCGCGCGCTGGGACGGCGGGCAGGAGGCGTTCGTCAAGAAGATGAACGACACCGCCAGGGAACTCGGCATGACCAACACCACGTACACGGACCCGTCGGGTCTGGACGCGACCACGGTCAGCACCGCCGAGGACCAGGTCAAGCTGGGCCTCAAGATCGTCGAGATGCCCGAGCTGATCGACATCACCAGGAAGCCGTCCTGGACCGACCCCACGGGCAAGAAGTGGCGGAACTACAACGACCTGGTGCCCTTCAACGACTCGCTCGGCATCAAGACCGGCTCCACCACCAAGGCCGGCGGCAACCTGCTCTTCGCCGCCGAGAAGAAGGTCGGCAAGACCAACCAGCTGATCGTCGGAGCGGTACTCGGCCAGCACGGCGTGCCGATCCTCGGCACCGCGATCGCGGCGAGCAAGGACATCATGCTCGCCACGCAGAAGATGCTGAAGGCCGCGCCCGTCATCAGGAAGGGTGATGTCGTCGGCTACGTGGACGACGGACTCGGCACCCAGGTCCCGGTCGTGGCCACCGCCGACGTACAGGCGGTCGGCTGGCCGACCCTCACGATCGCCATCAAGCTGGCTGACGGGGCCACCCAGCTCCCGCAGAGCGCCAAGGCGGGCTCGGAGATCGGCATGCTGACGGTCGGCGAGGGCGCCAGCCAGGTGAAGGTGCCGGTGGCGCTGCAGAGCGACCTCACCACACCCGGCCTCGGCAAGAAGCTGACGCGCGTCGGCTGACCCGTGGGCCGCGGGCCGCACGCCGCGGCCCGCAGGCGGCCGGTCGAGGCCGCGCAGGAGCGCGGAACGGGTCCGGCGACCGCCCCCGGGGCAACCCCGGGGCGGCGGACCGCGTCTACGAACCGAGGGACGCACCCGAGGGACCGGAGTGGGGAGTACGTCGGCGTGACCACCGCTGAGCGGCAGGACCAGGGCCAGGGCCAGAGCCAAGGCCAAGGCCAAGGCCAGGGCCAGGACCAGAGCCAGGACCAGAGCCAGGAGCAGGGGCAGGGGCACGGCCAGGGGTACGGCGCCCACGGCAGCGGCGGAGTTCCGGCGCGAGCCGCCGACGCCACTGAAGCCCCAGGGGCCCCAGGGGCCCCAGCGGCCCCCGGCGCGCAAGCCCGCCCCGGGCCGGTCCTCCGCGCCCTCGGCTGGGCCCGCCGGCACCCCGTGGCCGTGGCCACCGCGCTGGCCGGGCTGCTGCACCTGATCTGGTTCTTCGCCGTCGCCAACAGCGGCGGCGACCTCGCCGCGCAGGACGCCTGGGCGGAGTTCGTGGGCCGCCATCCCGACTCGGCGTACAACCTCGCCTGGTACGGCGGCATGCACCCGGTCTCGTACAGCGTGGTCTCGCCCTACGTGATGCACGTGCTCGGCGTCCGCACCACGATGATGATCGCCGGTACGGTCTCGGCCGGGCTGCTCGCGATGATCCTGACCCGCTGCCGCGGCGCCGTCCGCGAGCCGCTGTGGCCCGCCCTGGCCGGGGTGTACGGGCTGCTGTGCAACGCCCTGTCGGGCCGCGTCACCTTCGGGCTCGGCGTGATGTTCGCCCTCGGGGCCGTCGCCGCCGTCTTCTGCTGGCCCCGCAAATGGGCCGAGCGGCGCTGGGCGAAGGCCGCCGTGGCCGCCCCGCTCGCGGCGATCGCCACCGCCTCCAGCCCGGTGGCCGGACTGTTCCTCGGGGTCATCGCGGCCGCGCTGTTCCTGAACGGCCGGCGCCCGGGCGCGTACGCCCTGGGCCTGGCCCCGGCGGCGGTGGTCGGGCTGTCCTCCTGGCTGTTCCCCTTCTCGGGGACGCAGCCGATGAAGCTGCTCTCGGCGGCGCTGCCCTTCGCGTGCGCGCTGGCCGCGCTGTTCCTCGTACCGCAGGGCTGGAAGACGGTCCGGACCGCCTCCGCCATCTACGCCCTCGGGGTGGCGCTGACCTGGGCGATCGACTCCCAGGTCGGTTCGAACGTGACCCGGCTGGCCATGCTGTTCGGCGGGGTGGTGCTGCTCGCGGCCCTCCCCTACGAGGCCCCGCGCACGCGCCGCTGGTACGGGCTGCTCCTCGCGCTGACCGGGGTGACCGCCTGGATCACCGTCAACAGCGTCACCGACATCGTCCGCACCACCCCGCTGGCCTCCTGGAGCCGCGAGCTGGCCCCGCTGGTGGACCAGCTCCAGAAGGCGGGCGCCGACCGGGGCCGCGTCGAGGTGGTCCCGGCCAGCAGCCACCGCGAGTCCTCCGCCTTCCCCGCGTACGTGAACCTCGCGCGCGGCTGGAACCGGCAGGCGGATCTGGAACGCAACGCGGTCTTCTACGACGACACCCTGACGGCATACAGCTACCGCGAGTGGCTGGACCGCTGGGCCGTGCACTACGTGGTGCTGCCCGCCGACAAACCCGATGAGGGCGGGCGGGACGAGGCGAAGCTGGTGCGCGAGGGGCTCCCGTACCTCCAGCAGATCTGGGGCGACGCGAACTGGCAGCTTTTCAAGGTCACCGACCCGACGAACCTGGTCGCCGGCCAGGCGGCGGTGGTGCGGGCCAGCGCCGACCAGCTGGTCATCGACGTGAAGCAGGCCGGCCGGGTGTTCGTGCGCATTCCGCACTCCCCGTGGCTCGGTCTGGTGGACGGCGCGGGCAAGCCGGTGGAACCGCCGCAGGAGACGGAGGCCTCCAAGGCCGCCGGTAAGGCGACGCCGAAGGGCACGGTCGCCGAGCCCAAGGTCTACGCGAACACCGCGGGATGCCTGTTCAAGGCGCCCTCGGACGGCATCGGGGACGAGTGGACGGAACTGCTGGCCCCGGCGCCGGGGGAGTACCGGATCGCGGCGAAGTACCAGCTCCCGCGGGGCACGCCGTGCCCGGAGGAACTGCTCTACGAGGTGCTGGGGCCGCCGGAGCGCTCGACTCCGCCGCGTCCTTGATCGACCATTCTTTACGTCCGGTCCGGGTGCGTTCGGCCCTATATATGCATACGATCCCAGTAGTCCGATTGGGTGCCCCGAGTCTTTTTAGGGAGTGACGACGGGATGAGCAAAGAGCAGAAGCAGGACTTCCAGGCGGCTGTCGCGAAGGCCGAGGAAGCGACCCACCTGCCCGGCGTCGTGCAGCACGCGCACGGCTTCTCCGGTCCGATCCGGAGCAAGGTCAAGGGCGGAGCGCACACGAAGGCGGAACTCAAGCGGGCCGGGACCCCGCAGGGCGACCGCATCGGCGAGCGCAGCAGAGGCCTGAGCTGAGGGATGATCTGGCCCTTCCGGCGCAGGCCGGAAGGGCTTTCGTCTGCCTGCGCCCTGTTTCCTGCGCCCTGCGCCCTGTGTCCAGCGGCCCTTAACGGGTTCGCGGGGCGGCGTCCGGCCGACTGTTACGTTCCCGACGGACTATCCGGACATGCCTCTCGTAACGTCGTGGTCGTCGCCACCGCAGGTGACGCCGACCGAGGGAAACATTCATGCGCGCCACCTTCCGCACCGCCGCCGTCGCCACGCTCACCGTGTGCGGGACCCTCACGGCGTGCGGCACCGGGGGCGGCACCGGGCTGCCGGCGGACCCCAAGGTGGGCAGCACGGCGGCTCCCGCCCCTCAGGGCGGGCACACGGCCGCCGCCGCCCTTCCGGGCTCGAAGCCGACCGGCATGAAGATCGAGGCGGCCGGCGTGGACGCGAAGAAGATGGTCGACCTCGCGGTGGACCCGGCGACGGGAGAGCTCGGCGTGCCGGACGCGGACACCGACGCGGACAACCCGGGGTGGTGGACCCAGGGCGTGACGCCGGGCGAGAAGGGGGTGTCCGTGCTCGTCGCGCACTTCGACACGAAATACGGGCCCGCGGTGATGAAGAACGTCAAGAAGATCAAGCTCGGCGACCTGATCGAGGTGTCGCGCGAGGACGGGAGGACGGCCAGGTTCAAGATCCGCGAGATCGAGGACGTCGCCAAGAAGGACTTCCCGACCGACAAGGTCTACGGGGAAACCAACCGCCCCGAGCTGCGCCTGCTGACCTGCGGCGGCGAGATCAAGAACGGCCACCGCACCAACAACGTGATCCTCTACGCCGACCTCGTGGCCTGATCCCGACCAGCCGCCCCCGACCGCGGACACCGGCGACGCCGTAGGGCGTCGGGGCGAGCGGTACGCGCTCAACGGGCTCACCGAACCCGACACCGAACCGGACACCTTCCAGCGGCTCCTGCTCCCGGGTGACGGCGCGGGTCAGACGCTCGTCCACGCGTCGAAGAAGGCCTCCCGCCTGGACGGATCGGCTGACTTGTGGTCCGCGTGCAGGACGCGCCAGGCGGTGAGTTCGAGGTCGCGGAGCCACAGCTCGCCGATGACCTGCGTTTTGAGGTCGGGGAGGTGGTCGGACTCGGCGAGTGCCTGGCCGATGACCTCTCCGGCTGCGATGCGCTGGGGCGGGGTCATCTCGTCGAAGGCCGAGAGGATCTGCCCGGCCAGGCCGGTGCCTTCTCCCGCCAGCGAACTCAGCACGCACGCTTTGATGTTGGCGGGCAGCAGGTAGAGGGAGCCCGAGGACCTCCACAGTTCCGACCAGAAGTGCTCTCCGGACGCGGTGGGGGCGGGCAGCGCGGCCAGTAGACCGAGAAGGTGTGCGGTGGCCGCGTATCCGTCGGAGTGGGCCGATGCGACGACGGCGATGTCCGCGACGCGCTCCACGTCGATGTGGCCGGCTTCGAGGCGGGGGTCCAGCCCCAGCCGCTGTTCCAGCTGATGGGAGAGGGGGGCTGACGCGTGGGAGCGGAACTCGGGAAGCATCGGCGGTCCTTGGACGTAGGCGAGCGGAGAGGCCCGTTCGGAAGCCCAGATCGTTCCCCTGGCCCGCCGGATTACACGAGTTCCACAGCCCCAGTTGGAGGAGGACCGCCAGGACCGCAACCAAGAGGCGGTCGAACCGGCCGCACCCGACGATGCCGCGCCGGAGGCTGGAGCCACCTCGGGCCATGCCGCTCCGGACCGGCTCCTAGCATGGACTCATGGTTGCCAGTGATGCCCAGCAGCACGTGTCAGGACGGGAAGCAGTGCCCCGGGACGACGCCCGAGCCGGCCGTGTCGTCTCCACACCGACGGATGGGGGAAGCGAGGGCTCCGAGCCTCCCGCCGACCTGTTCGGGCGAGCGGCCGATCTGGTGGAGCCGATCAAGCCGAAGCTACGGGGCTGGCTCCATGCCGGCATGGTCCCCGCGTCCCTGGCCGCGGGCATCGTCCTCATCTGCCTGGCAGGAACACCGCGGGCCACTGTGGCTTGCACCGTGTACGCCGTCACCGCCTGGCTGCTGTTCGGGACGAGCGCCGTCTACCACCTCGGCACCTGGGGACCGCTCGGGGAGGCCGTCCTGCGCCGCCTCGACCACGCCAACATCTTCCTGATCATCGCCGGCACCTGCACCCCGCTGGCCGTGCTCCTCCTCGCACCTGACCAGCGGTCCGTCCTCCTGTGGATCGTGTGGACGGGCGCTCTGGCCGGCATCGCCTTCCGCGTCCTGTGGATCGGAGCGCCCCGCTGGCTGTACACGCCCTGCTACCTGGCCCTGGGCTGGGCACCGGTGCGCTACCTGCCCGACTTCCTGCACAGCGGCGGGGCGGCCGTACTCACCCTGATCGTGACGGGCGGGCTGCTCTACAGCGCGGGCGCCGTCGTGTACGCCCTCCAGCGCCCCGACCCCTCACCCCGCTGGTTCGGCTACCACGAGGTGTTCCACGCCCTGACCGTGGCAGCCTTCACCGCGCACTACATCGCCGTCTTCCTCGCTGCCCACTGAGCGCGACGACGTATCGATGCATGCCCACCCATTCGTGCGGTGCCGGCGAGTTGCCGACCGGCTTCGGGTCAGGGCGCGGGCGGGCGGCGGAGGGAGGCGTAGTAGCCGCCGACCGCGGACAGGTAGGTGTGGTCGGCTGTTTCGCTGTCTGTGGTGAACCGGGGTGCGGCTTTGATGTCTTCCTGCGTGGCCGAGACCTTCACCGCCTGCGCAGCCGTATCGATGTGGGTGATGGCGTCGGCCGGGATCAGGACGCTCCTGCCGAACACCCACACGCCGGTGTCCACGACCAGGTGCTGCATGCCCGGCTGGTCCTGCTGTCGGTCGACGTGCCCGATGACACCGTCGGCGGCTTCCACGGTGAATCCCACCAGCGACTGCCCGGGCGTGTATCCGCTGTCCTGCGCGTACATCCACACTCCGCTCACAGACCGTCTCCTCGTCCTCGGCGACCGGGCGTGGTGGCTCGGTGCCCCACCGGTGCGCGCCTGACCGACCAGATGCCCCGGTGTCCGCTGCCGAACCGCGTCCGCGGAGGATTCCGGGCGGGCGCGCCAGGGCTGACCGCGCAGAGGCCTCGACGCCCGAGTACCGCTCCGCCCCGGAGTGGCCGGTGGCCGAAGAGGCCCCGTGCCTACGCACCCGCGTCACCTCGGGAATGCTTGAAGACCGGGAGCCCGCCGACGCCGACGGGCACGATCACCTCAGGCCGGGGTCGATGGACCCGAAGATTCGCCGGCTCGGCGGTACTCGGCGTTGATGCGCTGGGCTTCTTCGAGCTGGTCTTCCAGGATGATGATCCGGCAGGCGGAGTCGATCGGGGTTCCGTGGTCGACGAGTTCGCGGGCTCGGGCAGCGATGCGCAGCTGGTAGCGGGAGTAGCGGCGGTGTCCGCCGTCCGAGCGGAGCGGGGTGATGAGGCGGGCCTCGCCCAGGGCGCGGAGGAAACCTTGGGTGGTGCCGAGCATCGCGGCGGCCCGGCCCATGGTGTAGGCGGGGTAGTCGTCGTCGTCGAGACGGCCGAATGAGTCGTCTGCTGTCATTGAACCTCTTTCAGGAACGCGTGGAGGGGCCCTGGTGCCTATGGCACCAGGGCCCCGAAGGAACTGCTACACCATCTGCCGGCCCTGTTACCGCGCCGGCCTTCTGTTTCCGCAGACCCGACTCATGCGTGATCGGGTTGCGGGGATCGCGGTTGCTTGACCGGAGACCACCTCACTGACGATGTCCTGCGGTACCCGGGCTTCAACCTGCCGGCCCGGGCGATCCTGATGGCGCCAAGCTCCTCCGTTCTTCCCTCGGTGATCAACTACTTACCAAGCGGGGTACTGCGTACTGCTGATGATGCTTACCGCTGGTACTGCGTACTGCGAACCGCTTGCACTGCTCGCGGCCTGACCGAGCACCGCTTCGGCAGCCAGCCCCGTTGCCCGTCCTGCGTCTGCTCTGGCTTGGAACCCCACTGCCGAACTTCCTGGTGGCCGCGCCTGCACTCGACGCTTTCACCAAGGTGCCGCTCACTGACTTCACTTCACTGCTGGGTACTGCACCTACGAGAACTGCACTTGCGGGTACTGCCACTGCGTTAACTGCGGTACTGCTCGTGGTGGCCCCTGATGACTGCGGGCCACCCGGTCCGGTCGTCAGTCCCGTCGCCGTCCTGCACCAGCCCTGGCTTCGGAACTCCACCACCGCACCGTCCTGCGCACTGCGACTACGGGCACTACTGGTGATGCGTACTGCCCTCCTGCGAACCGCTTGTACTGCTCGCGGCCTGTCCTAGCGCCACGTTTCGGCAGCCAGCCCCGTCGCCCGTCCTGCGTCTGCTCTGGCTTAGAACCCCACTGCCGAACTTCCCGGTGCGCGCGCCCGCAGCCGACGCCTTCACCGAGGTGCTGCTCTACTCGCTTCGCTGCTGGGTACTGCTCGTGGTGGCCCCTGATGACTGCGGGCCACCCGGTCCGGTCGTCAGTCCCGTCGCCGTCCTGCACCAGCCCTGGCTTCGGAACTCCACCACCGCACCGTCCTGCGCACTGCAACTGCGGGTCCTGCGTGTACTACTGCCGGCAGTTCGTCTCTGCCAGGCCCTGCTGTCTCGCTGGGCTACGAGAGAAACCATAACCACGTCACGGCCCAATGTCTACTCCAGCCAAGATAGATTTGCTCTTGGCCGGTCAGGAGGTAATCGAGCTCGAACCGTTTGGCGAACGCGACGGATGATCATTGGGTACACCTCGACCGCAGTGCGCAGGTCGGCAGTGGCAAGCGCAGAGCCGCTTCCCGGAACAGCTGCGCCGGTGGGCAGGCCGGTGGAGGGGTCTCACGTCCTGACCGAACCGTCCTGACGCGGATCAGGGCCGCGCGGCAAACGCTGCGCGGCCCTGATCCAGTACTCCCCGGTTCCCGCCGACAGCGCAGACGTCCGCTGATCGGGCGCCCGCGAGCTGTACGGACAGCCGTGAGCGTCGATCGCGGCGGCCGCGCGGGCGGGGTGGGGGAGGGTTAGGCCGGGTTGATGTTCTCGGCCTGGGGGCCCTTCTGGCCCTGGGTGATGTCGAACGTCACGACCTGGCCCTCCTGGAGCTCGCGGAAGCCCGAGGAGTTGATCGCGGAGTAGTGGGCGAAGACGTCCGGGCCCCCACCGTCCTGGGCGATGAAGCCGAAGCCCTTTTCAGCGTTGAACCACTTCACAGTTCCCGTAGCCATGTCTCATGCCTTCCAGTCGATGAACGCCTGCCACATCCTGTGGCAGGCGGAGGTGATCGTCCTGGTTCCTGCGGCACTGCACAGCAAAACGCCCACACCAAGGCGTGGGCAAAGGGGACTTCCGAACCACGACAGCTGACGCAGACGCTACACGCCTTCAACGGCCCGTCACCATAGGAATCAAGGTGCGTCATTCCTCCGACACGCGCGGGCGGGAGTGCCCACCGCGACCGGCGGGCACGTCCACCTCAGGCTGCCTTGCGTGGGCGCCCTTCGGCCGCGGGGGATTGCTGCTCGGCGTGGACGCGCTGAGCTTCCTCAAGCTGGATCTCGAGCATCACGATCCGGCAGGCGGCCTCGATGGGAGTGCCCCGGTCGACGAGTTCGCGGGCGCGGGCGGCAATGCGCAGCTGGGAGCGGGAGTAGCGACGGTGACCGCCCTCGGAGCGCAGCGGGGTGATCAGGTGGGCCTCTCCAATGGCGCGGAGGAAGGCCTGGGTGGTACCGAGCGTCTCTGCGGCCCGGCCCATCGTGTAGGCGGGGTAGCCGTCGTCGTCGAGACGGCTGAACGAGTCGGCTGTCATCGCACCTCACTGCGAAACAGATGGAGGAAGGGGGAACGCGGGGAGGGGCCCTGGCGCGTACGACACCAGGGCCCCGAAGGAACTGCTACACCATCTGCCGGCCCTGTTACCGTGCCGGCCTTCTGTTTCCGCCGACCCGACCGAAAGGCTGTCGGGAGTACGGGGATCGCGGTTGCTTGACCGGAGACCACCTCACTATCGATGTCCTGCGGTACCCGGACTCAGGCGTACGTCCGGGCGATCCTGATGGCGCTTCAACTCCTCCGTTCATCCCTCGACGTCAACTGCTCGCACAGCGGGGGACTGCGTCCTGCTGGTCCTTCTCTTACTGCTGGTACTGCTGGTACTGCTGGTACTGCTGGTACTGCTCATGGCCTGCCCCAGCGCCACGTCTCGACAGCCAGCCCCGCCGTCCGTCCTGGCAGTTCGTCTCTGCCAGGCCCTACTGTCTCTCTGGGTTACGAAAGAAACCATAACTACGCCATGACCCAATGTCTACTCCAGCCGGGATAGATTTTTGAGTGCGTGTCGCGGAGGTAATCGGGTTCCGTCAGGTTGAACAGCCGTGGGTCAGGGAACAACGACCGGGCAGGCAAGGCCGGACACCGACAACAGACCCGGAGCGCGCGATGACCACGATGAGCGCCGAGTGCACGGCCCTTGCTTCTCTGTCCGCCGTCGCCGAGGCGCGCCAGGCGGCCCGGTCCTTCATCGAAACCCTCGGGCAGCGGGCCATCGAGCCGGAGCACGCCGACACCGTGATCCTGGTCGTCTCCGAGCTCGTCACCAACGCCCTGCGTCACGGCGGCGGCTGCTACACGCTCCGGCTGGCCGTGCATCCCGACGCCATCGAGGTCGCCGTCGAGGACTCCAGTCCTCTCTCGCCGCGCATGCGTATCCCCGACCTCGTCGACGGCACCGGAGGGTTCGGCTGGCACATGGTCAACGACCTGGCCCGCGCCACCGTCGTCACGCCCGCCCCTGAAGGCGGGAAGATCGTACGCGCCCTCCTGCCCCGTCGGACCCCCGGATAGGCGCGAGCCTGGGGTCAGGTCAGGCCGCCCGGTGTGCGGTCCACCCACATGCGCTTACCTCTGGGGATGCGGAAGGGCCCGACCGGCGCGTGCCGGTCGGGCCCTCTTCGCTACGCGGGTGGCGGTGTGCGCCGGGGCCCGGAGGTCAGACGGTCACAGGGGTGCCGAGCATCGCGGAGGCCCGCTGGAGGGGGCTGAGCACGCGCGTGGCCACGGCGGTCCGGGGAAGGGCGCCGCGGCAGGTGAAGCCGAGCTGGGTCATGGCGCGGAGGACTTCGCCGGCGCTGAAGTCGCGCCTGTCCTGGCGGGTGATGACCTGGCCGACCTGCTTGACGGGGTAGGTGCGGCGGCCGATGATCACGGACTCGCCGAGGACCTCCTCGGGCTTGATGCCCTTCATGGACTCCAGGACGCCGCTCTTGGTCAGGTCGAACGGGAAGCGGGCGATGACGCAGCGCATGGTGCCTCACAGAGTGAAGAGGGGAAGGGTCCGGCCACGGTGAGGTGGTTCAGCGGGCGAGGGCGAGGACGCCCAGAGCGCTGCCTTGCTCATCGACGACGGGCAGGGCGGCGAGCTTGCGGTAGCGCATCGCGTGCTCGGCCTCGGCCATCGTGGTCACGGGCGAGGCGAACGGACCGCGGTCGCCGAGGACTTCGCGCAGCCGGAGCCGGTCGGTGTACGCGGCGCTGTCGCGGACGGCGCTGAGCCGCTCCCGGGTGATCAACCCGGTGCAGAGGCCGTCCTCGTCGCAGACGAGCAGGTGGTCCGCGCGGGAACTGGCCGTGACGGCCAGGGCCACCTCGACGGTCATGTCGTCACAGACCTGCGGTCCGGCCGCCTCCATGGCGTCCTCCACCGTCTTGCGGACGAGGTCGGCGTGCGCGGATCGGGGCTGCATCTGGACCAGCGTCAAAATCTGCCTCCTGCAGAGATGGGTCAGTTTCCGGATCACGTAGTGCTCAGGCCGCCGCATCAAAAGCGGACTGCCGAGCGCTCGCGCGCCGGGCGGCCGACGCGGGCCCGCGGCGCCCGCGGGAGGCAGTGCTGCGCTTGGGCCGCTCGGACACCGGAGCGGTGATCGTGACCGGAATGCCGGAGGGTGCCTGCGCGCCGGTGATCCGGGTCAGGGCCTCGTCGCCCGAGCGGACCTGGGTGGTCAGCGGGGTGACGCCCGCGGCCTGCATGAGGCGTGCCATCTCGCGGCGCTGGTTGGGCAGGACCAGGGTGACGACGCTGCCGGACTCGCCGGCGCGGGCGGTGCGGCCGCCGCGGTGCAGGTAGTCCTTGGGGTCGGTCGGCGGGTCCACGTTGACGACGAGGTCGAGGTTGTCGACGTGGATGCCGCGGGCCGCGACGTTCGTGGCCACGAGCACGCTGACGTGCCCGCTCTTGAACTGCGTGAGGGTGCGGGTCCGCTGCGGCTGGGACTTTCCGCCGTGCAGGGCCGCGGCGCGCACCCCGTTGCTCAGGAGGTGCTCGGTCAGCCGGTCCACGCCGTGCTTGGTGTCCAGGAACATGATCACGCGGCCCTCGCGGGCGGCGATCTCGGTCGTGGCGGCCTGCTTGTCGAAGTTCTGCACGTGCAGGACGTGGTGTTCCATCGTGGTCACCGCGCCCTGCGAGGGGTCGACGGAGTGCACGACCGGGTCGGTCAGGTAGCGGCGGACCAGCAGGTCCACGTTGCGGTCGAGGGTGGCGGAGAACAGCATCCGCTGGCCCTCGGGGCGCACCTGGTCGAGGAGCGCGGTGACCTGGGGCATGAAGCCCATGTCGGCCATCTGGTCCGCCTCGTCCAGGACGGTGATGGCCACCTGGTTCAGCCGGCAGTCACCCCGCTGGATGAGGTCCTTCAGACGGCCCGGGGTGGCGACGACCACTTCGGCGCCGGCACGCAGCGCCTGTGCCTGCCGGTAGATGGGCATGCCGCCGACGACGGTGGCCATGCGCAGCTTGACCGCGCGGGCGTAGGGGGTGAGGGCCGCCGTGACCTGCTGGGCGAGCTCACGCGTCGGTACGAGGACCAGAGCGAGCGGCTGACCCGACTCGGCGCTCTGTCCGGCGGTGCGGGCCAGCAGGGCGAGGCCGAAGGCCAGGGTCTTGCCGGAGCCGGTGCGGCCACGGCCGAGGACGTCACGGCCCGCGAGGGTGTTGGGGAGGGTGGCGCCCTGGATCGGGAACGGCGTGGCCATGCCCTCACGGGTGAGCGTGGCGAGCAGCTGGGCCGGCATGGCGAGGTCGGCGAAGGCCTCGACGGCGGGCAGCGCGGGGGTGATCGTCTTCGGCGGCGCGAACTCGCCCTGGATCGCAGCGGGCCGACGACCATAGCCGCCCGAGCGGCTCGGGCCACCGGAGCGGCTCGGGGCCGGAGAGCCGAAGCGGCTGCCCCGGCTCGAACCGGAGCCGGAGCCGGCGCCGGCGCCGGAGCCGAAAGCGGGGCCGCCTGTGCGGCTGCGGGTGCGGGAGGAGCGTTCGTTCGTACGGGAGGGGTTCATGCGGAACCTTCCTTGATGCGGCACGTATCAAGGAATTCCCGCAGCGTAGGAGCGGCGCAGAGAATTGCGAGAACGGGCCGAATGGAAATGCGTAAGCGGATCTGGCGGACAGGAAATCTGTACGGGCTCAGACGCTGAAAAAAGGTGGCGCCATGCGGGCGCGACAACCAAAAACAATCCACTCGGGTTCGGCTCTCAAAGGGCCGGTCCGTCGAGTGTCTTCATGATCGATACCGCGGGTGAACTCACCGCGGGAAATGCGTGCAGCTGGGGCCCGCACCCCGAGGGATGCGGGCCCCAGCTGTAGAACGCGTGTCAGCGCTTAGGCGGGAACGATGTTCTCGGCCGTCGGGCCCTTCTGGCCCTGCGCGATGTCGAAGATGACCTTCTGGCCCTCGTTCAGCTCGCGGAAACCCTGGGCGGCGATGTTCGAGTAGTGGGCGAACACGTCAGGACCGCCACCCTCCTGCTCGATGAAGCCGAAGCCCTTTTCCGCGTTGAACCACTTCACGGTACCAGCAGCCATGTCATATCTCCTTTGGGGCAATACATCGGCGACTACACTGTGCAGACGCCGTGTCGCCGCGATGATGCCCCGCCCGGTAAAAGACCGGGAAATATAAAGCGCTTCCAGTGGAATGAATTCCGGCTGGAGGCGCTTGAAGTTCTTGGGTACCAAAACTGCAACCGAGATCGACAGTAGCACGCTGCGGCGGCTTGCGTGCGTTGAATATTTCCGACCGCCGTGTTGCGGTAGAAACTCTCCCCGCTGGATCCGCTAAATCCTTAGGTCGCGGTGACAGATATTGATTCACCCCGACCGCAGCATTCTTTGGCTGTTCGCCGCCGGCTGCGGGAGGCGGCCGCGAAGGCGGCCGGTTGGAGACGCGTGGGGGACAGGTCCGGACGTGGCGGACTGCCGGAGGGGTCCTCGCGGTGACGAAGTCTTGTACGGCAGCGAACGCGGCCCGGGGGAGGTTCGACCCGACCCGGCGCCACTGGCGGTTCGGAGCCCCGGCAGCGGCCGCCCCGCCCGGCGCGGGCTCGTAGGTTCCGCGTAGACCGCGGGCATTGCCCGCGGTGGCGCGGTGGCGAATAAAATGACTTCCATGTCGAAGCCTGACGAGCTGCTCGTGAACCTCGCCGCCTTGGTGGAGTCCGGGCAGAGCAACCAGATGTCCCTGACCGTGGTCACCGGCGGTGCTGTCATCACCGGCCGGCTCGCCCCCGAAGCAGTGTGGAGAGAGCGTGTGTCGGAGGTGCTGACGGATTCCGCCCGCCTGGGCGAGTTCTCCTCCATCTTCACTGCCACGACACCCAAGGAGGGACCGCCCACACATCTGCACTTCCATGTGGCGCGGATCCTGCAGGGAACCGTGGGCATCCCGGAGACGGGCGGGATGTACCGCATCTCGATCAAGGACGTCAGCGCCTGGACCGTGGGCGACTTCAGCTACTCCGACAACTGACCCGCGACTACGGCGCGGACCCGCCGCAGGACTGAGGGCCCGACCGGTGCGTCCGGTCGGGCCCTCGCCGCCGCTGGACCACAGCTCTCGATCACCATCACGGCGGACACCTACCCGAGCCTGCTCCCCGAGGCCGACCTCGCGATCGCCGAGGCCGCGGCCCGGCTCGTACCGCGCGCTCGAGCGGCCGGTCAGGGTGCCCCCGCTGAGGCCCCCAAGGGCGCCGAGCCCGGAGCAGAAGGCGCAGCGCACGTGCCGGATCGTGCCGATCCATCGGCGGGAATCCCGGAGATCATCGGCACGTCCGCTCACGCACCGCTCACGCAAACGGCCCCGGACGAGGGGTCCGGGGCCGAATAGGGCGCCTCCCTGGGAGGAAATCCAGGTCAGCGGCTTACAACTTGTGCCCTCGGCAGGATTCGAACCTGCGACACCCGCTTTAGGAGAGCGGTGCTCTATCCCCTGAGCTACGAAGGCGGGCCTTGCGTGAAGCGTGGCTGAACGCTCTGTGTGAGAGTCCGGCTCGCCTCGGCAAGGTCCTGGGCTGCCACAAGGGCAGCCCAGGGACAGGGTAGCGGATCCGGGCGGGGCTCCGCGGCTCAGTTCTTGGGGGATCGGGTGAGGTCTTGGTGCTGGATCCGCGGCTGGGCGCTGCTCGTCCTGGAGGTGCCGAGTGCGAGGCAGGCGGCCGCCATCGAGAGTGAGGCCAGGGCCGCGAAGAGGTGGGGGTAGCCGCCGAGCGGGCCCGCGAGGGCGGCTCCGGCCCAGGGGGCCAGGGCTCCCGCGATGTGGGCCGGGGCGCCGAGGAGTCCGGAGAGGCGGCCGTAGTGGGTGGTGCCCCAGCGGTCGGTGACCGCCGTGGCCTGGAGCAGGGTCAGGTTGCCGCGTACGACACCCGCCAGGACCGCGAGGGCGATCAGCAGGGGCATCGGGCCGGGCGCGAGGGCGAAGGCCGCGGTCGTCGCGCCGCCCAGGGCGATCAGGGTGACGGTGCGGGTGGCGACCGAGGTGGGCGCGGACAGGCCGGTGTACAGGGTGCGGCCGAGGGTCTGCCCGGCGCCCCCGAGTCCCAGTGCCCAGGCGGCGGTTGTGGCGCTGGCGTCGCGCTCGGTGAGGAGCGGGATGATGCCCATGACGACGGCGTACATGGCGAAGCCGGAGAGGGTGAAGGCGACGGCCAGGAGGAGGAAGGGCCGGCTGCGGGCGACGGGGGTGCGGTCGGTTGACGGCGGGGTGGGCGGTGCCGGGGGCCAGGGGGCGCGCAGGGCGAGGGCGTGGGCGGGGATGGTGACGGCGGCGAGGATCAGGGCAAGGGCGACGTAGGTGGCGCGCCAGCTGAGGTGTTCGGCCAGGGTCGCGGTCAGCGGCGCGAAGACGGTGGAGGCGAGTCCGCCCGCGAGGGTGACGACGGTCAGGGCGCGGATGCGGTCGGGGCCCCACCAGCGGGTGAGGGCGGCGAAGGCGGGCGGGTAGAAGGTGGCGGCCATGGTCAAGCCGGCCAGGACCCAACCCAGGGTGAACACGGCCAGGTTGGGGGCGGTCGCGATGGCGAGGAGTGCGATGGCGCCCAGCACGGAGCCCGCGGTCATCACGGCGCGCGGCCCTCGGCGGTCGAGGATCCGGCCGATGGGGATGCCGGCCAGCGCCGAGACGAGGAGCGCGAGGGAGAAGGCGGCTGTCGCGGCATTGGTGGACCAGCCGGTGTCGGCGGTCAGGCGTGGGAGGAGTACGGGGAAGGCGTAGTAGACGATGCCCCAGCTGGTGATCTGTGTGGCGCACAGGGCGGGCAGGGCGGCGCGCGGCCGCGACCGGACCCCCGTCCTGGTCGCGGCCGCGTCGGCCCGGGGGTGTGGCACGGAGGTCAGCAGCCGCCGGAGGGGGCCGGGGCGCCGATCGTGAGGGTGGCCGGGGCCGCGCAGCAGCCTCCGCCGCTGGTCTCCTCGGCCGCCGCGGGCTGGTCGAAGAGGCCGGCGCCGCCGCAGACTCCGGTTTCGGGGAGGGTGAGTTCGACGCGTTCGGCGGCCTCGTGGTCGCCTGCGAGGTGGGCGGCGATGGAGCGGACCTGCTCGTAGCCGGTCATGGCGAGGAAGGTCGGGGCGCGGCCGTAGGACTTCATGCCGACGAGGTAGACGTCCTTCTCCGGGTGGGAGAGCTCCTTCACGCCGTGGGGGTAGACCGTGCCGCAGGAGTGCTGGTTCGGGTCGATCAGCGGGGCCAGGCCGACGGGGGCCTGGAGGCGCTCGTCGAGGCCGAGGCGCAGCTCGTCGAGGAAGGTGAGGTCGGGGCGCAGGCCGGTGAGGACGATGACCTCGTCGACCGGGTCCAGGCGCCGGCCGTCCTCGGCGATCAGGACCAGCTGGTCGCCGGTCCTCTCGACGGCGGAGGTGCGGAAGCCCGTGACCGCGTCGGCGTGGCCGTCGTCGACGGCGGCCTTGGCGGCGAGGCCGAGGGCGCCGCGCGCGGGGAGCTGGTCGGCGCTGCCGCCGCCGAAGGTGGAACCGCTGATGCCGCGGCGCAGGATCCAGACGGAGTGGGTGCCGGAGGCCTCCTTGGAGAGGCCGGCCAGGTAGGCGAGGGCGGTGAAGGCGGAGGCTCCGGAGCCGATCACGGCGGTGCGCTTGCCGGCGTAGCGGGCGCGGACGGCCGGGTCCTTCAGGTCGGGGATCCGGTACGAGATCCGGTCGGCGGCGGCCTTCTCGCCGAGGGCGGGCAGTCCGTCGCCGCCGATGGGGCTGGGGGTGGACCAGGTGCCGGACGCGTCGATGACGGCGCGGGCGGTGAGACGTTCCTCGGTGCCGTCGGCGTTCAGGACGCTGACGGTGAAGGGCTGGGCCTCGCGGTCGGCGTCGACGATGCGGTCGCGGCCGAGGCGGGAGACGCCGGTGACGCGGGCGCCGTAGCGGACCTTGTCGCCGAGGACGTCGGCGAGGGGCTGGAGGTACCGCTCGGCCCAGTCCGCGCCGGAGGGGTAGGTCGCACGGTCAGGGGCGGTCCAGCCGGTGGGGGCGAGGAGCTTCTCGGCGGCCGGGTCGAGGAGCTCGGACCAGGTGGAGAAGAGCCGTACGTGGCCCCACTCGCGGACCGCGGCGCCGGCGGCGGGTCCGGCTTCCAGGACCAGGGGCTCGATGTAGCGCTCGAGCAGGTGGGAAGCCGCGGCGAGTCCGGCGGGGCCGGCACCGATGACGATGACGGGCAGGGCTTCGGTGGATGCGCTCACGGCGGGCTCCCGGTGTGATTGATTCGATGAACGTCGATGCCCTTCTGGACTCAGCATCCACCGTGTATCGACGTACGTCAACATAGACATCTGTCGAATTTGGAGGGAGGATTGCTTTCATGTCCTCCACGAAGCCGCTGCCGATGCTCGAAGGCGAAGCCGCGGCACCCTGTTGCCCGCCGCTGACCGAGCGCCCGCTGACGGCCGAAGAGGCCGAGCGGACCGCCCTGATGTTCAAGGCCCTCGGCGACCCGGTGCGGCTGCGGCTCTTCTCCGCGATCGCCTCGCACGAGGGCGGCGAGGCGTGCGTCTGCGACATCTCCGATGTGGGCGTCTCCCAGCCGACGGTGTCCCATCACCTGAAGAAGCTCCGGGAGGCGGGCCTGTTGTCCTCGGAGCGCCGTGGGACCTGGGTCTACTACCGGGTGGAGCCTTCCGTCATCGCGGCGATGAGTCAGATGCTGGGCCGCTCCGCCTGAGCCGCTTCGCCCGCGCCTGCGCGCGTGCCTGCTGGCGGCCTTCCGGCCCGCCCGTTCATCGACTATCGTCGATGAACGATGAACGAGACGACGAAACCCGGTCAAGGGCTGAGCCCCGAGGACGCGCAGACGTACTCAGGGTGGTTCAGGGCCCTCGCGGACCCCATGCGCGTACGACTGCTGAACCTGCTGGCGGAGGAGCGGCGCCCCCTGACGGTCGGGGAGATCACCGAGCGACTGCCCATCGGCCAGTCGACCGTGTCCCACCACCTCAAGCTGCTGGCCGAGGTGCGCTTCGTGCTGCCCGAGCGGCGGGGCACCTCCGTCAGCTACGAGGTCAACGACGCCTGCCTGGAGTGCTTCCCGGCAGCCGTGTCGGCGATCCTCGGGCGGCGGCCGTGAACATCTCTCCCATGGCACGGGATCACGCCGAAGAGGTCCTGGAGATCTACCGGGCCGGCATCGCAGGGGGCAACGCCACCTTCGAGACCGAGGCCCCCACCTGGGCCGAGTTCGACGCGGCGAAGCTGCCCGAGCACCGTTTCGCCGCGGTCGGCCAGGACGGGAAGCTGCTCGGCTGGGTCGCCGCCTCCAAGGTGTCCGACCGCTGCGCGTACGCGGGGGTCGTCGAACACTCCGTCTACGTCCACCCCGACGCCCGGGGTCGCGGCGTCGCCCGCGCCCTGCTCGACGCCCTGATCGCCTCGACCGAGGCGGCGGGCATCTGGACGATCCAGTCCGGGATCTTCCCCGAGAACACCGCGAGCCTGGCCCTGCACCAGCGCGCCGGCTTCCGCGTCATCGGCACCCGCGCCCGCATCGGCCGCCACCACGGCGTGTGGCGCGACGTCGTCCTGCTGGAACGCCGCAGCCCCACGATCGGCTGACCGCGCCAGCCTCACCGATCCCGGACCCGTTCCCGCGCCCTGGCGTGGCCCGCGCGCCGAACTCGAGCCCGACGCGCTTCAGCGCCTCAGCGGCTCCGAGATCTCACGGTCATGCGGAGGGTGACCCGCCGTCCGTCGTGCCGCGCATGAAGATGACCGCGACCAGGGCCAGGCCCACCACCGAGCCCACGAGCTGCACGCCCACGAAGGCCGGCACGGACGCGGGGGCGATGCCCGCGAAGGTGTCGGTGAAGGCGCGGCCGATGGTGACGGCGGGGTTGGCGAAGGAGGTGGAGGAGGTGAACCAGTACGCGGCGCCGATGTACGAGGCCACCGCGACGGGCGCGAAGCGCAGGCGGTCCGTCCGCGCCAGGCCGAAGATCAGCAGGATCAGCCCGGCGGTGGCCACGACCTCGCCGAGCAGCAGGTTCCCGGCGGAGCGGTCGTGCGTGGCCCACTTCACCAGGGGCTCGCCGAACATCGCGTCGGCCAGGATCGCGCCCGCGATGGCGCCGGCGATCTGGGCGGGTACGTAGACGGCCAGTTCGCGGGCGGTGACTCCGCCGCCGGTGCTGCGGGCCGTCCACCATTCGGCGAGGCTGACCACCGGGTTGAAGTGGGCGCCGGAGACCGGGCCGAGGAGGGCGATGAGGACGCCGAGGCCGAAGACGGTGGCGGTGGAGTTGGCCAGCAGTTGCAGGGCCACGTCCTGGGTGAGCTTCGTCGCCTGGATGCCGGACCCGACGACGACCGCGACCAGCGCGGCCGTCCCGACGAGTTCTGCGGCGGCGCGCGCCACCAGCGGGGCGGCGGGCGGGGTCGCGCCGGGTACGGGCCGGGGTGCGTCGACGGGTATCGCGGCGTCCACCGCGGGTGCGGCGGCGACGGGCTCGGTGACGGACAAGGCGGGTTCTCCTCGGGCAGGTGAGGGGGGATCCAAGCGGGCTACGGGCAGGACCGCTTGGTGTTCGCTTCGGAAGTGGCACGCGCGGCCTGCGCGAGGCCGGCGAACTGACCGGCGATGGCCTCGATGACTTCCGGGCGGAGTCTGTAGTAGATGAAGCGGCCGCACGGTTCGGTGTCCACGACCCCGGCCTCTCTGAGCACCTTCAGGTGGTTGGAGAGGTTGGTCTGCTTGGCGCCGGTCTCTTCCACGAGGTGCGTGGTGCACAGCGTCTCGCGGGAGAGCAGGGTCACGATCTGAAGCCTGAGGGGGTCTGCCAGGACTCGGATCAGTTCAGTGTCGACTGACGTCATCATGGACTGATACTTTCACATCGCCCGGGGCTGATGACGGTCCGGGCCGAGTCATGGCCGCCCGAGCGCGATCGACGGCCCCGTCGACCCTGCCGATGAAGGAAGAACCGATGCCCTCCACCCCGCTCGCGTCCGTGCTGTTCGTCTGCGTCCACAACGCGGGCCGCTCGCAGATGGCCGCCGGCTTCCTGCGTCACCTCGCGGGCGACCGGGTCGAGGTCCGTTCGGCCGGCTCCGTCCCCGGCGAGCGGATCAACCCCTCGGCCGTCGCCGCCATGGCCGAGCTGGGCATCGACATCTCCGGCCAGAAGCCGAAGGTCCTCACCCCCGAGGCCGCGCAGGCCTCGGACTACATCATCACGATGGGATGCGGCGACGCCTGCCCGTACTTCCCCGGCAAGACCTACCTCGACTGGCAGCTGGAAGACCCGGCCGGCCAGGGCGTGGAGGCCGTACGCCCCATCCGCGACGAGATCAAGGGCCTCATCGAGGGCCTCGTCGCCGAGATCGACGCCAAGACCGCGGAGAACCAGGAGAGCTGAGCGCATCGGGGCGACCGGCCCGACTCACCGGCACTCATCCACCCGGGCTGGTCCGCGGTGTGAGCCCGACCCCTGCCGTGGTCTGCCGGGTCCGCTGGACGCGCGGGGAGCGCAGCATGGCGGCGGACAGGTCTACGAGGTCTTCGGAGTCCTCGGTGGAGGTGATGGTCCAGCGTTGCTCCGGCGTGACGGCGGGCCGGGCGAGGCCCTTCTGGATGACGGCGTGGGCCAGGACGGAGGCGTCGGCCTCACTGCGGGCCCGGCGGCCCTCGGAGTGGTCGGCCAGGGCGAGGTCGTAGGTCTTCGTGCCGGTCGTGTGGTCGAACCACGGGGTCAGCCGCAGTACCGCGTCGAAGATGTCCGTCTCCCGCTGGATGAGCCGGCGTTCCACGGGTTTCCACCAGGGCATCGGCGGTGGACTCGTGGGCGGTATCTCGCGACGGATCTCGGACCAGAGGGGCCGCAGGCGGCGGAAGCGGTGAAGGGCCCGCCAGCGGGATTCGGCGCCTTGCCCGATGGCCGGGAGCAGGATGCCGATGCCCGTCATGCAGGAACCCACCCCCGCGAGGGGAGGGGCGATGTCGGTGCCGAGCCAGTCCCATCCGTCCGTACCCGCCCATCGGGCTCCGACGGCCAGGAGTTTGAGCAGGGCGTACGACAAGCCGAAGCCGAATGCGGCGACGAGGATGAGCAGTCCCGCGTAGGTCCAGGCATCGTGGACGTCTCGAAGCTCACGGGCCCACCGCCAGCACCTCGTCGCGACCACGAGGGTCGTGGCGAAGTGCGCGGTCAGGCTGAGCACGATCAACTCGCGCACGAAGGGGGTGTTCGCGTAGAAGGTGTCGAAGTCCCGGCGCCGCTCGATGGGCATGCTGCCGAGGTAGAAGAGGACGCAGAAGGTCACGATCAGTACGGCGGTCGCGGCGACCCAGATCCTGGTGCGTCTGCGCAGGACGTCTTCGGTATCCCCGCGCCAGTGGATGAGGAGCACGTTCGCAGCGCAGGACAGGCACGACAGAATGCAGCAGACGATGAGCACCGAGACGTTCGAGACACCGAAGAACCGGTTGACCCGCTCGATCGTCGGCGGAGCACCGAATACGAAACCCGCCGCCGGCGCCGCGAGGATCACCAGGATGGACTGGGCCATCGCCGAGTGCCGGTTGCGCCAGAACGAGGGAGCCTTCACCACCAGAGCTATGGCCAGGGCGCCGGCCGGAATGTAGTAGTCCGATCCGGTCATGCTCAGTACCCTCTGCCTCTGCCCATGCTCGACTGGATCCGCCCCGCCAGGCCGGTCGTCGGCACGGAGTCGCCGCCCTTCAGGCACTCCCGCACTCGGGCTCCCATCCGCAGCCCGAACTCCTCGGCGTCGCTCTCCTCTTGGGTGTCGATGTGGCTCCTCGCCGCCAGGGCGACGAGGTCGTCGCCCGCGAGTTCACCACCGAGCGAACGGGCGACGGCCGCGGCCACGTCGCTGGAGGCGCCGTGCGACAGACACTCTCCCATCAGGACGTGCCACATCTCGTGGGCGAAGATCACGAACTGGTGGAGCGTGGTCGTCTGGTTTTCGATGATGATGACGATCCGGTCGTCGAACCTCGCCGTGAGGCCACTGGCCGTGTCCACGGGAAACCTGCGGAAGTACAGGAGGACCGGCCGGAAGGGGGCTTTCCCGCGGTCGTCGTTGAAGCGTCGCTCCACATCGGCTCTCAGTACCTCGAACAGGCTGTCCGGGTCCGAGGGAATCGGCCTGTCGAGCCCCGCGAGAACCGCCTCGCAGAACTTCGCGATCTTCCGCGCGTTGGCGCGTCGTGCCCACTGGGCCCTCGGTGCGCCGAGCGCGCCCCGGTGGTGCGGCAGGCTGCCGAGAGTCGCGAGTACCCTCCGGCGGAAGTCGGCCGGCTGCCCCTCGTTCATCCGTGTGCCCCCACTGTGCTTTCCCCTTCGATGAGTGGTGGAGTCGCCCCCGCCCCGCCGCCATGTCCGGTGACCGACGTCAGATCAATTTCTGTGCTCGAACCGACTCTAGGGTCCTGCGGTCGCTCCCGGCGATCGTGGCCACGAGCGTCCGGAAGCAACTGGATTCCTAGAAATCGGTGTGGTCGCCCTGCTGGGGCTCCGCGCCGAACATGTCGGCCACCCAGCGCATGAGTTCGGCGTTCTGCGCGTCGCCCTCCACTCCGCGTGCCGCCATGGCGGTCAGGCCGATGCGTGCCGTACGCAGACTCGTCACGACGGCCGCCACTTCCGCGTCGCCGGTTTCGAAGAACATGGCCGGTACGTCGAGCGCGGCCGCCAGGGCCTCCAGAACCTCGGGGCCGGCGTGCGCAGGCCGGCCGAGGCGCAGGCTCGTCACGAGGGGGCCGTTCAGCACCGTCCGGCCCGTCCGGGCGTTGCCGAGTTCGGCGATCTCGGAATCGGTGGGGCGGTGCTGCTCGGTGGCGCCTTCGAGGAGGGCGGCGATCTTCTTGGCTATGCCGTACGGCCCCACGGGCTGGCGGAGCTCGGCCTGCGGGGGCTGAGCCGGAGTGGCGCGAGTCCGCGGGTCGTGGGCCTGCGGGACGTGGGTGCCCGGGCCGGGGGCCCACCCGGGCCCTGTCGCGGCGTCCTCGCCGAAGGAACGCTTCTCCGCCGCGAGGAGCTCTTCGACGCTGACGCCGTAGGCCTGGGCGAGTGGAGCGCGGTAGTGGGGGGCGAGTTTGCGCCGTCCGCCTTCGGCCGCGCGTACCGGGGACGCCGAGCCGGTCTGAGTGACGGCCGCGGTGTCCTTCTGCGTCATGCCCGCGTCGCATCGCAGGTCCGCGAGGGTCGGGAGGCCGGGCCGCGGGAACAGGTCGTCGACGCGCTCGCCCATCAGTGCCGCGAGTCGGGGCAGCTTCTCCGGTGGCGGGGTCGCGTCGCCGCTCTCGTAACGCGACACCACGGAAGGGTCCTTGACCCCGAGCGCCGCGGCCACCTGTGTCTGGGTCATGCCCTTCGCGACGCGCGCGCTGCGCAACCCGGAGGCGTCAAAGCGGCGTTCGGGCATCGGGACTCCACGGTGCGGGCGGGCGGTGGCTGCTTTTAGCCGCTTGATCGGATCGCCAGATACATATAACTTGCATTTGGCAACCCGAGGGGGGTACATCCGAGGTGGGTTCAACCCGCCTCGGATGCCCTCCACGCTACCAAGCACGCCTGTCGATCAGTCCGTCAATCGTCCGAAGGGACGTTGCGCATCCCATCTCGGGAGGGGCTCGCGGCAGCCGGGCCGCCCGCGGCGAGAACATCCGCGGCACGTTGGGCGGGATGTCCCGCGTCCAGACCTGTCTCCTCGCGGCGCACCACCGCGTTCGAGGGGCGTCACCGCGTCAGGAAGCGGTCCCGCAGCGCTGCCGCCGTGGCCGGCGTGATGCCGACCTCGTCCGCGAGGTAGGAGTCGACCGAGCCGTAACGGGTGGCGAGACCGGCCAGGGTCAGGCGCAGGATCTCGGCGGGCGCGCGGCCGTACGAGGGCCAGCGCATCGTGCGGCCCGGGTGGGCGGTGTGCCAGTCGGCCGTCAGCCGGGCGGTGGCCAGCTCGGTCAGGGCGAAGTCCGCGAGGATCTGCTCCTCGTCCACGCCGAGGAGGGTCAGGACGAGCGCCGCGATCAGGCCGGTGCGGTCCTTGCCGGAGGCGCAGTGGAAGACCGCCGGGCCCGGGCCCTCGGCGAGCAGCTCGATCGCGGCGCGGATCTCCGCCACCCCGTCCTCGGCGACTTCGGCGAACCGGTCCGCGAGGAACCGCCACGGGTCGGTGTCCGGGTCGATCTCCGCCTGGTCGTACGGCCGGTGCTCGATGCTGAGGTTGGCGTACGTGAACCGCTCGGGCTCCGGTATCCGGCCCTTCGCCTCGATCTCCCAGGGGTAGCGCAGGTCGATGACCGTCCGCACGCCGAGGCCCAGGAACCGGTCCCAGTCGGCGCCCGCGAGCTTCCCGAGCGAGTCCGCCCGGTAGAGGGCTCCCCAGGCGACGGTGGAGCCGTCCTGCGCCCGATAGCCCCCCAGATCACGGAAGTTGTGCAGTCGCTCGAACTCGATGTGACGGTTCATGCGCGGATCCCCCTCGATGGCGTACCGATGATCTTCCTGCGCTCGAGAGGCTACTGCGGGCGGGGCTCAGCCCATCTGCAGGGCCGCGGCGAAGTCCATCTTGTCCTCCAGCCGGCTCAGGTTGCGTCCCGTCAGCGCCTCGATGCGGCTGATCCGGTAGCGCAGCGAGTTCACGTGCAGGTGCAGCGCCTCTCCGCAGCGCGCCCAGGAACCGTCGTGTTCCAGGAAGGACCGCAGGGTGGGTACCAGGTCGGAGCCGTAGCGCCGGTCGTAGTCGGTCAGCGGTGCCAGCAGCCGGCGGCTGAACTCCCGCCGGACCTCGGCCGGGATCAGCGGCAGCAGCGCCATGACGTGCGCGGCGAGATCGTCCGGCCCGGAGGCGGCGACCGGCTGCGAAGGGGCCGCGACCTGACGGGCGTTACGGGCCTGCGCGAGCGCGTGCCGCAGTTCCGCGGCCCCGCCCACCGGGTCGCTGACGCCGAAGGCCAGCCGCTCCCCGGCCCGCAGCCCGCGGGGCAGCGAGCCGCCGGCGACCCGCTCGACCGCGTCGGGTGTCAGGCGCGCGTCCTCCCCGACGAGGACGAAGGCCACGGCCTCGGCCCCGTCAACGGCCCCGGCCCCGTCCCCGTCCTCGACCGCCGTGACCGCCATCCTCGGTCCGGCGTCCGGCCCCAGGCAGCGCGGATGCAGCAGGACCTCCTCCAGCAGGCCGCGCGCGGACGCCGCCACGGGCAACCCGTGCGCGCCCTTCGCCTCCAGCCGGGCCGATACGGCCTGCCAGCACAGCCGGCCTTCCGGACCGGCGGCCTCCGAGGCCCCGGCGGCCCCCGCCGTGAGCCGGGCCGCCGCCTCCTCTTCCTCGAAGAGCGACGGCCCGCCCTCCCGGGCGGCGGCCGAGCCGACCAGCGCGAGCAGCCGTTCGGCGGCGCGCCGCCGCACCGTGCGGTCGGTGTCGCGGCCGCCGCGCTCCACCGCGACCAGCCGCGCGAGCCGGTCCAGCAGGTCGACGCGTTCCTCGTTCCAGTCGGCGCTGTCGGCCTCGACGGCGATCAGCCAGTCGGTCAGCGCCGCACGGGGAGCGGAGTCCCCTTCACCGGCCCCGGAGCGGACCGGGAACAGGGAGAAGGCCGTCCCGCGCGCGACCGTACGGTGCGGGGCCCGCTCGCCCGCCCGTTCGGCGGCCAGGAACCGCCCGGCCAGCGCCGAGGCGGTCTTCTCCGGCAGCGAGGGATGCGCGCCCGCGATCTGCCGCCCGGTCGGGGAGAGGATGTGCGCGCGCAGATCCAGCTCGGCCAGCAGCAGTTCGAGGAGGGCTTCGGATCCCGCCCCGGCCTGTCTCTGGGTGCTGAAGCGCCGGTGCCGGTCCACGAGCGCGGCGAGCCCGCCGATCCGCTCCTCGGTCCTGCCGCGCGCCACGTACTCGGTGACCGAGGTGAACGGCACCTCCACGCCCACCGCGAGCAGCGGCAGCCCGTGCCGGGCGCAGGCCTCCACCAGATCGTCCGGAACGTGCCCGAGCCGCGCCTCGCCCGCGCCCAGCGCCACGGCCCCCGCCTGCACGAGCACCCGGACGAACGCGTCGGACCGGTCGGCCGCCGCGTCCAGGTCGGCGCCGGAAGCGGCAGCGGCCTCCGGGTCCCGCTCGGCTCCCGGGTCCTGCTCGGTTCCCACGTCCAGGCCGTGCCAGGCCAGTCCGGACAGCACCAGGTCCCCGGGGGACACGAAGCGCCCGGGGTCGGGCAGATCGATGGTCACCGTTCCGAGGACGGGCCGGTCGAGGTCCCGCTCGCCGCCGGGCAGGCGCAGCAGGCGGAGCGGACACAGGTCCGCAGGTGCCTGGGTCTCATCGGACGACAGCAGATCACGCAGCCTCATGGCCCCACTTTGCCATGTGCCGCCGGGTTGCCGATCGCGACGTATCCCCGCTGAACCGCAGGTCAGGCCTTTACGTTGGGGTAATTCCACGGAAATCGGGGTGAGTCCGAGCGCGCCGGTTCGTGGGATCGGTGACTTCCCGGCACCCCGCCCGGGGGAGCGCCCCGCCCGCACGGCGCGGTACGGACGATCGGCGTCCCAGCTGGTGCCGATCGGCCCTCATCGCGGCCGCCCGCCGGTGACTTCGGCATCTGGGGCGGACTCACCGGACACGAGCGCCGTGCCCGCAGGCGGTACGGCCGCCCCTGCGACGGCTGACGCAGGCTGACGCAGGCCGACGGCGGCTGACGGCCGCCGGGCTTAGAGGCTTAGAGGCCTAGAGGCCCATGGGAGCGTGCAGTTCGACGAGGATCTCCACCTCGACGGGGGAGTCCAGCGGCAGCACGCTCACGCCGACCGCGCTGCGGGCGTGGATGCCCGCGTCGCCGAAGGCGGTGCCCAGCAGCTCGCTCGCGCCGTTGAGTACGCCGGGCTGTCCCGTGAAGTGCGGATCGCTGGCGACGAAGCCGACCACCTTGACCACGCGCTTCACGGCGGACAGGTCCCCGGCGACGGAGGTGATGGCGGCCAGCGCGTTCAGCGCGCACTGCTGCGCCAGTTCCCTCGCCTGCTCCGGGGTGACCTCGGCGCCGACCTTCCCGGTGAGGGGGAGTGCGCCGTCGACCATCGGGAGCTGGCCGGAGGAGTACACGTAGTGCCCGCTCCGTACGGCGGGGACGTAGACGGCGACCGGCGAGGGCGTCGGCGGGAGCTTGAGACCGGCGGCGGCGAGGCGCTCTTCGGGGGTGCTGGTCACGGGCGGATCTCCTTGGGGTCGCCGGCGGGGGAGGAGTGGCCCGGCCGGGGGAAGAGGATGACCGGCTTGATCATGCCGGGCTCCTTGGCGGCGAGCCGCCCGAAGGCCTCCCCGACACGGTCGAACGGGAACTCGTGCGTGGTGATCACCGTCGGGTCCACCAGCCCGTCCCCGATCAGGTGCAGCGCCCGCGCGAGCCGCGCCCCGCTGCTCTGCGGCGGCCGGCAGCGGGCGTACGTGATCTTCCCGCCCCCGGAGAGCCCCCCGCGGGCGGCCCGCGCGGCGGCGGGCGCGGCCGTCGCCATGATGGCGCGGTCGGCGCCGGAGCCGCCGGTCAGTTCCAGGATCCGCTCGCTGGTGTCCTCGTAGGCCGGGTCGATCACCACGTCGGCCCCGAACCGCAGGGCGAGGCGCTGGCGCTTCATCTCCGGTTCCACGGCGATGACGCGGGCCCCGCGCAGCCGGCCGGCCGCGATGGTCGCGCTGAGCCCGACCGCGCCCTGGCCGAAGACGACGACGCTCCCGCCCGGGGGCGGCCCGGACTCCTCGGCGGCGGCGAAGCCGGTGGGGAGCGCGCCCGCCGCGTAGAGGGCCTGGTGGTCGGAGATGGTGTCGGGGAGCGCGACCAGCCCGGCCCCGGCCGCGGGGGCGCGGAAGAACTCGGCGAGCCGCCCGTGGCCCTCGACGCCGACGCGCCGGCCCACGTAGGACGGGCACACCCCGGGGCCGACGGCCTCGACGACGCCGACGGCCTCGTGCCCGAGCCCGGCGGGCGCACCGGCGGCGGTGTGCCCGTCCCAGGCGCAGATGAGCGCTGCCGTGGTGCGTACGAGGACCTCGCCCGCCCGCGGGTGGGGGACGGGCCGTTCCAGCACGGAGGGCGGCTCGCCGGTACGGCGCAGCGCGAAGGCCTTCACGAGTCTCCTTACTACGTCGTCACACGGCTATTTCCCAACCATGCGGGTACGGATCCGGTCCGGCGGGGGGCCGTAGGTCGGAACCTGGCGGGCCGACCGTCAGCACTTGCTCAAGGCCGGGTGACCCTGACCTGGTAGCTGCCGTTGCGCAGTTCGCCCACGACCGAGACGCTGATGCCCGACTTCTCGTCGGTGAAGGTCTCGCCCGGCCGGAACGGCGCGTCCGAGAGCTCCGCGTGCACGTTGGAGCGCCGGGTGCAGCCGCCGCTCGCGCCGGAGCTGTCGGAGACGGTGACGGGCCCGCGGCCGGTGTCGACATCGGAGTCCACCTTGTAGATGAGCACGCCGGGCTTGCAGACGGCCTCGTCGTTCCCGGCGCGGGTGCGCACCTCCACGGCGTACCCGGCGCTCTCGGAGACGGGGACGAAGGCCAGCTTGGTGCCGCCCTCCACGGCCAGCGGGCTCAGCACGTGGTCGCTGACCCCGGACTTCCCGGCGCAGCTGATCTGGTTGCTGTCGAGCCAGCCCAGCTTCCACTTGTGCCAGCCGAGCAGGTCGTTGTTGGCGCCCCAGTCCTCGCTCATGATGTCCCAGTGGCCCACCGTGCCGCCGCCGTCGGCGGTGTAGAGGTCGGGCAGGCCGAAGACGTGGCCGTTCTCGTGGGGGAGCACGCGGTAGCCGGTCTCCCGGTAGGAGCCGGAGCCGTCGTCCTGGCGGCTGTAGACGAAGGACGTGTTGGCGAGCGGGACGCCGTCGGCCATCGGGGCCTCGCCGTTGCCGGAGAAGGTGACGGAGAGGACGGTGTCGAGGGCGGAGGGGCCGGCGTTCGGAGTGACGAGGATGTTTATCAGGTCGTACCGGGAGAAATCGACCTCGGCGTCGGAGGCCTTGACGATGTGCTCGACGAGCTGGCGGTAGCCGGGCTCGTACGCGGAACCCCGCTCGATCCCGTACGCCGCGAACGGCATCGGCATCCGCAGCCAGTTCTTTATCGGCGCCTCGGCCCGGTAGGTCAGCCGCCCGTAGGAGCTGATGCGAAACCAGTCGGACGTCTGCGGGAAGAACTCCGCCATCCGGTCGGCCGCCGTGCCCTCGCCCTTGGCGTCGGGGAAGTCGATCATCAGGTTCAGCGCCCGGACCTCGCCGGTCGAGCGCGAGTACCCCGGAGCCGTCGGCAGTCCCTCCGACATCTGCACGCCCATCGCGCCGGCGATCCGGCAGGGCGCGAGCATCGATTCGGCGCTGGTCGCGCCCACCGGCCCGGCCGCCGAATGGCTGCGGCTGGATATGCCCGCGCTCGCCGTAGCCGTGATGCCGAGGGCCAGCGCGGTGATGCCGATGTAGACGCTGGTGCGGCTTGGCTTGCGTATCCGGTGGCGCGTCTGCGACATGGAGATCGGCCTTCGGGTCCGCGGCAGCCGGCCGGGTCCGGACTGCGCTCTGTGGGCTCACCCTCCGACGGCTGGCGCGGGCTCGCGCGCCGGAGGAGGCCAAACGGGAACGGAGACCCTGGAGTCGTGTGACCCAGGTCACACGGGAGAGTGAAATAAGCGGGGACCCTCTCCCCGTTTGAACCAGAGTCCCCATGAACCGGGGATCCGCTCCCCGTTTCGGGGATCGGGCAACCCACCCGTAATCGCCTGTAAGCACCCGTAAGCACCCGTCACCGGAAGTGCCCGTCACCCGCCAGGGAGCCGTCCATGAAGAGCCCCGCCACCACCGATCCGGCGGCCCTGCCCGTACCGGGCCCGGAGGCCGACCTCGACCTCACGGCTCCGGCCGCGGGTGCCCGGGGCGCCTCCGGCGCGGGTGCGGGCGTGGGCATGGGGGCGGGCGTGGGCGTGGGCGGGGGCGCGTGTGCGGTCGTGGGCGCGGCCGCGGGCAAGGTCAAGGCGGCGGTCAAGGCGGCGGGCAAGCGCGCCCGCACCTCCGCGGACGGGGTCCCGCGTCCGCGCGCCGACGCCGTCCGCAACCGCGAGCGCATCCTGACCGCCGCCCGGGACGTGCTCGTGGAGTTCGGCCCCGCCGCGCCCCTCGACGAGATCGCCCGCCGGGCCGGCGTGGGCAACGCCACGCTCTACCGGCACTTCCCCGACCGCCCGGCCCTGATCCACCACGTCGTGCTCTTCGGCCTGGACCGGGTGACCGCCCTGGCCGTCGACTCGCTCGCCCAGGAGCCGGACGCCTTCGCCGCGCTGCGCCGGTTCACGCACGCGGCGGCGGACGAGCGGATCGGCGCCCTGTGCCCGGTGCTCTCCAGCGAGTTCGACCACGACCACCCCGAACTGGTCGCCTCCCGCGAGACCTTGGAGGAGTCGATCGAGGCCCTGCTGGCCGCCGGTCGCGCCTCCGGGCTGCTGCGCTCCGACGTCGGCGTCGGCGACCTGATGATCGCGCTGTCGCAGCTCAGCCGCCCCCTCCCGGGCACCGCCTGCTTCGACGCGGACGTCTTCGTCCACCGTCATCTGCAGCTGTTCCTCGACGGGTTGATGGCCCCCGCCCGCTCCGAACTGCCGGGCTCGGCGATCACCCTGGCGGACCTGAGGCGGAAAACCATGTGACGCCCCCAGGTCGCGCCCTCTAGCGTCGTAAATCAACCCTGATCGTCTTATTTCAGTCATCTCGCACCATGAAGTGGGTACCCCCATGTCAAAAACAGCCGCGAACCCGCAGCTGACCGGCGCAGACCCCAGTCGCTGGAAGGCCCTGGTCTTCATCGCGCTGGCGCAGCTGATGGTCGTCCTCGACGCCACCATCGTGAACATCGCCCTGCCGTCCGCCCAGACCGACCTCGGCATCTCGGACGGCAACCGCCAGTGGGTCATCACCGCGTACGCGCTGGCCTTTGGCGGGCTGCTCCTCTTCGGCGGCCGCATCGCCGACAAGTGGGGACGCAAGAACGCCTTCATAGTCGGCCTGACCGGCTTCGCCCTGGCCTCCGCGCTGGGCGGCGCCGCCCAGGGTGAGGCCATGATGCTGGGCGCCCGCGCCCTCCAGGGCGCCTTCGGCGCACTGCTCGCGCCCGCCGCGCTCTCGCTGCTGGCCGTCATGTTCACCGACGCCAAGGAGCGCGCCAAGGCCTTCGGCATCTACGGTGCGATCGCCGGTGGCGGTGGCGCCGTGGGCCTGATCCTCGGCGGTGTCCTCACCGAGTACCTGAACTGGCGCTGGACCTTCTTCGTCAACATCCCGTTCGCGATCGTCGCCGCCGTCGGCGCCTGGATGATCATCCGCGAGCCGGCCGGCGGCCGTAACCGCGCCCCGCTCGACATCCCCGGCGTCCTGCTCTCCACGACCGGCCTGGTCGCCCTCGTCTACGGATTCACCCGCGCCGAGTCGGCCGGCTGGTCGGACGGCCTCACCGTGGGCATGTTCGTCGCCTCGGTCGTGCTGCTCGCCTCGTTCGTCTTCGTCGAGTCCCGTACGAAGAACCCGCTGCTCCCGCTGCGCGTCCTGCTGGAGCGCAACCGCGGCGGCGTCTACCTCTCGCTGGGCCTCGCCGTCATCTCGATGTTCGGCCTGTTCCTCTTCCTCACCTACTACCTGCAGGTCGTCAAGGGCTTCTCGCCCGTCACGACCGGCTTCGCCTTCCTCCCGATGATCGTGGGCATGATCACCGGCTCCACGCAGATCGGCGCCCGCCTGATGACGCGGGTCCCGCCGCGCCTGCTGATGGGCCCCGGCTTCATGGTCGCCGCCGCCGGCATGCTGCTGCTGACGCAGCTCGAGGTCGGCTCCTCCTACCCGGCGCTGATCCTGCCGGCGCAGCTGCTGCTCGGCCTCGGCATGGGTACGGCCTTCATGCCCGCCATGTCCCTGGCCACGTACGGGGTCAACCCGGCCGACGCCGGTGTCGCCTCCGCGATGGTCAACACCTCGCAGCAGGTGGGTGGCGCGATCGGCACCGCCCTGCTGAACACGATCGCCGCCTCCGCGACGACCGCGTACCTGACCGACCACGCGGCCGCGGCCGCGGCGGGCGGCCCGGCGGCGCAGCTGATCCAGGCCCAGGCCATGGTGGAGGGCTACTCCTCCGCGATCTGGTGGGCGGTCGGCATCCTGGTCGCCAGCTCGCTCATCGCCCTGACCCTCATCACCACGGGCAAGCCGGGCGCGGGCGACCCGCTCGCCGAGGGCGCGGACGCCGACATGAAGATCCCGGTGATCGCGCACTGACCCGCCCGGGCCCCGCTCGGGGGTGCGTGAGGGAATGACTGATGACCCCGCATCGTTCAAATTTGAACGATGCGGGGTTAGTCTGTTCGTGGCGCCCCGCCGCGACGATTCCTGGAGCTCCCGATGACCGTGCCGATGCCGACGCCCGAAGCCGTCACCCCCACCCGGATGCCGGCGCTGTACCTGAGCCACGGAGCCCCGCCGCTCGCGGACGACCCGGTCTGGCCCGGTGAACTGGCCGCCTGGTCGGCGGACCTGCCCCGCCCCCGGGCGATCCTGATGGTCTCCGCCCACTGGGAAGAGGCCCCGCTCGCCCTCGGCGCCACCGAGCCGGTCCCGCTCGTCTACGACTTCTGGGGCTTCCCCGAGCACTACTACCAGGTCCGCTACGACGCTCCGGGCGCCCCCGAGCTGGCCGCGGCGGTCCGGGGGCTCCTCAAGGCCCCGGGCACGCCCGTCCAGGACATCCCCGACCGCGGCCTGGACCACGGCGCGTACGTCCCGCTGGTGGAGATGTTCCCCGGAGCCGACATACCGGTGCTCCAGATATCGATGCCCACCCTCGATCCGCGCCGCCTGATGGAGATCGGCCGCAAGCTGGCCCCCCTGCGCGACGAAGGCGTCCTCATCGTGGGCAGCGGCTTCTTCACCCACAACCTGGCCGCCCTGCGCCACACCGGCCCCGGCGTCCCGTCGTGGTCCGCCGAATTCGACGCCTGGGGCCACGAGGCACTGGCCGCCTCCGACATCGACGCCCTGCTGGACTTCGAGGCCAAGTCCCCGGCCGGCCGCCTGGCCCACCCCCGTACGGAACACTTCGCCCCGCTGTTCGTCACCCTGGGCGCCGCGGAATCCGACCTCGCGGCGGCGTCTACCCCCGTCTCGGGCTTCTGGATGGGCCTCTCGAAGCGCTCCCTGCAATTTGGCTGACCCCGAGCAGCGGCTCTGGTGCCCCAGCGGCTCCGCGTACGCGCCGGAGTCGCTGGTCCTCGCCGTCCGCGAAGGCCTCGACGGCCCCCCGGCCTACCTCCCCGCACCCCGCCCGGCGGCCGAAGCCCTGGCCGAGCTCGCCGACGGGGTGGAACCGCGCCGCCTGCTGCGCCTGGCCTCCCACTGCGTCCCGCACTGCCTCAACCGCGCGGGCGACACCTGCACCCTGGCCACCCGCCTGACGGCGACCGCGAGCCCCCGGGCCGGATCCCCGCTCCCGCCCTGCCACCTCCGGCCGGCCTGCAAGTGGTGGACCCAGTCGGGCCCACCGGCCTGCCGCGCCTGCCCGCAGGTCGCTACCCGCCGCTCCGCCCCGGACCGGTGACGTCCTCCCCGATGGTGAACCCCTTGGCGGGGCCGGTCGGGATCGAGATCGGGGTGCCGTATGCCGTCCGCGACTCGTCTTCGTAGACGGCCTTCTCGGGGTCGGGTGAGGTCAGCACGGTGACGGTGCCACCGGCGTCGAAGTCGTCGATCAGGACGTACACGGGAACGGCCGCCCGGGCGTAATCGCGCCGCTTGCGCGTCCGGTCGCGCGTGATGTTGTCGCTTCCGGGGGAGACGACCTCGACGATCATCGCTACGGCCGAGGCGTCGACCCCGAGACCGTCCTCGGTGACGTGTCCCTCGGTGTCCTCCAGTACGACGAACAGATCGGGAATCCACACCTTGCGTTGGTGGACGACGTTCATGTCCTGGCGAGCGGCGAACTCGCCGCCGGCGAGGAACACGACGAGCTGATCCCTCAAGCGATTGACGGTACGGCCGTGCGAATAGCGACCCGTGGGTGACACCTCGATGAACCCCTCGACGATCTCGGCGTGGTAGCCCTCGGGGAGTTCCATGGCTTTCCATGCCTGCCACAGGACGTCGTCAAGGTCCGACGGGGGAGTCGCGACCTTCGGCATTACGGCCTCCAGCGTCTCGTGGGCGAGAGCGGTCATGTGCAGCACCTCCTCTGAGTGTGGGCGCCGCCGGCCGGACGGCACAAGCGACTCTCCGATGCTCGGGGCGCTGCCGCTCATGCCGGAGGAATATGCCATCGGTTCACTCGGACGAGTAGGCCCCCGCCGACCGAGGCAACCAGAAGCCGGTGGGGACCGTCTCTCGGGGTACAAGCGCAGTCGGGGACGGCGCTGCCGCAGGGGAGAAACCGCCCGTGTCAAGTGTGACGGTGGTCTCACCGCTGCCCCGCGCGGACGGGCCCGCCGCCCCCTGGGGTCGGCCGTAATCCCCGCCCTGACCTGCGGATCTTCGGGTCCGTCGGCATCGCTCATCCCCTCGAGCCGGGGGGTGGCGGGGCAGGATACTGCAAGATCTCGAAAAACAGGGAGCGACGTGGGAATTCTGTCCCGATTCCAGTCGTTGTTTCCTTCGGAAGCGGGCACTCGGGAGAGTGTCACCGCACCACCGCGACCGAACTCATCGCAAGGGAGCACGCATGGCAACCCGCGCCGTCGCCCGTCGTCAGTCCACGAGCAGCGCTCGTGCCGTGGGCGGGGAGATCGCAGACCGCGACCTGGTCGGCATGTACCTGGACGAGATCGCGCGCACCCCGCTGCTCGACGCGGCCAAGGAAGTCGAGCTCTCGCAGATCATCGAGGCGGGCGTGTACGCCCAGCAGATCCTCGACGGCGCGATAGAGCGCAAGGGCAAGCAGCCCTCCCGGGACGAGCTCGAAGCCCTGGCCGCCGAGGGCGAGCGTGCCAAAGAAGTCTTCATCCGCTCGAACCTCCGCCTGGTCGTCGCCGTGGCCCGCCGCTACCCGCGCAGCGGCCTTCCCCTCCTCGATCTCATCCAGGAGGGCAACGCCGGCCTGGTCCGCGCCGTGGAGAAGTTCGACTACGCCAAGGGCTTCAAGTTCTCCACGTACGCCACGTGGTGGATCCGCCAGGCGATCACCCGCTCCATCGCCGACCAGTCCCGCACCATCCGGCTCCCCGTCCACCTGGTGGAGGAGCTCGGCAGGATCCGCCGAGTGCAGCGCGAGTTCAACCGCGAGAACGGCCGTGACCCGGAGCACGCGGAGATCGCCGCCGAGCTGGACACCACGGAGAAGCGCGTCGGAGACGTCCTGGACTGGGCGCGCGACCCGGTCAGCCTGAACATGGGCGTGGACGAGGACGGCGACACGCAGTTCGGCGACCTGCTCGAAGACACTTCGGCGATTTCCCCCGAGCAGTCCGTCCTCTCCCTGCTGCGCAGCGAGGAGCTGGAGGACCTGCTGGGCAAGCTGGACCAGCGAACCGCGTCGATCATCAAGATGCGTTACGGCATTGACGACGGTCGAGAGCGTACGCTGACAGAAGTGGGCAAGCAGCACGGCCTGACCCGCGAGCGGATCCGTCAGATCGAGAAGCACGCGCTGCTCGAACTGAAGAAGATGGCCCGCGACACCGGCTTCGACGCGGTGGCCTGACCGGCCCCAGACGAAGCCCCCCATACGAGCCCCCGGCGCCTATCCCCCCCAGGCGCCGGGGGCTCCCCTTTGCCCCCTACGGCCCCGCCGCTTTGCCCCTACGGCCCCGCCGCCTCCGCCAGCCGCGCACCCAGCACCCGAGCCGCCTCCACCAGGAACTCGGGCCCGTGCACGACGAACGGCACCCCGGCCAAGGCCAACCGCGCCACCAGCCACTCCGGCGAATCCGCCGACTCGAACCGCACCCGCACCCCGGCGCCCTCCCCGGCGCCGCCCCCCGCCGGCGCGACCACGTACTCCCGTGCCCACTTCGGCAGCTCCGCCGCCTCCGCGAAGGTGACATCGACCAGGTAGGTCGACTCCCTGCCGCGCAACCCCCGCCGCACGAACTCCACCGCATCCATCGGCAGCTCCCGCGGAGCGAACCGCACTCCCGTCGCACCGGGCTCGCTCAACCGGTCCACGCGGAACGTCCGCCAGTCCTCGCGCTCCATGTCGTAGGCCACGAGGTACCACCGGCTCCCGGTGCTGACCAGCCGGTACGGCTCCACCAGCCGCCGTGAGGCCACCCCGTCCCGGGCCCGGTAGGCGAACCGCAGCCGCTCCGGCCCCGCCACCGCCGAGGCGATCGCCGTCAGCGTCCGCGGATCCACGCTCGCCCCGTCGCCCCGGGCCACCGCGACCGTCGCCGACTGCAGCGCGCTCACCCGCCGCCGGAGCCGCCCCGGCAGGACCTGCTCCAGTTTCGCGAGGGCCCGTACGGAGGCCTCCTCCACGCCTTCGATCGCATGCCCGGCCCCCGCCCGCAGCCCCACCGCGATGGCGACGGCCTCCTCGTCGTCCAGGACGAGCGGCGGCATCGCGGCGCCCGCCACCAGCCGGTACCCGCCCTCCGCGCCGAGCGTGGCCTCCACGGGGTATCCGAGCTCCCGCAACCGGTCGATGTCGCGCCGGATCGTACGGGCGCTCACCCGCAGCCGCTCGGCCAGCTCGCTCCCGGGCCACTCGCGCGGGGTCTGGAGCAGGGAGAGCAGGGAGAGCAGACGGGCCGGGGTGTCGGTCATGGTTCAAAGATGCCAGCCAAATAGGACACCAACTGACCTAGATGCCGTCTAGGTTTCTCCTCATGAGCACCGAGACGACCCAGTCATCGCCCGAAGGAAAGAACGGGCCCGTACAAGAAGAGCGGACCGACCCTCCCGTAGAGACCACCTCGATCAGCAAGTCCGGCGAGGCCGGCGACTCCGGCCGCGCCGGAGGCCCGGGCACGGCCGGCGACGAGTCCGCGGCCCCCGCCGACCGCCGCCGCTGGATCGCGCTCGCCATCGTGATGACCGCGGCCTTCATGGACCTGGTCGACGTCACGATCGTCAACATCGCGATACCCCGGATGCGCGAGGACCTCGGCGCCTCCACCAGCGCCATCCAGTGGATCACCGCGGGCTACGCGCTCGCCTTCGCCGCCGGCCTGATCACGGGCGGCCGTCTCGGTGACATCTACGGCCGCAAGCGCCTCTTCCTCATCGGCATATCCGGCTTCACCGCGGCTTCGCTGCTCTGCGGCCTCTCGCCCAGCCCCGACGTGCTCGTCGCCTCCCGCATCCTCCAGGGCGGCATGGCGGCCATGATGGTCCCGCAGGTGCTCGCGATCATCCACGTCACCTTCCCGCCGCACGAGCGCGGCAAGGTCTTCGGCCTGTTCGGTGCGATCATCGGCCTCGGCGCCGTCTCGGGCCCGATGCTCGGCGCCCTGCTCACCGAGTGGAACATCGCCGGTCTCGAATGGCGCCCGATCTTCCTGATCAACCTGCCCGTCGGCATCGCCGGCGTGATCCTGGGCCGCAAGTTCATCGCCGAGTCCAAGGCCCCCAAGGCGCTGCGCCTGGACCTGGTCGGCGTCGTGCTCGCCACCCTGGCCCTGGTCATGCTGATCTTCCCGCTCACCCACGGCCGCGAGAACGACTGGCCCGTGTGGGGCTTCGTCTGCATGGTCGCCTCGCCGGTGGTCTTCATCGCCTTCATCGCCTACGAGAAGTACAAGATCCGCAAAGACGGCTCCCCGCTCGTCGAGCTCTCCCTCTTCAAGGTCAAGAGCTTCGCGGGCGGCATCGCCGTCCAGCTGACCTTCGGCATCGCGACCGGCATCTTCTTCCTGGTCTGGACGCTCTACATGCAGATGGGCCTCGGCTGGAGCGCCCTGAAGGCGGGCTCCACCGGCATCCCGTTCTCGATCGCCGTCTCGGCCGCCGCGGGCGTGTCCGTACAGAAGCTCGTACCGCGCTTCGGCCGCAAGGTGCTCCAGGCCGGCGCGCTGGTCATGGCCGCGGGCGTCCTCCTCTACATCTGGGAGTCCGACCGCTACGGCATGGCCATCACCTCCTGGCAGATGGCCGCTCCGCTGATCGTCATGGGCATCGGCATGGGCCTGATCATCGCCCCGCTGACCGACACCGTGCTCTCCGAGGTGCCGCGCGAGCACGCCGGCTCGGCGTCCGGCCTGATCAACACCACCGGCCAGATGGGCAACGCGCTGGGCCTCGGCCTCACCTCCGTCGTCTACTTCGGGTTCATCGAGGACGACGGGGTCTTCGGGCCGCCCTACGTCGACGCGTTCCACCACGCCATGTGGTGGGTCGCGGCCGTCCTGGTCGTGATCTTCTCGGTGATGTTCATGCTGCCGCGCAAGGCCGTCCCCATCGCCGAGCGCGAAGGCGGCACGGAGTACGCGGGCTAGTCCGCACACCTCCGCGCTTCTCCTGACGGGCATGTCCGCTTCTGTTGGCGGGCATGCCCGTTTGTTTTGTTTTCAGGCGCAAACGGGCGTACGATCCTAAGGAACCCACAGAGTCGGGCATCGAACGGATCTGAAACCACATGTACGCACAGGAGCGCCAGCAGGAGATCCTCCGCCTCGCCCGCGAGGCGGGCCGGGTCGACGTCCTGTCCCTGGCCGACCAGTTCCAGGTCACGGCCGAGACCGTGCGCCGCGACCTCAAGGCCCTGGACCGGTCCGGGCTCGTGCGGCGGGTGCACGGCGGTGCCATACCGGCCGGCCGCCTCGACTTCGAGCCGGACCTCACCGAGCGCGAGTCCACCGCGGCCGACGAGAAGGACCGCATCGCCGCCGCGGCGCTCGCCGAACTCCCCGCGGGCGGCAGCGTCGTCCTCGACGCGGGCAGTACGGTGGCCCGCCTCGCGGCCGCGATCCCGGTCGACTCCGCGCTCACCGTGGTCACCCACGCGCTGCCCGTCGCCGCCCGGCTCGCCGACCACACCGGCATCGACCTCCACCTCGTCGGTGGACGCGTCCGCCACCGCACCCGCGCCGCCGTCGACGCCTGGGCCCTGCGCACCTACGCCGAGATCCGCGCGGACGTCCTCTTCCTCGCGACGAACGGCTTCACGGCCGAGGGCGGCCTGACCACCCCCGATCTCGCCGAGGCCGCCGTCAAGCGGGCCGCGATGGCGGCGGCCCGACGCGTCGTCCTCCTCGCCGACTCGGCGAAGGCGGGCCAGGAGCACTTCGCGCGCTTCGGCTCCTTCACGGAGGTCGACCTCCTCATCACGGACCCGGGGCTCGACCCCGCTCAGAAGGCGGCGATCGAGGCCGCCGGTACGGAAGTTGTGCTCGTATGATCCTCACCGTCACCCCGAACCCCTCCCTCGACCGGACCTACGAAGTCCCCTCGCTGGACCGCGGTGAGGTGCTGCGCGCCACCGCCGACCGGGTCGACCCCGGGGGCAAGGGAGTCAACGTCTCCCGCGCGGTGGCCGCCGCGGGCGTCCGTACGACGGCGGTCCTCCCGCTCGGCGGCACGCCGGGCACGATGATCGCCGAACTCCTCGGCGCCCAGGGCGTGGACGTCACGGCGGTCTCCATCGCCGGGCAGACCCGCTCCAACATCTCCCTGGCCGAACCGGACGGCACCCTCACCAAGATCAACGCCGCCGGCCCGGAGCTGACCCCCGAGGAGTCGGCGCTGCTCCTGGAAACGGTCCGCACCTGCTCGGGCGGCGCCGCCTGGATCGCCTGCTGCGGCAGCCTCCCGCGGGGCCTCGGCCCCGAGTGGTACGCCGACATCGTGACCCGGGCCCACGCCGCGGGCGCCCGCATCGCCCTGGACACCTCAGGCCCGGCGCTGCTCGCGGCGCTGGCGGCCCGCCCGGACGTGATCAAGCCGAACGCCTCGGAACTCGCGGCGGCGGTCGGGCGGCCCCTGGCCACCCTCGGCGACGTGCTCAAGGCCGCGGAGGAACTGCGCTCGCTGGGCGCGGGCGCGGTCCTGGCCTCCCTCGGCGCGGACGGCCAGCTCCTGGTCTCCGAGGAGGGCACCTACTACGGCACGGCGGCCGTCTCCTCGGTCCGCAGCAACGTCGGCGCGGGCGACGCCTCCCTCGCCGGCTTCCTGATCGCGGGAGGTACGGGGCCTGCGGCCCTGGCCTCCGCCCTGGCCCACGGCGCTGCCGCGGTCCAGCTTCCCGGCAGCCTCATGCCGGCCCCCTCGGACCTGCGGCCCGACGCGGTCCATGTCACCCAGGACCTGCCCCTGGACCTCCCTCTGTCCGAAATGAGTGACGAGCGATGAGCGAGATGATCACCCGTGACCTGGTCGACCTCGACCTGTCCGCGGAGTCCAAAGTGGGGGCGGCACGTGCCCTCGCCGAACGGATGGTGACGCTGGGCCGGGTCACCGACCTGGACGGCTTCCTGGCCGACGTGGCCGCGCGCGAGGCCCAGATGCCGACCGGCCTGGAAGGCGGCATAGGCATCCCCCACTGCCGCTCCACCCACGTGACGGCCCCCACCCTGGCCTTCGGCCGCTCCCCGTCGGGCATCGACTTCGGCGCCCCGGACGGCCCGGCGGACCTGATCTTCCTGATAGCCGCCCCGGCCGGCGCCGACGACGCCCACCTCTCGATCCTCTCCACCCTGGCCCGCCGCCTGATGCGCCCGGACTTCGTGGCGGCTCTGCGCGCGGCGGCCACTCCGGAGGAGGCGGCGGCACTGGTGGCCGGCGAAGAACCGGCTCCGCCCAATCCAGCCCCTTCGGCCGCCAATCCAGCCCCTCCGGCGTTTGAGGAGCGGGGGTCCGGGGGCGGAGCCCCCCGCGCGGCGGAGCCGCAAAATGCTGCACAGCCGGGAAGGGGCGGGGTGGGGGAAAGCCCCGCAGGGCAGCCGTTCCGAGTGGTCGCCGTCACGTCCTGCCCCACGGGCATCGCCCACACCTACATGGCGGCGGAGTCCCTCCAGCAGGCCGCCGCCGAGGCGGGAATCGAGCTCACGGTCGAAACCCAGGGCTCGGCCGGCTTCACCAAGCTCACCCCGGAAACCATCGCCGCCGCCGACGCGGCCGTCTTCGCCCACGACGTCCCGGTCAGGGAGAGGGCCCGCTTCGCCGGCAAGCCCACCGTGGACGTAGGCGTCAAGGCCGGCATCAACCGCCCGGCGGAACTCCTCCAGGAGGCCCGCGACAAGGCCGCCCGGGGCGAGGTGTCCACCACCTCCCCCACCCCGGTGGAAGAGGCCGGAGAGGACCAGGACGGCTACGGCGCGAAGCTCCGTACCTGGCTGATGTCCGGCGTCAGCTACATGGTCCCCTTCGTCGCCGCCGGCGGCCTCCTCATCGCCCTGGCCTTCGCCATCGGCGGCTACGAGATCAACAACGCCCCTTCGGTCGCCGAGCACTTCGTCTGGACCGAGGCCGCCAGCTGGGCCGCGCTGCTCTTCCAGACCGGCGGCCTCGCCTTCGGCTTCCTGGTCCCCGTACTGGCCGGCTACATCGCCTACGGCATGGCCGACCGGCCCGGTCTCGTCCCCGGCTTCGTCGGCGGCGCCGTGGCCCTCACCATCGACGCCGGATTCCTCGGCGGCCTGATCGCCGGTCTCATCGCGGGCGGCACCGTCCTCGCCGTCCAGAGGCTGAAGATCCCCACCGCCCTGCGCGGGATCATGCCGGTGGTCGTCCTGCCGCTCATCGGCTCCGCCGTCACCGCGTTCCTGATGTTCCTGGTCGTCGGCAAGCCCGTGGCCTCGCTCCAGCGGGCCCTCACCGACTGGCTGTCCGGCCTCTCAGGCGCCAACGCGATCATCCTCGGCGTCATCCTCGGCCTGATGATGTGCTTCGACCTCGGCGGCCCGCTCAACAAGGTGGCCTACGCCTTCGCCATCGGCGGCCTCGCCACCCCCAACGAGGGCAGCCTCAAGGTCATGGCCGCCGTGATGGCCGCCGGCATGGTGCCGCCGCTGGCGATGGCACTGGCCACCACGGTCCGCGGCCGGCTCTTCTCCAAGACGGAGCGCGAGAACGGCAAGGCCGCCTGGTTCCTGGGCGCCTCCTTCATCAGCGAGGGCGCCATCCCGTTCGCCGCGGCCGACCCGCTGCGCGTGATCCCGGCCTCCATGGTGGGCGGCGCGGTCACCGGAGCGCTCTCGATGGCCTTCGAGTGCACCCTGCGGGCCCCGCACGGCGGCATCTTCGTGATCCCGCTGATCGGCAACCCGCTGCTCTACCTGATCGCCATCGCCGCCGGTACGGCCACCAGCGCCGGCCTGGTCATCCTCCTCAAGGGGATGCGCAAGCAGGACACGACCGCCGAAGCGGCGCCCCTGCCGGACCCGGCCGAGGTCACCGTCGCCGCCTGACCGACTTCCCGGTCCAGGACCAGGTCCCGGTCCCCGTCACCTCACCCGCGCGCGGAGCTCCATGGCTCCGCGCGCGGCCGTTTCGGTCTCGTAGACCTCGCACATGTGCCGTCCGTCCGGCGTCACCGTGTGCTCGACCTCCCACAGGCTGAACTCGCTCCCGTCCAGCAGGACGAAGGAGTGCTCGTACAGGCTGAAGCCGGCGTCCCGCCCGTCCGCGAGGCACTGCCGGGTGCCGAACACCTGCGTGATCTGGTGCGCGTAGGCCGACCGCAGCAGCAGGGCCACCTGCTCGCCCGGCCGGTCCGGGTTCTCCGCGCGGCGCAGCACCCGGCGGGCGTGGTCCGCGGACTCCTCCACCGCGTACTCGCGGTGCCGCTGGGCGGGGGTCGGATTGCTGAACAGCGCGCTCAGCACGGCGATGTCGCTCTCCGGGTCCTCCTCGACCGTCACCTCCACGAGGTCCCGCGCCACCTGCGAGGGGACCTCGCCGAAGAGCCGGGCCGCCGCGAGGCAGGTCTCCGCCTTGCCGGCGAAGACCTCGTACCGTATGGACAGGCCGTCGTCCTGACGGTGGGCCAGCTCCCACAGGACGACGGAGTCGCCGTCGGACAGCAGGTAGGCGTGCCGGTGTATCTCCCGCCACGGTCCGGCCGCGGGACTGCGGCGGGTGGTGTGCAGCGAGGACCTGTGGGCGAGCGCGGTGCCCAGCCGCTCGACCAATTCGTCCGGCAGGTCGAAGGAGTTGAGGGCGCGGCCCAGGAGTCGGCCGAGGTGCGCCTCGGTGGTCTCGTGCGGATCGCTCAAGGTGGGTCTCCAGGCCGTCGCAGCTTGTCACTTCGCGGAAGCTCAACGTAGCCCCTGGGTCTGACATCACGTCCGGGGTTCGGTAAAACGTCCGGGAAGCGCCGGGGGTTCCAGCCACCCCTTCAGGTCAACCTCCATGTCGATGAGCATGGTTGGGCCTGATGGCGGGCACAAGGGCGGGAGCATGACCGTATGGCAACAAATACCGTGGGAGTCCCCCGCCAGCAGGCCCGGCCCCACAACCGCAAGGACGCTGAACCGATCGCGGCCCCCCGTGCGCTGGCCTGGCTGCTGCTGCTCACCGGGGCCGCCGGGGTGCTGGCCGCCTGGGTCATCACCCTGGACAAGTTCCTGCTGCTGGAGAACCCGGACTTCAAGCCCGCGTGCAGCCTCAACCCGGTCGTCTCCTGCGGCAGCGTGATGAAGAGCGAGCAGGCGGCGGCCTTCGGCTTCCCGAACCCGATGCTGGGCCTGGTCGCCTACGGGGCGGTCGTGTGCGTCGGCGCCGGCCTGCTGGCCGGGGCCCGACACCGCGGCTGGTTCTGGCTCGGCCTGAACGCCGGAATGCTCTTCGGCGTCGGATTCTGCTCCTGGCTCATGGTCCAGTCGCTCTACGAGATCAACGCGCTCTGCCTGTGGTGCTGCCTGACCTGGGCGGCCACCCTGGTGATGTTCTGGGCGGTCACCGCGCACACCGTGCGCACGGGGATCCTGCCCGCGCCCGCGCCGGTACGGAACTTCTTCGCCGACTTCGGCTGGGCCCCGCCCGTCCTGCACACCGGCGTGATCGGGATGCTGATCCTGACCCGGTGGTGGGACTTCTGGACCGGCTGAGGCGGCCGGACGACATGCGAGGGCCCCGGCAGCTGGACGCTGCCGGGGCCCTCGTCACTTCACGACTTCACACCGCTTCTTCGAACGCGTCGCTCCACGGGCGCCGGGCACGTGGACCACGGGGTCCCGGAGCGTAGGTCGGGAGCGGAGATCAGCTGCCCTGGGAGACGTTGCCCGAGAGGACCGGGATGTTGTCCAGGATGTGCGAGAGCGGCTCGTCGCCCTTGGCCTGGGTGGAGTTCTCGGTGCACTGCTGGTTCTGCGGGTTGGACAGGACGTTGATGTCCTGGACGCCGATGTTGAGCAGCGCCACCAGCGACTGGGCGTTGACCTTGGCCGGCAGACCGATGCAGGGCTTGTTCAGGGTGCCCTGGACGACTCCGAGCTGCGGGCTCATGTCACCGTGGGTCTTCTGGTTGCCGTAGGCCTGCACGGCACCGTTCCCGTTGACGGTGTTGATCCCGTTGTCGTTGCCGATCGCCATGGCGGGGGCGGCAGCAGCAGCGCCCGCGCCGACGGCGGCGGCGGTGACCGCGGCAGCAGTCATGATCTTCTTGAGCATCTTGATCCTTTTGTCGCACGAGTGCCCGCTAGTGGAGCGCCCTGATCAACTGTTCTTCCGGACGTTGGTTCCGCTGCTTCACTCAAACGGCCTGTCCACGGCCAGGTTTTCCCCGAGTGGGGTGAGCCGCCCCCGGACGCGTGCGCGAAGCCCGTACGCACCCCGGAGCGGCGCGGGGGGCCCGCGCTCGTGTTGCGCTCCGTGGAACCCGTTCGCACGGTGGGTAAGGAAGCGGATCGCTCGGGTCCGTTTCTGAGCGACCACCAGAAGGAACACCCATGCACCGCACCAAGGCCTCCCGCGTCCGCGTCCTCGTCCCGTCGGCCCTGGCGGTCGTCATACTCACCGGCGCGGCAGCTCCCGCGGGCGCCGCAGAGGGTGCCGGTGCCGCCGCGAACCGGGTGGCGGCCGCCCAGGAGGAGATCAACGAGAGGGTGGCGAAGGCGGGTCCCGTCGAGGACGCCCTCGCCGCCGTCTCCAAGATCCTGGAGGGTCTGACCAAGAGCCTGGGTGATCTGGGGATCAAGATCCCCGAGATCAAACTGCCCACGCTCCCGGCCCTGCCGGCGATCCCCGCGATCCCCGGCCTCCCGGACCTGCAGCTCCCGGCGATTCCGGCGATTCCGGCGGTACCCGCGGTACCCGCGGTACCCGCGGTTCCCGCGGTGCCGGAGATCCCCGACATCCCGGTCCCCGACGTCCCGATCCCGGAGATCCCCGGCGTCCCGGCGCTTCCGGTCTCCGATCCCGCGGCCCCGCCCGCGGCCGCGGTGCCCGCCGTGCCGGCGGTGCCCGCGACACCGGCGGGCCTCGTCCCGAAGGTCCCCTCGTTCGCGGAGTTCCTTCCGTAGGCACCGGGATCCCTACGCGGACCCGCACGCGGTTACGACTATTGGGCTGAACAGGTCTGATCGCGTGCGGAACCGTGTCGTCTGGGATGCTGGACCGTTTCGCTCGATGTGAGCCCCGGAATCGGGGCAGAACATCGAAGAGAAGGTGCACTTCCCATGAACACTGCCAAGAAGGCCGCCCTGGTCCTGGCCACCGCTGGTCTCGCTGCGGCCGGTGCCGCCGGCTCCGCTATGGCCGACTCGTCGGCCGAGGGCGCGGCCGTGGGTTCCCCCGGTGTCCTCTCGGGCAACCTGGGTCAGGTCCCGGTCCACGTCCCGGTCAACGTCTGCGGCAACTCCGTCAACGTGATCGGTGCGCTGAACCCGGCGTTCGGCAACGTCTGCGTCAACGACTGACGTTCGACACACCACATGACTGTGGGCGCCCCCGGCCTCGCCGGTGGCGCCCACAGTCATGTCGGCGGGAGAACGGGACGGACCCGTCAGTGCTTGCTGCCGCCGTTGAGCTTCACTCCGCCGAGCAGCGGGGAGGCCTGAGTGGCGCCGTTGGCGAGGTGCATCACCTCGGCCGGAGCGTCGTTCTTCACCTCGTTGACCTTCTGGACGGTGGTGACGACCTTCTCGACGCTCTCGCCCTGCTCGGCCAGCCCGTTGCCCACGGTCTGCGGCAGCGCCGCCGATACCGGGTTCACCGAGTCGGTGACCGCCGTCAGCCCGCTCGTCAGGCTCATGGGGACGGCCGGCGCCTCCGTGGCGGCGAAGGCGGGGGAGGTGGCGCCGAGGGCGGCGACGGAGCCGACGACGACTGCGGCGACCTTCGAGAGCTTCATTTCAAAATCCTCTTCCAGGGGTGTCCAATGGCGGCCAGTGGCGACCGTCGCGCCACTTTCGACCTGGTTAACGATTACCCGGCGCCACGGAAACGCGGAACCGAACACGGCAACGGCCGGAGAATCCGACAAGGGATTCTCCGGCCGATATTTTTTCTGATTACCGGTATTGCCGTCAGGCGGCCTTGCGGGACCTGCGGTACAGAATGGCGCCGCCCAGGATCAGGGCCGAGGCCAGGGCCGCCGCGGCGCCGGGCTGTCCGGCACCGGTCGCGGCCAGCTCCTGCCGCGCGGGGGCCGCGGGGACCGCCGCGACGGGGACGGCCTCGGGGGCGGGTGCCGGGGCGGGCGCGGGAACCGGCGCGGGTGCCGGGGCGGGCAGCGGTGCCGGAGGCAGCGGGACCGGCAGGTCACCGGCGGGGGCCGCCGGCGGCTGGTCGACCGCGGGCACTACCGGCGCCGGGTGCTCCACGACCTGGCTGCCGTGCGGGGGCATCGGCGCGGGGGCCTCCTCCACGGGCGCCGGAGCGGGGAGCGTGTGCGGAGCCTCCTCCACTACGGGCGCCGGAACGGGCTCGGGCTGCGGCGCGGGTGCCTGCTCTACGGGAGCGGGCGCGGGCGCCGGAGCGGGAGCCGGGTGCTCCGCCTCGGGCGCGGGCAGCGGCTGCGGCGCGGGGGGCGCGTGCTGCGGGGCCGGCGCCGGGGGGTGCTCGGTGTGCGGCGGCTGCTCGTGCTGCGACTCGTGCTGGGGCGGGGGCTCGGGCCGCTCCGGGGCGGGGTGGTCGTCGCACTCCTCCTCGCCGGAGTCTCCGTAGCCGCCCTGCGGCCCGGGTCCGTGGTCCTCGTGGCCGCCCTGCGGCCCGGGTCCGTCCTCGCCGTAGCCGCCGTGCTGCTCGGGTCCGCGGTCCCCGTAGCCGCCCTCCTCGTGCCGGTCGTGCTCCTCCTGCTGATCGACGTAGCGGCGGACCTGTTCGGCCTGCTGCGGGCTGAGGTAGCGCTCGTAGTCGTGGCCGGCGTCGGAGCCGGTCGTGGTGGCGCAGTTGTTGCCCATGGCGGGGTTGAGGCCCGCTCCGGCGTCCACGGTGTTGCCGCACACGTTCGGCGCGAAGGTGATCGGTACCGAGACGCTGTTGCCGGCCAGCACGCCCGGTGAATGGGAGGCCTCGGCCATCGCCCCGGGTTGTGCGTAGGCCGCGCCGGTCGCGATGGACAGCAGGCTGGACGCGGCGGCCGCGGTGAGCACCCCCTTGCCCAGTACCTGTCGGCTCAGTACCTGTCGCATGGGTCCTTCCCTGTCTACCGGCCCTGCGGCCGGTGCTGAATCGAAGGTGGCCTCGGAGTGCACCGCCGTGCACTCCGAGGCCACCCCGAGGAGGTCTGCCCTTGCGGGCACAGGCGCTTCGTCAGGCGTTGACGCAGGTGTTGCCGAACGCGGGGTTCAGCAGGGCGATCACGTTGACGGTGTTGCCGCAGACGTTGACCGGGACGTGGACCGGGACCTGGAGCACGTTGCCGGACAGGACGCCCGGGGAACCGACGGCCTTGCCGTCGGCCGCCGAGTCGGCCATGGCGGGGGAGGCGGCACCGGCGGCCATCAGAATGCCGGCGGCCAGCACCACTGCCTTCTTGTACGTCATTTGTTTTCGTTTCCTTCCCGCAGAGGTCTATCCGCTGCAGGAATAACAACGAGTGGGTCCGGGAAAAGAAACCGCGGATTTTTGCGCGCCTCCGGCCAATTCACTCAGATGCCTGTGCGTCCTGAATTGTGGCCGGATTTTTCCGCGCCCTTATTCGAGTCCCGACATGCGGCGGGGCCGCCGCGACCCGAAGGTGCGACGGCCCCACTGGTGCGGTGCTGTGTCGGCTGGCGCGGCGCTGTGTCAGCTGCCGGCGGAGGCGTTGCCGGACAGGACCGGGATGTTGCTGAGGATGTGCGAGAGAGCCTCGTCGCCCTTGGCCTGGGTGGAGTTCTCGGTGCACTGCTGGTTCTGCGGGCTGGACAGGACCGGGATGTCCTGGACGCCGACGTTGACCAGAGCCAGGACGGACTGGACGTTGGCCTTGGCGGGCAGGGCGATGCAGGGCTTGTTGAACGAGCCCTGGATGAGCGCCATCTGCGGGCTCATGTTGCCGTAGGTGGCCTGGTTGCCGTAGATCTGCGAGGCCCCGTTGCCGTTCACGGTGTTGATGCCGTGGTCGTTGCCGATGGCCATGGCCTGCGGGGCCATGGCGGCACCCAGACCGACGAACGAGGCGGCAACCGCTGCGCCGGCCGCAAACTTCTTGATCATGATGGTCCCTTTTTTGCAGGATTGCCCGTTACTCAAGCACCCGGAACAACGGCGCAACCGCGGTTCGGGTTGCGTGTATTCACTCGGATGCCGAAGTTTCGGGCGGCACGGTTGACGTCAGGCGTTGACGCAGGTGTTGCCGAACGAGGGGTTCAGCAGGGCGATCACGTTCACGGTGTTGCCGCAGACGTTCACCGGGACGTGGACCGGGACCTGGAGCAGGTTGCCGCTCAGGACGCCGGGGGACTCACCGGTGAAGCCGTTCGCCGTCGCGCCGCCGTCGCCGTGCGCGGAGGCGAGGCCCGCGCCGCCCATCAGCAGCGCGGTGCTCGCGACCGCCAGGGTGGCGCCGCGCACCAGCCTCTTCTTCATCTCGCTTTTTCCTTTCCGTTCGAACAATGGTGCAAGCCATAACGACCCGCCCGTCTCCAGGGTGCGTGTTATCGCCCAAAAGGCCGTATGAGCGAGTCCGGCGTGATTTCCCTCCTGACTTCTGACAAAGTTCACTCCTGTTTTGTCCCCTTGATCGAAAATGGAGACAGGGTCATGGGTTCCTCCCGCAGAATCCTCGGCACGCTCGGTCTGCTGTCCTGCCTCGCACTTTCGGTGAACGTCCCCGCAGCCGGGGCCGCCGCCGCCCCGCCGGGCGTGCGGGGGCCGCTGGTCAAGGAGGCGCCCCGGGTGCCCTTCACCCAGCGTTACCAGGCGGTGCAGCACGGGGGCCTGGTCCGGGCCTCGAACTCCTCCATCGGCTGCCGCAAGGAGGAGTCCGCGCAGGCCGAGCCGTGTGCCGCGGTCAACAAGGGCGCGGCGGGGACCAACGGCGACTACGAGATGTTCTACGACGAGGTCGACAAGGACCCGGACACCTACAACTCCACCCGGGCCGAGCTCAAGGTCCCGGCGGGCGCGAAGGTCTCGTACGCCCGGCTGTACTGGGGCGGGAACCTGCGGGTCGGCGAGCAGAAGCCGCCGGAGGACAACGGCCGGGTGCTCGTCGCCGAGCCGGGCGGCGCGTACAAGGAAGTCCTGGCCGATACGGCGATCGGGCACCGCAGCGATGCGGCCGCTGACGCCTACCAGGCCTCCGCCGACGTGACCCCGCTGGTCCGCAAGGGCGGCGCCGGGATGTGGACGGTGGCCCAGCTGAACATCGCCATGGGGCACTCGGACGCGGGTGCCTGGGGCGGCTGGACGCTGGTGGTGGCCTACGAGCACCCGCAGGAGCCGGTGCGCAGGGTCTCGATCTGGGACGGCTTCGAAGGGCTGGCCGCGGGGGCCGGCGAGGCGGCGGGCGAGACGGTGGAGCTCACCGGCCTGGACGCGGCGCCCGGAGCGCGGGGGCGGGCCGGGGTGGTCGCGTACGACGGGGACCGCGGAACGCTCGGGGACTCACTCACGGTGACCGCCGACAGCGGTCGCCGGATCAGCCTCAGTGACGGAGAAAATCCTTTTAATGATGTTATGAATTCCACGATCACGGAATTCGGCGATCACTCGTTCGTGCGACAGCCCGAACATATGAATAACCTCGGATATGACGCGGACGTGTTCGATCTGAGCCCCGCCCTGTCCGGTGGTGCCCGCAGCCTGACCTTCGGGTTCACGGGCGAAAACCAGGGTCATTTCCTCGGTGTGCTCTTCGTTCAGACAGACGCGCGCCGCTGAACGCAGGAGACCACTCCACGTGCCCACGCAGCCTTCTTCTTCTCCTTCCGCATCCCCCTCTCCCGACCCTTCTCCCGATCCCTCTCCCGCGCCGTCCCGGCCTCCGGTCGTCCTCCACCTCGTCCAGCCGGTCGAGGGCGGGGTCGCCCGCGTCGTCGTGGACCTCGTACGCGCCCAGTCCGCGGCCGGCCTGCGGACCTTCGTCGGCTGCCCGCGCGGCGGACAGCTCGCCGACGCCGCCCGCGAGGCCGGGGCCGAGGTGCTCACCTGGCGTGCCGGGCGGGCTCCCGGGCCGGGCCTGGCCGCCGAAGTGCTCGGCGCGCGCCGCCTGATCGGGCGGGTCCGGCCCGACATCCTGCACGCCCACAGCGCCAAGGCCGGACTCGCCGGGCGGCTCGCCGTGCGCGGGGCCGTCCCGACCGTCTTCCAGCCGCACGCCTGGTCCTTCGACGCCGTGGGCGGGGCCACCGCCGCGCTCGCGCTGCGCTGGGAGCGCTTCGGGGCCCGTTGGGCCGACCGGGTGCTCTGCGTCAGCGAGGCCGAACGCCGCACCGGGGAGTCCGAGGGGATCGCCGCCCGCTGGTCGGTGATCCGCAACGGCGTCGACCTCGGCCACTTCCGCCCCGGCGGCCCGGACCCCGTCCAGGACAAGGCCCGGGCGCGCGCCGAACTGCCCCTGCCCACTGCCTTCCTGGGGGACGGACCGCTCGCCGTCTGCGTCGGCCGGCTCTGCCAGCAGAAGGGGCAGGACGTCCTGCTGCGCGCCTGGCCGGAGCTGCTCGGAGCCGTTCCCGGGGCCCGTCTCGTGCTCGTCGGGGACGGCCCCGACATGGAACGGCTGCGCCGTGGCGCCCCGCCCTCGGTCCACTTCGCGGGGGCCGCCTTCGACATCCGGCCGTGGCTTCGGGCCGCCGATCTCGTTGTACTGCCGTCGCGGTGGGAAGGCATGGCGCTCGCCCCGCTCGAAGCCATGGCCTGTGGCCGACCGGTCCTGGTCTCCGACGTCAGCGGTGCCCGCGAGAGCCTTCCGCCCGGCCAGGGGCGGCTGTGCCTGGTGGAACCGGAGGACCCGACGGCGCTGGCCAAGGCCCTGGGCGGGCTGCTCGCCGAGCCGCGGCTGCTCGCCGCACTCGGGGAGCAGGCGGAGCGGCACGCGCGGATGGAATTCGACGTGCGGCGCACCACGGACGCGGTCACCGGTCTGTATCACGAACTGCTGGGCAGGCCCCGGCCCTTGAACCAGGAGCGCATCAGCCGATGACGATGGACAGCGCACCCGCCCGGCACACCGGGCAGGGCGGTACGGGGCCCGCCGGCGGTATCACCGGCATCACCGGCATCTCTGGTACCACCAGCGGCGCCGGGGCGACCAGTACGGCCACTAGTACGGCCACCAGTACGGCCACCAGTACGGCCACCAGTACGGCCACCAGTACGGCCACCGGGACGGTCTCCGGCACCGGCGCCGCCGTGCGCCGTTCCGTGACCGCGATCCACCCCCCGCGCGGACCCAAGGCCGACCGCGCGCGGGCCACCGTACGGCCGAGCCGGGTGCGCCGCCGGGACGGGATCGCCCCGCTGCTGGCCGCCGACGCGTTCGCCGCCACCGCGACGGTGGCGGCGCTGCCGGGGACGGAGCTGCCCCTCGGGGCCGCCGCTCCCCTCGCACTGGCCCTGGTCGCACTGCACGCGCAGGCCGGGCTGTACCGGCCGCGGCTCGCCCCCTCCGCGCTGCTCGAACTGCCCTCGCTCGCCGGGCGGTCCGCCGCCCTGTGGTGCGGGGCCGCCGCCGTGCTGGCCGCCACCGCCCCGGGCGAGGCCCTGGGCTGGAGCGCGCTGCTCGGCGCCGTCTGCGTCCAGGTCGCCCTGGCCTGCGCGGGACGCGGCCTCGTCAACCAGCTCCGCCGCCGCACCCGTGCCCGCCGCCCCGCCTCCGCCCTGGTCGTCGGACCCGGCGCCGGGGCGAGCGCGGTCGCCGCCGCCCTGCACGGGCGCCCCGAGTACGGACTGCGCCCGGTCGGGCTCGCGGACACCGGGACCGACGGGGAGGGGGACGCGGGAGTTCCCGTACTCGCCACCCACGAGGACATCCGGCGGGCCGTGATCCAGAACTCCGTCCGGCACGCCGTCTTCACCCGCCCGCCCGAGGCAGACGAACGCACCGCCTCCCTGGTGCGGCTCTTCCACGACCACGGGTGCCGGCTCTGGCTCGCCGACCCGGCGGGCACCGCCAAGGTCACCGGGATGCGCGTCGCGCAGCCCGCCGACCAGCTGTGGGGGTACGCCGTCCAGCCGCTGCTGCCGCGCCCGGCCCGGCCGGTCGAGCGGTACGCGAAGCGGGTCATCGACTCCTCGCTCGCCGCGATCGCGCTGCTCGCCGCCGCCCCCGTGATGGGGGCCTGCGCGCTGGCCGTACGGGTCTCCGACGGGCCCGGGGTGATCTTCCGGCAGGAGCGGGTCGGCCTGTACGGACGCCCCTTCACTCTGCTGAAGTTCCGCACCCTGCGCGCCGACGCGCACGAGTCCGCCACCCGCTGGACGGTGGCCGGCGACTGCCGGATGAGCCCGATCGGCTCCTTCCTGCGCAAGTCCTCGCTGGACGAGCTGCCGCAGCTGTGGAACGTGGTCCGGGGTGACATGAGCCTGGTCGGTCCGCGTCCCGAACGGCCTTTCTTTGTGGCCAAGTTCAGCAGCGTGCACCCGGGGTACGAAGCCCGGCACCGGATGCCGGTCGGCATCACCGGGCTCGCCCAGATCAACGGGCTGCGCGGGGACACCTCCATCGAGGACCGGGCCCGCTTCGACAACCACTACATCGACACCTGGTCGCTGTGGCAGGACCTGTGGATCCTGGCCCGCACCGCGGCCTCCTTCTTCCGCTTCCGGCTGGGGGGCAGCTAAAGCATGAGCCTTGCCGCACCGACGTCCCCGACGTCATGGTCCTGCCCGGACCCCGCCGATCTGCTGCGCCGGCACTGGCCGCTGCTGCCGCTCGCCGCGACCGTACTGGCGCTCCTGATCCCCGTCCCGGCGGGTGACGCGAGCGCCTCGGGGAAGGTCGGTCCGGCCGACGCCGCCTCACTGCTGCTCGTGTTCGTCTGCGGGGTCCAGGCCCTGCGGGGCCGGGTCCGGCCGCTGAGCCCGCTGGGGGTGCTCGTCCTCGGCCTCCCGGCCGTCGGGCTCGCCGTCTCGACGGTGACCGCGGGGGACCCGTACGCGGCCCTGCCCGGGTTCGTGCGCTACCTCCAGGTGTTCGTGCTGGTCCCGGCGGCGATCGTGCTGCTGGTGCGGGACGCCTTCGAGTTCCGGCTGGCCGCCGGGTGCTTCGTGGTGCTGGCACTGGTCCAGGGAGCGGTGGGCGTGGTGCAGTTCGCCACCCACACCGGTGCCTCCTACCAGGGCGAGGACATCCGCGCCGTGGGCACCTTCGGACCCGGGGACGTCATGGGCATGGCCACGGTCGTGGCCTACGGCCTGATCGTCGCGACGGCCGGGGCGCTGGCTCCGGGGCTGCCGGCGCGGGTCCGGCGGGCCTCGGGCACGGCCGCGCTGGTCCTGGTGCTCCCGCTGGTGCTGTCCTTCAGCCGGGGCGCGTGGATCGCGACCTTCGCCGCGGCCGGGCTGGTGATGGCCCTGGCCGGGATCCGGCGGGCCCTGAAGGTGCTGCTCGCGCTGGCCGCCGTCGGTGTGGTCCTCGTGGGCGGGTTCGGCGTCGGCTCCGCGATGGTCGCGGAGCGGCTGACCTCGATCACGCAGGTCTCCGACGCCCCCGACCAGTCGGTGACCGACCGCTACACGATGTGGGACGCGGCCGGCTCGATGTGGCGCGAGCGGCCCGCGGTGGGGGTCGGGCTGAAGGGCTTCCCGGCCAACCGGGACTCGCACTCCGGGCTGGCGCTGTCCTCCGGCAGCGACACCGCGGGCGCGGGCCAGGGGTACGTCCGCCAGCCGCTGCTCTCCCCGCACAACATGTACCTGCTGGTGCTGAGCGAGCAGGGGCTGATCGGGCTGATCGCCCTGGCGGGCGGCTGGCTGGCCGTCCTGGTGGCGGGCCTGCGGCGGTGCCTGTCGGGCGCCGGTGCGGTGCGGGACTGCGGACTGGTCGCCATCGGCCTGCTCGTGTGGCAGCTCACCGACTTCCTCTACGCGGACATCGGGGGCCCGTCCACCGTGCTGACCGGAGTGATCATCGGGCTGGCGGCCTGGTGGGCGCTTCCCTCCGGGAGCGGGACGGGCGAGCTCGCCTCGGGCGGCCGGGCCGCCGCGGGATCCGGCCGCGGGTCGGGCGCGCCCGGCCGGGCCGCGGTCCCTGAGGGTGCGGCCGGCCGGTGACGGATACGACGCCCTGGCGGCGGCCCGCAGCCGCGGCGACCGAGGTCGCCGCGGCTGCGGGCCGTCCGCCGCACCCGCCGGTGGCCCCGGTCGCGCAGACCACCGGTCCGGCCGACAGCGCGAGCCGCGTGGCCGCCTCGGGCGGACCGCTGTCCGCCGGACGCGGCGCCGCGCACGTGGGCGTTCCCGTCCCCGCCGGCGACGCCGGAGCGGGCCGTGTGGTGGCCACCGGCCGCCCGGGCCCGGGACTCGAAGGGCCTGCCGGGTCCGGGGCCGTCGGGACCGCGGCGCCGGGCACGGCGCCGGGCGACGCGGAGGCCGTGCGCCGGTCCGTACTGGGCACCGCGGCGACCGGGTCCGTACGGGCCGGGAACGGCCGGGATCCGGGTGCCCCGGCCGCGCGGGACGGCGGCCCGCGCCGGATGGCGGGGGGCGGGCGCCGGGACGGCGACCCCGACGCGACGGCCGACGGGGCCCGGTCCGGGATCGGCGGGGCGCTCGCCAAGGCGGCCGCCGTGACCGCCGGGCTGACCGCCGCCGGGGCGGTGTTCGGGCTGGTCCGCGACCAGACCATCGCGCACCTCTTCGGAGCCGGGCACGACAGCGACGCCTTCCTCATCGCCTGGACCGTCCCCGAGATGGCCTCGACGCTGCTCATCGAGGACGCCATGGCCCTGCTGATGGTGCCCGCCTTCAGCCACGCCCTGGCCCGCCGGGCCGCCAGCCGGGCCGGGCTCACCCGCCAGGAGGCTCGCGCGCAGGATCCCGTACGGCTGCTGGTGGGGGCCACGCTGCCGCGGCTGCTGGTGCTCCTGGCCGCCGTCGCCTCCGTGCTCGTCGTCGCCGCGCCGCTCGTCGTGGGCGTGCTCGCGCCGGGGCTGCCCGACCCCGGGCTCGCCGTCGAATGCACCCGGATGACCGCCCTGACCGTGCTGTCCTTCGGGATCGCCGGCTACTTCAGCGCCGCCCTCAGGGCGCACCGCTCCTTCGTGCCGCCCGCCGCCATCTACGTGTCGTACAACGTCGGCATCATCGGGACCATGGTCGCCCTGCACGCCCTGTGGGGAGTGCGCGCCGCCGCCGCCGGGGTCGCCGTCGGCGGAGTCCTGATGGCCCTGGTCCAACTGCCCGCCTTCATCCGCAACGTGGGCTTCGGACCGCCCCGCGCCGTGCTGGCTGCGGGTCCCCCGCGCCGCCAGCGCGACCGGGACCGGCCGACGCTGATCGCCTTCGGGGTGATCGCACCGGTCATCTTCTTCGCCGTCTTCCGGCAGTCCCAGGTCCTCGTCGAACGGTTCCTCGCCGCCTCGCTGCCGCCCGGCGCCATCTCGCACCTCAACTACGCCCAAAAAGTCGCGCAGATGCCGATGGTGCTCTCCCTCATGATCTGCACCGTCACCTTCCCCGTCGTCGCCCAGGCCATGGCCGGCGGGGAGCGGGACAAGGCCCGCAGGCGGGTCGAGCGGGACCTCGCGCTCGCCTCGCTCGCCGTCCTCATGGGCACCGCGCTCGTCATCGGGTACGCCCCCCAGATCATCCAAGTGCTCTTCGAACGCGGGGCGTTCACCCACGTCGACACCGAGGCCACCGCCTCCGTCATGCGGGTCTACGGGCTCGGCCTGCTCGGCCACTGCCTCGTCGGAGCGCTCTCGCGGCCCTTCTTCTCCACCGCCCGGCCCACCTGGTTCCCGGCCCTCGCCATGGGCTCCGGACTCCTCGTCAACATCGTCGCCGGAGCCTTCGCCGTGGGCTGGTGGGGCATCTACGGGATCGCCGCCGCCAACGCCGCCGGCATCTCCACCACCGCAGCACTGCTGCTCACCGGACTCGGCTCGCGGATCATCGCCATCCAGGTCCGCCGGGTGGCCATCAGCATCGGCCGGCTCTCCGTCGCGGCCCTCGCCGCCTGCGCCACCGGCTGGATCGCCGGCCCGATGATCCCCGACCCGCTCGTCAGCGCCGCCCTCGGCTGCCTGCTGGTCCCGGCCATGTTCGGCGCCACCGGCATGGCCATACGGGCCCTGGAGGTCACCGCCCTGCCGGGCCAGCTCGCCCAGCTCACCGCTCACCTCACCTCCCAGCTCACCCAGAGGTTCCGCAATGTCCGCTGACACCGAAACGGCGCGCCCCGCCGCGGCGGTCACCGCCCGCCGCGGCGCATCGCCGTGGGTCCTGATGTACCACTCCGTCGCCGAGTTCACCGATCCCGCCGAGGACCCGTACGGCATCACCGTCACCCCGCACGCGCTGGAGGCGCAGCTGCTGTGGCTGCGCTCCCGCGGGCTGCGCGGGGTGTCCGTCGGCGAGCTGCTGCGGGCCCGCGCCGCCGGGCGGGACGCCGGACTGGTCGGGCTGACCTTCGACGACGGCTACGCCGACTTCCTGACCCGCGCACTGCCGCTGCTGCGCCGCTACGACTGCACCGCCACCCTCTTCGTGCTGCCCGGGCGGCTCGGCGTGGACAACGTCTGGGACCCGCTGGGCCCCCGCAAGCCCCTCCTCACCGCCGAGGGCATCCGCGAAGTCGCCGCCGCCGGCCAGGAGATCGGCTCGCACGGGCTGCTCCACCAGGACCTCACCGCGGCCCCCGACGACGTACTGCAGCAGGAGCTGCGCGGCAGCCGGGAGCTGATCCGGGAGCTGACCGGGACGCTGCCCGCCGGATTCTGCTACCCGTACGGGCACCTCGACGCCCGGGTCGTCTCCGCGACCCGGGCCGCCGGGTACGGCTACGCCTGCGCCATCGACCCGGGCCGCCTCGCCGGACCCCACGCGATGCCCCGTACGCACATCAGCCAGGCCGACGGCGGCCCCCGGCTGCGCATCAAGCAGGTGCGCCACCAGGTGCGGGAGCTGCGCCGGGCGGTGCACCTGTGAGCCCCGGGAAGGTGCTGCACGTCATCACGGGACTCGGCGTCGGGGGCGCCGAGCAGCAACTACGGCTGCTGCTGCGGCACATGCCGATGCGCTGCGACGTCCTGACGCTGACCAACCCCGGGCCGGTCGCGGAGGGGCTGCGCGCGGACGGCGTACGGGTCGTCCACCTCGGGATGCGCGGCAACCGCGACCTGGGAGCGATGCCGAAGCTGGTGAAGTTCATCCGCCGGGGCCGCTACGACCTGGTCCACACGCACCTGTACCGGGCCTGCGTGTACGGGCGCCTCGCGGCGCGGCTCGCGGGCGTGCGGGTGAGCGTGGCGACCGAACACTCCCTGGGGGCCGCCGAGATCGAGGGCCGGCCGCTCACGGGCGGCGTACGGGCCCTGTACCTGGCGAGCGAGCGGCTGGGAGCCGCGACCGTGGCCGTGTCGGACACGGTGGCGGCCCGCCTGGAGGCCTGGGGGGTGCCGGCCGCGCGGGTGCACGTGGTCCCGAACGGGATCGAAGCCGTGCGGTTCCGCTTCGACGAGGCCGTACGGCGGGCCACCCGGACCCGGACCGGCCTGCCCGAACGGGCCTTCGTGGTCGGCGGCGTCGGCCGGCTGGTGCCGGGGAAACGCTTCGACGTCCTGGTCCGGGCGGTGGCGGCGCTGCCCGGCGCGCACCTGCTGCTGGCCGGGGACGGGCCGGAGCGGGCCGCGCTGCGCCGGCTCGCCGCCGAGCTGGGGGCGCAGAGCCGGATCCACCTGCTGGGGGAGCGGGACCCGCTGGGCGACAGCACCGACGGGCGGACCCCGGGGATCCCCGCGCTGCTCGCGGCGATGGACGTGTTCGTGTCCCCTTCGCGGGAGGAGGCCTTCGGGCTGGCGGTGATCGAGGCGCTGGCGGCGGGGCTGCCGGTGCTGCACGTCACCTGCCCGGCGATCGACGACCTGCCCGCGGCGCAGGCGCCGGGGGCGCGGCGGATCGGCACCGGCACGGAGGAACTCGTCGCGGCGCTGCGGGGGCACATGGAGGCCGGCGTCCGGCGGCTGCCGCCGCCCGGGGTGGTGCGGCGCTACGACATCGGGCGGAGCGCGGAGCAGTTGCTTCGCGTGTACGACCTCGCGATGGCCGGCTCGCCGGCCGGGTCCCGGGTAGTGGGGGCGCTGCCCGCTCCCGGCAGCGGCCCTCGGGGCGCCGCCCCGGCGGGTCCGCAGGGCGCGGCGCCGTTGCCGGGGACCAGTCCCCGGACCCCTGCTCCTCAAACGCCGGAGGGGCTGGATCTCGGCTCGGCCGATCCGGATCCGGCCCCGGCCGGAGGGGCCGCGCCGGCGGGCGTCGCGGGACGGGCCGATGACGGGCCGCCCGGGGCTGCGCGCGGCGGAGAGGCCGGCTGAGCCGGCCGCCGCAGGGGTCCGCGGAGAAGGACCCGAACCACACCACCCGTCACCAGGAAAGAGGTACGCACATGGCGGACACCGCCGACCAGAAGAAGTCCACCCACCGGCGCCGGGTACGGCTGCTGTCGCCGCCCGTGTGGTGGCCGCTGCCCGCCGTCGCGGTGCTGGGGCTCGCCGCGGGCGGGGCGTACGGGGTACTGAAGGCGCCCGAGTACGCCGCCACCAGCTACGTCGTCGCGGTTCCCGACGACACCACCGAGCCGGCCACCGCCCTCGGCTTCGCCCAGGCCTACGCCCGCATCGCCACGAGCAGTTCGACCCTCGCGTACGCCCAGCCCCGCGCGGGCATCAGCGTGCAGAAGCTGCGGACCCAGGTCCGCGCCGAGACCTCCCCCGAGTCCCCGATGATCGCCGTCACCGGGACCGCGAAGAGCGCCGGCGAGGCCGCCGACATCGCCAACGCCGTGGCCGACGCCCTGTCGCTGAGCAGCAACACGGCCGCCAAGAACACCGGCGTGCAGCTGCTCCTCTTCAACCAGGCCGTCGCGCCCAGCGACCCCGCCTCCGCGTCCCCCGCCCTCAGCGGGGCGGTCGGGCTGTGCGCGGGCGGGCTGCTGGGAGGGCTGTGGCTGCTGGCCCGGCCGACGGCCGCCCGGCGGCGCGGCGAGGAGACCGCCTCGGACGCGGTGGAGAGCATCACGGAGCCCGTCGCGGAGGAGTACGCCTCGCTGCCCGCGCAGGGCGAGCCGGCCGCGGCCAAGGAGAAGGAGTCGGTGCGATGACCTCCGGCTCCGCCGGGGCCCTGTCGGTGACGCTGTGCCGCGATCCCCGGCAGTTCGCCGTGCTGGAGGAGCAGTGGAACCGGCTCGTCCGCGCCTGTCCCACCGCCACTCCCTTCCAGAGCCATGCCTGGCTGCACTCCTGGTGGCTGTCCTACGGCAAGGACGGCCGGCTCCGCATCGTCCTGGTGCGGCGCGGGGAGGAGCTGGTCGGCGCGGCCGCGCTGATGCTCGTACACCGGCCGATGCCGCTGCTCGTGCCCCTCGGCGGGGGCATCACCGACTACTTCGACGTGCTCGTCGCGGAGCGGTACGCCGACCAGGTCGTGCCGGCCCTGGCCAACGGTCTGCACCGGGCCGCCCGGGGCGCGGTGGTCGACCTGCGCGAGGTGCGGCCCGGGGCCGCGGCCGAAGCCGTGTACGCGGCCTGGCCGGGGATCGGCAGCAAGCTCACCGACTCCACCTGCATGGAGCTGCCCGCCGTGCCCTTCGACGAGCTGGTCAAGCGGATGCCGGCCTCCGGCGCCCAGCGGGTGCGGGCCAAGCTCCGCAAGACCGACGCGGCCGGGATCGAGGAGCACGAGGTCACCGAGCAGGAAGTGCCGCGAGCCGTACGGACCTTGCTGCGGCTGCACGAGAAGCAGTGGCGCGGCCGCGGGGTGACCCCCGAACACCTCAAGCCCCGCTTCGCCGAACACCTGACCCGGGCCACGCGGCGGATGGTGCGCGCGGGGGAGGGCCGGCTGGCCGAGTTCCGGCTCGACGGGAAGGTCGTGGCCGCCAACCTGACGCTGCTCTCGGGCGCGCTCAGCGGCGGCTACCTCTACGGCGCCGATCCCGACCTGCGGGACCGGAAGGTGGACGTGGCCACGCTGCTGCTGCGCTACGAGGCCACCCGCGCGCTCGCCGAGGGACGCCCGGTGGTGAGCTTCCTGCGCGGCAACGAACCGTACAAGAACCACTGGCGGCCGCGGACCGTGGTCAACCAGCGCTTCCTGCTGGCCACGGCCGCGCTCGCGCCCCTGCTGCGACTGCACGAGTCGCAGGTGACGGGGCGCGAGCGGGCGGTGGACGTACTGCGGGAGGCGTTGCCGGCCGCCAGGGACTGGCGGGCGCGGCTCAACGAACTGCGGGTCCGATGACCCGGACGCCCCGCCTAGAAGGGCCAGAAGCCGGACTCCTTGCCCCAGTCGACCTTGACGCAGACCGACTGCTTGCCGACCAGCTTGGAGAGCCACTCGCCGAAGTTGATCGGCACGCACCACTCCGAGCTGTTGACGGGCGGGACGGTCGGGACGGTCGGAACGGTCGGTACGGGAGGCGTCGTCGGCTTGGGCGGCTGGGACGGCTCCGGCTTCGGGACGAGCGGCGAGGGCGTCGGGGACGGGACCTCGGGGCTCGGCTTGGGCACGACCGGGCTCGGGCTGACCTCGGGGGACGGGACCAGCGGGCTGGGATCGACCGGGCTGGGCTCGACCGGGCTCGGTTCGACCGGGCTGGGCTCGACCGGGACCTCCGGGCTCGGGACCACGGGCGAGGGCGTCGGGACGACCGGGCTCGGGACGGCAGGACTGGGGACGGCAGGGCTCGGGCTGACCTCGGGGCTCGGGACCAGCGGGCTGGGCTCGACGGGGCTCGGCGCGACCGGGCTGGGCGCGACCGGGCTCGGGACCTCCGGGCTGGGGAGCACGACCGGCGGGGTGACCACCGGCGTCGGGATCTCGGGCGTGGGGACCTGCGGGGTCGGGATGACCGGCGTGGGCACCACGGGGGTCGGGACGACCGGGGTCGGGATGACCGGGTCGGGCCGCTGCGGGGTCAGCGCCTCGCGGAAGACCTTCGTCGAGGCCGGGTTCTGCTTGCACTGCCAGACGCCGTGCGGGCAGTAGTCGGTGATGGTGTGGTAGAGCGGCTTCTGCTTGTCGATCCACTGCAGCATGCGCCGCACGTACTCCGGGTTGTCCCCGTTGCGGAACAGCCCCCACTCCGGGTACGAGATCTCTTTGCCGTGTGCGCGGGCGAAGTCCACGTGCTGCTGGAGCCCGTACGGCTGGCTGATCTGGTCGTCGAAGGTCCGGCCGGGAGCCTGGTCGTACGAGTCCATCCCGACGATGTCGACCACGTCGTCGCCCGGGTAGCACTTGGTCCAGCCGATCGCGTCCGTGCCGCGGTTCGGGGTGAAATCGAACTTGAACTTCTGGCCGGGCACGGACCGCATCGTGTTGACGACGCGCTTCCAGTACGCCTTCCAGTTCTCCGGGTCGGGCCCGCACCGGTGGGTGTACGTGGTGCCGTTCATCTCCCAGCCGAGCACGATCACGGTGTCCGGGACGCCCAGCGCCACCAGTCGTTCGGCGAGCTTCTTGAAGTGCCGGTCGTACTGGCCCTCCGCGCCCGCCCGGATCAGCTGGGCCACCTGGCGGTCGGGGATCCGGTCCTCGTTCCGCTCCTGCATGGGCACGTTGAGGACGAACATCCGGTCGTCCCGCTGGCGCCGCCACCGCGCCCAGTCGTCCAGGAAGCTGACGCCGCCCTCGATGCCGGCCCACTGGTCGCCGGGCAGATAGGTGTGCCCGACCCGGATCTCCTTGCCGCCCAGCCAGTTCGACAGGAACGGGATGCGGGCCACTCCGGGCGGCCCGTAGTCGAGGTAGGCGCCCATGGCGACGTCGGATCCGGTGCTCTGCTCCTCGGGGGCCGCGAGGGCGGCCCCGGTGGCGAGCAGTCCGGCCGTCACCGTTCCGATGCAGGTGCTCGCCAGTCGGCGGCGTGGTCTGGGCATGGCGTCTCCCGAGCTTTCCTGAATCGGTGTGCTTACCAAAGACGTTAGGCATCACATCTGACGAATGGCCTGTCCGGTGACCTCTTCCTAGGCCATTCGCACGTGCGCACCCTCCCCGCTTGGTCCGACTAGGTGAAAGACACCGTTCCCATGCACGCGCATCGCAGCCAAGTGCCCGCAGTTCTGCTCAGACTCGATCGGAATCCGTTCCACCACGGAACCCTCGGCGCCGTCAGATCCCTTGGGCGCGCGGGTGTGGAGGTCCATGCCGTCGTCGAGGCCGGGGGAGGTCCCATGGGGCGTTCGCGCTACCTGCGCGCCGTGCATCCCGGACCCGTCGGCGGCCTCGACCCGGAGGCGCCCGAGGCGCTGCTGGAGTGCCTGACCGGGGTCTCCGAACTGATCGGCCGTCCGGCGGTGCTCATCGCCATGGACGACCTCAGCGCGATCGCGGTGTCACGGGTCGCGCCGATGCTGACGGACCGTTTCCGGATCCCCCATCAGCCCGACGACCTGCCGGCGCGGGTGGCGGACAAGGCGGAGCTGTCGCGGCTCTGCGCCCGGTGGGACGTACCGCACCCGGAGACCGTGATCCCGGCGAGCGGGGCCGAGGCGGCGGAGGCCGCGTGGCGGCTCGGGCTCCCGGTGATCGCCAAGTGGAGCCGGCCGTGGCTGCTGCCCCCGGGCACCGGCCTGCGCAGCACCACCCTGCTCCAGTCGGCCGCCGAGGCACGGCGGCTGCACGAGCGCTCGGCGGAGGCGGGCAGCAGGCTGCTGCTCCAGCGGTACCTGCCGGCCGGGCCGGACACCGACTGGTTCTTCCACGGCGCGTTCGCCCGGGGCGGGCGTCCGCTGATCACCGGGTCCGGCCGCAAGGAGCTGTCCTGGCCGGTACGGACGGGGCTGACGGCGGTCGGGCGCTGGCTGCCGGATCCGGCGGTGGAGGAGGCGGGGCTGCGGCTCGCCGAGCGGCTCGGCTACCAGGGGATCCTGGACCTGGACTTCCGCCGGGACGAGCAGGGCGTCTTCCGCCTGGTGGACTTCAACCCGCGTCCCGGGGCGCAGTTCCGGCTCTTCACCGACGCGGGCGGCCTGGACGTGGTCCAGGCGATGTACCTGGACCTGACGGGCCAGCGGGTCCCGGAGCCGTCCGGCGGACCGGGCCGCGTCTTCGTGGCGGAGAACTACGCCCTGCTCGCGGCGGTACGGGGCCGCTCGCTCCCGCGCCGCCCCCCGGCTCCGCCCGCCGGAGCGGGCGCCGCGACCGCCCCCGCGCGCCGGGGCCGGGGCCGGGAGCGGGGGCAGGTGGAGGCGGCGTGGTTCGCCGCCGACGACCCGATGCCGTTCCTGGGGATGCTCGCCGCCTTCCTGGGGCGCGGTGCGTTCAAGGGGCTGCGGGTGCTGCGCGGGGTCCCCGAGCAGGGCCGCCGGACGGCCCGGGCGGTGGTCCGCGCCCCGCGCCAGCGGGGCCGGGAGCTGCCCCCGGCCGCCGCGGGGTCCGGCCCCCGGTCCGCTCCGCCGGAGGCCCCGGCGGAGCCGGACGAGCTGGTGACGCGGTAGGGCGCGGGGCGCGCCGCGTCACGCGGTGCGGTGCGGGTGGCAGTGGGCGAACCATGAGGCTGGAGGGACTGCGGTGACACGGATGGACGACCTCGTGGTGGTCGGAGCGGGGCCCTATGGGCTGTCGATCGCGGCCCACGCGGCCGGGGCGGGGCTCGGCGTGCGGATCCTCGGGCGGCCCATGGCCTCCTGGCGGGACCACATGCCCGAGGGCATGTACCTCAAGTCGGAGCCGTGGTCCTCCAACCTGTCGGCGCCCGACGGGCGTTACACGCTGGCCGAGTACTGCGCGGGCCGCGGGATCGCCGCCGAACACGGAACTCCGCTGCCCATCGGGACGTTCAGCGCGTACGGGCTCTGGTTCGCCCGGCAGGCAGTACCCCCGGTGGAGGAGGCGACCGTCACCGAAGTCACCCCGCAGGGCGGGGGTTTCCTGATCCGCACCGCCGAGGGGCCGCCGCTGCTCGCCCGGACCGTCGCGCTGGCCGTGGGCGTGATGCCGTTCGTCCGGTACCCCGAGGCGCTACGGGACCTGCCCGCGGCGCACTACTCGCACAGCAGCGGCCACCGCGACCTGACCCGCTTCGCCGGCCGCGAGGTCGCCGTGCTCGGCGCCGGGCAGGCGGCCCTGGAGACCGCGGCCCTGCTCGCGGAGAGCGGGGCCCGGCCGTGCCTCGTGGCCCGGCGCTCCCGGCTGAACTGGAACACCGTCCCGCAGCCGCTGCGGCGGCCCCCGCTGCGCGCCCTGTGCGATCCGCACAGCGGCCTCGGCACCGGCTGGCGCAGCTGGGCCTGGTCCGAGCTGCCCTGGGCGGTGCGCCGGCTGCCCGCGCCGACCCGGGAGCGGATCGCCGCCACCGCGCTGGGCCCGGCCGGAGCCTGGTGGCTGCGGGAGCGCTTCGAGCGCCGGGTCCCGGTCCTGCTCGGGCACCGGCTGCGGCGGGCCGTCCCGGCGGGCGGGCGGACCCGGCTCGGGCTGTCCACCGCCGCCGGGGAGTCCGTCGTCCTGGACACCGCGCACGTGATCGCGGCGACCGGCTTCACCCCGGACCTGGCCCGGCTGGAGCTGCTCGACGCGGGGCTGCGGGCCGCGCTGGTCACCGTAGGGGAGAGCGGGACGCCGGAGCTGAGTCCCGGCTTCGAGTCCTCGTGGCCCGGGCTGTTCTTCGCGGGACTGCTGACCGCTCCCTCATTCGGCCCTTCCATGCGATTCGTGCACGGTGCCGGCTTCACGGCGGGGAGACTGGTGTCAGGAGTCCGCAAGCGTCTGGGGGCCCGGAGCCCGCTGACGGGATCCACCGGCACGCCCCGGAACGACCGGGCTCCGGCTGCCGGGCATAGAGCGTGAGAGCCGGTCACACGACGTGAGAGGTGTCGCGATGAGCGAGGAGCGCGCACAGGGCCGGGGCTGGGTGAGGATTCCGGCCAGCCGTGCGGAGCAGCCCGGTACGACGAGGGCGGCGCCCGTGCAACCGTACGCGCAGCCGCCTTACGGGCAGTCGCCGTACGGGCAGGCCTCCTCGCCGCAGGACCCGTACGCGCAGGACCTGTACGCGCAGGATCCGTACGCGCAGGGCCCGTACCCGCAGGATCCGTATCCGCAGGGCCCGTACCCGTATCCGCAGGCCCCGTACGACCCCTCGACGATCTACCTCTCCCTCGTCAAGCGCTGGCAGGAGGCCGGACGCACCCTTCCGGGGCATCCTGACGAGGAGTGGGAGCGGCTCATTTCCCAGCCGTGCTGGCCCGGCCGTTAGGTGGTGTGAGTCTCGTGGCAGCGGCGGAGCGACGCGACAAGAGACCGGAGGGCCCCGGAAGCACGGGGGCCGCCGGGAGTCCCCTCATCGGCCCGGGCGAGCGGCTCGCGCTCAACAGCATGGGCAGCTTCGAGTGGGACCTCGGCGCCGGGACCCTGGACATGGACGAGGCCGGGAGGGCGGTCTTCGACCTGGACCCGGAGGACTTCGACGGCACCCCGGACAGCCTGGGGCTGCGGATCCCGCTCGACGATTCCGCGCGGCTCCGGGACACCGTCCAGGGTGTCCTGGACGGCGGTGAGGAGACGTACGGCCAGTACTTCACGGTGCAGCGGCGCGACGGCCGCGACCAGTGGACGCACACCCAGGGCCGGGTCCTGCGGGACGACGAGGGGCGCCCGGTGCGCATCGTCGGCATCGTCCGGGACGCGACGGCCGAGCTCGCCCACCTCACGGTGCTGCGCAAGCTGGAGTCGGCGCGCGCCCAGCAGGCGACCATCGTGCAGCGGACCACGGAGGCCCTGTCGCGGGCGGTGACCGTCGATGACGTGACGGCCACCCTGACGGGCGCGGGGGCGCTGGAGCGGCTCGGCGTCGACGGGATGGCGCTGGGGCTGGTCGAGGGCGGCCACATCAAGATCATCGCGCTCAGCGGGGAGTCCCTGGAGATCCTCAGCGAGCGCAAGTTCACGCGGCTGGACGGCTCGCTGCCGCTGTCGCAGGCGGTGCTCACCCGGAAGGCACGTTTCGTCACCTCGCTGGCGGAGCTCGCGGGCGAGTTCCCGCTGCTCGCCGACTACCTGAGCCGCATCCAGTACGACGCGGCCGCCTACCTCCCGCTCATCGCGCAGGCCGAGGCCATCGGCGGACTGGTGCTCTTCTACCGGCGCCGCACCGACTTCAGCCCCGAGGAGCGCAACCTCTGCCTGGGCCTGGCGGGCATCGTCGCCCAGTCGCTCCAGCGGGCGCTCCTCTTCGACCAGGAGCGCGAGTTCGCCACCATGCTCCAGGCCGCCATGCTGCCGCGGCGGATCCCCGAGATCACCGGCGGGGAGATCGCGGTGCGCTACCACTCGGCCTGGAGCGGCCGCGAGGTCGGCGGGGACTGGTACGACGTCATCGCCCTGCCCCGCGACCGCGTCGGCATCGTCGTGGGCGACGTACAGGGCCACGACACGCACGCCGCCGCCATCATGGGCCAGCTCCGCATCGCGCTGCGCGCCTACGCGGGCGAGGGCCATCCGCCCTCCACCGTGCTGGCGCGCGCCTCCCGCTTCCTGGCCGAGCTGGACACCGAACGGTTCGCGACCTGCATGTACGCACAGGTGGACCTGGAGACCGGAGGCGTACGGGCGGTCCGCGCGGGCCACCTCGGACCGCTGATCCGGCACACGGACGGGCGAACGGGCTGGCCCAATGTGCGCGGCGGCCTGCCGCTCGGGCTGGCCACGGTCTTCGAGCAGGAGGAGTTCCCCGAGACCCGGCTCGACCTGGTCCCCGGCGAGACCCTGGTGCTGTGCACCGACGGGCTCGTCGAGGAACCCGGCACCGCCATCACCCAGGGCATGGAGGCCCTCGCCCACGCGGTCCGCAGCGGCCCCCAGGAGGCCGGGGCGCTCGCGGACCACCTCTCGGACCGGCTGTGGGAGCGCTGGGGCTCCGGCGACGACGTGGCCCTGCTGGTGCTGCGCCGGGCGCCCGACCCGGGCACGCACCGGGCACCGCGCATCCACCAGTACGTCCACCAGGCGGACCCGGAGGGGCTCTCCGAGGCCCGCTACGCCCTGCGGCAGGCGCTGCGCGACTGGGGCATGCCGGAACTCGCCGACGACGTGGAGCTGGCGGCGGGAGAGCTGCTGGTCAACGCCCTGCTGCACACCGAAGGCGGAGCGGTGCTGACGATGGAGGTGCTGCCGGAGCCGGTCCGGCGGATCCGCCTGTGGGTCAAGGACCGCTCCAGCGTGTGGCCGCGGCGGCGCACCCCGGGGGAGTCGGCGACCACGGGGCGCGGGCTGCTGCTGGTGGACGCGCTGGCCACGCACTGGGGCGTGGAGTCCCGGGGCGACGGCAAGGCGGTGTGGTGCGAGTTCTCCGCGGCGGGCAGCGCGGCACGGAACGCCCCGTGACCGGGTGTTCACGTCGAGTTGTGGGGCGGTGGGGGCGGGGTGATGATGCCGCCATGGAACGGATTGCGTGGAACCCGCCGTGCGCCGGCTGAGCAAGCGCGCGGTGACGGGAGTCCTGGCGCTGCTGCTGTGCGCGGCCGGGGCGGCGACGGCGGTGGACTGGTCGACCGGGCGTCCGGACACGGACCCCGGGTGTCAGACGGTGGCCTTCATGTCGATGACGGGCGAGGCGCCCGCGTGCCGCTGACGGGCGAGGCGCCCGTGTGCCGCTGACGGGTCCCGTCCGGCTCCGGTCGGCGGCGGCGCCCGGCTCCCGGTGGCGGCGGCTCCCGGTAGCGGCGGCTACCGGAAGGGCGTATGCGCGCACCGCGGGCGGTGTCTACCGGTGGTCGATCACCCGGACCGGGCGGACGTCCTGCGCGACCGTGTCGATCGACCGGGGCAGCAGCCCGCCGCCGAAGCGGATCTCCTGCAGCTCGGCCTCGGCCAGCGCCTCGCCGGCGTGCACGGTCGGGGTGAGCCGGAGCGTGCCGTGGGCCGCCCAGTCGTGCACTTCGCCGTCGCACTGGGCGTCGCCGCCGCCGATGCTGAGGCGGACGTCCTCCTGCTCGATGGTCGCCTTGATCTGAACCGCCCCCGAGGGTGACGGGGCGGTGCAGTGGTACTCACCGAAAAGGTGGATCGTGCCGTCGGGGGCGATGTGCGCTTCCGAAGATACGTAAATGTCACTGCCGTGCATTTCACCGCCGTGGGGCGCGGCATTCGCCGGGGCGGTGAATACCGCCGTGGCGCCCAGTGCGGCGAGTGCGGCCAAGGCCATGCGGGGGCCGGTCGTGGCCATCGTTCCTCCTGTTGGACGAGGGATGCAAGGGGTTGCGGAATTCCGCCGGAACGCATTGTGCTGGCATATGGAGGTCAATGGGTTCCGCGCGATCGTGTCGGTGTGTGCAATTTCCCGCCCGGGCGCGTGAGACTGACCGGAATACGTCCCCGAAGATCCCCGAAGGGATCCCGCATGCGTCAGTCCGCTCTTGTCACGGCCGCCCTCCTCCCGCTCCTGCTCCTCGGTGTCACGGCCTGCTCCGGCGCCCCCGAAGGGGCCGCGCTCGCCCCGGCGGCGGTGCCCGCCGTGCCCGTGGACGACGGTGCGCCGGGCGTCGGGGACGATCCCGCGGCCGAGCGCGACGGGGTGACGCGGGCCGCCTCGAAGGACGCCCATGTGGGTGACTCCGTACGGGTCAGGGGCCGGGAGGTCGGCCGCCACCTCCAGGTGGTGCTGGGCGCCTACGTCGATCCTGCGGTCAGCGTCGAGAAGAACTTCGCCCCGGCGGCGGGCAAGCGCTGGGTGGCCGCCTCGATGTCGTTCGTCAACGTCGGTGGAGCCTCGTACGGGGCTCTCGGGCGCATGTGGGCGCTCGACGGCGCGGGGCAGCGCCACCCGGTGGTGCCCACGGGCGAGCTCACGACCGGCAAACCACTCGTCTTCGATTCGCTCTCGGTCGGTGAGCGGGCCGAAGGATGGGTGGTGTTCGAAATTCCGGAAAACACGCGCATCGTGCGGCTCCAGTACCAGGACGCGAACATGCTGGCGAATTCCGGAGGTGGATTCTGGGCGGTCTAGCCCGCCCGGGTGAAACGGCGTCAAAGGGCCGGGCCGTCGGCCACTAAGGTGCGGCGCATGACTTCTACCCAGGCCGAACTCGACCGCTCCAAGCTCGGCACCCTTTCGGTGCTCGCGTGGATCGGCGACCCCGAAGAGGCCCACGACATTCCCTATCTCCTCGCCTACATCCTCGGGGACGGTCCCGACGGTCCCCAGGCGAGCGAGGCGGCCGCCCGCGGGCTGCTGGAGGAGATCGGCCTGCCCATCGGCGACGTGGTGATGGACGGAGTCCGCAACCCGGCCTCCTTCCCGGTGCAGATCCTCCTGGAGGGCAACCAGATCGCGCTGACCCTGCCGGGCATGAACGCGAAGTGCATCGCCCCGCCGGAGTGGGTCAAGGCGGCGTCCGACAGCGGGCAGGCGTACTTCCTCTTCGCGACCCGCGCCTGGCCCGAGGCGGTTCCCGGACAGCCGGTCGAGGCCGAGACGCTGCAGGCGTTCGCGGGTGACACCGAGGTGCTCAACCACAGCGCCCACGCCGTGCTCGCGGTGCGGCGCCTGCAGCGCTAGGAGCCCTCGGCGCCGGGCACCACGCCCCCCGCTCCGGCCGCCGGGCTCCCAGCCCGCTCGGTGGCCGGTACGCCTCCCTCGGTCTCCTTCGGGCTCCTCCGGTCTTCTCCGGTCCTACGGGCCGGCCTAGGGCCGGTCGAAGGCGAAGCGCAGCGAGCGGACCCGGTTGTCGAAGCTGGAGCCGGCCAGATCCGGCAGGCCCACCGCGCGCAGTCCCACCGGGCGGGTCAGCAGCTCGCGGAAGAGCGCCTTCATCTCCACCCGGGCCAGGTGCGCGCCCAGGCAGAAGTGCGGCCCGCCGCCGCCGAACCCCAGGTGGGGATTGGGGGAGCGGGTGATGTCGAAGGCGTCCGGATCGGGGAAGACGGCCTCGTCGCGGTTGGCGGAGGCGTAGTACAGCACCACCTTGTCGCCGGGGACGAACGTGTGGCCGCTCAGGGTGTGTTCGGCGACCACGGTCCGACGGAACTGGATGATCGGCGTGGAGTGGCGGATCATCTCGTCCACAGCGCCGTCCGCGTGTGCCTCGAAGTCCGCTACCAGCAAGTCGCGTTGGTCCGGGTGGTCGGTCAGCAGGGTCAGGCCGTGGGTGATGGCGTTGCGGGTGGTCTCCACCCCGGCCACCATCAACAGGGAAAAGAACGCGCCGAGTTGACGCGCGCCGAGCGCCTCGCCGTCCACGTTCGCGCAGACCAGGGCCGAGATCAGGTCGTCGGTCGGGTTCTCGCGCCGATCCCGCCCGATCCCCGCCACCATCCGCTGCATCCGGGCCAGGGCCCGCAGTCCGCGTCCGGGCATCCGCAGCCGGGCGGTCAGACCCCGCTCGACGCCGATGTTCTCGGAGGCGTGGTTGACGCGGTCGGCGATCTCGGCACGGTAGCGCTCCGGGATGCCCATCATGTTGCAGATGACCTCCAGGGGCAGCTTCGAGGCCACCGCCTCGACGAAATCCTCCGGCCGCCGGTCCAGTACGTCGTCCACGATGCGTGCCGCCACCGCGTGGATGTCCTCCTCGGCCGCCGCCAGCAGCCTCGGGGTGAAGGCCCGTTGCACGATCTTGCGCAGCTGCGCGTGCTCGGCGCCGTCCAGGTTGACCATCGAGTCCCCGAACAGCGCCCGCACCCAGCGGGCCGGCTCGGGCGTCGTCACCCCGGGCGCGCTGGCGAACACCTTGGGCAGCCGGCTCGCCTCCTGCACGTCCGCGTGCCGTACGAGGGCCCAGTGCCCGGCGCCTTCGGGGACGAACACGGGGGAGTCCAGGGCCCGCAGGCGGGCGAAGGCGGCCAGCCGGTGGGCGGGGGGCGCCTGCCAGAAGGCCGGGTCGGCCAATTCCCTGCCGGGGGCTTGACCGGGGGCTGGGCCGGGGCGTTGTGCGGGGAGTGTCATGGCCTGGAAACGGTGCCGGGGGCGCGGGGGTGACGGGTCCGGCGCGGCGCCGTTGCCGGGGGCTCCGCCCGGACCCTCGCGCCTCAAACGCCGGCCGGGGCGGAGGGGGCGCGGTCCGCCAGGGACATTCCGATCACCACCGTGGCCACCGCGACCAGACCCGCGTACAGGACGGCGTACGTGCCCGTCCACGAGCAGGCCAGCATCGCGAGGGCGGAGACCGGGAGGGTCAGCTGCTGGGCGAGGCCCCGCTTGAAGTGGCGGGAGTGCAGCAGCCAGACCATCAGCAGGAAGAGCGCGGTCGGGACGGTGACGGCCGCGTTCGCGGCGAGCCGCGAGATGTGGGCCTTGCCGACCGCGTGCTCGACCGCCACCTCGATGCCCGCTCCGATCGCCGCGCCCGAGGCGAAGATCAGCAGGTGTCCGTACCCCCACGGGATCGCTTCCCGGTTGGAGGTCAGGTGCTCGTGCATCGGCACCGCGAAGTAGATCCACCAGGCGGCGAAGACGATGAGCAGCCCGCCGGCGGCGATCGGCAGCAGCTCGCCCAGGGCCTCGTGCTCGTCGAGGGCGGACTTCACGGCCACGGTGCTCGCCGAGATCGTCTCGCCGAGCACGATGATGGTGAACAGGCCGTAGCGCTCCACGATGTGGTGGGCGTGCCACGGCGTCTGGTGGCCGCGCTCGGCCAGCACCGGAACCAGCAGCTCGGCGGCGGCCACGACCAGGAACAGCCAGTGCCTCATGCCGTCCGGGACGAACAGCAGGACCACCCAGCCGGCCTGGCACAGGACCAGCCCGGCGGCGTACTTCAGGGCCGCGGTGCGGGCCTCGCCGCTCTCGCCGGAGGCGGCCCGCAGCCATTGGGCGGTGAGCGCGACGCGCATGATCAGGTAGCCGATGACGGCCATCGTCCAGTCGTTCTCGTTGAACGCCCGGCCCACGCCGGCCGCGTAGACGAGCACGCCGGCGATCTGGACGAGCGTCGCGATCCGGTACGGCACGTCGTCGCAGTCGTAGGCGGAGGCGAACCACGTGAAGTTCATCCACGCCCACCACACGCCGAAGAAGACGAAGAAGTAGTTGATCACGCCGGTGCCGGGATGTCCCTCGGCCAGCGCGTGGACGAGCTGGGCGCCCGCCTGCGCGATGGCGACGACGAAGCACAGGTCGAAGAACAGCTCCAGCGGGGTCGAGGCGCGGTGGCCCTCGTCCCGGCTGCGGGCGGTCATGGGTACGTAAACCAGAGCCATACCGCCCAGGACACCAGCCCTACGGGGTTCAGCAGGCGAGGCGCGCGGCCCTCAGGGCCCGTGTGCCCCGGGCGGACTCGTACCGGCCCAGGACGAGCCGGGCGAGCCGCGGGTGGTCGGCCAGCGGCTCCGAGACCGTCCAGGCGGCCGAGGCGTTCAGGGCGCGGGTGAAGCGGCCCGGGGCCAGCAGGTGCGCGGCCACCGCGATCCGGCGGTAGCCGGCGTCCTGGAACGCGGCCAGGGCTTCGGGCACGGTCGGCCCGGCCGAGGTGAGGTAGGCGGGCAGTACGGGGACGGGGTCGCCGCTGCCCTCGAACTCCAGCAGGGCGGACAGCTGGGCCGCGCAGGCCTCCGTACCGGTGTTCCCGCCCGGGCGGGAGGAGCCGGCGCCGGCCACGACCACCGCGTCCGCCCGGGTGTACGGGCCACGGCGCCGCTCGGCCTCACGGAGCCGGCCGTGCAGGGCGCGGGCGACGTCGCGCTCGCCGCTGAGGCCCTCGGTGAGCACGCAGCCGGTGCCCTCCAGGACGGCGGGGATGTCAACGCGGCGGTGGAAACCGTCGCCGAGCAGCAGCGGGACGACCACGGCGCGCGGGTGTTCCCGTACGACCTCGGCGAGGGAGGGGCGCTGCACGTCGAGGTGCCCGACCAGCGCGTGCACCCCGCTGATGGCCTCCACGGCGGCGACGAGCCGGTCAATGGTCGCGGCGGCCTCCGGGGCCGCGCTGCCGTGGACGGCGATGACGAGCATGTGGTCTGCCTCCCTGGTCCACCCCGTGGGTCCCCCTTCCACGCTAGGCCCGCCGCGGCTCCGGGGCAGCCTGGCCAAGGGCCCGCGCGGCAGGCCGGAGGTCCTGTGCGGAAAGGGTCGTTTCCCCGTCCCCAGGGGTCCTTTTCGGGCGTCCGGGGCCGTGGCCGCGACCTACCGTCGAAGAGTCGGAACGCATGCACGCGTGACGTCTTGGCCCGGCCGCCCTGGCCGCCCCGGGACCGCGCGGCACAGGGACACACGGAGTGAGATCCATGGGGCAGACGCTGGTTGTCATCGGCCACGGCATGGTGGGGCACCGCCTGCTGGAGGCGCTCGCCGAGCGTGACGCGCTCGCCGACCCGACCCGCCCCGAGCGCGGCGGCTGGCAGGTCACCGTCCTCGCGGAGGAGGAGCGCCCCGCCTACGACCGCGTGCACCTGTCGGCGGCCTTCACCGGCTCCACCGGCGAGGAGCTGTCCCTGGTGGAGCCCGGCTTCCTGGAGAAGTACGGCATCGACCTGCGCCTCGGCGACCCGGCGGAACTGATCGACACCGCCGCCCGCACGGTCACCGCCCGCTCCGGCGACGTGCTCCGCTACGACGCCCTCGTGCTGGCGACCGGCTCCTACCCCTTCGTGCCGCCGATCGACGGCGCCGACGCCGAGGGCTGCTTCACCTACCGCACGCTCGACGACGTCGAGGCCCTGACCGCCTACGCCGCGGACCCCGGGGTCCGTACCGGTGTCGTCATCGGCGGCGGGCTGCTCGGCCTGGAGGCGGCGGGCGCCCTGCGCACCCTCGGACTGGTGACGCACGTCGTGGAGTTCGCGCCCCGGCTGATGCCGCTGCAGGTGGACGACGGCGGCGCTGCCGCCCTGCGGGCCACCATCGAGTCCATGGGCGTCGCCGTCCACACGGGCGTCGGCGCGGCCGGCGTGCAGATCCACCCCGACGGTCGGGCCCAGGCGCTCCGGCTGACCAGCGGCGAGGAGATCGGCTCCGACGTCGTCGTCTTCTCGGCCGGTGTGCGCCCGCGCGACCGCCTCGCCCGCGAGTGCGGCCTGGCGGTGGGCGACCGCGGCGGGGTCGTCGTGGACGGCCACTGCCGCACCAGCGACCCGTACGTCTACGCGATCGGCGAGTGCGCGCAGACCGTAGACGGCAAGGTGTACGGCCTGGTCGCGCCCGGCTACCAGATGGCCGAGACCGTCGCCGAGGCCCTCGCGGGCGCCGGCGAGCTGACCTTCACCGGGGCCGACACCTCCACCAAGCTCAAGCTGATGGGCGCCGACGTGGCCTCCTTCGGCGACCCCTTCGCCCCCGAGGGCCGCGACGGCGCCGTCTCGGTGGTCTTCTCCGACGCCCGCGAGGGCGTCTACAAGAAGCTGCTCCTGGGCCCCGACGGCGCCCTGCTCGGCGGCATCCTGGTCGGCGACGCGGAGGCCTACGGCTCGCTGAAGCCGCACGCCGGCCGGCAGCTCCCCGCCCCGCCGGAGGCCTTCATCCTGCCGTCGAGCGAGGGCGTGGCGCTGCCCGGCGCGGACGCGCTGCCCGATGACGCGGTCGTGTGCAGCTGCCACAACATCACCAAGGGGCGGGTGCGCGAGGCGGTCGTCGCGGAGTCCCTCACCGACATCGGCGGCATCAAGAAGTGCACCAAGGCCGGTACGGGCTGCGGCGGGTGCGTCGGCACCCTCCAGGCGGTCCTGGACGCCGAACTGGCCGCCGCGGGCATCGAGAAGCCGCGCGGGCTGTGCGAGCACTTCACCCTGACCCGGGCGGAGATCTACGAGAAGATCCGCACCGAGCGCATCCGCGGCTTCAGCGAGCTGCTGGAGTCCTACGGCGAGGGCGGCGAGGGCTGCGCCGTCTGCAAGCCGGTCGTCGCGAACGTGCTCGGCACCCTCGCCCCCGACCTCGGCATCGGACACATCCTGGCGGGCGAGCAGGCGGCCCTGCAGGACTCCAACGACCTCTTCCTCGCCAACCTCCAGAAGGACGGCACCTACTCGGTCATCCCGCGCGTCGCCGGCGGCGAGATCACGGCCGAGCAGGTCATCGCGCTGGGCGAAGTGGCCCGGGACTACGGCCTCTACACGAAGATCACCGGAGCCCAGCGCATCGGCCTCTTCGGGGTCGAGAAGGAGCAGCTGCCCGACATCTGGCGGCGCCTGGGCGGCGCCGGATTCGAGTCCGGGCAGGCGTACGGGAAGTCCCTGCGCGCGGTGAAGTCCTGCGTGGGGGCCCGCTTCTGCCGCTTCGGGCAGGGCGACTCCATCCAGCTCGCCATCGACCTGGAGCTGCGCTACCGGGGTCTGCGCACCCCGCACAAGTTCAAGGGCGGCGTCTCGGGCTGCCTGCGCGAGTGCGCGGAGGCGCGCGGCAAGGACATCGGCGTCATCGCCACCGCCAACGGCTGGAACCTCTACGTCAGCGGCAACGGCGGCGCGACCCCGCGCCACGCCGACCTGCTGGCCTCGGACCTGAACACCGCCGAACTCTTCGCGCTGATCGACCGGTTCCTCATGTACTACATCCGCACCGGCGAGCGCCTGGAGCGGACGTCCGCCTGGCTGGAGCGGCTCGGTGGCAGCGGCGCGGGCCTGGACCACCTGAAGGCCGTCCTGATCGAGGACTCGCTCGGCCTGTGCGCGGAGCTCGAGGCGCAGATGGAGCGCCACGTGTCGGCGTACGAGGACGAGTGGTCGGCGGTCCTGGAGGACCCTGCGGCGCTGGAGCGCTTCGGGACCATGGACTTCGGAGCGGCCGAAGGCGCCGAGGGCGCGGCGCAGGCGCTGGAGCCGGGCCGCGGCCGCACCGCGGTGCTGCCGGACGGCACGGAGGCCGCGGTCTTCAAGGACCGTGCGGGCGAGCTCTACGCGGTCGGCAACCGGGACCCCTTCTCGGGCGCCGACGTGATCGCCAACGGCATCATGGGCTCGCGCGACGGGGTGCCCGTCGTCGCCTCGCCGATGCACAAGCAGGTCTTCGACCTGCGGACGGGCATCTGCCTGGACGACCCGGAGGTGTCCCTGCCGCTGGTGGAGCTCAAGCCTTAGGGCTCTGCGGCGGCCGTACCAACGCACTGTGGGCGATGGGACCTTGTCCTGTCGCCCACACGACGTTCTCCCCTGATGCGGGGCGCCCCTGTAGGCGGACCCTAAGAAGGTCAGGGCTTTCAGCTTCATTTTTCTCAACCCCTCCGAACATCCGGGCCCCTTCAAACCTTCAGGCCCCCTCGACCCTTCAGGACATGCCATGAGTTCCGCCAAGCAGGACGTGCGCGCGGCGACCGCCCGGGTGCAGGCGCCGGATCCGGCGCAGTACCGCCCCGGTCGCACCATCACCGAGTGGACGCCGGAGGACCCGTCCTTCTGGCAGACCACCGGCAAGAAGGTCGCCACCCGCAACCTGTGGATCGCGGTGCCCGCCCTGCTCGTGGCCTTCGTGGTCTGGCAGGTCTGGAGCATCACGGCGACCAACCTCAAGGACGTCGGCTTCGGCTTCTCGCAGTCCCAGCTGTTCTGGCTGACGGCGGTCCCCGGCATCACGGGCGGTACCGCCCGCATCCTGTACACCTTCATCGGCCCGATGATCGGCCAGCGCCGCTTCACCGCGGTCTCCACGGTCATCCTGATCGTGCCGCTGCTGTGGCTGGGCTTCGCGGTGCAGGACCCCACCACCTCGTACAGCACGCTGGTCGCCATCGCCGCGCTCTGCGGCATCGGCGGCGCCAACTTCTCCTCCTCCCTGGCCAACATCGGCTTCTTCTACCCGAAGCAGGAGAAGGGCAACGCGACCGGCATCAACGGCGGCCTGGGCAACCTGGGCGTCTCCGTGGTCCAGCTGCTCACCCCGATCCTGATCACCACCTCGGTGCTGGCGATCGGCTCGGGCCAGAAGAAGGCCGACGGCTCGGAGATCTACCTCCAGAACGCCGCCTTCGTCTGGGTGCCGGTCCTGATCGTCCTCGCGGCCATCGCCTGGTTCGGCCAGAACGACCTGAAGGTGGCCTCCACCCCCTTCAGCCAGCAGAAGATCATCTTCAAGCGCAAGCACAACTGGCTGATGACCTGGCTCTACGTCGGCACCTTCGGCTCCTTCATCGGCTTCGCGGCGGCGCTTCCCCTCCTGATCAAGACCACCTTCCCGGCGTACTCCGTGGCCACCTACGCCTGGATGGGCCCGGCGCTCGGCGCCCTGGCCCGCTGGGCCGGCGGCTGGATCGCCGACAAGTTCGGCGGCGCGCGGGTGACGATCCTGTCCTTCGTGGGCATGGGCGCGTCGATCATCGGCGTGATCACCTTCCTTCCGGCGGGCTCCGACCAGGGCTCCTTCTACGGCTTCTTCTTCTGCTTCCTGTCGGCGTTCTTCTTCTCGGGCATCGGCAACGGCTCGACCTTCCGCCAGATCCCGGTGATCTTCCGCGGCCAGCACCTCGCGGGCCTGACCGAGGGCACTCCCGAGTACGCGAAGGCCCTGAAGCAGGCCGAGATCGAGTCGGGCGCGGTGACCGGTTTCACCGCGGCCATCGCCGCCTACGGCTTCTTCTTCATCCCGGCGATGTTCGCCAACTTCGCCGTGACCAGCGCGATGTGGGGCTTCGTCGCCTTCTACGCCAGCTGCGTGGTCGTGGCCTGGTGGTTCTACGCCCGCAAGGGCGCGGAGGCCCCCAGCTAGACCGTCCCTTCCTGACCCTGCCCGGCCGGTACCCCCGGCCGGGTCGGCCCGGGTGTGGGTGAGGGGACGCCGCGCCGGCGGAACCCGACCCCACCCGGGCTTTTCGGTGTCCCGCCCCGCTTCCCCGGCCACGCCTGCGCCCGGGCCCCGACGCGGGCCGGGACGCACACAGACTGAAAGGCCACGTCCGTGCTCGGCATGTTCCTGCAACTCGGTGTCATGGTGGCGGCCATCGCCCTCGGGTCCCGCAAGGGCGGAGTGGCCATGGGGCTCTGGGGAGCCGTCGGGGTCTTCGTGCTCGCGACGTTCTTCGGGGTCACCCCCGCCGACACCTCAGGCGTCGTCGACGTCATGCTGATCATCCTCGCGGTGATCATGGCGGCCGCCGCGATGGAGGCGGCCGGTGGCATCGACTACCTCGTCGGACTGGCCGAGAAGGCGATCCGCCGCAAGCCCAGCCGGGTGGTCTACGTGGCTCCCCTCGTCTCCTGGGCCTTCACCCTGGGCGCCGGCACCGCCCACGTCTTCTACCCCTTGCTCCCCGTGATCCACGACGTGGCCCGCGAAGGCGGCGTCCGGCCCGAGCGGCCCATCGCGGTCGCCTCCATCGCGGCCACCTTCGGTATCACCGCCTCGCCCGTCTCCGCGGCCATGGCCGCCATGATCGTGATGTTCGACGGGGGCGGCTGGAACCTGCCGCGGATCATGGCCGTCGCCGTGCCGTCCACGCTGCTCGGCGTGCTCGTCGCGGCCACCGCGCAGTCCCGGATCGGCAAGGAGCTCGGGCAGGACGCCGAGTACCTGCGCCGGCTGGCGGCCGGCGAGATCGAGGCCCCGGCCCCGGCCCCGGCCGAAGCCGCCCCGCCGCTGCGGCCGCGGGCGCGCTGGTCCGCGTACCTCTTCCTCGGCGGGACCGTCGCCGTCGTCCTCAGCGGACTCTTCCCGGCGCTGCGCCCCGAGACGGGCAAGGGACCGCTCTCGATGCCCGCCACCATCGAGATCCTGATGATGGCCGTGGCCGCGCTGATCCTGCTCCTGTGCAAGGTCGACGCCAAGCGGATACCCGGCACGGACGTGGCCAAGTCCGGGCTCGTCGCCGTCATCGGGGTCTTCGGGCTGTCGTGGCTGGGGCTGTCCTTCATCGGCGCCAACGAGACCCGGATCACCGGCGCCCTCGGCGGGGTCGCACAGGACCACCCCTGGTTCTTCGCGATCATGCTGCTGCTCCTCTCCGCGCTGCTGTTCAGCCAGGCCACGACCACCAAGGCGCTGATGCCCCTCGGGCTCGCCCTCGGTATCCCGGCCCCCCTCCTCATCGCGATGTGGCCCGCCGTGAACGGCTATTTCCTGCTCCCCACCTACGGCACCTTCATCGCGGCGATCAACTTCGACAGGACCGGCACCACCCGCGTCGGCCGCTTCGTCGTCAACCACTCCTTCATGCTGCCCGGCCTGATCACCACGTGCGTCGCGGTATCCACAGGTTTCGCCCTGGTTCAGATTGTCTGACCGGTCCGAGCTCCCTCCGCCTGCTCCGTCAGACTTTTCCCAGAATCTTGTGAAAGTTTTCACAAGCGCACGATGGACCTTTGACCTGCTCAAAGTGCCAGGTCAGCCGGGATGGGAGACCCTTGGGGCTGGGGATCAGGGGACTTTCGGGCCCCAGCTCAGGACCAACGCGGCGCCAAATGATCGATCAAAAGGCGTGCAATGGAAGCAAGCAATGAGGCGATCGGAAGGTGCGGGCGATGACTGCCACCCCTGCGGAAACCACGAAGAACGGCGAGGCCTGGAACGGCTTCAAGGGCGGTCTGTGGCGCGACGCCGTCGACGTCCGCGACTTCATCCAGCAGAACTACACGCCGTACGAGGGTGACGACACCTTCCTCGCCGGCCCCACCGAGCGCACCACCGCCGTGTGGAAGGCGATCACGGACAAGTTCCCGGAGGAGCGCGAGAAGGGCGTCTACGACGTCTCGTACGACATCCCGTCGTCGATCACCGCGCACGCCCCCGGCTACATCGACCGCGACAAGGACCTGATCGTCGGCCTCCAGACGGACGCCCCGCTCAAGCGCGCGATCATGCCCTACGGCGGCTGGCGCATGGTCGCCGGCGCGCTGGAGACCTACGGCTACCCGGTCTCCGACGACCTGGAGAAGGTCTTCACGGAGTACCGCAAGACCCACAACGCCGGTGTCTTCGACGCGTACACCCCCGACATCCGCGCCGCCCGCAAGGCCGGCATCGTGACCGGTCTGCCGGACGCGTACGGCCGCGGCCGCATCATCGGCGACTACCGCCGCGTGTCGCTCTACGGTGTCGACCGCCTCATCGCCGTCAAGAAGGAGGAGAAGGAGGAGATCAACTCCCTCCCCGCGGGCAACCGCTCGCTGGAGGAGACGATCCGCCTGCGCGAGGAGCTCTCCGAGCAGATCCGCGCCCTCGCCGAGCTCAAGGCGATGGCCGCCTCCTACGGGTATGACATCTCCGGCCCGGCCACCACCGGCCGCGAGGCCATCCAGTGGCTGTACTTCGCGTACCTGGCCGCCGTGAAGGAGCAGAACGGCGCGGCCATGTCGCTCGGCCGCACCTCCACCTTCATCGACGTCTACCTCCAGCGCGACATCGAGGCCGGCATCCTCACCGAGGAGCAGGCCCAGGAGCTGGTCGACGACTTCATCATCAAGCTCCGCATCGTCCGCTTCCTGCGCACCCCGGAGTACGACGAGCTCTTCTCCGGCGACCCCACCTGGGTCACCGAGTCGATCGCCGGCATGGGCGAGGACGGCCGTCCGCTGGTCACCAAGACCTCGTTCCGCTACCTCCACACCCTCTACAACCTCGGCCCGGCCCCCGAGCCGAACATGACCGTCTTCTGGTCGCCCCAGCTGCCGCAGGGCTTCAAGGAGTTCTGCGCCCGGGTCTCCATCGACACCTCCTCGGTGCAGTACGAGTCCGACGAGCTGATGCGCCCGCGCTTCGGCGACGACACCGCCATCGCCTGCTGCGTCTCGGCGATGCCGGTCGGCAAGCAGATGCAGTTCTTCGGCGCCCGCGTGAACGTCGCCAAGACGCTGCTGTACGCGATCAACGGCGGCCGGGACGAGAAGTCCGGTGCCCAGGTCGGCCCGTCCACCGGCGCCCTCACCTCCGACGTGCTGGACTACGACGAGGTCATGGCGAAGTTCGACGAGCAGATGGAATGGCTCGCCGACACCTACGTCCACGCCCTGAACGTCATCCACTACATGCACGACAAGTACGCCTACGAGCGCATCGAGATGGCGCTCCACGACCGCGACGTGCGCCGCACCATGGCCTGTGGCATCGCCGGCCTCTCGGTCGCCGCCGACTCGCTGGCCGCCATCAAGTACGCCAAGGTCACCGCCGTGCGCGACGAGACCGGCCTCGCCACCGACTACACCATCGACGGCGACTACCCGGCGTACGGCAACAACGACGACCGTGTCGACTCGATCGCCGTCTGGCTGGTCGAGGAGTTCATGAAGAAGATCCGCAAGCACCCCACGTACCGCGAGGCCGAGCACACCCAGTCGGTGCTGACCATCACCTCGAACGTGGTCTACGGCAAGAAGACCGGCAACACGCCGGACGGACGCCGCGCCGGCGAGCCCTTCTCCCCGGGCGCCAACCCGATGAACGGCCGCGACACCCACGGCTACGTCACCTCGGCGCTGTCGGTCGCGAAGCTCCCGTACGAGGACGCCGAGGACGGCATCTCGCTGACCAACACCGTCACCCCCGACGGCCTGGGCCGCACCCCCGAGGAGCGGATCAAGAACCTGGCCGGCGTCCTCGACGGCTACATGGCGGTCGACGGCTTCCACATGAACGTGAACGTGCTCAACCGCGACACGCTCATGGACGCCATGGAGCACCCGGAGAACTACCCGCAGCTCACCATCCGCGTCAGCGGATACGCGGTGAACTTCGTCCGCCTCACGCGCGCTCAGCAGCTCGACGTGCTGAACCGCACCTTCCACGGCTCTCTCTGACCCTTACGAGAGCCCACGAGCACGCGCGGCCCGGGGCCGGCCCTCACCCGGCCCCGGGACCGCGCGTCACCAGATCAGCCCACGGAATCTGGAAGCTGGAGCACCTGCCATGACCGTCCTCTTCGGTACGAGCCTCCCCGTCGGCCATGCCAACGCGATCAGCGTGAGCGCCGGCCAGACGCCCGCCGCCGCCGCGACGCAGCGGCCGAGCGAGGGCACGGTGCACTCCTGGGACCTGTCCACCGGGGTCGACGGCCCCGGGACCCGGTTCGTGACCTTCCTGTCCGGCTGCCCGCTGACCTGCCTGTACTGCCACAACCCCGACACCATGCGGATGCGCAACGGCAAGCGCACCTCGGCCGACGACGTCATCGCCGAAGCCCGCAAGTACACCAAGTTCATCTCCGCCTCCGGGGGCGGTGCCACCATCTCCGGCGGCGAACCGCTGCTCCAGCCCGTCTTCGCGGGCGAACTGCTGCACCGGATGAAGAACGACCTCGGACTGCACACCGCGCTGGACACCTCCGGCTTCCTCGGGGCCCGCGCCACCGACGCGCTGCTGCGCGACGTGGACCTGGTGCTCCTGGACATCAAGTCCTGGGACCGCGAGACGTACAAGAAGGTGACCGGCCGCCCGCTGGAGCCGACCCTGGACTTCGCCCGCCGCCTCGCCGACCTCGGCAAGGAGGTGCACCTGCGGTTCGTGCTCGTGCCGGGACTGACCGACGCCCGGGAGAACATCGAGGGCGTCGCCGCCTTCGCGGGCGCACTCGACAACATCTCGCGGGTCGACGTACTGCCCTTCCACAAGCTAGGCGAGAGCAAGTGGGAGGCGCTCGACATGAAGTTCACCCTCCACGACACGCCGTCGCCGACCGCCGCACAGGTCGCCGAGGCGAAGGCGATCTTCGCCGCGCAGGGACTGAACGCGGTCTGAGGCCCGGGACCTCTCTACGGGACCTCCCTACGGGTCCGCCCGCGCCTCACTCGAACAGCGCACCCATAAGCTCCGCATAACGGGCCGAATCGGTACAGAACACCTAGCGTGGTGCTGTGTCCGAGCCCTCAGATGTCATCGACGCCGCGCCGCCCCCACCGGCGCCCGAGACCCCGCCGCCGGCCGGGCGGTCCGTCACCGCACGGGCCACCCTGGCCGGCACCGTCGTCTCGCTCCTGCTCATCCTCGCGATCGTGCTCGGCAGCCGACTGCTGCGGGACTTCGACTCGGCCCTGCTGCCGTACGCCGTCGCCACCGTCTTCCTGGCCTTCGGCGTGGCCTACCGGTACACCGTGTGGGTCTCGGCCCCCGGTGCGCGGCGCCTCTTCAAGAAGGGCATCGGCAGCTTCTGGTCGGTGGAGAACTTCCGCAAGGCGCCCACCGCCCTGCCGAAGATGATCGCCACCTACCTCGGCTTCCAGAAGTTCCTCGGCGCCCGCTCGCGCCCCCGCTGGATCGCGCACCAGCTGATGTTCTGGGGCTGCCTCCTGGCCGCGGCCATCACCTTCCCGCTGACCTGGGGCTGGTTCACCTTCACCTCGGAGAGCGGCGCGGGCCCCGGCTACGACATGCGGATCTGGGGCATCAAGGTCCTCGGCTTCGACGCGCTCAGCGTCCTGGGCTGGCTGATGTTCCACGGCCTGGACATCGCCGCCGTCCTGGTCATCCCCGGCGCCTCGTACTTCCTGTACCGGCGGATGAAGGACCGCGGCGCCATGACCGGCCAGCGCTTCGCCTACGACCTGCTGCCGCTGATCTGTCTGATCGTCATCTCCGTGACGGGTCTGCTGCTGACCTTCTCCTCGATCTTCCTGCACGGCGGCGGATACGAGTTCCTCGCGATCCTGCACATGGTGTCGGTGGTGTTCACCCTCATCTACATCCCGTTCGGGAAGTTCTTCCACATCGTCCAGCGCCCGGCCGCCGTCGGCATGCAGCTCTTCAAGTACACGGCCCGCCAGGACGAGCAGGTCTTCCTCTGCAAGCGCTGCGAGGAACCCATCGACACCGCCCCCTACGTGGAGAACCTGCGCGGCACGATGAAGGACCTGAAGCTCGACTTCGACGCCTGGGCCGAGTACTGCCCGCGCTGCAAGCGGGTCCTGCGCGGCAATGCCTACCTGACCCATGTCAAGAAGGGCTTCAAGTGACCGCGACCGACCCGGGCAGGGCCGCGGCCCGGCCCGCACCCGTGCCCGTCTCCATCGACCCCTCCATCGCCCCGCCCGGCACCCGCAACTTCCGCGACGCCGGAGGCATCCCCGCCGACCAGTGGCACGCCGACCAGAACGGCGAAACCCTGGTCCCCACCCACTGCTGCTTCTGCGGGGTGCAGTGCGGGATGTACCTGCGCGTGGACAAGGGCGGCAAGGTCTTCGGCGTGGAACCCCGCAACCACGACATCAACCGGATGCGGCTGTGCCCCAAGGGCATCAACGCCTACCAGCAGGTCAACCACCCCGACCGGCTGACCGCCCCGCTGATGCGGCGCTCCCGGGACGAGGAGTTCAAGGAGTGCTCCTGGGACGAGGCCCTGGACTTCACCGTCTCCGAGATCCGGCGCATCCAGGAGGCCCACGGCAACGACGCCTTCGGGCTGCTCGGCGGAGCCAGCCTGTTCTCCGAGAAGACCTACCTGGTCGGCAAGTTCGCCCGGGTCGCGCTGAAGTCCAAGCACGTCGACTACAACGGCCGCCTGTGCATGGTCAGCGCCGCCGGAGCCAACAAGCTCGCCTTCGGCATCGACCGGGCCGGCAACCCCTTCTCCGACATCCTCCTCACCGACTGCCTGCTCATCGCCGGGTCGAACGTGGGGGAGTGCTTCCCCGTGATGACCCAGTACCTGTGGGGTGCGCGGGACCGCGGCGCCTCGCTGATCGTGATCGACCCGCGCGAGACGGCCATCGCCCGCACCGCCGACATCCACGTCGCGCTCAAGCCCGGCACCGACTCGGCCTTCTTCAACGCCGTACTGAACGTGGTCATCGCCGAAGGCCTCACCGACGAGGCCTACATCGCCGCGCACACCACCGGCTGGGAAGAGGTCAAGAAGACCGTCGCCGAGTACCCGCCGTCGCGCTCCGCGGAGATCTGCGGGGTGCCCGCCTCGCAGATCGTCCAGGTGGCACGCGTCTTCGCCGGCGCGGACAAGGCCATGGCCTGGCACGCCCGCGGCATCGAGCACCACTCCCAGGGCGTCGAGAACTGCCTGTCCGTGATCAACCTGTGCGTGGCCACCGGCCACATCGGCAAGCCCGGCGCCGGCTACGGCACCATCACCGGGCAGGGCAACGGACAGGGCGGCCGCGAGCACGGCCAGAAGTCCGACATGCTGCCCGGCGGCCGCTCCATCACCAACCCGGAGCACCGCAAGCAGATCTGCCAGATCTGGGGCATCGAGGAGTCCGAACTCCCCACCGCCGGCACCTCCATGATGGAGATGGTCTGGCAGATGCAGCGCAAGGAGATCCGCGGCCTCATCGGCATCTGCAACAACCCCTTCGTCTCCCTCCCCAACTACGCGGTGGTCAAGGACGGCTACGACACCGCCGAGTTCCACGCCCAGTTCGACTTCTTCCTCTCCGAGACCGCGGCCAACGCCCACGTGGTCTTCCCCGTCACCACCTGGGCCGAGGACGAGGGCGTGATGGCCAACGCCGAGGCCCGCGTGGTCAAGCACAACAAGGCCCAGGATCCCCCCGCCGGGGTGCGCACCGACACCTGGGTCATCTGCGAACTCGCCAGGCGGCTCGGCGCCGGGAAGCACTTCGAGTTCCCCGGCTCCCGCGAGGTGTTCGAGGAGCTGCGCGTCGCCTCCGCCGGCACGGTCAACGACTACTACGGCATCACCTACGACCGGCTCGACGAGACCGGCGGGATCGCCTGGCCCTGCCCCTCCACCGAGCACCCGGGCACCCCCCGGCTGTTCGAGGACGGCAGGACCTACCACCCCGACGGGAAGATCCACATGCAGGTCGTCGAATGGCATGCGCCCATGGACGCCTACACCGAGGAGTACCCCCTCTCCCTCACCACCGGCCGCACCGTCGCGCACTTCCTCTCCGGCAACCAGACCCGTCGGCTCGGCGCCCTCGTCGAGCAGACCCCCCGCCCCTGGGTGGAGGTCCACCCCTCGCACGGCTTCCGCAACGGCGACCCGGTACGGGTGGTCACCCGGCGCGGCAGCGAGGTGTTCCCGGCCCTGGTCACCGAGGCGATCCGCCCCGACACCGTCTTCATCCCGTACCACTGGCCGGTCCCGACGTCCGCGAACGCCCTGACCATCGACGCCCTCGACCCCCGCTCGAAGATCCCCGAGTACAAGGTCTGCGCCGCCCGGATCGAGGCCGCCGAGCGGGTCGACGAGGTGCCCGCCCCGCCCACCCCGCCGGGTCGTGAGGCCTATCCGGAGACCCAGGTCTCCCGCACCGACCCCCTGCCGCCCACAGCCCCCCAGGGCCGTGGCACGGCGGAGAGGAGCTGACCCGCCATGATGGGCCGCACGATCTTCATCGACCCGGGTCGCTGCATCGGCTGCCAGGCGTGCGTCTCGGCCTGCCGCGAGTGCGATTCGCACCGTGGGAAGTCGATGATCCACCTCGACTACACCGAACCCGGCATGTCCGTCGCCTCCCTCCCCAGCGTCTGCATGCACTGCGAGGACCCGGTCGCACCCTGCGCCGAGGTCTGTCCCGCCGACGCGATCCTGGTGACCGCCGACGGGGTGGTCCAGCAGGCCGACACCACCCGCTGCATCGGCTGCTCCAACTGCGTCAACGCCTGCCCCTTCGGCATCCCGAAGATCGACCTCCAGGCGAAGCTGCAGATGAAGTGCAACCTCTGCTACGACCGCACCGCCTACGGCCTCGCCCCGATGTGCGCGACCGTCTGCCCGACCGGGGCCCTCTTCTACGGAACCCTCGAAGAGCTCCAGGCGGAGCGCCCCGGGGTCCAGGTGGCCGACTCCTTCGTCTTCGGCGACGTCGTCGTCCAGACCGGGGTCGCCATGGTCGTCCCCGCCGACAAGGTCCAGTGGCCCGTCCCCGGCGGCCTCCCCGTCGTCGAGATCAACGGAAAGGACGTCCGGTGAGCGTCACCGAGCAGCCCCCTCCACACCCAGGGCACCGGGGCGACGGCCCCGCGGACGGCGGCGCGGCCGCCGACGCCGCGATCGAGCAACTGCGCGACCGGATCAGCGCCGACTCCCTCACCACCCGCCGTGACTACCTGCGGATCGTCGCCACCGTCTCCGGCGGCCTGGCCATCGGCGGTGTCGGCGTCGCCGCGGGCATCCTGCACCGGCACGGGGACAACGAGGGCCTGCCCGACCCGAAGAAGGTCGCCGACCTGCTGCCCCCCGGCCAGTCCGTGGCCTTCCGGTTCCCCGGCGAGGACGACCGGGCCCTGGCCGTGCGCCTCGGGGACGGCTCCCTCGTGGGCTACTCCGCCGTCTGCACCCACCTGGCGTGCGGTGTGCTGTGGCGCGAGGACCGGGGCCCCGACGGGGAGCTGTACTGCCCCTGCCACGAGGGTGTCTTCGACGCCCGTACCGGCGAGGTGACGGCCGGTCCTCCGCCGCGCCCGCTGCCGCGGATCTACCTGACCGAGCAGGCCGACGGCAGCGTCTGGGCCGTGGCGACCGCCCGGTCGGGAGAGCAGGTGAAGGACGCGCTCTGCCGGCAGTTCGGCGACTCCCACCCGCAGGAGTCCGCCCGCCTGGGCTGCCCCGGCGCGGCCCGGGCCGGTACCACCGAGAGGAGGCCCACATGAGCGAGGCACCGCTGCCACCCCGCCCGGAGTACCACCCGGGCAGTGCCCAGCCACGGCTCAACCGGCCGGTGCGCGAGAGGTACCCGCAGATCCGCTCCACCAGCGGGTACGGGGACCCCCGGATCCGGCACACGGGCCCGGGCCCGGGAGCCGGCACCGAGCAGGAGCCCGAGCGCTCCTCCCGCCTCAACGCGCGCCTCGCCCTGGCGCTCACGGTCGTGATCGGCCAGCTCTGGGCGCTCACCGTGACCGTCAACGAGTGGATGAAGGGAAACACCGGCACGGCCTGGTGGGGAGCGGGGTTCCTGATCCTGTCCTTCCTCGTCGTGATCGGACTGTGGCTCCTCGACCCGAAGGACCGATGACCATGTCGATGCCCACGCCGACCTCGTCGGCACCCCGCAGTCACCGTGCGGAGAGCTACAAGCCCGGGGCCACCATCGCCGACTGGCGGCCCGAGGACGAGGGCTTCTGGAATTCCAAGGGCCACCGGGTCGCCCAGCGCAACCTCTGGGTCTCGATCCCCGCGCTGATGCTCGGCTTCGTGGTCTGGCAGGTCTGGTCGGTGACCGTGGTCCGGCTCAACGACGTCGGCTTCGGTTTCTCGAAGTCCCAGCTGTTCTGGCTGACCGCCATCCCCGGGATCACCGGCGGCACCTTCCGGATCCTCTACACCTTCATCGGGCCGATGTTCGGCGAGCGGAAGTTCACCGCCTTCAGCACGATCATCCTGGTCGGTCCGATGCTGTGGCTGGGCTTCGCGCTCCAGGACACCGGGACGCCGTACTGGGAGCTGGCGCTGATCGCGGCCGTCTGCGGCATCGGCGGCGCGAACTTCGCCTCCTCGATGGCGAACATCGGCTTCTTCTTCCCCAAGCGGGAGAAGGGCAGCGCCAACGGCCTCAACGGCGGCCTCGGCAACCTCGGCGTGAGCGTGGTCCAACTGGTCGCCCCGCTGGTGGTCACCGCGGCGGTCCTCGGCGCCCCGGCGGGCGGACCCCAGCACGACGCGAAGAAGAACACCGACATCTGGCTGCAGAACGGCGCCTTCCTCTGGGTGCCGCTGCTGGTCATCATGGCGCTGGCCGCCTGGTTCCTGATGAACGACCTGAAGGTGGCCGCGGCCCCCTTCAGCCAGCAGAAGATCATCTTCAAGCGCAAGCACAACTGGCTGATGACCTGGCTCTACGTCGGCACCTTCGGCTCCTTCATCGGCTTCGCGGCCGCCCTGCCGCTGCTGATCAAGAACAACTTCGAGGGGCAGGGCTACCAGGCCACCACCTACGCCTGGATCGGCCCGTTCATCGGGGCCCTCACGCGCTGGGGCGGCGGCTGGCTCTCGGACAAGATCGGCGGAGCCAGGGTCACCATCCTGTCCTTCATCGGCATGGCCGCGGCCCTCGTCGTGGTGATCTTCGCGCTGCCGTCCGGCGGCCAGGAGGGCAACTTCTGGCCCTTCTACATCGGCTTCCTGGTGGCCTTCGCCTTCTCCGGCCTGGGCAACGGCTCGACCTTCCGGCAGATCCCGGTGATCTTCCGGGACCACCACATGAAGGCGGCCGAGGGCAAGGGCCCCGAGGCGCAGGCCGCGGCGCTCAAGCAGTCGGAGATGGAGTCGGGCGCCGTCACCGGCTTCTCCTCGGCCATCGCGGCCTACGGCTTCTTCTTCATCCCGGCGATGTTCGCGGCCATGGCCGTCACCAACGCGCTGTGGATCTTCATCGGCTTCTATGCCACGTGCCTGGTGGTCTGTTACTGGTTCTACGCCCGCAAGGGCGCCGAGGCTCCCAGCTGAGCGGGGCCGGTGGCGGGGGCGGCCGTACCCTGGAGGCATGAGCGACGCCCCCGCCACCGACCCGCACGCCCCGAAGTCCCCGCCGGCATCCGAGGCGGAATCCCGGCCGAAGGCCCGGCCGAAGCCGCGACTGGACTTCGGCGACCCGCTGGACCAGCAGTCCTCGGACGACACCGACCGGGGCTGGGGCGATCGGCCGCCCGCCGGCGGAAGCGCGGCCGACCTGGCCCGCTTCCTCGACGAGAAGCCTCCGCACCACGTCTGACCGCGGAGCCCGCCTAGAGCCGGGGGCTCGGAGCGTCGGAGTGCGCGCTCCCGCCACCCGCGCCGCGCTGGGCGATCAGCTCGTCGCGGATCTCCTTGAGGACCACCAGCTCGGTGATCTCCATGGTCTCCTGGACGCCTTCCTTCGCCTTGCGGCGAGCCTCCTGCCGGGCGAGGTACTTCGACATCGGCAGCACCATGAGGAAATACACGACCGCGGCGGTGATCAGGAAGGTCAGCGCGGCGTTGAGCACCGAGCCCCAGAGGAGCTCCACGCCCGTCGGCTTGCCGTCCGCGCCGACTCCGCAGGGGTCCTTGATGCAGCTCTTGTAGGCGTCCAGACTCTGCGTGCCGACGAGGCCGATCACCGGGCTGATCAAGCCCTTCACGACCGAATTCACGATGTTCGTGAACGCGGCGCCGATGACCACGGCCACCGCCAGGTCGACCACGTTGCCGCGCATCAGGAAGGCCTTGAAGCCTGCCAGCACGCTCACCTTCTTCTTCTCGCTCACCACTGAGCCTTTCTTCGTATCTGCCGAACACGGAGCCAACGGTTCCGAAAGCTACGGCAGTTTGGGTCGGGGGTGTCCAATCGACCCTCACCTCACGGTGACTTGACCGCACGTTCGTACGATTCAACACAAGGTCACCGCCAGACGGGAAACGCTCCCGGCTCCCACGAGGGCCCGCGCGGTGTCCCGGGGGACGGACAGCACCACCAGCGCCCCGCCGTCCCCAACACCAGCTTCCGGAGCGGGTACTTCGGCGACCCGGGCCCCCGCCGCCACCACCCGTGGCGGCCCGCCGCGCTCCGCGGCGACCACGTCCACCCGGTCCCCGGGCCGCAGCAGCCGCACCGTCGCCGCGTCCGCGATGCGCACCGGAGCCGACACCAGCCGCACCGCCGCCGGAGGGGGCTGCGCCGCGGGCGGAGACGAGCCCCGCGAGGCCCGCGCCTCGGTGCCGCCCACCACGAGCACGGCCGCGACGACCGCCAGCCCGGCCGCGGCCCCGCGCCGCCGGCGCCGCACCGCCCTGCGCAGCCGGTCCCCGGCCCGCCCCACGCGGAGCGGGGCGAAGAGGGGAACGGAGCGCGCGGGAGGACACGTGGCGGAGGAGGGGTGCCGGGGGACGGGGGAGGGACGCACCGGGGTGTGGACGTGAGGCGAGGAGAGCGACGGGACGCGGGAGTTCGCGGTCATGAAGGCCACCACCAGACGGGGAGGGATCCGAAGCCCGGACCCAACGCCCGGACACCCCACACGATCCGCCGCCCCGCCGGATCCCGCTCGGACCTGTGGACCGTCCCCAGCTTGTGGATATCCCCGTCACCCGCAGGAGCTACAGAGAGCCGCCCGCCCCGACCCGCCGCAGCGCCGCCACCGGATCCGCGGCCCGGGTCACCGACCGCCCCACCACGACGTGCGAGGCCCCGGCCGCGAAGGCCGCCCACGGGGTGTCGGCGCGGGCGTGCCCGCCCGTCTCCCCGCCCGTCCCCGCCCCCGCCCCCGCTGCTCCCGGCAGGGTCAGCGTCACCCCCGGCGTGACGATCAGCCGATCCGGCCCCAGCAGCTCCCGCAGCGCCCCGGCCTCCCGGGGCGATCCGACGACCCCGTCGCAGCCGGCCTCCGCCGCCAGCCGGGCCAGCCGCAGCACCTGCTCGTCGGTGCCCGCGCGGATCCCGATGTCGGCGAGGTCGCTCCCGGTCATGCTCGTGACCACCGTCAGCGCGAGCACCCGGAGCCCGGGGAACTCCCGCGCGGCCTCCACGGCGGCCGTCATGATGCCCGTACCGCCCATGGAGTGCACGGTGACCACGGAGGCGCCCAGGGCGCCCGCGGCGCGGACGGCGCCGGCCACGGAGTTCGGGATCTCGAAGAGCTTCAGGTCGAGGAAGACCTCGTGGCCCTGGTCGACGAGGCCGCGCACGAGGTCCGGCCCGGCGGCGGTCAGCAGCTCCAGCCCGACCTTGTAGAAGCCGCAGGCGCCCCCGAGACGTGCCACGAGGGCCTCGGCGGCGCCGCGGTCGTCGAAGTCGAGGGCGACGATGACCCGGCGGTCGGCGGTGCTGCCGTTCACGGCAGGGGGCTCAGCCACTAAGGCAGCTCGATGCCCAGGTCCCAGCCGTCGTGGGCGTGGGTGCACAGGCAGGCGCGGGATTCCGTCGGGGGCAGGGCGGCCACCGCGTCGAAGAGGACCTCGCGCAGCCGGCCGACGTTCTCGCCGAAGACCTTGAGGACCTCGGTGTGGGAGACCCCCTCGCCCGTCTCCGCGCCCGCGTCCAGGTCCGTGACCAGCGCCATCGAGGTGTAGCAGAGCCCCAGCTCGCGCGCGAGGACCGCCTCGGGGTGGCCGGTCATGCCGACCACCGACCAGCCGGCCGCGGCGTGCCACTGCGATTCGGCGCGGGTGGAGAAGCGCGGCCCCTCGATCACGACCATGGTGCCGCCGTCCACGGGCTCCCACTCCCGCCCGCGCGCCGCCGCGAGCGCCACCGAGCGGCCCACCGGGCAGTACGGGTCGGCGAAGGTGGTGTGCACGACGTTGGGGACCGAGCCGTCGGGGAGCGGCTCCCCGTCGAAGAAGGTCTGGGCGCGGGACTTCGTACGGTCGACCAGCTGGTCGGGGACGAGCAGGGTGCCCGGGCCGTACTCGGGGCGCAGGCCGCCCACCGCGCAGGGGCCCAGCACCTGGCGGACTCCTACGGAGCGCAGCGCCCACAGGTTGGCCCGGTAGTTGATCTTGTGCGGGGGCACGGTGTGGCCGCGCCCGTGCCGGGGCAGGAAGGCCACGGTCCGGCCGGCGAGCTCGCCGAGGTAGAGGGAGTCGCTGGGGGGCCCGTAAGGCGTCTCCACCTGGATCTCGGAGACGTCCTCCAGGAAGGAGTAGAAGCCCGATCCGCCGATGACACCGATCTCTGCATTCGCCATGCGGCCACCCTAACGGGGCATGTCGAAGGCCCCGCGGTCCGTGGGGACGGGCGGGGCCTCGGGCGAAGCATGAAGCGTCGGGCAGGTCAGGCGGCCGAGGTGCTCGACGACGAAGACGAGGAGGTCGAGGACGTCGAGGACGTCGATGTGCTCGACGACGACGCGGCCGGGGTCGCGGCGGGCGTCGAAGCCGGCTTCGAGGCAGGGGTGCTGCTCGACGAAGCGCCGCGGCTGTCGTTCCGGTAGAAACCGGAGCCCTTGAAGACGATGCCGACCGCGGAGAACACCTTCTTCAGGCGTCCGTCACAGCTCGGGCACACGGTCAGTGCGTCATCGGTGAACTTCTGCACGGCCTCAAGGCCCTCACCGCACTCGGTGCACTGGTACTGGTAGGTCGGCACGAATTTCCTCCTGGCACTCTGGCTCAATGAGTGCTAACGACGCTTCATGGTGACGTATTCCGGCGGATCAGTCCACCGTCACCGGGACTCGGTGACCCATCCCACGCTCGTTCACCTTCGTGGACGCTGCGGTGGGCGCGGCCTGTGCGGCCGGCTTGGACGAGCTGACGATCCGGCTCGGGGCCTTCGGAGCCAGCTTCGCACGCAGCGCCAGCAGGATCGCCAGAGCGAGCACGGTGGCCACCATCGGCACGAGGAACCCGTACGAGGACCCGTGCGCGTCCGTCAGGCGGCCGGCCAGGGTCACGGCTCCGGCCTGCCCGAAGGCGACGCCACCGGTGAGCCAGGTGAAGGCCTCGGTCCGCGAGGTGGCCGGGATCAGCTGCTCGATCATGGTGTAGCCGGTGATCAGCGCGGGGGCGATGCACAGACCGACGACCAGGCCGAGCGCGCCCAGCAGGATCATCGAGTTCGCGGCCCACAGGACCGAGGCGGCCGCGGTGAGACCGATGTAGCCGAGGATCAGGCGGCGGCGCGGGCCGATCTTCCAGGCGATGGCGCCGCAGGCGATGCCGGCGATCATGTTGCCCGCGGCGAAGACGCCGTAGAGCAGACCGTTGGCTCCCGGGTTGCCGATCTCCTCGGAGAAGGCGGCGAGCGAGACCTGCATGCCGCCGAAGACGGCGCCGATGCCGATGAAGGCGACGATCAGGACGCGCAGGCCGTGGAACGACAGGGCCGGGGCGTGCTTCTCACCGTGCGCCGGGCGGGCGACGGGCTTGGGCTGCGTGGCGCGCTGCGCGGCGAAGAGCAGGCCGCCGATCAGGGTCAGCGCGGCCTCGGTGACCAGACCGGCCGCCGGGTTGATGCCGGTGCACAGCGCGGTGGCGAGCACCGGGCCGACGACGAAGGTGAACTCGTCGGTGACGGACTCGAACGCGGCGGCCGTGGGCAGCAGCGGGGAGCCCTCGAGCTTGGCCGCCCAGCGGGACCGGACCATGGGTCCGACCTGCGGGACGGATGCACCGGCGGGGACGGCCGCCAGTGCGAGCGCCCAGACGGGCGCACCCAGCAGCGCGAACGCCACCAGGGAGCTGACGGCGGTGGCGTGTACGAGGGCCACCGGGACCAGGACGGCGCTCTGGCCGTGGCGGTCGATGAGCTTGCCCATGACCGGGGCGAACACGGCCATGGAGATACCGGTGAAGGCGGCGACGATGCCGGCGCTTCCGTAGGAACCGGTGGTGTGCTGGACGAGCAGCAGGATGCTGATCGTCAGCATGCCGAAGGGGAGTCGCGCGGCGAATCCCGGGAGAACGAAGCCGAGGGCGCCGGGCGTGCGCAGGAGCTGCCCGTAGCCGGGTCGGGTGGACGTGGCGGACTTGTCGGTCGTGACCGCGGATGTCACGGCCTGGCCTTTCCGCTGCCTGGTAGAACTCCCCGTCTGCGGACGATGCGGCGCCTTGTGAGCGATCGCACCCGTACATGTGGGAGCCCCGAGAGCTGTCCTCTTGCGCAAAACCGAGTGATACCTGGGCGCCCACTGCGGGAGGGCACCGCGGCCGCTTTGCGGTCGCGCCAGCTCTGCGTCAGGCAGAGTTGGTTCGATGTGTGTTCCTTAATCGTACAGGCAGATCGACCGATACGCCCTGTGATTAGGGCTACAGGGCGTGTCTTCACCTGCGATTAACTGGAACTTCGCATTCAAGCCCCACCTAAACAGGGGTGAATATGGACAGAGAGCATCGAAAATGTTGAATTAGAGCGCCGCTCTAACCGGTGCCGGAGCGCTTTCCGGACCCCTTGGCAGGCCCCTTCGCGGACCCCTTGGCAGCGCCCCTGGCCTTCGCCTTCCCGCCCGCGGACCCGGCCCCGCCGGCTTCCCCGCCGGTCCCCAGCCAGCCCGCGAGCTTGCCGCCCCGGGCCACCGCGCGCAGCCGCGCCTCGGCCGCGTCCCGTACCGGGTCCGTGGCCACCACCAGCAGCTCGTCCCCGCGCCGCAGCACGGTCGACGGCGCCGGTACGAAGCTCCGCGCGTCCCGGACGACCAGCGTGACGGAAGCCCCCGGCGGCAGCCGCAGCTCGCTCACCTCGACGCCGTGCATCCGCGAGGCGGGCGGGATCGCGAAGGACAGCAGGTGCCCGCGCAGCTTCTCCAGCGGCGCCGACTCGATGCCCAGGTCGGAGGCGGTCTCGTCGCTGTTGCCGAGCTTCAGCTTGCGCGCCAGCCAGGGCAGGGTCGGGCCCTGGACCAGGGTGTAGACGACGACCAGGACGAAGACGATGTTGAAGACCCGCTCGCTGCCCTCGATTCCGGACACCATCGGGATGGTCGCCAGGATGATGGGCACGGCCCCGCGCAGGCCCGCCCAGGACATCAGCGCCTGCTCCTGCCAGGGCAGCCGGAAGGGCAGCAGGGAGACGAAGACCTCCAGCGGCCGGGCCACCATCGTCAGCACCAGCCCGATGATCACCGCCGGCCAGAAGTCGTGGACCAGCTCGTGCGGGGTGACCAGCAGGCCCAGCAGCACGAACATGCCGATCTGGGCGATCCAGCCGAGCCCGTCGGCGAATCCCCGGGTGGCGGGCCAGTGGGGGAGCTTCGCGTTCCCGAGCACCATCGCCGCCAGGTACACCGCGAGGAAGCCGGAGCCGTGCGCCATCGCGCCGGCCGCGTACGCGGTGATCGCGATCGCCATCACGGCGATCGGGTAGAGGCCCGAGGCGGGCAGGGCCACGTGCCGCAGCCCGTACGAGCCCAGGAAGCCCACCGCCAGGCCGATCGCGACGCCGATCGCCAGCTCCAGCGCGATCTTGCCTATGAGGACGTACCACTGGTCGACCGGTCCGACGGTCGCGAAGGCCACGACCAGGATGACGACGGGGGCGTCGTTGAAGCCGGACTCGGCCTCCAGCACGCCCGTCACCCGGGAGGGGAGCGGGACCTTGCGCAGGACCGAGAAGACGGCCGCGGCGTCGGTCGAGGAGACGACCGCGCCGATCAGCAGGGCTTGGCGCCATTCGAGTCCGACCAGGTAGTGCGCGCCCGCCGCGGTCACGCTCACGCTGACGGCGACGCCGACCAGCGACAGCACGATCGCGGCCGGCAGGGCCGGCTTGATCTCTTTCCACTTGGTGCCCAGACCGCCCTCGGCGAGGATCACGACGAGCGCGGCGTAGCCGATCACCTGGGTCAGCTCGGCGTTGTCGAACACGACGTTGCCGATGCCGTCCTGGCCTATCGCGACACCTATGCCGAGGTAGATGAGCAGGCTGGGGAGTCCGCTGCGCGAGGAGACGCGCACCGCCGCCACGGCGACGAGCAGCACGAGCGAGCAGACCAGCAGGAGCTCATTGAGCGTGTGGACAGTCAGCGGGCGGCCCTTTCCTCGACGTGCCTGACGATGACGGAACGAGGACGTCGGACGGACGGATCGTTCCGGCAGGGGCACGGACGGCAAGTACTTCGTTACCTTACCTAATCTTTGACGCGCCCTTTACTCGATAGCCACATTGTGAAACGCCTGAGGGGCTCTGTCCTCATGACCTGTCGTCATGAGCTCGACCCCTGGCGGATCAACGCACCCGGTCCTGCGCCTATGGTTGCTCCCAGCACTCCCAGGACCACCCTGCCCCTCTAAGGACAGCGATGCCCGCCAACGAAACCGCCCCTTCCGTCAAGAAGAAGGGACGACGCGCCCGTCTGATCGTGCTCGTCCTGGTCCTGGCGCTCTTCGCTGGCCTCGGGTACGGGGCGTACTGGAGCGTGGACAGCGTGCGGGCCTCGTTCCCGCAGACCACCGGCTCCCTGAAGGTGCCCGGCCTGACCGGGCCCGTCGACGTCAAGCGCGACGCCAACGGAATCCCCCAGCTGTACGCCGACTCCGACGAGGACCTCTTCCGCGCGCAGGGCTTCGTGCACGCGCAGGACCGGTTCTGGGAGATGGACGTACGCCGCCACATGACCTCCGGGCGGCTCTCCGAGATGTTCGGCTCCGGCCAGGTCGAGACGGACGCCTTCCTGCGCACGCTCGGCTGGCGCCAGGTCGCGCAGCAGGAGTACGACACCAAGCTGTCGGCCGACACCAAGAAGTACCTGCGGGCCTACGCCGACGGGGTCAACGCGTACCTCAAGGACAAGTCCGGCAAGGACCTCTCCGTCGAGCACGCCGCCCTCAAGCTCAGCGACGACTACCAGCCCGAGCAGTGGACCCCGGTCGACTCGGTGGCCTGGCTCAAGGCGATGGCCTGGGACCTGCGCGGCAACATGCAGGACGAGATCGACCGCGCGCTGATGACGGGCAAGCTCTCGCAGGCGCAGATCAACGACCTCTACCCGCCGTACCCCTTCGACCGGAACCGTCCGATCGTCGAGGGCGGCACCGTCAAGGGCGGCAAGTACACCCCCGCGGCCGCTCCCGGCTCCGGCAGCCCGGTGGGCTCCACCACCGGCGGGCAGGGCACCACCACCGGCTCGCAGGTCTCCTCGCGGACGACCGGGCAGACCACCGGCGAGACCGGCCTGGCCGGCAACGCCACCGCCCAGGGCGCGACCGTGGGCCTGCGCAGCTCGCTCAGCGCGCTGGCGAGCACCCTCGACACGATCCCCGCGATCCTCGGCCCGGCCGGCAGCGGCATCGGCTCGAACTCCTGGGTCGTCGCCGGCAAGTACACGACCACCGGCAAGCCGCTGCTCGCGAACGACCCGCACCTCTCCCCCCAGCTGCCCTCGGTCTGGTACCAGATGGGCCTGCACTGCCGGGCGGCCTCGGCCGCGTGCCAGTACGACGTGGCCGGCTACACCTTCTCCGGCATGCCGGGCGTGGTCATCGGCCACAACGCCGACATCGCCTGGGGCATGACCAACCTCGGCGCCGACGTGACCGACCTCTACCTGGAGCAGGTCAAGCCCGAGGGCTACGTCTACGACGGCAAGACGCTCCCCTTCACCACCCGCGAAGAGGTCATCAAGATCGCCGGCGGCGGTGAGAAGAAGATCACCGTGCGGTCCACCAACAACGGCCCGCTGATCTCCGACCGCAGCGACGAGATCGCCACGGTCGGCTCCCGCGCCCCCGTGAGCAGCGCCGCCCCCGACCGCGGCAGCGGCTACGGCGTCTCCCTGCGCTGGACCGCGCTGGACCCGGGCAAGTCGATGGACGCGGTCTTCAAGCTCGACCGGGCCAAGAACTTCCAGGAGTTCCGCACCGCGGCCCGCGACTTCGAGGTCCCCTCGCAGAACCTGATCTACGCCGACAACAAGGGCGCCAACGGCAACATCGGCTACCAGGCCCCCGGCCGCATCCCGATGCGCACCAACGGCGACGGCAAGATGCCGGCCCCCGGCTGGGACTCCAAGTACGCCTGGAAGGGCGGCAAGGACGGCAACGCCGGCTACGTCCCGCAGGACGAGATGCCGTGGGCGCTCAACCCGGACCGCGGCTTCATCGTGACCGCGAACCAGGCCGTCACCGAGACCGGTCAGGGCAAGTACCCGTACGTGCTGACGACCGACTGGGGCTACGGCGCCCGCAGTCAGCGGATCAACGACCTCATCGAGGCGAAGATCAAGGACAGCGGGAAGATCTCCACCGACGACATGCGCACCATGCAGATGGACAACAGCAGCGAGATCGCCGCGCTGCTGACCCCGATGCTGGCCAAGATCGACGTCTCGGACCCGGACGTCCGCTCCGCGCAGAAGCTGCTGGAGGGCTGGAACTACACCCAGGAGCCCGACTCGGCGGCCGCCGCGTACTTCAACGCGGTCTGGCGCAACATCCTCAAGCTGGCCTTCGGCGACAAGATGCCCAAGGAGCTGCGGGTCGAGGGCAGCTGCATGAACGTCCCCGAGTCGACGACCGGCCCGGCCGACGACCTCGTGACGATGGTCCGCGAATGCGGTGAGCGCGCCTCCGACTCGGCGCAGCCGGACGGCGGGGACCGCTGGTTCGAGGTGGTCCGCCGCCTGGTCAAGGACGAGGACTCGGCCTGGTGGCAGGCGCCCGCCGTCGGCCGCACCGTGGCCGCCACCACCACCCGCGACCAGCTCTTCGCGCGGGCCATGAAGGACGCCCGCTGGGAGCTGACCGCCAAGCTCGGCAAGGACCAGTCGACCTGGAGCTGGGGCCGCATGCACCAGCTGATGCTGAAGAACCAGACGATCGGCACCGAGGGCCCCGGCTACCTCCAGTGGCTCCTCAACCGCGGCCCCTGGAACCTGGGCGGCGGCGAGGCCACCGTCAACGCGACCGGCTGGAACGCCTCCAGCGGGTACGGGGTCACCTGGGTGCCGTCGATGCGGATGGTCGTGAACCTCGCCGACTTCGACAAGTCCCGCTGGATCAACCTGACGGGCGCCTCGGGGCACGCGTACCACGACCACTACACGGACCAGACCTCGCTGTGGGCCAAGGGCGAACTGCTCGACTGGCCCTTCGGGAAGGACGCCGTGGACAAGGCCACGATCGACACCCTGACCCTCCAGCCCGAGGGTTCGTGACGATCGCGCTCAAGCGCTGAAGCGGAGCACCCCCGACGGGGTGGCCACCGCCTGAACGGGGTGGTCGTGCGGTTCCTCCGGGACCCGCGCGACCACCTCGTCGTCGTAGAGCAGCACGACCAGCGCGGGATGCGCCCCGGCGCGCTCCAGCCGCTCCAGCACCCGGTCGTACGAGCCTCCGCCCCGGCCGAGCCGCATCCCCCGCCGGTCCACGGCCAGTCCGGGCAGCAGGACGGTGTCGGCGCCGGTCACCGCGTCCGGCCCGAGGCGGGGCCCGGCGGGCTCCAGGAGCCGCATCTTCCCCGGGTGCGCGGCCTCGGCCAGGCTCTCCGGGCCTTCGTACGCAGCCCAGTCGAGGTCGTTGTCGGGCAGCAGGACGGGCAGCAGCACGCGGGTGCCGGCCGCCCGGAGGGCGTCGAGCAGTTCGTGGGTGCCGGGTTCGGAGCCGATGGAGACGTAGGCGGCCACGGTCCGGGCGGAGCCGAGTTCGGGCAGGCGCAGCGCGGTGCGGGAGAGGGCGCCGGCCGTGGTGCGCAGGGTGTCGGCGGACAAGGCGCGGCGGGCCGAGAGGAGTTGCCGGCGCAGCTCCGTCTTGGCCCTCGAAGGCTGGTTCTCCGTCATGGCTGGCTCGTCTCCCTTTCTATCCGGGTAAAGCTGATCATGTTCATCTGAACCTCACGTGGCTCTCATCGCGAGCGACTATCGTTCCGCCCATGACTCAGTTGCACCCCGTGATCAAAAAGGCCGTCATCCCGGCCGCGGGCCTCGGCACTCGGTTCCTTCCCGCAACCAAGGCGACACCCAAGGAAATGCTTCCTGTGGTGGACAAGCCGGCCATCCAGTACGTCGTCGAGGAGGCCGTGTCGGCCGGCCTCGACGACATTCTCATGATCACGGGCCGTAACAAGCGCGCCCTCGAAGACCACTTCGACCGCAACTACGAGCTGGAGTCGGCGCTCATCGCCAAGGGCGACGACGACAAGCTCAAGAAGGTCCAGGAGTCCAGCGACCTGGCCACCATGCACTACGTCCGCCAGGGCGACCCCCGGGGCCTGGGCCACGCCGTGCTGTGCGCCGAGCCGCACGTCGGCGACGAGCCCTTCGCCGTCCTCCTCGGCGACGACCTCATCGACCCCCGCGACCCGCTGCTGCGCCGGATGACGGAGATCCAGCAGCGCGCCGGCGGCACCGTCGTCGCGCTGATGGAGGTCGATCCCTCCCAGGTCCACCTCTACGGCTGCGCCGCGGTCGAGCCCACCGACGAGGCGGACGTGGTCCGCATCACCGGTCTCGTGGAGAAGCCGGACGCCGCGGACGCGCCCAGCAATTACGCGGTCATCGGACGATACGTACTCGATCCGGCGATCTTCGGCATACTGCGTGAGACCGAGCCGGGCCGCGGCAACGAGATCCAGCTGACCGACGCCCTGCAGAAGCTGGCCGCGGACGAGACCGTCGGCGGCCCGGTGCACGGCGTGGTCTTCCGGGGCCGCCGCTACGACACCGGGGACCGCGGGGACTACCTGCGGGCCATCGTCCGACTCGCGTGCGAGCGTGAGGACCTGGGCCCGGAGTTCCGCACCTGGCTTCACCATTACGTCACGGAGGAGATGTAGGACCTTGAGCAAGCCCGAAGCAGCGCAGGACACCGACCCCCAGCGACTCTGGTCGGTGGACGAGCACCTGGCGGACGTCCTGGCCACGGTCCGGCCGCTGGAGCCCATCGAGCTCCAGCTGCTGGACGCCCAGGGCTGTGTCCTGGTCGAGGACGTCACCGTGCCCGTCGCCCTGCCGCCCTTCGACAACAGCTCGATGGACGGGTACGCCGTCCGGACCGCCGACGTCCAGGGCGCCAGCGAGGAGTTCCCCGCGGTGCTGACGGTCATCGGGGACGTGGCGGCCGGTGACGGCGAGCTGCCGACCGTCGGCCCCGGCCAGGCCGCCCGGATCATGACCGGCGCTCCGCTGCCCCCCGGCGCGGAAGCCGTCGTACCGGTCGAGTGGACCGACGGCGGCACGGGCGGCGGCGCCGCCTCGGGGATGACCCCCGCCAGCGAGTCGCCCGAGGGCGCCGCGGGCGAGGTACGGGTCCACCGCCCCGCCGAGGCGCGGGCGCACGTCCGCTCGCGCGGCAGCGACGTACAGGCCGGGGACCTCGCGCTCGCCGCGGGCACGGTCCTCGGGCCGCCGCAGATCGCCCTGCTGGCCGCCATCGGGCGGGGCACCGTACGGGTGCGTCCGCGCCCGCGCGTGGTCGTGCTGTCCACCGGCAGCGAGCTGGTGCAGCCCGGCGAGGCCCTGGCGCCCGGCACGATCTACGACTCCAACAGCTTCGCCCTCGCCGCCGCGGCGCGGGACGCCGGAGCCATCGCCTACCGGGTCGGAGCCGTCGCCGACGACGCCGACACCCTGCGCTCCACCATCGAGGACCAGCTCATCCGGGCCGACCTGCTCGTCACCACGGGCGGGGTCAGCGTCGGCGCGTACGACGTGGTCAAGGAGGCCCTCACGGACCTCTCCACGGGTGACGACGATGTGGACGGCGCCGGGATCGACTTCCGCAAGCTCGCCATGCAGCCCGGCAAGCCCCAGGGGTTCGGCACCATCGGCCCCGACCACACCCCGCTGCTGGCCCTGCCCGGAAACCCGGTCTCCTCCTACGTCTCCTTCGAGCTGTTCGTGCGCCCCGCGATCCGCGCCCTCATGGGCCTGCCCGCCTCCGAGGTCAGCCGGCCGAGCGTGCGCGCGGTGCTCAAGGCGGACAAGGCGATCGGCTCCCCGGCCGGCCGCCGGCAGTTCCTGCGCGGCAAGTACGACGCCCAGAGCGGCACGGTCAGCCCGGTCGGCGGAGCGGGCTCGCACCTGATCGCCGCGCTGGCGCACGCCGACTCGCTGATGGTCGTACCGGAGGACGTGACCTCGGTGGAGCCCGGGGCCGAGCTGGAAGTGGTCCTGCTCGGCTGAGGTCGGGCCGATGCGGGTAGCGTGTTGCACCACACAGGCCCTTGCGGGGCCCGGACGGGAGCGGCACGCAGATATGGCAGCGACTTCCCGGGGGGAAACCCCCGGACCCCCTCAGCAGAGCAGCGCCGGCGGCGCCGCCGGCACCAGGCTGACGCACATCGACGAGGCCGGCGCGGCCCGGATGGTCGACGTCTCGGCGAAGGACGTCACCACCCGGACGGCGCGGGCCAGCGGCCGCGTGCTCGTCTCTCCCCGGGTCATCGAACTGCTGCGGGGCGAGGGCGTGCCCAAGGGCGACGCCCTCGCCACCGCGCGGATCGCCGGGATCATGGGGGCGAAGAAGACCCCCGACCTGATCCCGCTGTGCCACCCGCTGGCCGTCTCCGGGGTGAAGGTGGACCTGAAGGTCACCGACGACGCCGTCGAGATCCTCGCCACCGTCAAGACCACGGACCGTACGGGCGTCGAGATGGAGGCGCTGACCGCCGTCGCGGTCGCCGGGCTCACCGTCATCGACATGGTCAAGGCCGTCGACAAGGGCGCGGTCATCACCGACGTCCGGGTCGAGGAGAAGACGGGCGGCAAGTCCGGCGACTGGGCGCGCTCGTGAACGCCCCGCGCGGCGGCGAGGTCCACAGCCACGCACACGCCCCCGAGGCGGCCCCCGCGACGCCCGCCGCCCCGGCGCTGCGCGCGCTGGTGGTCACGGCCTCGAACCGGGCCTCCCAGGGCGTCTACGCGGACAAGGGCGGCCCGGTCCTCGCCGAGGGCCTGAGCGCGCTCGGCTTCGCGGTGGACGGCCCGCGCGTGGTCCCCGACGGGAACCCCGTGGAGGCGGCCCTGCGCGAGGGCGTGGCCGCCGGGTACGACGTCATCCTGACCACCGGCGGCACCGGCATCTCGCCGACCGACCGGACCCCCGACGCCACCGCCCGGGTACTGGACTACGAGATCCCGGGCATCCCGCAGGCGATCCGCGCCGAGTCCCTGGCGAAGGTGCCCACCGCGGCCCTGTCCCGGGGGCTGGCGGGCGTGGCCGGACACACCCTGATCGTGAACCTGCCCGGTTCCACCGGCGGCGTCCGCGACGGGATCGCGGTCCTGTCCTGCGTCCTGCTGCACGCCGTGGACCAGATCCGCGGCGGCGACCACCCTCGTCCCGAGGGCAGACCGCCGGGGAGCGCGAGCTGAACGGCCCCTCCTGGCCGGTGGTGCTGGCGGACGGCGATGTCACGCTCCGGCCGATAAAACTGCGGGACCAGGCCGCCTGGCGCGAGGTCAACCGCCGCAACCGCGACTGGCTGCGGCCCTGGGAGGCGACGATCCCGCCGCCCGCGCCCTGGGGGCCGGTGATCCAGCGGCCGACCTACCGTCAGATGGTGCGCCACCTGCGGGCGGAGGCGAACGCGGGGCGCATGCTGCCCTTCGTCATCGAGTACCAGGGCCGGCTGGTCGGCCAGTTGACGGTCGCCGGGATCACCTGGGGCTCGATGTGCGCGGGCCACGTGGGCTACTGGGTGGACCGGGACGTGGCGGGCCGCGGGGTGATGCCCACGGCGGTCGCGCTGGCGGTGGACCACTGCTTCGCGAAGGTCGGTCTGCACCGGATCGAGGTGTGCATCCGCCCGGAGAACGGTCCGAGCCGGCGGGTGGTGGAGAAGCTCGGCTTCCGCGAGGAGGGACTGCGCCCGCGGTACCTGCACATCGACGGAGCCTGGCGCGATCACCTCGTGTACGCGCTGACGGCGGAGGAGGCGCGCGAGGGGCTGCTGCGCCGCTGGCACCGCGAACGTCATCCGTCCGGTCCATCCACGCCGTCCGGACAATAGAAATCCGATATCTGTTCGAATTCTTTCGCGCAATGACCGATTCGCCCATAACCTGATCCGAAGAATCACAAAAAAAGTCCGTGATATCAGCGAGATCGTGCGACACGCCGTCCCAATTGGCGGATCCGCCCGGCCGCGCCCCTCTACGGTGTGGGGTGTGAGCAGCAGCGGCCTCATCTACGCAGTCATTGTCGGGGCCTGGGCCGCCTACTTGGTGCCCATGTGGCTCCGGAGGCAGGACGAGCTGAACGAAGCCCGTCCGACGGAACGCTTCTCCACCGCCATCCGGCTGCTTTCCGGCCGGGCGGGAATGGAGCGCCGTTACGCCAAGGGACTGCGTGAGCGCGGTGACGAGGAGGCGCAGCCCCAGCCCCCCGCGGACCCGGACGCCGCGACGGAAACGGTGAAACCCGTGGACGCCGCCGACGCCCGGGCGGTCGTCGTGCCCCCGCCGACCCGCGCCGAGCCGAGATCGACCGCCTCCGATCGGGCCGACCGCGCGGAGCGGGCCCGCCGCGAACAGCGACTCGTCGTCCTGGCCCGCCGCCGGCGCACCACCGCGCTGCTCTTCCTGATCTTCACCTTCGGCGCGGTCGCCGCCGCCGTCGGCGGACTCCAGTACCTGTGGGCCCCGGCCGTCCCCGCCCTGCTGCTGAGCGCGTACATCGTGCACCTGCGGGTCCAGGAGCGACGCCGCTACGAGTTCACCATGGACCGGCGCCGCGCCGAGGCGGCCGCCCGCCACCTGCGCGAGAACCGCCCGCGCCGCCGGGAGTCCGAGGCGTCGGCCGGCTCCGACCCGGACCCCGCGCCACCCGTCTCCCCGCAGGAGGCCGGCCGGCGCGCCCTGGTCGAGCAGACCGACCACGCGGAGTGGGTGGACCAGCAGCGCGAGCGCGAACGCGGCCCCGCCCGAGGTGACAGCTGGGAGCCCGTACCGGTGCCGCTGCCCACGTACGTGACGGCCCCGGTCGCCCCCCGCGCCACCGGCCCGGCGACCCCGGACCCCTGGAGCGCGACCCGCTCCAGCACGGCCGAGCCGACGGAACCCCGCCTGCGCGCCCAGCCGTCCACCCCGTCGCCGCGCCCCCGCCCGCGCGACGCGGCCCGTACGCCGCTCTTCGACCAGTACGAGGGCGACGAACGCCCGCGCGCCGCGAACGAGTGATCGATGACCTGCGCGGACGCTCCCCGATACCGGTTTTGGAGCACCCGCGAGGGGATGCTAATGTTTCACACGTCGCAAGGGCCTGTGGCGCAGTCTGGTAGCGCACCTCGTTCGCATCGAGGGGGTCTGGGGTTCAAATCCCCACAGGTCCACAAACGACAGTTCACGGGTTGCTCCCGAGAACGGTGACGAGATCCCGTCCGATCGAAAGATCGGGCGGGATCTTCGTCGTTTCGGGGGTCGTTGGCCCGACAGCCCGGGATTCCTCGTGCCGTTTCACGACGTGGAACGTGAAGCGCGACGCCACCGGGCGACCGGGCGGTTCGGCGATGTCCGAGTGGACGATGCCTTCCTGCAGTTCTGGTTACGTCCGCTGGGACTGCAGGCGATCAACTTCATGGGCGGGGGCCGGACCGGGCGCCGACTGCCCTTCGTGGTCGAGCCCGAGGTGCTCCATCGGGAGCGGGGCCGGATCGTCTGGCACCCGGGTGTGGTGCGGGGGCCGAGCGGGCTGTTCTGCTCCCTGGAGGTCCGAGCGGAAGGCGGCGCGGAGACGGAACTCCTCGGTGCCGGGTGGCAGCTGGGTGACCGCCCCGAGAACGCTCCGCTGCCGATCGGGATCACGGCCGAGTCCGGCGAGTCCCTTCCCGGGACGTCCACGACCGTACTCGGCGGGGAACGGGCCCTGCGGACATACGGCTGGGTCACCCCGCAACACAGTCCGGACCTGCGCCTCCACTACGAGGTGCCCCCGCTCGGCGTACACGTCGTCCGCGACGTCCGTGCCGCCCCGTAGCGGCAGAATCCGGCGCCGATCAGCCGCACTGCCCTGTGAAGACCGGGCGTTCCACGCTCCGCCACCTTCTCGAAGTAGACCTTCACGTGGTCAGACGTTCTCGAACCACGCGTGGTCCCCCCGGTCTTCGTCATGGCGTCCATGAGGGCGGCGGGGCGCCGCGCCCGCGGGAGCGGGCGGTGCGGGCGCGGGCACGGGGCCGGCTAGGCCGGGTTCAGGGGCTTCGTCATGCAGCGGCTGGAGTCGTGGAAGCGGTAGTGGCCGAATTTGGCGTCCGTCAGGGTGTAGCCCTCGGAGAGGTAGAGGGCGATGGCCTCGGGCTGCTGGTCGCCGGTTTCCAGGGCCATGCGCAGGCGGCCGGCCGCGCGGGCGTCCGCTTCGAGGGCGGCGAGGATGCGGCGGGCCAGGCCCAGGCCGCGGGCCTCGGGTATCACGTACATGCGCTTCAGCTCGGCGTCGCCGTCCGAGTAGCCCTCGTCGTTCGCCTCGTGGCCGCGCCACCCGCCGCTGGCCACCGGCGCGCCCGAAGCGTCGTAGGCGAGGAGGTAGAGGCCGCTCGGCGGGACGAACATCGCCGGGTCGAGGAAGGTTTCGTCGCCCTCGCCCTCGTAGCGCTCCTGGTATTCGATCTGCACTTGGTCGTTGAGCTTGACCGCGTCCGGGTGGTCGTACGACACGGCGCGGAGCTGGATCTCCTGAGACATCGGAACAGCCTACGGGTCACGGCTCACTGCCCGAGTGGTGCGGCCCGGGGCCGGGGCTCCGGAGCGGCACGTGGCGGGCCCCCGGAGGGCGCGTCCGCTATTTGCCCTTCAGGATTTGATCGACGCGACCGGTCGAGAGGCTCAGTCGCTCAGCGATCTCTCGCAGCTTGAGGGTCTTGCGCAGCTCCGTCACATCGTCCGCGCGAATCCTGCGCAGGTCCCCTTGTGCCTCCCGCAGGGAGCCGAGCAGTTCGGTCACCGCGACTGCACGCTCCGCACCGCCGGGCATGGCGCGCACGGCTTCGATGGCCGTGCGGAGGAGAACGGCGGGGGCCTGAGTGTCCATGCCGGAGATTCTAGCCACCTGCGAGCGGCAGCCTTCTAGGCCTCTTGAATATTTTTCTAGTGCTCTATAAATTTGAAACAGGAGGGCGTCGCGGGAGCTGGTTTACCTTGCGTGCCCGCGAGTAGGGGAGGGATGCGCGTGACGCGTGCGCCGGTCGACTTGTCCGGGCTTGAGTCCTACGTCGGCTACATCAGGGTCTCGACGTGGAAGGAAGAGATGATTTCCCCCGAGCTGCAGAGGGTGGGGATCGAGGACTGGGCCCGCCGTACGGGACGTCGAATCGTCGGGTGGATCGTCGATCTCGACCAGACCGGCCGTACTTCAACCGCAAGGTCATGGAAGCCATCGCCATGGTCGAGAAGGGTGAGGCAACCGAGCGGATCGACGCCCGGACGGCATCCGGCCGCCTCCAGCGGGGCGTCCTGTTCGAGTTCGCGGCCTACGAGTCCGACAAGCTCGGTGAGCAATGGCGCGAGACCCACGACCACCGCCGCTACAAGCTGGGGGTCCCTGCTACAGGCCGGCCCCGCAGTGGTTACATCTGGCACCCGCGTCGGCTGGCCGACGGCAACGGTGGGGGGACCGTTCAGAACGAGCGGTACGAACCCGACCTCGCCGGCGACGCGCCCGCGTATGCGGAGGTGTATCGGCGCTTCGTCGGCGGCACGTCGTTCTACGCCCTGTGTGGCTGGCTCAATACCCACGGGTTCCTCACGGTGCGAGGAAACCCGTGGAGCGTCCAAGTACTCATGCGGTACATGGACTCCGGTTTCCCGGCCGGTCTGCTGCGTGTGCACGACCCGAAATGCGCGTGTGGGGAGAGCGGCACCTGTCCCCATCACATCTTCGCGCCCGGCGCGCACGAGGAACTGATCTCGTCGGAACTGTGGCAGCAGTACCAGGACGAACGCGACAGCAGGCGCAAGATGCAACCGCGCTCCGTTAGATCTCTCTATCCGCTCACCAACCTTGCCAAGTGTGATCAGTGCCGTGGCACTGCCCCGGTGGAGTCGAGGGACCGCAAGGGCCCGGACGGGCAGAAGCAACTCGTACGGGGTTACTCCTACTGCTGTGGCCGACGCTCGGTGACGAGTACGCATGGGTGCCCCGGCTTCTGGGTTCGGCGGTCCGTGGTCGAGGGTGAGCTGCACGACTGGATCGTCCGCGAAGCGGAGAAAATGACCGTAGGCGAGGCGAGGCTTGATCGCGCCGACTTTGAGCCCTTGATCGTCCGGCTGGCGCAGGAGTGGGGCGTGCTCTTGGACTCCGAGAAGAACGCGCTGCTCAAGCGGCTCGTTCGTCGAGTTGCCTTCAGGCGGGGAGAAGGGGCGCCTGTGATCGCCAACGTGCATCCGCTGTGGGAGGCGGACCCTTGGGCCGATGGTGGTGAGACGAGCAGCCGCTCGGATGGTGCCGCCGAGTAGGCTGTTCCCGTTTTGTGCGATGTGGGGAGCATGTCTTGATCACTGTGACGTCCGTAAACGTGAACGGAATCCGCGCCGCCGCCAAGAAGGGGTTCTCGCCCTGGCTGGCCGGGTCGGACGCCGACGTCGTCTGCCTGCAGGAAGTGCGGGCCGAGGAGGGGCAGATTCCGGACGAGGTGCGGGCGCCCGAGGGGTGGCACACCGTGTTCGCGCCGGCCGCCGCCAAGGGGCGGGCCGGGGTCGCGGTGTACACGCGGCGGGAGCCGGAGCGGGTGCAGATCGGCTTCGGGAGTGACGAGTTCGACACCAGCGGGCGGTACCTGGAGATCGACCTGCCGGGTGTGACCGTCGCCAGTCTTTACCTGCCCTCCGGGGAGGCGGGGACCGAGAAGCAGGACGAGAAGTACCGGTTCATGGGGGAGTTCCTCCTGTATCTGCAGGAGCTCAAGGTGCGGGCCGCCGCGGACGGGCGCGAGGTCGTCGTCTGTGGTGACTGGAACATCTGCCACCAGGAAGCCGACCTGAAGAACTGGAAGACCAACCGGAAGAACGCCGGATTCCTGCCCGAGGAGCGCGAGTGGCTCGGGCAGGTGTACGACACCGCCGGGTACGTGGACGTGGTGCGCAGCCTGCACCCGGACACCGAGGGGCCGTACTCCTGGTGGTCCTACCGCGGGCGGGCCTTCGACAACGACGCCGGCTGGCGGATCGACCTGCAGGTGGCCACGCCGGGGCTGGCGGCCAAGGCCGTCAAGGCCTTCGTGGAGCGGGCCGAGACGCACCCCGAGCGGTGGTCCGACCACGCGCCCGTGACCGTGGTCTACGAGCTCGGCGTCTGACCCGACGGGGGGAGCGAGGGGCCCGGTGGGCGCAGGCGGTCCATGGACATCGTGAGTTCCGCCTCGACCACGCTCTTGGCCAGGGGGCGCAGGCGCGGGACGGCTTCCTCCGAGATGTGGACGGAGATGAGCTCCGTGAACAGGGCCGCCATCGCGTCCGTGTGCGCGCGGACCCGGCGGCCCGCCTCCAGGACGGCCGAGAGCGGTACGCCCTCGCGGACCAGCGCCGAGGAGACGTCCAGGAGCCGGCGGCTGACGTGGACGATCTCCTCGCCGTCGGTGGCGAGGTAGCCGAGGTCGAGCGAGGCCGCCAGGTTCTCCGGGGTGACCTCGCCCTCGAAGTAGTCGGCGAGGGCCTCGGGCGTGAGGCGGACCGGGGTCTCCTCCGACCAGCCGATGCCGAGCAGCTCACCCAGTTGGCCCACGTCGCGGCCGTTCTCGAAGGCGACCGTCAGCTCGGCTATCCCGCCGAGGGTGTGGCCGCGCTCCAGCAGGGCGGCGATGGTGCGCAGCCGGGACAGGTGGTGGTCGTCGTACCAGGCGATGCGGCCCTCGCGGCGGGGCGGCGGCAGGAGCTTGCGCTCACGGTAGAAGCGCAGGGTGCGTACGGGGATGCCGGCGGCCTCGGCCAGCTCTTCCGTGCGGTATTCGCGCACTGTGGTCCTTGCTGCTGTGGCGTGGGTGGGTGGCGCCGCGTCCTGCGTCGCATTGTGCGGCACGTGGGCAGCCTAGGGCGTACTCCCGGTAACTTTCCCGGCGCGACCCCTACCCATGAGTACGGAGCTGCTCTACTCTCCCGATTGTGCCAGTGATTGCTGGCAGCATCTGAATGGGCGTTGGCATCGGCATCCGAAGGTGGCTGGCATGGGCGTGGGCGGTGGCATGGACGGGCGCGTGCAGGAACGAGAGCAGGAACGCGAGCACGTACGCGTGGCGGTGATCGGCTCCGGGTTCGGCGGGCTGGGCGCCGCGGTGCGGCTGCGGCGCGAGGGGATCACGGACTTCGTCGTCCTGGAGCGCGCCGACTCCGTCGGCGGCACCTGGCGGGACAACAACTACCCCGGGTGCGCCTGCGACGTGCCCTCCCATCTGTACTCCTTCTCCTTCGCCCCCAATCCCGACTGGCCCCGCACCTTCTCCGGCCAGCCCGCGATCAGGGAGTACCTGGAGCACGTGGCCGACACCTTCGGGCTGCGCCGCCACATCCGGCTGAACCACGAGGTCCGGATGATGCGCTGGGACGCGGACGGGATGCGGTGGGAGATCGAGACCGCGGGCGGCGACTTCACCGCCGACGTGGTCGTCTCCGCCACCGGGCCGCTGTCGGACCCGAAGATGCCGGAGATACCCGGACTCGCCGGCTTCCCCGGCAAGGTCTTCCACTCGGCCCGCTGGGACCACGAGTACGACCTGCGCGGCAAGCGCGTCGCCATGATCGGTACGGGTGCCTCCGCCATCCAGATCGTGCCCGCGATCGCCCCCGAGGTGGAGCGCCTCACCCTCTTCCAGCGCACCCCGCCGTGGGTGATGCCGCGCACCGACCGGGCGATCACCTCGGTGGAGCGCTGGCTGCACCGCCAGCTCCCCTTCACCCGGGCGGCCCGCCGCGGGCTGCTGTGGGGGATACGCGAGCTCCAGGTCAGCGCCTTCACCAAGCGGCCGAACCAGCTCGGGCTGATCGAGTCCCTGGCCAAGGCCAACATGGCGCGCTCGATCAAGGACCCGGCGCTGCGGGCCAAGCTGACGCCCTCGTACCGCATCGGCTGCAAGCGGATCCTGCTGTCGAGCGAGTACTACCCGGCGCTGGCCCGTCCCAACGTGGACCTCGTGGCCTCCGGGCTCAAGGAGATCCGGGGTTCGGTGCTGGTGGCGGCCGACGGGACCGAGACCGAGGTCGACGCGATCGTCTTCGGCACCGGCTTCCACGTCACGGACATGCCGATCGCCGACAGGGTGGTGGGCGTGGACGGCAAGACCCTCGCGGAGGTCTGGAAGGACGGGATGCAGTCCCTGCGCGGGGCCACCGCGGCGGGCTTCCCGAACTGGATGACGATCATCGGTCCGAACACCGGGCTCGGGAACAGCTCGATGATCCTGATGATCGAGTCGCAGCTGAACTACATGGCGGACTACATGCGCCAGCTTGGTGTCCTGGGCGGCAAGGTCGCCCTCGCCGCACGGCCGTCCGCCGTGAACGCCTGGAACCGGCAGGTCCAGACCCGGATGGAGCGGACGGTGTGGAACACCGGCGGCTGCACCAGCTGGTACCTCGACGCGCAGGGCCGCAACACCACGGTCTGGCCGGGCACCACCGGGGAGTTCCGCAAGGAGACCCTGGGCGTGGACCTCGGCGAGTACGAGGTCGTACGGGGCCGCGAGCGCGAGCGGGTCCCGGCGGCCGGTGGGGCCGAAGCGGTGCGGGAGGGGGCCGCGTGAGCCGCCTGACGCACGTGACCGCCGGGCCGTACGCCCCGCCGGCGGCCCGCCGGGAGCTGGTCGCCACCTCCGCCGACGGTGCGCGCCTGCACGTCGAGGTGCACGGCGAGGACGGGGCCCCGGCCATCGTGCTCGCACACGGCTGGACCTGTTCCACCGCCTTCTGGGCCGCGCAGATACGGGCCCTGTCCGGCGAGCACCGGGTCATCGCCTACGACCAGCGGGGCCACGGCCGCAGCCCCGCCGGTGTCCGCTCCGGCTACGGCACCGAGGCCCTCGCCGACGACCTCGTCGCGGTCCTGGGAGCCACCCTCGCCCCCGGCGAGAAGGCCGTCGTCGCCGGCCACTCCATGGGCGGGATGACGGTCATGGCCGCCGCCGCCCGGCCGGAGTTCGCCGAACACGCCGCGGCGGCGCTGCTGTGCAGCACGGGCAGCGGCCGGCTGGTCGAGGAGGCGCAGGTCCTGCCGTGGCGGGCCGGCCGCGCGAGGACCCGTATCACCGGGGCGGTCCTGGGATCCCGGGCCCCGCTCGGGCCCGTGACCCCCGTCGCCCGCAAGGTGCTGAAGTACGCCACGATGGGCCCCGGCTCCGCGCCCGACAAGGTCGAGGCCTGCGCGCGGATCGTGCACGCCTGCCCCACCCCGGTGCGGCACGCCTGGTCCGGGGTGCTGGCCGCCCTGGACCTCGACGCGCGGCTGGCCGCGCTCACCGTGCCCACCGCCGTCATCGGCGGCAAGAGCGACCGGCTGACGCCGATCGTGCACGCCCGGGGGCTGGCGGCCGCGCTGCCGAACTGCGTGGGCCTCACCGAGCTGACCGGAGTCGGGCACATGAGCCCGATCGAGGCCCCGGAGGCCGTCACCGCCGCCGTGCGCGAGCTCGCCGAGGCGTATCTCGGACGCTCCGCCGTCCGCCGCTCCGGCAGCGGCAGCGCCGGCGGCAGCGACATCGACATCGACATCGACATCGACACCGACATCGACACCGACCGTCCCGCGAAGGAGAAGACCGCGTGAGTGCCCGTAAGAGTCTGGAAGGCCAGGTCGCCGTCGTCACGGGGGCCGCGCGCGGGGTCGGCGAACTGCTCGCCCGCAAACTGTCCGCCCGCGGCGCGAAGGTGGCCCTCGTGGGCCTGGAGCCCGAGGCCCTCAAGGAGGTCTCCGCGCGGCTGCACACCGACAGCGACCACTGGTACGCCGACGTCACCGACCACGTGGCCATGGCCCGGGTCGCGCAGGAGGTCAAGCAGCGCTTCGGCAAGGTGGACATAGTCGTCGCCAACGCCGGAGTCGCCTCCGGCGGGCCCTTCGCCGACTCCGACCCCGACGCCTGGCGCCGGGTCATCGAGGTCAACCTCATCGGCGGCGCCGTCACCGCCCGTGCCTTCCTGCCCGTCCTGATGGAGAGCCGCGGGTACTTCCTGCAGATCGCCTCCCTCGCGGCGATCACCCCGGCGCCGATGATGACCGCCTACTGCGCCTCCAAGTCCGGGGTCGAGGCCTTCGCGCACTGCCTGCGCTCGGAGGTCGGCTACAAGGGGGTCAAGGTGGGCGTCGGCTACCTGTCCTGGACCGACACCGACATGGTCCGCGGCGCCGACCAGGACGAGGTCATGCGGGAGCTGCGCCAGCGGCTGCCGTGGCCGTCGAACCAGACGTACCCGCTGGGGCCGGCCGTCGACCGGATCGTCGCGGGCATCGAGCGGCGCTCCGCGCACGTGTACGCGCAGTGGTGGCTGCGGGGCATGCAGGGGGTCCGCGGGTACCTGCCCGGGATCATCTCGGCAGTCGGACAGCGCGAGATGAAGCGGTTCGAACCGCGACTGGCCAGTGTCTCCAAGGGGCTTGTGGGGGCCGGCGGGGCCGCGGACGAGCAGGAGCGCAGCCAGAACCGCTGACCGGAATGCGCTGAATGTCCACCTGGGTGAGACTGGTCGGGTTCCCCTTACCGAACACCGCTACAGGAGTGAGGACACATGGGCATCAAGGACCAGTTCCAGGACAAGGCCAGGGAACTCGCGGAGCGGGCGAAGGCCTCCGGCCAGCAGGACGAGGTGTCCGAGCGCGCCTCGGAGGCCGTCGACCAGGCCAAGGGCAGGGCCCGCGACACGTTCGACGGGACCGCCGAGAATTTCGAGAAGTAGCGACACGTAGCGACACGTAGCGACACGTAGCGACACGTAGCGACACGTACTGAGGGGTGCGACCCGCCGTCCCGGGTCGCACCCCTCAGTCATGCCCTACGGGATCACCCCCGCGGCGGCAGCCGCGGCCGGCGCCGGTCCGGTACGTCCGTGTAGCCGGGCGGCACCGCCGCCGGGTCCTGTTCCAGCAGCTCCAGCGCCAGGTGCACGGCGTCGTCGAGCTGCGCGTGCCGCCCCTCCGCCCAGTCGAGCGGGGTGCGCAGGATCGGCAGGTCGGGCTCCACGCCCTGGTTCTCCACGGACCAGCCGTACTCGGGGAACCAGGCCGCGTTCATCGGCACCGTGATCACCGTGCCGTCGCCGAGGGTGTGCCGGCCGGTCATGCCGACCACCCCGCCCCAGGTGCGCTGGCCGACGACCGGGCCGAGCCCCAGGAGCTTGAAGGCGGCGGTGATCATGTCCCCGTCGGAGGAGGTCGCCTCGTCGGCCAGGGCCACGATCGGGCCCCGGGGCGCGTTGGAGGCGTAGGAGACGGGCTGCGCGCCCCGGGTCAGGTCCCAGCCGAGGATCGAGCGGGTCAGCTTCTCCACCACCAGCTCGCTGATGTGCCCGCCGGCGTTGCCGCGTACGTCCACGAGCAGGGCCGGCTTGGACATCTCGGCGCGCAGGTCGCGGTTGAACTGCGCCCAGCCCGAGCCGCCCATGTCGGGGATGTGCAGGTAGCCGCACTTGCCGTCGCTGATCTCCCGGACCACGGCGCGGCGTTTGGCCACCCAGTCCTGGTAGCGCAGCGGCCGTTCGTCGATCAGCGGGACGACCGCGACCCGGCGCGAGCGGCCCTGCCCCTCGGCGGGCTCGAAGGTGAGCTCCACGGTGGTGCCGCCGGCCGCCGAGAGCAGCGGGTAGGGCCCGGTGACCGGGTCCACCGGGCGGCCGTCGACGTGGGTGAGGACCGCTCCCTCGCGGATGCCCGTGCCCGCGAGCGGGGAGCGGGCCTTGGAGTCGGAGGACTCGCCGGGCAGGATCCGGCCGACGACCCAGGACCCGTCGCGGGGGAAGAGGTTGGCGCCGAGCAGGCCGATGGCCCGCTGGTAGTGCGGGGGGCCTTCGTTGCGGCGGGCCGGGGACACGTACGCGTGCGAGGTGCCGAGTTCGCCGAGGACCTCCCGCATCAGGTCGGCGAACTCGTCGGGGGAGGCCACCCGTTCGACCAGGAAGCGGTACTGGCGCAGCACCCCGTCCCAGTCGATGCCGCACATCTTCGGCTCCCAGAAGTAGGCGCGGATCAGCCGCCCCGCCTCCTCGAAGGCCTGGCGCCACTCGGCCGCCGGGTCCACCTCGTGCAGGATGCGCCGCAGGTCCAGGTAGACGGTGGAGTCGGAGTCGCCGGACTCCGTCGCCGGGACGGCGCGCAGGTCGCCGTCGTCGTTGACCACGAGCCGGGTGCCGTCGCCGCTGACCGCGAACCAGTCCAGCCCGGAGGCCAGCTCCGTCTTGCGGGCCTTGGTGAGGTCGAAGTACTCCAGGGTGGGCTTGCCGCTGGTGTCGGCCGGATTGGCGAAGGTCTCGCCGAGCGCGCCCGAGATCGGCCAGCGCAGCCACACCAGCCCGCCGCCGCTCACCGGGTAGAGGGCCGAGTACTTGGAGGCCGACACCGGGAAGGGCGTGACCCGGCTCTCCAGGCCCTCCACCTCCACGGTGACCGCGCCGTCGCCGGACTCCGAGTCCCCCTCGACCGGGTCGAGTCCGCCCGCCGCGGGGCGGCCGTCGGGGGAGAAGGCGAAGGGGGAGGGGGTGGCCGAGGACAGCGGCACCAGGTAGGGGCGGCAGCCCAGCGGGAAGGACAGGTCGCCGGTGTGGACGTCGTAGACGGGGTCGAAACCGCGCCAGGACAGGAAGGCGAGGTAGCGCCCGTCCCGGGTGAAGACCGGGCTCTCGTCCTCGAAGCGGCCGTTGGTGACGTCGATGACCGTGTGCGCGCCGGGTCCGGAGATCCGGGCCATCTTGATCTGGCGCAGCGAGCGGCCGATGCCGGGGTGGGACCAGGTCAGCCAGTCCCCGTCGGGGGAGAAGGCGAGGTCGGTGACGGGCCCGTTCTCGGACCGGATCAGCTCGCTGGCCTCCCCGTTGGACTCCTCCGTGGCGTCGATGAGCAGCAGCCGCCCGTCGTTGGAGGCGATCGCGAGCCGCTCCCCGTCCGGATCGGAGAGCAGCTCCAGTACCCGGCCCACCGCGCCGGAGGCGAGCCGGCGGGGCTCGCGGTCGCCCGAGGCGCGGGGCAGGTAGGCGATCTCGATCGCGTCCTCGCCCTCGGCGTCGGTCACGTACGCCACCTGCCCGCCGCTGCCGAGCATCTCGGGCAGCCGGACCCGTACGCCCGGGGTGTCGGCGATGGTGCGGGCGGGCCCGTCGCGGTGCGTGAGCCAGTACAGGCTGCCGCGCACGACGACGGCGCTGGCCCGCCCGGTGGCGTCCACGGAGAGGGAGTCGACGTGGCTGGCGGCCGGGACCTGGTAGCTGCGGCGGCCCGCTCGGGGGCCGCCGAGGCGGACCTCCAGCTTGCGCGGGGTGGCGCCGGGGGCCAGCGACTCCACGATCCACAGGTCGCCGGCGCACTGGTAGACGATCCGGGAGCCGTCGCTGGAGGCGTGCCGGGCGTAGAAGTCCTCGTGGTCGGTGTGCCGGCGCAGGTCCGTGCCGTCGGGCAGGCAGGAGTAGACGTTGCCGATGCCCTCGTGGTCGGAGAGGAAGGCGATCCGGCCGTCCACGAACATCGGGGAGTCCAGGTGGCCTTCGACGCCCTCCAGCAGCCGCTCGCCGTGCAGCCACAGCCGGCCGGTGGCGCCGCCGCGGTAGCGCTTCCACGCGGCGGGCTCGTGCGGGGGCTTGCCGGTCAGCAGCAGGGTGCGCCGCTCGGCCGGCTCCTCCGCGCCCCCGTCACGGTGTGGGGCCTCGTCGTGGACGGCGATGTCGGAGACGGGCCCCCAGGGGAGCCGGCCGCCGGGGCTGCCGTCGGTGGGGAGGGTGTACGCCCAGGCGAAGTAGGAGAAGGGCTGGCCGTGCGAGGAGACGGCCAGGATGTCGCTGCGGCCGTCCTTGTCGGGCGGGGTCCAGCCGCAGACCCGGGTGTCGGTGGCGCCCCAGTAGCTGAGGCGGCGGGCCGGGCCGCCGGAGACGGGGGCGAGGTGGATCTCGGGGTCGAGGCTGCGCCAGGTGGTGAAGGCGATGTGCTTGCCGTCGGGGGAGAACCGGGGGTGGCCCACCCGGGTCCGGTCGACGGTGATCCGCCAGGCCCGGCCCGCGGGCTCTCCGGGAGGTACCAGGGGTGCCACCCAGAGGTCGTCCTCGGTGGCGAAGCACAGCAGATCGTCGTGGAGATGGGGGAACCGGAGGTACGCCGCGTCGTGACTCACCCCCCAATGCTTTCCGCGCGGAGGGGGGCTGGCAACTCGTACAGGTGATCCATGCGGCCTTCCGCGAGGGCGGCGCGAAGGCTCGGGGGCGTGACCGACGCCACTCCCTAAGCGAAACGGAACTGTTTCGTTTCGCTTAGGGTTCGGGGTATGGTCGATCCGTACGAAACGGTTTCGTTCGGTTGGGCAAGGTCGGGAGGAGACGCCGGGATGGTCGAAGAGGTCATGTCGCGTCGCAGCCGGATCACCCCCGAACGGGAAGCCGAACTGCACGGAGCGGTCCTCGACCTGCTCCGCGAGGTCGGCTACGAGGCGCTGACCATGGACGCGGTCGCCGCCCGTACGAAGTCCAGCAAGGCCACCCTCTACCGCCAGTGGGGGAGCAAGCCCGAGCTGGTCGCGAAGGCCCTGCGCTGCACCCAGCCGGTCTCCCTCCGGGAGATCGACACGGGCAGCATCCGCGGGGACTTCGGGGTCATGATCGAGAACTCCGACGACGCCCAGATGGCGAAGGACACCGCGCTGATGCGGGGCCTGACCCACGCGGTGCACGAGAGCCCCGAGCTCCACAAGGCGCTACGGGACCTGCTGGTCGATCCGGAGATCAACGGTCTGCAGGAGATGCTGCAAAGAGCGGTCACCCGGGGAGAGATCGCCCCGGACTGTCCGGCCCTGGCCTTCGTTCCGCACATGCTCATCGGGGCGTTCATCGCCCTTCCGCTCATCGAGGACCGGTCCGTCGACCGGACGTTCCTCGGTGACTTCATCGACGCCGTGGTCTTCCCCGCCCTCGGCGTCTGATCCCGCCCGGCCGCTCACCTGCCCGGCTGCCCACCCACGCAGCCGCCCGCCCGCGCTGTCCCCGCGCTCGAATTCCTGCCTGCCCTGACACGCCGCTCTCGTCGTCGGTACGGCATTCCATGCCCTGATCCATCCCACGACCCGAACGGGAGAACCACCGACGTGGCCACCTTCCTTTACCGACTCGGCAGGGGTGCCTTCCGGCGCCGCCGATTCGTCGCCCTCGTCTGGGTGGCGCTGCTGTTCGTCGCCGGCTTCGGCGCGGCATCCGCGTCCGCACCCACCTCAGGCTCGTTCTCCATACCCGGCACCGAGGCCCAGAAGGCCTTCGACCTGCTGGACCAGCGCTTCCCGGGGATGGCCGCCGACGGCGCCACCGCCCGCATCGTGATCAAGGCCCCGGCCGGCGAGAAGGTCGACTCCGCGGCCGTCAAGCCGCAGGTCGAGAAGATCGTCAGTGAGCTGAAGGACGGTCCGGGCAAGGACCAGATCTCCTCGGTCACCAGCCCGTACGAGGCCAAGGCCGTCAGCGAGGACGGCTCCACCGCCTACGTGAGCGTCAAGTACAAGGTCAGCGGCATGGAGCTGACGGACGCCACCCGCGAGGCCCTCACGGAGTCCACCACGGCCGCCAAGGCCGACGGACTGAACGTCCAGATCGGCGGCGACGCCCTGCAGGCCGCCCCCGAGACGGGCTCCGGCGAGATCATCGGCATCGCGATCGCCGCGATCGTCCTCGTCATCACCTTCGGCTCGCTCATCGCCGCGGGCCTGCCGCTGCTGACCGCGCTCATCGGCGTGGGCATCGGCATCTCCTCCATCACCGCGCTCGCCAACGTGCTGGACCTCGGCTCCACCACCTCCACCCTCGCGATGATGATCGGCCTCGCCGTCGGCATCGACTACGCCCTCTTCATCGTCTCCCGCTACCGCGCGGAGCTCGCCGAGGGCCGCGAGCGCGACGAGGCCGCCGGCCGCGCCGTCGGAACCGCCGGTTCCGCCGTCGTCTTCGCCGGTCTGACCGTGGTCATCGCCCTCGTGGGCCTGGCCGTCGTCAACATCCCCATGCTCAGCAAGATGGGCTTCGCCGCCGCCGGAACCGTGGTCATCGCCGTCCTCGTCGCCCTGACGCTGGTCCCGGCCATGCTCGGTTTCGCCGGCAAGAAGGTGCTGCCCGCCGGCACCAAGTCCCGCTTCCTCGGCAAGGGCAAGCCCGCCGCCGAAGGCGCCGAGGCCAAGCCCAACGGCGGCACCCGCTGGGCCCGCTTCATCCTGCGCCGCCCCGTCATGGTGCTGCTCGCGGGCGTGATCGGCCTCGGCATCGTCGCCGTCCCGGCGAGCAAGCTGGAGATGGGCCTGCCGGACGACGGCGCCCAGCCGGTGTCCACCACCCAGCGCCAGGCGTACGACATGCTCTCCGACGGCTTCGGCCCGGGCTTCAACGGCCCGCTGATGGTCGTCGTGAACGGGGACAAGGCGCTCGCCGACGCGACGGTCGAGCGGATCAAGGGCCTGGACGGCGTGGCCGCGGTCATGCCGGCCACCCAGAACGAGGCCAAGGACGCCGCCGTCATCACGGTCGTCCCGAAGGACCGTCCGTCCTCCGTGGAGACCGAGGACCTCGTCCACGAGATCCGCGAGGGCAGCGACAGCGGCAAGGTGTTCGTCACCGGCGCGACCGCGATGAACATCGACTTCTCGCAGAAGATGAACGACGCGCTGCTGCCCTACCTGGCACTCGTCGTCGGCCTCGCCTTCCTGCTGCTGATGCTCGTCTTCCGCTCGATCCTGGTTCCGCTCAAGGCGGCGCTCGGCTTCCTGCTCTCGGTGGTCGCCGCCCTCGGCGCCGTCGTGGCGGTCTTCCAGTGGGGCTGGCTCGGCTCGCTCTTCGGGGTGGAGCAGACCGGCCCGATCATGTCGATGATGCCGATCTTCATGGTCGGCGTGGTCTTCGGTCTGGCCATGGACTACGAGGTGTTCCTGGTCACCCGCATGCGTGAGGCGTACGTCCACGGGGAGCGGCCGGGTCAGGCCGTCGTCACCGGGTTCCAGTACAGCGCCCGGGTGGTCGTGGCCGCGGCCGTCATCATGATCGCGGTGTTCTCCGGCTTCATGGGCGCCAGCGACCAGATGGTGAAGATGATCGGCTTCGCGCTGGCCATCGCCGTCTTCTTCGACGCCTTCATCGTCCGCATGACCATCGTCCCGGCCGTCCTCGCGCTGCTCGGCCACAAGGCCTGGTGGCTGCCGAAGTGGCTCGACCGGATCCTGCCGAACGTGGACGTGGAGGGCGAGAGCCTGCGCAAGCACCTCGGCGACGCCGAGGACGGCTCCGGTCCCGACAAGGACCGCGAGCTGGCCAACGCCTGACCCTTCGGTCGGTAGTAGGTACGTACGCGGAACGGCCCCGCACCGGGAGGTGCGGGGCCGTTCCGCGTGCCCGGCCGCCGTCCGGATCGGATGGGTCCGGATCGGGCGGGTCCGGCTGGGCCTAACGGGTGGCCGCGGGCGAGGGCGCGTACGTACGGCGCAGGAAGCGGCGCAGGGCGGCGATGTCGAACTGGACCACCGCGACGCCCTCCGGGGAGTGGAACTCGACGACGGCCTGGACGCGCCCGCAGGGCCACACGCGTACGTCGCCGGTCCCGGTCGGGGCCTGGAGGCCGGCCTCCAGGAGGGCGCGGGGGAAGACCCACTCGTTGTCGGTGCCCTCGGGGGAGAGGTCGGCGGGGAAGACGATCCGTACGGCCAGCGGCTCGTCGGGGACGAAGCGCAGGGCGACCGGGATGGCCCGGTAGAGGGGGTCGTCGGTGATCACTCGGGCCCGAACCCGTTCCTCGACGAGGGGGGCCGTGGCGGTCGCGGCCCGGGTGGCGGTGGCACCTGCGGATGGATTCTCGGCGGCGGCTGACATCGACAAGACTCCTCGAATCGGAACATTTACGTCCGTATTTCCCCCAGCCTCGCACATTCCCACGAATCCGCACGGGGCTATTTGTGACGTGACCGCTCTTGCCAATCATTCGCAAGAAGGCCCTATCCTTGAACGGTTAAAGACTTTGTCAGCTCAACGGACCATTCGCCGGACCGTTCGCCGGACCGCAGGAAGCGGAGCAGAACCATGCATGTGCCCGACGGCTTCATCGATGCCCCCGTCTCCATTGCCGCAGGTGTCGCCGCCGCCGGAGCCGTGGCGGTCAGCCTCCGGGGCGCCCGCCGGGAGCTCGACGAGCGCACCGCGCCGCTCGCCGGCCTCGTGGCCGCCTTCATCTTCGCCGTGCAGATGCTCAACTTCCCCGTCGCGGCCGGAACAAGCGGCCACCTGCTGGGAGGCGCGCTCGCCGCGATCCTCGTCGGCCCCTATACGGGTGTGCTGTGCGTGTCCGTGGTCCTGCTCATGCAGGGCCTCCTGTTCGCCGACGGCGGCCTGACCGCCCTCGGCGTCAACATCGTCACCATGGGCGTCGTCACCGTGGTCGTCGCCTACGCCGTCTTCCGCGCCCTGGTCAAGCTGCTGCCCGACAGCCGCCGCTCGATCACCGTCGCCGCCTTCGCCGGAGCCCTGCTCTCCGTGCCCGCCGCGGCCGCCTTCTTCACCCTCCTCTACGCCCTCGGCGGCACCACCGACGTCCCCATCGCCAAGGTGTTCGGCGCCATGGTCGGCGTCCACGTCCTCATCGGCATCGGCGAGGCCGTCATCACCGCCGCCACCGTCGGCGCCGTGATCGCCGTCCGCCCCGACCTGGTCCACGGCGCCCGCGGCCTGTCCGCCCCGCTGAAGCTGCGCGTCGGCGGCGAACTGGTCGACGCCCCGGCCGCTTCCGCGGCCGTGCCCGTCGCCGCCCGCTCCACCAAGCCCGTGTGGATCACCGGCCTGGTCGCCGCGCTGGCGCTCGCCGGCATCGTCTCCTTCTACGCCTCCTCCAGCCCGGACGGACTGGAGAAGGTCGCCGCCGACAAGGGCATCGACCAGAAGGTCACCGAGCACGCGGCCGCCGACTCCCCGCTCGCCGACTACAGCGTCAAGGACGTCTCCGACGCCCGTCTCTCCGGCGGCCTCGCCGGAGTCATCGGCGTCGGCGCGACCGTCCTCGTCGGCACCGGCGTGTTCTGGACCGTGCGCCGCCGCCGCGCGGCCGACCTGACGGCCGCCTCCACCGCCGTACCGGCCGCCTGACATGGGCGCGGGCCACGCCCACAAGCTCTACCGGCCGGGGAGCTCCCCGGTCCACGACCTGCCGCCGCACTGCAAGCTCGCCGCGACCTTCGGTTTCGTGGCCGTCGTCGTGTCCACGCCCCGCGAGGCGGTCTGGGCCTTCGGGCTGTACGCCGTCCTCATCGCGGTGGCCACCATCGTGGCCCGGATCCCGCTCGGCTTCCTGCTGCGCCGCCTCCTGATCGAGGTGCCCTTCGTCGCCTTCGCCGTCCTGATGCCCTTCGTGGCCCAGGGCGAGCGGGTGGAGGTCCTCGGCATGTCGCTCAGCGTCTCCGGACTCTGGGGCGCCTGGAACGTCCTGGCCAAGGGCACCCTCGGCGTGGCCGCGTCCGTGCTCCTGGCCTCCACCACCGAACTGCGCGCCCTGCTGCTGGGCCTCCAGCGGCTCAAGCTGCCGCCGCTGCTCGTCCAGATCGCCTCCTTCATGATCCGGTACGGGGACGTCATCAGCGACGAGCTGCGCCGGATGTCCATCGCCCGCCGCTCCCGCGGCTTCGAGGCGCGCGGGATCCGGCACTGGGGGGTCCTCGCGAAGACCGCCGGGGCCCTGTTCATCCGCTCCTACGAGCGCGGCGAGCGGGTCTACCTCGCGATGGTCAGCCGCGGCTACGCCGGCTCCATGCCGGTGATCGACGAGGTGGCGGCCACCCGCACGCAGTGGGCGTACGCGGCCGCGCTCCCGGTGACGGCGCTCGCCGTCTGTCTGATGGGATGGTCCTTGTGAACGCAGCCCCGGCCCCGGCCCCCACCCCGCCCTCGCTGGAAGTCTCCGGCCTCGCCTACGCCTACCCCGACGGCCACCAGGCCCTCTTCGGGGTCGATCTCACGGTCGGGCAGGGGGAGCGGGTGGCGCTGCTCGGTCCCAACGGCGCCGGCAAGACCACCCTGGTGCTGCACCTCAACGGCATCCTCACCGGCGGCGTCGGCACCGTGAGCGTGGCCGGGCTGCCCGTGGAGAAGCGCAACTTCGCCGAGATCCGCCGCCGGGTCGGCATCGTGTTCCAGGACCCCGACGACCAGCTGTTCATGCCGACCGTCCGGGAGGACGTGGCCTTCGGCCCGGCCGCCGCCGGGCTGCGCGGCGCCGAGCTGGAGGAGCGGGTGCGCGGCGCCCTGGAGCAGGTCGGGATGGCGGCCTTCGCGGACCGGCCCCCGCACCACCTGTCCTTCGGGCAGCGCCGCCGGGTCGCGGTGGCGACCGTACTGGCCATGCGGCCCGAGATCCTCGTACTGGACGAGCCGTCCTCCAACCTGGACCCCGCCTCGCGCCGCGAGCTCGCGGACATCCTGCGCTCGCTGGACGTCACCGTGCTGATGGTCACGCACGACCTGCCCTACGCACTGGAGCTCTGCCCGCGCGCGGTGATCCTCAGCGAGGGGACCATCGTGGCGGACGGCCGCACCCAGGACGTGCTGTGCGACGAGGCGCTGATGCGGGCGCACCGCCTGGAGCTGCCCTTCGGGTTCGACCCGCGCTCCGTATCGGTGGGATGAGCACATCGGTGGGATGAGCACAGTGGTGGGATGAGCACAGTGGTGGCATAAGCGCCGGTCGGAGGTTGTTGCACACCCCGTGGACATCAAGGGTGTGGTGGCGGAGGGCTTCGAGCCCGTCAGGGACGCGTTCGTACGCAACTTCGAGGTGCTCGGCGACCGGGGCGCGGCCGTGGCCGTCTACCGCGACGGGCACAAGGTCGTGGACCTGTGGGCCGGCACCAAGGACGCCGAGGGCACCGAGCCCTGGGGCGAGGACACCGTGCAGATCGTCCGCTCCGCGACCAAGGGCGTGGCCGCGGCCGTACCGCTGCTGCTCCAGCAGCGCGGGCTGCTGGACCTGGACGCGCCGGTGAGCTCGTACTGGCCGGAGTTCAAGGCGGGCGGCAAGGAGCGGACCAGGGTCCGCGACCTGCTCGCGCACCGCGCGGGCGTTCCGGCCCTGGACCGGGGGCTGACGGTGGCCGAGGCCGCGGACGGAGTCTCCGGAGCGCGCGCGGTCGCCGCCCAGCAGGCCTTCTGGGAGCCCGGCACCGAGCACGGCTACCACGCGCAGACCTTCAGCTGGCTGCTGTCCGAGCTGGTGCTGCGGGCGACCGGCCGCACGCTGGGGGGCATCCTGGCCGAGGAGATCGCGGAGCCGCTGGGCCTGGACTTCTGGATCGGCCTGCCGGAGTCCGAGGAGCGCCGGGTGGGCCGGGTGGCGCCGGTCGATCCGCCGGAGAGCGCGGGCACGCTCAGGACCCGGCCGAAGCGAAACGTTTCCGCGGCCTACGCCGATCCGGACTCCCTCACCCGCCGCGCCTTCGCGGCCATACACCCGCTGCCGGACGAGAACGACCCCGCCTACCGGGCGGCCGAGCTGCCGGCCTCCGCGGGCATCGGCACGGCCCGCGCCCTGGCCCGCTTCTACGCGGCCACCATCGGCGTGGTGGAGGACGGCGCGCGGATCTTCACCCCGGCCACCACCGCGCTGGCCGGCAAGGAGTTCTCCTCGGGCCCCGACCGCGTGCTGGTGGTCAACACCCGCTTCGGCCCCGGCTACATGCTGCACGGCCCGGCCTCCCCGCTGCTGTCCCCGGCCTCCTTCGGGCATCCGGGTCGCGGCGGCTCGCTGGCCTTCGCGGACCCGGAGGCGGGCATCGGCTTCGGCTACGTCACCAACGCCCACGCCAAGTCGGTCACCGCCGACCCGCGCGCCCAGGCCCTGGTCCGGGCCGTCCGCTCGGCGCTGTAGCCCGGCCCGCGAAACGGCGTCGCACGGGCGGGGCGGGGAGCGTTAGCGTGCCGTCATGACGACGACCACGCATCCCCTCTTCGCCGAAGCCCTCGCCGCACTGGGTCTGGAACCGGGCGTACGGAGCTTCCCCGACGGGACCCGGACCGCCGCGGACGCGGCCGCCGCGATCGGCTGCGAACTCAGCCAGATCGTGAAGTCGCTGATCTTCGCCGCCGACGGGGTTCCCGTACTGGTCCTCATGGACGGGGCCTCCCGGGTCGACGTGGAGGCGGTGCGCCGCGAGCTCGGCGCGGGCGCGGTGACCCGGGCGGACGCGGCCCTGGTCCGGGAGACCACCGGCTACGCCATCGGAGGGGTGCCGCCCTTCGGGCACCGCACCCGCACCCGGGTCCTCGCGGACCGCTCCCTGCTGGCCCACGACGTGGTCTGGGCGGCCGCGGGCACCCCGCACACGGTGTTCCCGATGGATCCGCGCGAGCTGATCCGGCACGCGGGGGCCGCGCTGGCCGACGTACGGGAGGGCTGAGCGCCGGCTGTCACAGGCCCGTGCAGGGCGGCCGCCGCGGGCGGGCGCGACAGGCCGGCCGACGGACGGAGTCCGGCGCAGCGGCGCGAAGCCGAGGAGGCCCGCCAGGGCCGACGCGTGCGAGCGGCGCGTCAAGAGGAGAGGACGGCCGCCACGATCGGGCCCGCCGCGTCGCCGCCGTGGCCGCCGCCCTCGACCATCGCCGCGGCCGCCACGTCGCCGCTGAAGCCGGTGAACCAGCTGTCCGGGCTCTGCGCCCCGTCGACCTCCGCCGAGCCGGTCTTCGCACCCTTGTCGGAGCCGTGGACCGCGGACATCGCGCCCTGGGCGGTGCCCGAGGTGGCCGTCAGCTTCATCATCCGCACCAGCTGCGCCGCCACCGAGGGCTTCATCCGCCGGGTGGCCCTGGCGAGCTCGCGGTCGTCCAGCGAGGCCTTGACGACGACCGGCTGGCGGAACACCCCGGTGCGGGCGGTCGCCGTGATCGAGGCCATGGTCAGCGGGTTCATCTGGATCTGGCCCTGGCCGATGTACGCGGCGGCCGCCGCCGGCCCGGTGGCGGCCGGGACCTTGCCGTCGACGGTGGGCACGCCGACCTTCCACTCGACGCCCTCGCCGATGCCGAAGACCTCACGGGCCTCCTTCGGGAGCGCGTCGTCGTCGTCGACCGGCAGGATCTGCTTGATGAAGGCGGTGTTGCAGGACTGGGCGAAGCTCGTCGCGAAGGTCTCGCCCTCGAGCTTGAAGCCCTTCAGGTTCTTGAAGGTCTTGCCTCCCCACTGCACCTCCGCCGGACACGGGGCGACCTTGTCCGCCGCCACCAGACCGCGGTCCAGGAGCATCGCGCCGGTCACGATCTTCATCGTGGAGCCGGGCGCGCGGGCCCCGCTGAGGGACGCGGGGAAGCCGTCCGAGCGGTGGTCCGCGACGGCCAGGACGTTTCCGGTGCTCGGCTGGACGGCGACCACCGAGGACTGCGGGAACTTCAGGACCGCCTTCTCGGCGGCGGCCTGGACGTCCGCGTCCAGCACGGTCTGGATCTCCCCGGCCTTCCCCTCGACCAGCGTCAGCAGGGTCCGCCGGGGGGCCTCCTGGGCGACCGGCTCGATCCACAGCTCGGCGCCGACCGTGCCGCCCAGCCGCTCCCCGTACTTCTTGCGCAGGCTGTCGAGCACCGGGCGCAGCGAGGGGTACTTCTCGGCCGTCAGCTCCCTGCCCTTGCGGTCCACGGCCTTGACCGGCGGGTTGGCCGGGGCGCCGCCGCGCAGCCTCTCGCCCTTCTGGAGCTGCGGGTGGAGCACCGAGGGCTGCCAGTCGACGAGCGGCAGCCCCGAGGTGTTGCCGCGGACCACGGTCAGCTTGGACTCGTAGGCGAGGGGCTTGGTGACGCCCTCGTAGGTGACCTCCGCCGCGACGGAGTACGCCACCGTGGTCCCGGTCTGCGCGCCGGGGGTGATCGCGACCTTGGAGACGTAGGCCCTGGCCGTGAGATCGGCGAGGGCGACCTGCGCCTCCGCCGGGTTGTTCGTCAGATCGGCGCCGGCCCGGGCGTCCCCGGCGGCCCACGCGGTGAAGAAGGCCCGGGCGGTCTCGGCGGCGTCCTTGTCGCTGACCGGCCCGGTGCCCTTGGCGGGCACGGCCGGGCCGCTCGCGCTGGTGCTCTTGGTATCTCCGTCGTCGCCGGTGTCACCCACCAGCGAGTACACCCCGTAGACGGCCCCGCCCAGCATCGCGAGGAAGGCCCCGCCGACGACGGCTCCCTTTGCAGCCCCGTTCATTCCCGCTCCCCGTTCCCGTGTCCCCTGCCCCGGCCCTTGAACGCTGAACGCTGAACGTGTTCAAGAACCCTGTGGAGTAGACCTTACGCCGAACAGGCAAGCGATTTCAGGGGTTTGGATGCCCCGGGCGACCGGAATCACAGCCGCCCCGCTATACCCAGGTGTCCAGCCACATGCGGTTCTGCCAGGAGTCCATCGGGATGGACTGGCCCGTGTAGATCGGCCAGAAGTAGATGAAGTTCCACACGATCAGGAGCACCAGGACGCCCGCCGCCACCGCGCCCAGGGCGCGGCGGCGTTCCGAGGAGCCGGCCGGGCCGAGGAGGGCGCCGATCATCATGGCCACCGCCAGGCACAGGTACGGGACGAAGACCACCGCGTAGAAGAAGAAGATGGTCCGCTCCTGGTAGTTGAACCAGGGCAGCAGGCCCGCGCCGAGCGCGCAGGCGATCGCGCCCGCCCGCCAGTCGCGGCGGAAGAACCACCGCCACAGCACGTAGAGCAGCGCGAAGCAGCCCGCCCACCAGAGGAGCGGGGTGCCGAGCGCCAGCACCTCGCGGGCGCACTTGGCCGTCTCCGTCGCCGGGCAGCCGTCCGTGCCGGGCGAGGGGGACTCGTAGAAGTACGAGACGGGACGGCCCAGGACCAGCCAGCTCCACGGGTTCGACTCGTAGGTGTGGCCCGAGGTCAGGCCCACGTGGAACCTGTAGACCTCCGTCTCGTAGTGCCACAGGCTCCGCAGCCACTCCGGCACGAAGGACCACATGCTGTCCTGGTCGTTCTTGGCGGCCCAGTCGCGGAAGTAGCCGCCCTTGCCGTTGTCGGGGGAGAGGATCCAGCCCAGCCACGAGGCCACGTAGACGGAGATCGCCACGGGGACGAGGGAGAGGAAGGCGCCCCAGCTGTCGCGGAGCAGCATCGCCAGGTACGGGGTGCCCGCGCCCGCCGTGCGGCGGGCCGCCGCGTCCCACAGGACGGTCAGCACGCCGAAGAAGGCGAGCACGATCAGGCCGTTCCACTTCGTGCCGAAGGCCAGGCCGAGGCTGATCCCGGCCAGGAGCCGGTACGGGCGCCAGCCCAGCTTCAGCGTCTCCGCGATGTGGGCGTCCGGCCGAATCCGCCCCTCCTCGTCCACGGGGAGCGCGGCGGCGAGCCGGGCCCGCGCCTTGTCCCGGTCGATGACGAGCGCTCCGAAGGCGCCCAGCACGAAGAACATCAGCACCAGGTCGAGCAGGGCGGTCCGGCTCATCACCAGGTGCAGGCCGTCCACGGCCAGCAGGAGGCCGGCCAGGCAGCCCAGGAAGGTGGAGCGGAAGAGGCGCCGGCCGATGCGGCACAGCATCAGCACCGACAGGGTGCCGAGCAGGGCGGTCATGAACCGCCAGCCGAAGGGGTCGAAGCCGAACATCCACTCGCCCAGGCCGATCACCCATTTGCCGACCGGCGGGTGCACGACGTAGCCCGGGTCCAGCGGGAGGGGCACCCCGTCGGGGTTGGCGAGGATCGACTTGTCGATGTCCTTGGGCCAGCTCGCCTCGTAGCCCTGCTGGATCGTGGCCCAGGCGTCCTTGGCGTAGTACGTCTCGTCGAATATCACCGCCTTCGGGGTGCCCAGATGGGCGAACCGCAGCACCCCCGCGACCAGCGCGACCAGCAGCGGCCCGGCCCACGCCAGCACCCGCTCCCAGCGCACCGCCGCGGCCGGCCCGATCCCGATCTGCGCCCACAGCTGGGCGGACGGCCGTGCGTACGGGGGCACCAGGCGGGTGCCGACGTCCGACTGCCGTTTGGCCCCGGCGGGCCGTACGTAGCCGAAGCCGCGCAGCCGGCGCAGCCAGGCGGACGGCTGGTCGGCGGGGTCGGGGCCGGGCCCGGCCTCGGTGGCGGGCGGGGCCCCCGCAGGGCTGGGCGGCGGCGTCGCGGTACTGGTCACCGGCACATCGTAGGGAACGACCCTGTGCCGGACCCAGGGGGACGGGAGTGTGGGGCGCGGCGGTTGGGGCGGCTGAGAGGATGGGGCGGTGACCACTGAGCAGCCCCGCACCGCCGAAGCCCCCTCCCCGACCCCTTCCACGGCGTCGTCTTCCGACGTGCCGGGGGTCGGCGTCCTCGTCCTCGCCGGGACCCCCATCGGAGACCTCGCCGACGCCCCGCCGCGGCTCGCCTCCGAGCTGGAGCGGGCCGATGTGATCGCCGCCGAGGACACCCGGCGGCTGCGCAGGCTGACGCAGGGGCTGGGCGTGTACACCACCGGTCGCGTCCTGTCGTACTTCGAGGGCAACGAGTCCGCGCGCACGCCCGAGCTGGTCGAGGCCCTGGAGGCCGGCAAGCGCGTCCTGCTGGTCACGGACGCCGGCATGCCCTCGGTCTCCGACCCCGGCTACCGGCTCGTCGCCGCCGCCGTGGAGAAGGACATCAAGGTCACGGCCGTACCCGGGCCCTCCGCCGTCCTCACCGCGCTGGCCCTCTCCGGGCTGCCCGTCGACCGCTTCTGCTTCGAGGGCTTCCTGCCCCGCAAGGCCGGCGAGCGCCTGAGCAAGCTCCGCGAGGTCGCCGCCGAGCGCCGCACTCTCGTCTACTTCGAGGCCCCGCACCGGCTCGACGACACCCTGGCCGCCATGGCCGAGGTCTTCGGCGCCGACCGGCGCGCCGCCGTCTGTCGCGAGCTGACCAAGACCTACGAGGAGATCAAGCGCGGCGGGCTCGGCGAGCTGGCCGCCTGGGCCGCCGAGGGCGTGCGCGGGGAGATCACCGTGGTCGTCGAGGGCGCCCCGGCCGCGGCCCCCGGCGATGTGGACGCCGAGGAGCTGGTGAACCGGGTACGGGTGCGCGAGGAGGCGGGGGAGCGGCGCAAGGAGGCCATCGCGGCGGTCGCCGCCGAGGCCGGAGTACCCAAGCGCGAGGTCTTCGACGCGGTGGTCGCGGCAAAGAACGAGGCACAAAAGTCGCGTCAAGTCGGTAAAGAGCTAACCTGAAAAGCAAAGCTCAGACCGCGCACCGGGCGCTTTGGGCATGACTCGCCCAAGGACCGTCCAACAGTAGACAGGGCCTGATGCGCTCCCGCCCGAAGAGGCGTCCACTGGCAATGGCACCAGTGGAACAAGAGGAGCTGGCATGAGTGAGATCGCCGAACCCCAACCCGTCTCCGTACCCACCGCTTCTACCGTCACCGCTTCTACCGTCACCGCTTCTACCGTCACCGCCCCGGCCGCCGCTGCCGCGGCTCCCGCTCCCGCCGCCGTGCCGACCGTGCACGAGGCGTACTCCTTCGCCTGCATGAAGTGCGGCTACGGCTGGGAGCAGGGGTACGAGATAGAGCACCACACCGACGGCAGGGGCATGCCGTTCATCGTCTACACGGCGGACGGCGAGCGCGTACCCTCCCCGCTGTCCAACCCGACCTGCATGAACTGCGGCGGCCACGTGGTGCGGATCATGCGGGAGGGCCAGGTCAAGTCCGTCATCGGCATGCTCGACCAGCTCTACCACCACCGCGCGGCCCCGGGGATCGCCGGCCCGGTGCCCGCCGGGTACACCGCGAAGACCCCCAAGCCCCGCAAGGCCGCCCTGCACGACGCCCCCGGGCCGGTCCCGGTGGAACGGCCCGGCCTGATGGCCCGGCTGCTGGGGTTCTTCCGCCGGTCATAAGATCGGCCGCATGAGCCGTAGTACGCCGAACGACGCACCGCCCCCGCTGCCGCAGCCGCTCCGGGTGGCGGTCGCCGACTCCCACACCCACCTGGACATGCAGTCCGGCACCGTCGAGGAGGGCCTCGCCAAGGCCGCCTCCGTCGGGGTGACCACCGTCGTCCAGGTGGGCTGCGACGTGAAGGGCTCCCGCTGGGCCGCCGAGACCGCCGCCGCGTACGACAACGTGCACGCGGCCGTGGCCCTGCACCCCAACGAAGCCCCCCGGATCGTCCACGGGGACCCCGACGGCTGGTCGCGCCAGGGTGCCCGGACGGGCGGCGGCGAGGCCGCGCTCGACGACGCGCTCGCTGAGATCGAGGCCCTGGCGGCCCTCGCGCACGTGAAGGCCGTCGGCGAGACCGGGCTCGACTACTTCCGGACCGGCCCGGAGGGCATGGCCGCGCAGGAGCGTTCCTTCCGCGCGCACATCGAGATCGCCAAGCGGCGGGGCAAGGCCCTCGTCATCCACGACCGCGAGGCGCACGCGGACGTGCTGCGGGTCCTGCGCGAGGAGGGCGCCCCCGAGCGGACCGTCTTCCACTGCTACTCCGGCGACGCGGAGATGGCCCGGGAATGCGCCGCCGCCGGCTACTACATGTCCTTCGCCGGGACGGTCACCTTCAAGAACGCGGCGCCGCTGCGCGAAGCCCTGGCGGTGGCCCCGCTGGAACTGGTCCTGGTGGAGACGGACGCCCCCTACCTCACCCCGGCCCCGTACCGCGGCCGGCCCAACGCGCCGTACCTCATTCCGCTGACCGTACGGGCCATGGCCGCGGTCCGCGGCATCGACGAGGACGCCATGGCGACGGCCCTGGCGGCCAACACGGCCCGCGCCTTCGACTACTGAGCGCGCCCGCCGAGCCCTCTCACCCGTTCGCCACGTTCCGTAGTCGTTCCGCTTTGTAGCGTGACGGTCGCTCCGCTAGGGTGCCGTGCCCGAAGCAGCCGGACGGACCAGTGGAGCGAGCGCGATGAGCGATGTGGCCTGGCCGGCCGGTGGACGCGACCCCTGGGCCGTGGCCCCGGACCCGGACACGGATCCAGGCCCCCACCCGGACCCGGATCCGTACCCCGGGCCGCGGGGGGCGGGCCAGGATCTGGGGCTGGACCTGGACCTGGACGCCGGGCCGGTGTCTTACCGGGACGTGGACCTGGACCCGTACCGGGGCCCGGGCGGGGAGCCGGGCCCTGACCCGTACGGAGGCCCGACCGTGGACCCGTACGGGGGCCCGGGGGCGGACCCGGCCGTGGGCCCGTACCGGGGCCCGGGGGCGGACCCGGACCCGTACCCGCCCCTCCCGGCACCCCACCCGGAGCCCGGGGTGCCTGCGCCCCGGGGCGGCGGGCGCCGGCGGACGGCCGCGGAGTCCGGGACGGGCCGCCGGGCGCGCGGCCGAACCCCCGCCCCCGCGGCGTCCCCGGAAGCGGGCCCCGTACGGACCCTCGCTCCGGACCCCGCCCCCGAGCCGGAACCCCCGGCCACCGGCCGCCGTCGCCGCGGCGCGCCGGTGGCGTCCGTGGACACCGCCCCGGCCGGACCGCCCCCCGCGGGGACCGGGCGGCGCCGGGGCGGAGGCGGACTCGGCACGGTGCCCGCGCCGGGCGGCCCCGGCATCGGCGTCGGTGTCGGCCCCGACGTCGCCCCCGCTCCCGCCCCCGCTCCCGCCCCCGCTCCGAGGCGGCGTCGCGGCGCCGCCCCCGCTCCCCGCGACACCTGGCGGCGCATCGTGCCGCAGGCCCTGGTCGTCGCGTTCCTGGCGGGCGGCACCACCGCCTTCGTCGCCGCCGACAAGGCCGTACGGCTCACCGTCGACGGAGTCCCGCGGACCCTGCACACCTTCGCCGACGACGTGGACGGGCTGCTCGCCGCCGAAGGGCTCGGCATCGGCCCCCACGACCTCGTCGCCCCCGCCGGGGCGCAGGTCCTCGACGACGGGGACGAGATCGTCCTGCGCTACGGCCGCCCGCTGAGCCTGACCCTCGACGGACAGCGGCGCGAGGTGTGGACCACCGCCCGCACCGTGGACGGCGCACTGCGCCAGTTCGGCATCCGCGCCGAGGGCGCCTACCTCTCCGCGCCCCGCACCGCCCCCGTCCCCCGGACCGGCCTGACCCTGGCCGTCCGCACCGAACGCAGCATCACCTTCATGGCCGACGGCCGCGAGCGGCCGATCCGCACCAACGCCGCCACCGTGCGGGAGGCCCTCGACGAAGCCGGGATCACCCTCCACGGCCAGGACACCACCTCCGTGCCCGCCGACGCCTTCCCGCGCGACGGCCAGACCGTCGCCGTGCTCCGCATCACCGGCACCCGCGAGATCCGCGAGGAACGCATCCCGTACGCGACCGAGCGGGTCAAGGACTCCTCCCTCTTCGCCGGCACCGAAGTCGTCGAGCGCTCGGGGCGGCCCGGGGCGCGCAGGGTCACGTACGGCCTGCGCACCGTCAACGGGGTCCGGCAAAAGCCCCGCCGGATCGCCGAGGAGACCGTCCGCGAGCCCGTCAGCCAGCTCGTCAAGGTCGGCACCAAGCCGCTGCCGTCCTCCGTCCAGGGCGCGGACGGCCTCGACTGGGGCGCGCTGGCCCGCTGCGAGTCGGGCGGCCGGCCCGGCGCCACGGACCCCTCGGGCACGTACGGGGGGCTCTACCAGTTCGACGTACAGACCTGGCAGGCCCTCGGCGGCAGCGGCCGCCCGCAGGACGCTCCGGGCCCGGAACAGACGTACCGCGCCAAGAAGCTGTACGTACAGCGGGGGGCGAGTCCGTGGCCACACTGCGGCCGTACCCTTTATCGGTGAGCACCGCAGAGCAGCAGCCCGAATCCTCCGCGCCGGAGACCGTCCCGACCGAGACCGCCGCCCCCGAAACATCCGCCCTCCTCGGGGCGGCCGACATCCGGGAGCTGGCCGCCGTACTCGGCGTACGGCCGACGAAGCAGAAGGGCCAGAACTTCGTCATCGACGCCAACACGGTGCGCCGCATCGTGCGCACCGCCGAGGTCCGGCCGGACGACGTGGTCGTCGAGGTCGGGCCCGGGCTGGGCTCGCTGACGCTCGCACTGCTGGAGGCCGCCGACCGGGTCGTCGCCGTAGAGATCGACGACATCCTGGCCGCCGCGCTGCCCGCCACCATCGAGGCGCGGATGCCGGAGCGCAAGGACCGCTTCACGCTGGTCCACTCCGACGCGATGCTGGTCAAGGAGCTGCCCGGACCGCCGCCGACCGCGCTCGTCGCGAACCTCCCCTACAACGTGGCCGTGCCGGTCCTGCTCACCATGCTCGACCGCTTCCCGAGCATCGAGCGGACCCTGGTCATGGTGCAGGCCGAGGTCGCCGACCGGCTGGCCGCGGAGCCCGGCAACAAGGTCTACGGAGTCCCCTCGGTCAAGGCCAACTGGTACGCGGACGTCAAGCGGGCCGGCGCCATCGGCCGCAAGGTCTTCTGGCCCGCGCCGAACGTCGACTCCGGGCTCGTCTCCCTGGTCCGCCGCGCGGAGCCGGTCAAGACCACCGCGACCAAGGCCGAGGTCTTCGCGGTCGTCGACGCGGCCTTCGCGCAGCGCCGCAAGACGCTGCGCGCGGCGCTGTCCGGCTGGGCCGGATCGGCGGCGGGCGCCGAGGCGGCGCTGGTCGCGGCCGGGGTCTCCCCGCAGGCCCGCGGCGAATCCCTCACCGTCGAGGAGTTCGCGGCGATCGCCGAGCACAAGCCCGCCGCGGAGAGGCCCGCGCTGTGAGCGGGTCGGTCACCGTACGGGTCCCCGCCAAGGTCAACGTCCAGCTGGCGGTGGGCGCGGCCCGGCCCGACGGCTTCCACGACCTGGCGAACGTCTTCCTCGCGGTCTCCCTCTACGACGAGGTCACCGCGACCCCGGCCGCCGGGCTCACCGTGACCTGCGCCGGACCGGACGCCGACAAGGTGCCGCTCGACCGCACCAACCTGGTGGCCCGGGCGGCACAGATCCTCGCGGAGCGGGCGGGGCTGCGCCCCGACGTCCACCTCCACATCGAGAAGCGGATCCCGGTGGCGGGCGGCATGGCCGGCGGCAGCGCCGACGGGGCGGGCGCGCTGCTCGCCTGTGACGCCCTCTGGGGGCTGAAGACCCCGGTGGAGGAACTCCTCGCCCTGTGCGCCGAGCTGGGCAGCGACGTGCCGTTCAGCCTGGTCGGCGGGGCGGCGCTCGGTACCGGGCGCGGGGAGATCCTGACCCCGGTGGCGGCCGGCGGCTTCCACTGGGTGTTCGCGGTGGCCGACGGCGGGCTCTCCACCCCGGCGGTGTTCCGCGAGTTCGACCGGCTCACCGCGGGTACGGAGGTGCCCGTGCCGCAGGCCTCGCCGGCCCTCCTCGCGGCGCTGGCCTCCGGGGACCCGGACGAGCTGGCCGCGACCCTGGCCAACGGGCTCCAGCCCGCCGCCCTGTCGCTGCGGCCGTCGCTCGCCGACACCCTCGCGGCGGGTACGGACGCCGGGGCCCTGGCCGCGCTGGTGTCCGGCTCCGGCCCCACGACGGCCTTCCTGGTCCGCGACGCGGAGTCCGCGGCGAAGGTCTCGGCCGCCCTGACCGCGTCCGGCACTTGCCGCGGCACGCACGTGGCCACGAGCCCGGCCCCGGGCGCGACCGTCCTCTGACATCCCCGGGCCGGGGTCCCGGCCAGCGCGGCCCGACGGGCCCGGGCGTGCCGCTGCGCGGCGAGGAGTCCCCTACCCGCCCTTCCACCATCCCCCAGACTCCGTCCGGGGGGACCCCCAGCCGGGGGCCAGCCCCCGGACCCCCGCTCCTCAAGCGCCGGAGGGGCTGGATAAACCCAGCCTCGCCGGCGTTTGAGGCGCGGGGTATGGGGCGGAGCCCCAGGAGGGGTCCGGGCGCAGCCCGGGGAACGGGCGAAGGGCGGGTCGGGGAAGTCCGCCCCGCGCAGCGGTAAAGGTCGCAGCGGGGACCTCCGCCCCGCGCAGCGGATGCCCCGGGTACTCAGGCGGGAGTGAGTACCCGCGCCCTGTTGCCCGGCGGGCCCGCGCGGGAGCGTGGGGGCATGGGAGCCAGCGCAAGCGACATCGCCGCAGCCACCCCCGCCACGCGGGACCGTTACGTCGACCTGCTCCGGGTCGCCTCGCTCGGGACCGTCATCGCGGGGCACTGGCTGATGGCCGCCGTCAGCACCGACGGCATAGGGAACCTGCTCGCCGTCGTGCCGCCGCTCCAGGTGCTCACCTGGGCGCTGCAGGTGATGCCGGTGTTCTTCTTCGTCGGCGGGTTCTCGCACGCCCTGTCCTACCGGTCCCTCGCGCGGCGCGCCGACGGCCCCGTCTACGCCGCCTTCCTGCGGGCCCGGCTGCGCCGGCTGTTGCGGCCCACCCTCGTGTTCGTCGCCGTCTGGACCGCTGTCGCCCTCGTCGCGCAGCTCCTCGGCGGGGGCGGCGGGCGGCTGTCCGGGGCGGCGCTGCGGCTGGTCACGCAGCCGCTGTGGTTCATCGGGATCTACCTCGCGATGGTCGCCCTGACCCCGCCCCTGCTGAAACTGCACGAGCGCCACGGCTGGGCCGCCTTCGGGGCCCTGGCCGGGGCCGCGGCCGCCGTCGATCTGCTGCGCTTCGCGGGCGGTGTCCCGTACGCCGAGTTCCTGAACTTCGCCTTCGTCTGGCTCGCCGTCCACCAGCTGGGCTTCCTGCGCGCCGACGGGCGCATCCGCCGCCCCGGCGCCCTCGCCGCCGCCGGGCTCGCCGGGGCCGTGGCGCTGGTGGCGTACGGGCCGTACCCGCTGTCCATGGTCGGGATGCCCGGGGAGAAGGTCTCCAACATGGCACCGCCCACCCTCGCCCTGCTCGCGCACGGGATCTGGCTGGTGGGCGCCGTGGAGCTGCTCAGGGGCCCCGCCGCCGCGTGGCTGGCCCGGCCCCGGGTCTGGCGCGGGGTGGTCGCCGCCAACGGGGTCGCCATGACGGCCTTCCTCTGGCACCTCACCGCGATGCTCGCCGTCTACGCCGCCCAGCTGGGCCTCGGCATCGCCCTGCCCGAGCCCGCCGGGCCGGCCTGGTGGGCCCAGGTCCCGGTCCGGTTCCTCGCCGCCGCCGCGCTGACCTGCGTACTCGTCGCGGTCTTCCGGCGCTTCGAGGCACCCGGCGCGAGCGGAACGCACCCCGGGTCCGGCCCCCGCGCCGCCCTCGGCACCGCGCTGTGCCTGCTCGGCGTCCTCGGGCTCTCCACGACCGGCCTCGGCGGGCTCCTGGACGGCCACAGCGCCACCCTGATCGCCCTCCCGGTCACCGCGCCCGCCGCGATCGGCATGGCGCTGGGCGGCTGGCTGCTGGTGGAACGGTCCGGCACTTCGCGGAGGGTTAGGCTGAGGGGCTGATCCACACCCCTTCCCTGGAGCGCTCCTGATGGCCGTCAACCTGGTCAATGTCGAGGCAGTCAGCAAGGTGTACGGCACCCGTACCCTGCTCGACGGCATCTCCCTCGGCGTATCCGAGGGGGACCGGATCGGTGTCGTAGGCCGCAACGGCGACGGCAAGACCACCCTCATCCGCATGCTCGCCAAGCTGGAGGAACCCGACACCGGCCGGGTCACCCAGAACAGCGGCCTGCACATGGGCGTGCTCACCCAGCACGACTCCCTCGACCCCAAGGCCACCGTCCGGCACGAGATCATCGGGGACATGGCCGACCACGAGTGGGCCGGCAACTCCAAGATCCGCGACGTCCTGACCGGCCTGTTCGGCGGGCTCGACCTGCCCGGCTTCGGGCAGGGCCTCGACACCGTCATCGGCCCGCTGTCCGGTGGCGAGCGGCGCCGCATCGCGCTCGCCCAGCTGCTCATCGCCGACCAGGACCTCCTCGTACTCGACGAGCCCACCAACCACCTCGACGTCGAGGGCATCTCCTGGCTGGCCAAGCACCTCCAGGAACGCCGCTCCGCACTCGTCTGCGTCACCCACGACCGGTGGTTCCTCGACCAGGTCTGCACCCGCATGTGGGACGTGCAGCGCGGTGACGTCCACGAGTACGAGGGCGGCTACAGCGACTACGTCTTCGCCCGCGCCGAGCGCGACCGCATCGCCGCGACCGAGGAGTCCAAGCGGCAGAACCTGATGCGCAAGGAGCTCGCCTGGCTGCGCCGCGGCGCCCCGGCCCGTACTTCCAAGCCGCGCTACCGCATCGAGGCCGCCAACGAGCTGATCGCCGACGTGCCGCCGCCGCGCGACAAGTCCGCGCTGATGAAGTTCGCCAACGCCCGCCTCGGCAAGACGGTGTTCGACCTGGAGGACGTGACCGTCCAGGCCGGCCCCAAGACCCTCCTCAAGCACCTCACCTGGCACCTGGGCCCCGGCGACCGCGTCGGTCTCGTCGGCGTCAACGGCGCCGGCAAGACCTCCCTGCTGCGCGCCCTCGGCGAGGCCGCCCGCACCCAGGGCGAGGTCCAGCCGGCCGCCGGCACGGTGACCGTCGGCAAGACCGTGAAGCTCGCCTACCTCTCGCAGGAGGTCGGCGAGCTCGACCCGTCCCTGCGCGTCCTGGAGGCCGTGCAGCGCGTGCGCGACCGGGTGGACCTCGGCCAGGGCCGCGAGATGACGGCCGGCCAGCTGTGCGAGCAGTTCGGCTTCACCAAGGAGAAGCAGTGGACGCCCGTCGGCGACCTCTCCGGTGGTGAGCGGCGCCGGCTGCAGATCCTGCGCCTGCTGATGGACGAGCCCAACGTCCTGTTCCTCGACGAACCCACCAACGACCTCGACATCGAGACCCTGACCCAGCTGGAGGACCTCCTCGACGGCTGGCCCGGGTCGATGATCGTGATCTCGCACGACCGGTTCTTCATCGAGCGCACCACCGACACGGTCATGGCCCTGCTGGGCGACGCGAGCCTGCGGATGCTGCCGCGCGGACTCGACGAGTACCTCGAGCGCCGCCAGAAGATGATCGACGCCGCCTCCCCGGCGCCCGCCGCGGCCGGTGCCGGAAAGTCCTCGGCCTCCGGGGACGCGCGCGCCGCGAAGAAGGAGCTGCAGAAGATCGAGCGGCAGCTCAACAAGATGACGGACCGCGAGAGCAGTCTGCACGCCCAGATCGCCGAGAACTCCACCGACTTCGACAAGGTCGCCAAGCTCGACGCGGAGCTGCGCGAACTCATCTCGGGCCGGGACGAGTTGGAGATGCGCTGGCTGGAGCTCGCCGAGGACGCGTAGGCCCCGGGGCCCACGTGCCCCAACTGGCTGATAACAGCGGCATCACGGGCCGGTCCTCCCTTGGGAACAGGGGGCGGACCGGCCCGGGCAGTTCCCGCCCGCAGTGATAGAAAGGGCTTCCTCCCACACCCGAAGCCGAAGGTATGCGCTGATGACCGAGCCGCCCCAGCCGCCGAACCAGCCGCCTAACCCTTCCGGTTACGGGCACCTGCCCGGGCCCCCGCAGCCCGGTTACGGGTTCCCGCCGCAAGGCGAGAACCCGTACGCGCAGCAGCCCCAGCAGCCCCCGCAGCAGCCCCAGCCGCAGGGCCCGTACGGCCAGCAGCCGCAGGGTCCGTACGGTCAGCAGCCGCCCGGGGGTCACGGCTTCCCGCCGCCGCCCCCGCACACGGCTCCCGGCTTCCCCGGCGGGCCCGGCATGCCGCCGGCGCCGCCCGGCGGGCCGAAGAAGAAGAACCTCGCCGTGCTGATCGCGGCCGCCGTGGCCGGCGTCCTCGTCCTGGGCACCGGCGGCTACTTCCTCTTCTCCGGAGACGGCAAGGGCAACGACAAGGTCATCGGGCAGGACACCACGCCGCCGCCCGTCGACGGCAAGGCCTCGCCCTCCGCCTCCGTGGACAAGGGCGACGGCAGCGGCAACGGAGGTGAGGAGGAAGAGGACCTCAACGCCGGCCGCAAGCAGGGCGAGAGCAAGGTCCTCTGGCTCAAGACCAGCAAGATCGACGGCCCCGGCCCGGGCGTCGACTCCAAGGGGCAGTGGATCGTCGGGGACACCGTCGTCAAGACCGTCTGGAAGTCGGTCACCGGCTACGGCGTCAAGGACGGCAAGGAGAAGTGGACCCTCACCCTCCCCGCCGTGATCTGCGGGGTCACCGACATGACCGAGGACGGCAAGACCGTCGTCATGTACGAGAACGGCGACTCCAGCGGCGCCGACTGCAACATGATGCGGATGATCGACCTCAAGACCGGCAAGGAGGGATGGACGAAGGAGGTGCCGAAGGAAAACCTCTTCGACATCATGACCTCCCCGGACCTCGCCCTCACCGGTGACGCCCTCGTCGTCAACCGGACGGGCACGAGCAGCGCGTTCAAGGTCAGCACCGGGGACAAGCTCTTCACCAACAAGCGGGACCAGGGCTGCCAGCCCGGCGACTTCATCGCGATGAACGGGAAGATGCTCGCCGTCGCGACGTGCAACGACGCGGACAAGACCGTCCAGGTCATGGACGCCGACCCGGCCACCGGCAAGAACACCTGGATCTACAAGCTCCCCAAGGGCTTCGACGTCGAGAACGTCTACTCGCTCGACCCGATCGTCCTGGACCTCGGCAACGGCGAGAGCAAGGAGCGCTCCATCGTGGTCCTCGGACCCGACGGCAAGCAGCGCGCCACCGTCGCCGGCGAAGGCAGCTTCCCGGTCGGCTGCGGCGGCCTCTTCAGCTTCAACCGCTCGCTCCAGAGCTGCGGTTCCTCCTACGTGGACGCGAACACCCTCTACCTGCCCACCAAGGCCGACATCGGCAAGGCGAACGAGATCGTCGCCTTCGACCTCGGCACCGGCAAGGTGAAGTGGCGCACCCCGGCGGGCGAGGGACGCACCCTCACCCCGCTGAAGGCGGCGGGCGGCCAGGTCGTCGTCTACCGCGAGGCGGAGAGCGAGAAGGGCGGCGAGGTCCTCACGATCCCGGCCGCCGGAGGCACGCCCACCGCGGTCCTGCGCAACCCGTCCGGCGCCGCGGCCCCGGTGGAGAGCTCCTTCTACTCCCCGAACGTGGACTACGTGGACGGCCGGCTGTTCATCTCGTCCTCCCACCTGGAGGCCAAGAACAAGAGCGAGAAGTTCCTGATGGTCTTCGGCAAGTGAGAGCCCGCCCCACCGCGCACGAGCAGTCCGCCGAGCAGTCCGCCGAACCGCCCACCGAGAGGCAGTAGCACCGATGAGTACCCCGCCGCCCCCCAGCCAGCCGCCGTCCGGCGGGTTCGGCGCGCCCAAGGACCAGCCGCCCGGCGGGTTCGGCGGGCCGCCGCCGGTGCCCCCGCAGACGCCCCCGGCCATGCCGGCCGGCCCCCCGCCGCCGCCTCCGGCCATGCCGCCGACGGTCCCGGCCGGGCCGCCCGCCGGTCCGCCCGCGGGGCAGGCCTCGTACGGCTATCCACAGGAGTCCTACGGCTACCCGCAGCAGCAGCCGCAGCCCGTCACCGCGCCCATGTACGCGGCCCCGAGCCCGGCGGCGCCCGCCGGCGGCGGCAACGACGTCCGTAACCAGCTGATGATCGTCGGCGCGGCCCTCCTGGCCATCGTCCTCATCGTCGGCGGCGGCTTCTGGTACGTCGGCGACGACAAGGGCTCCGCCGACCCGGCCGTGGCCGACGGCGGCGCGAGCCCCGGCACCGGCGGCGACAAGGCACCGGGCGGCGGCGGCACCGAGAAGGTGCCGGCCAAGACCAAGTCGAAGACCCTGGTCAACCTCCCGATGCCGGAGTCGAACGAGATCGTCCGGATCCCCGGCTCCTGGCTCACCGACACCACCTACGCCAAGTCCGACATGGGCAAGATCGTCGGCTACAACGTGGCCGACGGCGCCAAGAAGTGGGAGATCCCGCTCGGCGCCAACGTCTGCGCCGCGAGCCGCTGGGTCTCGGACAACAAGACGGCGATCCTCTTCGACGCGGCCCTGCCGACGGCCGAGAAGAAGTACCAGCCGTGCAACCAGGTCGGCGTCATCGACCTGAACTCCGGCAAGCTCCTGTGGAAGGCCGGCACCAAGGTCCAGGGCGGCGGCGAGAAGCCCATCGAGTTCATGGAGGTGACCGTCAGCGGCCAGACCGTGGCCGCAGGCGGACTGAACGGCGGCTCCGCCTGGAACCTCGCCGACGGCAAGCCCCTGTGGACGCCCAAGGCCGGCGCGGACGACTGCGAGGACCAGGGCTACGGCGGCGGCCCGGCCCTCGCCGTGATCCGCCGCTGCGGCCCGTACGGGAGCGCCTCCTCGGTGTCCGCCCAGTCCCTCGACCCGGTCACCGGCGCACAGAAGTCCTCGTACAAGCTGCCCCCGGGTGTGGAGGACGCCCTGATCGTCTCCACCAAGCCGCTGATCGTCGCGGCGAACATCAACGACACCGCCAAGAACGCCATCGGGGTCAGCGACCTCTTCGTCCTCGACGACGGGGGCCAGCTCAAGACCCGCATCCCGCTCACCTCGGGCAACTACAACCCCGAGTGCGGCACCAAGGTCGAGGACTGCGTCAACATGGTCGTCGGCAACGGCAAGCTCTACCTGCCGACCCAGGAGCACCAGGGCGGCTCGACCGACTACGGCCGCACCAACGAGATCGTCTCCTTCGACCTGGAGACCGGCAAGCTGACCACCGACCGCGCCGACGCCGGCGAGCGCTACAGCATCTACCCGCTGCGCATGGACGGGTCCAACCTCATCGCCTTCAAGGTCCCGCCCTACGACGGCGGCGGCCAGGTCGTCTCCATCGACGGCAAGACGATGAAGGAGACCCTGCTGATGCAGAACCCGGCGACCAAGGAATCGCAGCGCGCCGAGACCCAGTTCCTGCCGGATTCCGCCGAGTTCCTCTACGGCAACGGGAGGTACTTCATCGCCCGCACCGCCGTGCACCGCAAGTCCACCGTGTCCAGCGACCCGTACTACAACTTCGTCTCCTTCACGACGGGCTGACCGGCGGCGGCACCCGCGCAGCACGTCAGGAAAGCCCCGGGGAAAGCCCTGGGGAAAGCCCCGAAGCCCCCGGAAGGTCCGTCCTTCCGGGGGCTTCTGCGCGGTTACCGCACCGCGCCGTCGAACAAGCGTGTAGCTTGCCGGGTCAGAAGGGCGGGGGTGGGTGCCTCAATGGGCGTACGGGTCATGGTGGTCGACGAGCACCGGCTGCTGGCCGAGGCGCTCGCCTCGGCCCTGAAACTGCGCGGCCACCGGGTGCTGGCGGCCGCCGCGCCGGCCGCGGGCGCCGCCGAACTGGTCATCAGCCGCGCCCCGGAGGTCTGCCTGCTGGGCACGGCCACGCCCGCCGAGCCCGGGGTCTTCGAGCCGATCGTCCGGATCAAGCGGGAGCGCCCGCAGATCGCCGTGGTCGTGCTCGGCCCGGTACCCAGCCCGCGCGGGATCGCCGCCGCCTTCGCGGCCGGCGCCTCGGGGTACGTACGCCACGACGAGCGGATCGAGGGCGTGGAGCGGGCCCTGGCCAAGGCGCGGGCGGGGGAAGTGGCCATCTCGCCACAGCTGTTGCAGGGGGCCTTCGCGGAACTGCTCAATCCCGCCGCCCAGCCCGACGACGAGGGCAGCCGGCTGCTGCGGCTGCTCACCCCGCGCGAGGTGGAGGTGCTCGTCCGGGTCGCCGAGGGCGAGGACACCCGGCTCATCGCCGCCGGCATGGCCATCGCGCCGAGCACCGCGCGCACGCACGTCCAGCGGGTCCTGATGAAGCTGGGGGTGGGCTCGCGGCTGGAGGCGGCCGCGCTGGCCGCCCGTACGGGTCTGCTGGACCGGGCCGGACCGCCGCCGTCCGGGGGCGCCGGGCCCTGAGCGGGGCCGGGCCGGATTTCCCCGGCGGCGCGGATTCCGGTATGCCGGTCACCAGCACGCGCACGGTGCGTGCGTTTCCCGGCGAGAGGCAGTAGGCACGTGAGCGAGACGGCGTCTTCCCAAGCTTCCAAGACTTCCCAGTGCTCCAAGTACTTGGTCACCGGCGGAGCCGGATACGTGGGCGGGGTGGTCGCGGCCCACCTCCTCCAGGCGGGTCACGAGGTCACCGTCCTCGACGACCTCTCCACCGGCTTCCGTTCGGGGGTGCCGGCCGGCGCCGCGTTCATCGAGGGCCGCATCCAGGACGCCGCCGAGCACCTGGACCCCTCCTACGACGGGGTCCTGCACTTCGCGGCCTCCTCACAGGTCGGCGAGTCCGTGGTGAATCCCGGCAAGTACTGGGAGAACAACGTCGGCGGCACCCTGGCCCTGCTGGCGGCGATGCGCGGGGCGGGCGTGCGCCAGCTGGTGTTCTCCTCCACCGCGGCCACCTACGGGGAGCCCGGCGACGGGCCGCTGACCGAGTCCTCGGTGACCGCCCCCACCAACCCGTACGGGGCCTCGAAGCTGGCCGTCGACCACATGATCGCGGGGGAGTGCGCGGCGCACGGCCTCGCGGCGGTCTCGCTGCGCTACTTCAACGTGGCGGGCGCCTACGGGCAGTTCGGCGAGCTGCACGACCCCGAGACCCACCTGATCCCGCTGGTCCTGCAAGTGGCCCTCGGCGAGCGGGAGTCGATCTCGGTGTTCGGCGAGGACTACCCCACCCCGGACGGCACCTGCGTGCGGGACTACATCCACGTCGCCGACCTGGCCGAGGCCCACCTGGCCGCGCTCCGGGTCGCCGCCGAGGGGGAACACCTGGTGTGCAACCTCGGCAACGGCAGCGGGTTTTCGGTCCGAGAGGTCATCGAGACCGTCCGCAAGGTCACCGGGAAGGAGATTCCCGAGGTGGTGGCGCCCCGCCGGGCGGGGGACCCGGCCTTCCTCGTCGCCTCCGCCCGCAGGGCCCACGAGCGGCTCGGCTGGACCCCGACCCGCTCGGACCTCACCGGCATCGTGACCGACGCCTGGAACTTCACCCGCGCCCGGCGCGGCTGAGCCCGTCGGCAGCCACCGGCAGCCACCGGTGCAGTGCGCACCGGCAGCCCCTGGCCCACGCGCCCCCGCCCCGATCAGGGCGGGGGCGTGCGTGCGTTCGGGGCGCGCCGTTCCCGGGCGCTGCGCGCGGGCGCCCGGCGTGCGCACGCCGAGTGAAATACCCCCCGTGCAACTGCCCGTGGCACGCGGTCGGGTGGAACGGGCCACCGCCCCGGTGGCATGCGGTCGATTTCAAGCCACCTCGGAGCGGTTCCGGAAGCGCCTCGCCGGAAAATCGCTCGGAAAACTTCTGCAATTCGGCCAACCACGAGCCGACCCCGGCCCTACGCTGATGCGTGACACCGGTGGGGGCCGGTGTTGATTCAGGGGTCGAGACAAGTCGGGTACGACGTCCGGTCCGGGGTAGTGCAGAGATGTCACGGCGGCGGCCGAGGCGCCTGCGGATCACCCGGTCCGGGCGTCGTACCCGCAGTCGTCCGTTCCCCGACCCTTGGGGGTTTTGTGGTCCGTATCCGGGTACTCGTGGTCGACGATCACCGCATCTTCGCCGAATCTCTCGCCGCCGCGCTCGCGGCCGAACCGGACGTGGACGTCTCCGCGGCCGGCAGCGGCCCCGCCGCGCTGCGCTGCCTCGAACGCGCGGTGGCCGAAGGGCGCCGCTTCGACGTGCTGCTGGTCGACGCCGACCTGGCCGCCGTGCCCGCGGGCGTCCCCGCCCAGCGGGAGTCCGGTTCCGCCCCGTCCGCCGCCGACGGGATCGCGCTGGTGGCAGGCGTACGGGTGTCCCATCCCGCGGTCCGTACGGTGGTCCTCGCCGAGCGCGACGACGCACGCCGTGCCGCGCTCGCGCTCCAGGCGGGAGCCTCGGGCTGGGTGGCCAAGGACTGCTCGCTCTCGCGGCTCCTGGCCGTCGTCCGCGGAGTCCTGCGCGAGGAGACGCACCTTCCGCCCGCGCTGCTCACCGGAGTTCTCCGCGAGCTGACCGCGGCGCGCAAGCACCGTACCGACAGCGAACGGCTGGTGGAGTCCCTCACGCCCAGGGAGCACGAGGTGCTGCGCTGCATGGTGGCGGGGCTGGGCCGCAAGGACGTGGCCGCGCGGCTGTTCCTCTCCCCGCACACGGTCCGCACCCACATGCAGAACGTGCTGGGCAAGCTGGGCGTGCACTCCACGCTCGCGGCGGTCGCCCTGGCCCGGCGGGCCGGCGTGCGCCCCGCGGACCTGCCCGGACTGCCGGGGCAGGGACTAGCCGGGGATGTTGTCGAACGGAGCGGTCAACTGGCGTAGCAGCCCGGCGAGATCGCCGCGCTGCGTACGCGAGAGCTGGGCCAGGATCGCCCGTTCCTGGGCCAGCAGCCCGGCGAGCGCCTGGTCGGCGCGGTCACGGCCCTCGGGGCTGAGGCGCACGAGGACCCCCCGGCGGTCGTTGGGGTCCGGCAGCCGTTCGACGAGGCCCTTCTTGGCGAGCCGGTCGATGCGGTTGGTCATGGTCCCCGAGGTCACCAGGGTCTGCGTCAGCAACTGGCCGGGGGAAAGCTGGTAGGGCGCGCCCGCCCGCCGCAGCGAGGTCAGGACGTCGAACTCCCACGGCTCCAGGCCGTGCTCGGAAAAGGCCAGCCGGCGGGCACGGTCGAGGTGCCGCGCGAGCCTGCTGACGCGGCTGAGTACCTCGAGCGGTTCCACGTCGAGGTCAGGGCGTTCCCGCCGCCATGCCGCGACCAGTCGGTCGACCTCGTCCTCCATGCCGATCAGTGTAAAGGGTCTGTCGATGTGAAGTCTCTTTAAATCGAGCATCTCGTTATCAAGTATCTTGACGTCGAGATATATTTTCCGCCACCATGGGGCATGGAGGGGGCCGGAGCAGCTTCCGATTCCGACCGTACTGCCAGCAAGGAGGCTCGAACATGCATTCCGATACCGCGCCGGCCAGGACCCCCGCGTCGACATCCCCCACGGGTGGAGCACCCGCCGCGCCCGCCGCGCCCACCTGGGACCCGCAGCAGTACCTCAGGCACGCCGGCCACCGGGCCAGGCCCTTCCTCGACCTCCTCGCCCGGATACCCGAGCTCCCCTCCCGGGCCGCCCGCATCGCCGACCTCGGCTGCGGCCCGGGCAACGTCACCGCGCTCCTCTCGGACCGCTGGCCCGAGGCCCACATCACCGGCTACGACCTCTCCCCGGAGATGCTCCACCGGGCCGACGCCGAGTACGCCGGTCCCACCGGTGGCGGGGGCAAGCTCGACTTCCGCCACGGAAACCTGGCCGACTGGCTCCCGGAGGAGCCGTACGACCTGATCGTCTCCAACGCCGCCTTCCAGTGGGTCCCCGGCCACGCCGGATCCTTCGCCCCCTGGATCAACGGACTGCGCCCCGGCGGCACCTTCGCGTTCCAGATCCCCGGCAACTTCACCGCCCCCAGCCACCGGATCCTCGCCGACCTGTGCGACACCCCGCGCTGGCGCGGCCGGCTCGCCGGACACGGAGCCCGCTACATCCACATCCTCGAACCCTCCGGATACCTGGAGCGCTTCACCGAGCTCGGCTGCGCCGCCGACGTGTGGGAGACCACCTACCACCAGCTGCTCCAGGGCCCCGATCCCGTACTGGACTGGGTGAAGGGCACCGCCCTGCGGCCCGTGCTCACCGCGCTGGCCGATGACGAGGAGGCCGTCGAGGCCTTCCTCGCCGAGTACCGCACGCTGCTGCGCGCGGCCTATCCCACGGGTCCCCGCGGCACCGTCTTCCCGTTCCGCCGGATCTTCGCCGTCGCCCGCAGGGAGGCCTGAGCATGCTCGCCGGAGTCGACCACGTCCAGCTCGCCGCCCCGCCCGGCTCGGAGGACCGGCTCCGCGCCTATTACACCGAGGTCCTCGGCATGACCGAGATCCCCAAACCGCCCCTGCTCGCGGCGCGCGGCGGCTGCTGGTTCGCCGCCGGGCCGGTCCAGCTCCACCTGGGCATCGAGGAGGACTTCCGCCCCGCCCGCAAGGCGCACCCGGGACTCAGGGTCGAGGGCATCGAGGCCTACGCGGACAGGCTCCGGTCGCGCGGCGCCACCGTCGTCTGGGACGACGGCCTGCCGGGACACCGCCGCTTCTACTCGCAGGACCCGGTCGGGAACCGGATCGAGTTCTTGGAGAAGCACAGCTTGGAGAAGCACAGCTTGGAGAAGCACGTCTGATGCTCTGATGTCACACACGACGGCGCCCCGCCACCGGATCTCCGGTGACGGGGCGCCGTCGTGCGCACACGCGGTACGGGGGCTCACTTCTTGCGGTGGCCCACCAGTCGCGGCTTCGCCTCCAGGTTCTCCAGCCCGTGCCAGGACAGGTTCACCAGGTGCGCCGCCACCTCGGCCTTCTTCGGCTGGCGCGTCTCCAGCCACCATTGCCCGGTCAGCGCGACCATTCCGACCAGCGCCTGCGCGTACAGCGGGGCCAGCTTCGGATCGAAGCCGCGGGCCTTGAACTCCAGGCCCAGGATGTCCTCGACCTGCGTGGCGATATCGCTGATCAGCGAGGCGAAGGTGCCCGTCGACTGGGCCACGGGGGAGTCGCGGACCAGGATCCGGAAACCGTCCGTGTAGTTCTCGATGTAGTCCAGGAGCGCGAACGCCGCCTGCTCCAGGAGCTCCCGCGGGTGCCCGGCCGTCAGCGCGCCCGTCACCCCGTCCAGCAGCTGGCGCATCTCGCGGTCCACGACGACCGCGTAGAGACCCTCCTTGCCGCCGAAGTGCTCGTAGACCACCGGCTTGGAGACTCCGGCCTTCGCCGCGATCTCCTCCACCGACGTGCCCTCGAACCCCTTCTCGGCGAACAGGGTGCGGCCGATGTCCAGCAGTTGCTGACGCCGTTCGGCGCCCGTCATCCGGACCCGGCGGGTGCGCCTGGGCTTCTCGCTGCTGGAACTGCTGCCGTCGTTTCCCACGCCCCCCATCATGCCGCGTTCGACACTTCTTCCTTGCGTCGGGCGTCGATCCGGGCCTCCGAGGGCCAGCGGACGTCGGACGCCCAGCCCAGCTGTTCGAACCAGCGGATCAGCCGCGCACTGGAGTCGACCTGGCCGCGCAGCACACCGTGCCGGGCCGAGGTCGGGTCGGCGTGGTGCAGGTTGTGCCAGGACTCGCCGCAGGACAGCACCGCGAGCCACCACACGTTGCCGGAGCGGTCGCGGGACTTGAAGGGACGCTTGCCCACCGCGTGGCAGATCGAGTTGATCGACCACGTCACGTGGTGCAGCAGCGCGACCCGGACCAGCGAGCCCCAGAAGAACGCGGTGAAGGCGCCCCACCACGACATGGTCACCAGACCGCCCACCAGCGGGGGCAGCGCCAGCGAGAACATCGTCCAGAAGATGAAGTCGCGCGAGATGCGGCGGATCGCCGGGTCCTTGATCAGGTCCGGGGCGTACTTCTGCTGGTCGGTCTGCTCCTCGTCGAAGAGCCACCCGATGTGCGCCCACCACAGGCCCTTCATCAGGGCCGGCAGCGTCTCGCCGAAGCGCCACGGCGAATGCGGGTCGCCCTCGTGGTCGGAGTACTTGTGGTGCTTGCGGTGGTCGGCCACCCAGCGCACCAGCGGCCCCTCGACCGCCATCGACCCCATGACCGCCAGGGCGATGCGCAGCGGCCGCTTCGCCTTGAAGGAGCCGTGCGTGAAGTAGCGGTGGAAGCCGATGGTGATGCCGTGGCAGGCGAGGAAGTACATGAACACCATCAGGCCCACGTCCAGCCAGCTCACCCCCCAGCCCCAGGCGAGCGGAAGGGCCACCAGCAGGGCGAGGAAGGGGACGGTGATGAACAGCAGCAGCGCGATCTGCTCGACCGACCGCTTGTTCTCACCGCCGAGGGTCGCGGACGGCACGGACGCGCCGGAAGACGCCGAGGCGTCCTCGATCACGTCGGGACTGATGGTCATAGGTGTGTCCCCTGAGGGTGAGGGAGTCGGCAGGCGCGCCGCCCGGCCACACGTCCCTACGGGTGCGTAACCTACGGCAACGTAAGTATGGCAAAGGTCCCCCGCGCGGCAAGAGGAGCGCGCCCGGTACCGGTATGCGCGGGGCCCGCGCACCGCGTCGCGCTCCCCGTCCCGCGGTGCTTCGGTCCCTGCCCCGGGACGCCCGCCGCCGGGCCGATCGGCCCGCGCCGCGGGGCCGTCGTCCCGCCTGGTGACACAGGGACCTGGTCACCGGTACGGGCCACCTATCCTGGTGTCGTCGGACAGCGCGGTCCGCACGGGCAGCCCGAGCTGCGCATCAGGAGCGGTGGCACCGCCGGACGAAGGTCCGGGCGGGCACCACCGCGCGCAACCGGAGCCCACCTCCCAGTAGCGCTCGAAACACTGCAAGGAGCCGCACCTGTGAGCAGTGCCGACCAGGCCCACTCGACCACCGCCCCGGCGACGTCCCCCGCCGGCGCCGCCAACGCCGAGCTGCGCGCGGACATCCGCCGCCTCGGCGACCTCCTCGGCGAGACCCTCGTACGTCAGGAGGGCCAGGACCTCCTCGACCTGGTCGAACGCGTCCGAGCCCTCACGCGCACCGACGGCATCGCGGCCGCCGAGCTGCTCGGCGACACCGACCTGGAGACCGCCGCCAAGCTGGTGCGCGCCTTCTCCACCTACTTCCACCTCGCCAACGTCACCGAGCAGGTGCACCGCGGCAAGGAGCTGCGCGCCCACCGCGCCGCCGAGGGGGGCCTGCTGGCCCGCACCGCCGACATGCTCAAGGACGCGGACCCCGAGCACCTGCGCGAGACGGTGAAGAACCTCAACGTCCGCCCCGTCTTCACCGCGCACCCCACCGAAGCGGCCCGCCGCAGCGTCCTCAACAAGCTGCGCCGCATCGCGGCCCTCCTGGAGGAGCCCGTCTCGGGCGCCGGCGAGCGACGCCGCCACGACCTGCGCCTCGCGGAGAACATCGACCTCGTCTGGCAGACCGACGAACTGCGCGTGGTCCGCCCCGAGCCCGCCGACGAGGCCCGCAACGCGATCTACTACCTCGACGAGCTGCACGCCGGCGCCGTCGGCGACGTCCTCGAGGACCTGGCCGCCGAGCTCCAGCGCGTCGGCATCGAGATCCCGGCCGGCACCCGCCCGCTCACCTTCGGCACCTGGATCGGCGGCGACCGCGACGGCAACCCCAACGTCACGCCCGACGTGACCCGGGACGTGCTGATCCTCCAGCACGAGCACGGCATCACCGACGCCCTGGAACTCATCGACTTCCTGCGCGGACTGCTGTCGAACTCCATCCGCTACACCGGTGCCACCGAGGAGCTCCTGACCTCCCTCCAGGCCGACCTGGAGCGCCTCCCGGAGATCAGCCCGCGCTACAAGCGGCTGAACGCCGAGGAGCCGTACCGCCTCAAGGCCACCTGCATCCGGCAGAAGCTCCTCAACACCCGCGAGCGCCTCGCCAAGGGCACCCCGCACGAGGAAGGCCGCGACTACCTCGGCACCGCCGAGCTGCTCACCGACCTCACCCTCATCCAGACCTCCCTGCGCGAGCACCGCGGCGCGCTCTTCGCCGACGGCCGCATGGACCGCACCATCCGCACGCTGGCCGCCTTCGGCCTCCAGCTCGCCACGATGGACGTGCGCGAGCACGCGGACGCCCACCACCACGCGCTGGGCCAGCTCTTCGACCGGCTCGGCGAGGAGTCCTGGCGCTACGCGGACATGCCCCGCGACTACCGCGGCCGCCTCCTGGCCAAGGAGCTGCGCTCGCGCCGCCCGCTGGCGCCCACCCCGGCCCCGCTCGACGCGGCCGGCCAGAAGACCCTCGGCGTGTTCGGCGCCATCAAGGACGCCTTCGAGAAGTTCGGTCCCGAGGTCATCGAGTCCTACATCATCTCGATGTGCCAGGGCGCCGACGACGTCTTCGCCGCCGCCGTCCTCGCCCGCGAGGCCGGTCTCATCGACCTGCACGGCGGCTGGGCCAAGATCGGCATCGTGCCGCTCCTGGAGACCACCGACGAGCTCAAGGCCGCCGACGTCATCCTCGACGAGATGCTCGCCGATCCCTCCTACCGGCGCCTGGTCTCGCTGCGCGGCGACGTGCAGGAGGTCATGCTCGGCTACTCCGACTCCTCCAAGTTCGGCGGCATCACCACCTCCCAGTGGGAGATCCACCGCGCCCAGCGCCGGCTGCGCGACGTGGCCCACCGCTACGGCGTGCGCCTGCGCCTCTTCCACGGCCGCGGCGGCACCGTCGGCCGTGGCGGCGGCCCCTCGCACGACGCGATCCTCGCGCAGCCCTGGGGCACCCTGGAGGGCGAGATCAAGGTCACCGAGCAGGGCGAGGTCATCTCCGACAAGTACCTCGTACCGTCGCTGGCCCGCGAGAACCTGGAGCTGACCGTCGCGGCCACCCTCCAGGCCTCCGCCCTGCACACCGCCCCGCGCCAGTCCGACGAGGACCTGGCCCGCTGGGACGCGGCCATGGACACCGTCTCGGACGCCGCGCACGACGCGTACCGCGCGCTCGTCGAGGACCCGGACCTGCCGGCGTACTTCTTCAAGGCCACCCCCGTGGACCAGCTCGCCGACCTGCACCTGGGCTCGCGCCCCTCGCGCCGCCCCGACTCGGGCGCCGGCCTCGACGGCCTGCGCGCCATCCCGTGGGTCTTCGGCTGGACCCAGTCCCGCCAGATCGTCCCCGGCTGGTACGGGGTCGGCTCGGGCCTGAAGGCCCTGCGCGAGGCGGGCCAGGGCGACGCGCTGACCGAGATGGGCGAGCGCTGGCACTTCTTCCGCAACTTCCTGTCCAACGTCGAGATGACGCTGGCCAAGACGGACCTGCGGATCGCCCGCCACTACGTCGACACCCTGGTGCCCGACGAGCTCAAGCACGTGTTCGCCCGCATCGAGGCCGAGCACGAGCTGACCGTCCGTGAGGTCCTGCGGATCACCGGGGGCGAGAAGCTCCTCGACTCCAACCCGGTCCTCCAGCAGACCTTCTCGGTCCGTGACGCCTACCTGGACCCGATCTCCTACCTCCAGGTCTCCCTGCTGGCCCGCCAGCGGGCGGCCGCCGAGCGCGGCGAGGAGGCGGACCCGATCCTGTCCCGGGCGCTGCTCCTGACCGTCAACGGCGTCGCGGCCGGTCTGCGCAACACCGGCTGAGGTTTCGTACGGCACGGCAGAGGGCCCGCACACCGGACGGTGTGCGGGCCCTCCGCGCGTGCTTCTGGCTGTTGGCCCTCCAGCTGTTGGCCCCTCTAACTGTTGGCCCCTCTAACTGTTGTACGTGGACTGCGCGCGCTCCAGGCCCTCCTGGATGAGGCACTCCACGGCGTCCGCCGAACGGTCGACGAACCAGTCCAGCTCCTTGCGCTCCGTGGAGGAGAAGTCCTTCAGGACGAAGTCCGCGACCTGCATCCGGCCGGGCGGGCGGCCGATGCCGCAGCGCACCCGGTGGTAGTCGGGGCCCATCGACTTCGTCATCGACTTGAGGCCGTTGTGGCCGTTGTCCCCGCCGCCCAGCTTCAGCCGGAGCGTCGGGTAGTCGATGTCCAGCTCGTCGTGGACCGCGACGATCCGGTCCAGCGGCACCTTGTAGAAGTCCCGCAGCGCCGTCACCGGGCCGCCGGACAGGTTCATGAACGACATGGGCTTGGCCAGCACCACGCGCCGGTTCAGCGGTCCCGGCGGGCCCATCCGGCCCTCGACCACCTGGGCGCGGGCCTTGTGCGCCTTGAACTTGCCGCGCATCCGGTCCGCCAGCAGGTCGGCGACCATGAAACCGATGTTGTGGCGGTTGCCCGCGTACTCCGCACCCGGGTTCCCGAGACCCACGATCAGCCAGGGCGCCGCGTCGTCCGACATCAAAAGCTCCTTATACGAAGACGACCGCCGTCCCGCTCCAGTGGAGCCGGACGGCGGTCGTTCAGCAAGTGCTGAGGGTGAGCGGTGAGGCTCAGGCCTCGGAGCCCTCGGCGGCCGGCTCCTCGGTGCCCGCACCGATGACCTGCAGGACGGCGATGTCGCCGTCGACGGCCAGCGTGGTGCCGGCCGGCAGGACCAGGTCGGAGGCGGTGATGGTGGCACCGGCCTCCAGGCCCGCGATCGAGACGGTGACCTCGGTCGGGATGTGGGTGGCCTCGGCCTCGACGGAGATGGTGTTCTGGAGGGTCTCCAGCATGTTGCCGCCCGGGGCCAGCTCGCCCTCGGTGACGATCGCGACGTCGACGGTGACCTTCTCGCCCTTCTTGACGATCAGGAAGTCGACGTGGGAGATCGAGCGCTTCAGCGGGTGCTTCTGAACGGCCTTCGGGATGACCAGCTCGGTGCCGGCGCCCTCGATGTCCAGGGAGAGCAGGACGTTCGGGGTGCGCAGCGCCAGCTGGAGCGCGTGGGCGTCCACGTTGACGTGCTTCGGGTCGGTGCCGTGGCCGTAGATGACCGCAGGGGTCAGGGCGTCGCGGCGGGCCTGGCGGGCAGAGCCCTTGCCGAAGTTTTCGCGGACCTTCGCGGCAAGCTTGATCTCGGACATGCTCACTCCTCGTGGGGTGACGGAAATGGACGACAGTCACCCGGCCGGAACACGGCCTGCTACGAAGAGCGCGTCGATAACGGAGCATCCATACCCGTGAAAACGGGAACGGCCTCCCTCGCCGAGCAACTCAAGGAGTGTACCCGGCGGGGAGGCCGTACCCAAAAACGATCTCACGCACAGAGGTCGTGCTTACTGCTGCTCTTCGAACAGGCTGGTGACCGAGCCGTCCTCGAAGACCTCGCGCACGGCGCGGGCGATCATCGGGGCGATGGAGAGCACCGTGATCTTGTCGAGCTCCAGGTCGGACGGGTCCGGCAGGGTGTTCGTGAACACGAACTCGCTGACCTTGGAGTTCTTCAGGCGGTCGGCGGCCGGGCCCGACAGGATGCCGTGCGTGGCCGTCACGATGACGTCCTCGGCGCCGTGCGCGAAGAGCGCGTCGGCGGCGGCGCAGATGGTGCCACCCGTGTCGATCATGTCGTCGACCAGGACGCAGACGCGGCCCTTGACCTCGCCGACGACCTCGTGGACGGTCACCTGGTTGGCGACGTCCTTGTCGCGGCGCTTGTGCACGATCGCCAGGGGGGCGTCCAGGCGGTCGCACCAGCGGTCGGCGACGCGTACGCGGCCGGCGTCCGGGGAGACGATCGTCAGCTTGGAGCGGTCAACCTTGGCGCCGACGTAGTCCGCGAGGACCGACAGGGCCGAAAGGTGGTCGACCGGGCCGTCGAAGAAGCCCTGGATCTGGTCGGTGTGCAGATCGACCGTGAGGATGCGGTCCGCACCGGCGGTCTTCAGCAGGTCCGCGACCAGGCGGGCCGAGATCGGCTCGCGGCCCTTGTGCTTCTTGTCCTGGCGGGCGTACCCGTAGGACGGGACGATCACGGTGATGGAGCGTGCCGACGCGCGCTTGAGCGCGTCGATCATGATCAGCTGCTCCATGATCCACTTGTTGATCGGAGCCGTGTGGCTCTGGATCAGGAAGCAGTCCGCGCCACGCGCCGACTCCTGGAAGCGGACGTAGATCTCGCCGTTCGCGAAGTCGAAAGCCTTGGTCGGCACGAGGCCGACACCGAGCTGGTGCGCGACCTCCTCGGCCAGCTCGGGGTGGGCGCGGCCGGAGAAGAGCATCAGCTTCTTCTCGCCGGTCGTCTTGATCCCGGTCACAGCACTGTCTCCTCAGACGTGGGAAAGCTGCTCGCCCCCATGTGCGTCCGTCCCGCACACGGTGAGCCAGCCGAATTGCGTTCACCTATCACGGTACGCCGTATCGGGCGTAGCCGTTTCCGGTCAGTTCACCTCAGCGTTCGGCGGAGTCCTCGCGGACCGCCGACTGAGCCGCTGTCGCGGCGGCACTTCCCGGACGCTTGCGGGCCACCCAACCCTCGATATTCCGCTGCTGGCCACGGGCCACGGCCAGGGCGCCGGGCGGCACGTCCTTCGTGATCACGGAGCCGGCGGCGGTGTAGGCGCCGTCCCCGATGGTGACGGGAGCCACAAACATGTTGTCCGAACCCGTCTTGCAGTGTGAGCCGACGGTCGTGTGGTGCTTGTGCTCACCGTCGTAGTTCACGAACACGCTGGCCGCGCCGATGTTCGTGTACTCGCCGATCGTCGCGTCGCCGACGTAGGACAGGTGCGGGACCTTGGTGCCCTCGCCGATCGTGGCGTTCTTCATCTCCACGTACGTGCCCGCCTTGGCCTTCGCGCCCAGGTTGGTGCCCGGACGCAGGTACGCGAAGGGGCCGACGCTCGCCGAGGGGCCGACGACGGCGGTGTCCGCCACGGTGTTGTCCACCCGGGCGCCGGCGCCGACGTGGGTGTCCTTCAGGCGGGTGTTGGGGCCGACCTCGGCCAGCTCGGCCACGTGGGTGGTGCCGAGCAGCTGGGTGCCGGGGTGCACGATCGCGTCCTGGCCGAAAGTCACCGTCACGTCGACGAGCGTGCTCGCCGGGTCGACGATCGTCACGCCGGCGAGCATGGCGCGCTCCAGCAGGCGGGCGTTCAGCAGGGCGCGGGCCTCGGCGAGCTGGACCCGGTTGTTGATCCCGAGGATCTGCCGGTGGTCCGCGCCCACGGCCGCGCCGACCCGGTGGCCGGCCTCGCGCAGGATGCCGAGCACGTCGGTGAGGTACTCCTCGCCCTGGCTGTTGTCGGTGCGGACCTTGCCGAGGGCGTCGGCGAGGAGGGCGCCGTCGAAGGCGAAGACCCCGGAGTTGATCTCGGCGATGGCGCGCTGGGCGTCGGTGGCGTCCTTGTGCTCGACGATGGCGGTGACCGCCCCGTCGGCGCCGCGGATGATCCGGCCGTACCCGGTGGAGTCGGGGACCTCGGCGGTCAGCACGGTGACGGCGTTGCCGTCGGCCTCGTGCGTGGCCGTCAGCGCGGCCAGGGTCTCGCCGGTCAGCAGCGGGGTGTCGCCGCAGACGACGACCACGGTGCCGGCGGGACGGTCGGCGCCGAGCTCTTCGAGGGCCATCCGGACGGCGTGCCCGGTGCCGTTCTGCTCGTACTGGACCGCGGTGCGGACGTCGGCGTCGATCGCGGCGAGGTGCGCGGTGACCTGCTCGCGGGCGTGCCCGACGACGACGACGAGGTGGGTGGGGTCCAGCTCGCGGGAGGCGGCGACGACGTGACCGACGAGCGAGCGCCCGCTGATCTCGTGCAGAACCTTGGGTGTGGCCGACTTCATGCGGGTGCCTTCACCCGCTGCGAGTACGACGACGGCTGCCGGGCGGTTGGCGCTCACGGGTGTGCCCTTCGGCTTCGGGTGGTGGACCCGTGAAGGATACCGGTGGGTTTAAGGCCCTAAACGAGGGTGGGTCCCGACTGTGCACGTCAGGACCCGGACCGTGGAGCTCCCCTGTCAGGACTCGAACCCGAACATAAGGCACCAAAAGCCTCAGTGCTGCCAATTACACCACAGGGGATTAATCGACTTAACCGGACATTGCGCCCTGGTGGTCGAGCCGACGGGACCTACTATGCCGCACCGGGCGCCCTGAATGCGACGGTACAAATCCGTGCCCTTCAGCGGGATTTCCGCTCGCCTCCCGGCCGTACCCGCTGCGTAGGCTGGACCGTATGACCAGTACGGGGGAAGAGCAGGGAGAGGCGGGGGCCGGGCGGGACGGGCCCCTGTGGTGGGACGACCGCAGGTCGGCCGTGTTGGACGTGGGGCTCGGCGCGGTGTCCGCCGTCGAGTGCGGGGTGGAGGGCGTCGGGTTCGCCCGAGAGGCGGGGATCCCGGTCTTCGCCGGGGTGCTGTTCGGGCTGCTGATCGGGACCGTGCTGGTCCTGCGGCGGCGCTGGCCGATCCTCGTGGTGCTCGTCGGCATCGCGGTGTCGCCGGCGGCCATGGGGTTCCTGCTCGGCGTGGTCGGGCTGTACACGCTGGCCGCCTCCGAGGTGCCCCGGCGGATCACCGCGACCCTGACGTCGATGTCGCTGGCCGCGACCTTCGTGGTGATGTACATGAGGACCCGGCACCAGCCCGACGTCACCCTGACCATCGTCATCACCCTGTCCGTGTTCGTGGCGGTGGCGCTGACCGTGCCGCCGGTGCTGTTCGGGCTGTACACGGCGGCCCGCAGACGGCTGATGGAGAGCCTGCAGGAGCGGGCGGACTCGCTGGAGCGGGAGCTGTCGCTGCTCGCGGACCGGGCGGAGGAGCGGGCCGAGTGGGCCCGTACGGAGGAGCGGACCCGGATCGCCCGGGAGATGCACGACGTCGTGGCGCACCGGGTGTCGCTCATGGTGGTGCACGCGGCGGCGCTCCAGGCGATCGCCGCCAAGGATCCGGTGAAGGCGGCGAAGAACGCGGCGCTGGTCGGGGACATGGGGCGGCAGGCGCTGACGGAACTGCGCGAGATGCTCGGGGTGCTGCGCGCCCAGGCCCCGAGGCCGGCGGCCCCGACGGCCCCGGTGGCGCTGATCGGGAGCTTCGACGACGGGCCGACGCTGGGCGAGCTGGAGGCGCTGGTCGGACAGTCGCGGGCGGCCGGGATGACCGTGGAGCTGGACGTGCGCGGCGCGTACTCCGCGTACGTGGCGGAGGTGGAGCAGACCGCCTACCGGGTGGTCCAGGAGGCGCTGACCAACTGCCACAAGCACGCCGCGGGCGCCCGGGTCGTCGTACGGCTGGCGCACCGGGAGGGCGAGGTGGCCATGCAGGTGGAGAACGGCCCCTGCGACGGCAAGGCGGCCGAGCCGGGGCTGCCGAGCGGCGGGAACGGCCTGGTCGGCATGCGCGAGCGGGTGCTCGCCCTGGGCGGGGTGTTCGTGTCCGGCCCGACGGACGAGGGCGGTTTCAAGGTCTCGGCGGTCCTGCCGGGCGATCGGGGGTAGCGGCGGATGGTCTGGGACTACTGCGACGGGGATCTGCGCTGGACCCCGGCCGGGGTCCGCGCGTGGTGGGCGGGCCGGGATCGGGTCGCCCGGCACCTGGACGAGGCGCTCGCGGATTTCGGGGCGGGCGGCAGTGCCGAGGACGCCGATGCGGCTGCCGGAGTGCGGGACTTCCAGGGGTACCTGGCCGGCGGGCTCGCCGGTGATGTGCGGGCGTATCTTTTCCGGCTGGAGGAAGGCCGGTATCCGGAGGCCGGGGAGCGGCTGCCGGAGCTGTGAGGTGTGGCGGCGAACAGGGGGAGAGTAGATGACGGTGGGCTGGGATCCGGTGGCGGGGCTGACGGACGAGGACCGGAAGCTGTTCCAGGGGCGGTGGGAGAAGCGGCTCTGGCTGAACGTGCCGGGGCCCTTCTACACGGGCGAGACGGACACGTGCTGGACCGGGCGGCTGAACGCGCCGAGCAACGTGATGTACGCGGCGAGCACCGAGGGCAGCCTCGAGTACGTCTTCCGGCAGCCGCGCGGCCCGGGCGAGGTGCGCGAGGTGGTGAACGCGGCGGACGAGGAGCCCTTCCAGGAGTACGCCTACGACGGGGACCGCTGGTGGACCCCGGAGACGGTGCGCCACTGGTGGGCCGGGCGGGGCCGGGTCGAGGAGCACCTGGCGCTCACGCTGGCCGAGTACGGGGACAGCGTCCATCCCGCCGACCGGGACGCCGCCGTGGGGGCACGGGAGTTCCGGGCCTATCTGGAGGGCGGGCTCGCCGCCGATCTGCGGGCGTACGTCTTCCGGCTGGAGGAGGGCCGCTACCCGGGCGAAGGGGAGCGGCTCCCCGGGCTCGAGGCGTAGGGGGAGAGGACAGGCCCTAGGCCGTCTCTTTCGGATCTTGCCGGGCCCGCGACGCCTGGCACCGCGCCTGGCCGCACTGCCGAGGCGACCACGTACGCCCAGTACGCGAGCGCCCCGACAGCACGCCCAGGCACGGCACCAGGCGCCGCGGACTCGGCCGACAAGATCCGAAAGAGACGACCTAGGCCGGGCCTTCGGTCTGGCCCGTCGTCAGGCGGGTCGGCTGGAGGCCGGTGAGGAGGAGGGTGAGGGCCTCGTCGAGGGTCGCGCCGAGGTACCAGTCGCCGGTGTGGTCCACGCAGTAGACGCGGCCCTCGCGGTCCAGGGCGAGGTGGGACGTTCCGTCGGCCTCGACGCCCAGCGGGCAGAGCTGGGTGGACAGGGCGCGGCCGAGGTCCGCGAAGGTGCGGGCGAGGTGGAGGCCCGTGAGCGGGTCCAGGCGTATCGCGGTGGGCGCGATCTGGCGGCCGGGGCCCGCGGTGCTGACGGTGAGGTTCCCGAACTCCGCCCAGGCTTCGACCGCCGCCGGGAAGACGGTGTGCCGGTGCCCGGCGGGGGTGGTGTGGTCGCGCAGGGCGTCGGCCCAGTACTCGGCCTGCTTGATGTCCCAGCGGCCCGGTTCCCAGCCCGCGGTGCGCAGGGCGGAGTCCACGGCGACGGGGAAGCGGGCGGCCGAGGAGCGGGCGTACGAAGCGGAGGTGGTGGTCATGGCGGCTACTCGGGGTGGGAGAGGTCGACGGGGCGTACGCCGAAGTGGGCGAGGAGGGCCTCGCAGGAGCGGCAGGGAGGTGCGTAGCTGCCGTGGAGCGGGTCGCCGTCCTCGCGGATGCGGCGGGCGGTGATCTTGGAGTGCTTCAGTGAACGGCGGGCCTCGCTCGGGGTGAGCGGCTTGCGCGAGGCGCGCTTGCTGCGGGCGCCCTCGACGGTGGCGAGGTGCCGGGAGAGCAGGATCGCCTCCGGACATCGGCCGGTGAAACGTTCGCGCTGGCCGCTCGTGAGGGTGTCGAGGAAATCCTGGACGAGCGCGTGCAGTACGGGCGGCAGGTCGGCCTTGCCGGCGGTGCCGGTGAGGGTTTCCCCGCGTACGGACAGGGCGGCGGCCACGGTGGGCAGGATCCCGTCGCGGCGGAAGCGGAGCACGGGCACGGCGGGGCGGCCGTCACCGCCGCCGCCCCAGCGCAGGCGGGGGTCGCCGGGGCCCTGGTCGGCCGCGGCGCGGGCCTGCGCCGGGACGGCCGCCGGGCCGCTGGTCCCCGTAAGGGCCGCGGGGTCGCGGGCGTCCGAGGGGTCCGCGGATCCCCGGGCTCCCGCGCCTCCTGAGTGGGCGTCGGCCGGTTCTGTACGTGTCGCCGTGTCGTGCATGGTTGCGCTTTCCCTCCCGTGGCCGCGGTGCTGACCGCTGTCGCGCACGCCCCCGTGCTGTGGGGACAGCCTGTCAAATGTCCCGTGGCATGTGGAAGCGGGGTCGAATATTCGTATCAATTCGGAACTTCCCGGCCCTCCCGCGGGGTCCCCGCGCACGTGCGGGTGACGTCCTCGCCGGAGCACATAGGCTGTGGTGAACCAGCCAGATCCAGCAGGGGGCTACCGCCATGACGACAGGTCGGCTCGGGCATGAGGCCGCGCCACCCAACGCCGCTTATTCGGGGCAGGTCGTGCATTTCCCGGACCCCGTCCGGGCCGCGCGCCATCCCCACGGAGTCCGCATCGACGCGAACGGACATCCCGACTTCGCGCTGTACGCGCGCGCGGCCGTCGAGATCGCCGAGCCCCCGGAGGGCTTCGGCGTGGACGAGCTGCGCCTGACGGACTGCGTGTCCGCGAACGCGGCCATGCGGGGAGGCGGCCACGAACTGTGGGACACCGTCGGCCCGGTGTCGACCCCGCACGGCTGGACCTGGCACCACGTGTCCGGCACGCGCCGCATGGAGCTGGTACCGGTCGAGGTGAAGTCGCTGCTGAGGCACCACGCCGGTCTGGCGACGGCCGCGGTCGACCACGTCAAGCGCGGGTCGCGGCCGTTGCAGGAGGTGCGCCCGGTGCACCTGGGACTGCCCAAGACGGTGGTCTCGGTCACCGAACAGCAGGTCCAGGGCGTCGAGGAGGACCTCGGCTACCGGCTCCCGGAGGCCTACCGCTCCTTCCTCAAGGCGGCGGGCGGCTGCGCGCCCGTGGGCACGGGGCTCGACGTGGAACTGGGACTGCTGGTGGACCAGCCGTTCTTCACCGTGCGCGAGGAGGCGGCGGTCAACGACCTCGTCTACATGAACAAGTGCCTGCGGGATCACCTGACGAAGGACTACCTGTGCGTGGCCTTCGTGCAGGGCGGGCTGCTCGCGGTGAAGGTGCGCGGGGAGGGGATCGGCTCGGTCTGGTTCTCCCCGTACGACGACGCGCGCGACCAGGACGGCTGGTCGGTGCAGGAACGCGTGGAGCGGTTGCTGCTGCCGTGCGGTGCGGATTTCGACGCCTTCCTGGAACGGCTGGCGGGCAATCCGCCGGAACTGGAAACGGTGGCCGGTCTGATGGTGGACGGCGGATTCGCGCGCTCGGTTCCCGTGACGGGTACGGGCACGGGCGCGGGTTCGGCGGAGCGTTCGGTTCCGGGTGCCGGTCAGGCAGCGGCACCGGTGGAGAGGTGACGGCGCGATGGTGACGTTTGCGCAGGCGCAGGAGCGCGCCGAGGAATGGATCAACGGGGACGTGCCCGCGTACCAGCACCGCGAGGTGCGCGTACGGGAGTTCGGACTCGGTTTCGTGGTGTGGGCGGAGGACCGCCCCGCGGGCCCGGTGTCGGGGGGCGGCCGGCAGCGGCTGGTCATCGCGCGGGACAGCGGGGAGGTGACGCTCTGGCCCGGCCTGCCGGTGGGTGAGGTGATCCGCCGCTACGAGGAGGAGTACGGGGCGTCGGCCGCGCAGGCCGAGGCTTCGGTGCCGGTGCCGCGCATCGACTCGGAGCAGACCTCGTTCATGCTGAGTCCGCCGGAGTGGCTCCAGGAGGCGGCGGACCGGGCCGGGATCCCGGCGGCTCCGGCTGCTCCGGTGAGCCCGGCTGTCGCCGTGGCCGCTTCCGCGGAGCCGGTGGCGGAGCCCGTGCCCCTGCGGCGCGGGGGAGAGGTCCCCTACGAGCCGACCGCCAACGACGGGGTGCCCGCCGAGGTCCCGACCGGGGCCACGCCCTGGGCCGGGACCGACGTGAACCCCGGTGCGGACTCCGTGTCCGTACCGCTGCCGGCGACGGTGTTCGCGCCGCCGCTGTCCGGATCGGACCTGGACGACGCCCCGGCGTCCTCGGGGCCGGGCCCGGAGGCGCGCACGACCCTGATGCCCAGGGGCAGTGAACTGCCGAAGACCGCCGTCGTGCCCGCGCTGGATCCGGAGTCCGGGCCGGGGCGGGGGCCGGCGTCCGGTGGGGACATCGCCGACGCGCCGACGAGCAAGGCGCGGGTCAACCGGTCCGCGGCCCCCTCGCCCGTGACTCCGCCGGGTCCGCCCGGTGCGCCGGGCGGGGCCGGGGAGTCGCCTTCGTACGCCGCGACCATGCTGGCGGGCCCCGGCGGTCCGCGGCAGCCCGGTCCGCCCGGAGCTCCGGGGGCGCCCGGCGTGCCCGGTGCGCCCGGTGGCGGGCTGGATCATGCCGCGACGATGCTGGCGGGCCCGGCCGTCACGGGACAGCCGCCCGCGCCTCCCGGTCCGCCGGGGGCTCCGGGGGGTCCCGGGGGTCCGGGGTCGTCCGGGTCGTCGGGTGGGCGCGGGGACGCGTACGCCGCGACGATGCTGGCCGGTCCCGGTGGTCCGCAGCCTCCCGGCCCGCCCGGTCCTCCCGGCCGGCCCGGTGTTCCGCAGGGCGCCGGGCAGCCGCCGGCGCCGCCCGGTCCCCCCGGCGTGCCCGGTGGCGGGCTGGACCATGCCGCGACGATGCTGGCGGGCCCGGCCGTGACGGGGCAGCCGCTCGCGCCTCCCGGTCCGCCGGGGGCTCCGGGTGCTCCGGGGGCGTCCGGTGGGCGCGGGGACGCGTACGCCGCGACGATGCTGGCCGGTCCCGGCGGGCCGCAGCAGCCCGGCCCGCCCGGTCCCGCGCCGCAGGCACCCGTACCGGCGCCGCAGTCACCCGCCGCCAACCCCGGCGTGCCCACGGTCGGCCCCGGCTACCAGGCCGTGCTGCGCTACCGCGCGCCCGACGGCTCCGAGCAGCAGCTCATCCGCCGGTCCGCGCCCGGCACCCCGCACCCCGAGTGGCAGATCCTCTACGAGCTGCGGGCGATGAACGTGCCTCCGCAGCAGGTGCTGGAGCTGCACACGGAGCTGGCCTCGTGCGAGCTGCCCGGCGGCTACTGCGCCCGCATGATCCGGGAGACCTGGCCGCAGGTCCGGATCACGAACGTGGCCCCGTACGGGACGGACCACGCGGGCCGGCAGCAGGGCATGCGGCACCTGCTGACCCACCAGGGCGAACTGCACCAGGTGGCGGACGGCCCGGCGCGCCCCGCGCCGGTGCGCGCACCGCTGCCGCAGGTGCCCCTGCAGCCGGCGATCCCGCTGGACGCGATCGCCCAGGAACTGGCGGGGGCGTTCGGCCCGCAGGGGGTGTTCCGCTTCGAGCAGCGCGCGGTGTCCCGGCAGGGCGTGCCGGAGATCGTGGCGCAAACGCTGATGTGGTCGGGCCTGCCCGTCGACTTCGGGCCGTTCTTCTGGGCCCAGGCCGTACCGGGCGCACCGCTGCCGACGCTGGCCGAACTGGCCGCGCAGCGGCAGGTGCAGCCGGCCTCGGACGCGGGCTCGTACCTGGTGGTGGGCAGCGACTTCGGCAAGGCGCTGTGCGTGCAGTACGGAACCGCGCACATCGTCGCGGTCCCGGTGGAGAGCGGTCCCGGCGGGGCGCCGGTGCCCCCGCAGTTCGTCAACTCCTCGCTGCCGCAGTTCGTACGGTCCCTGGCGATGCTGGGTCACATGTGGCGGCTGCGCCAGCATCTGACGCCGGAGCAGGCGGGCCGCTGGACCGTCGATTTCCAGGCGAATCTGGCGGGGCTGGACAGCGCGGCGCTCGCGTCGCCGGAGAACTGGTGGTCGGTGCTGCTGGAGCAGATGTGGGACGGCCTCCTCTGATCCCCCGCTGATCCACGGCTGATCCGGATGGCCGGGTCGTGACCCTCGAACGGGGTCTCGGCCCGGCCATTCGGGCTTCCGGGAGCAAATGACGCATCCTTGGCAGGAACCCCCGCGAGAGAGGCGCTTCCAGGATGAGTGCACCCTTTACGACCGTGCGTGGCCGTGGCTACCGGGCGGAAGAGGTGGACCGGTACCTCGCCCGGCTGTCGGGCGGCCGGGACGACGCCTGGGAGCGGGTGGCCCGTCTGACCGTGCTGGCCAGGGACATGGAGGCGGAGGCGGAGCGGCTGCGCGTGGTGGTCTCCGGACTGGCCCCGCAGACGTACGACGAACTCGGCGAGCGGGCCCGCCGGATCCTGCTGCTGGCCGAGGAGGAGTCCGAGACCCTACGGGGTGACGCGCGGGCGGACGCCCTGGCGACGGCGGGCGCCGCCGAGGCGCACGCGGACCGGGTGACGGAGCTGGCGCGCGGCGACGCGGAGGCGGTGCGCGAGCAGACCGAAGTCCGGGCCCGGCAGGCGCTGCTGCGGGCGGGGCGCGAGGCGGACGACGCGCGGACGGAGGCGCGGGACGACGCGGCGGCGTGGCGGGCGGAGGCGGCTGCCGTGCTGGCGGACACGGCGCGCCGGGCGGAGGCGATGCTCGCCGAGCGCGAGCAGGAACACGCGGAGCGCTGGGACGCGGCGGAGCGGGAGCTGGCGGCGCGGGAGGCGGAGATGGCGGCGCGGGAGGCGGAGCTGGAACGGTACGCGCAGTCCCGGCTGGCGGAGGCGAAGCGGGCGTTCGCGCAGACCCAGGAGACGGCGCGGCACGGGCAGGAGGACGCCGAGGCGAGGGCGGCGGAGCTGATCGCGGAGGCGCGGGTGCGGGAGGAGCGGGTCGGTCGGGAGACGGAGCGGATCCTTCGGGAACACGGGGAGTCCCAGGACGAGATGCGGGCCCACATGAACCACGTCCGCTCCAGCCTCGCGGCGCTGACGGGGCGTGCGCCGGCGGAGGGCTAGCGGCGTTGCGCCTCAAGCGCCGGCGGGGCTGGGGTTGGCCTGGGCGCGGGGTGGCTGCGGGTGGGGGGTCGGTGCCGGGGGCGGGGTGGGGTGTCGGCCTGGACTGCATGATTTAGGCGCCCTGTGCCGTACTTCGACAGTAATCCCGAGTAGTGCGCCACAAATCACGCTTTACGTCCCGGCCAACACCCCACCCCGCCCCCGTCCCCGACCCCGGTACGCAGCCCCCGATCGGGGTCGTTCTTTCAGCCGTCCGGCGTTTGAGGACCGGGGTCTGGGGCGGAGCCCCAGGGGTCCGGGCGCAGCCCGGTACCCCTGCTTTCAGCCCGTCCGGCGTTTGAGGACCGGGTCCGGGCCGGCCCGGGGAACGGTGGAAGGGCGGGTAGGGGATCCAGCCCCGCAGGGCCCACCAGGCCGCACCCGCCTAGAGGCCCCGCGCAGCGGGGTGGGTGCGTCAGGACGGCTGGGTGGGCGGGGGGACGTAGGGGGACGGGTCGCTGCGGAGGCCGTGGGTGGTGACCATCACCGTGAAGGCGGGCGGCGCCGATGGGGGGAGGGGGGCCGACAGGGCCCCCGGCGGGGTGACGGTGGTCGGGAGGGGCGTGCCGTCCAGTTCGATCCGGGGGGCGTCCCCGAAGCCGCCGCCCTCGACCGAGAGGAGGCCGTCCGCGACGGAGACCCTGGTGATCACCGGATTGCCTCGGATCGCCACCTTGTTCAACAGGTACGCGCCGGCCGGCGCCCCCGTCAGCGCCCACATCTCGGAGGGCAGCTTCGGCAGCCCGCCGCCCACGTCCGACAGGAAGAACGTGACGACGTAGAGCATCGTGACCGCGCTCAGGGCGACGTACTGCAGGTCGACCAGGTCGGTCCGCCCGCCGTCGTTCGCGATCAGGTCGTGGATCGGCCGCCGCCCCGTGCCCTTGGGCGCGGGTTTGGCCATGGAGCCCCGCTCCACCCGCATGCCGACCACCGCCTTCGCCGCGATGAGGGCGGCGTACGGACCCCCGAGCAGCGGGAGGTAGACGGTGGTCAGGGAGGACAGGGGGCCCTCGGGGCCCTGGAACCAGTCGACGCCGCCGCCCGCGGTGAGTCCGTAGCCGAGGGTGGCCAGGAGCAGCCAGAGCAGGATCACGGTCCAGGCCAGGGCGAGCGTGATCGAGGTGGAGAGGCGTCCGTCGCGGCCGGTGACGAAGCCGGGGTGGCGGAGCAGGCGCAGGACGATCGGGCCCGCCAGGGCGGCGAGTAAGGCGAGTGCGAAGAGCGCGGACGTCATGTGTGGTCCCCCCGGGAGTGCGGCGTCTCCGAAGAGGGTTACCGGTTCGGTCCGGGCATGACAAGTTGCCCGGGCTCAGCCCTCGCGCTGTTCCGGCAGCACCGGGAACCGCCGCGGCGCCACCAGCAGCAGCACCAGCGCCGACGCGGCCGCCGCCAGGGTCGCGCCGAGGAAGATGTGGTCCCCGGCGGCGGCCACGGCCCGGCGCAGGTACTCGGCGGCCTCGGGGGCGAGCAGGTCCGGGTGGGTCAGGGCCTTGGAGACGTCGTCCAGGTTCGAGGGGAGACCCGCCACCGGGGCGTCTGCCAGCCGGCCGGCGATGGTGGCGTTGGCCACGGCCCCCAGCAGCGCCGCTCCGACGCTCTGGCCGACGTTGCGGCAGAACAGCACCGAGGCCGTGGTGGTTCCGCGCTCCTGCCAGCCCACCGTGGACTGGACCCCGACGATCAGCGGGAGCTGGAAGAGGCCGAGGGCCCCGCCCAGCAGCAGCATGATCAGGACGGGCTGCCAGACCGGCGGGGGGTAGGGGAGCAGGGTGAAGGCGCCGAGGACGGCGGCGGCCAGGGCGACCCCGGTGGCGGCGGTGTTGCGGAAGCCGATGCGCCGGTAGACGTGCTGGGCGAGGGCGGCGCTGATCGGCCAGCTCAGGGTCATCGCGGAGGTGACCAGGCCGGCGCCGGTCGGGCCGAGGCCCAGGACGCTCTGGGCGTACGTCGGCATGAAGACCATCGGGGCGACCATCAGCAGCCCGAGCCCGGCCATGGCCAGGTTCACGGCGGCGATGGTGCGCCGGCGCCACACCCAGCCGGGCAGGATGGGCTGCTCGGCCCGGCGTTCGATCCGGACGACGAGCGCGCCCAGCGCGGCGCTCGCTCCCAGCAGCCCCAGCGAGGGCGCCGACAGCCAGGGCCAGGCGACTCCGCCCTGCACCAGCGCGAAGAGCAGCAGCCCCCCGCAGGCGAAGACGGCGACGGCTCCCCGCCAGTCGACCGGGCCGGTGCGGCCGGGGGGCAGGGTGGGCTCGACCAGGTGGCGGCTGATGATCCACAGGGCGGCGGCGGCCAGCGGCAGGTTGAGCAGGAAGATCCAGCGCCAGTCGGTGTACGTGGCGATCAGCCCGCCGAGCGCGGGGCCGGCCAGTGCCGAGGTGGCCCAGACCGCGGACATCCGGGCCTGGATGCGCGGCCGTTCCCTGAGCGGGTAGAGATCGGCGGCCAGGGTCTGGACGGTGCCCTGCAGGGCGCCGCCGCCCAGGCCCTGGAGGATCCGGAAGGCGATGAGGGCGGCCATGTTCCAGGCGGCCGCGCACAGCAGCGAGCCGAACAGGAAGAGGCTGATGCCGAGGAGCAGGACGGGCTTGCGGCCGTAGGTGTCGGAGAGCTTGCCGTAGACGGGCAGGGTGACGGTTCCGGCCAGGACGTAGCCCGAGAAGATCCACGAGAAGACGGCGAAGCCGCCGAGGTCGCCGACGATCTGCGGGACGGCGGTGGCGACGATGGCGGTGTCCAGGGCGACGAGGCCCATGGTCAGCATCAGGGCGGCGACGACGGCCGTACGGGGTCGCCCGGGCGGGGGCTGCGACCCCGGAGCCGGAGCCGGACCCGGAGCCGGACCCGGAGCCGTGGCCGGGGCCGTGGCCGGACCCGTCGCGGCATCCGTCGCGGCCCCCTTCTTGGCGGAGGCTTGGTCTGCGGATCCGGCGGCTTCGCCCCGGGGTATGCCTCCGGCACTGTCGCCGGTACTCGCGCCCGTGCTCTCCCCTGAGCCCATGAAAAACCCTTCCCCCCGTGCGTACCTGCGCGGACACCATCTCACTGCGGCATTGCGGGGCGGTATCCCCTCAGGGCGCCTCGTCCCAACGGGCGAGATCCCCTAGGGGTTCGTCCTCATAAGGATCCAGGGCCGCTTCGTCCCAGGGGAGGAGGAGGAAAGGGCGCGGGGGTCCTTAACTGGTTTCTACAGGGCGGGAGTCCGGGGGGTAGGGCTAGCACCCCTATGGATACGGCGATTGGCACCAGCGCGCCGCGGTACCCCGCCCAGCAGACTTCGAATGAAGCGCGTCACAGCGCGCCGAGTGACATCGAACCGACGACCGTACGCGGCAGAACGAGGGGAAACACCGTGACAACGGCTATGACCGAAACCAGGCACGGGGGTACTGGAGGGCATGAGGCCGTCGCGGCGCGGGCGCGGAAGGTCGTCAAGGCCTACGGCTCCGGCGAGACGCGGGTGGTTGCCCTCGACGCGGTGGACGTGGACATCCACCGAGGCCGGTTCACCGCGATCATGGGGCCCTCGGGCTCCGGCAAGTCCACGCTGATGCACTGCCTGGCCGGCCTGGACACGGTGACCAGCGGCCAGATCTTCCTGGACGACACCGAGATCACCGGGCTGAAGGACAAGAAGCTCACGCAACTGCGCAGGGACCGGATCGGCTTCATCTTCCAGGCCTTCAACCTGCTGCCGACGCTCAACGCCCTGGAGAACATCACGCTCCCCATGGACATCGCCGGCCGCAAGGCCGACGCGGAGTGGCTGAACCGGGTCGTGGAGACGGTGGGCCTGGCGGGCCGCCTCAAGCACCGGCCGACCGAGCTCTCCGGCGGCCAGCAGCAGCGTGTGGCGGTCGCCCGCGCCCTGGCCTCCCGGCCCCAGATCATCTTCGGCGACGAGCCGACCGGAAATCTGGACTCCCGGGCCGGCGCGGAAGTCCTGGGCTTCCTGCGCCGTTCGGTGAACGAGCTGGGCCAGACCATCGTCATGGTCACCCACGACCCGGTCGCCGCCTCCTACGCGGACCGCGTCATCTTCCTCGCGGACGGCCGGATCGTGGACGAGATGCACCGGCCCACCGCCGACCAGGTCCTGGACCGCATGAAGGACTTCGACGCCCGTGGGCGGACGTCATGACCGTCATGAAGACCGCGCGGCGCAACTTCTTCGCGCACAAGGGGCGGATGGCGCTCTCCGCCGTGGCCGTCCTGCTGTCCGTCGCCTTCGTCTGCGGGACGCTGGTGTTCACGGACACCATGAACACCACCTTCGACAAGCTGTTCGCGGTCACCAACTCCAATGTCACGGTCACCCCGAAGGAGGCCGAGAACAGCGGGGAGACCCCCGACACCGGCAAGCCGCAGGCGCTGCCCGCCTCCGTCGTCGCGCAGGTGGAGAAGGCCGAGGGCGTGAAGTCCGTCGAGGGCGGCGTCTCCTCGATGGCGGTCACCGTCGTCAACTCCAAGAACGAGAACCTCGGTTCGACCACCGGAGCCCCGACCTTCGCGGGCAACTGGACCGAGAACGAGCTGAAGTCGATGAAGATCATCGAGGGGCAGGCCCCGCGCGGCCCCACCGACGTGATGATCGACAGCGACACCGCGAAGAAGCACCACCTGAAGCTCGGTGACGACATCCGCACGATCGCCGTCACCGGCGACATCCGCTCCAAGATCACCGGCATCGCCGCGTTCACCGTGACCAACCCGGGTGCGACCATCGTCTACTTCGACACCGCCACCGCGCAGCAGAAGCTGCTCGGCGCCCCGGACGCCTTCACCCACCTGAATGTCACCGCCAAGGACGGGGTGAGCGACGCGCAGCTCAAGACGCATGTGGCTGCCGCCGTCGGCGCCGACACCTACAAGCTGCAGACCGCGAAGGAAGCCGCGGACGCCAACAAGAAGAGCATGGACTTCCTCGACATCATGAAGTGGGTGATGCTCGGCTTCGCCGCGATCGCCTTCCTCGTCGGGATCTTCCTGATCTTCAACACCTTCTCGATGCTGGTCGCCCAGCGCACCCGTGAGATCGGCCTGATGCGGGCCATCGGCGCCGACAGCGGCCAGGTGCTCAAGTCGGTGGTCATCGAGGCCCTGCTGCTCGGCGTGGTCGGCTCGATCCTCGGCGTCGCCGCCGGCGTCGGCCTGGCCGTCGGCCTGATGCAGCTCATGAGCCAGATGGGCATGAGCCTGTCCACCGAGGACCTGACCATCGCCTGGACCACGCCGGTCGTGGGCATCGTCCTCGGCGTCGTCGTGACTGTCGTCTCCGCCTTCATACCGGCCCGCCGGGCCGGCAAGGTCTCCCCGATGGCCGCCCTGCGCGAGTCCGGCACCCCCGGTGACAAGAAGGCAGGCCGGATCCGCGCCGCCCTGGGCCTGGGCCTCACCGGCATCGGCGCCGCGGCCCTGTACCTGGCCGGTACCGCCGACTCCGCCGGTACCGGAGCGAAGTGGCTGGGGCTGGGCGTCCTGTTCACCCTCATCGGCTTCATCGTGATCGGCCCGCTCCTCGCGGGCGTCGTGGTCCGGGCCCTGTCCGCCCCGGTGCTGCGGCCCTTCGGCTCCATAGGCCGCCTCGCCGAGCGCAACGCGCTGCGCAACCCGCGCCGCACCGGTGCCACCGCCGCCGCGCTGATGATCGGCCTCGCGCTGGTCGCCTGCCTGTCGGTGGTCGGCTCCTCGATGGTGGCCTCGGCCACCGACGAGCTCGACAAGTCGGTCGGTGCGGACTTCATCGTCCAGTCCCAGACCGGGCAGCCGGTCGTACCGCAGGCCGAGGAGGCGCTGCGGGCCACGCCGGGCCTGGCGCACGTCACCGCCTACCGGGAGGTCGATGCCAAGATCACCGCCCCCGACGGCACCACCGAGTCGGACGGGATCGGGGTCCAGGACCCCACGTACGCCCAGGACGTCCGCCGCAAGACGACCGCCGGCGAGCACGCGGACGCGTACAAGCCGGGCTCGATGTCGGTGGGCTCCGAGTTCGCCACGAAGCACCAGGTGAAGCTCGGTGACGAGCTGACGGTCGCCTTCACCGGGGGCAAGACCACGAAGCTCAAGGTCGCGGCGATCACGAGCGACGAGGGCAACCTCGACAAGGGCATGAAGTACGTCAGCACCGCCGTCGCCGAGGCGAACCTGCCCGCCGACAAGATGCCCCGGCCCTTCATGGTGCTGGCCACCGCGAAGGACGGCCAGGACGACGCCGCCTACGCGGCGGTCAAGTCGGCGCTGGCCGAGTACCCGCAGTACCAGGTGCTCAACCAGACGGACTACAAGCAGGCGCTGAAGGACCAGGTCGGCCAGCTGCTGAACGTGGTCTACGCCCTCCTCGCCCTCGCGATCATCGTCGCGGTCCTGGGCGTGGTGAACACCCTGGCCCTCTCGGTGGTCGAGCGGACCCGCGAGATCGGCCTGATGCGCGCCATCGGTCTCTCCCGCCGCCAGCTGCGCCGCATGATCCGCCTGGAGTCGGTGGTCATCGCCCTCTTCGGCGCCCTGCTGGGCCTCGGCCTGGGCATGGGCTGGGGCGCCACCGCCCATCAGCTCCTCGCACTGGAGGGCATGAAGATCCTCGAGATCCCGTGGCCCACCATCCTCGGCGTGTTCGCCGGCTCCGCCCTGGTCGGCCTGCTGGCCGCCCTGGTCCCGGCCTTCCGGGCGGGCCGGATGAACGTCCTGAACGCGATCGCCAGCGAGTAGTCGCCGGTCGGTCGTTCGGGGGAGCCCCGGCCCCGCCCCACCCTTTCGGGCGGGGCGGGGCCGGGGTCGTTCACACGCTCATGACGGGCACGTCGTAGAGCGGGATGTGCTTGTCCCGGGTGACGAGGGTGAGCCCCTCCGTCTGGGCCTGGGCGATCAGTATCCGGTCGAAGGGGTCCCTGTGGTGCAGGGGCAGCTGACCCGCCCGGATTCCGTGAAGAGCCGTGATCGGGAGGGGCCTGAGCTGGCAGTCCCGGGCCTGTTCCGGCAGGTCCTCCGGGCCGTCCAGCTTGCCGAGCGCCTGCTTGACGGACAGTTCCCAGGGGGTGACGGCGCTGACGTGGACGAGCCGCTCGGTGTCCAGCAGATGCTTCACTTCGTCCGACAGTTGGGGCGAGTCCGTCAGCCACCACACGATGACGTGCGTGTCGGCCAGAAGCTTCACTCGGAAGCTTCGGTGGCCGGGGCGGGGAGCAGTCCGAAGGCCTCGGCGAAGCCGGGATCGTCGGACATGTCGTCGAAGTCCTCGTGGAAGACGACGGGCTCGGTGACCGATCCTCGGGCCGTCCGCCGGACCTTCCCCGCGAGCGGGATCACCTTGGCCACCGGCTCGCCGGCCTTGCTGATGATCACCTCTTCGCCGGTGGCGACGGTCTCCAGGATCTTGGAGAAGTTCGTCTTCGCGTCGTGGACGTTGTACTGCCGGGCCGCTTCCATCGCGCACTCCAGGGCATGGGCGAAGAGGTGGACTAACTATCGGGCTAAGCGTAATCAGGTCGGCGCAGTCCGCGCCAGTTCCGTCACCCTCACGAGGGACCCGGATCCCACGCGCGGGTGTCGGAGCCGCGTCGTAGGGTGGGAACCCCCGGCCCGTTCGACGTGTCGGGTCCTTCGCGTTGCCGCCTCGCGGGGACGCGCCGCACCTCACCGGACGGAAAGCCGCCTTCATGAGCCTGCACGGACTGCTCGACGCCGTCACCCGGGACCCCGCACTCGCAGAGGCGATCACCGCGGCCGGTGACGGCAACCGCATGCACGTGGACCTCGTCGGCCCGGCCGCCGCGCGGCCCTTCGCCATCGCCGCGCTGGCCGCCCGTACCGGGCGCACCGTGCTCGCCGTCACCGCCACCGGCCGGGAGGCGGAGGACCTGGCCGCCGCGCTGCGCTCGATGCTCAACCCCGACGAGGTCGCGGAGTACCCCTCCTGGGAGACGCTGCCGCACGAACGGCTGAGCCCGCGCAGCGATACCGTGGGCCGCCGGATCGCCGTACTGCGCCGCCTCGCGCACCCCAGCAAGGACGACCCCGCCGCCGGCCCGGTCTCCGTGGTCGTCGCGCCGATCCGCTCCGTGCTCCAGCCCCAGGTCAAGGGGCTCGGGGACCTGGTTCCGGTGAGCCTGCGCCAGGGCGAGAGCGTGGACCTCGGCGCGGTGACGCAGGCGCTCGCCGCAGCCGCGTACGCCCGGGTGGAGCTCGTCGAGAAGCGCGGCGAGTTCGCGGTGCGCGGCGGCATCCTCGACGTGTTCCCGCCCACCGAGGAGCACCCGCTGCGCGTGGAGTTCTGGGGCGACGAGGTCGAGGAGATCCGCTACTTCAAGGTCGCCGACCAGCGCTCCCTGGAGATCGCCGAGCACGGCCTGTGGGCCCCTCCCTGCCGGGAACTGCTGCTGACCGACGAGGTGCGCGGGCGCGCCGCGGCCCTCGCGGAGCTCCACCCCGAGCTGGGCGAACTGCTCCACAAGATCGCCGAAGGCATCGCCGTCGAGGGCATGGAGTCCCTGGCGCCGGTCCTGGTCGACGACATGGAGCTGCTGATCGACGTACTGCCGGCCGGTTCGATGGCCGTCGTGTGCGACCCGGAGCGGGTGCGGACGCGGGCCTCGGACCTGGTGGCGACCTCCCAGGAGTTCCTGATGGCCTCCTGGGCCGCCACCGCCGGCGGCGGTGAGGCCCCCATCGACGTGGGCGCGGCCTCGCTGCGCGGGATCGCCGACGTACGGGAGCACGCGCGCGAGCTCGGCATGATGTGGTGGTCGGTATCCCCCTTCGCGGCGGACGAGGACGCAGCCGTCGGCCGCGACACCCTCAGCCTCGGCATGCACGCCCCCGAGGCCTATCGCGGCGACACCGCCCGCGCGCTCGCCGACACCAAGGCCTGGCTCGCCGACGGCTGGCGCACCGTCTACCTCACCGAGGGCCACGGCCCGGCCGCCCGTACCGTCGAGGTGCTCGGCGGCGAGGGCATCGCGGCCCGCCTGGAGGCGGACGTCACCGTCCTGGAACCCTCGCTGGTCCACGTCTCGTGCGGCTCCCTCGACAACGGCTTCGTCGACCCGGTCCTCAAGCTCGCCGTCCTCACCGAGACCGACCTGACCGGTCAGCGCACCGCCACCAAGGACCTCGGCCGGATGCCGACCCGGCGCCGCAAGACGATCGACCCCCTCACCCTGGAGGTCGGCGACTACATCGTCCACGAGCAGCACGGCGTCGGCCGCTACATCGAGATGGTGCAGCGAACCGTGCAGGGCGCCACCCGCGAGTACCTGCTCGTCGAGTACGCCCCGGCCAAGCGCGGCCAGCCCGGCGACCGCCTCTACATCCCCACCGACCAGCTGGAGCAGGTCACCAAGTACGTCGGCGGCGAGGCCCCGACGCTGCACCGGCTCGGCGGCGCCGACTGGACCAAGACCAAGGCGCGCGCGAAGAAGGCGGTCAAGGAGATCGCCGCCGACCTCATCAAGCTCTACAGCGCCCGCATGGCGGCCCCCGGCCACACCTTCGGCCCCGACACCCCCTGGCAGCGCGAGCTGGAGGACGCCTTCCCGTACGCGGAGACCCCCGACCAGCTCACCACCATCGCCGAGGTCAAGGAGGACATGGAGAAGTCGGTCCCCATGGACCGCCTCATCTGCGGTGACGTGGGCTACGGAAAGACCGAGATCGCGGTCCGCGCCGCCTTCAAGGCGGTCCAGGACGGCAAGCAGGTGGCCGTGCTCGTCCCGACCACGCTGCTGGTGCAGCAGCACTTCGGGACCTTCTCCGAGCGGTACGCGCAGTTCCCGGTCAAGGTGAAGCCACTGTCGCGCTTCCAGAGCGAGGGCGAGTCCAAGGCGACGCTGGAGGGCCTCAAGGAGGGCTCCGTCGACATCGTCATCGGCACGCACCGGCTGTTCTCGCAGGAGACCAAGTTCAAGGACCTGGGCCTGGTCATCGTCGACGAGGAGCAGCGGTTCGGCGTCGAGCACAAGGAACAGCTGAAGAAGCTGCGCGCCAACGTGGACGTGCTGACGATGTCGGCGACCCCGATCCCGCGCACCTTGGAGATGGCGGTCACCGGCATCCGAGAGATGTCCACGATCACCACCCCGCCCGAGGAGCGCCACCCGGTCCTGACCTTCGTCGGCCCCTACGAGGAGAAGCAGATCGGCGCCGCGATCCGCCGCGAGCTGCTCCGCGAGGGCCAGTGCTTCTACATCCACAACCGGGTCGAGTCCATCGACCGGGCGGCCGCCAAGCTGCGCGAGATCGTGCCCGAGGCGCGCATCGCGACGGCGCACGGCCAGATGTCCGAACAGGCCCTGGAACAGGTCGTGGTGGACTTCTGGGAGAAGAAGTTCGACGTCCTCGTCTCCACGACGATCGTCGAATCCGGCATCGACATCTCCAACGCCAACACCCTCATCGTCGAGCGCGGCGACAACTTCGGCCTCTCCCAGCTCCACCAGCTGCGCGGCCGCGTGGGCCGTGGCCGCGAGCGCGGGTACGCGTACTTCCTCTACCCGCCGGAGAAGCCGCTGACCGAGACCGCGCACGAGCGGCTCGCGACGATCGCCCAGCACACCGAAATGGGCGCCGGCATGTACGTGGCGATGAAGGACCTGGAGATCCGCGGCGCGGGCAACCTGCTCGGCGGCGAGCAGTCCGGCCACATCGCGGGCGTCGGCTTCGACCTCTACATCCGGATGGTCGGCGAGGCCGTGGCGGACTACCGGTCGGCCGTCGACGGATCGGTCGAGGAGGAGCCGCCGCTGGAGGTGAAGATCGAGCTGCCGGTCGACGCGCACGTCCCGCACGACTACGCGCCGGGCGAGCGGCTGCGCCTCCAGGCGTACCGGTCCATCGCGGCGGCCAACTCCGAGGAGGACGTCAAGGCGGTCCGCGAGGAGCTCACCGACCGCTACGGCAAGCTGCCGGAGCCGGTGGAGAACCTGCTGCTGGTGGCCGGACTGCGGATGCTCGCCCGTGCCTGCGGGGTCGGTGACATCACCCTCCAGGGCCCCAACATCCGCTTCGGGCCGGTGGAGTTGCGCGAATCGCAGGAGCTGCGGCTGAAGCGGCTCTACCCGGGGTCGGTCATCAAGCCGGCCGCCTCGCAGGTGCTGGTGCCGCGGCCGAAGACCGCCCGGGTGGGCGGGAAGCCGCTGGTCGGACGGGAACTGCTCGGCTGGACCGGGGAGTTCCTCGCCACGATCCTCGGTTCGTAGGCGGGACGCCCGCGGGTGCGGGTACGGCGACGGCCGCGTCGGGGACCTTCCGGTCCCCGGTCGCGGCCGTTCGCGTTCCCGCGGGGGTTACTTGTTCGGGTCGTCGTCGATGCCGAGCTTCTCTTCCATCGTCTGCTGGGCCTTGTCGATCTGGTCCGCGTACTTGTTGCCGGTCTTCTCGTTGGCCTCTTGTTCGAGGTTGTCGGAGATGTCCTTGCCCTTGTCCTTGAACCTGTCGAAAATCCCCATGCTCGGGCTCCTTCCGTAATCCCCTCTGCGACGCTACGCCCGTTTGGGGCGGTTCGCTCGCTAGAGAGTCGGAACGTCCCGTTAAGGCGTGGAGTTTAGGATCTTGTCCTATGCGTCCCCGCCCGCTGTTTCCCGCCCTCCTGCTCGCCGCCTCCGCCGCCGCCGTCTCCGGCTGTACGGCGCCCCCCGCGGCCGGCGCCGGTGCGAGTGCGAACGCCCCCGGCCCCGCCAACGGGCCGGTCGCCTTGGCCTCGGTGGACGGGCTCGCGGTCAAGGGGCGGGCGCCGAAGACGGGGTACGCGCGCGAGCGGTTCGGCAAGGGCTGGCTGGACACCGACGGCAGCGGCTGCGGGACCCGCGAGGACATCCTCAAGCGGGACCTGGCCCGGACCACCTTCAAGGACGGCTGCAAGGTGCTGACCGGGGTGCTGGAGAAGGACCCCTACACCGGTGCCCGCATTCCGCACGAACGGGGCCGCACCGGCGTGGACATCGACCATGTTGTGGCCCTCTCCGACGCCTGGCAGAAGGGGGCAGGGGGCTGGGACAAGGGCAAGCGGATCGCCTTCGCCAATGATCCGCTGAACCTCCTCGCGGTCGACGCCGCGGCGAACCGCAAGAAGGGGGACGGCGACGCGGCCACCTGGCTTCCACCCGACCGCGGGTACCGCTGCCACTACGTCGCGGCCCAGATCGCGGTCAAGCGGAAGTACGGTCTGTGGGTCACGGTCGGCGAGCGCGACGCGATGAGGCGGGTGCTGACCGGCTGCCCGGGGGAGCGCCTGCCGACCGGCGGTAATTCCACCCGCCCGCCGGAGCGGCTGCGCTGATCCCCCCCGGATCCACCCCCTGGTCCCGCCCTTTGAATCCACCCCCTGGTTCCACCCCCTGGTTCCGCCCCTCGGAGCCCCCCTGGAGCGGGCCTCGGTCAGCTCTTCTTCCAGTCCTGGCAGTCGACCGTCGTGAAGAAGCCGTCCCCGGCGGCGATCGTCACGACGGCCTGGCCCTCGGGGTTCTCGTTGGCGATGATCGTGTCGAGGCTGCCGGTCGCGTCCTTGGTGCGCTCCCAGTAGCAGCCGCTGCCGTCCTCGGTGGAGCCGGCGGACTTGTAGGTGCCCGGGGCGATGTCGACGCCGACCTTGAGCATGCCGCCCTTGCCGGAGACGTCGGCCTTCGGGGTGCCCTTGGCCTTCGGGTCCACGAGCTCCCAGCCCTTGCAGCCCTCGGTCTTGAAGATCTTGTCGGTGGCGCCGATGGCCACGTACGAGAGACCCACGACGTTGGCGTTGTCGAGGATCGACTCCGGCTCGCCCTTGGAGTCCTTGGCGCGCTCCCAGTAGCAGTTGTCGTCGGCCTTGTTGCCCGCCGAGCGGTACAGGCCGGGCTTGACGTCGGAGCCGACCTGGAAGGTGCCGCTGCCCTTGATGGCCGACTTCGCCTTGCCCGCGTCGGGGGCCGCGGCCGGGGCGCTGCTCTTCGCCGCCGGCTTCGAGGCGGCCGCGTCGGCGCCCTTGTCGCTGGTGGTGTCGCCGCCGCCGCACGCGGTGAGCGTCACGAGGGCGACGGCCGCGCCGCATCCCGCCAGGACCTTGGTGCGGCCGGCGCGGGCGATCCAACTGGTGCGCGTGGTGTGGGACATGTGTGTGGCTCCTGCCTGATCTGACGTCCTGTTCGGTGAGATCATCACAACAGAGCCTGTGAACCGAGTCAACGCGTTTCTGAGAGATTCTTAAATTCACACTGTGAATGGGTCTCTCCACTTTGCAGCGGTATGCTCGCGCACATGCCGGAGCAGAAGCCCCCCACCGAGGCCCCAGCCGCCCCCCACGTCATCGCCCCCGAAGTCGCCCCCGAAGCCGCCCCCGAAGCCGCCCCCGAAGTCACCGCCGCGGACATCGCCCGCCTCGCGGGAGTCGGCCGCGCCGCCGTGAGCAACTGGCGCCGCAGGCACGCCGACTTCCCCCGCCCCGTCGGCGGCACCGAGACCAGCCCCTCCTTCGCGCTGGCCGAGGTCACGGACTGGCTCCGGGCCCAGGGCAAGCTGGCCGAGGTCCCACTGCGCGAGCGCGTCTGGCAGTACGTCGCCGCCCACCCCGGCGGCTCCGTGGCCGCGCTCGTCAAGGCCGGGAGCGCGCTGCTCCTCGTACGCGACCGGCCCAGGGAGTGGCTGGAGGCCGCGGCCGTCTCCGACGAGCGGATGGCCGCCCTCCTGGCGCCCGCCATCGACCGCGTGCTCGCCCTGCGGTTCGGGCCCGTGCACCCGCTCGGAGCCGCCGCCCCCCTGACGCCCGCCTCCGTGCCCTTCCTGCGGGCCGCCGCCGAACTCGCCGCCGAACTCGGCACCAAGGGCGCCTTCGAGTTCCTGCTCGGCCGCCACCTGGAAGCCAACCCCCGCCAGTACACGCTCACTCCGGACGGCCTCGCCACCCTCATGGCCGCCCTCGCCGGGCCGTCCCCCCGGACCGTCCTGGACCCCGCCTGCGGCACCGGCACCCTGCTGCGGGCCGTCCCCGGGGCCATCACCCGCTACGCGCAGGACAGTTCGGCCGAACTCGCCTCCCTCGCCGCCCTGCGCCTCGCCCTCCAGTCGGACGCCCCGGTCCGCGCGGCCGCCGCCGACAGCCTGCGCGCCGACGCCTTCGCGCGCCCCGCCGCCGAACCGGTCGACGCCGTGCTCTGCCACCCGCCGTTCAACGAACGCAACTGGGGCCACGAGGAGCTGTCCTACGACCCGCGCTGGGAGTACGGGCTGCCGGCCCGCGCGGAATCCGAACTCGCCTGGGTCCAGCACGCCCTGGCCCACCTGCGCGAGGGCGGCACCGCCGTCCTGCTCATGCCGCCCGCCGCCGCCGCCCGCCGCTCCGGCCGCCGCATCCGCGCCGACCTGCTGCGCCGGGGTGCGCTGCGGGCCGTCGTGGCCCTTCCGGCCGGCGCCGCGCCGCCGTACGGGATCCCGCTGCACCTGTGGGTGCTGCGCAGGCCCGCCCCGCACGCGGCGGCCCCCTCCGGGCTGCTCCTCGTGGACACCGCCGCACTCGCCGACGGTCCCGGACCGGGCACCGGGCGGGCCGGGTGGGCCGCCGTGCACGGTGCGGTGGAGGAGGCCTGGACGGCGTACGCGCGCGGCGGCCCGGCCCCGGAGGTACCGGATGTCCCCGGCGTGCGCCGCGTGGTGCCCGTCGTGGAGCTGCTCGACGACGACGTGGACCTGACCCCGGCCCGCCACCTGCCGCCGCCCGCCGCGGGCGGCGGCCTGGCCGAGCTGACCGCCGTACGGGACCGGCTGGACTCGACGCTGACCCGCGCGGCCCGGCTCACCCCGCCGGCCCCGCCCACCGCCTCCCCGGACCGTCCCGCGGCCGCGCCGCCCCGGCTGCCGCTGACCACCGTCGGCGAACTCGCCCGCGCCGGAGCCCTGCTGCTGTACACGGGCACCGGCAGCGGCGCGGGCGGGGCCCCCGTCCTGACCGAGTACGACGTGAGCGCCGGCACCGGCCCCTCCGGCACCCTGGCCGACGCCGCGGAACAGCCGCTGCTGACCGCGCCCGGCGACGTGGTCGTCCCCCTCACCGGGGGCGCCGGCGTGGCCCGGGTGGTCGACGCGGCCACCGCCGGGGCGGCCCTCGGCCGGGGCCTGCAGCTGCTGCGGCCCGACCCGGCCGCGCTGGACCCCTGGTTCCTGGCCGGCTTCCTGCGTGCCACCGCCAACAACCGGCGCGCCAGCAGCCACGCCTCCACCACGACCCGGCTCGACGTGCGCCGCCTCGAACTGCCCCGGCTGCCGCGGACGGAGCAGGAGGTCTACGGGGCGCGGTTCCGGGCGCTGGCCGAGTTCGAGGACGCCCTGCGGCTGGCCGCCCGGCTCGGGGAGCAGCTTGTACAGGGGCTGTACGACGGGCTGTCGGACGGCACGGTCCGGCCGGAATGAGCCCTCGGGCCGTCCCCGGCCGGGGCGGCTGACCGCCCGGGGCTGCGACCGTACAACGGTTGAGCGCATCCCCTCACTCCCGGCCGGGAACGCTGTATACGCTCTGACCCGGAATCCCCCGCGGTTCCTCGTCCTTCCACCCTCTCTCCGCCCTTCCTCCGCCTTTCCTTCGTACGGCCCGTCAGGAGCAGCGATGCACGGCCCCGGCACTCCGCCGCCCCACGGTCACCAGCCCAGCACCGGGGGCGTGGTGGCGCTGCGCGTGCTGTTCGCGCTGCTGCCCATCCTGAGCTGCGGGTTCCTCGCCTGGGGGACGATGCTGCGGCTCGCGCTGGTCACCCGCAAGCCCCGGGACTGGTGGCTGTTCGGGGTCTCCTGCGCGGTCGAGGTCGGCTCGCTGGCGCTGATCGGCGCGGACCCGACCGCCGACGCCAGCGGCTGGCAGGGCAACGCGGGGGCCTTCGGCACGCTCCTGAACGGCCTGGTGGTGTGCGTCTACTACCTCGTCGCCGAGATCCGGCACTTCGAGGCGCTCAAGGCCGGGCCCGCCGCGGCCGGCTGGTACCCGCCGCCCGCCTCCTCCTACGTACCGCCCCAGCAGCAGACCGGGCCCGCCTACGGCTACCCGCCGGTGAGCCAGACCGGCCCGCAGCAGCACCAGCAGCACCAGCACCAGCCGCAGCAGCCCCCGCGGCAGGCCCCCGAGCCCACGCCCGCCCCGACCCCGCCCCCGCGCATCGGGCAGGTCCGCGCCGAACTCGACGAGCTCAGCGAGCTCCTGCGCCGCCAGCAGCCGCCCCGCGACGAGGACCCCCGCCCGTGACGGACCGGCTCATCGGCGACCGCTACCAGCTCGCCACCATCCTGGGCCAGGGCGGCATGGGCCAGGTCTGGACGGCCTACGACCGGCGCCTGGACCGCCGCGTCGCGGTCAAACTGCTGCGCCCCGACAAGGTCGCGGGCCCCGGCTCCGTGGCCGAGGAGCTGCGCCGCCGCTTCGTGCGCGAATGCCGGGTCACCGCCCAGGTCGACCACCCCGGGCTGGTCACCGTGCACGACGCGGGCAGCGACGGCGACGAGCTGTACCTCGTCATGGGCTACGTCGAGGGCGCCGACCTCGCCGACCACCTCGCCGAGCACGACCCCTATCCGTGGCCCTGGGCGGTCTCGGTGATCGCGCAGCTGTGTTCGGTGCTGTCGGCCGTGCACGCGGTGCCGATCGTCCACCGGGACCTGAAGCCGCGCAACGTCATGGTCCGCCCCGACGGGACCGTGCTGGTCCTGGACCTCGGCGTCGCCTCCGTGATGGACACCGACACCACCCGCCTCACCAGCACCGGTTCGCCCATCGGCAGCCCCGCGTACATGGCCCCCGAACAGGCCATGGGCGGAGCCGTGGGCCCGCACACCGACCTCTACGCGCTCGGCGTGGTCCTGTACGAGCTGCTGTCCGGCAACGTCCCCTTCGCCGGCTCCACGGCGCTCGGGGTGCTCCACCGGCACCTGTACGAACCCCCGCTGCCGGTGCGCCAGTTGCGTCCCGAGGTCCCGCAGCAGCTCGAAGCCCTGCTGCTGAAGCTGCTGGCCAAGGACCCGCAGGACCGGCCCGCCTCCGCGCAGGCGGTGTACGCGGCCCTCGCGCCGCTGCTGCCCCACCACGGCTCGGGCGCCCCGACCGGCCCCCTCGACCCGACCCGCCCCTTCCTGCGCCCGCAGGCCCCCTGGCCCGACCGCGCCACCGTGATCCCGCCCCGGCCCGCGACCCCGCCCCCGCCGCCGCGGCCGGACGTCCCGGCGGCCGTGGAGGAGGCCAAGAAGCTCCTCGACCAGGGCAGGCTCACCCAGGCCGTGGACATCCTCGGCGGCATCCTCCCGGCGGCGGCCGAGCAGCACGGCGCGCACTCGCCGGTGGTCCGCTCCCTGCGCAAGCAGTACGCCGCCACCCTGATGGACGACGGCCAGTACCGCCGCGCTCTGCCCGAACTGCGGCGGCTCGCCGAGGAGTTCCCGGCCGGCGACCCGCAGTCCCTGCGCTTCCGCTACGACGCGGCCCAGTGCCTGGAGCAGCTCGGCGAACCGGCGGCCGCCCTCGCCGAGTACCGGGCGCTGCTGCCGCTCTTCGAGAACCACTACGCGAACCCGGACCCGGGCCTCCCGCTGGAGGTCCGCCGCCGGATAGCGCACCTGCTGCTCTCCCTCGGCGACCGTCCGGCGGCCCACGACACCCTGGCCCGGCTCCTCTTCGACGCGGAACGCCTGCACGGCCCGAACCACCCCTTCACCGAGGAGGTCCGCCGCACCCTGCTCTGGCTCGGTCAGGTCCGCTGAGGCTCCGGCCGGGTCCGCCGCCGCAGGGCCGGCAGGGCCACCAGGGCCGCCAGGACCAGCAGGGCTCCGGCCGCGACGGCCGCGCCCGGGACGAGGCCCGGGGGGCGGAAGGTACAGGCGACGGCGGTGGTGCGGCCGTCCAGCGGGATCGCGACCAGGCCCAGCCGGGCGGAGGCCGGGCGCCCGTTGCAGGTCCAGCCCGCGATCGCGGGGACGGAGAGCACCGCCGTCCCCGTGCTGCCCGGCGGGAGCACCGCGTGGACGCCCGAGGAGCCGACCCGTACGGACACCGCGGCCGTGGCCCGCAGCCGGGCGACGGCCGCGGTCAGCAGGGAGCGGTCCAGGCAGGACAGCTGCCGGTGCGCCGGCGCCGCCCCCTCGAAGAGCAGCGCCGAGGCCGGGCCGTGGGAGGGCCCCAGGGGTTGCAGGGCCGCCCTGTTGCGCGGCGGGTTGGCGCTCAGCCGGAAGGCCGCCCCGTCCGCGAGGCGGGCCGTCCCGTTGTACTCCGGGGCCCACAGGAAGGCCTCGGTCCCCGCCCGGCAGACCCCCGGGGAGAGCGGATCCTCGTACACCCGCGCGCCCAGCAGGAGCTCCTGGTTGGCGAAGGGCGAGGCCCCGTAGGCCGGTTCCGCGCCCGGCGGGCGGACGGTGACCAGCGGCGGGACCTCCGCCCGCGCGACCGTGCCGTCGGGCCGCAGCCGGGCGCCGACGGAGAACACGGCGTCCGTCACCGGGTTGTCGAGGCTCTGCACGTTGCGCCCGCGCGAGGTCCAGCCCGCCCCGAGGGCCACCATGGTCCGCGTGAACAGGTCCGGGGTGTGGCTGCTGTAGTACGCGCCGCCCTCCCCGCCCAGCAGCATCGGGTCGTTGCCCGTCAGCGCCGGCCGCCCGGCGTCCGTGCGGTACGCGGGCCAGCCCTCGGCCCCCTTCAGGGCGTCGGCCCGCGCGGTGTGCGCCGCGCCCCACACCGGGTAGTCGTCCAGGCCCGCCAGCTTGCCCCGCTGCCCACTGGCGGTGGTCGCTGCCGCCTGGACCAGCAGCACCAGCGCCAGTACGGCCGCCGCCGGCAAGGCCAGGCGCCGGTGGCGCAGCGCCCACCAGGCGGCCCCCGCCAGGACCAGGCCGCCGCCGAAGAGGGCGAGGCCCCACGGGGTCGCCAGCCCGCTCCCGCTCGCCCCGAGCAGGACGGCCCCCAGCACCCCGGCGCCGCCCGCCAGCGCCCACGGCCCGGGCGGGCCGGCCGACAGCCCCGCCCAGGCGGCCATCACCACGATCCCGGCCAGCACGAAGGTCTGCCGGTACGGGCTGCCGTTGGGCGTCGCGAAGAGGTGCCAGGCCAGGTGCGTCGGCATCCACTGGAAGGACAGCAGCACCAGCAGGACGAGCCCCGTCCACAGCAGCCGCTCCCGCCCGGCCACGGCCCGGTGCAAGGGCAGGGCCGCCGCGAGCAGCAGGGTCCCGGTGCCGATGAACAGGGCGGGGGAGGAGAAGGAGTAGGTGGCGGGCAGCAGCCGGGCCAGCAGGTCCTCGGCCGGCACCGGCACGAAGGGCTTGAACCACCCCGGGTAGGCCTGCTTCGAGCTGAGGAAGAGGGGCACGAGCACCGGCGCCGACAGGGCGACGCCGAGCGTGGTGGTCAGCGCCGCCCGCGCGAGGACCCGTAGCCGAGTCTTCGCACCCTCCCGGGTGAGGAGCAGCCGGACCAGCAGCACCAGGACCGCGCCCAGCGTGGCCATGTAGGCGGTGTAGAAGTTCGCCGTCCAGCAGAGCGCCACCACCACGACGGCCGCCACGGGCCGGCGCGCGCGCAGCGCCCACTCACCCGTCAGACACAGGAGCGGAAAGGCGATCAGCCCGTCCATCCACATCGGGTTGTACGAGGCCTCGATCACCGACCAGCCGCACAGCGCGTACGAGGCCCCGAGCAGCCCCGCCGCCCACCCCGGCCCGCGCCGCTGGGTGCGCAGCAGCCAGGCCATCGCCGCCGCCGCGGCCGCCGCCTTGAGCACGGTGACCACGTACACCGCGAGGTCGATGTCCTGGCGCGGGAACAGCCCCACCAGGACCGCGAACGGGCTGGTCAGATAGGTCCCGAGATCGGGCAGGAAGCTGGTCCCGTACCCGGACTGCCAGTTCAGCAGCAGTCCGCCCGCGGCGCGCCCGTGCAACAGGTCCCACAGGTGTGCGTGGAAGGGGACGAACTGATTGCCGAGGTCGTTGATGCTGCGGTGGCGCGGCCCGTACGGGAAGACGCGCGCCACCGCGTCTCCGGCGACCACGGCCGCCACCGTGACCAGGGCGGCGAGCGCCGAGCCGAACAGGGACGGGCGGCGCGGGGAGCGGTGCGGTGTCGACATGGTGGGCCGACCGTGGCACCCCGGGTGGGCCGAAGGGTGGCCATTGAGGGACGCGAACCCCAACACCCCCGGAATCGTTGGTCGAACCAGTGGCTCTGATCACCCCGACTGCATAACATCGATCACCGCACGGCCCTTGTGCACCGAAGCACAATCTCCCGGCCCTGGAGGCTCCTTTGCACCGTCGCACAGCGCTCTCCGTTTCCGCCGCCCTGCTCCTGGCGGCCCCTCTGCTGTCCGCGTGCTCGGGCGAAGCCCGCCCCGGCACCGCGGCCGTGATCGGCGGCGAACGGATCACCACCTCCGCGCTCCAGGCCCAGGTGAACGACGTCCGCACCGCACAGAACAGTTCCGAACACGCGGCCGAGCTCATCGCGGCCGTCCCACAGCTCGACCGGGTCAAGCTCAGCACGATGCTGCAGAGCCGGATCCTCGACCGGATGGCGAAGGACGCCGGGATCGAGGTCACCCCCAAGGAGCTCGAGGACGCCCGCAAGGCGTACGACGACGGCAACCGCGGGGCCGCCGCCTTCGAGGAGGCGATCCTGCAGAAGGCCGCCGTCGCCCCCGACCAGATCGAGCGCTGGGTCCGCGACCAGGTGCTCTTCGAGAAGCTGAACGCCAAGTACGGCGAGGGCAAGCTCGCCGAGCCCGCCGCGAAGGCCGCGGCCAAGCTCGGCATCGAGGTCAACCCGCGCTACGGGGTCTGGGACCCCCAGCGGGTCACCCTCGGCGAGCACTCGACCCCGTGGATCACCCAGGTCACCCGGCCCGAGCAGCCCCCGGCCGGGGCCTGAGCGCTCATGGCGGGGAGGTAGGTTCGGAGGGTGACTGACGACGTGTCCTCCGAGCCCACCGGCCGCATCGTGCTGCTGACCACCAGCCACCGGGTGGCCCCCGGCATGCTGTCCTGGCCCGCCTGGCAGACCCTGCGCGCCGCGGACCGGGTGCTGTGCGCCGACCCGGGCCACGTCCAGCTCCCCTACCTGCGCGAGGCCGGCGTCGACGTGGCCCTGGAGGCCCCCGACGCCCAGGCGCTGATCGAGGAGTGCGCCGGCGGGCACACCGTCGTCGTCCTGCTCAGCGGGGAGGGGGACCGGCGGCTCACCGACGGGCTGGCCCGCTTCGCCGGCTCGGGCCGGGTCGCCGTACCGGACCTGGAGCTGCTGCCGGGCTCGTACGACCTGCCCGGCGCACGCCTGCTCGACCTCGTCCAGGTCATGGACCGGGTCCGGCGCGAATGCCCCTGGACCTCGGAGCAGACCCACGAGGGACTGGCGAAGTACGCCATCGAAGAGGCCTACGAACTGGTCGAGGCCATCGAGGCCGGGGACCGGGAGGAACTGCGGGAGGAGCTCGGGGACGTCCTGCTCCAGGTGGTCTTCCACGCACGCATCGCGGAGGAGGGCGGCCCCGGTGAAGGCGAAGAGGACGAGCCGTTCTCCATCGACGACGTGGCCGGGGCCCTCGTCGAGAAGCTGATCCACCGGCACCCGCACGTCTTCGGCGACGCGACGGCGCGGACCCCCGAGGACGTGCACGCGCACTGGCAGCGCACCAAGCAGGAGGAGAAGCAGCGGGAGTCGGTGACCGACGGGATCCCGGTCGGACAGCCCGGTCTCGCGCTCGCGGCCAAGCTGGCGGGCCGCGCCCGTGCGGGGGCGGTGCCCGTGGAACTGCCCCGCGGGGAGGGCGTCGGGTACGAACTGCTGGAACTGGCGGCGCGCGCCGAGGCGGCGGGGACCGACCCCGAGACCGCGCTGCGCGCGGCGGCCCGGACCTACCGGGACGCGATCCGCAGGGCCGAGGGCGTCGGCGAGTAGCCCACGGCGGCGGGAGGCACCGGCGGCGTCAGGCACCGGCGGCGTCAGGCAGTGATGTCCTCAATGCTCCCGGGGAGCCCGGCCGGACGGGTTGTGCCAGTGCGGGTCGGGGCGGTTCAGGAACCACTCGCCGAAGCCCATCGGGCGGCTTCCGTCCTCCTGGCTCCTGCCACTGGCGGGTACGGAGTCGTAGAAGATCCCTTCGGGGCGCGCGCCGAGTTCCTCCAGGAGGTACGAGGTCTCCCGGATGAACTGCGGCGGACCGCTCAGGTAGACGTTCTGGTCGGGCCACAGCCCGCGGTTGCTGAGCGCCGTCGCCAGCCGGTCGGTGGCCTGGTTGCGGTGCCGGCCGGGGGCGGGGGTGATGTAGGTGACGCTCAGCCAGTCCAGGGAGTCCGCGTACGCGTCGATGAGCGGGCGGTCGTAGAGGTGTGCGGCGTCGCGTGCGACCACGAAGAGCCGCGCGTCCTGATCGGGAGGGTGTTCCGCCAGGTCCTCCAGCATCGCGCGGACCGGGGCCCAGCCGGTGCCGGCGGCTATGAAGCTGACCGGGCGGTCCTCGCGGCGGAAGGTCATCTGCCCGCCGGCCGCGCCGAGCCGCAGCACGTCCCCGGGCTGGGTCTCGCGGATCAGGGCGGTGCTGAGGCGGCCGCCCTCGATCCGGCTGACGTGCAGGTCGAGCGTGCCGTCGGCGCGGGGCGCGTTGCCCAGGGAGTACGTGCGCCAGGTCGTCGGCACCCGGTCGCTGCTCACGCTCGCGTACTGGCCGGGGACATGGGGGAAGTGCGCGTGCGGGCGGAGGGTCAGGACGCCGATGTCCTCCCCGTACAGCAGGTGGCGTACGACTTCCGCGTCCCACCAGGGCGGATCCTCGCTCTCGGCGGCGCCGGCCATCATCGCGTCCGCGATCACCTGGTACGCCTCTGACCAGGCCTTCTCCACCTGCGGGTGCCAGGCGGACCCGGAGGCCTCGGCGAGCGCGGCGATGAGGCTGGTGCCCACGGCCGCGTAGTGCTCGGGCCCCGCCAGGAACTTGCGGTGGTCGCGGCCGAGGTCGCGGAGATAGGGGACGAGCGTCTCGTTCTCCAGGTGGGCGATCACATGGGTGAGCGCGGCGAAGAGCCGGTCCCGTTGCCGTTCCATGTCTTCGAGGGAGGCCGGGAAGAGATCACGGACTCCGGGGTTGTGCCAGAAGAGGTGGGAGTAGAAGAACTTGACCGCGTGCTCGGCCCGTCTCTCCACCACCGCGAAGCTGCTTTTCAAGATCCTCACATCCACAAAACCGAAAGTAGGAACGCCGGGGAACGTGAGGTCAAGCCAGAGCCGATCTACGGACAGCCGCGATAAATGGCCCATATGGGGTGATGGGTGGCGGGCGGGATACGGTCTCCGGGTGCACGAGCAGACTCCCGCAGCCCCCGAAGAGCCCGCCGCCGACCAGTCCGTGGACGGATCCGCGCCCCTCTCCACCGCCGTCTCCGACTCCCCTCCGACCCTGTTCGACTGGGAGTTCGCGACCGACCCGTACCCGGCGTACGCCTGGCTGCGCGAGCACGCCCCCGTGCACCGCACCACGCTCCCCAGCGGGGTCGAGGCCTGGCTCGTCACCCGGTACGCCGACGCCCGCCAGGCCCTCGCCGACCAGCGGCTCAGCAAGAACCCGGCGCATCACGAGGGCTCCGCACACGCCAAGGGCCGCACCGGGATCCCCGGGGAGCGCAAGGCGGAACTGATGACCCACCTCCTCAACATCGACCCGCCGGACCACACCCGGCTGCGCCGGCTGGTGTCGAAGGCGTTCACCCCGCGCAGGGTCGCCGAGTTCGCTCCGAGGGTGCAGGAGCTGACCGACCACCTCATCGACCGGTTCGCGGAGAAGGGGGAGGCGGACCTCATCCACGAGTTCGCCTTCCCGCTCCCCATCTACGCCATCTGCGAGATGCTCGGCGTACCGCGAGAGGACCAGGACGACTTCCGCGACTGGGCGGGAATGATGATCCGGCACGGCGGCGGGCCGCGCGGCGGCGTGGCCCGGTCCGTGAAGCAGATGCGCACCTATCTCGGGGAGCTCATCCACCGCAAGCGCGACGACCTCGGCGACGACCTGATCTCCGATCTGATCCGGGCGAGCGACCACGGTGACCACCTGACGGAGGCCGAGGCCACCGCCATGGCCTTCATCCTCTTGTTCGCGGGGTTCGAAACCACGGTCAACCTCATCGGCAACGGGGTCCACTCCCTCTTCATGAACCCGGAGCAGCGCGAGCGGCTCCAGCTCTCCCTCGCCGCGGGCGAGACCGGACTGCTGGAGACCGGCGTGGAGGAGCTGCTGCGCTACGACGGCCCGGTGGAGCTGGCCACCTGGCGGTTCGCCACCGAGTCCTTCGCCCTCGGCGGCCGGGACATCGCGGCGGGAGATCCGGTCCTGGTGGTCCTGGCGGCGGCCGACCGGGACCCCGAACGGTTCGCCGACCCGGACACCCTGGACCTCTCTCGGACGGACAACCAGCACCTCGGGTACGGGCACGGCATCCACTACTGCCTGGGCGCCCCGCTCGCCCGGCTCGAAGGGCAGACCGCCCTCGCGACCCTGCTGACGCGGCTGCCCGATCTGGAACTCGCCGTGGCACCCGAAGAGCTGCGCTGGCGCGGTGGGCTCATCATGCGGGGGCTGCGGACGCTGCCGGTCCGCTTCAGCGCCGAATCGAAGGCCCAAAACACCTGAAACCGGCCTGATCTGAAGTCAGTTCACCGCCCAAACTTGTGACAGGCGTTCGAAGGCCGCTAGGTTCTGCCGTTACCCCGCCGTTATGCGAAAGGTGCAGCCTCATGCGTTCCGGGAACGGCCGCCACAGACGCCCCCGACAAGTGCCCGCACTTGTCGTCACCGCCGGAGTCACCGGCACCGCGCTCGCCCTGCCGCTGCTCGCCGCCACGGGCGCGAGCGCGGCGGAGACCTCCACATGGGACAAGGTCGCCGAATGCGAGAGCGGCGGCACGTGGAGTGCCAACTTCGGCGGCGGCGCGTACGGCGGGCTGCAGTTCACCCAGGAGCAGTGGAAGAGGGCCGGCGGGCTCGACTTCGCCGAGCGCGCCGACCTGGCCAGCCGCTCCCAGCAGATCGCGGTCGCCGAGCGCGTGCTGGCTTCCCAGGGCCCCCAGGCGTGGCCGCTGTGCGGAGTGCCGGCCGGCCTGACCCAGGACGCGCCCGCCGCCGAGGTGGACCCGGGCCTGCCCAGCGGTTCCGGATCCGCCTCCCCGGCCCCCTCCCGCCCGGACGAGGCCGTGCCGCACGCCGGCTCGGGCAAGCCGTCAACGGACTTCGGGGCCCCCACGCCGAAGACCCCGGCTCCCGAGGCCCCGTCGGCCTCGGCGCGGCCCGACTACCCGATCGGCGTGCCCGGCGAACTGCCCGTCATGCCCGCGCCGGACCTGGAGACGCCCCCGGGACTCCCGGGCGACCCGACGGTTCCCACGAGCCCGGTGGACCCCACCGCCCCAGTGGCGCCGCCGTCCGGGGACCCGACCGCTCCGGTCGGCCCCACCGCGCCGGTGGCTCCGCCGTCGGGGGACCCGACGGCTCCGGTGTCCCCGTCCGACCCGTCCGACCCGTCCGACCCGTCCAACCCGGGTGACCCGACGAACCCCGGGGACGCGGCGAACCCGACCAACCCGGGGAACTCCGCGAACCCGTCAAATCCGGTCAACCCGGTTGATCCCACAGCCCCGACGGCTCCGGCCGCACCCGGCGCGTCCACCGCTCCGGGCGCGACGCCGACCCCCGGTGCGGCCTCCGGTTCGGCTTCCGGTTCGACCGAGGGCGGCGGCAAGCACCGCGGCCCGGCCGCGGTCGAGACGGCCTCCGGGTCTGATGCCGCGTCGGAGTCCACGTACACCGTGAAGGCGGGCGACAGCCTCATCGAGATCGCGGACGCCAACGGAGTGAAGGGTGGCTGGAAGGGTCTCTACGAGGCCAACGAGCAGGTCATCGGCGGCGATGCGGACCTGATCAAGCCCGGCCAGAATCTGGATCTAACGCACCAATAGGGGCACTTAAGCCGCCCGGAACCAGCTGATTGTCCGTTTTCTGTAAGTGAGACATGTGTCTCTTCAGGTCAACTGGCGTGTCCGGCCCGGAGGGTTCCGCAAACCCCGCCCTCACCTGCGCAAACGTCCTTCCGGGGAGCGCAAGTAGGCACCGTTTTCCCCCGATGTTGCTCGTTGAACATCGGGGGGAGACCTGTCTACCTTCTGAATCGCTCGCCACCGCGGGCTCCTTCGACCGCATCGCCGAATCCTGCCGGCGGACGGAGGGAACACTCGTCGCGTAAAGCGCCGAAGGCAGGAGCGGGGGAACCAAGGTAGGCGCCGGTAGCGGCCGTTGAGAGACGGTCACAACGCCGGCTAGGGGTTAAGACGAGCGCTAGGTCGCTCGGCCGGGCACTCACTCGCCCGAACCCGACAGCTCACCTCGTAGGCGTCGGTGAGGAGAACTCCATGCTGCTTTCGGGCAAGGGCAAGCACCGTCGCGGTTCCAAGGCCGTCCGCATCGTCACCCTCGCCGGTGTCGCCGGTGTCACCGTGGCCGCGCCGCTGATGGCCGCGGGCACCGCTTCCGCCGCGACCGGCGCCGAGTGGGACCGGGTCGCCTCCTGCGAGTCCGGCGGCAACTGGTCCATCAACACGGGCAACGGCTACTACGGCGGCCTGCAGTTCTCGTCCTCCACCTGGGCCGCGTACGGCGGCAAGGCGTACGCCGCGCAGGCCAACCAGGCCTCCAAGGGCCAGCAGATAGCCATCGCCGAGAAGGTCCTCAAGGGCCAGGGCAAGGGCGCCTGGCCGTCCTGCGGCGTCGGCCTGTCGAACTCCTCCTACACCGGCGGCGGCTCGGGGACGACCACCCCCTCCAAGCCGAAGACGCAGCCGAAGCCGGCCGCGCCGAAGACGAAGCCGAAGACCGAGGCTCCGAAGAAGGAGACCAAGCGCGTCGAGGCTCCGACGACCCGCTCCGAGCGTCCGGCCGCCGCGCCGAAGACGGGCAACGGCTCCTACGAGGTCAAGTCCGGCGACACGCTGGGCGCGATCGCCGACGCGAACAACGTGTCCGGTGGCTGGGAGAAGCTCTTCGAGCTCAACAAGGAGATCGTGTCGGACGCGAACCTGATCTACCCCGGCCAGAAGCTGAACCTCAGCTGAAAGCCGTGAGAACGCTCGCGGCCGCTTTCGCGACGCGCAGTAGTTCCACCGCGTAGTTCCACCAGCGATTCCACCGCCCGGCGCGTAACCCCCTTCGCGCCGGGCGGTGCTGTGTGCGGATGTCCCCGGTCTGACGGAGCCTCCGAAAGGCCGATGATCAAGGGTCCTATGTCCTGTAAGAGGGGCATTCAGGCCCTTTTTCGTCCCAGCCCCCGGGCGGTCGGCTGGCCGAGTGCCCGGAGGCGGTTAGGCTCTAAGCGGCAAGGCCATCCCACGGCCTGACACGCCACCGCACACCCAGCGTCACATCCCAGAAGGAGATGCTCGTGCCGTCCATCGACGTCGTCGTAGCCCGGGAAATCCTGGACTCCCGAGGCAACCCCACGGTCGAGGTCGAGGTGGGCCTCGACGATGGCAGCACCGGCCGTGCTGCAGTCCCGTCCGGCGCCTCCACCGGAGCGTTCGAAGCCGTAGAGCTCCGTGACGGTGACCCCAACCGTTACTTCGGCAAGGGCGTAGAGAAGGCCGTCCTCGCCGTCATCGAGCAGCTCGGCCCGGAGCTCGTCGGCTACGACGCCACCGAGCAGCGCCTGATCGACCAGGCGATGATCGACCTGGACGCCACCGAGAACAAGGGCTCCCTCGGCGCCAACGCCATCCTGGGCGTCTCCCTCGCCGTCGCGCACGCCGCGTCCGAGGCCTCGGACCTCCCGCTGTTCCGCTACCTCGGCGGCCCGAACGCGCACCTGCTGCCCGTTCCGATGATGAACATCCTGAACGGTGGGTCGCACGCCGACTCCAACGTCGACATCCAGGAGTTCATGATCGCCCCGATCGGCGCGGAGTCCTTCTCCGAGGCCCTTCGCTGGGGTGCCGAGGTCTACCACACCCTCAAGAAGGTCCTGCACACCAAGGGCCTCTCCACCGGTCTCGGCGACGAGGGCGGCTTCGCGCCGAACCTCGAGTCGAACCGCGCCGCGCTTGACCTCATCGTCGAGGCCATCAAGCAGGCCGGCTACGTCCCGGGCACCCAGATCGCGCTCGCGCTCGACGTCGCCGCGTCCGAGTTCTACAAGGACGGCAACTACGAGTTCGAGGGCAAGTCCCGCTCGGCCGCCGAGATGACCGACTACTACGCCGAGCTCGTCGAGGCGTACCCGCTGGTCTCCATCGAGGACCCGCTGTTCGAGGACGACTGGGCCGGCTGGAAGACCCTCACCGACCGCCTGGGCTCCAAGGTCCAGATCGTCGGCGACGACCTCTTCGTCACCAACCCCGAGCGTCTCGCCCGCGGCATCGAAGAGGGCTCGGCGAACGCCCTGCTCGTCAAGGTGAACCAGATCGGTTCGCTGACCGAGACCCTGGACGCCGTCGAGATGGCCCAGCGCAACGGTTTCAAGTGCATGATGTCGCACCGTTCCGGTGAGACCGAGGACGTCACGATCGCCGACCTCGCGGTCGCCGTGAACTGCGGCCAGATCAAGACCGGCGCCCCGGCCCGCTCGGACCGCGTCGCCAAGTACAACCAGCTGCTGCGCATCGAGGAGATCCTCGACGACGCCGCGGTGTACGCCGGCCGCAGCGCCTTCCCGCGCTTCAAGGGCTGAACACCCTGATCGGTCCTTAGGGGCGCAAGCCTCCCTACGTCCCCGCACTCGGTCCCGTACCGTGTGCGGGGACGTAGTGCGTCGTGCGCATATAGGGGAGGCGGATCAATGGCCGGGAACCGGGACCGGTTCGCCACGTTCTCGACCGCGACCAGGCTCAAGCAGCTCGGTGAGCGGACCGCGGCACACGTGTACCGCTCGCAGTCCCGCCGGCAGGTCCGCCGCAGCCGGCTCACCGGCCGGGCCGCCCTGCTCGTGCTCGTCCTCTGTACCCTGGTCGTCGCCCTCGCGTATCCGATGCGCCAGTACGTCTCCCAGCGCTCGGAGATCGCGCAGCAGCAGAAGGAGGCCGTCTCCGCGCGGGACCGGCTGGAACGGCTGCGCGACGAGAAGGCCCGCTGGCAGGACAACGCGTACGCCGAGCAGCAGGCGCGCAAGCACCTGCACTTCGTCCGGCCGGGTGAGGTCAGCTACATCATGACCGACCCCGGAGCCGCCGCGGGAGAGCAGCGCCGCGGCGGACAGGCCGCCACCGACCGGCCCTGGTACTCCAACGTCTGGGACGGCGTCGACAAGGCCGACCGCCCGGGCGACTGAGTCCCACCCATCCACGAGAACGAAAAGACTTCCTCCAGGCATGCAGACGCCCCCGCCCCAGACCGACCGGACCGAGCCGACCGCCGCCGACATCGAGGCGTTCGAACAGCAGCTCGGCCGCCCCCCGCGCGGGCTCCGCGCCATCGCGCACCGCTGCCCCTGCGGGCAGCCGGACGTGGTGGAGACCGCCCCGCGGCTCCCCGACGGCACCCCCTTCCCGACGCTGTACTACTTGACCTGCCCGCGGGCCGCCGGTGCGATCGGCACGCTGGAGGCCAACGGCGTGATGAAGGAGATGCAGGCCCGCCTCGCCGTGGACCCGGAGCTGGCCGCGGCCTACCGGGCCGCGCACGAGGACTACATCACCCGCCGCGACGCCATCGAGGTGCTCCAGGGCTTCCCGAGCGCCGGCGGCATGCCGGACCGGGTGAAGTGCCTGCACGTGCTGGTCGGCCACTCCCTGGCCGCGGGCCCGGGCGTGAACCCCTTCGGCGACGAGGCGCTGGCGATGCTGCCCGAGTGGTGGGCCAAGGGCGCCTGCGTCACCCCGTGCGGCGAGAAGAAGGCCGACGGGCACGCAGAGAACGCCGCGGCCGCGGACGGGGAGGCGGGCGCGTGACCCGGGTCGCGGCCGTCGACTGCGGTACGAACTCCATCCGGCTCCTCGTCGCGGACCTCGACCGCGCCACCGGCGAGCTGACCGACCTGGACCGCCGGATGACCGTCGTCCGGCTCGGCCAGGGCGTCGACAAGACCGGCCGGCTGGCCCCGGAGGCGCTGGAGCGCACCTTCGCGGCGTGCCGCGAGTACGCGGCGGTCATCAAGGAGCTCGGCGCCGAGCGGGTGCGCTTCGTGGCGACCTCGGCCTCCCGGGACGCCGAGAACCGGGACGAGTTCGTCCGGGGCGTCCTGGACATCCTGGGCGTCGAGCCCGAGGTGATCAGCGGGGACCAGGAGGCCGAGTTCTCCTTCACCGGCGCCACCGGCGAGCTGACCGGCCGCACCGATCTGGAGCGGCCCTTCCTGGTGGTGGACATCGGCGGCGGCTCCACGGAGTTCGTGGTCGGCACCGAGCACGTCGGGGCGGCCCGCTCCGTCGACGTGGGCTGCGTCCGGATGACCGAGCGCCACCTGACGGTGGACGGGGTCGTCACCGACCCGCCGACCGCCGAGCAGATCGCCGCGATACGGGCCGACATCGAGGCGGCCCTGGACCTGGCCTCCGAGACGGTCCCGCTGGCCGAGGCGCGCACCCTGGTGGGCCTGGCCGGTTCGGTGACCACGGTCGCCGCGATCGCGCTCGGCCTGGAGGCGTACGACTCGGCGCGGATCCACCACTCCCGGATCCCGTACGGGACGGTCCGCGAGATCAGCGAGCGGATGCTGACGCTGACGCACGCCGAGCGCGCGGTCATCCCGGTGATGCACCCGGGACGGGTCGACGTGATCGGCGCGGGCGCCCTGGTCCTGCTGGCGATCATGGAGCGGATCGGCGCCACGGAGGTCGTCGTCTCGGAGCACGACATCCTCGACGGAATCGCCTGGTCCATCGCCTGACGGGCCGTTCGACACGCACGTGAGGGTGCCCCCGGCGGATCCCGCCGGGGGCACCGTCACGTCCGGACGGCTACCCGTCCAGCCGGACCGGCATCAGGAGGGAGAAGGACTCCTCGTCGTCGGGGCGGCGGATCGCCACGGGGGCCTTGGGGGCGCCGAGCTCCAGGATCAGCCGGTCCCGGGCTCCGGCGGCGAGCGCGTCGAGCAGGAACGCGCGGTTCAGGCCGACGTCGGCCGGTTCGTCGTCTCCGTCGGCGCCCAGGGACACCGTCCCCTCGCCGGTCACCCTGAGCACGCTGAGCTCGCCGGTCGCGCCGTCCCGCTCGCGCACGGCCGGGCGGACCGGGCCGTTCTCCAGCGTCTCGCGGAAGGCCGGAACGTCGACCAGGACCCGGCGCCCCGCGGGCAGGCTGATCAGGCGGCGGTAGTCGGGGAACTCGTGGTCCAGGCACCGGCCGGCCGCCTGGCGGTCCGCCGCCTCCGTCTCCAGGGCCACGCGGTCGCCGTCCACGGTCAGCAGGACCGGGGCGTCGTCGCTCAGCAGCGCCCGCATCGCGTCCGCGAGCGGGGCGGGTACGAGGAGCTGGACGCGGGGACCGGTGTGGCCGGTGACCCCGGCGCGGGCCACGGCCAGGCGGTACCGGTCGGTGGCCACGACGCGCAGCGCCCCGTCCTCGATGTCGAACAGGATGCCGCCGAGCACCGGCAGAGCGGGATCGGCGGAGACGGCGAACCGGACCGAGTCCAGGGTGGCGGCCAGCTCGGGCCCGGAGACGGTGAGCCGCGCGGTCGTGCCGGCGGCGGCGTGGGCGGCGGCCTGGGCGGTCGTGCGGGCGGTCGTGTTCGTGATCGTGGTCTCGGTCATGGGGGTCTCCCTGCGGTCGAGTAGGGCGCGGATCGCGGAGAGCTCGGTGCGGGCGTCGGACAGGCCCTCTTCCAGCCGGAGCAGGTGCGCCCGGAGCAGGCCGCGGACCAGATCGGTGTCCGCGCCGGCCCAGCCGGCCAGCACGAGCCGGATGTCCGCCAGGGGCATCCCGGTCCGCCGGAGCCGGGCCAGCAGCCGGGCCTCCTCGACCTGCTCGGGTCCGTACCAGCGGTACCCGCTCGCCGGATCCACCCGGACGGGAACCAGCACGCCGGCCCCGTCGTAGAACCGCAGGGCACTCACGCTCAGGCCGCTGTCGAGGGCCGTCTCGCCGATACTGCGCATCTCGTTCTCCACGCCCCGAACCCTGGGCCCTCGACCAGGTCGAGGGTCAAGAAGGGCTCCTGGGGGGCTGTTCGGGGGTCTTAGGTCCCGTCGTCCACATGAACTTCGTGAAGTTCTTCACAAGGAAAAGGTGCCTGTAAGGGCCTCGGAGGAGCCTTTTGGGCGAGTCCGGAGCCTCCTGGGCCTTCTTTTTGCTCGCGTTCGTGCGATTGCCGGACCTCGCACACCTCTGGCGGTAGGTATCCACGAAGGCGGTGGTCTACTCCGCTTAGGGGCTCGGAGGCCAGTTCAGGACTGGTGTTCAACGACTCCCGTTACACCCTGGTTCCCGCTTCGCGCCATGACCTCGGTCACGTGGGCGGCGGAGTGTAGCAGAGGGTCCCAAGGTCCTTGTGAAGGGGCTCACGAGCGTCACCCCTGGGGGTGCTGGATACTCGTTCCATGAGCACCACGGAGCGTCCCAGGATCCTCGTTGTAGGAGGTGGGTACGTAGGCCTGTACGCAGCCAAGCGCATCATGAAGAAGATGCGTTACGGCGAGGCGACCGTCACGGTCGTCGACCCGCGCTCGTACATGACCTACCAGCCCTTCCTCCCCGAAGTGGCCGCAGGCAGCATCTCGCCTCGGCACGTCGTCGTACCGCTGCGACGCGTGCTTCCGAAGGCTGAGGTCCTCACCGGCCGGGTCACGAACATCGACCAGGACCGCAAGGTCGCCGTCGTCACGCCGCTGGTCGGCGAGGCGTACGAGCTGCCCTTCGACTACCTGGTGATCGCGCTCGGCGCCGTCTCCCGCACCTTCCCGATCCCCGGCCTCGCCGAACAGGGCATCGGCATGAAGGGCGTGGAAGAGGGCATCGGCCTGCGCAACCACGTACTCGAGCAGCTCGACAAGGCCGAGTCCACGACGGACGAGGACGTCCGCCGCAAGGCCCTCACCTTCGTCTTCGTCGGCGGCGGCTTCGCCGGTGCCGAGACGATCGGCGAGGTCGAGGACATGGCCCGCGACGCCGCGAAGTACTACTCCAGCATCAAGCGCGAGGACATGCGCTTCATCCTGGTAGACGCGGCCGACAAGATCCTTCCCGAGGTCGGGCCCAAGCTCGGCACCTGGGGCAAGGAGCACCTCGAGTCGCGCGGCATCGAGATCTACCTGAACACCTCCATGGACTCCTGCGTGGACGGCCACGTGGTGCTGAAGAACGGCCTCGAGGTCGACTCCAGCACCCTCGTGTGGACCGCCGGCGTGAAGCCCAACCCCGTGCTGGCCCGCTACGGCCTGCCGCTGGGCCCCCGCGGCCACGTGGACGCCGAGCCGACCCTCCAGGTCAAGGGCACGGACTACATCTGGACCGCCGGCGACAACGCCCAGGTGCCCGACCTCGCCGCCCGCAAGGCCGGCGTGGAGAACGCCTGGTGCCCGCCGAACGCCCAGCACGCGCTGCGCCAGGCCAAGGTCCTCGGCGACAACGTCATCTCGGGCATGCGGGGCTTCCCGCAGGCCGAGTACTCGCACTCCAACAAGGGTGCGGTGGCGGGCCTCGGCCTCCACAAGGGCGTCGCGATGATCGTCATGGGCAAGATGAAGATCAAGCTCAAGGGCCGTCTCGCCTGGTACATGCACCGTGGCTACCACGGCATGGCCATGCCGACCTGGAACCGCAAGATCCGCGTCTTCGCCGACTGGACCCTCGCGATGTTCCTCAAGCGCGAGGTCGTCTCCCTCGGCGCCCTGGAGAGCCCCCGCGAGGAGTTCTACGAGGCCGCCAAGCCGGCGCCGGCTCCGGCCGCCGTCACGGCCCCGGCCGAGAAGGCCAAGGCCTCCTGACCCCGTAGGGCCCCGGCAGGACGAGCAGGATCAGCGGTACCGGCAAGACCAGTACGACCAGTACGACCCAGCGCGTCCCGAAGGGGCCGCCCGCCATCCGTGGTGCGGGCGGCCCCTTCGGCATATTCGGGACCGGATCCGGGTATGCCGTGCGGTCGGAACTTGTCGAGCTCGTCGGTGCTTGTTGGAGGATCCCGCATGAACGACGCCGCGCCGCGGCTGGCCGCTTTAGCCGAAACCCTGATGGGAGCCCCCCTCCCCGTCCGGATCCGGGTCTGGGACGGCAGCGAGGCCGGTCCGCTCGGCGGTCCCATCCTGGTCCTGAACAACCGGCGCGCCCTGCGCCGGATCCTGTGGAAGCCCGGCGAGCTGGGCCTGGCCCGCGCCTGGGTGGCCGGGGACCTCACCGTCGACGGGGACCTGTTCGAGCTGCTGGACCGGGTCGGCGGGCTGCTCTGGGAGCGGGACCGCGAGCCGGCTCCCGAGCCGTCCGCCGGCAAGGGCGCCGGGCCCGCCGCCCTGCTGCGCGATCCGCGCTCCCGGGCCGCCGTACGGGGCCTCGTGGGCCTGGCGCGGCCGTGGACCAAGCCGGCCCCGCCGCCCGAGGAGGCCGTCCGCCGCGGCGGGCCCCGGCACACGAAGGGCAGCGACCGGCGGGCCATCAGCCACCACTACGACGTGGGCAACACCTTCTACGAGCGGGTGCTCGGCCCGTCGATGGTGTACTCCTGCGCCTACTGGACCCCCGGCGGGAGCCTGGAGGACGCCCAGCGGGACAAGCTGGACCTGGTCTGCCGCAAGCTCGCCCTGGGCCCGGGGGACCGGCTCCTGGACGTCGGCTGCGGCTGGGGCTCGATGGCCCTGCACGCGGCCCGGGAGTACGGGGCCAAGGTCACCGGGATCACCCTCTCCGGCGAACAGGCCGCCTACGCCCGCAAGCGGGTCGCGGAGGAGGGCCTGGCGGACCTCGTGGAGATCCGGGTCCAGGACTACCGGGACGTCAAGGACGGCCCGTACGACGCCGTCTCCTCCATCGGGATGGCCGAACACGTCGGCGCCGAGCGCTACCGCACGTACGCCCACACGCTGTACGGCCTGCTGCGGCCGGGCGGGAGGCTGCTGAACCACCAGATCGCGCGGCGTCCCGAACCGGACGAGGAGGCCTACCGGATCGACGCGTTCATAGACGCCTACGTCTTCCCCGACGGCGAGCTGTCGCCACTGGGCACCACCGTCGGCGAGCTCGAGCGGGCCGGCTTCGAGGTCCGCGACTTGGAGGCGCTGCGCGAGCACTACGCGCTCACCCTGCGGGCCTGGGTGGCCCGGCTGGAGGAGCACTGGGAGGAGGCCCAGCGGCTGACCTCGCCCGGGCGGGCCCGGGTCTGGCAGCTGTACATGGCCGCCTCGGCGCTCGCCTTCGAGCACAACCGGCTCGGCGTCAACCAGGTGCTCGCGGTGCGCACCGGGAGACGGTCGGCCTCCGGAATGCCGCTGCGCGCACGGGAGTGGCCCGCGTAGCCCCGTACGCCGGGTGAAACGGCCGCAGGGCCCCGCGACGTGATGTCGCGGGGCCCTGCGGCTTCGTACGGGCGCCGTCGTACGGCCGGCGCGGCTACTCCGTCTTGATCGCGGTCAGCATGTTCAGCCGGGCCGCGCTGCGGGCGGGCCACATGGCCGCCAGGGCGCCGACGATGCCGGCCAGCAGCATGAAGATCGCGATCCGGTCGAAGGGGATCACCAGGGCGTAGTTCGGGATCGAGCCCTTGACGGTCTCGCCGACGGCCCAGGCGATGAAGGTGCCCAGCGCCACGCCGATGACCGCGCCGAAGAGCGAGATGACGATGGCCTCCAGCCGGATCATGTTCTTGACCCGGCCGCGGTCCAGGCCGATGGCCCGCAGCATGCCGATCTCCTGCGTCCGCTCGTACACGGACATCGCCAGGGTGTTGACGACGCCGAGGACCGAGATGATCAGCGCCATGGCGAGCAGGCCGTACATGATGTTCAGGGCGGTGTTGATCATGCCGCCCATCTGGTTGCGGATGTCCTGCTGGGTGGCGAAGGTGATCGCCGGGTTCTTGCCGAGGGCGTCGACGAGGGCCTGCTCGCCCTTGGCGGAGGGGCCGCCGTCCATCTTGACGAGGACCTCGCGCAGGTACGGCTTCTCGTCGTGCCGGTCGAGGATCCGGGAGTCGATCACGTAGGGGGAGAGCATGCCCTCCATGTCCTTGTAGACCGCGCCGACCTTCAGGCTCTCCTTCTTGTTGTCCGGGAAGGTGACCTTCAGGGGGGAGCCGACCGACAGGCCGTCCGACTTCGCGGTCTTCTCGGAGACGGCCACCTCGCCCTTGGCGAGGCTGGTCAGCTGCCCGCTGACCACGTCGAAGTTGAGGAGCTGGCCGATGGTCGCCGGGTTGACCCCGGAGACGGAGCGGTAGGTGTCGCCGTCGCCGACCTTGAAGTCGCCGGCCTGCTGCGGAGAGACCGCCTTGACGCCCGGGGCCTTCGCCAGGGCCGGGATCACGGATGCGTCCAGGCTGCCGAAGCTCTCGCCCATGGAGACCGTGTAGTCGGCCTTGAGGTTGTCCGTCGTCATCCGGTCGATGGCCTTGCCCATCGTGATGCCGAGCACGGACAGGGCGGTGACCAGGGTCAGGCCGATGGCCAGCGAGGCGGCGGTGACGGCGGTGCGGCGCGGGTTGCGGACCGCGTTCTGCGCGGCCAGCTTGCCGGCGACGCCGAAGGCCTTCTCCAGCAGCGGGCGGACCGCCGCGATGACCGGGCGGGAGAGGGCCGGCAGCAGGACGATGATGCCGATCATCGTGAAGAAGGCGCCGGCGCCGATGAGCACCCTGCCGTCCTTGCCGGCGATCGCGCCGCCGAGGATGGCGAGCAGACCGAGCAGGGTGACGGCGCCGCCGATGCTGTTGCGCAGCACCAGGGACTTGGAGGAGGCCGGCAGGTGGGCGCTGCCCATCGCGGCGACCGGGGAGATCTTGGCGGTGCGGCGCGCGGGCAGCCAGGCGGCGAGCATCGTGACGACGACGCCGATGACGATCGCCGCGAGGACGGTGGCGGGGGCGACGACCAGCGGGCCGGCCGGGATCTTCACGTCGAAGGCGCCCATCGCGGCGCGCATGCCGATGGCGAGCCCGACGCCGGCGATCAGGCCGATGGCGGAGGAGATGACGCCGACGACCAGGGCCTCGGCGAGGACCGAGCGCTTGACCTGGCCGCGGTTGGCGCCGACGGCGCGCAGCAGGGCCAGTTCCTTGGTGCGCTGGGCGACCAGCATGGTGAAGGTGTTGTAGATCAGGAAGATGCCGACGAAGAGCGAGATCAGCGCGAACGTCAGCAGCATCTGGTTCATGCTGCCCATGCCGGCTTCGATGTCCTTGGCCTGCTCGGCCGCGAGCGCCGCCCCGGTCTGGGCCTTGGCGTCCTTGCCGACGAGCGGCTTGATCTCGGTGAGCAGCTGGTCGGCGCCGGTGCCGGCCTTGGCGCTGACCGACAGCTCGCTGTAGTAGCCCGGCTCCAGGTAGAGCCGCTGGGCGGTCGGGGTGTCGAACAGGACGAGCGAGCCGCCCGCGTTGACCGCGCCGTCCTCGGTGGTGAAGACGCCGGCGAGCGTGTACTCCTTGGCCGGGCCGTTGTCGGCCACGCGGACCTTGTCGCCCACCTTGTACTCGCCGCGCTTGGCGGTCTCCTTGTCGAGGGCGATCTCGCCGGCCTTGGCCGGGCCGTTGCCCTCGGCGAAGGCGTAGCGGGGGTCCTTGCCGTCCTTGAGGGGGACGAAGTTGGCGCCGGTGTTGGCCCAGCCGGTGCCGATCAGCTTGCCGTCCTGGTCGCCCACGGCGGCGAAGCCGCTCACGCGGCCGGAGGCGGCGTCGACGCCGTCGAGGGCCTTGACCTTGTCGAGGGTCTTCTGGCTGATGCCCGGCTCGCCCTCCTTGACGCCCTCGTCGTTGCGGGAGGCGCCGTAGGAGGTGACCGAGACGGCGACGCCGTCGAAGCTCTTGGCGGACTGGTTCGACATCGCCTTGCCGACGGTGTCGGTGAAGACGAGCGTGCCGGAGACGAAGGCGACGCCGAGGACGACGGCGAGCACCGTCATCAGCAGCCGGGCCTTGTGCGCGAGCACGTTGCGCAGGGCGGTACGGAACATGGTGGAGGAATCCAGGTCTAGGAGGTCAGCGGGGACGGACGTCTGCGCGGGGCGCGGGCGTCCCTCAGCTGGTGCGGCCCTTGGCGTCGAAGGCCTTCATGCGGTCGAGCACGCCGTCCGCGGTGGGCTGGATCATCTCGTCGACGATGCGGCCGTCGGCGAGGAAGATGACGCGGTCCGCGTAGGAGGCGGCGACCGGGTCGTGGGTGACCATCACGACGGTCTGGCCGAGCTCGCGCACGGAGTTGCGCAGGAAGCCCAGGACCTCGGCGCCGGAGCGCGAGTCGAGGTTTCCGGTGGGCTCGTCACCGAAGATGATCTCGGGGCGGGAGGCCAGGGCGCGGGCCACGGCGACGCGCTGCTGCTGGCCGCCGGAGAGCTGGGTGGGGCGGTGGGAGAGGCGGTCGGCGAGGCCGACCATGTTGATCACCGAGTCCAGCCACTGCTTGTCGGGCTTGCGGCCGGCGATGTCCATGGGGAGCGTGATGTTCTCCAGGGCCGTCAGGGTCGGCAGCAGGTTGAAGGCCTGGAAGATGAAGCCGATCTTGTCCCGGCGCAGCTGCGTCAGCTGCTTGTCCTTCAGGGTGGACAGCTCGGTCTCGCCGATGCGGACCGACCCGGCGGAGAAGGTGTCCAGGCCGGCGACGCAGTGCATCAGCGTGGACTTGCCGGATCCGGAGGGGCCCATGATCGCGGTGAACTGGCCCTGCGCGAAGTCCACGGAGACGTTGTCCAGAGCGACCACCTGGGTCTCGCCCTGGCCGTACACCTTGGAGAGGCCGGAGGCGCGCGCGGCGACGGCCTGGGCGGTGTGCGGGGCGTAGTTCATGGTGGTCACGGGGGCGGCTCCTCGAAGGACGGACCGGGCTCACGGTCCGCGGTTGGCGGGACCCCTCCATCCTCGTGGCGCCCACCCCCGCTCCGGATCAGCCGTGATGCCCCTTCTCCGGTCCCCTGGAGACTGACCACGGAGGGCCGGGCCTCCTCCTTTGGTATGACGGCGGCGCGGGGCGGACGCGGGGAGGCAGCCGGTCCGGCGGGGCCCGGAACGGGAAACGGGAGCCGCGCACGGGCCGGAGCGGAGCCCCTGCGGGGGTGGGAACGGAGCCCGCACCGGGGGCGGAAGCGGAGCCGGGGCCGGGGGCGGGGGCGGACCGGCGGGGGACCGGAAGCGGAGCCGGCCCGAGGGGGTGGCGCACGGGGTGGCGTGCGGGGTGGCGCGGGCCATCGAAATCCCGTCAATCCCGTGGCGGCCATGATCGACGCCCGGAACGTGCCGACCGCGCCTTCTGTCCCCTGACGAGCCGTCAATCACCAATAAAATCAGACAACATCGGCGAGATGCCCAGGTGGGGGCGCAAGTCTTCCGGATAGGCTCGGCGTAGCGTTCAAGGCTTTTCCTACGGGGCCGCTACGCCCTGCCCGGATGGTGGAATGCAGACACGGCGAGCTTAAACCTCGCTGACCCTCGGGTCGTGCCGGTTCAAGTCCGGCTTCGGGCACGATGATGTTGAGGACGTTCCGATTCAGGCCGGAACGCGCGGACGGCGGGGGCGCCACGGGTACCCCCGCCCGTCACGCCGGACTCGTGCCCCCGGGGAAAGATCCTCCTCCAGCAGTAGGGCGATTCCTTTGCGTTCGCATTACTCTTGACTCCAAGGCCGCGCACGGTGGCCATGGAGGAGTGAGATGAGGAGCAGCAACCCGGTCTTCTCGCGACGGGGGTTCAGCCGCGACAACGGTGCTTATGCGGGCTTCGGCACGCAGCAGCCCCAGGCCCAGGCCGGGACCGCCACCAACCCGTACGCGACCAACCCCTACGCGACCGACCCGGCCACGGGTATGCCGCAGGCGCCGGTCCGCGGCAACGCGATGACCATCGACGACGTCGTGAGCCGTACGGCTCTGACGCTCGGCACGGTCATCCTGACGGCGGCGATCTCCTGGATCGTTCTTCCGGTCGACTCGGCCAACATCAACAAGTCGTACGGCATCGCCATCGGCGCCGCGCTCATCGCGTTCGTCTTCGCGATGATCCAGTCGTTCAAGGCCAAGCCGGTCCCGGCGCTGATCCTGGCGTACGCCGCGTTCGAGGGCGTCTTCCTCGGCGTCATCAGCTCGGCCGTCAGCACCTACACCGGCCCGGGCACGGTCGTCCAGGCCGTCATGGGCACGATGTGCGTCTTCGCCGGCGTGCTGTTCGCGTACAAGATGCGCTGGATCAGGGTGAACCGGCGCTTCGTCGGCTTCGTGATGGCCGCCGCCGTGGGCTTCATGCTCCTGATGGTCGTCAACCTGCTGTTCTCCGTCTTCGCGGGCGGCGACGGCCTCGGCTTCCGCAGCGGCCCCCTGGGCATCCTGTTCGGCGTCATCGGCATCCTCCTGGGCGCCGCCTTCCTCGCCATGGACTTCAAGATGGTCGAGGACGGCGTGGCCTACGGCGCTCCCCGCGAGGAGTCCTGGCTGGCGGCCTTCGGCCTCACCATGACCCTGGTGTGGATCTACATGGAGATGCTGCGCCTGATCTCCATCCTCAAGGGCGACTAGTACCACCGGCTCCACCCGTTGAGCTGAGGAAGGCCCCGCGAGCACGCGCTCGCGGGGCCTTCCCGCATGCCGGGGGTCAGCGGATCGGGTGATCGGGACGGACGGGAAGTCGGGGGCTCGGGACGGGGGCAGGGGCCGGCTCAGCCGAACTTGCGGGCGGCCCTGCGCAGGTCGTGCTCGTGGATGATCGCCTTGGCCTGGCCGTACGACAGCTCGTGCGCGCCGAGCAGCCAGCTGACCTTCTCTTCGAACCGGACGAGGGAGGGGCCGTCCTCCACGGTCCGGAGCCAGTCGGAGAGTTCACGACCGGTGGTCTGGGGGATTCTGTCGATCATGTTGCGGTGGGTCTGTTCGGAGAACTCGACGGACATGGGCGCCTCCGGGGGTATCGCCGTGCTGTGCTGTTCTCTTCACGCCACCGTGCCGGAGAGTTCGGCCGTTGGCAATGGCGCCGGGGCGGCGCGTAAGGTCGGCCGGGTGCTCGATACCTCACCCTTGACCGCCGCCGTGGAACGTTTCGCCGACCGGCTGCGGGCGGCTCCGCAGAGCCGGCTCCAGCAGGGAGCCGCCGAGGTGGCGCTGGACCTGGCCCGGGAGCTCTCGCTGCGCGCGCAGCGGCTGGAGGCGGCCTCCACGGGCGCCGGGGACGGCGGGGGCGGCGCGGGGGCGGCTCCGGCGCGGACGATGCCCGACGCCGGCATCTTCGTGGTGGGCGACCAGCTCGCCGTGGCGGGGCTGGACCTCGCCGAGGCCCTGTACGCCGCGTCGGCCGGCGCGACCGGCGCGACCGGCGCGACCGGCGCGACCGGCCTGGTCGGCTCCCCGGGCGCGACGGGCGCACAAGACGGACAGGACGCACCCGACGCATCCGACGCACCCGACGTATCGGGCCCGGACGTGGCGAAGGCCCCGTCCGAGATGCTGGACGAGGCCGTTCGGCTGGTCGATCAGGCGGAAGCCGGGGCGCTGCGGTGACGCGGATCGCCGCGCGGGCTCAGAGCGACGGGCTCAGAGCGAGGCGATGACGCGGTCGGCGAGGATGTAGACGTTGCTGTCCGGGTCCTCGGAGTCGCCGCAGGAGAAGGTCAGGGCGTAGGCGCCGGAGATGCCCGAGCCGCCCAGCAGGACCGGTGCGCTGCCCGAGCGCAGGGCGTCGGCGAGCCGCTCGGCGGTCTCCCGGTGGCCCGGGGTCATGCAGAGCGTGGTGCCGTCGGTGAAGACGTACACGTCCAGGGTGCCCAACGGGCCGGGGCGGACGTCCGCGAGGGCCGTACGGGCCTCCGCGAGCTCCTCCAGGCGGTTGACCGTGCGCTCGTGGTCGGCGCCGGGGTGCGAGGCCTGCACGGGGACGAAGTCCGGGTGCGAGGGGTGGCGCCGGCGGGCGGCGGCCAGCTCGGCCGAGTCCTCCGGGTAACCCTGGTAGTCCTCGGCGTCGTCGCCCAGGAGCGGCTCCAGGCCCACCATGTCCGCCTGCCGGGGCAGGAAGACGGGGCTCTCCTCGCCGAGGCCGGACAGGCCGCCCAGCAGCGAGGGGGCGTCGGCGGCGTCACGCGCCTCCTGAGCGGCCCAGAAGGCGCGCGCCTCGGCGAGCTCGCGCTCGCGCTCCTCGGCGAGGGCCTCGGCGACGGCGGCTCGTATCTCGGCGGCCGGGGACTCCACGGCGCTACGGGCGTGCGGAACGGTTGCGGCGGCGCCACGGGGGTGCGAAACCGTCAGCTCACCGCGCAGTGCGGTGACCTGCTTGCGCAGGCCGTGGACGGCGTGCAGCGCAGCAGCGCCGACGGCCGTGGCAGCGGCCGTGGTCAGCAGTAGGGCAAGAGACATGGCGCTCACTGACTAACTCCTGATTGATTCGATCCCCCGACTTCCTACATCAGCTTGTCCTGAACTGGGAATGGCTTGCAGTGCATTACGTCATGAATTGGACAGGCCTTTCGTCCCGGGAGCCCCACCCGAACCAGGCCTGACCTGGGGAAACAATGATCCCCCAGGACTAAGGTCACATCCTGGGGGACATTTGGTCACAGAATGGCCGCGACAGGATTGGATTCGGCGTCAGTACGGCGTATGGGATCAAGCGGATCCCTTACGCCGTCTGGCCTCGGCTCTTGATCCCGGCGGCCCCGCTCGATCGAGACCTAGCTCAGCCGCTCGATCTTGTGGTCGCGCTGAGCTTCGCCTCCGCTGCGGGCAGGTGCCGTCCTTCGTGCCTCAGGACGACCCCTACCCTCCGCTGCGGCTCAGCTCAGCCGCTCGATGATCATGGCCATGCCCTGACCGCCGCCGACGCACATGGTTTCGAGGCCGAACTGCTTGTCGTGGAACTGCAGGCTGTTGATCAGCGTGCCGGTGATGCGCGCGCCGGTCATCCCGAAGGGGTGACCGATGGCGATGGCCCCGCCGTTGACGTTCAGCTTCTCCAGCGGGATCTCCAGGTCCCGGTAGGAGGGGATCACCTGGGCCGCGAAGGCCTCGTTGATCTCGAAAAGGTCGATGTCGCCGACGGTCAGGCCCGCCCGCTTCAGGGCCTGCTTGGACGCCTCGACCGGGCCCAGGCCCATGATCTCGGGGGAGAGGCCGGTGACGCCGGTGGAGACGATCCGGGCCAGCGGGGTCAGGCCCAGCTCGCGCGCCTTGGTGTCGCTCATGACGACCAGCGCCGCGGCGCCGTCGTTCAGCGGACAGCAGTTGCCGGCCGTGATCAGGCCGTCGGGGCGGAAGACGGGCTTGAGGCCCTGGACGGCCTCCAGGGTGACCCCGGCGCGCGGGCCGTCGTCCTGCGAGACGACCGTGCCGTCCGGGGTGGTGACCGGGGTGATCTCGCGGGCCCAGAAGCCGTTCTTGATGGCTTCCTCGGCCAGGTTCTGCGAACGCACGCCGAACTCGTCCATGTCGGCGCGGGTCACGCCCTTGAGCCGGGCCAGGTTCTCCGCGGTCTGCCCCATGCCGATGTACGCGTCGGGGGTGCGGCCGTCCTCGCGCGGGTCGTGCCAGGAGGACCCGGTGGACTCGGCGACCTCCTTGGTGCGGGCCTCGGAGTCGGCGAAGAGCGGGTTGTGGGTGCCCGGGATGCCGTCGGAGGAGCCGTTCACGGACCGGGAGACCATCTCGACGCCCGCGGAGATGAAGACGTCGCCCTCGCCCGCCTTGATGGCGTGCAGCGCCATCCGGGAGGTCTGCAGCGAGGAGGCGCAGTAGCGGGTGATCGTGGTCGCGGGCAGGTGGTCCATGCCCATCTGCACCGCGACGATCCGGCCGAGGTTGTGGCCCTGCTCGCCGCCCGGGAGGCCGCAGCCCAGCATCAGGTCGTCGATCTCGCGCGGGTCCAGCCCGGGGACCTTGGCGAGGGCGGCCTGGATGACCGTGGCGGTCAGGTCGTCCGGGCGGACGTCCTTGAGGGATCCCTTGAAAGCGCGCCCGATCGGCGAACGGGCGGTGGAAACGATGACGGCTTCGGGCATCGGGGCTCCAAGGGAAGTGGTGTCGTACCGGGACCGCATGCGAAGTTACCGCCCCGTACCGTCGAGGTCACTGCCCTTGCGATGTGACTCCGGTCGCTCTGGGCGCGTCCGTGGCACCGTCCGGCGCGGTACCTCCAGTCTGCTCCGCCCGCGCGCTCCGCCCCGGCTGCTCCGTGAGGTCCTCGCCGGGCACCCGGCGCCTGCGCCGGTACTTGAGCAGGGCCCAGGCGCCCCGGGCCCCGGTCACCTCCGTGCCGGCCTGTCCCGCCGCCGCCGAGGCGGCCTTGGCCAGCGGGAGCATGTCCTCGTTGCGCGACACGTCCAGCCGGTCCGACTCGGGCCAGACGCCCAGGGCCGCGCACAGGGTGGGCAGTATGGCCATCGCCGCGGTCGCGTAGCCCTCCGCCGACGGGTGGTAGGAGTCCGGGCCGAACATCTCGCGGGGGTTCGCCGCGAACTCCGTCCCCATCAGGTCACCGATCGAGACGGTACGGGCGCCCAGCGCGAGCACCCCGATCGTCTGGGCGGCCGCCAGCTGGCGCGAGACCCGGCGGGCCAGCCACCGCAGCGGTTGGTACACGGGCTCGATGGTGCCGAGGTCCGGACAGGTGCCGACCACCACCTCGGAGCCCGCGAGCCGCAGCCGGCGTACGGCCGCGGTCAGCAGCCGCACCGACTGGGTGGGCGGCATCCGGCGGGTCACGTCATTGGCGCCGATCATGATCACGCACACGTCGGGGGGCGGTTCGTCACCGTCCAGCAGCAGCCCCGTCTGGCGGTCCAGGTCGTCCGACATCGCACCCGAAAGGGCTACGTTGCGCAGCTCGACCGGCCGCTCGGCCACCGCCGCCAGCCCCGAGGCCAGCAGGGCGCCCGGCGTCTGCCGGGCCCGCAGCACGCCCAGCCCGGCCGCCGTGGAATCGCCCAGCACGCCGAACCGCAGCGGGCCCGGACTCAGCTCGGGACCGCCGAACTCGCTCCCGTACAGCCCGTCCGCGCGCGGCGGATCCGGGAGCCCGGTGCCGACCGTCCGCTTCGCGAACTGCATCTCCGCGACCACCAGCCCGACCGCGGCGGCCCCGACGAGCCCGAGCCCGCCACCGCCGTACGCCGCCCCCGCCGCGATGCGGCGGGCCGTCCTCGCCCTGGACACCCTTCAAGCCACCTTCTCGGTCCCTTGGCCGGATCCCTGCGCCGTGCCTGCTCGACCCCGCCGTCCTGTTGACCTTCCTGCCCCGTAGGGACGGTCGCCCAATCCCTTTCCGCATAGTCTGGCGGTGCCTCCCGGAGAACCCGTGGAGTCCCCTCCTTGGAGAACATGGTGCAATTCCACGACTCGATGATCAGCCTCGTCGGCAACACCCCGCTGGTGAAGCTCAACCGTGTGACCGAAGGCCTCCAGGCCACCGTCCTGGCCAAGGTCGAGTACTTCAATCCCGGCGGATCCGCGAAGGACCGGATCGCCGTGCGGATGATCGAGGCCGCCGAACAGAGCGGAGCACTCAAGCCCGGCGGCACCATCGTGGAGCCCACGAGCGGCAACACGGGTGTAGGACTCGCCATCGTGGCCCAGCAGAAGGGTTACAAGTGCATCTTCGTCTGCCCCGACAAGGTCTCGGCTGACAAGATCAACGTCATGCGCGCGTACGGCGCCGAGGTCGTGGTCTGCCCGACCGCCGTCGACCCCGAGCACCCGGACTCGTACTACAACGTGTCCGACCGCCTCGTGCGCGAGACCCCGGGAGCCTGGAAGCCCGACCAGTACAGCAACCCGAACAACCCGCGCTCGCACTACGAGACCACCGGCCCCGAGCTCTGGGAGCAGACGGACGGGAAGATCACCCACTTCGTCGCGGGCGTCGGCACGGGCGGCACGATCTCGGGCACCGGCCGGTACCTCAAGGAAGCCTCCGGCGGCAGCGTGAAGGTCATCGGCGCCGACCCCGAGGGCTCGGTCTACTCCGGAGGCTCCGGCCGTCCGTACCTCGTCGAGGGCGTCGGCGAGGACTTCTGGCCGACCGCCTACGACGCGGAGGTGGCCGACGAGATCATCGCGGTGTCCGACAAGGACTCCTTCCAGATGACCCGTCGCCTCGCGAAGGAGGAGGGCCTGCTCGTCGGCGGCTCCTGCGGCATGGCGGTCGTCGCCGCGCTGCGGGCGGCCGAGGGCCTCGGCCCGGACGACGTGGTCGTCGTCCTGCTCCCGGACAGCGGGCGCGGCTACATCAGCAAGATCTTCAACGACGAGTGGATGGCCGGACACGGCTTCCTGGAGGACGCGGGCCCCTCCGCCCGCATCCGGGACGTGCTCGCGGACAAGGCGGGCGGCATCCCCTCGCTGGTCCACATGCACCCCGAGGAGACCGTCGGCGAGGCCATCGAGGTGCTGCGCGAGTACGGCGTCTCGCAGATGCCGATCGTCAAGCCGGGCGCCGGCCACCCCGACGTGATGGCCGCCGAGGTCATCGGCTCCGTCGTCGAGAAGGAGCTGCTGGCGGCGCTGTTCGCGGGCGGCGCCTCGCTGGGCGACCCGCTGGAGAAGCACATGAGCGCGCCGCTGCCGCAGGTCGGCTCGGGCGAGCCGGTCGCCGAACTGATGGCGGTGCTCGGCGAGGCCGACGCGGCGATCGTGCTGGTCGAGGGCAAGCCGACCGGTGTGGTGAGCCGTCAGGACCTGCTGGCGTTCCTGGCCAAGGGCGCGAAGTAGCCCGTACGGGTTGGCGTACGGGTCCGCGTACGGGTCCGTGTACGAGTGCGTGTACGGGTCCGCGCGCGGGCGACGCGCAAACGGTACGGGCCCGACACGTGGCGGCAGCACCGGCTTAACACGGCTCCGGCACAGTGGTGGTTGTCGGCAGGGAAGCCCGGGAAACCGGGACCCGGCCGGCACCACGAACGGCGTCGGCGCACTTCCGGAGCGGCTCCCGGACCGCGTTGGACGCCACGGACGCGCGGACGGCCCTGACCCGGCCCGTGTCCTGCGCGGGGACCGCCGTCGTCCCGCCCCCGGGAAACCGGGGTGCGGCGGTCCCCGCGCATAAACATGTGCGCGGGCCGTCCGCCAGGCCCCGGCCGCCCTGCCGCCCGGCCGTCAGTTCAGCTGATCGGTACCGCGCTCGTCCCGAAGGCGGAGGCGGGAGAACTTCGCCGCGTGGGCGTAGTTGACGCCCAGGATGCCGAGCCAGACCACGACCAGGCCGCTGAGATCCGCCTGGGCGGCGCCGATCGCGGAGAGCGGGATCGCCAGCACCAGGGTGATGATCGCGAAGCCGAACCGCTCGCCGAAGCTGCCGTCCGGGGAGTCCGCCGCACCGGGCCGGGTGCCGCGGGCCGCGGAGAGCCGCTCCTCCGCGAGCCGCCGCCGGATCTGTGTGTCCACCTTCTCCACGAACGAGTCGACCAGCTCGGCCTCGTACTCCGCCCCGAGCTCCCTACGGGCGTCGAGCGTGGCGGAGAATTCCTTCTTCAGCTCTTGGGACTCCATCCCGCCACCCTAGGATCCGGCGTCCTCGCCGGCACTGGGGTTAGCCCCCGTATCGCGTCGGACGAGCTCCCGGACGGGTCGGACGAGGAGGAGGGCCAGGGCGCAGCCGAGGCTGATCGCGGCGCCGGCCAGCAGGAGCGGGCGGATGCCGAAGAGGTCGCTCGCCGGGCCCGCCAGGACCTGGCCGAGGGGAATGGCGAGGATCGAACCGCCCACCTCGTACGCGGTCACGCGGTTGAGCCGGTCCTCGGGTATCTGGGTCTGCATCGTGGTGGACCACTGGACGCCCCAGAACGCCCAGCCCACGCCGCTGATCGCGTAGCCGAGCATGAGCAGCGGCAGGGCCGGGACCAGGGCCGCGGCCAGCGGCATCATCGGGAACAGGAACATCGCGACGCCGCCGCCGAGCAGCGGGCGGGCCGGGCGGAGCCGGATCGCGACGAGGCCGCCGAGGACGCAGCCGGCCCCGAAGGCGCCCTCCGCGTACCCGAAGGCGGCCTTGCCGTGCTCGGCGATGATCGAGGCCGCGCCGAGCGGGGTGAGCGGGCCCCAGACGAAGACGCCGAGCACCCACCAGATCAGGATCACGGCCCACAGCCAGGACCTGGAGCGGAACTCCTCCCAGCCCTCCCGCAGGTTCGTGAGCATGGACTGCGAGTGGTCGGGTGCGAGGCGGGGGAGCCGCAACGCGAGCAGGCAGGCCCCGCTGATGGCGAAGGTGGCGGCGTCGATCACGAACACCCAGGCCGTGGAGGTGGCGGCGACGAGGACACCGGCGAGCGCCGGCCCGGCCATCGTGGCCATCCCCTGGCTCACCCGCAGCACACCGTTGGCCTGGGTGGGGTCGGTGGAGACCTGGGGGACGAGGCTGGCGGTGCCCGGCTGGAACATCGCTGTCGCGATGCCGCCGAGGACCGATCCGCCGATGACGAACCAGAGGGTGGGGTGGCCCGTCCAGAGGTAGACGGCGAAGGAGCCCTGGGCCACGCAGCGGACCGCGTCGGCGCCGATCATCTGCGGGAGGGGGTGGAAGCGGTCCGCGATCACCCCGCCGAAGACGATGAAGAGGGCGAAGGACCCCATCCAGGCGCCCAGCGCGTACCCGATGCCGCTCACCCCGTAGCCGAGCGAGAGCATGGCGACGGCCAGGGCGACCGGCATCATCATGTCGCCCAGCATCGACACGATGCGGGCGGTGAAGAACAGACCGAAGTTCCTGGTCCAGAGGCGGGTTCCGGGCAGGGGTGGGGCGGATACGGACGAAGACAGCATGGGGGCCAATTCGCTTGAATTCGGTGGGGGTTGACCGGTGGATGGGGGTGGCCGGCCCTTGAGGATCAAGTGCCGGCGTCGGGCCGGTCAAGGGAATTGATCCGGGTCCGGGGGCGGCTCGCGGGGAGGCTGGCCGGGTGGCTCGTGAAGGCCCGTCGGCGGGCCGTCGGAGGCCCGTCGGAGGGTCGCCGGGAGGTCTCGGATTACGGGATCGGGTTGCCGTCCTGCATAGCCGCATGCAGAGTGCTCGGAGACTGAATATCCCGTCGGTGGCCGCCCGGCCGCCCGAGGGACGGGACGGAGGGGAACGGGATGAGCGAGAGCCCTGCGGCCCGGCTGCAGAAGCTGTTCGAAGGGCACCGGCTGACGCCCACGCAGCGGCGCATCGCCCACTGCATGGTGCGCGGGGCGGCCGAGGTGCCGTTCCTGTCGAGCGTGGAGCTCGCCGAGCTGGCCGGGGTGAGTCAGCCGTCGGTGACCCGGTTCGCGGTGGCGCTGGGCTTCGACGGCTATCCCGCGCTGCGTCGGCACCTGCGGGAAGTGGCCCCCGCCGAGCGGGCCGGGGGCGGGGAGCAGGACACGTACAACGAGTACCAGCAGGCCGTCCAGGGCGAGATCGAGAACCTGCGGCAGCTCTCCGCGATGCTCGCCGACCCGGAGCCGGTGCGCGAGGCGGGCCGGTTGCTGGCCGGGTCGAGCCCGCTGCCCGTCCTGGGGCTGCGCGCGGCGTCCTCGCAGGCGCGCGGGTTCGCGTACTTCGCGGCGAAGGTCCATCCGGACGTACGGCTGTTCGACGAGGGCGGCTCCATGCTCGCCGACCGGATCGACGCGGCCGCGGGCGCCGGGGCCTCGGCCCTGCTGTGCTTCGCGCTGCCCCGCCATCCGAAGGAGGTCGCGGAGGCCCTGGAGCACGCGCGGGGGGCCGGGCTGACCGTGGTCACGGTCGCCGACTCGGCCTTCGCGCCGGTGGCCCGCCACTGCGACCTGCTGATCCCGGCGCCCGTCGGCACGGGCCTGGCCTTCGACACGGCGTGCGCGCCGATGCTGCTGGGGCGGGTGCTGCTGGAGGCGATGGCGGACGCGCTGCCGGACGCGCAGGCCCGGCTGGAGGCCTTCGACGCGCGGGCCGCGGCGCGGGGGCTGTTCGTGGAGTAGGGCTCGTCGGCCGGCCGGCCGGGTGGATGGTCGGCCCGCTGTCCCCGCTGGGTGTGGCTAGCGGTAGTTCAGTTCCGCCAGTTCGGTCGCCAGGCGCTTGTTGAGTGCCGGGATGCGGGCCAGGAGCGGGAGCAGGGTGTTGCGTACGGCGCGCACGGCGGGGTTGCGGGTGGCGGCGATCCGGGTCATCCGGTCGGTCAGCGCGATCACGCGCAGGGCTACGGGCCGCCGGGTGGCCTCGTAGGCGTCGAGGGCCTCGTCGGTGCCGGTGGCCAGAGCGGTGGTCAGGGCGGTGGCGAGGGCGCGGCCGAGGGCGTGGCCGTCCTGGATGCCGGTGTTCATGCCCTGGCCGCCGGCCGGGCTGTGCACGTGCGCGGCGTCGCCCGCGAGCAGCAGGCGGCCCGCGCGGTACCGGTCCGCGACCCGGTGGTGGACCCGGAACCGCGAGGACCAGACGACGTCGGTGACGGCGGCCTGGCCGGGGGCACGGGTGTCCAGCAGCGCCTGGACGAAGGGCAGGTCCGGCTCGGCGGGGGCGTCGGCGACGGTGGTGACCACGCGGTAGCGGCCTCCGGGGAGCGGGGCGACCACGGTGGGGCCGGCCGGACCGAAGGTGAGGGAGACCTCCTGGGGGCCCGGAGCCCAGTCCATCGTCACGTCGGCGAGGACGAAGGACTCCTCGTAGGCGCTGCCGGTGAAGCCGATCCCGGCGGCCTCGCGCACCGTGCTGCGCATCCCGTCGGCGCCGACGGCGTAGGCGGCCCGCAGGGTCTCGCCGGTGGCGGTGGTGAGGACGACCCCGGTGGCGTCCTGGGAGACGGAGGTGACCTCGTACGGGCGGTGGACGTCGCCGCCGAGGGCGCGGAGCCGGGCGAGGAGCACGGCCTCCGTCTGGTCCTGGGGAACCATCAGGGCGTACGGGTGGGCCGTGGGCAGGCCGTCGAAGGTGACGGCGGCGAGCGGGCGGGCGCCGTCGCGGATCCGGAACCGGGTGACGGGGGTGCCGCGCCGGACCAGCTCGGCGGAGGCGGCCGGGTCGAGGTCGTCGAGGACCTCCAGGGTGCGGGCGTGGACCACGGCGGCTCGGGAGGTGTTGGCGCCCTCGGCCTGCCGGTCCAGGAGCACGAAGTCGATGCCCGCCTCGGCGAGGGTCAGGGCGAGGGTGAGGCCGGTGGGGCCGGCTCCGACGACGGCGACGCGGGTGGTGGCGGGGAGCGGCATCTGGGGTCTCCTCCTGGATGCGATGCCAACGGTTGTTGGCCAACGGTTGTTGACTTAAGGGTGCGGGTGGGTGGGGTGGCTTGTCAACGGTTGTTGGCCTACGGTTGTTGGCATGGTGAGTGATGGAGTGGCGGTGGGTGAGACCCGGGGCGAGATCCGGAGCGAGACCCGGGGCGGGCAGACCAAGGCGGCGATTCTGCGGGCGGCGCGGGAACGATTCGCCGCGCAGGGGTACGAGCGGACGACGATCCGCGGTGTCGCGGCGGACGCGGGGATCGACCCGTCGATGGTGATGCGGTACTTCGGGAACAAGGAGGGCCTCTTCGACGCGGCCCTCGCGGTGGACCTGCGGCTGCCGGACCTGGCGGCGGTACCGGCGGGGGAGTTGGCGCAGGCGCTCGTACGGCACTTCGTGGAGCGGTGGGAGGGGGATCCGGCGGATGACGCGCTGCTCGTGCTGTTGCGCTCCGCGGTGACGCACGAGGCGGCGGCGGCCCGGATGCGGGAGGTCTTCGCGGCCCAGGTCGCGCCGGCGCTGGGCCCTGGCCGGGGGGAGCGGGTGGCGGGGCTGGTGGCCACGCAGCTGCTGGGGCTGGCGCTGACGCGGTATCTGCTCCGGCTGCCTCCGATGGTGGGGCTTTCGCCGGAGGAAGTGATCGCGGCGGTTTCGCCGGGGGTGGCTGCGGTGCTCTAGCCCTGGCGGGTCCCGGGTCCCGGGTGCGGCGCCATTGCCGGGGACGCTGTCCCCGGGCCCCTGCGCCTCAAGCGCCGGCGGGGCTGGGGTTGTGCCGGGGCTTGGTGGCTGCGGTGGGGGGTCGGTGCCGGGGGCGGGGTGGGGTGTTGGCCTGGACTGCATGATTTAGGCGCCCTGCCCGCTACTTCGACAGGGTGCGCGTGTTCTCGCGCCACAAATCACGCTCTACGTCCCGGCCAACACCCCACCCCGCCCCCGTCCCCGCCCCCGGTACGCAGCCCCCGACCGCGTCGTTCTTTCAGCCGTCCGGCGTTTGAGGACCGGGGTCTGGGGCGGAGCCCCAGGGGTCCGGGCGCAGCCCGGTACCCCGTCCCAGCCCGTCCGGCGTTTGAGGGCCGGGGTCCGGGCAGCGCCCGGGGAACGGTGGAAGGGCGGGTAGGGGACTTCGCCCCGCGCAGCGGCAAAGGGTCGCAGCGGGGACTTCGCCCCGCGCAGCGGCAAAGGGTCGCAGCGGGGACTTCGCCCCGCGCAGCGGTGAGGGGCGCGGCGAAGGACTTCGGACCGTGCAGGGGCAAGGGGCGCAGTCGGGGCGTGGTCCCGGGCCGGGGGGTCAGAGGAGGGCGTTCGGGGTGGCTGCGCCCGCTTCTGCGGTGATGGCGGACAGGGGTTGTGGGGCGCGGGCCAGGGTGAAGCGGACCCCCGTGGGGGTCAGCGCGAAGCCGTGGATCGGGGGGCGGGGGAGGCTGTTGTAGCCGTAGTGCGCGGTGAAGGCGTACGCCCCCGTGTCGGGCACGCAGACCAGGTCCCCCGGGGCCAGCGGCGGCAGCTCCCGCGCGGCGGCAAGGAGGTCACCCGCGAAGCAGGCCGGTCCGGCGATGTCCTGGGCGACGGGCGGCCCCGTCAGCGGAGCCCCCTTCGCGGAGTAGGGGAGGATGCGCAGCGGCCAGGCCGCCGGGGCGTACACCGTGCGGGTCGCCAGCTGGACCCCCGCGTGCGTGAGCGCGATCGGCCGCCCGCCGGTGGTCTTCGTGTACTCGACTCGGGTCAGCACCAGCCCGTGTTTGGCCGTGAGGGACCGGCCGAATTCCGTGACCAGCCCGTACGCCCCGGAGAAGAGTCCGGGGACGGCCGAGCGCAGCACGCTCACGTACTCCGAGTGGGTGGGGGTGACGGTGTCCGAGGTGAAGTTCACCGGCAGCCCGCCGCCGATGTCCAGGGTGTCGACCTGCCGCCGGCCGGCCGCCGCGTTGATCTCCTCGGCCAGGGCGTACAGCTCCCGCACCCCTTCGGCGATCAGCGGGAGCGGAACCCCCTGGGAGCCCGAGTGGGTGTGCAGCCGGGTGAGCCACGGCCGGTCCAGGTACGCCCGTACGAGCCACTCGCGCGCGCCCGGATCGCGCAGCGCGATGCCGAACTTCGAGGTGGCCGTGGCGGTGGAGAGGGCGTCGATGCTGCCCGCGCCGGTCTGCGGGTTGATCCGTACGCCGATCGGGGACGTGGTGGCCGCCCGGGCGACGAGGGTGTCGAGGCGTTCCAGCTCCTGGCGGTTGTCGGCGTTCACCGCGATGCCCAGGGCGAGGGCCTCCCGCAGCTCGGCGGCCGTTTTCGCGGGGGAGTCGAGGACGATGCGCTCCGGCGCGACCCCGGCCGCGCGGGCCAGGGCCAGCTCGCCGGGGCTGGCCACCTCGCAGCCCAGTCCGGCGTCGGCGAGCAGCCGCAGGACGGGGACGAGCGGGGCGGCCTTGACGGCGAAGGCGTGCAGGACGGGGGTGCCGGGGGCGAGGGCCCGGGCGAAGGCGCTGGTCAGGGCGGCGGCGGAGGCGCGGATGCCGGCCGTGTCGAGCAGGCAGAGGACGGGGGCGTCCTCGTCGATCAGGCCCTGTTCGACGGCGGCCCGTACGGCCAGGTCCCGTCGGCGGGCCGCCTCCCGGGTGGTGTCCTCGGTGGAGTCCGCGGTGGCGTGCGCTGGTGCGTCGGCTGCCATGTCCGCCATCCCATCATCCGGCGCGTCCCCCCGCAGCTGTTGACTGAATCTATTCAGGGAGTGAAGATGTGAATAGATTGACCAACACCGGAGGAGGCACCGCCATGTCAGGACCCCGCCCCGTACGTGCCGCGCGAGGTACCGAGCTGAGCACCCTGGGATGGCAGCAGGAGGCCGCGCTGCGGATGCTCCAGAACAACCTCGACCCCGAGGTCGCCGAGCACCCCGACAAGCTCGTCGTCTACGGCGGCACCGGCAAGGCCGCCCGCGACTGGCGCTCGTACGACGCGATGGTCCGCACCCTCCAGACCCTCAAGCAGGACGAGACGATGCTCGTCCAGTCCGGCCGCCCGGTCGGCGTCATGCAGACGCACGAGTGGGCGCCGCGCGTGCTCCTCGCGAACTCCAACCTGGTCGGCGACTGGGCCAACTGGGAGGAGTTCCGCCGCCTGGAGAACCTGGGCCTGACCATGTACGGGCAGATGACGGCCGGTTCGTGGATCTACATCGGCACCCAGGGGATCCTCCAGGGGACCTACGAGACCTTCGCGGCCGTCGCCGCCAAGCTGCATTCAATTGGCAAGGGAGGGGTCAACGGCACCCTCGCCGGCACCATCACCCTCACCGCCGGTCTCGGCGGCATGGGCGGCGCCCAGCCGCTGGCCGTGACGATGAACGACGGCGTCGCCATCTGCATCGACGTGGACCCGCGCGCCATCGACCGCCGCATCGAGCACCGCTACCTGGACGTCAAGGCGAACGACCTGCGGCACGCGCTGCAGCTCGCCGTCGAGGCCCGCGACGCCCGCAAGCCGCTCTCCATCGGCCTGCTCGGCAACGCCGCCGACCTGCTCCCGCAGATGCTGGCCGAGGGCGCGCCGATCGACATCGTGACCGACCAGACCTCGGCCCACGACCCGCTCGCCTACCTCCCCGTCGGCGTCGACTTCGACGACATGGCCGACTACGCGGCCAAGGACCCGGCCGGCTTCACCACCCGCGCCCGCGAGTCCATGGCCACGCACGTCGAGGCCATGGTCGGCTTCATGGACGCGGGCGCCGAGGTCTTCGACTACGGCAACTCCATCCGCGGCGAGGCCCAGCTGGCCGGCTACGACCGCGCCTTCGCCTTCCCCGGCTTCGTCCCCGCCTACATCCGCCCGCTGTTCTGCGAGGGCAAGGGCCCCTTCCGCTGGGCGGCGCTGTCCGGCGAGGCCTCGGACATCCACAAGACCGACAAGGCGATGCTGGAGCTCTTCCCGGAGAACGAGTCCCTGCACCGCTGGATCAAGATGGCCGGCGAGCGCGTCCACTTCCAGGGACTGCCCGCCCGCATCTGCTGGCTCGGCTACGGCGAGCGCGACAAGGCCGGCGAGCGCTTCAACGAGATGGTCGCCGACGGCACCCTCGCCGCGCCGCTGGTGATCGGCCGCGACCACCTCGACTGCGGTTCGGTGGCCTCCCCGTACCGCGAGACCGAGGCCATGCTCGACGGCTCCGACGCGATCGCCGACTGGCCGCTGCTCAACGCCATGGTCAACGTGGCCTCCGGCGCGTCCTGGGTCTCCATCCACCACGGCGGCGGCGTCGGCATGGGCCGTTCCATCCACGCGGGCCAGGTCACGGTCGCCGACGGCACGAAGCTCGCGGGCGAGAAGATCCGCCGCGTCCTGACCAACGACCCGGGCATGGGCGTCATCCGCCACGTCGACGCCGGCTACGACATCGCCGAGACGGTCGCCGACGAGCGCGACGTCCGCATCCCGATGCGCGAGGGCGACGACGCGTGAGCGAGGCCGCATCGTTCCACCGCATGTGGGCCGAGCTCGCACCCATCGGCCGCCACGCGGACTCCGGCGGCTACCGCCGCCACGCGTGGACCGGCGCCGACGCCGACTGCCGTACGTGGTTCCAGGCGCAGGCCGAGGCGCGCGGGCTCGCGTACGAGACCGACCGCAACGGCAACCAGTGGGCCTGGCTCGGCGACCCCCTCGCCGGTGACGCGGTCGTCACCGGCTCCCACCTGGACTCCGTCCCCGACGGCGGGGCCTTCGACGGCCCCCTCGGGGTGGTGTCCTCCTTCGCGGCCCTGGACGAACTCCGCAGGAGGGGCGCGGAGTTCTCCAGGCCCCTGGCCATCACCAACTTCGGCGACGAGGAAGGGGCCCGCTTCGGGCTGGCCTGCGTCGGCTCCCGGCTGGCCGCCGGGCAGCTGACCAAGGAGAAGGCGTACGAGCTCCGCGACGCGGACGGCGTCAGCCTCCCGCAGGCCATGGAGGCGGCCGGGTACGACCCCTCCGCCATCGGCGCCGACCCCGAACGGCTCGCCCGCATCGGCGCCTTCGTCGAACTGCACGTGGAACAGGGCCGCGCCCTGGACCTGTCCGGGGACCGGGTCGGCATCGCCTCCGCGATCTGGCCGCACGGCCGCTGGCGCTTCGACTTCCGCGGCGAGGCCAACCACGCCGGCACCACCCGGCTGGCCGACCGCCGCGACCCGATGCTCACCTACGCGCAGACCGTGCTCGCGGCCCGCGCCGAGGCGGCCCTCGCCGGGGCCGTGGCCACCTTCGGGAAGATCGCCGTCGAGCCCAACGGGGTCAACGCGATCCCCTCGCTCGTGCGCGGCTGGCTCGACTCCCGCGCCGCCGACCAGGCGACCCTCGACACGGTCGTGACCGCGATCGAGAAGGCCGCCCGCGAGCGGGCGGACGCGGAGGGCATCGACCTGGACGTGGTCCGGGAGTCCTTCACCCCGGTCGTCGAGTTCGAGCACGCCCTGCGCGAGGAGATGAACCGCATCCTCGGCGGAGCCGTCCCCGTGCTCGGCACGGGCGCGGGACACGACGCCGGAATCCTCTCGGCGGCCGTCCCGACCGCCATGCTGTTCGTACGCAACCCCACCGGGGTCTCGCACTCCCCGCGGGAGTTCGCCGCCGAGGACGACTGCGTGGCAGGCGTCCTCGCCCTCGCCGACGTACTGGAAGGCCTCGCATGCAGGTGAAGGGGCACGTGCTGAAGACGTACTGGCTGGAGCACGCCTGGCTCGGCACCCATGTCGAGCCGGGCGTCGCCCTGGACGTAGCGACGGACGACGGGCGGATCTCCGCCCTGCGCATCGGGGTCGAGACCCCGCCCCCGGGCGCCGAGGTCCTGCGCGGACTGACCCTCCCGGGCCTGGCCAACGCGCACAGCCACGCCTTCCACCGGGCCCTGCGCTCGACCGTGCAGGTCGGCTCGGGCACCTTCTGGACCTGGCGCGACTTCATGTACAAGGTCGCCCAGAACCTCACCCCCGACCGCTACTTCGCGCTCGCCCGCGCCGTCTACGCCGAGATGGCGCTGGCCGGCATCACCGCGGTGGGCGAGTTCCACTACGTCCACCACGCTCCCGGCGGGGTCCCGTACGCCGACCCCAACGCCATGGGCGAGGCCCTGATCGCGGCCGCCGCCGAGGCCGGCATCCGCATCACCCTGCTGGACACGGCGTATCTGTCCTCCGGCTTCGGGCAGGCCCCCAATCCCCACCAGCTGCGCTTCTCCGACGGCACCGCGGACGCCTGGGCCGAGCGGGTCTCGGCGCTCAAGTCCCGCGAGCACGCCCTGATCGGCGCCGCGATCCACTCCGTGCGCGCGGTACCGGCCGGGGAACTGGCCACCGTCGCCGGCTGGGCGTCCGAACGCCGGGCCCCGCTCCACGTCCACCTCTCGGAGCAGACCGCCGAGAACGACGCCTGCCTGGCGGCCCACGGCCGCACCCCGACCCAGCTGCTCGCCGACCACGGGGTGCTCGGCCCGCGCACCACCGGGGTGCACAACACGCACCTCACCGACGCGGACATCGCGCTCCTGGGCTCCACCACCACCGGCACCTGCATGTGCCCCACCACCGAACGCGACCTCGCCGACGGCATCGGCCCGGCCGTACGCCTCCAGCGCGCGGGCAGTCCGCTCTCGCTGGGCAGCGACAGCCATGCGGTGATCGACCTGCTGGAAGAGGCGCGGGCGATGGAACTGAACGAGCGCCTGAGCAGCCGTACGCGCGGCCACTGGACGGCGAACGCGCTGCTGGCCGCCGCCACGCAGGACGGGCACGCCGCGCTGGGCTGGTCGCAGGCGGGCCGCCTGGAGGCCGGGGCCCTCGCGGACTTCACCACGATCGCCCTCGACTCCGTGCGCACGGCGGGGGCCCTGCCCCGGCTCGGCGCGGAGACCGCCGTCTTCGCCGCCTCCGCGGCGGACGTCCGCCACACGGTGGTGGGCGGCCGCCACATCGTCCGGGATGGCACCCACACCCTGGTCCCCGACGTCCCGACGGCCCTGGCCACCACCATCGCCGCCCTCCGCGGCTGACGAATCCGCCCGCGGCGGGCCTTCCCCCACCCCGCCCCTTCCCGAAACCGGGGGCTGCCGCCCCCAGCCCCCCGCCTCGGGGCTCCGCCCCGGATCGGGGTCCGGGGCGGAGCCCCGGTTTCGGGAAGGGGCGGGGTGGGGGAACAAACAACTCGACGACCCCGAGGGACCATGACCACCACAGCCATCACCAACATCGGCAGCCTCGTCACCAACGACCCCGCCCTCGGCGACGGCACCCCCCTCGGCCTCATCCAGAACGCGGCCGTGGTGATCGACGGCGACCGCATCGCCTGGGTCGGCCCCGCCGACAAGGCGCCCGCCGCCGACGACGCGTTCGACGCGCAGGGCCGCGCCGTGATCCCCGGCTTCGTCGACTCCCACTCCCACCTCGTCTTCGCGGGCGACCGCACCGCGGAGTTCAACGCCCGCATGTCCGGCCGCGCCTACTCCGCCGGAGGCATCCGCACCACCGTCGCCGCCACCCGCGCCGCCTCCGACGCCGCGCTCGAAGCGAACCTGGTGCGCCACCTCCACGAGGCCCGCCGCCAGGGCACCACCACCTTCGAGACCAAGTCCGGCTACGGCCTCACCGTCGAGGACGAGGCGCGAGCCCTCCGCATCGCCGCCGCGCACACCGAGGAGGTCACCTACCTCGGCGCGCACATCGTCTCCCCGGACTACGCCGAGGACCCGGCGGGCTACGTGGCCCTCGTCACCGGCGAGATGCTGACCGCCTGCGCCCCGTACGCCCGCTGGGTGGACGTGTTCTGCGAGAGGGGCGCCTTCGACGGCGACCAGGCGCGGGCGATCCTCACCGCCGGCGCCGCCGCCGGGCTGATCCCGCGCGTCCACGCCAACCAGCTGTCCCACGGCCCCGGCGTCCAGCTCGCCGTCGAGCTGGAGGCGGCCTCCGCCGACCACTGCACCCACCTCACCGACGCCGACGTGGACGCCCTCGCCCAGGCGTCCGGCACGACCGTGGCCACCCTGCTGCCCGGCGCCGAGTTCTCCACGCGCGCGCAGTGGCCCGACGCCCGCCGGCTCCTCGACGCGGGGGTCACCGTGGCGCTGTCGACCGACTGCAACCCGGGGTCCTCCTACACGAGCTCGATGCCGTTCTGCATCGCCCTCGCCGTCCGCGACATGGGAATGACCCCGGACGAGGCCCTGTGGTCCGCCACCGCCGGCGGCGCCCGCGCCCTGCGCCGCGCCGACATCGGCACCCTGACCCCCGGGGCCCGCGCGGACCTGGCCCTGCTCGAGGCCCCCAGCCACGTCCACCTCGCCTACCGGCCGGGTGTTCCGCTGGTCTCGGCCGTCTGGCAGAAGGGCCTCAAGACGGCCTGAAACAGCCGGTATCCGGACGCCGCGATCCGCCCCCGGGCGCGGATCGCGGCCTATGGACGGGCTGTTGATACGGCGTCGTCCTTTGTCTTCCCTCCGTAAGGCCCCGGGGCTACCTTGAGCCACCCATCTGATGTGCCGTCAGTAACTTGTGGCCCGAGGTTCGAGGGGAAGACGAAGGTGTCCGACCGGAAACGCTCCACCGCGCTCGCGCTGGCCTCCGCGCTGGCGGGGGCGGCGGTACTGCTGGCCGCCCCCGCGGCCCATGCGGCCGTTGTCGACGTCCAGTACGACTGCAAGACCCCCATCGGGGACAAGTCGGCGGTCTCGCCGATCGAGATCAAGGGAGTCAAGGAAGGCAGCGGGTACAAGCTGACGATGTCCTTCCAGAAGGGCGTCTCCTCCAGCCCCATCGAGCTCGGCAAGGGCGCGATGACGCCCAGCGCCGTGATCATGGTCGACGGAGCGGAGAAGGCGTCGGTCCCGGTCTCCGGGGCACCCAACTCCGAGGCCGTTCCGGCCAACACCCCCATCAAGATCAGTGATCTCTCGGGCACGTACACGCCCAAGAAGTCCGGCAAGGTCACCCTCACGCCGGGCGTGCTCACGATCAAGGCGATGGGTACGACCACCACCTGCACCCCGGGCAACAGCCCCAAGCCGTCGCTCGAACTCGACGTGGCGGGCGCCGCGGGCGGCAGCACCACCGGGGACAGCCTTCCGCAGACCGGCCCCGAGGACTCCGCCATCGCCCTCGGAACCCTGGGCGCCACCGTGATCCTCTCCGGCGCCGCCGGCGTGCTCTGGCTGACCCGGCGCGGCCAGCGGGCCCGGTCCTGAACGGAGCGCACCCGGTCATGCCCGTGCTCCACTCGCCCCGAAGGCCCGGCGGGCTCCTCCTCGCCACCGTCGCCGCCGCGGCCGCCGCCGTGCTCCCCTGCGCGGTGGCGGCCCCGGCCGCCGCCGCCGGGCCCGGCTGGACCGCCGAGCCCGTCGCCGGGAGCACACCGGCGGCGGCGAAGGCCGGGGCCCGCCCGTACGTCGCGCGCCCGTTCTTCTACCTTGCCGGTCCCTCCGGCACGGTGCTGGAGGACCGCCTCGTCCTGGCCAACACCAGCGACCAGGAGCACACCATCACCCTGCGCGGCGCCGACGTCTACAACACGGCGGACGGCGCCTTCGCCGTGCGCCCCGCCGGGCCCGCCGCCGGAGGCGGCTCGGAAGGGCACGCCGGCGGCGCGGGCCCGTGGATCAGCTTCGGCGCGGGCACCACGGTCAAGGTCCCGGCGCACACCCGCGCCGTGGTCCCCTTCACCGTCACCGTGCCGCCCGGCTCCCCGCCGGGGGACCACCCGGCCGCCGTCGTCGCCACCGAGTCCGGCCGCGAGGTGGGCGTACGGGTCCACCTGCGCGTCGGCGGCCCGGCGCTGGCGGCGCTCACGGTCGAGGACGTGTCCGTACGGGGCAAGGGCGCGACCGCACGCGTCGCCTACACCCTGGTCAACCGCGGCAACGTGGCCCTCGCCCCCGAGCTCGCCATCAGCGCCGGGGGAACCCTCGGCAAGGTCGCGGGCCGCAGCGTCCGCACCCTGCCCGTCGAGGTGCTGCCCGGCCAGCGCGTCGAGCTGACCGAACCCTGGCCCGGTGCGCCCGTGTTCGACCGGGTCGCACTGACCCTCACCGTCACGGCCCCCGGCGGCGCCCGCGCCACGGGAAGCACCTCGGCCTGGTTCGTGCCCTGGGGCATCGCGGGCACGACCGGCCTCGGGCTGCTGGGCCTCGGCGCCGTGGCCGCGGGCGCGCTGCTCCTCGTACGCAAGCGGCGGATCCGGTCCGGTGACGGGCCCGGGCCCGCGCCGCACGGGAGCGCCGTACCCGAAGAATCCCCAGCGCCGGAACACGAGTTGACGGGAGCACCCAGGTGAGCGCCAAGGCCGGTGGGAGACACGGCGGCAAGGTCAGGGCCCTGGTCGCGGCGGGACGCGCGGGGCTGGTGGCGGGGCTGGCGGCGGGTCTGGCGGTGTGCGCGCTGGCACTGTGCGCGGCGGCCCCGGCCGCCGCGGACGACGGGGCCAAGCCCGCCGTGGCCCTCTCGCTCAAGGAAGCCGCCAAGGGCACGCAGATGGCCGTCACCGGAACCGGCTGGCGGGCCAAGACCATGGTGATGCTGCTGGTCTGCGGACAGAACATGATCGGCGGCACCAACAGCTGCGCCAACGCCGACGGGGTGGCCGTCTCGGTCGCCGACGACGGGCACTTCTCCGCCCAGCTCCCGGTGGTCGCCCCGCCCAAGCCCTGCCCCTGCGTGGTCAACGTGACCTCCGTCAACGGGGACCAGTCCACCGTCGCGGCCGCGCTGAAGATCACCGACCACCCGGTCGCCGACCTGCCCGCCGAGGGCGGCACGGCCCGGCTCGCCCTGCTCACCGGGGTCCGGCTCAAGGGCGAGGACGGGGTGCTGACCTGGTTCGGGGCCCCGCCCGGCCGCACGTTCACGGTCACCGTGGGCAATCTCGGCTCCGCCGCGGTCAAGGACCCGGTCTTCCAGCTCGGCACCGCCCACGGGGTGTTCGCGCCGACCTGGGAGGAGGTCCGCTGGAAGGGCACCATCCCGCCCGGCGGCAAGGCCGAGGTCTCCCTCGACGCCACCCTGACCGCGGGCGCCCACGGGGACTACACCCTCTCCCTCAAGTACGGGGAGACGGTGCTGGCCACGCAGCCCTGGGGCGTGGCCCGCCCGTACGGGGTGCTGCTGTTCTGGGGCCTGCTCCTGCTGGTGATCCCGGCCGGCGTCTTCCGCATCGGCATGGCCGTCGTGGACAAGGTCCGCCCCCGCGCGGGTCTCTCGGCGCTCGGAGGCCGCCACCGCGGCCACGGGCCGGACCCGGCGGCGGCGGTGACCGCCCGGCTGCCGCGGATCCCGGCGGTACGGGGCCCCGCGCGGGCTCCCGTACGGGGGCCCCTGGCCCGCTCCGCCCCGTCGGCCGAACCCCCACAGACCACCACGGCGGCACTGCCGTGGTTCACCCCGGACAGCGCGCCGGGGACAAACGCACCATCCGACGCACCACAGGCAGCACAGACGTCCGCACCGTCTGAGAACAGTCCGACGACGAAAGGAAACCTGTGAACACCCAACGGAGGATGAGCGCGGCCGCGATCGCGCTGCTTCTCGGCGGCGCGGGCGTGGTGATGGTGGCCGCGGCCCCGGCCGGCGCGGCCGAGATCTCGTTCCAGACCGTGTGTGATCCACCGATCGGGAGCAACATCGAGGGGACGACCAAGGCCGAGGTCACCGTGACGCCCGCCGAGGCCAAGGTGGGCGACGAGGTGGAGGTGGTCTGGAAGACCACCAAGGCGGCTTCGGACAACCCGGGCTACACGGATCTGGCGCCGAACTCGGTGACCCCGTCCGGGGTGATCAAGCTGGGCGGGGACGCCACCGGCGACCTGGCGGTGCAGGGCAAGGCGGAGAACCCGGCGATCCCCAAGAACTCGCCGATGGTGGTCACTCCCATGAAGGCGAAGCTCAAGCTGACGAAGGCCGGCACGGTCACCCTGACCCCGGCCTCGTACAAGATCAACGTGATGAGCACGGACACCGTGTGCACGGCCAAGGCGGGGACGACCGTCCCGGTCGGGGCCACGATCAAGGTGACCGGCTCGGGCACGCCGCCCACCACGGCTCCGCCGACGAGTCAGCCGCCCACGAGTCAGCCCCCGACGAGCCAGCCGCCCACGAGCCAGCCGCCCACGAGCCAGCCCCCCACCAGCCAGCCGCCCACGAGCCCCGCGCCCACCCAGTCCGGTGGGGGCCAGACCGACTTCCCGGGCCAGACCGTGGACGTCACCTTCGACTGCGGGTCCTTCATCCAGGGCGGTCCGCTCAAGGGCAAGGTGACGATCAACGCGAAGAAGAACGGCGGCAACTACGACCTGACCGCCACCACCGCCAAGGGCGTGATGAACAGCCCCATGGACCTTCCCGCGGGAGCGCTCCAGCCGGCTCTGGACATCAAGCTCGGCGGGGCCGACAGCGGCATCGTCAAGGTCAGCGGTCCGGGCAACCCCGATCCGATCAAGGGCGGCGCGCCGGTCAGTCTCAGTGACATGAAGGGCACCTACAAGCCCGGCAAGACCGGCAAGACCACGCTGACCCCGGACAAGCTGACGATCAACGTGGTCATGGCCCCGGGCGCCGCCCCGATCGTGGTGCCCTGCGTGGCGAAGTCCAGTGCGGTGTCGCTCACGCTCGACACCGCCGCCCAGCCGGGCGGCTCGGGCACCTCCGGCTCCTCCGGCGCCGCGGGCTCCTCGGGCAGCACCTCGGGCGGCCTCGCCCAGACCGGAGCCTCGGACGACGGCGGCATCAAGGCCCTGGCCCTGGTCGCCGGCACGGTGATGCTCCTCGGCGCGGCCGTCTTCACCTTCACCCCGTGGCGCCGCCTGCGCGGCACGAGGTAACCGGACCGTCGCCCGGCAGCCGCGCGCATCCGCCTCCCGGCGTGGTGCGCGCGGCAGGGCTGATGTGTCAGGTTTCAAGATCGAGTAGTTGGTAATGGTCGGTGGCGGCGGCGATGTTCGTCCAGCCGGTCCACCACCTCGGTCAGCGAGGCGAGTTCCGACAGGTCACCGGACGGGCAGGGCAGGTCGATGCCCCCGTACGGGCGATGCAGGACATCGATCAGGGAGGATGACACGCGAACGCGACCCCGGTTCGTGATCAGCTCATCTCGCAAGCCGAGAACACATCAGCCCTGGTTCAGAGTGCCGTGCGGCCTGTGAGAAACGCGAAGAGGCCGCCGCACCGTGTAGTGCGGCGGCCTCTTCGTTCGAACCAGGCGGTTCAGAAGTGTGTCAGTGACCCTTTTCGTCCTGTCGCGCATAATAGGGCGAAAATGATACCGGGAAGGTCTTTGCTCGGCATCGGCGTCGACCCGAGTTCATCCAGGGGAGCGTTACCCCGTTAGCCCGCAAGTCTGCGCCAGTGTCCCTTTTGGTCTCCGGCTCCAGGATGTATCCGGAAGGCCCTGCGGCGTGACCTGGAGATCTTATGGCATTGCCGATTTAAATACCGTCAGGATTGCAGCTATTAAAATAGCTGCAACGGTGAGGGCATCTGATCACCTTGTTGTGTTGCGGCCACTGCAAATCCCTTACCCGGCGGGTGTCTCTATTACCTCAGCTCCGTCTTCCCGATGATCAGGGCAGATGCGAGCGGGCAGGTTACAGACGAGTTCTGACCGAATGGCTTCCAAGGCCCCTGCACCCACGTGTTGATGGTGTGGGTGTTCCCTCGGCCCCGCTCCATGGCGCAGTACGCAGCCGCACGGTGTTGCGTCTTGCTTCGATCCATTCCGGGCCCAGTGAGGGCCACACACTTGGAGGTGACCGTCTTCTTGGCGATGGACTGATCCAGACTGCATGACCAGCCATTAGTTGCTGCTGAGGCCTGGCCGGCGCCGAAAACGGCGAGTCCCCCCGCCGCAATAAGCGTGGCTGTCCCCATGGTGAACCACTTGCGCATTCCTGCGGAAAGGCTGTATGTGGTCATGATACGCCTCATCCCCCTTGATTGTGAATTGGTGAAGGCTACGTCAGTTAAGGAATTGGTAGCCGGCGACAGAATCCTCTCCCTCTGGAAACGCCAGGGGGAGAGGGGTGAGAGATGATTCCAGAAAGCGTGAGCTGGTGAAAGCGTTACCTAGAGTTGTGAGATATTGGTCACTTCCCACCGAGGGGTGAGTCTGCGTAGGGGTAGTCCGAAAGGGCGGTTCCCTTAGTGAAGTCGCCTTTACTGTCGAGGAGTTGAATCTGATCGGTCGTTTTCGGGTGCTGGGTGATGTCCCTTTCCCCTGCGCCTGCAAGAACGGGCTCATGCGGCTTGCAGTCGACCCTCGCTCCTCAGTAGACAGGCCACGCGCCGGCTTGTGTTCAAGGCCATTGCGGGGCAGGGCTGATGTGTTCTCGGCTTGCGAGATGAGCTGATCACGAACCGGGGTCGCGTTCGCGTGTCATCCTCCCTGATCGATGTCCTGCATCGCCCGTACGGGGGCATCGACCTGCCCTGCCCGTCCGGTGACCTGTCGGAACTCGCCTCGCTGACCGAGGTGGTGGACCGGCTGCCCGATCCCCGGCGGGTGCGGGGCGGCCGCTACCGGCCGGGCGCCCTGCTCGCCCTGTAAAACAGGGCGGCCCGGGACGCTTTTGGCGTACCGGGCCGCTTGCTGTGAAGGACGGGGCGTGCGTCAGTGCACACTGCCCATCAGTGACTGGACCCTCTTGCGGTACGAGTAGACCGCGAAGCCGGCGAGCACCGCGGCGGCGGCCTCGAAGGCGATCACCCAGGTGCCGTTCAGGTCCACCTTGGCGATGGAGAGCAGGCTGGTGATGCAGTCACCGGCGGTGACCGCGAGGAACCAGACGCCCATCATCTGGGAGGCGTACTTCTGCGGGGCCATCTTCGTCGTGACGGAGAGGCCGACCGGGGAGACGCACAGCTCACCGATGGTCTGGATCATGTAGATCGAGACGAGCCACATCGGGGAGACCATGGTGCCGTCGCCCGCCATGTTCATCGGGACGATGAAGACGAAGAACGAGGCGCCGATCAGGACCAGACCCATCGCGAACTTCACGATGGTGTTCGGCTCCTGGTTCTTGCGCGCCAGCCACAGCCACAGCCAGGCGAAGACCGGGGCCAGGGCCATCACGAACAGCGGGTTCAGCGACTGGTACCAGGTGGCCGAGAAGCCGAGGCCGAAGACGGTGTCGGCGGTCTTGTCGTCCGCGAACAGGGACAGCGTGGAGCCGCCCTGGTCGTAGATCATCCAGAACACCGCGGCGGCGATGAAGAAGAAGATGTACGCGGTCATCTTCGACTGCTCGGAGACCGACAGGTCCTTGTCGCGCTTGATGCGCGTCAGCACGGCGATCGGGATGAACAGGCCGGCCAGCGTCAGCGGGACCAGGGCCCAGTTCAGCGTGTAGGCGCCGAGGGCGACCACGGCGCCGTAGAAGACCGCGATGCCCAGGACCGCGAGCGCGACCTTCGTGAGGACCGCCTTGCGCTCCTCCGGGGACAGCGGGTTCGGGACCAGGTTGCTCTTCGGGCTCAGGTGCTTGGTGCCGAGCAGGAACTGGGTGAGACCCAGGGCCATGCCGACGGCGGCGAGGGCGAAGCCCAGGTGCCAGTTGTGCTCCTTGCCGACCGTTCCGACGACGAGCGGGGCGACGAAGGCGCCGAGGTTGATGCCGATGTAGAAGAGCGTGAAGCCACCGTCACGGCGCGGGTCCTCGGGACCGTCGTACAGGTGGCCGACCATCGTGGAGATGTTGGCCTTCAGCAGACCGGAACCGGCTGCGACGAGGATCAGACCGACGAAGAACATCGCCTGACCCGGCACGGCCAGCGAGATGTGACCGGCGATGATCACGAATCCGGCGATGGCGACCGTCTTGCGGGCGCCCCAGACGCGGTCACCGAACCATCCGCCCGGCATGGCCATGAGGTAGACCATGGAGACGTACACGGAGTAGATGGCCGTGGTCGTCGCCGCGGTCATCGCGAGGCCGCCGCCCTGGCTGCCCGTGGCGGCGTCGGCGCCGCCCGAGACCAGGTAGTACACGAGGAGGGCGCGCATGCCGTAGTAGGAGAACCGCTCCCACATCTCGGTCATGAACAGAGTGGCCAGGCCACGGGGGTGTCCGAAGAAGGTCTTCTCGGTGGAGGGGTCCGCCGAGTCCTTCGTCAGGCTGGAAGCCATGGTCGATCCTTGCTTGCTCGGGACGCGCGGCTTCGTGAGCTCGACGGCGCCCGGTGAGGTGGCCGGTACCGGCTTCGGGTGTCCCGGACCCCACGCCCGGGGGTCTCGCTCCGCGGGGGCGAAGACGAAGGAACATCCGCAACCGGGATCCACGCCCGTCGCGCTCCATCGCGCGAAGGGCCCGGCCCATAGGTCATTCACTGTCATCTGCTGCCCGGAACGGGCGGTGCGACAACAATGCCTGCCCGATCAGGGCAGAAATAGAGACTTTCGGCTGGTTTTCGCTCGAAAGTCTCTTGGAGGTAGTGCATCAGGCGTCTCGACACCATACGACACGACAGTGCCGCATATGAAAGTACTTGAGATATGGATCACAGGTTGCAGTGGAACCAACTGGGTACATTCGAAGGCCGTTAGTAGTCCCCGAGGACAGATATACAGGGGCCTGTAGGCGGGCCTCTTCTTTCCCCCGCCGCGGACTACCATCACCCACATGACGCGTGTACTGCTCGCCGAGGACGACGCATCCATCTCGGAACCCCTGGCCCGCGCCCTGCGCCGGGAAGGGTACGAGGTCGAGGTCCGGGAGGACGGCCCCACCGCCCTGGACGCGGGACTGCAGGGCGGCATCGACCTCGTCGTGCTGGACCTGGGGCTGCCGGGCATGGACGGGCTGGAGGTCGCCCGCCGGCTGCGCGCCGAGGGGCACGGATTTCCGATCCTGGTCCTCACCGCCCGCGCCGACGAGGTCGATACGGTCGTCGGCCTGGACGCCGGCGCCGACGACTACGTGACCAAGCCCTTCCGGCTCGCCGAGCTGCTCGCCCGGGTCCGGGCCCTGCTGCGGCGCGGCGCCACCGAGGCCTCCCAGGCCCCGGCCACCCACGGAGTGCGGATCGACGTCGAATCGCACCGCGCGTGGATGGGCGAGGAGGAGCTCCAGCTCACCGCGAAGGAGTTCGACCTGCTGCGGGTCCTCGTCCGCGACGCGGGCCGGGTCGTCACCCGCGACCAGCTCATGCGCGAGGTCTGGGACACCACCTGGTGGTCCTCCACCAAGACCCTCGACATGCACATCTCCTGGCTCCGCAAGAAGCTCGGCGACGACGCGGCCAACCCCCGCTACATCGCCACCGTCCGCGGGGTCGGTTTCCGCTTCGAGAAGAGCTGAGAGCGCCTTCGGGAAGAGCCGGAGCACCCCGGGAGCACCGAGGGAGCACCGAGGGAGCACCCCGGGAGCACCCAGGGAGCCACCCGGGGCCGTATATCTGGATATCTAGGGCATCCTCGGAGTCATGCGTCGCCGCCTGATCAACTCCACGCTCGCCGTGGTGCTCGTCGTCATCGCCGTCTTCGGGGTCTCCCTCGTCATCGTCGAGACCCGCACCATCACCAGCAGCGCCCAGGACCGGATCGAGTCCGAGGCGCTGCGGCTGGTGGGGACCGTCGAGAGCGACGTCCTGGAGAAGAAGCCGCTCGACCCCGGTGCGCTCGCCGAACAGCTCGGCGCCGGCCGGTACGCCCGGATCTCGATCCCCGGCCGTGAACCGGTCGAGATCGGGACGCGCATCGCCGACAGCGTCGTCCGGGGCACCGCCCGCGGGGAGCAGGGCGAGACCGTGGTCGTCGAGGAGTCCCGCTCCACCGTCACCCGCGAGGTGGGCCGGACCCTGGCCGTGGTCGGCGCCGTCGCCCTGCTGGCCGTCGTGGCGGCCGTCCTGCTCGCCGTGCGCCAGGCCAACCGGCTGGCCTCCCCGCTGACCGACCTCGCCGAGACGGCCGAGCGCCTCGGATCGGGCGACCCGCGGCCCCGCCACAAGCGGTACGGGGTTCCCGAGCTGGACCGGGTCGCGGACGTACTGGACTCCAGCGCCGAGCGGATCGGCCGCATGCTCACCGCCGAGCGGCGGCTGGCCGCGGACGCCTCGCACCAGCTGCGCACCCCGCTCACGGCCCTGTCGATGCGGCTGGAGGAGATCACGGTCACCGACGACCTGGAGACCGTGCGGGAGGAGGCGACGATCGCCCTCACCCAGGTGGAACGGCTCACGGACGTGGTCCAGCGGCTGCTGACGAACTCCAGGGACCCGCGCACGGGCTCGGCCGTCCCCTTCGACCTGGACGAGGTCGTCAAACAGCAGCTGGAGGAGTGGCGCCCCGCCTACCGCAGCGCGGGCCGGGCCGTCGTCCGCTCCGGGAAGACCGGCATCCGCGCCGTGGGCACCCCCGGGGCGGTCTCGCAGGTCCTGGCGACGCTGGTGGAGAACTCCCTCATGCACGGAGGCGGCACCGTGGCGCTGCGGACCCGCGTGATCGGCAACCAGGCCGTACTGGAGGTCACCGACGAGGGGCCGGGCGTCCCGCCGGACCTCGGCAACCGGATCTTCGAGCGGGCCATCAGCGGCCGCAACTCCACCGGCATCGGTCTCGCCGTGGCCCGGGACCTCGCGGAGGCCGACGGCGGCCGCCTGGAGCTGCTCCAGGCCCGGCCGCCGGTGTTCGCCCTGTTCCTGAGCCGGACCGCGCCGACGCCCACGGAGCCGGAGCAGACGGTCCGCTGAGGGCGGCCGGGGCGGCGGGAGCCGCCGCCGCGGGCCTCAGTTGGCCGCGGTCTCCGGGGTCCGCGCCACCGGGGCGGCCTGCGCGTCCGGCGCGGTCGCGGCCTGGCCGTCACGCTGCTCGACGACCAGCGAGGCCGCGGGCGGCGCCGGCAGGGCCTTGAAGACCCAGGTGCGGTAGGACCAGAAGCGGAACACGGTGGCGATGCCGATGCCGGTGAACTTGAAGAAGTTCGAGGCGAGCGGCCCGTCCCAGTGGAAGCCGTAGGTGGCGGTGAAGAGGATGCCGTTCTCGATCACGAGCCCGATCGCGCTGAACGCGACGAACAGCCCGAGCTCGCGGGTGCGGCCCGCACCGGTCCGGTCGGCCCGGTCCCGGTAGGCGAAGTAGCGGAAGCCCAGGTAGTTCGTGACGATGGCCACCAGAGTGGCTATCACGCTCGCGCGCACCACCTGGAGGTCGGTGACCTGCCGGATCAGGTTGAAGACGCCCAGGTTGACCAGGACCCCCAGCCCGCCGACGGCCCCGAACCTGGCGATCTCGCGCGCGAGACCGCGCGCACGGCCGAGGACGGATCCGTTCTCCGGCTTGCTCATATGAGGCTCAGTCCTGTCTTCGGGGCCCCCGTATGAGGCGTCACACGTCTACTCCACACGTTTGACCCGTGCGCGCCCATGCTAAGTGTCGCCCCATCGGTACGTCTGCGCCTTCGGACACCGTGCGACACACGGCACACCCGCCGCGCTCCCGCCGCGCTCCCGCCCCGCTCCCGCCGCGCGCGAGCGGCGGGTACCGGCCAGGGCCGTCCCCGGGTGGGTCCGGATGGCGGAATACCGCCGGATACCCTGGAGGAGTGACGTTCCCGGTAGTCGGCATGGTCGGCGGCGGACAGCTCGCCCGCATGACCCACGAGGCGGGTATCCCCCTCGGCATCAGATTCAAGATCCTCAGTGACACCCCACAGGACTCGGCGGCCCAGGTCGTGAGCGACGTCGTCATCGGCGACTATCGCGATCTGGAGACCCTGCGCGCCTTCGCGCGCGGCTGTGACGTGATCACCTTCGACCACGAGCACGTGCCCATCGCGCACCTGCGGGCCCTGGAAGCCGACGGCATCTCCGTCCGCCCGGGGCCCGACGCGTTGGTGCACGCCGCGGACAAGGGGGTGATGCGCGCCAAGCTCGACGCGATCGGCGCGCCCAGCCCCCGCCACCGGATCGTGAGCGATCCGGCGGACGCGGCCGCCTTCGCCGAAGAGGTCGGCGGGTTCCCCGTCATCCTCAAGACGGTGCGCGGCGGGTACGACGGAAAGGGCGTGTGGTTCGTCCGCACGCCGGCGGACGCCGAGGCCCCGTTCAAGGCGGGCGTCCCGGTCCTGGCCGAGGAGAAGGTGGACTTCGTCCGCGAGCTCGCGGCCAACATCGTCCGCTCCCCGCACGGCCAGGCCGTGTCCTATCCCGTAGTGGAGTCCATCCAGGTCGACGGGGTCTGCGACACGGTCATCGCCCCCGCCCCGAACCTCTCGGAGGCCCTGGCCGGCGAGGCCCAGGCCCTGGCCCTGCGCATCGCCAAGGAACTCGACGTGACCGGCCACCTGGCCGTGGAGCTCTTCGAGACCACCGACGGCCGGATCCTGGTCAACGAACTGGCCATGCGCCCGCACAACAGCGGGCACTGGACGCAGGACGGTGCCATCACCTCCCAGTTCGCCAACCACGTGCGGGCCGTCCTGGACCTCCCCCTCGGCGACCCGCGCCCCCGCGCCCGCTGGACGGTCATGGCCAACGTGCTCGGCGGGGACTACCCCGACATGTACGCGGCGTACCTGCACTGCATGGCCCACGACCCCCAGCTGAAGATCCACATGTACGGCAAGGACGTGAAACAAGGCCGCAAGGTCGGCCACGTCAACACCTACGGCGACGATCTGGACGATGTGCTGGAGCGCGCACGTCACGCAGCCGGCTACCTCAGAGGAACCATCCAAGAATGAGCACCTCCGCAGCAGCTCCCGTCATCGGCATCGTCATGGGTTCGGACTCCGACTGGCCCGTCATGGAGGCCGCCGCCCAGGCCCTCGACGAGTTCGAGATCCCCTACGAGGTGGACGTGCTCTCCGCGCACCGGATGCCGCGCGAGATGATCGCGTACGGGGAGCGGGCCGACGGACGCGGCCTCAAGGCGATCATCGCGGGCGCGGGCGGCGCCGCCCACCTGCCCGGGATGCTCGCCTCGGTCACCCCGCTGCCGGTCATCGGCGTGCCCGTCCCGCTGAAGTACCTCGACGGCATGGACTCCCTGATGTCGATCGTCCAGATGCCGGCCGGGATCCCCGTCGCCACCGTCTCGATCGCCGGTGCCCGCAACGCCGGGCTGCTCGCCGTACGGATGCTGGCCGCGCACGACCCGGAGCTGCGGGCCCGTATGAACGACTTCCTCCAGGACCTGAACGACCAGGCCACCGAGAAGGGCAAGCGGCTGCGTACGAAGGTCGCGGGGCAGGACTCCTTCGGATTCGGCAAGTGACCCCCGGCAGCGCCGCGGGGGCCGCGGACGCGTCCCGGCACCTGGACGCGGCGCGCGAACTGCTCGCCGAGCACCCGGTCGTCGACGGGCACAACGACCTGCCCTGGGCCCTGCGCGAGACCGTGCGCTACGACCTGGACCGGCGCGACATCGGCCGCGACCAGAAGGGCCACCTGCACACCGACATCCCCCGGCTGCGCGCCGGCGGGGTCGGCGCGCAGTTCTGGTCGGTCTACGTGCGCTCCGACTACGCCGGGGACGACGCGGTCAGCGCCACCCTGGAGCAGATCGACGTCGTCGCCCAGCTGATCGACCGTTACCCGCGCGACCTGGTGCGGGCGCTGACGGCCGACGACATGGAGGCGGCCCGCGCGCAGGGCCGGATCGCCTCGCTGATGGGCGCCGAGGGCGGGCACTCCATCAACAACTCGCTCGCCACCCTGCGCGCCCTGCACCAGCTCGGCGTGCGGTACATGACGCTCACGCACAACGACACCATCGACTGGGCGGACTCGGCGACCGACGAACCCCGGCACGGCGGCCTGAGCGATTTCGGCCGCGAGGTCGTCCGCGAGATGAACCGGATCGGCATGCTGGTCGACCTCTCGCACGTCGCCGCGACCACGATGCGCGACGCGCTCGCGGTCACGGCCGCGCCGGTGGTCTTCTCGCACTCCTCGGCGCGGGCGGTCTGCGACCACGTGCGCAACATCCCCGACGACGTGCTGGCGCTGCTGCCGGCCAACGGCGGGATCGCGATGGCCACCTTCGTGCCCAAGTTCATCCTCCCGGCAGCCGTCGAGTGGACCCTGGCGGCCGACGAGAACCTGCGCGCGCACGGCCACCACCACCTCGACACGACCCCGGCGGCGATGGCCCTGCACCGGGCCTTCGAGGAGGCGCGCCCGCGCCCGGTGGCCACGGCCGCCACGGTCGCCGACCACCTCGACCACATGCGCGAGGTGGCCGGCGTCGACCACATCGGCATCGGCGGGGACTACGACGGCACCGCCTTCACCCCGGCCGGGCTGGACGACGTGGCCGGGTACCCCAACCTGGTCGCCGAACTGCTGGCACGCCGCTGGTCGAAGGCCGACCTGGCCAAGCTGACCTGGTCGAACGCGGTACGGACGCTGCGCGACGCCGAGGCGGTGGCGCGCGAGCAGTCGGCCTCCCGGGGCCCGTCCAACGCGGTGCTCCAGGCCTGAGGCCGAGCAGCCCCGCCGCTTCCCGGCCGGCCGCCCGGCGGATCCGGCGTACGGGCCGTGACCAGCGCACATCTGCGCCGGTTACACCCGAACGCCACATCCGCCGGGCGCCTCCGGCGTCCCACATGTCACGGTGGCAACATCTTCCCTGCTTCTCTCCCGCTGCTTTTCGCAACGACACAGCCGCCGAGACCGGAGCGCACGCCATGGCCGACCTGCAGGACGAACCGCACACGAACCCGGTGGCCCCCGTGGGTCCCGGCTCCCTAGGAGCCGAGGATCCCACCGGCACGTTGCTCCCGGGCGCCCTGGACCGGGCCGCCGCACTGCTCAGCGTCCATCCCGTCGCGGATGGCAGCAACACCCTCGTCTGGACCCTTCGGACCAGTCCGTACCACGACATCGAGACCTCGGACGCGGGCATCGACACCGACATCCCGCGGCTGCGCGCCGGGGGAGTGGGGGCCCAGTTCTGGTCGCTGCTCATGCCGCGCGAGGCCGCCGCCACCGATCAGGTGGTGTCCGACACCCTCGAACAGATCGACGAGGCCCTGGCCCTGATGCGCCGGTACCCCGACAGCCTCTGCCTCGCGCTGACCGCCGACGACCTGGCGGACGCCCGGAACCGGGGCCGCATCGCCTCGTTCCTCGGCCCCGTACCCGGGCGCACCCTGACGGACTCGCTGGGCGCGCTGCGCGCCTTCCACGCGCTGGGCGTACGGATCCTCGCGCCGGCCGGGGCCCCCTGGGCGATGGAGGGACTGACCGCCTTCGGCCACGAGGTGGTCAAGGAGATGAACCTGCTGGCGATGCTGCTGGACCTCAGGGGCTGCCCGCCCGCACCGGCCTGCCAGCTCGCCGCGGCCTCCAAGGCACCGGTGATCATCTCGCACACCGGGGCGGCCGCCCTCAATCCGCACCCGGACAACGTGACCGACGAGGTGCTGCTCGCGCTGCGCGCGGCGAACGGCCTGGCGATGGTCAGCTTCGACACCGCGCTCACCGGGGATTCCCTGCACGCGGTCGCGGACCACGTGGAGCACGTACGAGCCGTCGCGGGCCCCCACTGCGTGGGCCTGGGCGCCGGCTTCGGCGCCGAGCCGGGCATCAGCCGGCCGACGGGACTGACGGACCCCTCGGGCTATCCGCGGCTGATCGCGGAACTCCTGGAGCGGGGCTGGCCGGAGACCGACCTCGCCCTGCTCACCTGGGGCAACGCCCAGCGGGTGGTGCGCGACGCGGAGTTCACGGCCCGCGCGGCCCAGCACCGCAGGGCCGCCTCCTGAGCGGGAGTCAGACGCGCGCCGGCAGCTCGGAGCCGGCCTTGGGCGCCGGGGCCGCCGCGGTCCCGGCGTTTGCGTTCCCGTTCCCGTTCCCGGTCCCATTCCCGGTCCCATTCCCGTTCCCGGTTCCGGGTACGGGGCTCACGCTCGCCCGCCACAGGAGCAGGCAGGACCAGACGGCGGCCCAGGCCAGCAGGCCGTTGCGGAGCACCAGGAGGAACGTGCCGATGCCGCTGCCCGCGAGGATCTGCGAGACGTAGGTCAGTGGGTAGATCACGGTGGTGACCGCGGTCGCGGCCACGATCAGCCAGGCCACCGGCCGCTGCGTGGTGTGCTTGCAGGTCAGGCACACGGCCGCGAGACCGACCAGCCACATCAGGTACTGCGGGCTGAGCACGCGGCTGGTGATGGTGAAGACGAGGATGGCGCACAGCCCGGCGTCCAGCGGGGTCGCGGTCGTCCAGCGCCGCGCCTTGATCCGCCACAGCAGCAGCCACGCGAACCCGACGCCCGTGAGGCCGACGGAGAGCATGGCGACGCTGGAGACGTAGGGGCCGACGTACTCGTAGGCCCCGTAGCGGACTTCGGACTTCCCGGACCAGGCGCCGACGAGCTTGCCGAACATCAGGGCGGAGCCGCCGAGGGACTCGACCTGGATGCCGCGGTTGCCCTGGTTGCCCAGGAAGCCGAGGGTGTCGCGGAAGAACAGCGCGAGCACGGCGAGCAGGACGGCCCCGGCCGCCACGGCCGACAGGATGGCGTCGCGGGTGGTGCGGCCGCGCGGGGTGCCGATCAGCGTGAGCAGCGGCCAGACCTTGACCATGGCGCCGATTCCGGCGAGGACCCCGCCGAGCTTGCGGCGGAAGCGCAGGCACAGCAGCGAGCCGACGGCGAGCAGGGTGACCTGGAGGTCGTAGCGCGCGAAGGGAAGCGACAGCAGCAGCGGCAGCGTGGTCAGCCACAGCACGGCGCCGGCCAGGCTGCCGTCGGAGCGGCGGGCGGCGCGGACCAGGCCGACGGTGATCAGCGCGTCGCAGATCACCGTCAGGGCGACGAAGGCCTCGAAGTAGCTGAGGAAGGGGAGCAGGTCGGGCGACAGGAAGATCGCCGCCGCGGCCGGCGGGTACTGCCACATGACGTCGCCGTGCGGCATGGTCCCCGTCACGAGGACGTTGTACCAGTTGTTGTAGGTGACGGTGATCTCCGCGCGGACCGAGGAGGTGCCGTGCAGGTTCACCACCAGAAGGACCACCATCAGGGTCCGGGTGGCCAGCCAGAAGCCCGCCATGGCCAGGCGGCCGGCGCGCCCCCGGAGTGCGGAGTCGATGGTCGTGCTCGTACTGGTCATCGGGCGTGAGTCTAGCGATCCATCGTGTGCGGCCCGGGTGGTCCCGCCAACGATCCGGTGACGAGATGTGAAACCGCTCATTCCGCAACGAAGCGGATCAAGACCGCGGCGGGGGTCGGCCGCCGGGCCGACGCCACGTCAGGCGCCGGGTCCACGCCGGGCCCACGCGCGGCCCATGCCGGGCCCACGCCTGGCCGACGCCGCGTCAGGCGCGGGGCCGGCCCATCGCGCGGTAGGTCCAGCCGGCCGCGCGCCACAGGGCGGGATCGAGGGCGTTGCGGCCGTCGAGGACGAGCCGGTCGGTGACGACCTCGCCGAGGGCGGCGGGGTCCAGGTCGCGGAACTCCCGCCATTCGGTGAGGTGCAGGACCACCTCGGCGCCGCGGGCGGCGTCCAGGGCGGTGTCGGCGTACCCGAGGGTGGGGAAGACGCGGCGGGCGTTGTCCATGCCCTTGGGGTCGTAGACGGTGACCTGGCCGCCCTGGAGGTGGATCTGGCCGGCCACGTTCAGCGCGGGGGAGTCGCGGACGTCGTCGGAGTCGGGCTTGAAGGTGGCGCCGAGGACGGCGACCCGCTTGCCGAGGAAGGAGCCGCCGACGGCGTCGCGGGCCAGCTCGACCATGTGGCCGCGGCGCCGCATGTTGATGGAGTCGACCTCGCGCAGGAAGGTCAGCGCCTGGTCGGCGCCGAGCTCGCCGGCCCGCGCCATGAAGGCGCGGATGTCCTTGGGCAGGCAGCCGCCGCCGAAACCGATGCCGGCGCGCAGGAACTTCTTCCCGATGCGCTCGTCGTGGCCGATGGCCTCGGCCAGCTTCACCACGTCGCCGCCGGCGGCCTCGCAGACCTCGGCCATGGCGTTGATGAAGGAGATCTTCGTGGCGAGGAAGGAGTTGGCGGCGGTCTTGACGAGTTCGGCGGTGGGGAAGTCGGTGATCACCAGCGGGGTGCCCTCGCCCATGGGGGTCGCGTAGACCTCGCGCAGGAGCTTCTCGGCGCGCTCGCCCCGTTCGCCGTCGATCCCGATGACGATCCGGTCCGGGTGCAGGGTGTCCTGGACGGCGAAGCCCTCGCGCAGGAACTCCGGGTTCCAGGCGAGCTCGATCTCCTCGCCGGCCGGGGCGAGCGCGGTCAGCTTCGCGGCGAGGCGCTCGGCGGAGCCCACCGGCACGGTGGACTTGCCGACGACCAGGGCGGGCCGGGTCAGGTGCGGGGCGAGCGATTCCACGGCGGAGTCGACGTAGCTCATGTCGCAGGCGTACTCGCCGTGCTTCTGCGGGGTGTTCACGCAGACGAAGTGGACGTCGCCGAAGGCGCCGGCCTCCTCGTAGGAGGTGGTGAAGCGCAGCCGGCCCGTGGAGCCCGGCAGTCCGGCCACGTGCGCGGCCAGCAGTTCCTCCAGCCCCGGCTCGTACATGGGGACGCGGCCGGCGGCCAGCATGGCGATCTTCTCCGGCACCACGTCCAGTCCGAGCACCTCGAACCCCAGCTCCGCCATCGCCGCGGCGTGCGTTGCGCCGAGGTATCCGGTGCCGATCACAGTGATCTTGAGGGGGGCCATGAGTGCTCCTGGAGGTGCGGGGCCGTTCGCGGCAACCGAGCATAGTCGGGCCGGTGGCCGGGGATGCATTCCGGAGCCCGCCACCGGTCGGCCACCCCGCTGTCACGCAACTCACGCCCGACGGCCGTGTCGCGGTCGGCGGCCGGACACTAAGCTTGGGCTACTTAACGGTAGTTAACACCACGCACCACCTGGGGAGTGAGAGATCTTGGCGGGTTCTGCCGACTTCGACCTGTACCGCCCGGCCGAGGAGCACGACATGCTCCGCGAGTCCGTCCGCGCGCTCGCCGAGGCGAAGATCATGCCCTTCGCCGCCGCGGTAGACGAGGAGTCCCGTTTCCCGCAGGAGGCCCTGGACGCCCTCGTCGCCAGCGACCTGCACGCCGTCCACGTGCCCGAGACCTACGGCGGCGCGGGCGCCGACGCCCTGGCCACCGTCATCGTGATCGAGGAGGTGGCCCGCGTCTGCGCGTCCTCCTCCCTCATCCCGGCGGTCAACAAGCTCGGCTCGCTCCCGGTGATCCTCTCCGGCTCCGAGGAGCTCAAGGCCAAGTACCTCGGCCCGCTGGCCAAGGGCGACGCGATGTTCTCGTACGCCCTCTCCGAGCCCGACGCGGGCTCCGACGCGGCCGGCATGAAGACCCGCGCGGTGCGCGACGGCGACTTCTGGGTGCTCAACGGCGTCAAGCGCTGGATCACCAACGCCGGCGTCTCCGAGTACTACACGGTCATGGCCGTCACCGACCCGGAAAAGCGCTCCAAGGGCATCTCGGCCTTCGTGGTCGAGAAGTCCGACGAGGGCGTCTCCTTCGGCGCCCCGGAGAAGAAGCTCGGCATCAAGGGCTCCCCGACGCGCGAGGTCTACCTCGACAACGTCCGCATCCCGGCCGACCGCATGATCGGCGCCGAGGGCACCGGATTCGCCACCGCGATGAAGACCCTCGACCACACCCGCATCACCATCGCCGCCCAGGCCCTGGGCATCGCCCAGGGCGCCCTGGACTACGCCAAGGGCTACGTCCAGGAGCGCAAGCAGTTCGGCAAGCCGATCGGCGACTTCCAGGGCGTGCAGTTCATGCTCGCGGACATGGCCATGAAGATCGAGGCCGCCCGCCAGCTGACCTACTCGGCCGCGGCCCGCTCGGAGCGCGTCTCCGGCGGCGGCCCGCACGAGGACCTCACCTTCTTCGGCGCCGCGGCCAAGTGCTTCGCCTCCGACGTGGCCATGGAGGTCACCACGGACGCCGTCCAGCTCCTCGGCGGCTACGGCTACACCCGTGACTACCCGGTGGAGCGCATGATGCGCGACGCGAAGATCACGCAAATCTACGAAGGAACGAACCAGGTCCAGCGCATCGTCATGGCGCGCAACCTGCCGTAGCGTCCCGGCCCCGCCGGACGCGAGGTCTCCCGGTCCACGGCCGGGGGGCCTCGCGTGTTCCGGCCAACGGCGCACCCCCTAGGCTGTGCGCCGGTCGGCCCCTGCACGGGGCCGCGGGGGCGGGGAACAGGATGTCCGTAGAACGTCACACAGCGGGGATGCTCCAGCAGATCGCCCGGCAGCAGGACATCGTCGAGATCGCCCCGCAGGGCACCCCGCAGAAGGCGGCGGCCCTGGCGTACGTGGCGGAGCAGTACGGCTACACGTACGGCACGGCGTACCGGACCGGGTTCAAGGACTCGCTCGTCCAGGTCCGCATGCACCGGGACCCGCGGCCCGAAGCGCGCGTCCGAGAGGCGGCCACCATCACCGCCCATCCGCGGGCGGGCAACGGCGGGACCGTGCCGGGGCTGGGGCAGGGTTCGCTGAAGCCGCTGCCCGAGGCCGCCGGCGCCGTGGCCGAGCTGAAGGACCTCGTCACCTTCGACGTCATGGCCATGTACGTCGGCGACCGGAAGCAGAGGGTGATGTGCTACCTCGGCTGCGCGGTCGTGACCGGCCTCATGCTCTACGACGGGACGCCGGTCGGAGAAGCGGTCCTCTCCGGCGGGGCGGTCGCGCTGTGCCTCGCCCTGGCGTTCCAGGTGGGCACGATCCGCCGCGGGAGGATCACGCGGCGGCTGACGGCCGCCGGGTTCCACGAGGTGCGCGACGATCAGGGCGCCCGGCGGTTCCTGCGCCCGGGGCAGCAGTTGCCCGGCCACGCCAACCCGTTCGCCGCCTGAGGCCCTGGCCTGCGGCGCAGACGGCCACACTCATCAGGCACGAGCTCCCTGGGGACCCCCCGGATGGGCTAAATTTGGACCTTCGTACGCCGGAACCGGTTGGGGAGAACGCAAATGACGGAAGCGATCCTGCTGGTCGGCGGACAGGGGACGCGGCTGCGCCCTGTCACGGTGAACACGCCGAAGCCGATGGTGCACACGGCAGGCGTTCCCTTCCTCGCCCACCAGATAGCCCGCGCCGCCGCCGCGGGCGTCACGCACATCGTGATGGCCACCTGCTACCTCGCCGAGGTCTTCGAGCCCTACTTCGGGGACGGGTCCGACTTCGGCGTCCACCTGGAGTACGTGGTCGAGGACGAGCCGCTGGGCACCGGCGGCGCCATCCGCAACGCGGCGCGGCTGCTCACCGGCGGTCCGGACTCCTCCGTGCTCGTCTTCAACGGGGACATCCTCACCGGCCTGGACATCGCCGGGCTCGTCGAATCGCACAAGGCGGCCGACGCCGACGTCTCCCTGCACCTGGTCCGGGTCGACGACCCGCGCGCCTTCGGGCTGGTCCCCACCGACGCCCACGGGCGGGTGCTGGCCTTCACGGAGAAGCCGCAGACGCCCGAGGAGATCATCACCGACCAGATCAACGCCGGCTGCTACGTCTTCCGGCGCAGCGTGATCGACACCATCCCCGCCGGCCGGTCCGTTTCCGTGGAGCGCGAGACCTTCCCCGGGCTGCTCGCCTCCGGGGCCACCCTGCACGGGGTCACCGAGAACACGTACTGGATGGACCTCGGCAAGCCGGAGGCGATCATCCAGGCCTCCGCCGACCTGGTCCGCGGCATCGTCCCCTCCCCGGCCGTCCCCGGACGCCGCGGCGAGTCCCTGGTCCTGCCCGGCGCCCACGTGGCGGCCGGGGCCAAGCTGTCGGGGGGCACCGTCGTGGGCGCCGGAGCCCGCGTCGAGGCGGGCGCGGTGGTCCAGGGCTCCATCGTGCTGGCGGACGCGGTCGTCGGCCCCGACGCGCAGGTATCAGCCAGCCTGATCGGCGCCGGCGCCTCGGTGGGCGCGCGGACCGTACTGGACTGCGCCGTCATCGGTGACGGAGCCGAGGTGGGGGCCGACAACGAGCTCCGCGCCGGCGCCCGGATCTGGTGCGGGGCGCGGCTGCCCGACGCGGCGATCCGCTTCTCCTCCGACGCCTGACCCGATGGCCTCGGACGGGGCGCCCCGGCAAGGGGCGCCCTCCCGCGCGATCAGTTCCCGCGGACGGTGACCTTCTCGTCCTTCTGGATCTGCTGCACCAGCTGCTGCACCTTGGCCTTGTCCCAGACGAGGTTGCCGCCGCGCTGACCGGAGATCGGCATGTTCATGGACACGCCGTCACCCCCGCTGATGCCCTTCATCGCGAAGAACATCGACCCCATGTCGTAGAGCCCCATGTCCTTGTCCACGATCAGCGTGTCCAGGCCCGCGCCCAGCACCGGGTACAGCGCGAACGGGTTCAGGATCGTCGAGGGGGTCGCCGCCTGGCTCGCCAGCGCCGACAGGAACCTCTGCTGGTTCTTGGTCCGCTGGAGGTCCGACTCGGCGAAGGCGTAGCGGGTCCGTACGTAGGCCAGCGACTGCTCGCCGTTCAGCGTCTGGGTGCCCTCCTTGAAGTCGGCCCCGGACTTCTCGTCCTTGAACCCCTTCTCGATGTTCAGCTCCACCCCGCCCAGCGCGTCCACGATGTTCGCGAAGCCGGCGAAGCCGATCTCCGCGTAGTGGTCGATGCGCAGCCCGGTGTTGAACTCCACGGTCCGCACCAGCAGCTCCGGGCCGTCCTGCGCGTACGCCGCGTTCAGCTTGGTCCGCTTGCCCGTGCCCGCGAACTTCTTGCCCGACTCCGAGCCGATGAAGGAGGGGATCTCCACGTCGGAGTCGCGGGGCAGGGAGATCATCGTGTTCCCGCTGGAGCACTTGGCGAGGATCATCATCGAGTCGGTGCGCTTGCCCTCGGCCGAGCCCGTGTGGAGCTTCTTCTTGTCCTCGGCGGACATGCCCTCACGGCTGTCGGAGCCCACGATCAGGTACGTCGTGCAGTCGCCCTCCTTCGGGCGCTCGATGACCTTGGAGAGGTCGACCTCGCGGCGCACGTTGGAGTCGGCCCAGAAGTAGGTGCCGATGCCCGTCACGAGCAGGCCGGCGACCAGCACGATCGAGCCGATCTTGATCCGCTTGCGCCAGTCCGGCGCCGGGCCCGCCGGCCGGGCCGGGCCGCCGGGGCCACCGGGACCGCGCCCGCGCGGCCCGGCGGGCGGCTGGCCGCCGCCGCCGTAGACCTGACCGGTGTTGTAGCCGCTGTCGTAGGTGCCGCCGCCGTCGTACGAGCCGTCCTGCTGCGGAGGCACGTAAGCCGGCCCGGCCGGCGGCCGGCCCGGACGGCGCGGGGGCTGCCGGGGCTGCGGCGGCTGCTGCGGCTGCCGGGACGCCTGGGGGCCGGGCCGCTGGACGTGCCTCATCCGCTGTGCGCCTTCCGGCTCCGCCTGGCCGCTGCCGCGGCCGTACCCGTCATCGCGGCGGCCACGCTGGTCCTGCTCGCCGCTCCACCCGTCCCAGTCACTCATGTGCCCAAGAATGCCTGGCCGGGAGGGCCGCGGAACACCCCCGGCGGCTCTTCGTACCGGTGCTGTTGCAGAGCTGACACCGGCGAGCCGCACTTAAGCTGTCTCCATGACAGAGATATCGGGCGAGCTGCCGGGAAAGCCGATCTCGGCTTCCCGCACCACCCTGAGCCACATCATGACCGCCAATGACACCAACCTGCTCGGTACGGTGCACGGCGGAGTGATCATGAAGCTGGTGGACGACGCGGCCGGCGCCGTGGCCGGCCGCCACTCCGGCGGCCCGGCGGTCACCGCCTCCATGGACGAGATGGCCTTCCTCGCCCCGGTCCGCGTCGGCGACCTCGTCCACGTCAAGGCCCAGTGCAACTGGACCGGCCGCTCCTCGATGGAGATCGGCGTACGCGTTCTCGCGGAGCGGTGGAACGAGTCCACCCCCGCCACCCAGGTCGGCAGCGCCTACCTCGTCTTCGCCGCGGTCGACGCCGAGGGCAAGCCCCGCCAGGTTCCCCCGGTCCTCCCCGAGACCGAGCGGGACGAGCGGCGCTACCAGGAGGCCCAGATCCGCCGCACCCACCGGCTCGCCCGCCGCCAGGCCATCCGCGACCTGCGGGAAGAGCGGTCCGCGCAGGGGCTGGACGCCGACGTCTAGTGCGCCCGGGTCCGTGCTCCCGTCCGGCCGCGCCCGTCCGCTCGCTGCCGCCCCGCCCCACCCGGAAGGCAAAGGCATCATGAACCGCCGATCGGCCGTGTTCGCAGGCGTCGCCGGCCTCGCAGGAATAGCCGTCGCGGTTCCGCTGCTGACGCCGTCCTCCGGGAAGGCCGCCCCCGCCGCCATGGTCCCGCCGTTCCCGACGGCCTCCTCCGAGGCCTCGCCCGGGGCCTCCTCCGCCGCGCGAGCGCCCCGCACCCTGCGCGTCATGCCCCTCGGGGCCTCGACGACCGCCGGTGTGGGGAGCTCCGACTTCGGCGGCTACCGGCTGCCGCTGGGGCGCCTGGTCGCGGCCCGGCCGGAGTACGCCATCGACTTCGTCGGCTCCCGGGCCCAGGGCCCCATGGAGGACAACCAGCACGAGGGGCACCCCGGGTACACCGTCGGCCGCATCCGTGCCGGGGTCGACCGGTGGATCGAGGCCGCGAACCCCGACGTGGTGCTGCTGCACATCGGACTGAACAACCTGAACCGCGGCGGCGACCCCGACCAGGCCGCGGACGAGGCCGGGGAACTGGTCGACCGGATCTTCACCCTGCGCCCGGGGATCACCGTCATCATGCAGGGCCTGGTCCCCTCGACCCCCGGCTCGAAGGACCAGGACATCTCCGGGGCCATCGCGGAGTACAACCGGAACCTCAAGCGGATCGAGACCCGGGAACAGGGCGCGGGCCGGCACTTCCGCTTCGTCAAGGCCCCCTGGCTGACCCCCGCGGACCGGGCGGACGCGACCACGCCGGCCGAGCTGGCCGACGGCCTGCACCCGAACGACACCGGGTACGCGAAGGTGGCGGACGCCTTCTTCGAGGCGATGGAGCGGGCCCACTCGGACGGCTGGTTCGGGAAGTGAGCTCGGATCGCCCTTCCGGGGGCGATCTTCCGCACCGTCCGCACCTTCCGTCCCGACGAGGTCCGGGCCCTCGTCGGCAGGATCGCCGCCGAACAGGACGGACGGCTCGACATGTACCGGGAGTACGGCTTCACCGATGCCGACGGCACGCAGCCGGACTTCGCCGCCCACTGGGCGCAGAACCTGGAGGCGGAGTACGGGCCCCTCGGCGACCCGCTGTAACCCGGTCCGCCCCGAGGGCCCCCGCCGCCCCGACCCGTACGCCGGTCCGCTCAGGAGCCGCCGCAGACCACCTGGTCGCCGGTGACCACACCGAACTCGCCCTGGTACGGGTCCTCCGCGCGCACCGCCACCACCTTGCGGTAGTCCGCGCCCGCGATCACCACCACGGTCCGCCCCTGCCCCCGCACGGCCCGCATCTCACTGCCGGGCAGCGCGGTGGACACCGTACGGGCCGACCGGTCCCAGCGCGGGTCGTACGTGATCACCGTGCGCTTGACGTCCCGGCTCGCGCCGTTCCCCGGAGCCCGGGTGGTGTCGAAGCCGGTGGCGCGCAGCGCCGAGTCCACCCGGGTGCCCAGCCCGTCGATCCGGGTGCCGTTCTCCACCTGCACCCGGACCTGCCCCGGAGGCACGTCCACCGGCACCGCCGGCTGCCGGCGCACCGGCTTGCCGGGGGCGGGGGCCGGGGACAGCGGCCGGTCGTCGCGCAGCGCCTGGAAGAGCTTCGCGGCCTTCGCCTCGTCCCATTTCACCGTGGAGCCGATGCCCTTGACCGGGAAGGAGGGGTTGCCGACGGGCACTGAGGCGAACTCCGAGGACGAGGGGGTGAAATCGCGCATCGCCTGTCCGAGCGCCAGCATCTGCTCGGAGCCGAAGCCCCGGTCGGCCCGGACCGAGCTCAGCAGGGTGGAGCTGACCTGCTTGAACTTGACGGGGTTGAGCAGCACCCCGCCGCCCGTGGCCTGCTTGATCAGGGCCGCGATGAACCGCTGCTGGCGCTGCATCCGGCCCAGGTCCGAGGCCCCGTCGACATGGCGCGAGCGCACGTACTGCAGGGCCTGGCCGCCGCTGAGCCGGTGGGTGCCGGGGAGCAGGTCGAGGCCGGTGTTGGGGTCCTTCATGGTCTTGGCGGTGCAGATCTCCACGCCGCCCATGGCGTCGACCGTCTTCATGAAGCTGGTGAAGTCCACCTCCAGGTAGTGGTCGATCTTCACGCGGGTCATGCTCTCGACGGTGCGCACGGTCAGCTGGGGCCCGCCCTCGGCGTAGGCGGCGTTCAGCTTCACGGGGTGGGCCCCGTGCGGTTTGCCGCTGGAGCCGTCCACGTGCGCGGGCAGTTCCACGAAGCTGTCCCGGGGGAGGCTGATCACGCTGGCCCGCGCCCGGTCCGCCGAGAGGTGGACGAGCATGACGGTGTCGGTGCAGTGGCAGGGCGCGCCGCCCAGGCGGTACTCGCGCTTCTCCTCGGCGGTGATCTTGTCGCGGCCGTCGGTGCCGACGAGCAGGAAGTTCACCCCGTGCCCGGCCTGCGGCCGGTTCTTCATGTCCTTGAAGGGGTCCACGCGCTGGATCCCGGTGTCCAGCCCGGTCATCACGGCGTGCCCCAGCGCCCCCGAGCCCAGGACGAGCACGGACAGCCCCGCGGCGAGCCGGACGCCCCAGCGGGGTCTGTCCTGCGGCCGGTCCCCGCCCTTCCGGGGCCCGGCCGGACCGCCGGGCCGCGGCGCGCGCTGCGACGGCCGGGCGGACCGGGCGGGCAGGGCGGGTCGGGTGGGACGGTGCGGCTGGGGCACGGGGGACACCTCGCACGATCGGCAGATTCGTCAGAACAGTAGGTCCATACGATCAGCCGCTGTCCGTACTGCTCATCCGGCGCGCACCCGGTTCCCCCGTACGCGGTAACGTGACACCGATACCCGACCTTGAAGGACCACATGCCCGCCCAGCAGCCCGCAGTCTCGGTGATCATGCCGGTGCTCAACGAGGAGCGCCATCTGCGCGACTCGGTCCACCACATCCTCGGACAGGAGTACGGGGGTGAGATGGAAGTGGTGATCGCCCTCGGGCCGTCCAAGGACCGTACGGACGAGATCGCCGCCGAGCTGGTGAGGGAAGACCCGCGCGTCCACACCGTCCCGAACCCCACCGGCCGCACCCCCGCCGCCCTCAACGCGGCCATCCAGGCCTCCCGGCACCCGATCGTGGTGCGCGTGGACGGCCACGGAATGCTCTCCCCGAACTACATCGCCACCGCGGTCCGTCTCCTGGAGGAGACCGGCGCGCAGAACGTCGGCGGCATCATGCACGCCGAGGGCGAGAACCCCTGGGAGGACGCCGTCGCCGCCGCGATGACCTCGAAGATCGGCGTCGGCAACGCGGCCTTCCACACCGGTGGCAAGGCCGGCCCCGCCGACACCGTCTACCTCGGGGTGTTCCGGCGGGAGGCCCTGGAGGCCGCCGGCGGGTACAACGTGGAGTTCATCCGCGCGCAGGACTGGGAGCTGAACTTCCGCATCCGCGAGGCCGGCGGCCTGATCTGGTTCTCGCCGGAGCTGAAGGTCCAGTACCGGCCGCGCCCCTCGGTGCGGGCGCTCGCCAAGCAGTACAAGGACTACGGGCGCTGGCGCCACGTGGTGGCCCGCTACCACGCGGGCTCCATCAACCTGCGCTACCTCGCCCCGCCGGCCGCCGTCTGCGCGATCGCCGCCGGTCTGGTCGTCGGCGCGGCCGTCACCCCGTGGGCCTTCGTCCTCCCGGCGGGCTACCTCGCGGCGATCACCGCGGGCTCCGTCCCGGCCGGCAAGGGGCTGTCCCTCAAGGCCCGGCTGCGCATCCCCGTCGCGCTGGCGACCATGCACGTGTGCTGGGGCTACGGCTTCCTGACCAGCCCGCGCTCGCTCGCCGCCAAGGTCATCGCGAGCCGCCGCCCGTCGGTGAGCCGGGACCCCGCGGGGCTCTGAGCTCCCGTACCCGCACGGAACACACACGAAAGGGGTGACCCGGTCCTCGTCGGACCGGGTCACCCCTTTCGTGTGTGCGAGGCCGCCGGCCTCTCAGGTCACCAGCGGAACGGCTTGTAGATGTCCATGCAGCTGGTGTCCGTGGCGTTGAGCACGTCGGCCGATTCCGGGACGTCGCCGGCCTCGGGCGGCGCCTGCTGCGGGTAGACGTTGCCCTCGCGCCAGTCGGCGCCCACCAGGACCGTGATCTTGGCCGCCGAGGCCGCCTTCTGCACCGAGGTGGCGGGGATGCCGAGCGCCGCGGCCACGCTCTGCGCGTCGGCGGCCTGGGCGTCCGTGGCGTAACGGACGACCGTCGCCTTCTCCGGGATGAGCGCGCCGTCCGCCTTGGCCAGGGTGAACCCCTTGCCGACGAGCTGGCCCGCGATGGCCGTGGCCCGCTTGGGCACGGGCTTCGCACCGGATCCCGTGCCGTTGACCACCTGCACGGCGATCTTTCCGGGGGCGGAGGCCGGCGGCGCGGAGGACGGCTGCGTGGTCGGCGCGGGGGTGGACGCCGACGCGCTCGCGGCGGGCGCCGGATCGCCGTTCTTGTCCATGGCCACGTCCTCGCGGAGCAGCTCCCACACCTTCGGGGCGTCCTTGGGGTCGAGGATCAGCCGGTCCTTGTCGCTCGGGGCCGTCAGCACCGGGATCGTGGTCGACGTGATGCGGTTGATCGGGACGTCCTTGAGCAGCAGGGCGAGGTCGAGGAGCTTCTTGACCGTCCCGATCTCCTCCGACACCTCCAGCGCCTTCGTCGCCGCCTCCGCCAGGCCCGTGAGGCGGGGCAGGTCGGTGAAGGCGTTCTGGCTCTTGAGCCCGCGCATCATCGAGTTCATGTACATGTGCTGCGCCTTGGCCCGGGCCATGTCACTGCCGAAGGCGTGCCGGGTGCGCAGCCACTGGAGCGCCTGCTGGCCCTGGACCCTGGTGGTACCGGCCTTCAGCTTGAGGCCGGAGCCACCCGTACCCGACCCCGGCTCCGACTGGTCGAAGACGTTCTGGTTGACGCAGACGTCCACGCCGCCGATCGCGTCGGCCATGCTCACGACCCCGACGAAGTCGATCGTCATCCAGTGGTCGATGTAGACGTTGGCCATCTTCTCCCAGGTGGCCAGGGTGCAGCCCGGACCCCCGCGCGAGAAGCTCTCGTTGATCATCATCTTGGTGGCCTTGTACTTCGCGCCCGTCTTGGGATCGGAGCACTCAGGGATGTCCACGATCGTGTCGCGCGGCACGGAGGTCACCGAGGCGTTCTTCCGGTCGGCCGATATGTGGATCAGCATCTGCACGTCGGCCCGCGCGGGGCCGCCGATGTTGTCCCAGTCCCCGCCGAGCTTCGCGTTCTCCTCGTCGCGGACGTCGGAGCCGAGCATCAGGATGTTGATCGGGCGCCGGCCCGCGGCATCGGCCTCGCCCCTGGCGACCCCGCTGTCGCCGCTCAGGCGCTGGCCGCTGCGGATGTTGCCGTTGAGGTGGCGGTAGTAGAGGTAACCGGCCGCCGCCGTCCCGAGTATGAGCAGCGCGAGGACCAAGGCCGTCCAGCGCAGTATGCGGCGCCCCCGCCGGGTCGGGCGCCGGCCGCCGCCCGCGCCCCCGCCCCGGCCTGAGCCGGACCTCGGTGCGGGTACGGCACTGGTGGCCGTCGGACGGGTGCCGGCGCCGGATATGCCGTCGCCGGCCCGGCCCGGCGCCCCCTCCCCTTGCACGCTGCTGTGCCTCACGCGTCCCCCATCACGATCATCACGATCAGTCTGTGTCGGTATTGTGCCGGTCCGACGGGCTCCGGTACGTCATTGCGCGACCGCGGGGAGCCGGTCGGCCCCCCTGTCGGTCACTTGGCGCAGACGGACTTGTCCGCCTCCACCCGCTGGACGCCCTCGGGCGCCTGCTGAGGCGCCGTCAACGAGACTCCCGCCCCCTTGAAATCCGCACCGAGCGTCAGCTTCATCGGCGTCTTGGGCGCGGCGTCGGCCGTGCCCATCTTCAGCGCCGTCGCCGGCAGGCCCATCATCTCCGCCAACGCCCTGGCCTGATCGGCCTGGTTGGGCGCGTACTCCAGCTGCGTGGCCGCCACCTTGGCGGGCGCGTTGCCCAGGTTGCTGGACTTGGGCACCCCCTTGGTGTTCTGCAGCCAGTTCAGGGTGCCGGACGCGGATCCGGCCGGTCCGCCGCCGTTGTAGACCTCCACCCGGACGTCCGCGGCCGCCGCGCGGGGACCCTGCATCAGGGCGTCCAGCTTGGCCTTCGCGTCCGAGGCGGCAGCGTCCTTCGCGGCCTGTTCCTTCTTCTCGACCTCGGTCAGCGAGACGTCGCCCCGGATCATCTGGAGCAGGGGCTCCGCCTGTGCCTGCTTGACCACCACTGTGGCCTTCGAGCCGACCGGCTCCGCCGGATTGTCGATGACCGGGAGCGTGGTGAAGGTGATGTTCTTCAGGTCGATGCCCTTCAACTCGCCCGCGAGATCGGTGAGTTTGGCGATCGACCCTATGCCCGAGTCCACGCTCAGCGATTTGGTGGCCGCCTCGGCGAGGGAGAGGAACTTCTGCGGACTGGTCAGGGTCTCCTTCGACTTCATCTCCCGCATCATCGAACCCAGGAACTGCTGCTGGGTCTTGATGCGGTCGAGGTCGCTGCGCTGGCCGAAGGCGTGCCGGGTCCGTACGAAGGCCAGCGCCTGTTCGCCCTGCAGCCGGTGCTCGCCCGCCGTCAGCTTGAGCTTGGAGTCCTTGTCGTTCACGTCCTTCGCCACGCAGACCGGTACGCCGCCGACCGCCGTGCTCAGGTTCTTCACCGCGTTGAAGTCGGCCATCATGAAGTGGTCGACCTGGATCCCGGTGAGCTCCTTGACCGTGCGCATCGTGCAGCCCGGGTCGCGCCCCGCCTGCCCCAGGCTGGTGTTGAAGCGGGCTCCGCGCTCGCCGGGGATGTCCTTCGTCGAGCCGTCCGGCTGCTTGGTCGGACAGGTCGGCACATCGGTGATCAGGTCGCGCGGGATGGACAGCGCGGTGGCGTTGGAGCGGTCCTTCGCGACGTGGAAGAGGATCGTGGTGTCGGCGTGCCCGACGCTGCCGGCGTCCCCGTACCCCTCGTTGCCCGCGCCGCTGCGCTTGTCCGTGCCGATGACGAGGATGTTGATCGGCTGGTCCTTGCTGAACCCGCCGCTCGTACCCGCGTCACCGACGTCGGTGACGTTGAGGTTGCCGTTCAGGTGGTCGTAATAGAGGTACCCGGCGATCGACCCGCCGACCAGCAGGAACGCCAGCGTTCCGCCGGTGACGACCAGGATCTTCTTGCGCCGCCCGCCGCCTCCGCCCCTGCGGGGACGTGCGCCGCGCCGGCCTCCGGGCGGGGCGTCACCGCGGCGCGGTCCGGGAACGGCGGGACCGGCGGGGGAAGCCGGGGAGCCGGGGGTTCTGCGGGGTGGTGTCGTGCCGGGCGCGCGCCGCTGCGAGGGCGCTTGCGCAGCGGATTGCTCCAGTCGCAGCTCGTAGTTGCCGGTGCGGGGGTTCAGCACCCACTGGTCTGCGGGGTCGATCTCGTCGGCCCGTCCACGGCTTTGCGCATCCACGGTTTGCTCGAATCCTCCGTCGGTGCTTCGCGACGCGCCTCCCCCAGGCGCACGGTCAACGATCCGGCTGCTGGCACACGGCCTCTGGTCTGGCCGGGCGCCGGATCGCTCACCTTATCCGGACAGGTTCGCCGCAAACCATGCTGGTGATGAATTCCACGCACTTACAACGGGGCAATCGCCCCAACAAGCTCGGCCCGGGCACCGCCTTTTGGGATTGCTTTACCGGCAGTCGGCCACTCCGGCCGTGGTGCCGGTGAAGGTGGGGACGGGCGTGGAGGGCTCCGCGGTTCCCGGGCGGCCCCCGGTGCCGCTCGTGGTGCCGCTGGTAGTGCCGTCCGCCTCGTTGCCGTCCGCCTCGTCGTCGGCCGCGGCCGCGGCGGGCTGGGGTGTGGCCGCGGGCGGGGCGATGGTGAGCGGCTGGTCCGACCGCAGCCGCTGGAAGAGCTGGGTCGCGTCCGGCTGCCGCAGCTCGTCCCGGTTGAGGTCGGCGGCGTACGGCCGGCGCGGCACCGTGAGGAACTTGATCTGCTCGGTCGGGATGTCTCGTACGCCCCGGACGAGCTCGTACAGCCCGCGCAGCGAGGCGAGCCCCGGGTCGGTCGTCACCGCGGAGGTCGCCGCGTCCAGCAGCGGGTACAGCCGGGCCGGATTGAGCAGCACCCCGTTGCTCTGCACCTTCTTGACGAGCGACCCGAGGAACGCCTGCTGGCGCTCCATCCGCTCGGTGTCACTGCCGTTGCCCAGGCTGTGGCGCGCCCGTACGAAGCCCAGCGCCTGCTCGCCCTGCAGGGTCTGCCGGCCCGCCGGCAGCTTCAGCTTGGCCTCGGTGTCGTCCACCGGCCGCCGCAGGCACACCTCGACCCCGCCTATGGCGTCCACCATCTTCTTGAAGCCGCTGAAGTCCAGCACCATGTGGTGATCGACCCGGATCCCGGTCATCGCCTCCACCGTCCGGATCGTGCAGGCGGTCCCGCCCCACTCGAAGGCCCAGTTGAACTGGGCGAACTGCTCCCTGGTCCGGCTGCCGTCCGGCTTCAGGCACGCGGGTATCTCCGTCATCAGGTCCCGCGGTATCGACACCGCCGTCGCGCTCTTCCGGTCCGCCGGCAGGTGCAGCAGGATCGTGGTGTCCGAGCGCTGGGTGCCCTGGTCCTGCCCGTACCGGGCGTTGCCCGCGCCGGTGCGCGAGTCCGAGCCGATCAGCAGGATGTTCTGCGCGCCGCCCGCCAGGTGCGCCGGGCGCTCCTTCTCGTAGCGCCGCAGCTCGGCGGCGGCCGAGGTGTCCTCGGCGATGTTCCCGTCGAGCTTGGAGTAGATCCACCAGCCCGTGCCCGCTCCGGCGACGACGAACAGGCCGGTCCCGAGCCCGATCCAGCGCAGCAGCCGGCGCCGCCTGCGGACGTTCGGAGGCTTGTCGCCTCCGGCCGCATCGGTGCCGCCCGGTATGCCCGCGCTGTCCGTCACTCGCGTTCCGTCCCCTCACCCGAACCGGTACGGGCCGTACGGGTGAGTACGGCCTGTGCCGATCCTGCCCCCGGGTGCTCGACGCGGCCCGGGGGCACGGCCGTGTATAGGGCCATGTGGGTGACAAATCGCCCAGATCCGGCATTGGGCGGTGTGGGTGACGGCGGCGGCGGGCCGGATCAGGCCGTGTGGGTGACCCGCTCGCTCTCGATCCGCTGCGCCAGGGCAGCGTCCGCGAGCCCCTCCGCGTTGCGGCACAGCACCACGGAGCCGCCCGTGGCCAAGGCCGCGTAGAGCCCGGCCGAGAGCCCCTCCCAGCTGTCGTAGCCCTGCCGGGACAGCACCCGGGCACCTTCGCCGAAGCCGAGCTTCACCGCGTCCTCGCGGGCCCGCTCGCAGATCCGGGCGTACGAGAGCTCCTCACCGCCGACCACCAGGCCCGGGCCGTCCGCGTCCACGGGCTGGAAGGGCGCGAACCGGTCGCCCTGCCCCGGCACCTCCACGGCGTAGTCGGCGAAGCCGGCCGGCGGCTGCGGGAAGCGCCCGCCCAGCGGCCGCAGCGCGAGCGCCACCCGCTCGCCGGAGCACGCGGCGGCCTCCTCCAGCGTGTCCGGGCCGCTCACCACGAGATCGGCGCCGCCCGGATCCCCGCCCACCTCCACCACGACCCCGACCGAGGCACAGGCGAGCAGCCACACGGCGCTCTGCCAGTGCGCGGGGAGCAGCAGGGCGAGCCGGTCGCCGGGCTCGGCGCCCAGGTCGCCCTGGAGCAGATTGGCGGTCTTGGCCACCCAATTGGCGAAGGTGGCGACGGACAATTCGACGCGCTCGCCCGTGGCGTCGTCGTAGAAGGTGACGAGCGGGCGGCCGGGATCGGCGGCGAGCGCGGATCGCAGCAGGTCGGCAGGGGTGCGGTCAGTGGCGTTCACGGACCAGAGCCTACGCGGAGGGACCTGCGCCCCTCCTCCGTACGGCCGCAGCACGATCCCCCGTACGGAGGAGGGGTATCCGTACCGGGACCGGACGGCGCGTCAGTTCTCGGATGGCGCGGGCCTGCGGCAGTCCCCAACATCCTTTCCATGCGTGCATTCCTTGCTTCCTCCATCGGCGTCGCGACGGCTGCCGCACTGGCCCTGCCGCTCGCGCTCCCCTCCACGGCCCTCGCCCACCCGGCGGCGACGCGGCAATCGGCCGGGGCGGGCCCGTCGGCCCCCGCGGCCCCATCGGCCATCGCCGGATCCACCCAGTCCCTGCCGCTGGTCCCCGTCGGACCCGCGGCGAACCGCGCCTCCGGGGTCCCCGGCATGAGCACCTCGCCCCGGCTGCCCGAGACCCGCGGCCTGCCGGCGCGCGACGTCAAGACCTTCTCGCTCGTCGGCGTCGTCTGGGACGACGCGAGCACCCGGCTCGACGGACGCGTCCAGGTCCGCACCCGCTCCGTGACCACCTCGGACTGGTCCGAATGGCAGGACGTCGAGACCCACAACAGCGAACACGCCGCCGACCCCGACACGGCGGAACGGGGCACCGGCCGGGTCCGCGGCAGCACCGCCCCCCTGTGGGTCGGGCAGTCCGACGGCATCGAGGTCCGCGTCCAGGCGGAACACGGTGACCGCGAGGTGAGCAGCGGGCTCCCGAGCGGCATGCGCATCGAACTGGTGGACCCGGGGGAGTCCTCCCGCCCCCAGTCGGACGCGAAGAACGGCAACGCCAACGCCACGGCCGAACCCTCGCCCGTCGTCGACGACGACGACAAGGGCGAGCTGGCCCTCCTGCCCGGCATGACGATGGAGATGGCGGAGTCCTCCTCCGCCAACGTGCCGATGGCCCCCCTCGGCGCCCAGGAGATCCCCGCCCTCAACAAGGCCGACTCCACCGCCGACGCGGTCCTCGCCGACGAGGCGCTCGCGGCCGCCCCGTACATCGGCCCGCGCCCGAAGATCGTCACCCGGCTGGGCTGGGGCGCGGACGAGAGCCTGCGCGAGAAGGGCTTCGTCTACACGAACACGGTCAAGGCCGCCTTCGTCCACCACACCGCGTCCGGCAACAACTACGCCTGCAAGGACGCCCCGGCCGTCCTGCGCAGCCTGTACCGCTACCACGTCGTCAGCAGCGGCTGGCGGGACATCGGCTACAACTTCGCCGTCGACAAGTGCGGCACCGTGTACGAGGGCCGGGCGGGCGGCGTCGCCAAGGCGGTGCTCGGCGCGCACACCATGGGCTTCAACACGGACAGCATGGGCGTCGCCGTCATCGGCACCTTCTCCTCCACGGCCGCCCCCAAGGCGGCGGTCGACGCGGTGGCCCGCCTCACGGCCTGGAAGCTGGGCCTCTTCGGCGCGGACCCCCGCGCGAAGACCACGCTGCGCTCGGGCGGCGGCAACCTCTACACGAAGGGCAGCAACGTCCGCCTCAACGTCATCTCGGGCCACCGCGACGGCTTCGCCACGGAATGCCCCGGCCGCCTCCTCTACAACGCACTCCCCCCCACCCGAACCGCCTCGGCCAAACTCCAGGGCCGCCCCTGAGGCCACTCCTTCTCGACGCGTCCCTCACACCGCTGCGCGGGCTTCGGGACGCTGCACCGGGCACCCTTTCGACGCGCCGGCGAGGCTGAAACGGCCCGCCGGGACCGGAACGGCCCTCCGGGCGCAGCCCCGTACACCCTTCCAGCCCGCCCGCGCCATTTCAGCCGTCCGGCGTTTGAGGACCGGGGTCCGGGGCGGAGCCCCAGAGGGGTCCGGGCGGCCCGCCCTTCGGGCCGCCCGGGCCCGTCCAGCCGCCCGATGTCCGAGGACCGGGGTCCGGGGTCCGGGGCGGAGCCCCAGGGTCTGACCGGGGTCCGGGCGGAGCCCGGGGAACGGTGGAAGGGCGGGTAGGGGACAGCCCCGCAGGGCTACGCTCAAGGCATGGCCGGCCGCTACGACCCCCTCACCCGCACCGCGATCCGCGGCGGCCGCACCCCGGTGCCCCCACCACCCCCGGGCCCCGCCCGAGACACCGGAGCCACCGACTCCCAGGCACCGGCACCGGCACCGACGCAGGCCCAGGCCCAGGCTCCAGGCCAAGGCGCCGGCACGGGCGCGGCCCAGGCTCCAGGCCAGGGCACCGGCACGGCCCAGCCCCCCGCCCCGGCCCCGGGCGAGCCCGCAGGCCGGACGTACGGCCAAGCCGCAGGCGACCGCGCGGCCCGCCCCAAGACCCGCACCTGGGCCCCACCCGGCGGCGGCCCGGTGGATCTGGGGCTCACCCTCGGGCCGCTCAGGCGCGGCCCCGCCGACCCCACCTTCCGCGCCGGACCCGGCACGGTCTGGCGAGCCACCCGCACCCCCGCCGGCCCGGCCACCCTCCGCGTCACGCTGGAGGGGACGGAAGCGAGCGCCACCGCGTGGGGGCCCGGCGCCGACTGGGTCCTGGACGGGCTGCCCGAGCTGCTCGGCTCCGCCGACGACCCGGCCGCCTTCGTCCCCCGCCACCGGCTCGTGCACGCCAGCCACCGCCGTCGCCCGGGCCTGCGCCTGACCCGCACCGGCCTGGTCCTGGAGTCCCTGATCCCGACGGTCCTGGAGCAGAAGGTCACCGCCGACGAGGCGTACCGCGCCTGGCGCCGCCTCGTACGCCAGTACGGCGAGCCGGCTCCGGGCCCGGCTCCGGGCACAGGTCCGGACGGCCCCGGCCTCTACGTCATGCCCGACCCCCGCACCTGGGCCCTGATCCCCTCCTGGGACTGGCACAAGGCCGGAGTCGATTCCAAGCGCTCCGCCACCATCGTCCGCGCGGCCCGCCTCGCGGCCCGCCTCGAAGAGGCGACCGCCATGGACCTGCCGGCCGCCGCCGCCCGCCTGGAGGCGATTCCGGGCATCGGCCCGTGGACCTCCGCCGAGACCCTCCAGCGCAGCAACGGCGCGGCCGACGCCGTCACCACCGGGGACCTGCACCTGCCCGGGATCATCGGCTACGCGCTGGCCGGGAACCGGGACGCCGACGACGCCGCCATGCTGGAGCTCCTCGCGCCCTACGCCGGCCAGCGCCACCGCGCGGCCCGCCTCGTCCTCCTGGCCGGCGCCGCCCCGCCCCGCCGGGCCCCCCGGATGTACCGGAGCGACATCGGCAAGCTGTGAAGGGCCGGCGCCCCCAAAGGGTCAGCGGACCTCGATGAACTCCTCCGCGGCCCGCACCGCCCGCTCCGCCGGAGCGACTGCGGCGTGCCCGACGGCCACCGCCCCCATCGGGTCCCAGTCCTCCGGAAGGCCGAGCACCTTGCGCACCACGTCCCGGCAGAACATCGTCGAGGACACCCACGCGGAGCCCAGCCGTTCCCCGGCCAGCGCGACCAGGAAGTTCTGCACGCCCGCGCCCATCGCGACGACGAACATCTCCCGTTCCGCGGCGTCCCGCCGCGCGTGCCCGTAGTCGTGCGCGCCGTCCGTGACCAGGCAGGGCACCACCAGATAGGGCGCGGCCCGCAGGACGTCGCCCCGCCGGACCCGCTTCGCGACGGACTCCTCGGACTTCCCGTCCCGCCGCAGGTCCTCGATCCAGGCGTCCCGCATCGCGTCCAGCAGCTCCAGCCGCGCGCCCGCCGACTCCAGCAGCACGAACCGCCACGGCGTCGTGTGGTGCGGCGCCGGGGCCGTCACGGCCGCCGCGACCGCGCGGCGCACCGCGCCCGGGTCCACCGGCTCGGACGTGAAGGCCCGTACGGTACGCCGCTGCGTCACCGCCTCCCGTACCGCCTCCGAGGTGCCCAGCCGGAACATGTCGTCGGCCGGCGAGCGCACCAGGTCCACGGCCGAGGAGCCCTCGCCCAGAAGGTGCGCCAGCCCGCGGACCACCGCCACCGGCAGGCCCTCCGCCTTGCCCTTGACCAGGTCGCCCGCGGCGGCCAGCTCGTCGGCGGTCGCCACGACCGTCGCGCTCAGCGGGTTCCCGTGGGCGTCGGTGCCGCCGCGCAGGTCGTCCAGGACCCGGACGCCGGCCGAGCCGATGGCCACGTCGGTGAGCCCGGTGCGCCACGGCCGCCCGAAGGTGTCCGTCACGATCACCCCCACGTCCACGCCGAGCAGCTCCCGCAGCCCGGCCCGGATCGAGGCGGCCGAGGCGTCGGGGTCCTCGGGCAGCAGCAGGACGGTGCCGGCCTCGGTGTTCGAGGCGTCGACCCCGGCCGCGGCCATGACCAGCCCCTGCCGGTTCTCCACGATCCGCAGCGTCCCCCGGCGCGCGACGACCCGTACGGTCTCGGCGTCGATCGCCTCCTCGCGCGAATCGGCGCGGACGATCCGGCCCTCCGCCTTGGAGACGATCTTCGAGGTGACGAGCAGGATGTCGCCGTCCCGCAGCTCCGGCCCGGCGGCAGCGATCAGTGCCGCCAGGTCGTCGCCGGGCCCTACCTCGGGGATCCCGCCGATGGCCCGGACCTCGTACGAGGGCCCGTGCGGGGCGGTCACCGGGAGGCCTCCGCCAGTTCCAGCGCGGCCCGCGCCATGTCCGCGGTGGCGGCCAGGTCGGTCATCATCAGCGGGACCGCCCGGCAGGTGATGCCGGCGGCCTCCACCGCGGTGACGGCGTCCGCGTCGGCGGTGTCGACGAGCCAGCCGTCGAGCAGTTCGGTGCCGTAGTGCAGGGCGACGGCCGCGGCGGTGGACTCGACGCCCACGGCGGCCAGCACCTTGTCGGCCATCCCGCGCACGGGGGCGCCCCCGACGATGGGGGAGAGCCCCACCACGGGCGCCGTGGCGGCGGCCACGGCCTCGCGGATGCCGGGTACGGAGAGGATGGTGCCCACCGACACCACGGGGTTCGACGGCGGGAAGAGGATCACGTCGGCGGCCGCGATGGCCTCCAGGACGCCGGGCGCGGGCTTGGCCTGCTCGGCGCCCACGGGTACGACGGCCTCGGCGTCCACCGCGGCACGCATGCGGACCCAGTACTCCTGGAAGTGGATGACCCGGCGCTCGCCGCTCTGGGAATCGGTGATCGCGACGTGGGTCTCGACCCGGTCGTCGGACATGGGGAGCAGCCGGACCCCGGGCTGCCAGCGGTCGCAGAGGGCCTCGGTGACGGCGCTGAGCGGGTAGCCCGCACCGAGCATCTGCGTACGGACGATGTGGGTGGCGAAATCGCGGTCACCGAGGCCGAACCAGGTCGGTCCGACCCCGTACGCGGCGAGTTCCTCCTTGACGGTGAAGGACTCGTCGGTGCGGCCCCAGCCCTGGTCCTCGTTGATGCCACCGCCGAGGGTGTACATCACGGTGTCCAGGTCGGGGCAGACCTTGAGCCCGAACAGGTGAATGTCGTCACCGGTGTTGCCGATGACGGTGATGTCCGCGTCGGGAACCGCGGACTGGAGACCTCGGAGGAAACGGGCGCCGCCGATGCCGCCGGCCAGAACAACAATGCGCATACCGCGAAGTCTGTCAGGCGGCGTCGGGGATCAGCCGGACAGGGCGCCGGTGATCAGACGGACGCGGCCTCGGGCCGGGCCGGGGAGCAGCTGTGCATCGGCATCTGGGTCAGGCCGGGGAAGTACACGTGCAGGCTGACGGCGCCTTCGAGGCTGTCGTTCTGCACCTCGTGGGCGTACCCGGGGGCGAAGACGCGCTGGGAGCCGGCGCCGAGCGCGAGCCGGCCGCGGGCGGTGTGCTCGGTCAGTTCGCCGTCCAGGACGGTCAGGACGCCGGAGGAGGCGCCGTGGTCGTGCAGGCCGCTGCCCTGGCCGGGGACCCAGCTGAGCAGCCAGACCTCGTAGCCGGGGCCGGTGCGCAGCCGGTGGTACCAGCGGGTCGTGGCGTCGTACCGGACCAGGTGCTCCCACTCGGAGCGGTCGGCGGCGATGGAGCGCGCGAGGCCCACGAACTCGGCGACGGTGGCCGGGTGCTCGCGGGCGGGCTGCAGCAGGTGCTGGACGGAGAGGATGTCGCCGGCGATCTGGAGGTCGCTCTCGACGGGCGCCGGGGCGACGGCTGCGGCGGTGGGGGTGGCGTTCAGGGTGCTGGTGCTGTTCATCGGGGGGTTCCTCGACGGATGTCAGTCGTGCGGCGGTTGCTGTGGGGGGCGAGCTGGAGCTCAGGGGAGCCGAAGCTCCCGAGGCATCAACAGCTGCAACAGCAACAGCGAACCTGGGCAGCGCACAGGAACCCACGAATGGGGGTCCGGGTGACTGCCGAGAGCGCTGACATGCGTACAAGAAGACCCGGTGGGGGGTCGGACTGTCAACCCAATGTCCGATTTGGTAGAAAAGTTTCACCTCATCCGGTTACCGTGCCCGGAGAAAGGTTTGTGCAGTCGGTACCAGGGGATGTGGCGCTGCGAGTCGCGCCGCAGCTCGCTGTGGCGGCTCTCAAACCCGTAAAGCCGTACGACGTCCTTCTGTGGCTGAAATGTGATCTGCGCCGCTTCTTCGGCTGGATCGGAACCCCACCACAGAGTGACGCGTCGGCTACGGGGGAGGGAGTGCCGGTTGTGGCGCCTGTGGCATGTGTCACGATTTTTGGCGATTTGAACACTTTCTGCATAGGCTTGGTTCCGCAGAGTGAATAAGGGGCCCAATAGCAGATCTCGGCTTGACTGCGCCGGAGCCCCGCACTTGTAATTTCACTCGTGTCGTTACGTAGCGATGAGTGACGGCATGACCACGGGGACGCACAGACAGAGCGAGGGGCGCACATGACCGAGCTGGTTCAGGAACTGCTGGTCGAGGAGGCGGACGAAGAGCTCGGTTGGCAGGAGCGTGCTCTCTGCGCCCAGACCGACCCCGAGTCCTTCTTTCCCGAAAAGGGCGGCTCGACCCGCGAGGCGAAGAAGGTCTGCCTCGCCTGCGAGGTCCGCTCCGAATGCCTGGAGTACGCACTCGCCAACGACGAGCGATTCGGCATCTGGGGCGGCCTGTCCGAGCGCGAGCGGCGACGCCTGAAGAAGGCCGCCGTCTGAAGCGCCCTCGGCGCGCACCGAACGGCGCCCACGGAAGGGCCCGCGGCAGGGCTCACAGCAGGTCCCGCGGCACGGCCCACGACATATCCGGCGGCATATCCGCCGAGATGTCCAGCGGCAGACCCGACGGCACATCCGACGGCAACCCCGACGGCATATCCGACGGATCCCCCGGATCCGCCGGCCCACCCGAAGGCATAGCCGCCTGTGCACCCGGCCTCACGCACGGCAGTGGCCGAAGTGCACGCACCGGTACAAAACGCAGCACGACGAACGGCACGACCCGCACGGCGATGTTCAGAGCAAACGGTCCGCCTCCCGCACCTTCCCCGCAGGAGGCGGACCGCTGTGTTCCCAGCCGTTAGGGTGGGGCGCTGTCCAGCAGCCTCCGAGGGCACACCACCCCCGGACCCCCGGCCGGAGGGCCCGTACCGCGATGTCCCTGCACAGCCAGTCGAGCGCCTCCCACCAGGCTGCCGCCGCACCAGAGTTCCCCCGGCACGTCGTCACCGCGGTCCTCGTCGCCCACGACGGCGCCCGCTGGCTGCCCCGGACCCTCGCCGGTCTCCTCGGCCAGGAACGCCCCGCCCAGAGCCACATCGCCGCCGACACCGGCAGCGCCGACGACTCCGCGCGCCTGCTCGGCGAGGCCCTCGGCGAGGACCGCGTCCTGCACCTGGCCCGCCGCACCGGCTTCGGCGCCGCCGTCGACGAGGCCGCCCGCACCGCCGGGACCCTGACCCCCGAGGAACTCCCGTACCTCAAGCGCCCCTCCGGCTGGGATCCCGTCAGCCGCACCTGGCGCGACGACACGTACGACCTCCCCGACCTGCCCCACGGCGAACCCGTCCAGTGGCTCTGGCTGCTCCACGACGACTGCGCGCCCGAGCCCGACGCCCTCGCCGAACTGCTGCGCGTCGCCGACGAGAACCCCGACGCCGGCGTCATCGGCCCCAAGCTGCGCGGCTGGTACGACAAGAAGCAGCTCCTCGAAGTCGGCGTCACCATCGCCCGCAGCGGCCGCCGCTGGACCGGCCTGGACCGGCGCGAACAGGACCAGGGCCAGCACGACCAGGTCCAGCCGGTCCTCTCCGTCTCCAGCGCCGGCATGCTGATCCGCCGCGACGTGTACGACGCCCTCGGCGGCTTCGACCGCCGCCTGCCCCTCATGCGCGACGACGTCGACCTGTGCTGGCGCGTCCAGAGCGCCGGCCACGCCGTCCTCGTAGCCCCCGACGCCGTCCTGCGGCACGCCGAGGCCTCCGCCCGCGAACGCCGCACCGTGGACTGCGTCGGCCGCTCCGCCGCCAGCCCGCACCGCGTCGACAAGGCCGGCGCCGTCTACACGATGCTGGTCAACAGCCCCGGCCGCGCCCTCCCGTACGTCCTGCTGCGCATCCTCCTCGGCACCGTCCTGCGGACCCTCGCCTACCTCGTCGGCAAGGCCCCCGGACAGGCCGTCGACGAGGTCACCGGCCTCCTCGCCACCCTGCTCCGCCCCGGCCGGATCCTCGGAGCCCGCCGCCGCAGGGGCCGCGCGGCCGTCACCGCCAAGGAACTGCGCCCCCTCTTCCCGCCGCCCGGCGCCAGCCTGCGCGCCAACGCCGAACAGCTCGCCGAGTACTTCGGCGCGGGCGGCGACACCGAGAGCGGCGCCGCCGGCCGGCACGGCGGAGCCGTCGAATCGGGACCCGGCGGGGACGACGCCGACTACCTGGACATCGAACAGTTCGCGCGCCTCAAGCGGATCGCCCGCAAGCCCGCGCCCGTCCTCTTCGGCCTCCTCCTGCTCGTCTCCCTCATCGCCTGCCGCTCGCTCCTCGGCGGCGGCTCCCTCATGGGCGGAGCCCTGCTGCCCGCCCCCGACGGCGGACCCGACCTCTGGCGCGTCTACGCCGACGACTGGCAGCCCGTCGGCACCGGCACCACCGCCGGAGCGCCGCCCTACCTCGCCGTCCTCGGCGTCCTGTCCACCCTGCTCCTCGGCTCCACCAACGCCGCCCTGACCCTGCTGCTCGTCTGCTCGGTCCCGCTCGCCGGACTCACCGCCTACTTCGCCTCCCGGCCGCTGGTGGAATCCCGGCTGCTGCGCGCCTGGGCCGCCGTCGCCTACGCCTTCCTCCCCGCCGTCACCGGAGCCCTGGCCGGCGGCCGCATCGGCACCGCCGTCCTCGCGATCCTGCTCCCGCTCATCGCCCGCTCCGCCGTCTCCGCCTTCGGGTTCGCCGACGGGGAGGGCGAGGGCAGCTGGCGCTCCGCCTGGACCTACACCCTCCTGCTGACCCTGGCCACCGCCTTCACCCCCGTCGTCTGGCCGCTCGCCGCCCTCCTCGGGGTCGCCGCGCTGGTCCTGCGCCGCGCGCGGTGGAAGACGTACGGCCCCCGCCTCCTCGCGACCCTCGGCGTCCCGGTCCTCGTGCTCGCCCCCTGGTCGCTGAGCCTGCTCACGCATCCCGCGAGCTTCCTGCGCGAGGCCGGACTGCCCTACGGAGCCGGCTCGGCCACCGGCCTGGACCTGCTCGGCATCAGCCCCGGCGGCCCCCGCACCGCCGGCGGCCTGATCCTCCTCGGCGTCGTCCTCGCCGCCCTGGCCGCGCTGCTGCGCGCCGACCGGCAGTTCGCCGTACGCACCGCCTGGGCCACCGCGCTCGCCGCGCTCGTCCTGGCCGTCCTGGTCAACCGCACCACCTGGGCCGGCCCCGCCACCCTCGTCTACGGACTCGCCCTGCTGGCGGCTGCCCTCATCGGCGCCGACGGGGCCAAGGTGCGCGTCGCCGCCCGCAGCTTCGGCTGGCGCCAGCCCCTCGCCGCCCTGATCGCGCTCGCCGCCGCCGTCGGCCCGGTCGTCGGCGCGGTCGGCTGGATGCTCAGCGGCGCCGCCGGACCGCTGGAGCGCCGCGACCCCGTTCAGGTCCCCGCCTTCGTCGCCGAGGAGAGCGGCACCCGCGACCAGGCCCGCACCCTCGTCATCGGCGCCGACACCCCGGCCGTCCTCGCGTACAGCCTGGTCCGCGGCTCCGGCGGCCGCCTCGGCGACTCCGAACTCGCCGCCCGGGCCGGCAGCGACACCCGCCTCGACAAGGTCGTCTCCAGCCTCGTCGCCGGCTCCGGCGCCGACCAGACCGACCAGCTCGGCGGCTTCGCCATCCGCTACGTCCTGGTCCGCGACGGCGCCCCGCAGGAAATCGGCCGCGTCCTGGACGCCACCCCCGGCCTCAGCCGCCTCAGCAAGCTCGAAGGCAGCGCCCTGTGGCGGGTCGACCGGCAGGTCGCCCGCGCCGTCATCGTCTCCGGCAAGCCCGGCGAGGCGCCCATCCCCGTCGCCTCCGGTCCCGTCGAGGCACACACCAAGATCCCGGCGGGCGAGGCCGGACGCGTGCTGCGCATCGCCGACCGGGCCGACGCCGGCTGGCAGGCCACCCTCGACGGCAAGCCGCTCAAGGCCAAGACCGTCGACGGCTGGGCCCAGGGCTTCGAACTCCCCGCGGACGCCGGCCGGCTCGACCTCGTCCACGAGGACGCCCTCACCCGGACCGCCTGGCACTGGGCCCAGGGCCTGCTCGCCCTGGTGCTCCTGGTGATGGCCCTGCCGGGCCGCCGCGCCCGCCTCGACGACGACCTGCCCGAGGACGAGGCCCCGGCCGCCGAGGAGGCCGGCGAGGGCCGCCGGGCCCGTCGCCTGCGCGAGCAGGCCGAGCCGGACCCGCAGTCCGGGCCCGCCCCGGCCGAGGCGGCCGTCGCGGCCGACCCGTACGCGCAGATCCCGGCGCAGCAGACGTACGCCGAGGACGCGTACGCCTACCAGCAGCCGGCCTACGGGGACCAGGGCGGCCAGGGCGGCTATGCCTACGACGCCGCCGCCCAGGACCAGCAGCAGTACGCCCCGTACCCGTACGAGCAGCAGCAGCAGTACACCGGCCACCCGGCGGACGCCCCGTACGAGCAGCCGTACCAGCCGTACGAGCAGCAGCCGTACCCGCCCTACCAGCAGCAGCCCGACCCCCAGACCGGCTACGACACCTACGGCCAGCACGACGGACAGCACGACGGGCAGCACGCCCCGCGTCCGGACGGGAGCCCCCAGCAGTGAAGCAGCGCGTACCCCTCACGCTCGCCGCCGTCACGGCCGCCCTGGCCGCCGTCACCGGCCTCGCCACCCTCACCGCGCCGGCCGCCGACGGGGCCTCCACGGCCGCCGGGGGCAAGGCCGCGGCCCGGATGCCGGTCGAGCGGTCCCTCCTGGTGTGCCCCGCTCCCAGCACCTCCGACATCGCCGAGACCCTGTACACGGCGATCACCCCGGGCGCGGCCTCCCCGGGCGGCAAGGGCACGGCCCGGCTGCTGGGCGCGACCAAGGAGGCCAAGCCCGTCCTGGAACTCAAGGAGCCCGGCAAGCCCGTGGGCGCCAAGGCCTCCGGAGCCGAGGCCCCCGCGCTCAGCGGCGTCGCCGACGGGTTCCTCGCCCCCGGCTGGAGCGCGCAGCAGACCACCATGGTCTCGGTGGGCCGTACGCGCGGCCTGCTCGGCGTCGGCTGCACCACGCCCGGCACCGACTTCTGGTTCCCCGGCGTGAGCACCGCCAAGGGCCGCGAGGACTATGTCCACCTCACCAACCCCGACGACACCGCGGCCGTGGTGGACATCAAGCTGTTCGGCCCGGACGGCGCGGTGAAGGCCGAAGCCGGGATCAGCGAGAACATCCGCATCGACCCGAAGTCCAGCAAGGCCATCTCCCTGGCCTCCCTCGCCCCCGGCGCGCAGCTCGCGGACGTCACCGCCCACGTGACCACCCGCGCCGGCCGGGTCGGAGCCACCGCCCAGGTGGGCGAGGAGGGCGTCGGCGCCGACTGGCTGCCCGCCTCCGTGGACCCGGCGGGGAGCCTGGTCCTGCCCGGGATCCCGGCGGACGCCACCTCCGTACGGCTGGTCGCCTTCGTTCCCGGCGAGGAGGACGCGGACCTCAAGGTGAAGCTGGCCGCGCCGAACGGCTCGATCAGCCCCGCGGGCAGCGAGCAGTTCCACGTCAAGGCCGGCATGACCGCGAGCCTCGACCTCAAGGACGTCACCCGCGGCGAGGCGGGCTCCCTGGTCCTCTCCCCGGCCGACCCCAAGAAGTCCGAGGTCCCCGTGGTCGCGGCCCTACGGGTGGTCCGAGGCACCGGAGCCAAACAGGAAGTCGCCTTCATCCAGGCGTCCGCCCCCGTCGGCACCCGGGCGACCGTCGCGGACAACCGCCCCGAGGCCAACGCCACCCTGCTCTCCCTGACGGCCCCGGCCGGCGCCGACGCCACGGTCAAGGTCACGACCTCCCCGGGCACGGAGGGCGGCGAACCCGCCTCCCAGGAGGTCAAGGTCAAGGGAGGCACCACGCAAACGGTGGCCCTCGCCCCGACGGGCGGCAAGGGCGCCTACGCCCTCACGGTGGAAACCCTCTCCGGCGGCCCCGTCCACGCGTCCCGCACCGTGACGATCCCCCGCGACGGAATCCCGATGTTCACCATCCAAACCCTCACGGACGACCACTCCACGGTCTCAGTCCCCAAGGCCACCCAGGACCTCACGGTCCTGACCCGCTAACAGCCGCCCAGCCGCGGAGCCGATCCAGCCGTCCGGCGCTTGAGGACCGGGGTCCGGGGCGGAGTCCCAGGGGGTCCGGGCGCAGCCCGGTACCCCTCCCCAGCCCCGCCGGCGTTTGAGGCGCGGGTCCGGGCAGAGCCCGGGGAACGGTGGAAGGGCGGGTAGGGGACAGCCCCGCAGGGCCACCCCCGCACCGCCGACGCGGGTCGGGACGGCAGGCCGGGCCAGGATGACGCGGCCGGGCGAGCCGGCACGGCAAAGGGCGGGCGATCACGGCAAGGCCGGGTCAGGAAGACGGGGGCGGGCAGGCCCGCCAAGGGCCCGGACGCCTAGTCCGACCCGTACCGCGGATCCACCGTCTCGGGCGACAGCCCAAGCAGCTCCGCGACCTGCTCCACCACGATCTCGTGCACCAGCATCGCCCGCTCGTCCCGAGACTTCGCCCGAATCTCCACGGGCCGCCGGAACACCACGATCCGGGCCGGCCGCCCACCCCCGGCCTCCGCCAGCGCCCCCAGCGGCACCGCCTCGTCGTTCCAGCCCGCCTCCGCGCCGCCAGGCGCCCCCGGCACGTCGCCGATCATGAACTCCACCTCGGCCAGCTGCGGCCACCGCCGTTCGAGCCGCTCCACGGAGTCCCGTACGAGGTCTCCGAAGAGCTCCCCCCGGCTCGCCGACAGCGGTACCTGCGGAGGAGCCACCGGCCCGCGCATCCCGCGCCCGTGCCGGTCGCGCCGCCGCACCCGTGGCTCACCGGCGGGGGACCCGCCGGGCAGGGAGGCGGCAGGGGGCACGGGAGGGGGAGGCAGAGTGCTGTCCGTCACCCCCGCAGGGTAGCCCGCAGATCCACGCCGGGGCGGGGGAGATCGGACGACACGGGGGCGGCACGGGGGCGACACGGGCGAGCGTCGGGGGGCGAGTCGTCGCGGCCCGGTCAAGAGTGCGGTACGGTCCAACGTCGTGAGCCTTGTACGTCGCTGTTCGCGCACCGCGTGCGGCCGCCCTGCCGTCGCGACTCTGACGTACGTCTACGCCGATTCGACCGCAGTTCTCGGCCCGCTCGCCACCTACGCCGAACCCCACTGTTACGACCTCTGCGCCGAGCACTCGGAGCGCCTGACCGCTCCGCGCGGCTGGGACGTCGTACGCCTCACCGACGGGTCGGCGCCCTCGCGTCCCACCGGTGACGACCTCGAAGCACTCGCCAACGCCGTGCGCGAGGCGGCCCGTCCGCCGGAGCGCGCGGCCGGAGCGGGTGGCGCGGGTCAGGGCGGTCCCAGCACCGGGGAGACCCGTCGCGGACACCTCCGCGTCCTGCGTTCGCCCGATTCCTGACATTCGGTTGATCTGAAAAGCCGCGCTGTGTCCACGGTAGGTTTGCTTCACCGCACATGACCTTCAGGAGGGCAGGCAGTGGCCACCGATCTTTCGAACATCGTCAAGGCGTACGACGTACGGGGCGTCGTGCCGGACGAGTGGGACGAGCAGCTGGCCGAACTGTTCGGCGCCGCCTTCGTCGAGGTGACCGGTGCCTCGGCGATCGTCATCGGCCACGACATGCGGCCCTCCTCCCCGGCCCTGTCGGGCGCCTTCGCCCGCGGCGCGGCCGCGCGCGGAGTCGACGTCACCCTCATCGGGCTGTGCTCCACGGACCAGCTGTACTACGCCTCCGGCAAGCTGAACCTGCCCGGCGCGATGTTCACGGCCTCGCACAACCCGGCCCAGTACAACGGCATCAAGCTCTGCCGGGCCGGCGCCGCCCCGGTCGGCCAGGACACCGGCCTCTCCACCATCCGCGAGCTCGCGGAGCGGTGGAGCGACGAGGGCGCCCCGGCGATCCCCGCCGGCACCGTCCCGGGCACCATCACCGAGCAGGACACCCTCACCGGCTACGCCGACCACCTGAAGGGCCTGGTCGACCTCACCGCCGTCCGACCGCTGAAGGTCGTCGTCGACGCGGGCAACGGCATGGGCGGGCACACCGTCCCCACCGTCTTCACGGGCCTCCCGCTGGACGTGGTCCCCATGTACTTCGAACTGGACGGGACCTTCCCCAACCACGAGGCCAACCCCCTCGACCCGAAGAACATCGTCGACCTCCAGGCCCGCGTACTGGCCGAGGGCGCCGACCTCGGCATCGCCTTCGACGGTGACGCCGACCGCTGCTTCATCGTCGACGAGCGCGGCGAGGGCGTCTCCCCGTCCGCCATCACGGCCCTGGTCGCCGCCCGCGAGCTGGCCCGCAACGGCGGCACCGGCACGGTGATCCACAACCTGATCACCTCCTGGTCCGTGCCCGAGGTCGTCCGCGAGAACGGCGGCACCCCCGTCCGCACCCGCGTCGGCCACTCCTTCATCAAGGAGGAGATGGCCAAGTCCGGCGCCATCTTCGGCGGCGAGCACTCGGCGCACTACTACTTCAAGGACTTCTGGAACGCGGACACCGGCATGCTCGCCGCGCTCCACGTCCTGGCGGCCCTCGGCGGCCAGGACGGCCCCCTCTCGGACCTGGTCTCCTCCTACGACCGCTACGCGGGCTCCGGCGAGATCAACTCGACGGTCGCCGACCAGAAGGCCCGCCTGGCCGCCGTCAAGGAGACCTACGGCTCCGCCGAGGGCGTCACCCTGGACGAACTGGACGGCCTCACCGCGACCAGCGCCGACTGGTGGTTCAACGTCCGCGCCTCCAACACCGAGCCCCTCCTGCGCCTCAACGTAGAAGCCCGCGACGAGGCCACGCTGGCCAAGATCCGCGACGAGGTCCTGGCGCTCATCAGGGCCTGAGCAAAATCAGCCCCGTCGGCGTTTGAGGCGCGGGGCCCGGGGCGGAGCCCCAGCAGCGGACCCGCACCCGACCCGCGGCCGTACCGCCGAGCCACCTCCCGGCCGGGGCCGGAGCACCAGCTCCACCCCGGACCGGAGGTCCGCCTCGACCCCGCACCAGAGGTCATCCTCAACCCGTCACCAAAGGTCATCCTCAACCCGTCACCAAAGGTGACTCGGCGGTAGGCTGACCAGGCCCGATCCACACCCCCGAAGGGAACCGCACATGCCGCTCGAAGCCGGCCTCCTGGAGATCCTCGCCTGCCCCGCCTGCCACTCGCCCCTGGAGGACAAGTCGGCCGACGCGGAGACCCCGGAGCTGATCTGCACCGGCGGCCAGGACTGCGGTCTCGCCTACCCGGTCCGCGACGGCATCCCGGTCCTCCTCGTCGACGAGGCACGCCGCCCCGCCTGAGCCTCCTACCGCCACCCCGCGCAAACGCTGAGACTGGTTCCGTCCACACAGGTTCCGTCACCCACACAGCCGGAGGCCGCCATGCTCGACGAGTCGCTCCTCGACGCACCTGACGATCTCGCCCGCGCCGACCGCCGCGGTCTGCTCCGCGGCGCCGCCGACGCGGGCGCACGGGTACGCACCGCGGCCCGGCACGCCGCCGAGGCCGGTCTCGGTGACCTGCGCCCCGACGGCCGACCCCGCGCGGTCCTGATCGCCGGGCCGGGCACCGCCGCCACCGGGGTCGCCGATCTGCTCGGCGCGCTCGCCGGAGCCTCCGCGCCCGTGATCCGGCTGCACCCGACCGGCGTCGCGCACGCCGCCGGGGCCCTGCGCTGGACCCTGCCCGGCTGGGCCGGCCCCGTCGACCTGCTGCTCATCGCCACCACCGACGGAACCGAGCCCGGCCTCGCCGTCCTCGCCGAGCAGGCCTACCGGCGCGGCTCCACCGTCGTCGCCGTCGCCCCCGAGCGCTCGCCGCTGAGCGAAGCGGTGGACGGCGCGCACGGGCTCCTCGTACCGATGGCCAAGGCCCCGTACCAGGAGTACGACGAGTCGGCCGCGGCCGGCCCCGGCGCCCTCTGGGCCCTGCTGACCCCGCTGCTGGTGCTCCTCGACCGGGTCGGCCTGATCACCGCCGCACCGCAGACCCTGCAGCTCGTCGCCGACCGGCTCGACCGCACGGCCGAACGCTGCGGCCCCGCCATCGTCACCTACTCCAACCCGGCCAAGACCCTGGCCTCCGAGCTGGCCGACTCCCTCCCGCTCATCTGGAGCGAGGGCGCCGCCGCCGGACCCGCCGGACGCCGCTTCGCGGCCACCCTCGCCGAACTCGCCGGGCGACCCGCACTCGCCGCCGACCTTCCCGAGGCCCTCCCGGCCCACGGGGTCCTGCTCTCCGGCGATTTCGCCGCCGGCGCCGACCCCGACGACTTCTTCCGCGACCGAGTGGAAGAACCGCAGGCCCTTCGCGCACGCATCGTCCTGTTGCGCGACAGGCCCGCAGGCGGACTGACAGCCGCCCCTGCCGCACGAGAGCTCGCCCTTAGCCACGACACGGCCATCAGCGAGCTCGAACCGGAGGAGGGCACAGAGCTGGAACAGCTCGCCGAACTCCTCGCCGTCACGGATTTCGCCACCGCCTACCTGGCGTTGGCCTCCGGGGGACACAGCTGAGGCGCACGCACGCGCGCCTCTCACCCAGGAAGACGACCGATGGACCGCCTCACGAACACGATCCGCCCCTACGCCTGGGGATCGACCACCGCGATTCCCGGGCTCCTCGGAGTCGCGCCCACCGGCGAACCCCAGGCCGAGCTGTGGATGGGCGCCCACCCGGGCGCCCCCTCCCGCCTCGACCGCGGAGCGGGCGAGCGCGCCCTCTCGGACGTCATCGCCGCCGACCCCGAAGGTGAACTGGGAGTCGCGTCCGTCCGCAAGTTCGGCCCCAGGCTCCCCTTCCTCTTCAAGGTCCTCGCCGCCGGCGCCCCGCTCTCCCTCCAGGTCCATCCCGATCTCGCCCAGGCGAAGGCCGGGTTCGAGGACGAGGAGCGGCGCGGAGTCCCGATCGACGCACCGGACCGCAACTACAAGGACGCCAACCACAAGCCCGAGCTGGTCTGCGCCCTCACCCCCTTCGAGGGCCTGTCCGGGTTCCGGCCGCCGCTGGAGGCCGCCGCCCTGCTGGAGGGCCTCGGCGTCAACTCCCTGAAGCCCTACGCCGACCTCCTGCGGGCACACCCCGAAGAGGCGGCCCTGCGCGAGGTGCTCACCGCCGTCCTCACCGCCGACCGCGCCGAGATGGCCCGTACGGTCACCGAGGCCGCGGCCGCCGCCGAGCGGCTCGGCGGCCCGTACGCCCCGTACGCCGGACTGGTCCACCACTACCCGGGCGACCCGGGGGTCATCGCCGCGATGCTCCTCAACCACGTGCAACTCCAGCCCGGCGAAGCCATGTTCCTCGGCGCCGGCATCCCGCACGCCTACCTCGACGGCCTCGGCGTAGAGCTCATGGCCAACTCCGACAACGTCCTGCGCTGCGGGCTCACCCCCAAGCACGTCGACGTGCCGGAGCTGCTGAAGGTCACCCTCTTCGAGCCCGGCGACCCCGGCATCCTGCGCCCGGAGGGCAACGGCGAGGAGGTCTACGAGACTCCCATCGACGAATTCCGGCTCTCCCGCTTCGTCCTGGCCGCCGCCGGCGCCCCCCGGGTGCTGCCCGACGGCACCGCGCAGATCCTGCTGTGCACGGCGGGCTCCCCGAAGGCGAACTCCACGAAGTCCGGCGAACTGACCCTGGCCCCCGGCGAATCGGTCTTCGTACCGGCCGGCGAAAAGGTCGAACTGTCCGGAACCGGCACCGTCTTCCGTGCCACCGTGGTGGTCTGACGTACCGTCCCTCTCGGTGGCTGTGAGAATCTGCGGCCGTAGCGCGGCGTCCCGGCCCGGGGCGCCGCACCGAGGAAGGGACACATCGCAACCATGAGCGCGTCGGGCGGTACCAAGGCGATCGTGGCGGCACTCGCCGCCAATCTGGCCATCGCGGTAGCCAAGTTCGTGGCCTTCGTCTTCAGCGGCTCGTCGTCGATGCTCGCGGAAAGCGTCCACTCGCTGGCGGACTCCGGAAACCAGGGCCTGCTCCTGCTGGGCGGCAAGAAGGCCCAGCGCGAGGCGACTGCGGAACACCCCTTCGGGTACGGGCGCGAGCGCTACATCTACGCCTTCCTCGTCTCCATCGTGCTGTTCACCGTCGGTGGCATGTTCGCCATCTACGAGGGCTACGAGAAGATCCACGAGCCGCACGCGATCTCGCACTGGTACTGGCCGGTCGGCGTCCTCCTGTTCGCGATCATCGCGGAGTCCTTCTCCTTCCACACCGCGATCAAGGAGTCGAACGAGATCCGCGGCAGCCTCACCTGGGGCCAGTTCATCAAGCGCGCCAAGGCCCCCGAGCTCCCCGTGGTCCTCCTCGAAGACCTCGGCGCCCTCATCGGCCTCGTCCTGGCCCTCGCGGGCGTCGGCATCGCCCTGCTCACCGGCAACGGCGTCTGGGACGGCATCGGCACCCTGTGCATCGGCGTCCTGCTGATCATCATCGCCATCGTGCTCGCCGCCGAGACCAAGTCCCTGCTGCTCGGCGAGGCCGCCGGTACCGAGGACGTCGAGAAGATCAAGGCAGCCGTCGTCGACGGGGACGTCGTGACCGGCATCATCCACATGCGCACCCTGCACCTCGGCCCCGAGGAGCTCCTGGTCGCCGCGAAGATCTCCGTCCAGAGCGACGACACCGCGACGGAGGTGGCCAACGCCATCAACGCCGCCGAGGCCCGCATCCGCGCGGCCGTCCCGATCGCCCGCGTGATCTACCTCGAGCCGGACATCTTCAACGCCGAGGCCGCGGCGAAGGGCACCAACCCGGGCAACTGACCCGGCGCCCGACGCGAAGGAGGCCCCCCCCTGCGCACACGCAGGGGGGCCTCCTTCGCGTCACGCGGGTGGTCAGTCGGAAGACGCGGCCTCGTACGACCACGTCAGCTGTCCCGGACCGGTGGGCGCCGCGTTCCGCGCCGCCTTCGCGGCCCGCCGCCGCGCCACCAGTGAGCCGATCCCGAGCCCGCCGCCGACGAGGAAGACCGGCACACCGAGCAGGCCCACGAGCCCGACGACGTCCACCGCGACCGGCATCTCGGCCAGCGTGACTCCCCATACGGCCGACACCGGCACCGTTCCCTGGTCCCGGTTGCGGGTCCGCAGATGGGAGTCGTAGGAATTCGAGCGGTTGTCGCCCATCAGGAACATCCGCCCCTCGGGCACCGTGACATCGAAGGGAGCCGTCGCCGGCACGGCCGGGTCCTTGAGGTACGGCTCGGCGAGCGGCTCCCCGTTCAGCGTGAGAGTCGCCTGACCCGGCGCCCACGAGATGCGGTCCCCGCCCAGGGCCACCACCCGCTCGAAGACCTGCTGGCCGCTCTGTACCCCTGACCCGTCCACCCACGAGGGAGGGGCCGCGACGATCACGGCGTCCCCGTGCCGGACCTCCGGCGGAGCGGTCCGCGCGAACCAGACCTGGTCTCCGGGGGAGTAGGAGGGCCTCATCGACTGGGACGGGACGATCGTCATCCGGTAGTCGTCCGAGAGGACGTACCTGGCCCAGCTCGCCGATCCCACGAACAGCACCGCTCCGAGCACCATGAGCACCACCGCCCAGATCCCTCTTCGCCGTCCCGGCCTGCGCTGATCCCGCCCCATGTCCGTCCCCTTCGCCAAAAGCCCTGTCGGCTGGCGAAGCGTACGCAGCGCCCTCGGGCCCCGTACCACCGAGGTGGGGTACGGGGCCCGAGGGGCGTTCCGGAGGATCCGCGCGGCTACTGGATCTCGCGCAGCACGTCCAGGATCGCGGCCTTGCCGGGCGCGGCCTGCAGCCGCTCCCGGAAGCCGGTGTCCATCAGCTTGCGTGACAGCAGCGCCAGGATCCGCAGGTGCTCGTCCCCGGCCGCGGCCTCCGGCACGGAGATCATGAAGACCAGCCGGGCCTTCGTCCCGTCCAGCGCGCCCCACTCGATGCCCTCGTCGGACCGGGCGAAGCCCACCGTCGGGCGGGTCACCGCGTCCGTCTTGGCGTGCGGGATGGCGATGGACTCGCCGAGGCCGGTCGTGCCCTGCGCCTCCCGGGCCAGGGCGACCCGTACGAGCTCGTCCACGTCGGTGACGTTGCCGGTCGTGGCCAGCATCTCCGCCATCTCGCGGATGGCCGCCTCCTTGGAGTCCGAGGACAGCTCCGTCTTCACGGTCTGCTCGGTGAGGTACCCGGAGAGCACCTCGGGCGGTCCGCCCGCGGCCACCGGAGCCGCGGTCGAGGCCTGGGCCCGTACGGCCGTCCCGGCGCCCGCGCCCGCGGCGGCGGTCGCGACGGCGCCCGCACCGCCGCCACCGCCCACGGGGGCGCCCGCGCCGACCAGGGCCGGCTCCGGCGAGAGGCCCGCGGACCCGCCGCCGATCACGCCCTCCCGGCGCAGCTTGAACTCGATCAGGGCGTTCGTGGTCAGCGCGGTCACGACCGCACCGGCCGCGATGGCCACGAAGAACATCGCGACGCCGCTGATCGCACCGAACAGCGAGACGATCGGACCGCCGTGCGGCACCGAGTCCTGGACCCCGGCCACACCGGCGATCGCACCGGCCACCGCGCCACCGAGCATGTTCGCCGGGATGACCTGGGCGGGCCGGGCCGCGGCGAAGGGGATCGCTCCCTCGGAGATGCCGAAGAAGCCCATGAACAGGGCGGCCAGGCCCGTTTCCTTCTCCTCGTCGCTGTAGAGCTTGCGGCGCAGCAGCGTGGCCAGGCCCTGGCCGAGCGGCATGACGGGGATGGCCGCGGCGGCCATGCCCATGACGTGGTTGTTGGTACCGATGAGGCCGACGGCGACGAGGAACGCGGTCTTGTTGACCGGACCGCCCATGTCGAAGGCGATCATCAGGCCGATGATGGTGCCGAGCACGATCGCGCTGGAGCCGGTCATCCCGTTCAGCCAGTCGGTCAGGTGCGTGAAGACCCAGGAGATCGGCTGGCCGATCACGTAGATGTAGAACAGGCCCAGGGCCACGGTCGACACGATCGGGATCACGATGATCGGCATGATCGGCTGGATGACCTTGGGGACCTTGACCTTCTTGATCCACATGACCAGATAGCCCGCGATGAAGCCCGTCGCGATGGCGCCCAGGAAGCCGGCGTTCGCCTCGGCCCCGTAAATCTCCACGGCGTTGGCGGCGAGGAAGCCGCCGATCATGCCGGGTACGAGGGCGGGCCGGTCGCCCAGTGCGTAGGCGATGTAGCCGGAGAAGATCGGCAGCATCAGCGAGAAACCGGTCAGGCCGAGCTTGTTGACGTAGAACCAGAAGGTCCCGTCGGGAATGACCAGCCCGCCCTTGGCGTCCGCGTGCCCGCCGAGGGACAGGGAGACGGCCAGCAGCAGACCGCCCACGACCACGAACGGGATCATGTGGGAGACGCCGTTCATCAGCGCCTTGTACGCCTGGCTGCGCTGATGGCCGCCACCGCCGGCGCCACTGCCGGCTGCCGCCGCCGTCCCGGACCGCACCGGCGCGCTCTGCGCGCGCTGGATCAGCTCCTCCGGCTTGTGGATGCCGTCCGCGACACCGGTGGAAAGGACCCGCTTGCCGGCGAACCGGTCGAGGTCCACTTCCTTGTCGGCGGCGATGATGACGGCGTCCGCTTCCCTGACATCGTTGTCAGAGAGCACGTTCTCGGCCCCGATCGATCCCTGGGTCTCCACCTTGATCGAGACGCCGAGACGGTCGCCGGCCTGCTGGAGCTTCTCCGCGGCCATGTACGTGTGCGCGATACCGGTGGGGCACGCGGTAACGGCGACGATCTTCACGGGCTTGCGCCCGCTCGCGTCCCCGCCTTCGGGAGGGCCTGCCGGACTGGTCACTGGAATCTCCTCACGACACATGCGTTGTCCTGCGGGATCGCGCGTACAACCCGACCCAACGGCATCCTCGTCCATGTAAGGGCGTGATCAAAAGTCCGAAAGGCCCCTAATTCTCCGGCGGAAGCCCCGAACCCGGGCCGAGACTTGCCCACCGCGGCCCCAAGTCGCCTGGGCCCCGCTCGGCCGATCGGTGTAGATTCGTCATCAGTGTCAGGCGTCGCTGCTGATGGCGGTCGGGCGGTCTTCGGACCGGCCGAGGGGAGAGAGGACCCCCGACGGACTGAGCGCCTTGTGCGCCGTCCAGCGGACGGTGCGCGGCTCAGCCGTACCCACCTCTCCACCCTCACGAGGAGCAGCACCATATGACTGCCGCATTCACCGACTTCAAGGTCGCGGACCTCTCCCTCGCCGTCTTCGGGCGCAAGGAGATCACCCTGGCCGAGCACGAGATGCCCGGCCTGATGTCGATCCGCCGGGAGTACGCGGCCACCCAGCCGCTCGCCGGCGCCCGCGTCACCGGCTCCCTGCACATGACCGTGCAGACGGCCGTCCTCATCGAGACCCTCGTCGCCCTCGGCGCCGACGTCCGCTGGGCCTCCTGCAACATCTTCTCCACCCAGGACCACGCGGCCGCCGCCATCGCGGTGGGCCCGAACGGCACCGCGGAGAACCCGCAGGGCGTCCCCGTCTTCGCCTGGAAGGGCGAGACGCTGGAAGAGTACTGGTGGTGCACGGAGCAGGCGCTGACCTGGCCGAACACCCCCACCGGCGGCCCGAACATGATCCTCGACGACGGTGGCGACGCCACCCTCCTCGTCCACAAGGGCGTCGAGTTCGAGAAGGCCGGCTCCGCTCCGGACCCGTCGACGGCGGACTCCGAGGAGTACGCGAACATCCTCACCCTGCTCAACCGCACCCTGGGCGAGAACCCGCAGAAGTGGACGCAGCTCGCGTCCGAGATCCGCGGCGTCACCGAGGAGACCACCACCGGTGTCCACCGCCTCTACGAGATGATGGCCGAAGGCACCCTGCTCTTCCCGGCGATCAACGTGAACGACGCCGTCACCAAGTCGAAGTTCGACAACAAGTACGGCTGCCGCCACTCCCTCATCGACGGCATCAACCGCGCCACCGACGTCCTCATCGGCGGCAAGACGGCCGTGGTCTTCGGCTACGGCGACGTCGGCAAGGGCTGCGCCGAGTCGCTGCGCGGCCAGGGCGCGCGCGTCATCGTCACCGAGATCGACCCGATCTGCGCCCTCCAGGCGGCCATGGACGGCTACCAGGTCGCGACGCTGGACGACGTCGTCGAGACGGCCGACATCTTCATCACGACCACGGGCAACAAGGACATCATCATGGCCGCCGACATGGCCAAGATGAAGCACCAGGCCATCGTGGGCAACATCGGCCACTTCGACAACGAGATCGACATGGCCGGCCTCGCGAAGATCGAGGGCATCGTCAAGGACGAGGTCAAGCCCCAGGTCCACACCTGGAAGTTCCCCGACGGCAAGGTCCTCATCCTCCTGTCCGAAGGCCGCCTCCTGAACCTGGGCAACGCCACCGGTCACCCGTCCTTCGTGATGTCGAACTCCTTCGCGGACCAGACCCTGGCCCAGATCGAGCTCTTCACCAAGCCGGCCGAGTACCCCACCGACGTCTACGTGCTCCCCAAGCACCTCGACGAGAAGGTGGCCCGCCTGCACCTCGCCGCGCTCGGCGTCCGCCTGACCACCCTGCGCCCGGAGCAGGCCGCGTACATCGGCGTGGACGTCGCGGGCCCGTACAAGCCGGACCACTACCGCTACTGATCCCCACGGATCAGCGGCACCCACGCGGCACCCCCGCAGCACCACGCGTCAGGCCCCCGGCATCCGTGCCGGGGGCCTGCCCCGTACCCGCCCGAACCCAGGAAGACGCCCCATGCCCCGAGGCCGCTACGCGCTGCACGACCCGCACGACCACACCCCCCTCGGCGAGGAGCACTTCCACTGCGCCCCGGGCCCCTCCGGCTGGCGCTACGTCTCCCAGCTCACGGCGCCCGACGGCGCGCACCGCGGCTCCGTCGACCTGGCCGTCGACGAACTGGGCCGCCCCATCCGCCTGGAGGTCAACGCCTCCAGCTGGCAGGTCCGCGGCGCCGCCATCGACGGGATCACCTGGGTGCGCACCGACCCCGCCGGAGCCGAAGCCACCGAGGGCAACGTCCCCGGGGCCGCCGGCTTCACCGGTACCTCCCCGGCCTTCCTCGTCGCCACGGCCCGGCTGCTGCGCCTGACCCCCGGCGGTCCCGCCACCCGCGTCCGCCTGGTCGCCCTGACCGACCCCGTCCTGGCGGCCCGTACGACCGACCAGGCCTGGGCGCTCCTCGACCGCGCCGAGCACCCCACGGACAGCGGCCCGCTCCTGGTGGACGAGTACCGGGTCACGGCCCTGGACACCGGCGAGGTGCACACGGTCCACATCGCCGGCGACGTGGTCCTCTCGGCCCCCGGCATCGAACTCGAACACCTGGAGACCCCGCCGTCGGCCTTCACCGACGCACCGCTCGGCTAGGCGGGCGGCGCGAACCCGGTCGCCCTGGGCGGCTCGGGTACGGGTACGGGTACGGGCGCCACCGGAGCCACCGGAGCGGCGACGGGAACCACCGCCGGCGCGACCACGGCCGGCATCACCACCGGCGCGTGCTGCCCGTACGGCACGGGAGCGGCCCCGGGAGCCGGCTGCTGCCGGAAGGCCCGCGCGGCGTCCCGCGACTGCCGTTCGTGGACCACGGCCATCAGGAAGGCGGCGGCCGGCACCCCGACGGGCGGCGGAGCCCCCGTACGCGCCACCAGATCGTCCGCGAGCCGGGCCGCCATCGAGGCACCCACCTGCGGATCCAGCTGGTTCATGCGCGTCAGGTACTGCCGGATCGCCAGCCACAGCCCGTCGGGCACCGCGGACAGGTCCAGCCCGCCGAACCGCCCGGCCAGCCACGGCGGCGGCGGAGGCACCGGCATCACCCGCGCCCCCGGCACCCGCTCCCGGATGACCAGCGTCCCCGCGAACACGTCCCCGAGCCGCCTTCCCCGCTCGGAGAACAGCGAGGCGATGCACGCCACCGACCCGAAGGTCATCAGCAGTTCGAAGACCCCGAAGGCCCCGCGCACCAGCGCGTGCCGGAAGCGGATCGGCCCGCCGTCGTCACGCACCACGCGCAGCCCGCACGCGAGCTTGCCCAGCGAGCGCCCGTGGCTCAGCGTCTCCACCGCGATCGGCACGCCGACCAGGACGAGGACGAACGAGGCCACGGACACGGCCGCCCGGGCCGCCCCGTCCATCGACGCGGTGGCCAGCACGAGCCCGATGGAAATGAGCAGGTACCCGGCGACGTACACGAGCAGGTCCAGCAGGATCGCCAGCGCCCGGCTCGGCAGCCTCGCCGGTCGCAGCCCCAGGACGACCGCGTCCCCCGTCACCAGATCGCTCACCGACGCACACCCTTCACGTGACCTGCCCCGCCCCATCGGCCTCCAGTCTGCCAAGCTGACGAGGCAAGCAGTAGGAGAAACCGGTAGGGACCAGGGGCAGGGGAGCGCCAACCGCATGGATCTCGACGTCTTCGTTGCGGCCCACCAGGCCGAGTGGGCCCGCCTCGAACAGCTCCTGGGCCGGGGCCGCCGCCTCACGGGAGCCGAGGCCGACGAGCTCGTCGCGCTCTACCAGCGCACGGCCACCCACCTCTCCCTCGTCCAGTCCAGCACCCCCGACCCGATGCTCACGGGCCGCCTGACCCAGCTCGTCGCCCGCGCCCGCGCCACGGTGACGGGCACCCGCCGGTCCGGCTGGCGCGACGCGGCCCGGTTCTTCACGTCGGGCTTCCCGGCGGCCGTCTACCTCAGCCGCCGCTGGTGGATACCCACGGCTCTGATCTCCACGGCCGTGGGCGTGCTCGTCGGCTGGTGGATAGCCACCCACCCGGAGATCCAGAGCGCGATCGGGGCTCCGGACGACCTGAAGGCGATGACGAAGCCGGGCGGCGGGTACGAGACGTACTACTCCAGCCACCCTGCGGCCTCCTTCGCGGCCCAGGTCTGGACGAACAACGCCCAGGCCGCCGCGATCTGCCTGGTCCTGGGCGGCTTCCTGGGCCTGCCGGTCCTGTACATCCTGTGGCAGAACATGCTCAACCTGGGCGTCGGCATCGGCCTGATGTCCTCGGCCGACCGCCTCGACGTCTTCCTCGGCCTGATCCTCCCGCACGGCCTGCTCGAACTGACCGCCGTCTTCGTCGCCGCCGGTACGGGCCTGCGCCTGGGCTGGACGGTCATCGACCCGGGTCACCGCACCCGCCGCGTGGCCCTCGCCGAACAGGGCCGCGCCGCCCTCGGCATGGCCATCGGCCTGGCGGCGGTGCTCTTCCTCTCGGGCCTGATCGAAGGCTTCGTCACCCCCTCCGGCCTGCCCACCTGGGCCCGCATCGGCATCGGCGTGGCCGCCGAGGCGGCCTTCCTGCTCTACGTCTACGTCCTGGGCGGCCGCGCGGCCCGAGCCGGCGACACGGGCGACGTGGAGCAGGCCGACCAGACGGCGACGCTCCCCACCGCGGCCTGATGTGCGTCCGGGCCTGCTGAGCTGCTAGTCTCCTCGTCGTCCCGCAAACACTGTTGACACGGTGGCTGTGGGGAGGTAGATTCGAACGGTTGCCTCGAACTGGACAAGTTCGGCAGCGATGGTTTAAAGTCTTTCTCGCCCCCCAGGAATTGAATTCCGAGCGGGCACATCCAACTCTTCATTCAGGAAACTGAAGCCGGGAAATCCGGTGGAAAACTTCTGATAGAGTCGGAATCGCCGGAAAGGGAAACGCGAAAGCGGATGACCTGGAAGGCGAAAAACAAGCGAGACAGACTCTGATAGAGTCTGAAACGCAAGAACAGAACGAAAGCCCGGAGGAAAGCCCGAGAGGGTGAGTACAAAGGAAGCGTCCGTTCCTTGAGAACTCAACAGCGTGCCAAAAATCAACGCCAAAAAGTTGATACCCCGTCCATTTCGATGGATGAGGTTCCTTTGAAAAAGACCTGTGAGGTCGCGGTTCTGCCGTGATGCTTGCAGGCAATTACACAGCGAGGACGCAGTGGACGGTCGGTCTTATTCCGACATGACTGTCCCGCTCTAAGTGCGTGTGCACCCGATTACGGGTAAACATTCATGGAGAGTTTGATCCTGGCTCAGGACGAACGCTGGCGGCGTGCTTAACACATGCAAGTCGAACGATGAAGCCCTTCGGGGTGGATTAGTGGCGAACGGGTGAGTAACACGTGGGCAATCTGCCCTTCACTCTGGGACAAGCCCTGGAAACGGGGTCTAATACCGGATAACACTCCTGCCTGCATGGGCGGGGGTTAAAAGCTCCGGCGGTGAAGGATGAGCCCGCGGCCTATCAGCTTGTTGGTGGGGTAATGGCCCACCAAGGCGACGACGGGTAGCCGGCCTGAGAGGGCGACCGGCCACACTGGGACTGAGACACGGCCCAGACTCCTACGGGAGGCAGCAGTGGGGAATATTGCACAATGGGCGAAAGCCTGATGCAGCGACGCCGCGTGAGGGATGACGGCCTTCGGGTTGTAAACCTCTTTCAGCAGGGAAGAAGCGAAAGTGACGGTACCTGCAGAAGAAGCGCCGGCTAACTACGTGCCAGCAGCCGCGGTAATACGTAGGGCGCAAGCGTTGTCCGGAATTATTGGGCGTAAAGAGCTCGTAGGCGGCTTGTCACGTCGGATGTGAAAGCCCGAGGCTTAACCTCGGGTCTGCATTCGATACGGGCTAGCTAGAGTGTGGTAGGGGAGATCGGAATTCCTGGTGTAGCGGTGAAATGCGCAGATATCAGGAGGAACACCGGTGGCGAAGGCGGATCTCTGGGCCATTACTGACGCTGAGGAGCGAAAGCGTGGGGAGCGAACAGGATTAGATACCCTGGTAGTCCACGCCGTAAACGTTGGGAACTAGGTGTTGGCGACATTCCACGTCGTCGGTGCCGCAGCTAACGCATTAAGTTCCCCGCCTGGGGAGTACGGCCGCAAGGCTAAAACTCAAAGGAATTGACGGGGGCCCGCACAAGCAGCGGAGCATGTGGCTTAATTCGACGCAACGCGAAGAACCTTACCAAGGCTTGACATATACCGGAAAGCATTAGAGATAGTGCCCCCCTTGTGGTCGGTATACAGGTGGTGCATGGCTGTCGTCAGCTCGTGTCGTGAGATGTTGGGTTAAGTCCCGCAACGAGCGCAACCCTTGTCCTGTGTTGCCAGCATGCCCTTCGGGGTGATGGGGACTCACAGGAGACCGCCGGGGTCAACTCGGAGGAAGGTGGGGACGACGTCAAGTCATCATGCCCCTTATGTCTTGGGCTGCACACGTGCTACAATGGCCGGTACAATGAGCTGCGATACCGTGAGGTGGAGCGAATCTCAAAAAGCCGGTCTCAGTTCGGATTGGGGTCTGCAACTCGACCCCATGAAGTCGGAGTTGCTAGTAATCGCAGATCAGCATTGCTGCGGTGAATACGTTCCCGGGCCTTGTACACACCGCCCGTCACGTCACGAAAGTCGGTAACACCCGAAGCCGGTGGCCCAACCCGTAAGGGAGGGAGCTGTCGAAGGTGGGACTGGCGATTGGGACGAAGTCGTAACAAGGTAGCCGTACCGGAAGGTGCGGCTGGATCACCTCCTTTCTAAGGAGCACAGTACCGATTGCAGACAAACGTTCTGCACGGTCAGCTCAGGGTGGAACGTTGATTAGTTGGCACGGTTTCCTGGATGGATCACAAGTACTGCTTCGGCGTGGAAAGTGACTCACTGACGGGGGATCGTGCTTGGCACGTTGTTGGGTATCTGAGGGTACGGCCGGAAGGTCTTATCTTCGTGATGCCGGCCCCAGTGAACTTCGTCTCCGGATGAGGGTGATGGGTGACTGGTCGTTGCTTGAGAACTACACAGTGGACGCGAGCATCTGTAGGCCAAGTTTTTAAGGGCGCACGGTGGATGCCTTGGCACCAGGAACCGATGAAGGACGTGAGAGGCCGCGATAGGCCCCGGGGAGCTGCCAACTGAGCTTTGATCCGGGGGTGTCCGAATGGGGAAACCCGGCAGTCGTCATGGGCTGTCACCCATGCCTGAACACATAGGGCATGTGGAGGGAACGCGGGGAAGTGAAACATCTCAGTACCCGCAGGAAGAGAAAACAACCGTGATTCCGGGAGTAGTGGCGAGCGAAACCGGATGAGGCCAAACCGTATGCGTGTGATACCCGGCAGGGGTTGCGCATGCGGGGTTGTGGGAATTCTTTTGATCGGTCTGCCGGCCGGTCGGCGAGTCAGAAACCGTTGATGTAGTCGAAGGACATGCGAAAGGTCCGGCGTAGAGGGTAAGACCCCCGTAGACGAAACATTAACGGCTTGCTTAAGAATCTCCCAAGTAGCACGGGGCCCGAGAAATCCCGTGTGAATCTGGCGGGACCACCCGCTAAGCCTAAATATTCCCTGGTGACCGATAGCGGATAGTACCGTGAGGGAATGGTGAAAAGTACCGCGGGAGCGGAGTGAAATAGTACCTGAAACCGTGTGCCTACAAGCCGTGGGAGCGTCGCCGTTATTCTTCGGAATAACGGTCGTGACTGCGTGCCTTTTGAAGAATGAGCCTGCGAGTTAGCGGTGTGTAGCGAGGTTAACCCGTGTGGGGAAGCCGTAGCGAAAGCGAGTCCGAATAGGGCGATTGAGTTGCACGCTCTAGACCCGAAGCGGAGTGATCTAGCCATGGGCAGGTTGAAGCGGAGGTAAGACTTCGTGGAGGACCGAACCCACCAGGGTTGAAAACCTGGGGGATGACCTGTGGTTAGGGGTGAAAGGCCAATCAAACTCCGTGATAGCTGGTTCTCCCCGAAATGCATTTAGGTGCAGCGTCACGTGTTTCTTGCCGGAGGTAGAGCACTGGATAGGCGATGGGCCCTACCGGGTTACTGACCTTAGCCAAACTCCGAATGCCGGTAAGTGAGAGCGTGGCAGTGAGACTGTGGGGGATAAGCTCCATGGTCGAGAGGGAAACAGCCCAGAGCATCGACTAAGGCCCCTAAGCGTACGCTAAGTGGGAAAGGATGTGGAGTCGCAGAGACAACCAGGAGGTTGGCTTAGAAGCAGCCACCCTTGAAAGAGTGCGTAATAGCTCACTGGTCAAGTGATTCCGCGCCGACAATGTAGCGGGGCTCAAGCGTACCGCCGAAGTCGTGTCATTGCAGCAATAGGGCCAACGCCCGCTGTGATGGGTAGGGGAGCGTCGTGTGCCGGGTGAAGCAGCAGCGGAAGCTAGTTGTGGACGGTTCACGAGTGAGAATGCAGGCATGAGTAGCGATACACACGTGAGAAACGTGTGCGCCGATTGACTAAGGGTTCCTGGGTCAAGCTGATCTGCCCAGGGTAAGTCGGGACCTAAGGCGAGGCCGACAGGCGTAGTCGATGGACAACCGGTTGATATTCCGGTACCCGCTTTGAAACGCCCAATATCGAATCAGGCGATGCTAAGCCCGTGAAGCCGTTCCGGACCCTTCGGGGAAAGGAAAGTGGTGGAGCCGGTGACCCAGACTTGTAGTAGGTAAGCGATGGGGTGACGCAGGAAGGTAGTCCAGCCCGGGCGGTGGTAGTCCCGGGGTAAGGGTGTAGGCCGAGGGGTAGGCAAATCCGTCCCTCATATAAGGCTGAGACCTGATGCCGAGCCGATTGTGGTGAAGTGGATGATCCTATGCTGTCGAGAAAAGCCTCTAGCGAGTTTCATGGCGGCCCGTACCCTAAACCGACTCAGGTGGTCAGGTAGAGAATACCGAGGCGTTCGGGTGAACTATGGTTAAGGAACTCGGCAAAATGCCCCCGTAACTTCGGGAGAAGGGGGGCCATCACTGGTGATCGGATTTACTCCGTGAGCTGGGGGTGGCCGCAGAGACCAGCGAGAAGCGACTGTTTACTAAAAACACAGGTCCGTGCGAAGCCGTAAGGCGATGTATACGGACTGACGCCTGCCCGGTGCTGGAACGTTAAGGGGACCGGTTAGTCACATTTCGGTGTGGCGAAGCTGAGAACTTAAGCGCCAGTAAACGGCGGTGGTAACTATAACCATCCTAAGGTAGCGAAATTCCTTGTCGGGTAAGTTCCGACCTGCACGAATGGCGTAACGACTTCTCGACTGTCTCAACCATAGGCCCGGTGAAATTGCACTACGAGTAAAGATGCTCGTTTCGCGCAGCAGGACGGAAAGACCCCGGGACCTTTACTATAGTTTGATATTGGTGTTCGGTTCGGCTTGTGTAGGATAGGTGGGAGACTTTGAAGCGGCCACGCCAGTGGTTGTGGAGTCGTCGTTGAAATACCACTCTGGTCGTGCTGGATGTCTAACCTCGGTCCGTGATCCGGATCAGGGACAGTGTCTGATGGGTAGTTTAACTGGGGCGGTTGCCTCCCAAAAAGTAACGGAGGCGCCCAAAGGTTCCCTCAGCCTGGTTGGCAATCAGGTGTTGAGTGTAAGTGCACAAGGGAGCTTGACTGTGAGACCGACGGGTCGAGCAGGGACGAAAGTCGGGACTAGTGATCCGGCGGTGGCTTGTGGAAGCGCCGTCGCTCAACGGATAAAAGGTACCCCGGGGATAACAGGCTGATCTTCCCCAAGAGTCCATATCGACGGGATGGTTTGGCACCTCGATGTCGGCTCGTCGCATCCTGGGGCTGGAGTCGGTCCCAAGGGTTGGGCTGTTCGCCCATTAAAGCGGTACGCGAGCTGGGTTTAGAACGTCGTGAGACAGTTCGGTCCCTATCCGCTGTGCGCGTAGGAATATTGAGAAGGGCTGTCCCTAGTACGAGAGGACCGGGACGGACGAACCTCTGGTGTGCCAGTTGTCCTGCCAAGGGCATGGCTGGTTGGCTACGTTCGGGAGGGATAACCGCTGAAAGCATCTAAGCGGGAAGCCTGCTTCAAGATGAGTATTCCCACCTCCTTGAGAGGGTAAGGCTCCCAGTAGACGACTGGGTTGATAGGCCAGATGTGGAAGCCCGGTAACGGGTGGAGCTGACTGGTACTAATAGGCCGAGGGCTTGTCCTCAGTTGCTCGCGTCCACTGTGTTAGTTCTGAAGTAACGAACTGTGTTCATATCCGGTTGGTTAACTTCATAGTGTTTCGGTGGTCATAGCGTTAGGGAAACGCCCGGTTTACATTCCGAACCCGGAAGCTAAGCCTTTCAGCGCCGATGGTACTGCAGGGGGGACCCTGTGGGAGAGTAGGACGCCGCCGAACAATTATTGTAGAGAGCCCCGTACCAGGGAACTGGTACGGGGCTTTTCTGCGTTTACGGGGACTTTTCAGGGCCCCGTCCATGTGGATTTGGTTAGGGCCTACCAGTCGGCGGGGTAGCTCTTGAGACCGCTCGTGTCGAGAGTCCAGCGGCCGGCGATGACGGTGTCCCCGAAGGAGTACGGGACCTTCTTTCGGTAGCGGATGCCGTCAGGTCCTTCCGAGGGGTCGCTGTGCACCGTGGCGGTCTTCTTGTCCTTGCGGGGGTCCACGACGACGTAGAGCGGGACGCCCATCTTCGGATAGTCGTGGAGCTTGTCGCGGATGTCGGTGAGGGAGTTCGTGCGTGAGACGACCTCGACCACCATCAGGACATCGCGGGAGTTCACGACCTTGGCCGTGTCGTCGGTGTCTTCCTCGGCGATGACCATGAGGTCGGGGACCTTGGTCAGGCCCGTCACCGGATCACCCATGTTGGTGTCGTTGAGAGCCATGACCTCGGGTGTCTGAGCCTCGATCTGACGGCGTAGCCGCACCACGTTCAGACCGTGTGGAGCTGTGGGGCTCATCATCGTGAGGGAGATCTGACCTTCGGTCGTCTGCACCTTCCACTGGTCTTCCTGGTGCTCGGCCAGCTCGGAGAGTTGCTCCGCGAAGTCGTGCATGCGGCGCATCTGCTCCGGGGTGAGATCGGCCATGGTGTCCTCCTGGTGGGTACCCGACCAGCGTAGCCAGTCGGTCACCACCTAGAGCCGACCCGCTGCCTTGAGGGCCAGGTAGGCGTCGGCCAGGGCCGGGGCCAGGGCGTCCGGGGTGGCGTCGACCACGTGGACGCCGTGGCGGGTGAGCTGTTCGGCCGTGCGGCGGCGGGCCGCCTGGGACTGGGTGCCCGCGGCGGCTTCGTAGACGGCTTCCACCGTGCCGCGGGACTTCGTCATCTCCGCTACGTGGGGGTCGCAGACCGAGGCGAGGAGGACCGTGTGGCGCTGGGTGAGGCGGGGGAGGTGCGGGAGCAGGCCCTCCTCGACGGGGGCCTGGTCCAGGCTCGTGAGGAGGACCACCAGGGAGCGGCGCGGGGCGCTGCGCAGGATGGTGGAGACCAGGGTGCGGGAGTCGGTTTCGACCAGTTCCGGTTCGAGGGTGGCCATCGCGTTGACGAAGGCGGGCAGGGTGTCGGCGGCGCCGCGGGCCTGGATCTGGGCGCGGAGGCGGCGGTCGTGGGCCAGGAGGTCCACGCGGTCGCCGGCGCGGGTGGCCAGGGCGGTGAGGAGCAGGGCCGCGTCCATCGCCGAGTCGAGGCGCGGGGCGTCGCCGACGCGGCCGGCCGCGGTGCGGCCGGTGTCGAGGCAGATCAGGATGTGGCGGTCGCGTTCCGGGCGCCAGGTGCGGACGGCGACCTTGTTCTGGCGGGCGGTGGCCCGCCAGTCGATGGAACGGGTGTCGTCGCCGGGTACGTAGTCGCGCAGGCTGTCGAACTCCGTGCCCTCACCGCGCGTCAGGACGCTGGTGCGGCCGTCCAGTTCGCGCAGGCGCGCGAGGCGGGAGGGGAGGTGCTTGCGGCTGCTGAACGGGGGCAGGACGCGGACCGTCCAGGGGACGGTGTGGTGGCCCTGGCGGGCCAGCAGGCCCAGCGGACCGTACGAGCGGATCGTGACGCGGGACGCCTGGCGGTCGCCGCGGCGGGTGGGCCGCAGGCGGGTGGTGAGGCGGCGGCGTTCGCCCGGAGGCACCGTCAGGGTGTGGCGGGAGTCCGCGATTTCCGTTCCGGGGACCCAGCTGCTCGGGGGCCAGGCGTCGCGGATCCGGGCGCGGAGGGTCCGGGGGGACGGGTTCGTGACGGTGAGGTGGACGTCCGCGGACTCGCCGAGGCGGACGGAGGTGTCGCCGGAGCGGGCCAGGAGGAGCGTGCGGACCGGGGCGGCGAGGGCGTAGTCGACCGCGCAGGCCAGGGCGAGCGGGGCGTTGACCGCCAGCATCCCCGTCCAGCTCGGTCCGAGGACGCCGACGGGGATGCTGCCGAGGGCCGCGAGCAGGGCGGCGCGTCCGGTGAACGCCATCAGCGCGGTACGGGGACGTGGGTGAGGATCGCGGTGATGACCGCGTCGGCCGTCACGCCCTCCATCTCGGCCTCGGGGCGGAGTTGGACGCGGTGGCGCAGCGTCGGCAGGGCCAGGGCCTTCACGTCGTCGGGGGTGACGTAGTCGCGGCCCACGAGCCAGGCCCAGGCGCGGGCGGTGGCCAGCAGGGCGGTGGCGCCGCGCGGGGAGACGCCGAGGGTGAGGGAGGGGGATTCGCGGGTGGCGCGGCAGATGTCGACGACGTACGCGGTGATCTCCGGGGAGACGCTGGTGGCTTCGACGGCCTTGCGGGCGGCGTCGAGCTCGGCGGGGCCGGCGACCGGGCGGATGCCCGCGGAGTGCAGGTCGCGGGGGTTGAAGCCGGCCGCGTGGCGGGTCAGTACGCCGATCTCGTCCTCGCGGGAGGGGAGCGGGACGGTGAGCTTCAGGAGGAAGCGGTCGAGCTGGGCCTCGGGGAGGGGGTAGGTGCCCTCGTACTCGACCGGGTTCATGGTGGCGGCGACGAGGAACGGCTCCGGGAGCTTGCGGGGCGTGCCGTCGACGGTGACCTGGCGCTCCTCCATCGCTTCGAGGAGGGAGGACTGGGTCTTGGGGGGCGTGCGGTTGATCTCGTCGGCGAGGAGGAGATTGGTGAAGACCGGGCCGTTCTGGAAGGAGAACTCCGCGGTGCGGGCGTCGTAGACGAGGGAGCCGGTGACGTCGCTCGGCATCAGGTCGGGGGTGAACTGGACGCGCTTGGTGTCGAGTTCGAGGGAGGCGGCGAGGGCCCGCACGAGGAGGGTCTTCGCGACGCCGGGGACGCCTTCGAGGAGGACGTGGCCGCGGCAGAGGAGGGCTACGACGAGACCGGTGACGGCGGAATCCTGGCCGACCACGGCCTTTCCGATCTCGGTGCGGAGCGCCTCCAGGGCGGAGCGGGCGCTGTCCGTGGTGGCCGTCATGAGGTGCGGACCTCCCTTTCGAGGGCGTCGAGGTGGTCGGCGAGCGCGATGAGCGCCGCGTCGGTGGTGGGGGTGGTGCCGAAGAGCAGGGTGTCCGGGGCGTGCGGGGGCCGTCCGGCGGTGAGGCGGGCCGCGACGGCGGGGACCAGGGAGGCCGGGTCGTGGGCCTGGGAGGCCGGTACGCCGACCAGCGCGGCCAGGCGTTCGCGGGCGGCGGCGCGCAGCACGGTGGCCGCGCGGTCGCGGGCGTCGGCCTTGCGGTACAGGCGGGCGCGGCCCTCGGTGGCCTCGGAGGCGCGGACGAGGACGGGGAGGCGTTCTGTGACGAGCGGGCCGAGGCGGCGGGCGCGCCAGAGGGCGGCGACGGCGGCGGCGAGGAAGAGCTGGAGCAGGGCCCAGCTCCAGCCGGCGGGGATCAGGTCGAGGAAGTTCCGCTCCTCGCCGGTGCCTTCGGCGTTGTCGGGGTCGCTGTCGGCGAGGGACGGCAGGTACCAGACGAGGTGCGGGCGGGAGCCGAGGAGGTGGAGCGCGAGGGAGGCGTTGCCCTCCTTGGCGAGGTTCTTGTTGAGGAGGGCGTCCTCGGAGCCGAGGAGGACGGTGTCGCCGCCGGGGATGCCGGTGGGCAGGACGAGGAGGGTGGGGTGGCCGGCGTCGGGGTAGCAGCCGGTGGCTCCGGGGGTGGTGGTGGCGTAGTTCTGGCCGCCGCCCGTCGCGGCGCGGCCCGCGGTGGTGGCGGCGGGGAGGGTGCAGGAGCCGCCCGGGTCGAGGTTCGTGTCCGGGGCGGTGGAGTTGCCGGGGGTGCGGGTGCCGGGGGCCAGCGAGGGGAGGCTGAGGGAGCTCGGCGCGAGCAGGACGGTCCGGCCGCCGGAGAGGTCGATCGCGGAACGGACGGCGCGGAGTTGGGTCTCCCCGAGCCGGTCGGGGTCGGTGACCAGCAGGGTCGTGTCGGGTCCGGCGGCGTCGGCGGCCTCCGCGGCGGTGGTGACGACACGGGTCGTCACCCCGCGGTCCGCGAGGAGTTCGGCCACGGCCCGGCTGCCGGCGGGGTCGGCGGAGCGGGGGTCGAGGTAGCCGTGCCGGGCACCGGAGTTGAGGGCGGCGAGGGCCAGCCCGGCGGCGAGGAGCACAGCGAGCGCGAGGAGGAACCCGCGGGAGCGGGTCCACAGGTCCCGGGGCGATGCGCCTCCGGCGGTGGTACGGGGAGGGGCGGCGGCCTCGCCGGCCGCCGGGGCGGGGGCTCCGTCGGCGCGGGTCGCTGCCGAGGGGGCTGCGCCCGGGGCGGGGCGGCCCGCGCCCGGGGCTGCGCCCGGTCCGCCCCCACGAGGGGGTGCTGCCGCGGAGCTGGGGGGCACGGGGGCTGCGCCCGGCACGGCGAAGCCTGCGCCTGGCGGGGCCGCCGACGGGTGGGGAGGGGGCGTTGGGGCTGCGTCCGGCGTGCCGGAGCCTGGACCTGGCGGGGTCGCTGCGGGGTGGGCGGGAGGCACGGGGGCTGCGCCTGGGGTGCCGGAGCCTGGACCTGGCGGGGTCGCTGCGGGGTGGGCGGGAGGCACGGGGGCTGCGCCTGGGGTGGGGTGGCTCTGGCCGGGGGCTGCGTCCGGGCCGTCCAGAGCTGCGTCCGGCGTGCCGGGGGCCGGGGACGGCGGGGGTGCTGCCGGGTGGCCGGGCGTCACGGGGGCGGCGCCTCCCGTGGGGTGGTCCGTGCCGGGGGTGGCGGTGCCCGAGGTGCCCGGGGAGGGGGTGTTGTCGGTCATGGGGTGGGGCCTGTCAGGAGGGGCTTGGTGTGGGACAGGGCCCGGTCCAGGGTGGTGAGGGTCGCGTACATGTCGGGGGTGGCGGGGTGGGCGCCGTAGGTGACGTCGTCGAAGGTGCGCGCGGCCGCGCGCAGGGCCGTGGCGTGGGACGGGAGGGAGCGGGCGGCTTCGGCGGCCGCCTCGTCCGCGGTGCGGCCCGGGCGGGGGTCGAGGAGGGTGCGTTCCTCCAGGGAGCGGACCACGGCGCGCATGCGCTCCTGGACGGCTTCGCTCCAGCGGCCCTCGCCGGCCAGTGCTTCGGCGGTGGCGCGGTGGTCCGCCGCGCTGCGGACGCCGTCGTCGAAGAGGGTGCCGGGGGCGCGCGAGGCCGTACGGCCGGGGGTGCCCAGGCGCCACCACAGGGCGGCGGCGACCAGGAGGGCGAACACGATGATGGCCAGCAGGCCCAGCGCGCCGCCCGGGGTCGCGCCGGAGGCGCGGTCGAAGAGGTCGCCCACCCAGTCCCAGAAGCGGTTCAGGGCCCGCTGGACCAGCCCGGGGTCGTTCTCGTGGTACGCGGGCTTGGACAGCTCGTGGCGGGCCGCCTCGCGGGCGGCCTCGCGGCCGATGCCGGGTTGTGGCGTGGGTTGTGGTGCGAGCAGGCCCCCCGTGCTCCTCATTCCCGCGTCAGCCTCCGGTCGGCGGCGTGGTGGTGCCGTAGTTCTCGATGCCCGCGGCCCGCGCCAGCTCCAGGTCGAGGGCCTCGCGGCGGATGCGCTGGTCGACGTAGAGCAGGACGGTGACGCCCGCCTGGACCGGCATGGTGATCGTCAGGGCGATGACCCCGCCGATGCCCACGGAGATCAGGTAGCCCCAGCTCGTCGCCCCCGTACCGTCGGCCATGCCGTCGAGGCCGCCGCCGAACACCAGCGCGCCCATGACGGTGAGGGGGAGGACGATGAGGGCCGAGAGCAGGGTCGTGATGATGCCGGTCAGCAGGGTGATGCCGAAGATCCGCCACCAGGAGCCCTTGACCAGCTTCGAGGAGCGGACGAGGGCCTTGCGGACCGTCGTCTGCTCCAGCATCAGGGCGGGGGAGGCCAGGGCGAACCTGATCCAGAGCCAGAGGATCACTCCCAGGGCGGCGAACCCGCCCAGGATGGCGAGGGCGGCCTGTCCGGCCAGGGCGCCGGGCAGGACCAGGACGCCGAAGAGGACGGCCGATCCGATGCCCAGGAGGAGGGTGAGGCCGAACAGCCGCAGGAGCTGCGGGCGCGCCTCGCGCCAGGCGGCGCCGATGGAGGAGCCGTGTCCGAGGACCGCGCGGCTGAAGATCATGGTGAGCATGGCGGTGGCCACGATGGATCCGACGAGCTGGATGAAGCCGTCCAGCGCGCTGACCCCGATCATGCTGCCGAAGGATTCGAGCTCCTCCTTCCCCGTGCCGCTGCCCGACGCGTCCACGACGAGGTCGGCGAACAGGTACTTCTGGGTGAGCACGCTGGTCAGCTGGACGACGACGGCCACGATCAGGGTGATCGGCAGCACCGCGCGCCAGTGCTTGCGCATGGTGCTGACGGCGCCGTCGAGGATCTCGCCCAGGCCGAGCGGCCGCAGCGGGATCACGCCGGGCTTCACGGCCTGGGTGTGCGCGCCCCAGCCGTTCGGGCCGCCGTTCTGGGGGCCGGTGCCGTACGAACCCCAGCCCGCGCCCGGCTGCGGAGCCGGGGGCTGCTGCGGGTTCGGCGGGGTGTGGCCCGGGGTCGGGCTGGACCACTGGCCGGGCGGTGGCTGCTCGGCGGACCACTTGGAATCGCTGCCGGAACCGCCCGCGGGTGGCTGCGTACCGGGGGAGCCCTCACCGTCGGACGGGGAGGATCCGGGCGTAGCCCAGCCCGGAGAGTCGTTCATCGTCGCTCCTTCACGTGCACGCGGGGTGCGGGCGCTTGGTCCGGCTGCCATCGTGCCATGTGACAACCTCGAACGGACCAGCCGTCCCGAACGGAACAGGGGCCTCCCGGATCCCGAATGGATACCGGACGGATCCCGGACGTTCGCGCCTTCGTCTGGGGGCCGGATCCGGGGCACACTGGGCGCCCTGATCTCCACGCAGGTCCGAGGGACGATTTCCAGCCCCTTTGGCTGTGGGACAGCTCACCGCCGGGTAACGATTAGCTAATGGGATGATGTCAACCATGAAGGGACGCGTCCTTGTCGTCGACGACGACACCGCGCTGGCCGAGATGCTCGGCATTGTGCTGCGTGGAGAAGGTTTTGAGCCGTCGTTCGTAGCGGACGGCGACAAGGCACTGGCTGCCTTCCGGGAGGCGAAGCCGGATCTCGTGCTGCTCGACCTCATGCTGCCCGGTAGGGACGGCATAGAGGTGTGCAGGCTGATCCGCGCCGAGTCTGGCGTACCGATCGTGATGCTCACCGCCAAGAGCGACACCGTGGACGTGGTCGTGGGCCTGGAGTCCGGGGCCGACGACTACATCGTCAAGCCGTTCAAGCCGAAGGAGCTGGTGGCCCGCATCCGGGCCCGCCTGCGCCGTTCGGAGGAGCCGGCGCCCGAGCAGCTGACCATCGGTGACCTGGTCATCGACGTGGCGGGGCACTCGGTGAAGCGGGAAGGCGCCTCGATCGCGCTGACCCCGCTGGAGTTCGACCTGCTGGTCGCGCTCGCCCGCAAGCCCTGGCAGGTCTTCACCCGCGAGGTGCTGCTGGAGCAGGTCTGGGGCTACCGCCACGCGGCCGACACCCGCCTGGTCAACGTGCACGTCCAGCGACTGCGCTCCAAGGTCGAGAAGGACCCGGAGCGCCCCGAGATCGTGGTGACGGTGCGCGGGGTCGGCTACAAGGCCGGACCGAGCTGACATGACACCCGGCAAGCCCCGTGGCCGCTCCCGCTGGGGAGCGCTGCGGGGCGGCCGGCAGCTCCGCCTCGACGCGGTCGGAGCGCCCGGCGGCCCCGTGCTGCGACTGTTCGTACGCCTCGTACGACGGCCGCTGCTTCCGGCTGTCCGGCTGTGGCGGCGCAACATCCAGCTCCGGGTGGTCGCCGCCACCCTGCTGATCTCCCTCGCCGTGGTCCTCGCCCTCGGGTTCGTGGTCATCGCGCAGGTCAGCAAGGGCCTCCTCGACGCCAAGGAGGAGGCCGCGCAGAGCCAGGCCGCGGGCGGCTTCGCGGTCGCACAGGAGAAGGCCAACACGCCCTATACGGCGGACGTGGCCGACGCCTCCGACAACAAGGTCGGCCGGGACGCCAGTACCTGGATGAACTCCCTGGTCAAACAGCTCGCCAGTGGTGGGCAGAGCGCCTTCGAGGTGGCGGCGCTGGGCGCCGGCACCGGAACCGGCGAGGAACAGCCGGCCGGCCGGGGCGCCCCCGGTGTCCGCGGAGCCCGTGCCTCCGGCAACGTGGACCCGACCGCGAGCGTCCCGCTGGGGCTGCGGCGCGACGTCAACCACGCGACCGGCGCCTTCAAGACCTTCTCGCAGATCCGCTACACCGACGCCGGGGACAAGCTGCCCGAGCCCGCGCTCGTCATCGGCAAGCGGCTCACGGACATCAACGGCGACCCGTACGACCTGTACTACCTCTTCCCGCTCACCCAGGAGGAGGAGTCCCTCAACCTGGTCAAGGTCACCATCGCCACCGCGGGCCTGTTCGTCGTCGTCCTGCTCGGCGGGATCGCCTGGCTGGTCGTGCGCCAGGTCGTCACCCCCGTCCGGATGGCCGCGGGGATCGCCGAGCGGCTTTCGGCGGGTCGGCTCCAGGAGCGGATGAAGGTCACCGGCGAGGACGACATCGCCCGTCTGGGCGAGGCCTTCAACAAGATGGCCCAAACCCTCCAGAACAAGATCCAGCAGCTGGAGGACCTCTCCCGGCTCCAGCGGCGCTTCGTCTCGGACGTCTCCCACGAGCTGCGCACCCCGCTGACGACGGTCCGGATGGCGGCGGACGTCATCCACGACGCCCGCGCCGACTTCGACCCGGTCACCGCGCGCTCCGCCGAGCTCCTCGCCGGGCAGCTCGACCGCTTCGAGTCGCTGCTCGCCGACCTGCTGGAGATCAGCCGGTTCGACGCGGGCGCCGCGGCCCTGGAGGCGGAGCCGATCGACCTGCGGGACGTCGTGCGCCGGGTCATCGACGGGGCGCAGCCGCTCGCCGACCACAAGAACACCCGGATCCGCGTCCTCGGGGACACCCAGCCGGTGATAGCCGAGGCCGACGCCCGGCGCGTGGAGCGGGTCCTGCGCAACCTCGTCGTCAACGCCGTCGAGCACGGCGAGGGCCGCGACGTGGTCGTCCGGCTCGCCTCGGCGGGCGGGGCCGTCGCCGTGGCCGTACGGGACTACGGAGTCGGGCTCAAGCCCGGCGAGGCCACCCGGGTCTTCAACCGCTTCTGGCGCGCCGACCCGGCGCGGGCGCGCACGACCGGCGGTACCGGCCTCGGCCTGTCCATCGCCGTCGAGGACGCCCGGCTGCACGGGGGCTGGCTCCAGGCGTGGGGCGAGCCCGGCGGCGGCTCGCAGTTCCGCCTGACGCTGCCGCGCACCGCCGACGAGCCGCTGCGCGGATCGCCGATCCCGCTGGAGCCCGAGGATTCCCGGGCCAACCGGGCCAGGGCCGCCGCGGATGCCGCCGGCGCCGCGGAGGGCTCCGCGGCGGCCGGGCGCCAGGCGCAGCAGGCGGGGCGGAGCGACCGGTCGCCGATACCGCCGAGGTCCCCGGTCGCGGGCGCGGTGCCCGTACCGGCCGACCCGACGGCGCTGCCGGGCAGCGGGGCACGGGTCGTGACCCGGCCGGCGGAACAGGGACACGGTTCCGGGGGCGGGGCGGCGAACGCGCGCTCCGGCGGGGCGGGGGGAGCAACCGACCGGGAAGGTGGCAGCGGTGGAACCGGCGGATCAGGCGGATCAGGCGAAGGGGGCGGCGCGGGTGCCCGGGGTGGATCGCATGGGCGCTGAGCCGGGCCGGTCGCACCGGCGCACGCCGGGCGCACTGGGCGCCCTGAGGGCCCTCGCCTTCGGTGCGGCGGGGCTGCTGCTGGCCGGCTGCGCCTCCATGCCCGACCACGGCGAGGTCCGACCCGTGGAGGCCTCCCAGGGCGTCGACTCCCAGGTCCGCGTCTTCGGCGTGCCGCCGGCCGACAAGGCCAGCCCGCAGGAGATCGTCGACGGCTTCCTGGAGGCCATGACCAGCGATGATCCGCAGCTCCAGACCGCCCGCAAGTACCTCACGGACGACGCGGCGAAGAACTGGAAGCCCGGAGCGGCCGTCACCGTGCTCTCCGCCGGCCTCGACCGGTTCTCCGTACCGGGCGAGAAGGAGCCGGCGGCCATCCCCCGGTTCAAGATCGCGGGCAAGATGCTGGCCACGGTGGACGAGCGCAGCGCGTACCAGCCGGAGACCGGCGGTGAGCCCTACGAGGAGTTCCTCCAGCTCCAGCAGAAGGACGGCCAGTGGCGGATCGCGACCCCGCCCAGCAGCCTGGTGCTGAGCGAGTCCGACTTCCAGCGCATCTACCGGCCGGTCAACAAGTACTATTTCGCGGGCTCCACGCTCGTCGCCGACCCCGTCTACGTGCGCCAGCGCAGCGACCCCGATTCCCGGATGGACCCCACCACCCAGACCGTGACCTCGCTGCTGGCGGGGCCCTCCAAGTGGCTCGGGCCGGTGGTCACTTCCAGCTTCCCGACCGGTACGGAGCTGCGGGAGGGCACCAAGTCCCTTTCGATCGACGGTCAGAACACGCTCCGCGTCCCCCTGAACAAGAACGCGGACGACGTCGCGGAGCCGCAGTGCCAGCGGATGGCGACCCAACTCCTGTACACGGTCAAGGATCTGACGGGCTTCCGGGTCGACCGGGTCGACATCGTGCGCTCCGACGGCACCACGCGCTGCCAGGTGTCCGAGGCGGCCGCCGCCGTGATCGCCAACCTGCCGCCCTCGCCCGGACACCAGTACTACGTGGACGCCGAGAACCGGTTGCAGCGGTTGAACCTGGACCCCAACAGCGAGGAGCAGCAGGACCCGCCGTCACCGGCTCCCGGGCCGCTGGCCGCGAACCCGGCCTTCAAGGTGGGCTCCGCCGCCGTGTCCTACGACGAGAAGCGGGCCGCGGTCGTCTCCGAGGACGGGCACGGGCTGTACGTGGCCAACCTGACCACCGCCGGGCCGATGCCACCGGCGCTGCTGACCGCCAAGGGCACGAAGCCCAATGGGCTCACCACCCCGACGTGGGACGCGGCGGGCGACCTGTGGGTCGCGGACTCCGACGTGCAGAACTCGACGCTGTGGCGGCTGCCCGGCGGCGCCGGGCCGGCCGAACGGGTCGAGGTGACCGGGCTGAACGGCAGGCGGATCACGGGGCTGAAGGCCTCGCCCGACGGTGTGCGGATCGCGCTGCTGGTGCAGCGGGAGAGCCGCAAGTACCTGTACACCGGGCGGATCGAGCGGCCCGACGGGAAGGGCGACGCCTCGGCGGTCTCGGTGCGCGAGCTGCGCGCGGCCGCCCCGCAGCTGGCCGACGTGACGGCGATGAGCTGGGCGCCGCGGGGCCGGCTGCTGGTGGTGGGCCGGGAGAGCGGCGGGGTCGTACAGGCCCGCTACATGCTGGCCGACGGCTCGATGGTCGGGGCCGGCCTGCCCGGCGCGACCGGGCTGGTGGCGGTCGCCGCGAGCGAGGACGAGAAGAAGCCGGTGGTCGCCGAATCCCTGGAGGACGGCATCGTGTGGCTGCCGCCGGGGGCGCAGTGGCGCACGGTGGTGGCCGGCGGACGGGCTCCGGTCTACCCGGGCTGACGGCCGCGGACGAAGCGACGGCCCGCCCTTTTCCGTGGTTGTCCACAGGGGTGGTGGGCGGCTGTCCCCGCCCGGCAGAGTGGTCGGCATGCGGGAGTGGTGGCGGGGGCTGGCGGGTGAGCTGGCCGGGCTGGTGCTGCCGGTCGGGTGCGCCGGCTGCGGGGCCGGCGGCGCGGCGATGCTGTGCGGAGCCTGCCGGTCGGAGCTCAGTGGGGCCTTGGCGGGGCCGGTACGGCCGTCTCCGTGCCCCGCGGGGCTGCCCGCGGTCCATGCGGCCACCGTGTACCGGGAGGCCGTACGGGCCGTCGTGCTGGCCCACAAGGAGCGTGGCGCGCTGCCGCTGGCCGGTGCCCTCGGCGCCGCACTGGCGGCCGCGGTCCGCGCGGGCGGGCCGGGCGGCGCAGGCGGCGGAGACGTCGTACTGGTTCCCGTGCCCTCCGCGCGGCACCGGGTGCGGGCGCGCGGGCACGATCCGGCGCGCAGGATCGCCCTGGCCGCCTCGGCGCGGCTGCGGCGGGAGGGGGTGCCCGCGCGCGTGGCGCCCGTACTGAGGCTGCGGCGGGCGGTGGCCGACCAGGCGGGCCTGGGGGCCGCGCAGCGCCGGGAGAACCTCGCCGGGGCCCTGGAGGCGCGGCCCGGGGCCGGTCGGGTGACGGCGGGGGCGGCCCGGATCGTCGTGGTGGACGACCTCGTGACCACCGGATCCACCCTGGCGGAGGCGGCGCGGGCGCTGCGCGCGGCCGGGATCGGAGCGGCCTCGGCGGCGGGTCTGGCGGCCGCCGTGGTGGCCGCGCCGGCGGACTCCTTCGTACGTCCCGGCGCCGGTGCAACTCGAACAGAGCAAAAAACTTGGGAATAGATTTGGAACTGGAGGGGAAGGCGCATCGTTGCAGGTAGTAAGAGGGAACGGCCACCTGAACGGAGGTACGTTCCGGTAGCGGGTGCCGACAACCGGCATAGAGGGATATGTTCGGTTGTAAGGAATTGGCGAACCTTGGCCCCGCGCATCGGAGCGCACGTTTCGAGCGTCGTGACGATTCGGAAACTTCGTGTCAGAGGTTGTCCCTCGACTCCGAAGTCGGTGGGGTGTAGATCTTGCCGGTGGGGGAGGAGGAGGTGGAAGTCGCCAAGTCCGAGGCTCCGGTGTTCACCGGGGTCTGGTGCGAAAGGGAGACGCTTCGCCCCTGAGGCGGAGCTATCCGGGAACGGAGTTCTGCGTGGACATCGTCGTCAAGGGCCGTAAGACCGAGGTGCCCGACCGGTTCCGCAAGCACGTGGCCGAGAAGCTGAATCCGGAGCGGATCCAGAAGCTCGACGCGAAGGTGATCAGCTTGGACGTCGAGGTGTCCAAGGAGCACAACCCGCGCCAGGCCGACCGTTCCGACCGCGTGGAGATCACCCTGCGTTCGCGGGGCCCGGTGATTCGTGCCGAGGCTTCCGCCGCCGACGCGTACGCGGCGCTCGACCTCGCTCAGGACAAGCTGGAGGCCCGGCTGCGCAAGCAGCACGACAAGCGCTACACGCGGCGCGGCGCCGGACGACTCTCGGCGGCGGAGGTCGCCGACGTGGTCCCGAACGCCGCCACCCTCAACGGCAACGGCGAGCCGGTCAACGGCGAGAAGACGGACGCGATTCCGACCACCCGGATCGGATCGCTGGAAGTGCAGGGCGACGGCCCGCTCGTCGTGCGCGAGAAGACCCACTCGGCCGCACCCATGTCGCTCGACCAGGCCCTGTACGAGATGGAACTGGTCGGTCACGACTTCTATCTGTTCGTCGATTCCGACACCAAGATGCCGAGCGTCGTCTACCGGCGCCACGGTTATGACTACGGCGTGATCCACCTCAACGCCTCCGACGCCGCCTCCAGCTCGGGTGAGCTCGACGGCGCGGGCGCGGGTGGCGCGCTCGGAGGCTGAGCCGCTGATTCCGGACTGATTCCGGGCTGGATCCGGATGTCCGTGCGGTGCCAGTGTGGTGCCCCCGCGTTCGCCCAGGCGGGCGCGGGGGCACTCGTGTGAGGTGATGGCTGCGAAACGGTGGCTTGTATGGGTCGGCCTGTAACCGTCGGCACCCGTTCGGTTACCTGGGCATGGAATCATGTCGGGCAGTCAGCCGGCGGCCGCTCTCGTCGGATTGACCCAGCAGCTCAGCACCGTGGTGCAGGGGGAGGAACGATGGCGGACAGCTTCGGGCCGGTGCGTGATGACAACGGTGCGGGCTGCCGTGACGAGGACCGGGTGGCAGAGCCGATCCGGGTTCTCGTGGTCGACGACCACGCGCTGTTCCGGCGCGGGCTGGAGATCGTCCTCGCGCAGGAGGAGGACATCCAGGTCGTCGGCGAGGCGGGAGACGGGGCGGAGGCCGTGGACAAGGCGGCGGATCTGCTGCCGGACATCGTGCTGATGGATGTGCGGATGCCGCGGCGCGGCGGGATCGAGGCGTGCACCTCGATCAAGGAGGTGGCGCCCTCCGCGAAGATCATCATGCTGACGATCAGCGACGAGGAGGCGGACCTCTACGACGCGATCAAGGCGGGGGCCACCGGGTACCTGCTGAAGGAGATCTCCACGGACGAGGTCGCGACGGCGATCCGGGCGGTGGCGGACGGGCAGTCGCAGATCAGTCCGTCGATGGCGTCGAAGCTGCTGACGGAGTTCAAGTCGATGATCCAGCGGACGGACGAGCGGCGGTTGGTGCCGGCGCCACGGCTGACGGATCGGGAGCTGGAGGTCCTGAAGCTGGTGGCCACCGGGATGAACAACCGCGACATCGCGAAGGAGTTGTTCATCTCCGAGAACACCGTGAAGAACCATGTGCGCAACATTCTGGAGAAGCTGCAGTTGCACTCCAGGATGGAGGCGGTGGTGTACGCGATGCGGGAGAAGATCCTCGAGATCCGGTAGGCCCTCCGGTGGGCCCATCGGGGCGAGGTCCCTCGTGGAGCCGCGGCTTCAGAGGGTCGACAGTTCCGCCGTTACCGCCGCCGCTTCCGCCGGAGAGCTCGCGCGGTCGATCCGGATCGCGTCGCAGCCGACCCAAGTGGCGGCTTCGCGGAGGGCTTCGGCCATGGCGCGGGCTGCCTTCGGGGTGGTCAGGGAGAGCTGGCGGGCCACCAGGGTGGTGCCCTCGCGGGCCGGGTCCACGCGGCCCTGGAGGTGGCCCCCGGCCAGCAGGGGCATCGCGAAGTAGCCGTGGATCCGCCGGGGCTTGGGCACGTAGGCCTCCAGGCGGTGCGTGAAGCCGAAGATCCGCTCCGTGCGCGGGCGTTCCCAGATCAGGGAGTCGAAGGGCGAGAGCAAGGTCGTGCGGTGGCGGCCCCGGGGGAGCGGGGAGAGGGCCGAGGGGTCCGCCCAGGCCGGTTTGTCCCAGCCCTCCACCTGCACCGGGACCAGGCCGGCGTCCTCGACCACGGCGTCGAAGTCCTGGTTCTTGAGGCGGTGGTAGTCCGCGATGTCGGAGCGGGTGCCCACGCCCAGGGACCGCCCCGCGAGGGCCACGAGGCGGCGCTTGCACTCCCGGTCGTCCAGTTCGTCGTGGAGCAGGGCCGAGGGGACCGCGCGCTCGGGCAGGTCGTAGACCCGCTTCCAGCCGCGGCGTTCGGTGCAGACGACCTCGCCGATGTCGAGGAGCCACTCCACCGCGATCTTCGTCTCGGACCATTCGAACCATTCGCCGCCGTTCTTGGCGCCGCCCAGTTCGGTGGAGGTGAGAGGGCCCTCGGCCGCCAGGCGGTCCAGGACCGTCTTCGTCGAGCGGTCCTTGTCCTCCAGGACGTGCCAGCGGTGGCCGCGGGCCTTGCGGGCCCGGCGGCGGAAGGCGAAGTGCGGCCATTCCTCGATCGGCAGGATGCAGGCCGCGTGCGACCAGTACTCGAAGGCGTGCTGGTCCGACCAGTACGAGGCTTCGACGGTGGAGCGGCCGACCGCGCCGAGCCGCGCGTACGGGACGAGCTCGTGGGAGCGGGCCAGTACGGAGATCGTGTCGAGCTGGACGGCGCCCAGGTGGCGCAGGACGCCGCGGACCCCGCCGCGCCGGTCCGGGGCGCCCAGGAATCCCTGCGCGCGCAGCGCGATGCGGCGGGCCTCGTCGGCGGAGAGGGACACGGTCGGCGGGGGTGCGGGCGTCATGACCGCACCCTAGACCCGGCCACCGACAGGCGAGGGAAGGTACGGGAGGCGGGAGGGCAGGCCGAGGTCCGAGGGGAGCATGGCGCCCGTCCAGCAGTCCCGCAGGGTTTCGCGGTGTTCCATGCCCGCGCGCGCGACGCCCTCGATGGTGAAGCCGGCCTTCTCGGCGACCCGGCGGGAGGCGTCGTTGCCGACGCCCGCGCGCCAGATCATCCGCACGCAGCCCAGGTCGGTGAAGGCCCAGCGCAGTACGGCGGGCAGCGCCTCGGGCAGGTAGCCGCGGCCCCGGTGGCCGGCGACGGTCCAGTAGCCGACCTCGTGCGCGTTGTCGCCCTGCGGGCCGAGGCCGACGCAGGCGACCAGCGGGCCGCCCGCGCCGAGCCGGACGCCGAAGTTGTACTCGGATCCGTTCAGCCCGCCCGGGACCCGGGTCGCGAAGGACTCGGCGTGCGTCCGCTCGTACGGGACGGGGACCGGTATCCAGCGCTGGATCGCGGGATCCTGCAGGGCCGCGTACACCTCGTCCGTGTCCGAGGCGTCCAGGGGGCGCAGGACGAGACGCTCGGTGGTCAGGGTGATCGGTTCCATGGACGGATTCTGCTCTGGGAGGACGGCCGCGGGGAAACGGATTCCGGAAGAGGGACCGCCCATACCGGCACCTTCGGTGCCCCTCGCACGTTCTCATTTCCGGGCAGTCCAGCCCCGCGGCAGTGCGGACCTCCCGACGCGACCGCGTCCTCGCTTACGATGGCCGTTGCGGTGGGGCCCACCCTCCGTGCCCGCGCACGAATACAGTGCCAGGCCCGACCGGCAAGGAGACAAACCTCGGTGTCCGTCTTCAACAAGCTCATGCGTGCAGGCGAAGGCAAGATCCTCAAAAAACTGCACCGCATCGCGGACCAGGTCAACTCCATCGAAGAGGACTTCGTCAACCTCTCCGACGCCGACTTGCGTGCGCTCACGGACGAGTACAAGCAGCGCTTCCAGGACGGCGAGACCCTGGACGACCTGCTGCCCGAGGCCTTCGCGACGGTCCGCGAGGCCGCGAAGCGCGTCCTCGGCCAGCGTCACTACGACGTCCAGATGATGGGCGGCGCCGCCCTGCACCTCGGCTACGTCGCCGAAATGAAGACCGGTGAGGGCAAGACCCTCGTCGGCACGCTCCCGGCGTACCTGAACGCGCTGTCCGGCAAGGGCGTCCACCTGATCACGGTGAACGACTACCTCGCCGAGCGCGACTCCGAGATGATGGGCCGGGTGCACAAGTTCCTCGGCCTGGAGGTCGGGTGCATCCTGGCGAACATGTCTCCGGCGCAGCGCCGTGAGCAGTACGCCGCCGACATCACGTACGGCACGAACAACGAGTTCGGCTTCGACTACCTCCGCGACAACATGGCGTGGTCGCAGGACGAGCTCGTCCAGCGCGGCCACAACTTCGCCGTGGTCGACGAGGTCGACTCGATCCTCGTCGACGAGGCCCGTACCCCGCTGATCATCTCGGGCCCGGCCGACCAGGCCACCAAGTGGTACGCGGACTTCGCGAAGCTGGTGACGCGCCTGACCAAGGGCGAGCCCGGCCAGCCCCTCAAGGGCATCGAGGAGACCGGCGACTACGAGGTCGACGAGAAGAAGCGCACCGTCGGCATCCACGAGACCGGTGTCGCGAAGGTCGAGGACTGGCTCGGCATCGAGAACCTCTACGAGTCGGTGAACACCCCGCTCGTCGGTTACCTCAACAACGCGATCAAGGCCAAGGAGCTCTTCAAGAACGACAAGGACTACGTCGTCATCGACGGCGAAGTCATGATCGTCGACGAGCACACCGGCCGTATCCTCGCGGGCCGCCGCTACAACGAGGGCATGCACCAGGCCATCGAGGCGAAGGAAGGGGTGGACATCAAGGACGAGAACCAGACCCTCGCCACGATCACCCTGCAGAACTTCTTCCGCCTGTACTCGAAGCTGTCGGGCATGACCGGTACGGCCATGACCGAGGCCGCCGAGTTCCACCAGATCTACAAGCTCGGTGTCGTCCCGATCCCGACCAACCGCGACATGGTCCGCAAGGACCAGGCGGACCTGATCTACCGCACCGAGGTCGCGAAGTTCGCCGCCGTCGTCGACGACATCGCGGAGAAGCACGAGAAGGGCCAGCCGATCCTCGTCGGTACGACGTCGGTCGAGAAGTCCGAGTACCTCTCGCAGCAGCTCTCCAAGCGCGGCATCCCGCACGAGGTGCTGAACGCGAAGCAGCACGACCGCGAGGCCACGATCGTCGCCCAGGCGGGCCGTCGCGGCGCCGTCACGGTCGCCACGAACATGGCCGGCCGTGGTACCGACATCAAGCTCGGCGGCAACCCGGACGACCTCGCCGAGGCCGAGCTGCGCCAGCGCGGCCTGGACCCGGAGGAGCACATCGAGGAGTGGGCGCACGCCCTTCCCGAGGCGCTCACGCGGGCAGAGGCGGCCGTGAAGGCGGAGTTCGAGGAGGTCAAGGAGCTCGGCGGGCTGTACGTGCTGGGCACCGAGCGCCACGAGTCGCGCCGCATCGACAACCAGCTGCGCGGCCGCTCCGGCCGACAGGGCGACCCGGGCGAGTCCCGCTTCTACCTGTCGCTCGGCGACGACCTGATGCGACTGTTCAAGGCGCAGATGGTCGAGCGCGTCATGTCGATGGCGAACGTGCCGGACGACGTGCCGATCGAGAACAAGATGGTCACGCGGGCGATCGCTTCGGCCCAGTCGCAGGTCGAGACCCAGAACTTCGAGACGCGCAAGAACGTCCTGAAGTACGACGAGGTCCTCAACAACCAGCGCACGGTGATCTACAAGGAGCGCCGCCGCGTCCTGGAGGGCGAGGACCTCCAGGACCAGATCCGTCACATGATGGACGACACCATCGACGCGTACATCACGGCCGAGACGGTCGAGGGGTTCGCGGAGGAGTGGGACCTGGACCGGCTGTGGAACGCCTTCCGGCAGCTCTACCCGATCAAGGTCACGGTGGAGGAGCTGGAGGACGCCGCGGGCGACCGCGCCGGCATCACCGCCGAGTTCATCGCGGAGTCCGTCAAGGACGACATCCACGAGCAGTACGAGGCCCGCGAGGCCACGCTCGGCTCCGACATCATGCGCGAGCTGGAGCGGCGCGTGGTGCTGTCGGTGCTGGACCGCAAGTGGCGCGAGCACCTGTACGAGATGGACTACCTGCAGGAGGGCATCGGCCTGCGGGCGATGGCCCAGAAGGACCCGCTGGTCGAGTACCAGCGCGAGGGCTTCGACATGTTCAACGCCATGCAGGAGGGCATCAAGGAGGAGTCCGTCGGCTACCTGTTCAACCTGGAGGTCCAGGTCGAGCAGCAGGTCGAGGAGGTCCTGGTGTCGGACTCCGGTCCGTCGCTGACCAAGCCGGAGATCCGGGCGAAGGGCCTGGACGCCCCGCAGCGGCCCGACCGCCTGCACTTCTCCGCGCCCACCGTGGACGGTGAGGGCGGCGTCGTCGAGGGTGACTTCGAATCGGATTCCGGTGACGACTCCGATTCCGGGATGACGCGCGCGGAGCGCCGCAAGGCCGCGAAGGCCACGGGCGGCCGTCGCCGCAAGAAGTAACCCGCGGGCAGCTCGCGGGAACGCCGCCGGGGCCGGACACCACGCTGTGCGTGGGGTCCGGCCCCGGCGGCGTTGGTGTGTGTTGGCGCGTGCGGGCCCGGGGTCATGGGCGGGGGCCTTGGAGTTCCACGGCGGCGCAGCGCCAGCGCAGGTCGGGGCCCTGTTCCAGGCGGAAGGCCAGCGCGGTGAGGCGCTCGCCCGTCGCGATGCGGGCGAAGGCCTCGATGACCCCCGGGCCGGGGGTGAAGCGGCCGCACCCGTGGAGGACGGGGCTGAGCCGGCGGGCGTCGTACGCGCGCTCCTGCGGGGGGTCGGCGGGGGCGAGGGTGATCAGCTGGTCGTAGGCCGGGCCGATGGTGTGGCCGATCAGGGAGTGCACGGGGCGGCGTCCGCTGAGGACGGCGAGCAGCCGTTCGGCGAACCAGTGGTGCGGGCCGCTGCCGCGGGGGACGGTGGTGGGCGGTCGGCGCCGGTCGTGGCGGCCGGGCCGCGCGGTCCGGGGGCCGGTCCCGGCCGGCCGCGCGGAGCCCCGGCCGGGCCCGGTGCCGGCGCCGCCCCCGGCAGCCGTTCGTGGGCCGCCGCCGCTCCCGGGGCGCCGGGTGGTCCCGGGCCCGGGCCCGGTGGGCCCTGTGGGCCCGGGGCTGCGGAGGCTCTCGGTGGGCCCGGGGACGCCGGGGTTTCCGGTGCTCCCGGGCGCGCGGGGGCTTCCGGTGGGCCCCATGGGGCTGGTTCCGGGGGTGGTTCCCGTGGGGTGGGGTGTGCTGGTGGTCATGGCGGTCGTCCCCGGGGTCGGGCCCGGCGTGGTACCGGGCGGTAACTTGGTAGGGGACTTCTACGGGGCCGCGAACACGCTCCGCAACGATGCCGCGGGGGCGCCCCGGGTCCGGCCCGCCTTCACCTATCCGGGTCGGTCCCCGGCCGCCCCCGGGCCCGGGCCCCGGGCCCGCGGGGCGGGAGGTGGACGCCGCATGGCCCCGCCGCGGCACCCCGAAGGGGGACCCGGGCCGTCACGGATGGAGTCCGGGCCTCGGGGCCGGTCCCTTCCGGGGGCGGCGTCACCGGACGGGCCCGCCCCGGGCCGTCACGGACGGGGTGCGGGGCGGGGCGGCGGAGTTGTGGAGGGTGCTGGGGGTGATGCGTGTGAGGGGGCGGCGGGGGATGCGGGGCGGGTCCCGGTCGTATCCTGGGGGCGTTTCCGACTACCGAAAGCAGCCGGCCATGCGCGTGTACGTCCCCCTGACCCTGCCCGGGCTCGCCGAGGCGCACCAGGCGGGTGAGCTGGGCCCGGCTCCGCTGCGGGCGTACGCCGTCACGCCCGGGCTGCGCGAGTGGTTCGTGTCGGACGACATCGAGGAGCTGGAGTACGCCGCCCTGACCAGGGCCGCCGTCGCCTCGCTGCGGATGATCGCCGAGGACGGGGCCGCGCCCCGCAAGCGGGTCGTGGTGGCCGTCGACGTGGACGACAAGGCCGCCACCGCCGTCCCCGGCGCCGACGAGGCCGCGCTCGGCCAGGTGGCGCTCGCCGGGGCCGTACGGCTCTCGGTGGCGGCCGCGGTGCACGTGGACGCCGAAGAGGCCCTGGAGGACGTGAGCGCCGCCGTGGCGGCCGTCGCGGCCGCGGACGGGGGCGACGAGGACGCGCGCTCCACCGTGGACGAGGCCGAGGAGCACGAGCTGCTGTGGTTCGGGGTCCAGGAGATTCCGGGGCTGCTGAAGTGAGCGCCGCACCCCGGAACCCCGCACCCGAGGGCCCCGTGCCCGTGGTCCCCACGCCCGAGGGCCCCGCGCTCGCGGTGCCGGCACCCGCGGTGCCGGTCCGGGCCGCCGCCGTGCCCGTCGCCGCCGCGTCCGCGCGCCCGGCGGCCCCGGTCCCGGCGTCCGCGGCCCCGCACATCGTCTGGGACTGGAACGGCACGCTGCTCCACGACATCGACGCCGTGATAGCAGCCACCAACGCCTCCTTCGCCGAGCTCGGCCTCGCTCCGATCACCCTGGAGCGGTACCGCGAGCTGTACGTCGTACCGGTGCCGAAGTTCTACGAGCGGCTCATGGGCCGGCTCCCCACGGACGCCGAGTGGCTGGTCATGGACGAGGCCTTCCACCGCCACTACTGGGTGGCCGCCGAGGACGCCGGGCTCGCCGAGGGGGCCCGCGACCTCCTGCGGGACTGGCAGGAGGGCGGGCTCACGCAGTCCCTGCTGTCCCTCGCGCCCCACGACAAGCTCGTGCCGCTCGTCCGGGCGCACGGGATCGACACGCACTTCCTGCGCGTCGACGGCCGTACCGGGCCCTCCCACACCACCAAGGCGGGACACCTCGTACGTCACTTGGCGGCCCTGGAGGGGACGGGAGTGACGGCCGGGCGTACGGTCCTCATCGGAGACGCCGTGGACGACGCGCTGGCCGCCGCGCACGTGGGCGCGCGGGCCGTCCTCTATACGGGCGGATCACACAGCCGGGGCAGTCTGGAATCAGCCGGTGTCCCCGTCGTGGACAGCCTGGCGGAGGCCGTCCGCACTGCTCGCGAGCTGGCCGGATAGCGACCGGCGCATGAGCGGAGAGCGACCGCGCACCGGCCTGGCACGCCCGGCCGGGCCGGGCCCTGTCCAGAGTGTCAAAGTTACCCCCCCTCTTTTGTACACATACAGCTCATGACGAGCCGGGGGTGGAGCGAGATAGCCTGGTACCCGTGATCAGCGCGATAGTTCTCGGAGGCACTGAAGCCTCCGCCCGGCGCCCGGCGCACATACGTGCCCGGGCCCTCGCTGATCTCCGCCCCCGGGACGGCCGGCCGATCTTGGCCGATTTCCTCCCGGTGGGCTCTCTCGACGGCATAGCGTCGATCCCGGACGGACAACGAATCCCCGCCTCGCGGTGCTATGCCATTCCTTCCTTCACCTACGTCACGCAATGGCGCGCGACAGGAGCCAGAGGACATGCAGACCAAGCTGGACGAAGCAAAGGCCGAGCTGCTCGCGCGGGCGGCACGGGTAGCTGAGAACAGCCCGGCCGGGGGGCTACTTCCGACTGGGTCCGAACCGGGGGAGCGTCCCGACCGGGACACGACCCTCGCCTACCTCCAGCGCTACTACCTGCACACGGCCCCGGAGGACCTGCTCGACCGGGACCCGGTCGACGTGTTCGGAGCCGCGCTCTCGCACTACCGGCTCGCGGAGAAGCGTCCGCAGGGCAAGGCGAACGTGCGCGTGCACACCCCCACGGTGGAGGAGAACGGCTGGACCTCCAGCCACTCCGTCGTCGAGGTGGTCACCGACGACATGCCCTTCCTCGTGGACTCGGTGACGAACGAGCTGTCCCGCCACGGGCGCGGCATCCATGTCGTGATCCACCCGCAGGTGGTCGTCCGCCGCGACGTCACCGGCAAGCTGATCGAGATCCTCGGCCCCGACTGCGACGCGCACGGTCCCCGCACCGCGCGCCCCCACGACTCCCTCGTCGAGTCCTGGATCCACGTCGAGATCGACCGCGAGACGGACAAGGCCGACCTCAAGCAGATCACCGCCGATCTGCAGCGCGTCCTGTCCGACGTGCGCGAGTCCGTCGAGGACTGGGAGAAGATGCGCGACGCGGCGCTGCGCATCGCGCAGGAGCTGCCCGAGGAGCCGACCGCCCCGGACCTGCGCGAGTACGAGCTCGAAGAGGCCCGCGAGCTGCTGCGCTGGCTCGCCGACGACCACTTCACCTTCCTCGGCTACCGCGAGTACAACCTCGTCGACGGCGACTCCCTGTCCGCCGTGCCCGGCACCGGCCTCGGCATCCTGCGCTCCGACCCGCTGCACCACGGCCAGGATGAGGCGCACCCCGTCTCCCCGTCCTTCAACCGGCTGCCGGCCGACGCCCGCGCCAAGGCCCGCGAGCACCGCCTGCTGGTGCTGACCAAGGCCAACAGCCGCTCCACCGTCCACCGCCCGTCGTACCTCGACTACGTCGGCGTGAAGAAGTTCGACGCCGAGGGCAACGTCGTCGGCGAGCGCCGCTTCCTCGGCCTGTTCTCCTCCGCCGCGTACACCGAGTCGGTGCGCCGGGTCCCGGTCATCCGCCGCAAGGTCGCCGAGGTCCTGGAGGGCGCGGGCTTCGCCCCGTCCAGCCACGACGGCCGCGACCTGCTCCAGATCCTGGAGACGTACCCGCGCGACGAGCTGTTCCAGACCCCGGTCGACCAGCTCCAGGCCATCGCCACCTCCGTGCTGTACCTCCAGGAGCGCCGCCGGCTGCGGCTGTACCTGCGCCAGGACGAGTACGGGCGCTACTACTCCGCGCTGGTCTACCTCCCGCGCGACCGCTACACCACCGGCGTGCGGCTGCGGCTGATCGCGATCCTGCAGGAGGAGCTCGACGGCATCAGCGTCGACTTCACCGCCTGGAACACCGAGTCGATCCTCTCCCGCATCCACTTCGTCGTCCGCGTCCCGCAGGGCACCGAGCTGCCCGTGCTGACCGACGCCGACGTCGAGCGGATCGAGGGACGCCTGGTGGAGGCCGCCCGCTCCTGGGCCGACGGCTTCGGCGAGGCGCTCGTCGCGGAGCTGGGCGAGGAGCGCGCCGCCGAGCTGCTGCGCAAGTACTCCAACTCCTTCCCCGAGGGCTACAAGGCCGACCACTCGCCGCGCTCGGCCGTGGCGGACCTGTGCCACCTGGAGCGGCTGAACGCCAGCGACCGCGAGTTCGCGCTGTCGCTGTACGAGCCGGTCGGCGCGGGCCCCGGCGAACGCCGGTTCAAGATCTACCGCACGGGCGAGCAGGTCTCGCTCTCCGCGGTCCTGCCGGTCCTGCAGCGCCTGGGCGTCGAGGTCACCGACGAGCGGCCGTACGAGCTGCGCTGCACCGACCGCACCAACGCGTGGATCTACGACTTCGGTCTGCGGATGCCGCTCCCCAGCGGCGGCGCGGACGCAGCCGGGAACGCGAACTACCTCGGCGACGACGCCCGCGAGCGGTTCCAGGACGCCTTCTCCGCGGTCTGGCGGGGCGACGCCGAGAACGACAACTTCAACACCCTGGTGCTGGGCGCCGGACTGACCTGGCGCCAGGCCGTGGTCCTGCGCGCGTACGCCAAGTACCTGCGCCAGGCCGGTGCCACCTTCAGCCAGGACTACATGGAGGACACCCTCCGCAACAACGTCCACACCACCCGGCTGCTGGTCTCCCTCTTCGAGGCCCGGATGTCGCCCGGCCGCCAGTCCGCGGGCACCGAGCTCGTCGACGCGATGCTGGAGGAGCTGGACGGGGCCCTGGACCAGGTCGCCTCGCTGGACGAGGACCGCATCCTGCGCTCCTTCCTCACCCTCATCAAGGCGACGCTGCGCACGAACTTCTTCCAGCTCAACTCCAAGGGCGAGCAGCACTCCTACGTGTCGATGAAGTTCGACCCGCAGGCGATCCCCGATCTGCCGGCGCCGCGTCCGGCCTTCGAGATCTGGGTCTATTCCCCGCGCGTCGAGGGCGTCCACCTGCGCTTCGGCAAGGTCGCCCGGGGCGGCCTGCGCTGGTCCGACCGCCGCGAGGACTTCCGTACGGAGATCCTCGGCCTGGTCAAGGCGCAGATGGTCAAGAACACCGTCATCGTGCCCGTCGGCGCCAAGGGCGGCTTCGTCGCCAAGAACCTCCCCGACCCGTCGGTGGACCGCGACGCCTGGCTCGCCGAGGGCATCGCCTCGTACAAGATCTTCATCTCGGCGCTGCTCGACATCACCGACAACATGGTCGGCGGCGAGGTCGTGCGGCCCAAGGGCGTGGTCCGCCACGACGAGGACGACACCTACCTCGTCGTCGCCGCCGACAAGGGCACCGCGACCTTCTCCGACATCGCCAACGGGGTCGCGGAGTCCTACGGGTTCTGGCTCGGCGACGCCTTCGCCTCCGGCGGCTCGGCCGGCTACGACCACAAGGGCATGGGCATCACCGCCCGCGGCGCCTGGGAGTCCGTCAAGCGGCACTTCCGCGAGCTCGGGCACGACACCCAGACGCAGGACTTCACGGTCGTCGGCGTCGGCGACATGTCCGGCGACGTCTTCGGCAACGGCATGCTGCTCTCCGAGCACATCCGCCTGGTGGCGGCCTTCGACCACCGGCACATCTTCATCGACCCGAACCCGGACGCGGCGACCTCCTACGCCGAGCGCCGGCGCCTGTTCGAGCTGCCGCGCTCCTCGTGGGCGGACTACGACAGCTCGCTGCTGTCCGCCGGCGGCGGGATCCACCCGCGCAGCGCGAAGGCCATCCCGGTCAACGCGCAGGTCCGCGAGGCCCTCGGCATCGAGGCGGGCGTCACGAAGATGACCCCGGCCGACCTGATGAAGGCGATCCTGCACTCCCCGGTGGACCTGCTGTGGAACGGCGGCATCGGTACGTACGTCAAGGCGACGGCCGAGACGCACGCGGACGTCGGCGACAAGGCCAACGACGCGATCCGCGTCAACGGCGCCGACGTGCGGGCCAGGGTCATCGGTGAGGGCGGAAACCTGGGCCTGACCCAGCTCGGCCGCATCGAGTTCGCCCGTATCGGCGCGGGCGGCGAGGGCGGCAAGGTCAACACCGACGCCATCGACAACAGCGCGGGCGTGGACACCTCCGACCACGAGGTGAACATCAAGATCCTGCTGAACGCGGTGGTCACCGACGGGGACCTGACCGTCAAGCAGCGCAACAAGTTCCTCGCCGAGATGACCGACGAGGTCGGCCGGCTGGTGCTGCGCAACAACTACGCGCAGAACGTGGCCCTGGCCAACGGCGCCGCCCAGGCGCCCAGCCTGCTCCACGCCCAGCAGCGCTTCATGCGCCGCCTGGGCCGTGACGGCCTGCTGGACCGCGCCCTGGAGTTCCTGCCCAACGACCGGCAGCTGCGCGAGCTGCTGAACACCGGCAAGGGCCTGACCCAGCCGGAGCTGGCCGTCCTGTTCGCCTACACCAAGATCACGGTGGCGGACGAGCTCATCCACACCGAGCTCCCGGACGACCCGTACCTCGCCCGCCTGCTGCACGCCTACTTCCCGGGCGCGCTGCTCGCGAAGTTCCCCGAGCAGGTCGACGGGCACGCGCTGCGCCGCGAGATCATCACCACGGTGCTGGTCAACGACACCGTCAACAGCGGCGGCTCGACCTTCCTGCACCGTCTGCGCGAGGAGACCGGAGCCTCCCTGGAGGAGATCGTCCGGGCGCAGCTCGCGGCCCGCGAGATCTTCGGCCTGGCCGAGGTGTGGGACTCGGTCGAGGCCCTCGACAACAAGGTCGCCGCCGACGTCCAGACCCGGATCCGGCTGCACTCGCGGCGCCTGGTCGAGCGCGGTACGCGCTGGCTGCTCAACAACCGGCCGCAGCCGCTCCAGATCACCGAGACCATCGAGCTCTTCTCGGAGCGGGTGGAGCGGGTCTGGTCGGACGTGCCGAAGCTGGTGCGCGGCGCGGACCTGGAGTGGTACGAGGCCGTCATGGCCGAGCTGATCGGCGAGGGCGTGCCGGAGGAGCTGGCGGCCAAGGTGGCCGGCTTCTCGTCCGCCTTCCCGACGCTGGACATCGTGGCGATCGCGGACCGGACGGGTGTGGAGCCGCTGGCCGTCGCCGAGGTGTACTACGACCTCGCCGACCGGCTGGACATCACCCAGCTGATGGACCGGATCATCGAGCTGCCGCGGGCCGACCGCTGGCAGTCGATGGCCCGCGCGTCCATCCGCGAGGACCTGTTCTCGGCGCACGCGGCGCTGACCGCGGACGTGCTCGCGGTCGGGAACGGCACTTCGACTCCCGAGGAGCGCTTCAAGGCGTGGGAGGAGAAGAACGCGGCGATCATCGGGCGTGCGCGGACGACCCTGGACGAGATCCAGGGGTCGGACGACTTCGACCTGGCGAACCTGTCCGTCGCCATGCGGACGATGCGCTCGCTGCTGAGGGCGCACGCGTAGCCCTCACGGGCAGCGGTACGCGTACGCGTACGAGTACGGGCCGGGCCCGGGACCCTCTGGGGGGTTCCGGGCCCGGCCCGCGTTCGTGGTGCGCGGTGGTCAGCGCTTCTTGGTGAACGCCTCGTACGCGTCGCAGACCTCGCCGGAGGGGCCGTCCATGCGCAGGACGCCCGATTCGAGCCAGATCGCGCGGTCGCAGGTCTCGCGGACCGTGCCGATGCCGTGGCTGACGAGGAAGACGGTGCCGGCGTGTTCGCGGAGTTCTTCGATGCGGGCCTGGCTGCGGCGCTGGAAGGCGGCGTCGCCGGTGGCCAGGGCCTCGTCGATCATCAGGACGTCGTGGTCCTTGGCGGCGGCGATGGAGAACCGCAGCCGGGCGCCCATGCCGGAGGAGTAGGTGCGCATGGGCAGGCTGATGAAGTCGCCCTTCTCGTTGATGCCCGAGAAGTCGACGATCTCCTGGTAGCGCTGGCGGATCTGCTGCTTGGTCATCCCCATGGCGAGGCCGCCGAGGACCACGTTGCGTTCGCCGGTCAGGTCGTTCATCAGGGCGGCGTTCACGCCGAGCAGCGACGGCTGGCCGTGCGAGAAGATCCGGCCGCGCGCGACCGGCTGGAGGCCGGCGATGGCGGACAGAAGCGTGGACTTGCCCGAGCCGTTGGTGCCGATCAGGCCGATGGCCTCGCCCTTGTACGCGGTGAAGCTGACGCCCTTGACGGCGTGCACCTCGCGGATGCCGGGGGCGGGCTTGCGCGAGAAGATCCGGCTCATGGCCGCGGTCGCGCCGCCCTTGCGGCCGCCCGAGCCCTGGACCTTGTAGATCACGTGGACGTCGTCGGCGATGACGGTCGGGGTACGGGTCTCGGGTGCGGGTGCGGGTGCGGGTGCGGTTGCGGTGTCAGCCACGGCCGTACTCCTCCTCTGCCTTCCAGAAGAAAACGAACCCGCCGATGCCGGCGAGCAGGGCCCAGCCCAGGGCGACCAGCCAGACGTGCGGCGGGAGCTGGCTCGCCTGGTACGAGTCGATGAGCGCGAAGCGCATCAGGTCGATGAAGACGGCGGCGGGGTTGAGCTTGAGGGCCATCGAGACCCAGGACGGCAGGTGGTCCGTACGGAGCATCTGGTCGATCGACCACATGACGCCCGAGGCGTACATCCAGGTCCGCAGGATGAACGGCATCAGCTGGCTGATGTCCGGGCTCTTCGCGCCGATCCGCGCCATGGCCATCGCGCAGCCGGCGCAGAAGACGGCCATGAGGACCAGGGTGGGGGCGGCGAGGAGCCAGCTCAGGGCCGGGGTCTGGCCGTAGATGAGCAGCAGGATGACCAGCGCGCCCATGGTGATCAGGAGCTGCTGGAAGAGCTGGACGACCGTGGACAGCGGCAGCGAGGCGCGCGGGAAGTGCAGGGCGCGGACCAGGCCGAGGTTCGACTGCACGGCGCGGGTGGAGGCGTTGAAGCAGCTTCCGATGAAGTCCCAGACGAAGACGCCGGTGATCAGGAACGCGATGTAGTCCGGTACGGCCTTCTGGGCGTGCATCACGACGCCGAAGATGAAGTAGTAGACGGCCGCGTTGAGCAGCGGGGTCATCAGGTGCCAGACCTGGCCGAGGCTGGCCTGGCTGTACTGGGCGTGCATCCGGGCGGTGGCGTACGCGGTCACGAAGTGACGCCGGCCCCAGAGCTGCGCGATGTAGCGGGGGAGCGTGGGGCGGGCTCCGCTGAGGGTCAGGTCGTGCGCCGCCGCCAGCTCGGCGACGGGGTCCGGAGCCTGGGTCCTGTTCTTGTCCTTGCCCTTGCCCGTGGTGCGGCCCTTGCGGTGCGAGGGGGCGGGCGGTGGCGCGGTGGTCACTGTCACGAGGGTCGCTTTCGACGGGGGCGGGGCGTCGGGCGATCGATGGGACGGGTCCGTATCGATGGAACGGGTCCGTATCGTCGCTACGGCGAGGTTAGGTCGTGACACGACGAAACGCAACCGTATCGTCGTCGCGGGTTATGCTCTGCTCATGACGCCTGAGCCCCCTGCCGCCACCGCTCCCCCCGCCGCCCGCAGAGCCCCCGCGGGGGCCGCCGTCCTCCGTGAGGACGTGACCGAGGCGATCCGGACGGCAGTCGTCGAGGAGCTGGCGACGGTCGGGTTCGCGCGGATGTCGATCGAGGGCATCGCGCGGCGGGCGGGCGTCGGGAAGACGGCCGTGTATCGCCGGTGGAAGTCGAAGCTGCACCTGGTGCTCGACCTGGTGGGCGCCTTCGCCACGGACGGCCTGCCGGTGCCGTCGACGGGGTCCCTCTACGGGGACGTACGGGCGCTGCTGGAGGTGATGTCACACGTGCTGCGGCATCCGGTGGCCTCGGCGGTGATCCCCGACCTGCTGGTGGAGGCGGCGCGGAACCCGGAGATCGCCGACGCGGTACGGGGCGCGCTGCTGGAGGGGCAGCGGCGGATGGCGGAGGGGATCATCTCCGAGGCGGTCTCGCGGGGCGAGCTGCCCGTGGGGGTGGATGCGGGGCGGGCGCTGGATCTGGCGATCGGGCCGCTGTACTGGCGGCAGGTGGTGGTGCGGGACGCGGTGTCGCGGGGCTACCTGGACGACCTCGCGCGGTCCGTCGTGGCCGGGCTCACGGCCGGGCCGGCCGCCTGAGGGCTTGCGCTGCGCGCGGCCGTCCCTCTGCGCCCCGGCTGCGACCGTTGCCGCTGCGCGGGGCCCGGTGGGCGGGTGCGGGTGGCTCGGCCCTGCGGGGCGGAGTTCCCCTACCCGCCCTTCCGCCGTTCCCCGGGCGCTGCCCGGACCCGGTCCTCAAACGCCGGACGGGCTAGGAGGGGCAGGGGTACCGGGCTGCGCCCGGACCCCTTCTGGGGCTCCGCCCCAGACCCCGGTCCTCAAGCGCCGGACGGCTGAAAGTGGCTGCGACTGCCTACGGCCAGCGGCCCGTGGTCAGGTGGGCCAGGGTGGGTTCCGGGGTGGCGGAGGGGGCTGCGGGGGTGGGGCGGCGGTCTTCCAGGGGGGTGATGGGGGCGGTCGGCTGGCTCAGGAAGACGCGGCGGACCACGCGTTCCGCCGCCTGGCCGTCGTCGTGCGTGCAGAACCGGGTCCGGAAGGACGCGCGGAGCTGCGCCGAGCGGGAGCCCTGCCAGTGGCCGGTCGCGAAGATGTCCACCAGCTCGTCCTCCGTGCGGGCGATCGCTCCCGGGGGGAAGGCCCGCAGGTCGAAGTACGTGCCGCGGGAGGCCTCGTACGCCTCCCAGTCGTCCGCGTGGATGACGATCGGGCGGTCCAGGGACGCGTAGTCGAACATCAGGGACGAGTAGTCCGTCACCAACGCGTCCGAGGCCAGGCAGAGTTCCTCGACGGAGGGGTGCGAGGAGACGTCGAGGAGGCGCGGGTGGGGATCGGGGGAGGGTGAGCCCGCGTACGTGAGGTGGGTGCGGGTCAGGATCGTGTAGCGCGGGCCCAGGTCGCGCAGGATGCGGTCGAAGTCCGGCTGCGCGGGGCGGCTGCGGCGGTAGTCGCGGTGGGTCGGCGCGTACAGGATCGCCGTGGAGCCCGGCGGGATGCCGAGGCGTTCGCGCAGCTCCAGGACCTCCGCCTGGGTGGCCCGGTGGAACACGTCGTTGCGGGGGTAGCCGTACTCGAGCGTCGTGTAGGAGGACGGGACCGCCTTCTCCCAGACCAGGGTGGAGTGGCGGTTGGAGGAGAGCAGGTAGTCCCACTGGTCCGCGCCGCGCAGCAGCCCCGCGAAGTCCGTCGTGGGGGTGGCCGCCGGGCGGTCCTGGAGGTCGAGGCCGACGCGCTTGAGCGGGGTGCCGTGCTGGGTCTGGAGGAGGATCTGGCCCGGGCGCTTGACGAGGGTGCGGTCGAAGTTGACGTTCGTGACGAGGTACGTGGCGCGGGCCAGGGCCGTCCAGTACGCAGCCGAGCCCGGGCGGAGCGGAGTGGTGCCGCGGGGCACGGTCGAGGCGTGCGCCGGGTCGCAGATCCACGCCGTCCGCATGCGCGGGGCGAGTTCGCGCAGCTTGGCCTCGATCGCCGCCGGGTTGCAGGCGTAACCCCCGTGCCAGTACGCGGAGAAGACCGCCAGCTCCGGCCGGAGCGGGAGCAGGCGCTGGGCGCGGTAGTGCAGGCGCAGGGCGGTTTCGCCGAGGCCCCGGCCCAGGGTGATCCCGGCGCGGCCCGCCGCGAGCGAGGCCGAGCGGAGCACGGACAGGACGCGGTACGCGCGCCGGGTGCCCAGCCGCATCAGGAGGTGGCGGGTGCGGTCCGTCCGGCTCAGGGACAGCGGCCGGGGGCCCGGCACCCGGTAGCGGCGCAGCAGGGCCGAGGCCCGGGCGAAGAACTCGGCCCGGGCGGCGCGCGGGAGCCGGCGCGGGTCCGCGTACAGGGCGCAGAAGTGCTCGGCCATCCGCCGGTGCACGGCGGGCCGCCAGCGCTCCAGCTCGGGGCGGGTGGCGAGGTAACCGAAGACGCGGTCGTACTGGTCGAAGACGTCCAGGTGGCGTCGGGTGGACGTGGTCAGGATCGAGCCCGTGCGGCGCTGGCGGTAGTGCACGCAGACCCGGTCGAGGACGGCGACCGACTCCGCCGCCAGCAGCGCCGGATAGGTCCAGGGGGTGTCCTCGTAGAAGCCGGGCGGGAAGGAGAGGCCCTCGCGCTCCACGTACTCGCGGCGGTAGGCCTTGTTCCACACGACCATCAGCATGCCGAGGAGGGCGGGGCGGTCGGCGAGGCGGAAGCTGGCCGGGCCCTCCTCGGAGAGGCGGTGGGACTGGCTGTTGCGGACCAGCTCGCCGGTCCAGTAGGTGCGCGCGTAGTCGTAGACGAGCACGTCCGGGGAGCCGGTGGCCTTCAGCCGGTCGGTGACGGCCTGGAGGGCGCCGGGGGCCAGGGTGTCGTCGCCGTCGAGGAAGAGGACGTAGTCGCCGGTGGCCCGGGACAGGCCCGCGTTGCGGGCCGGTCCCAGGCCGAGGTTGTGCGCCAGGTGCACGGCGGTGACCCGGGGGTCCCGGGCCGCGCAGTCGTCGATGATCGAACCGCAGGCGTCCGGGGAGGCGTCGTCGACCACGATCAGTTCGAGATCCGGGTACGACTGGGTCAGGACCGAGTCCAGACTCTCCTGGAGGTACGCCTGGACCTTGTACGCGGGCACGATGACGCTGAACCGGGGCACGGCACATCCAGGGGTCGGCGCGGACATATGGCCCAGGAACCCCCGGCGTGGTGATCGGGTTACGCAGGGTGCGGCATTCGGGTTACGGAGCGTCAACAACGCACGTCAACACCGTGATCCACACCGCTCTACTTGATCGCTCCCGCCATCACCCCCGAGACGAACTGCCGCTGGAAGGCGAAGAAGACGACGAGCGGCACCACCATCGACAGGAAGGCGCCGGGCGCCAGCACGTCGATGTTGTTCCCGAACTGCCGTACCTGCTGCTGGAGCGCGACCGTGACCGGCGGGTGCGCCGAGTCCGCGAAGACCAGGGCGACCAGCATGTCGTTCCACACCCACAGGAACTGGAAGATGCCGAGCGAGGCGATCGCCGGACCGCCCAGCGGCAGCACCACCCGGGCGAACAGCCGCAGTTCGCCCGCCCCGTCGAGCCGGGCCGCCTCCAGCAGCTCGCGCGGGATCTCCGCGAAGAAGTTGCGCAGCAGGAACACGGCGAACGGCAGCCCGAAGGCGGTGTGGAAGAGGACCACCCCCGCCGTGGTCTCGAACAGGCCGATGGAGCCGAAGAGTTCGGAGACCGGGATCAGCGCCACCTGGACGGGCACGACGAGCAGCGCGACCACGAGCAGGAACAGCCAGTCGCGGCCGGGGAACTCCAGCCAGGCGAAGGCGTATCCGGCGAACGAGCCCAGCGCCAGGACGAGCAGGGTCGCCGGGATCGCGATGGCCGCCGTGTCGATGAGCGAGCCCGTGACGGTCTCGTTGGCCAGCAGCCGCTCGTAGTTGCCGGCCGTCAGCCGGGAGGGCGCCGTCAGCGCCCGCCACCAGCCGCCGTCGTTCAGCGCGGTGGGCGAGAGGAAGGAGGAGACCAGCAGTCCGAGCGTGGGCAGCAGCCAGAACAGGCCCGCGAGGACCAGGAAGACGCGCAGCGCCCCGCCGGCCGCCCGGGCGGCCAGGGACCGCGCGGTGGCCGCTGAGGTCGGGGGCGGCGTACGGGACGGCATACGGGGCGGCGTGCGCGGCGGTGTGCTCATCGGCGGGCCTCCCGGCGCATCCGGCGGATGTTGTAGGCCATGACGGGAGCCACCAGCACCAGCAGCAGCACCGCGATGGCGCTGCCCAGCCCCTGATCGGCGTCCGTGCCGAAGGAGGTCCGGTACAACTGGAGCGCCAGGACGTTCGCGTCGTCCTGCACCGCGCCCGGCGCGATCACGAAGACCAGGTCGAAGACCTTCATGACGTTGATGACGAGGGTCACCAGCACGACGGCCAGGACGGGCGCCAGCAGCGGCACCGTGATCCGCCGCAGCACCTGCCACTCGCTCGCCCCGTCCACCCGCGCCGCCTCCAGCAGCTCGCGCGGTACGGCGGCCAGCCCGGCCCCGATCAGCACCATCGCGAACCCGGCCCACATCCACACGTAGGCCCCGATCACCGCCGGGGTCACCAGGGTCGGGCCGAGCCATTCGACGCCCGCGTACGCCTCCCGGAAGTTCGAGGCGGGCAGCCGCAGCAGCGCGCCGTCCGCGGCGGCGGACAGGGTGAAGGTGCCGTCGGCCCGGGTCCGCGCCGAGTCGACCACCCGGCCGTCCTTGACCGCCTCGACGCGCAGCCCCGACAGGGCGGACTCGGTGGGGTCGACGGTGTTCGTCGTACCGCCCCCGCCCCGGGTGAAGTCCTGCCAGGCGGTGCCGGTGACCTTCCCGGGCTCCGTGGCGGCCGGCCGCGCCGTCCGCGTCCCCGGGGGAAGGGCTTCGGGGGCGATGCCGACCAGCGGGAGCGGCGCGGGCACGCCCGCCCGTACCGGATCGCGGGTCACGTACGCGCCCCCGTCGGCCGGGGCCAGCGGCGAATCCCGGCCGGGGCGGGCCTTGGGGAAGGCGGAGGACTCGGCGAAGGTGTCGTGGACGCCGACCCAGACGGCGTTGGCGACGCCCCGGTCGGGGTCGGCGTCGTAGACGAGCCGGAAGATGATGCCCGCCGCGAGCATCGAAATGGCCATCGGCATGAAGACGATCAGCTTGAACGCCGTTCCCCAGCGCACCCGTTCGGTCAGCACGGCGAAGAGCAGACCGAGCGCGGTGGCGCTGACCGGGGCCAGCACCACCCAGAGCGCCGTATTGCCCAGCGCGGTGCGGATCGTGTCGTCGCGCAGGATCTCCCCGTAGTTCCCGGCGCCCACGAACTCCTCGCCGGAGCGGTCGAAGAAGCTGCGGTACAGCGAGTACCCGATGGGGTGCACGACGAGCGCGCCGAGCAGGACGAGGGAGGGGAGGAGGAACGCCGCGGCCGTCAGCCGGCGGCGCCGGGTCTCCCTGTTCTTGGGGGAGCCGTGGCCGGTGGCGGCCGCCGGCGCCACCGGGGTGGTCGCGGGCGATCCCGTCGGAGAGGCGGACGATCCCGTGGGGGAGGCTGCCGGGGTCACGGGGTCAGTTCCCGTAGGCCTTGGCCGCGTCCGCCTCCAGCCTCGCCTGGGTCCCCGCCACGTCGGCCGGGTTCGCCAGGAAGTCCTGGAGCGCCTTCCACTCGCCCGCGCCCGGGGTGCCGCCGAAGGCCGACGGGGCCTGGTCCGACATGTCGAAGCGGAAGTTGTCGCCCGCCGCGATCAGGGCCTCGGCGATGCCGCGCTGGATGTCGTTCGGGTACGCGGCCGGTTCGAGCGCCTTGTTCGGGGAGAGGAAGCCGCCCTCACGGGCATGGATCCGCGCCGAGTCCACCGAGGCCAGGAACGTCAGCAGCGCCTGCGCGCCCTTCGAGTCCTTCAGCGCCACCGCCACGTCCCCGCCCGAGACCACCGGAGCCTTGGCGCCGACCGCCGGGAAGGGGAAGACCAGGGCGTCCGTGCCCACCTTCGCGTCCGTCTGGGCGATGTTGACCGCCACGAAGTCGCCCTCGAAGACCATCGCGGCGCCCGGCCGGTCCCCGCCGGTGAAGGTCTGCGTCACCGACTTCGGGAACTCGGTCGCCAGCGCCCCGCTCTGGCCGCCCGCCAGGAAGTCCTTGCGGCCGAACAGCTCGGCGAGGGAGGTCAGCGCCTGCTTGACGCTCGCGTCCGTCCACTTGATCTCGTGCTTCGCCAACTGGTCGTACTTCTCCGGGCCCGCCTGCGAGAGGTAGACGTTCTCGAACCAGTCGGTCAGGGTCCAGCCGTCGGCCCCGGCCACCGACACCGCCGGGGTGCCGGACGCGGACAGGGTGTCGGCCGCGGTGAGCAGTTCCTTCCAGGTCTTCGGGGGCGTCACGCCCGCCGCCTCGAAGGCCTTCGCGTTGTACCAGATCAGCGATTTGTTGGCGGCCTTGTAGTAGACGCCGTACTGGGTGCCGTCGACCGCGCCCAGCGTCTTCCAGCCGGGCGAGTAGTTCTGGTCGAGCTGGGCCTTCGCCTCGGGGCCGACCGGCTGCGCCCACTTGTTCTTCACCGCCGAGGCCAGCGCCCCGACCTGCGGGAGCAGCGCCACGTCCGGCGGGGCGCCGCCCGCGATCTTCGAGCCGAGGAAGGTGACGATCGGGTCCTGCGCGGGGACGAAGGTGACGGTGGCGCCCGTCCGCCGCTCGAACTCCTTCAGCACCTTGACGAAGTTCGCCTGCTCCGCCCCCGTCCAGACGGCGGCGACCTCCAGCTTCTCCCCGTCGAGCCGGGGTAACGCGACGGACGGCCCGCCCGAGATGTCGGGGCCGTCCGGGCCCTTCGCCGGATCCTTGCCGTCGCCGCCGCACGCGCTGAGCGCGAGCGCGCCGGCCACGGCCAGAGCGGCCCACGTGTGATGCGTACGAAGAGATCGCGTACGAAGAGATCGCGTACGGAGCGATCGCGTACGGAGAGATGTCGTGCGGCTCGTTCCCTGCTTGCGCATGGCGGTGCCCCCGATGCCTCGCTGGCGATGGTGTGTCCCGTGCCACAAGGTCTACGCCGCCCCGCGCACCCCCGCAATACCGCCTCGCGGGGTACGGGGGTGCGCGGAGGGCTGCTCGGCGGGCCGCTTGGGGGCCGGCCGAGCGGCGTTCACGGGGCCGGCGGGAACAGCACCGGTACCGCCGACACCAGGTGCGAGGCCCGGTCCAGGGCGCTGGCCAGCAGCGCCAGGTCGGTCGGGCCGTTGCCCAGCTCGCGGACCGGGCGACGGGCCGGCGGATCGCCCATCCGCTCCCACTCCACCGGCACCACCGTCGGCCGCAGCGTCGCCGTCCGGGGGATCCGTCCGGTGACCCGGCCGCCCTGGAACGGGACCGCGCGCCCGTCGGCGTACCGGAGCACGCCCCGGCCGGGACCCGGCTGGTCGGGGGCGTCGAGCTCCACGCACAGGGTCGTGAGACGGGCCAGCTCGGTGTCGGCCGTCCGGTCCGGGCGGGCGCTGGTGGCCACCAGGTGCACCCCGAGCCGGGCACCCTCGCGGGCCACCGCCTCCAGCGCGCGGACCACCGAACCGGCGGCGGGCCGGCCCGTGCTGCCCAGACCCGGCGCGACCAGCGCGTCGAAGTCGTCCACGAGGACGACCAGGCGCGGCAGCGGGCTGGGCCCGGCCGCGGGATCGGTCCGGGTGGCCGAGGAACGCAGCCGCAGGGTGCCGGACCGCTGGGGTTCGAGATCGCCGCGCAGCTCGCCCGGGGTGGGCTGGCGGGGAGAGACCATCCGGTCGGAGACCTCGCGCACGGCGTGCCACTCGGAGAACGGCACGCCGTCCAGCAGCTCGGCCCGCCGCTTGAGCTCCGCGCCCAGCGCCTGCGCGAACTCCCGCATCCGCAGCGGGTCCGAGGCGATCAGGTGCGCCGAGACGTGCGGCAGCTCCGTACAGGGCAGCAGGCCGTCGCCGCGCTCGCCGCCGGCCCCGTCGAGCAGGACCAGGCCGAGCCGGTCGGGCCGGGCGGCCGCCGACAGGGAGGCCGCCACGGAACGCAGCAGTTCGGTACGGCCGCTGCCGGCGGGCCCCTCGATCAGCATGTGCGGCCCGTCGGTGACCAGTTCGGCGCCCACCGCCCCGCGCCGGCCGGTGCCGAGGACTATCTCCGCGAGCCCGCCGACGCGCTGGCCCTGGTCGGTGGCGGCGGCCCAACGGGCCATCAGTGAGGCCGGGGTGGCCCGGGCCAGCCCCAACTCGTCCAGCAGCCGCGCGGTCTGGGGCAGCTGTGCGGCGGCCGGGCGGTAACCGCCCTCGGCCGCGGGGGAGTCGGCCTTGAGAGGGGCCAGGGCGCGGGCGAACCGCTCCGCCCAGGCCGCCGAAACGGCGTCCGCCGTCGCCGTCCCGCCGGACGCGGCCGGTTTGCCGCCGGAGACCGCGAAGGTCCGTACGGTCGTGGCCACATCACCGCTGAGCAGGGCGGCCGTCGAACAGTCGCGGAAGGCGGGGGCGGCCGCGCAGGCCGCCTCGTAGGTCTCGGCGACGGGCGAGGCGGGCGTCGCCGCCGGCGCCTCGGCCAGGGCCAGCACGTGGATCCCGGCGGCCGGCCCGTGCGAGGCCAGCCGGCTGGTGATGTCCCGCAGGGCCCCGGGACCGGGGTCCCCGTCGAGCACCAGGAGGGTGTAGGGGCCCCGATAGGCGTACGAGGCCTCGCGCACCGCGTCCGGGCCCGCGGCGGCCCAGTGGGTACCCAGGGGGCCGTCGTCGAGCCGCCGGGTCAGCTCCCCGGCGCGGGCGGCCGCCTGATCGCGGTCGTAGGCCAGCAGCAGCCGGCAGTCCTGCCCGTGCGCGGGGCGCACGTGGGGCAGCCAGCCGAGCCAGCCCCAGTCGCGGCGGCGTTCGGCGAGCGGGCGGGCCCGGTCGGTGGAGATCAGCACGATCTCCAGACGCTGGCCGGGGGCGTGCAGCGCCGCCAGCCGCGCGATGACGGCGCGGGCCACACCGGTCAGCCGGGCCCGGGGCCCCGCGATGCCGAGCGCGCCGGTCTCGCGGAGCGCGACCTCGCTGCCCGCGCCGAGCGTGACGTCCAGCCCGGCGGGCCCGGCCCACAGCCGCGGGGCCGGCCCGAGGGCGGTCAGCAGCAGGGCCGCGGGATCGTCGGAGCCGGGCCGCGCGGTGACGGCGGCCGCCGCCTCGGCGACCACCTCCACCTCGGCGGCCTCCGCCCCGCGCACCCACTTCCGCGCCCAGGCCCCGATGCCGCGACGCCCCGCACGCCGGGGCTCGGCCTCCCGGGCCGCCTCGGACTCCTCCCAGCCGCCGGCGCCGTGATGCTCGACCCCGGTGCGCTGGGCCGCCGCCGGGCCGTCGTGGCCGTGGGGGGCGGAGTACGGGTCTGCGGCGGGTGCTCCCGCGTGGGGGCCCGGATACGCCGGCGCCGCGTACGGGGCCGGCGTACCGCCGGGGTGCGCTGCCCCGTCGTACGGGTGCGGGGCCGCGGCCGGGTGTGCGGCTCCGGCCTGGTGGGATGCTCCGCCGTACTGTGCGGCGCCGGGTGCGCCGGGCCCCGGCCCGGGCCCGGGCCGGGCGATCCGGCCGGCGTGGTGGGGGTCGGCGTAGCCGTCCTGGCCGGCCTCGCCGTACGGCCAGGGGGCCGCGGCAGCGGAGCCGGACGCGGACGGGCCGCCCCCGGTGTGGTGTTCGGAGCCCCGGGCGGCGGGAACCGCTCCGGCGCCGCCGTCCCGGTACGCCACGGGCGAGGGAGCTGTCCGGCCGGGGTCGGGGGCGGAGCCCCCGTTTCGGGACGGGGCGGGGTGGGGGATCTGCGCTTGCGCGCCCCGGCTCCCCGCGTCGGGACGAGCCCCACCGGCCCGGGCTCCGCCGGGGGTGTGGCCGTCGGGGTGTGACCTGGCCGGGGCGCCGGGCGTTGCTCCGGCCCAGGCTCCGCCTGCGGAGTGCGACTCCGCCGGGGCGCCGGGCGTTGCTCCGGCCCAGGCTCCGCCGGCGGAGTGCGACCCCGCCGGGGTGCCCGGCGTAGCGGCTGCCCGGGCTCCGTCGCCCTCGGGTCGCGACCCCGCCGGGGGGCCGGCATCGGGGTGGCCCGGGAGGGAGACGGCGAGGTGGCCCTCCAGGTCCGGGGTGAGGGGGAGGGGGGAGGACGCCGGGCCCACGGCCAGGCGGAGCGTGGACTCGCCGACCCGCAGCAGCGCGCCGGGCGCGAGCGCCACCCGTTCCGCGCCGACCACGGCGCCGTCCAGCGTGGTGCCGTTCGTCGACCCGAGGTCGGCCACCGCCACCCGCCCGTCGGGGAGCACCGTCACGGTGCAGTGCAGGCGCGAGACGTCCGGATCGTCCAGCGGGACGTCCGCGTCGGCCGAGCGCCCGATCCGGATCGCCCCCGGGTGCAGCAGGTGCACCCCGCCGGCGTCCGGACCGGCCACGACGTGCAGTTGCGGCCCGTCGCCGAGGGCCGCCGCGGTCCCGTCCGTGCGGACGTCGGGGCCGGGCACGTTCAGCGACAGCACCGCCCCGTCCACCAGCGGCGGCTCGCCGAGCGCGGCCCGCGCGGGGTCCAGGCGCTCCGTACCGGCGTACAGCACGACCGTGCCGCCGGTGTCGGGGCCGCCGACGGTCGCCGCGAGCCCGGAGGCCACCGCGGACAGCGCCGTTCCGGCGGGTGCGGTGACGAGCACGTCACAGCTCGCCGGGGTGCCTCCCCCGCCGGTACTCCCGCCGGAGGCGCTCGCGGTGGCGGTCTGGTGGCCGCTGCGCGACCCCGACCCGAGGACGGTCAGCCGGATCTGCATCGCCGTCAGCGGTCCCTTCTGCGCGGTGCGCGGTGCGTGCGCCCGGCAGGGACCTGTGGGACGGATCACCCGGTGCCGTTCGCACGTGGTGCCCGTCCGTCCGCCCCCACCCGGCACGGACGCGTCGTCCGGTCAGGTCTGCCCGGAAGGCGGGGCTCCCGTCCCGGCCGTTCCGTACGGGTGCATCCTCGCACCTGTCGTCATCGACACGCCCGCCACCCACCGGCAATTGATCTTGATCGGTCGCGGACCGGCACCGGACCTGCGAGCGGGCCGATCGGATATCGACAGGATGGCCGGGAAAATCGCCCCCGGCATACGCCGCAAACATCACCCTTCGCGCATATGTGCGGCAACCAACCTCCCTCACCCCGCGTCTTCCTTCGGGACAAGCCCTAGAGTGGGCCGGAAAACCATTGCGCGGATCAGGCGTGGATGAAGCGTGCACCGAGTGTGCGGCACGGGGACCACTCGCCGGAATCGACGACAGCAGGGAGCGCGTGACGTGCGGCCAGTCGGCAGCAAGTACCTGCTCGAGGAGCCGCTCGGGCGCGGCGCCACGGGCACCGTCTGGCGCGCCCGCCAGCGTGAGGCGGCCGGTGCGGAGGCGGCGGTGGCCGGCCACCCCGGCGAGACCGTGGCCATCAAGGTCCTCAAGGAGGAGCTGGCCCAGGACCCGGACATCGTCATGCGCTTCCTGCGCGAGCGCTCGGTCCTGCTGCGCCTGACGCACCCCAACATCGTCCGCACCCGCGACCTCGTCGTCGAGGGCGATCTCCTCGCCCTCGTCATGGACCTCATCGACGGCCCGGACCTGCACCGGTACCTCCGCGAGAACGGCCCCTTCAGCCCGGTCGCCGCGAGCCTGCTCACCGCCCAGATCGCGGACGCGCTCGCCGCCAGCCACGCCGACGGCGTGGTCCACCGCGACCTGAAGCCCGCCAACGTCCTGGTCGACGAGCGCGACGGCCAGATGAAGCCGATGCTCACCGACTTCGGCATCGCGCGCCTGGCGGACTCCCCGGGCCTGACGCGCACGCACGAGTTCGTCGGCACCCCGGCCTACGTGGCCCCCGAATCCGCCGAGGGCCGCCCGCAGACCTCCGCCGTCGACATCTACGGCGCCGGCATCCTGCTCTACGAGCTCCTCACCGGCCGGCCGCCCTTCGCCGGCGGCACCGCGCTGGAGGTGCTGCACCGCCACCTCAGCGAGGAGCCGCAGCGCCCGCCGAACGTGCCCGAGCCGCTGTGGACGGTCATCGAGCGCTGCATGCGCAAGGAGCCCTACGAGCGCCCGAGCGCGCAGACCCTGGCGCGCGGCCTGCGCGTCGTCGCCTCCGGCATCGGCGTGCACTCCACGGCCGCCGAGGTCGAGGCCGCCCTCGGCGTCGGCGCGCTCCTGGCGCCCGACCCCTCGCCCGCGCCGGTGCCCGCGACCCCGGGTGCCGCGGACGCGACGCAGATACTGCCCGGGGGCTCCGCCGGATCCGCCGGGGCCTCCCCGATGGGGGCCTACGACCCCAACGCCATGACCAGCGTGATGCCGCCGGTCGGCGGGGCCGACGCCACGTCCGTGCTCCCGAGCACGGGGGCGCCCGGCGCCGACGCGACCTCCGTGATGCCGCCCGTGCAGCGGCCGGACCAGCCGCACCCGTGGCAGTCGCAGCTGCAGGCGGCCCGCGACCGCAACGAGCAGACGCAGATGCAGTACCTGGACCCGAGCGAGGACCCCCTGCGCCGGCGGCCGCAGCGCCAGGCGCCGCCGCAGCAGCAGTACCAGCAGCCGCCCCAGCAGCAGCCGCAGCGACCGCAGCAGCCTCCGCAGCAGCAGCCGTACCGGCAGGCCCCGCAGCCGCAGCAGTACCAGCAGCCTCAGCAGTACCCGCAGCAGCAGTACGCGCCGCAGCCCCCGCCGCAGCACTATCAGCCGCAGCAGCACCCCCAGCAGTACCAGCAGCCGCAGGGACAGCCCCAGTACCGCCAGCCCCAGCAGCCTCAGCAGCAGCCCCCGCAGGGTCCGCCGCCGGGCCGCCAGCCGGAGCGGCGCGAGCCCCGCGAGCCCCGCCGCAGCGCGAACCCGGTGAAGATCCCGGGGCTGGGCTGCCTCAAGGGCTGCCTGGTGATGATCCTGGTGTTCTTCGTCGCGGGCTGGCTGATCTGGGAGTTGACCCCCCTCCAGGGGTGGGTCGGCACCGGTCGCGGCTGGTGGGACCAGGTGTGGACCTGGGGCTCGGACGCCGTGGACTGGGTCACCGCGATCGGAGACGCCACGGGCGGCGGCTCGACCCCCTGATCGACCTGATCGGCACAATCCACCCGAACCGGTCCTTGTACCGGTGACTTCGTGGATTTGTCGACTTCCGGGACGTGATTTCGCCCGCAGAAGTGAAGGTCGCCGCGATCCGTGGACTCCAACACCCATCCGGCCGCGTAGCTTTGGTGCGTACGCCAGCCGCTGAGGGAGCAGTTGTGGCACGGAAGATCGGCAGCCGGTACACCGCGCACCAGATCCTGGGACGCGGCAGCGCGGGCACGGTGTGGCTGGGCGAGGGGCCTGACGGCCCCGTCGCCGTCAAACTGCTGCGCGAGGACCTCGCGTCCGACCAGGAACTCGTCGGACGGTTCGTCCAGGAGCGCAGCGCGCTCCTGGGCCTGGAGCACCCGCACGTCGTCTGCGTCCGTGACCTCGTCGTGGACGGCAACGACCTCGCCCTCGTCATGGACCTCGTCCGCGGTACGGACCTGCGCACGCGCCTCGACCGCGAGCGGCGGCTCGCCCCCGAGGCGGCCGTCGCGATCGTCGCCGACGTCGCCGACGCCCTGGCCGCGGCGCACGCGGCGGGGGTCGTGCACCGGGACGTGAAGCCGGAGAACGTCCTGCTCGACATGCAGGGCCCGCTCGGCCCCGGCGGCGCGCACCCGGCGCTGCTCACCGACTTCGGTGTGGCCAAGCTCATCGACTCGCCGCGGCGCTCCACCGGCGGACGGGCCTCGGCCCCGACCACCCGGATCATCGGCACGCCCGACTACCTGGCGCCGGAGATAGTGGAGGGACTGCCGCCGCGCGCGGCGGTGGACATCTACGCCCTGGCCACCGTGCTGTACGAACTGCTCGCCGGCTTCACGCCGTTCGGCGGCGGCCACCCCGGGGCGGTGCTGCGGCGCCACGTGACGGAGACCGTCGTCCCACTGCCGGGCATCCCCGACGAGCTGTGGCAGCTCATGGTCCAGTGCCTGGCCAAGGCCCCCGCCTCGCGGCTGCGGGCCTCGGAACTCTCCCTGCGGCTGCGGGACCTGCTGCCGCTGCTCGCGGGGATGCCGCCGCTGGACGTGGACGAGCCGGACGAGCCGGAGCAGGCGGACTTCCCGGAACCGGAGGCCGCCGCCGCCGATCCGGTGCGGCGACGGGGTGTGGTTCCGCTGGTCCCCGGCTCCGCCACCGACTCCAACCGGGACACCCACACCTCGATGCGGGTGCCGGGGCCGGACGAGCTGGCGGGGGGCGCGCTGGGCACGGCCCGGGTTCCGCGCCCCGCCGGCGGGCACCGGCCGGGCTCCGCGCGGCACCGGGCGGAGACCGTCCGCAAGCGCCGGCTCGCGCTGTCGGCCGCCGCGGTCGCGCTGGCCGCCGCGGTGGGCGTCGGCAGCTGGCTGGCCGTCTCCTCCGACTCGGCGCCGCCGCAGGACGACAGGCAGTCGGGCTCCACGGCCCCGTAGTACGGGGGTGCGGCCGGCTCCGCCCTGCGGGGCTGGCCGGCCCCGCAAGGCTCCCGGGCCGGGCTACGCGCCGCCGACCAGCTCCGGGTGCCAGCGCCGCGCCACCGCGGGGTGGGCCCGGACCCAGCCCTTCAGCTCGTTGCGGCCGTACTCCGCGTGCAGCGGGTTCGACGCGTCGTGCGCTATCCCCGGCGCCGCGTCCAGGTAGTCGCCCGGGACCGTCTCGATGACGGCGTCCAGGCGCGGGTTGTAGAAGAACGGCACCGAGAACCGCTCCACGGCCCCCGCCGGGCTCACCACGCGGTGGTCCGTGGCCGTCAGGTACCCCTCCGTGGCGATCTCCAGCAGCTCGCCCAGGTTGACCACGAAGGCCCCCGGCATCGGGGGGACGTCCAGGAAGGCCCCGTCCCGGACCACCTGGAGCCCGCCCACCGAGTCCTGGAGGAGCAGGGTGAGGAAGCCGTAGTCCTTGTGGGCCCCGACCCCCTGGTCGGTGCCCGTCGGGGCGGATCCCGGGTAGCGGATCAGCTTCGTGTGCAGGTGGGGCCGGTCCGCGAAGGCCGCGTCGAAGAAGTCCGCCGGGGCGCCGATCGAGGCGAGCAGCTCCTGGAGCAGGCGGTGCGCCACCGCCGCCAGCCGGGACTGCCACTCCAGCACCGCGTCCCGCAGTTCCGGAAGCGCCGCGGGCCACTGGTTGGGACCCTCCAGCCACAGGTACGCCGGGTCCTCCGGTCCCACGTCCCGCGCCGGCCGCTCCGCTCCCACGTCGAGCTGGTCGCGCCAGTCGGAAGCGCCGCCGGTCAGCTCGTGCCCGATGCGGGTGTACCCCCGGAAGTGCGGGGAGTTCAGATTGCTCACGGCCAGCCGGTCCGCCTCCGGGAGGGCGAAGAACGCCCTGGTCAGGGCCAGGATGCGGGCGGTCTCGGCGGCGGTGATCCCGTGCCCGGTGAGGTGCAGGAAACCGCTGTCCCGGGCGGCCGCGTGCAGTTCCTTGCGGAAGGCGTCGCGCAGGGCCGGATCATCGGCCTGGGACAGGTCCAGGACCGGGAGCGAGTGCGCCTCGGGCGAAGCGGAGGAGGACGGCGAAGAGGAGGTAGAAGCGGAGGGAGGAGAAGCAGGAGCGGAAGAAGGGGAAGACGCGGGAGAAGGGTGCGCGGACGGCATGACGGCTCCGTTTCGGATGTCACGGGGTCCTGTCCCCAGGGGTGGCGGGGGCCGCGGTGGGGGAGGGCCGCCGGCAGGGTTGGCGCCGGGGCCGCGAGGCCGCGTACAGGACCAAGTCGGATCGGGGTGGATCAGGCTTGGGGATGGTCCGGCGGCAGACAGCTCGTCGTCGTGACACGCATGTGGTCCACATGGCGGCGCTTGACGAGGAAGACGGTCATATCGTGAGCGTACGCCCGTACGACCCGTCATTAGTACGGGGGATTCGGCCTGGCCGGAGAGCGGCCGGAGAGCGGCCCCCGGGGACCGGCTACGCTGGACCCGTGGCAGTCGTCGATGTTTCCGAAGAGCTGAAGTCCCTCTCCTCGACCATGGGGTCGATCGAGGCCGTCCTGGACCTCGACAAGCTGAGGGCAGAAATCGCCGTGCTCGAGGAGCAGGCCGCCGCGCCGTCCCTGTGGGACGACCCGGAGGCCGCCCAGAAGATCACGAGCAAGCTTTCGCACCTCCAGGCGGAGGTCCGCAAGACCGAGCACCTGCGCGGGCGCATCGACGACCTGGCGGTGCTGTTCGACCTCGCCCAGGAGATGGACGACGCGGACACCCTCGCCGAGGCGGAGACCGAGCTGGTCTCCGTGCGCAAGGCCCTGGACGAGATGGAGGTCCGCACCCTGCTCTCCGGCGAATACGCCGAGCGCGAGGCGCTGGTCAACATCCGTGCCGAGGCCGGCGGCGTGGACGCCTCCGACTTCGCCGAGCGCCTCCAGCGCATGTACCTGCGCTGGGCCGAGCGGCACGGCTACCCGACCGAGATCTACGAGACCTCGTACGCGGAAGAGGCCGGCATCAAGTCGACCACCTTCGTGGTCAAGGCCCCGTACGCCTACGGCACCCTCTCCGTCGAGCAGGGCACCCACCGCCTCGTCCGGATCTCGCCCTTCGACAACCAGGGCCGCCGCCAGACCTCCTTCGCGGGCGTCGAGGTGCTGCCGGTCGTCGAGTCCAGCGACCACGTCGAGATCGACGAGGGCGAGCTGCGCGTGGACGTGTACCGCGCCTCGGGCCCCGGCGGCCAGGGCGTCAACACGACCGACTCCGCGGTGCGCATCACGCACCTGCCGACCGGCATCGTGGTCTCGTGCCAGAACGAGCGCTCGCAGATCCAGAACAAGGCCAGCGCGATGAACGTCCTCCAGGCCAAGCTGCTCGAGCGGCGCCGCCAGGAGGAGAAGGACAAGATGGACGCCCTCAAGGACGGCGGAAGCTCCTGGGGCAACCAGATGCGGTCCTACGTCCTGCACCCGTACCAGATGGTCAAGGACCTCCGGACGGAGTTCGAGGTCGGCAACCCGCAGGCGGTGCTCGACGGCGAGATCGACGGCTTCCTGGAGGCCGGGATCCGCTGGCGCAAGCAGCAGGAGCAGACCGCGTAGTCGGCGCGCACGCGCGTACCCGTGCACGTACGGAAGGGCCCGGACACCTCTACGGTGTCCGGGCCCTTCCGCTCTTGCGTCTACTGCGTCTACTGCGTCTTCTACGTCTGATCGGGACGTGGCGGCTGAGGAGCTACGCCGTCTGCTGAGCCACCAGTGCCAGCGCGGTCACCAGGATCACCAGCAGCGCGACGAGCGCCACCGGGTTCACACCACCGGAGAAGGGGCCCTCCTGCTGGAGGCGCTCCCGGTTCGCCCGGCACACACGGCAGCGGCCCTGGCTGACGGGTCCGGCGCAGTTCGCGCACACGAGCCGGTCATATGTCATGCGCTCCTCCTCTCGTCCCCTCGGTTACAACGGTCGCGGGAACCGGTCCGTTCCCCCTCCCACTGTGCCAGCTTCGATGACATTCGGCGCGGCCCCTCCGGGCAATCGCGATCGCGCACCTCTCGGACCAGGGGATATATCGGGCAACTCCGGACGCCGGGTCCACACCTCGCGCCTGTTCGCGTATGGTCACGGACACCTACTCCCGGCGACCGTGGTGCACCCGTGATCCGATTCGACAACGTCTCCAAGTCCTACCCGAAGCAGAGCCGCCCCGCACTCAGAGATGTCTCCCTGGACATCGCGAAGGGCGAGTTCGTCTTCCTGGTCGGCTCCTCCGGCTCCGGCAAGTCCACCTTCATGCGGCTCATCCTGCGCGAGGAGCGGGCGAGCCACGGCCAGGTGCACGTCCTGGGCAAGGACCTCGCCAAGCTCTCCAACTGGAAGGTTCCGCAGATGCGGCGCCAGCTGGGGACCGTCTTCCAGGACTTCCGTCTCCTGCCCAACAAGTCGGTGGCCGAAAATGTGGCCTTCGCCCAGGAGGTCATCGGCAGACCTCGCGGCGAGATCAAGAAGGCCGTTCCCCAGGTCCTGGAACTCGTCGGCCTCGGCGGCAAAGAGGACCGGATGCCCGGCGAGCTCTCCGGTGGTGAGCAGCAGCGCGTGGCCATCGCCCGTGCCTTCGTCAACCGGCCGGCGCTGCTGATCGCGGACGAGCCCACCGGCAACCTGGACCCCCAGACCTCCGTCGGCATCATGAAGCTGCTGGACCGGATCAACCGGACCGGCACCACCGTGATCATGGCGACCCACGACCAGCAGATCGTCGACCAGATGCGCAAGCGCGTCATCGAACTCGAGCAGGGCCGTCTCGTCCGCGACCAGTCGCGCGGCGTCTACGGCTACCAGCACTGAAAGGCTCCTGAGACGCGATGCGCGCCCAGTTCGTCATGTCGGAGATCGGGGTCGGTCTCCGCCGTAACCTGACCATGACCTTCGCGGTCATCATTTCCGTGTCCTTGTCGCTGGCCCTGTTCGGCGGTTCCCTGCTCATGCGCGACCAGGTGAGCAAGATGAAGGGGTACTGGTACGACAAGGCCAATGTCTCCATCTACCTCTGCAACAAGAACGATGCCGAGGCGACCGGCGGATCCGCCTGTTCCAAGGGGGCGGTGACCCCGGAGCAGAAGACGGCCCTGGAGGCCGAGCTCAAGGGCATGGACCTCGTCAAGGGGGTCACCTACGAGTCCGCCGACGAGGCCTTCAAGCACTATCAGGAGCAGTTCGGCAAGACCGCCCTGGCCGCCTCCATCACCCCGGACCAGATGCAGGAATCCTTCCGGGTGAAGCTGAAGCAGCCCGAGAAGTACAAGGTCATCACGACCTCCTTCTCCGGCCGTGACGGCGTCCAGTCCGTCGAGGACCAGCGCAGTGTGACGGACAACCTCTTCAAGCTCCTCGGCTACCTCAACATCGCCGCCCTCGTCATCATGCTGGTCATGCTGATCGTGGCCCTCCTGCTGATCGTCAACACGGTGCGCGTCTCGGCCTTCAGCCGGCGGCGCGAAACCGGGATCATGCGCCTGGTGGGCGCCTCCAGCTTCTACATCCAGGTGCCGTTCATCATGGAGGCGGCCTTCGCCGGCCTGATCGGCGCGCTGCTCGCCTGCGGGATGCTCGGCGCAGGCCAGTACTTCGTGATCGACCACGGCGCCGCGCTGCGCGAGAAGATGGAGCTCATCAACTTCATCGGCTGGGACTCGGTCCTGACCAAGCTGCCGCTCGTCCTGGTCATCGGTCTGCTGATGCCCTCGCTGGCGGCCTTCATCGCCTTGCGCAAGTACCTCAAGGTGTGACGAGCGCCCCGCGAGCGGTACGGCCAACCACCCGTACCGCGCGGGGCCTTGTCCTAGACTCGGCGCCATGCCGGGCCTGCCGAGTATTCCCGCCTTCTGTCTCCAGCCCCGCGACGTGCGTCGCGGGGCTGTTGTGACGTTGCTCTTCCTCGCCGCCGTGGGGGTCGGAGCGGGCACCGGCAGCTGGGGCGACGGCGGCTCCGCCGACTCCGCGGGGCCCGCCGCGCTGGTGGTGGGTACGGAACCCGACGCCGCCCCGCCCGGGCCGCGGGTCCCCGCGCAGGCGCCCCGCGCGGCGGCCACCGCCGACCGGGACGCGGTGGCCCGCGCGGCCGCCGAGGCCGTCGCCGAGGGCAAGTCCGCCAAGTCGGCGGCCCAGGACGTGGTGAGCCGCAGCGGGGACCGCTGGGCCGCGGTGTACGACCAGGGCGAGTACGAGGCCTTCGCCGACGACCTGGACGGCCACTGGACGGGCGTCGGCCTGTGGGCCGGGCGGCTGCGCGACGGCCGCATCGAGATCGACCGGGTCCAGCCCGGCAGCCCCGCGGCGCGGGCCGGGATGCGCGCCGGGGACCGGCTGCTCAGCATCGACGGGCAGGGCGTGACCGGGCTCCGGGTGGCCGAGGTGGTGTCCCTGCTGCGCGGCTCGGCCGGTACCCCCGTGGAGCTGAAGCTGACCCGCGGCGGGACCGACCTCACGCGGACGGTGCGGCGCGAGGAGCTGCGCAGCGAGCCGGTGACGGTGCGGTCGCTCGCCGGCGGGATCACGGTCATCAAGGTCGCCTCCTTCACCCGGGGGTCCGGCGACCGGGTCCGCTCGGCGGTCCGGGCCGCCCCGGCCGGCGGCGGGGTCATGCTCGACCTGCGCGGCAACACCGGAGGCCTGGTCACCGAGGCGGTGACGGCCGCCTCCGCCTTCCTGGACGGCGGGCTGGTGGCGACGTACGACGTGCGCGGCGAGCAGCGGGCCCTCTACGCGGCCCCGGGCGGCGACACGGCCCGCCCGCTGGTGGCGCTGATCGACGGCGGCACGATGAGCGCGGCCGAACTGGTCACCGGAGCCCTCCAGGACCGCGGCCGCGCGGTGGTGGTCGGCACCCGCACCTTCGGCAAGGGCTCGGTGCAGATGCCCACGGAGCTGCCGGACGGATCGGTGGCGGAGCTGACGGTGGGGACGTACCGCACTCCGGCGGGCCGCGGTCTGGACGGCACGGGCATCACCCCGGACCTGGCGGCGGCGGACGGGGTCGAGGAACGGGCCCGCACGGTATTGGGTGGCATCGGGGTGGGTCCATAGTGCGAAAATGACCGCACTATGGCTAAGGAAACAGGGCGCAAGCTGATCGCCCAGAACAAGAAGGCGCGGCACGACTACACGATCATCGACACCTACGAGTGCGGCCTCGTGCTCACGGGTACCGAGGTCAAGTCCCTGCGCCAGGGCCGTGCCTCGCTGGTGGACGGCTTCGTGTCGGTGGAGAGCGGCGAGGCCTGGCTCTACAACGTGCACGTGCCGGAGTACAGCCAGGGCACCTGGACCAACCACAGCGCGCGGCGCAAGCGCAAGCTCCTGCTGCACCGCGAGGAGATCGACAAGCTGGACTCGAAGACGGGGGAGACCGGCAACACGATCGTGCCGCTCGCCCTGTACTTCAAGGACGGCCGGGCGAAGATCGAGATCGCGCTGGCGAAGGGCAAGAAGGAGTACGACAAGCGGCAGTCGCTGCGCGAGAAGCAGGACACGCGCGAGACGAACCGGGTGATCTCGGCCGTGAAGCGCAAGGAGCGCGGCCAGCTTTAACCTCCTGGCACACGGTGGTCCACTTCGCGTACGATGGCGTCAGCACCACGCGCTTGCGGGTGGCGCCGGTCGAGCGGGACGCATGGAGAGCGCCTGCTGGATTTCATAACTGAACAGCGTGAAACATGGGGATGATCGGTTTCGACAGCGGATGTCGATGTAGGGGAAGCGAGCCGAGAAAGCGGCAATGATCTCGTTAACCATATGTCGCAAACAATAATCGCCAACTCCAAGAGCGATAACTCCCGCTTCACCCTCGCTGCCTAATAACAGTGAGCTGAAGCCTCTGTGAGGAGCGTCAGCCCGGAAGTGGTCCCGGTCCGGATCCTGGCGTCAATTAGGGATCTAAACCTCTAACTCCGGTCACGGGGGATAGAGGGAAATCAAACAGTGACTGAGCCCGTCGGAGACTTGTCCGTGTGATCTCCGGGGCTGAGAAAAGCGCAGCGGAATGCGCTCGGAGAAGCCCTACTTCTGCACCGTTGGACGCGGGTTCGATTCCCGCCATCTCCACCACCCCATGTGAAAAAGCCCCCGGCTCGCGAGTCCACTCGCAGGCCGGGGGCTTTTTCGTTGTGTGGGTGTGTGGGTGTGTGGGTGCCGGGGCTGCGCCGGTCAGAGGTGACCGGCCGTGTCAGTCGCCGATCCGCTCCTGCGTGAAGGCCGGCTGTGAGGGGGCCGTGGGCCGGAAGGTGGTCGGGTGCGGCCGACCGGTCGTACGGCAGCGTGCCGTTCACTCGGGAGCGATCCGTATATCTGATGATCGCGGCGATTGCGCAAGCCCGATCGAAAGGCGCACCCCCATGTCTCTCGCCTCCTGGGCGGACCTCTCGGCGGCACGACGGCAACTCGCCGCCGGTGCCGTCACTCTCGGCATCACCGTGGCCGTGGTCCTGCCCACGACCGCCGCGGCCGCCGGCCCGTTCGGCGGCGGTCACGACCGTGCGGACGGAAAGGTGATCACCAAGAACGCCCAGTCCGTCCACGCCGGTCCCACGACGAAGGCGAAGCGGGTCGGCTCCCGCCACGGCGGCGGACGCGTCAGCCTCAAGTGCAAGCTGCGCGGAGAGACGGTCGACGGCAACGACATCTGGTACCTGCTCGCGGACCGCGAGGGCTGGATGGCCGCCCGCTACGTGAAGAACCACCACCCGGTGCCGTGGTGCCCCGTGCAGCCGCCGGTCAAGGGAGAGAAGGGCGACAAGGGGGACAAGGGAGACCGGGGGGAGAAGGGCGACCGTGGAGAGCCCGGTCTGAAGGGTGACGACGGCGCCAAGGGCGCCAAGGGCGACAGGGGTGACAACGGCGAACCCGGGGTTGCCGGTTCGAACGGCGAGCCCGGACGGGACGGTGCGCCGGGAGCCAAGGGTGATCCCGGCGAGCGGGGTCCGGCCGGAATCCGGGGTGAGCGGGGCCAGGACGGGATGCCGGGGGCCGACGGCCCGAAGGGCGACCCGGGCGGGAACGGCCTGCCGGGAGCCAAGGGTGATCCCGGCGAGCGGGGGCAGGACGGGGTCGCCGCGAATCAGGGAGACCGGGGCGAGCGGGGCCCGGTCGGGCCCAAGGGCGATGCCGGACGGGACGGAGATCAGGGTCCCGCCGGGCCGAAGGGCGACCGGGGGCCGAACGGCCTCGCGGGCGCGCAGGGTGAGGCCGGCGAGCGGGGTCCGGCCGGGGCGAAGGGCGATCCGGGGCAGCCAGGATCGAAGGGTGACCCGGGCGAGCGCGGGCCGGCAGGCCCCAAGGGGGACCTCGGACCGAAGGGCGACCCCGGCGGCGACGGCGCCCCGGGCCCGGCCGGCGTACAGGGGCAGAAGGGTGACCAGGGCGCTGCCGGGCCGCAGGGCGAGCCAGGCCGTGACGGTGCGGCGGGTCAGGGCGGCCCCAAGGGCGACCCGGGCGAGCGCGGGCCGGGAGGAGCCAAGGGCGATCCGGGGCAGGCGGGGCCGCAGGGCCTGCCCGGCCCGGCCGGAACGCAGGGCGAGCAGGGCCGCGACGGAGCCCCCGGACCGGCCGGGGCCAAGGGCGAGCCCGGCACGTCGGGCCCGAAGGGCGACAAGGGCGAGAGCGGCCCGGCGGGCGGGAAGGGCGACCCCGGGGAGCGCGGTCCCGCCGGTCCACAGGGTGAGCCCGGCCGCGATGGGGCCAGGGGCCCCGCCGGTGCCAACGGGATCGACGGCGCCCCGGGGACCGACGGCCGCGACGGCCGCGACGGCGCCCCCGGCCTGAAGGGGGACAAGGGCGACCGCGGCGAGACCGGACCGGTCGGCGGCAAGGGCGACACCGGCGAGCGGGGCCAGGCCGGCGCGGACGGCCGCGATGGGGCCCCCGGATCCAAGGGGGAGACCGGCGATCGGGGCGTGGCCGGTGCGGACGGCCGCGACGGGGCCTCCGGGGCGAAGGGCGACGCGGGGGAACGCGGTCCGGCGGGCACGAAGGGCGACGACGGCGACCGCGGCCCGGCCGGGCCGAAGGGCGACCGGGGCGACACCGGCGGGAAGGGCGACAAGGGAGACGCCGCCGACGGCATCGACGGCGCCCCCGGAGTGAAGGGCGACACCGGGTCGCCGGGCCCGAAGGGCGACAAGGGCGACCTGGGTGACACCGGTACCCCCGGAGCGCAGGGTGTGGTGGGCCCGAAGGGCGACAAGGGTGACCAGGGCCAGGCCGGACCCGGCGGTGCCAAGGGCGACCAGGGGGCCAAGGGCGACCGAGGCGAAGCCGGTCCCCAGGGCCCGGCCGGTTCCGACGGCGCCACCGGCGCGAAGGGCGACCCGGGCACCGTCGGCGCGCAGGGCGTGGCGGGGGCGAAGGGGGATCCGGGCGTCCAGGGCGTGGCGGGTCCGAAGGGTGACACCGGGGCCGCCGGGCCGGTGGGTCTGCAGGGTGCTGCGGGGCCGACCGGGACTGCCGGAGCGCAGGGCGTACAGGGTTCGAAGGGCGACACCGGCGCCCAGGGGCCCCAGGGATCGCAGGGATCGCAGGGGCTCAAGGGTGACAAGGGTGACCAAGGCGAGCGGGGGCAGGCCGGGCCCACGCGTGATCCGGTCACCCTCATCGGGGAGATCCAGGCCGTCCCGAAGGGCAGCTCCAGCAACTACAACGGTCCCGTCTGCCCGGCCGGTACCAAGGTCATCGGCGGCGGCTTCTTCCAGACCAGCACCCCCTCGGACGCGAACCTGCTCACCTCGCACCCGAACACCGACGCCAACCGGTGGCAGGTGTGGCTGAAGAACCCCGCCTCCGCGGGCGACACCGGCGTCCGCGTCTACACGATCTGCCAGCCCACCGGCTGACGGAGCCCGTGCACACACCGCGCCCCCACGACCGCCCGAGCGGCGGCCGTGGGGGCGCGGTGCCGCTGCACGGGCGGCGCTCCCCGACAGCGTGCGCGCCGACCCGGTGGCATCCGTCGGGACGGCCGAGGCGGGTGGGCCCGGACGCCCGGGACCCGCTCGTGGGTGCTCGCTCCCCGGGCCCGTCGGGGCACGCGTTCACCCCGCGGGCGGGTGCTTCGCCACCGAACCCCCCGCCCGCGCGAGCCCCAGGGCGAGCACCGCCGCCCCCGCCGGGAGGGCGTACGGGGTCGTCGCGCCCCAGTGGTCGATCGCGGCGCCGGCCGTCGCGGAGCCCGCCGCGATGCCCGCGAAGAGGGCGGTGACGGCGAGGGTCATGCCCTCGTTCAGGCGGCCCGGCGGGGTCACGGCGTGGATCCGGGACATCGCGGTGACCATCACCGGGGCCGTCGCCATGCCGGCCAGCAGCAGGGCCAGGGCCAGGGGGAGGAGATGGCCGGTGGCGGCCGCCGCCAGCGGCAGGGTCATGGCTAGGGCCAGGACGCCCAGGCAGACGGGGAGCGTGCGCGGGCGCAGGGTGCCGTAGAGCAGGCCGGCCGCGCAGGAGCCGGCCGCCTGGAGGGCGAGGACCGGGCCCGAGAGCCCGCCGAGGCCGTGGGCGCCCAGGTGGGCGATGGAGGTGATCTCCATGGAGCCGAACATCGCGCCGAGGGCCAGGAAGAGCGGCAGCAGTCCTCCCAGGGCACGGAGCGGGGACGGCCCCCGGACCGCGGGTGCGGGCGGCGGCTCGGTGGCGCGGTGAGCGGTGAAGAGCAGCATCCCGGTGAGGAGCAGGACGGCCCCGGCCAGCGTGCCCGCCTCCGGGAACGCGGCGGTGCACAGGAAGGCGGCGGCCACCGGTCCGAGCATGTACGCCAGTTCGTCCGCGGCCTGCTCGAAGGACATCGCGGTGTGCCGGGACGCCGGGTCGTCCCGCAGCAGGTGGGTCCAGCGGGCGCGGGACATGCCGCCGATGTTGGGTGTGGTCGCGGTGGCGGCGTAGGAGGCGAAGAGGGTCCAGGCGGGGGCCTCGGTACGGACGCACGCGATCAGGGAGAGCGAGCCGAGGACCGCGATCAGGGTGGCGGGCACGGCGACCCGGGCCTGCCCGTACCGGTCCACCAGCCGGGCCGTCCACGGCGCCACGAGGGCGGTGGCGGCCAGGCCGGCCGCCACGACGGCGCCGGCGAGGGCGTACGAGCCGCGCTGCCCGGCGATCATCATGACGGCGCTGACGCCGAACATGCCCATGGGGAGCCGGGCGATGAGGTTCCCGGTGGTGAACCCGCGGGTGCCGGGGAGCGCGAAGAGCCGGCGGTACGGGCCCGGGACGCGGGCCGGCCGCGCCGCGCGGGCCGGGTGCCGCGGCCGCGGCGGGGCGGCGGCGAGCACCAGCGTGGTGCCGGAGACGGCCATGAGCGGCCCGCGCGCGGCCGGGGCGGCGCGGCGCGCGGATCCACCGGACCGGGCCACCGGCGGGGTGCCCGCGAGGGGCACGGCAGACGGGCCGGCGGCGATCGGGCGGGCCACCGGCGGGGTGCCCGCGACGGGGACGGCAGACGGGATGGCGGCAGAAGGGCCGGCGGACGGCGGGATGGCGGCGGACGAGGTGGCGGCAGACGGGCCGGCGGCGACGGGGACGGCGGCCGGCGGGGTGGTGGGCATGGATCAAGGCTCGGGCCGGGGACGTCAGCGGTCCAACACCTGTTCGGGAGCGATTCACCGCTCTGCGTTGTCAGTCCGCCCGCCGTTGTCTAGTCTCCGCAGGTGACGCCCCGAGACGTGGAACCCCGCCTGCTGCGCGCCTTCCTCGCCGTGGCCGAGGAACTGCACTTCACCCGCGCCGCCGCCCGGCTCTACGTGGCCCAGCAGGCCCTCAGCCGGGACGTGCGCCGGCTCGAGCAAACCCTGGGCGCGGCCCTGTTCCTGCGCACCACCCGCGCCGTGGAGCTGACTCCGGACGGGGAGCGGCTGCTGCCCCTGGCCCGGGGCGTGCTGCGGGCGCACGAGGAGCTGGCCGGGGCGTTCGCGGGGCCCCGGCCGCTGCTCGTCGATCTCAACACCGACGGCCCCGGCACCGCCCGCAGCGTCCTGGACCGGGCCCGCGAACTCGCCCCCGACTGCGAGCTGATGGCCCGCTTCGAGTCCGGGCTCACCCATGCCGCCGCCGAGATCGCCGCGGGCCGCCTCGACGTCTCCTTCGGGTACGCCGACGGCCTCGACCCGGCGCTGCGGGCCCGCCTCGTGCGGACGCCCGTACGGTACGAGCCGCTCGCCGTGCTGCTGCCCGAAGGGCACGCGCTGGCCGCGCTGGACGCCGTACCGCTGGACGCGCTGCGCGGCGAGTCGGTGTACACCGGGGCCGGGAACCCGCGGACGGCGGAGTGGACCGGGCTCGCGCGCGAGCTGTTCGCCGGGCGGGGCATCGAGCCCGCGCCGCCCGCGCCGGTGGCGGTGGGCAAGGAGGAGTTCCGCCGGGTCATGGTCAAGACCGGCCGCCCGGTCCTGGCCACGGTGGGCTTCCTCGACATGCCCGGCTGCGTCAAGCGGCCGCTGACCGCGCCGGTGCCGCTGTCGCCGCTCTCCATGGTGTGGCGGAAGGGAATGAGCCATCCCGGGCTCGACGCGCTGCGCCGCGCCGCCGCGGAGCTCGGGGCCGGGCGCGGCTGGCTGGAGGTGCCCCCGGACAGCTGGCTGCCCGCGCTCACACCGGGCCCCGGCGGCGGGTGAGTGCAAGGTTTCCCGCCGGTCATCCGGCGGGGACCGGGGCCGAAACGAGCCCTTCGTACGGTCGTCACCACGGACGGGACGCGACGAGCCCGGCACGACCGGCAAGGCCCGGCAAGGCCCGGGGCGGCCGACGAGCGCGACGTGATCGCAGCAGCTGTGGAGGCGTGTGATGACCAGTACGACCGCACCGCGCAAGGGTGGCCGCTGGATCGAGCGGTGGGAACCCGAGGACGAGACCTTCTGGCGGGAGACGGGCGAGAAGACCGCCCGCCGCAACCTGGTCTTCTCCGTGCTCTCCGAGCACATCGGGTTCTCGATCTGGTCCCTGTGGTCCGTGATGGTGCTCTTCATGGGCCCGAAGTACGGGATCGACCCCGCCGGGAAGTTCTTCCTCATCGCCACCGCCACCTGCGTGGGCGCCCTGGTCCGCGTCCCGTACACCTTCGCCGTGGCCCGCTTCGGCGGCCGCAACTGGACGGTCGTCAGCGCCCTGCTGCTGCTCGCGCCGACGGTCGCCGCCTGGATCGTGATGGAGCCCGGGACCTCGTACGACACCTTCCTGCTGGTGGCCGCGCTGACCGGGGTCGGCGGCGGCAACTTCGCCTCGTCGATGACGAACATCAACGCCTTCTTCCCGCTGCGCAAGAAGGGCTGGGCGCTCGGCCTCAACGCGGGCGGCGGCAACATCGGCGTCCCCGTCGTCCAGCTCGCCGCCCTGCTGGTCATCGGTACGGCCGGGGCCGGCCACCCGCGGCTGCTGCTCGGCGCCTACATCCCGCTCATCGTGATCGCGGCGGCGCTCGCCGCGCTGCGCATGGACAACCTGGCGCCCGTCCGCAACGACACCGGAGCCGTCCGGGACGCGGCCCGCGACGCGCACACCTGGATCATGGCGTTCCTGTACATCGGCACCTTCGGCTCCTTCATCGGCTACAGCTTCGCCTTCGGCCTGGTGCTCCAGACGCAGTTCGGCCGCACCCCGCTCCAGGCGGCCTCGCTCACCTTCATCGGACCGCTGCTCGGCTCGCTGATCCGGCCGGTCGGCGGGGCCCTCGCGGACCGCTTCGGCGGCGCCTGGATCACCCTGGGCACCTTCGTGTCGATGGCGGCGGCCACCGGAGTGGTGATCCTGGCCTCCGTACGGGAGTCCCTGCCGGTGTTCCTGGTCGGCTTCGTGGGGCTGTTCGTCCTCAGCGGGCTCGGCAACGGCTCCACCTACAAGATGATCCCCGGCATCTTCCAGGCGAAGGCGCTGGCCCGCGGGATGAGCGGCGAGGACGCGGCCGCGTACGGGCGGCGGCTGTCCGGCGCCTCCATGGGACTCATCGGCGCGGTCGGCGCGCTCGGCGGACTCGCCATCAACCTGGTCTTCCGCGAGGCGTTCCTGAGCTCCGGCTCGGGCACGGCGGCCTTCGTCACCTTCCTCGGCTTCTACGCGGTGTGCGTAGCCGTCACCTGGGCGGTATACCTTCGCCGGCCCGCCCAGGCGATGATCCCCACGGCCGGGGCGGAGGCGAAGCCGCAGCTCACCTCGGTGTAACGGCGGGCACACGCTGGTTAACGGCACCGAAATACGCGTGAACCGAGCCTGATACGCCACCGGGGCAGGCTCGGTTCACGCGAGCGTCACGACTACGCGACCGCGACACCGGACCCCGATATCGGACCCCGACACCGGACCCGACCACTGCGCGAGGCAGGTCACCATGCACGACCAGGACACCCCCACCGGTCCGCCCCTCAGCCCGCCCGCCGGTCAGCCCGCCGATCCTCCGGCCGGTCCGCCCGCCGGTCAGCCCGGCCGTCCTCCGGCGGGCTCGCCCGCCGGTCCGCTCGCCGGATTCACCGTCGGGGTCACCGCCGCCCGCCGGGCCGACGAGCTCATCGCCCTGCTGCGCCGCCGCGGGGCCACCGTGGTGCACGCGCCCGCCCTGCGGATCGTGCCGCTCGCCGACGACGTCGAACTGCTGTCCGCCACCAAGGAGCTGATCGGCTGCGCGCCCGACGTGGTGGTGGCGACCACCGCCATCGGCTTCCGCGGCTGGATCGAGGCCGCCGACGGGTGGGGGCTCGGCGAGGAACTGCTCGGGCGGCTGCGGGAGACCGAACTGCTGGCGCGCGGCCCGAAGGTGAAGGGCGCCATCCGGGCCGCCGGACTCGTGGAGACCTGGTCCCCGCGGTCGGAATCCCTCGCCGAGGTACTGGACCGGCTGCTCACGGCCGGGGTGGCCGGCCGGCGCATCGCCCTCCAGCTGCACGGGGAGCCGCTGCCCGGGTTCATCGAGGCCCTGCGGGCCGGCGGGGCCGAGGTGGTCGGCGTACCCGTCTACCGGTGGATGGCACCGGAGGACCTCGGGCCGCTGGACCGGCTGCTCGACGCGGTGGCCGCGGGCGGGGTGGACGCGCTGAGCTTCACCTCCGCCCCGGCCGCGGCCTCGCTGCTGACCCGGGCCGCGGAGCGGGGCGTACGGGACCAGGTGCTCGGGGCGCTGACCGGCGGGTCGGTGCTCTCCGCCTGCGTGGGGCCGGTGACGGCCCTGCCGCTGCAGGCGGAGGGCGTGCCCACGGTGCAGCCCGAGCGCTTCCGGCTGGGACCCCTCGTGCAGCTCCTGTGCCAGGAACTCCCCGGCCGGGCCCGGGTCCTCCCGGTGGCCGGACACCGGCTGGAACTGCGCGGCCACGCGGTCCTCCTCGACAGCGAGCTGCGCCCCGTCCCACCGGCCGGCATGGCCCTGCTCAGGGCCCTGTCCCGGCGCCCGGGCTGGGTCGTGGCCCGCTCCGAACTCCTGCGCGTCCTGCCGGGCGCGGGCCGCGACGAGCACGCGGTGGAAACGGCGATGGCCCGCCTGCGCGTGGCCCTGGGCGCACCGAACCTCATCCAGACCGTCGTCAAGCGCGGCTACCGGCTGTCCCTGGACATGGCCGCCGACACGAAGTACGCGGACACCTGAGGGGCCGTGCGGGGCGGGCCGGACCGCTCCCGCCCCGCCCCGGGCCGGGAGCCGGCGGGACACCGGGCTGGCCGCGGACCGGGTCGTCCGTTAGCGTGCCCGGATGATCATTGACGGGGTGGAGATGCGGGAGATCCGGACGGCCGACGCCGCCGGGGTCGCCGAGGTGCTGGACCGGAACCGGGAGTACATGGCCCCCTACGAGCCCCGCCGGGCCGAGGAGTTCTACACCGAGGCCGGGCAGCGGGGGCGGATCGAGGAACTGCTCGCGGCGCGGGCGGACCGGCGGGCACGGCCGTTCGTGCTGGTCGCCGCCGACGGCGGGGTGGCCGGGACGATCAACCTCCAGAACATCGTGCGCGGGGCGCTGTCCAGCGGCGCCATCGGCTACTGGGTGGACGAGGCCTGGACCGGCAAGGGGCTGGCCACCGCCGCGCTCCACGAGGTCATCCGGGTCGCTCGCGACGAGGAGCGGCTGCACCGGGTCGAGGCGGGGACCCGGGTCGAGAACCTGGCCTCGCAGCGGGTCCTCGCGAAGGCGGGCTTCGAGCAGTACGGGCTCGCGCCCCGCTACCTGCACGTCGGCGGGGACTGGCAGGACCACCGCCTCTTCCAGCTGCTCCTGAACGACGAGCCGCCCGCCCTCTAGCCGAGCGCCCGCGGGACGGGCACTCTGGGGGCACGCCCCGAGAGGGAGGCGGTGACGGGTATGTGGTTCGACTCCGGGCGGGTCTGCCTGGACCTGGTGGCTACTTTTTCTCCCCTCGCGCACACCGAGGGCATCCGGGACGGTGACGGGCTGCGGCTGTGGCTCACCGGAGCCGGGCTGGTGCCCGACCGGACGCCGCTCGCCCTGGTCGGGGACGACTGGGTGCGCGCCTTCCGGGTGCTGCGCGCCGACGTCGAGAGCCTCGTACGGGCCGAGCTGGCCGGAGCCGCGCCGCCCGAGGCCGCTCTGGCCCGGGTCAACGCGGCGGCCGCCGGTCCACCCCCGGGACTGTGTGCAGTACAGGACCAAGAAGGTCACCTCGTACGGGAGTTGTGCGGCGGAGTCGAATGCGCCGGGCTGCTCGCCTCCGTGGCCCGGGACGCCGTCGAACTGCTCACCGACCCCGGCGAACGGGACCTGCTGCGGGCCTGCGAGGGCGACGGCTGCGCCCGGGTCTACCTCGACACCTCGCGCGGACACCGCCGCCGCTGGTGCTCCAGCGAGCTCTGCGGCAACCGCGAGCGCGTGGCCCGGCACCGGCGCCGCGTCCTCGAATCCCGCCCCGGCTGACCCGGCCCCGGGCCCTCGCGGGGCAGCCGCGGGGCAGCCGCGGGGCAGCCGGGCAGCGTGATCTTCGTCCTGATCCGCGAGCCGTCCCGGAAGGGGCGTGCGCGGGCGGGTCCCTTGGCGTACGGTTGACGGCTGCCCATGCACGTCAGAAAGGGGCCTTGGTGGCCGCGCAGAATGCCGCTGTCGACAGCACGGCGGATTCCGTCCGCGATCGGGAGATCGCGGTCGAGCAGACGCATCTCGATCACGTGTACCGACGCCTTGAGGAGAAGATCCACGAGGCGGAGTTCCTGATGAACGACGCCGCCAAGCGTGGCCAGGTCGGCACGCCGGGCGCCCTCGCGGAGCGGGACGCGCAGGTGTTCCGCGCCGGGATCCACCTCAACCGTCTCAACAACGAGTTCGAGGACTTCCTGTTCGGCCGCGTCGACCTGGTCCTCGGCAAGGACGGGGAGCGGGGCCCCGACGGCGCCTTCACCTCCGTCGAGCCCGCCGACGACGCGATCCGCGCCGACCTGACGGCCGATATCGCCGAGACGCTCCACATCGGCCGCATAGGAGTCCTCGACTCCGACTACGCGCCGCTCGTCATCGACTGGCGGGCCCCTGCGGCCGCGCCGTTTTACCGCTCCACCCCCAAGGAGCCCGGCCGCGTCGTGCGCCGCCGGGTCATCCGCTCCAAGGGCCGCAAGGTGCTCGGCGTCGAGGACGACCTGATGCGCCCCGAGGTGACCGCCTTCCTCGACGGGCACGAGCTGCCCGTCATCGGCGACGGCGCCCTGATGGCCGCCCTCGGGCGGGCCCGTACCCACTCGATGCGCGACATCGTCTCCTCCATCCAGGCCGAGCAGGACCTCGTCATCCGGGCGCCCGCCGCCTCGGTCGCCGAGGTCGCGGGCGGACCGGGCACCGGCAAGACCGCCGTCGCCCTGCACCGCGCCGCCTACCTGCTCTACCAGGACCGCCGGCGCTACTCGGGCGGCATCCTGATCGTCTCCCCGACCCCGCTCCTGGTCGCCTACACCGAGGGCGTCCTGCCCTCCCTCGGCGAGGAGGGCCAGGTCGCCATCCGGGCGCTCGGCTCGCTCGTCGACGGCGCCGAGGCGACCACGTACGACGATCCGTCCACGGCACGGATCAAGGGCTCGTCCCGGATGCTGAAGGTGCTGCGCAAGGCCGTACGGGGCGCCCTGGAGTTCGGCGGCCCCGGCGGGGCACCCGCCCCCGACCGGCTGCGGGTGGTGGCCTTCGGCCGCCGCCAGGAGCTTGAGGCCCACGACCTCGACCGGATCCGGCAGAACGTCCTGTCCGGCACCGCCCCGGTCAACCTGCTGCGCCCGCGCGCCCGCAAGCTCCTGCTGGACGCGCTGTACTCCAAGTCCGGCGGGGCCGGCCGGCACAGCGACCCGGAGCTCGCCGCCGAGCTGCGCTCCGCCTTCGACGAGGACATCTCGACCGAGGACGCGTTCATCGAGTTCCTGCACGCCTGGTGGCCCGAGCTGACCCCGCGCGGGGTGCTGGCCTCCATGGCCGACGAGCGGCGCCTGGCCCGCTGGTCGCGCCGCGACCTGAACCCGCGCGAGACCCGGCAGCTGGCGCGCTCCCTGCGTCGGGTGGGCCCGGACGGCAAGGGCGCGCTGTCGGTGCACGACGTGGCGCTGCTCGACGAGCTCCAGCAGCTGATCGGCGCGCCCGCGCGGCCCAAGAAGAAGCGGGAGCTGAACCCGCTGGACCAGCTGAGCGGGCTGGAGGAGCTGATGCCGACCCGCGAGGAGACCCAGTGGGAGCGGGCCGAGCGGCTCGCGGCGGAGCGCACCGAGTACGCGCACGTCATCGTCGACGAGGCGCAGGACCTCACGCCGATGCAGTGGCGGATGGTCGGCCGCCGCGGCCGGGGCGGCACGTGGACGGTGGTCGGTGACCCGGCGCAGTCCTCGTGGACCGATCCCGAGGAGGCGGCCGCCGCGCGCGACGAGGCGCTGGGCACGCGGCCGCGGCGCAAGTTCACCCTGACGGTGAACTACCGCAACCCGGCCGAGGTCGCCGAGGTCGCCTCGCGGGTGCTGAAGCTGGCGGCGCCGGGCACGGAGCCGCCGACGGCGGTGCGTTCCACGGGCCTGCGGCCGCGCTTCACGGCGGTGCCCCCCGTGGACGGGGACCTGCGCTCCACCGTCGTCGAGGAGACCCGGCGCCTGCTGGAGCAGGTGGACGGCACGGTCGGCGTGGTCGTGGCCATGGACCGGCGCGCGGAGGCCGCGGGCTGGCTCGCGGACCTGGGGGAGCGGGCGGTCGCCCTGGGCAGCCTGGAGGCGAAGGGCCTGGAGTACGACGCCACGGTCGTGGTCTCCCCGGCGGAGATCGCGAACGAGTCCCCGGCGGGTCTGCGGGTGCTCTACGTGGCCCTGACCCGCGCGACCCAGCAGCTGACGGTGATCTCCACCGGCCAGGACGAGCCGGATGCGGAGGGCGTCGCCGCGCTGCTCAAGCCGTAGGAGCGGGCCGGGGACCGGCACGGGACGGGCGTGGCACCGGCGTAGGGCCGGTTGGTCGGCGGCCAAGGGCGTGGTCCCGACAACCGGTCGCCGGTAGGGGGATCACTTCGGGCGAACCTTTGTTAGCCTGGGTTACGGCACCGACTCGATCCAAGCCCCCGGGCCCAACCTTCGTCGCCTAGAGCGACCACTTGCCGCGAGGCGAGCATGGCGGGTCGGTGTCATAGACGTAGGAAGCACCAGGTCCGCGTCCTCCACTCCGTGGAGGGCGCGGACTTTTTTGTATGGGCCACCCATTCCCCGGACCCCGGTTATCTCGTATGGTGGAAGAGTTCTTCCGAAATTTGTAGCTGGTTACCTTGTACCGGCTGGTAGGTGGGACGATCGGACAACAGGTCCTGCCGCACCTGCCACGTTTCGGCCGGAGCAGTGCTGGGCCCTGTGTACAGAAGAACCAGGGACAGAAGAGGAACACGGCCATGGCAACGGCGCCCAGCGTCTCGTACTCGATGACGGTCCGCCTGGAAGTGCCCGCGAGCGGAACCGCGGTCTCCCAGCTCACCACCGCCGTGGAGTCCTCCGGTGGCTCGGTCACCGGCCTCGACGTGACCGCATCCGGCCACGAAAAGCTCCGCATCGACGTCACCATCGCGGCGACGTCCACGGCGCACGCCGACGAGATCGTCGAGAAGCTCCGCGGGATCGAGGGCGTCAGCCTCGGCAAGGTCTCCGACCGCACCTTCCTGATGCACCTCGGCGGCAAGATCGAGATGCAGTCGAAGCACCCCATCCGCAACCGCGACGACCTCTCGATGATCTACACCCCGGGCGTGGCCCGCGTGTGCATGGCGATCGCCGAGAACCCCGAGGACGCCCGCCGGCTGACCATCAAGCGCAACACCGTCGCAGTCGTGACGGACGGCTCCGCCGTGCTGGGCCTGGGCAACATCGGCCCGATGGCCGCCATGCCGGTCATGGAGGGCAAGGCGGCCCTCTTCAAGCGGTTCGCCGACATCGACGCCTGGCCGATCTGCCTGGACACCCAGGACCCCGACGAGATCGTGGCCGTCGTCAAGGCCATCGCCCCCGGCTTCGCGGGCATCAACCTGGAGGACATCTCCGCGCCGCGCTGCTTCGAGATCGAAGCCCGGCTGCGCGAGGCCCTCGACATCCCCGTCTTCCACGACGACCAGCACGGCACCGCCATCGTGGTCCTCGCCGCCCTCACCAACGCACTGCGCGTGGTGGGCAAGGCCGTTGGCGACGTCAAGGTCGTCATGTCGGGCGCCGGCGCCGCCGGTACCGCGATCCTCAAGCTGCTCCTCGCCGCCGGCGTCAAGAACGCCGTCAGCGCCGACATCCACGGTGTCGTGCACGCGGACCGCCCCGACCTCGTCGACGCGGCCGCGGACTCCCCGCTGCGCTGGATCGCCGACAACACCAACCCCGAGGGCTACACGGGCACTCTGAAGGAGGCCGTGGTCGGCGCCGACGTGTTCATCGGCGTCTCGGCCCCCAACGTCCTGTCCGGCGAGGACGTGGCCGCCATGGCGGAAGGCGCGATCGTGTTCGCGCTCGCGAACCCGGACCCCGAGGTGGACCCGGCGATCGCCCGCCAGACCGCGGCCGTCGTGGCCACGGGCCGGTCCGACTTCCCGAACCAGATCAACAACGTGCTGGTCTTCCCGGGCGTCTTCCGCGGTCTGCTGGACGCCCAGTCCCGCACCGTGAACACCGACATGATGCTGGCCGCCGCGAGCGCCCTGGCCGACGTGGTCGGCGAGGACGAGCTGAACGCGAACTACATCATCCCGTCGGTCTTCAACGACAAGGTCGCCGGCGCGGTCGCCGGAGCCGTCCGCAAGGCCGCCTCCGCGGCCGTGACGGCGCCCACCTCCGTCTGATCCCCGGCGCGTCGCGGGATGCGGGCCCCCCGGGCCGCCCATAGGGTTGCGGGGATGCCCGCGTGGCCCGCGGTCCGCGTCGTCCGGACACCCGTCCGGACGCCTTCTGGCGCGGACGGAGCGTCACCGCGGCGTGACTGTGGCGCTTTTCGTGTGACCCCGGCGGGTGCCGGATTGGCTTTCCCGCCGGTGGTGGGGGCAGGATGCGTAACCGGGCGAGAGGGTCTGACGTCAGACCCGGGTCCGGGGACTGTCCTAGGGCCCTGGCAGCATCGGCTTCGATCTCACGCCTCTAAGGCACGTTGAACACGGGAGTACAACATGAACCGCAGTGAGCTGGTGGCCGCTCTGTCCGAGCGCGCCGAGGTGACCCGCAAGGACGCCGACGCCGTTCTGGCCGCGCTCGCCGAGACCGTCGGCGAGATTGTCGCCAAGGGCGACGAGAAGGTCACCATCCCCGGCTTCCTGACCTTCGAGCGCACCCACCGTGCCGCTCGCACCGCGCGCAACCCGCAGACCGGCGACCCCATCCAGATCCCGGCCGGCTACAGCGTGAAGGTCTCCGCGGGCTCCAAGCTCAAGGAAGCCGCCAAGGGCAAGTAGTCCGCCCTTGTGCCGAGGGCCGCACCGGCCCCCGGGACGGCAGTAGGACGCAGTACGTGACAAGCGGTACGCCAGAGGCGGCCACCCGGCACCGGGTGGCCGCCTCCGGCGCTTCCGGAGGGCGAGTGGCCTCCGGGAGCCAGAACGCCCCCACGGGCCCTGTACGGGGCCCGTGGGGGCGTTCTGGGACGGTCTGGGTGGATCTACGCCCGTGTCAGACGAGGTCCCCGCCCGGGAGCTCGACCTTGGCGCCCAGTTCCACGAGCTTCTCCATGAAGTTCTCGTAGCCCCGGTTGATCAGGTCGATGCCGTGGACCCGCGAGGTGCCCTCGGCGGCGAGCGCCGCGATCAGGTACGAGAACCCGCCGCGCAGGTCGGGGATGACCAGGTCGGCGCCCTGGAGCTTGGTGGGCCCCGAGACGACGGCCGAGTGCAGGAAGTTGCGCTGGCCGAAACGGCAGGCGCTGCCGCCCAGGCACTCCCGGTAGAGCTGGATGTGCGCACCCATCTGGTTGAGCGCGGAGGTGAAGCCCAGGCGGGATTCGTAGACCGTCTCGTGGACGATCGACAGGCCGGCGGCCTGGGTCAGCGCCACGACCAGCGGCTGCTGCCAGTCGGTCTGGAAGCCGGGGTGGACGTCCGTCTCCAGCGCGATGGCGTTGAGCGGACCGCCCGGGTGCCAGAAGCGGATGCCGTCGTCGTCGATCTCGAACGCCCCGCCGACCCGGCGGAAGGTGTTCAGGAAGGTCATCATCGAACGCTGCTGCGCGCCGCGCACGTAGATGTTGCCGCCCGTGGCGAGGGCCGCGGACGCCCAGGAGGCGGCTTCCAGCCGGTCCGGGAGCGCCTTGTGGTTGTAGCCGCCGAGGCGGTCCACGCCGGTGATCCGGATGGTCCGGTCGGTGTCGACGGAGATGATCGCGCCCATCTTCTGCAGGACGCAGATGAGGTCTTCGATCTCCGGTTCGACGGCGGCGTTGCTGAGCTCGGTGACGCCCTCGGCCAGGACGGCCGTCAGCAGCACCTGCTCGGTCGAGCCGACCGACGGGTAGGGCAGGCGGATCTTGCAGCCGCGCAGGCGCTGCGGGGCCTCCAGGTACTGACCGCCCTCGCGCTTCTCGATGGTCGCGCCGAACTGGCGGAGCACCTCGAAGTGGAAGTCGATCGGCCGGCCGCCGATGTCGCAGCCGCCCAGGCCCGGGATGAAGGCGTGGCCGAGGCGGTGCAGCAGCGGGCCGCAGAAGAGGATCGGGATGCGCGAGGAGCCCGCGTGCGCGTCGATGTCGGCGACGTTCGCGCTCTCGACGTGCGAGGGGTCGAGCACCAGCTCGCCCGGTTCGTCGCCGGGCCTGACGGTCACCCCGTGCAGCTGGAGCAGCCCGCGCACGACCCGGACGTCCCGGATGTCGGGAACGTTGCGCAGCCGGCTGGGCTCACTGCCGAGCAGGGCGGCGACCATCGCCTTGGGTACGAGGTTCTTCGCGCCGCGGACACGGATCTCGCCCTCGAGCGGGGTTCCGCCGTGGACAAGCAGTACATCGTCACTGATGCCGGTCATGAATCTCGCGTTCCGGAGAGGGGTGGGCAGGGGGCCAGTGAAAAGGGTAAGGGGCATGCCCCCCTTGTTCGTAAGGCTGACGGGGCCGTAGGACTGTCATGAATTCGGCACAACACCCTGGGTGCCCGCCAGGTGGCGGAGCGTCTCCTTCCGCCCGGGGTCCGGCCGGAGGGCCGTGCGCGCCCCGAACTGCCGCCGTGCGCCCTGAGCTGCGCGGGATCCCGATGTGCCGCTCACTCCCCCTCACGGGCGAATGTGCGAGACCATGTGGCCATGACCGAGGTGTCCTCCCTCACAGGGCGGCTGCTCGTGGCCACCCCCGCCCTCGCGGACCCGAATTTCGACCGCGCGGTCGTCCTGCTGCTCGACCACGACGACCAAGGCTCGCTCGGTGTCGTCCTCAACCGCCCCACCCCGGTGGGCGTCGGCGACGTCCTGCTGCCCTGGGCTCCGCTGGCCAAGGACCCCGGCGTGGTCTTCCAGGGCGGCCCGGTGGCGCTGGACTCGGCGCTGGGGCTGGCGGTCATCCCGGGCGAGGAGGGGCCGCTCGGCTGGCGCCGGGTGCACGGGGCGATCGGCCTGGTGGACCTGGAGGCCCCGCCCGAACTCCTCGCGGCGGCCCTGGGGGGCCTGCGCATCTTCGCCGGGTACTCGGGCTGGGGCCCGGGGCAGCTGGAGGAGGAACTGGGCGTGGGCGCCTGGTACGTGGTCGATTCCGAGCCGGGCGACGTCTCCTTCCCGGATCCGGAACGGCTGTGGCGAGCCGTGCTGCGGCGCCAGCGCAGCGAGCTGGCCATGGTGGCCACGTACGCGGACGACCCGTCGCTGAACTGAGCCCGGGGCCGGGGCGGCCGCGGGGGCCGGTGCGGATCCCTCGCGCGCGAGGGACTCGGTACCCTGGCAGTCATGAGCACTCTTGAGCCCGATCGCGGGACTGGTACGGGGACCCTCGTAGAGCCGACGCCGCAGGTGTCCCACGGCGACGGCGACCACGAGCGCTTCGCCCACTACGTCCAGAAGGACAAGATCATGGAGAGCGCGCTCGGGGGCACCCCCGTCGTCGCGCTCTGCGGCAAGGTCTGGGTGCCGGGCCGGGACCCGAAGAAGTACCCGGTCTGCCCCATGTGCAAGGAGATCTACGAGTCCATGGGCCCCGGCGGGGACAAGGACAAGGGCGGCAAGGACGGGAAGTAGTCCTCCGGCCCTCCTGGAACGGGACGAAGGCCCTCGGTGCGCACACGTGCGCCCGGGGGCCTTTTCCGTGCCCCGGGGGCGGGTTAGGGTCGCCGCATCAGCGCCATGTGAAACGTGCGTTGCACATGCTGCAACGGTGGAGGAGCCGATCCCATGCCCGAGTTGATCCCGCAGCCCCGGTACGCGCGATTCCTGCCCGACGCCGGCACCTACGAGCTCACCGACCCGCTGCTCGACGCCGCTCCCGGTACCGAGGGCGCCGCCCGCTGGCTGCGCCGCGAACTCGGCGCGGCCACCGGCTGGGCGCTGCCGGCCCCGGCCCGCGGGGAGGCGTCCGGCGAACGCCCGGTCATCCGGCTCGCGCTGCGCCCGGACATCGCGCGGGGGACCGGGGCCGAGTCGTACGAGGTCCACGTCGCGGCCTGCTCCGTCCTCCTGGAGGGCGCCGATGAGGCGGGCCTCTTCTATGCCGCCCAGACGCTGCGTCAGCTCCTGGGCGCCGACGCGTACCGGCGGGCGCCGCTGCCCGGAGCGGTGTGGCGGCTGCCGGTCGGCGATCTCCAGGACGGGCCCCGCTTCGGCTGGCGCGGGCTGATGCTCGACGTGGCCCGGCACTTCATGCCCAAGGACGCGGTGCTGCGGTACGTCGACCTGCTCGCCGCCCACAAGCTCAACGTGCTGCACCTGCACCTGACGGACGACCAGGGCTGGCGGGTCGAGATCAAGCGCTACCCGCGGCTCACCGAGGTCGGCGCCTGGCGGGCCCGCAGCCGGTGGGGCCACCGGGCCTCGCCGCTCTGGAACGAGACCCCGCACGGCGGCTTCTACACCCAGGACGACCTGCGCGAGATCGTCGCGTACGCGGCGGAGCGGCACGTGCGGGTGGTGCCGGAGATCGACGTGCCGGGGCACTCGCAGGCCGCGATCGCCGCGTACCCGGAGCTCGGGAACACCGACGTGGTGGACACGGCGGCGCTGGAGGTGTGGGACGACTGGGGCGTCAACGAGAACGTGCTCGCGCCCACCGAGGCCGTCCTGCGGTTCTACGAGGGGGTCTTCGAGGAGCTGCTGGAGATCTTCCCGCCGGAGGTCTCGCCCTTCGTGCACGTGGGCGGCGACGAGTGCCCCAAGGCGCAGTGGAAGGCCTCCGCGGCGGCGCGGGAGCGGATCCGGGAGCTGGGGGTCGACGGCGAGGACGGTCTGCAGTCCTGGTTCATCCGGCACTTCGACGGCTGGCTCGCGGAGCGCGGCCGCCGGCTCATCGGCTGGGACGAGATCCTGGAGGGCGGACTGGCCCCGGGAGCGGCCGTGTCCTCCTGGCGCGGCTACGAGGGCGGCATCGCCGCCGCGGAGGCCGGCCACGACGTGGTGATGTGCCCCGAGCAGCAGGTGTACCTGGACCACCGTCAGGCGGGCGGCGAGGACGAGCCGATGCCCATCGGGTACGTGAGGACATTGGAGGATGTGTACCGGTTCGAGCCGGTTCCGCCGAAGTTGTCCGAGGAGGCCGCCGCCCACGTGCTGGGCGCGCAGGCCAACGTGTGGACCGAGGTGATGGAGGACCAGAGCCGCGTCGACTACCAGGTGTTCCCGCGCCTCGCGGCCTTCGCCGAGGTGGTGTGGTCCCGGCTGCCGGAGCCCGCGGAGCGGGACTACGCGGACTTCGAGGCGCGGATGGCGGCCCACTACCGGCGGCTGGACGCCCTCGGGGTCGACTACCGGCGACCGGGCGGCCCGTTGCCGTGGCAGCGCCGGCCCGGAGTGCTCGGACGCCCGATCGAGGGAGCGCCCCCGAACGTGTGACGGGCCCGCGGCGCGGGCCCCGGCTCGGGCCTCCGTCGCGGCCGCTGTCCCGGCGGCTGTCCCGGCCGCTGTCCCGACCCCTGTCCAGGCGCCCGGACCGAGGCCCGGACGGAGGCCCGGGGCAGGGTCCCCGGAGCGAGGTCGGGGCGGGGCCGGATCACGGGCGGATCGCAGTCGGATTGCAGTCGGATCGCGGCCGGATCACGGTGAACGCCGCGGGTGGTGCGGGGGCCCCGCGGAGGGCGTGTTCGCGGGCGGGGGCGGGGTCTTGCGGGGGTGGTGCGCCGGTGGTGCGCGGGCGGTGGACCCTCGCGTCCGGTGCTCCGGAAGATGTGCCAGAGTTGCCACGTCCCGGCGGTGAGCACGTACCGTACGGCGGACAGGCGTGAGCGCCGGGACCGGGACATCGGGAAGGGGCAGCTGGGTTGACCACGCACGCACCGCACGCACCGCAGGCACGGGACTCGTCCCAGGGGCCCCGCAGCGACCCGCGGGCGGGGAACGCGGAGCAGTCCGTGACGCTGCCGGCCTCGCTCGACGAGGCCGTGGCGGCGCTCGCGGCCATGCCCGCCGCCGTCCCCGTCGCGGGCGGCACCGACCTCATGGCCGCCGTCAACGCGGGACTCCTGCGCCCCGCCGCCCTGGTGGGCCTCGGCCGGATCAACGAGATCCGCGGCTGGCAGTACCAGGACGGCCACGCGCTGCTCGGCGCCGGTCTCACCCACGCGCGCATGGGCCGGCCCGACTTCGCCGCCCTGATCCCGGCCCTGGCCGCCGCCGCGCGCGCCGCGGGCCCGCCGCAGATCCGCAACGCCGGCACGCTCGGCGGCAACATCGCCACGGCCGCGCCCACGGGCGACGCGCTGCCCGTGCTGGCCGCGCTGGAGGCCGTGCTCGTCATCGTCGGGCCCGGCGGGTCGCGGCGCGAGATCCCGGTCTCGCACCTGCTCGCCGGCCGGGAGATGCTCCGCCCCGGAGAGCTGATCGGCTTCGTGCGGGTGCCGTTGCTGCACGCGCCGCAGGTGTTCCTCAAGGCCACGGGCCGTACGGGACCGGGGCGCGCGGTGGCGTCCGTAGGGCTCGTACTGGACCCCGCGCGCCGAGGTGTCCGCTGCGCGATCGGCGCGGTCGCCCCGATGCCGCTGCGGCCGCTGGAAGCCGAGCAGTGGGTTGCTTCGTTGATCGACTGGGACGGGGACCGCAGCCTGGCCCCCGAGGCGCTCGAAGCCTTCGGCGAGTACGTCGCGGCGGCGTGCGTGCCCGACCAGGGGGAGCCGGTGGCTCCCGCAGTACTGCATTTGCGGCGGACGGTGGCCGTGCTGGCACGGAGGGCCCTGGGGAGGGCGCTGAGCTCATGAGTGAGAACGACAACACGGGTGCCGCGGGCTCCACGGGCCCCCACTGGGGCTGGGAGCCGGTGCCGCACGGCGGCGAGTACGACTCCGACGCCACGGCCTTCGTGAAACTGCCGCAGGACATGCTGGACGCGCTCGGCACCGGGGAGCCCCTCGCGGCCCCCGGGCACGGCTACGTGCCGCCGCCGATGATCGTGCCGCTGGGCACGGGGAGCACGGACCCCGCGGCCACGGGTACCTGGACGATCCCGGTGCAGTGGCCCGAGGCGGGCGCGGCGGCTCCGGCGGACGCGGGTGCGGACGCGGGCGCTCCGGGGGTCGCTGCGCGGGCGCCGATCCCGGCGTCGGTGCCGATCCCGGCCTCGGTGGCCGCGGCGTTCGCCGATCCGGCGGCCGAGCCGGTGGCCGAGCCCGTCGCGGATCCCTACCGGGAGTCGTTCGGCGAGCCCTTCGCGGAGCCCTTCGCGGGGCCCTACGGGGACCCCGTCGGGGAGTCCTTCGGGGGCTCCGCCGGGGACTCCATCGGGTCCGCCGGGGAGTCCTTCGCGGGGAGCCGGGCCGGCGCGCACGAACCGGGGGCGACCGCCGAGTGGCACTTCCCCGAGGCGGCGGCGAGCGACGTGTGGACCCCGGGCGGCGCCGGCGACACCGGCAGCTTCGGGCAGCTCGCGGCGGCGGCCGACTGGAGCCGGGCCCCCGCGACGCTGCCGGGCGGGGCCGCGGCCCCGTGGGCGACGCATCCGGACTTCGAGGGTGCGCGCGGGTACCTGGCGCAGCAGCCGGACGGGGACGGGGCGGGTTCCGATCCGCTGGGTTCCGGCCCGCTGGGCTCCGATGCGCTGGGCTCCGATCCGCTGGGCTCCGGGGTGCTTCCCGGGGATTCCGCACCGGCCGGCGGACCCTTCGGCCCGGCCCCGGGGCGCGGACCGCGCGTGCTGGGCGGCCCGGGCGTCGGTACCCCGCTGGAGGGGGAGCCGGTCCACCCGGCCCCGCACGACATCGAAGCCGCCCACGGCCCGGCGCAGGTTCCGGACTCGGGGGAGCGGCAGCATCCGGGGAGCGAGAGCGAACCCGGCGGCGAAGCCGGGGCCGAGGGCGAAGCCGGGGCCGCCGAGGCGGAGCCGGGGTTCGGCGCGGGCGTGCCGGGCCAGGGCGAAGCCGGGGCCGGGCCCGTGCCGAGTAGGGACGACGCCGACCTGGCTGTCGAGACGGCTCCGGCGGGGACGGCCGAAGGGGTTCCGGCCGAGGGGGAGACGTACGAAGAAGAATCCCTCGAGGGGGCGTCCGGAGCGGACGCCGGGGCCGTGGCCCAGCACGAGCACCCGTCGGCCTCCTACGTCCTGCGCGTCAACGGCGCCGACCGGCCCGTCACCGGCGCCTGGATCGGCGAGTCCCTCCTCTACGTGCTGCGCGAGCGCCTCGGCCTCGCCGGCGCCAAGGACGGCTGCTCCCAGGGCGAATGCGGCGCCTGCGCCGTGCAGGTCGACGGCCGGCTCGTCGCCTCCTGCCTCGTCCCCGCGGCCACCGCCGCGGGCAGTGAGGTCCGTACCGTGGAAGGCCTCGCGACCGACGGGGAACTGTCGGACGTGCAAGAGGCGTTGTGCAGGTCGGGTGCGGTGCAGTGCGGGTTCTGCGTGCCCGGCATGGCCATGACCATCCACGACCTGCTGGAAGGCAACCACGCCCCCAGCGAGCTGGAGACCCGCCAGGCGCTGTGCGGCAACCTCTGCCGCTGCTCCGGGTACTCGGGCGTCATCGAGGCCGTCCGCGAGGTCGTGGCCGAGCGCGGCTCGGCGGCGGAAGCCGCCGCCGCGGCCTCGGCCGAGGCACGGATCCCGCACCAGGCCCCGCCGGGCGAGGGCGGCTTCCACGGGCCGCAGGGCGACGCGGGCCGGCAGGGCGACCACGGAATCCAGGGCGACCACGGAGTCCAGGGCAACCACGGAGTCCAGGGCAACCAGGGCAACCACGGCAACCACGAGGGAGGCACGGCGTGAGCGCCCACGACGCGGCGACGGTCCCGGTATCGGTCACGACACCGTTGCCCGAGGGCACGGAGCCGTCGGAGTCGGCGGTCCCGCGCGGCATCGGCGCGTCCGTCCCGGCCACCGACACCCGCGCCAAGACCGAGGGCACCTTCCCCTACGCCGCCGACCTGTGGGCCGAGGGCCTCCTCTGGGCCGCCGTGCTGCGCTCCCCGCACGCCCACGCCCGCATCCTCTCCATCGACACCTCCGCCGCCGCCGAGATGCCCGGCGTGCGCGCCGTCGTCACCCACGCCGACGTCCCCGGCGCCACCACGCACGGCCGCCGCATCGCCGACCGGCCCGTCTTCGCGCACGACGTGGTCCGCCACCACGGCGAGTCCATCGCCGCCGTCGCCGCCGACCACCCCGACACCGCACGCCTCGCGGCCGCCGCGATCGCCGTCGAGTACGAGCTCCTCGACCCGGTCACCGACCCCGAACAGGCCTTCGGCGCCCCCGACCTGCACCCCGACGGCAACCTGATCCGGCACATCCCGCTGCGCTACGGCGACCCCGAAGCCACCGGCGACGTCGTCGTCGAGGGCCTCTACCGCATCGGCCGCCAGGACCCCGCCCCCATCGGCGCCGAGGCCGGGCTGGCCGTACCGCGCCCGGACGGCGGCGTGGAGATCTACACCGCCTCCACCGACCCGCACACCGACCGCGACCTGGCCGCCGCCTGCTTCGGGCTGGAACCGGACCGCGTACGGGTCGTGGTCACCGGGGTCCCGGGCGCGACGGCGGACCGCGAGGACGCCGCGTTCCAGCTCCCGCTCGGCCTGCTGGCCCTGCGCACCGGCTGCCCCGTGAAGCTGGCCGCCACCCGCGAGGAGTCCTTCCTCGGCCACGCCCACCGCCACCCGACGCTGCTGCGCTACCGCCACCACGCGGACCTGGAGGGCCGGCTGGTCAAGGTCGAGGCCCAGATCCTGATGGACGCCGGCGCCTACGCCGACGCCTCCTCGGAATCCCTGGCCGCCGCGGTGGCCTTCGCCTGCGGCCCGTACGTGGTTCCGCACGCCTTCGTGGAAGGCTGGGCGGTCCGTACGAACAACCCCCCGTCGGGCCACGTGCGCGGCGAAGGCGCCATGCAGGTCTGCGCGGCCTACGAGGGCCAGATGGACAAGCTGGCGGCCGCCCTCGGCATCGACGGCGCCGAACTGCGCCTGCGCAACGTCCTGGCCACCGGCGACCTCCTCCCGACCGGCCAGACGGTCACCTGCCCCGCCCCCGTGGCGGAACTCCTGCGCGCGGTCCGCGACCACGAGCTGCCCGCCCTCCCCAAGGACACCCCGGAGGAGGACTGGCTGCTCCCCGGCGGCCTGGAGGGCGCGGGCGAGCCGGGCGCGGTGCGGCGCGGGGTCGGGTACGGGGTCGGCATGGTCCACATGCTCGGCGCCGAGGGCACCGACGAGGTGTCCACGGCCACGGTGAAGATCGTCGGCGGCGCCGCGACGGTCATCTGCGCGGCCGTCGACACCGGCCAGGGCTTCTCCACGCTCGCCCGCCAGATCGTCCAGGAGACCCTGGGCGTCGACGAGGTCGTCACGGCCCCGGTCGACACCGACCAGCCGCCGGCGGGCCCCTCGGCCCACGGCCGCCACACCTGGGTCTCGGGCGGCGCGGTGGAACGCGCGGCGAAGATGGTCCGCACCCAGCTCCTCCAGCCGATGGCGCACAAACTGGGCATGTCCACCGAACTCCTCCAGATCGCGGATGGCCGGATCACGTCGTACGACGGCGCGTTCTCCACGACCGTCGCGGAGGCGATGGAGGGCAAGGAACTCTGGGCCACGGCCCAGTGCCGCCCGCACCCGACGGAGCCGCTGGACGGCGACGGCCAGGGCGACGCCTTCGTCGGCCTCGCCTTCTGCGCGATCCGCGCGGTGGTCGACGTGGACATCGAGCTGGGCTCCGTGCGCGTCGTGGAGCTCGCGGTAGCCCAGGACGTCGGCCGCGTCCTCAACCCCCGCCAGCTGGAAGCCCGTATCGAAGCGGGCGTCATCCAGGGCGTGGGCGCGGCCCTGACGGAGAACCTCCGCACGGCCTCGGGCCTGATCCGCCACCCGGACCTGACGGGCTACGCCCTGCCCACCTCCCTGGACGCCCCGACGGTCCGCATCGTCAAACTCGTCGAGGAACGCGACGTGGTGGCCCCCTTCGGCGCCAAGCCGGCGAGCGCCGTCCCGGTGGTCACGGCCCCGGCGGCGGTGGCCTCGGCGGTCCGCGCGGCCACGGGCCGCCCGGTCAACAGGCTCCCGATCCGGCCATCGGCGGCGGTGGCGGCGCCCAACTCGTGACCTTGTGACCCTGATTGCACCTGCAACTCGGAACTTGGGCCTGTCGGACTCTCTCGATACAGTGTTTGTGGACACTGGCGACGTGCGTGTGCGAATGCGCGCGAAGCGGGTGTGAACGGGGACGACGGGGAGTCGGGGAGGCCATCGTGGCAGTGGACTATGGGCCGGGCGTGTTCGGAGTGGACTTCGGTGTGGGCGTGGCCTCACCGGCGGCTCTGGGCGCGCTCCAGGTCGAGTACGAATCGCTGACGGACTACAAGAAGCGGGTCGACGGTCTGCTGGAGAAGCTGGACGGCTCCCCGGCGAGCGACAAAAAACTGGCGGACGGCACCCTCCCGGAGAACTCCCTGGGCGAGGGCTTCGCGGAGGCCAAGCGACTGTTCACGGCCTACTCGACGGTGCACACGCAGTTGCTCGCGCTGTCCAAGGGGCTGGCGGATCAGATCGAGGGGCTCGGTATCGCGATCCAGACGGCGGGACGGGGCTTCGGGAACGTGGACGAGGACACGAAGCGGCGGATGCTGGCGATCAGTGAGCAGGCGAAGGCCAACTACGTCCCGGAACGGGACCCTCTCGCGCCTCCGCCGCCGCACAGTTCTGCCTCGCAGGGCGCAACTCCCGGTGCGACGCAAGGTGGTGGCTTCTAATGGCGACGAACTTCGAGAACCACACGCACCAGCAGCTGCTGGCCATGCTCGCCTCGGCCAACGCGGAGACCCTCAAGGAGCGCGGCGCGCAGCTGACGGACGCCGCGGCGACCATCAAGGAGATCGGCGAGAGCCTCAAGGACCACCGGGTGACCGGCTGGGAAGGCGAATCGGGCACGGCCTTCCAGGACTGGGTCAGCCGCGCGGGCAACGCGACGCTGCGCCTGAGCGAGTACAGCGCCGAGGGCGGCAAGCAGCTGACGCAGGCCAGCCAGGTCGTCATCGAGGTCAAGGCCAACATGCCGACGTACGACTCGACGGCGGCGGCCAACCTCGAAGCGGCCCGCGAGTACCACAACGACCCGGACGCGCAGCAGATCGGCCAGCAGGCCCACTCGAAGCTGAGCGGCGACCGGCAGCAGGCGATCCAGCAGATGACGAAGCTGGCCCAGGGGTACGAGGCTTCGGCCACCGGGATGGAGATGGCGGAGGTTCCGACGTTTCCGGAGCCGCCGCCGGCGTTCGTTCCACCGAGGGTGCACGGGTCTGAAGATGTAGCCCGCTCCAGTGGCGGCACCGGAGGGACCGGATCAGGCGGATCGTCGTATGCGCCGGTAACGGCGACGCACAGTGGTTCATCGCCCGATTCTGACTCCTCAGGTGGTGCGGGCAGTACCGGTCTGACGCCAACTGCTCCGACGCCGGGCCCCGTTCCGGTGCCACCGGACCGCAGCATTGGCACTGGACTCGACACCGTCGGCCCGGTACCGAGTACGACCCTTCCCCCGGCCCCGGGAGTACCCGGCGGTCCGGGGCCGGTCGGGCCGGGCGGAGGCGGTCCGGGTGTCACCCCCGGAGGGTTCGTCCCGCCTCTGACGCTACCGCCGGGTGTTGGCACACAGAAGCCGATCGGGGGTGTCGGCCCTGGTGGCTTCGGTCCCGGCGGGAGCATTCCCGGAGCCGGCGGGATCGGCGGTAAGGGTGGCGGACTAGGCGGTGTTGCTGGGCTGCCCCCGCGCGACAGCGGGATCAGTGGCGGTAGGCCTGTCACGCCCGGTGGGCCGGGTACGAGCATTCCTCGTGGCACGGTCATCGGCGGTGAGGGCTCTCAGGCAGCTGGTCGCGGCATGGGCATGGGTGGCGGCATGGGCGGAGGCCCGCACGGCGGTTCCGGCGGTGCTTCCATGGCCGGTCGTCGTCTCGCCACCGAACCGGGCGGTGTCGTCGGTGGGCGTCAGCCGGGGGCGGGGGGGCGCTCGATCGCAGGTGGTCAGCCGTTCACTCAGGGCGGTACGGGACTGGTTCGTGGTGGATCGGGTGCTGGTCCGGTGGGTGGACCGATGGGTCACGGTGGCGCGGGTGCACATGCTTCGGGCAGGCGGGGCGACGGGCAGCGGGGTGAGCGCGCTGACTATCTGGCTGAGGATGCAGAGACGTGGCAGGACGGCCGTGGCGTCGTTCCGCCGGTGATTGACTGACTGGAGTAGACGTTGCACGGGATGCGTATGCGCAAGGCGACCGCGGTCTTGGCGGGTTTCCTGCTGGCGGGGGTCGCTGCGACTCCAGCTCACGCAGAGACCATTAGGTCGAAGCAGTGGCACCTCACGTCGATGAAGGCCGATGACATCTGGAAGTCCAGTACTGGTAAGGGTGTCACGGTCGCTGTCATCGACGGTGGAGTTAATCGCATCCCTGAACTGGAAGGGCAGGTAGTCCCCGGAAAGGACTTCGCCACGACCTATGACGGAGACGAACGAACGGACTCGAACGAGCACGGTACTGCGATGGCTGCGTTGATCGCGGGAACCGGTAAGCACCCAAGCGGTGATGGGTCGTTCGGCCTTGCTCCAGGGGCTAAGATCCTCCCGATCCGCGTGCCCGAAGCCGTCGACGTAAGGAATGCATCCTGGACTGCGGCGATTCGGTACGCGGCGGACTCGGAAGCGAAGATCATAAACATTTCGCTGGCGTCTTCTGACGAAGACCCGGCGCGCCTTGATGTAGTGAAGTACGCGCTTTCTAAAGGCAAGTTGATCTTTGCCGGTGTCGGCAATGACGGGGACTCGACGAACAAGTTGATGTATCCGGCAGGGACGCCCGGCGTGGTGGGTGTCGGGGCTGTCGATTCCACTGGCAAGGCGACTGCGGAGTCACAGCATGGTTCGCAGGTGGATCTGTCGGCCCCGGGTATCGACATCATCTCGGCCTGTTCTGGGAAGACGGGCTTGTGCAAAAGCCACGGCACAAGTGACGCCACCGCCCTCGCCTCCGCCTCCGCCGCGCTGATCTGGTCCGCCCACCCGGAGTGGACCAACAACCAGGTTCTCCGGGTCATGATGAACACCGCCGGCAAGCCCCTCGACGGCGCCGAGCGCAGTGACTTCATTGGGTACGGCACCGTCCGCCCCCGCATCGCCGTGCCCAACCCCGGCGACCCCGGTCCCGCGGACGTCTACCCGCTCCCCGACCTCGCCGCAGCCGGCGGCGGTACCGGGACCAAGGTCCCCTCGGCGCCGTCCTCCGCCGCACCCTCCGGCCAGGCGGCCACCCCCGCCCCCCAAGCCGAGGCAAAGGCAGAGGGCAGTGGCAGCCTCCCCTGGCTCGCCCTCGGCCTCGGCGCCTGCGTGCTCATCGGTGGAGCCGTCACCGCGGTCGTCGTCCGGCGCAGGGCACGCTGAGTCGCTGAGCCGCGTACAGCCGTACCGCCGTACAGGCAGAAAAGGGAGCGCACGCCGTGTCATTCGACGAGGAGTGGTCCGAGGCCCGGACCACCGCCGCCGCCAACGTCGCCACGCGGCTCAACAGCGTCCCGGCCGCGCCCGGGCCCGGCGGCGGCAGCGCCGATCTGGAGCTGAACCAGGACCACATCGGCGAGGTCGGCTCCGAGGCCTACAAGCTCCACACCCGGCTCTCCACCGACGGCAAGCACGCCGCCGCCTCCACCGCCGAGGCGGCCGGCGCGCTCACGCGCGAGGGCTTCGCGAGCGGTGCGGCCCTGCTCAAGGTCAACAGCCGCTGGGAGAGCCAGCTCAAGACCCTCGTCGCCGCCTGCGCGAACATCTCCAACGGCCTGAACTACTCGCTCTCCTCGCACAGCAAGGAAGAGCAGCAGCTGCACGCCGATTTCACGGCCTCCAAGATCGACGAGCTCCTCAAGTGACGAAGGTTTCGCACACGTGCTGACGTACGAGAACGTCGTGAACGCGCCCCTCGGTCCGCTCCAGACCGCGATCACCGACTGGGCCGCGATGGTCAAGAAGCTGGACGAACTGGCGGAGTCGGCCCGCAACGGCATGAAGGCCAAGTCGGACAAGGCCCAGTGGAACGGCGTCACGGCAGGCGTCGCCCGCCCCTTTATCGACAAGACGGCCAAGGAGTTCGACGACGCGGCCCGCGAGGCGAAGGGCATCCACAAGGCGCTGGCCGAGGGGCACGAGACCTTCAAGGCCTCGCGTGAGCAGCTCCGGAAGATCGCCGACGTCGAGGCCCCCGCGGCCGGTTTCCGGGTGAGTGCCGACGGCAAAGTCGAGACGGCGCCCTTCGCGAGCGACGCGGACCGGTATGCGGCCCGCCACGATCCGGACTACCTGGAGTCCGTCCGTGTGAACCTTCCGCTCTGGCAGGCGAAGGTCGATGCCGTCGTCGATGCCTGCGACGACGTCGATCAGTCGCTCGCCCGCCTGCTCACCGCCAATGTCGCGGACGACCACGACTTCACCGCGGCCAAGTACGGCAGCCTCGACGCCGAACAGGCCGCCCGTGCCGCGGAGCTCGCGAGGAAGGGCCGCGGACTCACGCACGAGGAGCTCGTCGAGCTCAACGAGCTGCTGGCCGACAACGCTAAGGTGCCGGAGTTCTCGACGAAGTTCTACGAGGCGCTCGGTCCCAAGGGCGCGCTGGAGTTCTTCGGAACGATGTCCACGGACACCTTCGACTATGCGAAGCAGGATCCGCAGCGGCTGGGGGACGTACGGGAACTCCAGCGAAACCTTGGCTTCAACCTCGCCACGGCCACGAACTCCAGGACCGAACCGCACCTTCCGGACAGCTTCGCCCAGGACCTGCGCAGACTCGGCACCGAGCGCATCCCGCTGGCCCGCTACGACCAGAACCCGCCCTACGGTTACCAGTTGCTCGGCGGCATCATGCGCTACGGCGCCTACGACCCCAAGTTCCTGGTCCCGATCGCCGAGCACGCCACCCAGATCCACGCCAAAGACCCGAACTTCTTCAACGGGGCACGCCAGATCAACGGCTACGGCAAGAACATGCTCAACCCGTCGGGCATCAACGGCGCCGGCTACGACCCGGTGGTCAGCTTCCTGGAGGCCCTGGGGCACAGCCCGGAGGCGTCCCGGCAGTTCTTCGACCCGGAGGGGCGCCCGCACGCGTACAACCACGACGGCACGGAGAAGTCCGGCCCCGCCGACCTGGGCAAGGGGCCGGACAAGAAGCCGATCACGAGCTACCTCGACTTCTTCGCCAACGAGAAGTACGACTTCACCATCGATACGGAAGGTACGAACCCGGACGAGCTGAAGAAGGTCCAGCAGTACATGCCGGATGCCCTCGGTCATGCTCTGGAGGCGGCAACCCTCGGTCACGCCTGGGACGACTCCAGGCCCGTCCTCGACCGGACCGAGGCGGGCGCACGGGTCATGGACGAGGTCGTCGCGAAGTACGGGGGCGATGCGGGTCTGCTCAAGCACCAGGAGTCGCTCGCGGACAGCCTCGGCACCATGACGGCCGGGTACATCGACGATGTGAACCATGCGCTGAACGACGAAGAAGGCAAGAAGAACCAAACGGGCAACAGCGTCTTCGCCCCGGGTGCGGACGACAAGCAGGCGCACGCCTCGATGGATCGCGCGGGTGCCCGTGATCTGTTGAGTGCGCTGGGGCAGCACCCCGACGCCTACGCGACCGTCTCCACGGCCGAACGGGTTTACGCGGCAAGCGTTCTCGAGACCCAGGCCGTGCACGACGGACAGGTCGATCAGGGCCGTGCCCGGTCGACCATCAGTACGACGGCAACGGTCCAGGGGATGCTCGATGAGTCCCGGGCCGGGCAGGTCGCGGCCGAGGGTGCGGACAAGTACGAGGAGTACGAGAAGGCCCACGAGAAGAAGGCGGCGTGGGTCGAGTTTGGCGCCGCCGGAGCGGTGGCGGCCGGTGTGGCCTTCCTGCCCGCCACCGTGGCTGCCGCAGGGGTCGCGGCGATCGTCGTTCCCCTGGCGACGGACCTGGCCAGCGGAGCGGTGGAGCAGGCGGCCTCGCAGGTCGTCGGCGAATGGTCCGACGGATCTGTCAAGAAGTACGAGGACGACACGAAGGAAAAGGTGCATCTGACCAACAAGCAGATGTACGAAGCGGGTGAACGCAGCGCCGAAGCCCCTATGAATCAATTCATGGAGCGGCATAAAATCGACAGGAACAGTGAATTCGGGAGAGATCTCATCACTGAAATGGGTTCCGGCTACAGGGATGGGGATTTCCGGGCCGAGCGCCAAGGGCACTCTCCTGAGACGGGTAAGTGAGTGATGGTGCGAAGCGGTTCACGGCTCCTGCGGGCGGGCAGTGTCGGCCTGGTCTTGGTGGGTGTGTTGACGTCCGGATGCGCGTCGCCGGAGGAGCCTGAGGAGCCGGTGCTCGAGCCGAGAGTGGTTGCGGCTACCGGTGTCTGCGGGGGGACGCTCTTCCCGGCCGGCGCGGGTCCGTCCCTTGAGCGCGTTCTGGAATCCTCGAAGTTCGTCATCCGGGACGAGGACAAGGATCTGAGCACTGCGGAGAGCGCCAAGATGCTGGAGGACGCCTACCGCTCCGGGAAGGATGTGCGCAACAAGCCCACGGCTGACTGCAAAATCTCCGGGGAAGAACGGCTCGTCGGTGATTACGAGCGCTACGTGTCGGCCCTGGTGAGATTCAAAGCATTCAGTAAGAAGGCCTGGACCTCCGGGGTGGGGGAAGAGGTTTATGACGAGGGTGTCTCGGTGACGGGGGCGAAGCGCCAGCGCAGCATCGAGTTCGACTGCGTCAGCGCACGCGTCGGCTCCAGTGTCGAGATCCCCCTTCGGGTCACCGTCACCTTCATGAACCAGTTCGGCGAGGGCGCCGACGATGAGGCGGTCCTCGTCAACGACTACCTCCTGCTGGCCCACGCGGCCGGCCTCTCGATGTCCAAGGAGCTGGGCTGCGCCGACAACGGCGGCCTCCCCGCCGGTCCCGAGGGCCTGCCGGCCATGATCCCCTGAGGCTGCGTACGACGAAGGCCGCTCGGGGGAGCGCCTTCCCCTGAGCGGCCTTCGGTCTGGAAGCCGTGACCGGAATCGAACCGGCGTAACTCGCTTTGCAGGCGAGTCCCTCAACCACTCGGGCACACGGCTGGGTGGTGGTGATGTGTATGACCGTACGAGGGGGAGGGAGCGTGGGGAAGGGGTACGGCGGGCGTGCAATGTGACTGCCATGCCGCGTTCACAGAGGGAGTGGGGGAGGGGGCGCGGGACCTTTGGCCTAGGGCTGGGGGAGGGGGTGGGATCGGTCGGAATGACAGGGTCGAAATAGAGGTATGAGCCTTACTCTGGGGCGATGAGCGTCCTCCCCCAGCGAGCTGCTGTCACACCCGCCGAAGCGATACCCGACCCGAAGGGCGGGGTCCTCGGGCCCGCGTACCGGACGCTCAGCATCGGGATCATTTCCGTTGTCTTCTTGATCGCCTTCGAGGCCACAGCCGTCGGGACCGCCATGCCCGTGGCCGCCCGGGAGCTGGACGGGATCGCGCTCTACGCCTTCGCCTTCTCCGCCTACTTCACGACCAGCCTCTTCGGGATGGTGCTCTCCGGGCAGTGGGCCGACCGGCAGGGGCCGCTGCGGCCGCTGACCGTGGGGATCGGGTGCTTCGCCGCCGGGCTGGTGTGTTCCGGGACCGCCGGGGCGATGTGGATGTTCGTGCTCGGGCGGGCCGTGCAGGGGTTCGGGGGCGGGCTGGTCATCGTGGCGCTCTACGTGGTCGTCAGCCGGGCCTACGAGGAGCGGCTGAGGCCCGCGATCATGGCGGCCTTCGCCGCGAGCTGGGTCGTGCCGTCGATCGTCGGGCCGCTGGCCGCGGGGACGGTCACCGAGCACCTCGGGTGGCGCTGGGTGTTCCTCGGGATCCCCGCGCTGGTCTTCGTACCGCTGGCCGTGGCGCTGCCCGCGATACGGCGGAACGCGTCCGGGCCGGTGGACCCCGAGGCGCCGCCCGTGGCGTTCGACCGGCGGCGGATCCGGCTCGCCCTCGGGATCTCGGCCGGTGCGGGGCTGCTGCAGTACGCCGCGCAGGATCTGCGGTGGCTGTCGTTGCTGCCGGGGATCGCGGGGGCGGCCCTGCTGGTGCCCGCCGTGCTGGGGCTGCTGCCGCGCGGGACCTATCGGGCGCGGCGCGGGCTGCCGTCGGTGGTGCTGCTGCGCGGTGTGGCGGCGGGGTCGTTCATCGCGGCGGAGAGCTTCGTACCGCTGATGCTGGTCACCCAGCGGGGGCTGAGCCCGACGATGGCCGGGTTCTCGCTCGCGCTGGGCGGGGTGACGTGGGCGCTCGGCTCGTGGGTGCAGTCGAAGGGGCGGATGGATCCGCACCGGGAGCGGTTGATCGTGCTGGGCATGGTCATGGTCGCGGTGGCCATCGCCGGGGCGCCCGCGGTGCTCGTGGAGTGGGTGCCGGTGTGGACGATGGCGCTCGTGTGGGCGCTGGGGTGCCTGGGGATGGGGCTCGTGATCGGGTCCACGAGCGTGCTGCTGCTGAAGCTGTCGGCGCCGGAGGAGGCGGGGGCGAACTCCGCCTCGCTGCAGATCTCCGACGCGCTGGCGAACGTCGTGCTGCTGGCGGCGGGCGGGGCGGCGTTCGCCGCGCTGGGCGGGGGAGCGGTGGGGGCGGCGCACTCCGTGGCGGAGGGGGCCGGGGCTTCGCACCCCGGCGCGTTCGTGGTGGTGTTCCTGCCGATGGCCTGTGTGGCCTTGGTGGGGGCGTGGGTCGCCACCCGGCTGGACGCGGAGCCCCGGCGGGGCTGAGGCGATGGCCCGGTGGCCCGGCCCGGTGGCCCGGGGTCCGGGCGGGCGGCGCCTGGCCCGTGGTGCGGCGCCGTTGCCGGGGGCCAGCCCCCGGACCCCCGCTCCTCAAACGCCGGAGGGGCTGGATTTTCGCCGGTGTCGCCTTGTTTGTAGGGCCCGGTGGCCCAGCCGGCCCAGCCGGCCGGCGGGGTCGGGTGCTCGGCGGGGTGGGGCGGACGGAATGTGGGGGCGGGTCCGGGACGATCCGGCTTAGCATCCGGGGATGAGTGAGCTGATCATCGTCATGCCCGACGCCGAGCGGGCGGAGCTGGCCGATCTTGCCGATGCCACCGGGCAGAGCGTCGAGGACGCGGTGCTGGCCGCCGTGCGGGGCTGGGTGCGGGGTGAGCGGGAGCGGGCCGGGAGTGAGGCCCTGAGGTTGGCCGGGCGGCATGCCGGGCTGTTGCGGAGGCTCGGGGAATGAGCACCACCAGGCACCTGACCCTCGGAGAGGTCCTCGACCTCGCGCGGTACGCCTGCCTCGCCCAGGACCAGCCCGTCGAGCTGCGCGCCCCCGGGCTGCTGGAGTCGGCCGTGCACCGGCCGCGGGCCCGGATGTTCGGGACGGCGGCGTACGCGGACACCTTCGAGCAGGCCGCCGCGCTGCTGCACGCGATCGCGACGAACCATCCGCTCGTCGACGGGAACAAGCGGACCGCCTGGCTCGCCGCCGCGACCTTCCTCGCCCTCAACGGCGTGGATCTCGGCGACGCGGACCAGGACTCCGCGTACGGCCTGGTCATCGACGTGGCGGCGGGAAACGAGGAGCACATCGGGCGGATCGCGGAGCGGCTGCGCGCGCTGAGCCGAAGAATGTGACGCTCGCCGCACGCGCCGAGGTCACGGGCCTGTCCCTCCGCGAGGGGCGGGCCCGGGCCGGTAGGGTGGCCCGGTTGTCCTACGTACGACTGCCCGTACCGCCGGCCGTAGCGATACCCGGAACGCACCCCCGGAAGATGCCCGGAGTGCGTGCCCGGAACGGATACGCCGCCGAGAGACCGAACCGGAGACCGTGACTACTACCGCCTCCCACCACCTCTCACCCGCCTTCCCCGGCCGCGCGCCGTGGGGTACCGCCAGCGCCCTGCGAGCTTGGCAGCAGGGTGCGCTGGACCGGTACCTGGAGACCCAGCCGCGCGACTTCCTCGCCGTCGCCACCCCCGGCGCCGGCAAGACCACCTTCGCGCTGACCCTCGCCTCCTGGCTGCTCCACCACCACGTGGTGCAGCAGGTGACCGTCGTCGCGCCCACCGAGCACCTGAAGAAGCAGTGGGCGGAGGCCGCCGCCCGGATAGGGATCCGGCTGGATCCGGATTACTCCGCGGGGCCGCTCAGCAAGGATTACCACGGGGTCGCCGTCACGTACGCGGGTGTGGGCGTGCGGCCGATGCTGCACCGCAACCGGTGCGAGCAGCGCAAGACGCTGGTCATTCTCGACGAGATCCACCACGCCGGTGACTCGAAGTCCTGGGGCGAGGCCTGCCTGGAGGCCTTCGACCCGGCGACCCGGCGGCTCGCGCTCACCGGTACGCCTTTCCGGTCCGATACGAATCCCATTCCTTTCGTGGCGTATGAGGAAGGGAACGACGGAATTCGGCGGTCCTCCGCCGATTACACGTACGGCTACGGGAACGCGCTCGGGGACGGGGTCGTGCGGCCCGTCATCTTCCTTTCCTACAGCGGCAACATGCGCTGGCGCACCAAGGCGGGCGACGAGATCGCCGCCCGCCTCGGCGAGCCGATGACCAAGGACGCCATCTCGCAGGCCTGGCGTACGGCGCTCGACGCGCGCGGCGACTGGATGCCGAACGTGCTGCGCGCCGCCGACCAGCGGCTGACCGAGGTCCGCAAGGGCATCCCGGACGCGGGCGGGCTGGTCATCGCCGCCGATCAGGACTCCGCGCGGGCCTACGCCAAGCTCATCCGGGAGATCACCGGGAGCAAGGCCACCGTCGTGTTGTCCGACGACACCGGTGCCTCGAAGCGGATCGACGAGTTCGCCGCGAGCAACGACCGGTGGATGGTCGCCGTCCGCATGGTGTCCGAGGGCGTCGACGTACCGCGGCTCGCCGTCGGCGTGTACGCCACCACCATCTCGACCCCGCTGTTCTTCGCGCAGGCCGTCGGGCGCTTCGTGCGCTCGCGCCGGCGCGGCGAGACGGCGTCGGTGTTCCTGCCGACGATTCCCTACCTGCTGGGCTTCGCGAACGAGATGGAAGTCGAGCGCGACCACGTCCTCGACAAGCCGAAGAAGCAGGGCGAGGAAGACCCGTACGCCGACTCCGAGAAGGAGATGGAGGAGGCGAACAAGCAGGAGGACGAGGACACCGGCGACGAGGAGCAGATGTCCTTCGAGGCCCTGGAGTCCGACGCCGTCTTCGACCGGGTGCTCTACGACGGCGCCGAGTTCGGCATGCAGGCGCACCCGGGAAGCGAAGAGGAGCAGGACTACCTCGGCATCCCGGGACTGCTGGAGCCCGACCAGGTGCAGATGCTGCTCCAGAAGCGGCAGTCGCGGCAGATCGCGCACAGCAAGCGCAAGCCCGACTCGGAGGCGGACCTGCTGGAGCTGCCGGCCGACCGGCGGCCCGTGGTCTCGCACAAGGAACTGCTGGAGCTGAGGAAGTCGCTCAACACGATGGTGGGCGCCTACGTCCACCAGAGCGGCAAACCGCACGGGGTGCTCCACACCGAACTGCGCCGCGTGTGCGGCGGACCGCCGAGCGCGGAAGCCACGGCGGGACAGCTGCGCGAGCGGATCAAGAAGGTCCAGGAGTGGGCCACCCGGATGCGGTGATTTCCTACGGAATACGGCACGGCGGGTGGGCGGAGATTTGTACGGTCTGCGCCCGCCCGGGTCGTCGTAGCGGTGGCGCCGCACCCGTGGTGGGAGGCCCTGACGGGCCGCCCGGGCGGCCCGGGGACACGAGCGGCGACCGGAGGGCCGAAGGTCACGAATCTGCGGCGATGTGCGATTTCAACCGGCACAAAACGCCAGTAGGCGCCCGGATTCTGGACGAGCCCTTCCGCTGAGCGAACCCGCTCGCTACTGTCCCCGCATCGAACGCCCCGTGGCAGCGCCGCCGCGGGAGCGCAGCCGGTGCCATGGCCGCTACCGGCGGCCTCTCCGTGCGTCGCCGAGGGACCGGCGGCGCTATCCCCAGAGAGTCACCGCCGCCCACCGAAAGAGGGAGAGGCGTCGTGACCGCGGAAACCTCCCAGACTCTCGACCGAGGACTCCGAGTTCTCAAACTGCTCGCCGACACCGACCACGGTCTGACCGTCACCGAGCTCTCCAACCGCCTCGGTGTCAACCGCACCGTGGTCTACCGCCTCCTGGCCACCCTCGAACAGCACGCCCTGGTCCGCCGCGACCTCGGCGGCCGCGCCCGCGTCGGGCTCGGCGTGCTGCGCCTGGGCCGCCAGGTGCACCCCCTCGTGCGCGAGGCGGCACTGCCGGCGCTGCGCTCCCTCGCCGAGGACATAGGCGCCACCGCGCACCTGACCCTCGTGGACGGAACCGAGGCGCTCGCCGTGGCGGTCGTCGAGCCGACCTGGACCGACTACCACGTGGCCTACCGGCCCGGCTTCCGGCATCCGCTGGACCGCGGGGCGGCCGGCCGGGCCATCCTGGCCGCCCGTCAGGGCACGCTCATCGAGCCCGGGTACACGCTCACCCACGGTGAGCTCGAAGCGGGCGCCAGCGGCGCTGCCGCGCCCCTCGTGGGCATCACCGGGCTGGAGGGCAGCGTGGGAGTCGTCATGCTGGCCGACGCCGTGCCCGAGCGGGTCGGCCCGCGCGTGGTGGACGCCGCCCGAGAAGTGGCCGACGCCCTGCGCTGAGCCGCGCGGCAGGTTGTGGAACAGGACACCGAGCCGTGTCCCCGATCACCGGGGGCGCGGCTCGACCCGTTGCCGGGCACCCGCGCTAGATTGGCCCGGTGCTCTCTCGCCTCACACGTCTGCCGCGTCCCGCCGCCCTCGTCGTCTGCGCCGTGCCCGTGCTCGCGCTGTTCGCCGTCGCGGCCTTCGCACCGCTGCCCTTCGTGATCGCGCAGCCGGGCCTTACGGCCGACGTGCTCGGCTCCCGCGACGGCAAGCAGGTCATCAGCATCACCGGGGCCCCCACCCGCCAGACCACGGGCCAGCTGCGGATGACCACCATCCAGGCCACCGGTCCCTCCACCTCCGTCACCCTCTCCGAACTGGTCGGCGACTGGTTCGACACCACCCGGGCGGTCATGCCCAGGGCGTCGGTGTACGGATCGGGCGGAAGCGACAAGGAGATCGAGGAGCACAACCTGGAGGAGATGACCAAGTCGCAGTCGACGGCCTCCCAGGCCGCCCTCGGCTACCTCCGCAAGGACCCGAAGGACGTGAAGGTCGAGCTCAACCTCGCCGACGTCGGCGGTCCGAGCGCCGGACTGCTCTTCTCCCTGGGCATCGTCGACAAGCTCGACGGGAACGGCAGCGGCGGCGATCTCACCGGCGGCCGCAGCATCGCCGGTACCGGCACCATCAGCGCGGACGGCGAGGTCGGCGCGGTCGGCGGGGTGGCCCTGAAGACTCAGGCCGCGCGGCGCGACGGGGCGAGCGTGTTCCTCGTACCGAAGGCGGAGTGCTCGGACGCGAAGTCCGAACTCCCCGAGGGGCTCCGGCTGGTCCCCGTCACTTCGCTGACGGATGCGGTCGACGCGCTGCGGGCTCTGCAGAAGGGCGCGTCGGTTCCGTCCTGCTGAACCGGGGCTCCGCCTCCATGCTCCGCCAGGACGGGAACACCAGGGGGGAGAGCGTGGCGAGGAAGTAGACCCCGCCGAACACCAGCAGCGCCGTGGTCACCCCGAAGCCGTCGATGAGCAGCCCCGCGGCCAGCCCGCCCAGCGGCATCGTCAGCTCGCAGCCCGCCTGGGTCACGCCCGCGACCCGGCTGCGCAGCTCGTCGGGCACCTTCTCCAGCATGACCGTGGTCAGGATCGGGTTGAGCACGCCCGCGCCCAGCCCCGACAGCGCCATCGTCACCGCGAGCGGCAGCGAGGTGTCGGTGAAGGCGGCGACCGCGTAGCGCGGGGCCCCGCACAGCAGGAACGCCGCCGCGAACACGGTCCTCCGGGGGAACCGCTCGCCCCAGGCTCCGTAGAGCAGGGCGCCCAGCAGCGCGAACCCGCCGAAGAGGGCGACCATCAGGCCCAGCGCGGTGGCCCCGCCGAGCGCGTCGCGGCCGTGCACGGGCAGCAGGACCGAGGACCAGCCCTGGTCGAGGCCGTTGGTCATCATCACCATCACCGTGACGCCGAGCAGCAGCCGCGTGCGGATCAGGAACCGCCAGCCCTCGGCGAGCTCCGCCCGGTAGCCGGCCAGCGACACCTTCCCGGTGGCGCGCTGCGGCTCGGCGGCCGGTATCCCGCGCACGAAGGCGGCGACCAGCAGCGCGGAGGCGCAGAAGGTGGCGGCGTCCAGCAGCAGCACCGACTCGGCGCCGAGCGTGGCGATCAGTACGCCGGCCAGCGCGGCCCCGATCATGCGGGCCCCGCGCGAGACGGCGTCGTAGAGGCTGGCGGCGCGGGCGACGGTGGTACCGGCGTGCTCGGCGAGATGGGGGAGCAGCACGTAGCGCGAGGCCAGTCCGGGGGTGTGCACGAGGCCGCCGACGGCCATCAGCGCGCACAGCATCCAGAACTCCAGCAGCCCCGCGTAGTGCAGCAGCGGGATGGCGCCCACGGACAGTCCGCAGATCAGGTCGGAGCCGGCGGAGACCCGGCGGCGGCCGAGCCGGTCGATGACCGGGCCCCCGACCAGGGCGGCGATCGCGACGGGCAGGGTGGCGCAGAAGGCGACGATCCCGGCCCGGCCGGCGCTGCCGGTGGTCTGGAGCACGAACCACGGGACGCCGATGAGGGTCAGCGAACTCCCGGCTATCGAGATGGTGTTGGCGACCAGGACGGCGGTGAAGGGGCGACGGTTCACGCGATGCCGCCGTGCGGGCGGGAGATCCGGGCGTTGCGGGCGATGCGTGCGTGCAGGTGCGCGGGCTGGATCAGGTGGATGCCGGTGGCGATCAGGGCCTCGCCGACCCGGTTGCGCAGGGCGGCGGCGGGGTGCCGGCGCAGGTGCGGTGCGGCCTCCCGCGCACGGCGCCAGGCGGCGGCCTCGGCGGTGCGGGTGGTGTGGGTGGCGGCGTGGATCTGGGCATGGCTGAAGGCGTGCACGGCAGGGCTCCTTCTGCGAAAGGGGGTGTGGAGGGCGCTACTTGGTGTTGACCGGGAAGGCGTGCGTGTGGAAGCGGACCAACTCGGTGCCCTCCGAAGGAGGCAGGTCGCGGTAGCTGTTGATCAGGTCGTGGACCTTGAGGACCAGCTCGTGGGTCTGATCGGCCGTCAGCTTCAGCGAGAAGTCGCTGAGTTCGGAACTCCGCCGCCAGTCCATGGCCCAGGTGTGGGCTTCGCCCAGCCAGGTGGACAGTTCCTGTTCGTGGATCTTCACGATCTCGGCGAGGAAGACCTCCGCGGCGCTGCGCGTGACGGGGTCGTTGTCGTAGATCAGCGCCTCGTCGAACTGGGTGCCGTCCTGGCAGGCCCGCCACCAGCGCTCGCGGCCCTTGCCGTGTTCGGGGGCGTCCTCGACGAACCCGTGCGCGGCGAGCTGGCGCAGGTGGTAGCTGGTGGCGCCGCTCGATTCCCCGAGCCGCTCCGCCAGTTGTGAGGCGGTGGCCGGCCCGTGCCGGCCCAGATCGCCCAGCAGGCGGATGCGCAGCGGGTGGGCCAGGCCGCGAAGGGAGTGCGGGTCGAGCCTGCGGACCTTCGGATCGGTCGGCTTCTGGAGGTCGGGGTTCTCGGGGTCGAGGTTCTCGGGGTCGGGGTTCTCGGGCATGCCTCAACAGTAGAGTTGCAAAGAACCCTATGCAAGGGTTTCTTTGCAACTACTTCTTTGCATCCACTCGTCCGGGTGAGGCGGGGCTCAGCCCTCCCTGATGAACCCCTCCGCCACCAGCCAGTCCTTCGCCACCTCGTGCGGGTCCTGCCCCTCCACGTCCACCAGCGCGTTGAGCCGCTGCGCCGTCTCCGTCGTCAGCCGCTTCGACAGGGGGTCCAGCAGGCCCGCGATCGCCGGGTACTTCTCCAGGGTCTTCGCGTGCAGTTCCGGCGCCGCGTTGTAGTTGGGGAAGAAGTGCCGGTCGTCGGCGAGGGTGTCCAGGTCCATGGCCTTGATCCGGCCGTCGGTGGTGAAGGCCTCGCCCAGCAGGCAGGAATCGGACTTGGAGACCTGCGTGTAGATGATCCCGGCGTCCATCTTCATGACGTTGCCCGCCGGGATCTTCATCCCGTAGGCCTTCTCCATCCCCGGCAGCCCGTCCTCCCGCGAGGCGAACTCGTTCTCCACGCAGACCGTCACCGCCTTGGGGTCGCGCTGCGACAGCGCCGCCACGTCCGACATGGTCTTCAGCCCGTACTTGGCGTTGTTCTTCTTGCTGATGGCCAGCGTGTAGGTGTTGTTGAGCGTGGACGGCGGCAGCCAGGCCACGCCGTTCTTCACGTCCGCGTCCCGCACCGCCTTCCACTGTTCGTACGGGTCCGTGATCGGCTTGTCGTTGCCCAGGTAGGTGATCCACGCCGTGCCCGTGTACTCGTACATGGCGTCCGCGTCGCCCTGGATGATCGCCTCGCGGGCGCTGATCGATCCCGGCAGGTTGGTGCGGTCCAGGACCTCCGCGCCGGCCGCCTTGAAGATCAGGCCGATCATCTGGCCGAGCACGATGTTCTCGCTGAAGTTCTTCGAGGTGACCGTGAGCGAGGCGCCCTTGAGGGGCTGTCCCTGGCCCACCGAGCCCGGGAGGACGTCGTCCACCATCGGGGACCCGCTCTTGAGCCCGCAGCCCGCGAGCGGCAGCCCCAGCGCCAGCAGGGCCGCGCAGGCCGTGGCCATCCGCACGGAGAGGGAGAGCTTGTCCATCTACGCCTCCAGCCCGCGCGGGGTCAGGACCGTCTCGGCCAGTGAGGCCAGCCAGTCCACGAACAGCGCCAGCGCCACCGTCAGCACCGAGCCCAGCACCAGCACCGGCATCCGCTGCGTCTGGATCCCGGAGGTGATCAGGTCGCCGAGGCCCCCGCCGCCGCCGAAGGTGGCCAGGGTCGCGGTGCCGACGTTGAGGACGAGGGCCGTCCGTACGCCCGCCAGGATCAGCGGGACGGCCAGCGGGAGTTCCACCTTCGTCAGGGTGCCCATGGAGGACATCCCGATCCCGCGCGAGGCCTCCACCAGCTGGGGGTCGATCCCGCGCAGCCCCGCGACGGTGTTGGACAGCACGGGCAGGACGGCGTAGGCGACCATGCCGATGATCGCCGTCGAGGGGCCGATGCCGAGCCAGATGACCAGCAGGGCCAGCAGCCCGATGGCCGGGGTGGCCTGGCCGATGTTGGCGATCGCGGTGACCAGCGGGGCCGCCCGGCGCAGGCCGCGGCGGGTCAGGGCGATGCCGAGCGGGATCGCGATGATCAGTACCCAGAAGGTGGAGATCGCGGTGAGTTTGACGTGCTGCCACAGCCGGAGCTCGACGTTGCCGTCCTTGAGGGAGTTCTCCGCGATCGTGTCCAGGGTGGCGTTGGTGATCCACAGGTACGTGGCCAGCAGCACCAGCGCCAGCACGATGGGCAGGGTCACCAGCCGGGCCCAGGTGAGCCGGCTCCCGGGGCGGGGCGGTGCGATGGAGGCCATCACCGTCTCGTCGGGCACGGGCTCCTCCGGATCCCGGAAGACGTGCCCCTTGAGCTCGTGCTCGCCGGGCGGGCGTTCGGGGGAGACCGGGTTCCGGGGGCTCATGAGCCCTCCGAACCGTCCCGGAGCCCCTCCAGGTCCCGCTCGGTGCGGTGGTGGCGCAGCTCCTCGAGGTCGTGCGCGTGCTCGGCCGCCGTCAGCCGGTCGGCCTCCAGCATCTCGTGCACGGAGTTCATCAGGGTCTCCATGTCCACGACGCCGATGTACTCGCCGCGCCGCCCGGTGACGGCCACCCGGCCGCCGCTGTCGGTCAGTACGGCCTCCAGGGCGTCGTGCAGCGTCGCGTCCCGGGTCACCGTGTCGTGCACGAGCTGCCCGGCCCGGGCCAGCGAGCCCTTGGCGCGCATCAGGTCGCCTCGGCGCAGCCATTTGTACGGGCGGCCGCGCCGGTCCAGCATCAGCAGTTCGTTGCCCTGGCCGGCGCGCAGGGTGTTGAAGATCTGCTGGAGCGGGTCGTCGACGGAGACGGTCGGGAACTCGGCGATCTCCACGTCCCGCACGCGGGTGAGGTTGAGCCGTTTGAGGGCGGCGCCCGCGCCGACGAAGCCGGAGACGAAGTCGTCGGCGGGGTTGGTGAGGATCGCCTCGGGGGTGTCGAACTGCGCGATGTGCGAGCGCTCGCGCAGGACGGCGATGCGGTCGCCCAGCTTGATGGCCTCGTCGAAGTCATGGGTGACGAAGACGATCGTCTTGTGCAGCTCGTGCTGGAGCCGGATCAGCTCGTCCTGGAGGTGGTCGCGGGTGATCGGGTCGACGGCGCCGAAGGGCTCGTCCATCAGCAGGACGGGCGGGTCGGCGGCGAGCGCCCGGGCCACGCCCACGCGCTGCTGCTGGCCGCCGGAGAGCTGGCGCGGGTAGCGGCCGTGGAACTCGCGCGGGTCCAGGCCGACCAGGTCGAGCATCTCCTCCACCCGGTCCTTCACGCGGGACTTGGACCAGCCGGTCATCTTCGGGACCAGGGCGATGTTCTCGGCGACCGTCATGTGCGGGAAGAGCCCCGAGGACTGGATCGCGTACCCGATCTTGCGGCGGAGTTTGACCGGGTCCATGTCGGTGACGTCCTCGTCGCCGATGCGGATCCGGCCGGAGGTGGGCTCGATCAGCCGGTTGATCATCTTGAGGGTGGTGGACTTCCCGCAGCCGGAGGGGCCCACGAAGACCACGAGCTCGCCCGCCTTGATCTCCATCGAGACGTCGTCCACGGAGGGGTTGGGGTTGCCGGGGTAGCGCTTGGTGAGATTCTCCAGCTGGATGGTGGCGCCGGAGGCGGAGGCGGAGGCGGAGGCGGAGGCCGGCACGGGTTCGGCCGGCACGTTCTCGGTCGGCGGGTGCTCGGTCGGCGGGCTCGCGGGCGTCGGCTCAGACACGGATTCCCCTCGGGATGGTGAGACGGCCGAGCAGGACGTACGCGGCGTCGAAGAGCAGGGCGAGGATGACGACGCCGAGCGTCCCCGCCAGGACCTGGTTGATGGCGTTGGCGCTGCCGAGCGAGGCGATCCCGCGGAAGATCTCGTTGCCCAGGCCCGGCCCGGAGGCGTAGGCGGCGATGGCCGCGATGCCCATCAGCATCTGTGTGGAGACCCGGATGCCGGTCAGGATCGGCGGCCAGGCGAGCGGCAGTTCCACCTTCAGCAGCTGGGCGGAGCGCGACATCCCGATGCCCTTGGCGGCGTCGACCAGGGCCGGGTCCACCCCGCGCAGCCCCACGATGGAGTTGCGGACGATGGGCAGCAGCCCGTACAGCGTCAGGGCGATCACGGTCGGCGCGACGCCGAGGCCGACGATCGGGATCAGCAGGCCGATCATGGCCAGGGAGGGGATGGTCAGCACCGTGGAGGTGGAGGTGACCGCGAGGTTCCCGGCCCAGCCGCTGCGGTAGGTGAGGACGCCGATGGCGACGCCGAGGGCGGTCGCGATCACCATGCACTGGAAGACGGCGCTGGCGTGCTGGAAGGCGTCGGTCAGGAGCTGCTGGTGGCGGTTGGACAGGTAGGCCCAGAAACTCACGCCGCGTCACCCCATCCGTAGTCGCCGCACGTCGATCGTCGGTCACCGGTGGTCGGTCACCGGTGGTCGGTCGTCGACCACCGGCGGTCGACCGTCAGTCGTCCTCGGCCGCCTGTTCGACCAGAGGGATGATCCGCAAGGGCACGGGATTCTCCATGACAATCGCCGTCGAAGCCCTCACGATGCCATCAAACGCGACAACTCGGTCGATCACCCGCTGGAGATCCGCGTTCGACCGGGCCACGAGCCGGCACAGCATGTCCCCGTGCCCGGTGGTCGTGTGCAGCTCCAGCACCTCCGGGACCCCGTCCAAGTGGGCCCGTACGTCCGCCCCTTGGCCCTGTTTGATCTCCAGCGTGGCGAAGGCCGTCACCGGGTACCCCAGGGCCGCCGGATCCACCTGCGGGCCGAACCCCCGGATGACTCCGTTCGACTGAAGCCGGTCCAGCCGGGCCTGCGCCGTGCCGCGCGCCACACCGAGCCGGCGCGAGACCTCCAGGACCCCGATCCGGGGCTCGCGGGCGAGCAGGACGATGAGCCGGCCGTCGAGTTCGTCGATTCCCATGGGTGCCTCCCGGGCGGTCGGTCGGTGGTCATAGTGCACAGATATCCCAGCAATGGTGGGCTGAGACTGGTCAGTCTGTACAGCGGAAATGGAAACTATTGCGCATCTTGTGGAACGGCGGGACTCTGCCGTCATGACTGAGACCCAGCCGCTCGACATCGCGCCGTCCACCGCCGCCAAGGCCGATCCCTTCCCGGTCAAGGGCATGGACGCGGTCGTCTTCGCCGTAGGCAACGCCAAGCAGGCCGCGCACTTCTACTCGACCGCCTTCGGCATGAAGCTCGTCGCCTACTCCGGACCGGAGAACGGCACGCGCGAGACGGCCAGCTACGTCCTGACCAACGGCGCCGCGCGGTTCGTCCTCACCTCGGTCATCAAGGCCTCCACCGACCGCGGCCGCTTCCTCGCCGAGCACGTCGCCGACCACGGCGACGGCGTCGTCGACCTGGCGATCGAGGTCCCGGACGTGAAGGCGGCCTACGCCTACGCCGTCGAGCACGGCGCGCGCGGCCTGGACGAGCCGTACGAGCTCACCGACGAGCACGGCACGGTCCGGCTGGCGGCGATCGCCACCTACGGCCAGACCCGGCACACCCTGGTCGAGCGCGGCGACTACACCGGCCCGTACCTGCCCGGCTTCGTCTCCGTCGCCCCGATGGTCGAGCCCCCGGCCAAGCGCACCTTCCAGGCCATCGACCACTGCGTGGGCAACGTCGAGCTCGGCCGGATGAACGAGTGGGTGGCCTTCTACAACAAGGTCATGGGCTTCACGAACATGAAGGAGTTCGTGGGCGACGACATCGCGACCGAGTACTCGGCGCTGATGTCGAAGGTCGTCGCGGACGGCACCCTGAAGGTGAAGTTCCCGATCAACGAGCCGGCGATCGCGAAGAAGAAGTCGCAGATCGACGAGTACCTGGAGTTCTACGGCGGCGCCGGCGTCCAGCACATCGCGCTCGCGACGAACGACATCGTCCGCACCGTGCGGGCGATGCGGGCGGCCGGCGTGGAGTTCCTGAACACCCCGGACTCCTACTACGACACCCTCGGCGAGTGGGCGGGCGAGACCCGCGTCCCCGTCGAGATCCTGCGCGAGCTCAAGATCCTCGTCGACCGCGACGAGGACGGCTACCTGCTGCAGATCTTCACGAAGCCGGTCCAGGACCGCCCGACGGTCTTCTTCGAGATGATCGAGCGCCACGGGTCGATGGGCTTCGGCAAGGGCAACTTCAAGGCCCTGTTCGAGGCGATCGAGCGGGAGCAGGAGAAGCGGGGCAACCTCTAAAGAGCAACCCCTGGGGGGCAACCTCCAGAGACTGCGGGAACGCGGACGCCGGTGGGGCCGGATCTTCCGGCCCCACCGGCGTCCGCGGCGAGCCCCCTACGGCTTCGCCTTCGGCTTGGGCACCGCCTTCGGCCTGGGCACCGGCTTCGCCTTCGGGAGTTCCGGGGCCACCCACGGGGTGGTGGGCTGCATGTTCTCCGGGCCGCCCGACGGGGGCTTGCCGATCGACGCCAGGGCCGCCTTCGCCAGGGGTCCGCGTACCGGGGAGAAGCGCGGGTTCGTCCGCATCGTCTCCTCCAGGTGCCGCCGCGCCCCCGCCTCGTCGCCCAGGCCCCGCTCGATCACCGCCCGGTGGTAGGAGAACTCCGCGAGCCGCAGCCCCTGCTCCGTGGCCTTCTTCGCGTACTCCAGCGCCGCCGTGTCGTCGCCCGTCTTGTGCAGCGCCCAGCCCAGCGCGTCCGCCACCGGCAGGCTCTTGTGCCGGGCCCACTCCGCCGTGAGGCGCCGTACGGCCGCGCCCGGGTCGCCGTGGTCCGCCTCGAAGCGGCCCAGGACCAGCTCCTCGTTCACCCCGCTCCGGGCGGCCTGCGCCGCCAGCCCGTCGTACACCGCCTTCGCCTCCTCGCCCCGGCCCAGCGACTCCAGCAGCTCGCCCAGCTCCAGCGACAGCGCCGGCAACGCGGCCCGGCCCAGCGCCAGCCGGTAGTCCCGTACGGCCTCACCGCCGCGGCCCAGCGCCGCCAGCACCCGCGCCCGGCCGCCCAGCGCCGCCGCCTGGCCCGGATCGGTGCGCAGCGCGGCCTCGTACTGCTTCAGCGCCTCCGCGTCGTCACCGCGCTCCCACGCCAGCTCCCCGAGCCGGAACAGTACGTAGGCCTTCTCCGCCGGGGCCTTCGCCGCGCCCCCCGCGTGCTCCATGGACATGGCCGCGTCCTCGCGCCAGCCCCGGTCCCGGTACACCTGCGAGGCCTTCGTGAAGGCCGCCAGCCCCGGCCGCAGGTCCACCAGGCTCTCCATCGCCTTCTCGGCGGCCTTGTAGTCCCCGAGACCGCCGTACGCGTCCACGAGCACCGGGTACGCCGTCCACCGCTTCGGCGCCTGCGCCCGTACGAGCTCGCCCCACTTCTTCCCGGTCCCGAAGTCCCGCCGGGCGTTGGCCAGCGCGCCCATGCCCGTCATCGCGTCGAAGTTGCCCTTCTCCGCCGGGCGCAGCTCCAGCGAGCGCTTCAGGGCGCCCTCCGCCTTCGGGTACCAGGCGGCATCGGCCGTCCGCCGGGCCTGCTCCAGGTACGCCGATCCGAGCACCGCCCACGAGCCCTCGTCGTCCGGGTGCTCCGCGACCCACTTCTCCCGGTCGGCGACCAGCGCCGACAGGTCCACCGCCGCCGCCGGAGCACCCATGCCGACCGCCGCCCGGGCCCGCTCGCTGGGCCCCGGCGGGCGCGCGTCGTCGCCCGTGCGGGCCGGCCGGATCACCAGGGCCCCGGCGATCAGGACCACCAGGGCCGCCGCCGCCACGAGCGTCTTGCGGCCGGTGAAGGTCACGGGCGGGGCAGCCTGCCGCTGCCTCTCCTGAGAGACGGATGCGTCGCGCATAGGGTCCATGGAGTCACTGTGCGTCAATATGAAGAGTTCGCCGAGGTGTCCGAAGAGCGTCGCGGGCGTGTTCACACCGATGGCCCCGACTGTCACGCTGGCACCATGGCTGACGAAGTTGACGATGGCTCACGCACGCTCCACGCGCTGCTCCTGGAAGGCCTCCCGCCCGAGGCCCTGCTGACGGACCCCCAGGTGACCGCCTCCTACTCCACCGACATGGCGAGCTTCTGCGCGGCCGGCACCCCGGCCGCCGTGGTCCTGCCCCGGACCGTCGAACAGGTCCAGCACGTGATGCGCACCGCCCACGCGCTGCGCGTGCCCGTGGTCCCCCAAGGAGCCCGTACGGGCCTGTCGGGCGCGGCCAACGCCTCCGACGGCTGCGTCGTGCTGTCCCTCGTGAAGATGGACCGGATCCTGGAGATCGACACCGTCGACCGGATCGCCGTCGTCGAACCGGGCGTCGTCAACGCCGTCCTCTCGCGCGCCGTCGCCGAGCGCGGCCTGCACTACCCGCCGGACCCCTCCAGCTGGGAGCAGTGCACCATCGGCGGGAACATCGGCACCGCCGCCGGCGGTCTGTGCTGCGTCAAGTACGGGGTCACCGCCGAGTACGTGCTGGGCCTCGACGTGGTCCTCGCCGACGGCCGGCTCCTGCGGACCGGCCGGCGCACCGCCAAGGGCGTCGCGGGGTACGACCTCACCCGCCTGTTCGTCGGCTCCGAAGGCAGCCTCGGCGTCGTCGTCCGGGCCGTCCTCGCCCTGCGCCCGGCACCGCCCCGCCAGCTCGCGCTGGCCGCCGAGTTCCCCTCCGCCGCGGCCGCCTGCGCGGCCGTCTGCGCCGTCATGGAGGCCGGACTGACGCCCTCGCTGCTGGAGCTGATGGACCGTACGACCGTCCGCGCCGTCAACGCGCTCGGCAAGATGGGCCTGCCCGACACCACCGAGGCCCTGCTGCTCGCCGCCTTCGACACCCCGCACGCGCCCGAGGACCTGGCCGCCGTGGGGGCGCTGTGCACCGCCGCCGGGGCGAGCGCCGTCGTACCGGCCGAGGACGCGGCGGAGTCCGAACTGCTCCTCCAGGCGCGCCGGATGGCCCTGCCCGCCCTGGAGGCCCTGCGGCCCGCGACGATGATCGACGACGTGTGCGTACCGCGGACGCGGCTCGCCGAGATGCTGGACGGGACCGCCGCCATCGCCCGTACGCACGACCTGCTCATCGGGGTCTGCGCGCATGCCGGCGACGGGAACACCCACCCCATCGTCTGCTTCGACCCCGCCGACGAGGACGAGACCCGGCGGGCCCGCGCGTCCTTCGAGGAGATCATGGCGCTGGGACTCGAACTGGGCGGGACCATCACGGGGGAGCACGGGGTCGGCGTCCTGAAGAAGGAGTGGCTCGCCCGCGAACTCGGCCCGGTGGGACTGGAGATGCAGCGCGCCGTCAAGCACGCCTTCGATCCGGAGGGGCTGCTCAACCCGGGCAAGCTCTTCTGAGTCACAGGTCCCCGTCCGCGGACTCGTCCGACGGCCACGGGTCGCGCATCCACAGCTCGTCGGCCGGGGTCGGGGCGAGCAGCTCGGCCAGCGCCGCGTCCAGGCCGAGCCGGTCGGCCTCGGTGCCGGGCGGCACGATCCGCAGGGTCCGCTCCAGCCAGGCCGACACCGACACGGCGGGGGCCTCCAGCAGGGCGTCGCCGTCGGGCGAGCTGAGGGCCATGCACAGGACGGCCTGCTGGCCGACCTTCGTGGGCCAGATCCGCACGTCTCCGTGGCCGCACGGACGGAACACCCCCTCGACCAGCAGCTCGCGGGCGAAGGTCCAGTTGACCGGGGTGCTGGAGCCGGTGTGGAAGGTGATGTGCACGGCGTACGGGTCGTCCGTCAGGTACAGCAGGCGGGCGGGGACGGGCACGCTGCGCTCGGGGGACAGGACCAGCTTCAGTTCCAGCTCGCGCTCGACGACGGGGTGCTGCATGGCGGCCTCACTTCGGTACGGGTGCGTGTTCGGGTGGTGCGCGGGGCCCTGGAGCGGCCCACACCCGGAGAGAGCGCCGAAGTGCCCGGGTATGACGCGAGTTCGCGAGGCAGATCGAGGATTGGCCGAAATCTATCGGCTGACCGAATTCTTTCGTACGGGGCTGCGCTCGTCAGGGTTCGTCAGGGTTCGCCCGAACGCTTGGATTCTCCCGTTACCGGACCTGTCGGGGGGCGGTTCTTGGCTATGGTCCACCCCTGCAAGAAGCCTCAAGCCACGATCGGAGTTGGGGACATTGACGGCCTCCCCTGGTGACGGCGAGCACGCGGCCCGCGAGGGCTACTACCCCGATCCGTCCATCCCCGGGTACGTCAGGTTCTGGAACGGCCTGAACTGGGTTCCCGGTACGAGCCGCCCCGCGGCCCCTGCCGACGAGACGGGTCCCGTGTTCCTCGACCAGACGGGCATGAGCGAGGCGCTGCGCGAGCCGGAACGGGCTGAACACAGACCGCGGCCCCGGCCCGCCCCGGCACCCGCCCCGGTACCCGCACCGCCGTCCTGGCCGGAGCCCGCGGGCTCCGCCGCGGCTCCGGCCGCGCGGTCGGAGGTGGAGTCCTGGGCGGAGTCCGCTTCGCGGTCGGACTTCGGGTCCTGGCCGGCGGCGGGGGCGGGGGCCGCGGACGCGGCCGGGGACGCGGGCGGATACGAGCCCGGATACGCGTCCGGATCCGAGCCCGGATACGAGTCGGGATACGCGTCGGGGTCCGAGCCCGGGTCCGCGGCCGCGGAATGGCAGGCCGACCCGCTCCACCAGTCCGGCTTCGGCGGGCCGCGCGACCGCCGGGTGTCCTGGGGGCACGAGGAGGAGGCCGCGGCCCGCCCCGGCGGGATCTCCCTGGCCCGCCCGTCGGTACCGGCCCCCACTCCGCACCAGGCAGCGGCACCGGCACCGGCACCACTACGAGCCCAGGCGCCCGGACAGTTCCAGGCCCAGGCGCCGCTCCAGGCGCAGGCGCCGGCTCACGCCCCGGCGCCGGCCCACCGCGCGGCTCAGGACCCGGCCCCGGCCCCGGCCCGGCACTCGGCCCCGGCCCCCGTGTCGGCCGCCCTGCCCGCGCAGGCGTCCGGCTCCGCCGCCCCGGGCGGGCTCGGCATCCTGTCGGCGCCCTCCCCGGTCGCGGCCCATGCCCCCGCTCCCGCGCGGCCCGGCGCTCCGGGTGCGGACCCGGAGCCGGTGGAACGCGTACGGCGCCCGGAGCGCCCCGCCCCGGCCGCCCCGGCGGAGCCCGCCCGGCGCGCGGCCCCCGTAGAGCGGGCCGACCGTGCGGAGCGGGCCGGGGCCGACGTGCCCCCGGCTCCGCGTCCCGAGCGGACCGGACGCGCGGTGTTCGAGCGGATGGCGGAGCGGGCCGTGCGCCCCGCCGGGCTCGTGCGCCGCGCGACCGCCCGGCTGCTGGACTCCCTCGTGTACGCCGCCGTCGCGACCGGGGTGGCGCTGCCCCTCGTGCCGGGGACGACCGCGCACCTCGAGGCCAAGGTGGACGCCGCCCGGGCGGCCGGCCGGACCACCACCGTGTGGCTGCTGGACGGGACCACCGGCGGCTCGCTGGGCCTCGTGCTCGGCGTCGTCCTCCTCTTCGGCGTCTTCTACGAGGCCCTGCCCACCGCCCGTTGGGGCCGCACCCCGGGCAAGAAGCTGCTCGGCGTACGGGTCCTGGCCACCGCCACGCTCCGCCCGCCCCGCTTCGGCGCGGCGCTGCGCCGCTGGCTCGTGTACGCCCTCCTGGGCCTCCCGGGGGCCCTGTGGGCCCTCGCGGACCGGCAGCGGCGCCGGACCCTCCACGACCGCGCCGCACGCACGTACGTGGCCCGCTAGGGCCCCTGCGGGCCGTCCCAGAGCGCGGTGTCCCCCGAATGGACGCGTCCCCGTTGCGGGCCGCTCCGGGCCGGGTTCGACTCGGGCCATGAGCACCGACCAGCCGCCGCCGGGCCAGCCGCCCGAGGACGACCCGTTCCTCAAGAAGCCCCAGGAACCGACGCCTCCGCCGTCGGGTGGTTCGCCGTACGGCTCACCGCCCGCAGGCGCCGGCGGGGCCTTCCCGCCTCCGCCGCCCGGAGGCGGCGGGGGCTACCCGCCGCCGCCCCCGCCCGGGGGAGGCGGCTACCCGCCCCCGCCGCCCCCGTACGGCGGAGGCGGCAACGACCCGTACGGCGGTGGTGGGGGCGGCTACGGCATGCCCGACCCGCTCGCCGGGATGCCGCCGCTCGCCGACTTCGGCAAGCGGCTCGCCGCGCGCGTCATCGACCTGCTGATCATCGCCGTCCCGCTGTTCGTCATCCAGCTCTTCGCCGGTGACCGCAACCGCTACACGGTGAAGACGAACGAGGGCGAGGACGTCACCGAGGTCATCACCAAGTCCTACAGCGGCAGCGGACTGATCATGACGCTGATCTCGATCGTCGCGTACGTCGGCTACGACTGGTGGTTCGTCAAGAAGAACGGCCAGACCCTCGGCAAGAAGTGGATGGGCCTGCGCGTCGCGATGCTCAACGACGGCAGCGTCCCGCAGTCCAACGCCGCCCTCTCCCGCGCCGCCGTGCTCTGGCTGCCGACGCTGATCTGCTGCTTCTGCCTGTGGCCGATCGCGCTCGTCATCTCGATGCTCGTCGACAAGCCCTACAAGCAGGGTCTGCACGACAAGGTGGCCAAGACCGTGGTGGTCCAAGCCGCGTAGAAGTACCCGGTCCGGTGTGCGCGGGCGGTCTCCCCACGGGGGAGGCCGCCCGCGCCGCGCTGTGCGCGGGGGCGGAGCGGTGGTGTCGGAGCGGTGGCGTCCCGTCAGTGGTGCACGGGGTGCTCGACCGGGGCCGGAGCCGCGGCCGGGGCGCCCGCCGGCACGTCCTGCGGGACGGTGTCCGGCACGGGCGAGGCGGTCCTCGTACGGGTCGCCGCGTGCCGTCCGCGCCGGCGGGGCAGCGGAACGGTGAGGGCGACGAGGACCCCGAGGGCGAGGGCGGCGGCGGAGATGACCGCGATGCCGAGTCCCGTACTCGTCTGCGAGAGCAGCAGCATGGCGATCGTCGAGACGATGACGGTGGCGGACCCGTAGGCGAGCTGTGCGGCAGTCGGACGCGGCATGGCGATATCCGTCCTCGAAGCGGGAGGGGGGGTCGGCTCGGCCGGGGCTGGCGCCGAGTGACCCTACGACGGTGGATGCCCGAGCGGAACTGTCGGTAAGCGTGACCTCACTCATGTGGGGGGAGGCAGCGGAGCACAGGGGGCGCACGGGGGGCACCGAAGGGGTCCGGGGGGCGGGGAGGGGTGGACGGGACCGAGGGGATTCCCTCTGGTTCGATGGGGCCCGACGACTGCCGGGGGATGGTCCGGGGCGAGTCCGGGGCGGACCCGGGGCGGGTCCGATGGGGGGTCGGAAGTCCCCTTCGTCCCCTATGGCCGCCGAACGTCCGAATAGCGGAACTCGGTGACCGCATAGTGCAGTTGTAAGGAACAAGTCAAGGTCTGTCTTTTCTCGCGTCTCTCCGGTCAAATGTCGTCACTTGAGACGCGCGCCGCACGGAACCCCCCAACTCCTACGGAGAAGTTCCGCACCACTTCGCGGCCGCGGGAGGGGAACGACATCAAGTGACCAGCAACTCGGCCAGACGACGAGCGCTGCGCGCCGCCGCAATCGGCGTGACCCTGGCAGCGACGGCGGCCACCGGCGCCGCCTTCACGATGGCCACGGCAGACCCGGGTGCGAAGGTGTCCGCCGCGGACCGCCAGGACCCGACCGCTCCTTCGAAGGAGCAGGTCAAGCACAACCTCGAAGGCCCGTTCAGCAAGCAGCAGGAGCAGGCCCGCAAGGCTGCCCTGGAGCAGGTGCTGAGCGGCAAGAAGACCGTCGAGCAGAAGGGCGCCTCCAAGGTCGTCAAGCTCGACGACAAGAAGTACGTCGAGCTCGGCCGCGAGAAGACCGACAAGATCTTCACGATCCTCGTCGACTTCGGCGACCAGGTGGACAACACCACCACGTTCGACCCGGACGGTGCCGGCCCCAAGCCGCCCGTGCCCAAGTACGGCGGCAACCCGGGCCCGCAGCACAACCAGATCGCCCAGCCCGACCGCACTGTGAACAACAGCACGGCCTGGCGCAAGGACTTCAACCGCGCGTACTTCCAGGACCTGTACTTCGGTACCGGCAAGGGCAAGAACTCGCTGAAGACCTACTACGAGAAGACCTCCTCGGGCCGTTACTCGGTCGACGGCGAGGTGGCCGACTGGGTCAAGGTCCCGTACAACGAGGCCCGTTACGGCTCGAACTACTGCGGCCAGAGCAACTGCGCCAACGTCTGGGACACGGTCAAGGACGGCGTGACCGCCTGGGCCGAGGGCCAGAAGAAGGCCGGGAAGACCGACGCGCAGATCAAGGCGCAGCTGGCCCAGTACGACCTCTGGGACCGCTACGACTTCGACGGCGACGGCAACTTCAACGAGCCCGACGGCTACATCGACCACTTCCAGATCGTCCACGCGGGCGAGGACGAGTCGGCCGGCGGCGGCGTGCAGGGCACCAACGCCCTGTGGGCCCACCGCTGGTACGCCTACGGGACCGAGGCCGGCAAGAACGGCCCCGCGAACAACAAGGCCGGCGGCACCCAGATCGGCAACACCGGCATCTGGGTCGGCGACTACACGATGCAGCCCGAGAACGGCGGCCTCGGCGTCTTCGCGCACGAGTACGGCCACGACCTGGGCCTGCCGGACCTCTACGACACCTCCGGTGGCGGCGAGAACTCGGTCGGCTTCTGGTCCCTGATGTCGGCGGGCTCCTGGCTCGGCAACGGCAAGGACTCCATAGGCGACCTCCCGGGCGACATGACCGCCTGGGACAAGTTCCAGCTGGGCTGGCTGAACTACGACAAGGCCAAGGCCGCGACGAAGTCCACCCACAAGCTGGGCGTCTCGGAGTACAACACCAAGGACAAGCAGGCGCTGCTCGTCGACCTTCCCAAGAAGAAGGTCACCACCGACATCGTCGCTCCCGCCGAGGGTGCTTCGCAGTGGTGGAGCAACATGGGTGACGACCTCAAGAACACCCTCACCCGCTCGGTCGACCTGACCGGCAAGTCCTCCGCGGCCCTGTCGCTCAAGGGCTGGTGGGACATCGAGGCGGAGTACGACTTCCTGTACACCGAGGTCTCCACCGACGGCGGCGCCACCTGGACCGCGCTCGCCGGCACCGCCGACGGCGTGGCCATCCCGGTCGACGCTTCCAACAGCCCGTCGCTCACCGGCGTCTCGGGCGGCTGGAAGAACCTGGCCTACTCGCTGGACGCCTACGCGGGCAAGAAGGTCAACCTCCGCTTCCGCTACCAGACGGACGGCGGCGCGGGCGGCAAGGGCTTCACCGGTGACGCCCTCGCCATCACGGCGGACGGCGCCACGGTCTTCACCGACGGCGCGGAGAACGGCGACAACGGCTGGACCGGCAAGGGCTTCTCCCGCGTCGGCTCCGGTTTCACCAAGGAGTACGCGCAGTACTACCTGGCCGAGAACCGCCGCTACGTCTCGTACGACAAGACCCTCAAGGTCGGTCCGTACAACTTCGGCTTCACCAACACGAAGCCGAACTGGGTCGAGCACTACGCCTACCAGGACGGCCTCCTGATCTGGCAGTGGGACACCTCCCAGAAGGACAACAACACCAGCCAGCACCCCGGCGCCGGTCTGATCCTTCCGATCGACGCCAACGCCAAGCCGATGAAGTGGTCGGACGGCACCCTGCTGCGCAACAAGATCCAGCCGTACGACGCCGCCTTCAGCGCGTACAAGACGGATGCGATCACCCTGCACAAGAACGGCCAGGAGCTCTTCCTGAAGCCCAAGCCCGCGCAGCTCGTCTTCGACGACCACAAGGGCAAGTACTTCTACGACGAGAACCCGACCGGCTCGGTGAAGACCACTGACACCAACACCAAGATCAAGATCGTGAAGGAGACCTACGACGGTCTCGTCATGACGGTCGAGGTCGGTCCCTCCACCAAGTAATTCGGTAAAACCGCAGGTCAAAACATGATCGGCCGTCGCCCCCTAGCGGGCGGCGGCCGATCGCGTTTAGATGCGTGGGCTGAGTTTCTTATTGACGGGGGAGATGAAGACATGCCCGGTGGAGGTTTCGTCCGATTGCCAGGCGGCAGCGTGGTCGTCGCGCTCACGCTGCCCAGACCGTCCGTGGAAGGTGCCGTCGGCGCCGTCAAGGGCGGACTCGTAGGGCGCAGCACAGCCGGCGTCGCAGGCGCCGCCGAAGGTGGAAACGTCCGCGTGCTGGTGCACGCGGTGAACCGGGCCCGCGCCCTGACCAGGCTGCGGAACCTCGGACTGCGCGCCGTCTACCTGCGCGGGAACGCGCAGCCGCCCACGCCGGACGAGATCACCGCCGTCCTGCACCACCCCGACGGCCTGCTCTGGCGCTCCGCCCCGGACCGGGCGGCGGAGCTGTGGCACCCGATCAGGGCCCTGCTGGGGTGACCGGGCGGGGCCGGGCCCCGGGGCGGGGCCGGGCGGCCCCGGTGACGTGGCCGGGGCCTCAGGCGGGGCCTCAGCCTGGGCCTCAGCCGGGTTCTCAGCCGGCCACCACGGGGGTCCCGCTCAGCTCCACCCCGGCTTCCCGGAGCTCCGCCAGCGCTCGGGTCGTGGTGTGCGGGGCCACGCCTGCGGTCAGGTCCAGCAGCACGTGCGTACGGAACCCCGCGCGGGCCGCGTCCAGGGCGGTGGCCTTCACGCAGTGGTCGGTGGCGATGCCGACCACGTCGACCTCGGTGACCTGCCGGTCGCGCAGCCACTCCACGAGCCCGCGGCCGTTCTCGTCCGCGCCCTCGAAACCGCTGTACGCGGCCTCGTACGCCCCCTTGTCGAAGACGGCGGCCACGGCCCCCGAGGCGACGGCGGGCGCGAAGTTCGGGTGGAAGCCCACGCCCTCGGTCCCGGCGACGCAGTGCACCGGCCAGGAGGTCTCGTAGTCCGGCTGGGCCGGGGGGTGCGCGAAGTGGGACCCGGGGTCGACGTGGTGGTCGCGGGTGGCGACGACGTGCCGGTACCCGGCGGTGGCCTGGCCGATGAGCTCGGTGATGGAGGCGGCGATGTCGGCCCCGCCGGTGACCGCGAGGCTGCCGCCCTCGCAGAAGTCGTTCTGGACGTCGACGACGATCAGTGCGCGGTGCATGTCCGGTGCCCTTCGGTTGGGTGTTCTTGTGGGGCGGAGTGGTCCTGGCGAGACGGCGCGGGGCCCTGCGGGGCCTTTCCCCCACCCCGCCCCTTCCCGAAACTGGGGCTCCGCCCCAGGCCCGCGAGGCGCGCACGCGCAGGCCGGGCCGCAGGCCGGGCCTCAGCCGAATCCAGCCCCGCCGGCGTTTGAGGCGCGGGGTCTGGGGCGGAGCCCCAGGGGCCCCGGCTGCGCCGGGTTCGCGGCCCGGCCCCGCCCCGGCGCTACGCGTACTCGGTCGGGATCACGGCCTCGCCGCGGGACAGCTGCGTGGCCGACAGGGGCAGGCCCGCCAGGACCTCGCGGTGGCGGTCCCGGGCCGTCTCCAGGGACTCGCGGGCCACGACCTCGCCGCCCTTGACCAGCTCCACGAGCAGCTGCCTGTCCGCCAGCGCGGCCGGCACCGGCCCGGTGCCGAGGACCTCCGCCTCCGCGATCCCCTCGGAGTCGGCCCGCCGGGCCGCCCACTTGCGTCCCCCGACGGAGGTCTTGCCGCCGGAGGACTTCTTCGCCACCGACACCAGCGGCGCCTTCGGGTCGGCCGAGGCCGCCCGCGCCACCAGCTTGTAGACCATCGAGCACGTCGGGTGCCCGCTGCCCGTCACCAGCTGGGTGCCGACCCCGTACGCGTCCACCGGAGCGGCCGCCAGCGAGGCGATCGCGTACTCGTCCAGGTCCGAGGTCACCACGATCTTCGTCCCCGTGGCCCCCAGCTCGTCGAGCTGCTGCCGCACCCGGTGCGCGACCAGCAGCAGGTCCCCGGAGTCGATGCGGACGGCGCCCAGGTCCGTCCCGGCGACCTCCACGGCCGTGCGGACCGCCTCCGCGACGTCGTAGGTGTCCACCAGCAGCGTGGTGGAGCCGCCCAGCGAGGCGACCTGGGCGGTGAAGGCGTCCCGCTCGCTGTCGTGCAGCAGGGTGAAGGCGTGGGCGCTGGTGCCGACCGTCGGGATCCCGTACCGGAATCCGGCCGCCAGGTCCGAGGTCGAGGTGAAACCGCCGACGTACGCGGCGCGCGCCGAGGCGACGGCCGCCAGCTCGTGCGTGCGCCGGGCGCCCATCTCGATCAGCGGCCGGCCGCCGGCGGCCGAGGACATCCGGGAGGCGGCCGCGGCGATCGCGGAGTCGTGGTTGAGGATCGACAGGATCACGGTCTCCAGCAGCACGCACTCGGCGAAGCTGCCCTCGACGCGCAGGACCGGGGAGCCGGGGAAGTAGACCTCGCCCTCCGGGTAGCCCCAGATGTCTCCGGAGAAGCGGTACGAGGCGAGCCAGTCGAGGGTGCGGGCGTCGACGACGCCGCGCTCGCGCAGGAACTCCAGTACGGCGCCGTCGAAGCGGAAGTTCTCCACCGCGTCGAGCACCCGGCCGGTCCCCGCGATCACTCCGTAGCGGCGCCCCTCGGGGAGCCGGCGGGTGAACACCTCGAAGACCGAGCGGCGGTCGGCCGTGCCGCTGGCCAGCGCGGCCTGCAGCATCGTGAGCTCGTAATGGTCCGTGAAGAGCGCTGTCGACGGCACGTCCACCGGCAGGCCCAGGTCCGCAGGGTTCATGTGACGGATGCTAGCGCACATCTCGTCAGAGTGACGAGATGTAGGGGCCCGTTTGTGCGACGGGCCCCTGTCAGTGGCAGCATGGGACAAGTGAGTGTTGCTCCCATTGAGATCGAACGCACCGAATCCGCCGAAGAGACCTTCGCGGTCCCCGAACCCGACGTCCCGTGGGTGACCCTGGTGCACAACGACCCGGTCAACCTCATGAGCTACGTGACGTACGTGTTCCAGGCGTACTTCGGCTACTCCAAGGACAAGGCGAACAAGCTGATGATGGACGTCCACCACAAGGGTCGGGCGGTCGTCTCCAGCGGCAGCCGCGAGGAGATGGAACGGGACGTGCAGGCCATGCACGGCTACGGCCTCTGGGCGACCATGTCCCAGGACCGCAACTGATGGGCGGCGTCTTCGAACCCCTGAAGGCCGGCGGGGCCGCCATCGCGCTGGACGAGATCGAGATCTCGATCCTGCGCTCCCTGGCCGTACAGCTGCTGGAGCTCATCGGACCCGGCGAGCCGGAGCCCGAGCCGGACGCCGACCCGCTGGCCGCGCTCTTCGCCGCCTCCGACGGCCCCACCGAGCCCCCCTCCGACCCGGCCCTGGCCCGGCTCTTCCCCGACGCCTACGGCGGCCCGGAGACCCCGGCGAACGCCGACACGGAGGAGCTGCGGGCCCACTCGGCCGAGTTCCGCCGCTTCACCGAGAACGACCTGCGCACCCGCAAGCGGGAGGACGCGCTGGCCGTCGTACGGAGCCTGGACGGGCTGAGCCCCGCGGGCGACGGCGCGGCCGTCCTGGAGGTCGACGGGGAGCTGCGCCTGCGCTGGCTGGGCGCCCTGAACGACCTGCGGCTCACCATCGCGGCCCGCCTCGACATCACGGAGGACGACGAGAGCGCGGTGCTGTTCCGGCTCCCGGACGACGACCCGCGCAAGCCGATGGTGATGGCCTACCTCTGGCTCGGCGGTCTCCAGGAGACCTTGATCGAGACGCTCGCCGGGACCCTCTGAGGGACCGCCCGTGGAACCTCCGGGGGTACCTCCCGGGGAACCCTCTGAAGATCCTCAAGTACGTCCGCCGTTCGCTCAGCGGACGCTCAAATCCGGATAACGATCAGATCACCACGATGTGGTGATCTGATCCATTTCAGGACCTCTGTCCTGATTTTTTTATGCCCTGCGTCACATTTTCCGCCCTCTCGCACCGGTAAGCACGTGATAAATCTTCACGACCGCCGACGGGGCGCCACCCATGCCCCCCGGCCTGCTTGAACCGGCTGACCGCCGGCGTGCAACTCCATCCGTATCCGGGGGGATCGAGGACCCGATCCGCTGCCAGTCATGGCGCGGGTCGGCGTGGAGAAAGGCGCACCAAGACATGACCTCCGTACAGGTCGACGAGCAGCAGCACGACACGGGCGAGGGCGACGGCTACCACCGCGCACTCGGAGCCCGCCAGATCCAGATGATCGCGATCGGCGGCGCCATCGGCACCGGCCTCTTCCTGGGCGCCGGCAAGGCCATCTCCAAGGCCGGCCCCAGCCTGATCCTGGCCTACGCCATCGCGGGCCTGGTCATCTTCTTCATCATGCGGGCGCTGGGCGAACTGCTCATGTACCGCCCGGTGTCCGGCTCCTTCTCGGACTACGCCCGGGAGTTCCTCGGCCCCTTCTGGGGGTACGTGACCGGCTGGACCTACTGGCTCTTCTGGGTGGTCACCGGCATCACCGAAGTCACCGCCGCGGCGCAGTACATGTCGTACTGGACCCATGACGGCTTCCCGCAATGGGCGTACGCGCTGATCTTCACCGTCATCCTCTACGGCGCCAACCTGATCTCCGTGAAGCTCTTCGGCGAGCTGGAGTTCTGGTTCTCCATGGTCAAGGTCACCGCCATCGTCGGCATGATCCTGATCTGCGCCGGCATCCTCACCATCGGCTTCTCCGACGCGGCCGACACCGCCACCGTCTCCAACCTGTGGAACGACGGCGGCTTCTTCCCCAAGGGCCTCGGCGGCACGCTGATGACCCTGCAGATCGTGATGTTCGCCTTCCTCGCCGTCGAACTGGTCGGCGTCACCGCCGGCGAGTCCAAGGACCCCGAGAAGACCCTGCCCAAGGCCATCAACACCGTGCCGTGGCGCATCGCCGTCTTCTACGTCGGCGCGCTCATCATGATCCTGTCGGTCGTCCCGTGGCACGAGTTCCAGCCCGGCGTCAGCCCCTTCGTCGCCGCCTTCGAGAAGATGGGCCTCGGCGTCGGCGCCGCGATCGTCAACTTCGTCGTCCTGACCGCGGCCCTTTCCTCCTGCAACTCGGGCATGTACTCCACCGGCCGCATGCTGCGCGACCTCGCCCTCAACGGCCAGGGCCCGAAGTTCTTCACCAAGCTCACCAAGAGCGGCACCCCGCTGGTCGGCACCACCTTCTCCGCCGCGCTGATGCTGGTGGGCGTCTGGATCAACTACGTCGCCCCGGGCAAGGCCTTCGACTACGTCGTCTCCTTCGCCACCATCTCCGGCATGTGGGCCTGGATCATGATCCTGGTCTGCCAGATCCGCTACCGCGCCGCCTCCGACCGCGGCGACCTCCCCGCGTCCCCGTTCCGCGCCCCCGGCGCCCCGTTCACGAGCTACTTCGCCCTGGCCTTCATCGGCATGGTCATCGTGATGATGGGCATCGACAAGGACGCCCGGGTCTCGCTCTACTGCGCCCCCCTGTGGGGTCTGCTGCTCGGCGTCTCCTACCTGGTGATGAAGTCCCGCGACCCGCGCGGCGCGGCCTTCACCAAGGCCTCGTAGCGCCTCCAAGGCCTCGTAAGGCCTCCACGAACCGCGGGTCCCGGCCGCCTGTCACGGGCGGGAACCGCGCGGCATTCGGGCGCGATCCCTTGTGAACGGCGGATCGTGTCCACCATCCGGGCCGTCCCGTACCAGTCCTCGGTACGGGAGGGCCCGTCTGCTTATCCTGTCGCTCATGCTGACCATCACCCAGGACCTGTACGACCAGATCGTCGCGCACGCCCGTCAGGACCACCCCGACGAGGCCTGCGGCGTGGTGGCCGGCCCGGCCGGCACGGACCGCCCCGAGCGGTTCGTACCGATGCTGAACGCGGCCCGGTCGCCCACGTTCTACGAGTTCGACTCCAAGGACCTGCTGAAGCTGTACCGCGAGCTGGACGACCGGGACGAGGAGCCCGTCGTCGTCTACCACTCGCACACCGCCACCGAGGCCTACCCCTCGCGCACGGACGTCACGTACGCGAACGAGCCCGGAGCGCACTACGTCCTGGTCTCCACGGCGGACAAGGACGGCCTCGGGGAGTTCCAGTTCCGGTCGTACCGGATCGTCGAAGGCGTGATCACGGAGGAAGAAGTGCAGGTCGTAGCGGCCTACTGAGGCACCCCCACAGGGCTACTTCTCAGTATGTGAGCGAGATCCGTCCACGATGCGGGATCACACTCCAAACCAGGGACCGGGAATCGTTAACATGACCGCATGGTTTCCCACGACGTGAGCATCGAGACGCCCGGCAGGCTGCTGCTTGTGGCGCGGCTGCACGTCGACCTGTGCCGCCTCGCCAGCGCCATCTGTACAGCCGCCTGAGCCCCCGGCGGCCCCCTCGCGGGGCCGCACGCGCTCACGCCTGCTCCGCTTCGCCCGCCTTCCCTTCACCATCCTGACTGGAGCCTGCCATGGCCATCGAGGTCCGCATCCCCACCATCCTCCGCACCTACACCAACGGCGAGAAGGCCGTCACGGGGGAGGGCGCCACGCTGGCCGACCTCTTCACCGACCTGGAGACCCGCCACAAGGGCATCCAGGAGCGCATCATCGACGAGGGCAAGGGCGGCGAACTGCGCCGCTTCGTCAACGTCTACCTCAACGACGAGGACGTCCGCTTCCTGGACGGCATCTCCACCGCGCTCAAGGACGGCGACAACGTCACCATCCTCCCGGCCGTAGCCGGCGGATCGAAGTAATGCGCTACGACTCCCCCCTGGCCGCGGTCGGCAACACGCCGCTGGTACGCCTGCCCCGGCTCTCGCCCTCGGACGACGTCCGCATCTGGGCGAAGCTGGAGGACCGCAACCCGACCGGCTCGATCAAGGACCGCCCCGCGCTCCACATGGTCGAGCAGGCCGAGAAGGACGGCCGGCTGTACCCCGGCTGCACGATCCTGGAGCCCACCTCGGGCAACACGGGCATCTCCCTCGCGATGGCCGCGAAGCTCAAGGGCTACAAGATCGTGTGCGTCATGCCCGAGAACACCTCTCAGGAGCGGCGCGACCTGCTGGCCATGTGGGGAGCCGAGATCATCCCGTCGCCGGCGGCGGGCGGCTCGAACACGGCCGTCCGCGTCGCGAAGGAACTGGCGGAGCAGAACCCCTCCTGGGTGATGCTCTACCAGTACGGCAACCCGGACAACGCGGGCGCCCACTACGCCACGACCGGCCCGGAGATCCTCGCGGACCTCCCCTCGATCACCCACTTCGTGGCGGGGCTCGGCACCACCGGAACCCTTATGGGCGTGGGCCGCTACCTGCGCGAACACGTCCCGGGCGTCAAGATCGTCGCGGCCGAACCGCGCTACGACGACCTCGTCTACGGCCTGCGCAACCTCGACGAGGGCTTCGTCCCCGAGCTGTACGACGCCTCGGTCCTGACGACCCGCTTCTCCGTGGGCTCGGCGGACGCGGTCACCCGCACCCGGGAGCTCCTCCAGCAGGAGGGCATCTTCGCGGGCGTCTCCACGGGCGCGGCCCTGCACGCGGCGATCGGCGTCGGCCGCAAGGCGGTGGCGGCGGGCGAATCGGCCGACATCGTCTTCGTCGTGGCCGACGGCGGCTGGAAGTACCTCTCGACGGGCGTCTACACGGCGGCCACCACGGAAGAAGCCATCGAAGTCCTCCAGGGCCAACTCTGGGCGTAGCCCGCACCTCCTTCTCAACGCGTCGCTCGCACCGCTGCGCGGGCTTCGCGGCGCTGCGCCGGACTCCGTCCGGCGGTGGCGGGTCGGCGGTGCCGCCACTGCGGTCTCGGCGTGGGGCTGGTGGGCGGGTGCGGGTGGGTTGGCCCTGCGGGGCTGGGTCCCCTACCCGCCCTTCGCCCGTTCCCCGGGGCTGCGCCCCGGACCCCGGCCACGTGCGGCGCCGTTGCCGGGGGGCTGGGGATATCCAGCCTCGCCGGCGTTTGAGGCGCGGGGTCTGGGGCGGAGCCCCAGGGGGTCCGGGCGCAGCCCGGGGCCTGTTCCTTTCAGCCCGTCCGGCGTTTGAGGACCGGGTCCGGGCTGGCCCGGGGAACGGTGGAAGGGTGGGTAGGGGACAGCCCCGCAGGGCCTCCACCCGCACTCGCCCGCCGGGCACCGCGCCGGGGCGGCAGGGCCGAGCGCCCCGACCGGCCACCGCCGGACGGCGTTAAGAAGGCGGCCCCGCCAACAGTGCGGCCAGCACCCCCGCATGGCTGCCCCCCGGATCCTTGACGGCAGTCAGCAGCGTGACCGGCCCGGCCGCGGCCACGGCCCGCAGCCGGGCCAGTTCGGCCACGGCCTCCTCCCCGCGGAGCTACGCCCCGTACCGCTCCCGGAACTCCGCCACAGACCCGCCCCCGTGAAACCACTTCCGCAGCTCCCCCGACGGGGCGACCGCCTTCGCCCACTCGTCGACCCCCGCCGCCTCCTTCGAGAGCCCCCGCGGCCACAGCCGGTCCACGAGCACCCGGACCCCGTCCAGCTCCGGGTCCGGGGGATCGTAGACCCGCTTCAGCCGGACGACCCCGGCGCCCCGGGCCCCGGCCCCCCGAGCCCCTTCACCTCGTCCCACACCGCCGGATCCACCGCCCCCAGCGGCCGCGCCCTCGCGAACTCCCACACCGACACCTCCACCGCCCGGTCCGCCTCCAGGAACGCGCCCCGCGCCCCCACCACCCCCGGCGGCAGCGGGATCACCCCGGCGCGCCGGTCGTCGTACTTCCCGGTGATCCGCGCGATCCGCGCCCGGTGGCCCCGTACGCCCAGCACCAGGACGGGCCGCCCGTCCTCCAGGGACCACAGCTCGCCGGCCTCCGGCCGCGGCAGCGGGCCCGGTCCGTGCGGCGGATCCGCGGCCCGCCGCAGCGGCCGCGCCCGCCGGGGGAGGAGCACCAGCAGGATCACGACCACCACGGCGGCGACCGCCGGCCACCAGGACGTGTCCATACTCCGACCGTAGTCCTGCCCGACGCCCCCGGCACGGCAGCGGCACACCCACCGCGCCGCGCCACACCGCGCCCGCACGGCAACCCGGGTCCGCCCCGTCGCTCCCCCGGGTGACAGCTCAGGTGATTCGCCCCACAACGGCCTGCCGCGGAGGAGCGACCGGACCTTTCGCGCCTTACGCTCGACCCACGCACGGCCCGCATTCCGTCCACGGACCGTCCACGGAGGTTCACGCTCCATGAAGCTCACCGTCGTCGGCTGTTCGGGGTCGTTCCCGTCCGCGGAATCGGCCTGTTCGAGCTACCTCGTCGAGGCCGACGGCTTCCGGCTGCTCCTCGACATGGGCAACGGCTCCCTCGGCGAGCTCCAGCGCCACATCGGGCTCTACGACCTCGACGCGATCTTCCTCAGCCACCTGCACGCCGATCACTGCATCGACATGTGCGCGTACTTCGTCGCCCGCTTCTACCGCCACGAGGGCGGCCGCTGCGGCACCATCCCCGTCTACGGCCCCGAGGGCACCGAGAAGCGGCTGTCCACCGCCTACGAGGACGTCCCCGACGAGCGTTCCATGAGCGAGGTCTTCGACTTCCGGACCCTGAAGTCCGGCACCTTCGAGATCGGCCCGTTCCAGGTCCGCACCGAGAAGGTCTGCCACCCGGTCGAGTCCTACGGGATCCGCGTCGAGCACGGCGGCCGCTCCCTGACGTACTCCGGCGACACCGGTGTCTGCCGCGAGCTGGGCCTGCTCACCGAGGACACCGACCTCTTCCTGTGCGAGGCCTCCTTCACGCACGGCAAGGAGGACATCCCGGACCTCCACCTCAACGGGCGCGAGGCCGGGGAGTTCGCCCGCGCCGGCCGCGCCGGCCGGCTCGTCCTGACCCACATCCCGCCGTGGACGGACGCCGAACGCAACCTGGCGGACGCCCGCGCCGTCTACGACGGCCCGGTGGAGCTGGCGTACACGGGCGCGGTGTACGAGGTCTGAGCCGGGCTTCTGCGCACGCAGGTCGCAGGTACGGAAAAGCCCCCGCCCTCCCTTCCGGGAGAGCGGGGGCTTTTCCGTGGTGTGGGGCGGGAGACCTACTTGGCCTCGGCCTTCTCCATCTCGGCGAGCTCCTCGTCGGACTCGCGGCCCGGCGTCGGAAGGTTGAACTTGGTGATCGCGAAGCGGAAGCCGAAGTAGTAGACCGCTGCGAAGACCAGGCCGATCGGAAGGATCAGCCAGGGCGAGGTCGCCTTGCTCCAGCCGAGGCCCAGGTCGATCAGGCCGGCGGAGAAGTTGAAGCCGGCGTGCACCCCGAGTGCCCAGGTGACGGCCATGGAAACGGCCGTCAGCACCGCGTGGATGGCGAACAGGACCGGGGCGATGAACATGAAGGAGAACTCGATCGGCTCGGTGACACCCGTGACGAACGAGGTGAGGGCGAGCGAGACCATCATGCCGGTGACCGCCTTGCGGCGCTCCGGACGGGCGCTGTGGGCGATGGCCAGAGCGGCGGCCGGCAGACCGAACATCATGATCGGGAAGAAGCCGGACATGAACATGCCCGCATCCGGGTCGCCGGCGAAGAAGCGGGTGAGGTCACCGTGGACGACGTCGCCGGCGGCGGTGGTGAAGTCACCGATCTGGAACCAGGCGATGGTGTTGACGAACTGGTGCATGCCGATCGGGATCAGCCCGCGGTTGATGAGGCCGAAGAGGCCCGCACCGCCGGCGCCGAGGCCGGTCATCCACTCGCCGAAGTTGGAGATGACCTCACCGATCGGCTCCCAGACGACGCCGAAGAACACACCGGCGAGGACGCCGACGAAGGCCATGACGATCGGGACCAGGCGGCGGCCGTTGAAGAAGCCGAGCCAGTCCACCAGCTTGGTGCGGTGGAAGCGCTGCCACAGGACCGCGGCGAGCAGACCCATGATGATGCCGCCGAGGACACCCGGGTCGTTGATCACCGCGGGGACGTCGACACCCTTGTTCTCGGTGGTGTTGATGATGGCCTCGTGTACCGGGAAGGCCGTGAGGACCTTCTGGTAGACCAGGAAGCCGACCAGCGCCGCGAGGGCGGTGGAGCCGTCGGACTTCTTCGCGAAGCCGATCGCGACACCGATGCAGAAGAGCAGCGGCAGGTTGCCGAAGACAGCGCTGCCGGCGGCGGCGAACACCCCGGCGACCTTGTCCCAGCCGAGGCCGTCGACGCCGAAGACGTCGGGCTGGCCGAGGCGCAGCAGGATACCGGCGGCCGGCAGAACGGCGATCGGCAGCTGAAGGCTGCGGCCGACCTTCTGCAGACCCTGGATCAGGCCGGAGCCCCGCTTCTTGGCGGGAGCGGCGGTGGCCGTACTCATCAACTTCCTCCAGTGGACAAGACGCTGCCTGGGGACATGGCAAAAAAGGGGGGATGGCGGCGTCTCAGGAAAGGGGAGGACCCCGGGCCGAAAGGCCTACGTGGTCTACACCACTCAGTGGTGTAGACCAGTTGTAGCACGGTGAGGTCCGCGTAAGGAACCCACCAATTCCGTGGTGGAAGACACACCGGGACATACATGGCAAAGGCCTCCGGACCCTGTGGGTCCGGAGGCCTTCGTCTCTTATGTGGCTGTTTCTGGGAGGGCTTACGGCATCGCGCGGGAGGACGTTCGGCCACCCCCGGGAGGGGGCCTCGGGCGGGCCCCATGGGCCCTTCGCCGCGCCTCGGGGGTACGTCCGACCCTCGCCGCCGGGCGGCGCGCACGGGCCGGAAGTCCCTTCGGGCCTACGCCTTGGTGTTCTCCGCCTGCATCGCTTCGATCTCCTCGTCCGACTCCCGGCCGGGCGTCTTGATGTCCCACTTCGTGATCGCGAAGCGGAAGATGCCGTAGTAGACGACCGCGAAGCAGAGGCCGATCGGAATGATCATCCAGGGCTTCGTCGCCAGGCTCCAGTTGATGCCGTAGTCGATCAGGCCGGCCGAGAAGCTGAAGCCGTCCTTGACCCCGAACGCCCAGGTCACCGCCATCGACACACCCGTGAGCACGGCGTGCACCGCGTAAAGCATCGGCGCCAGGAAGAGGAACGAGTACTCCAGCGGCTCCGTGATGCCGGTGACGAAGGAGGTCAGGCCCACCGACAGCATCAGACCGCCGACCTCCTTGCGCCGGGCCGGCTTCGCGCAGTGAGTGATCGCCAGCGCCGCCGCCGGGAGGGCGAACATCATGATCGGGAAGAAGCCGGTGAGGAACTGGCCGGCGTTCGGGTCTCCCGCCAGGAACATCGGGATGTCACCGTGCACGGTCTGCCCGTCCGGCTTGGTGTAGCTGCCGAACTGGAACCACACCGGCACGTTCAGGAACTGGTGCAGGCCGATCACCAGCAGCGCGCGGTTCGCGACGCCGAAGATGCCGGCGCCCAACGACCCCAGGCTGATCAGCCAGTCCGAGAAGCTCTCCAGCGCGTCGCCGATCGGCGGCCAGATCAACAGGCACAGGACGGCGAAGGCGATCGCCACGAAGGTCATGATGATCGGGACCAGGCGGCGGCCGTTGAAGAAGCCGAGCCAGTCCACCAGCTTGACGCGGTGGAAGCGCTGCCAGAACCAGGCGGCCAGCAGGCCCATGACGATGCCGCCGAACACCCCGGGGTTCTGGAAGGTGTACTCGGCGAAGGTCTGGTCGGGCCCCAGGCAGCCACCACCGATGTCCTTCGTCCCCGTCGGGCAGTCCTTGGGGAAGACGCGCAGCACGCTGCGGTAGACGAGGAAGCCGACCACCGCCGCGAGCGCGGTCGAACCGTCCGCCTTCTTGGCCATGCCGATCGCGACGCCGATGCAGAAGAGCAGGGGCAGGCCGAGGTCGGCGTTGAGCAGGGCGCCGCCCGCGGCGGCCATGACCTTGGCGACGGTCGTCCAGCCCAGGCCGTCCTTGCCGAGGAAGTCGTCCTGGCCGAACCGGTTCAGGATGCCGGCCGCGGGCAGCACGGCGATCGGCAGTTGCAGGCTCCGGCCCATCTTCTGCAGCCCTTGGAACAAGCCGTTCCACCACTTCGGCTGTGGCACTGCTGCGGCGCTGCTCGCGCTCATCCGCGTCCTCCCTGACCGGCCCGTTTTTGGCAGTCGCGACACTTGCGGCACACTGGTGTAGACCACTTGTGTTGCGGTCGCATTTCACCCGCCTTGAGGGCAGGTTGGTGCTGATCATCATCATTCGGCAGATACCGGGCATGTGCCCGCGTAGCTGGGCCAATCGTGGGCTACCGTGACGAAGCGGACCGCCCTGTTGGTCGGTCGGTCGGGCGGCAGGCGTGCAGACGCCGGGCGCCGGATGTCAGTCGGACTCGTTCTTCGTAGAACTCAGGGAGAAACACATGGCCACCAAGGCTGAGAAGATCGTCGCCGGGCTCGGCGGCATCGAGAACATCGAAGAGGTCGAGGGCTGCATCACCCGCCTGCGCACCGAGGTCATCGACCCGAGCAAGGTCGACGAGGCCGCGCTGAAGGCCGCCGGCGCCCACGGCGTCGTCAAGATGGGCACCGCGATCCAGGTCGTCATCGGCACCGACGCCGACCCGATCGCCGCCGACATCGAAGACATGATGTGAGCTGAGCCCACCGGCTCACGCGCGCCCCTGCGCGCACCCGTACGAGCGCCCGCGCGCGCACCCGTACGTACGACAGGACCCCGACCGGACGCACCCGGACGGGGTCTTCTCGTTCCCTCGCACCGGCTAGGCTCGGTGCCATGTCTCGCATCGACGGCCGCACGCCCGAACAGCTCCGCCCGGTCACCATCGAACGCGGATGGAGCAAGCACGCAGAGGGCTCCGTCCTCGTCTCCTTCGGGGACACCAAGGTCTTCTGCACCGCCTCCTTCAGCGAAGGCGTCCCGCGCTGGCGCAAGGGCAGCGGCGAAGGCTGGGTCACCTCCGAGTACTCGATGCTGCCCCGCGCCACGAACACCCGCGGCGACCGCGAATCCGTACGCGGCAAGATCGGCGGCCGCACCCACGAGATCTCCCGCCTGATCGGCCGCTCGCTGCGCGCCGTCATCGACTACAAGGCCCTCGGCGAGAACACCATCGTCCTGGACTGCGACGTCCTCCAGGCCGACGGCGGCACCCGCACCGCCGCCATCACCGGCGCCTACGTGGCCCTGGCCGACGCCATCGCCTGGGGCCAGGGCAAGAAGCTCATCAAGGCCGGCCGCAAGCCCCTGACCGGCACCGTCGCCGCCGTCAGCGTCGGCATCGTCGACGGCGTCCCGCTCCTCGACCTCTGCTACGAGGAGGACGTGCGCGCCGAGACCGACATGAACGTGGTCTGCACCGGCGACGGCCGCTTCGTCGAGGTCCAGGGCACGGCCGAGGGCGAGCCCTTCGACCGCAAGGAACTCAACGCCCTCCTCGACCTGGCCGCCGGCGGCTGCGCCGACCTGGAAGCCCTCCAGCTCGGCGCCCTGGAACTCACCCTCTGACGCTGGTGGCAACCGCGCGGCCCGTCCGCGCGTCTCTTGGCATACGGGTGCACGGCGTCGAAGCCGTGCGCCCGTCCACGTATCTGCGTATCCGCGTATCCGCACCATCCTCCTGGGGGCCGAAGTGAAGCCGAAGTACCGCCTGGCAGCCGTCGCCCTGACGGCAGCGCTCGCCATACCCGCGATCACCTCCTGCGACGCGATCTCGACCGCGATGGACTGCGCGAGCACGGCGGTCGCCATCACGGACGGCGCCAACGACCTCCAGCAGGCGGTCTCGCAGGCCGGCAACAGCCCGCAGGACGCCCAGAACGCGCTCAACGCGATCGAGGCCAACCTCAAGAAGGTCGGCGACCAGACGGACAACGCCGACCTGAGCAAGGCCATCTCCTCGATGAACACGGCCGTCCAGAACGTCCGCACCTCCATCGAGAGTGGCACCACCACCCCCGACGTCACCCCGGTCGCGGACGCGGCCAGGGAGATCTCGAAGGTCTGCACCCCGGGCTGAGCCCGCGGCCCGGAGGCCGCCGGGCGGCCCGGGATAATGGCCGCATGACCTCCACGCAGCCCAGCCGCCTGATCCTCGCCACGCGCAACGCGGGCAAGGTCACCGAACTCCGCGCCATCCTGTCCGCCGCCGGCCTGCCGCACGAGCTGGTCGGCGCGGACGCGTACCCGGAGATCCCGGACGTCAAGGAGACCGGCGTCACCTTCGCGGAGAACGCCCTCCTCAAGGCCCACGCCCTGGCCCAGGCCACCGGCCTGCCGGCCGTCGCCGACGACTCGGGCCTCTGCGTGGACGTCCTCAACGGCGCCCCGGGCATCTTCTCGGCCCGCTGGGCCGGTGCCCACGGCGACGACGCCGCGAACCTCGCGCTCCTCCTGGCCCAACTCGGCGACATCGCCGACGAACACCGCGGCGCCCACTTCTTCTGCGCGGCCGCCCTCGCCCTCCCGGACGGCACGGAACGCGTGGTCGAAGGCCGCCTCCTGGGCACCCTGCGCCACACCCCGGCGGGCACGGGCGGCTTCGGCTACGACCCGATCCTCCAGCCCCTGAACGAGTCCCGCACCTGCGCGGAACTCACGGCGGACGAAAAGAACGCCATCTCCCACCGAGGCCAGGCCTTCCGAGCCCTGGTCCCGGCGGTGAGGGAACTCCTGGGCTGACGCAGCCCGAACAATGCCGAAGGCCCCCTACGCGGCTGCGTAGGGGGCCTTCGTGTAGGTGCGGTCGGAGGGACTCGAACCCTCAAGGGATTTCTCCCACAACTACCTAAAAGTTGCGTGTAGGCCAATTCCACCACGACCGCGACTAGCCGGGCAATTCGGACATCAGGCTTGGCCGGCTGCGGCTAGTGTACGACTGCCTGGCTCCGGCGGGCGACACCATTGCGGCCGCGGCCCCCGCGGCACCAGGTGTCGGTCAGCGCATGGCAGTTGGGGCACAGGTAGCGGAGGTTTTCGCGGCGGTTGTCGAGCCAGTCCCCGTTGATGTGGTCGATGTGGAGCGTGATTGGCCGCCCTAGCCATTCGCCAGGGTTCCCGCAGTTCGCGCAGGTGCATGGAACTCCGACCTCCTGGAGTGCGCGGTGGAGGCGGGGTCGGTTGAGCCGGGCAGACCCCTCTGGGCGGACGTTGAGGGTGTCGGGTGCGACGGCTCTCGGGGCCACCGCTATGCCGGACGCCCAGGGGCGCCGCTTGAAGTGATTGACGTCGAGACCGAGTTGGGCGGCGCGTCGGCGTACCCGGCGGTGATTGACGTCGTTGACCTCGAGGCCGAGGGCGCGCATGAGGTCCGCGTAGCTGTTCGCCTTCGGCGTGGCGGAGCGCAGGAGTTCCTCGGGAATGGTCAGCCGGGAATTGCGGAAGTGTGTGGTGTCGATGCCGTAAGTCCGGAGCATTTTCCCGAGAACGGATCGGGACCGACTGTCGTCGGCCATGCCCAGTGCGCGAGCCGTACCGCGGATGCTGTCAGCGTCGGCAGCCGCCTTGGCGAGCTCTGCGGAGGTGAACGGCAACTCGATCACCTCGCGCCGCATGCCTGTGAAGTGGCTTGTGTCGATGCCCGCTGCCGTCATGCGTCGGACGATGTGCGACAGAGCGCCGGTGGCAGGGCGTATGCCGAGCTTGAGGGCCACCTCGCGCAGCGTGCTGGATGACGCGGCGGCCGCTGCTATCGCCTCGTCCGGGTACTTGCGCCACGGGCTGCGCTTCGTGAAGTGGCTGCTATCGATCCCAAAGAAGGTGACTCTCTCCTGGATCATGCGGCGCTGCCCGCTGCTCTCCTTGATGTGGAGTCGCCGCATGAGGTCGGCCCAGCCCTTCGAGTCGGCGACGGCGGCGGTCAGTGTGTCTCGGTCGTACAGTTCGGCCATGGTCCCCTCCGGTTCGGCCGCGCGTGCGGCCCTCGTACGGAGTAACGGACCGATAGTCGGACAGTTACGGCTGGATTCGTCCGGCATGCAGAACGGCCCGCACCGGGTGGGTGCGGGCCGCTGTGTAAGGAGGAGGGGGCGGGGTCAGATGCCCAGGTCCTTGATGATCTTGGCTACGTGGCCCGTGGCCTTGACGTTGTAGAGGGCGCGTTCGACCTTGCCCTCCTCGTCGACGATCACCGTGGAGCGGATGACCCCGGTGACGGTCTTGCCGTACAGCTTCTTCTCGCCGAACGCCCCGTACGCCGTCAGGACCTCCTTCGAGGGGTCGCCGACCAGGGTGACCTTCAGGTGTTCCTGCTCGCGGAACTTCGCCAGCTTCTCCGGCTTGTCGGGCGAGACGCCGATGACGTCGTAGCCGGCCGTGGCCAGCACCGCCAGGTTGTCCGTGAAGTCGCAGGCCTGCTTCGTGCAGCCCGGCGTCAGCGCGGCCGGGTAGAAGTAGACGATGACCTTGCGGCCCTTGTGGTCGGCGAGCGAGATCTCGTTGCCGTCCGCGTCGGGCAGGGTGAAGGCGGGGGCGATGTCGCCCGGCTCAAGTCGCTCGCTCATGCTCAACAGTCTCCTCAAGAGGGGATCGGTACGAAGTCGAGACTAAGCTGCTGACTGACTGTTCATGGCGGGCTACGCCCGCCATGGGACCGACCACGACGACGGAGGCAGCGCGGTGCCGGAAGCCAGGACCCCCGCACAGATCGAGGCGGACATCGTCCGCCGCCGCGAGCAGCTCGCCGAGGCGCTCGACGAGATCGGGGTGCGCATGCACCCCAAGACGATCGTCGGGGACGCCAAGGCGAAGATGGTCGGGAACATCGACCACGTCGTCGGTCGCGCCGTGGCGACGGTGAACCGGCTGGTGACCGATGCCGGCGACGGGCTGCGCCACGAGGACGGCGCCCCGCGCGTCGAGCGGATCGTGCCGGTCGCGCTGCTCGCGATCGGCGTCGTGGGGCTGCTGGTGATCTCGGCGCGACGCAAGCGCTGAGGCCCCGGCGGGGTGCGGGGCGGGTGTGGCCGGGTAGGTTCGGTGCGTGAGCGAGAACACCACCACCCACGACAAGCTGCCGATCCGCATGCTGCACGACCGCGTGCTCGTGAAATCCGATTCGCCGGAGGGTGAGCGCCGCTCGGGCGGCGGCATCCTGATCCCGGCGACGGCCGCCGTCGGCAAGCGCCTGGCCTGGGCCGAGGTGGTCGCGGTCGGGCAGAACGTACGGACGGTCGAGCCCGGGGACCGGGTGCTGTACGACCCTGAGGAGCGGGCCGAGGTGGAGGTCCGCGGGGCGACGTACCTGCTGATGCGGGAGCGGGACCTGCACGCCGTGGCCGCCGAGCGGCTGGAGGGGTCGGAGGACTCCACGGGGCTTTATCTGTAGCGCCAAGAGATGTGGGAAAGGGCCGGTGACCATCGTCACCGGCCCTTTTCGTTCTGCTTTGCTACGGTAGGGGAGAACCCCCGACGAGACGCGCCGTACCGGGTGGCTGTCGCGCTGTTGCCGATGGCTGCATGACAAGACGACGCACCCCGTTCCGCTCTCGTCCCGGAGGTGCCTGTCATGGCCTGGGTTCTGCTCATCGTCGCCGGTCTGATCGAAGTCGCTTGGTCGATCGGCATGAAGTTCACCGACGGATTCACCCGGCTCTGGCCGAGCGTGTTCACGGGCGCCGGCATCGTGGCGAGCATGGTGCTGCTGTCGATCGCGGTCAAGACCCTGCCGATCGGTACGGCGTACGGCGTGTGGGTCGGCATCGGCGCGGCCGGTGCGGCCGTGGTCGGGATGGTCGCCATGGGCGAGCCCGTCACCGCCGCCCGGATCTTCTTCATCTGCCTGCTGCTGGCCGCCGTCGTCGGGCTGAAGGCCACCTCCGGTCACTGAGTTCCGCCGGTGGTGGTTCTTGTCACAGGGGTCCCGGGCCGGGGAAGGGGACGGGGGGTGCGGGCCCCCCCGGACCGCTCGGCCGGGGGCCGGCGGGCATGCCGGAACCGGCGCCGGCGAAGTTCGGTTCACGGGCCTGTGCAGGGCCCCGGAATACAGCGGCGCTACAGGTCAGACCATCGTGGGGCGGCGGGGGTTGTATGTGCGGACGGGAATTTTTCCGGGGGCGCGGCACCGCGGGAAAACCCGAGGGGGGACGGGCCGGACGTGTGAGAGGGTTTGGCACCGCGGCGGTGATCTACAGGGCCGCGGGTTCATTCTCAGGGGGATACACATGGCTTTCGGTAAGCGTTCCGCGGTCCTGCGCGGCGTCGTCGTCGGTACGGCAGTCGCGCTCGCGGCGGCCGTCGCGGGCGGTACGGCGTTCGCCGACGGCGGCTCGGCCGACGCTGCGGCCGCGAAGGCCGCGGCCTCGCAGCGCGGCGGACACCAGGCCGGGCAGCCGGCGGCGCGCGCACTGGCCTCGGTCGAGACGCCGACCTTCCCGCTGTACGGGGTCAACAAGAAGAACTCCTCGCTGGACCTGTTCTTCGCGAACGGGACGGGCGGTTTCCAGCCCGCGTACAACATCGACCTGGACTACTCGTACCTCACCGATTTCATCGATGTGGACAACGACAAGGACGGGGACGCCGAAGCCAGCTGGGTCGTGTACAAGGACGGCAAGCTCCGCTACGGCTGGTCCGACGACCAGGGCCAGTACCAGTCGAAGCAGGTCGGGACCGGGTACCAGATCTACGGTTCGACGATGCTGTCCCCGGGCAACCTGGGCGGTGGCACGTCGGCCGACCTGCTGGGCGTCGACAAGGCGGGCGTGCTCTACGAGTACCTGGCCTACCCGGACGGCCGGGTCACCTCGCGGGTCAAGATCGGGGCCGGCTGGGGTCAGTACACCCAGATCGCCGGGCAGGGCGACCTGACCGGTGACGGCAAGGCCGACATCGTGGCGCGGGACGGCTCCGGGGTGCTGTGGCTCTACCGGGGCACCGGCAACTACGCGGCCCCGTTCGCGGCGCGCACGAAGATCGGTGCCGGCTGGAACACCTACAACCGGCTGGTGTCGGTGGGTGACCTGACGGGTGACGGCAAGACCGACCTGGTCGCGCGGAAGTCCAACGGGGACCTCTACCGCTACACGGGGACCGGCAGCGCTGCCGCCCCGTTCAACAAGCCGGTGAAGATCGGCAGCGGTTTCCAGGCCTACAACCTGCTGTGACCGGTCCGTAGGACATGCCAGTGGCCGCCCCCGAGGAGGGGGCGGCCACTGGCATGTCACGGGCCCGCGGTGTCCCGGGTCCTGGGCTGAGCGGTGGCTACTCCAGTAGGTCCGCCGGTGGACGCAGGCCCTCGGTGGTGCCGCCTTGGGCGCCTGTCGTCGTGCCGTTCGTCGTGCCGTTCGTCGTGCCGTTCGTGGTGCCGCCGTCGGTCTGACCGCCCGTGGTCTGGCCTCCGGTGGTTTCGCCTCCGGTGGTCTGGCCGCCGGTGGTCTGGCCTCCGGTGGTTTGGCCGCCCGTGGTCTGGCCCCCGTCCGTCTGGCCTCCGGTGTTCTGGCCGCCCGTCGTGCGGCCTCCGTCCGTCTGCCCGCCCGTCGAAGGGGTCCGCGTCGGGCGGCCCGGCCGGCCCGAGGGACGGTCGCCCGGGGTCTCCTCCTCGGACTGGCTGGGGTTCGGTTCCACGGGCGGGGGCGGCGGGGGCCGGTTGGCGCCGGGCATGAGCTCCAGGTCGAAGTCCACGGGGTCGCTGTCCGCCAGGGCCGTCTTCGTGTACTGGGCCCAGATCCGGGCCGGGTAGCCGCCGCCTCCGATGCGGGCCTCGCCCAGGGCCCCGTAGAGGGATTCCAGGGAGCCGGTGTCCGGGTCCTGGCCCATCATCGAGACGACCGTGACCAGGTTCGGTGTGTACGCCGCGAACCAGGCCGAGCGGTCCAGTTCAGCGGTCCCCGTCTTGCCGGCGGCCGGGTGGCCGGCGGCCAGGGCGGCCGTACCGGTGCCGTTGTCCACGACGCTGACCAGCATGGACGTGGTGGTGTCGGCGGCTTCGCGGCTGACGGCCTGGACCGGGTCGCGGGGCGGGAGCGGGACGGTGTCCCCGGCCTTGGTGATCTTCTCGACGAAGGTGTACGGGGTGCGGCGGCCGTGGGAGGCGAGGGTCGCGTAGGCCTGGGTCATGTCCAGGACGCTGGCCTGCATGGTGCCCAGGGCCATGGCCGGTACCGGGGCGAAGTTCGGGGTGCTCTCGGGGATGCCGAGGGCGATGGCGGTCTGCTTGACCTTCTCGGTGCCGACGTCGACGACCATCTGGGCGAAGACGGTGTTGACGGAGAGGTCGGTGGCGGCGTTGACGGTGATGTTCCCGTAGCTGAGCTGCCCCTCGTTCTCGGGGTCGAAGGGGATGCGGCTGCCGACGACGGGCCGCTTGTTGTCGCCGTTGTAGATCGTGTACGGGGTGATCGTGCGGCCGCCCTGGGTGCGGGAGTCGTTCTGCACGGCGGAGGCGAAGACGAACGGCTTGAAGGTGGAGGCCACTTGGTAGTCGTGCCGGGTGGCGTTGTTGACGAACTGCTTGGTGTAGTCGATGCCGCCGTACAGGGCGACGACCTTGCCGGTGGCCGGGTCGATGGAGACGGCTCCGGTGCGTACGACGCGGTCCGCCTTGCGCTTGGCGGGGTCGAGCTTGCTGACCATCTTGTCGTTGACGGCGTCGACCATGGCGGTCTGACGGGTCTTGTCGATGGTGGTGTTGATGCGGTAGCCGCCCTCGGCGAGGGTTTTGTCGTCGAGGATCTTGTTCTCGACGATGTAGTCCTTGATGGCCTCGACGAGGTAGCCGCGCTGTCCGGAGAGGCCGGCGGCCGGGCGGACCTTGCCGGGTTCGGGGAACCGGGTGGCCGCGCGTTCGGCGGGCGTCATCCAGCCCTTCTTGACCATGCCGTCGAGCACGTAGTTCCAGCGGGCGGTGGCGCGGCCGCGGCCCTGGGGGTGGGCGACGACGTCGAAGGCGCTGGGGGAGTTGAGGAGGGTGGCGAGGTAGGCGCCCTCGGCGGGGTTGAGTTTGCCGACGTCCTTGCCGTAGTAGGCCTGGGAGGCGGCCTGGATGCCGTAGGCGTTGCGGCCGAAGTAGCTGGTGTTCAGGTACCCCTCAAGAATGTAGTTCTTCGACTTCTCGCGACCGAGTTTGATCGCGATGAAGAACTCCTTCACCTTCCGCTTGATCGTCTGTTCCTGGCCCAGGTAGTAGTTCTTGACGTACTGCTGGGTGATGGTGGACCCGGACTGGGTGCCCTTGCCGGTCGCGGTGTTCCAGGCGGCGCGCAGCATCGCCGCGGGGTCCACGGCCCGTTCGGAGTGGAAGTCGCGGTCCTCGGCCGCCAGTACGGCTTCCTGGACGGTCAGGGGGATCTGGGAGAGCGGCACGTTGACGCGGTTGACCTCGCCGTCGCGGGCGAGCTGGGTGCCGTCGGTGTAGAGGTAGACGTTGGACTGCGCCGTGGCGGCCGCGTTGGCGGGCGGGATGTGGACGAGCAGGTAGCCGGCCACGAGGGCGCCGCAGACGAGCAGCGCGAGCAGCAGGAACGCGCCCAGGACCATGCGCCAGGTCGGGAGGAGCCGGCGCCAGCCGGTGCGCTTGGCCTTCTTGGCGGCCTTGGCCTGCTCCTTCCGGGCCCTCTTCGCCTCCTTGGCCGTGGGTGGCGCTCCGGATGGCTGGGGCGCGCCGGTGCCCGGAGCCGGCTGTCCGTCGGGGGTGTCGGGGTCGCGAGGCGTCCAGCCGGGCGGTGGTGACGGGTCGCTCATCTCCGGGACTCCTCGGCGCCGTACGAAATATCCACATCTGTACCTCATGCTGTCTACCCGATGGCCGCCGGTTCCGCTCCGGACGGGCGTAATTCGTTCGCGTGGATCGCCCCTCCGCACTAAGCTCGCGCGCTTTGGCCGACGTAGGAACGACGCAGCTAGGACCTGGGAAACGGAGGGGACGAGGTGCGCCAGCCGGTAGTGGGACGAGCCGGGCTCTACGGGGCGGTCGCGGCCGGGGGGTTTCGCAGGTACGCCACCTACGGGACGGCCACCGCGGCCGGGGTGTTCACCAACACCGTGTTCGGTTTCATCCTCGCCTACACGTACATCGCGCTCTGGGACGAGCGGCCCGGGCTCGGTGGCTACGACCAGTCCGAGGCCCTGACGTTCATGTGGGTCAGTCAGGCGCTGCTCTCCGCGGGGGCGCTGATCGGCGGCGGCTTCCAGGAGGAGTTCCAGGAACGGGTCCGTACGGGTGACATCGCCGTCGACCTGTACCGTCCGGTCGATCTCCAGGCGTGGTGGCTCGCGGGTGATCTGGGCCGGGCGGGGTTTCAACTCCTGGGCCGCGGCGTAGTGCCGCTGGTGATCGGGGGGCTCGCCTTCCAGCTGGCGCTGCCCTCCGCTCCGCTGCGCTGGCTGCTCTTCCTGCTGTCCGTGCTCCTCGGGCTCGTCGTCAGCTTCGCACTGCGCTACCTGCTGGGGCTGGCGGCGTTCTGGCTGATGGACGGGGCCGGGATCAACATGATGGCCACCGTCGTCTCCATCTTCTGCTCCGGGATGCTGCTGCCGCTGACCGTGTTCCCGGGCGGCTTCGGCGAGTTCGTCCGCGTCCTGCCCTGGGCCGCGATGCTCCAGGTCCCGGTGGACGTCCTGCTCGGCGGTGGCGGCGCGGGGGCCGCGGGTACGGCGGGGGCGCTGGGTTTCCAGGCCGCTTGGGCGGTGGCGCTGCTCGGGCTGGGGCGGCTGGTGCAGTCGGCGGCGACGCGGAAGGTGGTGGTCCAGGGTGGCTGAGCGGGTGGCGGAGGGCGGGGCCGGGGCCGCGGTTACCGTGCCGACGGCGAAGGCTGCGGCGGAGCTTGTCGTCCCGCGGCGCAGCCGGGTCCTGGAGGGGCTGCGCGGCTACGGGCTGATCGCCGCGATGTGGATCCGGTCGACGATGACGTACCGCACCTCCTTCGTGCTCTCCACTTTCGGCAACGCGGCCATCACGCTCCTCGACTTCGTCGCGATCATGATCATGTTCTCGCACGTGGACGAGCTGGGCGGCTTCACGCTGCCCGAGATCGCCCTGCTGTACGGGTCCTGCTCGGCCTCCCTGGGCCTGGCCGACCTGCTGCTCGGCAACACCGACCGGATCGGCACCCGGATCCGCGACGGCTCCCTCGACACCATGCTGGTGCGCCCGGTCCCGGTGCTCGCGCAGGTGGCGGCCGACCGCTTCGCGCTGCGCCGGCTGGGGCGGATCGGGCAGGGGCTCGCGGTGCTGGGGTGGGCGGTCTCGGAGCTGGACCAGGTGCACTGGACGGCCGGGAAGGCACTGATGGTGCCGGTGATGATCATCGCCGGGGCGGCCATCTTCGGCGCGGTGATGGTGGCCGGCGCGGCCTTCCAGTTCGTCGCCGGGGACGCCGCGGAGGTGCAGAACAGCTTCACCTACGGCGGCTGCACCATGCTCCAGTACCCGCCGACCGTCTTCGCGAAGGACCTGCTGCGCGGGGTCACCTTCATCGTGCCGCTCGCCTTCGTCAACTGGCTGCCCGCGCTGTACGTGCTGGGCCGGCCCGATCCGCTGGGGCTCCCGGGGTGGGTGGCGTTCGCGAGCCCGCTGGTGGCCTTCGCGGTGTTCCTCCCCGCGTCGCTGGCCTGGCGCGCGGGCGTTCGTTCGTACCGCAGCACGGGGAGCTAGCCATGTCGGATCCGGAAGCGCTGATTTCACTGCACGAGGTCGAGAAGGTCTTCGACGTACGGCGCCGGGTGGGCCTGGTGCGCCGGGAGAAACGGCAGGTCAGAGCCGTGGACGGGATCAGTTTCGAGGTGGCCCGGGGCGAGATGGTCGGCTACATCGGACCCAACGGCGCCGGCAAGTCCACCACCATCAAGATGCTGACCGGCATCCTCACCCCGAGCGGCGGCCGGCTGCGGGTCGCCGGCATCGACCCGGCCCGGGAGCGGATGCGCCTCGCGCACCGGATCGGCGTGGTGTTCGGGCAGCGCACGACGCTGTGGTGGGACCTTCCGCTGAAGGACTCGTACGCGCTGATGCGGCGGATGTACCGGATCCCGGCGGCGCGGTTCGCGCAGAACATGGAGCGCTGCGTGGACCGGCTCGACCTCGCCGAGCTGCTCGACGTACCCGTACGGCAGCTGTCGCTGGGGCAGCGGATGCGCGGGGACATCGCGGCGGCGCTGCTGCACGACCCCGACGTGCTGTACCTGGACGAGCCGACGATCGGGCTGGACGTGGTGAGCAAGGCGAGCGTACGGGGCTTCCTGCGGCAGCTGAACGAGGAGCTCGGCACCACGGTGCTGCTGACCACCCACGATCTCCAGGACATCGAGCAGCTGTGCGAACGGGTGATGGTGATCGACCACGGGCGGCTGGTGTACGACGGCTCGCTGGGCGGACTGCACACGGCGGACGGCGCGGACGGCGCGGCGGCGAGCGAGCGGACGCTGGTGGTGGACCTGGAGCGGGAGCTCCCTCCGATCGAGGTGGCGGGGGCGCGCGTGGTGAAGGTGGAGGGCGCGCGGCAGTGGCTGGCCTTCCCGGCGCGGGCTTCGGCGGCTCCACTGGTGGCGGCGGTGGCGGCGGAGTACCCGCTGCTGGACCTGTCGGTGCGGGAGCCGGACATCGAGGACGTGATCGCACGGATGTACGCGGGGCGGGGGTAGGCGGTAGGGGGGAGGGGGTGGGGGGAGGGGGGTAGGCAGGGCGGGCCAGGGGTTAAATCAGGGACAACCCTGAGCCGGAGCGGGGTTCGGGCCGTACCGCTCCGCGGGGTGACTGCATAGGCTGGTCCGTATGAGTGATGAGCGGCCTGAGACGCCGTTGCCGCCGTTGCCCGAGACGTCGCCGCTGCCCGAGCTGAGGGCCTCGGACGCCGACCGGGAGCGGGTGGTGGACCGGCTGCGGGACGCCGTCGCCGAGGGCCGGCTCGATATGGACGAGTTCGAGGAGAGGCTGGACACGGCCTACCGGTCCCGCACGTACGCGGAGCTCGAACCGTTGACCCGGGATCTGCCCGCGCCCGGCGCGACGGCCCCGATCGCGGCCGCCCCGGTGGGTCCGGTCGGGCTGACCAAGGCGGTGCCGGCGGGTTCGGAGGCCGCCTGGCCGGCCCGGATCGTGGGCGGGGGAGGGGCGGCGGGCGGCCCGGCCATGGCCGTGGCGGTCATGTCGGGCTTCCAGCGCAAGGGCAACTGGACCGTGCCCGCGCGGTTCCACGCGGTGGCGTTCTGGGGCGGCGGTGACATCGACCTGCGCGAGGCGAACTTCGCCGAGCGCGAGGTGGTGATCAACTGCGTCGCCATCATGGGCGGCATCCAGATCATCGTGCCGCCGGGCATCGAGGTCGATGTACGGGGTATCGGCGTGATGGGCGGCTTCGACCAGCGCGACAGCCCGGGCCCCGTCGAGCCGGGGGCTCCGCGGGTGGTCGTGACGGGCCTCGCCTTCTGGGGCGGGGTCGAGGTCAAGGTGAAGCCGCCGAAGCAGCGGGCGGTCTCGAAGCGGAAGCCGCGCAAGGAGCTGTAGGCGGCCGGCGGCTGCCTGGAGGGGCCCGCGGGGTCCCTCAGCCGGGGGACGAGTACGGCGCGCCGGGAACTCCCCGGGCGCCCCGGGAGTCGGATGCTATGGAGTCGGACGCTTTGCGGACGAAACCGTCGCCCGGGGGAAGGCAGGAGCACGTGGATCAGGGCAGCACGACGACTACGGAGGAGGCCGAGCCTTCGTCGACCTCTTCGTCGAAGGCATCGCAGTCGTCGCAGTCGTCGCAGTCGTCGACGGCGTCACCGGCCGGGCCGGCCGCGGCGCGCGGTGGGTTCGTGTTCAGCGAGGCGGACGAGGAGCGTCGCCATGGCGTCCGCCGGATGAAGCGGACCGCCACCGGCCTGCTGATCCTGGTCGCGCTGATCTACGTGGCGGCGAAGTGGGCGGAGCACGCGGGCGCGGGCGGCTGGGCCGGGTACGTGGCGGCCGGAGCCGAGGCGGGCATGGTCGGCGCGCTCGCGGACTGGTTCGCCGTCACCGCGCTCTTCCGGCGGCCGCTCGGCCTGCCCATCCCGCACACCGCGATCATCCCGACGAAGAAGGACCAGCTCGGCGTCTCGCTCGGGGAGTTCGTCGGGGAGAACTTCCTCTCCGCCGACGTGGTCCGTACGAGGCTGCGCGCCCTCGGCATCGGCGGCCGGCTCGGTGCCTGGCTGGCCGAGCCCGCGCACGCCGACCGGGTCACGGCGGAGCTGGCCACCGCCCTGCGCGGGGCGCTGACCGTCCTGCGGGACTCCGATGTGCAGGCCGTCGTGGGCGAGGCGATCACGCGGCGGGCGGAGACGGCGGAGATCGCGCCGGGCATCGGCAAGACGCTGGAGAAGGTCGTCGCGGACGGCGGCCACCGCCGGGTCGTGGACCTGGTGTGCGCGCGGGCGTACGACTGGCTCGTCACCCACGCCGAGTCGGTCGAGGCGGCGGTGCAGGGCGGGGCGCCGGGCTGGACCCCGAGGTTCGTGGACCGCAAGATCGGCGACCGCGTCTACAAGGAACTGCTCCGCTTCGTCCAGGAGATGCGGGACATGCCGGAGCACCCGGCGCGCGGGGCGGTGGACCGCTTCCTCGCGGACTTCGCGGCGGACCTCCAGTCGGACACGGAGACGCGGGCGCGGGTGGAGCGCCTGAAGTCGGAGATCCTGCAGCGGGAGGAGATCCAGGACGTGATCGCCTCCACCTGGACGGCGGTCCGCTCGATGATCATCTCGGCGGCCGAGGACGAACGCAGCGCGCTGCGCCTGCGGGTCCGTTCCTCGCTGATGTCCCTGGGCTCGAGGCTGGCCACGGACGGCCGGCTCCAGGACAAGGTGGAGGGCTGGATCGAGGGCGCGGTGGTGTACGTGGTCACCACGTACCGCAAGGAGATCACCTCCCTCATCACGGACACGGTGGCGGGCTGGGACGCGGAGCACACCTCGCGCAAGATCGAGGCCCACATCGGCCGCGACCTCCAGTTCATCCGCATCAACGGCACGGTGGTCGGCGCCCTGGCGGGCCTCCTGATCTACACGGTGTCGCGGGCCTTCGGCGCGTAGGGCGCCGAGGCGGGGCGCCGGTGGCGGGGCGGCGGGGTGGTGGGGTGGCCCGACGGGGCAGTGCCCGGCGGCTACGGGCCCGGCGGCTACGTTGCCGGGGCGACGGGGCCGACGACCGAGACGGCCCCGCCGCAGCCGGGCAGGGCGGGCGGCGTCCGGCCGGGCGGTGGCTCAGCCGGGCAGGGCGGGCGACGCGCCAGCCGGGCAGGGCGGGCGGCGCCGTACGGGCCCCCGGGGAGCGGTCAGCGGCGCCGGGCGAGATGGACGACCAAGTCGGCGACGATCTCGACGCGCTCGGGCAGGACCCGCGCGATCCCGCGGAACACCTGCTCCCGCTCGAGGGCCGGGAGCGCGGCATAGGCCGAGACGGTGGAGAGGTAGCCGGTGTACTCGTCGGCGCTCATCGTCAGCCGGCGGTCGATGACGACCTGCCGCACACCGCCGAACCAGGCGGAGCCGGCCCGCCGGAGTTCGGTCCCCGGCCACTGCATGGCGTCCCCGGGCGGTGTTCCGTCCGGGGACGGGACCTCGTCGCTCTCCAGGAACGGAGCCCGCGCCGCGCGAACGGCTTCGGTCACGGCCGGGTCGGCGGGCCGCACCTGCCCGCCTGCCGAGGCGAACACCCCCGCCGGCTCCAGCAGGGCGGCCACCCGCGCCCACCGGCCCTCCGGGACCGTCCAGTGCAGGGCCGCCACCGCGTAGACCAGCCCGTACCGCCGGCGGCCGGGCCGTAGGTCCTCGAGGGAGGCCCGTACGGTGCTGACGCCGGAGGCCCGCACGTGCTTGCGCAGCTCGCGGAGCATGGCCCCGTCCGGGTCGGTCGCGGTGACCGTGACCCCCTGTCCGGCGAACAGCCGGGTCGCTTTCCCGGTCCCGGCCCCGATTTCGAGGGCGCTCGTGACCGGACCGCCGGCGTACTCCCGCACGAGGTCGAACAACTCCGGGGGATACCCCGGCCGGAACCGCTCGTACGCTTCCGCCCGCGCTCCGAAGCTCAGCGCACGATCGGGCATGCCGAAGCCCCCTTGCTCGAACGGGATGCCCGCACGGGGCCGCGTACCGCGGCGGGCGGGCTGGACGCGACCGGGCACGACTGGACGTGACCGGGCTGACCTGGCTGACCGGGCGTGGGACCGGGCACTGCCCGGGCCGGCCCGGACTTCGGCCGAGGGACTTCGGCCAGGCTGCCCCGGCCGGGGTTCAGCCCCGGTCGGCAATCGCCCACGACGCGGCGGCGACCACACCGGCGGCGCCGATGACCGCCGGCCAGGCGCCGACCTTCTTGGCCAGCGGGTGCGCACCGGCGAAACCGGCGAGGTACAGCGCGCCGAGCCCGGCGGCGGCCGGAACGCCGCCGCGCTTGTGCCACTCCCGCCCGGCCACGACGCCCGCGGCGCCGAGGACGACACCGCCGAGCGGCCGCTTCTTGGTCCACCGCGCGACGGCGTAACCGCCGACCAGACCGGCGGCCGCCACTACAGAACTCGGTACCCGTGCCATGCTGTCCAACTCCCTCACCTCATCGGATCATCGGTTCATACGCGCACACCTATTCGCCCCCGAGGCTAACTCGACCGCTTGACCACCCGCCGGGCCCCCACCGCGGCCAACACCAGTACGGCGCCGCCGATCACCGGATTGGGCACCGCGTCCCGCACACCGCGCGGCAGCACCGCCACCACGCCCAACACGAGCAGAAACGCGAGCCCGCACCCGCCGACGGCCCGAAGGAGTCTGTCCACGTGCTGCTCAACGCGGCCGCCCGGCCGCCCGACACGGACCGCGCCGAGGGGATTTGTCGCACACTCGCCGGATCCGCGCGATGTCTGCTGATGGAACCCGATGGGCATAAATTCAATCTCCCACCCAAAGGGGCAAACCACCCCGGCCCCACCCGCCCGCCCCACCCCACCCACATCAGGAGCCAGGACATCGTGATCTGCTACGGACAGGCCGTCCTCGACCTCGCGGACGAACTGGTCGACGCCTACGCCGACGTCTTCTCCGCCCCGCCGTGGAACGAAGACGAAGAAACCATTCGCCAGTTCGCCGCCCGTCTCCCGGCCGACGCCCGGCGCCGTGGTTTCCGTACCGCCTTCATCCAGTCCGCCACGGGCATCGACGGCTTCGCGACGGGCTGGCTCACCCCGGCGGCCTTCCCGAAGAACCGTGCGTACGCCCAGGTCGCGGCGCAGCTCGGGTCGGCCCGGGTGAAGGAACTCCTCACCGGGGCGCTGGAGATAGACGAACTCGCGGTACGCCCCTACGCACGCGGCCGCGGCACCGCCCGGGACCTCCTCGCCGAGATCACCACCGACGCCCCGGACCGCCGCGCCTGGCTGCTGACCAGCCGCCTGGCCAAGAACACGGTGGCCACGTACCGCCGCCTGGGCTGGCACGAGGTGGCCCCCCTCCCCGGCACGGAGACGGGCGTCATCGTCTTCCTCTCCCCGGACCACCCGAACCGGGCGGCATAACCCGCCGGCCCGGGCACCCCCTCCCCGACCGACCCGGGCACGGCACGGAGCCGGGCGCCGCCGCTCCTCCGGCCTCGGCCGGGCCCGGGGGGCCCTGCCCCGGCTCTGCCCGTCCCGGACCGGGCGGCGCAGTCGGGCCGCACGCCGCCTGCCGGGAAGCCATGCAACCGGGCCGCTGCCGCTGAGAGATGACCCGCCCTCACGGAGCACCTCCGCGGCCCCTTCGCCCTGACCGATGACCTGGCCGACGACCTGACCGGCCGCCAGGTCGATGGTCTGCCAGATCTTCAGGCCGGCCACCAGTCCCACCGGCGGCCTTACCGGTATTTCTACCGACGGCTCTACCGACAGCTCGACGTCCCGCCCATCGACCGACTGCCCGGCAGTCACATCGTCAGGCCCATCGATCGCCCGACCGGTACGCCCGGCGGCCGGGTCCGGGGAGACCCGGCGCTCCGGTCGTGTTCCTCACCCCGGCGTGACCGAACCCGTCTTCCACCCGAACGGCGGGTCTCGCGACGCGAAGCCTCACCGGATGGCGCAGGACGGCCGTGAGAGTGCCCACGGGCTGCTCCGAAACATCGCCCGGCGGGGCGTCCGAGCACCTCGGACAGGGCATACCGCGCCCATGAACCCCACCACAGGCACCACACGAACCACACCCGCCCGGCAGGCCACGCACCAGGCCCACCCGGCGCAGGCCACGCACCAGGCCCACCCGGCGCAGGCCGCACATCAGGCTCGCTCGGCGCAGGCCACGCACCAGGCCCACTCGGGGCAGGGCACGCACCAGGCCGGCTCAGCGCCAGCAACCCGTCAGGCCCGCCTGGCGCCAGCCACGGCCCACCCGGCGCACTCGGCACAGCCCACCCACCCGGCACACCCGCCGCGGCCCCGCCCGGCCGCCCGGCCCCGGCCGGCCTCTGAGGCGACCCCCGCCCGCCGCCAACTCAATCTCGCCACGCGCCACCAACTCACCGCCACCGCCGGCATCCCACCCGGCACGATCACCTCCCGCACCCGCCCCGGCGGGCCCTGGCAGCGCCTGCTGCCCCGGGTCTACCTCCTCCAGACCGGCCCCCCGGACCAGCGCCAACGCGCCCTCGCCGCCGTCCTCTACGCCGCCGAGCCCGGCTCCGACCCGCTCTCCGGCGACACCGCCGCCCTCACCGGCGGCGCGGCCCTCGCCCTGCTCGGCATCCGCGAAGCCCCGTACACCCCGGCCGACGTCCTGATCCGCGCCCCGCGCCGGCTCGCCGCCTCACCAGAGGTACGGCCGTTCCCCACCACCCGCTGGCCCCGCACCATCACCGTGTCCGGCATCCCGAGTACCCGCCCGGTACGCGCGGCCGCCGACTTCGCGGCCCGGACCGACGAGCCGGCGGACCGGATCCGCTCGATCCTCGCCCAGGTCGTCCAGTCCGGCTGGTGCCACCCGCAGGACCTGCACGCCGAACTCCGCGCCGCCCGCCTCCTGACCCGCCCCGCGATCCGCGCGGCGGCCGCGGAACTCCTCGCCGGAGTCCGCTCGTTCGCCGAGGCCCAGGCCCGAGACACCTTGACCGCCACGGACCTGCCCACCCCCCTCTGGAACGCCCGCCTCCACACCCCGGACGGCACCTTCCTGGCGAGCCCGGACGCCTACTGGCCCGACGAGGGCGTGGCCCTGGAGATCGACTCGGCGGAGTACCACTACACCCGCGACTCCTGGCACGCCACCCTCCACCGCCGCCTCCGCCTGGAGACCCACGGCATCCTGGTGGTCAGCGCCACCCCGTCGATGATGCGAGACACCCCGTCGGAAGTAATCGCAGCCCTCCGCACCCTCCTCACCCTGACCACCACCCGCCCCACCCCACCCACGGCCCTGGCCCGCGGCCACGTCCAACTCGAACTTCCCGTTCCGCGACAATGACGGCGTGGAAGCCCTTGAGAGCACTCCCGGCGATCGAGCTCGTATGAGCCGCCAGAAGAGCAAGGACACCGGGATTGAGATGGCCTTGCGGCGAGCCTTGCACGCGGCGGGCTTGCGCTACCGGGTCCATCGTCGACCGGCGAAGGGGGTGCGACGCGAAGCCGACATCGTCTTCGGCCCCACACGGGTCGCCGTCTTCGTGGACGGCTGCTTCTGGCACGGATGTCCCGAACACGTGACGTGGCCCCGACGAAATGCCGAGTTCTGGCGAGCCAAGATCGAGGGAAACCGGGCACGGGACCACGACACCGACGTGCGCCTCGCCGAGTCCGGCTGGCTGTCGCTCCGGGTGTGGGAACACGAGAGTCCCGACGAAGCCGCCGTCCGCATCGTGCGGGCAGTCGAGGAACGGCGGTCCGGCCGCGTGTCCGCCGGGCGGTGACGGGCTGTCGGGGCCCCTGAGTGAGTCCGCACCGTCACCGCTATTTGGCATCGCCTGACTCGTCAAAACTCCGCTGTTAGGGTGATCGTGGCCTACGTAATCACGAGCCTGACCAGCGGAGGAAGACGTATGGAGCAGCCGGGCGAGGAGTTCGGTCCGTGGCTCTCGCGTCAGTTGAGCCGCATGAACATGACGCAATCCGATCTTGGTGATCGGCTGGGGCTGACTGGGGCGGTTCTCTCCGCGTGGGTCAATGGACGGAGCGGGCCGCGAGACGAGACCAAACATGCTCTCGCCGAGTTGTTCGGCACGGATGCCGCATCGGTGCCCAGCCGATCCACCGCTGTCCCACCCGAACCCCCCCGACGCTGGCACCATCGTCCGGCCCACGCCGACGGAGGCCGTGAATATGGCAACGCCGCCACCTTCGCCTTCGATGCGGACATGTCCGTGCTGGCCCGGGAAGCGACCCAGAACTCCCTCGACGAGCGCCACGACCCGAGTGTTCCCGTGCGCATGCACTACACCCTGCACGAACTGAGCGGAGAGTTCCTTTCGGACTTCCTTGCTGCTCTGCGCTGGGAGGATCTGCGACCGCACTACGACCAAGCGGCGTCGGCCGAGCAGAAGGTCTCGAGGAGCCTGCGGGCGGCACTGGACGATCTGGAGACGCGGAAGTCCCTCCTCCTGCTCCGCGTCGACGACTACAACGCCAACGGCCTCACCGGCCCCGAGTATCAGGACGGGCGCTTCGCCGCCGTGGTCAGGCGTCAGCTCGACAGTCACAAGGAGGCCGGTGGTCGGGCGGGCGGGTCCTACGGTCTGGGGAAGGCCACACTATGGGCCGCGAGTCGATTCGGCCTCGTGCTGATCAACTCCACCCTCTCCGAGCCGTATGAAGGGCGTACGGAGCGACGCGTCATTGGACGGTTGGACCTTCCGTGGAGGCAGGTGGGAGGCGAGGCGTTCGCGGGCCCGGCTTGGTTCGGCGAGCCCGACTCCGAACCCACCCACAAGGACGTGTCGCGCTCCTGGTGGGCGAGCGGGGATGTGGTCCGCAGCCTCCATCTCGAAAGGAGGGACGGAACTCCTGGGACGTCCTTCCTCGTGGTGGGCGCGCACGACGCCTCGGGAGATGCGGAAGAGTTGCAGGACCTCCACGAAAAGTTGGTCCGCTCGCTTGCCGACGGGTTCTGGGCAGCCATGATCGGAGGACGCGACGCGGGCCCGCTGTTGGACGTCCGGGTGAGCGCCCTGCGCAACGGCCGTGTGGTCATCGGGGAAGAGAGGGTCGACCCGCATTCCCGACATCCGGCCCTGAGCCGAGCGTTGCAGTGCCACCTCGACGGCAGGGTGGTGGACGTGCTTACATCAGCCGACCAGGTGGCCCGTGTCGAGGTCCCGCTGATAGTGACGCCCCGAAAAGGCCATGGACGGGTGCGCGACAAGGGCAGGGAGCACCGCGCGGTCCTCTTGCTCACCCCGGCGGCCGATACGGATGAGAAGCACAGCCGCGTCGTCTGCATGCGTGGCAACCGCATGACCATCACGGAACACAGGCCGCGCGAGTTGCCGCTCGGCACCACGCCTTTCCAGGCAGTCCTCCTTGCCGGGTACGCGACGGATCGTACGGGTGAGGACGTGGACCTCGCCGAGGCGTTCCTGCGTGCTTCGGAGCCACCCGAGCACGACCGTTGGGACCGCACGGAGGAACTGACCTCCCTCTACGAGCGTGGTGCCGTCAGCCGGCTCAAGGAGTTTCGCGGTGACGTGGACAAGGCGGTACGCGGCCTCGTGGGGAGGCGGGACGTCAACCGATCCGGGGGCCCTGCGGTGTTGAGGGACCTCCTGAAGCTGGGTGTGCCCACAGCGGCGCAACGGAGGACACAGAGCTTCCCCGTGGTCCGGAGCGTCGATGCGCGCGTCGATGATGCCGGGGCTTGGAACGTGACCGTGGAAATCAAGCTGCCCGATGCGGAGGATCCCTGGCTGCTGACGCCGGTGGCGAAGTTCGACGTGCGCTCCGGTGGCAGGCCGGTGGTCGATTGGGCCGAGCTCGTCGCGTCCGTCGACTGTCGTGTGGAGGCGGGCGACCTGGTGGTCGACCCCGGGGTACGCACGGCCGTGTTCCATGGTGTGACCGATCCCCGCACCCACCCGGTGCATGGTGGGTTCGCCCGCCTTGTGGTGGAGGTCCAGAAGGCGCGCGGGGGTGTGAAGTGACCGCGGTGTTTCCCTATCCGACGATCTTCGGAGACATCGACCTGAAGGTCGTCTCCGTCTCCGTCGATGGCGCGGAGCTTCCGTACGACAAGATCTCCGCTGCGGACCGGGCAGTGGCCCTGCACCGGTCCGGGCGGGGCGAATGGGATCGTGCCAGGCTCCGGGTCGTCGTCACGGCTCCGAACGAGGAACTGCTCTCGGGGCCGTGGTCGGATGTCGCCTTTCTCGCGGTCCTGTCGGAGAAGGCCACCAACAGACGCTTCGCGACGGTTCTTCTACGGGGCGCGGACGGGACCATGCAGGGAACGGTCGAGCTGGACCGAGCATGCCACGTCAGTCGCGCGATGTTGGGCGTCCTCGTGGTGGCGACCGTCGGCGGAGTTCCGGGCCGCCTGGTCGGTGTCTCCACGGAGGACTGGGCCGTCGACCTCAAGGCTTCCGTGCCTGTGCGGCAGCGGGAGATCGACATCGTCGAAGTGGACTTCAAGGAAGGCCCGCACGAGTGGCTGCGGCCGTACAAGGAGTCCGCGTGGATCGTCGAGACCGCGGGGGAGATCCCCACCGTCTACCTCAACACGGGCGCCGTAGAAGGACTGATCGAGGCGCTCGCCGGCACCGGGGGAAGTGCTGCGGTGAGGACCCTGCGTGAGCTCAGCGCGAGTCAGATCGCCCAGGATGCCTGGACGGCGATGTTCCACACCGCGATCAGCGACCTGGACGTCGACGAGGACGGAACTCCGTTGATGCCCACCGGTTGGCGAGAGGCGGTTCTCCGCGTGATGCTCCCCGACGTGCTGCCCGGTCGGCAGCTCACCGACGCCCTGTACGAGCTCACCGAACGGCGTACGAAGGGTCACGGTTGGGCGGAGGTCCAGACGGGTGTGCAGTTCGCGGCGGGACGGCGCAGTCGCACCACGAGGAATCTGACCAACGCGGTGCGCTCGGTGCACGGGGAGGAAGAGAACGGTGTCTCCAGGTGAGCGGCATGAATCGTGAGGATCTCCCCTCGATGCTGGGCTTCCTGTCCGATGCCGCTGTGGCCAAGCATCTGAGCCGCGCGGTGCAGACCGGCCAGGCGACACCGCCGCAGATGGCCCTGCGCAAAGCATCCGAGGAACTTGCTCCTGGATCTCGATGGCGTACGGCACCGGTACGCGACCTCGTGGAGCAGGCGATGATCCGACACGACGGCAACCGGGCGGCCGCAGACGGGTGGTTGGCTCCGCGCCTGCACGCGACGCTGCGCATGACACGTGCGGAGGCCGCGGACAACCGGTTGTGGAACCACCTGGCCATGGTCGTGGCCCCGGACTACGTCGCGTGGAGGCATAGCCGGTTGGACGCGGATGCGGGGCAGGGCGCGGCGACAGTGACGCGTTTCTCGGGGCCGCACTACACGCAGGCCTTCTCGCGGCTGTGGTGGGCGGCCGAGCTCTTTCGGGACGGATCGGACTACCGTCCGGTCGAGGTCGCCTGCCGGCTGCAGGACGTGCTCCAGACGACCATGCGTCTTGACGTCATCGATCATCGTCCTACGGCACAGGCGATCTTGAAGATCCTCGGTAGGCGGCTCGCCGCAGGAGAGCGGCGTATGGGAGATAGGGTCAACGCTCTGTCGGCTGCGGTGAACGCGGCGGGCAGCACCTTGGTGTACGAGGTGCTCGCTCCTGACGGAGGACCCGAGACCGATGCGCTTCGCGACTGGATCGACGAGTCGGAGCACGCGGCGGCGGTTCCTTGGGAGCGGCTGCCGGAGGGTCCCGACGACGGAACCGTGCGACAGGCCTCTGTCGAGGCGTTGGTTCCGATCTTCGACCGGCTCCTGGCCGAGGCCCCACTGCGCGACAGGGGGGCGAGAAGGAAGGGCCTCGCGGAGCCCGTCTCGGCCGGCGTGAGCCTCGCCAAGCCGTCGGACCGTGCGTGAAACGCCGGTACCGGCCGGTCTCACATACGCGGTGCCAGGTAGGTGTGGATGGCCTCGGCCAGGGTCGAGCCGAGGCCGACGGGTACGGCATTGCCGATCTGGCGGGCGATCTGAACCTTCGTCCCGAACCACTTGAATTTTGACGGGAACCCTTGAATGAGGGCCGCCTCGTAGTGGGTGATGGGGCGATCCGCCGTGGGGTGGAGATAGCGCCCCTTTTCCGGCTTGTAGAATTCCGTGCGAATGGTGACGGAGGGCGTGTGCATCCGGAGACGCCCCATCACGTCTCCGGACCCGGAATTGTGATTGTCCCAGCTCGGTGTCGAGAGGGAGATTTCCTCTCCCTCGATCTCGGCGTACCCGGCATCCGTGGACAGGCGGATATTTCCTGCCGCATCCATGCGGTAGGAAACGCCGCGCAGGTCGTTCCGGTTTCCGTTCTTCTTGATCGCCATGTACCGCGCGCGGGAAAGATCTTCCGGGTGCCGGCGGAAGTGGAGGTCGGTCGTGAGGTAATGCCCCGGCACGCCGTCGACGAGAGCGTTCCCGCCCCGAGGTCCGGGCATCTCCTCTAGGAGGCGGCGCTTGGCAGACGTACCGAAAACCTTTGAAACGGGCTCCCAGCGAGGCCTGATCGCGGACCCGTCGAAGAGTGATCCTTGTGCGGGATCGGTATCGATCACGGGCCCGTTCTTCGCGTGCGTCGGCTCGGGATGCCGGAGCGGGGTCCCGAAATCCTTGTGCGTGCAGATCACGATCACGCGGCGCCGAGCCTGCGGGACCCCGTAGTCGGCAGCGTTCATCATCGCCGGCACCACGGTGTAGTCGTACAGGGGGTGACCCGGCGTTTCGGAGGCAGTGCGGAGATCGTCGAACTGGGGAGACCTCAGGAAGCGGTCCACGTTCTCGATCACGAACAGTTTGGGGTGGACCTTGGCCACCACCTTGACGTACTCCTGCCACAGCTCGTTTCGGGGGTCGTCAGGGTTCTGCTTGCCGAGCCCGGAGAAGCCCTGACACGGAGGCCCGCCCATGATCACGTCGACCTGGCCCTTGTACGGGGTTGCGTCGAAGTGCGCGATGTCACCCGGGTACACGTGTGAACCACCGAAGTTGGCGGCGTAGGTGGAGGCCGCCGCTGCGTCGAACTCCACTGCCGCGACCGACTTGAAGGGACTCACGCCACTCGGCTTGTATCCGGCGAAACCAGCGGAAAAGCCACCAGCCCCGGCAAACAGGTCCATGACCCGGATCTCCCCGGGCTGAGACGACTGAGGCTGGTTCTTGCTCATGAGGGTCAAGTGTAGTCACCGGTGTCGGTCGTATTGCAGGGGTTCGATGAGCGTCAGGCGCGCAGCGCGGAGGCGATGGCGGCACCGAGAGTGCGGCCCACGGGAGGCGGTGAGGCATGGCCGATCTGGCGATATCGAGCCGTCTTGCGACCGGCGATGCGCCACTCGGGTGGGAAACCCTGCAACAGGGCCGCCTGGTCGACGGTCAACGGCATCATTCCGGGTCGGCCGAGCGCCGGATCCCAGTGGAAAGTCTCGTCGGGTACCTCGTCGGCGACGGTCCCTCCGTCAACGCCCATGCGGGCCCAGGCGCCCTTCGACCCCGTCGGACCCAAATCGGCGCCTCCCCGAGCCCAGGACCCGCCCACAAGGGTCGGGGCCGGTTCGACGGCCTGCGCCGCCCAGCGCGCGGCATCGGGCCAGCCCCGCCGGGACATGGATTCGACCAAGGCCTCACCCACCGAGAGGTGTTTGTTCACGGTCGCGAGCGGTTCGACGAACGCGTCGAGAACATCGCCTTTGAACGCGACCAGGATGCCCTGACGTCGCATCTGGGGGACCCCGTAGTCGGCAGCGTTGATCACGAGCCACCTGTGCCGATAGCCGAGGTGGGAGAGTTCCGCGGCCACATAGTCGCGGATCGCCTCATAGGCCGGCTTGGTCGCCAGGTCGGGCACGTTCTCGACGAGCAGGGCCTTCGGCTGCACTCCGTGCATGAGCATCATGGTGGCGCGCAGCAGCTCGAGCTCGACGTCGCTGTCACGTCGACCGGCGGTGGCCGTGGCCTTCACACGGGGTAGACCTGCGGACAGCAGGTCTACGTCGTACGTCTGCTGGTGCTCACAGGGGTCGAAGTCCAGGAGGTTCGTCTCCAGAACCTTCCAGTGGGGTCTGTTCCATCTGAGCGTCTCGACGGCCACGTCCCGATTGTCGAGAAGTAGCACGGGGTCGAATCCCGCCTGCTCCAGGCCCAGTGCGAGACCGCCGGCGCCCGAGCAGACGTCCAGGGATCGCATTCGTTCCACGACCGTCACGCGTACCGCCCTCCGACTCCCGGATCAGCCCTTGTCGATCTCCGACCTGTCGATGATCGCACTCGCCGCCGAGGAGACCGTTGTGAATTGGACAACCCGGCCGTTGGCGCTCTGCGCGGTTGCCGGGGCGACGAAGGCGAAAGCCATGACGACCTTGTCCGTGCCCAAGCGACCCTCGGAGTCGATGGATGCGCGGTGATGGCGCTCGAGCACCGGATAGAGGACGAGCGCACCGCGGCGCTCGCCGACGAGGCTCTCCGTTGCGGCGTCGCCTGAATCAGGGAGGGCGCCCGCGATCCGATAGGCGACTCCACGGTGCTTCCGGTCGCTGATGGCGCCGAATAGAGGATGCCGGTCCTTGCGGCGGTCACGGGCGAACCAGGAGTAGCTGCGGCCCGCGGCGCCGAGCCTCAAGGTCTTGTTGTCGGAGGCCAGGTGTTGGGGGGCGAGGACGAGCCAGTCGTCGATCTTGCCGGGGGTGGCTCGAGTGATTTCCTGGAGGTACCGGAGGTGGGGATCGAAGGGGTCGGCGGTCTCCCAACTCAATTGCTCGAAGACCGACAGCATCGTCTCGGCGGGCACGTTGCCGGTCAGCGCCGGGAACCGGTGCGTGATGCCCTCTTGGGGGAAGTGGTAGGCGTACGTCGTGGGGACTTCGCCGAGGCTTTCCAAGACGGGCGACCACAGGGCCGTGTTGTTTTCCAGGCCCTTCTGGGGATAGGCGGTGGGCTCCTCCCAGCGGCCGGCCGATCGGACGAGTTCCAGCCGGGCGTTGTACATCTTGTTCGGACTCGTCGGCTTCAGCCACGGAGCATGCTGGGAGACGAGCGGCGGGATCTGGTCGGGGGTGACCTGAGGGCGCCCGTCGACCATTTCGGAATAGCGTTCCAGCTCCGATCGGAATGCTTCCTCGTCCCGGCAGATGGCTTGGAAGCCGTCGTAAAGATCGAATTCTGACCCTCCGATCGTTTCCTTGCGGCCGAGGTACAGGCGGACGAGGTCTCGATATCCCTTTCGGAAGCCGAACCAACGGCCCATTTGCATGAGGGTGGAAGCGTTCCCGGCCCGGCGCCGGAAGAAGGAGACGGTGAGTCCCTCGACCGTGAACCCACGGGCGAGTTTTTGGCCACCGATGAGGATCTTCCAGATCGCGCGCTTGTCGAAGTCGGCCTCGCCCGTCTCGAGGTCCTGGTCGCCGTTCACAACGATGATCGGTTGCTCGTCGCCGCCGATGCGGACGACCGCAGGTCCCACGTAGGGCAGGAGTTCGTCGTACGAGGCGGGGACGGCATGCCCGTCGGAACGTACGGCGGAGACCAGGGAGACGTCGGTGTCGAACAAGTGGCGCAGTCGAGCGTGGCCCTGGGGTCCCGTGTAGCCGGATTCGTGCCACAATCCGAGGACCCGCTCGTGCAAGGACCGATGTACATGGGTCCGTACGGACTCGTGGATCAGCATCGTGTGGTGCTGGAAGAATCCGTCTCCGAGGCCCCCCAGGTCCTCCCGGTACAGCTTCATCGCCGCACTCAGGACGAACATGTCCATGGCTTGCTGCATACAGGTGTCGTCGTCGGCATCGTCCACGATGTCGCGTACGTGTGCCTTCTCGTTGGAGTTGGCGAAAGTGAGCTCGCCGGCCTCCAACGCAGAGTCCAGATCGTGGAAGTCTCGCGCCCCCATGTACCCGTCCGGTCGGGGGAGGGAGATGATGAAATCCTTGGGGAAGATGTCCTCGGTGTCGCTGGGGTCGACGAAGACGTTGGCGAACGGTGTGGCGGTGTAGCCCACGTACTGGGCTCGGGGCAGCATCCTCAGGAGCTTGGAGATCTGCTCGTTGATGGCACTTCGCTGAGCCGCATCCGGCTTCGACGTGTTGACGGACGCTTCGTCCGATTCGTCGTCGATGATCAGAACGGGGATCTCGGAGAGCGGTGTTCTGATCTTGCCGAGGTCCTTGACGAGCTTGGCCAATACGGTCTTGTTCTTTTTGACCACCATGAGGCTCGCGGACGAACGGTGAAGGTTCTCTCGGTCGTACAGCGGGAGCGCCGGCTCTCGCTTCTCGAATTCCAGAGCCGTGATGCCTTGGAGGAGACTCTTGTAGTCGTTCTTCCGCGTTGTCATGCGGACGATGTCGAAGGCCCCCAGCGCTGACGGCATGCCGCCGAAGGTGATGAACTTTCCGGCCTTCCAGGCCGGGTCGTCGGCGTAGTCCGACTCCATTTCGTCGGCGCCGCGCATGATGTTCTCCCGCCCCACGAGTTCCATGTCGAGGCGGCGCTGAGTCTGGGCTCGCAGCATGTTGAGCGTGCCGCCGAGGACGATCACCAGGCGGTATCCGGCGTCGACGGCCTTGGCCATGACACCGGTGAAGTTGGCTGTCTTACCGGACTGGACGTACCCGACGACGAGGCCCTTCGATTGGTAGACCTCCTCGTCCGTGGGGTCGGCCAGCCGTTCGACGACCTGGTCCGTCGCGACATCGAGACCGGCGATGGCGTGCGGGGACCATCCCTTGGCGACGAGGAGTTTGCGGTACGCCGGCCAGTAGTGAGGTCGGCTCCGCTGCGACTCCGGGGTGTACCACGGCTTGAACTTCTCGCTGATCACGAGGGGGCCGGCGGTCTTGGGGACGGGGACGAGCTCGTCGAGCAGCTTGTAGGTGGCGTCTTCAAGCTTGAGCAGGTGGTAGACCTCGATGCGGCGCTCGTCCGTTCGCGGCGCCGCATCCCCCCAGGCGGGATGCTCCGCGTAGTCCCACTTGGTGAGCTGGCGGCGCCACAATTCGACCAGCTGGTCGGTGGACCTGGCCTCCCGCAGGGCGGACTGGAAATCGCTCTCGGAAGCGAATGCCTCGGCATCGGGATGCATGTCTTCGGCTTGGTAGACCAGAGCACGGGCCAAGTTCTTGGGCTTGCTGCCATCCAGGTCGGCCAGTACGGCGCCGTGCAATTCGAGCCTGAGGGTGTCGTTGCCTGTCATCGGGAATCCTCGTTCGTCACGGGAGACGGAAGTCTGTGAGATCGACCGGGGATCCCGGCACGGGGGTCAGGTGGTTGACGTGAATGCAGTAGTCGATCGAGGAAACGTGCTCCCTGACCGCGGCGGGAAGCATGTCCGTGGTCATCCTCGGCAAGTGGTCGGCCGGAACGAGCAGCGGTTCGGTACGTAGGGTCCAACGCTCGTCATCCCGTTCGTCGGAGGACCATCCCGCCGATGCGAGGGAGGCTTCGATGGACATCGCGGCGATGCGGTCGGCCGCGCGGGCGTCGCGGAGCACCGCGGCGGCCGAGTCCCCGAGGGAACGCCCCCCGATTCCGCCTCGGGTCAGCTGGAGGGAGGCGAACCAGAGAGAACGTCCTTCGGACTCCTCGAGCTGCCTGATTCCGTGAACGGTGTGCCGGCGCTCTTCGGCCGTCGTCGTCTTCACCTCGAGGTCCGTGGCCGCGAGTCCGAAATCGTGCTGCTCCCCACGGGGGCCCGTCCAGGACCGGGCCGCCGCCTCCCACCCGTGCGACCGGGCCACTGCCTGCAGAACGGCGAGTTCCCCGTGGAGGCCGACCCGCTTGTCCAGGCCGAGTCCGTGAGGCCGACCGAGCAGTTCGCCCCAGGCGCGGATGGTTTCTTCGAGGGCTTCCTCCAGCGTGCGGTCGCCGGTGACGATGCGATCCGCCACGGCCATCAGAAGGTCGTGGAAGTCGCGCACGAGGGCCACCTGAGTGGTGCTGATCCGTGCCATGCGTGTGCCGTGATGGTTGATTTGGTCGATGGCCACGGCAGGCAGGGTGGAACGAGGAGGCCTTTGGTGGCGGTCCAGTTCCACGGTGAGCGAGATGTCGCGCCCGCCCTGGCCGATCTCGTACCGGACCGTACGCCGAGCCCCGGCATCGGAAAGTCGATAGCTCGTGGCTTGGCCCGCGCCCAGGTAGTGCTCGACCGTCGACCAGCCCAGTTCCGGGGCAGTGCCGCGGTCAGTCATCGTCGCCCATCCGTTCGAGCTCCACTCGTGCGGCGGCGACCAGAATGGACTGCCACAACTGCAGATTGTCCTTCTCTCGACTGCCGCTGTAGTCCTTCTCGAAGACCTGGTGGAGGAGGAGGTAGACGAGGGTTTTGACGGTGGGAGCGTCGTTCAGCCCACCGCGACGCCCGCCCAAGAGGGCCGTCCTGTAATGCTGATTGAGAACGATGGTGCGCTCTTCGCGGTCGATCTCGAAGAAGACGCTGTTGTCCAACTTTTGCCAACGGACCGAGATGGGTTCCTCGCCCTGAAGCAGGGGGAGCTCGTCCTCGATCGTTTCGCGCAGGGTGGGGTCGAACCCCTTGCCCGGGCCGATGACGGGCTTCCGGGTGGTGCTCGCACGCTTCCGAGAGTCCCGATAGACCGCGTCGGCCTCAGCCACGTACCCGGGGAACCTTCGCCCCTCGGAGTCCACGGCTCCGTCAAGCGCCGCGATGAACTCGGGAGAGACTTCCACCCCCTCCTTCTTCACGGTGAGTCGAAAGACGTCCGCGGTATCGGAGGGGAGATCAACGGCGACCCGCGCCAGTGCGAGGTGTTGTTCGGGCTGGCGGAAGTTGTTCCAGCCGCCTGCTTGAACCAGCCTGTTGTGGCGGTAGAAGTAGAAGCCCTGCCGGTCGAGCCCCGTGCCGACGGCTTTGAAGCCGTCCAGGGTGGATTTGGCTGGCCAGATATGGGCCTCGAGTGACATTCGGCGGATCGACGGGCAGTCGACGGTGAACCGGCGGGGGTGGTCCGGGTGACCGGACACCGGATACGCGAAGGGGTCGAGTGGCTCGACGCCGAAGTTCATGTATTCGGTTCCGGTATTCACGTCCTCGACGGCAATGGTGATGTTGAAGTCGTCGCGGGCCAGGAAGCGATGGAGGTACAAGCCGAGCTGGAGCCCGAGACGATTGATGGTGCGTAGTAGATAGCGGTTGGTCTGCCCGCCCCCTCCGTGGCGAGGGAAGTCCTTCACCCCGTCCCAGCGGATGACCGTTCCCTGCCAAGTGATCGGCCGATCGGAGTAGCGGTCGATCAGGGACTGGGCGTAGTCGCCCGCGACGATGTCGCACTGGTACCCGCTGACGGCTCGCTCCATGAGCCAGCGCCGCCCGACGGCCCTCGTCCGTCGCGTCTTGCTCACTACGGTCACTGCGGCGGCATGACTCAAGGAGGCCGACTTGAGCCCCGTCCCGAACATTCCCAGGGACTGGGGGTCGTATCCGCGACGGCCGCCGACGGTCATCGCGACGTCGAGTTCCTCCTCGGTCATGCCCTTGCCGTCGTCGATGACCAGGAGGCTGACCAGCCGGTCCTCGTCACGCAGAAAGTGAATGACGACGTCGCGCGCCCCGGCGTCGATGGAATTGTCGACGAGGTCGGCGATGGCGGTCTCGAACCCGTACCCCTGGCTGCTGAGCGCTTCCATGTACCGGGAGTCCGGTGGGAGGTGCTTGGTTCCGGTCGTGGGGACGTCGAACTGCCAGTCGTCGGTCATTTCCTGCCTTGGAGACTCGCCCATACGGAGTGACTAAGGGTAACGGCGGTCGCCATCCATGGACAGGGCCCTATGTCCCCACGGTGGGGGCGAGTAGGTCAGGCCGCCCCGTGGCAGTCGCCGTAAGGCCTGCCCGACGTGCACCAGCACGGGTTCGTCCGGGTGGGGGGCCACGGGGTGGCTTTGCCTCGGGCGGCCAGGGTGGTGGCGTATTCCGCCAGGAGGGACGGGGAGGACGGGGAGGTTTTCTCCGAGGCCGCGAAGGCTTCGTAGGAGGGGACGCTGGCCGTGACGATGCCCAGGTTCGTGGTGCCCGAGGCGGCCAGGGTGCGGAGGGAGGCTTCGACCTGGGCCAGGTGGGCGTCGTGGGAGGGGTACTCCGCCGAGAGGGTGGGGTACGAGGTCAGGAGTTCTGCCAGTTCGCGGGCCGGCCAGTGGAGGATGGCCACCGGGAAGGGGCGGGAGAGCGCGGCGCGGCGGTCGCCGAGTTCGGCGCGCAGGCGGGCGATCTCGGCGCGGAGTTCGGCCGGGTCGTCGGAGCCCAGGGCCCAGATGCGCTTGGGGTCGTGGAGTTCGTCCAGCGGGATCGGGCCGATGTGGCGGGTGTCCGCGACCATGTCCCAGTCGTCGTGGGGGAGTCCGAGGAGGCGGCGTACGCGGTGGCGGCCCGTGAGGAGCGCCGTCGTGGCCTGGGTGAGGGGGGTGTTGTCCGGGGCCAGGAGGGTGGCCGCCTCGGTGAAGCACTCGTGGGAGGCCTCGAGTTCGTCATGGGCTTCCAGGGCCTCGGCGATGACTTCCCAGGGGGCGGGGTCCGCGGGGGCCGCCGCCCGGATGCCCTGGATGAGGGCGCGGGCCTCGGGCTCGTGGCCGTACTCCCAGAGGTTGGCCGCCTGGAGGGCCTTGATGAGGGAGGGGTCGTCCGTCGTGTCCGCGGCCAGGAGTTGGTCGTAGAGGGCGCTCGCCCGTTCGCGTTCGTCGGCCAGTTCGAGGTGGGCCGCGGCCTGGAGGAGCAACGGCTCCTGGTCCTCGGGGTAGCGGGTCGCCGTGCGGATGAGGCGCTCGGCTTCGGCGATGTGCTCGGCAGGCGTGTCGGGGCGCATGGTTTGCAGCGTACTGCCGCTGGTCAGTTGAGGGGGGAGGACTTAGGGTGCCGCCCGTGCGAGATCGCGTGCGGGTCGTGGTGCAGGGGAAGGGCCGGCGGTCCTGGCATGTGCGCCGGGCCGGTCTTGCCGGAGTGCTGTGGGCGGCCGGTGAACTCGCCGTCACCGTGGGCGTGGTGGTGATGTTGCTGGTGGTGCACCAGGTGTGGTGGACCAACCGGCAGGCGCTGAGCGCCGCGCACGAGATGGTGAGAGAGCTGGAGGAGGCCGCCCCACCTTCCGGGTGGCCGGAGGACGGGCCGCAGGACGGGCCGGCGGACGGGGCGCAGGAAGAACCCGCCGGTGCCGCTTCCGCCGACGGGTCCGCCGGGTCCGACGGGTCCTCGGGCGGTGCGCCCGGGAACTCCGGGCCGCGCGCCGGCAAGCCGCCGCCGCGGGAGTCCGCGTACGGGATCCTGCGCATTCCGCGTCTGGGCGTCGCCGTGCCCGTCGCGCAGGGCGTGGACAAGCGGTCCGTGCTCGACAAGGGGTACGCCGGGCACTACGCCGGAACCGCGCAGCCCGGGGCCGAGGGGAACTTCGCGGTCGCCGGACACCGCAACACGCACGGGGAGCCCTTCCGTTACATCAACCGGCTCAGGGCCGGGGACGAGCTGATCGTGGAGGTGCGGGGGAAGAGGTACGTGTACCTGGTCGGGCAGACGCTGGCGGAGACGACCGAGCGCGACACCGGGGTGATCGCGCCCGTCCCGCGCAGCATCGTCAGGCCCGGGGCCGGGTACAGCGAGCCCGGCGCGTACATCACGCTGACGACCTGCACGCCCGAGTACAGCTCCAAGTACCGGCTCGTGGTGTGGGGGACGCTCAAGCGTTGACGGGGGGAGGGGCCTTAGGGTGGGGCGGTGCGTCGGAAAAGGATGAAACGTCCCCAGTTGGTCTGGCTCGCCGTGCCGTTCGTGCTGTTCGTCGGGGTGCTGCCGTTCGCGAACCGGGTGGAGCCGGCGTTGGGCGGCGTACCGTTCCTGCTCCTCTGGTTCATCGGGGCGACCCTGCTGACCCCGCTGGCGGTCTGGCTGACCTGGCGCGGTGATCACCGGTGAGCCGGGTGGCCGTGGCGACCACCGTCTTCGCCGTGTTCATGGTGGCCACCGTCGCGCTCGGGCTGCTCGCGGTGCGCGGGCGGGACGGGGATGGCGGGGGCGGCGGCGGTGGGCTCGCCGAATGGTCGGTGGGCGGGCGCTCGCTCGGCACCGTGTTCATCTGGGTCCTGATGGCGGGCGAGGGGTACACGAGTTTCAGCTACCTCGGCGCGGCCGGCTGGGGTTACAACTACGGCGCCCCCGTGATGTACGTGGTCGCCTACATGTCCTGCGGCTACGCCGTCGGTTACGTCGTCGGGCCCATGCTGTGGGACTACGCGCGCCGCCACGGGCTGGTCGGGATCGCCGACATGGTGAGCCATCGCTACGGGCGCCCCTGGCTCGGCGCCGCGGTCGCGGTGCTCGCGACCGTCTTCCTGCTCCCCTACATCCAGCTCCAGATCACCGGCATGGGCGTGGTGGTCTCGACCGTCACCTACGGGGCGGTGTCCCTGGAATGGGCCTACTTCATCGCCTTCGCCGTCACCACCGGCTTCGTCGTGGTGAGCGGGCTGCGCGGCAGCGCGTGGGTGTCCGTGCTGAAGGACGTACTGGTCATCGCCACCCTCGGGTTCCTCGCCGTCTACGTGCCCCTGCACTACTTCGGCGGCTACGGAGAGCTCTTCGAGCGGCTCACCGCCGAACGCCCGCAGTGGCTGACCCTGCCCGGCGCCGGGAGCGGGACGGGGGGCCGGGGCGAACTGGGGGTGGCGTGGTTCGCGTCCACCACCGTGCTGAACGCGCTGACCGTCGTCATCTTCCCGACCACCGTGGCGGGGTACCTGGGCGCGCGGAGCGCCGACGCGCTGCGCCGCAACGCCATCCTGCTGCCCGCGTACAACGTGCTGCTCTTCGTGCCGATGCTGCTCGGCATGGCGGCGCTGTTCGTCGTACCGGGGCTGACGGGCGCGGAGTCCAACCTGGCGCTGTTCAAGCTGGTCGTGGACTCCCTGCCGGCGTGGGCGGTGGGGGTGATCGGGGTGGCGGCGGCGCTGTCGTCGATCGTGCCGATGGCGGTGTTCATGCTGGTCATCGGCACGATGTGGGGGCGCAGCGTGCTCTCGTTCCTGCCGCGCTGGAGCTCGGGCGAGCGGCAGAAGCTCGCCTCGCAGGCGGTCGTGGTGGCGGCCGGGACGATCGCGCTGGTGATGACGTACGTGGCGCCGAACACGCTGGTCAGGCTCTCGCTCGTGTCCTACGAGGGCATGGCGCAACTGGTGCCGATGCTGCTGCTGGGGCTGGTGTGGCGCAGGCTCACGACGGTGGCCGCGGTGTGCGGGCTGGCCGCGGGGGTCGCGGTGGTGTGCGGGCTGGTCTTCACGGGCAACGACCCGGTGTGGGGCGTGAACGCCGGGATGATCGCCCTCGCGGTGAACCTGGCGATCGCGCTGACGGTGACCTGGCTCGGCCCGCGGGAGCGGGCGGGGAGCGGGGCGGGGGCTGGTGGGCCCGATCGGCGGCCGGACGAGGAAGTGCTGGCGCGCGATCCGCTGCCCGGAACCGGGGATCAAAACGAGGCCCCGTCCGTTGTCAGTGCGCATGGTTAGTATCGAGTGCCAGTGCTAGTACGGGATCACCTACGGGGTCACGTACGGGGTCACGTAGTACGGGTGTGAGTCGCCGGTCTCTTACGGGAGTTCGTGCGCGGGAGCTGGAAGGGGGTGGTTCGTGTGGCAGAGCACAGCGGGCTTCGCCCCGTGGGGTTCACCGCGCCGTCCGCGCAGTCCTTGCCGTCCGCGCGCCTCGTGGCCCTGCTGACCTCCCTCCTGCTGCTCGGCGGGTTCCTCGGGCTGTTCGCCGGGGAGGGCGGGCTCGGCGCTGTCGTGGTGGTCCTCGCGACGACCCTCGCCGTGGGTACCTCGGCCCTGGCCGCCCGGCTGGTCCGGGCGGTGCCGCCGCACCGAATACGTACCGCGATCCGTGATCGCGAGCAGCGCACGGCGTTCTTGCCGCAGCGGGATCCCGACGCTGCGGGCCGGTCGCGGCCCAGGGCGCCCGGCCGGGCCCTTCCGACGGCCGCGTAGGGGCGCGCAGCTCCTTCCTCCTGATCACTTCTGATCGCCACACCTTGCCGCCCCTCGCGGGTCGTCACGCCGAAACGCATCTCTTTCGACGTTCGACGAGTCCCTTCGGAGGGCCCACGTGTCCGTTTTCATCGATCTTGTTGCTCTGCTGGGCCGGCTGCTGGAGCCGGTGCTGGCCGAGTCCGCGACCGCTGCCGCGATCGTGCTGTTCACCGTGCTCGTGCGGCTCGCTCTGCACCCTCTGAGCCGGGCCGCCTTCCGCGGGGCGACTCCCGTGGCGGGCATCCTGCCGGTGCTGCTCCAGCTGCCGGTGTTCTTCCTGATGTACCGGGCGTTCTCCTCGTCCGAGATCGGCGGGGCCACCAACGAACTGCTCGGCCACCGGTTGTTCGCCGCACCGCTCGGGGACCGGTGGGGTGAGGCGCTCGGGGAGGGCGGGCTCTTCGGCGAGCAGGGGCTCGTGTTCCTCGGGCTGTTCGCCGCCGTCGCGGTGGTGGCCGCGTGGAGTGCGGTGCGGGGCCGCGCGGCGGCTGCGCTGATGGCTGCCACTGGCGGGGCCGGTGGCGCGAAGGCCGGTGGTGCGACGGCCCCTGGTGCGACGGCCCGTGGTGCGAAGGCCGGTGGTGCGAAGGCCGGTGGTGCGGAGGCTGCCGGGTCCAAGGCTGCCGGGTCCAAGGTGGCGAAGGCCGCCGGGGCCGGGACCGGCCGGGGGAACGGCGTGCGGGCGAAGGCGGCCGGGGGTAGGGCGGCCTCGGGTGCCGGGGCTGGCGCCGGTCTGACGGCCGAGCAGCAGGAGCTCGCGCGGAAGCTGGGCGGCGTACTGCCCCTGCTGTCCTTCGGGACGCTGATCACGGCTGCCCTGGTGCCGCTGGCGGCCGGGTTGTACCTGGTCACCACCACCGCGTGGTCGGTCGCCGAGCGTGCCTGGCTCCAGCACCGGAAGGACCGGTCGGAGCGTGCCGGGCTGGCGCTCAGCGGAGCTGAGCGTTCCGCCATGTGAACAGGGTCTTGCGGATGAGGCCGTCATCTTGGAGGATCGACCAATCCTCCGATGGCCGCAACCCATCGGCCGGCCCGGGGCATGCCCATGGGCCGACCACCCTCGACCACGGGAGAATGCCCATGAAGCTGCTGCGTGTAGGACCCGTCGGGTCGGAGCGCCCCGCGCTGCTCGACCAGGACGGGACCCTGCGGGACCTGTCCGGCCTGATCACGGATGTGGACGGCGCGCTGCTCGCCGACGACTCCGTGCTGTCCCGGGTACGGGACGCGGCCGAGTCCGGTGAGCTCCCGGTGCTGGACGCCGAGGGTCTGCGGATCGGGTCCGCGGTCGGCCGCATAGGCAAGGTCGTGGGCATCGGCCTGAACTATCACGGGCACGCGGCCGAGGTGGGCGCCGAGGCGCCGGCCGAGCCGATCATCTTCCTGAAGGCCCCGGACACCGTGGTCGGCCCCGACGACACCGTGCTGATCCCGCGCACCAGCGTCAAGACCGACTGGGAGGCCGAGCTCGGCGTCGTCATCGGTGCCACCGCCCGCTACCTGGCCTCCGCCGAGGAGGGCCTCGCGCACGTCGGCGGGTACGTCCTGGTCAACGACGTGACCGAGCGCGCCTTCCAGACCGAGCGCGGCGGCACCTGGGACAAGGGCAAGAACTGCGAGACCTTCACCCCGCTCGGCCCCTGGCTGGTCACCGCGGACGAGATCCCGGACCCGCAGGCGCTGGACGTGAAGCTGTGGGTCAACGGTGAGCTCAAGCAGGACGGCCACACCTCCGACCAGATCTTCCCGGTCGGCGAGGTCGTGCGGTACGTGAGCCAGTTCATGACCCTGTACCCGGGCGACGTCATCGTCACCGGCACCCCGGCCGGTGTGGCCGCGGGCCAGCCGGAGCCGAAGCCGTTCCTGCGAGCGGGCGACGTGGTGGAGCTGGAGATCGACGGGCTCGGCCGTCAGCGCCAGGAGTTCAAGGACGCGTAGTCGCGGATCGACAGGGAGGGGCGGTGCCGTCGTCGACGGCGCCGCCCCTTTTCCCGTTCCCGTCCGGGGCCCCGGACGGCTCAGACCTTCACCGTGCACCCCTCGCTCGACGACCTGCGGGCCGCCTCCAGTACGTCCAGGCAGTGCGCCGCCTCCAGGGCCGTGACGGGGGCCGGGCCGCCGTCGCGCAGGGCCGCCGCCACGGCCGCGTAGTACGCCGGGTAGTCGCCCGGGGTGGTTCGTACCGGCGTGCCGCCGCCGGTCAGAGGTGATTCCCCGGAGCCCAGCCGGCCCCACAGGTGCTCGGGCTCCTCGCCCCAGGTCCGCTCGGGGTCGCCGGGGCGCAGACCCTCGCGCAGGGCCCCCTCCTGCGGGTCCAGGCCGTACTTGACGTAGCCCGCGCGGGAGCCCAGTACGCGGAAGCGCGGGCCCAACTGGGCCGTGGTCGCGCTGACGTAGAGGTGGGAGCGGACCCCGCTCGCGTGGGTGAGGGCGATGAAGGTGTCGTCGTCCGCCTCGGCGCCCGGGCGGCGTACGTCGGTCTCCGCGTAGACCCGTACCGCGGGGCCGAACAGCACCAGCGCCTGGTCCACCACGTGGCTGCCGAGGTCGTACAGCAGCCCGCCGATCTCCTCGGGGGCGCCGGACTCCCGCCAGCCGCCCTTGAGCTGCGGACGCCACCGCTCGAAGCGGGACTCGAAGCGCTGCACCTCGCCCAGCTCGCCGTCGGCGAGGAGGCGGCGCAGGGTGAGGAAGTCGTTGTCCCAGCGGCGGTTCTGGAAGACGGAGAGGAAGGTGCCGGTCCGCTCGGCGAGCGCGGCCAGCTCGCGGGCTTCGGCGGCGGTGGCGGCGAGCGGCTTGTCCACGACGACCGGGATGCCGGCGGTGAGGGCGGCCGTGGCGAGCGGGACGTGCGTCTTGTTGGGGGAGGCGATGACGATCAGGTCGGGGGCGGGGCTCTGGGCGAGCAGCTCGTCGGCGGTGGCGGCGATCCGGACGTCCGGGTAGGCCTCGCGGACCTGGGCGGCGCGGCCCGGGTCGGAGGTGACGACGGTGTCGAGGACCAGACCCTCGGTCGCGGAGACGAGCGGGGCGTGGAAGACGGAACCGGCCAGGCCGTAGCCGACGAGACCTACGCGGAGGGGGGCGGGGGTGGTGGTGGGGGAGGTGGCGGAGGCGGTGGCGTTCATGGTGACTACTTTGGCAACAGTGTTGCTTAAGTGCAAGGAGGGTGGACAATGGCCAGGTGGACAGGGGTAGCGGGAACGGCAGGGACAGCAGGAGCGGCGGGGGCGACGTGAGTGGTGGCAGCGGCGTGAATCTGCCCGTGCTCCGCGGGCACAACGACGCGCTGGTGCTGGATCTCCTGCGCGGAGCCGGCCCCGCCGGGCTGGGCCGCGGTGACCTCGCCGCGCGTACGGGGCTCACCCCGCAGGCGGTCAGCAAGATCGCCGCGCGGCTCCGGGGCGAGGGCCTGGTGGCCGACGCCGGACGCGAGGCCTCCACGGGAGGCAAACCGCGCACGCTGCTGAGGCTGGTCCCGGAGGCGCGGCACGCGGTCGGGGTGCACCTGGACCGCGACGAGCTCACGGCGGTACGGGTCGATCTGGCGGGCCGCGTCGTGGCGGACGGGCGTGCCCCGCTGGACTTCGGGGCCGGTCCGGACGCGGTGGTCGAGGAGGCCGTACGGGCTGTCGCGCGGGTGTGTGGTGACCGGCCGCTCCTCGGCGTCGGCGTGGCCGCGCCGGGGCCGCTGGACTGGCGGACCGGGGTGCTGGGGCGGGTGACGGGGTTCCCGGAGTGGGAGGGGTTCCCGTTGCGGGAGGTACTGGAGGGGCGGCTGGGGGTTCCCGTGCGGGTGGACAAGGACACCAACGCGGGGGTCGCGGCGGGGGCCGGCTTCGGAGAGGCCGCCTTCGGGGAGGCCGTGGCGTACGTACACGTCGGCACCGGACTGGGGGCGGGGCTCCGGCTGGCCGGTAGCGGCGAGGTCTACCGGGGGCGGCGCTCGGCGGCGGGCGAGTTCGGACACCAGGTGCTGCGGCTGGACGGGCCGGCCTGCCGGTGCGGGGGGCGCGGGTGCGCGGAGGTCCTGTGCCTGGACGCGGTGGCCGGCGGCCGGCTGGAGGAAGCGGCGCGGATCGTGGGGGAGGCGGCGGCGAACCTGGTCGCGCTGCTGGATGTGGACCGGGTGTTGCTCGGGGGCCGGGTCGTGGCGGCTGCGCCGGGCGTGTTCCTGGAGGGGGTGCGGGGGGTTCTGGGTGTGCGGGCCTTTGTGGGGGGTGCGGTGAGGGTGGAACTCGCGGAGGGGGGCGTGGCGGAGGGGGCGGCGGAGCTGGTGCTTGGCCCGTTGTTCGGGCGAGGGGCGTGACCCCTTGGCCCCTGGCCCCTCTGGCCCCCTGAGCCCTTGGTGCTCTGGCCCCGGACTGGAGAGTGGCTCGTGCGTGCCGGTGTGGCGGCGTCCCCGGCCGGGGGAGGAGTCGCGTGCGGGTGGGCGGCCCTGCGGGGCTGTCCCCTACCCGCCCTTCCACCGTTCCCAGGGCTCCGCCCTGACCCGGTCCTCAAGCGCCGGACGGGCTGAAGAGTGGGGATCCCGGGCTGTGCCCCCCCCGGGGCTCCGCCCCAGGCCCCGGTCCTCAAACGCCGGGCGGGCTGGAGAGCAGGGATCCCGGGCCGCACCCGTCCCTCGGGGCTTCGCCCACCCGAGTCCGGGGTTGAAGCGGCTGGTGGGGGGCGGGGGGTGTGCGCCGAATGGGGGGAAATGGGGAGAGGTTGGGCGTGGTGCTGGACAGGGGGGTTGGCGGGCGTGGGAAGGTGCGGGCAAGGCCGGGGTGATTGTCGGTTTGTCCGGCAATCCTTTGATGGGTCATTCTGTTCTGGCGTCGGCGAGTAGGGGTTCTCCATGCGACTGCGCAAAGCCCTTGCCCTCGCAGCCGTCCTCGTGGCCGCCACCGCCTCCGCCGTCACCACGGGCACCCCTTCGTACGCGGACATCGGCAACGGCGGCGGTGCCCGACCCGCGCCCGCGTTGCCCTCGCGGGTGGAGGCCAGTTGCGGTGACGGGAAGAGCGCGCAGTTCCCCATCGGTGCCCGTATCCGCGGCGGGCCGGCCGTGTACCGGACCGGCGGTGAGGCGCAGACCTGGTACCTCGACCTCACCAACACCACCACGTCCCAGTGCACGGCCATCCACCCCGTCGTGGTCTTCACCGACCCGGCCCGCGCCCTGCGCCCCGCCCATTTCCGGATGGAGTTCGACGCCCCCGGCCATGCCCTCCCCGTCAGTCTGGAGCGCACCGACCGGGACGAGATCGTCGCCGTCTTCGACGGCGGCGACGCGTTCTCCGGCTTCACCATCGGCCCCGGCGGTTCCGTGACCGTCACCGTCCGGCTCGCCTTCGCCCCCGGCGCCCCGCTCGGCGAAGCCGTCGCCGACGCCGCGCTGGTGCAGCGCAAGGGCGACGACGGGGACTGGATCGGGGAGACGGGCGGCTACCGGTTCGAGGTCCAGGGCCCGGACGCGGAGACCGGCGAGGCCGGAGCGCTGGCCGAGACCGGCCGCACCCCCGCGGCCTGGACGTACGCGGCCGGCGCCGCGGCCGCCCTGGCCGGCGGCGGCGGACTCCTGCTCGGGGCCCGCCGGTTGCGACGTGAGGGGCGGCAAGGACCGCAGTCCACGTAGAGCGGCCCGCGTAGAGCGGCCCGCGTGGAGCGGCCCGCGTGGAGCGGCCCGCGTGGAGCAGTCCACGTAGAGCGGCCCGCGTACAGCAGTCCGCGTGAAGCAGTCCACCCGGAGCGGTCCACGTAGAGTCCGAGGGTGGAAGAACCGACCGCCTACGCGCACCACCACCAGCCCGGCCTGCCCGTCCGCTCCGGCATCCCCGAGCACGGCCGCATCCCCAAGTACTACGCCGTCAAGGCCCGCATCGCCGGGCTGCTCGACGAGCTCGGCGAAGGGGGACTCCTCCCCACCGAGCGCGATCTCGCCGAGCAGTACGAGGTCTCCCGCGAGACCGTCCGCCAGGCCCTGCGCGAGCTGCTGCTGGAGGGCCGGCTGCGCCGCTCGGGCCGTGGCACCGTCGCCGCCGGGCCGAAGCTCGAACAGCCCCTGTCGCTGGCGAGTTACACCGAGGGCGTGCGCCGCCAAGGACGCACCCCGGGCCGTCATCTGATCGGCCTGGAGCGCTTTCCCTGCCCGGCCCCCGTGGCCCCCGGCATCGGCGCCGAGCCCGGGGAGCCGGTCTGGCACCTGGAGCGGGTGCTGCTCGCCGACGAGGAGCGGGTCGGGCTGGAGAGCACGTACGTCCGGGTCGCCCGTGCGCCCCGCCTCGACATCGATTTCCAGCCGGACTCCTCCTTCTACGGATACCTCCACGACAGGCTCGGCATCTCCTTCGGCGACGCCGACGAGAAGCTGGAAACGGTCCTCGCCACCCCCCGCGAAGCCCTGTTGATCGGCACCCCGCCCGCGCTCCCGATGCTGCTCATCCACCGCTTCTCCCGGGATCAGGACGGCAGGCCGCTGGAGCGGGTGCGTTCTCTCTACCGTGGTGACCGGTTCAGCTTCACGACCCACCTGCAGCCCGAATAGCCCCACCCGAAGCCCCCGTAAGCAGGGAAAAGGGGCGGAGTCGCATTACGGAACGGTAACGGGTCTAGTCCAAGCGTTGGAGGCTGTTCACCGGAGCGTCGCCCGGGGGATCCTCCGGGGTCACGGGCCGCCGTCACCTTGGAGCACGTGAGAGTCATAGTCGTCGGAGGCGGCGTGGTAGGCACCATGCACGCCTGGCAAGCAGTGGAACGCGGCCACGAGGTCGTCCAGATCGAGCGAGAAGCGGAGGCCCGCGGCGCGTCCTTGCGCAATTTCGGCCAGATCTGGGTCAGTGGCCGGGCCGGGGGCGAGGAGCTCGACACCGCCCTGCGGGCCCGCGAGCTCTGGGAGGCGATCGGTGAGCGGGTGCCCGGCCTGGGCTTCCGCGCCATCGGCTCGCTGACCCCGGTGCGGGGCTCCCGCGAGTACGCCGTCGCCGAGGCCGCCGTGGCCCGCCCCGACGCCGCCGCCCGCGGCTACAAGCTGGTCACCGCCGAGGAGGCCAGGGCGATCAACCCCGCCCTGCGCGGCGCCTTCGAGGCCGCCCTGTGGTGCGAGCGGGACGCGGCCGTCGAGCCGCGCACCGCCCAGCTCCACCTGCGCGAAGCCCTCAAGGCCTCCGGCCGCTACACCTTCCTCCCCGGACGCGAAGTGCGCGAGGTCGTCGGGAACGGAGCCGTCCGCGACGACCACGGCGACGTCCACCAGGGCGACGCCGTGATCCTGGCCACCGGCGCCTGGCTCTCCGGCCTGGTCCGCGAGCTGGCCCCCGAGCTGCCCGTGCGCCGCGTCCGGCTGCAGATGATGCAGACCGCCCCGCTCGGCGAGCCCCTGACGACCTCGGTCGCCGACGCCGACAGCTTCCGCTACTACCCCGCCTACAAGAGCGAAGCCCTCGACGAACTCAACGCCGAGCAGGCCCAGGCGCCGATCGCCGCCGCGCACAAGATGCAGCTGCTGATGGTGCAGCGGCAGGACGGCGGACTGACCATCGGCGACACCCACGAGTACGAGCACCCCTTCGCGTTCGACACCCTCGAAGACCCCTACGCGCACCTCGCCGAGGTCGTCGAGTCCTTCCTGGGCCGCCCGCTGCCGCAGATCAGGCACCGCTGGGCGGGCGTGTACGCGCAGTGCACCGACACCACCCGCGTCGTCCACCGCCAGCAGGTGGCTGACGGCGTCTGGCTGGTGACCGGGCCCGGCGGCCGGGGCATGACCTGCTCGCCCGCCATAGCCGAAACCACCGCGAACGAACTGGGCTGGTAAGCGATATGACCGACCACCTCAACCCCGACACCCGCCGACTGATCGTCCTCGACATGGCCGGCACCACCGTCGCCGACGGCGGCCTCGTCGAGCGCGCCTTCGAGCGCGCCGCCGAGCGCCTCGGCGTCGAGCCGGGCAGCGCCGACCACGCCGGCAAGCTCCAGTACGTCCGCGACACCATGGGCGAGTCGAAGATCTCCGTCTTCCGCCACCTCTTCGGCGCCGAGGACCTCGCCCAGCGCGCCAACGCCGCCTTCGAGCAGGCCTACGGGGAACTCGTCGACGGCGGCCTCATCGCCCCGATCCCCGGCGCCCGCGAGGCCGTCGAGAAGCTCCGCGCCGACGGCCGCACCGTGGTCCTGACCACCGGCTTCGCCCGCGTCACCCAGGACGCCATCCTCGACGCCCTCGGCTGGCAGGACCTGGCCGACCTCACCCTGTGCCCCGCCGACGCGGGCGGCCGCGGCCGGCCCTACCCGGACATGGTGCTGGCCGCCTTCCTGCGCACCGGCGCCGTGGCCGACGTACGGGACGCCGTGGTGGCCGGCGACACCTCCTACGACATGCTCAGCGGCGTCCGCTCCGGCGCCGGGATCGTGGCGGGCGTCCTCACCGGCGCCCATGACCGCGCGGCCCTGACCGGGCACGGCGCCACCCACGTCCTGGGCTCCGTCGCCGAACTGCCCGCGCTGCTGGAGCGCGTCGCGCACGAGGAGTCCGGGGAGCCCGGCGCGTGAGCGGCATCCGCTTCGACTCCGTCTCGGTCGCCTACGGCGGGACCACCGTCCTGGACTCCCTCGACCTGACCGTCGAGCCCGGCGAGGTCATGGCGCTGCTCGGGCCCTCCGGCTCGGGCAAGACCACGGCCCTGCGCGCGGTGGCCGGCTTCGTGCGGCCCGCCTCGGGCCGGATCCTGATCGGCGGCCGGGACGTCACCGCGCTCCCGCCGCACAAGCGCGGCATCGGCATGGTCGTCCAGCAGTACGCGCTCTTCCCGCACATGCGCGTCGCCGACAACGTCGCCTTCGGCCTGCGGGCGCAGAAGGCGCCCAAGGCGGAGATCCCCGGCCGCGTCGCCGAGGCCCTGGAGATGACCGGGATGGCGGCCTACGCCCAGCGCTACCCCCGCGAGCTCTCCGGCGGACAGCAGCAGCGCGTGGCCATCGCCCGCGCCCTCGCCATCCGCCCCGGGGTCCTCCTCCTGGACGAGCCGCTGTCCGCGCTCGACGCGCAGTTGCGCTCCGGGATGCTCACCGAACTGGCCCGGCTGCACCGCGAACTCCCCGACGTGTCCATCCTCTACGTCACCCACGACCAGGTCGAGGCGCTGACCCTGGCCGACCGGATCGCCGTCATGGACCAGGCCCGCCTCCAGGACTGCGGCACCCCGCAGGAGCTGTACCGGGCCCCGCGCACCGAGTTCACCGCCTCCTTCGTCGGCAACGCCAACCTGCTGCCCGTCACCGTCGCCGACGGCGGCGCCCTCTTCGCCGGGCACCCCCTCGCCCTCGACTCGGGCCGCGCGGCCGTCGGCGCGAGCGCCACCCTGTGCGTCCGCCCGCACCTGCTCGGCCTCGGCGCCGGCCCCAACGCGCTGACCGGGACCATCACCGAGGTCCAGTGGCGCGGCTCGACCCACCGGCTCTACGTGGACATCGAGGGCCACCGGGTCAAGGCGGACCTGCCCGAACTGCGCGAGACCCCGGCGCTGGGCGACCACGTCACCCTGCACTTCGAGCCGCGGGACGCGGTGCTGCTGGCCGCCGGGGTGTCCGATGCCTGAGGCCACGGACCGGCGCACACCCGCGGCGGGGCCGCCAACCGCCACCCCCGCTCCGGCCGTACCCCACCAGCCCGTACGAAGCCCTGCCCCCGGCACGCCCGAAAGCCCGGCCGGAGCCCCCGACGGCTTCGCGGCGAAGGCCGCCGTCACGCCCCGTAGCGTTCCCGGCTGGCTGTGGACCGTGCCCCCCGTCGCCGTGCTCGCGGCGGTCTTCCTCTACCCCCTCGCGCTGGTCGTGCAGCAGTCGCTGTCGCCCGAGAACGGGGGCGGCGCCTTCGACGCCTACGCTTCCGTCTTCGCCTCGCACTCCTTCCGCGAAGCGCTCGGCACCACGGTCTGGCTGGCCGTCGGCGCCACCATCGGCTGCCTGGTTCTCGGCTTCGCGCTTGCGCTGGTCATCGCCTTCGTCCCGTTCCCCGGGGCCCGCGCCGTCGCCAAGTTCATCGACGTCTTCCTCTCCTTCCCCTCCTTCCTCATCACCCTCGCCCTCCTCTTCATCTACGGCACCGTCGGCATGGCCAACGGCCTGTGGACCGAAGGATTCGGCGCCGCCGAGGGCCCCTTCCACTTCCTGACCACCCCGTGGGGCGTCCTCCTCGCGGAGATCACCTACTTCACGCCCTTCGTGATGCGCCCGCTCCTCGCCGCCTTCTCCCAGCTGGACACCGCCCAGCTGGAGGTGGCCTCCTCGCTCGGCGCGAAGCCCGGCCGCATCATCCGGCGGGTGATCCTCCCCGAGTCCCTCCCGGCCCTCGCCGCCGGCGGCAGCCTCGTCCTGGTCATGTGCCTCAACGAGTTCGGGATCGTCCTGTTCACCGGAGCCAAGGACGTCACCACGCTCCCGATGCTCATCTACGGCAAGGCGATCCTCGAATCCGACTACGCCGCCGCCTGCGTGGTCGCCGTCGTCAACATCGTGATCTCCGTCGGCCTGTTCGGCCTCTACCGGGTGGTGAGCAAGCGTGCTGGTGCATAGCAAGAGCGGCCGCTGGGCCGCCTGGAGCCTCTTCGGCATCCTCTTCCTGCCCCTCTTCGCCCTGCCGCTGCTCGTCGTGGTGGCCGCGTCCTTCTCCACGCACTGGTCCGGGGCCTTCCCCTCCGGCCCCACCACCGAGAACTACGCCGCGGCCGTCCGGGGCGAATCCCTCCAGGCGCTGACCACCTCGCTGCTCACCGCCCTGGCCGCCAGCCTGATCGCGCTCACCGTAGGCACCTGGGCGGCGCTCGCCGCCGCCGGGCTGCGCAAACGCGGCAAGAGCTCTCTGGACGCGCTGTTCATGCTGCCGGTGGCCGTGCCGTCCGTGGTCGTCGGCCTCGCCGTGCTCGTCGCCTTCAGCAAGCCGCCGCTGCTGCTCAACGGCACCAGCTCGATCGTGATCCTGGCGCACACCATTCTTGTCACGGCGTTCGCCTACCAGTCGGTTTCGGCTGCCATCGTGCGTCTCGACCCCGCCTACGAGCAGGCGGCGGCCTCCCTGGGCGCCCGTCCCGCGTACGTGCTGTGGCGGGTCAAGCTGCCCCTCCTGCTGCCGTCGCTGACCGCGGCGGCCGGGCTCTGCTTCGCCCTGTCCATGGGCGAGCTGAGCGCCACGATGATGCTCTACCCGCCGGACTGGATGCCCCTCCCGGTCCGGATCTTCACCGCCACCGACCGCGGCTCGCTCTTCAGCGGATCCGCCGTCGCCGTGGTCCTCATGGCCACCACCCTGCTGGTCCTGCTGGCCGTCTCCCGCGTCCGCACCAGGGCCACGTACCGCTGAACCACCCCGCTCGACCCCTGTGCGCCACCCCCGCTGAACTCCCGCTGACTCCCTTTCCCCGTAAGGAAGTTCCATGCCCAGCACCAGACACCTCCGCATCACCGCCGCCATCACCGGCAGCCTCGCCCTCGCCGCCGGCCTCACCGCCTGCGGTGGTTCCTCCTCAGGCGGCTCCGCCGACTCCGCCGACACCAAGGGCGGCGGCGAGAAGGTCGTCACCGTCTACAGCGCCGACGGCCTCAAGGGCGACAAGGGCGACGGCTGGTACGACAAGGTCTTCGCCGACTTCACGAAGAAGACCGGCATCGAGGTCAAGTACGTCGAGGGCGGCTCGGGGGAGATGGTGCAGCGCGCCGTCCGCGAGAAGACCAACACCCAGGCCGACGTCCTGATCACGCTGCCCCCGTTCATCCAGCAGGCCGACGGCAAGGGCCTCCTCCAGGCCTACACCCCGCAGGGGGCCGACAAGGTCAACGGAGCGAACAAGTCCTCCGAGGGCAAGTGGACCTCCGTCGTCAACAACTACTTCGGCTTCGTCTACAACAAGAAGGAGCTGGCGACCGCCCCCAAGACCTGGGAAGAGCTCCTCGACCCCAAGTTCAAGGGCAAGCTCCAGTACTCCACCCCGGGCGTCGCGGGCGACGGCACGGCCGTGCTCATCAAGGCGATGCACGACTTCGGTGGCAAGGAGCAGGCCAACGCGTACCTGAAGAAGCTCCAGGCCAACAACGTCGGCCCGTCCTCCTCCACCAGCAAGCTCGCGCCGAAGACCGACAAGGGCGAGCTGCTCGTCGCCAACGGCGACGTCCAGATGAACTTCGCGCAGTCCAAGTCCATGCCGAACCTGGGCATCTGGTTCCCCGCCAAGGACGGCGGCAAGCCCACCACCTTCTCGCTCCCGTACGCGGCCGGCCTCGTCGAGAAGGCCCCGCACACCGAGAACGGCAAGAAGCTCCTCGACTACCTGCTCAGCGAGGACGCCCAGAAGCTGGTCAGCGGCGTCGGCGGCGGCTTCCCGTCCCGCACGGACGTCAAGCCCACGGACGCCAACGCCGTCGAGCTCACCAAGCTCATGACCGGAGTCGAGGTCTTCGAGCCGGACTGGGCCGACATCGACAAGAACCTCACCGGCTATGTAGACGCGTGGAAGTCGGCGACCGGCAGCTGACTGGTCGCCTCCCGGTCACCCACGACCGGGATAGTGACGAGCGGATAACGGGTCTGGACCGAGTCTCGTCTTCGGTCCGGACCCGCCGTACGCTCGCTCGCGTCGCCGCACGACCGTACGCCCGCACGCCCCGTACGTCCCCTGCGCCTTCCCCACGATTACTCCCGGAGGAGTACGTGCCCACTGTCCTGTCCGGACGGACCCTCGCCGTGGCCGCCACCGCCACCGCCCTGCTCGCCACCGGTCTCGCGGCCCACGCCGCGACCGCCGACGAAACCGGCGCCGCCGCCGTCACGAACAAGGTTCTCGTCATCGGCATCGACGGCACGGTCCTGGACCGCGTCAAGGTCGCCAACGCCCCTTACCTGAACGGCCTCATGGCCCAGGGCCTGACCGCCAAGAGCACCCTGTACGCGAACCCGATGGCCGCCACCTCCTCGGGCCCCGGCTGGTCCACGATCGCCACCGGCGTCTGGCCCGACAAGCACGGGGTGAAGGACAACTCCTTCACCGGCAAGAACTACACGGCCTACCCGGACTTCCTGACCCGCGTCGAGAACGCCAACCCGGCGCTCAACACCTACGCGGCCGCCGACTGGGAGCCCATCACCTCCACCGACCAGAACGGCCCGATCTTCTCCGCCAAGGTGGACAAGCGCCTGAACCTCAAGGGCGACCGCGACGGTTACGGCAGCGAGGACCCGAAGATCGCCGCCGCGGCCTCCGCCGAACTGCGCGACCAGAACCCCGACGCCGCCTTCGTCTACTTCGGCGAGATCGACCACGCGGGCCACTCCTCCGGCGCCGCGAGCCAGGAGTACCTGGACACCATCGCCCGCGTAGACGTCCTCGTCGGCAAGCTCCTCACCGCCGTCCAGAGCCGCCCGACCTACGCCCAGGAGAACTGGAAGGTCCTGGTCACCACCGACCACGGCCACACCAACGCGGGGGGCCACGGCGGCTCCACCATCCAGGAGCGCGGCACCTTCGTCATCGCCAAGGGCGCCGGCATCCCGGCCGGTTCGGTGCGCGAGGACGTGAAGCTGGTGGACGTGGCCGCGACCGCGCTCCAGCAGGTCGGCGTCCCCACCACCGGGCTGGACGGCGTCCCGCTGAACGCCCCGGACGACGACCCCTTCGACGCCCTGCGCCCCAACCTCCAGGCGCGCGTGGACGAGACGGGCATTCCGGCCGGTACCAAGGGCTTCACGCACACTCCGCCGGCCGGCTGGTCGGTCGACAACTCCAAGATGGGCACCGGCGGTGTCACCGAGTGGGCCGGATGGGCCTTCGCGACCGACGAGTTCTGGAGCCAGTCCCAGCGCGACCAGTGGCGCGAGCTGAACGTCCGCTCCCGTGACGTCTTCGCCGTCGCCGACTCCGACGAGTGGGACGACAAGAGCCACACCGGTTCCTACGATTCCACGCTCCTCACCCCCAAGTGGGCGGTCACCGGAGGCACCACGCGCAACCTGACCTTCCAGACGCACTACCACCACGAGGCCGGCCAGACCGCCCAGGTCCTGGTCTCCTACAACGGCGCCGCCGCGTCGGTCGTCAAGAGCTACACCGCCGACGCGGTCGCCCGCTCCGAGTCGATCGCGCTCCAGATCCCGGCCGGCGCCACCGACGTCCAGGTCCGCTTCCGCTACGCCGGCAGCAACAACTGGTACTGGACCGTGGACAACGTCAAGCTCGGCTGAGGTCGCTCCCGGGCGGTACGGGACCTTCGGCGGGGGCCTTCGACGGGCCTTCGCGCAGGCCCGTTCCGCCGTGCGGTCCGGGCCGTGGACGCCCCACGCGTCCGCGGTCCGGCCCGGATAAGGTGGTAGAGACCAGAGGTCACAGAGGTCAGGCCACCGAGAGCGGAGAACAGTCCAGTGGCAGAGCGCAAGCCGATCGAATCCTGGCTCACCGACATGGACGGGGTCCTCATTCACGAGGGAACCCCGATCCCCGGCGCCGACGCCTTCATCAACCGGCTGCGCGAGTCCGGCAAGCCTTTCCTCGTGCTGACGAACAACTCGATCTACACCCCGCGCGACCTCCAGGCCCGCCTGAGCCGGATGGGCCTGTCCGTCCCGGTGGAGAACATCTGGACCTCGGCCCTGGCCACCGCGAAGTTCCTCGACGACCAGCGTCCGGGCGGCACCGCGTACGTCATCGGCGAGGCCGGTCTCACCACCGCCCTGCACGACATCGGCTACATCCTGACCGACCACGAGCCGGACTACGTGGTGCTGGGCGAGACCCGGACGTACAGCTTCGAGGCCATGACCAAGGCGGTCCGCCTGATCAACGCGGGCGCCCGCTTCATCTGCACCAACCCGGACGAGACCGGCCCCTCCACCGAGGGCCCGCTGCCCGCCACGGGCGCCGTCGCCGCGCTGATCACCAAGGCGACCGGCAAGCAGCCGTACTTCGCCGGCAAGCCCAACCCGCTGATGATGCGCACCGGCCTGAACGCCATCGGCGCGCACTCCCACAGCAGCGCGATGATCGGCGACCGGATGGACACCGACATCCTCGCCGGGCTGGAGGCGGGCATGCAGACCTTCCTCGTGCTGACCGGTCTGACATCGGTCGAGGACACCGAGAAGTTCCCCTACCGGCCGACCCACACCTTCGACTCCATCGCCGATCTGGTGGATCTGGTTTAGGTCGTACGGCTGACACGTACGGGCCAAGAGGGCGCCGCTCCGGATGCGGAGCGGCGCGCCGCGCGTGAATCTCCTTGTTGAGGAGGTTCACCATGCGCAGTGATTTGATCGCTCTCCGTGTCACCGGGGTGGCCGTCGCCCTGACGGCCCTGTCCGCCGTGACCGCTCCCTTCGCTTTCGCGGGGGAGGATGACTGGAACCGCGACCGGGACCGCGGCAGCGTCTCGGCCGACCCCAATCCGGCGGAGCCGGGGGCGCAGGTCAAACTGCGCGTCCGCGGCTGTGAGGAGGACTGGGCCGTCGCCTCGTCCGTCGCCTTCGTCTCCGAGGTCCGCCTCTCCACCGGCCGCGACGACCGCCGCACCCTGTGGGGCGACGCGATGATCCGCTCCTGGGCGGAGCCCGGCCGCCACGACATCAAGATCAAGTGCGGTGGCCGCGGCGGCGAACGCGAGTGGGGCACGATCGAGATCGAGCGCCGCCGCGAGCACCGCCCCGACCCCCACCACACACCGGTCTGGCCGGTCCACGCGGGCGGCGGAGGCATGTCCGAGGAGATCGCCGCGAAGTCCAAGGCGGCGGGCGCGGCGGACGCCGCCAAGGCCGCCGACTCCGCGCAGCTCGCCGCGGCGGCTAAGAAGAGCCACGAGGGCGAGGGGCCGGGCCTGCCGCACACCGTGATCGGCGCCGTGCTCGCCGCCGCGGCCACCCTCGCGGTCGCCGGACGTGCGCTGACCCTGCGCCGCCGCCGCAGCGGCGAGTGACCGGGTGATCGGGTGAGCGGCGAGCCGAGGAGCTCCGGGAGCTCCCGGGTGCTGACCTTCGCGGCCTGGTCGGTGCTGGTCCTCGGCCTGTGGCTGTGGGGCCGGGAGATCACCGGAGTGGCGATACCCCTGCCCGGGCAGGCCGGCGGACCGGCCGCCCCGGGCATGCCCGCGGCGCACAGCCCGCTCGGGCCGGCCGTGCCCGCGCGGGTCGACGTACCGTCCCTCGGCATCCAGGCCCCGGTGATCGTCCGGGACCTCGACGCGCAGGGGGCGATCGAGCCGCCCCCGTACGAGAACCCGGGCACGGTCGGCTGGTGGCGCGGCGGAGCCCAGCCCGGCACGGCCGGGACCGCGCTGCTGGTCGGCCACGTGGACACGAAGTCGAAGCCGGCGGTGTTCTACGGCCTGAGCTCGGCGAAGACGGGCGACAAGATCCGCGTGGTGCGGGCCGACGGATCGGTGGCGGAGTTCACGATCGAGGACGTACGGGTCCACGAGCGCGCGGACTTCGATCCCGCCAAGGTGTACGGGCCCAAGGTCCGCGGCCGGGCCGAACTGCGGCTGGTCACCTGCGGCGGCACCTACGACAAGGCGGCCAAGGAGTACTCGGCGAACGTGGTCGTGTCGGCGTACCTGACGGGTGCCGGAGTCCGCCCCGGCACGGCGGCCTGACCGCAGCGCTTTCGGCGGAGCTTCACCGCACACGAAGAAGCCCCTCGCAGTTCTCACTGCGAGGGGCTTCTTTGCGTCTGTGCGCCGCCAGGGACTCGAACCCCGGACCCGCTGATTAAGAGTCAGCTGCTCTAACCAACTGAGCTAGCGGCGCTTGGTGACAGGGAAAACTCTACCCCACCGCCGCGGGTGCTCGTGACAAGCCGCGCGCGTTCTGTCCGATTAACCCATGTTTGGGGGTTTTGTCGTGCACGATATGTCTGGGCCAGGCCGGATCTGATGCCCCGCCAGATGCGGTCCCGGCCGGCCGGCGACGAGCAGGGGAGTGGACGGAACCGCATGACGATGCAGCCTCCGACGCATGTGTACGAAGTGACGCCGATGGCCGAGGCGATGCCGCCGATGCCGCTGCCCTCCTTCGAGGAGTACGAACCCACCGGCGACTGCCCGTGCCAAGGCTGCGCCCAGCGCCGCCGGACGCTCGCGCGCGCCCGGGCCATACCGCTGCGCGACGGCGGACACCCCGCCGCGCGCGGAGCCCGCCGGGCGCTGGTACTGGCCACCGCCGCGGGGGTGGTCCTCGGCGGAGGCGGCGCGTCCGTGGCCGCGGCCGCCGCCCCGGGCCCCGGTGGCCGGGTGGCGCTGGACGACCCCGGCCCGGGCACCCCGCAGGGCGGCCGGGCCCCGCTGCACGGGCCCAAGGGCGGCAAGGGCACCACCGCGAAGCCGGCCGGGCTGCCGGGAGCACCCGCGGCGGTGCGGCGGACCGACCGGGCGACGATCATCAACCGGGCGAAGCTGTGGCTGGACGCGCAGGTCCCGTACAGCATGGAGCAGTACTGGTCGGACGGGTACCGGCAGGACTGCTCCGGCTTCGTCTCGATGGCCTGGAACCTCGGCACGAACGAGTGGACCGGGAGCCTCGACAAGTTCGCGACCCGGATCACGAAGGACGAGCTGCTCCCGGGAGACATGCTGCTCTTCCACAACCCGGCCGACCCCAACAAGGGTTCGCACGTCGTCCTCTTCGGCGGGTGGGTGGACCAGACGCGCACGCACTACGTCGCCTACGAGCAGACGCGGCCCACGACGCGGAAGCTCGCCACGCCGTACGGCTACTGGAACAACGCGGTGAAGTACGTCCCGTACCGGTTCAACGGGGTGGCCGGCGGAGTCGTTCCCGAGCCCCCGGTCACGGGCGAACCGCCCGCGCCGGGCGGCACGGGCGGCGTCTCGGCCACCTACCCCGGAGCCTCGAAGTTCGGGCCGGGCGCGGACAACGCCTACATCACCCAGCTAGGCCGGATGCTGATCGACCGGGGCGGGCTGCGGTTCTACCCGACGGGCATCGGCTCCAAGTGGACCGACGCCGACCGGAAGGCGACCGAGGCCTTCCAGCGCGCCCAGGGCTGGACGGGCGCGGACGCCGACGGCATCCCGGGCGCGCACACCTGGCGGCTGCTCGCCCTGCACCAGGGCAAGGACATCCCGCCGACCACGGGCGGCACACCGGGCCCCGCGGGCAAGCCCGCCTACCCCGGGGCGTCCTTCTTCCGGCCGGGCGCGACCCACCCGTCCATCACCGCCCTTGGCCGCCAGTTGGTGAAGAAGGGCTTCGGCAAGCACTACCTGTCCGGAGCGGGCCCCCGCTGGGGCGAGGCCGACCGCCGCAACGTCGAGGCGTTCCAGCGCGCCCAGGGCTGGCGCGGCGCCGAGGCCGACGGCTACCCGGGCCCGGAAACCTGGCGCCGGCTGTTCGCATGACGGAGGCAACGATGTACCCCACGCGCACGACATCGACCACGGGCACCTTCCAGATCCCCCCGCACCCGACACCCCGAGCGATGGCCCCCCTGGTGGAGGCCGGGAGCGAGGCGACTTCGGGCGGAGCCGGCCGGACCGGAGCCACCTCCGCCGGAGCGGACCCGGCCGGAGCCGCCCAGGCTGTTGCCGCCCCGGCCGGAGCCGGTCCCGACGGAGCCGCCCCGGGCGTTGCCGCCCAGGCCGCAGCCGGCCTGATCGGAGCCGGTCCGGGCGGAGCCGCCCAGGCCGGTGCCACCCAGGGCGGGGCCGCCTTGGCCGGAGCCGCCGGAGCCATTCCGGCCGGAGCTGGTCCCGGCGCTGCCGTGCCGGCAGCGGTCGGCCCGCGGTGGGCCGTTCCGGCTGCCGGAGGCTCTTCGGCCGGAGCCGCTGCGGACGCCGCCGCACGGGCCGGAGCCGTGCCGGACGCATTCACACCGGCAACTGCCGCTCCCCGCTGGGCCGTTCCGGCCGAGCGCGACCGGGTCGTTCCGGCGCCGGCCACGGCAGGACATGCAGCGGCGGAGGCCGGCATCGAGCGGGGCTCGCACTGGCCGGGAGGCCATGACCGGGCCGCGTCCGGGCACTCCGCTACCGCACCGGCCGCCGCCGGGCGGGCAGAGGCCGAGCCCGAGGCCGGTACGGAGCCGTGCTCGCACCCGGCCACGCCCGACCGGGCCGGGTCCGCGCCGGTGGCTTCGGGGCGGGCAGCAGCCGAAGCCGCCACCGAGCGCGGCTCGAACCCGTCGGCCGAGCACGGCCGGGCCGCCTCCGCGCAGGCCGCCTCCGCGCAGGGCGCCTCCGCGCCGGGTGTTGGCGGATGGGTCGGGGCCTCCGTGGCCGTGGCCTCCGGCGCGGTGCCGGCCGTGGGTTCCGCGGCGTCCGCGTCCGGGACGGCGGCACCGGTGACCGAGTGGACCGCGCCGACCGGTTGGGACCTGGCGGCCGGGCTCTCCGGGCCCCTGCACGCGGAGGCCGGCGCCGGGGACGGACGGGAAGCCGGCGGCTTCCCCACAGTGGGTGTGGCGCCGCACGGGCTCGCCGGTCGGATCGGGGAGGCCGCGCGCAGCGACGTACCCGCGGCGCGGGCCCAGGCCGGGCCCGGGGTGGACATCCCGCATCCCCAGGACGAGGCGGCCCACGCCGCCGCGGCCACGCTCCGGCCGCGGCACCCCGACACCGAGACGGCCAGGCCGCACCCGCAGGACGACGAGGCCCGGCCCCCGGCCGTGTCCCTCTCCGCCGCGACGGCCAGGGCGGAGCACGCCCCGCGGCACGCGGGTCCGCCCGCCGCCTGGGACCTGCCCGGACAGGGCGGCTCGTCCGCCGAGCAGGGGCGGGCCCCGCAGCACGCGGTTCCGGCCCCCGCCGCGGAGGCCGCGTACGCGGATCCGCACCCGGTACGGGACCTGCCCGAGCCGGGCGACGCCGGTCCGGCCGACCGGGCCGCCGGGCGGGAGTTGACCTGGTCCGTGCCCGCTCCGGGCGCGGCCGGTGACGCCGACCCCGTGGGCGGCGATCCGACGGGCGGCAGCCCCGTCGGCAACGGACCCGCAGGCAACGGACCCGTAGGCGGCGACGCCGACTCAGGACGGGAGACCTCGGACGGGCAGGCCGTCACGCTCGGGTCCGCCACCGGCGGGTCCGCGGCCGACGCGGCCGAGGAGGGCGAGCCCGCCCACGGCGAGCCCGCCCACGGCGAGCCCGCCCACGGCGAAGCCGCGACCGGTCCGCAGCCCGCGACCGGCAACGCCATCGTTCCCGGGCCCGAGGCCGCGGCCGCCGCGGCCGGCCCGGACGTCGCCGACGTCGTCGCGCGAGCCGTCGCCCGCATCGCGGAGGACGACACGCAGGATCTCCCCCGGGTCGCCCCGCCCCGCGGCGTCGCGGTGACCGAGGTGCCGGTGCACCTGCCGTTCCGCGGCGCGGGCCAGCCGACCCCGCAGCCGCAGCCGAACCCGCAGCCGAAGCCGGGAGACCCGGCCCCGCCGAAGGCCAAGGCCGCCGCGACCCGGCCCGCCCCCGGACGCCGCGTACCCCGGGGCGACGACCGGCTCCACGAGCACCGCGGCCCGGTGCTCCCCGGCTGGATCGCCGTAGCCGTCGGCGGCATCGCGCTCGCCGGCTGCGCCGTCGTGCTGTGGCGGGCCGGGGCCGTCCCCGACGCCCTCGCGGTGGCCTTCGGCGCGGAGCCCCGCCCCTACCGGGGACTACAGGCACGGTTCTGGCCGCCGCTCGCCTTCCTCGGGGTCGTCGCCCTGCTCGCCCTCGGCGGTCTGGGCCGCGGCCGCGCCGGCCACGCCTGGGTGCTCACCCTCTTCGGCCGCTACCGCGGCACCGTCCGCCGTAGCGGCCTGACCTGGATCAGCCCCCTCCTGCTGCGCCGCCGGGTCGATGTCCGGCTGCGCCACTGGCGCAGCGACCCGATGCCCGCCGTGGACTCCGGCGGCCTCGCCCTCCAGGTCGTGGTCCAGGTGGTCTGGCAGGTCAAGGACACCGCCCGGGCGACCCTGGCGGTGGAGGACCACGTCGACTACCTCGCCGAGCAGGTCGAATCGGCCATGGCCCGGGTCCTGTCCCAGCTCCCCGCCGACGCGTTCCACGAGGACGCCCCGACCCTGCGCGACGCCGAAGCCGTCGGCGACGCGCTGACCCGGATGCTGGCGGCCGAGACCGAGGCGGTCGGGGTGGAGGTGTTCTCGGCGCAGCCCACCCGGATCGAGTACGCCCCCGAGGTCGCGGACGCCATGCGCCGACGCCGGGTCGCGGCGATCGACGCGAAGCACCGGGACACCGTGCTGACCTCGGTGGTCGACGCGGTGGACGACACCGTCCACCGCCTCACCTCGCGCGGGATCGTGGAGCTCGACGACTACGAGCGCAAGGCCCTCGTGAAGGACCTGACCGTCGCGTTCTACACGGGCCGCTCCGAGTAGGACTCACAGCACGGCACGGGCCGACAGGAGAACGGGTGGAATCCGGGTGGTCCGGACCACCCGTTCTTCCGTTGGTCTGGACATGGCCAACTCCCGTCAATACTGTGGAACTTGGTCTAGACCTAAACCAGAGCTCGTGAACGGGCCGTGCCGCCGAACCCGGTACGGCCCATCCCCACGCGTGCGCACGCTCTCTCCGGACATCCCCCCACGTTCAAGGAGCATCAGCCTCATGCGTTCCTTCCGCATGCCCAGAACCAAGCGGGCCGCCGCCACGGCCACCGCCACCACCCTCGGCCTCGGAGTCGTCGCCGCCCTCGCGCTCGTCACGGCCCCCACGGCCAGCAGTCACGGGTACACCGACACCCCGATCAGCCGCCAGAAGCTCTGTGCCAACAAGACCGTGTCCGACTGCGGCCCCATCCAGTGGGAGCCCCAGAGCGTCGAGGGCCTCAAGGGCTTCCCGGCGGCCGGTCCCGCCGACGGCCGCATATGTGCGGGCAACCACACGGAGTTCGCGCAGCTCGACGACCCGCGCGGCGGCGCCTGGCCGGCCACCCCGGTGACCAGCGGGCAGAGCTACAGCTTCCGCTGGCAGTTCACGGCGAACCACTCCACCACCGACTTCCGCTACTACGTCACCAAGAACGGCTGGGACTCCACCAAGCCGCTCACCCGCGCCGCCCTCGACCCGCAGCCCTTCCTCACGGTCGCCTACAACGGCGCCCGCCCCGCCGCGACCACCGTCCACCAGGGCACCATGCCGAGCGGCAAGACCGGCCGGCACATGATCCTCGCCGTGTGGACGGTCAACGACACCCCGATGGCCTTCTACTCCTGCTCCGACGTCCAGTTCTGATCGCCACGGCCCGCCACAGCGTTCAATTCTGACGGAACGTCAGCTATTCTCCGGCGGCATGCGGACGACGAGGACACCCGAGACCGTCGCGGAGCTCATCGCGAGCCAATGGGGCGACCACCGGCCCGGTCTGAAGTACGCCGACGGCGTCCTCAGCCACCACCGGACCGCCCTGGAGGCCGCGGCGCGCGCCGCGCTCCTCGTCGACCTGCTGCCGCCGGGGGCGGAGCCGCACATCGGGGTGCTGCTCGACAACACCCCCGAGTTCCCGTTCTGGCTCGGCGCGGCGGCCCTCGCCGGGGCCGCCGTCGCCGGGATCAACCCGACCCGGCGCGGCCCCGAGCTGGCCCGCGACATCCTGCACACCGACTGCCGGATCCTGGTGACCGAGCGGACCCACCTGCCGCTCCTGCGCGGCCTGGACCTGCCCGGCGTACGCCTGCTCGTGACGGACACGGAGGAGTACGCGGCCCTGCTCGCCCCGTACGCGGGCGCGAAGCCCGGCGACGCGACGCTCGGCCCCGGTCCGACCCCGTCCTCCCGGCTGCTCCTCTACTTCACCTCCGGCTCCACCGGAGCCCCGAAGGCCGCCATCTGCACCCAGGGCCGCCTGGCCGGCGCCGGCGCCTCGCTCGCACGTCACTTTTCGGTCACCCCGGACGACGTCCACTACATCTGCATGCCCCTCTTCCACGGCAACGCCGTCATCGCCGACTGGCTCCCCGCCCTCGCGGGCGGGGCCGCCGTGGCCCTGCGCCGGCGCTTCTCGGCCTCCGCGTTCCTGGACGACGTACGGGCCTACGAGGCGACGTACTTCACCTACGTAGGCCGGGCGGTGCAGTACCTCCTCGCCACCCCGCCCCGCCCCGACGACCGCGCGCACACCCTGCGCCTGGGCTTCGGCACCGAGGCCGGCGCCGTCGACGCGGCCCGCTTCGCCGAGCGCTTCGGGGTCCGCCTCGTCGAGGGCTACGGGGCCACCGAGGGCGGCGCCTCCGTCCAGCGCACCCCCGACACCCCGCCGGGCGCGCTGGGCCGCGCGGGCGCCGGCGACGACCTGGCCGTCATCGACCCGGAGACCGGCCGCGAGTGCCCGCCGGCCGAGCTCGACGCCCGCGGCCGGCTCCTCAACGGCTCCGAGGCCATCGGCGAGCTGGTCAACAAGGGCCGCAGCCTCTTCGAGGGCTACTGGCGCAACCCCGACGCGGAGGCCGCCCGCACCCGCGAGGGCTGGTACTGGACCGGGGACCTCTTCTTCCGCGACCCCGAGGGCTTCCTCTACTTCGCCGGCCGCACCGACGACCGGCTGCGCGTCGACAGCGAGAACCTGGCCGCCGCGGTGATCGAGAACATCCTGGCCCGCTGGACCCGGGCGGCGGCGGTGGCCGTGTACGCCGTACCGGACGAGGTGGCGGGCGACCAGGTCATGGCGGCCGTGGCCCTGCGCGAGGGGGCCGTCTTCTCCCCGCAGGGCTTCGCGTCCTTCCTCGCCGCCCAGCCCGACCTCGGCACCAAGATGGCCCCGCGCTACATACGCGTGGTCGGCGCCATGCCGACCACGGCGACCAACAAGGTCCACCGGGTCTCCCTGCGCGCCGAGGCCTTCCGGACCACCGACCCGGTCTGGTGGCGGCCGCGCGGCGAGGACGCGTACCGGAGGCTGGAAGCGGAGGACCTGGAGGGGCTCCTGGAGGCCTACGAGACCCAGGGCCGCGCCGATCTGCTGGGCCGCTGACCGCGGCCACTGGCGGGGTCGGCGAAGGGCCGCGCGAGGGGTCGCAGCGGGCGGTTCCGGAACCGGTTTTGAGCACCCCGGAGGAGCAGGTAGTATTTTCGATGTCAGCAGGCGCCGCTAGCTCAGTTGGTTAGAGCAGCTGACTCTTAATCAGCGGGTCCGGGGTTCGAGTCCCTGGCGGCGCACCTGTCCTTCGGGCGGTTTCCGGTTTCACCGGGAACCGCCCGAAGTGTTTTCCGGGTGCTCGCGTGGGTGGGAGCCCGCCCGCCTCCCCCCTTCAGAGGGTGAGCGACAGCAGCAGCGGCGCGGCCTTGCGGTTCAGCACGTCGGCCGCGGCCCGCAGGCGGTGGGCGTGCTCCACGGGCAGCGACAGGGCCAGGCAGCCCACCGAGGCCCCGGCCGTGATCGGGACGGCCGCGCAGACCGTGCCGACGGCGTATTCCTGCAGGTCGAGCGTGGGCACCGTGGCCGGCTGGCTGTCCAGCTTCGAGAAGAGGATCCGCTCGTTCACGATGGTCTTCGAGGTCAGCCGGGCGATCTTGTGCCGGGACAGGTGGTCGCGCCGTCCGTCCAGGTCGAGCTGGGTCAGCAGGCACTTGCCCACCGCGCTGGCGTGGGCCGCCGAGCGGAAGTCGACCCACTCGTGGACCTTGGGGGTGCGCGGGCTGTCCGCGAACTGGGTGATCCGGACCTCGCCGTCCACGTACCGGCTGATGTAGACCGCGGCGCCGACGGAGTCCCGCAGCCGGTCCAGGGTGTCCTGGAGCTTGTCCTGCAGCGCCTGCTGGCGGTCGACGCCGGATCCGAGCAGCACGAGGGAGTCCCCGATGGCGTAGGCCCCGTCGGACACCTGCAGTACGTACCCCTCACGCCGCAGCATGAGGAGCATCGGGGCGAGGTGGACCGCGGGCAGGCCGGTCTCACGCGCGATCTGTACGTCGGTCACGCCGCCGGTATGGCGTGCGACCGTTTCGAGTACGCGCAGGGCGTACTGCACCGAGTGGAACGGCGCGGTCGGCTCGGGCTTCAGCGCCACGGTTTTCCCCCTAGCAGGTTGTTACCGCTTGCTCTCACACGATAGCCATCAAGAGGCCCGTGTGGAGCGCCTGTTGATGAGATTGATGGCTCGATTACATCGCTCTGCCTGGATCTACTCCGATGGCATATGCCAAGGTCATGCGTGGTGTCCGAGAGTGCCGGGAATGCCCGGACCGGCCGCGCGGTTCGGGTTCTTCGTACGGACGAGGACGGACGGGCGAGCGGAGCGGGAGAGACGATGAGTGACACCGGAGGCGCGGGAGACGCTGGACGACGGGGAGCCGACCGTCCGGGCGACGGATCGGGCGGTCGGCCGGGCGACGGGCCGGGCGGCATATCGGGCGGAACATCGGGCGGAACATCGGGCGGGGGAGAGATCCGCGGGACGGCCCTGGGCCGCGCGCCGGTGCCGCTCTCGGTGCTCGACCTCGTCACCGTGGGCGCCGGCAGCACCGCGTACGCCTCCCTGCGCACCAGCGTCGACATCGCCCGGCTCGCCGAGTCCCGGGGCTACCACCGCCACTGGGTCGCCGAACACCACTCGATGCCCGGGGTCGCCAGCTCCTCCCCGGCCGTGATCCTGGCCCACCTCGCCGCCCACACCTCCCGGATCCGGCTCGGCTCCGGCGGGGTCATGCTGCCCAACCACGCCCCGCTCGCCATCGCCGAGCAGTTCGGCACCCTGGAGGCCCTGGCCCCGGGCCGGATCGACCTCGGCCTCGGCCGCGCGCCCGGCACCGACGGGCAGACGGCCGCCGCCCTGCGCGGGCCCGGGCGCCGTGACGAGGCCGTGGACGAGTTCCCCCGGCAGCTCGCGGAGCTGATCCGCTTCCTCGACGACGACTTCCCCGACGGGCACCCGTACGCCCGCGTGCACGCGGTGCCGGGCCCCGTCCAGGGCCCCGCCGCACGGCCTCCCATCTGGCTGCTCGGCTCCTCCGGCTTCAGCGCCCGCCTCGCCGGCGGACTCGGGCTGCCCTTCGCCTACGCACACCACTTCTCCCCGGCCGGAACCCTGCCCGCCCTCGACCTCTACCGGCAGTCCTTCCGCCCCTCGGCCGTCCTGGACGCCCCGTACGCCGTCATCGGAGTCGCGGCCCTCGCCGCCGACACCGCCGCGGAGGCCCGCGCGCAGGTGCTGACCGGCGCGCTGTCGATGCTCCGGCTGCGCAGCGGGCGGCCCGGGCTGGTCCCGACGCCCGAGGAGGCGGCGGCGTACCCGTACACGCCGCTGGAGCGGGAGTTCGTGGACGACCGCCTCGCGAGCGTGGTGCACGGCACCCCCGACGAGGTCACGCAGGGCCTGGACGCCCTCGCGAAGCTGACCGGCGCGGACGAACTGATGCTGACCGCCAACGCCCACGCGGGGGAGGCCCGCCTCCGCTCGTACGCCCTCGTCGCGGACGCGTACGGCATGCCGACCCTCGGCGCCTGAGCCCCGGCCCTCCCCGGTCCGTCTACGGGCAGGGGATCCCGGACCGCCGCATGTGCAGCTCGGACCGGACCAGTTTGAGGAGCCGGCCCGTCCAGTTGCGGCCCTGGCCGGCATTGTGCCCCCAGAAGGCCGAGTCGAAGTCGTCGTAGACCAGGGTGGCGTCGTCCGTCGCCAGCAGGATGTCGGCGAGCTCGGGGTGCTGGTCGTACTTGGCGCGCAGCAGGCTGGTCATGAAGGCGGCACGCGCTTGCTCCCAGCCCTTACGGCGCGGTGCCATCAGCGCGAGCTTGCGCGCTTCGCGGTACGTCTCCGTCACGGTGACCGCCTCGCTCACCTCTGGATCCGCGACGGACAGCCACTCTCCCATCCCGGGCGCGGCCGCGGCAGCGCCTTCGGGGACGGTGGTGGCCACCCAGCCGATCCGTAGCTTCTCCTCGAACTCCTCGACGGTGCACAGGCCCCAGCAGTCGATGAGCCCGTCGGCGTAGATGAAGAGGTCGATCAGGTGGTGGTGGCCGTTGCGGATGAAGGCGGGCCGCCAAGTGCCCGGTATGCGGATGCCGTCCACGGTGCGATGGGTGACTCGGTTGCCGATCATCCGGTGATTCTGCCGCCCGACGCGCGTCCCCCCGGAAGGGTTTACGGATGCGCAGCAGCCCCTAGCGCCTCACACGCGCCGACATCCGGAGTTTGGCTGGTTTGTTGCTGAAACCTTGCCGGAGGGTGAATGAAGGCAGCCTTAAATCGCTCGTCACCATGGGTGGCGGGTGATTTTTGGTGTGGTCCCAAGTCCCTGACGTGGGCTTCTGGTCGGTGAGTGGTCTAGTCCTTCTTTGGTCCAAACCATTGACTCGGGACCGGAGTGATCGCTATCACTATCCCCACCTGAAGTCTTGCCTTCCCCTCCCACTCCCCGGAGGCAGTTCATGCACATCCGTAAATCCCTCATCGCGGCCGCCGCCACGGCCGCGCTGGCCGGCGGCACGCTGGCCGCCTTCGCGGGACTCACCACCGCCTCGGCCGCCGAGGCCGGGACCACCGCGACGGCCGGCAACGTCAAGATCGCTTACTACGACCAGTGGTCCGTGTACGGGAACGCGTTCTATCCCAAGCACCTCGACACCCGTGGCATAGCGAGCAAGCTGGACGTCATCAACTACTCGTTCGGCAACATCCACCCCACCAACCTCACCTGTTTCGAGGCGAACAAGGCGGCGGGCGACGACAACAACGCCAGCGCCGGTGACGGTGCGGGCGACTCGTACGCCGACTACCAGAAGTCCTTCAGCGCGGCCGACAGCGTCAGCGGCGTCGCGGACAAGTGGGACCAGCCGATCGTCGGCGTGTTCAACCAGTTCAAGCAGCTCAAGGTGAAGTACCCGAACCTGAAGATCAACATCTCGCTCGGTGGCTGGACCTACTCGAAGTACTTCAGCGACGCGGCCAAGACCGACGCTTCCCGCAAGAAGCTCGTCACCTCCTGCATCGACCAGTACATCAAGGGCAACCTGCCCGTCGAGGGCGGCTACGGCGGCGCGGGCAGCGCGGCCGGCATCTTCGACGGCATCGACATCGACTGGGAGTACCCGGGCTCGTCGGGCGGCCACCTCGGCAACCACTACGCCCCCGAGGACAAGCAGAACTTCACGCTCCTGCTCAAGGAGTTCCGCAGCCAGCTCGACGCCTACGGCGCGGCCAACGGCGGCAAGAAGTACCTGCTGACCTCGGCCCTCCCGGCCGGCCAGGACAAGATCAAGTACATCGAGACGGACAAGATCGGCGCGTACCTCGACTACGCGAACATCATGACGTACGACATGCACGGCGCCTGGGACTCGGACGGTCCGACGTACCACCAGTCCCCGCTGCTGCCCTCGTCGTCCGACCCGACCGACGTGATCGCCCCGGGCACCGAGAAGTACAGCGTCAAGAACGCCATCGACTCCTGGATCGACGGCAACGCCGCCTACGGCATCACCGGCGGCTTCCCGGCCAACAAGCTGGTCCTGGGCTACGAGTTCTACTACCGCGGCTGGAAGGGCGTGCAGCCCGGTACCACCAACGGTCTCGCCCAGCCCGCCACCCTGGCCTCCGCCGCCCGTCCGACCAGCCAGCAGGCCGGCATCGCGCTCTACAAGGAGCTCGGCGGCATCGTCGACAACCCGGCGACCACCTTCTGGGACGACCAGGCCAAGGCCTCGTACTTCTACAAGGACGGCGAGTTCTTCACCGGCCTCAACCAGAAGTCCATCCAGGCCCGTGTCGACTACGGCAAGCAGCGCGGCCTGGCCGGCGCGATGATGTACTCCCTGCTCGGCCTGGACGCCAACGCGACCCTGCTGAACCAGATCTCGGACTCCCTCGGCGGCACCACCCAGCCGCCGACCACCCCGCCGACCACGCCTCCGACCACCCCGCCCACGACGCCGCCGACCACCCCGCCGACCACGCCTCCGACGACGCCGCCCGCGGGCTGCACCGCTCCGGCCTACGTCGCGGGCAACGTCTACACCGGTGGCACCGAGGTGTCGTACAACGGCCGCAAGTACAAGGCCCAGTGGTGGACGCAGAACGAGGTGCCCGGCACCACCGGTGAATGGGGTGTCTGGAAGGACCTCGGCGCCTGCTGATCCCCCCACCCCGCGCCGAGCGCCGGCAGCCCCCGCACTCCCCTCCCAGGGTGCGGGGGCCGCTGTGTGACATGGTTGCGGGATTCCCCGTACCGGAGCGTGCGGTGGTCGCTACGCTCGGCGACGAATTGGATCCGCACGCGTCCTCATGGGGGTGACCATCCCATGGTCAACATCCGCGCTCTCGATCCCAGCGCCTCGCCGCTGGACTACTACGGCAATGAACTCCGCCGCCTGCGGGAGGCCGCCGGCCTGAAGCAGCAGCAGCTGGGCGACATCATCTTTTGCGCCGCCTCCCTGATTGGGCAGGTGGAGACGACCAAGAAGATCCCGACCCGGGACTTCTCGGAGCGGCTCGACGCCGCCCTGGGCACGGACGGGCACTTCTCCCGCTTGGTCGGGCTCGTCCTACGGAGCGTGCTGCCGCCGTGGTTCCAGCCGTTCGCGGAGATGGAGGCGAAGGCGGCTTACATCTCCACGTACCAGGCTCAGTTGGTCTACGGGCTCTTGCAGACGCCTCGCTACGCACGCGCCGTACTGGCCAGCGGGTTGCCCGATGATCTGGATGATTTGGTCGCAGCCCGCCTCGATCGTCAGCGGATACTGGACCGAGACCGTCCGCCCATGGTGTGGGTGGTGCTGGACGAAGCCGCCCTGTACCGGCCGATCGGTGGCCGGGAGGCCATGAGGGAACAGCTCGCTCATCTCTTGACCTTCCGGAACAGGCGGTGGGTCAAGATTCAGGTGTTGCCGTTCTCGGCCGGTGAACACGCCAGTCTTATCGGCTCGTTCAGCACGATGAGGTTCGATGGTGATCCGGACATCGTCTACTCGGAGGACCTCATCTCCGGGCGTATGACGGCCAACCCGGACACGGTGAAGGAAGCTGCTCTTCGTTACGCTCACCTGCAGGCCGCTGCTCTCTCCGTGGAGGAATCGGCGGCATTGATCATCCGCGTAATGGAGGAACGCTATGGGCACCAGCCAGAACCTGACCAGCGCGGCGTGGCGTAAGTCGAGCTACAGCGGCAACACCGGCGGCGAGTGCGTCGAATGCGCCCCCCTCGGCACGGCCGCCTGGCGCAAGGCTTCGTCCAGCAGCACCAACGGCGGCGAGTGCGTGGAGATCGCCGCCCAGCCCTGCCGCATCGCCGTCCGGGACTCCAAGCGCCCCGACGGCCCCGCCTTCACCGTCGCGCCCGAGGCCTTCGGGGCCTTCCTCCGGAGTCTCTGACTCACACCTCGGGGTGCGGCGCCGGCCCCTCCGGGTGGGCGGGGCCCGTCGCCGCCTGGCGGCTGATGATGGCTGCGATCGCTTCCGGGGGCACCGCCCGGGAGTAGAGCCAGCCCTGGCCGGTGTCGCAGCCGATGTGCCGCAGGCGGGCCGCCTGGTCGGCGGTCTCCACGCATTCGGCCGTCACCGTCAGGCCCAGCCGGTGCGCGAGCTGGACCAGGGCTTCGACGATGGTCTCGTCGGCCGGGTTCGGGTGGGAGCCCTCCTCGTAGCGGAAGCCGCGGACGAAGGAGCCGTCCAGTTTGAGGACGGAGACGGGCAGGCGGCTGAGGTAGGCCAGGTTCGAGTAGCCGGTGCCGAAGTCGTCGATGGCGATCCGCACCCCCATGTCGCTCAGCGCCTGGAGGGCCTGGAGCGGGCGGCCCGCCGAGCCCATGACGGCCGACTCCGTCAGTTCGAGCTGGAGGAGCTGGGGGGCCAGGCCGGTCTCCGCCAGGATCTCGGCGACGTCGCCGACGAGGTCGGAGTCCCAGACCTGGCGGACGGCCACGTTGACGGAGACGAAGACGGGGGAGTCGCTGGGCTGCTCGATCTGCCAGCGCCGGGCCTGTCGGCAGGCGGTCTGGAGCACCCAGCGGCCCAACTGGACGATGGAGCCGTCCTCTTCGGCAATTCCGATGAACCGATTCGGCGTCAGCATGCCGAACTGCGGATGGTTCCAGCGCACCAGGGCTTCCACCCCGCGCACCGCCCCGCTCTCGAGGTCCACCAGCGGCTGGTACTCCACGGTGAACTCGCCGCGCTCCACGGCCGGCCGCAGCGTCGAGGCCAGGGCCTGCCGGGTCATCCGGTGCGCGTTGCGCTCCGGGTCGAAGAGGGTCCAGCGGGCCTTGCCGTCCGCCTTGGCCCAGTAGAGGGTCGTGTCCGCGGCCTGCATCAGGCCGGTCGCCGAGGTCCCGGCGGCCGCCCGCTCCACCACGCCGATGGACGCGGAGACCGACAGCCGCTGACCGGCCAGGTCGAAGGGCTCCTGTACGGCGGCCAGGACGCTCCGCGCCAGGTCCACGAGCTGTTCGGTGCCGGTGGACTCCTCGACCAGCAGGGCGAACTCGTCGCCGCCGAGCCGGGCCACCAGGTGACCGCCGGTGCGCCCGTAGCCGGACTGGTCGGCGCACTGGGTGAGCCGCTGGGCGACGGCGGTCAGCAGCCGGTCGCCGACCCGGTGGCCGAGGGTGTCGTTGACGGCCTTGAACCCGTCGAGGTCCAGGTAGCAGAGCCCGATCCGGCCCGTGCCGCTCTGCCCGTACGAGGAGGCCTCCAGGGCGGCGGAGAGCCGCTCGAAGAACAGCGCCCGGTTGGCGAGCCGGGTCACCGGATCGTGCATCTGGAGGTGGCGCAGCCGGGCCTGGAGGTCGCGCCGGTCGCTGATGTCGGCGACGGACAGCAGCACGTCGCCCGTGCCGGGGACGGGGCCGAGGGTGATCTCGGTCCACAGGGAGTGGCCGTCGGGGTGCTTGAGGCGCCGGGTGCAGCGGAGCCGGGCCTGCCGGCCGCGCAGCACCTCCTTGTAGGCGTGCCAGGTCCGGGCCTCGGAGGCCAGGTCCACCAGCTCGGCGGCGGACTGTCCGGCGAGGACGTGCGGCTCGGAGCCGAGGAGCGCGGCGAGGGCCTGGTTGGCTCCGGCGATGTGGCCGGTGCGGTCGACGACGGCCATGGGGAGGTGGGCCGCGTTGAAGGCGGCCCGATAGTCGGCCCGGTGGTCGGGCTGGTGGCCGGGCTGCTGGTCGGCCCGGTGGTCGTCGCGGTCCGGAGTTGCCGTCGCCGCCGGCGTCGCCGGGTGACGCTGCGTCATGGCCGGTCGGATGCCGTCGGCCGCCGACCCGGGTCCATCTGGGGTTCCGCTCACCGTTGGCTCCCGCAGTGCGTGTGAGTGTCCGTGCAGGAAAGTGTGCCGATCATAGAGGTTCCCGGACGGCCCTATCCAGCGGCGACGCCGTATGTGACGCGGGAGTTCGGTGTGATGACGGATCGTCGGCCTGACGCCGAATGATCGTTTCCGCACGGCTGTGAGCGTCCGGCGCCCACCCCTGTCCCGACCTGATCACTCGTGACTTTCCGTAGGCGCATGTGCGAAACCCGGCGTCACCGGCTTGCCCTAGTGCTCACTCGTGTGGGGCAGCGGAACAGGGCATTAGTAAGACAATCGCCCCAAGGTGGATGAAGAGGTACTAATCCACCACCGGAGGTCGATGTGCCGCGACAGCAGACACCCGGGGGAGTGGACCGCTCCCGCATGCGAACCACGGCGGCGGCGCTCACTTCCCTGACGGCGCTCGCCGCCATGTCGCTCGTCGCGGGACCCGCGGTCGCCGCTCCCGGAGCCGGACCGTGCGCGCTGACTCGTACCGCGGCCCACCACTCCCTGGGCCTGGACAGCTGGAACGGCGCCTACCCCAAGCCCGAGCGCACCCTCAACGCGGTCATGGTCTTCCTCTCCTTCCCCGACCACCGCACCGCGCTGACCACCGAGGAACTCACCGCCGACTACTTCCCGGCGACCAGCGAGTTCTTCGAGCGGGCCTCCTACGGCCGCTTCCGGCTGGTCGCGCACCCGCAGAAGCAGTGGATCCAGATGCCGAAGCCGTCCGCCGCCTACGGGATACAGCGCGACTGGGCCCCGGCGGACCGGGCCTCCTACCTGCGCGACGCGGTGGCCGGAGCGGATCCCTCGGTGGACTTCAGCCGGTACGACGTCGTCTACTTCGTCGCCGACCCGGACGCGCCCGGCGTCGACTCCGACGCCACCAAGGTCGTCAACTTCGAGCAGCCGATCCGGGCGGACGGCGCCGACCTGCGCCGCATCGTCACGGTCTTCGAGAAGCACCCGCCGGACCGCAACGTGCTGGCCCACGAGACCGGGCACGTCTTCGACCTGCCCGACCTCTACCACCGCCCCTCGGACGGCAAGGGCGACTGGGACACGTACGTCGGGGACTGGGACGTCATGGGCAGCCAGTTCGGCATGGCCCCCGACCTCTTCGCCTGGCAGAAGTGGAAGCTCGGCTGGCTGGACGCCTCCCAGGTGGACTGCGTGGGATCCGGCTCCTCCCTGCACACCCTCCAGCCGCTGTCCGAGGCCCCGCGCCCGGGCGGTACGGGCGGCACGCGGATGGCGGTGGTCCGTACGGGTCCCGGCAGCGCGATCGCCGTCGAGGCACGGGGCTCCGCCGGCAACGACGGGGACACCTGCACCGAGGGGGTCCTCGTCTACCGGGTCCGCAACGAGGCGGCTTCTGGCGGCGGGCCCATCGAGGTCGTGGACGCGCATCCCGACACCGAGGCCTGCTGGGACCGGTCGGTGTACCCGCCGCTGGCGGACGCCCCGCTGGAGGTGGGAGAGACCTTCACCGTCCCGGGTGAGGGGATCACCGTCGAGGTGGCGGACCGCACGCCGTCGGGCGCGTACACGGTGAAGATCACGCGGTAGCGGTAGCCGTAGCGGTAGGGGCGAGGGGCGAGAGACGAGAGACGAGAGACGAGAGACGAGAGACGAGAGGCGGGACACGAAAAAGACCCCCACTCGCGTGGGGGTCTCTTTCCGTCTGTGCGCCGCCAGGGACTCGAACCCCGGACCCGCTGATTAAGAGTCAGCTGCTCTAACCAACTGAGCTAGCGGCGCTTGGTGACGAGAGAGACATTAGCACCCCCGGCGGCGATCGGAAAAATCGATATCCGCAGCTCGGGTGGCACGGACGAACGCCCACAGCAGTGCCTCGGGTCCGGGTAGCCACGGCAACCGGGTGTCGGGCGCCACGAGCCAGCGCGAGGGCCCTCCGCCGGCGGCCAGCGGGGGCACGGTGACGGCGTCGCCGGGGCCGTGGCAGAGCGGGGCGGGCACCGGGGTGCTCCACTCCTCCCAGGCCAGCAGGGCCGGGAGCCGGTGGGCCGTCCCGGGCGCGGCGAACAGCAGGGTCCGCCCGCGGTGCACGGCCGCCGGCCCGGAGCCGGGGCCTTCGGCCCACAGCAGGTCGAGCATCCGGCGGCCGAGGACGAGGGGGACGTTGACGACGTCGAAGGCGGTGCCGCAGGGCAGCACGGCGGGCGCGGTGGGCCGGGCCTGCCAGGCGGCCAGCGTGCCTCCGGGCCGGGCGGAGGCCGAGGCCAGCCAGGCGGCGCCGGCCGGGGTGACGTGGTTCGCGGAGGCGGTCGTCGTCCGCGGGTCGAGCGCGGGGCAGCCGGTCATCGTCGTCATGTGTCCAGGTCTACCCGCGGTAGCGGACCGATCTCCGGGAGTTACGGGAAACCGGGACAGGCCGGGTGGGACTGGGGTATGTTGCGCCCTGCATATGCCAGAGGTCGAGGCCGGGCGTGTCTTCCGGGCATCCCATGGGTCTCAGGCGCCTCAGGGGTCCCGGGTGTCCCGGGCGTGTTCTCCGGTCGGCTGCTCACGCGCCCTCGGGGGTGGTGCCGCGCAGCAGGGACTCGCCGAACTCGATCATCTTGTGGGCGTAGTCCTCGGTCCACTCGGCCTGCTCCGCGATCGTCGCCGCGGACAGCCGGTCGAACCGCCGCGGATCCGCGAGCTGCGCCGCCGCCACCGCCTGGAACTCCACCGCCCGCTCCTGGGCGGCGCGGAAGGCCAGGGTCAGCTCCGTGGCCCGGGCCAGCAGTTCCCGCGGGTCCTCGATCGATTCGAGGTCGAAGAAGTGCTCCGGGTCCGTGACGGTCTCCGGCGGCTCGAAGAGCAACTGCGCGGGCCGAAGCCTCCGCTCGGTCCGCTCGGGCTCTGCCATGCGTGTCCTCCTGCTGGGCGTGGAAAGGGCTTCCGGGCCGAGAGCCTCCGGGGTCGAAAAGCTTCCGGGCCACCGTCTATTGTCCTGCTTCGCGCAAGGGCGCCCGAGGGCCCCGGTGGATGGGCTAGAACGTACGTATGACCCATGGTGTGCACGAGGAGCTGGACAAGCTCTGTGACGAGGGCATCGAGCAGGTGATCGGCTGGCGCCGTCATCTGCACCGCAATCCCGAGCTGCCCAACCGCGAGGCCGCCACCGCGCGGCTCGTGGCACGGGAGCTCACCGGGTTCGGACTGGACGAGGTGCGGACCGGCATCGCGGGGCACGGGGTGGTCGGTGTGCTGCGCGGGGGCCGGCCCGGGGACCGGGTGGCGGCGCTGCGGGCCGACATGGACGCCCTGCCCGTTCCCGACCGCTGCGGAGCGGACTTCGCCGCCACCGGCGCCGCCTCGCACGCCTGCGGCCACGACTGCCACACCGCGATGCTCCTCGGAGCGGCGCGAGCGCTGGCCGACGTACGGGTACGAGAACGGCTGCCCGGAACCGTGCTGTTCGTGTTCCAGCCCGCCGAGGAGGGCCCGCCGGTCGACGAGGAGGGCGGGGCGCGCCTGATGGTGGCCGAGGGGGCCTTCGCGGACCCCGTCCCCACGATGGCCTTCGGCATGCACGTCACCCCGCACCCCAAGGGCTGGGTGGGCTACAAGTCCGGCCCGATGTACGGGGCCTCCTGCCTGGTCCGCGTCGCCGTCACCGGCAAGCAGGCGCACGCCTCCTCCCCCTGGCACGGCGTCGACCCGATGCCCGCCGTCGGGGCGCTGCTCACCGGGATCGGCCAGCTCTACCGGCAGGTGTCGGCGTTCTCGCCGGTCACGGTCTCCATCGGGCACATCGAGGACGTCGGCCGGTTCAACGTCATCGGGGAGACCGTCACCCTGTGGGGCACGATCCGCTGCGCCGAGGAGCGGGACATGCCCGAGGTCAAACGCCGGCTGACGGCGCTGGCCGAGCACACCGCCGAGGCCTACGGGGCCTCCGCGACCGTCGAACTGCTCCAGGACGTGCCCGCCGTGCACAACGACGCGGCGTGGGTCGAGGACGCGCTGCCCACCCTGCGCCGGGTCGCGGGCGCGGACCGGGTGGTGGAGGTCGGCGGCACGCTGGGCTACGACGACGTCTCCGAACTCATCACCCGCTTCGGCGGGCTGTACGTGATGCTCGGCGTCCAGGACACCGCCCTGGACCCGGCGAGCGGCGAACCGGCGCCCGTCCCCGGCGGCCGTGGCCTGGTGGGCAACCACCACCCCGGTTTCTACGCCGACGACGACACCCTGATCACGGGCGTACGGCTGCACGCGCACGCCGCGTACGACCACCTGGCGGGGTCCCTCGTCACGCGCCTCCTCACGCGCTGACCGGCGTCCTCGACAGGGCGGAGAGCTCGTCCAGTACGGTCGCCAGCTCGCCGTCGAGGCCCTCGGGGGCCCGGAACCCGTCGGCCGTGACCAGTCCGGTGATGCCCGGGACGGCCACCGAGGCCCCGGCCGGCACCATGCCGACGGCCTCCAGCACGGGCCGGAGCATCCGGCCGGCCGGGGCGCCGCCGGATCCGCCCGCGCTGTAGGAGAGCAGGCCGGCCGGCTTGCCCCGCCATTCGCGGTGGAGGAAGTCGATGGCGTTCTTGAAGGGGGCGGTGAAGCCGCCGTTGTACATCGGCAGGACGAAGAGGAAGGCGTCGGCGGAGTCGACGAGGGCGCTCCACGCGCGGGTGTGCGGGTGGGTGTAGATCCCGGTGGAGGCGTATTCGGGCTCGTCCAGGAAGGGCAGGGCGACGTCGGCGAGGTCGACGGGGGTGACCTCGAAGCGGCCCCCTCCGTGCGCATGCGCCTGGTCCGCGGCCCAGCGGGCCAGGGGGCGTGCGGCGGAGGTGGGGCGGACGGAGGCGGAGACGACGTGCAGGCGGATCGGGCTGGTCGGGCTGGTCGGGCGGATCGGGCTGGTCGGGCTGGTCGGGCGGATCGGGCTGGTCGGGCTGGTCGGGCGGATCGGGCTGGTCGGGCTGGTCGGGCGGATCGGGCTGGTCGGGCTGGTCGGGCTGGGCATGGCGGGCTCCTTGCGGGCGAGCAGTTTTGTTGACGTGTCACCTATGGGAGCGGGGGGATGGGTGATGTGTCAACTAGGTAGGTGACGTGTCACGTACCGGTCTAGACTTCGACCATGACCGAGAAAGAGAGCGAGAGTGCGCCGCGCTGGCTCAGTGAGCCCGAACAGCAGGCCTGGTACGCCTGGCGGCGGATGTTTCCACTGGTCAACGCCGATATCGCACGCGATCTGACCCAGGACAGCGGGCTCTCCGAAGCCGACTACGACGTCCTGTCCGTCCTCGGCTCCACCGACGGCCACCGCATGCGCATCAGCGCCCTCGCCGTCCTCATGCAGTGGTCCCGCAGCCGGCTCTCCCACCAGCTCACCCGGATGGAGCAGCGGGGCATCGTCCGCCGCGAGGAGGTGGCCGACGACGGGCGCGGCGCCGAAGTGGTGCTCACCGAGCAGGGCGTCACCACGATCATGACGGCCGCCCCGCTCCACGTGGAATCGGTGCGCCGCCACCTGATCGACATCCTGACCCCGGAGCAGCTGAGCACCTTCGCCGAGGTGGGCGAACTGCTCCGCACCCGCCTCGGCGTCGAGCGCAAGACCCGCTGAGCCGCTGACCCGCTACCCCGTGGAGTCGCTGACCCGCTGACCCGCCGGGCTACGGTCGCCAGACCACCCGGTGTTCGGCCAGGTGGGCCAGTACCGAGTGGTTGGCCTCCCAGCCGTCCGGGAACTTCATCGTCACGCCCAACTGCACCGGTTCCGAGGACGGGTGGGCGTCCAGGAGCTCCGCTATCCCCGCCCTGGCCACCACCACGCAGGCGTGCCGGTGCCGGGAGGCCAGGACGCAGAGCCGGCCCGTCTCCAGGTGGAAGGCCGTCGCGTCCGGGCGGCCCGACAGGGGGTGCAGGACGACGGTGAGGTCGTACTCGCGGCCCTGGAGCCGGTTGGCCGTGTCCACGGTGACGCCCGTGACCCCGAGCGCGGACAGCGCCGCCCGGACCGCCGCCGCCTGGTCCCGGTGCGCGGTGCCCACCGCGATCCGGTCCGCCGTCAGCGGTGACGGGCCGCCCGGCTGCTCGTCCACCGTCACGGCGCCCCGGTCCAGGGCCCGGCGCACCACCAGGGCCACCGCCCGCACGGCCTCCGGGTCGGTGCGCGGGGTGTGGCGGGCCGGCAGTTCGAGCAGGCCCCACCCCGACTCGGCGGCCTCGTCCAGCACCCGGTCGGGGCCCGAGCCGTCGCCCGCGACCCCGTAGGACATCCGCCGCTCGCCGTGGCCCGTACCGCTGCGGAACCGCGTGTACGGGTAGAAGGCGCGGGAGACCAGGGGCGCGGCCGAAGCCGGCAGCCGCCAGGACACCGGCAGCCGGTGCTGCGGCAGGTCGGGGTTGTGCGCGAGGAGGGTGGACACCGCCGAGGCGGAGGGGTCGTAGGACAGGCCCGCCCACTGCTCGGCCCCGACCACGCTGAAGGGGTCGAGCTGCCCCGGGTCGCCCACGAACAGCGCCCGGTCGAACAGCCCGGCCACGGCCAGCAGCGCGTCCGAGCGCATCTGGTACGCCTCGTCCACGATGGCGTGCTCCCAGGGCTCCACGTCCTTGACCCAAGCCCACTTGGCCGCCGTCGAGATGGTGACCGGCAGCCCCGCGAGGTCCCCCGGCTTCGCCGAGAGCACCACCGAGTCCAGCTCGCGCAGCGCCGGATCGTAGGCGTCGCCCTCGCTGCTGTGCAGCCGGCCCACCTTCAGCTCGGGATCCTTCGCGTGCAGCCGCAGCACCAGGTCGTCGACCTGCGCGTTGGTCTGCGCGACCACCATCAGCCGGCGCCCGGCCGCCGCCAGGTCCCGGGCCGCCCGCACCACCAGCGTGGACTTCCCGGCCCCGGGCGGGGAGTCCACGACCACGCCCCGGGCCGCGCCGTGCAGGGTGTCGCGCAGGATGGCGTCGGTGGCCCGGCCGGCGGCCGCGCCCGGATCGAAGGCGGTGCTCGCGGTGCTCACAGGAGGTCCTCGGCGGTCACGGGATCGGGCAGTGGCAGCGTCGGGGCGGCGCCGGTCAGGTGTGCGGGCGGCCCGCCGTGGGTCCACGGGGTCTGCTCCGGGTCCGGCAGCTTCGGGCCGCCGCGCGCATCGTGCTCGAAGAGCGTCCAGCACACCCGGTCGCCCTTCTCCGGCACCGAGCCCGGCTCCGGGTCCTTGCCGCGGCCCATCTTGTCGAGAACGCGCAGCACGAGCCGGCCGTCCTCCTCCCAGCGGACGAACTGCGCGCTCTGCGGGCGCCCGTCGAGCGAGCGGTAGACCTTCGGCCCGCCGCCCCCGCCTCCGCCGCCGTCCTCGGTGAGCTGCGGGCGGTCCTCCGTGGCCACCCACACCAGCGGGCGCGGGCTCGGCCGCTTCGACTCCGTCCACTCCATGACCACTTCGGTGACCTCACCGGCGAACGCCTCGCCCGAGAGCCGCCGGCCCGCCATCACCAGCAGGTCGTCCAGTGCCTCCTGGGCGTCGAGCCGCACCTGCTCGGTCTCCCGCGCCGCGAGCTTGCGCGCGGCCGTCACCGCGTCGTCGCGGCGCGGCTGCGGGCCCTCGCCCGCCCGGACCCGGTCCCGGTGGCCGGTGTACGACCAGCGGTCACCGGTCCAGCGGTCCTCGACCCGCTCGCCCTCCGGCAGTTCGCGCAGCAGGGCGATCGAGTCCCAGACCGCCCGCCAGGTGCCCTCCATCTGTTCCACGACCAGCCGCCGGACCGCCTGCTCGGCTGCCGCGCGCTGTCCGTCGCCGTTCCCGCTCACGTCGGAAGCCGCCCGTGCCGCGTCGAACCTCGCGATGGCCGGGGCCAGCAGCTTGTTGTCGAAGGCCGGATCGGTGGCGGGGCCGGCCGGCGGGACCAGCAGCAGGCCCCGCGGGTCCCGGCCGAGCTCCGCGCGCAGCGCCAGCTCGGCGCCGGACTCGCCCTCGGGCGGGTCGATCCACGCCAGCAGGGCGCCCAGGTGCTGGTCCTCCAGATTGCTCTGCCCGGTCGCCCAGTGCCGCGACAGCAGGTCGGTCGCCGACAGCAGCATCGAGGAGCCGGGCACCCGGGAGCGCTCGGCGAGGTGCGTGAACCAGCGCCCCAGCAGCGGGACCTGCGCGGGCGCCGGATACGGGTGCTCGGGATCCTCCTCCGCGGTCCGCCGGAACCGCATGGAACGCCCCAGCAGCCGGACGTACTCGATGCCCGTGCGGCTCGGCACGATCAGCTGCGGAGCGTCCAGGCAGAGCTCGGCCTCCACCTTGACCCGCTTGCCCGTCGCGGGATCGGTCTCGGTGCGCTCCACCGGTTCGACGGCGTCCGCGTACCCCTCGATGTACGGGACCACCTGCGCGGCCAGCTCCGCCAGGAACTCCCACCGCAGGTCGCGGTCGCGCGGCTGCGGTATGGCCAGGACCTGCGGCCGGTCCGGATCGGTGCCGATCATCGCGCCGAGCGGAGCCCCGGCCTCGCCCGCCGTGGTCAGCGGTACGAAGACCAGCGGGCGTTCGCTCAGATGCCGGTGCCGTACGGTCGCCAGCGGCTGGGCCCGCCCGGCGCGGACGGCCTCCAGCCGGGCCAGGGTGTTCATCAGCGACATGCGGCGGCCTCCGTGCGGATGCGGGCGGGGGCCTGCTCCAGCGCCTCGGCGCGCAGCCGGGCGGCCCGGCGCAGGGCGGCGGCCGTGGGATCTTCGGGGGCCGCCGGGTCGGGGGCCCGCCCGCCGGGGGCCTCCCCGCCGGGCGAACCGCAGGCCGCCGCCAAGGCGGCCTCGACCGTGGTCAGCCCGCCCAGCTCACCCCGTACGGAGCGGCCGAGCGCGGTCACCTCGTCGGCCGTGCGCGCCCGGTCCCGGCAGTGGAAGGCCAGCTCGCAGGCGGCCAGGCACTCGGGGGCGTAGGCGGCGGACACGGCCGAGACGGCCTCGGTCAGCTCCTCGGCGGAGCACGCGGGATCGAAGGTGAGGCCTTCGGGCAGGGCCCCGGCCAGCTCCTCGACCCGGGTGAGCCGCTCCAGCTGGCGCCGGGTCACCGAGCGCTCGCGCCGGACGTCGACGGGGGCCGCGGTGGGCAGGTTGGAGAAGTCCTTGGGGCAGACGAGCAGCACGGTGTGCCCGACCTCGGCGCCGGCCACCTTCGCGGCGGTCGTCTCCAGGGCCAGGACGTAGACGGCGGCCTGGCGGGCGGCGGCGCCCACCTTCGCGGCGTCGGCCGCCCCGTCGATCATCGGGAACGACTTGATCTCCACCACGGTCCAGCGCCCGTCGGGGTCCACGACGACCGCGTCCGGCTCCAGGTAGGCGGGGGAGCCGGCCACCTCCAGCGCGAGCATGGGGTGGTCGAGCAGGGTCCAGGCCCCGGCGGCGGTCGCCTCGCGCAGCGCGAGCGCGGTGCGGGCGGCGCGGCCCTGGGGGCCCGCGGCGGTGAGGTCGGGGGTGAGGACGTCCGGTCCGGGCGGGCCGGCCGCGCCGCCGGATCCCGTGCCGAGGTGCTCGTACACCAGCCGCAGGAGCTCCGCTCCGCCGTCGCCCTTGACCTTGGCCTCGAAGGAGTTGCCGCGCACGATGGCGAACTGCGACTGCCCGAAGGCCGCGGGGGAGCCGAGGGCCGACGCCAGGACGGTCTTGTCCACGCCGGCGCCGTCGAGCAGGGCGCGTCTGCCGCAGCCGGGGTTGGCGGCGAGGGCCGCCAGCGCGCGGGCGTCGAGCGGGCGCGGCGCGACGTCGGGGCCGCGCAGATCAGCGAGCCGTTGCCGCAGCGTTTTCGGAGGATTCAGGGCATTCAGGGCATTCGGGAGATTCGACGGCGGCGTCGTCGGCTGTGTGGTGCGCCACGCCGCCGGCCCCGCCGTCGGTCCGGGGGACGGCGGAGGGGTCTGCGGCGGCTGACCGCTGGACGGGTAGGAGCTCACCCGCGGAAGTGTCCCATCCGCCACTGACAATCGTGGACTTACGGCGGAAACCGGCTGTTCGGGTGGTGTGCGGAGATCCGGTGGACGCGGGGAGCCCCGTGACCGCGGCCGGCAGGGCGCGGGCCGCGAGGTAGCCGGCGCCCATTACGGCGGCCCCGGCGACGGCGTCGAGGAAGTAGTGGTTGGCCGTGCCCATGACCACGAGGGTGGTGAGGACGGGGTACGCGGCCCCGAGCACCCGGACCAGCGGCCCGCGCGCGCGGCACCACAGCATGATCCCGCACCACAGGGCCCAGCCCACGTGCAGGCTGGGCATGGCCGCGAACTGGTTGGTGAAGGAGCCGAGCCCGCGCGGCGCGCTGGCCTCCCCGCCCCACCAGCCGTAGGAGCTGTAGCGGGCCATCGTGTCGGTGAACCCGTACGAGGCGTCGAGCAGCCGGGGCGGGCAGGTGGGCACCAGGGCGAAGCCGACGAGCCCGAGGAGGGTGGAGGTCATCAGCCAGGTGCGGGCGAAACGATACTGCTGGGGGCGGCGCCGGTAGAGCCAGACCAGCACCGCGGGGGTGACGAGGTAGTGCAGGGAGGCGTAGACGAAGTCGGCGGGTACGCCGAGGACCGCCTGGCCGGTGAAGAGCCGGTTGAGCGGCCGCTCCAGGTCCAGCGCCAGGAGCTCCTCCAGGCGCAGGATCGCGAGCCCGTGGTCCACCGCCATCCCGACGTCGCCCCGGGCGAGGAGTCTGCCACCCGAGTACGCCGCGTAGACGATCCCCAGGAGCAGCAGTTCGGCCCACCAGCGCGGAGGCTGCCGCCTATTAGTCATACGGCGTATGACGTGTGTGAAGGGGCGAGGGTTGCGTGGCGTTCACCTGATGGATGATGGAGCGGCGACGGAACCCCCGCAAAGCAGTGCGAATGGTCGGCCCGTCGGTGCGTTGCCCGTATCTCACCCCCTCGACCGGGAGAACTCATATGGCCCCCCGCATCCTCTTGGCCCGTCACGGCCAGACGGCGTGGTCCCAGCTCGGCAAGCACACCGGACGCACGGACGTGCCCCTGCTGGAGGAGGGGAAGCGCGGCGCGAAGCTGCTCGGCGAGCGCCTCGCCCGCGACCCGTGGGCGGGCCTGCGCGGGCTGGAGGTGCGCACCAGCCCCCTGGTGCGGGCGAGCGAGAGCTGCGACCTGGCCGGCTTCGGCATCCAGGCGGAGCCCTGGGACGCGCTGATGGAGTGGGACTACGGCGACTACGAGGGCATGACCCCGGCCGAGATCCAGGCGATCCGGCCCGGCTGGCTGATCTGGCGCGACGGGGTCCCGGGCGGCGAGTCCGTCGCGGACGTCTCGGCCCGCGCCGACGAGGTCGTCACCTGGGCACGCTCGGCCGAACGCGACGTCCTCGTCTTCGCGCACGGCCACATCCTGCGCACGCTGGCCGCGCGCTGGCTCGGCTTCGAGGCCTCCTTCGGCGCCCGCATCCGGCTGGAGCCGACCTCCCTGTCGGTCCTGGGCTGGGCGTACGGGGCCCCCGCGCTGGAACGCTGGAACGACACGGGGCACCTGGAGTGATCCAGCCCCTCCCGGGGCCCCTCCCAGCGGTAGCCGGGGGAGTTCGAGGAGCGGGGTCCGGGGCGGATCCCCAGGGGCTCGTGCGCGGCGCGCCGCCCCCGCCCGCCCCCCTCCGGGGGGTCAGGCCGACGCGTGCTTGGCGAGGAACGAGCCCACGCGCGGGGAGCGCTGGTGCGGGACCAGGGTGCGGGCCGTCGCCGCCAGCATCGACTGGATCCGGGTCGACTGGACCTCCTCCAGCAGCTCCATGACCCGCCCGCCCGCCCAGGCGGCCTCGTCGGGGGCGCCCGCGTGGGCCAGGTTGTCGGCCAGCTCCGCGGTGTAGAGGGCGACGTTGCGCGCGAAGTGCGGGTCCTGGAGGTCCGCCGCCCGGCGGGCGTGCCGGGCGGCCCGGGCGTGCTCGCCGAGCGAGGCCCAGCAGCGGGACTCCAGGGACTCCAGCTCGGCTTCGCCGAAGAAGGACATCCACTCGGGGTCGGCCCCCGCCTCGCCGCGCGAGAACTCCGTGTGCGCCCGGGTCAGCGCCTCCTCGCAGGCCTTGCGGTCGGACAGCCCGGCCCAGCCGCCGGCCTCCCGCAGGGCGAGTAGCGACAGCAGCCGCGGGGAACCGAGCGACCGGGCGGCGCGGCGGCCCGCCTGGGCGGCCCGTACCGATTCGCGGGGGCGCCCGCAGTCCCGGGCGAGGAAGGCCATGTTGCTGAAGGCGTGCGCCTCCAGGCCGGCGTCCCCGGAGACCCGGGCCGTGGCCAGCGCCTCCGCGTAGTGCGAGCGGGCGTCGTCGAACCGCCCCGAGTCGTGCGCGAGCCAGCCCACCGAGATGGCCAGCTCTCCCGCTCCCGCGTGCAGCCGGTCCTCCGTCGACTGCCGGGTCGCCCCCGCGTCGAGCAACGCGTAGGCGGTGCGCAGGGGTTCGGCGGCCCGCCGGTACAGGGCGTCGGCGCCGTGCCGGTCGTCCAGCAGCCGGATCTGGCGTACGGCGTCCTCGACGGCGGCCGCCTCGGACTCGCCGGCGCGGGAGGGGAGTCGGCGGCTGTCGCCGAGCAGGGTGAGGCTGAGGGTCGCGGCCGCGACGGTCACGGAGCCCCCCGCCATGAACGCGCGACGCAGCACGTCGCTCTCCTTGGAACGCGAAGGGGCGGGGGAGCCGGTGGGGCGGGGGCGCTTGGCGAAGGCGGAGAAGGGGGCGGCCTGTTCGCGCTGCGCCAGCCGTCCCCGTACCGTCTCGCGCGGGGAGAACCCCAGATCGGCCAGGGTGCGGCCGGGGAACATGTGGAGGAAGACCCGCTCGTAGGCGTAGTTGGGGCAGCGGATCTCACCGGACTCGACCCGGCCGATGTAACGGGCGTCGCAGGAAACCGTTTCTCCGATTTCCTTCGCCGCCCTGCGCACCAACGCGGCGAACTCGGCCGGGGAGTGCTGACCGCGCAGCCGCCGGAAGGGGGTGTTGGGTGAGTGGGGGGACGTCGCCATGGACGCGGCCTCTCTGGGCAAGTGATTGCGCTGCCGGTGACTGTGTGGTGCCTGTGACGCGCTGCCCGGCGGGCATGAACGTACCGCCACGGACGGAGGGTTGACTCGGTGTTTGGCTACAAAACGGATATCTCACCCGCGATCCGCCATGAACTGCCATCCTTTGCAGCGTCTTGCCGCCGCACCTGTTGACGTTCCCGTGCGTTGAACCCGTGCGGAGTGGGAGGAAGCCCGCCGGCTTCCGGGACCGCTCCCGCGATGCTCGTACGCGGATCGAGGAGGGGTTCCCTTGGTGGAGGGCGGCATGGAGAGTACGGACACGAAGACCGCGCCCGAGCCCGGAGCGGACCTCCTCGCGGGCGCCCCGGACCTGGTCACGGTGCCCACCCGGCAGGGACTGGAAGCCGTCGACATCATCCAGCGGGCCGCCGGCCAGGCCAGCCGCTCGGGCGGCGTCGGCCCGGTCCTGCACGACGGCTCCGGCAGCACCCTCGGCTTCCTCGTCCCGCCCGGCACCGCCGACGGCTGGGACCTCCCGGGCAGTGCCTGTACGCACACCAACGGGCGCGGGATGCGCTTCGGCGACACCTCGCCCACCGCGGGCGACACCGGCTGGCTGCTGCCTCCGGAGGCCGTCGGGACGGTCACCGACCCGGAGGTGCTGCGGGCGGCCCTGGGCGAGGCGGCCCGGCTGATCGAGGCCGCCGACAACTGCCGCTGAGCCCGGCCCGCCTCCGCCGATCCCGGTCCCCGGCCCTGACCAGCCATAATGAGGGTGTGGCGAGCAAGGGCAAGGGCAAGGGCAGCACTGGCAAGGGCAGCACCGGCAAGGACAGCGGTGACAAGCGGCGCGGGCGCGAGAGCACCGAGGCACCCGCCGGGCAGGTGGACGGCGGCCACGCCGCCCTGGAGCCCGACCGGGAGCGGTCGCGCGCCTGGACCCTGCTGATCGACGGCGCCCCGCAGTCGCACGTGGACCTGGACGACCCCGGACACCTGGACTTCTCCTACCAGCGCCGGATCGGTCACCTGATCGACCTCTTCGCCCCCGCCCGCCAGCCCCTCAACGTGCTCCACCTCGGCGGCGGCGCCTTCACCCTCGCGCGCTACACGGCCGCCTCCCGCCCCCGCTCGACGCAGCAGATCGTCGAGATCGACGCCGGGCTCGTGGCCTTCGTACGGGAACACCTGCCGCTGGACCCGCAGGCGCGGGTCCGGGTCCGCGCGGTCGACGCCCGGGCCGGGCTGGCGAAGATCCCCGACGGCTGGGCCGACCTGGTCATCGCCGACGTGTTCAGCGGGGCCCGCACCCCGGCGCACCTGACGAGCGCCGAGTTCCTGGACGACGTACGCCGGGCCCTGGCGCCGGGCGGCTGGTACGTGGCGAACCTCGCGGACGGTCCGCCGCTCTCCCATCTGCGGGGCCAGATCGCCACCGCCGCCTCCCGGTTCAAGGAACTGGCCATGGCGGCCGACCCCGTGGTGTGGCGGGGGAAACGCTTCGGCAACGGCGTGCTGGTGGCCGCCGACCGGGAGCTCCCGGTCGCGGAGTTCACCCGCCGGGTGGCCAGCGACCCGCACCCCGGCCGGGTCGAACACGGCCGCGCCCTCATCGAGTTCGCGGGCGGCGCCGCCCCGGTCTCGGACGCCTCGGCGGTGGCCTCGCCGGAGCCCCCGCCGTCGGTCTTCCGCTGACCCGCGGCTAGTTCTGTGAAGCCGCCGCGAGCTCGCGCAGGCGGCGCTTGTCCGGCTTGCCGCGGTCCGTCAGGGGGAGCGCCGGCAACCAGAACACCGCCGCCGGCCGCTGCCCCGGGGCCAGCTCCGCCGCGACCAGCGCGCACGCCCCGTCCGCCGCCGCGGCCGTCGGGGCGTGGCCGGGGGCCGCGACGAGGAAGGCGCAGACCGCCTCCCCGGTGAGCGGGTCCGTCCGCCCCACGACGGCCGCCCGGGCCACGGCGGGGTGGCGGGTCAGGGCCGTCTCGATCGGGCCGCAGTAGATGTTCGCCCCGTGCACCATCACCACGTCCTTGACCCGGTCGTCGAGGTACAGGTACCCGTCGGCGTCTACGTGCCCGACGTCTCCCGTGCGCAGCCAGCCGTCGCGCAGGACCTCGGCGGTCAGGGCGGGCTGGTTGCGGTAGCCGGCCATCACCATCGGGGAGCGCACCCAGATCTCCCCGCTGGCCCCGGGCGCGGAGCCCCGTACCTCGACCTCCACGTCGGGCGCCGGACGGCCCACGGAACCCAGCAGGTGGGGGCGGTCGGCGGCCGCCGCGTCGTGGTCCGCCGGGGAGAGCCGGCTGAGCACCCCGGCCTCGTTCATCCCGTAGCCCTGGGTCCAGCGCACCCCCGGACCCCACCGGGTCAGCGCCCGCCGCAGCCGCTCCGGGTGGACGGGGGAGTCGCCGTAGGAGACGCGCACCAGGCCGGGCACGCCGTCGGCGGTCTCCGGGTCGTCGAGCAGCCGGTACAGCATCGACGGCGTCAGGTACGTGGACGCGGGCCCGAGCCGCCGGCAGGCCTCGGCGAACTCCCGCGTGCCGAAGGGGTGCAGGATCTCGGAGCGGCCGCCGACCCGCAGCTGCTCCAGGCAGCGGCCGCCGGAGCGCTGGGAGAGGGAGTCGGTCGACACGAACGTGAGGGGCGCGGCGTCGGGAGCTTCGGTGCGGGTGGCCGTGCGGGCCGCCATGGCGGCGAAGGTCGAGGCCACCCCCTTCGGCCGGCCCGTCGTACCGCCCGTGTAGGTCACCCGGGCCACGTCCTCGCCGCGCGCCGCCACCGCGACGGGCAGGGCCTCCCGGGCGGCGGCCAGCTCCAGCAGGGCGGCCAGGCCGATGCGGGCCCCCGGGCCCGGCGGCACCGGGATGTCGTGGACCACCAGGGCGGGCTCGCAGTCCCGTAGCAGGTGGTTGAGTCCGTGGGTGGTGGGGCCGACGCACACGTGGGTCAGCCGGGCGCCCAGCACGTGCGCGGCCAGCCGTACGAGGAGGGTCTCGGGCGGGTTCCCCGCCGATGCGCAGGCCAGCCCGGAGCCGCGCCGGATCCCCAGGTCGGTCAGGGCGCCCGCCAGCCGGTACGTCCAGGCCAGCACCTCGGAGTGGGTCAGGACCCAGGATCCGGACCCGAAGGCGGGGCGGTCCGCGTACCGCTCGCAGGCGTCGATCAGGTCGGTGACGTACCGCGCGCCGGTGCTCATGGCGCCACGGTATCCGGCGGGCCCGGTGCGGGAGACGGGTGCTACGGGTCGCAGGTCCTACGGGTCGACGATCTCGACCAGCGGCGGGTGGTCGTGCCAGGTGCAGAACACCGACACCTCGCGGCCGTCACGCGTGAAGGTGACGCGGATCCAGGACGGCTGCTTCCAGACCTGCATCCGCCAGCCGGCCAGCGGGGTCGCCGAGACCAACTCGGCGGAGGTGGAGCCGAGGCCGAAGACGACCCGGCCGCCCGAGACGCTGTACGCCTTCACGTTCTCCGCCGCGGGACCCTGACGCCCCGAACGGGGAGTCGGCGTCGCGGAGGGCTTGGCGGAAGGGGAGGGAGAGGGGGACGGGGAGGCCGGTGCCGTGGACGCGGACGGCGACGGGGAGGGCGACGGCGTCGGCTCCGGCGGCAGAGCCCCGTGCGTGGAGGAGGACAGGGGCTGCGCGGCCAGCGGCACCGCGAGCGGCGGATCGTAGGCGGTCCCGGACATGACCGAGTGCACGCCCCACCAGGACAGCGTCACCGCCGCCCCGGTCGCCAGGGTCCACGCCCCCGCATGGGCGACTGCTCTACCGACAGATCCTCGTCGCATCGGGGGACATACTGCACCACCGGCCCCAGACCCGGCCCGGCACCCCTCGGCATCCCCCGAATGGGCTACGGTGCGGGCCATGGCTAGTGTGCTCGTGGTCGAGGACGACCAGTTCGTACGTTCCGCCCTCATCCGGCACCTGACCGAGGCCTCGCACACCGTGCGCAGCGTCGGCACCGCCCTGGAGGCGCTGCGCGAGGTCGCCCACAACCGCTTCGACGTGGTGATCCTCGACCTCGGACTGCCCGACCTGGACGGGGCCGAGGCGCTCAAGATGCTGCGCGGGATCACCGACGTGCCCGTCATCATCGCGACCGCCCGGGACGACGAGGCGGAGATCGTCCGGCTGCTCAACGACGGCGCCGACGACTACCTGACCAAACCCTTCTCCGTGGAACACCTCTCCGCCCGGATGGCCGCCGTCCTGCGCCGCACCCAGGCGGCCGACGCCGAACCGCCCTCCCGCGTCCTGCGCGTCGGCGGTCTGGCCATCGACCCGCTGCGCCGGCAGGCCGAGCTGGACGGGGCGGTCCTGGACCTCACGCGGCGGGAGTTCGACCTGCTGGCCTTCCTGGCCGGGCGGCCGGGCGTGGTCGTGGCCCGCCGGGAGCTGCTCGCCGAGGTCTGGCAGCAGTCGTACGGAGACGACCAGACCATCGACGTCCACCTGTCGTGGCTGCGCCGCAAGCTCGGCGAGACCGCGGCCCGCCCGCGCTACCTGCACACCTTGAGGGGTGTCGGGGTGAAGCTGGAGCCGCCGGCGTGAGGGGCCTCCTGTGAGGTGGGCCCTCGTCAAGGTGTGCCTCGCGGTCACCGTGATGGTGGTCGTGGCCTTCGCCGTACCGCTCGGGCTGGTCGTCCAGGAGATGGCCAGCGACCGGGCGTTCTCCAACGCCGAGCGGCAGGCCGCCACCATCGGGCCGACGCTGTCCATCACCACCGACCCGGTGCAGTTGCGCAAGGCCGTGGAGTCCACGCAGATGGGCGCCGACCGGCGGATGGGCGTGCACGTCCCGGCCGTCGGGGACACCCCGCGCGTGGACATCGGCGACGGCTGGGCCGGCGAGCGCGCCGTCTCCGAGACCCGGCGGATCGGGCGGGCCGCGACCGTCCCGGTGAGGGGCGGCGGTTTCGCGCTGCTCCAGCCCGTGGCCCTCGGCTCCGGGGACATCGCCGTGGTGGAGATCCTGGTGCCGGAGAGCGAGGTCAGCAATGGCGTCGCCACCGCCTGGGTGGTCCTCGCGGGCGTCGGGCTCGCCCTGGTCGTGGGCTCGGTGGCGGTCGCGGACCGGCTCGGCGCGCGCCTGGTGCGGCCCGCCGAGCGGCTCGCGGACGCCGCGCACCGGCTGGGCGAGGGGCGGCTGGGGGCCCGGGTGCCGGAGGACGGGCCGAAGGAACTCCGCTCGGCGGCCGTCGCGTTCAACTCGATGGCGGACCAGGTGGTGGAACTCCTGGCCAACGAGCGGGAGCTGGCCGCCGACCTCTCGCACCGGCTGCGGACCCCGCTGACGGTGCTCCGCCTCAACGCGGCCTCCCTCGGCGACGGCCCGGCGGCGGAGCACACCCGGGCGGCCGTGGAGCAGCTGGAGCGGGAGGTCGACACGATCATCCGTACCGCCCGCGAGCAGCGTCCGGCCGCCGCGCAGGGTCCGGGCGCCGGCTGCGACGCCTCCGAGGTGATCCGCGACCGGATGGGGTTCTGGTCGGCGCTGGCGGAGGACGAGGGCCGCGAGGTGCGGCTCGCGGGGGTGGACCGTACGGTACGGATCCCCGTGGCCCGGCCGGAACTCGCCGCGGCGCTGGACGCCATGCTGGGCAACGTGTTCCGGCACACCCCCGAGGGCACCCCGTTCGCGGTGGACGTCCACGACGCCGGGGACGCGGTCATCGTGCTCGTCTCGGACGCGGGGGGCGGCATCGCCGATCCGGACGCGGCCCTGCGGCGCGGCAACGACGGCGGCCGCGACGGGTCGACGGGCCTGGGGCTGGACATCGTGCGGCGGGTCGCGGAGTCGACGGGCGGGGACGTGCGGCTGGGGCGCTCGGTGCTCGGCGGCACCGAGGTGCGGGTGTGGATCGCCCTGGACGGGCGGACGCGGGGCGAGTCCGCCCGCGGCGGACGCAGCCGGCGCAGGCGGCGGCGCAACTGACGTAACCGCGCGGGTGGCGGGGGCGCGCCGCGCGTTCGGCATGTCCCCCTGTCGGTACGGTCCGCGCCATGGACACCCTCATCTTCGGCGGCCTCCTCGCCACCTCCATCGCGATGTACCGGGACTCCCCGAGGTTCGTCGTGCTCGGCGCCTGGTGGCTCGTGCTCCTCGCCGTGATCCTGCTGATGGCGCACCACATCACCAGCGGCCTCGCCCTCACCTTGAGCTACTGACCGTGGCCGCGATGTCCAGCCTCCTCCCGGAGGCTTCCCTGGAGGGCGGCCTGCTGGGCCGGGTCCAGTTCTGGTTCGCGTGCGCCTTCGCCGTCGGCTGGACGGGGGTGGTGTGCGGCGGGCTCTTCTACCAGTTCGGGATGGGGGAGTACCCGTGCCCGCTCTGCATCGTGCAGCGGATGTTCATGCTGCTGGCGGCCATGGGGGCGGCCCACATCGTCCGGACGGCGCTCTCGCGCGGGGCGGTCGGCGGCCGCGACTACATGATGGGCTGGGGCCTGTCCCTGGTCGCCGTGACCGCCGGCTCGTTCGCCTCGTGGCGGCAGACGACGCTGCACATCCTGCCCGGTGACAAGGGGTACGGGAGCGAGGTGTTCGGCCTGCACCTCTACGTCTGGGCGTTGATCCTCTTCCAGGCCTCGGTCGTCGCCGTCGGCATCGTCCTGGCCTTCGCCCACGCCACCGCGGACCGGGTCGTCCCGGCGCAGGAATCGGGACCGTACCGCACGGTGGGGATGCTCGCGCTGTGGTTCCTGTCCCTGGTGATCGCCGTGAACCTCGTGGCCGTCTTCCTGGAAGAGGGCTTCCACTGGTTCCTGCCGGACGACCCGACGCGCTACCAGTTCTTCTACGACGTGGGGATCCTGGACTAGCTGAGGTTGGCGCGGAGTCGACGCCTCTCGCGCGGGAATCCGCCCGACCTGCTTGAGTGGGTCCGCCCTTCTTCGGGTTCTCCTCCCCCATTTCCTTCCGTACGCGATGGGAAGCCGTCATGCGCTACGCAGTCCTCGGCACCGGGATCGTCGGCCGTACGGTCGCCACCCGGTTGCTCTCCCTCGGCCACGAGGTCGTCATCGGCACCCGGAACCCCGGGGCCACCCTCGACCGCGCCGAGTACGCCGCGTGGCAGCGGGCCAACCCGGCGGCGGGCCTCGCCCCCTTCGCGGAGGCGGCGCGGCTCGGCGAGGTGCTCGTCAACGCCACGGGCGGGCAGGTCAGCGTGGCCGCCCTGACGGAGGCCGACGCCGCGCACCTGGACGGCAAGATCCTGATCGACATCGCGAACCCCCTGGACTTCTCGCGCGGGTTCCCGCCCGGCCTCGACCCGGTGGACAGCGACAGCCTGGGCGAGCTGATCCAGCGGACCTTCCCGGGGCTGCGCGTGGTCAAGACGCTGAACACGATGAACTGCCAGGTCATGGTTGACCCGGGCAGGGTCCCCGGCGCACACACGGTGTTCCTCTCGGGTGAGGACGCCGGGGCGAAGAAGGCGGTACGGGAACTCCTGTACTCCTTCGACTGGAGCGAGCACAGCGTCATCGACCTGGGCGGCATCGAGAGCGCGCGCGGCACGGAGATGCTGCTGCCGGTCTGGCTCCGGCTGATGGGGACCCTGGGGCACACGGACTTCAACTTCCACATCCAGGGCGCGAACCGGACGGAGTAGCTCCCGCCGGGAAGGAGCGGCTCCCGCCCGGACGGAGGCGGAGATCTTGCCGCCCCCCGGAGGCGGGCCGAGGGTGGCCGTGACGAAGAAGCTCATGGAGACCGTGAAGGGGCTGGCGGCGATGAAGAGTTCGGGCTGAGCCCCGGCACCGGTGCCGGTCGCGCGACCGGCCCCAGGATCCGGTCGGCGGCCGCCCACGCCAGTACCGCGGAGGCGGCCGCGGCCGCGCAGGAGACGGCGAAGGCGGCCCGGTACCCGTAGGCCGCGGCGAGCGGACCGGAGGCGGCCGCGGCCAGTGCCTGGCCGACGATCAGCCCGCTGCCGGCCAGGGTCATGGCCTCGCCCATCCGCCGCGCGGGGCCGGCTCGTTCCACGAGGCCGAACAGCGCGATCAGGTGCGGGGCGACGGCCAGTCCGATCCCGGCGACGGCGAAGGCCGCGCCCCACAGGCCGGAGACGGCGAGCAGCGGAAGCGTCAGCAGCGCCTGGGCGGCGATGGTCCGGCGCAGCCGGACGGTCAGGCTCGCCGACCCGGGCCGGGCCACGGTCACGAAGCCGGCCACCGAGCTGGTCACGGCCATGGCGGCCCATACGAGCCCGGCGGCCCCGGGGGATCCGACGGCCACGGCGAGGGCGTTGACCCCGGTATTGGCCCCGCTCCAGGCGGCGCCCTGGAGGACGGCCACGAGGAACAGCAGCGCGAGCCCCGGAGACCACAGCCGTACGTCGCCCCGCGCGGCGGCGCCGACTTGTCCCATGGGGTCTTGCCGCATCGGGCCGGGCGCCGTGGGATGCAGGGCGAAGAGCGTCCCGAACACCAGGCCCAGGGCGGCCGCCAGGACCAGCGCCGAGGCGGGGTGGACGGTCACCGCGAGGATCCCGGCCAGCGCGGGCCCCACCATGAAGCCGACCTCGTCGAGGGTGGTGTCGAAGGAGAGCGCGGCCCCGACCAGGGCCTTGTCCTCTCCGGCCAGCCGCGCCCACCGGGCCCGGGCCAGCGGCCCGACCTGGGCCGCCGTGAGGCCGGCGGCGACGGCGAGCGCGATGCGGGCGGCGAGCGGCAGTCCGCCCAGGACGGCGGAGACGAGGGCGAGGAGCACGGCGGCGTTCGCGACGCAGGCGATCAGCAGGACGGGCCGGTGGCCGCGCCGGTCGGCGAGCCGGCCGATCACCGGGCCGCCGAGGGCCTGGCCGAGCCAGAGGGCGGCGGCGATGGTCCCGGCGTCGCCGATGCCGTCGCGTTCGTTGATGAGCAGCAGCGTCCCGATGGGGCACAGCGCGGCGGGCAGGCGGGCGAGGAACCCGTAGACGGGCAGGGCGGGGCCGCCGAGGGCGAACACCCCGCGGAAGCCGGCGGGTGCGGGCGTGGGCATGGACAACCTCCAGCCGCACGCCGACCCTCCCGTTTCTCCGGCGCGCGCCGTTGCCCGTTGGGCTGGACGCTAACGCCGGGGCGGGCCGGTTGGGAAGGGGCTGGAGAGGCCTCTGCGGGAGGGTCTGCGGGAGGTCTGCGGGAGGTCCCTACGGGGCGGAGTCGCCCGAGGTCAGCCGCCTGGCCTGGGCGCGGCCGACCTCGGCGGCGCGGTGCAGGTAGTCGGCGATGACCGCCAGTTCGGAGTCGGAGTAGCTCGCCAGAACGGCGCCGAAGGCGCGGCCGGGGGTTTCCCAGGCGGCGCCGATCCGTTCGCGGGCGGCGGGGGAGAGGGCGACGAGGGAGCGGCGGCGGTCGTTCGGGTCGGCGTGCCGCTCGACGACGCCGGCCTTGACCATGCGGTCCACGAGGCGGGTGGCGGAGCCGGAGGTCAGGCCGGTGAGGCGGGCGATGTCACCGGTGCTGACCGGCTCGGTCTCCATGTCGAGGAGGGCGACGCACTGCATGTCGGTGGGGTGCAGGCCTACGTGGTCGGCCATGGCCTGGTTGAAGAGCGAGTAGTCGGCGTAGTGCCGCTGGCTCTCGGTGACGATGCGCGCGAGCAGCTCGGCGCGGCTCCACTCATCACTCGAACGAGCGTAATCGGTTGACATCGGCTTCTCCGTGCTCCAAATTTGTCTGTGTGGCGCAGAGAATGCGTCACACAGAATCTGCGTCACGTATCCATTCTAGAGCAGGAAGAGCAGGAATCCGCCATGTCGCACACGCCCAACACGCCCCGCACGCCGAACACCCTGAACACGCCGAACACCCTGAACGCGCCGAACACCCTGAACACGCCCGAGGTCCTCGTCACCGGTGGCCGCGGCTCCATCGCCCGCGGTCTCTCGTCCCTCCTCGCCGCCCACGGCGTCCCGCACCGCCTCGCATCCCGCGAGCCGGACTCGCCCGGCACCGTCCGCTGCGACCTCACCGATCCCGCGACCTTCCCCGCAGCCCTCGCCGGCGTCCGCTCCGTCTTCCTCTACGCCGAGGCCGCCGCCATCGACGCCTTCGTGAAGGAGGCCGTGAGCGCCGGCGTCGAACACATCGTCCTCCTTTCCTCCTCCTCGGTCCTCGCCCCCGACGCCGCCGGCAGCCCCCTCGCCGCCTCCCACCTCGCGGTGGAGCGGGCCCTCCTCGCCTTCCCGCTGCGCACCACCCTGCTGCGCCCCGGATCCTTCGCGAGCAATGCCCTCGGCTGGGCCCGGTCGTTGAAATCGGGCCGCCCGGTCCACCTGCCGTACCCGGGGGCGTACAGCGACCCGGTCCACGAGACCGACCTCGCCGAAGCCGCCTTCGCGGTCCTGACCGACCCCTCGCTCGCCGGTCGCGCGTACACCCTGACCGGGCCGCGGACACTGACCTTCGCCGCCCAGCTGGCCCTACTGGGCGAGGCCGTGGGCCACCCCATACCCTTCGAGCCCGTCTCGCGCGAGCAGTGGAAGGCCGAGGCCGACGGCTACATACCGGGCCCGTACGCGGAGGCCCTGCTCGACTTCTGGGCCGCCTCGGACGGCCTTCCGGTCGGCCTCACCGAGGATCTGCAGCACCTCACCGGCCATGCGCCGCGCACCTTCGAGACCTGGTCAGCGGACCATGCGGACGCCTTCCGGGCTTAGCCGTCTTCCCCGGCCCCGGGCGCCTCCGTCGGTGGAGGCACGTGTTAGCGTCCGCCGATTGATCGATTTCCCAGGGGGGAACATGAGAAGGCTTTTGGGCGCGGGTGTCACGGTTGCGCTGCTCGTCACCGGCGGCATCGCGGGTGCGGGCACGGCCATGGCGGCCGGGGACCCGACGTTCTACTTCAGTCCGGTCGAGGACAAGGTCCTCATGCCGGGCGAGGGGTGGGCCGAGCTGGCCCCGTCGAGCACCGGCGGGAACGGCGACGGGAAGGCGGACGGCACCTACGTCTACGTCGTGAGCAAGAAGCCGCTCACGGACGCCGGCTGGTCCGGGGGTGGGGCGCCGGCCGGGCTGAAGGTGGGCCTGACGGAGAGCTGCGCACCGAAGGCCGGTATCGCCGGCGTGTACCTGTGCAACCTGGACGGGTGGAACAACCCGTATCCGCAGATATCGGCTCCGAGTTCGACGGCGAACGGCGTGACGGCCTACTACGGCCTGGTCTACGTGCCGCGCGGCGCCAGCATCACCGCGGGCATCAAGGAGGCGCAGACCGCGGGATCCAAGGCCATCGGCCCGCGTCGGGCGCACGCCACGGTCACCGTGAAGAGCAAGGCGCACGTCGCGCTGAACACCGTCACGCAGTCGACGCCGACGCTGCCGGCGGGCGGCTCGGTGATGCAGACGGTGGAGTTGCACGCGGTCGACAAGGGCAGGCTGCAGTTGAGCCTCTCCCCGGCGGCGGGCTTCCGCCGGTGGGACCAGGACGAGCTGAAGGTCACGGTTACCGGTGTCCAAGCGGGTGGCATGGCCGGTGCCGAGTGCGATCACTCCTTCGGCGAGATCGGCTGGGGCAACGAGATCCGCTGCGACATCGCGAAGCCCGGCGACTACACGGTCACCTACAGGCTGACGGCCGATGCGACCACGCCCGCGTGGAAGCTGAGCGCCACCGCGGTCTATGAGGTGTACACCGGCGGCTGGGGCGACAACCCGGAGACGGCCTCGGACTTCACGATCTCCAGCTCGATACCGGTGTCCCAGCGGTACCGGATCGTGGGCCGCGACGCCGGGGGCGAGCTGTGGGACTACAAGAGCACGGGCAAGGTCGCCGAGCCGTTCACGCCGGTCGACCCGGTCGGCGGCACCTTCGACTGGAACCAGTACACCGCGCTGACCAGGCTGGCGCCGGTCACGGTCCAGAGCACCGGGCGGGGTGCGGTGGGGCGGGACAAGGCCGGGGTGCTGTGGCTGCTCCCGACCTCGGGTGACGGCGGCATCTACAAGAACCGGATACGCGTCGGTGCCGGCTGGAACGTCTACGACACGCTGGTCGGTGTCTCCGACGTGACCGGCGACAAGAAGGCGGACCTGCTGGCGCGGGACACCGCGGGTGTCCTGTGGCTGTACCAGGGCACGGGCCTGAACTCGAGGCCGTTCGAGACCAGGGTGCAGATCGGCCGTGGCTGGAGCATCTACGACCAGCTGGTGGGCGGCGTCGATCTGACCGGTGACGCCAAGCCCGACATGGTGGCCCGGGACAAGGCCGGGAAGCTGTGGCTGTACCAGGGCACGGGGGTGGCTGCGAAGCCGTTCGCGACCAAGCTGCAGATAGGCACCAACTGGCAGATCTTCAACTCGATCGTCGCGCCGGGTGACCTGACGTCCGACGGCAAGGCCGACCTGGTGACCCGCGACAAGGCCGGCAGCCTGTGGCTGTACCAGGGCACGGGGGTCGCCGCGAAGCCGTACGCGGCCGGAGTGAAGGTCGGCACCGGCTTCGGCGGGTACAACCTGCTGTTCTAGGAAACGCGGAAGGCCCCGGTCCGCTTTCGCGGACCGGGGCCTTCTCGTCAGGGTGAGTGACGGGACTTGAACCCGCGGCCACCTGGACCACAACCAGGTGCTCTACCAACTGAGCTACACCCACCATGTCCGGTCGGAAAACCGACCGGCCGAAGAAAAGGGTACAGGGTCCGGGAGGGTGCTCGCTCCCCCCTTTCCCCGCACCCCGCTCCGGTGGGTGCTAGGCGCCGGGGACGACGTGCTTGGCGGCGATGGTGCGCGCCGTGTCCGAGTCCGGACCGGGCTGCGGCACGAAGACGGCCTCCCGGTAGTAGCGCAGCTCGGCGATGGACTCCTTGATGTCCGCGAGCGCCCGGTGGTTGCCGTTCTTCGGCGGGCTGTTGAAGTAGGCGCGCGGGTACCAGCGGCGTGCCAGCTCCTTGATCGAGGACACGTCCACGATCCGGTAGTGCAGGTACCCCTCCAGCGCGGCCATGTCGCGCAGCAGGAAGCCGCGGTCGGTGCCGACCGTGTTTCCGCAGAGCGGGGCCTTGCGGGGTTCCTTCACGTGTTCCCGTACGTAGGCCAGGACCTGTGCCTCCGCGTCCGCGAGGGTGGTCCCGCCGGCCAGCTCGTCGAGCAGGCCGGACGACGTGTGCATCTCGCGCACCACGTCGGGCATGGTTTCCAGGGCCGCGTCCGGCGGGCGGATCACAATGTCCACGCCTTCGCCGAGCACGTTGAGCTCCGAGTCGGTGACCAGTGCGGCCACCTCGATAAGTGCGTCGTCCGTCAACGAGAGCCCGGTCATCTCGCAGTCGATCCACACCATGCGATCGTTCATGCGCCCCACCTTATGCGGAAGGTCCCCCGCATCGGTGACCACCGAGGTGACCACTGGTGCGGGGGACCTTTCCTTGGACCTCGTTACGCGTGCTCGCGCAGCACCCGGCCCGGGGCGTACAGCTCCGTCACCGTGGGACCGGCCGCGGCCAGTGCCGCCGCGGCCCGCTGCGGCTGCGGAGTGCGCTGGTGCGGCACCGGCGACTCCGACAGCTGTGCCACCTGGACCACGTCCGCCTGCGGGCGACGGGCCCGGTAGGCGGAGCGGTAGGCCGCCGGGGAGGACCCCAGCTGGCGGCGGAAGTGACCGCGCAGGGCGACCGGCGAGCGGAACCCGCAGCGTCCGGCGACCTCGTCGACCGAGTAGTCGGAGGTCTCCAGCAGCCGCTGCGCCTGAAGCACCCGCTGGGTGATCAGCCACTGGAGCGGCGCACTGCCGGTGAGCGAGCGGAACCGCCGGTCGAAGGTGCGCCTGCTCATGTAGGCGCGCGCCGCCAGCGTCTCCACGTCGAACTGCTCGTGGAGGTGTTCCAGTGCCCAGGCGACGACCTCGGCCAGCGGGTCGGCGCCGATCTCCTCCGGCAGCGACCGGTCGAGGTAGCGTTCCTGGCCACCCGTGCGGCGCGGCGGGACGACGAGCCTGCGGGCCAGTGCGCCCGCCGCCTCGCTGCCGTGGTCCGTGCGCACGATGTGCAGGCACAGGTCGATTCCGGCCGCGGTGCCCGCGGACGTCAGCACGTCGCCGTCGTCGACGAACAGCTCGCGCGGATCGACGTGGACGGACGGGTAGCGCTTGGCCAGCGTCGGCGCGTACATCCAGTGCGTCGTCGCGGGCCGGCCGTCCAGCAGGCCGGCGGCGGCGAGCACGAACGCACCCGTGCACAGTCCGACGATCCGGGCCCCCTCCTCGTGCGCCAGACGCAGCGCGTCGAGCGCCTCCGGCGGCGGAGGCGAGGTGATGGAACGCCACGCGGGAACGACGACCGTGCCTGCCCGGGCGATCGCCTCCAACCCGTATGGCGCGGTCAGTTCGAGTCCGCCGGTGGTCCGCAGCGGACCGTCCTCACCGGCGCACACGAGCAGTCGGTAGCGTGGAACTCCCGCGTCCTGCCGGTCAATGCCGAACACGGAAAGTGGAATGGAGCTCTCGAAGATCGGTCCGCCGCTGAAGAGCAGCACCGCGACGATCTCCCTGCGGCGACGCCCCGCGAGCTTCCTGCCGTCTACGACGACGGCGGTGGAATCCTGGCTCATGGCGCTAAGCCCCCCTTGGGTGTCGCGACTCCTTGGTCTGGTCGCACCTGCACGTATCCCCTCGGCCTTGCACGTGGCTCCCCCGCCGTAAATACATGATCGAATCTACTGCGTCCCGTGGTGTCGGCGTGACAAGTTCAGCACGCAGCGCTATGTCGACTTGGCAACTTGGCGAAAAGCATTCGATCAGGAAGCCTTCCACTCCGCTACCCGGGTGGAAAGCGCAGTGTCCGGCCATGGCCAGTACTCGTAGGGTCAAAGACCCCTTGTAGCTCCGTAGTCGCTGATGGTGAGGGGGTCGGGGGGACATTCCGGCAAGGGGGGCGACCTGCCGGGAAGTTGGCTGAAAACATGCGGGTGTGGATGTGCGAATCGGTCAGTCGTGAGGGGACATCCCGCCGGAAACCTGACATCCGCGCTGGGTTCCGGCCCCGGAGCGCGAGTGCCGGCCCCGGTGCGCGGGCGTCAATCGGTCCTCCGCGAGGACCCGGGCGGCATTCCGCCCCGTCCGCTCCGTCTGCTCCGAGTGGCGCAGCAGGACCCGGCAGGCCGCCGTGACGGCCGCGAGGCCCAGAGTGGCGACGGCGGCCCCGCCGAAGGAGGTCCCGTAGACGACCAGGACCACGGGGACGAGCAGGCAGCTGAAAGCCGCCCAGCGCACCACGTCACCCGCCGGGTCCTCCTGGGGCCGCCGGGAGGGCTGCACGGACGAGTGAAGGGGAGGGGGCGGCGTGTGGACGGACTGCTTCGGCTGAGCGGGCGACTGAGCGGGCTGGACGGGGTGAACCGGACGACCGGGCACGGCGTGCTCCCTGCGGGCTCTTCCTGGACGGTCGGACTCGTACCCAACGGCGTGCGGCGCGGCTCGGTCACTGCGCGCACGGGTGGCGCACACCCGATGAGGTGCTCCCGGTCACTGGCTGTAGGGGGCAGCGGACATTGCCAAGGAGGCGTGGCTGCGGCATGCTCCCTGGGACGCTCTCCAAGGGCGGCATGACCTGTGCAGCACAGGAGTGTCGCCGTACCCTGGTGGGTATGGGCTTGGGAAGATGCTTCCCGGACAGAGCTCGGTCACACTGAGTTGTCTTTTTCTGGAATCGTCCCGCTTGAATCGTCGCTTCCGCCTATTGGCGCCCCGCCCGCTTGTCCCTTCCCCTGAGGACCTCTTCGCCGAGACACCCATGGCCGGTCACGAATTCTCCGAACCCGCGGACCGTAAGCGCAAACGCCTCGCCGACCCCGAATCGGCCGACCTGCGCGCGGTGGAACAACCACGTCATCCCTGCGACCCGGCCTTCCGGCACGGGGTCGTGGTGGGCTTCGACGGATCCACGTCCAGCGAGCGCGCCCTCGCGTACGCGATCGGCATGGCCCGTCGCTCCGGCTCCGGTCTGATCATCGTCCACGTCGCGAACCGGCTGCCCACCACCGTGTGGGCCGGCTGCGAGCCGCCGGTCTTCGTGGACGTGCCGGACCACCGCACCGAGGTGCTGGGACTGGAGCTGGCCTGCGCGGACTACCTGTCCGAGGTTCCGTGGATCCTCGTCGAGCGCGGCGGGGACATCTGCCACGAGCTGGAGGAGGTCGGCCGGGAGTACTCGGCGGACGCCATCGTGGTCGGTTCCACGCACGGGATCGTCGGCCGGATCTTCGGATCGGTGGCGGGCCGGCTGGCGAAGCGGGCGCAGCGACCGGTCGTTGTCATCCCGTAACCGACTGTATGTCGATTGTGCGGTTGTGCACCCCCATATAAGGGGTAGATAAAGGCTGCTGGGGCGCAGCAAACAACTGCAGATCGAAGGGAGCCCGCCGTGGACAATGGTGTCTCTGCGGGAAGCACGGCCTCGACTTCGACCCTCGGGCACATCGCCCTGGGTCTCACCCTTCTCGCGTTCGGGATCGGCAACACCGGCATCATCGACGGTGTGACCGCGGCGAACTCCGTGTCGCTCGCGATGTACCTCGGCGGACTCGCCCTGTTCGTCCTCGGAGTCCTCGAGTACCGCGGCGGCGACGGCTTCAACGGCACGGCCTTCGCGGGCATCGGCACCTTCTGGTTCATCTGGGCCGGCGGGGCCGACGGAAAGGTTTCGGCAGACGCGGCCGGACTGTTCCTCGTGCTGTTCGCCATGCTGGGACTGACCCTCACCGCCGCCGCCTCGGGCGGGCTGTTCGGTCAGGGCGTGTACGGCCTGTTCACCCTCTCCCTGCTGCTCCTGGCGATAGGCACCTTCGCCGAGAGCGACGGGCTGGCCAAGGCGGCCGGCTGGGTGGCGGCGCTCTGCGGACTGCTGGCCTGGTACGGGGCCACCGCGGCGCTGGCGAGCTGGCCGATGGCCCTCGGCAAGGGCCGGCGCGGAGCGGTCGCCACGAGCTGACGCACACCGCACGCGCACCGCGCGAAAAGGCCCCCGGGGATCCCCGGGGGCCTTTTCGCGCGTGCGACCTACTCGACGGTGACGGACTTCGCCAGGTTGCGCGGCTTGTCGATGTCCCGGCCCATGGCCAGGGCGGTGTGGTACGCCAGCAGCTGCAGCGGGATGCCCATCAGGATCGGGTCCAGCTCGTCCTCGTTCTTGGGCACGAGGATCGTGTGGTCGGCCTTCTCCTGCTTGCTGTGGGCGACCGCCAGGATCCGGCCGCTGCGGGCCTTGATCTCCTCGAGGGCCGCGCGGTTCTTCTCCAGCAGGTCGTCGTCCGGGACGATCGCGACCGTCGGCAGCGAGGGCTCGATGAGGGCCAGCGGGCCGTGCTTGAGCTCGGAGGCCGGGTAGGCCTCGGCGTGGATGTAGGAGATCTCCTTGAGCTTCAGGGAGGCCTCCAGGGCCACCGGGTAGCCCCGGACGCGGCCGATGAACATCATCGACTTGGCCTCGGCGTACTCGGCGGCCAGCTTCTTGATGTCTTCCTCGCCGTCCAGGATCTCCTGGATCTGCGCGGGCAGCTTGCGCAGGCCGTCGATGATCCGCTTGCCGTCGGTGACGGACAGGTCGCGGATGCGGCCGAGGTGCACGGCGAGCAGCGCGAAGGCCACGACCGTGTTGGTGAAGCACTTGGTGGAGACGACGCAGACCTCGGGGCCGGCGTGCACGTACACGCCGCCGTCGGCGGCGCGGGCGATCGCGGAGCCGACCACGTTGACCACGCCGAGGACGCGGGCGCCCTTGCGCTTGAGCTCCTGCACGGCCGCGAGCACGTCGTACGTCTCACCGGACTGGGAGACCGCGATGTAGAGGGTGTCGGGATCCACGACCGGGTTGCGGTAGCGGAACTCCGAGGCCGGCTCGGCGTCGGCGGGGATGCGGGCCAGGCTCTCGATGAGGCCCGCGCCGATCAGACCGGCGTGGTACGAGGTGCCGCAGCCCAGGATCTTGACCCGGCGGATGCCGCGCGCCTCGCGCGGGTCCAGGTTCAGGCCGCCCAGGTGGACGGTGTTGAAGCGGTCGTCGATCCGGCCGCGCAGGACGCGGTCGACCGCGTCGGCCTGCTCGGAGATCTCCTTGTGCATGTACGTGTCGTGGCCGCCCATGTCGTAGGAGGCGGCCTCCCACTCCACGGTCTCGGGCGTGGCGGTGGTCGTCGTGCCGGAGGTGGTGTAGGTCCGGAAGTCATCCGCCTTCAGGGTCGCCATCTCGCCGTCGTCGAGGGTGACGATCTGGCGGGTGTGGGCGACGAGCGCGGCGATGTCCGAGGCGACGAACATCTCCTTCTCGCCGATGCCGAGGACGACCGGGGAGCCGTTGCGGGCCACGACGATGCGGTCGGGGAAGTCGGCGTGCATCACGGCGATGCCGTAGGTGCCCTCGACGACCTTGAGCGCCTCGCGGACCTTCTCCTCCAGGGTGTCGGCCTGGGCGCGGGCGATCAGGTGGACGAGCACCTCGGTGTCGGTCTCCGAGAGGAAGACGACCCCGTCGGCCTCCAGCTTGGAGCGCAGCTCGGAGGCGTTGTCGACGATGCCGTTGTGGACGACGGCGACCTTGTTGTCGGCGTCCAGGTGCGGGTGGGAGTTGAGGTCGCTCGGGGCGCCGTGGGTGGCCCAGCGGGTGTGGGCGATGCCGGTGGTGCCGGCGAAGCGCTTGGGGACCCGGGACTCCAGCTCGCGTACGCGGCCCTTGGCCTTGACGACCTTCAGGGCCGCGGCCTTCGGGCTGTTGACGACGATGCCCGCGGAGTCGTAGCCGCGGTACTCCAGTCGCTGCAGGCCCTCCAGCAGCAGCGGTGCCACGTCACGCTTGCCGATGTAACCCACGATTCCGCACATAAGGTCTTTCCCCTCCTGAAGTTCGGTTGCTCTTGCCGCTGTCCGGATCCCCGGCAGGTGTCTCAGCCGTAGACGATGCGGCGCAGTTGCCGGAGCGAGAGCTCCGGCGGTGCCACGGCGCGGTGCGGCAGCTCGGCCGCGATCCGCTCGAAGATGTCCGCGTTGACCGCGCCCCCGGACTGGAGCTCACGGTGGCGCCGGCGGACGAACTCCTCGGTGCTCTCGTCGAAGTACGCGAGGACGTCGAGCACCACTCGGGCGGCTTCGCCCCGCTGGAGCGAGGTGCTGCGCACCAAGTGGTCGACGAGGTCGTCGTGCGACGGCGACGGGCGGCGGTCGGGCATCCGTCGATATTGGCGGTACGGGCCGAAGAACGCAAAAATCCTGCCCGAAATCGGGCAGGATTGCGCTGGTCTGGACCAGGGGAGGGGGTAATTCCGGTCTTAGAGGGTCAGAAAAGACCCAAAATCGCCGCTTTCGCCGTCGTGAACTCCTCGGCCGTGAGGATCCCCGCCTGATGCAGCTCTCCCAGCTCGCGCAGCCGCCGCAGCAGGGCGTCGTGGTCCTGCGCCGGGACGGGGGCGGGCGCGACGGCCGGACCGGGGTCCGGCGAGGGCGCGGGCGGGAGCGGGAGCGCAGGGGAGAGGGGGGAGGAGAGGGAGAGCGAGGGCGGGAGCGAGGGCGAGGGCTCGGGCGCCCGCGAGGGCGCCGCCGGGTGCGGCATGCGGACCGCCACGGCGGCCGCGACCAGCGCCATCAGGGGGTCCTTCTTGAAGCCGAACAGCTCCACCGTGTACGGGTCGTACTTCGGCGCCGCGCTCTGGCCGGCGCCGGCCAGGGCGAAGCGGATCCACCCGTTCTCCAGTCCCCGCGACGGGGCCCACTCCACCGACCGCAGGTCCGCGACCCTGAACTCCCGGGGGCCGCCGGAGCGTTTGGCCTCCTCCGTCGTCCAGTTCCATTCCAGGGCCACCCGGTCCCCGTCGAAGGCCACCGTCCCGTCGCCCGCGCCGACCGTGATCGGCACGGAGGGACCCGGCAGGAGGTAGGAATCGGCGGGGCCGCCGTCCACCTGGTCCAGCAGGAGGGCGCCCCGGACCTCGTCCACGAAGTACTCCGCCACCCCGCCGCGGTCCGGCTCCACCGTCAGCCGGTACGGGTCGGAGGCCTCCGGCAGCCGGCCGCCCGTCACCTGGAGCAGCGGGTCGGCGCCGTCTCGCAGCCGCAGGCGCAGCCGGCCCGCTTTGCGCCCCGGTTCGTAGGAGATGCCGGCCAGCGCGCGCAGCGGGACGAGTACCTCGCCCAGCGTCTGGCGCAGCGGTCCGACCCCCTTGTCGCGGCCCGGCACGATGCGCACCGCGTCCCCGTCGAAGGTCCATGTGCCGTCCTTCTGGATGATTTCCGCCATCCTTGGATTCTTGCATCGGCCCCACGAGCCCGGTTGGCCTATACCTATGCGCATGAGAGTCCCGCGACGCGTGCTCGCCGCCCTCCTGGTCCTCGCCGCCGTCCCCGCGGCCGCTTCCTGCTCCAGCGCCGCCAGGGGGGACGACGCCCGGCCGGGCGACGAGCCCCCCGTCGCGCTCGCGCCCTACCAACGGCTCCTCCCGGCGCCCGTCTCCGCACGGGCCAAGGGTCCGGGGTACGCCTTCGGCCCGGGCACGGTCATCCGTACCGGCCTGACCGGCGACGAGGAGGTCCGCAAGGTCGGCGAACTCCTCGCCGAGCAGCTCCGCGGCCCCAGCGGGCTGCCGCTGCCCGTGGTCGACGGCGCGGAGGGAGACGGGATCCGGCTGCGGATCGACGAGGGCGCCGAGGGGGCGGGGGAGGAGGGCTACCGGCTGGAGTCCGGGCCCGGCGGGGTCACCCTCACCGCCCGCACGCCGGCGGGCCTCTTCCACGCCGGCCAGACGCTGCGCCAGCTCCTGCCGGTGTCCGGCCCGGGAACGGTGCCCGGCGGCACGGTCACCGACGCGCCGCGCTTCGCGTACCGCGGTGCCATGGTGGACGTGGCCCGCCACTTCTTCACGGTGGAGCAGGTCAAGAGGTACGTCGACCAGCTCGCGCAGTACAAGGTCAACACCCTGCACCTGCACCTGACCGACGACCAGGGCTGGCGCATCGCGATCGACTCCTGGCCGCGGCTGGCGGAGTACGGGGGCGGGAGCGAGGTCGGCGGCGGGCCCGGCGGGCACTGGACGAAGGACGAGTACCGGGACCTGGTGGCGTACGCCTCCGAGCGGTACGTGGACGTGGTCCCCGAGATCGACATGCCGGGCCACGTGAACGCCGCGCAGGCCGCCTACGCCGAGCTGAACTGCGACGGCAAGGCGCGCGAGCGCTACACCGGGATCAAGGTCGGCTTCAGCTCGCTGTGCGTGGGCCAGGAGCGGACCTACGCGTTCATCGACCAGGTGCTGGGGGAGCTCGCGGAGCTGACCCCGGGCAAGTACCTGCACATCGGCGGCGACGAGGCCCACTCCACGCCCGCGGCGGACTACGCGGCCTTCATGGACCGGGCCCAGGCGGTGGTGGCGAAGCACGGCAAGACGGTGGTGGCCTGGCACCAGCTCGCGACGGCCCGGCCGGCCCCGGGGGCGGTGCTCCAGTACTGGGGACACGACCGCACGGCGGCGGCCGAGAAGGCGGCGGTGGCCGCGGCGGCCAAGGCGGGCAGCCCGGTGATCCTGTCCCCGGCGGACCGGCTCTACCTGGACATGAAGTACGACAAGGACACGAAGCCGGGCCTGGCCTGGGCCGGGTACGTACCGGTCCGCCGCGCCTACGACTGGGACCCGGGGGCCTACCTGCCGGGCCTCCCGGAGTCCGCGGTCCTCGGGGTGGAGGCCCCGCTCTGGACGGAGACCATCGCGACGCGGGGGGACTGGGAGCTGATGGCCTTCCCGCGCGTCCTGGGCCTCGCGGAGCTGGGCTGGTCCCCGGCCGCCACCCACGACTGGACCGCGTACCGCGGGCGACTGGCCGCCCAGGGCCCCCGCCTGGACGCCCAGGACATCAACTACCTCCGGACACCGGAGGTGCCGTGGTCCTGACGGCCTAGAGCTCCGCGGCCGGGTCCTCGTCCGGGGCCCGGCCCGCGTAGGCCTCCGCGAGGAGTTGTTCCTCGGTGGCGCCCAGGCGCCAGTAGCCGGTGAAGCGGACCGCGCGGCGGTCGATGCCGCAGTCCTGGACGAAGTGCCTGCGCACCGCCCGGATCGTCGCGGACTCGCCCGCGATCCAGGCGTACGGGGCTCCGGCGGCGGGCCGTTCGGCGGTCCGGAGGGCGTCCAGGACCCGGTCGGTGCGTTCACGGCCGGCGCCGGGGTCCCGTACGACCCAGGTGATGTCCGCGCCGGCGGGCGCCCGGAGGTACAGGCGGTCGTCCTCGTGCGGGATCTCGAACCAGGCCCTGACCGGGATCCCGGCCGGGAGGCGGTCCAGGATCGCGGCGGCCGCGGGCAGGGCGGTCTCGTCGGCGTAGAGGAGGAACGCGTCGGTGCCGGCCGGCGGCTGGAAGCGTACGGACTTGTTCTCCGCGACGGCCGGGCCGATGGCCAGGATCCGGCGGCCGGTCACCGCGCGGCCCGCCCAGGACGAGGCGGGGGAGGAGCCCCCGTGCAGGACGAAGTCGATGTCCACCTCGTCCACGCCGTCGGCGGTCCGGCGCTGTTCGCGGACCGTGTACGAGCGCATCACCGGGCGTTCCTCGTCCGGCATCCCGCGCCAGTCCGCGAACCAGGTGTCCTCGTCCGTGGACGGCAGCGCCGTGTGCTCCCGCCCGGCGGGCGGCAGGAAGAGGGAGAGGCTCTGGTCGTGGCCGCCCGAGCGGAAGCCGCTGAGGGACTCGCCGCCGAAGGTGATCCGCAGGAAGGAGCGGCCGAGGCGGCGCGTGCGGAGCACTTCCAGTGCGAAGAACCGGAAGTGCGGGGTGGCATCGGCGATTTCGGCGATTCCGGCGCCTTCGGGTGCGGCGTCCGGGGCGGTGGCGGTCATGCGGTCCCCCTGGGAGTCGGGTCGGTGGCGGGCCGGGCGGCCGGTACGGCAGCGGGGCGATGCGGCCCGTTGGTGCGCGGGATGCGGCAGAAGGCCCCGGCGCCCGGGTGGGGCGTCGGGGCCGGACTGCCGGGGCCGGTCTGCCGGGGCCGGTCTGCCGGGGCCGGTCTGCCGGGGCCGGTCTGTCGGGGCCGGACTGCCGGGGCCGGGCGTCGCGGGCCCGGCAAGATCCGAAAGAGACGACCTGGGGGTCAGCTGACCTTCTTGGCGCCCTGGATGGCCTTGGTGAGCTCTTCGACGATCTGCGCGCACTTCTCGTAGGAGTAGATCGGCTCCGTCACGCGCGGGGTGATCTGGCCGGCCTTGACGGCCGGCATCTCGGCCCAGGTCGGCTTCGCCTTCAGCTCCTGCGGCTGGAGGGTGCCGGTGCGGTTGTCGAGGAGGACGACGTCGGCCTTGTACTTGCCGGCGTTCTCCCAGCTGAGGCTCTCGAAGAAGCCGCCCTCGACCTTGTCCGGGGTGATGAACTCGACGCCGAGCGACTGGAAGTACTTCAGGTCGGCGGAGGTGGCCGGGGTGGAGACGTAGAACAGGTCGGCGGCGCCGGAACCGACGAGCACCTTGATGCCGGGGTTCGCCTTGGTGGCCTCGCGGAGCTTCGCGGAGGCGGCCTCGAAGCGGGCCTTGGCGTCCACGGTCTTCTTGGCGTTCAGGTCGGCGCCGAGGGACTTCGCGAGGTCCGCGGTGCGGGCCAGGGCCTTGTCCATGGTGACGTCGCCGCCGACGCCGATCGCGGCGGCCGGGGCCAGCTTCAGGATCTTGTCCTTGGAGGCTTCCGGCAGGTACCAGTAGCTGCCGGGCTCCCAGGTGTTGGTCACCAGGAGGTCGGGCTGGAGGGCCGCGTACTTCTCGACGTTGAACTCGTCGTAGACGTTGCCGAGGATCTCGACCTTGGAGATGTCCATCGACCCGGCCTGTACGTCGGCCTTGCCGTCGGCGGTCTTCGTCGGGCCGAACACGCCCTTGACCTCGACCCCGTAGTCGTGGAGCGCGGCGGCGGTGCCGGTGAAGGCGACGATGTTCTTCGGCGTGGACTTGGTGGTGACGTCCTTGCCCATGTCGTCCTTGAAGCTCCAGGGCCCCGAGGCCGCGGCGCCCGTGCCCTTGTCGCCCGAACCGTCCTTCGCGGAGTCGCTGCCGCCGCAGGCGGTGAGCGCGGCCACGAGGCCGAGGGCGCCGCCTGCCGCGATGAGGCCGCGGCGGGTGAGGAGGGAGGAGCGGGACTTGGGCATGGGGATGTCCACTTTCGTGCGTACTGGGTGGCTCGGGCGTTCGATAGGAAGGTTAGCCTAACCTTTGCTGGAAACGATAAAGGGCCCTCCGCCTGGAGGGCCCCGTACCGCACCGCCGACTGCCGCTAGGAGGAAAGCCCCAGCTCACGGGCGATCAGCATGCGCTGCACCTCGCTCGTGCCCTCGCCGATCTCAAGGATCTTGGAGTCGCGCCACATGCGGGCCACCGGGTACTCGTTCATGAACCCGTAGCCGCCGTGGATCTGCGTGGCGTCGCGCGCGTTGTCGACCGCCACCGTCGAGGAGTACAGCTTCGCGATGGCCGCCTCCTTCTTGAACGGCTCCCCGGCCACCAGCCGGGAGGCCGCGTCGCGCCAGCCGATCCGGGCCATGTGGGCGCGCATCTCCATGTCCGCCAGCTTGAACTGGATGGCCTGGTTGTCGCCGATCGCCTTGCCGAAGGCGTGCCGCTCCTTGGCGTACTTCACCGACTCGTCCACGCAGCCCTGCGCCAGGCCCGTCGCGAGCGCCGAGATGGCCACGCGGCCCTCGTCGAGGATCCGCAGGAACTGGGCGTAGCCGCGGCCCTCCTGGCCGACCAGGTTGGCGAGGGGGACCCGTACGCCGTCGAAGGACAGCTCACGGGTGTCCGAGGAGTTCCAGCCGACCTTGGAGTAGGGGGCGGCCACCGTGAAGCCGGGGGTGCCGGACGGGACGATGATCGAGGAGATCTCCGGGCGGCCGTCTGCCTTGCGGCCCGTCACGGCGGTGACGGTGACCAGACCGGTGATGTCCGTACCGGAGTTGGTGATGAAGCACTTGGAGCCGTTGATCACCCACTCGTCGCCGTCCCGGACGGCGGTCGTGCGGGTGCCGCCCGCGTCGCTGCCCGCGCCGGGCTCGGTCAGGCCGAAGGCGCCGAGGATCTCGCCGGAGCACATCCGCGGCAGCCACTCCCGCTTCTGCTCCTCGGTGCCGAAGAGGTACAGGGGCATCGCGCCGAGCGAGACGCCGGCCTCCAGGGTGATGGCGACCGAGGAGTCGACGCGGGCCAGCTCCTCGAGGGCGATGCCGAGGGCGAGGTAGTCGCCGCCCATGCCGCCGTACTCCTCCGGGAAGGGCAGGCCGAACAGGCCCATGCGGCCCATCTCGCGGACGATCTCGTACGGGAACTCGTGCCGCTCGTACAGATCGCCGATCTTGGGCGCCACCACATCGTGCGCGAACGCCTCTACGGTGCGGCGGAGTTCCTCGTGCTCGGGGGTGAGCCGGTGGTCGAGGGCCATGGTCTTCGTTACTCCTTGTGGGAGAGGGCGCGGACGGTACGGGAGGGGCTGGGTCGCCCCAACTGCTCGGCCATCCACACGCTCGTGGCGGTGAGGGCGGCCAGATCGACCCCGGTCTCGATGCCGAGGCCGTCGAGCATCCAGACGAGGTCCTCGGTCGCGAGATTGCCGGTCGCGCTCTTGGCGTACGGGCATCCGCCGAGGCCGCCCGCGGACGCGTCGACGGTGGTCACGCCGTGCTGGAGCGCGGCGAGGGTGTTGGACAGGGCCTGGCCGTAGGTGTCGTGGAAGTGCACGCCGATCCGGTCGGTGCCCACGCCCTCCTCGTTGAGCGCGGAGAGCAGGGCCCGCACGTGTCCCGGGGTGGCGACGCCGATGGTGTCGCCGAGGCTCAGCTCGTCACAGCCGAGGTCCAGGAGGGCCTTGGCGACGCCCACCACCTGGTGGAGCGGGACCGGGCCCTCCCAGGGGTCGCCGAAGCACATCGAGAGGTAGCCGCGGACGTGCGCCTCGTGCTCCTTGGCGCGGGCCACGACCGGCTCGAACATCTCGAGGGACCCGGCAACCGTGCGGTTGAGGTTGCGGGAGGCGAAGGTCTCGCTGGCCGAACCGAACACGGCGATCCGGGTGGCCCCGAGCGCGAGCGCGCGGTCGAGGCCGCGGTCGTTGGGGACGAGGACCGGCAGCGCGGCCTTCACGTCGGCGAGGAGCGGGAACAGTTCCTCGGCGTCGGCCAGCTGGGGGACCCACCGGGGGTGCACGAAGCTGGTGGCCTCGATGGTGGTGAGCCCGGCGGCGGCCAGCCGGTGCACGAACTCGGCCTTCACGTGGGTCGGGACGGCCGTCTTCTCGTTCTGCAACCCGTCGCGCGCGCCGACCTCGTGGATGCGGACCCGGGCCGGGAGGCCCTCGTCCGGGAAGCTCATCGGAAGCCCGTTCATTCGGCCTTCTCCTCCTCGTCGGGGGTGACCACGGCCAGGACCTGGTCCATGGCGACCGTGGTACCCGGGGTGACGTCGAGTTCGGTGACGGTGCCGGCGTGCGGGGCGGAGATGACGTGCTCCATCTTCATGGCCTCGACGACGAGCAGGCTCTGACCGGCGGCCACCTTCTCGCCCACGGTCACCTTGACCACCGTGACGGTGCCGGGCATGGGGGCGGCGAGGGTATCGGCGCCGCCGCGTCCCGCGCCGCGGAGGTTGGCCTCGACCGGGTCATGCGCCTGGACGTGCCAGGAGTCGCCGTCGCGGCCGAGCCAGGTCCCTTCGGGGGAGCGGGCGTAGGCGAAGCGGTGCGTAACGCCTTCGAGTTCGACCGTGAGGTGGTCGGGGGTGCGGTGCACGATCCGGCCCCGGGCCGGGGTGCTGGGGCTCCGCCCCAGACCCCGCGCCTCAAACGCCGGCGGGGCTGGATGTGGCTCGGCGCCGCTGTCGAGCAGGAGCTCCGTGTCCGGGCCCGTTCCGACGGGGCGGGTGCGGACCGTTACCGGGTCCTGGCCCGGGAGGCGGAAGTGATGGACCGTCCAGGCGGGGGTCCCGCCGAGGCGCCAGCCGTTGGCGGAGTCGAACGGGTCGACCCAGCCCGGCTTCGCCGAGCCGGACGCGCCGGCCTCATCCAGCCTCGCCGGCGTTTGAGGCGCGGGTCCGGGCAGAGCCCGGTTTCGGGAAGGGGCGGGGTGGGGGACAGAGAGCAGGGCCGCAGCCGCGTACACCTCCGCCGGCACCCCCTCGGGGAGGAGGTCGGCCAGGTCCCGCTCCACCAGTCCGGTGTCCAAGTCGCCCGACACCACATCCGGGTGCGCGAGCAGCCTCCGCAGGAAGCCCGTGTTCGTCTGCACACCCAGGATCACCGTGTCCGCCAGGGCACCCCGCAGCACCCGCAGGGCCGCCGCCCGGTCGGGACCGTAGGCGATGACCTTCGACAGCATCGGGTCGTACGTCGACCCGGTGTCCACCCCCGCCGCGAGGCCGGAGTCGGTACGGACGGAGCCGCCGGACGGCTCCGACAGGGCCAGCACCATGCCGCCGGAGGGCAGGAAGCCCCGCGCCGGGTCCTCCGCGCAGACGCGGGCCTCGATGGCGTGGCCGGTGAGGGTGACCTCCGACTGGCCGAAGCCGAGCTCCGCGCCCGCCGCGACCCGGAGCTGCTGCTCCACCAGGTCCAGTCCGGTGACGAGCTCGGTGACCGGGTGCTCCACCTGGAGCCGGGTGTTCATCTCCATGAAGAAGTACGAGGAGGGGTCCCCGCCCGGGACGATGAACTCCACCGTGCCCGCGCCGACGTACCCGCAGGACCGCGCCGCCTCCACCGCCGCCGCGCCCATCGAGGCCCGCAGCTCCGGCGTCAGCAGGACCGACGGGGCCTCCTCGATCACCTTCTGGTGGCGCCGCTGGAGGGAGCACTCGCGCTCCCCGAGGTGGACCACGTTCCCGTGGGCGTCCGCCAGGACCTGGATCTCGATGTGCCGGGGCCGGTCCACCCACCGCTCCACGAGCAGGGTGTCGTCGCCGAAGGAGGACTTCGCCTCGCGCCGGGCCGCCGCGATCTCCTCGCCGAGCAGCCCGGAGTCCCGTACGAGCCGCATGCCCTTGCCGCCGCCGCCCGCCGAGGGCTTCAGCAGGACCGGCATGCCGATCTCCTCGGCGGCGGCCACCAGCGCGGCGTCGGACAGACCGCTGCCCGAGGAACCGGGCACCACGGGCACGCCCGCCGCCTTCACGGTCTCCTTGGCGCGGATCTTGTCGCCCATCAGGGAGATCGCCGAGGCCGGCGGCCCGATGAAGGCCAGGCCCGCGTCCGCGCAGGCGGCGGCGAAGGCGGCGTTCTCCGCGAGGAAGCCGTACCCGGGGTGGACTGCCTCGGCGCCCGTGCGGCGCGCCGCGTCGAGCAGCCGCTCCACCGACAGGTAGCTCATCGAGGCCGCCGCCGGGCCGATCCGCACGGCCGTGTCGGCCTCCCGTACGTGCCGGGCGTCCGCGTCGGCGTCGCTGAAGACGGCCACGGAACGGATGCCGAGCTCCCGCAGCGTGCGGATGACGCGGACCGCGATCTCGCCCCGGTTGGCGACCAGAACAGTGCTGAACATCAGTGAGGTCCTCACGTCACATGCGGAAGATGCCGAAGCCCGGCTGCGTTTGATCCTTTTGGCTCAGGGGAGCGTTCGCGCACGCGGTCAGGGCCAGTCCCAGCACCTGCCGGGTCTCCATCGGGTCGATGACGCCGTCGTCCCACAGCCGCGCCGTGGCGTAGTAGGCGTTGCCCTGCTCCTCGTACTGGGCCCGGACCGGGGCCTTGAAGGCCTCCTCGTCCTCGGCCGGCCATTCCTGGCCCGCGCCCTCGATCTGGTCGCGCTTGACGGTCGCCAGGACCGAGGCCGCCTGCTCGCCGCCCATCACGGAGATCTTGGCGTTGGGCCACATCCACAGGAAGCGGGGGCTGTACGCCCGCCCGCACATCGAGTAGTTGCCCGCGCCGTACGAGCCGCCGACCACCACCGTGAGCTTGGGGACCCGGGTGCAGGCCACGGCCGTGACCATCTTGGCGCCGTGCTTGGCGATGCCGCCCGCCTCGTAGTCCCGGCCGACCATGAAGCCGGAGATGTTCTGGAGGAAGAGCAGCGGGATGCCGCGCTGGTCGCACAGCTCGATGAAGTGGGCGCCCTTCTGGGCCGATTCGGAGAAGAGGATGCCGTTGTTGGCGACGATCCCGACCGGGTGGCCGTGGATCCGCGCGAAGCCGGTGACGAGCGTCTGCCCGTACTCCGCCTTGAACTCCTGGAAGCGGGAGCCGTCGACGATCCGGCCGATGATCTCGCGGGCGTCGTAGGGGGTGCGCGAGTCGACCGGCACCGCCCCGTACAGCCCGTACGGGTCCACCTTGGGCTCCTCGGGCGCCTCGACCGACCAGGGCAGGGCCCCGCGATCGGGCAGGGTCGCCACGATGTTCCGTACGATCCGCAGCGCGTGGGCGTCGTCCTCCGCGAGGTGGTCGGTGACCCCGGAGACCCGGGAGTGGACCTCGCCGCCGCCCAGCTCCTCGGCCGTGACCACCTCGCCGGTGGCGGCCTTCACCAGCGGCGGACCGCCCAGGAAGATCGTGCCCTGGCCGCGGACGATGACGGCCTCGTCGCTCATGGCCGGGACGTACGCGCCGCCCGCCGTGCAGGAGCCGAGGACGGCGGCGATCTGCGGGATGCCGGCGCCCGACATGCGGGCCTGGTTGTAGAAGATGCGGCCGAAGTGGTCCCGGTCGGGGAAGACCTCGTCCTGCATGGGGAGGAAGGCGCCGCCCGAGTCGACCAGGTAGAGGCAGGGGAGACGGTTCTCCAGGGCCACCTCCTGGGCGCGCAGGTGCTTCTTCACGGTCATCGGGTAGTACGTGCCGCCCTTGACGGTGGCGTCGTTCGCGACGATCACGCACTCGCGGCCGCTGACCCGGCCGATGCCGGCGATGACCCCGGCGGCCGGGGCCGCGCCCCCGTACATTCCCTCGGCGGCCAGCGGGGCCAGCTCCAGGAAGGGGGACCCCGGGTCGAGGAGGGCGTCCACGCGGTCGCGCGGCAGCAGCTTCCCGCGGGCGGTGTGGCGGGCGCGGGCCTTCTCGCCGCCGCCGAGCCGGGCCGCCTCCAGGCGGGCCCGCAGGCCCTCGGAGAGCTCGCGGTGGGCGGCCTCGTTGGCCCGCCAGGCGTCGGACGCCGGATCGGCGGCGCTCGTCAGCACTGGTGCCTGCTGCATCGGTCGAGCTCCCTTGCTCGGTGCGCTCGTGTTAGTGAGCGTTAACGCATGTGGGGCTTAGGTTAACGACCGCTAACGGCCCTGTCTAGAATGGATTCCCATGAGCACCAGAGCGGCCGCCCCGACCAGGCGCGAGCAGATCCTCGGCGAGGCTGCGCGCCTCTTCGCCGAGCGCGGTTTCCACGGCGTGGGCGTGGACGAGATAGGGGCCGCGGTGGGCATCAGCGGCCCCGGCCTGTACCGGCATTTCGCGGGCAAGGACGCGATGCTCGCCGAGCTGCTCGTCGGCATCAGCGAACGGCTGCTGACCGGTGGGCGCCGTCGGGTGGAGGAGGCGGCCGGTGACCCGTCCGGCGTACTGGCCTCCCTCATCGACGGCCACATCGACTTCGCGCTCGACGACCGGGCGCTGATCACCCTCCACGACCGGGAGCTGGACCGGCTGCGCGAGGCCGACCGCAAGCTCGTGCGGCAGCTGCAGCGCAAGTACGTCGAGCTGTGGGTCGATGTCGTACGGGAGCTGCACCCCGAGGTGGGCGAGGCGGAGGTGCGCGTCTCCGTGCACGCGGTCTTCGGCCTGCTGAACTCCACCCCGCACCTCGCGGCGCTCGGCCGGGACGCGACGGAGTCGCTGTTGCGGCGGCTCGCGAACGGGGCCTTCGGAGCGCTGTCGGGATGACCGGGCGCGTCCGCAGGTCGGGATGGACGGGGCGGCTCCGTGTGCTCGGCGGCAGAATGGGCCGCATGCCGAAGCCGATAGAGACGCCTGTGCCCAGCCGAGCCGAACTCGTCGACCACCTGGTCCGGACGCGGATCGCGGGGGACGTCGCCACTCCACGCGAGAACAATCTGTCGCATTATCGCAAGCTCGCCAACGGCGACCGGCACTACTGGCTGGGCCTGGAGCTGGGCGACCGCTGGACGGACGAGCAGGACGTCCTCGCGGTGATGGCCGAGCGCTGTGGTGTCGTCGACGACCCCGGGCACCGCGTCGGCCAGGACACCATCGACCCCGAACTCACCGTGGCCGCCCTCGACCGGATGGCGGCGCGGCTGCGCAAGGCCGCGCTGGACCGGCAGAGCGTGCTGCTGGCCACGGGGCACCCGGGTGGGCTGCTGGACGTGCACCGGGCCACGGCCGACGCGTTGCGCTCCGCGGGCTGCGAGATCGTGGTGATCCCGGCGGGGCTCGTCGCCGACGAGGGGTCGGTGTGGCAGTTCGCGGACGTCGCGGTCATGGAGCGGGGGGCGACGCTGTGGCACACCCACTCCCCGGGGCCGATGGCGGCCGTCCTGGACGCGCTGGCGGCCCATGGCCGCCCCCAGCCCGACCTGGTCGTCGCCGACCACGGCTGGGCGGGCTGCGCGGCGCAGCGCGGGCTGGACGCGGTGGGCTACGCCGACTGCAACGACCCGGCGCTGTTCCTGGCGGAGGCCGAAGGCACGCTCCAGGTGGCGGTGCCGCTGGACGACCACGTCCGGAACCCGCGCTTCTATGACCCGATGGTTGCTTATCTGCTGGCGGCGTCGGGGCTGCTTTAGCCCTGCGGCGGCGTTGCGCCTCAAGCGCCGGCGGGGCTGGGGTTGTGCCGGGGCTCGGTGGCTGCGGGTGAATTCAGTCCCGCCGCGCCATTTCAGCCGTCCGGCGTTTGAGGACCGGGGTCCGGGCCGGCCCGGGGAACGGTGGAACGGTGGGTAGGGGACCCAGCCCCGCAGGGCCCGCGGCCCCGCACCCGCACGCCGGGAAGGCGCGGAATTACCAAGATCGGGGATCCGCGTCAAGCCCCGAACGTGAGTGTCATGACGCGGATCCCGGCAGAGGGTTTATTTGGAGTACGCCCTCACCGGGAAACACCGGAAGAAGCAGAGGGCAGGAAATCGCTCCTAATTCCCTCTCTTGGTTTTCCGAATGGAGAACGGCCATGTTCAAGATTCTCTCGACCCGCCGCATCGTCCTCGCCTCCGCTTCCGTCGCCCTGCTGGGCGGTGGCATAGCCCTTCCCGCCACCGCGATGGCCGCTCCCTCGGTCGCCCCGCAGCACACGGTCACCGTCCTCCATGACGACAGCGCCGACGGCATCGGCACCGGCGGCGACGCCAACGCGGAGAACACCACGGTCGGCGGCACCTCGCAGGGCGGCAACGCCGACAGCGGTGTCGGGAGCTGCAAGGGCAAGTGCACCATCACCACCGGAAACGCCACGGGCGGCGACTCCAGCGCCGACGCCATCAACACCGGCGACGCCACCGCGGTCGGCGGGGACGGTACCGGCAAGGGCGGGAACCTGAACAAGGTCAACAAGCAGACCGTGAAGAACCAGCTCAAGAAGGACCTGAAGGCCAAGCTCCACTAGGGACACCTCGCAGCCCGACGGCGCCCCCGGGATTCCCGGGGGCGCCGTCGGGCGAGGCCCGCGCAGCGGTGCGAGCTCGGTGTCAGGAGGGACTGGGGGTGGGGTCCAAGTAGACGCGGCGGATCGCCGGGAAGCGGTCGCGGAGCTGCGCCTCGGCCGTCTCGCACGCCGCCTCCACCTGCGCGGCGGACGCCAGGTCGTGGAAGTCGATCTTCGCGGCGATCAGCACCTCCGAGGGCCCCTGTACCAGTGTGGTCAGCTCCAGTACGGCCTCGATGTGCAGCACCGACAGGAGCTCCTCCCGTACCTCCGCCCGCATCCCCTCCGGCAGCGGTCGCCCGATCAGGTACTGCGCGTTCGAGCGCCCCAGCTCCCACGCCACCCACACCAGCAGCAGTCCGATGAGGAGCGAGGCGACCCCGTCGTACACGCCGGACCCCGTGAGCTGTGCTCCCAGCAGGCCGCCCGCCGCCAGTGCCAGACCGATCAGCGCGGCCACGTTCTCCAGGAGGACGGCCTTCACGGCCGTGTCCGGGGTGTGTTTCACGTACAGCCCCAGCGGCGCCCGCATCCGCGCGGCCTCGCCCTTGACCTGCCGCCAGGCGACCAGGAGGGAGTAGCCCTCCAGGACGGCGGCGACGGCCAGGATGATGTAGGAGAGGGTGGGGTTTCCGGGGTCCTCGCCGTGGAGGAGGGTGTGGATGCCGTCGTAGACGGCGAAGACCGCGCCGCCGACGAAGGTGGCGACCGATGCGAGGAGCGCCCAGATGTAGCGCTCCGGCCCGTAGCCCAGCGGGTGCGCCTCGTCCGCCGGCTTCGCGCTCCGCTTCAGTGCGGTCAGGAGCATCACCTCGGTCACCGTGTCGGCCACCGAGTGCGCCGCCTCGGAGAGCATGGCGCTCGATCCGCTGAGGACGCCGCCCACGGCCTTGGCCGCGGCGATGCCGAGATTGGTGACCACGGCGACGATGACCGTGCCGACGCTCTCGTTCTCGCCCTGGCCGTCGGTTCCGGTTCCGTTCACCATCGCATCGCTGCTGGTCATGGTGTGACGTTACGTCGGACGGCCCTACCGCGCGCGCGGGACGCGCACCACGCCCTCCTGAATGACCGTCACGGCGAGCCTGCCGTCCTGGGTCCAGATCCTGGCCTGGCCGAGGCCCCGGCCGGCTGCCGCCGAGGGCGACTCCTGGTCGTAGAGCAGCCATTCGTCGGCGCGGAACGGCCTGTGGAACCACATCGCGTGGTCGAGTGACGCGCCGACCACGTCGCCCACCGCCCAGCCGCCCTTCCCGTGCGCCAGCAGCACAGAGTCGAGCAGGGTCATGTCGGAGACGTACGTGGCCAGGCAGGTGTGCAGGAGCGCGTCGTCGCTCTCCAGCTTGTCGGCGGTACGGAACCACACCTGCGAGCGCGGTTCGACCGGTTCGCCGACGCTGCCCCAGGGCGGGACCGTCGCGTAGCGCAGGTCAACCGCGCCGCGCGCCTCGATCAGGCGCTCCACGGTGCCCGGGTCGCGGAAGACCTCGCGGTAGAGGGGGAGCGATTCCGCGGCCGTCGGGAGGGTCTCCGGATCCGGGGCGTCGGGCATCGCGGCCTGGTGGTCGAGGCCCTCCTCGTACGTCTGGAAGGACGCGGAGAGGTGGAAGATCGGCTGGCCGTGCTGGACGGCGACGACGCGGCGCGTGGTGAAGGAGCGTCCGTCGCGGATCCGGTCCACCGAATACACGATGGGCGCGCCGGGGTCACCTGCGCGCAGGAAGTACGAGTGCAGCGAGTGCGCGGTGCGGTCCTCGGGGACGGTCCGGCCCGCGGCCACCAGGGCCTGGGCCGCGACCTGGCCGCCGAAGACCCGCGGTACCAGCGCGGAACGACTGGTACCGCGGAAGATGTTCTCCTCGATCTGCTCGAGGTCGAGCAGGTCGAGGAGAGTCGTGAGGGCCTCGTTCATGGGGGAAGGCTAGATGCCTTACAGGCCCATCGACTTGGCGATGATGGACTTCATGACCTCGCTGGTGCCGCCGTAGATGCGGTTCACGCGGTTGTCGGCGTACAGGCGGGCGATCGGGTACTCGTTCATGTAGCCGTAGCCGCCGTGCAGCTGGAGGCACTTGTCGATGACGCGGTGCGCGACCTCGGTGCAGAACAGCTTCGCGGAAGCGGCCTCGGCGGCGGTGAGCTCGCCGGCGTCCAGGGCCTCCAGGGCGCGGTCGGCGACGGCCTCGGCCGCGTCCACCTCGGCCTGGCAGGCGGCCAGTTCGAACTTGGTGTTCTGGAAGTGCGCGACCGGCTTGCCGAAGACGGTGCGGTCGGTCACGTACTGCTGGGCGAACCGGACGGCGGCCTTGGACTGCGCGTACGCGCCGAAGGCGATGCCCCAGCGCTCGGACGGCAGGTTGGCGCCGAGGTAGTAGAAGCCCTTGTTCTCCTCGCCGAGCAGGTCCTCGACCGGGACCTTGACGTCGACGAATGCCAGCTCGGCGGTGTCGGAGGTGCGCAGGCCGAGCTTGTCGAGCTTGCGGCCGATGGAGTAGCCCTCGGACTTGGTGTCCACGGCGAAGAGGGAGATGCCGAAGCGGCGGTCGTCCTCGCTGGGGGCGGAGGTGCGGGCGCAGACGATCACGCGGTCGGCGTGCACGCCGCCGGTGATGAAGGTCTTGGAGCCGTTGAGGACGTAGTGCGTGCCGTCCTCGGAGAGCTTCGCGGTGGTCTTCATGCCCGCGACGTCGGAGCCGGTACCCGGCTCGGTCATCGCCAGGGCCCACATCTCCTCGCCGGAGACGAACTTCGGCAGGAAGCGCTTCTTCTGCTCGTCGGCCGCCAGCATCTTGATGTAGGGGAGGGCGAGCAGCACGTGCACGCCGGAGCCGCCGAAGTTGACGCCCGCGCGGGAGGTCTCTTCGTAGAGGACGGCCTCGAACTTGTGGGTGTCCAGGCCGGCGCCGCCGAACTCCTCGGGGACGTTGATCCCGAAGATGCCCAGCTCGCCGAGCTTGTAGTAGAACTCGCGCGGGGCCTGGCCGGCCGCGAACCACTCGTCGTAGACCGGGACGACCTCGGCCTCGATGAAGGCGCGGATGGTCTCGCGGAACGCCTCGTGGTCCTCGTTGAAAACGGTACGGCGCACGGCCGGCTCCTTTCGGTCGCGGCGGTCCGCCGCTTTTATAGCTAAGCGCTTGCTCATAGCTAAGTTACCCGGCGGTCACTCGGGCTGTCCAGGGCGGGGCGGTGTGACTCCGAACCCTTCCGCGCGCCGGGCCCCGGCTCAGGGATGTGGCCCATGGCGACTGGCCGGATAGCCCCTTCTGCCGTCACCGCTCCCGCGGCTTGACTCGTGTCTCCAGAGCTCGCCCCCCGACAGAACAGGAACCGGCATGATCAGGAGGCTTTTGGGCCTTACGGCGGCCCTCGCCGCCACCGTGGTGCTCGGCGCGGGCACGGCCGGCGCCGCGGAGCGGCAGCGGGCAGAGGCGCCCCGGCAGGAGAAGCGCGTGTTCAACGCGATGCAGATCGCCTTCGACCCCGCCCGCCCCGATGCCTTCTGCACCATCGGGGCCGTCGGCAACGACGACTACGGGCGGAAGATCGCGATCTCGGCCGGGCACTGCGTCTCCGGTCCCGCCTACGCCGACCGCGAGATCCGCGAGGACATCATCCCGGTCTACCACCGCCAGGACATCGGCTACGGGCCCATCGGGTACGTCCGCTGGTTCAAGGACCCGGAGGGCTCCTCGACGGGACACCTCACCAAGGACTACATGGTCATCGAGCTGGTCGCGGGCGTGACCCTCTCGTCCCAGGGGCCGCACCTGAAGCAGACCGGCGTGATGGAGGTGCCCGGCGGGATCCCCAGTCCCAACGCGCTCACCCCCACCCTGAATAACGAACGGCTGATCGGCGCCGCCTGGTTCAACAACAACGAACTGGTCGTCTCCGGCCAGCTCGGCGTCTGGTACGGCCGGATCACCAACAACGACCGGGGCGTCTACCAGGCGCACCCCCAGCACAAGGCCGGTGACTCCGGCGGGCCCACGATCTGGCACGTGCCGGGGTCGGCCTACCCGTCCGAGGCCAACGGCGGCCAGGCCCAGGGACCCTGGGCCGGCATCACCAAGGCGATCATTCTCGGATTCCCCATGTACGCGTACACGAGCTCGGCGAACATCGTGGCCGACCTGCGCGCCCGTGACGCGGCGGACCCCGCCGACGTCTTCGGCGCCGGCTTCGAGGTGACCGCGAACCCGTGACGGGTTGCCACCCGGTCTGATCGGCAAGACATCCCCTGGTCGACACCGGCCCCGGCCGGACCCGCCGCGGACGCCTAAAGCGGGTCCGGCCGGGGCCCGGGATCACCGGGCAGCACGTGCGCCTGCCGGGCGGCGCACGTCCAGATCACCGGATGGACCGCGCCCAGGGCGTCCTGGGCGGCGCCGCCGACCCGGTCGTCGTCCGACACGGCGTACGCGGTGCTGTAGTTCCCCACGCCGCCGATCCCGGGCAGGACGCGCATCGGCCCGCTGCCCGTCCAGTACTCCGCCATGGCCCCCGGCAGGTCCGGATGGCCCGGGTAGGGGTAGGAGAAGTCGGCCACTCCGACCGTGACCCCGGTGGCCGGGCTGACGTCCTCGAAGCTGCTGCCCACGGAACCGGAGGCCAGCGGTGCGTCGGCGGGAGGCCCGTCGGGGGTGCGCCACACGACCCCGTGTTCCCGGCCGTCACCGCCGGGCCGGTGGCGGCCGACGGCCCGCCCGGACTCGTCCAGCGCCAGGACGGTGTAGCGGTCCGTCGGGACGCCGCCGGTAGCGAGCAGCGCGGGGGCGGCGGCCGGGTCGGCGGGCCACAGGACCCCCCGGCCGTAGTTGAAGCCTTCGTGGGGCACGTAGGCGTTTCCGGCGACCTGTCCGGCGTTGTTGACGCCGGCCATGAGGGAGAAGGTGGATCCGGCGGGCGCGGGCAGCTCACGGCGGACCCGGCCGTCGCCCGACCACCTCACGGCGACGGTCCGCAGCCGGGTCTCGTCCCGGAACCTGCCGACGATGACGCCCCGGTCGTTGACGCCGACGGCGGAGTCCCCGCCCGGCAGCAGCGTGACGGCCGCCGCGCCCACCCGGTAGCTGAACGCCCGCGAGCCTTCGCCCGTGATGATCAGCTCCCCGGCCATGAGGCCGTGCCGGTTGACGCCCAGCACCCGGCCCGCGCCGTTCGATCCGGCGGGCAGCGGTACGGCGAACACCTTCGTCCCGACCCAGTAGGCGGGGGCGTACCCGCTCATGCCGACGGCCAGCCGCGCGGGCCCGGGCGCGATGGCGGTGACCTCGGTGCGGCGCACCCACGGGCTCGGGTGCGGGTCCTCCGCGCCGGGCAGCTTCTCCAGGACTTGAACGGACGGCGTGCAGCGCGCGCCGGCCCCCTCCGGGACCGGAGCCGGAGCCGCTCGTGCGGCGGCGGCGGCGGTCTGCGGGGGAGCCGTCAGCGCGAGCGCGGCGAGCAGGGTCCCCGCCGCCTTGAGGCCGCCCCGCGTCGTTCTGTTTCCCATGGATCCCCCCGGATCGACAGTGCGAGAGCCGACTGCTGGTCGGGGGACATCCTTGCCGTAATGGACAGGCGCGGACAGATCGGATCCGGACATCGGTGGGGGCGAGGAGCGCGGCCGGCCGCGCCCGGCGTCACTCGAGGAGTGCGCCGGGCGGAACGGGGGAGCAGCGCAGCGCGAACCACAGCTCCATCCGGGTGTCCGGGTCGTCCAGGTCGGCTCCGCCCAGGAGCGCGGCCGTGCGGGCGATCCGCTGGCGGACGGTGTTGCGGTGGATCCCGAGCGCGGCCGCGCTGCGGTCCCAGCTGCCGTGGTGGGCAAGCCAGCCGCGCAGGGTGTCCCGGAGCGCGGGGGAGAGGGGGCCGAGCAGGGCCTCGGCGTGGGTCCGGGCCTCGGCCGCGCCGACCAGGCCCGCGAGTCCGGGCTCCGTGTGGCGGGCCAGCGGGGTACGGGCCGCCTCGGCGCGCTCCAGGGCCCGCCCGGCCTGCGCGTCGGCTCCGGGCAGGCCCTCGGCCGGGGCCGGGGCGCTGACCCCGAGCCGCCATCCGGGCTGCGGGGTGGGCTCGCGGTCGGTGAGCAGCCGCACGGAATCCGTGCGGGGCAGGCCCGCGCGTGCGATGCCCCTGTGGGGGGAGTCCTCGCGCGGGTCCAGCAGCGCGGTGCCCAGCGCGGCCGCCAGGGCGCGCGGGTCACCGGCGCCGCGGGCGTGTACGGCGTACCAGGGGCCGGGACCCAGCGCCCCGGCCGGCTCCCCGCCGAGCAGCAGCCGGGTCAGGGCGGCCTCCGCCCCGGCCGGGCGGCGCGCGGTGAGCAGGGTCAGCAGCACGGCCGCGACCGAGGCGACGGTGTGGTCCCCGGGAGCCCGCGCCGGGGTCGCGACGGCGAGGACCCACCCGTCGCCGAGGGCGTGGACGCTGAGGTGGAGCCCGTCGTGCGCGGCCGTCGCGGTGACGGCGGAGCCGGGTGCGACCCGCCGGGCGAGGGTGCGCAACACGTCGAGCACCTCGGGGGCGGGCACCGGCCCGGATCCAGCAGTATCGGCGGGTGCTGCCCCGCCCGGCGCCGGCTCGGTGGGCGCCGGCGTGTCCGGCAGGGGCGTGGGGAGCAGCCCGGCCCAGCCGCCCAGGGTCGCCGCCAGGCGGCGCAGGACGGCCGGGACCGGGTCCGGGCGGGCGGCCGCCGCCGCCAGGGACTGCTGGGCCTCGGTCACCCGGCGGAGCTCGGCGGTCCGGGCCCGCGCCATCAGCCGCCAGACGCTCCGGCCGACCGCGGTGAAGGGGGTCCCGGGCGGCACCTCGACCAGGGGCAGGCCGTGGCGGGCGCACGCCTCGATCAGGGCCCTGGGGACGGTCTCGTGCACCGGGGTCACCCCGAACCCGATGGCCCCGACCCCGGCCCGGACCAGCCGCGCGACGTACGGTCCGGCGTCGATCAGCTCGCCCCCTGCCTGCCCGGCACCGCCGTGCCCGGCTCCGGCCTGCCCGGCCTCTGCGTGCCCGGCACCGCCGTGCCCGGCTCCGGCCTGCCCGGCCTCTGCCGGCCCGGCACCTCCGTGTCCGCCCCCCGCGTGCCCCGCCCAGGCCCGGCCCGTGCCGGCCCGGTCGGTGCGGGTGTGCCCGCTGGGCGGGTGTCCCGCGTCCCCGTGGCCGGGGCGGACGCCGGTGTCGGCGGGCCCGGCTCCCGCCGGGCCGCCGTCCGCCGCCGAGGGCGGCTCCGTGCGGCCGCCCGCACCGTGCTCCGTTCCCCCGGCCGGCCAGGCACCCGCCACCGCGAGGCCCTCGCCCGCCGTCAGCAGGAGCTCGCCGCCCAGCAGGTACGGAGAGGGGTCCGTCATCTCGGAGGCGTGGACTCCGTGGAGTTCCGCTTCGGCGGGTCCGGCCAGGTGGCGCAGCCCCAGCTCGTGGTCGGCGAGCAGCCGGGCGAGCGCGACCGGCGGGGTGGGCGGGGCTTCCATGGGTGGATACTCCGTACACATTGGGGGAGCCTGATGGATGAAACGTACACTTCGCCCACCCGGGGTGTCCGTTTACGCTCGAAGGACCGCACCGCACACCTCCCCGGAAGGCCCCCCATGAGCACGCAGCCGCGCGGCCCCGTCGACTCCTCCCGCATCCCGCGCTACGCGGGCCCCGCGACCTTCGCCCGGCTGCCCCGCCTGGACGAGGTCGGCGGCAAGGCCGACGTGGCCGTCGTCGGCGTGCCGTTCGACTCCGGTGTCTCGTACCGCCCCGGCGCCCGCTTCGGCGGCAACGCGATCCGCGAGGCCTCCCGCCTGCTGCGCCCGTACAACCCCGCGCAGGACGCCTCCCCGTTCGCGCTCGCGCAGGTCGCCGACGCCGGCGACATCGCGGCGAACCCGTTCAACATCAACGAGGCCGTCGACACGATCGAGGCCGCCGCCGACGAGCTGATCGGCAACGGCTCCCGCCTGATGACCCTCGGCGGCGACCACACCATCGCGCTGCCCCTGCTGCGCTCGGTGGCGAAGAAGCACGGCCCGGTCGCGCTGCTGCACTTCGACGCCCACCTGGACACCTGGGACACGTACTTCGGCGCCGAGTACACGCACGGCACCCCGTTCCGCCGCGCCGTCGAGGAGGGCATCCTCGACACCGAGGCCCTGTCGCACGTCGGCACGCGCGGCCCGCTGTACGGCAAGCAGGACCTGGACGACGACGCCAAGATGGGCTTCGGCATCGTCACCTCGGCCGACGTCTACCGCCGCGGCGCCGACGAGGTCGCGGACCAGCTCCGCCAGCGCATCGGCGACCGCCCGCTGTACATCTCCATCGACATCGACGTGCTGGACCCCGCGCACGCGCCCGGTACGGGCACCCCGGAGGCGGGCGGCATGACCTCCCGCGAGCTGCTGGAGATCATCCGCGGGCTTTCCTCCTGCAACCTGGTCTCGGCGGACGTCGTCGAGGTCGCCCCGGCGTACGATCACGCGGAGATCACCTCGGTCGCGGCCTCGCACACCGCGTACGAGCTGACCACGATCATGAGCCGCCAGATCTCTGCGGCACGCGGCGCCAAGTAGGCACAGCGCGCAGGCGAAGGCGAACCCGAAGGGCGAGTAAGCGCACGTGACGCACGACCACGACCTGGTACTCCGTCCCACCGAAGCCCAGAAGGCGGCGGCGCTCGCGCCCCCGCCGGGGCGCACGGGCGGAGACCTGGTCGTGGAGACGCTGCGCTCCCTCGGCGCGACAACCGTCTTCGGCCTGCCCGGCCAGCACGCGCTCGGCCTCTTCGACGCCGTCGGCCGTTCCGACCTGCGCCTGGTGGGCCTGCGTACGGAGAACAACGCCGGGTTCGCCGCCGACGCGTACGGCCGGATGACCGGCGAGGCGGCGCCCCTCCTGCTGTCCACCGGCCCGGGCGCGCTCATGGCGCTCCCGGCCCTGGCCGAGGCGGCGGCGGCCTCCGCCCCCGTCCTGGCGATCTCCTCGCAGGTCCCCACCCCCGGCCTGGGCGGCGGCCGACGCGGCCACCTGCACGAGCTGCGCGACCAGTCGGCCTCGTTCCGGGACGTGGTCAAGTCCGTGCACACCGCCCGGACCCCCTCCCAGATCCCGTCCGTGATCGCCGAGGCCTGGGAATCGGCGCTGACCGCCCCGCACGGCCCGGTGTGGGTGGAGATCCCGGAAGACGTGCTGCGCGCGGAGACCTTCGTCCCGCAGGTCACCGGCATGGACGCGACCCCGCACGAACTGGCGCCGCGCCCGGAGCTGACCGCGCTGGCGGCGCACTGGCTGGAGAACGCCGAGCGCCCGGTGATCATCGCGGGCGGCGGGGTGATCCGCTCGGACGCGGCGGGCAAGCTGAAGCAGCTCGCGGAGCGCCTGAACGCCCCCGTCGTCACCACCTTCGGCGGCAAGGGCGCCTTCCCCTGGACCCACCCGCTCTCCCTCCAGTCCTGGCTGGAGGACCGCCACATGACGGACTTCCTGGAGGACGCGGACGTCCTGCTGGTGGTCGGCTCGGGCCTGGGCGAACTGTCCTCGAACTACCACACGTTCTTCCCGGAGGGCCGGGTCGTCCAGATCGAGGCGGACCTCGGCAAGCTGGAGTCCAACCACGCGGGCCTCGGCATCCACGCGGACGCCCGCCTCGCCCTGCAGGCGCTCCTCGAAACGGTCGCCGAACGCCCCGACCCGCAGGCCCCCGAGCGCGTCCGCCTGCTCCTCGCCGACATCGCGGACCGACTGGCCTCCCAGGACCTGACCCTGGAGCAGCAGCTCCTCACCTCGATCCGCCAGGCCCTCCCGCCCCGCTCCCCGTCCTTCTGGGACATGACGATCCTGGCCTACTGGGCCTGGTCGGCCTTCGACGCCAAGCACCCCAACACCATGCACTCGGCGCAGGGCGCGGGCGGCCTCGGCTACGCCTTCCCGGCGGCGCTCGGCGCGGCCGTGGCGGAGCCGGGCACCCCGGTGCTCGCGGTCTCCGGCGACGGCGGCGCGATGTACTCGATCGCCGACCTGGCCACCGCCCGCCAGCACGACCTCGACGTCACCTGGCTGATCGTGGACGACGGCGGCTACGGCATCCTGCGCGAGTACGGCTGCGAGACGGGCACGGCCCTGACCCGCCCCGACTTCGTAGCGCTGGCGGCCGCCTTCGACATCCCGGCGACCACGACCACCCCGGAATCCCTCCGCGAGGACCTGGCCAAGTCCCTCAAGACCCCCGGCCCTTCGCTCCTGCTCCTTCCGGTCAAGCCGAAGATGTTCGCGCCCACCCACGTCTGAGTGGTCCGCGGCCCGGGTTAGGTTGGTACCGGTCATTCCGGTCGGCCCGGGCCCGTCCCGGTCGCACATCCTTGGGGGAGCGGTGTCGTTCGAGCAGCAATGGGCCCAGCAGAGGCAGTCCGCGCCCGCGCCGGGCACCGGAGTCCTGGGGACGGCCCCGCCCGCGAAGAAGAAGGCGGCCGACACCATCGAGAACGTCCTCCAGCCCGGTACGACGAAGGCGGCGGACGCCGCCGACGAGCCGACGACCACCGCGGTCAGGGCCTTCGCGGGCTGGGAGACGGCGACCGGCCTGACGAAGGCCCACACGCACTGGGACGACCAGGTCAAGCGCCTGATGGGACGCCTCAGCTCGGAGAAGACGGCCCTGCGCGGCGCCTCGAACCTCTTCACCGGCAACGACCAGCTGACGGGCCAGGGCTTCCAGCCGGTCACGTCCAAGCTCGCAGGCCTGTAGGGGAGACGGGGACACGATGCCGACCTACCAGGAGATCGTCACCACCGACCTCGGGGCGCTGGTCACGGCCGCCGACGGCTGGAAGTCGATGGCGACGCAGTTCAAGACGATGGAAGACGTCTACGAGAAGGAAGTCCAGAGCGTTTCCAGTGGTAACGGCTGGATGGGCAGCAGCGCGCAGACGGCGAGCAACAACGCCGCCATCACCCGCCGGGAGTTCGACGCGGCGCAGACCCAGGCGCTGGCCATGGAGTCCCTGCTCCGCGACGCGCACGCCCGCTTCACGGACCTCAAGGGCCGCGTGACCTCAGCCGTCGCGGACGCGGTGAAGGCCGGCATGAGGGTCTCGGACGCGGGCAACGCGAGCTACGACTTCAGCAAGGCCGACCCCGCCTCCGTGAACGCGATCCGCCACGACCCCGACCTCCCGGAGATCGAGCGGTCCTGGACGCAGCGCATCGCGGACACCGTGAAGGCGGTCACGGAGTTCGACGAGGACGTACGCATCGCCCTCCTCAACGCGTCCGGAGCCGACGGCACGTCCCTCTTCGGCTTCAACTCCCGGGCGGTGGGCGACGTGGAGGCGGTGGAGGCCCTGGCCCTCACCCACAAGATCCAGTCGGGCGACGCCTCCCCGGACGACCTCAAGCACTACGACGACCTGCTCCGCCAGAACGCGAAGGACAGCCACTTCAGCGAGGCGTACCTGCACTCGCTGGGCGCGAAGGACACGGTCCACCTGGCCGACCAACTGGTCCTGGCCTCCAGCGAACGCGGCGCCTCGGCGGCCGACAAGAAGCTCTACGAGTCGATCAGCACGGGCCTGGCGGGAACCATCGCCTCGGGCACGAAGGACCCGGACAGCTACGCCTACAAACCCTTCATGGCGGGCCTGAAGGAGCAGGGTCCGGCCCTGGTCGCCGACGGCCTGCGCCCGACGTACGGCTACCAGTCCCTGGTCACCGTGATGCAGCGCGGCGACGGTTACGGCAAGCAGTTCCTGAACGACCTCGGCGACGGCATGATCGAGGCCGAGAAGTCGAAGCCCCACATGTACGACCACGCGTACGACTCCCAGCGCCCGAACCTGGTCTCCGACCCCCTGGACGGCCTCCTGGGCATCATGGCCAAGGACCCGGACGCGGCGACGCACTTCCTGGACCCCGAGGCCCCCGGTAACAAGAACGAGCACCTGAAGTACCTCCTCTCCGACCGCGACATGCCGGACCCCTGGATCTCGACGGGCGTAGGCCAGCCGATCGCGATAGAGGGCGACAAGACGGCCGGCCTGGGCGCCGCCATCCAGTCGGCGGCCACGGGCCACGCGGACGGCGAAAAGCTCGGCCCGCCCGGCCCGCACACGGAGGGCCAGGCCCGCGTGATGCACGACGCGATCCGCCTCCTGGACGAGGACATGGGCGGCGACGAGTTCCCGAAGGACCGCGAGGGCCTGCGCCAGCCGATGGCGAAGGCGCTGGTCGACTACGTCGCGGACACGCACGAGATCCTGGGAGGAAAGAGCGCCGACCTGGGCGAGATCGAGGGCAGGGACTCGATCCACGGTTCGGGCGACCAGGCTCGGATCGCGGTCGGCCAGGGCAGTCTGATCCGGGTGATGCGCGGAATCGCCGACGACGGCCCGGCGTTCGCCCTGATGGTCGAGGCGGAGCGGTCCTACGGGGCGTCGCAGCTTGAGGCCGCGGCCCCGTTCAGGGGGGACCTGCACGGGGTGAGCGCGGACTGGGACAACCGTGCCCATGACATCGGGGTGGCCAACGGCGCCCTCAACGGGATCGGTGCCGATGTGTACAAGGACAAGGAGGACGACCGGGTCACGTGGGCGGAAGGCACGTCCACGCACACGTCCGCCGTGGTGAACGGCCTCATCGGTGAGATCCCGGTCGTGGGCACGCTCGGCGGCTCGTTGATGGACTCGCTCGGGTACGAGTGGGTCGAGGACGTCAAGGGCGAGGCCGAAGACCAGAGCAAGAGGGAATCCAGCAGCAACTTCGGAGCGGGTGTGCAGGGGACCAACCGCATGCTGGACGGGTGGGGGCACGACCGGCAGATCAGCCAGGACCCCGCGTTTGACCATGCCAAGAACGAAGCCGGCGAGGGTTACACCTCGGGACGGGATGCCGCTCGTGCACACCTCATGCCGTGACGTGGCCACGGTTCTCGGAGGCTCGGCGGCCGTACTCGCCTGTGTCCTCGCGCTGACGTCCTGTACGTCGGGCGGCTCCGAGGCGAAGGCCGCGAACCCGTGTGAGATCAGAGCCGACGCGCAGGAAGGCGCACTCGTGCGGGGGATCCTCTCCGTCGAGAGCTTCGAGACGAAGGTCTCCAAGTCCACGAGCGAGCTGACCGACAAGATGAGGTTCGTCCTGCGGAACATGAAGCCCGGGAAGGACTCGGCCTTCAACGCCGCATGCACCTACGGGTCGACCGACGGGCAGCGCGACGCACGCGCGGTCTTCTCGTTCGGCTGGTCCCCGCGCGAGGCGGTCGCGGAGCCGACCCGTCCCGGTGACTCGGCCTACGATGTGAACGGCTCGCGCGCCACCGCCAGCACCACCGCGTCGGCCCTGCTCGTCCAGTGCGACCTTCCCGGTGACCTCGCGGCGGAGTCGCGCAGGGTATGGCTCTCGGCAGACGCCTATTTCTCGTTCACCCCGTCCGCGCCGGCTGCGGACCAGGCGGCCAAGGACCGCCGGGCCACCCTCACGTACCTCATGACCCGCCGCGTCACCGAAGCCCTCGCCTGTGAGAACAAGCCGCTGGCGCAGGCACCCGTGGTGCAGCCGCGTCCGTGACCACCGTTTCGGCCGCGCCAAGGAGGGACTTCGTGAAGGTCTTTGGACGCTCGGCGGCCGCACTCGTCTGCGTGCTGGCCCTGGCGTCATGCACCTCGGACAAGCCCGCCCCCGAGGCCGCGAACCTGTGCGGGATCACTGCGGCCTCGGAGGAGGAGACGCTGATGCGTGAAGTCCTCGGGGTGAAGGAGTTCACGACGAAGGTCTACACCCCGACGGAAAAGCTGGTGGACATGTCGGAGCGCGCTCTGCCGGTGATCCGTCCCGAGAAGACCCGGTTCTTCACGAACGTGTGCGAGTACGGGACGGGTGACGGGCAGCAGGACTTCCACGTGACGTTTCTTACCGGCTGGTCTCTCCGGTCTGCTCAGGCGCCGCTGGGCAACGGTGCGGTGTACGAGTTGAACGGTGCGCAGGGCCTGGCCACCGACAGTCGTTCGAGGCTCCTGGTCCAGTGCGACATGCCGGGTGAGCTCGGGGAGCAGTCACGCAAGGTGTGGCTGACGGGAGACGCCAACTTCGCCCCGTCCCGGGCGGACGTGGATCAGGTGACCAAGGACAGAAGAACGGTGCTCACCTACCTCATGGCCCGCCGCGTCACCGAAGCCCTAGGCTGCGAGAACAAGCCGTTGGCGCAGCCGCCCGTGGTGAAGTCGCTGCCTACTACTCCCTGACCTCGGCCCAGACCGCCTTGCCGATGCCGTGGCGGCGGGGGCAGCAGCCCCAGCGTTCGGCCAGGGCGGCGACGATCGCGAGCCCGCGGCCCCGCTCGTCCGTGTCCGGCACCACCTGGGGCGTGAGCTTCACGGCGGGGCCGGCGTCGGCGACCTCCACGCGCAGCAGCCCCTCGTAGCGGGCGATCCGGATGCCGATGTCCCGGCCCTGCGGTGCACGCGAGTGCCGTACGGCGTTGGTGACCAGCTCGGAGAGCAGCAGCTCCGCCGCCTCGGCGGCTCGCGCCCCGATGCCCCACGCGGTGGCCTGCTCGCGCAGCAGCATGCGGGCCCGGCCGGGGGCGCGGGTGTTCCGGGGCACGAGCCAGTAGTTCTCGTTGGCAGCACAGGGCAGTGTCATGGGACCTCGCCTATCTAGATACCTGAGACAAGTGAAGCGAGAGCCGGGTTGACCGTCAAGAGGTATCTAGATATGTCCGATGCCGACGGGTGTTGCGCGGGCGCACGGCCTCCGGTGCCCCGATGCGCCCCTAGGCTGTCGGGAGATGATCGGGGAGGACCGCATGCCGAACGACGGCGCCGCACGGCAGCCCAAGTACCTGCGCATCGCCGCCGCGCTGAAGGACGCCATCGCCTCCGGTGAGTACGGGCCCGGTGACCGGCTGCCTGGTGAGAGCGACCTCATGGCCACGTACGGGGTCGCCCGGATGACGGCACGGCAGGCGTTCGCCGTCCTCCAGACCGAGGGGCTGACCGAAGCGCGCAAGGGTGCCGGGGTCTACGTTCGTGAGTTCCGCGTCGGCATCCGGCGGCGCGGCATCCAGCGGCTGGCCGTCGAGGTGTGGGGCGCGGGAGGCTCCATCTGGGCGGCGGACGGCAAGGGGCGCGACCCCGTCGTCGAGTTCATCGGGGTCACCGAAGAACCCGTGTCCGAGGCCGTCGCCGCCGTGCTCGGGCTCCCCAGCGGGGCACCCGCTTGCGTCCGGCGGCGCAGGTTCCTGCTCGACGGGAAGCCCGTCATGTTCGCGACCTCCTACCTCGACGCCGCCCTTGTCGCCGGTACTCCCGTCGCCGAGCCCGACAGTGGCCCCGGCGGGATCTACGCGCGGCTCGCCGAGCTGGGGCACAAGCCCGCGCGGTTCCGGGAGGAGGTCCGGTCGAGGATGCCCACCTCCGACGAGGCCGCGAGCCTCGGGCTGGCCGCCGGGACGCCCGTCGTACTGGTCGTCCGTACCGCCTTCGACGGCGGCGGGCGGGTGGTGGAGGTCAACGAGATGGTGCTCGACGCCTCCGCCTATGTGCTGGAGTACGAGTTCGACGCCCAGTAGGACCCGTAGGACCCCGCAGGACCCCGTAGGACCAGCACCGCGCGCGGAACCCGCGCAACCCAGTTCGAATTGTTGCGGCGGGATGAAATCCGCCGGTCGGAGCGTTGGGGCTTCCGGTAGGGCAGGACGAACGGGGAGGCAGTACGTGGCTACGGCGACGGCGGGAACGGCGGCTGACAGCAAACAGGGGTGGGGGAGGCGGCTCGCCGCCTACACCTGGCGGTACAAGGCCAATGTGCTGCTGGCCCTCGGGTCCTCGCTCGGCGGCATGGCCGTCATGGCGCTCGTGCCGCTCGTCACCAAGGTGATCCTCGACGACGTCATAGGCGACCAGAGCAAGCCCATGACGCCCTGGGCGCTGATGCTCATAGGCGCCGCGGTCCTCGTGTACGTGATGACCTACATCCGCAGGTACTACGGCGGGCGGCTCGCCCTCGACGTGCAGCACGACCTGCGCACCGACATGTACGCCACCATCGCCCGGCTCGACGGCCGCCGCCAGGACGAGCTGTCCACCGGGCAGGTCGTGGGGCGGGCGACGACCGACCTCCAGCTGATCCAAGGGCTGCTCTTCATGCTGCCCATGACCATCGGCAACTTCCTGCTCTTCGGGATATCCCTCGGGATCATGCTGTGGCTCTCGCCGCTGCTGACCGTCGTGGCGCTGCTCATGGCCCCCGCGCTCTGGTTCATCGCCAAGCGCAGCCGCAAGAAGCTCTTCCCCGCCACCTGGTACGCCCAGAGCCAGGCCGCAGCCGTCGCCACCGTCGTCGACGGTGCCGTCACCGGTGTCCGCGTCGTCAAGGGCTTCGGCCAGGAGGAGCAGGAGACCGGCAAGCTCCGCGAGGCCGGCCGCCGGCTGTTCGCCGGGCGGATGCGCGGGATCCGGATGAACTCGCGCTACACCCCGGCGCTGCAGGCCGTACCGGCCCTCGGCCAGGTCGCCATGCTGGCGCTGGGCGGCTGGATGGCCACCAAGGGGCAAGTCACCCTCGGTACCTTCGTCGCCTTCTCCACCTACCTCGCCCAGCTCGTCGGCCCCGTCCGGATGCTCGCCATGGTGCTGACCGTCGGCCAGCAGGCCCGCGCCGGCGTCGAGCGGGTCTTCGAGCTCATCGACACCGAGCCGGTGATCCAGGAGGGGAGCAAGGAACTGCCCGCCGACGCACCCGCGACCGTCGAGTTCGACGACGTGCGCTTCGGGTACGACCCCGAGCGGCCCGTGCTCGACGGGTTCCGCCTGTCGATCGCCGAGGGGGAGACCGTCGCCCTCGTCGGGTCCTCGGGCAGCGGGAAGTCCACCGTCTCCCTGCTGCTGCCGCGCTTCTACGACGCCGACCGCGGCGCCGTCCGCGTCGGCGGCCACGACGTGCGCGCGCTGACCTACGACTCGCTGCGCGACGCCATCGGGCTCGTGCCGGAGGACTCCTTCCTCTTCTCCGACACCATCCGCGCCAACATCGCCTACGGGCACCCCGGCGCCACCGAGGAGCAGATCCGGGCCGCCGCCCAAGCCGCCCAGGCCGAGGGCTTCATCGAGGCGCTCCCCGCCGGCTACGACACCACGGTCGGCGAGCAGGGCCTGACCCTCTCCGGCGGCCAGCGCCAGCGCATCGCGCTCGCCCGCGCCATCCTCACCGACCCCCGCCTGCTGCTCCTCGACGACGCCACCTCCGCCGTCGACGCCCGCGTCGAGCACGAGATCCACGAGGCGCTGCGCGCCGTCATGGCCGGCCGCACCACCCTGCTCATCGCCCACCGCCGCTCCACGCTCGCGCTCGCCGACCGGATCGCCGTACTGGACCACGGGCGGCTCTCCGACGTCGGTACGCACGAGGAGCTGGAGCGCCGCTCCGCCCTGTACCGGCGGCTGCTCACCGACCCGGACGCGCTGGGCGCCGGCTCCCCGCGGACGCCCGAGGCGCCCGCCATGGAGGAGTTCGAGCGGGACATCGAGCGGGACATCGAGTTCGAGGCCGAGATCGACTCCGAGCCGGTCAACGCCAAGCGCCGGGTGGCCGGCGGGATCACCCCCGAGCTCTGGCAGCGCCAGGAGGAGGCGGAGGAGAAGGCCACCGCCGCCGCGGGGATGTCCGCCACTCCCGAGCTGCTCGCGCAGGTGGCCGCGCTGCCGCCCGCCGACGACACCCCCGACGTGGACGAGACCCGCGCGGCGTCGGCCGAGGACAGCTACAACCTGGGCCGCCTGCTGCGCGGCTTCTGGGCCCCGCTCGCGATATCCCTCGGCCTCGTCGCCCTCGACGCCGGCTCCGGGCTGCTCCTGCCCATCCTGATCCGGCACGGCATCGACCAGGGCGTCGAAGCGGCCGCCCTCGGCGCCGTCTGGGCGGCGTCCCTCCTCGCGCTCGGCGTGGTCCTGGCCCAGTGGGCCGCACAGTTCGCCGAGACCCGGATGACCGGCCGCACCGGCGAGCGCGTGCTCTACGCCCTGCGCGTCAAGATCTTCGCCCAGCTCCAGCGCCTCGGCCTCGACTACTACGAGCGCGAGCTCACCGGCAAGATCATGACCCGGATGACCACCGACGTGGACGCCCTGTCCAGCTTCCTGCAGACCGGGCTCGTCACCGCCGTCGTCTCCGTCCTGACCTTCTTCGGCATCCTGGTCGCCCTGCTCGTCCTGGACGTGGAGCTGGCGCTGATCGTCTTCGCCACGCTGCCCCTGCTGATCATCGGCACCGTCTTCTTCCGCAGGAAGTCCGTGGCCGCCTACGAGCTCGCCCGCGACCGGGTCGGACTGGTCAACGCCGACCTCCAGGAGTCCGTGGCCGGGCTGCGCATCGTCCAGGCCTTCCGCCGCCAGCGCGCCGGCGCGATCCGGTTCGCCGAGCGCAGCGACTCGTACCGCGAGGCCCGGGTCCGCGGCCAGTGGCTGATCTCCGTCTACTTCCCCTTCGTGCAGCTGCTGTCCTCCGGGGCCGCGGCCGCCGTGCTGATCGTGGGCGCCGGGCGGGTGGAGGCCGGCACGCTCACCACCGGCGCGCTGGTCGCCTACCTGCTCTACATCGACCTGTTCTTCGCCCCCGTCCAGCAGCTCTCGCAGGTCTTCGACGGCTACCAGCAGGCCACCGTCTCCCTCGGCCGGATCCAGGGCCTGCTGCGCGAGCCCACCAGCACCCCGCGCCCGGCCGACCCGCGCCCGGTCCCCGAGCTGCGCGGCGAGATCGCCTTCGAGGGGGTCCACTTCTCGTACGGCACGGCCGAGGAGCGCGGGGCGAAGGAACCGGCGCTCACCGGCATCAGCCTGCGCATCCCCGCCGGGCAGACCGTCGCCTTCGTCGGCGAGACCGGAGCCGGCAAGTCCACGCTGGTCAAGATGGTGGCCCGGTTCTACGATCCGACCGCCGGCCGGGTCACCGCCGACGGGGTGGACCTGCGCGAGCTGGACCTGACGGGCTACCGCCACCGCCTCGGCGTCGTCCCCCAGGAGCCGTACCTCTTCCCGGGAACGGTCCGCGACGCCATCGCCTACGGGCGGCCCGAGGCGAGCGACTCCGAGGTGGAGGCCGCGGCGCACGCGGTCGGCGCCCACGCCATGATCGCCACCCTGGACGGCGGCTACCTGCACACCGTCACCGAGCGCGGCCGCAACCTCTCCGCCGGCCAGCGCCAGCTGATCGCGCTGGCCCGCGCCGAGCTCGTCGACCCCGACGTGCTGCTGCTCGACGAGGCCACCGCCGCGCTCGACCTGGCCACCGAGGCCCTGGTCAACCAGGCCACCGACCGGCTCGCGGGCAAGCGCACCACCCTGGTCGTGGCGCACCGGCTGACCACGGCCGCGCGCGCCGACCGGGTCGTCGTCATGGACCGCGGCCGGGTCGCGGAGGACGGCACCCACGCCGAGCTGCTGGCCCGCGGCGGCCGGTACGCCGAGCTGTGGCGCACCTTCGCGGGTGAGGACGAGCCGGCCGCGGCGGCGTAGGACCGAGGCACACGAAACGGCGCCCCCGGGATTCCCGGGGGCGCCGTTGTGCTGGGTGGTGGTGCCGGTGTCACTAGTGGAGCTTGGCCTTCAGGTCCTTCTTGAGCTGGTTCTTCACGGTCTGCTTGTTGACCTTGTTCAGGTTCCCGCCCTTGCCGGTGCCGTCGCCGCCCACCGCGGTGGCGTCGCCGGTGTTGATGGCGTCGGCGCTGGAGTCGCCGCCCGTGGCGTTTCCGGTGGTGATGGTGCACTTGCCCTTGCAGCTCCCGACACCGCTGTCGGCGTTGCCGCCCTGCGAGGTGCCGCCGACGGTGGTGTTCTCGGCGTTGGCGTCGCCGCCGGTGCCGATGCCGTCGGCGCTGTCGTCATGGAGGACGGTGACGGTGTGCTGAGGGGCGACCGAGGGGGCGGCCATCGCGGTGGCGGGGAGGGCGATGCCACCGCCCAGCAGGGCGACGGAGGCGGAGGCGAGGACGATGCGGCGGGTCGAAAGGATCTTGAACATGGTCGTTCTCCATTCGGAAAAGAATGAGGGGAGGAAAAGGGATTCGGGGTGATTCCCTGCCCTCTGACTCTTCCGGTGTTTCCCGGTGAGGGCGTACTTCAAATAAACCCGATATCGGGATCCGCGTCATGCCACTCGCATTCGGGGCTTGACGCAGATGGCCGATCTTGGTAGTTCCCGTTGGCGGTCGGGAACGCCCATGGCAGCAGAACGGCGCCCCCGGGATTCCCGGGGGCGCCGTTCTGCTGGGCGTGGGCTGGGCTCAGTGTCCGAGCTTGGCCTTGAGGTCCTTCTTGACCTGGTTCTTGACCGTCTGCTTGTTGACCTTGTTCAGGTTTCCGCCCGTACCGGTGCCGTCGCCGCCGACCGCGGTGGCGTCGCCGGTGTTGATGGCGTCGGCGCTGGAGTCGCCGCCGGTGGCGTTGCCGGTGGTGATCGTGCACTTGCCCTTGCAGTTGCCGACGCCGCTGTTGGCGTCGCCGCCGCGGGATTCGCCGCCGACGGTGGTGTTCTCGGCGTTGGCGTCGCCGCCGGTGCCGATGCCGTCGGCGCTGTCGTCATGGAGGACGGTGACGGTGTGCTGAGGGGCGACCGAGGGGGCGGCCATCGCGGTGGCGGGGAGGGCGATGCCACCGCCCAGCAGGGCGACGGAAGCGGAGGCGAGGACGATGCGGCGGGTCGAGAGGATCTTGAACATGGCCGTTCTCCATTCGGAAAGGAAAGGGGGTTCTGATTCCCGGGGTGTTTCCCGGGGAGGGCGTACTTCAAATAAACCCGATGGCAGGAATCGCGTCACGCCACTCGCATTCGGGGCTTGACGTGGATGGCCGATCTTGATAATTGCGGTGCGTCGCACCCGAAGGCCCCGGGGGTGACGGGGTAAGGCGTCGGGGATGTGACAACACGCCGTGTACGGACGCATCCGTACGGTGGCGGGACCCGCGCGATAGCGTCGCCCCGAACAAACCCCAGCGCGCGCACGCTTGGACACAGTCGAATTGCTCCGCACACGAATCCCGGAGAATTTCCGATGAACCAGCGTTCCTGGACCCGTCGCATCGTGCTGGCCACGGCCTCCGTGGCATTGGCCGGCGGCATCGCCCTGCCCGCGACCGCGATGGCCGCACCGGCGTTCCCGTCCTACGGCCACAGCAGCATCAGCGCCCTCGTGGACGGCGCTTCTCCCGGAGCCTGTGAGGGGTTCTGCCAGGGGAGCAACAACATCGCCGCGGGCGAAGGCGCCTCCGGCAGCTGTACGGGCCTGTGCCGCGACAGCACCAACACGGCCGTCGGTGACCGGGCCTCCGGCGTGTGCACGGGTCTGTGCGGTGACAGCGTCACCACCGCGGTCGGGGCGGGTGCGTTCAACGAGTGCACGGGCCTCTGCGGCACCAGCACCAACACCGCCGTGGGCGACGGCGCCTCCAACCGGTGCAACGGCCTCTGCCTCGACAGCGTCAACACGGCCGTGACCGCCGACGTGCTGAGCCGTAGCAGCCACGCGGCCGCGAGCTCGACCGGGCAGACGATGCGCGGCGGCGGCGACGGCGGCGGGGGCGACCGCAGGGGCGGCGACGCCAGCGCCGTCAGCGGATCCGCCACCGCGACCAACACCACCACCGGCGGCACGGCCGTCTCGGGCGACGCCACCTCCGGTGTGGGGACCTGCATCGGCAGGTGCACGATCACCACCGGGAACGCCACGAGCGGCAACGCCAGTGCCGACGCGCTGAACACCGGTAACGCGACCGCGACGAGCGGAGACGCGACCGCCACGGGCGGCAACGCCTGACAGCGGGCACACGACGGCGCCCCCCGGGATTCCCGGGGGGCGCCGTTCTGCTGGGTGGTGCCGGGTGGCGTGCTGGGTTCGCTAGTGGAGCTTCGCCTTCAGGTCCTTCTTGACCTGGTTCTTGACCGTCTGCTTGTCGACCTTGTTCAGGTTGCCGCCCTTGCCGGTGCCGTCGCCGCCGACAGCGGTGGCGTCGCCGGTGTTGACTGCGTCGGCGCTGGAGTCGCCTCCTCGGGCGTCGCCGGTGTCGATGGTGCACTTGCCCTTGCAGTTGCCGACGCCGCTGTTGGCGTCGCCGCCCCGGGAGTCGCCGCCGACGGTGGTGTTCTCGGCGTTGGCGTCGCCGCCGGTGCCGATGCCGTCGGCGCTGTCGTCCTGGAGGACGGTGACGGTGTGTTGCGGGGTGGTGGCGGGGGCGGCCATGGCGGTGGCGGGGAGGGCTATGCCACCACCGAGGAGGGCGACGGAGGCGCTGGCGAGGACGATGCGGCGGGTCGAGAGGATCTTGAACATGGTCGTTCTCCATTCGGAAAGAAAAGGGGGATCCGGGAATTGTCTGAGGAAAGGCTCCGGGTGATTACTTGCCGAGCTTGGCCTTGAGGTCCTGCTTCAGCTGGTTCTTGACCACCTGCTTGTTGACCTTGTTCAGGTTTCCGCCGGTGCCGGTGCCGTCGCCGCCGACCGCGGTGGCGTCGCCGGTGTTGATGGCGTCGGCGCTGGAGTCGCCGCCGGTGGCGTTTCCGGTGGTGATGGTGCACTTGCCCTTGCAGTTGCCGACGCCGCTGTTGGCGTTGCCGCCCTGCGAGGTGCCGCCGACGGTGGTGTTCTCCGCGTTGGCGTTGCCACCGGTGCCGATGCCGTCGGCGCTGTCGTCCTGGAGGACGGTGACCGTGTGCTGCGGGGCGACCGAGGGGGCGGCCATCGCGGTGGCGGGGAGGGCGATGCCACCGCCCAGCAGGGCGACGGAGGCGGAGGCGAGGACGATGCGGCGGGTCGAGAGGATCTTGAACATGGTCGTTCTCCATTCGGAAAGGAAAGGGGATTCGGGAATCTTCCGGGGAAATGATCCGGAGTGATTTCCTGCCCTCTTGGCTTTCCGGGTGTTTCCCGGTGAGGGCGTACTTCAAATAAACCCGATGGCGGGATCCGCGTCACGCCACTCACGTTCGGGGCTTGACGCCCGGAGCCGCCTCCCGTAAAAGCGCTGCTCGCGTCTCCTCGTACACGCACCGGAGCCCCGGGTCCGTCGTGCGGACCCGGGGCTCCGGTGTGCTCCTGCGTCGACCTCACGTCCTCGCGTCGTTGGGGACGGTCGCGTGTCCCAACGCCGCGTCGTCGATGTTCTCGGGCGGCCCGCAGGGGGCGGCTACGCACTGGTACTCCGGCTTGTCGGGAACCCGGATGACGTCGGGAGAGTGCTTGCCGGGGCGCTTGCCGTGCTTTCCGTTGCCCCACTTGCCCGGGCTGTCCTTGGCGGGCCGGTCCGTGTGGATCAGGCCCTCGTCGGAGTCGGTGCGGAGCAGGAGGGTGGACTCGTTGCCGGTGTCGTCGGCCCTGACCGCGTGCGAGCTCGCGGGAGTGGCGGCGAAAGCGGCGGCCGGCGCGAGGACGCCGCCGGCGACGATGGCGGCCGAAGCGGCGAACAGGACGAGGCGCGGCTTCCTGGAAACGTGGTTCATGACTGCTCTCCTCTGGTGGGCGAGGCGGATGGGGGTTCCTCCCAGTACGCCCCGCCGACCGTGCGGAGTCACGACCCGAGATCTCGCGGCTTGACGGAGCGCGGATCCCCGGTTAGGTCGCTTTCGGGGCTAGAGCTCGCCGAAGAGCAGGTTGCCGGGGGCGTCCTCCTCGGTGCCGGTGTAGTACTCCCGTACCGCACCGAGGAGCTCGTCCACGGACAGGAATCCGTCGTGGTCCGCGTCGATGCGGGTGAAGAGCGCGTCGGTGTCCTCGCGGTTCAGCTTGGTGTCGAAGGCGAGCTGGGCCGCGTGGAACTCCTCGGGGCTGATCCGCCCGTCGTCGTCCTTGTCGGCGACCAGGAGCATCGCGTGCGCCATGGGCCGGAACGACTTGTCGTAGGCCGCGCGGTCGTCCTGGAAGAGGCGGGTCATGCCCTGCTTGTACTCCTCCGGCGTGACCTTCCCGTCCCGGTTCATGTCCAGCTCGGTGAAGAGCTCCTGCCAGAAGTCGACCAGCCCGCCCATCACCTGGGTCGCCTTGGGGGAGGTCGCCGGCTCGCCGAGGGCCGACAGCAGGCGGGACCCGAGCCCGATGATGTCGTGCTCGTCGATCACCTGGTCGTCGTTGACGTCCAGGTGGGCGAAGGCGCGGTCCAGCTTGCGGTCGAGCAGGTCGTTCGTCATTTCAAGTGCCTTTCGCGGCTACGGTGCGGGGTTCCCCGTTCACGTAGCGTAATCTCCTGCGTGATCACGAACTCCCGTTATCCCGCTAGGAAGTTGTGGATGCACTCTTACGAGGTATGGGTCAACGGCGTCGAGGAGCCCGGCACCCGTTGGGTGTACTCGCCCCGGGTGGGGCGGCTGCTCCGCGAGCCCTTCGCGGTGCTCGGCCTCAAGGCCCGGCTGGAGCGCGGCGAGGACCTGCCGTACGACGACCGGCTGCTGGCCGGCCGCGTCGCCCTGTCCACCCCCGAGCAGGGTGCGCGCGCCCTGGCCGCCGCCCGCGCCGCCCAGCCGGGATGGGCGGGGATCCCGCTCGCGGACCGGCTGGAGCTGCTGTACGGAGTCCACCGGGCCGTGGTCGAGCGCCGCGAGGAGCTGACCGGGCTGCTGGTCGCCGAGGGCCACCCCGTACGGCTGGCCGCCTGGGAGCTGGACTCCGTGACCGCCTCCTTCCACCCGGACTCCGTCGCGGACTTCGCCGGGCGGCTGCGGGAGCCCGAGCGGACCGCCGCCGGCCGCCGGACCCGCATGGTGCGCAAGCCCGACGGGGTGGTGTGCCTGAGCCCGCCGCGCAACGCCCCGACCTCCAACTCCTTCTACGGGGTGATGGCGCTCGCCGCCGGCAACAGCCTGGTCGTCAACGCGCCGCCCACCGCCCCGCTGGGCGTCTCCTTCGTCTACCGGGAGATCGTGGCCCCGCTCCTGGAGCGGCTCGGCGCCCCGCCCGGCACCCTGAACGTGCTCTGCACGCACGCCCGCGCCGTGGTGCGCCAGTGGCTGGACAGCCCCGACTGCGACGACCTCGTCTTCTTCGGCGGCTCCGAGCAGGGCCTCAAGCTGGAGCGGGAGTGCGTGGCCGCGGGGAAGAAGCCCGTACTCGAGCTGTCGGGCAACGACGGGGTGCTGGTGTGGCACGACGCCGAGGCCGATCTCGCCGCGCGGGCCCTGTGCGAGCGGTACTACGGCTCCGGGCAGATCTGCATGACCCCGAAGTTCGCCATCGTGCATCCGGAGGTCGCCGACCGGCTGCTCAAGGAGCTGATGGAGCAGGTGCGGGAGATCCGGCCCGGGCCGCCGGAGGACCCGCGCACCGTACTGAGTCCGGTGGTCAAGCGGGCGGAGTTCACCGAGTTCCTCGGTGAGGTGCTGGAGGAGGCCGGCGGGGAGCTTTTGTGCGGCGGGGAGTTCGTCGACGTGGACGACGAGCCCTCGGCGGCGGGGCCGTTCATCCGCCCGGCGGTCGTCCGGGTGGACGGGCTGGACCGGGCCGCCCGGCTGCGCGCCTTCCGCGAGGAGACCTTCTTCCCGCTGCTCTGCGTGGTCGTGCCCGAGGCGCCGGTCCGGCTGGAGGAGGCCATCGGGTTCCTCAACGCCAACCGCTACGGCTTGCGCAACTCCCTGTGGAGCCGGGACGAGCGGGTCGTCGAGCGGTTCTGCGAGGAGGTCGTCAACGGCGGCATGCTGAAGGTCAACGACTCGCACATCGGCTGCCTGCCCCTGCTCCCGTACAACGGCGGCACGGGAGCGACGGGCGGGGTGTTCGGCGAGGCCAACATGCCCGCCGTGCGCACCACGCACCTCCAGTCGATCGCCGTCGCCACGCTGGTCCGGCCACGGGAGTCGGTCTTCGACCACGCGGCGGCGTGCGGGGAGCCTCCGGCGGCTCCGGAGGCTTCGGCGGGTTCGGCGGGTTCGGCGGGTCGTATGGGTTGAGTTCTTGTCCGGAGCAACCATGTGAGGCGGCCCGGCGTCGTACGAACGTACGCACGTTGTACGTACGACGGATGGGAGACAGGGTGTTGAAGGCGCGCGAGCCGCGGAACCCGCGGAAACGATGGGCCGCCCGCGCCGGGGTGGTCACGGTGACGCTCGCGCTGGGCGCGGCCGGACTGCTGGCGGCGCAGCCCGCGTACGCGGCGTCCGGCGGGTGCGCCGGGAGCCTGGTGCGGACGCTGCCCTTCTCCACGGGGGAGGTGCGCGTCTACAAGACCCGCGACCGGGCCTGCGCGATGACGGTCGCCCGGACGCCCGGTCAGCGGCGGGAGATGTCGGTGAGCATCCAGCCGCGCGGCGGCTTCCCGGTGCGCGACGCGGGGCGATTCACCCGGTACGCCGGACCCGTCAGCGTCCACGCGATCAGCCGCTGCGTGTATGTAAAGGGGAGCGTGGGAGCCGGATCCGTCGATTCCGGCTGGATCCTTTGCTGATGGAGCGGCCCAACTAGGTCTGTTCAGCCGCGTGTTCCCCCGGCTAGGTTCACGGCGACCGATGTGAACTCATGGGGAGTGTGAATGCGCAAGAAGCTCGGATGGCTGCTGTCGCTCGCGGTGCTGATCGGCACCGTGGGTACGGCCGGCACCACGGCGCAAGCGGCCACCGCCGCGGAACCGTCCGCCGTCACGGATGCCACCGCCACGGATGCCAAGGCCGCCACGGAAGACATCAAGGACCGGATCCTCGCGATCCCCGGGATGAGCCTGATCGAGGAGAAGCCGTACCCCGGCTACCGCTTCTTCGTCCTGAACTACGAGCAGCCGGTGGACCACCGGGCGCCGTGGAAGGGCACCTTCAAGCAGCGCCTGACCCTGCTGCACAAGGACGTCACGCGGCCCACGGTGTTCTTCACCTCCGGCTACAACGTCAACACCAACCCGCGCCGCAGCGAGCCGACGACCATAGTCGACGGCAACCAGGTGTCGCTGGAGTACCGATTCTTCACCCCGTCCCGCCCCGATCCGGCGAACTGGTCGAACCTCGACATCTGGCAGGCGGCCAGTGACCAGCACCGGATCTTCACCGCCCTGAAGAAGGTCTACAAGAAGAACTGGCTGGCCACGGGCGGCAGCAAGGGCGGCATGACGGCCACCTACTTCGAGCGCTTCTACCCGCGCGACATGGACGGCGTCGTCGCGTACGTCGCCCCCAACGACGTGGTGAACAAGGAGGACTCGGCCTACGACCGGTTCTTCGCCAAGGTCGGCACCAAGGAGTGCCGCGACAAGCTGAACGCGGTGCAGCGCGAGGCGCTCGTGCGCCGCGAGCCGCTGGAGGCCAAGTACGCGGTCGCCGCCGCCGAGAACGGCTGGACCTTCACCACCGTCGGCAACCTCGACAAGGCCTACGAGGCCGTCGTGCTCGACTACGTGTGGGCCTTCTGGCAGTACAGCCTGCTCGCCGACTGCGCCACCATCCCGGCCGCCGCCACCGCGACGGACCAGGAGATCTGGGACACGATCGACGCGATCTCCGGCTTCTCGGCCTACGCCGACCAGGGCCTGGAGACGTACACCCCGTACTACTACCAGGCGGGCACCCAGCTCGGTTCCCCCGACATCAAGCAGCCCCACCTGGGCGACCTGAGCCGCTACGGCTACCAGCCGCCGCGCAACTTCGTGCCCCGCGACATCCCGATGACCTTCCAGCCCGCGGCGATGCGGGACGTGGACACCTGGGTGAAGAACAACGCGAACCAGATGCTCTTCGTCTACGGCCAGAACGACCCGTGGGGTGCCGAACCGTTCCACCTCGGCTACGGGGCCCGCGACAGCTACGTGATGATCGCTCCGGGCGCCAACCACGGGGCCAACGTCTCCAAGCTCGTGGAGGCCGAGAAGGCGCTGGCCACCGAGAAGATCCTCAAGTGGGCCGGAGTGGCCCCGGCCGCCGCGCCCACCGGCGCGGCGAAGGCCACGCCGCTGGCGAAGCCGGACGCGCAGCTCGACCAGCGCGACATCGAGCGCGAGCCGATGCTGCGCCCGTAACGGCTCCGTAGGGGGCCGCGGGAGGGGTGCGGGGGCTTACCCGTACGCCAGCCCGTGGCCCAGCGGGTAGCGGCCCGGCACCGGGACCGGCAGGCGGCCGGTCGGCCGTACGGTCCCGGTGAGCACCCGGGCCGCCGCCCGCAGCTCCACGTCCGTCCAGGTGTACGTGGCCAGCTCGGCCGCGCAGGCCGGCAGCCGGGCCGGGTCGTAGGGGTTGCGGATGGCCACCAGGACCACCGGCACGCCGGTGGCCAGCAGTTCGGTGACCAGCTCCCGCTGCGGGCTCGCGCCCTCGGGGACGTTGTACGTGCACACGAGCACGGCCGCGTTGCCCGGGGCGGCCGCCACCGCGCGGGCGGGCGGCAGGGCCGTGGCCCGGCAGCCCAGCGCGGACAGCTCCCGGGCCAGTACCGCGGTAGGGGGTCCCGTCGTACCCGTGGGGGAGACGGGGTCCGTCCCGGTGACCAGGAGCAGCGGCCGGTCCGCCGGATCCAGCGGCAGCAGCCCCACCGGATTGGCCAGCAGGGTCGTCGTACGGTCCGCGATCTCCCCGGCGGCCGCGAGGTGTGCGGGGGTGCCGACGGTGGCGTCCACCGCGTCCAGCACCCGCGCCGCGTCCTGCGCCGCCTCCCGGGCCGGCGCGTCGAACAGACCCCGGCGGGCCTTCAGTTCCAGGATGCGCAGCACCGACTCCTCGATCCGGGCCCGGGTCAGCTCCCCCGACTCCAGGGCCGCCAGCACGCTGCGGACGGCGAGCCCCAGGTCCGGCGGGTTCAGCAGCTGGTCGCAGCCCGCCTTCAGGGCCAGCACCGGGACCCGGTCGTCCCCGTACTTCTGGCGGACCCCGGCCATGTCGAGGGCGTCGGTGACCACCACCCCGCCGAACCCCAGGCGTTCGCGCAGGATCCCGGTGACGATCGGCCGCGAGAGGGTCGCCGGATCCCCCGAGGGGTCGAGCGCGGGGAAGACGATGTGCGCCGTCATCACCACGTCGACGCCCGCCTCCACGGCCGCCCGGAACGGCGGCTCGTCCAGCTCCTCCCACTGGGCCCGGGTGTGCTTCATCAGCGGCAGCCCGACGTGGCTGTCGGTGCCGGTGTCCCCGTGCCCCGGGAAGTGCTTGGCCGTCGCGGCCACTCCGGCGCCCTGGTAGCCGCGGACCTGCGCGGAGACCAGGGCCGCCACGGCGTGCGGGTCGGCGCCGAAGGACCGTACGCCGATGACCGGGTTGGCGGGATCGACGTTCACGTCGGCGACCGGGGCGTAGTCGTGCCGGATGCCCATGGCCGCCAGCTCGGCGCCCGCGATGCGCGCGGCCCGGCGGGCCTCCGCGGTGGAACCGCCGCTGCCCAGGGCCAGGGCGCCCAGCGCCATGGCGCCCGGGAGCAGGGTCGCGGGCCGGCCCACGCGGGCGACGGCGCCGTGCTCCTGGTCGATGGAGAGCAGCAGCGGGACGCCCCCGCCCGAGCCCGCGGCCGCCCGCTGGAGCCCGGCCGACAGCTCGGCGATCTGGCGCGGGGAGCGGGTGTTGTGCGCCCAGCCGAAGTAGACGATCCCGCCGAGGTGGTAGCGGGCGACCAGCTCGGCGGGGGTGCGCACCCCGAAGGCCTGCTGGTTGAGGGCGGCGTCCTCGGGGTCGGGCTCGGTCGCCGAGTGGCCGTACGCCCGCGATACGAAGAGCTGCCCGACCAGTTCGGCCGGGCTCATCCGCGCCATCGTCTCGCGCGGCGCGGCCCCCGACGAGTGACGGGCGGGGGAGCGCCCGGGCGCGCGGTCGCCGGGCCGGGAGTCGTCGGGGGCCGGGCCGCCGGGGCCGCGGGCGGGTTCCACCGCGGCGGAGGCGGCCCCCGCGGCGGTGACGGCGGCCACGGCGGCCACGGTGAGCAGGGTCCGGCGGGAGGCGTGGTTCGGCACGCGCCGGACCCTACTGCGGTACGGGGTCTCCGGAGCGGGGGACACTCGCGGAGTCCCCCGGACGGGGGGCGACCAGCGGCCAGTGCTCGCGCAGGGTCCGTACGGCCTCGGTGATCGCCGGCCGGCGGGCGGCCCCGGTCCGCCACAGGGCGTACAACCGGCGTACGGGGCCCGGCTCCAGCGGTACGGCCACCGCGCCGGGCGGCAGGGTCCCGGTGCCCAGCCGCGGTACGACGGCCACCCCGAGCCCGGCGGCGACCAGCGAGACGATGGTGTGGTTCTCCTCGGCGACGTGCGTGATGTCGGGCTCGAACCCGGCCGTGCGCAGGGTCCGCACCAGCCAGTCGTGGCAGACCCGGCCGGGCGGCTGGCACACCCATCGCTGCCCGCCCAGATCCGAGCGGTGGATGACCTCGCGCGAGGTGAAGGGGTGCCCGGCGGGCACCACCAGGTCGCAGCGGTCGTCCCCGATCACCGCCTGCTCCACGCCCTCGGGGGCGGGCAGCGGGGCGATGTCCCAGTCGTGGGTCACGGCCAGGTCGGTGACCCCGCGCGAGACGAGGTCCATCGACAGGTGCGGGTTGATCTCGGTGAGCCGTACTTCCAGGGCCGGGTGACGGTGGGCCAGGTCCGCGAGGACCCCGGGGAGCAGGCCGCGGGCGGCCGAGGCGAAGGCGGCGACCCGCAGCCGGCCCACCGGCTGGCCGCGGGACTCTTCCAGCGCGGTCTCCGCCCGCTCCGAGATGTCCATCAGCTGCTGGGCCGTGGCGGCCAGCAGTTTGGCCTCCTCGGTGAGGGCGACCCCGCGGCCGTGGCGTTCGAGCAGGGTGGTGCGGGTCTCCCGCTCCAGCTTGGCGATCTGCTGGGAGACGGCGGAGGGGGTGTACCCCAGGGCGGCCGCGGCGGCGCCGACCGAGCCGTGGACGGAGACGGCGTGCAGGGCGCGGAGCCGGGAGAGGTCGAGCATGCCAGGCAGCTTAGGCCGCGGGCACGGCAGTTGGATGGAGGTTGGATGAAGCAACGCTACATCCGACCCTGAAGACATCCGCGCTGGTGCTAAATGGTTGATGAGCGGATGCTCGGAGCATGCGACCCCTTCACATCGCCCTGGCGGTCCTCGTGGCCGCGGTCTGGGGCTTCAACTTCGTCGTCATCGAGTTCGGGCTCGGATCCTTCCCGCCGCTGCTGCTGTCCGCCCTGCGCTTCCTGGTCGCGGCCCTGCCGGCGGTGTTCTTCGTCGGGCGCCCCAAGGTGGCCTGGAAGTGGATCGTCGCGGTCGGCGTGGTCCTCGGCATCGCGAAGTTCGGGCTGCTGTTCACCGGCATGGCCAACGGGATGCCGGCGGGGCTGTCCTCGCTGGTGCTCCAGGCGCAGGCGGTGTTCACCGCCGTGTTCGCGGCCGTCGTGCTCAAGGAGCGGCCGGGCCGGCTGCGGATCGCGGGCATGACCGTGGCCTTCGCGGGGATCGCCGTGGCCGCCGTGGACGAGGGCGCCTCCGGGCCGGTGCTGGGCTTCACGATGGTGATCGCGGCCGCCGCGTGCTGGGGCGTGTCCAACGTGCTGACCCGCAAGGCCTCCCCGCCCGACGCGCTGAACTTCATGGTGTGGGTGAGCGTGGTGCCGGTGCTGCCGCTGGCGGGACTGTCGCTGCTGATCGAGGGCCCCGAGCGGGACCTGGCGGCGCTGCGCGGGCTCGACTGGAGCGGGGTCGGGGTCATCGTGTACCTCGCCTGGATCACCACGGTGTTCGGCTTCGGCGCGTGGGGGTTCCTGCTGCGCACCTATCCCGCCTCCTCGGTGGCGCCCTTCTCGCTGCTGGTCCCGGTCTTCGGGATGAGCTCGGCGGCGCTGGTGCTCGGCGAGGACGTGAGCGGGCTGCGCTGGGTGGCGGCCGTCCTGCTGGTCGGCGGGGTGGCGGTGACCTCCCTGGTCCCCTCGAAGCCCCGGGCCGCGGCGCCGCGGCCGGCGGAGGGGCCGGAGCCCGCGGTGGTGGCCTCACTGGAGGTTCCGCTTCCGGCGGCGGGCGGCCGCTAGGCGCCGCCCGCTCCGGCTCCCGGCGGGTCAGACGCCGTTGAAGGGCTCCTTCGCCAGCAGGTATCCGGCGTGGAGCCGGTTGCGGGCGCCGATGCTCTTCATGATGTTCGCAATGTGGCGTTGACAATTGCGCAAAGAAATACCGACCACGTGGGCTATTCTGTTGTCCGATTCGCCCTGAATGAGCAGCGACACGATGGTCTGCTGAATGTCGGAGGTAATCGCGGCGCGCGCCGATTGATCGTTTTCCGAGGTGAATTTCTCGGCCGCGCTCCAGGCCCGCTCGAAGGCCTCCGACAGGAATGAGACAAGGTGGCTATTTCTCGATACCGCCGCCCCGTGCGATCCGTCCGCGAGCGGGATGATCGCCACTTCCTTGTCGAAGATGATGCAGCGCGGAAAACCGCCGGCGAGCGTGCACACTTCCGCGCCGAGCGGTGTCACCCGCCCCACGAAGGACGCCGTGGCCGGGCTGAACCGGGCCGTGTGCTGGTAGAGGGTCCGCATGCGCACCCCTCGCCCCAGCAGGCGTTCGGTCCGCTCCAGGCTCTCGGCGAGCACCTCCTCGTCCCGGGCGCCGCCGGGCTGGGAGGTGAGCACCTCGGTGCGGCTGCCGTCCGCGAGTCCGGCGATGAGTTTGCGCACGTCACCCAGGCCCGGTACGACCTCCAGCGAGGTGTCGTCCCGGAGATCCGCGGTCTTGACCGTTAACTCATCCAATTCTCCGCGTAGTTGATCGAGGAAGGACTGGGTCTCGTTCAGGCTGTGCTGCGCCGGGTTGAGGACCTTGATGCGCGCGTGCTCCACGGGGTACGGGGTGTAGATGCCCGTCACGGGACACACGCTCAGCAGCCCCAGATCGTCGAGCGCGTCCGCCGCCTCCTGCACCTCGGCGGCGCTCACGTCCAGGGCCAGGGCCGCTGTTTCGCGCGTTGTACCCGGTGTTCGGGTGACGAACCGGTAGAGACGGTCCCCGGCGTGGGTGAGCCGGGGCACTGTAAAAGGATGGACTTGTCTGATTGAGTTCAATTCATCCCCCTGTCATGTTTTCGCCAGCGGCAACATGATCCCAGAAAGGGATGGCTCCGGATGTGGCCGAACGGACAGGATGATGCCGAAGCTGATCCGGACCGCAAGACATCTTGAGGGGCAGGCAAGCATGCCACGTATAGCGAGTTTCCTCATCGCCATTGCGGCAACTTTCGCCGTGACCGTCTTCCTCGCCCCGTCGACGAGTGGTGCGGCGAACATCGCCGCCGCCACTGGCCCGGGTCAGGTAGTCAACGATCTCGGCTGGGGATGAGATGCCTCGTAGTAAGTCGTACAACACGTACTCCAACCTGCAGCGCCCTGAGTTCCGCAAGCGCGTCGACGAGCTCCTGCTGAAGTTCGAGCGGGACTTCTACGAGCGCAGCGCGGGCGCCGACGGGATGCTCGACAAGGAGAAGTTCGACCTCGAGCTGTACAAGCGGCACAACGTCGAGACGATGATCCGGATCGGCCTCAAGCGTGCCGTCGACCCGCTCATCGCCAACTACTGGGCCACCCGGGACCCGCAGCTCTGCAAGGAGTGGGGCCTGTACGGCGCGGAAGAGGGCCGCCACGACCGCATGTTCGCCGGCGACCTGCACAAGGTCGGCATGACGGACGAGGAGATCTACGCGATCCGTCCGACCTTCGCCACCGAGCTGCTCAACGGCTACTTCTACTACACGATGGCCACGGAGGGTCCGCTGGCCGCGATGATCAGCGGGTTCTACCTGGAGTACATCGCGGGCAAGACCCAGCCCGACTGGCTCGACATCATGGAGCAGCACGTCGGCGCCGACAAGACCAAGGGCGCCCGCGCGCACCTGGCCCTCGACGACGACGACGACCACGTCGACATGGTCTGGAACCTGATCATGCGCATCATCGAGGACGAGGCCGACGAGGAGCGCTTCGTCGAGCACCTCATCAAGATCAACTCACTGTTCGTGTCCTACTTCGTCGAGGTCTACGCGGCCACCGTGCTCGGTGCCGGCGCGGACGCCTCGCTGCTGACCCAGGCCGCACCGGCCGCCGCCGTACAGACCAACCTGCAGACGAAGGCCACCGCTTCGGTCTGACCGACCGGCCCACACCTGCCGGCGAGGCGCTGAAGGGCCGGAGCTCTGAAGGGCCGAGCGCTGAAGGGCCGAGCCCCGAAGGGCCGGAGCTCTGAAGGGCCGTAGGGCCGACACCCCCGCAGTCCGGCGATCCCGGGCATTGCGTTCCAGATGTGCCGCGCCGCCCCCACGGGGGCAGCGCCGCGATGTCCGGGGTCCGGCTGCTCCACCGTCTACTCACCAAGGAAGACGATGCACTATTCATGGCCGCGCGAACTGTCCGAACAGGACATGCGCGAAATGATCGAGCTGATGGACGCCGTGGCGGTCAAGGAGATGACCCTCGGCTTCTACGAACCGGTGGGCCTGGAGAAGGGCCTGCCCCTGATGCGGGCCTTCGAGGCCGACCTGCGGAAGGGCGCCGTGGACCTCCTCCACGTCCGCAACAACGAAGGCCGGATCGTCGGCATGGTGACGCTCGCCCGGGCCCCGCTGCCCGCCCGGCGCCACATCGTCGAAATGCGCCGCTGCGTCGTGGCCCCCGACTACCGCGGGCAGTTCCTGCTCGAAGGCTGGGCCGAGGCCCTGCGCAAGGTCGGCGAGATGGGCTGCGACGTCATCACGCTCGAAGTCCGCGACGACGGCCCCTCCGTGCTCTGGCAGCGCCTGGGTTTCCGGGAGTACGGCCGGCTGCCCGACTACGCCCGCGCCGACGGCCGCCCCGTCACCGGCTTCTACATGCACGCCCGGCTCGCCGACATCACGGACCACTTCGAGGCCACCGGCACCTGGCTGCACGAGCTGGAATCCGACCGCGTCGCGGTAGCGAGCTGACCTCCGTACCGGCAGGCCGTACGCACACCGGGCCCGACGCACACCGCGCCTGACACCGTACGCGCACACCCGTAAATCCCCCCTCCCACGCACCCGCACCCGCACCCCTCCCCGCCGCCGCGCCGCCCGCCGGGTCCGCGCAGGCCCCCGCACCGAGCACGCCGTACACCGCCCCGGGCCGATCCGCCCGTGCGCCACGGCCCCTCGCGGCCGACCGGCCGGTGCGCAGCTCCCCACCCCACCCACCGCCCGCCGGGGCGCACATCGACGTGCGCCGGACGGGCTGCGGGACCACGCCACTCCACCGAAGGGCACAGCCATGTCCAAGATCGCCGTCCTGACCAACGACCTCCAGTACGAACTGGTCGAGAAGAACCCGGAGCGCGTCGCCGCCGTCGAGGCCGCCACCCCGCACTTCACCGGCTTCCTCGACGAGATGCGCAGCCGCGGCCACCACATCTTCCACCTGCAGCTCGTCAACGACCCGGACGACCCGAACGCCGAGCGCTACGACGGCTACCTCCCGGTCCAGCGCGGCACGCACGGCGCCGACATCATCGAGGCCTTCCTGGCCCCCGAGGACGTCGTCATGGAGAAGAGCAAGGACTCGGGCTTCTACGAGACCGACCTGCACGAGCGCCTCCAGGCCCTCGGCGTGGACACCGTGCTGATCACCGGCATGCAGACGCAGATATGCGTCCAGACCACCGCCGCCGACGCGTTCTTCCGCGGCTACAACATCTGGGTCCCCTCCGACTGCGTCGTCTCGGCCCGCCTCGACGACAAGCAGCGCGCCCTGGACTGGCTGGAGGGCTACTGCGCCACGGTGTCCGACTCCGCCGAGGTCATCAAGGTCCTCGACGCCGAGGGCGGCCTGCCCCGCAAGAACATCAAGACCCCGTGACCACGCCCCTCCCCGCAACGACCCGTTCCAGAAAGGAACCGGCATGACCACGAGCGTGGATCCCACCGAATTCATCGTCCTCGACCACGGCACCGGCGCGAAGCTCAGCCAGGACCTGGTCCAGCTGATCGCGGCGACCCTCGGCGACGTGTACGTCGGCATCATGGAGGACAGCGCGGTCCTCAAGATCGAGGGCGACCGCATCGCGATGACCACCGACTCCTTCGTGATCGACCCGCCGTTCTTCGGCAACGGGGACATCGGGAAGATCGCGGTCTGCGGCACCGTCAACGACCTGGCCGTGGCCGGCGCCCGGCCCAAGTACCTCACCCTCGGCATGATCCTGGAGACCGGGCTCCCCATCCCCAAGCTGGTCCAGGTCCTCGAGTCGATCCGCGACACCGCCCGCGAGGCCGGCGTACAGATCGTCGGCGGGGACACCAAGGTGGTCCGCAAGGGCGAGGCCGACCAGATCTACCTGAACACCGCGGGCGTCGGGGTCTTCGAGCGCGAGCCGCTCACCATGACCGACGTGCGCCCCGGCGACAAGGTGATCCTCAGCGGCCCCATCGGAAACCACACGGTGCACCTGCTCTCCATCCGCGAGGGCCTCGGCTTCGAGCAGCGCGTGGACAGCGACTGCGCGCCCCTCAACGGCCTGGTCGACACGGTCCTGTCGAACGTCGAGGCCGGCGCCGTCCGCTCGATGCGCGACGTCACCCGCGGCGGCCTGACCGCCGTGCTCCACGAGTACGCCCACAAGCTCGGCCGCACCATCCGCGTCGCCCAGGACGACCTGCCCATCCAGCACGAGACGGCGATGGCCGCCGACATGCTCGGCATCAACCCGCTGCACTGCGCCAACGAGGGCTGCCTCGTGGTCTTCGTGGCCCCGGAGGCGGAGGCCGACGTACTGGCCGCCCTGCGCTCGCTGCCCTACGGCAAGCACGCGGTCACCATCGGCGAGATCTCCGAGGACACCGAGGGCCTGGTGCTGCTGCGCGACAAGGACGGCCGCGAGACCCAGCTGGAGGAACTCCTCGGCGCCGAACTCCCCCGGCTCTGCTGAGAAAGGGACCGAGGAGACCGCCATGAGCAGCACCGAGCAGCAGACCGTCACGGAGCGGCCCGACGGGACGGCCGGCACCGTCGGCACCGGCACTGTCGGCACCGGCAGCGCCCACAGCGCCGTCAGCGCCTTTGACGAGTGGCGCATCCGCGTCACCGGCGTGGTCCAGGGCGTCGGCTACCGGCCGTTCGTCTACAAGCTGGCCCGTGAACTCGGCCTCTCCGGCTGGGTTCGCAACGACCCCGAAGGCGTGCTGGTGGAGGCGTCCGGACCGGTCGCCGCCCTGGAGGAGTTCACGGCGGGCCTCAGCGGCCGCGCCCCCGAGCTCGCCCGGGTGGACGAGGTCCGGCCGACCCGGGGACTGGCCGCGGGCACCGTGCCCGCCGGCCCGTTCACCATCGTGCACAGCGAGCACACCGGAGCCCGGTCCGCGCTGCTCCCGGCGGACACCCACGTATGCGGCGACTGCCAGGCGGAACTTCGCGATCCGAAGGACCGCCGGCACCGCTACCCCTTCATCAACTGCACCAACTGCGGGCCCCGGTACTCCATCATCCAGGACCTGCCGTACGACCGGCCGATGACCACCATGGCCGCCTTCACCATGTGCCCGGACTGCAAGGCCGAGTACGAGGACCCGATGGACCGGCGCTACCACGCGCAGCCCAACGCGTGCCCGGACTGCGGCCCCCGGCTGCTGCTCCGGGACCGCGAGGGGGGCACGGCCGAAGGGGACGAGGCCCTCCTGCGGGCCGCCCGGGTGCTGGCCGACGGCGGGATCGCGGCCATGAAGAGCGTCGGCGGCTTCCACCTCGTGGTGGACGCGACGAACGCGGAGGCCGTGGCCCTGCTGCGCGGCCGCAAGCGCCGCGACTCCAAGCCGTTCGCGGTGATGGTCCGCGATCTCACCACGGCGCAGGCCCTGGTGGACCTCTCCGAGGCGGAGATCGACGTCCTGCGCTCGCCGGCCCGGCCCATCCTGCTGGCCCGCAAGCGTCCGGGCTCCCTCCCGGAGTCCGTGGCCCCGCGCAACCCCAACCTGGGGATCATGCTGCCCTCGGCACCCCACCACCACCTGCTGCTGGACGAGCCCGGTCTCGAAGCGCTCGTCGCCACCAGCGGCAACATCTCCGGCTACCCCATCGCCTACCGCAACGAAGAGGCCCTGGAGCAGCTCTTCGAGATCGCGGACGTGATCCTCTACCACGACCGCGACATCGAGATCCGCGTCGACGACTCGGTGGTCCGCCTCTCCGACCACCCCGAACTCGACGAGCCGCTGCTCCAGTTCATCCGCCGGGCCCGCGGCTACGCCCCCTACCCCGTGGACGTCGGCCGCGAGGTGGCACCCGTGGTCGCCCTCGGCGCCGAACTGAAGACCACCGTCGCCCTCACCAACGGCTCCCAGGTCTTCCTCAGCCAGCACATCGGCGACCTCAAGAACGACGAGACCTTCGCCGCGCACCACCGCACCGCCCGGCACCTGGCGCAGCTGTACGCGCTCAAGCCGGAGGCCACGGCGCACGACATGCACCCGCAGTTCCGCTCCACCCGGGCGGCCCTGGACGACGACGGCACGGGCCCGGCGCTGCCCACCGTGGAAGTCCAGCACCACCACGCCCACATGGCCTCCTGCATGGCGGAGAACCACGTGCGCGGCACCACCCTCGGCGTGATCTTCGACGGCTTCGGCTACGGCGAGGACGGCACGGTGTGGGGCGGGGAGTTCCTCCTCGGGGACTACGCCGCCTTCCGCCGGGTCGGCCGGATGCGCGGCCTGCCGCTGATCGGAGGGGACCAGGCGGTGCGCGAACCCATCCGCACCGGGTACGCGCTCGCCCTGGACGCCTTCGACGGAGACCCGGACCGGGCCCTCGCGGGCTTCCCCGCCCTCGCCGCCCTCGACGCGCAGCGCCGCCAGGTCTTCGCGACGATGGCGGCCCGCGGGATCAACTCCCCGCCCACCTCCAGCATGGGCCGGCTCTTCGACGGGGCCGCCGCCCTCGCCGGGGTCTGCGCCAGGGCCGAGTACGAGGCCCAGGGCCCGATCGAGCTGGAGGGGCTGCTCGACCGCGACGCCACCCGCGAGCCGCAGGCCTCGTACCGCTTCGGGTCCTACGCGGCGGACGGACTGACCGAGGTGGACCCGCGGCCCGTGATCCGGGCCATGGCCGCCGACATCGCCGCCGGACTGCCCGTGGAGCGGATCAGCCGACGGTTCCACACGGCCGTCGTCGACATGGTCCGCGAGCGCTGCACGGCCCTGCGGGAGGAGACCGGGGTCAACCAGGTCGCCCTCTCCGGAGGCGTGTTCCTCAACGAGTTCCTGCTGCTCAACTGTCTGACCGGGCTGACCGCCGACGGTTTCGACACCTATGTCCACCGGCTCGTTCCGACCAATGACGGAGGAATCGCCCTCGGTCAGGTCATGGTCGCCGACGCCCGCTCACACCTGCGGAATCGAAGTGGAGTGACGACGTGACCACCCTCACGCCGGACGAGATGTACACCTTCGTCGAGGCGCGCGAATCGGGCGCCCGAACCTACGCCAACGCCTTCGGCAAGCTCCTCGCCGAAGGGCACGGGGCGCGCGTCCGCGACGGGCACGGCCGGGAGTACCTGGACTGCCTCGCCGCGGCGGGCACCCTCGCCCTGGGGCACAACCATCCGGACGTCCTGGCCGCGGTGGGGGACTACCTCACCTCCGGTCAGGTCCAGCAGGCACTGGACCTGACCACCCCGGCCAAGTACGAGTACCTCCGGGCGCTGTACGCGCGGTTGCCGGGCACCATGGCGGACACCTTCAAGACCCAGTTCTGCGGACCGGCGGGCACCGACGCCACCGAGGCCGCCATCAAGCTCTTCAAGATCGCCACCGGCCGCCGGACGGTGATCTCCTTCCACGGGGCGTACCACGGGATGACGGCGGGCGCCCTCGCCCTCACCGGCAACCTGGGCGCCAAGGAGTCCGTGCCCTCCCTCATGCCGGACGTCCACCACCTCCCCTATCCCTACGACTACCGCTGCCCCTTCGGCATCGGCGGCGAGGCGGGCGTCCGGGCCGGCCTGACCTACATCGAGCGGCTGCTCACCGACCCGGAGAGCGGCATCACCAAGCCGGCCGCCGTCTTCGTCGAAGCGGTCCAGGGCGAGGGCGGGGTGATCCCGGCGCCGGCCGCCTGGCTGCGCGGGCTGCGGGAGATCACCACCCGGCTGGACATCCCGCTGGTCCTGGACGAGATCCAGGCCGGCTTCGGACGCACCGGCACCATGTGGGCCTTCGAGGAGTCCGGGATCGAGCCGGACGCCGTCCTCGTGTCCAAGGCGGCCGGCGGCGGCTTCCCGCTGTCGCTGCTGCTCTACCACGGCAAGTACGACGCCTGGACGCCCGGAGCCCACGCGGGCACCTTCCGCGGCAACCAGATCGCCCTGGTCGCGGGACTCGCCGCCATGCGGGTCACCGAGTCCGAGGGGCTGATCGACAAGGCCGCCGCCAAGGGCAGACTGATCGGCTCCCTGCTCGGCCGGCTGGCCGCCGGTCACCCCGAGATCGGCCAGGTCCGCGGCCGGGGGCTGATGTGGGGCATCGAGATCGTGGACCCCGCCGGCCGGGCCGACGCCCTCGGTTCGCTGCCCGCCGACGGGGCCCGGGCCAAGCGCGTCAAGCGCGCCTGCCTGGACCACGGGCTGCTGCTGGAGAGCGGCGGGCGGCACGGCGCCGTGCTCCGGCTGCTCCCGCCACTGGTGATCACCGACGAGGAGATCCACGAGATGGCGGCGGCGCTGGAGAAAGCTCTGATCGACTGCGTCTGAGCCGGTCGACCGTGCCCGAGCCGGAGCAGCCGGCTCGGCACGGCAGAGCACGGATCCACGAAGAGAAGGACATTCAACATGGCCACGGGAACGAACAACAGCGGTGAGCACGGCGGCGAGTGGCGCGTCGACTTCGACGCGGAGGTCGTCTTCAGCAACGGAGGCGCCCTGCAGATGCAGGGGTTCCGCCTGGACATCCCCGGTGACGACATCGCCGACGGGGACCTGGGCGAACTGATCGTCCGCCACCTCGGACTGCTGATGGTCGGCAGTACGAAGATCACCCGCCGGGAGCTGATCCAGGAGCCCCACAAGGGCTCCCGGAACACCGGCTCGGCCGGTTCCGGCCGCACCACCGCGGACCTGACCGGCCCCGCGACCCGGGCCGCCTGGCCGACGGGCCCGGGCGGGGCCGCCCCGGGCCTCGCCGGCCTGGTGGACCTTCCCGTGGTCCTGGTCCGGCTCCTCGGAGCCGGAGCGCCGGTCGCCGACCGGCTGGCGCTGGCGCCCTTCGACCTCGCGGGCCGCGCCGTCGTCGTACAGACCGGCCGCGCGGCCGGCCCGTACCTCACCGAGGACGCGGTGGACCTGCTCGCCGGGCAGGGCGCGCTCCTCGTGGCGACCGACAGCCGTGAGGGCAACGGGCCGGTGGCGGCGGCGCTCGCCGCGGCCAACCTGCCCGCCCTCACCGGCCTGACCGGTCTCGACTCCCTCCCGGCGACCGGGGTCCGGCTGCACGCCGTGCCCTTCCCCGGGCAGGACACCTCATTGATCAGGGTCTACGGAGTAACAGATGACCAGCATTGACCAAGCCGGTCTCCCGGAGGCCGGTGCGGCGGCGGCCACCGCCGCCGCACCGGCGCCGGGCCGGCGCCCCCGCAGGGAACTGGCCGCCGCCACCGTCGGCTCGGTCGTCGAGGCCTACGACTGGACCATCTACGGCATCCTCGCCCCCTACTTCGCCGAGGCACTGTTCCCCGGCACCTCGCCCACCGCCAAACTCATCGCCGCCTACCTCGGCTTCGCCCTCGGCTTCCTGGTCCGCCCGCTGGGCAGCGTGCTCATCGGCCGCCTCACCGACACCCGCGGCCGGCGCTACGGACTGACCCTCACGGTCGGCCTGATCGCCGCCGGCTCCCTGTTCCTGGCCGTCGTCCCCGGCTACGCCTCCATCGGCCTGGCCGCTCCGCTCCTGGTGGTGGGGGCCCGGCTGGTGCAGGGCCTGTCGGTCGGGGCGGAGAACCCGAGCGTGGCCGCGTACGTCACCGAGACGGCGCCGGCCGGGCGCCGCTACTTCTACAGCGCCGTCTCCTACGGGGGAGTGGTACTGGGCAGCGCGCTCTCCTTCATCGTCATGAACCTCCTGCTCGGAGTGTTCGGCGAGAGCGGGGTCGAGGACGGGGCCTGGCGCCTCGGCTTCGTCTTCGGCGGGCTGCTCGGGCTGACCGCCCTGTGGATCCGGCGGGGCGCGGCGGAGAGCACCGTCTTCACCGCTGCCGCGGGCGGGGCCGCGCAGGGAGCGGCCCCGTCCGCGGGGATGCCGCGGAAGGCGCCGGTCGTGAGGGCTCCGAGCCCCTGGCCGGTGCTGCGGGCCCATCTCCGGCGGCTCGCCGTGGTGTTCGCCATCACCTCCGGGGCCACCACCGCCTTCTACTTCGTCACCGTCGACTTCCCCTCGTACGCCGAGAGCGCCGGGGCCGCCGGCAAGGAGGAGACCTCCGCCGCGCTGCTCCTCGGCATGGTGGCGCTCCTCGCGGCCATGCTCGGCGGCGGCAAGGCGGCCGACCGGATCGGGGCGCTGCCCGTCCTGCGGCTCGGCTTCGCCGGGCTCGCGCTGGGCACCGTACCGCTGCTGCTGGCCATGAACTCCGGACGGGTTCCCGTCCAACTGGTCACCGTGGTGCTGCTCTTCCTGCTGGGCCTCCCGCTCGCGGTGAGCAACGTCTTCGCGGGGCAGCTGTTCCCGCCGGCGGTGCGCGCCGTCGCCGTGGGCCTGCCCACCGCGGCCGCGATCAGCCTCTTCGGCGGCACGTTCCCGATGCTCGCGGAGCTCCTGAGGTCGGCCGGCCTGGGCGCCTGGCTGCCGTGGTGGCCGGCACTGACCGCCGCGGTGGCGCTGGCCGCCTCATGGGCCGTACACGAACACCCCGGTAGCGAACACCCCGGTAGCGAACACCTCGGTAGCGAACAGCCTGTGTCCGTAACCCCTCATGCCTGAGAAGGACGTCATGACCGCACTGCTCGAAGGACTCGACTCGCTGCTGCCGGCCCTCGAAGCCGACTACCGCGACCTGCACACCCACCCCGAACTCGCCTTCCAGGAGAAGCGGACGGCGGCCCTGGTCGCCGAGCGCCTCGCCGCCCAGGGCGGCTGGGAGATCACCACCGGCGTCGGCCGCACCGGCGTGGTCGCGGTCCTGGCCAACGGCGAGGGCCCGGTGGTCATGCTGCGCGCCGACATGGACGCGCTGCCCGTCAAGGAGGCCACCGGACTGCCGTACGCGAGCACCGAGACGGCCACCGACGAATCGGGCACCGAGGTCCCGGTGATGCACGCCTGCGGCCACGATCTGCACGTGGCCGCGCTCATCGGGTCCTGCGCCCTGTTCGCCCGTAACCGCGGGGCCTGGCGGGGCACGGTCGTCGCCGTCTTCCAGCCGGGCGAGGAGAGCGGCTACGGAGCCCGCGAGATGGTCGAGGACGGGCTCTTCGAGCGCTTCCCGCGCCCCGACGTGATCCTCGGCTCGCACGTGGGACCCGGCCCCGTCGGGCTCGTCGCGACCTTGCCCGGCGTGGTCATGGGCGCCACCGACTCGATCACCGTCAAGCTCTTCGGGCGCGGCGGCCACGGCTCGAAGCCCGAGGCCGCGGTCGACCCCGTGGTGATGGCGGCCTCGCTGGTCCTGCGGCTCCAGACCGTGGTCTCCCGCGAGATCGCCGCCCAGGAACCGGTGGTGGTCACCGTCGGCAAACTGCACGCCGGCACCACCGCCGCGGTCATACCCGACACGGCCGAGCTGGGCATCAACGTGCGCACCAGCTCCGCGCCGGTCCGCGAGAAGGTCCTCGCGGCCGTCGAGCGCCTCGCCCGCGCCGAATCGGCGGCGGCGGGCGCGACCGCCGACCCGGAGATCACCTCCGTCTACCACCTGCCCATGACCGTCAACGACACCGCGGCCGCCGAGCGGGTGGCCGACGCCCACCGCGAGCACTTCGGGGCCGGCGCCGTCATGACGATGGGCCCGACCACCGCCAGCGAGGACTTCGGGCTGCTCGCCACCGCCGCCCAGGTCCCCTCGGTGTACTGGTTCTACGGCGGCCTCGACCCGCAGGCCTTCGGGGAGGCCTTCGCGGCCGGCAAGCTGGAGGAGCTCCCGCAGAACCACTCCTCCACCTTCGCGCCCGTCGCCGGACCCGCGCTGTCCGTCGGCGTCCGCACGATGGCCACGGCGGCACTGCCCTGGCTCGCCGCCGCTGCCGCTGCCGCTGCCGCTGCCGCTGCCTCTGCCTCTGCCTCTGCCTCTGCCTCCTCCTCCTCCGAGGGCGCCGACGCGGGTGAGGGGAGCGGGACGGAATGAGCACCGACCGGCCGCACATCATCGTCCTGCACCGCTGGCGGGACACCCACGCGCACTACGCCGACTACATCGACCACGGCTCCGCCCAGGTCACCTACGTCAGCACGGCGCTCGGCCGCGCCTCGTTACCCGAGGCCGCCGCCGCGGTCACCACCGTCGCCCTGACCGACGACCTGCCCGCCGTCCGCGCGGCCGTCACCGGCCTCGTGGCCCGCTTCGGCGCCCCGGCGCGGCTGATCGCCCTCAACGAGGGGGACCTGGACACGGCCGCGCTGATCCGCGAGGAGTTCGCGATCCCCGGCCAGCACACCGCCGAACTGGCCGTGTTCCGAGACAAGCTGACCATGTGCCGCACGGCCGAGGCCGCCGGCCTGCCGGTGCCCGCCTTCGCCCCCGCGCCGGACCCGGCCGCCGTGCTCGCCTTCGGCGAGGCCCACGGCTGGCCGCTGGTCGTCAAGCCGCACCGCGGCACCGCCAGCCGGGGCGTGGTCCAGATCGACTCCGCCGCCGAACTGGCGGAACTGGGCTCCCTGGCCGCCGCCCTGGCCGCCGAACCGCACCTCGTCCAGAGCTACGTGGACGGGCCCATCCTGCACATCGACGGGCTGTGGGAGGGCGATTCGCTCGGCAGCTGGACCGTCTCGCGCTACGTGGGCGGCACCTGCGCCGACTTCACCCAGGGCACCTGGCTCGGCTCCGTGGAGGAGGACGAACCCGCGCTGCTGGAGGCGGTGGAGGCCTTCGCCGCCGCGGTCGGCCCCGCCCTCGGCGGTTCGCAGCCCTGGGTCTTCCATCTGGAGGCCTTCGTCACCCCGGCGCCCGGCGGCGGGCCCGCGCTGGTCTTCCTGGAGTGCGGGGCCCGGGTGGGCGGCGGGGAGATCCCCTTCACCTGGCGCGACGTCCACGAAGTCGACCTGATGGCCGCCGCCGTGGACATCCAGCTCGGCCTGACCCCGGTCCTGCCGCCGCTCAAGACCGGCGAGGTCGGCGGCTACCTGCTGCTCCCGCTCCCGGTGCCCGCCCCCTGCCGCGTCGAAGCGGCCGGCTGGGTACGGGAACCCGCGCCGGGCCGCCTCCCGTACGCCGTCAAGCACACCCCGGTCGGCTCCACGGCCCCGGCGATCAGCGGCTACGAGCACGTCGGCACCCGCTTCCGCTTCCGCGGCGCCACCACCCGGGAGGTCGAGGCCGCCATCACCGAGTCCGCGAACTCCTTCCGGCTGACCTGCGTACCGGTCGGCGCCCCGCCCGCCGACGGCCCGACGGGCTGACCCCCCCCACACGTCTCGCACCCCCTGTTCTCCGGGGCGAACCCGCTCCACGCCCCGTACCGGAAAGGAATCCACCGTGGTCTTCACGACCTCCGAACGCCAGCGCGTCATCCTCGTAGGCAGCCGCATACAGCAGTACCGGGAATACGCCCTGGCCTCCCTCGCCCAGCACTACGAGGTGACCCTCGTCGCGCCGGAGGCCCCCACCTGGCAGGCCCGTTACGTGGAGACCCACCGGATCGCCGACACCACGGACGCGGCCAAGCTGTACGCCCCGGTCGCCGACCTGCGCGGCGAGGTCGCCGACGCCGCGATCGTCACCTGGGACGAGTGGTCGCTGGTCGCCGTCTCCTCGGTCGCCAAGAAGCTCGGCATGCGGGCCATGGACCCGGCGGCCGCCAAGATCTGCCGCGACAAGTACGCCACCCGCCAGGCCCTGGAAGCCGCCGGGATGGCCGCCGTGCGCTACGTCCCGGCCACCACCGAGGACGAGGCCGTCGCCGCCGCCGAGTCCATCGGCTTCCCCGTCGTCGTCAAGCCCCGCACCCTCGGCGGCAGCTTCGGCGTGATGATGGCCCGCGACGTGGACGGCCTGCGCCGGGCCTTCCGGCTCGCCTCCACCAGCCGGCTGCGCGGCGCCGGCACCACTGCCTCGGTCCTGATCGAGGAGTTCATCGAAGGCCCCGAACTGAGCGTGGACAGCGTCGTCGTGGACGGCCTGGCCACCCCCGTCTGCGTGGCCCGCAAGCGCCTCGGCGCCCACCCGTACTTCGAAGAGGTCGGCCACCTGGTCACCGACTGGCGCCACGAGCCCTGGGCCGACGCCGTCACCCAGCTCGTCCAGGACTCGCACCGCGCCGCCGGAGTCGACTACGGGGTCACCCACACCGAACTGCGCGTCGCCGCCGAGGGCCCCCGCCTGATCGAGCTCAACGGCCGCCTCGGCGGCGACCTCATCCCGCACCTGAACAAGCTCGCCACCGGCGTGGACCTGCCGCTGGCCGCCGCCAGGATCGCCTTCGAGGAGACCCCGGACGTCACCCCGACCCGAGCCCTCAGCGCCGAGGTCCGCTTCCTCTACCCGGCCTACGACGGCGCCGTCGACCGCGTCGTCCTGCCCGCCCCCGAGGACGTCGAGGACCTGGCCGAGGCCGTCGCCCTGGTCGAGCCCGGCGACGAGCTGCTGCTCCCGCCCCGCGGCCTCACCCCCCGCTCCGCCGCGCTCATCGCGGTCGGCGAGACCCCGGCCCGCACCCGCCGCGCCCTGGACCGCGCCGAGGCGCTCTCGCGTACGGAGGTCTCCGGTGTCGCCGCGCACCGGCTCGGCGCCCGCGTCGAGAACGCCGTGACCCGCCGCTTCTTCGACCACGAGCGCACCGCCGCCCGCCAGACCGTCTCCGGCGTCCGGGGCGTGGAGTGGTTCCGCTACGGAGCCGGCGGCGGCGAGGGGCTCAACCGCCCCGTCTTCCTCAGCGAGGCCGACGTCACGGGCCTGGAGAACGACCTGAACGGCCTCTTCGAACTGCTCAAGGCGGTGCCCGCCCGGCTCTTCGGCGGCGACCTGCGCGCCTTCGCCACCGCCGTCGGGATGTCGCCCACCCAGGCCGACCTGGTCCTGCGCGGCTCCGTGGACGAGCTCGCCCCGCTCTCCCGCGCCGACCTGTACCGCGAGACCGGCGGCTTCCGCGTCATGGAACTCAACACCGGCTCCTCGCTGGGCGGCTGGCAGATGGGCGAGTTCGCCCGCGCCCTGATCCAGGACGCCGAGTTCGCCGAGTTCGCGGCAGCCGAGGGCCTGGTCTACCCCGACCCGCTCGCCCGCATCACCGAGGTGCTGCGCCGCCAGGCCCCCTCCCTCGAGGGCATCGAGCGGCCGCTGCTGGCGATCACCGACTGGCCCGAGGGCTTCGAGAAGTCCAAGTGCTGGATGGAGTTCGTCGTCCCGGCCTTCGAACGGCTCGGCTTCGAGACCGTCGTCTGCCACCTCGGCGACTTCGCCTACGAGAACGGCAAGGTCCTGCACGCCGGCCGCGAGGTCGATGTCGTCTACCGGATGTTCCTGCCCGGCGAAATGCCCGACGAGCCCCGCACCTACGACCTCGTCAACCCGCTCCTCGACGCCGTCGAGGCCGGCACGGTCGAACTGTTCGCCCCGCTCGACTGCGAGCTGTACGGCAACAAGGGCAGCCTCGCGATGCTCAGCGACGAGCGCAACCGCGCCGTCTTCACCGAGGCCGAGCGCGAGCTGATCGACCGGATCCTGCCCTGGACCCGCTTCGTCCGCGACGAGAAGGTCACCTTCGGCGGCGAGAAGATCGACCTGCTGCCCTACGCCATCGCCAACAAGGACCACCTGGTCCTCAAACCCACCCTGCTCTACGGCGGCGTCGGCGTGACCCCCGGCTGGACCACCGACCAGAAGGAATGGGTCGCCACGCTCCGCCAGGCCGTCGACGGCCCGTACGTCCTCCAGCACCGCCTGCTGCCGACCACCGAGCGGTTCCTCTCCGAGGACGGCGAGACCTGCGAGGACATGGCCGTCGCCTACGGAACGCTGATGGTCGACGGACGCTACGCCGGCACCCTGGCCCGCGGCGTCACCGACCCGGCCGTCGGCATCGTGAGCATGCTGCGCGGTGCCCAGATCGGCTGCGCGTTCCACGTCGACCCGGCCGCCGAGGGAGTGGAAGCCAAGTGACCGACATCGGGAACGGGGCCGCCGAGCCGGTGGAGGAGACGGCGGCCGCGGCACCGGCCGCCGCCGCCCCCGCCACGCTCTGGCGGGACCCGGAGTTCCTCAAGTTCTGGTCCGGGGAGGCGATCTCACAGGTCGGGGCCCAGGTCACGACCCTGGCGCTGCCGCTCACCGCGGTGCTCACGCTCGACGCCAGCTCCTCCCAGGTGGGCTTCGTCAACGCGGCCTCCTACGCCCCGTTCCTGATGGTCACCCTCCTGGTCGGCGTATGGGTCGACCGGGTGCGGCGCAGGCCCCTGATGATCATGGCCAACATAGGGCGGGCGCTGCTGGTCAGCGCGGTGCCGCTGCTGGCCGTGCTCGACCTGCTCCGCATCGAGCACGTGTACGTCGCCGCGCTGCTCGTGGGCACCCTCACGGTGGTCTTCGACGTCTCCTACCAGTCGTACCTGCCGACCCTGGTCGGCAAGCAGCACCTGGTGGAGGGCAACAGCAAGCTCCAGGGCACCAGTTCGCTGGCCCAGATCGGCGGGCCGGGCCTCGCCGGCCTGCTCATCGGCTGGGTCACCGCCCCCTACGCGCTGCTGATCAACGGGGTCTCGTACCTCGTCTCCGTGCTCACCCTGCTCGCGGTGCGGCGCGTCGAGCCGGAGCCGGTGCCCCAGCAGGAGCGCACCGGGATCCGGACCAGCATCGCCGAGGGCATCCGGATCATCTGGGACAGCGCCCACCTGCGGGCCTGCGCCCTCCAGTCCGGGCTCTACAACCTCTGCTGGATGTCCCTCCAGACGGTGTTCGTGCTCTACGCCGCTCGCACGCTCGGCATCTCGCCCGGCGGCATCGGCCTGCTGCTGGGCACCGGGGCGGTCGGCTCGCTGGCCGGCTCGATGCTCGCGCAATGGCTCAAGCGCAGGATCGGTCTCGGCCGCGCCATCCTGGCGGCGCTGCTGCTGTGCTGCCTGGCCCCCGTGGCCATCCCGGCGGCCCCGGCGAACGGCGGGGCGCTCTCGCTGGCCCTGTTCGTCGCCGCCTTCGGCCTGATCGGGGCCGGCGGCACCATGGCCAACATCCACATCATCAGCCTGCGCCAGTCCATGACCCCGGACCACCTGCTGGGCCGCATGAACGCCGGCTACCGCTTCGTCTCCTGGGGGACGCTCCCGCTCGGCGCCCTGCTGGGCGGCTGGCTCGGCGACCTCATCGGGCTGCGCGAGACGCTGTTCGTCACGGCCGGGCTGTTCCTGACCGCCGTCCTGGTGGTCCTCAACTCGCCGGTGTGGCGCCTGAAGGAGTTCCCGCCCCAGCTCGTCGCGCAGCCCCGGAAGGTGGACGCAAGGTGACCCCCGTACAGCAACCGCCCGCCATCGGGAGCCTGCTCGCCCGCCGCACCGGCTGGGGCCGCTCCGACGCGGTGAGCCGGATCCTGGCGGCCGCCGCCGCCCCCGGGGTGCTCTCGATGGCCGGCGGGATCCCGGCCCCCGACAGCTTCCCCGTGGCCCGGCTCGCCGAGGCCACCGACCGGCTGTTCGCCGGGTCGGCCGGGTCCGCGGTACGTGCGCTCCAGTACGCCCCCACGGACGGCATCGCCCCGCTGCGCGAGCTGATCGCGGCCCGGGCGAGCGCGACGGGGTCCACCGTCGGACCCGACCGGGTGATGGTCACCGCGGGCAGCCAGCAGGGCCTGGACCTCGTCGCCCAGACCCTGATCGACGAGGGCGACGAGGTGGCCCTGGACGATCCGAGCTACCTGGGCGCCGTGCAGGTCTTCCGGCGGGCCGGCGCCCGGCTGCTGCCGGTGCCCGGTGACGCGGAGGGGATGCGCACCGACGTACTGGAGCAGCGGCTCCTCGCCGGGGCCCGGCCCAAGCTGGTCTATGTCGTACCGCACTTCCACAACCCCACCGGAGCCGTGCTCTGCGAGGAGCGGCGCCGCCACCTGGCCGCGCTGGCCGAGCGGTTCGGCTTCGTGATCGTCGAGGACGACCCCTACGGGGACCTGGCCTTCGAGGGGGGCAGGCTGCCGTCCACCGACGTCCACAGCGGACGCGTGGTCCGGCTCATGAGCCTCTCCAAGACGGTCTGCCCGGGGCTGCGGGTGGCCGGCCTGGTCGCCCCGGCCGAGCTGATCGGGGAACTGGTCGCCGCCAAACAGTGCGGGGACCTGCAGACCAACACCTTCGGCCAGTACCTCCTCGCCGACCTGCTCGGGGACCCGGAGTTCCTGCCGACCCATCTGGCGGGCCTGCGCACGCTGTACGGCGGCCGGGCCCGCGCCATGGAGGCGCTGCTGCGCGAGCAACTGCCCTGGCTGGACTTCGAACGGCCGCGCGGCGGCCTCTTCTTCTGGTGCCGGCTGACCGACCCCCGGGTCGGCTCGGACGCGCTCTACGCGCACGCGCTGGCGCAGGGCGTCGCCATCGTGCCCGGCACGCCCTTCTGCATCGACGAGGACGGCTCGCGGGTCCTGCGGCTGTCCTTCGCCTCCCTGGACGGCGCGCAGCGCCGGGAAGGCGTCTCCCGTCTGGCCGCGGCCTGGGAGAAGGCACTGGCCGACGGGGTGTGATCCACCCCGTCGGGCGGGCCGCGCATGCGCACCGTCTTTTTCCTCCACACCCCCAAGGAGCAAGACCGTGACAACGACGTCGCACGCACCGGTGACCGCCGAATCCCTGGTGGCCCGGCTGTTCGAGGTGATCGACACCCGCTCGTGGGACCGGCTCGGCGAGGTCTTCGCGCCGGACGCCGTGTACGAACGGCCGGGCTACCCGGCGCTGGAGGGCCTCGACCGGATCCGCCGGTTCTACGAGCACGAGCGGATCATCACCTCGGGAGCCCACGAGGTGAGCCAGGTGACCGGCGGCCTGGCCGCGGCCGCCTGCTGGGGGCGGTTCCAGGGCGCCGACAGGAACGGCACGGCCCTGGACGAGGCCTTCGCCGACACCTACCTCGTCCGCGACGGCAGGATCGAGCGGCGCAAGACCTTCTTCTACCGTCCGGCGATCTGACGTCCCCGCCCGCCGATCGGAGCGCGGGCCGATCGGAGCGCCCGCCGATCGGAGCGCGGGCCGGGTCAGGACCGCCGGGGGGCGGTCCGGACCCGGCCCGGGGCCGTTTCGTCCGAACGGGTGAACCCGGCTACTTCTTGCCGCCGCCGAGGATCTGGCCGAGCAGGTCGCCCAGGCTGCCGCCGCCCGCCGGGGCCGCGCCGGCCGGACCCGCGGGGGCCGCGCCCGCCGCGCCCGGTACCGCTCCCGGTGACGGGATGGGGGACTCGCCGCCGGCTGCCGTCGGGGACCCGGCGCCCGCGCCCGCACCCGCGCCTCCGGCCTTTCCGGCCGCGCGCTTGGCGAAGACCGCCAGCAGGACCGGGATCAGCAGCTCGATGACCCGGGCCACGGTGGGCGCGGGGATGCCGGTCTTCTTCGATACGGCGTTGGCCACGGGCTTGCTCACCTTGGCGAGCACCCCGGCCATCATCCCGCCGCTGAGCATGCCGCCCAGGCCGCCGCCGAGGGTGGCCACGCCTTCCAGCGGGGCCTGGGTGACCTCGGCGAAGGCCTGGCGGACCTCGTTGCCGTCGTCGTCATCGGCGTCGGCCTTCTGCTGGAGGTCGCCGGTCATCGCCCCGACCGTGGCCGCGACGGTGTCGCGGGCGCCGTTCGTGTCGGTGCCGAGGAGACCGGCGATCTCGGTCAGCCGGTCGTCGCCGAGTTCGTTCAGCACGTCGTCCTGGAAGGAAGGTTCGCTCATGTCTGAAACGCTACTTCTGTGGCGATTCGGCGGCACCTCGGATGGCCTCCGGAACCCGCTTGGGTAATGGAAAAGTAAAGTTCCGGATCCGCGTGCAACCACCGGCGGGGGTCGAGGGTCGTATGTTGCGTCGGGACTTCCGGGGGGGATCCGGGGGGATCGGGGAGTCCGACGAGGGAGGGGTAACCGTGAGGGGGTCCGGCCGAAAGGCGGGACCCCCTTCTGGTTGGCCGTTTCCGCTTGGCGGCCGAGTTCTCCACAGCCCCGCCGGACCGTCACACCCGGGCTGTAGCTTCGGGCCATGACGACGAACGCGCCCGCGGCACCGGCGGTGGTCGAAGGCGTGCTGGAGCGCATCACCTACGCCAACGAGGAGAGCGGGTACACGGTCGCCCGCGTGGACACCGGCCGTGGCGCCGGCGACCTGCTCACGGTCGTCGGATCCCTCCTCGGGGCCCAGCCGGGTGAATCGCTGCGCATGGAGGGCCGCTGGGGCTCGCACGCCCAGTACGGCAGGCAGTTCACCGTGGAGAACTACACGACGCTGCTCCCCGCCACGATCCAGGGCATCCGGCGCTATCTCGGCTCCGGCCTGATCAAGGGCATCGGTCCGAAGATCGCGGACCGGATCGTGGAGCACTTCGGCCTCGACACCCTCGACGTCATCGAGGAGCAGCCGAAACGGCTGATCGAAGTGCCCGGCCTCGGCCCCAAGCGGACCAAGCTGATCGGCGCGGCCTGGGAGGAGCAGAAGGCCATCAAGGAGGTCATGGTCTTCCTCCAGGGGGTCGGCGTCTCCACCTCCATCGCCGTGCGCATCTACAAGAAGTACGCCGACGCCTCCATCTCCGTGGTGAAGAACCAGCCGTACCGGCTCGCCGCCGACGTCTGGGGCATCGGCTTCCTCACCGCCGACCGCATCGCTCAGGCCGTCGGGATCCCGCACGACAGCCCGGAGCGGGTCAAGGCCGGCCTCCAGTACGCCCTGTCCCAGTCCGCCGACCAGGGGCACTGCTTCCTGCCCGAGGACCGGCTCATCGCCGACGGGGTCAAACTGCTCCAGGTGGACACCGGGCTGGTCATCGACTGCCTGGCCGAGCTCGCCGGAGATCCGGAAGGGGTCGTACGGGAATCCGTGCCCGACCCGCAGGGCGGCCCGGACCCCCTCACCGCCGTGTACCTCGTGCCGTTCCACCGCGCCGAGCTGTCCCTGGCCGGTCAGGTGCGCCGCCTCCTGAACGCGGAGGAGGACCGGCTGCCCGCCTTCCGGGACGTGGACTGGGACAAGGCCCTGGGCTGGCTCGCCGGCCGGACCGGAGCCACGCTGGCCCCCGCGCAGCGCGACGCGGTCCGCCTCGCGCTCACCCGCCGGGTCGCGGTGCTCACCGGCGGGCCGGGCTGCGGCAAGTCCTTCACCGTCCGCTCGATCGTGGAGCTGGCCCGGGCCAAGAAGGCCAAGGTGGTCCTCGCCGCCCCCACCGGCCGGGCGGCGAAGCGGCTGGCCGAGCTCACCGGGGCCGAGGCCTCCACCGTGCACCGGCTCCTGGAGCTCAAGCCGGGCGGGGACGCGGCGTACGACCGGGAGCGGCCGCTCGACGCGGACCTGGTCGTGGTGGACGAGGCCTCGATGCTCGACCTGCTGCTGGCGAACAAGCTGGTCAAGGCCGTGGCACCCGGTGCCCACCTCCTGCTGGTCGGGGACGTGGACCAGCTGCCCTCGGTCGGGGCGGGCGAGGTGCTGCGCGATCTGCTCGCCGAGGGCGGACCGGTCCCGGCCGTCCGGCTGACGACCATCTTCCGGCAGGCCCAGCAGTCCGGGGTGGTCACCAACGCCCACCGGATCAACACCGGCCTGCCGCCGATCACCGACGGGCTCCCCGACTTCTTCCTGTTCCCGGAGGAGGACACCGAGGAGGCCGGAAAGCTCGCCGTGGACGTCGCCGCCCGTCGTGTTCCGGCCAGATTCGGCCTCGACCCGAGGCGGGACATCCAGGTCCTCGCCCCCATGCACCGCGGCCCGGCCGGCGCCGGAAACCTCAACGCGCTGCTCCAGCAGGCCATCACCCCGGCCCGGCCGGGCCTGCCCGAGAAGCGGTTCGGCGGCCGGGTCTTCCGGGTCGGCGACAAGGTCACGCAGATCCGCAACAACTACGACAAGGGCGCCAACGGGGTCTTCAACGGCACGGTCGGCGTGGTCACCGGCCTTGACCTGGAGGAACAACGGCTGACGGTGCGCACGGACGAAGACGAGGAAGTGGCCTACGAGTTCGCGGAGCTCGACGAGCTGGCCCACGCCTACGCCGTCACCATCCACCGCTCCCAGGGGAGCGAGTATCCGGCGGTGGTGATCCCGGTCACGACCGGCGCTTGGATGATGCTCCAGCGGAACCTTTTGTATACGGCCGTCACCCGGGCGAAGAAACTGGTCGTCCTGGTCGGGTCCCGCAAGGCCCTCGCCCAGGCGGTGCGTACCGTTTCCGCAGGCAGGAGGTACACGGCCGTCGCACCCAGGCTCTCCGGCCGCATACCGGTGGGAAACATCACCTAGATGATCGATCATTTGGGGTTCCTACAACGGTTGTGGAGGGGGCAGGATGTGCACGCTGGCGGCACTGAGTGCCGTCAAAAACACCAAAGCTCGACCCCGAGTGCACTCACCTGCGCCAAATGGGGGAAGGTAGAGGCAGTCAGGGCACCTCGAAGAAGAGGCACTACGTCGGTGAGGGATGACGTGAGCGACAACTCTGTAGTACTGCGGTACGCGGACGGTGAATACACCTACCCGGTGGTCGAGAGCACCGTCGGTGACCAGGGCTTCGACATCTCGAAGCTCAGGGCTCAGACCGGGCTGGTCACCCTGGACAGCGGCTACGGAAACACCGCCGCCTATAAGTCCGCCATTACCTACCTCGACGGTGAGCAGGGCATCCTGCGTTACCGCGGTTACCCGATCGAGCAGCTGGCGGAGCGCTCGACCTTCATCGAGGTCGCCTACCTGCTGATCAACGGGGAGCTGCCGACCGTCGACCAGCTCGCGTCGTTCCGCAACGAGATCACCCAGCACACGCTGCTGCACGAGGACGTCAAGCGCTTCTACGACGGCTTCCCGCGCGACGCGCACCCGATGGCGATGCTGTCCTCCGTGGTCAGCGCGCTGTCGACGTTCTACCAGGACAGCCACAACCCGTTCGACGAGAAGCAGCGCAACCTCTCGACGATCCGGCTGCTGGCCAAGCTCCCGACGATCGCGGCGTACGCGTACAAGAAGTCGGTCGGCCACCCGGTGGTCTACCCGCGCAACGACCTCGGCTACGTCGAGAACTTCCTGCGCATGACCTTCTCCGTGCCGGCCCAGGAGTACGACCTGGACCCGGTCGTGGTCGCCGCGCTCGACAAGCTGCTGATCCTGCACGCGGACCACGAGCAGAACTGCTCGACCTCCACCGTGCGTCTGGTCGGCTCCTCGCAGGCGAACATGTTCGCCTCGATCTCCGCCGGCATCTCGGCCCTGTGGGGCCCGCTGCACGGTGGCGCCAACCAGTCCGTTCTGGAGATGCTCGAGGGCATCAAGAACGACGGCGGCGACGTCGACGCCTTCATCCGCAAGGTGAAGAACAAGGAAGACGGCGTCCGCCTCATGGGCTTCGGACACCGCGTCTACAAGAGCTTCGACCCCCGGGCGAAGATCATCAAGGCGGCGGCGCACGATGTCCTCTCGGCGCTCGGCAAGGACGACGAGCTCCTCGACATCGCCCTGAAGCTGGAAGAGCACGCGCTGGCCGACGAGTACTTCGTCGAGCGCAACCTCTACCCGAACGTGGACTTCTACACCGGCCTGATCTACCGGGCCATGGGCTTCCCGACCGAGATGTTCACCGTGCTCTTCGCGATCGGCCGGCTGCCCGGCTGGATCGCCCAGTGGCACGAGATGATCAAGGAGCCTGGCTCCCGCATCGGCCGCCCGCGCCAGATCTACACCGGCGAGGTCCTGCGCGACTTCGTCCCGGTCGAGTCCCGCTGACCCGAGGGTCGAGCCGCAGTACCCGCAGGACTCGTAGAACGTCTTGTACAGGAAAAGCGCCCCGCCATCGATCCCCCCACGGGTCGAAGGTCGGGGCGCTTTCCTTACCCCGGAACGGATTCCCCCCACGGGACCCGGACCGGGTGTCTGCGTGCCGAGGCAACGTGTAGTCGTCCCAACACGTTTTCGGCATCGCCCCATTAGACCCATGGGGCTGACCGATGGTTACGTCGGGGGTCCTGTGATCTGCGTCTCGTGTGAAGGGACTGTGCGCGAGACGTGAAGGGTGATCACTAGCGGAAGGAGCGCAGCCGCAGGCTGTTGGTGACCACGAAGACCGAGGAGAAGGCCATCGCGGCCCCCGCGATCATCGGGTTGAGCAGTCCGGCCGCGGCCAGCGGGAGCGCCGCCACGTTGTAGCCGAAGGCCCAGAAGAGGTTGCCCTTGATGGTGGCCAGGGTCCGGCGCGAGAGCCGGATCGCGTCCGCCGCCACCCGCAAGTCGCCCCGCACGAGGGTCAGATCGCTCGCCTCGATGGCCGCGTCGGTGCCGGTGCCCATGGCCAGGCCCAGGTCGGCCTGGGCCAGCGCGGCCGCGTCGTTGACCCCGTCGCCGACCATGGCGACCGTACGGCCCTCGGCCTGCAGCCGGCGTACGACGTCCACCTTGTCCTGCGGGAGGACCTCGGCGATGACCTCCTCGATGCCCACCGCGCGGGCCACCGTCTGCGCCACGGCCTTGTTGTCGCCGGTCAGCAGAACCGGCGTCAGACCCAGGGCCCGCAGCCGGGAAACGGCCTCGGCGCTGGTCTCCTTGACCGCGTCGGCCACGGTCAGCACCCCGCGGGCCTCCCCGTCCCAGGCGACCAGGACGGCGGTGGAACCCTCGGCCTCGGCGGCGGCCTTGACCTCGGCGAGGGCGGCGGGCAGCGCGATCGACCAGTCGGCGAGCAGCTTCTCGCGGCCCACCAGGACGGCGTGTCCGTCGACCACGCCCTGGACGCCGAGCCCGCCGTGGTTCTCGAAGCCCTCGGGGACCGACAGACCGCCGGGGAGCTCCGCGGCGCCCGCCGCGATGGCCCGGGCGATCGGGTGCTCGGAGGCGTGCTCCAGCGACCCGGCCAGGCGCAGCAGTTCGTCCGCGTCCACGCCCTCGGCGGGGTGGGTGGCGGTCAGGGTCATCCGGCCGGTGGTGACGGTGCCGGTCTTGTCCAGGACGACGGTGTCCACGCGGCGGGTGGACTCCAGCACCTCGGGACCCTTGATCAGGATGCCGAGCTGCGCGCCCCGGCCGGTGCCGACCATCAGCGCGGTCGGGGTGGCCAGGCCCAGGGCGCACGGGCAGGCGATGATCAGGACGGCCACGGCGGCGGTGAAGGCGGCCGTCGGGTTGTCGGTGATCAGCAGCCAGGTGACCCAGGTGCCCAGGGCCAGGACGAGCACTACGGGAACGAAGATCCCGGAGATCCGGTCGGCGAGGCGCTGCACCTCCGCCTTGCCGTTCTGCGCGTCCTCGACCAGCTTGGCCATCCGGGCGAGCTGGGTGTCCGAGCCGACGCGGGTGGCCTCGACGACGAGGCGGCCGGAGGTGTTGACGGTGGCTCCGGTGACCCCGTCGCCCACGGTGACCTCGACCGGGACCGATTCACCGGTGAGCATGGCGGCGTCCACGGCGGAGCTGCCCTCGACGACCGTGCCGTCGGTGGCGATCTTCTCGCCGGGCCGGACGAGGAACCGGTCGCCCACCGCGAGCGCGCTCACGGGGATGCGCACCTCGGCGCCGTCGCGCAGCACCGCCACGTCCTTGGCGCCGAGCCGCATGAGGGCCTTGAGGGCCGCGCCGGCCTTCCGCTTCGAGCGGGCCTCCAGGTAGCGGCCGAGCAGGATGAAGCTGACGACTCCGGCCGCCACCTCCAGGTAGATCGCCGAGGAGCCGTCGGTGCGGGAGGCGGAGAGGTCGAAGCCGTGGCGCATGCCGGGCATTCCGGCGTGGCCGAAGAACAGGGCCCACAGCGACCAGGCGAAGGCGGCTCCGGTGCCCACCGAGACCAGGGTGTCCATGGTGGCGGCGCCGTGCCGGGCGTTGGTCCAGGCGGCCTTGTGGAAGGGGAGGGCGCCCCAGACGACGACGGGGGCGGCGAGGGTCAGCGAGAGCCACTGCCAGTTGTCGAACTGGAGCGCCGGGACCATCGCGAGCACGACGACGGGCAGCGAGAGGAGCACGGAGACCAGGAGGCGCTGGCGCAGGGCGGCCAGCTCGGGGTCGCGGGCTTCCTCGGCCCCGGCGGCCCGCGCCTCGGGACCGGTCACGGCCTCGGGCTCCGGCGGCGGGGGCTCCTCGGCGGTGTAGCCGGTCTTGACCACGGTGGCGATGAGGTCGGCGACCGCCACGCCTTCGCCGTACGAGACCTTGGCCTTCTCGGTGGCGTAGTTCACCGAGGCGGTGACCCCGTCCATCCGGTTGAGCTTCTTCTCGATGCGGGCCGCGCAGGAGGCGCAGGTCATCCCGCCGATGGCCAGCTCGACCTCGGCGGTGGGCGCGGTGGCGCCGGCTGCCGCTATGGGTCCGTCGTGCACTGTGCTGCTGCTCATGTTCCGGCTCCAGGGGGAGGGCCGGGCCGTACGGCACCAGTATGAGCTGGCCGGTACGGCCCGGCGGGGTACTGCGGGGTGCTGCGGGTATTGCGGGGTACCGCGGTTCTGCCGAAGGGGGAGGACTCAGGCCTGGCCGGCGAACTCGTAGCCGGCCTCGTCGACGGCGGCGCGCACGGCTGCCTCGTCGAGCGGGGCGGCCGAGACCACGGTGACCTCGCCCGTCGCGGCGACGGCCTTGACCGAGCTGACGCCCGCCAGTTCGGAGAGCTCGGCGGTCACCGCACCCTCGCAGTGCCCACAGGTCATGCCGGTCACCCGGTAGACGGTGGTGGTCTGGGTGTCCGTGTCGGCGCTCATGTCGTTCTCCTCTTCAAGGGCGTTTCCGGGCGGCCGGAAGGCGGCGGACGGCTCGTGGAGAGGTCACCGTTCATCCCGGCACTGCGAGACTATACCCCTAGGGGGTATCAACGCGAGCATTCGACGGGCGTTCGGCGAGATCTTTTGCGGTGGACAATCCGCGCGAAGCGTATGTAAATGGCACACATGGCGCACTCGGGGACCACTCTCATCCTGATCATGTCGATCGCCGTGCTCGCGCCCCTGCTCGCGTACGGGGTCTCGCGCTGGCTCCCCGTCCCGCTGGTGATCTTCGAGATCGTCCTGGGCGTCCTCGTCGGACCCGACGTCCTCGGCTGGGCCCACTCCACCGACGTCATCGACGTGCTCAGCGAGCTCGGCCTGGCGATGCTGATCTTCCTGGCCGGCTACGAGATCCAGTTCGCCCAGGTCAGGGGCGACACCCTGAAGCGGTCGGTGTGGGCCTGGGTGGCCGCCCTCGCACTGGGGCTCGGGCTCGGACTGCTGCTGTCGGGCGGCGGGTTCGAGAAGGGGGTCTACATCGGCACCGCGCTCACCAGTACCGCGCTGGGCACGATCCTGCCGGTCCTGCGGGACTCGGGGGACCTGCAGAGCCGGTTCGGCTCGGTGATGATGGCGATGGGCGCGGTCGGCGAGTTCGGGCCGATCATCGCGATGGCCCTGCTGCTCAGCGGACGGGCGCCTGCTCAGTCGGCGGCGCTGCTGATCGGCTTCGCGGTGCTCACGGCCGCCGCGGTGTTCTGGGCGATGCGGCCCAAGCCGCCCTGGTTCGCCCGGGTCATCGCCAAGACCCTGCACAGCAGCGGTCAGTTCGCGGTGCGCCTGGTGGTGCTGATCCTCGTGGCCTTCCTGGCGCTGTCCGAGGTACTCGGCCTCGACGTCCTGCTCGGCGCCTTCGCCGCGGGTCTGATCACCCGGCTCGTGCTGCACGGGGCCGCGCCGGAGAGCAGCGAGGCCGTGCTGTCGAAGGTGGAGGCCTTCGGTTTCGGCTTCCTGGTGCCGCTGTTCTTCGTGGTCACCGGGATCGAGTTCGACCTGACCGCGCTGCTCGGGGGCGGGCGGGCGCTCCTGCTGCTGCCGGTGTTCCTGCTCCTCTTCCTCGTGGTGCGCGGGCTTCCGATGTGGCTGCTGGCGCCCCGGGACCTCGGGCGCAAGGACCGCTCCGCGCTGGTGCTGTTCGGCTCCACGGCGCTCCCGCTGGTGGTGGCGATCACCACCCTGGGCGTGCAGGCCGGGAAGCTGGAGTCGGGGGAGGCGGCGGCGCTGGTCGGGGCCGGGATGGTGTCCGTACTGGTCTTCCCGCTGGTGGGGCTGCGGTTGCGGGCCGGGTCCGCCGCCGGTGCCGGACCCGGCGGCCCCGGGGGTGTCGGGGAGATGGTCAGCGAGGAGGAGGCGTGGTGATCATCGGGTCCAGGTAGCGGAACAGGACGGTCTTCAGCTCCGCGACGTACGCGGCCCGCTCCGCGCCCTCGCTGGCCAGGATCAGCTCGAGCGAGACCTTGACGATGCCGAGCACCATGGTGGCGACCTGCGTGAGCTCGGCGTCGGTGGCGGGCGTGCCGTCGGTGGCCGGGGAGCCGTCGGCGGCCGGGGTGACGCAGGCGCGCAGTACCCCTTCGACGCGGGTCAGCATGCCGACGTGCAGCTCGTCGTGCTCCTGGGCGATGCCGGGGATGCCGGAGCCGTGCATGAGCGCCAGGAAGGCCGGGTTCTCGCAGTTGAAGGCGATGACCGGATCCAGGACGGCGTCGAGCAGCTCGGGCAGCGGGCGGTCCAGGTTCTCGGGGAGGAAGGCCCGGCCGTGCGCCTCGTGGGCGCGCTGGAGGAGGTGCCCGCCCAGCTCCACGGCGATGGCCTCCTTGTTCGGGAAGAACTGGTAGAGCGTGCCCGGGGAGACGCCCGCCTCGCGGGCGATGGCGTTGGTGCTGGCCGCCGCGTAACCCGTACGGCAGAACACCCCGGCGGCGGCTGTCAGGAGCTGGGCGATCCGGCGCTCACCGCGGGCCTGGCGGCGGCGGGGGGCGGTTTCGGCCGCCGGTTCCGTCGCGGGTGTCGGCGCTGCCTCCACGGCCGATTCGCCTGCTTTCTCCGCATCTGTGGCCCGAGAGGTCTCCCGCATGTCCAATCCCTTGCTTCCTGTTGCTTCCCGTGGGTGATTGACAAACGCGAGAGGTCGCTCGCATTCTTGGAGAACGCGAGCGACTGCTCGTGTTTGCCAGTCTAAGTGGCTTGGCAATCACGGTGAAGGGGACACCGAGACATGTCCGAAGTCAAAAAACCGCCGCCGCCTGGGGAGGGCGGCCGGTGGACCGGGCTCGTCACCACACGGCCGAGGCTCTCGCTGCTGCTCGCCCTCGTGGTCACGGCCCTGGCCGTCTTCGCCGGCGGAGGCGTCGCCGACCGACTGGGAAGCGGGGGCTGGGAGGACCCCGACGCCCGCTCCACCTACGCCACCAAGGCGCTGGAGCGCGAGTTCCCGGGCTCCCAGCCCAACCTGCTGCTACTCGTTGACATAGGGGCCGCCGGGGCCGCCGCCGGGACGGCCGGGGTGGACGACCCGGCCGTCGCCGCCGAGGCCGAGCGGCTGACGGCGCGGCTCGCCGCCGAGCAGGGCGTGACCGGCGTCGGCTCGTACTGGCGGACCGGCCTGCCCACCCTGCGCTCCGAGGACGGCCGGCAGGCCCTGATCGCCGCCCGGGTCCTGGGCGACGAGAAGACGGCCAATGCCGTCCTGGACCGGATCGTCCCGAGCTACCGCGGCGAGCACGGACCGGTGACGGTGTCCCTCGGCGGCCCGGCCGCCGTCCAGCGCGAGGTGACCACCACCATCCAGGAGGACCTGCTGCGCGCCGAGCTGATCGCCCTGCCCGTGACGCTCGTCCTGCTCATCCTCGTCTTCGGCAGTGCCATCGCGGCCCTGCTGCCCCTCGGCGTGGGCATCATCGCCATCATCGGAACCAATGCGGTGCTGCGCGGGCTCACCGAGTTCACCGACGTATCCGTCTTCGCGCAGAACCTGACCACCGCCCTGGGGCTCGGCCTCGCCGTCGACTACGCCCTGTTCATCGTGCGGAGGTTCCGCGAAGAGCTGGCCGCCGGGCGCGACCCCGTGGCGGCCGTCGGAGTCACCCTGCGCACCGCCGGGCGGACGGTCCTGTTCTCGGCACTGACCGTGGCCGTCGCCCTCTCGGCCATGCTCTTCTTCCCGATGTACTTCCTGCGCTCCTTCGCCTACGCCGGAGTCGCGGTGGTCCTGCTCGCCGCGGCGGCCGCCCTCATCGTGCTGCCCGCGGCGCTCGTACTGCTGGGGGAGCGGGTCAACTCCTTCGACCTGCGCCGGCTGTGGCGCAGGTCCGGACCGGCCGGGACCGACCCGGGCCGGGCCGGGGGCGGGCGGGGCTGGGCGCGGCTCACCGATCTGGTGATGCGCCGCGCACCGGTGTTCGCCGTGGTCACCACGGCCGGACTGCTGCTGCTCGGAACGCCCTTCCTCGGAGTGAAGTTCGGCACCGTGGACGACCGGCAGCTGCCGGCGACCGCCGCATCGCACGTGGTGCAGCAGCACATCCGCGAAGGCTTCCCGGGCAGCCCCGGCGGAGCACTGACCGTACTGACCGAGGGGGCCTCCGGCGCCGCCGATCTCGACGCCTACAAGCGGCGGGTGGAAGCCCTGCCCGGAGTGGTGGGGGTGGAAGGGCCGGTGAGTTCGGCGGCCGGCGCCGGATACGCCTACTTCTCGGTGCTCACCGAGGGCGAGGAAGTGGGGGAGGAGGCCCAGGACCTGGTGGGCCTGGTGCGGGCGGTCGAAGCACCCTTCGACACCGCCGTGACCGGACAGGCCGCGGTGCTCGTCGACGCCCGTGACGCCATAGCCGGGAAACTGCCCCTGGCCCTGGCCGTCGTGGTGCTGGCCACGCTGCTCCTGGTCTTCCTGCTCACCGGGAGCCTGCTGATACCCGTCCAGGCCGTCCTGCTCAACGCACTGAGTCTGACGGCGATGTTCGGGGCGGTGGTGTGGGTGTTCCAGGAAGGCCACCTTTCCGGACTGCTCTCCTTCACCTCCACCGGAGACATCGAGACCACCCTGCCGGTGCTGATGTTCTGCATCGCCTTCGGACTCTCCATGGACTACGGGGTGTTCCTCATATCCCGGATCAAGGAGGAGTACGACCGGACCGGGGACCACGAGGGCGCGGTGCGCGCCGGGCTGACCCGCACGGGCGGACTGATCACCGCCGCGGCCGTGATCCTGGCGGTGGTGATGGTCGCCATCGGCAGCTCGCGGGTGACCAACACCAAGATGCTGGGCCTGGGGATCGCCCTGGCCGTGCTCATGGACGCGATGGTCGTGCGGAGCCTGCTGGTGCCGGCGGTGATGAAGCTGACCGGGAAGGCCACCTGGTGGGCGCCGGCGCCGCTGCGCAGACTGCACGAACGGATCGGGCTGAGCGAAGGGGAGCCGTCCCCGGCCCCGGCCTCCGAGCGGCCCGAATCCGAGCCGGTGCCCGCCGGGAGCCGCTAGCGGACGGGGCCCGGGAGGGTCCCGTCCCTGGACCGGACGCCGCGTCAGTCCTCGCGGCGTCCGCGGTTGCCGGGCCGGCGTGCCACCCAGGCGCGGATGGTGTCGGCGTACCAGTAGGGCTTGCCGCCCTCCACGTGGTCGGGTGCGGGCAGCAGCCCGTGCTTGCGATAGGAGCGCACCGTGTCCGGCTGGACCCGGATGTGAGCGGCGATCTCCTTGTACGACCACAGCTGTCGGTCGCTCATCCTCGACACCTCCTTGTCCACGCCGCGGGGCCGGCCGGGAGGCCGTCGGGGGAGCCGGCGCGTGGACACTGACGATCACTCAGGTTGTGCCCGGGGAACGACGCAGGGTGAGGTCAGGGGAGGGGCTGTCGTCCGGCTGTGACGCAAGACCCGCGTAATGCGGACATGTGTGACACACCGGCAACCCTCGTGACACGGGTGGCACATGCGGCGCAGGCGCCGCCGCGGTGGCGCGCGGTCACATGGGGAGGGAGAGGAGCCGCACCGGTCCCGGGGGCCAGGCCGCGTTTTCGTGCAGGGGGGTCACCATGGTGCGGAGCGGCATGGGGACCGAGCGGTCTCCGGGTTGTTCGACGAGGACCTCCTCGTCGAGCAGGTGCCATCCGAGGTGCTCGTACAGCGGCACGAGCGCCGGCCGGCAGAACAGGAGCGCGTGCCGGGGGCCCATCGTGCGCGCGTGGCGGAGTGCGGCCGCGAGGACGAGCCGCGCCAGCCCGCGACCGCGTACATCGGGGGCGACGGCCACTCCTCCGACGCCCACCACCTCCGTCTCGGCGCCGCCGATCGCAACGGGCAGCCGGAGCAACCCCAGGGCCCGGGCGGGTGGATCAGCGGTACAGGGGCGGGCGTTCGGTCAGTTCCACCGGGGTGCGTGCGCCGGTGCGGGCCGCGGCGATGCCCGCCTCGGAGACGGCGGACGCCGCGTAGCCGTCCCACGCGTCGGGGCCGTCCACCCGGCCCAGCGCGGCCGCCGCGACCCAGCGGCGGAGCTGGCGGTCGTAGGCGTCGGCGAAGCGGACGGTGAAGTCCTGGTCGATCTCCCCGCCCCACCGGCCCGCCGACTGGACGACCATCGCGTGGCCGTCGCCGATCCGGGCGCTGCCGGACTCGCCGACCGCCTCGCACTGCACCTGGTAGCCGAAGCCGCAGTTGACGAAGATCTCCACATCCACCACGGCTCCGCCCGAGGTCTCCATGAGGACCAGCCGGGGATCGCGCAGCCCCTCGCGGGCGGCCGAAGTGGGCGTCGGCGACAGCACGGTCACCGCGGTGATCTCCTGGCCCAGCAGCCAGCGGGCCGCGTCCACCTCGTGCACCACCGAATCGCTGATCAGCATCTCGCTGGTGAAGAAGGACGGCGAGGAGGCGTTGCGGTGCCGGCAGTGCAGGAACAGCGGCCGCCCGATGCCACCCGCGTCGAGCAGCTCCTTGAGCCGCGCGTACTCGGCGTCGTAGCGCCGCATGAAGCCGACCTGGACGAGCCGGCGGCCCAGCCGCGCTTCCGCCTCCATGATCCGCAGGGCGCCCGCCGGATCGGGGGTCAGCGGCTTCTCGCAGAGCACCGGCAGCCGCCGCTCCAACGCGTGCAGGATCGCTTCCTCATGGGCGGGCCCGGGCGAGGCGATCAGTACGGCGTCCACCCCGGGCGCCGCTATCGCGGCCGCCGGATCGGTGTGCGCGACCGCCCCGTCCAGACCGGCCGCGACCTCCTTGACCCGGTCCCCGTCCGGGTCGGCCACGGCCACCACCCGGGCCCCGCCGACCGTCCGGCCGAAGCGGCGGACGTGGTCGGAGCCCATCTTCCCGGTACCGATGACGGCGATGCCGAGCGTGCTGGTCATGATCTGTTCCTCCACGAGGGTTCGTACGGCCGGGGATCGGGGGATCCGGCCCGGTTCAGCGGGCGCCGCAGGAGCGCAGGTGGGCGCGGGTGCGGCGGGCGATCGGCAGCGGCCGGTCGGGCGGGCACGGGTACATGTCCTGCTCCACGATGGCGAACAGGTCCACGCCGAGCCGCTCGGCCGCCGCCAGCACCGGTTGCAGCGCGGGTACCCCCGCCGGCGGCTCGCACATCACCCCGCGGGCCACGGCCGGCCCGAAGGGGACCTGGTCCCGGACGATTTCGGCGAGGATCCGCGGGTCGACCTGCTTGAGGTGGAGGTAGCCGATCCGCTCGCCGAAGGTCTCGATGGCCCGGACGCTGTCGCCCCCGCAGTACGCGTAGTGCCCGGTGTCCAGGCAGAGGGAGACCAGCGCGGGATCGGTGGCGTCGAGGAAGCACGCCACGTTCTCGGGGGTGTCGATGTGCGTGTCCGCGTGCGGGTGGACGACGATCCGCAGCCCGTACTCGTCCTGGACCCGCTTCCCCAGCCGCTCGGTCTGCGTGGCCAGTTCGCGCCACGCATCCGGCGTGAGGGTGCGGTCCTCCAGGACCTCGCCGGTCTTGTCGTCCCGCCAGAACGACGGGATCACGACGAGGTGCGCCGCGCCCATGGCCCGGGTGAGCTCCGCGATCCGCGACACGTGCTCCCAGGTCTCCTCCCACACGGCGGGCCCGTGATGGAGTCCGGTGAAGACGGTTCCCGCGGAGACCCGCAGGCCGCGCGCCGCGACCTCGGCGGCGAGCCGGACGGGATCGGTGGGGAGATAGCCGTAGGGGCCGAGCTCGATCCACTCGTACCCGGCTTCGGCGACCTCGTCCAGGAACCGCTCCCACGGGGTCTGCCGCGGATCGTCGGGGAACCAGACCCCCCAGGAGTCCGGAGCCGAACCGACGCGGATACGGGTCAACGCGGGCGGTGAGGACGTCATACGGCCACCTTAGGGTGCGAGGCTCTTCGGTACGGGGAGCACTCGGTCGGGAGGATTGGTGTGGTGATGGCTGCGGATCCGTTGGCGTTCGACCTGATCACGATGGGGCGGATCGGGGTGGATCTCTACCCCCTGAAGACGGGCGTACCGCTCGGCGAGGCGGACACCTTCGGGAAGTTCCTGGGCGGTTCCCCGACCAACGTCGCCGTCGCGGCGGCCCGGCTGGGCCGGCGGACGGCGGTGATCACCCGGACCGGCGCGGACCCCTTCGGCGCGTATCTCCGGGCGGAGCTGCGCGGGTTCGGGGTGGACGAGCGGTGGGCCGGGGAGGTGGCGGCCTATCCGACGCCGGTGACCTTCTGCGAGATCTTCCCGCCGGACGATTTCCCGCTGTACTTCTACCGGTACCCGAAGGCGCCGGACCTGGAGATCGCCGCGGACGAGCTCGACCTCGACGCGGTGCGGGCGGCGCGGATGTTCTGGATGACCGGTACGGGGCTCAGCGCGGAGCCGAGCCGGACGGCGACCCTGGCCGCGCTGGAGGCGCGCGGCAGAAGCCCGTTCACGGTCTTCGACCTGGACTGGCGGCCCATGCTGTGGCCCTCCGGGGAGGGGGAGAGCGCGGGGCCCGAGCCCGGGGAGTGGTACCGCCGGGCCCTGTCCCTCGCCACCGTGGCCGTGGGCAACGCCGAGGAGTGCGCGATCGCCACCGGCGAGAGCGAACCGTACGCGGCCGCGCGGGCGCTGCTCGCGGCCGGGGTGGAGCTCGCGGTCGTGAAGCGCGGCCCGGCCGGAGTGCTGGCCGTCCACCGGGACGGGACCGCGGTGGAGGCCGCGCCGGTGCCGGTGACCGTCGTCAACGGGCTGGGCGCGGGCGACGCCTTCGGCGGGGCCCTGTGTCACGGGCTGCTCGCGGGATGGGAGTTGGAGCGGGTGATCCGCTACGCGAACGCGGCCGGGGCGATCGTGGCCTCGCGGCTGGCGTGCTCGACGGCGATGCCGTTCGCCGGAGAGGTGGAGGAGGTGCTCGGCCGTGCCGGTGGTGTCTGAGTGGGCGATGGAGTGGACGAGGCTGCTCGCCTTGGACCTGGCACCGGGGGAGGTGTACGCGCACGGGTGCGGGGAGTCGGAGTGGATCGTGCTCCCCCTGGCGGGCGGCTGCGACGTCCGCTGCGCGGAGCCTTCCCCCACCCCGCCCCTTCCCGAAACCGGTGGCTCCGCCGCCGGCCCCCCGCCCCGGGCCTCCGCCCCGGACCCGGCGGGGGCTCCGCCTCCGGACCCCCGCGCCCCACACGCCGACGGGGCAGGGATTGTCTTCCGGCTCCGGGGGCGGCGCGGGGTGTTCGACGGTCCGACGGACTTCGCCTACGTCCCCCGGGACGGGCACGCCGAGATCACCTCAGGTGAGGGCGGCCGCTTCGCGCTGGTCGGCGCGCGCTGCGAGCAGCGGCTGCCCGCGCGGTACGGGCCTGCCGCCGAGGTACCCGTAGAGCTCCGCGGAGCCGGACAGTGCTCCCGGCAGGTCAACAACTTCGCCGCCGCCGGAGTCTTCGACTGCGACCGGCTCATCGCCGTGGAGGTGCTCACCCCCGGCGGCAACTGGTCCTCGTACCCGCCCCACAAGCACGACGAGCACCACCCCGGCGAGGAATCCCGGCTGGAGGAGATCTACTACTACGAGATCGCCCCGCACGGGGACACGCCCGGCCTCGGCTATCAGCGTGTCAGCCCCTCCCCGGCGGGGAAGACCGACATCCTCACCGAGGTGAGGACCGGTGACGCGGTCCTCATCCCGGACGGCTGGCACGGCCCCTCCATCGCCGCGCCCGGCCACGACATGTACTACCTCAACGTCATGGCGGGCCCCGGCGCGACCCGGGAGTGGCTCATCCGCGATCACCCCGGTCACGGCTGGATCCGCTCCACCTGGGCCGGCCAGGACATTGATTCAAGGCTCCCCTTCCCCCGAGCGGAGGACCCCGCATGACACCGACCGTCCGGCTCACCGTCGCGCAGGCCCTCGTCCGCTTCCTCTCCCGCCAGTACACCGAGCGCGACGGGCACCGGCAGCGGCTGATCGCCGCCACCTGGGGGATCTTCGGGCACGGGAACGTCGCCGGCATCGGCCAGGCACTCCTGGAGACCGGCCGCGGGGAGATGCCGTTCCTCCAGGGCCGGAGCGAGCAGGCCATGGTGCACGCCGCCGTCGGGTTCGCGCGGCAGAGCGGGCGACTGTCCGCGCACGCCGTCACCACCTCCATCGGGCCGGGCGCCACCAACCTCGTCACCGGGGCCGCCCTCGCCACCATCAACCGGATCCCGGTGCTCCTGCTGCCCGGGGACGCCTTCGCGACCCGGCCCGCCGACCCCGTGCTCCAGCAGCTGGAGGTCCCCCATGCGGGTGATGTCACCGTCAACGACACCCTGCGGCCCGTGTCCCGCCACTTCGACCGCGTCACTCGTCCCGAGGCCCTGATCCCCGCCGCGCTCCAGGCCGTACGGGTCCTCACCGACCCGGTGAACACCGGCGCGGTCACGCTCGCGCTGCCCCAGGACGTCCAGGCCGAGGCGTACGACTGGCCGGAGGAGTTCTTCGCCGAGCGGGTGTGGGGCGTACGCCGGCCCCGGCCCGACCGGACCGAGCTGGCCGCCGCCGCCCGGGCCGTACGGGGCTCCGCCCGGCCGCTGATCATCGCCGGCGGCGGGATCCGGCACAGCGGGGCGCGGGCGGCCCTGGCGGAGTTCGCCGCGGCCACCGGGATTCCGGTGGCCTCCACCCAGGCGGGCAAGGGGGCCCTGCCCTGGGACCACCCCGCCGACGTGGGCGGCATCGGGCACACCGGCACGGCCACCGCCGACGCGCTGGCCCGCGAAGCCGATCTGGTGATCGCCGCCGGGACCCGGCTCACCGATTTCACCACCGCCTCCGCGACCCTGTTCCAGCACCCCGGCGTGCGCTTCCTCGGGCTCAACCTCGACCCGTACGACGCCCACAAGCTCGCCGCCCGCCCCCTGGTCTGCGATGCGCGGGAGGGCCTGGAGGAACTCCTGGCCGAGGTCGCCGGGTACCGGGTGGACCCCCCGTACGAGGCGGCGTACAAAGAAGGGAAGAGGGCGTGGGAGCGGCTGGTCGACGGGGCCTACGCGGCTCCCGACGAGGACTCCGTCCCGACGCAGGCACAGGTGCTGGGCCTGCTGGACGGCCTCGTCGACGGTGACGACATCCTGATCAATGCCGCCGGTTCGCTCCCCGGGGACCTGCACAAGCTGTGGCGGGCCCGTTCCGCGGACCAGTACCACGTCGAATACGGGTACTCCTGCATGGGCTACGAGATCCCCGCCGCGATCGGCACCGCGCTGGCCGCCCCCGGCCGGCCGGTGTGGGCGCTGGTCGGCGACGGGACGTACCTGATGAACCCGACCGAGATCGTCACCGCCGTCCAGGAGGAGATCCCGGTCAGGCTGGTGATCCTCGACAACCACGGGTACGCCTCCATCGGCGGCCTCTCGGACGCGGTGGGCGCCGAGGGGTTCGGTACCGCCTACCGCTTCCGGGCGGTGGACGGTTCGTACAGCGGTGCGCCGCTGCCGCTGGACCTGGCGGCCAACGCGGCCTCCCTCGGGATGGCCGTGATCCGCCCCCGCACCATCGGTGACCTGCGCAAAGCCCTCGCCCGGGCGCGCGAGGCGGACCGTCCCACATGTGTCTACGTGCAGACCCGAACACCCGACACTGTGTCGGGCCCGCCCCCCGCACAGGCGTGGTGGGATGTACCTGTGGCCGAGACCGCGACCCGTACGTCGGCGGTGGAAGCCCGAGAAGAGTACGACCGGCAAGCCGCGCAGCGACGTCGCCATCTGTGAAGGAGTTAGGCATGAAGACCGTCAACCACTGGATCGGTGGCAAGACCGTCGAGGGCGCGTCGGGCAACTACGGCCCGGTCACCGACCCGGCCACCGGCGAGGTCACCACGCAGGTCGCCCTCGCGTCCGCCGACGAGGTCGACGCGGCCGTACAGGTCGCCAAGGAGGCGTTCCTGTCCTGGGGGCAGTCCTCGCTGGCCGCCCGCACCAAGGTGCTGTTCGCCTACCGCGCCCTGCTGGACGCCAACCGCGACGCGATCGCCGAGCTGATCGTCGCCGAGCACGGCAAGGTGCACTCCGACGCGCTGGGCGAGGTCGCCCGCGGCCTGGAGATCGTCGAGCTGGCCTGCGGGATCACCGTGCAGCTCAAGGGCGAGCTGTCCACCTCGGTCTCCAGCCGCGTGGACGTCTCCTCGATCCGCCAGCCGATCGGCGTCGTCGCGGGCATCACCCCGTTCAACTTCCCGGCGATGGTGCCGATGTGGATGTTCCCGCTGGCCGTGGCCTGCGGCAACACCTTCATCCTCAAGCCGAGCGAGAAGGACCCCTCGGCCTCCACGCTGCTGGCGCAGCTGGCGAGCCAGGCCGGTCTGCCGGCGGGCGTGCTGAACGTGGTCCACGGTGACAAGGTCGCCGTCGACGCGCTCCTGGCGCACCCCGACATCGCCGCCGTCTCCTTCGTGGGCTCGACCCCGATCGCCCGCCACATCCACACCACCGCCTCGGCCAACGGCAAGCGCGTACAGGCCCTGGGCGGCGCCAAGAACCACATGCTGGTGCTGCCGGACGCCGACCTGGATGCCGCCGCGGACGCCGCCGTCTCGGCCGCCTACGGCTCGGCCGGCGAGCGCTGCATGGCCATCTCCGCGGTCGTGGCCGTCGGCGCCATCGCCGACACCCTCGTCGACAAGATCCGCGAGCGCGCCGAGAAGATCAAGATCGGCCCCGGCAACGACCCGACCTCCGAGATGGGCCCGCTGATCACCGCGGCCCACCGCGACAAGGTCGCCTCCTACGTGACGGGCGCCGCGGCGCAGGGCGCGGACGTGGTCCTGGACGGCACCGGCTACACGGTGGAGGGCAAGGAGAACGGCCACTGGATCGGCCTCTCGCTGCTGGACAACGTCAAGACCGACTCCGACGCCTACCGCGACGAGATCTTCGGCCCGGTGCTGTGCGTGCTGCGCGTGGACACCTACGAGGAGGGCGTGGCGCTCATGAACGCCTCGCCGTTCGGCAACGGCACCGCCATCTTCACCCGTGACGGCGGCGCCGCCCGGCGCTTCCAGCTGGAGATCGAGGCGGGCATGGTCGGCGTCAACGTGCCGATCCCGGTGCCGGTGGGCTACCACTCCTTCGGTGGCTGGAAGGACTCGCTCTTCGGCGACCACCACATCTACGGCAACGACGGCACCCACTTCTACACCCGGGGCAAGGTCGTCACGACCCGCTGGCCCGACCCGTCGGACGCCCCGGCCGGCGTGGACCTCGGATTCCCGCGCAACCACTGACCGCCGGGCCCCGGCCGGATCCCGGCCGGGCGCACGCCCGTAGGACCGCACGGCCCGTAGGACCGCACGCCCCGTAGGACCGCTCGCCCCCCGCAACCCTCACCGCGGGGGGGCGAGCTCCGTTTCCGGCCGGGCTTCCCCGGCCGTGCTCAGAGCAGCGGCCAGACGTCCGCCGCCGCCGTCTGCGACCAGAGGGGGTCGCCGTGCCCGTACCCCGGGACGACGGCGAAGCGGACCCGCGGGTTGCCGCCCGCCCGGATCAGCCGGGGGCCGCGCGCGTGGTCGCCGCGGCCCAGCTCGGCGTTGACCCACACCACCTCGGCGGTGATCCGCTCCCAGTCGATCGCGTACGTCTTCCCGTCGCCCGCCCAGACCGAGGCCAGGTCCCGGAGCAGGGCGTCCGGGATCAGCCCGCTGCCGAGGGCGGCGGTCGCCGCGTGCCAGGCGGCGAGCGTGGTGTGGGCGAGGCCGAAGCGGTCCGCCGCCGGGGTGGCCCCGAAGGAGTACGAGCCCGCGGCGTGGCCCTGGGTGTAGATCCAGTTCGCCGGGCCGGGCAGCAGGGCGGTGCGGACCAGCGCGAAGTGGGCGAGCCCGGCGTGGGTGAAGCGGAGCCCGGGGTCCGGGGGCCAGGGGACCTCCGAGGAGCCGCCCGGGTCGGTGACGGCCCGGGCGAGCAGGGCCGGGAGGCCCGGGTCCGTCGCGTACGAGCCCCGCGCGATCCGGGACTCGTACGCGTCCCGGGTCTGGGCCGCCCGTACGGCCAGGTCGCCGGAGTAGGGGCCGGTCGTGTCCAGGGCCACCACCCGGGTCAGGCGGGGCGAGTCGTCGTGCGAGGCCGCGTCCAGAGCGAGCAGGGCCCCGGCGGAGTGGCCGACGTACTGGTACGGCAGCCCGAGCGCCCCGTCCAGCGCCTCCACGACCGAGGCCAGGTCCCGGCGGTGCGCCGCGAGCCCCCAGTCGGGGCCGATGTCCCCCGCGGCCGCGGCGTCCTCGCGCGGGGTGACGCCGACGACGAGCAGGCCCTCGCGGCGCAGCCGGTGGGCGAGGTTCAGGTCGGACGGGGTGAAGAAGGAGGAGCCGAAGTTCAGCCCGCCGCCCGGCAGGAGGTACGCGACCCCGTGCGGGGTCCGCCGGGTGTCCGCGACCACGTCCACCGTGACCGGGGCCGGACCGCCGTCCTCGACCGGGAGCGTGAGCCGGATCCAGCCGTCGCCCGGGACGTACACCGCGGTGCCCGTGCCCAGCGTCCGCTCGACGAGGGTCAGCAGCCCGATCCCCGCGGCGGCGGGATCCGCCGGCGGGCCTGCGGGAACGCCTCCGGGCGCCGGCCGGCCGGACCCCGCTGCGCCGTGCTGTCGTGCCATGTGTGGTGCCCCCCGGCGCCTTCGCCTGCCCGGTGATGGCCGGATGCCGTCACCTGGGGACACCTTGGCCGATCATCGCGCTTCAGCCAAGTCCGGTGCCGGTTCCGGCCGTTCGAGGTCGGCTGCCCGGCGGCGCCGGCGCAGGACCCGGGCGGCGATGGCGGCGCCGACCAGCACCAGGAGGGTGCCGAGCGCGGGCCACGGCACGGCGAGGAACTCCGTGGCGGAGGTGGAGGCGAGGTCGGGGTAGGCGGAGGCCCCGGCGGTGATGTCGACGGTGACCCAGTCCGACTGGGGCGCGTCCGCCCACTCCTCGGTCAGCTCGATCCGCTGGCCCGGCAGCAGCACGAGCTTCAGATCCCGGGCAGGCCGGTCCAGCACCCGGCGGCCGAACAGCCCCTCGGCGGAGACCGTCACCTTCGGCTCGACGACCACGTTGCCGAGGTTGACCAGGGAGTACGTGATCTTGGCGCGGGCGTCCTTGATCCAGGGCAGCAGCGGCGCCGCCCGGCTCACCTTCACGTTCTCCACGCTCAGCCCCGGGGTCACCGGCCCCGGAACCCGGAAGTACAGCCGGGCGCCGACCTGGCGCTTCACCCCGACCTGGACCTTGCCCTCCTTCTGGATGCCCTCCACGGCGGTGTTGAGGGCGACGATCCCGCCCACGTGGTCACCGGGCGTCGCGTCCGCCGGGACCTTCACGGAGAACGGGACGTCCTTGCGGCCCTTGGGCGGCACGGTGACGGTGTTCTTGGTCTCGGGCGGCAGCACGACCCAAGTCCCCACGTCCTTGGGCTTCGTCTCCACCGGCAGCAGCGCGAAGCCGCCGCCCACCGGGGTGTTGACGGCGTCGGTGGCGAAGATCTGGAACGTCAGCTCCTTGTCGGAGGAGTTCACGATCGTCGCGCTGTCGCTGATGGTGGTGCCGGCCTCGCCCTGGTGGAAGAAGTACGCCCGGTCGGTCATCGCCGCACCGGCCGGGGGCGTCGGGAAGACGCCCCAGGTGCCGTTGTCCGCGGCCGTCGCGGGGAGGGCGGGGAGCAGGAGGGCGGCGAGGCCGAGGAGCAGGCCGAGGAGGAGGGTGCGGGTGCGCATGGGCAGTTCTCCAGTCGGGCCGGACGGGGAGGGGGTCGCTGGTCGGGGGTGGTGCGCGGAAGGGTGGTGCGGCGCCGGAGCGCCGCACCACCCGGGGTGGAGCGGGGTCGTACGGGTCAGGCGATCGAGAAGGTGACGACCGACTGGTAGGTGTCCGCGAACATGAACGGCGGGAGCTGGATCATTCCGGCTCCGCCGATCTCGAACTCGCCACCGGTCAGGTCGTCGCCGCCCGCGGCCGCCGAGGCGACCTTCATCGGGACGTCGGAGATCGCGCCGGGCGCACCCGCGGTGCAGGGGCTCGGGCTGGCCGGGTTGGTCACCTTGCAGGTCGGCTGGATGCCGATCTGCGCCGTGGCCATCGAGTGGCCGGTGACCGAGTTCAGGAAGGGCGTCCGGGTCGCCGAGACGTCCCAGCCGAGGGTCCCGCCGCGGAAGTCCTGGACGGCCATCGCGGTGAACTGACCGACGACCGACTGGGACTTGCCGTTGATGGTGACCGAACCGAAGCTGACGGCGGGGTTGCCCGCCTGCGGGCCGATGGCCAGCGGGCCGGGCAGGACCTCGACGTCGACCGGGTTCTGCACGCCCGGCTGCTCGACGATGAAGGAGTAGGTCTTGTACGGGAGGATCGACCCGTCGATCTTGATCGTGTCGGCGGGCTGGTTGACGACGATGTTGCAGGTCGCGACGCCGGCCGCGGTGGCCGTGCCGGTACCGGTGTCACCCGTGGCCGTACCGTTCTTGAGCGCGGAGCAGGTGACCGCGCCCGCCGGGAAGTTGGCGCCCGTGACGACGACTTCCTGGCCCGCCTTGCCGCTGTTGGGCGTCAGCTTGGTGGTGATCGGGTCCTTGGGCAGGGCCTCCACGGCGACCGAGCCGAGCGAGGCGCTCGGGCGCGGGTTCGGGGTGCAGGTGGTGGTGAAGACCGAGCCCATGAGGCTCGCGTCGGTCACCGCCAGGTCCAGGGCCACGTTCACCGTGGTGCCCTCGGAACCGTCCGGGATCTTGACGGTGCCGGAGAAGGCGGCCGGGTTGAGCGCCTGTCCGGCGACCACGTCGACCGTCTCGGGCGGGCTGACGACCGTCTGGAGGGCCGACCCGACCTTGAGGGTGATCTTGGAGACGTTCGTGGTCGTCACCGAGAAGCTCGGGATGACCGGACTCGGACCCGGGTCGATGGTGACCGGGACCACGTCGCCGGCCTTGGCGCCGTCCGGCAGCGTGATCGTGTAGTTCTGCGTGCCCGAACCACCCGGCTGGGGCGCGGGGGCGACGCAGTCCATCGGGACGGGCGTCGTCTTGGTCGCGGCCTGCGCGGTGCCCGACAGACCCACCACGGCGCCCGTCAGGGCCAGGGACAGAGCGCCAGCCCCGGCCAGAACTCTTCGTCGAAACGTTGTACTCACTGGGTCGCGACTCCTTCGTCATACGAACCCTCCCCCCCACCCGCTGTGTGGGGGAGGTCGAGCCGGTGCGGTGGCCGACATTGACGCGTCGCGGGATGGAGAAGTCAATGACTTGCTTTCGCCCGAAGCACACAGAAATTGATGTGCCATCAGGCCGGGTGGAGCGGAGGGGCGGATACCCGTTGGCCCGGGGCGGCGCGGGTGGGGCGGGTGGGGCTGCGGACCGGGTTCCGGACCGCGCGTTCGCACGGGCCGCCGGGGCGGGCCGGCCGGGGTCCGCCGGGGGCGGGGAGGCGCCGCCGGCGGAGGGTCCCGTACGGGCTACTCGGCGGCTGCCACGTGCAGCAACAGGTTCGGCGTCCCGGCCGGCAGGGCCGTGATCCGGTCCCGCAGGGAGTCCCGTACGAGGACTTCGGCCACCTGGGCCGGCGTCCGGCGCGGCCCGCCGGCGGCCAGGCCGCGCGCCAGCACCAGCGCGGCGGCGCCCGCCACGTGCGGGGCCGCCATCGAGGTGCCGGAGGCACGGGCGGTGGCCGTCGCGGAGCCCTTCCAGGCTGAGGTGACGGCCACGCCGGGGGCGGAGAGGTCCACGCAGGCGCCGTGGTTGGAGAAGGAGGCCCGCCGGTCCAGTGCGTCCGTCGCGCCCACGGTGAGCGCCTGCGGGACGCCGGCGGGGGAGCCGGTGCAGGCGTTCTCGTTGGAGTTCCCCGCCGCCACCGCGAAGGTGATCCCGGACGCGATCGCCCGCTTCACCGCGCGGTTGAGGGCGAAGCTGTACCCGCCGCCCAGGCTCATGTTGGCCACGGCCGGGGTGGCGGGCGACTTGAGGGCGTCCTTCACCATCCAGTCGATGCCCCCGGTGATGGCCGACAGGGTCGCGTCCCCGCGGCAGTCCGCCACCTTCACGGCGACGAGCGAGACCCCCTTGGCGACCCCGTAGGTGGCTCCGCCGACGGTGCCCGCGACGTGCGTGCCGTGGCCGTTGCAGTCCGTGGCGCGCTCCATGAACACCGCGTTGGCGCCCCAGCGGGCCCGGCCGCCGAACTCCTGGTGCAGGGTGTTGATCCCGGTGTCCACGATGTACGCCGTGATCCCCTCGGCCTTGGCCGGGTACGTGTACGAGCCGTCGAGCGGCAACTCGCTCTGGTCGAGCCGGTCCAGGGACCAGGGGGCGGGTGCCTGGACGAGGGGCACGGCGGGGGCGACGGGAGCGACGGCCTCGCCCACGGGGGTGTCGTCGTCGATCCGGAAGACCGTGTCGGGTTCCACGGAGGCCACCCGGGGATCGGCGGCGAGTTCGGCGGCGCGGGCCGCGGTGGTGCGGACGGCGAAACCGCTCAGGGCCGTGTCGTAGACGGCCCCGACACTGTCGCCGGCGGCCTCGGACTCGGCGGCGAGGGCGCGGGTGGCCGCGGCGGCGGAGGCGCGGGTGGCGCCGTCCTTGAGGACGACGACGTAGGGGGCGGTGGTGGTGTCGGCGGTGGCGGCTGCGGCGTGGGAGGCGTACGGCGGCAGGGCGGTGGCCGCCGCCAGCAGGGCGGCGGCCGGGAGCAGCGCGGTGAATGCGGTCATGCGGCCGATGCTCGGCGAGGCACAGCCCGACCGCGCGGAGGGTGCGCCGACTGGCCCCACGACACGCCGCCCCGGGGGGCCCTCGGGCCCGGCCGCCCCTCCCGGATCCTGCCGGGCCGGCGACGCCCGGCACCGCGCCCGGCCGTACGGCCGAGGCGACCACGCATGTCCGGCCCCCGAGCGCCCCGACAGCACGCGCGGGCACGGCACCGGACGCAGCGGGCCTGACCGGCAGGATCGGAAGGAGACGACAGGCCCTAGCGGGCGACGGGCCAGCCGAGCATCCTGAAGACACCCTCGTCGCGGGCGCCGGCCGCCCCGTACGTGGCCAGCGCGGCCTCGTTGTCGGTGTCGACGCCCACCCACATGCCGTAGCAGCCGCGCGATTCCGCCTCGGCGGCGAGCGCCTCGGTCAGGGCCCGGCCGAAGCCGCGCCGGCGGTGGGCCTCGTCCACGGAGAGCTCGTAGAGGCACATCTCGGTGCCCTTGTCGGGGTGGATCATCTCGATGCCGGACACCATGCCGACGGGCACGCCGTCCACGTAGGCGATCAGCATCAGGTGCCCCGGTGCGGAGAGGAACCGCTCCGACCAGTCCGCGCGGGCGGGCCCGTCGAACAGGGACTCCGCGGCCTGGAGTTCGGCGACGGTACGTGCGGGGCGGATGTCCATGGCGGTGACGATAGCGCCGCCGCGGACCTGCCGGAAGCGCCCCCGCGAGCGGCGCCGACCCCGCCGCGGGCGGTGGTGCCGCGCGCGGGGTCCCGAAACGCGGGGCGCGGCTCGGTCCGGGAGCGGTGCTGTGGGCGGTGCCGGTCTCGGCGTGGGTGGTGGTGCCGCGCGGGTGGCGGCACGAGGGGTGCCGCTCGGTCCGGGGAGCGGTGTCGGGAGGGGTGCTGGCCTCGGTGTGGGGAGGGTGGTCGGTAGCGATGTTGGGCGGGGGTGTGGGAGCAGTGGCGGCGGGTGCCGATGGGGCGACGGAGGTGGTGCGGAGTGGGGACGGACGGGTTGGTGATAATGGCCGGATGATCAACGGGGAGCACGCCTTCGACACGGAGTGGCGCGCCGCGCCGGAGCCGCTGCGCAGAGCGCTCGCCCTTGCCTACCAGGCGCTCGCGGCCGGAGGCCTGGCGGTCGGCGCCGTCCTCGCGGACGCCGCCGGGAAGCCGGTCGCGGAGGGGCGCAACGAGGCCTACGAGGACGGCCCGGGCACCGGCCCGCTGCGCGGGACACCGCTCGCGCACGCCGAGATGAACGCACTGGGAGCCGCCCGCACGGGTTGGGACCTGGGCACGGCGACGCTGTGGAGTACCCAGGAACCGTGCTCGATGTGCGCGGCGGCGGCCGAGTTCACCGGCGTGGGACGGGTGCGGTACGTGGCCCCGGACCCGTGGGCGCTGTCGAGCGACAACGGCTCCGGCTCCGACGCCGACCCGGGCCGGCAGCACTGGCTGCTGGTGGCCAATGCCATGTTCCTGCGGAGCGTGGCCGTCGCCTCGGACGGCCCTGAGGAGCCGCGGATCCTGACACACCACCGGGCCGTCGAACCCGAGACCACGGCCTTCCACGACAGCCTGCCGACGGGCCTGCCGACGGCCGCCTCACCGGAGGACTGGCTGCGCCCCCACTGGGCCCCTCTCGCGGAACTTTCGGCGGCCCGCGAGCTGCGCACGCGCCGCTGAAGCCGCCGGGCGGTCGGACCAGGGTGCCCCGCGCAGGGCGTCGTGGCTCAGGGGGTCGTGGCCGACACCTGCCGGACGGGGGTGCCGTCCTGCGTCCCCGCCCCGGGTGAGGGGGTGCCGTCGGTCCAGGCGTAGACCTCCTTGCCGCGCACGGTGACCTGGTACTGGTAGGCGCCGCGGCACTCGGGCCGCTCCTCGGCCCGGGTGCCCGCCGGCCACCACTTGGCCTCCAGAGCCGTCCCCGCGTGCTTGCTCGGCGTGCCCGCCGAGCACTGCGGGCCGTCCAGCGGGGTCGCGCCCAGCGTGAAGCGGAGCAGCCGCGCCTGTCCGTCGGTGCGCGCCATTATTCGCACGTCGGTCGCGTCCTTCGGCACCCAGCGCGGCAGCACCCACCTGGCCTCCCCGCGGGCCGTCTCCCCGCGCGCTGCCTGCCCGCGCGTGCCTTCCCCCTGCGTCGGAGCGTCGGCGGCCGTCGCGAAGCGCATGCCCCTCTCCTTGAACACCCGGTCGTTGATCGTGTCGGTCAGGGGGTTGCGCGGAAGGTTGGGCAGGGCGATGGCAGCGGTGGCGAGGACTCCGACGGTGGCGGCGACGATGACGAGAGGGCGGCGGTTCATGTCCCTGAGTATTCGCGGTGGCCGCCGTAGTCCGCGTCCCTCCCGAGGCTGAACCGAATCTCTGCCGGAAGAGTGACATCGGCTCATACCTGAGTACCGGTCCTGATCACGCGCGGAGATCCGGATCCCTCGCGGGGCGGGAGCCGGGCGGCCGCGCGTGCGCCCCGACACCCGTGACGGCGGCCCTCGTTAGAGCATGCGTGCCCCGCCGCCCCGCCCCAGCCCCAGCCCCCACCCTTGCGCCAGCCGTCCCGGCTCCGCCCCCGCCCCCGGCACCCGCCCGGACCGGAGTCCGGGCGTCCGCTCTCGCCGTGGGCGCCGTGGCCGCCGTACTGGCCTTCGCGTCACCGGCGTCCGCCGCCCGGCAGCAGACCCCGCTGGTTCCGCAGGACAAGCCGCTGGTACTGAGCGGCTGGACGCAGCCCGGCGCGGCCAGCCAGGCCGCCTGGGCCGCCGCGCGCGAGAACCGGGCCGAGTGGGAGCCGTACGGCTTCGACTGGTCCACGGACTACTGCACCACGTCCCCGGACAACCCCTTCGGCTTCCCCTTCCGGACGGCCTGCGCCCGGCACGACTTCGGGTACCGCAACTACAAGGCGGCGGGCGGGTTCCCGGCGGCCAAGCCCCGGCTGGACGAGATGTTCCACTCCGACCTCAAGCGCGTCTGCGCGCGCTACTCCGGCGCCCGCAAGGCCTCCTGCGACGGCACCGCGTGGACCTACTACCAGGCCGTCAAGGCCTTCGAGTAGCCCGGAGCAGCCCCGCCCCGCCCCGCCCCGCGGGCTACCCGCCCCGCGGGGAGCGCAGTTCCAGCAGGGTGATGTCCGCCGGGGCGCCGACCCGGACCGGCGGGCCGAAGAAGCCCGCCCCGTTGGTCACGTACACCTTGGTGCCGTCCACCCTGCCGAGCCCGGAGCCGACCGGATTGACCAGCTCGGTGATCGCGGTCAGCGGGAGCATCTGCCCGCCGTGCGTGTGTCCGGACAGCTGGAGGTCCACCCCGTGCCGCGCGGCCTCGTCGGCGAACACCGCCTGGTGGGCGAGGAGTACGACGGGACGCGACAGGTCCCGCCCGCCCAGGGCCTTCCCGAGGTCGGGCCCCCGGCCGTACTCCTTCCCGGCGAGGTCCTCGACCCCGGCCAGGTCCAGGTGGGCCCCGTTGCGCAGGATCTCCACGCGCTCGTTCACCGGCGGTCGGACGCCGACGTCGCACATGTCGTCCAGCCAGTCCCCGACCCCGGCGTAGAGATACTCGTGGTTGCCGGTGACGAAGAAGCTGCCGTAGCGCGATTCGAGCCCCTCCAGCGGCCGGCCGCGGGCCCCAGCTCGGCCGCCGTTCCGTCCGCGAGGTCGCGGACGATCGTCACCAGGTCGGCCCGCGGCCCGTTGCCCATGCGGACGATCCGCTCGGTGTGGGCGCGCCCGAGGAGCGGCCCCAGGTGGATGTCGCTGACGGCGACATGGAGACGGTGCTAGCCGGTGTGGCCGAGCCCCGAGAAGAGGTTGTGGACCGGCGGCGTGCCGGGCGGGGACGGGTCGGCCCGGCGGTAGTACTCGTGGTCGAGGACCGGCTGGCCGAGTTGGTTGGACAGGGCGAAGAACCGGCCCGACACGGTGATCTGCGTGGCGTGTGCCCGCATGGCGTCGATCTTCCGGTCGAGGTGCGAACCGCCCGGGAAGGCCACGGCCACCTGATCCTCCTCCACCACCCCGGAAACATCGGCGAGGTCGGCGACCGCACCGAAACAGGTCCGCTCCGGTGCCCCGTGCAGCATGGAGAGGCTGGCCGCCACCACGGGGCGGGGCACGCAGTTCCAGTAGACCTCGGCGATCTCCCACGGCTGCCCGAGGTCGGGGCGGAACCCCGGGTCCGCGGCGAGCACGTGTGCGCGCATCGTGACCCGGTGGGCCTGGATGTGGTCCGGGTGTCCGTACCCGCCGGTCGGGTCGTAGGTGACGACGATCTGCGGACGGACCTCCCGGACGATCGCCACGAGGTGGGCCGCCGCCTCGTCGACGTCGGCGCGCCAGAAGCTGTTCGTCCGCCTGCCGGCGGCCGAGCCCGTCATGCCCGAGTCGCGGTAGCGCCCGGCGCCGCCCAGCATCCGGTGGTCGCTCACCCCCAGTTCCCGCATCGCCGCCGCCAGTTCCGCGGCACGGTGGGCGCCCAGGGTGTCGTCCCGGTCGGCGGCCAGATGGGCCAGTTCCGGTGGTATGACCTCACCCTCCTCGCCCAGAGTGCAGGTCACGAGAGTGACGTGGTCGCCGGCGTCCGCGTGCGCGGACATCGTCGCGCCATTGGCGATCGACTCGTCATCGGGGTGGGCGTGTACGAAAAGCAGCCGGCGCTCGGGCCATGGGGACCCTGGACGCGTCATCGAGCACTCCTCTGCGGTGGCGAACCGAGCGCGTGATCGCGTCGGAGTAGATTTCCAGCATGTCTGACTATCTCTCGCGTACCCTCGCCGCCTACGGACACAGCGTCCACAAGTACGAATCCGCCACGAAGGACATGGTCCCGGACGCCGAACTCGACATCTTCACCTCGCTGTTGCCCGATCCGGCGGGTCCGGTACTGGACGCCGGCTGCGCCTTCGGCCGCGATACGTCCCTCCTCGCGGCCAGGGGTCTGGCGGTGACCGGCATCGACCTGAGCGAGCCCTTCCTCGGCCGGGCCCGGGAGCTGCACCCCGCCCTCGACTTCCGCAGCATGGACGTGTGCGCGCTGGACTTCGCGGACGGCAGCTTCGCGGGCGTCTGGTGCCAGGCCACGCTGCTGCACCTCAAGGACGAGCACGTACGGACCGCCCTCGGCGAGTTCCACCGGGTGCTGCGCCCCGGCGGGGCGCTGTTCGTCAGCTTCAAGGAGGGGCAGGGCGAAGAGGAGATCGTCGAGTCGTTCAGCGCCGACGCGGCCCGCTTCTTCCGCTACCAGACCGCGGACCGCGTTCGCGACATGCTTGAAGCGGCCGGGTTCGCCGACCCGGACGTACGCGTCGTCAACGAGCTGGAGCGCTACGGGCCGGGGCACCGTGACCTCAACTGGTTGTCGGCGTACGCCCGTTCCTGACTCGGCTTCGCCCGGGGTCTACCGTACGGGCATCAGTGCTCCGGCGGTGCGGGCCGCCAGCAGGGCCACCCGGTCCGCGGCCCGCACGGCCCCGGCCGCGTCGACGCCCGTGAACGCCAGCCGCACCGAACCTGCTTGCCCGTCGAACGCCGAACCGGGGCCCACTCTGAGCTCCTGCTCGGCGAACTCGGCCATGACGCGGTCCTCCTCGGCGCCGTGCCAGGACAGCGACAGCGACATGCCGCCTCCGGCGAACTCCCAGCCCAGCAGCTCACCGAGCCGGTCCGTGAAGGCACCCCGCGCCTCCAGCGTCGGCTCGATGCAGGACCGGTGCAGCGACGCGAGAGCGGGCCGGTCCAGGAAGCCCGCCCAGGCCCGCTGCCAGGTGGTGGCGGGACCGCTGCCGCGCAGCGCCGGCAGTACGGTGACCCCGTCCGGCACGGTGGCCCAGCCGAGCCGGCTGCCGCCGCCGCACAGTTTCGCCAGCGAGGTCACGCTCCAGCAGCCGGGCGGCGGCTCCACCGAGGGCGCGTACCACCGGTAGACCTGATTGACGACCACCTGGTGACCCGCGCGGGCGAGTTCCGCCAGGGCGGCGCGCCCGGCGGTGTCGAGCGAGTGCCCGTCGGGGTTGCGGTACGGGCTGGTCACCCAGACCGTGACCGGCTCCGGGCAGCTTTGTGCGGCGCCGGGCAGTTCCTCCCAGGGCAGGGCGCTCACGGCGGCCGTCCCCGCCAGGACCAGCCCGATGTCGGCGAAGCCCGGCCGTTCCACCAGCGCCGTGCGGGTGAGCCCCGCCCAGCTTCCGGCGAACTGGCGCACCCCGCCGGTGACCACCGTCCGCCCCGGTGGCGCGCCGAACAGGTCGGCCAGCCGTTCCAGCAGCTCCGGGTCGCCCTCGGCCGGCGGAGTGGCCCAGCAGTCCGCCCGGTCCAGCGCCCGGTCGTGCGCCGCGCCGAAGCGGCGCACGAGGGCGTGCGGCCAGGGCCGCGGCGGGCCGGTGAGATCCAGCGTCATCCCCGGGCCGCGGCGACCGCGCGGGCACCGGCGATCAGCTCGGGAGCCAGCAGGTAGTCGACCGTGGCCAGGAAGGTCTCGTCCTCGATCCGGACGTACTGCCCGGACGGGGTGTCGAGCCGCTGGATGCCCCGGTCCGCCCTGAGCGCCTTGGGACGGCCGGGCGTGGCGGGGTGCATCGGGACCGGCTCGCCCACGAGCAGGTCCTCGGCGATGTCCACCGGCACCAGCCGTACGCAGGTCCAGGAGTTCAGTTCGAACGGCTCGGCGGCCTCCTGGCCGGTCCGCGGGGCCACGGCCAGCGACAGCCTGTCGCGGTAGTAGCCGTACGCGTCGGCCGCCACCCGCACCGCGGGGACGAGTCCGCCGCGCCGCCACCCGGCCTCGAACGCGTGGACCGTGGTGCCCAGGCAACGCCGCTGCCAGTGCGGCTCGCGCGGGTCCGGCGCCGGCTCCAGGGTGCGTACGCGGGGCAGGGCGCGCAGCCGTTCCTCCTGCGCCGCGGTGAGCGCGGTGCCGGCCCGCAGCTCGTCCACGATGAAGCTGAGGAAGCCCTCCAGGCCGGCCTGCCGCAGGCGCGCCGTGAAGCGCGGACCATCGAATTCCGGCAGCGAGAGCGCCATCAGCAGGTCGTTGGTGTCCTTGGCCGTCACGAAGTAGTCGCCCGCGGCGTTGTTGACGACGCAGCCGAGGTTCTCCTCGGGCGCCAGCACGTGAACTCCGGGGGCGCCGGCGGGCAGCTGCGCGGTGAGCCCGAGCCTGCTGCTGTGCCGCACCGAGTAGTCGCCGAAGTGGATGTCCACATTCAGCAGGTGATCGGCGCCGTCCGGCACGACCAGCGGGAACTGCCCGTACACCAGGCCCTCGCTCGGGTCGTACTTGATCCAGGGCAGTTCGCCCTTCAGGTACTGGTAGCCGAACCCGGTGCGCAGTGCCCGTACCAGGACGCTCGCCTCGGCCCGGGTCCGTACGAAGATGTCCAGGTCGCTGAAGTCGCGGATGCCGGGATCCTGGTAGGTCGCGCGGGCGCCGAGTCCCTTGATGGCGAAGAACTGCAGCCCCGCCTCGCGGGCGATCCCGTCCAGCATCTCCAGGTTGGCGTCGAGCACCTTGTGCATCCGCTGGAGGCTGTCGGTCTTGGGACGCATCGCCTCCATGCACTGCCGCACGGAGGGCCGGTCCTCGTGCGCGGCGAGCCGGGACATCACCAGCGTGCGCATCCGCAGGGTCTCCAGGAACCGGGCCGCTTCCCGGGAGCCGAGCGAGGCGATGGCGGTCAGCGACCGCTCGATGGTGAACAGCGGCTGGATGCTGGAGAGGCTGCGCAGCGCGGCCAGGTCGTCAAGGATCAGGGATTCAGTGGCCATGGTGGTCTTTCCTCGTGCTCTCTTGCCGTGCGGGGATTCCGTGCGTTGCCAGCGACTGGTTGAGATAGCCGACCAGGCCGGTGGCCTCCTCGCCGACCCAGGCGGGAGGGGTGTACTGCCGCGCCTCCTCGGCGGAGGCGAACTCGACCTCGGCGGTGCACAGCCCGTGCAGGGCGCCGTGGTAGACGTCGACGACGAGGGTGTGCGGTCCGTCGGCCATCCGGTAACGGTCCTTCTCGACCCGCGCCGCCACCGTCGTGGGCCACAGCGCGTCGAAGTCCGCCGCCTCGATCTCGCGTTCCACTTCCACCCGGGTCAGACCGAGACCGCTCTTGACGGTCAGGGTGTGGCGGCCGTCGGCCCGGCGCACGCGGACCTCCGTGCCTTCCCCGGTGATCGCGACGTATCCCTGCCGGACGTTTTGCGCCCTCGCGCCGGCGGGTGGGACGAAGCCGTGGACGAGGAACTTGCGCTCGATCTCATAGGTCATCGGTTTCCTCCCGAAGCGACCGCGGGTACGGCGAGAGCCGCCTCGGCCAGCAGCCGGGGCAGCTCGCGCATGTCCTCGAACACCACCGTGGCGGGCCCGGCCAGCCGTTCACCCGGCGTCACGCCCCCCGCGTATCCGAAGCAGCGCATGGCGGCGGCCCGCGCCGCCTGCGCGCCGAAGCCGCTGTCCTCCACCACGACGCACGACTCGGGCGCGACGCCCATACGGGCCGCCGCGTGCAGGAACAGGTCCGGGGCGGGCTTGCCGTGAGCGACCTCGGTGGCGCTGAAGACCCGGCCCGAGAAGCGTTCGTAGAGCCCCACGAGCCCCAGAGAGTGGCGCAGCTTGGGGTGAGTCCCGCTGGAGGCCACGCAGGTGGGCAGGCCGATGGCGTCGAGCGCCTCCACGATGCCGTCCACCGGGCGCAGCCGCGTCTCGAAGGCGTCCCGCAGGCGCCGGTGGAACTCCTCGTCCCACCGGACGGAGGCGGTGGTCCCCACCCGGGCGGCGATGATCTCCCGGATGGAGGCGCCGGACTTGCCCACGAAGAGTTCGACCACCTGCGCCGCGCTCAGGGACCAGCCGAACTCCACACCGAGCCGGGTGTGGACCTCCACCGCGATGCGCTCGCTGTCGACGAGTACGCCGTCGCAGTCGAAGATGACGAGTTCGACGGGCGCGCTTGCCGGCGCGGAACATCCGTCCCGTCCGTCCGCGTTCAGTGGAGGACCCCCTGGCGTACGAGCAGGTCGCGGATACCGGTGACCTTCTCCGCGCCCAGGCGGCGCTTGGCGATCTCCGCCTCGTTCTCGACCGAGTGCCCGTACTGCCACCAGGCCTCGCCGGTCTCGTTGTTCATGACGACGAATCGGTCCTTGGCGGCCGGGCCGCGGACGATCAGGGAGGTGGTGTCGGGAACCGCCGCGACCGAATGGACCAGCGTGTGACGGATCACGTAGCCCGTGCCGGCGGTCTCGTCCCGCACCAGGCAGGGCGCGCCGATCTTGGTGTCGGTGGTCAGCTCCTCGTAGTCGCCGTACAGGTAGTGGCGGTAGCTGCCCGCGAGCACCCGGTTGCCGAAGGTCCAGCGGTGGTTGTGCGGCCGGTCGAACTCCCGGTCGCGGAAGACGTGCAGCCGGACGCGCACGCCGCTCGCGGCGTCGTTGACCAGGACCACCCGGTCCAGTTCCTGGAGGCGCTCGCTCTGCACCAGCAGCTCCGGCGTGGCCAGCACGTGGTCGAAGGCCGCGGTCAGCCATTCGGACGTGCTCAGTTCCTCCAGCAGCTCACCGAGCTGGTCGTGGAGGACCGGCAGGTCCTCCCACGCGAGCTTGGCCAGCCGGGCCGGGTCGATCAGTGTGCTGTCCCCGATGATGCTCATGCCTGTCCCTGTCCCTTCCCTGCGCCCACCACGTGATGGCGCTCCAGGTCTTCAAGTCGCTGTTCCTGCGCGGCGATCCATTTCCGCGCCTTCCCCTGGATCTTGGGGATCATTTCCGGTGCCTCCAGCAACCGCGGCAGCAGCTCCGGCTCCGTGCTCAGCGCGCGCAGCATCAGATTCACCGTGATGCCGTGGCCCGGCCGCTTGACCACCTCTATGGGGTCGCCCGGCGACACCTCGCCCTCGGTGAGGACCCGGAGGTAGGCGCCGGGGGCACCGTTCGCGGTGAACCGTTCGACCAGGTCCGGGACGTCCCAGAAGCCCGCGAAGACCCGGCAGGGCTTGCGGGGGCGGATCACCTCGAAGACCGCTCCGCCGATGCGCCAGCGCTCACCGATCTCGGCATGGGTGACGTCGATGCCGACGGTGGAGAAGTTCTCGCCGAAGTTGCCGGGCGCCACGGTGCGGCCGAGCTCCCGCTCCCAGAAGGCGGCGTCCTCGCGCGCGAACGCGTACACGGCCTTGTCCGGGCCGCCGTGCGCCTTCGTGTTGACGATCAGATCACCCTCGAGCCCGGTGAACCGCGCGGTGACCGGGCCGGGTACGGGCCGTTTGTCGATCCCGCTGCGCCCGTTGGAGGTCCACGGCCCAGTGCGTTCGACACCGAGGTTCACCGTAAGCAGCTGGGCCGCCGTCACCGCGGGCCACCCCAGTCGGCGGTGACGTTCGGGACGCTGGTGCTCACGCCGGGGAGGTTCATGTCCTCCAGCAGGTGGGTGATCACCGTCAGCAGGTCCCAGCGGTTGGGGTGCTCGTACGAGAGCTCGCGGGTGGCCGCCATGACCTCCGCCAGCGCGATCTCCTCGCCCGCGGCCCGGCGTGCGGCGAGCTCGCCGGGGGCGCCCGGCACGTCGAGGAGCCGCTTCCAGCTGAGCCCGAAGTCGAAGTCGTGTACCGGGTGCGTGCGTTCGAGCGTGTCGAATGCGGCGAGCACTTCGGGGAGGGCGTCGTGGTCGCCGAGGATGCGCTCGCGCATCAGCGCACGGCGGTCGTCGTCGCACAGGACGGCGATCTCCCGGAAGACATCGATGGTCTCGTCCGAGCAGTGCATGAAGTTGAACAGGCCGTTGACCACGCCCAGCTGGTGGCGCAGGTGCTCGGGATGGCGCTGGTCAGGGTCCGCCGGGCCCTTGAGTGAGTTGAGGCGGATGGCGGCGGGCATCCGGCCGGGCTGCCACTCGGTGTCCCTCAGGACCAGGCAGACCGTGTCGGCGGTGGGCAGGATCAGGTCCATCGCCTCGACCCGGTCACGGGTGGCGATGTTGAAGTGGTGACGCCAGACCTCCCGGATGGTCTGCCGGCCGTGCCGGAAGACCACCACGTCGACCGGCCGGAATCCGGCGCCGGCCAGGGCCTGGACCGCGGGGCGCAGCCGGCGGCCCGCGGTGGCTTCGGCCTTGAGCATGCACAGCGTGATGCCGAGCATCCGCGGCAGGTCCCCGCCGAAGGTCCAGCAGCTCTCCCGGAAGTACTGCTCCAGGGAGTAGATCCGCGCCTTCTCCGGAGACCAGGTGACCTGGCCGAGGATCTCCTGGTCGACTTCGCTGAGCCGTTCCTGGTCTGGCATTGCATCGGACAGCACGTGTGCTTTCCCTCTCTTCAGGACACCGGTGCCGCGCTGGACGGCAATCCGTGGGCAGCGGGCCGGCCATCGAGGGCCTCGGCGAGGAAGTCGACTTCCGCCCGGCGCTGGTAGCCGTTGGGCTCGGCGTGCCCGGCGAACGGCCATACACCGATCTGTTTCGGTCCGGCGTAGTGGTGGTAGGTCGTGGCGACGGAGGATGGGGAACAGACCTGGTCCCGCAGCGCGAGGGAGAACAGCGCCGGGCAGCTGGCGCGTTCGGCCAGGGGGATCCCGTCGAAGTAGGCCAGCGTCTCCAGGGCCCGTCCGGCGTGCTGCGGATGGAACTGGCAGAACCGCAGCAACTCACGGTAGGGCTGACGGTCCGGGAGCCGGTCGGGGCCGGTCACATCGCACAGGAACGGGGACTCCACCAGGGCCGCGGCCACCTCTTCGTGCAGGGCCGCCGCGGCCAGGGCCAGCAGGCCGCCCTGGCTGCATCCGGACACGGCGACGCGGCGCGGATCCACCGCAGGGTGCGCGAGGGCGGTGTCCACCGCGCGCACGGCGTCGACGTAGGCGTCCCGGTAGTAGTACTGGGCAGGGTCCAGCAGGCCGCGGGTGACGAAGCCGGGTATGTGGGGGTGAGTCTGGCCCACCGGATCGGGGGTGTCCCCCGGACGCAGGTTGGCGCCGCCCTGGCCACGAGTGTCGACGACCAGGGTGGCCCGGCCGACCGCGGGCCACAGCAGCCAGTCCAACGGCGCTCCGCGTCCCTCGCCGTAGCCGAGGAACTGCACCACGCACGAGACGGGCGGCTGATCGGCGGCCGCGGCGCCGGCGGTGGCCGCCGGATGCCCGGGCACGATCAGCCAGGCCGCGATGCGGTGGCCGCGTGAGCCCGCGAAGGACACGTCGTGCACGGTCGCGGCCGTCAGCGCGGTGGGCACCGGCGTGAACACCGGGTCCAGCGGGTGCACCGCCTCGGCCAGGGTGTCCTGCCAGAAGGCGTCGAAATCGGCGGGGGTCCGGTGCGAGGACCGGAGTCCGGCGAGTGCGGTGGGAAGCCCGTTCACGCAGTGACCGCCGGGGCGTTCTGCCAGGAGGCGAGCAGCACGTTGGGGAAGATGCGGCCGATGCCCGGTTCGTTGAAGCGCAGGGTGTTCGTCAGCAGGCTGAGCAGGTCCCAGTGCGCACCGGGGCCGTCCGCGCCCGCGCGGATCGCCGCGGCGATCAGGTGTACGGGGATGGGCCGGCCCGCGGCGGCCCGTACCATCTCGCCCGCGGGTCCCGGGGAAGCGGCCAGCCGTCGCAGGCTGTTGTCCAGGTCGAGGTCGTGCGCGGGAACCTCGGCCTCCAGGGCCTCGAAGGCCGCGAGGGCCTCGGGCACCGCGTCGAACGCGGCCCGGACCCTCGTCCGCAGCAGCTGGCGGCGCTCCTCGTCGCAGACGATGGCGATCTCTCGCATCACGTCGATCGGCTCGTCGGAGGTGTGGGTGAAGTTGAACAGGCCGTTGACGGCGCCCAGTCGGCTGCGCAGGTGTCCGGGAAGGCGCTGCGCCGGGTCGGACGGGCCCTTGAGCGCGGTCAGCCGGACGGAGGCGGGGACGCTGTCCGGGGTCCACCGTTCGTCGCGCAGGACCAGCATCACGGAATCGCAGGTGCCGAGGACCAGGTCCATCGCGTCGATCCGCTCGCGGCTGGCGAAGTTCAGCTGGAAGCGCCAGGTCTCGCGGACGGTGAGCCGGTCGTGCCGGAACCGGACCACGTCGACGGGACGAAAGCCGTTGTCGCTCAGGGCCTCCAGGGCCTGGTGGTAGCGCCGGCCGGCCGCGGCCTCGGGCTTGAGCACGCACAGGGTGGTGCGCAGGACGTCGTCGAGGTCGTTGCCGAAGAGCCAACTGCTCTCGCGGAAGTAGTTGTCCACCGCGTACAGCCGCTCCTTGGCCGCCGAGCGCGTCACCGTCCGCACCAGGGCGGGTGGGATGTCGTGGAGGATTTCAGAGGTGGCTGCCGTACCGAGGCTGCTGTCTGTGGTCACCGCGGTGCGGTCCTTCCGGTTCGTTCGTTCGGGACTCACAGGGGGAGCCCGTTGGTCAGTCCTGCCGCGTGGAACGCGTCGAGGGTCCCCGGGTCGTCCAGGGCGCCGATCTCGGCGAAGTAGCGGACGGTGGTGCGGCCGGCTTCGGCGATGGAGGCCCGGACGGCCAGGGGCGGGTACGACTCCGCCAGCACGGCTTCCGTCTGCGAGGTGCTGAGGCCGGCCGCGAGCAGGGAGCGGGCCACTGCCGGGTAGTCCGGCTCGAGGAAGATCGTGACCAGCTCGGGCAGCCAGGGCCCGAGCAGCCGCCGCTGCCGCGGGCTCAGGGAGTGCCAGAAGTACTTGAGCACGCTGCGGAAGTAGGCGTGGTGCTTGCCCTCGTCCTCCGCGTGGTCGCGGACCAGGTCGCGTACGGCCGCCGGCAGTCTGCGGTCCTGCGGGAGATCGGCGAGGATCGCCGAGATCAGCGTCTCGCTGACGATGCAGAAGGCGAGGGACTGAGCACCGCGCAGCTCGGGTTCCATGAGCGCGCGCAGCTCCTCCAGCCTCCGCAGGAACGTGGGTTCCACCGTGCGGAGGGGGATTCCGGTTTCCGCCGCGACCTGGGTCATCAGGTCGTGGGAGAACTGTGCGTGCCACGCCTCGTCCGTCGAGATCTTGAAGGCGTCCTCGCGCATGGCGGGGCTCAGGTTCAGATCGTCCCGGCCCCGGCTGAGGTCCACGGTCACGGGAAGTACCGCGACGGATTCGAGTTCGGTCGTGAAGTGCAGGTAGTGGAAGAGACGTTCCACGAGCACGCGGTGCACAGTACCGGGCGCGGCCTCGCGCACGATCGGGTGGGACACCGCGGGAACCAGCTCGGGCGGAAAGTACACCTCGTATTCGGCCGACTGCGAAAGCATTCGGCGCGGCTTGATGCGCACACTCGCACGCTGGTCCCAATTGCCGAATTTGCTCTGGTATTCGTCAGCTACCACAGACTCCGGGCGCGCAAAGATTGACCGTTTTGCGGACATGACATCCGACCCTAGATCAAGTGCCACCGACAAGCAAAGCCAAAAGTTGCGGTGGTTTGCCGCAGAAAAGGGAGCCCCGGGCCCCTTCCTGTTTCAATGGGGTGTACACGACTTCCCGCGAAAAACTGGACAGAGCGGACGGATCGATCCGTTGATATTCGGCCACCGGTTTCCGCCATGGCCGAAAATTTCTTTGTATCTGCGGTTGACCTGCGCGTTGTTTGCGGGATACAAAGTTGATCAAGCGGGTTCGGAGCTAGAGCCGAACTCACTGGTACGGGGGTACCCAGCGTCGCACCACTGCTCTTACAGGCGGTGCGGGTTTGCGCTGACGAACATATTCCGTTAAGCCGCGGCGGTTTACGCTGTGGTGCGATGCGGTTGCAGTCAGTGCACCCACGCGGAATTGGCCCCTCCGAATCTTGCCAAGGAGGAGGTGAAAGTCATGAAGAAGTACATCAAGCCGTCCGCCAAGAAGGTGGGCACGGGCACCATCCTTTCGAACGGCGTCTGATGAGCCGTTGTGCGTCACGCCCGGGATCCGGGCGTGACGCACATTTCGGTACTCAATTCAGTTCATTCGGGACTCCTTATGGGGAGCCCATGTTTGTGTTTTTTCTGTGATTACGGGGTGTGGAAAATGTGCGGCATCGCTGGTGTGGCCCGGATTGACGGGAACGCCCTGCCCGAGGAAGCCGGCGGCCTTCTGGAGGCATTCGCCCGCACACTCGCCCACCGAGGCCCCGACGACCGCCGGCTGCTGTGCGACGGGCCCGTGGGGATGGCCTTCAACAGGCTCTCGCTGGTGAACCCCGAGAACGGCGCCCAGCCCCTGGTCAGCGCCGACGGCAACGTCGTCCTGATCGCCAACGGCGAGGTCTACAACCACCGGGAGCTCGCCGCGGGACTGCCCTCCGGCACCCGCCTGAGCACCGGCTCCGACTGCGAAGTCCTGCTCTACCTCTACCAGCGCGACGGGCTGCGCTTCCTCGACCGGGTGAACGGCATGTTCGCCTTCGTCCTGTGGGACCGCGCACGCAACATCCTGCTGATGGCCCGGGACCGCTTCGGGATCAAGCCGCTCTACTACCACCGGGACAACGAGCGCATCGTCTTCGGCTCGGAGATCAAGGCGCTGTTCGCGGACGGCGCCACCCCGCGTCGCATCGACTGGACCCGCGCGCTCAGCGAGTACGACATGAACGCCACGCCGGCGTTCGTCCACGGCCGCGTCACCACCTGGTTCGAAGACATCCAGCTCGTCGCGCCCGGCACGATCCTGCAGATCCGGCTCCAGGACGGCGCGACGACCGAGCACCGCTACTGGGAACTGCCCGGTCCCGACGGCGATTCCGACATGACGGACGAGGACTACGTCGAGACCTTCCGCGACCTGCTCGCCGCCTCCGTCGCCGACTGCGCCACCGCCGATACCGACCTCGGCCTCTTCCTCAGCGGCGGCATCGACTCGGCCGCCGTCGCGGCACTGGCCCCGGGCAACGGCTTGCAGACCTTCACCGCGCTGACGCCCGGCACGGTCCTCAACGGTGACGCGCACGGCGGTCACCGGACCGCCGAACTGCTCGGCCTGCGCAACCACCAGGTGCTCATCGGCTCCGACCGCGTGCCCAGCCCGCAGGAATGGCGCGACCTGGTGTGGCTGGCGGAGACGCCGATGACCGGCCCCGAGGTCTTCTACAAGTTCGAGATGCACCGCTTCGCCCGGCAGAACTTCCCCGAGATCAAGGGCATGCTGCTCGGCGCCGCCGCCGACGAGATCAATGGCGGCTACATACCCAACTTCGCCGGTGAGGGCGGAGACTGGACCGACTTCGAGTCCAACCTCCGTGATCTGCACCGGCGCCAGGCGCTGGAGCGCAACCCGAAACTCGGCCACTGGTGGGAGCACGAGGGCGTTCCGCTGCTCAATGACGCGGCGATCGACCCCGCGTCCCCGTACGCGGGCGACCACTACGCCGGATACTTCGCCTGGCAGTACCGCACCCTCGAGCAGTACAACGTCTGGCACGAGGACCGAACTGCCGCGGGCAACGGGGTCGAGGCCCGAGTGCCGTTCCTCGACCACCGCCTCGTCGAGCTCGTCGCCCGGATTCCCGCCCACCGCCGCTCCGCACTGCTGTGGGACAAGCGGATCGTGCGCGACGCGATGAAGGGCATCCTCCCCGAGGAGATCCGCACCCGCCCCAAGGGCTACTTCTTCTATGGCGAGGGCGCCCGCCACACCAACCGCGCCCTCACCACCATGCTCGCGCAGGACGGTGCCGCCCTGCTGGAGCAAGCGCTCTCCAGCGACAACGCCCGCCGCTACCTCAACGCCGACGGCCTGCGCACCGCGCTCGACCGGCTCACCCACAGTCCGAGCACCGGAAGCATCGAACTGCTCCTGCGGATCGTCAACCTCGGCCTGCTGGAAGGCATGACGGCGGAGCTGCCGTCACCCCCGTCGCAGGCGGCCGCTCGCCCCAAGCCGGTGGAACTGATCGTCGACGACTGGGAGCGCAGCGCCCCGCAGATCATCGCCCAGGTGGTCGCGGAGCCGGATCTCGACCAGGAGACGGTGTACACCCTCGCCGACGGCGTACTGCTCGCCACGGTGCCGGCCGAGCCGGACAGCTGGTTCCTCGTCGTCGACGGCAGCTTCGAATACGAGATCTCGGCAGTCGACGACGCGGGTTGGCTCGCTCTCCTGCGGACCCTCGACGGAACCCTGACCCTGGCCCAGGTGCTGGAAAAGACGGACGGCCGCCTCGACGACGTCGCCGAACTGTTCCAAGAGGCCATGGCCGTCGGCGTGATCACCGCGAAGCCCGGGACCGAGGAGCCGGTGCAGCGATGAGTACGGCGCCCCCGGCCTCCGCGGAGGCCGGCCGCACGGGTTTCCTGGCCCGCGCCTTCGACCGTACGGCCTGGCCTCCGCGAGGCGTCCGGCTGCTGTCGGCGGCCGTGATGGCGGTCTTCTCCGCGGCCCTCTGGTGGCAGGGCGGTTCCTGGCGCGCGGCCGCCGTGCTGGTCGGCGTGGACGCGCTGGCCGGACTGCTGCCCTGGCGGATGCCCCGGACCCTGCGCACCGGAGCGGCCTACTGGAGCGAGAACGCGATCGCCCTCGCCGTGCCGATCGCCTTCATCGCGTACTCCGCGGGCACCGGGGCGGACTGGCTCACGCAGGGCACCTCCTGGTGGTGGTACGCGGTGGCGCTCGCCTTGGACGCGGGGCTGCTGCTGGCCGGAGGCATGGACTTCCGCCTGCTGTTCTCCGGGGACCTGGCCTTCCTGATGGGGCCGAGCACACCGCTCCAGGCCAGGACCAGAGCGACCACGGGGACCCTGGCGCCCTTCGGAGAGGAGGCGCTGTACCGGTCGGTGGCCGTCACCGTGGCGGGGCCCGCCGGCCTCGTGACCTCGCTGCTGGGCGCCGCCGCCTTCATCGCCCGCCATCACGTCGGGGACAGCCGGTGGCGCAAGGCCCCGCGCGTCCTGGCGGTGGAGCTGCTGGCCGCGCTGTCCCTGCTGGGCCTGGTGGCCCTGTCGGGCTCCGTCTATCCGGCGCTGTTGGCGCACTTGGTCAACAACGCACCGTCCGTACTGCTCGAGCTTCAGCGCTCAGAGAAGGAGAGCCATGGCTGACAACTCGTCGTCCTGCCTGCCGGAGTTGCGCGTCCAGGGCCTTCTCCCGGACGCGCCGCTCTGCATCTTTCAGGCGGGTTCCATCGTGCGCGGCTGGGGCAACCCCACCAGCGACATCGATCTCTTCGTCATCACGGACGGGGTGTGGGGCGGGAGCCTGACCGGCGCCCCCATTCCGCTGGGCGCGGATGTCTTCCGGTCTTTCGAGACCTATGCGCAAGGAACTCGATGCGATGTCCGGTTCCTGACGGACGCCCAGGTCGACACCGTTTTGGCGAAGGTGTCGCACGAGGCGTTCGACAGTGCCGTGGGCGAGGGAATTCAGCTCGACCGCCAGGAGACGGTCCTGCTGGAATGGCTGCGTCATGGTCAGGCCCTCGAATCCGAGGAGTGGCTGAACCGGCGCGCGGACGAACTCAAGGCGTCGGCCTTCGGTTCCATGCTGGTCCAGCGCGGCCTCAACTACGCGGATTCCCGTGTCGAGGACGCCGTGGGGCAGATGTCGATCGGCGACCTGGAGAGCGCGGTGCTTTCGGCCCGGGTGGCCCTGGAATACGCCGTGGACGCGCTGCTCGCCTCGTACAACGAGTACGGGCAGAACGCCAAGTGGCGGGCCAGGCGGTTCCGTGCCGTGGAGCAGTCGGTGCTCTCGTTCGATGAGTACTGGGCGCTGGAGACCATGCGGACCTTCGATCCGGCCGACCCTGCGGCGTGGGTCAACGAAGTCCTCCCCGTGTGCCGAAAGATTTCGATGGAAGTGATTCTCTGATGGCAGAGCAGCCGGTCCTCGCCCTCGACCAAGTCCCCTCGTACCGGCCCGATGTCCGGGTCCGCAATGTACGAGGCGGCTACCTGGTCGCAGTGGCCAACAATGCGTTCGAACTGTCCGAAACTGCGAGCTTCATCTGGAAGCAGATCAACGGGCAAAATTCGATCGCCGATATCGGACGGCTACTGGCCACCGAATACGACATCGATACGGATACCGCAACCGCGGACACCAAGGAAATTCTTGAATATCTCGCGACGACCGGTTCCGTCGTCTTCTGACGTGATGGGAAAGAGATGAACACATCCATGCTCACAGCGAACTCGTGGCTGACGCCCGAGGGTACGCGATCCGCCTCCGTGAAGTGGAGCGAAGGCGCCCTGTCCATTTCCGATCCGCTGGGAGGCGGCATCTCGGCCCCCGGCGGCTATTTCGCGCCGAGCCTGCCGGTCGAGGTCCACTGTCACGGGCTGGGTGACGTCGACTTCTCCGACTTCAGCCGCATGGATCTGAAGGAACTCAACGAGGCCGCGCGGACGGAGGGGATCATCTGTATTCCCACGCTGTACCTCCGCCAGGAGCGCCTCGACGACTTCGTCGGATTCATGGGTGAATTCTCCCGGATGCGCGCGGACGGGGAACTCCCGTACGTCGGAGCGATGGCCCTGGAGGGCCCGCTGGTCGCCAGCTTCGGCGGTACCCCGGCCAGCTCCGTATGGGCTCCGTCGCGCGGGGAGTGGGAGAAGCTGGCGTCCTGCGGGCCGCTCGGACTCGTCTACCTCATGGTCTCGCCCGACGCGCTGACGGCCGGCTCGTACCTGGCCCCGGCGCTGCCGATCGGCTACCCCGACCTGGAATGGATCGTCACCACCCTGGTGGAGCGCGGCGTCCGTCCGGCCCTCGGCCACTTCACCCGCGAGGACCCCCAGCTGGGAGCCGACTGCGTGGAGGCCGCGATCAGCGCGGCCGAGGCGGCGGACTTCCCCGGAAGGGGCGTCCGGGTGATCACGGACCACCTCTTCAACGAGATGCCGCTGCTGATCAAGCACGCGTTCCGCACCACGCGGGCCAAGGCCGAGCGCGAACGGATCATCGCCTCCTACGACCTCCCGTCCTGGAACCTGGCGGACCTGCACGAGCAGGCCGGTCCCGTACCGGCGGCGATCATCCGCGCCGCGCACGCCGGCCGCATCACCGCCTGCCTCAACTTCGACGGTGAGCACGTGGACTTCGCCATCGCACAGCGCGCGGTGGAGCTGGCCGGGCCCTCGAACATGATGCTGATGACGGACCGCAGCGACACCCCTGACCTCGGGGGCCAGCACCTGCACCGCGACTCCGAGAACTCCCTGTGGTACCAGGGCGACGGCGTCGTGGCGGCCGGCACGCAGCCGATCGACAAGCAGATCGCCAACGTGCGAGGCCTCGGCGTGCCGGAATCCGACATCTGGCACCTCATCTCCTTCACCGCCTACCGCACCTTCTTCCCGGAGGTCGACCTGCTCGGCCGCCGGCCGGAGCGCGGCTGCTTCGTGGTCGACGGCAAGCGGATCGCCGTCGGCTGATCCGACGGCTCGAGGGGGGAGCGCCCGTGGTCATGTTCGAACCCGATCCCGACTGTGTCGTGTGCGTGTGCCACGACGTGTCCGAGGCGGAGATCGTCGCCGTGATCCGGACAGGGGCGGGCTCGCCACAGGCCGTCGGCGACGGCTGCCTGGCGGGCACGGGCTGCGGGAGCTGCGTCGAGGCGCTCCACGAGTTGATCGAGGACTTCGGATGAACAGAGGGAACCCCGGATGAACCAAGGCGCATGGATGGACACACCCACGGGTGAGGCGGACCTCAGGGCGTTCATGAGCATGCTGCCCCCCGAGCCCCGCATGCGTGTGGTCGAGTTCACCCAAGGGCGTGCGGAACTCGACAGCGGCCGGGTCGAGGGTGCGGAGACCATCTACGAACGGGTCACCGGCCTGCGCCCGTCCATCTCCCTGCATCACGCCGGGCCGGACGCCACGGCCTTCGCCGGCCAGGAGCTCAGCGGCATCTGGTGCGGGGGGCCGGGCACGTTCCCCACTCCGCAGGACACGCGGGCGGCGCTGGGCGGCTTCCACCGGGCGCTCACGCGGCACGGTGCGCTGCACCTGGACGTGGACCGCCCGTCGTGGGAGCGCGCCGAGACGGCCGAGGAGCTTGTCGACCTCCTCGCCACGACCGGCTTCCGTCCCGAGCGGGTCGACTGCGAGCCCACCCGCATCCGCATTCTCGCCATGAAGACTTGGCGCTGCTGTGCCGACGGTCCCCGCCAGTTCCACGACACCCACGCCGTCTGGTAGGAGCCCATGATGATGTCCTCGCCGCAACCCGCCCCGCACGACCGATCGGTTTTCTGGCGGCTGTGGACGGCCCACAGCACCAGCGCCTTCGGTACGGCCGTCACGACCGTCGCGATGCCGCTCGTGGCCGTCCTCGAACTGGACGCCACCACCTTCGAGACCAGCGTGGTGGCGGCGGCGACCATGTGCGCGTGGCTGCTGTTCGGGCTGCCGTCCGGGGTGATCGTGGACCGCCTGCCGCTGCGTCCGGTGCTGGTCGTCGCCGACCTGGTCCGGGCCGCCGCGCTGGTTTCCGTACCGGTGGCCGTCTACCTGGACTCGCTCACCCTGGCCCAGCTGGTGATCGTCTCCTTCGTCATCAGCGTGGCGAGCGTGATCTTCGAAGTCGGATACTCGACATACCTGCCCGCTGTGGTCACCAAGGACCGGCTGACCGCCAGCAACAGCCTGCTGCAGGGCAGCGAGTCGGTCTCCCAGGTGGCGGGCCCGGCGCTGGGCGGCGGCCTGGTGCAGGCCCTCGGTGCCGCGTACAGCCTGATCGCGGACGTGGTGAGCTACCTCGTCTCGGCGGCCCTGCTGATGACCGTGCCCCCGCCGCGCAGCGGGACGCCGAAGAAGCCCAAGCGCAACATGGCCGCCGAGATCCGCGAGGGCGTCCAGTTCGTCCGGCACCATCCGGTGATCCGGCCGCTCGTCTTCGCCGGCACCGGCTTCAACTTCGCCACCGGGGCCATCGAAGCGCTCACCGCCGTCTTCCTGGTCCGCACGGTCGAGGTCGACTCCTACGCCATCGGCTTCCTGATCGCCGGCCTGGGCCTCGGCGGAGTCATCGGCGCGGCGATCACGACCCCCCTGGTCAAGCGACTGGGCACCACCCGGGCCGCGCTCCTCACTCTGGTCATCGCCCCGATCTCCGCCCTGATGATGCCGCTGACCTTCCCCGGCGTGGGGCTCGCCCTCTTCTTGCTGGGGAACATGGGCTGGGGCGCCTGCACGGTCACCTTCGCGATCATCGGCCGCACCTACCGTCAGACGGCCGTCTCCCCGGACCTCATCCCGCGCGTGATGGCGACCGTCCGGTTCGTCTCCTGGGGTGTCATGCCCGTCGGCGCCCTCCTCGCGGGAGCCCTCGGCGTAGCGTTCGGCAACCGCACCTCCCTGCTGATCCTCTGCCTGTGCACCCTCCTGATCCCGGTCCCGGTGTTCCTTTCGCCATTGCGCAAGACCCGTGAACTGCTCGAGGTGGACGTCGCCCCCTCCGTCCAAGCCCCGCGGTGATCGATGAAGATCCTCGTCGTTCACCAGCTTCCCTACCGCAAGGCCGACTACCGTCAGGCACTCGATCACCGGCGCCATGACGTCACCTACGCAGGACACCCGGACCGGATGGCGGACCTGCCGCCGGATCTGCCGTGCCGGCGTGTCGAGATCCCGGCGCACGAGGACCTCGTAGAGGGCGTGATCAGCCGCACCCGCCCCGACGAGGGCTACGAACAGGTCCTGTCGCTCTCGGAGTTCGGTGTCATCGCGGCCTGGTCGGTCCGTCGGCACCTCGGGCTCGCAGGACCTTCCCTGCGGCAGATCGAGCGCAGCCACGACAAGGTCAGCATGAAGGAGGCCCTGACCGGGTCGGGACTGCGCTTTCCGCGCTTCGCCCGCCCCGCACACCGCTACGGCCTGCTGCCCTGGACGGGCGCGAGCGTCCTCAAGCCCCGCCGCGGCACGTGCAGCCAGGACGTCACGGTGCACGCGTCCGCCAGAAAGGCCCTCGAGGCCTACTGGGCCCTGGAGAACCCGGCCGACTACGAGCTGGAGGAGTACGTCGACGGCGACATCCTGCACGCGGACGGTGTGGTCCGGGACGGCGAACTGCGCCACCTGGTGGTCAGCCGGTACGTCAACAAGCCGATCGACTTCGCCGGGGGAGTCCCGCTGGGCTCCGTCCAGTTGCCGTTGAGCCCCCGTCACCAGAGCTTCGCCGACACCGCGGTCGCGGCGCTCGGCATCGAATCCGGCTGCGTCCACCTGGAGTTCTTCGAGACGCCCCGGGGCGAGCTGGTCTTCCTGGAGATCGCCAACCGGATGGGAGGCGCCGGAGTCGTCCAGGCTCATGGACGGCACACCGGTGTCCACCTGCCCTCCCACGACATCGCCGCCCGCCTGGGACTCGAAGAGCCGCCCGCCGGCCCGGCCAGCGGCCGCTTCCACGGCTGGCTCGTCTTCCCCGGACACCATCTGGGACGGAACGCCGGCAGGGTGGTCACGGTGCCCCCCGCACTGCGCCGCCACCCCTGCGTGGACACCCTCCACATCCTGCCGCCGCACCACCCGCTGCCCGATCACATCACCTACCAGGAGTGGCTGGTCCCGGTGGCCGTCGAAGCCTCACACTCCGATCCGCGGGTGCTCGCCGAGTTCCTGGCGGAATGCGCCACGAAGATCACCATCCGAACCGAGAGCGCGGCGTGAGCATGAGGTACTACCCGACCGACCTGCTGCTGGCGGTCGAGGCCGCCGAACGCCGCCTGCGCGAACAGCCGGACGCGGGGCTCGCCCTGCTCTTCCGGGAGGCGGGACTGTCCCGTCCGAGTGCCCTGCTGAACACCAGGGAACTCGCGGAAGGCCTCGACGAACTCCTCGGGGGCCTGAGCCAGTACCCCTGGCAGCCCCTCACCGACAGCAATGACGTCTGCCTGCTTTCCCCCGTGGGCACGGTGGTCATCACGGACCGGCGGGCCGGCAACACCCTGCGTGGGCTGCTCTTGGCATGGGCGACCGGAAACCACGTGGTCGTGCGTACCGCCCGCCCCCGGTTCTGGCAGGACCTGACCGCGCGGCTACGGCTGCCGGGGCACCCGCTGCCCGACTGCCGGACGATCACCACGCAGCCGGCGCAGTCCGCGCGGTCCGGGGAATCCCCGGAAGCCGCGGACCTCACATCCACCGGCGTCAGCCTCGACGTGCCCGACATCGTCCTCCTTCCGGCGGACGGCACCCCGGCACCGCCCGACGGAGAGCTCTACGCCCCACCGGGCAGCCCGGCCCGGCCCGCGCTCGAGATCCACCTCGATCCGAACCGTGCGGTCGCGTCGCAGGACCTGGCCGGCTCCATCCTTCGGATGGACTGCCGCGCCGAGTGGGCCCAGCGCCTGTTCCGCCGCCGCTACCTCAAGGGCACCACGCTCGCCGCCGCGCGCAGCCGTGACACCGCGCAAGCCGACGACCGCCTGGGCGCCAAGCTGCGCTACCTCACCGGCCGGGCGCGCCGGACCCCTTACTACCGCGGGCTCCCGGACGCCCGTAGCCTGGCGGACCTCGCCCACCTGCCCATCCTCGACAAAGCGGCGCTCCAGGCCCACTCGCTCCCCGCCGGCCGCGACCTGTGCTCCGGAGACTCTCCCAGTGGGGAGGTCCTGCGCAGCGGCGCCACCACCGGAGCCCCGCGCTACATCGTCTACTCACGCACCGACTGGAACAACATGGTGCGCGAGGCCATCCCGCTCTTCTACGGCATGGGCCTCGAACCGGGGGACCGGCTGATCAACACCCTCTTCGGGGGCGACCTCTACGGCGGCTTGACCACCACCCTGACGGAATTCACCCGCATGCCCCTGGAGTGCTACACCACGGCCCAGGCCGTCACGGTGGACTCGCTCCTGATGCTCGTCGACAGCTTCGCCGCCAACGCCCTCATCGGAGTGCCGACCCTGCTGCTCCCCCTGCTGCGGGAAGCGGTCCAGCGGGATCCCGGCCTGCGCATCGAGAAGGTCCTCTACCTGGGGACCGCGATGAGCGACAGTGACCAGACCTGGCTCCGCGACAACCTCGGCACCCGGATCATCTCCAGTGTCCTGGCAGCCAACGACGGTGCCCAACTCGGCTATCAGTGCCCTTATATGAGCGGCCGGCTCCATCACCTCAACGACGACTACAACCTCGTCGAAGTGATCGACGACGACGGCCGCCCGCTCCCGGCGGGCACCACGGGCCAGCTCCTCACCACCAGCCTGCAGAAGTTCGAGGGCCCCCTCATCCGCTACCGGGTCGGCGACCGGGGACGCATAGTCGAGCACGACTGCCCCTGCGGAATCCGGGGCCGCGTGCTGGAGTACCACGGCCGGGCGGACGGGGCCATCCGGGTGAAGGGCGAAGTGCTGCAGCACCAGGAGCTCCTGTCCGAACTCTCGGTCTTCCAGGTCTCCGAACTCCAGGCGCACATCACCTCCCGGGACGGCAGGGAGATCCTCACGCTGCGCGTCGAGTCTCCCGTACCGCTCGAGGCCGACCACCTGCGCGAGCACCTGCGCACCGCGTTCAAGGTGCTCGGCAACGGCCACATGTTCGACGACGGCCTGGACGTCTTCTCGTTCGGCATCGAGACGTACCTCCCCGGCCTGCTGCCCCGCAACGAGAGCAGCGGGAAGATAAGACCCGTCATCGACGATCGCCTGGCCCGGACATGATCTGGCGGGACACCAATGTGCGCATCGTGCTGTCGGCCATCAGCCTGGCCGGCATCGGCATGGGCATCAACATCCTGGCGCTCGGGCAGATCCTCTTCCATCTCACCGGCAGCCCCCGGCAGTTCGCCCTGGTCCTGGCCCTCCAGGCGATCGGCGCCCTGTGTACCCTGCCGTTCTCGGGCCCCCTCGTCGACGCCCTCAGCTCCCGGCACGTCCACCTCGCCTGCAGTCTGGTGCGCGCCGTACTGGTCCTCGCCATGGGGCTGGCCGCGCTGACCCGGCCGCCGCACACCGTCGCCCTGCTCGGCGTCGGCGCCGTGCTCCTGGCCGGCTGCGACAACATCCAGCGCAGCGCGCTGTTCAAATTCACCGCCTGGCACATCGCGCCCGCCCATCAGGCGCGGCTCAACGGTCTGCTCAACGCGGCGGTCCAGGTCGGCGCCCTCCTCGGGATGGCGGTCCTGGCGCTCTTCGTGAGCTTCGGGCCCCCCGCCGTCGGACTCTTCGTGGACGCGGCCGCCTGTCTGCTCGCCGCCCTGCTCATGGCGCGTGCCCGTACCGGCCGTCCCGAAGTCCGCGACCGGACCGCCGGTGCCTTCCGCGGCGCGGGCGCGGCGGTCTGGAACGACTGGCGCCTGATGTACCGGCGCTACCGCGGCAAACCGATCGTGCTCGTCGTCCTGGTCCTGTGCGCCGGAGACTTCGTCTTCCAGTCGGGCGTCAGCACACTGGTCGTGCCGCTGGTCGGCGAGCACTACGGCGGCCAGGGGACGTACGTTTCGGCACTGGAAGCCGTCTTCGCCGCGGGCATGATCACCGCTTCGTTCTTCAGCCGGTACACCCTGAGCCCGCGACTGCTTCCCCTCTGGGCGGTCCTGCAGGCCGCAGCGGCCCTGGCCCTGGCCTATGCCCCCTCGGCGCCGGCGCATTTCGCCACGCTCTTCGTCGCCGGCTTCGCCAATCTCACGAGCATCACCTGGCTGCTCACCACCGTCCAGCAGCAGGCGGGCTACGAGGAGAAGGCCAAGATGGCCTCCCTGCGCATGCTGACGATCGGGGCGGCCACCGCGGGGCTCCTTCCGGCCATCGGGTACGCCGCCCAGGGCTCGCTCGCCGCAGGGTTCCTCTCCGTCACCGCCGTCATGCTGCTGTTCGGGCTCGTAGCCCTGCCGGTGGCCGTGCGCTACCGCCCCCGGCCGGCCGAGCCGAAACCGGTCGGAGCCCTCACGTGAACGCCGAGGAGATCGAGGGCGCGGCATCCGACCAGGTGAGCTTCGCCGTGCTGGGACCCCTGGAGGCCACCGCCGGCACGAGACGGCTGCGGCTGGGCGGCCCCGTACCGACGCGGGTCCTCACCACCCTGCTGCTCAACCCCGGCCAGATGGTGCCGGTATCCCGGCTGGTGGAGGCGGCCTGGGACGCGGAGCCGCCCGCGACGGCGGCGCATCAGGTCCGCAAGGCGATCGCGGACCTACGCCAGCGCATCCCCCGCGGCGGGTCCGTGATCGTCACGGACGGACCGGGCTACCGGGCCGACATCGACCCGGAGCGGCTCGACCTGTGCCTCTTCTCCTCCCGCTTGCAGCAGGCGAGGCAGGCGGTCGACGGAGGACGGACCCGCGAGGCGGCCCACCTGCTGCGCAGCGCCCTCGCCCTGTGGCGCGGTCCCGCCATGGCCGGAGCCAGCAGCGCGGTCATCGCCGCCGCCTCCGCCGTCCTGGAGGAACGCAGGCTGGCAGCCGTCGGACAACTCGTCGATCTCCGCCTGGCGTTGGGCGGCGACAAGGATCTGATCGGAGATCTGCGCGGGCTCAGCGCCGAACACCCCCTGAGGGAGAGCCTGCGTGGACAGCTGATGCTCGCGCTCTACCGTTCCGGCCGCCAGGCCGAGGCGCTCACGGAGTACACCAGGATCCGGGAACTCCTCGTGGAGGAACTGGGCATCGACCCGGGGCAGCACCTGGGCGACCTCTACGCGGCCATCCTGCGCGGCAGCCCCGAACTGGACCCTCCCGCAGCGGAGTTCACCTCGCTCCGCGGTCCCGGCGCGGTCCCGGCGCGGTGCACCCTGCCCCCGGACCTGAATGATTTCGTCGGTCGCCGGCAGGAGCTGTCGCACCTGCTCGCCGGGACCCCGCACCGGGACGACCGGACGTCCCGGATCGTCGCGATCGACGGGATGGCCGGCAGCGGCAAGACCTCGCTCGCGGTCCGGGCCGCGCGTCGCCTCATCGGCGCCTACCCCGACGGACAGCTCTACACCGATCTGCGCGGGTGCACCGCCGACGAGCAGCCCCGCCACCCCGGCGCGGTGATCGGTACGCTCCTGCGCCTCCTCGGAGTTCCCGATGAGGAGATCCCCGACGACCTGGAAGGGCGCAGCGCCGTCTGGCGGGCCACCCTCGCCGGTCGGCGGGTCCTCCTCCTGCTGGACAACGCCTCGGACCCCTCGCAGATCCGCCCCCTGCTGCCGGCGTCGCCGGGCAGCCTGGTCCTCATCACCAGCCGCAACCGGATGGTCGGGCTCGACACGGCGGAGCCCCTCTCACTGGGCGTGCTTCCGCCCGAGGACTCCTTCACGCTCATGGCGGCGGCGCTCGGCGAGGAACGGACCCGCGAGGAACCCGACGCCGTACGGGCCCTGACCGATCTCTGCGGCCACCTGCCGCTGGCGCTGCGGATCGCCGCCGCTCGGCTGCGTAGTCGGCAGCACTGGACGGTGCGGTACCTGGTCGGCCGGTTCGAGGACCCGTCACGGCTGTTGGACGAACTGCGTTCGGGCGACCGCGGGGTGGAGGCCGCACTGCGGCCCTCCTACCTGTCGATGACCGGCGCGCAGCGTGCCGCGTTCCGGTTCCTCGGGCTGCACCCGCACGCCGAGATCGACGTCCGCGCGGCGGCCGCCCTGTTCGGCACCGGGCCGCACGAAGCGGAGGACGTCCTCGAACAGTTCGTGGACATGCGACTGCTGGAGCAGCAGGAGATCGGCCGGTACACGATGCACGACCTGGTACGCCGCTTCGCGCAGCGCCTCGCCCCGCCCGGGGCCGGATCCGGCGCGTCAGAGGCCGCCGGATGCGCGAACGCCACGGTCCCCGTGCGGCGCGGCCGGGGTCAGGTGCAGCGGCAGGCTTCGCAGCCCGTTGACGACGATCGAGTCGAGATGCTCCGGGGCTCCGTCCAGCTCCACGTCGCTCAGCTGCGCGAAGAGCTCCCGCAGTACGGCCCGCATCTCCAGCTTGGCCAGCTGCGCGCCGACGCAGTAGTGGGGCCCGGCCCCCAGGGCCAGGTGCCGGTTCGGGGTGCGGCGGAGGTCGAAGACATCGGGGTCGGGGAAGTGCTCCGCATCCCGATTGGCCGAGGGGAGCCAGCACACCACCAGCTCGCCGGCGGCGATCGGCCGCCCGCCGAGCACCACGTCCCGGGTGGCCCGCCGCACGATGTGCGTGGCGCTGGAGGTCCATCGCAGCATCTCGTCCGTCGCGGTGTCCACGACGGCGTCGAAGTCACGCTGGAGCAGGGCCCGTTGCTCCGGGTGCTGCAGCAGTGCGAGCATGGCGCCCGACAGGGCCAGGCGTACGTTCTCCGTCCCGCCGACCAGCAGGTTGTCGCAGTTGAGCACCACCTCCTCCAGGGAGAGCAACTCGCCCTCGTGGCGCACCGCGGCGAGTACGCTCACCAGGTCGTCGCCGGGGTCGGCACGGCGCCGCTCGGCGAGGTCGCTGAAATAGTCCAGGATCTGCAGGTGGGCGATGCTGCGCTCGGCCGCGGTGCCCGCGCAGAAGGCGTCCGTCGACCATTCCACGATGGCCGGCCGGTCCGCGTCGGGAATGCCGAGGAACGTGCAGACCACCTCGATCGGCAGCTTCGCCGCCACATCGGCGACGAAGTCGATCCGCCCCGCGGCCACGGCCTTCCGGACGATCTCGTGTGCACGGGCGGCGAGGGATTCGGAGAGCAGCCGCAGCCTGCGCGGCGCGAACCAGCCCGCGACGGCATCGCGGAGCAGGGTGTGGCGCGGCGCGTCGGAGAGGGCCAGGGTCCGGTCGCTCCCCGGGTCCTCGCCCTGGGCCAGCGGCCGCAGCAGGATGCCGGACGAGGAACTGAACGTCCCCGCGTCCCGCAGCACCTCCTTGATCTCCTCGTACCGGGTCAGCGACCAGAACCCGGGGAAGACCCCGGGCTCGTGCCACAACACCGGCTCGTTCTCGCGCATCCACTGCCACACCGCGAAAGGATTGCCGTCGCGGTAGGCGCCGCCGTCGACGAGGCAGGTGACGTCGGGGCGTTCGTCGAAGGTGCTCGTTCCGGATGTCTCTGACACCTCGTAGGTCGTCGCGGTCTCCATCAGACGAGCCCGCCGCTCTGCACGAGGGACCGGCCGAGTTCCGCCCGGATCAGGGCGAGCGGCGGATCGGTGCGCAGGTAGAAGTGACCGCCCGCCGTGACCACGGGCGTGAACGCGCCGTCCGTGTGGTCCTGCCAGGAGGCGAATCCGTTCCGCATGTCCGGGGTGTCGTCCTCTCCCACCACGGCCGTCAGGCGTGACCCGATCCGCTTTCCCGGGTACTGCGCGTACTGGGCGACGAGCCGCAGGTCCTGCGCCGCGTAGCCGAGGATCAGGTCGAGTAGCCCCTCGTCCTGACGGATCTCCTCGCTCAACGGCTCGTTCCGTTCGAGGTGGGCCAGTACCTCCCCGGCGTCCTCGAAGGGCACCGGCGAGCGCAGCCCCGGCGCGGCGGCCGAGGAGACGATGAGCGAAGGGACGTGCACTCCGGCGGACCGCAGCCGGTGGGCGACCTCGAAGGCCACGTACGCGCCCATGCTGTGGCCGAACAGGACGGAGTAGCGCTGCTCCCCGCGGAGGATCTCCCCGGCCACCGACTCCGCGAGCGCGGCCAGGCCGGACGGCGCGGCGTCTGCGATCCGGTCCTCGCGGCCGGGGTACTGCACGGCGTGGACCCGGGCATCGGGCAGCAGGTCCCGCCAGGGGCGGAAGAAGGAGGCGCAGCCCGCCGCGTGCGGGAAGCACAGCACGGCAGGTCCGGTGACGGAGTCGGACGAGAGCCTTCTGAGGGACGTGGTCGAGGAAGACATGGCGAACCCATCTCTACGGGTTTGGGCGGGCGTGGGGGACCGGGGCGGATCGGGCTCAGGGCCGGGACAGGAGCTCCACTTGCCGCTCGACGGTGGCGCAGTGGTACACGTCCTTCACCCCGATCGGCCTGTCGGCGATCTTGCCGAGCGCACGGGTCAGCCGGAGCACCGAAAGGGAGTTCCCCCCGAGGGTGAAGAAGTCGCCTCCGCCGATCGCGTCCGCGCCGATGCCGAGGATCTCGGACCAGGCCCGCGCGATCCGTGCGGCGAGGTCGTCGGTGGCGAGGCCGTCGGTGGTGGGGCCGGCCGCGGGCCGGGCCGCCCGGGCGCTCTCCAGCAGCGCTGCCCGGTCGGTCTTGTCGTGCGCCGTCCGGGGGAGCGAGTCGACGAAGCGGAAGCGGTCCGGGGCGACCTCGCCGCCGAGCGCTTCGGCCACCCGGCCGCGCAGCGAGGCGGTGTCGGCCGCGCCCTCGGTCCGCAGGACGACGAAGGCGGTGCAGAGCGAGGCCTCGGTGTCGTGGACGACCGCGGCCGCCCGCACGCCGGGGTCCTGGGTGATCGCCTGCTCCATCGCCTCGATCGTGACGCGCACCCCGCGGATCTTCACCTCGTTGTCGAGGCGGCCCGCGAACTCGATGCCGTCCCGGTCCGACCAGCGGCCGAGGTCGCCGGTGAGGTAGGCCCGCGCGTCCGTACCGTCCGCGTTCCGCAGGGTGACGAACTTCGCGTGCGTCTGCTGCGGATCACCGACGTACCCGGCCGCGACACCCGGCCCGGAGAGCGCGATCTGCCCCACCTCGCCGGCCGGAACGGGACGCAGCCGGTCGTCGAGCAGGCGCACCGCGGTCCCGGGGATCGGGAACCCGATGGTCGAGCGGCCGGGCCGGTCGTACATCCGGTACGTGGACCAGACGGTGCACTCGGTGGGACCGTACTCGTTGGCGAGCGCGACGCCCGGCAGCATCGCGAAGTGGCGGTCGATGACGCTCTGGGCGAGCGCTTCACCGGCGCAGATCGCCACCCGCAGCGAGGCGGCCCCGGCGCGGTCGGCGTCGATCTGGCCGAGCGCGTGCAGGAGCTCCGCGTAGAAGGTCGGCACGGTCAGCAGATGCGTGACGCCGTGCCTGGCGATGAGGGCCAGCAGGGCCTGGGGATCGCGCCGCTCGCCCTCGCGGGCCACGACCAGCGTGCCGCCCGCCGCGAGGGTGCCCCACACCCCGGCCACGGAGGAGTCGAAGCGGAAGGGGGAGAGCAGCAGGAAGACCGGGGTGCCGAAGGGTTCGTACACCGCGAGGCGCGCGGCGGTCGAGCTCGCCAGATTGCGCTGGGAGACCGACACCCCCTTCGGAAGGCCGCTGCTGCCCGAGGTGTAGAGCACGTACGCCTCGTCGTCGAGCGACGGCCCCCCGGGCGCGGACCGCGCGGTGGGGCCGGCCGCCCTGCTCCTGTGCGCGGTCCCGGTGCGCGGGTCGACGACGAGGGCGACCCCCGCCGATGACCGGACGTGCTCCAGGGCACGCTCGGGCGCCTGCGCGTCGACGAAGACGAAGGAGCGCCCGCTGAGGGCGATGCCGAGGGCGTGGACGACGGTGTCCGCCGTGCGATGGGCGCGGATGCCGATCCGGGGGGAACCGCCGGGCCCCTCGTCACCGTCCAGGGCGTGCGCGACGGCGCGGGCCCGGTCCGTCAACTGCCGGTAGGTGACGGTGTCGTCGCCGCATACGACGGCCGCGCTGTCCGGGTGCAGGTCCGCCAGTTCCCGGACCAGATCGCATACGCGTGCCACTGGCGCGGGCAGCGGCGGCCCGGCCGAAACCTCGCCGAACTGAAGAATCGTCATGGGGCGACACCCTTCGTACCGGGAGTCCCGATCCGTTCCCGAAACGTTCCGGGAACGAATCGGGAAGCGCACGGTAGGTCCGTCCCCTAGAACTCGGGTGTCAGAGGCAGACGCTGGACCCATGGGAAGGCAACGAGGTGTACAAGTCATTCGCCGAGCGACTGTCCGAGCCCGATCTCATCGACTTGGGGGACGGAGTCTACGTTCTGAGGTTCGAGGTGATGAAGGTGACCTCGGTGTACGCGGCGGTCAAGCAGCTGCTCGACACCGGAGTGATCAGTCCCGGCCAGACCTTGGTCGACAGCTCCAGCGGGATCTACGGCCATGCCCTGGCACTGGTCTGCCGTGCCCTCGGGCTCAAGGCCCATGTCTTCGCCTCGGTGGCGGTCGACGCGGCGATCCGAACGCAGCTCAAGTACCTCGGGGCCACCTACACGCAGGTCCCCTCCTCCGACGACCCCGGCCTCCAGCATGATCAGGAGACCCGGGTCCGGCTGGTCCATGAGTACATGAAGGCGCATCCGGACGCCTACTGGATGCAGCAGTACCACGACGACGTCCACTACGTCGGGTACGAGAGCGTCGCCGGTACCTTGGTCAAGGAACTCGGCTCGGCCGGGATCACCGTGGTCGGCGGGGTCGGCACGGGTGCCTCGACCAGCGCGATGAGCCGCTACCTGCGGGCCGCGTCCCCGGACGTGCGCATCGTCGGCATCCAGCCGTTCGGCAGCCGGTCCTTCGGCTCGGACAAGATCCCCCTCGACGGGTTCATCGTCGCGGGCATAGGCAGCGGCATCCGCTTCGGCAACATCGACTACAGCGCGTACGACGAGATCCACTGGATCAACTTCGACGTCTCCGCGGCCGGCTGCCGCCACCTTCTGGCCACCACCGGCGTCTTCGCCGGACTGTCCTCCGGCGCGGGCTGGCAGATCGCCCGCCACCTCCGGGCCAACGACCCCGACGGCGGGCCGATCGTCTTCCTGTCCGCCGACCCGGGCCACCGCTACGTCGAGCGCGTCTTCCCGCCCGACGGCCCGGTGGAGACGGACCCGGAGTACGCCCCGCGGCTCATCGACGACTTGGCGGACATGACCGGTCCCTGGAGCGCCATGCACTGGGACAGGCGCCCCTACGGCGTCGAGGACGACCTGCCGGCGTACGTGCCGGCGTCCTGACCTTCCCTCGCGCGCCACCCCCCCCAGACAGCCTGTTCGAATAATGTGAGGCCGATCCATGCCCCATGTCGCCGTCATCAACTACGGCCCCAAGAGCGACTACGCCGCCATCCTCGCGGAACTGACCGGCACCCTGCACGTGTACAGCCACAACGAGCTGAAGAACACCGAGGGATTCGCCCGGTACGAATTCGTCAAGGACTGCGAGTTCGTCCCGTATGCGGAACTGATGATCCGCGGGTCCGCCCGCGACCAGCCGTTCACGCACCTCATCACCGACAACGAGTACGACCTCGAAAGGGTCGCCCGGATACGGGAGGACCTCGGCATCCCCGGCCAGTCGCTGGCCAGCGCGGTGTCCTTCCGCGACAAGGCGGTGATGAAGGAGGTCGCCGGCCGCACCGTCGCCACCGCCCGGTTCGCCCGGCTGACGACGATCGTCGACCTGACCGACTTCATCGCGCAGACCGGCTACCCGGTCGTCGTCAAGCCCGTCAAGCAGGGCGGCTCGCGCGACATCTCGGTGCTGCGCGACGAGGAAGAGCTGATCGAGTTCAGCCGGCGGCACTGGCGCGAGGACCTGATGGCCGAGGAGTTCATCGAGGGTCCGATGTACCACGTGGACGCCGTGCTGGCCCCGGGCTACCGGTTCGTGGCCTCCTCCCGCTACCTGCGCAGCTGCCTCGGCGTCTTCTCCGGGCAGAACAACGGCTCCGTGCAGCTCCACCCGGAGGACAAGTTCGCCGCCCGGCTGGAGGAGTTCTTCGACCGCGTGCTCGAGGCGTTCGATGTGCCGGAGGTCAGCGCGTACCACCTCGAGGTCTTCCACACGCCCGACGACCGGCTGGTGCTCTGCGAGATCGCCTCCCGGGTCGGCGGCGACCGCATCCCGGCGCTCACCCGTGCCACCTACGGTGTCGACCTGCACGCCAGCTGGCTGCGCCAGTCGTGCGCGCTGCCCGTAGACCAGCCGCCGGCCGGACCCCCGGCCCTGGTCCACGGCTCCGTCTCCATCCTGCCGCAGGGCCGCCCGGTGAAGGCGCCCGGTCGCCCGCCGTTCGAGTGGGTGCACCATTACGAGGTCAACGAGCAGCTGGCACCCGGCGCGGTGACCCAGAACAGCACCTCGCACCTGTGCTTCGTGATCGTGAGCGGCGCGGACGCCGCCGAGGTGGAACAGCGGCTGCTGGAGACCGAGGCCTGGCTGATGGCGAACCTGGAAGAAGTGCCGGGCGCATGAACGCGTGGCGCCAAACGTCCCCGGTGGGACGTGCCTTGCTCCTCGCGGTGCTTCTCACCGGCCTGACGACCTTCATGTTCCTGCCGCTGCTGGCCGTCCAGCTGACCGCGCAGGGACTGAAGGCCGACCGGGTCGGGATCCTCGTCGGCCTGCTCGCCTTCTGCGGTCAAGGGTTCTCGCTGGTGAGCGGGCTGATCGTGGACCGGTTCGGTACCAAGGCCGTCCTGACGAGCGGCTTCGCCCTGCGCATCGCGGGGTATCTCCTGCTCGGGCTGGGCTTCACGGGTGAAAGCCCCCTGGCACCCCTGGTGGCCGGGATCGTGGCCATCGGCATCGGAGGATCCCTGCTCGGCCTCTCCATCAAGACCCTCCTGGTACGTCAGGACAGCGTGTCCCCGCGCGAGATGCTGGCGCTGCGCTCCACCTTCGTGAACCTGGGCGTGGTGGTCGGTCCGGCCCTGGGGGCGGTGGTCTACCCGATCGGTTTCCGCTACATTCTCGGCGCCTGCGTGGCCTCCCACCTGTCGCTGGGCCTGTGGCTGGCGCTGCGGCTGCCTCGCCAGGTGCAAGTGCAGGTACAGGTGCAGGTGCCCGTGGCGATGCCGGCACCGGTAGCCGGCGGGCCGAAGCCGGCCCCGGCGGGAGACGACGACGAGGCCCCCGGCGCCCCGGAGCCCGGGCCGACGCCGTGGGCGCGGTGGCAGTGGGTGCCACTGTTCGGGATCGGTGTGGCGTTCTGGGCGATCTACAGTCAGCTCAACGTCGTACTGCCCATCGCCGCCACGGAGTTGACCGGCAGCGCCGCGGCCATTTCCGTGGTCTTCACGCTCAACGGCGCACTGGTCGTCCTGTTCCAGTACACGCTGCTCCGGCACGTGTTCCGCAGCGCCGCCACCCGCAGCCTGCTGGTGATCGGCTTCCTGGCCTTCGCCTTCGGTTACGCGCTGCTGGTCGCCTTCGGCGGCTGGACCGCCCTGCTGGCCTTCGTCCTGCCCATCACCCTCGCCGAGATGCTCATCGCGCCGAGCCTCGACGAGCAGGCCATCGAGGCGGCCTCCCCGCAGCGCACCGGGCTGGCGCTCGGCACGATGAGCGCCGCCGGTGCCCTGGGCAGCCTGCTCGGCTCCGGGATGGGCGGGTACCTCATGCAGTCCTTCCGCGGCGACGGCACCCTCTGGGTGGTCATCAGCTGCCTGTCCGCCGTCGCCGCAGCCTCCTGTTACCTCCTGCCGAAAGGCCGTACGCAGCATGCGTGAAGCACAGCCCACCGCGGTCCTGCTCAATCCCCGTGACACCGTCGTATCAGCGGCGCACGACCTGGGGCTGGCCGTGATCGTCGTAGCCGACCCGAGCCAGCCGAAACCTCCGGCCGTCAACGCCGCGGTGCTGGAGAGCAGTTGGACCGCCTCCAGCGCCGATCTCGTGCGGCAGCTGCGCGAACTCGCCCTGCCCGGCCCGGTCAGCTGCTTCGGCTTCGGCGAGATCGGCTGCTCGGTCGCCGCGGTGGTCAACCAGGAGCTGGGCTGGCCCGGCAACCCGCCGCAGGCCCTGGCCGCGTTCACCAACAAGGCGGAGCTGCGCGCCCTGGTGGGCGAACAGGCCGGCAAGCCGGTCGCGCACGTCACCTGCTTCGCCGAGGGAACGCTCCTGAGCGCGATCGAGACGATCGGGTTCCCCTGCGTGGTCAAGCCCATCGACGGAACCGGAAGTTCCGGTGTGCGGTTCCTGGCCGGCCGGCCCGAGGCCGAACGCTATGCGCAGGAAACCGAGTTCTCCGGTCCCCTGCTCGTCGAGGAGTTCCTGGCGGGCGCCGAGTACAGCGTCGAGGCGATGAGCGACGGCGAAGGCCACCGGATCCTCGCCATCACCGAGAAGATGACCACGGGCGCTCCCCACTTCGTGGAAACCGGCCACACGCTCCCGGTCGGGCTCACCGCGGCGGACGAGGCAGCCGTGACCGACCTCGTCACCGCGATGCTCGATGCGGTGGGCTACCGGTACGGCCCTTCCCACACCGAGATCATGATCACGACCGACGGGCCCCGGCTCATCGAGTCGCACGGCCGCCCCGGCGGCGACCGGATCAGCGACATGCTGGTCCTGGCCCTGGGGGAGGACGTGTTCGCCCAGACCATGGCCGCCGTATTCGGGATGCCCGTGCCCGCCGAGCCCGCCCACCGGCGCGTCGCGGGCATCCGGTACGTCACCTTCGACGGGGCGGTCCCGATGCTCGAACTGAGCACCGCGCTGGTCGCCTCGCTGCCCGGCGTCGAGGAGGTCCACATCGCCGTACCGGCCGGTCAGCTCCCGCCGAGGATCAGCGAGTCGGGCGACCGCCACGCCTTCGTGGTGGCCGTCGCCGACAGCCGCGCCGAGCTCGAGACCCGCCTCGACTGCGCGCTGCGCACGCTGACCGCACACGGCTGAGGCCGCGTTCCCGCTCCTTGCGCCCCTGCTTCCCTCCGTCCTTCCCTAAGAGGTCTCCCCTTGTCGTACAAAATTCTGGTCCTGGTGTCCGAGGCGTCCAAGTTCGAGCTGGACAATCACTCGATCATTCCCAGTGCCCTCTACCGCGAAGGCCACGAGGTGCACATCGGTGACATAGACACCCTGTGCGTGCACGAGTCGGTCGTGGTGTGCGACCGGATCAAGCTGTCCGACGAGTTCGTCAGCGGAGGGGACTTCCCCTCGCTCAGCGAGTCGTACGCCCCGGCCGAGGACTTCGACCTCGTGTGGGTCCTGGCCGGCACCCACCCGGAGTCCGGCACCGACTCGTTCCAGCTGCTTTGGCTGCTGAACCAGCGCGTGCCGTTCGTCAACGACGCGACCGCGCTCTTCTACCTCAACACCAAGATCAACTTGGGTGCCATCGTGCCGCCCGAGAACCTGCCCGTCTCGTATGTCTCGAACGACTTCGACTTCCTGAACGACCTGGTCGAATCCGACGGCGAACGGTCCTGGGTGGTCAAGCCCACCAACGACGGCTGCGGCGCGGACGTGTATGTCGTCAACAAGAGCGACCGCAACCGCTCCGCGCTCCTCGGCTCCGCGACCGGCAACGCCATGTCCCGCCAGGGCAGGTACGGGCGCGACATCATCGGCATGGCCAAGCGCCACACCGCGGTCCAGGAGTACATCCCCAACATCCGCACCAACGAGAAGCGGGTGATCATCGCGGGCGACGAGCCGGTGTCCGGCTTCCTGCGCTTTCACCCGGAGAACGACAACCGCTCGAACGCCACCCTGGGCGCCCGCTTCGAGGCACTGGAACTGACCGCTGAGGAGCGCGAGTTCATCCGGGTGCTCGGCAAGCGGATGATGGACCTCGGCATCTTCTACTCGGGCATCGACCTGGCCTTCCCCTACGTCGTCGAGGTGAACATGGTCAACCCGGGCGGGCTGAGCTACCACCAGCTCGCCACCGGCGAGGACAAGTCCTCCGACGCGGTGAACACCGTGCTCGCCGCCCTGCGCGCCGCCGGGAAGCTGTCATGAGCGTGTGGCCGTGGCTGGACCCGCGCGCCGTGACCGCGTGGTCCGACTTCGAGGCCACCGGCGAGGCGGAGGCGGACCGCAAGGAATTCGCCGAGGCCGTCCACCGCCCGGACTGGAACCACGTGTACCCGCCGCACATCCTCTCCGTGACGGCCGCCGACGAGGTCGAGACGGCCGGCGTGCGGCTCTCCGGGCTGATCTCGGCCTTCCCGCGCCGGGTCTTCGGAGACGACCTCGACGCGTGGACCGCCTACCTCGGCATACCGGAAGGCGACGCCCGGCTCATGTGCGAGGCGATGCGCAGCCCCCGGCTGAGCCGGGTGGCCACCGCCTTCATGCGCCCCGACCTCGTGGTGACCGACGAGGGGTGCCGGCTCGTCGAACTCAACGTGGCCGCGTCGCTCGGCGGTCTCAGTACCTGTGCGCCGTACACCAAAGCCACCCTCCGGTCCGCCTACGCCCGGTTCCTCGACGCCCGCGGCCTCAGCGTGCGCGGAGTCGACACCTCGCAGGTATGGCTCGACGTGCTCGCCGGCCTCGTCGAGCGGCACGGGGACGGGCCCCTGCACGTCTTCGAGGCGACCGCGGACCCGGCGGACCTCGACTCCGGACGCCGGTTCTTCGTCGACATGGTCCGATCGGCCGGGCACGCCGTCAGCTGCGGACTGGTCCACGACCTGGAACTGACCGATGAGGGTGCGTACTTCGCGGGTGAGCGCGTGGACGCCGTGTTCACGGCGTACACCTGGCACGAGACCAAGCAGTTCGTCCCGCCCTCCCTCACCCGCAGGCTGATGGAGCTCGACACCGCGCGGAAGGTCGACTTCATCGGTTCACCCGCGGCGGCCCTGTACGACGACAAGGTGAACCTCACCCTGCTCTTCGACGCCGAGTTCGCCGCTCTGCTGACCGACGAGGAGCGGGCCCTGGTCCAGCGGTACGTACCGGAAACCTTCCGGCTGACCGCGCGGAACCTTGAGCGGGCGTTCGCCCTGCGAGAGGAGCTGATCTGCAAGCCCGCCGACGCCTTCGGCGGCAAGGGCCTGGTGTTCGGCGCCCTGTTGGACGAGGCCGCCTGGCGGGACGTGCTGGCCGAGCGGCTCCAGAACCCCGCCGAGCGGTACATCCTTCAGCGCCGGCTGAGCCCGGCGGTCGTCGAACTCCCCGGACCGCCGTCCTCCCGGCGGGAGGTCGTTCTGGCCCCGCTCGTGTTCGGCGGCCGCTACGCCGGCACGTTCGTCCGGCAGGCCGCCCCGACGGCGGGATCGGCGATCAACGCGTCCAGTGGCGCGGAAGTGGCCGGGGTGCTGACGTTCCGGGACTGAGCACCGACAACGCACAGCCGCCTTACGGCGATCCCGGTGGCGGTGGCGGTGGCGGTGGCGAAGGGCGGGCCGGTGGCCGCACGCCATGAGGCGGACCCCGCTCCGATGGTGGAGCTAGGCAGACACGGCCACCGGTAAGACCCCGAGCTTGTCAGCACCCGAAGTACGCGCAGCCTCGCCACCTTCCCCGTGCACGTCAAAGGAGATTCCGGCCGGCTCCCCTTCGGGAACGACGGGGTGCCGCCGGCCGGTGACAGCCGGACAGCCCCGGACTCGGGATGGGGAGCCTCCGGCGCTTATGGCGGCGCTACGCCGGCCACGCTAAAGTGCCCTGACCTGCACGAAAGCCCTCCACGGGGGAGGGCTTCGGGGTGGGACGGGAAGAAGTGCCCCCGGCAGGACTCGAACCTGCGGCCAAGTGCTTAGAAGGCACCTGCTCTATCCACTGAGCTACGGGGGCCGGAAGGTGGCCGTGGTGGCCTGGAGCCCCTGGGTGGGGGTGGGGCTGTGGTCCGTGCCGGGTCAAGGATAGGGCTCCGGTTGCCTTGTCCCGGTTGCTTCACTCGCGTGCCACGATGTGGAGGTTCGGTGAAGCGGTCCCGATAATCGCAGGCAGGTGCGATTCTCGCACCGCTTTTGCGCCGTGGCGCCCTGGGTGTTGTGCACTCGTTATGCCTGCGCCCCACTCGTCCGCTGTGTCCGGGATGTGCCGCTGGAGTAGCGCTCGGCGCGCAGAGGACGTATAAGCTTCAAAAATGCTCCTAAATTGGGCATTCTTCGCATGTGGTGACCTTGGATGTTCGGCCTCAGCTGCTCGATGCCCTGTCCGCCCTGCGCGACCGGGTCGCGTCCGTGCGTCTGCCGCTGCCCCTGCCCGGCGCCCCCCGCGCCCGCCAGACCAGAGCGGAGCTGCTCGCGCAGCTCGACGACTACCTCGTACCCCGGCTGAAGGCGCCGGAGGCGCCGCTGCTCGCCGTCGTCGGCGGGTCCACCGGGGCCGGTAAGTCCACCCTCGTCAACTCCCTCGTGGGGCGCCAGGTGAGTGAAGCCGGGGTACTCCGGCCCACGACGCGCACCCCCGTCCTCGTCTGCCATCCGGATGACCACCACTGGTTCGCCGGAGTGCGGGTGCTGCCCGATCTGATGCGGGTCTGGGCCCCCCAGGACGACGAGGACACCCCCGCGTCCGCCCGGCGGACCCCCCGCCGGCCGGGTGACAAACACGGGCACGGGTACCCGGCCACGACCCGCGAGGTCCGGATCGAGACCGTCTCGACCCTGCCCCGCGGCCTCGCCATCCTCGACGCCCCCGACATCGACTCCCTCGTCGTCGACAACCGGACGCTCGCCGCGCAGCTCATCTGCGCCGCGGACGTCTGGGTCATGGTCACCACCGCCTCGCGGTACGCCGACGCCGTTCCCTGGCACCTCCTGCGCACCGCGAAGCAGTACAAGGCCACCCTCGTCACCGTTCTCGACCGGGTCCCGCACCAGGTGCTCGCCGAGGTCTCCCGGCAGTACGGGGCCCTGCTCACACGGGCCGGGCTGGGCGAGGTGCCCCGCTTCACGGTGCCCGAGCTGCCCGAGTCGGCGGGCGGGGGCGGGCTGCTGCCCGCCAGCGCCGTGGCACCGCTGTTCGCCTGGCTGGCGCACCACGCGCAGGACCCGGCCGCCCGCCAGTACGCCGTCGGGCGCACCGCCCTCGGCGCGCTCGATTCCCTCGGGCGCCGGATGCCGGAGCTCGCCTCGGCCGTCGCGGCCCAGCACGCCGCCGCCGTACGGCTGACCTTCGCCGTCGAGGACGCCTACAAGAGGGAGGGCAAGCGGGTCCGGGGCCGCCTGGACCGGGGCGCCGTACTCGCCGGGGACGCGCTGACCCGCTGGCGCGGTTACCCACTCGACACCAGCGCCGACGAACTGCTCGACTCCCTCGCGGAATCCCTCGCGGCGCTGCTCCAGTGCGCCGTCGCCGCCGCCGACGAACGCATCGCGGAGGCCTGGCGCCGCGAGCCCGCGGCCGGCGCGGTGTCCCTGCCCGCCCCCGACCGCGAAGCGGCGGAACGTATCGGCGTGGCCGTACGCCGCTGGCGGCGCGTGCTGGAGGAACTCGCCGAGGAAGAGGTCGCGCGGCTCGACAAGCAGCCCGCGCCCGACCCCGACGGGGTCGCTGCCCTGGTCGTCGCGGCCCTCCTCGGCGGCAAGCGGGCCCGGCCGGCCGGGGAGAAGCTCGCCGAACGGATCGGAGTACAGGCCGCCGTACGCCTGCGCGACCGGGGCGGCGAGCTCGTCGCCGAACACCTCGACCAGGTGCTGCGCGCCGAACGCGACCGCCGCCTCGCCCCGATCGAAGCGCTCGAAGTCAGTCCCGAACCCCAGGCCGAGCTGATCGCCGCGCTGTCCGTACTGCAGAAGGAGAGGTGACGCGGTGACCGCCCTGACCGACCGCACCGACGACCGCTGGGACGACGGACTGATCGCCCGTTCACGCCCCCGGACCAGCGAGGACGACTGGCCCGTCGGCGGTGACGAGGAGGGCGACGAAGCACTCGTACGAGCGGTTTCCGGAGCCGGAAGCGACGGAGGCAAGGCCCCCGCGCCCCCGCTCAGCCCCGAGGCGCAGGCCCTGCGCGTCCGCCTCGACGCGCTGCGCCAGCTCATCGGGCTGTCCCGGACCAGGATCCTCGACGGAAAGACCCTCGCCGAAGCCGGACGGGTCCTGGACGAGGCGGCCGCGCGCCGCGGGCTGTCGGCGCAGCACACCGTCGTGGCCATCGCCGGGGCCACCGGAAGCGGCAAGTCCACGCTCTTCAACTCACTCGCCGGAGTGCAGATCTCCGAGACCGGGCTGCGCAGGCCGACGACCGCCGCACCCATCGCGTGCAGCTGGTCCGACGGCGCCGCCGGACTGCTGGACCGCCTGGAGATCCCCGGGCGGCTGCGCCGCCGCCCCCGGGAGACCTCGGAGGCCGAGGCGCTGCGCGGCATGGTCCTCGTCGACCTGCCCGACCTGGACTCGGCCGTCGGGGCCCACCGCGACCACGTGGACCGGGTACTGGCGCTGGTCGACGCGGTGGTGTGGGTGGTGGATCCCGAGAAGTACGCGGACGCCGTCCTGCACGAGCGCTACCTGCGCCCGCTGGCCGGGCACGCCGAGGTGACCTTCGTCGTGCTGAACCAGGTGGACCGGCTGCCCGGGGAATCGGCCGATCTCGTCCTGGACGACCTGCGCAGGCTCCTCGACGACGACGGGATCGCGCTCGGCGAACACGGCGAGCCCGGAGCCACCGTCATCGGACTTTCCGCCCTTACGGGTGAAGGCGTCGGGGAACTGCGCGAGATGCTCGGACAGTTCACCCAGGAGAAGGGCGCCGCGACCCGCCGCATCTCCGCCGACGTGGACAAGGCCGCGGCCCGCCTGCGGCCGCTCTACGTGGCCGACGGCCACGCCGGGCCGGAGATCGGGGAGACCGCGCGCGCCGAGTTCGAGGACCGCCTCGCCGAGGCGGTCGGGGCGTACGCGGCCGGGCTCGCCGCCGAGCGCGCCTGGCGGCGCAACGCGGGCAAGGCCTGCGGCACCCCGTGGCTGCGCCTGTGGCGGTGGTACGAGAGCCGGCGCGCCCCGCGCTCGCTCGGCGGCCTCGCCGCGCTGGCGGCCATGGGGCGTTCCGCGGCGGCCCCCGAGCTGCCGGTCGAGGAAGAGGTGACGGCCCGCCAGCGGGTGGAACAGGCCGTACGGACCGTCGCCGACGAGGCGGTCATCGGCCTGCCCGACCCCTGGGCCCAGGCCGTACGGGAGACCGCGGTCCGAGGCGCCGAAGGGCTCCCGCAGGCGCTGGACGAGATCGCGGTGACCCTCGGGCCGGTGGTCGCCATGCCCAGCGCGCGCCCGCCGCGGCCCTCGTGGTGGCCGGCGGCGGTGCTCGCGCAGGCGGCCATGACCCTGCTCCAGATCTACGGCGGGCTGTGGCTGGTCGGGCAGATCGCCGGGGTCCTGGCACCGAACCTGATGCCGCCGGTCCTGCTGATGGTGGCCGGCATCATCGGCGGACCGCTCGTGGAGTGGGCCTGTTCGATCGGGGCCCGGGGCCCCGCGCGGCGCTACGGCCAGGACGCGGAGCGCCGGCTGCGCCAGGCGGCGGCCGGCTGCGGGCGGGCCCGGGTGCTGGAGCCGGTGGCGGCGGAACTGCTGCGCTACCGGGAGGTGCGCGAGCAGTACGCGACGGTGGCGAAGTTGTCCACAAGCCGTCAGTAGTCCACAGCCGCCGACGGGTTCCGGCCGTCCGGGCCAGCATGGTCCTACGCCGTGCGGATGGTCCGGACGGGTAGGGAACGCGGGTCGGGGCGGAGCGCGGTCGAGCGCACCGCCGGACCCCGGAAGGGCGGCCGGGATGAACGACACCCAGGTGACGCTGGTGGGTTACGTGGCCACGCAGATCGACTACAAGGACACCGCGAGCGGTCCGGCGGCCCGGTTCCGCTTCGCGGTCACCCCGAGGTACTACGACCGGAAGAAGGAGACCTGGGCGGACGCGCCCACCAGCTTCTACACGGTGTGGGCCCGGCGCGGCCTCGCCGTGAACCTCGCCGGTTCCGTGTCCGTCGGCGAACCGCTGGTGGTCCACGGAAGGCTCCGGGTGCGGGAGGACCCGCCCGACGGGGAGGGCAACCGGTGGTTCTCGGCCAACATCGACGCGACAGCCATCGGGCACGACCTGAACCGCGGCACGGCGGCCTTCCGGCGGGTCGTCAGGACGGACGTGCCGCTGATGGCCACTCAGAAGGCGGCGGTGGTCTGAGTGTTCGAGGAGGCTAGGATTCCCCGGTACTCACGGGCACCTGGGCCTTCGGCCCGAAGGGGAAGACTGTGTCGATTGCCGTTCCCGCTCCCTCCACTCCTGCCGCCGCCGCCGGCGTCGCTCCTGGCCGCCCTCCGGGCGGTGTTCCGGTTCCGGTTGCCGCGCGGGCCGGCGGCGCACCGGCGACGCGCACCACGGTCGTCGCGGCCATACGGGGCTCCGTACGGCGGCCGATCGCGATGGCCCTGCTCGCCGCCGCGCTGGCCGGCGCCCCGGGCGCGGTGGCGGTCGCCGACACCGGTCCGGCCACACCCCGGACACCGGAGGGAGCGAGCGCCGTCCTCGACGGGCTGAAGACCTACGGACAGGCCGTCCTGCGCGGCCCGGACGGAACGGTGCGCCGGATCCCGGCCGGGCTGTACGAGATGCGGGTCGACGGTGGCGGCATGCTCCAGACGTACGGAGTCGGTGTCGCGGGCGCCGCGCAGCCCCAGGCCCGGTTCACGGAGATCGGATGGGGCGGCACGCCGCTCGCCGGGAACGGCGAGGCGGGCCGGATCCGCTGGGTACTGGAGCACTCCTACCCCCAGCTGAACGATCTCGCCGGTCTCGCCAAGGCCGCCGGAGCCGCGGCGCTCACCGCGGAGAGCGCCGCGGCCGGGACCCAGGTGGCCATCTGGCGCCTCGCCGAGGGAGTGGCGGTGGAGGCCGTCGACCCGGCGGCGGAGAAGCTGGCCGACTACCTCCAGCGGGCGGCGCGCAGGCTGCCCGAACCGCCGGCGTCGCTCGCGGTGGATCCCGGCGAGGTGTCGGGCCCGCTGGGTACCCGGATCGGCCCGGTCACCGTCCGTACGGGTGCGCGGAGCGTGAGCGTGACCCCGGACCCGGCGGCCCTGGCCATGGGAGTGCGGGTGGTCGACGCCCGGGGCCTGCCGGTCACCTCCGCGGTCAACGGAGCGAAGCTGTACTTCGAGGTGCCGGAGGGGACGGCGGACGGCAGCGCCGAGGTCACCCTCCGCGGGAACACGCGCGTGCCCGTCGGCAGGGTCTTCACCAGCGGGGTCCCGACGCAGGTCCAGATCGTGGCCGGCTCCAGCGAGTCCGCCGCGGTGGCCACGGCGACGGCCACGTGGCCGCAGCTTCCCGTCGCCCGGTCCGCGGACGAGGCGGCGTCGGGCGGGGCCTCGGCCGGGGCGTCCGACGGGGCGATGACGGCGCTGGGCGCGCTGTCGGCCTCCGCCGCCCCGGCACCGGAGCCGGAGACCTCCGGGGAACGGCTGGCCGCCAGCGGCAGCTCGGCGGCCACCCCGGTGATCGCCTCCCTGGCGGTGGGCCTGGTCGTCCTGGGCGGCCTGGTCGTCCTCCTCCTGCGCAAGCGCCCCCTGGAGGACGGCCCCGGCCCGGAGCGGGCGACGGCCCCGGAGTAGGGCCCGGAGCGGGACCCGGGCCCGGAGCAGGAGCAGGACCGGAGCGGGACCCGGGCCCGGAGCGGGACCCGGAGCGGGGACACGGGCCCGGAGCAGGAGCAGGACCGGAGCGGGACCCGGACGCGGACCCGGAGCCGGAGCAGGACATGGACCGGCGCGCCCGGGATCGGGGGTGGGCGGGTGCGGTGGCTGGTTGGGATCCGGGGGTTCGGGTAGAGGCAGGAGATGGCTGATCAAGAACTGACCTGGCGGGGCGCGGTCGCGCGAGGGGACCGGTGGCTCTTCGACGTCGTGGCCGGGCGGCACTGGCCCGGGGCCGACCGGGTGCTGCCGCGGCTCGGCCGGGCCGCGAACCACGGGCTGCTGTGGGGCGGGGCCGCCGCGGGGATCGCCGTCCTCGGCTCGGCCGGGGCCCGCAAGGCGGCCGTGCGCGGGGTCGCCTCCCTCGCGTTGGCCTCCGCGACGATCAACACCGTCGGCAAATGGTCCGTACGCCGGCCGCGCCCGGTGCTGGACGGGGTACCAGCCGCGCGACAGCTCACCACGCAGCCGCGGACCACCTCCTTCCCCTCGGGGCACTCCGCGTCCGCGTTCGCCTTCACCGCCGGAGTGGCGCTGGAGTCCCCGCTCTGGGGCGCCGCGCTGGCCCCGGTCGCCGCCTCCGTCGCCTTCTCCCGCGTGTACACCGGCGTGCACTACCCCTCGGACGTGCTCGCGGGCGCCGCGCTGGGCGTGGCGGCCGGAGTCGTCGTGCGCCGCCTCACCCGGGACGCCCAGGAGGCCCGCATCGTGCCCGGCGACGAGCGCGCCGCCGCGGCACCCGCGCTGCCCGACGGGGCCGGTCTCACGGTGGTGGTGAACACCGGGTCGGGCACGGCCGCCACGACGGGGCTCGACGTACTGCTGCGCGAGCGGCTGCCGAAGGCCGAGCTCGTCGAGTGCGAGGGACAGGACCTCGCCGCGGAACTGGCATCGGCGGCCGAGCGGGCCGCCGTCCTCGGCGTGTGCGGCGGCGACGGCACCATAAACGCCGCCGCCACCGCCGCGCTGCGCGCCGGGATCCCGCTGGCGGTGTTCCCCGGCGGCACGCTCAACCACTTCGCGCTCGACCTCGGCCTCGCCGGGATCGAGGACACCTGCCGGGCCGTGGCGGACGGCCACGCCGTCCACATCGGCGTCGGCCGCTTCACCCCGGGCCCCGGCCCGGACCCGCAGGACACCAGGGCCGGGTACTTCCTGAACAACTTCAGCATCGGGGCCTACCCGGAGCTGCTCGGCACCCGGCTCCGCTGGGCCCCCCGGATCGGCGGCGGCCCCGCCGCCCTCCTGGCGGCGTACCGGGTGCTGCGCGCCGAGCGCCCGGTACGGCTCAAGCTCGCCGGGAAGCCGCGCAGCGTCTGGCTGCTCTTCGCGGGCAACGGCACCTACCAGGGCACGGGCCCGGCGCCCCGCTACCGCAAGAGCCTGGGCGAGGGTCTCCTCGACATCCGGCTCGTCCACGGCGGCGGCCGCCCCGGCCCCCGCCTGCTCGCGGCCGCCTTCGCGGGCCCGCTGACCCGCTCCCCGGTCCACGTCGCCACCCGGCTGCGCAGCCTGCGCGTGAGCGACATCCCCGCCGGCACCCCGCTCGCCTACGACGGCGAGTACGCCCAGGCCCCCACGGCCCTGGTCCTGGACGACCTCCCGGACGCCCTCACGGTCTACCGCCCCCGCTGAGCCCGGCCCCGGCCCCGGCCGCGGCCCTGGGCGCCGCCGGAGGCCGGGGGCGCAGGCCCGCGCTCACACCATGCCGAGATCGGCCCGCATGGTGCTCCGCATGACGTTCGAGCATTCCGACAGTCTGAGCAGCTCGGCATGGATCTCCTCGAAGGAGCAGTCCGGCCCGGGAGCGCCCTCGGCCAGCCGCATCGTGCGGGCGTAGGCCCCCGCCATGCCCCGGGTCATCGAGTCCAGTTCCAGAAGGACGGCGGCGGAGGCGATCATCTGCGCCTGCGCGAAGGCGGCGTGATGGCTGCCCCGGGCTTCCTCCAGCGCCGCCCGCGCGGGCGCGGGCCGCTCCGCCGGATCCGCCGGCGCGTTCGGATCCGCCGACGCGTTGTGGACGGCCCAGAGGAAGGACATCAGCGCGATGCGGTAGCGCCGGTACGCGGCGTTCGTCGCCGCGTAGCACTCCCGCTTGCGATCGCGCTCCGCCAGCTGCTGCTCCCGGGCCCACCCCACCTGCGCGACCCGCTGCTCCCGCTCGAACTGCGCCGCCTGCACCCGCGCCACCATCCGCTGCGAAAGCACCGTCGCGAGCAAAGTTCCGGCCACGCCGACCACGGCCGCGCCGAGCGCGATCAGTCCGCTGTCCATGCGTCCCCCACGTCCCCCACCTCGGCCGCAGCCCCCCGCCACGCCCTCGTCGGCATCATCCTGCCGTGCGGCACAAGGCCTCGGGACCGTTTGGCGGACCCCGTCGCGGTGGTCGCGGGGCCGAACGGGTTTCCCCCCAGGGGTGGACCTCAGGCAAGATGGGGTGTATCTGCCCACCCATCGATCTGCCGGACGGTTTCTCTTGGCTGAGTTCATCTACACCATGCGCAAGACGCGCAAGGCGCACGGCGACAAGGTGATTCTTGATGACGTCACCCTGAACTTCCTGCCCGGCGCGAAGATCGGTGTGGTCGGCCCGAACGGCGCCGGTAAGTCCACCGTCCTCAAGATCATGGCGGGGCTGGAGCAGCCGTCCAACGGCGAGGCGTACCTGTCTCCCGGCTTCACCGTCGGCATCCTCATGCAGGAGCCCAAGCTCGACGAGTCCAAGACGGTCCTGGAGAACGTCCAGGACGGCGCGGCCGACATCATGGCCAAGCTGAAGCGCTTCAACGAGGTCGCCGAGGAAATGGCGACCGACTACACCGACGCGCTGCTGGACGAGATGGGCAAGCTCCAGGAAGTCCTGGACCACGCCAACGCCTGGGACCTCGACGCCCAGCTGGAGCAGGCCATGGACGCCCTGGGCTGCCCGCCCGGCGACTGGCCCGTCACCAACCTCTCCGGTGGCGAGAAGCGCCGCGTGGCGCTCTGCAAGCTGCTGATCGAGGCCCCGGACCTGCTCCTCCTCGACGAGCCCACCAACCACCTCGACGCCGAGTCGGTGAACTGGCTGGAGCAGCACCTTTCGCAGTACAAGGGTTGCGTCATCGCCGTCACCCACGACCGGTACTTCCTGAACAACGTCGCCGAGTGGATCCTCGAACTCGACCGCGGCCGCGCCATCGCCTACGAGGGCAACTACTCCACGTACCTGGAGAAGAAGGCCACCCGTCTCAAGGTCGAGGGCCGCAAGGACGAGAAGCGCCAGAAGCGCCTCAAGGAAGAGCTCGAGTGGGTGCGGTCGAACGCCAAGGGGCGTCAGACCAAGTCCAAGGCCCGCCTCGCCCGCTACGAGGAGATGGCCGCCGAGGCGGACAAGATGCGGAAGCTGGACTTCGAGGAGATCCAGATCCCGCCGGGCCCGCGTCTGGGCTCGATCGTGGTCGAGGTCAACAACCTCAACAAGGCGTTCGGCGACAAGGTCCTGGTCGACGACCTGTCGTTCACGCTGCCGCGCAACGGCATCGTGGGCATCATCGGCCCGAACGGCGCCGGCAAGACCACGCTCTTCAAGATGCTTCTGGGTCTCGAGGCGCCGGACTCCGGCGACGTCAAGATCGGCGAGACCGTCAAGATCTCGTACGTCGACCAGAGCCGCGCCAACATCGACCCCAAGAAGTCCCTGTGGGCCGTCGTGTCGGACGAGCTGGACTACATCAACGTCGGCCAGGTCGAGATGCCGTCGCGCGCGTACGTCAGCGCCTTCGGCTTCAAGGGTCCGGACCAGCAGAAGGCCGCCGGCATCCTCTCCGGTGGTGAGCGCAACCGCCTGAACCTGGCGCTGACGCTCAAGGAGGGCGGCAACCTGCTGCTCCTCGACGAGCCCACCAACGACCTCGACGTCGAGACCCTGTCCTCGCTCGAGAACGCGCTCCTCGAATTCCCCGGTGCGGCCGTGGTCATCTCCCACGACCGCTGGTTCCTGGACCGGGTCGCCACGCACATCCTGGCGTACGAGGGCGAGTCCAAGTGGTACTGGTTCGAGGGCAACTTCGAGTCGTACGAGAAGAACAAGATCGAGCGGCTCGGCGCGGACGCGACCCGTCCGCACCGTGCCACCTACAAGAAGCTCACCCGAGGCTGAGGGCCGAGGAAACGGGCCATGGCCAGACACCACTACCGATGCCCCCTCCGCTGGGCGGACATGGATGCCTTCGGGCACGTCAACAACGTCGTCTTCCTCCGCTATCTGGAGGAGGCGCGGATCGACTTCATGTTCCGCCTCGCGCCGGGGGAGGGCAGTGAGTCCTTCACGGGCGGTTCCGTCGTGGCCCGTCACGAGATCGACTACAAGCTGCCCCTCGTGCACCGCCACGAGCCGGTCCTCATCGAGTCCTGGGTGACCCGGATAGGCGCCGCGTCCCTGACCATCCGCTACGAGGTCAAGGACGAGGCGACCGAGGACGCGCCGGAGACGGTGTACGTGCGCGCCGAGACCGTGGTCGTGCCCTACAACCTCGCCGAGGGGCGGCCCCGCCGCATCACGGCCGAGGAGAAGCTCTTCCTCCAGGAGTACCTGGACGAGCCGAAGAAGACACAGGGCATCGCGGCATGAACGAGCAGCTGCACTTCGCCGACTCCGGGGAGGCGGCGGACCTCGCCGCCTTCCTGGGCCGGCTGGTGCACTACGACCGCGCCGCCGCCGTCCGCCTGCAGGCGCAGGCCGGCGGTGGCGCGCTCGCCGTTTTCGGGCGGCCGCCGTCCTTCGACGTCCTGGCCGTCCGCACGGTGCGGCTCTCCGCTCCGCTCTCCGCTCCGCTCGACCTGACCGTTTCGGCCGGGGAGCTGCTGGAGTCGGTCGACGAGGGCGAGCGGGCCGGAGCCGTCGTCCCGGCGGCCGTCACCGGACCGCCCTGGGCGGGCGTGCTGCCGCCCCGCGGCGGCTGGACCCCGGTGGCCGGGCTGCCCGGCCCCGAGGCGATGGCGAAGGCCGTGGCGGGCGCCGTCGCCGAGTTCCGGGCCCGCGACGAGGCCCTGCCCCCGCAGCACCGGACCCGCTCCGAGCGCGACCGCATCGGCCGCGAGATCTGGTCCCGCACGCTGGGGGACACCGAACTTCCGCTGCGCGCCGTGCACGCCGCGCAGTCCCTGGGCTTCCTGCGGCCGGTACGGTCCACCGTGCCCGCCGCCCCCACCGCGGCCGGAGCCCCCGAGCTCGTGGCCCTGTTCGCCTCCGGCGGCTGGCTGCGGCTGCGCACCCCGTACGGGTCCGTGGCCACGCGCCGCCCCGGCGGCCTCGGCACCCTGCTCGTCCGGCCGGTCTAGCCGGCCACGCCCTACGGGATCCCGTACGTCCTAGCCCGCGGTGTTGATCATCGACGCGGCGGCGTACGTCAGGTACCGCCACAGCTGCGCCTCGTGCTCGGGCGCGAGGGCGAGCTCGTCCACCGCCACCCGCATGTGGGCCAGCCACGCGTCGTGCGCGGCGGCGTCCACCTGGAACGGCGCGTGCCGCATGCGCAGGCGCGGGTGGCCGCGGTTCTCGCTGTAGGTGTTCGGGCCGCCCCAGTACTGCATCAGGAACAGCGCGAACCGCTCCTCGGCCGGACCGAGATCCCCCTCCGGGTACATCGGGCGCAGCAGCGGGTCCTCGGCGACCCCCTGGTAGAAGCGGTGGACCAGGCGGCGGAAGGTGTCCTCGCCGCCCACCAGTTCGTAGAAGGTCTGCTCCTGGACCGTGCCCCGCGGAATCTCATTCACCCGACCATCGTCTCAGACGCCCGGACGGAGGACTCCGGCCCTAGGACCCCGGAGTTCGGCCGGGTTCGGCTCCTGACGGCCGCGGCGCGGTCGCACCCGGGCGGTGTCCGCAGGACAGTGGAGGCATGGGCGCACACGCCGAGGTACGCGACGTGCGGGAGACCGCGCACGCCGCTCAGGTACGGGAGCTGACCGCAGCCGGGGCGCTGGAGGATCCGCGCTGGCGGGCGGCCTTCGCCGCCGTGCCCCGGCACGTGTTCGTCCCGTACTACTACACGGGCCGCGGCGCCGGTCACGAGCGGCTCTGGGCCGAGGACCCCGACCCCGAACAGCGGGCCCGCTGGCTGCGCGGGGTCTACACCGACGCCCCGCTCGCCACCCGGCTGCGCGACGGCGAACTGGTCTCCTCCAGCAGCCAGCCCTCGCTGATGGCGAAGATGCTGGAGGCCCTGGACGTCCGCGACGGGGACAGCGTGCTGGAGATCGGCGCCGGCAGCGGCTACAACGCGGCCCTGCTGTGCCACCGGCTCGGCGACGGGCTGGTCACCACCGTCGACCTGGACGAGGAGATCACCGAGTCGGCGCGCGCGCACCTGGACCGGCTCGGCTACCACCCGGCCGTCGTCACCGGCGACGGGGCGCGCGGCTGCCCCGCCCGCGCTCCCTTCGACCGGATCCTGGTGACCTGCACGATCCCGCTGATCCCGCCCGCCTGGCTGGGGCAGTGCCGGCCCGGGGCCCGGATCCTGGGCCCCTTGTCGACCGGGCTGATCGCGCTCACGGTGCGGGACACCGAGTTCGCCGAGGGCCGCTTCCTGCACACCTCGGCCTACTTCGTGCCCCTGCGCGGGGCCACGGCCGCGCCGCCGGGCACGTACGGGATGCCGCGGGGGATCCCGTACGAGCTGGTGGAGAACGAGCGCTTCCAGTTCATGCTCGTGCTCACCTCGGGAGCCCTGCATCCGAGGGAGGCGCTGGACCTGTGGCGGCGCGAGGACCGGCCGTCGCGCGAGCGCTTCGGGGTGACGGTGGGCGCCGCGGGGCAGTGGTGCTGGCTCGACGATCCCCAGGGGCCCTACGTGTGGCCCCTGGGGGAGGCCGTGGGGGAGTCGTAGGTCGGGTGCGTCGGGCGGGGGCATCGGTCGGAGTCATAGGCCGGGAGTCATAGGTCGTCTATCGACATATGTCGGTGGCCGAGCTATGTTCAGGGTGTGACTGATCAAGCTCTCCGCGAGCCGACCCTGCTGATCCTCACGGCGATCGCCGATGCCCCACGGCACGGATACGCGATCGCCCAGGAGGTCGAGAAGATTTCGGAAGGCCGCACCAAAATGCGCACCGGAACGCTCTACGGGGCCCTGGAGCGGCTCCTGGAACAAGAACTCATCGCCGTCCACGAGGAAGAGGTGGTCGACGGCCGCAGGCGGCGCAGCTACGCCCTCGCCCCGCGCGGCCGGGAGATCCTGACCGCCGAGGCGGCCCGGCTCGCGCGCACCGCGCAGGAGGCCACCCGGCGGCTGGGGCTCGGCGGGTCCGCCGCCTCCCTCGGGACCGCCCTCCGTACGGGACTCGGCCGCACGGCGGTGGGCACGTGAGCGCGCTGCTGAGGCTGTATCCCGCCGCCTACCGGCGGGAGTTCGGTGACGAGATCGCCTACGCGTACCAGGAGGCCACGAGCGGGGCGGGGGTGCCCGCCCGGGTGCGGGAAGGCGCCGACGTGGCCGGACACGCCCTGCGCATGCGGCTCGGCCTGGGCTCCGCGGGACGCCCCGGCCGGCTCCTGGCGGCGCTGGCGCCGTTCGCCCTGGTCGCCGTCGGGGCCGCCGCGTCGAGCTGGGCCGGAGTGACGGGCCGTGTCTTCACCATCGCGGGACTGGACGAGATCGGTCCGGGCTTCGCGGGGATGGTCGCGGCCTACCTCGCCATGGTGTTCGGGGCGTTCCTCGCGCTGGCCGGACGCTGGGCGGCGGGCAGCTGGATCGTGCTGGCGGGCACCGTCGTGGTGTTCGCGCTCGGTGCGGTCCGGATGGGCATCGCCTCCATCGGGTTCTCGGCGCTCATCGACGGACCGATGCTCGTGCTGGCCCTGGTGGCCGTGGCGTGCCCGCCGGACCTGAGGCCCGCTCCCCGTGTCCGCACGCGGGCCGGCGTGCTCGCGGTGATGGCGTGGACGCTGGTGCTGACGAGTGCGGTGATGCTGGTCCCGCTGGTGTACCCCTTCACCCAGCTGCGCTTCGCCGTCACGCTGGCCGCCGGACTGCTGCTGGCCGGACGCCGGGCGTTCGCCGGGCTGCGCACGGCGCCCGCCGTCCTGCTCGCGGGTCTGCCGGTCCTGTTCTTCGCCCTCCACCCCGGGGCGCTGCTCCCGCTCGCCCTGGCCGGTCTGCTCGTCCTGCTGCTGGTCGCCGCCGTGGTGGTCGGCGTGCGGGGCCGGCGCGGGGCCCGGGATCCGCTGGTCGGCGGCTGAACATCCCCGAACGCGGCGAAGCCCTCCGGTGATACCGGAGGGCTTCGCCGCGTTCGGGATCCGTGGCCGCGCGAGGTCAGCCGCGCCGGACGGTGATCGTGGTCCAGGCACCGACGTGGACCCGGTCCCCGTCGGCGAGCGGAACCGGCACGTACGGCTGGATCGACTCCTCGCCGCCGTTGATCGTGGTGCCGTTGGTGGAGTTCTGGTCCACCACGGCCCAGCTGCCGTCAGGCTGCTGGACGAGCACCGCGTGCTGGTGCGAGACGCCCGGGTCCTCCGGGGGCACCGACAGGTCGATGTCGGGGGACTCGCCCGTGGAGGCGCGGCGCCGGCCGATGGTGATCTGGCCACCGGACAGCGGGAGGTGCTGCTCGGGGGAGTACGCGGGCAGGTCGAGCCCGGAGGCCTCGGGGCCGCTGCGCTCCATCATCGCGATGAAGTACGAGCGGTCCGGACCGATCGTCGCGCTCCAGGACCCGCCCGGCTGCTGGTAGGGCTGCTGCTGGTACTGCGGCTGCGGCGCCTGGTGCTGCTGCTGGTGGTGCTGCGGCGGCTGGTGCTGCTGCGGCTGCGGCGCCTGGTGCTGCTGCTGGTGGTGCTGCGGCGGCTGGTGCTGCTGCGGCTGGGGCGGCTGGTACTGCCCCGTCCGGGACGGCTGCTGCTGGTACTGCGGCGGAGCCTGCTGAGCCTGCGGCTGCTGGTGCGGCTGCTGCTGACGCGGCTGCTGCTGGTGCTGCTGCGGGGGCGGCGGCTGCTGCTGGTACGGGGGCTGCTGGAAGTCCTGGCGCGCCGGAGGCGGCAGCATCCAGTCGTCCTCGCGCTGCAGCGGCTCGGCCGGGCGGTTGACCCGGGAGGGCCGCGAGCCCTGGTAGTCGAAGTGGTCCTGGGAGTACGCCGGCGGGGCCCCGGGCGCGCCCGGAGACGGGGGCGGCGGCCCAGGCAGGTCCGGGGACAGCGGCGTGTACGAGGTCGCGGTACGGGTCAGGAAGTTGTACCGGCACTCCTCGCAGAACGGGGCCATGGCCTCGCGCGGGGTCCGGCACTGCGGGCAGAGCTCGGCCTGTGCGGTCGGCTCGCCGGTGGGAGGGTAGCCGTAGCCGTAGGAGGGCGCCCCGGGGGTGCCCGTAGGGGCAGCCATGCGGTGGCCGCAGACCTCGCACCAGTCGTCGGAGGCGGACTGGTGCCCGTTCGGGCAGGTCGGCATCGCGGCGCTTCCTCCTTCTTCCTGCGTCAACGAGGCAGGGTCTTCTTCTGCTGCTTCTTCTTCGCGTCTGTTCGCATGCGGTCCGCATCTGATCAGAGCGTCACGATCAGAGCGTCAAGCCGTACGTCAAGATTTTCGCACTCGAACGGTTTGAGTGGAACGCGTTTCTAGTGTCATCTCGTCCGCGTCGGCGACCTTTGCCTTCAGTCGCACAGTACCCGCCGCCGCGTCGACGACATCCACCACCTTGGCCAGCAGCTTGGCGGTGTCGGCATTGCCCGAGGAGCTCGCCAGCTGCACGGCCCGGCCGAGCTTGGCCGTGGCACCGCCGACGTCCCCCAGTTTGCGGGCCTCCAGGCCCTGCTGGATGGCCTGTGCGAGCTCGGCCTGTCCGGTGTAGTGGGCCACCTGGGGGTTGATCGCGGTGGACGCGGCGAGATCGTCCGTCCAGACGGCGCGGACCAGGCCCTGGGCGAGTACGGCCGGCTGCTCGCCGGGGGCACCCGGCATGACCAGGGCGGCGCGGGCGGCCAGCATCTCCTGGCCGACGGCCGCGCCCGGGACCCGTACGCACACGTGGTACTCGCGGGACTCGTCGCCCCAGGAACCCGTCGGGTAGTCCCCGGCGCGCGGGGAGGCCTCCGTACGGCGGCCGGTCAGGTCCTGCACGGCGGGAGCGACCTGCTTGACGTACAGGACCTCCGCGCCCACCGGCGTCCACAGGCGCAGTGAGACGTCCGCCACTTCCTTGCCCATGACGTTCTCCATCATCTGCGTGAAGTCGGCCGTCAAGCGGGCCGGGTCGGCCACGATGTCGGCCGTGCCGAGCAGCGCGCTCGCGATGCCGGTGACCTCCTTGACCTCCCAGTCGGTCCCCACGCCGCGGGCGTCACACGTGAAACGGCCCGCGCAGGCGTCGAGCGTGGCGCGGAGCACGGCCGGGTCCTCGTGCTCGTTGCGGCCGTCGGTGAGCAGGATCCCGTGCCGGATCGCGGCGGTGGACCCGCGGAGCAGGCCGTCGGCGAGGCGCAGCCAGGTGCCGATGGCGGTGCCGCCGCCGGAGGAGAGGCCGCGCAGGGCCTCCTTGGCCTGGGCACGGGTGGTCGCGTCGGCGATGGCGAGGTGGCCCCGGCGGGGGAACACCTCCTTGGCCACGTGGGTGCCGGCGATCACGGCGAAGGCCGTGCCGTCGCGGAGGGTGTCGACGGCGGCGGCCGTCGCCTCGCGGGCGCCGCGCATCTTGTCGGGCGGGTACTCCATGGAGCCGGAGCAGTCGACCATGATCACCACGGCGGCGCCGCCCGGGGCGACGGCCGTCCGGGTGGCCGTGGCTCCGCCGGTCGAGGTGACCGTGACGATGGCGTGGACGTCGCGGGAGCCCTCGGCGAGGAACTCGTTCTGGTACACCTCCACGCTGAAGCGCGGGGCGCTCGGCTTGGCGAAGTTCGCCACTGGTCGCTCCTCCTCGGGGACGGGTACGGGGGTGGTACGGGGGTCAGGCCCGGGACTGCGGGGCGGCCGGGCCCGCGGCGCCCGCAGCGCCCGCGGGCGGGGTCTGCGGGTCCGGCGGGGTCGCCGCGAAGGGGACGATCGCCACGGTGACGTTGTCGTGCCCGCCGCCGTCGAGGGCGTGGCCCACCAGGACCTGCGCACTGTGCAGGGGCCGGACGGCGGCGTCGTGCGGGAGCACCTGCGCCATGTCGCGCGCGGACTCGGCGTAGTTCCACAGCCCGTCGGTGCAGACCACGACCACGCCGTCGTGGTCGGGCTTGAAGGTGGCGGTGTGCGGCTCCAGGTCGTAGGCGTCGGCCCCGAGCCAGCCGGTGATGGCGTGCGCGCGGACGTCGGCGTAGGCCTCGGCCTCGCCCATCAGGCCCGCCGCGACCATCTGGGCGGCCCAGGAGTCGTCCTCGGTGAGCCGGCGGGGCAGGGCGGCGCGGTCATCGGGGACCCAGTAGGCACGGCTGTCGCCGACCCAGCCGATGGTCAGCAGGCCGCGGCTGACCACGGCGCCGACCAAGGTGCAGGCGGGCGCGTTCTGGGCGCCGGGCACCTCGGGGGCCAGCGCGTTCACGGCGGTGGCGGCGGCCAGGATCGCCTCGTGCATGGCCTCCTGGGGGTGGGTGCCGCGGGGGAGGGCCTCGAGCAGCGCCTCGTTGGCGGCTCCGGCGGCCGCGGCGGAGGCCTCGTCGGGGCGGCTGGCGGAGGAGACGCCGTCGCAGACGATGGCCACGGTCGCGGCGGAGCCGTCGGGCAGCGCGGTGGCCGCCACGGCGAAGGAGTCCTCGTTGCGGTGGTGGCGCAGCCCGCGGTCGCTGACGGCGGCGACGCTTCCGAGCTCCTCCTCGAGGTGGTCCCGCTCCCGGGGCTGCGCGTGCCCGCAGTGCTCGCAGTACCCGTCGGTGTCCACCCGCCCGGCGCGGCAGGCCACACAGGTCTTCCCCCCGGAGTCCCCCTGCGGGGCGGGGGCCTGACCGGCGTGGGGGGCTTCGCCCCCGGTGGCGTGGCCCTGCTGGACCGGGTCGCCGTACGGGACTTCGCCGCCGGGGTGCTGCCCCTGCGGGGCGGTGGCGCCGTACGGGGGCTCGCCCGCGTGCTGCCCCTGCTGAGCGGGACTGCCGTACGGGGGCGTGCCCTCGGGGTGCTGCTCCTGGGGGGCCGAGCCGTACGGGGCTTCGCCGCCGGAGGCGTACCCCGGCGAGGAGGGGCCGCCGTACGGGGCTCCGTGCCCCGGGCCCGTGCCCTGCCGGTCGGGGTCGTGCCCGCCGGCCGGGTCGCCGTACCGGGCTTCGCCGCCGGGGTGCGGGCCCTGCGGGGCGGGGAGGTCGTAGGAGGTGGCGTGCTCTCCCGGGCCCGGGGTGCCGTACGCGTCGGAGCCGTCGTACACGGCCGCACCGGAGCTGTCGTACGCGGCCGCGCCCGCGCCGTGGGACGTGCTGTCGGCCGGGTGCCGGCCCTGAGCGGACGCGGCGTACGGGCCCTCGGGGACCTGGGGCGCGCCGTGGCCGGGGTCGGACCAGCCCTCGGGGCCCGACACCAGGGTGGGGGCGGCGGTGGAGACGCTGCCCCAGCCGGGCGCGGCCTCGCCCGCGTACCCGGGGGCAGCCGGTTCGGCGTGGCCGCCGGAGTGCCGGGAGGCGAAGTCCTCGCCGGGCGCGGGGAGTCCGCGGGCGGCCGGGATCCCACCCGCCGGGGAGCCCAGCGGGGAGCCCGGCGGGGCCGCGGGCGGGGCCGGCGGGGCCGCCGGAGCGGAACCCGCCGGAGAGGCCGGGGCCGCGTGGGCCGGTGCCCGTTCCGGGGCTCCGGCCTCCGCGGCGGCGGTGGTCGTCAGGGCGTAGCCGCAGAGGCCGCAGAAGCGGTCACCCTCCTCCAGCGGTTCCGCGCAGCTGGGGCAGCCCGACAGCCGATGCATCGACATCAATCACACCCACGTCCGGGGACGGAAACGGTTTGCCCGCTCCACCAGTTCGATCCTCTCCTCGCCCCGCTGCGCCAGCCGTGCCAGCACGCGGAACGAGCGCTCCAGGCCGAAGCGCAGTCCCCGCTCGTCCAGTTGGCAGCCGAGCAGCGAGGTACGGCCGGGGTCGCAACCCCGGCTGCCCGACAGTACCCAGTCCAGCGCCGAGCCCAGAACTTCCGCCCTGAGCCGCTCGTGGCGCACCGAGTCCAGGCCGAACCGCCCCAGGGCCTCCACCTGCGCCGCGGCCGCCGTCAGATCGGCCAGCAGGGCTTCCTGGGGCGACCGGTCGCGCAGGCGTGCCCGTACGGCGGCCACCCGCGCGGCGGTGTGGTGGATCGACACCTCCGGTACGGATTCCAGCGTGCGCACGGCTCCGTCCCGGTCCCCGGTGGCCAGCTGCACCCGGGCCAGCCCGAACGCCGCGGCGACGAAGCCGGGGTCCGTGGCCCACACCAGCCGGTAGTACTCGGCGGCGTTGTCCAACTGCCCCAGCACCTCCGCGCACAGCCCCAGCGCCAGCTTCGGCGCCGGCTCGCCCGGGAAGGCGTCGTAGATGGCGTCGAAGGACAGGGCCGCCGTCTCGTCCTCCCCGACGGCCAGGGAGGCGATGCCCCGGGCCCACACCACGCGCCAGTCGTCGGGGTGCCGCGCCTCCAGCCGGGTCAGCGCGTCGGCGACGAGCGGCGCGTCGGCGCCGCCCAGTTCGAGCCGGGCCCGCAGCTCCCGCAGCCGCAGCTCCGCGGATTCGGCCGGCGCCGAGCCCAGCGCGGCCAGCAGGTCGGCCGGCGCGGAGGCCAGCAGGCCCGCCAGGAAGCCGGCGTTGGGGTCGGCGGCGTCGACCAGCGGCACGGGCAGCGCCAGCGCGGCCTCGCGGGTGTCCAGCGTGGACAGCTCCGGCCGCCGCGGGGCGGTGATCCCGACGGGAGGCAGCGGCTCGGCCGGCGGTGCCTGGCGCGGGGCCGGTACGCCCGGTCCGGTGGCCCGGTGCGTCGCGGTGGTGACCAGGCCGGTCGTGCCGTACCCCGTGATGGGCGCCGCTGCCGGAGCGGTCGGCGCCCCCGCGGGCAGGGCGGCGGTGGGAGCCGGAGCCCGCGCGGGCTCCGGGACGGCGGCCGGAGCCGGGACCCGGCCCGCCCGCCACCGCTTCACGGGCCGCTCGCCCAGCCGGGACACGTGCCCGCCGGTCCTGTCGTCGGTGAACAGCCGGTCGTCCGGTACCCGCAGTTCGGGCCCGAAGAGGGTGGAGACCTGCGGCCGCGGGCGGCCCGTCTGGAGCGCGACGACCTCGCGCAGCACCCCCGTCAGCTGGTCCGCCATCTCCTGCGCGGACGCGAACCGCCGTCCCGGATCCGGGTCGGTGGCCCGTACCAGCAGCCGGTAGAAGGACTCGTACCGCCCGAACACCTCGATGTGCCGCGGGTCCGGCAGGGAGTCCACGAACACGTTCGTGTAGCCCTGGAAGTCGAAGGTCAGCACGGCCAGCGTGCGCGCCACCGTGTACAGGTCGGAGGCGACCGACGGGCCGAGCTCCGCCACCTCCGGCGCCTGGTAGCCCACGGTGCCGTAGATGGCCGACTCCTCGTCGTCCATCCGCCGGACCGCGCCCATGTCGATCAGCTTCAGCTGGTCGGCCTGCTGGATGGCGTTGTCGACCTTGAAGTCGCAGTACAGGAGGTTCCTGGAGTGCAGGTGGCCGAGCGCCTCCAGCGCCTCGATGCCGTAGGCGCACGCCTGCTCCACCGGCAGCGGATCGCGGCGGCCGTCGGGCCTGCGCCGCTCGTTGGCGATCTCCTTGAGCGATTTGCCGCCGACGTACTCCATGACGATGTACCCGTCCAGCGAACCGGTCCGCTGGTCCAGGTGCTCCACGAAGTTGTAGATCCGCACGATGTTGGAGTGCTCGATCTCCGCGAGGAAGCGCCGCTCCGAGATCGCGGCCTCCATCGCGTCCTGGTCCCCGGTGTCCAGCAGGCCCTTGAGCACCACCCACCGGTCCGACACGGCCCGGTCCACCGCGAGGTAGACCCAGCCCAGCCCGCCGTGCGCGAGGCAGCCCGCGACCTCGTACTGGCCGTGGACGAGGTCGCCCGAGCGCAGCTTGGGCACGAAGGAGTACGGGTGACCGCACTTGGTACAGAAACCTTCCGTCCGCCCCGGCCGCTCGCCGCGGGCGCGCCCTACGGGAGCCCCGCAGTCTGAGCGTGAGCAGAACCTCTTGCGCTCCGGGACCTCCGGGTTCTCCAGCACCGCCTCCGAAGGATCCGGACGGGGCACCTCCGGGACGTTGACCAGCCCGGCGCCCAGCCGGCCGCGGCCCGAAGCCGAGGCCGCCGAGCCCGAACTGCGCACCGACACCGACCGGGTGGACGCGGCTCCCGAGAGGGCGCGCGAGAGCCGGCCGGACACGGAGCGCCGAGACGAGGACGAACGCGACGAACGCGCGGAACGCGAAGCCCGCGAGGAGGAAGAGGAGGAGGACCGGCCGGACCCGTGCGAGCCCTGGGATCCGTGCGACCCCTGCGAGTCACCGTGGCGGGCCGCGCTCGTCATCGCCGTCGGCACCGACACCAGCTCCTCGGCGCCCGCGGCGACGGCGCCGGCCGGCGCCAGCCCGCAGGTGTCGCAGTAGAGCTCGCCGCCGCCCATGTCCTCGTACGTCCCCGGGCAGCCGGGGCGCATGCACACCGTTCCGATCAGACTCACGCGTCCCCCTCCCTCGGCCCGTCGGGCCACTCGTGCACCGGTCGGTGCCCCTGCCGGTCCTGCTGATCCTGCTGATCCTGCCGGTCCTGCGGCGACGGCAGCGCTTCGGCCGTCGCCCACTGGTAGCGGAGCACCGCCTGCTCGGCGGCCCGCAGATCGCAGGGCGCGCTCCACAGCATCCGCCGGGCGGTGTCGTACCGCTCCATCAGCAGCGGATCCTCCGCCATGCCGAGCCGCGCCACCTTCGCCTTGTAGGCGTCGAGCCGTCCGCGCAGCTCCGCCCGCACGGCCAGGGGAGCCGTCACCGCGGTCAACGATTCGCGGGCCCGCAGCAGTTCCTCCTCGGCCCGCTCCTCCAAGGACTCCAGCAGCGGCGACAGCCGGTGCCACTGGGCCCGGCGCCGGTACTCGGCCGCCGCCGACAGCTGCTCCTGCAGCGCCGTCGGCGGGCCGCTCACCGCGGGCACCTCGGACGCCGCGATCTTCGCCAGCACCTCGCCACGGGCCACCCGGGCCTCCGCCAGGGTCCGGTCGGCCCGCGAGAGCAGGTCCCGCAGCCCGATCAGCCGCTGCTCGGCGTCCTGCCGGACGTCCAGCACCGCCTCGACCTCCCGGCGTACGTCCTCCAGCGCGAGCGCGGCCCGGTCGTAGCGCCCGGTGTCCGGACGGCCGCCCCCCGGCGCGGAACTCCCGGCCACGGAGAACCAGAACGCCAGCGGGTCCTCGATCACCCGGGCCCGCAGGTCCGCCAGCTCGGCCGTGATGGCCTCCAGGTCGTCCCCCGAGGGGTGTTCCCCCGGCCGGACCCCCACCGAGTGGGCGAGGCCGCGGGTGCGGTGCAGTTCGGCGGAGAGCAGATCGATCCGGGCGGGCAGCGCCGACCAGACGGAGTCCGCGGCGACCACCACGTCCAGGGAGCTCGCGTACAGCTCGTTCATGCGGGACACCAGCTCGGCCAGGGAGAACCGCTCGGCGAGCGGGGCCCCCTCCACGGCGGCGCCGGAGATCAGCACCCCGGGCCCGCGCAGCCGGTCCGTCAGCTCGACCAGGTCCTCGCGGCTCGGCCAGCGGCGCCGCTCACGGATCTCCCGGGCGGCGCCCAGCGCCCCGCTGTAGGCGTCGAAGTAGCGCCACAGCCGGGTGATGGCCGCGTCGGCCTCGGCCCAGCGCTCCTTGGTGACCCCGGTCAGCCCGGCGCCCTCCAGGAGCCGTCGGCCGGAGTGGTCCTGGAGCGCGAGCAGCGAGGTCTCGACGGCCTCGTGCTCCGCGCCCAGCCGGGCCAGCGCACGGTCCACGCCGTCCCGGTCCATCACCGCCGGCTGCGTCCCCAAAGGCTGCGTTCCCCAAGGATGGGACTCCACCGATTCCGCCTCCGGTCTCGTGACATCGGGCTCAGAATCCGACACCGGCCTCAGTCCCGGTACTTGGGAGCGGGCGGACCGGCCACGCCGGGCAGCACGGGTTCCAGATGGTGCTTGTAGGCCGCCATCCAGGGGCTGGCGGCGCCGCCGGCGCGGTAGTCCTCCAGCACCTTGTTGACCCGGCGCACCAGGTCACCGGCGTCCTTGTTCATGGCCACCCCGTAGAACTCCTTGGTGAACGGGGAGCCGACCAGCCTGACCGACGGGTCCTGCGCGGCCTGTCCGGCGGCGAGGGCGTTGTCGGTGATGATGCCGTCCACCTCGCCCAACTGCAGCCGGACCAGGCAGTCGAGCTGGTTGGGCACGCTGACGGGGACGGCGCCGTAGGACTGGGCGGCCAGGGCCGCCTCCGCCGTGGAACCGGCCGCCGTGCAGATGCGGCGGCCCTTCAGCGAGGCGTCGTAGCCGGTGATCGTCGAGTCCTTGGGGGCCAGCACCTGCTGCCCGGCCTCGAAGTACGCCGTCGAGAAGGCGACTTCCTCCAGCCGCTTGCAGTTGACGGTCATCGTGCGCACGACGATGTCGACGGTGCCGTCCTTGAGCGCGGGGATGCGCTGGCTGGTGGGGATGGCCCGGTAGATGACCTTGCCGTCCGTGCCGAATATGTCCTTCGCTATGGCCTGGACCAGGGCGATGTCGAAGCCGTCGAGCTCCCCGGCCGGGTTGCGGTAGCCCCATTTGAAGCTGTTCTGGTCCACGCCCGCGACGAGGTGGCCCGTGGCGCGGATCCGCTCGATGGCCGAGCCGTCCAGCCCGTTGGGGCGCAGGCTCGCCTCGGGGTTCTCACAGGTGTCCGCGGGTGCCTGCGGAGCGACGGCCATCCTGGCCGGTTCGCGCACCAGTGAGGAGCCCCCCGGGCCGCCCGGGGCCGCCTGGGCCAGGGGCAGCAGCACGGCGGCGGCCGTCAGCGCGCAGGCCGCGGCCATCGCACCGACCCCGCCCCAGCCGCGCAGCCGGCGCGTCAGCCGCCGCAGGCCGCGTACGTCCGCGCCCTCGGCGGAGGCCTCCGCAGAGGCCTCCGCGGCGCCCTCGGAGCCCATGACCGCGTGCTTCACCCGTCCCGGCATCGCTCTCACCTGTACTCCGAAAGCCTGCGCCCGATGCCGAGCAGGGCGGCCACCGCGCCGACGACCGCCAGGGCCGCCGTACCTGTCACCAAACCGTCGAGCGCCCCGAGCCCGTCCCGCGCCGCCCGGGTGAACTCGTGCTGCTCGTGGACCACGGCCTCCTCCAGCGAGGCGTCCACCGTGTCGAAGGCGGTTCCCGTGGGCTTCGGATGGTCCTTGTCGCCGATGACCTGCCCGACGGCGCCCTGGTAGTCGCCCATCAAGTCGGTCGCCCGGGCCGCCGCGTGGAGTCCCTTCCACTGCCGTACGCCCTCCGCGGCGCGGGCCACCGGTTCGCGGCCGGCCGCGTCGTCGGCCAGCTTCGCCGCCAACGCCAGGCCCGCGTCCAGGTCCTTCATGTCGTTCGCGTAGTCCACGTCGTACTTGTCGGACTTCTTGTCCTCGGCCAGTACGGCGCCGCGCGAGACCAGGGTCAGGTTCTCGTTGGCCCGCGCCTGGAGCGAGGCGATCCGCGCGTCGTTGAGCACCTTGAGCGACTCCTGCCCGTCCGTGCGGGCCTCGCTCAGTCCCGACCGGGCGACCGTGTGCCCGGCGGCCAGCCACAGCAGCAGCACCAGCGAGGCGGTGGTCGCGGCGACGAGCCCGTGGTTGAAGACGCGGTTCGTGCGGCGGTAGTTGCGCCGCTGGACCACGACCAGGGCGGCGAGGGCGAGCAGACCCGCCCCGAGCGAGCCCAGGGGCAGTGCGCGGGCCTCGTCGTAGTCCGTGTAGAGCCGGCCGGTCTCCGCCTCGTAGAGCCGCTGCGCGGCGGGCAGCAACTGGGTGCTCATCTGCTCGTTCGCGTACCGGAGGTAGGCGCCGCCGAGCGGCAGGCCCTGCTTGTTGGTGGCCCGGGCCTGCTCGATCAGCCCGGCGTAGCGGGGGAGCTGCTCGCTCAGCAGGGTGATCTGCTTGCGGGAGTCCTCGCCGGCCGTGGTGCTGGCGGCCGCGTTCACCAGCAGCCGGGACGCGTTGGCTATGTCCTTCTCGTACCGGCTGCGGACCTCGCGGGGCTCCTGGCCGAGCGCGAGGAAACCGCTGGAGGAGGCGGTGTCGGCGTCCGCGAGGGAGCGGTAGATGCTCGCCGCGTCGGCGCTCAGGGGCTGGCTGCGGCCCACGACGTCGTCGGCGGCGGCGACCCGGCCGGAGATCTCCCAGCCGGCCACCGCGCCGAACAGCAGGACCAGTGCGGCCAGGGCCGCCCCGATGATCCGCAGCCGGCCGGGCTCGGTGGTGGCGGCCGCGCGCAGCCGCTCCACGCCCTCGGCCCAGGCGGTGCCCCGCCGGGGCAGCCCGTCGGGCGGCGGCGCCGGCGGCCCGGAGGACGCCGGGACGACGCCGCCGGGCGCGGGCGCGCGTGATGTGATGGCCACCCTGACCTCCCCCTCGGTCCTTCGTGCTTCGCAGCAGTATGGCCTTAGTGGCGGTCCTCCACAGCACCCGGTCCGGGATCAGGCACGATCCGCCCCGATCCGTCCCCGGTCCTGCCCCGGCCGGTCCCCCCGTCCGCTCCGCCCCTTCACCGTCAGTACGCCCTGCGGCCCGTGATGGTTCCGGATCGGGCGCGGTTCATCCGAAATGGGCACGGAGCTTCCCGTAGGCCTCGGGTCCGGGGCCCAGGGCGTCCAGGCCCAGCAGGCCGGCGCCCAGTACCGGCGGGGCCGTCACCACCGACACCCGGGCGTGCGGCGCCCGTTCGGCCAGCAGGGCCTCCACCCGGCCGTTCAGCTGCGGGTGCCGGGCGGCCAGTACGCTGCCGCCGAGCAGGACGGGCGCCGGCGCGTCCAGCAGTCCGAGCCGCTCCAGTGCCACCGAGGCCAGGGCCGCGACCTCCTCGGCCTGTCGCTCGACGAGCGCCGCGGCGACCGGGTCGCCGGCCGCGGCCACCGCGAACAGCACCGGCACCAGCTCGTGCATCCGTACGGCGTCGACGGCGCCCAGGTGCAGCGCCTCGATCAGCGCGTACATGGAATCCAGCCCGAAGTGCCCCGGCAGGGCCGCCGCGAGCCCGGTGGGGCCGCCGCGCCCGTCCTCGGCGCGGGCCGCCCACCACATGGCCTCGGCGGCCAGTCCGCCGCCGCCGCCCCAGTCGCCGGAGATCTGCCCGAGCGCCGGGAACCGGGCCGTGCGCCCGTCGGGGAGCATGCCCACGCAGTTGATGCCCGCGCCGCACACCACGGCGACCCCGCGCGGGCCCCCGGCGTCCTCGCCGAGTCCCGCCCGCAGGATCGCGAAGGTGTCGTTGCGGACCTCGGTGTCCGTGCCCCAGCCGCGCGCGCCGATGGCCCGCGCGAGCTGGGCCTCCTCCACGGGGAGGTCCGCGTTGGCCAGACAGGCCGAGACCCGGTCGGCGTACGGGGCTCCGGCCGCGGGCGCCGGCAGCCCGGCGGCCGCGGCCGCCTCGGCGACGGCCTGCCCGAGGACGTCCACCGCCTGCTCGATCCCGACGCGCGGGGGCTGGAAGCCGCCCGCGCGCCCGGTGCCCAGCACCCGGCCGTCCGCGGCGATCAGCGCCACGTCCGTCTTGCTGTTGCCCGCGTCGACGGCGAGGACGGCCGCGGCCGCCGGCGGGGGAACGGGCCGGCTCACGCCCATGCCAGGTGCTCCTTGTTGTGCGCGAGGAGGCGGTCCGTCAGCCCCTCGGCGAGGTCGAACTGGCCCACCAGCGGGTGGGCCAGCAGCGCCTTGAAGACCCGCTCGCGGCCGCCCCGCAGCGCCGCGTCCAGCGCGAGGTCCTCGTACGCCGTGACGTGGGCGATGAGCCCCGCGTACAGCGGGTCCAGCCGGGGCACGGCCAGCGGCGACGGTCCCGTGCGGTCCACCCGTGCCTGCACCTCGACGACGGCGTCGTCCGGGAGGAACGGCAGGGTGCCGTTGTTCAGCGTGTTGACCACCTGTACGGCGCTGCCGCCGTCGCCCAGCAGGGAGGCGGCCAGGTCCACGGCGGCCTCCGAGTAGAAGGCGCCGCCCCGCTTGGCGAGCAGTTCCGGCTTCTCGTCCAGCGCGGGATCCCCGTACAGGCCGAGCAGTTCCTTCTCCATCGCGGCGACCTCGGCGGCCCGCGAGGGCTTGGTGCCGAGCTCCCGGACCACCTCGTCGTGCGCGTAGAAGTAGCGCAGGTAGTACGAGGGAACCACCCCGAGCCGGTCCAGTACCGCGCGCGGCAGGTGCAGATCGTCGGCGATGGCCTGGCCGTGCCGGGCGAGGAGCTGCGGCAGCAGGTTCTCGCCCTCCGGGCCGCCCTTGCGCACCCCCAGCTCCCAGGTGAGGTGGTTGAGGCCCACGTGGTCGAGGTGGATGTCGGCCGGCGTCAGGTCCAGCATCGCGGCGAACCTGCGCTGGAAACCGATGGCCACGTTGCACAGCCCGACCGCCTTGTGCCCGGCCTGGAGCAAAGCGCGGGTGACGATCCCGACCGGGTTGGTGAAGTCGATGATCCAGGCGTCCGGGTTGGAGCGACGGACCCGCTCGGCGATGTCGAGGACCACCGGGACCGTGCGCAGCGCCTTGGCGAGACCGCCCGCTCCGGTGGTCTCCTGGCCGACGCAGCCGCACTCCAGCGGCCAGGTCTCGTCCTGGAGCCGGGCCGCCTGCCCGCCGATGCGCAGCTGCAGCAGGACCGCGTCCGCGTCGGCGACGCCCGCGTCGAGGTCGGAGGTGGTGGTGATGAGGCCCGGGTGCCCCTGCTTGGCGAAGATCCGCCGGGCCAGTCCGCCGATCAGCTCCAGCCGCTCGGCGGCCGGGTCGATCAGCACCAGCTCGCTGATGGGCAGGGTGTCGCGCAGCCGGGCGAACCCGTCGATCAGCTCGGGGGTGTAGGTGGAACCGCCGCCCACCACTGCGAGTTTCATGATGACTAGCCTTTCACTCCGGTCAGGGTGACGCCTTCGACGAACGCCTTCTGGGCGAAGAAGAAGAGGACGATCACCGGGGCCATGACCAGCACGGTTGCCGCCATGGTGAGGTTCCAGTTGGTGTGGTGGGCGCCCTTGAAGGACTCCAGTCCGTAACTGAGGGTCCAGGCCGCCGGATTGTCGGAGGCGTAGATCTGCGGGCCGAAGTAGTCGTTCCAGGCGGCGAAGAACTGGAACAGCGCGACCGCCGCGATGCCGGGCTTCGCCATCGGCAGGACCACCCGCAGCAGGGTGCGCAGCTCGCCGCAGCCGTCCACCTTCGCCGCGTCCAGGTACTCGTCGGGGATCGTCAGCAGGAACTGGCGCAGCAGGAAGATGGAGAAGGCGTCGCCGAAGGCCATCGGGATGATCAGCGGCCACAGGGTGCCGGAGAGGTCCAGCTGCTTGGCCCAGAAGAGGTACATCGGGATGACGACCACCTGGGGCGGCAGCATCATCATCGCGATGACCAGCATCAGGGACAGCCGCCGGCCGCGGAAGCGGAACTTGGCGAGCGCGTAGGCGACGGGCACCGAGGAGACCACGGTCAGCAGGGTGCCGAGGCCCGCGTACAGCAGGGTGTTGCGCCACCAGGTCAGGAAGCCTGGGGTGTCCCACACCTTCGCGTAGTTGCCCCAGTCCCATTGGTGCGGCCACAGGTCGCGCGTCAGCGCCTGCTGGTCGCTCATCACCGAGGTCAGGAAGAGGAACACGAAGGGGAGGACGAAGAAGAGCGCCGCGGCGACGCCGAGGGAGTGCACGGCCACCCAGTGCAGGGCGGCCCGGCGGCGCGCGGTGCGCACGGCCCGCGCGGAGTCCGGCGTACCGGGCGCGGCGGGACGCGGAGTCGGCCGCGCGCCGCGGGTGATGGTCTGGCTCATGATTCTCGGTCACCTGCCTCGATCAGCCCGCCGCGCCGCCGCATGAGCAGCGCGGTGAAGGCCATGGAGAGGGCGAACAGCACCAGGGCGACCACGCAGGCGGTGCCGTAGTCGAAGCGCTGGAAGCCGACGTTGTAGATGACCTGGGGGAGGGTCAGGGTGGACTTGTCGGGGTACCCGGGCTCGAACTGCTGGCCCGAGCCGCCCATCACGCCGGACGCCACCTTCCCCGCCACCAGGGGCTGCGTGTAGTACTGCATCGCCTGGATGACCCCGGTGACCACCGCGAACAGGATGATCGGGGAGATGTTCGGCAGGGTGATGTGGCGGAAGCGCGCCAGGGGCCCGGCCCCGTCCAGCTCGGCGGCCTCGTACTGCTCGCGCGGTACGTCGAGCAGCGCGGCCATGAAGATGACCATCAGGTCGCCGACCCCCCACACCGCGAGCGCGGTCAGCGCGGGCTTGGACCAGGCGGGGTCCGTGAACCAGCCGGGCGTGGGCAGTCCGACCGCGTCCAGCAGGGTGTTCACCGGGCCGGTGCCCGGGTTGAGCAGGAAGACGAAGGCGAGGGTCGCCGCCACCGGAGGGGCCAGGTAGGGCAGGTAGAACAGGGTGCGGAAGACGCCCGTACCCATCTTGATCTTGGTGATGAGCAGTCCGATGCCGAGCCCGAAGGCGACCCGGCAGGCGACCATGACCACGACCAGCCACAGGGTGTTGCGCATGGCCGGCCAGAACATCGGCAGGTCGGAGAAGACGTAGGTCCAGTTGTCCAGCCCGTTGAAGACGGGCGGGCGGAAGCCGTCGTACTTGGTGAAGGAGAAGTAGACGGTGGAGACGAGCGGGTAGGCGAAGAAGACGCCGAACCCGATCAGCCAGGGCGACATGAAGGCCGCCGTGCGCAGCGCCGACCTGCGGCGCCTGCCGCGCAGTTCGGGGGAGTAGGTGCCGGCCATCGGGCTACTTGGCCTTCGCGATGTCCGTGTCGACCTGCTGGTCGGTCTTGGCGAGACCCGCCGCGAGGTCCGTGACCTCGCCCTTCTCGACCGCGTACGCGAAGTCGGTGAAGGTCAGCTGGTAGGTGCCGCCATCGGCCTGCGCGGGGGTCGTGGTCGACTTCGGGTGCTTGGCGATGTCGATGAAGGTCTTGAACTCCGGGGTGACCTGGAGCTTGGGGGAGTCCAGGGCGGCCAGCGTGGAGGGCACGTTGTGGATGGCGTTGGCGAACTCCACGACCGCCTCGGTGTCGGTCGTCATGTACTTCGTCAGTTCCCAGGCGGCGTTCTGCTTCTTGCTGCCCGCGGAGATGCCCATGATCGTGCCGGCGAGGTAGCCCTTGCCGTACTCGGCGATCCGGTCGTCGGGGACGGGCATCGGCGCGGTGGCGATCTCGAACTTCACCCCGGCCTCCTTCGCCATCGCGGCCCGCCACTCGCCGTCGATCTGCATGGCCACCAGGCCCAGGTGGAAGGGGTGCTCGGCGCTCCACTCGTCGCCGAAGGTGGTGCGGAACCTCTCCAGCTTCTCGTACCCGCCGAGCTTCGCGACCAGGTCCTTCTGCGCCGTCAGCATCTGCGCGAAGCCGGGGTCCTTGGCCAGGTTGGACTTGCCGGAGGCGTCGAAGTACGCCGGGCTCCACATCGCGGCCAGGCGCTGGGGGGCGGTCTCGTAGCCGTGGTAGGTGGGCATGATGCCGAGCTGCTCGTACGAATCGCCCTTGGGCACCGTCAGCTTCTGCGCGGCGGCCACGAACTGGCTCCACGTCTTGGGGGGTTCGGTGATCCCGGCGGCGTCGAAGGCGGTCTTGTTGTAGACGAGGCCGTACGCGTCGCTCAGGAGCGGCAGCGTGCACTGGTTGCCGTTGAACTGGGTGTACTCCAGCAGGGTTTTGGGGAAGACCTTCTCCTTCTCGACCCCGGACTTCTTCAGGAAGGGGTTCAGGTCGGCGAAGGCGCCGGTGTTGCAGAACTTGCCGACGCTGTCGGTGGTGAAGGAGGAGACCACGTCGGGGGCCTTCTCCCCGCCGGCGCGCAGCGCCTGGTTGATCTTGTCGTCCGTCATGTTGCCCGTGACGTTCACCTTGATGTTCGGGTGCGCCTTGGTGAACCGGGCGATGTTGTCCTCGATGGCCTTGATCTCGCTGGGGGCGGACCAGCCGTGCCAGAAGTTGAGGGTGACGTCCTTCTTCGGGTCGTCGGCGGCCGTGTTGGCGGTGGAGCCCGCACAGGCGGTGGCGAGTACGGATATCGCGGCGAGCGCGGTCGCGGCGACGGTGAGGCGGCGGATTCCGGGCATGGCGGAGTCACTCTCTGCGCGGGGGGACTTCCTGGAGGGGTGGGGAGGAGCCGTGTTGCGGGGAGGCGTGCCGTATTGCGGGGAGGTGCGGGTGGTGCGGTGCGGGTGGTGGTGCGGTTCAGCGGCGGGAGGTGTCGAAGACCTCGTCGCGGGTCGCGGCGAGGGCGCTCTCCAGCGCCCCGCGCAGCACGGGCCGTTCCCGTACCTCGCCGGTCACCAGCCGGGGCCGGGACGGGGCGAGGTCGGCGAGCTCGGCTTCGAGGAGTTCGCGCAGCGGCTCGCCGCCGGCGATGGTCAGCGCGCCGGAGAGGATCACGATCTCCGGGTCCAGCACGGCGACCAGCGAGGCGAGACCGGTGGCCAGCGCGGTGGCGTACTCGCGCAGGAGGTCCAGGTGGGCCCCCTCGGGCGCGGCGGCGGCCTGGGTGAGCAGCGCCGCCGCCGCTTCGACCATGGCCCCGGCCTCGGCCCCGTACACGGCGCCGTGCACCGAGCCGGCCCCGGCCGCGGCGGCCGGGGGCGCCTCGACGCCGAGCCGGGCCGCCATCGGGGGCAGTACCTGTACGCCGGCCAGTTCCTGGTAGCCGCCGGAGTTGACCCGGGTGACCTGGCGGACCAGCGGGTGCCCGGCGACCGGCAGGAAACCGATCTCCCCGGCGCCGCCGGTCCAGCCGCGGTGCAGCCGGCCGCCGAGCACGAGCGCGGCCCCGAGGCCCTCCTCGTTCCACAGCAGGACGAAGTCCTCGTGGCCGCGGGCGGCGCCGAGCCGCTGCTCGGCGACGGCGGCGAGGTTCACGTCGTTCTCGTACTCGACCGGCATCGGCAGGGCCGCGGCCAGCTCGTCGAGGAGCGTGGGGGACTGCCAGCCCGCCAGGTGGTCGGCGTAGCGCAGCACCCCGGTGCGGGGGTCGAAGGAGCCGGGGGTCGCGATGACCACCCGGTGGATGTCGGCGAGGTGCAGCCCGGCGTCCTTGACGGCCTCGCCGAGGGCGCGGGTGACCTGTTCGACCGGCCCGGTGCCCTCCGCGTACGGGAGCTCGTGGCTGCCGATCACCTCGCCGGCCAGGTCGGCCACGGAGGCGAGGATCCGCCCCGGGGTGACGTCGAGTCCGGCGACGTGGGCGGCCCGCGCGTTGACGGCGTAGAGCTGCGCGTTGGGGCCGGGGCGGCCAGTGGCGGTGCCGGTGGCGACGACGAGCCCGGCGGCCTCCAGGCGGGCCAGCAGCTGGGAGGCGGTGGGCTTCGAGAGGCCGGTGAGGTGCCCGATCCGGGTCCGGGACAGGGGACCGTGCGTCAGCAGCAGCTCTAGCGCGGCCCGGTCGTTCAGGGCGCGCAACAGGCTGGGCGTACCGGGGGTGGCGGGCATGGGGTGACTTCTCTCTCACCGGGGTGAACTGTTAGGTAAGTTTCCTATTCGTGGGTCGCTCGTGTCAATGGCACTGCGTACACCACTGCCCCCGCGGGCAGGGCCTACGGGGGCAGTGGTGGAGCGGTGTGAAGGGGCGGTGTGAAGGGGCGTGCGGGGCGGGCGTGGGGGCGGGCGCTACTTCGTGATGCGCGGGCCGGAGCCGGAGGCCGCGCCGCCCGCGGCCGGGTGCGGGATCTCCGCCGTGGCCAGGGACTGCGGGGAGGTCGGGTTCGCCAGCGCCGACGGCGCGGCGACGGAGGCCGAGGGGTCGGCCGGGGCCGCGTCCTCCTCGGGCGCCGGCAGGCCCCCGACGATCCCGATGCCCGCGGCGTCGAAGGCGTCCTTTATCCGCCAGCGCAGCTCGCGCTCCACGGCGAACTGCTGGCCCGGCATCGTCTTCGCCGAAACCGAGACCGACATCGAGGCCAGCAGCACCTCGTCCAGGCCCAGCACCTCCACCGGACCCCACAGCCGCTCGTCCCACGGGGACTCCTTGGCCATGGTGTCGGCGATCTCCTTGATCACCTCGCGGATGTGACCGAGGCTCTCGTTGGGCTTGACCTGCACCGCGACGCTCGCCGTGGCCCAGCCCTGGCTGAGGTTGCCGATCCGCTTGATCTCGCCGTTGCGGACGTACCAGATCTCGCCGCTGTCGCCGCGCAGCTTGGTGACGCGCAGACCCACCTCGACGACCTCGCCCGAGGCCACCCCGGCGTCGATCTTGTCACCGACGCCGTACTGGTCCTCGAGGATCATGAACACGCCGGAGAGGAAGTCCGTGACCAGGTTCCGGGCGCCGAAACCGATCGCCACACCGGCCACACCGGCGCTCGCCAGCAGCGGCCCCAGGTTGATGTCGAGCGCGCCGAGCACCATCAGGGCCGCCGTGCCGAGGATCAGGAACGAGGCCACCGAGCGCAGGACCGAACCGATGGCCTCGGACCGCTGCCGGCGCCGCTCCGCGTTGACCAGCAGCCCGCTCAGGGCCGTGCCCTCGACGGCGTCGGCGCCGCGGTTCATCCGGGTGATCAGCTTGGTCAGGGACTTGCGGACCACCGAGCGCAGGGCGAAGGCGATGACCAGGATCAGCAGGATCCGCAGGCCCAGGTAAAGCCATCCGGCCCAGTTCTGCTCTATGAAACTGGCCGCGTTCGTGACGCTCTCGTGGGTTTCTCTGATCGTTTCGGCCGCGTCCGGGTTGTCGGCTGCGAGCGGGAACACGGCGGCAGGCCTGGGCACGGCGGGAACCTCCAGATATAGCGTCCTGCCCGCGGTAGGGGTGGGGCGGGCAGACCATCCACCCTAACGGGGCACTCGGCCTGACTTGTTGCCGTGTTCGAGGGAGAGACCAGACTCACGCGGGGATGAAGCGGTTGTGGTCGAAAACACCTCGGACCCGTTACGGGCGCGTGGTGGCGCTTCGACCAGCCGTAAGGGGAGACTGGAAAGCAGATCGTCCCGGCGCGAGCCACGCGCCGCCGGCGTTATAGGAGGCAGTCCGTGCCGCACGTCCTGGTCCTCAACGCGTCGTACGAGCCCCTCGGCGTCGTACCGCTCCGTCGCGCGCTCGTCCTCGTCCTGGAGAACAAAGCGGTCTCCCTGGAAGAATCCGGCGCCTTTCTGCACAGCGCGACAAGGGCCGTCCCCGCGCCCAGCGTGGTTCGGCTCAAGCGCTTCGTGCGGGTCCCCTACCGGGGGCCCGTTCCACTCACCCGCCGCGCGCTGTTCGCCCGGGACGGCGGCCGCTGCATGTACTGCGGGGCCGTCGCCACCAGTGTCGACCACGTCATCCCGCGCAGCCGGGGCGGGCAGCACGCCTGGGACAACGTCGTCGCCGCGTGCCGCCGCTGCAACCACGTCAAGGCCGACCGGCACCTCGTCGACCTCGGCTGGCGCCTGCGGCACCAGCCGGCTCCGCCGTCGGGGCTGGCCTGGCGGATCATCGGGACGGGGCACCGGGATCCGTGCTGGATGCCGTACCTCCAGCCGTACGGGGCGGAGGACGCGCTGGATCGCATCGGGGTGCCCATCGCCGCCGCGGCGGTCGCGTCGTAGCCCCCTGAGCGGGGCCGGCTGCGTGTGCGGTGCCGCTGCGCGGGGCGAAGTCCCCGCAGCACCCGTTGCCGCTGCGCGGGGCGGAGTCCCCTACCCGCCCTTCCACCGTTCCCCGGGGCTGTACCCCGGACCCCCTGGGGCTCCGCCCCAGACCCCGCGCCTCAAACGCCGGCGAGGCTGGATTTTGGCTGGCGTCAGCCGCACCAGCCCCTCCGGCGTTTGAGGAGCGGGGGCGCGGGGGCGGGCCCCCGGAACGGCGCCGCGCGCGGCAACGGGTCCGGGGCGGAGCTCCGGGGAACGGTGGAAGGGCGGGTAGGGGACCAGCCCCGCAGGGTCGTTACGGGGCCACCGCGAAGGCTTCCGCGCCCAGCAGGCTGCAGCCGTAGCGGGTGGCCCGGGCCTCGCAGGTGACCCGGACGAAGCGGGCCGGGGCGGCCGCCGGGTCCAGGTGGACGGAGTCCACCCCGCCGCGGGACGCGACCGTCGCCGACGGGTGCCAGGCGACACCGTCGGAAGAGGTCTCCACCCGGAACCGGGACGGGTAGGCATCCTGCCAGCGGAGGCGGAGCAGACCGATCCGTGCCGCGGCCGGCAGCTCGGCCTGCCACCAGGCCCCGTCCTCCGCGGGCGAGGACCACCGGGTGGAAGCGGAATCGTCCAGCGCCCCCGACGCGGGGAACGCCGGGGTCTCGTCCGCCGAGGACGAGGCCACGGCCGCCCGCAGCAGGTTCGGGCCCGCCGTGCGCGGATGGGCGCGGACCTTCAGGGTGTGCGTCTCGGAGCCGAAGACGACCGGGACCTCGTAGGTGCCGGGCGCCGTGCCCGCGGCCACCGTGACCTCCACCGGGACGATCGCCGTCGTACCGCGCGCGGCCGCGGCCGTCTGAGGCAGGCGCACCGAGATGCCCGGCGGCGGAGTCGCCGACAGGGGCCCGTGGACCTCGCCGGGACGCAGCGCGGACAGCTGCGCCGGGATCCGCTGCGCGCTCCCGCCGATCTCCGCGTCCACGGTGTCCGGCAGCTCGAAGCGGGCCTCCGGGCCGTCCGCCGTCCACGGGACCACGCTGTGCACGGCCGGGGCCGGGCCCGACCAGACGAGCCGGACCGCGTCGGCCCGCAGGCCGCCCACGTCCGCCTGGGTCCAGCCCGACGCCGCCGCCTCGGCGACCTTGCGCCAGCCCTCGCCCGGTACGTGGGCCTCGATCACGGCGCCCCGGCTGCCCGCCGGCAGCGGGTCCGTCATCACGGTCACCACCGACACCGGCCGGGCGGTGGGCAGCGCGACCGTCCACGCGTCGGCCTGCCGGGTCACCGTGCCCGGCACGCGGGCCGCGCCGGTCCACGCGTCGGCCTCGGCCGCGGCCCGGGCCAGGAAGGGGTCCAGCACCGCCTTGTCGACCCGGGCGGTTTCCGCCCCGTCCGCCCCGGACACCAGCGCGCGGGCGGCGGTGAGGGCCTGCGAGGCCCGCCAGGCCGCCGCCCCGTCCCCGCGGCCCTGCGCCTGGAGGACGTCGAGGGCCAGCTCCCCGGCCGCCCCGTAGCGGGCGAGCCGCGACAGCCAGGGCCCCGCCTCCTGCGCGAGCGAGGGCAGCCGGTCCGGGGCCTCGCGCAGCACGCGGAAGGCGGCGCGCAGCCCTTCGCCCGCCGCCGGGTCGCCGGCGCTCCGGGCCCGCCAGAACTCGTCCATCAGCGGGACCAGGTAGGCGGACTCGGGTTGGGCGAGGCCGGAGGAGGCGTTGTTCCCGGCCAGCGCGGCCAGGGCCTCGCGGGCCTTGGGATCGGGTCCGGCGAGCGAGGCCACGGCCGCCGCCCAGGAGTCGGAGGCCCGGTAGCCGCGCGGGTTCCAGGTGAAGTCCGCCGCCGTGAACAGCGGGATGCGCGACAGCGTGCCCTGGGGCATGGCGTTGGCCAGCACGGCCGCGGAACCGCCCGCGACCACCGGGTCGCGTCCCGCGTACGGGCCGAGGAAGATCCGGCCCGGGTCCCAGTCGTTGACCGGGTAGTTGTCCATGGTGACCAGCGGGTGCTGCCCGAGCGCGGAGCGCGCCGCGGTCATCTCCGGCCCGGTGATCGTGCGCGGCAGCACGCCGACGCCGGTCCAGGCCACCTCGACCCGCCCGTCCAGGTCCTGGGCCAGCGCGGTCCGGTAGGGCGTCGCACCCTCCTGGTAGTACTCCGTCGGCAGCAGCGACAGCGCGGGCGCCCCCGGATAGCGCCGGGCCAGGTGCGCGGCCAGTTCGCCCGCCACCTCCGCGTGCGCCTTCGCGGCCGCCGCCGGGCCCCTGCCGTAGCGCTCGCGGTCGGCCCGGCAGCCCCACTCGGTGTAGCTGACGTCCTGGAACTGCACCTGGAACGCCCGGAACCCGAGGTCCCACATGGCGTCCACCTTGCGGGCGAGTGCCGCCCGGTCCGCCGAGGAGGCCAGGCACATCGACTGCCCGGGCGACACCGCCCAGGCGAGCACCACCTTGTTGGCGCGCGCCCGCTCGGCCAGCTGCCGCAGTTCGGCGGCCTGCGCCGCCGGGTAGTCGCGGCGCCACTCCGTGGTCCGGTACGGGTCGTCGCCGGGCGCCAGCAACAGCCGGTTCAGCTTGGTGCGGCCCATGAAGTCCACCTGCGCGAGCCGCTGCGCGGCCGTCCACGGAGTCCCGTAGAACCCCTCCGTGATCCCGCGCACCGGCGCGGACGGCCAGTCCCGTACGAGGACCCCGGGCACCTTTCCGCCGCCCTGGGCGAGCAGTTGACGCAGCGTCTGAGCCGCGTGGAACAGTCCGTCCTCGCCGGCGCCGGCCAGCGCGACCGTGTCCCGCCCCTCGACGCGGCCCACCGCCAGCCGGTAGCCGCCCGCCGGGAGGTCGCCGGCCGCGTCCGCGCCCAGGGCCCGCAGGGACCGCTCTGTGTCCCCGTCGCCATGCCCCTGTAGCCGTACGACGGGGCCCGCGGCGGGCAGCGGTTGCCCCTCGGCCCGCTCGTGCAGGGTCCGTACGCCCGCGCCGCGCAGGGCGTCGCGCACCACCTGGGCGGCGTACGGGTCCACGCCCGCGGGCAGGACCAGTACGGCCTCGGCGCCCAGCGGCACCGCGCGCGCCGGGTCGGCGGCCGTCGACTGCGGCCGGGGATACACCGCGGGGCCCTCGGCGGCGGCTCGTGCCGGATCGGAGCGGGGGTCGGGCAAGGGGGCGGCGGCGGGCACGGGCGCCGGGTCGCGCAGCGCGGCGGGAGCCGCGGGCGCGGCAGGCGCCGATCCCGGGTCCGGGGCGCCCGGCGAGTCCGGCGCGGTCGGCGCGGCGAAGGCGGTGGGGGGACCCACCACCGCCGAGCCGCTCAGCAGGGCGCCGATGACGGCGACCGCCGCGGCCGTGGCCGTGGCCCGCTTGCTGCCCCTGGTCTGCACGGAGCCACCCCGTCCCGAGTCGTCCCCCGCTCGTACGAATGAGCCAGACCCCACCATCCGTACGCCGGGGTGTCAACGCCGGCGGGTGATCTGACCTGGATCCGCCAGGAATGGGGTGCCGCCGACTGGGTAGGGCTGGGATGTCCTCCGGGCCGCGCGCCGGAGGGCGTTCCCGACGTTCCCGCACGCCAGGGCCGGTGGCTCCGGACGCGTGGTGATCGGAGCGGAGCTCCGCAACACCTCCCGTGCGCGGCGCGAACGCAGGCACGTCTGTGTGAATTCACGGCTCGCGCCGGAGAATTTCCGCTGTCGGTGGTGCGCGGACGGCGCACGGACCGACACAGTGGGAGCCATCCACGGGTCCTGACCGATCCTCACGCACGAAGGAGTGCCTGCCGGTGAACACCAAGGCTGTGAAGACCACCAACGACACCACCGCCATATCCGCCCCGAAACGGCGTCCGCCGCTCGCCCACCTGCCGGCGCAGGCCGACCCCAACGAGCGGAACCTGCGGACCCTGACCAGCGAGCCGTCGCTGGCCGACGCCGCGCACGCGCCGCTGACCAGTGAGCCCCCGCTCGTCTGCGAGGCCCCGCTGACCAGCGAGCCGACCACCCATGCCGCGGCGGCCGCCGCGGGTGACTAGACGACAAGGAACCTGATGGACGACCTCGCCCGGCTCGCGGCCCTGTACGGAGTCGCCACCACCTACCAGCCCGCCGAGGACGTCACCCTCCGGGTCCCGGAGACCACCGTCGCCGCCGTACTGCGGCAGTTGGGGGTGGACACGGACACCCCCGAGTCCCTACGCGCGCACCTGGCCGCCGCCGAGCACGACGCGGCGCACCGGCTGCTGCCGCGCGTGCTGGTGTGGTGGGCCGGCTCCCGGCCTCCCGTGGAGCTGAGCGCGCTGCCCCCGGGGACCCGGACCCTGCTGGAGCCGGAGGACGCCACTGCGGCGGCGGAGGGCGAAGCCGAGGTGGCCGGGGCGCCGGGGGCGGGCGGCCGTGCGGCGCCCTGGAGCGCGGCCGACGCGGGGGAGCCGCCGCTCGGGGTGCACCTGATCCACGCGGAGGCCCCCGACGGCCGCACCGCCACGGCCACCCTGATCGTGGCCCCCGACCGGGCCCCGGCGGCGCCCGAACGCACCCACGGGCTGCTCGTCCAGCTCTACTCGGTGCTCTCCGAACGCTCCTGGGGCATGGGCGACCTGGGCGACCTCGCGGAGCTGGCGCGCTGGGCGGGCCGCGTCCACGGAGCCGGCTTCGTCCAGGTCAACCCACTGCACGCGGCCGTGCCCGGGACCCCGACCGACCCCTCCCCGTACCGGCCGTCCTCGCGCCGCTTCCCCGACCCGGTGCACCTGCGGATCGAGGACGTCCCCGAGTACGCCGACTGCCCGGACCGGGCTGCCCTCGCGGAACTGGCCGACCGGGGAGCCCGGTTGCGGCGCGAGGTGCTGGAGAAGGGGGCGCTGATCGACCGGGACGCCGTCTGGGCCCTCAAGGCGGCCGCCCTGGAGCTGCTGTACGCCGTCCCGCGCAGCCCCGAACGGGACGCGGATTACCGGGAGTTCCGTGCCGCGCAGGGCGCGGAGCTGGACCGGCACGCCGCCTGGTGCGCCGGGCACGCCGGGGAGGACCCGGAGGTCCGGGCCGACTTCCACCGCTGGCTGGTCTGGCTCACCGACGCCCAGCTCGCCGCCGCCCAGCGGGCCGCCAAGGAGGCGGGGATGGCGGTCGGCATCGTGCACGACCTGGCCGTCGGGGTGCACCCGGAGGGCTCGGACGCCACCGGCGCCCCCTTCGGAGCCCCCCACTACGCCCGGGCCGTCTCCGTCGGCGCCCCGCCGGACGCCTTCAACGCCCGCGGCCAGGACTGGGGGCTGCCCCCGTGGCGGCCCGACCGGCTGGCCGCCACCGGCTACGCGCCGCTGCGGTCCCTGCTGCGGGGGGTGTTCCGGTACGCGGGCGCCCTGCGGATCGACCACGTCATGGGACTGTTCCGGCTCTGGTGGATCCCGGAAGGGGCGCCGCCCGCCGAAGGCGCGTACGTCGCGTACGACGGGGAGGCGATGCTCGCCCTGCTGGTCCTGGAGGCGCACCGGGCCGGAGCCCTGGTCATCGGCGAGGACCTCGGCACCGTGCAGCCGGGAGTCCGTCAGGCGCTGGCCCGGCGCGGGGTGCTGGGCACCTCGGTGCTGTGGTTCGAGCGGGACTGGGGCGGCGACGGGGAGCCGCTGGAGCCGGAGCGCTGGCGGGCCGACTGCCTGGCCACCGTGACCACCCACGACCTGCCGCCCACCGCCGCCAAACTGGCCGGCTCCCACGTGGAACTGCGCGACCGGCTCGGCCTGCTGACCCGGCCGGCGGAGCGGGAGCGGGCCGAGGACGCGGCCGACACCGCGCGCTGGCTGGACGTGCTGGAGGACCTCGGGCTCGACACCAAGGGCGAGGAGGCCGCCGTACGGGCCCTGTACGCGTTCCTGCTGCGCACTCCGGCCCGGCTGGTGGGGGTGTGGCTGCCCGACGCCGTGGGCGACCGGCGACCGCAGAACCTGCCCGGCACCTGGGACCAGTACCCCAACTGGCGGCTCCCGGTGGCCGACGCGGAGGGCCGGCCGCTGAGCCTGGAGGCACTGGCCGCCTCGCCGCGGGCGAACGCCCTGCTGGGGGCGGTGCGGGGGGCGGCGGGAACCCGTACGGCACCCCCGGGCGCGCGCGGCGTTTAGGTGTTCGCTACGTTTGCACCGTGGACAAGAAGAACGCTCTGCGCGCCGGCGCCGTCACGGCCGGAACGACGCTGATGATGCTGCTCATGACGTCTCCCGCCCTCGCGGTCACCCGTGACGACGGCGATGACCCGGGTCCGGGCCTGAGCGTCGCCGAGACGCTCGGTCTCTACGTGGCCACGCCGATCGTGCTGTTCCTGATCATCGCCGGTCTGGTGATGGTCGGCGACAAGTCGCGCAAGACGCAGAACGAGAGCTGACCGAAGACCGAACGAAGGCGCCGGGTGTCCGTGAGGACACCCGGCGCCTTGTCGTATCCCGGATCGGTGAGAGCGGGGCCGCCCGGCGGATCGTGTGACCTACGGGACCCCCGCCATCACCTTGCGCAGCAGGCCGGTGAGCGCCGCGGTCTCCGCCGCGTCCAGCCCGGTGAGCGCCGCGCGCTGCACCTCCAGGCCCGCCTCGACCGCCTCGTCGATGAGCGCGAGGCCCCGGTCGGTGATGGTCACCCTGAGCCCGCGCCGGTCGTCCGGGTCGGGGCTCCGGCGCAGCAGTCCGGCCTTCTCCAGTTTGTCCAGCCGTCCCGTCATCCCGCCCGTGGTGAGCATCAGCGTGGCCGAGAGCTGGCGGGGCGAGAGGGTGTACGGGGTTCCGCTGCGGCGCAGCGTGGCCACGACGTCGAACTCCCCGCGCGAGATTCCGTAGCGCGCGTAGGTCTTGTCCATCGCGTCGCCCATGGTTCTGGAGATCCGGTAGATCCGGCCGAAGACGGCCATGGGCGCGGTGTCCAGTTCGGGTCGCACCGCGAACCACTGGTCCGTGATCGCGTCGACGGGGTCCTTGTCGGTCATGGGCGCAGTATCCGGCTTCCGCTGATTCGTTGGCAAGAAAGTTGCTTGCGGAAAAGTAGCTTAGCGATAAGCTACTTCCAAGTGAGCTACTCGCTCGAGCTACTCGTCCCTGCCGGAGGAGCGCCGCCGTGAAGCGCGTCACCACCATCGCCCTGACAGCCCTCGCCCCCATCTCCTGGGGCTCCACCTATTTCGTGGCCTCCGAGCTGCTGCCGCCCGACCGGCCGCTGTTCACCGGCGTGATGCGGGCCCTGCCCGCCGGGCTGCTGCTCACCGCCCTCGCGCGGAAGCTGCCCGCGGGGCAGTGGTGGTGGAAGGCCGCCGTCCTGGGCGGGCTCAACATCGGCGCCTTCTTCCCGCTCCTGTTCCTCTCCGCCTACCGCCTGCCCGGCGGGGTCGCGGCCGTACTCGGCTCCGCGGGACCGCTGTTCGTCGTGGGGCTCGCCGCCCTCCTCCTGGGCGAGCGGGCCAGGCCGCGGACCGTGCTCGCCGCCGTCGTGGCGGCCTTCGGGGTGGGCATGGTGGTGCTGACCGCGCAGGCGCGGCTCGACCCGGTCGGGCTGGTGGCCGGCGTGGTCTCCTCCGCCTCGATGGGCGCCGGCATCGTCATGACCAAGCGGTGGGGGCGCCCGGAGGGCGTCGGCCCGCTGGCCATGACCGGCTGGCAGCTCACCGCGGGCGGCCTGATGATCATCCCGGTCGCCGCGCTGGTGGAAGGGGCGCCGCCGGCGCTCGACGGCGGGGCCTTCCTCGGCTACGGCTACATGATGCTGATCAACACCGGCATCGCCTACTGGCTCTGGTTCCGCGGCATCGGACAGCTCAGCGCCACCTCGGTCACCCTGCTGGGCCCGCTCTCGCCGCTCACCGCCGCCGTCATCGGCTGGGCCGCCCTGGGGCAGGCGCTGTCGCCGGTGCAGGTGCTGGGCATGGTGATCGCCTTCGGCGCCACCGTGGCGGGGCAGCTCGCGGCGGGCTCGGCGGGTGCGCCGCGACCCAAGGCCGTACCTTTCGGTTCTGCTGAAGAAACCAATCGAAATGTTTCGATGGACCTGACGGGTTCCCCGGTGCGACGGTAGACCGACGAACCGACACTCCGAACCCCGAGGGGGAGACACACCGTGGCCGTCATGGACCCAGTCCGCACCGTCCCGCAGGAAGCAGCACCCGGCAAGGCGAAGAAGGGGGCCGCCGGTCTCGGCGTACTCCTCGCCCTGCTCGCGACGGTCGTCTGGTCCGGCAGCTTCGTCGCCACCCGCGGCATGGCCGACAGCATCCCGCCCGTCCAGGCCGTCTTCTGGCGCTGGGTGATCGCCACCGTCGCCGTCGCCCCCTTCGCCGCCCGGCAAGCCTGGCGGCAGCGGGCCCTGATCCGCAAGCACTTCGGCTTCATCGCCCTGGCCACCCTCTTCGGCGTCACCCTCTACAACACGCTCGTCCACCAGGCCGGCCTGACCACCTCCGCCTCCAACATGGGCATGATCATGGCCGCCTCGCCGGTCATCATGGCCCTGTACGCCCGGCTCGGCGGCGAGAAGCTCGGGGCCCGGCGCACCTTCGGACTGGCCCTCGCGGCCCTCGGCGTGCTCCTGCTGGTCGGCAAGGGATCGATCCGCTTCGACTTCGCCGCCGGCGACCTGTGGATGTTCGGCGCCGCCCTGTCCTTCGCCACGTACAGCGCGCTCCTCAAGCGCAAGCCCGCCGAACTGGGCGGCCTCGCCTTCCTGCTCACCACCTTCGTCCTCGGCGCGCTGATGCTCGCCCCGGCCTACGCGGTGTCCGTCAAGGTCCAGGGCGGCTTCCAGGTCACCCCCTCCACCGCCGGAATGCTCCTGTACGTCGGCGTCTTCTCCTCCGCCGTCGCCTTCTTCGCCTGGAACAAGGCCGTCTCGATGATCGGCGCCGCCCGCGCCGGAGTCGTCTACTACCTCCAGCCGGTCTGCGTCGCGGGCCTCGGCCTGCTGCTCCTCGGCGAGACGACCGGCCCGACGAAGCTCCTGTGCATGGCGCTGATCCTGGGCGGCGTGGGTCTGGGTGCCCGGCGGTAAGTTCGGTCCCATGATCGAGTGGGACATCAAGAAGCTGCGGATCCTGCGGACCCTCGCGGAACAGGGGACCGTGACCGCGACGGCCGAGGCGCTGCACATGACGCCCTCGGCCGTTTCGCAGCAGCTGACCAACCTGGCCAAGACGCTGGGGGTCCCGCTGCTGGAGGCGCAGGGCCGCCGGGTGCGGCTCACCGACGCGGCACACCTCGTACTGCGGCACGCGGAGGCCGTGTTCGCGCAGCTGGAACGGGCCGACGCGGAACTCACCGGATACCTCGCGGGGGAGGCGGGCGAGGTGCGGATCGGGGCCTTCTCCACCGCCGTACCGGTCCTCGTGGTCCCGGCGGTCGCCGCGCTGAGGCACTCGCACCCCGGGGTGGAGGTCCGCGTACGGGAGACCGAGGCGGCCGAGTCCTACGAGCTGCTGTCCGCCGGGGTCGTCGACCTCGCCCTCTCCCTGGCCGCCCACGCCCCGACCGCCCGGGACCCGCGCTTCACCCGCAGGACCCTGCTGGAGGACCCCCTCGACGTGGCCCTGCCCCCCGACCACCCGCTGGCCGGAGCCGGGGAGCTGCGGCTCGCGGACCTGTCCGGGGACCCGTGGATCTACGGCGGCTCCGGGCCCTGGTCGGAGATCACCCGCAACGCGTGCGAGGCGGCGGGGTTCGTGCCCGAGCAGGCGCACTCGGCGTCGGGCTGGACGGCGATCCTGGCCATGGTCGAAGCGGGGATGGGGGTGGCGCTGGTGCCCCGCATGGTGGCGAGCCGCGCCGCGGGCGTGGCCGTCCGGGACCTGCCCCACGACCGGCCGACCCGGCACGTCATCGCCGCCCTGCGCAGGGGCTCGGAGTCGGCCCCGGCGGTGGCGCACGTCCTGGCCGCCCTACGGGCCGTAGCCGCGGCCCGGCCGTAGCTGTCGCTGCGGGTGGGCGGCCCTGGGGGGGCAGAGTCCCCTACCCGCCCTTCGCCCGTTCCCCGGGCTCCGCCCGGACCCGGTCCTCAAACGCCGGACGGGCTGAAGAGATCAGCCCCGCCGGCGTTTGAGGCGCGGGGTCCGGGGCGGAGCCCCAGGAGCGGCGCGAGCCGGTTACGCCCGGGCGTCGGCCGCCTGGGCGGTCAGCGCCCGCTCTACGCCCGCGCGGGACTCGGAGACGAGACGCCGCAGGGCCGCGTTCGGCTCGGCCGAGGCCAGCCAGGCGTCCGTCGCCGCGAGGGTCTCCGGGGAGACCTGGAGGGACGGGTAGAGCCCCACCGCGATCTGCTGGGCGATCTCGTGGCTGCGGGTCCCCCAGATCTCCTTGACCGCCGCGAAGTACTTCTCCGTGTACGGGGCGAGGAGTTCGCGCTGGTCGGTCTGGACGAAGCCGCCGATCACCGCCTCCTGCACCGCGTTCGGGAGCGAGTCGCCCTCGACGACCGAAGCCCAGGCCTCGGCCTTGGCCTCCGCCGTCGGGCGCGCCGCCCGGGCGGTCGCCGCGTGCCGCTCGCCCGCCGCGGTCTTGTCCCGCTCCAGCTCGGCCGCGATGGCCGGCTCGTCGGCGACGCCCGTGGCGACGAGCCGCTCCAGGAACGCCCAGCGCAGCTCGGTGTCCACGGCCAGGCCCTTGAGCTCGGCCGAGCCGTCCAGCAGCGCCGCCAGGTAGGTCAGCTGCTCCTCGGTGCGGGCGGTCGCCGCGAAGGCGCGGGCCCACGCCAGCTGGTGGTCGCTGCCCGGCTCGGCCGCGCGCAGGTGCTCCAGCGTGGCCTCCGTCCAGACGGCCAGGCCCTGGTCGCGCCAGGCCGGGTCGGCGTACAGCTCCACGGCCAGCTTGACCTGGCGGTGCAGCGACTGGACGACGCCGATGTCCGACTCCTTGCCGATGCCCGACAGGACGAGGGCGAGGTAGTCGCGGGTGGCCAGTTCGCCGTCGCGGGTCATGTCCCAGGCCGAGGCCCAGCACAGTGCGCGCGGCAGCGACTCGGTGAAGTCGCCCAGGTGCGCGGTGACGTTGGCGAGGGACACCTCGTCGAGGCGGACCTTGGCGTACGACAGGTCGTCGTCGTTCAGCAGGACCACGGCCGGACGGGTCCGGCCGATCAGCTCCGGCACGTCCGTCAGGTCGCCGTCGATGTCCAGCTCGATGCGCTCGCCGCGCACCAGCTTGCCGTCGGTCAGGTCGTACAGGCCGACCGCGATGCGGTGCGGGCGGAGCACCGGCTCGCCCTTGGCGCCGGCGGGCAGCGCCGGGGCCTCCTGGCGGACGGCGAAGGCGGTGATGGCGCCGCTCTCGTCCGTCTCGATCTCGGGGCGCAGGATGTTGATGCCGGCCGTCTCCAGCCACGCCTTCGACCAGGCGGTGAGGTCGCGGCCGGAGGTCTCCTCCAGGGCGCCCAGCAGGTCCGACAGGCGCGTGTTCCCGAAGGCGTGCGCCTTGAAATAGGCCTGCACGCCCTTGAAGAAGGCGTCCTGGCCGACGTAGGCCACGAGCTGCTTGAGGACCGAGGCGCCCTTGGCGTAGGTGATGCCGTCGAAGTTGACCAGGACGTCGTCGAGGTCGGTGATGTCGGCCATGATCGGGTGCGTGGAGGGCAGCTGGTCCTGCCGGTACGCCCAGGTCTTCATGGAGTTGGCGAAGGTGGTCCACGCGTGCGGCCACTTCGAGTCCTCCGCGTACGCCTGGCAGGCGATGGAGGTGTAGGTGGCGAACGACTCGTTCAGCCAGAGGTCGTTCCACCACTCCATGGTGACGAGGTCGCCGAACCACATGTGGGCGAGCTCGTGCAGGATCGTCTCGGCGCGCGTCTCGTACGCCGCGTCCGTCACCTTCGAGCGGAAGACGTACTGGTCGCGGATGGTGACCGCGCCCGCGTTCTCCATCGCGCCCGCGTTGAACTCCGGCACGAAGAGCTGGTCGTACTTCGCGAAGGGGTAGTCGTACGCGAACTTCTCCTGGAACCAGGTGAAGCCCTGCCGGGTCACGTCGAAGATCGCGTCGGCGTCGAGGAACTCGGCGAGCGAGGGACGGCAGTAGATGCCGAGCGGGACGGACTGCCCGTCCGTGCCCTCGTAGGAGCTGTGCACCGCGTGGTACGGGCCGACGATCAGGGCCGTGATGTACGTGGAGATGCGCGGGGTGGGCTCGAAGCGCCAGATGTTGTCCGCGGGAGCCGCGGGCGTCGGGGAGTTCGAGATGACCGTCCAGCCCGCGGGGGCCGTCACGGTGAACGCGAACGTCGCCTTCAGGTCGGGCTGCTCGAAGCTCGCGAACACGCGGCGCGCGTCCGGGACCTCGAACTGGGTGTACAGGTACGCCTGCTCGTCGACCGGGTCGACGAAGCGGTGCAGACCCTCACCGGTGTTGGTGTACGCGCAGTCGGCGACGACGCGGAGCTCGTTGGCCCCGGCGGCGAGGTGGGCGAGCGCGATCCGGGAATCCCGGAAGACGGCGGCCACGTCGAGCGACTTGCCGTTGAGGACGACCTCGTGCACGGCCGGGGCGACCAGGTCGATGAAGGTCTCGGCGCCGGCCTCGGCGGACTGGAAGCGCACGGTGGTCACGGAGGGGTACGTGCCGCCTTCCTGCGCGCCGCTGAGATCGAGCTCGATCTCGTACGAGTCGACGGTGAGCAGCTTTGCGCGCTGCTGAGCCTCTTCACGGGTCAGATTCGTGCCTGGCACGCGGTCATCTCCTTCGATGGTGACGTTCCGGCCCATCCTTCCACGCGGGCCGGGCCACCGTGCCGGAGTAATCCACGGGCGAAACTCGACGTCCGATTTCCGCCAGCTCCGACCGGTCCGACGGAGCACCCTGGACCCCATGACCACCCACGTGACGCCCCACACCGTGCTCGCCATCGCCCCTCCCGTGCTCCGGGCCCTGCGCACCCTCGACGACGCCGGGCGGCCCTGCGCCCCGTACGAGGACCCGGAGGGCGGCGCTCCGCTGCGCTGCTGCCTGCGCCGCAGCGTCCCCGGCGAACGGATCGCCCTCGTCGCGTACGCCCCGCTGCGCCGCTGGGCCGCCGCGACGGGCGTCGACCCCGGGGCCTACGACGAGCAGGGCCCGGTGTTCGTCCACGCCGACGACTGCGGCGGACCGGCCCCCGAGGCCGGACTGCCCTTCGGGCACCCCGGCGCCCTGCGCACGGCCCGCCGCTACGACGCCGCGGGCCGCATCCTCGGCGGGCGGGTGCTCGACCTCGCCGAGGACCCGGACGCGGTGGTCGGGCGGGCGCTGGCGGAGGCCTTCGAGGATCCGCGGACCGCGCTCGTCCACGTCCGCGCGGCCGAGTTCGGCTGCTACCTCTTCGAGGTCCGCCGGGCCTAGAGCAGGGGCGCCAACGCCGAAGGGCGGCACCGTCACGGTGCCGCCCTTCGCCGGTGCGAGCGGGGATCAGATGCCTGATCAGCCGCGCAGCTCCTCCGCGACCAGCTCCGCGATCTGGACCGCGTTCAGCGCGGCGCCCTTGCGGAGGTTGTCGTTGGAGAGGAACAGCGCGAGGCCGTTCTCGGTGGTCTCGTCGACGCGGATGCGGCCCACGTACGAGACGTCCTGGCCGGCGGCCTGGAGCGGGGTCGGGATCTCCGAGAGCTCGACGCCCGGGGCGTCCCCCAGCAGCTCGTAGGCGCGCTCGACGCTCAGCGGGCGGTCGAAGCGGACGTTGACCTGGAGGGAGTGGCCGGCGAAGACCGGCACGCGCACGCAGGTGCCCGAGACCTTGAGCTCCGGGATCTCCAGGATCTTGCGGGACTCGTTGCGGAGCTTCTGCTCCTCGTCGGTCTCGAAGGAGCCGTCGTCGACGATCGAGCCCGCGAGCGGGATCACGTTGTAGGCGATGGGACGCTTGTAGACGGCGGGCTCGGGGAACTCCACCGCGTCGCCGTCGAAGGTCAGCTGGTCGGCGGCCTCGGACACCGCGCAGGCCTGGCCCTTGAGCTCGGCGACGCCCGCCAGGCCCGAGCCGGACACGGCCTGGTAGGTGGTGGCGATCAGCGCGGTCAGACCGGCCTCGTCGTGCAGCGGGCGCAGCACGGGCATCGCGGCCATCGTGGTGCAGTTCGGGTTCGCGATGATGCCCTTGGGGCGGTTCTTGATCGCGTGGGGGTTGACCTCGGAGACGACGAGGGGGACCTCGGGGTCGCCGCGCCAGGCGGAGGAGTTGTCGATCACGACGGCGCCCTGGGAGGCGACCTTCTCGGCGAGGGCCCTGGAGGTGGCGCCGCCCGCGGAGAAGAGCACGATGTCCAGGCCGGAGTAGTCGGCCGTGGAGGCGTCCTCGATGGTGATCTCGCGGCCCTCCCATTCGAGGGTGGAGCCGGCCGAACGGGCCGACGCGAACAGGCGCAGCTCATCCACCGGGAACTTGCGCTCGGCGAGGATGCCGCGCATGACTCCGCCGACCTGTCCGGTGGCTCCGACGATTCCGACCCTCACGGTGACTCCTCTGGTACGTACGACGCGGGCGCGCGTGAAGCCATCATGCGTTCGACCCCACGAGCCTTGTCCAATCCATTGTCCGAGGAGCGGACGGTGTTCTGCGTGTGAACCCCCGTGACAACTCCGTGGCGGCCGTGTTGCACCGCCGCCCGGCGCGCATTTCGCCTGGTCGAAGCCGGTTACGGTCCGGTCTGTCGCGTCCGCAATCCGGACGTGCGTTCCGCACTTCGAACTCGGGGAGAACTACCGTGCGCGCCATCCGCCACCGCCGCCGGTCCATACCGGCGCTCGCCGCCCTCGCGGCCGCCGCCGTCGCGGCACCCGTCCTGCTGGCCGCCGCGCCGGCCTCCGCCCACCCGAGCGAGGGCCGCCTCGCCAAGGAGCTGGTGGAGGAGGTCACCGCCCGCGGCGCCTACCGCCACCTGGCGAAGTTCCAGCAGATCGCCGACGCCAACGGCGGCAACCGCGCCGCCGGCACCCCCGGCCACGCGGCCTCCGCCGCCTACGTGCACGACACGCTGAAGAAGGCCGGGTACGCGGTTTCGTACCAGGACTTCGACATCTACGACGCGCACACGAAGACGGAGAGGACCACCGTCCTGAGCGGCGCGGACCCCCGCGAGCTGGCCACCGCCGCCTTCACCTTCACCAAGTCCACCCCGGTCGGCGGCCTGACCGCCGCGCTGGCCCTGGCCCGGGTCGACGAGAGCCCCGGCTGCACCGCCGACGACTATCCGGCCGGCGCCTTCACCGGGAAGATCGCCCTGGTCAAGCGCGGCACCTGCACCTTCGTGGAGAAGCAGCGGGCGGCCGCCGAGGCGGGCGCCCTCGGCGTGATCGTCTACAACCACAGCGGTACCACCCCGGTCCGCGGCTCGTTCTCCTCGCCCGCGGAGGGGATCATCCCGAGCGCCGGGATCACCCTCGCCGACGGTGAGGCGCTGACCGCCGCCGCCGCGAAGGGGGAGGTGACCGTCCGCCTGGACCTGGACCAGGAGCACGTGAAGAAGACCACCCGCAACGTGATCGCCGAGACCCGGGGCGGCCGCGCCGACCGCGTGGTCACCGTCGGCTCCCACCTGGACTCGGTCCCCGAGGGCCCGGGCATCAACGACAACGGCTCCGGCTCGGCCGGCCTGCTGGAGGTGGCCCTCAAGCTCGCGGACGAGGGCGCCAACAAGAAGGGCAGGGGCAAGCAGACCGCCAACAAGGTCCGCTTCGCCTGGTGGTCGGCGGAGGAGCTGGGCCTGCTGGGCTCCGAGCACTACGTGGCGCAGCTGTCCGAGCAGCAGAAGAAGAACATCGCCCTCTACCTGAACTTCGACATGATCGCCTCGCCGAACCCGGCGCAGTTCGTCTACGACGGCGACGACTCGGACAAGACCGGCGAGGGCGCCGGCCCGGCCGGCTCGGCGCAGATCGAGGCGCTGATCAACGGCTTCCTCGACAAGAAGCACAAGCCGCACGAGGGAAGCGACTTCGACGGCCGCTCCGACTACGGCCCCTTCATCGCGAACGGCATCCCGGCCGGCGGCACCTTCACCGGGGCCGAGGGCATCAAGACGCCGGAGCAGGCCGAGCGGTACGGCGGCACGGCCGGGGCCCCGTACGACCCGAACTACCACGGGGCGGGGGACACCTTGAAGAACATCGACCTGAAGGCCTTCGACACCAACCTGGACGTGATCGCCCACGCGGTGGGCACGTACGCACAGGACCTGGGCTCGCTGGGGAAGTAGCCGACCCGAGGGGGAAGCCGGATGGGGGACCGGCGGGGGAAACAGGCGGGGGCGGTGCTCTGACGAGCACCGCCCCCGCCGCGTTCAGGCTCCTACCGGGTTACGGGAGGACCTTCTCGATCTGCACGCTGCCGGTGCCGGCGGCGGTGCCGCGGGCGTTGAGCAGCTTGACCTCGCCGAAGAACTGGCGGCCTTCCGGAGCGGCGCTGTTGACCAGCACGTTCGCGGAGACGGTGGCCGAAGCGCCGTTGGCGAGGTTGACCGCGGCGGCCTCGTCGACCTGGACGGTGCCCAGGGCGGCCGAGTAGTAGACGTCGCGGTAGTCGTACGTGGTGGAGCCGGACGGGATCGCGTAGCCGAACACCTCGATGGTGTAGGTGCCCGCGGCCGGGTTGAGGAGGCTCACGGCCTCCTCGGAGTCGCCGTCGGCGGAGGTGCCGACCTTGACGCCGTCCTTGTACACGTCCAGGTCGAGGTCGGCGGCGGCGTCGGAGACGTTGCCGATCGCGATGTCGAGGCGGGAGACGCCCTCGCCGATCGTGACCTCGCTGGTGTGGGTCTCACCGGCGGCGATGGTCGGCTTGGCGACCTTCGCGGAGCCGAGCGCGCCACCCTGGAGCTTGCCGCCGGTGATGGCGGCCCCGTCGTTCTTGACGGTCCACTGGACCGGCGCCGGGGTGCCCTGCTTGACCTCGGGCAGGACCTGGACCGCGGGGTCGAAGGCCGCGCCGAGCACGGAGACGTCCAGCTTGAACGGGTTGTCGAGCAGCGGCGACGTGCGGCGCGACTCGACCTCGATCTCCCAGACGCCCGGCTGCGGGTTCGGGTACGAACGCAGGTCGGGGCGGCACAGGTTGGCCGGGTTGTCGTAGTTCGGGTAGCACTGGGTCGTCGCGCTGTCCTCGACGCCCACGCCGTACGGGTGGATCGAGATGAAGCGCGTCTGGCTGTTCGCCGCGAGTCCGCCGAGGGCGACCTCGAGGGTCTTCGCGCCCGCCGGGACGGTCACGAAGTACGACTTGTGGCTGTTGCGCTGCACGGACGAGGTGTTCGAGTAGCTGTAAGCGGGCTTCGCCAGCGGGGTCGAGACGACGACCGTGGAGAGGATCTGCTTGTCGACGCCCTCGGTGAAGGGGTCGTCGAGCTGCAGGATGCCGCTGTGGACGCCGGCCGTGGTGGCCTTGGCCTCGACCTTGATGGTGACGGGCTTGTTCAGCGGCAGCGTGACGTAGTCGTAGCCGCCGATGACCTTGAAGGTCCCGTCGTTGTTGCGCCAGCTGAGCTGGTGCGGGGTGCCGTACTTGACGCCCGTGGTGCGGGTGACGACGACGTCGTAGACCTTCTTCTGGCCGACCTTCAGGCCGCCCTCGCGGTCATAGACGCCGGTGCCGAAGCCCGGGGTCTTCAGGAACTGGTCGATCGCGGTGTCGACCGGAGCCTTGACGGTGAACTCGTTGGCCTTCGCGCCGCGCTGGATGGACTCCCACGCGCCGGGGATGTTGATCAGGCCCGCGCCCTGGGCGTGCGCCGGAACGTCATCGATCTTCTTCGCGCTGCTGGTGAGCGCGATGCGCAGGGCCGCCGGAGTGAGGGCGATCTTCTGCTGCTTGGCGGCCGAGATCAGCAGGGCGCTGGCGCCCGCCGCCTGCGGCGAGGACATCGAGGTGCCCTGGAGCATGCCGTAACCGGCCGGCAGGTTGTAGCCGGCCTCCTTCACCGGTGCACCGGGCAGCCAGGTCTGGATGGTGTTGATCGACGCGCCGGGGGCGGTGATCGTCGGCGTGAAGCCGCCGTCCTCACGCGGACCGCGGGAGGAGAAGGGGAACATGTTGTACTTCTTGGTCACGCCGGAGCCGTAGTTGGCCGCCCAGGTCTCCTTGGAGACCGCCGCACCCACGGAGATGACCTTGTCCGCGAGACCGGGGTCGCCGATGGTGTTGATGCCGGGGCCCTCGTTGCCCGCCGAGATGACGAGCTGGACACCGTAGGTGTCGATGAGGTTCTTGTAGAGCTCGGAGCGCGCGTTGTTGCCGTCGTTCAGGGCCGGCAGGCCACCGATCGACATGTTGACGATGTCCACGCCACGGTTGACGACGAGGTCGATCATGCCCTCGGTCAGCGCGATGTTGGTGCAGCCGCCGGACCAGGAGCAGGCGCGCGAGGAGACGACCTTGGCGCCGGGCGCCTCGCCGTTCATCGCGCCGCCGAACAGGCCGTTGGCGGCGGTGATGCCCGCGACGTGCGTACCGTGCTCGGACTCGATGATGCCGACGTTGACGAAGTCGGCCTTCTTGCCGACCCAGTCGCCGCCCAGCGGGTCCATGGGGACGTCCTTGCGGATCTCGATCACGAACGGGATGCGCTCGGCGACCTCGGTCGCCGGGTTGTCCGTGCCGAAGTAGCCGATCTGGTAGCCGTCCTTGTACGGCTTCATCGGCTCGTTGTTCGTGAAGTCGTTGTCCTGGTCGGTGTCGACGCGGACGGTCCCGGCGACCGGGTCGTAGAGCAGGCCGAACCGGTCGGTGGTGTCCCCGTCCCGGTTGACGTCGCCCTTCATGTCACCGGTGGCGGTGATCGACTCGGTGAAGCGGCTCCACTGGAACGAGCCCTCCGGAGCCTTCCAGCTCCCGCCGCCCGCGGTGAAGGTGCCACCGGCGACGGGGGTGATCTGCGCGCGCCAGGTGGCGTCGCCGTCGGCGAGCGGGTCGGTCGCGGTGACCCAGTCGACGATCTTGCGCTCGCCGGTGGTGGTCTTCTGGAGCGCGGGGTGACCGAGGTCGACACCCGAGTCCAGAACACCGATGGTCACGCCGCGGCCGTCGGCCTTGGGGTTCTTCTTGAGGAAGTCCAGCGCACCCGTCTCGAAGGACGGGTTGTACGGGTTCTTCGCCGGGGTGTTCTTGTCCGGGCCGGGGTAGGTCTCGGCGGCGGTCCGCTTCACCGTCCCCGTCTCGCGGTCCGCGTCCGGACGGGGGTCCGGCAGCTGGATCTCGTGCCGCAGGTCGATGCCGTGCACGGTGGACAGCTTGGCGGCCGCCTTCAGCGCGGCCTCCGCCTTGTCGGTCGGCAGGGTGGCCCGCACGTAGCCGAGCTTGTCGTACGTCTGGCCCACGGAGGCGCCCTGGACGTCGTCGAGCTGCTTGGCCACCTGCTGGGTCTCGCCGGGGGCCGTCGCGACCATGACCGTGACGGTCTTCTCGCCCTTGGTCTTGGCTTCCTGAAGCAGTTCGGCGTCGGCCGATCCGAGCTTCTCGTCGGCCGACTTCACCGCGGGGTTGGGCGCGGGGGTATTCGTGCCGGTCGCCGCGAAGACGGGCATGGCACCGGTGGCCGCGAGAGCGGCGACCAGGCCGGCCGCGGCCGCGACGCGCGCGGCGCGTCGGGCCCCGGGTATGGCGCCGTCTTTGGAACGAGCGGGGGAGTCGAGGGTCATCAGCATCCCTGGCTAAGTGAAAGGTACGGTCCGGATTTCGGTGCCGGATGACCGGTCAGCCTCGCGTAAGTGACAGCTCTTTGGGGAGAGTTGTCACGGACCGATACCTGCCATGGCGGACTCCCGCCAGCTCGGGGCATACGCCAGTGGGCCCGTACCGGGGTGAACGGGTACGAACCTTCGGGCGCGGAGATGGATTTGTAGACTTCCCGACCGTGCGCCAGGGGTGCGACGTGTCTCCGTCTCGGATCGGGTGTGACAACTTCTGGCTCTCCGACGCACGCGCACGTGCGCGAGGCGTCAGGGAGCTGTCCGGCGCGACGGCGCCGGACGGTCAGCGCTCGCGCGTGCGGGCGTAGTGGCGGGAGGCCTTCGCCCGGTTTCCGCAGGCCGACATCGAGCACCAGCGCCGGGTGCCGTTGCGCGAGGTGTCGTGGAAGCGCAGTACGCAGGTCTCGGAGGCGCACTTGCGGATCCGGGCGGGGTCGGAGCCCAGCAGTTCCAGGTAGTCGCGGGCGGCCGTCCAGGCCGGACCCCAGGTCGGGTCGTCGAACTCGGTCCGCTCACCGGGTCCTTCGGCGGTCAGGGTCGCCCGGATCCGGCCGTGCTCCAGGACGGCGTCGACCAGGGCGCGGGCGCTCTCGTCGGCCGGGTCCGCGACCGCGCGGGCCAGTGCCTCGCGGGCGGTGAGCAGGTGGACCAGGGTCGAGGCGTCGGCGCGGAAACGGCCGGCCAGCCCGGCGCTCTCCAGCCAGAGCGCGAGCCCTTCGACGCGGCTGAGCCCGAAGGCTCCGGCGAAGAGGTCGAGCGGTTCGCCCTCCTGGACCCACCGGGTGTTGATCAGGTCCAGGGAGACCGGTTCCCCGGTCAGGGGTCGTGGGTCCGCCGTCGTCATGTCCGCCTCCTCATGGCTCTAACCCCTCAAGGGTACGTGAGCGGTTGACTCCCCGGCTTCTAACCCTTAATCTCGATTTAGAAGGTTAGAAATTAGGTAGTTCTGGGGAAGGAACCGTTGTGACGACCGTCATCAGCAAGCTGCGCACCGGCCACGTGGGCCTGAACGTCACGGACCTCGCCCGGTCGCTCGTCTTCTACCGGGACGGCCTCGGCTTCGAGCTGCTCGGCGAGGGCGAGGAGGAGGACCGGCGATTCGCCTTCCTCGGCCAGGACGGCGAGCTCGTGCTGACGCTGTGGCAGCAGGCCGAGGGGGCCTACGCACCCGGCGCGGCCGGACTGCACCACCTCGCGCTCTCCGCGGACGCCATCGAGGAGGTCAGGGCGTACGAGGAGCGGCTGCGCGGCCTGGGCGTCGACTTCGCCTACGAAGGGGTCGTCCCCCACGGCGAAGGCGCGTCCTCGGGCGGGATCTTCTTCCACGACCCCGACGGAACCCGTCTGGAGATCTCCGTGCCGAGCGGCGCCGAAGGCGCCGAGGCTCCCACCACAGGGGCCCCGACCTGCGGGTTCTTCTAATGTCCGGGTATCACTGGGGCTCGCTGGCCATCCAGGAGCGGGTCGGTGTCCGGGAGCACGCCGTGCACGTCGGGCAGTCCGTCACCCCGCACATCAAGGACGTGGCCGCGGCCTTCCTGGCGCAGCAGCCGCACCTGGTCGTCGGCGCGGCCGATGCCGGAGGGCTGGTCTGGGCCTCACTGCTGACCGGCGCCCCCGGCTTCGTACGGGCCACCGGGCCGGACCGGATCGCGGTCACCGGCGGGGTCCCCGGGGGCGATCCGCTCGCGGAGGCGCTGGCCACCGCCGGCACCCGGGTCGGAACCATCTCCCTCGACCCGCGCACCCGGCGCCGGATGCGGCTGGGCGGAACCCTGGAGGTGACCCCCGGCGGATTCGCGCTGGCGGCCGAACGGGTCTTCGCCAACTGCCCCAAGTACCTCCAGAAGCGGCAGCCTGTCCAGCTCGCCGCCGAAGGAGCCGGTGTCGTGCGGCGCGGGGACGCGCTCACCCCCGACCAGGAACGGGCCGTCCGCGCCGCCGACACCTTCTTCGTCGCCACCTCCGCGGGGGCGGACGGGGCCGACGCGAGCCACCGGGGCGGGATGCCGGGCTTCGTCGAGGTGCTGTCCCCGACCGAACTGGCCTGGCCGGACTACGCCGGCAACGCGATGTTCCTGACCCTGGGGAACCTGCTGGCCGACCCGCGGGCCGGACTGCTGTTCCCCGACTGGGAGAGCGGGGCGCTGCTCCAGCTCAGCGGGCGGGCGGAGCCCGAGTTCGGGGCGGGCGGGGAGCGGCGGGTCCGCTTCCGGATCGAGTCGGTGGTGGAGAGCGTGCACCCGGGACGGCTGCTGTGGAGCGCCCCGGAGTACTCGCCGGCCAATCCGGCGCTGCCCGCGCCGCCTTGGCAGCCTGCGCGGTAGCGGCAGGGCCCGCAGGGCCCGCACCTGGACCCTCGTCCGGGCCTTGACCGGGGCCTTCACCGGGGCAGGACGACGAGGTAGGCGGCGGGCTCGCGGTCGGCGGACGCCGTCAGGGCGGCCCGTACGACCGCCGCCTGCTGCTCGGGCCAGTCGCGGAGCTTGCGCGGGGTGATGTGCAGGACGGTCACCCCGCACCGCTCCAGGGTCTCCCGCTTGCGGACGGACTCCTCCCACGCCTCGTCCTCGCCCTGGCGCGGGGCCCGGGTGTCGATCTCCAGGGCCACCGCCTGCTCCGGCCAGTACGCGTCGACCCCGCCCAGGTGCGGGCCGCCGGGCAGCCGCAGGTCCACGTTCCAGACGGGCTCGGGGAGCTCGTAGCCCCGTACGAGCTGGTACAGCCGGTCCTCGGCGATGGCCCGGCCCTCGGCGAGCAGCGATTCGACGGCGTCCACCACGTGCGGGCGGTTCAGCAGCCGGGCCACTGTCAGCTCCCGCACCACGGCGGCCGGTTCGCAGTGCCCGCCGCGGACGGCTTCGCTGAGCAGGCGGCGGACCGTACCGGCGTCGGAGAGGTGGGCGACGGCGTCGGCGACGGCGCGGGCCACGGGGGCGACGGGCAGTCCGGTGATCTCCACCGGCCGGGGCGGGGTGTGCGCCCGCACGATGCGGACCTGTCCGGCGGAACGCAGCCGGCGGGTGTTCGGGACGAGCACGTCGATCTGCGGGAGGCCGAGCAGGGCGGGGGCGGAGGAGAACCGGTACAGGGCGAGGGCGGCCAGCCCCGTGATCATGACCTCGTCCCCGCGGCGTCCCGCGTACAGGAGCGCCGCGTGCAGCCGCTCCTCGCTCGTCGCGGGCCCGGAATGGAGCAGGAACACCCCCGGCAGGATCTGCTGCCAGGACCGCTCGGCGGCGTCGGAGGCGGAGACCCCGTGCTCACGGAGCTGGGTCAGCGACAGCACGCGGGGGCGGTTGTCGGTGAGGTGGGCGAGGGGGAGGGGTGCGTTGTGGTTCATGACGCTGAGATTCCCTCAGGCCATGGCCTCGCTAACCCCTGTTACACATCCGTCGGCAAATCGGGACAAGCTGGGGCTAAAGTACGGACGTTCGACTGCCGATGGCATAGGCCGCTGACCAGCCCGGGCACCGGTCTTCGGGGCCCAAACGACGGCGAGGCCGGAAAATCCAGCCCCGCCGGCGTTTGAGCCGCGGGGTCTGGGGGCGGAGCCCCAGGGAACGGTGGAAGGGCGGGTAGGGGACAGCCCCGCGGGGTCAGCCCCGGTAGTGCTAGCCCGCCGCCACGTCACACGCCTGCGCACGCAGCGCCCGCGCCAGGTCGTCCCGCGACTCAAGGACCAGCCGCCGCAGCGCGGGCGCGGCACCCGCGTGGGCGTCGAGCCACGCGTCCGTCGCGTCGAGCGTCGCCTGCGAGTCCTGCAGCGACGGGTACAGCCCCCGCACCACGTCCATGCCGATCTGGATCGACCGGTCGGCCCAGATCCGCTCGATGGCGGCGAAGTAGGGCTTCGTGTACGGGGCGAGCAAGCCCCGCTGCGACGGCCGCTGCATCCCCGCGATCGTCGCCTCGACCAGCGCGTTCGACAGCGCGTCCGATTCCACCACCGCGGCCCACGCCTGGTCCTTGACCGCCGCCGACGGCCGCGCCGCCAGGCACCGGACCTGGTGCCGCTTGCCCGACGCCGTGTCGTCCCGCGCCAGTTCCGCCGCGATGACCTCCTCGCCGATCGCCCCGTGCGCGGCCAGCGGCAGCAGGAAGTCCCAGCGCAGCTCCTGGTCCACCTCCAGCCCGTCGATCCGCGCCGAACCCTCCAGCAGCCCCAGCAGCAGCTGGAAGTCGCCCTCGGTCGCCGCGCCCGCCGCGAAGAAGCGGGCCCAGGTGAGCTGGTGCTCCGACCCCGGCTCCGCGAACCGCAGTTCCTGCAGCGCGCACGCCGCGAGCACCTTGCCGCCCTGCTCCCGCCAGTCGGGCGCCGCGTAGTTGCCGACCGCGGTCAGCACCTGAGCGTGCAGCATCTGCAGCACGCCCACGTCCGTCTCCCGGCCCGCGTGGGCCACCACGAGCGAGACGAAGTCCCGCGCCGGCATCAGCCCGTCGCGCGTCAGGTTCCACAGCGCCGACCAGCACAGCGCGCGGCTCAGCGGGTCCGTCACCGAGCCCAGGTGCGAGCGCAGCGAGGCCAGCGAGGCCTCGTCGAAGCGGATCTTGCAGTACGTCAGGTCCTCGTCGTTGACGAGCACCAGGGCGGGCTTCTCCTGCCCCGCCAGCTCGGCGACGACCGTCCGCGCCCCCGCGACGTCCGCCTCGGAGCGTGCGTAGCGCACCAGCGCACCGTCCGGGTCCAGCCGGTACAGGCCCACCGCGACCCGGTGCGGACGCAGCTCGGCGCCGTCCTGGACCACCGCCAGCTCGGTGATCCGGCCGCCCGCGTCACAGGTCACCACCGGGGTCAGCGCGTTCACGCCGGCCGTCTGCAGCCAGGCCCGCGACCATTCGGCCATGTCCCGCCCGGAGACCTCCGCGAGCACCGACAGCAGGTCGTCCAGGGTGGTGTTCCCGTAGGCGTTCGCCTTGAAGTAGCGCCGCGCCCCTTCCAGGAAGGCGTCCCGGCCCACGTACGCCACGAGCTGCTTGAGCACCGCCGCGCCCTTGGCGTAGGTGATGCCGTCGAAGTTCAGCTTCGCGTCCTCCAGGTCACGGATGTCGGCCGTGATCGGGTGCGTGGACGGCAGCTGGTCGGCCCGGTAGGCCCACGCCTTGCGGCTGTTGGCGAAGGTGACCCAGGCCTGGTCGAAGCGGGTGGCCTCGACCAGTCCGAAGGAGCCCATGAAGTCCGCGAAGGACTCCTTCAGCCACAGGTCGTCCCACCACTTCATGGTGACCAGGTCGCCGAACCACATGTGCGCCATCTCGTGCAGGATCGTGTTCGCGCGCCGCTCGTACGAGGCCTGCGTGACCTTCCCGCGGAAGATGTACTCCTCCCGGAAGGTCACCATCCCCGGGTTCTCCATCGCGCCCAGGTTGTACTCCGGCACGAAGGCCTGGTCGTACTTCCCGAAGGGGTACGGGTAGTCGAAGATCTCGTGGAAGAGGTCGAAGCCCTGCTTCGTGACGAGGAACACGTCGTCCGCGTCGAAGTGCTTGGCCAGCCCCTTGCGGCAGATCGCGCCCAGCGGGATGGTCAGGTCCCCGCGGGTGTAGGAGTCCGTGACGTAGTGGTACGGCCCCGCCACCACGCACGTGATGTACGTGGAGATCGGCGCGGTTTCCGCGAAGCGCCGGGTCTGCCCCTCGCGGGACTCCTCGACCCCGTTGCTCCAGACCCGCCAGCCCTCGGGCGCGGTCACCTCGAAGCGGTACGGGGCCTTGAGGTCGGGCTGCTCGAAGTTCGCGTACACCCGGCGGGCGTCGGCCGGCTCGTACTGCGTGTAGAGGTAGACCTCGCCGTCCTCCGGGTCCACGAAGCGGTGCATGCCCTCGCCGGTCCGGCTGTACGCGCAGTCGGCGTCGACCACGAGCACGTTGTCGGAAGCCAGCCCGTCCAGGGCGATCCGCGCGCCGTCGAAGACGACGGCCGGGTCCAGCGGGAGCCCGTTGAGGGTCACGGCGTTGACCCGGGGCGCGAGGAGGTCCGCGAAGCTCGATGCCCCCGGAGCGGCGGCGCGGAAGCGGACGGTGGTCACCGAACGGAAGGTCCTGGGGCCGTCGGCCGGTTCGGCCTCGTCCACCGCGGACCTCAAGTCGAGGACCACCTCGTACCCGTCGACGGACAGCAGCTCGGCCCGCTCGCGGGCCTCGTCACGGGACAGATTCTCTCCGGGCACGTGCACTCCTTCGTGCGTGATCGCGATACCTGACAGAATCCTCCCACGGGGGAATGCGTGTGCGGTCGGAGCGGTTGGGCAGGGAGGAACGTTCCGATCTGAGGAGAGACATGGCTGATACCCAGGTGCGCGAGAAGACCGCTGTCGACTTCTGGTTCGACCCGCTCTGCCCCTGGGCCTGGATGACGTCCCGCTGGATGCTGGAGGTCGAGAAGGTCCGTGACGTGGAGGTCCGCTGGCACGTGATGAGCCTCGCGGTCCTGAACGAGAACAAGCTCGACGAACTGCCCGAGCGCTACCGCGAACTGCTCGGCCCCAAGGGCTGGGCCCCGGTGCGCGTGGTCGTCGCCGCCCAGCAGAAGTTCGGCGACGAGGTCACCGGCAAGCTCTACACCGCTCTCGGCACCCGCTTCCACAACCAGGCGACGGGCCCGACCCGCGAGGCGATCGCCGAGGCCCTGGACGAGGTGGGCCTGCCCGCCGAGCTGATCCACTACGCGGACTCCGACGAGTACGACGAGGTCCTGCGCGACTCCCACAACGACGGCATCAACCGCGTCGGCCAGGAGGTCGGCACCCCGGTCATCTCGGTGCCCGGCGCCGACGGCGGAGAGGTCGCCTTCTTCGGCCCGGTCGTCACCCCCGCGCCGCGCGGCGAGGCCGCCGCCCGCCTCTGGGACGGCACCCTGCTCGTCGCCTCCACCCCCGGCTTCTACGAGATCAAGCGCACCCGCACGCAGGGCCCGATCTTCGACTGACCCGACCGACCCCGCCGGCCCGACCGCCCCGACTAGCAGGGGTCCGGTTCCTCCCTTAACGTCCCCCTATGGGGACTAGCCCGACACGGGAGGAACCGCTCGGCCGCAGCGGCGGACGGGCGGAGCCCGCGATACCGAACGACAACGCCGCACACGCCAGCCTGCCCGCACGCCCCCGAGACCGGGTGCTGCGGGCAGCTTGCGTCGCGGTGCCCCCGCTGTGGTCGGCCCTCGGGGTCCGCCAGGCCGCCGGCACCTTGCGCCACTACCTCCGGGGCACGGGCCGCCCGTACCGGGTCGACGCGCGGGCCCTGCTCGCCGTGCCCGCCGTACGGGAGGACGTGGACCGGCGCCTGCGCGAGTGGCGGGAGGCCGCGCGGGTGCTCGGCGAGCCCGGCGCGTACGCGGCGGACAGCGGCTGGCGCGGGGTGCTGATCACCCGGCGCGCCCGCGAGGGCGGCAGCGCGGACTGGTGGCTGGCGCTGCGCGGGGCCCAGTACCGGATCAGCGGCACGGTACGGGTCCACGAGGACGGCTCCGTGGTGAGCGACTACCGTTTCCAGGTGCACAAGAGCTGGAACTTCGACCGCGGGGAGTCGGAGTTCGGCGTCCCCTTCACTCCGTTCGCGCGGCTCCACGAGACCGGTCTGGCGCGGGAGTTCACGGTGGTCGGCGAGGTGGACGGCCTGGTGGATGCCCAGGGAGGCACAGGAGGCCCCCGCGAGTCACGTCCTCGCGGGGGCCTTCTGGTGGACACGCCCGCAAGTGAAGGTTGAGAAGACGATCACGAGGCGGACGGGCTGAGGTGGCGGCCGATCAGCCCTTGGCGGGGATCAGCAGCGGGGTGTTCGCCTTGGCATCGGTGTAACGCCTGGCCACGTCCTGCCAGTTGACGACGTTCCACATGGCTTCGATGAAGTCCACCTTCTGGTTCTTGTACTGAAGGTAGAAGGCGTGCTCCCAGGCGTCGAACACGAGGACCGGGGTGCTGGCCACGCCGACGTTGCCCTGGTGGTCGTAGATCTGCTCGACGACCAGGCGGCCGCTGACGGGCTCGTACGCGAGCACGCCCCAGCCGGAGCCCTGGGTCGCGGAGGACGCGAAGGTCAGCTGCTTCTTGAACTTCGCGAAGGAGCCGAAGGACTCGGTGATCGCGTCGGCCAGGTCGCCCAGGCCCTCGGCCGCGGTGGGCTCGCCGCCGCCCTCGCCGGTCTTCGGGCTGGCCATGTTGTGCCAGTAGATGCTGTGCAGGATGTGCCCGGAGAGGTGGAACGCGAGGTTCTTCTCCAGACCGTTCAGCGCGCCCCAGTTCTCCTTGTCGCGCGCCTCCGCCAGCTGCTCCAGCGTGTTGTTGGCGCCCGTGACGTAGGCCGCGTGGTGCTTGTCGTGGTGCAGCTCGATGATCTGCGGGTTGATCACCGGCTCGAGAGCCGCGTAGTCGTAAGGAAGCTCGGGAAGCGTGTAGATGGCCATGCGTGTATCGGTCCCCTCGGCGTGCCAACCACTTATTGCAATCAATGCGCAATTGCACGCTAGCAGCAGCTGCTCAAGGATGGGTGCAAGGGGTCCGGATATGACGAAGGCGCGCCCCGTGCCGGTGCACGGGACGCGCCTGTGGTTCCCCGGGGCGGTCAGGCCCTGGCGGCCGCCCTGCGCTGGATGAGGTAGCCGGTGGCGGCGAGGGCCACCGTCAGGCCGCCGGTGAAGACCAGCTGGATCCGGGTGTCGTCGCCCATGGCCATCAGGACCAGGACCCCGACGAGCCCGGCCAGCGCGACCCAGGTCAGATAGGGGAAGCCCCACATCTTCACGACCAGCTTCTCGGGGGCCTCGCGCTCCGTCCGGCGCCGCAGCGCGAACTGCGAGACGGCGATGAAGCCCCAGACGACGAGGATGACGCCGCCGACCATGTTCAGCAGCCAGGCGAAGAGGGTGTCCGGGTACCAGTACGACAGCAGCACGGTGACGAAGCCGAAGCCGGAGGAGGCGAGCACCGCCCGGCGCGGCACCCGGCCGGAGAGCTTGCCCAGCGCCTTCGGGCCCTGGCCGCGGGAGACCAGGGAGTAGGCCATGCGGGAGGAGCCGTAGATGTTCGCGTTCATCGCGGACAGCAGGGCGATCAGGATGACCACGTTCATGACCTGGCCGGCGTGCGGGATGCCCAGGTGGTCCAGGGTGGCCGCGTACGGGCCGTCGGTGGTGACCGCGGGGTCGTTCCACGGCAGCAGCGTGACGATGACCAGCATCGAGCCGACGTAGACGATGGCGATCCGCCACATGGTGGTCTTCACGGCCTTGGCCACGCCCCGGACCGGGTTGTCGGACTCGGCGGCCGCGATGGTCACCGTCTCCAGCCCGCCGTACGCGACCACGGAGGCGAGCAGGCCGACCAGCAGCCCGTCCACGCCGTTGGGCAGGAAGCCGCCGTCGTGCAGCAGGTTGGCGGTGCCGGGGGAGTCGGCGGCGGGCAGCACGCCCAGGACGGCCAGCACGCCCAGGCCCAGGAAGAGGCCGATCGCGCCGATCTTCAGGGCGGCGAACCAGAACTCGAACTCGCCGAAGTTGGAGACGGCGGCCAGGTTGGAGCCGCAGAACATCGCCATGAAGACCAGCACCCACATCCACGAGGGGGTGCCCGGGAACCAGCCCGTCATGATGTGCGCCGCGCCGATGGCCTCGATGGCCACGCCCACGCAGAGCAGGGTCCAGAACATCCAGCCGGCGGTGAAACCGGCCCACGGGCCGATGGCCCGCTCCGCGTGCACCGAGAAGGAGCCGGAGGAGGGGTTCGCGGCGGACATCTCGCCGAGCATGCGCATCACGAACATCACGAGCAGCCCGGAAGCGGCGTACGCGAGCACGATCGAGGGGCCGGCGGCCGCGATGCCGGCGCCGGAGCCCACGAAGAGGCCCGCGCCGATGACCCCGCCGAGGGCGATCATCGAAAGGTGGCGCTGCTTGAGTCCGTTGCCGAGGGGCGATCCGGCTTCGGGCTGCGCCGGGCTGTGCTGCTCAGGAGGGGTGATGGTGCTCTGGCTCATGGGGGCCAGTCTGCCTACCGTCCGATAATCGGACGCTTTATGTCCAGCATACGGATACCGGTTTCACCCGACGTGATCGTCCGCCAGCGCAGCAGAACGGGCCCGGGACCGAAGTCCCGGGCCCGTTCCGTGAGCGCGGCGGAGTCAGGACCGCTTGGCCCGGATCTCCCGGACCCACGCCACGAGCAGCACCGCGGCCGCGGCCCCCGTGGACCACAGCAGCTGCGGCCGCGCCGAATCGTCGAACAGCATCAGGACCAGCACCGTGGCCATCCCGATCAGCGCCGCCCACGTCGCGTACGGGAACAGCCACATCGGCAGCGTGAGGCGCTCCGGCATGTCCCGCTCGATCTTCCTGCGCAGCTTCAGCTGCGAGACCGCGATCAGGGCCCACACGAAGATCAGCACCGCGCCGACCGCGTTGAGCATGTAGAGGAAGATCGTGTCCGGCCACAGCAGGTTCAGCACGACCGAGAAGAAGCCGAAGGCCACCGAGGCGACGACCGCCCGGCGCGGCACCCCGCTGCCCGACACCTTCAGCAGGGTCTTCGGCGCCTCGCCCCGCTCTGCCAGCGAGAACACCATGCGCGAGGACCCGTAGAGGTTCGCGTTGAGCGCCGACAGCAGGGCCACGAAGATCACGACGTCCATGATCTGGCCCGCGTGCGCGATGCCGATCGAGTCGAGGACGGCCACGTACGGGCTCTGGCCCGGCTCCAGCGAATCCCACGGCAGCAGGGTCACGATGACCAGCATCGAGCCGACGTAGAAGAAGAGGATGCGCCACACGGCGCTGCGCACCGCGCGGGAGACGGACCGGGCCGGGTCGTCCGACTCGGCGGCCGCGATGGTGACGACCTCCAGGCCGCCGAAGGCGAAGACGACGGCCAGCATGCCGGCGACCACGCCGCTCGCGCCGTTCGGGAAGAAGCCGCCCTGGCCGGTCAGGTTGGCCATCCCGATCGGGTCGGTGTCGGGGAGCAGGCCGAAGACGGCCAGCGTGCCCAGGATCAGGAACAGCACGATCGCGCCGACCTTGAGGGCCGCGAACCAGAACTCGAACTCGCCGAAGTTCCGCACGGCGGCCAGGTTGCTCACGGTGAAGACCACCATGAAGAGGAGCACCCAGACCCACTGGTCCACCGAGGGCAGCCAGCCGTTCGCGATCTTCGCCGCGGCGGTCGCCTCCACGGCCAGCACCACGACCAGCAGGAACCAGTACAGCCAGCCGGCCGAGAAGCCGGCCCAGCGGCCGAGCGCCTTCTCCGCGTAGACCGAGAAGGAACCGGAGGCGGGCATCGCCGCCGACATCTCGCCGAGCGCCCGCATCACCAGCATCGCGAGGATGCCCGCGAGCAGGTACGAGCAGATGATCGCGGGACCGGCGATGGTGATGCCGGCGCCGGAGCCGACGAACAGCCCGGCGCCGATCACGCCGCCGAGGCCCAGCATGGTCAGGTGGCGCTGTTTGAGACTGTGACTCAGGGGCTCCGGGGGGAGTTCGTCCGTGGTGCCGGGAGGGGCGGACGGGAGGTCGCGCATGAGGGGTGCTCGTACTCTCTAGGGCCTGGCGGCGGTGGGGGCTCCGCGACAGTTGGAGGGACCCTACAGTCTCTCCGGAGAGCGCCCATCCGCGCAAAACGGACGTGTCAGCCGTCATCGCCCGTGACGCGGATCACTCCAACTCGGGCGTTGAGCGGGGTCTTTGTGTACTCCCCACCAAACCGGGGAGTACGGCTTTGTCCCGGGCCACCCTGATGGGAGCCGGGACCCGGGACTAACGTCGGTGATCGTCCCTGCCGCCCCCACCCCCCGCGGAGTCCCCGATGAGCACTGCTTCCGTCTCCTTCCGGCCCGGCGCCGTCCTCGCCGACCTGCTGCCCGCGAGCCGCGTCCGCGACATCGCGCTCGTGGCCGGCGGAGCCGCGCTCACCGGCCTGGCCGCGCAGATCGCCGTCCACGTCGACGGTCTGGCCGCCCCGATCACCGGGCAGACCTTCGCCGCGCTGCTCGTGGGCACCGCGCTGGGCGCCGGCCGCGGCTTCCTGTCCCTGGCCCTCTACACCCTGGTCGGCATGGCGGGCGTGCCGTGGTTCGCGGGCGGCTCCTCCGGCGCGGGCGGCGCGACCTTCGGGTACGTCCTCGGCATGCTCCTGGCCTCCACCGTCGTCGGCGCCCTCGCGCGGCGCGGCGCCGACCGCTCGGTGCTGCGCACCGCGGCCACGATGGTGCTGGGCTCCGCGCTCGTCTACGCCGTCGGCGTGCCCTACCTCGCGCTGTCCACCGGGATGTCCTTCGGCTCGGCCGTCGCGGGCGGGCTGACGCCCTTCCTGATCGGCGACGCGCTCAAGGCGGCGCTGGCGATGGGCCTGCTGCCGGCCGCCTGGAAGCTGCTCGGCCGCGCGTGAGCGCTCGTACGCCCCACGTTTCACACGGCAGCCCCGGACCGCACTGCGCGGTCCGGGGCTGCCGTCATGTCCGGAGCGGTTACGCGGAGGCCTTCAGCGCGGCCTTGCGGCGGAGCTGGCGCGCCACGCCGATCGCGATCACCACGGCCGCGACCAGCAGCGACAGCAGGACGGTCTCGCGGTTGTCCTTGTCGTAGACCATGTAGCCGAGGACGAAGGTGATCATCGCGGCGGTGGCCCAGGTCAGGTACGGGAAGAGCCACATCTTCACCGTGACCTTCTCCGGGGCCTCGCGCATGAGGATCCCGCGCATCCGCAGCTGGGTCAGGCAGATGACCAGCCACACGAACAGCGCGATCGCGCCCGAGGCGTTCAGCAGGAAGCTGAAGACCGTGTCCTTGAAGGCGTAGTTGAAGTAGACGGCGGCGAAGCCGAAGACGACCGAGCCGAGGATGGCGGCCATCGGCACGCCGCGCTTGTTCACCTTGGCGAAGGCCTTCGGGGCGTCACCGCGCTCGCCGAGCGAGAAGGCCATGCGGGAGGCGGTGTACAGGCCCGAGTTCAGGCAGGACAGCACGGCCGTCAGGACGATCACGTTCATGATCTGGCCGGCGTGCGCGATGCCGATCGAGTCCAGGGCGGCGACGTACGAGCCCTTCTCGGTGATCGACTTGTCGTTCCACGGCAGCAGGGTCAGCACGATGAAGATCGAGCCCAGGTAGAAGACGCCGATGCGCCAGATCACCGAGTTGGTGGCCTTGGTGACCGCGCGCCGCGGGTCCTCGGACTCGCCGGCGGCCAGCGTGACGATCTCGCTGCCCATGAAGGAGAAGACGACCATCAGCACACCGGTGAGGACCGAGCCCCAGCCGTTCGGCATGAAGCCGCCCGTGTCGGTGAGGTGGGCGAAGCCCGCACCCGGGTTGTCCGAGCCCGGCAGCACGCCGAAGACGGCCAGCATGCCGATGATCACGAAGCCGCCGATGGCGACCACCTTGATGCCCGCGAACCAGAACTCGAACTCGCCGTACGAGGCGACCGAGCCGAGGTTGGTGACCGTCAGCACGGCCATCACGATCAGCGCCCAGGCCCACTGCGGGACGGCCGGGACCCAGCCTTCGAGGATGACGGCGCCGGCGGTGGCCTCCACGGCCAGGACGACGACCCAGAAGAACCAGTACAGCCAGCCGATGGAGAAACCGGCCCAGCGGCCCAGCGCGCGGTCGGCGTAGGCGGAGAAGGAGCCGGAGTTCGGGCTGGCGGCGGCCATCTCGCCCAGCATCCGCATGACGAAGACGACCATCGCGCCGACCAGCGCGTAGGAGATCAGGATGGCGGGGCCGGCCTTGGCGATACCGCCGCCGGAGCCGACGAAGAGCCCGGCGCCGATGACGCCGCCGATGGCGATCATGGACAGGTGGCGGTTCTTGAGACCGGCCTTCAGGCCGTCGGAGGGCTGGCCTTCACCGGGATTGCCGGTGGGGGAGCCTTCCTTCTGAAGGGTCGTCGTGGAGCTCATGAACGGATCCTTAGGTTCTCGGGTGGCGAGCCCCGGCATTCAAACCTGAGATGAACGCAGGGCGGAAGACCCCAATCCGGATCGTTGCGCTGGGACGAACGTCCAGGACCTAGGTCCCGTGGTGTCCCATCTGCGTTCTTTGGGTTTACTTGAGCTTTAGAAGTGACTTACGCGACACCCCGCGGCGGGTCACCGGCCCGGCTCGTGCCACACTCGGACCATGCGCGTGTACCTCGGATCCGACCATGCCGGCTTTGAGCTCAAGAACCACCTGGTGGACTGGCTCAAGAACAACGGCCACGAGCCCGTCGACTGCGGGCCCCACATCTACGACGCGGTGGACGACTACCCGCCGTTCTGCCTCCGCGCGGCGGAGCAGACCGCCGCGGACGCGGGCTCCCTCGGCATCGTGATCGGCGGCTCCGGCAACGGCGAGCAGATCGCCGCGAACAAGGTCAAGGGCATCCGCGCCATCCTCGCGTGGAGCGTCCAGACCGCCGAGCTCGGCCGCGAGCACAACAACGCCAACGTCATCTCCGTCGGCGGCCGCATGCACACCCAGGACGAGGTCGTCAGCTTCATCGACGCGTTCCTGAAGACGCCGTACTCCGACGAGGAGCGCCACACCCGCCGGATCGACATGCTCTCCGCCTACGAGACCACCGGCGAGCTCCCCCCGATCCCGGCGCACCACCCGCAGGGCTGATCCCGCTTCCGGCCGCGGCGCCCTCTGGGGCGGCGCGGCCGGTTTTTCATTTCCCGGTTCCATCGTTTCCCGGCTTTTCGCTTCCGAGGAGTACCGCCGTGCCCGAGGGGCATACGATCCACCGCCTCGCCGAGGACCACCTCGACCGGTTCGCCGGATGGGAGGTCGCCGTCAGCAGCCCCCAGGGCCGGTTCGCCGAGAGCGCGGCCCTGCTCGACGGACGGATCCTGGACGGCGTCGACGCCCACGGGAAGCACCTCTTCCTGGGCTTCAAGGGCAGCGGCTGGATCCACATCCACCTCGGGCTCTTCGGCAAGTACGCGCTCGGCCCTACACCGGCCCCGCCGACCACCGACACGGTCCGGCTGCGCATCGCCAACGACGACTACTTCTCGGACCTGCGCGGCCCGACCACGTGTGCGTGGATCACGGACGAGGAGAAGGGGGCGATAAGCGCCCGGCTCGGTCCGGACCCCCTGAGGAATGGGGACGACCCGGACACCGCCTGGGCCCGGATCTCCCGCTCCCGCACCACCGTGGCCGCCCTGCTCATGGATCAGAAGGTCGTCTCGGGCGTCGGCAACGTCTACCGCGCCGAGGTCCTCTTCCGGCACGGCATCGACCCCTACCGCCTCGGCAAGGACCTCACCCGCGCCGAATGGGACGCGATCTGGGCCGACCTCGTCGTCCTCATGCGCGAGGGCGTGCGCAACAACCGCATCGACACCGTGCGCGACGAACACCTGCCCGAGGCCATGGGCCGCCCGCCGAGGGTGGACGACCACGGCGGCGAGGTGTACGTCTACCGGAGGGCGAACATGCCCTGCCACATCTGCGGGGGCGAGATCCGCACCGCCGGTCTCGCCGCCCGCAACCTCTTCTGGTGCCCGGGGTGCCAGTCCCGCTAGACCGTTCCTAGAACCCGTGCGGCAGCCAGGGGGCGACGTCTCCCGCGAAGGCACGGGAGGTACGGGCCAGCGCGCCCGGCCGCACCTCGCGCACCAGACCGGCGGCGGCCAGCGAGTTCAGGGTCACCCCGCCCAGATAGGCCGCGCCCAGCTCCCGTACCGACACCTCCAGGTCGGCCGGGGCCTCCGTCCGGGTGCACGTCGCGGCCCCGTCCGCGCCGGCGGTCAGCCGCCAGCGTCCCGCGTTCCACGGGCAGAAGGCGTCCTCGACCTCCAGCACCACGTCGAGCGGAGCCCCGTAGGCCCGCGCGGTCAGCGCCGCCGGCAGGTCCACGAGCCGGACGTGCAGGGAGTCGCGCAGCCGCGCCCGGCTCCGCCGCACATCGGTGACCAGGTGCAGTACGGCATCGTCCGCCGGCCGCTTGACGGCCCGTACGGTCCAGGTCAGGTCGATGGAGCACACGTACCGCCACAGCGCCGCGTACGCCGCCGGGTCGAGCGCGTCGAGGTCCGCCACGTCCACCCGGCCGTCCGAACCGGTCAGGTCCCACTCGGGCTTGACCCGGTAGCGGGCGTACCCGACCACCTCGCCGTCCGCCCGCTCCGCGACCACGCACCGCAGGGGGGAGGCGCCGTTCCTCGACGCCTCCGGGTCCAGCAGCGCCTGCAGCTCCCAGCCCGGCTGCCGGGCCGGCATCCCGGGACGGCCCGCGAGCAGGGCCGCGTAGACCCGCTCGCAGTCGGCCAGGGCCTTGCGCGGATCGGCCAGCCGCAGCCGTACGTCGTCGGTGCCCGGCGGCACGGTCAGCCGTACGCGGGTCTTGTCGATCTCCACGGACATCGAGTACGCGGCGGTGCCGTAGCCGAAGCGCCCGTAGATGACCGGTTCCGAGGCCGTCAGCACGGCGATCGGTTCACCACCCGCCCGGACGTCGTCCAGCTGGCGGCGCATCAGGGAGCTGAGCACACCCCGCCTGCGGTGCGTGGGGGAGACGCCCACCATCGTCACCCCGGCGGCGGGGACGAGCGCCCCGCCCGGGACGGAAAGCCGAAAGGAGAAGGCCCCGGCCGTGGCGACGCAGGTCTCGCCGTCCCAGACGCCGAGGGAACGCTCCGTCTCCGTCAGCGACCGGTAGAGCTCACGCTCCTCGGGGGTCTCGGGCACTCCGCCGAACGCCAGTTCCAGCTGGTCGTACCAGACGTCCCACTCGTCCGACTGCAATACGCGCGTCTCAAGAGCCATACGGCCATCCCTATCAGGGCAATCCGTCCCGGTCGATCTCTTTTCGGTTGCCGATGGGCCCATCTCAGGGGGTACCCCTGCGCGGGCACAGCCAGGATGGATAGGGTCCCGAAGCAATGGCCGGAGCACACGTGGAGTCCCTCCTGGCCCGGTCCCGCATGATGTGGCACCGGGCGCGCACGGCGCTGCGCAAATCCGCCGTCGACTACTTCCGCGGCGACGCCTCCGACTGGCTGGCCTTCGGCGGCCTGCTCCTGACCATCCCGGCCATCGCCTGCGGCACGCTGATGCTGCCCGTCTGGTTCTCGCCGGCCGCGCTCGTCCTGCCGATCGTGGCGGGCGGGCTCCTCCTCCGCCCCGCCAGCCTGCTCGCCCTCTACGCGGCCTCCGCGGCCGCGCTGATCGTCGAGGCCCTCGTCCTCGGCCCCTACACCCAAGGTCCGGCGCGGGTCACCCCCGGCACCGTCCTCGTCGTCGCGGCCTGCGGCTTCTTCGGCCTGGTCATCGCCCAGTTCCGCAGCCGCGTGGGCGTGCCCTGGCGGCGCGGCGGCACCATGCTCTTCGACCTGCGCGAACGCATCCGGGTCCAGAGCAAACTGCCCGCCCTGCCGCGCGGCTGGCACCGGGAGATGGCCCTGCGCCCGGCGGGCGGCCAGTCGTTCTCCGGCGACTTCGTCGTCGCCGCCCGCACCAACGGCGGCCGCACCCTGGAGATCGTCCTCACCGACGTCTCGGGCAAGGGCATGGAAGCGGGCTCCCGCGCCCTCCTCCTCTCGGGCGCCTTCGGCGGCCTCCTCGGAGCCCTGCCCCCGCACGGCTTCCTCCCGGCCGCCAACGGCTACCTCCTCCGCCAGGACTGGGACGAGGGCTTCGCCACCTCCATCCACCTCGTCCTGGACCTGGAGACCGGCGACTACGAACTCCTCTCCGCCGGCCACCTGCCCGCCCTCCAGCTCTCCGCGGGCACCGGCCGCTGGCAGGAGAAGACCGGCGAGGGCCCGCTCCTCGGCGTCTACGACGGCGCCGACTTCACCCCCGCCCGCGGCAACCTCCGCCCCGGCGACGTCCTGATGCTCTTCACCGACGGCCTGGTCGAAACGGCCGACCGCGACATCAGCGAGGGCATCGACCGCCTCACCGGCGAGGCCGACCGCTACGTCGGCGCGGGCTGGGAGGGCGCGACCTGGCACCTGATCGAAAAGGTGGCCAAGGACGTCAACGACGACAGAGCCCTCCTCTTGATCCGCCGCGACGTCTTCTAACGCGCCGCTCGCACGGCTCAGCGCTGGCGCGCTTCCCCGGCTTCGCGCCGCTGCGCCGGACTCCGTCCGACGGTGACCGGTCGGCGTCTTTGCCACCGCCGTCCCGGCGCGGGGCCGGTGGGCGGGTACCGCTGGGTCGGCCCTGCGGGGCTGGATCCCCTACCCACCCTTCACCCGTTCCCCGGAGCAGAGCCCCGGCCCCCCTGCCGCTTGCGGCGCCGATCCCCGGGGCTCTGCCCCGGACCTGTTCCGTGTGCGGGGCCGCTGCCCGGGGCTGTGCCCTACCCGCCCTTCGCCCGTTCCCCGGGCGCTGCCCGGACCCGTTCCGGGGGCCGGCCCCCGGACCCCCGCTCCTCAAACGCCGGAGGGGCTGGATAGACACAGCCTCGCCGGCGTTTGAGGCGCGGGGGTCCGGGGCGGAGCCCCAGGGGGTCCGGGCGCAGCCCGGTACCCAGCCCTTCAGCCCGCCCGGCGTTTGAGGACCGGGTCAGGGCAGCGCCCTGGGAACGGTGGAAGGGCGGGTAGGGGACTTCGCCCCGCAGGGCCCCGCCCGAAGCCGTGGCCGGCCCCTTCCCAGTGGTCGCGCCCGGCACCCTGCCCGCGCCTGAGCCGGTCCCCCCCCGATGCCCGGATAGGCAGGCCCCGTCCGCCCTTGGGCTGATGGGCTCCGCGACCCTCGGGCCGGTGGGCCCCGTCCACCCTCTGTCCGGTGGGACGCCAACGCTCGGGCCGGTGGGACCGCGCCCCGGCCGATAGCCGGGCTACCCCCACCACCAGTGCGCCAGCTCCCGTCCCGACGACCCGGCCCCGAGGGGCCCGTGCGCCGCGAGCCCCGCAGGCCCCCACCCGCCCCGACGCGGTGCCCCCGCTCCGCCCCACGAGGCGCCACCATGAGCCCGGCCGGCCCCGGCCGGCGGCAGCGCCCGCGCGGCAGCGCCCCACAGCCGGTCCGGCCCGGCCCGCGCCACACCGGCGACCGGCCACTCACCTCCGATTGGCCGGTCCGCCGCGGCCCGGCGGCCCCCTACCGTGCCCCCATGGACCGCACCCTCGCCGCCGACCTGGCCCGCCTCCCCGAGCTCCTCGACGCCACCCGCGACGCCGCCGCCGCGACCCTCGCAGCGCTGGACGCGCGTCCCGTCGTACCCGGACCGCCGGCTCAACCGGCAGGGCCGACCCCGCCGCTCCCCGAGCACGGCTCCGGCACCGAGGCCGCCCTCGCGGCCTTCGCGGAGCGCTGGGCCCCGCGGCTGTCGGCCTCCGCCGGCCCCCGCTACCTCGGCTTCGTCACCGGCGGCGCCACCCCCGCCGCCCTCGCGGGCGACTGGCTCACCGCGACCCACGACCAGAACTCCAACTCCGCCCTGGACGGCGCGGGCCAGGACCTCGAACGCGAGACCGTCACCTGGCTCCGCGACCTCTTCCACCTCTCCGCCGCCCACACCGGCACCTTCGTCAGCGGCGCGACCATGTCCAACACCACCGGCCTGGCCATCGCCCGCGAATGGCTCGGCGAACGCCTCGGCGTCTCCCCGGCCGAGGACGGCGCGGCCGCGCTCGGCCCGGTCCGCGTCCTCTCCGGCGCCCCGCACTCCTCCATCGCCAAGGCCCTCTCCGTCCTCGGCCTCGGCCGCGGCTCCCTCGTCCCCGTCCCCACCCTCCCCGGCCGCGAGGCCGTCGACCCGGCCGCCCTGGACCGCGCCCTCGCCGACCGGCCCGGCCGGCCCGCCGTGGTCGTCGCCAACGCCGGCACCGTCAACACCGTGGACTTCGACGACCTCCGCGCCATCGCGGCCCTCCGCGAACGCCACGACTTCTGGCTGCACACGGACGCCGCCTTCGGCGCGTTCGCCGCGCTCTCTCCGGCCCACGCCCACCTCACCGCCGGCCTCGACGCCTCCGACTCGATCTGCGTCGACCTGCACAAGTGGCTCAACGTCCCCTACGACAGCGCCGTCCAGTTCACCCGCCGCCGCGACCTCCAGGCCCGCGTCTTCCAGAACGCGGCCACCTACCTCGGCCCCCTCTCCGAGAACCCCGACCTGGTCCACCTCACCCCGGAGAACTCCCACCGGCTGCGCGCCCTCGCCGCCTGGTTCACCCTGCGCGCCTACGGCCGCGAGGGCCACCGCGAGATCGTGGAACGGGACATCGACTGCGCCCGCTCCCTGGCCGAATCCCTCACACAGGACCCGTACTTCACACTCCTGGCCCCGATCCGCCTGAACGTCGTCTGCTTCACCCTCACCGACACCCCGACCCCGGCCCGCCTGACGGCGCTGCGCGAAGCGGCGGGACCCGAGGTGTTCGTCACCCCCACGACGTACGCGGGAACCCCCGCCCTGCGCGCCGCGTTCTCCAACTGGCGCACCACACCGGCAGACGTACGCCGTATCGCGCAGGCCCTGCACAAGGCGGCGAAGGAGCTCGGATGACGCACAGCCCACTCACCCTCATCGAGGTCGAGGCCCTGGCCCGCGCCGCGCACGAGGGCCAGACCGACAAGGCCGGCCGCCCTTACGCGGAACACCTCGCCGCCGTCGCCGAGGGCGTACGCACCCGCGGCGGCACCGCCGAACAACAGGCGGCGGCCTGGCTCCACGATGCGATCGAGGACGAAGTCCTCACCCCGGCCTGGCTGGAATCGGCCGAACTTCCGCAATCCGTCAAGGACATGGTCCTGGCCGTGACCAAGCGCCCCGGCGAACCGGTCGAGGCGTACACGGCCCGCATCCTCGCCACCCCCGGCGCCCTCCTGATCAAGGAAGCCGACCTGGCCCACAACGCGGACCCGGCCCGCCTCGCGGTCCTCGACGCCCCCACCCGCGACAGACTGTCCGGGAAGTACACCTATGTCCGATCGCTCCTGGGCCTCCCCACCCCCTGACGCGAAAGCGCCACTGTCTCTTCGTCACGAGACGGATAGCCGGGGCGCGTTGGTGGGAGGATGGACCATGTGGGGGTGCGCACGGCCGTACCCCGGGCCGACCAGGGGACGACCGAAGGTGTGATCAGAAGTGGCCATTTCGCTGTCAGTGGTAGTCCTGTTGGCGGTCATCCTCGTGGTGCTCGTCCGCGGAGGCCACCTCAAGGCCGGCCCCGCGATCGTCGCGGTCCTCTTCGGCTTCTTCCTCGCGTCCAGCTCCATCGCCCCGGACGTCAACCGCTTCCTGAACTCCCTCGCGGACACCATCGCGGGCATCAAACTCTGACCAACGCTTCCGGGGCCAGGGCCGAGGAATCATCCTCCGACCTGGCCCTGAGCCGTCCGGGGCGACTGACGGAAGGCCCGAAACGAGGGCCGATCCGCTACAGATACCCCTCGGACGGCTGTGGCGGCGGCTGCCGTGCCGGCTGCGGTGCCGGCTGCGCCCGGCTTCTGTTGGCCCGCCACTTCACCGACTCGCGCCCGTAGCGAACCCCCCACATGAGGATTGCGGTGGCCAGGAAGCCGCGCATGACCGGATCTTCCTCTCTGATCATGAGGATCAGCACCGGTGTCAAGAACACCAGGATCCAACGCGGATGGTTCCGCCAGTCGTTCTTGCCTGCCATGTGACCTCCCGACGGGACCCTAAGGCGCGAGTGGCCCGGAGCCCCCAGGGTTTGCCATCACCGCGTCCGGAACGACGAAGGGCCAGGTCGAGGAAAACTCCTCTGACCTGGCCCTTTGCGTCTCTGAGCGGGTGACGGGAATCGAACCCGCGTAGCTAGTTTGGAAGACTAGTGCTCTACCATTGAGCTACACCCGCAGCATGCGCGTCGCAGGTCCGGGGACCGCGGCACGAAGAGCATCCTAGCGGGTTCCCGCGGGGGATCGCACACCACATTTCGCGCCCGCGGAGAGTCGCGTCCGCTCTGCCGTGGCGCATTCGCCGAAACTCCGCACGCCGGAGGGTCCTCGGGCATGTACCCTACGTGTCGCACCGACGGGGTGTGGCGCAGCTTGGTAGCGCGTCCGCTTTGGGAGCGGAAGGTCGTCGGTTCGAATCCGGCCACCCCGACCAGCAGGATGATCGCGGGATCCCTCTCCGAGACCGCGTCGATGATCGCGTTGTGGGCTGATTGCCGCTTGCGGCTACTATGCAAGCTGCGTGCCCGTGTGTCTGATGTACCGGGCCCGATCCGCTGAGAACCGCTAGACCGCGGCGATGAGCAGAGACCCCCAGCAGTCAGCCACAAGGAGACCGAACCGTGAAGAGCGCCGTGGAGACCCTGAACCCGACTCGGGTTCGGCTCACTGTTGAGGTGCCCTTCGAGGAGCTCAAGGACAGCCTCGACGCGGCCTACAAGAAGATCAACCAGCAGGTCACGGTGAAGGGCTTCCGCAAGGGCAAGATCCCGGCCCGCGTCATCGACCAGCGCTTCGGCCGCGGTGCGGTGCTGGAGGAGGCCGTCAACGACGCCCTCCCGAAGTTCTACACCGAGGCCGTCAACGAGGCCGACCTGAACCCGCTGGGCCAGCCCGACGTGGACGTCACGGAGCTGAAGGACGGCGAACTGCTGGCCTTCACCGCCGAGGTCGACATCCGTCCCGCGATCGAGATCCCGGACTACTCCGGCATCGAGGTCACCGTGGACGCCGTCGAGGTCTCGGACGAGGACGTCGAGAAGTCGGTCGAGCAGCTGCGCGGCCGTTTCGCGTCCACCAAGGACGTCGAGCGCGCGGCCGAGGACGGCGACGTCGTTACCATCGACCTCGAGGCCAAGGTCGACGGCGAGGTGCTGGAGGACGGTGTCGCCCAGGACGTCTCCTACACCATCGGCTCTGGTGAGCTTCTCGAAGGCATCGACGAGGCCGTCAAGGGCCTGGAGGCCGGTGGCGAGGCCACCTTCACCTCCCAGCTGAAGGGCGGCTCCGCCGAGGGCAAGGACGCCGAGGTCACCGTCAAGGTCACCAAGGTTTCCGCCCGTGAGCTGCCGGAGCTGGACGACGAGTTCGCCGGCATGGCGAGCGAGTTCGACACCCTCGACGAGCTGAAGGCCGACAGCCGCAAGCGCCTCGAGAACATGAAGCAGTACGACCAGGCCACGCAGGCCCAGGAGCGCGTCCTGGAGAAGCTGCTGGAGCTCGTCGAGGTCCCGATCCCCGAGAAGCTCCTCGCGGACGAGGTCCAGACCCGCAAGCACAACCTGGAGCACCACCAGCTCGGCCAGATGGGTCTCACCATCGAGAAGTACCTGGAGATCCAGGGCAAGACGGTCGAGGAGTTCGACGCCGAGACCGCCGAGCAGGCGATCAAGGGCATCAAGACCCAGTTCGTCCTCGACGAGCTGGTCAACAAGGAGAAGCTGAACGTGAACCAGGAGGAGCTCACCGAGCACCTCATGCGTCGCGCCGCCTCCTCCGGCATGTCCCCCGACCAGTTCGCCCAGGCCGTCGTCGAGGGTGGCCAGGTTCCGATGCTCGTCGGCGAGGTCGCCCGCGGCAAGGCCCTCGCGGCCGTCGTCGAGGCCGCCAAGGTCACCGACACCAACGGTGAGGTCGTCGACCTCTCCGACGACGAGGACGAGCTCGAGACGGCCGCCGAGACCGTCGAGAACGTCGTCGAGGCCGACGGCGAGATCGCGGCCGACGAGGCCAAGTAACACCCGGGCTCACCCCCGCTGAGCAGTACCAGAGCACGGCCCGGAGGGCCCGTACGCCATCGCGTCCGGGCCCTTCGGCCTTCCTGCGGGAAGGGCCTGCGCAATGCCTTCCGAAGGCCCTCGGTGACGGGGCCCTGACCTTGCGCTCCGAGCGAACAGTTCGGGAAGCGGGATGGCGTTGTCGTAGCTGCGCGTTAGGGTCCATGAATACGAGGGCACGGGAGTACCCGACGCCGGCGGACATCGTCCGCACGGCAGGTCCGCGCCCCAGAACGAGACGCTGAGACGGCACATGGCCGTCGGAGACGAGCAGGTGGATACGTGACGAATCTGAAGCCTTACGCCGCGGGTGAGCCGTCCATCGGTGGCGGCCTCGGCGACCATGTCTACAACCGGCTGCTCGGCGAGCGCATCATCTTCCTCGGCCAGCAGGTCGACGACGACATCGCCAACAAGATCACCGCGCAGCTCCTGCTCCTGGCCGCCGAGCCGGAGAAGGACATCTACCTGTACATCAACAGCCCCGGTGGCTCGGTGACGGCAGGCATGGCGGTCTACGACACCATGCAGTACATCCCGAACGACGTGGTCACCATCGGTATGGGCATGGCGGCCTCCATGGGCCAGTTCCTGCTCACCGGCGGCACCCCGGGCAAGCGCTTCGCGCTCCCGAACACCGACATCCTGATGCACCAGGGCTCCGCCGGCATCGGTGGCACCGCCTCGGACATCAAGATCCAGGCCCAGTACCTGCTGCGCACGAAGCAGCGCATGGCTGAGATCACCGCGCACCACTCCGGCCAGACCGTGGAGACGATCATCCGCGACGGCGACCGCGACCGCTGGTACACGGCGGAAGAGGCCAAGGCCTACGGCCTCATCGACGAGATCATCTCCGCCGCGTCGCTGGTCCCGGGCGGCGGTGGCACCGGGGCCTGATCCCGGCCCCGGCGCACGGGATCCCGTACGGGGATCACCGCGCCCGCCCGCACCAGGCAAGCCTCAGCCCGCAGAACGCCACCAGGACGGTGAACACCCAGATGCACATGAACAACCTTTCTCCCGCGAGCGGCCTCTACACCGGCGCGCCGGTGGACAACCGCTACGTCGTGCCGCGCTTCGTGGAGCGCACCTCGCAGGGCGTCCGCGAGTACGACCCGTACGCGAAGCTCTTCGAGGAGCGCATCATCTTCCTCGGCGTGCAGATCGACGACGCCTCCGCCAACGACGTCATGGCGCAGCTCCTGTGCCTGGAGTCGATGGACCCGGACCGCGACATCTACCTGTACATCAACAGCCCCGGCGGCTCCTTCACCGCGCTGACGGCGATCTACGACACGATGCAGTTCGTGAAGCCGGACATCTCGACGGTGTGCATGGGCCAGGCGGCCTCCGCCGCCGCGGTCCTGCTCGCCGCCGGCGCCCCCGGCAAGCGCATGGCGCTGCCGAACGCCCGCGTGCTGATCCACCAGCCCTCGGGCGGCACCGGCCGCGAGCAGCTCTCCGACCTGGAGATCGCGGCCAACGAGATCCTGCGCATGCGCGACCAGCTGGAGAACATGCTGGCCACGCACTCCTCGACCCCGATCGAGAAGATCCGCGACGACATCGAGCGCGACAAGATCCTCACGGCCCAGGACGCGCTGGCGTACGGCCTGATCGACCAGGTCGTCGCGACCCGTAAGACTTCGAACTGATCCTTGCCGCCAGTTGACGCGGACACATCGCCGGATTCGGCGATGTGAACCACGTCAAGGGGGCCCCGCACGGGGCCCCCGGCAAGGTACCGTCGGATATGAGGCACCAGGAGCGCTGAACCAGGCGTCTCCCAGGCGAAGGGGAAGCACCTCGTGGCACGCATCGGTGACGGCGGCGACCTGCTCAAGTGCTCGTTCTGCGGAAAGAGCCAGAAGCAGGTGAAGAAGCTCATCGCGGGACCCGGTGTGTACATCTGCGACGAGTGCATCGACCTCTGCAACGAGATCATCGAAGAGGAGCTGGCCGAGACTTCCGAGGTCAGGTGGGAGGAACTCCCCAAGCCTCGTGAGATCTACGAGTTCCTGGAGAGCTACGTCGTCGGCCAGGAGCCGGCGAAGAAGGCGCTCTCCGTCGCGGTGTACAACCACTACAAGCGCGTCCAGGCCGGCGAGAACGGCGGCGGGACGGGCCGTGACGACGCGATCGAGCTCGCGAAGTCCAACATCCTCCTGCTCGGCCCCACGGGCTCGGGCAAGACGCTGCTGGCCCAGACGCTGGCCCGGATGCTCAACGTTCCGTTCGCCATCGCGGACGCGACGGCGCTGACGGAGGCCGGGTACGTCGGCGAGGACGTCGAGAACATCCTGCTCAAGCTGATCCAGGCCGCTGACTACGACGTCAAGAAGGCCGAAACCGGGATCATCTACATCGACGAGATCGACAAGGTCGCCCGCAAGAGCGAGAACCCGTCGATCACGCGCGACGTGAGCGGCGAGGGCGTGCAGCAGGCCCTCCTGAAGATCCTGGAAGGCACGACCGCTTCCGTACCGCCGCAGGGCGGTCGCAAGCACCCGCACCAGGAGTTCATCCAGATCGACACGACGAACGTGCTGTTCATCGTGGGCGGCGCCTTCTCCGGGCTGGAGCGGATCATCGAATCCCGTGCCGGCGCGAAGGGCATCGGCTTCGGGGCGACCATCCGCTCGAAGCGCGAGATCGAGGCGAGCAACCAGTTCCAGGAGGTCATGCCGGAGGACCTGGTGAAGTTCGGGATGATCCCCGAGTTCATCGGCCGTCTCCCCGTCATCACCTCGGTGCACAACCTGGACCGCGAGGCCCTGCTCCAGATCCTCATCGAGCCGCGCAACGCGCTGGTCAAGCAGTACCAGCGGCTGTTCGAACTCGACGGCGTCGAGCTGGACTTCGAGCGCGAGGCCCTCGAAGCCATCGCCGACCAGGCGATCCTCCGCCAGACCGGCGCGCGCGGCCTGCGCGCCATCATGGAAGAGGTCCTGATGTCGGTGATGTACGAGGTCCCGTCCCGCAAGGACGTGGCCCGCGTGGTCATCACCTCGGACGTGGTCCGTTCCAACGTCAACCCGACGCTGGTCCCGCGGATCGTCCCGAAGGACCAGGGGCCGCACGAGAAGTCGGCGTAGCCGCCAGGTACGCGTACGCAGAAGGGGCGCCCCCGACCGGGGGCGCCCCTTCTGCGGTCGGCCTATCTTGCGCTGTAATCAGACATAGGTTCGCCATGTCCTGGCGTGGAGCATATTTCCTTGATCGACTTTGCCTCGAACCGTTTTCGATCGAGAGGTAAGAGCGTGAGGCGGAACCGTGTCATGGGAGCCCTGGCGGTGACTGTCGCCGCTACCGTGCTGCCGATGGTGGCGGCTACACCGGCGTCGGCTGACCAGGGTGATTGCCAGTATTACCTCCACACGCAGGGCTATCGGATAGGCCCGAAGGTGGAGTCTGGCTGTAAGGCGGGTAGCGTCAGCGTCTTTGTCAACCCGGGACGCTGGGGTTCGTGCTACTTCGGGTTGACAAACATTGGAGTCAGGAAGGAGCCCGCCGTCACGGCGTGTAACCGCGCGGGCTGGTAGCCCTCTGGCCGCGGCCGGCCTGCACGGAAACGAGTGCCCGTGCAGGCCGCTGGCGATCAGGCTTTAGTGCGGGCCGTGTTGTACAGCTTCGCGGTGTAGCCCGCCGTCTGTTCCAGGGTGAAGCCCTGGGTGCCGCCCATGACGGAGGCGAAGTCCGCCATGCTCACGACGGACAGGGTGCTGTAGTCGCCCCAGATGCAGACCGGAATGGTGAAGGGCTTCGTGAGCGGGTTGTCCGCGGACTTCTTCGGAGTCATCTTGAGCTCCTGGCACTTCATCACGGCGCCCTTGAAGCCGGCCGGGTTCATCACCTTGGGGGAGCCGACGAGCTCCGCCTCCCCGTCCTTGTCGTCCTTCATCGAATTGGCCTTGGCCATGGCGAAGTAGGCGTCCACGGCCTTCTCCGGGTCGGCGATCTCGCCGTACACGCCCTGGAAGTTGAGTGCCTTTGCGGCCAGCGGGTTCTTCGCGTCGCCGGACTGGTAGGCCTCGGCGACCTGGGTCGGGTTCTTGACGCCGACCGCCTCGACTTCCTTGCGGTCCTTGTCGGAGAACTCTTCCTTCGAGCTCTTCGGGTTCTTCTTGTACTCGTCCACCGAGGCCGGAGCCACCAGCTTGTAGCCCTTGGTGTCCGCGGAGATCGACGCCGAGGCGCCGCCGCCCTGCGTGAAGTACCAGCCGGCGCCGCCGATCACGGCCACCGCCAGGACCACCGCGATGATCACGCCGGCCTTCGACTTCTTCGGAGGCTGCTGCGGGGGCATCCCGCCGCCGTACGGGGGCTGCTGCGGGTAGCCGCCGTACGGGGGCTGCTGCTGGGGGAAGCCGGGCTGCTGCTGCTGCGGGTAGCCCTGCTGCGGGACTCCCTGGGGGGCCTGCTGCGGGTAGCCGTAGCCGGGCTGCTGTCCGTAGGGGCCGGGCTGCTGGCCGCCGTACGGGTTCGGCTGCTGCGGCTGCTGTCCGTAGGGCCCCGGCTGCTGCGGCTGCTGGCCTCCGTACGGCCCCGGCTGGTTGTAGCTCATCCCGCGTCCCCCCATGAGGTTGTTTATGCGTCCCACACATCCTGGCGGAAGCCGGGGCGGCGAAGGGCCCCGGGCCCCCGGAAACCCGGTTTCATGACCGGACCGTTACGGCCCTAAACTGTGCCTCGTGACCGAGAACACGCAGACACCCAGCAGCCCCTACTCCGAACTGCCGACCTCCTACGCGCCGGCCGATGTAGAGGGGAAGCTCTACGAGCGCTGGGTAGAGCGTGGGTACTTCGAGGCGGACGAGAAGAGCGACAAGCCTCCCTTCGCCATCGTCATCCCGCCGCCGAACGTCACCGGAAGCCTCCACCTGGGGCACGCCTTCGAGCACACGCTGATCGACGCCATCACCCGCCGCAAGCGCATGCAGGGCTACGAGACCCTGTGGCAGCCCGGCATGGACCACGCGGGCATCGCCACCCAGAACGTCGTCGAGCGCGAGCTCGCCAAGGAGGGCAAGTCCCGCCACGACCTGGGCCGCGAGGCCTTCGTCGAGCGCGTCTGGCAGTGGAAGGGCGAGTCCGGCGGGCAGATCTCCGGTCAGATGCGCCGCCTCGGCGACGGCGTCGACTGGTCGCGCGAGCGCTTCACCATGGACGAGGGCCTGTCCGAGTCCGTCCAGACCATCTTCAAGAAGCTCTACGACGACGAGCTGATCTACCGCGCCGAGCGCATCATCAACTGGTGCCCCCGCTGCCTCACCGCGATCTCCGACATCGAGGTCGAGTACCAGGACGACGAGGGCGAGCTCGTCTCCATCCGGTACGGCGAGGGCGAAGCCTCCATCGTCGTCGCGACGACCCGCGCCGAGACGATGCTCGGTGACACGGCCGTCGCCGTCCACCCCGACGACGAGCGCTACAAGCACCTCGTCGGCACCGAGATCGAGCTGCCGCTCACCGGCCGCCGCATCCCGGTCGTCGCCGACGAGCACGTCGACCCCGAGTTCGGCACCGGCGCCGTCAAGGTGACCCCGGCGCACGATCCCAACGACTTCGAGATCGGCCAGCGCCACGGCCTGCCCAACCTCGCCGTCATGGACGAGCACGCCGTCATCACCGTCCACGGCCCCTTCCTGGGCCTGGACCGGCTGGAGGCCCGTTCCGCCATCGTCGCCGCGCTGCGCGCCGAGGGCCGGATCGTCGCCGAGAAGCGCCCGTACACGCACTCCGTCGGCCACTGCTCGCGCTGCAAGACCACCATCGAGCCGCGCCTCTCGCTCCAGTGGTGGGTCAAGGTCGGCCCGCTCGCCAAGGCCGCCGGTGACGCGGTCCGCGACGGCCAGGTCAAGATCCACCCGCAGGAGATGGAGAAGCGCTACTTCGACTGGGTCGACAACCTCCACGACTGGTGCATCTCGCGCCAGCTGTGGTGGGGCCACCGCATCCCCGTCTGGTACGGCCCGAACGGCGAGATCGTCTGCGTCGGCCCCGACGAGCAGCCGCCGACCGGCGAGGGCTGGACCCAGGACACGGACGTCCTGGACACCTGGTTCTCCTCCGGCCTGTGGCCGTTCTCCACGCTCGGCTGGCCGCGGCAGACCGACAGCCTGGCGAAGTTCTACCCGAACGCCGTCCTGGTCACCGGCTACGACATCCTCTTCTTCTGGGTCGCCCGGATGATGATGTTCGGCCTGTACGCGATGGACGGCACCCCGCCGTTCCACACCATCGCCCTGCACGGCATGGTCCGCGACGAGCGCGGCAAGAAGATGTCGAAGTCCTTCGGCAACGCGGTCAACCCGCTGGACTGGATGGACAAGTACGGCTCCGACGCGGTCCGCTTCACCCTGGCGCGCGGCGCCAACCCGGGTGTCGACGTCCCGATCGGCGAGGACTGGGTCCAGGCCTCCAGCAAGTTCGCCAACAAGATCTGGAACGCCACCCGCTTCGCGATGATGAACGGCGCCACGATCGAGGGCGACCTGCCGTCGGCCGAGGAGATGTCGGCGACCGACCGCTGGATCCTGTCCCGGCTGAACGCGACGGTCGCGCAGGCCGACGCCTTCTACGAGGACTACCAGTTCTCCAAGCTCAGCGAGGCGCTCTACCACTTCGCGTGGGACGAGGTCTTCGACTGGTACGTCGAGCTGTCGAAGACGACGTTCTTCGCGGGCGGCGAGCCGGCCAAGGCCTCCGCCCGGGTCCTCGGCGAGGTCCTCGACGTCATGCTGCGCCTGCTGCACCCGGTGGTCCCCTTCGTCACCGAGACCCTGTGGACCACGCTGACCGGCGGCGAGTCCCTGGTGATCGCCGAATGGCCCAAGGACAGCGGCTTCCGCGACGCCGGCGCCGAGGCCGAGATCGAGGCCATCCAGACCCTCGTCCGCGAGGTCCGCCGGTTCCGCAAGGAGCAGGGCCTCGACGACAAGCAGAAGGTCCCGGCCCGCCTGGACCTGTCCGCCACCACGCTGGCCGCCCACGAGGCCGCCATCCGCCAGGTGCTGCGCCTCCAGCCGGAGGGCGACGCCTTCAGCGCCACCGCGACCCTGCCGGTCGCCGGCGCCACCGTCGCGCTCGACCTGTCGGGCACCATCGACATCCCGGCGGAGCGCAAGCGGCTGAGCAAGGACCTGGCCGCCGCCGAGAAGGAGAAGCAGCAGGCCGAGGCGAAGCTCGGGAACGAGGCGTTCATCGCCAAGGCTCCCGACAACGTCGTGGACAAGATCAAGGGCCGGCTGTCCAAGGCGGAAGGCGACATCGCCCGCCTGAAGGCCCAGCTGGAAGCCCTCCCCGAGGGCTGACGACTCCGGCAAGGCCGGCAGCTCCGGCAAAGGCAAAGACGCAAGCGAAGGCCCCCACGCCGTCGGTCGACGTGGGGGCCTTCGCCGTATCTGTTCCCCGCGAGGGGCCGGGCGTCACAGCAGCCGGGTGCCGAACTTCGTCAGGATGAGCGCCGCCACCACGCCGTACGCCGCCAGCGGCACGACCCAGTGGGGGAGCGCCCGCAGCCGGGAGCCGGCCGGGGCCAGGTGGCGGGTGACGTACCAGAACAGCGGGATCATCACCGCCCAGACGACCATGCACCACGGGCACAGGGCCCCGATCACGTACAGGCACTGGCTGATCAGCCACACCGTGAAGGCGAATCCGGCCGCGATCCCGGCCCACAGCCCGCGCCACAGCCACCGGGGGAACAGCGCCCCGGCGACCAGGGCCGTGCCCAGTCCGGCGAGGGCCGCGAAGCCGGCCAGGCCGAGCAGCATGTTGGGGAAGCCGAGCAGGTTGCCCTGCCAGGTGGTCATCACGTCGCCGCAGCTCAGCACCGCGTTGACGTTGCAGCCCGGGGTGAAGAGGGGGTCCTCCAGGGTGCGGATGCGGTCGTAGGTGAGGACGCCGGAGGCCAGGGCGCCGATGAGGCCGCCGATGAGCAGGAGCAGGGCGGTGCCCCGCGGGGTCGTCGGTCCCCGTTGGGCGGTCGTTCCCCTATGGGTGGTCATTCTCCCGACGCTACGAGCGTGCCGGCGGCCCCGGGTAGAGCGGAACGCCTCCGGACCGAAGGACCTCCGGCCTGTCCGAAGTGCCCTAAATCACGCCTTCTCGGGTCCGGGCGGCCCGGATGCGGGGGTGCCGAGCACGGATGATGGAGGGCATGCACGTCAAGCCCGCCCCTTCGGCGCCCCACCGGCTCACGGCCTTCGGCCGCCGGCTCGGGCAGGGCTGGGCCGGGTCGCCGCGCGTGATGGACCTGCTGGCGGCGCTCAGCTGCCTGGGCCTGATGGCGCTCGACCTGCCGGGCCTGGCGGCCGCCGACAACTCGCTGAGCGGGCCCTCCGCGGCGGTCGTCCTGGCCGTCGGCTGCTCCACGCTGCTGGTGCGGCGCCGACTGCCCTGGGTCTCGTACCTCGCCGCGCTGGTCTTCATCGGCTGGCTGCACGAGCTGACCCTGATCCAGTTCGCGCTGTACTCGGTGGGCCGCTTCCGCGGGCGCCGGGCCGGTGTCCTCGCCACCTTGGGCTACGTCGCCTTCGCGCTGTGCCTGTTCTGCTGCGTGCCGGGCTGGCCGCTGGCCCGGGCCGAGACCCTCAGCTCCTTCCTCAGCCTCGTCGTGCCCATCGGGGTCCTCGCCTCGGCCGTCGGCATCGCCGCCTACCGGCACGACCTGGTGCGCGAGCTCGACACCCGGCGCGCCGAGTCCGCCGTGCTCCAGGCGGTCCAGCAGGAGCGGACCTCCGTCGCCCGCGACGTCCACGACTTCGTCGGGCGCGAGCTGACCCTGCTGACGGTCCGCTCCGAGGTGCTGTCGATGCGCTCGCGCGAAACGGCGTACGCGAAGGACTTTGAAGAGCTCGCCGACACCGCGCGCCGGGCCCACCTGGTGCTCAACGAGATCATCGTGCAGCGCGGGGAGCGGGCGGCGACCCCGGGCGTGGAGGGGCTGGCGGTGCTCGCGGAGGAGAGCGGCCGCGCGGGTTCGCCCGTACGGCTCGCCCTGGATCCGGCCGTGCACGGACTGTCGCCGCTGCGTCAGGCGGCGGTCTACCGGGTGGTGCAGGAATGCCTGACCAACGCCGCCAAGCACGCGCGCGGCCAAACCATCGAGGTGTCCATCGCGGCCGACGGTCCGCAGCTGCGGATCGCCGTCCGCAACGGGCTGGCGGAGCGCCACCCGACCCGGGCCCCCGTCTCGGCGGGCTCGGGCACGGCCAGCATGTCGGAGCGCGTGCGGAGCCTGGGCGGCACCCTGACGGCGACGCGCACGCGGGACGCGTACGAGGTCATCGCGACCCTCCCGAAGGGCTGAGCCCACGGCGCTCCAAGTGGCCTAGGCCCGCGCCGGCGCCAGCAGGCCGCTGAGCGCGTCCATGTCCTCCACGCAGCGGCCCGATCCCAGGGCCACGCAGTCCAGCGGGTCGTCCGCGACGAAGACCGGGATCCCGGTCGAGGAGGCCATCCGCAGGTCCAGGCCGGGCAGCAGTGCGCCGCCGCCGGTCAGGACGATGCCGTGCTCCATGACGTCGCCGGACAGTTCGGGCGGGCACTCCTCCAGGGTGGTGCGGACCGCCGCGATGATCGCCTCGACCGGCTCGTCCAGGGCGGCGCGCACGTCACGCGCGTCGAGCGCGAGCGTCTGGGGCATGCCGCCGACCTTCTCGCGGCCCCGCACCGTGAAGGTGGCGGTCTCCAGCTCGGGCCGGTCCGGCACCGGCCAGGCCGAGCCGATGGCGATCTTGACGTCCTCGGCGGTGCGGTCGCCGATGAGCAGGGAGTGCTCCTTGCGGACGTGGTCGGTGATGGCGGCGTCCATCCGGTCGCCGGCGACCCGGAGCGACCGCGCGGTGACGATGCCGCCCAGCGAGATGACGGCGACCTCGGAGGTGCCGCCGCCGATGTCGACGACCATCGACCCGCGCGGTTCGGACACCGGGAGCCCCGCGCCGATCGCCGCGGCCATGGGTTCCTCGATCAGGTGCACGGTCTTGGCGCCGGCCCGGGCGGAGGCGTGGATGATGGCCCGCCGCTCCACCTGGGTGACGCCGGACGGTACGCAGATCACCATGCGGGTGCGCACCCGGCGGCCGGGAACGGCCTTGCGGACGAAGTGCCGGATCATCTCCTCGGCGGCCTCGTAGTCACAGATCACGCCGTCCTTGAGGGGGCGGATCGCGGTGATGGAGCCGGGAGTGCGGCCGATGGTCTCCTTGGCCTCGGTCCCGACGGCCAGGGCGGTGGTGGTGCCCGCCTTGACGGCCACCACGGACGGCTCATTGAGGACGATGCCGTGCCCCCGTGCGTAGACGAGGGTGTTGGCGGTTCCCAGGTCGATGCCTATGTCGCGGCTGGAACCTGTCTTGTTCGTGCTGGCCTGCGGCATTTATTCCCCAATCTCCTGCCGCAAGGCTTGCATAACGATCCGGTCGCACCGGCAGCCGAAGGTCCCGATGCGACCGGGCCGAAAGTCCCTGTGCCCCTCGTCCGTAGACTGGGTCCCGTGAGTGAGCAGCAGCCCGAGAGCCACGATGACAGCTTCGACGCCTTCGACAAGATCGTGGCGGAAGAGTCCGACCGCGACCCCGACCTGGCGGTGATCGAGGCGGGCAGCCGCACCCTGCGCGCGCAGGCCGGTCCGCCCCAGGGCGACCCGGTGCCCGAGGAGCCCGCCGACCCCGAGGTGGCCAAGGCCCTGCGGGAGGTGGAGCAGGAGTTGGCCGGCCGCTGGGGCGAGACCAAGCTGGAGCCGTCCGTCACGCGGATCGCCGCGCTGATGGACGTCCTGGGCGAGCCGCAGCGCGCGTACCCCTCCATCCACGTCACCGGCACCAACGGCAAGACGAGCACCTCCCGCATGATCGAGGCGCTGCTGAACGCCTTCGAGCTGCGCACCGGGCGCTACACCAGCCCGCACGTGCAGTCGATCACCGAGCGGATCAGCCTGGACGGGGCGCCGGTCAGCGCCGAGCGGTTCGTCGAGACGTACGAGGACATCAAGCCCTACGTGGACATGGTGGACGCGGCCGAGGAGATCCGGCTGTCGTTCTTCGAGGTCCTCACCGGTATGGCCTACGCGGCCTTCGCGGACGCCCCCGTGGACGCGGCCGTGATCGAGGTGGGCATGGGCGGCGCCTGGGACGCCACCAACGTGATCGACGGCGCCGTCGCCGTGGTCACCCCGATCAGCCTGGACCACACGGACCGGCTCGGCTCCACCACCGGCGAGATCGCGCAGGAGAAGGGCGGCATCATCAAGCAGGGCGCCACCGTGATCCTGGCGCAGCAGCCGGTGGACGCGGCGCAGGTGCTGCTGAAGAAGGCCGTGGAGGTCGATGCGACCGTGGCCCGCGCGGGCATGGAGTTCGGCGTCGTCACCCGTGAGGTCGCGGTGGGCGGGCAGCAGCTGACGCTGCGCGGCCTGGGCGGCGAGTACGACGGCATCTTCCTGCCGCTGTACGGCGCCCACATGGCGCACAACGCGGCGGTGGCGCTGGCGGCCGTCGAGGCCTTCTTCGGGATCGGCGCCGATCACGCGCGGGTCCTGGACGTGGAGACCGTGCGCAAGGCCTTCGCCTCGGTGACCTCGCCCGGCCGCATGGAGGTCGTGCGGCGCAGCCCCACGGTGGTCCTGGACGCGGCGCACAACCCGGCCGGCGCACAGGTCACCGCGGAGGCGGTGACCGAGGCCTTCGGCTTCAGCCGGCTGGTCGGGGTCGTCGGCGCGAGCGAGGGCAAGGACGCGCGCGGGATCCTCGAAGCCTTCGAGCCGATCTTCGCCGAGGTCGTGATCACGGAGAACACCAGCCACCGGGCGACCTCCGCCGACGAACTGGCCGCCATCGCGGTCGAGGTCTTCGGCTCCGAGCGCGTGCAGGTGGAGCCGCGGCTGGACGACGCCCTGGAGGCGGCGATCACGCTGGCGGAGGAAGAGGCGGAGTACGGAGGGGCCGGGGTCCTGGTGACCGGCTCCGTCATCACGGTGGGCGAGGCCCGCCTGCTACTGAAGAGGGGCTGAGGGATGCGCACGCTGTGTGCTTCGACGCTGATCGCCGAGTTCTTCGTGATCGGCTTCGCGGGGCTGGTCGCGATGAAGGGCGATCTGAGCCAGGCCGCGGTCTGGTCGGTCTGCGGGATCGCGATGCTGGTGTCGGTGCTGCTGTGCGGGATGCTCTCGCGTCCCGGGGCCGTGCAGATCGGCTGGGCCCTGCAGATCGGGCTGGTGCTGAGCGGCTTCGTCGTACCGATGATGTTCGTCCTGGGCGTGGTGTTCGCCGGCCTGTGGTGGTGCTCGATCCACTACGGCCGCCGCATCGACGTGATCAAGGCCCGCTGGGCCGCCCAGGCGGAGGCCGAGGCCGCCGCCCCGACCGAGGCGTAGGGCTCGCCCGGCCCCCTGTAGCCTCGTCGGACCGCACCCGTATGCCGCAAGGAGTTACCCATATGACCCAGCGCACGCTCGTCCTCCTCAAGCCCGACGCCGTCCGTCGCGGTCTGATCGGCGAGATCGTCGGCCGCATCGAGCGGAAGGCCGGCTGGACCATTCCCGCGCTGGAGCTGCGCACGCTGGACCAGGAGACCCTGGAGGCGCACTACGGCGAGCACAAGGGCAAGCCCTTCTACGAGCCCCTCATGGGCTTCATGGCCAGCGGCCCGGTCGTGGCCCTGGTCGTCGAAGGGGAGCGCGTGATCGAGGGTGTCCGCCAGTTGGCCGGACCCACTGACCCGATTGCCGCCGCGCCCGGCTCCATCCGGGGTGACTTCGGTACCGTCACCCGGGAGAACCTGATCCACGCCTCGGACTCCGAGGAGTCCGCGGAGCGGGAACTGAAGCTGTTCTTCCCGGCACTGTGATCACTCTTTTCTGACGCAACATCAGCCGAATAGCGCTCATGACCTGGGGCGACCGAAGTAATTTCGGTCGCCCTCCGGTATTACCGGGCACATTCGGGAACGCATCGACAGGACACGACGTCACCACTAAGGGGGCGGGTATCCGTTCCGGCGGGCTTGCCGGAGTCCCGTCGCGCGGAGGCCGTACTTGCGGCACTACGATGGGGCCTCCACCCACACACCCACCTCGCCGACCTGACAGCAGCCGCTATCAACTGGAAGGCCAGACGCTCCTCATGGGGAACAAGGGGAACAACATGTCGTTCATCGGCCGTGACATGGCGATCGACCTCGGGACCGCCAACACGCTGGTGTACGTGAGGGGCCGGGGAATCGTCCTGAACGAGCCGTCCGTGGTCGCCATCAACACGAACACCGGTGGCATCCTGGCGGTCGGCTCCGAAGCCAAGAAGATGATCGGGCGCACGCCCGGCAACATCGTCGCCGTGCGGCCCCTCAAGGACGGCGTCATCGCCGACTTCGAGATCACCGAGCGGATGCTCCGGTACTTCATCCTCAAGATCCACAAGCGCCGCTACCTGGCCCGTCCGCGCGTCGTGGTCTGCGTGCCCTCCGGCATCACGGGAGTGGAGCGCCGCGCCGTCATCGAGGCGTCCACGCAGGCCGGTGCCCGCCAGGTGCACATCATCGAAGAGCCGATGGCCGCCGCCATCGGCGCGGGCCTGCCCGTCCACGAGGCCACCGGCAACATGGTCGTGGACATCGGCGGCGGCACCACCGAGGTGGCCGTCATCTCCCTCGGCGGAATCGTCACGGCACAGTCCATCCGGGTGGCCGGCGACGAGCTCGACAACGCGATCATCCAGCACATCAAGAAGGAGTACTCGCTCCTCCTCGGTGAGCGCACCGCCGAGCAGATCAAGATCACCATCGGATCGGCCTACGACCTCGACAAGGACGAGCACACCGAGATCCGCGGCCGCGACCTGGTCTCGGGCCTGCCCAAGACCGTCGTGATCTCGGCCGCCGAGGTGCGCAAGGCGATCGAGGAGCCGGTCAACGCGATCGTCGACGCGGTCAAGACCACCCTCGACAAGTGCCCGCCGGAGCTCTCCGGCGACATCATGGACCGGGGCATCGTCCTGACCGGAGGCGGCGCCCTGCTCCGCGGCCTCGACGAGCGGCTGCGCCGCGAGACGGGCATGCCGATCCACATCGCCGAGGACCCGCTGGACTCCGTGGCGCTCGGATCCGGCAAGTGCGTAGAGGAGTTCGAGGCGCTCCAGCAGGTGCTGGACGCCCAGCCGCGGCGCTGATCCGGCCCGCCGCGCGGCGGCGGAACACAAATGATCCGCCGTACGGGTGCTACCGGGCCCGTGCGGCGGATCGTTGATATACAGGCAAGGTCCGGTGCGAGCCCCGGCTCCACCGGAGCGGTGTGGCCGTCTTTTTCGGCCTGGCCGCACGGTATCTATGAGGAAGGCACGGCCGCCGCACGTGAGGGACACACGAGAAAGCCGGCTGCTCCTGGTGCTTCTGATCGCCATCGCGTTCGCTTTGATCACGGTGGACATCAGGACGGGTGAGGAGTCTCCGGTCGACGGTGCCCGGCAGGCCGCCGCAGCGGTCTTCGGGCCGGTCGAGAAGGGCGTGGCGAAAGGGGTCGACCCGGTCGCCAACGCCATAGGGGCGGTACGGGACTCCGGCGAGCGGCACAACCGCATCGCGACGCTGGAGCGCGAGAACGCCGCACTCAAGGCCAAGCTGGGCAGCGACGACCGGACCCGCAGCCGGATCCGCGAGCTCGACGAGATGCTCAAGCGGGCGGGCGCGGGCCAGTACGGCATCAAGGGCGCCGAGGTCATCGCCATAGGAGCGGCCCAGGGCTTCTCCTGGACCGTGACCATCGACGCGGGCAGCAAGGACGGCATCGAGCGCGACATGACCGTCCTCAACGGGGACGGACTCGTCGGCCGCGTCGCCACCGTCGGCCCCGACACCGCCACCGTGGTCCTCGCCAACGACCCCGACTTCACCGTCGGCACCCGTCTGGAGAAGACCGGCGAACTCGGCTTCGCCACCGGTCAGGGAGACCGGGAGCTCTCCGTGCAGATGCTCAACGGCAAGGCCAAGATCAACAACGGCGACCGGCTCGTCACCTTCGGCTCGCGCGGCAACAAGCCCTTCGTGCCCGGTGTCCCGATCGGCGAGGTGATCAAGGTAGACCCCGCGCGCGGCGACCTGACCCGGACCGTCTGGGTCCGCCCCTTCGTCGGCTTCTCCCGCCTGGACATCGTCGGCGTCGTGGTCATGCCGCCGCGCCAGGACCCGCGCGACGCGGTGCTGCCGCCCAAGCCCGAAGCGCCCAAGCCCACCCCGACGGTCACCGTCACGGTCACCCCGTCGCCCGGCGCGTCCGCGTCCGGCAAGCCGGCCGACGACTAGGAGCCGATCATCATGCGTTTCAACCGGATCCTGCTCTCGGGCACGCTCGTCGTGGTCGCCCTGGTCGTCCAGGTCTCCATCCTGGGCCGCCTCCAACTCCCCGGAGCCGTCCCCGACCTGGTCCTGCTCACGGTCGTCGCCCTCGCGCTCGTGTACGGGTGCGTCAGCGGCGCTCTCATCGGCTTCGCCGCAGGCCTCCTCACCGACCTGGCCCCGCCCGCCGACCACGCCGCCGGCCGCTACGCCCTCGTGCTGTGCGTCATCGGCTACGTCGCCGGACTGGTCCGCCCCGACACCGGGCGGTTCCGCTCCGCCTGGGGCCCGATGCTCACCGTCGTCGGCGCCGCCTTCGTCTCCACCCTGCTCTACGCGGGCGTCGGCGCCCTGGTCGGCGACACCGCCGCCCGCCACGTGGGGATGACCGGGCTGCTCTTCACCGCGGTCCTCTACGACCTGCTGCTCGCCCCCTTCACCGTGCCGTTCATCATGGCCCTGGCCCGCCGCGCGGAGAACGACCCGATGGCCGTCGAGGCCAACGGCGGCCCGCCCGCGGGCAAGGACGTCGCCTCCGGCTGGCTGGCCGGCGGCACCGGACTGCGGATCGGCAGCCAGCGCGGCGGCCTGCGGATGAAGACCGCCCGCAGCCGGGCCAACCGGGCCGGCCGCATAAAGGGAGTCAAGGGAATCAAGGGTGTGAAGAGCGTCAAGAAGCTGTGAGGGAGGAGCCCACGTGACCAACACCGCGGAGAACGGCCGTACGTCCCGGGTGCAGATCCGGCTCGTGATCATCCAGATCCTCGTCTGCTCGATGTTCCTCACCCTCGGCGGCCGGCTCTGGTACCTCCAGATCCGCAACGGCGCCGAGTACTACCACGAGGCCAAGAGCAATCACGTCCAGCGGGTCGTCCAGCCCGCCGTGCGCGGGACGATCCTCGACGCCCGGGGCGTCGCCCTCGCCGACAACGAGACCCGCCTGGTCGTCTCCACCAGCCGCACGGCGCTGATGAAGATGAAGGACCGCGGCCAGGCCGTCATGACCCGCCTCGCCGGCGTCCTGGACATGACCCCCAAGGCGGTCATGGAGAAGGTCCGCCTCTGCGACTCCCAGACCCCCGCGCCCTGCTGGAACGGCTCCCCGTACCAGCCGATCCCGATCACCCTCGACGCCACCACGCAGCAGGCGCTGCAGCTGCGCGAACGCCCCGAGGAGTTCCCCGGCATCACCGCGGAGCCCGTCGCCGTCCGCCGCTACCCGGCCCCCGGCGGGGCCCGTACCGCGCAGGTCCTCGGCTACCTCTCCCCGGTCACCGACGAGGAGATCCACAAGGCCAAGGACACCGACTCGCCCCACCTGCGCTCCGACCAGGTCGGCCGCTCGGGGATCGAGCGCACCTACGACAAGTACCTGCGCGGCAAGGCGATGGTCACCTCGTACGAGGTCGACAACCTCGGCCGCGTCATGCACCAGACCGAGTCCGACGCGGGCGTGCCCGGGTCCACCCTCGTCACCAGCATCGACGCCCGGGTCCAGTCCGTCGCCGAGTACGAGCTCCAAGCGGCGATGAAGGTGGTCCGCAACGAGACCGACAACATCACCAACCGCAAGTACGAGGCCGACTCGGGCGCCGTCGTCGTCATGGAGGCCAAGACCGGCCGGGTCGTCGCGATGGCCTCCCAGCCCGACTACGACCCCAACGCCTGGGTCGGCGGCATCGCCGCCAAGGACTACGCCGCCCTCACCAGCGAGGGCTCCAACTATCCGCTGCTCAACCGGGCCATCCAGGGCCAGGCCCCCGCGGGCTCCATCTTCAAGGTGGTGTCGGCGAGCGCGGCCGTCCGGGCCGGATACCCCTTCGACGACAAGTACCCATGCGGCGCCTCCTACAGCATGGGCAACCGCAGCTTCGCGAACTTCGAGTCCAAGGGGCACGGCCCCATCACCCTCGGCGAGGCCCTCAAGTTCTCCTGCAACACCGTCTTCTACGCCCTCGGGCACAAGGAGTGGCAGCGGGACGGCGGCCTCAAGCCCAAGAAGGACGCCCACGACTGGTTCTACCGGACGGCCCGCGAGTTCGGCCTCGGCTCCGAGACCGGGATCGACCTGCCGAACGAGGTCAAGGGCCGCATCCCCGACCGCAGGTGGAAGCAGAGCTTCTGGGCGGCCAACAAGGACGCCTGGTGCAAGCAGGGCAAGAAGGGCGGCACCTACGTCGAGCTGGTCGCCTACGAGAGCTGCCTCGAAGGCAACCAGCTCAAGGCCTACGACAGCATCAACTTCGCCATCGGCCAGGGCGACGTCCTCGTCACCCCCATCCAGATGGCCACCGCCTACGCCGCCATCAGCAACGGGGGCACCCTCTTCGACCCCACCGTCGGCAAGGCCGTGATCAGCGCCGACGGCAAGCACGTCGAGTGGATCAAGCCCAAGCCGCACGGCAGGCTGCCGATCGACGCCAAGACCGTCAAGGACCTCGACAAGGGCCTGCGCATGGTCGTCGAGCCCGGCGGCACCGCCGCCTGGCGCTTCGTAGGCTGGCCGATGGACAAGATCCCGATGCACGCCAAGACCGGTACCGCCCAGGTCTACGGCAAGCAGACCACCTCGTGGCTGGCGACCTACACCAAGGACTTCGTCATCGTCATGACCATCTCCCAGGGCGGCACCGGCTCCGGAGCCGCCGGCCCCGCCGTCCGCAACCTCTACAACGCCATCTACGGCTTCGACATGGAGGGCAACCAGGACCCGAAGAAGGCACTCCTTCTGGGACCGGAGAAGAAGCTGCCCAAGATCCGCCCCGACGGCGGCATCGATTCCCCCGAGATCCGGCCGTACGTACCGCCGTCCCCGGAAGAACTGGCACCGCCCGTGCTTGCCGGCCCGCCCGCCCAGCGCCCCGCGCAGCACGACTGAGTACCGAGGACCGACATGCAGACCGCCAACAAATTCTCCGTGGCCCGGTACGCGCCGGAGCAGCGGGGGGCGATGGCCAAGCTCACCGCCCGCGACTCCGTGGTGCGCCGGCTCGACTGGCCGATACTCCTCTCGGCGCTCGCCCTCTCCCTCATCGGCGCCCTGCTGGTGTGGTCGGCGACCCGCAACCGGACCTCGCTGAACAACGGGGACCCGTACTACTTCCTCTTCCGGCACGCCATGAACACCGGCATCGGCCTCGTGCTGATGATCGGCACCATCTGGCTCGGCCACCGCACCCTGCGCGGCGCCGTACCGATCCTCTACGGGCTCTCCGTCGTCCTGATCCTCGCCGTGCTCACCCCGCTCGGCGCCACCATCAACGGCGCCCACGCCTGGATCGTGGTCGGCGGCGGCTTCTCGCTCCAGCCCTCCGAGTTCGTCAAGATCACGATCATCCTGGTCATGGCGATGCTGCTGGCCACCCGGGTGGACGCGGGAGACCTGGCCCACCCCGACCACCGCACCGTCGTCAAGGCGCTCTGCCTGGCCGCCTTCCCCATGGGCATCATCATGCTGATGCCCGACCTCGGCTCCGTCATGGTCATGGTCGTCATCGTGCTCGGCGTCCTGCTGGCCTCCGGCGCCTCCAACCGCTGGGTGCTGGGCCTGCTCGGCTCGGGCGCCGGCGGGGCCATCCTGATCTGGCAGCTCGGCGTCCTCGACGAGTACCAGATCAACCGCTTCGCCGCCTTCGCCAACCCCGAGCTCGACCCGGCCGGCGTCGGCTACAACACCAACCAGGCGCGCATCGCCATCGGCTCCGGCGGACTGACCGGCTCCGGGCTCTTCAAGGGCTCGCAGACCACCGGCCAGTTCGTGCCGGAGCAGCAGACCGACTTCGTCTTCACGGTGGCGGGGGAGGAGCTGGGCTTCGTCGGAGCCGGGCTGATCCTGGTGCTCCTCGGCGTCATCCTGTGGCGCGCCTGCGTTATCGCCCGCGAGACGACCGAGCTCTACGGCACGATCGTGTGCGCCGGGATCATCGCCTGGTTCGCCTTCCAGGCCTTCGAGAACATCGGCATGACCCTCGGGATCATGCCCGTGGCCGGACTGCCGCTGCCGTTCGTGTCGTACGGAGGATCCTCGATGTTCGCCGTATGGGTGGCCATCGGGCTGCTCCAGTCGATCAGGGTGCAGCGGCCGATGTCGGCTTGACGCGGTGGGGGGGGGGCCCGCCCGGGCTCGGCTTGATCCGTCGGTTCCCGGGCAGGTTTTCCGCCGCACCCGCCGTTTTCCTTCTCGCCGGGTTCCGTTCAGGACTACGTTCGAACCATGGCGGACACGAAGCGCGAGATCGAGCGCAAATTCGAGTTCAGGACCACCAAGGCCGGACGGCGCGGCGTACCCGACCTGACGGGCACGGACGCCATCGCGGCCGTGACCGACCAGGGGACGGCCGAGCTCGACGCCGTCTACTACGACACCCCCGACCAGCGGCTCGCCGCCGACGGGCTCACCCTGCGCCGGCGCACCGGCGGCAAGGACGCCGGCTGGCACCTCAAACTGCCCGTCGCCCCCGGCGTGCGCGACGAGATCACCGCCCCCCTCGGCGACACCGTCCCCGACGCCCTGACCGCGCTGCTGCGCTCCCGCGTCCGCGACGCCCCGCTGGAACCACAGGTCAGGCTCCTGTCCTCGCGCAAGGTCAGCCACCTCCTCGACGCCGACGGCGTCCTCCTCGCGGAACTGTCCACGGACGCCGTACGGGCCGAGCGCGCGGACGCCACCGCCGCCTGGACCGAGGTGGAGGTCGAACTCGCCGACGGCGCCGACCCGGCGCTGCTCGACGCCGTGGAGAAGACCTTCCGCAAGGCCGGACTCCGGGTCAGCGACGCCCCCTCGAAGCTCGCCCGGGCGCTCATCGAGACCGGAGGGGAACCCCCGGCCCGTACGACCGGCACCGGCACGGGCACCGGCCTCGCCGAGGACACGGTGGGCGCGCACCTGCTCGCCTACCTGCGCGAACAGCGCGACACCCTCATCGCCCAGGACCCCGCCGTACGCCGCGGGCTGCCCGACTCCGTCCACCAGATGCGGGTCGCCACCCGGCGCCTGCGCGGCGCCTTCAAGACCCACCGCCGCGTCCTGGACCCCGCCGAAACCGGCCCGATCGGCGACGAACTGCGCTGGCTCGCCGCCGAACTCGGCGTCGACCGCGACCAGGAAGTCCTGCTGGAGCGGATCCAGACCCGGCTCGACGAACTCCCGCGCACCCTGGTGCTCGGCCCCGTCCGCGGCCGCCTGAAGATCTGGAACGTCGCCCGGCGCACCGGATCGCGCCGCGCAGCGCTCGCCGCCCTCGACAGCAGGCGGTACGTGGCCCTTCTGGGCGCCCTCGACGCTGTGCTCGCCGACCCGCCGCTGCTGAAGGCCGCCGCCAAGCCCGCCGAGTCGGCCCTGCCCGCCGCGGTCCTCGCGGACTACGAACGCCTCGCCGGCCGGATCGGGGGCGCGCTGTCCATGGACCCCGGCCAGGACCGCGACCTGGCCCTGCACGAGGCGCGCAAGGCCGCGAAGCGCGCCCGGTACGCGGCCGAGGCGGCGGCCCCGGCCCTCGGCAAACCCGCGCGCAAGCTGGCCAAGGCGGTGAAGGCGGTCCAGAGCCTGCTCGGCGACCACCAGGACGGGGTCGTCGCCCGCGAAGCCCTGCGCGGACTCGCCGTCCAGGCGGCCGGAGCGGGGGAGTCGGCCTTCACCTGGGGCGTGCTCTACGCCCGCGAGGAGGCACTGGCCGAGCGACGCGAGCGGGAGCTGCCCCAGGTGTGGGCGGCGACCGCGGGCCCGGCGGCGATGGTGCGCGGCTGATCGCGCGGGCGGGGGCGCTCCGGGCCCCGGGGTACGCTTGAGAGTCGCCCCCTGCCCGCTTCACGAAAGTCGCGTGATGACCGAGTCGGTCTTCCCTCAGCTTGAGGCCCTGCTTCCGCACGTCCAGAAGCCGATCCAGTACGTCGGCGGTGAACTCAACTCCACGGTCAAGCCGTGGGAGAGCGCCGACGTCCGCTGGGCGCTGATGTACCCGGACGCGTACGAGGTCGGGCTCCCCAACCAGGGCGTCATGATCCTGTACGAGGTGCTGAACGAGCGCGAGGGCGTGCTCGCGGAGCGCACGTACAGCGTGTGGCCGGACCTCGAAGAACTGATGCGCGAGCACAAGGTGCCGCAGTTCACCGTGGACAGCCACCGCCCCGTCTCGGCGTTCGACGTCTTCGGGCTCTCCTTCTCCACCGAGCTCGGCTACACGAACATGCTGACGGCGCTGGACCTCGCGGGCATCCCGCTCGAGGCCAAGAACCGTACGGTCGACCACCCCATCGTGCTCGCGGGCGGCCACGCGGCCTTCAACCCCGAGCCGATCGCGGAGTTCATCGACTGCGCGGTCATCGGCGACGGCGAGCAGGCCGTCCTCGACATGACCGAGATCATCCGCGCGTGGAAGGCCGAAGGCCGCCCGGGCGGACGCGAAGAGGTGCTCCTGCGCCTCGCGAAGACCGGCGGCGTCTACGTGCCGGGCTTCTACGACGTCGAGTACCTGCCGGACGGCCGCATCGGCCGCGTGGTCCCGAACCGCTCCGGCGTGCCGTGGCGGGTCAGCAAGCACACCGTCATGGACCTCGACGAGTGGCCCTACCCCAAGCAGCCCCTGGTCCCGCTCGCCGAGACCGTCCACGAGCGGATGTCCGTGGAGATCTTCCGCGGCTGCACCCGCGGCTGCCGCTTCTGCCAGGCCGGCATGATCACGCGCCCCGTACGGGAGCGAAGCATCACCGGCATCGGCGAGATGGTGGAGCGCGGGCTCAAGGCCACGGGCTTCGAGGAGGTCGGCCTGCTCTCGCTCTCCTCGGCCGACCACACCGAGATCGCGGACATCGCCAAGGGCCTGGCCGACCGCTACACGGACGACAAGGTGGGCCTGTCCCTCCCGTCGACCCGCGTGGACGCCTTCAACGTGGACCTGGCCAACGAGCTGACCCGCAACGGCCGCCGCTCCGGTCTGACCTTCGCCCCCGAGGGCGGCTCCGAGCGCATGCGCAAGGTCATCAACAAGATGGTCTCGGAAGAGGACCTGATCCGTACGGTCGCCACCGCCTACGGCAACGGCTGGCGCCAGGTGAAGCTGTACTTCATGGTCGGCCTGCCGACCGAGACCGACGAGGACGTCCTCCAGATCGGCGACATGGCGGTCAACGTCATCGCCAAGGGCCGCGAGGTCTCCGGGCAGAACGACATCCGCTGCACCGTCTCCATCGGCGGCTTCGTCCCCAAGCCGCACACCCCCTTCCAGTGGGCCCCGCAGCTGTCGGCCGAGGAGACAGACGCCCGCCTCGGCAAGCTCCGCGACAAGCTCCGCGGCGACAAGAAGTATGGCCGCTCCATCGGCTTCCGTTACCACGACGGCAAGCCGGGCATCGTCGAGGGCCTCCTGTCCCGCGGCGACCGCCGCATCGGCGATGTCATCCGCGCGGTCTACGAGTCGGGCGGCCGCTTCGACGGCTGGCGCGAGCACTTCTCCTACGACCGCTGGATGCAGGCCGCGGAGAAGACCCTCCCCGCCTACGGCGTGGACGTGGCCTGGTACACGACCCGCGAGCGCACCTACGAGGAAGTCCTCCCCTGGGACCACCTCGACTCCGGCCTGGACAAGGACTGGCTCTGGGAGGACTGGCAGGACGCCCTCGACGAAACCGAGGTCGAGGACTGCCGCTGGACGCCTTGCTTCGACTGCGGCGTCTGCCCGCAGCTCGACCTCAGTATTCAAATCGGACCTACGGGGCAGAAGCTGCTCCCGCTGAGTGTGGTGGGCGGCTCTCCGAAGGCGTGACGCTGTGCGATTGCCCCTCTGTCGGAGCAGGGGGGCATTCGTATGCCTAGCGGAGGGATGTGAATGCGTCTCCGGTGTTCGTGAGCCGATGACGGGCGTCCGCGGGTAGGACGAGCTGCATGTGGACCTGCGGTGCGCGAGTCCTGGCGGAACGTCTTGCCCGTGGAGGTCAGAACCCACCGCTCCCCGGTGTATTCCCGCACGAGCACGGGCTCGTCTCCGAGTACGGATACGACCTCGTCCATGAGCCTGGCGTAGACGGCCTGAGGGTCGGGGGCTCCCTGCCCGCCGCCTGGACAGGAACGGCATCGGAGGTACTCGTAATCTCTGGAGCCTGACCGCGTCTTCTGAGCGAGCATGGCCGTGCCGCAATCTGCGCAGACGTGAAAGCCGTACGGGCAGAAGTGCGCGTGGAGCATCCGCCGGCAGCGAGCGTGCGTCTTTCTCCAGCTCGGCCAGCAGTTTTTTATCCGCAGAGGTCCACGAATCTTCAACGGAAACCCTCGGGCTTGTTTTCATGGTGCGAAGTTATCGCTGCGGAGGTGGGACTTCGGTCGATGAAAATAATTGGTCGAATGTGGCGATCTCTTGCCATGGTTCAGTGAAATGTAAAATTCCCTGAAGGGGGAGACGCGTGATGGCCGAGACCGAGATCGACGTCCATGAGGAAGCGCTGGCCTTGGCCGCCGAGGAGTTCGGTACCCACATGCTCGAGGACACCGTGAACGCCGCCCTGATGGAGATCGCGGCAAGCGTCCGGCCCCGCATGCCAATCGACTGACGACGGGCCCTTCGGTGCAACGGTGTGCGGCCGTGGTGTGTCCTTAGCGGTATGGACATGGAGAAGGCGCTGCCGGCGCCGCAGGGGGACGGCTGCTTGGCGGGGGTCGTGCGGATCCCCGTGAAAGTTGTGGCGGTGCTGGTCGTGCTGCCTCTGCGGGTGGTCTGGGATCTGCTGGTCGCCTTCGCGCGGATGCTGAACCGGAGCGTCCTCGGGCCGCTGGGGCAGGGGCTGCGCTGGTTCTGCGAGCGGGCGGTGCTGCCGGTGCTGCGGGGGACCGGGTGGCTGATCGGGACCCTGTTCAAGCTGGTCTTCTACTGGCCCTGGGCGGGCCTCTGGCGTTACGTCGTCCTCCCGGTGGGGCAGGCGGCGTACGCGTACCTGCTGCGGCCGGCGGGTGTGGGGCTCTGGCGGTACCTGCTGGTCCCGGTCTGGGAGTACGGGCTGCTGCCCGCCGGGCGGGGCATCGCCCGGCTGCTCGCGGGCGCGGTCCGGTACCTGCTCGTGCTGCCGGGCGGTGCGCTGTACCGGTACGTCCTCACCCCCGTCGGGCACGCACTGCGGTGGCTGGCCCGGGGGTTCTCGGCGGGCGTGGCCTGGCTGGCGCGGGGGATCGGGACCGTGGCCGTGTGGCTCGGGCGGGCCGTGTTCGTCTGGCCGTGGGTGGCGTTGTGGCGGTATCTCGTGCGGCCCGCGGTGACCGTGGTCTGGCGGTATCTGCTCGCGCCGGTCGGGCGGGGGGTGTGGGCGTACCTGCTCGTGCCGCTCTGGGGGCTGGTCGTCGGGGCCTGGCACATCGCGGGGCGGGTGAGCCGGGCGCTGGGGCGCGGACTGGTGTGGCTGTGGCGGTGGGGAGTGGTGCGGCCCGCCGGATGGGTGCGCCGGCACGTGGTCACCCCCGTCGGGAACCTCCTGCGCGCCGGGTGGGACGTCGGCCGTCGCGCGGCCCGGGCGGCGCACCGGCAGGCCCTCGCTCCCGTCGGCCGTGCCGTCGGCGAGGTGTGGCGGGCCTCCCGCCTCGCGGTGCGCGAGGCTCGGGCCGACGTACGGCGGGCATTGTTCGGGGGGCCGCCCCGGGAACCAGCGAGGTCACAGGCGCGTACTCTGGGTAGTAACAGAGCCGCAGGCGACGCGCCCGCCCCCGAGATCTCCCTGCAGAAGTAGAGCAGGGGTGAGCCGGAGGGCACAGGCACGGCGTGGTCTGCAGGCCCCACAGACCTCAGGGCGACGCGCGAGCCGCGGAGCCCCGCACAAGGAGATGAACCACTGGGCAAGCGACAGCCCGAAGGCCCGCCTCCCGCACCGGTAGTGCAGCGCATCCGCCTGCGCTACACCAAGCGCGGCCGCCTCCGGTTCACCAGCCACCGTGACTTCCAGCGCGCCTTCGAGCGGGCACTGCGCCGCTCCGAGGTGCCCATGGCGTACTCGGCGGGCTTCACCCCGCACCCCCGCGTCTCGTACGCGAACGCCGCCCCGACCGGGACCGGCAGCGAGGCCGAGTACCTGGAGATCGCCCTCGCCGAGCCCCGCGACCCCGCGGTCCTGCGCGAGCTGCTCGACGAGTCGATGCCGGTCGGCCTCGACATCATCGACGCCGTGGAGGCACGCACCTCCGGTCTCGCCGACCGGCTGACGGCCTCCGTGTGGGAGCTGCGCCTGGACGGCGTGGAGCCCGGCGACGCGGAGAAGGCGGTCGAGGCCTTCCTCGCGGCCGAGGCCGTGGAGGTCCAGCGCCGCACCAAGAACGGCATGCGGACCTTCGACACGCGGGGCGCCGTGGTCGGTCTGGAAGTGGTTCCCGTTACGGCGACCGCCGAGGCTGATAGGCCCCTGGACAATGCTTGTGCGATACTGCGGCTGGTTGTTCGGCATTTGACACCTGCCGTTCGACCCGACGACGTCCTGTCCGGTCTCCGAGCTGTGGCCGACCTAACGCCGCCGGTCCCCGCTGCGGTGACCAGGCTGGCGCAGGGGCTCTTCGACGAGGAGTCCGGCACGGTGACCGACCCGCTCGCGCCCGACCGCGAGGCTGTCACGACCGCCCCACCCACGGCGGCCGTAACCGCCGACGCGAAGGCGCCGGAAGGTCCCGCCGCGTAGGGATCGTCGTCGTCGCGCAGCCCTGGGACTCGGGAGCCACCTGGGTCGGGCCGCGCACAGACAGACCTGAAGACTTGAAGACTTCCGCCGGGCCGTACGGACTTTCGCGTACGGAACCGGCGGCCATTGAACTGAGCTCCCGTGTGGCGAACGCGCCCCGGAGGCCGGCTCCGCGCTCATTACGCGGAGCCGTGCCGGACCGGAAGTCAGCCGCGGCGCCCGGGAGCGTGACGGGAGAAACCCCGCATGCTCAACAACGAAAACGACACCACCGCCAACAACGGTGCCGCCGACAGTGGCAGCCCGAGCGACAACCTGCCGCCGCGCAGGCGCCGGCGTGCCGCGTCCCGCCCGGCGGGCCCGCCCGGCGGTGCCGTAGCCGCCGCCGAGGCCGCTCCCGCGCCCGTGGTGGCCGCGGTTCCCGCCGAGGAGGCCGCCCCGGCCGCCGCCCCGGCCCGTACCCGTCGCCGTGCGACCCGCGCCGTGACCGCTCCCGAGGCGCCCGCCGCCGAAGCCGTGGTCGAGGCCCCCGTGGCAGCTCCGGCGGCTGCGGCCGCTCCCGTCGCCGAGGAGCCCGCCGCTCCGGCGCCGCGTGCCCGTCGCCGTGCGACCCGTGCGTCCACCGCTCCCGAGGCGCCCGCCGCCGAGGTCACCGAGCCCGTCGTGGCGGCTCCGGCCGCTCCGGTCGCCGAGGAGCCCGCCGCTCCGGCGCCGCGTGCCCGCCGCCGTGCGACCCGCGCCGTGACTGCCCCCGAGGCGCCCGCCGCCGAAGCCGTGACCGAGGCCCCCGTGGCGGCTCCGGCCGCTCCGGTCGCCGAGGAGGCCGCCGCTCCGGCGCCGCGTGCCCGCCGCCGTGCCACTCGCGCCGTGACCGCTCCCGAGGGCGCCGCCGAAGCCGTGGTCGCCCCGGTCGTCGAGGCTCCCGTCGCCGCCCCGGCCGCTCCGGTCGTCGAGGAGGCCGCCGCTCCGGCGCCGCGTGCCCGTCGCCGTGCCACTCGCGCCGTGACCGCTCCCGAGGCGCCCGCCGCCGAGGCAGCCGTCGCCCCCGAGCCCGTCGTGGCCGAGGCTCCGGCCGCCGCCCCCGCCAAGGCCACCGTCACCGTGGCCGACGCCGTGGACTCCCCGAAGCGCGGCGGCCGCCGCCGCGCCACCCGTTCCACCACCGCCCCGGCCGCCGCCGCGCAGCCGGTGGCTCCCGCCGCCGAGGCCCCGGCCGCCGAGGCTCCGGCCCGCGGTCGCCGCGCCGGGCGTCCCGCCGTCGCCGTGTTCCAGGCCCCGGTGTTCGCCGAGCCGATGTTCCAGACCCCGGAGACCGCGGCCATGATGGCCGCGGCCGCCGCTGCCGCCGCCCCGGCCGAGGAGGTCGAGGAGGAGGAGTTCGACCTCGTCGAGGCCGAGGTCGAGGCCGAGGTCGAGGCCGCTCCGGCCCCGCAGCCGGCCGGCCGTCGCCGCCGCCGTGGCCGCGGCGCCGCAGCCGAGACCGCCGCGCCCGTGGCACCGGCCCCGGCCGCCGCCGCGCCGTCCGGCCCGGTCACGCTGGCCGACGTAGAGCTGGTCGAGGAAGAGGCCGAAACCGAGTCCGCCGAGCTCTACGAGGACGAGACCGACGAGTCGGGCGACCGCCCGTCGCGGCGTCGCCGCCGCGGAGGCCGTCGCCGCCGTCGCGGTGAGGCCGCCGACCTCGACGAGTCCGCCGAGGAAGAGGCCGAGACCGAGTCCGCCGAAGAGGCCGATGAGGACGAGGCCGAGGACGACGAGGAGAACGGCGCCCTCGGCTCCAGCTCCAGCCGTCGTCGCCGGCGTCGTCGCCGGCGCAGCGGTGACGGTGGCACGGACGCCGACGCGGCCGAGGACGACGGTGTGCGCACGGTCGTCAAGGTCCGCGAGCCGCGCCCGGCGCGCGAGCGCTCGGAGTCCGTCGCCGGCTCCGGCTCCACCTCCTCCGACGAGGTCCAGTCCATCAAGGGCTCGACCCGCCTGGAGGCCAAGAAGCAGCGCCGCCGCGAGGGCCGCGAGCAGGGCCGCCGCCGCGTCCCGATCATCACCGAGGCCGAGTTCCTGGCCCGCCGCGAGGCCGTCGAGCGCGTCATGGTCGTCCGTCAGTCGGGCGAGCGCACCCAGATCGGCGTCCTCGAGGACAACGTGCTCGTCGAGCACTACGTCAACAAGGAAGAAGCCACCTCGTACGTCGGCAACGTCTACCTGGGCAAGGTCCAGAACGTGCTGCCGTCCATGGAGGCCGCCTTCATCGACATCGGCAAGGGCCGCAACGCGGTCCTGTACGCCGGTGAGGTCAACTTCGAGGCGCTCGGCATGGCCAACGGGCCGCGTCGCATCGAGGCCGCCCTCAAGTCCGGCCAGTCGGTCCTGGTGCAGGTCACCAAGGACCCGATCGGCCACAAGGGCGCCCGCCTGACCAGCCAGGTCTCGCTGCCCGGCCGCTACCTGGTCTACGTGCCCGAGGGCTCGATGACCGGCATCAGCCGCAAGCTGCCCGACACCGAGCGCGCGCGCCTGAAGACCATCCTCAAGAAGATCGTCCCCGAGGACGCGGGCGTCATCGTGCGCACCGCCGCCGAGGGTGCGAGCGAGGACGAGCTGCGTCGCGACGTCGAGCGCCTGCAGGCCCAGTGGGAGGACATCCAGAAGAAGTCGAAGCAGATCTCGACCTCTTCGCCGAGCCTCCTGTACGGCGAGCCGGACATGACCGTGCGCGTCGTGCGCGACATCTTCAACGAGGACTTCACCAAGGTCATCGTCAGCGGTGACACCGCCTGGGAGACCATCCACGGCTACGTGAACCACGTGGCCCCGGACCTGGCCGACCGGCTGAAGCGCTGGACCTCCGAGGTCGACGTCTTCGCGACGTACCGCATCGACGAGCAGCTCGCCAAGGCGCTCGACCGCAAGGTGTGGCTGCCCTCGGGCGGTTCCCTCGTGATCGACAAGACCGAAGCGATGATCGTCATCGACGTCAACACCGGCAAGTTCACCGGTCAGGGCGGCAACCTCGAGGAGACCGTCACCAGGAACAACCTGGAGGCGGCCGAGGAGATCGTGCGTCAGCTGCGGCTGCGCGACCTCGGCGGCATCGTGGTCATCGACTTCATCGACATGGTCCTGGAGTCCAACCGCGACCTGGTCCTGCGGCGCATGCTGGAGTGCCTGGGCCGTGACCGCACCAAGCACCAGGTCGCCGAGGTGACCTCGCTGGGTCTGGTCCAGATGACCCGCAAGCGCGTGGGCCAGGGTCTGCTGGAGTCCTTCTCCGAGACCTGCGTCCACTGCAACGGCCGCGGCGTCATCGTGCACATGGAGACCCCGACCGTGGTCGGCGGCGGTGGCAACGGCAAGCGTTCCAAGCGCCGCGGTGGCCAGGGCGGGCACGAGCACGACCACGAGATCGATGCCGTGGAGAGCGCCGAGGGCGATGTCTACGAGGTCGAGACCGAGGCGGAGCTGGCTGCCGAGGTCGCCGCTCCCGTGGCACTGCCCGAGCCCTCCTTCGTCGCAGACGAGGAGCTCTACAGCAGCCCGGCCGAGGCCGAGGCCGCTGCCGGAGGAGTGAGCGGCCGCCGCAACCGCCGCCGCGCCACCCGCAAGGCGACCGCTCCGGCGGGCGCCCCGCGCGGTACGGCGACGGACCGTGCCCCGGCGGCTCCGGCCCCCGTGGCCGAGCCCGAGCCGGTGGTCGAGGCCGAGGTGGAGCTCGCCCCGGTCGTCGAGGCGCCGGAGCCCGAGGTCATCGTCGAGGCCGTCGAGGCAGTCGTCGCGGAGGAGGCCCCCAAGGGCCGCACCCGTCGCCGTGCCACCCGTAAGGCGACCGCTCCGGCGGGCGCCCCGGCCGAGGCGGTCCAGGCCCCGGAGCCGGTCGTCGAGGCCCCCGTGGCCGCGCCGGAGCCCGAGCCCGAGGTCGTCGTCGAGGCCGCACCGGCCGTCGTCGAGGCCCCGGCCGAGGCCGTCGAGGCCGCGCCGGCCCGTCCGCGTCGCCGTGCCACCCGTAAGGCCACCTCTCCGGCCGGTTCCCCGGCGGGCGCGGAGGCGGCCGTACTGGTCGTCGAGGCCCCGGTCGAGGCGCCCGTCGAGGCCGAGACCGTCGTGGAGGAGGCCGCACCGGCGGCTCCCGCCAAGAAGGCGGTCCGCAAGACGGCCGCCAAGAAGACGGCCACGACCGCGGCGAAGAAGGCCCCGGCCAAGAAGGCGGCGGCCGTGAAGAAGACGGCGGCCAAGAAGACGACGACCGCCAAGACGACCGCGAAGAAGACGGTCGCGAAGCGGGCGACGAAGAAGACCGCGGCGGCCGAGCAGCAGACGCTGCCCTCCGTCTCGGCTCCGACCGAAGGCTGATCCGGCCGATCCGGCTGACCCAGCCGATCAGCGGATCCCGCTGATCCCGTTCCACCGGCCCCCGCCCGGCACCCCTGGTGCCGGGCGGGGGCTTTTGGCCTTCGGGGCCGCAGGGGGCGCGCTCCCGGCCCGCGGGGCGACGGTGGACCCCCACCGTCCGGATCGGCAGGCGGGAGCCGTGCGGGGTGTCAGCGGCACCGTACGGCCCTCACGGCCGGCCCCGTCACGTGCCCGGTGGCCGCCTCCGAGGCCCCGCGGGACCCCGGTTTGACCCCTCCGACCCGGCCCCGTAACCTAGGTCGCTGGCGTGTCTATGCACACGCCAATCCACTGAGCACCTCACCTCCCGGACCGCCTCGCGGCTGGATCGGGGGAGGCCGGCCTGCGGTTGACGCGGGGCCGGCTGGCTTCAGGGGTTCCCGAACTCGAGTGAGAGAGAGATCCGCGTGTACGCCATCGTGCGCAGCGGTGGTCGCCAGCACAAGGTTGCTGTCGGCGACATCGTTGAAGTTGACAAGATTCCCACTGCCAAGGTTGGCGACACGGTCGAGCTCTCGACCCTGCTCGTTGTCGACGGCGAAGCCGTGACCAGCGACCCGTGGGTCCTGGCCGGCATCAAGGTCCAGGCCGAGATCGTGGACCACCACAAGGGTGCCAAGATCGACATCCTTCGGTACAAGAACAAGACCGGCTACCGCCGTCGCCAGGGTCACCGCCAGCAGTACACGGCGATCAAGGTCACCGGTATCCCCGCGGCTGCGAAGTAAGAGGGACTGAGACATGGCACACAAGAAGGGCGCATCGTCCACCCGGAACGGGCGCGATTCCAACGCTCAGCGGCTCGGCGTGAAGCGCTTCGGCGGTCAGGTCGTTTCCGCTGGTGAGATCCTCGTCCGCCAGCGCGGCACCCACTTCCACCCGGGTTCGGGTGTCGGTCGTGGTGGCGACGACACGCTGTTCGCGCTGCAGGCCGGTTCGGTCGAGTTCGGCACGCACCGTGGCCGCAAGGTCGTCAACATCGTTCCGGCTGCCTGATCTCAGCTCCTGCTGAATCGGTAGTCCGAAGCATCCCGAGGGCGGATCTCAACTCTTCCCGGCGTCAGCCGGGAAGAGAGGTCCGCCCTCGGCGCGTTGTCACATAGACACGTTTAATGGGTAGCAAGGCCTACCCCCCGGGCTTTCCGGGATATTCCCGCTGTATCTGGAGGAACAACCATGACCACCTTCGTGGACCGCGTCGAGCTGCACGTCGCCGCGGGTAACGGGGGCCACGGCTGCGCCTCCGTTCACCGGGAGAAGTTCAAGCCGCTCGGCGGCCCCGACGGCGGCAACGGCGGCCGTGGCGGCGACGTCATCCTGGTGGTCGAGCAGTCGATCACCACCCTGCTGGAGTACCACCACAGCCCCCACCGCAAGGCCACCAACGGCCAGCCCGGCGCGGGCGACAACCGCTCCGGCAAGGACGGCCAGGACATCATCCTGCCCGTGCCGGACGGCACCGTCGTCCTCGACAAGGAGGGCAACGTCCTCGCCGACCTCGTCGGCCAGGGCACCACCTACGTGGCCGCCGAGGGCGGCCGCGGCGGCCTCGGCAACGCGGCGCTCTCCTCCGCCCGCCGCAAGGCGCCCGGCTTCGCCCTCCTCGGCGTACCCGGCACCGGCGGCGATGTCGTCCTGGAGCTCAAGACCGTCGCCGACGTGGCGCTGGTCGGCTTCCCGAGCGCCGGCAAGTCCTCGCTGATCTCGGTGCTCTCCGCGGCCAAGCCGAAGATCGCCGACTACCCCTTCACCACCCTCGTCCCGAACCTGGGCGTCGTCACCGCCGGCTCGACGGTCTACACGATCGCCGACGTCCCGGGCCTCATCCCCGGCGCCAGCCAGGGCAAGGGCCTCGGCCTGGAGTTCCTGCGCCACGTCGAGCGCTGCTCGATCCTGGTGCACGTCCTGGACACCGCCACCCTGGAGTCCGACCGCGACCCGCTCGCCGACCTCGACGCCATCGAGGAGGAGCTGAAGCTCTACGGCGGCGGCCTGGAGAAGCGTCCGCGCCTGGTCGTCCTCAACAAGGTCGACATCCCCGACGGCCAGGACCTCGCCGACATCGTCCGCCCGGACCTTGAGGCCCGCGGCTACAAGGTCTTCGAGGTCTCCGCGGTCTCCCGTACGGGCCTGAAGGAGCTGTCCTACTTCCTCGCCGAGGTCATCGCGAAGTTCCGCGCCCGTACGCCGAAGCAGGAGGCGACCCGCATCGTCATCCGGCCGAAGGCCGTGGACGACTCGGGCTTCACCATCGCCTACGACGAGGCGGAGGACGTGTACCGCGTGCGCGGCGAGAAGCCGGAGCGCTGGGTCCGCCAGACCGACTTCAACATCGACGAGGCCGTCGGCTACCTCGCCGACCGCCTCAACCGCCTCGGCGTCGAGGCGGCGCTGAAGAAGGCCGGTGCCCGCGCGGGTGACGGCGTCGCCATCGGTTCCGACGACAACGCGGTCGTCTTCGACTGGGAGCCGACCATGATGGCCGGCGCCGAGATGCTGGGCCGCCGCGGTGAGGACCACCGTCTGGAGGCGCCGCGTCCGGCGACCACGCGCCGCAAGGAGAAGGAAGCCGAGCGGGATTCCGCCCAGAAGGAGTACGACGAGTTCCGTCCCTTCTGATCGGGCCGTGAGCTTGGGCGGCGGCCGGTGCTCCGGCCGCCGTCACAGGCGCGTCACAGGATTCCGTTTATCCCCCGTTCAGGTGACCCGTCTTAAGGTGACGTTTACCCAGGTGGCCTAGGATCCACGGGTGACGAGCACCCATACCCCCACAGTTGCCGTCGTCGTGATCGCGTACAACGATGCCGAGCTCGTCGGTCAGGCCGTTTCCTCGGCTCTCGCCCAGGGTCCGGTCGTCGCCGAGGTCATCGCGGTCAACGACGCGTCGAGCGACGGCACCGCCCAGGTGCTGGACGAGCTGGCGGCCCGCCACCCCCGCGTGAAGGTCGTGCACCGCACGGAGAACAGCGGGGGCTGCGGTACCCCCCGCAACGACGGCATCGCGGTCGCGACCGCCCCGTACGTCATGTTCCTGGACAGCGACGACGTCCTGCCCCCCGGGGCGATCGACGCCCTGGTGCGCGCGGCCGGGGAGCACCGGTCGCCGGTCACCGTCGGCTCCTGCGTCCGCCGTGAACTGCCCGAGAGCCGTGACGTGCCCTGGGTGCCCGGCCTGTACACGCCGGGCGAGGTCATCGAGCACCCCGCGGACCGGCCGGAGCTGGTCCGCGACACGCTCTGCGTCAACAAGCTGTACGAGCGGGCCTTCCTGGACATGTACGGGATCCGCTTCCCGGACGGCCGGTTCATCTACGAGGACTTCGTGTTCACCGCCCGCGTACTGGCGGCCCGCCCCCGCATCGCGGTGATCGGCGACCTCGTCTACGTGTGGCACGTGCGCCGCAACGCCGCCCAGGTGTCCATCTCCCTGGACCGCAAGGACGTCGGCAACTGGCGTGCCCGTGTGGAGGCCCACCGGGTGGCCTCCGGCCTGATGGCCGCTTCCTCGCCCGAGCTGGGCCGGGCCTGCCAGGTCAAGTTCCTGGAGTACGACCTGCGCATGTACCTGCGCGAGCTCGGCCAGGACCCCGAGTACCAGGCCGCCTGGTGGACGCTGACCCGTGACTACGTCGCCGGGTTCTCCGACGCCGACATCGAGGCCGCCGGGGCGCACGCCCGCTGGATCGTCCGCGTGCTGCGCGCCACCGAGGCGCCGCCCGCCCCGGCCGACCTGCGGCGGCTGACCCGCTTCGCCGCCGACCCGCCCCGCCTGCTGCCCCCGTACGCGACCGGCCCCTCGGGAGCGCCGGTGTGGAGCGACGCGCTGCCGGTGGAGCTGGACGGGCTCGACAAGCTGCCGACGGCGGAGCTGCCCGTCACCATCGACGCCGAGCCGAGCGGCTTCGCCGGGCTCCGGATCCGGGTGCACGACCTGTACTGGCGGCTCGCCGCGGCCGGCCCGCGCACCGTCCAGCTGCGCTTCCAGCCCCGGGGCGACCTGGGGGAGCTGCTGGTCGCCGAGCCGGTGGCGCTCGTGCCCACCGCGGACGGCGACGGGTGGACCGCGGAGCTGCCCTTCCGGCTCACCACGCTGGCGAGCCTCGGGCGGGGCGAGGGCCGGCGGGGCCTGCAGGCGTGGGACGTGAAGCTGAACGTGGAGTGCGCGGACGGGAGCTCCGTGCTCACCTCCCCGCGCCCCCTGCGCCGTCTGCTCCACCGGCGGGTGCTGCCCAGCAGCCGGTACGGTGTGCTGTTGGCGCAGCCGTACCGCACCACGGGGGGATCCCTGGCGCTGCGGCTCGCGCCCGGTGCCGCGGGCGTCGTGAGCCTGGCCCGCCACCGGTTCAACCGGGCGCGGATAGTCCGCGGCTAGCGCGGGATCCGAGCCGTACCGGCGGCCGGGACGGGAAACCGGACGGATGGCCGGACGACAAGCCTGACGACAAGCACGAAAGAGACCTAGGGAGACACGCATGACGTTTCTGATCACTGGTGGTGCCGGTTACATCGGGGCGCACGTCGTCCGCGCGATGCTGCTTGCGGGTGAGGAGGTCGTGGTGCTGGACGACCTCTCCACCGGCAACGCCGACCGCGTCCCGGAGGGCGTCCCGCTGGTGGTCGGATCCGTGCTCGACCGGCAGGTCCTCGACGAGACCTTCGCCCGGCACCGGATCACCGGCGTGGTCCACCTGGCGGGCAAGAAGCAGGTCGGCGAGTCCGTGGAGAAGCCGCTGCACTACTACGAGGAGAACGTGGGCGGCCTCACCGTCCTGCTCCAGGCCGTGGCGGCCGCGGGCGTGCGCAACTTCCTCTTCTCCTCCTCCGCCTCCGTGTACGGGATGCCGGACGTGGACCTCGTCACCGAGGACACCCCGTGCCTGCCGCTGAGCCCGTACGGCGAGACGAAGCTGGCGGGCGAATGGCTGGTCCGCGCGGCGGGCAAGGCCCACGGCATCTCCACCGCCTGCCTGCGCTACTTCAACGTGGCGGGCGCCGCGGCTCCCGAGCTCGCCGACACCGGGGTCTTCAACCTGGTCCCGATGATCTTCGAGCGGTTCGGCAAGGGCGAGGGGGCCCGGATCTTCGGCGACGACTACGCGACCGCGGACGGCACCTGCATCCGTGACTACATCCACGTAGCTGACCTCGCGGAGGCCCACGTGGTGGCCGCGCGCAAGCTCGTCGAATGGGGCGCGCAGGGCGAGTACAAGGACCTCACCGTCAACATCGGCCGCGGCGAGGGCGTTTCCGTCCGCGAGATGGTCGAGCTGGTCAACGAGGCCACCGGGCACACCGATCCCGCCTACGCGCCCGTGGTCTCCCCGCGCCGCGCCGGCGACCCGGCGAAGGTCGTCGCCTCCGCCGACCGGATCTCGTCGGAGCTGGGCTGGAAGGCGCGCCACGACGTGCGCGAGATGATCACCTCGGCCTGGGAGGGCTGGGAGGCCCACCGCAAGGCCTGAGGCCTGAGGCCCGTAGCGCGTAGCGCGCAGAGCGTACGGAGAAGCCGCCCGTCCCGGTCGATTCCGGGGCGGGCGGCGTCGTACGTGCTACGGGCCTCAGGGGGCCCCGTCCGGCGGGGTCAGCGCTCCAGGAAGGAGAACAGCTCCTCCCACCGGTCGGTGATCTCGACGCTGGAGTACCGCTGGACGTTGTGGAAGGCGGCGTCGCCGAGCCGGTCGCGCAGTTCTCGGTCGGCCATCAGCCGTTCCAGCTGTCCGGCCAGCTCTATCGTGTTGCCCAGCCGGGCCAGCAGCCCGTCCTCGCCGTGCGTCACGATCTCCCGGACACCCGGCGCGCAGTCGAAGGCGGCCACCGGCACACCGGCGGCCATCGCCTCCAGCAGCGTGATCGGGAAGCCCTCGGCGCGCGAGGCCTGGGCGAAGACGGAGGCCCCGTTCAGCGCGCCCAGCACGTCGCTGGTGCTGCCCATCCACTCCACGGAGTCGTCCAGGCCGAGCCCGGTGGCGTGCGCCCGCAGGGTCGCCTCCTCCAGGCCGGCCCCGTAGATCCGCAGGACCCAGTCGGGGTGGTGCGGGGAGGCGTCGGCCCACGCGTCGAGCAGCAGGTCCATGCCCTTCTCGAAGGCGAGGCGGCCGACGCTCGCCACGACCTTCTCGGTGCGCGGGGCGGGGGAGGCGGGCATGAACGGCAGCGGGTTCGGCATGCTGGAGACGTTCTCCATGCCCGAGCGGATCCAGAGGTCCGAGTCCTCGGGGGTCAGCACGAGCATGCGGTCGACCTCCCGGTAGTACCGGCGGACCCGCTGGCCCCTGGAGGACCTGTTGCTCGCCTCGAAGGACTCGTGGCTCATGCCGATCACCGTGCACTGCTTGGTGTCGGCGAGGGCCACCCACTCCATCGCCCAGATCTGGGTGACGATCACCACGGCGCCGGGGCGGGCCGCGCGCAGCAGCTCGCCCAGATGGTCGGCCTTGGCCTGCATCTTCGCCCGGCGGGCCGCCTGGCGGCGCCGTTCGGGCGCGTTGAGCCGGCCCTTGATGCCGTGCAGGCTGCGCGCCGCCGGCGGACGGGCGTCGTACAGCGTGGTCACCGCGTAGGGGAGGTCCGCCGGGAGCTGCTGGCGGATCTCCTCGTCGACGGGGGTGATGCCGACGATGTGGACCCGGTGACCGCGGTCGGTGAACAGCCGGGCCATCTGGTGCGACCAGGTGGTCACGCCGCCGAGTTCGTCCACGCTGTTGGAGACGAGGAAGATGTCACGACCGCCGGCGGCTCCGTCCGGGGCCTCCGGCGTCTCCTGGGCGGTGGAAGTCTGCTGGCTCACTTGCCGCTCCTGGTGAAGAACTTCTCGACGATCTGCCGGGCCGCGTCCCCGCGGTCGTACTCGCCGAACTCGGCGAGGAAACGCTGGCGCGCCTCGGCGTACTTGGCATCCGCCTCGTCGAAGGCGGCGAGGGCCTGGAGCAGTTCGTCCGCGGTGGCGACCACCGGGCCCGGTGCCTTCTCCTTGAGGTCGAAGTACGTGCCGCGGATGTCGTTCGCGTACTTCTCGTAGTCGTACGCGAAGAACAGCATCGGCCGGTCCAGGACCGCGTAGTCGAACATCACGGACGAGTAGTCCGTGATCAGCCCGTCCGCGAGCGCCAGCAGCGGCGTGATGTCGTGGTGCTTGGACACGTCGATGACGCGGCCCGCGACCGACGGCGGCAGCGTGACGCTGTTGAGGTAGTGGGTGCGCACCAGCAGCGTGAAGCGGTCACCGAGCCGGTCGGCGAACTCCTCCACGTCGAAGGGGAACTCGAAGCCCTCCACCGTGCCGTCCGCGCTCGCCCGGAAGGTCGGCGCGTACAGCAGCACCTTCTTCTCCGGGTCGATCCCGAACTCGCCGGCCAGCGGACCGCGGACCCGCTCGCCGCTCTGCGCCTCGGAGCGGTGGGCCGCGACCAGGGCGTCGTTGCGCGGGTAGCCCGTGCGCAGCAGCACCTCGTCACGCAGCCGGAAGCCCTTGGCGAGCGTACGGGCGTCGTGCTCGGAGCGGATCAGGAAGTGGTCGAAGCGGTCGACGGCCTCCTGGAAGCGGTCCTGGCCCGCACGGTCCTGCGCCTTGGTGCGGGGCTCGTGGAAGCCCATCCGCTTGAGGGCCGAGCCGTGCCAGGTCTGGATGTACGTGGTCCCCGGGCGCTTGGCCAGCGCCAGCGGGAAGCCCTGGTTGTCGACCCAGTACTCGGCCTGGGCCAGCGCCCGCAGGTAGGCCCAGCTCCAGCGCCGGACCAGGGTGGCGTCCTTGGGGAAGCCGGTGGACTTGCCGCCCGCGTGCGCCCAGATCGCCTCGAACTGCACGCCGGAGCGCACCAGCTCCTCGTAGATCGCCTTCGGGCTGTCGCTGTACTGCTTGCCCATGTGGCTCTCGAAGACGATCGTGCCCTTCTTGATGGGCAGCTTCGAGAAGACCTCGTGGTAGACCTTGACCTTCTGCTCGCCCGAGCCGAGGTTGCGTCGGGCCCGCAGGGCCTTGCGCAGGCTCCGCTTGACCACGCCGGCGGCCTTGCCGTGCATCGCGCCGTCGATCAGCGCCTGGGTGCGCACGGCGGCGGCGCCCTCGGCGGTCAGGACGTAGGACAGGTTGCCCTTCTTGGTCATCTCCGGCTCGAAGCGGTCGGAGACCAGCCGGGTCAGCCTCGGGCGCACGCGCAGCCGGGCCGCCTTCTCCAGGTCGACCTCGCCGACGGAGACGCGGGTGGTGAGCCGGTCCTTGCCCACCGTCAGCTTCAGGCGTACGTCCCAGACCGCGTCGATGATGCCGAGCGGGCGGACGGTGCCGCGGATGTCGGCCGTGGTGTTCCACTCGATCGTGTCCCCGGCGTGGCGCACGGTGGCCACCGGGAAGCTGAAGGAGCGGACGCCGATCTGCCGGCGGGCGCGGAACTCCAGCGTGGCCTTCAGCGCCGCGTCGGGGCGGATCCGGCCCAGGGGGTTCACGATGGCGCCCGACAGGGTGACCTTGCCGCGGCCGTCGTCCTCGTACGAGGTCAGGCGGTTGCCCAGCGCGAGGGAGGCGAGCGGCGCACCGGCGTAGGACTGGTTGGTGACGTCCAGTATCCGGCGGGCCTCGTCCGCGTCGGGACCGTCGATGTGCCGGTCGCACCAGTAGACGCGACCGTCGCGCTCGGCGAGCGGGGACGTGAGCCGGCCGTGGTTGGTCATGGCGTCGGCGGCGGGCAGGAGGTTGTCCCAGTCCTCCTTGCCGAGCAGGTAGGCGCAGATGGCCTGGAGGTTGCTGACGTTGTCGTACGCCGCCGGGTCGATGCCGGCCAGGTAGCCGTTGGCGAGCCGGGCGAACTCCTGGCGGTAGGCGTCGTCGAGCAGCGGCAGGTCGCGCAGGTGGAGCACCAGGTCGTGCTTGAGGAACTTGGTGTCCTTCGCGGACTTGATCTCCGCGTGGCCCTTGGACGCCAGCAGTTCGTCGACGCGGCGGTGGATCTCCATCCGGTGGACGAAGTTCTCGATCTCGTGGCGCCGGTTGCTGATCGACTTCGCCGAGGCGCTCTCCTGCACGTTCCAGTAGTAGACGTGGTTCGGGATGAGCGTGATGCGGCGGGCGGCGACGTAGGCCTGCGCGGAGAAGAGCAGGTCCTCGTAGTGGATGCCGACCGGGAACTCCAGGCCCTGCTCCAGCAGGAACGCGCGCCGGTAGCACTTGTTCGTGGAGAGGGTGTCGTAGACCAGCAGGTCCGGGTACTCGGTGATCGACTCCAGCGTGCGGGTGCGCGCGTAGATCCACGGGTACCACTCGGTGGTCTTGCCCGAACGGCTGTCGAGGTGGACCCGGACGCACATGCCGGAGACCAGGTCGGAGCCGGTCCGCACGGCGGCGTCCAGCATGTTGCGGCAGGCATTGCGTTCCAGCACGTCGTCGCTGTCCAGGAACATGACGTAGGTGCCGGTGGCTTGCTGGATGCCGTGATTGCGCGGGGCGCCGCAGCCCCCGCTGTTCTCCGGCAGCCGGAAGGCGCGCACCCTCCCCGGATGCGCGGTTTCGAGCTTCTGGGCGACCGCGTAGGACCCGTCCTTGCTGCAGTCGTCCACGATCACGACCTCGACCCCGTGCAGGGTCTGGTCCAAAACCGACTGGACGGCTGCCGGGAGACGCTCTGCGTCGTTGTAGACGATGACGACCACGGAGACGTCAGGCACGTGCACCTCGATCCCTCTGTTTCATTGCGTTTATCCCGTCAAAGCTACCCTGTGCCGCACGCGTGCCCGGCAGGGCGGCCACCGCCGTGCATACTTCTAACGAAGAGGTGAGTGGCAGGTCCGGTCGCCGTAAATCACCCGTTCGGACCGCAGGAAGTGTGCATGAAGCTGTCTGTAGTAGTCCCTTGCTACAACGAAGAAGCCGTCATCGACAGCTTCGACACGGAGATTCGCAAGGTCCTGGACGCGCTGCCCGTCGAGTACGAGGTGTGCTACGTCGACGACGGTAGCCGTGACGGAACCCTTGGCAAACTCCGCAAGATCGCGGCGCAGTACTCCGACCAGACCCGCTACGTCTCCTTCAGCCGCAACTTCGGCAAGGAGGCGGGCATGCTCGCCGGCCTGCGCGAGGCGACCGGCGACGCGGTGGTCATCATGGACGCGGACCTCCAGCACCCGCCGGAGCTCATCGCCACCATGCTCGACTACTACCGGCTGGGCCATGACCAGATCATCGCCCGCCGCACCCGTGAAGGGGACAAGAAGGTCCGCACGGCGCTGAGCCGCCTCTACTACCGGGGCATCAACCGCTGGGTCGACGTGGAGCTCACCGACGGCGTCGGCGACTTCCGGCTGCTGTCCCGCCCGGCCGTGGACGCGCTGCTGTCGCTGCCCGAGTACAACCGCTTCTCCAAGGGTCTCTTCTCCTGGATCGGTTTCGACACGGTCCACTTCGACTACCGCAACGCGCAGCGCGAGGCCGGCGAGACGAAGTGGAAGTTCGGCGCCCTGCTGAACTACGGCATGGACGGGCTCATCTCCTTCAACAACCGGCCGCTGCGCATCGGCATCTGGTCGGGCGTGTCGCTGGTGGCCCTGACGGTGCTCTACGCCCTGTTCATCGCCGTCATGGCGATGACCAACGGGGTGGAGTCCCCGGGCTACGTCACGATCGTCGCGCTGATCGCGGGCCTGGGCGGCGTTCAGATGATCATGCTGGGCCTGATCGGCGAGTACATCGGCCGCATCTACTACGAGACCAAGCGCAGGCCGCACTTCCTGGTGAAGGAGGCGCACGGCGCCGACCGGGCGGCCGGCTCCACGGACGCCCGGGACGCCCGGGACGCCCGGGACGCGCTGCGGTCCGAGGCCCAGGCCGTGGTCGCGGAGCGAAGCAACTGATGTCACACACGACGGACGGGCAGCCGGGGCGGCTCAGCGGGCAGCCGGACGAGCGGCCGAGCGGGCAGCCGAGTGCTCAGCCCGCCGCCGACCGGAAGGCCAAGCTGGGCCAGATCATCCGGTTCGGCCTGGTCGGCGGGGTCAACACCGGGACCTTCTTCCTGCTCTACCTGGTCCTGCACCCGTGGATGCCGTACTTCGCCGCGTACTCCCTCGCCTTCGTACTGGCGATGGTCGGCTCGTTCTTCATGAACACGTACTTCACCTACCGGACCCGGCCGACCTGGAAGAAGTTCCTGCTCTTCCCGCTGACCAACATCACGAACTACGTGATCCAGTCCGCGGGCCTCTACGCCCTGGTGACCTGGGCCGGCATGAACACCAAGATCGCGCCGCTCGTCGCGGCCGTCGTGGCCATCCCCTTCACCTTCGTCCTCTCCCGCAAGATCCTCATTCCGGGGACGGCCGGAGCGGCCGGGGAGCCGGAGCAGACCCACAGCGCGTCCACGGTCTGAAACCGGAGGGCGTCCCGGTCCGGGCACCCCGTAGATTGGGCGGGCAGGTTCACAGGTCGGGTCAAGGGGCAGGGGACAGAAGTGTCAGCGGCTAGGCAGGGTGTGCTCGACGCGCGCAGGATCGTGGTCAAGGTCGGCTCCTCCTCCCTGACCACGGCGGCCGGCGGACTCGACGCCGACCGGGTGGACGCGCTGGTCGACGTACTGGCCAAGGCGCGCAGCGGCGGCGAGAAGGAGATCGTGCTGGTCTCCAGCGGAGCCATCGCCGCCGGACTCTCCCCGCTCGGCCTGCGCCGCCGCCCCACCGACCTGGCCCGCCAGCAGGCTGCCGCGAGCGTCGGCCAGGGCCTCCTCGTCGCCCGCTACACGGCCTCCTTCGCCCGGTACGGCGTACGCGTCGGCCAGGTGCTCCTGACCACCGACGACACGAGCCGGCGCGCGCACTACCGCAACGCCTACCGGACCCTGGACCAGCTCCTGGCCATGGGGGCGCTGCCCGTCGTCAACGAGAACGACACCGTCGCCACCGACGAGATCCGCTTCGGCGACAACGACCGCCTCGCCGCGCTCGTGGCCCACCTGGTCCGCGCCGACCTCCTCGTCCTGCTCTCGGACGTGGACGGCCTCTACGACGGGGACCCGTCCCAGCCCGGCACCAGCCGCATCGACGAGGTGCGCGGCCCCGAGGACATCGCCCACGTCACCATCGGCAGCGTGGGCAAGGCGGGCGTCGGCACCGGCGGCATGGCCACCAAGGTAGAGGCGGCGCGCATCGCCGCCGCGGCCGGCATCCCGGTCGTCCTGACCTCGGCCAGCCAGGCCGCGGACGCCCTGGCCGGACGGGCGACCGGCACGCTCTTCCACTCCACCGGACGCCGCTCCACGGACCGGCTGCTCTGGCTCCAGCACGCTTCGACCCCCCAGGGACACCTGGTCCTGGACGACGGCGCCGTCCGCGCGGTGACCGAACGCGGCAGCTCGCTGCTGCCCGCCGGGATCGCCGCGGTCGAGGGCGACTTCGTCGCCGGGGACCCCGTGGAACTGCGCGCGGCCGACGGCCGGGCGGTGGCGCGCGGCCTCGTCAACTTCGACGCCAAGGAGCTCCCGCAGCTCCTCGGCCGCTCCACCCGCGAGCTCGCCCGGGAACTCGGACCCGAGTACGAGCGGGAGGTCGTCCACCGCGACGATCTGGTCCTGCTGCAGGGCTGAGGTTTACGTAAAACCGCCGCGCGGTGGGCCGAGGACTGGTCAACTGTGAGGGGCGGACACGCGTAGCGCAGACAAGGAGGCGGCTGGTGAGACGAGCGCTGACCAGCGTCGGCACCGGGGACGGTGACGTCGGCGGGAGCGGGGAGGACCAGGACGCCTCGCGTCTTTGGCACATCACCCTGAGCGTCTCCGGGAAGCCCGCGCCGCTGTGCGACGTACGCCGCGGGCTGGAGCAGCTGGCCCATGACCACCCCTTCCTGCTGACCAGCCGCTACGCCGACGACCACGCCGAGATCCGCTACTGGGAGGAAGCCCGCGACCTCCACGACGCGGCGGCCGTGGCGCTGCGGCTCTGGGGGGAACACCGGTCCTCGGCGAAGCTTCCGCCCTGGGAGATCGTCGGCCTCGAAGTCATCGACCGAGCCACCTACCACCAACGCGTGGCCGAAGGCTACGGCCCACCCCCGGCCCACCCCGTGGGCGTGCACCCTTATTGACGCGGCGCTCGCACCGCTCAGCGCTGGCGCGCTTCCCGGGCTTCGCGCCGCTGCGCCGGACTCCGTCCGGCGGTGGCTGGTCGGGGCTGCGGCCACTGCCGTCTCGGCGTGGGGCTGGGGGGCGTGTGCGGGTGGGTCGGCCCTGCGGGGCTGGGTCCCCTACCCGCCCTTCGCCCGTTCCCCGGGGCTCCGCCCCGGACCCGTTCCCGCGTGCGGCGTCAGCCAAATCCAGCCCCGCCGGTGTTTGAGGCGCGGGGTCTGGGGCGGAGCCCCAGGGGGTCCGGGCGCAGCCCGGTACCCCTGCTCTTCAGCCCGTCCGGCGTTTGAGGCCCGGGGTCCGGGCAGCGCCCGGCTGGGGGTCCCCCCGGACGGAGTCTGGGGGATGGTGGAAGGGTGGGTAGGGGACAAGCCCCGCAGGGCCGAACCACCCGCACCCGCCCCACCGGGCCCGCGCCGGGACGGCGGTGGCGGCAGCCCCGCCCGACCACTGCCGGACGGAGTCCCGCGCAGCGAGGCGAAGCCGTTAAGGCCCCCCAGGGCCGCACCGCGCGAGCGGCGCGTCAAAGAGGGCGGGCGTCTCGCGGGGTGGAACCCCATCGGCCCAGGGGTGGGCGGGGATTACCCTGGCGGCATGACCTCGCTCGATGCCACGACCTCACCCGTGATCGCCACCGCGCAAGCCGCCCGGACCGCCGCCGCGGCCATCGCCCCGCTCCCGCGGTCCGCCAAGGACAAGGCCCTGCTGGCCATCGCGGACGCGCTGGAGGCCCGTACGGCCGAGATCGTCGAGGCCAACGCCGTCGACACGGCGAAGGCGGCCGCCGCCGGGACCAGCGAGACGGTCATCGACCGCCTCACCCTCACCCCCGACCGCATCGCGGCCATCGCCTCCGACGTCCGCGACGTCGCGGCCCTGCCCGACCCCGTCGGCGAGGTCGTCCGCGGCTCCACGCTCCCCAACGGCATCGACCTGCGCCAGATCCGCGTCCCGCTCGGCGTCGTCGGCATCATCTACGAGGCCCGCCCCAACGTCACCGTCGACGCCGCCGCCCTCTGCCTGAAGTCCGGCAACGCCGTCCTCCTGCGCGGCTCCTCCTCGGCCTACGCCTCCAACACCGCCCTCGTCGGCATCCTGCGCGACGCCATCGTGTCGGCCGGTCTCCCCGCCGACGCCATCCAGCTCGTACCGGGCGAGTCCCGCGACTCCGTCCGCGAGCTGATGCGCGCCCGCGGCCTCGTGGACGTCCTCATCCCGCGCGGCGGTGCCTCGCTCATCAAGACCGTGGTCGAGGAATCCATCGTCCCGGTCATCGAGACCGGTACCGGCAACTGCCACGTCTACGTGGACGCCCAGGCCGACCTGGCCATGGCCGTGGACATCCTCGTCAACTCCAAGGCCCAGCGCCCCTCCGTCTGCAACTCCGCGGAGACCCTGCTCGTCCACCGGGACATCGCCGACGCCTTCCTGCCCCTGGCCCTGGACGCGCTCGCCGACGCCGGCGTGACCGTCCACGGCGACGAGCGGGTGCTCGCGTACGCGGAGGACTCCAAGGTCACCGCGCTGGCCGCCACCGACGAGGACTGGGCCGCCGAGTACCTCTCGTACGACATCGCCGCGGGCGTCGTCGATTCCCTCGACGACGCCGTCGCCCACATCCGACGCTGGACCTCCGGCCACACCGAGGCGATCGTCACCACCTCGCAGGCCGCCGCGCGCCTCTTCACCCAGCTGGTCGACTCGACCACGGTCGCCGTGAACGCGTCCACCCGGTTCACGGACGGTGGTCAGTTCGGCTTCGGCGCGGAGATCGGCATCTCCACGCAGAAGCTGCACGCCCGGGGCCCGATGGGGCTTCCCGAGCTCACCTCCACCAAGTACATCGTCACCGGCGACGGTCACGTACGGTAGTGAACCTCTGAACACGGTGTGGCCGGATTTCGGCCTACACCCTGCCCAAACGTGTCCCTCAGGTCTACGCTGGTCTCGTGCCGGACGACGTGGGGGGCAATCCGTTCCCGGACGACGGGACCCCCGAAGAACATGCAGACGACCGCGGAGGCGCGGACAAGGACTTCGCCTCCGTGGTGTTCGACGAGGACTTCGTCCGGAACGCCGAGATCCGTGAACCGAGCGCCGCGGAGCGCCAGCGGGCCGGCGACCGGGCGCGCGCCGAGGCGGCCGAGGCCGCCCGCGCGGCCTTTGCCGGCGGCTGGACGGGCGACGAGGACTACGACGCGTACGCCTACGGCGGCGCCGAGGGCCACCACTCCGAGGACTCCGGCTGGGACCACGGTCACGGCTACGGAGCCGGTTCCGGGGAAGGCCCGTACGGTGCCTACGGCGGCAGCCTGCGCCCCTACCGCGGCCGCTCTCCGTGGCTGCGCCCGGTCGCCTGGGTGCTCGCCTTCGTGATGGGCCTCGGCATGATCGCGCTCGCCTTCAGCGCCGTGTACCGCAGCGCGGCGAGCGATGCGGAGCCGGCTCCGGCCCCCGCCAGCACTCCGATGGGTGAAGTCGCCGGCGCCGGAGCGTTTATGGACCGCGTCAGCCGCCAACCCTGAAGGTACGACCCCGCTCCCCATCGACGGAGCGGGGGCTTCTCTGGAGCGGGGACAGCGGGGAGAAGCGATGGCCATGCCAGGAGATCCGCCGAACGGCACCCCCGAGGGTGCCGGCGGGGCCGACGACGAGTTCCGGGCCGACGAGTACCGGTCGGTGGTGTTCGACGAGGACTTCGTCCGGGCTGCCCGGCTCCAGGAGTTCTCCGCACAGGAGCGCATGGGCGAGCACGCCCGCGCCGTCCGGAGCCGCTCGATCTGGTCGAGCGGCACAGGCCATCCGGGATCCCGCAGCGGCTCCGGCGGGGCGGCCCGGCAGGGCCGGATCATCGTGCTGTGCATCACCCTGGCGCTCGCCGGCGCCGTCTACATGGGCCTGCGCAACCCCTACGTGCCGTCCGCCGGAGACCCGGCCGAGGCGATGAGCAGCACCGTCGTCCCGCTCGCGCCCTCCGAGCCCGTGCCGGGCGGCCGGCCCGCCGACCTGTACGCGCACAGTCCGGCGGCGCAGTACCGCATCGGGGCGGCCGGGATCAACTTCCCCGGCGTGCGCCGTACCCGCCACTTCAGCGAGGAGCAGGTCCAGGCCGCGCTGACCATCGCCAAGGACTACCTGGTGCAGTCCTCGCTGGACCCCGACGTGCTGTCGGGCGAGGCCTCCCGGCCGGTGCGCGTCCTGCTCGACCCCGACCAGTTGACGCAGTTCGACCAGAGCATGCTCGCGCCGTCCGGCAACGGGCGGCACGCCGTCACCGGCTGGCTGGTCCGCTTCGACCCGGCCACCGCGGTGGTGGCCGACACCCGGGTCCGGGTCAGCGGGGTCCTCGCCGCCGCGGAGGTGGCGCCGAACGCGCTGGAGGTGACCTCCGACCACACCTTCGTCTACGCCGTGCGCCCCGCCACCGGTCAGCCGGCCACGGCGGACGGGGCCTCGCTCTTCACCGTCCGCCGCGAGCTGCGGCTGCGCTTCGACCGCGACGACCTCGCCGCCCGGCGGGCGGAACTCGTCTCGGCCTACGTGATGGCGGGCCCGCAGGCCTGCTCCGCCGACCCGGCCGGAGGTTTCCGCCCGCTGACGGCCGGCGCCGGGCCGACCACCACCGGCCCGGCCGCGACCGACCCGTACGCCAGCGGCAGTCCGCGCCGCACGGCCGGGCTGTGCGGGATGCTCGCGCCGACGGAGAAACCGGCGGAGTCACCGGGGGAGGGCGTCAGCCCTGCTCCGTAGCCCCGCCCTTGCCGGTGTCCTTGCCGGTACCCCGGTCCTCGCCGCTGCCGCTGCCGCTGCCGCCTGAGCCCGAAGCGCCGCCCGCGGCGCCCGTGAACCGGTCCCGCAGCTTGCCGCCGAGGTCCGCCGTACCGCCGGCGATGTCGCCGACCAGCTTCATCAGCGGGTCCTTGCTCGTGCGCACCGTGTCGGCGTAGTGCGCGGCGGACTGCCGGAAGGAGTCGGTCACCGAGGTGTCCTTGTCGTCCTCGCGCCGCGGGTAGTGGCCGTCCATGATCCGCTGGTGGTCCCGGTTCTGCGACCACTTCTTCAGCTCGGCCGCCCGCACCGTCGTGAAGGGGTGCGTCCGGGGCAGCAGGTTGAGGATCTTCAGCACGGAGTCGCGCAGGTCGCCGCCCTGCTCGTACTCCTCGGCCTGGGCGAGGAAGGCGTCGACATTCATCTCGTGGAGGTGGTTGCCGCCCGCGAGCTTCATCAGTCCGCGCATCGAGGCGTGCACGTCCTGCCCCACCAGCAGCCCCGCGCGGTCCGCGGACAGCTCCGACTTGCGGAACCACTCGCGCAGCGCCGTCACGAGCCCCATGATCGCCACATTGCCCAGCGGGATCCACGCGACCTTGAGCGCCAGGGTCGTCAGGAACAGCAGGATCGTGCGGTACACGGCGTGCCCCGACAGGGCGTGGCCCACCTCGTGGCCCACCACCGCCCGCATCTCCTCCTCGTCGAGGAGCTCGACGAGGGCCGTGGTGACCACGATGATCGGCTCGTCCAGCCCGATGCACATGGCATTGGGCTTCGGGTCCTGCTGCACGTACATCTGCGGGACCTTCTCCAGGTCCAGGATGTAGCAGGCGTCCAGGAGCATCGCGTGCAGGTGCGGGAACTGCGTCTCACCCACCCGGACGGAGTCAGACAGGAAGAGCAGGCGCAGACTGCGCTCGGGCAGCAGCCCGCTCAGTGCCTTGAAGACCGTGTCGAAGCCGGTCAGCTTGCGCAGGGCCACGAGCGCGGACCGGTCCGCCGGATGCTCGTACGCCCGTGAGGAAATACCGGGGAACCTCTTTCGGTCCCGCGCCGGTGCCTTGTCGAAGCCCGTCCCTGTCATAGCGCCCTCCCCGTTGGTGTGTGCGGCCGCCCGCCCGTCTATCCTCTCCAACGCCTGAGTCGACGTGAGCGTGCCCCAGGCCCCCGCATACGATGTGAGCGAAATCTCCGCCCGCTCCCCGACTCGATAGGTACCTGCCTGATGAGCCTCGCCTCCACCGCCCACAACCTGGTCGTCCTCGCCTCCGAGGGAGCCGAGAAGCACGGCGGCAACCACGACAGCCTGAGCCCGTACCTGACCGGTGGCGCCGCCTTCGGCATCCTGCTGCTGCTGCTGTGGGTCACCACGCGCCTGAACCGGGACCGCTGAAGCCTCGAAACCCCCGATTACTCAGTACGCCGAGTACGAGCCCGTAGGCGGGTCCCTGCCGCGCCACCGGGCCAGTAGGCTCTGCGCTCATGGGAGAGCAGGAAATGCCTACCGGCCCGGTCAAGCGCAGGCTCGGCGTGATGGGCGGGACATTCGACCCGATCCACCACGGACACCTGGTGGCCGCCAGTGAGGTGGCCGCGCTGTTCCACCTCGACGAGGTGATGTTCGTACCGACCGGCGAGCCGTGGCAGAAGTCGCAGCGGGCCGTGTCGTCCGCCGAGGACCGGTATCTGATGACGGTCATCGCGACCGCCTCGAACCCGCAGTTCTCGGTGAGCCGCATCGACATCGACCGCGGCGGCCCGACTTACACGATCGATACCCTGAGGGACCTCAGCGCCCTCAACGACGACGCCGACCTCTTCTTCATCACCGGCGCCGACGCCCTCGCGCAGATCCTGACCTGGCGGAACGCCGAGGAGCTCTTCGCCCTCGCGCACTTCATCGGCGTCACCCGGCCGGGCCACGTGCTCACCGACGACGGACTGCCCGAGGGAGGCGTCTCCCTCGTGGAGGTTCCGGCGCTGGCCATTTCGTCCACGGACTGCCGTGCACGCGTGGCCAAGGGGGATCCTGTCTGGTACCTCGTGCCCGACGGCGTGGTCCGTTACATCGACAAGCGTGAGCTGTACCGGGGAGCCTGAGCTTCCGGAGAGAGGGGCCCCGCGGTGAACGACCGACACGAGCCGTACGACCCGTATGCCGGCCAGGAGCAGCAGCTCGTCGGCTACGACGTGTACGGGCGGCCGGTGTACGGCCAGGTGCCCGCGCAGCCCGCCCCCGACCCGGCGCCCCCCTATGAGCAGCATCAGCATCAGCAACAGCAGCAGTACGAGCAGGGCTACGGCTACGACTACCAGGGCTACGGCGGGCAGCAGGCCCCGCAGCCCCAGCAGCCGGCCCCGCAGTACTACCCGCAGCAGCCGCAGCAGCAGTACCCGCAGGCCTCCCAGGCCCCGCAGTACGGGTACGACACCCAGGGCGTCCCGCAGTACGACACCCAGGCCACCCAGCAGTGGATCCCGCAGCAGGCCGCCCCCGAGGCCCCGCCGCAGGCGCCCGTGCGGGCTCCCGCGCCCGAGCCGGAGTTCCGTCCCGCCGCCGCGCAGGTCCCGGAGCCGCGCCGGGCCGAGGGGCCGGGCGCGCAGGAGCAGGGGCAGGGGCCCTCGTACCGCACCGAGCAGTTCGCCTTCATCGACCAGGAGGACGAGGAGTCCGAGGACGTCATCGACTGGCTCGCCTTCACCGAGAGCCGGACCGAGCGCCGCGAGGAGGCCCGCCGGCGCGGGCGCAACCGGGTGGTGGCGCTGATCGTCGTGCTGGCCCTCTTCGTCGTCGCGGGCCTCGGCTACCTCTGGTACGCGGGCAAGCTGCCGTTCCTGGAGGCTCCCGGCAAGGCGTCGACGGGCGCGACCGCCTCGGGTCCGCAGAAGCGCGACATGATCGTCGTACACCTGCACAACACCCGGAAGGGCGGTACCTCCACGGCGCTGCTCGTCGACAACGTGACCACCAAGCAGGGCGCCACCGTCCTGGTGCCGAACACCCTGAACGTCTCCAAGGACGACGGCACCACCGCCCAGCTGGGCAAGGCCGTCGCGGACGGGGGCCTGGGCGTACGGGAATCCCTGGACTCGGTCTTCGGCACCCGCATCGGCGGCACCTGGCGCCTGGACACCCCCTTCCTGGAGACCTTCGTCGACCTGGTCAGCGGCATCGAGGTCGACACCGACGTGGCCGTCCCGGCGGACGACGCGGCGAAGGTGCCCGCCGTCGGCAAGGGCCCGAAGCAGAGCCTCAGCGGGGCGATGGCCGTCGCGTACGCCACCTACCGGGCGCCGGGCGAGCCGGAGGCCAAGCAGCTGGACCGGCTCGGCAAGGTCCTGCTGGGCCTGCTGCGCAAGGTGCCGAGCGATCCGAAGTCGGCGGCGATGACGGTGGAGACCACCGGGCAGATCCTGGACCCGGCGCTGAACGCGCAGACGCTGGGCGCGCTGCTCTCCAAGCTCGGCGAGCACGCCAAGGTGGGCGCGTACCGCACCGACCTGCTCGGGGTGAAGCCGGACGGCGGCCTCACGGACGACGCCAACAAGAAGGTCGTCAAGGAGGTCCTCGGCGGCTCGGTCACGGAGGCCCCGCCCGGGGCCCTGCCGCGGGTCGGCCTGAAGGGCGCGACCGGTGACGACAAGACGAACACGGCGGCGAAGGCGGCCCTGCTCAACGGCGGCTACACCCTGGTGGACGGCGGCAAGGCCGACAAGACGGTGCCCACGTCGCAGATCACGTACCAGGACGACGCCCAGCGGGACAAGGCGATCGAGGTCGCCAAGACGCTGGGTCTGCCCGAGACGGCCGTGAAGAAGGCCGAGAACGCGGTGAACGCGGACATCGTGGTGACGCTGGGCAAGGATTACAAACCGTCCTGACCCCTCCCGAGGCCTACTGCCGCCTACGGCGGCGGGGCCCGTCGGGTACGGCTCCGCCCGCGCGGCACGCTGCGCGCGGGCGGTGTCGGCGGTACATGAGACCCTTGTAAGGATCTGCCCGCCAACCCGAAAGCATGGCCAGTGACCGCCACGGACCGCTCCATCGAGCTCATCACCGCCGCCGCCCAGGCCGCGGCCGACCGGCTCGCGCACGACATCATCGCGTACGACGTCAGCGACGTGCTGTCGATCACCGACGCCTTCCTGCTCGCTTCGGCGCCCAACGACCGCCAGGTCAAGTCGATCGTCGACGAGATCGAGGAGAAGCTCCTGAAGGAGCTGGGCGCCAAGCCGGTGCGCCGCGAGGGCGACCGCGACGCCCGCTGGATCCTGCTCGACTACATCGACATCGTCGTCCACGTGCAGCACAGCGAGGAGCGCGTCTTCTACGCGCTGGAGCGCCTGTGGAAGGACTGCCCCGAGATCGACCTCCCCGAGGACGCCAAGCTCACCAAGGGCAAGGCCGAGGAGCACGCCGCGCTGCGCGCCGCGCAGGGCGACGACGAACTGGACGGTGATCTGTTCTGAGCGCGACCCACGACGGCACGACCGGTGACGGCACGACCGGTGACAGTGTGACCGGTGACGGCACGACCGGTGGCGGTACGACCAGCGGTAACAGCCGGACCAGCCGCAAGATCGTCCTGTGGCGGCACGGCCAGACCTCGTGGAACCTGGAGCGCCGCTTCCAGGGCTCCACGGACATCGAGCTGACCGAGGCCGGTGTGGCGCAGGCGCGCCGCGCCGCCCGGCTGCTCGCCTCGCTGAAGCCCGACGCCATCGTCGCCTCGGACCTGATGCGCGCCGCCGCCACGGCTGCCGAGCTGGCGGCCGTCACGGGTCTGGCGGTGACGCACGACGAGGCGCTGCGCGAGACGTACGCCGGCGAATGGCAGGGCCTCACGCACGACGAGATCCTGGACAAGTACGGCGACCAGTACGCGGCGTGGAAGCGCGGCGAGGCGGTCCGCCGAGGTGGCGGCGAGCTGGAGACCGAGGTCGCCGACCGGGCCGCGCCGGTGGTGCTGGAGCACGCCGACCGACTGCCCCCGGGCGGCACGCTCGTGGTGGTCAGCCACGGCGGCACCATCCGTACGACGATCGGCCGCCTGCTGGGCCTGGACTCGTACTACTGGGAGGGCCTTGGCGGGCTCTCCAACTGCTGCTGGTCCGTGCTGGGCGAGGGCGCGCGCGGCTGGCGGCTGATGGAACACAACGCCGGCACGCTGCCCGAACCGGTGCTCGGCGACGACGACTGAGCCCACCTCGGAGCGGCTCCCACCCGGATTTCACTTTCCGGCTGGTCACAGGCTAGAGTTCTTCTTGTTCGCAGCGCAGAACACCGGAAACGGGGGGAGCGTCGCGGAGAGCGGGGCTATAGCTCAGTTGGTAGAGCGCCTGCATGGCATGCAGGAGGTCTGGAGTTCAATTCTCCATAGCTCCACAATCAAGATCCCGTCCCCAACAGGGGGCGGGATCTTTGCTTTTGTCCACAGCTGCCCGAGCGGGCACCGGCATGGCAGAATCGGACGGCCGGAGGGGGGACGACGACGGCCCGACGCGGGAGGGAGTCGCTGACGGATGGGTGCACACCGGCGGCGGTGCGACTGGTGCAACAACGGCACGCCGATCGTGCGGGACATGGAGCCCGTCAACTCCGACTACCAGTACTGGTGCGAGGAATGCGCTCGGGCGCTGATCATAAAAGGCGACCCGATCGAGACCTACCGCGAGCTGGAGGGCGAGCCGATCTACGGGCGGCTGCTCGACGAGCACTGCACGCTCAAGCGGTTCTACCAGTTCGCCCGTGCGTGACGCGGGGACGTGCGACGCGTCGGGAGCCGGGAGTCGGGTCATGTGACGAACAGCCACGAAACGGACATGGCCCGGGGCTCGCGGAAACCGATTTTTGGAGCGGGGCCATCACCGTGTAATGTTTGGGATGTCGCCAAGGGGAACCGGAAACGGGCCAGGAAGCGGCAGGCAAGACAAGGGGCTATAGCTCAGTTGGTAGAGCGCCTGCATGGCATGCAGGAGGTCTGGAGTTCAATTCTCCATAGCTCCACAGTGAAGAAGCGGGCCACCGGAAACGGTGGCCCGCTTCTCGTTGTGTCCCGTCGTGTCCCGTCGAGTCCCGTCCAGTCCCGTCGTGTGTCCACCGGGTGCGTCCCACCGGGTGCGTCCACCGGCCGGAAGGGCAGAGCACCGCTGGGGGCCGCTGCGGTACCCTGACGCCATGCGTGCCGTACGCCTTCTGCTTACCGAGCCGCGCTGAACAGTTCCGACCCCACGAAGCGGTCGGCCCGGCGCGGCGCCCCCTCCTGTGCGAGGGGTTTTTTCGTTTGGGCAGCAGAGCCGGCAGAGACGATCGATGGAGCTTCAGGAATCATGAGCGAGACGAACACCCCGGCCCCCGAGGCGGCCGAGGCGCACCGTTACACGGCTGCCATGGCCGCCGACATCGAGGCACGCTGGCAGGACGTATGGGACGCGCAGGGCACGTACGAGGCCCCGAACCCGACCGGTGACCTGGCGGGTGACGCGACGGTGGTGGCGCGCCCCAAGAAGTTCATCATGGACATGTTCCCGTACCCCTCGGGCGCGGGCCTGCACGTCGGCCACCCGCTCGGGTACATCGCCACCGACGTCTTCGCCCGTCACCAGCGGATGACCGGCCACAACGTCCTGCACACCCTGGGCTTCGACGCCTTCGGCCTGCCGGCCGAGCAGTACGCCGTGCAGACCGGTACGCACCCGCGCGTGTCGACCGAGGCGAACATCGAGAACATGAAGGTCCAGCTGCGCCGGCTGGGCCTGGGCCACGACAAGCGCCGGTCGTTCGCGACGATCGACCCGGACTACTACAAGTGGACCCAGTGGATCTTCCTGCAGATCTACAACTCCTGGTACGACGCGGACGCCGCGAAGGCCCGGCCCATCGCCGAGCTGGTCGCCTCCTTCGAGGACGGCTCCCGCGAGCTGCCCGGCGGAGCCTCCTGGGCCGCGCTGAGCGCGGGTGAGCGCGCCGACGTGCTGAACGGGTACCGGCTGGCGTACGCCTCGGACGCGCCCGTCAACTGGTGCCCCGGGCTGGGCACCGTACTGGCCAACGAGGAAGTCACCGCCGACGGCCGGTCCGAGCGCGGCAACTTCCCCGTCTTCAAGTCCAAGCTGAGCCAGTGGAACATGCGGATCACGGCCTACGCCGACCGCCTGATCGACGACCTGGACGCGCTGGACTGGCCCGAGGCCATCAAGCTGCAGCAGCGCAACTGGATCGGCCGCAGCGAGGGCGCGCGCGTGGACTTCGCGGTCGGCGAGGGCGAGGCCATCACGGTCTTCACCACCCGCCCCGACACGCTGTTCGGCGCCACCTACATGGTGCTGGCCCCCGAGCACGAGCTGGTCGGGAAGATCGTCCCGGCCGAGTGGCCCGCGGGCACCCACCAGCTGTGGACCGGCGGCAACGCGACCCCCGCCGAGGCCGTGGACTCGTACCGCAAGCAGGCCGCCGCGAAGTCGGACGTCGAGCGGCAGGCCGAGGCCAAGGACAAGACGGGCGTCTTCACCGGCGCGTACGCGACCAACCCGGTCAGCGGCGACCTGGTCCCCGTCTTCATCGCGGACTACGTGCTGATGGGCTACGGCACCGGCGCGATCATGGCCGTCCCGGCGCACGACGGCCGCGACTTCGAGTTCGCGCGCGCCTTCGAGCTGCCGATGCGCTGCGTCGTCCAGCCCACGGACGACCGCGACGCCGACCCGCTGGAGTGGGAGGGCGCGTTCTCCTCGTACGACGGCACGATCGTCAACTCGACGGGCGAGGGCATCACGCTGGACGGTCTGGGCGTGGTCGAGGCCAAGGCCGCGATCACCGACTGGCTGGCCGGGCGCGGCATCGGCGAGGGCACCGTCAACTTCCGCCTGCGCGACTGGCTGTTCAGCCGTCAGCGCTACTGGGGCGAGCCCTTCCCGATCGTCTACGACGAGGACGGCGTCGCCTACCCGCTGCCCGAGTCGATGCTGCCCCTGGAGCTGCCGGAGGTCGAGGACTACTCTCCGCGCACCTTCGAGCCCGACGACGCGGCCTCCCAGCCGGAGACCCCGCTGTCGCGCAACCAGGAGTGGGTCAACGTCGAGCTGGACCTGGGCGACGGGCGCGGGGTGCGCGCGTTCCGGCGCGAGACCAACACCATGCCGAACTGGGCCGGCTCCTGCTGGTACGAGCTGCGCTACCTGGACCCGAACAACTCCGAGGCGCTGGTCGACCCGGCGATCGAGCAGTACTGGATGGGCCCGCGCGAGGGTCAGCCGCACGGCGGCGTCGACCTGTACGTGGGCGGCGCCGAGCACGCGGTGCTGCACCTGCTGTACGCGCGCTTCTGGTCCAAGGTGCTGTTCGACCTGGGGCACGTCTCCTCGGTGGAGCCGTTCCACAAGCTGTTCAACCAGGGCATGATCCAGGCGTACGCGTACACCGACTCGCGCGGTGTGTACGTCCCTGCGGCCGAGGTCGAGGAGCGCGACGGCGGCTACTTCTACCAGGGCGAGCCGGTCAAGCGTGAGCACGGCAAGATGGGCAAGTCCCTGAAGAACGCCGTCACGCCGGACGAGATCTGCGAGGAGTACGGCGCGGACACCCTGCGCCTGTACGAGATGGCGATGGGCCCGCTGGACGTCTCGCGTCCCTGGGACACCCGCGCCGTCGTCGGCCAGTACCGGCTGCTGCAGCGCCTGTGGCGCAACGTGGTGGACGAGGAGACGGGCACGGTGACGGTCGTCGACGCGGAGCCGGACGAGGCCACCCTGCGCGCGCTGCACAAGGCGATCGACGGGGTCGGCGGCGATATGACCGGCCTGCGGTTCAACACCGCCATCGCGAAGATCACCGAGCTGAACAACACCCTGACGAAGGCGGGCCGGCCGCTGGAGCGCTCGGTCGCGGAGCGGCTGGTGCTGCTGGTGGCCCCGCTGGCGCCGCACATCGCCGAGGAGCTGTGGCAGCGCCTGGGCCACGGTGAGTCGGTCGTCCACCAGGACTTCCCGGTCGCGGACCCGGCGTACGTCGTGGACGAGAGCGTCACGTGCGTCGTCCAGATCAAGGGCAAGGTCAAGGCCCGCCTGGAGGTCTCTCCGGCGATCTCCGACGCCGAGCTGGAGCAGCTGGCGCTGGCCGACGAGGCGGTCGTGGCGGCGCTGGGCGGGGCGGAGATCCGCAAGGTGATCGTGCGCGCGCCGAAGCTGGTGAACATCGTCGTCTGACGTCCGTCGTCTGACGTCCGTCGTCTGACGTCTGACGTCCGATGTCTGAGGCGTCTAGGGGTAATCCCGTACGGGCAGGTTGGGGGTTCGATTGGAACCCGCGGCCTGCCCGTGGCGTTTACGGTGGAAGGGACGTAAACGGCTGGGGAAGGGACCCTCATGGAGGCTTTTATCATCGTGGCCCTAGTGCTGCTGTTCGCCTTCCTGGGGCTCGGTGCCTACGTGACGACGAAGGTGGTCAAGGCCGCCGCACGCGGGGTGGACCGGACCATCACCCAGGCCCGCCGCACGGTGGAGGACACCACCTTGAAGGCCCGCAGCTTCGGCCAGATCGGTGTCCCCGGCGCGCTGGCCACGCTGCGTCTGGACCTGCGGAACTCGATGCGCGCGACGCAGCAGGCGCTGTACCAGGGGGTCCAGACGGACGCCTCGCTCCAGGAGTCGATCGGCCTGTTCGAGCGGCTGAGCGCGCACGGGCACGAACTCGACGACGAACTGAAGCGCCTGGAGGCGGAGCCCGACCGGCAGCGGATCGCGGCGGTGCTGCCGGACCTGCGGGAGCGCACGGCGCAGATCACGCAGGCTTCGGACTCGCTGCGCTGGGCGGCGCGAGACCGCGCGCGGCGCTTCGCGGAGGAGGACCTCTCGCACCTGTCGGACCAGATCGACGTCGAGTCGGGCGCCCTGAGGGACTGGTCCCGCGCCCCGTCCGACGCCTTCCCCCACTCGACTCCCGAGCCGGCCGCCACGCCCACGACCCAGACCTGGAACACCCCCGAGCCCGCGGCCCTCACGGAACCCACCCCGCCCCCCTCATACCCCTGGCAGAAGACCCGCCGCCCGGAGGCGACGACCTGAGCGGGGTGTCAGGAGACGGTCTGGGGGCAGGGCCAATTCAGCCGTCCGGCGTTTGAGGACCGGGGTCTGGGGCGGAGCCCCAGGGGGGTCTGGGCGTAGCCCGGTACCGCTTCCCAGCCCGTCCGGCGTTTGGGGACCGGGTCAGGGCGGAGCCCTGGGAACGGTGGAAGGGTGGGTAGGGGACCCAGCCCCGCAGGGCCGGACCGCCCGCCGCCCGGCCGGAGCCCAGAGGGTGGCCCGACGGGGGCTTGGGCGACAGCCCGCCGTCGGCCCGGCCGGAGCCCGGCCGAGCGCCCAGAGCCGGCCCGGCCGGCACGCACCCGGAACCGCGGCCGGAGGCTTGCCGGTGGACCCGGGCTGCCGGAACACCTCCACTGCCGGTAACCTCCGCCTCATGTCCCGCCATGTCGCGATCGTCACGGATTCCACGGCCTACCTGCCCCAACCGGCCATGGCGCGGCACGGAATCATCTCCGTCCCGCTGACCGTGGTCCTCGGCGACGAGGCCCTGGAAGAGGGCACCGAGATCTCCGCCAGGAGCCTTGCCCTGGCCCTGCAGAAGCGCCGCTCGGTCACCACGTCCCGCCCCAGCCCCGAGGACTTCGTCCAGGCCTATCGCTCCGCCGTGGAGGCCGGTGCGACGGCCATCGTCAGCCTGCACCTGTCGGCGGAGTTCTCCGGCACCTACGACGCCGCCGTTCTCGCCGCGAAGACCGCCCCGGTGCCCGTCCGCGTCGTCGACACCGGCATGGTCGCCATGGCCCTGGGCTTCTGCGCCCTGGCCGCGGCGGAGGTGTCCGAAGCCGGGGGTTCCCTCGACGAAGCCGTCGCCGCCGCCGAGAAGCGGGCCGCCGGCATGTCCGCGTACTTCTACGTCGACACCCTCGACTACCTCCGCCGCGGCGGCCGCATCGGGGCCGCGCAGGCCCTCCTCGGCTCGGCGCTCGCGGTCAAGCCGCTGCTCACGCTGGACGGCGGGCGGATCGAGATGCTGGAGAAGGTGCGCACGGCCTCGAAGGCCATAGCTCGCCTGGAGGAGCTGGCCGTCGAACGCGCGGGATCGGGCCCCGTCGACGTGGCCGTCCATCATCTCGCGGCCCCGGAACGCGCGGAGAAGCTGGCGCAGAGGCTTCGCGAGCGCATCCCCGGGCTGGTCGAGCTGCACGTCAGCGAGGTCGGTGCGGTGATCGGGGCCCATACCGGACCGGGGCTGCTGGCGGCGGTCGTCTCCCCGCGCTGATCACCGGATCGGGTGGTGGAGATATCCACAACAAGCTCTCCATCCACCGGAATTGAAGGTTCCGAACGCGTGTCGGTGATCGGTCCTACCGTCGTGGCATGACTCTTCGTACGCGCACGTCAGGTCCCGCCGGCGCCACCAGTGGCCCCGGCCGTCCCCGCCTCTCCGACAGCCGTCTGCGGCACCGCCGCGGACAGCGACCCGGCCGCCCCGATCCCGCGGTGGTGCGCCGCCGGGCCGAGGCCCTGCTCGGAGCGGGCCGTCCTCCGGGTGCTCCGCCGCCGGCCGGGGCGGGGCCGCGGGACGGCCGATCCGTCGGGGCGCCGGCCGAGCCGGAGGCTCCCACCCGTCCGGATCCACCGGCCGGGTCCTCTCCGGTGGTCCGGCCCGAGGGGCCTGCCCGGGGTGAGGCCGCGCCCGAGGATCGGGAGGCGCGCGGCCGGGTCTTACGGTGGCTCGCGCTGCGGGAGCGGCTGCCCGTGTGGCTCCAAACCCGCTGCGGGGTGGAGCCGCGGACCGTGGTGGCCGTCTCGGTGGTGCTCGTCGTCGCCGTCGGATTCGCCGTGCAGCAGTTCGGGGCGGCCCGGCCCCGGCCGGTGACCGCACCCGCCGTGGTGGCCCCCGCGGCGGCCGCCCTGCCGGCCCCGACAGCTGTGCGGGCGGGCCACGGGGGCGGTCCCATCCTAGTGGACGTCAGCGGCAAGGTCCGTGATCCCGGGGTGCGCAGGCTGCCGTCGGGCTCGCGCGTCGAGGACGCCTTGGCCGCCGCCGGTGGAGTGCGGCCCGGGACGGACACCACCGGACTGAACCGGGCCCGCGTCCTGATGGACGGCGAACAGGTGCTGGTGGGCGCTCCGGCCCCACCGCCGCCGACCGGCCGGGGCGGTCCCGCCTCCGGGCCGCTGAGCCTCGGCACGGCCACGGCCGAGCAACTGGACGGCCTGCCGGGGGTGGGACCGGTCCTCGCGCAGCACATCGTGGACTTCCGCACGGTGCGCGGGGGCTTCCGCTCCGTGGAGGACCTCCGCCAGGTCAACGGGATCGGCGAGCGCCGATTCGCCGACCTGCGCGAGCTGGTGCGGCCGTGAGCCGGCCCGGCGGACCGGGGCGGGGTGCGGATGCTTCGGGTCCGGCCGCTCGGGGGGCCTTGGCGGGGGGTTCGGGCGGGAGGGGGTGCGTTGAGCCGGGTCTGGTCGGGGTGGGTGAGGGGGGTTCGGACGGGAGGGAGCAGGGCGCGGGGGATGCGGGGCCGGTGGATTTGCGGCTGGTGGGGCCTGCTCTGGCCCTGTGGGGGGCGGCCGCCGTGGGCCTCGGGATGCCCGTCGGACGGAGTGCCCTCATGGCGGGGCTGGGAGTGGGCGCGGCCGGGCTGCTGATGCTGGCCGGCCGGGGGCGCTCCGCGCCGGTCCGGACGGCCCTGGCGGCGGTCCTGCTGTGCGCGGCCGCCGGAGCCGGGGTGGCGGGGCTCCAGCGGGCCGAGGCGCGGGCCGGTCCGGTCCCGGAGCTGGCCCGGGAGCACGCGCGGGTGCTGGCCGACCTCACCGTGGGCTCCGATCCGCGGACGGCCCGGACCGGGAGCGGTCCGCCGGTGGTGCTGCTCGACGCGGTGGTGACCCGAGTGACCGGGCCCGACGGTGCCCGGACCCGGGTCTCGACCCCGGTACGGGTGCTGGCGGGGCATCCGGGGTGGGCCCGGCTGCAGCCCTCGACCCGGGTCGAGGTGGTGGCCCGGCTGGCTCCGGCGCGGGACGGGGAGCGGGCCGTCGCCCTGCTCCGTCCGGCCGGTGACGCCCCGCCCCGGGTGACCGGCGGGCCGGACGCCGTGCAGGGGATCGCCGGGCGGCTACGGGCCGGGCTGCGCGAGGTCACCGACGGGCTGGCCCCGGACGCCAGGGCCCTGCTGCCCGGGCTGGTGGTCGGGGACACCTCGCGGGTGGAGCCCGATCTGCACGACGCGTTCCGCGCCACCGATCTGCTGCACCTGCTGGCCGTGTCCGGCTCCAACCTGACCGTGGTGCTCTTCCTGCTGATCGGAGCCCCGGCCCGCGCGCAGCGGGCCGAGCGCGGCGGGCTCGCCCCGCGGCTGGGGCTCTCGCTGCGGGCGACGGCCCTGTGCGGGATGGCACTGACCCTGGCCTTCGTGGTGGTGTGCCGGCCGGAGCCCAGCGTGCTGCGGGCGGCGGCCTGCGGCTCGGTCACCCTGCTGGCCATCGCCACCGGGCGGCGCAGATCCCTGATCCCGGCGCTGGCCGCCGCCGTCGTGCTCCTGGTGCTCTACGACCCCTGGCTGGCCCGGAGCTACGGCTTCCTCCTCTCCGTCCTGGCCACCGGGGCCCTGCTGACGCTGGCTCCCCGGTGGAGCGAGGCCCTGCGGCGGCGCGGGACGCGGCCCCGCCTCGCCGAGGCGCTGGCGGCCGCGGCGGCCGCCCAGGCGGTGTGCGCGCCGGTCGTGGCGGTGCTGTCGGCCCGGGTGAGCCTGGTGGCGGTGCCCTGCAACCTGCTGGCGGAGCTGGCGGCGGGACCCGCCACGATCCTCGGGTTCGCCGCGCTGGCCGCGGCCCCGGTGTGCCGGCCCGTGGCCGAGGTGCTCGCCTGGTGCGCGGGCGTGCCCGCCGGGTGGATCGCCGCCGTGGCCCGGAGCGGGGCGGGGCTGCCCGGGGCGGAGCTGGGCTGGCCCGGCGGGGTGGGCGGAGGGCTGCTGCTCGCCGCGGCCACCTTCGCGGCGGTACTGCTCGGCGGGCGGGTCGGCCGTGGACGATGGCTCGCCTCCGCCCTGGCCGTGCTGCTGATCCTCGCCGTACTCAGGCCGCCACTGGTCATTCGTACGGTCAAGGGCTGGCCACCGCCCGACTGGATCTACACCCAGTGCGCGGTGGGCCAGGGGGACGCCGCCGTACTCGCGGTCGGCCCGGGTACGGCCGTGGTGGTGGACGCGGGCCCCGAGCCGGGGCCGGTGGACGCGTGCCTGAGGGAGCTGGGCGTGAGCCGGGTGCCGCTGGTCCTGCTGACGCACTTTCACGCCGACCACGTGGGCGGGTTGGCGGGGGTGTTCAAGGGCCGCTCGGTGGGTGTGGTGCAAGTCACCGGACTGGAAGAACCGCCCGGGCAGGCCGCGTTCGTACGGCGGACGGCGACCGCCGCGGGGGTTCCCCTCGTCCGCGCCGTGGAGGGGGAGCGGCGCCGGGCCGGGCCGCTGGAGTGGCAGGTGCTGTGGCCGGCCGGGGACGCCTTCCCCGAGGGCCCCAATGACGCGAGCGTGGCCCTGCTGGTGCGCGCCGCGGGCCTGACCCTCCTCCTGCTGGGCGACCTCGAACCGGGTTCCCAGCAGGCCCTGCTGAGGAACCATCCGGAACTGGGGCCCGTCGACGTCCTCAAGGTCGCCCACCACGGCAGCGCCCATCAGGATCCCGGCCTGCACGAGCGGATCCGGCCGCGCCTCGCGATCGTCCCCGTGGGCGCCGGGAACAGGTACGGGCACCCCGCGGCGGGTACGCTCGCCCGGCTGCGGGAGCTCGGCGCGGCAGTGCTGCGCACGGACGAAGACGGTTCGGTCGCCGTCACCGGCAGCGGCCCGCGACTGCGCGCGTTCCCGGCCATTCGCCGACGGGGCCGTCCCGGGCATACCAGGAGTGACCACTCCGTTTGCCCGCAACCCGACAGCATGATCGAATGCGTTTTCGCCAGAGCGGTCCAAGCCCATACAGCACGGGGGTGCATAAACCATGTTCAGTCGCAGACGGGGGATGGAGACGGCCGGAAGCGCCAGTCCCCATACATCCGCGACACTGACGCTTCCTCATACCGCGCGGCTGCTCAGCTGCCGGGTGCTCGACACGGTCCACCAGCCGGTCCGGCAGGCCAAGTTCGAGGTGACCGACCCGATAGGCCGACGGATCGTCAGCGGGGAGACCGACCCGTACGGCGGTTTCACGGCGACCGTGCCGGCGGGCGAGTACCGGCTGGCCGTCACGGCCGAGGGGTACGCGCCCTTCCACGGGGCGACGCTGGTGGGGGACCCGGCGCAGCCCGGCACCGGGGAGATCGTCCTGGACCCGGTGGACCCGCCGCTGCTGCCGCAGCCCGGCCACTGGGAGCTCGACCCGGGACATTCCTCGATCGGGTTCTCGGCCCGGCACATCGGCTTCGCCCGGATCAACGGCCGGTTCAACACCTTCGCCGGCGCGGTGCGGATAGCCGACCGGATGGAGGACTCCTCCATGCGCGTGATCATCGACGCGGCGAGCATCGACACCGGACTGCGGATGCGGGACGACCACCTGCGCTCCGCGGACTTCCTGGACGCTGCCCGCCACCCGACGGTGGAGTTCTACAGCGAGCGGTTCATCCACCGCAGCGGAAGCCGCTGGTCCGTGGCGGGCGCCCTCACCCTCCACGGGGTCAGCCGGTCCGTGACCCTGGACACCCAGTACCTGGGGCTGGGTACCGGCCTGGAGGGCGAACCGAGGGCGGCCTGCCGGGCGACGGCCGAACTGAACCGCGAGGACTTCACGCTGAACTGGCAGTCGATGCTGGCGCACGGGATCGCGGCGATCGGTTCGACCGTGGAAGTGACCCTGGACATGCAGGTCGTACACAAGGCCTGACCGGGTGGGGTGCGGCGGCCGCGCGCGGGGGCCGGCGGCCGCTGCGCCGCGGCGGCCCGCACATCCGCCGGATGCGCGGACCGCCGCGGCGGGGGACGCCAGGTGCCGAGGGGCGCGGTCAGCCGCCGGGTGGTGTCGTGTCCGCCGCGTCGCCGCGCCGGAGGTTACGGGGCTTCGAGCCAGCCGTCGTACTCGGCGGCGAGTTCGTCCAGGGCCGTGGCGTCCAGCCGTTCGCTCGGGTCCTCGACGACCACCAGCCACTGGGCGTCCTCGGCGTCGTCCTCGCCGGCGAGGGCGTCGCGGACCAGCTGCGGTTCCTCCGGGAGGCCGAAGCGGTCGGCCAGCTCCCGCGCCACCTCGTCGGCGGCGTCGCGGTCGGGCAGGACCAGTACATGTCGCACGTTCACCCGGACATTCTCGGGCATGGGGGAGGGAGCCGTGGCAGGGGGCCGGGAAGGGGATGTGAAGGGCCGGGCCGCGAGGGTCTGTCAGTACGGCGTGGGATGCTGGAGGCGATGGCCACCAGGAAGAATTCCACCGACGATCCGCTCGCCCCGATCACCCTCGCGGTGGGGCAGGAGGACCTGCTGCTCGACCGCGCCGTGCGGGAGGTCGTGACGGCGGCGCGCGCCGCCGATGCCGACACGGACGTGCGTGACCTCGCCTCCGAACAGCTCCAGCCCGGCACCCTGGCCGAGTTGACCAGCCCCTCGCTCTTCTCGGAGCGCAAGGTGCTCGTCGTACGCAATGCGCAGGACCTCTCGGCTGACACGGTCAAGGAGGTCAAGGCGTACCTCGCCGCGCCGTTCGAGGAGATCGCCCTCGTCCTGCTCCACGCGGGCGGCGTCAAGGGCAAGGGCCTGCTGGACGCGGCGCGGAAGGCGGGTGCCCGTGAGATCGCCTGCCCGAAGATGACGAAGCCGGCGGACCGGCTGGCGTTCGTGCGGGGGGAGTTCCGGACGCTGGGCCGTTCGGCCACGCCCGAGGCCTGCCAGACGCTGGTCGACGCCATCGGCAGTGACCTGCGGGAGCTGGCGAGCGCGGCCGCGCAGTTGTGCGCGGACGTCGAGGGCACGATCGACGAGGCCGTGGTCGGCCGCTACTACACCGGGCGGGCCGAGGCCTCGAGCTTCACCGTCGCCGACCGGGCGGTGGAAGGGCGCGCCGCGGAGGCCCTGGAGGCCCTGCGCTGGTCGCTGTCCACGGGTGTGGCTCCGGTCCTGATCACCAGCGCGCTGGCCCAGGCGGTACGGGCGATCGGGAAGCTGGCCTCGGCCCCGCGGGGGGCCCGTCCGGGGGACCTCGCGCGGGACCTCGGCATGCCGCCGTGGAAGATCGACCGGGTGCGGCAGCAGATGCGGGGATGGTCGGCGGATGGTGTCGCGGACGCGCTGCGTGCGGTGGCGGATGCGGATGCGGGGGTCAAGGGCGGGGGTGACGACCCGGAGTACGCCTTGGAGAAGGCGGTCGTCGCGGTCGCCCGTGCGGCGCGGACCCGGCGGGGCTAGGTATAAAACTGCCGGACGTTGGTTACACATGGGTCTCCGAATAGACGGAGGTCTGCCATGCCCCCTTCGCCGCAACAGCAGCAGGACCGCCAGGCCCAACATCGGCTGGCGGTCCTACGACACGCCGAAGAAGTCACCGGGAACGTCGCGCTGACCTGCCGCTACTACGGAATCAGCCGCACCTGCTTCTACAAGTGGCAGCGCCGGTACCAGGACGAGGGCCTTGAGGGCTTGCGGGATCGCTCCAGCAAGCCCCACCACTGCCCCCACGCCACCGAGGACGACGTCGTCAACAAGATCGTCTACCTGCGGAAGCACTACCACTTCGGTCCGATGAAGATCAAGATGTACCTGAAGCGGTACCACGACATCGACATCGCCTGCTCCGCTGTCTACCGCATCCTCAAAAGGCTCGGGATGAACCGTCTGCCGGCCTCTCAGCGCTACAAGCGGCACGACAAGCGCTACACCCGCTACGAGAAGCAGCAGCCCGGCAACAGAGTCCAGATCGACGTAAAATTCATCGAACCGATCGGCCTACCAGAGCAGACACCAGCTGCGGCGCCAGTCACCGCAACCCTGCCCAAGCGACGACGGCGGGCGAAGTGCTACCAGTTCACCGCCATCGACGACTGCACCCGACTGCGGGTCCTGCGAATCTACCCGCGGTGCGACCAGAAGACCGCCGTCCAGTTTCTCGACTACGTCCTGGAGCGCCTGCCGTTCCGCGTCGAAGTGATCCAGACCGACAACGGAGCCGAGTTCCAGTCCGCCTTCCACTGGAACGTCCTCGACAAAGGCATCGCCCACACCTACATCAAACCTGCATCACCGCACCTCAACGGCAAGGTCGAACGCTCCCACCGCATCGACGCCGAGGAGTTCTACCGCATGCTCGAAGGCGTCGTCATCGACGACACAGGCGTCTTCAACGACAAGCTCCGCGAGTGGGAGGACTACTACAACTACCACCGCCCCCACGGCGCCCGCGGCGGCCAGACACCCTACGAACGCCTGAAGCAGAAGACCCAGACCCCGGTGCAATCAAGCTCCGGCAGATGCACACCTAGACCGTCTCTTTCGGATCTTGTCGGGCCCCGGAGCCGTGCCTCGAAGCCGGGCCCCGGAGCCGTGCCTTGAAGCCGGGCCCCGGGCCCCTGGGCGCCTGGGCGCTTGGCCCCTCTGGGCCCTGAGCTCCTGCCTGGCTGCTGTCCTCTGACCGCTTCCCCTGGCCGTGAGGCGGGCCGGGCTGCCGACGTCGGGGGCGGGTGCGGGCGGTGGGCTCCGCGGGGCGAAGTCCCCTACCCGCCCTTCGCCCGTTCCCCGGGGCTCTGCGCCCGGACCCTCCTCCAACTACCGCTCGGCGCTGCCCCTGCCGCGCGTGGCGCTGCCGCGCGTCGCGGTCGCCCGGGCGGTGCGGGGCCGGGCGGGGCCGGCTCTTCGGCTCGGAGCCGCCGCCGTGTGCGGTGCTGGTTGCGGAACGCTGGTCCTGGGGTGGGTGGGTCAGTGGGCCGCGGTTCGGGTGGCGTTGGGATCGGGGCGGCCCTTGGGGAGGAGCAAGGGGGTGGCCAGGGCCAGGGTCAGGGCCGGGTAGGCGAGGGTGGTGAAGTCGGCCGTGGCCAGGGCGGCGATGGCGATGGCCGCGCCCAGTTCGTGCGAGGTGCCGACCAAGCCGGAGGCCAGGCCTGTGTGGGCCGGGGCCACTTCGGACAGGGCCGAGGTGGTGGCGCACACGAAGGCCGCGCCGAGTCCGAGGGCCAGCAGGGCGAAGCCGGGGACCAGGCCCGACCAGAGGCCGCCCAGGGAGGTGAGGGCCGCGCCCGCGGCGGCCACGGTGAACGCCGCCGCGCCGACCGGGCGCCAGCCGAAGCGGGGGAGCAGCCGGGAGCCCAGGTGTGCGCCGGCGGTGGCCGCCACCGCCGCGGGGAGGAAGGCCAGCCCGGTGATCAAGGGGCTGCGCCCGAGGGACTGCTGGATGTGCAGGGAGCTCAGGTAGAACCCGGTCACGAGCAGGCCCGCCGCCCCCAGTATCACCGCGCTGCCGCCCAGGAGGGAGCGCCGGCCCGGCATGGCGGGGGGAATCAGGGGGTTGGCGGAGCGGCGTTGTGTCGCGATCAGGAGGGCCAGTACGGCCAGGGCGGCGATGGTGGGGAGCCAGGAGCATTCGGTCAGGCCGTAGACGAGTGCGCCCGCGGCCAGGGTCGGCAGGAGGATCGCCGGCCCGTTCAGCGGAGCGGTTCGGCGGGCGGGGTCCGCCGTGGCGGACGTGGCGGGGAGCGGGCGGCCGAGCAGGAGCGGTACTCCGATGAGGGCGAGGGCGCCGACGGGCAGGTTGAGGTAGAAGATCCAACGCCAGCCGGGCCCGTCGGTAAGGATTCCGCCGAGCAGGACCCCGAGGGCCGCGCCGGTGCCGCCGATCGCCGCCCACGCCCCGAGGGCGCGATGCCGGGCCGGGCCCTGGAACAGGGTCGTGACCAGCGACAGGGCGGCCGGTGAGAGCAGGGCCGCGCCGACGCCCTGTGCGGAGCGGGCCGCGATCAGCGTGGCGGCGTCTCCCGCGAGCCCGGAGGCTGCGGAGGCGGCGGTGAAGAGGGCCAGCCCGGTCAGGAAGGTCCGCACCGCACCGAACCGGTCCGCGAGCCGGCCGCCGGCCAGCAGGAGGGCGCCGAAGAACAGGGTGTACGCCGTGACGATCCAGGTCAGGCCGGTGCCGGAGAGGGAGAGGTCGGCGCCGATGGCGGGGAGGGCGACGTTCACGACGGTGACGTCGGCGATGAGCATGAACTGGGCCAGGCAGAGGAGGGCGAGGAGGGGGCGACGGCGCGGGTGGGGCGGTGGGCCATGGCTCGGGTGGGGACTCTGGTGGGTGCCCGGGTGGGGGTGTGCGTGGTTGTCCTGGTGGTGGTCCTGCGGGTGCGGAGTGTGCGGGGGCATGGCGAAGCCGCTCCTAAAGTTAACAAGTGTGTTAGGTATTGAGTATGCGGGCTCGCCTGGGGAATGTGAACAGTGGTGTTAAGTTTGTCGGCATGGTCTCCGACGCACCCCGCCCCCGCCGCGCAGACGCCGAGCGCAACACCGCCGCGATCGTCGACGCGGGCCTCGACTGTTTCCTGGCCGATCCGCAGGCGAGCATGGCCGCGATCGCTCGCGCCGCCGGCGTCAGCCGCGTCACGCTCTACTCGCACTTCCCGACCCGGGAAGCCCTCCTCGACGCCGCCCTCGACCGGGCCGTCGGTGAGGCCGCGGCCACGCTGGAGGGGCTCGGCGGCGAGGAGGGGGCGACCGGGGGAGGCGCGGCCGGGGGAGGCCCCGCCGGGGAGGGCGGCGTGGAGGAGGCCCTCGGGGTGCTCATTCGCGGCTCGTGGCGGGTTCTCGACCGGCACTCCGCGGTGTTCGCGGCCGTCTCCGCGGCGCTGCCGCCCGAGCGGTTGCGCGAGCGCCACGACCGGATCCTCGCTCCCGTCCGCCGCGTGATCGGCCGTGGCCGGGAGAGCGGCGAGCTGCGCGCCGACCTGTCCGCGGACTGGCTGGTCACGGTCGTCTACAGCCTGGTCCACGCGGCCGCCGCCGAGGTGCAGGCCGGACGGATGACCCCGGCCGAGGCGCCGGAGATCCTCACGGCCACCGTCCTGGCCGCGGTCTCGGCCCGCCCCGCCGCGCCGGCGAGGCCTGCGGAGCCGGCCTGAGGGGCCCGCCCGCGGCGACGCGGCGCATGCCGAAGGCCCCGGTCGCTGCCCTGGGGAAGGGAGGCGATCGGGGCCTTCGGTTACTTCTCTGGGTGCGCCGCACCCGCGTGGCGAACGCTTCGTGTGCGGCGCGGAGTGCCGGTCGGGAGCGGGAGAGAGGGCCCGCTGGATCCTTGCCCGGCGATCACATCAGGGGCTCAGCCCTGAAGGGAGGCAACCTTGGTCGCCAGCGCCGACTTCTTGTTGGCGGCGGCGTTCTTGTGGATGACACCCTTCGAGACGGCCTTGTCGAGCGCGCGGGAAGCGGCGCGGGAAGCCACGGTGGCCTTCTCGACGTCACCGGCGACGACGGCCTCACGGGCCTTGCGGATGGCGGTCTTGAGCGAGGACTTGACGGCCTTGTTGCGAAGGCGAGCCTTCTCGTTCGTCTTGTTGCGCTTGACCTGGGACTTGATGTTCGCCACGAAAGAGCCTTTGCAGGTTCAGAGATTTGATCTTCGGATTGCGTCCCGTAGAGCTAGAGGGCACACGAGACACAGCTGCTCAGGCTACCAGCTGCCGTTCGACCGGCCCAAACCGAGCGCACTCTCCGGTTCATGGGACCATGGGAGTCTGCGTATAGATCCGTTTCGCGCAGACCGACGCCCACACTTCGTTCCGACTGCGACCCGAGAATCAGGACACTGCGTGCCCGCGATCCCCAGCCACGTGCCCGAGCCGAGCCGTACCGACCCGGCGCTGATCCGCAATTTCTGCATCATCGCGCACATCGACCACGGCAAGTCGACCCTTGCCGACCGGATGCTCCAGCTCACCGGTGTGGTGGACTCGCGGCAGATGCGCGCCCAGTACCTCGACCGCATGGACATCGAGCGTGAGCGCGGCATCACGATCAAGTCCCAGGCCGTCCGGCTGCCGTGGGCCCCGAACACGGGCGAGGACCTGGGCAAGACCCACATCCTCAACATGATCGACACCCCCGGGCACGTCGACTTCACCTACGAGGTCTCCCGCTCCCTGGCGGCGTGCGAGGGCACGGTCCTCCTGGTGGACGCGGCCCAGGGCATCGAGGCGCAGACCCTCGCCAACCTGTACCTGGCGATGGAGAAGGACCTGGCGATCGTCCCGGTCCTGAACAAGATCGACCTGCCGGCCGCCCAGCCGGAGAAGTTCGCCGAGGAGCTCGCGAACCTGGTCGGCTGCCAGCCCGAGGACGTCCTGCGCGTCTCGGCGAAGACCGGTCTCGGCGTGGACGTGCTGCTCGACAAGATCGTCGCCACGGTCCCGGCCCCGGTCGGCCCCAAGGACGCCCCGGCCCGCGCGATGATCTTCGACTCCGTGTACGACTCGTACCGCGGTGTCGTCACGTACGTCCGTGTCGTCGACGGCCAGCTCAACAAGCGCGAGCGCATCCGGATGATGTCGACCGGCGCCACGCACGAGCTGCTGGAGATCGGCGTCTCCTCCCCGGAGATGACCCCGGCCGACGGCATCGGCGTCGGCGAGGTGGGCTACATCATCACCGGCGTGAAGGACGTCCGTCAGTCCAAGGTCGGTGACACCATCACCAGCCTGAACAACGGCGCGACCGAGGCCCTCGGCGGCTACAAGGACCCGCGCCCGATGGTCTTCTCGGGCCTGTACCCGCTCGACGGCTCGGACTACCCGGACCTGCGCGAGGCCCTGGACAAGCTCCAGCTCAACGACGCCGCGCTGGTCTACGAGCCCGAGACCTCGGCGGCGCTGGGCTTCGGCTTCCGCGTCGGCTTCCTCGGCCTGCTGCACCTGGACGTGGTGCGCGAGCGCCTGGAGCGCGAGTTCGGCCTCGACCTGATCGCCACCGCGCCCAACGTGGTCTACCGCGTCGTCCTGGAGGACGGCAAGGAGGTCACCGTCACCAACCCGAGCGAGTTCCCCGAGGGCAAGATCAGGGACGTGTTCGAGCCGGTCGTACGGGCCACCCTGCTCGCGCCCTCCGAGTTCATCGGCGCGATCATGGAGCTCTGCCAGCAGCGCCGCGGCACCCTCCTCGGGATGGACTACCTCTCCGAGGACCGGGTCGAGATCCGCTACACGCTCCCGCTCGCGGAGATCGTCTTCGACTTCTTCGACCAGCTGAAGTCCAAGACGCGCGGCTACGCCTCCCTCGACTACGAGCCCACCGGCGAGCAGTCCGGCAGCCTGGTCAAGGTCGACATCCTGCTGCACGGCGACAAGGTCGACGCCTTCTCCGCCGTCTGCCACAAGGACGCGGCCTACGCCTACGGCGTGCGCCTGGTCGCCAAGCTGCGCGAGCTCATCCCGCGGCAGGCCTTCGAGATCCCGATCCAGGCGGCCGTCGGCTCGCGGGTCATCGCCCGCGAGACCATCCGCGCCATCCGCAAGGACGTCCTCGCCAAGTGCTACGGCGGTGACATCTCCCGTAAGCGGAAGCTGCTGGAGAAGCAGAAGGAAGGCAAGAAGCGCATGAAGATGGTCGGCTCCGTGGAGGTCCCGCAGGAGGCCTTCATCGCCGTCCTCTCCAGTGACGAGTCCGGCGGCAAGAAGAAGTAGCCGCGGCGAAGCCATTGGATGCGAAGCAGGCCCCCGTGCTCCGGCGCGGGGGCCCGCTGCGTATCCGGCCACGGAGCGGAACGCGGGTCGCGGGCGTCCGCTTCGTTATGAATCGGCGTCCCAGGGGCCCTTACGCGCCAGGCGGAGGGCCCCTAGTCTGATCACTGCTCGTTGGTTACTCGCCAGTTACAAGTCCTGTACATGCCCTGCCGCGTGGTCCGGAGGATGTCCGTGAGCGACACACAGACCTTGATCGAGAACCGTCCGCCCACCGTGGCGACCCTCTTCCTGGAGCGTGTCGCCGCCACGCCGAACGCCGAGGCCTACCGCTACCCGGTCCCCGCCGCGGGCGGCAAGGGCGGCCCGGACGACTGGAAGTCCCTCAGCTGGGGACAGGCCGCCGATCGGGTTTTCGCCATCGCGGCCGGGCTCGTGGAGCTCGGGATCCAGCCGGAGCAGCGCGTCGCGCTGGCTTCCAACACCCGGGTCGAGTGGATCCTCGCGGACCTCGGCGTGATGTGCGCCGGCGGCGCCGTGACCACCGTCTACCCGAGCACGAACGCGGAGGAGTCGGCCTTCATCCTCTCCGACTCCGAGAGCCGGATCCTGATCGCCGAGGACGCCGCGCAGCTGGCCAAGGCCCGTGAGCGCCGCGCCGACCTGCCCGAGCTGGCCCACGTCGTGGTCGTGGAGACCGCCGACGCCGTCGCGGCCGAGGGGGACCCCGAGGGCTGGGTGCTCTCGCTGGCCGACCTGGAGGCGCGCGGCCGCGAGTACCTGGCCAAGCACCCCGAGGTGGTCAAGGAGCGGATCGCGGCCATCACCGCCGACCAGCTCGCCACCCTCATCTACACCTCGGGCACCACCGGCCGGCCCAAGGGCGTGCGGCTGCCGCACGACAACTGGTCGTACATGGCCAAGGCCACCGTGGCCACCGGCCTGATCACCAAGGACGACGTCCAGTACCTCTGGCTGCCGCTCGCGCACGTCTTCGGCAAGGTGCTGACCTCAGGCCAGATCGAGGTGGGCCACGTGACCGCCGTCGACGGCCGCATCGACAAGATCATCGAGAACCTGCCGATCGTCCAGCCGACCTACATGGCGGCCGTCCCGCGCATCTTCGAGAAGGTGTACAACGGGGTCGCGGCCAAGGCCCGGGCCGGCGGCGGGGCCAAGTACAAGATCTTCCAGTGGTCCGTCGGCGTGGCCCGCGAGTACGCCAAGGTCACCCAGGACAACTTCCGCCGCACCGGCCGCGCGAGCGCCCCCCTGGGCCTCGCCGCCAAGCACAAGGTCGCCGACAAGCTCGTCTTCTCCAAGCTCCGCGAGGCCTTCGGCGGCAATCTGCGCGCCGCCGTCTCCGGCGCCTCCGCCCTCGCCCCGGAGATCGGCTACTTCTTCTCCGGCGCGGGCATCCACATCCTGGAGGGCTACGGACTGACCGAGTCCAGCGCCGCCTCCTTCGTCAACCCGGGCGAGGCCTACCGCACCGGCACCGTCGGCAAGCCGCTCCCCGGCACCGAGGTCCGCATCGCCGACGACGGCGAGGTGCTGCTGCGCGGCCCCGGCATCATGCAGGGCTATCACGGGCAGCCCGAGAAGACCGCCGAGGTGCTGGAGGCCGACGGCTGGCTGCACACGGGTGACATCGGCGAGCTCTCCGCGGACGGCTACCTGCGCATCACCGACCGCAAGAAGGACCTGATCAAGACCTCGGGCGGCAAGTACGTCGCCCCGGCTGAGATCGAGGGACAGTTCAAGGCGCTCTGCCCCTACGTCTCCAGCATCGTCGTCCACGGCGCCGACCGGAACTTCTGTTCCGCCCTCATCGCCCTCGACGAGCCCTCGATCCTGGTCTGGGCCGCCGAGAGCGGCCTGGAGGGCAAGACGTACTCCCAGGTCCTGGCCGCGCCCGAGACGAACCGGCTCATCGAGACCTACGTCCAGACCCTCAACGAGGGCCTCCAGCGCTGGCAGACGGTCAAGAAGTTCCGCCTCCTGCCGCGCGACCTGGACGTGGAGCACGGGGACCTCACCCCGAGCCTCAAGCTGAAGCGGCCGGTCGTCGAGCGCGAGTTCAAGCACCTCATCGAGGAGATGTACGAGGGGTCCCGGGAGGCGTAGCACCGGGCCCGGTCCGAGGCCCGGTCAGGGGCCCGGTCAGGGTCGCCGCGCGGGACCGTAAACGACCTTGGGGCAGTGCGGGACAATGGGCCCATGCCTTCCGCACTGCCCGACGGTGAACCCATGCCCGAAGACGGCTCCCTGCCGCCCCACGCCCTGGCGGGAGCGGGCGAGCGGCCGCTCGGGTTCTACCTGCACGTTCCGTACTGCGCCACGCGCTGCGGGTACTGCGACTTCAACACCTACACGGCCACCGAGCTGCGGGGCACCGGCGGCGTGCTCGCCTCCCGGGAGAACTACGCCGACACCCTGATCGACGAGGTCAGGCTGGCCCGGAAGGTGCTCGGGGACGACCCGAGGGCCGTCCGGACCGTGTTCGTGGGCGGCGGCACGCCCACGCTGCTGCCCGCCGGCGACCTCGTACGGATGCTCGCGGCGATCCGCGAGGAATTCGGGCTGGCCGAGGACGCCGAGGTCACCACCGAGGCCAATCCGGAGTCGGTGAACCCGGAGTACCTGGCCGAGCTGCGCGCGGGCGGCTTCAACCGGATCTCCTTCGGCATGCAGAGCGCGAAGCAGCACGTCCTGAAGGTGCTGGACCGTACGCACACCCCCGGCCGGCCCGAGGCCTGCGTCGCGGAGGCGCGGGCGGCGGGCTTCGAGCACGTGAACCTGGACCTGATCTACGGGACGCCCGGGGAATCGGACGAGGACTGGCGGGCGTCGCTCTCGGCCGCCCTGGGGGCCGGGCCCGATCACATCAGCGCCTATGCGCTGATCGTGGAGGAGGGCACCCAGCTCGCGCGGCGGATCCGGCGGGGCGAGGTCCCGATGACGGACGACGACGTCCACGCGGACCGGTACCTGATCCTCGACGCGGTGATGGCCGAGGCGGGGTACTCCTGGTACGAGGTCTCGAACTGGGCCACCTCCGAGGCCGGGCGGTGCCTGCACAACGAGCTGTACTGGCGCGGGGCCGACTGGTGGGGGGCCGGGCCCGGGGCGCACTCGCACGTGGGCGGGGTGCGGTGGTGGAACGTGAAGCACCCGGGCGCGTATGCGGCCGCGCTGGCGGAGGGGCGGTCGCCCGGGGCCGGGCGGGAGCTGCTGTCCTCGGAGGACCGGCGGGTCGAGCGGATCCTGCTGGAGCTTCGGCTCGTGGACGGGGTGCCGCTGTCGTTGCTCGCGGCGGCGGGGCTGGCGGCCTCTCGCAAGGCCCTCGCGGACGGGCTGCTGGAACCGGGGCCTTACGAGGCGGGGCGTGCCGTCCTGACCCTGCGGGGGCGGCTCCTGGCCGACGCGGTGGTCCGCGACCTGGTCGACTGACCCCGTTCCCGGGAGGCGGCCCTGTGGGGGAGGAGTTCCCCTACCCGCCCTTCGCCCGTTCCCCGGGCTCCGCCCGGACCCGCTGCCGCGTGCGGCGCCGTTGCCGGGGACCAGTCCCCGGACCCCTGCTCCTCAAACGCCGGAGGGGCTGGATTTTGCCCGGTCGGGGCTGGATTGCCCGCAGGGCAATTCCAGCCCCGCCGGCGTTTGAGGCGCGGGGTCTGGGGCGGAGCCCCTGGGAACGGCGGAAGGGCGGGTAGGGGACGGCCCCGCAGGGTTCGCCTCGCGCCCGGGGCTACGCCGTCACGTGGTCGATCAAGTGCTCCACCGCGCCCAGCAGCGTCGGCTCCAGGTCCTTGTACGAGGTCACGCGCGACAGGATGTGCTGCCAGGCGGCTCCGGTGTTCTCCGGCCAGCCCAGGGCGCGGCAGATGCCCGTCTTCCAGTCCTGGCCGGGCGGGATGACCGGCCAGGAGCGGATGCCCAGGGCGGAGGGTTTCACCGCCTGCCAGACGTCCACGTACGGGTGGCCCACGATCAGGACGTGCGGGGAGGTCACCGCGGCGGCGATGCGGGACTCCTTGGAGCCCGGGACCAGGTGGTCCACCAGGATGCCGAGCCGGGCGTCGGCCGCGGGGGCGAAGTCGGCGACGACGGAGGGGAGGTCGTCGATGCCCTCCAGGTACTCCACCACGACCCCCTCGATCCGCAGGTCGTCGCCCCAGACCCGTTCGACGAGTTCGGCGTCGTGGCGGCCCTCCACGTAGATCCGGCCCGCCCGGGCCACCCGTGCCCGGGCGCCGGGCACGGCGAGGGAGCCCGAGGCCGTACGGGCCGGTGCGGCCGGTCCCCGGGCCGGGCGGGTCAGGGTCACCACGGCGCCGTCCAGGAGGAAGCCGCGGGGTTCGAGGGGGAACACGCGGCGCTTGCCGAAGCGGTCCTCCAGGGTCACCGTGCCCGCCTCGCAGGCCACCACCGCGCCGCAGAAGTCCGTACCCGCCACCTCGACCACCAGGTCCGGATCGGCCGGCACCTCGGGGACGGGCTTGGAGCGCTTCCACTGCGGGGTCAGGTCGGGGGAGTACTCGCGCATCCGGCCGAGGGTAGGAGAGCGGGCCCGCTCACGTGTCCGACACGCCGAAACGGGCCGCCAGTGTGTCGCGTTGGGCACGGACGAAGGCCGCGTCGACCACCGCTCCGTGACCCGGCACGTACAGAGCGTCGTCCCCGCCCAGGGCGAGGAGCCGGTCCAGTGCCGCGGGCCACTGCCGGGGCACCGCGTCCAGGCCCGCCTGCGGCTCGCCCGACTCCTCGACGAGGTCGCCGCAGAAGACCACCTCGCGCGCACCGGGCACGAAGGCCGCCAGATCGTGCCGGGTGTGTCCCGGGCCCACGTTCGCCAGCAGGACCTGTACCCCGCCCAGGTCCAGCGTCCACTCGCCCGACACCAGGTGCCGGGGGAGCACCAGCAGGTCCGCCGCCTCGGCCGCCTCCGCCTCCGCGAGGCCGTGCCGCACCGCGTCGGCCCGCAGCTCGTCCCGGCTCACGGAGAGCAGGGCGTCCAGCCCGACCGGGCCGTAGACCTCCGCCCCCGCGAACGCCGCTCCGCCCAGCACGTGGTCGAAATGTCCGTGTGTGAATGCGAGATGGGTCACGCGCCGCCCCGCCAGCCGCTCCGCCTCGGCGCGCACCAGCGCGCCCTCCCGCAGGGAGGACCCGGGGTCGATCAGAAGGGCCGAATCCTCGCCCACCACCAGTCCCACGGTGCAATCCCACACCGGCAGGCGCTTGCGGCCGGCCCGTTCGGTGAGCCGTTCCCAGCCCGCCTCTTCCCAACGCACGTCCATGCCGCGACGCTACCTTGGCGGGCCGCCCTTGCTAGGGGTGTACCACCCCGCCGTACACTGACCGGGGGATCTCTGGCACTCGAACGCTCAGAGTGCCAGCAGGCAGGGCCTGCCGAAGCCGCGAACGACGGAAACGATGGAGGTGTGCGCGCGATGCTCAGCGAACGCAGACTCGAAGTGCTGCGTGCCATCGTCCAGGATTACGTCGGGACGGAGGAGCCGGTCGGCTCCAAGGCGCTCACCGAGCGGCACCGGCTCGGCGTCTCGCCCGCCACCGTGCGCAACGACATGGCCGTGCTGGAGGACGAGGGCTACATCGCGCAGCCCCACACCAGCGCGGGCCGGATCCCCACCGACAAGGGCTACCGACTCTTCGTCGACAAGCTGGCGGGGGTCAAACCGCTGTCGACGCCCGAGCGCCGGGCCATCCAGAACTTCCTCGACGGGGCCGTTGACCTCGACGACGTCGTCGGCCGTACGGTGCGGCTGCTCGCGCAGCTGACCCGGCAGGTCGCCGTCGTCCAGTACCCCTCGCTCACCCGGTCCACCGTCCGGCACGTGGAACTGCTCTCGCTGGCCCCGGCCCGCCTGATGCTGGTCCTCATCACGGACACCGGCCGGGTCGAGCAGCGGCTCGTCGACTGCCAGACCCCCTTCGCGGACACCTCGCTCGCGGACCTGCGGGCCCGCCTCAACAGCATTGTCGTCGGCCGCCGGTTCACCGACGTGCCGCCGCTGGTGAAGGACCTTCCGGAGTCCTTCGAGACCGAGGACCGGGTGACGGTGAAGGCCGTCCTCGACACCCTCCTCGAAACGCTGGTCGAGGAGGCGGAGGAGCGGCTGATGATCGGCGGCACCGCCAACCTCACCCGCTTCGGACACGATTTTCCCCTGACGATCAGGCCGGTGCTCGAAGCGCTGGAGGAGCAGGTCGTGCTCCTCAAGCTGCTGGGCGAGGCAAGTGAGTCGGGAATGGCCGTAAAGATCGGGCATGAGAACGCCTACGAGGGACTGAACTCCACGTCCGTCGTCTCGGTCGGCTACGGTTCGGGCGGCGAAGCAGTCGCCAAACTCGGCGTGGTCGGACCGACCCGCATGGACTACCCCGGAACGATGGGAGCGGTACGCGCAGTGGCACGTTACGTCGGACAGATCCTGGCGGAGTCGTAAGTGGCCACGGACTACTACGCCGTTCTCGGCGTGCGCCGCGACGCATCGCAGGACGAGATCAAGAAGGCCTTCCGGCGGCTCGCACGCGAGCTGCACCCGGATGTGAACCCCGATCCCAAGACGCAAGAGCGTTTCAAGGAGATCAACGCGGCCTACGAGGTCCTCTCGGACCCGCAGAAGAAGCAGGTCTTCGACCTCGGCGGCGACCCCCTGTCCTCCTCGGGCGGCGGCGGGGCCGGCGGCTTCGGAGCGGGTGGCTTCGGCAACTTCTCCGACATCATGGACGCCTTCTTCGGCCAGTCCTCGCAGCGCGGACCGCGCTCGCGGACCCGCCGCGGCCAGGACGCCATGATCCGCCTCGACCTGGAACTGGACGAGGCCGCCTTCGGCACGACCAAGGACATCCAGGTCGACACGGCCGTCGTCTGCACCACCTGCTCCGGTGAGGGCGCCGCCCCCGGCACCTCGGCGCAGACCTGCGACATGTGCCGCGGCCGCGGTGAGGTCTCGCAGGTCACCCGGTCCTTCCTGGGCCAGGTCATGACCTCGCGCCCCTGCCCGCAGTGCCAGGGCTTCGGCACCGTGGTCCCGACCCCGTGCCCCGAGTGCGCGGGCGACGGCCGGGTCCGCTCCCGCCGCAGCCTCACGGTCAAGATCCCGGCCGGCGTCGAGAACGGCACCCGGATCCAGCTCGCGGGCGAGGGCGAGGTCGGCCCCGGCGGCGGCCCCGCCGGCGACCTGTACGTGGAGATCCACGAGCTGCCGCACCCGACCTTCCAGCGGCGCGGGGACGACCTGCACTGCACGGTCACCATCCCGATGACCGCGGCGGCCCTGGGCACCAAGTGCCCGCTGGAGACCCTGGACGGCCTGGAGGAGATCGACATCCGGCCCGGTACCGGGTCCGGGCAGGCGATCCCGCTGCACGGGCGCGGCGTCACCCACCTGCGCGGTGGCGGGCGCGGCGACCTGATCGTGCACGTCGAGGTCACCACCCCCGGCAAGCTGGACCCGGCGCAGGAGGACCTGCTGCGCCAGCTGGCCAAGCTGCGCGGCGAGGAGCGGCCGATGGGCCAGTTCGCGCCGGGTCAGCAAGGCCTGTTCAGCCGCCTGAAGGACGCCTTCAACGGGCGCTGAGCCGCGCGCGGAGCAGCGTACGAGAACACCTGCGAGCCCGGTCCGGGGATGCCCCGGACCGGGCTCGCGGCATGCGGGGCGGCGGGGCGGCGGCAGGGCGGCGGCGGTATTCGGGCACCCCGGTGAAGGGGACTATGCCAGGCGAATGCCGTGATTCGGTCCCGTGAGCGGGACATGGCACGATGCAGCTCATGTCCTCCGCACCGAACGGTCTCTTCGCGTACCCGATCGTGCAGGCGCCCATGGCGGGCGGCGCGTCCTGCCCGCCGCTCGCGGCCGCCGTGTGCGAAGCGGGTGGGCTGGGCTTCCTCGCCGGCGGTTACAAGACCGCCGACGGCATGTACCAGGAGATCAAGCGGCTGCGCGCGCTCACCCGCCGTCCCTTCGGCGTCAACCTCTTCCTGCCGCAGACCTCCCACGTGGACCCGGCGGCCCTGGAGGCCTACCGCGGGCACCTCGCCAGCGAGGCGTCCTGGTACGAGATCTCCCTCGCGGACGAGGACATCATCGGCACCAGCGACGACGGCTACGACGCCAAACTGGCCATTCTCATCGAGGACCCGGTACCCGTGGTCTCGTTCACCTTCGGCCTGCCCGCGCCCGCGGCCTTCACCTGTTTGCGCAAGGTCGGTACGTACACGATCGCCACCGTCACCTCCGTCGAGGAGGCCCGCGCCGCCCAGGCGGCCGGCGCCGACGCCGTGTGCGTCCAGGGCGTGGAGGCGGGCGGCCACCAGGGCACCCACCGCGACGACCCGCAGGGCGACGGCACCGCCGGGGTCGGCCTGCTCGCGCTCGTCGCGCAGGTGCGCGAGGCCGTGGCCCTCCCGATCATCGCGGCGGGCGGCCTGATGCGCGGCTCGCAGATCGCCGCGCTGCTCGCCGCGGGCGCGGAGGCCGCGCAGCTCGGCACGGCCTTCCTGGCCTGCCCGGAGTCGGGCGCGCACCCCCTGCACAAGAAGGCCCTGACCGACCCGCTGTTCGTCCGGACGGAGCTGACCCGGGCCTTCTCGGGGCGGCCGGCCCGCGGACTGGTCAACCGGTTCATGCGCGAGCACGGCCCGTACGCCCCGGCCGCGTACCCGGCGGTCCACCACCTCACCGCGCCGCTGCGCAAGGCCGCCGCCGCGGCCGGGGACCCGCAGGGCATGGCCCTGTGGGCGGGCCAGGGGCACCGGCTGGCGCGGGCCCTGCCGGCCGGGGAACTGGTGGAGGTGCTCGCGGCGGAACTCGGCGCGGCACAGGACGCGTTGAAGGCAATGCAGATGAGGAGTGCGTCATGACCGCCCCGGTGTTCGTGGTCGAAAAGGTTCCCGCGGGGCCGGAGTTCGTCCTGGACGGCTCCGAGGGCCGCCACGCGGTCTCCGTGAAGCGGCTGGCCCCCGGCGAGGCGCTCGTGCTGACAGACGGCCGGGGAGGCTGGGCCGAGGCCGTCGTGACGGCAGCCGAGGGCAAGGACCGCCTCGTCGTCTCCGTGTCCGGGGTCTTCGAGGAGCCGGAGCCCGCCGTCCGGATCACCGTCGTCCAGGCCCTGCCCAAGGGGGACCGGGGCGAGGTCGCCGTCGAGACCATGACGGAGACCGGCGTCGACGCGATCGTGCCCTGGCAGGCCTCGCGCTGCATCACCCAGTGGCGCGGCGACCGGGGCGCCAAATCCCTCGCCAAGTGGCGGGCCACCGCACGCGAGTCCGGCAAGCAGTCCCGCCGGGTCCGCTTCCCCGAGGTCGAGGAGGCGCTGTCGACCAAGCAGGTCGCGACGCTGCTCGCGGAGGCCGACCTCGCGATGGTCCTGCACGAGGACCGGGACGCCCCCTCGGGCGCGCTGGCCACCGCGGAACTGCCCGCCGCCGGCTCCGTCGTCCTGGTCGTCGGACCCGAGGGCGGGGTCTCCCCGGACGAACTCGCCGCCTTCGCCGCGGCCGGTGCGCACCCGTACCGGCTGGGCCGCTCGGTGCTGCGCACCTCGACGGCGGGCACGGCCGCGGCGGCGGTGCTGCTGGCGCGGACGGGTCGCTGGTCCTGACGGCCGTGACGGCCGTGACGGGCTGTCGGCCCTGACGGGGCCGGTGGGCGGTGGTGGATACGATGCCGGAATCGATCACCCGTCACGAAGGGCTCAGCACATGGCCGGGGAACCGCAGGCCGACTGCCTGTTCTGCAAGATCGTCGCGGGGACCATCCCCGCCACGGTCGTCCGCGAGACGGACACGACCGTCGCCTTCCGCGACATCAACCCGCAGGCGCCCACCCACGTCCTCGTCATCCCGAAGGCGCACTACCCCGACGCCGCCTCCCTCGCGGCCGCGGAGCCCGGGATCGCCGCCGACGTCCTGACCGAGGCCGGCCGGGTCGCGGCGGACGAGGGGCTCCCCGACCACGCCTACCGGCTGGTCTTCAACACCGGCGCCCGCGCCGGCCAGGTCGTCTTCCACGCCCACGCGCACGTCCTCGGCGGCCGTGGCTTCGAATGGCCCCCGGGATAAACCGTGTCCGCAAGAGAATTCGTGGTGCTGGGCACCGCCAGCCAGGTGCCCACCCGCCACCGCAACCACAACGGCTACCTGCTGCGCTGGGACGGCGAGGGCATCCTCTTCGATCCCGGCGAGGGCACCCAGCGCCAGATGCTCCGCGCCGGGGTGGCCGCGCACGACATCAACCGGATCTGCGTCACCCACTTCCACGGTGACCACAGCCTCGGTCTCGCCGGGGTCATCCAGCGGATCAACCTGGACCGGGTCCCGCACCCCGTCACCGCCCACTACCCGGCCTCCGGGCAGAAGTTCTTCGACCGGCTGCGGTACGCCACGGCTTACCACGAGACGGTGCGGCTCGCCGAGGAGCCGGTGGCCGAGGACGGGGTCCTGGCGCGCGGGGACGCGTACACCCTGGACGCCGTACGGCTCTCGCACCCGGTGGAGTCCTTCGGCTACCGGCTCACCGAGCCCGACGGGCGCCGGATGCGGCCCGAACTGCTCGCGCTCCACGGCATCAAGGGGCCGGACGTGGGGCTGATCCAGCGCGAGGGCAGCCTCGGCGGAGTCACGCTCGACGAGGTCAGCGAGGCGCGCGCCGGACAGCGGTTCGCCTTCGTCATGGACACCCGGCTCTGCGAGGGCGTCGAGGAGCTCGCGGCGGGCTGCGACATGCTGGTCATCGAGTCGACCTTCCTCGACGAGGACGTCCGACTGGCCACCGACCACGGGCACCTCACCGCCGGACAGGCCGCCCGGGTGGCCCGGGACGGGGGCGTGCGGCACCTCGTGCTGACGCACTTCTCGCAGCGCTACACCGACCCGTCGGAGTTCGAACGCCAGGCCCGTGCGGCCGGGTTCGAGGGCGAGCTCACGATCGCGGCGGACCTCGTACGGGTTCCCGTGCCGAAGCGGGCCGGACAGCCCGGGTAGCGCGGCCCCGCGGGGCCGCCCGCGGCGGCTTGCGCGGAGCCCTTCCCCGGCCGCGACCGTTCCGCTGCGCGGGGCGGAGTTCCCCTACCCGCCCTTCGCCCGTTCCCCGGGCGGCGCCCGGACCCCCTGGGGCTCCGCCCCAGACCCCGCGCCTCAAACGCCGGCGGGGCTGGATGTGGCTGACGCCGCCGGTGGCCTAGACGCCCGTGCGGGTCCGGCGGCGGGTGCGGTCCCGGCCGCGGCGGGCCGCCGCCGGGGAGAGCAGCAGGACCCGGAGCGGCGGCAGGCGCAGGGGGCGGGGCCGGAGCTGCGGGAGTTCCACGACCTCCAGCTCCTGCGCGCCGACCCGCGGCACCGAACCGGCCGGCGTCCCGGCTCCGGCGGCGAGCACGGCCGCCGGGGCCCCGCCGCGGCGTCGCACCGAGCCCGGGGTCAGCGGGCGGCCGCCGACGTGCAGGGCGACCCCGGCCATCGGCCCGGCCACCGCCAGCAGCAGGATGCCGAGGCCCAGCCCCATGCCGGGGAACCCCGCGGCCTCGGCGAGCAGGCTCCCGGTGACGGGCCCGCAGGCCACGCCGAGCGAGGACGCGGAACCGACCAGGACGGCCCACCGCCCGCGCGGGTCGAGGGCGGCGGCGAGGCCGATGGCGTAGGAGAGCACGACGGGGTAGACCGCGTTCCACAGGATCTCCCCGGCGGCGAAGGCGCCCAAGTCCCGCGCCTGCGAGGCGAGCACCACGCAGCAGGCGATGACCACCGTGCCCACGCCCACCGGGACCGCCCGCCCGAGCCGGGACCCGAGCAGGGAGGCGCCGGTGACCCCGAGCAGCCCGGCGCCGAGCGCGGCCGCGAAGACGATGCCGAGGGTGACCTCGGACAGGCCCGCCTGCTGCGCGCCGATGCGGCCGCTGACGCCCCACAGGGCGTTCTGGGCCAGCGACCACAGCATCAGGGCCCCGGCGAGCACCACCCCGGCGCGCGGGTACGGGAGCCGCCCGGAGGCCCGTACGGCCGGGCCGCCGCGGTCGCCGAGGCCGGTGCGGCGGGCGAGGTCCGCGGCCTCCGTGGCCTCCGTGCGATCGGCCCCGGGCAGGCGGCCCGTCGCCGGCCAGCACACCAGCGCGACCAGGGCGATCGCCGCGAACGGCAGCCCGTGCCCGCCGCCCAGCCGGGGCAGGGTCAGGTACAGGGCCCCGGCCGTGGCCGACACCGACAGCAGCCCCAGCGAGGAGGTCCGGTGCGGGTCGCGCTGCGCCGCGATCCCGGAGGCGGCCACGGCCGTGGCCGTGCCCGAGCCGAAGCCGCCGACGACGGCGCCCGCGATGACGAGGGGCAGCTGCGCGGTGGCGGCGGCCGTGCCGTACCCGAGGACGGCGAGCAACAGCCCGAGCCGGGCCAGCGGGCGGGGCCCGAGGCGCGGGATGCGGGAGGCGAGGGTGAATCCGGCGGCGGCCGAGCCGAGCAGCAGGACCGAGCCGATCAGTCCGGCCTGCGCGGGGCTCAGCGGGAGGTGCGCGTCGAGCCGGCCGACGACGGTCGGCAGCAGGTACGGGGCGACGTAACCGGAGGTGAAGAGCGCGACGAGCGGCCAGGCGGCGGGCGGCGCGGGGGTGCGGTCGGGCACGGGTGTTCCAGGATGTGCAGGTGGAGCGTGAGATTCCGCAAGACCGCGGGGGCTCATATCTATCAAAATGCCCGATCCTCCGAGAAGGGCGTTCGGGCGGTGATCTGCGTCACACTGTATTCCGGGTCGGCCCGGGAGGGAGGGCCCGGAGGCGGTCGTGGGTTGAATCCCATCAGGAAGTCCGATCGGGAAGCCCATGGAAGAACGACCCGCTGAAGAAACGAACCGCCAAGCTCAGAACGCGCACCGACCGAACGGGGAGTACATCGTGACCAGTCGCAGCAGCCGGGACAGCCTCGACTCCGCCGTGGACCCGCTCGGTCCGCTGCGCGACCCCCATGAACCCGGCTGCGACGTCTTCCTGACGGGAACGGTCTTCCTCGACATCATCTTCACCGGCCTCGAATCGGCCCCCGTGCGCGGCACGGAGTCCTGGGCGCGCGGCATGGGTTCCAGCCCCGGCGGCGTCGCCAATATGGCCACCGCCCTCGCCCGGCTCGGCCTGCGCACCTCCCTGGCCGCCGCCTTCGGGGACGACCACTACGGGGAGTACTGCTGGGACGCGCTCGAACAGGGCGAGGGCATCGACCTGTCGATGTCGCGGACCGTGCCCGGCTGGCACAGCCCCGTCACCGTCTCGATGGCCTACGAGGGCGAGCGCACGATGGTCTCCCACGGCCACGAGGCCCCGCCCCCGGCGGGCCCCGGACCGTTCCCCCAGTGCCCGCCCCGCGCCCGCGCGGCCGTGGCCTCGCTCGGCCCGGGCGGCGGCGAGGCCTGGGTCGCCGAGGCGGCCCGGCGCGGGGCCCGGGTCTTCGCCGACGTCGGCTGGGACGACAGCGGGCGGTGGGACCTCGGGGCGCTGGCCGACCTGGAGCACTGCGAGGCCTTCCTGCCCAACGCGGGGGAGGCGATGGCCTACACGCGCACCGACTGCCCGCGCGCGGCGGCCCGGGCGCTGGCCGAGAAGGTGCCGATCGCGGTGGTGACGATGGGCGCCGAGGGCTCGTACGCGGTGGACGGGCGGACCGGGGAGACGGCCGAGGTGCCCGCGATCGCGGTCGACGCGCTGGATCCGACCGGGGCGGGCGACGTGTACGTGGCGGGGTTCCTCACCGGCACCCTCGCCGAGTGGCCCCTCGCGGACCGGCTCGCCTTCGCGGGCCTGACGGCCGCGCTGTCGGTGCAGGAGTTCGGCGGCTCCCTGTCGGCCCCCGGCTGGACGGAGGTCGCCCACTGGTGGCGCACCGCCCCGGAGGCCCTGCGGGGGCGGTACGGCTTCCTGGACGACATCGTCCCGCGGGCCGCGGAGCCCGCCAGCCGGCGCCGGGCGGTCCCGACGATCGGCTTCCGGCAGTCGGCGTAGGCCTGGCCGGCCCGGGGAACGCGTACGGGGCGTGCGGGGCCTCGCCCCCGACCCCGGGCGGTCCGGGCCCGGGTGGTCAGGCCGGGTGCGGCGCCGTTGCGGGGGCCGGCCCCCGAGCCCCGCTCCTCAAACGCCGGAGGGGCTGGTTTGGGCAAACGCCGGCGGGCTGGATCGGGCCGGCGGCCCCGGCGCCCGTAGGGGACCCCGTAAAACCCCTCGGGGATGGCGCGGCGGCGACGTAGGCTTGGAAGTCCGGTGGCCGTCGATCGGCGCGGCCCCTCAGTGGGAGGTATGCGCAGGCCACAGTGCCGGCCCATGACTCAGACACCGACAGCCAAGACCCCCGCGCCGGGGCAGGCAAGAGCCCACTTCTCCGTACCGGCCACGCATCCGATGGTGTCCGTCCTCGGTTCGGGCGACGCCCTGTTGCGCGTGATCGAGAAGGCCTTCCCGAAGGCCGACATCCATGTTCGGGGCAATCAGGTCAGCGCGATCGGCTCGACGGCGGAAGTCGTGCTGATCCAGCGACTGTTCGACGAGATGATGCTGGTGCTCCGCACCGGGCAGCCGATGACGGAGGACGCAGTGGAACGCTCGATCGCCATGCTCAAGTCGAGCGGCAACGGCGGGGGCCCGGACGAGACGCCCGCCGAGGTGCTCACCCAGAACATCCTCTCCAGCCGCGGCCGGACCATCCGCCCGAAGACCCTGAACCAGAAGCGCTACGTCGACGCGATCGACAAGCACACGATCGTCTTCGGCATCGGCCCCGCCGGTACCGGCAAGACCTACCTCGCCATGGCCAAGGCGGTCCAGGCCCTGCAGTCCAAGCAGGTCAGCCGGATCATCCTGACCCGCCCGGCGGTGGAGGCCGGCGAGCGCCTCGGCTTCCTCCCCGGCACCCTCTTCGACAAGATCGACCCCTACCTGCGGCCGCTCTACGACGCCCTGCACGACATGATCGACCCGGACTCGATCCCGCGGCTGATGGCGGCGGGCACGATCGAGGTGGCGCCGCTGGCGTACATGAGGGGTCGCACTTTGAATGAGGCGTTCGTCGTGCTCGACGAGGCGCAGAACACCACCCCCGAGCAGATGAAGATGTTCCTGACCCGGCTCGGGTTCGACTCGAAGATCGTCGTCACCGGCGACGTGACCCAGGTGGACCTTCCGGGTGGCGCCAAGAGCGGTCTGCGGCAGGTGCAGGACATCCTCGAAGGAGTTCCGGACATCGCCTTCTCGCGGCTCACGTCCGAGGATGTCGTCCGGCACAAGCTGGTCGGCCGTATCGTCGACGCGTACGAGAAGTACGACGACAGCCAGGACGCGAAGCAGTCGCGGAACGGCTTCCAGCGGAAGTAGACACAAGCGCACCATGTCGATCGACGTCAACAACGAGTCCGGAACCGATGTCGACGAGCGGGCGATCCTCGACATCGCCCGCTACGCACTCGCCCGGATGCGGATCCACCCGCTCTCGGAGCTCTCCGTCATCGTCGTGGACGAGGACGCGATGGAGCAGCTCCACATCCAGTGGATGGACCTGCCCGGACCCACCGACGTCATGTCCTTCCCGATGGACGAACTGCGTCCGCCGAAGAAGGACGAGGAGGAGCCCCCGCAGGGGCTCCTCGGTGACATCGTGCTCTGCCCCGAAGTCGCCAAGAAGCAGGGCGAGGACGCGCCGACGCAGCACTCCATGGACGAGGAGCTCCAGCTCCTGACCGTCCACGGGGTGCTGCACCTGCTCGGGTACGACCACGAGGAGCCGGACGAGAAGGCCGAGATGTTCGGGCTCCAGGCCGCCATCGTCGACGGATGGCGCGACGAGAACGGCGTGACCGGCCCGTCCCCGGCCCCGACCGTCTCATGACCGGTGATCTCCAGCTGATCACCGGGGCCGTCCTGCTGGTGGTGGTGGCCTGGTTCGCCGCGTGCGCCGAGTCCGGGATCGCCCGGATCTCCGCCTTCCGCGCCGAGCAGGCCGTACGGGAGGGCCGGCGCGGCAGCGCGAAGCTGGCGCAGGTCGCCGGCGACCCCACCCGCTACGTCAATGTCGCCCTGCTGGTCCGGGTCACCTGCGAGATGGCGGCGGGCGTGCTCGTCACGTACGTCTGCCTCGACGAGTTCGGGGAGAACTGGACCGCACTGCTCGTGGCCATCGCCGTGATGGTGCTCGTGTCCTACGTGGCGGTCGGCGTGTCCCCGCGCACCATCGGCCGGCAGCACCCGCTGAACACGGCGACGGCGGCCTCGTACGTCCTCGTGCCGCTCGCCCGGATCATGGGGCCTGTCCCGCAACTGCTGATCCTCCTGGGCAACGCGCTCACACCCGGAAAGGGCTTCCGCAAGGGGCCCTTCGCCTCCGAGGCGGAGCTGCGCGCGATGGTCGACCTCGCGGAGAAGGAATCGCTGATCGAGGACGACGAGCGCCGCATGGTGCACCAGGTCTTCGAGTTGGGCGACACCCTCGTGCGCGAGGTCATGGTGCCGCGCACCGACCTGGTCTGCATCGAGCGGTACAAGACGGTCCGTCAGGCGACCACGCTCGCGCTGCGGTCCGGGTTCTCGCGGATCCCGGTGACCGGGGAGAACGAGGACGACATCGTCGGCATCGTGTACCTGAAGGACCTGGTCCGCAAGACGCACATCAGCCGGGACGCGGAGAGCGACCTCGTCTCCACCGCGATAAGGCCCGCGGTGTTCGTGCCGGACACCAAGAACGCGGGCGACCTGCTGCGCGAGATGCAGTCGGTGCGCAACCACGTGGCGGTCGTCATCGACGAGTACGGCGGCACCGCCGGCATCGTCACCATCGAGGACATCCTCGAGGAGATCGTCGGTGAGATCACCGACGAGTACGACCGGGAAATCCCCCCGGTGGAGGAGCTGGGCGGGGACCGCTACCGGGTCACCGCGCGCCTCGACATCACCGATCTCGGTGAACTGTTCAAGGTGGACTCCTTCGACGACGAGGACGTGGAGACGGTCGGCGGACTGCTCGCCAAGGCGCTGGGCCGGGTCCCGATCGCCGGCGCCTCGGCGGTGGTGGACCTGCCCGACGGGCGGCCGCTGCGACTGACGGCGGAGTCCCCGGCGGGACGGCGGAACAAGATCGTGACCGTGCTGGTGGAGCCGGTGGCTCCCGCGGAGGAATCGGACGGGGAGACGGAATGACGCCGGCGGAGCTGCGCGACTTCTGCCTGGGGTTCAACGCGGCCGTGGAGGAGTTCCCCTTCACCCCGGAGACCTCGGTGTTCAAGGTGCTGGGGAAGATGTTCGCGCTCAGCGCGCTGGACGGCGAGCCGCTGAAGGTCAACCTCAAGTGCGATCCGGAGCGGGCGGTGGCGCTGCGGGCGGAGCACGAGGCGATCGTGCCGGGCTGGCACATGAATAAGCGGCACTGGAACACCGTGACCGCGGGCGGGCCGGGGGCCCTGGCCGACGCGCTGGTGCGGGAGCTGGTCGAGGACTCGTACGACCTGGTGGTCGCGGGCCTGCCGAAGGCGGAGCGGCTGCGGCTCGACCGGCCGTAGGGGCGGGGGCCGCCCGGGGTCGGCCGGGGCCGGGGTTTCCGGCTCCCGGCTTTCCTGCTCACCGGCTTCCCCGCCCCCGGCTTCCCGGCGCTCCGGCGTTCCGGGTCGTGGAATCCGGGAAGGGTCCAAGGTCATCGATCACGGGACCTTCGGGGCCGCGCCCGCGCTTACGCAGCGCTTAGTTTTATCCCTGCGCCACCAAGATCCCGGGGGGACACCGGGGGTGGAGGGGAGAGCGCGTCGGCGGGGTCGTCGTGCGGCCCCGCCGACGCGCTCCATATGCTTCGGGCTATGACCGACAGCACCGGGATCGACCCCGAAGACACCAAGATCATCACGTTGGCGCGCAGCGCCCGGGCCCGCAACGGCGTGCCCGAGGGGGCGGCGGTCCGGGACGAGACCGGCCGTACGTACGTCGCCGGAACCGTGGCGCTGGATTCCCTGAAGCTGAGCGCCCTCCAGACGGCCGTCGCGATGGCCGTGGCCAGCGGCGCCCAGTCCCTGGAGGCGGCGGCCGTCGTCAGCGCCGCCGAGGCCCCCTCCGACGCCGATCGCGCGGCGGTCCGCGACCTCGGCGGCCCGGACACCCCGGTCCTCCTGGCGGGCCCGGACGGCACCCTGAAGTCGACGACTGCGGCCGGATCCTAGGGCCTGTCGTCAAACTCTCGTCGTCGCCCGAAGCGCGGCAGGCGGGAGTTTGACGACAGGCCCCTAGGCCGTTTCCTTCGGATCATCTGATCGTTGGTTGATGTGTGTCGTTGACTGATGCGCAGTGGGCGCGGATCGAGCCGTTGTTGCCGGAGCGGACGCCGAAGAGGGGTGGTCGGTGGCGTGATCACCGGCAGGTGATCGACGCGATCGCGTTCAAGTACCGGACCGGGACGCCGTGGATGGACCTGCCCGAGTCCTTCGGGTCGTGGAAGGGCGCTCACAACCGACTGCGGAAGTGGGCCGCCGACGGAACCTGGGAAAGGGTCTTCACCGCCCTGCTGGCCCAGGCCGACGCCGAAGGCGACCTCGACTGGGTCGTCTCGGTCGACTCCACGATCGTCCGTGCCCACCAGCACGCTGCCGGGGCCCGCCAAAAGGGGCCCCGGACGGCGAGCCCGCCGACCATGCCCTCGGACGATCCCGCGGCGGACTGACCACGAAAGTCCACCTGGCCGCCGACAACCGCTGCCGGCCTCTGGCCTTCGTCATCACGCCTGGCCAATCCGGTGACGCACCTGCGTTCCCGCAGCTCATGGCCCGCTTGCGGGTTCCCCGGCCAGTCGGCAGACCGAGAGCGAGACCGGACGTGGTCCTGGCCGACAAGGCGTACTCGTCCCGCGCGATCCGTTCCCACCTGCGTCGGCGCGGGATCCGCGCGGTGATCCCGCAACCCGCCGACCAACTCGCCAACCGCAAACGCCTCGGCAGCCGTGGCGGCAGGCCACCGGCCTTCGACCGCGAGGCCTACAAGCAGCGGAACACCGTCGAACGCTGCATCAACAAACTCAAGCAATGGCGCGGCCTGGCCACTCGCTACGACAAGACCGCCACCATCTACCTCTCCGGACTCCACCTCGCCGCCATCCATATCTGGTCAGCGAGGTGATCCGAAGGAAACGGCCTAGGCCCGGGGCCGGGCCGCCGGCCCGGCGGCCCGGGTGCGCAGGAACTCTGCCGTCCCGGTGTGGCCGAAGCGGGTCGCCCACTCGGCGGGGGTCAGTGCCTTCCAGCGGATGCCCGGATCGGCTCCGTGCTCCAGCAGGACCCGGGCCGTCTCCGTGTGGCCCTCGGCCCCCGCACGGCCCAGCGCGGTGGCGCGCAGCCCATTGGCGCGGTCGGGGTCGGCGCCGGCGGCGAGCAGCTGTCGCACGATGCCGGTGTGGCCCCTGGTCGCCGCCTGGACCAGCGGCAGTTCCTCGTCGTACGGGCCCGTGACCTGCTCGGGGTCGGCGCCGGAGGCGAGGAGCAGGAGCACCACGCCGTCCCGGCCCTCCCGCACGGCGGTGTCCAGCCCCGTCCACCCGTCGGCGTCGCGTGCGTCCACGGCGACGCCCCGGCTCAGCAGCCGCGAGACCGTGGCGCCGTCCCCGGCCCGCGCCGCCCGTACCAGCTCGTCCGCCGCCGCTGCCCCGCCCGTGTCGTCCACGGGCTCATCCTGGCAGCGAAGGCGCGGCCCCGTACCGGGGCGGTCGTCAGGCCGCGACCGCCCCGACGGCGTCGGCGGGGGTCCGGCGGCGGATGATCATCGCCATCAGGGCCGCCATCGCGCACAGGGCGCCCGAGGCGTACCAGACGGGGTCGTACGAGCCGAAGGCGTCGCGGGCCAGGCCGCCGAGGAAGGCCACCAGTGCGGCGCCGACCTGGTGCGAGGCCAGGACCCAGCCGAAGACGATGGCGCCGTCCTCCCCGTAGTGCTCGCGGCACAGCGCGATCGTCGGCGGGACCGTCGCGACCCAGTCCAGGCCGTAGAAGACGATGAAGAACACCATCGGCGGGTGCACGGTCGGGGCCAGCAGCATCGGGAGGAAGAGCAGGGAGATCCCGCGCAGGGCGTAGTACACGGCCAGCAGGCGGCGCGATTCGAAGCGGTCCGTCAGCCAGCCGGAGAACACCGTGCCGATGACGTCGAAGACGCCGATCACGGCGAGCAGCCCGGCCGCCGCCGTCACCGGCATGCCGTGGTCGTGGGCCGAGGGCACGAAGTGGGTCTTCACCAGGCCGTTGGTGGAGGCCCCGCAGATCGCGAAGGTGCCCGCCAGCAGCCAGAAGGGGCCGGTCCGGGCCGCCTTGAGCAGGACGCCCACGGCCCGGCGGGCGGCGCCGGGCACGGGCGGCGGCTTGGGCGTGTACGGGCCCCCGTACGGGGTGGTCCCGATGTCCGCCGGGTGGTCGCGCAGCAGCAGCCAGACGAAGGGCACGACGGCCAGCGCCGCCAGCGAGACGGTGACGGCCGCGGGGCGCCAGCCGTGGTTTTCGACCAGCCAGGCCAGCAGTGGCAGGAACACCAGCTGGCCGGAGGCCCCGGCGGCGGTCAGGATGCCGGTGACCAGGCCGCGCCGGGCGGTGAACCAGCGGTTGGTCACCGTCGCGGCGAAGGCCAGGGCCATCGAGCCGCTGCCGAGCCCGACGAGGACGCCCCAGTAGAGGACCAGTTGCCAGGAGGCGGTCATCCACACGGTGGCCACCGTGCCGCCGGCTATGACGGTCAGCGCGATCGCGACGACCCGGCGGATGCCGAAGCGGTCCATCAGGGCGGCGGCGAACGGCGCGGTGAGCCCGTACAGCGCGAGGTTCACGGAGACGGCGAGGCCGATCGTGCCCCGCGACCAGTCGAACTCCTCGTGCAGCGGCTCGATGAGCAGGCCGGGGAGCGAGGCGAAGCCGGCGGCGCCGATGATCGTCACGAAGGCGACGGCCGCGACGAACCAGGCGCGGTGGACGCGGTGCCGCCGGGGCGGCGGTGCGTCGGCGGGGGCGCCGGTGCCGGTACCGGCGCGCGTGCCGGAGGTGGGCGTCGGTGCGGGGGAGGGGCCGGTGGAAGCGCCGGAGGCGGGGCCGGGGCCCGGTTCTGTCTGCGTCACGACGACAGTTTCCGGCCGCCGGGTGCCCGTACGACAGTGGCCTGACCGACATGCTTCGATATGATCGGGCCATGGAGCCTCACGCGCACCGGGTCCACCGGGTCCACCGTGTCGTCGTACTCGCCCTCGCCGGGCTGCTGCCCTTCGAGCTCGGGATCCCGCACCGGATCTTCGGGCGGGCGAAGGACCCCGCGACCGGGCGGCCGCTCTACGAGATCCTCACCTGCGGGCTCGCCCCCGGCCGGGTGCTCACGGACGCCGACTTCGACATCCACGTCGAGCACGGCCCCGAACTGCTGGCCACGGCCGACACCGTGGTCGTCCCCGCCTCCTACGAGCTGGGCCCGGTCCACTCGGAGGGCCGGCTCACCCCCGAACTGGCCGCCGCCCTCGCGCACATCAGGCCCGGCACCCGGCTCGTCTCCATCTGCACGGGCGGCTACGTGCTCGCCGCCGCCGGGTACCTGGACGGCCGTCGGGCCACCACCCACTGGTCCGCCGCCGGGCACTTCCAGCAGACCTTCCCGGCCGTCCTGGTCGACCCGGACGTGCTCTACACCGACGACGGGGACGTGCTCACCTCCGCCGGAGTCGCCGCCGGGATCGACCTGTGCCTGCACATCGTGCGCCGCGACCACGGTGCGGCCGTCGCCAACCAGACCGCCCGGTACACCGTCGTACCGCCGCACCGCGACGGCGGGCAGGCGCAGTTCATCGACCGCCCGGTGCCCGAGCCGCAGCAGGCGAGCACCACCGCGGCCCGCGCCTGGGTACTGGACCGGCTGCACGAACCGCTGCGGCTGAGTGACCTGGCCCGGCAGGAGGCCATGTCGGTACGGACCTTCACGCGCCGGTTCCGCGAGGAATCGGGGCTCAGCCCGGGCGAATGGATCACCGGGCAGCGGGTCGAGCGGGCCCGGGCCCTGCTGGAGCAGACCGAGCTGCCGATGGAACACGTGGCCCGGGAGGCGGGATTCGGGACCGCGCAGTCCCTGCGCAAGCACGTTCAGGCGGCGCTCGGCGTGAGCCCGACGTCCTACCGGCGGACCTTCAGGGCGGCCGCGCCGGGTACCGCGTTCGACGGCACCCTGCCATCTCCTGATGGGACATCAGTTCCTGCGGGGTCCGTGCATTGACTTATCCCCCCGCCCGCTCGTGAATGTCCCCCTGGCGGGGTACGGGATCCCAGGGGGCGGTCAGTGCGGACTTCGGCGCGAACGACGGCGCGGCACAGAGGATGGTCGGCGGCCGTCGGCATGGCGGTACTGGCCGCGGCGACCGGGGGCGCGCTGAGCACCCCCGCGGCGGCGGAGGGGGAGACGCCTCCCGGGCAGGTCGAGTTCCCGACGCACTGCCTGCCGCCCCAGGAAGCCGGACTGCCGCCGGCCGACGGGCCCACCACCGCCCGGGTCACCGTGGACGACGTGACGCCGCGCGTGGGCGACACCGTCACCGTCACCTACCAGGTGGCCCGGACCCCCGCCGTGAACCCCCTCTCGGTCGCGCTGCCCGGCGACGCCCTCACCCCGACCGGGCGGATCGTCCTCGGAGGCGCGCAGCAGGGCGAGGTCACGGTCGTCGGAGCCAAGCGCAACGACCCCGTCGCGGTGGGCGGGGCGCTGCCCGCCGTCACCATGACCGGCACCTTCACCGTCACCGCTCCCGGCGAGATCACCCTGGCCCCGGGCGGCTACACCCTGCACACCGGGCACCTCCTCGAACTCGACACCGTGTGCGCGGTCGCCGGGGGCGTGGAGCCGGGACCGGAGCCTTCCGCGTCGGCGTCGGCTTCGGAGTCGGCTTCGGCCTCGGAGGTGCCGCCGCCTCCAACGCCGTCCCCGTCGGCCTCGTCGTCTCCGGGGCCGCTGCCGCTGCCGGCGCCGGCTCCGCTCCCGGGCGGGGCCCCGGTGGCGCAGCGGATCACCGCGAGCCCGCTGCCGACGGCCAACGTGCGCGCCGTCGCGCTCGGCACGGCCGCGGGCGGCCCGGGCGCCAAGGTCAAGGTCACCGGAGCCGGCTTCGTGCCCGGTGCGGAGGTCACCGTGGCGGGCCGGGCGGGTGCGGCGGAGACCGCCGACCGGGTCACCGCCAAGGCCGACGAGCTCGGCGTGGTCCTCGCGGAGCTGCCGGTCACGGACCGGGCGACCACCGCCGTCGTGGCGTACGAGGGCGCGGCCTGGACTCCGGAGCGGGGCTCCGGCCCGGCCGCGTACACGGTGATCGTCGCCGTTCCGCTGCCGCCGGGGAGCCAGACGGTGACGGCGGTCGTGGAGCCGGGCGAGCTGGGCATGACCCAGGAGGGCGACGCCGTGACCCTGGCCGCGGTCCCGTACGGGGACGGTGGCGCGGCGGCCGGCCGGATCGGCACCGTCACCGTCAAGGACGCCCGCGGCGGGCCGGCCGGGTGGTCCCTGATCGGCAAGGTCACCGATTTCACGGGTGCCGGCGGGCTCCGCATCCCGGGTGCCTCCCTGAGCTGGACCCCGACGTGTGAGGCCGCGCCCGGCAGCCCCAGCGCGTGTGCGCCGGGCAGCGCGGGCACGGTCGGGCCCGACGGCGCGGTCCTGGCCTCGACCGGTGACGCCACCCTCGTCGGCGGCACCTTCACCGTCGACGCGGCCGTCACCCTCCAGGTCCCCCCGTACACCCCGCCGGGCGCCTACACGGCGGTGCTGACGCTGACGTTGTCGTGACCCGGCCCAGCCCCTCCGCAGCCCCTGCGCCGCTGCGCGGGGCCGTCTCCCCGCCCCGCCCTTCGCCGGTTCCCCGGGCTGTGACCGGACCCCCTGGGGCTCGGTCCCAGACCCCGCGCCTCCAACGCCGGCGAGGCTGGATCTGGCCGGCGCCGGCCTGTTTGTGCGGGCCACATCAGCGAAATCCAGCCCCTCCGGCGTTTGAGGAGCGGGGGTCCGGGGGTTGGCCACCGGGAACGGCGCCGCACCCGGCAACGGGTCCGGGGCGGAGCCCCGGGGAACGGGGGAGTGGCGGGGCGGGGAGAGGAACCCCGCGGGACCGCCCCGGGCGCGCGTCCCACCGGCGTGCCGCAGGCGAGGAACCGGCACCGGCACCGGCACCGGCTGCGCGGGCGTGGCCGCGCCGGGCCGGGTCGGCGGCCGCCGCCGTGCTCGTGGGGCTCGGCATGCTCCTGCTCGGCGGAGCCGGACCCGCCGCCGCCGCCGACAACGGGCAGTGGTCCGTGCTGCCCGCCGCCAACACGATCGGGCAGCGGCCGTACTTCTACCTCGCCGCCGGCCCCGGCCAGAGCGTCACCGACTCCGTCACCATCGCCAACCGCACGGACCGCCCCCGCACCTTCCGCCTCTACGCCGCCGACGCCTACAACACCGCCCGCGACGGCGGCTTCGCCCTGCGCGGGCCCGAGGAGCCGCGCACCGCCACGGGTGCCTGGACGGCGCTGGCGCGGGAGCGGATCACCGTCCCGGCGAAGACGGCGGTCGACGTCGGCTTCACCCTCACCGTCCCCGACCGGGCCGAACCCGGCGACCATCCTGGAGCCGTCGTCGCCCTGGAGGACCGGCCGGGCGCCGCCACTCAGGGGATAGGGATTCAGCAGGCCGTCGCCGCCCGCGTCTACCTGCGGGTCACCGGTCCCACCGCCCCCGCCCTGGCGGTCGAGGACCTCCGCACCGCCACCGCCCGCGGCGCCGCCGCCGGCGCGGAGATCTCGTACACGCTCCACAACCTCGGCAACGTCACCCTGCGCCCCCGCGCCACTCTGACCGCCTCCGGGGCGCTGGGCCGGAAACTGATCTCCCGTCCCCTCACCGGCCTGCCCGCCGAGCTGCTGCCCGGCCAGCGGGTCCGGCTCACCGCGCACTGGGCGGACCCGCCCGCCCTGGAATGGGCCGAGGTCGCGGTGGTGGCGCGGGCCGACGGCACGGCCGCCCGGGCCGCCGCCGGACACGCCGCGCACCCCGCCCTGAACGTCCTGCTCGCGACCGCTCTGGCCCTCCTGGCGGCGGCCTGGTCGGCGCTGGGAGCCGCATCGGGGAGAATGGCCCGTATGAGCGATCGTTCCCCCGAGACCACCAGCCCGCACCGTGCGGGCTTCGCATGCTTCGTCGGCCGTCCCAACGCGGGGAAGTCGACCCTGACCAACGCGCTCGTGGGTACCAAGGTCGCGATCACCTCCAACCGGCCGCAGACCACCCGCCACACGGTCCGCGGCATCGTGCACCGCCCCGACGCCCAGCTCGTCCTGGTCGACACGCCCGGCCTCCACAAGCCGCGCACGCTGCTCGGCGAGCGGCTGAACGACGTCGTGCGCGCGACCTGGTCCGAGGTCGACGTGATCGGCTTCTGCCTGCCCGCGGACCAGAAGCTCGGCCCCGGTGACAAGTTCATCGTCAAGGAGCTCGCGGGGATCAAGAAGACCCCCAAGATCGCCATCATCACCAAGACCGACCTCGTCGAGTCGAAGGTGGTGGGCGAGCAGCTCATCGCCGTGCACCAGCTCGCCGAGGAGCTCGGCTTCGAGTGGGCCGAGATCGTCCCCGTCTCGGCGGTCGGCGACACCCAGGTCCAGCTGCTGGCGGACCTGATCGCGCCCATGCTGCCGAAGAGCCCGCCGCTGTACCCGGAGGGCGACCTCACCGACGAGCCCGAGATGGTGATGGTCGCGGAACTGATCCGCGAGGCCGCGCTGGAGGGCGTACGGGACGAGCTCCCGCACTCCATCGCCGTGGTCGTCGAGGAGATGATCCCCCGGGAGAACCGCCCGGCGGACCGCCCCCTGCTGGACATCCACGCCAACCTCTACATCGAGCGGCCGAGCCAGAAGGGCATCATCATCGGCCCGAAGGGCGCCCGGCTGAAGGAGGTCGGGATGAAGTCGCGCAAGCACATCGAGGCGCTGCTCGGCACCCCGGTCTTCCTCGACCTGCACGTGAAGGTCGCCAAGGACTGGCAGCGCGACCCCAAGCAGCTGCGCAAGCTGGGCTTCTAGCCCGTTCCCGCCCGTCCGGATCGGGCGAGGCCCCTTCGGCGGACGGAGTCCGACGCAGCGCCCCCGAAGCCCGGGAGGCCCGCCAGGGCCGACCGGTGCGAGGGGCGCATCAAGAGGAGAGCCGCCGCACCTTCACCGCGTTGTCCGTACGGGTCCCGGGCCGGCCGTCAGGCTGGTTCTGGACCCGTACGTGTTCCTCCGCCAGCAGGACCTCCCAGGCGCCGGCCTCCAGTTCCAGCTGGGCGAGGACATCGTCCGGGGTCGGGAAGTCCACCTCCGGGCGGTCCTCCTGCCAGGACGGCCAGCCCGCGTGGCCGACGACGAGCAGGATCCCGCCGGGGGCCACGGCCGCGGCGGCCCGGCGCAGGATCCGGTCGCGCGGGAAGTCCCCGAAGGTGTGCAGGAAGCACGCGGAGACCAGGTCGTACTCGCCCGCCGGGAAGGACTCCGCGAGGTCGTGCCGCTCCCAGGCGGTGCGGTCCGCGACCCCGGCCTCGGCGGCGTGGGCCGCGGCCCGCTCCAGGGCGACCCCGGAGATGTCCGTCCCGGTGACGTACCAGCCCTGCCGCGCGAGCCACACGGCGTCGCCGCCCTCTCCGCAGCCGAGGTCCAGGGCCCGGCCGGGAGCGAGCGGGGCGGTCTCCCGGGCCAGCACGACGTTGGCGTCGCCGCTCCAGATCCTGTCGCTCTCGCGGTAGCGGGAGTCCCAGAACTCCTCGCCCGCGAAGTCGCCCTCGGGAGCGTTCGGGGACTGCGGGGCGTGGTCGTGCGCGTGCGCCATTTCGGCCTCTTTCCGGTCGGTACGGGTACGGATGCCCGTGCCTGCGATGCTCCGCCCGGACGGCGGGCCCGGCCAAGCGGTCTTGCCGTTCCCGCAAAAGAACGGGCTCAGAATTGCGCGGGACGCCCCCAGTCCGGCGGCAGCAGGTCCGAGAGGTCGCCCAGGCCGCGCTCCCGCCACTGCCCGAAGGTCAGCGGGGCCGCGCCGCCCGGGTGGTCCAGGGACAGCGGCACGATCAGGTCGCAGGTGGCCCGGCCGTCCCACCAGACCGTCCCGGCCAGCGGTCCCGCGAGCGCGAGCAGGGTGGCGAAGCCGCAGCCGTTGTCCCGCAGCACCACGCAGCCGGCCGTCTTGCGGTCCTCGAACTCGTCGCCCTCGGCCTCGTTCCAGGCCTGCCGGGCCGTCCGGAGGGCGGCCTCGTCGGGGAAGTCCTCCTCGCGGGGGAACCGCTCCCACAGCGCCGCGTCCGCCTCGACGTAGGAATCGGGGTGCGGGAAGGGCGCGGGCAGCAGATCGCGCCGCGTGTCCGGGTTCCCCGCCCACCACCAGCCGTCCGGGCCCCGCTCCAGCGGGTGCAGCGGGCCGCCCGCGCCGACGTCGAGGAGGTACGAGCGGTACGCGGGAGGGAAGCGGATGCCGAGCTCCGCCTCCGCCTGTTCCACCTCGGCTCCGGTCAGCGGCGCCGGCGCGGCGGGCCGTCCAGCGGCCGGGTCCCGGGGCCACGTGCGGCGGCGGCCCAGCAGCCGGCCGATCACAGCAGCCGGCCGATCACAGCGGCCGGTCCGCGATCAGGGCCGTGCCGACCGAGCGGAAGCCGAGGCGGGCGTAGAGGCGGGCCACGTCCTCGTCGCCCGCCGACAGGAAGACCGTGCGGGCTCCGCGCTCCAGGGCGTCGGCGACCAGGGCGGCCGTCACCGCGAGGGCCAGGCCCTGGCGGCGGGCCGAGGGCAGGGTGCCGACACCGACCACCTCGGAGACGTCGCCGACCGGGATGTACTGGCCGGAGCACAGGACGGCGCCGTCGCGCACGGCCGCGGCCAGGGCGGTGCGGCCCGACTCGATCATCCCCGCGACCCGGATCCGGCGGCCCTCGGAGGCCGGCTCCCGATCCGCGACCGCCAGCTCCGCCGCTCCCGCCTCGCCCACCGCCGTGCCGGGATCGGCGAAGGCGAGCATCGGCACCGTCACGGCCGGGCGCAGCAGCGGGTCGGCCGCGCCGAGTACGCGTACGTCCGGATGCGCGGGGAGCCGCGGCGCCGCCGGGTCGAGCACCATCAGCGGATGCGCGTGCACGGTCAGCCCGGCGGCCTCCGCGGCGGCGCGCAGGGAGGGGGTGGTTTCGGCCACCCACTCGAAGGCCTCGGGGACCTTCAGCTCCCGCTGCCGGGCCAGCACCCCCTCGACGTCGGCCACGGTGACACCATCGGCGGAGGCGGCGCCGAGCGCGGGCCGTGCGTAGTAGGGCCAGCCGTCGCTCTCCTGGACGAACAGGGTCAGCGGGCCGAAGTCCTCGGCCCGCGCCCCACCGGCCCGGGGCGCGGTGTCGTAGTAGCGTTCGAGCTCGGGCAGGCGGTCGGAAGACGTGATCATCCGGCTATCCAAGCAAGTTCGGGCTGCTCAGGCACCTTCTTTGAGGACGCGCGAGATCAGCGAGCGCTGCGCGTCCGAAAGGTTCGGATCCCGGCAGAGCACCGTCCGGCCGTCGACCGTGATCGTGTACGAGAAACCGTCCCGGATCCGGTCCGCCGGTTCCCCCGGCGGACCGTCCCGCAGGGCCAGCCGGGCCAGGTCCTGCCACTCGTCCTCGTCGGGCAGGCCCGAGGTGTCCACCTCGCCGCGCCGCTCGATCCCCGCGAAGCCGCCCGTCCGCACCACCTGAATCCGCATGACGGCCCTCCTACCCCGCGCCCGTCCCCCCACGCCTGCCGCCCCGAGCCCGCCGCTCCGGAGGCCCGCTACCCCAGGCCGACCGCCGACCAGGCCTTCTGCAGGGCCTGGTGTTCCGTGCCGCCGTCGCCGTACCGGGTGACGGCCGCGGCGGTCGTCAGGGCGGCGAACCGGGCGAAGTCCGCCTTCGGGCCCAGCTCCCCGCCGGTCAGGGTGTCGTACCAGATCCGCCCGGCCCGCTCCCAGGCCTTGCCGCCGAGCTCGGTGGCCACCAGGTAGAAGGCGTGGTTGGGGATGCCGGAGTTGATGTGCACCCCGCCGTTGTCGCGGGAGGTGCGGACGTAGTCGTCCATCGTGGCGGGCTGCGGGTCCTTGCCCAGCTCGTCGTCCTCGTACGCCGTTCCGGGCGCCTTCATCGACCGCAGAGCGAAGCCGCTGTCCACGGAGGGGCCGAGGAGCCCGGCGCCGATCAGCCAGTCGGCGTCCCCGGCGGTCTGGTCCAGGGTGTACTGCTTGATGAGGGAGCCGAAGACGTCGGACATGGACTCGTTGAGGGCGCCGGACTGGCCGTAGTACTCCAGGTCGGCGGTGTGCTGGGTGACCCCGTGGGCGAGCTCGTGCCCGATGACGTCCACGGACACGGTGAAGTCGAGGAAGAGGTCGCCGTCGCCGTCGCCGAACACCATCTGGCTGCCGTCCCAGAAGGCGTTGTTGTACAGCCGGTCGTAGTGGACGCTGGCGTTCAGCGGCAGACCGGCGTCGTCGATGGAGTGGCGGCCGAAGGCCTTGAAGAAGAGCTCGAAGGTGGCTCCGAGCCCGGCGTAGGCGCGGTTGACGCTGGCGTCCTGGCCGGCGTCCTCGCCTTCGCCGCGGACCTTCTTCCCGGGCAGCCGGGTCCGGTGCTCGGCGTCGTAGACGGTCCGCTCGGGGGTGTCGGACGCAGTCTCCCCGGCGGGGGGCGGGAGCACCGCCATCAGGCGCCGTACCCGGTGCGAGGCGTCCAGTTCGAGGGTCCGCCGCGCGGCGGCGGCCCGGGCGGGGTCCTCGGACCGGGCGATCTTGTCCAGGAGGTGCGGCGGCACCACGGTGCAGAAGACGGGGCGACGGGGCGTGAGGAAGGCATCCATGCCCGGCAATGTGGCAGCGGGTGATGCCGCTGTCACTAGCTGCGACCATGATTCATTCGCTCGTCTGAAAGCGGTGGCGCCGCATTGACGGATCAACCGGACATCGGGCCGGGTGGCCAAGAGCTAAAGAGGCTTAGCTCACAAAGGGTGCAAAACGGACCTGCCGGTCTTGCATACTGAAACAGGTCCCGCATTACGGGGCGGCTCGGTTAGGCTCGGCCCATCATGCGTTTCGGGCTGCTCCTCCTTAGCTGCCGCGGCGAGGGCCTGTAGTCGTAGGCCGACCCCCTCCCCGCGGAGTTTGGTGTTGCGGTTTTGCGACCGTCCGTCGGCCGTCCCAGCGAACTACACGCGGACACGCGAGGAGCCCTACGTCATGAGCCAGCACACTTTTGTCGGTCGCCCCACGCCCATCACGAACGCGACCCACACCCAGAAGCCCTCCGGGATGCCGATCCACAAGTACGGCTCGTACGAGCAGGTGGACATCCCCGACCGCACCTGGCCCGAGGCCCGCGTCACCAAGGCGCCCCGCTGGCTCTCCACGGACCTGCGCGACGGCAACCAGTCGCTGATCGACCCGATGACCCCCGCCCGCAAGCGCGAGATGTTCGACCTGCTGGTGCGCATGGGCTACAAGGAGATCGAGGTCGGCTTCCCGTCCTCCGGTGAGACCGACTTCAACTTCGTGCGCTCCATCATCGAAGAGGGCGCAATCCCGGACGACGTGACCATCTCCGTACTGACCCAGGCCCGCGAGGACCTGATCGAGCGGACCGTCGAGTCGCTGGTCGGCGCCAAGCGCGCCACCGTGCACCTGTACAACGCGACCGCGCCCACCTTCCGCCGGGTCGTCTTCCGCGGCTCCAAGGAGCAGATCAAGCAGATCGCCGTCGACGGCACCCGCCTGGTCATGGAGTACGCCGACAAGCTGCTGGGCGCCGACACCGTCTTCGGCTACCAGTACAGCCCGGAGATCTTCACCGACACCGAGCTGGACTTCGCCCTGGAGGTCTGCGAGGCCGTCTGCGACGTGTGGCAGCCGTCCGAGGGCCGCGAGATCATCCTGAACCTGCCCGCCACCGTGGAGCGCTCGACGCCCTCCACCCACGCGGACCGCTTCGAGTGGATGGCCCGCAACCTGACCCGCCGCGCGCACATCTGCATCTCCGTGCACCCGCACAACGACCGCGGCACCGCCGTGGCGGCCGCCGAGCTGGCCCTGATGGCCGGCGCCGACCGCATCGAGGGCTGCCTGTTCGGCCAGGGCGAGCGCACCGGCAACGTGGACCTGATCACGCTGGGCATGAACCTGTTCTCGCAGGGCATCGACCCGCAGATCGACTTCTCGCAGATCGACGAGATCCGTCGCACCAGCGAGTACTGCAACCAGATGGAAGTCCACCCGCGCCACCCCTACGCGGGAGACCTCGTCTACACCGCCTTCTCCGGCTCCCACCAGGACGCCATCAAGAAGGGCTTCGACGCGATGGAGGCCGACGCGGCCGCCAAGGGCGTCACCGTCGACGACATCGAGTGGGCCGTCCCGTACCTGCCGATCGACCCGAAGGACGTCGGCCGCTCCTACGAGGCGGTCATCCGGGTCAACTCGCAGTCCGGCAAGGGCGGCATCGCGTACGTCCTGAAGAACGACCACAAGCTGGACCTGCCGCGCCGCATGCAGATCGAGTTCTCGCGGATCATCCAGGCCAAGACCGACTCCGAGGGCGGCGAGGTCACCCCGACCGCGATCTGGAACGTCTTCCAGGACGAGTACCTGCCCAACCCCGAAAACCCGTGGGGTCGCATCCAGCTGCGCTCCGGCCAGACCACCACCGACAAGGACGGCACCGACACGCTGACCGTCGAGGCGGTCGTGGACGGTGTGGAGACCGTGCTGGACGGCACCGGCAACGGTCCGATCTCGGCCTTCTTCGACGCGCTGGCCGGCATCGGCATCGACGCCCGCCTGCTGGACTACACCGAGCACACGATGAGCGAGGGCGCCTCCGCCGTCGCCGCCTCGTACATCGAGTGCGCGATCGACGGCCGCGTCCTGTGGGGCATCGGCATCGACGCGAACACCACCCGCGCCTCCCTGAAGGCGGTCATCTCCGCCGTCAACCGCGCGGGCCGCTGACCGCCCGTCTCGTCCGTGGACCCCGCTCCTCCTTCCGGAGGGGCGGGGTTCCGCCGTTCCCGGGGGCGGCGGCGTCAGCGGGCAGGGTGGCCGCCGTCCCCCGGCGAACTTCTCGTTCACGCGGCCGGGTGCGGGGAAGCCGGGGGGCCGCCGTGGGGGACGGGCGCGCAGGTGGGGCCGGGTGCGGGGCCGGATGCGGGCAGGGGCGCAGATCGGCCAAGTACGGGGGCCGGACGATGTTGTCTTGTCACACGGCTGACGCATCCTCACCGATGTGGCTAACATCACGCCAACCCGGCGATGTTGCCGGAAGGTTACGGAGGTGCGACGTGCTGCCAGTTCGGGGTGGGGACGGCCGGAAGCTGACGGTCTGGGGTATCCGCACCACCTGGAGCACCGTGGGTGACGGGGAGTTCTTCTGCCCCGACTGCGGTGGCGACCGCAATTACCGCCGGCGCACGGGGCGCCGCCGGTTCACCGTCCTGGGCGTGCCGCTGCTGCCCCGCGGGCAGGCGGGTCCCGTCGTCGAGTGCCAGGGCTGCCGTGAGCGCTTCGGCACCGAGGTCCTGGACCACCTCACCACCACCCGCTTCACCGCGCTGCTGCGCGACGCCGTGCACACCGTGACCCTGGCCGTGCTGGCCGCCGGGGGGACGGCCTCGCGCAGCGCGCTGGAGGCCGCCGTGGGCGCCGTACGGTCCGCCGGTTTCCAGGACTGCTCCGAGGAGCAGCTGGAGTCCCTGGTCGAGGGACTGGCCGCCGAGGAGGGCAGGCTCGGGCTCTACGACGGCCCCGACTGCTACGGCGCCGCGCTCTCGATCGAACTGCACGAGGCCCTGGAGCCGCTGGCCCCGCACCTGGCCGGCCCGGGCCGCGAATCGATCCTGCTGCAGGGCGCGCGCGTGGCGCTGGCCGACGGCCCGTACATCCCCGCGGAGCGCGAGGTGCTGGCGACCGTGGGCGCGGCGCTGCGGATCGACGCCGACGAGGTCGCCCGGCTGCTGTCGGCGGTCCGGGCGCCGTAGGGTCCCGCCACGGGGCGCGGGCGGCCCGTACGCCTCTCAGCCAGCGCCCCGCGCCACGGGGGCGGGGCGTGCCGCGGTGAAGCGGCGCAGCGCCTCGGACAGCCCCCGGGGCCGTACCGGCGCAGGGCCAGATCGTGCGGGATCGGCTGCTTCGCCATGCCTCCCGGGATACGCGGCCACGGGCATGAAGCAGATGGTGGCGGCGGCGCAGGCCATCGTTCCGGCCGCGTTGACGGTTTCGGACGCGGCCGCGTCTCACGGTGTGGTCGAAAACGGCACAATCCGAGGTAACGATCGGGCCTCGCGGACCCGATTCGGAGATCCTTCCGCGTGCCGTGAACCGCGGAGGCTTGCCATCCGTACGGGGTGTTTCCACCAGGTGGACGGCCGGAGCGGGGGCTTCATCTTTGCGTGGCCGAACGGCCCGCGGTGCTCTAACCCGCACGTCACCGCGCATGGCCTTCGCGTTCGCGCAGGAGGAAGCGGCCGTTCGTCGAAGCGTTGGCCATAGTCGACGCCGGGGGTCTCCACCACTGGAGAAACCTCCAGATCCCGCACCGGTCCCGGTCAACATTTTGTAGAAGTTGACGATATCTGTGAGCGGCCCCACAGGCGTTCAATTCCGGTCACACGAGGAGACGCCGCCGGTAACACCGCGGAGCTTCGATTCACGTGGACGTACTGATCACCCTGTCGGATCAACGGGCTAACGACCCACTTCGGCCAGGGACAAGCAGCTTCCTCCAGCTTCTTCTCAGTTACCTACCTCATTGAAGGGCAAGGCAGAGATGGCACGTGTCGCCGCACCGCTTTCCGCCACCGGAAAGCAGAGCACGCACCCGGTCGACGAGGTGCTCCCCCTCCCCAAGCTCGCGCTGTACGGCTTCCAGCACGTACTCGCGTTCTACGCCGGTGCGGTGATCGTTCCGATCATCGTCGGTGGTGCCCTCGGGCTCACCACCGAGCAGCTGGTCTACCTGATCAACGCCGACCTCTTCACCTGCGGTATCGCCTCGATCATCCAGGCGTGGGGCATCGGCCGGGTCGGCGCGCGGCTGCCCCTGATCCAGGGCGTCACCTTCACCGCGGTGTCCCCGATGATCGCCATCGGTCTCGGCGCGGGCGGCGGGACGGCGGGCCTGCTCGTCATCTACGGCGCGGTCATCACGGCCGGCATCGCCACCTTCGCCTTCGCCTGGCTGCCCCCCAAGGCCTTCCGCACGATCATGCGGCTCTTCCCGCCGGTCGTCACTGGCACGGTGATCACCGTCCTCGGCATCGTGCTGATCCCGGTCGGCCTCAACGACGCCGCGGGCGGCCTGGGCAGCCCCGACTTCGGTGACCCGAAGAACTTCGCCTACGCCGGCGGCACGATGCTCTTCATCCTCATCCTGATGAAGCTCGGCAAGCCCTTCCTCAACAGCATCTCCATCCTGCTCGGCCTCGTCGGCGGCACCGCCGTCGCCTTCCTGCTCGGCGACGCCAAGTTCGGCGACGTCAGCAACTCGGACTGGATCGGCATCACCACGCCGTTCTACTACGGTGCGCCGAAGTTCGAGTGGTTCCCGATCGTGCTGATGCTCATCGTCATGCTGATCACCATGGTCGAGACCACCGGTGACACCTACGCCGTCGGTGACATCGTCGGCAAGGAGATCGACAGCGAGACCGTGGCCCGCGCCCTGCGTGCCGACGGCGCCGCGACCGCCCTCGGCGGTGTCCTGAACTCCTTCCCCTACGTGGCCTTCGCCGAGAACGTCGGCCTGGTCCGCATGACGAAGGTCAAGAGCCGCTTCGTCGTGGTCGCCGCGGGTGTCTTCATGATCGTGCTCGGCATGATCCCCAAGGCCGCCGCGATCGTCGCCGCCGTTCCGCACGGAGTGCTCGGCGGCGCCGCGACCGTGATGTTCGCGATGGTCGCCCTCGCGGGCATCCAGACCCTCGCCAAGGTGGACCTCAAGGAGGAGAAGAACGCCCTCGTCGTGGGTGTCTCCCTGGCCTTCGCGCTGCTCCCCGCCACCGTCCCGGTCCTCTTCAAGGACCACATGAACGCGGACCTCTCCTCGCTCCTCAACAGCGGTGTGACGCTCGGTGCCACGGCCGCGATCGTCCTGAACCTGATCTTCAACGGTCTGGGCAAGGACGGTGCGCACGACGCCCCGCTCGCCGACTCCCTGCTGGCCGACGCCCCGGCTGACGGCGCAGCGGCGGCGGACGCCTCCCCGGCGGCGGACGACGAGCCCACGGCAGCCATTCCGGCCCAGTCGGGCGAGGGCGAGCCCGCCCCCGCACCGACTGCCTGATCCTCCCAAGGGGTGTCCCCCGCCGGGCCTCGCGCCCGGCGGGGGTCGCTGCCGTTCGGAGGCGGCCGCCGTCCGCGAGGCCGCTGCCGTTCGGGGCGGCCGTCCTGTCGGTGGCGTACGGGACAATGGGCCCATGAGCCTGTTCCGCGACGACGGCATCGTGCTGCGCACCCAGAAGCTGGGTGAGGCGGACCGCATCATCACGCTCCTGACCCGGGGCCACGGCCGGGTCCGGGCCGTCGCCCGCGGCGTCCGGCGCACCAAGTCCAAGTTCGGCGCCGGGCTGGAACCCTTCTCCCACGCCGACGTGCAGTTCTTCTCGCGCAGCGGCGAACTGATCGGCCGCGGCCTGCCGCTCTGCACACAGACCCAGATCATCGCCCCGTACGGCAACGGCATCGCCACCGACTACGCCCGCTACACCGCCGGCACCGCGATGCTGGAGACCGCCGAGCGGTTCACCGACCACGAGGGCGAGCCCGCCGTCCAGCAGTACCTGCTGCTCGTCGGCGCCCTGCGCACCCTCTCGCGCGGCGAACACGCCCCCAACCTGATCCTCGACGCCTTCCTGCTGCGCTCCCTCGCCGTCAACGGCTACGCGCCCAGCTTCGACGACTGCGCGAAGTGCGGGATCCACGGCCCCAACCGGCACTTCTCCGTCGCCGCGGGCGGAGTCATATGCGGCGACTGCCGCGTCCCCGGCAGCGTCGTACCCTCGTCGGAGGCCATCGCCCTGCTCAGCGCCCTGCTGACGGGCGACTGGGGGCATGCCGACGCGTGCGAGGCGCGTCACGTGCGGGAGGGCAGCGGGCTGGTCTCGGCCTACTTGCACTGGCATCTGGAGCGCGGGCTACGCTCGCTTCGGTACGTCGAGAAATAGGAGCTGGGCACATGGCACGACGCGGGATTCTGGGGCGCTCTCGCCGGGAGTACAAGGTTCCCGAGCCGCATCCCTCGGGTGAGCGCCCGCCGAAGATCCCCGGCGAGCTCGTCCCGAACCACGTCGCGATCGTCATGGACGGCAACGGCCGCTGGGCCAAGGAGCGCGGACTGCCGCGCACCGAGGGCCACAAGGTGGGCGAGGGCGTCGTGCTCGACGTGCTCAAGGGCTGCCTGGAGATGGGCGTCAAGAACCTCTCCCTGTACGCCTTCTCGACGGAGAACTGGAAGCGCTCGCCCGATGAGGTGCGCTTCCTCATGAACTTCAACCGCGACGTCATCCGGCGCCGCCGCGACGAGATGAACGAGCTGGGCATCCGCATCCGCTGGGTCGGCCGCATGCCGAAGATGTGGAAGTCGGTCGTCCAGGAGCTCCAGGTCGCACAGGAGCAGACCGTCGACAACGACGCGATGACCCTCTACTTCTGCGTCAACTACGGCGGCCGCGCCGAGATCGCGGACGCGGCGCAGGCCATCGCCCGCGATGTCGCGGCGGGGAAGCTGGACCCCTCGAAGGTCAACGAGAAGACCTTCGCGAAGTACATCTACTACCCGGACATGCCGGACGTGGACCTCTTCCTGCGCCCGAGCGGCGAACAGCGCACCTCCAACTACCTGCTCTGGCAGAGCGCGTACGCCGAGATGGTGTTCCAGGACGTCCTGTGGCCCGACTTCGACCGCCGCAACCTGTGGCAGGCCTGCTACGAGTACGCCCAGCGCGACCGCCGCTTCGGCGGGGCCGTCCCGAACCAGGGCGAGGACGCCACCGGCTGACCCCGGCCGTAGGCTCCGCTGTCATGGACACGAACATGCATGCGGAACAGGCGGCGACGCCGGGCGGCCGGGCGGTCGAACTGGTCTACGTGACGACCCGGCCGGAGCTCGTCGAGGCGCTGCGGGCCCGATCCGCCTCGACGCCCGCGGGGCGACGCCTGCGCTGGATGTATCCCGTGCTGGGGACGCTGTTGGTGCTGGTCGGGGCGCTGCTCATGGTGGTGGACGGGGTCGACACGGGCCTGTCCGCGGGCCTTGCCGTCTCCGGGGTGGTGCTGTGGGCGCTCTCGCCGCTCGTTCCCCGGCTGACGCCCTGGCTGCTGGCGCGGGCGCTCGGCAGCTACGTGGAGAAGGCGGGGGAGACCCGGGTCCTCGTCGACGACTCCGGAGTCCGGGTGACGACGAACGACAGCGAGGCGCGCATCGGGTGGAGCGCGCAGCCCACGTACGTGGAGACGCCGGGCTCGTTCGTCATGCTCAGCGACGACAAGGCGGCGGTGGCCGTCACGGTCCTGCCCAAGCGGGGCATCCTCCCCCCGGCAGACGCCGACGCCCTGCGGGCGATCCTGGACCGGAACCTGCGCAAGCTCTAGGCCGTCTCTTTCGGATCTTGTCGGGCCCGCGACGCCTGGCACCGCGCCTGGCCGCACTGCCGAGGCGACCACGTACGCCCAGTACGCGAGCGCCCCGACAGCACGCCCAGGCACGGCACCAGACGCCGCGGACTCGGCCGACAAGATCCGAAAGAGACGACCTAGGCGGCGGCCGCCGCGCAGTCGGCGCAGGTGCCGAAGATCTCCACCGTGTGGGCGACGTTCACGAAGCCGTGCTCCGCCGCGATGGTCTCCGCCCACTTCTCCACCGCCGGGCCCTCCACCTCGACGGCCTTGCCGCACTTGCGGCAGACCAGGTGGTGGTGGTGGTCCCCGGTGGAGCAGCGCCGGTAGACGGACTCGCCGTCGCTGGTGCGCAGCACGTCGACCTCGCCGGCGTCCGCCAGGGACTGCAGGGTGCGGTAGACGGTGGTCAGACCCACGGAATCACCGCGGTGCTTGAGCATGTCGTGGAGTTCCTGGGCACTGCGGAACTCGTCCACCTCGTCCAGCGCCGCCGCGACGGCGGCCCGCTGTCGGGTGGATCGTCCTCGTACTGGCGCGGTATTCATCTCGCCAGGCGCAGTCGCCACCGGTTCCTCCTCGTTTCGGTCTCGGCCCATTGTGCCAGGCGGCCGACTGCCCGAACCCGTCACACCTTTACGTCGTCCCGCGTACAGACTTCCTCGGCGGCGCGGGCGGCCCTGGCCCGGCGCCGGGCCAGGGGGGTGGACACCGCCGTCAGCACGACGAAGACCGCGATGGCCATCAGTACGATCGAGGCACCCGAAGGGGCGTCGATGTAGTAGGTCACGGCCGTGCCGCTGAGGGCGACGGTCGTGCTGATCGCCATGGCGAGGCCGAGGGTCGCGGCGAAACCGCGGGTCAGCCGCTGGGAGGCCGCGACCGGGATCACCATCATGGCGCTGACCAGGAGCAGTCCGACGATCCGCATGGCGACCGTGACGGTGACCGCCGCGGTGATCGCGATCAGCAGGTTGAGGGCGCGTACCGGCAGTCCGGTGACCCGGGCGAACTCCTCGTCCTGGCACACGGCGAAGAGCTGGCGGCGCAGACCGATCGTGACGGCGAGGACGAAGACGGCCAGGATGACCATCGCGGTGACGTCCTGGGTGGAGACGGTGGTGATCGAGCCGAACATCGAGCCGAGCAGCATCGAGGTGGATCCGCCACCCAGATTGATGATCATGACGCCGCCGGCCAGTCCGCCGTAGAAGAGCATGGCGAGTGCGACGTCGCCGCTGGTCTTTCCGCGCGAGCGGATCAGTTCCATGCCGACGGCGCCGATGACGGTGACCAGCGTGGCCATCCACACGGGACTGGTGTTCATCACGAAGCCGAGCGCGACACCGGTCATGGCGACATGGCCCAGGCCGTCGCCCATGACGGCCTGGCGGCGCTGCACAAGGTACGTGCCGATCGCGGGGGCCGTGATGCCGACCAGGGCGGCGGCGATGAGGGCCCGCTGCATGAAGGCGTAGTCGAGGAGGTCCATCAGCTCAGCAGTCCCGTCCGGAGGGGCTCGGCGTCGTGCGCGGAGTGCGGGTGTACGTGGTCGTGGCCGGGCAGCGCGTGCTGGCCCAGGGCCTCCGGGGGCGGGCCGTCGTGCGTGACGCAGCCGTCGCGCAGGACGACGGCGCGGTCGATGAGCGGCTCCAGCGGGCCCAGCTCGTGCAGCACCAGCAGCACGGTGGTGCCGGCGGCGACCTGGCTGCGCAGGGCGTTCGCCAGGACCTCCTGATTGGCCAGGTCCACGCCGGCCATCGGCTCGTCCATGATCAGCAGTTCCGGTTCGCCGGCGAGCGCGCGAGCGATGAGCACCCGCTGGTGCTGGCCGCCGGAGAGGGCGTTCACGGAGGCGTCGGCGTGGGAGCCCATGTCGACCAGGTCCAGCGCGCGCTCCACGGCGGCCTTGTCGGCCTTGCGCAGGAACCCGAAGCGGGTCCGGGCGAGCCGGCCGGCGGAGACGACCTCGCGGACGGTGGCGGGCACGCCGCTGGCGGCGGTGGTGCGCTGGGGGACGTACCCGATGCGCGACCAGTCGCGGAAGCGCTTGAAGTCGGTGCCGAAGAGGGAGAGGGCGCCGTCGCTCAGCGGGACCTGGCCGACCACGGCGCGGACGGCCGTGGACTTGCCGGAACCGTTGGCGCCGAGCAGGGCGACGACCTCACCGCTGCGCACGGTGAGGTCGATGCCGCGCAGCACGGGGCGCGAGCCGAGCGAGGCCGTGGCCCCGCGCAGGGATATGACGGGCTGGTCCAGGGCCTGTGTGGGCGTGGACTCCATGGCTCGCGCCTCCGATGCCGCTACTGCTGTTGCCATTACTTGGTGCCGAGTGCCTTCTGCAGGTTCTTCAGGTTGGCCCGCATGACCTCGAAGTAGTCAGCGCCCTGGGACTTGTCCGTGATTCCCTCCAGGGGATCCAGGACGTCGGTCTTCAGGCCGGTGTCCGTCGCGAGGGTCTTGGCCGTCTTGTCGCTGGCCAGGGTCTCGAAGAACACCGTCGACACATTGTCCTGCTTCGCGAGGGTCTGCAGCTCCTTCATCCGGGCCGGGCTGGGCTCGGACTCGGGGTCGACGCCGGAGATGCCCTCCTGGTCGAGGCCGTAGCGCTCGGCGAGGTAGCCGAAGGCGGAGTGGGTGGTGATGAAGGTCTTGGAGGCCGTGTTCTTCAGGCCGTCCTTGAACTCGGTGTCGAGCGCGCCCAGTTTGGCGACGAGGTCGTCGGTGTTCTTCTTGTAGTCCGCCGCGTGGTCGGGGTCGGACTTCTCCAGGGCCGCGCCGACGCCCTTGGCGATCTCCGCGTACTTGACCGGGTCGAGCCAGACGTGCGGGTCCTCGCCGGCTTCGCCGTGGCTGTGGTCGTGGCCGTCGCCCTCGGCGGCGTGCTCGTGGTCCCCGTGGCCGGAGGTGCCGTGCACCTCCAGCTTGGTGAGGGTGGCGGCGTCGACGACGTTCTTCACGCCGGACTGGGCGACGGCCTTGTCGACGGCGGGCTGCAGCGTCTTGAGGTAGAGGACGACATCGGCCTCGCCGAGCTGCGCGGTCTGCTTCGGGGTGATCTCCAGGTCGTGCGGCTCGACCCCGGGCTTGGTGAGGGTGTCGACCTTCACGTGGTCCTTGCCGATCTGCTCGGCGAGGAACTGCATCGGATAGAACGACGCCATCACGTCGAGCTTGCCGTCCTTGCCCTCGGCGGCTCCGGCGGCGCCCGAGCAGGCGGTCAGGGCGGTGGCGGCGAGGGCAACGGCTCCGGCGAGGGCGGCGGTGGGTATGAGGCGTCGTCGTACGTTCATGACATCCATTTTCATCAAAGATGGAAACGATTGTCAAAAACCCTGGTCGGAGGGGTGTGGAGCGCCCGTGGAAGGGGGTCCCGATTTGAAAGGGGGGGTGCGGGCGCCGGTAACCTTGAGGCTTCGCCGTTCGTCCTCGTAAATGAAGAGAGCACCGTGGCCGCCGACAAGATCGAAACCATCGTCAGCCTGAGCAAGCGCCGTGGCTTCGTTTTCCCGTGCAGTGACATCTACGGCGGCTCGCGGGCTGCCTGGGATTACGGTCCGCTCGGTGTCGAGCTCAAGGAGAACATCAAGCGCCAGTGGTGGAAGGCGATGGTCACCGGGCGTGAGGACATCGTCGGCCTCGACTCCTCCGTGATCCTGGCCCCCGAGGTCTGGGTGGCCTCCGGTCACGTCGGCACCTTCTCGGACCCGCTGACCGAGTGCACCTCCTGTCACAAGCGCCACCGCGCCGACCACCTGGAAGAGGCGTACGAGGCCAAGCACGGCCGTGTGCCCGCCAACGGCCTGGCCGACATCAACTGCCCCAACTGCGGTGTGAAGGGCCAGTTCACCGAGCCCAAGCAGTTCTCCGGCATGCTGGAGACCCACCTCGGCCCGACCCAGGACACCGGCTCCAAGGCGTACCTGCGCCCCGAGACCGCCCAGGGCATCTTCACCAACTTCGCCCACGTGATGACCACCTCGCGCAAGAAGCCCCCCTTCGGCATCGCGCAGATGGGCAAGTCCTTCCGCAACGAGATCACCCCCGGCAACTTCATCTTCCGCACCCGCGAGTTCGAGCAGATGGAGATGGAGTTCTTCGTCAAGCCGGGCGAGGACGAGCAGTGGCAGGAGTACTGGATGCAGGAGCGGTGGAACTGGTACCGCGACCTCGGCATCCGCGAGGAGAACATCCGCTGGTACGACCACCCGAAGGAGAAGCTGTCCCACTACTCGAAGCGCACCGCCGACATCGAGTACCGCTTCAACTTCGGTGGCAATGAGTTCTCCGAGCTCGAAGGCGTCGCCAACCGCACCGACTTCGACCTCAAGGCGCACTCCGCCGCCTCCGGCTCGGAGCTCGTGTACTTCGACCAGGAGACCAAGGAGAAGTACACCCCGTACGTCATCGAGCCGGCCGCCGGTGTCAACCGCGCGATGCTCGCCTTCATGCTCGACGCGTTCAACGAGGACGAGGCCCCCAACGCCAAGGGCGTCATGGAGAAGCGCACCGTGATGCGCTTCGACCCGCGCCTGGCCCCGGTCAAGGTCGCCGTCCTGCCGCTGTCCCGCAACGCGCAGCTGTCGCCGAAGGCCAAGGGCCTCGCCGCCGACCTGCGCAAGCACTGGAACATCGAGTTCGACGACGCGGGCGCCATCGGCCGCCGCTACCGCCGTCAGGACGAGATCGGCACGCCGTTCTGCGTCACCGTCGACTTCGACACCCTCGACGACAACGCGGTGACCGTGCGCGAGCGCGACACCATGAAGCAGGAGCGCGTCTCCCTGGACCAGATCCAGAGCTACCTCGGCAGCCGTCTGCTCGGCTGCTAGGTTCCGCCGCCAATGCGGCAGTGGCCCGGTGCGCATCGCGCACCGGGCCACCGCCGTCTTCCGGGCCGGTTACGCCGGCGCCGGGCTGCCGGCCTCCGCGGCTGCCGCCGCCGCTGCCGCGGCCCTGCCCCTGGCCTGGCCCTCGGCCTGGGTGCGCTTCGAGAACCGGATGGTCCAGACGATCAGCGAGACCAGGAAGCCGTAGATCAGGAGTGGGCTGACCCAGACCATCGTGTCGACGCTCAGCGCGTACGCCAGCACCAGCCGCAGCGCGGCCTCCACCAGGTACGCGACGCCCCAGACGATGGTCATCCGCCGCATCGCCCCGCGGAAGTCCGGGTACTGCCAGAGCCCGTTGAAGTACGCCACGCCCTCCGTGGTCCCGTCGGTCCCGAACTTGCGGCCGAAGTAGAACATCAGCGGCCGCGGAGTGAACAGGGTGGCGACGCAGAGCACGCCGAACAGACCCGTCACCCCCGAGTCCTTGATGAGCAGGGCACGCGCCGAGTGCGTGCCGATCAGCGTGACGAGAGCGGTGATCACCAGGAAGAACAGGGTGACCACGGCGAACTCGTCGACCTTGCGGCGCCAGGCGAGGTGGACGACGGAGTCGACCACCGGCCAGACGCCGCTGACCAGGAGCGCGGCGAACTCGCTCCAGCCCCGGTCGGTCAGCGTGTTGTACGTGAGGATGGGCGCGACCACGTTGAAGGCGATGGTCAGGACCCAGCCGATGGCGGCGGCCGATCCGGACCTGGCCGGCGGCCCGGACTGCGCTGCCGGTTCTTGCTGAGCGGACAAAGTGTTCCCCCTGGAACGACCTGATGATGTGCGGTAAGGGGAACGTAGGAATACGGAAAGCCGCACGGCAAGGGCCCGCCGCGCCAAATGCTGATCAAGCTGTCCGGACTGGCCGATTCCGGACTGGCCGATTCCGGACGTCAGGGGCGCAGGCCCCGTACGACCAGGGCGGTGACCGCCTCGAACTCGGCGGTGATGGTCGGCGCCAGCCAGTCCGCCGCGTACTGCGGATCGTGGAAGCGGCCGGTGGCATCGAACACCGCGCGCGCGGCGGCCGGTACGTCGGGCGCGCTGAGCGATCCCGCCGCGACTCCCTCGCCGATGATCCGGGAGAGCTGCCCGATCAACTCGGTGATGTGGTGCTCCACCACGCCGCTGCTCTCGTCGAGCAGCACGATGTACGTCGCGAACAGCTCCGGGTCGTCACCGGCCTTGTGGCGCTTGGCCTCGAACAGTGCCTCCAGCCACGACTCCAGCTTGGAGGGGGCCGGCTCGGCCGGCGCCGAGGCGATCTCCTCCAGCATGACCACGCTCTTGGTGAGCCAGCGCTCCGTGACGGCCTCGCGCAGCGCGGCCTTCGAGGGGAAATGCCGGTACACGCTGCCGTGGCTGACGCCCAGGGCGCGCGCCACGTCCACCACGGTCGCCTTGGTCGGGCCGAAGCGGCGCAGCACTTCCTCGGTGGTTTCGAGGATGCGTTCGGGGGTGAGGGGCTCGGCTGCTGCGGGTGGCATGAGTACGACCGTACAGCCGGATCAGTGCTCGCTGTCCAGGTGGGCCATCTGGGCTGCGGGGTATCGATCGCCCGCGGCCGCGCCGGCCGGAACCGCGTCCTCGATGGCGGCCAGGTCGGCGGCGGTCAGGGTGACCTGAAGGGCGCCCAGTGCCTCGCCGAGCCGGTCCCGGCTACGGGCGCCGACCAGCGGCACGATGTCCTCACCCCGTGAGAGCACCCAGGCGATGGCCGTCTGGGCGACGCTCACGCCCTTCTCGTCGGCGACCTTGCGCAGCGCGTCGACCAGGTCGAGGTTCCGGTCGAGGTTGTCGCCCTGGAAGCGCGGGCTCATTCCGCGGAAATCGCCCGGAGCCAGTGCCCGGTCGCGGGTGAAGTGGCCGCTGATCAGGCCGCGGGACAGCACGCCGTACGCCGTGACGCCGATGCCCAGCTCGCGGGCGGTCGGCAGGATCTCCTCCTCGATCCCGCGCGAGATCAGGGAGTACTCGATCTGGAGGTCGGCGATCGGTGCCACGGCCGCGGCCCGGCGCAGGGTGTCCGCGCCGACCTCGGAGAGCCCGATGTGCCGGACGTGCCCGGCCGTGACGGCCTCGGCGATGGCGCCGACGGTCTCCTCGATCGGCACGTCGGGGTCCACGCGGGCGATGCGGTAGACGTCGATGTGGTCCCGGCCGAGCCGCTGGAGGGAGTAGGCCAGGAAGTTCTTGACGGCCTCCGGCCGCCCGTCGTAGCCGGTGAAGCCACCCTCGACCGTGCGCAGGGCGCCGAACTTCACGCTGGTCAGCGCCTTCTCGCGGGCCGCGGCGGGGGCGGTGCGCAGGGCTTCGTTGATGAGGAGCTCGTTGTGCCCCATGCCGTAGAAGTCGCCCGTGTCGAGCAGGGTGACCCCGGCGTCCAGGGCGGCGTGGATGGTGGCGAGGGACTCCGCCCGGTCGGCCTCGCCGTACAGGGCGGACATCCCCATGCAGCCCAGGCCCAGGGGGAAGACGCTGGGTCCGGTCCTGCCGAGGGTGCGGGTGCCGGTCGGTGAGGTGCCGGTCGGTGAGGTGCCGTGTGAGGTGCTCTGGTTCGTCGTCATAGAACGAGAATGGCATGACGGGTGACAGATTTCAATATCTGTCACCCGTTCGTGCAAGAAAGCCCCGCCCGCAAGGCGGACGGGGCTGTGGGTCAGGGCCTGGGGAGCATCAGGACTCGGGGTGGGCCAGGCGGCTCAGCAGGGCGACGGCGTCCCCGCGCGGGACCGGCCGGAAGAACTCCTCGTCCACTCCCTCGACGGCGGCGATCGCCCGCGGCGCCAGCTCGGCCCCGGCAGCGGTGACGCGCAGCCGCTTGGCGCGGGTGTCCGCCGGATCGACCTCGCGGGCGAGCAGCCCCTTCTGTTCCAGGGTGCGCACCACCTGCGAGGTCATCTTCACGTCGGTGCCCGCCTGGCGTGCGAGCGCCTGCTGGTTGGGATGCTCGCCCTGTTGGTTGAGCCACCAGGCGCAGGCGAGGAGGACGAACTGCACGTGGGTCAGGCCCAGGGGCCCCAGCGCCGCGGCGATGCCCCGCTGCCAGCGCAAGGTGGCGTGCCAGAGCAGGAAACCGGGGCTCTCGCCCGGGGTCAGGGCCATCAGCCCCGGGCCGCCCGGACCAGTGCGGCCAGGGTGTCGGGCCAGTCGGCCGTGATGGCCGGGCCGATCTCCGGGCCCGCCTCGGCCGCGCCCTCGCCGCTGATCTCCATCCGGTACACCACCCGGCTGAGCGCCGGGTCGAGCCGGTCGATCCGGTGGGTGGTCCGCAGGACCAGGCCGCCGAAGCGCGCCTCGTCGACGAACATCTCACCCTCGGCGGCCTCGGCTACGAGCAGTTCCACCGGGTCCTGGCCGGCCGGGGTCATGGTGATCTCCGCGCCCGCCGCGAAGGCGCCGCGGAGCTCGATCTTCTCGATGTCGGCGTTCCAGGCGCCCCAGTTCTCGACGTCGGCCCACAGGGCCCAGATCGCCTCGGGTGCGGCGGTGGTCTCGATGCCGTGCTCGTACTCCCACATGGGGGCCTCCTGGTAGATGTTCTTCGCGCAGATTATCTCCGCGAAGACTAACTGTCCAGGAGGCCGGGCGCGGCTCGGGGCGTGGTGGGGCCGCGGCGGGGGCGTGGCGGGGGCGCGGCGCCCGCCGTGTCAGGCTGCCGCGCGCAGGATCAGGGCGGCCGCCGCGATCAGCAGGAGGACGGCCGCGGGGGCGAGGGCGTAGTCCTTCGCGCGCAGGTGGAAGACGATCGCGCCGAGGAAGTAGAGGGTCACGCCGACGGCCGCGGCGATGCCCAGCGGGGTCAGCCACAGGCCCGTGAGCAGGCCTATCGCCCCGGCCGCCTTGAGGGCGGCCAGTCGGGGGAGCCAGGAGTCCGGCACTCCGACCTTCACCATGTTCTCCGTGATCGCGGGGTTGCGCTGGAGGGTGAAGGTCGCGGACGCGGCGAGCACGAGGGCGAGCAGTCCGGCGACGACGGCATAGGCGATGAACATGATGGGCTCCAACGATCGGCGATGTACAACCATTGAATACCATCAACGATTGTCCGGCCGCAATCATTTCCCGGTTGTTACGATGTGGACATGACGGCGATTCAGGACCCCACGCACCCGCCGCAGCGGCTGGGCATGCTGCTGGCCTGGCACGGATCGATCACCCAGACCCGCATGAAGCAGGCGCTCAGCGCCGCCGGACTCACCCCGCGCCACGCGATGGCCCTCACGCACCTGGACGGCGGGCCCATCGGTCAGCGCACGCTGGCCGAGCGGCTGGAGGTGGACCCCAGCGTGCTCGTCGGGATCCTCAACGACCTGGAGGGCGACGGGCTCGTCGAGCGCCGCCGGGACCCGGCCGACCGCCGCCGCCACAACGTCGCCATCACCGACGCCGGCACCGCGGCCCTCGCGAAGACGAACGCGGCCCTCGACGCGGTGGAACTCGCACTGTTCGCCCGCCTCTCGGACCGGGACCAGGAGGCGCTGCGCGGCCTGCTGGACCGGATCGACTCGAACAGCGAGGACTTCGCCTGCGGGGAGTAAGGCGGCCGGGCGCTCAGGTGCTCAGGCACTCAGGCGCTCGGACGGGCACGCGAGCAGCCGCCCGGCCCCGGCTCAGTGCCGCGGCGAGGCGCCCGTGCGCGCGGGGCCGGCCTGCGGCTCCAGCGCGCGGGCCGTGCGCAGGGCCGTCTCCCGGGCCCAGCCGCCACTGGTGGCGAAGCCGACGCACAGGACGAGCAGTCCGCACACCGTGATGATCCACCAGGCCGGCCGGGCCGCGGAGACGAAGTCTGCGGCGGAGCCGGACCCGCCGGCCATCCCGGCGGCCAGGACGGCGCCCACGATCGCCACGCCCAGCGCCCCGCCGGTCTGCCGGCTGGTGGAGGCCACCGCCGCGGCCAGGCCGGCCTGGGAGCGCGGCATCCCGGAGACCGCGGTGTTGGTGATCGGCGCGTTCACCAGGCCGAACCCGATGCCGAAGAGCACGTACCCGCAGAACAGCATCGGCGTCGAGCTCTCGGCCGAGAAGGCGGCGAACAGCAGTCCGCTCGCCCCCATCGTCCCGCCCGCGACCAGCAGCGGCAGCCGCGGTCCCCGGGTGGCGACGAGCCGTCCCGACACGGGGGCGCAGAGGAAGGCGAAGGCCGCCATCGGCAGCATGTACAGGCCCGCGTCCAGGGCGTCCAGGCCCCGTACGTCCTGGAGGTAGAGGGTGTTCAGGAACAGGAACCCGGACAGTGCGGCGAAGGCGCCGACCGCGATGACGGTGGCCCCGCTGAAGGGGGCGCTACGGAAGAACCGCGGGTCGATCAGGGGCTCCGCCCGCCGTGACTCGTAGGCCAGCAGCCCGCCCAGGGAAAGGACGGCGACGAGCGCGCAGCCCAGGATCAGCGGGGAGCGCAGTCCGGCGGAGGGGGCCTCGATGATCCCGAACGTGACCGAGCCGAGCAGCCCCGCGACCAGCAGCTGTCCGACCGGGTCCGGGCGGCGCGGGTGGTCGGCCCGGGACTCCGGGATGTAGCGAAGGGTCAGTACGAGGGCGAGGACGCCGACGGGCAGGTTGATCCAGAAGATGGACCGCCAGCCGACCGAGTCCACGAGCAGGCCGCCGATCAGCGGGCCCGCGGCCATGGAGAGGCCGACGACCGCACCCCAGACGCCGATGGCGCGGGCGCGCTCCTTCGGGTCGGTGAACGTGTTGGTGATGATCGACATGGCGACCGGGTTGAGCATCGAGCCACCGACGGCCTGGATCATCCGGAAGGCGATCAGCCAGCCCAGGCTGGGCGCGAGCGAGCAGAGCACCGAGCCGGCGGTGAAGAGCACGACGCCGGCCGTGAAGACCTTGCGGCGGCCGATCCGGTCCGCGGTGGAGCCGGCCAGCATCAGGAGCGAGGCCAGGACCAGCGTGTACGCGTCGATCGTCCACTGCATGCCGGCCACGGAGGCGTGCAGATCGCGGCGCATGGCGGGGAGCGCGACGTTCAGGACGGTGTTGTCCAGGCTGACGATGAGCAGGCTCATGCAGCAGATCGCCAGGATCAGCAGGCGCCGCCGCTGGGTCAGCTCGTCCATGGGGCCGATAGTACGCCTAACTAACGACATGCGATCAACGGCGCGGCTGGGCCACAATGGTGGGATGACCACGCTCCCCCCGCCTCTCGCGATCGGCCCGCACACCGTGCAGCCCCCGGTGGTGCTCGCGCCGATGGCCGGCATCACCAATGCCCCGTTCCGTACGCTGTGCCGCGAGTTCTCGGGCGGCAAGGGGCTGTTCGTGAGCGAGATGATCACGACCCGGGCCCTGGTCGAGCGCAACGAGAAGACCATGCAGCTGATCCACTTCGACGAGACCGAGAAGCCCCGCTCGATCCAGCTGTACGGAGTCGACCCCGCGACGGTCGGCAAGGCGGTCCGCATGATCGTCGAAGAGGACCGCGCCGACCACATCGACCTCAACTTCGGCTGCCCGGTGCCCAAGGTCACCCGCAAGGGTGGCGGCTCGGCCCTCCCGTACAAGCGCAACCTGCTGCGCGCGATCCTGCGCGAGGCCGTCGCGGGCGCCGGTGACCTGCCGGTGACGATGAAGATGCGCAAGGGCATCAACGACGACCACCTCACCTACCTCGACGCCGGCCGGATCGCCGTCGAGGAGGGCGTCACCGCCATAGCCCTGCACGGCCGCACCACCGCCCAGCACTACGGCGGCACCGCCGACTGGGAGGCCATCGCACGGCTCAAGGAGCACGTGCCGGAGATCCCGGTGCTCGGCAACGGAGACATCTGGTGCGCCGAGGACGCGCTGCGGATGGTCCGCGAGACGGGCTGCGACGGCGTGGTGGTGGGACGCGGCTGCCTGGGGCGCCCGTGGCTGTTCAACGACCTGGTCGCGGCCTTCGAGGGCCGCCCCGAGGACTTCCACAAGCCGACCCTTCGCGAGGTCGCACGGACGATGCTGCGCCATGCCGAGCTGCTGGGGGAGTGGATCGGCGACGAGGCGCGCGGGGTGATCGACTTCCGTAAGCACGTGGCCTGGTACACCAAGGGCTTCTCGGTGGGCTCGGAGATGCGGCAGAAGCTCGCCGTGACCTCCTCTCTGGCCGAGCTGGATGCTCATCTGAGCGAGCTGGACTTGGACCAGCCCTGGCCGGACAGCGCGGACGGCCCCAGGGGTCGTACGTCCGGAAACAACCGAGTTGTCCTGCCCGAGGGCTGGCTGAACGATCCGTACGACTGCGCGGGCGTGAGCGAGGACGCCGAACTGGACACGTCCGGAGGCTGAGAAACGGGTGGCAAAACGTGCCGTCGGTGGCGTGACATACGCCACGCATGGGTGAGGTTTCGCTCAGATGAGCACTGTAGTCACGGATAAGACTTTCAAAGGGTGGCACTGGGTGCCACCCTTTGTTCGTTCAACTCTTGAACGCAAATGGATCGATGATCGCTCATCCGAGCGCAAACAAGCCTCGGTGAGCACCTCATCCTTCGGGATCTGAAGGGTCTTCGTAGGTTTTGGCTACTCGTCAGTTACATTCGATTGGCTGGCACCCAGGTGGTTAAGGCCATATGACGGCCAAGTGGACGTACCCATAAGCCTTCGATCTGGGTATGTTCCTGGCCGTCAGGGCAGCCACCGAGCCTCGAGGAGTCGAGACCCGTGTCGGAAAACAAAGATCAGAAGTTCGTCTACGACTTCACGGAGGGCAACCGCGACCTCAAGGACCTTCTCGGTGGCAAGGGTGCCAACCTCGCCGAGATGACCAACCTGGGTCTGCCGGTCCCTCCCGGCTTCACCATCACCACCGAGGCCTGCAAGGTCTACCTCGACAGCGGCGAGGCCCCGGCCGAGCTGCGCGAGGAGGTCAGCGCGCACCTCGCCGCCCTCGAGGCGAAGATGGGCAAGAAGCTCGGCCAGTCGGACGACCCGCTGCTGGTCTCCGTGCGATCCGGCGCCAAGTTCTCGATGCCGGGCATGATGGACACGGTCCTCAACATCGGCCTCTCCGACGAGTCCGTCGCCGGTCTCGCCACCCAGGCCGGCAACGAGCGCTTCGCGTGGGACTCGTACCGCCGCCTGATCCAGATGTTCGGCAAGACCGTCCTGGACGTGGACGGCGAGCTGTTCGAGGAAGCCCTCGACGAGGCCAAGGCCGCCAAGAAGGTCACCGTCGACACCGACCTCGACGCCGCCGACCTCAAGAAGCTGGTCACCCGCTTCAAGAAGATCGTCGCCAAGCAGGCCGGCCGCGAGTTCCCGCAGGACGCCCGCGAGCAGCTCGACCTCGCCGTCGAAGCGGTCTTCAACTCCTGGAACACCGACCGCGCCAAGCTCTACCGCCGCCAGGAGCGCATCCCGAGCGACCTGGGCACCGCGGTCAACATCTGCTCCATGGTCTTCGGCAACCTCGGCCCCGACTCGGGCACCGGTGTCGCCTTCACCCGCGACCCGGCCACCGGCCACGCGGGCGTCTACGGCGACTACCTGCAGAACGCCCAGGGCGAGGACGTGGTCGCGGGCATCCGCAACACCGTGCCGCTCGCGGACCTGGAGACCATCGACAAGGCCTCGTACGACCAGCTCATGACGATCATGACGACGCTGGAGAACCACTACAAGGATCTCTGCGACATCGAGTTCACCATCGAGCGCGGCCAGCTGTGGATGCTGCAGACCCGCGTCGGCAAGCGCACCGCCGGCGCCGCCTTCCGCATCGCCACCCAGCTCGTGGACCAGGGCCTGATCGACGAGGCCGAGGCCCTCCAGCGCGTCAACGGCGCCCAGCTCGCGCAGCTGATGTTCCCGCGCTTCGACGAGGGCGCCAAGACGACCCTGCTGGGCCGCGGCATCGCCGCCTCCCCGGGCGCGGCCGTCGGCAAGGCCGTCTTCGACTCCTACACGGCCGTCAAGTGGTCCCGCTCCGGCGAGAAGGTCATCCTGATCCGCCGCGAGACCAACCCCGACGACCTCGACGGCATGATCGCCTCCGAGGGCATCCTGACCTCGCGCGGCGGCAAGACCTCGCACGCCGCCGTCGTGGCCCGCGGCATGGGCAAGACCTGCGTCTGCGGCGCCGAGGACCTCGAGGTCGACACCAAGCGCCGCCGCATGACGGTCGGCGGAACGGTCGTCGAAGAGGGCGACGTCGTCTCCATCGACGGCTCCACCGGCAAGGTGTACCTCGGTGAGGTACCCGTCGTACCGTCCCCGGTCGTCGAGTACTTCGAGGGCCGCATGCACGCCGGCGCCGACGACGCCGACGAGCTCGTCGCCGCCGTGCACCGGATCATGGCCTACGCGGACCGCGTACGCCGCCTGCGGGTGCGCGCCAACGCCGACAACGCCGAGGACGCGCTGCGCGCCCGCCGCTTCGGCGCCCAGGGCATCGGCCTGTGCCGCACCGAGCACATGTTCCTCGGTGAGCGCCGCGAACTGGTGGAGCGGCTGATCCTGGCGGACACCGACGACGAGCGCGAGGAGGCACTCAGTGCCCTCCTGCCGCTCCAGAAGAAGGACTTCGTCGAGCTGTTCGAGGCGATGGACGGGCTGCCCGTCACGGTCCGCCTGCTCGACCCGCCGCTGCACGAGTTCCTGCCCGACATCACCGAGCTGTCGGTGCGCGTCGCCCTCGCCGAGTCCCGCAAGGACGCCAACGAGAACGACCTGCGCCTGCTCCAGGCCGTGCACAAGCTGCACGAGCAGAACCCGATGCTGGGTCTGCGCGGCGTCCGCCTGGGTCTGGTGATCCCCGGCCTGTTCAAGATGCAGGTCAGGGCGATCGCCGAGGCCGCGGCCGAGCGCAAGAACGCCAAGGGCGACCCGCGCGCCGAGATCATGGTCCCGCTCGTGGGCACCGTCCAGGAGCTGGAGATCGTCCGCGAGGAGGCCGACCAGGTCATCGCCGAGGTCGAGGCCGCCACCGGCACCGACCTCAAGCTGACCATCGGCACCATGATCGAGCTGCCCCGCGCCGCCCTGACCGCCGGCCAGATCGCCGAAGCCGCGCAGTTCTTCTCCTTCGGCACGAACGACCTGACCCAGACCGTGTGGGGCTTCTCCCGCGACGACGTCGAGGCCAGCTTCTTCACCGCCTACCTGGAGAAGGGCATCTTCGGGGTCTCGCCCTTCGAGACCATCGACCGCGACGGCGTCGGCACGCTGGTCCGCAGCGCCGTCGAGGCCGGCCGGGCCACCCGCCCCGACCTCAAGCTCGGTGTCTGCGGAGAGCACGGCGGCGACCCCGAGTCCGTCCACTTCTTCCACGAGGTCGGCCTGGACTACGTCTCCTGCTCGCCGTTCCGGATTCCGGTCGCGCGCCTGGAGGCCGGCCGCGCCGCCGCCGAGGCGAAGGGCAGCGACAGCCGCTGACCCCTCCGCGGCCCCGATGCCGGGGCCCCCATTGACCGCGCCTGCCCCCGGGTTCCCTGACGTCCGGTGGCAGGCGCGTCTATTTCCCCGGCCTTCCGGGGCGTTCCGGGGCGGTGTTCCCCGCTGTTCCCCGGCGTTCCCCCGGCCCAGTATTGGTTCAATGTTGTTCCAGATGCCTTAACGGCAACAGGCGGTGGACGGATCCCCACCCGTCCACCGCCTGCCGCCAATCCGCCGGACACGTCGGCGCTTCCCGGTGCGACCGACCGCCAGGCCCCGCAAAGCCCCCCACGGCCTTCGCGGAGCGTTTCGGTCGCGCCGGAGTGTGCCCGGCGGAGTACAGGATTTCGGTTGTCACACCTTCGCCGAAAGGGGTTTCAACTGTGGCTGAAAGGCCATGGTGACCACGTGTGACGGCGTGCATACTCAAGGGGCGGGGGGATTGCGGTTGCACAGGTGGGGGTTCGGGTGCTGCGTATCCATTTCACTGGAGTGGACCTCGCGCGCGTAAGGATGGCAGGGCGTCCGGATGCGTTGTGGGAAACCATCTTGAGTTTTCACCGCTTAAGGGACCGGCGCGATACCCGGCTCTTCGGCGATTGGCGTGCGGAAACACGCACCAGGTTGAATGGTGAAACACGACTTCTCGGCGCGCTGATACCGAGCCGCGGGTATTTCCCCGATTTTCTGACCCCCACGGAGGGGCAGTACGGGTGGGACGTGGGCCTCGACGCGCTGCGCGGGATCCGCCCCGAGCGGCTGCGCCGCGAGCTCACCCTCCTCGGGCGGGGCGTGGAGGCCGGCTCGGGCATGGCCGCGGCCTTCGGGATGCCGGGGACGGCCGACGGGGGTGCGCACCGCGGCTCCGAGAGCCCGGTGCCCAGGCGGCTGCGGGACTTCATGGAGGGCGACACCGCGCACCTGCCCCGGCTGCTGGGGGAGCTGCGCGGGTACCACCGGGCGGCCGTGGAGCCGTACTGGAGCCACATCCAGGCGCAGATCGAGGCCGAGCGTGCCGCGCGGGGGCGGGCGCTGCTCGACGGGGGAGCGGACGAGCTGCTGGCCTCGCTGCCGCCGATGCTGCGCTGGCGGGCGCCGGTGCTGGAGTGCGACTACCCGGTGGAGCGGGACGTACGGCTCCGCGGGCGCGGGCTGCTGCTCCAGCCCTCCTTCTTCTGCCGGCGCACGGCCGTGACCCTGCACGATCCGGAGCTGGCGCCCGTGCTGGTGTATCCGGCGGCGGCCGAGCTCTCCTCCGCGCAGGCCGGCGGCGAGGCGGCCCGGCCCGCGGAGGAGCGGCGCAGGCACCGCCAGCTCACCCTGGGCAAGCTCGTCGGGCACACCCGGTCGGTGGTGCTCCAGGCGATCGGTGACGGGGCCACCACGAGCGAGCTGGCGCGCAGGGCCGGGGTGTCGCTGGCCTCCGCGAGCCAGCACGCCGGGGTGATGCGGGAGGCCGGGCTGGTCACCACGCTGCGGCGCGGCAACGCGGTGCTGCACACGGTGACGCCGCTGGGCGCCGCGCTGCTCAAGGGCGGGGCCGTGATGTCGTGACCGGCCGCGCCCCGGCGGGTTCGTGAGCCCGCCGGGGCGCGGCCGGACGCGGCGCCGTCGGGGTCAGGTGCGGAAGGGCCCCGTCACCTCGTAGGTGATGCCGCCCGTGGAGCTGCCGCTCGTGCCGCGCTGGCTGCTGAAGTAGAGGCGGTTGCCGGCGGGGGAGAAGGCCGGGCCGGTGATCTCCGAGGAGGACTGGCCGGTGACCCGCAGGAACGGGGCGACCACGTCGTCCGGGGTGATCACGCAGATCTCCAGGTTGCCGCCGTCCTCGGCGACGTACAGGTCGCCGTACGAGGAGCCCGTGACGTTGTCGACGCCCGTCAGGGGGGCGTTGCCGCCGGGGACCAGGGAGTCGTCGTAGGCCAGCTCGTAGGTGCTGTTCGCGAGGTTGAGCTGCCAGACCCGGTTGTCGCCCTTGGTCGTGAACCACACGGTGTCGTTGGCGTAGTGGCAGCCCTCGCCGCCGTTGAACTTCTTCGAACCCGAGACCTGGGTGCGCGTGGTGGTCGGCGAACCGTCCGGGTCGGGGACATTGGCCCAGGTGAAGGAGCCGGAGGTGGCGGTGCCGGCCTTGAGGACCTGGAGGGTGCCGGAGGAGAGGTTGCCCCAGGTGGTGGGGATGAAGCGGTAGAAGCAGCCGCTGGTCTCGTCCTCGGTCAGGTAGACGACCTGGCGGACCGGGTCGGCGGCGGCCGCCTCGTGCTTGAAGCGGCCCATCGCGGGGCGCTGCACGGCCGCGTTCACCCCGTAGGGGTCGGTCTCGTAGACGTAGCCGAGGCTGACCTCCTCGCAGGACAGCCAGGTGTTCCACGGGGTCTTGCCGCCCGCGCAGTTCTGCCGGGTGTTGGAGAGGATCCGGTAGGCGCCGGTGACGGTGCCGGAGGAGTCGAACTTCACCGCGCTCGCCCCGCCGGAGGGGTTGATCTCCGAGTTCGACACGTAGATCCAGCCCGTGCCGTCGGCGAAACAGGCGCCGCCGTCGGGGGCGCTGTGCCAGCTGTACGAGGTGCCGGGGACCGTCTGGCCGGAGCGGGCTATCACCCGGCTGCTGAAGCCCGCGGGCAGCATGATGCCGTTGGCGTCGGCGGCGCCGAGCGCTCCGTAGGGTCCAGCGCCGGGCTGGGCGGGGGCCGCGTAGGCCGCGCCGTGCATCAGCGTGCCGCCGAAGGCGGCGGCGGAGGAGCCGATGACGGCCCCGCGAAGGAAGGTACGACGTTCCACGGTCACTCCTGTGGAGGAGGGGCTCCGCGCCCGGTCGGGCGGGAGTCACGCACGCGTGGAGGAACCTAGGAGCGTGGAGTTGACGCGACATCAATTCCACATGACGCGGGAGCGACCGGCACGAGGTCAATGAGCCCGGGGGATTTCCGGAAATCGGAGAGGGTGCGAGAGAGCCGCCGAAGCGGTATCGAAGCGGCTCTGGACGGCTTAATGCGGGACTTTCTGCCCTGGGGAGGGGCCCGGTGCGGGAGCATGGTGGAGTGATGAACCCCCATGCCGCCGTCACCGACATCACCGGCCGCGCCGACCTCGACCTCGTCCTGCGCCGCTTCTACACGGCGGCCTTCGCCGATCCGCGCATCGGGCCCTTCTTCACCGAGATCGCCGGTACCGACCTCGACGTGCACCTGCCCCGGATCACCGACTTCTGGGAGCGGGCCCTCTTCCGCAGCGCCGACTACCGGCGCGACGCCTTCGCCCCGCACGCGGCGCTCCAGTCGGCCCGCGCGATGACCGCCGCGGACTTCGGCCGCTGGGTGCAGCTGTGGCGGGCCACGATCGACGGACTGCACCGGGGGCCGAACGCGGAGCGGGCCAAGGCCCAGGGCGAGCGGATCGCGCTGACCCTGCACAAGCGGCTGGCCGGCGCCGACGCCTCGCTGGAGAGCGCCGACGGGCTGGGCTTCGTACCGCTGGCGGCCCTGGAACTGCGCTCGATGACGGCCTGACCTGCACGTCCGTCGCGCGTCGAGGAAATCTCGAAAAAACTTCGCCGGGAGCGATGAGTTCCCCGAGCCCCCGCGGTCTACCTCTCGAAAGCAACGGAACGCGCCGAGAGAAGAGAGACCCCGATGTCCTCCACGTCGTCCACCATGATCTTCGTCAACCTGCCGGTCAAGGACCTGGAGGCCACCAAGACCTTCTGGGGCAAGCTCGGATACGGCTTCAACGCCCAGTTCACCGACGAGAACTGCGCCTCGATGCCCATCACCGACTCGATCGTGGCCATGTTCCTGACCGAGGCCCGGTACAAGGACTTCACCCACAAGGACATCGCGGACGCGACCAAGACCTCCGAAGTGCTGCTGTGTCTGAGCGCCGAGAGCCGCGACGCCGTCGACGAGCTCGTCGACGGGGCCCTGGCGGCCGGCGCCACCGAGCCCCGTCCCGCACAGGACCACGGGGTCATGTACGGCCGCGCCTTCGACGACCTCTCCGGTCACACCTGGGAGATCATGTGGATGGACCCGTCGATGGTCCAGGGCTGAGTCTCAGACCTCAGGTCGCGGCGGTCCGTACCGGGTACGTCCGGACCGCCACCTCCTCGTCGTCCAGGCAGTGCCCCGACTCCAGGTCGAAGCGCTGCTTGAGCAGCGGCGAGGCCACGAAGAGCCGTCCCGAGGCCGAGCCGACCAGCCCGCGCGAGAGCACCTGCGCCCCGGTGAAGGGGTCCCGGTTGCCGATGGCGTACGGGCGTCCCGCACGGTCGACGAACACGGCGGCCTGGCTCCCGTCGGGCAGCAGCGCCGCCACCCCGCGCCCGGGGATCAGCGCCGACAGCTCGCACACGGTGAGCCATCCCTCCGCCACCTGCAGTTCCACGGTCATCGGGTGCCTCCCAGGGGTTCCAGGGTCAGGACGGTCAGGTCGGGCTTGACCTGGCCGCGTTCGGGGACGAACTTCACGCTGGGGTCGGGGGCGCCCGGGGCGTTGACGAAGGACACGAACCGGCGCAGCCGTTCCGGGTCGTCCAGGGTCTCGGCCCATTCGTCGCGGTAGTGCGCCACGTGGTCGGTCATCTGCGACTCCAGCTCCGCGCACAGCCCGAGCGAGTCGTGCACGATCACGTCCCGCAGGTGGTCGAGGCCGCCCTCCAGCCGGTCCAGCCAGGTGGAGGTGCGCTCCAGCCGGTCGGCGGTGCGGATGTAGAACATCAGGAACCGGTCGATGAGCCGGACCAGTTCGGCGTCGGACAGGTCCTGGGCGAGGAGGTCGGCGTGGCGCGGGGTGGCCCCGCCGTTGCCGCCGACGTAGAGGTTCCAGCCGCTCGCCGTCGCGATGATCCCGAAGTCCTTGCTCTGCGCCTCCGCGCACTCGCGGGCGCAGCCGGAGACCGCCGACTTGAGCTTGTGCGGGGCGCGCAGGCCCCGGTAGCGCAGCTCCAGGTCGATGGCCATCCGTACGGAGTCCTGGACCCCGTAGCGGCACCAGGTCTGGCCCACGCAGGACTTCACCGTCCGCAGGGCCTTTCCGTACGCGTGCCCGGACTCGAAGCCGGCCTCGACGAGCCGGGCCCAGATGAGGGGGAGCTGGTCGATGGCGGCGCCGAAGAGGTCGATGCGCTGCCCGCCGGTGATCTTCGTGTAGAGGCCGAAGTCGCGGGCCACCTCGCCGATCACGATGAGCTTGTCGGGGGTGATCTCGCCGCCGGGGATGCGCGGGACGACCGAGTACGAGCCGTTGCGCTGCAGGTTGGCGAGGAAGTGGTCGTTGGTGTCCTGGAGGGCGGCCTGCTCCCCGTCCAGGACGTAGCCGCTCGCGCCGAGGGTGGGGGCGAGCGAGGCGATGATCGAACCGACGGTGGGCTTGCAGACCTCGCAGCCCTCGCCGCCGCGCGCCTCCTCGCGGCCGTGGCTGTCGAGGAGCTTCTCGTACGAGGTCACGCGCAGGGTGCGGACGATCTCGTAGAGCTCGGCGCGGGTGAAGGAGAAGCAGTCGCAGAGCCCCTTGTCGGCGGCCGGCGGCATCAGCTGGCCGATCACCTTCAGGCAGCTCCCGCAGCCGGTGCCCGCCTTGGTGCACTTCTTCACCTCGGGGACCGTCGTGTAGGCGGTGATCGCCGTCTTGGTGACGTTGTGGCAGGAACAGATCACCGCACCGTCCGGGAGCGAGGCCGGGCCGAGGGCGACGGGTGCGCCGGCGCCGGCGGGCAGCACCAGCTGCTCGGGGGTGACGGGCGGTACGGAGCCGGTGAGCGGGCGGAGCAGACCGTAGGAGTCGGCGTCGCCGACCAGGACGCCGCCGAGCAGCACACCCTCGGAGGAGACGACGACCTTCTTGTAGACGCCGGAGCGGGAGTCGGAGTAGACGACGTCGAGGCTGCCGGCGGTGGCGCCGTGGGCGTCGCCGAAGGAGGCCACGTCCACGCCGAGGAGCTTGAGCTTGGTGGACAGGTCGGCGCCGGTGAACTCCTTCTCGCGGCCCAGCAGGTCCGCGGCGGCCGTCTCCGCCATCTCGTAGCCGGGGGCGACCAGGCCGTAGACGCGGCCGTCGGAGGCCAGCGCGCACTCGCCGATGGCGTAGACGTGCGGGTCGGAGGTGCGGCAGTGGGCGTCGACGGAGATGCCGCCGCGTTCGCCGACGGTCAGGCCGCTGTCGCGGGCGAGCTGGTCGCGGGGGCGGACGCCGGCGGAGAAGACGACCAGGTCGGTGGCGACGCTGGAGCCGTCGGACAGCTTCATGCCGCTGACCGAGCCGTCCTCGCCGGTCAGGACCTCCTGGGTGCCGACGCCCGTGTGGACGGTGAGTCCCATGTTCTCGATGGTGCGCAGCAGGGCCGCGCCGCCGCCCTCGTCGACCTGGACGGGCATCAGCCGGGGCGCGAACTCCACGACGCGGGTGGCGAGGCCGAGGCCCTTGAGCGCGCCGGCGGCCTCCAGCCCGAGCAGGCCGCCGCCGACCACGGCGCCGGTGGTCCGCGTCTTGGCGTACTCCTCGATCGCGAGGAGGTCCTCGATGGTGCGGTACACGAAACAGCCCGGGGCGTCCTTGCCGGGGACGGGCGGCACGAAGGGGTAGCTGCCGGTCGCCAGCACGAGGACGTCGTACGGGAACACCTGCCCCGAGCGGGAGGTGACGGTCTGGGCCTCGCGGTCGATGCTCTCGGCGGGGTCGTCGAGGTGCAGGGCGATCCCGTGCTCCGCCATGAAGGAGGCGGGGGTGAGGGAGAGGTCCTCGGGGGTGCTGCCGGAGAAGTACGAGGTCAGGTGCACGCGGTCGTAGGCGGGCCGCGGCTCCTCGCAGAGCACGGTGATCCGGTGCGTGGCGGTGGCGCCGAGTTCGGCGAGCGCCTCCAGGTAGCGCTGGCCGACCATGCCGTGACCGATGAGCACGAGGGCGGGCGCGGTGGCGGGGGAGGTGGCCTGGGCGGTGGCCGGGGCGGGATGGGGCGTGGCTGCGGCCATGATCAGGAGCCTCCGTCGTCGGTGAGCAGGTGGTGCAGGTCGGTGGGACCGTGCTGGTCGGTGAGGGGCGCGCCGTCCTCCCAGCTGCGGGCGAGGGCGCCCACGCTGGAGAGTTCGCCGAGCAGGACCCCGCCGACGAGGCGGTCGCCGCGGATGACGACCTTGCGGTAGGTGCGGCGGGTGGCGTCGGTGAGCCGGACCACGTCGTCGCCGGGGAGCGGGGTGGTCTCGCCGAAGGCGGCGAGATCGAGGGGCCGGTCGCCGCCGGCGGTGAGGGTGAGGCGGGTCAGGGCGCGGGTGCCGCCGTAGGCGGGGTCCGCGGCCAGTCCCCGGCCGGTCCCGATGAGGACCCCGGCGAGCGCGTCGGCCTGTTCGAGGGCGGGGCCGGCCAGGCCGTACACCCGGCCCGCGTGCTCGGCGCAGTCGCCGATGGCGTGGACGCGGGGGTCGCTGGTGCGCAGCTCGTCGTCGACGAGGATGCCGGTGCGGACGTCCAGGCCGGCGGCGAGGGCCAGTCCCGTGCGGGGGCGGACGCCGCAGGCCAGTACGACGAGGTCGGCGTCGAGGCGGTAGCCGACGGCGAGGTCGACGCCGGTCACCCGGCGGGGCGTTCCGGGCTCTGCCTGGGACCGCTCCTCGAACGCCGTCGACAGGCCGCGGACCCGGCATTCCGTGTGGATCTCGACGCCGAGGGTGGTCAGGTGCTCGTGCAGGAGCTCCGAGGCCTCGGCGTCCAGCTGGCGTTCCATCAGGCGTTCGCCCTGCTGCGCCAGGACCACCTGGGCGCCCCGCTCGGCCAGGGCGCGGGCCGCCGAGACGCCGAGGAGGCCGCCGCCGATCACCACCGCGCGCACGCCGGGGCGTACGGCCGCCGACAGGGCCAGGCAGTCCTCCATGGTGCGGAACGCGTGGACACCCGCGGGGAGCTCCCGGCCCTGGGGTTCGAACAGGCCGCGCAGCGGAGGGAGGACCGGGTTCGACCCCGTGGCCAGCACGAGGGTGCCGTACCGCTCGACCGAGCCGTCGTCGCAGTGGACCACCTGCTCCGCCCGGTCGATCCGTACCGCCCGCACGCCCCGGCGCAGCGCCGGGCCGGGGGCCGGGAGGGCCGCCACCTCCGGCGCGTACCGGCCGGCCAGGACCTCCGCGAGGAGGACCCGGTTGTAGGGGGCGTGCTCCTCCTCACCGAGGACGCGGACGTCCCCGCCCAGCCGGGCGGCGAGCCGCAGGCCGGCGAGGCCGCCGCCGATCACCACCACGCGTTGCTGTTCCGAGGTCATGACACGAGAGTGCGCGGCCGCTGTTTCCCCACGGCATCGCCGTTGTTTCCCCGACGGAACCTCGACCTCAGCGTGCGGGTTAAGGGTCCGTGAGGCGTTCCTCAAGGCCGCCTTAAGGATCACCGGGAGGGCCCGGGAGAGCGCCGGAGCGCCCGTAGCGTGGCCGTATGCGAGAGCGGGACATGGCGGTTCGGGTCAAGGGCGGAATACTCGGCGGGGCGGGGACCGTCGCCCTGCTGTGGGCCGTGCAGGTGCGGCCCTCGGCCCGGCTGGACGCGCTGTTCGCGACCGCCGCGCACCTGTCCGGGCTGCTCGCCGGGTACGGGGTGCTCGTCCTGCTGTTCCTCATGGCCCGGGTCCCCGCCGTCGAGCACGGGGTGGGCGCGGCCCGGCTCGCCCGCTGGCACGCGCTGGGCGGCCGCCACGTCCTGCTGCTCTGCTTCGGGCACGCGGCCTTCGCGCTCTGCGGCTACGCCGTGCACGAGGGGGCCGACGTGCTCTCGGCGGTTCGGGAGCTGCTCGGATACCCGGCCCTGGCCGCCGCGGCGATCGGGACCGTCCTCCTGGTCGCCGTCGGCATCACCTCCGCCCGCTCCGTACGCCGCCGGGTCAGCCACGAAACCTGGCGCGGGGTCCACCTCCTGGTGTACCTCGCCGCCGCCCTCGCCTTCGGGCACCAGCTCGCCGGGCCCGACCTGGCCCTCGTCGTCTGGTTCTGGGCCCTCGCCCATGCCGTGGTCGCCGTCCTGCTGCTCTGGTACCGCGCCGTGGTGCCCGTACGCCAGGCCCTGCGGCACGCGCTGCGCGTCGCCGAGGTCCGCGCGGAGGGGCCCGGGGTGGTCTCCGTCCTCGTCTACGGGGAGCACCTCGCGGAGCTGCGCGCGGAGCCGGGGCAGTTCCTGCGCTGGCGGTTCCTCCAGCGCAGGCTGTGGCACACCGCGCTGCCGTTCTCGCTGTCGGCGCCGGTCCGCGGGAACACCCTGCGCATCACCGTGAAGGCCCTCGGCGGCCACTCCCGCCGGATCCGCCGGCTGCGGCCCGGCACCCGGGTCCTCGCCACCGGGCCCTTCGGGGCGCTCACCGCGGCCCGGCGGACCCGGACCAAGGTGCTGCTGATCGCCGGCGGGGTCGGGATCACCCCGATGCGGGCCCTGTTCGAGACGCTGCCCGGCGGGCCGGGGGACATCACCCTGCTCTACCGGGCGGGTGCCGAGGAGCACCTCGTCCTGCGCTCCGAGCTGGAGGCCATCGCCGCCGAACGGCAGGCCGGGCTGCACTACCTGCTCGGGCCGTCGGGCGCCGCCTTCGACCCGCTGGCCCCACAGGCGCTGGCCGCGCTGGTCCCGGAGCTGGCCGAGCACGACGTGTACCTGTGCGGGCCGCCCGGGATGGCGGACGCCACCCAGTCCGCGCTGCTGCGGGCGGGGGTGCCGGCGGGGCGGATCCACGCGGAGTGCTTCGGCTTGTGAGCCCGCCCTTGGTCGGCCGCCGCGGCCGAGTCCGCTTTCGTCCCCGCGGTCGAGCCGCTTCCGCATCCGCTTTCCGAAAGGCCGCCGCCCCTATGCGCCACCCGCTGCACGTCGCCCTGCCCGTGTCCCTTGCCGCTGCGCGGGGCGTGTCCCCTACCCGCCCTTCGCCCATCCCCCAGACTCCGTCCGGGGGGACCCCCAGCCGGGGCTCAGCCCCGGACCCCGGTCCTCAAACGCCGGACGGGCTGGATTTGGCTGCGCCCGGCCCCGGCCCCGGCCCCAGACCCGCCCCCGGTGTTCGGGTGCCGGAGCGGCCGAAGGGGGCGCCGGTCTTTCCCGCGGCCGCGGCGCGGCACCGCAGGCCGCGTACCTCCCCGGCGCGGGCGGCGCTGGCCGTGCTGGGTTCCGTACCGCCGGCCAGGCGGCTCGCGGCCGGGCTCGGGCTGGTCAGCATGCTGGCCGCGAGCGTGCTGACGGTGGTGGTGGACCCGTCGGCTCCCGTGGCCCCGGACCGGGCTCCGGCCGGGCGAAGCTCAACCTTTGCGCAAGTTTCCGGGGATTGATGGCCACTGCACCCACCCGCTCCATAAGGTCGGGCCGTGCCTGACATATCGACAACCATGATCATCGTGCTGTGCGTGGCGGCGGCCGCGGCCGGCTGGATCGACGCCGTCGTCGGCGGGGGCGGACTGCTGCTCCTGCCCGCCCTGCTCCTCGGCCTGCCGAACGCCCACCCCGCCACCGTGCTCGGAACCAACAAGGCCGTGGCCATCGTCGGCACCTCGGGCGCGGCCGTTTCCTACCTGCGCAAGACCTCGGTGGACGTGAAGCTCGCCGTCCGCATCGGCCTGGCCGCGCTCGTCGGCTCGATGGGCGGGGCCGCCCTGGCCGGCGGCATCAGCAAGGACGCGCTGCGCCCGCTGATCATGGTGGTCCTGGTGGTGGTCGCGGCCTTCGTCCTCTTCCGGCCCGCCTTCGGCGCCGCTCCCGGAGCGGCTCCGGTCAGCCGTCAACGCGTCCTGCTCACCATCGCCCTGGCCGGCCTCGGCATCGGCTTCTACGACGGGCTCATCGGCCCCGGCACCGGCACCTTCCTGGTGCTGGCGCTGACGGCCCTGCTCCACCTCGACCTGGTCACGGCCTCCGCCACGGCGAAGATCGTCAACGTGTGCACCAACGCGGGAGCGCTCGCCATGTTCGCCTACCAGGGCATGGTGCTGTGGCAACTGGCCGCCCTGATGGCCGTTTTCAACCTGGCGGGCGCCATGATCGGTGCCCGGATGGCGCTGAAGAAGGGCAGCGGTTTCGTCCGCGGCGTGCTGCTGACGGTCGTCGGAGCCCTGGTGGTCAAACTGGGCCTCGAACAGTGGGGCTGACCTGCTGCGATCGGCCGCCCACGGGCCTGCCCGGGGGATAAGGTTTCCGTCGTGCCCCACCTCGAGATATCCGACCTGATCACCGTCACCGATCCGCTCAGCGGGGCGCGACTGCCCGTGCGCCGGAGTGACGTGGTCCGCCGACTCGACGAGGCCGGGGACCGGCGCGCCGCCCGGATCGTCGCGGGGCTGCCCGTCGGCCCCGACGACGTCCTCGACCCGCTCGCCGTGGACCGGCTGATGATCGCCGTCCACACCGAGCTGCAGCGGCTCAGCGAGGAACTGCGCACCGGGGAGCGCCTGGTGCACCTCCTGGACCCGCTGTTCGAGACCATCCGGGAGATCGCCGGCCGCAACGGCCGGTTCCGCCTGGTCGACATCGGGTCCGGGCTCGGCTACCTCATCCGCTGGCTGGCGTCCACCGGCGCCCTGGGAAGCAACGTCGAGCTGATCGGCGTCGACCTCGACGCCACCCTCGTCGCCGAGGCCGACAGGCTGGCCCGCGCCGAGGGACTCGACTGCCGGTTCGTCCACGGCAACGCCTTCGACCTGCCGGAGATCGCCACCGTCTACGTCTCCACCGGGGTGCTGCACCACTTCCGCGGCCCCGCGCTCGCGGAGTTCTTCGAGGCCCAGGCCGACTCCCAGGCACTCGCCTTCTGCCACTTCGACATAGCCGCCACCCGGCTGGCACCCCTGGGCGCCTGGATGTTCCACCGCGCCCGCATGCGCCATCCGCTCGGCCGCCACGACGGGGTCGTCTCCGCCCGGCGCGCCCACTCGGACGAGACCCTGCTCAGCGCCGCGACCGTACCGGGCATCCGGCCGCTGCTCTACGAACCCCGGGGGCTGTCCAACCCCTTCAGCACCACCCTGCGCCCCATCATCGGCATCCGCCCCTACCTGGAGGACCCGCTGCGCCAGGCCCTCGGCCGCGACTCCCGCCGGCTCGTGGGCGCGGAGCACCTGACCCGCGGCGGACGGCAGCGGCCCGGCGCCGCTTCCCGGTCGGGCGCGGGGTCCGGGGCCGCCTCCGGGTCCGGCACCGCGCGATGAACCCGGCTCTCCCGCTCGCCGTCCTCGGCCTCGTCGACGCCGCCTTCAGCGGCTACCGCGCCTACGCCGGCCGGGACGCCCGGATCCGCAGGCAGCGTGCCGTGGTCCGTGCGGCCCTGCGCGGACTGGCCGTCGGCTCCGTCCTGCTGCTGGTCCCCGCCCTCACGGCCGGCGCCGTGCTGCTGTTCGCCGAGGACCCGGACCGGGCGTACGAGGCCCTCGCCGACGGCGGGACCGGCTTCCTCGTCCCGATCTGGGCCTACACCCTGGCCGTCGGGATCTCGTTCGCCTCCTACTTCGCCCTGCCGTACCGGGCCGGCACGCTCGCCATGGCCTTCGGGCTCGGCCCGCTGACGCTGGCCAGGCCGCTGTTCGTGGCCGGGGCCTGCGCGGGCGCGCTCGTCGGGGGCGGCTGGACCTCCCTCCTGGTGGGAGCCGTGGCGGGCGCCGCGGCCCTGTGCGTGGAGCCGTACGTCCACCGCCGCTGGTACGCGTTCCCGGTCTAGGCCGTCTCCCCGCGGGAGGCCCGGGCCACCCCGAGGAGGAGCAGGCCGCAGGCGGTGACGAGCAGCCAGCCCGGCCGGGACGCCCGGGCGAGGCCGTCCGGGGCGACGCCCGCGGCCAGGGCTCCCGCCACCGCGATGCCGACCGCCGATCCGACCTGGCGGGCGGTGGAGGTGACCGCCCCGGCCACTCCGGCGCGGGACGGCGGCAGGCCGCTGACCGCGGTGTGGGTGAGCGGGGCGTTGGCGAAGCCGAACCCGATGCCGATGAGCAGGTAGGCCGCCAGGAGCGGCGGTACGCCCGGGTCCGGGCCCAGGACGGCCATGCAGAGCCCGCCCGCGGCGGTGAACCCGCCCGCGAGGAGCAGCGGACGCCGGGGTCCCAGGCGCCCGGTCAGGCTGCCGGACCAGGGGGCGCACACGGTGGCTCCGAGGGCCATGGGCAGGGTCGCGGCGCCGGCCGCGAGCGGGGTCCAGCCGCGGGAGTTCTGCAGGTACAGGGTGGTGAGCAGCAGGCTCACGCTCAGTGCGGCGAACACCGCCACCGCGCCCAGTACCGCCGAGGCGAAGGGCGGCCGCCGGAACAGGCGGAGGTCGATCAGGGGCTCGGTCCGGCGCAGTTCGACCCGGACGAAGGCCGTCGTGGCCGCCGCGCCGGCCGCGTAGCAGGCCAGGGCCGCGGGGGAGGCCCAGCCGATGCGGGGGCCCTCGATCAGGATGCCGACCGAGACGAACAGGGCCGTCGTCAGGAGCAGCTGGCCGGGCAGGTCGAGCCGCCGGGCCCGCTGTCCGCGGGACTCCGGCACGAACACCGCGACCAGGACGAGCGCGCCGGCGACCACCGGTGCGTTGATCCAGAACACCGACCGCCATCCGAAGGCCGCGATGAGGGCCCCGCCGATGACCGGGCCCGCCGCCATGCTGAGTCCGAACACCGAGGCCCAGATGCCGATGGCCCGGGCCCGCTCCCGAGGGTCGGGCATCGCGTTGACCACGATCGCCAGGGCCACCGGGCTCAGCATCGAGGCCCCGACCTCCTGGACGGCCCGCGCCGCGACGAGGAGGCCGAGCGTCGGGGCGAGGGCGCAGGCGAGGGAGGCGAGAGCGAAGACCACCAGCCCGCAGCGGAACACGCGGCGGCGTCCGAAGCGGTCCGCGAGGGCGCCGGAGGTGATGAGGAGCCCGGCCAGGACCAGGGTGTAGGCGTCCACGACCCACTCCAGGCCGCGGGTGGCGACCCCCAGGCCCCGTCCGATCGCGGGCAGGCCCACGTTGACGATGGTGGTGTCCACCCCGATGAGGAACATGCTCAGCGCGCAGACGGCCAGTACCGTCCACCGGCGGCGTGCGCCGGGGGCGGGCCCCGCGGCCGCCCCGGCCGGGATCGTCGTGGTCATGTTCATGGGGGGCCGCCTTCGGTCCGCGACGGCCTGTCGGCCGCCGGCTTCGGATGTCGGCCCATGCTCGGACCGGGCGGCGGCCGCGGCCCAGGAAATTTGCCGATACCGCAAAATGACCCCATGGACAGGGACGCCGAACAGGCCGAACGCGCCGAACACACGGAGGGCGCCGAGCAGGCGGAGAACGCCGAACTCGCGCGGACCCTCGACGCCATCGGCCCGCGCCTGCGGGCACTGCGGCGCAAGCGCGGCCTCACCCTGGAGGCGCTCGCGCAGGCCACCGGGATCTCCGTGAGCACGCTCTCCCGCCTGGAGTCGGGCAAGCGGCGCCCCACGCTCGAACTGCTTATCCCGCTCGCGCGGACCCACCGCGTGCCCCTGGACCAGCTCGTGGCCGCCCCGGTCACCGGCGACCCGCGCGTCCACCTGAAGCCCCGCCGCCGGGACGGGAGCGTCCTGGTCCCCCTGACGACGTACCCGGGCCGGGTCCAGGTCTTCAAGCAGGTGCTCGCGCACCGGGAACCGAGACTGGTGACCCACGCCGGCTACGAATGGCTCTACGTGCTCGCCGGCGAGCTCCGCCTCGTCATCGGGGAGCGGACCCTCACCCTGCGCCCCGGCGAGGTCGCCGAGTTCGACACCGGCGAACCGCACTGGTTCGGTCCCGCCGAAGGCGAGGTGGTGGAGATCCTGCACCTGTTCGGACCCCACGGCGACCAGGCCGTGGTCCGCACCGGAGGGACCACGGAGGCGACCTAGTACGTGGCCGTCAGGTGGGCGAAGACGACCACGTTGCCCTGGTAGCCGGTGCGCTTGGAGAAGCCCCCGCCGCAGGTGATGACGCGCAGCTCGGCGCGCGGCGCCGACCCGTACACGCGGGTGTCGGGGAAGGCCTTGGCGTCGTAGACCTCCACCGCGTGGACGGTGAACACGGCCGTACGTCCGTCCGCGCGGGCGATCTCGATCAGGGCGCCCCGGCGCAGCGCGCCGAGGTGGTAAAAGACCGCGGGCCCCGTGGCGTCGTCCACGTGCCCGGCGACCACGGCGGTGCCGGTGGCGCCGGGGGTGGTGCCCTCCCGGTACCAGCCCGCCAGGTCCCGGCGGGCGGGCGGCGGTACTTCGAGACTGCCGTCGGCTTGTAGTCCGAGTCCGGTGAGCGGGGCGTCCACCCGGATGGAGGGGATCCGGATCCGGGTGGGCGGGGAGCCGGGGAGTGCGGCGATGGCGCCGGGGAACCGGGCCTGGGCGCTCAGCGCCTCACCGGGGGAGGGCAGTGGCGGCCGGACGGACTCGCCGGAGCCGCTGCCGATGAGCCAGACGCCGATGCAGGTCGCGAGCGCGACGAGCCCGCCGGCGCGGGCGCGGGCGCGGCGTGCCTCTGCCTCCATGCGGCCCCCTCGGCTTGGTGACGTGGTGTGGCCGTCGCCCGGCCCCGCGAACGGGGGGGACCTCGCGGGGCGGGCGACGGGGGACGGTACCGGTCGGACCGCGGCCGGAGCCGCGGTGGGCGTCCGTCAGTTCCGCGTGCCGCTCGCCCGGCGACGCAGGAACCAGGTACCGCCGACGGCGGTCGCGGCCAGCACTGCCGCTCCCGCCGCGATCTTGACGGGGTCGGTGGTGGTGGTCGTGCCACCGCCCACCCCGGTGCGCACGTGGCCCTGGGGGGCGCGGTCGTGCTCGGTGACGATCAGGTCGCCGGTGGCGAACTTGCCGTTCGCGCAGGTGGCGCCGATCGCGTGGGTGCCGGGGTGGGTTCCGCGGGCGACCTGGAACTGTCCCACGACCACCTCCTTGTGGGTGCCCGGAGCCAGCTTGAAGCGGCCGCCTCCGACGGTGGTGGCATCGCCCTCGGCGTGACTGCCCGGGCCGCAGGCCTTCGTGTTCACCGTGACGGTGGTGCCGGGGGCGGCGGACGTGGGCCACACCTCCAGCGGGGCGAAGTCGCCGGCCGCGAAGCCCGTCATGTCGAAGCCCGTCTTGCCGAAGCCGGGCATGCCCAGGTCCGCGGCGGCGACCGCGCCGGCCACCGGGCCGGCGAACGCGACGGCGGTCAGCGCGGTGGCGGTGAGCACGTGGGCGGTGCGTCGACGCATGAGGGGTCTCCTGTGGACACGGGGTCGTGTCTCCGAGGTAACCCGGGTGCGGGCGGCCGCGCCTGCTGATGTGGTGTCAGATTTGGGCCGGGGGGTCGGGCGGGGGAGCGTTCTCGCAGGTGGGGAGGGGTGGAGGGGTATCCGTAGGGCACCACCCCGTCCGGGTGACGGTGGCCCGGCGGGGCTAGGTCGTCTCTTTCGGATCTTGTCGGCCGAGTCCGCGGCGTCTGGTGCCGTGCCTGGGCGTGCTGTCGGGGCGCTCGCGTGCTGGGTGTACGTGGTCGCCTCGGCAGTGCGGCCAGGCGCGGTGCCAGGCGTCGCGGGCCCGACAAGATCCGAAAGAGACGGCCTAGGCCGGGGGGAGGGTGAGGGTGGCCGAGGCGCCCGAGGGGGGAGGGTTGGTGAGCGTGATCCGGGCGCCGATGACCTGGGCCTGGCCGAGGGCGATGGTCAGGCCCAGGCCCGTGCCCTGGCCGCGTTCGGTCGCGCCCGTCAGGAAGCGCTGCGGGCCGTCCCGCAGCAGCGTCTGCGGGAAGCCCGGGCCGTGGTCCCGGACGGTGACCGTGTTCCCGGCCACCGTCACGGTGATCGGGTCCCCGCCGTGCTTGCGGGCGTTGAGCAGCAGGTTCGTCAGGATCCGCTCCAGCCGCCGGACGTCGGTGCGGACGCGGGTCCCACCCTCGGAGGCGCCCAGCACCTGCGCCTCCACCCCCGAACGCCGGGTGACGGCCTCCACCAGCGGCCCCAGGAGGTGGACGTCCAGCTGGGCCACCTCCCGGTCACCGTCCAGCCGGGCCACCTCCAGGAGGTCCTCCGTCAGACCGCACAGGGCCGCGACCCGGTCGCGCACCAGCTCCGTGGGCCGCCCCGGAGGGAGCAGCTCGGCCGCGGTGAGCAGACCGGTCAGCGGGGTCCGCAGCTCGTGCGCCACGTCCGCCGTGAACCGCTGCTCCGCCACCAGCCGCCGCTGCAGGCTCGCCGCCATCGTGTCCACCGCCGCCGACAGCTCGGCCACCTCGTTCCGCGTCCCGGGAACGCCCGACGGGCCGATCCGCGCGTCGAGTTCGCCCGTGCTGATCCGCCGGGCCGTCTCGGCCGCGGACCGCAGGTCCTTGCTCAGCCGGCTGGCCAGCGCCGCCCCGCCGATCGCCGCGAGGGTGACGACGACCACCCCGAACGCCATCAACTTCTGGTCCAGTTCCGACAGTTCCGCCTGCTCCCCGGCCAGCGACTGGCGTACGGAGAGCACGTGGGCGCCGCCGACCGGCCGGGCGGCCCACACCGCCGGGTGGGGACCGTACAGGTCGAGGTAGGTGGTGCGCTCCCCGGCCAGGGCGGCCTGCCGCAGCGGTTCCGGCAGGCCCGGGCAGTCGAGGCGCGCGTCGGCCTCCCCGACCTTGTCGAAGTCGAGCTGGCCCGTGAGCTCGTACACCTGCCGGACCCGGACGAGCTGCGCGAGGGCGCTCTTGCGCGCCGCGTCGGCCACCTGGTCCGCGCGGGCCTCGTGGATCAGGATGCCGATGGTGAGCGCGACGAGCGAGCAGCCGACGGCGAGCAGGACGGCGATCTTCCAGCGCAGCCCGAGGGAGTGCACGAGGCGGCGGCAGCGGAGCAGGGAACGTTTCACCTGGCCGCCGGCTTCGTGGGGGCGGGGGATTCGGAGCGGGACGGCAGCGGGGTCGGGCGCGCGGGGATTTCGGGGGCGGTCCTCAATCCGGTGCCCGGGCTGGAGATGGAGTTGCCGAACCTGTGCTCGTCGCTGAGGACGCTCATCCGCTGGCCGTCCCAGTGGTAGCGGATGTCGTGCGCGGATCCGTCGTCATCGGTGGTGCGCACCAGCAGGTCGGTGCCGAGGGTGTCGACGGTCATCCGCCGGCCGCTGGTGAACAGGATGGGGAGGATCCTTCCGTCGGCCGCGGTGTAGGCGCTCAGTACCGACCGCCCGGTCTCGGTGTCGGCGGCGACGATCAGCTCGGGTTTTCCGTCACCCGTCAGGTCCGCGTACCGGGCCGGCCGCATTCCGGCCTTGCCGGGGCCCCCGATCGCCGGGCCTCCGCTGAAACGTCTCATCGCCTTGTCCGCGCGGACCACTGCCATCACGTCAACCTTCCCGATCCCCTCCGGCCCCACGGCCGGAGCGCCGTCGAGCGGCCGCGGCGGCGCCACCCTGCCGGCCACCGCCGTACCGCGGGTGCTGGGTGATTCGGTCCACGAGGGCCACAGCGGCTTCGGCCGCGGCTGGGCGGAGACGGGCGGCGCGACCTCGCCGGACCCGAGCCCCCCGGGCGTGCCGCAGGCGCCGAGGCCAAGGCAGAGCAGGGCGGCCGCGGCGAGGTGGCGGTACGTCGGTCGAGTCATGGAAGGCGGAACCGTCGGGTGGTGGGGGAGGGCGGAACGGGGCGAGGCAGACTGACGGTAGACGGCGTCGGTCACGGGGACCGGGCGGGCGTGTAACAGCGGTGCGTACGCGGGCTCCCGCGGCCGCGGTCGGGACGTTCGACCCGCCCCGCGGCCGGTGGGAGTCCGGTCAGCAGCTCAGCCTGAATCGAGGGAGGCCCGCATGACATCGGCCGATCGGCCGGAAGGCCACGCCGAAGGAACGATTCCGCAGGGGGTGCTGCCGCAGCGGGTGGTTCCGCAGGGAACGCCGGGAACGCTTCCGCGGCAGGAGCAGCTCCCGTTCTTCGTCTACGGGACCCTGCGCCCGGGAGAGGTCAACCACGACCTCTTCCTGCGCGGCCGCACCGCCGCCGAGGAACCCGCCCGCCTCCCGGACGCGGCCCTGTACGAGGGCCCCGGATACCCGTACGCCGTGGACCGCCCCGGCTCCGCCATAGCCGGGGAGCTGATCACCCCGGCCCCGGGGGCGTACGGGGAACTCCTCGTGGCGCTCGACCTGCTGGAGGAGTACGCGGGCCCCGGACACCCCGCGAACATCTACGACCGCACCGCCCGCGAGGCCCTGCGCCCCGACGGCACCCCGGTCCGCGCCTGGGTCTACCTGGCCGCCCCGCCCCTGGCCCGCCGCCTCGCCCGCTCCGGCACCCCCATCCCGGGCGGCGACTGGCTGCGCCGCGGCTAGGCCGGCCAGTCCGGACAGGCTCGGCCAGTCCGGCCAGTCCGGCCAGGCCGGCCAGGCCGGTCAGTCCGGTCGGTCCGGTCGGTGGGCTACAGGCCTTCCGCGCCGCGGTTGCGCAGGCGCTGCTCGTACTGCTGGAGGACCCACAGCTCCTCCTGGACGGCCGCCAGCTGCTCGGGCGACCCCTGGTGACCGAGGCGGGCCATCGTGCCCTGGATCTCGCGCACCCGGCGGTCCACCGCGCGGAGCCTGACCTGGACCAGCTGGACCCCGGCGTAGACCTCGTCCACGGTCTTCGCGCGGATCGCCTCCACGACGAGCTCGGTGACCAGCGCGCGGACGGTGTCGTTCGGCGCGGCGTCCCGGACCCGGGTCACATAGTCCTCGGTGCCGAGCGAAGCGCCGCCGGCGTCCAGGATGGCCTGGCGGACGGCCGCGTAGGGCGGGGCGGTGAACTCGTCCATCCCGTACGCGTCGAAGGCGGGGGAGACCAGTGCCGGGCGCTGGAGCGCCAGCTTGAGCAGCTCGCGCTCGGTGATGTGCGCGGGGCTGCGCAGGTTCAGCGCGGGACCCGAGGGGCTCCCGGACGGCGCCGGGATGTCCTCGTACGAGTGGCCGGAGTGACCCGGGCCGCCGGAGGACTGCCCCCGGCGCTGCTGCTGGGGCTGGTTGCCGCGCTCCCGGGCCCAGCGGTCGAGCTGGGCGATCCGCTTGACCACGAACTGCTCGTCGCGCATGCCGAGCATGCCCGCCAGCTGGACCGCCGACTCGTGCTGGATCGCGACGTTCTTGATCTTCTTGATGATCGGGGCGGCTTCCTCCAGCGCGGCCGCCCGCCCCGCCGGGTTCTCCAGGTTGTGCCGGGCCACGATGTGCTTCAGGGCGAACTCGAACAGCGGGGTGCGGGCCTCGACCAGCCCCGATACGGCCGCGTCGCCCTTGGCCAGGCGCAGGTCGCAGGGGTCCATGCCGCCCGGGGCGATGGTGATGGAGGTCTCCGCGGCGAACTTCTGGTCGTCCTCGAAGGCGCGCAGCGCGGCCTTCTGTCCGGCCGCGTCCCCGTCGAAGGTGAAGATCACCTCGGCGGTCGCGTTGTCCATGAGCAGCCGGCGCAGGATCTTGATGTGGTCGCCGCCGAAGGCGGTGCCGCAGGTGGCGATCGCGGTGGTGACCCCGGCCATGTGGCAGGCCATGACGTCGGTGTAGCCCTCGACGACGACGGCCCGGGAGGTCTTGGCGATCTCCTTCTTGGCCAGGTCGATGCCGTACAGCACCTGGGACTTCTTGTAGATCGCCGTCTCGGGGGTGTTCAGGTACTTGGGGCCGTTGTCGTCGTCGCGCAGTTTGCGCGCGCCGAAGCCGACGACCTCGCCGCTGATGTCGCGGATGGGCCACATCAGCCGGCCGCGGAAGCGGTCGATGGGCTTTCCGCTGCGGCTGTCCTGGGACAGGCCCGAGGTGATCAGTTCCTTGTCGCTGAAGCCCTTGCCGCGCAGGAAGCGGGTCAGGTGGTCCCAGCCGGCCGGGCTGTAGCCGACGCTGAAGTGCTGGGCGGCGGCCTGGTCGAAGCCGCGCTCGGCCAGGAACTTGCGGCCGATCTCCGCCTCGGCGCTGCCGAGCTGGTCCGTGTAGAACTCGGCCGCGGCCTTGTTCGCCTCGACCAGCCGGATCCGCTCGCCGCGCCCGCTGCTGCCGGCGGTGTAGCCGCCCTCTTCGTACCGCAGGGTGATGCCGGCCAGGCCGGCGAGCCGTTCCACCGCCTCCGAGAAGGAGAGGTGGTCGATCTTCATGACGAAGTCGAGGGTGTCCCCGCCCGCCTGGCAGCCGAAGCAGTGGTAGAAGCCCTTGCTCGGGCTGACCTGGAAGGACGGGGACTTCTCGTCGTGGAAGGGGCAGAGGCCCTTGAGGTTGCCGCCGCCGGCGTTGCGCAGCTGGAGGTACTCCGAGACCACGGCGTCGATCGGGACCGCGTCCCGTACCGCCTTCACGTCGTCGTCGTTGATCCGTCCTGCCACCGCGCCAGTCTACGGCCGGGCGGAGACAATCCCGTCAGGCCCCTTCCGCCGGAACCAGGGCCGGAAGCGGAATCGAGGGGTCCGCCAGTTTCTCGCGGTCCACCGGCGCCTTCGACCTGATCAGGGCCTGGATGTCCTCGGTGACGTCCCACACGTTCACGTTCATCCCGGCCAGCACCCGGCCGTCCGAGAGCCAGAAGGCGATGAACTCCCGCTTGCCCGCGTCCCCGCGGATCAGCACCTGGTCGTAGCCGCCCGCCGGGGCGTACCCCGAGTACTCCAGACCCACGTCGTACTGGTCGGAGAAGAAGTACGGAACCCGGTCGTACGAGACCTCCTGCCCCAGCATCGCCCGCGCGGCGGCCGGCCCGCCGTTCAGCGCGTTCGCCCAGTGCTCCACCCGCAGCCGGGCCCCCAGCACCGGGTGGTGCGCGGCCGCCACGTCCCCGACCGCGTACACGTCCGGGTCGGAGGTGCGCAGCGAGGCGTCCACCGCGATCCCGCCCCCGTGCTCCCGGTCCACCAGGGCCAGGCCCGAGGTCTCCGCCAGCGCGGTCCGCGGGGCGGCCCCGATCGCCGCGAGGACCGCGTGCGCCGGGTGCTCCTCCCCGTCGTCCGTACGGGCCGCCAGCACCATGCCGTCGTGCCCGACGATCTCCGTCAGATGGGAGCCGAAGTGGAAGCGGACCCCGTGCTCGGTGTGCAGGTCGGCGAAGAGCCGGCCGACCTCCGGACCGAGCACCGCGTGCAGCGGGGTCGGTGCCGGTTCGATCACGGTGACCTCGGCGCCGTACCCGCGGGCCGCCGCCGCGACCTCCAGACCGATCCAGCCCGCGCCCGCGATCAGCAGGTGCCCGTTGTCCCGGCCCAGTCCCGCCAGGGCGCCCCGCAGCCGCTCCGCGTGCGAGAGCCGGCGCAGGTGGTGCACCCCGACCAGCTCGGTGCCCGGGATGTCGAGCCGGCGCGGTTCGGCGCCGGTGGCGAGCAGCAGCTTGTCGTAGGGCAGTGCCGTGCCGTCACCGAGCACCACCTTCTTGGCCTCCCGGTCGAGCTGGACCGCGGGCTGGCCGAGGTGCAGCTCGATGTCGGAGGCCGCGTACCAGGACGCCTCGTGCACGAAGACGCTCTCGCGCTCCTCCTTGCCCGCCAGGTACCCCTTGGAGAGCGGCGGCCGCTCGTAGGGATGCTCGCGCTCGTCGCCGATCAGGATCACCCGCCCCGTGAACCCCTCGGACCTCAGCGTTTCGGCCGCCTTAGCCCCGGCGAGCCCTGCGCCGACGATGACGAACGTCCGGTGTGCGTCGACCACCTGATGCCTCCTCATAACCTCTGCGCCACATGCGACCACATGCGAGCCTCCCGCACCGAGCCTGCCGCGTGAAGGGGGAGTGGCCCGATCGGCTCACCGTTCGGCGCGTCGCGCGCGCTGGATGAGGCGGGCGTGCAGGGAGCGGGCGGAGGCGTCGGTGAGGGCCGCGATCTGGTCCACGACCGCCCGCTTCCTGGCCCGGTCGTCCGGGGCCGCGTCGAAGATCGCGCGGAACTGCGGGTCCAGCCCCTCGGGCGCGCGGGCGCTGACGGCCTCCGCCAGTTCGGCCAGGACGATCCGCTGATCGGCTCGGATCCGCTCCTGCTCGTCGCGCTGTATGACGTACAGGTCGGCGACCGCCTTCAGCACCGCGCACTCGTTGCGTGCCTCGCGCGGCACCACCAGCTCCGCCGCGTACCGGGTCAGCCGGCCGGTCCCGTACGCCTGCCGGGTGGCGCCCTCGGCGGCCAGGCAGAACCGGCCGATCAGCTGGCTGGTCGCGTCCTTCAGCCGGGCCTGGGCCACGGCCGAGCCGTCGTACCCGTGCGGCCACCACTCCTGCTCCATCAAACGGTCCAGCGCCTCGCGGAGTTCCTCCGGCGCGGTGTCGGCGGGCACGTACCGGCCGATGGCCACCCGCCAGATCTCCGTGCGCTCGGGCTCGGCGAAGAGCAGGTTCGGGTCGAGGTGGCCGGCGTGCAGGCCGTCCTCGAAGTCGTGGACGGAGTACGCCACGTCGTCCGACCAGTCCATGACCTGCGCCTCGAAGCACTTGCGGTCCGCGGGCGCGCCGCGGCGCAGCCACTCGAAGACCGGCAGGTCGTCCTCGTAGGCGCCGAACTTCACCGAGCCCGGGTCGGTGGGGTGGTCCCCGCGCGCCCAGGGGTACTTGGTGGCGGCGTCCAGGCAGGCCCGGGTGAGGTTCAGCCCGACGCTGACCAGCTCGCCGGTCGCCTGATCGGGGACGAACCGCTTGGGCTCCAGCCGGGTCAGCAGGCGCAGCGACTGGGCGTTGCCCTCGAAACCGCCGCAGTCCTTGGCGAACTCGTTGAGCGCCTCCTCGCCGTTGTGGCCGAAGGGCGGGTGCCCCATGTCGTGCGACAGGCAGGCGGCTTCGACCAGATCGGGATCGCAGCCGAGGGCCGCGCCGAGCTCGCGCCCGACCTGGGCGCATTCGAGGGAGTGCGTCAGCCGCGTACGAGGACTGGCGTCCCAGTCGTACGAACGCGTCCCCGGGGTCACCACCTGCGTCTTCCCGGCGAGCCGGCGCAGGGCCGCGGAGTGCAGCACGCGGGCGCGGTCGCGCTGGAAGGCGGTCCGCCCGGGCCGTTTGTCGGGCTCGGTGGCCCAGCGCTCGGTATCGGCGGGATCGTACGGCTCGCCGGGCAGGTCGAGGGCGGGTCGGACAGGTGCGGTGGTGCCTTCCATGCCTTCCATGGCCCAAACGGTAACCGCCCGGGCCGACAAGACGAGTCAAGAGGAGCAATCCGATCGATTGCCGCCCAACCCGGTCGCTACGCGGTGGCCAGCTCGAGCGGCTGCGCCTGCGGCTGCTCCCGGCCTACGGGTCCTGCGAGTGCGGCGGCGGCTTCGTCGTAGCGCTGGAGCACCAGCCGGGCCAGCGCCGGATGGTCGCCCAGCGGGGCGGCGGCCGGGCCCGGGGAGGCGGCGGCGCTCGCGGCGGCGAAGCGGCCCGGGGCGGTGAAGTAGGAGGCGACCGCGACCCGGTGGAGGCCCCGCGCGGCCAGGGCCCGTACGGCGGCGGGCACCGAGGGCGCGGTGCCCGAGGCGTAGGCGGCCACCACGGGCACCCCGCCGAGCCGTTCCGAGAGCAGGTCGGCGGTGGCCCGCACATCGGCGGCGGAGTCGGGGTCGCGGGATCCGGCGGCGGCCAGCACCACCGCCGACCCGGCGCTCCAGCCGGCCTCCGCGAGCCGCTCGTACAGGGCCTCGACGAGCAGCGGATGCGGGCCCAGCGGGGCGGCGACCCGGGTCCGCAGATGCCCGGCGCGGGCGGCGGCGGCCGGCAGGTCCCGCTTGACGTGGGTGCCGCGGCCGAGCAGCAGCGGCACCAGGACGGCGTCGCCGGAGGTCCGTTCGAGGGTGTGGTCCAGCAGCGGGTGGTTCAGCTCGATGTGACCGAGCCGGACGTCGAGGCGGGGCCGGAGCTCACGGACCCGTTCGAGCAGGGCTTCGACGGTGTGGAGGGCGCGCGGATCGCGGCTGCCGTGGGCCACGGCGACGAGGGCGGGCTGCTGCATGGGAGGACTCCTGCGTGGTGTCGGGGACGCAGACCGCTGAGCTGCGTACCGAGCTGGGCGGTGATCCGGGTCAGCAGCTCCGCCGTGGTCGCGGGCGGAAGCGGGGGGAGGAACGGCGGGGGCTGGTGCGGGAGGAGGGAGAGGGGCTGGGGCAGGGACTCGGAAGGATGCGCCGGCTCCGTCATGAACCGATCCTGCGCGCGGCAGGTTGCCGGTGCGTTGCGCGGGCGTGACGGGTGTTTGCGACCTGCTCACAGAGGGGTGGACGGCGGGGGTGGGGTCGCGGCGTGCTTCGCTGTGCGCGGGCGCCGGGATGTGCGGGACACCGGGCCGGGCGCGGGGAGCCGGGAGCCGGGCGCCGGGAAGCACGGGGACGGCCGAGGGCAGGCGGGGGACGGGCACGCGTGGGGGACACATGGGCGGTTTCTTGAAGTGGGCGCTCCGCGGATGCGCGTTGCTGTCCGGCGGTGCGGCCGCCGTCGCCTGCGTGCTGTCGCTCGGCGCCTGGGGGACGGGTGACCTGCTCGGCCGGGTCGCCCTCTGGGGCGGGGCGGCGGCCGGCGCCGCCGTCGTGCGGACGGCCCTGGTGGCGGCCCTGGACGTGCGGGAGGCCCGGGCGCGGGCACTGGACGCGTGGTGGGAGACGGGCCGGAAGCGCCCGCCCCGGCCCGGAACGGCCGGACCCGGCTCCGGGGCGCTCTGGGTGCGCACGCGGGAGGTGGTGGTCTGGCTGCTCACCGCCCTGATGTCCGCGGCGCTCCTCGTCGCGCTGTTCCAGCAGCACCACCGTGAGGCGGAGCCCGAACTGCGGCGGGCCGGCGCGGAGGTGGCGACCGCCGTGGTCGCGGGCAAGCCGACGGGGGTGCACGCGCACACCAGCGAGGGCCAGGTCCTGGGGTGGACGGCCCTGCTGGAACTGACCGTTCCGGGAGCGGGAGCGGGAGCGGGAGCGGGAGCGGGGGCGGGATGGGGAGCAGGGGCGCAGCGGGTGCGGGCATCGGCCTACACCTACCGGGAGCCCAAGGCGGGAGACCGCGTACAGCTGCTGTGGGCGCCCTCGGAGCCCGCCCTGGAGGGGCGGGTCGACGAGCGCAAGGACCTGCGGTCCGTGGCCGGGCCGGCCTCCTGGGACGCGTTCCCGCAGGCGGACGAGGCACGCGAGGCGAGCCTCCTGGCCACGTTCCTGACGCTGTTCCTGCTGGCGGCCGGGCTGGGCGGCACGGCGATGATGGAAACGGACGAGCTGAGGGCCCTCCCGTGGTCCGGACGGGCCCAGCTCTGCTGGACCGGCTCGCTGTTGCTCGCCTTCGCCCTGCACCTGCCCGCCCTGTACGGGCATCCGCACCCGGTGGTGGGCGCGGTGGCGTGGGTCTCCTTCCTGCTGCCGGCGCTGGGGCGGGGGGCGGCGTACGCCGTGGTGCGGTGCCTGTAGTGAGGCCCGGGGCGGGGGACGGCCGGGCTCCGCGGTGACCTGCGGGGACGGGAGGCCGCCGGGAAACCATCGGGAACGCGCATGCGTCCGTAGACGACGGGACCACCGGCAAGAATCGGCTGGAACCGGCAAGACCAACAGGGGGATCGATTGAGGCGCGCAATGGTACGAGGTCTGCCGGGGGCGGCGTGGGAGCGGCTGAAAGCCGTACGGATCACCGTGCCCCGGACCGTGCGGGCCCGGCGGCGGGCCGTGCAGGTGGTGATGGCGGGCTGCGTGCTGGCGCTGCTGCCCTCGGCGTGGACGCACGCGTCCGCCGGGCCCCGGCTGCGGACCACCGCCGACGCGCCCGCCGCCGAGGTGGCCGTGGTGTTCGGTGCCGGGCTGTGGAAGGGGCGGCCCACCCCGTACCTCGCGCGCCGCCTCGACGCCGCCGTCGAGCTCTACCGCGCGGGCAAGGTCAAGGTCGTCCTGGTCACCGGCGACAACAGCCGCAGAGACTACGACGAGCCCGACGCGATGCGCGCGTACCTGACGGGTCACGGGGTGCCCGACGCCCGCGTCGTCAGCGACTACGCCGGCTTCGACTCGTGGGACTCCTGCGTCCGGGCCCGGGAGGTCTTCGGCGTACACCGCGCGGTGCTGATCAGCCAGGGCTTCCACATCCGCCGGGCCGTCGCGCTGTGCCGGGCGGCGGGCGTGGACTCGTACGGGATCGGGGTGTCCGACGTGCACGACGCGACCTGGTACTACGGCGGGGCCCGGGAGGTCTTCGCTGCGGGCAAGGCGGCACTGGACGCGGTCTTCGAGCCGGAGCCGCGCTTCTTGGGGCCGAAGGAGGAGGGGGTGTCGCGGGCGCTGGCCTCTCTGGCAGACTGACGCCGCGATCGGCGTATGCCGATTAGTCATATACCGATCTGTCTCGTGCGTCAGGGGTGTGGAACCGTGGCTGTTGTGGATCTGAGCGGCAAGGTCGTCGTCGTCACCGGTGGGGCCCGCGGCCTCGGCGCGGCGGCCGCACAGTCCGTCGTGGACGGCGGCGGCAAGGTGCTGATCACCGACGTCCTGGAGGCCGAGGGCGCCGAAACGGCCGCCAAGCTCGGCGACGCGGCGCGCTTCCTGCGCCACGACGTGACCAGCGAATCCGACTGGGACGCGGCCCTCGCCTTCGCCGTCGCCGAATTCGGCCGGATCGACGGACTGGTCAACAACGCGGGCATCGCCACCGGCCAGTTCCTGGAGCACGAGAGCGTCGAGCACTTCCGCAAGGTCGTCGAGATCAACCTGGTCGGCGTCTTCATCGGCATCAAGGCCGCGATCCCGCTGATGCGGGAGAACGGCGGCGGCTCCATCGTCAACATCTCCTCCGCCGCCGGCCTCACCGGCCTCGCCCTGACCGCCGGCTACGGAGCCTCCAAGTGGGGCGTGCGCGGACTGTCGAAGATCGGCGCGGTCGAGCTCGCGGAGTCCCGGATCCGCGTCAACTCCGTCCACCCCGGCATGACGCTCACCCCGATGACGGCCCCGGTCGGCATCCAGGCGGGCGAGGGCAACTACCCCGGCGCCCCCCTCGGCCGCGTCGGCCTCCCCGAGGAGATCGCCGCCGCCGTCGCCTTCCTCCTCTCGGACGCCGCGGGCTACATGACCGGCGCCGAGCTCGCGGTCGACGGCGGCTGGACGGCGGGCCTCACGGTGAAGTACCTGACCGGCCAGTGACCCGGCGGCAGCGCCCCGGCTCCGGCACCCCGCCGAATATTCGGCTGCCCGCCGCCGGGGCCGCAGCCCTCACCGGAGCCGCAGGGCGGCGCTGAGGGGGAGCATTCCGGCTTGTAACGCGCGGCGGTGGTCCGCGTAACACCGCCGTCGCACGCTGGGCTCCATGCACACCTCGGAATCCGTCACCGCCACGCACTGCCCGTACTGCGCGCTGCAGTGCGGCATGAACCTGCGCCCCGAGCCCGGCGGCGCGGGCGTGACGGTGGAGGAGCGGACCGACTTCCCCGTGAACCGGGGCGCGCTGTGCGGCAAGGGCCGCACCGCCCCCGCCGTGCTCTCCTCCCGGGTGCGCCTCACCGAGCCGCTCGTCCGGAGCCGCGCCGGCCGGCTGGAGCCGGCCACCTGGGAGGAGGCCCTGGACGCCGTCGCCGAGGGCCTCGCCCGCACGCGGCGGTCGTACGGGGCCGACGCGGTCGGGGTGTTCGGCGGCGGCGGGCTGACCAACGAGAAGGCGTACGCCCTCGGGAAGTTCGCCCGCATCGCCCTGGGGACCTCGCAGATCGACTACAACGGCCGGTTCTGCATGTCCTCGGCGGCCGCCGCGCACCAGCGGGCCTTCGGGCTCGACCGGGGGCTGCCCTTCCCGCTGGAGGACATCCCCCGGACCGGCTGCGTCATCCTCGTCGGCTCCAACCCCGCCGACACCATGCCGCCCGCGCTCCGCTTCTTCCGGGAACTCCGCGAGAACGGCGGCACGCTGATCGTGGTGGACCCGCGCCGCACGCGCACCGCCGAACAGGCAGACCTGCACCTGGCCCCGCGCCCCGGCACGGACCTGGCGCTGGCGCTCGGCCTGCTGCACCTGGTGGTGGCGGGCGGGCACACCGACGAGGAGTTCATCGCCGGGCGCACCACGGGCTGGGAGGAGGCCCGGGCCGGCGCGATGGCGCACTGGCCGGAGCTGGTGGAGCGGATCACCGGCGTGCCCGTCCCCAAGCTCCGCGAGGCGGTGACCATGTTCTGCGCCCCGGACTCCGCGATGGTGCTCACCGCGCGCGGCCCCGAGCAGCAGTCCAAGGGCACCGACACCGTCGGAGCCTGGATCAACCTCTGCCTCGCCACCGGCCGGGCCGGCCGCCCGCTCTCCGGCTACGGCTGCCTCACCGGCCAGGGCAACGGCCAGGGCGGCCGCGAACACGGCCAGAAGGCCGACCAGCTCCCCGGCTACCGCAAGCTGACCGACCCGGCGGCCCGCGCCCACGTCGCCGGGGTCTGGGGCATCGACCCCGACACCCTCCCCGGCCCGGGCCGCAGCGCGTACGAACTCCTCGACGCGCTCGGCTCCGACGTCAAGGCCCTCCTCCTGATGGGCTCCAACCCGGTGGTCTCGGCCCCCCGCGCCGCCCACGTCGAGGAGCGCGTCCGCTCCCTGGACTTCCTGGCCGTGGCCGACGTGGTCCTGTCCGAGACGGCGGCCCTGGCCGACGTGGTCCTCCCGGTCACCCAGTGGGCGGAGGAGACCGGCACCACCACCAACCTGGAGGGCCGCGTCCTGCTCCGCCGCCGGGCCCTGACCCCGCCGCCCGGTGTCCGCTCCGACCTGGAGGTCCTGCACGGGCTGGCCACCCGCCTGGGCATGCCGAAGGCCTTCCCGACCGACGCCGAGGAGGTCTTCGAGGAGCTGCGCCGCGCCTCGGCGGGCGGCCCGGCGGACTACTCGGGCATCACGTACGCCCGCATCGAGGCGGAGCAGGGCGTCTTCTGGCCGTGCCCGGCCCCCTCACGGACGGCGGAGCCCGGCTCCGCCGCCGAGCCCGCCGCCGCACCGGAACCCCACCCCGGCACCCCGCGCCTCTTCCTGGACCGCTTCGCCACCGAGGACGGCCGGGCCCGCTTCGTGCCCGTCTCCCACCGCGACGCCGCCGAGGTGCCGGACGCGGAGTACCCGCTCATCCTCACCACCGGCCGGGTCGTCGCCCAGTACCAGTCGGGCGCGCAGACCCGCCGGGTGGACGAGCTCAACGCAGCCGCCCCCGGCCCCTTCGTGGAACTCCACCCCCGCCTCGCGGCCCGCATCGGAGCGGTCGACGGAGCCCCCCTCGCGGTCACCTCCCGCCGGGGCCGCGCGGTCGCCCCGGCCCGGATCACGGACACCATCCGCGCGGACACCGTCTTCATGCCCTTCCACTGGCCGGGCGAGGGCCGCGCGAACACCCTGACCAACCCGGCGCTCGACCCGGTGTCCCGGATGCCGGAGTTCAAGGTCTGCGCGGTCCGCGTGGAACCGGCCTAGCGGTTCTCCGGAGCCCCGGCGAAGGTGGGCTCCAGAGCCTTCAGCAGGCGGCCCGCGTAGGACTCGGCGGAGCCGGGGATCCCCGGGTACTCCTCTTCGAAAGCGGCCCAGTCCGTCTGCGCGAACCCCTCGAAGACCTCGGGGGCGGGCGGCTGTCGCCCGCCGCCGCCGACCTCGAATTCGCCGGAGAGCCGGAACACCTCCGCCAGCAGCGGGTACGGCAGCGCGCAGCTCTCCGCCAGCAGGACCGCGTCGTAGAGGTCCTTGCCCTGCGGGTACGTGTCCCCGGCCAGCCACACCAGCTTCCAGGCGAGGGACAGCTCCGGGGTGGCCGCCAGGAGCGGCGCCCCCGCGTCCTCCACCGGCTCGGGCGCGACCGGCAAGTGCTCGTTGAAGACGAAGTCCAGCTGGACCTGTCCGCCCCGCAACCCCGGTGCGGACCAGGGCAGGACCAGCCTGCGGCCCGGCACGCGTTCGTACGTCCAGATGTACTCGGAGACCGCCTCCGACGCCGGCATCACCAGGCCTTCGTACGGGGCCAGCAGCTCGGCCCCGGCGGTGATCGCGTCCAGCATCCGCCCGGTGCGGTCCTCCTAGATCATCCAGTCCGCGGGGACCACGACGAAGTCCAGGTCGTGCGGCTCCCGCGCGATCCGCGCGAACCACCGGGACATCAGCATGCTGCCGCGCAGCACCAGTGAACCGGCGTCGCCCGAGGCTCCGACCGCGCGCAAGGCCACGTCCATCGCCGCCCCCGCGCCCCGCACGGTGCCGCGGAACCGCTGGGTCACGAAGCGTTCCTGCCACCCGCCCGGGAGGACCCGGCGGGCGTTCCACGACACGTGCGACCCGTGCGGGACCACCATGGATTCCAGGGCGGCCCGGTCGTGGTCGGCCGGGAGCCGCAGCTTCAGGTGGTGCTCGAAGTACCCGCCGCCCGGCCCCGGGGGCTCCGTGGTCCACGGGACCGTTTCCACCTTGACCCGGACCGGGTCGAAGCCGGCCGCGCGCAGCCGGGGCACCAGCGCCTCGTGCCCGTCCCGGTCGGGCAGCGTCAGCATCGGCTGCGAGGCCATCCGGCCCCGGGCCAGCACGATGTGCGTGACCTTCAACTCCCGCTCAGCCGACCATGATGCGAGCCGGGCCAGCTCCGCCGGAACGGCGCAGCGCACGGTGACGTGGGTTTCGTACGCAGACATGACCGCGATCCTCTCGGACATGCGTCCGATCCGCATCGGGGTTCTGGTCCGGGGGTAACCATGGGTCACTCACCGGACTCAGAAAGTGGTCGCACGCCCCTCGTGGCAGAGATGTGTCGTACCCCACACTGAGGTGCGGTGCACCCGTCCTCGGAGCCCTGTGGAGGTCGCCCCCGTGCAGACCCAGAGCCTGACCGTCACCGTCAGCCCGCCCGCCGAAGTGCCCGCGGCCGAAGAGCCCGAGGCCGAGGCCGAGGCCGACGCCGTGCACGAGGAGGAGGCCGAAGAGGCCGAAGAGGCTGAGGAGTTGGGGGTCCCGGAACTCATGGAGAAGGTGCCCCCGCCGCGCAAGCGCCCGGCGGAAGGCTCCGGCGGAGCGGGACCGTCCGCCGACCTGTTCCGGCAGTACCTGCGCGAGATAGGCAGGATCCCGCTGCTCACCGCCGTCGAGGAGGTCGAGCTCGCGCGGCGCGTGGAAGCGGGACTGTTCGCGGAGGAGAAGCTCGGCGGCGGAGCCGCCCTCGACCTGCAGCTCACGCTCGATCTCGACAAGCTCGTCGTCATGGGCCGCATGGCCAAACGCCGCCTCATCGAGTCGAACCTGCGGCTCGTCGTCTCCGTCGCCAAGCGCTACGTCGGCCGCGGACTCACCATGCTCGACCTGGTCCAGGAGGGGAACCTCGGACTGATCCGCGCCGTCGAGAAGTTCGACTACGCCCGCGGCTACAAGTTCTCCACCTACGCCACCTGGTGGATCCGCCAGGCCATGTCCCGCGCCCTCGCCGACCAGGCCCGGACCATCCGCGTCCCCGTCCACGTCGTCGAACTGATCAACCGCGTCGTGCGCGTCCAGCGCCGCATGCTCCAGGAGCGGGGGTACGAACCCACCGCCGAGGAGGTCGCCGTCCACCTCGAGCTGACCCCCGAGCGGGTGCTGGAAGTCCTGCGTCTCGCCCAGGAGCCGATCTCGCTGCACGCACCCGTGGGTGAGGAGGACGATGTCGCGCTCGGCGACCTCATCGAGGACGGGGACGCCGCCTCACCGGTCGAATCGGCCGCGTTCTTCCTGCTCCGCGAGCACCTGGAAGCGGTGCTCTCGACCCTCGGCGAGCGGGAGCGCAAAGTGGTCCAGCTCCGCTACGGACTCGCCGACGGGCGGCCGCGCACCCTGGAGGAGATCGGGCGGATCTTCGGGGTGACCCGGGAGCGGATCCGGCAGATCGAGTCCAAGACCCTCAACAAGCTCCGCGACCACGCCTTCGCGGACCAGCTGCGCGGCTACCTGGACTGAGCGCGTACGCGGGCGGGTACGGAAAAGGGGCGCCCCGTAGGGCGCCCCTCCCGGTACCGGCCGCGCTAGTCGACCTCGGCCACCGCCTGCGCGAACTGCGCCGCGTACAGCCGCGCGTACGCGCCGTCCGAGAGCAGCAGCTCCTCGTGCGTGCCCTGTTCCACGATCGAGCCGCTCTCCATCACCAGGATCAGGTCGGCGTCGCGGATCGTGGACAGCCGGTGCGCGATCACGAAGGACGTACGGCCGTGCGCGAGGCGCGCCATCGCCTTCTGGATCAGCACCTCGGTACGGGTGTCCACCGAGCTCGTCGCCTCGTCGAGCACGAGGATCACCGGGTCGGACAGGAACGCCCGCGCGATGGTGATCAGCTGCTTCTCGCCCGCGCTGACGCCGGCGCCCTCGTCGTCCAGCACCGTGTCGTAGCCCTCGGGCAGGGTACGGACGAACCGGTCGGCGTGGGCCGCCCGCGCGGCCTCCTCGACCTCGGCGCGCGTGACCTCGCGCGTGGCCCCGTAGGCGATGTTCTCGGCGATGGTGCCGCCGAACAGCCAGGTGTCCTGGAGCACCATGCCGATGCCGCTGCGCAGTTCCTCGCGGGTCATCTTGGCGATGTCCACCCCGTCGAGGGCGATCTCCCCGCCCGTGACCTCGTAGAACCGCATCAGCAGGTTGACCAGCGTGGTCTTGCCGGCGCCGGTCGGGCCGACGATCGCGACCGTCTGTCCGGGGTCGACGCTCAGCGAGAGGTTCTCGATCAGCGGCTTGTCCGGCTCGTAGCGGAAGGCGACCTTGTCGAAGGTGACCTGCCCGCGCAGGTTCTCCGGGCGCTCCGGAACCTCCGCGTCCGCCTCCTGCTCGGGCGCGTCCAGCAGCTCGTAGACCCGCTCCGCGGAGGCGACGCCGGACTGCACCAGGTTCGCCATGGAGGCGACCTGCGTGAGCGGCATGGAGAACTGGCGCGTGTACTGGATGAAGGCCTGGACGTCACCGATCGACAGGGTGCCCGAGGCCACCCGCAGACCGCCGACGACCGCGACGAGCACGTAGTTGATGTTCGAGATGAACAGCATCACCGGCTGCATGATCCCGCTGACCAGCTGCGCCTTGAAGGAGGCCCGGTACAGCGCCTCGTTCTGCTCGGCGAACAGGGCCGCGGACTCCTTCTGCCGGCCGAAGACCTTGACCAGGGTGTGGCCCGAGTACATCTCCTCGACGTGCGCGTTCAGGGCGCCCGTGGACTTCCACTGCGCCACGAACTGCGGCTGCGACTTCTTGCCGATCTTCGCGGCGACGTACGCGGACACCGGGATGGTCACCAGCGCGACCAGCGCCAGCAGCGGCGAGATCCAGAACATCATCGCCAGCACGCCGACGATCGTCAGGAGCGAGTTGAGCAGCTGACCCATCGTCTGCTGGATCGTCTGCCCGATGTTGTCGATGTCGTTCGTGGCCCGGCTGAGCACCTCGCCGCGCTTCTGCTGGTCGAAGTACGACAGCGGCAGCCGCGACAGCTTCGCCTGCAGCTCCTCGCGCATCCGGTACACGGTGCCGTTCATGATCTGGTTCGACAGCCGGGTGGCGACCAGCATCAGCAGGCCGGCGACCGTGAAGACGGCCAGCGCCCACAGCGCCACCACCCCGACCGCGCCGAAGTCGATGCCCTTGCCCGGGGTGAAGTCGGTGCCGGACAGCATGTCCGCCATCCCGCCCTCGCCCCTGGCGCGCAGACCGTCCAGTGCCTGCTGCTTGGTGAGGCCCTCCTTCATGCTCCGGCCGACGATCCCCGCGAAGACGAGGTCGGTGGCCTCGCCGAGGATCTTGGGCCCGGTCACCGACGCGGCGACGCTGCCGACGACCGCGAGGATCATGCCCCACAGCTTGGCCCGGTCCCGCGCCAGCGCACTCAGCAGCCGCTTGCCCGAGCCCTTGAAGTCCATGGACCGCGTCGTCGGCGGTCCCATCATCATCCGTCCTCCGGGCCCGCTCACGCCGCCTCCGCTTCCGTCAGCTGGGAGAGCACGATCTCCCGGTAGGTCTCATTGCCGGCCATCAGCTCGTGGTGGCGCCCCTCGCCCACCACCTGCCCCTCGTCGAGGACGATGATCCGGTCCGCGTCGCGGATCGTGGAGACCCGCTGGGCGACGATGACCACGGTCGCCTCTTCGGTCTCGCGGGCGAGCGCGGAGCGCAGCGCCGCGTCCGTGGCGTAGTCCAGGGCGGAGAAGGAGTCGTCGAACAGGTAGATCTCCGGGCGCTGTACGAGTGTGCGCGCGATCGCGAGCCGCTGGCGCTGGCCGCCGGAGACGTTGGTGCCGCCCTGGGCGATCGGCGCGTCGAGCCCGCCCTCCAGCTCGGACACGAAGCCCTTGGCCTGCGCGACGTCCAGTGCGTGCCAGAGCTCCTCGTCGGTGGCGTCGGGGCGCCCGTAGCGCAGGTTGCTGGCGACGGTGCCGGAGAAGAGGTACGGCTTCTGCGGCACCATGCCGACCGTCCTGGCGAGCAGGTCCGGGTCGAGGCGCCGTACGTCCTCGCCGTCGACGAGCACGTCGCCGCCGGTCGCGTCGAAGAGCCGGGGGATCAGCCCCAGCAGCGTGGACTTGCCGCTGCCGGTCGAGCCGATCACCGCGGTGGTCTCGCCGGCCCGGGCCACGAGGTCGACCCCGCGCAGCACGGGGGCCTCGGCGCCCGGGTAGCGGAAGTCGGCGCCGCGCAGTTCGAGGCGGCCGTGGTGGAGCAGCTTGCGGACCGGGTCGGTGGGCGGGACCACGCTGGATTCGGTGTCCAGGACCTCCTGGACGCGCTCGGCGCAGACCTCGGCGCGCGGCACCATCATGAACATGAAGGTGGCCATCATCACGGACATGACGATCTGCATCAGGTAGGCGAGGAAGGCCGTCAGCTGGCCGATCTCCATGTCGCCGGAGTCGATGCGCATCGCGCCGAACCAGACGACGGCGACGCTGGAGATGTTCACGACCACGATCACGGTCGGGAACATCAGCGCGAGCAGCTTGCCGGCCGCCAGCGAGACGCCGGTGAGGTCGGCGTTGGCCTCGCGGAAGCGCTCCTTCTCGTAGTCGTCGCGGATGAAGGCGCGGATCACCCGGTTGCCGGTGATCTGCTCGCGCAGGACCCGGTTGACCGTGTCCAGCCGCGTCTGCATCTTGCGGAACAGCGGGCGGGTCTTCAGCACGATCGCGCCGACCGACAGGCCGAGGATCGGGACGACGGCGAGCAGGACGCCCGAGAGCTTCACGTCCAGCGAGAGCGCCATGAAGATGCCGCCGACGCACATGATCGGCGCGGAGACCATCAGGGTGAAGGTCATCAGCACGAGCATCTGGATCTGCTGCACGTCGTTCGTCGTACGGGTGATCAGCGACGGGGCGCCGAAGTGGCCGAGCTCACGCGCGGAGAAGCTCTGCACGCGGTCGAAGACGCCGGCCCGGACGTCCCGGCCGAAGGCCGCGGCCGTGCGGGCCCCGTAGTAGACGGCGCCGGCGTTGCAGACGAGCTGCACGAGCGAGACGCCGAGCATCAGGGCGCCGAAGCGCAGGATGTAGCCGGTGTCGCCGTTGACGACACCGTTGTCAATGATGTCGGCGTTCAGGGTGGGCAGGTAGAGGCTCGCGCTGGTCTGCAGCAGCTGCAGCAGGACCAGTACGGAGATCGGTTTCCGGTACGGGCCCAGGTGGGTCCGCAGAAGTCGTATGAGCACGCGCAGGCTCCGGTCGGCATGATCGAGGGGGTTCACTCCATCTTCTGCCAACCGGCGGCCGGAACCCACCGCTTTTCGTAAAGCCCGGTCAAAAGGAGTAGGCAGGGCGCGGGAGGGCGTAGGCCGGGTTCCCGCCGGGTTACGGGCCGGCGGCCACCGCGCCGACGCCCGGTGCCGGGAGGACGATGGGGGAGGGGAGGTCTCGGGACGGATCAGCGGCCGTGGAGGAACCATGACGGCAGCCAAACGGGAACAGATTCCCGTCCTCTTGGAGGGCAACGGCGCCGAACTGCGCGTGCTGGAGCTCGGCGGCGGGTTCTCCGTCGCGTTCGGGCGCTTCGACAAGGGCGTCGACATGACCCCGGCGTTCAAGGGCCTGCCCGACGACCTGTGTCCGTGCCCGCACTACGCCTACGTGATCAAGGGCCGGCTCCTGATGCACACGAAGGACGGCGACCAGGTCTACTCGGCCGGGGAGGCCTGCTACTGGCCGCCCGGCCACGCCCCGGTCGCCCTGGAGGACACCGAGTACCTCGACTTCTCGCCCACGGAGGAGTTCCGGGCGGTCGTCGAGCACGTGAAGGCGCAGCTCGGCTGACGCCCCGGTCGGGCGGCAGGCCTCGGCCGGCTGGCTGGTTGGTCGGCCGGCCTTTGGTCAGAACGCTCCGGGGTGGATCTGGTCCCGGGTCGCGATGTACTGCTGGCGCGCGCCCTGCCAGGCCGGGTACTCCTCGTCCGGCTCGAACAGCTGCGCCGCGGGCGCCGGCCACACCGGCGGGGTCTTCGAGGCCGCACCGCCCTGCGCCAGGCCGAGGGCCCACGCGGCCTGCCGGGCCGCGCCCAGGGCCGCGTAGTCCGCCGGCGCCGGGACGAGGACCTGCGTGCCGAACAGCCCCGGCGCGAAGGCCTGTACGGCCGGCAGCTCGGCGGCGGCGCCGAGCAGGAACACCCGGCGGATCTCCACCCCGCGGCTGCGCAGCACGTCGATCGCGTCGACCAGCCCGCAGAGCATGCCCTCGAAGGCGGCCCGCGCGAGGTGCTCCGGCTTCATGGAATCCCGGCGCAGCCCCGACAGGGTCCCGGCGGTGTGCGGCAGGTTCGGCGTCCGCTCACCCTCCAGGTACGGCAGGAGCACGAGTCCGTGCGCGCCCGGCGTCGACTTCAGCGCGAGCTCGCTCAGCCCCTCCAGATCGGTGCCGAGCAGTTCGGCGGTGCCGCGCAGGGCCCGTACGGCGTTCAGCGTGTTCACCACCGGCAGGTGCAGCCCGGTGGCGTCCGCGAGGGAGGTGATCAGCCCGCCCGGCTCCGACAGCGCCTCGTGGTGCACCGCCATCACCGATCCGGACGCGCCCAGTGAGACCACGGCGTCGCCGGGTCCCATGCCCAGCCCGAGCGCGGCCGCCATGGTCTCGCCGGTGCCGGCGGATATCAGCAGCCCCTCGGGCGTGGTCCCGGCGGCTTCGGCCGGGCCGAGCACCTCGGGGAGCAGCGCGCGGTGCCCCAGCGCGAGCTCGACCAGGTCGGGGCGGTAGGCGCCGGCGGCCGCCGACCAGTAGCCGGTGCCGGAGGCGCCACCGCGGTCGGTGGTCCGCCGGGCCGGGCGGCCCAGCAGCTGCCACACCAGCCAGTCGTGCGGGGACATCAGCACGGCCACCCGCCGGGCCGCTTCCGGCTCGGTACGGGCCAGCCAGGCGAGCTTGGCCACGGGCTGCGCCGCATGGGGGACGGAGCCGATGGCCTCGACCCAGGCCTGCCGGCCGCCGAAGGACTCGATCAGCTCGGCGGCGGCCGCCTGGCCGCGCTTGTCGTTGCCGATCAGGGCGGGACGCACGAGGCCGCCCTGCGCGTCCAGCGGCAGCACGCCGTGCTGCTGCGCGGAGACCCCGATGGCCTGCACCCCTTCGAGGAGCCCGCCGCCGGCGGCCTCGCCGAGCGAGAGCAGCCAGGCCTGCGGATCGGTCTCGTGCGGCACCGCCTCGCCGGTGGGCTGCGGATGAGGGGCGTACCCCTGGCGCAGCACGGCGCCCGTTTCGGTGTCACAGACGACGATGCGTGTGAACGTGGAAGAGCTGTCCAGCCCGGCGACTATCCCCATGCGGAGAATTCTGCCGCACGCGGGGACGGGCTCGACCGCCCCGGAGCGCCCGGAACGGGCCCCGTCCCTTATGTGGAACCCCGGGGGGTCCTCTTAGGGGGACCCGGCGCGGGGTCCCCGCAAGAGGACCCCGCGCCGGACCGAACCCGTTCAGGTGTTGCTGGTGCCCCAGTCGTCCTCGCCCGCGCCGTTGCCGCCGACCCGTGCCCGCAGGCCCCGTACCCGCCCGGAGAGGGAGTCCGGCACCGCGTCGCCCACCTTCTCGCTCACCGCGGCGAAGGCCTTGCCGGCGAACTCCCGGCCGCTCTGACCTGCGCTCTCGGCGGCGTTCCGGACGGCCGGGTTCTGCGCGAACTCGCGCGCGGACTTCTTCAACTGTTCATACCGCTCGCGTCCGGCCCGGGTCCCGAGCACGTACCCGAGGGCCAGCCCGACCGCGAACGTGACCTTGTACCGCATGCCTGCCACCCTTCGTCGTGTGGTGCCCGGCCCGCTGGCGATACCGATTGGCGGAGCACCCCCCTGCTTGCGCTAATCTATGACTCGCAACGGGCGCTCGCCCCCTGGCCAAGGCCAGAGGTGGGCTGTTCGGTGCAACGCAGCAATCCCCTGTAGCTCAATTGGCAGAGCAGCCGACTGTTAATCGGCAGGTTACTGGTTCGAGTCCAGTCGGGGGAGCGCGGTCCCCTGTAGCTCAATTGGCAGAGCAGCCGACTGTTAATCGGCAGGTTACTGGTTCGAGTCCAGTCGGGGGAGCAAGAAGGAACGAGGACCCCAGGTGGGTCCTTTTTCTTTTTCCTGCCCTCCACGCGCAACCGCGCAGGGCCCTGCGCGGTCTCTCTGGGCAGGCGAAGCCGATCATGCGAGGCATCCGAGGCGGGAGATCGTATGAGCGGCTATGCTGCGGCAGACGGCGCGCACACATGTACGCGCCACGCCGTGAAGGGGCGGTAGCTCAGCCGGTTAGAGCAGCGGACTCATAATCCGTCGGCCGTGGGTTCGAGTCCCACCCGCCCCACCACGCAGCTGGCCCGCAGAAACGTTGCGACCAGCAACCTTGGTGCCTCGCCCAAACTTCCTGGGTCGGGGCACCTTCCCGTTTCCGGCCACCCCGGCCGCTCCGGCCGCTCCGGCATCCCGGTTCTGCCGCGCCCCGTGGGCCCGTAGGGCCTCGGACGGTGCGCCTGTCGGGGTCGATGGTGCCCGCGCGGCCGTCCGCCTTCGGAGCGGACTCGTACGGCTCCCGGTCGGCCACGACGATCTCCTTGGCCACGGCCGGAGGGCGGCGGCTTCATCCGGCCCAACGACGGGGGCGAACCGGCAGAGCCTTCCGCGTGGGGGGTCGGCACCCCGTGGCGAGCCGAAGGCCGTACGGGCACGGGTCCTCGGCATGGCCGCCGCCGTGGAACCCCCTCCGCCCTCGCGTCGCGCAACGCGGCAGCCTCGGCGGGCAGGTTGAGGGCCCGGCAGAGGCCGAAGGGCCCGAACGGGTCCGGCATTCCGTGCGTGGCGGCCGGGGAGTGAGGTCGTGGTCTGCCGGTGGGGAATTCGGGTCGGTTTTTGCGGTGGCGGCGTGCTGCCCGTCTCGGGTGATATGGGCGAGCATTTTCCGGAGATGTATCGGAGCGGACCAGTTCTCCTCCAAAAGGGCGGATTCCTTCTTCGCTGTCGGCGCCCGGTCGGCCTCGGGGCTTCGGGCGGACCGTCTGTGCCTCCCGGCTGGGAGGGCGGCAGGGCGTCGTGCGGCGGGTCGTGACGGCTGGTCAGGTGCGTGGAGGTCCTGGCGGGCGGGTCCGTGCCGGCGGTGGTGGGCGGCTCCGTGCTCGCGTGGTGAATGGCGTCGGGTGGGGCGGTTTTTCGGGGGAATTGGGGCCGGGTCGGCTGATCGGAATCTGCCTTGTTTTGCGCGTTCGGGGTCCTCTAGCCTCTGGGGCGACTTGAAAGTGATGGTTCTCCGCACTGCCATCTGGATGCAATGACGCAAACACGGTCACGAAGTGAACGGGCTCAAGGGGGACAATTCCAGATGTACGGGGGAGTCGTATGGAGCCCGCTCGCACCCTGACCGCCGATGCCGCCGGGGAAGCGGCGGCGCCGCCGCTGTGGACCAAGAACTTCCGGCTGTACTTCACCGCCCGCCTGGTCTCGCTCCTCGGTGACGCCATGCTGCCGGTGGCGCTCATGTACGGCGTCGTGCAGCTCGGCTACGGGGCCTCCGGGGTGGGCTTCGTCCTGGCCGCGCAGATGCTGCCGTTCGCCGTGCTCATCCTGTTCGGCGGGGTGCTCGCCGACCGGTTCACGCCCCGCCGCATGATGATCGGCGCGGACGCCGCCCGGTGCTGCCTGCAGATCGCCGCCGCCACCGCGTTCGCCACGGGGCACGCCCCGCTCTGGCTGCTGCTCCTCCTCGCGGCGGGCAGCGGTACCGCCTCCGCCGCGTTCCAGCCGGGTGTCGCCAGCATGGTTCCCCAAGTGGCGAAGGACCTTCAGCGGGCCAACGCCACCATCCGCGTCGCCGAGGCCGTCGCCTCGATGGCCGGGCCGACCTTCGCCGCCGTACTGGTCGCGGTGTTCGACGTGGCCCTGGTGCTCGCCGTCGACGCGGCGACCTTCGCCGTCAGCGGCCTCTGTCTCCTGCTGCTGCGGCTCGCCCCCGCTCCCGCCCCGGACCGCAAGACGTCGACCTCGCGCAACCTCCTCGAAGGCTGGCACGAGTTCCGCTCCCGTACCTGGCTCTGGGTCGTCATCCTGGCCTGGGCCGTCAACGGCATCACGACCTTCGGCCCGCTGCGCCCCCTCACCACGCTCCTGGTCGCGAGCGAGCACGGGGCGACCGGCCTCGGCCTGGTCTGGACGGCGTTCGGGGCGGGCAACGTCCTGGGCGGTCTGGCCGCCATGCGGCTGCGCCCCCGGCGGCCGCTGGTCGCCGGAGCGGTCGCGATGTTCGCCTGGGTGGTCCTCCCCCTGTCCAACGCCCTCGGGCTCCCGCTCTGGTCGACGTGCGCGTGCTTCGTGGTCGGCGGCGCCGCCTGGGCGTTCTGGAGCGTCATGTGGGCCACGAGCGTCCAGTCCCAGGTCCCGTCGGCGGTGCTGAACCGGGTCTACGCCTACGACGTCGCCGGCTCCCTCATCGCCTTCCCCGTGGGCCAGGCCCTGGCCGGCCCGGTCGCCGGGCTCATCGGCGCGCGCACGCTGTTGTACGTATCCACCCTGGTCGCGGTCGTGACCTTCGCGGTGCTGCTCTCGGTCCCGGCGGTCCGCTCCCTGCGACGGGCGGAGCCGCCCGCGTGAGGGGGAGGGGCGGCCTGGTGCGGGAGTTCGACGACAGGCCCTAGGTGTATTGGCCCGAAGGCCAGGCGCCTGCTCGGCTGGCAGCCGCGCCCGGCCCGGGAGACGGTCCTGGACTGCGCCCGCAGCCTCATCGCCCACGGGGCCGTCTGAGCGCGGGCCGCCCGGCGGGAGGCGGGGACGGGCCGGCCCCGGCGCGGTGCTCGCACCGCCGGAGCTCCCGGGCTCCGGGGTTCCGAGGCTCCGGTCCTCCGGTCCTCCGGTCCTCCGGTCAGGAGGCCTCCGTTTCGTCCGCCAGGTGGCGCAGGACGTCCTTCAGGTCGCCGCGGCGGGCGAAGGCCGTGCGCTGGCGATGGGCGCCCGAGCCGTCGCGCAGGAGGCCGGCCATGGTCCTCGCCGCGTGGTCGAGGTCGCCGGACGCGGCCAGTTCGGGGGCCACCAGGTCGAGCAGGGCCTCCGCCAGGTCCGCCGCCGGGAGCTCGACGCCCGTGTACGGGTCCAGGCCGAAGCCCTCCAGGCCGTCGTGGGCCGCCCGCCAGCGCGCGAGGCGCAGTACGTCCTCCCGTACGGGTGGATCGGGCCGCTGCTCGGCGATCTCGCGCAGGGCCGTCGCGACGAGGGCGCGGGCCAGTTCGGCCTGGAGGATGGCCGAGTCGATGTCCGGGGACATGTCGGGGGCCCGCAGCTCGAGCGTCGGCCAGTTTCCCGAGGGCCGGAGGTCCCAATAGACCATCTTGGTGTCCAGGGCGGCCCCGGAGCCGAGCAGGGTCTGCACCGAGCGCCGGAAGTGGGCCGTCGAGTCGAAGTGCGGAGGTAGCCCCGCCGAGGGCCAGCCCGCCCAGGCCATCGCCCGCCAGCTGGCGTGGCCGGTGTCGCGGCCGCCCCAGAAGGGCGAGTTGGCCGACAGTGCGATCAGGGTGGGCAGCCAGGGCCGGACCCGGTTGGAGACGGCCACCGCCGTGTCCACGTCGAGGGTGCCGATGTGGATGTGCCGGCCACAGCTGACCAGGGTGTCGGTGAGCGCGCCGAACCGACGGGCCTGCTCGCGCTGGCGCGGCTCGTCGTCGGTCAGGTGGAGCGGTCCCTCCAGGGCGACCACCGGCGAGGGCGCGGCCAGCAGCCGGCAGCCGTGGGCGCGGGCGGCCCGCGCGAGGGTGCGGCGCAGGCCGGCGAGCTCGCTCCGCAGCATCGCGGCCGAGTCGGCGACGGGGGTGGAGATCTCCACCTGGTAGCGGGTGCCTTCGGGATGCAGTTCGTGGGGGAGCCCCGCGGCGGTGGACAGGACGAGCGGGGCGGCCGGGACCACCCGCAGGGTGCGGGCGTCGACGAGGAGGAACTCCTCCTCGACGCCCAGGGTGAGGGGGAAGACCGGAGCGGTCGCGGTCGCGCGGGGTGCCCCCGTCTTCGTGGTGCCGGTGCTCGTGGTGCTGGTGCCAGGTTCGATCACTGCGCCTCCCTGGACATACGAGTCTTTTCATCATGAGCTGAACTTCAGGCGAGGAGCGCACGTCTATTCGGTCAAATGTCCGGTGATAGTGGCGAGTTAGCGGCAAGGATCCGGCCGCCGCGGGGCCCCGGTTCCGGGTGGGGTGAGTGTTGCGCGTGCGTGAATGCGCAGTCCGCGCAGCCGGGCTCCCGGCGGCGGCTGCCTATCATCCGTTGTGACCCGTACGACCGCTCCAGCTCCGTCCACCCGTCCCCGGCGCCGCATATGGGCCGACCTCACCCCGCTGAGAACCTCTCCGGACTTCCGCCGGCTCTGGTTCGGCGGAATCGTTTCCTGGCTGGGCCAGGCGATGACGGCCCTGGCCATTTCGCTCCAGGTCTACGAGATCACCGGCTCCAGCTTCTCCGTCGGACTCGTCGGGCTCTGCTCGCTCGTCCCGCTGGTCGCCTTCGGGCTCTACGGCGGGGCCATCGCCGACACCGTCGACCGGCGCAAGCTCGGCCTCGTCAGCGCGCTCGGCCTGGCGGCCCTGTCCTTCGCCCTGGCCGGCGCCGCGCTCCTGGACTACCACCGGGTCTGGCTGCTGTACTCCGTCGTCGCGCTCCAGTCCCTCTGCGGGGCCCTCAACGGGCCCGCCCGGTCCGCGATGATCCCGCGGCTGCTGCCGGCCGAGCAGCTGCCCGCCGCCAACGCCCTGAACTCCGTGGTCATGACCTTCGGCATGACGGCCGGTCCGGCGCTGGGCGGGGTCATCGTCGGCTGGTGGGGCTACCAGGCCGCGTACCTGATCGACGCCCTCACCTTCGGCGCCGCCCTCTACGCGACGTGGCGGCTGCCGCCGATGAAGCCCGAGGGGTCGGGCGACCGCACCGGGCGGGCCTCCGTACTCGACGGCCTGCGCTTCCTGGGGACCCGGCCGAACATCCGGATGACCTTCTTCTCCGACCTGGCCGCCATGGTGCTGGCCCAGCCGAAGGCGCTGTTCCCGGCCGTCGCCGTGCTCTGGTACGGCGGCGACGCCAAGACGGTCGGGCTGCTCGTGGCCGCCCCCGCCGTCGGGGCGCTGCTCGGCGGGCTGCTGTCGGGCTGGCAGGGGCGGATCCGCCGGCACGGGGTGGCCATCCTGCTCTCCGTCGCCGCGTGGGGGCTGGCCATCGCCGTCTTCGGGCTGACCCGGAACCTCTGGCTCGGGCTGCTCTTCCTGGCCCTGGCCGGATGCGCCGACAGCATCTCGATGGTGTTCCGCACCACCATGCTGCAGGCCGCGACCCCGGACGGGATGCGGGGCCGCCTGCAGGGCGTCTTCATCGTGGTCGTGGCCGGCGGGCCCCGGCTCGGGGACTTCCTCGCCGGGGCCACCGCCGAGCTCACCTCCCCGGCCGTCGCGATCACGGGAGGCGGCCTGGGCTGCGTACTCGTACTGGCGCTGCTGGCCGCGCGGTGGCGCGGGTTCGCCCGGTACGACGCCCGCTCGCCGCAGGCCTGAGAGCGCCGGGCGGGATCCGGCGGCGACCGCCTTTCCGGGGTTCCCGCACCCGGCGGCCCTTACGCGTCCACCGGCTCGCGGGTGCGGTCGCTGACCTCCCCGCCGGTGTTGGCGGTGCCGGCGGGCTCGAACAGCAGGATCGCCGTCTCCCCGTCGGCCCGCGGGCAGTGCTCCACCCCGCGCGGGACCACGTAGATCTCCCCGGGGTTCAGGACGACGTCCCCGGCGCGCAGCCGGATCGTCAGGGTGCCGCTGACGACGAGGAAGAGCTCGTCGGTGTCCTCGTGGGTGTGCCAGATGAACTCGCCCTGGACCTTGGCGATCTTGATCTCGTAGTCGTTGACCCGGGCGATCCGGTGCGGCGCCCACTGCTCGGTGAAACCGGCCAGCTTCTCCGCGATGTTCACCGCGCTCGCTGCCGGGTGGCCGCTCTCGCGCGTGCTCTCGTGCCTGCTCTCGGCTGTCGTCATGGGTGCAGGCTGCCCGGGTGCGCCCGGCCCGGTCTTGTACGTTCCTGACATGTCAGCCGCGATACGTCCGCACAGCACGGTCTCGGCCTGGCAGCCGCCGGTGCCGGGGATCGCCGAGGTGTTCCACGCCCGGTTCACCGACCACGCCTACCCCGCGCACGTCCACGACACCTGGACGCTGATGATCCTCGACGGCGGCCGCGTCGACTTCGGGCTGGACCGCGAACGGCACGGCGTCGGCGGCTCGGACACCGTGGCCCTGCTGCCGCCCGGGGTGGTCCACGACGGGCGGACCGTCACCGAGGCGGGCTTCCGCAAGCGCGTGCTGTACCTCGACGCGTCCGTGCTCCCCCAGTCGCTGACCGGGGCCGCCGTCGACGCGCCGCTGCTGCTCGACGCCGCCCTGCGCGAGCGGGTGCACGGACTGCACCGCGCGCTGGGCGCGCGGGGGTTGCCGGCCGGCGCGGTCGAGCGGCTGGAGGCGCAGTCGCGGCTCGCCTTCGTCCAGGAGCGGCTGCGCACGTGGCTGGAGGGCCGTCCGGTGGTCCCGTACGGGGTTCCGGGCCCGGATACGGCCGTACGACTGCGCGAGCTCCTCGACGCGCGGGTCCTCGGCGGGATCACCTTGGAGGAGGCGTCCGCGCTTCTGGGACACGCCCATCCCACCCACCTGATCCGCGGCTTCCGGAAGGCGTTCGGGCTCCCGCCGCACGCCTACCTCACCGGACTGCGGGTCGCGAAGGCGCGCCGGCTGCTGCTGGCGGGGATGCGGCCGGCCGAGGCGGCGGTGGCGGCGGGGTTCTACGACCAGGCGCACCTGACCCGGCACTTCGGGCGGCACGTGGGGACCAGTCCGGGGAGGTTCGCCCGATCCGGGGGAACGTGAAGGGAAGTTGGCGGGTTCGTTGCCATCGCGTTGCCGGGTCTTCCGTTTTCTTTCGATTCGTCATATGACAGTTCGGAAGTTAACGCCCCGCTCCTCATTGCACCCCGCTCCACCCCGCTCCACCCCCGCCCCAGTCGAATCCAGGAGGAAGGCCTTCATGCGCCTTCGTACGCTCGTCACCACCGCCGTGGCCACCGCCGCGCTCGCCGGAGCTCTCGTTCCGCAGGCCCAGGCCCAGGCCCCCGCGGCTCCGCGGGCACCGAAGGCGGACCGTTCCTGCTCGCCGTACCTCTCGATCGCCGGCTACTCGGACTCCCTCGACAAGACCCTCATCGACGGGAAGCTGGTCGGCGGGCTCTCCGGGCTCGTGGTGGACCGGGACGGCACGATCGCCGCGATCTCCGACAAGTCGGCGCTGTACAAGCTGAAGGTGGGCCGCGGCGACACCCCGACGGCGACGGCCGCCGCGCGGCTGCCGCTGACCGACGGCGCGGGCAAGGCCCTCGACTCCGAGGGGATCGTCGTCGACCGTGACGGCACCTACCTGGTGACGGACGAGAACGCCCCGGCCATCCGGCGGCACGCCCGCACCGGCGAGGTGCTGGGCTCGCTGCCGATCCCGGACGGCTTCAAGCTCGCGCCCGTGGGCCGGGCCACGGTCAACCAGACCTTCGAGTCGCTGCCCCTGCTGCCCGGCGGGCACACCCTCGTCGCCGGTGTCGAGGGCGTGCTGGCCGGGGACGGGAAGGACGCGGAGGGGCGGACGCTCCAGCGGATCCAGACCTGGGAACGCCACGGCCGCGACGGTGAGTTCGTGCTCGGGCGGCAGTACGCGTACCCGGTGGACGCCGGACACGGGCTGGTGGAGCTCGCGCCGACGCGCGACGGCCGGCTGATCGTGCTGGAGCGCGGCTTCACGCAGCAGTTCAAGATCACGGTGCGGCTGTACCTCGCCGATCCCCTGGGCGCCACGGACACCTCGAAGGTGACGGCGCTGGCGCAGGGACCGGAGCTGCGGACCGCCCGCAAGACGCCGATCGGCGACCTCGACGGCTGCCCGACGCTGGGCGCGCCCTCGAAGCTGCCGCAGAACCACCGGCTGGTGGACAACGTCGAGGGCATGGTGGTCACGGACCACGATGAGCACGGACGGGTGCGGCTGCTGCTGACCAGCGACGACAACGAGTTCCCGCAGCAGATCACCCGGCTCTACCGGGTGGACGTGAAGCTGCCGGCGCGGAGCCGCTGGTTCTAGAGTCCGTCCATGGACGTCACGAACGGGTGGTTCGAGGTCGAGGACCCGCAGGAGTGCGGCGAGGAGCCCTGGGACTTCGACGAGGCCGAACTCACCTTCCTGGCGGCCCTGCGCGCCAGGGCCGCCGGCTGGCGGGTGCCGTGGGCTCCCAGCCAGGCCGGACGGCCCGAGGACGAGTCCTCGTTCCTCGTCCACGTCACGCTCCTCGACGAGGCCCGCGGGCTCGTGCTCGGTGAGTGGGCCGTGCACTTCCACGGCACCCGGGTGCGGGCCGGGAGGGTCCGCGACCAGCTCTTCCACCTGGACGAGTCGCCCGAGCACGGCTTCTTCCGGGCCTCCGGCACGGTCGAGGAACTCGCGGAGCGGTGCGCAGACTGGTTCGAGAGCCTGCTGAGCCGTCCTGTCGTCCGCTCCGATTGGGCGTCCGGGGACGGCCGGCCCGCGACCAGCTGGGAGTTCGCCGACACGGGCGAGGTCCTGGTGACGCGCGGTACCGTCCCCGCCGACGGCTCAGCCCCGATCCGTCGGCTCCCGGTCCGGCCCTGATCCTTCAGGCCCTGATCCCTCAGGCCCTGATCCTTCCGCCCCTGATGCCTCCGCGTCCTTCGCGGGGGAGACGATGCCGCGCGCGACGCCCAGGGCGACCAGGTCCTGTGGGCGGACCCGCAGTTGGTCCGCCGTCGCCGGGGCCGACTCCGGGGGCCGCTTGAGGATGGCCGCCGCCAGTTCGGGGGCGATCACCGAGAAGTAGCTGTCCGGGGTGACCCAGGTGTTGCCCGGCGCCGCCAGGGCGAGTGCGCCGCCCGAGCCGCCCTCGCCGATGAGGAGGGTGGTGACGGGGACCGCGGCCGAGGCGAGCGCCGCGAAGGCGTCGGCGATGGCCGCACCCGCGCCCGCGTGTTCGGCGGCGGCGTCGTTGGCCGCGCCGGGGGTGTCCACGAGGGTGAGCACCGGGATCCCGAGCCGGTCCGCGAGCCGGATGACGCGGGCCGCCGTACGGTAGCCGGCCGGGCGGGTGGCGGTGCCGCACTGGGCGGCGTAGGCCAGCGCCCGGCCCTCCCGGAGCCCGAACCCGCACAGCATCCCGGGGTCCGTGCCGCCCGCCCGGTCGCCCGAGAGGGGGAGGCGGAGCTCGAAGTACGCGTCCAGGTACCGCCCGGCGCGCGGCCGGCCGGGGTGCCGGGCCTGCCGGACGGCGTCCCACCCCGTGGAGGGCAGCTCTACGCCGGCCAGCGCGGCCGGGGGTTCCACGGCCCCGCCGGACCGGGGCGCGGCGAACACCCGGAGCCATGCCTCCAAGGTCGCGGGGAGCTCCGCGGCGGGGACGACGGCGTCCACGTGCCCGGCGGCGTACTGCCCCTCGGCGGTGTAGGCGGCCGGATCCGCGTCCGGCGGCCGCACCCGGGACCCGGCGAACCCGACCTGCGCCCCGGGCAGCGCGAGGATCACGTCGGCCCCCGCCCCGAGGGTGGCCCAGCCGCCGCCGGTGGTGGGGTCGCGCAGGACCGCGATCTGCGGGAGGCCGGCGGCCCGGGTGAGGGCGGACTGGCGCGCCACGCGCTGTAGTTGGGTCAGCGCGAGCATGCCCTCCTGCATGCGGGAGCCGCCGGTGGCGATGAGGGAGACCAGGGGGAGTCGGTGGGTGCGGGCGTGGGTGTAGGCCGCCTCCAGCCGGTCGCCGGTGCGCTGGCCGAGGGACCCGCCGAGGAAGCCGAACTCGAAGGAGATCACGGTGGCTTCGTGGCCGCCGATGCGGGCGGTGCCGGTGACCACGGACTCGTCCTCGCCGGTCCGCGTGGCGGCGCGGGCGCGGGAGTCGTCGTAGCCCGCCCAGCCGAGGGGGCCGTCGGGGGCGGAGTGCCGTGGTGGGGTGGGGAGTTCGGTGAAGCTGCCGGGGCCGGTGGCGGAGGCGATGGCGGCGCGGGCCGAGGGGCGGGTCGTCACGGCGCCACCCTACGGGCCGTCGCCTGGGCGCGGCTCGCCCGGGCCGGGCGGCCCCGCCCCTGCGGGGCGATGGCCCCGACCCGCGCTTCCACCTTTGCTCGGCGGCGCCCCGGCGGCGGCCCGGCGTGGCCTCGGGTGGGCCTGGTGCGCGGGTGCGGGTGGGTGACCCTGCGGGGCGAAGTCCCCTACCCGCCCTTCCACCATCCCCCAGACTCCGTCCGGGGGGACCCCCAGCCGGGCTCCGCCCGGACCCCATGCCGGGTGCGGCGCCGTTCCCGGGGGCCAGCCCCCGGACCCCCGCTCCTCAAACGCCGGAGGGGCTGGATTTGGCCGAGGCGGACTGGATTCGGTCGAGGCGGACTGGATTTGGCCGGGGTCCGGGGCGGAGCCCCGGGGAACGGGCGAAGGGTGGGTAGGGGACAGCCCCGCAGGGCCATCCACCCGGCGGCCCGCCAGGGTCAGAGCTGGGCTTCCCAGGTCAGGGTGGTGCCCCGGGTACCTGACTCCGTGCGGCCGTCGTCGGAGACGGTGAGGCGGACCCGGCTGGGGACCGCGTCGACCTCGACTTCGATGGCGGTGACCTCCGCGCGGCGGTGGGCCGCGGCCAGGGCTCCGCGCAGGGCGGAGAGGAGGTCGCCCGCGACGGGCTCCGTCAGCAGCGCGTCCACCGTGCCCGCGAAGTGCACCGACGGCTGGAAGCCCAGCAGGACCGCCGCCCCGCCGGTCTCCCGCAGGACCCGGCCCCGGAAGGTGGTCGGGGCGTCCGTCGGCGGCTGCTGGAGGGCGAAGATGGCCGTGCGGACCTCCTGGATGGTGGAGTCGAGCTCGTCCACGGCGCGGCCCAGCTCCTCGCCGACGGTGTCCCCGGCCGGTGCCTTGGCGGAGCGGCGCCGGGTGCTCTCCAGCATCATCTCCGTCGCGAACAGCCGCTGGACCACCAGATCGTGGAGGTCGCGGGCGATGCGGTCCCGGTCCTCGTAGACCGCCAGCTGCTCCCGGTCGTGCTGCGCGTCCGCCAGGACCAGGGCCAGCGCGGCCTGGGAGGCGAACTGCGAGGCCAGCAGCCGGTCGACGGCGTCGTAGGCGGGGCCGCCGCGGACGCGCGGCAGGGCGAGCGTGCCGATGAGCTGGCCGCCGCTCTGGAGGGGCAGCATCATGCTCGGGCCGAAGCGCTCGCGCACGTGCGTGGTCATCCGGGGGTCCGTCGCCGAGTCCTCTATGAAGACCGGCTCGCCGCCCAGGAGCTGTTCCAGGACCGCCGAGCCCGGGGCGATGGCCGTGCCCACCAGGTCGCCGGGGTCCCCCTGCGTGGAGGCGGCCACGATCTCCATGCCGCCCTCGGGGGTCGGCTGGAGGACGACCCCGGCCGCGGCGTCGGCCAGCAGCCGGGCCCGTTCGGCCACGCACATCAGCGCGTCCGCCGCCGGACGGCCCGCCAGCAGGGTCGTGGTCACGGCGGCGGCGCCCTCGATCCAGCGCTCCCGGCGGCGCGCGGTCTCGTACAGCCGGGCGTTGCCGATCGCTATGCCCGCCTGCGAGGCCAGGACGCGCAGCAGCGCGAGGTCCTCGTCCGTGAACGGGCCGCCGCCCCGCTTGTCGGTGAGGTAGAGGTTGCCGAAGACCTCGGTGTGGACCCGGATCGGGACGCCGAGGAAACCCTTCATCGGGGGGTGTCCCGGCGGGAAGCCCGCGGCGCGGGGGTCCTGGTTCAGGTCCTCCAGCACGAGCGGGCGCGGGTCGGTGATCAGGGAGCCGATCAGGCCGGTACGGCCGTCCGGCAGGTGGGGGATCGCCGCCCTCTCGGCCTCGGTCATGCCGGACGTGAAGAGCTCGGTCAGCCGGAGGCGCTCGGGGTCGACGACCCCGAGCGCTCCGTACCGTGCCGCGCAGAGCTCGGTCGCCGAATCCACGATGTGCTGGAGGGTGGCCCGCAGTTCGAGTTCGGAGCCGACGCTGAGGACCGCCTCCAGGAGGACGGGCAGGCTGGCCGCCTGTCGGGCGGCGACGCCCTGCCCGTCCCCGGGGGCCGGCGGGGGTGGACCGGCGTGCGTCATTCGGCCAGGGGGTTCAGAACCATGGGGGAGATCTTCCCTTCGATCATCATGCCGAGGCCCAGTACCGCGCAGACGTCCGGCCGTTCGGCGATGGCCACGGGCATGCCGGTCGCGTCGCGGAGCATCTGGTCCAGGCCCGGCAGCAGGGCGCTGCCACCCACCATCATGATCCCCCGGTCCGTCAGATCGGCCACCAGGTCCGGCGGGCAGTCGCGCAGCACCTTGCCGATGCCGTCGAGCACGGCGGTCAGCGGGGTGTAGATGGCGTCGCGGACGGCCGCGGTGTCCACGGTGACGGAGCGGGCCAGTCCGGTGGACACGTCGCGGCCGTGGATGAGGGTGGAGGCCGGGCCCTCGGCGGTGATGCCGTTCCCGTGCAGGGCCAGCTGGAGCGGGCGGACGGCCTGGCTGGGCAGCATCAGCTCGTGCGCGTGGCGCAGGTGCTGGACGACGGCGTGGTCGATGGCCTCGCCGCCGACCGGGATCCGTACGGCGGTGACGATCGAGCCGAGGGAGAGGACGGCGACCTGGGTGGCGGCGGCCCCGCACACCATGATCATCGTCGCGGTCGGCTGCTCCACGGGCAGTCCGCAGCCGACGGCCGCCGCGATCAGGGTGTCGACGAGTTCGACGCGCCGGGCTCCGAGTCCGACCATCGTCTCCACCGCCGCGCGCTGGGCGAGCGGGTCGGCGTCGTGCGGGGTGCAGGCGGCGGCCCGCAGCCGGGGCTTGCGGCGCAGGGCGCGCCGCAGCTTCTCGCCGAGGAGGTGGCGCAGCATGCGCTGGGCCATCTCGATGTCGACGACGGTGCCGCCGGAGACGGGGCGGACGACACGGATGTAGTCGGGCGTGCGGCCGGTCATCCGCTCGGCGAAGGTGCCGACGGCGATGAGTGCGCCGGTCCGCGTGTTCACGGCGGCGACACTGGGCTCGTCCACGACCAGGCCGAGGCCCTTGACGTAGACGCGGGTCCTGGCCGCTCCGAGGTCGACGGCCACGTGGCAGCGGCGCAACTGCTCAAGACTGACGGTCACGGCAGATCCTCCCGAGAGCACTGACGCAAGAAGACCGGCGGGTGCCGGTCACACTTCGTATCTTCTCGGGTGAATTACCCGTATTGCCCGATTTGATGCTCCGGGTGGGGGGTGTCGTGAGATACGGAAGGGTCACGAGGGGTGCGGGTGAGTGCTGCACGGGGGTGGAATTCTGCGACGCCAGGCGCGACCATGCCCGCACCCATCGTGCTACTCGTGCGTAACAAGGTAAAGGGGACTCGATGCTGACGGTCCGCCAGCGACTGCTCGCCCTTCTGACGCTCTGCCTGGCGCTGCTCGCGGCGCCCGCGCTCCCGGCCCAGGCCTCCGGGGCGTCCCCGGGGGCATCCTCCGGCGCGCTTTCCGGCTCCGGCGTGCTTTCCGGATCGGCCGTCGCGCGCAATCCGGTGGTCTTCGTGCACGGCTACAACGCCGACCCCGGCGTCTGGGGTTCCCTGCGCGAGGACCTGCGCGCCGACGGGTACGCAGACTCCGAGCTCTTCTCCTTCGGCTACGACACCCACCAGTCCGTCAACGAGGTCCTCTCCGGACGGCTCGCCGCGTACGTGGACGAGGTCCGCCGGCAGACCGGCGCCGCCCGGGTGGACCTGGTCGCGCACTCCTTCGGCTCGCTGGTCACCCGCTGGTACGTGAAGTTCGGCGGCGGCGGTCCGTACGTGGACCGCTGGGTCTCCCTCGCCGGCCCCAACCGCGGCACCTCCACCGCCTGGGCCTGCGCCCTGTGGGACCAGGCCTGCCGGGACATGACCCCCGGCTCGTACGTGGTCAAGAACCTGAACTCCGGCGACGAGACCCCCGGCGCGGTGCGGTACGCCACCTTCTGGTCGAACTGCGACGAGGTCATCAACCCCGACGACAGCGTCCCGCTCACCGGGGCGACCAACACCCCGGTCGGCTGCCTCAAGCACAACGACCTGCTCGGCGACGACCCCACCTCGGCGGGCGTACGGGCCTTCCTGCGGTCCTAACCCGGCTCCGGGAGGTCCGCCACGGTGACCTCCTGGAGCAGGCCGTACGTGAACTCCGCGACGCAGGCCCGCCCCGACGCGGTGAACGCGAGCCGCCACCGCGTCGGGGCGGTGCCCTCCATCGGGCGGACCGGCGCGAAGGCCCGCGCCACCTCGTCGACCGTCGCCGACCAGGGCAGCAGGTCCTCGGGCGACTCCAGTACGGGACCGGGCGCGCCCGGAGCCCGGACCAGCCACTCGTTCCACACGGCCCCGTCCGGCGCGGCGAGCACCTCGAAGCGGAGGCCGGGCCACAGCGGCACCGGCCACAGCAGGGCCTCGCACGTCAGATCGCCGATCGTGCGCGGGGAGACGGCCTCGGGCGGGCCGAGCACCGAGCGGTAGCGGGCCAGGGCGCCCCGCGAACGCGGCGACCGGACCATGGCCTGCCAGCGCTTGTTGGCCTCCCGCTGCTCGGCGAGGGAGGCGCCGAGCAGCCGGCGGGCCTCCTCCGCGAGTCCCGGCTGGAAGTCCGCCATCCGGCGCAGCAGCACCAGTTGGAAGCCGGCGGGGCCGAAGGGGCCCGGCGTGAGGGGCGGTGTTCCCGGCGTCCTGGTCATGGAGCCAAGCCTTCCACACAGGATCCTCACGATCCCGGTATACGGCCGTTGTGAGCGAACGCGTAGCCTGCGGGGCGCCATGGACTATTGCATCGCCTGCCGCAGGTACCTCAACGGTGCGCTGGCGTGCGCCGGATGCGGGACCCCGGCGGAACACCTGAGATCCGCCGCGCCCGCAGTGCCCGCCGCGCCCGCCCCCGCTTTCGGGAGCGACCCGGCCGCGCTCGCCGACGTGTACGCCGACTCCCTCGTCGTGCTGTCCGGAGAACGGGGGCAAGGCCGGGGGCGGGGCCAGGGCCGCGCCGCCGACCGCCGCCGCGCCGGACACCGCCGACGCCGCCGGACCGCGCTCACCGTGGGACTCGGGCTGATGCTCGCCGCCGGAGCCACCCTGGGCCTGGCCCGGCTGGCGGTCGACGGGGAGCGCACCGACCGGGCGGCGACGGTGGTGCTGACCGACGACGCGGGGCCTGCGGAGCCGGCTCCGCTGCCCGGTCTGACGGACGAGCCCGCCGCGCCCTCGGGTACGGCTTCGACGAAGGGCCCGGTGAAGGGCACGGCCGGGAGTGCGAAGCCGGGCGGGACCGGACGGAGCACCGGGGCCTCCACGGAGGGGGCGTCCGGCTCCGCCTCCGGGGCGGGGCCGTCGCGGAGCGCTTCCCGGACTCCCTCGTCCGCTGCTCCGAGCACATCGGGGTCCAGCGGATCCGCGTCTCCCAGCAAGAGCGCGAACCCGAAGGGCCCCAAGGGGAAGCCCGGGAAGCAGTCCCCGCCTCCGCCCCCGCCCCCGTCCCCGTCCCCGACGCCGACCCGTGACTGCTGGTGGATCTTCTGCTGAGGGGCTGACCGCCGACCGCCTCCGGTCGGCCCGGCCTCCGCCCCGCGAGGCTCAGCCCAGCATCCGCCTGAGCAGGTCCCGCAGGACCGCGCGCTCGGCCGCGGTGAGCCCGGCCAGCGGCTCCCGGGCGAAGTCCAGCGACTCGCGGAGCCGGTCGGCGGTCTGCAGGCCCTCCTCGGTGGGCGCGGCGAGCTTCACCCGGCGGTCTGCCGGGTCGGGGCGGCGCTCGACCAGCCCGCGGGTCTCCAGGCGGTCCACGATCCCGGTGATGTTCGACGGCTCGCACCGCAGCTTCTGCGCGATCTTGCGCATCGGCATCGGGTCCAGGGAGAGCAGGTTCAGCACGCGGGCCTGGGCGCCGGTGAGCTGGTGGCTGGAGGCCGCGTGCTCGTACTCCTGGTGGTAGCGGGCCACGACGTCGCCGATGAGCTCGACGACCTCGAGGGTCAGGGGGTCTGCGCGACGACTGGGCATGGATCCAGCGTACCCATTTACTTGACAACATGAAATATCCAGGCGCATGGTTGTTTCACGTTGTGAAGCATTTCCTCCCCTCATCCCAGGAGCACCCCATGTCCCAGATCCCCGCCGTCAGCCGCGAGTGGCACCTCGTCCGCCGCCCGCAGGGCTGGCCCGTCGCCGAGGACTTCGCCCTGCGCGAGGTACCGGTGAACGCCGAGCCCGCCGCCGGCCGGATCCTGGTGCGCAACCTCCACATGTCCGTGGACCCGTACATGCGCGGCCGGATGAACGACGTGAAGTCCTACATCCCGCCGTTCCAGCTCAACCAGCCCATGGACGGCGGCGCGGTCGGCGAGGTCGTGGCCTCGGCCGACGAGCGCTTCGCGGTCGGCGACCACGTGCTGCACGGTCTGGGCTGGCGCGAGTACGCGGACGTGGACGCCAGGCACGCCACCCCCGTGGACGCCTCGCTCGCCCCGCTCTCCGCCTACCTCGGCGTCCTCGGCATGCCGGGCCTGACCGCCTACGCCGGGCTCCTGGAGGTCGCCTCCTTCAAGGAGGGCGACTCCGTCTTCGTCTCCGGCGCCGCCGGAGCGGTCGGCAGCCTCGTCGGCCAGTTCGCGAAGATCAAGGGCGCCTCCCGGGTGATCGGCTCCGCCGGCTCCGACGAGAAGGTGACGCTCCTCACGGAGAAGTACGGTTTCGACGCCGCCTTCAACTACAAGAGCGGCCCCGTCGCGGACCAGCTGAAGGAGGCCGCGCCCGAGGGCATCGACGTCTACTTCGACAACGTCGGCGGCGACCACCTGGAGGCCGCCATCTCCTCCCTGAACGTGCACGGCCGGGCCACCCTGTGCGGGGCCATCGCCCAGTACAACGCCACGGAGCCGGTGCCCGGGCCGCGCAACCTCGCCCTCGTCATCGGCAAGCGGCTGCGCCTGCAGGGCGTGCTGGTCGGAGACCACGCGGGACTGCAGCCGCAGTTCGTCCAGGACGTGGCCGGCTGGCTGCGTTCCGGGCAGCTCGTCGCCGACGAGACGGTCGTGCGGGGAGTGGAGAACGCCACCGACGCCTTCCTCGGAATGCTGCGCGGCGACAACACCGGAAAGATGATCGTTTCTTTCACCGGTTAGGCTCACTCCACACCGCCGTGACGCGTGGGCGCGAGTCCCGGCGATTACCAGGAGGATTTCCTTACATGTCCATCCAGCAGTCCGACGTCGCGTACACCGCCATTGCCACCGCCGAGAACGGCCGTGACGGTCGCGTCGCCACCAACGACGGTCGCCTCGACGTCGTCGTGAACCCGCCGAAGGAGCTCGGTGGCAGCGGCGAGGGCACCAACCCCGAGCAGCTGTTCGCCGCCGGCTACAGCGCCTGCTTCCAGGGTGCGCTCGGCGTCGTCGCCCGCAACGAGAACGCCGACATCACCGGCTCCACGGTCACCGCCGAGGTCGGCATCGGCAAGAACGACGACGGCTTCGGCATCATCGTCAAGATCTCGGCCTCCATCCCGAACGTGGACGCGGCCACCGCCAAGGACCTCATCGAGAAGGCCCACCAGGTCTGCCCGTACTCCAAGGCGACCCGCGGCAACATCACGGTCGAGCTCGCGGTCTGATCTCCGACCCGCTCGACCGGTTCGGCCGGTTGATCCGGTCCGTGCCGTACGTCGAAGGCCGCACCCAGGCACCGGGGTGCGGCCTTCGTCATGCCCGGCGTCCGCCCGTCCGGGCGCCCGCCCTAAACTGGACCCATGCGTGATCTTGCGGGGGGATTCGGCTATCTGCTGGCCGGACAGCGATGGGTACTGGGCCACGGCCGCTGGCTGGGCTTCGGGCTGTTGCCCGGGCTCGTCTCCCTCGTGCTGTACGCCGGCGCCCTCATCGGCCTCGGCTACGGCGCCGACGACCTGACCGCGTGGGCGACCCCCTTCGCCGACGACTGGTCCTCCCCGTGGCTCGGGCTCTTCCGCGGCTTCCTGACCGCCCTGGTCTTCTCCCTCGGCCTCTTCCTCGCGGTGATCACCTTCACCGCCGTGACCCTGCTCGTGGGGCAGCCGTTCTACGAGTCCCTCTCGGAGCAGGTCGACCGCACCGAGGGCGGCGAGGTCCCGGAGTCGGGCCTCACGCTCGCGCAGGAGCTGTGGATCTCCGCCCGGGACAGCCTGCGGATCCTCGGCCGGGTGCTGCTCTTCGGGATCCTGCTCTTCGCGCTCGGCTTCGTCCCCGTGATCGGGCAGACCGTGGTGCCCGTCCTCGGCTTCTGCGTCTCCGGCTTCTTCCTCGCCCAGGAGCTCACCTCCGTCGCCCTGATGCGCCGCCGGGTGCAGCTCACCGAGCAGCTCGCGCTGCTGCGCGCGCGGCGGATGCTGGCGCTGGGCTTCGGAGTGCCGCTCGTCCTGTCCTTCCTGGTGCCGCTCGTCGCCGTGTTCCTGATGCCCGGCGCGGTGGCCGGGGCGACCCTCATGGTCCGGGACCTGGTGGGCGAGAACGGCGAGAACGGCGAGAACACGGAGCGGGGGCAGGACCAGGATCGGGGCCAGAACCAGGCACAGGGGCAGCCCCAGGGCCAGGCGCAGGGCCAGGCGCAGGGCCAAGGCCAGCCTCAGGGGCCGGCGCAGGGCAAGAGCCTCAGCGCCTGAGCAGGGTGATCACCCCGGCGGTGTCCTCGCCGCCGTGGGCCGTCGGATCGGCTTCCAGGCGTTCGCGCATCAGGTCCAGGTACGGACTGATCAGCTCGGCGCTGACCCCCTGATCCGCGGCGGTATTCAGCAAGGTGGCGCTCGCCGTGACCTGCATGGCCAGGTTCGATTCGACGCCCGTGGTGAAGTCCCCCGAGACCAGCCGCTCGGCGGCGGCGCCCACGAAGAAGCCCATCGCCCCCAGCCACTCGGTCAGCAGCGGAGCCAGGTCCTTCGGGGAGACGTCCTCGCCCTCGATCAGCGCGTAGGCGTGCGAGATCCCGGCGAACAGCCCGGTCATCGCGCTCAGCAGGGCCACGTCGTGCAGGGCCGCGTGGCCGGGGTCGGAGCCGACGAAGCGGGCGCCGGCCGGTACCTCCAGCGTGCTCCGGCGCTCCTCGAACAGGTCGGGGGAGCCGCTGTAGAAGACGTACCCGCCCGCCGCGGGCACGCCGATCATCGACGGGGTGGCCATGATCCCGGCGTCGAGGAACCGGGCCCCGCGCTCCAGGGCCCACGCGGCCCGGGCGCGGCCTTCGGCGGGCGTGCCGGTGGTCAGGTCGACCAGGTCCTTGCCGGTGAGGTCCAGGCCCGCCAGTGCCTCGCCGACGCTGGCGTGGTCCAGCAGGCAGACCACGATCAAGCCGTTCGCGGCCACCGCCTCGGCCGCGGTCGCGGCGACGACGGCGCCTTCGGCCGCGAGGGCATCGGCCTTGGCGGGGGTGCGGTTCCAGACGGTGAGGGGGTGCCCGGCGGCGAGCCAGGTGCGGGCGAGGGCGGTGCCCATGGCGCCGAGTCCGAGGAGGGTGAGCGGGGTCTTCGCATCGTTGTTCGTGCCGGTCTTCGTGCTGGTGTCGGTCATGGCGTTTAGCCTGGTGGAGGGCCGTCAGGTGCTCAAGTAGGCACTTCGGAGTGCGTGGTTACCCCGAGGTGAGCGAACAGGTGGGGAGGGGTGCGCGATGGCAATGACACAGCGGCCGGGGGCGGATCACTGCGGGATCGCCGCGGCGATGTCCGTGATCGACGGCAAGTGGAAGGTGTCGGTGCTGTGGGAGCTGGAGCAGCGCCCGCGACGCTTCGGCGAACTGCGCCGCCTGGTTCCAGGTGTCTCGGAGAAGGTGCTCGCGGCCCAGCTGCGCGAGCTGGAGACGGACGGCATCGTCCACCGCGAGGTCTACGAGGAGGTCCCGCCGCGCGTGGAGTACTCGCTGACCCCGCTCGGCCAGGAGCTGAACGAGGCCCTGGCGGCCCTCGGAGCGTGGGGCACGAAGCACCTGATCCCCGGCACCGCCCAGACGGTCCCCGTGTGAGGACGGGGCCGGGCACCCGCCCCGGAGGGCCGGGCGCTCACTTCGGGCGGCGGAACAGCGCCGTCCAGAGGAAGTCCTCGCCGAAGGAACCGGAGGACGCGGGCTCGTCGTTCATCCGGCGCAGCTCCACCTCGGTGAGGTCCCCGAAGATCCGGCGCAGCGCCTCCGGGGTGTAGGCGAGCCCGCCTTCGAGGCGGGCCCGGCCGTAGAACTCCGCGTCGGGCAGCTCGGAGCCCATCGCGCCCGAGGCGAAGCAGGTCAGGGCGAAGCGGCCGCCCGGGGCCAGCAGCCGGTCCAGCAGGGCCAGGTAGCTGATCCGGCGGTGCGGCGGCAGGTGGTGGAAGCAGCCCGAGTCGTAGATCAGGTCGTACGGGCCCACGAGCCCGGCGCCGGCCGCGCCGAAGGCGTCCCCGTGGTGGAAGCGCACCCGGGCTCCGGCGGCGAGCGCCCGCTCCCCGGCCCAGGCCAGCGCCGTCGGGGAGAGGTCGACGGCGTCCACTTCGAAGCCCCGGGCGGCCAGGTGCAGGGCGTTGCGGCCGGGGCCGCAGCCGAGGTCCAGGGCGCGGCCGCCGGCGGGGATCAGCCCGCGGTCGAGGCAGGAGACGAGGTTCTCGTCGGGCTTCGCCGCGAAGAACGGCACCGGCCGCTCGCGGTCCGCGTAGAAGCCGTCCCACCAGGCGGAACCGCCGGCGGTCCAGCGGTCGGCCTCCGGTGCGAAGAGGCCGTCCATGAGGGCGAGCACGTCGTCGATACTGCGTATGGTGCGGTCCATCCGAACCCCTTTCAGATGTCCCCAATTTTATCGGTGGCCCAGAGAAAAGCCCAGGTCAGATGGGGTGCGTGGGATGCCTGACGGGTCATCTGGCGCCTTGTCGCCGCCGGGCCGGTCCCCGCCCCCGCGGGTGGGGAGGGCAGGCGCCCCAGGGCCTCGCCCAGCGCCCCCACGGGCCCTTTCCCGGCCGGTCCGGGCCCTGTTTCCACGCGAGTTCCGGAGTCGTCTGCCCGGACGCCCCGTCAGGCCGACGCCTCCACCGACGCCTCCGCCGGCACTTCCACGGGCACCTCCGCCACGGCGACCGAAGGCGCGCTCGCGTCCCCCTCGGCCAGCAGAGTCCCGTCCGGAGCCCACACCGCCGCGCCCCCACAGCCGGTCCACGGTCCGGCGGGGCCTACGTGGTTGGCGAGGGCCACGTACATCCCGAAGTCCCGTGCGATCCCCGGGTGGATCGCCGCCCGCTCGGCGACGCCGTCGCCCGTGCCGTAGAGCGAGCTCGCCAGGTGGACCCGGCAGCCGGCCGCGGCGCCCGCGGCGGGCACGTCCGCGAAGTGGTTGTCGAAGCAGATCCCCAGGGAGAAGCGGATCCCGCCGAGCTCGAAGCGGCCCGGGACCGACCCGGCGGCGAAGACCTCCTGCTCGTGGCGGAACAGGTGCTGCTTGGCGTACGTGGTCAGGTGCGTGCCGTCCGCGTCGTGGACCAGGGTCGCGATGACGGGCCGGGGGCCGTCCGTGCGCAGGGCGACGTTGAGGGCGGTGGCGATCCCGGTGGACCGGACGGGGTCCAGTCGGGGGTCCTCGGCGTCGGCCAGCCACAGGCCGGGGTCGGCGGTGAGCGCGGCCAACTCGTAGCCGGTCAGCGTGAGCTCGGGGAACACGACCAGTCCGGCGCCCTCCTCCCGGGCCCGCACGGCGAGCGCGGCCGCCCGTACGGCGTTGGCGGACACGTCGGCGGGAACACAGCTCAGCTGCGCGGCGGCGATCTTCATCCGGCCCAGCATGCCAGCCCGGAGATCAGGGCGAGTCTTCGGCCCGGGGCCCCTGGATCAGGTCCAGGAAGACGCGGAAGGTGCCGGGCATGTCCACGGATTCCGGGGCCAGCAGCCACTGGTACTGGAGGCCGTCCATCACGGCGGCCAGCAGCGGGGCGGCCTGCTCGGGGGTGAGGCCCGAGGGGAGCCGCTCGCCGTACTCCGCGCGCAGGACCGCCGCCATCGCGGAGCGCACCTGCGCGTACCGCTCGGCGAAGAACTCCCGCGCCGGGTGGCCCTCGGTGACGCTCTCGCCGAGCAGCGCCGAGAAGGTCTGCACGATGCCGGGGCGCATGGCGTTGTACTCCACCAGCGAGGCCAGCAGGTCCGGGCGCCAGGCTTCGGCCAGGGCGGCGCCGCCGCCGGTGTCCCAGCGGTCGCGCTCCTCCAGGACCGCGACCAGCAGCGCCTCCTTGGTCGGGAAGTAGTGCAGCAGTCCCTGCTGGGTCAGGCCCACCCGCTCGGCGACCGCGCCCAGGGCCGCGCCCCGGTAGCCGCGTTCGGCGATCACCTCGACGGCCGCGCGGACGATCTCCACGCGCCGTTCCTCACTTCTGGCCCTGACCATCGCCCGCCACTCCTTCCGCCGCGCACCTCGCAGCAGGACCGTACGTCATCGAGACATTACGAACAGGTTACGAACCCTACCGCTCTACAGGTAACCGGTCCACGATGGAGCCAGCCGCACCGCGCATCCGCCCCGCACGGCGGAAGCCCGGTCCTGTGCGCCGCTACCCGCACTCAACGAGGAGGCATGGCCGTGACCGATGCCGATCAGGTCCGCAACGACGCCGTAGAGACGGCCCTGGGCAAGCTGGACCTCGACACCAAGGCCCGGCTGCTGGCCGGCCAGGACATGTGGTCGCTGCCCGCCGTACCCGAGATCGGGCTGAAGTCCCTGGTCATGTCCGACGGCCCCATCGGGGTGCGCGGCGTGCGCTGGACCGCCGACGACCCGTCGATCGCCCTGCCCTCCCCGACCGCGCTCGCCGCCGCGTGGGACCCCGAGCTCGCCCGCCGGGCCGGCCGCCTCCTCGCCCAGGAGGCCCGCCGCAAGGGCGTCCACGTCCTGCTCGCGCCCACCGTCAACCTGCACCGCTCCCCGCTCGGCGGCCGGCACTTCGAGTGCTACTCCGAGGACCCGTACCTCACCGGCGCGGTCGGCAGCGGCTACGTGAACGGCGTCCAGGACGGCGGGGTCGGCACCACCGTCAAGCACTTCGTCGGCAACGACGCCGAGACCGAGCGGTTCACCGTCGACAGCGTCATCGCCCCGCGCCCGCTGCGCGAGCTGTACCTGGCCCCCTTCGAGGCCATCGTCGCCAACGCCCACCCGTGGGGCATCATGACCGCCTACAACCGGGTCAACGGCACGACCATGACCGAGCACCGCTACCTCGTCAACGAGGTCCTGCGCGGCGAGTGGGGCTTCGACGGCTACAACGTCTCCGACTGGATGGCCGCCCGCTCCACCACCGGCGACATCCTCGGCGGCATGGACGTGGCCATGCCCGGCCCCGTCACCGTCTACGGCGCTCCGCTCGCCGACGCCGTCCGCGCCGGGGAGGTCCCCGAGGCCGCCGTCGACGGGGCCGTCCGCAACGTCCTGCGCCTCGCCGCCCGCGTCGGCATCCTGGAAGGCGCCCCCGCGGCGGTCGGCGAGGTCCCGGCCCCCATCGACGGCCAGGCGCTGGCCCGCGAGCTGGCCGCCCGCGGCTTCGTCCTCGTACGCAACGAGCCCGTCGCCGCCGGAAAGCCCGTGCTCCCGCTCGCCCCCGGCGGCACCGTCGCCCTCAGTGGCGCCGCCGCCCGCGACGCCCGCGTCCTCGGCGGCGGCAGCGCCACCGTCTTCCCCGAGCGGATCGTCTCCCCGCTCGACGGACTCACCGAGGCCCTGCCCGAAGGCGCGCTCACCTTCACCGTCGGCGCCGACCCCAGCGACGAACTGACCCCCGCGGACAAGGGCTTCCAGCTCCGCGCGGTCTGCCGGGACGCCTCCGGCGCGGTCCTCGGCACCGGCTCGCTGCCCACCGGCCAGGTCCAGTGGATCGGCGACGACCTGCCCGAGGGCGTCACCTACGCGACGATGGCGAGCATCAAAGTCACCGGTACGTTCGTCCCGCGCGAGAGCGGCGAGCACGCCTTCGGCACCCGCGGACTCGGCGCCTTCACGCTCGCCGTCGGCGGCGAGACCCGCTTCGACGGGGTCCAGCCGATGGGTGACGAGGCCGACCCCTTCGAGGCCTTCTTCGGCGCTCCGCAGGTGCGGACCCGCCTCACCCTCACCGAGGGCGAAGCCGTCGAGGTCTCGCTGACCTACCAGGTCCCCGACATGACGACCCTGCCGCTCAAGGCGATCATGTTCTCCTTCCTCCACCTCGGTCCGCAGCGCTCCGCCGACGAGCTCATCGCCGAGGCCGTGGAGGCCGCGCGCGCCGCCGACACCGCCGTCGTGGTCGTCGCCACCACCGAGCGGGTGGAGTCCGAGGGCTTCGACCGCAAGGACCTCACCCTCCCGGGCCGCCAGAACGACCTGGTGCGCGCCGTGGCCGCGGTCAACCCGAACACCGTGGTCGTCGTCAACGCGGGCTCCCCGGTGGAACTCCCGTGGCGCGAGGAGGTCGCCGCGGTCCTGCTGACCTGGTTCCCCGGGCAGGAGGGCGGGGCCGCGCTGGCCGACGTACTCCTCGGCGAGGCCGAGCCGGGCGGGCGGCTGCCCACCACCTGGCCCGCCGAGTTCGCCGACGCGCCGGTCACCGAAGTCACCCCCACCGAGGGGCGCCTGGAGTACACCGAGGGGCTCTTCATCGGCTACCGGGCCTACGAGAAGCACGGGATCGCCCCGGCGTTCCCCTTCGGGCACGGCCTCGGCTACACGGACTGGGCGTACGAGTCCCTGGAGGCCACTCCCACGCTGGCGAAGGTCCGCGTCACCAACACCGGCACCCGGCCGGGCCGCGAGACCGTACAGGTCTACCTGGCGCCGGTCGCGGACGGCGTGGAGCGCCCGGCGAGCTGGCTGGCGGGCTTCGCGAGCGTGACCGCGGGCCCCGGCGAGAGCGTCGACGTGGAGATCCCGCTGCCGGAGCGCGCCTTCGAGATCTGGGACCAGCCGTCCCTGTCCTGGCGGCGGATCGGCGGCGGCTACGAGGTCCGCGCGAGCCGTTCGCACGGCGACACGCGGCTGACGGCGGCCCTCGACCTGTAATGGCCGGAAATCACCCCTATCGGGGCGATTGAAAGAGCTGGACCGGGGGCGGGCCCTGACACCCGTCCCCGGTCCGATCCACCTGCCGCGTCAACGCGGAGGCTCGGCGGACGTCACCTGTCGGTGCGCCAGTTCCGCGAGCCGCGCCTGCCCGTCCTTGCCCGGATGGAACCAGTCCCAGCGGCTCAACTGCTCCGCCGCGAAGGGGTACTGGAAGACCGCGCCGCCGTCGTAGCGGCACAGTTCGTCCTTCGCGCAGACCTCGCGCAGGACCTCGTTGTACTCGACCACGCGCGCCCGCACCCGCTCCCGCCGGGCCGTCGCACCGGCGGTCGCCGAGGTCGGATCGGCGAGCATCGACTGGCAGATGCCCAGCTTCCAGATCCGCCGCACCATCGGGTCGTCCTTGCCCTGCTCCCACAGCCGCTGGAGGTCCGGGACGCTGGAGACGTACACCTGCGAGGCCGGCGAGGCCGCCCGCAGACCGGCCAGCGCCTTCTCGAATCCGGAGCGGAAGGCGGCCAGCGGGGTCATCGACGACGCGGAGGGCCGGCAGGCGTCGTTGGAGCCCACCATCACCGTGACCAGGCCGGGCTTGTGCGCGGCGGCCGAGGCGAGCTGGCCCGGCAGGTCCGCCATCCGGGAGCCGGTCACCGCGTAGTTCCAGCTGCGCGCGGGAGCCTCGGCCTCGCCGAGCAGCCGGGCGGCCAGCGAGCGCACCTCGGGGTCGTCGCCGGTGGCCCAGGAGGCCTCGGGGCAGTCGGCCAGCACCGAACAGGCGTCGAAACCGCGCGTGATGGAGTCGCCCACGGCGGCGACCGAGGCCGGTGCGGTGTTCCACCGCGGGGCCGCCTGCGCCCCGCGCTCGCCCCCGGGCTTCGCCGTGTCCGCCGAACACCCGGTCAGCGCACCGGTGGCCAGGACCATCAGGGCGGCCGCCGCGCCCGCAACCGCACCCGCGGAAGTCCGACGCGCGCGGCGGCGTGGGGCGGTGGTGCGCATGCGGAAGGTCCCTCCTCGTCGCCCCCGTGTCATTCGGCGGCGTCCTGCTGAGTGAATGCTCTGTGTTTACGGGCCCTGGAGCGACCGTACGTCACACCATGACCCCCGGCGCACGGTAGCTTTTTCCCGTGGCGTTTCGGCCGCAAGTCCCGCAACGCAATGTCAAATAATTTCCGTTACATTACATCACGTCACATACTGTCCGTTTTCTGGAGTTTATTCCCGACCTCGTCCCACACTGGAGGTCCCGGTGACGACACGTGGAGTCCTGTACGTGCACTCCGCACCGCGCGCGCTCTGCCCGCACGTGGAATGGGCTGTTGCGGGGGTGCTCGGGGTGCGGGTGAACCTCGACTGGATCCGTCAGCCCGCCTCCCCGGGCACCTGGAGAGCCGAGTTCTCCTGGCAGGCCGAGGCGGGCACCGCCTCGAAACTCGCCTCCGCGCTGCGCGGATGGCACCTGCTCCGCTTCGAAGTGACCGCGGAACCCTGTCCGACCGCCGAGGGCGAGCGCTACAGCTCCACCCCGCACCTGGGCATCTTCCACGCCGTCACCGGCATGCACGGCGACATCCTGATCCCCGAGGACCGGCTGCGCGCCGCCCTCGCCCGGTCCGCGCACGGCGAGACGGACCTGGAGGAGGAGATCGCCAAACTGCTCGGCAAACCCTGGGACGACGAGCTCGAACCCTTCCGCTACGCGGGCGAGGGCGCCCCGGTGCGCTGGCTCCACCAGGTCGTCTGAGGCCCCCCCTTTGCGCCTAAACCGGCGCCGCTCTCGCGGACCTGGTTGCTCGCCGTTGGGGTTCCTCAATTGATGGTTGCGGTGCTCGTCGTTTGGACACCGCAACCGGCACGCAGAAGGCCCCGTCCGGCAGATGCCGAGCGGGGCCCTTCGCGCGTGCGGTGACTCAGACAGTCCTGAAGGCCAGGGAGACGTTGTGGCCGCCGAAGCCGAAGGAGTTGTTGATCGCGGAGATCGGGCCGTCGGCGGGGAGCTTGCGGGGCTCGTCGCGCACGATGTCCGCGTCGATGTCGTCGTCGATGTCGTCGAGGTTGATCGTCGGCGGGGCGAGGCGGTGGTACAGCGCCAGCACCGTCGCGACGGTCTCGATGCCGCCCGCGCCACCCAGGAGGTGACCGGTCATCGACTTCGTGGCCGAGATCGCGATGTGGTCGAGGTCCTCGCCCAGCACCTTGCGCAGGGCCTTCAGCTCGGCCGTGTCACCCTGCGGGGTGGACGTGGCGTGCGCGTTCACGTGGACCAGCTCGGCCGGGTCCAGGCCCGTGTTGTCGAGCAGGTTCTGCAGCGCGGCCGAGACGCCGCGGCCGGTGGGCTCCGGCTGCGCGATGTGGTGGCTGTCCGCGGACAGGCCCTGGCCCAGCACCTCGCAGTAGACGCGGGCGCCGCGCGCGGCGGCGTGCTCCGCGGACTCCAGGACCACGACGCCCGCGCCCTCGCCGAGGACGAAGCCGTCGCGGGCCTTGTCGTACGGACGCGAGGCCGTGGTCGGGTTCTCGTTGTTCTTGGACATCGCCATCATGTTGGCGAACGCCGCGATCGGCAGCGGGTGGATGGCCGCCTCGGTACCGCCGGCGACGACCACGTCGGCACGGCCGGTACGGATCATCTCGACGGCGTAGCCGATGGCCTCGGCGCCGGAGGCGCAGGCGCTGACCGGAGTGTGCACGCCCGCGCGGGCGTTGACCTCCAGGCCGACGTTGGCCGACGGACCGTTGGGCATGAGCATGGGGACGGTGTGCGGGGAGACCCGGCGCACACCCTTTTCCTTCAGTACGTCGTACTGGTCGAGCAGGGTGGTCACGCCGCCGATGCCGGAAGCGATGACGGTGCCCAGGCGCTCGGGCGCGATGGAAGCGCCCGTCGTCGTCTCTGCGCCCGCCGGGGCGGTGTAACCGGCGTCGGCCCACGCCTCGCGGGCCGCGATGATCGCGAACTGGGCCGAGCGGTCCAGCTTGCGGGCCAGCGGCCGGGGGAGGACCTCATTCGGGTCCACGGCGGCGGTGGCGGCGATACGGACCGGGAGTTCGGCGAAGCGCTCACCTTCGAGGGGCCTTACGCCGGAACGGCCGGCAAGCAGGCCTTCCCAGGTCGAAGCGCTGTCGCCACCCAGCGGAGTGGTTGCGCCGATACCGGTGACGACCACGGTGCGATTGGTCGGGCTCACAGGAATTCTTTCTCCACGTTTCAGGGGGTGAATTGTCACGGCGCCACCGCCAGGTGGCGACAAACGCTCGTCAGGCTCAGGCCTGGTTGTCGAGGATGTACTTCGCGGCGTCGCCGACGGTCTTGAGACCCTTGACGTCCTCGTCCGGGATCTTCACCTCGAAGCGCTCTTCGGCGGCGACGACGACCTCGACCATGGACAGCGAGTCGACGTCCAGGTCGTCGGTGAAGGACTTCTCGAGCTGGACGTCCTCGACCGGGATGCCGGCGATCTCGTTCACGATCTCCGCGAGACCTTCGACGATTTCTTCCTGGGTGAAGGCCATGTTGGCGCTCCTTCTATATAGCTAGCTGGGGTCGAACGGAGTCCGGGATGTGGATCCCGGGCCCTAGGGGAGGGTAACGACCGTGGCGGCGTAGACGAGCCCCGCCCCGAAGCCGATGACGAGCGCGGTGTCGCCGCTCTTCGCCGCTCCGGTCGCCAGGAGCCGCTCCATTGCGAGCGGGATCGAGGCGGCCGAGGTGTTGCCGGTGGTTTCGATGTCACGGGCGACCGTGACGTGCTCCGGCAGCTTCAGAGTCTTCACCATCGAGTCGATGATCCGCATGTTCGCCTGGTGCGGAATGAAGACGTCCAGGTCATCGGCGGTGATCCCGGCTGCGTCGAGCGCCTGCTGGGCCACCTTGGCCATCTCGAAGACGGCCCAGCGGAACACCGCCTGGCCCTCCTGCGTGATGGCCGGAAATTTTTCGCCGCCGTCCTTGCCGAGGTACTCGTCCCACGGCACGGTCTGCTTGATGGTCTCCGACTTGTCGCCCTCCGAACCCCACACCGTGGGGCCGATGGCCGGCTCGTCCGAGGGGCCGACGACCACGGCGCCCGCGCCGTCACCGAAGAGGAAGGCCGTCGCGCGGTCCTCCAGGTCGGTCAGGTCCGAGAGCCGCTCCACGCCGATGACGAGGACGTACTCCGCGGAACCCTCGACGACGAGCCCCTTGGCCAGGGTCAGGCCGTAGCCGAACCCCGCGCAGCCCGCGGAGATGTCGAAGGCGGCGGGCTTGCCCGCGCCGATGCGGTGCGCGATCTCGGTCGCCACGGCCGGGGTCTGCTTGAAGTGCGACACCGTCGAGACGATCACGGCGCCGATCTTCTCCGGGGCGATCCCGGCGGCGGCCAGGGCCTTGCCCGAGGCCTCCACCGACATCGCGGCGACGGTCTCCTGGGGGGAGGCCCAGTGCCGCGTGGCGATGCCGGAGCGGGACCGGATCCACTCGTCGGAGGAGTCGATGGTTTCGAGGATGACCTCGTTCGGCACCACGCGGATCGGACGGTAGCCGCCGACACCGAGGATGCGGGCGTACGGGGAGCCCTTGGCAGGCTTGATCTTCGACATGCTGAGTGGGCTCCTTCTCTCAGACCGCGTGCTCGGTGACGAGAGCCGCGGCCTTGTCGAGATCGTCCGGGGTCTTCAGCGCCACGCTCGGTACGCCCTTCAGCGCGCGCTTGGCCAGACCCGTCAGGGTGCCACCGGGAGACAGCTCGACGATCCCGGTGACGCCCAGTGCGGCGAACGTCTCCATGCACAGGTCCCAGCGGACCGGGTTGGCCACCTGGCCAACCAGCCGGGCGACGACGTCGGCGCCCGTGGTCACGACCTGACCATCCTTGTTCGATACGTACGTCAGCGCCGGGTCGGCCGGGGAGAGGGCCGTGGCGGCCTTCTCCAGACCGGCGACCGCCGGAGCCATGTGGTGCGTGTGGAAGGCGCCCGCGACCTTGAGGGCGACGACCTTCATGGAACCCTCGGGCTTCTCGGCCTCCAGGGCCGCGATCTGCTCCATGGTCCCCGCGGCGACGATCTGGCCCGCGCCGTTGACGTTCGCCGCGGTCAGACCCAGCTTCTCCAGGTGGGCGACGACGACGTCCGGGTCCCCGCCGAGCACGGCGGCCATGCCCGTCGCGGTGGTCGCCGCGGCCTCGGCCATGGCGAGCCCGCGGGTGCGTACGAAGGACAGCGCGTCCGCGTCGGACAGCACCCCGGCGTACGCGGCGGCGGTGATCTCGCCGACGCTGTGGCCCGCCACCGCGCCGAAGGCGCCGGGGCCGGCCTTGGTGGTCAGCTCGGCCGCGGCGAGGAGGCCGGCGGCCACCAGCAGGGGCTGTGCGACGGCCGTGTCGCGGATCTCGTCCGCGTCGGCCTTGGTGCCGTAGTGGGCAAGGTCGAGCCCGATGGCGTCCGACCAGCCGGCGACGCGGTCAGCGGCGCCGGGCAGTTCGAGCCAGGGAGTCAGGAAGCCGGGCGTCTGTGCGCCTTGGCCGGGAGCGACGAGTACGAGCACCCTCACACTCTCTCTTGTGTTCGGTCCGCGCCGCCCGTGGGGACAGGGACGAAGAACCATCGGGGTAATTGTTGATGTCCGACAAAAGCTTAGGACTGAGGATCGCCGTCGGCTAGACGTCCGAGGATCAGGGCGATTCGCAGCGTGAACGCGGAGCGGACATCAGAGGGCGACCAGCCGGTGACGTCTGTCACACGTCGCAGCCGGTAGCGCACGGTGTTCGGGTGTACGAACAGCATCCGGGCCGCGCCTTCCAGGCTGCTCGCCTGCTCCAGATAAACACTCAGCGTTTCCAGGAGGGCCGAGCCCGCCTCTTCGAGCGGTCTGTAGATCTCCTCCACCAACTGCTCGCGGGCCGCAGGGTCGGAGGCGATGGCGCGTTCGGGCAGGAGATCATCCGCGAGGACCGGCCTCGGTGCGTCCTGCCACGCCGTACAGGCCTTGAGTCCGGCCGCGGCGGCCTGCGCCGATTTCGTGGCGTTCAGCAGGTCCGGGACCACCGGTCCGGCGACCACCGCACCCGCCGCGAACGGCCCGATCAGCGACTTCGCCACCTGCATGGGATTGTCGCTGCCGCCCGCGATCACCACGAGCCGGTCACCCAGCACACCGGTGAGCACCTGCAGCTTGTGGTGGCGGGCCGCCCGCCGGATCGCCTCGACCGTCAGCTCGCTGTCGCCCTCCGGCGCCGTGCCCAGCACCACGCACACGTGCTCGGGGGAGTTCCAGCCGAGGGCCGCGGCCCGGGACAGCGCGCCCTCGTCGGCCTCCCCGGACAGCACCGCGTTGACCACCAGGGACTCCAGCCGGGCGTCCCACGCACCGCGTGCCTCGGCGGCCTGGGCGTACACCTGGGCGGTCGCGAAGGCGATCTCCCGGGCGTACACGAGCAGGGCCTCGCGCAGGATCGACTCGTCGCCGGGCGCGGCGACCTCGTCGATCGCGGTCTCCATGACCTCGATCGTGGTCCGCACCATCTCGACGGTCTGGCGCAGGGTGATCGCCCGGGTCAGCTCGCGCGGAGCCGTCCCGAAGACATCGGTGGAGATCGCCTGGGGGGTCTCCGGATGCCGGAACCACTCGGTGAACGCGGCGATGCCGGCCTGGGCGACCAGGCCGATCCAGGACCGGTTCTCCGGCGGCATCGCCCGGTACCACGACAGCGTCTCGTCCATGCGCGCGATGGCGTTGGCGGCGAGCCGGCCGGAAGACTTCTCCAGTCGGCGCAGCGTCGCCGCGTGCGGATGGGCCGGAGCCGGATGTGCGGGATGGGCCGCGGGTGAATGCTCACGTTCGGGTTGGGGCACGTGACAAGACTGCCTTATCGGAACCGCTGCGCGGAGTCCGGTCCCGTCCCGGGCCGCGCTCCGGGGCTACGGTGGCCCCCATGATCGATGTACGCCGAAGCCCCGACCGGTACGAGGGCGGGGACCCGGGATCCGGGATCACCACCCGGCACGCCTTCTCCTTCGGCGCGCACTACGACCCCGACAACCTGCGGTTCGGCCCGGTCCTGGCGTGCAACGAGGAGAGCCTCGCCCCCGGCGCGGGCTTCGACGAGCACCCCCACAGCCACACCGAGATCGTGACCTGGGTGGCCGAGGGCGAGCTCACCCACCGGGACGCCGAGGGCGCCACCACCCTGGTGCGGCCCGGTGACGTACAGCACCTCGGCGCGGCGTCCGGGACCCGGCACGCGGAGCGCAACGACGGCTCCGGTCCGCTGCGGTTCGTCCAGATGTGGCTGGCCCCGGCCGATCCGGCCGGGGAGCCCTCGTACGCGCTGGTCCGGGGGATCGCCGACGGCACGCCCTACGCCGTGCCGGCCGCCGGGGCCGTCCTGCACGTACGGCGTCCCGGCGCGGGCGAGCGGGTGGCCGTACCGGCCGCCGGGCGGGTGTACCTGCACGTCGTACGGGGAGACCTGCGGCTGGACGGCGGATCCGCGGACGGCGCCGAGGAACTCAGCCCCGGGGACTCGGTGCGGATCACCGGCGAGCCGGAGCTGGAACTGGTCGCCGGCTCGCCGGCCGAGGTGCTGATCTGGGAGTTCGCGTAGACGTGGCCCGTAGGCGCAGGTCCCGCATTTCCCGTAGGACCCGCAGGGGCCTCAGCGGGTCCTGAGCTCGGCGAGCACCGCGTCGGTGAACGGCGGCCAGGCCTCGACCGCCCAGGGCCCGAAGGCGCGGTCGGTCAGCGCCACGCAGGCGGCGCGGGCGTCCGGGTCCACCCACAGGAAGGTCCCGGACTGCCCGAAGTGCCCGAAGGTGCGCGGCGAGGACCCGGCGCCCGTCCAGTGCGGGGCCTTCCCGTCGCGGATCTCCAGGCCGAGACCCCAGTCGTTGGGGGACTGGTGGCCGTAGCCGGGCAGCACGCCCTTGAGCCCGGGGTGGACCACGGAGGTGGCCTCCGCGACGGTGCGGACGTCCAGCAGCCGGGGCTGCTGGAGTTCGGCGGCGAAGCGCAGCAGGTCGGAGACGGTGGAGACGCCGTCCTTGGCGGGCGAGCCCTCCAGGCTGCTCGACCCCATGCCCAGCGGCTCGAAGACGGCCTCGGCCAGGTACGCGGCGAAGGGGATCCCGGTGGCCTTCGCGATGTGGTCGCCGAGCTCCTCGAAACCGGCGTTCGAGTACAGCCGGCGCTCCCCGGGAGGGGCCGTCACCCGGTGCTCGTCGAAGGCCAGGCCGCTGGTGTGGGCGAGCAGGTGGCGCACGGTGGAGCCCACGGGCCCTGCCGGTTCGTCCAGCTCGATCGCGCCCTCCTCGTAGGCGACGAGGGCGGCGTAGGCGGTGAGCGGCTTGGTGACGGAGGCCAGCGGGAAGCGGTGGTCCACCGGGCCGTGCGTACCGAGCACGGTCCCGTCGGAGTCGACCACGGCCGCGGCAGCGGTCGGAACCGGCCAGTTCTCGATGATGCGCAGACTCTGCAAGCTCTCCATGCGGCCGAGGGTACTTGCTTGGAGTGCACTCCAAGGATTTAGCGTGGAGTCATGAGCCTGACCCAGACCCCCCTGCAGACGCGGACGCGGTACACGATCAGCGAGGTCGAGGCACGGACCGGTCTGACCCAGCACACCTTGCGCTGGTACGAGCGGATCGGCCTGATGCCGCACGTGGACCGCTCGCACTCGGGGCAGCGGCGGTTCACCGACAAGGATCTCGAATGGCTGGGTTTCGTCGGGAAGTTGCGCACCACCGGAATGTCGGTGGCGGACATGGTCCGGTACGCGGAACTCGTCCGCGAGGGCCCGCACACCGCCGACGACCGGCGGGAGCTGCTGGAGCGCACGCGCGACGAGGTGCGGACGCGGATCGCGGAACTGACCGACGCGCTCGCGGTACTGGACTACAAGATCGATACGTATGCGATGTGCACCACCGTCGCGGGAGAGGCAGACCGGACATGACCGGAAACACGGCAGGCGACACGGCACGGATCGAGCAGGTCGAACTGGGCGCGGGCGGACCGCTGGTGGGCGTCCAGGGGCTCGGCTGCATGGGCATGAGCGAGTTCTACGGGGAGACGGACGAGGCGGCGGCCCGGCAGACCCTGGACGCGGCACTGGACGCCGGGGTCACGCTCTTCGACACCGCCGACATCTACGGGCGGGGCGCCAACGAGGAGTTCCTCGCGCCGTTCGTGGCCGCGCACCGCGACCGGATCACCCTCGCCACGAAGTTCGCCATAGAACGGACGGACGACCCGCAGTACCGGGCGGTCCGCAACGACCGCGCCTACATCCGCGGCGCTGTGGAGGACAGCCTGCGCAGGCTGGGCACCGAGGTGATCGACCTCTACTACATGCACCGGCGCGACCCGGCCGTCCCGTTCGCCGAGTCGGTGGGCGCGATGGCGGAGCTGGTGAAGGAGGGCAAGGTGCTCCACCTCGGGCTCAGCGAGGTGACCGGCGCCGAGCTGCGCGAGGCGCACGCGGTGCACCCGATCGCGGCGCTCCAGTCGGAGTGGTCGCTGTTCAGCCGGGACGTGGAGCGCAGCGCGGTGGGCGCGGCGGCGGAGCTGGGCGTGGCCTTCGTGCCGTACTCCCCGCTCGGGCGCGGCTTCCTGACCGGGTCCTTCGCGGACGCGTCGGCGGATCTGACGGCCGATGACTTCCGCAAGTACCAGCCCCGGTTCACCGGTGACAACGCGAAGACGAACGGGGAGCTCCTGACCCCCGTCCGGGAGATCGCGGCGGCCCGCGGGGCCACGCCGGCGCAGATCGCCCTGGCGTGGGTGCAGCAGCGGGCGGCGGTGCACGGCCTGACGGTCGTCCCGATCCCGGGCACCCGCAAGCCCTCCCGCCTCGCGGAGAACACGGCGGCGACCCGCATCACCCTGACGACGGCGGAACTCGCCCTGCTGGAACCGATCGCGGCCCAGGTCGCGGGCGACCGCTACCCGGACATGAGCGCGACCTCGGTGGCGCGCGAGGGGTAGGTCTTTCAGCCGTCCGGCGTTTGAGGACCGGGGTCTGGGGCGGAGCCCCGGGGAACGGGCGAAGGGCGGGTTGGGGACAGCCCCGCAGGGCCGGGCCGATGTCCCGTGGGGTCAGGCCCCGGCCGTGAACCGGTCCCGCAGGGCCCGGTACTCCGCGTCCGTGAGGAGCCCCGCACTGTGCAGCTCGGCGAGATGCTGGATCCGCTCCCAGGACCGCGGCCCGGACACCCCCGCGCCGGAGGCGACAACGGCCCGCGCCCGCAGAGCCGCCAGCACGGCCGCCGCGAACGGCAGCGACTCGTGCACGCCCCCGTACCCGACACCGAACACCGCGGAGGCGAGATCGTGGTCGGGCCGCGGATCACCGGCGCCCTCGCGGGGCAACAGCCGCAGGTGGCCTCCGGGCCGTTCCGGGGAGTGCCAGACCAGCCCGGCCAGGGCGGCCAGCGGATACCGCTGGTCGCCCGCCTTCCACTTGGCGCTCGTGGCCCCGGTGCGCGACCAGCGGAGGGTGACGGCGCCGCCGTCGAAGGAGAGCCGGGCGTCGTACGCCTTCAGCGTGGCCGGCGGCTCCGGGGCGCGGACGAGGAACCGTTCGGCCGGCTCGGCGGGTCCCAGCCGTTCGCGCAGGGCCTCGGTGAAGGCGGCGGCACGGCCGGCCTCGCCCCCGCCACCCGGCAGCACCAGCCGGTACGGATCGCAGACCTCCCGCAATTGCCCGGCCGCGGCCTCCATCAGCGGGTCCGCTCCCACCCGTACGCGGGCGTGCAGCACCAGGGTGTCCCGCCGCCCCACGGTCAGGTCCACCCCGGACAACGCCTCCAGGGGAATCCGGCGTTCTCCCAGGGCGTGCCAGAGTCTGGGCGTTCGAATCCCCCGTGCGAAGCGGATGATGAGCGAGTCCGTGGTGCGGTCGAACTCCCAGACGGCATGGTTTCCGGCCAGTACGTCACCCATGCGGCACATCGTAAAGGGGCGCACCCCCGTGCGTCCCCCCGCTGCGCGGTCCGATTTCGGGTCGGCCGAGCGGTCAGGCGCCGTCGGAACCGGAAGTTCCGCGTCGGCAGGAGTCGTCCCCGGCGGCGCACACGGTAGAACCGAACGCACCGGTTCCGATATTGGCGAAGTTGTCCAGGGATTCGGTCCCTGGCTCGAAGTAGCCGGTGTGGCTCTTGGCTCCGGCCGCCGACAGGACCCGCGCGCCGAACTCCCCGGAGACCGGATCCACGCCGTGGCCCAGGCCGCCGAACTCCAGGTGGGGCACGTCGGCGATCCAGTCACCGGCATCGCGCATCGCCCACACCCGCGCGGAGGTGCCCAGCTCGGCGGCGTTCCCGGCGCGCATGCCGGGGCTGCCGGCCACCACGATGTCCGTGACCCGGGGCGGCAGTTCGTGCGCCGCCACCCCGCACACCACCGAGCCGTAGCTGTGGCAGAACAGCGCCACGCTCGCCCGTCCCGGCAGCCCGGAGGTCAGTGAGCGCAGCCTGGCCGCGCCGTCCACGGCCAGTCGCCCGGTCGCCGCGTCCATACCGACGCCGGTCGGGGCGGTGTAGCCGGCCCAGGCGATGACCGCGGTCCGGCCGCCGGGGGCGGCCGCGCGCTCGGCCTCGTACAGGGACTCGGCCATGCCGACCGGTGCGGTCAGCCGGCGCACCGAGCGTTCGAAGGTGAGCGCGTCGGTGTCGACCCCGGGGACGACCACCGAGACCCGGCGGGCCTCGCCGAGGTCGCCGAAGACCTCCGCGACGAGGGCGCCGCCGGTGGGGTCGAAGACGAGGATCTGCCGGCCGGGCTCGGCGAGGGACTCGAAGCGGTGGGAGCGCCGGGCTGCGACGGCACGGTCGGAGGGGGCCAGCGTGATGTCGCGGGCACGGGTGTCCTCGACCCGCGCGGCCTGCTTCAGGGCCATTCGGTTGGCCCGGTAGCGGACGTCGGGCGGCACGCCGTCGAGATTGCCGACCACCAGCGGATGGCCCTCGGTGAGCCGGGCGCGCTGGGCGCCGTCGAAACTCCTGAAGAAACGTGCCACCACGGGCGCCGGGGCGTCCGCGGCGGGCAGGGCCCGGCCTTCGAAGTGCGCGTGCGCCCAGGACGCGAGCGCGGCCTGGCGCGGGGACGGGTCGTCCGCGGTCCGGTAGACGGCCGTCCAGCCGGTGGTCGCGAGCATCAGGAAGACCACCGTCAGCGCGAGCAGCGCGCGCAGGGCGGCCGGGCGCGCGGGGGCGTCGGCGGAGAGGGCGTGGGCGGGGCCGGGCAGGTTCACTGCCTCCACCCTAGGAGACCGTCGCGGGTGGCTGCGCGCCGGGTGACGGGAGTCACGGCCGATCGTGGGACACCCGCCTGCGGGTGCTCCCGTACGGGACCGCGCGCGGGCGACCGGGCCCGTACGGGTGTTCGCCGTACCCCTACGGGTCTTCGCCCGGCCGGGTGCGAACCGCCCAGGTCAGGCGGGCCGGCGCCAGTCGGAGGTCAGCGCCGGGCCGATCTGGTCGAGGTAGACCTCGGTCATCCGCCGGATGGCGGCCACGCTGGTGTCCTCGCCCTGCCCCCAGAGGCGGCCGGTGACGCGCATCACGCCCGTGAACGCGGCGACGGCCACCCGCGGGCGCGGGTCGGCGTCCACGTCCAGGCCCTCGCGCTCGGCCAGCAGCCGGGCGATCCGCTCCTCCAGCTCGGTGGAGCGGCGCAGGTGCACGGCGAGCAGGGCCGGGGTGGACTCGATCAGCTGATAGCTGCGCATGTACAGGTCGATGGGGACCAGGTCCGAAATGGCCTCGTCGACGGTGTCCCAGGCGGCGAGCACGGCCGAGCGCATCGCCTCGAAGGGGCCCTCGGCGGGCGGGCGGGAGTCCAGCGCCGCGACGAAGTGCGATTCGACCAGGTCCTGGACGGCGAAGGCGACCTCTTCCTTGTTGGCGAAGTACCGGAAGAAGGTGCGCTGGGAGACGTCCACGGCGTCGGTGATCTCGTCGACGGTCGTCTCCTCGTACCCCTGGGCGATGAAGAGGAGGAGGGCCGCGCGCAGCAGTGCGTCGCGCGTGCGCTGTTTCTTGCGCTCGCGCAGTCCGGCCGGCGGTGCGGACGCGGGCCGCTGATCGGTCATCACGGCCGTCAGGCTACCTGTGACCGACCTGACAGTGCTGTCTGACGAACCGCCCTGTGAAGTGTCAGTCGCTGTCACTAATCTGTCCGCATGACTAGTCAGATCACCGTCGACGGCGGGGACGCACGCTCGCTCACCAAGGAACCGGGCCCCTCGCCGGCCCGTACGGGCCTCCGGGGCCACCCGTGGCTCACCCTGTTCGCCGTCGCGATCGGCGTCATGATGGTCACCCTCGACGGCACGATCGTCGCCGTCGCCAACCCGGCCATCCAGAAGGACCTCGGGGCCTCGCTGGCCGACGTCCAGTGGATCACCAACGGCTACCTGCTCGCCCTCGCGGTCTCCCTCATCACCGCGGGCAAGCTCGGCGACCGCTTCGGCCACCGGCAGACCTTCCTCATAGGCATCGCCGGCTTCGCCGTCTCCTCGGCGGCCATCGGGCTCTCCAGCGGAGTCGAGCTGGTCATCGGCTTCCGCGTCGCGCAGGGCGTCTTCGGAGCGCTGCTGATGCCCGCCGCGCTGGGCCTGCTGCGCGCGACCTTCCCGGCCGAGAAGCTCAACATGGCCATCGGCATCTGGGGCATGGTCATCGGCGCCTCCACCGCCGCCGGGCCGATCGTCGGCGGCCTGCTCGTCGAGAACGTGAGCTGGCAGTCCGTCTTCTTCATCAACGTGCCCGTCGGCATCCTCGCGCTCGCCTTCGGCCTGTTCATCCTGGTCGACCACCGGGCGGAGAACGCCCCGCGCTCCTTCGACGTCCTGGGCATCCTGCTGCTGTCGACGGGGATGTTCTCGCTGATCTGGGCACTGATCAAGGCCTCCGAGTGGGGCTGGGGAGACACCAAGACCCTGGCCTTCCTCGGCGGGTCCGTCCTGTGCTTCGTGGCCTTCGCCCTCTGGGAGAACCACGTCGCCGAGCCGCTGATCCCGCTCGGGATGTTCCGGTCGCTGCCGCTGTCCGCGGGCACGGTGCTGATGGTCCTGATGGCCTTCGCCTTCATGGGCGGGCTGTTCTTCGTCACCTTCTACCTGCAGAACGTCCACGGCATGAGCCCCGTCGACAGCGGCCTGCACCTGCTGCCGCTGACCGGGATGATGATCATCGGGTCGCCGCTGGCGGGCATCGCCATCACCAAGGTCGGCCCGCGGCCGCCGCTCGTCGCCGGCATGATCGCCACCGCCGTCGCCTGCTTCGGGATGGCCCAGCTGACCCCCGGCACCTCCACCCCCACCATGTCGCTCTGGTTCGCCCTGATGGGCCTCGGGCTGGCGCCCGTCATGGTCGGCGCCACCGAGGTCATCGTCGGCAACGCCCCGCTGGAGCTCTCGGGCGTCGCCGGCGGGCTCCAGCAGGCCGCCATGCAGGTCGGCGGCAGCCTGGGCACGGCCGTGCTCGGCGCGGTCATGGCGAGCAAGGTCGGCGGCGTCTTCGAGGACAACTGGGCCGGGGCCGGGCTGCCGCCGCTCACCCCGGAGCAGGCGGACCTCGCGGAGAAGGGCATCCAGGTCGGCATCGCCCCGATCCCGCCGGAGGCACCGCAGCAGCTCGCGGCGACCATCACGGGGGTCGCCCACGACACGTTCGTGGCAGGGATGAGCACCGCCTTCACCGTCGCGGGCGTGGTCGCGGTCCTCGCCGCGGTCGTGGCCGGCTTCACGAAGCGCGGCGAGAACGCGGCGGCGGGCGCGGGCGCGGCCCACATCTAGCCCCGCCCGGCGGCCCGCCGGTGCACGGTGTCCCGCTGGCACCGTGCGGCGGGCCGCGCGGTGGCGGAGGTCCCGGAGGCCGCGCAGGCGTCAACTCCGGGGCCGCGAGAGCCCCGCCGGACGGTTCCGGCGGGGCTGTCGCCTATCCGGGTGGACCCGCTCGCGGCCCCTTCCGCCGGGACGTCCGCGCAGGTCAGCGTGGTGCCGACGGAGCCTTCGGAAACGGTCCGGGGCCCGTACGTCCACCAGGAGTTGACCCGTCATGCGTACGTGGAGCACCAGTTTCTCCAGTTTCTCCGGGCGCACCGCCGCCACGGCCACCGCACTCGCCGCCACCCTGCTGATCCCCGGCACGGCGGAATCCGCCCACGCGGCGGCCCGCACCCCGAGCCTCACCCCGACGCAGGCCCAGGCCCAGGCCCAAGCCCAAGCCCGTGCCGATGGTCCGGCCGTCACCCGGGGTTCCGGTCGGCCGCGGGGGCGGGCCGCCGGGCCGCCGGCGCTCGGGGCCTGCGCCACCGGGCAGTTGTGCCTGTGGGCGAAGCCGGAGTTCAAGGGCGCCCGGACGACCCACGAGCTCAGCACCCTCGACATCAACAGCTGCACCGCCCTGCCCGCCGGGACCACCGCCCAGTCCCTCACGAACCGGACCGGCCGCCCGGTCACCACCTACCAGTCCGCCGAATGCGCCGAGACCGGCGAGTTCCAGACCTACCCGGGTGACGGGGTGTGGCTGCCCCAGTCGCCCTACCAGGTCAGGGCGTTCAAGGTGTGGGAGCGCTGACGGCGGCGCCGTCGCCGGCCTGGACCGGCCCGCCCTGGACGCCGACCCCGGCGCCCGGGGCGGGCTCCAGGGCGGGCCCGGGCTCCCGGGCGGCCCAGGGGGCATCCGCGACCCGGCCCGCCCCCGGGCCCCCGCCGAGCAGCGCGACCTCCGCGCGCAGCGCCCGTACCTCCGCCGTCAGTTCGGAGATCGCCGCCGTCTGGGCGCGCTCGACCAGGTCGTCGCGTTCGAAGCGGGAGATGAACCAGGCCGCGATGTTGGCAGTCACCACACCCAGCAGCGCGATGCCGGACAGCATCAGCCCGACCGCCAGCAGCCGTCCGAGGCCGGTGGTGGGGGAGTGGTCCCCGTAGCCGACCGTCGTCATCGTGGTCACCGACCACCACAGCGCGTCCCCGAGGTTCTTGATGTTGCCGTCGGGGGCGTCCCGCTCCACGCTCAGCACCGCCAGCGAGCCGAACATCAGCAGCCCGACCACCGAGCCCGCCACGTAGGTGGTCAGCCGGATCTGCGGGGCCATCCGGGCCCGCCGCCCCACCAGCATCAGGGTGGAGACCACCCGCAGCAGCCGCAGCGGCTGGATCATCGGCAGCACCACCGCCATCAGGTCCAGCCAGTGGGTCCGTACGAAGGCCCTCTTCGAGTGCGCCAGGCCCAGCCGCACCAGGTAGTCGGCGGCGAAGGCGGCCCACACCACCCACTCGGCGTGCTTGCAGGCGCCGTGCACCGCCGGGCTCGCGTCGGGCAGCACGATGGGCACCGCGTAGGCCACGGCGAATCCCAGGGCGAGCACCAGCAGCGGCATCTGCGTCCGGCGTTCCCACCGGGCCTGGGGGGAGGGTTGCTTCATGCGGAGCATCGTAAAGAACGCGTAAGGGGCGCCGGGACAGGTGTCCCGGCGCCCCTACGGAAGAGTGACGGCTACGCGTCGCCCCCGGCCGCGCCCGGGTCGGCCGCCCGGACGTCCAGCAGCTGGTACCGGTCGATCGCCTGCTTCAGCGCCGAACGGTCGATCTTGCCCTCCTTGGCCAGCTCGGTCAGCACCGAGAGGACCACCGACTGCGCGTCGATGTGGAAGAAGCGCCGGGCCGCGCCCCGCGTGTCCGCGAAGCCGAAGCCGTCCGCGCCCAGCGAGGTGTACGGGCCCGGGACCCAGCGCGAGATCTGGTCCGGGACCGCCCGCATCCAGTCGGAGACCGCCACGAACGGACCCTCCGCGCCGGACAGCTTGCTCGTCACGTACGGGACGCGCTGCTCCTCCTCCGGGTGGAGCAGGTTGTGCTCCTCCACGGCGACCGCGTCGCGGCGCAGCTCGTTCCAGGAGGTCGCCGACCAGACGTCCGCCTTGACGTTCCACTCGGCGGCGAGGATCCGCTGCGCCTCCAGCGCCCACGGCACCGCCACGCCCGAGGCCATGATCTGCGCCCCGATCGCTCCCGTGGTGCCCTCGGAGATCCGGTGGATGCCCTTGAGGATCCCGTCCACGTCCACGCCGGCCGGCTCGGCCGGGTGCTGGATGGGCTCGTTGTAGACCGTCAGGTAGTAGAAGACGTCCTCGGCGTCGGGGCCGTACATGCGCCGCAGGCCGTCCCTGACGATGTGCGCGATCTCGTACCCGTACGCCGGGTCGTACGCCACACAGCCCGGGTTCGTCGAGGCCAGCAGCTGGGAGTGGCCGTCGGCGTGCTGCAGGCCCTCACCCGTCAGGGTGGTCCGGCCGGCGGTCGCGCCGAGGACGAAACCGCGGGCCAGCTGGTCCGCCATCTGCCAGAACTGGTCACCCGTGCGCTGGAAACCGAACATCGAGTAGAAGACGTAGACCGGGATCAGCGGCTCGCCGTGCGTCGCGTACGCCGAACCCGCGGCGATCAGCGAGGCCGTGCAGCCCGCCTCCGAGATGCCGTCGTGCAGCATCTGGCCGGTCGGCGACTCCTTGTACGCGAGCAGCAGGTCGCGGTCGACCGCCTCGTACTGCTGGCCCAGCGGGTTGTAGATCTTGGCGCTCGGGAAGAACGCGTCCATGCCGAAGGTGCGGTACTCGTCGGGGGCGATCAGCACGAAGCGCTTGCCGATCTCCTTGTCCCGCATGAGGTCCTTCAGGATGCGGACGAAGGCCATGGTGGTGGCGATCGACTGCTGTCCCGAGCCCTTCTTGGCGGCCGCGTAGGTGGCGTCGCCCGGCAGCTGGAGCGGCTTCGCGCGCACCACGCGGGTCGGCACGTAGCCGCCGAGGGCGCTGCGGCGGTCGTGCATGTACTGGATCTCGGGGGAGTTGCGGCCCGGGTGGTAGTACGGCGGCGCGCCGTCCTCCAGCTGGGCGTCCGTGATCGGGATGTGCAGCCGGTCGCGGAAGCGCTTGAGGTCGTCGGCCGTCAGCTTCTTCATCTGGTGGGTCGCGTTGCGGCCCTCGAAGTTCGGGCCGAGCGTCCAGCCCTTGACCGTCTGCGCCAGGATCACCGTCGGCTGGCCCTTGTGGGCCTTGGCCGCCGCGTAGGCCGCGTAGACCTTCTTGTGGTCGTGGCCGCCGCGGCCCAGGTGCTGGATCTGCTGGTCGGTCATGTTCTCGACCATGGCCCGCAGCCGGTGGTCGCCGCCGAAGAAGTGGTCGCGGATGTACGCGCCCGTCTCGGTGGCGTACGTCTGGAACTGGCCGTCCGGGGTCGTGTTCAGCTTGTTGACCAGGATGCCGTCGCGGTCCTGGGCCAGCAGCGGGTCCCAGGAGCGGTCCCAGATCAGCTTGATGACGTTCCAGCCGGCGCCGCGGAACTGCGACTCCAGCTCCTGCATGATCTTGCCGTTGCCGCGGACCGGGCCGTCGAGGCGCTGCAGGTTGCAGTTGACGACGAAGGTCAGGTTGTCGAGGTGCTCGCGGGCCGCGATCGAGAGCTGGCCGAGCGACTCGGGCTCGTCCATCTCGCCGTCGCCCAGGTACGCCCAAACGTGTGACTTGGAAGTGTCCGCGATCCCGCGGGCCTCCATGTACCGGTTCATCCGGGCCTGGTAGATCGCACCGAGCGGACCGAGGCCCATCGAGACGGTCGGGAACTCCCAGAAGTCCGGCATGAGCCGTGGGTGCGGGTAGCTGGAGAGGCCGTACGGGGCCTTCGACTTCTCCTGGCGGAACGCGTCGAGCTGCTGCTCGGAGAGCCGGTCCAGGAGGTAGGCGCGGGCGTAGATGCCGGGCGAGGCATGGCCCTGGAAGAAGATCTGGTCGCCGCCGTCGCCCTCGTCCTTGCCCCGGAAGAAGTGGTTGAAGCCCACGTCGTAGAGGGAGGCGGAGGAGGCGAAGGTGGCGATGTGACCGCCGACGCCGATGCCCGGGCGCTGGGCGCGCGAGACCATGACGGCCGCGTTCCACCGGGTGGCGTTGAGGACCTTGCGCTCGATCTCCTCGTTGCCGGGGAAGAAGGGCTCGTCCTTGGTGGCGATCGTGTTGACGTAATCCGTGGAGCGCATCTCGGGCACGGCCACGCGCTTCTCGCGGGCCCGCTCCATCAGCCGCAGCATCAGGTAGCGGGCGCGCTCACGGCCCCGCTCGTCGACCGCGGCGTCCAGGGAGTCGAGCCATTCCTGCGTCTCTTCCGGATCGAAGTCCGGTACCTGACTCGGCAGGCCACCAATGATGATCGGATTGCGATCGGATGCGGAAGCCACGCTGTTCCTTCGCTGTCGGGGGAGTCGTGCCTTGAGTCTCGCCGCCTCCCATGGTCTTACGCTCGGAAGAAATCGTCATCTTTACCGCTGGGTAATCCCTGGAGTCTGGGGGGATTGTGCCTGCCGCGCTGACGACAACGCCCAAACCGCAACCTTACGCCCATGTCGATCACCCTCTTCGCAAGGCCGTTCGTCCCTCAAACAGGTGCGAAAGTCCCCGGGTCGTGCCGAATGAGGTGGAATGGTGTGGGATGAATCACCAGGGGTACATGCGGAAGGGCTGAAAGTTGCGGCGAGACGGCCGCAATCGTCACCGTTTCGACGGTCTCGGCGGCCGGGTACTTGCGCGATCCGCCGCGCCCGTGTGGACTACGCCCATGCTGCGCGTACGCGCGCCGCCGAAGAACATTCACCGAACATGAGCAGGAGGCACCCCGTGAGCGCGACCGCGGACCACGCGGAGAACCTGGCCGCCAGGCTGGGTTTCCAGTCCGAACAGGTGGTCCAGGAAATCGGCTTCGACGACGACGTCGATCAGGAATTCCGTGATGCCGTAGAGGGTCACGTCACCGAACTCGTCGATGAGGACTACGACGATGTCGCAGACGCGGTTCTGCTGTGGTTCCGGGAGGACGACGGCGACCTGACGGACGCCCTGGTCGACGCGACCGAGCTGGTCGAGGACGGCGCACTGATCCTGCTGGTGACCCCCAAGACCGGCAAGGACGGTTTTGTCGAGGCCAGTGACATCAGCGAGGCCGCCGAGACCGCCGGCCTTTCGCTGGCGAAGGGTCTCCCCGTCGGCAAGGAGTGGACCGCCACCAAGCTGGCGACTCCGAAGACGGCCAAGTCCAAGCGCTGAGCCGCGCCCCGCAGTCATGCGGACACACGCACCCCGCCCGCCGGAAGCTTCCCGGTGGGCGGGGTGCGTGCGTTTCACGGCGGGCCGGGCGGGGCCGGATCCGCGGCGGACCCATAAGCTGAGATCACCCGAACAGCCCAACGCAGGGATGCGGGACGAACGCGGGACGAAGGGATGCGACAGATGGCGATCGAGGTCGGCAGCAAGGCCCCGGACTTCGAGCTCAAGGACAACCACGGCAGGGCCGTGCGGCTCTCCGACTTCCGGGGGGAGAAGGCCGTCGTGCTGCTCTTCTACCCCTTCGCCTTCACCGGCGTCTGCACCGGCGAGCTCTGTGAGCTGCGCGATCAGCTGCCGCGCTTCCAGAACGACGACGTGCAGCTCCTCGCCGTCTCCAACGACTCCGTACCGACCCTGCGCGTCTTCGGCGAGCAGGAGGGGCTGGAGTACCCGCTGCTGTCGGACTTCTGGCCGCACGGGGAGGCCTCGCGCGCCTACGGCGTCTTCGACGAGGAGAAGGGCTGCGCGGTGCGCGGCACCTTCGTCATCGACCGGGACGGCATCGTGCGCTGGACCGTCGTCAACGGGCTGCCCGACGCGCGTGACCTGAACGAGTACATCAAGGCCCTCGACAGCCTCTGAGTCGGTACCGCAGGCTCTTGGGCGCGGTGCCGACAGGCACGCGGGCCCGTTCGCCTGGAATAAGCCCGTACAGGCGGGAACCCGTCACTAGGATCGAAACGTTGATCCGATAGCAATCGCACGACGGGGCCCCGCCCCACACAAAACCTTATGGAGGACCCGTGGGAGTCAGCCTCAGCAAGGGCGGCAACGTCTCGCTGTCCAAGGCCGCGCCGAACCTGACCGCGGTCATCGTCGGTCTGGGCTGGGACGCTCGCACCACCACCGGTGTCGACTTCGACCTGGACGCCAGCGCGATCCTGACCAACGACCAGGGCAAGGTCGCCAGCGACGCGAACTTCGTCTTCTTCAACAACCTGAAGAGCCCCGACGGCTCGGTCGAGCACACCGGTGACAACACCACCGGTGAGGGCGAGGGCGACGACGAGGCGATCAAGGTCAACCTCGCCGGCGTGCCCGCCGACGTGGCCAAGATCGTCTTCCCGGTCTCGATCTACGAGGCCGAGAGCCGCCAGCAGAGCTTCGGCCAGGTCCGCAACGCGTACATCCGCGTCGTGAACCAGGCCGACAACGCCGAGCTCGCCCGCTACGACCTGTCGGAGGACGCCTCGACGGAGACCGCCATGGTCTTCGGCGAGCTCTACCGCAACGGCGCGGAGTGGAAGTTCCGCGCCATCGGCCAGGGCTACGCCTCGGGCCTGCGCGGCATCGCGCAGGACTTCGGCGTCAACGTCTGAGCCTGCTCGACGCGAGCAGTCGTTCCATCGTCCGTCCGGCGCCGTGCACTCGTGTGTACGGCGCCGGACCGGCTTTACGGCCCTACCGCCGTACCGTCACGCCGCCTTACCGCCTCACCGACCGTACGGTCACACCGCCTTACCGCCGTACCGTCACTTCGCCACACCGCCACCGTCGTCCGGGGAGGACCACAACATGGGCGTCACACTCGCCAAGGGGGGCAATGTCTCCCTCTCCAAAGCCGCACCGAACCTCACCCGGGTTCTGGTGGGCCTCGGATGGGACGCGCGCTCGACCACGGGCGCGGACTTCGACCTCGATGCCAGCGCACTCCTGTGCAGCAACGGCCGGGTGCTCGGGGACGAGTACTTCGTCTTCTACAACAACCTGAAGAGCCCCGAGGGCTCCGTCGAACACACGGGGGACAATCTCACCGGCGAGGGTGAAGGCGACGACGAGTCGATCATCATCGACCTGAGCAAGGTCCCGGCCGGCGTGGACAAGATCGTCTTCCCGGTCTCGATCCACGAGGCCGAGGCCCGCCGGCAGAGCTTCGGCCAGGTCAGCAATGCCTTCATCCGCGTGGTGAACGAGGCGGACGGCCAGGAACTCGCCCGCTACGACCTCTCCGAGGACGCTTCCAGCGAGACCGCGATGATCTTCGGCGAGGTCTACCGGTACGGGGGCGAATGGAAGTTCCGTGCGGTGGGGCAGGGGTACGCGTCGGGGCTCCGCGGCATCGCTCTAGACTTCGGGGTCAACGTTTCGTAAAGCCGTACAACACGATGGGATGCCAGTGGTTCTGAAAACCTTCGGCTGGTCGTTCGCAGTCACTGCGCTCGGACTGGTCGCAGCGGTGCTCTACGGGGGGTGGGAGGCCTTCGGGGTCGTTGCGATCCTGACCATCCTTGAGATCTCGCTGTCCTTCGACAACGCGGTGGTCAACGCCGGAATCCTGAAGAAGATGAATGCCTTCTGGCAGAAGATCTTCCTCACCGTCGGTGTTCTCATCGCCGTGTTCGGCATGCGCCTGGTCTTCCCGATCGTGATCGTGGCGATCAGTGCCAAGATCGGGCCGATCGACGCCGTCGAACTCGCGGTGCGCGACCAGGACAGGTACAAGCAGCTCGTCACGGACGCCCACCCGTCCATTGCCGCCTTCGGCGGAATGTTCCTGCTGATGATCTTCCTCGACTTCATTTTCGAGGACCGGGACATCAAGTGGCTCGCCTGGCTGGAGCGTCCGCTCGCCAAGCTCGGCAAGATCGACATGCTGTCGGCGTGCATCGCGCTGATCGTCCTGGTCATCACCGCGATGACCTTCGCCGTCAACGCCCACCAGCACGGCGGCGTGCACGTGGACAAGGCGCAGACCGTCTTGATCTCCGGCATCCTCGGCCTGATCACCTACATGATCGTCGGCGGCCTCTCCGGCTACTTCGAGAACAAGCTGGAGGAAGAGGAGGAGCACGAACACGAGCTGGAGGAAGAGGCGAAGAAGAGCGGCAAACCCGTCTCGGTCGTCGCCATGGCCGGCAAGGCCGCGTTCTTCATGTTCCTCTACCTCGAAGTCCTCGACGCCTCCTTCTCCTTCGACGGGGTCATCGGCGCCTTCGCCATCACCAGCGACATCGTGATCATGGCGCTCGGCCTCGGCATCGGTGCCATGTACGTCCGGTCGCTGACGGTCTACCTGGTCCGCCAGGGCACCCTCGACGACTACGTCTACCTGGAGCACGGCGCGCACTACGCCATCGGCGCGCTCGCCGTGATCCTGCTCGTCACCATCCAGTACGAGATCAACGAGGTCATCACCGGTCTCGTCGGCGTCGTGCTGATCGGATGGTCCTTCTGGTCCTCGGTGCGCCGCAACAAGCGCCTGGAGCTGGAGGGTTCCACCGCCGAGGCATGATCACGGCGGTAATGCGGAACGCTCAAGTGCGGGGCGGTCCGGCGGGTCCACGGACCCACCGGGCCGCCCCGTCCGCATGCCGGCACCGGATGCCGGCATGCCTGCGGGGGGCCAAGCGGGCCAAGGGAGCAGGGGGGTTGTGGGGATGGGATTCTTCGACGGCATCAGGGGCAGCCGCGGCACGCAGTTCCAGTCGGGCAGTGCCTCGTCGAACGCGATCGAGCTGACCAAACGCCATCCGACGGTATCGCTCACCAAACAGGGGGCGGTGCACGGCAATCTGCGCGTGAACCTCTCCTGGCGGATGCGCACCTCGGACATAGGCGGCCGCAGCACCGGCCAGAGCGGGCAGCTCTTCCGGCATCCGTTCAAGCTGTTCAAGCCGGACATGGTGCAGGCGCACACCCAGGGCATGGTCAATGTAGACCTCGACATCGGCTGCCTCTACGAACTGACCGACGGCACCCGGGGCGTCGTCCAGCCGCTCGGGAACCTGCACGGGGACATCAACAGCCCGCCGTACGTGAAGCTCAGCGGGGACGACCGGTTCGGGGCGCCCTCCGGCGAGACGATCTTCGTCAATCTCGACCACGCCGAGGAGATCAAGCGGCTGCTGGTCTTCGTGTACATCTACGACCAGACCCCGGCCTTCGACCGGACGCACGCCCTGGTCACCCTCTACCCGATCACCGGGCCGCGCATCGAGATCCCGCTGGAGGAGCGCCACCCGCACGCCCGCTCCTGCGCCGTCGTCTCCCTGGAGAACGTCAAGGGGGAGCTGATCGTGCGGCGCGAGGTCACCTTCGTGTACGGGTTCCAGGCCGAGCTCGACCGGCTGTACGGGTGGGGGCTCCAGTGGGGCCGGGGCTACAAAACCAAGACCTGACGGGGCCGCCGGGGCGGCCCCGCCCGGCCGCGCCGGTCACCGGCGGATGAACTGCGGGCCCTGCGCGGGCAGCCGGAAGGACGGGTCCCCGCCCGGAGCCGGCACCGGGGCCTGGGCCACCGGCTGCGGGTAGCCGTAGGCCGGCTGGGAGACCGGCGGAGCCTGGGTGGGGGGCGCCAGGGCCGTCGTGGCGGCCTGCGCCGGGGGCTGGGGCTGACTCTGGGCCTGGGCCTGCGCCTGTCCCTGTGCCTGTTCCTGGGCCTCGGCGGCGTTCTCGTCCACGGAGATCCCGTGGTCGGTGGCCAGGCCGACGAGCCCGTTGGAGTACCCCTCGCCCAGCGCGCGGAACTTCCACGCGTCGGCCCGCCGGTACAGCTCGCCGCAGATCAGGGCCGTCTCGGCGCCCGTCTCCGGCCGCACGTCGAAGTAGGCCAGCGGTTCGGCGCCGCCGGTCGCGGTGGCGTCGTAGAGCAGGATCCGCAGGTCGTGGACCCGCTCGAAGGGGACGTCCTCGGCGGAGGCGACGACCAGGATCCGGTCCACGGCCGGTGTGACGGCCCGCAGGTCCGCCTGTACGGCATCGGTGATCCCGTCGCCCAGCTGCTTCTTCCCGAGCCGCCAGACGGCCCCCGAGGGGTGCCGGGGCTGGTTGTAGAAGACGAAGTCCTCGTCCGAGCGCACGCGCCCGTCCGCCCCGACGAGCAGCGCGGAGGCGTCCACGTCGGGCACGTCGGGCCCCCCGGTCCAGCGCAGCACCGCGCGGACCGCCAAGGCGGCCACGGGGATGTTGGAGCCCTTCTGCATCGCGTGCGTCATGGCGGTCATCCTGCCCTCCCGGGCGGGAGCGGGACAATGCGGCCCCCCGTAGACCTTGTCCGGATCGCGAGACCTGGGCATGGTGCAAGAGGGTTACCTGGATTTCATGTGCTTGAGGAATTTTTGACTCACGTTCGTACGTACTATTACCGGCCACGCCAGATCGGCCGCCGAGCCTGTACGGGGGAAGCACATGCGTCACTTCGGGCATATTTCGCCCACCGTCCGCAAGGACCTCTTCCACCAGGAGCCGGCAGAGTTCAGCGCCGCCTCCCCCGCCGCCACGCTCGCGGCCGCGCTGGGAGCCACGCTCTACAGCCCGGCCACCCGGCCCCAGCTCGCCCGTGACATCCGCAAGCAGTCCGGCCTCGGGGTCGTCTCCATGGTCCTCTGCCTGGAGGATTCCATCAGCGACGCGGACGTCGTCGGGGGCGAGGAGAACCTCGTCCGACAGTTCGCCGCCCTCCACGAGGACCCGGCGGAGCTCCCGCTGCTCTTCATCCGCGTCCGGGAGCCCGAGCAGATTCCCGACCTCGTGCACCGGCTCGGCGGCTCGGCGGCGCGACTGGCCGGATTCGTCCTTCCCAAGTTCAGCGAGAGCCGGGGGGTCGCCTTCCTCGACGCCGTCGCGCAGGCGGAAGCCGCGAGCGGACTGCCCCGCCTGTACGCGATGCCCGTCCTGGAGACCCCCGAGCTGCTCCACCTGGAGACCCGGGTCGAGGCCCTCGCCGGGATCTCCCGCACGGTCAACAAGTACCGCGAGCGGGTCCTGGCGCTGCGCCTCGGCGTGACCGACTTCTGCTCCGCGTACGGGCTGCGCCGCACCCCCGACATGACGGCCTACGACGTCCAGATCGTCGCCGGGGTGATCGCCGACGTGGTCAACGTGCTCAGCCGCGCCGACGGCACCGGCTTCACCGTCACCGGCCCCGTGTGGGAGTACTTCCGCAGCCAGCAGCGCCTCTTCAAGCCGCAGCTGCGCCGCAGCCCCTTCCTGGAGGAGGGCGTCGAGGAGCTGCGCACCGCGCTGATCGAGCACGACCTGGACGGGCTGCTGCGCGAGATCGAGCTCGACCGGGCCAACGGGCTGCTGGGCAAGACCTGCATCCACCCCGCCCACGTCACGCCGGTCCACGCGCTCTCGGTGGTGTCGCACGAGGAGTTCAGCGATGCTCAAGACATCCTGCGCCCCGAGAGCGGAGGCGGCGGAGTGATGCGTTCCGCCTACACGAACAAGATGAACGAAGTGAAGCCCCACCGGGCCTGGGCCGAGCGGACCATGCTGCGCGCCGAGGTCTTCGGTGTGGCGAAGGAGGAGGTCGGCTTCGTCGATCTCCTCACGGCCGGGCTCCAGGTGTGAGCGGGCCGTTGACTGCGAAGAAGGGCAAGAAGATCGAAGCGGTGTGGTCGGGAACGTGGGTCGCGGACCGGCTGGGCGTGAGCCTGGCGGACGGGACGGGTGACGGCCCGCGGCTGGACGAACTGCTCGGGCTGGCGCTGCGGCGCAACCCCAAGCGGGCGCACCTGCTGGTCTCGCGGGTGCTGGGCAAGCACGTCCCGCAGTCCCCGGCGGCCGTGTACGCGGCCGGGTACGGGCTCGGCGAGCGGGTCCGGGAGCTGCTGGGCGAGGAGGCGGCCTCGGCCGTGGTCCTGGGCTACGCGGAGACCGCGACCGGGCTCGGGCACTGCGTGGCCGACGGCCTGGGCAGCGCCCCGTACCTGCACTCCACCCGACGCCCCGTGCCCGGCGTGGAGGCCGCCGGAGGCTTCGAGGAGGCGCATTCGCACGCCACCTCGCACCTGCTGCTGCCCGAGGACCCGAAGCTGCTGGCGGGCCCCGGCCCGCTGGTCCTCGTCGACGACGAGTTCTCCACCGGCAACACCGTCCTGAACACCATCGCCGACCTCCACGCCCGCCACCCGCGCGGTCACTACGTGGTCGTCGCCCTGGTCGACATGCGCTCCCCGGCCGACCGCGACCGCCTCGTCGCGTTCGCGGAGCGGCTGGGCGCCCGAGTGGACCTCATATCCCTGGCCTCGGGCACGGTCTCCCTCCCGGAGGGGGTGCTGGAGAAGGGCCAGGCGCTGGTCGAGCAGTACGAGGCCTTGGCTGCCTCGGCTGCCTTGGCCGCCTCGGCGGCTGCGGGCGCTTCGGGCGAGGAGCAGGCCGCGACGCTCGCTGATCCGCAAGCCGGGGGAGGGCAAGATCAGCCCCTGCGGCGTGTGAGCAGCGGGGTCCGGGGCGGCGCCCCGGCAGACGACCCGCACCCGATCACCCGCGTGGAACTGGACTGGCCGGCCCGAATACCCGACGGCGGCCGCCACGGCTTCACCCCGGCGCACCGTGCGGCCCTGGAGGCGGCGCTGCCCGCCATGGCTACCCGGCTCAAGGCCGCGCTCGGCGACGGCCCCACGCGGGTCCTCGTACTCGGCAACGAGGAGCTGATGTACGCCCCGCTGCGCCTCGCGCAGGCCCTGGAGGCGTCCGGCGACGCGGCGGCGCCGGTCGAGGTGCGCTTCTCCACCACCACCCGCTCTCCGGTGCTCGCCGTGGACGACCCCGGCTACGCGATCCGCACCCGGCTCGTCTTCCCCGCCCACGACGACCCCGCCGACGGCCCCGGAGACCGGTACGCCTACAACGTCGCCGCCGGCACGGCGGGCGCCGGCTTCGACGCCGTGGTCGTCGTCGTGGACTCGGCCGGGGACACCGCGGAACTCCGTACCGGCCTGCTCGCCGCCCTCGCGCCGCACACCGGCCGGGTCGTGCTGGCGGTCATACCTTCGTACGTACCCGACCGGCAGGAGCCGATCATGACCGAGCCCCCGCGCGAAGCGCCGGGCGGACCTCTGGGCGAACCGCTGCGCGGGCCCGCCTTCTCCTCCTACGCCGCCGAGGACGTGGGCTGGCTCCTCCAGGACCTCTCCGACGTCGAGCTCGAGGCCCCGACCGAGGAGCGCGAGGAGGCCATCCAGGCGGGCGGCGCGCACTACGCGGAGTCCCTGCCGGTGGAGTTCCAGCCGTCCCCGGAGTACCAGCAGCTCTACCAGAGCGCGCTGACCGCCTCCGCCGCCCGGATGGCCCGCGCCGTCGGCACCGTCACCGAGACGGTCCTCGCCGAGCGCTCGCCCTCCCCGGTCCTGGTCTCCCTGGCCCGCGCCGGCACCCCCGTGGGCGTGCTGATGCGGCGCTGGGCGCAGGCCCGGCACGGCCTGGACCTGCCGCACTACGCCGTCTCCATCGTGCGCGGCCGCGGCATCGACGCCAACGCGCTGCGCTGGCTGGCCGCCCACCACGACCCGGCCGACATCGTCTTCGTCGACGGCTGGACCGGCAAGGGCGCCATCACCCGCGAACTGCGCGAGGCCCTGGGCGAGTTCGAGGGCTTCAACCCGGAGATCGTGGTCCTCGCCGACCCCGGCTCGTGCGTGGAGACGTACGGCACCCGCGAGGACTTCCTGATCCCCTCCGCCTGTCTCAATTCCACCGTTTCCGGGCTGGTCTCGCGTACGGTTCTCAGGTCCGACCTGGTCGGGCCCGCCGATTTCCACGGCGCGAAGTTCTACCGCGAGCTCGCCGGGGCCGATGTCTCCGTCGCGTTCGTCGACACCGTCTCCGCGCACTTCGAGGAGGTGGCCGAGGCCGTGGACGCCGAGGTCAAGGAGCTCCTCGCCGCCGACCGCACGCCGACCTGGGTCGGCTGGCAGGCCGTCGAGCGGATCAGCGAGGAGTACGGGATCCACGACGTGAACCTGGTGAAGCCCGGCGTCGGCGAGACGACGCGGGTGCTGCTGCGCCGGGTGCCGTGGAAGATCCTCGCGCAGCGCGGCGCCGGAGCCGACCTGGACCACGTACGCCTCCTCGCGGAGCAGCGGGGGGTGCCGGTGGAAGAGGTCGACGGCCTGCCGTACAGCTGCGTAGGACTCATTCATCCCCGATTCACGCGCGGCGCCACGGGCGCCGACGGAAAGGCTGTGGCCACCAAGTGACCGTTCTCGTAGCCAGTGACCTCGACCGTACGCTCATCTACTCGGCGGCCGCTCTCGGCCTGACCATGCCCGACCCGGTGGCCCCGCGGCTGCTGTGCGTGGAGGTGCACGAGAGCAAGCCGCTGTCGTACATGACGGAGACGGCGGCGGGGCTGCTGGCGGAGCTGTCCGCCGACCCGGGCGCGGTGTTCGTGCCGACCACCACCCGGACCCGCAAGCAGTACCAGCGCATCCGCTTCCCCGGACGGCCGGCGAAGTACGCGATCTGCGCCAACGGCGGCCAGCTGCTGGTGGACGGGGTCCCGGACCGGGACTGGCGCCGCCAGGTCGCGGCTCGGCTGGCTGCGGAGTCCGTTCCGCTGGAGGAGATGCACGCGCACCTGATGTCGGTCACCGACCCGGCGTGGCTGCGCAAGGCGCGGGTGGCGGAGGACCTGTTCGCGTACCTGGTCGTGGAACGCGCGCTGGTCCCCGCCGAGTGGATCAAGGCGCTGACGGAATGGTCCGAGGCGCGCGGCTGGACGGTCTCACTCCAGGGCCGGAAGATCTACGCCGTCCCGCGGCCGCTGACCAAGAGCGCGGCCATGCACGAGGTGGCCCGGCGCACGGGGGCCACGAGCACCCTGGCCGCCGGCGACTCGCTGCTGGACGCGGACCTGCTGCTCGCGGCGGACACGGCCTGGCGGCCGGGCCACGGAGAGCTGGCCGACGCCGGCTGGACGGCGCCGCACGTGACCGCGCTGACCCAGGCGGGCGTCCTGGCCGGCGAGGAGATCGTGCGCGCGTTCACCCGCGAAGTCGCGCGACTCGCCCCGCCCGCCGCCTGACCTTGGGCACACTGGCCCCATGACCAAGGGCAACAGCACGAAGATCACAGACGAGCTCTACCAGTACGTGCTCGCGCACAACCCCCCGCTGGACGAGGTCCAGCGGGGGCTGGTGGCGACCACGTACGAGGTGTTCCCGGACTCGGCCGGAATGCAGTCGGCGCAGGAGCAGGGGCCGCTGCTGGCCTTCCTGGTCCGGCTGACCGGCGCCCGGCACATCGTGGAGATCGGCACCTTCACCGGCTTCTCCTCCCTGTCGATGGCGCAGGCCATGCCCGCGGACGGACGCCTCATCGCGTGCGACGTCTCGGAGGAGTGGACCGCGTACGCGCGCGAGGCCTGGGCGAAGGCCGGGGTCGCGGACCGCATCGACCTGCGGATCGCACCCGCGATCGAGACGCTGCGCGCGATGCCGGCGGAGCCGCACATCGACCTGGCGTACATGGACGCGGACAAGCAGAGCCAGATCGCCTACTGGGAGGAGCTCGTGCCCCGGCTGCGCCCGGGCGCGCTGCTCGTCACGGACAACACGCTGTTCCACGGCTCGGTGCTGGACCCGGAGGCGACCGGCGGAGCGGCGGGGGTCCAGGCCTACAACGAGCACGTCGTCGCGGACCCCCGCATGGAATCGGTGCTGCTGGCGATCTCCGACGGCATCACCCTGTCCCGCAAGCGCTGACCGCTACCCGCAGCCGCCCCCACCACAGCAGCCTCCGCCACCGCCCATGGGCGCGGCGGGGGCCGCACTGGTCCCGCCGACGGCGACGGCGGAGAGCAGCCTGACGGTATCGGCGTGCCCGGCGGGGCAGTCGGCGGGCGCGGAGGAATCGGCCATGGGACGGCTGACCTCGAAGGTGTCTTCGCAGGTCCGGCAGCGGAATTCATAACGGGGCATGCGGTACAGGCTACGCAGGTGTGGCGGGCCTCCGGAATCCCCGGGCTTCGGATCGGGGGCGCGGGCGGCGGGTGGTGCGCGGGTGCGGTTGGGTCGGCCCTGCGGGGCGAGGTCCCCTACCCGCCCTTCCACCGTTCCCCGGGGCTCCGCCCCGGACCCCGTTCCTTTCAGCCCGTCCGGCGTTTGAGGACCGGGGTCCGGGCAGGGCCCGGGGAACGGTGGAAGGGCGGGTAGGGGACAGCCCCGCGCGGCGCCACCCACCCCGGGACCGGCGGGGCCGGGGCACACCCCCGTGTCACCCCGGCTCCGCCGGCGGATCAAGGGCTCAGCGGACCACCGTGCCCGCCGGGGCGGACAGGAGCCCGAGCTCCGCTCGGGTGGGGGCGCCCTCCCAGTCGCCGCGGGAGGCCACCGCGAAGGCGCCCGTCGTGACCGCGCGGTCCAGACGGGCCTCCGGGGTGGACCCGTCGAGGAACGCCGAGAGGTAGCCCGCGACGAAGGCGTCCCCCGCGCCGACCGTGTCGACCGCGCGGACCGGCCGGGCGGGGGCGTGGACCTCCGAGCCGTCGTCCCCGTAGGCCGTCGCGCCGGCCGCGCCGAGCTTGACCACGACCTCGCCGACCCCGAGGGCGAGCAGTTCCTTCGCCTGGAGGGCCGGGTCGGCCGGGGCGTCGGAAGGCAGGCACAGGGGGAGCTCGTCGTCCGAGGCGATGAGGACGTCCACCGAAGGCACCCACGCGCGGAGCACCGCCGCCGCCTCCTCGGAGGACCACAGCCGGGACCGGAAGTTCACGTCCAGGCAGACCAGCGCCGAGTGCTCGGCGGCGAGGCGCAGCGCGAGGGCGCAGGCCGAGCGGGCGGAGCGGGAGAGGGCCGGGGTGATCCCCGTCAGGTGCAGGACCTTCGGCGGGGCCGCGGTGAAGGCCCGCTCCAGGGAACACGCCTTGAGGCGGGAGCCCGCCGAGCCCGCGCGGTAGTGGTGCACCCGCGTGACCTCCGGCAGCCTGGGCTCCGCGAGCATCAGGCCGGTCGGGGCCCCGCCGTCGTCGCGGGAGGCTCCGCAGACGTCGACGCCCTCGGCGCGCAGGGTCCGTAGGACCAGCTCACCGGCTTCGTCCTCGCCGACCGCACCCGCCCAGCGGACCGCGTGCCCCAGCCGGGCCAGGCCGATCGCGACGTTCGACTCGGCGCCCGCGACGGAGACGTCCATGCTTCCGCCCAGCCGCAGCGGGCCGCTGCCGCGCAGGGCGAGCATCGTCTCCCCGAAGGTGAGCACCTCGGGGGCGGTGCCGGGGGCGGCTTCGGGAGTGATGTCGGGCCCGGTCACGCGCAGACCGCCTTGAACTCCGCCGCCCGGCGCCGCAGCGCGAGCAGGTCGCCGCCGTCGGCCGCGTCCCCGATCAGCGGGGAGCCGACGCCGACCGCCACCGCGCCGGAGGACAGGTACTCGGCCGCGGCGGCCGCGTCCACCCCGCCGACGGGTACGAACGGCAGGTCGGGGAAGGGGGCGCGCAGGGCCCGCAGGTACGCCGGTCCGCCGATCGAGCCCGGGAACAGCTTGAGCGCGGCAGCCCCCGCCGCGTCGGCCGCCATGACCTCGGTCGGGGTGATGACCCCGGCCAGTACCGGCAGTCCCTGCCGGACGGACTCGTCCACGCCGGCGCCGAGGCCCGGGGTGACCATCAGGTTGGCGCCGGCCTCGGCGGCCCGCTGGGCGTCCTCGGCGGTGAGGACCGTACCGGCCCCCAGCCAGGCCCCGTCACCGAGTTCCTTTCGGGCCCGGCCGATGACGTCCAGCGCGTCGGTCCCGCTGAGGGAGACCTCGATGAGCGGGACGCCCTCCTCGACGAGGGCCATGACGGTGCGGAAGGACGCCTCCGCGTCCCGTCCGCGGACGATGGCGACGAGCCGCTCCTGTCGCAGCGCTGCGCCGAACTCCATGGGAATGCCTGCCTTCTGAGGTGAGGGGGGGAGGGGAGGGGATGTCGCCGGGTGGTGGTGGGGGCTCACCACTCGGCGAAGGAATCGTCTTCGTGGCGCCACACCGGATTGCGCCAGGCGTGGCCCTTCTTGTCGGCGGCCCGGACGGCCGCCTCGTCGACCTCGACACCGAGGCCCGGCCGCTCGGTGCGGACCAGGGAGCCCGCGTCGAAGCGGAACGGCTCGGGGTCGGTGACGTAGTCGAGGAGCTCGGCGCCCTGGTTGTGGTGGATGCCGATGGACTGTTCCTGGATGAGGAAGTTCGGGGTGGTGAAGGCGACTTGGAGGCTGGCCGCCAGGGCGACCGGCCCCAGCGGGCAGTGCGGCGCGATCTGGGCTCCGTAGACCTCGGCGAGGGAGGCGATGCGGCGCAGCTCCGAGATGCCGCCGGCGTGGGAGATGTCGGGCTGCAGGATCGCGACGCCGGCCTGTAGCGGCGCGAGGAACTCCCTTCGGGACAAGAGCCGTTCGCCCAGCGCGATGGGGATGTTGGAGGCGTTCACCAGATCGGGGACGGCCTGCGTGTACTCGGAGAGGACCGGCTCCTCGACGAACATCGGGTCGTACGGGGCCAGCAGGGGCAGGATCCGGCGGGCGTTGGCGGGGGAGACCCGGCCGTGGAAGTCGAGCCCGAAGTCGCGGTCGGTACGCCTTGCCCTTGATGTCCCACAGCGCCTGGTCGAGCCCGGCGACGGCGGAGGACAGGACGGGGCCGCCGCGGTAGAAGCCGCCCTTGGTCATGACCTGCCAGTGGTCCTCGATCCGCATCGGGTCCTGGCCGATCAGGTACTCGGACAGCACCTCCACGGCCGCGCGCACCGGCTCGGCACGCCCTTCGACCACGGGTTCGCCCCAGCCGACGACGCCCTCGTCGGTCTCTGCGCGCACGAACATCCAGCGCGGTGGGGCCATGAACGTTTCGATGCGGGTGATCTTCACGGCTGACGGTGTCCTCTCCTGGTGGGGGCGGCAGGACGGTGTCTGCGGGTATGACGGGTATTGCGGGTACTACGGGGGCTACGGGCCGGTCTGCGGGGCGGCCTGCGGGCTTGGACTACGGGTTCTACGGGGTTGGTCTGCGGGTTCTACGGGTTCTACGGGTTCTACGGGTGGTCGCGCTGCGCCATGTCGAGGAGGTCGAGCACGGCCCGGTGCGCCCCGTCCGGGTCCCCGGTCCGGACCCGGTCGACCACGGCCCGGTGGATCGCGTGCGGGTGCTCGAAGTCCGCCTTGTGCACCGTGCGGTCGCGTTCCACGAGGGCCGGGATGATCACGCGGTACATCTGCGCGAAGAACAGGTTGTGCGAGGCGGTCAGCAGCGCCAGGTGGAACGAGGCGTCCGCCCGTACGTGCAGCACCGGGTCGGAGTCGCTCGCCGCCATCGCGGTCAGCGCCGCGTCCAGTGCGGCCAGGTCCTGCTCGGTGGCCCGTACGGCGGCCAGCGCGGCGGCGGCCGGCTCGATCGAGCGGCGCAGTTCGAGCAGGTCCGAGAAGAAGCAGTCGGGCGCGCCGGCCGCGAGCTTCCAGCGCAGCACGTCGGCGTCGAAGAGGTTCCAGTCGGCGCGCGGGCGCACGAAGGTGCCGCGCTTCTGGCGTGCGTCGAGCAGCCCCTTGGCCATGAGCACCTTGATGGACTCGCGGAGCACCGTCTGGCTGACGTCGAGCTCCTCCATGAGGCGGGGGAGGTCGAGCGTGGATTCCTCGTCGTAGGCGCCGTCGAAGATCCTGCGGGCCAGCTCCTCGACGGCGGCCTTGTGGATCCCGCGGCCGGCGTAGGCGGCTTCGCTGCTGCTCATTCCGGTTTCCCTCTCCCTGCCAGGGCTTTCGTACCTACTTGCCGCCCCGGCAAGGCATAGATTTGCACAAGTAATCGTTAATTAGCAATTATTGCGTCGCGTTACCGGAACACCTGGTTCCGGCAGGGCGCCGCACCGCCAGGCGCTGCTCCACGCTTCTTCTCGGGCTTCGCCTGGACCTACGCCCTCGCCCAGATCCCAGGCGGCCGCCTCGTCGACACGTTCGGGCCGCGCCTCGTCCACGCCTGGGCGCTGATCGGCTGGTCGGTCATGACCGCCCTCGGCTCGCTCGCCAAGGGCTTCGGCTTCCTCTTCGCCAGCCGGATGGGCCTGGGCCTCTTCGAAGCCCCCGCCTTCCCCTGCAACGGGCGCGTCGCCGCCTCCTGGTTCCCGCGCGCGGAACGCGGCCGGGCGGTCGCCGGCTACACCTCGGGGCCGCTTGAAGGAGGAGGGGTATCGGCCTTGGCGTGGCCTTCCCGCTGATCGCGTGGATGGCCGCCACCCTCGGCTGGCGCCATGTCTTCTGGATCCTCGGCGGCATGGGCATCGCCTGGGCGCTGGTGTGGGTGAAGGTCATCCGCAACCGCCCCGAACAGCACCCCAAGGTCGGCGAGTGCGAACTCGTCCACATCACCGAGGACGAGGCCACGCCCGACAGCTCCGCCCGGGCGCGGGAGACGGGCGCCTTCCGCCGGGACATGGGCTTCCTGCTCCGCCGGCGCCGCATCTGGGGCGTCTTCCTCGGCCAGTTCGCCATCGCCTCGACGCTGTACTTCTTCCTGACCTGGTTCCCGACCTACCTCACCAACGAGCGCGGACTGAGCCTCGGCAGGGGCGGCCTGACCGGAGCCCGTCTTCGGCAACCTCGCCGGCATCGTCATCCCGATCGTCATCGGCGGCGCCCCGTCCTTCCTCTTCCTGGTGGACAAGGTCGAACGCATCGAGGCGTAGGCCGCCGTCGGCCGCCGTAGGCCGCTCTCCTACGCCGGCCTGCCGACGGGCCTCCCGCCCGTCCGTGCGCCCGCCCGTGCCCGCTGCTCCCGAGCCGCCTGCTCGGGGTGGCGGGCACGCCAGTACGGGTTGTCGTGCGGCAGGGCGCTGCCCACCCGCCCGTACATCCCGAACCACATCAGCATCACGCCGACCACGAAGCTGAACAGCACGTTGGGGATGTGGAAGGCCAGGAAGTTCGCCTTCGTGTCGAGCAGCGCGAGGTTCACGAACCCGCTCGCGATGAACAGCACACCCAGCACGATGTTGAGGGTCGAGGCGAAGCTGCCGCCGATGACCATCCCGGCGAACAGCAGCAGCCCGAAGCAGATGGACAGCACGCTCAGCGCGCCGTTGGTGTTCAGCGCCAGCACCGTGTCCCCGCCGGTGTCGAAGAAGCCGATCCGGTCGATGAGCCCCAGGATCCCGAAGACCACCAGCAGCAGTCCGGTCAGGCCGGCGCCGACCCGGTAGACCTTGCTGAGGCGGTGATCGCTGGGCAGGTGCTCGTCGAGGCTCGCGTTCACGGGACGCATCATGCGGTGCAGGATCCCGGGCGAGCTCCGGGGCGGCGGCGCGGTCCCGTACGGCTCGTGGGCCACGTAGGGCGCGTAGTGCTCATGGGGTTCGTGACACCCGTAGAGCGCATGGGGCGCGTGGGGCGAGTGCGGCTCCTGCGACTCCTGCGGTGTGTGTGAAGGCTGGGCGGCCATGGCGCACTCCTCTGCTCCGGTTGGCCCCTCCAGCATCCGCCGATGCCCTCACCCGGACAAGTCAGGCCTTCCGGCCATATCGGATCAGCCGTGGCCGCGCTCGGTCCGGATGTCCGTCACGCCCCGCTGCACGGACGACCGTACGGCCTCCATCTCCTGGAGGAAGGCCCAGTAGTCGGGGTGGCGGTCCTCCAGCGCGGCCAGCGCCCGCGCCACCCGCGCCACCGCGTCGTCCAGCGGGCGCGCGTGCCGGTCCTCGGGCACCGTACGGCCCTCCATCACCAGTCGCTGCGCGTCCCGGATCGCGAACCGGGTCCGCTGCACCTCCGCCTGCGGATCCCGCGCCACCGCCTCCAGCCGCGTCAGCCGGTCCTGCGCCGCCGACACCGCCTCGTCGGTGGCGTCCAGCGCGGCCCGTACCGCCTCGACCAGGGCCGCTACGACGGCCCACTGCTGCTGGTCGCGCGCCCGGCCGGCCTCCGCGAGCCGCTCCTCGGCCCGCGCCACGTCCCGTACCGCCTGCTCCGGGACGTGCTGAAGGTCCTGCCAGCAGGCCGCGCTGAACCGCCGGCGCAGCTCGCTGAGCACCGGATCCACCCGGTCCGCCCGGTTGCGCAGCGCCTGCGCCCGGGTCCGCAGGCTCACCAGCCGCCGGTCGATCTCCGCGGCCCGCTCCGGGAGCCGCGCCGCCTCGGCCCGTATCGCCTCGGCATCACGCAGGATCCGCTCCGCCCGCTGCACGGTCTCCTGCACACCGTGCTGCGCGGCGCCCTGGTTCAGCTTGGTCAGCTCCGGCCCGAGCGCGGCCAGCCGGGCGGCCAGGTCATCGGCCTGCAAGCCCTTCCCGCGCACCTCGTCCAGCGCCGTGCTCGCCGCGAGCAGCGCGGCCCTGGCCCGCTCCCGGGCGGGCGCCACCCGCGCCAGCTGCGTCTCGGCCCGGTCCAGCAGCGGCTGCAGCCCGAGCGCGAACCGGTCGAGCTCGCCCTTGACCCGGACCAGCTCCTCCTTGGCCCGCGTCAGCTCCTCCCGGGCCCGCGTCGCGGCGGACGCCTCCAGCTCCACCCGATCGAGATCGTGCGCGTCGACGGCATTGATGTAGACGTGACTCACCTGGTCGATGCGCTGCCCGAGCGCGGCGAACCCCTCACCCACCCGGCGCGCCTCCGGCGAGCCGTCCGCGGCCGCGATCGTCTCGATCGAGATCCGCAGATCCCGCTGCGCGGTGTCCAGCTCGTAGAACGCCGCCGCCGCGGCGTCCTTCGCCGCCTGAGCATCCGCCCGCCGACTCTCGTCCCGCCCGCCGCCGAACCACCGCCGGGGTGCCGTCGTCACAGTCGCCTCTCCCGTACCCGGTCCGTCCGCAATTCCCCTGCCCCGGTCCATTCTCCCCCACGGGAACGGGTTTGCGTGGGGGGTACGCACTCCATGTAGGCTGTCCACTCATCCACGGGTGCGTAGCTCAGGGGTAGAGCGCTGCTCTTACAAAGCAGATGTCGGCGGTTCGAAACCGTCCGCGCCCACCAGCACAAAGGCCCCCTGCCGATCATGGCAGGGGGTCTTTTGCATCCAGATCTGACATCAATGGGAGCGGACTGGGAGCGTCGCCCGCCCCCTGAGCAGCCGGTCCATGTGCCCGATGGCCTCGCGCTGCGTGTCCTGCACGACGTGCGCGTAGACGTTCATGGTGACGGCGATCTGCGAGTGCCCGAGGATCTCCATGACGACCTGAGGCGGAACGCCGGCAATCGACCTGATAAGGCGCCCTGCCGACTTGACTCGGTCTTCAACCGACCTCAGATGGTTCGTAGACTCGCGCAGTGATTACATCCGAGCGGGCCCGAGAGATCGTTAACGCGCATCTCGCACGGATGCAGCCGTACCCCCCCCGGGGAGGAGGGCGTGACCGCTGTAGTCATCCATGTGAAGGAGCATCGCTTCGGGTGGGAGTTTGGGTATCAGAGCTCCAGATACGCGCAATCGGGAAGTTCACGAGACATGTGGGTCGGGACCGGGCCCATCGTTGTTGACCGACGCGACGGCCGCCTGGAGGAGCTTGGCGGCAGGCAGTTCGGCGACACGGTGGCTGAGTACCAGCGCGTTTACGATCAAGAGACGTCTACTGGCGGAAAGCCCTGACCGTGCCTGCCGGAGCGAAGCCCGCAGGTCAAGCCTCAACCCGCCCCACCACGCTCCTAAAGCGGTGACTCCCTGACAACCAGCGGCAGTGGCCAGCCAGCACAGGCCACTAGTGTGCTGCCGTCCTCGGTGAGGAAGAGCAGGGTGGTCCATGTCCGGTCGGCAGAATCGATCAGCCCTACGCGCACCGGCCGGCTGTGTTCGCGGAGGAGCTGCACTGCTCGTTCCAGCCCAAGAGGTTCGACTCCGTGCATCCGCATGCGCTGAAGCCGGTGCCCGAAGACACCGACGAGCCGTTCTGCGGGCTGCGCCCTGTCTCCCACGCTGTAGGTGGCGCCGCTACGGAGGCAGGCCAGAGCAAGCGCGGACGCCTCGTCGCCAACGGACAACAGCCTTTCCAGCACATGCCGTTCCATGGTCACCCCACCGGGATCCTGCGGTACAGCAGCCAAGTGCCGCAACCCCAGCGATCGCCCGCGTCCGGTAGCGCCCCTCCGGGGCCTGGTAGCGGCCGGTATGGCCGTCGATGACCGGTCTGGCTAGAGCTACGGATCAGATGGCCAGCCGTACCCGGTCCGCGGTCGCTGCCACGACGGTTTTCTAAACTCGTGCGGCGTAGCCGCTACGATCGACCCATGACGTCACATCAGGCGGATGCCTCGTAGATCCCCGCGCGAGCTGAGGGCCACCGCGCCCGAAAGCCAAAGCCATGCGGTTAATACGCTGCTCATCAGCACGTGTCCTGGGCCGCCGACATGTACTGCCGTGCACGCATACCTCTTCGTCGATGGTCTCGACGTAGTGGCACGCAGCGATAGCAGAATGGCCGGCCTGGATCCGAGGCAACTCCTCCGCCCAGGCGGCCCGCTCTATCCGACGGATGGGCCGCGCAAGGTGGACATTGCAGCCGAGGAGCAGCCCGAGCCAGGGCCGGGCAGGCTAGCCATCCGAATCAAGCTCCGCGGCGAGATGGTCATCTGGTCCGACGTTATGTACCCGGGCCCCGTTGGCGGGGCCATTGAGGAAGTTCGCTTCCGCCTGCGGCAGTACCTGGGCGAGGTCGAACGAGCATACGCGGCATTGCAAAGCCAGCCCTGACCGCAGCCGAGCGCCCTCCCCGGGCCGTGGTCGGGCCGTGGGAGGGCGCCCAGTGGTGACCAGCGTTGACAACTGGCGACAACTCAGCCGCAGGTCAGCGCGTTGATCGGTATCTCAGCCGCAGGTCGGGCGGTGGGGCGTCAGTTGTGGCTGACCTGAGCAGCGGAGTTAGGCGGCGCGCGGGTTGGCCGGCGGGAGGAGCGGCTCATGATGGTGCCAGATGAGGTAACGGTCTCCGTGTAGAAGTCCCGCTGAGCCCCACTCGATCCTCATCACGCCCTGTTCCATCGAGCAGGCGTAGGCCACGATGATCAGCTGGAGCTCGGGCGGGAGGAGAGCCACGTCGGGATGCACGTGCTCCTCGTCGAACTCTTCCATGTCGAGGTCGAGTGCCAGCTGCATGGGCTTCGGCCCGTGGCGCCGGATGAGATCGGCCCGGAGGCCGTATGCCTTGCGGAGTCGCGCTTCGGTGACTGGGACGTCCTTTTTCGCGTAGAGGATCGGGAGGATGGCATTGCTGCCGACGATCATCACCGTCCGCCCCTGAAGCCGTCGAGAGGTCGCCTCGTGGATCGGTGTCAGACCAGCCGCGAGCGTTTCGTACTGCGCCGCGTGGAGCCCATGGCCGTACGCTTCCTGTGTGCGAGTGCGCACCTGTTCATGAGCGTGACGCGCCCTGGCGTGGGCTTCCACTAGGCAGGCCGGGATTGTCTCGGCCAGCTGGCCCGCCACTGCGCCGAACGTTCCTCTGGCCCAAAGTGATACTGAAGTCACTATGCGTCGCCCTCCCCCTGCGTTGTCGGAACGCTGAGCTGCACCCTCACCACGGTGTGGGTGGGGGGTGAGGCGTGCAAGAGGGCATGGGTGCACAGGCCGCGCACGGGGGTGATGGCTGACATCCACGGATGACATCAACGAGGGTGGACGCCTGTGGCCCAGGGTGACCGCGCAGGGGTGTGGCAGGCAGGCCGGAGTCAGCCGCGGCAGGGTCTGGGCGAGCTCACAAAGCAGATGTCCGCGGTTCGAAACCGTCCGCGCCCACCAGCACGAAGGCCCCCCGCCGATCATGGCGGGGGGTCTTTTGCGTCCACATCTGACACCAACGCGAGCAGCGCCGACCGGCATGGTGGGGGTCGGTGTGAGAGGCGTGGGCGGTTCCTGGTCATGGCCGCGGTGTCCGGTGTTCCGATTCTCCTCTTCCTGTTCTTCGGATTGCTGTTCCCCGAGTGTCCTGACGGCTACCACTGTTGAGAGCCGGCTCGTACCGCTGGTCACGGGCGGCATGATGTCCTCCGTGACGAACAGCGCAGACCTGCATCCTGACCGGATACCGGGGTACGACGGTGGCCCCCTCACGCACGGGGTGGGGTTCCTGGAGGAGCCCCTGTTCTGGCTTGGGCACCTCTACTCGTGTGTCCATTCCGAGGAAGCCGAAGAACTGCTCTTCGGCGCCGACTACGACGCGGCGGGCGAGTTCCAGCGGCAGTTGTGGGAGCGGGCCGAGTGGCCGGCGTTCACCATTCCCCTCGCCGGTGATCACCGTCTGCACGTCGTCTATCGCACCTTCACGGACGAGGCCGGCACCGACTACCTCCTCCACCATCCCGACTGGGAGGAGGCCGAGCAGCTCGCCCAGGACGACGGGCATTTCATGGGGCCGGGCCTGTCCTGGCCCGAGCTGGTGGCCGCCGCGGACAACGCGCTGCCCGGCGGGAGCACCACCGACCCGCACGCTCGGCTGCTCCTGCTGCTTCCCGCGCTGGGTGACGACGAACTGCCCGACGAAGCCGTGGGCCGGCTAGTGGCCGCGCTGCGTGCCTGTACGGGCGTGGAGGACCCCGAGGCCCTCGGAGTCCTCCTCCTGGATGCCCAGGGGGCGCCGGGCCCCGCGCGCTGGACGACGGACGGACGCGGGTGCGCCGTCAACGACGGTGAGTACTCCAGCCGCAACCCCGCCAACCACTTTGCGCTGCCGGCCGATCGGCTGTCCCGGGTGGCCGCCGCGCTGCTGCCTTGACCCGCACGAGCCCCTCCTCCTCCCCCCCCGGCGGGATGGGGTTCACGGCTGAGGCTTCCCTGAGCCCCCGGCGCGTCACCGTGCGCCCTTTCTGCTCCTCGTAGCTTCGGGCACGGTGCAAGGGGTGCTCACGTCGGGTGAGCGGGCGGGAGCGGGGTGACGCAACCGAAGTGCGGCGCGGTGACCAAGCGCGGAGGCCGGTGCCGGAACAAGGCGATCGTCGGGAGCGGCCAGTGCGCCAAGCACCAAGGGCGCTGGACCCGACAAGGGAACGCTCAGGCAGAGGCAAAGCAAGCCAAGGCCACGATGCAGGAGCTGCGGAAGAAGAAATGGGGCTGGTGGTGAGCGGCCACTGAGGTCCATGGCCGACATCGGCGCGGGTGCGGAACGTCGGCTCCGGGCGTTCGGGGCGCGGGATAGTGGGGGTATGTGCCGATCGATTAAGACGTTGCGTCCGCCCGCCATTCCGGAGAAGGCGACCGAGGAGGAGATCCGGGCCGCCGCCCTGCAGTACGTGCGGAAGGTGTCCGGCTTCAGGGCGCCCGCCGCGCACAACCAGGAGGTCTTCGACGCCGCTGTTGACGCTGTCGCGGAGGCTACGAGGGACCTGCTGGAGGGGCTGCACGTGAGGGGAGCGGGAGCGGGCGTGTCCGCGGGGTGAGGGGCCCGGCGGGTGGTCAGGCGGCGGCCGGGACGGCGCTCTCCTCCAGGGGGACCACCGCGACCGGGCACCCGGTGTGGAGCAGTACCGCGTTGGTGACGGAGCCCAGGCGCGGGGAGAGCGGGCGCTTGCGGTGGCGGCCGATGACCATCAGGTCGGCGGCCCGGGAAGCGGCGACCAGGTGGCCGGCCGCGTCGCCGGGCGCCGACAGCTGCTCGATCTCCACCTCCGGGAACCGTTCGGCGTACGGACGCAGGTGTACGGCTGCCAGGGCCGCGACCTCGTGGGCGTTGGCGGTCTCCCTGTGCGCGGCCGCCGGGCCGATGGCGCCGGCCGCGGTGAAGGTCCGGCCGGGCCGGGCGTGCGCGACGACGACCTGGAGCCGGGCCCCGCGCCGGGCCGCCTCGCGGAAGGCGAAGTAGGTGGTGCTCGCGTCGGGGGCGGCGCTGTTGAGGCCGAGTACGACCTGCCCGTACGGGTCGTGCAGCGGCGGCTCGGTGCGCGGGACGACCACCACGGGGCAGGCGGCCTGGCTGGCGCAGGCGATGCCGTTCGAGCCGAGGAGCAGGCTGGCGAAGCCGCCGCGGCCGCGCGAGCCGAGGACCATCACCTGGGCGTCCGCACCGAGCTGGGGCAGTACCCGGTCGGGGGCGCCGGGGTACGAGGCGTACTCGATCGGGGGGAGTCCGGCGCGGCCGCCGAGGGCCTCGCGGACCCGGATCAGGACGGGGTCGTCGTCGAGGCCCGGCTCGGCGAAGCCGCCGGACAGGGCTGCGCCGATGGTGTTCATGTAGAGGCGGGCGTGCACGATCCGCAGCGGGGCACCGGTCATCAGGGCCTGGGAGACGGCCCATTCCAGGGCCCGGTTGCCGTTCGCGGAACCGTCGACGGCGGCGATCACGGGGCGCGGGCTCTGGTCCATGGCGGGCTCCTCGGGGGCAGCGGTGCGTGGACTCAGCCTTGCGGGAGGGAGCTCCCGGCGGGAGTGGGGAAGGTCCCGAGTGGGGCGGGACCATCGGCCACTCCCGTGCCGGCGGCTCGGGTGGGCGGGGGCGTCGGGTCGCCTCAGGAGGCGTGGCCCGTACGGCGGCGCAGGATCCAGGCACCGGCGCCCAGCGCGCCGGCCACGAGGGCGCCGCCGATGGCGATCTGGCCCGGGCTCATGGAGCCGACGCTGCCGCCGAGTCCACCGCGGGCGGCGCCCGGGGTGATGTTCAGCGCCACCGTGACGCGTTCGCCGCCGGGGCCGCCGCACTCGAAGGTGACGGGGTGCGAGCCGGCGCTGATGTTGCGGGAGGTGGTGGCGGAGCCGAAGAGGTTGGTGGCCTCGGCGTTGCCGGGGGTCAGCCAGACGTCGCCGAAGGCGCGGGAGGTGGCCTTGCCGGTCCGGGTGCCGCAGCCGGTGACGTTGAGGCTGACCCGGCCTCCGGGGGCGACGTTGGCCGGGGAGACGCTGCCGGAGGGCTGGGCCTGGGCGAGGGTCGGGGGCGCGGCCGCGGCGAAGGCGACGGTCGCGGCGGCGACGGCCAGCAGGCGGGGGAGGGGGCGGTAGCGGCGGGGGCTGTGGGGGCTGTGGGGGGTGGCGGGCATGGAGAGGACTCCTCGGGCTCCGGGAACGGCGCGGCGCGGATTCGGGTATGCACCGTTCTCTGGACGCTAGGAGCCCGGCGCGGCCGCGGCGATCGCTGCCGGGTGAACGGGTGAGCGACTGCTCCGCCCGGGGGAGCCGGGGCGGTGTGGGTGGGGCGGGTGGGATGAGTGGGGCGGGTGGGACTGGGACCGGGTGCTGGTCGCGGGTGGGGAGGCCGGGGGGATCGGCGCGGGGGCCGGCTGCGGGGCCGGCGGAGGGTGGGTGGCCGTGGCGATCGCTGCGGGGTGACCGGCTGAGCCCGCGATCCGCGCGGAAGGCGGGGGCGGGGGAGCGGGGAGGGAGGGCGGCGGCGGGGCCGTCGAGGGCCGGGGCCGGTCCGGGCTCGGGACGGCCGAGGTGGAGTGCTGCGGGAGTGGGCCGGGTCGGCTGGGTGGGCGTGGGCCGGGGCCGGGCCCCGGGTTCGGGACAGTCGAGGTGGAGTGCCGAGGGCGTGGGCCGGGTCGGCTGGGTGGGCGTGGGCCGGGGCCGGGCCCCGGGTTCGGGACAGTCGAGGTGGAGTGCTGAGGGAGTGGGCTGGGTCGGCGGGGTGGGCCGGGCCGGCGGGGTGGGCGGGGCCGGGCCGAGATGTCGATCCACCAGCCCGTACGGGCGGAGTCAGGCGGCGGGGGTGGGGCGGCGGACTACGAAGGCCGCCAGGGAGCCGGCGGCGAAGAAGGCGAGCAGGGAGATGGCGCTGCCGAGCCAGGTGGTGCCCAGCCATTGGGTGCCGAAGTAGCCGAGGGCGATGCTGTAGCCGGCCCAGGCGATGGCGGCCAGGAGCGACCAGGGCAGGAACTCCCGGACCGTGCGGTGGGTCTTGCCCGCGCCGAGGGAGACCACCGAGCGGCCGGCCGGGGCGAAGCGGGCGACCACCACCAGGGCGCCGCCGCCGCGCGCGAGGGCGGTGCCGAGGCGCTCGTGGGCCCGGGTGAGCCGGCGGGAACGGGCGATGGCCCGGTCGAGCCGGGCCCCGCCCCGCCGGGCCAGGCGGTACGCGGCCATGTCGCCCAGTACCGAGGCGGTGACGGCCGTCGCCAAGAGGGCCAGGATGTCCGGCACCTGGGACTGTACGGGCACGGGCCCCGCGGCCGCGGCCGCCGCGGCAGCCGCGGCGGTGACCACCAGCACCCCGCTCGGCAGCACCGGCAGGAACACGTCGAGCAGGATGGACAGCGCCACGAGGGCGTAGATCCACGGACTCGAAGTCAGCGAGCCCAGAGTCTCAAGCAAAACGGGACTCCCCAGTCCGGTTGACGTGCCTCGGCGTGAGGCGCCGCGACGTCGCGGGGGAGCGGCAGGGGCGGCTGACAGCGGAACAGCGTACGCCGGGTGTCCACGGACCGGACGCCCGGGGCTGTGCTCCGGCGTGACGGGTCCGCCCCGCCGCGCGTCAGTGGGGCGGTGTGAGGTCGCGGTCCAGCACCGTCACCAGGCGGGGGCCCTTGCGGGCCTGGTCCAGGCGCAGCCGTGCGGAGCGCCCCGACAGCGCGAGCGTCATGAGCTGGTTGCCGAAGAACGGGCCGCCCGTACGCCGCCAGCTCAGCGGAGGCCGGCCCGTCCGGCCGTGCCGGGAGAAGCCCCGGCCCAGCCACCGGCCCAGCCGCGACCAGCCCAGCCGGAAACCCCATTTCACGGCCGTGTGGATGGAGTTGTGGACCGGGGAGCAGGTCAGCTGGAACACCTGGGCCGTGCTGGGTATTCGGGGTTCCGCCACGTACGCGTGGTGCACGTCTCCCGAGAGCACGCACACCGTCGCCGGCGCCCGGGGGCCCGTGCCCACCTCCTCGATCAGGTCGCTGAGCATCGCGAAGGACTCCGGGAACGCCGCCCAGTGCTCGAGGTCGCTCCGGCGGCGCAGGTCCTCGCCGATCCGGGCCCATCTCGGACCCCGCTCCCCGCGGCACAGCGCGGCGTTCCACACCTCCGCGTCGTGCACGAGCGGGGGCATCAGCCAGGGCAGTGACGAGCCGATGAGGAGGTGGTCGTACCCCCCGTGTCCGGCCAGGGCGTTCTCCCGGAGCCACTGCCGCTCCGCGGGATCGAGCATGGCCCGCCCGTCCTCGGCGAGCACCCGGGCGGCCCGGGTGTCCACCATCAGCAGCCGGGACCGGCCGAAGTCGCGCCGGTAGCTCCAGCGCACGGTGGCCGGGTCGGCGTCCGCCGAGGTGGCGAAGGCCCGTAGGACGTCGGTGCCGTCGGGGGTCGCCCGGACCGCCTCGAACACGGGATCGGCCGCCCGTTCGGCGGGGGAGAGGTTGCCGAGGTGCTGGTACACCCAGTACGACATGAGGCCGCTGACCACCCGCTCCTGCCACCACGGGGTGGCACGCATCTCCGCCAGCCACGCGGCGCTGGTGTTCCAGTCGTCGATGACGTCGTGATCGTCGAACATGTGCAGGCTCGGCACGGTGGAGAGCAGCCAGCGGATCTCCGGATCGAGCCAGGACTCGTAGTAGAGCCGGGTGTACTCCTCGAAGTCCGCGACCTGGGCGCCGGGGGCCTCGCGGAGGTCCCGCCGGGCCGCCAGCCACCGGCGGGTGGAGCGGGAGAGCTGGTCCGCGTACACCTGGTCGCCGAGGAGGAGCAGGACGTCGGGCCGCACCGCCTCCGGGTCGGCGGCCAGAGCGGCGGCGAGGGTGTCGAGGGCGTCGGGGCCGTGCGGTCCGCGCCGGTCGGCCGGCGGGGCGGCCTGGCGGCAGGAGCCGAAGGTCAGGCGCAGGTCGGGAGCGGCCGTGGAGCCGGGCCGTCGCGCGGGCGGGGTGGTGATGGTGCTCACGGGGAACGGGCTGTCGGGCAGCGGCCAGACCCGGAGACCGTCGAGGAGGACCTCGTAGCCGGTGGTGGAGTCCGGGGTGAGGCCGGTGACGGTGATCAGGGCGTAGTGGTGGCCGGCTATCTGGAAGGTGTGGACGCTCCCGCCGGAGCCGTCGGCGCAGCGCACTTCGGCGGTGCACGGGCGGTCCGCCTCGATCCACAGTGTGGCGGAGTCGCCCGTGTCCCAGTCGACGTGGCGCAGCAGCGGTCCCAGGCGCAATGTCCCCATGCAACTCCCCCTCCTTCATCCGGCATTGCCGTTCGGTCACCGTACGACGGGAAGGGGGTGGTCCACCTCCCCCTGGCGGGGGAAAGATCTTTGGCCAGGGGTGGGGGCGCGGGGGTGGCCCGGGGTGTGCGGGCGTGGGTGGTGTCAGCAGGCGTTGAGGATGTTCACCAGGGCCGTCTTCTCGGTCGAGTCCATGCTCAGGGCCCAGTACTGCTTGACCTCGACCCACATGCGCGCGTACGTGCAGCGGTAGGCGGTGCGCGGCGGCAGCCACTTGCCGGGGTCGAGGTCGCCCTTCGCCTGGTTCACGTTGTCGGTGACCGCGATGAGCTGGGGGCGGGTGAGGTCGTTGGCGAACTGCTGGCGCTTGGCGGTGGTCCAGGAGTTGGCGCCGGAACGCCAGGCTTCGGCGAGCGGGACCATGTGGTCGATGTCGATGTCCGAGGCGGCCGTCCAGGTGGCGCCGTCGTACTCGGAGTACCAGCTGCCGCTGACGGCCGCGCACGCGGAGTCCTGGACCACGCCCGAGCCGTCGCGCTTGAGGACGGTCTCGCGGGTGTTGCAGGTGCCGGAGACGGTGCTCCAGTGCGGGAAGAGGTCGCGGCTGTAACCGCTGGTGGTGCCTTCGGTCTTCGGGGTGACCGTGGCGAGGTAGGAGCGGGCGGCCGCGGCGCTGATGGGGGTGGGAGGGGAAGCGGCGGCGGTGGGGGCGGCGAGGAGGGTGGTCAGCGAGGCGGCCGCGAGCATGGAGGCGAGCGCGCCGAGTCGACGCGCGTAGACGGAGGGCGTGGAGGATGCGGAGGGCATGAGGGCTCCTGGGAGGGGGAGGGGGAGGCGTGGGCTTGGGCGGTGGGGTGGGTGAGCTGTGGGGCGTGGCCATGGTGGCCGCGCCGGGTTTCGTGGGGGTGGGCGTCAGGTGACAGTTTGAAGGCATGAGCATGTCATGACGAGGTGAGTGACGGGCTTCGGGGTGGGGGGAGTTGGGGATTTGGGTCGGGTTGGGTGGCGGTGGGGTCAGTGTCCCGGCCCGTTCCTGGACGCTGTGGCTGCGGTCCTGGTGGCCTCGGTTGCGGCCGCAGCGGGCATGGCGACGGCGCCGCGCCCGGTCGTTCCGGGGGCGGCGCCGTGATCCGGAATCAGAGTCCGCTGGTGAAGGGGCTGTTGTGGACGGCGTTGGATCCGTAAGTGGTCCGGTCCCTGCGCAGCTGCTCGGTGCGCTCCAGCTCGATCAGCAGGCCGTCCGCCGATTCCGCGCGGTGGCGTCGTTCCCTGCGCATCACTTTGGCGACGGCGTACAGCCCGGTGATGCCCATCAGGGCGAAGAGAGCGATCAGTTCGGTCATGGCATTTCCCCCGTTGTCCCGTGCTCCACCTGCGCATACCGCTGATCCGGTGCGCCACGGCCGACCGTACCTCGTGTTGTCAGACCTGCCTGCGAGGCTGGGTTCATGGAGACCACGCTGCAACTGACCATCGACTGCGCCGATCCGCGGGTGATGGTGACGTTCTGGACCGAAGCGCTGGGCTACGTGCCGGAGCCGGCGCCGGACGGGCACGCGACCTGGCGCGCGTACTGGGAGGGCATGGGGGTGCCCGCGGAGGAGCTGCCCGAAGGGGTGGGGGAAGTGCCGGAGTCGATCGTGGATCCGTCCGGGCGGGGGCCCCGGGTGTGGTTCCAGCAGGTTCCGGAGTCCAAGACCGGCAAGAACCGGGTGCACTTGGATGTGAAGGTCAGCGGCGGACGTGGTGTCCCGATGGAACTCCGGATGCGGAGGGTCGACGACAAGGTGGCGCGGCTCACCGGTGCGGGGGCGACCGTGCTGCGCGTGCTGGACGAGTTGGAGACGCACTACGCGGTGGTGCTGCAGGATCCCGAGGGGAACGAGTTCTGCGTCGCCTGAGCCGGTGATGGGCTGGGCTGGGCTGGGCTTGGTCGGTCTGGACAGGTCGCGTGGGTCGGCCCGGAGGGACGTGTCCAGCCCGGTGCCGGGGCGGAGGGTCGCGGGGCGGAGTCCTGTCGCCCGCCGACCAGTGGTCGGAATCCGCTCTGGACCATGGGGGGGGGCGTCAGTCCGTACCCCGGTGCGCGCCGGCCTCCGTCACCTCGCGTTCCCTCGCCGCGAACGGTCGGCCCCGAAGGGTTCGCCTGCGGCGGAAGGTCGGCCGCGACGCTACGGTCTGCGGTCCATTCGCTCAGTGGGCCGGCGGCATGGATTTCGGTCTTGATCCGAGCGGCCGCCTGGGCCACCCGCTCGGGAGCCGGGCCGGGCCCGGGCCGGGCCGGATGCGAGGCGCGTGCGCGGGACGCGATCGTGCGAGGCCCCGCACCTCACTGACCCGGCCCGTCCTTCGAGGGGGGGCATGCGGTCGTGCTGGTAGCGATCGAGCACGTCCCGCCGCCCGACCAGGGCATGTCGCTGGTCGGGCTGTCGGGGTCAGGCCGTCTGGAGGGTGAGGGTGATGGAGCCGTCGGGGGAGGCGGTGACGGCGACGGCGGTCAGGTCGAGGACGTGGGCGGTCGGGCCGTGGGCGGCGGCGCGGGGGCCGACGCCGATGACCCGCATGCCCGCGGCCTGGCCCGCGGCGATGCCGGCGGCCGAGTCTTCGAAGACGATGCAGTCGGCCGGGTCCACGCCGAGGGCGGCGGCGCCCATCAGGAAGCCCTCGGGGTCGGGCTTGCTGGCCTGTACGGACTCGGCGGTGACCCGGATCTCGGGCATCGGCAGCGCGGCGGCCGTCATCCGGGCCGTGGCCAGGGCCGCGTCGGCGGAGGTGACCAGGGCGTGCGGCAGGGTGCTGAGGGCGGCCATGAAGGCGGGAGCTCCGCCGATCGGGACGACGCCCTCGGTGTCGGCGGTCTCGCGGGCGAGCATCACCGCGTTCTCGGCGAGGTTCTCCTCCATGGGGCGGTCCGGGAGGAGGATCGCCATCGTGGCGTAGCCCTGGCGGCCGTGGACCACCTTGAGGGCTGCCTCCGGATCCAGGCCGTGGGCGACGGCCCAGTCGTACCAGCAGCGCTCGACCACCGCGTCCGAGTTGACGATGGTGCCGTCCATGTCCAGGAGCAGGGCCTTGGCGGTCAGGACGGCGGGGGTGGTGGCGGTGGTGGTGCTGGCCGGCATCGGAGAGGCTCCAGACGGGACGGGAAAGAGAACAAGTGGTTCCGTCCACCGGTCAGGGAGTGAGGACGGAACCACTTTGTTCCTGAACAATACAAAACGCGGAGGGGTGCTCGCCACCCGATGCGGTGTGTTCTATCCCTCCAAGGCGCGACGGGTCGCCGGACCGTAGACGCCCCAAGGGTCCTCGTCGATGCCGTTGTACGCCTGGAAGGTCGATACGGCCGCTTCCGTGCGGTTGCCGTACCGGCCGTCGTACTTCCCGTGGTAGATGCCCTGCGCCGCCAGCAGGCGCTGGAGCTTCTCCACCTCGGGGCCCGAATCCCCGTACTGGAGGGTCGGCGCGTGTGTCGGGGGGCGCGAGGTCGGCGAAGAGGACCGGCTCGGGGTGGGCGACGGGGCGGCCGAGGGGGAAGACGTACGGCTCGGGGTGGGGGAGGCGGAGGGGGACGGCGAAGCGGACGCCGACCGGGAGGGGCTGGGGGAGGGCGACGGGGACGGCGACGGCGAGGGGCCGACGCTCTCGGCCGGCCGCGCCGGGGCGACCTGGGTGAGGCTGGTCAGGGGTGCGGAGGGCTTCGCGTCGACGAGGGTGGCCTCCGGCGAGGCGGAGTCCGAGGCGGCCCTCAGCGCGATGACGGCCACGCCGATCAGCACGATGGCGGCCGCCGCGGCGGGGAGCGCGCGTATGCGGCGCCGCGGGGGTCTGGACGGGTACGGCCCGCCCGTACGGTCCATGCCGCGCGTGCCGTAGGCCGGGCCGGCCTGGTTTTCCGTGTGGGCCTCGGGGGACCCGTATGCGCCGTAGGTCGCGGCCGTCCCGGAGGGGCCGTACGCCGGGACGGGGCGCAGCTGCATCGTTTCTTCGGGTAGCGACGCTACGGGTGTTCCGTACGCCGGAGTCCCGGCCCCCGCCGGGAGCGGCGCGGCGCGGGGCGGGCTGGGCGGCGGCGGGGTGCCGTTCGGCCCGGCCGGGCCGGGGTACGAGGATGCGGCGTCCGCCGGGCCGGGGTACGACGATGCGGCGTCCGCCGGGCCGGGGTACGACGATGCGGCGTCCGCCGGGCCGGGGTACGACGTGGTGGGCCCCGAGCCGGGGTAGGCCGAGAAGGCGGCCGTCCCGCCGGGGTGGTGCGGCGGGTTGCCCGTCGGCGCGGGGTACGCAGCGGGGCCTGCCGAACCGGGGTGAGCGGCGGCGCGTCCCGAGGCGGGGTGGGCCGACTCTGGCTGTGCGGCGGGGCCTGCCGGTTCGGTGCGGGGCGGGCCGGGGCGCGCGGCGGCGCCTCCTGGGGCGGGGTGGGTCGATTCGGGGTGTCCAGCGTTGCCTGCCCGGTCGCTGCGGGGCTGTGCGTCGGCCGTGTGGCCCGGGTGCGGCGTGGCGTCCACCGGGTCGGTGTGTGACGGCGGAGCAGCGGCCGGGTCGGGGTGGGTGACGTAGGGGCGGACGCGCAAGGGTTGGAAGCCTCGTGCGCAGTCGCAGGCTCCTTCCGTCGTGCCGCAATCCGGACAGTGCTCAGTGCTCACTCGAATCCCTCCCCTGGCCGCTGCCTGCGATTATGCAGACCCCCGGTAACCCGCCCAACCCGCCCGAGAGGCCATAACGGGACACACCACTCAGGATGGAGGAGTCGATCAGGCCCGAGGAGGAGCCGATGGTGCAGGACGTGACCACGGAGCCCGACCCGCGTAAGCGGACATCCGGCCCCAGCGCCGAACACGCCTCACGTGAGGTGCTCGTCTCCATCGGCGCGCTGCTGCTGGGACTGCTCATCTCCTCGCTCGACCAGACGATCGTGTCCACGGCCCTGCCGACGATCGTCAGTGATCTCGGCGGGATGTCGCACCTGTCGTGGGTGGTCACCGCCTACATGCTCGCCTCGACGGCCGCCACGCCGCTGTGGGGCAAGCTCGGGGACCAGTACGGGCGCAAGAAGCTCTTCCAGTCCGCCATCGTGCTCTTCCTGATCGGGTCCGCCCTGTGCGGCCTGGCACAGAACATGCCGCAGCTCATCGGCTTCCGCGCGCTCCAGGGACTGGGCGGCGGCGGTCTGATGGTGCTGTCGATGGCGATCGTCGGGGACATCGTCCCGCCGCGCGAACGCGGCAAGTACCAGGGGCTCTTCGGCGCGGTCTTCGGAGCCACCAGCGTGCTGGGTCCGCTGCTGGGCGGATTGTTCGTGGACCACCTGTCGTGGCGCTGGGTCTTCTACATCAACCTCCCCATCGGTCTCGTCGCCCTCGTCGTCATCGCGGCGGCCCTGAAGATCCCGGTGCGTTCCGAGAAGCACACCATCGACTACCTCGGCACCTTCCTCATCGCCTCCGTCGCGACCTGCCTGGTGCTCGTGGCCTCGCTCGGCGGCACCTGGGGCTGGAGCTCCCCGGAGATCCTCGGGCTCGCCGCCCTCGGCCTCGTCCTGCTGATCGCCTTCGTCATCGTCGAGCGGCGGGCCGTGGAGCCCGTGCTCCCGCTCAAGCTGTTCGGGATCCGGACCTTCACCCTCTGCTCGCTGATCAGCTTCATCGTCGGCTTCGCGATGTTCGGAGCGATGGTCTACCTGCCGACCTTCCTCCAGGTGGTCCAGGGCGTCTCCCCGACCATGTCGGGCGTCCACATGCTGCCGATGGTGCTCGGACTGCTGATCACCTCCACCGTGTCCGGCCAGATCGTCAGCCGCACCGGACGCTGGAAGGTCTTCCCGATCGCGGGCACGGCCCTGACCGCGGTCGGACTGCTCCTCCTGCACCAGTTGGAGCGCACCAGCTCCACCTGGGAGATGAGCGTCTACTTCTTCGTCTTCGGCGCCGGCCTCGGACTGGTCATGCAGGTGCTCGTCCTCGTCGTGCAGAACTCCGTCAGCTACGCCGACCTCGGCGTCGCCACCTCCGGTGCCACCTTCTTCCGCTCCATCGGCGCCTCCTTCGGCGTCGCCATCTTCGGCACGATCTTCACCAACCGGCTCGACGACAAGCTGGCCGGTGCGCTCAAGGGGATCCCGCTGCCCCCGGGGCTGGACACGAGCAAGCTCGAGGCCGACCCGCGCGCCATCGGCGCCCTCCCCGCGGCTCTGCGACCGCGCGTGCTCGACGCCTACGCCACCTCCATCACCGACGTCTTCCTCTACGCGGCGCCCGTGGTGCTGGTCGCCTTCGTCGTGGCCTGGTTCCTCAAGGAGGACAAGCTGCGTGCCTCGGTGACGGCTCCCGACGTCACCGAGACCCTGGCCTCCAACCCCGTCCACCGCTCCTCGCGGGAGGAGGTCGCCCGCGCCCTGACGACGCTCGGAACCCTCCAGGGCCGCAAGCACGTCTACGAGAAGATCACCGAGAAGGCCGGCTACGACCTGCTGCCCGCCGCCAGCTGGCTGCTGCTGCGGATCAACAAGTACGGCAGCGCGGACCCGGCCGTGCTGGCCGAGAGGACCATGGTGCCGCTGCGGGCCATCACGGACGCGGGCCGCCAGATCGAGGGGCGGGGGCTCGCCGTCCGCGACGGCCTGCCGCTGGTCCTGACGGCCAAGGGGCGCGAGAGCGCGCTGAAGCTGTCCGCCGCGCGGGAGGAGTCGCTCGCCGAGCTGCTCGGCGACTGGTGGACCGCGGACCGCCCCACCGACCTGTCCGAGCTGGTCGCCGAGATCAACTCGGAGCTCTGCGGTTCCGTCGACGAGGAGCCCTACGAGACCTTGCCCCGCCGGGACCACTCCGCCAGGTGAACCGCCGAGCCGGGTGAACGGTCAGGCCAGGCGCTTCTCGAACCAGTGCTCGGCGTAAGGGCCGGAGCTGTACGCGGGTATCTCCGCGTACCCGTGGCGCGCGTACAACGCGCGGGCCTCCACCAGGTCGGACCGGGTGTCCAGCCGGACCCGCTCGGCGCCCAGCGCGCGGCCCGCGTCCTCCAGGACCCGGAGCAGTGCCGCCCCGCCACCCGTACCGCGGGCGCGCGGGTCCACGTACACCCGGGTGAGCTCGGCGGTGACGGGGTCCAGGAGGCGTATCCCGCCGCAGGCGAGGGGCCGGCCGTCGAGTCTGCCGACCAGGAACCGGCCCGTCGGCGCCGCGAGATCGTCGTCCGGGAAGTCCAGGAGGCCCTGGTCGATCTCGGCCTCGGTGACGGACCGCCGCCAGTACCGGCCGGCGACCTCCGCGTAGTACGCGCGGCGCAGCAGCGTGGCGTCCGGGGTGGTGAACGGCTCCGCGGTGACCTGCCAGGTCCCGCCCGCGGGCGGGGTGATGGGAGGCGCCGCGGGTGTGGGCGCGGGCGACGTCGTGGTCGTGGGTGGAGTCGTGGGTGCCGTCGTGGGGAGCGTCTCTCTGCTGGTCATGACGTCATTGTGGAGCCGTCTCCGGCCGCCCGCGCTGGAATATCCACAGGGCCGGGCCGATGATAGGAAAAGGGTCAAACCGTACGCACGAAAGGCGTGACCGTCATGTCGGAGCATCCTGACTGTGCCCTGATCCGCCGCGGCTACGAGGCATTCGGCCAGGGCGCCATGGAGAAGCTGAGCACGATGATGACGGCCGACGTCATCCAGCACGTCCCCGGCGGCAGTCCCATCTCCGGGCACCACAAGGGGCGGGAAGCCGTCCTCGACCTCTATCGCCGGATGGGCGAGGAGACGCACGGCACCATGCGGCTCCACTTGGACAAACTGCTCGCGGACGGCCGTGGCCACGTCATGAGTTTCCACACAACGCGCGCCGATCGCGGAGACCGCGGGATCGAGATCCACGAGGGCATCTTCTTCACGATCGTCGGGGGGAAGATCAGCGACCTCGACGTCTGCATCGAGGACATCGGCGAGATGGAAGCCTTCTGGGCCTGAGCCGGACACGCGGTGAGAGGGGCCCGGAGCCAGCCTTGGCTCCGGGCCCCTCTCACCGCGTCAGGCCTGTGCCAGACCCGTCGGACCTGTGTCAGCCCTGCTTCGGCGCCGCCTGCTGCACGACCTCGAACGACCATACCGACGAGCCCGTGGCAGCAGGCTTCGGCCGCTCCGCGCCGCCACCGCCGCCGCCCGCGCCGCCACCGGCACCGCCCGCGCCGCCACCGGCACCGCCCGCGCCGCCACCGGCACCGCCCGCGCCGCCGCCCTGGTGGGCCGCCTTCATGGGCCCCTCCATCCACGCCTGGAAGTCCTCCTCGGAACGCCACCGCGTGTACACGAGATACTGGTCGGTGCCCTCGACGGGCCGCAGCAGCTCGAACCATTCGAAGCCGTCCGAGTTCTCCACGGAGCCGGCGCGGGAGGCGAACCGCTGCTCCAGAACCTCGCGCTGTTCGTCCGGGACGGTGAGGGCGTTGATCTTCACGATGCTCATGCCCGCCATCCTAGGTATCGCGCGGGGGATATCGTCGTCCCGGTAAATGAAGCACGCGGGATGAAACGCAGTACGAAACGCGGCAGCCAGGCGAAGTCAGGGTTGCAGTCAACAGGGCGGGAGGCCGGCGAGGCGTGGCTAACGCGGCGGAGCACAGTGGTGCGAACGGACATGCCGGGGTCATAGGCGGTAGCGGCGGAAGACTCGGGGCGGCACGCCTCATGCTGTGGGCGCTGGCCCTGCTGCTCGCCGTCAGGCAGGCCGCGGTCGTGCTGCGCGTGCCACCGGGCGAGTGGCTCAGCGGCTTCCACCTCCCGGGCAGCCTGCCGGGCTCGCTCTACACGAACGGCCAGTTCACCGGGACCCCCTTCGCGGGGCTGGTCCTGAAGCCGCTCCTGGGCCTCGCCGCGCCCTCGCTGGAGGTGGCCTGGACCTGCGTGACCCTGTTGCTGGTCGCCGCCGTCGGGCTGGTCGCCGCGCGCGCCCTGCCCGACCCCGTGCCCCGGCGCACCGCGCTGCTCGCCGCGCCCGTGCTGGTCGCGCTGATGATGGTCTCGCTGCCCGTCCGCGAGGCCGCGCTGCCCGGGCAGACCGCCGTGCTGCCGGTGCTGCTGGTGCTCCTCGCCGTGTTCCGGGTCCCGAGCGAGCGACCCTCCGGGTTCCTGATCGGCCTGGCCGCGGCGCTCCAGCCCGCACTGTTGCTCTTCGCTCCGCTGCTGTGGCTGTCCGGACGCCGGACCACCGCCCGCTCGGCGGCCCTGGCCTTCGCCGGTGCCACCGCGCTGTCCTGGGCGGCCCTGCCCAGCGACTCGTGGACGTACTGGGTCCAGCACCTGGCCGGCACCGGCCTCGGCGGCGCACCCGACGGCCTCGCCAACCAGTCCGTGCACGGCGCGCTGCTGCGCCTGGGCCTCTCCGGCCCCGGTGAGATCCTCCTCTACGTCGCCCTCGCGGCCCCGATCGTCTGGATCGGCCTGCGCCGCGCCGCCCGCTACGCGCGCGACGGCCAGCTGCTGCTCGCTGTCGCGATCACCGGCTGCGTGGCCGTCGCCGTGTCCCCGACGGGCTGGCGCCACCAGCTGCTGTGGGTGCTGCTCGCGGTCGCGGGCAAGGTCGGCAAGCGGGCCGCCGACCGGCCCGTGTGGCCGGTGGCCGTGGTCCTCGCCATGACCCTGCCGAGCGACGTGCTGCTGCCCAACCTGGTCGCGCTGGCCCCCGTACGGGACAACGTGCTGCTGCTCGCGGCCCTCGCGGCGGCCTGCGCGGTGCCGTTCCTGCCGCGCTCCTCCCCGCACTGGCGCGAGCCGGTCCCCACGGCCTACGGCCGGCCCGCGCCCGCGCGGTGGGCGCGGGTGCCGCTGCTGCCGTTCTGGCGGCGGGTGCTGTCGCGTCCGAACCTGTTGCTGGAACTGCTCCTGATACGGGTCGGGTACTCGCTCTACTCGCACATCCGGGCCGCCGCCCCCACCAGCCGCACCCTCGCGGAGGGCAACGGCAGCCAGATCCACGGGATCGAGAAGGCGCTCGGCATCGACATCGAGCACGCGGTGAACCACGCGGTCGTCGGGGCGCCCTGGCTGGAGGCGTTCTTCAACTTCTACTACACCTCCTTCCACTTCGTGGTCCCACTGGCGATACTCGCCGTCCTGTACTGGCGCCGCCCCAAGGACTACCGCTGGGCGCGGGCCTCGCTGGGCCTGGCCACCGTGCTGGCGCTCATAGGCTTCTGGCTGTATCCGCTGGCGCCGCCGCGGCTGATGCCCGGGCTGGGTTTCGTGGACACCGTGCACGGGGTGCAGGATCTGGCGAACCCGAGCTACGGGGCCATGACCGCGATCTCCAACCAGTACGCGGCGATGCCCTCGCTGCACTTCGGGTGGTCGCTGTGGTGCGGGATCGTGATCGTGATGATCGCGCCGAAGCGGTGGCAGAAGCTGCTCGGCGCGCTGCATCCGACGATCACTGTGTGCGCGATCGTCGCGACCGCCAACCACTGGGTGCTTGACGCGGTCGGCGGCGCGGTGGTCGTCGGAGCCGGGTTCGGGCTCGTCTACGTGCTGTCCGGTCCTCGGGGGGATGCCGTGCCGGCGGGGGTTTCCGTACCGCGGCCGCGGCGGCCCGAGCGGGTCGGGGCGGGGTCCGCGGGGTCCGCGGGGTCCGCGGAGCGGACTCGGGCCTAGCCTGCCGTGCGGCTACGACGAAGGGGTGCCGGGGCGGTGTAGCAGCCCGCCCCGGCACCCCTTCGCGATGGATCGCCGCGTTCTGTCAGGATCCGCCCGCGGGGTGGCTTCCGCCACTCGGGGGGCGTGCATGGAGGGGGGCCGGGCCCTGCGGGGCTGTCCCCTACCCGCCCTTCGCCCGTTCCCCGGGCTCCGCCCGGACCCGTTGCCGCGTGCGGCGCCGTTGCGGGGGGCCAGCCCCCGGACCCCCGCTCCTCAAACGCCGGAGGGGCTGGATTGGGCCGGGGTGGGTTGGGATCGGCCCGGGGTGGGTTGGGTTCGGCCGGGAGCGGGTTGGGATCGGCCCGGAGCGGGCTGGGTTCGGCCGGGAAGGGGCTGGGTTCGGCCGGGAAGGGGCTGGGTTCGGCTGAGTGGGGGCAGCCGGGCTATTCGGCCGGGAGGTTGGCCACGACCAGGGCTATCGCCGCCCGGGCCGTGTCGGCTTCGCCCAGGACCGTGGTTTGGCGGGGGCCGCGGACGCGGAAGCGGCCGTCGGGGAGGGGTTCCACTGCCGGGGCGGTCACGGCGAAGGGGTGGCCCGCGGAGGCGCTGAACCACAGCGTGAAGTGGCTGGTGTACGGGTAGAGCCGGCGTAGTTCCGGCTCCTCGCGGGCGGCCTCGATGAGGGCCAGGACCCCCTGGCTCATGGGCTCGGACCCATCGCCGAGATCGACCATCCGCTGCCACGTCGTGGGCAGCCGCTGCCAACGTCTCGCGCTGGGGTCATCGAGGTTCATCCGGGCAGTCTGGGGGCCGGTTCGGGGCCAAGGCAATGATCTCGCAGGCAGCGAGACGGTAACGAACGGTGACCCGCGAGTAACAACCGAGGGACGGCAGGGGCCGGGCGTGGGAGGTGAGGCCCCTGCCGTCCTGGATCACGGGTCAGCGGTGACCGTCAGCCGTGGCTGACCCGGAGTTCCTTGATGCCGTTCAGCCAGGCCGCGCGGAGCCGGCGCGGACCCTCGCCGACGAGGCGCAGGTCGGGCAGGGCGTCGGCCAGGGCGTTGAACATCAGGTCGATCTCCATGATGGCCAGCGACTTGCCGAGGCAGAAGTGCGGGCCGCCGCCGCCGAAGCCCAGGTGGGGGTTCGGGTCGCGGGTGATGTCGAAGGCGTCGGGGTTCTCGAAGACCTCGGGGTCGTGGTTGGCGGAGGAGTAGAACATGCCGACGCGGTCGCCCGCCTTGATCTTCTGCCCGCCCAGTTCGGTGTCCTGGGTGGCGGTGCGCTGGAAGGAGACCACGGGGGTGGCCCAGCGGACGATCTCCTCGGCGGCGGTCGAGGGCCGGGTCGCCTTGTACAGCTCCCACTGCTCGGGGTGGGTGAGGAAGGCGTGCATGCCGTGGCTGATGGCGTTGCGGGTGGTCTCGTTGCCCGCGACGGCCAGCAGGAGGACGAAGAAGCCGAACTCGTCGGAGCCCAGGTTGCCCTGGCCCTCGGCGGCCACGAGCTGCGTGACGATGTCCTTGGCCGGACACTCCTTGCGCTCCGCCGCCAGGTTCATCGAGTAGCCGATGATCTCCGCCGCCGCGTTGCCGCCGACCTCGGCGGTGATCGCGTACTCCGGGTCGTCGTACGCGATCATCTTGTTCGACCAGTCGAAGATCCGGGACCGGTCCTCCTGCGGTACGCCGATCAGCTCGGCGATGGCCTGGAGCGGCAGCTCGCACGCGACCTGGGTGACGAAGTCGAAGCTGCCGTCGGCCGAGGCCGCCAGGGCCTCCGCGACGATCTTGCGGGCCCGGTCGCGCAGGGCGTCCTCCAGCCCGCGGATGGCCCGCGGGGTGAAGCCGCGCTGCACGATCTGGCGTACGCGGGTGTGTTCCGGCGGATCCATGTTCAACATGATCAGCCGCTGGGCATCTATCGCATCACGCTGGATGTGCTCGTTGAAGCGGATGATCGCCGTGTTCGTGGTCGAGGAGAACAGCTCCGGGTGCGTGGAGATGTACTTGACGTCCGCGTGCCGGGTGACGGCCCAGTAGCCCTCGTCGTCGAAGCCGGTGACGCCCCGCGGCTGCGGGCACCACCACACGGGTGCGGTCTGCCGCAACTGCGCGAACTCGGGGTAGGGGACCCGGTCTTGGAGCACGTCCGGGTCGGTGGCGTCGAAGCCTTCGGGCAGCGCGGGGCAGGTCATCGGGCGACTCCAAAGTCTGACGGCCCATCAGAAGTTGGCTTGAAGGTAGTAACGAGTTCTAGAAGTGACAAGGGGCCCCGCGCCAACTGTTGCGTGTGGAATCCGTGTAAGCCGCGTGCAAGACCCTTGCGTACCGGGTGTTCTGGTCATAAGACTGCGGGGAGAACTAGAACGCGTACTAGTTCGGGTGGGGCGCCGGGACGGCCCGCCCGTCAGCTGAGGCGCGCTAGCCGATGCGCGCTGTGCGCTACGCAGGAGCAGGAGAGGACGAGCTCATGGCCGCGGAACCCGTCATCGTCGAAGCCGTACGCACCCCGATCGGCAAGCGCGGGGGCGCGCTCGCCAATCTTCACCCCGCCTACCTTCTCGGCGAGACCTACCGCGAGCTCCTCGCCCGCACCGGAATCCAGCCCGACTGCGTGGAGCAGATCGTCGGCGGCACCGTCACCCACGCCGGCGAGCAGTCGATGAACCCGGCCCGCAACGCCTGGCTGGCCATGGGCCTCCCGTACGAGACCGCCGCGACCACCGTGGACTGTCAGTGCGGCAGCTCCCAGCAGGCCAACCACATGGTCGCCAACATGATCTCCAGCGGTGTCATGGACATCGGCATCGCCTGCGGGGTCGAGGCCATGACCCGCGTCCCGCTCGGCTCCGGCTCCAAGCACGGCCCGGGCAAGCCCTTCCCGGACGAGTGGAACGTCGACCTCCCGAACCAGTTCGAGGCCGCCGAACGCATCGCCCGCCGCAGGGGCCTGACCCGCGAGGACGTGGACCGCCTCGGCGTCCTGTCCCAGGAGCGGGCCGCCGCCGCGTGGGCCGAGGAGCGGTTCAAGCGCGAGACCTTCGCCGTGCAGGTGCCCACCACCGAGGCCGAGCAGGCCGCCGGTCAGGGCATGTGGCGGCTCGTCGACCGCGACGAGGGCCTGCGCGACACCTCCATGGAGGGCCTGGCCCGGCTCAAGCCGGTCATGCCGACCGCCGTGCACACCGCGGGGAACTCCTCCCAGATATCCGACGGGGCCGCCGCCGTGATGTGGGCCTCGCGCAAGATGGCCCGCGCGCTCAAGCTGCGGCCGCGCGCCCGGATCGTCGCCCAGACGCTGGTCGGCTCCGACCCGCACTTCCACCTGGACGGGCCGATCGACGCGACCCGGGCCGTGCTGGGCAAGGCCGGGATGTCGCTGAAGGACATCGACCTCGTGGAGATCAACGAGGCCTTCGCCTCCGTCGTCCTCAGCTGGGCCCAGGTCTTCGACCAGGACCTGGAGAAGGTCAACGTCAACGGCGGCGGCATCGCCATCGGTCACCCCGTCGGTGCGACCGGGGCCCGGCTGATCACCACCGCACTGCACGAGCTGGAACGCCGGGACAAGGAGTTCGCGCTGATCACCATGTGCGCGGGCGGGGCGCTGGCGACCGGCACCATCATCCAGCGGCTGTAGCAGGCACTGCTGCGCCGCCTTTGGACCCAGTGGGATGGGATCGCGAAGGCCCCGGTGGCCGGACCTGGGGAGGTCGGCCGCCGGGGCCTTCGCATGTGCTGCTCTCGCTGTTCTTGCTCTTCGTCTGCTGCCGCTGGTGGTTTAGTACCAGTGGTGGTTCTGCCAGAAGGTCCAGGCGCCGGCGGGGCTGCCGTAGCGGGAGTTCATGTAGTCCAGGCCCCACTTGATCTGGGTGGCCGGGTTGGTCTTCCAGTCCGAGCCAGCCGAGGCCATCTTCGAGGCCGGCAGGGCCTGGACCAGGCCGTAGGCGCCCGAGGAGGAGTTCGTGGCGGTGTGGTCCCAGCCGCTCTCACGGGAAACGATGTTGTTGAACGCCGCGAACTGAGCCGGGTCCTTGATCATCTGCTGGGCGATCGCCTTGGCACTCATCGGGGCGGCCTGCGCGGGAACCGCGGCCAGCATGGAACCGGCGACACCCAGGGCGAGGACGGTACCCGCGAGGGTCTTCTTCGAAGCGGCGATGCGGCGGATGACGACGTTGGACACGGACGGACCTTTCGACGGGGACAAGGACTGCCGCAGCGGACATGCCGGAGCATGCGTGAGCCACTCACGTGAAGGAGAGGGGATCGTCGGCGGGAGCGGGGATCCGGGGGACCTCCGTCCGCCCTGCGACTCATCCAGTTCTACGGGGGTCCGGGGCGGCTGGCAACGCCCCCTCTTACTAGTGGCCCTCGCAGCCGGGGCGCAACGGCCCCCTGCGGGGCGGGTGGGCATCACCGCTGGTGAGGGCCCACGGGTGGGGGTGGCTAAGGGACGTTTAAGGACTACTATCCCGCCTCGTATGTGACCTAGGTCCTGTGGGGCGGGTCACCGCCGGAAACGTCGGATCTCACCCTCCGTGGCCGGTCATGTCCCCTTCGGGGGAAGGCGGGCGGGTTGATCCGGCCCCGGATCGAAGGTCACGGGGGCGTCGAACGCCGCTTTCCGAGTGGCCCGCCGCAATGCCTTCAGCAGGGTCGCGCCGAGCGTGAGCGTCAGTACGACGGTCAGCGCGGCCCGGCCCAGGTCCCAGCCCAGCGAGGTCACCAGGCAGTACGACAGGAAGCGCGCGAGGTTCGCCGCGACCGGCTGCCCGGGGTGGAAGGAGATGCCCTGGTCCATGCCCTGCAGGATGATCCAGCCCTGCAGGTTCATGATCGTGCCGTACGCGAAGGAGCCGAGGAACCCGTACAGCGCGAGCATCGCCAGCTCGGCCCGCCCCCGGATCCGGTCCGCACCCGGCAGCAGCCCGGCGCCCAGCGAGAACCAGCCCATCGCCAGCATCTGGAACGGCATCCACGGCCCGACACCGCCCGTGAGCAGGGCCGACGCGAACATCGTCACCGCGCCCAGCACGAATCCGAAGCCCGGCCCGAGGACCCGGCCGCTCAGCACCATCAGGAAGAACATGGGCTCCAGGCCGGCCGTACCGGCGCCGAGCGGGCGCAGCGCGGCCCCGACCGCGGCCAGTACGCCGAGCATGGCGACGGCTTTGGCGTCCATCCCGTCGTCGGAGATGGTCGCGACGACCACACCGACCAGGAGGGGGAGCAGGGCCGCGAAGAGCCAGGGGGCGTCCTGGGCATGGGCGAAACCGGACTGGCGGTCGGCGAGGAGCGGCCAGCCGAAGCCGGCGAGACCGATGAGGGTGACGAGGGCCAGGGCGGTGGCGGCGCGGGGGCCGATGCGGAGGGGGCGGGAGCGGGGGGTGCTCATGAGGATGCTCCGGGCGATCCGGGCGCTCTGGGCGATCCGGGCGCTCTGGGCGAGAGGGCCGCCTCGACCTGGGAGACCGTGAGCCAGTGGCCCGGGGCCAGGATCTTGGCCACCTGCGGGGCGAAGGCGGGGGAGGAGACCACGACCTCGGCGGTCGGGCCGTCCGCGACGATCTCGCCGCCGGCCAGGATCACCACGCGGTGGGCCAGTTCCGCGGCGAGCTCCACGTCGTGGGTGGCCAGGACGACGGCGTGGCCCTCGGCGGCCAGCCCGCGCAGGATCTCCACGAGACGGGCCTTGGCGGCGTAGTCCAGTCCGCGGGTCGGCTCGTCCAGGAGCAGGAGGGCCGGGCGGCCGGTCAGGACCAGCGCCAGGGCGAGGGCCAGGCGCTGGCCCTCGGACAGGTCGCGCGGGTGGGTGTCGTCGGGGACGTCGGGGAGGAGCGCGGCGACCAGGGCACGGCAGGTGCCGGGCGCCTGGCCGGCGTCGTGGTCGGCGGCGGTGCACTCGGCGGCGACGGTGTCGGCGTAGAGGAGGTCGCGGGGCTCCTGGGGGACGAGGCCGACGCGGGTCACCATCTCGGAGGGCGGCGTGCGGTGGGGGGTGCGGCCGCTGACCGTGATCTGGCCGGTGGTGGGCTCCAGGGTGCCGATGAGGGTGGCGAGGAGGGTGGACTTTCCGGCGCCGTTGCGGCCCATGAGGGCGATGGTCTCGCCCTTCGCGACGGTGAGGTTGATGTCGCGGAGGACTTCGGCGCGGTCTCGGCGGAGGGAGACGGCCTTGACCGTGGCCGGGGTCGTCCCCGTCGTCCCCGTCGCCTCCGTCGCCCCCGTGGTCTTGTTGGGGTCCGCCGGGGCCGGGGCCGGTGGCCGGGGGGTGCGGAGGCCGTGGCGGCGCAGCCGGGCGAGCAGGCCGGGGCGGGGGCCCTGCGGGCGGCCGTCCCCTACCCACCCTTCGCCCGTTCCCCGGGGCTGCGCCCCGGACCCCTTACGGGGCTGCGCCCCGGACCCCTTACGGGGCTGCGCCCCGGACCCCGCCGGGGGCTCCGCCCCCGACCCCGCCCGGGGTTCCGTCCCGGCCGCCGGGGTGGGGTGTGGCTGCGGTGTCTGGTTCAGGCGGGTCCGTAGGGGGGTGGACTGGCGGCGGGCGTCTCGGATGGAGAGGGGGAGGGGGGACCAGCCGGCCAGGCGGCCCAGGGCCACCACCGGGGGGTGGATCGGGGAGACGGCCATGATGTCGGCGGGGGTGCCCAGGACGGGGGGTGCGCCCGGGGAGGGGAGGAGCAGGACCCGGTCGGCGTACTGGACCACCCGTTCCAGGCGGTGCTCCGCCATCAGGACGGTCGTCCCCAGGTCGTGGACCAGGCGTTGCAGGACGGCCAGGACCTCCTCCGCCGCCGCCGGGTCGAGGGCCGATGTCGGCTCGTCCAGGACGAGGACACGGGGGTGCGGGGTCAGGACCGAACCGATCGCCACCCGTTGCTGCTGGCCGCCGGAGAGGGTGGCGATGGGGCGGTCGCGGAGTTCGTTCAGGCCGAGCAGGTCGAGGGTTTCCTCGACGCGGCGGCGCATGACCGAGGGCGCGAGGCCCAGGGATTCCATGCCGTAGGCGAGCTCGTCCTCGACGACGTCCGTCACGAAGTGGGCCAGCGGGTCCTGGCCGACCGTGCCGACCACGTCCGCGAGTTCCCGCGGCGGGTGCGTGCGGGTGTCGCGGCCGGCGACCGTGACCCGGCCCTTGAGGGTGCCCCCGGTGAAGTGCGGGACCAGGCCCGAGACCGCCCCGAGGAGGGTGGACTTGCCGACGCCGGAGGGGCCGACCAGGAGGGTCAGCTCGCCTTCCGGGAGCGTGAAGTCGGCATGGGAGAGGGAGGGGGCGCTCGCGCCCTCGTACGTCACCGATACGTCCTCGAAATGGATCACGGGGGTCTTACGCCTCCTTCGGGGGAGAGGGGGGTGCCGGGGGGAGCGGGGCCACCAGGGCCGGGAGGAGGCCGATCAGGATCGCCGCCGCCGGCCAGAGGGGGAGGGTCGGGACGACGAGGGGGACGACGCCCGGCCGCAGGGCCGCCGGGTCCACGGACGCGGCGCGGATCAGCAGCGCCGCGACCGCCGCGCCCGACCCGGCGACCAGCCAGGCCCGTACGCCCCACCGGTCCGGCCGGTACCGGGTCCGGATCGACCGGCGGCCGCCCAGGCGCAGCCCGGCCAGGGCCAGGGCGAGGGAGACGAGGAGGAGGACCAGGCCGTACTCGGCGCCCTCCGCCGCCAGCAGCCCGTACGTACCCGCGCACATGCCGAGCAGCCCGCCGAGCGTGAGCACGTTGGTGGTGTGGCGGACGGCGGCGGGAACGTGCGCGGTGCGGCCGTAGCCCCGCGCGTCCATTGAGGCGGCGATGGCCACGGAACGTTCGAGGGCGCCCTCCAGGACCGGCAGGCCGATCTGGAGGATCGCCTTGATCCCGCCCGTGGGGCGGCCGCGCAGGCGACGGGCCGTACGGAGCCGGACCACGTCCGCGACCATGTTCGGCGCGAAGGTCATCGCGACGACCACGGAGACGCCGACCTCGTACAGCGCCGCGGGCAGTGATTTCAGCAGCCGCGCCGGGTTCGCGAGGGCATTGGCGGCGCCGACGCAGATGAGGAGCGTGGCCAGCTTCGCTCCCTCGTAGAAGGCGAAGACGAGCTGCTCGGCGGTGACCCGGCCACCGAACCGGACGCCCCGCGCCCAGGCCGGGAGCGGGATCTCGGGGAGGGTGAGGAGGAGGTGCGTGCCGGGGATGGGGGAGCCGAGGAGCACGGAGAAGAGGACGCGCAGGCCGATGACGAAGAGGCCGAGCTTGACGAACGCCCCGTAGGACCGGGCCCAGGGGGCATCGGTGCGGCGGGCCGCGACCACGTACCCGGTGACGCCGATGATCAGGCCGAGCAGGAGCGGGTTGGTGGTGCGGGAGGCGGCGGTGGCGAGCCCGAGGGCCCACAGCCACCAGGCACCCGCGTGCAGGGCGTTGCTCCGCGTGGCCTCGGGGGCGTGCCATTTCTTGTACGTCGGCACCCGCGGGCTCCCGGTTGCCCGGCCGGGGGCATTCGGGTGGGGCGGGGTCGGGACTTCGGGTGCCGCGCCGTGGTGGGTGCGCGCGGCCTGCGGCTGGGCCGGGTATCCACCCGCACCACCCGTGCGGGAAGACGGGCGGGTGCGGGTGCGGGTGGCCCTGGTGGGCGGTTGCCCGCCGTCGGCGACCGGCCCGCCGTTCGCGGGCCCCACGGGCCCCACGGGCCCCACGCCCTTCGCCTCGGGACCGTCCGTCATCGGGTGCGGCGGCGGCGGGACTGCCAGAAGGCGGCCGCGGCCAGGGCGGCCACCGCCGCGATGCCCGCGAAGAGGCCCGCCGACGGGCCGCCGCTGCCGTCGGACTCGGCGGCCGGCTTGGCCGGGGCGGTCGCCGTGCCGGCGGCCGAGTCCGCCACCGGTTCGCCGCAGCCCTGCTTCGGGTAGCCCGAGATCGCGCACAGCAGTGCCGCGCTGTTGTAGCGCAGCGGCTTCGCCACCTCCGCCAGTGCCTCGGCCGTCGTGGCGTCCGGGCCGACCTGCGCGCACGCCGTCCGCGGGGCGTCCTGCGGCGGGGTCTCGCCCGCCTGCGCCTCGGCGGGCGTGCCGAAGTCGACGACCAGCGCGATCCGCTTCTTGCCCGCCACCGGGGCGGTGGCCGAGCAGATGGCCGCGAAGTCGGCGTCCGCGCGCGGCGGGGCGGCCTGATCGGCCGCGTCCTTGCTGACCACGAAGTGGAAGCCCTGCACGGAGCCGTCCGCCGGACGCAGTGAGGAGGGGCCCTGGGTGGCGTACGCCCAGGTGCCGCCCGCGCCGTCCCAGAACGACCAGTAGCGGTAGGTCGAGGCCAGGGCGGGGGACGCGGCCAGCACGGTCATGGCCAGGGTCAGGACGATGCCGGTGACGAGGGCCGGCAGCGACGGGCGGCGTCCGCGCATCAGAGCTGGTTCTTCTTCCGGCGGCCGCTCAGCACGATGCCGATGCCCATGCCGGCCGCGGCGCCCGCGAGGATCATCCACCAGACGTTGCCGCCGCCGGAGTCCTTCTCCTTGTCCTTCTTCTCCGCCGGCTGCTCCGACGCCTTCGCGGAGGCGTTCTGCGGCGCCGGGCCCGTCGCGTTCAGCGCCGCGACCAGGTCGGTGCCGCCGAAGGCCTTCGGGTCGGTGCCCGTCGCGTGCGCGGCCAGGATCAGGGTGCCGAGGCCGGCCGGGTTGCCCTTGGACCACTCGGCGGAGTTGGTCTTCAGCCACTCCAGGGCGCCCGCCGCGGACTGCTTGTGCCCGGCCGCGGCCAGGGCGATCACCGCGTCGGCGGTGTTGCCGGTGTCCGGGGTCGGCTGGTCGGCGCCCGGGGTGAGGGCGGTCAGGTGGCCGTCCTTCTTCAGGGCCTGGGCCAGGTATCCGGCCGCGCCCTGGGCCGCCGCCGCCGGGTCACCGGCGGTCGCCGGGCAGGCGAGGGCCGCCGCGGGGGTGCCCGTAGCGGACGGGGGCGAGACGAGTGCGCCCTGGCCGAGGCCGGCCAGTACGGCGGCGGCCGTCGCGTCGGCGTTGGCGGGGAGCTTGCCGTCGGCCGTCGCCTGGTAGGCGAAGGCCCCCCGGTCGGCGGCCGGCTCGGACGAGCAGCCGAGCTGGAAGGCGAGCAGCCCCTCGTACGCGGACTTGCCGGCCTTCGACTTGACCTCGGCCGGCTTCTCGCCCGCCGCGGCCAGCGCGCTGATCACCACGGCGGTGGAGCTGGCCTCGCTGGGGGAGCCGGGGACGTAGGCCCAGCCGCCGTCCGCGTTCTGGACGGACTTCAGCCAGTCCGTGCCCTTCTTGACCACAGCGTCCTGGCCGCCGAGCGCCTTCAGCGCCTGCACGGCCACCGCGGTGGCGTTCGTGTCGAGCATCAGCTTCGCGTCGCACGCGGCTGCCGGGTCCGCGCGGAAGGAGGCGAAGCCGCCGTCGGCGCACTGCTGGCCGACGAGCCAGTCCACGGCCTGCCGTGCGGGCTTCAGGCCCACCGTGTGCTGGGCGAGCAGCGCGAAGGACTGCCGCCACACCCCGTCGTACGTCGGATCGTTCTTGCCGAAGAGCCCGGAGGGGACGACGGGTGCCGGGGACGGCGTGGCGACATCGGCGAGGGCCGCGGGGGCCGCGCCCACGCAGAGCACGGCGGAAGCGGCGAGCGTGGCGGCGCTGCGACGGACGTTCATGGCGGGGCGGGTGCCTCTCGTGCTGGGGACCCGGAGGCAGGCAGCACAGCGGCGGAGGCTGGTACCGGGCTCCGGCTCCGTTTACCTCGACGGTGCCGGCCGCCGGAGGACCCGGCGGCACGAGCCGCGCACCTCACGCACGGGGCAATCCGGCTCCCCGCCCCGAAGCTGGCCGGGCGGGTCACGGTTGCGGGTCAGCGCCGGATTCGCACCGGCTTCCCCCCGTACGGAAGTGTGGACGACGCCCATACTCTACCGGCCCGTAGCCCCGGGGCCGGGTGGCGCCGCCCACCCGCACCCCTTACACGGCGCGGTACGTCACGGGGTCGCTGCCCGGCACCGCCTCCGCGCGGCCCTGTTTCACCAGGCGCCGCAGGTGGGCTTCCGCTTCCGAGACGGCGATGTTGCGGGAGCCGTACGGGATCTGCTCCCAGGGCCGGTTCCACTCCATCCGCTCCGCCAGCGCCCACGGGGTCAGCGGCTCGGCGGCGAGCAGCGCGCGCAGCCCCGTCAGCCGCTCCTCGTGGTGCTCCAGGAGTTCCCGTACGCGGCCCTGTGCGTCGGTGAAGGCGTACTGGTGGGCCGGGAGCACCTCCGCCGGCTGGAGGCGGCCGATGCGTTCGAGGGAGTCGAGGTAGTCGCCGAGGGGGTCGGTGACCTGCTCGGAGGAGGGGTCCTCGTAGAGGCCGATGTGCGGGGAGATCCCGGGCAGCAGGTGGTCGCCGGAGAAGAGGCGGCCGTTGCCGGGGAGGTTCCGCGGGTGCTTCTCCTCCAGGTGCAGGCAGACGTGGCCGGGGGTGTGCCCGGGGGTCCAGACCGCCCGCAGCCGGCGGCCGGCCAGCGGCAGCAGTTCGGCGGGCACGATCTCCCGGTCGGGGACGGCGGCCCGCAGTCCCGGGAGGGTGCTCATGCGGCCGCTCGCGCGGGCGGCGCGCAGCGGGGCGATGTGCTGTTCGGGGGCTCCGGAGGTGGCCAGCTTCTCGGCCATGTAGTCGAACCAGACTCCGGGTTCGGAGGACCGGGTCCGCACCACGATCTCGGTGTCGGCGGCGTGCATGGCGATCCAGGCGCCGGAGGCCTCGCGGACCTGGCCGGACAGGCCGTGGTGGTCGGGGTGGTGGTGGGTGATGACCACGCCGTGCACGTCGGCGACGGCGATGGAGAGGGCGCCGAGGCCGGCGACGAGGGTGTCCCAGGACGCGGGGTCGTCCCAGCCGGTGTCGATGAGGACCGGGCCGCGGTCGGTGTCGAGGACGTGGACGAGGGTGTGGCCGAGCGGATTGTCGGGGATGGGGACTTTGATGCCCCACACGCCGCCGCCGTGATCGGTGACGTGAGGTGCCACGTCCGGGGTGTCCTCTGACATCAGGGGCTCCGCTCTAACGGGAACAGGTCCAACGGGAGTTCAACGGGAACAGGTCTAACGGGAACAGGTCCAACGGGAACAGGTCTAACGAGAACGTGTTGCATTAGTCGCCCAAGTCGACCACTTATACCGGTTCCTGACTAGTCGTTGGATCTTCGGGCTGTCGAGTGTGCGCCGATGCGCGGGCGGTTCGGTCAGCTCCGTGGACTCCTAGAACTAGAACTGGTATCAGTTCTGGAACGCCAAGCCGCAGGAGGCATCAGCCATGACCGAGCTCGTGGAACACGGAAAACTGTTCATCGGCGGTGAGTGGACGGATCCGCTGGGCTCCGACACGATCAAGGTCGTCTCGCCCCACACCGGGCAGGTCATCGGCAGCGTCCCGCACGCCTCGAAGGCCGACGTCGACCGGGCCGTCGCCGTGGCCCGCAAGGCCTTCGACGAGGGCCCCTGGCCGCGCACCACGCTCGAAGAGCGGATCGCGGTGGTGACCAGGATCAAGGACGCCATAGCCGTCCGGCACGAGGAGATCGCCCGCTCGATCAGCTCCCAGAACGGGTCCCCGTACTCCTGGAGCATCCTCGCCCAGGCCCTCGGCCCGATGATGGTCTACGACGCCGCGATCACCGTCGCGCGCGACTACCCCTACGAGGAGTTCCGCCAGGGCGTCCTCGGCCCGATCCTCGTCCGGCGCGAAGCCGTCGGTGTGGTCGCCGCCGTCATCCCGTGGAACGTCCCGCAGTTCGTGGCCGCCGCCAAGCTGGCGCCCGCGCTGCTCACCGGCTGCACGGTGATCCTCAAGCCGTCCCCGGAGGCGGTCCTCGACTCCTACATCCTCGCCGACATCGCCCGCGAGGCCGGGCTGCCCGAGGGCGTGCTGTCGATCCTGCCCGCCGACCGCGAGGTCAGCGAGTACCTCGTCGGCCACCCGGACGTGGACAAGGTCGCCTTCACCGGCTCCGTGCCCGCCGGCCGGCGGGTCATGGAGGTCGCCTCGAAGAACCTCACCCGCGTGACCCTCGAACTCGGCGGCAAGTCCGCGGCCGTCATCCTCCCGGACGCCGACCTCGACACCGCCATCGCCGGGATCGTCCCCGCGGCCTGGATGAACAACGGCCAGGCCTGCGTGGCCCAGACCCGCGTCCTCGCCCCGCGCAGCCGCTACGAGGAGATCGCCGAGGCGCTCGCCGCCGCGGCCTCCGCGCTGGTCGTCGGCGACCCGATGGACCCCGCGACGCAGCTCGGCCCGCTGGTGGCCAGGCGGCAGCAGCAGCGCTCGCTCGACTACATCCGGATCGGCCAGGAGGAGGGCGCCAAGGTCCTCTCCGGCGGCGGACGTCCGGCCGGCTCGGACCTGGACCAGGGCTGGTACGTGGAGCCGACCCTCTTCGGAGACGTCGACAACTCGATGCGGATCGCCCGCGAGGAGATCTTCGGCCCGGTCGTCTGCCTGATCCCGTACGGGGACGAGACGGAGGCCATACGCATCGCCAACGACTCGGAGTTCGGGCTCAGCGGCAGCGTCTGGACCGGCGACGTGGAACACGGCATCGACTTCGCGCGGCAGGTGCGCACCGGCACCTTCAACGTGAACACCTTCAGCCTGGACATGCTCGGGCCGTTCGGCGGCTACAAGAACAGCGGCGTCGGGCGGGAGTTCGGCCCGGAGGGGCTGGGCGAGTACCTGGAGCACAAGATGATCCACCTCCCGGCAGGGTACGTACCCCCCGCGGCCGGTGCGTGATGGGTGACCGCTGGCACGTCGAGGTGGACCGGGGGGTCTGCATCGGCTCGGGCATGTGCGTGAACCACGCCCCCGAGGGCTTCGCCCTCGACTCCGCGCGGCAGTCGCATCCGCGGGCGGCCGAGACGGACGCGAGCGAGCCGGTGCTCGCGGCGGCGGAGGGCTGCCCGGTCGAGGCGATCACGATCGCCCTGCTGGGCACCGGCGAGGCGGTGTTCCCGCCGGAGGAGTGAGGGGACCGCCGGGGGGCCGGGGCCGGGGAACGGTTTCCGGCCCCGGGCCCCTGGCCCTGCAATTCCGCTCCCTCCCACCTGTCGGGGCGTGTGAAACTGCTGCGACGGCCAGGGGTCGGACCCCGGTCGGATCCGGCGCATGGGGGGATGGGCGTGAGCGGGACCGATGAGCTCGCGGCGGACGGCGAACCGGCCGAACGGGCTGGATGGGCATGGATCGAACCGGTCGAAGCGGCGAAGGTCCGCAGGTACGGCTGGGTCAAATGGGTTGCCGCCGCAGCCGTTGGTGTGGGGGTCCTGGCCCTGGGCAGCCAGTTGTTCCCCGGGCATTTGGTGGGTGAACGGGGAACCGGGAACGACGGACCGGATCCCACGCGCGAGATGGTGCTGGCGGACTACACGGCCGTGGCGTCCGCGCTGCGCCTCCCGTCGGACCTCGCCGAGGACAGCCTGGTGGCCGAAGCCTTCGGTGCCTGTGCGGCCGCGTGGAGCAGCTACCAGACGGTCACCGGTGAAACGGTGCACGAGGTCTCGGGCGCACTGGTCGACCGGGGGTGGGACATCACGGATATCCGAGACGACCCGGTCCCGATGGTGTCGCTGTCCAAGGGCCGCTGGCGCCTCACCGTCTTCAACGAGATGCCGAGCGGTCCGGCGCGCTTCGGACTGGTCGCGTCCCACCGGACCTCGTCCTGCGACGAGCAGTGGGAGGGGCCTCTCCGCGACATGGCCGGTTAGGAGTCCGCCCGGCCTCCGGGCTCGCCCCAACAGTCAGATCAGGACTTTTTCGGGGACTTCGGAGAGGCCGCCGTCGCCGGCTCCGGGGCCGTGAGGTCGATCAGGCGGCAGACCGTTTCGATGTCTATCTTCACCTGGGCGATCGACGCGCGGCCCGAGAGCCAGGTGATCAGGGCCGAGTGCCAGGTGTGCTCGATGACCCGGACCGCGGAGAGCTGTTCCGCCGTCGGCGGGGCGTCCAGCCCCATCGCGTCCAGGATGATCGCCGTCGTGAGGCGGGACACCGTGTCCACCTCCGGGCTCACGCTGCGGTCCGCGAAGGTCAGCGCACGCACCATCGCGTCCGCCAGGTGCGGCTCCCGCTGGAGGGCGCGGAAGGCGCGCATCAGGGTCTCCGCGACCCGGGCCGCGGGCTCGTCCCCGGCCGGCGGGCGCTTGCGCAGCGTTCCGTGCATGTGCTGGAGCTGGTCCTGCATGGTCGCGACGAGCAGGTGCACCTTGGAGGGGAAGTACCGGTAGAGGGTGCCCAGGGCCACGCTGGAGGACTCCGCCACCTCCCGCATCTGCACCGCGTCGAAGCCGCCCCGGCTCGCCAACTGGGCGCTGGCGTGCAGGATCCTCCTGCGGCGTGCCTCCTGGCGCTCCGTCAGGGGCGGAGACGCCGGTGTGGTGACGGCTGGGGTCACGGCCTTCGCTTCCGCTGTCATCTGTCCCGTTCCGGTTCCAAGGCGTTTCAGTTCCAGGGCGTTCAGGTCTGCGCCGGAGCGACCACGCGCGCTGCCCCGGGCTGTCGTGCGCCCCAGCATGGCAGGCGCCCGATCCGTGGCGCGAATCACCCGCCACCCCTCTTACGGTGTGGTTTCCGGCCGGTAGATTCAATGCTCTTCAACGGATCAAGTCTGAAACTTGTTCTACATTATCCGAGCGGTTACGCTCCGGCGAAAGTGCAGGGAGAAGGGGGCCGAGAGTGACCGCAGAGGCCATGGTGACGAGCCCTCTCACGGGTCCGGCCGCCGACGGCGGCCGCCCGTTGCGGATCGCACTCCTCACCTATAAGGGGAACCCGTTCTGCGGTGGCCAGGGCGTCTACGTCCGCCACCTGGCGCGCGAGCTCGTGAAGCTGGGGCACCGCGTCGAGGTCATCGGCGCGCAGCCCTACCCGGTGCTCGACACCGACGCCCTCACCGGCGCCGGCGCCACCCTCACCGAGCTGCCCAGCCTGGACCTCTACCGCAGCCCCGACCCGTTCCGTACGCCGGGGCGCGACGAGTACCGCGACTGGATCGACGCCGTCGAGGTCGCCACCATGTGGACCGGCGGCTTCCCGGAGCCGCTGACCTTCTCGCTCCGCGCGCGCCGTCATCTGGCCTCCCGCGCGGGCGAGTTCGACGTCATCCACGACAACCAGACCCTCGGCTACGGGCTGTTGGCGGACCTCGGCGCCCCGCTGGTCACCACCATCCACCACCCCATCACCGTCGACCGCAAGCTGGACCTGGCCGCCGCCAAGGACCGCAGGAAGCGTGTCTCCGTACGGCGCTGGTACGGGTTCACGCGCATGCAGGGCCGCGTGGCCCGGCGGCTGGGCTCGGTGCTCACCGTCTCCGGCTCCTCCAAGAAGGAGATCGCCGAGCACCTCGGTGTCCGGGACGAGCGCATCCACGTCGTCCACATCGGCGCCGACACCGACCTGTGGTCGCCCGACGCCTCCGTGGCGGAGGTGCCCGGCCGGATCGTGACCACCTCCAGCGCCGACGTCCCGCTCAAGGGGCTCGTGCACCTCGTCGAGGCGCTCGCGAAGCTCCGTACAGAGCAGCCCGACGCGCACCTCGTCGTCGTCGGCAAGCGCGCCGAACGGGGACCGGTGGCCCGCGCGATCGAGACGTACGGACTCCAGGACGCCGTCCGCTTCGTCAAGGGCATCACCGACACCGAGCTCGTCGACCTCGTCCGCAGCGCCCAGATCGCCTGCGTGCCCTCGCTGTACGAGGGCTTCTCGCTCCCGGCGGCCGAGGCCATGGCCACCGGCACCCCGCTGGTCGCCACCACCGGCGGTGCGATTCCCGAGGTCACCGGCCCCGACGGCGAGAGCTGCCTCGCCGTGCCGCCCGGCGACGCGGGGGCGCTGGCCGCCGCGCTGGGCCGGCTGCTGGGCGACCCCGAACTGCGCACCCGGCTCGGCGCCGCCGGCCGCGAACGGGTGCTGTCCCGCTTCACCTGGGCCAAGGCCGCCGAGGGCACCGTCGTCCACTACCGCGCCGCCATCGAGCGCGCGGCGGCGGGCGCGAGAGCCGCCAAGGCGTCAAAGGCCCCGCAGGCCGCGACGACCCGGTGACCTCCCCCTTCCGTCCGATGCAGTTCCCCTCCCCACCCCGCGACCGCGAAGGCAGGACCACGTGCTGACCGTCGATTTCTCCCGGTTCCCGCTCGCCGCAGGCGACCGCGTACTCGATCTGGGCTGCGGCGCAGGCCGGCACGCCTTCGAGTGCTACCGGCGCGGCGCCCAGGTGGTCGCCCTCGACCGCAACGGCGAGGAGATCCGCGAGGTCGCCAAGTGGTTCGCCGCGATGAAGGAGGCCGGCGAGGCCCCGGCCGGCGCCACCGCCACCGCGATGGAGGGCGACGCCCTCGCGCTGCCCTTCCCCGACGACTCCTTCGACGTCGTCATCATCTCCGAGGTGATGGAGCACATCCCCGACGACAAGGGCGTCCTCGCCGAGATGGTCCGCGTCCTGAAGCCCGGCGGACGCATCGCCATCACCGTGCCGCGCTACGGCCCCGAGAAGATCTGCTGGGCGCTCTCCGACGCCTACCACGAGGTCGAGGGCGGCCACATCCGCATCTACAAGGCGGAGGAACTGCTCGGCAAGATGGAGTCCGCGGGCCTCAAGCCGTACGGCACCCACCACGCCCACGGCCTGCACTCGCCGTACTGGTGGCTCAAGTGCGCCTTCGGCGTCGACAACGACCAGGCGCTGCCCGTCAAGGCGTACCACAAGCTCCTGGTCTGGGACATCATGAAGAAGCCCGCGCTCACCCGGCTCGCGGAGCAGGCCCTGAACCCGGTCATCGGCAAGAGCTTCGTCGCCTACGCCACCAAGCCGCACCTCCCCGTGGGTGCCGCGCAGTGAGCTCTCCCGGGCGCACCGCACCCGAACACCTGGTCCTGGACGGCGTACTGACGGCCGATCAGGCCGCCGCCACCGTCGCCGGGATCCTCGCCGCACAGCGCGCCGACGGGGCCATACCGTGGTTCCGCGGGCACCACCTCGACCCGTGGGACCACACCGAGGCCGCGATGGCCCTCGACGCGGCGGGCGAGCACGAGGCCGCCGCGCGGGCCTACGACTGGCTGGTCCGCCACCAGAACGACGACGGCTCCTGGTACGCGGCCTACGCCGACCGCGAGGACGGGGTCGACACCCGCGAGCCGCAGGACGCGAGCCGGGAGACCAACTTCGTCGCGTACCTCGCCGTCGGCGTCTGGCACCACCACCTGTCCACCGGCGACGACGCCTTCCTCGACCGGATGTGGCCCGCCGTGTACGCGGCCGTCGAGTTCGTCCTGCGGCTCCAGCAGCCGGGCGGCGAGATCGGCTGGAAGCGCGAGCCGTCGGGAGAGCCCGTCACGGACGCGCTGCTCACCGGGTCCTCCTCCATCCACCAGGCACTGCGCTGCGCGCTGGCCATCGCCGAGTACCGGGGCGATCCGCAGCCGGACTGGGAACTGGCCGCGGGCGCCCTGGGGCACGCGATACGCCGGCACCCCGAGCGGTTCCTCGACAAGTCCCACTACTCCATGGACTGGTACTACCCGGTCCTCGGCGGGGCGCTGACCGGCGCGGAGGCGAAGGCCCGGCTCGAGGAGCGGTGGGAGGAGTTCGTCGTCCCGGACCTCGGCGTACGGTGCGTGCTGCCGAACCCCTGGGTGACCGGCGGGGAGTCCTGCGAACTGGCCCTCGCGCTGTGGACGACGGGGGAGTCGGACCGGGCCCTGGAGATCCTGCGCTCGATCGGCCACCTGCGGGCCGACAACGGCATGTACTGGACCGGGTACGTCTTCGACGACGGGGCGGTCTGGCCCGTGGAGCAGACCACCTGGACGGCGGGCTCGCTCCTCCTCGCGGTGGCCGCCCTGGGCGGCGACGAGGCCACCGGCACGGTCTTCGGCGGCCTGACCCTGCCGGCCGGCCTGGAACCGGACTGCTGCGGCTGACGGCCGACGGCTGACGGCTGATGGGAGCGGGCACGGGCGCAGCCCGTGCCCGCTCCCGCATCCACGCCGCACGCGTCAGCGCACGGCGGCGTAGCTCTCGGGGTCCTGCGCACGTTCCTCGGTGGAGACGGCGAACCGGATGGCGCGGAGGGGCCCTCCCGGGGCCGCCGCGGCCCGGTGCGGCGCGGCGGGCGCGGTGGGCGCGGAGCGGGCGGGCGAGGCATCCTCTGTCGCCGTGTACTTCTTCACAAGGGCCCCCCGGGCGAAGTCCGATCAATCAACTCTCGCCCGTACGACCCGCGGCCGGCGCGGATGGTTGCCCTCGTGTCCCGGATTTCCGGAAGGGACGACCTAGCGGCGGTAGAGCCGGCCCGCGACGGCGTGGCCGATGACCAGGTAGGCGACGGCCGCGATGCCGTAGCCGATCACCACCTGGACCCAGTCGCGGTGGAAGGTGAAGAGGTCGTAGGACCAGCCGGCCAGCCAGCTGGCCGCGTCGTGGATGAAGTCGACCAGTGCGTTCCCCTGGTTGGCGTCCAGCAGGTACAGCAGGATCCACAGGCCGATGATGAAGGCCATGACGTCCGCCACGACCGCGACGGCACGGCCGGCCTGGCTGCTTCCTCTGGTGCGCACTCGCGTGTGTGAGGTCATGCCGCGCTTCTGGCCGCTCCCCGGCGCGCTAAACCCTGCCGGGCCAACCCGAACGGGTCCCCCGGGTCGCGGAGTCGGGTGGCCGGGGTGAGGCTGCGGGAGACGCCTCAGTCCCCGGAGGAGACCCGTGTCCCTACCCACCACAGCCGTCCGCTTCCGCCGTGCCCTCACGGCGGTGCTCCTGTCCTGCGCCCTGCTCGGCGGTGCGACCGCCTGCGGTTCGGGCGGCGGCGACAAGGCCGCCCCCGGTCAGGCCGACGAGGTTTCGGTGGCCATGGCCGCGTTCGCCGAGGCCGACGCCGCGGCATCCGCCGAGGACGCGGAAGCGGCCGCCGCCACCCCCTCGCCCAGCACCCCGGCGGAGAAGCAGAAGTTCGCCAAGACCCGCTTCGTCGCCAACGCGGGGCTCGCGGCCGGTGCCACCTACCAGTGGATCATCAAGCCGTACAAGGCGGGCAAGTTCAAGAAGGGCGCCAAGGGCCGCACCTTCGCCCTGGTCAAGGCGGGCCTCGCGGGCGCCTTCGCCTACAACCGGCTGAAGGCGGCCAGCGAGAACGCCAAGGGCGACCCGCTGCTGTCGAAGGCCGTGGGCCCGCTGACGGCGGGGATCGACTCCCTCAAGGGGCTCGGCACCAAGCTGCGCAAGGGCCAGGCCGGCGACGCCGACATCGGCGCCTTCGAGAACGTCATCAACAGCGTCAAGGAAGCCGGCAAGAGCGCGGGCGCCACGGTGACCGACAAGGTCCCGAGCGCGGGCCAGCTGACCGGCTGACGCGGTCCCCGTGCAGCGGGCCGGACCGGAATCCTCCGGTCCGGCCCGCTGTCGTTTCCCTGTTTGAATGGTCCGATGATCGAGTTCGTGTTCCTCGCCGGCGTCGCCGCCGCGACCGGCTGGCTGCTGCGCCGCAAACACCACCGGCGCCGGGCCGCGGGATCCCCGGCCGGGATCCCGTCGATGGCCCGCCGGCCCGCGGGCAGCGGCCGCTGGCGCAGCGGCCGGGTGTACGCCGACCCGGGCGCGGCCCGCTGGGTGCCCGGCCGGGGCGAGCCCGTGCCCCTGACCGGCGCCCGGGCCACCGGCGTACGGGTCCCCTCCGTGCGGGAGGGCATCTCCATCAACCCGGGCTCGCGGATCGTGACCTGTGAGTTCGAGGGCGGCGAGGGCATGGAGATCGCTGTGATGCCGCTGGACCTGCGGGAGCTCCTGACGGCCGTCCCGGAGACGGCCCCCGGGTCCCTCCTGGCGCCCCTTCCGGAGGAAACCCCGGATTCCTAGGTGTTCAGCTCCGCCAGGACCCGCAGGGTGTGCGGGTCGGGGGCGGTCAGGAGCAGGTCGGTCACCGGGCCCTTGCGCCACAGCTCCAGGCGCTCGGCGATCCGCTCCCGCGGTCCGACCAGGGAGATCTCGTCCGCGAACGCGTCCGGGACGGCCATGACGGCCTCTTCCTTGCGCCCGGCCAGGAACAGCTCCTGGATCCGCCGCGCCTCCTCCTCGTAGCCCATGCGGCCCATGAGGTCGGCGTGGAAGTTGCGTGCCGCGTGGCCCATCCCGCCGATGTAGAAGCCCAGCATCGCCTTCACCGGGAGGAGTCCCTCCGCGACGTCGTCGCAGACCTTCGCACGCGCCATCGGGGCGATCATGAACCCCTCGGGGAGTTCGGACAGCGAGGCCTGGTAGACGTCGGTGCGGGTCGGCGACCAGTAGAGGGGGAGCCAGCCGTCCGCGATGCGGGTGGTCTGGGCGATGTTCTTCGGGCCCTCGGCGCCGAGCAGGATCGGCAGGTCGGGCCGCAGCGGGTGGGTGATGGGCTTGAGCGGCTTGCCGATGCCGGTGCCGTCCGCGCCCCGGTACGGGTGGCTGTGGAAGCGGCCGTCCAGTGCGACCGGGGCCTCGCGGCGCAGCACCTGGCGGATGACGTCCACGTACTCCCGGGTCGCCGTCAGGGGGCTGGAGGGGAAGGGGCGCCCGTACCAGCCTTCGACCACCTGCGGTCCGGACAGGCCGAGGCCCAGCATCATCCGGCCGCCGGACAGGTGGTCCAGGGTCAGTGCCTGCATGGCGGTGGCGGTCGGGGTGCGGGCGGCCATCTGCGCGATGGCGGTGCCCAGGCGGATGCGCGAGGTGTGCGCGGCGATCCAGGTGAGCGGGGTGAAGGCGTCCGAGCCCCAGGCCTCGGCGGTCCACACGGAGTCGTAGCCGAGGTTCTCGGCTTCGGCGGCGAGGTCGAGGTGGTCCGGATTGGGGCCGCGGCCCCAGTAGCCGAGTGCGAGTCCGAGGCGCATGTGACGGTCCCCTCCACGAATCTGACGATGCGTCAGGTGACTGTAGGGCAACGGCCCCCCGCCCGGAAGGGCGGGGGGCCGTTGTGCGTGCACGCGTGCGGGATCAGCCGCGCTGGATGCCCGAGGTGTCGTTCAGGACGCCACGACGGCCGTCCTGGGTCTGGGCGATCAGGGTGGCCGGACCGCGCTGCTCCACGGCCAGGTACCAGGTGCCGGGCGCGAGCTCCGCGATCGGGGCGGGGTTGCCGTCCTCGGCGAAGAGCGGTCGGGCCACCGGAACGGCGAACCAGAACGGCGTGAAGTCCGCCGCCGGGGCCGGCTGCGGGACGGCGTCCTGGGGGGCCTGCGGGGCCTGGTGCTGCTGCTCGTGGCCGCCGCCGTAGGGCGGGACCGGCTGCGGGGCGGCCCCGTACGGCTGCGGCTCCTGGCCGCCCGGGTATCCGTACCCGGCGCCCGGCTGCTGCGGCTGGCCGCCGTACGGCGGGACGGCCGTGGTGGCGGGCTTCGGGTCCGGCACCAGCTGCCCGGCGAGCGCGGGCACCTTCGCGCCGAAGAGGGTCACGCCGGCCAGTACGGCCGTGGCGAGGAAGCCGATGACGGCGCCCGCGCCGAGGTCGGCCCCGGTCGGGCAGGTGATGAGGCCCCACAGCGCGGACCAGGCGGCGGCGACGGAGAGCACCGTGCCCCAGGCCTGGAAGGGCAGACCCAAGAGCTGGCGCCCGGCGGGCTGCAGGCGGGCGGCGACGAGCAGGCCGACGGCGATGAACGCGAGCAGGAAGATGCTCGGCAGCGCCAGCCGGTACACGTCGGTGTCCCACGCGCTCGGTGCGTCGACGTTGGGCGCGGAGTAGAAATCGAGGAACGAGGCGATGAACAGCAATGCCGCTGCTCCGATCACCACGCCGTCGCCTCGTGTGAGGGATCGGATGTTCACGTCTTAGGTGTCCTTCTCGGTCTCGTCGTCTCGTGGTGCCCTGGGCGCCCGCCGTGACGCAGGGGGCGGGCGGCACCATGGTACGGAGCTTCGCCGCGGCCGAGAGGATCGGGGCTGCGGGCCGTCCGGAGGGACGGTCCTGGTGGCCCTACCCGCCGAGGAAGCCTACGATGCCGTCCGCGATGCCCTGGGCCGCTTTCTGGCGCCACTGCGGACTCGACAGTTGTGCCGCGTCCTTGGCATCACGCATGTTGCCGCATTCGATGAACACCTTGGGGCGGGTCGAGAGGTTCAGTCCGCCCAGATCGTCGCGCACGACCAATCCGGTACCGCCGCCGAGGTAGTTGGCGGGGGCGGAGCCGGTGGTCCGGGCGAAGTTCCCGGCGATCCGCTCGCCGAGCTGCCGGGACGGTCCGATGATCTTCGCGGTGTCGGCACTGCCGCCCTTGACCTTGGCGGGGAGGATGACGTGGAAGCCGCGGCTCCCGGCCGAGACCCCGTCCGCGTGGACGGAGACCACGGCGTCGGCGGCGGCCTCGTTGCCGATCCGGGCGCGCTCGTCGATGCACGGGCCGAAGGGGCGTTCCTTGCCGGCCTCGTGGGTGAGGACCACCTTGAGGCCCTTGGCCTCCAGGACGGTGCGCAGCCGACGGGACACGTCCATGCTGAACTCGGCTTCCATGTAGCCGGAGTTGGTGGTCGTGCCGGTGGTGTCGCACTCCTTGCGGTTGGTGCCGATGTCCACCTGGCGGTTGATCTCGGTGGTGTGCTTGAAGTTGCCCGTGTTGTGGCCGGGGTCGATGACGACGGTGCGGCCGGCGAGCCCCTTGGCGGCGGAGGCGGCGGGGGCGGCGCTCGCGCCCGGTCCGGGGGTCGGCGCCGCCGAGGCGGAGGATGCGGCCGAGGCCGAAGGAGCGGCCGACGCGGAGGATGCGGCGGCCGAGGCCGCGAGCGGCATCACGATCCGGGGCGGCCGCGAGTCGTCGCGCGCGCCCCCGCTCAGCACCTCGGTCAGTACCCACCCGGCCAGAACGGCCGGGGCGATCGCGGCCGCCGCGACGACCAGGGTCGACCGGCGGGCGTACCAGGGCCGGTCCGGACTGATGGACGTCGAGGACTCGGGGAGCGGCGGGGAGCTTTCGTCGTAGCGCACCCGGCGATGCTAGACCGGCGGTCGGTCGGGTGTACGGACCGTGGGCCATCCGGGGGCGCGGTGAGGTTATATGCCGGGGCGCACCCTGAGACCTGCCCTGAGACCTGCCCCGGGGCGGGCCCCGAGACCTGCCCCGAGGCGGGCCCCAGGGCGGGCCCCGATACGGACCCCGAAGGTCAGATGCCCGCGCCCGTGCGGCGCAGCACGCGCAGGGAGTCCGTCACCGCGACCTCCTCGAAGGCGCCCGAGGTCAGGGCGCGCAGGTAGACGCGGTACGGGGCCTGGCCGCCGTCGGCCGGGTCGGGGAACACGTCGTGGATCACCAGCGTGCCGCCCTCGGCGAGGTGCGGGGCCCAGCCCTCGTAGTCGCCCGTGGCGTGCTCGTCGGTGTGGCCGCCGTCGATGAAGACCAGGCCGAGCTTGCCGCCCCAGGCCGCGGCGACCTGCGGGGAGCGGCCGACGATCGCGATGACGTGGTCCTCCAGGCCGGCCTTGTGCAGGGTCCGGCGGAAGGTGGGCAGGGTGTCCATCAGCCCGACCTCCGGGTCCACGACGCTCGGGTCGTGGTACTCCCAGCCGGGCTGCTGCTCCTCGCTGCCCCGGTGGTGGTCCACGGTGAGCGCGCTCACCCCCGCCTCGCGGGCGGCGTCCGCGAGCAGGATCGTGGAGCGCCCGCAGTAGGTGCCGACCTCCAGGAGCGGCAGCCCGAGCCGCGCCGCGTCGGCGGCCGCCTCGTACAGGGCGAGCCCTTCCCCTACGGGCATGAACCCCTTGGCGGCCTCGAAGGCGGCGAGGGTCTCCGGCTTGGGGCTGGCCATGGTGTTCCTCCTGCGGGGGTGGGTGGCGTCCGGCCTGGATCGGCGCACGTCGGCGGCCCATGGTGCCTTACCCGCTGGTAGGACGCCATGCCCGGGCCCGCCCGCGGTGCGTGGGGTCGGGCCGACCCGCGCGGCGACATGAGCGCCTGTCGATCCATCCTTCGACAGTTTTACTTGTCATGTAGGCCCTTCGGCAGGTAAACATGTCACATGGACTATTCGACTCCGATCCCGACCCCCGACCGGAACGACGAGGACTTCTGGGCCACCGTCGCGGCCCTCGTGGAGCCCGCCTGGAGCGAGCCCGCCGAGGACGAGGCGGTCGCCATGGACGACCAAGTGCTCGACGCGGTCCGCCCGCTGGCGCAGCGCATCTCCACGCGCGCACAGGCCTACCGCGCCGAGGGCAAGCCCTTCGATCCCGCCCTGATGGCCGCCCCCGACGTGCAACTCGCCATGCTGCGGGCGCTGTACGAAGCCAAGCGGTCCGTCGACCGGATGGCGGAGAGCGCCGCGACCGTCGCCGGCCGCAGCGGGGCCAGCTACGCGCAGCTCGGCGCGGCCTGGGGCGGCATCAAGCGCCAGTCCGCCCGCCTGAAGTGGCCGCACGCGGTGGCGAAGCGGTCCGCCAGCGAGTCCATCCCGCTGCGCTACGCGGGCGGCACCGCCGTCATCCACCACGACCCCGACGCCGACGCCTGGTGGTACACCGCCGCAGCCGCGGACGGCCGCGACGAGGAGTCGGAGGCGGTCCACCCCACGTACGCCGAGGCCATCGCCCGGGCCACCGAGTTCCTCCTGGGCGCTGCCCCGCAGGACGGGTCGGCTTCCTGACCCCCCTTCCGGTCAGCGGCCGAACAGGCGGGAGAGGGGGCCGGTCCCCGGGCCGCCGCCCCGGCGGCGTTCGCGCAGGGCGCGGCGCAGGTCCGAGCGGGTGTCCGTGACCTCCTGGGTCAGCCAGTCACCGCTGCCGAAGACGAAAGGGAGCCGGTGCAGCAGCGGGCCGATGAGGTGCAGGGCGCGCTCGGGGTCCCCCGCCTCGCCGATGCTGCGGATCACGCGGTGCGCCACTTCCGGGTCCCCGTGCTCCACTAGCTCCTCCACGTCCGGGAACAGCCGCAGGTACAGCGGTGCGGCCGCCGCGAAATCACCGACCAGCCACGCGTCGTGCGCCAGCCGGCGCCGTACGTCGAGCAGGACCGGCCCGTCGGCGGGCAGGGCCCGCTCCAGGTCGGGCAGCAGCGGCCCCAGCAGGGCGCGTTCGCTCTCGGCCCGCTCCGGGGTGCGGGCGTCCCACTGGCCGTCGCGGTCGCGGGCGCCCCGCTGCATCGCCGAGGCCAGGTGGTACCGGGCGGTCACGGTCACCGGGTCGTGGGGGCCGAGCACCCGGACGGCCTGCTCGATGATCTCGCACAGCTCTCCCTCGTGCCGGTGGCCGTCGCCGGGGCCGTGGGCCGCGGCTTCGCCGACGTACGCGACGCGCGCGGTGATCGTGTCGGGGTGTTCCAGGCCGAGGACCCGCATCATGCGCGGAAGGAGGCGCTCCAGCTCGATGCCGGACTGCCCGCGCACCCGCACCGCCCGGTGGTACGCGGCCCGTACGGTCAGCGGGTCGTTCGCGCCGAGCTCCTCCGCCGAGTCGGCGGCCAGCATGCCCAGCCGCTCCACGAGGTCGGCCGGGCCGTCGGCCAGCAGCCGCTCCAGGCGCCGCCGCAGCAGGGCCCGGACGGGATCGTCGGCCGGCTGCGCCGCGAGGACGTGGACGGTCGGGGAGTAGGACGGCGCCGGGGGCGCGGAGGCGGGTGCAGGGACAGGATCGGGGACGGAGGCGGGTGCCGGTTCGGGTGAGGGGGTGAGGGCCCGTGCGACCGGCGGCGCCGATCCGGCCGGTTCCGCCGCCCGTGGGTCCCGGGTGAGCTCCGCCAGGCGCCGCCCCACCTCGTGCGCGTCGGCGGGACGTTCGCCGGGGTCCTTGGCGAGCAGGCCGAGTACGAGTGCGTCCAGGCCGGGGGGCAGCCCCGGCCGGCGCGAGCCGGGGGAGGGCGGTTCGGCCGTCAGGTGTTGGGCGAGGAGTTCGTGCATCTCGCGTGCGGGGAAGGGGCGTTCACCGGTGAGCAGCTCCATCAGTACGCAGCCCAGTGCGTACAGGTCGCTGCGCCCGTCCACGGGGACCCCGTTCGCGCCACCCGTCCAGCGCTCCGGGGCCATGTACGGGAAGGAGCCGATGATCATGCCGGTGCCCGTCAGTTCCGTACCGGGCCCGCCCCGAGCCTTGGCGATGCCGAAGTCGAGGACCTTCGCCACGCCGTTGCCGACGACCATCACATTGGCCGGCTTGATGTCCCGGTGGACGATCCCGGCGTCGTGCGCGGCCCCGAGGGCGTCCGCGATCTGCCGAGCCCAATGCAGGGCGTCGGTCAGGGGCGGCACGCCCTCGTCCAGGATCTCGGCGAGGCTGCGTCCCCGCAGCAGCTCCATGACGAGGAACACCGTGCTGCGCCCCGCGCGTTCGGTGCGGCCGAAGTCGTGGATGGTGGCGATGTGGGGATGGGCGAGGCTCCCGGCGAGGCTGGCCTCCCGCTCGAACCGGCGGGTGTCCTCGTACGTCAGCGGGTACCCGATCTTGACGGCGACCCGACGGCCCACCCGGCGGTCCGTGGCCCGCCACACCTCGCCGAACCCGCCCCGGCCGAGCAGCTCCTCCAACTCGTACCGGTCTTCGATCAGTTCCCGCACCCGCTCGTCTCCCCACCACGATCCCGGCCCGCCGGGACGAAGCCTATGTCCGGCGGCGGTGTGCGCGGCCGGCTACGGGGCGCCGGCTACGGGCGGCCGGTGAGGAGAGCCGCCAGTGCCGCCGCGTGCGGGGGCGGGGCCGTGGGGTGGAGGAGTTCCGTGCGGTGGACCAGGCGGGGGGCGCGGACCGGGATCGCCGTGGTGCCGGGGAAGGTGGCGGCCAGGGAGAGGGGGAGAGCGGTCAGGCCGTGCCCGGCGGCGGCCAGGGCGGCCAGCGCGTGCGGGTCCGTGCCGTGGTGGCGGATCCGGGGGTGGAAGCCGGCGGTGTGGCTGACCTCGCGGAGCCGGGCGAGGGGGACCGCGGTACCGGGGGCGTCGATCCACTGCGCCTGCGCGAGGTCGGGCAGCCGGACCGAACTCCGGCGCGCCAGGGGGTGGGTGTGCGGGAAGAGCACGGCCAGAGGTTCTTCGGTGACCGCGAGGGTGACCGTGGGCCCGAGGTCCGGCAGCGGGAGGGGGTCGCTGGGCGCGGCCACGCCGTCCACGAGGCCGAGGTCGGCACGGCCGGTCAGGACCGCTTCGAGCACGGAGTCCCGGGCCAGGGTGTGCAGGTCCACCTCCACCGGTCCCGCGGCGCGCAGCCGGGCCAGGGCCCGGGCGAGCGCGGGGCCGAAGGCCGCGGGGGAGCAGGCGAGCGTCAGCCGGGCGTCGGGGGCCCGGTGCAGCCGGGCGATGTCGGCGCGGGCGGCGTCCAGGCGCAGCAGCAGCGCGGGGGCGTGTTCCATCAGCCGGTCCCCCGCCTCGGTGGGGGCGACGGGCCGCCGCTCGACCAGCCGGGCGCCCAGGTCGGCTTCGAGGGCGGCGATGTGCTGGGAGACGGCCGACTGCGTGTAGCCGAGGACGGACGCGGCGGTGGAGAAGGAGCGGTGTTCGAGGACCGCGACGAAGGTGCGGAGGAGATGCGGATCCATGGGCATCAGTATCGCTTATGCGGGTAGTGCGGATCATCGTTGGACGTGATGGGCCGGCGGCTCGGAGGATGGTCGTCATGAACGCGAACCACCCCACCTCGCCCGCCCGCATCGCCCTGATCGCGGACCGCTCCGACGCCGTACGCTCCCACGCCCGCGTCCCCGGCCTGCTGGAGGCGCTGCGCGAGCGCGAGGGCCTGGACCTGGACGCCTACTGGATCCCCACCGAGGAGGCGGGCGAGGGCATGGACGGCTTCGACGCCGTCTGGGTCCTGCCCGGCAGCCCGTACCGCAGCGAGGACGGGGTGCTCACGGCGATCCGGGACGCCCGCGAGAACGGCATCCCCTTCCTCGGCACCTGCGGCGGCTTCCAGCACGCCCTGCTGGAGTTCGCCCGTACGGTCTGCGGGCTGGACCGGGCCGCCCACGCCGAGAACGACCCGGCGACGGCCGAGGCGGACGCGGTGGTCGTCCCGCTGGCCTGCTCGCTCGTGGGCCACGAGGGGACCGTACGGGTCACCCCCGGCTCCCGCGCCGCCCGGTTGCTCGGCGCGGACCGCACGCAGGCCCGCTACCACTGCGACTACGGCCCCAACCCCCTCCACCTGGACCTCCTCCGGGCCCACGGCATGACCTTCACCGGCGCCGACGAGTCCGGCGACATCCGCATCGCCGAACTGGCCGGACACCCCTTCTTCCTGGCCACCCTCTTCCAGCCCGAACTGGACGGCGACGGCACCCGCGCCCACCCGTTCGTGGCGGGCCTGGCGTCGGCGGCCGTCGAGCACGCGCGCGGCCGCTGACCGCGGGGAGCGGAAGGGAGTGTTCCTTACCGGAGGCGGGGGAACGACACTGCTCCGGAGCGCCGCGTGATACCGGGGGGTATTCATGGGAACGGACCTGGCATCGATGGTCGTTGACGTGCTGACGGGAACGGCTACGGGTTTCGGGCAGCAGGCCGCGTCGGAGATCGCCCGCATGGCCAGGCAGCGGCTGTGGTCCACTCCGCGGGGCCAGGCGGCGCTGGAGGGGCTGGACGCCGGTACGGACGGCCCCGAGGTGCGCGGGGAGGCGGAGGCGGTGCTCCGCGAGGAGATCGAGGCGGATCCGGTCCTCCGCGACGCCCTGACGGTGCACGTGAACGCATCGACGAACCAGGCGACGGGCATCTTCATGCAGGGCGCCAAGGTCCGCCGCAGCCAGATATCGCTCGGGTCGATCACCATCCACAGGCCGAACACGACCGCCGGCCTGCTGGGTCTGGCGGTGGCCCTCCTCGTCGTGGTCGCCCTCGCCTATTACGGGGGCTCGCAGTTCCTCAAGGAGAAGGCGCCACGGAGCAGTGGGGGCAAGGCGTTGTGGGCGCGGGAGCTGAGCGCGGACGAGGCCGAGCGGGTGATACCAGGTGTGTCGGACCTGCCGGGGGCGTGGGAAACCAGCGAGGTGCACTCGGTGGGGGCGGGCCGCGAAGGCACGTGCCACTCGGGCTGGTCGGACTACGACTCGACCGCGAAGGACGCCGAGGGTCGTTCCGACCTGAGCGTCCGGTTCTCCTTACGCACCTGCCCGGACGCGTCGACCGCCTTCCGGAGGTACGACGAGCTGGTCACCGAACGCGACAATCCGGGCAGTCGGAAGGAATTCCTCTTCGATACACGGAGGTTGGGCGACGAGAGCGCGACGACTGCGTACGTCGTTGCCGACGAGCCCCTCGCGAACCCCGCCCAGATCGGCCGACACCTGATGTGGAGGGCGTACGTCGGGACCGTCGTGATCGTGATGCACTACGGGCCCGTGCGCGAGGGGGTCGGGTCCGAACGTCAGGCTGAGGAGTTCATGCGGATCGTCTGCGACCGCGCCCTGTTGGCTCAGCCGCGCCGCTGACCCGGAGCGGGGCGTGGTGGGGTGGCGTCGCACTCGAACCACACCGTCTTGCCGGTGGAGTTCGGGTCCGTGCCCCAGCGGTCCGTCACCGCCTCGACCAGGAGCAGGCTGCGGCCGTCCTCGCTCAGCTCCCCGGCGCCGGTCGGGGGGTGCGGGGGCGCCGGGCAGCCGTCCGAGACCTCCACGCGCAGCCCGCCCGGCCGGCGCAGGATGAGGACCACGCAGCCGCGTCCGGGTACGTGGCGCACGACGTTGGCGACCAGCTCGGTCAGCGCGAGCTCCGCGGCGTCGGCGAGGGCGTCGAGCTCCCATTGGGCGAGGAACATCCGCAGGATGCGGCGCATGTGGCCGGCGGAATGGTCACCGACGGTGAAGCCCATGCGATAGCTGGCGTCAACTTGTCCCGCTGAGCAGTCAGTTGTGAGATTCATGGCACCAGACTGGAGCGGCGTGGTTACGCTCGGCTATGGACCGAAACGAACGCCGCCCGGCGTGTACTTGGGGGTGACCGCTCCATGGTCAACATCCGCAGTCTCGACCCCAGCGCCTCTCCGCTGGACTACTACGGCGCCGAACTGCGCCGCCTGCGGGAGGCCGCGGGGCTCAAACAGGGGCAGTTGGGCGACATCATCTTCTGCGCGGCCTCACTGATCGGACAGATCGAGACGGCGAGGAAGGTCCCGACCCGGGACTTCTCGGAGCGCGTCGACGCGGCCCTGGGTACGGGCGGGGTGTTCTCCCGCCTGGTGGGGCTGGTGCTGCGGAGCCAGCTGCCGACCTGGTTCCAGGCGTACGCGGAGATGGAGGCGAAGGCGGCGTACATCTCCACCTTTCAGGCCCAGCTGATCTATGGGCTGCTCCAGACGGAGGCGTACGCGCGGGCCGTACTCGGCGTGCGGCACGAGAAGGGCCTCGACGCGCAGGTGGCCGCCCGCATGGAGCGGCAGCGGATCCTGGAGCGCGAGCACCCGCCGCTGATGTGGGTGGTGCTGAGCGAGGCGACCCTGCATCAGGAGGTCGGCGGCCGGGAGGTGATGCGAGGCCAACTCGCCCGCCTGTTGGGTCTGTGGGACCGGGAGTGGGTGCGGGTCCAGATCCTGCCCTTCGAGGCTGGCGCGCACGCGGGGCTGCCGGGCACCTTCAACCTCCTGCGCTTCGAGGACGACCCGGACATCGCCTACACCGAGGACTTCATCCAGGGGCACATGACGGCCAATCCGGCCGCTCTCAGGGAGGGTTCGCTCCGTTACGATCACCTGCAGGCCGCCGCGCTCTCCGTGGAGAAATCGGCGGAACTGATCGCCCGCGTAATGGAGGAACGCTATGGACACCATCCAGAACCTGACGGGCGCACGGTGGCGTAAGTCCTCGTACAGCAGTGACACCGGCGGTGATTGCGTCGAGTGCGCCCCGCTCGGCGACGCGGCCTGGCGCAAGGCCTCGTACAGCGGCGACACCGGCGGCGAGTGCGTGGAGATCGCCCCCCAGCCCTGCCGCATCGCCGTCCGGGACTCCAAGGTCCCCGACGGCCCCGCCTTCACCGTCGCCCCGGCCGCCTTCGCGGAGTTCGTCCGCAGCCTCTGAGCGACGGAGCGGCGACCGGTCAGCGCGCCCGGCTGTTCAGGACGCAGTTCGGGTAGTCGTTGTCCGGATCGCCGATGGCGGTCCAGAGTTTCAGGGCCTTGCCTTGCCGCAGGGCGGCGTAGGAGTCGGGCTTCCGCTCCGTTTCGGGGTGGGTCTCGCTGTAGCCCACGGCGTGCGCGGTGTCGAAGGTGACGGTGAGGAAGCTCTGCTCCTCGTTGGAGCTCTGCTTCCAGGTGCCTGTTCCGGACCAGGTCAAACTGTCGTACCAGTCGACGGCTACGCAGACCTCGTCGGCGAGGAACGTGCCGTCCCGGCTCAGCGAGAGGGTGCCGCCGTCGGCGTCGACCCACGTGGTCGTAAAGGCGGCCGGCTCCAGGACGACCGGGTCGCCTTCGGGTGGCGGCATGACGGTGAGTCTGCCGCAGGCCGTCAGGGCTAGGGCTGCGGCGAGCGAGATCAGCGTCGCGGTACGACAGGAACGCGGCACACTCCACCCCCGGTGAGTTCCGCGGGCCGCGTGCGCGACCGATGGGCTCAAGAACTCATGTCGCACCCTCGCACAGGGATTGAACGCGTTCAAGTCGTCATCGTCGGCCTCTCGGATCGCCTCATTCCGCCCGCGTTCCTCTCGCCCGTCCGGCCTCGCTTTCGGGGGTCGAACGAACTGGCCCTAACCTGAGGTGAGTTCGACGGGGCGGACCGGACGGCCGCCCGCAGGGGAGCACCGGGGGACGGGCAGCATGGGCAGCGGCAGTGATGACAACCTCGACGGCGGCATAAAGCCCCTCGCGCCCGGGGATCCGAGCCGGATCGGGCCGTACCTGCTGCTCGGGCGCCTCGGGGCCGGCGGGATGGGCCGGGTGTTCCTGGCCCGGTCCGAGAGCGGGCGTACGGTCGCGGTGAAGGTGGTGCACGAGGAGCACGTGGCCGACGCGCAGTTCCGGGCCCGCTTCCGCCGCGAGATCGACGCCGCCCGGAAGGTGGGCGAGCGGTACACCGCGCCCGTCCTGGACGCCGACCCCGACGCCGAACGGCCGTGGGTCGCCACCGGATACGTACCCGGGCTCTCGCTGGAGCAGATCGTGCGCCGGTACGGCCCCCTGCCCGTGGAATCCGTACACGCCCTCGCGGACGGGCTGCTGCACGCGCTGAAGGACATCCACACCGCCGGGATCGTGCACCGCGACCTCAAGCCGTCGAACGTGATGCTGACCGTCGAGGGCAGCCGGGTCATCGACTTCGGGATCTCGCGGGCCCTGGAGACCTCCGTCGAGTCGCTGCTCACCAGTACCGGCATGGTCGTCGGCTCGCCCGGGTTCATGTCGCCCGAGCAGGTGCGCGGGCAGCGGGCCGGGGCGAAGAGCGACGTGTTCACGCTCGGCTGCGTCCTGATGTACGCGGCCACGGGCGAGCTGCCCTTCGGGCACGGCGCCAGCAACCAGCACGCGGTGATGTTCCAGATCGTGGAGGGCGAACCGGCCCTGGAGCGGGTGGCGGACGCCCCGCTGCGCGCGCTGATCGGCCGCTGCCTGGTCAAGGGCGTGGAGGAACGGCCCGGCGTGGACGAACTGCTGGCGGACCCGGAGCGGGTCCGTCCGGCGGCGCGCGGCGGGGCGTGGCTGCCGCCCAAGGTGGTGGAGCGGCTGGCCCGGCAGGCGGCGCGGCTGCTCGACGCGGAGGCGGTACCGGTCGCGGAGGCGAAGCCGGAGCCGGAGCCGGTGCCCGCGCCCGTCGGGGAAAGGGGAGCGGGCGATGCGCGGACCCCCGACCGGGGGACGCTCGGGCTGCGGCCGGAGGCGGGAGCCCCGGGAGGGCAGGGAGGGTCCGGCGAGCAGGTGCTCGGGGTGGCGGCTGCACCGGCCACCGGTCCGGCCGCCGGAGGCGGTACCGGCGGAGCTGCCGGAAAGGGCGAACGGCGCCGGGAGCGGAGGCGGTTGACCGTCGCGGTGCCGGTGGTCCTGGTGCTCGGCGTCGGCGGGGGCACGGTGGCCCTGCTCCAGCCGTTCGGCGGCGGTGGCGGCGGGGCGCAGGCCTCGCCCCCGGCGAGCGGTGCGCCCGTGACGCCCGGCGCCTCCTCCGGCGCCTCCTCCGGCTCCCCTTCGGCGGCGAGCGGTTCGCCGGCCCCGGGTACGCGGAACCCCGAGAGCCCCCAGGCCGCGCAGAGCCCTCCCGTGCCGGCCCCGGACGGGCAGGCCGCCGCCGGGCAGGGCGCGGCGGCGGGCGCGGGCACCCCCGGCGGAGGCTCCGGCACCCCGGGCGGCGGCGCGAACCAGGGCGGCGGGGGCGGCCCGGCCGCCGGGGGCACCGGAACGGGCACCGGCCCGAGCGCCACCCCGGGGGGAGCGGCGTCGGGCTCGGGCTCGCCGAGCGGCGGCGGATCACCGAGTGGCGGCGGGTCGCCCAGTGGCGGCGGCTCCGGCGGCGGCGACGCGGTGCCCTCGTACTTCGCCGGGACCTGGACCTACAAGGGCGACTTCAACATCGGCCAGCCGGGGACGGTGATCATCACCCGGTCCGGGGCGGTCCGCCTGATCAACGAGACCCAGATGGGCCACTGCGAGAACATCGCCAAGGTGACCTCGCTGACCTCCGGCGGGACCCGGATCAACATCGGGGCGGCGGCGGTGGACAAGTCCAAGTCCGCCAGCCAGTTCTGCGGGGTCCTGGACCCCTCCTTCTTCACCAAGAGCCTGCCGTCCGGCCTCCAGCACAACGTCGGCCCCTCGCACGGCGAGGGCTACTACTACGAACGCTCCTGACCGGGCGCCGCCGCCCGCGACACCGCGGCTGTCATCGCAGGGGCGCGTCCGCGGGGAGCCCGAAGTGCCGGCGGGCGAGGGCGGCGGGATCGGACCAATCGCCGTGCTCCACGCGGCGGGCCTCGTTCAGGGCCTGCTTCGTGAACCAGCGCCTTTCCCAGTCCCCCCGCTCAGCGCCGTCCGGGCCCTGGTCCTTCGCCCGGACCCGGCCGCCGTCCAGCTCGACGATCCAGGTGCCCACCTGGCCGAAACGCGCGTCCACCAACGCCGTACCCTCGCGCCCGAAGCCGTTGCAGTCCGCGACCAACCCGACTCTCGACACGCCGTTCCCCGGCATCGGGGTGACCTCGATGATCCGCACGTCGCAGAACAAGCGGACCCCCCACCCCGGCTCCCCGTATTTCTCCGTCGTGGACCATTGATCGTTCAGGGTCGTGGCCAGGTCGTCCTGGATCACCGGACGCATCGTGCGCACGAACTCCGGGTCCACGGGCTGGAGCGGAGGCGGCGCCGCCGCAACGCATCCCGTCGACGCCAGCGCCAGCAACGCTCCCCACAGTCCCGTTCCTCGTCTCATCTCCTTCCAGACGTGCCGCACCCCTGTTCGGTTGCGCCTCGGCCCGATCCGAGTGGGGGCCGATGACCCGTGCTCGCCACAAGCGAGAACACGTTTCAGTTCTGACCTTCCGTCAGAATGCAACGTGTTCTAGTCTGCCGCGCATGGGCATCGGAATCACACAGGAACAGCGGGAGTTGGCCGAGGCCGTACGCGGCTGGGTCGCGCGGGCCGTGCCGCCCGAGGAGCTGCGCAAGCTCCTCGACACCCCGCCGCAGACGGGCTCGCGGCCCGCCTACTGGGACGGGCTGCTCGCCTCCGGGCTGCTGGAACCGCACCTGGAGGGCGGCAGCCTGCTCGACCTCGCCGTCGTGGTGGAGGAGGCCGCCCGGGCGGCGCTGCCCGGGGCGTACCTGCCGAGCGTGCTGGCCTCCGTACTCCTGGACCGGGCCGGGGCCGAGCCCCTCGGCGGGCGGGTCGGCGCCGTGGCGCTCGGGCCCGGGGACCTGACCGCCGTCGCCGTGGAGGGCGGCTACCTCCTCGACGGGACCGCGCCGCCCGTGCTGGGCGCGGGCGAGGCCGACCTCGTGCTGCTCGCCGCCGAGACCGCGCACGGAACCCGCTGGTTCGCCGTCGACGCCGCCGCGCTGGACGTCCGTACCCAGGACGGCGCCGACCCGACCCGGCCCACCGCCGAGGTCCGCGCCCGCGGGGTCACCGCCGGGCCGGGCGCCCTGCTGGAACTCGACGCGGCCCTCGTACGGGACCTCGCCTGCGTGCTGTTCGCCGCCGACGCCTGCGGCACCGCCGCCTGGGCGCTGCACACCGCCGCCGAGTACGCGAAGGTGCGCGAGCAGTTCGGGCGGCCCATCGGGCAGTTCCAGGGGATCAAGCACCTGTGCGCCGACATGCTGGTGCGCGTGGAGCAGGCCCGGGCGCTCGCCTGGGACGCCGCGCAGGCCACGGAGGAGCCGGCCGAGGTGCGCTCGCTGGTGGCCGCGCTGGCCGCGGGCACCGCGCTGGACGCCGCGTACTCCTGCGCCAAGGACTGCGTCCAGGTGCTCGGCGGCATCGGCTTCACCTGGGAGCACGACGCCCACATCTACCTCCGCCGGGCCCTCGTCGCCCGCCAGCTCCTCGGCCCCGGCGACGGCCACCGGGTCCGCGCCGTCCGGCTCGCCGCCGCGGGCGCCCGGCGCGAGCTGCGGCTGGAACTGCCCGCGCGGGCCGAGACCCACCGCGCGAAGGCCCGTAGCGCCATCGCCGACGCGGCCGGGCTCGACCCCGCCACCGCACGCCGGGTGCTGGCGCCCACCGGGTACGCGGCCCCGTACCTGCCGGCCCCGTACGGGCTCGGCGCCGGACCCGTCGAACAGCTCGTCGTCCAGCAGGAACTGGCGGCCGCCGGGGTCAAGGTCGCCGACCTCGGCATCGCCACCTGGGTCGTACCCTCGCTGCTCGCCTACGGGACCCCCGAGCAGCAGGAGCGGTACCTGCTCCCCACGCTGCGCGGGGACGTCACCTGGTGCCAGCTCTTCTCCGAGCCGGGGGCGGGCTCGGACCTGGCCTCGCTGCGGACGAAGGCGGAGCGGGCGGAGGGGGGTGGCTGGATCGTCAACGGGCAGAAGGTGTGGACCAGTTCCGCGCAGAGCGCCGACTACGGGATCCTGCTGGCCCGGACGGATCCGGACGCCCCCAAGCACAAGGGGCTGGGCTATTTCGTGGTCGACATGAAGACCCCCGGGATCGACATCCGGCCGCTCAAGGAGATCACCGGCGAAGCCCTCTTCAACGAGGTCTACTTCGACGACGTGCCGCTCCCGGCGGACGCCCTGGTGGGCGCGGAGGACGGGGGCTGGAAGGTCGCCCGCAACACCCTCGGCAACGAACGCGTCCACATGGCCGACCAGATGACCTTCGACACCGGCCTGGAAGCGCTGCTCGCCCGCTCCGCCGAACTCGAAGGCGGGTACCGGGTCCGGATCGGGGCGCTGGCCGCCGAGGCGCACGCCCTGGCCTGCATCGGGCTGCGCACCACGCTCCAGCAGGTCTCGGGGCTGGAGCCGGGGGCGGGCGCCTCCGTACGCAAGCTGGTGCAGACCCCGCACCAGCAGAAGACCGCCGAGCTCACGCTCGAACTGCTGGGGCCGGCGGGCGCGGTGAGCGAGGGTGCGGGGAAGCGGGCGGTGCACGGCATGCTCATGTCCCGCTGCCTGACCATCGCCGGAGGCACCACGCAGGTCCAGCTCAACGTCGTCGCCGAGCGGATTCTCGGCCTTCCCAGGGACTGACTCAAGGACTCAAGGACTCAAGGACTGAAGGGCAGTGGGGATACGGATATGAAGTCGTACATCGTGGGCGTCGGCATGACGAAGTTCGAGAAGCCGGAGTCGAGGGACTGGCAGTACTGGGACATGGCGAAGGAGGCCGGTGACGCGGCGCTGGCCGACGCGGGCATCGACTACGGGCTGGTCGAGCAGGTGCCGGTGGGCTACTGCTTCCAGGCCTCCACGGCCGGGCAGCGGGCGGCGTACGAGCTGGGGCTGAGCGGGGTACCCGTCTACAACGTCAACAACAACTGCGCGACGGGCTCGACGGCGCTGATGATGGCGCGGCAGTTCGTCGAGGGCGGGATCAACGACTGCGTGCTGGCGCTGGGCTTCGAGAAGATGAAGCGCGGCGCGCTGGGGGGCGGGGCCGACGGGGGAGACTTCAAGACCTCGCCGGTGGCCCGGCACTACGGGATCATGGCCGCCGGGCACGGCTTCGAGATGTCCCCGCCGACCGCGCAGATCTTCGGCAACGCGGCGCGGGAGCACATGAAGCTCTACGGGACCACGGCCGCGCAGCTCGCGGCGGTGGGCGCCAAGAACCACCGGCACTCGGCGAACAATCCGAACGCGCAGTTCCAGGACGTGTACACGGTCGAGGAGATCCTCGCCGCGAAGGCCATCCACGAGCCGCTGACCAAGCTCCAGTGCTCGCCGACCTCGGACGGGGCGGCCGCGGCCGTGGTCGTCTCGGAACGCTTCGTGGAGCGGCACGGGCTGGGGGAGCGGGCGGTGGAGATCGTCGCCCAGTCCATGACCACCGACACGGAGGCGTCCTTCGCGTCCGGCTCCTGCATCGACGTCGTCGGCAAGCCGATGTCGGCGGCGGCGGGACGGGCGGTGTTCGCGGCGTCCGGGCTCGGGATCGGGGACGTGGACGTCATCGAGCTGCACGACTGCTTCTCGATCAACGAGCTGCTGACGTACGAGGCGCTGGGCATGTGCGAGGACGGCGGGGCCGGGCCGCTGGTGGAATCCGGGGCGACGACGTACGGCGGGCGGTGGGTGGTCAACCCGTCGGGCGGGCTCATCTCCAAGGGCCACCCGCTGGGCGCGACGGGGCTCGCGCAGGCGGCGGAACTCGTGTGGCAGCTGCGGGGCGAGGCGGGGCCCCGGCAGGTGTCCGGGGCGAGGGTCGGGCTGGCGCACAACATCGGGCTGGGTGGTGCGGCGGTGGTCACCCTGCTGCGACGCTAGCCCGCGGGTGGCTGGGCGGCGTTGCCGGGGACGCTGTCCCCGGGCCCCTGCGCCTCAAGCGCCGGCGGGGCTGGGGTTGGCCTGGGCGCGGGGTGGCTGTGGGTGGGGGGTCGGTGCCGGGGGCGGGGTGGGGTGTCGGCCTGGACTGCATGATTTAGGCGCCCTGCCCCCTACTTCGACAGTGATTCCGAGTAGTGCGCCACAAATCACGCTTTACGTCCCGGCCAACACCCCACCCCACCCCCGTCCCCGACCCCGGTACGCAGCCCCCGACCGGGGTCGTTCTTTCAGCCGTCCGGCGTTTGAGGACCGGGGTCTGGGGCGGAGCCCCAGGGGTCCGGGCGCAGCCCGGTACCCCTGCTTTCAGCCCGTCCGGCGTTTGAGGACCGGGTCCGGGCCGGCCCGGGGAACGGTGGAAGGGTGGGTAGGGGACTTCGCCCCGCAGGGCCAACCCCCGGGGCGGTAGCCCCAGGGGCCGGGCCGCCAGGCCGAGGCTGCGGGGGCAAGGCTCCCCGGGGGGCCAGGGCCCGGTCGGGGCAGGGCCGCGTAGGGCGGCCCGACCGGGGCCGGTCAGACGCGTGCGGGGCTCAGCGGGGCCAGGCTCGGCATCAAGCGCAACGCGTTGTCCCGGTTGATCCCCCGCAACTGCACCGCACTCAGCGCGGAATCACCCGCCAGCGCCGGCAGCGCGACATCCGTGACCATCTCCGAAGGACACGCGGGCCAGTCACTGCCGAAGAGGATGCGGTCGGGGGACGCCATCGCCAGGAGGGTGCCCGCGGGGGACATGGGCCCGGCCGTGTCGTAGTAGAAGCGGAGCAGGTGGTCCCGCACCATCGCCGGGTCGACGGGCGGGGTGAGCGCCCCCGCGAAGGCCTGCACCCGGGTGGCGATGTGCGGGAGGAAGCCGCCCGCGTGCGGCAGGATCACCGACAGGTTCGGGAACCGGTCCAGGGTGCCCTTGTGGATCATGTTCAGCGCGGCCCGCGTGGTGTCCAGCAGGAAGTCGCACAGGAAGTGCGGGATCCCCGGCACGGCCACCGCCCCGGGCCCGCCGCCCGCCCCCGGCCCCCGGCCCGCGCCGGGTCCGTGGCCCCCGCCGGGTCCGTGGCCCGCGCCGGGCCCGGAGTTCGCCCCCGGTCCGTGGCCCGCGCCGTGGCCCGTGTCCGGTCCCGGTCCGTGGCCCGCGCCGGCGTTCGCCCCTGGCCCCCGGCCCGCGCCGGGCCCGCCGCCCGCGTCCGGCCCCATCCCCCCGCCGAGGCCCGGGCCAGGGCCCGCGCCAACCCCCGGCAGGTTGTGCGGATGGGTGTCCACCACCGCGGAGCGTTCGTTCAGTTCCGCGAAGAGGGGGTCGTAGGAGGGGTCGCCGAGGTAGACGCCTCCGTAGTTCGCCGTCACGTTCACGCCCACCGCCCCCAGCTCGTCGAGCCCCCGCCGCAGCGCCCAGCGGGCGACCTCCGGGTCGTCGAGGAAGAGCGGGGCGTGGAACGCGAAGCGGCCCGGGTGGGCTTCAGCCACCTCCGCCGCCGCCCGCAGGGTGACGGCCGTGGCCTCGCGCAGTTGGGCGGACGTCGCGTAGCGCGCCGGCAGCATCGGCTTGAGGACGGCGGTGGCGATGCCCGCGCGGTCCATCAGGGCCAGGGCCGCCGCCGCGTCCCAGCGCGCCCACGGGGGAAGGGCCTTGCGGTTCGCCAGGCCCTGGCCCTCGGCCCACTCCAGCCACTGTGGTGCGCAGAAGTGGTGGTGGACGTCGATCCTGCTGTCACTGCCGTCGTCCGGCGGGGACGGGGACAGGGACGGGGTGGTGTCTGCGATGTCCGGCATGGTGGGGACCTTATGGCGGGGCCGCGCGGGTCATCGCGGGACGGCTCGGGGACCCGGCCGATCCGCTCAGGCGGGCGTAGTTTCGGGCCCGAACGGGGTAACGGGCGTTATGCGGGGCGCGGGCCGAGGCAGTGAGCTGGCTGGACAGTCGAGCCCCGAGCCCCACGAGAGGTCTGAGCCGTGACGACCGAACCCGCAGTGGCCGTGAGTGACGGCCTTCCCGTCGGCGAGGCCCGGGCGGCCGTGTCCATGGGCACGCCGGAGTACCGTACGTGCCCCTACCCGGTCTACCGGTCGCTGCGCGAGCAGGCGCCCGTCTGCAAGCTGACCACGCACCACGGGGTGGACACGTATCTCATCACCCGGTACGAGGACGCCCGCCTCGCGCTGTCCGATCCGCGCATCGGCAAGGACATGCACGAGGGCATCGAGATCTACCACGCGGTCTTCGGGGACAAGTGCGACGCTCTCGACGACAACCTGATCTTCGCGGACCCCCCTCGGCACACCCGGCTGCGGCACATCGCCCACGAGGCCTTCACCCCGCGCCACGTCAAGCTCCTGCGCCCGCGCATCGAGCAGCTCGCCGGCGAACTGCTGGCCAAGTGCCCGACGGACACCCCCGTCGACCTGATGGCCTCCTTCGCCCTGCCGCTCCCCGTCATGGTCATCTGTGAACTGCTCGGCATCGTCGGGGACGAGCGCACCGACGTCCTGAAGTGGTTCGGGCAGGTGACGCGCTCCCGGTTCAGCAAGGACGCGGCCGACGACCTGGCCGCGGCCGAGCACTGGCTGCGGACCTACTTCCTCGGCCTGGTCGCCCGCAAGCGCGCGCGGCCCGCCGACGACTTCCTCACCGTGCTGATCCAGACGGAGCACGAGGACGGGGCGCTGACCGACGACGAGCTCGTCTCGATGATGTGGGTGCTGCTCTTCGCGGGGCACAAGACGACCACGTACCAGATCGGCAACGCCGTCTTCTCGCTGCTCTCGCACCCCGACCAGCTGGCGCTCGTACGGGCGGACCGGGGGCTGCTGCCCCAGGCGGTCGAGGAGCTCGTCCGTTTCGAGTGCTCCGTGGAGACCTCCACGTTCCGCTACGCGCTGGAGGACCTGGAGATCGGCGGAGTCGCCATCGCGCGGGGGTCGCTGGTCCAGATCGCGATCTCGTCGGCGAACCGCGATCCGGAGAAGTTCGCGGAGCCGGACACCCTGGACGTGACGCGGAAGGGGGTGCAGAGCACCCACCTCGGTTTCGGCTACGGACCCCACTACTGCCTCGGCGCCCCGCTGGCCCGGATGGAGCTGGAGACGGCGCTGACGGCCCTGCTCGACCGGTTCCCCGACATGGTCCTGGCGACGCCGGAGCCGGGCCACGAGGAGTGGCTCAAGGGGCCGTTCCCGGCCTTCCGTGGGCTGGAGAGGCTGCCCGTCGCCCTGGACCCCTCGCGGACCGTCGACGACTGGACGGCGACCACCAGCTCCGGTTGACCGGTCCGGCCCACACCCCGTCCGGCCCACACCCCGCCCGCCCCGCGGATCCTCCCGGAGGATCCGCGGGGCGGGCGCATGTCCGGAAGGGCTTACGAGGCCTGCGGCGCTTGCGGTGTCTCCAGTGCCGGGTCGACCACCGACTCCCCCCGGGAGGCGCGGCGGACGGCGTCCGCGAGGTCCTCGACCGGGCCGTCGCGCAGGACCAGGCCGGCCGCGCCGGCGGCGAGGGCGGCCTCTGGCAGGCCGGGATGGGCGGAGCCCGTCAGGACCAGGACGCGGCATTCCGGATCCTCCGCCAGGAGCGCGGGGACGCGGTCCACCGACTCCGTCAGCGCCACCGCCGGGCGGGCCAGGGGCGAGGCCACGACCTCGATGTCCGGCTGGAGGCCGAGGAGGACCGCCAGGGCCGGGTTCGGGGGGTCCAGGAGCACCCGCAGGGATCGGGCGGGGCGCTGGGCAACGGGCATCTCATCCACCCGGCCAGGGTAGGGGCGAAGTGTCCCGTGCCAGCGCAACGCGCCGCACGCGAAGTGTGGCTGACAGATCGTCAGGAGTCTTCCCAAGTGCTGGGGCGTGCGTTATACATTCCTTCACCGGGCAACCTAGAACGCGTTCTAGAGTGCCGGGTCCCGCATACGACCTCGGTGCGGCCGACGGTGCGGACGGCCGCGCCGAGGTCTTCCACGGCACCGCGCTTCCGCACAGCAGGTGTCCCCCAGCAGGTGCCCCACAGCAGGTGCCCCAAAGACGGTGTTTCCAACACAGGGAGCAGCACGCCCATGCCGATCGATGCCGCCAAGGCCCTCGCCGCCGAACCCCGCAAGGGGAACATCGCCTGGGACCACAAGGACATCCAGCTCTACCACCTCGGACTCGGCGCGGGGACCTCCCCGAACAACCCCGGGGCCGCCACCGACCCCGACGAGCTGCGCTACACCCTGGAGTCCAAGCTCCACGTGCTCCCCAGCTTCGCGACCGTCGCGGGCGCCGGGATGGCCATGATGGGCGGCCTCGCCGCCCCGGGCATCGAGGTCAACCTCGCCAACGTGCTGCACGGCAGCCAGTCCATCGAGCTGCACCGGCCCATCCCGGTCAAGGGGGAGGCCGCCTCCACCGCCACGGTCGCCGCGGTCTACGACAAGGTCAAGGCGGCGGTGATCGTCCTGCGCACCGAGGTCGCGGACGCCGACGGGCCGCTGTGGACCTCCGACGCGTCGATCTTCGTACGCGGTGAGGGCGGCTTCGGCGGCGACCGCGGCCCCTCCGTCAAGGCCGAGCAGCCCGAGCGGGCGCCCGACCGGGTGGAGGAGCGGAAGATCCGCGAGGAGCAGGCGCTGCTGTACCGCCTCTCCGGCGACTGGAACCCGCTCCACGCGGACCCCGAGTTCGCCAAGATGGCCGGCTTCGACCAGCCGATCCTGCACGGCCTGTGCTCGTACGGAATGACCCTGAAGGCCGTGGTCGACACCCTCCTGGACGGCGACGTCTCCCGCGTCCGCGCCTACCGCACCCGCTTCGCCGGGATCGTCTTCCCCGGCGAGACCCTGCGGATCCGGATGTGGCAGGAGCCCGGCCGCGTCCTCGTCACGGTGAGCGCCGCCGACCGGGACGACGCGCTGGTCCTCGCCGACACCGTCGTCGAACACTCCTAACCCGTCACCCGTCAGAGACACCGTCAGGCAGACCGAAGGAGCCGCACCGTGCGCGCAGCACTGCAGAGCGAGATAGGCCAGGACAAGCTCGAGGTCGTCGAGGACATGCAGGCCGTGGGCTTCGGCCCCGGCAAGGTCAAGATCCGCGTCAAGGCCACCGGCCTGTGCCACTCCGACCTCTCCGCGATGAGCGGCGTCCTCCCGCAGCCCGCCCCCTTCATCCCGGGCCACGAGGGCTCCGGCGTGATCACCGACGTCGGTGACGGGGTCACCAGCCACAAGATCGGCGACCGGGTCCTGGTCTGCTGGCTCCCGCCCTGCGGGCACTGTCCCTCCTGCAAGCGCGGCCAGGGCCACCTGTGCCTGGAGGCCTTCGGCAACGTGGCCACCCCCAACTTCCAGCGCGGCGACAGCAGCATCTTCGGCTTCGCCGGCACCGGCACCTTCGCCGAGGAGATGGTGGTCCCGGCGGGCTGCGCCGTACCGATCCCCGACGACGTGCCCTTCGACATCGCCGCCCTGATCGGCTGCGGAGTCACCACGGGCCTCGGAGCCGCCATCAACACCGCGAAGGTGGAGGCCGGTTCCTCGGTCGCCGTCATCGGCTGCGGCGGCGTCGGCATCTCCGTCATCCAGGGCGCCAAGGTCCAGGGCGCCGCCCAGATCATCGCCGTGGACCCGGTGGCCTCCCGGCGCGAGGCCGCGCTGCGCTTCGGCGCCACCGAGGCGGTCTCCCCGGAGGAGTTCGCCGACGCCAAGAACCGGATCACCGCGGGCGAGGGCTTCGACTACGTCTTCGAGGTCGTCGGCAAGTCCGCGACCACCAAGACCGCCTACGACATGACCCGCCGCGGCGGCTCCGTCGTCGTGGTCGGCGCGGGCGCGCTCGACGACAACTACTCCATCAACATGTTCTCCCTCTTCTTCGACGAGAAGAAGATCCTGCCGTCGATGTACGGCGGCGGCGACGTGCTCCGCTCCTACGAGCGCACCATCGCGCTGTGGCGGGCCGGCCGGGTGGACCTGGCGGGCCTGATCACGCACCGCGTGCAGCTCGCCGAGATCAACGACGCGCTCGACCAGATGCGTACGGGCGTGGCCCTGCGCACCTGCATCGAACTCTGACCCGTTTCGAGAGGAACCGTACGGATGTCACTGCCACTTGAGGGACTCGTCGCCATCGTCACCGGGGCGGGCCGCGGCCTCGGCCGGTCCGAGGCGATCGAACTCGCCCGGCTCGGCGCGAGCGTGGTCGTCAACGACTTCGGGCAGCCCGGCCGCGACGGCTCCGGCGAGGCCTCGGCCGCTCCGGCGGAGGAGGTCGCGTCGGAGATCCGCGCCGCGGGCGGACAGGCGGTGGCGCACCTGGGCGACGTGGCCGACTTCGAGCAGGCGCGCGAGCTGGTCGAGCTGGCGGTGAACAGCTTCGGCAAGCTCGACATCCTGGTCAACAACGCGGGCATCCTGCGCGACCGGATGGTCTTCTCGATGTCGGAGCCGGAGTGGGACTCGGTCATACGGGTCCACCTCAAGGGCCACTTCAACACGACCCACTTCGCCTCCGTGCACTGGCGCGAACGCTCCAAGGCGGCGGGCGGACCGGTCTACGGCCGCATCATCAACACCTCCTCCGAGGCCTTCCTCGGCGGCTCGGCCGGCCAGCCCAACTACGCGGCGGCCAAGGGCGGCATCGTGGGCCTGACCACGTCCACCGCCCTGGCCCTCGCCAAGTACGGGGTCACGGCCAACGCCATCTGCCCGCGCGCCCGTACCCGTATGACCGAGGACGTCTTCGCGGGCTTCCAGGTCCCGGAGGAGGGCAAGCTCGACGCCCTCGCCCCCGAGCACGTCTCCCCGCTCGTCGGGTACCTGGCCTCCCCGGCCTCGGCCAAGGCCAACGGGCAGCTGTTCGTCGTCCACGGCGGCATCGTGGTCGTCATGGAACGCCCCAAGGTGGCAGCGAAGTTCGACACCACCAAGGAGTCCTTCTCCTACGAGGAACTCGACGAGGTCCTCACCCCGCACTACGACTCCCGCCCCGCGAACGAAACCTTCGCGGCGGCGGAAGTCCTCGGCCTCAAGCACGACGGCTGACACAGAGCCCGCGGGGCGGTGGGTCCTCGGGCCCGCCGCCCCGCAGGCGCGCCTGCCCTTACGGCGCCACTGCGAAGGCCAGCGGCCCGCGCAGGTCGGCGGGCTCCCGGTAGTGCACACCGGTCATCCCGAGCGCCACGGCGGCCTCGATGTTCTCCAGCCGGTCGTCGATGAACAGGCACCGCTCCGCGGCCGCCCCCGCCCGCCCGGCGGCGATCTCGTAGATCTCCCGGTCGGGTTTGGCCACGCCCACCCGGGCGCTGCTGACCACGTGATCGGCGAGGTCCGCCAGCCCCAGCGCTTCCAGGTCGTCCTCCAGGTCGAGGGTCGCGTTGGTGACCAGGACCAGGGGCGTGCCCGAGGCCAGTAGAAGCGGATCACGTTGTCGAGGTCGCAGAGGACCGCGTCGTAGGGCGTGGCGGTCGGCGCGGGGTCCGTCGTGGAGTTCGTCACCGGGCCTGGATAGCAGACGCCCGGACAGCGGGGGCGATCACCCCAAGGGGGCCTGCTGCAAGGGGACCGGGCGGGCGGGGGCCGGGGGGAGGGGGATGGGGTCCAGGCGGATCGGCGGGGGCGGGGAGAGCGGGAGGGCCATGCCCAGGAGGCCGCACGGGACGTCGGGGGTGGCGTACGGGAGGTGCAGGCGGCCCTGCGGGGTCCAGCGGCCCGTTCCGCCGAGCCAGCCGGCCGGGGCGCCGAGCCGGAACACGTGCCGGTCGGCGGGGCGCCACAGGGCGAGCCCCGCCACGGAGCCGCCGTAGCCGTCGCCGGCCTCGTCCACCCGGAGCGCCACCCCGCAGCTCTCCGGCATCAGCACCTGCCCCGGCTGCACCGCGAACGGCGTCGCCGTGGCCCCGACGGCCCGCAGGCACTCGGGGAAGCGCACCGGCCGGGCGCTGCCCAGCACCCCCCAGCCGAGCCGGGGTTCGCCCGGCGCGTCCGAGCGGATCAGCAGCAGCCCGCTGTCGGCGTCGGCCAGCAGCAGCCGGTCGTCGCTCGCCTCCGCGATCTGGAGCAGCGGCGAGATCTCCCCGCCCCGCCGCAGGTCCACGGCCACCGCCTTGGTCACCGGCCCGGCCGGGCCGTCCAGTTCGCGGTCCAGCGCCAGCAGTCGGCCGGTCCGGTCCAGCCAGACCCCGCCCGAGCACCGCCCCGGGATCCGGGCGACCCGCTCCGGCCCGAAGGGAACTCCGGCCACCTGCCAGACCGTGGTCGAGCTGGCCCCCACGGCCAGGGCGAAGGCCCCGTGCCCGTCGGGGGACGGGGGCAGCAGGGTGATCCGTACGCCCTCGGGCTCCGTACCGTCCTCCGGCGCGATCGCGCCGAGCTGCAGTTCCCCGGTCCGGGGCCCGGATCCCGCGGCGCCCCCGCCCGTCGGGTACAGCAGCGCGAAGGCGTGCCGCTCCGCCACCCGTCGGCGGATCAGCACCCGCCCGTCGGTCAGCGGCAGCACCTCGCTGTCGGCCTCCTCGGGCTGGGCGAGGGGCAGGGGCACCGCGTACGGCTCGGGCCCGGTCAGCGTCCAGCGCTCCGGGTAACGAGCCTCGCCGTCCCCGGCCAGCCGGGCGGCGTAGGACCCGTCGGCGGCGATGGTGAACGGGGTCGCGCTGGTCTTCTCGATGGCACAGACAGTCATCTGCGGACACCTCCGCCGAGGAAAGTAGTGATCGCGCTTCCCTTCGGACAACGCGACAATCCCCGCTTCACACATACGGGTGGCGGAGTGACGATTCAGCTGAGGTGGGGGAGGCGATTGTGCTGTGCGATATCGGGGTGTTTAGGGCGAGAGGGCTGGTTAGGTGTACCTAACCGCTTTTGCCGATCTTTCGGATCTTTCAGTGTTTCGCCCCCGCCCCGCCCCCGCCCCCTCCCCATCCTCAGGAGACGTTCCATGTCCCTCCGGCGCCGCGGAGTCGGGCAAGGAAGTCGCGGCCGGAGGCACCGAGAAGAAGGCCGCGGCCCAGGGCGGCAAGGACTTCACGATCCTGAAGGACTCCGGCATCCCGCGCCCGCGGAACCAGCAGGCCGAGGACCTCGCGGTGGAGGCCGGCGTCTACGGGGCCAAGGACAAGACGCCGGGCCGGGGCACATCAAGCAGATGGGGAGGCGTCCGCACTCCGAATTCCGGAACGGGGTCACCGACTCGGCCGGGCCCGCGTGGGTTCGGTCGGCGGCCGTCGAGGGCGGGACCGTTGGGGGGAGGCTGGTCCTGATGGTGCCGGTCGCCACGGACGGTAGCCTTGGCCTGTGCCCCGTCTCTCTGAAGTCATCGCCGCGCTGGACGCTCTGTGGCCCCCCTCGCGGGCCGAGGCGTGGGACGCCGTCGGGACCGTCTGCGGCGACCCCGACGCCGAGGTCTCCCGGGTCCTGTTCGCCGTCGACCCCGTCCAGGAGATCGTCGACGAAGCGGTGAAGCTGGGTGCCGACCTGCTCGTCACCCACCACCCCCTCTACCTGCGGGGCACCACCACCGTCGAGGCCGGCACCTTCAAGGGCCGCGTCGTGCACACGCTGATCAAGAACGACATCGCGCTGCACGTCGCCCACACCAACGCCGACACCGCGGACCCGGGCGTCTCCGACGCCCTCGCCGGCGCCCTCGACCTGCGCGTGACCGGCCCGCTCGTGCCCGACCCGAGCGACCCCAAGGGCCGCCGCGGCCTGGGCCGGCTCTGCGAACTGGACCGGCCCGAGACCCTGCGCGAGTTCACCGCGCGCGTCGCCGCCTGGCTCCAGCCGACCGCGCAGGGCATCCGGGTGGCCGGCGACCCCGACGCGATGATCCGTACGGTCGCCGTCAGCGGCGGCTCCGGCGACAGCCTCTTCGCGCAGGTCCGGGCCGCCGGTGTCGACGCGTACGTCACCGCCGACCTGCGCCACCACCCGGTGTCCGAGGCCCGCGAGCAGAGCCCGCTCGCCCTCGTCGACGCCGCCCACTGGGCCACCGAATGGCCCTGGTGCGAGCAGGCCGCGGCCCAGCTCGACGCCATCTCCGAGCGCAACGGCTGGGGTCTGCGGACCCACGTCTCGCGCACGGCCACAGACCCGTGGACGGCGCACGCGCCGTCCGTGACATCCCCTTCGACGTCGTCTTCGACGTCCCCTTCCCTCCCTGGAGCCCCCAACTGAACGCCGAGCCCGCCGACCAGATCCGACTTCTCGACGTCCAGGCCCTGGACGTCCGGCTGTCTCAGCTGACCCACAAGCGCAAGATGCTCCCCGAGCACGCCGAGGTCGACTCGCTGACCAGCGACCTGGCCCAGCAGCGCGACTTCCTCGTCGCCGCCCAGACGCAGGCCACCGACGCCGCCCGCGAGCAGACCAAGGCCGAGCAGGACGTGGACCAGGTGCGCCAGCGCGCCGCCCGCGACCAGTCCCGCCTGGACACCGGCGTCGGCATCTCCGCCCGCGACCTGGCCAACCTGCAGAGCGAGGTCGTCTCCCTCGCGAAGCGCCAGGGTGACCTGGAGGACGTGGTCCTGGAGGTCATGGAGCGTCTGGAGGGTGCGCAGGAGCGCGTCACCGAACTCACCGACCGGGTCGCCTCCCTGGAGACCAAGCTCGTCGACGCCACCGCGCGCCGCGACGCCGCCACCGGCGAGATCGACGCCGAGCTCGCCGGCATCGCCAAGGACCGCGAGGTCATCGTCACCACGATGCCGGCCGCGCTGATCGCCCTGTACGAGAAGATCCGCGTGAAGCAGGGCGGCGTCGGCGCCGCCCGCCTGTCGCAGCGCCGCTGCGAGGGCTGCCGCCTGGAGCTCGACCTCGCCGAGGTCAACGAGATCAAGGCCGCCGCCCGCGACCAGATCGTCCGGCACGAGAGCTGCGGCCGCATCCTGGTCCGCATGGCCGACTCGGGCATCTGATGCCGCGGTTCGTTGTGGAAGCCGACGGCGGCTCCCGGGGCAACCCGGGGCCCGCCGGGTACGGCTCCGTCGTCCTCGACCCGGTGACGGGCGAGACGCTGGCCGAGCGCGCGGAGTACATCGGCGTCGCGACGAACAACGTGGCCGAGTACAAGGGCCTCATCGCCGGGCTGAAGGCCGCCCGCGAACTGGACCCGGACGCGGTGGTCCTCGTACGCATGGACTCCAAGCTCGTCGTCGAGCAGATGTCGGGCCGCTGGAAGATCAAGCACCCGGACATGAAGCCGCTCGCGGCGGAGGCGGCGAAGGTCATGCCGCGCGCGCAGGTGACGTACGAGTGGATCCCGCGCGAGAAGAACAAGCACGCGGACCGGCTCGCGAACGAGGCGATGGACGCGGGCAAGCGCGGCAAGCAGTGGGAGCCGGCGAACTCCTCGGCCGCCCTGGACGCCTCGGCGGCCCGCACCCTGGCGACCCCGCCTCCGGCGGGCCCCGTGGGCGATGCCGCGGCGGGCGCCGCGGCCGTCCGCGCGGCCCTCGCCTCCGGCGCTGGTACGCGGACCCGCGCGGGCGCGGCCGCGGGCGGCGCGAGCCCCGCCTCCGCCCCGGCCGGGGCGGACACCCTCTTCGGGGACTTCCCCGAGACGGCGGCGGCTGCGCACCACCAGACCCAGGCGGCCCCGACTGCCGGGCAGCACACGACCGGCCCGGCCACCGGCACTGCCGCTGCTGCCACCGGCTCCGGCTCCGGCGCGGGTGCCGACAGCGCCACCGGCACAGCCCCCGCCTCGGCCGTCGCCACCGGCAGCGTCCCCGCGGCGGGGCAGGGCTGGGGGCCCGGCATGGGGCCGCCCGCCACCTTCGTGCTGCTGCGCCACGGTGAGACCGCGCTGACCCCGCAGAAGCGGTTCTCCGGCAGCGGCCGAGGCAGTGACCCGGAGCTCTCCGAGGCGGGCCGCCGCCAGGCCGCCGCCGTCGCGGAGTCGCTCGCCGCGCGCGGCACGATCGAGACGGTGATCAGCTCCCCGCTGCGCCGCTGCCGGGAGACCGCGCAGGCGGTCGCCGACCGGCTCGGGCTCACCGTCACCGTCGAAGAGGGCCTGCGCGAGGTTGACTTCGGCGCGTGGGAGGGGCTGACCTTCGCGGAGGCGCGCGAGCGCCACCCCGAGGACCTCCAGGCGTGGCTGGACTCCCCGAAGGCCGCCCCCACGGGCGGCGGCGAGAGCTTCGCCACGGCCACCCGCCGCATCTCGGCGACCAGGGACCGGCTGCTCGCCGAGCACGCGGGCCGCACGGTGCTCCTCGTCTCGCACGTGACCCCGGTCAAGATCCTGGTCCGCCTCGCCCTGGGTGCCCCGCCGGAGGCGCTGTTCCGCATGGAGCTCTCGGCGGCCTCCCTGTCGGCGGTCGCCTACTACGCCGACGGCAACGCCTCGGTCCGCCTCCTGAACGACACGTCCCACCTCCGCTGAGCCACCGGCCCGGCCGTACGACCAGGCCCCCCGCCCCGACCGGGCGGGGGGCCTCGCCGTAATCCCCGAGCCGCGGCGCTCCGCCGTTTGGTAGAACGGGGTCGCGTGAGGACAGCAGGAGGAGGGGCCGCCCGTGCAGCCGTACCCGTCCGGCTTCCGGTAGCACCCCCCCAGGAAGGCCCTGGGGTGCGACTGGAGGCTCTCCGTGTCCCGCACCGCCCACCACATTCCGCCCGAGCGCACCCCGTACGCCGCGCGGCGGCGCGCGGAGCGCCACGCCCGGGCCCCGCACCACACCGGGTTCAGCGGTCCCTGGCGCCGCGTAGATCTGCGCACCCTGCGCTACTGCGCCGCCGAGCTCCGCACCGCGGCGCAGGAGGGCCGGCGCCCGCGTCCGCGGGAGATCCGGCGCGCCTTCGACAGCTGGCGGTACTGCTGCGCCTTCGGGGGATCCCTGTCCGAGGCCGCCAACCTCGCCGAGCGCGCCGCCCGCGCCCGGGCCCGTACGGCCTGTCGGGCCGCGCTCCACGACCCCGAGACGGTCGTCGAGCCCTACCGGCCCCGCTACGGGGCCCACTGGGAGGCCTGACCGCAGGTGCGGGGTACGACGAAGCCCCCGTACCCGAACGAACGGGAAAGCGGGGGCTGTTCGACGGCAGACGAGCCGGCCTGTACGCCGGGTTCTGTCGCCCGGTGACCTCGCGGTCGCCGGGGAGACGGCCATCCATCTAGGACCGGCGTTGCCGCCGGTCTCGTGCGGTCTACCCGCGAACTCGGGCGGGCAGCCCTCGAACGTTCGCGCAGGGCCTGCCGTCCGAAAACGGCCGACCCCTCTTGACCTTGCTCCGGGTGGGGTTTACCTAGCCGCCTGAGTCGCCTCAGGCGCTGGTGGTCTCTTACACCACCGTTTCACCCTTACCGGGGGCCGAAGCCCCAGGCGGTCTGTTTTCTGTGGCACTGTCCCGCGGGTCACCCCGGGTGGCCGTTAGCCACCACCCTGCCCTGTGGAGCCCGGACGTTCCTCGGCGGGATCCGGGGATCCCGACGCGGCCGCCCGGCCGACTCGTCTGCCGTGTCGACCATGGTACCTGCACTGTGTAAGCGCTTGACCTTGACGCAGCGGCAAGGTTTCTACTGGGCTCATGCGCATCGGAGAGATCGCCGCGCTCGTCGGGGTCACCACCCGGGCGATCCGGCACTACCACCACGTCGGCCTGCTCCCCGAGCCGGACCGGCGCCCCAACGGCTACCGCGCCTACAGCGTGCGCGACGCCGTCCGGCTGGCCCGGGTGCGCCGGCTGACCGAGCTCGGGCTCAGCCTCGACGAGGTGCGCGACGTGCTCGCGGACGACGCGGGGCGCGAGCTCGCCGAGGTGCTGGCCGAGCTCGACACCGACCTCGCCCGCCAGCAGGCCGAACTGGCCGAGCGCAGGCGGCGCCTCGCCGTCCTGCTCGCCGCTCCGCCCGGGGAGGCCGAGCCGGTCTCGCCCGCGCTCGCGGAGCTGCTCGCCAAGGCGCCCGCGACGGCCTCGCCGTCCGCCGCGCTCGACCGGGAGCACCTGGGCCTGCTGGACGCCTCGGGCGCCGTGGGGGAGGAGCTCTACGCCGTGCTCGGGACGGTCGCCGCCGATCCGTCCGTGCTCGCGCTGTACGAGCGGCTCGACGAGCTCGCCGACGCGGAAGCGGACGATCCCCGGATCGGGCCGCTCGCCGCGGAGCTGGTGGCCGCGGTGCCCGCCGAGGCGGTCGCGGCGGTGACGGAGGGGACGACGCAGAGCGGCGGTGGGCCGCAGGAGATGCCGGGCTTCCTCGAGGCCCTGCTCGCCGAGTACGCCCCGGCGCAGGCGGAGGTCGTCCGCCGGGTGATGGGGGCCTTCACGGACACCTGGGCCACGCAGACGAAGCAGATGAAGCAGATGAAGCAGATGAAGCAGACGGAGAGGGGCCGGGAATGAGCGCGATACGCGCGGCACGGATCGGGGTGGCCGCGGTGCTCCCCATGGAGCTGGCGCTGGTGGTGTGCCTGGCGGCCGGGGTGCGCCCGCCCGGCTGGGCCCTCGCCGTCGCCGAAGCGGTGGTGCTGGGGGTCCTCCTGCTGGAGGCGGGCGTCCTGTACTCCCTGTACGCGGCCTCCCGCGCCCGCGGCGCCGACCCCGCCGCGGCCCGCCGCGAGGCCGTACGGGCCGTGGTCCCCGTCCCCGTACGCCGCCTCGTGCTCCACGAGCTGCGGGCCTCCGCCGCCCTGGCCCGGTGGGCGCTGCGGCGGCCCCCGCACGGGGTGCGGCCCGCAGACCACGCGGCCCCGTACACCGGGCCGCAGACGGCCATGATGTACGGGCTGGTGTTCGTGTCGCTGATCGAGACCGTGGCGCTGGCCTTCCTGATCCCCTGGCCGGCCGTCCACCGCGTGGTGCTCGTCCTCGACGTGTACGGGGTGCTGCTGATGCTCGCGCTGCACGCCGCCTGCGTCACCCGGCCGCACGTCGTGCGCCCCGACGGGACCCTGCGCATCCGCTACGGAGCCCTCTTCGACCTGACCGTCCCGCCGGACGCGGTGGCCTCGGTCCGGGTGGACCGGCGCTACCCCGAGGGGCGGCTCGTCAGCCTCTCCGAGGACGGGGTGCTCGACCTGATCGTCGGCAGCCAGACCACGGTCACCGTGGAACTGGCCCGGCCGCTCGCCTTCCGCCGCCCCCTCGGCGCCCGCGCCGAAGCCCGTGTCATCCGCTTCCACGCGGACGAACCCCGCGCGCTCGTCGAGGCGCTTCGGCAGCCCGCACCCCCGTGACGGGCTGCCGCGGCGCCGACGGTGTCCGCCGAGCGTGACAAGCCCGTCCGCGCCTGTCTTGTCGAAATCGGCACGGGCCGAGAACGGAGGCTAGCGGACCAGCCCGAAGGTCGTGGCCGCCATCGCCGCGCCCACCGCGGCGCCCGCGATGACCTGGGCGAGGGTGTGGTCCTTCAGCTCGACCCGGGACCAGCCGACGACTGCGACCAGCGGGTAGGCGAGCAGCAGCCAGGGCCCGTAGGTCATCGCGAGCATGGCGACGCTCCCGGAGGAGACGGCCGCGTGCACGCTGATCTTCCAGGCGGGGGTGACGGCGAGCAGGGCCGCGAGGGTGACCAGCATGGCCGCGATCAGCGCGATCATCGTGCGGGGCGAGCCGAGGAGCGCCATCAGCACGATGCCGGTGGCGACCGAGCCGATGATGAACACCATGACGACGATGCGCTGTTGCCGCTGGCCGACGTGCCGGTCGGCCCAGCGGCCGCGCCGGATGCCGTACTTGATGAAGGCCAGCGGGATGACGGCGGCGAACAGGCAGCCGAGGAGTCCCCAGCCGATCCCGGCGAGGCCGGCGGTGTGCCAGCCGATCAGGAGGGTGTCGAGGATGATCCAGGTCTTGGGGTCGAGCCCGTCGGTGATCAGACGGGCAGACCGGGACTCGGTGGGCCCGGGGTCGAGCGCGGTGGTCATGCGGTGGCCTCCTGGCCGGTCTCGGTGAGGAACGCGTCGGCCACGGAGGAGTGGTAGATCCGGGCGAGCTGGATGAGGCGCAGTACTTCGGTGGCGAAGTCGAGGTCGTCGATCCCGACGGCGGTCCCCGGCTCCTGGGCGCCGCGCGGCGGCAGGACGCCGCGGGCCTTGGCCTCGCGGGCCGCCCGCATCCGCAGGGCTTCGGCCGCCGGGCTCGTCGCCGGGTCGAAGCCGGCCTCCAGGGCCGCGCGGTGCGCGCGCTCGCGGACCTCTTGGGCGGTGTAGGCGTCCAGGGTGAGGGCGGCGTCGCGGATCTCGATAACCCGGCGGTACAGCCGCAGGCGCGGACTGCGCAGGAGGCCGGTCTTCAGGACGATGTCGGGGGAGACCGCGGTCAGGTCCTGCCAGAGCGGCTGGAGTTGCCGGTGGTGGCGGCCGTCCTGGACGGTGCGCCAGGCCACGCCGAAGGCGGGGATGCTGCTCCCGATGAGGATGAAGCCGATCGCCAGGTACTTCAGCGCGTCGGTGACGCCTTCGACCGCGATGTCGCTGGTCTCGTCCGTGAGTCCCACGAGGCGGCTCGCGATGTACCCGGCCCGCAGCAGGGTGTAGAGCACGCCGACGGCGGTCCCGATGCCCATGAGGCGGACGCCGGTCCGCAGCCACAGGGCGCTGGCGTGCCGGGCGCTGCCCCAGAAGAGCCCGGTGGCGGTGGCCATGGCGATGCCGAGGTAGACGACGAAGAGGAGGTAGTAGACCGTGGCCCAGCCGTTGCCGGCCGTCTCCTCGAAGAAGTCGGTCATTTCGTGGGGCCGTGGCACGAAGAAGGCGAAGAGCACCCCCATGGCCGTCATCGCGGTCAGGGCGGCGTAGTGGCGGACCCGCAGCCGACGGCCGGTCTCCGGGCGGGCGATGGCGACGACGAAGTCGACGACGGCGCCGGCCGCGATCATGCCCAGCCAGTGCTTGACGAGGGTGGAGAGGTTGTTGACCCCCGCCCAGTCGTCCAGGGTGCGCATCACGCCGGGGAGGCGGAGCGTCATGGAGACGGTCAGGGCGGCGAACGCCGCCCACAGGGCCCTCTGTTTGACCGACCGGACGGCTGAGGGGGCGCGCCAGAGCGTCACGGTCCAGAGCATGACCAGGATGGCGATTTCCAGGTGTTTCACTTCACGACCACGTGTTTCGAACGGGGTGCCCGAGGGCGTCATGGAGGCGTACGAGACGGTCCTCGGCCTCACTGTCGGTGGAGGTCGACTGCGTCGTGTGATAGCGCCCGGCCCGCTCGTGGATGAGCGTGGCCAGGGTCTCCGCCTGCCGCTCCTGCGGGCTGGCGAACTTGCTCCGCCCCATGAGGTGCGCCAGGCGGTCGATGTCGAGGCCGAGTTCCTCGTCGATCGATTCGGTCCTGCGCGCCACGCTCCGGATCCGGGCGGCCTCGGTGCGGATGATCGAGGCCACGGGCAGCTCGGGCCGGTCGATTCCGGAGACGGCCGTGTGCGTACGCGTCAGCAGGCGCTGGAAGTGTTCGGAGGCCCGGGCGATCTCCCGCTCCGAGGGCTGTTCGGGGATGTCGAGTTCGGGAGCGACATGGCCGAGCAGCATGTGCGAGATCTCGTGGAGGACGATCTGCACCTTGAGGATCTCGGCCGCGACGGCGTCGTAGAAGACGAGGTCGGCGACGTCCAGTCCGAGCCAGATCCCGCAGGGCAGGGCCGGGTCGGGGGGTCCGTCGAGGGGCAGCAGGATCAGCGGCCGGCCGCGCTGTGCGGCGATGCCCTCGCAGAAGGCCTCCAGATCGAACGGCCGGGGGATGACGAGCCGGTCCGCGACGGCGGCGCACTCCGCGTCGGCACGCTTCCACCAGCGCATGGTCGCCCTCCCCGCCGCTCGTCGCCCGGTCCGCACACCTGATCGGGTTTGAGGGTAACCGGAAGCACAGCAAGGGCTAAGGGGCGGCCGATCGGTGGCCGGAATATGGCTACCGGGGTGGAGCGCGTGGCCGATTCGCGCCTCAGGACTCCCCTTCGCGCGTCAGGATTCCTTGCCGCGACGGCGGCGGGGCTTCACATCCGGAAGCCCTTCGGCCTTCCGGAGCTGCTTGATCAGGCCGGTCACGGAGCGCATGGACCCGGCGGACAGCCCGCTCAGCCGGAAGGCCGCGGCCTTCACCTGCTCGTCCTCCAGGACCTGGGCGAACTCGTCGGCCGCCGCGGCCTTGCCCATCTCCTCGCGCAGCCGGGCGATCCGTTCCTCGATCCGCTGCTCGATCACCTGGGCGTTCTCGCCGTCGGCCAGGTACCCGACGGTGACGCCGAAGAAGTTGGCGATCGCGCGGATCGAGTCGATGCCCGGATTCGGGTTGTTGTTCAGGCGGATGGTCTGGACCGTGCCGTGCGAGACGGAAGGCCCGGACAGCTTCTTGGTGCCCTCGGCGATCTCTTGGTACGTGTACGGGCCCCGGCCGGCCGGGTGGATCGTCTCGATCAAGAAGCCGAGGCGGTCACCCATGGTGTCCCGCCGGCCGGTGGGGGTCTCCTCACCCATCACCGTCACTGCTCCCGTCTGCCCGTCCGCTGCTGGATCGTGTAGTCCAGTACTAAATCATCACCGGCATTATCTACCTGCCTAGATGGCTTTCGCCACACAGTGCAACGAATTCCGTCTACCCAGCTAGCGGACCCGTGGGAATGTGACCCACGCCATATTGCCCGCAGGGCGCCCCGCAGAGCCTTGACAGGGCGTGTGTACGGCGGCGTATCTTCGTCCAGCCGTCTAGCGCACTAGATGGATCGGCACTCAAAAGCTCGACGCACCGTGTCTAGCCGACTGAGTGGCCGAGCCGGTGGGCGAAGGCGGATGAGGAAGGGGCGCGGGCGCCGTCACGGCGTCCGGCTCCGGGTGCGGGGCCGCGTGCGGGGCGCTCGCTCGCGGGCTGAGGTACGGGGGTCCTCAGCCCGGGGCGGGCGAACCGCTCGCCGAGGGGAGCCGACGCCCGTCGGCGGGGCCCGGTGGAATCCAACGGGGGAGCCGCCGCCGGGCCGCGCGGTCCGGCCCCGACCCGGGACGCGATCCAAGGCGCGTCCCGGGTCGCGATGCGGGGCTTGGTCCGGGGTTTGGTCCGGGCCCCTAGTCGGTCAGCATCACGCTGCTGACCCGGCCCCGCATCCGGTCCAGGACCGAACCCGGTGCCAGCCCGCCGCGCAGCAGGACGAACCGGGACGGGGGCAGCCCCGTCATCGCCTTCACCTCGCGGCTCAGGTGCGCCTGGTCGTGGTAGCCGCACACGGCCGCCACCTGCGCGGCCGCCGTTCCCGCCGCCAGCAGCCGCAGCGCGTGCTGCAGTCGGAACACCCGGGCCATGGCCTTGGGGGAGAGGCCCACCTGCTCGCGGAACCGTGCCCGTACGGTACGGGCGCTCCACCCCGTCGCGGCGCTCACCCGGGTCAGGGAGCGGGTGTCGGCCCAGAGCCCGGAGAGGGCTCCGACGACCTCGGGCGCGCAGGAGGGGCCGGCGTCGAGCCGGGCGCAGAAGAGGGCGTCCAGCAGGGCGAACCGCTCCGTCCAGGAGGGGAGCGCCTGGAGCCGTTCGGTGAGGTGGTGGCCCTGCCGTCCGAGCACCTCCACCAGATCCACGTGGGCGTCCTCGAAGTGCCACATGGGGACGCCGAAGAGCCGGTAGCAGCCCTGCGGGGTCATGTTCACCTCCAGCCCGTGCACCACCCCCGCGTGCATTCCGATCGCCGGCACCGTGCGCGGGCCGCTGATCATGGCCCGGGCGGCCGGCCGCAGTTGGGCCGCGGCGAGGTTCTCCGTACGGGAGACCCACAGGCCCTCGGAGAAGCTGAACACCAGCGTCACGCAGCCGGTGGGCAGCTCCAGGCGGCGTCTCGGGGTGGTGAACTGGGTGTGGAAGCCCGTGTAGTTGATGATGAGCGGCCGCAGCGCGGGGGCCGGCTGCCGGCGGCGCGCCGATCGGCTTCCCGGGGTGGTGGCGGGCAGGGTGCGTACGTCGAAGGCGTCGATCGAGCCCATGGCCGTTTGCTCCTCCCGCTGTTGCGCGGCCGGTGATACCGCGCGGTCGGCCGATGATGGCAGGTCGCCGGGCTCGATGTCAGGATGCGTGCATGACAGAGATCATCAAGGGGGGAAACCTTCCGCTGGGCGGTGAGCCGATGCGCGTCGCCGTCGTACGCCGCGACGGCGGGCCCGGCTCGCCGGCGGTCGACGCGGCCGCGCTTCTGGTCGGGGCGGGCGGCAAGGTCAGGGGCCGGGGCGACCTGGTGTTCTACAACCAGCCCGAGCACGCGGCGAGCGCCGTACGGCTGTTGGGCGACGCCCGGGGGGACGGCGGGGTCACCGCCGACTGGCTGGAGATAGACCCCGGCCGCGTCGAGCCGTCGGTGGAACGGATCGTCGTCGCGGCGTCCTGTGACGGCGGGGCCTTCGGGGAGGTCGCTGATCTGTACCTGCGGGCGGTCTCCGAGGCCACCGGGGAGCAGCTCGCGCTGTACGCCGTGGAGGGCGCCACGACGGAGACCGCGATCCTGCTCGGCGAGTTCTACCGCAGGGACGGGGGATGGAAGTTCCGCGCGGTGGGGCAGGGCTACGCGTCCGGACTGCCGGGCCTGGCCGCCGACTTCGGCTTCACGGTGCCCGAGGACCCCGAGGGACCCGAGGACCCCGAGGGACTCGAGGACGGCGAAGACCGCGAGGAGGAGGAGCCCGCCACGGCGCCGTTCCCCGACCGGCTCCCGCTCCCGCCGCCCCTGCCGGAGCCCGCGGCGCCGGCCGTTCCCGCGGCCGTGCCCGCGCCGCCGGCCTTCCGGCTCCCGCCGGCGGAGTCCGCGCCGCAGCTGTCCGACGGCGTGGAGAAGACGACCGGCCCCGCCTCGACCGGCCCCGCCCCGGTCGCCGCCGCCCCGGCCGCCGCCGTGCCGGGCGAGGTGCCGTCGGGGCGGCGCAACGCGCTCCCCGCCGAGTTCGGGAAGGAGTTCCCGGAGGTCCGCTACTCCGGCCGGGGCCGCGAGGTCATCGAGGTCGACACCCGGCTTCCGCGCGGTTTCGTGGTGGTCGACCTGGTGAAGGAGGCCGAGGGGTACGTGCACGTCAACGTCCTGGACCGCGGCTCGGACCACGGCAGGCAGATCATGGTCAGCGTGCTCGACGACCTGCGCGGCCGGACCGTCTTCCGCCACGGGGGCAAAGCCGCGATCCGGCTGGAGGTGGACACCTACCTGTGCGCGTGGACGATCACCCTGCGCCCGGTGACGGTCGTCCACGAGCTCGACGAGCGGATCGAGGGACGCGGACCGGACGTACTGGCCTACTCCCGCTCCATCGACCACATCAAGGTCGGGAACCTCGGCAGGGGGGACGAGCGGGGCTACATGACGGTCCATGCCGTCCGGAACAACGACAACCGCGAGCTGGTCTTCGAGCGCGAGAGCCGCGGCCGCAACACCGTCGAGGTGCCCATGAGCCCGCGCCTCCTGGTGATCGACGCCCCCGGCGCCTGGTCCGTGGAACCCACCGAGCTGAGCGCCATCGGCTTCTGGATCCGCAACCGCTGACCACTGACCGCAGCCCGGGAACCAGGCGAGGCGTCCCCAGCGATGCCCCGCCCCGGACGCGGCGGCCGCCTAGCCTAGGCCGGAGCGAAGAGCACCTTCGCCCGTCCCGGGTCCGCCTCCGTCAGCCGGACCCGGATCCGTTCGCCCAGCGGGAGCTCCGCCGACGTGGACTCCACGCGGCCGATCACCGCGGGCTCCTCCAGGTGGACCGTGCCGACCAGCGGCTCCCGGTCCTTGACATCGATGACCATCGCCTCGAAGGTCTCGCCGACGCGGTCCTTGAGCAGCGCCGCCTCCACCAGGTCCACGGACTCCCGCTCCGCCGAGTTCGCCAGCCGGGTCCCGTCCGCCATCTCCTTCGGCAGGGCATCGAGCGCTTCCAGCGCCCACCCGGGGGGTTCGGTTCCCGCCACGGCGGCCACGCACAGCTCGCCCGTGTACCGGTCGACGAGCCGGCGCAGCGGCGCGGTGCAGTGGGCGTACGGGGCCGCGACCGCGGCGTGCAGGACGGGGTCCGGGGTCTCGCCGCCGGTGAAGACCGTGTACCCGGCGCCGCGCAGCAGGGACGTGCACTCCTGGAGGAAGGCGGCGTGGGCGGGCCGGTGCGGATCGAGCCCGCGCACGAGCTGCGCGTACGGGACGTGGTGCGGCCAGTCGATCCGCAGGGCCTTCGCCGCCCGGCGCAGCCGCCCGACGGCTCCGTCGGGAGCGGTCGGCAGCGTCCGTAGGATGCCCGCCCCGGCGGCGAGCATCAGGTCGGCGGCGGCCATGCCGGTCATCAGGGAGATCTGCGCGTTCCAGCCGTCGGCCGGGAGCGGGGCCCGGTAGGCCAGGCTGTACGAGCCCTCGTGCTCGACGATCTCCTGCTCGGGCACGTTCAGCGAGATCCCCCCGCGCTCCGCCTCCAGGGCCTCGCGCAGCCGCCCGATGTCCTTCAGCAGGGCGAGCGGTTCCTCGGCGGTGCCCGCGTCGATGGCCTTCTGGACGCCGTCGTAGTCGAGTTTGGCCCGGCTGCGCACGAGCGCGCGGCGCACGTCGGTGCTCTCCACCCGTCCCTCGGCGTCCAGGTCGAGGCGCCACAGCAGGGCCGGGCAGGTCTGGTCCGGGAGCAGGCTGGCGGCGCCCTCCGAGAGCACGGCCGGGTGCAGGGGGACCTTCTCGTCGGGGAAGTAGAGGGTGGTGACCCGGCGGTGGGCCTCGGCGTCGAGGGCGCCGCCGGGGGTGACGTAGGCGGCGACGTCGGCGATGGCGTAGTGGACGCGGTAGCCGCCGGAGGCCCGCTTCGCCAGGTGCATGGCCTGGTCCAGATCGCGCGAGGCCGGCGGATCGATCGTGAAGAAGGGGATGTCTGTGGCGTCGGAGTCCGGCAGGCGGGGGCCGCGCACCGCCCGCTCTGCCTCGGCGAGTACGGGCGCCGGGAACTCCTCCGGCACCTCCAGCTTCGTCCTCAGTTCACGCAGCGCGGCCCGCAGAGCAGCCCCGTCTGCGCCGGTCATGATCATGTGACGGCGTGGCATGAGCCGAGCCTATGGCCGGTGGGCCCGGGCGGCACGGCGAGCCGTCTACCCTGGTCGGGGGCCGCACCCCCGTCGCTGTGCCGTGCCCGTCGAAGGAGAACCACCGTGCTCGTGCTGCTGCCGCCGTCCGAAGGAAAGGCCGCCGGCGGCTCCGGCGCACCGCTGAAGCCGGAGACGCTCTCCCTGCCGGGGCTGGCCGCGGCCCGGGCGGCGGTGCTGGAGGAGCTGGTCGAGCTGTGCGTGGGCGACGAGCCGAAGGCCCGCGAGGTGCTCGGCCTGAGCGAGGGCCTGCGCGGTGAGGTCGCCAAGAACGCGGAGCTGCGGACGGCGGTCGCCCGCCCGGCCGGGGAGATCTACACGGGAGTCCTGTACGACGCGCTGGGCCTTTCGACCCTCACGCCGGCGGCGGCGTCCCTGGCCGCGGAATCCCTGCTGGTCTTCTCGGGCCTGTGGGGAGCGGTCGGCGTCGCGGACCGCATCCCCTCCTACCGCTGCTCGATGGGGGTGAAGCTGCCGGGGCTGGGGGCGCTGGGCGCGTTCTGGCGCGAACCGATGGCCTCGGTGATGCCGGAGGCGGCGGGCGACGGCCTGGTCCTGGACCTGCGGTCCTCGGCGTACGCGTCGGCTTGGAAGCCGAAGGGGGAGGTGGCGGGGCGCACGGCCACGGTCCGGGTGCTGCACTCCCAGATGGTGGACGGGGTCGAGAAGCGGTCGGTGGTGAGCCACTTCAACAAGGCCACCAAGGGCCGCCTGGTCCGCGACCTCCTGTCGGCGGGCGCGGTCCCCGCGACCCCGGCGGAGCTGGTGACGTGCCTGCGCGACCTGGGCTTCACGGTGGAAGCGCAAGCGCCGGCCAAGGCGGGCAAGGCCTGGGGGCTCGACGTGGTGGTCACCCAGATCCACTGACCAGGGCTGCGGGTGGGCCGGTGCCGGTGCCGGCGCCGGTGCTGGCGCCGGGGGGCGGGGTCAGTCCGCGCACGCGGTTCGGTCTCGCCCTGCGCCGGCCGGCGCGGGGCGGCCTCGAAGCGTCGGACCGGCGGGATCCCGCCCGGCGGGATCCCGCGGCGAGGCAGGCGGGACTTTGCGGAGACGCCCTAGCGGCCCAGGGGCCAGGCGACCGTGGCGGGGGTGTGGTCCGACGCGCCGGCGTAGGTGGCGCAGGCGTCCGTGAGGGTTTCCAGAAGGGTCAGCGGATCGACGAGCGGGTGCTCCATGCCGCGGAGCCAGGACACCGCGAGGTCACCGGGCAGTGCGGCCGGCGGTACCAGGACGTAGCTGCCCCGGCAGTGCCAGCGCAGCCCGGGGTGCTCGTCCATCGTCTCGGGGTGGCAGTCCAGTTCGCAGGGCCACCACTCGTCCTCGTCCTCGGGCGTGCCCCGGGTCGCGGTGAAGAAGAGCATGCGGGCCTGGTCGCCCGTACCGCCGGACTCGGCGACCGGTCCGACCTCGACGCCGGCGGCCAGCAGGCGTTCCAGCGCGCTGTGCCCGGCTTCGAGGGGGACGTCCAGGACGTCGTGGACCATGCCCGTCGCGGTGATGAAGTTGGCCGCGGGCTGGTTGCGGGCCCAGCGTTCGACCTGTGCGCGGTCCGTCGTGGACTGCGTCTGCCAGGCGAAGGAGATGGGGTGCCGCGCGGGCGTCGGACAGCCGATCCGGTCGCACGAACACCGGTAGCCGGCCGGATGCGCGGCGGGCGAGATCGGCAGACCCGCGGCGGCCACGGCCAGGAGCAGGGCTTCGCGTTCGCGCGCGGGGTCCTCGGCGTCGGGTTTGGGCTTGCGGCGCAGCCACTGGGAAATCCTGCTCTGCTCGCCGCGTTTGACACGGCCCGACTCAGACCCCATCTATCCCCTCACCTACACCGTTGCCCCGGTAGACCCTCACATGTTCCCACCATCCTGGGCGCCGGGTGACCGCACCCCCCGACCAGGGCCCCCACACAACCACATAAATCGGCCATATGTTCTCGGCCATCAAGAGGTCATGACTTATCCCACCCGGCCCTGCCCCCGCCCAGCACCGCGTCCACCAGCGCGTCCGCGTACGCGTGCGTGAGCGGCGCCGTGCGCAGCAGCCAGCGGTAGGTCAGAGGTCCGAGCAGCATTTCGACGGTCAGCCGCAGGTCGGTGTCCGGCGGGAGCTGCCCGGCCTCGCGGGCCGACCGCAACCGCTCCTCGTACAGCGCGAGCTGGGGTTCCAGCAGCTGCTCCGTGAAGCGCGCCCCCAGCTCGGGGTCGGTGGCACCGGCCGCCATCAGGGCGCGCGCGGGGGCCGCGTACCGCTCGTCGGCGAACTCGTCCACCGTCGCCCGCAGTACGTACTTCAGGTCGGCGCCCAGGTCCCCGGTGTCGGGGAAGCCGGTCCACGCCCCGCCGGAGCTCGCGTCACCGGCGAGCGCGACCGAGGCGTCCAGCAGCACCGCGGCCTTCGACGGCCACCAGCGGTAGATCGTCTGCTTGCCGACTCCGGCGCGGGCGGCGATGGCCTCGATGGTCAGCTTGTTGTAGCCGACCTCCCCCACCAGTTCGAGCGCCGCGTCCAGGATGGCCCGCCGCGAGCGGTCGCTGCGGCGCGTGGCGTCCGGAGACCGGGGGGCGGCGGGGCCGGGACCGGGGTCGGAACCGGCGGCGGGGAGGGGGCTGGAGCTCATTTCGGCAACTTATCAACTCCGACCCGCTCGACTTTCAGCCGTTCGGGAAACCACCCAATCAGTTCACTGCGCGGTTCCCGCCGAGGAGGGACGATTCTCTTCTCATCACCGTGAGGAGCCTTCGTTGCGCAGAGACGCCACACCCCGGCGTTACCTGATGTGCCCACCCGCGCACTTCAAGGTCACGTACTCGATCAACCCGTGGATGGACCCCACGAAACCGGTGGACCTGCCCCTGGCCATGGCCCAGTGGGAGGACCTCCGAGACCGCTACGTGGCCCTGGGCCACACCGTCGAGACCCTCGTCCCCGACCGGGGACTGCCCGACATGGTCTTCGCGGCGAACGGCGCCCTCGTCGTCGACGGCCGGGTGCTGGGCGCGCGGTTCGCCTACCCCGAGCGGGCCGCCGAGGCGGAGATCCACCTCGACTGGTTCCGCGCGAACGGCTTCCAGGACGTTCACGAGCCGTCCCACGTCAACGAGGGCGAGGGCGACTTCGCCGTCACCGCCACCTATCTCCTGGCCGGCCGGGGCTTCCGCTCCAGCCCGCTCTCGCACGACGAGGCCCAGGAGTTCTTCGGCCGTCCGGTCATCGGTCTCGACCTGGTCGACCCGCGCTACTACCACCTGGACACGGCCCTGTCCGTGCTCGACGGCGACGAGATCATGTACTACCCGGACGCCTTCTCCGCGGGCAGCCGGGCCGTACTGCGCCGGCTCTTCCCCGACGCGCTGATCGCGCGGGCCGAGGACGCGGCGGCCCTCGGGCTCAACGCGGTCTGCGACGGCCGGAACGTACTGCTCCCGCAGGAGGCGACCGGACTCCTCGCCCCCCTGCGGGAGCGGGGGTTCGAACCGGTCCCCATGGACCTGGGGGAGCTGCTCAAGGGCGGCGGCAGCGTGAAGTGCTGCACGCAGGAGCTGAGGCCCTAGCCGGCCGCGCCTCCGGACGAGGGGCCTGGGCCTTCCACGGGCTCAGGCCCCTACGGACTAAGCCTCCTACGGGCTCGGCCTCCTACGGACTAAGCCTCCTGCGGGCTCGGCCTCCGACGGGCTCAGGCCCCCTGCGGGGGCGGCCACTCCTGGCCCCAGTCGGCGTCCCGGGCGGCCTTGTACAGGTCCCCGTGGCGCTTGGTCACGTTGACCTTGGTCTGCCCCTCGGCCTCGGGTCCGCACAGCTCCAGCAGGACCAGCCCCTTGCGGAGCTGCGGCCGGCGCGTGATCCGGGCCGCGGCCGGCTCCACCGGGAAGCGGGTGGCGGCCACGTAGCTGAACTTCTCGTCCTCGTAGGACAGGGAGCCGCCCTTGACCTGACGGTGCAGGGAGGAGCGGCTGACCCGCGCCGAGAAGTGGCACCAGTCCTTGCCGACCTGGATCGGGCAGGTCCCGTCGTGCGGGCACGGGGCGGCGACCCGGAACCCGGCCTCGATCAGCCGGTCGCGGGCCTCGCGGATGCGCAGGTACCCCTCCGGCGTGCCCGGCTCGACCACCACCACGGCCTGACCGGCGCGCGCCGCCTCGGCGACGACCTCGCTGCGGGCCTCGGGGGTCAGTTCGCCCAGGACGTAGGAGACCGTCACCAGGTCCGCCGCGGGGAGGGCCATCCCCGCCCCGATGACGCTCTGGCGCCACTCGGCGGCCCGCAGGGTGGCGGAGGAGGAGGCCGCGGCCAGCTCCTTGCCGAGCACCAGGGCCGGGTCCGCCCAGTCCAGTACGGCCGTCTCGCGCGGCCCGCCCCAGACGGAGTCCGCCGCCCAGGCCGCGGCTCCCGTGCCGCCGCCCACGTCCACGTGCGAGGCCGGGGACCAGCCCGGGGCCGCCTCGGCGAGCCCGTCCAGGGCGGACCGTACGGCCTCGAAGGTGGCGGGCATCCGGTACGCCGCGTACGCGGCCACGTCGGAGCGGTTGCGCAGGACCGGGGTGTTGGTCGGGATCTGGCCGCGGTAATTGGCGATCAGCCGTTCCACGGCGGCCGTGGCCTGCTTCTGCGGGAGGCCTTCGAGCAGCCCGGCGAGGGCGCTGCGCAGGGTTTCGGCGGTGGTGGTGGCGGTGTCGTTCACCCGCCAAGTTTACGGGGCTGGGGACGGGTCCGGACCGGGGCCGAAGCCCCGGTCCGGACCCGGACGGTCAGCTCGCCGTCGAGCTCGCCGTCGTGGTCGCCTTCGCCGTCGGCGGGCTGGTCCGCCACGGGCGGCACAGGGCGACGAAGCAGAGGACCGCGAGGAAGGAGCAGGTCGCCTGGACCAGGGCCATGGGTACCGCCGTGTCCTCGCCCGCGATGCCGACCAGGGGGGAGGCCACGGCTCCGACCAGGAAGGAGGAGGTGCCGAGCAGGGCGGAGGCCGAGCCGGCCGCGTGCGGGGCGCGCATCAGGGCCTGCGCGTTGGTGTTGGGCAGGACCAGGCCTATCGCGGACATCAGGACGAACAGTCCGGCGCAGATCGCGAAGAGCCCGACCTCGCCGAAGACCCCGGCGGTCATGAGGAGCAGGGCGACCGAGGCGGCCGTGATGACCGCGAGCCCGCACCCCAGGACCTTGTCCATGCTGACCCGGCCGACCAGCAGCTTGCCGTTGATCTGGCCGACCGCGATCAGGCCGAGGGAGTTGACGCCGAACAGCAGGCTGAAGGTCTGGGCCGAAGCCCCGTAGATCTCCTGCACGACGAACGGCGAGGCGGAGATGTACGCGAACAGCGACGCGAAGGCGAAGCCGCCGGCCAGCGTGTAGCCGGCGAAGACGCGGTCGGCGAACAGTCCGCGCATGGTCCGCAGCGCGGCGCCGACGCCGCCGGTCTGGCGCCGCTCGGGCGGCAGGGTCTCGTCGAGCTTCCGCCAGACCAGGAGGGTCAGCAGGGCCCCCACGACGGTGAGGACGACGAACACCCCGCGCCAGTCGGCGAAGCGCAGCACCTGGCCGCCGATGAGCGGGGCGATGATCGGCGCCACGCCGGATATGAGCATCAGGGTGGAGAAGAACCGGGCCATCTCGACCCCGTCGTACAGATCGCGCACGACGGCCCGCGCGATCACGATCGCGGCCGCGCCGGCCAGGCCCTGGAGCAGCCGGAAGGCGATCAGCAGCTCGACGGTCGGGGCGAAGGCGCAGATGGCGGTGGCGAGGACGTAGACGACCATGCCGATGAGCAGGGGGCGGCGGCGGCCCCACTTGTCGCTCATCGGGCCGATCACCAGCTGGCCGAGCGCCATGCCGGCGAGGCAGGCGGTGAGGGTGAGCTGGACGGTCGCGGCCGGGCTGTTCAGGGCGGTGGTCACCGTCGGCAGGGCCGGCAGGTACATGTCCATGGACAGCGGGGGCAGGGCGGTGAGTCCGCCGAGGACGAAGGTGACGAGCAGTCCCGTCCGGCGGGCGGCCGTCAGGGGAGGTGCGGTGGTGAGGGGGGAGGGAATCGCGGGCGACGAGTCCTTCGAGGGCGCTGTCGCGTGGCCTCGCTCCGGCATACGGAACTCCAGTCTTCTTATCGTGTCTTCACACCCCCTGATCGCCCCATGTTCTCAGCAATCGGAACGTCCCGGGGCCGATGCGCCGTGTGACGTAGCCTGCGGCCCCATGAACGCACGCTTGAAGCAGATCGCCGTAGTGACCGGAGCCGGATCCGGGATCGGCCGTTCCGTGGCCCTCACCCTCGCCGCCGCCGGATGGGCGGTGGCCGTGGCCGGCCGCAGGACCGAGCCGCTGGAGGAGACCGCCGAGGCCGCCAGGGCCGCCCACCCGGACGCCGAGGTGCTCTGCGTCCGGGCCGACGTCAGCGACCCGGACGACGTGGCCGCGCTGTTCGAGACCGTCCGGGCGCGCTACGGACGGGTGGACCTGCTCTTCAACAACGCGGGCACCTTCGGCCCGGCCGGGGTCGCGCTGGAGGACCTCTCCTACGAGGCCTGGCGCTCGGTGGTCGACGTCAACCTCACCGGCTCCTTCCTCTGCGCGCAGGCGGCCTTCCGGGTGATGAAGGCCCAGGACCCACAGGGCGGCCGCATCATCAACAACGGCTCCATCTCCGCGCACGTGCCCCGGCCGAACTCGATCGTGTACACCGCGACCAAGCACGCCATGACCGGCCTGACGAAGTCCCTGTCGCTGGACGGGCGTCCGTACGGGATCGCCTGCGGGCAGATCGACATCGGCAACGCGGCCACCGAGATGACCGAGCGGATGCAGACCGGGATCATGCAGGCCAACGGACAGCTCGCGGTGGAGCCCGTCATGGACGCGGCCGACGTGGCGCGCACCGTGCTGCACATGGCCGAGCTCCCGCTCGGGGCGAACGTGCAGTTCGCCACGGTGATGGCGACCGCGATGCCCTACATCGGGCGCGGCTGACCCGTTTCGCCCCCGGCCCGGGGCCCGCTGCCGAGGCCGTACCCGGGCCCGCCCCCGTCCCGACCTGCGAATACGCTCCGGATTCGGGAATGCGGGCCCGTGGGTCACCGTTGTGGCGATCATGACTGACGTACTGCGCTACACCGCCTTCTCCGACGACCCGGCCGGCGGCAACCCCGCCGGTGTCGTCCTCGACGCCGCGGGCCTCGACGAGGCCGCCATGCTGAAGATCGCCGCCGAACTGGACTACAGCGAGACGGCCTTCCTCACCGCCCCGCCCGAGGGCCTCGACGGGGCGCCGGGCAGGGCCTTCACCGTGCGCTACTTCAGCCCCAAGGCGGAGGTCCCCTTCTGCGGGCACGCCACCGTGGCCACCGCCGTGGCACTGGGCGAGCGGATCGGCCCCGGCGAGCTGGTCCTCGCCACCCGCGCGGGCACGGTCCCGGTGTCGGTGACCCGGGAGGACGGGGCCGGCGGCCTGCGCGCCACCCTGACCAGCGTCGAACCCCACACCGAGGACCTGGACCCGGCCGACCTCGCCGAGGCCCTGGCCGCACTGGACTGGCCGGCCGCCGACCTGGACCCGGCGTTCCCGCCGCGGATCGCCTACGCCGGAGCCCGCCACCTGGTGCTCGGCGCCGCCACCCGGGCCCGGCTCGCCGACCTCGCGTACGACTTCGACCGGCTGGAGGCGCTGATGCAGCGCCTCGACCTCACCACCGTGCAGCTCGTGTTCCGGGCGGGCCCGGCGGAGTTCCACGTGCGCAACCCCTTCCCGGTCGGCGGCGTCGTCGAGGACCCGGCGACCGGCGCGGCCGCGGCCGCCTTCGGGGCGTACGCCCGCGAGATCGGCCTCGTCCCGGACGCAGCCGTCCTGACCCTCCACCAGGGCGCCGACATGGGCCGCCCCGGCGTGCTCACCGTCGAGCTGCGCTCCGGCGACAGCCGGGTCCGGGTGGGCGGCGCGGGCGCGCTGATCCCGTAGTGCGGATCGAGGGGACCATCCAGGAGTACGCGGTCCTGCCCTCCGGGCTCGCCGAGCAGGTGGCGGGTCTGGAGGCGCAGGCCTGGCCCGGGTCTTCCCCCGGGCACGACCCGGCGCTCGCCCCGCGCGCGGTCCTGCTCCTGGACGCCGACGGGCGGGTCGCCGCCTGCCTGGCGCTCCTCCACAAGCCGGTCCGGCTCGCGGACGGGCGTACGTACCGCGCGGCCGGGCTGAGCGGCGTGGTCACCCGGGCCGACGTACGGGGGCGCGGGTACGGGGGCCGGCTGGTGGCGGCGGCCCGCGCCGGGCTCGCCGCCGATCCGGCGGTGGACCTGGCGCTGTTCAGCTGCGACCCGGAGCTGGTCCCGTTCTACGAGGCGGCCGGCTTCGAGGTGCTGCCCGGCACGGTCCTGGTCGGCGGCACCCCCGCGGAGCCGCTCGCCACGGACGCCCCGGGCCTCGGCAAGACGGTGCTCGGGGCGTTCTTCGCCCGTGGTGCGGGCGGCGCCGGCGCGGCATCCGCCGCGGACGGTGAAGGCCGCGCGGACGACGAAGGCCGCGCGGACCAGGTCCGCGCGGCCTTCACCGGCATCCGCGTCCCCCTCTACCCGGGGACGATCGACAGGCTGTGGTGAGTCAGGAGCCGCTGGGCGCGGACTCCGGCTTCGACTCCGGCTCCGACTCCGACCCCGGCTTGGGCTTCGTGCGCTTGACCAGCGACGGCGCCAGGAACAGGGCCAGCACCGGCACCAGGTACAGGGCCCACACGATCAGCTGGAGCACGGTCGGGTCCGGCTGGAAGTTGAAGGTGCCCTTGAGCAGGGTCCCGTACCAGCTGTCCGGCGGGATCGTCGCGCTGATGTCGAAGGCCTTGTTGGTCAGCCCCGGCAGGAAGTCGGCCTCCTGGAGGTCGTGGACGCCGTACGCGAGCACGCCCGCGGCGACCACGACCAGCATGCCGCCGGTCCACGTGAAGAACTTCGCCAGGTTGATCTTCAGCGCGCCGCGGTAGAACAGCCAGCCCAGCAGGATCGACGACCCGATGCCGAGCAGCACGCCGATCAGCGGGGCCGCACCGTCACCGGCCGCGTGGACCGAGCGCCACACGAACAGCGAGGTCTCCAGGCCCTCCCGGCCGACGGCCAGGAACGCCGTCGCCACCAGGGCGCCGGTGCCCATCGCGAGCGCCGCGTCGAGCTTGCCCTGGAGCTCGGCCTTCAGGTGCCGCGCGGTGCGCTTCATCCAGAAGACCATCCAGGTGACCAGGCCGACCGCGACGATCGACAGGGTGCCGCCGATCGCCTCCTGCGCCTTGAAGGTCAGTTCCTGCGTGCCGAATTCGAGGCCCGCGCCGAAGGCCAGGGACAGGGCGGCGGCCAGGCCGACGCCCAGCCACAGCGGGCCCAGCTTGGCCTTGTTCCCGGTCTTGACCAGGTAGGCGATGAGGATGCAGACGACGAGGCTGGCTTCCAGCCCCTCGCGCAGCCCGATCAGATAGTTGCTGAACACTTCGGTTCTCCCGGTCCCTTACGCGAACAGCGTCCGGCCCCACCAGTCGTCCTTGTCGCGGACGCCCGGCGGGACGGCGAAGACGGCCGAACCCACGTGCTGGATGTATTCGTTGAGGACGTCGGACTTCGCCAGCTTGCGCTGGATCGGTACGAAGCCGGTGCGCACGTCGCGCTGGTAGGCGAGGAAGAACAGGCCCGCGTCGAGGCGGCCCAGTCCGTCGGTGCCGTCGGTGAAGGAGTAGCCGCGGCGCAGGATCGTCGCACCGTTGTTGGTGTCGGGGTGCGCGAGGCGGACGTGCGCCTCGGGCTTCATCGCCTTCAGGAACGGCTCGTCGCGCTCCTTGGACTTGCCGACGGGGGCACCCTCGCCCTTGTCGCGGCCGAAGATGTCCTCCTGCTCGCCCAGGGGCGTGCGGTCCCACGTCTCGATGTTCATCCGGATCCGGCGAGCCACGAGGTACGAGCCACCGGTCAGCCAGTCGCTGCCGTCGCCGGCGCCGACCCACACGTGCTTGTCCAGGGCGGCCTTGTCGGTGCCCGAGATGTTCCGGGTGCCGTCCTTGAAGCCCATCATGTTGCGCGGGGTCTGCTCGTCCGGCGTGGTCGAGGAGGTCTTGCCGAAGCCCAGCTGCGACCAGCGCACGGCCGTCTTGCCGAAGCCGATGCGGGCGAGCTGGCGGATGGCGTGCACCGCGACCTGCGGGTCGTCGGCGCAGGCCTGCACGCACAGGTCGCCGCCCGAGCGGGCCTGGTCGAGGTTGTCGCCGGGGAAGAGCTCCAGGTCGATCAGGGCGCCCGGGCGCTTGCCCTCCAGGCCGAAGCGGCCCTTGGCGAACAGGCCCGGCCCGAAACCGATGGTCAGGGTGAGGCGGGAGGCCTTCAGACCCAGCGCCTCGCCCGTGTCGTCCGGCGGGGCCTCCGGAAGGCCGCCGTAGCCGCCCTCGCCGACGGGCTGCCCGGTCGTCATCAGGCGGGCCGCCTCGGTCCAGTCCTTGAGGAGCTGGACCAGTTCGGCCCGGTCCTTCGTCTTCACGTCGAAGGCGGCGAAGTGCAGGCGGTCCTGGACGGCACTGGAGATGCCCGCCTGGTGCTCACCGTGGAACGGCACGGCCGCGCCGGCCGAAGCCGCCGAGACCATGTCGGGGCCCGAGTTCAGGGCGATGGCCGTACCGCCGGCCGCCGCCGCGCCGAGCGCGAGGCCCGCGCCGCCCCAGCCGAGGACGGCCCGGCGCGAGGGCGCGCCCGAGGCCGGGCCCGCCTGGCCCGCCTGCTCCGGCGTGCCCTGCGTGTGGTCCTGCGCGGGCTGCTGCCCGGGCACCGACTCGCTCATGTGAGGTTCTCCCGCCTGCTCTGCTGTTCCGGAGTTACTTCGCGGCCGCGGCGGCGAGCTTCGAGAGCGGCTCGGCCAGGGCGTTGACGCCGTCGGAGAGCTCCTTGCGCTCGGCCTCGCCGACCTTGTCGTACGAGACGAACTCGTAGGCGGCCTTGTTCGGGCGGTACTTCTCCAGCAGGTTGTTCAGCGCCGCGAACTGCTTGTCCAGCTCGGCGGTGAGCGCGGGGTCCGTCTTCGAGGTGATCGGCTTGAGCAGCTCGAAGGCCTTCTCGGCGCCCTCGACGTTGGCCTTGAAGTCGACCAGGTCGGTGTGGCTGTAGCGCTCTTCCTCACCCGTCACCTTGCCGGTGGCGACCTCGTCGAGGAGCTCCTTGGCGCCGTTCGCCATCGAGGTGGGGGTGATCTCGGCCTGGCCGACCTTCTTCTGCCACACGGCCAGGTCGGCCATCAGGGTCTCGGCGAGCTTCTTGTCCGCGTCGTCGATCTTGTTGTCCGCGAAGAGGGACTTCTCCAGCTTGTGCCAGCCGGTCCATTCCTGGCCGGCCTCCAGGCCGTCCTCACGGACGTCCACCTTCGGGTCGATGTCGCCGAAGGACTCGGCGACCGGCTCGGTGCGCTCCCAGCCGATGCGCGAGGGGGCGTACGCCTTCTTCGCGGCCTCGACGTCGCCGGCCTTGACCGCGTCCGCGAAGGCCTGCGCCTTGGGGATGGTCTCGTCGGCCTGCTCCTGCACGTACTTGCGGTACGCGGCGACCGCGGCGTCGGCCTCGGGGCTGCGCTTCTCCGTGCCGCCCGTGCCGGTGGCCTTGACCTGCTGGCGGATGCCGTCGCCCTTCATGCCGGGCTTGCAGGCGATCTCGTAGTCGCCCGCCTTGAGCTCGGCGGTGATGGTGGCCTTGGTGCCGGGGCCGATGTTCTCGCGCTCGGCGACGATGCGGTCGTCGGGGAAGAGCACGTAGAGCTCGGTGACCTTGGAGCCCTTGTTCTCGACCTCGAAGGCGACCTTGCCCGCGGGGAACTCCTTGGTGGAGACCTCGCAGGCGGAGTCGGAGGCCGCCACCTTGATGGTGCCGTCGCCGGACGCGTCGCTCTTCTCGGAGCAGCCGGTGACCGCGGTGAGGGCGGCCACGACGGCTGCCGCGGTGACGACGGAGAAGCGGACGGGACGCATAGGGGGCTCCTGGCAGTCTGGCGTTCGGCAGACGACCGCCCCGATCGGGTGGGAGCGGCCGGTGAGGCGGACCTAACTTAACCGAGGCTTACCTGACCCATACCCGCGCGTCCAGTGATTCAGCCCACACATTCGAGGGCCGGACACGGGGCCGTTACGGGCACCCCACGCCGGCCCCATGCGCAGGTCAAGCGGAGGTCAAGCCCGGGTGCCCGTTCCGTACGGCGGAATCACTCGCTCCGGGCCGCTCCGGCCCGCCGTCCCGTACGGGGACCACCAGCGGCGCCCCGGTGCGCGGGTGCGGGAAGACCTCCACCGGCTGGCGGTAGACCCGGCTCAGCAGCCCGTCCTCGAACACCTCCGACGGCGGGCCGTCCACCGCGATCCGGCCGTCGTGCAGCACGGCGACCCGGTCCGCGTACGCCGCCGCCAGGCCCAGGTCGTGCAGGACCACCACGACCCCGTCCCCGGCCGCCGCCCGCTCCCGGCAGATCCGCAGCACCAGCTCCTGGTGGCGCAGGTCCAGCGCCGCCGTCGGCTCGTCCAGCATCAGCAGCGGGGCGCCCTGCGCCAGTACGCGGGCCAGCGCGACCCGGGCCCGCTCGCCGCCCGAGAGCCCCGAGAACGGGCGGGCCGCGAAACCCGTCACCTCGGTGGCGGCCATGGCGGCGGCCACCGCCTCCTCGTCGGAGCCGGCCGCCTCGGTGCCCGCCCAGGGGGCGCGGCCCATCCGTACGACGTCCTCCACGGGAAAGGGGAAGGCCAGTTCGGCCGATTGGGGGAGCACCGCCCGGCGCAGGGCCAGCTCGGGGGCCGGCCAGTCGCCCATCGGGCGGCCGTCGATCCGGACCTCCCCGGAGGCGGCCGGCAGGTCCCCGGACAGGGCCGCCAGCAGCGTGGACTTGCCCGCGCCGTTCGGCCCGACCAGGGCCAGCACCTCCCCGGCGCGCACGGTCAGCCCGATCCCGGCGAGCACCTCGCGCCCGCCGAGCCGTACGCGCAGGTCCGTGACCTCGGCGAGCGGCGCACCGGGGGCGGGCCGGGCGGGAACGGTGCGCCCGTTCCTGCGGAACGCGGCGAACCGGACGCTCATGCCCAGCCTCCTTGCTTGCGGCGGGTGCGGCGCAGCAGCCAGAAGAAGAACGGGCTGCCGAGCAGGGCGGTCAGGACGCCGAGCGGCAGCTCGGCGGGCTGGGCGAGCGTCCGGGCGGCCAGGTCCCCGGCGACCAGCACCACCGCTCCGGCGAGCGCGCTGCCGGGCACCAGGAACCGGTGCCCCGGACCGTTGGCCATGCGCAGCAGGTGCGGCACGAGCAGCCCGACGAAGGTGATGATCCCGGCCACGGCCACGGCCGCCGCCGTCAGCAGCGCGACGACCAGGATCAGCGCCAGGCGCAGCCGCTCCACGTCGACGCCGAGGTGACGGGCGGGACGCTCGCCGAGGGACAGCAGGTCCAGCTTGCGCGCGTAGAAGGGGGCGATCAGCAGCCCGGCGAGGGCGCAGGGCAGGACGGCCAGCACCTTGGGCCAGGTGGCCTGGGCGAGGGAGCCGAGCTGCCAGAAGGTGATCTGGTTGACCTGGCCGCTGTCGGCGAAGAAGACGAACAGCCCGATCAGGGCGCCCGCGAAGGCGTTGACGGCGATGCCGGTCAGGATGAGGGTGACGACCTCGGTCCGGCCGCCGTTGCGGGACAGCAGGTACACGGCGCCGACGGTGATCAGCCCCGCGACGAACGCGCAGGCGGTGATGGTCCAGTTGCCGAAGAAGGTCAGGCCCAGCCCGATCGCGGCGACCGCGCCGACGGCCGCGCCCGCCGAGATCCCAATGACCCCGGGCTCGGCCAGCGGATTGCCGAACACCCCCTGCATCAGCGCCCCGGCGCAGCCGAGGCCGGCCCCGACGAGCAGGGCGAGCACCACGCGGGGCAGCCGTACGTTCCACAGCACGCTCTCCCCGACCCGGTCGAGGGCGGCGCCCCCGAGGCCGAGGCGGTGCTGCACCGACCCGACCACCTCCCCGAGCGGGATCTCGTACGCCCCCACGCCGGCGGAGACCAGCGCGAGCAGGACGAGTACGGCGGCCAGCGCGCCGGTGAGCCAGGCGGAACCCCACCGCCGCCGGGGCGGTGCGCCGGCGGCGGTGGGCAGGGCCCGGGACGCCGCCCCGGGAGCGGGAAGGGGGCCCGCTCCGGGCGGCGTCTCGGGGGCTTGGTCGTACGAGAGGGACACGTCAGGAGGCCTTGCCGTAGAGCTGGGTGATGAGGGAGGTCAGGACCTGGTCGGTGCGCGGACCGTAGTTGAGCAGGACCCCGTCGTCGACGCTGACCACCCGCCGGTCCATGCCCGCCGGGGTCTGCGCCACGCCCGGGATCTTGACCAGCCCGTCCACGCCGCCGACGGACTCCAGGCCCTTGGACATGACCAGGATGGCGTCGGGCGCGGCGGCCGCCAGGGCCTCGCTCGTGATCGGGGTGAAGTCCTTTCCGAGCCCCGACTCCGGGCCGGTGTCCACCGCGCCGGCCGCCTCCAGCAGGGAGCCGGCGCCGGAGTCGGAGCCGCCCATCAGGTAGACGGAGGCGGTGCCGCGCAGGTAGAGGAAGGCCACGCGCGGCTTCTTGCCCGAGGCGGGCAGGGCCTTGCGGGCGGCGGCGATGCGGTCGGCGGTGCGCTGGTTCAGCCGCGCACCGGCCTCCTTGACGCCCAGCGCGGCGGCGACGGTGTCGGTCCGCTTCGCCACGTCCTCCAGGGACTTGGCCGGGGCCACCACGAGCAGCGGGACGCCGGCGTCGCGGATCTGCTGGATCGCCTCGGCGGGGCCGGACGTGGTCTCGGCCAGCACCAGGGTCGGACGCAGCGACAGCACGCTCTCGGCGGAGACGTCGTGGCCCCGCGTCACCACCGGGAGGTCCGCCGCCTGTTCGAAGGTGGCGGTGACGTCCCTGGCGACGACCTTGGGGCCGAGTCCGAGGGTGTACACGATCTCGTTGAGGCCGCCCGTCAGCGGGATCACCCGCTCCGCCGAGGTGACGGTGACCCGCGCCCCGTCCGCCGAGGCCGCCGTCGCCGGGAGCGCGGGCGCGGGGGCCTGCGCGAGCGGCTCCACCCGGTCCGGGAGGGCCGGGGCTCCGGTGGCGGGGGAGGGGGCGGCCGTACCTCCGCAGGCGCTCACGCCGAGTGCCAGGACCACGGAGGTCAGGGCGACGGCGAAGCGGGACACGCGGGTTGACGGGGCGGGCGTAGGCACGAAGGCACCGTCCTGATCGTCCGACTGGGAGTTGGGCCCGGATCTCGTGGTTCCGAGGGTTCCGGAGGTTCCGGGGGTTCCGGGGGTTCCGGGGGCCAGGGGGTTTCACACCCGGCCGAACGTAGCTTAGGTTAGCCTAACCTCGCTCGCTAGACCCTGGAGGGGACATTCATGTCCGCAAGACCCGCCCGTGCTTCCGCCGTCGCCCTGCTGGCGAGCCTGGCGGCCCTGCTGGGAGCCCTGCTTCCGGCGACCGCCGCCCAGGCGGCGGGCCGCACCGTGGAGGGCGGCCGACTTGACTGGGGCATCAAATCCTCCTTCCAGAGCTATGTCACCGGGCCGGTGGCCAAAGGCGGGTTCAAGCTGAAGAACGGAGCCGCCACCGCGGGGGGCAGCCTGTTCCGCTTCCACTCCGCCAGCGGCTCCTACGACCCGGACAGCGGCTCCCTGCAGGCCTCCTTCAGCGGCGGCGTCACCTTCCAGGGCCACCAGAAGCCGGACGGCACGTACGAGCTCGACATGAGCGTCAGCCGCCCCACCGTCAAGATCAGCGGCGGCAGCGGCACCCTCTACGCGGACGTCTCCAGCAAGGCCAAGGAGGGCGGAGCGGTCACCACCTCCTCCCAAGTCCCCTTCGCCGAGCTGGGCCTGGGCGGGGTGAACATGAAGGGCGGCGGCAGCCCGATCGCCCTCGCCAACATCCCGGCCACCCTCACCGAGGAAGGCGCCAAGGCCTTCGCCGGCTACTACGCCGCCGGCGCGCGGCTCGACCCGGTCTCGCTCTCCGTGGACGTCAAGGCCGCGGCGGCCGAGCAGCCCGCCCCGCCGGCGCCCAGCGCCCCGGCCGCGCAGACCCCGCAGGCCGGCGGGGCGTTCACCGACGCCGCCGTCGACTGGGGCGTACGGCGCACCTTCCGCGAGTACGTCTCCGGCTCCGTCGGCCAGGGCAAGTGGGAACTGGCCGAAGGCGCCCAGGACGGCGGCGCGCTGTTCCGCTTCCCGCAGGGCAAGGGCGCGTACGACGGAGCGAAGGGCACCCTTGAGGCCGCCTTCGCCGGCTCCGTGCACTTCACCGGGGCGCACTTGGACCTGAAGCTCTCGAAGGTCACGGTCAAGGCGGAGAACGGCACGGGCGTGCTCTTCGCCGACGTCACCACCGGCGCGGACACCAAGCCCGCCGTCCCGCTCGTCGAGTTCGACGCGAAGGGCCTCAATACCGAGGGCGGACTCGCCACCCTCACCGAAGCCCCGGCCACGCTGACGGAGGGCGGAGCCCAGGCCTTCAACTCCATGTACAAGCCGGGCACGGAGATGGACCCCGTCTCCCTGGCGGTCGCCCTAGACGGAGCCGCGAAGCTCCCGGCCCTCCCGAACCTCGGCTCCACGGCCGCCCCGCCGGCCCCGACCCCGGCCGCGGCCGCCGCCGAGAAGGCGGACGACTCCTCGAACACCGGCCTGTACGCCGCCCTCGCGGTGGCAGTCCTGGTCCTGGCGGGCGGAGCCACCTTCCTGACCCTCCGCAACCGCCGCGCCGAGGACCCCGGTACGACCCCGGCCCCGGGTCCGGCTCCGACTCCGACTTCGGCTCCGACTGCGGGCGCGGCCCCGACTTCGGCCCCGACTGCGGGCGCGGCCCCGACTTCGGCCCCGACTGCGGGCGCGGCTCCGACCTCGGCCCCGACTCCGGACGTGGCCCCGACTTCGGCCCCGGCTGCGGGCGTGGCTCCGACTTCGGGCGTGACTCCGGCTCAGGCCCCGGCCTCGACTTCGGGCGTGACTCCGGCTCAGGCCCCGGCCTCGGGTGCGGCTCCGGCCCCGACTCCGGACGTGGCCCCGGCTTCGGCCCCGGCCCCCACCCCGGCCTCGGGAGCGGCCTCGACCCCGGCCCCGGGCGGGGGCTCCGGCGCCGGCACTCCGGCCGCTCCGGCCCCGGAGAACCCCGGCTCCTCCGACTCCCCGGACTCCTCGGGGGCCGACGGGGCCGCTCCGCGCGGCTGACCGGCGCCCCGAACCCTTACCGCCCGCCCCCGCGGGGCCCCGCAGCACCCTGCCGCGGGGGGCGGGCCCATCCGAACCCGCCCGGCCCGCAAGCCCCGTACCGCGCTCACGCGCAACCCCCGCACAAGCCCCGCAGGGCCCCGCAGGGCCCCGCAGGGCCCCGTACCGCCAGGGCTCGGCTTCGCCGTGCCTCCGTACGCCCCGCACTCCCTCGCTTCCCTCGCCTCCTTCACCCCCGTTTCAGGAGCCCCGCCATGTCATCGATCCGCCGTCCCATCGCCCTCGCAGCCGCCGTGGCCACCTCCGCCGCGATAGCCGCCACCGCGTTCGTCCTGCCCGCCACCGCGGCCGGCTCCACGGCGCAGGGCGCCACCGCGGCGCAGGGCGCCCCCGCGGTGATCCCGGTCGTCGGCGGCACCCTCGACTGGGGCGTGCTGGAGAGCTACCGCACCTACGTGACGACCATCGCCCAGGGCGAGATCACCGTCGCGGACGGCGCGAAGAAGACCGCCAAGGGCTTCACCTTCGGCTCGGCCACCGGCGCGTACGACCCGGCCACCCATCTCGTGACCGCCGCCTTCAAGGGCAGCGTCACCTTCAAGTCGGCCGCGCACCGCTTCGAGGTGAAGCTCGCGAACCCGCGCATCGACACCGGCAAGAAGCTGCTGATCATCGACGTCACCCGGGACGGCGTGCTCACCAAGAACGTCCCCTTCGCCAAGGTCGCCTTCGGCGGGCAGTCGATGGCCAACCTGGGCACCACGCTGACGGCCGACGCCGCCAAGCTCCTCGGCTCGGACAGCTACAAGGACAAGGCGGGCGACCCGCTGACGGCCGTACTGAAGTTCCCGTCGCAGCCCACCCCGAGCCCGTCCTCCTCCGCGAGCCCGACGAAGAAGCCCACCTCGTCGCCCTCGACCTCTCCGACGAAGCCGACCCGACCCCGACCAAGCCCGCACCGACCAAGCCCGCGCCGTCGAAGCCCGCCTCCCCGACCCCCTCCGCCTCCACCAGCTCCCCGGCGACCGGCGGCCCGCAGAAGATCCTCGACGGCAAGCTGGCCTGGGGCGTCAAGGAGTCCTTCCGGAAGTACGTACAGAGCGCGGGCGGCACCGTCACCCCGGCGAACGGCGCGGTCGCGAACGGCGGCAGCTTCGCCTTCGGCGGCGGCAAGGGCACCCTCGACACCAAGGCGCGGAAGCTGAACGCCACCTTCGCGGGCAACCTGCGCTTCCAGTACGCCGGCCACGGCATCGACATGACCTTCGGCAACGTCCGCGTCAACACCCAGGGCGACAAGGGAACCCTGGTCCTGGACGTGAAGACGGCCGCCGGGGTCAAGGCGAACATCCCCTTCGCCACGCTCGACCTCTCGAAGGCCGACTACAAGACCAAGAACGGCGTGCTCACCCTGAACGCGGTGCGCACCGCGCTCACGGCCGAGGGCTCCGCGGCCTTCGCCAACTCCACCACCGGCTCGATGTACCCGGTGGGCACCCGGGCGGACGACGTCAACCTGACGGTCTCGGTGGACAAGGGCGCCGCCCTGACCCCGATCGGCACCGGCACCACCGGCGGCACCGGAGGCGGCGGCACGGTCGGCGGCGGCCTCGCCGCCACCGGCTCCGAGCTCCCGGCCGGCGCGCTGCTCGGCTCCTCCGCCGCCATCATCGCCGCGGGCGCGGGCGCGGTGTTCGTCGCGCGCAGGCGCCGCACGGCCCAGAACTGACCCGTGCTTCAATTCCGGCGTGAACGATCTAGACGTCCTCAGGGTCTTCTGCGCGGGTGACGGCAGCCACGGCAACATGCTCGGCGTCGTACGCGACGGCCGGACCTGCCCCGACGATGCGTCACGGCAGGCACTGGCCGCCGAACTCGGCTACAGCGAGACGGTGTTCGTCGACGATCCCGAGCGCGGGATCGTGGACATCCGCACCCCCGGCACCCGGATGTCCTTCGCCGGGCACCCGTTGGTCGGTGTCGCGTGGCTGCTCGACATCGAGGAGCTCCAGCCTCCGGCGGGCGCCGTATGGGCGCGCGACGACGGGGAGTTCACCTGGATCAGCGCGCGGCCCGAGTGGGTCGAGGGCAAGCGCACCGAGCAGTACGCCGATGCCGCCGCGGTGGAAGCGCTGCCCGGCCCGCCGCCGGGCGAGGGCTGGCTGTACGTCTGGGCCTGGGAGGACGAGGCCGCGGGCCGGATCCGGGCCCGCGGTTTCCCGCGGCGCCCCGACGGGGCCATCGTCGAGGACGAGGCCACCGGCTCGGCGGCGATCCTCCTGACGGCCGAACTGAACCGCGCCCTGAACATCACCCAGGGCAGGGGCTCCCAGATCCTCACGGCCCCGGCCCCGGACGGCACCGTGGAGATCGGCGGCCGGGTCCGCTTCGCCCCGGCCGGCCCCGCCGGGGTCTGAGGCGCGGCGCGGTAGCACGGAAGGGGGGCGGGCCCGATGGGCCCGCCCCCCTTCCCCCGTCCAGCCCGCCGCGGGCGGCCCGCGCTACGCGCTCAGCGGGAACCGCTCGCCCAGCTCGCGGAAGACCGCGCCGTTGAAGTCGAAGGCGCGCTTGCACTCGTCGATGATGCGCTGCTTCTCCAGGTCGTCCGCGGCGATCGTGTCCAGCAGCTCGCGGTAGGTCCGCTTGAAGGCGGCCGGGTTGGAGATGTCCGCGAAGACGTAGAAGCGGACGCCGTCGCCCTTGCGCTCGAAGCCCCAGGTCCGCTCCGCCTTGTCGCGGATGATCTGGCCGCCGGAGAGGTCGCCCAGGTAGCGGGTGTAGTGGTGGGCCACGTACCCGCCCGGCCAGGAGGCGGCGCACTCGGTCACGCGGGCCGCGTAGGCCTCCGTGGCGGGCAGCGCGACCAGGGTCTCGCGCCATGCGGGACCCCGCAGGTGGGCCAGGTCCCGCTCGATCTCGGCGAGGCGCATCAGCTCGGGCTGTATGAACGGTCCGGCCACGGCGTCGTCCCTGAGGGCCTCCGCGGCGTCCTCCAGGGCCTTGTACACGAACCACAGCTGCTCGGTGTAGCGGGTGTAGGCGTCCACGCCCAGACGGCCGCCCAGCAGGTCGCTCATGAAGGTAGACGTCTCCGCCTCGGTGTGCTGCTCGTGCGAGGCGACACGGATGACGGTCGAGAAGGCGTCCAAGGCGGACCTCCGAGGAATCGGAAGAAAAAGGGAGGAACAAGGGGGAGACAGGTGTGGCGGCCGTGCCGCCACACCTGATCCTCCTTCTTAGGTTTACCTAAGTCAATATGTTCCCGACGCCCTGTCGGTAAAAACCTCCGCGAGGTGTTTCCCTCGGATCAGGGCAGCGTCAGGATCTCCGCCCCGGTGTCCGTGACCACCAGCGTGTGCTCGAACTGCGCGGTCCGCTTGCGGTCCTTCGTGACCACCGTCCAGCCGTCCTCCCACATGTCGTACTCGTGGGTGCCCAGGGTCAGCATCGGCTCGATGGTGAAGGTCATCCCGGGCTCGATGACGGTGGTGGCGTGCGGGCTGTCGTAGTGCGGGACGATCAGGCCGGAGTGGAAGGACGAGTTGATCCCGTGACCGGTGAAGTCCCGGACGACGCCGTAGCCGAAGCGCTTCGCGTACGACTCGATGACCCGGCCGATGATGTTGATCTGCCGGCCCGGCCGGACGGCCTTGATGGCCCGGTTCAGGGCCTCGCGGGTGCGCTCCACGAGCAGCCGCGACTCCTCGTCCACGTCACCGCACAGGTACGTGGCGTTGTTGTCGCCGTGCACCCCGCCGATGTACGCGGTCACGTCGAGGTTGACGATGTCGCCGTCCCGCAGGACGGTCGAGTCGGGGATCCCGTGACAGATCACCTCGTTGAGCGAGGAACACAGGGACTTCGGGAAACCGCGGTAGCCCAGCGTCGAGGGGTAGGCGCCGTGGTCGCACATGTACTCGTGGGCGACCCGGTCCAGCTCGTCGGTGGTCACCCCCGGCGCGATCAGCTTGGCGGCCTCTTCCATCGCCTGGGCGGCGATCCGGCCGGCGATGCGCATGGCCTCGATGGTCTCGGGCGTCTGCACCTCCGGTCCGGTGTACGGAGTGGGCGCGGGCTTGCCCACGTACTCGGGCCGGCGGATGTTTCCGGGAACGGAACGGACGGGAGTGAGCTCGCCTGGTACGAGCAGCGACTGGCCAGACATACGAGCGAGTGTATCGAGCGGGTATGGGGCAGCATGGCGACAGAAGAGAGGAGCCTGACGATGGCCCTGTTCAAGAAGCGCCAGGTGGGCAAACCCGGCGAGTGGTACTACTGCCTGGTCCACAAGAAGGTCGAGGAAGGCCCCGAGTGCCCGGCGAAGGACCGTTTCGGGCCCTACGCGACACCCGAAGAGGCGAACCACGCCATGGAGACCGCGCAGGAGCGCAATCTCGAATGGCAGAACGACCCCAAATGGAACGACAAGACGCGCGAGGGCGAAGAAGGTACGGAAGGCACGGGCACGGCCACCACGTAGCCGGGCCTACCAGCGGCTGGGCGGCGGCGCGGCCAGCTGGTCGGCCAGCCGCGCCAGCCGGTCGCGGAACCGCCGCGGCCCGCGCTGCACCGGCAGGCTGTTCTCCCCGGCCGCCGCGCTGACCAGGTGCTGCACCGTGTCCAGGTCCAGCTCGGCGGCCCCGTCCGGTACGGACAGCACCTCGTGCGCGAGCGTCCCCAGATCCGGGTCCCCGCCGTCCAGGGACAGTACGGTCGCCCCCGCGCGCCGGGCGTCGTGCACCCGCTCCAGCAGCCGGTCCCCGGGCTGCTCCGGAGCCACCACCAGCAGGGTGTGACCGCGCCGGGCCGCCTCCAGCCGGCTCAGGCCGACCGACAGGTGCGGGGCGTCACCGGGCAGCACCTGGTGGCGTACGAGGGTGGGCGCCAGCTCCGGCAGCCCCGACCAGGCGGCCTCGTCGACCAGGTGCGCCGCCAGGTGCCAGGGCTCGTACTGCTCGGTCCCGACCAGCAGCAGGTTGCCGCCGGCCGGCACGACCGACCGCCGCAGCGTCCCGGCGAACCGGCGCGCGGCACCGGGCCACTGCGTACCGGCGAGCACCTCGCGCAGCAGCGCGACTCTCACGGCGTCCATCCCCGCATCTTCGCAGGAATCGAGACGAAGGGGTGCGGAACGCCGGAGTCCGCCGGATCGTCGGTAGCGGTCGGTAGCTTGTCGGTGACGGTTGGTGGACCGGCTCGCGGAGTCGAGGGGTGGACCGGGAATGATTCGTGCGTACAAGTTTCTGATGCGGCCCACCGCACGGCAGGGCCAGGCGCTGACGCAGATGCTGGCTGATCACTGCTCGCTCTACAACGGGGCATTGCAGGAACGACGCGACGCCTATCGCCACGTTTCGAAGGTGAGCGTCAAGTACGGGATGCAGTCCGCTCAGCTCAGGGAGATCCGGGCGTTCGACCCGGAACGCCAAGGGCAGTGGTCGTTCTCGTCGCAGCAGGCCACTTTGCGTCGCCTGGACAAGGCATTCGCCGCGTTCTTCCGCCGGGTCAGGTCGGGTGACACCCCGGGCTACCCGCGCTTTCGCGGGGTGAACTGGTTCGACACGGTCGAGTTCCCGAAGGACGGGGATGGCTGTCGCTGGAACGCTGCCCCACACGATCCCGCTACCCGGGTCCGTTTCCAGGGGGTCGGGCACGTCAAGGTCAACCAGCACCGCGCCGTGGTCGGCAAGGTCAAGACCGTCTCGGTGAAGCGCGAGGGACGGAAGTGGTTCGTCATACTCACCGCCGAACAGGGGAAGCCGGAACCGCTGCCCGAGACCGGCTCCGTGGTCGGCATCGACCTGGGCATATCCAACTTCCTCGCCGACTCGGGCGGCGAGTTCGTGCCCAATCCCCGCCACGGCCGCCGCGCTGCCGCGAAGCTCAAAGCCGCGCAGCAGGGCCTGTCCAGATTCCCCCGGTGCAAGGGCGGCGAGCGCACCGCGAACCATCAGCGTGCCGTGGACAAAGTCGCGGGACTCCACGGCAAAGTGCGCCGCCAGCGGCTCGACCACGCGCACAAGACCGCGCTCGGTCTGCTCCGCGAGCATGACTTCGCCGCTCACGAAAAACTCAAGATCCGCAACATGCGCAAGGCCGCCGCACCGAAGCCCGGCCCTGGCCGGCTGGGCATTTCCTTGCCCAACGGGGCCACGGCCAAGACTGCACTGAACCGTTCGATCAGCGATGCCGGTTGGGGGGTGTTCCTGACGATCCTGCACGCCAAGGCTGAGAGCGCCGGACGGGAAGTGATCGCCGTGGACCCCCGCAATACCTCGCGTACCTGCCCCGAATGCGGGCACACCGCGAAGGAGAACCGGCCCACACAGGAGAAGTTCCGCTGCCAGGCATGCGGCCACACGGCGCACGCCGACACGGTGGGGGCGCTGAACGTTCTACGGGCCGGGCTGGTCCGTCGCAACGCCAACTCGGCTTAGCGAGAAGCCCCGCCTTGGAAGGCGGGGAGGAGTCACATCGGCATCCTGCTGCAGGGATGGGGCGGATGCAGCCGCCTCCTACCCCTTCCCGCCGGTTCTCGCCCCTTCGACTGTTGTCTACCCGGCAGTACCCTCGCCCCCATGACTTCCTCAGACAACACGCAGAAGGCCCCCGCCAAGGACCCGTGGGACCTTCCCGACGTCTCCGGCCTCGTCGTCGGCGTCCTCGGCGGCACCGGCGACCAGGGCCGGGGGCTCGCCTACCGGCTCGCCCGCGCCGGCCAGAAGGTGATCATCGGTTCGCGCGCCGCGGACCGCGCGCGGACCGCCGCCGACGAGCTCGGCCTCGGGGTGGAGGGCGCGGACAACGCCGAGTGCGCGCGCCGCAGCGACATCGTGATCATCGCGGTGCCGTGGGAGGGCCACGCCAAGACCCTGGAATCGCTGCGCGAGGACCTCGCCGGCAAGCTCGTGGTCGACTGCGTCAACCCGCTCGGCTTCGACAAGCAGGGCGCGTACGCCCTCCAGGTCGAAGAGGGCAGTGCGGCCCAGCAGGCCGCCGCCCTCCTGCCGGACTCCCGCGTCACGGCCGCCTTCCACCACCTCTCGGCGGTGCTCCTCCAGGACGAGTCGATCGACGAGATCGACACCGACGTGATGGTCCTCGGCGAGGTCCGCGCCGACACCGACATCGTGCAGGCCCTCGCCGGCCGGATCCCGGGCATGCGCGGCGTCTTCGCGGGCCGCCTGCGCAATGCCCACCAGGTCGAGTCGCTGGTGGCCAACCTGATCTCCACCAACCGCCGCTACAAGGCCCACGCGGGCCTGCGCGTCACCGACGTCTGAGCCGCCCGGCCACCCGTCCCGCCGCCCCCCACGGCCCCGGCGGCCCGGGTGGCCCCGCGCCGGCCCCTCGCTCGCAGCCGGCCACCCGCCGCGCCGCCTCAGCCGCGCCGCCCGCCGCGCCCCTCACGGGATGGCGGAAATCAGCCGGACGGGAGCACGTCGGGGCATGGGGGACACTGGAGGGGCTTGAACCGCTTCAGTGTCTTCGAGGAGCCTCCGCCATGCCCCGCCTTGCCGTGTTCGCCGTCGCTCTCTGCGTCCTCGCCGTGGCCGCCGCCGTGGTCTCCTTCGTCGAGGGCAGCCTGCTCGGGATCGTGTGGGTGCTCATGGCGGGCATCACGTCCAACATGGCGTGGTTCTACGTGCGCAAGGCGAAGATCGAGAAGGCCGCGGCAGCAACTCGCACCGCGGGCTAGGCCGGCTCTTTCGGATCTTGTCGGGCCCGCGACGCCTGGCACCGCGCCTGGCCGCACTGCCGAGGCGACCACGTACACCCAGTACGCGAGCGCCCGACAGCACGCCCAGGCACGGCACCAGACGCCGCGGACTCGGCCGACAAGATCCGGAAGAGACGACCCAGGCCGTCTCTTCCGGCGGTCGTCAGGACGCCGCGCAGAAGCCGTTGCCGTCCTGCCAGAACTGGTAGAGGTCGCGGCCGCAGTAGGCCTCCAGCTCGCCCACGCCCAGCGCGGACAGCACGCCGTACACCGCGTCGAAGAAGTACGCGTTGATCTCCGGGACCCACAGCAGCGCGAAGACGGCCAGCAGGCCGAACGGCGCCAGCGACGCCGCCTGGCGGCGGACCGAGGGGGAGAGCCAGGGCTCGATGATGCCGTAGCCGTCCAGGCCCGGGACCGGCAGGAAGTTCAGGATCGCCGCCGAGACCTGGAGCAGGGCCAGGAAGCCGAGCGCGAAGCGGAACGGGATCGGGACCCCGTCCAGGGCGTTCAGCCAGAACGGGGCCGTGCAGACCGCCGCGAAGGCCACGTTCGTCAGCGGGCCGGCCGCCGAGATGAGGCTGTGCCGCCAGCGGCCCTCGATCCGGTCGCGCTCGATGTACACCGCGCCGCCGGGGAGGCCGATGCCGCCCATGATCACGAAGAGGACGGGCAGGACGAGGCTGAGCAGCGCGTGCGTGTACTTGAGGGGGTTCAGCGTCAGGTAGCCCTTCGCGCCGACGCTGAGGTCGCCGCTGTGCAGGGCGGTGCGGGCGTGCGCGTACTCGTGCAGGCACAGGGAGACGATCCAGGCCGCCGTGACGAAGAGGAAGACGGCCAGACCGGTGCTGGCCGCGTACTCCGTCCACACGGCCCACCCGGTGACCGCCATGACGGCGAAGATGCCGAGGAACACGGGACTGATCCGCCGGTCGCCGCGGTCGTGAGTGCTGTACTGGCTACGGTTGCGACTGCCCTGGGAACCCATGCGGCGAACCTATCCCGGAGGCGGCGCCCGAGGGGGCTCCGGGCCGGAGACAATGGGCCGGTGCGCTACGCGATGCTCGGCACCACCCAGGCCATCCGCGACGACGGGAGCACGGTCCCCGTCGGCGGAGCGCGGCTGCGCGCGCTCCTGACCGCGCTCGCGCTGCGGCCGGGGCGGGCGGTGCCGGCGGCCTCGCTCATCGAAGAGGTCTGGGACGGCGACCCGCCCGCCGACGGCCCCGCGGCGCTCCAGGCGCTGGTGGGGCGGCTGCGCAGGGCGCTGGGGCGCGAGGCGGTGGGGTCCGGAGAGGGCGGCTACTGGCTCGTCGCGGCCCGGGACGACATCGACCTGTACCGCTTCGAGCGGCTCGCGCGGGCCGCTGCGCAGGCCGACCCGGCGGAGGCTGCCGCCCTGTACGACGAGGCCCTCGCCCTGTGGCGGGGCGAACCGCTGAGCTCCCTGCCGGGTTCCGGCACCGGACCGGAGGCCGCCCGCTGGGAGGCGCTACGGCTGGACGCGCGCCGGGGCCGCCTGCACGCCGCGCTGGAGCTGGGGGAGGCGGAGCGGGTCCTGCCGGAGCTGACCGCGCTGTGCGCGGAGCTGCCGCTGGACGAACCCCTCCAGGCCCTGCGCATCCGCGCCCTGCGCGACGCGGGCCGCCCGGCGGCGGCGCTGGCCGCCTACGACGAGGTCCGCCGCGACCTGGCCACCCGCCTGGGCACCACCCCGGGCCCGGCATCAGGACCAGCATCGCCATGCCCTGGACGGCCTGCGGGGTCTTCATGGTGAGGCCCAGCAGGATGAAGATCCACATGAGCGAGGAGCCGAAGACGGCCGCGAGTCCGACGGACAGGAGCAGGTCCAGCACGGAGGTCTTGATCGACAGGCCGAGCAGGAAGCCCATGCCGAGCAGGATGGTGATGGCGACCATCATCCGGCCGAGCTCGACCACGATCTTGGCGATGAGCACCGAGGAGCGGGCGATCGGCATGGACCGGAAGCGGTCCATCACGCCCTTCTTGAAGTCGTCGTTGACCCCGGTGCCGACACCCATGGCGATGTTCATGCCCATCATCGCCATCAGGCCCGGGACCAGGTAGTTGACGTAGTCGCCCTGGTTGCCCTTGCCCGCGATCGCGCCGCCGAAGACGAACACGAACAGCAGCGTGAAGATGATCGGCATGAACAGGACGTCGAACATCGACTCCGGGTCCTGCTTGATCTGCAGGACGTTGCGCCGGGCCAGGGCACCGATGTGCCGCAGGTTGCCCCGCAGGCCGATCCGGCCCTCGTCCGCGAGGACGGGCCCGCCGGCCGGGGCGGCCGCGGTGGGGCTGGGCTTCGTCGTGGTTACGGTGCTCATGCCGCGACCTCCTCGGTCTTCTGGTGGGGGAAGGAGTCCTCGGCGGAGTCCTCGGCGGCGGGCTTCTGCCCGGTGATGGACAGGAACACCTCGTCCAGGCTGGGCAGGTAGGTGCTGATGTCGGAGATCCCGTACCCGCGGGCGGCCAGCAGCCCCACCACGGCGGTCAGCTGCTCGTCGGCCAGGATCGGCACCAGCAGGGCGCCCTCGTCCGGGACGGCCTGGGAACCGGCGACCCCGTCCAGACCGGCCTCCGCCAGGGAGCGGGCCATGCCGGGCAGCTCGGCCGGGTCGGTCGGGCGGATCCGCAGGGTGCGGCCGCCGACGCGGGCCTTCAGCTCGTCGACCTTGCCGTTGGCGATGACCTTGCCCTTGTCGATGACCGTCAGCTCGTTCGCGAGCTGCTCGGCCTCCTCCATGTACTGGGTGGTGAGCAGCACGGTGGCCCCCTCGGCGACCATCCGCTGCACCTCGTCCCACACCTCGTTGCGGGTGCGCGGGTCCAGACCGGTGGTCGGCTCGTCCAGGTACAGCACGGCCGGGCTGCCGATCATCGAGGCGGCCAGGTCGAGCCGGCGCCGCATGCCGCCGGAGTAGGTCATCACGGCCTTCTTGGCGGCGTCCGTGAGGGAGAAGCGCTCCAGCAGTTCGTCCGCGCGGCTGCGGGAGTCCTTGCGGGACAGGTCCAGCAGGCGGCCGATCATGTAGAGGTTCTCCCAGCCGGAGAGCTTCTCGTCGACCGAGGCGTACTGGCCGGTCAGGCCTATGGTCCGGCGCAGCTGCCGCGGCTGGCGGACCACGTCGAAGCCGGCGACCCGGGCGGTGCCGGCGTCGGGGGTGATCAGGGTGGAGAGGATGCGGACCAGGGTGGTCTTGCCGGCTCCGTTGGGGCCGAGGACCCCGAGGACGGTTCCCTCGCGGACATCGAGGTCCACACCGTCGAGGGCCTTGGTCTCGCCGTAGTGCTTGACCAGCCCCCGGACCTCTACGGCGTTCGAGCCGCTCAGGGGATTCTTGTCGTTTCGCGTCATGTCCACCATGGGACCAGACGCCACTGACAAAGCACCTACAGACGACCGACAGGCCACCGACAGGCCATTGACAGGGCCACTGACGGCCCGCCCGCGGAGCACCGACGGAACATCGGCGGGTCCGCGGGCGGGCCTGTCGCGAGCGAGCGGGCGGACTAGTGGAAGGCGTGCTGCTCCTGCGGGAACGTTCCGCCGACCACGTCCTCGGCGAAGGCCTTCGCCGCGTCGCCCATCGTCGCGCGGAGGTTCGCGTACTGCTTGACGAACTTCGGCATCTTCCCGCCGGTCAGCCCCATCATGTCCGTCCACACCAGCACCTGCGCGTCGCACTCCGCGCCCGCGCCGATGCCGACCGTCGGAATGTGCAGGGACCGGGTGACCTCGGCGGCCAGCTCGGCCGGGACCAGCTCCAGGACCACCGCGAAGGCGCCCGCGTCCTGCGCCGCCTTCGCGTCGCGCAGCAGCCGGTGCGCGGCCTCGTCGCCGCGGCCCTGCACCCGGTAGCCCATGGCGTTCACGGACTGCGGGGTCAGGCCCAGGTGGGACATGACGGGGATGCCCGACTGCACGATCAGCTCGGTCTGGGCCAGCGAGCGCTCGCCGCCCTCCAGCTTCACCGCTCCGACCCCGGCCTCCTTGACGAGCCGGGTGGCGCTGCGCAGCGCCTGTACGGGGCCCTCCTGGTAGGAGCCGAAGGGCAGGTCGCCGACGATCAGGGCCCGGCTGGTGCCGCGTACGACGGCCGCCGACAGCAGGGTCATCTCGTCCATCGTCACCGGGACGGTGGTCTCGTAGCCGAGGTGACAGTTGCCCATCGAGTCGCCGACGAGCATGACCGGGATGCCGGCCTCGTCGAACACGGACGCCGTCATGGCGTCGTAGGCGGTGAGCATGGGCCACTTCTCGCCGCGTTCCTTGGCGAGGGTGAGGTCGCGGACGGTGATGCGCCGGGTGCCCGTGCCTCCGTACAGGGTGGGGGAGGAGGCTTCGCGGGCAGGCGAAACGGCATGCGTCATTGCAACTGCTCCTTGATGTTCATCTCGAGGCACCCTTACGGCGTCCCCGGACTCACCACCATGGTGGCACTCCCGGGGCCCGGGCGGGAAGTGGCACGAGCCACGTGCGAGTCCCCGGTCGCCGGGGCGGCCGGGCCGCGGGGCAATGTGCGCGTTTGGTGACAAGCGGAACCCCGCCCGCTGGGACGTTCGTCCTCCCGGACGTACGGTCGACACAATCGGCGCGGAACCCTCCGTCCATCGCCTAGGGTCAAGAGGCGGGGACGGAGCGCGAGCACGGCAGCGAGGGCAGTGGCATGGCACAGGCGTACATGACGGAGACGGGGAGCAACGGCTCGGAGCCCGAGCCTTCCCGAGCTGGTCTCCGGCGCCGGCTGGCCGAACTGCGGCGGGATCCGGGCATCTGGCGCCGCGGGATCGTGCTCGCCGCGCTCGCCCTGCTGATCTCGCTCGTCATGATCTTCCACGCCGAGCTGCCCAACGACATCGGCAACCTCGGCAGCCTCACCGAGACCTTCCTGCCCTGGCTGGGCCTGGCCGTCCCGCTGCTGTTCGCCGCCGCGCTCTTCCGCAAGTCCGCGACCGCGCTGATCGCGATACTGCTGACCGCCGCGGTCTGGGCGAACCTCTTCGGAGGCCTGGTCACCGACAAGGCGCGGACCGGCGGGAACCTCACGGTCGCCACCCACAACGTCGACGCCGACAACGCCGACCCCGCCGGCACCGCCGCCTCGGTCGCCGGGGCCGGAGCCGACGTCCTGGCCCTGACCGAGCTCAAGGGCAGCGTCGTCCCGGTCTACGAGAAGGCCCTCGCGGGGACGTACAAGTACCACTCGGTCGAAGGCACCGTCGGACTCTGGAGCAAGTACCCGCTGGTGTCCAGCAAGCCCGTGGACATCAAGATGGGCTGGACCCGGGCCATGCGCGCCACCGTCAAGACCCCCTACGGAGACGTGGCCGCCTTCGTGGCGCACCTTCCCTCGGTCCGGGTCAAGCTCAACGCCGGCTTCACCGCCAACCAGCGCGACAACAGCGCCGACGCGCTCGGCGCCGCGCTCGCCGCCGAACCGCTGCAGCGGGTCATCCTGCTCGGCGACCTCAACGGAACGGTCAACGACCGGGCCCTGTCCGAGGTCACCTCGCAGCTGCGTTCCACCCAGGGCGCGTCCGGCGACGGCTTCGGCTTCAGCTGGCCCGCGCAGTTCCCGATGGCCCGCATCGACCAGATCCTGGTCCGCGGGGTCACTCCCGAGGCCTCCTGGACCCTGCCCCGCACGGGCAGCGACCACCTCCCCATCGCGGCCCGGGTCACCGTCAGGCCGTAAGGGCGTCCCTGCGATACTCCCCTGACGATCGACTGGGGGGTGGGATCGCAGTGCTGACCTGGATGTTCCGTGCGTTCGGGGTGCTCGCCTGGCTGGCCTTCACGGCAGCCGGGATCTGGGCCCTCGGCCTGCACCGCGGTGCGCTGCCGCCCTACACGGGCGTACTGGTCCTCGGCTGGACCGGGGTGGCCGCCCTCTGGGGGCGGGCCCTGACGCTGCCCGCTCTCCGGCAGGGGACGGGCGTGGCGGGCGGGGAGCCGGAGCCGACCGGGTCCGTGGGCCCGGCCGCGGTGTGGCTGCGCCACGCGGCGGCGCTGCTCGCGCTGATCGTGTCGACCACCGCGCTCACCGTGATCGGTACGGCGGGCGGAGACGGCACTGTCCGCGCCGTGAAGGAGGCCGGGCCGGTGGTCAGTACCGCCACCGTGACCGAGGTGGCGCGGGCGCACGTCCGCTACGAACGGAAGAAGCCGAAGGGATACCGGTCGACGCTGGTCCTGCGGACCCCGGACGGGACCAGGATCACCGCCCGGGACGTCGAGACCCTCGCGGAACCGCTCCCCGGCAAGACGTACGAGGTGCTCTGGGCGCCGTCGGCGCCGGAACTCGGCGGGTTCGCGGACCCCCGGTTCGGCGTGTCGAAGTACCTGGACGACCGCTGGGGGTGGACGGTCGCCTCCTGGGGATGGCTGGGCGGGGCCGCCGTGCTCATCCTGGCCGTCATGCTGCCGCTCATGTCCATGACGGGCACGCGCGCGCTGCACCGGCTGGCGCGTCGGCCCCTGCCGCAGTTCGTACAGGCGGCCGTGGTGACGGTCCTCTTCGTGGTCCTGCAACGGGTGCTGACCGGCAGGGTCGACTGGAACCCGGCCTCCTCGCTGCTCGGGGGGCTGGCGCTGCTGGTGACGGCCGTGACCGTGCTGGTGGTCGCCCTGCTGCGCGACCACCAGCGTCACCCCGCGGGCGTCACGCCCGCTCGCGCCAGCCGTTCGTGATGGGCAGCCGGCGGTCCTTGCCGAAGCCCTTCGCGGAGATCTTCGTACCCGGCGGGTACTGCCGGCGCTTGTACTCGGCGGTGTCCACCATCCGCAGGGTCTTCGCGACCAGCTCGGGGTCGTACCCCGCCGCGACGATCGCCTCCAGGCCCTGGTCGCGGTCCACGTACAGCTCCAGGATCCCGTCGAGCACGGGGTAGTCCGGCAGCGAGTCCGTGTCCACCTGCCCGGGGCGCAGTTCGGCGCTCGGCGGCTTGACGATGGAGTTCTCCGGGATCGGCGGGGTCTCGCCGCGCTCCGCCGCCGCCCGGTTGCGGTACTCGGCGAGGCGGAAGACGTCCGTCTTGTACACGTCCTTGATGGGGCCGTAGGCGCCCACCGAGTCCCCGTACAGCGTGGAGTAGCCGACGGCCAGCTCCGACTTGTTGCCCGGGGCCAGCACGATGTGGCCCTCCTGGTTGGAGAGCGCCATCAGCAGGGTGCCGCGCAGCCGGGACTGGAGGTTCTCCTCGGCGAGGCCGGTCAGGGCCAGCGCACCCATGTACGCGTCGAACATCGGCTCGATCGACACGGTCCGGAAGTTCAGGCCGGTCCGCGTCGCCAGCTCCGCCGCGTCGCCCCGGGAGTGCTCCGAGGAGTACTTGGACGGCATCGAGACGCCGTGCACGTTCTGCGCGCCGATCGCGTCGCAGGCGATCGCGGCGACGAGGGCGGAGTCGATGCCGCCGGACAGGCCGATCAGGACCGACCGGAACCCGTTCTTGCGCACGTACGCGCGCAGCCCCACGACCAGCGCGTCGTAGATCTCCTCGTCGTCCTCCAGCCGGTCGGCGTAACCGCCCGTCACGACCGGCTCGTACGGCTCCACCGGCTCCTCGGTGAGGATCACCCGGTCGATGCGCAGGCCGTCGTCCACGATCCCCTCGACGGGGGTCGCCGAGGCGGCCGGCAGGTCCAGGTCGACCAGGACGCAGCCCTCGGAGAACTGCGGGGCGCGCGCGATGACCTCGCCCGCGGAGTCGACGACGATCGAGTCCCCGTCGAAGACCAGCTCGTCCTGGCCGCCGATCATCGCCAGGTACGCGAGGGTGCAGCCGGCCTCCTGGGCGCGCTTGCGCACCAGTTCCAGGCGGAGGTCGTCCTTGTTGCGCTCGTACGGGGAGGCGTTGACCGAGATCAGCAGGCCGGCCCCGGCGGAGCGGGTGGCGGGGACGCGCCCGCCCTCCTGCCAGAGGTCCTCGCAGATGGCCAGGGCGACGTCCACGCCCCGCACCCGGATCACCGGCTGGGTGTCGCCCGGCACGAAGTACCGGAACTCGTCGAAGACCCCGTAGTTGGGGAGGTGGTGCTTGCCGAAGCGCAGGACGACCTGCCCGCCGTACAGCACGGCGGCCGCGTTCTCCGGGGACCCGGCCGGGCGGCCGAGCCGGGGCGCGGCCTTCTCCGTACGGTCGAGGTAGCCGACGACGACCGGGAGGTCCCCGAACCCCTCGGCCGCCAGGCGCCGCGCGAGGTCGAGCAGCGCCGTACGGGAGGCCTCGACGAAGGAGCCGCGCAGGGCGAGGTCCTCGACGGGGTACCCGGTCAGCACCATCTCCGGAAACGCCACCAGGTGGGCGCCCTGTTCGGCGGAGTGCCGGGTCCAGTGGACGACCGAGTCGGCATTGGCGGCGATGTTGCCGACCTGCGAGTCGATCTGATTCAGAGCGAGGCGTAGTTGAGGCACGCGGCCCAGTCTAATCGTCTTTCTGACGCGATGTCCTGGGAGTCGCCGCAGTCGCCGGTGTCGCGCTGGTTCAGCCGCTGGTTCGGCCGCTGGTTCAGCCGCCCGTTCAGCCGCCCGTTCAGCCGCCGATCGGGCCGCTCCAGATCGCCTCGTCGTACTCGGTGCCGGGCGCGATCTCGAAGTGCAGGCTCTTGGTGCCCTCGGGCACGATGAAGGCGAAGGTGCCGGTCATCGACTCGCCGGCCAGGACCGAGCCCTTGAACATCTTCGGCACGGAGCCGTCGAAGAGCATCTCGGCCTCCGTGCCCTGGTCGTCGCGGGCGTTCGGCAGGGACAGGCTGACGTCGAGCGCGGCCCCCGAGTTGTTGACGATCTTCACCTTCACCTTGACCGCGTTGCCGTCGCGGGCCTCTTCCGGGATGGCCGTCGAGGACGGCTTGTACGGGACCGCGCTCTGCACGGTGACCTGGACCCCGTCCGGGTAGGTGTAGGGCTTGCCCCAGGCCAGTGCCGAGGTCCTGCCCGGGATGTCGGAGGGCGAGGGCTTGGGGGCGGGGGCCGTCGGGGTGGCGGGGGAGTCCGACTCGTAGTCGTAGTCAGAGTCGTAGTCGGATTCGTAGCGCGAGCGGTTGTCGGCGATGGTCTGGTCGATCTCGTCGATGACGCGCGTGGTGATGAACCAGCCGCCGACGGAAGCGGCGAGGCCGAGGACGGCGAGCGCGGTGCCGATCGCGGCCATCGTCCCGCGGGGAGCTCCCTTGCGGGACTTGACGACGCCCGCGATGCCCAGGCCGACGCCGGTCACCGCGAGGAGGGCGCCGGCCCAGAAGAAGAAGGGGATGAGGCCGACGAAGATGCCGAACACCCCGAGGAGCAGGGCGGCGACGGCCAGGCCGTTCGTGGCGGGCGGGGGCGGCGGGAAGCCGGGCATCTGCGGGCCGCCGGGGTAGCCGGCGCCGTAGCCGTCGCCGGGCGCGGCCCAGGGGTTGCCGGGGCCGGGTGCTCCGGGAGCGCCCGGGGCGCCGTACGGGGCTCCCCACGCGGGAGCCGGGGGAGCGGCCGCGGCCGCCGGGGCGGGGGTGACCGGAGCGAAGGCGCCGGGTGCGGGAGCGGAGGCGGGGGCGGGGGCCGCCGGGACGGCGTCCGCGGGCTCTGCCGGGTGCTCGGCCGGGTTCTCTGCCGCCGTCCCGGTCAGAGCCGGGGCGGGGGTGAGGGGCTGGGACGGTGTCAGGGCCGGGGGCTTGTCGAGGGACAGGGGCTGCGCGGGCGCCGGTATGGGAGCCGCCGCCTCGGGTATGGGCGTGCCCGCGGGCTCCGTCGGCGGGCCGGACGGGGTACTGGGCGGGTTCGGCGGGGTGCTCATACCGGCGGGGAGTCCTTCAGGTCGCAATCGGCGCGTGACGATCACCAGCCTGTCATGGAATCCGAGCCCCCCGCCGGGCATTTCGGCCCCCTGCGAGCTCCCGCGCCCGGGCCGGTGGCGCGCGCGGGACGGCGCGCCACCGGCCGGTCGGGTACGGGATCCGGAAGAGACGGCCTAGTGACCTGAGTCTGAGGTTTGTCGTTAGTTCGGCATGAGTCGTCCCGGTCCGAAGATTCCGCCGTTGTCGGTGACTGATGCCCAGCGTGCTGTGCTGGAGGGCTGGTTACGTCGTCGTTCGACAGCTCAGGCTCTGGCTCAGCGGTCGCGGATCGTGCTGGAGTGCGCGGGCGGGCATTCGGTGATGGAAGTTTCGCGGCGGCTTGGGATCGCGCCGGACACGGTCCGCACCTGGCGGCGGCGGTTTCTGGAGCACGGCCTGGACGGGCTGGGCGACGAGCCGCGGCCGGGTGTCCCGCGGAAGATCACCGACGCTGATGTCGAGCGGGTGATCGTCAAAACACTGGAAGAGACGCCGAAGAACGCGACGCACTGGTCGACGAGGTCGATGGCCGCGGCCACGGGAATGTCGCAGTCGACGGTCTCAAGGATCTGGCGGGCGTTCGCGCTGGCTCCGCATCGTTCGCAGACGTTCAAGCTGTCGACGGACCCGCTGTTCATCGACAAGGTCCGCGACGTGGTCGGCCTCTACCTGGACCCGCCGGAGAAGGCTCTGGTCCTCTGCGTGGATGAGAAGTCGCAGATCCAGGCCCTGGACCGGTCCCAGCCGGTCCTGCCGATGATGCCTGGCGTTCCAGAGCGCCGCAGTCACGACTACATCCGCGCCGGCACAACCACCCTCTTCGCGGCCCTGGAGGTCGCCACCGGCAAGGTCATCGGGTCTCTCCACCGCCGCCACCGGGCCGCCGAGTTCAAGAAGTTCCTGGCCAAGATCGACAAAGAAGTGCCGGCGGATCTTCAGATCCATCTGATCCTCGACAACTATGCGACCCACAAGACGCCGGACATCAAGAAATGGCTGCTGGCACACCCGCGGTTCCACCTGCACTTCACACCGACGAGTGCGTCGTGGCTGAACCTGGTGGAGCGGTGGTTCGCCGAGCTCACCCAGAAGAAGCTCAAGCGTGGAGTCCACCGCTCCGTCCAGGCTCTCGAGCGCGACATCCGTTCATGGCTGGCCGACTGGAACGACCAGCCCAAGCCCTTCCTCTGGACGAAGACAGCCGACGAGATCCTCGACAAAGTCGCCGCCTACTGCCACCGAATCTCTGACTCAGGTCACTAGCTCCGGTAGCCGAGCACGGTCATCATCCCGGCCTCCGAGTGGTAGACGTTGTGGCAATGCACCATCCACAGACCGGGATTGTCGGCGTCGAAGTCCACCGTCAGCTTCTCGTTCGGCAGGACCGCCGCCGTGTCCTTGCGGGCTCCGCCCGGCCGCCCGCCGAGGGCGAAGGTGTGCCCATGCAGGTGGAGCGGATGCCACATCGTTGTGGAATTGTCGAACTCCAGGCGGACCCGTTCCCCCGCCTTCACCGGATGCCGCTGGTCCGGGGCGTACGGCTTGCCGTCGAAGGCCCAGTCGTACTTCGCCATCCCGCCGGTCAGCTTGATCCGCACCGTGCGGTCCGGTTCGCGCGCGGCCAGGGCCACCGGCTCCGCGGCCTTCAGGGCGTCCGCCGTCAGGGGCCGCCCGGACAGTTCGGCGGGCCGGGTCGCGGCGGTCGGCGCCGCCCCCGAACCGGTGCGCAGCACCGCGAGAGCCGACGCCCCGTCACCCTTGCCCTCGGCGAGCGCGGTCAGCGGGAACACCCCGTCGCCCGCCGTCACCAGGACGTCGTAGCGCTCGCCCATGCCCAGCAGCAGGGAGCGGGCGGCCGCGTGCTCGACGGGGAAGCCGTCGGTGTGGGTGACCGTGAACTCGTGGCCGCCCAGGGCGATCCGGAAGGCGGTGTCCCCGCCCGCGTTGATGATCCGGAGCCGGATCCGGTCGCCGGGGCGGGCGGTGAAGACCGAGGGGTCCTCGGGGGTGCGGCCGTTGACCAGGTAGTGCGGGTACGCGACATCGCCCGGGTCCTTGCCGAGGACCTCGCTGACTCCGCCCATGAGGACCCGGGACGGGCCGCCGCTGGCGGCGGGCGCGGGCGTGCCCATGGCGTGGGATCCGGAGCCGGCTCCGGAGCCATGTCCTGAGTGGCCGCCGCCGCCCGGGCTCGGATCCATGCCCTTGCGGAGTTCGCCGAGCACGGCGTCGGGCGTCGAGCCGTCGACCCCGTCGAGCCAGTCGTCGAGCACGACCACCCACTCCTTGTCGTAGGAGAGGGGCTCCTTCGGGTCCTCGACGATCAGCGGCGCGTACAGGCCGCGGTCCTGCTGGACCCCGGAGTGCGGGTGGAACCAGTACGTCCCGGGGTGCGGGACGGCGAACTCGTACGCGAACGAGCCGCCCGGGGCGATGTCCCGCTGGGTCAGCCCCGGTACCCCGTCCATGTCGTTGCGCAGCGCCAGACCGTGCCAGTGCAGCGAGGTGGCTTCGGGGAGGTTGTTGGCCAGGGTCAGGGCGAGGGTGCCGCCCGCGGTGACCCGTACCTCCTGGCCCGGGAGCCGGTCCCCGTACGCCCAGGAGCGGACGGTGCGGCCGGCGCCGAGGTCGAGCGGGGTGGCGGTGGCCGTCAGCCGGAACTCGGTGCGCGGCCCGGTGGCCTTGCGGGCGGCCTCGGCGGCCCGGACCTCGGCGCCGGCCGGGTCCACGTAGCCGCCGGGGACGGGGGAGGCGGCCCCCTTGCCCGTGGAACCGGCGCCGTGGTCCATGCCGGCCATGCCGGAGCCCGAACAGGCGGCGAGCAGCCCGGAGCCGGCGAGGGCGGCGCCGGCACCGAGGACGGCGCGCCGGGAGGGAGAGGGGGAAACAGGGGTGCGCGCGGAAGAAGAGCGCATGGCGGAACACCTCGTGATGGTCTGAGGCGGGCAGGTGGGCGCCGTCTGCCGCCGCCCCGCGGGCATGCGGGGGCGACGACGGAGCCCGGCCTATACGCGCAGCACCGTCAGCAGGGTGAGGAGTTCGCGGGGTGGTGGTGGGTCGGGACCGCCGGACCGGCCCGGCGCGCGTGCCGCGCCCCCGAGCGGCGCGGTACGGCGCGGGCCGGCCAGTCCGGCTCCGAGGACCAGCAGGGTGAGGGCGCCGAGTACGGCGAGACACACGGACATGGGGTCCATGCCGGTGTGCCGCGGGCCCGGGGCCCCGAAGGTGACGGCGGTGGTGGCCGCGGTGGTGGTGGCCGAGGCCGTCGTGTGCGGCCGGGCAGGCGACGCCGTCGAGGCACTCGACGCCGTCGAGGCCGCCATGTCCCGCGCCATGTCCCGCGCCATGTCCGGTGCGGTGTCCCGCCCGGTGTCCGCTCGGCCGCCGTGCGCCGACCCGGACGGCGTAGGGCCGCCCTGGGGAACGAAACGGACCGACGGCACGTCCTCCATGGCGTGGGCCCGCGTCGGATGGCCCAGCGTGTGCATGCCCGCGATGCCCAGCAGCAGCGCCGCGAACAGCAGCAGCCGGGGCCACCGGACTGCTGGTCGCCGTGTGCGCGAGGCGGGTCGGGTCATGGGCGGAACCCTACCCGGGGTGGGTATCCGATCGAAGGACCGGGCCCGGCCGCGTTTAGGATTAGTCACACTATGTCCATAAAAGGCCCGCCGCTGAGTCAGTCGAATCCGCTGAAACCGCTCAAGCACCTGAAGCCCGTGAACTCCCGGAGATCCTGGAAGTCCGTGAACAGCTCCTCCGCCGCGACGGGCCCCTCCCGCACGTCCCGGACCGGCGTCCGCTCCGTGGCCCTCCTCATCGGACTCGGCGCCGCCGCCTACACCGCGTGGGTCCTCGAAGTCGTCCTCTCCACGGGCCTCAACCCCGTCGAGACGTACGTCAGCGAGCTCGCGGCCCAGGACCAGCCGCTCGGCGGCCTGTTCCGGGCCACCGACTTCACCGCCGGCCTCCTCGTCCTCCTCGGCGGCCTCCTGGCCCTGCTCCGCCTCGCCCGCCGCGTCGAACCCCGCCGCCTCTGGTCCGTCGCCGGCTGGTCCGGGATCACCCTCTTCGGCGCCGCCACCGCGGCGGACGCCTGGCTTCCGCTGAGCTGCACGCCGACCGTGGACCCCGAATGCGCGGCGCGGGAGACCGCCGGGCTGGTCCCCGCCACCCATCAGGCCCACGCCGTCAGCAGCAGCCTCGCCATGACCGGAGCGCTCGTCGGGATCGTGGCCCTCACGCTCGCCGCCCGCCGCTACGGGCTCCTCGCCCCGCTCGCGCGGTTCGGGCCCGCGCTCGTCGTGCTCGAACTGCTCGCCACCGTCTGGACCCTGGTCTCCATCGCCCTGTTCACCGCCGGGCACGGCACCTGGGCGCTCGGCGCCGGGCAGCGGCTCCAGGTGCTGCTCGTGGCCGTCTGGCTGGGCCTGCTCGCGTACTCCGTCCACCGGGAACGCCGTACGTGAGCGGACGCAGGGCCGACCCCGCCCCCGGGAGGTTCGTGCGGCTCTCCTGTGACGGCGTGCCGCTGCACGTCCTCGTGGAGGGCTCCGGACCGCCGGTCGTCCTCAGCGCCGGGCTGGCCATGGCCTGGTTCGACTGGGACCAGGTGGCGGAGCTGCTCGTCGCCGCGGGCCGTACCGTCGTCCGTTTCGACCGGCCCGGGCACGGGCTGAGCGGCCCTGCCGTGCGGCCGCCGAGCGCCGCGGGGGAGGCGCACCGGATCGCCGGGCTGCTCGACGCGCTGGGGCTCGGCGCCGAGCGGGTCACCGTGGCCGGGCACTCCCTGGCCGGGTTCCACGCCGAGGCCTTCGCCCGGCTGTACCCCGCGCGCACCGCCGCCCTGGTGCTGCTCGACGGCAGCGTGGAGGAGGGGCCGCCCCGTACGGCCCTGCCGGCCGGGCTGCGCACCGGCGCCGCCCGGGTGCTCGGCCGGGCCGTGACCGCCGTCGGGCTGCCGGCCGCGCTGGGGCCCTGGGCCCGGCGGACGGCCGTACGGGCATCCCGCGCGGGCGGCGCGGACCCGGCCCCGCGGGGGCTCGTACGCCGCTGCTACCGGACCGGGCGGGTCTGGCGCGGAGCCCTGCTGGAGAACTCCCGCTACCCCGACACGGCCGCCGAGGTACGGGCGCTGCGCGCGGAGCTGCCGCTGACCGCGCCCGTCACCGTGCTGGCCGGCCACGACCCCGGCGCGCGCCGCCCGGACCTGGCCTGGCTGGCCCGCCAGGCGGCGCTGGCCGACGCGCTGGGCGCCCGGTTCGCGGTCGCGGAGCCGGCCGGGCACCTGGTCATGCTGGACCGCCCGCACCAGGTGGCGCGGGCGGTCCAGTACGCGGCGGTCCAGTACGCGGCGGTCCGGGCCGGGGAGACGGACTAGCCCCGGGCGTAGACCTTCTCGGCCCAGCCGGCTATCTGCTCGTCCGACAGGTGCTTGGCCAGGTCGGCCTCGCTGATCATCCCGACCAGCCGCTTGTTGTCGATGACGGGGAGCCGGCGGATCTGATGGCTCTGCATCTCCTCCAGGACCTCCGAGACGTCCGCGCCCGCGTCGATCCAGCGCGGGGTGCCCTGGGCCATGTCGCCGGCCGTGATCTTCGACGGGTCGTGGCCCTTGGCCACACAGCCGATGACGATGTCGCGGTCGGTCAGGATGCCGCAGAGGCGTTCGTTGGAGTCGCTGATGGGCAGTGCGCCCACATTGAGGCGGCTCATCAGCTGAGCGGCCCGGTCCAGGGTCTCGGTGGCGGGGATCCACTGGGCCCCGGGGTGCATGATCTCTCCGGCGGTGGTCATCGCGTAAACCTCCTGAGCACGCCGTAGCGGCCGGACGCGGGTGCGCCCGCCTCGGCGTCCTCATCCTCATTCGCCCGTTCGGCCCCCGCGACTCCAGACGGGTGAGGGTGGGCCGTACGGGTGAGCCCGGGGAGGGTGCGGCTCGGCGGTGCGGGGGCCCTGCGGGGCCCTGCGGGGCCCTGCGGGGCCCTGCGGTGCGGTCCCCTACCCGCCCTTCCACCGTTCCCCGGGCTGCGCCCGGACCCCCTCGGGGCTTCGCGCCTCAAACGTCCGCGGGGCCGGAGTCGCCCGGTGGGCACCATCCGGCCCCGCCGACGGTCAGCCCGTTGTCGGGGGCTGCGAGCCGCGTTGTTTCAGCATGTCCGCCATCAGCTGGAGCTCCGACTGCTGGGCCTCGACCATGCCCTGGGCCAGTGCCCGTTCGGTCGGGTTGACGCACTGGGCGGCGCATCCCTCGGCCATGGCGACGCCGCCCCTGTGGTGGTCGGTCATCAGGCGCAGGTAGAGCACCTCGGCGTCCCGGCCGTCGGCGGAGCCGAGCCGCGCCAGCTCCTCCTTGGTGGCCATGCCGGGCATCAGCGCGCCGGGCTTGGTGACGGCCCCGCCCATGGCGTGGCCCGCCATGCCGTCGTGCCCGGAGCCGCCGGAGCCGTCCGTGCCCATCCAGGACATCGGCGGCTCGTCGGCCACGACCTTCGGCAGGCCCCACATGTCCAGCCAGCCCAGCAGCATGCCGCGCTGGTTGGCCTGGGTGTTGGCGATGTCGTAGGCGAGGACCCGTACCGGCTCGTCCTTCGTGCGGTCGCGCACGATGAAGGACATCTCCACCGCCTGCTGGTGGTGCACCGCCATGTCCCGGGCGAAGCCCGCGTCGGCGGAGTAGAGGCCCGGCGTACGGGAGGACGCGGGAGCGGAATCCGCGCCCCCCGCGGTGGCGACCGTGGCCCCCACCGCGAAGAGCAGCGCCAGGCCCACGGCCGAGCCCGCGACCCAGTACGTACGGGTCACGGAGCCCTTGCCGGCCGTACGGGTCACTTGTCGGCCAGCCCGTTCGTGCAGGCCGCGCCCGGCTCGGGGGTCTGCGGGCCCGTCACGTACTTGGTGAGGAACGCCGCCACGCGGGCGTCGTCCGCCTTGTCCACGGTCAGCTGCTTGCCCCAGGCGCTGAGCATGATCGTGCCGGCCTGCTCCTTGACGGGGCTCATCAGCGTGTACGGGCGCTTGGACACCGTGGCGGCGAGCTTCTCGACGTCGGCCGGGGCGGCCTTCTCGTTGTAGGTCACCCACACGGCGCCGTGCTCCAGCGAGTGCACGGCGTTGATCTCGGGAATCGGGTTCTTGTAGACGTCGCCGTCGCAGTTCATCCAGCGGGGGTTGTGGTCCCCGCCGACCGGCGGGGTCATCTCGTACTTCACCGGGGTCTCGACGTGCTTGCGGCCGAGCTTCTTGGCGTCCCAGCTCTGCTCGCCGGCGACCGGCGCCTTGAGGGCGGCCTCCTCGGCCTCCTTCTTGTTCTGCTGGTCGATCATCACCCAGGCGCCGAAGCCGATGAGCCCGGTGACGATGGCGGCCGACGCGGTGATCGCGATGGCCTTGTTGCGCCGGTCGCGCGACTGGTCGGCGCGGCGCATCTCGGCTATCCGCGCCTGGCGGGAGCTGTTGGTTTCGGAGTTCCTGCTGGCCATGGCCCTGAATCCTTTTGCTGAGGGGGGTGGAGTGGGGAGAACGCGCTGCCTGGACGCGTGCTGCCGGAGGAGCACGCGCCGCCCGGGTACCGCCGAACCGGACCGGTCAGGTCCGCAGCACCTGGAGGGCGTACAGGTCGGGGCCGCGCGCGAGCGCCGAAGGGGGCCGGATCCCCTGCGCCGGCGCGAGGTGCGCGGCGGGCGCGGGCGCCCCGCCGGCCACCGGGACCGCGGGCGGCGCCGGGGGCAGGAGCCCGGGCAGGACGTGCGAGAGCGGGGAGCAGCCGGGCCGGTCGTACGGCGCTACGCAGACGGCGCGGTGCGCGCCGGCGGTGTGGGCGGCGTGCCCGGCGCGCGGACCCGGGCCGGCGGCGGCCGGATCCCCGGCGCCGGCCGCCCGGCACAGGAACGCCGTGCCGGCCAGCACCCCGAAGGCCATCAGGAGGGCGGCACGCCGGAGCAGCGGACGTCTCCGACGTCCTCGCTCGTCCCGCGCATGGCCCCCCATGGGCGCCGATGGTAATGCTCATGACCGGCCCAAGGTCAGTGCGGGGGTGCCACCGGCTTACCGGGGTGCGTAATCTGGCGGAAACCACCGCTGGCGATACTGGGGCGGCCCGACTGTGCCCACGCCCTCGCGGCAGTGGTGCACAGGCCGCCTGAACTGCGAGGATGAAGCCATGGACAAGCAGCAGGAATTCGTCCTCCGGACGCTCGAGGAGCGCGACATCCGCTTCGTGCGCCTGTGGTTCACCGACGTACTGGGCTTCCTGAAGTCCGTCGCGGTCGCGCCGGCGGAGCTGGAACAGGCCTTTGACGAGGGCATCGGGTTCGACGGCTCGGCGATCGAGGGGTTCGCGCGGGTCTACGAGTCCGACATGATCGCCAAGCCGGACCCGAGCACCTTCCAGATACTGCCGTGGCGCGCGGAGGCCCCCGGAACGGCGCGGATGTTCTGCGACATCCTGATGCCGGACGGCTCGCCCTCCTACGCGGACCCGCGGTACGTCCTCAAGCGCATCCTGAACAAGACCTCCGACCTGGGCTTCACCTTCTACACCCACCCGGAGATCGAGTTCTTCCTGCTGAAGGACAAGCCGCTGGACGGCACCCGCCCCACCCCGGCGGACAACTCGGGCTATTTCGACCACACCCCGCAGAACGTCGGCATGGACTTCCGCCGCCAGGCGATCACGATGCTCGAATCCATGGGCATCTCGGTCGAGTTCAGCCACCACGAGGGCGCCCCCGGCCAGCAGGAGATCGACCTGCGCTACGCCGACGCCCTCTCGACGGCCGACAACATCATGACCTTCCGCCTGGTCATGAAGCAGGTCGCCCTGGAACAGGGCGTCCAGGCCACCTTCATGCCGAAGCCCTTCTCGGAGTACCCCGGTTCGGGCATGCACACCCACCTCTCCCTCTTCGAGGGCGACCGCAACGCCTTCTACGAGTCGGGCGCCGAGTACCAGCTCTCCAAGGTCGGCCGCTCCTTCATCGCGGGCCTGCTCAAGCACGCCGCCGAAACGGCCGCGGTCACCAACCAGTGGGTGAACTCCTACAAGCGCATCTGGGGCGGCTCCTCGCGCACCGCCGGCTCCGGCGGCGAGGCCCCCTCGTACATCTGCTGGGGCCACAACAACCGTTCGGCCCTGATCCGGGTCCCGATGTACAAGCCGGGCAAGACGGGCTCCTCCCGCGTGGAGGTCCGCTCGATCGACTCGGGCGCCAACCCGTACCTGACGTACGCCGTCCTGTTGGCCGCGGGCCTCAAGGGCATCGAGGAGGGCTACGAACTCCCGGCCGGCGCCGACGACGACGTCTGGGCCCTCTCCGACGCCGAACGCCGCGCGATGGGCATCGAACCCCTCCCGCAGAACCTCGGCGAGGCCATCGCCCTGATGGAACGCAGCGAACTGGTCGCCGAAACCCTCGGCGAGCACGTCTTCGACTTCTTCCTGCGCAACAAGAAGCAGGAGTGGGAGGAGTACCGCAGCGAGGTCACGGCCTTCGAGCTCCGCAAGATGATGCCGGTCCTGTAGGGCCAGGACAGCAGGGCGCATACGCGTACGGCCGGCCCCCTCGGTCTTGAGGGGGCCGGCCGTACGGCGTTACCGGGCACGTCAGGCGCGCAGCACGCGGCCCGCCTTGTCGGTGCGGTCGTCCTTGACGAGGAACAGGATGCCGTCGATCAGGGCCCAGACGCCGAGGCCGCCGCAGGTGAGCAGCTGGGCGATGGCCATGCCGGTGTGGCCGGTGTAGAAACGGCCGATGCCGAGGCCGCCGAGGAAGATCTGCAGGAGACCGGCCACCAGCTTGGACTTGTCGGAGTACGGCTGGCCGTTCGGGGCGATGTTCTGGGACATGCGAAAGCTCCTAGTGAAACTGCTGTTCAGCGGGGACGTGTGCCACGACCGCGGGTCGTAGCGGAACTACTGACCTGCCACGGTCGTTGATGGTTGCCCTGCCGCTAGCAACGTGATCAACCCGTGATCACATGACCGCATTGCGGACGACCGCCCAGGTCAGGGCGACCCCAACGATCGCAGCCTGGCCCCGGACTCCCATCGCTGGGTGGTACTTACGTCCGCGGAGGCCTTCGGTGACCCAGCGGGCGTAGAGGAAGACGGCGAGCGGCAGCCCCAGCAGGAACAGCACCGCGTTGTCGTGGAAGGCCGCGGCGAAGTCGCCGTGCAGGAGGTCGTAACACATCCGGCTGGCGCCGCAGGCCGGACAGAGCAGGCCCGTCAGCCAGTTGAACGGGCAGCGGGGGAGCCAGTGGCCGGGCTCGTGCGGATTGGTGCCCCAGAGGTACGCGGCTCCCGCGCCCAGCACCGCGAGGGAGGCGAGCGGGGCCGTCGCCGGCCGGCGGAGCGGCGAGGTGCGCGGTCGCGGACCGCCGGGGGAACCCTGGTTCGGTCCGCGGGTGTCCGGCAGGTCGGCCGACACGGGTGCTCCCTCCTCGACGTGCCCGCACGCGGTCGGGTGCGGGCAACTGGAGGGCCATCCTCGCACCGGGGGTCACGACCGGCTCCGGGTGGCCGCGCACACCGGCCCACACCGTGTGCGCCGCCTGCGCCGCCTACGCCGGCGGTACCGCGCGGTGCCAGGCGGTGCGGCTCGCGGTGGCGGCGGGGGTGCTGACGTGGAGTTCGGCGTCCAGGCCGAGGACCGCGAGGGTCGTCGCGCCACCCGGCTCCTGGACGCCCGCCGGGGCGCCCGCGTAGAGCATCTGGGACTCCGTCCACGCCGGCGGACCGCCGAGGCCCGTCGCGGCGACGGTGCCCCGGTCGGCGCGGCCCGTGATGAGGCGGCCCGCCACGCCCACCGCGCCGTAGCCGGCCCGGCCGCCGGCCTCCGTGACGCTGGAGACGGTGGGCTTCGGCGCGCCGGGCGCCGCCGTGACCAGGGCCGTGCGGACGACCCCCGAGTCGGGGCGCCGGAAGTACAGCCGGACACCCGCCCCTTCCGGGGTGGCGGTGAGGGGGATGGTGGTGACCGGGAGCCCGGTCGGGACGGGACCGCCCAGGGGTGCGCCGGGGGCGGGCTGGATCCAGGCCAGCACCGACTGGGTGGTGGCGGCGTAGACGTGCCGGCGCCCCGCGGAGTCGGTGGCCGTCACCGGGTCGGACTGGAGGTCGGCGCCCCCCAGCTGCTGCCAGCCGCCGAAGGCGCCCGAGGGCTGCTGGATGCGGGCGCGCAGGGTGCGCTTGGAGTCGCGGACGTACACCGTCAGCAGCCCGTCCGGGCCGGCGACCACCGCGGGCGCGCTGATCGAGGAGGTGCCGCCGTCGTCCCGGGTCTCCGGGGTGCCGAGCGCGACCCACGCCCCGAACGGACCGCCGGGCGTGGACTGGGCGGCGTAGACGATCTCGCGCCGGTAGTCCTGCGGCCGGGTGCCGAAGCTGGTGCGTATGGCGAAGACGGCGACGCGCCCGTCGGGGAGGCGGGCGGTGGTCGCGCCCGGGTCGATGCCGGTGCCCGGCAGCAGCGCCGGGCCCTGCCAGGCGGCGCCGGGGCCGATGCCGGCCCCGCGGGTCCAGACGGCCATCTGTCCGTCGAGGACGCCGAAGGCGTACAGCCGGCCGGTCGTGCCCTGCACCAGCCAGGAGGAGTGGTCGCCGCGGGCGTACCGCAGCGACTGGGCCCAGTTGTGGCCGGTCGGGCTGCCCGCGACCTTGCGGTCGCCGCAGCCGGAGGGCGAGCCGCAGTAGTTCTGCCTGTCCTGCCACGCGTACGTCTTCAGGTAGGCGAGCTTCGCCTGCACCGTCTGCGGGTCCAGCGCGTGCGGCAGGGCGCCGTTGTGGTAGCCGACGTAGTTCTGCACGGCGAAGCGGGGACGCTGTCCGACCGGGACCCGCGCGGCGTACGAGGCGGCCGCGGCCTGCGCGAACCGTGCCCCGTACATGTGGTCCTGATGGTCGGTGAGCCTGCCGGTGCCGGGGTACCGGCCCGGTGACGGGTCCTGCATCCGTATCGTCGTCGGCTTGTAGCGCTCCAGGATCCCCGATATCGCCGCCACCACCTGGTCCTTGGTGTACGCGGGCGACAGCTTGACCGGAGTGCCGGCGGTGAGCTGCCGGGGGAGCGCCGGTATCCGGCCGTTCCACAGGCCGCGCAGGCTGTCGGGGCTGTCGGCGAGCGGGGCGCGGGCCTCGCGCATCTGCAGCCAGACCAGGTTGATCTGCGGCTTCGCCATGAGGACGTCGAGCTCGGCGTTGCCGCCGCCCGCGGTGGGGATGACCGTGCGCTTCCAGGGACTGGTGCGGTCGCCGGTGGCCATCTGCGCGTAGGCGGCGCGTATGCCGTTCTGCCGGGCCTCCGCGTAGTGGCTGAGGTCGGCGGGCTGCGCCGGGTCCTTGGCCGCGCCGCCGTTGGCCTGGTTGCGGCCGTCGGACTCGCCGGAGGTGAGGTAGAGGGTGGTGAGCGGGGTGCCGGACAGCAGGGAGCGGCTGATGTCCGGGTTCATGAAGAACAGGTCGTCGTCCGGGTGGGCGACGATCTGGACGATCGAGCCCCCGGTGGCGCTCGCCTGGACGGCGGCCTGGGAGCCCGTGCCGGGGACGGCCTCGGCCGCGGTCTGCTGGCCGGAGGCGACGGCGAGCGCGCCGGTGACCCCGATGGTCAGCATCGGGACCACGGTCGCGAGGAGGAAACGTCGACGGGATACGGGCATGGGTGGCGGCGCCTTGGGTCGTTCGGCAGGAAGAACCGGGTGAAGCTATCGGACAGTCAGTGAGAGTCCAATTCGGGCAAGTTGGTTCACTCGGATCGCCGTGAATTCCGATTTGTCGAAACGGCCGACCCGTGTGCGGCCTGCGGGCGGTTCCTACGTGACGGACGTCACGCGGGTGCGGGCCCACCAAAGAACGCCCCCGTGGGGGGCGTTGGCCGGTCGCGTTCCCGCGAGTGAGTGCCGGGCGGTCAGGGCCCGCCGTTCGGCGGCCCCACCGGCTGCCACGGAGCCAGGTGCGCGTCCGGGGCGTCCGCCGCCGAGGTCACGTACAGCCGGCCGTCCAGTCCCATCACCGCCAGGTTCACCGTGCTCTTGCCGTTCAGCGTCGAGGAGGGCGCCCCGACGAACATCAGCGGCGACCGCTCCCAGGGCCGGCCCGGGCCGACGTCCGGGCCCGCGCCCGGGCCCGCGCCCGGGCCGATGTCCGAGCCCAGCCGCCCGCCCGCCGCCCGTCCGGCCAGCAGCCGGCCGCTCGCCGTCACCGAGCCGAAGCCCGCCTGCCCGCCGAGGTCGGTGAGCCCCGTCACCTTCAGCCCGCCGGCCCCCGTGACCAGGGCGGTGGCGACCCCGCCCGAGTCCGGCTTGCGGAACCACAGCCGTACGCCGTCGTCCCGGCTCTGCGCCGTGATCGGCAGCGCCGGCGCCGGCAGTCCGGTCGTGGTGGCGGGGCCGAGCGGCGCGCCGGCCTTCGGCTGGGCCCAGCCCAGCACGGTCTTGGTGGTCGCGGCGAGCACCACGCGCCGTCCGGCGGAGTCGGTCGCGGCGGCCGGACTGCCGTGCAGGTCGGAGCCGCCGTAGCGGTCCCACGGACCCCAGGCGCCGGCCGGGGACCGCACCCGCCCGCGCAGGGTGTACGCGCCGTCGCGCACGTAGACCGCGAGCTGACCGGAGCCGTCGACGGCCACCGCGGGCGCGCTGATGTCGGAGGTCCAGTTCTCGTCGGAGGTTTCCGGCGTCCCGAGCACCGTCCACTCCCCGAACTCCGGCGAGCCGGGCGCCCGCTGCACGGTGTAGACGACCTCGCGCCGGTAGTCGGCGGGCCGGGCGCCGAAGGAGGTCCGGGTGCCGAAGGCGGCGATCCGGCCGTCGGCGAGCGTCACGGTGGAGATGCCCTGGTCCATGACGGTGCCGTCGGCGCCCGGGAGCAGCCGGGGGCCGCTCCAGGGGCCGAGCAGGCCGTCGCGGTGCCAGAGGGCGAGCTGCCCGTCGAGCACCCTGAACGCCCACAGGCCGTGCTCCTTGTCGGCGGCCAGCCAGGAGGTGGCGGTGCCGCGGGCGTAGTTGATGGAGGAGCTCCAGTGGTTGCCGGCCGGGTGGTCGGCGACCTTCAGGTCCCCGCAGCCGGCGGCGCTGCCGCAGTGGTTCTGCCGGTCGGTCCACGCGTACGTGTCCAGGATGTCCAGTTTGGCCTTGGCCTCGTCCGGGGCGAGGGCGCTGGGGAGCGAGCCGTTGAAGTAGCCGAGGTAGTTCTGCACGGAGAAGTGCGGACGGTCCTTGACCTCCTTCGCGTAGGCGCCGAGCGCGACCTGGACGAAGCGGGCTCCGTAGAAGTGGTCCTGATGGTCCGTGTAGTGCTTGCTGTCGGGGAACCGGCCGGGGCTCGGGTCCTGGGAGCGGACGGTGGTCGGCCCGTACCGCGCCAGGATGCCGACGAGGGTCCGTACGACCTGGTCCTTCGTGTACGTGAACCGCTGCTTGACCGGGCTCCCGGAGGCGAGCATCGACTCCAGCCGGGGAACCTTGCCGTCCCAGAGGCCGTGCAGGCTGTCGGGGCGGTCCGCCCAGACGTTGCCGGCCTCGCGCATCTGCAGCCAGACCAGGTTGACCTGCGGCTTCGCCGTGAGGACGTCGAGCTCGGCGTGGCCGCCGCCCTCGGTCGGCACGACCGTGCGCTTCCAGGGGCTGTCCCGGTCGCCGGTGGCCATCTGCGCGTAGGCGGAGCGGATGCCGTTCTGGCGGGCCTCGGCGTAGGCGGGCTTGTCGGGCGGGGTGGTGGCCACCTGGGCTTCGCCGGCGTTGATCCCGTCGGCTTCGCCGGAGGTGAGGTAGACCGAGGTGACGGGATGGCCGGCCGCTATGGAATAGCGCAGGTCCGGGTTCATGAAGTAGAGGTCGTCGTCCGGGTGCGCCAGGACCTGGAGCACCCGGCCCGGGTCCGCGGGGACCGCCGGGTCGGCGGCCGCGGACCCGGCGCCGAACGCCTTGCCCTCGGCGGTGCCGGGGTGGTCCAGGGCGTCGAGCGCCTCGTTCCCCCGCAGCAGCATCCCCGCGGCGGCGGCCGCCGCACAGAACCCGACGGCCTTGACGACCCGCCCCCGCCGCCTGCGGGAGGCCGCACGTGCCCGCCGCTTACGGGCACCCGCGCGGGCGGGACTTCCGCCGCGACGGCCGGCCGGGCCGCCCCGGTCGTGGGCCGGGCCGCCCCGGTCGCCTGCGGGGCTGTCGCCCCGACCCGCGGGGCCTTCGTCCCGGCCGCCCGCGGGGTTGCCGAAAGGACCGTCGTTCCGCCCGGCGGAGGGTCCCTCCTTCGGGTGTGCGGGGTCGGGCATGGGGCTCCTCCTGGCCGGTTTGCGGGGAGCTGGCCCCATTGCGGCACAAGTGTGCCAAAAATCTGACAATCCGTCCCATCGGCCATGCGGTGAGTCGAACGCCTGCTCCGGCTAGGCTCTCCCCGGGCACAGGCGCGGACCCGGCCGACGGCGAGTACCGCGAAAGGCCCGGCCAGGGCAACGGCAGGCCGACGTACGCGGGAGGCGGCGGGATGACAGTCCCGGGACGCAGGAGCAGTACCTTCAGCCGGCTGCTGCGCAGCGGGTTCACCGACCCCTCGGCCGCCGCCCGGCTGCTCGACACCGACGCGCTGGCCGCCGTACGCACCGATCCGGTGCTCCTCGACGCCCTGGGGGCCACCGCCGATCCCGACCTGGCCCTCCTCGGGCTGGTCCGCATCGCCGAGGCGCAGGCCCCCGAGGAACTGCCCGTCCTCCTCGACACGCTCGTCAGCGCCAAACCCCTGCGCGACCGCCTCCTCGGCGTGCTCGGCGCCTCCGAGGCCCTCGGCGACCACCTCGCCCGCCACCCCCGGGACTGGCAGGCCCTGGTCACCTACGAGGCGGCCGATCTGCATCCCGGGCTCCCCGAGTTCGAGAACGGGCTGGCCGGCGCCCACGACCCCGTCGACCTGCGCGTCGCCTACCGCCGCTGCCTGCTCTCCATCGCCGCCCGCGACGTGTGCGGGACCATAGACGTAGCCCAGACCGCCGCCGAGCTCGCCGACCTGGCCACCGCCACCCTGCGCGCGGCCCTGCGCATCGCGACCGCCGCCGCACCCGAGGACGCGGCGATCTGCCGGCTCGCCGTCATCGCCATGGGCAAATGCGGAGGCAACGAGCTGAACTACGTCTCCGACGTCGACGTCATCTTCGTCGGCGACGCGGCCCCCGGCGCCGACGAGGGCAAGGCCGTCCAGGCCGCCGCCCGGCTCGCCTCCCACCTCATGCGGATCTGCTCCGAGACCACCGTCGAAGGCACCATCTGGCCCGTCGACGCCAACCTCCGCCCCGAGGGCAGAAACGGTCCGCTCGTCCGCACCCTCGCCTCCCACCTCGCCTACTACCAGCGCTGGGCCAAGACCTGGGAGTTCCAGGCCCTCCTCAAGGCCCGCGCCGTCGCCGGCGACGAGGCGCTCGGCGCCGAGTACATCGCCGCCATAACTCCCCTCGTCTGGCAGGCCGCCGAGCGCGAGAACTTCGTCCCCGACGTCCAGCAGATGCGCCGCCGCGTCGTCGACAACATCCCCGCCGCCCAGGTCGAGCGCGAGCTGAAACTCGGCCCCGGCGGCCTGCGCGACGTCGAGTTCGCCGTCCAGCTCCTCCAGCTCGTGCACGGCCGCTCCGACGCCACCCTGCACTCCGGCACCACCCTCGACGCGCTCACCGCCCTCGCCGCCGGCGGCTACGTCGGGCGCACCGACGCCGCCCAACTGCACGACGCGTACCGCTTCCTGCGGGCCATGGAGCACCGCATCCAGCTCTACCGGCTGCGCCGCACCCACCTCGTCCCCGAGGACGAGGCCGACCTGCGGCGCCTGGGCCGCTCCCTGGGCCTGCGCACGGAACCCGTCGCCGAACTCAACAAGGCCTGGCGCCGGCACGCCTCCGTGGTCCGCCGGCTGCACGAGAAGATCTTCTACCGGCCGCTCCTCGACGCCGTGGCCCAGCTCGCCCCCGGCGAGACCCGGCTCTCCCCGCGCGCCGCCGGCCAGCGCCTCGAAGCCCTCGGGTACGCCGACCCCGCCGCCGCCCTGCGCCACCTCGAAGCCCTGGCCTCCGGCGTCACCCGCGCCGCCGCCATCCAGCGGACCCTGCTGCCCGTGCTCCTCGGCTGGTTCGCCGACTCCGCCGACCCGGACGCGGGCCTGCTGAACTTCCGCAAGGTCTCCGACGCCCTCGGCAGGACCCCCTGGTACCTGCGCCTCCTGCGCGACGAGGGCGCCGCCGCCGAGAACCTCGCCCGGGTGCTCTCCGCCGGACGCCTCGCCCCCGACCTCCTCCTGCGCGCCCCCGAAGCCGTCGCCCTGCTGGGCGACCCCGAAGGCCTGGTTCCCCGTACCCACGAGGCACTCGAACAGGAGGTGCTCGCCGCCGTCGGCCGCGCCGAGAACCCGGAGGCCGCCGTGGCCGCCGCCCGCGGAGTGCGCCGCCGCGAGCTGTTCCGCACCACCGCCGCCGACATCATCGGCTCCTACGGTACGGAGGACAGCCCGGCCGAGGAGGACCACGGAGCCCTCGTCGACCGGGTCGGCCGGGCCGTGTCCGAACTCACCGCCGCCACCGTCGCCGGGGCCCTGCGCGCCGCCGTCCAGAGCCACTGGGGCGACACCCTGCCCACCCGCTTCGCGGTCATCGGCGTGGGCCGCTTCGGCGGTCACGAGCTCGGCTACGGGTCCGACGCGGACGTCCTCTTCGTCCACGAGCCGCGCGAGGGCGTCGACGAACAGGAGGCCGCCAAGGCCGCCCACAGCGTCATCGCCGAGATGCGCAGGCTCCTCCAGCTGCCCACCGCCGACCCGCCGCTGCTCATCGACGCGGACCTGCGCCCCGAAGGCCGCTCCGGCCCCCTGGTCCGCACCCTGCCCTCCTACGCCGCCTACTACCGCCGCTGGTCCCTGACCTGGGAGTCCCAGGCCCTGCTGCGCGCCGAACCGGTGGCCGGCGACCTCGAACTCGGGCAGCGCTTCATCGACCTGATCGACCCCCTGCGCTACCCGATGGAAGGCCTGGGCGAGGACGCCGTCCGCGAGATCCGGCGCCTGAAGGCCCGGATGGAATCCGAACGCCTGCCCAGGGGCGCCGACCCCACCCTGCACACCAAACTCGGCCGCGGCGGCCTCAGCGACGTCGAATGGACCGTCCAGCTGATCCAGATGCGGCACGCCTGGGCGGAACCGGGCCTGCGCACGACCCGCACCCGCGAGGCCCTGGCCGCCGCGCACGCGGCCGGCCTGATCCCCACCGAGGAGGCGCAGATCCTGGACGAGGCCTGGGTCCTGGCCACCCGGGTCCGCAACGCCGTGATGCTGGTCCGCGGCCGCGCCGGCGACACCTTCCCCTCGGAGGCCCGCGAACTGGCCGCGGTCGGCCGCTACCTCGGCTACGCGGAGGGCACGGTCGGCGACATGCTGGAGGACTACCGCCGCATCACCCGCCGCGCACGGGGCGTGGTGGACGAACTGTTCTACGCGGGCTGACCGGCCGCGGGCCGGTGCCCGGCGTCAGGACAGGCCGAGTTCCGGCAGGGAGAAGTCGAGTTCCGGCAGGGAGAAGAAGCCGGCGACCGCGGCCACGATCCGCTCCTCGGTGTCATCGCCGTCGAGGTTCTCCTGCGGCCCGGTCAGACGCGCCGCCGTGAGGGCGGGCAGCAGCAGATCGGGCTCCGCGCCCACCCCGTCGTCCGGCCCCTCGAAACTGAAGCCGGTGATCAGCTTCCCGTCGCGGTGGTACTCGAAGCCGGGACCGTGCGCCTTCCCCAGACAGGGCTCCGTCACGAAGACGACGAGCTCGGCACCCTCCGGGCACAGCCGCCCGTAGTCGGTGAGGCTGTAGTGGTCACCGCTGTCCCAACCGGACATGTCGTGCATCATCAGCCCCCAGCCGCCGGTCTCCTTGCCGTACGCGAGCGGTACGCGCTGCTGGCCGAGCAGTTCCCGCGTGAGCGCGTCCAGGGTCGTCCCGCGGAAGAAGACGACGTTGGTCTCCTGGTGGTGGGGGAGCGCGCGGTGTATCCAGTGCCACGTCATACCGGGCACGGTAGTAGGACCCACTGACACGGCCCGCCGGCCGGTCCGCCGGTGCCCGGTGGGGCCCCGCCGCCGACCCCTGTACGGCGGCGGGGCCCCGGGCGCCCGGCTGTTCCCGCCGGCTACGGGAGGGACTTGTCGTACACCTTGTCCTGGTCGGAGTCGTAGACCTGCTTGCCCTGGGCGTCGTAGCCCTTGACCCGCGGGGCCTTGGTGACGGACCGGTCCAGGATTCCGGTGGCGGCGAACCAGCCGTGGTCCACGGCGCCTTCGTAGGTGGTGCCGCCGTAGCCGACGGTGACCCGGGCGACACCGGGGTCGACCGTGCCGATGCTGCCCCAGCGGTAGGGGAGCTTCCAGGAGCCCTCGGAGCGCAGCTTCTGGAGGTAGAGCTTGCCCCCGTTGATGTCGGGGCGGACGGGTCCGCTGTCGGGGTCCCCGGCCTCGCCGACGGAGGTGTTGAGGCCCTGGGCGCTGCCGTTCTTGATGAGGCAGATCAGCCGGATCTGCCGCGGGGCCTCCTTGACGGCGACGATGTACCGCCCGTCCCCGGGGGAGTTGTCGTTGCCGGTGCTGCGGTGCGCGAGCAGGATCCGGTACTCGGAGGCCTTGCCCAGGTCCGTCCGCCGGAACCCGGACGGATCAGTGTGCTGCCGGTCGTAGGCGAGGCACAGACCGAGCCCGTCGGCCGCCTCCTGGAGGGTGATCCCGTCGGCGAGCTGCCCGGGCGTCGCGGGTGCGGCCGGTCCCGGGGGCGCCTGGGGGGTGGGCGGCGCCGCGCTCGGCTTCGGGCCGCCGTCCGCCACCGGCCCGACCGCCGGACCGCCGCCGGCGCCGTTGCCGGCGAGGACCAGGGCCGTGACCGGGACGACGGCCAGCGCGACCAGGGCCGCTCCCGCCGCCGCGAGCCTGCGGCCCCGCCGCTCCGCGAGGCCCTGCCGGACGATCTCCGGATACGGAACGGCGGCGGGCCGCACCGCCTCGGCGCCGCGGGCCATCCAGTCCCGCAGGTCCCTCTCGAACTCGTCGCCCTGCCCGCCGTCGCCCTGCCCGCCGTCGCTCTGCGCGCCGTTGTCCTGCCCGTTCACAGGACCGCCCCCTCGTTCCTCGTCGCGATCCGGCCCAGTGCGGGCCGGGCGCGCAGTTTCGCCAGCGCCTTGGAGGCCTGGCTCTTGACGGTGCCCTGGGAGCACCCGAGGACATCCGCGGTCTCGGCCTCGGAGAGGTCCTCCCAGTACCGCATCACCACCACCGCCCGCTGACGGACGGGAAGTTCGGCCAGCGCCTCCATCAGCACACCGCGCTCCTCGACCCACGCACCCGCGTGGTCGCGCACCGACGTGTCCGGCACGCTGCCCGTCAGCCGCTCGGCGACCCGCCGCTTGCGGAACCGGTCGCTGTTGCACGTCACGAGCATCCGGCGGACGTACGCCTCCGGGCTGTCCATGCGCGACACGCGCCGCCACGAGCGGTACGCCTTCGCCAGCGCGGCCTGGGTCACGTCCTCCGCGTCGTGCGGATCACCCGTCAACAGGTAGGCGGTTCGGACCAGATGGACCCAGCGCGCGGCAACGAACGACTCGAACTGAGCTTCTTCCTCGGCCTGCATCGGCACCTCCTTCGCCCCCTTGACCACCACCCGCCCCGATTCGGTTGCCCGGCGGGGCGAACGAATTTTCGCGGGTGCGGTGGCGCCGTCGGCGGGGGTGTCCGGGAGGGCCGGCCGGCCTCGGCGGCCCGGTCCCGGCTCAGTCTTCCTCGGGCCGAGCGAGGAGCTGCTCCTCGCTGAGGCCGCGCCGCCAGTAGCCGCAGAACGTGACGGCCCGCCGGTCGAGCCCCCGTTCCCCGACGAGGTGGCGGCGCAGCGCGCGGACGGCGGTGGATTCGCCGTCGATCCACGCGTACGGGCCCTGCGGGTACGGGGGTTCGTACGCGCGGAGCTCCTCGAGGATCCGGTCCGGGTCGCGGACGACCCAGGTGATCTCGGCGTCCGCCGCGGTCGCCAGCGCGATGCGGTCCCCGGCGGTCGGGGCCTCGATCCAGGCCCTGGCCTTCGTACCCTCCGGCAGCCGCTCCAGGATCGCCGCCAGCGCGGGCAGGGCCGTCCCGTCCGCGAAGAGGAGGACTCCGCCCGCATCCGGCGGGAGGCGGAACATGACGCCCGCGTTGTCCGCGGCCGCCGGGCCCTGCACGGTGATCCGGTCCCCGGGCGCGGCGCCGAGCGCCCAGCGGGTGGCCGGGCCGACGGCGCCCTCGTGGAGGGCGAAGTCGATGTCGATCTCGTCCGGGCTCCGGCGCTGCTCACGGACGGTGTAGGAGCGCCGGACCGCGCGCTCGGCCTCGGGCAGGGCCCGCCAGGCGGCGAACCAGTTCTCGCCCTCCTCCACCGGGACCACGGGCACGCTCTGGTGGGGGTGCGGCAGGAAGAGGGAGAGGCTCTGGTCGTAGCCGCCCGACTCGAATCCCCGCAGGCTCTCGCCGCCGAAGGTGATCCGGAGCATGGACGGGCTGATCCGGCGCGTGCGCAGGACCCGCAGGTCGAAGAACGGGAAGGGGTCGCTGGCCATGGCGGCCGCCTCTCGGTCCGGGCGGTCCACGGGTGCGCCGACCTCCCCGCATCCTCCCCGAACCCTTTGCCCGCGCGACTCAGGCGCCCCGCACCCGATCGCGGGGCCGCGCCCGCGGAGCCGTACTTTGGTACGGCCGGGATACGCCGCCGGGGCGACGACCGGGCGCGCGCGGGCTTCGTAGCGTGAGGAAGACCCCGTCCCCCGCTCCAGGAGCACCCTTGCACTCCCCGATCCCCCCGGCCCCCGGCGTACCCGGCGCCCCCGCACCCCTCACCCGGCGACGCATCGACGCGCTCGACGCCCTCCGGGGCTTCGCGCTCTGCGGGATCCTGCTGGTCAACATCCCGCAGATCACCGGCATGATCGGCTACCGGGTGCCGGGGGAGCTGCTGCCCGCCCGCGAGGTGCTGGACCTGAGCGTGCAGCACCGGTTCTTCCCGCTCTTCTCCTTCCTCTTCGGACTGAGCTTCGTCCTCTTCTTCGAGAGCGCCGCCGCGAAGACCGCGAGCCCCCGCCTGGTGCTGCTGCGCCGGCTGCTCGCCCTCGGGGTGCTCGGCGCAGGGCACCAACTGCTGCATCCCGGGGAGGCGCTGACCCCGTACGCGGTCTTCGGGCTGCTCGTGCTGCTGCCCTCCACCTGGCTGCCCCGCCCGGCCGTCCTCGCGGCCGGCCTGCTCGCCACGGTCGCCGGCGTCACCCTGGCGGGCGGCGGGATGGCCGTCATCCCCGGGCTCTTCCTGCTCGGGTCCGCGACCGCCCGCTACGGCGTCGCCGACACCCTGGAGGGCCGGGGCCGGCAGATCGCGGTGCTCTTCGCGGTGTCGGCGCCCGCCGCCGTCGCCGCGACGCTCTGGCAGCACCACACCTGGCTCGATGCCGTGGCCACCCGCTCCGCCGCGATCGCCGGCCTGCTGGCCGCGACCGCCTACGTCTGCGGGTTCCTGCTCCTGCTGCGCGGCCCGCTGGGCCGGGCCCTGGAGTCCGTGTTCGCACCGCTCGGACGGCTCGCGCTGACGAACTACGTCGGCGCCACCCTGATCGTCGTCTCCCTCGCGCCCGTGCTCGGCCTGGACGGGTCCCGGCGCTGGACCGCGGCCCTGCTCCTGGCCGCCGCGATCCTCGTCCTCCAGGTCATCGTCGGCCGGGTGTGGCTGAAGAGCTTCCGCTACGGGCCGCTGGAGTGGGCCTGGCGCTGCGTGACCTGGTGGGAGTTCGTCCCGATCCGCCGCTCCGGCCGGGGCCGGGGCGCGGGCGCGGGCGGCGGTGCGCACCGGGCCACCGCGGGTCGGGTCGGCGGGGGGCGGTTCAGCGGGGGTCGGGTCAGCGGGGTGTGACCAGCCCGTTGGCCCAGGCCCAGGAGGCGGTCTCGACACGGTTGCGCAGGCCGAGCTTGGACTGCACCCCCGTCATATGGGTCTTCACGGTCGACAGGGTGATCCACAGCTCGTCCGCGATCTCCTGATTGGTGTGCCCGCGCGCGACCAGCCGGACCACCTCCAGCTCCCGTTCCGAAAGCCTCTCCCGGCCCGGTCCCGATGCGGGGCCGGGCCGTCCGGCCAGCGGGCTGCCGTCCTGGGCCCCCAGGTGCTCCAGCAGCCGCAGCGTCACCGAGGGCGAGACCAGCGCGTCGCCCCGGGCCGCCGAACGGACGGCTTCGAGGAGCAGCTCGGGCCCGGCGTTCTTCAGCAGGAAGCCCACGGCTCCGGCGCGCAGGGCCCCGTAGAGGTAGTCGTCCTGGTCGAAGGTGGTGACGATGACGACCTTGAGGGGGTCGGCGACGCGGGGTCCGGCGAGGGCGCGGGTCACGTCGAGGCCGTCGAGCCGGGGCATCCGGACGTCGACCAGGCAGACGTCGGGCCGCAGCCGCCGGGCCAGCTCCACGCAGGCGGCGCCGTCCGCAGCCTCACCGACGACCTCCAGGTCGGGCTGGGCGTCGAGCATCAGCCGGAAGCCGAGCCGCACCATGTCCTGGTCGTCCGCGATCAGGACGCGGATGGGCCGGGCGGTGGGGAGGGCGGTGGGGACGGGGGTGCGGAGGGGCGGTTCGGCCGGGGGCGGAGCACTGCTCATGCGGCCATTCTCGCGCAGGGCTCAGCTCCGGCCCCGGACCGGCAGGGTGGCCGTGAGCCGCCAGCCGCCCGTGGGCAGCGGTCCGGCGCGGAAGGTGCCGCCGACGGCTTCGACCCGCTCGCGCAGGCCGATCAGGCCGAAGCCGCCCCGGCGGCCGAGGAGCGGCGGACGGGCGGGGGCGCCGCGGCCGGGACCGTTGGAAACGGTCACGCGCAGCACCCCGGCGGTCGTGTTCTTCGGTTCCTCCACCTCCACCTCCACCTCGACTTCGACTTCGACGGATGCGGCGTCCGGCGCGTGCCGTGCGACGTTGGTCAGTGCCTCCTGCACCACCCGGTGCACCGTCGTCTCCACCTCGGGGTCCAGGACGGCGCCGCGGGCCCCGGCCGAGACGGTCAGCCGGGCCGCCGGGCCGCGGCCGTCCCGGCCGGAACGGGCGACCAGCAGGCCCAGTTCCGCGAGCAGATCGCCCGGTAGGACGGTCGCGGCCCCGTCCTCGCGCAGGACCCGTACCAGGCGGTGCATCGAATCGAGGGTCTCGTTCCCGGCGGTCTCGATGGAGCGCAGCAGCGGGTCGAGCCGCTCCGGGGAGCTGTCCCGGATCATCCGTGCGGCCTGGGCCTGGACGACCATGCCGGTGACGTGGTGGGCGACGAAGTCGTGCAGGTCGCGGGCGAGCCGCAGCCGTTCCCGTTCGCGGACCTCGACCACGGCCCAGGTGCGCCGTTCGTCGAGGGTGCGCAGGTACCAGCCGAGTCCGGCGGCTCCGCCGGCCGCGAGGGTGAGGAGGAAGGCGAGCGAGGTCCGGTCGGAGGCATGGCCCATGCGCAGCGGAGCGGTCGCGACCGCCGCGGCCAGCAGCAGACAGAGCCCGAGGGCCAGCGGTCCGGCCCGGCCGCGGCGGGCCGTCCGGGTCAGCAGGGTCAGGAGGACGAAGACCTCGCCCATCCCGAAGCCCACGGTCCCGCCGCGCAGCGCGAGGAAGAGGGTGGTGGCCCCGGAGAGCGATACGGCCGCGGCGGCCCGCCTTTCGACGGGTACGCGCCCGCCGCGCGGGGCGGGCAGCAGGGCCACGAGGGCCACGGCCGCGCCGGTGGCCAGCAGCAGCGGTACGCCGTAGGGGCGGGCGGTGAGGTAGTCGAGGAGCCAGAGCGGGAGGAACACGGCGGCCGTGAGCAGCGCCGCACCGCGGCGTCCGAGCCGCCCGGCCGGCGGGGGCCCGCCGGGTCCGCTTCCTCCCCGTTCGCGTGGTGCGTCCATGGGCCGAACGTACCGCCAGGGCCCGGTGCCCTTCGCTTTGGCATCGCACCAGGAGGCACCCTCAGCCACGATCACGGGTTCCTCTACGCTGCGCGTGCGTGCGCCGTGCATCGCCCCCGTACGCGCACCTCGTACACCTCACGTGTCTGATGCCCGAGGGGCTCCTGCCTCATGACTTCGCATGCGCGCACGATGCTCGGCGTCGTGCTCACTCCCGTTCAGCCGGCGCTCGGGGCGGTGGCCACCGCCCGGGCCACCGTGTCCGCCATCGGCGTCGTCGGGCGGCCGATCAGGCGGGACAGGTCGCCGGAGGTGCCGGCCAGGCGGCCGCGCTCGATGGCGAGGTCCACGTCGACCAGGATCGCGGCGAACGGCGCCGGGACTCCCGCGCCGGTGAGCACCGCGTGGTGGGCCTCCGGGGTCACGGCGTTGTACGTGATCTCCCGGCCCGCGGCCTGCGCCACCGCCGCCGCGTACTCCGCGAAGGACCAGGCCACGTCGCCGCTCAGCTCGTACGCCCGGTCGAGGTGGCCCTCCCCGGTCAGCACGGCCGCGGCGGCCACCGCGTAGTCGGCCCGCGCCGCCGAGGCCACCCGGCCCTCGCCCGCGTTGGAGAGGACGGCCCCGTGTGCGAGCACCGGAGCCAGGTTGCCGGTGTGGTTCTCGGTGTACCAGCCGTTGCGCAGGAAGGTGTACGGCAGGCCGGAGGCGAGGATCAGCTCCTCGGTCGCCCGGTGCTCTGCGGCCAGGTCGAAGTCCGCTTCGGGGCCGCCCAGGATGCCGGTGTACGCGAACTGCGCCACCCCGGCCGCCTTCGCCGCGTCGATCACGGCGGAGTGCTGGGGCACGCGCCGGCCGACCTCGCTGCCGGAGATCATCAGGACGCGGTCACCGGAACGGAAGGCCCCGGCGAGGGTCTCGGGCGCGCTGTAGTCGGCGATGCGCAGTTCGACGCCCAGCGCGGCGAGCGGGGCGGCCTTCTCCTTGTCGCGGACGACCGCGGCGATCTCCCCGGCGGGGACGTCCCGGGCGAGCAGCTCGTCGATGACGAGACGGCCGAGGGCTCCGGTGGCTCCGGTGACGACGATGCTCATGGCGGTTCACTCCTGGATCTGGATCTTGCTCCCCGTTCCCGGGCTGTGCACTCACCGTACGGTGGGCACTAACCAAACGACAGTACCCACTTTGAAGTAAGGTACTGGCATGGGAGTAAGTGAGATGCGAGAGAAGCTGGTCCGGGCCGAGGCCATGTGCCCGCACCGGCTCGTCCTGGAGCACGTCACCAGCCGCTGGGGCGTCCTCGTCCTGGACGCTCTGCTCGACCGCTCGTACCGGTTCAGCGAACTGCGCCGGGGGATCGGAACGCTCGCCAAGGTCAGCGAGAAGATGCTGACCCAGACCCTCCAGACGCTGGAGCGCGACGGGTTCGTGCACCGCGACGCCAAGCCCGTCATCCCGCCCCGCGTCGACTACTCGCTCACCCCGATGGGCCGCGAGGCCGCCGAGCGGGTCCGCGCCCTCGCTCACTGGACCGGTGTGCGCATGGCGGACGTGCAGCGGGCGCGCGAGGCGTACGACGAGTCGAAGCGCGAGGCCGCGGCCACCCTGAACTAGATCGTCTCTTTCGGATCTTGCCGGGCCCGCAAAATCCGAAAGAGACGACCTAGCCGCCGTTCAGGCGCCGATGCGCACCAGCGCCAGCGTGATGTTGTCGGGGCCGCCGGCCTCGATGGCGGCCCGCCACAGCTCGAACGCGGCCTTGCCGTCTTCGTGCGTCCGCAACACCTCGTCGATGGCCTCGTCGGGCACCGGGTCGGTCAGCCCGTCGGTGCACACCAGGTAGCGGTCGCCCGTGGCCAGCGGGAACGTGGCCACGTGCGGGGTGAGGACATGCTCGGCGCGGCTCCCGCCGAGGGTCTGCGTGACGGCGGACGTCGTGCGGTGCCCGGGCAGCGGCGGTGGGCTGTCGTCCACGCTGACCTGGCGCAATCCGTCCGCGGAGACGTGGAACACCTTGCTGTCGCCCACGTTGAACGACAGCAGCGACTCCGGCATGACCAGGGTCCCGGCGACCGTGGTCCCCATCGAGGTCAGCTCCGGACGGCCCGCGGCGGCGGAGTGCACCGCGCGATTGCAGAGGTTGAGCGCGTCCTCGACCGCCTCGGCGCCGTCCAGCGTGGGGCCGAGCAGGGCGAGTTCCCGGACGACCAGCTCGCTGGCGACCTCGCCGGCCGGCTGCCCGCCGAGCCCGTCGGCGACCGCGACCACCAGCGGTCTGCCGAGGGGGAAGAGGAGCGTCTGCGGACTCCGGGTCGTGGTCCCGCACAGCGTCCACGGTCCGATGACCAGGCTGTCCTCGTTGTGCTCGCGGACCAGCCCGACATGGCTCAGGGCGGTCACGGCTATGTACTCCACCACGGGGTCCCGCCTCTCCGCGAGGGCAGACGCGCTGCTTTCCCGCCCCCATTGTCCCGCCGCCGGGCGAGCGGCGCGTTCCGTGGCTCCGCAGGTCAGTTCTGCGTGCCCCTGGCCGTGAACGGGCCGGTCGCGGGGGCCGCGCACTTGTCCGTGACGGGCTCCTCGCCGCCGCCCACCACACCCTCCACGCAGAGCCGCCCGCCGTTCTCGCGGAGGTCGAGGAAGAAGTGCGTGGTCGCACCGGACCGCTCGAGGTCGTGGATGCGGTCGTCGGGGTAGCCGGCGGCGTTCAGGGCCGCCCTGACCTTGGCCGGGGTGGGCTCCGCGATCTTCTCGACGGCCAGGTAGACCTGCTGCTCGTGGCTGACGCCGGCGCACCAGTCGCGGGTGTCCAGCTCCACCATGGCCGGGGGCGTGATCGGCGTGACGCCCGGGTTCTGCGCCTCCGCGCCGGGCGGCGCAGGCCGCGGGCTCGGCGGCCCCTCCTGGGGGATGCCCGGAGCCGGGCACGACTGCGCGATGTGCGCCTGTATCTCCGCGAGGGCCGGAGAGGTCAGGCTTCCCATGGGCTTCGCGGCGGCGGCAGCGGCAGCGGCTGCGGGCGCTGCCGGGGCGGCGGGCTCGCCGCCACCGGTCGCCTTCGCGGTGCCGCACGCGCCGAGCGCCAGCACGGCGAGGGCCGTCAGGGCGACGGGGAGCAGCGGCCGGCGGCGCGAGGAGCGGGCGAAGGCGCTGGTGGAGCCATGGGTTCGGGTCATGCGGACAGTCTCTGATCATGCCGGGACCGGCGCGTGAGTACGCGTACTCACCCGGGGCGGGGGTACTTGCTCAAGTCCTGTCCGCCTCCGTGACCGACTCCACGACCACCTCCGCCGCCATGGTCACCTCCGCCCCAACCTCCGCCCCCACGGCCGCCCCCACGGCCGCCCCCGCCCCCTCGCGCAGCCCCCGCGCGTAGGCCAGGAAAGCCGCCAGACCCACCTCGAAGGCCGCCTCCGCGCGCCCCGGGCCCTGGGCGGCCAGGGCCCGGGCGAGCAGCGGGGTGCCCGGGGTCGGCTCCCACATGGCGTCCGGGGCCGCGAGGTCCAGGGCCGAGCCCAGGACGAGGTTCTCCAGGCCCGTGAGCAGCGGCATCACCTGTTCCGCGGCGAACCCGGCCCGTAGGAGCAGGGCGACCGCCCGTTCGTACTGCGCGAGCACCGCGGGTGCCCGTACCGGGGTGGTCATCAGCAGCGGGATGGCCCGCGGGTAGGCGGCGAAGGCGGCCCGGTACGAGCGGGCCCAGGCCTCCAGGGACCGGTCCCAGGGCTCCGGCGAGGACAGCGGCCCGCCGTCGATCCCGGCGCACACCCGTTCCCGGATCAGCTCGATCACCCCGGCCCGGCCGTCCACATGGTGATACAGCGACCCGGTCTGCACCCCGAGCGCCCGGGCGATCTGGGGAACGCTGAACTCACCCTGCTCAGAGAGCAGTTGCAGGGCGGTAGCACCGATCCGCTCCCGGTCGAGCAGTGGGGTGCGCGGCCGCGCCATCGTATTTCTCCCGCCGTCAGGTCTTCCCGTACGTCAAAACCGGAGGCTACATTGCCGCAAACCGAAAGCCTTTAGGTTTTCGTCTCCCCGCAGCCTGCCGTTCGCAGAAGGGTGCTCCCGCATGCCCGAAACGCCCGAGCCGCCGAGAACGAGTACCGACCTGCGCCGCGGCGCCCTCGGTACGGCCGACATCTCCTTCTTCGTGGTCTCCGCCGCCGCCCCGCTCACCGTCATGGCCGGCGTCGCCCCCGTCGCGATCCTCCTCGGCGGCATCGGCGCCCCCGCCGGCTACCTCCTCGCCGGGCTCACCCTCGCGGTCTTCGCCGTCGGCTTCACCACCATGAGCCGCCACGTCCGCAGCGGCGGCGCCTTCTACGCCTACATAGCCCGCGGCCTCGGCAAGCGCGTCGGCATCGGCGCCGCGCTGCTCGCCCTCATCGGCTACAACGGCATGGAGATCGGCGTCTACGGGCTCCTCGGCACCACCACCGCCGACACCGGGCACGCCCTGGCCGGCCTCGACATCCCGTGGCTGCCCGTCTCCCTCGCCGGCCTCCTCCTCGTCTGGTACGGCGGCTTCCGCTCCATCGACTTCGGCGCCAAGCTGCTCGGCGTCCTGCTCGTCGCCGAGACCGGGATCCTCGTCCTGCTCGCGGGCGGCGTCCTGCTGAAGGGCGGCGCCCACGGCCTCTCGCTGGGATCCTTCGCCCCCGGCGCGGTGCTCGTCCCCGGCACCGCGGCCGTCCTGGCCTTCGCCTTCGCCGCGTTCACCGGCTTCGAGTCCACCGTCATCTACCGCCGCGAGGCCCGCGACCCGGACCGGACCGTCCCGCGCGCCACCTACATCGCCGTCGCCTTCCTCGGCCTCTTCTACGCCTTCATCGTCTGGACCGTCATCCAGGCCTTCGGCTCCGAGGAAGTGCTCGCCGCGGCCGCCGAGGACCCCGCCGGGCTCTTCTTCACCGCCATCACCACCTACGTGGGCCCCCGGGCGGCCGACCTGATGCACGTCTTCATCGTCACCAGCGTCATCGCCTCCCTCCTCGCCTTCCACAACGCCATCAACCGGTACGCCCTCGCCCTCGCCGAGGAGGGCGTCCTGCCCGCCGCCCTCGGCCGCATCCACCCGCGCCACGGCTCCCCGTACCTCGCCGGCGCGGCGCAGACCGCCCTCGGAGCCGTGATCGTCCTCGGCTTCGCCCTCGCCGGAGCCGACCCGTACCAGCAGCTGCTGCTCTGGGTGAACACACCCGGCATGATCGGCCTCATGGCCCTGATGCTGCTCGCCGCCATCGCCGTACCCGTCTACTTCCGCCGCGTCCGGCACGACGAGGGCCCCTGGCGGACCCTGATCGCGCCCGTCACCGCCGCGGTGCTGCTGGCCGTCGCGATCTGCCTGGTCGTCTCCAAGGTGGCCCTCTTCACCATGGCCTCCACCACCGTCAACACCCTCCTCGTGGCCCTCGTGCCCGCCGTGTTCCTCGCCGGGCTCGCCCTCGCCCAGCGCCTGAAGACCCGCCGGCCCGAGGTCTACGCCCGCTTCGCGGAGGAGCCGGCCGGGGAAGCCGTACCTGCGGCCCCGGCAGCGCACGGGGAGCCGGCGACACCCGTGGCGTCCGCTTAGCCCGCAGCACCCGTACGGCCCCACCAGCACCAGCCCGACCAGCCCGACCAGCCCGACCAGCCCGAACCCCCGCAAGGAGCAGAGCCGTGCCCGCTGCCGACACCGTCCTCACCGGAGCCCGCGTCCGCACCCTCGACCCCGCCCGCCCCGAGGCCCGCGCGGTGGCCGTGCTCGGCGGCGAGATCGTCGCCGTCGGCGACGAGGCCGACGTCCGCGACTGGCGCGGCCCCGGCACCGAGACCGTCGACCTCGGCGGCGCCACCCTCACCCCCGGCCTCACCGACGCCCACAGCCACCCCGTCTGGGGCATCGAGATGGCGACCGGCACCGACCTCTCCGCCGTCACCGACCTGGACCGGCTCCGCGCCGCCCTGCGCACCGCCGAGCGGGGCCCCGGCGGCTGGATCACCGGCTTCGGCCTCGACCACAACGCCTTCGGCGGCCGCCCCGTCGACAAGGCCCTGATCGAGGAGGCCCTCGCCGGGGCCCCCGCCTTCCTGCGCCTCTACGACGGCCACTCCGCGCTCGCCTCCGGCGCGGCCCTGGCCGCCGCCGGGATCACCGGCCCGCGCACCTTCGCCCAGCGCTCCGAGATCGTCTGCGACTCCGACGGGCGGCCCACCGGCCACCTCGTCGAGCACGCCGCGATGGACCTGGTCGGCTCACTCGCGCCGAAGCCCACGTACACCGAGCGCCGGGAACGCCTCACCGCGCTGCTCCGCGACATGGCGGCCACCGGCCTGACCGGCGCCCACGTCATGGACCTCGGCGACGGGGACGTACCCGCCCTGCTCGCGACCGCCGAGTACGAGGGCGACCTGCCGCTGCGGCTGAACCTCTCGCCCTGGTGCATGCCCGGCGCCACCGGCGAGGACCTGGAGGAGCTGATCGAACTCCAGCGGCTCGCGGGCCGGCACTGGAAGGTCGGCGGGGTGAAGTTCTTCATGGACGGCACCGTCGAAGGCGGCACCGCCTGGCTGGAGCACGCCGACTGCCACGGCCGGGGCACCGACGCCTTCTGGCCCGACCCGCGGGCCTACGCCGAGGCGGTACGGGTCCTCGACGCGGCCGGGGTGCGCACCGCGACCCACGCCATCGGGGACGCGGCGGTCCGGCACGTCCTGGACACCGTGGAGTCGCTGGGCGCGCGGGGCCGGATGCGGCACCGGATCGAGCACATCGAGACGGTCCCGGACGGCCAGCTGAAGCGGTTCGCGGAGCTCGGGGTGATCGCCTCCATGCAGCCGCCGCACACCGCGTACACCCGGGCCGACCACAGCGACGAGTGGTCCAAGCGGCTGGGGGAGGAGCGAGCCGGCCGCGCCTGGCGCTGCCGGGACCTGCGCGAGGCCGGTGCGGTCCTCGCGCTCGGCTCGGACTGGCCCATCGCCCACTACGACGCCCGCCAGGTGCTGGCCACCGCCCGCAGCCCGCGCGGCGCGGCCTCGGCCGGTACGGGGGCCTGGACCGGGGCGGCCCTGAGCGGGTCGATGGCCCTGGAGGGCATGACCTCGCACGCCGCGCTGGCGGCGGGGGAGGAAGCGGTGGCGGGCCGGATCGCGGCCGGCTACCGGGCGGACCTGACCGCCTTCGGCCTGGACCCGGTGGACGCACCGGCGGACGAGCTGGCCGGGGCGCCGGTCCGGCTCACCATGTCGGGCGGCCGCATCACGCACCGGGCGGTGTCGGACTGACGGACCCCCCTCCGGCCGCCGCACCGGGCGGGGTCGCGGCGCCGGAACCCCCGGACCGCCCGCGCCCGACCGGTCCGGAAACATCCACCAGGCCCTGAACCTGCCCGTGGCATGATCCGGACGTGAGGACACTGAACTCCGCCGTCCGTGCCGTGGTCCACCACCGACGCCCGGCCCCCTGGTGCTGGGAGGCCGTGGTCACGGCCGTCGGCGCCGGGGGCACGAGTTCGGACTACGACGCGGAGCACGCCCTGCGCCAGGCCGGGCACGCCGTCGCGGGGCACGCCGACCGGATCGCGGCCTGCCTCTCCGCGCAGCTCGACCGTGCGCTTCCCAGCGCCGGAGGATCCGTCGGCGCCCTCGCGCTCGCCCTCGCCGGAATGGGCGACACCCGGGCGGTGCCGGCCCTGCGGCGGCTCGCGCAGCAGGACTGGCTGCCCTACGGGCGCCCCTGGGTCGCCGCCCTGGCCCGGATGCCCGCGGCGGATCTGCTCCCCGTGCTGCTTCCGGGCCTGCGGCGGGAGCGGAAGGACGAGGACCCGAACGCCCCCGTCCTCGAACTGCTCGGGGCCTGGGGCCCGGCCGCGGCCCCCGCCGTGCCCGACGTGCTCCGCTTCCTGGGCACGCCCTTCGCCCACGAGGCCCTGCGCGCCCTGGGCCGGATCGGCCCCCCGGCCGCGGCCGCCGCGGACGCGCTGGCCGCCTTCGCCACCGGCCGCGATCCCAGGGTCCGGAGCCACCACCCGGGACCGGCCGCCTGGGCGCACTGGAAGGTCACCGGCGACGCCACCCTCGCCCTGGCCGTCTGCGGGGCGGCCGTGCGGTCCGGGGGCGCCGCCCGCGGCCTGCCCTTCCTCGCCGACCTCGGCCCGGCCGCCGCCGGGCACGCGGACGCCGTGCGCGGCCTGATGGAATCCCCCGGCACGTGGACCCGTATCGCCGCCGCGCACGCGTACGCGCGGATCACCGGAGATCCGGAACCCGCCGTACCGGTGCTGCTGGCTGCCGTGGACCCGGCCTGGACCGGCCACCCGGCGCTTCCCACGCGCGAGGCCGTCCGCCGGCTCGGGGAGATCGGGGGGCCGGCCGCGGCGGCCCTGCCCGTACTGCGCACCGCCCTGGCTTCGGAGGAACGGCTCAGCCACCCCGGGGCCAGGGGCCGCATCCTGGCCGACGAGGCCTACGTACGGACCCTTACCGGGGCCCTGGAGCGGATCGATCCGGGCGGCCCGACCGTGGGGTCCCGCCTGCCGGTGGTCGTGGAGCCCGGAACCGGACCGGCCTTCGGGAGCGGACTCCTGCGCGGGTGGCGGGCCCGCTGAACGGGGCGGGCCGGACCCGCCGCGCGGCTCAGCGCTGGAAGCGGGCCAGCGCCGGGTGGTTCAGGAGGGCCGCCGCCAGCGGGTGGCGGCCGGTCTCCTCCGGCCGGCGCGGCAGCCGGTGCGGGAGGGATCCGTACCAGGCGCGGGAGACGGCGTAGCCGAAGGCCAGGCAGAGCATGCCGCCGACGGCGTCGAGCCAGAAGTGGTTGGCGGTGGACACGATCACGACCAGGGTCGCCGTCGGGTAGAGCAGGCCCAGGATCCGGGCCCAGGGGGCGGAGGCGACCGCGAAGATCGTCAGCCCGCACCAGAGCGACCACCCTATGTGCATGGACGGCATGGCGGCGTACTGGTTCGACATGTGCTTGAGGTTGCCCGAGGCCATGGAGCCCCAGGTGTGGTGGACCAGCACGGTGTCGACGAAGTCCTGCCCGTTCATCAGCCGGGGCGGCGCGAGCGGGTAGAAGTAGTAGCCGACCAGGGCGACGCCCGTGGTGGCGAAGAGGACAAGCCGCGTGGCCGCGTAACGCCCGGGATGAAAGCGGTAGATCCAGACCAGCACGCCGATGGTCATGACGAAGTGGAGCGTGGCGTAGTAGTAGTTCATGCTCACCACGAGCCAGGTCACCGAATTGACGGCGTGGTTGACCCTCTCCTCGACGGCGATGCCGAGGCTCTGCTCCACCTTCCAGATCCAGTCGGCGTTCGCGAGCGCGGCCGCCTTCTGCTCGGGCACGGCGTTGCGGATCAGCGAGTACGTCCAGTAGCTGACCGCGATCAGCAGGACCTCGAACCAGATCCGGGGTCGCCGGGGGACGCGCAGCCTGGAGAGCACGGCACGCTCGGACGACTCCGGGCGGTCCTGGTTCTCGGTCACGGGGGATGACGAGACGTCCGTCCGGGTATCCAGTGTCTTCACGCTCGCTTCACCCATAGGAAAAGAGTCTGCCAGATACGGACTCGCCTCCGATCATCCCTTGGGACGGTCTTGGCCGCAGCCTCTCCGCCTTCGGGAGGACCGGAGGCCTTACGCCCCTAGGGGGAGCGGCAGGGGCGGCCCTCAGGGGCGCGCGGCCCCGCGGCCCTGCTGGGGGCCCGAGGCGGTCGAGCCGCGGACGACCAGCTCGGGCAGGAACACGAACTCGCTGTGCGGGGCCGGCGTACCGCCGATCTCCTCCAGCAGGGTCCGCACCGCGGCCTGGCCCATGGCCTGTACCGGCTGGCGGATGGTGGTCAGCGGCGGGTCCGTGAACGCTATGAGCGGGGAGTCGTCGAAGCCGACCACCGACACGTCCTGCGGGACCTTCAGGCCCTGCTGCCGGGCCGCCCGGATCGCGCCGAGCGCCATCATGTCGCTCGCGCACACCACCGCCGTGCAGCCGCGCGCGATCAGCGCCGCCGCGGCGGCCTGCCCGCCCTCCAGCGTGTAGAGGGAGTGCTGGATCAGCTCCTCGACCTCTTCCTCGCCGAGTCCGAGCCGCTCCTTCATGCCGAGGCGGAAGCCCTCGATCTTGCGGAGCACCGGCACGAACCGCTTGGGTCCGACGGCCAGCCCGATCCGGGTGTGCCCGAGCGCGGTCAGGTGGGTCACCGCGAGCTGCATCGCGGCCCGGTCGTCGGGGGAGACGAAGGGGGCCTGCACCTTGTCGGAGAAGCCGTTGATGAGGACGTAGGGGACGCCCTGGCCGCGGAGTTGGTCGTAGCGGCCCATGTCGGCCGTGGTGTCCGCGTGCAGTCCGGAGACGAAGATGATCCCGGAGACCCCGCGCTCGACGAGCATCTCCACGAGCTCGTCCTCGGTGGATCCGCCGGGCGTCTGCGTGGCCAGCACCGGGGTGTACCCCTGCCGGGTCAGCGCCTGGCCGATGACCTGGGCGAGCGCCGGGAAGATGGGGTTGTCCAGCTCGGGGGTTATCAGACCGACGAGTCCCGCGCTGCGCTGGCGCAGGCGTACGGGGCGTTCGTACCCGAGCACGTCGAGCGCGGCCAGCACGGATTCACGGGTGCCTGCGGCCACACCGGGCTTGCCGTTGAGCACGCGGCTGACTGTGGCTTCGCTGACCCCCGCCTGGGCTGCGATGTCGGCTAGCCGTGCGGTCACGGGATTGGACTGTACCGGTCGGACGTTCACCATGACCACCACGTGCACGAATCCGGGGGAAGCCGGACGGTACGGCCGTCCGTCTCCACCGGGGCGCTGGACAGGACGGGGCGTCCGGGCGAGGGCATTTCGAGCGGGACCGGGCGGGTGTTGAGCGTGCACGCGAAGCCGGGGCGGGTGAAGAGCAGCACCCCCTCGGGCGCGGGCAGCCACCGCATTCCGGGCTCGTCCCCGGTGACCCCGGCCTCCGCCGCCCCGAGGCCCGGCATCGCGCGGCGCAGTTCCAGGGCGGCCCGGTAGAGCTCCAGGGTGGAGTGGGGGTCGCCGGTCTGCGCGGCGACGCTGAGCCCGCCCCAGCCCGCCGGCTGCGGGAGCCAGCTCCCGGCCGGCCCGAAATCGTACGGGGGCTCCTCGCCGGACCACGGGATCGGCACCCGGCAGCCGTCGCGCAGCCCGTCCTGCCCGGCGCTCCGGGCGAAGGCCGGGTCCCGGCGGGCGGAGTCCGGGAGGTCGCTCACCTCGGGCAGGCCGAGCTCCTCGCCCTGGTAGACGTACGCCGATCCGGGCAGGGCCAGCATCAGCAGCGCGGCCGCCCGCGCCCGGGCCAGGCTGCCGTAGCGAGTGCGGTGGCGCACGACGTCGTGGTTGGACAGCACCCAGGTGGTCGGGGCGCCGACGGCGGCGGTGGCGGCCAGGGACTCGTCGATGACGGTGCGCAGCGCGCCGGTGTCCCACGGGCATTCCAGGAAGCGGAAGTTGAAGGCCTGGTGCAGTTCGTCGGGGCGGACGTACAGCGCGAGCCGCTCGGAGGTGGGCGCCCAGGCCTCGGCGACGCCGATGCGCGGGACCTCGTAGGAATCGAGCAGCCGCCGCCAGGAGCGGTGGATCTCGTGGACGCCGTCCTGGTCGAAGAAGGGGAGCGGCTCGGTGCCGATCAAGGTGGCCTGCGCTCCGCGGCCGATGTCCGGCATGCCCGGGGCCTTGACCATGCCGTGGGCCACGTCCACCCGGAACCCGTCGACGCCGAGGTCGAGCCAGAACCGCAGGACGGCGGAGAACTCCTCGGCGACCTCGGGGTTCTCCCAGTTCAGGTCGGGCTGCTCGGGGGCGAAGAGGTGCAGGTACCAGGCGCCGTCCGGGGTCCGGGTCCAGGCGGGGCCGCCGAAGACCGATTCCCAGTCGTTGGGCGGGAGCTCCCCGGCGGGTCCCCGGCCGGGGCGGAAGTGGTAGCGCTCGCGGGCCCCGGGCTCCCCGGCCAGCGCCGCCCGGAACCAGACGTGCTGTTCGGAGGTGTGGTTCGGGACCACGTCCACGATCACCCGAAGCCCCAGGGCGTGCGCGGCCCGGATGAGGTCGTCGGCGTCGGCGAGGTCCCCGAAGAGGGGGTCGACGGCCCGGTAGTCGGCGACGTCGTAGCCGCCGTCCGCCTGCGGGGAGACGTAGAAGGGGGTCAGCCACACCGCGTCGACCCCGAGCCGGGCCAGGTGGGGCAGGTGCTCGCGGACCCCGCGCAGGTCCCCGACGCCGTCGCCGTCGCTGTCGGCGAAGGAGCGCACGTACACCTGGTAGATGACGGCATCGCGCCACCAGCCGCCGCTCGCGGTGGCGTTGCTGGAAGCGCTTGCAAGCCGGGAGGCGGTCAACTCGTGGGTCATATCGGGTCAACGCGCGTACGAGCCCCCTGGTTGCGGGCCCGGACACTCGAAGAGGGTTCGAACTAACAGCAAGCTGCGGCAACCGTCCGGACACACGGATGTAACGATCACCCCTTCTTGCAGAAACTTCCCGCAAGGTCTTTCGGTCGGCTTTCAGGCTTGTTACGTTCTCGGCAACTCGGGACGCGAGGCGCGGCCGGGATCATCGAAGGAGTTCATATGCGGCGTGGCATAGCGGCCACCGCGCTGGTCGCGGCTCTGGCGCTCGCGGCGACGGCTTGCGGCGGTGACACCAAGGACGGCGGCAACAGCGGCGCCAAGGCCGACGGGGAGCTCTCCGGCACGGTCACGTGGTGGGACACCTCGAACGACGCCGAGAAGGCGTCCTTCCAGAAGCTCGCCGAGGCGTTCACCGCCAAGCACCCCAAGGTGACCGTCAAGTACGTCAACGTCCCCTACGGCGACGCGCAGAACAAGGTCAAGAACGCCTTCAGCAGCGGCTCCGAGGCCCCCGACGTGATCCGCGCCGACGTGGGCTGGGTCGCCGACTTCGCCTCCCTCGGCTACCTCGCCGAGGTCCCGGCCGACACGGCCAAGAAGGTCGACGCCGAGTTCCTGCCCCAGGCCGCCGCCAGCGGCAAGTACGAGGGCAAGACCTACGCCGTCCCGCAGGTCATCGACACCATGGGCCTCTTCTACAACAAGAAGATGCTCGCCGACGCCGGCGTCCAGCCCCCCAAGACGCTGGAAGAGGTGAAGACCGCCGCCGCGGCCATCAAGGCCAAGACCGGCAAGGCCGGCCTCTACCTGCGCGGCGACGACTCCTACTGGTTCCTCCCCCTCATCTACGGAGAGGGCGGCGACCTCGTCGACGCGAAGACCAAGACGGTCACCGTCGACAACGCGGCCGGTGTGAAGGCCTTCAAGGCCGCCCGCGACCTGGTCACCTCGGGTGCGGCGATCACCAACGCCACCGACGGCTGGACCAACATGCAGACCGCCTTCAAGTCGGGCGAGGCCGCGATGATGATCAACGGCCCCTGGGCCGTGGCCGACAGCTACGCGGGCGACCAGTTCAAGGACAAGGCCAACCTCGGCATCGCCGCGGTCCCGGCCGGCTCCGTCAAGGCGGGCGCCCCGCAGGGCGGCCACGACCTGGCCGTGTACGCGGGCTCCAAGAACATCGCCGCCGCGAACGCCTTCGTCGACTACATGACCTCGCAGGAGGTGCAGGTCCAGTCCGCCAAGGAGCTGAGCCTGCTCCCGACCCGGACGGCCGCCTACGAGCAGCCCGAGGTCAAGTCCAGCGAGATGGTGCAGTTCTTCAAGCCGGCCGTGGACAAGGCCGTCGAGCGCGCCTGGATCCCGGAGAACGGATCCCTCTTCGAGCCGCTCAAGGTCGAATACACCAAGGCGATCACCGGGGCGTCGAGCCCCGAGGACGCGGCCAAGGCGGCCGGCGCCGAATTCCGCAAGATCCTCAAGGGTTGGAAGTAGCGATAAAGATGGCTGCTCACACCAGCCAGTCGGTGGCGAAGGCCGCGGACGGCGAGACCGGTCCTGACGCCGGTTCCGCCGTCCGCGGCCGGAGCCGCAGGACTGACGGCAACGCCGGCGCCAAGGCCGGTGGCAAGTCCGGAGGAAGCAACCGCCCCGGGCTGAAGCGGGCCCTGGCCACCCACTGGTACGCCTGGGCCATGATCACCCCCGTGGTGCTCGTGCTCGGCGTGATCATCGGCTGGCCGCTCGTCCGCGGCGTCTACCTCTCGCTGACCGACGCCACCGAGCGCAACGTCGGCCGGACCATCGGCGTCAACCACATCGAGGCCACGTACCAGTTCATCGGCCTCGACAACTACGCCGAGGTCCTCGCCGACCCGGTGTTCCTGCAGCGGCTGGTGTGGACGGTGACGTGGACCGTCGCCTGCGTATCGGTCACCTTCGCGCTGGGCCTCGGCCTCGCCACCCTGCTCAACCGCGAGTTCAAGGGACGCGCCGCCTACCGGATGGCGCTCATCCTGCCCTGGGCCGTCCCCGGATTCGTCTCCGTCTTCGCCTGGCGGTTCCTCTTCAACCGCGACAACGGCATCCTCAACAAGATCCTCGAAGGCGGCGGCATCTCCGCCGTCCCGTGGCTCGACGACCCGACCTGGGCCAAGATCGCGGTCATCGCCGTCAACGTCTGGCTCGGCGTCCCCTTCATGATGGTCGCCCTGCTCGGCGGCATGCAGTCGATCCCCGGCGAGCTCTACGAGGCGGCCGAGATGGACGGGGCCAGCCCCTGGCAGCGGTTCCGCCACATCACCCTGCCGGGACTGCGCACGGTCAGCATGACCGTGATCCTGCTCTCCACCATCTGGACCTTCAACATGTTCCCGGTGATCTTCCTGCTCACCCGGGGCGGCCCCGGCGACTCCACGGAGATCCTGGTGACCCAGGCCTTCCGCGAGGCGTTCGTGACCAGTCCGCGCGACTTCGCGGTCTCGGCGACCTGGGGCGTACTGATCCTCCTGCTGCTCACGATGTTCGCGCTGGTCTACCGGCGCTCGCTGCGCAAGCAGGGAGAGGTGTGGTGACCATGACGACCGATTCCGCGCTGTCCGCGAAGGCGGCCTCCGCCCGCCCCCGCGGCAAGCGCTCCGCGCTCGCCTCCGCCGGCCTGCACGGCACCCTGGCCGTCGCCGCCGTGATCGCCGTCTTCCCGGTGCTGTGGATCCTGCTGACCTCCCTCAAGCCGGCGAAGCACGCCATCTCCACGGACTTCGTCAAGGAACCGACCCTCGACAACTACCGCTACCTGGTGGAGTCGACCTCCTTCCTCACCTGGTTCGGCAACTCCGTCCTGGTCGCCGGCATCACCACCGTCCTCGGGGTGTTCATCGCCGCCACCACCGGATACGCCGTCAGCCGCTTCAAGTTCCCCGGAATGAAGCCGCTGATGTGGACCCTGCTCATCACGCAGATGTTCCCGATGGCCATCCTCATCGTGCCGCTCTACAACCTCATGGGCGACCTGGGGCTGCTGAACCAGCCGCTCGGCCTGGTGATCACCTACCTCACCATCGCCGTGCCGTTCTGCGCCTGGATGATGAAGGGCTTCTTCGACACCATCCCGGTCGAGATCGACGAATCCGGCCGCGTCGACGGACTCAACCCCTTCGGCACCTTCTGGCGCCTGATCCTGCCGCTCGCCAAGCCCGGCCTCGCCGTCACCGGCTTCTACGCCTTCATCACCGCCTGGGGCGAGGTCGCCTACGCCTCCGCCTTCATGGTCGGCGACGAGCACCTCACGCTGGCCGGCGGCCTGCAGACCTTCGTCACCCAGTACACCTCCAACTGGGGTGCGATGAGCGCCGCTTCCATCCTCATCGCGATCCCCGCGGCGTTCTTCTTCCTCTTCGCCCAGCGTCACCTCGTCGCCGGGATGACGGCGGGCGCGACCAAGGGCTGACCACCCCGCGCCCCGCCCTCGTACCCACCGGCCCGACTCTTCAAGGACGACATGACCCAGCACCTCGCCGCCGAACCCTCCCTGGACGGCCTCCCCACCTCCACCGGCACCCAGCCCGGCTGGTGGAGAGAAGCGGTGATCTACCAGGTCTATCCGCGCAGTTTCGCCGACTCCAACGGGGACGGCATGGGGGACCTCGAAGGCATCCGCAGCCGACTGCCCTACCTCAAGGACCTCGGCGTCGACGCCGTGTGGCTCAGCCCCTTCTACGCCTCCCCGCAGGCCGACGCGGGCTACGACGTCGCCGACTACCGGGCCATCGACCCCATGTTCGGCAGCCTCCACGACGCCGACGCCGTGATCCGCGAAGCCCACGCGCTCGACCTGCGGATCATCGTGGACCTGGTCCCCAACCACTGCTCCGACCAGCACGAATGGTTCAAGCAGGCACTGCGCGAAGGGCCCGGTACGCCGCTGCGCGAACGGTTCCACTTCCGCGCGGGGCGGGGCGCCGACGGCACGCAGCCCCCCAACGACTGGGAGTCCATCTTCGGCGGACCCGCCTGGACCCGGGTCGCCGACGGGGAGTGGTACCTGCACCTCTTCGCCCCCGAGCAGCCCGACTTCAACTGGGAACACCCGGCCGTCCAGGACGAGTTCCGCTCGATCCTGCGCTTCTGGCTCGACCTCGGCGCCGACGGCTTCCGCATCGACGTGGCCCACGGCCTGGTCAAGGCCCCCGGCCTGCCCGACCTCGGCCGCGGCGAACAGCTCAAGCTGCTCGGCAACCAGGTGCTGCCCTTCTTCGACCAGGACGGCGTCCACGAGATCTACCGCTCCTGGCGCCGGGTCCTCGACGAGTACGCCGGCGACCGCATCGGCGTCGCCGAGGCCTGGACCCCCAGCGCAGACCGGACCGCCATGTACCTGCGGCCCGACGAACTGCACCAGGCCTTCAACTTCCACTACCTGAACACCGGTTGGGACGCAGCCGCGCTGCGCGCCACCATCGACGAGTCCCTGGACGCGATGCGCCCGGTGGGCGCGCCGACCACGTGGGTCCTGTCGAACCACGACGTGGTGCGCCACGTCACGCGCTACGGCGGCGGGGCCCGGGGCCTGGCCCGGGCGCGGGCGGCCGCGCTGCTCATGCTGGCGCTGCCCGGATCGGCGTACGTCTACCAGGGCGAGGAACTCGGCCTGCCGGAGGTCGTCGACCTCCCCGACGCCGTCCGCCAGGACCCGGCCTTCGCCCGCGGCGCCGGGCAGGACGGGCTGCGCGACGGCTGCCGCGTGCCGATCCCGTGGTCGGGCACCGAGGCCCCGTACGGCTTCGGCGAGGGTGGCAGCTGGCTGCCGCAGCCCGCCGAGTGGGCGGGCCTGAGCGTGGCCGCGCAGACCGGCGACCCGGCCTCCACCCTGGAGCTCTACCGCGCCGCGCTGCGCCTGCGCCGTACGCACCCGGAGCTGGGCGCGGGCGACGGCGTGGAGTGGCTGGAGGCCCCGGCGGGCGTCCTGGCCTTCCGCCGGGGGGACTTCACCTGCACGGTCAACACCACGGACGAGGCGGTACGGATGCCCGCGCCGGGCACCGTACTGCTGGCGAGCGGGCCCCTGCCCGACCCGTCGGAGCTGCCGGCCGACACGGCGGTGTGGTGGCGGGGATGACCTCCCCGCTGCGGCTGACGGACATCGCCGCGCAGGCCGCGGTCAGCGAGGCGACCGTCAGCCGCGTGCTCAACGGCAAGGCGGGCGTGGCGTCCGGCACCCGGCACAAGGTGCTGGCCGCCATGGACCTGCTGGGCTACGAACGCCCGGTCCGGCTGCGCAGGCGCAGCAACGGCCTGGTGGGTCTCCTCACCCCCGAGCTGACCAACCCCATCTTTCCCGCGTTCGCCCAGGTCATCGAGCAGACCCTCGCGGGCCACGGCTACACCCCGGTGCTGTGCACGCAGACCCCGGGCGGGGCCACCGAGGACGAGCTGGTGGAGCAGCTGGAGGAGCGCGGGGTCACCGGCATCGTGTTCCTGTCCGGCCTGCACGCGGACTCCTCGGCCGACCCGTCCCGCTACCAGCGGCTGGCGGCCCGCGGGGTCCCCTTCGTCCTCATCAACGGCTTCAACGAACAGGTCCAGGCCCCCTTCATCTCCCCGGACGACCGCGCGGCGGCGGACATGGCGGTCCGCCACCTGGAAGACCTGGGCCACCGCAGGATCGGCCTGGCCATCGGGCCGACGCGCTACGTCCCGTCGGCCCGCAAGGAGGCGGGTTTCACCGCCGCCCTCCCCTCCGCGGCGGCCGAAGGCCTCATCCAGCGCACCCTCTTCACGGTCGAGGGCGGCCACGCGGCGGGCGGAGCCCTGCTGGACCGGGGCTGCACGGGCATCGTCTGCGGCAGCGACCCGATGGCGCTGGGCGTCATACGGGCCGCCCGCGAACGGGGCCTGCGCGTGCCGGAGGACGTCTCGGTGGTCGGCTTCGACGACTCCCCGCTGATCGCCTTCACCGACCCTCCGCTGACCACGGTCCGCCAGCCGGTGCGCGCCATGGCCACGGCGGCGGTCGGAGCCCTCCTGGAGGCGGTCGCCGGAACTCCGGTCCAGCGCACGGAGTACGTGTTCCAGCCGGAGCTGGTGGTCCGGGGGTCCACGGGGCAAGGGCCCGGCTAGAGCCAAACCATTCGGAATTACTGAAAGGAAAGATCGAAAACCATCGATGGACGTGAGTGATCGCGGGCTGTGAGAGTTGTCGGTGTCACCCCAACTCCCTTGCACACACAGCTGAAAGGCGTCTCCCACCCATGCGACCTTCCCCCGCCCACCAGCCCGCTTCCGCCGAGTCCGCCTACGCCGCTCCGTACGTCTCCGGTGACCCGTACGCCGACTACCGCGGCACCGACGCCGCCTTCACCCGGCTGACCGACCTCGCCGACCGCCGGCTCGGCGCGGGAGTCGTCGCGGCCAACGACGAGTTCTTCGCGGACCGGGAGAAGCTCCTCTCCCGCACCCCCGCCGTCTTCGACGTCCACGACTACGGGAACAAGGGCAAGGTCATGGACGGCTGGGAGACCCGCCGCCGCCGCGGAGCCGACGCCGCCAACCCCTTCCCTACCGACGCCGACCACGACTGGGCCCTGGTCCGCCTCGGCGCCGCCGGCGTCATCCGCGGCGTCGTCGTGGACACCGCCCACTTCCGGGGCAACTTCCCCCAGCAAGTCAGCATCGAGGCAGCCGCGTTCGACGGCACGCCCTCCGTCGCCGAACTCCAGGAGGACGGCCGCGCCTGGCACGTCATCCTGCCCCGTACCCCCGTCCGCGGCCACGCCGCCAACGCGTTCCCCATCGACTCCGACCGCCGCTGGACCCACCTGCGGATCAACCAGCACCCCGACGGCGGCATCGCCCGCCTCCGCGTCCACGGCGAGGTCGTCCCCGACCCGGAGTGGCTGGGCCTCCTCGGAACCTTCGACGTGGCCTGCGTCGCCAACGGCGGCAGCGTGACGGACGCGTCGGACGGCTTCTACTCCTCGCCGGGCAACACGATCATGCCGGGGCTCTCGCAGAAGCAGGACGACGGCTGGGAGACCCGGCGCCGCCGCGACAAGGGCAACGACTGGATCGAGTACCGGCTCGCCGCGCAGAGCGAGATCCGTGCGGTGGAAGTCGACACGGCGTACCTGAAGGGCAACGCCGCCGGCTGGGTGTCCCTGTCGGTCAAGGACGGCGACGCCGCCGACTGGACCGAGGTGCTGCCCCGGACCGCCCTCCAGCCCGACACCCTGCACCGCCTCCCCCTGACGGTCCCCGCCACGGCCACCCACGCCCGCCTGGACGTCTACCCCGACGGCGGCCTGGCCCGCCTGCGCCTCCACGGCAACCTCACCCAGACCGGCGCGGCCGCCCTGACCGCCCGCGCGACCCGGGCGACGCGCGGGGAGTGAGCGGCGCAGCCGGTGGGCTTGTGCTGCGGGTTGGGCGGTCGCGTTGACATGGTGCGGTGGGAGCCCGGCAGTTCAGTGTCCTTTCGGTGCGGGCCGGTCCCTCAAGGGCGCTCCCTTCGGTCGCGTCGCTACGCGATGGCCTTCGGCCACCCTTGACCGACCGACCCGCCCCGAAACGCCACAAGACTTCCGGGATCCCCCCGGGGAACGGCCGGGAGGGAGGAGGGGGAGGAGCGGCCTCGTCTGAGATGCGCAGCCGTTTTCCGGCCGGAGGTCATCTGGACACGGCCCCGGCAGGACCGTGACCTCAGCCGGAACGGAGGCGCGGGGCGATCAGAGCATCCAGGGCCGGGCCCCTGGAAACCCTTCCCGAGACGTCCGAGTGCCACCCCGAGCGAGAGGTGGATGAGAAGGACCCCAGAGTCGGTGGGCGCGACAGATCGCTACGTACTCCCACTCGGCTCAGCGACTGCGGACCAGCCGTGGCTGGGAAGCTGCTGAGCACGACCGTGGGCCCCTCGGGGCCGGCACCTGCGGGTCAGTAGGTGCTGATGACAATGACCGCAAGGACTCCGAGGACGATCAGGACGTAGAGGATCTGTCGCAGGCGCTCGGTCACCGGTCATGCGCCCGGGTCGGCCGGCACTCCGGATCGGCCCGGTCGTGAGCGTGCTGGTCCGGGCGGGCGCCGGACATCGAATGCCCGGGGATCGTCTCGTAGTCCTCGCTCAGGATCGGCCGGTCGCAGAGGCAACAGAGGCGCGTTGATGGGTGCTCGGAGTCGCCGAGAACTGCCGTCAAGATTCGCGCAATTCTGGCCAGGCCGCGGGCGTGGTTCCAATTCGAGTTTGGTTCGGAAGTCCGTGGGCCGACCGCTGAGGTGTACTCCCATTCCGCGACGGCATTGGAGGCTCGCGGGTCCCACCGGTTCCGGGGAAGGTATTTCACCGCATGGTGGAGTTGATGGCCGCAGGTGATGAGGTCGTCGATGAGCCGTTCCACGCGCTCGGCCGACGGGCGGTGCGGATACGGGCCAAGGGCCTCAGTGATCAGATCCTGGATGTTGCCGCCTGCTTGCGTCGTCACCGTGTACCTCGGTTCGTCAGCGCGTCCTGTGTTCGTAGGTGGATGATTTCGTTGCACGCAGATGGGCGGATAGGCCATCGCATGGCCATCCGCGGCCATATCGCGGCCATGGCCGCGGATAGGCGAGATGACACCGCAGACTGGGGCGATGAGCCACCGAAATGACGCGCTCAGGGCGGCCCGGCTTCGGGTCGGATGGCGCAGCATGGATGCCGCTGCTGCGGCGCTCAGCATCCATGGGCAGCGGTTCCTTGATGACCGCTCGTACGCGGTGTCCGCGCGAACATGGCGGCGCTGGGAAGGCGCCAGCCCGGGGTGGCCGTCGGAAGAGACGGCGACTGTGCTGCACGACGCACTCAGCCGGTGGCCCGAGGACCTTGGCTTCCGAGCACCTGCCGGCTGGATCCGACCTGAAGCCCACCCAGAGGAAGCCGTGAACCGCAGGACGTTCGTATCCGTCACGGCGGCCGCGCTCATGCCCGGTCCCGTCGCCACGCAGTACGTAGACCCGGCCCTCATCGACTACTTCCAGCAACAGCTGGAAGGCCATTACCGCGCCGACATGTTCCTCGGTCCTCACGATCTTGTCGGCACGGTCAGCGCTCAGTTCCAGCTCATCGACAAGCTCGTCCGCAGTGCGAGGGGAGAGACTCGCCGCGGGCTTCTTCGTGTGGGCGCCGCATATGCCGCGCTCGTCGGATGGCTCTACCAGGATGCGGGAGACCTCGGCGCAGCCGCGTTCTGGCGGGGCGTAACGCAGGAGATCGCGGCGCGCGCCCGGGATCCGCACCTCGTCGGGTACTCGCTCGTGAACCTCGCGCAGGTGCGTACCGACCTTGGAGACGGGTACGGCGTTATCGACTTGTGCTCGGCCGTGCTCGATGGCGAACGCGTTGTTCCCAAAGTGCGGGTCATGGCGATGCAGCAGCAGGCCCACGGCGCCAGTCTCACGGGTGATCGGGCCGCAGTCGACCGCCTGATCGACACTGCGGGTGGGCTCATCTCCCGTGTGGACGACGACCTGCCGTGGGGTAATGCCTGCCGGCGTACGCCGGGCTACCTTGAGGTGCAGAGGGCCACCTGCTACGGCCGTCTCGGGCTGGGGCGGGAGGCGGCGTCGTTGTGGTCACAAGTGCTCGACGCGGTTCCTGCGACCGCCCGCAGGGACCGCGGTGTGTATCTCGCCCGACACGCCACGGCGGCCGCCGTGGCCCGGGAGCCGGAACAGGCACTGGAGATCGCTCGAGCGGCAGTGGAGATCGCGACGGAGACGCGGTCCGCTCGGATGTTGCGCGAACTACACAGTCTGGAGAGGGAGATGAGGCCGTGGCACGATGCCCCGGTGGGCCGGGACCTGGTGGAGGTCCTGGCGCCGGTGAACGAGGGGATCTGACATGGGCGTACCGAAGCCGTTGTCCGATGAGGAGATTGCCGAGTACCTGGGCGGGTTGCCGGGATGGGAGCGCAGGGGTGATGAGATCACCCGAACCTACGAGATCCGCTACCACGCGGCCGTCGCTGCGATCGTGACCATCGCGGACCGGTCCCGGCGCATTCAGCACCATGCCGACCTGGACCTCCGCATCGACAGCCTGCGCGCGTCGATCACCACTCATGATGCCGGCCACCGTCTGACCCGCGCTGATTTCGACCTCGCACACCGCATCGACGCCATCGTGGCCGCGCACCAGGCGCTCCCGCTGGACTGATGCGGGACGACTGCCGCGCGCGTTGTGGTCAGTTCGCTTGCCTGTTGAACTGAGTGATCAGAGGGGACAGGTCGGCGAGGCTCTCGACGCGGAACGTCGGTAGCTCGTGGGCCTCGGCGGTGTTCCACTGGATCGTGGCCCACGGGCCCCGGCGGACCAGCGCGGTGTGCATTCCTGCGTGCTTGCCCGGGCGGAGGTCGTTGTCGACGCGGTCGCCGACGTAGAGGATCTCGTCCGGCGCGAAGGGGACGGCCTTGGCCACTCGGACGAAGAACTCGGGGTCGGGTTTGCTGGCGCCCCAGTCGTCCGAAGTCCCGATCAGATCGACGTCGTCGGTGAAGAGGCCGCGGAGCAGACCACCGGCTCGGACGGTCTGGTTCCCGGCAATCCCGAGCCAGAGGCCGTCGGCACGGAGCTGCGCGAATGCGGGCCTTACGTCTGAGTACACGTCGGACTCGTCGAAGTGTTCCGGCTGGCCGGCGGCGGCGCGGGCCTCGCGCTGTTCGGTGAGGTCGAAGCCGGGGCGGAACTCCTGGAACACCTCGCGATAGTCCCGATTCTGCGCCACGACCGCGCCGAACATCGCCGCGAAGGTGTGGCGGGGTACGCCCAACCAGTCGGCCCAGGTGCCGTACTCCCGGGTCTCGTCCACAAGGCACTCGCCGACGTCGAAAACCACAGCGCGAATCGTCATGCGGAGCAGCCTAGCCACGGGTCCGGACGCGCGAGAGTGCCCCTTCCACAGACTGGAGGCCAGGGAAGGGTTGTTGAGATGTGCGGTCAGGAGAGGCTGTACCGCGGGCTCACCCAGCTGGTGCTGATCGTGCTCGCCGCTTGGCAGCGGGTGCCCTCGGGCCAGTGAACGATGTCCGGCCACGGACGGTCGGTAGTCGCTGAGCCGAGTGGGAGTGTGTAGCGATCCATCGCGCCCGACGGCCCTGTGGTTCTTCTCGTCCCCCTTGTGCCCAGCCGTCGCCCGGCCTGCAGCTCGCGCCCCCCACCCCCGACTCCGCCCGGAAACAATTCTGCAATCTCTTGCGCAAGGTCTTGCAGCGCCTCCTCCTGGGACCTACGGTCGCTCCAATCCCCAACTCGGCCGTGACCGGTCCCCACCCGGTCCTGCGCCTCTCCGCCAGGAGGAACACCGCATGCCCACCCGTACCCGCGCCGCCAGAGCCGCCGCCGCGCTGCTGTCCGTGTCCGCCGTCACCGCCGTGGCCGCCCTCGCCGTCGTCGGGGGGCCCGCCGCGCGGGCGCTCGCCGCCGCCCCTGGTGAGAAGGACGTCACCGCCGTCATGTTCGAGTGGCGGTTCGACTCCGTCGGGAAGGCCTGCGGGGAGAGCCTCGGGCCGGCCGGGTACGGCTACGTCCAGGTGTCGCCCCCGCAGGAGCACATCCAGGGGGGCCAGTGGTGGACCTCGTACCAGCCCGTCAGCTACAAGATCGCCGGCCGGCTGGGTGACCGTACGGCCTTCAAGGCCATGGTCGACGCCTGTCACGCGGCCGGTGTGAAGGTCGTCGCCGACTCCGTCATCAACCACATGGCGGCCGGGGACGGGACCGGAACGGGCGGGAGTTCGTACACGAAGTACAACTACCCGGGCGTCTACTCCGGCGGCGACATGGACGACTGCCGGTCCTCGATATCGAACTACAACGACCGCGCGAACGTCCAGAACTGCGAACTCGTCCAGCTCGCCGACCTGGACACGGGCGAGGACTACGTGCGTGGCCGCATCGCCGGCTACCTGAACGACCTGCTCTCCCTCGGTGTAGACGGCTTCCGGATCGACGCCGCCAAGCACATGCCGGCCGCCGACCTCGCCAACATCAAGTCGCGGATGACGAACCCGAACGCCTACTGGAAGCAGGAGGCGATCCACGGGGCCGGTGAGGCCGTCTCCCCCTCCGAGTACCTCGGGAGCGGCGACGTACAGGAGTTCCGCTACGCGCGGGACCTCAAGCGGATCTTCCAGAACGAGAACCTCGCCTACCTGAAGAACTTCGGGGAAGCCTGGGGGTACATGCCCTCCGGGCAGTCCGCCGTCTTCGTCGACAACCACGACACCGAGCGCGGCGGCGACACCCTCAGCTACAAGAACGGCTCCGCGTACACCCTGGCCAGCGTCTTCATGCTGGCGTGGCCCTACGGCTCGCCCGACGTGCACTCCGGCTACGACTGGACCGACCGCGACGCCGGCCCGCCCAACGGCGGCACCGTGAACGCCTGTTACACCGACGGGTGGACGTGCCAGCACGCCTGGCGGGAGATTTCCTCCATGGTCGGCTTCCGTAACTCCGCGCGCGGCCAGGCCGTCACCGACTGGTGGGACAACGGCGCCGACCAGATCGCCTTCGGCCGGGGCGCCAAGGCGTACGTGGCGATCAACCACGAGGGCTCGGCCCTGACCCGGACCTTCCAGACCTCCCTCGCGGGCGGCGACTACTGCGACGTGCAGAGCGGCCGCACGGTGAGCGTGGACTCCGCCGGGCGCTTCACCGCCACCCTCGGGGCCGGGACGGCCGTCGCCCTCCACGTGGGCGCCCGCGGCTGCGGAGCCACCTCCACCCCGACTCCCACCCCCACGGCCACCCCCACCGGCACCCCCACCCCCACGGCCACCCCGACCTCCACCCCCGCCAGCGCCGCCTCCTTCGCCGTGAACGCCACCACCGTCGTCGGCCAGAACATCTACGTCACCGGTGACCGCGCCGAGCTCGGCAGCTGGAACACCGGCGCCGCGCTCAAGCTCGACCCGGCCGCCTACCCCGTCTGGAAGCTCGACGTCGCGCTCCCGCCCGGCACGGTCTTCGCGTACAAGTACGTCCGCAAGGACGCCGCCGGGAACGTCACCTGGGAGAGCGGGGCCAACCGCTCCGCCACCGTCCCCGCCAACGGCAAGGTCACGCTGACCGACACCTGGCGCAACTGACCTCCCGTCCCGCCCCCGTCCCGCACCCGAGGAGATCCGCCTTGATACGCCCCGCCCTCGCCGGCGCCGCCGGAGCGCTCGCCGCCACCCTGGCCGTGACGCTCCTGCCCGCCCTGCCCGCCGCCGCGGCGGACGCCGCCAAGGCGCCACCGGCCCCGCCCTCGGACGCCAGGCTGGCGGCCGAGTCCGCGCGGCACGACCTGACCCGGGAGCAGTTCTACTTCGTGCTCCCGGACCGGTTCGCGAACGGCGACCCGCGCAACGACCGGGGCGGCCTGACCGGTTCCCGGCTCGAGACCGGGCTGGACCCGACGGACAAGGGCTTCTACCAGGGCGGCGACCTCAAGGGGATCGCCGACCGGCTGGACTACATCAAGGGGCTCGGCACCACGGCCATCTGGATGGCGCCGATCTTCAAGAACCAGCCGGTGCAGGGGACGGGCAAGGACGTCTCGGCCGGCTACCACGGGTACTGGATCACCGACTTCACCCAGGTAGACCCGCACTTCGGGACCAACGCCGATCTGGAGCGGCTGATCGACAAGGCGCACAAGAAGGGGATGAAGGTCTTCTTCGACGTCATCACCAACCACACCGCCGACGTCGTCGACTACCGGGAGGCGTCCTACGGATACCTGTCCAAGGGCGCCTTCCCGTACCTGACCAAGGACGGGGTGCCCTTCCAGGACGCCGACTACGCCGCGGGGGAGGGAAAGTTCCCGAAGACCGACACGGACTCGTTCCCCCGGACGCCCTTCGTCCCCGCGGCGAAGAAGAACCTGAAGTCCCCGGCCTGGCTCAACGACCCGACGATGTACCACAACCGGGGCGACTCCACCTTCGCCGGCGAATCCTCCGACCAGGGCGACTTCTTCGGCCTCGACGACCTGTGGACCGAGCGTCCCGAGGTCGTGGAGGGGATGGAGAAGATCTACGAGAAGTGGGTCGAGGAGTTCGACGTCGACGGCTTCCGCATCGACACCGTCAAGCACGTCAACACCGGCTTCTGGACGCAGTGGGCCACCGCCCTCGACGCGTACGCCGCCCGCCACGGGCGCGAGGACTTCTTCATGTTCGGCGAGGTCTACTCCGCCGACACCGCGATCACCTCCCCGTACGTGACCCGGGGCCGGCTGGACGCCACGCTCGACTTCCCGCTCCAGGAGGCGATCCGCTCGTACGCCGCCCAGGGCGCGGAGGCGGGGCGGCTGGCAGCCGTCTTCGGCGACGACTACCGCTACACCACGGACAAGGCGAACGCCTACGAGCAGGTCACCTTCCTCGGCAACCACGACATGGGCCGCTTCGGGACCTTCCTGAAGCAGGACCGGCCGGGGGCGGGGGAGCAGGAGCTCCTGGACCGCTACCGGCTGGCCAACGAGCTGATGTTCCTCTCCCGGGGCAACCCGGTGATCTACTCCGGTGACGAGCAGGGCTTCACCGGCGCGGGCGGGGACAAGGACGCCCGCCAGCCCCTCTTCGCCTCCAAGGCGGCCGACTACCTGGACGACGACCAGCTCGGAACGGTGCGCACACATGCGAGCGATGCTTACGATCCGGAGCACCCGCTCTACAAGCAGATCAGTGCTCTCGCGAAGCTGACGAAGGACCACCCGGCTCTCCGGGACGGCGTCCAGAGCGAACGGTTCGTCGGCGGCGCGGACGGTTCGGCCTACGCCTTCGCCCGCACCGACACCCGCACGCGCACCGAGTACCTGGTCGCGGCCAACAACGCCACCGCCCCCCGCACCATCGAGCTCGACGCCCCGGCCGGAGTCCAGTACGCCGCCCTCTACGGCGGCACGGCCACGCTGATCCGCTCCTCCGCGGCCGGCAAGCTCACCGTCACCCTCCCGGCCCTCGGCTCCGTGGTCCTCCGGGCCGCCACCCCCGCCGCCAAGCCCGCCGCCAAGCCCGCCCTCACCCTCAAGGCCCCGGCCCCCGGCGCCACCGGCACCGTGGAGCTCTCGGCCGAGGTCACCGGCGACCCCCTGGGCCGGGTCGTCTTCGCCGCCCAGACCGGCACGGAGAAGTGGCAGATCCTCGGCTCCGCCGACCACGCCCCGTACAAGGTCACCCAGTTCATCGCCCCGGCCACCGCCGCCGGCACCCCGCTGCGCTACAAGGCCGTGGTGGTCGACTCGACCGGCCGCACCGCGAGCGCCCTCGCCGCCTCCACCACCGGACAGACCCCGCCCGCCGAGGTCCCGACCGCCACCCAGCGCGACTACGCGATCGTCCACTACAACCGCCCCGACGGCGACTACACGAACTGGCGCCTCTTCGCCTGGGGCGACCTCGCCGAGGGCGAGGCTGCTCCCTGGCCCGCCGGCCACGACTTCACCGGCCGCGACGCCTACGGCGCCTTCGCCTACGTCAAGCTGAAGCCCGGCGCGAGCAGCGTCGGTTACCTCGTCATCGACAAGGACGGCACCAAGGACGTCGCCGCCGACCGCACCATCGACGTGACGAAGACCGGCGAGATCTGGCTGGAGCAGGGCAAGGAGCCCGCCCGCACCGACCGCCCCGCCTACCCGCCGCAGGACACGGCCAAGGCCGTCCTGCACTACCAGCGCCCCGACGGCGCCTACGAGGGCTGGGGCCTGCACGTCTGGACCGGAGCGGCGACGCCCACCGACTGGTCCAAGCCGGTCCTCCCCGTCCGCACCGACTCCTACGGAGCCGTCTACGAGGTCCCCCTCGCCGCCGGGGCCACCAGCCTCAGCTACATCCTCCACAAGGGCGACGAGAAGGACCTCCCCTCCGACCAGTCCCTCGACCTGAAGAGCAACGGGCACGAGGTGTGGATGCTCGGCGGCAAGGAGAAGTACCTCCTCCCGCAGCCCGCCGGCAGCGCCGCCGCCCTGGACCTCACCAAGGCCCAGGCCGTCTGGATCGACCGCGACACCGTCGCCTGGAACGCCCCGTCCGCCGCCGCCTCCCTACAGCTCCTCGCCTCCCGCGAAGGCGCCGTCAAGGCCGAGAACGGCACCCTGACCGGCCGGGCCCAGTGGCTCCGGCTGGCCAAGACCGAGCTGAGCGCCGCCCAGAAGCAGAAGTACCCGCACCTGGCCGCGTACGCCGCCTACACGATCGACCCGCGCGACCGCGACCGCGTCCGCGAAGCCCTGCGCGGCCAGCTCGTCGCCAGTGCCCGCGCCGCCAACGGCGCCGTCCTCGCCGCCACCGGGGTCCAGCTCGCCGGGGTCCTCGACGACCTCTACGCGACCACTGCCGGCCTCGGCCCGGTGTTCAAGGACGGCCGCCCCACTCTCTCCGTGTGGGCCCCGACCGCCCAGCAGGTCGCCCTCGAACTCGACGGCGGCCGCACCGTCCCCATGCGCCGCGACGACGCCACCGGCGTCTGGTCGGTGCGCGGCGACCGCGACTGGACCGGCAAGCGCTACCGCTACGCCGTCACCGTCTGGGCCCCGAGCACCGGACAGGTGGTCCGCAACCTCGTCACCGACCCGTACTCCACCGCCCTGACCACGGACTCCGCGTACAGCCTGGCCGTGGACCTCGCCGATCCGAAGCTCGCCCCGGCCGGCTGGCGCGAACTGAAGAAGCCCGCGCCCGTCCCCTTCACCTCCGCGCAGATCCAGGAACTGCACGTCCGCGACTTCTCGGTCGCCGACCGCACCACCACCCACCCCGGCCAGTACCTGGCCTTCACGGACACCGCCTCGGCGGGCATGCGCCACCTGCGCGACCTGGCCGCCGCCGGCACCTCGTACGTCCACCTCCTGCCCGCCTTCGACATCGGCACCATCCCCGAGAAGCCCGGGGACCGCACCGAACCCGCCTGCGACCTGAAGGTCTACGCCCCCGACTCCGAGGAGCAGCAGGCCTGCGTGGCCGCCGCGGCCGCGAAGGACGCGTACAACTGGGGCTACGACCCGCTGCACTACACCGTCCCCGAGGGCTCCTACGCGAGCGACCCGAACGGCACGGCCCGCACGGTGGAGTTCCGCCGCATGGTGCAGTCCCTGAACGGCGCGGGCCTGCGCACGGTCATGGACGTGGTCTACAACCACACGGTGGCCGCCGGCCAGTCCGACAAGTCGGTGCTCGACCGCATCGTCCCCGGCTACTACCAGCGGCTGCTGGCCGACGGCTCCGCCGCCACCTCCACCTGCTGCGCCAACACCGCCCCCGAGAACGCCATGATGGGCCGCCTCGTCGTGGACTCGGTGGTCACCTGGGCCAAGCAGTACAAGGTCGACGGCTTCCGCTTCGACCTCATGGGCCACCACCCGAAGGCCAACATCCTGGCCGTGCGCGCGGCCCTCGACGCGCTGACCCCCGCCAAGGACGGGGTCGACGGCAAGAAGGTCGTCCTCTACGGCGAGGGCTGGAACTTCGGCGAGGTCGCGAACGACGCCCGGTTCGTGCAGGCCACGCAGCAGAACATGGCCGGCACCGGCATCGCCACCTTCTCCGACCGGGCCCGCGACGCGGTCCGCGGCGGCGGCCCCTTCGACGAGGACCCGCGCGTCCAGGGCTTCGCCTCCGGCCTGTTCACCGCGCCCAACGCCTCCCCGGCGAACGGCACCGCGGAGCAGCAGCGCGCCCGGCTCCTCCACGACCAGGACCTGATCAAGGTCGGGCTGACCGGCAACCTCGCCGGGTACGCCTTCACGGACTCCGCCGGCCGTACGGTCAAGGGCTCCGAGGTGGACTACAACGGGGCCCCGGCCGGGTACGCGGCGGCCCCCGGCGACGCCCTCGCGTACGTCGACGCCCACGACAACGAGACGCTCTTCGACGCCCTGGCCTTCAAGCTCCCGGAAGGCACCTCCACCGCCGACCGCTCCCGCGCCCAGGTGCTGGCGATGTCCGTCGCCGCCCTCTCGCAGGGCCCGGCCCTCTCCCAGGCGGGCACCGACCTGCTCCGCTCCAAGTCCCTGGACCGCAACTCCTACGACAGCGGGGACTGGTTCAACGCCATCCACTGGGACTGCGCGGACGGCAACGGCTTCGGCCGCGGCCTGCCCCCGGCGGCCGACAACCGTCCGAAGTGGACCTACGCGAAGCCCCTGCTGGCAGCGCCCGCACCCGGCTGCGCGGAGATCGGCGGCGCCTCGTCCGCGTACCGGGACCTGCTGAAGATCCGTACGACGGAACCGGCCTTCGCCCTCACCACCGCCGACGCGGTCCAGGCGAAGCTGGCCTTCCCCCTCTCGGGGCCCGAGGAGACCCCGGGTGTGATCACGATGGCCCTGGGCGACCTGGTGGTGGTGTTCAACGCCGCCCCCACCGCGCTGACCCAGCGGGTCCCGGCGCTCGCGGGCACGGCGTACGCCCTGCACCCGGTCCAGGCCTCCGGCGCGGACCCGGTGGTCCGGCGGGCGGCGTACGACGAGGCGAAGGGGGAGTTCGCCGTCCCGGCCCGCACGGCGGCGGTCTTCAAGCGGGGGTGACGACCCGGGGGCGGGTCAGGCGGGGTTGACCAGAGTGAGCTGGTCCAGCCGCTTCTCCAGCAGGATCACCCCGTACACCCGCCCGTCCTTGCCCTCCTTGTGGGGGAACTCCCCGACCACCCGGTAGCCCGCGGACTGGTAGTACGCGAGCAGCCGGGGGTTGGTGGAGACGCAGTCCAGCCGCGCCCGTTCGCGGCCGGTCCTGGCGATGCGCCGCTCGAAGTGTTCGAGTAGCCGCCGGCCGGCCCCGGCGGGCGCGGCTTCGCGTTGGACCATGAGGCGGTGCACGTAGCCGGCCACGGGCGGCTGGATGCCCCAGGCCTCCTCGTCGGACCACCACAGCTCGTACGCCCCGACGGCGTGCCCGTTGCCGTCCGAGGCGAGCCACACCTCGCCCTCGCGCATGATCGCCCGGAAGTGCGCGGGGTCCTTCTCCCCGGGCTTCCACTGCTCGATCCCGTGCGCGGCCATCCAGCGTGCGGCCTGGTCGTACAGCGCCACCAGCGTGCCGGCGTCCTTCTCCTCGGCCTGCCGGAACACGATCCCGTCGTCAATGATCACGCGGGCATTATTGCGCTATTCGATCAAGAGCCGCTGATCAACGCGGACCGGGCACCGAGGGGACGGATCCCGAGGGGCCGGACCCCGTGGGGACGAGGGCCACCAGCCGCCCCACCAGCTCCCCGAACGGTCCGTCGGCCGGCTCGTCCACGAGGATCCGTACGAGGATCCCCGCCATCTCCTTGTCGTAGGCGGCGCTCACCGCGGCCAGCGCCGCGAAATCGTGCACCAGCTGCAACTCCAGCTCGGCGCGCGGGATCCGCCGGCCGTCCAGCCAGATCAGCGCCGTCGACTCGGCCAGCGACACCCACGAGCGCACCACGAGTTCCAGCCGCGCGGGCGGAGCCTGCCGGTCGACGCCCAGGTGCGAGAGGATCTGCTCGTACGCCGCCTGGCGGACCTCGTCGATCATCGCGTTGGCCCGGCTGCTGCCGACCGCCGGACCGCCCCGCATCAGCGCCGAGAATCCGGGCCCGTGCTCGTCGACGAAGGCGAAGAACCGCCCCATGACCCGGAGCAACCGCGCCCCGAGCGGCCCCTCCTGGGGCTCCACGAACCGCAGCGCGAGCTCGTCGGCCGCCCGCCGCAGCGCGGCCTCGTAGAGGCTCAGCTTGCCGGGAAAGTAGTGGTAGACCAGCGGCCGCGATATCCCCGCGGCCGCCGCGATCTCGTCGATGGACACATCGTCGGGCGACCGGTGGCTGAACAGCTCCAGCGCCACCCCGATCAGCTGCTGTCGCCGCTCCTCGACACCCATCCTGCGCCGCACCCCGGTTGTCATGCGGACACCCTACTGCGCCCCTCCGCGGGGGCCCCCTACAGGTCGAGGACCAGGCGGTCCGAGGCCGCGCGGGACACGCACAGCAGCATGGAGTCCTCGCGTTCGCCGTCCGTGAGGAGGGTGTCACGGTGGTCGATGTCCCCGGCCAGCACCCGGTGTTGGCAGGTGCCGCAGAAGCCCTGCTCGCAGGAGTACGGGGTGTTGGGGAGCTCCCGGCGCACGGCGGTCAGGGCGGATTCCGTCGCCGCCACCTCCACGACCCGGCCCGAGCGGTGCAGTTCCACGGTGAAGGGCTTCGCGTCCCCGCCCGCGGCCGCCGGAGCGAACCGCTCCAGGTGGACCGGGACGCCCGCGGGCGCGGCCGCCTCGACCGCCGCCATCAGCGGGGCCGGGCCGCAGCAGTACACCAGGGTGTCCGGGCCGAGCGAGGCGCCGAGCGCGCCCAGGTCGGGGAGGCCCGCCTCGTCCTCGGGGACGACCGTGACCCGGTCCCCGTACCGGGCGAGTTCGGCCAGGAAGGGCATCGAGGCCCGCGAGCGGCCCCCGTAGAGCAGGGTCCAGTCCGCGCCCGCCGCCGTGGCCGCCCGGAGCATCGGGAGGATGGGGGTGATGCCGATCCCGCCCGCGACGAACGCGTACGACGGGGCCGGGACCAGCGGGAAGCGGTTGCGCGGCGGGCGGACCGGGAGCTCCGCCCCCTCCACCAGCTGGGCGTGCGCCTCGCGCGAGCCGCCGCGGCCGTCCGGTACGAGCCGGACCGCGATCGTGAGGCGGCCCCGGTCGGCGGGGTCGCCGCACAGGGAGTACTGGCGCACCAGTCCGGAGGGGAGCTGCACGTCCAGGTGTGCGCCCGGGGCCCACTCCGGGAGTTCCGCCGATTCCAGCGTCAGGGACAGCACCCCCTGCGCGGGCTCGGTGCGGGAGACGATCAGCGCCGGGATCCACCGGCGCGGCGAGTACCCCGAGACCGGGGTCTCCAGCGCGGGCAGCGGCCAGAGCGGCGAGCCGGAGTCGATGCGCCGGCCGATCGCCCGCTTCGCCAGCCAGGCGGCGCCCGCGAGCGCGGTCACCGTGAGGGCGCGCCTCATCGGCGGCCACCGCCGTTCGCGGTGCCGTTCGCGCTGGCGTTCGCGCCGCCGGGGAGACCGCCGTTGGCGCCGGGGGAGGAGGCCAGGTAGGCGACGGCCTGCGCCGTGGAGCCCTCCTGCGAGGGGTGGTAGGTGCGCGAGAGGTACGTCGGTATCGACCTCAGCATCGCGCCCGTGGACGGCAGGGTCCCCTTGCGGCCCGAGCGGTAGAACTGGCCCACCGAGGCCTTGGACCCGGGCGGGAGGCCGGGATCGTGCTCCATGAAGTAGCGCGATCCGCGCTGCCACAGGAAGACCAGCGCCGTGAAGGCCGTGGCCCAGGTGCGCGCCCGGCGGCGGTAGTTGCCGTCCAGGTGCATGAACAGGTCGAAGGCCACCGACCGGTGCTCGACCTCCTCCGCCCCGTGCCAGCGCAGCAGGTCCAGCATCACCGGGTCCGCGCCGCGCCGGTCCAGCTCCTCGGCGTTGAGCACCCAGTTGCCCAGGAAGGCCGTGTAGTGCTCGATCGCGGCGATCATCGCCACGCGCTCCATCAGCCACCACTTGCGGGGCGCGCCCGGCGGCAGCGTCCGGTCGCCGAGCAGCTTCTCGAAGAGCCAGTCGATCTGCGCCGTGTAGGGCGTCGGGTCCAGGCCCAGCCGCTTGAGGTGGGGGAGGACGTCGTCGTGCGCGCTCGCGTGCATGGCCTCCTGGCCGATGAACCCGACGACGTCCTCGCGCAGCCGCTCGTCCGTGATGTACGGGAGCACCTGCTTGTAGACGTGCACGAACCAGCGCTCGCCCGCCGGGAGCAGCAGGTGCAGCACGTTGATGGTGTGGTTCGCGAAGGGGTCGCCGGGCAGCCAGTGGAGCGGGGTGTCCTCCCAGGAGAAGGACACGTTGCGGGCCTTCAGCTCTATGTGTTCCGACGCCACGGGGGCGGGCGACGCGGGCGGCGTATTAGACATGGCGTCAATGTACTGATGGGTAGAGGGGAGGGAAACCCCTCTACCGCCACTTCCTTCGGGCCCCGGCCGGACCGGGCCCGGCCGGGAGGGGCCGGGCCGGGACTACCTCAACACCCCCGCCTTCGAACCGTCCGTGAGCTTGCCCGTCAGTTCCACCTGCGCGCCCGCCGGAGCCTTCACCGCCAGCCGGTTGCCCACCGCGACCCCGCTCACCTGGCCGCCGCCCACGGTCAGCGAGGAGAACTGCGCACTGCCCGCCGCCAGGACGTACCACTGCCCGGCCTTCGACTTCCACAGCACCCCGGCCAGCACCCGCGGCTCCCGCGGCCCGCACGCCGGCGAGCCCTCCGCCTTCGCCGCCTGGGCCGCCAGCGGGGCGCCCGGGGCCAGGAACTGTGCCTGCACCCGGTCCGCCGTGCCCTGCCAGGTCTCCGCCCGGGTGCACAGCCAGGTCGCCGTGCCGTCGCCCTCCGGCAGCGGCTGCTTCGCGTACGTCCACGCGTTGACCGTGCGCACCCCGTGCGAGCGCACCGAGGGCAGCAGGCACGCGATCCGCGACCAGTCGCCCAGCTCCGCGCCCTCCGTCACGTTCCGCTCGGCGCCCGGCGCCCCCGAGGTCAGCCGGGCCGGCGTCAGTTCGCCCAGGTCGGTGAAGAGCCGGGTCGCGCCGTCACCGGTCACCGCGAGCGCGTTCCAGCTCGTACAGGTGCCCTCCGGGGCGGGGCTCGGCACCGGCGGGGTGACCCCGTCCGCCGTCAGCTCCAGTCCCGTCGGGGCGTCCCCCGGCTTCAGCAGGTCCCGCTGGGTCGCGGCCGTCACCCAGGGGGCCGTCAGGTAGCGGACGTTGCCGTCGACCCGGCTGAGCACCAGGGCCGCCGCCGTGTCCGCCGAGGCGCCGTCGGTCCGGGCGAAGTCGAGGGCGGCGATCTCGGTGCCGGAGCGCGGTTCGGCGTACCGGGCCACGCGCAGGCCGTCGTAGAGCAGGACCACGACGGCCTGGTCGACGGTCCCGGCGAACAGCAGCTGCGGGGGCCCCATCGGCGGTCCGGACGGGGTGCCGGGGGTGGCCGAGACCACGACCGTGCGGCCCGGCCGGGCCCAGACGGCCAGCGCCCGCCGCAGCAGCGCGGCATCGTCCACGCGGTCGCCGCGCGCGGGCCAGCCGGAGTAGCCGGTACGGGAGGACGTGCGCCAGACCGTGGGCGCGACCCGGACCAGCTGCCCGGGGTCCAGGGCCTGCTCCGCCGCGGCGTTCCTCGCGTAGAGCGGGGCGGCGGCCCCCTCGGCCCCCCATCCGCCGCCGGGCAGCGAGAGCAGCACCCCGCCCACGGCCAGCGCGATCCCGGCGGCGATCCCGGCCCGCACCAGCCGTCGGCGGCGCAGCAGGTCGGTGGGCCGGGCCTGGAGCACGCAGGGGTCGAACTCGGGTGAGGCGAACAGCTCGTCGGTCGACGGATCCCCGGACTCCGCGACGGCGGCGGCCGGGTTGACCACCCCCGCCTCGGCCAGCACCCGCAGCACCTCCGGCTCGGGCAGCCGCTCCAGCGCCCGCAGGACGCACGCGGCCCGGCCCGGCCCGTCGAGGGTGGCCAGCCACTGGTCGAGCGCCAGCTCCTCGGCCCCGCCCGAGCGCGGGAACAGCCGCAGCCCCCACACCTGGGGGAGCACCGGCGGCAGTTGGGCCCGCCGGGGCAGCGCGCGGAACGTCAGCGGGATCCCCGCCTCCAGCGCGGCCCGCAGCACGCGCAGCCGTACGTACGCGTACCCGGACTCGGGACCCGCCCCGCCCCGCTGTCCCGGCACCCCGCCCTGCACCGCCGCCTGCGCGGCGGCAGCCCCGTCCCGCCGCCCGCGCGGCAGGGCGCGCTGGGCCAGCGAGTGGGCGGTGAGCACCCGGCGGTTCCGGCCGAGGGCGGGCGGCAGCACCAGATAGGCCAGCCGGACCAGCCGGGGATAGTGCTCGACGATGGCGGCCTCGGCCTGCTCGACATCGGGGGAGAGGGGGCGGGTGGCGGTATCCGGCGCAGTCACGTTCAGCAGAACGAGCGAATGGTCGGATGGTCACCGGGTCCCAGCGCGCGTGTTCGGACCAGATCCGGCCGGGGGACGCGCCGGGGGCTCGCCGGGCGGTCACCGGGGGCCCGCCGGGGGACTCAGACGGTCAGGCGGGCCCGCAGCGCCTCGACCGTCTCGTCGGAGACGCCGAGGCCCTCGCGCACGTACTTCTCCATCGAGCCGTAGCGCGTGTTCACCTCGTCCAGCGCGGCCTCCAGGTAGGAGGGGAAGACGCCGATCAGCGCCAGCGCGATGTCCGGGTCGCCGCCGGCCGCCGTGAAGCCCTCGATCATCGGGGCGAAGGCGATCCGCACCGCCGGATTGACCGACAGGTACTCGCTCATCACCGTCTCGTCGTCCGCGCCGAGCAGCGACAGGATCACGGTCGCGCCCCAGCCCGTGCGGTCCTTGCCCGCCGTGCAGTGGAAGAGCAGCGGCCCCGACTGCGGGTCGGCGAGCTCGGTGAGCAGCAGCCGGTACGCGGACTGCGCGGAGGCGGAGCTGACCAGGGAGCGGTAGAGGCTGGTGAACAGGGCCTGCGCCTTGCCGCCGCCCAGGTGCTCCTCCGCGATCACCGGGTCGGACAGGAGCTCCTTGAGCTGGGCGGCGGGAATCTTCCCGGGGCCGCCGTCGCCCCCGGTGTCGGCCGCCAGCTTGTCCGCCAGGGCGTCGGCTATGAGCAGCCGGGCGCCGGCCGGCACCTGGTCGGGGTGTGCGCCGCGCTCCACGTCGGTACGGAAGTCGATGACGGTGCCGATGCCCAGCGCGGCCACCGCCGGGTCCGCGTCGAGGTCGAGCCGGTCGAGCTGGCCGGAGCGCAGCACGAGACCCGGGCGGACGGTGCGGCCCCCGGCGAGCGGGGTGCCGCCGAGGTCCCGGAGGTTGGCGACGGTCTTGGCGGGAGTGGCGGTCATCGTGGCGGCTCCAACGTGATCAGAGAGACATGAGAAGCGTGATCGGAGAATCGAATGATCGGAGAAACGGGATGGCTCGGGGCGAAGCGCGCTGGGTGACGCGTGTCATCCATATGATTTTCGGAGATTTCGCTCCGGAAAGGTAATCGGCGGCCGGCGCGACGCCGAGCCCGAGCCCGCGCCCGAGCTCCAGGGCCACCAGGTGCCCGGCATCGGTGAAGGTCCGCCCCCGCCGCTGCTCCACCAGCGAGCCGGACCGTGCCCGTGTACACCGCGCTCGGCGGGGCCGTCAAGGGCAGGGGGCTCATCGCACCATGATCGGCCACGGGGGTGCCGTCCGGCGAGGCGGGGAACCGTGCAAATATTCGCTGGTCATGTCACACAGCCCCGCGCCGATGCGCGCCACGCGGGCCGCGCTCTTCGCGGCGGTGGCCGTCGCACTGGGTGCGGCGGGGCATTCGTACATGTCCGGTACGGACCTTCCCGCCCTGGGTCTTCTGTCCGCATTCGGGCTGACCGGTGCTCTCGCCTGGCTCTCCGCCGGGCGCCGGCGCGGACCGCTCCCCATCGCCGCCGCACTGCTCGCCGTACAGGCGGTCCTGCACCTCGTCTTCTCCGCCTCGGCCCCGGCGGGCGGCGGACACCAGGCGGGCATGGACATGGGTACGGGTACGGGTACGGGCAGCGGGGCGGATGCCATGCCCGGCATGCACGGCGCGCCCTCCATGGACGGCATGCACGGCATGGACGCCATGAGCGGGATGGCCGGCATGGGGGACATGGCCGCGGGCCACGCCCACGACGGGCTCGGCATGATCGCCGCGCACGCACTCGCCGGGCTGTTCTGCGCGCTCTGGCTGGCCTGGGGCGAGGCCGCCGTCTTCCGGCTCGCCGCCGCCCTCGCGGCCGGGGCGCTGCTCGCCGCCCGGCCGCTCTCCCGGGTCCTCGCCCTGCTCCGGGCGCGCGTGCTCCCCGTACCGCCGGCGCGGTCGCCGCGGCCCACCGGGTACCCGCGGCCGCGGACCCTGCGCGGGGCCGTGCACGCGCACACCGCCGAGCGGCGCGGGCCGCCCGCGCGCGCCCGGATCCGTATCACGGCCCCCGGCCGTCCTGCCCGCGCCTGACCTGACGGCGCACCCTCCCGGGGCCTGTCGTCAAAGTGCCGTCTGCCTCCGGGCGACGACGGCACTTTGACGACAGGCCCCGGTGAGGAGCGGGCGAGACCTGGGGCCGCTCACCCATGTCTTCGCCAATACCTAGGACACCCATGTCTCTCGACGAGGTCGGGCAACTCCGCGCAGCGGACCCAGACGCACCCGAATCCGCTGCCGCCGAGTCCGCCCCCACCCGCAAGCCCGGTACCTGGGCCGCCCTGCGGCCGCTGCTGCTGCGCCTGCACTTCTACGCCGGGGTGCTCATCGCCCCGCTCCTGCTCGTCGCCGCCACCACCGGGCTGCTCTACGCCGGTTCCTGGCAGGCCGAGAAGATCCTCTACGCCGACCAGCTGACGGTCGACCGGGGCGGCGCGAGCGCGCAGCCGCTCGGTGCCCAGGTCGCCGCGGCCGAGAACGCCGCCCCCCAGGGCACGGTGACGGCCGTCTGGCCCGCGCCGGAGGCCGATGCCACCACCCGGGTGATCATGGAGAGCCCGGGACTCGCCGAGGGCGAGACCCTCACCGTGTTCGTCGATCCGTATACGGCCGAGGTCCGCGGAAAGCTCACCACCGTCGGTGACGCGCTGCCCCTGCGGGCCTGGCTGAGCGAGTTCCACGCCAGCCTCCACCTGGGGGAGTTCGGCCGGAACTACAGCGAGCTCGCCGCGAGCTGGCTGTGGGTGGTCGCGCTCGGCGGGCTCGCGCTGTGGAGCGGCCGCAAGCGGGCCCGTAAGGCCGGCCGTGCCGCGCTCGTCCTGCCCGACCGCACGGCGACCGGCCGCCGCAAGACCCTGTCCTGGCACGGCTCCGTCGGCGTCTGGATCGTGGTCGGCCTCGTCGGCCTCTCCGTCACCGGCCTGACCTGGTCGCGGTACGCCGGGGAGAACATCGAGGTGCTCAAGGACGGACTCGGCGGGACCACCCCGGCCGTGGCCGCCAAACTTCCCGGCGCCCCGGCCGCCGACGCGGGCGGCGAGCACGCCGGGCACGGCGCGGCCGGCGGCGACCAGGCGGCGGCGCCCGCCCCGTCGGCGCCGGTGGATGCCATCGGCATAGACGGAGCGGTGGCGGCGGCCCGGTCCGCCGGGGTCACCGAGTCGCTGCGGATCACCCTGCCCGCCGAGGGCAAGGGGTACGTGGTCAAGGAGCAGGACAAGCAGGTGCCGGTGCACCTGGACGCGGTCGCCGTGGACCCCGCCGACGGCCGGGTCATGGACGAACTCCGCTTCGCCGACCACCCGCTGCTCGCCCAGCTCACCCGCTTCGGCATCGACCTGCACATGGGCCTGACCTTCGGGCTCGCCAACCAGCTGGCCCTGGCCGCGCTGGCGGTCCTGGTGATGTGCATGGTCATCTGGGGCTACCGCATGTGGTGGCTGCGCCGCCCGACCAAGGAGCGCACGCTCTCGGCCGGCCGCCCCCAGCCGCGCGGGGCCTGGCGGAAGCTGCCGGTGACCGTGCTGCTCCCGCTGGCCGCGGCGACGGCCGTGGTCGGCTGGTTCGTCCCGATGCTGGGCATCAGCCTGCTGGTGTTCCTGGCGGGGGACCTGGTGCTGGGCTTCGTCGCGTCGAGGCGCGGGGCCGGGGCCGGGGCCGGCGCCTAGAGCGTGCTCCGGGGGGCGGGGTTCCCCGAGGGGAGCCCCGGCCCGCCCGGCGGCATCAGCCGATCTTCCAGAGCGTGAGCGTGGTGACGTAGTCGGGCATGGGGCCGTAGGTCCCCTTGCTCGGGTCCTGGATCACGTCGGTGATGCGGATCATCGCCAGGTTGTTCTCACTGGTGACGGTGCACAGCACGGTGCCCTTCGTGATCGTCTTGCCCTCCTTCAGCTCGACCCTGCCCACGCTGGAGGTCAGGGTGTTGGTGGCGACGGCCTCGCGGCACTCCTCCGGCGTGGTGCCCGGGCTCTTGCCCGCGGCCGTCAGGAAGCGCAGGTCGGCGTCGCCCCAGTTCTGGTAGGTGAGCTCCATTCCCTGGGTCTTCCCGATGGCTCCCTTCGGGAAGATCTGCGGAGCGTCCAGGTCGACGTGGGTTCCCGTGTTCCCGGAGGGCCCGCGCAGGGTGAAGGGCTTGTCCTGGAACACGGGGGTGTACGCGGCCTTCGGCGGGGCGGAGGCCGAGGGCGAGGTCTTCGGCGCGGAGGGGGCCTTGGCCGGGTCCGAGGGCTCGGGAGCGGCCGGGGCCTCCTGCCCGGCGGCGGGCGTCTTGGCGCCGTCCTCGGAGCCGTCCTCGTCCAGCAGCCAGACCGCGCCGGCGCCGGCGAGGACGGCCAGCACCAGGGAGGCGGCGATGAGCCCGCCCCGGAAGCCCTTCGGCGCCGGAGCGGGGGCCGGAGCCCGATTCGGGCTCGGACCCGGGGCGGGCGTCGGGCGGTTCGGCCGCGGCGGCCCCGCGGGCCGGGGCGGCGCGAACGCCGTGTCCGCGGCGTGCACCCCGCCGAAGGCACCGGCCGTCCCGGTACCCGCACCTGTACGGGCGGGGCCGAAATCACCGGCACCCGCACCCGCACCCGCGTCCGCCACCGTCGGCGTCGGCGGATTCTCCGCCGCCCGCACCCGGCGGGCGATCTCCTGCCCGACCGGCTCCGGGAGCCAGCCGTCGAAGTCGTTCAGCGGTCGCCCGGCGAACAGTTCGCACATCGCGGCCAGCTCGTCCGTACCGATCCGCTCCGCCGGGTCCGCCGTCAGGCAGCGCTCCAGCAGCGGCTTCAGTTCGGTCGGGTAGCCGCTCAGGTCCGGAGGCAGCCGGTCGGTGTTGGCGATCCGCACGCCGAGGGCCGTGGCCCCGCCCTCCCCGTACGGGTGCCGCCCGGTGGCCGCGACCGCGGCGATGAGGCCGACCGCGAACAGGTCGCTCGCGGTGGTGACTTCGGCGCCCAGCGCGTGTTCGGGGGACATGTACTGCGGAGTGCCGATGACCCCGCCGGTGCGGGTGAGCTGCGTGCTGTCGGTGGCCCGGGCGATCCCGAAGTCGATGACGTACGGCCCGGCCGCGCCGAGCAGCAGGTTGGCGGGCTTCAGGTCGCGGTGCACGACGCCCGCGGCGTGGATGGAGCCGAGGGCCCGCGCCGTGCAGCCGATCAGCTGGAAGACGGCGGGGAGCGGGAGCGGACCGTAGGCGCTCAGGGCGTCGTGCAGCGACAGCCCCGGTACGAACACCGAGGCGAGCCAGGGCGAGGCGCCCGTGGTGTCGTGGTCGAGGACCGGTACGAGGTGATAGCCCTGCACCCGGCGCGCGGCCCGCACCTCCTGCTCGAACCGGCTGCGGAAGTCGGGGTCCTGCCCGAACTCCCGGCGGATCAGCTTCAGCGCGACGGGCTGCCCGCCGCGCGTGTGCGAGAGGTAGACGGTGCCCATGCCGCCCTCGCCGATCCGGGCGATCAGCCGGTAGCCGGCGGTCTCGCGGGGGTCCTGGGGCTCAAGTGGGGCAAGTACGCTGCCGGTTCCGATGGTCACGACGGAAAAGCCTACGTCAGGGACCCCGGCTGATCAGCACGGATGTGCGAGGAAATCCCCTTTGTGGAGGCCCGAGTTGGACCGTCCGACCTCCGACCTCCGACCTCTTCTGGTCCGGCCCGGGCCCGTACTCCCCCTCGCCAGTACGGGCCCGCCGCCGTTCCGGTCAGGGGGCGTACTTGTACCCGACGCGGCGCACGGTCTGGATCGCGCCGCGGTGGGCGGCGCCCAGCTTGCGGCGCAGCCGTGCGACGTGGACGTCGACCGTACGGCCGTCGCCGACGTGGCCGTAGCCCCAGACGGTGGTCACGAGCTGGTCGCGGCTGTGGACCCGGTGCGGGTGTGCGACCAGGTGGGCCAGCAGCTCGAACTCCAGGTACGTCAGGTCCAGGACCTCGCCGTCCACCTCGGCGGTGCGCTGCGCCGGGTCGATGCGGACCAGGGCGTCCCCGGTGACGGCCGCCGCGCCCGGGGCCGGGGCGGCGGGAACGGACTGCGGGGAGAAGGCGATCGGCGGCTGCTGGTCGGCCGGTACGAGCACCAGGTAGCCGACCATCGGCGGCTGGCCGGGGAGGCTGGGCAGGGTGTGCGCGGGGGCGGGCAGCCAGGTGGCGCCGGGCGGCAGGAAGTCCACGACGCGCGCCACCTCGTCGCGGTCCACGGCCCGCAGGCGGTGGCGCGGACTGGGCGGGAAGCTCGGGTAGGTCAGGGGAGAGGTCGCAGCGGAGGCGGCAGAAGCGAAGGAACGGGTGTTAGCCATGAGTGGTCAGCTCTTTCACGCGGAGTGGTCGGCAGGAGACGTACGGAGAGCGTCGTCTTGTGTCGTACCGCGCAGACCGAAGGCCTGGGGGAGGTCGGTTTCGAGGTCCCGGAGGCTTTAGAGGGCCGGCGCGTTCTTCGCGCGGCAACACACCCGGTCGAAATCGTGGTCCTGACGGGAAGGCCAGAACGGCTCGAGGTCGCTGCGACCGGTCGAGGTGTGCGAGTAGCTGGCCATGGCCCCATTCAAGCAGATGTGACGGCCCCGGGGCAGACCCCGTCTCACCCTATGGAGCGGAATCCCATATTCCGTGATCACGGCATGAACGGACCATTGCAATCCCGACAAACCGTCACCCGCCCAGCGGTCCCCGCCACTCCATTCCGGTCGACCCGTATCGCATCGTGAGCGGATCCGTCCCACTGCCCACGGCCCACGGCCCCGGCCCCCGGACTAGGCCTGGAAGCCGTCTGACATCCAGTCCGAGGTGTCGCGGTGGCGGCTCAGTCCCACGGCGTCGAACTCGTCCTCGCCCAGGCTCCTTCGCGCTCCCAGCCGCCGCAGGGCCTGGGAGATGGGGCTGACCCTTCGCGCGAACACGGCATCGAAGACCTCATCGGTCATCGGCAGGAGCGACAGGCCCTGGCCGAGCGGTACCACTCGGGACCCGGGGACCTCCCGCGACGCGGCGCGCAGCACCTCGTCGCCCGCGATGACCGCCTGCAATGCGTAACCCACTCGGAGCCCCCCAGATGGTCGGAGCCTCATCCTGCCGGACGGGCCGCGCATGAACCCAGGTGCCTCCCGGCCCCGGGATCCCACCGACACCACGGCGCCCGCCCTCCCCGGGGGGAGGACGGGCGCCGTGGTGGTGTCAGGGGTGGCCGGCCGGGTCAGACCAGGCCGTCCTTCTCCAGGGCGGTGCAGCAGGTGTCCGTGATGAGGCGGGTCACCACGTACGGGTCCACGTTCGCGTTCGGGCGGCGGTCCTCGATGTAGCCCTTGCCGTCCTTCTCGACCTGCCACGGGATGCGGACCGAGGCGCCGCGGTCCGAGACGCCGTAGCTGTACTCGTTCCACGGGGCGGTCTCGTGCAGGCCCGTCAGACGCTCGTCGATGCCCGCGCCGTAGTTCTTGACGTGGTCCAGCGGCTTGCTGCCCTCGCCCAGCGACTCGGCGGCGCAGATGATCGCACGGTAGTCCTCGCGCATCGCCTTCGTGGAGAAGTTGGTGTGCGCGCCCGCGCCGTTCCAGTCGCCCTTGACCGGCTTCGGGTTCAGCGTCGCGGAGACGTTGAAGTCCTCGGCGGTGCGGTAGAGCAGCCAGCGCGCGATCCACAGCTGGTCGGAGACCTCCAGCGGGCCGACCGGGCCGACCTGGAACTCCCACTGGCCGGGCATGACCTCGGCGTTGATGCCGGAGATGGCCAGGCCCGCCGCGAGGCAGTGGTCCAGGTGCTTCTCGACGATGTCGCGGCCGAAGATCTCGTCCGAGCCGACGCCGCAGTAGTAGCCGCCCTGCGCGGCCGGGAAGCCGTTGACCGGGAAGCCGAGCGGGCGGGTGCCGTCGAAGAAGGTGTACTCCTGCTCGATGCCGTAGATCGGCGCCTGAGCGGCGAACTTCTCGGCGATCGGACGCAGCAGCGCGCGGGTGTTCGACTCGTGCGGGGTCATGTCGATGTTCAGGACCTCGCACAGGACGAGGACGTTGTCGCCGCCGCGGATCGGGTCCGGGCAGGTGAACACCGGCTGGAGTACGCGGTCGGAGGCGTGGCCCTCGGCCTGGTTGGTGCTCGAACCGTCGAAGCCCCAGATCGGCAGCGCGTCGCCGTCCGCCATGATCTTGGTCTTGGAGCGCAGCTTCGCCGTCGGCTCGGTTCCGTCGATCCAGATGTACTCAGCCTTGTAGCTCACGGGCCCCATCCTTCGGTGCGTCGCTCCGGCGCAGACTCTGCGGGTGCTGCGCTGCGTCCTGCGGATCGCGTACGGCGGTTCACGTCCCTGTGGCTCGCGTACTGCGAATTCGTTCTGCGGTGTTGACCGCAGAGTGCCCGCTCGCGATTTCTCTTCCGTTGCCCGTGTGTGAACCCCGTGTTACCGAGGTTTACGCCGCAGGTGGGCGTGGTCGAGAGGGTTGGCGTTCGGGCACCCGTCCGGGTGGGGCAGACTGAGCGGGTGAGCATTTCGTACGATGTGACGCCCGCCGGAGATGCCGCCGCAGAGGCCGCTTCCGGGCCCCGCCCCCGGGTCGGGCTGCTGGGCACCGGCCCATGGGCCCACCGCACGCACGCCCCCGCCCTCGCCGCGCATCCCGGCTCAGAGTTCGTCGGAGTCTGGGGCCGGCGCCCCGAAGCCGCGGCCGAGCTGGCGCGCGAGTACGGGGTGAAGGTGTACGAAGACCCCGACGCGCTGTTCGCCGACTGTGACGTCGTGGCCTTCGCCCTCCCGCCCGACGTGCAGGCCCCGCTCGCCGTGCGCGCGGCCGCCGCCGGCTGCCACCTCCTCCTCGACAAGCCCGTCGCCACGACACCGGCCGACGCCCGCGCGGTCGCCGCGGCCGTGGCCGAGCACCGGGTCGCCTCCGTCGTCTTCCTCACCCTGCGCTTCGCCGAGCCGACCGCCGGCTGGGTCGAGGAGCAGGCGGAGCGCACGGGCTGGTTCACCGCCGCCGCGCACTGGCTCGGCGCGGTCTTCCCGCCCGACGGCGAGCCCAGCGCCTACGCGGACTCGCCCTGGCGCAAGGCCAAGGGCGGGCTGTGGGACGTGGGCCCGCACGCCCTGTCCGTACTCATCCCGGTCCTCGGCGACGTCACCGGGGTCAGCGCCACCCGCGGCCCCGCCGACGTGGTGCAGCTGGCCCTGCGCCACGCCTCCGGCGCGGCCAGCACCGCCGTGCTCAGCCTCAGCGCCCCGCGCGCGGCCGCCGGGGTGGGGCTGGAACTGCGCGGGACCGCGGGCGTCTTCGGCCTGCCGGACTGGAGCAACGTCCCGGGGGCGTACGGCCGCGCCCTGGACGCGCTCCTCGCCTCGGCCCGCACCGGGGTGCCGGACGTACGGGGGGCGGAGTTCGGAGCCCGGCTGACGGAGATCCTGGCGGAGGCGGAGGCGCAGCTGCCGGAGTGAGGCCGCCTCGGAGGGGCCCGCCGTCGTCGCGCGCCGCTATTTGATGACCGCGTTGGCCGCGATGATGGCCAGCCCGATCGTGGCGTCGGCGACCCCGATGAGCAGCGCCGAGGCGAGTTTGTAGCCGACCCTGAGGGCCACGAAGGCACCCCAGGCGAACAGCATCGCGGTGTTCACGCCCAGCCCGACGGCCGTGACCGCGTGCGAGTCCCAGTCGGCGAGTCCGGCGACGAGCAGGAGCAGGACCGTGGGCAGGGTGGCCGCGATCATGGGCCACTCGTTCCACAGCGCCCGCCCGAGGATCCGCCACCGGTGACCGGCGGAGCCGGCCTGATGGGTGCTCATGTGGTGCGAGTAGCCGTGCGCGAGCCCGGCCGTGGCGGCGGTGACGAGCACCCAGCTGGCGTCGTAGAAGGGGGTGTACTCCCCGCCCTTCTGGTCGAGCGCCGCCAGCAGTCCGGACGCGAGCACGGTCCCGTACACCCCGCCGAACATCCAGTCGGCGCCGCGCCGGGGCGGGGGGAGCGGGGGGAGCGCGGACACCGGGAGGCCCGGCGCCGCCGGTGGCGCCGGAGGCTCGCCGGGCGTGGTGGGCCGCGGGTGCTGTTGCTCGTTCACTACGGATCCTTTGGTGCGGTACATCCCCTTTGTGCCGGCCTCACCCTACGAGGCGCGGGATGGGGCCGGTGTGAAGGCTGCGACGGGGCGCCGTGAAGGTCCCGACGCGGCGGGACCGCGACCCGCGGGACCGCGACGTGTCGGAGCGAGGCCCATCCCGTCGGCGTAGCGGCGGAATACCGTGGATCGCGGGCGACTTGAACCCCGCATGGCAACTCTTGGACTCATCGGAAGCGGCAACATCGGAAGCACCCTCGCGCGGCTCGCCGTGGACGCGGGGCTGGACGTGGTCCTCAGCAACTCCAGAGGGCCGCAGACGCTGGACGCCCTGGTCGCGGAGCTCGGCCCGCGGGCCCGGGCCGCCACCCCGGCCGAGGCGGCCGCGGCCGGCGACTGGGTCGTGGCCACCATCCCGCTGGGGCACTACCGCGAGCTGCCCGCCGACGCGCTGGCGGGCAAGGTCGTCCTCGACACGCTCAACTACTACCCCCAGCGGGACGGGGTCTTCCCCGCCCTGGAGGCCGAGGAGACCACCACCAGCGCGCTCGTCCAGGAACACCTGGCCGGGGCGCAGGTCGTCAAGGCGTTCAACAACATCTACTTCAAGCACCTGCTGGCCCTCGCCCGCCCGGCCGGCTCCCCGGACCGCTCGGCCCTGCCGATCGCCGGCGAGGACCCGGCCGCCCGCGCGTCCGCCACCCGCCTCCTCGACCTGCTCGGCTACGACGCGGTCGACGCGGGGGAACTCGCGGAGAGCTGGCGCCTCCAGCGCGACACGCCCGTGTACGTGCTCCCGTACGCCGAGGACCTGTCCCGTCCGGGCGGCCTCCCCGAGGACCCGGGGACCGTCGCCGACGCGGCGGCCGTCCGCGCCGCCCTGGCGAAGGCGGTCCGGCCGGCGGGCTCCGCCGGATGAGGATCCTGACGGTCGGAGCCGGCGCCGCGGGCGGCTACTTCGGCGCGCGCCTCGCCCGGGCGGGGGAGGACGTCACCTTCCTGGTCCGCCCCCGGCGGGCCGAGGTCCTGCGGGCGCGCGGACTGCGGGTGAGCGGGCCGGGGGAGGAGATCGCGTTCGCCCCGCGGCTCGTCACCGCCGACGCGCTGGAGGGGGCGGATGCGCCGGAGGGGGCGGGTCCGCGGGAGGGGGCCTACGACCTCGTCCTGCTGTCCGTGAAGTCCACCTCCCTCGAAGCGGCCGTCCGGGACCTCGCGCCGGCGGTCGGTCCCGGGACGGCGATCCTGCCCCTGCTCAACGGTATGGCCCACCTCGACCACCTCGCGGACCGGTTCGGGGACGCGGCGGTGCTCGGCGGAGTGGCCAAGGTGGTTACCACCCTGAACGAGCACGGCGACATCCTCCGGATGGCCCCGCCCACCGTGGTGCTCACCGGCGAACGCGACGGCCGTCCCTCGGAGCGGGTGGACGCCATCCGCGCGGTGCTGGCCGGTGCGGGGATCGACAGTCCCGAAGTACCCGACATCGTCGGCGCCATGTGGCACAAGTGGGTCTTCATCACCACCCTGGTGGCGGTGACCTCCCTGGCGCGCGGAGCCGTCGGCGAGATCAACGCCGTGCCCGGCGGGACCGGGTTCGGCCTCGCGGTCCTCGCCGAGGCGGCCGCGGTGTCGGCCGCCGCCGGGTACCCGGTCCCGGAGCCGGAACTCGCCTTCACCGCGCGGACGCTGGCCGCCCCGGACTCGCCGCTGACCCCGTCGCTGTACCGGGACCTGCTCGCCGGGCACCCGACCGAGGTCGAGCACGTGCTCGGCGACCTGTCCGCCCGGGCCCGCGGTCTCGGCGTCCCCACCCCGTTCCTGGACCTCGCCGCACTCCAACTCCGGGTCCATCAGACGCGGGTGACGGCGGGGGAGTAGGACGGCCGACGTGCGCCGTCCGTGCGGCCGGCCTCAGGGCCGGTCGCACGGACCCCTTCAGGGTGGCCTGGGGGTCTGGTCAGGGTGATCACCGATGGGCAACGCGCGGTGGGTGGCGGACTGTTGGTGTCAGAGCCCGTCGAGTCGCCTCCTCCAGGAGCCACCGATGAACGCACGCCCCCGCACCCTTCGCCGGATCGCCGTCACCGGCATCGCCCTGGCGGCCCTCACCGTCGGCGCGGGCGCTCCCGCCGCACTGGCCTCGCCCGGTGGGCCCGGCAGCTCCGCGTCGGCCACGGTCCACGGCCCGGGGGCGGCCGCCCATGACCCCGCCGCGCTGCGGGCCCTGCTGGCGTCCCTGCCCGACGAGGTCTCCACGGGGGCCCTGGTGCGGCTGTCCGGCGCGGGGCAGCGCACACCGTGGACGGGTACCGCCGGGCCGGTCGCCGCGGACGCGGACATCCCGATCGGCAGTGTCACCAAGCTGTTCACGAACGCCCTGGTGCTGCGCTCCGTCGCGGAGCACCGGATCGAGATCGACGCACCCGTGCGCCGCTACCTGCCCGACCTGATACCGGACGCCTATGCGGCGGTGACCGTACGGCAGCTCATGGACCACACCGCCGACCTGCCGATGCTCACCAGCGAGTCCGCCGATCCGCGCACCATGGTGCTCGACACGTTCGCGGCGGACGCGGCCGCCCGGCCGGACCGCATACCGGCCCCGGGCACGGTCCAGCAGTACAACGGGACGAACTCCTTCGTCGCCGGCCTGCTCGTGGAGCGGATATCCGGCCGGACCTACGAGGAGGAACTGCAGCGCGCCATCGTGCGCCCCCTGGGGCTGCGCCAGACCCGGATGTCGGCGGATCCGCGGATGGCCAGGTTCTGGGCGGAGGGCGGCCTGGACTCCACCGCGGCCGACCTGGACCGCTTCATGGCCGCGCTGCTGGGCGGCCGGCTGCTGCCGCCCGCGCAGCAGCGGCACCTGTACGAGGTCCCGGACGTGCCCTACGGCCAGGGGAAGAACTGCCTCTCGGGGAAGGCCTGCTTCAGCGCGGCCGGCCTGATGCGCTACGAGACGGGCGACACCGTGGTCTGGGGCAAGACGGGCTCGGGCCCCGGCTGGTCGACCGGCGTCTTCGCCACCGAACAGGCCGGCCGCCGGCTCGTCTACGCCTTCAACCCGAAGCCCGGCGCGTCCAGGGACCAGCAGATCGATCGCGTCGTGCAGTTCGTGAACGCGGGCTTCGCGGACCAGCCCGGCACGGCCTAGGCCCGGGAGCCCGACGTGCGGGAGAGGGCTTCGCGGACGGCTTCGTCCGAGCGGGCCACCAGGGCCGTGCCGTCCTCGGCGGTGATGATCGGGCGCTGGATCAGCTTCGGGTGCGCCGCGAGGTGGCTGATCCAGGCGCCGCGGGACTGCTCGGTCTCCTCGCGCGGGAGTTCCCGGACGCCCGTCTCCTTGGCCAGCGGGTCCGAGGTGCGGGTGATGTCCCAGGGCTCCAGGCCCAGCCGGCCCAGGACCTCGCGGATCTCAGCCTCGGAGGGCACGTCCTCCAGGTAGCGGCGGACGGTGTACTCGGCGCCCTCCGCGTCCAGCAGGGTCAGCGCGCTACGGCACTTCGAGCAGGCGGGATTGATCCAGATCTCCATGCCCGAAATCTTAGCCAGGCGTCGTCTGGCCAGGTCCTTTGTCAGTGGTCGCCGGTAAAATTCAAGGAGAAGGACAGGACGCCAACTTGCCTTTGGGAGGCTGTAGATGGCCACTGCCATGACCCTGCACACCATCGAGCCCGTCAAGAAGAAGCCGCTGCCGGCGGGGCTGCCCCGGGAGTGGTACGAGAGCCACAACCGGCGGCTGAAGGCGATGCGGCTCGCGATATCGCTGCTCGACTCCGGCACGTATGACGTACAGCGCGCCACCAACCGCAAGATCCGCACGATGGCCGTCCGGACGGGCATCCGCCGGCCGTCGAACGTCACCTGCAAGATGGTCCGCTCCTTCATCCGCGACGCCGGGTAGGCCTCAGCCCGCCTCGGGGACCTTCGGGAACCTGAAGCCGTAGCCCTGCTCCTTGAGCCACGGCAGCAGCTTTTCGAGGGCCTCGACGGACTGGGAGCGGTCGCCGCCCCCGTCGTGCATGAGGATCGTCGGCCCCTTGGTCTTCAGCTGCTCCTGCACGGCGCTGACGATCTTGTCCGCGCCGGGCCGGTTGAAGTCGCCGGGGTCGACGTTCCAGCCGAGGTTGGCCATCCCGCCGCGGGCGGCGATCTCGCGGCTCTCGGGGGTGAAGGCGCCGCCGGGGGCGCGGTAGTGCCAGACGCGGGCGGAGCCGCTCGCCTCGTCGATCATCCGCTTCGCGTCCATGATCTGCTTCTCCTGATACGCCACGTCCTTCTTGTCCATGGCCGTGTCGTGGCTGACCGCGTGGTCGCACAGCCGGTGGCCGGCCGACACGATCTCCTTCACCAGGTCCGGGTGCCTCTTCGCGTTCGGCCCGGTCAGGCAGAAGGTGGCCTTCGCCTTATGGGCCTTGAGGAGTTCCAGTGCCTTCGGGGTCCACCTCGGGTCCGGGCCGTCGTCGAGGGTGAGGTTGACGACCTTGCCCCCGTCCGCGGCGGCGCGCGTCAGGGCCGAGCCCACCTGGAGCGGGGCGGGGGCCGCGATCTGCTGGTTCTTCGCCGAATCCGGTTCCGCCGCCGCGTCTTCCCCGGCGAGGCCGACCACGATCGAGCCGGTGATCAGGGCGACGGCGCCGGCCGCCGCGATCACCGCCGTGATCCGTTGGTTGTGCTTGTGCGGTGCGCGCATCGAATGGGCCTCGGTTTCCGTGCTCGAAGGGCTGGAAGACCCGAGCAAAACACGGAAATTAACCCAAATGGGTGCTTGCTGGCGCTTGTCACCGTTTGGTCATGTGATCAGTACGGCGCGGTCATCCCACGCGTCATGCCACGCGTCATCCCACGCGTCATCCCACGACCGGAGCAGGCCCGTCGGTGCCCCGCTCCGCGTCCAGGGACAGCACCAGCAGGGCCACGTCATCGCGCGGCCCGCCCCGGGTGAAGGACCGCAAGTCCCGCCACACCGCCGGGGCCAGCCCCGCCGGATCGTTCGCCAGGACGGGCACGCGCGCGGCCAGCGGGTAGAAGTTCCCGGCGACGTCGCGGGCCTCCGTCACCCCGTCCGTGTACATCACGAGCCGGTCCCCGGGGGCGATCCGGAGCTCGGCCGGCGCCGCCGGGGTGGGACCGGCCAGGCCCAGGCCCAGCGGGGGCCCCGGGTCCACATCGACTTCCGAGACCGTGCGACCCCGTAGCAGCAGGGGCGGAGGATGCCCGCACGACACGATCCGTACGAGGTCCAGCCCGGGCGGGAACTCCAGCAGCACCGCCGTCGCGAAGAGCTCCGCGTGATCCACCGACTCGGCCGCCGAGTCCGCGAGCAGCCGCCGGTCCAGCCGGGCCGCCACCGTCGTGAGCTCCGCGTCGTCCAGCACCCCCTCCCGGAAGGCGCCGAGCAGCGAGGCCACGGTGCCGACGGCGGCCAGGCCGTGGCCCTGGACGTCGCCGATCAGCGCGCGCACGCCGTAGGGCCCCACCCGTACGTCGTACAGGTCGCCGCCGACCAGGGTGCCGTGCTGCGCGGCCCGGTAGAGGCCCGCGCAGCCGACCGCGCCGACCCGTTCGGGCACGGGCGGCAGGACCGCGAGCTGCGCCGCCTCCGCGACGGTGCGCACGCTCACCAGCTGGGCGTCGCGGCGTTTTCGGACCCAGGCGACCACCACGCTGAGCAGCCCGATCACCGCGACGGTTCCGAGGTCGGAGCCCTGGGCGTGGGCGATCCCGAGCGAGGGCAGGCCGATGAGGACCAGCACCACCGCGGCGAAGACGGCCGTTCCGGTGGCCCCGTAGGCGAAGGCCGCCACCGGGGGGAGCCCGGCCAGGAAGTAGCCCAGCTCGACGTCGCCGGGGGTGATGCGCTGCACGAACACGAGCACGACGAGGGCCACCGCGGGCGCGAGGCGGGCCCAGCGCGGCGGCGGCGCCCCGCGCAGCCAGCCCGGCTCCTCGCGTCGGCGTCTCACCCCTCCACCCTGATCCCGGCGCCGAACGCGCGCACGCCGGGTGGCTCCTTCCGGCGGCGCCCGCGACAGTGGGGGCGTGACGGATGCGGATGGTGCGGCGGGACAGAGCGCGGCGATGAGCACACGGCTGAACTGGCTGCGCGCGGGGGTGCTGGGCGCGAACGACGGGATCATCTCCACGGCGGGCCTGGTCGTCGGCGTCGCCGGGGCCACGACCTCGCGCACGGCGATCCTGGCGGCGGGCGTCGCCGGGCTGCTGGCGGGCGCGCTGTCGATGGCGGCGGGGGAGTACGTGTCGGTCAGCTCCCAGCGGGACTCGGAGAAGGCGGCGCTGGACCTGGAACGGCGGGAGCTGGCGGAGTCGCCGCAGGAGGAGCTGGAGGAACTGACGGGGCTGCTGGTCGGCAGGGGGCTGAGCGAGTCGGTGGCACGGGAGGCGGCGGAGCAGCTGACGGAGCGGGACGCGCTGCGGGCGCACGCGCGGGTGGAGCTGGGGATCAACCCCGACGAGCTGGCCAACCCCTGGCACGCGGCGCTGGCGAGCCTGGTGGCGTTCACGGTGGGGGCGCTGCTGCCGCTGCTGGCGATCGTCCTGCCGGGGGCCTCGCGGCGGGTCCCGGTGACGGTGATCGCGGTCCTGCTCTCCCTCACCCTGTGCGGGGTGATCAGCGCCCGCCTGGGCGGGGCGCCCGCCGCCCGGGCGATCCTGCGCAACGTCACCGGCGGCGCCCTGGCCATGGCGGTGACCTACGCGGTCGGCACCTGGCTGGGCACGGCCACCTGAGGGATCGACCTCCACGCCGTGGGGCGCACGGCACGCGGTGGCGGGAGCACTGCCAAGATGGGGGCATGCGCATCGCGGTCACCGGGGCCACCGGACTCATCGGCAGCGCCCTCGGGCGGTCACTGAAGGCCGACGGGCACGAGCTCGTCCGGTTCGTGCGGCGGGAGCCGGCCGGGCCCGGCGAGGCGCGGTGGGATCCCGCGCGGGGGTACGTGGACCCGGCCGGGCTCGCCGGGTGCGGGGCCGTCGTGCACCTCGCCGGGGCCGGCGTCGGGGACCACCGCTGGACGGCCGCCTACAAGCGGGAGATCCGCGACAGCCGGGTCAAGGGCACGGCGGCCGTCGCCGCGGCCGTCGCCGCGATGGACGAGCCCCCCGCGACGCTCGTCTGCGGCTCCGCCATCGGGTACTACGGGGACACCGGCGACCGGACGGTCGACGAGGACTCCCCGGCCGGGGAGGGCTTCCTGCCCGAGGTCTGCGTGGAGTGGGAGGCCGCCGCCGCGCCCGCCCGGGAGGCCGGGATCCGGACCGCGTTCGCCCGTACCGGACTGGTCGTCGCCGCCGAGGGCGGGGCCTGGGGGAAGCTGTTCCCGATCTTCAAGGCCGGCATCGGCGGCCGGCTCGGCAACGGCCGCCAGTACTGGTCGCACATCTCGATGCACGACGAGATCGCCGCCCTGCGCCACATCATCGACACCCCGGCCCTGGCCGGGCCGGTGAACCTGACCGCCCCCGAGCCCCTGACCAACCGCGAGGTCACCGCCGCGATGGGCCGGGTGCTGCACCGCCCGGCGGTGTTCGCCGTGCCCGCGCCGGTCATGCGCGTGGTGCTCGGGGAGTTCGCCCAGGACGTGCTGGGCAGCCAGCGGGTCCGCCCGACCCGGCTGCTGGAGTCCGGGTTCGTCTTCCGGTACCCGGGGATCGAGGAGTCGATCAGGGCAGCGCTGGAGGCCTGATGCGCCCCCGCCCCCCGGCCTGAAAGCCCCGGTGCCCCCGGGGCTCCGGGGGAGCGCCCCGGCGCACGCGTGCGACCGCATGTGAGCCGAATGCGACCGTCGTGCGACCGGAGTTGACCGCATTACCCGTAATGGCCCGCCCAACTCGGGTTCCGCTCGAGCCCGTTGGGGGAAGGAGGTTCCCCACACAGCCGGGCCGACCTCGGGGAGGGGCACGTGCTCAACAGCGCACACGCACATCACGCGGACGTGGTCATCGTAGGAGCCGGAGTCTCCGGACTCGCGGCAGCGCACCACCTGATCGCGGCCGGGGTCACGGTCATCGTCCTGGAGGGCGCGGACGACGCGGGCGGCCGGATGGCCACCGAGACCGTGGACGGCTTCCGGCTCGACCGGATCGGCCAGATCCTGAACACCGCCTACACCGAACCGGCCCGCACCCCGGGCCTGGAAGGCCTGGTCCTCAAACCCTTCGCGCCCGGCGCCCTCGTCCACAGCGAGGGCAGGACACTGCGCGCCGGGGCACTCACCCCCGCCCGCGCCCTGACCAGCGGCTCCCTCGACCAGGCCCGGATCGGAGCGGCGCTCGGCCGCCTCGCCGCCCTGCCCGAGGAACGCCTCCTGGCCCGGCCCGAGCGCACCGCGCACGCCGCCCTGAGCTCCAGGAGCCTCGGCACGACGCTGCGCCCGCTCCTCGCCGCGCTCCTGCGCGACCCCGCGCTCACCACCTCCAGCCGCGTCGCCGACCTGGCCCTGCGCACCTTCGCGCGCGGCCGCCTCGCCGTACCCGAGGGCGGCGCCGCCACCCTGCCCGGACTGCTCGCCGCCGCGCTGCCGCCCGGCACCGTACGCACCGGGGTCCGGGTCCGTTCCGTCGCCACCAACCTGGTCACCACCGAGGAACACGGCGACTTCAGCTGCCGCTCCGCCGTCCTGGCCACCGGCGCCCGGGCCGCCGCCGAACTGCTCCCGGGCCTGCGCGTGCCCGCTTTCCACCAGGTGACCGTGATGCACCACGCCACCACCACCCCGCTCGCCTCGGACGGCTCGCTGCTCCTGGACGGCGACCCGGACTGGCCCGTCGCCCACACGGCCGTCATGAGCGCGGTCGACCCGACGCGCGCCCCCGCCGGCCGCAGCCTGGTCACCACCACCGTGTTCGGCCCGCCACCGCCCACCCGGACGGTCGCCTCGCGCCTCGCCCGGCTCTACGAGACCGCGACCCGGGACTGGGAGCTGCTCACCGTCCACCACACCCCCGAGGCCGTCCCCGCGATGCCGCCGCCGCAGGACCACCGGCGCACCGTCCGGGTCCTGGCCGGGCTGTACGTGTGCGGCGACCACCGGGATACCAACACCGTCGAGGGGGCCCTGCGCTCGGCCCGCCGAGCCGCCGCCGCCGTCCTGCGCGACTTCGGCATCCCCGTCCCGTCCGCCCCGCGAGCCGCCCTCCCGGTGGCGGCCTGACCAACCACCCACCGCGCCCGCGGGGCCGACTCGCCCCGCGGGCAACCGCGGCCCAAATCCAGCCCCTCCGGCGTTTGAGGAGCGGGGTCCGGGGCGGAGCCCCGGGAGCGGACCCGCGGGGGCACCACGGCGCAGCCACCCGCCGGGCCCCGGGGGCGCACCCACCCCGCCGGGGCCGAGGGGCGCAGCCGACACCGCAGCCGACACCCCAGCCGACCCGCAGGGTCAGGACAAGGCGGCCACCCGGTCCCGATACCCCCGCACCGCGGACGCGTCCCGGTACGGCTCCAGCCGCCGCTCGAAGTCCCGTACGTACTCCACCGCCCGCACCGACCGCATCTCCATCGCCTGCTGCGCCGCCTCCGCGCCCAGCGCGCACGCCTGGTCCAGCTCGCCCAGCCCCAGCCGCGCGGTCGCCAGCACCACCCGGCAGAACAGCCGCGAGCGCGCGTACGAGGGCGCCCGCAGCTGCAGGGACCGTTCCGCGTGCTGCGCCGACGCCCGGTACTGCTGGAGGTCCTGGTGGCAGTGCCCGAACTCGTCCGCGAGCTGGGCCTCGTCGTAGTCGCGCGCCCAGTGCGGTACGTCGTCCCCCGGCCGGGCCGCCCCCAGCGCGCGCTCGGCCCGCACCAGCGAGGCCGTCGACGCCCTGACCTCCCCGAGCACCGCGTGCCCGCGCGCCTCCGCCGAGTGCAGCAGCGCCTGCACCACCGGCGGCGGCCCGGAGCCCACGCCCTGCTGGGCCACCCGGGCCAGCTGCACCGCCTCGCGGCCGTGGCCGAGGTAGACCGCCTGCCGGCTCATCGTGATCAGCACGTACGCCCCGTACGGCCGGTCCCCGGCGGCCTGGGCCAGCCGCAGCGCCTGGACGAAGTACCGCTGGGCGAGCCCGTGCGCGGCGATGTCGTACGAGGTCCAGCCCGCGAGCCGGGTCAGGTCGGCGGCGGCGGAGAACAGCCGGCGTCCGGTGGTCTCCCCGTACGTGCCGCGCAGCATCGGCTCGGCCTCGTGCTCCAGGTACCGCACCAGGGCCTGGCGGGCGTGGCCGCCCCCGTAGGCGTGGTCCAGGGTGCGGAACAGTTCGCCCACCGATCTGAGCGCCGCGATGTCACCGCCGGTCACCCGCTGCCCGGGCCCGCGGTCGATCTGCCGCTGCCGGGGCACCGAGGACCGTCCGGGCAGCGGACGGCCCAGCTCGGTACGGCCCAGCTCGGGGCGGCCCAGCTCGGTACGGCCCGCTTCGGGGCGGCCCTGTTCCGGAACGCGTGCTGCGGCCTGCTCCGCGCCCCGGCCGACCCGCTCGTCGGCGCGCCCGATCAGCCAGTCCCGGCTGGGCACCACCAGCCCGGCCGGAGTGAAGGCGATCTTGCGCAGCTCGGCGTGCGAACCGGAGTCCTTGCGCCACAGCCCGCTGGCGATGTCCACGGCCTCCTCGGGGGTGGCCGCGAACTCCAGTCCCGCGTACACCGGGGCGCAGGCGTCCAGGCCCAGGTCCTGGGCGGACAGCCGCCGGCCGAGGCGCCGGGTGAACACCTCCGCGATCAGCGCCGGGGTGGTGCCGCGCGGCTGCTGCCCGCGCAGCCAGCGGGTCACGGAGGTCTTGTCGTACCGCAGATCGAGACCGTGTTCCAGACCGAGCTGGTCGACACGGCGGGCGAGCCCGGCGTTGGAGAACCCGGCCTCGGCGATCAGCGCCGAGAGCTGCCGGTTGGGGACGCGCTGGGCAGGTCGTTCCGTCATCGGCTCCACGGTCTCCTGACGTGACGGACCGGAGTCCCGGCCCTGTGAACGGCGTGAATGTAGCGGCGAACCTTGCCCGGACCGCCCTCTCTGTCCCACATTCATCCGATCGTGTGCAGAACCGGTGGGTCTCTTTACGGACCGACCCCCTCCACCCGCGTACGCTGCGCCCCATGACCCGCCGGCCCACCGGGGAGCCTCCCCCCGGCAGCTGCGAGCGCCCCGGAGGCGACGGCAGCCACGCAGAGTCCACGGCCCCGCCGCTCGTGCCCGACCTGGTCGCGCCAGAGCTCACCGAGGCGGAGTGCCGGCGCTGCGGGACGTACATCGCGGGTCTCGACGGGCGCTACGCGTGCGGGGTCTGCGGCTGGGTGAACGACCACACCGAGGGGCACCGCCGACTGCCCCGGGCGGACGAGGACCCGGACCGGCCGCCGAAGGGCCGCAGGCGCCCGAAACAGCTCCCCGGACCGCCCGGGCCCCCGGATCCAGGGCCTTGGGCCCTGTCCGGGACGGGCGGCTGACGGGGCCCGCGGGGGCCGCCGTACCCTTGCTGGGTGCGATAGGTGCACACAGCAAGTTCGTCGGCAGGTTCAACGAGGAGGCGCCGCGGTGGCTGAGCTTGGGTTTGTCCGCATGGGCTTCGGTCCGGAGGCCGTCGAGTACACGGTGGCCTGGGAAGAACAGCGCCGGGTGCACGCGGCCCGCTTCGCGGACGAGATCGAGGACACCTGCCTGCTGCTGGAGCACCAGCCCGTCTACACGGCCGGCCGGCGCACCGCCGACAGCGAGCGCCCGCTCGACGGCACCCCCGTCGTGGACGTGGACCGCGGCGGCAAGATCACCTGGCACGGCCCGGGCCAGCTGGTCGGCTACCCGATCATGAAGCTGCCCCGCCCGGTCGACGTGGTCGCCCACGTCCGCCGCCTGGAGGACGCGCTGATCCGCACGGCCGCCGAGTTCGGCCTGGAGACCACCCGCGTCGAGGGGCGCAGCGGGGTCTGGGTGCTCGGCGACCCGGTGGAGGAGCGTCCGAAGATCGGTGGCCTCTCGCTGGACTTCGACCCGCGGCTGCACGACGAGGAGTTCGACCCCCGGCTGAACGGCCCCGAGTACGCCCCGTCCAACGCCGGCCAGCGCCGCGAGGACCGCAAGCTCGCCGCCATCGGCATCCGGGTCGCCAAGGGCGTCACGATGCACGGCTTCGCGATCAACGTGAACCCCGACAACACCTGGTTCGACCGAATCGTCCCCTGTGGGATCCGCGACGCCGGTGTGACCTCGCTCTCGTACGAACTGGGCCGCGAGATCACCATCGCCGAGGTGCTGCCGGTGATCGAACGGCACCTGAAGGACGTGCTGGAGCAGGCGGAGCCGAAGCCCAGGGAGATAGAGCCCGTCGCGGGCTAGTTCGCGCGGGAATGGGTCGGGCCGCCCGCAGGTTGGCCGAGTGAAGAACGTACGAAATTACGGGCGTACCCTGGTGGGCGCCGAAGAATCGAAGTCACAGGGAGCCGGTCGTGTCCGCAGTCGCACCCGACGGACGCAAGATGCTGCGCCTAGAGGTCCGTAACGCCCAGACGCCCATCGAGCGCAAGCCCGAGTGGATCAAGACGCGGGCCAAGATGGGTCCCGAGTACACCAAGATGCAGGCCCTGGTGAAGGGCGAAGGACTGCACACGGTGTGCCAGGAGGCCGGCTGTCCGAACATCTACGAATGCTGGGAGGACCGCGAGGCCACGTTCCTCATCGGTGGTGACCAGTGCACCCGGCGCTGTGACTTCTGCCAGATCGACACGGGCAAGCCCGAGGCGCTGGACCGCGACGAGCCCCGCCGCGTCGGCGAGTCCGTCGTCACGATGGACCTGAACTACGCCACCATCACGGGCGTCGCGCGCGACGACCTGGCGGACGGCGGCGCCTGGCTCTACGCCGAGACGGTGCGCCAGATCCACCAGCAGACGGCGGGCCGCGAGAGCGGCCAGACCAAGGTCGAGCTGCTTGCCCCGGACTTCAACGCGGTCCCGGAGCTGCTGGAAGAGGTCTTCGCCTCCCGCCCCGAGGTCTTCGCCCACAACATCGAGACGGTGCCGCGCATCTTCAAGCGCATCCGCCCCGGCTTCCGCTATGAGCGTTCGATGGACGTCATCACCCGGGCACGGGCCTACGGCCTCATCACCAAGTCCAACCTGATCCTGGGCATGGGCGAGGAGCGCGAGGAGGTCAGCCAGGCGCTGAAGGACCTCCACGAGGCGGGCTGCGAGCTCATCACCATCACCCAGTACCTGCGGCCCTCGCCGCGGCACCACCCCGTCGAGCGCTGGGTCAAGCCGGCCGAGTTCGTGGAGCTGGCGCAGGAGGCCGAGGAGATCGGCTTCTCCGGAGTCATGTCCGGCCCGCTGGTCCGTTCCTCGTACCGCGCCGGGCGTCTGTACCAGCAGGCGATGGAGAAGCGCAGCGGAGCCGTAGCGTAGGTCGTGGGTCCGTCCGAGGAACGAGGGCGGGCACGCGGCCGGAGCGGTGGCGACGCGGAGCTCGACCTTGAAACCGAGAAGCGCGCGACGGTCTGACGCGCCTCCTGAGGCGCATGGTGCGCGAGGTATGTGAACTCGCGCACAAAGTCTTACTTACGGGTAACCCCGCACCGATGCGGCCCCTAGGCTCTCTTCAGCGAGAGACCTGGTGGGCCGCATCAAGGTTTCATCACTGTTTGACCAGTCGGTCATGCCCTGGTAACACCAGTCAGTGACGATTGTTCGACGCACCGCACACACGCTTGGCAACCCCCGACGTGAGCACCGTGAAAGGGTCGACACCATGCAGGCCGCGCCCGTACGCGCCATCGCCATTCCGTCCTTCACCGACGCCGTCCGCGGCCTGGAGTCGCTGCTCATGAGCGGCGCCCGCCGGAACGCCTGGACGGCCGTCCTCGAAGACCGCCGCAGGGCCCAGGACCGGGTCGAAACCGAGCACGTACTCGAGGCCGCGGCGACCCGGACCGAGAAGGCCACGTAAACTTCGCTGCATGGCGAGGAAGTCAAACGCAGAGACTGCTGCGAACCCCGGGCGACTGAAGCAGATCGCCCTGACGTACAAGATGACGCGCAAGGCCGACCCGAAGGTCGGTCTGATCGTCGCGGGCGTGGGAATCGTCACCTTTGGTGTCTTTCTTGCGATCGGCTTCCTGATCGACCACCCGGTCTACCTGGGCATCCTGGGCTTCCTGGTGGCGTTCCTGGCGATGGCGGTCATCTTCGGGCGGCGAGCCGAGACGGCCGCCTTCGGACAGATGGAGGGACAGCCGGGCGCGGCCGCGGCCGTACTCGACAACGTGGGCAGGGGCTGGACCACCACCCCCGCCGTCGCGATGAGCAAGCAGCAGGACATCGTGCACCGTGCCGTGGGCAAGGCCGGCGTGGTCCTGATCGCCGAGGGCAACCCGAACCGGGTGAAGCCGATGCTCGCGAACGAGAAGAAGAAGCTGGCCCGGATCATGCCCGACATCCCGGTCCACGACTTCATCGTGGGCAAGGGCGAGGGCGAGGTGCCGCTCAAGAAGGTCCGTACGACCCTGATGAAGCTGCCCCGCGTGCTCTCCGGTCCCCAGATCACCCAGGTCAACGACAAGCTGCGGGCCATGGGCGACTTGCTGAGCAACATGCCGATCCCGAAGGGCCCGATGCCCAAGGGGATGCGCATGCCGCGCGGCGGAAAGATGCGCTGATCCGCTTTTCGTATACGACACGTGCGACACAGAGGGGCGCCCCGGGCCATCGGCCCGGGGCGCCCCTCTGTGTTCGTTCTCCGTGTCCGCGTTCGCTCTCGGATCCGCGTCTCAGATCCTGACCTGTACGGCGCGGCTGAGGCGGTCGTGCAGTCCACGTCCGTCGCGGTCCCAGACGAGGGCCGGGATCAGCAGGGCGAGGAGGAGGGTACGGAGCACCACGCGGCCGAATCCGAGCCGGCCTCCGTCCTGCGAGACGACCTGGAGGCCGAGGATCCGCTTCCCGGGGGTAAAGCCCACGGTGCCGACCGTCAGGATCACCAGGGCGACGAAGACGGCCAGTGTCCAGTTCCCCGAGCCGTTCCAGTCACGGCCCGTGATCAGGCCGTACGTGATCAGCTGGCAGCCCAGCCAGTCGATGGCCACGGCGCCGAGCCGGCGGCCGAAACGGGCCACCGAGCCGGGCCCCTGCTGCGGCAGGCCGAGCTGCTTGCCGGGGTAACCGAAGTCGGCACCCATCTCCTCGGCGGCCTCGCGGGGGCCGGAGAGCCACGATCCGATTGCTTGCCTCTTGTCCACGCCAACACGGTACCGGTGCCGTCGAGCGCCCTTCGGGCGGGACCCTGGTTAACTTGTGCGAAACAAATGGGTCATGCTTGAGAAACCCCGTCTGCTTATGGTCGGGTCAGCGTGCGGCACCGCACTGACGCACCACTAGCTATAAAGCCCGCCCTGCCCCGGGGTCGGGAGTAGGAGGAGTTGGATGTTCAAGAACGCCGACGAAGTGACGCAGTACATCCAGGACAACGACGTCAAGTTCGTAGACGTCCGCTTCTGCGACCTGCCTGGTGTGATGCAGCACTTCACCATCCCGGGGCGCGTCTTCGACCCGAACGAGGAGCTGGCGTTCGACGGCTCCTCGATCCGCGGCTTCCAGGCGATCCACGAGTCCGACATGGCGCTGCGTGCCGACATCACCACCGCGCGCCTGGACCCGTTCCGCAAGGACAAGACGCTCAACATCAACTTCTTCATCCACGACCCGATCACGGGCGAGGCCTACAGCCGTGACCCGCGCAACGTCGCGAAGAAGGCCGAGGCGTACCTGGCCTCGACCGGCATCGCCGACACCGCGTTCTTCGGCCCCGAGGCCGAGTTCTACGTGTTCGACAGCGTGCGCTTCGCGACCACCGCGAACGAGAGCTTCTACCACATCGACTCCGAGGCCGGCGCCTGGAACACCGGTTCCGAGGAGAACAACCGTGGTTACAAGGTCCGCTACAAGGGTGGTTACTTCCCCGTAGCCCCGGTCGACCACTTCGCCGACCTGCGCGCCGAGATCTCCCTCGAGCTGGACGCCCAGGGCCTCCAGGTCGAGCGTCAGCACCACGAGGTCGGCACCGGTGGCCAGGCCGAGATCAACTACAAGTTCAACACGCTGCTCGCCGCGGCCGACGACCTGATGCTCTTCAAGTACATCGTGAAGAACGTCGCGTGGAAGAACGGCAAGACCGCGACCTTCATGCCGAAGCCGATCTTCGGCGACAACGGCTCGGGCATGCACGTGCACCAGTCGCTGTGGGCGAACGGCGACCCGCTGTTCTACGACGAGACCGGCTACGCGGGTCTGTCGGACATGGCGCGCTACTACATCGGCGGCATCCTCAAGCACGCCCCGTCGCTGCTGGCCTTCACCAACCCGACGGTGAACTCGTACCACCGCCTGGTCCCGGGCTTCGAGGCGCCGGTCAACATGGTGTACTCGCAGCGCAACCGCTCCGCCGCGATGCGCATCCCGATCACGGGCTCGAACCCGAAGGCCAAGCGCGTCGAGTTCCGCGCCCCGGACCCGTCCTCGAACCCGTACCTGGCGTTCTCGGCCCTCCTGCTGGCCGGCCTCGACGGCATCAAGAACAAGATCGAGCCGATGGAGCCGATCGACAAGGACCTCTACGAGCTCTCCCCGGACGAGCACGCGAGCGTCCCGCAGGTCCCGACCAGCCTCGAGGACGTCCTCAAGGCCCTGGAGGAGGACCACGAGTACCTCCTGGCCGGCGGTGTCTTCACCCCCGACCTGATCGAGACCTGGATCGACTACAAGCGCACCCACGAGATCGCCCCGATCGCGCTGCGCCCGCACCCGCACGAGTTCGAGCTCTACTTCGACCTCTAAGCCGTGCCGTGGTCGTGCTGACGCACTGATCGAACGAAGCCCCGCCCCCTTCTCCGAGAGGGGGGCGGGGCTTCTGCGTTGCGGCGGCGCGGCGCTAGCGTCGGGGGATGGACGACACCTGGAAGACCATCGCAGCCCTCGGGGCGCGGTTCGACGAGCACGACCGGGAGCGCGGGGTGGCGCGGGAGGAGAGCGTGACGCTGCAGGTCCTGAAGATCGGGGAGGAGTTCGGGGAGGCCGCGCAGGCCGTGATCGGGGCCAAGGGGACCAATCCGCGGAAGGGGAACTCGCACACCTGGGGGGACGTGGAGGCGGAGGTCGCCGACGTCATCGTCACGGCGATGGTCGCGCTGGTTCGGATGCGGCCCGACGCCGCCGCCTTCTTTGCCGAGCACCTGAAGGAGAAGTCCGCCCGGTTCCTGTGACGGGTCGGTGGCCGGTCGGTGGCGGGTCAGCGCGTCAGGGGCATCGCGCCCGTGAGGTCGCGCAGGCAGCGGATCGCGAGGTCCGCGGGGGACCCGGGGCCCGTGGGCGGGGTGTCCGTGGTGGACCAGAGTTCCAGGGCGATGCGGATGGCGTCCGTGGCCGCCGCCGCGAGGAGGCGTACGGCGAGGGGTTCGGCGTCCGGGCCGGCGAGCCGGGCGACGACCGGGACCAGGCGCTCCTCGGAGTCCTGGTTGACCCGGTACCAGACGGCCCGCAGGGCCTCGTCGGTCGTGGCGGCGCGCAGCAGGCCGCGGGTGACCTCCAGGCCCTCGTCGAGCGCCTGGGGGCCGGTGAGGGAGCGGGTGACCGCGCGCTCCAGGGCCTCGGTGAGCGGGGTACCGGGGTCCTCCTCCGCGAGCAGCGCGCGCCAGGCGTCGCCGCCGCCCGCGAGCAGGGGGGCGACGGCCTCCTGCTTGTTGCGGAAGTAGCGGTAGAACGTGCGCAGCGCCACGCCCGCGCGGTGGGCGATGTCCTCGGCGGTGGTGCCGTCGGGGCCGTGCTCGGCGAAGAGTTCGCAGGCGGCGCGGGCGATGTCGAGCTGGGTGGCCGCCTTGCGGCGCTCGTTCAGCGACTGGGCTCCGGGGCCGGCCTGGGGAGAGTACGGACGAGGGGATCTCACCGGGGAAGGATACCTCGGCGCCACGAGGCCAAATGCACGTTTTGACAGGCTGGCAAAACGTGTCATGCCGGGAGTACGCTCCTCCCCATGAACCGTTACGAAGGACGTCGCGTCCTCATCACCGGCGGCGGCTCCGGCATCGGCCAGGCCACCGTCCACCGCATCCTTTTCGAGGGCGGCCGGGTCCACACCGTGGACGTCAACGAGGCCGGCCTCAAGGCCACCGCCGACCGGGCCGCCGCCGACGGGCACGCGGACCGCCTCACCACCGCGGTCCTCGACATATCCGACGAGGCCGCGGTCAAGGCGGGCGTGGCCGCCGCGGTGGACGCCCTCACGGGCATCGACGTGCTGGTCAACGCCGCGGGCATCCTGCGCTCCGCGCACACCCACCAGACCACGCTCGAACTCTGGAACAAGATCATCGCGGTGAACCTGACCGGTACGTTCCTGGTCATCCGCGAGTCGCTGCCCGCGCTGCTGGGCGGCGACCAGCCGGTCGTCGTCAACTTCAGCTCCACCTCGGCGTCCTTCGCCCACCCCTACATGTCCGCCTACGCGGCCAGCAAGGGCGGCATCCAGTCGATGACCCACGCGCTCGCCGCCGAGTACAGCAAGCAGGGGCTGCGCTTCGTCGCCGTCGCGCCGGGCTCCATCGAGAGCGGCATGACCACCGGCAACGGCCCCGGCCTGCCCGAGGACACCGACTGGAGCCTGTTCGCCAAGCTCGCCCCGGCCCTCGGCCAGGGCTTCGCCGGCCCGCAGACGGTCGCCGGCGTCGTCGCGATGCTGGGCTCCGAGGACGGCGCCTTCATCACCGGTACGGAGATCCGCATCGACGGCGGCACGCACGCCTGAGGCGGCAAGGTCCGAACGGGACGGCCCAGGGGGCGTCAGCCCCTGAAGCGGTCCCACAGCCGGGGGAAGCGCTCCGCGAGCACGGCTTCGTTCTCGAAGTCCAGCGCAGCGCCCTCCGGCTCCGCCGCCTGCAGCGGGATCCCCAGATCCGGCGCGACCGACCCGGTCAGCTGCTCGTACGCCTCGTCCGCCGCGTACCCCAGCTCCTCGCCGTCCCCGTCGATCTCCTCGTCGAACTCGTCGAGGAGCTCCGCGAGCTGGTCCGGATCGTGCACCCCGCCCTCGAAGACCTCCCGGCCCTGGCCGATCAGCCAGCACCGGAAGTAGTCGAACGCGTCGTCACTGGCCCCGTCGAGCAGCACCCACGCCGCGCCCCACAGGTCCCACGTGTAGGCCCGGTTGTACCGCGACTCGAAGTGCCGCGCGAAGTCCAGGACGGAATCCGGGTCGAGCTGCGCCAGCCGCTCCACCAGCAGCTCGGCGTGTTCCTCGGGGTCGCCCTCGGCGGCCTCGCGGGTACGGTCGACCATCTCCCAGAACTCCGTCTCGTCCATCACCGCTCAAGCATCACGGGTACACCCCCTCGCCGCCACCGCGCGTGCCGCGAAAGGCCGGTCCGGGCCCCCGCACGGCGGCATGCGCACGCGAAAGGCGGCCCGCTCCCGAAGGAGCGGACCGCCTCACGATCTTTCAGAACACCGGCCGTCCGGGCCGCCGGGGCCTACAGGCCGTAGCGCTCCCGGGCCTCCTTGATGGAGGACGCCGGGACCTCGCCGCGGCGGGCGAGCTGGGCCAGCGCGGCCACCACGATCGACTGGGCGTCGACACCGAAGTGGCGGCGGGCGCCCTCACGGGTGTCGGAGAGGCCGAAGCCGTCCGTACCCAGCGAGGTGTAGTCCTGCTCGACCCACTGGCTGATCTGGTCCGGGACCTGACGCATCCAGTCGGAGACGGCGAGCACCGGGCTGGTGACGCCCTCCAGGGCGCGGGTGACGAACGGGGTGCGCATCTCCCCGCGCAGCAGCGCCTCGTCGCACTCCAGCGCGTCGCGGCGCAGCTCGCCCCAGGAGGTGGCGGACCAGACGTCGGCGGCCACGTTCCAGTCGGCGGCGAGCAGCTTCTGCGCGTCCAGGGCCCAGTGGATGGCCGTACCGGAAGCCATCAGCTGGATCTTCGGGGCTTCGGCGGCCGGGGCCGCCTCGGCGAGGTCCGCCGCCGTGTTGAAGCGGTAGAGGCCGCGCAGGATGCCTTCCTCCACGCCCTCCGGCATGGCGGGCTGCACCTTCGGCTCGTTGTAGACCGTCAGGTAGTAGAAGACGTCTTCCGGCTTCTCGCCGTACATCCGGCGCAGACCGTCCTTGACGATCACCGCGATCTCGAACGCGAAGGCCGGGTCGTAGTTGAGCGACGCCGGGTTCGTGGACGCGATCAGGTGCGAGTGGCCGTCCGCGTGCTGCAGGCCCTCACCGGTCAGGGTGGTGCGGCCGGCGGTGGCGCCGACGATGAAGCCCTTGCCGAGCTGGTCGGCGAGCTGCCACATCTGGTCGGCGGTGCGCTGCCAGCCGAACATCGAGTAGAAGATGTAGAACGGGATCATCGGCTCGCCGTGCGTCGCGTAGGACGTACAGGCGGCGATGAAGTCGGCCATGGCGCCGGCCTCGGTGATCCCCTCGTTGAGGATCTGGCCGTCCTTGGCTTCCTTGTAGTACATGAGCTGGTCGCGGTCGACCGGCTCGTAGGTCTGGCCCAGCGGCGAGTAGATGCCGGCCGACGGGAAGAGGGACTCCATACCGAAGGTACGGGCCTCGTCCGGGACGATCGGAACCCAGCGCTTACCGGTCTCCTTGTCCCGCATCAGGTCCTTGACGAGCCGGACGAAGGCCATGGTGGTGGCCATCTCCTGCTTGCCGGAGCCCTTGAGCAGCGGGGCGAAGGAACGGTCCGCCGGAGCAGGCAGGGCCACGTGCTTGACCTTGCGGGCCGGGGCCGGACCGCCGAGCGCCGCGCGGCGCTCGTTCAGGTACTGCACCTCGGGGCTGTTCGCGCCCGGGTGGCCGTACGGGACCTGGCCGTCGGCGAAGGCGCTGTCCGGGATCGGGAGGCCAAGGAGGTCACGCATGTCCTTGAACTCGTCGATCGTCAGCTTCTTCATCTGGTGGTTCGCGTTCTTCGACTCGAACCCGGCGCCCAGCGTGTAGCCCTTGACGGTCTGCGCGAGGATGACCGTCGGAGCACCCTTGTGCTCCAGGGCGGCCTTGTACGCGGCGTACACCTTGCGGGGCTCGTGGCCGCCGCGGGAGCTGTGGAAGCACTCGGCGATCTTCGCGTCGGAGAGCACACCGGCCAGCTGCACGAGCTCGGCGTTGGCGCCGAAGAAGTGCTGGCGGATGTAGGCCACGTCGCGGGTCGCGTACGTCTGGAACTGCGCGTCGGGTACCTCGCGCAGGCGGCGTACCAGGGCGCCCGTGGTGTCGAGCTGGAACAGCTCGTCCCAGGCGGAGCCCCACAGCGACTTGATGACGTTCCAGCCGGCGCCGCGGAACTGGGCTTCCAGCTCCTGCACCACGCGGAAGTTCGCGCGGACCGGACCGTCGAGGCGCTGCAGGTTGCAGTTGATGACGAAGGTCAGGTTGTCGAGCTGCTCGCGGGAGGCCAGGGCCAGGGCGGCGGTCGACTCGGGCTCGTCCATCTCGCCGTCGCCCAGGAAGGCCCAGACGTGCGAGTTGGCGGTGTCCTTGATGCTCCGGTTCTGCAGGTAGCGGTTGAAGCGCGCCTGGTAGATCGCGGAGAGCGGGCCGAGGCCCATGGACACCGTCGGGAACTCCCACAGCCACGGCAGGCGCCGCGGGTGGGGGTAGGACGGGAGACCGTTGCCGCCGGCTTCCTGGCGGAACTTGTCGAGCTGCTGCTCGGAGATCCGGCCGTCGAGGAAGGCGCGGGCGTAGATGCCGGGGGAGGCGTGGCCCTGGATGTAGAGCTGGTCGCCCGATCCGTCGGCCTCCTTCCCGCGGAAGAAGTGCTGGAAGCCGGTCTCGTACAGCCAGGCGGCCGAGGCGAAGGTGGCGATGTGGCCGCCGACGCCGTACTTGGAGCCGCGGGTCACCATGGCGGCCGCGTTCCAGCGGTTCCAGGCGGTGATCTTGGCTTCCATCGCCTCGTCACCGGGGAACTCCGGCTCGGCGGCGGTGGGGATGGTGTTGACGTAGTCCGTCTCGAGCAGCTTCGGCAGCGCGAGGCCGGCGGCCTCGGCGTGCTGAAGGGTGCGACGGAGCAGGTACTCGGCGCGGCGCGTACCGGCGGCCTTGGCGACGGCGTCGAGGGAGGCCGCCCATTCGGCGGTCTCCTCGGTGTCGCGGTCCGGGAGCTGGTCGAGCTCGCTCGGAAGCTTTCCTACGGGGTCGGACATCGGTGTGCGCCGCCTTCCGGACAAAGGAGAGGTGGTGAAGAAATCCCTGACGGGCAGGACAGGGTCGTTGGACCCGGGTGGGGTCCGCGGATGACTGTAAGGCGCTGATCGATGATCGATCAAATGAATGTGACATAGAAACGTCTATATGAAGAAAGTCGGCACCGGGTGCCATGAAAACAGGCACCCGGTGCCGGGCAATTCGGGGCAAGAGGGGCAGTCTCGCGGGGGGTGTGTCGGCTAGTTCACGCCCGGGGCGCGCAGCCCAGAACGTGCCGCTTCACGAGCAGGCCGATGTCGGGGTCCTGGTTGCGGAAGGCGTCCACAAGGGCTTCGTGCTCTTCGGCGTAGGACTTCTGGACGGTTCCCAGCCAACGGATGGACAGGGCCGTGAAGACCTCGATGCCCAGGGACTCCCAGGTGTGCAGCAGCACGCTGTTCCCGGCGGCCCGCACCATCTCCCGGTGGAAGCCCACGGTGTGCCGCACCTGGGCCGTGCCGTCCGCGCTGCGGTCGGCCTCCCACAGGGCCGCCACGTGCGGCTCCAGGGCCGAGCAGTCGGCGGCCAGGCGGGGTGCGGCCAGCTCGGCCGCGATCTGCTCCAGGCCCGCCCGGACCGGATAGATCTCCTCCAGGTCCGCCGCGGACAGGTTCCGTACGCGCACGCCCTTGTTCGGCGCCGACTCGATCAGCCGCAGCGTCTCCAGCTCGCGCAGGGCCTCGCGCACGGGGGTCTGGCTGACCTCCAGCTCCACCGCGATCCGGCGCTCCACGATGCGCTCACCGGGCTTCCAGCGCCCGCTGACGATCCCCTCCACGATGTGCTCGCGGATCTGCTCGCGCAGCGAGTGCACGACGGGTGGGGTGATCATCGGGGCTTCATCTCCTGATGGGTGTGCAGGGGCATGCGGGGCCTTGATGCGTAGACAATACGGCGGCGCCGCTCGTCGCGATGCGTTCCTGGTCAGAGGCGCAGGGTGAGGCTGGTTACAGCCGTCAACCGGAATGCCCCAGGGTACGACGACGGCGCCCCCGCCCGGGACTTGCGGTCCGGGCGGGGGCGCCGTGCGTGACGGGGTCTCAGAGACCGAGCTCGACCTCGAACTCGCCGGCCTCGAGGATCGCCTTGACGGCCGAGAGGTACCGGGCCGCGTCCGCGCCGTCCACCAGGCGGTGGTCGTAGGACAGGGTCAGGTACGTCATGTCGCGGATGCCGATGTTCGTGCCCTCGGCGGTCTCGATGACCACCGGGCGCTTGACCGTCGCGCCGATGCCCAGGATGGCGACCTGGTTCGGGGGCACGATGACCGTGTCGAACAGCGCACCGCGCGAGCCGGTGTTGCTGATGGTGAAGGTCGCGCCCGACAGCTCGTCCGGCGTGATCTTGTTGCCGCGGACCTTGGAGGCCAGATCGGCGGTCGCCTTGGAGATGCCCGCCAGGTTGAGGTCACCGGCACCCTTGATGACCGGGGTCATCAGGCCCTTCTCGGAGTCCACGGCGATGCCGATGTTCTCCGAGTCGAAGTAGGTGATGGTGCCCTCGTCCTCGTTGATCCGGGCGTTGACGACCGCGTGGGCCTTCAGCGCCTGGGCCGCGGCCTTGACGAAGAACGGCATCGGGGACAGCTTGACGCCCTCGCGGGCGAGGAAGCCGGCCTTGGCCTTCTCGCGCAGCTTCATGATCTTGGTGATGTCCACCTCGACCACGGAGCTGAGCTGCGCCTGCGAGTGCAGGGCCTTCATCATGTTGTCGCCGATGACCTTGCGCATGCGGGTCATCTTGACGGTCTGGCCACGCAGCTCGGACACCGCGGCGGCCGGAGCCTTCGAGGCCGGAGCGGCGGCAGCCGGCGCCGGGGCGGCGGCAGCGGCCTTGGCGGCCTCGGCGGCGGCCAGGACGTCCTGCTTGCGGATGCGGCCACCGACACCGGTGCCCGAGACCGCGGACAGGTCGACGCCGGACTCCGTGGCGAGCTTGCGCACCAGCGGGGTCACGTAGGCACCCTCGTCACCGGCGGAAACCGGGGCGGCGGGGGCGGCCGGAGCGACCGGAGCCGGGGCGGCGACCGGAGCCGGGGCGGCCACGGGGGCCGGAGCGGCAACCGGGGCGGCAACGGGAGCCGGAGCGGCAACGGGGGCCGGGGCGGCAACCGGAGCCGGGGCGGCAACCGGAGCCGGGGCGGCCACGGGAGCCGGGGCGGCGACCGGAGCCGGAGCGGCGGCGGCCGGAGCGGCCGCGGGAGCCGCGCCCGCCGCGCCGATGACGGCCAGACGTGCGCCGACCTCGGCGTTCTCGTCCTCGGCGACCAGGATCTCCAGCAGGACGCCGGCGACCGGGGCGGGGATCTCGGTGTCGACCTTGTCGGTCGAGACCTCGAGCAGCGGCTCGTCGGCCTCGACCGACTCGCCGACCTGCTTCAGCCAGCGGGTGACGGTGCCCTCGGTGACGGACTCGCCCAGAGCGGGGAGCACGACATCGGTGCCGGAGGCGGCCGGGGCCGCGGCAGCCGGGGCCTCGGCAGCCGGGGCCGCGGGGGCCTCGGCGACGGGAGCCGGAGCGGCCGGAGCCTCGGCGACCGGGGCCGCGGGGGCCTCGGCGGCCGGAGCGGCGGCAGCGGCCGGAGCGCCCGAGCCGTCGTCGATGACGGCCAGCTCGGCGCCGACCTCGACGGTCTCGTCCTCGGCGACCTTGATGGAGGCGAGGATGCCCGACACGGGGGACGGGATCTCGGTGTCGACCTTGTCGGTCGAGACCTCGAGCAGCGGCTCGTCGGCCTCGACGCGCTCGCCCTCGGCCTTCAGCCAACGGGTGACAGTGCCCTCAGTGACGCTCTCACCGAGCGCCGGAAGGGTTACGGAAACCGACATGGTTTCAGTTGCTCCTAACGAAAGTGCGGAAGTGGTCGTCGCGCCCAGTGACGATTAGTCGTGTGCGTGCAGGGGCTTGCCGGCGAGCGCCAGGTGGGCCTCGCCCATCGCCTCGTTCTGCGTGGGGTGCGCGTGGATGAGCTGCGCGACCTCGGCCGGCAGTGCTTCCCAGTTGTAGATCAGCTGGGCCTCGCCGACCTGCTCGCCCATCCGGTCACCGACCATGTGGACGCCGACCACGGCACCGTCCTTGACCTGGACGAGCTTGATCTCGCCCGCGGTCTTCAGGATCTTGCTCTTGCCGTTGCCCGCCAGGTTGTACTTGAGGGCCACGACCTTGTCCGCGCCGTAGATCTCCTTGGCCTTGGCCTCGGTGATGCCGACGGAGGCGACCTCGGGGTGGCAGTACGTGACGCGCGGCACACCGTCGTAGTCGATCGGGACGGCCTTCAGGCCGGCCAGACGCTCCGCGACCAGGATGCCCTCGGCGAAGCCGACGTGCGCGAGCTGGAGGGTCGGGGCGAGGTCGCCGACGGCCGAGATGGTCGGCACGTTGGTCTGCATGTACTCGTCGACCACGACGTAGCCGCGGTCCATGGCGACGCCCTGCTCCTCGTAGCCCAGACCCTGGGAGACGGGGCCGCGGCCGATCGCGACCAGCAGCACCTCCGCCTCGAAGGTCTTGCCGTCCGCGAGGGTGACGCGCACGCCGTTCTCGGTGTACTCGGCCTTGTCGAAGAAGGTGCCGAGGTTGAACTTGATGCCCCGCTTGCGGAACGCGCGCTCCAGCAGCTTGGAGCTGTTCTCGTCCTCGACCGGCACGAGGTGCTTCAGGCCCTCGACGATGGTGACGTCGGTGCCGAAGGACTTCCAGGCCGAGGCGAACTCGACGCCGATGACGCCGCCGCCCAGGACGATGGCGGACTCGGGCACGCGGTCCAGGACCAGCGCGTGGTCCGAGGAGATGATGCGGTTGCCGTCGATGTTCAGGCCCGGCAGCGAGCGCGGCACGGAGCCGGTCGCCAGGAGCACGTGGCGGCCCTGGATGCGCTGGCCGTTCACGTCGACGGACGTCGGCGAGGAGAGGCGGCCCTCACCCTCGATGTAGGTCAGCTTGCGGGAGGCGACAAGGCCCTGCAGGCCCTTGTACAGGCCCGCGATGATGTCGTCCTTGTACTTGTGCACACCCGCGATGTCGATGCCCTCGAAGGTGGCCTTGACACCGAACTGGGCGGCCTCGCGGGCCTGGTCCGCGATCTCGCCCGCGTGCAGCAGAGCCTTCGTGGGGATGCAGCCGTTGTGCAGGCAGGTGCCGCCGAGCTTGTTCTTCTCGATCAGGGCAACGTCCAGACCCAGCTGGGATGCGCGCAGTGCGGCAGCGTAACCGCCACTGCCGCCGCCGAGGATCACTAGGTCGAAAACGGTGCTGGCGTCGTTCGCCACGTCACGTCCTCCATGCATGTGCGCCGAGCACCGGTCCTCTGTGACCGGGCGGCGGCTGGTATACGGCCGCTTTTTCTTCGGCCCTGTGGTGGGGGCCCTGTCCTGCCGAGAACCCATCTTCGCATTTGTCGGCGGAACGCGGGACGCCGGGCCTGCCCTCGGTCAGGTCGTTCTGCCCGAACCGGGGGTTACCGCGGCGTAGAAACCTACGGATTTCGTTGGCAGCGAACGGGCCCCGGCCGTGATCAGAAAATCTGATCACGGCCGGGGCCCGCGCGGAGCTCGGCTTCCGGGTGTCAGCCCAGGTCGCCCGTGGCCGTGCGCTCGGCCAGTCGGACCAGGGTGCGGACGGCGGAGCCGGTGCCGCCCTTGGGGGTGTAGCCGTACGGGGCGCCCTCGTGGAAGGCGGGGCCCGCGATGTCGAGGTGGGCCCAGGTGATGCCCTCGCCGACGAACTCCTGGAGGAAGAGGCCGGCCACCAGGCCGCCGCCCATCCGGACACCCATGTTGGCGATGTCGGCGGTGGGGGAGTCCATGGACTTGCGCAGGTCCTCGGGGAGCGGCATCGGCCAGGAGGCCTCGCCGACCTCCTCGGCGATCTCGTGGATCGAGGTACGGAAAGCGTCGTCGTTGGCCATGATGCCGAAGGTGCGGTCACCCAGGGCCATGACCATGGCGCCGGTCAGGGTCGCCACGTCGACGATCGCGTCCGGGTTCTCCTCGGAGGCCTTGGTCAGCGCGTCGCCCAGGACCAGACGGCCCTCGGCGTCCGTGTTGAGCACCTCGACCGTCTTGCCGCTGTACATGCGCAGCACGTCGCCGGGCTTGGTGGCCGAGCCGGAGGGCATGTTCTCGGCGAGCGCGAGCCAGCCGGTGACGTTGACCTGGAGGCCGAGCTTGGCGGCCGCGACCACGGAGGCGAAGACGGCGGCGGCGCCGGCCATGTCGCACTTCATCGTCTCGTTGTGGCCGGCCGGCTTCAGGGAGATGCCGCCGGAGTCGTAGGTGATGCCCTTGCCGACGAAGGCGAGGGTCTTCTCCGCCTTGGCGTGGGTGTAGGTGAGCTTCACCAGGCGCGGCGGGTTCTCGGAGCCCTTGCCGACGCCCATGATGCCGCCGTAGCCACCCTTGATCAGGGCCTTCTCGTCCAGGACCTGGACCTTGATCCCGTTCTCCTTGGCGGCCGCGCCGGCGACCGCCGCGAAGGCCTCGGGGGTGAGGTCGTTCGGCGGGGTGTTGACCAGGTCGCGGGCGATGTTGATCTCGGTCGCGAGGATCGTGGCGCGCTCGGCCGCGGCCTTGTGCTCCTTGTCGCGCGGCTTGGCGCCGAGCAGGGCGATCTCGGCGAGCGGCTGCTTCGGTCCGCCGTTCTTGCCGGCGGCCTTCTTCTCGCCGCCCTGGTAGGCGGTGAAGGCGTACGCGCCCAGCAGCGCGCCCTCGGCCACGGCCGTGACGGCGGAGGCGTCGTCGAGGGGGAGCGCGAAGGCGGCCTTCTTGGTGCCGTGCAGGGCGCGGGCGGCTGCGCCGGCGGCGCGCCGCAGCGCCTCCTCGTCGTAGGACTCGTCGGTGTCGGGAAGGGCGCCCAGTCCGACCGCCAGCACGACCGGGACCTTGAGGCCGTCCGGTGCCGGCAGCTTGGTGGTCTCGCCTTCGGCGCCCGAGGCACCGAGCGCGTCGAGCACGGCGGCCAGCTTGCCGTCGTACGCCTTGTCCACGGCCTCGGCGCCCGCGGCGACGACGGGGCCCTTGGGGCCCTTCGCCACGCCGACGACGAGGGCGTCGGCGCGCAGCGTCGCCGGTCCGGCAGTGCTGAGAGTCAGAGCAGTCACGGTGGTGAATTCTCGCTTCCGTTTTGGTGGTGTGGGCCGAGTGGGTGGACGGCCGTCCGTAGCGATCGTATTCGGGCCCGATGGCCGCCGGAAACGAGCCTACGCGCACGTACTCGTCCGCACGCCACTCGAAGGTTTGGCAAGTTGTTCGATCAAGCGGCCGTGCGGTTCACCCATCTGTGGCCTCTGTCCCACGTTTGCCCCGTGGACCTGACGAGGTCCGAAACACTCGGACCACTCTCGCAAGGGGACGCGGGGTTCCTTTGCATCATTTCCACAGAAGCCTCCCCGGTCCGGCCCCACGCCGCGGACCGAAGTCGAGGATCTGCGGGGGGAAAGGCCGAAATGGTCCACAAGAATCGGATGAACAGGCTCGCCGCCGTCTGCCTCGCGGCCGCCATAGCATCCGTGGCGGTACCCGGAGCGTCGGCGCAGGCCGCGGTGACTCCGCGGATCGACCTGCGGGTGCTCGTCGTCGACGACGGCGGGTCCTCGGTCGAGGCGATCACGGCGGAACTCCGCGACACGGGGGTTCCGTACACCCGTGTCGACCTGGGCAGCGGCAGCCGCCCCGTCGTCAACGCGGCGTTCCTCGCCGATACGGTCGACGGCCGGCCGCGCGCCAAGTTCCAGGGCGTGGTGCTGCCCAACGAGAACCCCTTCGGGGAGGGTTCGGCCGAGATGGCCGCGCTCACCGCGTACGAGACGGCGTACGGGATCCGCCAGGTCGACGCGTACACCTGGGCGCACCCGGGCGTCGGCCTGGAGTACACCGACAACGGAGGCTACAGCGGCACCCTGGACGGCACGCAGGCCGCCGTCACCACCGCCGGCAAGGCCGGCCCCTTCGGCTACCTCGGGGGGCAGGTGGCCTTCGAGGACAACTCGCCGCTGATCCCCGAGAGCTACGGGTTCATGGCCAAGCCGCGCACCGGCTACACCAGCTACCTCGACGCCCCGGTCGGCTCCGGACGGGCCTCGCTCGTCGGCGAGTACACCCACGACGGACGCAGCGAACTGGTCGTCACCTTCGGCTACAACCAGTACCAGCAGCAGTTCCGGCTGCTGGCCCGGGGCATCGTCGAATGGGTCACCCAGGGCGTCCACCTCGGGCAGGAGCGGAGCTACTTCGCGGTCCACGTCGACGACGTCTTCGCCCCCGACGCCCGCTGGAACAAGGACCTGAACTGCACCCCGGGCGACTACGCCTGCGCCGGCGGCGAGGGCAAGGAGTCCACGATCCGGATGACGGCCGCCGACGCCGTCTACGCGGCGCAGTGGCAGACGTCCAAGAACTTCAAGCTCGACATGCTCTTCAACGCGGGCGCGGGGGAGGAGTGGAAGGCCGAGAACGGCAACACCGACGCCCTGACGGCCCAGCTGATCGCCGACCGGGCGAAGTACCGGTGGATGAACCACACCTACACCCACCCGTTCCTCGGCTGCGTCCAGGACACCACCACCGTCCCGTGGACCTGCACGAAGAACAGTGCCGGCGCGATCAACTACATGAGCCGCGCCGAGATCTCGGCCCAGATCCGGGACAACAACAACTGGGCCGCCGCCAAGGGCATCACCACCGACCGCACCGAACTGGTCACCGGTGAGCACTCCGGCCTCAAGACCCTCCCGCAGCAGCCCCAGGACAACCCCAACCTGGCCGGCGCTCTCGCCGACAACGGCGTGAAGTGGGCGGGCAGCGACAACTCCCGCGAGCCCGTGCAGCGGCCCGTGGGCGCCGCGCTGACCGTCCCCCGGTACCCGATGAACGTGTACTACAACACGGGCACCAACTCCGAGATGGCCGACGAGTACAACTGGATCTACACCAGCCGCGCCGACGGCGGCAGCGGCATCTGCGAGGACAACCCCGGCACCTCCACCTGCCTGCCGGCCCCGCTCGACGCCGCCGACGGCTACCTGGACTACATCGTCCCGGCCGAGGCCAGGACCGCCATGCGGCACGTCCTGAACAACGACCCGCGCCCGCACTACGTCCACCAGTCCAACCTCGCCGAGGACCGCACCCTCTACCCGGTGCTCAACCAGGTCCTCGACGGCTACCGCGCCCTCTACGCGCCCAGCGCGCCGCTCGTGAACCAGAGCATGAAGGACACCGGCGTCGAGCTCCAGCGCCGCGCGGCCTGGAACGCGGCCGTCGCCGCCAACCAGGTCACCGCCTACCGCATCGGCAAGGACGTCACCGTCAAGGCGCCCTCCGGAGTCGTGGCCCCGCTCACCGCGCCCACCGGCACCAAGAAGCAGCTCCTGCTGGGCACCGCCGACTTCGGCACCGCCTACGCCGGCACCCGCTCCGCCTGGACGGCCCCCGAGCTGCTCCAGAGCGCCGTCACGCTGCACATGCCGTGACGCTCCGGGCGCTCTGAAGTTCCGGGCGTTCTGAAGCTCCGGGCACCCTGACGCTCCGGGCGCCCGGCCCGCCCTGATCGGCGGGGCGGGCACGCACCAAGACAGCCACGCGTACCACCTAGCGCCGGCGCTCCGCCAACCACGGGCGCCGGCCCCTTTTCCGTCCTTGGGGGGACACACCGCATGAGCCATGGGCGCCATGTCACCATGCTCACCGAAGGCACTTACCCGCACGTCCACGGGGGCGTCAGCACGTGGTGCGACCAACTGGTCCGCGGCATGCCGGAGGTCGACTTCAACGTCATAGCCCTGACCGGCTCCGGACGCGAGCCGGTCACCTGGGAGCTGCCGCGCAACGTCTACCGCCACACCAGCGTTCCCCTCTGGGGCGCTCCGCCCGCCCGCAGACTCCGTTCCGGGCTGCGCGGCAAGGCCAAACGCGCGTTCGCCGAGACCTACGAGACCTTCCTGCTCTCCCTGCTCGACCCCACGCGCGGCGGATTCTCCGCATCCCTGCGCGAACTGGCCCTGCTGGCCCGCTCCGGGCGGCTCGCCGCGGCCCTGCGCTCCGAATCGGTGCTGCGCCTGCTGATGACCGTCTGGACCCGCCCCGGCCTGGTCACCGCCACCGCCGAGCCCACCATCCACGACGCGCTCACCGCCACCGACCTGCTGGAACACGCACTGCGCCCGCTGTCCGTGCGGATCCCGCCCGACAGCGTCGCGCACGCCGTCAGCAGCGGACTGGCCACCCTCCCCGCGCTCGCCGCCAAGTACCTCGACGAGGTGCCCTTCCTCCTCACCGAGCACGGCATCTACCTCCGCGAGCGCTACCTCGGCTACCGCAGTGCCGAACAGCGCTGGCCCGTCAAGGCCCTCATGCTCGGCTTCTACCGCGAGCTCAACACCGAGGGCTACCGCCAGGCCGACCTGATCACCCCGTGCAACCAGTACAACCGCCGCTGGGAGGAGCGCGGGGGCGCCGACTCCGAGCGGATCCGCACCGTCTACAACGGCGTCGACCCGCACGCCTTCCCCGAAGCCGGTCCCGAACCCGAGGTCCCCACCCTCAGCTGGTGCGGCCGCATCGACCCCATCAAGGACCTCGAAACCCTCGTCCGCGCCTACGCGTTCATGCGAGAGGAGCTCCCCGCCCTGCGGCTGCGCCTCTTCGGCCCGGTCCCGGCGGGCTGCGAGGACTACAAGCTCAAGCTGGAGAAGCTGGCCGCCGAACTGGGGGTGAGCGACGGGATCACCTACGAGGGCCGCATCGAGGACGTGGCCCGCGCCTACGGGGCCGGCTCGATCGTGATGCTCTCCTCCATCAGCGAGGGCTTCCCCTTCTCCATCATCGAGGCCATGTCCTGCGGCCGCACCACCGTCTCCACGGACGTGGGCGGGGTCCGCGAGGCCGTCGGCGACACCGGACTCGTCGTCCCGCCGCGCGAGCCCGAGACCATGGCCCGCGCCACCCTCGCCCTGCTCCGCGACGACGAACGCCGCGCGGAACTGGGCCGGATGTCCCGCAAGCGGGTGGTGGAGAAGTTCACGCTCCACCAGTCCGTGGACGGCTTCCGCCACATCTACCGCGAGCTCGCCGGCCAGCCCGTCCTGCCCGTCCACGCGGGCGACGAGTGGACCCAGCGCCTCGCCGACCCCTGGTACAAGGAACTCGCCGCCGACGGGAGCCTGTGGTGAGCGGATCCCTCTGGCTCAAGCCGCCCGGCCCGGACGGGACCTGGGTGCCCGTCGCCCATGCCGCGGCCACCGGGCGCGGCACGGCGCCCGCCGCCGACCCGGCCGACGCCCTGCCCGGCATCCCCCGGCCGCGCCGCGAAGGACGCGACGGGCCCGAAGGACGCGAAGCCCGCGACGGACGCGACGGACCGGCCCCCGACCCGATGGACGAACTGGCCGAGCGCCTCGACGTGTTCATCGCCGCCGCCGTCCACCCCGACGAGATCGCCGCCGTCCTGGAATCCGACGGCATGACCGACGAGCACATCCGCCTCGCCTACGGGCGCCAGGACTCCTTCGGCCTCGCCGAGGAGCTCTACGCCCGGGTGCCGCGCTCCTTCCCCGAGCCCGACGAGGTCCCCGACCCCTGGAAGGTGCCCCTCACCGCCTGCCTCCTGCGCGGGGTGATCTTCGCCCTGCCCGGGCTCGCCTACCTGCTGGGCGCGCCCCTGCTGGACGGACCCAAGGACCGGCTGGGGCTGCCCGCCGGGACGCTCACCCTGCTCGCCGGGGCGCTCATCGGCTGGGTCTGGGACCAGACCCTGTCCCACCGGGCGTACTCCTGGCTCGGCCTCGGCGACCGGGCCGCCGCCGGGCGGACCCTGCTCGCCGGAGCCCCCGCGGGGGCCCTCCTGGGCACCGCCGCCGCGCTGGCGGTGCCCGGCGGGCCCCCCTTCTCCTACGCCTTCGCCGCCGGTCAGGCCCTGTACGTCGGGGCCGCCACCGTCCTGCTCGTCCTCGGGCGGGAGCGCCTGCTGCTGGCCGCGCTCGCGCCGATGGCAGCCGGGGCGCTGCTCTCCCTCCTGGTGGAACTGCCCGTCTCCGTCCGGGTGTTCCTGCTGACGGCCTCCCTCCTGGCCGCCTGCGGCCTGGCCGCGCGGGAACTGCCGCTGGCCGACGGCCTACGGGCCCTCGCGCTCCGCGTCCGCGGCTGGACGGAGCACCGGCCGGGCCAGCGGGGCCCGGTGCGCTGGCAGATGCTGCGCGGCGCCGAGGAGGAGTACGCGCCGCGCGGACCCCGGCTCGGGGACTCCGTCCCCTACGGGGTGTTCGGCCTGGGCACCGGTCTGCTCGTGCTGTACGCCGCCCTGGGGGAGGTCCTCGCCGGCGGCCCCGCCGAGGCGGTCGCGGCCCCCTCGGCGGTGGCGCTGACCCTCAGCATGGGCCCCGCCGAATGGCTGCTCCACCGGTTCCGCAGCGGCAGCCTCGCCGGGCTGCGGGCGGCCCGCTCGCCGCGGCAGTTCTGGCTGCGGATGCTCTCCACCCTGGCCCGGTGCCTCGCCACCTACCTGGCGGTGCTGCTGGCCCTCGGCCTCACCGGAACCCTGCTCTGGCCCGGCGCGCCCGGCCTGACCGGGGTCCGGGTCGCCACCCTGCTGCTGCTCGGCGCCGTGATGTGGACCGGGCTGCTCCTGCAGTCCTTCGGGGCGGTCCGGCCCGCCGCGGTGGTCTGCGCCTCGGCCGCCGTCGCGCAGAGCCTGGCCCTGCTCCTGGGCCTCGGCCAGCCGCGCGCCGTGCAACTGGCCGTCGCCGGAGTCGCGGCGCTCGCGCTGGGCACCCTGGTCTGCCTGCTGCTGGGCCGCGCCACGGCCCACCGCTGAGCCCGGCCGCCCCGCCGAGTCACCTCCGACGCACGTGACCCCGTACGAGAAGAAGGACCTCATGCTCCTGGTGCCCCTCTACGAGCACCCCGCCGACCGCCCCGAATACTGGGAGCGGCTCATCCGCGCCGCGGGCCGGCTGCACTCCGTGGTGCTCAACCCCGCCAGCGGGCCGGGCGAGGCCCCCGACGAGCGGTTCGCCGCCGTGGCGGAGCGGCTGCGCGGGGCCGGCGTGCCCGTCCTGGGGTACGCCGACACCGACTACGGGCGCCGCCCGCACGCCGCCGTGGTCCAGGACCTGCTGCGCCACCGCGACTGGTACGCCACCGACGGGACCTTCCTGGACCAGGCCGCCTCGGGCCCGGAGTTCCTGCCGCACTACCGGCGGCTCGCCGTCGCGGCGCGGGCCGCCGGAGCCCGTACCGTCGTCCTCAACCACGGAGTGCACCCGCATCCGGAGTACGCCGAACTCGCCGACCTGCTCGTCACCTTCGAGGGGCCCTGGGACGCCTACCGGGACGCGGCCGTCCCTCCGTGGACCGCCGACCATCCCGCCCAGCGGTTCTGCCACCTCGTCTACGCCGTCCCGCCGGGCGCCCCGGCCGCCGAACTCGCCGAACGGCTCGCCGCCCAGCGCGGGGCGGGGGTGCACTGCGCGGTCCCGGGGACCGGCGCGCACCCGTGGGGGACCCTGCCGCACGCCCTGGAGGCCGCCGGATGAGACGCCCGCCCACCCGCCCGCCCACCCGCCCGCCCACCCGCTCGGCCGTCCGGCGCCGCCTGCTGGTCCTCGTACCCCTCCTGCTGCTCGCGGCCTGTACCTCCGGCCCGGACCGGGACGAGGGGGAGGACCGGCCCGACGACCTCTCGCCCGCCCCCGCGCCGGGGGAGCGCTGGCAGCCGGCTCCCGGGGTCAGCTGGCAGTGGCAGCTCACCGGGAAGCTCGACACCTCGGTGAAGGCGGCGGTCTACGACATCGACGGGTTCACCACCACCAAGGAGCAGGTCGCCGAGCTGAACGCGGCCGGCCGCCGGACCGTCTGCTACCTCTCCACCGGTGCCTGGGAGGACTTCCGCCCGGACGCCGCGGCCTTCCCGCCGTCGATGCGCGGGACGGGCAACGGCTGGGAGGGCGAGCGCTGGCTCGACATCCGGCGGCTCACGGAACTGGAACCGCTGATCGCCAAGCGGTTCGACATGTGCCGGGAGAAGGGCTTCGACGCGGTCGAGCCGGACAACATGGACGCCTACCGCAACAGGTCCGGCTTCCCGCTCACCGCCGGCGACCAGCTGAAGTACAACCGGCTGATCGCGCGGCTCGCGCACGACCGCGGACTGTCGGTCGGCCTCAAGAACGACCTCGACCAGATCCCGGAACTGGTGGCGGACTTCGACTTCGCGGTCAACGAGCAGTGCGCCCAGTACGACGAGTGCGGACGGCTCACCCCCTTCATCACGGCGGGCAAGGCGGTCTTCCACGCGGAGTACGAGCTCCCGGCGAGCCGCTTCTGCGCGACGACGACCGCGCTGAAGCTCAGCTCCCTGGAGAAGAAGTACGATCTGGGCGCCTGGCGGAAGGCCTGCTGACCGGCCGCCGGGGGAGGGCCGGGGCGTCCGCTCAGCCCACCGGGAGGATCGCGTGGACCCGGTAGCCGCCGCCGAAGCGGGGGCCGGCGAAGCAGGAGCCGCCCAGGGCCACGGCCCGTTCGCGCATGCCGAGGAGGCCGTGTCCGCCGCCGGGGTCGCGGGGCTCCGGCGAGGGATCCGCCGCCGAGCCGCCGTCGTCCAGCACGGTCACCTCCACCGAGCCGCCCACGCGCACCACGCTGACCTCGGCGCCGGCCCCCGGGCCCGCGTGCTTGCGGACGTTGGTCAGCGCCTCCTGGATCACCCGGTACGCCGCGAGGTCCACGGCGGCGGGCAGCGGAACCGCGGCGGCCGGGCCCAGCTGGACGATCACCTTCACCGGGAGCCCGGCGTGCCGGAAGGTGCCCACCAGGTCGTCCAGGACGGCCAGACCGGGCGCCGGCTCGGTCGGCGCTTCCGGGTCGCCGGACTGGCGCAGCAGTCCGACGGTCGCCCGCAGCTCGTTCAGGGCCGAGCGGCTGGCGTCCCGTACGTGGGCGAGGGCCTCCTTGGCCTGGTCCGGGCGCTTGTCCATGACGTGCGCGGCCACGCCCGCCTGCACGTTGACCAGGGCGATGTGGTGGGCCACCACGTCGTGCAGGTCCCGGGCGATCCGCAGCCGCTCCTCGGCGACCCGGCGCCGGGCCTCTTCCTCGCGGGTCCGCTCGGCGCGCTCGGCCCGCTCCTGGATGGCGTCGATGAAGGCCCGCCGGCTGCGGACCGCGTCCCCGGCGGCGGCGGCCATGCCGGTCCAGGCGAAGATGCCGAGGTTCTCCTGGGAGTACCAGGGCAGCGGTCCGGCCAGCATGGCCACGCCCGTCAGCCCGGCCATGGTGAGCAGGCCGAGCCGCCAGGTGGTGGGCCGGTCGGTGCGCGAGGCCACCGTGTACAGGGCGATCACCGTGCACATGGCGACGGGCGCCCGCGGTTCCCCGGTGGTCAGTTCCAGCAGCGAGAGCCCGACGGTCACGGCCAGTACGGCGCGCGGCCGTCGGCGCCGCAGCACCAGGGCGGCGGCGCCGAGCACCATGAGGACGAGCGAGAACGGCTCGGGGGTACGGGTCCCGAAGGTCGGCCCGTACTGCCCGTGCGGGTCGGCGAAGGACGCGACGACCATGGCGACGAGCGCCCCGAGCGCCAGTACGGCGTCGGTGGCCAGCGGATGGTCCCGCATCCACTGCCGTGTGGGGGCGAGCGGCCCGAGGTGTGTCGTCACCCCGATACGGTACGGCCCCGCGCGCCGGATCAGACCCGCGGCGGCGGCACGGGCGGAGTCCCGGGCGGAGCCGGGGGCGGGACCGGGGGCGGCGTCCCGGCCGGCGGTCGCCCCAGCGGGGCGCGGGAGCGCTCCGGGCCCCACTTGGCGCGGACCAGGCAGATCAGCATCACCGAGGCGATCGCGGCGAGGTGTTCCTTGCCCGCCAGGTTGTCCTTGAAGAGCAGCTCGCCGATCATGACCAGGATCACGACGGAGCCGGTCACGTAGGCCCGGTAGCGCCAGCAGACGTACACGGCGAGCCCGACCACCGCCGCCGAGGGCCCGGTGTCGTTGACGATCCGGTCCGAGTCGGGCAGGCCGAAGGGGTGGTCGGGGCCCAGCGAGAGCCCGATCCGCGCGTACGTGGTCCCGGCCAGGGTGGCCACGTAGCCGATGAGCAGCGTGCGCCACCAGCCGATGCAGATCTCCGAGATCCCGAAGACGAGCAGGATCTGCGCGAGCGCCCCCCACACCGGCAGGTCCAGCGCCGGGACGAACAGCGACAGCGGGGTCCGCAGCAGGGCCAGCCAGAGCGGGTCTACCGCCTTGACCGACCCGAGGTCCTGCACCGGCTGGAAGCCCCATGAGGTCTGCTGGACGATCTGGAAGACGGCCGTCAGGCAGACCGCGCCGAGGGTCATCGGGATCGCCCGCCATCCGTCGCGGACGAGCGCGTCCCGGATCGTCCGGTACAGGGGCCCCCACTCGCGGCGGGCGAACCGCCGCAGTGAGGCAGTGGTCAACGCTTGCTCTCCAGATGTCTGCGGTGCATCCACTTCGGCAGCCCGGGTGCTTCCAGGAAGCCCTCGGCCCGGCCCGCCGCGATCCCGATCCGCAGCAGGTCCGAACTCTTCTCGAAGAGCATGAACCGCGGTTCCCAGATCGGCCGGTATTTGGCGTTGGCCCGGTAGAGGGACTCGATCTGCCACCAGCGCGAGAAGAAGCTCAGCAGCGAGCGCCACAGACGCAGCACCGGACCGGCGCCGAGCTTCGACCCGCGCTCGAAGACGGAACGGAACATCGCGAAGTTCAGCGAGACCTGTGTGACCCCGATCTCCTTTGACCGTTCCAGGAGTTCGATGACCATGAACTCCATCAGACCGTTCTCGGAATCGCGGTCACGGCGCATCAGGTCCAGCGAGAGACCCTTGGGTCCCCAGGGCACGAAGGACAGCACGGCGCGCAGCTCGCCCTCGCCGTCGAAGCACTCCAGCATCACGCACTGGCCGTCGTCGGGATCGCCCAGCCGGCCCAGTGCCATGGAGAAGCCGCGCTCGGTCGCGCCGTCGCGCCAGTCGTCGGCGCGCAGCAGCAGCACGTCCATCTCCTCGGCCGGGATGTCGGCGTGGCGGCGGATGCGGACGGTGTATCCGGCCCGCTTGACGCGGTTGTACGCCTGGCGGACGGTGCGCATGGCGCGGCCCTCCAGGGTGAACTCGTCGGTCTCGACGATGGCCTCGTCGCCCAGCTCCAGCGCGTCCAGTCCGTGCCGGGCGTAGATCTGCCCGGCCTCCTCGCTGGCGCCCATCACGGCCGGCACCCAGCCGTGCTCGCGGGCCTCGGCCAGCCACGGGTCGATGGCGCCGGGCCAGGCCTCGGGGTCGCCGATCGGGTCGCCGGAGGCCAGTGAGACCCCGCCGACGACGCGGTAGGTGACCGCGGCCTTGCCGGTGGGGGACCAGATGACGGACTTCTCGCGGCGCAGCGCGAAGTAGCCCAGCGAGTCGCGGTCGCCGTGCCGGGCGAGCAGCAGGCGCAGCTTCTCCTCGTCCTCCTCGCCGAGCGGGTCCACGGCGCGGCGCGAGCGGAAGGCCGCGAAGAGGACGGCGAGCAGCAGCAGCGTGGACATGACGTTGATCGCCACGTCCACCCAGCCCGGCGTGGTGATCGTGTTGTACGCCTTGTCGTCCGGGGCCAGGGTGACCAGCCGCATCACGCCGTACCGCCAGCGGGCCAGGAACGTGGCGTCCGCGGCGTCCGGGTCGGTGTTGGTCGCGCCGACGAGCAGGGCGGCGACCAGCGAGGTCACGAGCAGGCCGACGGAGGCGACCAGGCTGGCCAGCAGCGGGTTGGAGCGGTCGCCCTTGGCGTAGAACTCCCGGCGGCCCAGCAGCAGGGCGCCGACGAAGAGCGCGGTCAGCCCGAAGGCCACCCAGTTCTGCGGGTGGACCCGGAACTCCGGGTAGCAGAACTCGTACCCGCCCCCCGAGCACGGGGTGAAGGAGGCGACGGCCGCCATCGTGAAGGCCGCCAGCAGCAGCCCGCTGAGCACCAGGTTCAGGATCCAGGCGGCGCGTTTGCGGCGGCCCATGGTGACGGTGAGCAGCAGCGAGAAGGCCGCGGAGGCGAAGCCCGCCGTGAGCAGGTACGGGGTGTAGAAATCGGCGGTGCTGTGCCGGCGCAGGTCCTGGCCGAGCGAGAACCACACCGCGCTGAGCAGGTTGACGAAGGTGACGGCGCGCAAGTACCACACCGCGAAGGTGGCGCTGCGCCGCGAGCGGACGCTTCCCCGGCCGTTCTCCCGGCCGTTCTCACGGCCGTTTTCCCGACCGGGAGACGCGGCTTCCTGGCCGTTCCCCCGGCCGTTCGCCGGGGTGCCGGCCTGGGTGTTCCCCCGCCCGCCCGCCGGATTGTCTCTGCCGTTCGGATCCCCACCGGTTCCTCGGTCGGTCTTCCGATCGGTCTCTGCGCTGGTCAAACGGACCTCTCCCATAAAAAGCGATGATATGGGGCATCGCGGTCCGTGCTGGGGTCCCTGAGGGCCGCGGCCTGGTCAGGACCGCGGGCCCCGGTGACTCATTCGGTCGGCTCGGCCGCTCGTTCCGGGAGTTCCGCCGCGAGTGCGGCGGCCGCCTGGACGAGGGGGAGAGCCAGCAGCGCCCCGGTTCCTTCTCCCACAGTGACGCCGTGGTCGAGCACGGGGTTGAGCGCCATCCGGTCCAGGGCCTTCGCCTGGCCCGGCTCCCCGCTGGCCTGTCCGGCCAGCCACCAGTCCGGGGCGCGGAAGGCGGCCCGCTGGGCCACCAGCCCGCAGGCCGCCGAGACGACCCCGTCGAGGATGACGGGGGTGCGGCGCACCGCGCACTGGAGCAGGAAGCCGGTGATCGCCGCGACGTCGGCCCCGCCGACGGTGGCGAGCAGCGCGACCTGATCGCCGAGGACGGGCCGGGCGCGTCGCAGCGCGTCGCGGATCGCCGCGCACTTGCGCATCCAGGTCAGGTCGTCGATCGGCATGCCGCCGCGGCCGGTGACCACGGAGGCGTCGGTGCCGCAGAGGGCGGCGACGAGGGTCGCGGCGACGGTGGTCCCCCCGACGCTCAGGTCGCCCAGCACGATCAGATCGGTCCCCGAGTCGGCCTCCTCGTCGGCGATCTGCATCCCGAGGCGCAGCGCGGCCCGTGCCTCCTCGGTCGTCAGCGCGTCCTCGACGTCGATCCGCCCGCTGCCGCGCCGGACGCGGTGCTTGGTGACCTCCTGGGGCAGCAGGTCGAGATGGCAGTCCAGGCCGGCGTCGACGATCCGCACGGAGGCGCCGAGCCGCGCGGCCAGGATCGCCACCGGGCTGCGCCCGTCCAGGACGGCCCGCACCAGCTCGTGGGCGCTGCCCGCGGGACGTACGGAGACCCCCTCGGAGGCCACCCCGTGGTCCGCGGCGAACAGCACGACGCGCGGCCGCTCGATCGGCTTGACCGGTACCCGGCCCTGCGCGGCGGCGAGCCACTCGGCGAGTTCGTCGAGCCGCCCCAGCGCCCCGACCGGCACGGCCAGCCGTTCACGGCGTTCCTCGGCGTCACGCCGGACGCCCCCGTCGGGGCGCTCGATCAGATCGGAGAAGTCGTCGAGATTCAGCGTGGTCATTTGCCAGAGGGTACAGCGGCTCCCCGCGGCGCCCGAACGGTCCGTGCGCCACCTTTCACCGCCGGTCCCCGCGGCTACTGCTTCAGGACCAGCGCCTGCCCCGCCACCACCAGCAGGACGTGCTCGCACTCCCCGGCGACCCCCGCGTTCAGCCGCCCCAGCTCGTCGCGGAACCGGCGCCCCGACGCGGTCGCGGGGACGATGCCGGAGCCGACCTCGTTGCTGACCAGCACCACCGGCCTGCGGGTCGCGCGGACGGCCGCCACCAGCGACGCCGTCCGTTCCCGCAGCTCCGCGGCGCCCTTGTCGGCCCACACCGCGTCGTCCCAGGCGCCGGCCCGGTCCATCGCGTCCGTGAGCCACAGCGCCAGGCAGTCGATGAGCAGCGCCGGCCCCTCCTGCTCCAGCAGCGGCACCAGATCGCAGGTCTCCACCGTCCGCCAGGACGAGGCCCGGCGCTCACGGTGCAGCCCGACCCGCGCGGCCCACTCCGAGTCGCCCTCGCGCGTACCGCCCGTGGCCACGTAGACGACCTCCGGGTAGCCGGTCAGCCGGCGCTCGGCCTCGTACGATTTGCCCGACCGGGCCCCGCCCAGGACCAGGGTCCGCCGCGGCACCTCGGGCGCCGGCCGGTACTCCCCGGCCGCCACCGTGGTGCCGTCCGCCACCGTCCGCGCGCCCGCGGCGGCGCACCGGCGCTCCAGTTCCGCTCCCGGCGGGGTGTCGTGGTCCAGGTGGACCGCGATCACGTCGGTGGCCGGGCCCAGCGCGCCGCTGGCCCGCAGCCGCGCCAGCGCCTCCGGGCGGCCCAGCACGTCCGCGAGGACCACGTCGTACGGCCGCCGCCCGGTGGTGCCGGCGGTCCCGGCCGGGGCCCCGCCCGGCGGGAGGTACAGCATCCGGGCACCGTCCGGCCCGGTCACCTCGTACCCGGTGCCCGGCGCGTCCATCGGCACGGCCCGCACCCGGTGCCCGGAGATCACCGCGAGCTCCCGCCCGTCCGGCACCCGCCCGGCCGCCGGCAGCCCCGGCGGCAGCTCCACGGGCGGACCGTCGTGCGGGTGGGTCAGCAGGACCTGCCGTACGGCGGCCAGCGAATGCCCCGCCCGGGCGCCGGCGAGCACCGCCCCGGGGGTCAGGTCCAGCAGCAGCGCCCCGTCCACGAGCACGGAGGTGGCGGCGCGCGCCCGGGGCCCCACGGAGAGCGCGCACGCGGCGCAGGGACAGCCGGGGCGGGGCAGTCCTTCGGGTGTGCCGGTGCCGAGCAGAGTGAGTTCCACAGGATGATCCTCCCGCGTCGCCGGGACTGCTGCGCGCCCGGTTAGTCTGCGGGCACACTCAAGGCGACAAGCGTGTGAGAAGCGGACGAGCAACGGAGGCGGACATGGCGTGGACGTGGCGGTTCGAGACGGCCGACGGCAGTGAGACGAGCCCGTCGGTGGTGCCGGAGGAGTTCACCACGCAGGGGGACGCCGAGTCGTGGATCGGCGAGTACTGGAAGGACCTGCTGGAGGGCGGTACCGAACAGGTGAAGCTGTCCGACGACAGCGGGGTCCAGCTCTACACGATGAGCCTGCGCGAGGCCGCGGAACTTTAACCGGCGCTGACCGGCGCCTACCGGCGTTGACCGGTTCCGGCCGGTTCCGCTCAGCGCCGGCCGGGTACGCGAGAGCCCGGACCCCCTCGAGGGGGTCCGGGCTCTGCCGTGCGAAGGGCGGGCTCGGGCGCTCAGCCCCGTACGCCGCACAGGTGAAGCAGCGCGGCGACCCCGCGGTAGGGGTCGGTCCGCCCGGCGCGGTCCTCGGCGGCGAGCAGCCGCTCCAGTTCCGCGTCGGCGGGGAGCTCGTTCGCGGCCTCGGTGCCGTCGGTGAAGACGCGTACGCCGTACCAGGTCTGCAGCGGGGCGCCGATCCCGGACAGGGTCGCGGTCAGCGTGGCCAGCCGGTCGGCGCGCACGTCCAGGCCCAGCCGGTTCGTGTAGTCGACGCCGTCGAAGGAGGCCAGCGCGGCCGTCCAGTCGCCGTGCAGACCGGGCCGCATGGCGAGGGCGTCGCCGTTGCGCACCAGCAGGGACAGCAGCCCGCCGGGGGCCAGCATCCGGGCGAGCCCGGCGAGCATGGCGTCCGGCTCGGGGACGTACATGAGCACGCCGTGGCAGAGCACGACGTCGAAGCTGCCCGGCAGGAAGTGCGCGCCGGTCTCCCGGCCGTCGCCCTCCATGAGGCGGACGCGGTCCTGGATCCCGGGGGGCTCGGCGGCCAGCACCTCGCGGGCGACGGCCAGCATCGCCGGATCCTGCTCCAGCCCGGTCACCATGTGCCCGGCGCGGGCCAGGCGCAGTGCCTGCGTGCCCTGGCCCATGCCGACGTCGAGGACGCGCAGCCGCTGTCCCACGGGGAAGCGGTGCGCGATCTGCTCGTCTACCTGACGGCCGACGAGTTCCTGGCGCACCGCGTTGCGGAGCCCGCCCAGGCCTTCCAGCCACAGCCGGGCCCCGTCCGCGAAGCCACCCCCGCCGAACGCTCCGGGCGTTCCTCGGCTCAGGGCCGTTCCCCGCGCTTGACCTGCGGCTTCGGCAGCCGAAGCCGGCGCATCTGGAGGGTGCGCATCAGGCCGTACGCGACGGCGCCGCGCTTGGGCTCGTCCGGGAAGCGCTGGTTCAGGGCCTTGCGCAGGCGGAAGAACATGCCGACGGAGTCGACGAGGATCAGCGCGATCACGCCGAGCCACAGCAGCAGCGCGATGTTCTGGAGGGACGACACCCGCACCATGCTCAGCACCAGGATGATCACGGCCAGCGGCAGGAACATCTCGGCGACGGAGAAGCGGGAGTCCACGAAGTCGCGCACGTACCGGCGCACGGGACCCTTGTCCCGGTTGGGCAGATAACGCTCGTCGCCATTGGCGAGGGCTTCGCGCTGCTTGGTCATCTCGACCCGGCGGCGCTCACGAGCCCGCTTGGCATCCTCCTTGCGGTTGCCGGTCGAAGCCACCACTGCCTTGCGCTGCGACTGGGCCACAGCACGCTTCGGCGTCGGGCGGCCCTTCGGGGCCTGAGGGTCACGGGACTGGGAGAGGTCGGCGCTCACCTTGTCGGTGGCGGCGTCCTTCTCTTCCTTGGAGGATCGGCTACCAAACACAAACCCAAGGGTACGTGGTTGCGGGCACGCGCCCCATCCCGGAGGGGAACGATCCGGCAACGGCGGGCGTCCTTCCTGAGGGGAGCACCTACTCCTTACGCCCTACACGGCGGACGAGCAGTCGTCCTGGAGGAGGAGCGCATCCCCGCTCGAACAGTGCGGTAATAGAGGCAGGGCCCGTACTGTGGGTCTTGTTGGTGACCAGGAGCGAAGTCCGTCTAGAAGGGGGCGCGCGAAGCCCATGAGCGGTGTCATGAAGCGTATGGGGATGATCTTCCGCGCGAAGGCGAACAAGGCCCTGGACCGGGCCGAGGACCCGCGCGAAACCCTCGACTACTCGTACCAGAAGCAGCTCGAGCTGCTTCAGAAGGTACGCCGCGGCGTCGCCGACGTGGCGACCTCCCGCAAGCGGCTGGAGCTGCAGCTGAACCAGCTCCAGGGCCAGTCCAGCAAGCTGGAGGACCAGGGCCGCAAGGCGCTGGCCCTGGGTCGCGAGGACCTGGCCCGCGAGGCCCTGTCCCGCCGCGCCTCGCTGCAGCAGCAGGTCAGCGACCTGGAGGTGCAGCACCAGACCCTCCAGGGCGAGGAGGAGAAGCTGACCCTCGCCGCGCAGCGGCTCCAGGCCAAGGTGGACGCCTTCCGCACGAAGAAGGAGACCATCAAGGCCACGTACACGGCCGCCCAGGCGCAGACGCGGATCGCCGAGTCCTTCTCCGGCATCTCCGAGGAGATGAGCGACGTCGGCCTCGCCATCCAGCGCGCCGAGGACAAGACGGCGCAGCTCCAGGCCCGCGCCGGCGCGATCGACGAACTGCTCGCCTCCGGAGCGCTCAGCGACGCCAGCGGGCTCGCCAAGGACGACCTCCAGGCCGAGCTGGACCGCATCTCGGGCGGTTCGGACGTGGAGTTGGAGCTCCAGCGCATGAAGGCCGAGCTGGCGGGCGGCCCCTCCGCCCAGAATCCGGCCATCGAGGGCGGCGCCCCGGGCGCCGGCCAGCAGCCGCAGACCCAGAACCGGTTCGACAAGCAGTAGGACGGGGCCCGTCATGATTGTCCGCATCATGGGGGAAGGTCAGGTGGAGCTGGCGGACGGCCACCTCACCGAGCTCAACGAGCTGGACGACGAACTGCTCGCGGAGATGGAGAGCGGTGACGAGGAGGGCTTCCGGCGCACGCTGGGCGAGCTGCTCGCCGCCGTACGGCGGCTCGGCGAGCCGCTGCCCGACGAGGCGCTGGAGCCGTCCGAGCTGATCCTGCCCGCCCCCGACGCCACGCTGGACGAGGTGCGGGAGATGCTCCGCGACGACGGGCTGATTCCGGGCTGACCGCGCGCCGACCGGAAGAAGAAGGTCCCGTCCCCCATGGGGGACGGGACCTTCTCCGTTACCCGTCCGGGGTCCCGCCGATGAAGTTCTCGAACTTGCGCCGCGGCGAGGACCACCGGCGGTCGTGGTGGAAGGCGCGCAGCTGGGCCTTGGCGCGGGCCTTCGGGCGGTTCGCGTAGAACTTCTTCGCGTACGGGGAACCGGGCCGGGCGAGCCGGATCGCGCCGATCAGCGCGACGAAGGGGATGACCGTGCCGAAGAACGCGGTGCGCGCCTTGCCCTTCCACAGGGCGATCAGGGCGAGGAAGAAGTTGGTCGCGGTGTTCATGGCGACCAGTCCGCGGTTGTGCCGCTCGTCCTCGGTGAGGTCGTTGACCCCGAAGGGCAGGAAGCCGCCCAGCACCAGCGCCACGATCGCCGCCGTCAGGACCACGATCTCCACGCTCTTGCGGCCCTGCTCGCTCCAGTAGACGTCGTCCAGGTGCAGGATCAGCGCGAACTCGTCCAGCACCAGCCCCGCACCGAGCCCGAAGATCACCGCCGACAGGCCCGCCCCGAAGCTGTGCCGGGCGCTGCCGATCGCACCGAAACCGCCGATGATCACGAGGATCACGCCGGGGACCACGTGGTGGATGTGCATCCCGCCCGGCGTGACGTTCTTGAAGGGCCCGCGGCCCGCCCGGATCATCCGGGTGATCATGCGCGTGACCAGGAAGGACAGGACGAAGGAGACCAGCGCGAGGAGCAGCGGGAGCTTCCCCGGCTCCACGATGTTGCGATACCACCAGTGACCCATGCCACCACCTCCCGATTTGGGGTGTATTGGGTAACTTACCGGTCCTGTCGAGCGGGTAGCGTTCGCGCCGATGACAGATTCGTACGACGGCCCGTCCCCGACCCCGCCCCCGGAGCGCGCCTCGCTGCTCGACGGGGTGCGCTTCGCCTTCGGCACGCTCACCGTGCTGCCCGCGCGCATCACCCGCTGGGACCGCCCCGCCGCCCGCACCGGCATGGCCTGCGCCCCGCTCGCCGGGCTCGTCGTGGGGCTCCTCGCGGCCGCGCCCGGGGCAGTCCTCCTGCTGTGCGGCGGGGGCCCGCTGCTGGCCGCCGCCGTCACCGTCGCCGTACCGGCGGCCCTGACCCGCGCCCTGCACCTCGACGGCCTCGCCGACACGGCCGACGGCCTGGGCAGCGCCAAGCCGGCCGACGCCGCGCTGCGCATCATGAAGCAATCCGACATCGGGCCCTTCGGTGTGGTGGCGCTGGTGTTCCTCCTGCTGGTCCAGGTCGCGGCGCTGGCGAACGTGTACGCCGACAGCTGGAACCGGGGCGCCCTGGCCGCCGTGGTCGCCGCCGTCACCGCCCGGCTCGCCATGACCCTCGCCTCCCGCGACGGGATCCCCCCGGCCAGGCCGGAGGGGCTGGGCGCGGCCGTCGCCGGAGTCGTCCCGCGCGAGGCGGCCGTCGCGGTCGCCGCGCTCGTCGTGCTCCTGTCCGCCGCCGCCGCCCTCCCGCTGGGCCTGCCGGCCGCGGCGCAGCACGCGGCGGCCGTCCTGGCCGCCCTGCTGGTGGCGGAGGCCCTGCTCCGCCGCTGCGTACGCCGCTTCGACGGGGTCACCGGTGACGTGTTCGGAGCCCTGGCCGAGGTCTCGGCGACGGCGGCCCTGGTCGTACTGGCCCTGGGTTAGGGCGTCTCCTTCGGGTCGGGCCCGACCGGCAGGATCCGAAGGGGGACGGCCCGGGCCCGGCGATTCCGGGCCGCACGGGACGACGTAGGGTCGGAGCGTGGAACAGACCCCGAACCAGGCCCCGACGCCCATCCGGGTGCTCCTCGCCGACGACCAGGCCCTGCTGCGCAGCGCGTTCAAGGTGCTCGTCGACTCCGAGGCCGACATGTGCGTCGTCGGGGAGGCCTCCGACGGGGCGCAGGCCTTCGAGCTCGCGCGCACGCTCCGGCCCGACGTCGTACTCATGGACATCCGGATGCCCGGCACCGACGGCCTCGCCGCCACCCGGCTGATCAGCGCCGATGCCGAACTGGCCGGGGTCCGCGTGGTGATGCTGACGACCTTCGAGGTGGACGAGTACGTGGCGGCGGCCCTGCGGGCGGGCGCCTCCGGCTTCCTCGGCAAGGGGGCCGAGCCCGAGGAACTGCTCAACGCCATCCGCGTCGCGGCCGCCGGCGACGCGCTGCTCTCCCCGGCCGCCACCAAGGGGCTCATCGCCACCTTCCTCGCGCAGGGCGGCGGCGAGGGGGCCACCCCCGCCGCGGCCCACGTACAGCGCCTGGCCGCGCTGACCGGACGCGAGCGCGAGGTCCTCGTGCTCGTGGCGGCGGGCCTGTCCAACGACGAGATCGCCCGCCGGCTGGAAGTCAGCCCGCTCACCGTCAAGACCCACGTGAACCGGGCCATGTCCAAGCTCGGCGCCCGCGACAGGGCGCAATTGGTGGTCATCGCGTACGAATCGGGACTGGTCCGGCCCCGGGCCGACTAGGCCGTTTCCTTCGGATCACCTCGCTGACCAGATATGGATGGCGGCGAGGTGGAGTCCGGAGAGGTAGATGGTGGCGGTCTTGTCGTAGCGAGTGGCCAGGCCGCGCCATTGCTTGAGTTTGTTGATGCAGCGTTCGACGGTGTTCCGCTGCTTGTAGGCCTCGCGGTCGAAGGCCGGTGGCCTGCCGCCACGGCTGCCGAGGCGTTTGCGGTTGGCGAGTTGGTCGGCGGGTTGCGGGATCACCGCGCGGATCCCGCGCCGACGCAGGTGGGAACGGATCGCGCGGGACGAGTACGCCTTGTCGGCCAGGACCACGTCCGGTCTCGCTCTCGGTCTGCCGACTGGCCGGGGAACCCGCAAGCGGGCCATGAGCTGCGGGAACGCAGGTGCGTCACCGGATTGGCCAGGCGTGATGACGAAGGCCAGAGGCCGGCAGCGGTTGTCGGCGGCCAGGTGGACTTTCGTGGTCAGTCCGCCGCGGGATCGTCCGAGGGCATGGTCGGCGGGCTCGCCGTCCGGGGCCCCTTTTGGCGGGCCCCGGCAGCGTGCTGGTGGGCACGGACGATCGTGGAGTCGACCGAGACGACCCAGTCGAGGTCGCCTTCGGCGTCGGCCTGGGCCAGCAGGGCGGTGAAGACCCTTTCCCAGGTTCCGTCGGCGGCCCACTTCCGCAGTCGGTTGTGAGCGCCCTTCCACGACCCGAAGGACTCGGGCAGGTCCATCCACGGCGTCCCGGTCCGGTACTTGAACGCGATCGCGTCGATCACCTGCCGGTGATCACGCCACCGACCACCCCTCTTCGGCGTCCGCTCCGGCAACAACGGCTCGATCCGCGCCCACTGCGCATCAGTCAACGACACACATCAACCAACGATCAGATGATCCGAAGGAAACGGCCTAGTCCCGAGGAGTCGCCGGGGATCCCGGAGTACGCCCGTCTACTGCGAACGCGGTATGCCCCGGATAAGGACGGGACCTGGGGGCGACGTCGGCGCGCCCGTGCGCACGAGAGGCTGAGGGGCCCCGCGCGTGCCCGAAGGCACGGCCGTCCGTCATGCCTCGTAGACGTCACCGCGTCCCTGCAGAGAGATCCCCATAGCCATGTTCCGGCTGTCCCGCTTCAGCCTCGCCCAGAGGGCGCTGATCGGCCTCGTGTCGCTCGTCGCGCTCCTCTTCGGCGCCATTGCCATCCCGCAGCTCAAGCAGCAGCTGCTGCCCTCCATCGACCTGCCGATGGTGTCCGTGCTCGCGCCGTACCAGGGCGCCTCGCCCGACGTGGTGGAGAAGCAGGTCGTCGAGCCGATCGAAGCCATGCTCAAGGGCGTCGACGGCATCACCGGCGTCACCTCCACCGCCAGCGAGGGCAACGCCCTGATCATGGCGACCTTCGACTACGGCGACGAGGGCACCAAGCAGCTCGTCGCCGACGTCCAGCAGGCCGTCAACCGGGCCCGCGTCCGGCTGCCCGCCGAGGTCGATCCGCAGGTGATCGCCGGTTCCACCGACGACATCCCGACCGTGGTCCTCGCCGTCACCTCCGACAAGGACCAGCAGGCGCTCGCCGACCAGCTGAACAAGTCCGTGGTCCCCGCGCTCCAGGACATCGCGGGCGTCGGCCAGGTCACCGTGGACGGCGTACGGGACCTGCAGGTGACGGTCACCCCCGACGACGCCAAGCTCGCCGCCGCCGGCCTCGACGGCGCGGCCTTGGCCCAGGGCCTTCAGGCGGGCGGCGCCACCGTCCCCGCCGGCTCCTTCGACGAAGGGGGCAAGAACCGCACCGTGCGCGTCGGTTCGGGCTACACCTCGCTCGCCCAGCTCGAGGACCTGCGCCTCACCGCCGGACCGGGCAAGCCCGCCGTCCGCCTCGGCGACGTGGCGAGCGTGAAGCAGGAGGCGGCCAAGGCCGACTCCCTCACCCGCACCAACGGCAAGCCCAGCCTCGCCCTCATGCTGACCATGGACAAGGACGGCAGCGCCGTCGCCATCTCGGACGCGGTCCGGGACAAGCTGCCCGAGCTCCGCTCCACCCTCGGCTCCGGCGCCGACCTGACCGTGGTCAGCGACCAGGGCCCGGCGGTCGCCAAGTCCATCTCGGGCCTGACCACCGAGGGCCTGCTCGGCCTCGTCTTCGCCGTCGTCGTGATCCTGGTCTTCCTCGGCTCGCTGCGCTCGACGCTGGTCACCGCGGTCTCCATCCCGCTGTCCGTCGTCCTCGCGCTGATCGTGCTGTGGACCCGCGACCTCTCCCTCAACATGCTGACGCTGGGCGCGCTCACCATCGCCATCGGCCGGGTCGTCGACGACTCGATCGTGGTCCTGGAGAACATCAAGCGCCACCTCGGCTACGGCGAGGAGCGGCAGCACGCGATCATCACGGCGGTCAAGGAGGTGGCCGGCGCGGTCACCTCCTCCACGCTCACCACCGTCGCCGTCTTCCTGCCGATCGCCTTCGTCGGCGGCATGGTCGGCCAGTTCTTCGGCCCGTTCTCCATCACCGTCACCGCGGCCCTGCTGGCCTCGCTGCTCGTCTCCCTGACGGTCGTGCCGGTGCTCTCGTACTGGTTCCTGCGCGCGCCGAAGGGCGTCAGCGAAGGGGACGCCGCGAGCATCGAGAAGGCCCGCCGCGAGGCCGAGGAGAAGGAGTCCCGCAGCAAGCTCCAGCGGTTCTACGTACGGGCGCTGGGCCTGGTCACCCGCCGCCGGGTCGCCACCCTGGTCGTCGCCGTCGTGGTGCTCGTCGCGACGCTGGGCATGACCCCGCTGCTCAAGACGAACTTCTTCGACCAGGGCGAGCAGGAAGTCCTCAGCATCAAGCAGCAGTTGCCGCCCGGCACCTCGCTGGTCGTCGCCGACGAGGCGAGCCGCAAGGTCGAGAGGGTCCTGGACGGGACCGACGGGGTCAAGGACTACCAGGTCACCGTCGGCTCCTCCGGCTTCCTGGCCGCCTTCGGCGGCGGTACGGGCTCCAACCAGGCCTCGTACCAGGTCACGCTGGAGGACTCGGGGAAGACCGAGTCCGCCAAGAAGCACATCGAGACCGCCCTCAAGGGGCTCGACGGCATAGGCGAGACGACCATCGCGGCCGGCGACGGCTTCGGCAGCCAGAACCTCAGCGTCGTGGTCAAGGCGGGCGACGGCGCCGTCCTCGCCAAGGCCGCCGAGCAGGTCCGCGCCGAGGTGGCGAAGATCGAGGACGTCACCGACGTCCAGAGCGACCTGTCCCAGTCCGTGCCCCGGATCTCGGTCACCGCCACCCCCAAGGCGGCGGACCTCGGCCTGAACCAGGCGGCGCTCGGCGCCATCGTCGGCCAGGCCGTACGCGGCAACCCGGCGGGCAAGGCCGTACTGGACGACACCGAGCGGGACATCGTCATCAAGTCCGCGCAGCCGGCCACCACCCTGGCCCAGCTGCGGGCGCTGCCCGTCGGCCCCGTGAAGCTCGGTGACATCGCCGAGGTCAAGGAGGTCCCCGGCCCCGTCGCGATGACCCGGATCGACGGCGCCCGCGCCGCGACCATCAGCGCGAAGCCGGTCGGCGACAACACCGGCGCCGTCAGCTCCACCCTGCAGACGAAGATCAAGGCCCTGGACCTGCCCGAGGGCGCCACGGCCACCATCGGCGGCGTCGGACAGGACCAGAGCGAGGCCTTCGGCCAGCTGGGCCTGGCCATGCTCGCGGCCATCGCGATCGTGTTCATGCTGCTGGTCGCCACGTTCCGCTCACTGGTCCAGCCGCTGATCCTGCTGGTCTCGATCCCCTTCGCGGCGACCGGCGCGCTCGGCCTGCTCCTGGTCACCGGCACCCCGCTGGGCGTCCCGGCGATGATCGGCATGCTGATGCTCATCGGCATCGTCGTGACCAACGCGATCGTCCTGATCGACCTGGTCAACCAGTACCGGGCCCAGGGCTACGGCGTGATCGAGGCGGTCGTCGAGGGCGGCCGCCACCGACTGCGCCCGATCCTGATGACGGCACTGGCGACGATCTTCGCGCTGCTCCCGATGGCGCTGGGCGTCACCGGCGAGGGCGGCTTCATCTCGCAGCCGCTCGCCGTGGTCGTCATCGGCGGCCTGATCAGCTCCACCCTGCTGACCCTGCTCCTGGTGCCGACCCTCTACACGATGCTGGAGCTCCGCAAGGAGCGCCGCAGCGCGAAGAAGAGGGCCCGCCTGACCGTGGTCCCGGCCCCGGCCGCCTCCGCGGAGGACGAGAGCCCGGTCAAGGTCTGAGGGCCTGATGGCCTGAGGACCGTACGCACACACGCCGAAGGGCCGCCCCTCGCAGGAGGGGCGGCCCTTCGGTCGTGCGCAGGGGCCCTACGGAAGCGCGAGCATCCGCTCCAGGGCGAGCTTGGCGAAGTCCGCGGTCTCCTTGTCGACCTGGATCTGGTTGACGAGGTTGCCCTCGGCCAGGGACTCCAGGGTCCACACCAGGTGGGGGAGGTCGATGCGGTTCATGGTCGAGCAGAAGCAGACCGTCTTGTCGAGGAAGACGACCTCCTTGTCCTCCGGGGCGAAACGGTTGGCCAGACGCTGGACGAGGTTCAGCTCGGTGCCGATGGCCCACTTGGAGCCGGCCGGGGCCGCCTCCAGCGCCTTGATGATGTACTCGGTGGAGCCGACGTAGTCCGCGGCCGCCACGACCTCGTGCTTGCACTCCGGGTGGACCAGGACGTTCACGCCGGGGATGCGGGCGCGCACGTCGTTGACCGAGTCGACCGAGAAGCGGCCGTGCACCGAGCAGTGGCCGCGCCACAGGATCATCTTGGCGTTCCGCAGCTGCTCGACGGTCAGGCCGCCGTTCGGCTTGTGCGGGTTGTACAGCACGCAGTCGTCGAGGGACATGCCCATGTCGCGGACGGCGGTGTTGCGGCCCAGGTGCTGGTCCGGCAGGAAGAGGACCTTCTCGCCCTGCTCGAACGCCCACTCCAGGGCCTTCTTGGCGTTGGACGACGTACAGATCGTGCCGCCGTGCTTGCCCGTGAAGGCCTTGATGTCGGCCGAGGAGTTCATGTACGAGACGGGGACCGTCTCACCGGCGATGCCGGCCTCGGTCAGCACGTCCCAGCACTCCGCGACCTGCTCGGCGGTGGCCATGTCGGCCATCGAGCAGCCCGCTGCCAGGTCCGGCAGGACGACCTTCTGGTCGTCCGAGGTCAGGATGTCCGCGGACTCGGCCATGAAGTGGACGCCACAGAAGACGATGTACTCGGCCTCCGGCTTGGCGGCCGCGTCCTTGGCCAGCTTGAAGGAGTCACCGGTGACGTCGGCGAACTCGATGACCTCGTCACGCTGGTAGTGGTGGCCGAGGATGAAGACCTTGTCCCCGAGCTTCTCCTTGGCGGCACGGGCGCGCGCCACGAGGTCCGGGTCCGACGGCGAGGGCAGGTCGCCGGGGCACTCCACCCCGCGCTCGCTCTTGGGATCGGCCTCGCGGCCGAGCAGCAGCAGGGCAAGGGGCGTCGGCTGGACGTCCAAAGGCTGGTTGTCCAAAGGCTGGGCGGTGGTCACGACACGCACCCTTTCTGTTCTGCGACAAGGGACTTCTGAAGCCACTCTGAAGCCATCGCTTCGACTTCTCGTCTATTTGACGTTATCTATCATAACTGCTTCACGTCACTTTGACGATGCCGATAGTGTCGATGTGACGAATTCGCCCGCCCGCCGCGGGTGCCTCGCGGGGACCCACCACCGCGCGGTGGTGTGCGAGCATGGAATTTCTGAAACACGCGTCGGGTCCCGGAATGAATCCGCGGTCCCGCTCGTTGCCACCGACGGCAAGAGTCCGACGTTTCCCCGCTCCCGGCGGGGAGCCGCCCACTTCGGGAGTGAATGCAGATGTCCGTACAGGACGAAAAGACCACCGTGAGCGACGGCATCCTCCTGTCCGACGCCGCCGCCGAGAAGGTCAGGACCCTGCTGGAGCAGGAAGGCCGCGATGACCTGGCGCTGCGCGTCGCCGTCCAGCCCGGTGGCTGCTCGGGCCTGCGCTACCAGCTCTTCTTCGACGAGCGCTCCCTCGACGGCGACGTCGTGAAGGACTTCGACGGTGTGAAGGTCGTCACCGACCGGATGAGCTCCCCGTACCTGCACGGTGCGTCCATCGACTTCGTCGACACCATCGAGAAGCAGGGCTTCACGATCGACAACCCGAACGCCACGGGCTCCTGCGCCTGCGGCGATTCCTTCAACTAAGCCCCGCGGGGCCTCAGGGCCCGGCTGAGCTCGTAGGACCAGACGAGAGGGGCCCGCCCGCGGACATCCGCGGGCGGGCCCCTCTCGCACGTCCTGGCGCCTCCTGACGGGGGACGGCTGCGCCTAATGGCGGGGGACGGCCTTGCCGTTCGTCGCGTCGATCACCTTGCGGTCGCCGAGCGGCTGCTGGAGCGTGCCCGTCACCGTCATCTCCTTCGCGATCATGATGCAGGACTGCCCCGGCTTGTTCGGGGTGTCCGTGATCTTCACCATCACCGACTCCGGCTGCTCCCGGACCTCCAGGGCGTACGTGCTGCACACCCCGCCCCAGAAGTTCACGGTCAGCGTCCGGTCGGCCGAGGCGTACGAGAAACCGGGCACGCTCTGCCCCTTCGCGGGCGGATCGACCGGGGTGGGCAGGTCCACCGGGGGAGTCTCCCCGGTCAGGGCCGCCGGCTGGGCCACCGTGTGCCCCGGGCCGCCGTCCTTGCCGGCCACCTCGAACAGCCAGGCCGGCACCAGGCCGCGGGCCCCGTCGACCGTGCCCGGGACCAACCCGAGCTCGGCGCCCCGCACCGACTCCGTCCGGGTCGGCTTCATCGGCCGGGGCTCCGGGTTGCACGGCAGCGTGTCCGTGGCGCCGTCCGGGGAGTCCGGAGTCAGCGGGACGCTCGTGGCGCAGCCGCTGGGGCCCGGGTCCGTGGCGCCGGAGCCCCGGGACTTGTCGTTCAGCCGGGCCAGCGCGTCGACGGCCCCGACCACCGGCTGCTCGGTGGCGGCCCGCACCGGAACCTTCAGCTCGCCACTGCCCGACACCACCTGGGAATCCACCCCGACGCCGATCCGGGTGGACCAGCCCTGCGTGCGCGAGCCCCCGATCACCGGGTCGGCCGTCACCAGGCGTACGGAGCCCTGCGCGATCCGGGCGTCGAGCGCGGCCGAGCCCTGCCCCACGGCCGTCAGCACGGGCGCGGCGGCGCCCTTGGCGGCGGCCTCGGAGACGGGGGTGCCCCCGGTGCCGCCGTGCTCCCGGCCCAGGTCCTGGGGGAGGGTGGCCGGGCCGCAGGTGTCCTTGCCGCGGACGCAGTCGTCCCCGGTGCCGCCGACCTGGAAGCGGGAGTAGTTCCAGGTCCCGGGGGCCTTGAGGTTCACCGTGAGCCGGGGCCCGGAGCCGTCGGCCGCCTCCCCGGCCTGCCAGGTCTCCCCGACGAGCCGGGGCGCGCCGGAGATCCCGAGCGCCGTGGCGAGCCGCGCCACCTCCGCGGAGGTCACCTCGCCGCTCGCCACGAAGGCCGGCGCCGTGGCGGGGCCGTCGGGAAGGGGGACGTCGGCGGTGTAGGTGACCCCGCCGCCGGAGGGGTCGGGCTCGCCGGGGGCGATGCCGGGCCCGGGCGGAGTCGGCGCGGAGGCCGCCGCACGGGGCGCGGAGGCCGCGCTGTCGGCCGTACGCCCCTCGCTCGTACGGCCCTCGCCGTGGGCGACCGACGCCCAGTACGCGGTGCCGCCGCCGGTGAGCAGGACGGCGGCCGCGATCGAACCGACGACCCAGGCCGGCCGCCGTCGTGTGACACGTGACGCACCGGGGGCGCCGAGTCCCTCGGCCGCCCCGGTTCCCTCGGGTGCTTCCAGTCCATCGGAGTGTTCGCTGGTCACCGCATCGCTCCTTTGCCCGTCCCGCATGGGGTGATGCGGGTGTGACGGAACAGACGCGGATCCGGTTCCGCAGGGGCGGCCGGACGGCTGGACGGCCTAATAGCCGTAGACCGCCGTGGAGGCGATCAGGCGGGCCGAGGCCGCCGGGACGCGGATCCCGTTGATCTGGGAGGGAGCAACCCGATCCGGACGGGGATCCGCGGGAACCGGCCAGTGCGGGGCCATCCGGGCGCAGTCGCCCAGCAACTGTTCGAAGTCGGTGCCCGCCGGGTTCTCGGAGGTCCGGACGTGCCCGAAGCCATCGGTGTAGGTCATGGGGCACGGTAGGCACGCCACCGCGGGTGAAGAAAGAGCTACTACGGGGTAGTTTCGGCCGGTCGGCCGTCCGCCCGCCGACCGGGTAGTTTTGACTGTCCCCTTGCCTTCCCCCGCAGGAGCGTCCACGCCGTGCGTATCGCAGTCACCGGCTCCATCGCCACCGACCACCTCATGACCTTCCCCGGCCGCTTCGCCGACCAGTTGGTCGCGGACCAGCTGCACACGGTCTCCCTCTCCTTCCTCGTCGACAACCTCGACGTGCGGCGCGGCGGCGTCGGCCCGAACATCTGCTTCGGCATGGGGCAGCTCGGCGCCCGGCCGATCCTCGTCGGAGCCGCCGGCTCCGACTTCGACGAGTACCGCGCCTGGCTCGACCGCCACGGCGTCGACACCCAGTCCGTGCGGATCTCCGAGGTGCTGCACACCGCGCGCTTCGTCTGCACGACGGACGCCGACCACAACCAGATCGGCTCCTTCTACACGGGTGCGATGAGCGAGGCCCGCCTGATCGAGCTGAAGTCGGTCGCGGACCGGGTCGGCGGCCTGGACCTCGTCCTGATCGGCGCGGACGACCCCGAGGCGATGCTGCGCCACACGGAGGAGTGCCGTACGCGGGAGATCCCCTTCGCGGCGGACTTCTCGCAGCAGATCGCCCGGATGGACGGCGACAACATCCGCACCCTGATGGAGGGCGCGACGTACCTCTTCTCGAACGAGTACGAGAAGGGCCTCATCGAGGCGAAGTCCGGCTGGACCGACGCGGAGATCCTGGCCAAGGTCGGCACCCGGGTCACCACCCTCGGCTCGAACGGCGTCCGCATCGACCGGGTCGGCCACGACCCGATCGTGGTCGGCTGCCCGGAGGAGACCGCGAAGGTGGACCCGACGGGCGTCGGCGACGCGTTCCGCGCGGGCTTCCTGACGGGCCTGGGCTGGGGCGTCGGCCTGGAGCGGGCCGCGCAGGTCGGCTGCATGCTGGCCACGCTCGTCATCGAGACCCTCGGCACCCAGGAGTACACCCTGGGCCGGGCCCACTTCATGGAGCGCTTCACGAAGGCCTACGGCGACGAGGCCGCGGCGGAAGTCCAGTCCCACCTCCCGGCGTAGCCCCTCACGGAGCCTGGTCCCGCTACCGCCCGGGGCGGAGCCCGGTGGGCGGGTGCGGGTGCTCGGCCCTGCGGGGCGGAGTCCCCTACCCGCCCTTCCACCGTTCCCCGGGCTCCGCCCGGACCCGGCCCGTGGTGCGGCACATCCAGCCTCGCCGGCGTTTGAGGCGCGGGGTCCGGGGCGGAGCCCCGGGGAACGGGCGAAGGGCGGGTAGGGGACTCCGCCCCGCAGGGCCACCCCGCCCCCGGCCCGCAGGCCGGCCCGCGGCGCAGCCGGATCAGACCGCCCGGCGGACCGTGTACGCGGTACCGAGGGGACGCGGGGCTTCCCCCACGTACACCTGCCCCCGCATCGCGCACCACGCCGGAATGTCCAGCCGCGCCACCTCGTCGTCCGACAGGACGGTCACCGTCCCCCCCACCGGCACCCGCCCGATCGCCCGGCCCAGCTCGATCACCGGCTGCGGACACCGCAGGCCGAGGGTGTCCAGCTCCAGGGATTCCGCCTCCGGATCGGCGGCCAAAGCCGGTTCCACCACGCCGAGTTGCTCGCGGATTCCCGCCACCAGCCCCGGCAGGACCTCCAGGAGGCCGTTGACCTCCGCCGCCGTCGTACCGGCCGGCAGGGAGACCCGTACGTTCCCCTCCGACAGCACCCCCATGGCCCGCAGGACATGGCTGGGCGTCAGCGTCGAGCTGGTGCACGAGGACCCGGAGGAGACGGAGTAGCCGGCCCGGTCCAGCCCGTGGAGCAGGGTCTCCCCGTCCACGTACAGGCAGGAGAAGGTGACCAGGTGCGGGAGCCGGAGGTCCGGATGGCCCACCACCTCCACGTCCGGCACCAGGCGGGCCACCCGCCGCCGCAGCCGGTCCACCAGGATCCGCAGGCGGGCCGCCTCCGCGTCCGCCTCGGCCCGCACCGCCCGCAGGGAGGCCGCCGCGGCGACGGCCGCGGGCAGGTTGACGAAACCGGGGGAGCGCCCCGACTCCCTTTCGTCTGCGGGGCCTTGGGGGGCGAAGCGCACTCCCTTGCGGACGGCCAGCAGGCCGATCCCGGGCGGGCCGCCCCATTTGTGGGCGCTCGCGCACAGCACCGACCAGTTCCCGGGGACCGGCCCCCAGCCCAGCGACTGCGCGGCGTCCACCAGCAACGGGACCCCGGCGGCGGCGCACACCCCGGCGACCTCGGCCACGGGCTGGACGGTGCCGACCTCGTGGTTGGCCGACTGGAGGCAGGCCAGCGCGGTGGAGGGGCCCACCCGTTCCGCGTAGGAGGAGGCGGACACCCGGCCGAAGCGGTCCACCGGGACCTCCTCGACCCGCCCGCCGGCCGCCGCGTGGACCTCCGCCGCGTGCAGTACGGAGCTGTGTTCCACCGCTGATACGACCAGATGCCCGCCGACGCGCCGGCGCCCCGCCAGGACCCCGGCCATGCCCGAGTGAACCGCGTGCGTCCCCGAAGGAGTGAACGCGAGCTCGTCGGGGCGGCAGCCCACGGCCTCCGCCGCGGCCTCCCGCGCCGCGTCCAGCAGCAGCCGGGCCCGGCGCCCTTCGCGGTACAGCCGGGCCGGGTCGGCCCAGCCTTCGTCAAGGGAGGCCTGGAGCGCCTGCCGGGCCACGGGGTGCAGCGGGGCGGCGGACGCGGTGTCGAAGTACGGCATCCGGTCACGCTAACCGGCCGCCGCGCCGGCGTGGCGATCGGACGAGGTCAGGGGTCGTCAGAAGGGGGCAGGATGCTGCCATTCGGGGTCGATTGGGCCGTCCCCCGTACGGCGGATCCATCCCTTCGGGGGCAGTAACGGCGCGTTGGGCACCCTCCCCGCGCGACCCCAAATAGCGTCCAGTAGGGTTTGGTCCGCATAAACATCCAAACCCCTGCCTGCGTCAGGGCCGGCGACCGACCCGAATGCGGCCGCGGCCGGCCGCGCGGGCCGAGACTCTCGGGAAGGCGCTACGTGAGTCCCTACGGCTCCGACCGCTCGCCGCGGCGCCCGATGCGGCGGAAGCTGCTGCAGGCGCTGACTGCGGGCGTGGTCCTGGCGACCGCCACTGGTTGCTCGTATACATGGAAAGACTTCCCCCGCCTCGGATTGCCCACCCCGGTCACTGAAGAGGCGCCTCGCATCCTCTCGCTGTGGCAGGGGTCCTGGGCGGCCGCTCTGATCACCGGCATCCTCGTGTGGGGCCTGATCATGTGGAGCGTCATCTTCCACCGGCGCAGCCGGACCAAGGTCGAGGTTCCCCCGCAGACCCGGTACAACATGCCCATCGAGGCGCTGTACACCGTGGTCCCGCTCATCATCGTCTCGGTGCTGTTCTACTTCACCGCGCGCGACGAGTCGAAGCTGCTCTCCCTCTCCGCCAAGCCGGCGCACACGATCAACGTGATCGGCTACCAGTGGAGCTGGGGCTTCAACTACGTCGAGGACGTCGACGGCGATGCGGCGACCCCGAAGGCGGGCGAGGTTCCCAAGGAACTCGCCACCCTGCCGGACCGCTACACCAAGGACTTCCCGAAGGGCGCCGAAGGCGTCTACACCAAGGGCGTCCCGAGCGACCGGAACGCGGAGACCGGCAACCCGGGCCCGACGCTCTGGCTGCCGAAGGGTGAGAAGGTCCGCTTCATCCTGTCGTCCAACGACGTCATCCACTCCTTCTGGGTGGTCCCCTTCCTGTTCAAGCAGGACGTCATTCCGGGCCACACCAACGTCTTCGAGGTCACCCCGACCCAAGAGGGCGTCTTCATGGGCAAGTGCGCCGAGCTCTGCGGTGTCGACCACTCCCGAATGCTCTTCAACGTCAAGGTCGTCTCCCCGGAGGCGTACAAGGCGCACCTGAAGGAGCTCGCGGAGAAGGGTCAGACCGGCTTCCTCCCGGCCGGCATCAAGCAGACCGACCCGGCCCGCAATGCTGAGGTGAACAAACTGTGAGCATCCTCAACCAGCCTCAGGGTGCCGAGGCGGACTCGTACGAGAACGAGCTGCCGGTGCGGAGCAAGCAGCCGGGCAACGTGGTCGTGAAGTGGTTGACCACCACCGACCACAAGACCATCGGCACGATGTACCTGCTCACGTCGTTCGTGTTCTTCCTCATCGGCGGTCTGCTGGCGCTCTTCATGCGCGCCGAGCTGGCCCGTCCGGGTACGCAGATCATGTCGAACGAGCAGTTCAACCAGGCGTTCACCATGCATGGCACGATCATGCTGCTGATGTTCGCCACCCCGCTGTTCGCGGGCTTCGCGAACTGGATCATGCCGCTGCAGATCGGCGCGCCCGACGTGGCGTTCCCGCGGCTGAACATGTTCGCGTACTGGCTGTACCTCTTCGGTTCGACCATCGCGGTGGCCGGCTTCATCACCCCCTCGGGTGCCGCCGACTTCGGCTGGTTCGCCTACTCCCCGCTGTCGGACGCCGTCCGCTCGCCGGGCATCGGCGCCGACATGTGGATCATGGGTCTGGCCTTCTCCGGCTTCGGCACGATCCTCGGTTCGGTCAACTTCATCACCACGATCATCTGCATGCGCGCCCCCGGCATGACGATGTTCCGCATGCCGATCTTCACCTGGAACGTGCTGCTGACCGGTGTTCTGGTCCTGCTCGCCTTCCCGGTGCTGGCCGCCGCGCTCTTCGCGCTGGAGGCCGACCGGAAGTTCGGTGCGCACGTCTTCGACGCGGCCAATGGCGGCGCCCTACTGTGGCAACACCTCTTCTGGTTCTTCGGACATCCAGAGGTGTACATCATCGCGTTGCCATTCTTCGGAATCGTTTCCGAAATCATTCCGGTCTTCTCGCGCAAGCCGATGTTCGGTTACATCGGTCTGATCGCCGCGACGATCTCGATCGCCGGCCTTTCGGTGACCGTGTGGGCGCACCACATGTACGTCACCGGCGGTGTGCTGCTGCCGTTCTTCTCCTTCATGACGTTCCTCATCGCGGTTCCGACCGGTGTGAAGTTCTTCAACTGGATCGGCACCATGTGGAAGGGCTCGCTGTCCTTCGAGACCCCGATGCTCTGGACGATCGGCTTCCTGGTCACCTTCACCTTCGGTGGCCTGACCGGCGTCATCCTGGCCTCGCCCCCGATGGACTTCCACGTCTCCGACTCGTACTTCGTCGTCGCGCACTTCCACTACGTCGTCTTCGGCACCGTGGTCTTCGCGATGTTCGCCGGCTTCCACTTCTGGTGGCCGAAGTTCACGGGCAAGATGCTGGACGAGCGCCTCGGCAAGATCACCTTCTGGACGCTGTTCATCGGCTTCCACGGCACCTTCCTGGTGCAGCACTGGCTGGGCGCCGAGGGCATGCCGCGTCGTTACGCGGACTACCTCGCGGCGGACGGCTTCACCCTGCTGAACACCATCTCGACGATCAGCTCGTTCGTGCTGGGCCTGTCGATGCTGCCGTTCATGTACAACGTCTGGAAGACGGCGAAGTACGGCAAGAAGGTCGAGGTCGACGACCCGTGGGGCTACGGCCGTTCGCTCGAATGGGCGACGTCTTGCCCGCCGCCGCGGCACAACTTCCTCACCCTGCCGAGGATCCGGTCCGAATCCCCGGCATTCGATCTGCACCACCCCGAGATCGCGGCCCTCGACCACCTTGAGGACCACTCCGTGGCCGCCAAGGCCGTCGCTGGTGGCAAGGAGGCCGGCAAGTGAAGATCCAGGGCAGGATGTTCCTGTGGCTCGCCGCCTTCATCCTGATCATGACTGTCGTGTACGGCGTGTGGTCCAAGGAGCCGGTCGGCACCACGGCACTCGCGCTGGCCTTCGGCCTGAGCGCCATGATCGGCTACTACCTGGCCTTCACGGCCGCGCGTGTGGACCAGATGGCCCAGGACAACCTGGAGGCCGACGTCGCCGACGAGGCGGGCGAGCTGGGGTTCTTCTCCCCGCACAGCTGGCAGCCGCTCTCGCTGGCCGTCGGTGGCGCCTTCGCCTTCATGGGCGTCATCTTCGGCTGGTGGCTGATGTACTTCTCGGCGCCGCTGATCCTCGTGGGTCTGTGGGGCTGGGTGTACGAGTACTACCGCGGCGAGAACCAGAACCAGTAGCCGCACCCCCGCAGCCGCTCCCCGGAGCGGTCGCAGCGTGAGACCAGGGGCCCGGACACCTCCAATGGAGGAGTCCGGGCCCCTCGTTTGCAGTCACCCCGCGCGCCGTAATTGTCATATCTTCATAGCGTTGGCTCCATGAACCAGTCACCGCGTCTTTGGACCGTTATCGGCTGCTCCCTGCTGGTCGCGTCCCTCGGGGCCGGCGCCACCGCATGCGGGTCGGGCGACGACAACCCGCTGTCCGCCCGCCCCTACGACGCGGGCGACCAAGTCGCCCTCAACCAGCCCTCCGGCAGTCGCCCGGTCGATCCGGACCGGCCCCTGGAAGTCACCGCCAAGAGCGGCGACGGCCGGATCACCGACGTGAGCGCCGTGGACACCCACGGACGCCGTCTGGCGGGCGAGTTGTCCGCCTCCGGCGACCGCTGGCACAGCACCGTCCCGATGGCCGCCGGCGTCCGCTACACCGTCCTCGTGAGCACCGAGGACGAGCGGGGCGCCCCCGGGCAGCGCACGCTCACCTTCGACACCACCCCGGCCCAGAAGGTCCTCAAGGTCGAATTCGGCCCGGACGAGGGCAAGTACGGCGTCGGACAGCCCCTCACGGCCGAACTCAACGAACCCGTGAAGGACAAGGCCGCCCGCGCCGTCATCGAACGGGGCCTGGTCGTCGACGCCCCGGCGGAGGCCGTGGGCGCCTGGCACTGGGTGGACGACAAGAAGCTCCACTACCGGCCCAAGGAGTACTGGCCCGCCAACACCACGGTCTCCGTACGGAGCAACCTGGAGGGCGTCAAGATCTCCGACGACCTGCACGGCGCCGCCTCCAAGCCGCTGAAGCTAGAGATCGGCGACCGCGTCGAGGTCACCACGGACGCCTCCTCGCACTACCTCACGTTCAAGCGCAACGGGGAAGTGATCAACACCATCCCGGTGACCACCGGAAAGCCGGGCTTCTCCACCCGCAACGGCGTCAAGGTGGTCCTCGGCAAGCAGTACTACGTCCAGATGCGCGGGGACACCGTGGGCATCGGCGGCAGCGAGTACTACAACCTGCCCGTCTACTACGCGACCCGCGTCACCTGGAGCGGTGAATACGTCCACGCCGCGCCGTGGTCCGTCGGCTCCCAGGGGTACGAGAACGTCAGCCACGGCTGCACCGGAATGAGCACGGGCAACGCCGCCTGGTTCTACGAGAACATCAGCGAAGGCGACATCGTCCGCGTCATCAACAGCATCGGCGACGACATGGACACCTTCGGCAACGGCTACGGCGACTGGAACATGGACTGGAAGGACTGGCGCGAGGGCAGCGCCCTCCTCAAGGGCACCCAGGACGGCCGCAGCCCGGTCGACCAGGCCCGCCTGCGCCCGCAGGTGTAACCACCGGGCCGGGAGCGCCGGGAGAGGGCGCGGCCGGGGCGCGGGTACCCGTACGGACCGTACGGGTACCCGCGCCCCGGTATGCGCCGCTACAGGGCCGCGCGGGCCCGTACGGGCCGTGTGGGGCCGCACGGGCCCCGTGAGGCTCCGCGGGCCCCGTGAGCCCCGCTACGCCGCCGACGAGAGCCGCGCGCGCAGCAGACCCGCCAGGGCCTGCGCGAAGTCCACCGGATCAACCGGAAGGGTGACCGCGGCGTCCGCGCGGCTCCAGGTGGCCAGCCAGGCGTCCTGCGGACGGCCCATCAGAAGCAGGACGGGCGGGCACCGGAAGATCTCGTCCTTGATCTGCCGGCACACCCCCATGCCCCCGGCCGGAACGGCCTCGCCGTCCAGCACGCACACGTCGATGCCGCCCGCGTCCAGCTCCTTCAGGACGGCCGGCAGCGTGGCGCACTCCAGGAACTCAACCGGCGGCAGGTCCGCGGCCGGCCTGCGCCCGGCAGCCAGCCGCACCTGCTCCCGGGTGCCCGCGTCGTCGCTGTAGACCAGAACCCGCGCAGTCGCCCGCATTTCGTTCCTCCACGTGTCCCGTGAATCACGTTGATGTTGCGCGGGATGCTACTCCGTCCGACCCGGTGTCAACATCGGTTCGCGCAGCCTCGCCCCGGGATCGCCCGCGGGCTTCCGCAGGGCGATCTGATGGGCCGTTCGGGCCTTGCACACGCCCCTGACACTCCGAACGGCACCCCCCGGGGTGAGGGCGGGATAAGGGACCGACATAATGTCGGTCGTGGCGACAGCAACGACAGTAGATACCGGGCACGCGCACCCGACGGTCAACAGGCCGAACCTCGTCAGCGTGGGAACCATCATCTGGTTGAGTTCCGAGCTGATGTTCTTCGCGGCCCTCTTCGCGATGTACTTCACCCTGCGATCCGTGACAGGCGCCGAGTACTGGACAGAACAGGCTTCGGCCTTGAATCTGCCCTTCTCGGCGACGAACACGACGATCCTGGTGCTTTCCTCGCTCACCTGCCAGCTCGGCGTATTCGCCGCCGAGCGCGGTGACGTGAAGAAGCTCAGGACGTGGTTCATCATCACGTTCGTCATGGGTGCGATCTTCATTGGCGGCCAGGTGTTCGAGTACACCGAGCTGGTCAAGCACGAGGGCATGAGCCTCTCGTCCGGTCCGTACGGCTCGGTGTTCTACCTGACCACCGGCTTCCACGGTCTGCACGTGACGGGCGGTCTCATCGCCTTCCTGCTGGTCCTCGGCCGGACGTACGCGGCCAAGAGGTTCACCCACGAACAGGCCACGTCGGCCATCGTCGTGTCCTACTACTGGCACTTCGTCGATGTCGTCTGGATCGGCCTCTTCGCAACGATCTACCTGATCAAGTAGCGAACACGTCGCCGGGCCGGTCCCGGCACTCCATCCAGACACACCGACGCAGAAGATCCTGACACCGGGGTAATCCGTGAAAAAGCTCTCCGCACGACGACGCCATCCGCTGGCGGCGGTCGTCGTTCTACTCTTCGCGCTGGCGGTTACCGGGGGGCTGTACAGCGCCTTCGCGCCCGCGGGCACTGCGAAGGCCGACGAAACCGTCCAGTCCCTCGCCATCGAGGAGGGCCAGAAGCTCTACGCCGTCGGCTGCGCAAGCTGCCACGGGACCGGCGGTCAGGGTTCCTCTGACGGCCCCAGCCTGGTTGGCGTCGGCTCCGCTGCCGTCGACTTCCAGGTCATGACGGGCCGTATGCCCGCCCAGCAGCCCGGCGCCCAGGTGCCGAAGAAGCCCGTCATCTACACCCAGGCGCAGACCGACCAGCTCGCCGCGTACATCGCGTCCCTCGGAGCCGGCCCGATCACGCCGGCCGAGAAGCAGTACGACCCGGCGGGTGCCGACATCGCGAAGGGTGGCGAACTGTTCCGCAACAACTGCGCGCAGTGCCACAACTTCACCGGCGAGGGCGGCGCACTGACGAACGGCAAGTACGCCCCCAACCTTGAGGGTGTCGAGCCGAAGCACGTCTACGAGGCCATGCTCACCGGCCCGCAGAACATGCCCTCCTTCCCCGACAGCACCATGCCGGAGAAGCAGAAGAAGGACATCATCGCGTACCTCCAGCACGTCAACGGCGAGAAGGCGACCAGCCCCGGTGGCCTCAAGCTCGGTGGCCTCGGCCCCGTCTCCGAGGGTCTCTTCGGCTGGGTCTTCGGACTGGGTGCGCTGATCGCTGTCGCCGTCTGGGTTGCGGCCCACACCGCTAAGGCCAAGAAGTCATGAGTAGCCAAGACATTCCCGTAGAGAAGCACCTGCCGAGCGAGCAGGGCGACACGCACCACGGTGCCGTGGCGGTACCGGACAGCGACCCGTTCGCCGACCCCGGTCTGCCGGTTCACCGGCCGCGGATCCAGGACATCGACGAGCGGGCCGCGAAGCGCTCCGAGCGCACGGTGGCCATGCTGTTCACGCTGTCGATGCTGGCGACGATCGCCTTCATCGCCTCGTTCGTGATCCTGCCGGTCGACAAGATCGTCTACATTTTCCCCATCGGGAAGGTGAGCGCTCTCAACTTCGCCCTCGGCGTGAGCCTCGGCGCGGCCCTCTTCTGCATCGGCGCGGGCGCGGTCCACTGGGCCCGCACCCTGATGTCCGACGTGGAGGTCGCCGCCGAGCGCCACGAGATCGCGGCCCCGCCCGAGGTCAAGGCGCAGGTCATGCAGGACTTCGCGGACGGTGCGCGCGAGTCGGCCATCGGCCGCCGCCCGCTGATCCGCAACACGATGTACGGTGCGCTGGCCCTGCTGCCGCTCTCCGCCGTCGTGATCCTGCGCGACCTGGGCCCGCTGCCCGAGGACAAGCTGCGCAAGACCATCTGGGCGAAGGGCAAGATGCTCATCAACCAGAACACGATGGAGCCGCTCCGCCCCGAGGACATCGGCGTCGGGTCGCTGACCTTCGCCATGCCGGAAGGCCTGGAGGAGGACGCACACGACTTCCAGACGCAGATCGCCAAGGCCGCCCTGATGATCGTCCGCATCCAGCCGGAGAACATCAAGGACAAGAAGGAACTGGAGTGGTCCCACGACGGGATCGTGGCCTACTCCAAGATCTGCACCCACGTCGGCTGCCCGATCAGCCTGTACGAGCAGCAGTCGCACCACGTGCTCTGCCCGTGCCACCAGTCCACCTTCGACCTCTCCGACGGCGCCCGAGTCATCTTCGGCCCGGCTGGTCACGCGCTCCCGCAGCTGCGGATCGGCGTCAATGACGAAGGTTTCCTCGAGGCGCTCGGCGACTTCGAAGAGCCCGTCGGTCCCTCTTTCTGGGAGCGCGGATGAGCACTGCCACTGACACCAAAGAGCGCAAGGCTCCGGCCGGCGAGCGCGTAGCCGACTGGGCCGACGGCCGGCTGGGCATCTACAGCCTCGCCAAGGCCAACATGCGCAAGATCTTCCCGGACCACTGGTCCTTCATGCTGGGCGAGATCTGCCTCTACAGCTTCATCATCCTCATCCTCACGGGTGTGTACCTGACGCTGTTCTTCCACCCGAGCATGAACGAAGTGCACTACGACGGTTCCTACATCCCCATGCAGGGTGTGGCGATGTCGGAGGCCTTCAAGTCGACCCTGGAAATCAGCTTCGACGTCCGCGGCGGCCTGCTCATCCGGCAGATCCACCACTGGTCGGCACTGATCTTCATCGCCGCGATGCTCGTGCACATGATGCGCGTCTTCTTCACCGGCGCCTTCCGCAAGCCGCGCGAGGTCAACTGGGTCTTCGGCTTCCTGCTGCTGGTCCTCGGCATGTTCACCGGTTTCACCGGTTACTCCCTGCCGGACGACCTGCTCTCGGGCACCGGTGTCCGCTTCATGGAGGGCGCCATGCTCTCCGTGCCGGTCGTGGGCACGTACCTGTCGTTCTTCCTCTTCGGCGGAGAGTTCCCCGGCGGCGAGTTCGTGGCCCGGTTCTACTCGGTCCACATCCTGCTGCTGCCCGGCATCATGATGGGCCTGCTGGTGGCCCACCTGATCCTGGTCTTCTACCACAAGCACACCCAGTTCGCGGGCCCCGGCAAGACCGAGAAGAACGTCGTCGGCATGCCGCTGCTCCCGGTCTACATGGCCAAGGCCGGAGGCTTCTTCTTCCTGGTCTTCGGCGTCATCGCGCTGATCGCGGGCATCGCCTCGATCAACCCGATCTGGGCGCTCGGCCCGTACCGCCCGGACCACGTGTCCACCGGTGCGCAGCCCGACTGGTACATGGGCTTCTCCGAGGGTCTGATCCGTGCCATGCCCGGCTGGGAGATCAACCTGTGGGGCCACACCCTCGTCCTGGGCGTGTTCATCCCGCTGGTCATCTTCCCGCTGGTGCTGGTCGTGATCGCGGTCTACCCGTTCATCGAGTCCTGGGTCACCGGGGACAAGCGCGAGCACCACATCCTGGACCGCCCGCGCAACGCCCCGACCCGTACGGGCTTCGGTGTGGCATGGCTGACGTGGTACGTCATCCTGCTGATCGCCGGTGGAAACGACATGTTCGCGCAGTACTTCCACCTGTCGATCAACTCGATCACCTGGTTCGCGCGCATCGGGTTCTTCGTCGGCCCGGTCATCGCCTTCGTCATCACCAAGCGGATCTGCCTCGGCCTCCAGCGCCGGGACCGGGACAAGGTGCTGCACGGTCGCGAGACCGGCATCATCAAGCGCCTGCCGCACGGTGAGTTCGTCGAGGTCCACGAGCCGCTCTCGCAGGGCAAGCTGCACACGCTCACCTCGTACGACCAGTACAAGCCCGCCGAGATCGGCCCCACGGTCGACGAGAACGGTGTCGTGCGCAAGGTGAACCCGCTGGAGAAGCTCCGCGTCAAGCTCAGCAAGGGCTACTACGCGGAGAACAACCAGATCCCGAAGCCCACGGTCGAGGAGTACAAGGAGATCCAGAGCGGCCACGGCCACCACTGATCTCCCGCGTCACGGCTTCACGCGCTTCACACGTTTCACGCGGTACGCACCACGCATGACTGCTTGAGGGACTGATTTCGGTCAGTCCTGGTGTCGCCACGGTGAGAGCCCCGTCCAGTGTCTGGACGGGGCTCTTTGCCGTCCCCGGGGCTGGATAGGCTGAAGCCCTTCCCATTCGACGTGGAATCCTCGATGAGCAGCAGGAGCGGACCATGAACCTGGTGACCCCGGCAGGCGGCGACAGCGTGGCGGCCCGCGGCTGGCCGGGCCTTCTGGACGCCCTGCTGACCGGCCGGGACCTCGGCGCCGACGACACGGCCTGGGCCATGGACCGGATCATGCGCGGGGAGGCCACCGACGCCCAGATCGCCGGCTTCGCCGTCGCGCTGCGGGCCAAGGGGGAGACCGTGGCCGAGATCAACGGCCTGGTCCGCGCCATGTACGAACACGCCAACCTGATCGAGGTGCCGGGCCGGACGGTGGACATCGTCGGCACCGGCGGCGACGGGGCCAAGACGGTCAACATCTCCACGATGTCGGCGATCGTGGTGGCCGGTACGGGCGCCAAGGTGGTCAAGCACGGCAACCGGGCCGCGTCCTCCGCGAGCGGCTCCTCGGACGTCCTGGAGAAGCTGGGTGTCAACCTCGACCTCACCCCCGCGCGGGTCGCGGAGGTCGCCGAGGAGGCCGGGATCACCTTCTGCTTCGCGGTGAAGTTCCATCCCGCCCTGCGGCACGTGGCGGCGGCCCGCCGCGAGCTCGGCATCCGCACCACCTTCAACTTCCTGGGCCCGCTGACCAATCCGGCGCGGGTCCGCGCGCAGGCCACCGGTGTGGCCGACGCGCGGGTGGCCCCGATCGTCGCGGGCGTCCTGGCGGAGCGGGGCTCTTCGGCGCTGGTCTTCCGCGGCGACGACGGGCTCGACGAGCTCACCACCACGGCGACCTCCCGGGTCTGGTGGGTCCGCGACGGCGAGGTCCGGGAGCAGGGCTTCGACCCGCGCGACATCGGCATCCCGCTGGTGGACGTCTCGGCACTGGGAGGCGCGGACGCCTCGTACAACGCGGACGTGGCCCGGCGCCTGCTGGCCGGCGAGACCGGCCCGGTGCGTGACGCGGTGCTCCTGAACTCGGCGGCGGCGCTGGTCGCTCTGGACCCGGGTACGGGCACCCTGGAGGAGCAGCTCGCCGCCGGTGTCGTGCGGGCGGCGGAGTCGGTGGACTCGGGCGCGGCCCGGGACGCGCTGGCCCGCTGGGTGGCGGCGAGCAACGCCTAGCGGATCCGGAGCCGGACCGTTCCGACGGGATCCGGCCAAGATCCGGCACTGACCCCGGTCCGCCATGTGGACCGGGGTCTTGCGTTCGGATGATCGTGTGGCAGGATGCTCCTCAGGTCACGAGTGACAGCGTTTAGGCCCCGGCTTGCTGTCCGGCAACCCTCCTTCCGTGGCGGGGTGCCCCGGGTGATGACCAGGTCGTAGGCAGTGAGGTCTACGGCAAGCGCGGATCCCTCGAAACCAGGGGTCCTGGTCTTCTGAGGAGCGTTTTCCGTGAGCAAGCGAATGCGATAGGGCGACTCCGCCCCTTCTTCACCCCTCGGAACAGGGTCACTTCCGCGTACCCGCAGCACAGCTGCCGCCTACGACGGCCGATCCGCGTTCCGGGGCACTCCCGTACCCCGAACGGCCGCAGAGCCGTAGCCGTGTCGGCGGACGGGCCCACCGAAGCCATTCACACCTGCCTGCCGGGAGATACCGCCATGTCCGCAACCCTGAACGCCGCCGTCACCGTCAGCGCCGCCACCTTCGACCCTGCCTGTGCCGAGCCGCTCGCGGTCCTCGGCCGTGAGGTCACCGTGCCGCTCGTCACCGGCGGCGAGGTCACCTACGCCGCCCTCGACTACGCGGCCAGCGCCCCGGCGCTGCAGCGGGTCTGGGACGACGTGGCCGCGTACGCCCCGTACTACGGCAGCGTCCACCGCGGCGCCGGGTACCTCTCGCAGCTCTCCACCGACCTGTTCGAGCAGAGCCGGGTCACCGTCGCCGAGTTCCTCGACTGCCGGCCCGCCGACCAGGTGATCTTCACCCGGTCCACCACCGACTCGCTCAACCTGCTCGCCGCCGTGCTCCCGGCCGACTGCCAGGTCTTCGTCTTCGAGACCGAGCACCACGCCTCGCTGCTCCCGTGGACGAAAGCGCAGGTCACCTACCTCAACGCCCCCCGCACCCCGGACGAGGCCGTCGCCACCCTGGAGCGCGCCCTGGCCGACCGCGACCCCTACGGCCCGGCGCTGGTCTGCGTCACCGGAGCCTCCAACGTCACCGGCGAGCTGTGGCCCGTCAAGGAACTCGCCGCCGCCGCGCACGCCCACGGCGCCCGCATCGTCTTGGACGCCGCCCAGCTGGCCCCGCACCACCCCGTCTCGGTCCAGGACCTCGACGTGGACTGGGTCGCCTTCTCCGGCCACAAGCTCTACGCCCCCTTCGGCTCGGGCGTGCTCGCCGGCCGCGCGGACTGGCTGCGGGAGGCGGAGCCGTACCTCGCGGGCGGCGGCGCCTCCCGCAAGGTGGCCCGCCGCGAGGACGGCGGCGTGGACGTCGAGTGGCACACCACCGCCGCCCGCCACGAGGCCGGCTCCCCGAACGTCATCGGCGTCTACTCCATCGCCTCCGCCTGCAAGGCGCTGAACGAGGCCGGCTTCGAGAACCTCGTCGGCCGCGAGCGGCACCTCATCGCCAAGGTCCGCGAAGGCCTCGCCGAGGTGCCGGCGGTCCGCGTCCTGTCCCTCTTCGGCGACGACGCCCCGCGCGTCGGCGTCATCTCCTTCGTCGTCGACGGCTGGAACAGCTCGCACTTCGCCGCCGCGCTGTCCGCCGAGTACGGCATCGGCGTCCGCGACGGCCTGTTCTGCGCCCACCCGCTGGTCCGCACCCTGCTCGGCAGCGAGCCGCAGGCCCAGGGCGAGTGCGGAGCCCCGGAGGCGGCCCCGGGGGAGCGCTCGCTCAACGCGATCCGCGTCAGCTTCGGCGCCGGCACCCCCGACGAGCACGTCGAGCGCTTCGTCCGCGCGGTCAAGGAGCTCGTCGCGGACGGCGCCAAGTGGCAGTACCGCACCGAAGAGGGCCGCTGCGTCCCGGCCGTCTGACAGGCCGCGGGGCATGACTTACTGGGACCCGATACCGATCGTCCGGGCCTGCGTCCCCGGTGAGCCGCTACCCGGCAACGCGCACTGGGTACCGGCGTACAGCCCACCGTGGGGTGCATGGCCGGACGCGTGGGCGCGGCGTGACTGGCGCAATGTGCCGGGGCCGTTCTACGGGGCGGGAACCGACACGTGCTGGGTGGGGCGCGAGGTCGCGCCGGCCCACGTGCTCCACAACGACGATTCCGGTGACGAGTTCGTCTACCGGCAGCCGCGCGACGCCCAGGAGACGTACCGGGTGATCGCCGCGGCGTTCCAGGATCCGATGGCGGGCTACCAGTGCGACGGCGACGAGCGCTGGACGCCGGAGCTGGTCCGTCAGTGGTGGAGCGAGCGGGGCCGCGTCCGGGAGTTCCGGCTAGAGAACGGCCGCCCCGCCCTGCCGGGCGAGGCGCTGCCCGAGCTCTGAACCGCTACGCGTCCAGGCCGATCGCGAAGGCCGCTTCCAGGTCGTGCTGGGAGTACGTGCGGAACGCCACGTGGGTGTCCGTCGCCTCGACGCCCGGGATCTTGCTGATGCGGCCGGGGATGATGTCGGCCAGGTCCTCGTGCCGGGACACCCGGACCAGTGCGATCAGGTCGTAGGTGCCGGTGACCGAGTAGACCTCGCTGACGCTGTCCAGTGCGGCGATGGCCTCGGCGATCTCGGGGATCCGGTCCACGCTGGTCTTGATGAGCACGAGTGCGGTGATCACGGTTGGCTGTCTCCCTCGACGGCAGTCACTGGTCGACCCACTCTAGTCCCACCCCGGTAGCGGACCCACGCGTAGAGGAAGCCCACCGAGAAGCCCACGACGTGGGCCAGATAGGCGACTCCGGGCCCGCTCGCCGCCCGGTGCGCCGCCAGCCACTGCAGGCCGAACCAGAACATCAGCACGATCCACGCGGGGAAGCGCAGCGGCAGGAAGAACAGGAACGGGAACAGGCTCGTCACCCGCGCCCTGGGGAAGAGGTACAGGAAGGCCCCCAGGACCGCGGAGATGGCCCCGGAGGCTCCGACCAGGGTCTGGTCGGAGGAGGCGTAGGCCGCCGCGTACGCCGCCAGGGCCAGGTAGCCCGTACAGACGTAGAAGCAGAGGAACACCGCCCGGCCCATGCGCCGCTCCGTCATCGCCCCGAAGACGTAGAGGAAGAGCATGTTGCCCAGCAGGTGCAGCCAGCTCCCGTGCACGAACAGGGCCGTGAGGGGAGTGAGCGCCGCCCGGCCCGAGCCGGTGAACAGCTCGTCGGGGACCACGCCCCAGCGCCGGAAGTACGCCGTCCCGTTGGCGAGCAGCTGGTCGCCCGTCCCGTAGACCGGGTTCAGCCCCGACGCCGGGCTCAGGATGAACACCACGCAGCAGCCCGCGATCAGCGCATGGGTGATCACCGGGCCCCGGGCGGCCTCGCGTACGGCCTGCCACCTTACGATCATGCGACCGAGCATGACCCAGCCGGGCCCACCGGCGGGTGCGGCAGGCCGTAGGGTTACGAGCTACGCACGCACGCACGTACCCGTGACGACACGGGCGGGTGTACCGCGCGCGTTCGTGTAAGCGATAGAAGGATAGAAGGAGAGAGCGGCCTGATGACGGTTCCCCTGCCGACCGACACCACCCGGTGGCGCTGCACCCTGTGCGGCAACCTCACGCGTTTCGACGTCACCCGTTCGTCGAAGGTCGTGGAGTACGTCCACCTGGACCTCGCCGGGGAGCCCAAGGTCGAGGAGCGCGAGGTGGTCAATGAGACCATCGAGTCGGTGCGCTGCCGCTGGTGCAACGCGGTGGACCAGATCGAGCTCGTGGACAGGCCGGGCGCGGACTCCTGAAGGAGCCCCGCCCGCAGGTGAATGACGGTAGGGGTGACGGATTGTGGAGCCAGCAAGCGGCGCTGAGCCGGCCGACGCGGCCGGTGACGCCGCCGAGGCGCTCGACCGCCCACTGCCGGAAGGCGTGCGGCGCCGGGTCGTCGCGCTCGTCTCGGACGCCTTCGGCGGGCTGACGGTCGCGGACCTCCCGGCGCAGCTGCGCCAGTACGCCCGTTTCACCCCGTCCCGGCGCGCCAAGTTCGCGGGCAACGCCATGGCCACGGCGGTGGAGAGCGACCCCGTCTTCCGGGGCAGGGTCGCCGAGAAGTTCCGTGAGGCGCAGGCCGACCTGGCCTCCGCCCTGGAGTCGGGCGCCCCGCCCGCCGCCGCCGATCCGCTGGACGTGGCGGCCGCCGCGTACGTGCTGCGGCCGGCCGGCTGGGTCAAGCTGGTCGCCGCCGCGGGCGAGGAGGCGCAGCGCGCCGACGCCGAGCGGGTCGACGAGGAGGCCCGCCGCGAGATGGGGCGGCTCCGCGAGGAGCTGGCCCACGTACGGGAACTGCAGCGCACGGGTGTCGACCATGTGCGGGCCGAGCTGGACGCGGCGCGCAAGGAAGCGGAATCGCTTCAGCGCAAGCTGCGCAGCGCCCTGAGCGACGTCAAGCGGGGTGACGCCGCCCTGCGCAAGATCAACGCGGAGGTCGACGGCATCCGCGCCGAGGCGGCCGCGCAGGTGACCAGCGCCGAGAGCGAGACCCGGCGGCTCAAGTCCCGCCTCGCGGAGGTGGAATCGGCGCTGGAGACCTCCCGCCGGGCCACCCGCGAGGGGCGCAGCATCGAGGACATGCGGCTGCGGCTGCTGCTGGACACCGTGCTGGACGCGGCCGCGGGACTGCGCCGGGAGCTCGCGCTGCCGCCTCTCTCCACCCGGCCCGCCGACACGGTGGAGGCGGTGGAACCGGGCCGGATGACCCCCAAGGACATCGCGGCGCGCGCCCTGTCGGAGACCGACCCGGCGCTGCTGGACCAGCTGCTGGCGCTCCCGCAGGCCCATCTGGTGGTCGACGGCTACAACGTCACCAAGACCGGCTACCCGACGATGCCGCTGGAGAAGCAGCGGCTGCGGCTGCTGGGCGGGCTGTCCATGCTCGCCGCGCAGACGGGCGCCGAGATGACCTGTGTCTTCGACGGGGCGGAGCTGGCGGCCCCCGTGCTGCTCGCGCCGCCGCGCGGAGTGCGGGTGCTGTTCTCGAAGGCGGGGGTGACGGCGGACGAGCTGATCCGCCAGCTGGTGCGCGCCGAACCGTCCGGCCGTCCGGTGGTCGTGGTCTCCACGGACCGGGAAGTCGCCGACGGGGTGGCCAAGGTCGGGGCCCGGCCCGTGGCGTCCGCCTTGCTGCTGAAGCGGCTTTCGCGCGTTTCGTAACTGCTGGCGCATATGCCGGAATTGGCATGTGATCGGGGGGACGGACCGTCAAGTCGCCGACACGGAGCGTGCACTGTAGGTAAAGAACCTGGTCGGAGAGCGATTTTTTTGCCGACAGGATTTGAACTGATCACAGAAGGGTCACTAGGGTCAGTCAAACCTTCGTGCGGTAATTCACTCATTCGGGGTGATGGCGAAGGTGTCGCCGAGTTTTTTCTTGGACGGATTGCGTTCTTCGGCGGCTCTAGGAAGAAGGAGCTCGCCTTCGTGGCGTCCCACCGTCGACCCAAGCAGCCGACCCGCATGCGCACGACCGTGCTCGGCGTCACCGCGGCAGCCGCCGTGGTCCTCTCGGGGCAGGCCGCCAACGCCGCCCCCGCCAAGCCGACCAAGGACGAGGTCAAGGCCAAGGTCGACGCCCTCTACGAAGAGGCCGAGCAGGCCACCGAGAAGTTCAACGCGGCCAAGGAACACCAGGACAAGCTCGAAACCGAGATCGGGCAGCTCCAGGACCAGGTCGCCCGCGGCCAGGCCGACCTCAACACGCTGCGCGGCACCCTCGGTTCGATGGCCAGTGCCCAGTACCGCAGCGGTGGCATCGACCAGTCCCTCGCGCTCTTCCTCTCGGCGGACCCGGACAGCTACCTCGACAAGGCCTCCACCCTGGAGCAGCTGAGCGGTCAGCAGGTCGACGCGGTCCACAAGATCCAGGCCAAGCAGCGCACCCTCGCGCAGCAGCGCCAGGAGGCCGCGGGCAAGCTCACCGACCTCGACGCCACCCGCAAGGAGCTCGGCGACAAGAAGAAGGCCTCCCAGGACAAGCTCGCCGAGGCCCAGGCGCTCCTCAACACCCTGACCGCCCAGGAGCGGGCGCAGATCAAGGACGAGGACTCGCGCGCCAGCCGCGGAGCCGGCGAGCGCGTTCCCAACCTCGGCAACGTGAAGCCCTCCGGCCGGGCCGGAGCCGCCCTCGCCGCCGCCAAGACCAAGATCGGCAGCGCGTACATATCCGGGCACGAAGGCCCGAACACGTTCGACTGCTCGGGTCTGACCCAGTGGGCGTACAAGCAGGCCAACGTGTCGATATCGCGCACCACCTTCACGCAGATCAACGACGGCACCCGGATCGGCAGGAGCCAGCTCCAGCCGGGCGACCTGGTGTTCTTCTACGGCGACCTGCACCACGTCGGCCTGTACGCGGGCGGCAACACGGTGCTGCACGCCTCGAACCCGCGCAGCGGCGTCAAGTACGAATCGATCGACAACATGCCGTTCCAGTTCGGCGTGCGCGTCGGCTGACGCCCCCTCCGCCACACAGGGTCCGACCGGACGCGCCGAACACCGCCCATCCGGGCGAATTACGAGGCCCCGCTCTGACCACACGCCCCGCCGGTGACCTGCGTCTCCGACGGGGCGTCACTGTGCGTGCCCACCGGAGGTCGTTGGCCGGTGCCCTTCCGCGCGGCTACTGTCTGCCAGCGCGGAACCCCGGCACACGGCCGTCCACGGAGGGCGGACCCGGGTCCCGCTCAGCAGGAGGGAGCGGTTTCACGTGGCGTCCCATCGCCGGTCCGGGCCCAGCGCCCTCGACCGGAACACCAAGGTCACCGTCCTCACCGCCGCGGCGGCGGGAGCGGCGGCTCTCATGTCGGGCGCACCCGCCGGTGCGGCCCCCGGCCTCCCGCAGGAGCCCTCCGCGGGCACCCGCGCCCAGGTCGACCGGCTCTTCGAAGAGGCCGAGCAGGCCACCGAGCGCTTCAACCAGGCGGGCGAGCGGGCCGGCCGGCTCCGCACCGAAGTCGACCGGATCCAGGACGCGGTGGCCCGCGGACAGGACCGCATCAACACCATGCGCGGAGTGCTCGGCGCCTACGCCGGAGCCCAGTACCGGGCCGGCGGCATGGACCCCGCCGTCGAGCTGATGCTCTCCGACGACCCGGACGACTACCTCGCCAAGGCCTCCGCGCTCACCCGGCTGTCCGGCCGCCAGGCCCGCCAGCTCGAGGAACTGCGCTTCGAGCAGGGCCGGCTCGGCCAGGAACGCCGGGAAGCCTCCCGCAAGCTCTCCGAACTCGACGCCCTGCGCGCCGACGTGGCGAGGGAGAAGCGTGCCGTCACCGCCAAGCTCGCCGCCGCGCGCCGGCTGCTGAACGCGATGCCCACGCGGGAGCGCGCCGACTTCGACCGGGCCTCGCGCTCCGGCGGCCGCCCCGACGCCCTGCCGGACCTCCCCGACGCCGCGGCCTCCGGGCCCTCGTCCGGGCGCGCCATGACCGCCGTGATGGCGGCCCGGTCGGCCGTGGGGCGGCCCTACGTCTGGGGGTCCACCGGTCCCTCCGGCTTCGACTGCTCCGGGCTGATGGTGTGGTCGTACCGGCAGGCGGGCGTCGCCCTGCCGCGCACCTCGCAGGCGCAGCGGCACGCCGGGCGGCGGGTCTCCCTGTCGGAGGCGCGCCCGGGGGACCTGGTGACGTACCGCTCGGACGCCAGCCACGTCGGCATGTACGTCGGCAACGGCCAGGTGGTGCACGCCCCGTACCCGGGGGCGCGGGTGCGGTACGACCCCGTCGGGATGATGCCGGTGTCCTCGGTGACCCGGCCCTGAGAGCGGCGCTGCGTACGATCGGGTGATGTTCCCGGTTCTGGGCGGTACCGCTCGTCGGTGCTCGCGCGCGCTGACGCTGGTGCTGCTCTGCCCGCTGTTGTGCGTGCCGCTCGCGGGGTGCGGGTCCGAGTCCGTGACCCCTTCCGTGTCGGCTTCGGCGGATCCCGTGGAACGGGACGTCCGGCGGGCCGTCGCCGACTGGTCGGCGGCCCCGCCCGCGGCCCTCGCGGCGATCCCGCTGGAGGGATGGTCGTACGAGGTCTCCGCGGTCCGGGTGGACGGCGTACGGGCCTTCGCGCGCGCCCAGCTGCGCTACCGGCTGACCGGCTACGATGCCGCCCCGGCCGGCTCCGCCCGCGAGGTGGAGCTCACCCGGGCCGGCGGCTCCTGGGCGGTGGCCGCCGACCGGCCCGCCCCCGGAGCGCTGCCCCAGCTGTGGGACCAGGGCCCGGTGTCCGTGGAGCGCGGGGCGCACGCCCTGGTGCTCGGCGGCTCCGGCCAGAGCTCCGGTTCCCTCTCCGAGATCGCCGCCGAGGCGGACAAGGCGGTGCCCGCCGCGAGCGCGGCCTGGCCGCGGCCGTGGGCGGGCCGGGTGGTGGTGCTGGTGCCGGGCTCGCTGAACGCGATGGCCGCGCTGCTGGGGCGGCCCGCGGACGAGTACCGGGGCCTGGGCGCCGTCACCACCGGGCGGACCGGCGCGGGCCCCGCCCCCGCGGACCGGGTCGTGGTCAACCCGGAGGGGTACGGGCAGCTCTCGGCGGAGGGCCGCCAGGTGATCCTGACCCACGAGACCACCCACGTGGCCACCCGGGCGGCGACCACCTCCCGGACTCCGCTCTGGCTCTCCGAGGGCTTCGCGGACTGGGCCGCGTACCGCGACAGCGACCGCACCCCGGCCGAGGTCGCCCCGGCCCTCGCCCGCGCGGTGCGGCGGGGCGATCTGCCGGGGGAACTCCCCACGGCCGCCGCCTTCGCCTTCGGCGGGGACGCGGAGGCACTGGCGCGGGCCTACGAGGGCTCCTGGCTGGCCTGCCGGCTGATCGCCCGGCGGTGGGGGGAGGCGGCGCTGCTCTCGTTGTACGAGAGCTCCGGCCGGGACTCCCTGCCCGCGGCGCTGGCGGACACCCTCGGGACGGATTCCGCCGGGCTGACCCGGGCCTGGAAAGAGGACCTGGCCCGGGAGTTCCGCTAGCCGGAGCCCCGGCCTCGGCTGGGGCTGGTCTTTTCAGGCCGCTCGCGCCACTCCAGCCGTCCGGCGTTTGAGGACCGGGTCCGGGCTGGCCCGGGGAACGGTGGAAGGGCGGGTAGGGGACCCAGCCCCGCGCAGCGGCAAGGGGGGCGCAGCGGGGACCCAGCCCCGCGCAGCGGCAAGGGGGCAGCGGGGAACTCGCCCCGCGCAGCGGCAAGGGGTCGCAGCGGGGACCCAGCCCCGCGCAAGCGGCAAGGGGGCGCAGCGGGGACTTCGCCCCGCGCGGCGGCAAGGGTCGGGGCGAGGAACTCCGCCTCGCACGCTCCGCCCCGCAGGGCCCTTTCCCGGGCCTCCGGTAGGGTCGGCAGGCGATGGACAAGACGCTGATCGTGACCAACGACTTCCCGCCGCGGCCGGGGGGCATCCAGGCCTTCCTGCACAACATGGCGCTGCGACTCGACCCCGACCAAGTCGTGGTCTACGCCTCCACCTGGAAGCGCTCCGCCGAGGGACGGGCCGCCACCGCCGCCTTCGACGCGGAGCAGCCCTTCCAGGTGATCCGCGACCGCACCACGATGCTGCTGCCGACCCCCCGGGTCACCCGCCGGGCCGTCGGCCTGCTGCGCGAACACGGCTGCTCGTCGGTGTGGTTCGGCGCGGCGGCCCCGCTGGGGCTGATGGGGCCCGCGCTGCGCCGGGCCGGCGCGCGCCGGATCGTGGCGACCACGCACGGGCACGAAGCGGGCTGGGCGCAGCTGCCGGTCGCGCGCGGGCTGCTGCGGCGCATCGGCGAGGGTACGGACACCCTGACCTACCTGGGGGAGTACACCCGTTCGCGGATCGCCCCGGCCCTGACGGAGCGGGCCGCGGCGCGCATGACGCAGCTCCCGCCGGGCGTGGACGAGAAGACCTTCCACCCGGCGTCGGGCGGCGCGGAGGTCCGGGCGACGCTGGGGCTGACGGACCGGCCGGTGGTCGTCTGCGTCTCGCGGCTCGTCCCCCGCAAGGGGCAGGACACGCTGATCGAGGCGATGCCGCGGATCCTGGCGGCAGTGCCGGACGCCGTCCTGCTGATCGTGGGCGGCGGCCCCTACGAGGCCGACCTGCGGGCACTGGCCGGCAAGGCCGGGGTCGCGGAGTCCGTCGTGTTCACGGGCGCGGTCCCGTGGTCCGAACTGCCCGCCCACTACGGGGCCGGGGACGTCTTCGCGATGCCCTGCCGCACCCGTCGCGGCGGGCTCGACGTGGAGGGCCTCGGCATCGTCTACCTGGAGGCCTCCGCCACCGGCCTACCGGTGATCGCCGGTGACTCCGGCGGCGCCCCCGACGCCGTACTGGACGGGGAGACAGGCTGGGTGGTCCCCGGCGGCGCCCCGGCCGAGACCGCGGCCCGCGTCGTCGCCCTGCTCGGGGACCCGGCCCTGCGTGCGCGCATGGGTGAGCGCGGCCGGGCCTGGGTCGAGGAGAAGTGGCGCTGGGACCTGCTCGCGGAGCGCCTGCGCGAGCTGCTGTAGGCGTTCTCTTTCGGATCTTGCCCGACCGGAGCAAGATCCGAAAGAGACCGGGCAGAGTCGATCAAACCGCACGGTCCGCGGCGGTGCCCGCCTACGGTCGAGCCATGTCTGACTGTTACTCAGAAGCGTGTCAGTCCGGGTTATGGCTGGTTGGGCGGAATCCGCTCATGATGCGGCCATGACACCAAACCTGACACGTCGTCATGTTCTCGGTCTCGGCGCCCTGCAGACCGCGGCGGCCCTCGGTTTCACCCGGATCGGGCTGCAGTCCGCGGCCGCCGCCGAGCCCGCGGCCGCCACGTACGCCCCCGCCATCGTCGTCGGCTCCGGCTACGGATCCGCCGTCGCCGCGCTCCGCCTCGGGCAGGCCGGCGTGCGCACCGTCGTCCTGGAGATGGGACGGCTCTGGGACACCCCGGGAGCCGACGGGAAGATATTCCCCGCCACCTCCGCCCCCGACCAGCGCTCGATGTGGTTCCGCAACCGCACCGAGGCCCCGCTCGCCCAGTTCCTCTGGCTGGACGTGGTCAACCGCAACATCAGCCCGTATCCCGGCGTCCTGGACCGGGTGAACTACGGCGACATGTCGGTGTACGTGGGCCGCGGCGTCGGCGGCGGCTCCCTGGTCAACGGCGGTATGGCGCCCACCCCGAAGCGCTCGTACTTCACCGAGATCCTGCCCCGCGTCGACGCCGACGAGATGTACGGCACCTACTACCCCCGGGCCCGCGCCATGCTCGGGGTCAACGACATCGACCCGGCCTGGTTCGAGTCCACGGAGTGGTACCGCTTCGCGCGGATCTCCCGCAAGCACGCCCAGAAGACCGGGCTGAGGACCACCTTCGTCCCCAACGTCTACGACTTCGAGTACATGAAGCGCGAGGCCGCCGGCACCGCCACCAAGTCGGCCCTCGCGGGCGAGGTCATCTACGGCAACAACCACGGCAAGAAGAGCGTGGACAAGACCTACCTCGCCGCCGCCCTGGGCACCGGGAACGTCACCATCGAGACCATGCAGCGCGTGGTCGGCGTACGGCGGGACCCGGCGGGCGGCTACGTCCTGACCGTCCAGACCAGCGACCTCACCGGCCGGGTCACCCAGGTCCGCGAACTGGGCTGCAAGCAGCTCTTCCTCGGCGCCGGCAGCCTCGGCACCACCGAGATCCTGCTGCGCGCCCGGGAGACCGGCACCCTGCCCGCGCTCAACGACAAGGTGGGCCTCGGCTGGGGCCACAACGGCAACGTCATGACCGCCCGGGCCAACCACCTCTGGGACACGGTCGGCGCCAACCAGGCCACCATGCCCGCCCTCGGCATCGACGACTGGGACAACGCCTCGAACCCGGTCTTCGCCGAGATCGCCCCGCTCCCGATGGGCTTCGAGCACTGGATCTCGATGTACCTGGCCATCACCAAGAACCCGGAGCGCGGGCACTTCACCTACGACGCCGCCAGCGACTCGGCGAAGCTCCAGTGGACCCGGGACCAGAACACCCCGTCCGTCCAGGCGGCCAAGCGCCTCTTCGACCGGATCAACCGGGCCAACTTCACCATCTACCGCTACGACCTGTTCGGCGACAACAAGAACTTCGCCGACAACTTCACCTACCACCCGCTGGGCGGCTGCGTCCTCGGGGACGCGACCGACGACTTCGGCCGCGTCAAGGGCTACCAGGGCCTCTACGTCACCGACAGCTCGCTGATCCCCGGATCCCTCGGCGTGAACCCCTTCGTGACCGTCACCGCCCTTGCGGAGCGGAACATGGCCAGGGTGCTCGCCGAGGACCCGCGCTAGTCCCTGGAGTCGTCCTCAGCCCCGGTAGAGGGCTTCGATCTCGTCCGCGAAGTCCTTCGCCACCACATTCCGCTTCAGCTTCAGCGAAGGCGTGATGTGCCCGGACTCCTCCGTGAACTGGGAGGGCAGAATGCGGAATTTCCGCACCGATTCCGCCTTGGAAACCGCCGCGTTGCCGTCGTCCACGGCCTTCTGGACGGCGGCGACGAGATCCGCGTCCTCGCGCAGCTGGGCCGCCGTCACGCCGGCCGGCTTGCCGTTCTCCGCGGCCCACCGGCCCAGGAACTCCTCGTCGATGGTGACCAGCGCGGCCACGAACGGCCGCGCGTCGCCGACCACCATGCACTCCGCGACCAGCGCGTGCGCCCTGATCCGGTCCTCGATCACCGCGGGGGCGACGTTCTTGCCGCCCGCCGTGACGATGAGCTCCTTCTTGCGCCCGGTGATCGCCAGGTAGCCGTCCTCGTCGAGGGTGCCGACGTCGCCGGTGTGGAACCAGCCGTCGGTCAGCGCGTCGGCGGTGGCCGTCGGGTTGTTCCAGTACTCCTTGAAGATGTGCTCGCCGTGCAGCAGCACCTCGCCGTCGTCGGCGATGCGCACCACGGAGCCGGGGAGCGGCTGGCCGACCGTACCGATCTTCGTCTTGTCCCACGGGTTGAAGGCCGTGGCGGCGCAGGACTCGGTCAGGCCGTAGCCCTCCAGCACCGTGAAGCCGATGCCGCGGAAGAAGTGGCCGAGCCGCTCGCCCAGCGGGGCCCCGCCGGAGATCGCGTACTCGCCGCGCCCGCCGAGGACCGCGTGGAGCTTGCTGTAGACCAGCTTGGAGAACAGCTTGTGCTTCAGCCGCAGCTTGAGGGACGGCCCGCCGGGCAGGTCCAGCGCGCGGCTGTACGCGATCGCCGTCTCGGCCGCCGCGTCGAAGATCTTGCCCTTGCCGTCGGCCTGGGCCTTGGCGCGGGCGGAGTTGTAGACCTTCTCGAAGACGCGCGGCACGCCGAGGATCAGCGTGGGCCGGAAGGACTGCAGCTCGTCGGTGAGGTTCTTGATGTCCGGTACGCAGCCCAGCCGGATCGGCGCCAGCACGGCCGCCACCTCCACCAGGCGGCCGAAGACGTGCGCGGCCGGCAGGAAGAGCAGCACGGAGCACTCGCCGGTCCGGAAGAGCGGGTGCAGCCGGGCCACGATGTTGCCGACCTCGGCGAAGAAGCTGCGGTGGGTCAGCACGCAGCCCTTGGGGCGGCCGGTGGTGCCGGAGGTGTAGACGATGGTGGCCGGGTCGTCGGCGCCCGCCAGTGTGCTGCGCTCGTCGACCTCGGCGTCGGAGATTCCGGCGCCGGCGGTCCGCAGCGTCTCCAGGGCGCCCTGCTCGATCTCCCAGACCTCGCGCAGTTCCGGCAGCCGGTCGCGCAGGGCGGCCACGGACGCTGCGTGCGCGGGGGACTCCACGACGACGGCGACGGCGCCGGAGTCGCCGAGGATCCACTGGATCTGCTCGGGGGAGCTGGTCTCGTACACGGGGACCGTGACGGCGCCCGCGCTCCAGATCGCGAAGTCGATCAGCACCCACTCGTAGCGGGTGCGGGAGATCAGGGCGACCCGGTCGCCGGGCTTGATGCCGGCCGCGATCAGGCCCTTCGCCGCGCTGCGGACCTCGGCGAGGAACTCGGTCGCGGTGACGTCCTGCCACGCGCCGCCGACCTTGCGGGCCATGACGGCGGTGTCGGGATGCTGAGCGGCGTTGCGGCGGATGAGATCCGTCAGGTTCCCGTCCGACGGGACCTCGTACAGGGCCGGAAGGCTGAACTCGCGCAAGACTGCTGCTCCTCTGGGCGCCATCGCCACCATGTGGACCGACCGGACGTTACCCACCGGTAGGGGGTTCCGGATAGAGGGAACCGGCCAGATGTTCCCTGCGTCACATGTCGCGGTCGTGTCCTGCCGACATTAGTCGACCCGGTTTGCGACTCGGAAGTAACCGCAGGTCCGGCCGCCTGAGCCGATTCCCTCCCCGCGGTGCCCAAGCGCGCCTAGGGTGGCCGCATGGGTGGCTCTATGGGTGGCACGAAGAACCGGACACGCGTCCACGTCGTCAGCGACGTCCACGGCAACACCGAGGCCCTGGCGCGGGCCGGGGAGGGCGCCGACGCGCTGATCTGCCTCGGCGACCTGGTCCTCTTCCTCGACTACGCCGACCACTCGCGCGGCATCTTCCCCGACCTCTTCGGCGTCGAGAACGCCGATCACATCGTGGAACTGCGCACCGCCCGCCGTTTCGAGGAGGCCCGGGACTTCGCCCGCGGGCTGTGGGCCGGGCTGGACCGGGAACGGCTCGTCGAGGGCGCGGTCCGGCGCCAGTACGCCGAGATGTTCGCCGCCTTCCCCCGGCCCACGTACGCCACGTACGGCAATGTCGACATCCCCCGGCTCTGGCCCGAGTACGCCGGCGCCGGCCTGACCGTGCTCGACGGGCAGCGCGCCGAGATCGGCGGCCGGGTCTTCGGCTTCGTCGGCGGCGGACTGCCCTCGCCGATGCGCACGCCCTACGAGGTGCCCGAGGAGGAGTACGCGGCCAAGGTGGAGGCGCTGGGCGAGGTCGACGTGCTCTGCTCGCACATCCCGCCGGAGGTGCCGGAGCTCTGCTACGACACCGTGGCGCGGCGCTTCGAGCGGGGGAGCGGGGCCCTGCTCGCCGCGATCCGCCGGGTACGGCCCCGGTACGCGCTCTTCGGCCACGTCCACCAGCCGCTCGCCCGGCGGATGCGGATCGGCGCCACCGAGTGCGTGAACGTCGGGCACTTCGCCGCCACGGGAAGGCCGTGGGCCCTGGAGTGGTGAGCTCCTGACGCGCGATAGCCTTCACGCGGCGGCCCAGGCCGTCCGCACTTTCCTCGAACTCCCCCCGGAGGAGCGACCGCGATGGCGGAACACACCAGCTCGAGCATCATGATCGAGGCGTCCCCGGCCGACGTCATGGCCGTGATCGCCGACTTCGCCCGCTACCCGGAGTGGACCGGCGAGGTGAAGGAGGCCGAGGTACTGGCGAAGGACGACGCCGGCCGGGCCTCGCGCGTCCGGCTCCTGCTGGACGCGGGCGCGATCAAGGACGACCACACGCTGGCCTACACCTGGCCGGCGGAGAACACGGTCAGCTGGACCCTGGACAAGTCCCAGATGCTGCGGCAGCTGGACGGGTCCTACCAGCTGGCGGCGGTCGCGGGCGGTGCGCGCACCGAGGTGACGTACTCGCTGACGGTGGACGTCAAGATCCCGATGCTCGGGATGATCAAGCGCAAGGCGGAGAAGGTCATCATCGACCGGGCCCTCGCAGGCCTGAAGAAGCGCGTGGAAAGCCACCCCGACCCTTCCTGACGCGCCGCTCGCACCGCTGCGACGGACTCCGTCCGTCGGTGGCGGGTCGGGGCTGCGGCCGCTGCCGTCTCGGCGTGGAGCTGGTGGGCGGGTGCGGGTGGGTCGGCCCTGCGGGGCGGGGTCCCCTACCCGCCCTTCGCCCGTTCCCCGGGCTCTGCCCGGACCCGTTCCGGGGGCCAGCCCCCGGACCCCCGCTCCTCAAACGCCGGAGGGGCTGGATGTACCCAGCCTCGCCGGCGTTTGAGGCGCGGGGTCTGGGGCGGAGCCCCAGGGGGTCCGGGCGTAGCCCGGGGTCCGTTCCTTTCAGCCGGTCCGGCGTTTGAGGACCGGGGTCCGGGCAGCGCCCGGGGAACGGTGGAAGGGCGGGTAGGGGAACTCCGCCCCGCGCAGCGGCAAAGGGGCGCAGCGGGGACTCTGCCCCGCGCAGCGGCGTTCTGTGGCCCGGCCGGGGCGGCGGCCCTGGGGACCGGGGGCCCAGTGGGACCCGGGGGCGTGCGAGGCTGGCTGCGGCCGGTCGGCGGTCCCACCGGGATGCGGGGCCGGGCACCCGCGGAGCTAGGAGCAGCATGCACACCCTTCTCGTCACCGGCCCCGGCGGCGCCGGGCGGAGTACCGTCGCGGCGGCCACCGCGCTCGCCGCCGCACGGCAGGGGCACCGGGTGCTCCTGCTCTGCACCGGCCCCACCGACCCGCCGGTCACCCCGCAGGGCACGCTCAGGGTGGCCCGCGTCGACTCCGGCGAGGAGTTCCGGCGCGAACTCGTCGAGCTCCAGGAGCGCGGCTCCGCGGTCCTCGGGATGCTCGGCGCCCGCCCGCTGCACACCGACGAGATCACCGAACTGCCCGGCGCCGAGCAGTTCGCCCTGCTCCGCGCCCTGCGGCGGGCCGCGGACGAGCCCGGCACCGACCTCGTGGTGGTAGACCTGCCCCCGCTGCACCAGGCGATCACCACCCTCGCCCTCCCCGCCCAGCTCCGCCGCTACCTCGCCCGGCTGCTCCCCGCGGAGCGCCAGGCGGCCCGCGCCCTGCGCCCCGTACTGGCCCAGCTCGCCGGCGTCCCCATGCCCGCGCAGTGGCTGTACGAGGCCGCCGCCCGCTGGGACGAGGACCTGGCGGCCGTCCAGGACGTGCTGGAGGCCCCCACCACCTCCGTACGGCTCGTCGCCGAGCCGGGACCCGGCGCCGACGCCGCGCTGCGCCTGGGCATGCTCGGGCTCGCCCTGTACCGGCTGCCCGTTTCGGCGCTCGTCGCCAACCGGATGCTGCCCGCCGGATCCACCGACCCCTGGCTGGCGGGACTCGCCGCCCAGCAGGAGAAGTACGCCGCCCAGTGGGCCGGCGACGAGAGCCTCCCCGTGCTCCCCGTGCCCCACCTGGGCCGGGACCCGCACGGTCCCGAGGACCTCGCGGAGCTGGCCCCGGCACCCGCCCCGGCGACCGCGCCCCGCCCGGCCTGGACCGTCGAGGACCGGATCGCCGAGGACGGGGTGCTGCTGTGGCGGGTCCCGCTGCCCCGCGCCGAGAAGCGCGAGCTCGGCCTCGTCCGGCGCGGTGACGAGCTGCTGCTCACGGTGGGCCCGTACCGCAGGATCGTTCCCCTGCCCGCCGCGCTGCGCCGCTGCACCGTCTCCGGCGCCGCCCTCGCCGACGACGAGCTCCGCATCCGCTTCACCCCGGACCCGGAGCTGTGGCCCCGGAGCGGGGGAAAGGCGTAGCGGGCGGCCCCGGAGGTCCCGGCGGCCTGGGGGGCGTACCGCCGTTCGGGTAACGTCGAGGTAGTAGGAGCAGGAATCCCTACCGCACGCCCGCCGCCGCAGCAGGAGAGTCCGCCATGAGCGAGGCCACCGACCGCCCCACCGATCCCTCCTCCGGGGACGACGCCTGGGCCGAGGCCTGCGCCGAGGACCTCGCCGCCGAGCGGGAGCGCCGCAGGTCCGAGCAGGGCGCCTCCGGGAGCGCGGGCACCGGGACCGCCGCCGAGGAGCTGTTCAAGCTCTTCGAGGCCGTCGCCGACAAGGTGTCCGACAAGGTCTCCGCGCTGAACAACCCGCTGTTCGGCGTGGCCGCGCAGGGCGCCGTACGGCAGTTCGTCAACCAGGCGAAGACCGCCGCCAAACCCGTCGTCGAGCGCAACCCCGAGGTTTTCGACCACCTCGCGGCGGCCGGCTCGGAGCTGCTCGCCGCCTACCGTTCCGCGGTCGAGGGCCACGAGCGCCGCTGGACGCGCGACGAACCGGCCCCCGGACGGGGCGGCGGGACCGCCGGCGACCCCGCCGGCGACGCCGCCGGAAACGCGAAGGACCCCCGTGACGAGGACGGCGACGGCCCGACCGAGCGGATCGATCTCGACTGAACCCCGCCCTCGCTCGGGTACGGTTGACAGCGGCGGGGTTTGACCGGAAACCGAGGGACTAATGGGACTCACCATCGGCGTCGACATCGGCGGCACGAAGATCGCGGCCGGCGTGGTCGACGAAGACGGCACCATCCTTGAGACGTACAAGGTGCCTACGCCGCCGACCCCGGACGGAGTGACGGACGCGATCTGCGCCGCCGTCTCCGAGGTCAGCGCCAGCCACACCATCGACGCGGTCGGCATCGGCGCCGCCGGATACGTCGACGACAAGCGCGCGACCGTACTCTTCGCGCCGAACATCAACTGGCGGCACGAGCCGCTCAAGGACAAGGTCGAGCAGCGCATCGGCCTGCCCGTGGTCGTCGAGAACGACGCCAACTGCGCCGCCTGGGGCGAGTACCGCTTCGGCGCCGGCCAGGGCCACGAGGACGTCATCTGCATCACGCTCGGCACGGGTCTGGGCGGCGGCATCATCATCGGCAACAAGCTCCGGCGCGGACGCTTCGGCGTGGCCGCCGAGTTCGGCCACATCCGGGTGGTCCCGGACGGCCTGCTGTGCGGCTGCGGCAGCCAGGGCTGCTGGGAGCAGTACGCCTCCGGGCGCGCGCTCGTCCGGTACGCCAAGCAGCGCGCCAACGCCACCCCCGAGAACGCGAAGGCACTCCTCGCGCTCGGCGACGGCACCCCCGACGGCATCGAGGGCAAGCACATCAGCGAGGCGGCCCGCGCCGGCGACCTGGTGGCCATCGACTCCTTCCGCGAGCTGGCCCGTTGGGCGGGCGCCGGCCTCGCGGACCTGGCCTCGCTCTTCGACCCGTCGGCGTTCATCGTCGGCGGCGGCGTCTCGGACGAGGGCGACCTGGTCCTCGACCCGATCCGCAAGTCCTTCAAGCGCTGGCTGATCGGCGGTGCGTGGCGCCCGCACGCGCAGGTGCTCGCGGCCCAGCTCGGCGGCAAGGCCGGCCTGGTCGGCGCCGCGGACCTGGCCCGCCAGGGCTGAAGCCCGCCCCGCGGGAACCCGTATCGGTGGAACTGCCCGCCGCGCCCCCTGGGGCGCGGCGGGCAGTCTCGTTATGTTGCCGGGTATGGAACAGGAACAGGGACTGGAACACGAACGCGCCGAGCTGCCGAACTCCCTTACCGAAGCCGATGGTTCCGCCGTGATCCGGGTGCTCTCCTACAACGTCCGCTCCCTGCGCGACGACGAGGACGCGCTGGCGCGGGTCATCCGCGCGTGCGCACCGGACCTGGTGTGCGTCCAGGAGGCGCCGCGGTTCTTCCGGTGGCGCAAGCACGCGGCGCGACTGGCCTCGAAGTGCGACCTGGTGGTCCTGTCGGGCGGTGCGACGGCGGCGGGCCCGCTGCTCCTGTGTTCCCTACGGGCCTTCGTGGAGCGGACCGAGGACGTGCTGCTGCCGCTGACCCCGGGCCGCCACCGGCGGGGCTTCGCCACGGCGGTCGTACGGCTGGGCGGGGTCCGGGTCGGGGTCCTGAGCGCGCACCTCTCCCTGGACGGCCCGGAACGCCTCGCCCAGGCGGAACTGCTCCTGGACCGGCTCGCCGGGATGGACGTGCCGTACGCGATCGCCGCGGGGGACATCAACGAGGGCCCCTCGGGGCCCGCCTTCCGCCGGCTGGCGGGGGCCCTGCAGGACTGCCGGGTGGCGGCGCCGTGGGGTGGGGAGCACACGTGGGTGCGGTCGTCTCCGCCGCGGCGGATCGACGCGGTCTTCGCCAGCGCGGGGGTGCAGGTCCTCGCCTGCGGCGTCCCCGAGGGGCTCCCGGGAGTCACCCCCGACGACCTGGCCACCGCCACGGACCACCTCCCGGTCCTGGCCACCCTCAGGCTCCCTTCTTGACGCGGAGCTCGCACCGCTGCGCCGGACTCCGTCCGGCGGTGGCCGGGCGGGGCTGCCGCCACCGCCGTCCCGGCGCGGGGGTACATCCAGCCTCGCCGGCGTTTGAGGCGCGGGGTCTGGGGCGGAGCCCCAGGGCCTCGGGCGCAGCCCGGGGCCCGGCGGGTCAGGGCGGAGCCCTGGGAACGGTGGAAGGGCGGGCAGGGGACTTTCGCCCCGCAGGGCCAAACCACCCGCACCCGCCCCCCCGGCCCGCCCACCGGCCCGCACAGCGACGGCACACCACGACGGCGGAGCCGTCAGGGCTGCGGGCTAAACCACCGCGCCCCGACCGGGGTCGTCGTCATCGTCCTCGTCCGTGGACATCCGCGCGACCAGGGTCGCGAAGCCGCCCAGGAAGCCGCCGACGCCCAGCGTCGTCAGCCACCAGGTCATCTCCCACTGCAGCAGCACCGCCAGGAGCAGCAGGACCGGTCCGCCCACCACCGCCAGCCAGGCGAACTTCGACGTCGCGTCCGCCTCCGGCAGCTCCGGCTCGGGGGGTACGAAGTGCCCCTCGTCCTTCGCGGCCCCGGGCGAGTCGTCGGGCTCGGCCAGGGAGTGGTCCCGGGGACCCGGCCCGATCGCGCCGCCCACGCCCGGGGCGAACACCACCGAGCTGCCCAGGGCCGCCGACGGCGGCTCCGGGGAGGCCGGGCCGGCCGGGGCAGCCGGGCTCGCCGGGGCAGCCGGGCTCGCCGGGTCGGCCGCCGGCGCGGGGCCGGCCGGTTTCACGTCCTCCTCCGGCAGGAGGAGGTTCTCGATCGGCCGGAACGGTCTCGCGCCCGGCGGGTCCGCGGGCTCCTGCCCGTAGCCGGCCACGATCGCCGCCCACGCCGCTTCCTCGTCCAGCGGGGGGACACCCCCCGAAGACTCCTCGTGCTCAGCCACCGCTGGCCGCCCCCTCCCTGCCCAAGCTCTCCGACAGCCGCCCGACGAACGCGTAGCTGTCCGCGAAGATCCGCTCCGCGTCATGGTCCAACGTCGCGACGTGGTAACTCTGTTCCAGCAGCGTCTCGGTGACGTCCGTGGAGGACACCCGCGCCAGGATCCGCGTCGAGTCCGTCGGCCGCACCACGTGGTCCTGCGGGCTGTGCAGCAGCAGCAGCGGCTGCGTCACCTGCGGCAGTTCGGTGTCCAGCATCCGCAGGAACGTGCGCAGCGAGTGTGCGGCCCGGGTCGGGACCCGGTCGTAGCCGACCTCGTCCGCGCCCGGCTTGGCGATGTCGCTCGCGATGCCCGGCGTCGACCGGATGAAGTGCTTGACGACCGGCAGGGCCACGGCCAGCGGGTCGTGGATCTTGTTGACCGGGTTGACGAGGACGATGCCGCTGACGCTGTCCCCGTGCTTCGCCGCCAGCCGCAGGGCCAGCGCGCCGCCCATCGACAGCCCGAAGACGAACACCTGCTCGCAGCTGCCCTGCAGCTCCCGCAGCGCGCGGTCGACCTCGGCGTACCAGTCCTGCCAGCCGGTGAGCTGCATGTCCTGCCAGCGCGTCCCGTGCCCGGGGAGCAGGGGCAGTGACACCGACAGTCCCTGCGCGGCCAGATGCTCGGCCCAGGGCCGCATCGACTGGGGGGAACCGGTGAAGCCGTGGCAGAGGAGGACGCCGACCTTTCCGCCCTCGTGGCGGAACGGCTCGGCTCCAGGGAGGACGGGCACCAGGGTCTCCTTCGAGGGGGGCGTGGGGTGCGTAGCGCTGTGTGACTTCACCGTACGCGACGGGGGTGGCACCGACCAGGGTCGTCGGACGGCTCCCGGTACGACCAGGGGATAAGGTCTGTTCGACAGACACAGGAAGGCTTTCGAGTTGATCTACGGCGCAATGAAGTTCTCGATCGGCGGTTCCCTGAAGCTCGCCTTCAGGCCGTGGGTGGAGGGCCTCGAGAACATTCCCGCAGAGGGGCCGGCGATCCTCGCGAGCAACCACCTGTCCTTCTCCGACTCCTTCTTCCTCCCGGCCGTGCTGGACCGCAAGGTGACCTTCATCGCGAAGGCGGAGTACTTCACCTCCCCGGGAGTCAAGGGCAAGCTGACGGCCGCCTTCTTCAAGGGCGTCGGCCAGCTCCCGGTGGACCGTTCCGGTGCGCGCGGGGCCGGCGAGGCCGCCATCAAGAGCGGCATCGACGTCATCGAACGCGGAGAGCTGTTCGGTATTTACCCCGAAGGGACGCGTTCACCCGACGGTCGGCTCTACCGTGGGAAGCCCGGCGGTCTGGCCCGGGTGGCGCTGGCCACCGGAGCGCCCGTGATCCCCGTCGCGATGATCGACACGGAGAAGATCCAGCCGCCGGGAAAGGTGGTGCCCAAGCTGATGCGCCCGGGCATCCGGATCGGCAAGCCGCTGGACTTCAGCCGCTACCACGGGATGGACGGGGACCGCTTCATCCTCCGCTCGGTGACCGACGAGGTCATGTACGAGATCATGAAGCTCTCCGGCCAGGAGTACGTCGACATCTACGCGACGGCCGCCAAGCGCCAGATCGCGGACGCGGAGAAGGCCGCCGCGAAGAGCGAGAAGGCCGAACCGGCCGTCTCGGACACCGACAAGTAGCAGCACACGGGCGGGACCGCCCGTACGGGGTGGGGGAAATGGCGAAGCGCGAGCGCGTCGTGCGCATGTCGGTCGAGCAGCCGCTGTGGCGCGCCCTGACGGCCTACCGGCTGCTCACCATGGTCTACGCGGCCCTGCTGTTCGCCTCCGCCTACAAGGAGTTCGACCGCCCCTGGATCGCGGTCGCCTACCTGGCCTTCCTGGCCGGCTGGACCCTGGTCACCCTTCCCAAGGTGGCCAACGCCGCCAGTTGCACCAAGCGGTTCCTGGGCGCCGACCTCACCGTCGCCTGCGTCGGGATCCTGCTCACCCCGCTCGCGGACAGCCACGCACGGGTCACGGGCGGCGGTCCCACCCTCCCCTCCATATGGACCGCGGGCGCGGTCCTCGCCTTCGCCATCAAGGGCGGCTGGCGCTGGGCCTGTTTCGCCTCCAGCTTCGTCGCCGCCGCGAACCTCGTACAGCGCGGCGAGCCCACCCGGGACACCCTGCACAACGTGCTCCTGGTCTGGGTGGCCTCCATCGCCATCGGCTACGTCGTCGAGGTCGCCCGGGCCAGTGAGGCCACCCTCGCCCGCGCCCTGGAGATCGAGGCCGCCACCCGCGAGCGCGAACGCCTCGCCCGCGACATCCACGACGGGGTCCTCCAGGTCCTCGCCATGGTCCAGCGGCGCGGCACCGAACTGGGCGGGGAGGCGGCCGAGCTCGGCCGGATGGCGGGGGAACAGGAGGTCGCGCTGCGCACCCTGGTCTCCAGCGGACTGGCGCGCCCCTCCCGGATCTCCCGCGACGAGGCGCTCGGCGCGATCGTGGCCTCCTTCGAGGTGGAGGAGCCCGGCGAGGAGGAGGGCGAGCTCGATCTGCGGGCCCTCCTGGCCCCGCACGCCGGCTCGCGGGTGAGCTTCGCCGAACCGGGCACCCCGGTGCCGTTGCCCGTGCCCGCCGCGAGGGAGCTGGCCGCGGCGGTCGGCGCCGCCCTCGACAACGTGCGCAAGCACGCGGGTGAGGGGGCCAGCGCCTGGATCCTGGTCGAGGACTGGGGCGACGAGGTGATCGTGACCGTCCGGGACGACGGTCCGGGCATCCCGGCCGGCCGGCTCGACCAGGCCGAGGGGGAGGGCCGGATGGGAGTGGCACTGTCCATCCGGGGCCGCCTCCGCGACCTCGGCGGCAGCGCCGAGCTGGTGTCCGTCCCGGGGCAGGGCACCGAAGTGGAACTGAAAGTACCGAGGGGGAGCACCAAGTGAACGAGTCGAACCAGTCGAACCAGTCGAACGAGCCGAACGGGCAGAACGGGCAGAACGGCCTCGGCGGCATCAAGGTCATGGTCGTCGACGACCATCCGATGTGGCGGGACGCGGTCGCCCGCGACCTGGCCGCCGCCGGCTTCGACCTGGTGGCCACCGCGGGCGACGGGCCCGAGGCGGTGCGCAGGGCCCGCGCCGCGGCCCCGCACGTCCTGGTCCTCGACCTCAACCTCCCCGGCATGCCCGGCGTGCAGGTCTGCAAGGAACTGGTCGGTGCCAACCCGGCGCTGCGGGTCCTCGTGCTCTCAGCGAGCGGCGAGCACGCCGACGTCCTGGAAGCCGTGAAGTCCGGCGCGACCGGCTACCTGCTGAAGTCCGCGGGCGCCCAGGAGCTCATCGACGCCGTACGCCGCACGGCGGCCGGCGACCCCGTCTTCACCCCGGGCCTGGCCGGCCTGGTCCTCGGCGAGTACCGCCGCCTCGCCACCGACCCGGCGCCCGCCGCCTCCGACGAGCCGAAGGCCCCGCAGCTCACCGACCGGGAGACCGAGGTGCTGCGGCTGGTGGCCAAGGGGCTCTCGTACAAGCAGATCGCGGAACGGCTCGTGATCTCCCACCGCACGGTGCAGAACCACGTGCAGAACACCCTGGGCAAGCTCCAGTTGCACAACCGCGTGGAGCTCGTCCGGTACGCGATCGAGCGCGGCCTCGACGACGCCTAGGGCCGACGAGGGGCGAGGCCGCCGCTCGTACGAGTGAACGGGCGGATGCAACGCCCCGCAATTCCCCCGGAATTGACCCTTCCCGGCATCTTGCTGTGACCTGAGTCACCACTAGCGTGACCGTCATGCGGGCCCCGCGGCCTCAGCGGGCCCTGTGGCGAAGGGAAATTCCATGAAGGTCGGAGTGCTGACGGGCGGCGGCGACTGCCCCGGGCTCAACGCGGTGATCCGCAGTGTCGTGCGCAAGGGCGTCCAGGAGTACGACTACGAGTTCATCGGTTTCAAGGACGGCTGGCGCGGAACGGTCGAAGGCCGCACCGTCCCGCTCGACATCCCCGCCGTCCGCGGGATCCTGCCGCGCGGCGGGACCATCCTCGGCTCCTCGCGCACCAACCCGTTCAAGCTGGACGACGGGGTCCGCCAGATCAAGGAGAACCTCGCCAAGTACGAGGTCGACGCCCTCGTCGCGATCGGCGGCGAGGACACCCTGGGCGTGGCCGCCAAGCTCTACGAGGAGTACGGCATCCCCTGCGTCGGGGTCCCCAAGACCATCGACAACGACCTGTCGGCCACCGACTACACCTTCGGCTTCGACACCGCCGTCGGGATCGCGACCGAGGCCATCGACCGGCTGCACACCACCGCCGAATCCCACATGCGGGTCCTGGTCGTCGAGGTGATGGGCCGGCACGCCGGCTGGATCGCCCTGCACTCGGGGCTCGCGGGCGGCGCCAACGTCATCCTCATCCCGGAGCAGCGCTTCGACGTGGACCAGGTCTGCGCCTGGGTGAGCTCGCGCTTCAAGGCGAGCTACGCGCCGATCGTGTGCGTGGCCGAGGGCGCGATGCCCAAGGACGGGGACATGGTGCTGAAGGACGCGACGAAGGACTCCTTCGGGCACGTCCGGCTGTCCGGCGTGGGCGAGTGGCTGGCCAAGGAGATCGAGGCGCGGACCGGCAAGGAGGCCCGTACGACCGTACTCGGGCACATCCAGCGGGGCGGCACCCCGAGCGCGTTCGACCGGTGGCTGGCCACCCGCTTCGGGCTGCACGCGATCGACGCGGTGCGCGACGGGGACTTCGGGAAGATGGTCGCGCTGAAGGGGACGGACATCGTGCGGGTGCCGATCGCCGAGGCGACGGCGAAGCTGAAGACGGTGGATCCGGCGCTGTACAAGGAGGCCGGAGTGTTCTTCGGCTGAGTGGCTGAGCCGCAGCGCGGGACCGGAGCATGGGTCGTAAGGTGACGAACGACCCATGGTCCGATCCTTTGGCGCAGCACGGGAGTAAACGTGGAGATCCTGGCATTCGGGGTGACGGCGGACGAGAAGCCGCTCATCGAGAAGGCCTTCGCGGGCCAGCACGAGGTGCGCTGCCTGGACGTCTTCCTCAGCGAGGACACCGCCCCCATCGCGGCCGGGTACGAGATCGTCTCGTCGAGCGTCAACGCGGACCTGAACGGCCGGGTGCTGCGCACCCTGGCGGCGGGCGGGACGAAGATGATCGCCCAGCGCTCCACGGGCTTCAACAACATCGACCTGGAGGTCGCGCGGCAGCTCGGCCTGACGGTCGGGCGGGTCTCGTACTACTCCCCGTACTCGGTGGCCGAGTTCGCGTGGACCCTGGCCATGGCCGTGAACCGGCGGATCGTCCGGGCCTCGAACCGTACGCGGGACTTCGACTTCCGGCTGAACGGCCTGATGGGCCGCGACATGCGCGGCCGCACGGTGGGCGTGCTCGGCACCGGCAAGATCGGCGAGGCGTTCACCCGGATCGCCCACGGCTTCGGGATGAACCTGCTGGGCTGGGACGTGGCGCAGAACCCGGCGTGCGTGGAGCTGGGCATGAAGTACGTGGACAAGGACACGCTGTTCGCCTCCTCGGACCTGATCAGCCTGCACGTTCCGCTGCTGGACTCCACGCACCACATCATCGGCGCCGAGGCACTGAAGCTGATGAAGGACGACGCCATCCTGGTGAACTCCAGCCGCGGCGGGCTGATCGACACGGACGCGCTGGTCACGGAGCTGCGGTCGGGCCGCTTCGCGGGGGTGGGCCTGGACGTGTACGAGGCCGAGGCCGGGCTCTTCTTCCTGGACAAGTCCCTGGTGGTCGTCGAGGACGACACCCTGGCCCGGCTGATCACCTTCCCGAACGTGGTCGTCACCTCCCACCAGGCGTACTACACCCACGACGCGGTGGGCCAGATCATCGACACCACCGTCGCCAACGTCGCGGACTACCTGGCGGGCCGCAGCTCGGAGAACACCCTGGTGTCCCCTTCTTGACGCGCCGCTCGCGCGGCTCGGCCCTGGCGGGCCTCCCCGGCTTCGCGCCGCTGCGCCGGACTCCGTCCGGCGGTGGCCGGTCGGCGGTGCCCGCCACGGCCGTCTGCCTGCGGGGCCGGTGGGCGGGCGCGGGCGGTTCTTCCCTGCGGGGCGGAGGTCCCCTACCCGCCCTTCTCCCGTTCCCCGGGCGCTGCCCGGACCCGGTCCGCGGTGCGGCAATTTCAGCCTCGCCGGCGCTTGAGGCACGGGGTCTGGGGCGGAGCCCCAGGGAACGGTGGAAGGGCGGGTAGGGGACAACCCCGCGCAGCGGCTACGCCCGGGCGGTCGTGCGGACCTCGGCGATCAGGTCGCGGACCAGTTCCGCGCCCCGGAGGGTCAGGACCGACTCCGGGTGGAACTGGACCCCCGCGAAGCCGCCGGAGGCGGAGCGCAGGGCGTGCACCTCGCCCGTGGCGGGGTCCCGGGAGACCTCGATGCCCCGCAGGGCCAGGGACCGCTCCCGCTCCGCCGAGCAGTGCGCCGCGTACGTGTTGTAGAAGCCGACGACCTCCTCGGCCCCGAACAGCGGGATCCGCGTCTGCGCCCCCTGCGCCGGCTCCGCCTTGCGGACCAGCGGGAGCCCCAGCTCGGCGGCGAGCAGCTGGTGGCTGAGGCAGACCCCGAGCAGCCCGCCCCGGTGCGAGGCCAGCAGCTCCGCCGCCAGCTCGCGCATGATCCGGATCTTCGGGTCGCCGAAGTCCGCCGGGTCGCCGGGGCCGGGGCCGAGCACGATCGGCCCGTCCCAGGCCAGGGCGGCCGCCCGCAGCCCCGGGTCGTCGTAGCGGCGTACGGTCACCTCGAGCCCGGCCACCCGCAGGACGTGGCCCAGCATCGAGGTGAAGGTGTCCTCCCCGTCCACCACCAGCGCGTGGCCCGTCACCTCGGCCGGCCGCTCCTGCATCCGCAGCCAGAACGGCGCCAGGTCCTCGCGGCGTGCGGCCAGGGCCGCCTGGACGCGGGGGTCGTCGGTCAGCCGCGGACCGGAGAAGGCGGGCCGCACCGCGGCCGGGCGCACGCCCAGCGCCGCCAGTACCCCGGCCGCCTTCGCGTGCGTCTCCGCCACCTCGCCCGCCGGGTCGGAGTGCCGTACGAGGGTGGCCCCGACGGGCACCCGCAGCGCGCCGTCCGGCCCGATGTCCGCCGTCCGGATGAGGATGGGGGAGTCGAGGGTCTGCGCGCCCGAGGCGTCCAGGCCCAGCAGGGCCAGCGCCCCCGCGTAGTAGCCGCGGCCGACCCCGTCCTGCCCGAGGGGCTCGTAGCGCTCGATGACCCGGCAGGCGTTCTGCACCGGCGATCCGGTCACCGTCGCCGCGAACATCGTCTCCTTCAGTACCTCGCGCACGTCCAGCGAGGACCGGCCGCGCAGCTCGTACTCGGTGTGCGCGAGGTGCGCCATCTCCTTGAGGCGGGGGCCGACGACCACCCCGCCCATGTCCCCGACCGTGCACATCATCTTGAGCTCCTCGTCCACCACCATGGACAGCTCCTCGGTCTCCTTGCGGTCCCCGAGGAAGGCGAGGAGGGAGTCGGCCGTCGGCCCCCCGGCCGGGTAGCGGTACGTACCGCTGATCGGGTTCATCACGACCGTGCCGCCGGTCATCCGTACGTGTACCTCGGGGCTGGCCCCGACGAGGGTGCGCTCCCCGGTGTGGACCACGTACGTCCAGTACGCGCCCCGCTCGCCCTCCAGCAGCCGCCGGAACAGCGCGAGGGCGTCGGCGCGGCCGAAGCCCTCGATCCGGCCCCGATAGGTGCGGCGGATGACGAAGTTCGCGCCCTCGCCCCGCCCGATCTCGTCCTCGATGACCCGCCGGACGGTGTCCGCGTACTCCTCGTCGGGGACGTCGAAGCCGCCGTCGTCGACCCGTACGGCGTGGGCCGGCAGCGCGGCCAGCGCCTCGGGGAGCGGGATCTCGTACGTCTCCTCGGCGACCAGCACGCTCAGCGGCGTGCCGTCGTCGCGCACGTCGAACCCGCGCTCCCGGATCTGGCGGAAGGGGACGAGCGCCAGGGCGGGCCGTTCGCCGACGGGCAGGTCGGCCAGGTGCTCGGCCTCGTGGACCGGGCCGATCAGCAGCTCGACGGTGTCGTGGTCGCGGCCGGGCGTGCGGCGGCGCAGCAGCGCGAAGGGCGGGCAGGTGTCGTCGAGCAGGCGGCTCAGGAGGGGGTGCGACTGCGTGGGCGTGGGCTGGAGCGGATTCGTGTGGGCGTGCATGGAGTGGGCGTCCTATCCGGTTTCGGAGGGTGGGACGGCCCGGGTTTCCAGCGACTGTGTTGCCTCACAGAACGCGGAAGGCCGCCCCTCGGGGCGGCCTTCGTTTCGCTCGTGTCTTCAGGTACGCGCGAGAAGTGGGCCGCCGGGAGCGGGCCACCACCAGTTCTGGTTCGAGTGCGCGTACATGCCCCGACCCTAGCCCACCGGTCCGGCGGAGGGCCGGCACATGGGGAACTGAACGGGTGAGTAACACAGTGAGAGACATCCGTCTCACGTAGTGGTCCTCGACCTGGAGGCGCGGTGTGACGACGTAATGTGTGTGGGGTGACCGTGAACGCTGAAACCCAAGCCCCCGCCTCCAAGGCGACCTGGCGAGACCTTCCCGCGGCGCAGCAGCCTTCGTACCCCGATGCCGAGGCCCTGCGCGCTGTCGTCGCGGACCTCGAGTCGTATCCTCCCCTCGTTTTCGCGGGCGAATGCGACCAGCTGCGCGCCCGTCTGGGAGCCGTCGCCAAGGGCGAGGCGTTCCTGCTGCAGGGTGGCGACTGCGCCGAGGCCTTCGACGGCGTCTCCGCCGACCACATCCGCGCCAAGCTGAAGACGCTGCTCCAGATGAGCGCCGTCCTGACGTACGCGGCCTCCGTGCCCGTCGTGAAGGTCGGCCGCATCGCCGGCCAGTACTCCAAGCCCCGCTCCAAGGACACCGAGACCCGCGACGGCGTCACCCTGCCGACCTACCGCGGCGACTCCGTGAACGGCTTCGCCTTCACGGAGGAGTCCCGCGTCCCGGACCCCGAGCGCCTCAAGCGCATGTACAACGCGTCGGCCTCCACGCTGAACCTGGTGCGCGCCTTCACCACCGGCGGCTACGCCGACCTGCGCCAGGTGCACGCCTGGAACCAGGACTTCGTCAAGAACTCCCCGTCCGGGCAGCGCTACGAGCAGCTCGCGCGGGAGATCGACAACGCCCTGAACTTCATGAAGGCCTGTGGCACCGACCCGGCGGAGTTCAAGGCCGTGGAGTTCTACGCCTCCCACGAGGCGCTGCTCCTGGACTACGAGGGAGCCCTGACCCGCACGGACTCCCGCACGGGCCGGCTGTACGACACCTCGGGCCACATGGTCTGGATCGGTGAGCGCACCCGCCAGCTCGACCACGCGCACATCGAGTTCTGCTCGCAGATCGCCAACCCGATCGGCATCAAGCTCGGCCCCACCACCACGGTGGACGAGGCGCTGACCTACATCGACCGCCTCGACCCCGACCGCGAGCCGGGCCGGCTGACCTTCGTCGTGCGCATGGGCGCCGACAAGGTCCGCGACAAGCTTCCCGAGCTCGTCGAGAAGGTCACCGCCTCCGGTGCGACCGTCGCCTGGGTCACCGACCCGATGCACGGCAACACCTTCGAGGCGGCCTCCGGCCACAAGACGCGCCGTTTCGACGACGTGCTCGACGAGGTCAAGGGCTTCTTCGAGGTCCACAAGGGCCTGGGCACCCACCCGGGCGGCATCCACGTCGAGCTCACCGGTGACGATGTCACCGAGTGCGTGGGCGGCGGCGACGAGATCTTCGTCGACGACCTGCACCAGCGCTACGAGACGGCCTGCGACCCGCGCCTCAACCGCAGCCAGTCCCTGGACCTGGCGTTCCTCGTCGCGGAGATGTACCGCGACCAGTAGGCCCGCGAGCGCAGTGTGAGCACTTCATGACGATGGGGCGCGGATCGAATGTGATCCGCGCCCCATCGTCGTTCCCAGCTCTTTTAGGGAACCCTAAGTTTGGGTAGGCTTAGGTAAGCCTCACCGAATAGGGGATGGCTGGCCGAACCGTTCCTGTCAGGGAGGTGAACCGCGTGTACGTCTGCTCTTGTTTCGGGATCACCGACAAGCAGGTCAAGGACCACGCGGCTGCCGGGGCCTGTACCCCCCGCCAGATCGCCTCGGCCACGAAGGCCGGCACCGACTGCGGTTCCTGCGTGCGGACCATCCAGGGGCTCCTGGGCCGCGGGGCATGCCCGCGCCGTGAGCTGATGGACAAGGGCAACGCCGCCGCCGTGCTCGCCGCGGACCCGCTGGTACCCGCGGGCGCGGAGCTCGCCGAAGCCGCGTAGGACTCCCGCGCTGGACTCCCGTACGGAGTACTGAGTAAGGCCGGCGAACTAGCTCGGCTGCTCGATCAGCTGCGCGATGTAGAGCGCCTCGCCGATGGACTCGATGAGCTCCAGCTGGGTGTCGAGGTAGTCGATGTGGTGCTCCTCGTCCTCCAGGATCTCCTCGAAGAGCCGCGCCGAGGTGACGTCGCCCTTGCCGCGCATGACCTCGATGCCGCGCTTGAGGCGGTCGATCGCCTCGACCTCGACCTGCCGGTCCGCCTGGAACATCTCCGTCAGCGTCTGGCCCACGCGGACGTGGAAGAGGCGCTGGTAGTTCGGCAGACCGTCGAGCATCAGGATGCGCTCGGTGATCTTGTCCGCGTGCTTCATCTCATCGATGGACTCTTCGCGGGTGTACTTGGCGAGCTTGGTCCAACCCTTGTTGTCCTGGATCCGGTAGTGGAGCCAGTACTGGTTGATCGCCGTGAGCTCGCCGGTCAGCTGCTCGTTGAGGAATTCAAGGACCTCGGGGTCGCCCTGCATCGCAGAGGCTCCTTCCAAAGCAATGTCACAGCAATGTGACGGGGCAGGTGCGCGCATCCTTGCACCGCCGCCGGAGGCCGTCCAGTAAGTGCCTCCTTAGTGGGAGTTACCGTGACTTGCCCGAATCCGGGCGAAGCTGGTCATGACCACCCCGCCAAGTCTGTCACCATGGAGACATGGGTCAGCCGGAAAGCCGGGAATCTCCGGGATCAGAGCAACTGGAGCTTCCCCCGGGGCAGCGGTTGCAGCGAGGCTGGCCGGTCACCCACTACGGGCCGGTACCCAAGTTCAAGCCCGAGCGCTGGGAGTTCCGCGTCTTCGGCGCGACCGCCGACGGCGAGAAGCACTGCTGGAACCACGAGGAGTTCGCGGCCCTGCCGTTCGACTCCGTCGAGGCGGACCTGCACTGCGTGACGAAGTTCAGCATGACCGGCGCCGAATGGGGCGGCGTGCTCGCCCGGAGGGTCCTCGCCCTCGCTCCGCCGTCCCCGCAGGTCACGCACGTGATGGTGTGGGCCGAGTACGGCTTCAGCTCCAACATGCGCCTCGCGGACTTCACCTCCGAGCGGACCGTCTTCGCCACCCACCAAGGTGGTGAACTGCTCACCGCCGAGCACGGTTTCCCGCTCCGGCTGGTCGTACCGCACCTCTACGCGTGGAAGGGCCCCAAGTGGGTCCGCGGCATCGAGTACATGACCGCCGACCGCCGCGGCTTCTGGGAGGAGCGCGGCTACCACAACATCGGCGACCCCTGGCGCGAGCAGCGCTACTCGTACCAGGAGGAGCCGGGGGACGGCCCCGAGCTGTAGCTCATCGGTTCGACGGCTCAGTGGTGGTACTGGTGGACCACCGCGTGACCCTTGCCGCGGCCGATCATCCACTTGTTGACCGGCGTCGTGACGACGAAGGCCACCGCGAACGCGATCCCGAGCGCCGTCCAGAAGAGCGCGTCCGACAGCATCGCGTCCATGGCTCCGGGCCAGAGCAGGATCACCCCGTTGTCGATCAGTTCCATGACGGCGATCGAAAGGGTGTCCGCCGCCAACGCCACCCGAATGGCCGTACGGAAGTCCAGGCCGGCGGCGCGGATCCCGCGCAGGGTGAGCGCGTAGCCGAAGAAGAACGCGAGGACGATCGCGAGGGCCATCGTCGGGCCGTTCCCCCAGCCGAGCGCGGTGCCGATGACCATGCCGAGCACCTCGCCGATGGCGCATCCGGTGAGGCAGTGGAGCGTGGCCCGTGCGGCGGCGGCCCAGGTGACCTTTCCGCCGGCGGCGGTGTGCGCGTGCTCGTGGGAGTGCTCGTGGTGGTGCTCGTGCTGCTGCTCGTGCGGGTGTTCCATGGCAACCCCCTGGCGAGGAACGCCGGATAGCGGCTCTGTCGGTCGATAGGGCAGAACCGTATACCCCACCGGGGTATTCCTCGACAGGTCAGCCGAGCTCGCGCAGCTCCTTCAGCAGCGCCACGTCCGCGGCATGCCCTTCCTTGCCACCCGGCGTCTCGGTGATCAGGGGGACGCCCTCCATCGCCGGATGCGTGAACAGTTCCGCGAAGGCGTCCCGGCCGATGTGGCCCTGCCCGATGTTCGCGTGCCGGTCCTTGTGGGCGCCCACGCCCTCCTTGGAGTCATTGGCGTGCACCAGCTTCAGCCGGCCCTCGCCCACCGTGTCCACCAGCAGGTCCAGCGTCTGCTTCGTGCCGCCCGGCTCGGCCAGGTCGTGCCCGGCCGCGAAGACGTGGCAGGTGTCGAGGCAGATCCCGAGCATCGGATGGCGGTCGAGGGCGTCGAAGTACGGGCCGAACTCATCGGCGGTCGAGCACAGCGAGGAACCCTGCCCGGCCGTGGACTCCAGCAGCAGGAAGGGGTCGTCGTCATGCGTCAGCTCGTCCAGCAGCGGCAGCATGTGCTCCCTGACCTGCGCGTACGCCGCTTCGCGCGGCCGGCCCCCGGTCGCCGAGCCGGTGTGCACGACCACCCCGAGCGCCCCGATCGCCCGGGCCCGGCGCAGCGAGTGCCGCAGCGACTCCACGGACTTCTCCACGGTGGCCTCGGTGTGCGAGCCGAAGTTGATCAGGTAGGGCGCGTGGACGTACGCCGGGATCTCCTCCGCCGCGCAGGCCTCGCGGAACAGCTCGTCCTGGGCCGGATTGCCGACCGGAGTGGCCCAGCCGCGCGGATTGGCGACGAATACCTGCACGGCCTCGGCGCCCATCTCGCGGGCGTACGTCAGCCCGACCGAGGCGAGCCCGCCCGCGACGGGCACGTGCCCGCCCACTGGATTGCGGCTCATCGACTTGTTGTTCATGGCGTGCGGTTACAGCCCCTTGGTCCTGATGGTGATCGTGCTGCCCTCGGCGGCGTTCTGGCCCGCGGGGACCGACTGGGAGTCGACGGTGTTGCTGAAGGAGAGGAAGGGCTTGTCGACCTTGACCTTGAAGCCCAGGCCCTCCAGGGTCGCGCGGGCCGCGTCGGCCTCCTGGCCGGTGACGTCCGGGACCGGGATCTGGCGGGGGCCCTTGGACACGGTGAGGGTGACGGTGTCACCCGCGGCGGCCTGGCTTCCGGCGCCGATCGACTGGTTGGCGACCGTACCGGCGGGGGAGGGGGAGTTGACCTCCTCGGGGGCCGTCTCCACCTTGAGGCCGAGGCCCTCCAGGGTGGAACGGGCCTGGTCGAGGGAGATCCCCGTGACGCGCGGGACCGGCACCGCGCGGCCCTTGCTGACCACCATCGCGACCAGGGTGTCGAGGGACCGCTTCTGCCCGCCGCCCGGGTTCGTGCTGATCACCGAGCCCTGCGCGACGTCCTGGCTGAAGGCCTGCGTGACGGTTCCCGGCGTCAGCCCGGCCGAGGTCAGCTCGGCCTTCGCGGCCTCCAGGGGCTTGCCCTTGAGGTCGGGAACCACGACGACCTCGGGCCCGCGCGAGATGGTGAGCGTCACGGCGCCGTTGCCGCGGATGCGCTTGCCGCCGGCGGGGTCGGTGTTCATCACGGTGCCCTTGTCGAAGGCCGCGCTGAACTTCCGGTCGACCCGCTTCACCCCGAGCCCGGACGCCGACAGCTGGGACTTGGCCTCCGCCTCGGTCTTGCCGAGCAGGTTGGGGACCTCTCTGAACTGTCCGGAGCTGATGTACCAGACCCCCGTACCGAGGCCGAGGAAGAGCAGGACCCCGATCACGACGAGCAGCGGTCCGGGGCGCCGGATCCGCGCGGCGGCCGACGCCGACGCCGACGCCGGGGGCAGCGGCGGGGCCGCGAGCCGGGAGGTGTGGGACATGGGCTCGGCGTGCGAGGCGTGCGTGACGTGTGCGGAGTGCGAGGCGTGCGAGGAGTGCGAGGCGTGTGCGGCCGGGGTGGTCACCGGGCGGGGGATCACGCTGGTGCGGTCCTCGGCGGCGGTCCGCTCCGCGGCCCGCGCCTGCGGCGGGACGGCGTCCAGCTCGGAGTCGGCGAGCTGGACGCGGGCCTCTATGGCCAGCCCGAGGAGGGCGGCCGCGTCGTAGGGGCGCAGATCGGGGTTGCGCGCGGTGGCCTGGGCGACGAGCTCGTCGAGCGCGGCGGGCAGCCCGGGGACGGCGGCCGACGGCGGCGGGACGTCCTCGTTGAGGTGCTGGAAGATCACCTGCGCGGGATTGGAGCCGGTGTGCGGCTTGGAGCCGGTGAGCATCTCGTAGAACACGACCCCGCAGGCGTAGACGTCCACGCGGGTGTCGGTGACGCCGTTCTCGATCTGCTCGGGGGCGAGGTAGGAGACGGTGCCGAGGACGGACCCGGTGGTGTTGGTCACGGAGTCCACGGACCGCACCAGCCCGAAGTCGGCCACCTTGACCCGGCCGTCGTCCCCGATCAGTACGTTCTCGGGCTTCATGTCCCGGTGCACGAAACCGGCGCGGTGCGCGGCGCCGAGGGCGGCGAGCACGGGTTCGAGGATGTCGAGGGCCGCGCGGGGCTGGAGCGCGCCGCGCTCCCGGAGCACGTCGCGCAGGGTGCAGCCGGACACGTACTCCATGGCGAGGTACGTGTACGGGCCGTGCGTGCCCTGGTCGAAGACGGCCACGACGTTGGGGTGCGCCAGGCGGGCCACGGACTTCGCCTCACGGATGAACCGGTCGACGAAGCCGGGGTCGGCGGCGAGGGCCGGGTGCATCACCTTCAGCGCGAGGACCCGGTCCAGCCGGGTGTCGACGGCCCGGTAGACCGTGGCCATGCCGCCGGCCGCGATACGGGCGTCCACGCGGTAGCGGCCGTCGAGCGTCTGCCCGACGAGGGGGTCATCCAGGGTCGTGTCCACCCGCCGATTCTACGAGTGCCGCCCGCGCCCCCGTCCCGGGTGGTGGGGGGTTGCAGCTCAGCTGTGACGTGGGCGGGGCCCTCGCCCCGCCCGGGGCCCGCCCGAGGGGGCCGAGGGCTGTGCGCGCAGGGCCTCGTAGCGTCTCCTCAGAACGCCGGGCGTTCCGGGTCCAGGGTGGCTCGGCCTTCCACCGGGGAGGAGGCTTCCGCGAAGCGGCGTTGGGGGATGCGGCCCGCGCGGTGGGCCAGGCGGCCCGCCGATACCGCGTCCCGCATGGCCGCGGCCATCAGGACGGGGAGCTGCGCCCGGGTCACCGCCGAGGCGAGCATGACCGCCGCGCAGCCCAGTTCCATGGCCAGGGCCACGTCCGAGGCCGTTCCGGCTCCCGCGTCCAGGATGACCGGGACCCCGGCCCGTTCGGTGATCAGCTCGAAGTTGTGCGGGTTGCGGATGCCCATGCCGGAGCCGATCGGGGACCCGAGCGGCATGATCGCCGCGCAGCCCACGTCCTCCAGTTTGCGGGCGAGGACCGGGTCGTCGTTCGTGTACGGGAGGACCGTGAAGCCCTCGTCGACCAGGATCTCGGCGGCGTCGAGCAGTTCTACGCCGTCCGGCAGGAGGGTGCGTTCGTCCGCGACGACCTCCAGTTTGATCCAGTCCGTGCCGAGGGCCTCCCGGGCCAGCCGGGCCGTCAGTACGGCCTCGCCCGCCGTGAAGCAGCCCGCGGTGTTGGGGAGGACCGCGATGCCCAGGCGGTTCAGGACGGACAGGACCGAGCCCTGGACCGTCGGGTCGAGGCGCCGCATCGCGACCGTGGTGAGTTCGGTGCCGGACGCGACCAGCGCCCGTTCCAGGATGTCCAGGCTCGGGGCCCCGCCGGTGCCCATGATCAGGCGCGAGGAGAAGGTCCGGCCGGCGAGGGTGAATGCGTCGTCGGAGGTGTCCGCCATGGTGTTCAGCCCCCCTGGACCGCGGTGAGGACCTCGACGCGGTCGCCGTCGGTCACGGAGGTGTACGGCCACTGGCCGCGCGGCACCACGGTCTCGTTGAGGGCGGCCGCGACCCCCTTGGTGGCCTCGGTGAGGGTGGCGATCACGGTGGCGAGCATGGTCCCGTCCGCGATCTCGCGCGGCTCGCCGTTGACGGAAATGGTCATGCGAACGACTCCTGTCGCGTGAGGGGGGACGTGGCGGGGAACGTGGCGGTGGAGGTGAGGGCGAAGCGGCGTGGGGTGAAGGGGCGGGCGATCTCCGGGAGTTCGCCGGTGGTCAGCAGGTCCGCCATCACGTCTCCGGTCAGCGGGGTCAGCAGGACGCCGTTGCGGTAGTGCCCGGTGGCCAGGTGCAGCCCCGGAAGTTCGGTCGGGCCGAGGAGGGGGGCGTTGTCCGGTGAACCGGGCCGCAGTCCGGCCCGGGTCTCGACCAGGGGGAGTTCGGTGATCCCGGGGACCAGTTCGTGGGCGTCGCGCAGGAGTTCGTAGACCCCGCCCGCGGTGACCGTCGTGTCCCAGCCGAGTTCCTCGCTGGTGGCGCCGAGGACGAGTTCGCCGTTCTCGCGGGGGACGAGGTAGACGTGGCTGCCGCGCACCACGGCCCGTACGGTCCGCGACAGGAACGGGGCGTACGAGGGCGGCACCGCGAGGCGCAGGACCTGGCCCTTGACCGGCCGTACGGGGGCCACGGCCTCGGGCGGTACGCCGTCCAGCCGGCCGCTGAGGGAGCCCGCGGCCAGTACCACCTGGTCGGCGCGCAGCTCCGTACCGTCCGCGTCGTCGAGGACCGCGCCGCAGGCCCGGTCGGCTGCGGTCAGCAGCCGGGCCGCTCCGGCGCGGTGCAGGGCGACGCCGGCCCGTTCGCAGGCGGCCAGCAGGGCGGCCGCGAGGCGGCGGGGATCGACCTGGTGGTCGCCGTCCACGCGCAGGCCGCCGCGGACGCCCGGAGCCAGCATCGGCTCCAGTCGGCGGCACTCGCGGCCGGTCAGCCACTCGGACTCCAGGCCGCAGCGGCGCTGGAGGGCGTGCAGCTCGCGCAGGTGCAGCCGGTCGTCGGCGTCGAGGGCGACGGCGAGGGTGCCGCAGGCGCGGTAGCCGATGTCCATGCCGCCGCTGGCTTCGGCGAGCTCGGCGGCGAACTCGGGGTAGCGGGCGGCGGAGGCGAGGTTGAGCCCGAGCAGGGTCTCCTCGCCGTAGTGCAGCTCGGTGACGGCGGCCAGCATGCCGGCCGCGACCTGGGCGGCGCCGCCGCCGGGGGCCGGATCGGCCAGCGCGGTGCGCAGCCCGCGCCGGGCCGCCCGCCAGGCGGTGACCAGGCCGATGATGCCGCCCCCGATGACGAGGACGTCGTAGCCGGGACTCCGGCCGTTCCTGGATGAATGCATGGGCGTCCAGCCCCTCCCTTCGCCGGCATGACCCGGATCAGGTTCGTACGGTCGGAGGCCGGCCAGCCTCCCTCTCAGCCCGGTACGCCCGGACTCCCGCGATAGGTTCCGTGCCAGAGTAACGGTGAGGCCGACGGCCGGTAAGGCTGCCTCCCCGGAGGCGGTGTCGTGCCGGTGCCGTGCTGGTGCCGTGCCGGTGTCCGCCCGGATCCCGGCAGGTCGCCATCCCGCTATTCCTGACGGACCGTCAGTTGATTAGGCTGGGCCGCGTGAGCGAGCAGACGCAACAGCAGACGCAGCAGGCGGAAGACACTCGGCGCGGCGTGGTGATCGTCGGCGCCGGGATGGCCGGGGTCCAGACCGCGGTCGCCCTCCGGGAACAGGGCTGGACCGGCCCCGTCATCCTGCTGGGAGCCGAACCCCACCAGCCCTACGACCGGCCCCCGCTGTCCAAGGCGGTGCTCCTCGGCAAGGCGGAGGACTCGGCCTTCGACGTCGACTTCGAGGAGCTCGGCATCGAGCTCCGCCTGGGGGTCGAGGTCACCGGGCTGCGGGCCGCCGACCGGGAGGTGGACACCGAGGCGGGCCCGGTCCCGTACGAGGTCCTCGTGCTGGCGACCGGCGCCCTCCCGCTGACCCTGCCCGGCGCAGAGGGCGTCCCGGGGGTGCATCTGCTGCGCACCCTGGACGACGCGGCCCGGCTGCGGCCCGTCCTGGCGGCCGGCACCGCGGTGGTGGTGGTCGGGGCCGGGTGGATCGGCGCGGAGTTCGCCACCGCCGCCCGTGAGGCGGGCTGCGCGGTGACGGTGGTCGAGGCGGCCGACCGGGTACTGGCGGGCGCGCTGCCCGCCGAGGTCGCCGAGCCGATGGGGCGCTGGTACGCCCAGGCGGGCGCCGAGCTGCTGACCGGCGCGCGGGTGGCCTCCGTGGAGCCGGGCCGGGTCCTGCTGGCCGATGGGCGGGCGCTGCCGGCCGGGGCGGTGGTGGTGGGCATCGGCGCCCGCCCGGCCACCGGATGGCTGGCGGGATCCGGCGTGGAGCTCGGCGCGGACGGGGCGGTGGTCGCCGACGAGTGGCTGCGCAGCTCGGTGCCCGGGGTGTACGCGGTGGGGGACTGCGCCTCGTTCCCGTCGGGGCGCTACGGGTCGCGGCTGCTGGTCCACCACTGGGACAACGCGCTCCAGGGGCCCCGGGTGGTCGCGGCGGACATCCTGGCCGGGGGCTCCGGGGAGCAGGTCTACGACCCGGTTCCGTACTTCTGGTCGGAGCAGTTCGGCCGCTTCGTGCAGTACGCGGGACACCACGGCTCGGCGGACGCGATGGTCTGGCGCGGTGACCCGGCGGACGACACCTGGTCGGTGTGCTGGCTGCGGGAGGGCCGGCTGGCCGCGGTCCTCGCGGTGGGCCGGCCGCGCGATCTGGCGCAGGGGCGCCGGCTCGTCGAGTCGGGCGTCCTGGTCGACCCGGCGAAGGTCGCGGACCCGGGGACCGCGCTGAAGTCGGCCCTCCTGGCCTGACCGCCGGCCCGGCCCCGGGCGGAGTCGGGTCCGGCCCCGCCGGGGCCACCAGCCAGGGCGGGGCGCGGCCGGGGCCGGGCCCCGATCCCGGCCCTGCGGGCGAAGTCCCCTCCCCACCCTTCGCCCGTTCCCCGGGCTCCGCCCGGACCCGTGCCGGGCTTTGCCCCGGAGCCTCGGGCTTCGCCCTGGGCCCGCTCCCCGGGCTCCGCGCTGGACCCGTACCCCCGGGCTGTGGTCCAGGACCCCGGACCCGGCCTCGGCCCGGGGGGTCGGCTCGGGCCGAGGCCGAGGCCGAGGCCGGGGCCGGGGGCCCGGGGGCCGGTTTCCGGCCCGCGCGGGGACCCGTAGCCCGCCCAGTTTCCGGCCCCGGCCACGGGGCCCCCGCCCCGGACGGGGTCGCTCGGGTACCGGCGGGCAGTCCGAGATGGCAGGCTTGTGCTCGTGACCGAGATTGACGCAAAGATCGATGCCCTTGTTCCCGCCTGGCTGTACCTCCCCGACATCGCGGAGATGCTCGACATCGAAGTGACCAAGGTTCGCCAGCTGGTCAAGGAAGGGCAGCTGCTCGCGGTGCGCCGCGGCGAGAACCGCTCCCTCCAGGTCCCCGCGGCCTTCCTCGACGGGGACAAGATCGTCAAGGGGCTGGTCGGTCTGCTGACCGTGCTCCGTGACGACCGTTTCACCGACGCGGAGATCCTGGAGTGGCTCTTCACCGCCGACGAGACCCTGCCCGGCACCCCCGTGCAGGCACTGAGCGAGAATCGCGGCACGGAGGTGAAGCGCCGCGCTCAGGCGCTCGCCCTCTGACCTGAATCCGCCGTGCGCGCGGTGTGCGGGCCCCGTCCGGGTCCCGCACACCGCGTACGTACGTCCGGACGTCCGCATGACACACCACCCCGGGGGTACCCATGTCCGCCATCGCCGCCCAGCTGTCCGATGCCCGGCTCTACCTGTGCACGGACGCCCGCAAGCGGCAGGGCGACCTCCCCGAGTTCCTGGACGCCGTCCTCGCCGGTGGCGTGGACATCGTCCAGCTCCGCGACAAGGGCATGGAGGCCGGCGAGGAGCTGGAGCACCTCCAGGTCTTCGCCGAAGCGGCCCGCCGCCACGGCAAGCTGTTCGCCGTCAACGATCGGGCCGACGTCGCGCACGCCATCGGCTCGGACGTGCTGCACCTCGGCCAGGGCGACATCCCGGTGCCCGCCGCCCGCGCCATCCTGGGCCGGGAGATTCTGATCGGCCGCTCCTGCCACTCCGAGGCGGAGGTCGACGCGGCCGCCGCCGAGCCCGGCGTGGACTACTTCTGCACCGGCCCCTGCTGGCCCACCCCCACCAAGCCCGGCCGGTTCGCCCCCGGCCTCGGCCTCGTCCGGCACGCGGCCTCCCTCGCCCAGGACCGGCCCTGGTTCGCCATCGGCGGGATCGACGCCGGGAACCTGGACGAGGTCCTGGACGCCGGCGCCTCCCGCGTCGTGGTCGTACGGGCCCTCACGGAGGCCTCCGACCCCGGCGCCGCCGCCGCCGACCTCGCCAAGCGGGTCCGCGCCCGGCTCGGCTAGCAGTCCCCCCTAGGGCAGCGGCCGGCGGCGGCCGGCAGCGGCAGCCCCCCGTCCGGCCCCGGCCGCCCGCACTCGCGCCGCCCCGCCGTCTCATTTCCGCGTCCAATCCGTGGACAACGCTTCGATGGACACCGGACCGCGTCTAACCTCCCCGTATGGCCCTTGGTACCTCTTCCACCTGGTCGGACCGTGCACACACGGTCCGCGACCTCATCGCGTCCGGGCGCTCGTACTCCTTCGAGTTCTGGGCCCCCAAGACGGAGAAGGGCGAGCGCAACCTCTGGAACGCGCTCCGCCGGGTCGAGGCGGTGGCCCCGAGCTTCGTCTCCGTCACCTACGGGGCCGGCGGCTCCACCCGGGGCGGCACCGTCCGGGCCACCGAGCAGATCGCCGCGGACACCACGCTGACCCCGGTCGCGCACCTCACCGCCGTGGACCACTCGATCGCCGAGCTGCGCAACGTCATCGGACAGTTCGCCGACGCGGGCATCCGGAACATGCTCGTCGTGCGCGGAGACCCGCCGGGCAACCCGATGGGCGAGTGGGTGCCGCACCCCGAGGGCGTGCACTACGCGGCGGACCTGGTCCGGCTGGTCAAGGAGTCCGGCGACTTCTGCGTCGGCGTCGCGGCCTTCCCCGAGATGCACCCGCGCTCCTCGGACTGGGACACGGACATCCGGCACTTCGTGGACAAGTGCCGCGCGGGCGCCGACTATGCGATCACACAGATGTTCTTCGATCCGGAGCACTACCTCCGGATGCGCGACAGCGTCGAGAAGGCGGGCTGCGAGACCCCGATCATCCCCGAGGTCATGCCTGTTGTGAACATCAAGCAGTTCGACCGGCTCCCGCAACTCACCAACGCAATCTTCCCCGCGGCCGTGAAAGAGCGCATGCTCGCGGTCAAGGACGACGCGGCCGCTGTACGCTCCATTGGCATCGAGTTCGCCACGGAGTTCTGCGCGCGGCTGCTGTCCGAGGGTGTCCCGGGGCTGCACTTCATCACGCTGAACAATTCCACGGCGACGCTGGAGATCTACGAGAACTTGGGCCTGCACCAGCGGGCCTGATCGGCCGGCCCCGTCCCCGCGCGGGCGGCCGTACCGAGAGGTGCCCCGCATGGGAATGACGGTCCTCTACATCGCGTTCGGTTTCGTCGCGCTGTGGCTGCTTGCCGAGGTCCTGATGCAGTACAAGGCCCGGCTGCGCTGGCGCCTGCTCGCGTTCGCCGGGTTCGTCGGCGTGGTCGCCGGTGTCGTGCTGCCCTCGGTGCTCGTCATCGGGGCCGGCGCCGTCGCGTTCGCGATCGGCCAGACGCTGGTGACCCTCTCCTTCCGCAAGGGCTTCGTGTCCGGCTGGGCGCTGCGCCGGGGCAGGGCACCCGAGCCCGAGCTCCCGCAGAGCCGGCGCCGGCGGTCCGGGGGCGCACCGCGCCCGGAGCCGGCCCTCGAGGTCACGGCCCTGGAGTACGGGCCCGACCCGGCCGGGGACGAGGACTACGCCGAGGAAGCGGACGAGGACTCCGGCGCGTTCAGCGGGGGCGCCGTGCGCGAACAGGTCCAGGGGTTCTACCCCGCGCAGCCGGCCGCCGGCGCGGCCGGTCCGTACGGGGCCCCCGGCGAGAGCGCCGCCTTCGCCTCCCCGTTCACCGGGTTCGCCCCGGCCGCCGAGCAGGACGCCCACCAGTACGCGGCGTACTACGACCCGCAGAGCCAGGGCGGCTACGACTACACCACCGGCTATCCGGCCCCGGGCGAGCAGCAGGTCTACGCCGCCTACTCGGATCCGTACATCGGCACCGGCGGAGCCGTCGCCCCGCAGCAGCCGTACGGCTACCCGGACCCGTACGGCGGCTACGCCCCGGACCCGTACGCGGCCGGGCAGCAGGAGCAGTACTCCATGGACACCCCGCCCGGCGGGGTCTGGGTCCCGCAGCAGCGCGACGTGAACCAGCCCTACCCGGCGGAGGAGCCGCAGCAGCAGCCGTACCCGTATCCGTACCAGGGCACGGGCGAGTACGAGCAGTACCGCTACTAGCCGCCGGGTCCCCGGCCGCCCGCCGGGCCGCCTAGCGGGAGCCGCGGAAGTCCGCGCCCTCCACGATCAGCCCGGCCACCAGGGCCCCCGTCATCCCGGCGTGCGCCAGTCCGCCGCCCGGGTGCGCCCAGCCGCCCGCCAGGTACAGCCCGGGCACCGCGGTGGTGTTCGCCGGGCGCAGCAGCCGGCCCCCGGCCCCGGCCAGCGCGGGCGCGGGCACCCGGCCGCCCGCCGCACCCGTGGCCGCCTCGACGTCGGCCGGGGTGCGCAGCTCGTGCCACAGCAGCCGTCCGCGCAGTCCGGGGACGGCCCGCTCGGCCGCGGTCAGCAGGTCCTCGGCGGACGGAGCGGGCGCCGACCCCCCGGTCAGCACCGCGTGCACGGTGACCGCCTCGTGCTCCGCGTCCGGCCGGGTGGCGGGGTCGTCGGGCCGCAGCACGGTGACCGGGCCCACCAGCGTGCGGTGCGCGGCGTCGGCGTCCCGGGCCCCGCGCAGCGCGGCGAACAGGGTGTACCAGCGGGCGGGTTCCGCCGTCCGGGTGGACGCGGAGTCCGGGGCGAGCGGGATCCGCAGCCCGCCGGGGTCGGCGGCGCACACCACGTGGTCGGCCGCGACCTCGGTGCCGTCGGCCGTCACCAGCCCGGCCGCCCGGCCCTCCCGTACGAGGACCTCCCGCACCTCGGCGCCGAACTCGAAGGCGACCTTCCGCTCCAGGCACCGCTCGTACACGGCGGTGGCCAGCTCGCGGACCCCGCCGCGCACGTACCAGCTGCCGAAGGTCTGCTCCATGTAGGGAAGCACCGCCGCCGAGGCGGGCGCGGTCGCGGGATCGACCCCGTACGCCCGGACGCGCGCGGTGAGCAGCTCGTCGAAGCCGCCGCCGCCGAGCTCGCGGGCGGCGACCTCGGCCAGGGTCGGCGGCCGGCGGCGCAGCAGTCCGCTCCCGCGCAGCGCGGGGTACGGGTCGCGGCCCAGGGCGGACGGGTCCTGCTTCAGCGGCTCCTCCAGGAGCGGCCGGCGGGTGGCGTCCCAGGCGTCCCGGGCACGACCCAGGACCGCGCTCCAGCGGTCCCCGGAGCCGGGTCCGAAGGCCGCGTCGACGGCGGCGGCGGCGCCGCCGTGCGAGCCGCCGGGGAAGGTGAGCGTACGGCCGTCCGGGAGGACGTAGCGGACGGCGGGGTCGATCTGGACCAGCTCCGCGCACTCCTCCAGGGGGCGCTTGCCGGTCTTGACGAACAGATCGCGGTAGACGGCGGGCAGGTGCACCAGCCCGGGGCCGGTGTCGAAGACGAAGCCGTCGCGGGCGTACCGGCCGACGGCTCCGCCGTAGGTCGCCCCGCGCTCGTACACCGTCACCTGATGTCCGGCCACGGCCAGCCGTGCCGCCGTAGCCATCGCGCCCATCCCGGCGCCGATCACCGCAATTCGTGCCATGCGGCTGAGCCTATCGAGCGACGCGCGCGACCTCGTCGGCGAGCCTCTTCTCCTCGCGGCGCTGGGCGCGGCGGCGCAGGTAGCGGCGGATCTTGGCCCAGAGGTAGATCAGCAGGGCGAGTCCGATGATCAGCAGGACGGCGCAGATGATCGCGGCGGCCTCCGGATTGAACATCGCGAAGGTGACGATGCCGCCCACCCCGAGATCCTCGGCGGTGCTCATCGCGACGTTGCTGAAGGGTTCGGGCGAGGTGTTGATCGCCATGCGGGTGCCGGCTTTGACGAAATGGCTGGCCAGGGCGGTGGTGCCGCCGACCGCTCCGGCGGTGATGTCGGAGAGGGAGCCGCTCTGTCCGGCCAGGAGTGCGCCGACCACCGCTCCGGACAGCGGGCGGATCACGGTGTGCACGGTGTCCCAGAGGGAGTCCACGTACGGGATCTTGTCGGCGACGGCCTCGCAGAGGAAGAGGACGGCCGCGACGATGAGCACGTCGGTGCGTTGCAGGGACGCGGGGACCTCGTCGGTCAGGCCGGTCCGGCCGAAGATGCCGAGCAGGAGGACCACGGCGTACGCGTTGATCCCACTGGCCCAGCCGCTGGTGAAGACCAGGGGGAGCACACTCATCTGATCATCATGTCCCAGAAGCCGTGATCCGGCGCGGAATCGGGGGACGAGCGGATTCAGGAGATGGGCGGCGCGGCAGAGCGGTGAGGGGACGGCCGCCTTCCGGCGGCCGTCCCCTCACCCGAGTCTGTCAGTGGGGCTACTGCCCCTGTTCGTCACGGCGGCGCTGCCACCGTTCCTCGATGCGGCCCATCATCGACCGACGCTGCCGGTTCTGCCCTTGGGGCGAACCGCCTGCACTGCCGGAGGCGGGTTGCTCACCAGGCTTGGGTGCCTTGCGCCAACCGGTGACCACGAGCACCGTACAGCCCAGCATGACGAGGAATCCCACCACGCTGATCCACAGTACGTTCGGCACGATCACACCGGTCATGAGGAGCGCGATACCCACCACGATGCCTGCGACTGCCTGGTAGACCCGTCGCCGGGTGTACGTGCGCAGTCCGCTTCCCTCAAGCGCTGTAGCGAATTTGGGATCTTCGGCGTACAGCGCTCGCTCCATCTGCTCGAGCATTCGCTGCTCGTGCTCCGAGAGCGGCACGGGAGTCCTCCTCATCCGTCGGTCGCGGGGGGTAGCGACCAGGGGTCCCCTTCAGGATAGGCGGGGAATCGCCCCCGTGATACCCGCCCTCTACGCCACGTTCTAAAAAAACACTGCCCGTAAAAAGTACCGCTTGGGGAATGCTCAGCGCCGTCTTGAACGGCTCACTGAGGGCGTTATTCCCCAGAGGTCCGCTCGTCATGCCGGGCGCTGACCCCGATCATACGGGTCACGACGCCGGTTCGGAGGGTGAGTGGCGCACCGCGTGCCCCGAAGCTCCGCAGATCAGGCGGGCTTCTCGCCGAGGACGTGCAGCTGCGTGGCGACCGCGTGGAACGCCGGGAGCTCGGCCGCGGCCTCCTCCAGCCGCAGCAGGGCCTCGACAGCGCCCGGCTCGGTGTCGACCAGGACGCCCGGGACGAGGTCGGCGAAGATCCGGACCCCGTGCACCGCGCCCACGGTCAGACCCGCCTCGGAGACCAGCGCGGAAAGCTGCTCGGCGGTGAAGCGGCGCGGAACCGGATCGCCCGCGCCCCAGCGGCCGGCCGGGTCGGTCAGGGCCGTACGGGCCTCCGTGAAGTGCCCGGCCAGGGCGCGGGCCAGGACGGCCCCGCCGAGTCCGGCGCCGAGCAGGCTGAGGATGCCGCCGGGGCGCAGGGCGGCCACCGCGTTGGCGACGCCCTCGGCCGGGTCGTCCACGTACTCCAGCACGCCGTGGCAGATCACCACGTCGTAGGAATCGCGCTCGACGACATCGAGCAGACCCTGGGCGTCGCCCTGCACCCCGCGGACCAGATCGGCCACGCCGGCCTCGGCGACGCGTCGCTCCAGACCGAACAGCGCGTTGGGGCTGGGGTCCACCACGGTGACCCGGTGGCCGAGGTGGGCCACCGGCACGGCGAACTTGCCCGTACCGCCACCCGTGTCCAGCACGTCCAGCACGTCCCGCCCGGTCGCCTTCACCCGGCGGTCGAGCGCCTCCTTGAGGACCTCCCACACCACGGCGGTGCGGAGGGAGGCGCGGGGGCGGGAAGTGTCCGACACGGCTGATGGCTCCTCGGCGCGTTGGTGAGTGGTCGCTGCCCACCCTATGGCCTCGCGCTGCCGGGCAGGTCATCCCACGTCCGGACGCCCCGTACGCGGTGGCGGCAGGGGCTGCGCCGGGCCGGCCGGCGCCGGCGGGTGGAGCGAGAGCATCCGCTCCACCAGGCGCAGGAACATCGCGACGGCACGCACCAGATCGTCCGCGTCCCGGCCGGTGGCCGCTCCCGCTATGCCGGCCTCCGCCCGCGCCCGGCGGGCCGCGCCGGAGGCGAAGAGCGCGCTCCACTCGGCCAGTTCGGGTGCTATCTCCGGGAGCACCTCCCACGCGCTGCGGATCCGCGGCCTGCGCCGGGGGTGCACCGGTTCGGGCCGCCCGCGCGCGGCGAGCACGGCCGCGGCGGCGCGCAGCGCGGCGAGATGGGCGGTGGCGTACCGCTCGTTGGGCCGGGTCAGCAAGGCGGCTTCGGCCAGGCCCTCGTGGGCCTTGGTGAGCAGGTCGAGGGCGGCGGGTGGAGCCGCCGACTTCCGGGGGACGGGGTGGACAGGGGACGGGGACGGTGTGGCCATGACGAACCTCCTGTCATCGCGTGCGCATCGCGCTGCCTGGTCGAGCTCCTACGGGTCGAGCTGTTCTTGCGTGTCCCCATCGTGACGGCCCCCACTGACAATCGCGCTGACCTGCGGTTTCGTCCCCGAATCCGGGATCGCGTCCGGGCAACTGCCGCCCCGTGCGCCGCGGATGCCGCCGGGGATGCTAGTTTTTGAACTGACCGGTCAGTTCAAAAGAAGTTCAAAAGAAGGGGGACGGCGTGGACAGCCCGCACGGCGCGGCCGTCAAAGCCGAGGACTTCGGAGTGAAGGGCCCGCGCGGCTGGGTCTTCCGGGGGATCGGGATCGACGCGGCGCCCGGCTCGCTCATCGCGGTCGAAGGCCCCTCCGGGAGCGGCCGGACCTGCCTGCTGCTGGCCCTCACCGGCCGGATGAAGGCCACCGAGGGCCACGCCGAGATCGGCCGCCACCGGCTGCCGAAGAAGATGGCCGCGGTCCGCCGCATCGCCGCCCTCGGCCCGGTGCCCGGGGTCAACGACCTCGACCAGGCCCTCACCGTCGCCGAGCAACTGCGCGAGGGCGCCCTGCTCCAGCGCCGCTACGACGGCCCCGTCCGCGCCCTGCTCCGCCCGCGCGCCGAGCGCCGCACCTCCACGGCGGCCCGGATCGACGCCGCGCTGGCCGCCGCCGGACTCGACCTCGGGAGCCTGCCGAAGGGTCCGCGCACCTCCGTACGGGACCTGGAACGGCTGGAATCCGTACGGCTGTCGGTGGCCATCGCGCTGCTCGGCGCGCCCCGCCTGCTCGCCCTGGACGACCTGGACCTCAAGCTCTCGGACGCCGAACGCGCCGAAGCCTGGGATCTGCTGCGCTCCCTCGCCGCCCGCGGGACCACGGTCCTCGCGGTGTGCAGCGAGGCCCCGTCCGACGTGACGGTCGTGCGCACGGTCGCGGTGGCGGCCGCGGCCACCACCGACCCGGCCGCCACACCGGCCGCGGGATCCGCCCTGGTGCCCCGGCCCACGGACTCCAAGGTCAGCTGGGGCGCCCAGGCCGTCACCCCGCACGACTCCGACGACTCCCACGGCACCGACGGCACCGACGGCACCGACGGCACCGACGGCACCGACGGCACCGACGGCACCGACGGCACCGACGGCACCGACGGCACCGACGAGACCACGAGCCCGGGCGAGGCCACCGGCTCCGACGAGGCCACCGGCTCCGACAAGACCACCGACTCCGACGGCCCCGGCATCCCGGCCGCCGCCCAGGACGACCCGCACGACACGAAGGGGGACGACGATGCGCTCGCCGAAGCTCGCCGCGCTTGAGCTGAAGCGGTTCGGGCGGGGGAAGCTGCCCCGGGCCGCCCTCGTCGCGCTGCTCCTGCTGCCGCTCCTCTACGGAGCCCTGTACCTGTGGTCCTTCTGGGACCCCTACAGCCGCCTCGACAAGGTGCCGGTCGCCCTCGTCAACTCCGACAGCGGCGCCACCGTCGACGGGAAGCGGATCGACGCCGGCGACGAGATCACCCGCAAGCTGCGCGACAGCAAGACCTTCGACTGGCGCGAGGTGAGCGCCGAGGAGGCGGCCGAGGGGCTGGAGAACGGCACGTACTACCTCTCCCTCACCATGCCCGCCGACTTCAGCTCGAAGATCGCCTCCAGCTCCGGTGAGGACCCCGCCACCGGAGCGCTCCAGGTCCGCACCAACGACGCGAACAACTACATCGTCGGCTCGATCTCGCGCACCGTCTTCTCCGAGGTCCGCTCGGCGGCGTCCACCAACGCCTCCCGCGGTTTCCTCGACAAGATCTTCGTCAACTTCTCCGACCTCCACGACAAGACCGCCCAGGCCGCCGACGGAGCCGACAAGCTCACGGACGGTGCGGGCAAGGCACAGAAGGGCGCCAAGGACCTCGCCGACGGCCTGGACACGGCGAAGCAGAAGAACGGCGAGCTCACCGGCGGACTGAAGAAGCTGAACGAGGCCGCCGGACAGCTGGAAACGGGTGCGAAGGGCGTAGCGGCCGGCACCCAGACGCTCGCCGACAAGGTCGGCGGCGTCGCCGACAAGGCCCGCCCCTTCCTCAAGGACCCCAAGAGCCTCGCGGACAGCGCCGAACTCGTCGCCGACACCGCCAAGGTCGTCGACAACCACCTCGAAGCCTTCGCCAAGGCGGCCCCGGCCGCCGCGACCGTCACCCAGCGCGTCTCCACCGGCGCCGCCGACGTCTACGCGAAGACCTGCACCACCGGCGCCAAGCCGCTCCCCGAGACCTGCCCGCAGCTGAAGCGGCTCAAGGACGACGCGGCCGAGGCCGCCGAACTCGCCGGTGACGTGGACACCCTGCTGGGGAACTCGAAGGGGGACCTCGCCACCCTCCACAAGCAGCTCGCGGACCTGGAGCGCGAAGCCCGCCTCCTCGTCACGAAGGCCCCCGGCCTCTCCGCGGACCTGGACGCCGCGGTCACCCAGGTGAACGCCCTCAACGACGGCGCCCACAAGGTCTCCGACGGCATGGTCAAGCTGCACACCGGCATCGGCTCGGCCACCGAGGGCTCCGGCGCGCTCGGCGCGGGCGTCGGCAAGCTCGGCGCCGGCGCGCACGACCTCGACGGCGGCCTGGTCAAGCTCGTCGACGGCAACGGCGACCTCGCCGGCGGCCTGCACGACGGCGCGGGCAAGATCCCGGCCTACGACCAGCAGCAGCGCGACGCCCGCACCGAGGTCATGGCCGACCCGGTCCGCCTCGCCAACCAGTCCCTGCACAAGGCGCCCAACTACGGCACCGGCTTCGCCCCGTACTTCATCCCGCTCTCCCTCTGGGTCGGCGCGATGGTCGCCTACATGCTGATCGCGCCGCTGAACCGGCGCGCGCTCGCCACCGGAGCCTCGCCCTGGCGGATCGCCCTCGCGGGCTGGCTGCCCGTGGTGGGGATCGGCGCCGCGCAGGTGGGCGCACTGATGTCCGTACTGCACTGGGGACTCGGCCTGCAGATGGCCCGGCCGGCGCTCACCATCGGCTTCCTGGTCCTGGTCACCGCCTGCTTCGCCGCGATCGTCCAGTGGCTCAACGCCAAGTTCGGCGCCGCCGGGCGGATCCTGGTCCTGGCCGTCCTGATGCTCCAGCTCACCTCCGCGGGCGGCACCTATCCCGTCCAGACCAGCCCCGGCTTCTTCAATGCCATCCACCCCTACCTGCCGATGTCCTACGTGGTCGAGAGCCTGCGCCGGCTCATCACCGGCGGCGACCTCGCCCCGGTCTGGCAGGGCTGCCTGGTCCTCACCGCCTTCACGGCGGGAGCCCTCGCCCTCACCGCCCTCGCCGCCCGCGGCAAGCAGGTGTGGACGATGGACCGGCTGCGCCCGGAACTGAGCCTGTAGCCCGGACGGACAGGTTGACCTGTGAGAATCAGCGCCATGGAAAGCAGCAGCACCGGTACGGCCGGGGGCGGCGGCCGCCGCGCGGCCACACGGCAGAAGCTCTACGAAGCGGCCGTCACCCTCATAGCGGAGCAGGGCTTCTCCGCGACGACGGTCGAGGAGATCGCCGAGCGGGCGGGCGTGGCGAAGGGCACCGTCTACTACAACTTCGCCAGCAAGAACGACCTCTTCGAGGAGCTGCTGCGGCACGGGGTCGGGCTCCTGACCGAGTCCCTGCGCACGGCGGCGGAATCCACCGAGGCCAGGGGCGGGACCCGGGTCGAGGCGCTCGACGAGATGATCCGGGCCGGACTGGTCTTCATCGACCGCTACCCGGCCTTCACCCAGCTCTACGTCGCCGAGCTGTGGCGCACCAACCGGACCTGGCAGTCCACGCTGATGGTCGTCCGGCGGGAGGCCGTCGCCGTCGTGGAGACGGTGCTGCGCGAGGGCGTGGAACGGGGCGAGCTCAGCGCGGAGATCGACGTGCCGCTGACGGCCGCGGCGATGGTGGGGATGGTGCTGGTGGCGGCGCTGGACTGGCAGTCCTTCCAGAGCGAGCGGTCGCTGGACGACGTGCACTCGGCGCTGTCGCTGCTGCTGCGGGGCCGGGTCAGCGGGAACCGCTGACGCGTGCCCGGTGGCGGGTGACCCCCGATCGGCGGTGCCGCGGGGGCGGCGGGGCCGCGTAGAACTGGTGGGGCGGGTGAGTATCCGTACCTAGGCGCGGAAATGAGTACCTGCGCGGATGGGGTGCGGGGTGTCGCCGCGCCAGACTGGGGGCGACGGACAGGGACCCGGCGCGCACCGCCGACACGGGGCGGCAGGTGCGGACCGGGTCTCTCTGGCCGACGGAGGCCGGGGCTCGGGGGGATCGAGCCCCGGCCTCAGCCGTATCCCCGTCCCGGGTGCGAGCCCGTACCCGCCTACGGGCGTTCCGCCGCGCGGGGCGAAGTCCCCTCCCCGCCCTTCCACCGTTCCCCGGGGCTGTGCCCCGGACCCCCTGGGGCTCCGCCCCAGACCCCGGCGTCTGAGGCGCGGGTCCGGGCAGCGCCCGGGGAACGGTGGAAGGGCGGGTCGGGGACAGCCCCGCAGGGCACCGCCCCCCCACACCGCGTCAGCCGCGGCCGCGCAGCGGGATTCGGGTCCGGGCCCGGGCGGCGGTGTCGGCCAAGCGGCCGGTCAGCGAAGCCCAGCGGGCCGAGGCGGCCCAGCCGACCCGCGCCGCCGAACGCGGGAAGAGCACCGCGCGCAGCCGGGACCGGCGGGACACCCCGGCGAGGAGCCCGGCGCGGGCCAGCAGGACGTCCTCGGCCAGCTCCCGGTAAGGGGGCTCCCCGCCCGGCGGTGCGTACAGTTCCCGCTCCACCGCGCCCGCGACCCGGCGTACGGCATCGGCCGCCGGGGCGTCCAGCCGGCCCAGGGACACCACCCGGTCCGCCGCCCCCCGCGGGGACAGCGCCTCGTCCGGGAGGATCCCGACGTCCCACGCGGCGTCGCCCAGCTCCCGCCAGGCGGCCAGGACCCGCCCCGAGCCGAGCCGCCGCGCCCGCAGCCGCCCGCGCCACAGGAACGGCAGCAGCGGCAGGGCCAGCAGCAGGATGCCCGCGGCCGTCCAGGCCAGGACCGTGGCCGCGGAGGGGCCGTCGCCGCCCGCGCCCGTGTTCCGCTGCCCCGCGGCCGGCCCGCACTCGCCCAGCTTCTTCTGGTCCGGCGGGCAGTCGTCCGCCGTCGAGGGCCCGGCGGACGGCTGCGCCGCACTCGCGGACGGGGCCGCCGTCGGCGCGCTCGGCTGGGTCTGCGGGGCGGCGGGCCGGCTGTAGTCCGGCACCGTGATGCCCGACCGGGGCGTCGGCTCGAAGCGGGTCCAGCCCACGCCCTCGAAGTACAGCTCGGGCCAGGCGTGCGCGTCCCGCATCGAGACGTTGACGACGCCGTCGGCCTGCTTCACCCCGGGCGTGAACCCGACCGCGACCCGGGCCGGGATCCCGAGGGTGCGCGCCATGGAGGCCATCGAGAAGGCGAAGTGGACGCAGAAGCCCTCCTTGTCGGCGAGGAACTTGGCGATGGCCTGCGAACCCGTACCGGAGGAGACCTTCGTGTCGTAGCGGAACCCGCCGCTCACCGCGAAGTAGTCCTGGAGCCTGACCGCCGCCGAGTAGTCGTCCTTGGTGCCGCGGGTGACCTCGCGGGCGGTCTGGGCGACGACCGCCGGCAGGTTGTCCGGCACCTTCGTGTACTCGGCCGCGATCTCGGGATTCGCCCCCGGCGCGCGGCGCAGCTGCTCCGCCGTCGGGTTCAGCAGCAGGCTCCGCACCGAGTACTGCACGCCCTGGGCGTTCTGGAACTTGTCCTTGCCCAGCTGGTCGCCGACGAGCGTGCGCCCGGCCGGCTCGAACCGCCACTTCCCGGCGATGTCCACGCCCGTCGCGGGATAGGGCATCGGCAGGTAGCGCTGGGCGTACGTCTGCGCCGAGGAGATGAAGGTCTGCACCTCGGTCGCGCCGTTCAGCACGCTGTCGCTCACCCCGGGCGGGTTCGGCATCCGCTTGGGGACGTCCGTCAGGGCCCGCCCCGAGGCCTCCCACTTGACGCCGTTGAACTCGTCCAGGGCCAGGATCCGCAGGTACTGCTCGCCGAGCTGCGGGCTGTCGGTGCGGTAGCGCAGCACGACCCGGTTGTCCTGGGTGTTCAGGCTGCTCTGCAGGGAGACCAGCGGGTTGACCGCCTGGATCGACGGGCCGAGGCCGTTGCCCTCGCCGTCGCCCACGCCGCCGCCCGTGCCCAGGAGTCCGCTGCCCATGGAGGGCAGCACCAGGGGCACCGCCAGCGCCAGCCCCAGCGCGACCGCGCCGATCCGCCGTCCGGTGCGCACCGGGGCGAGGGCCTGGCCGCCGCCCGCGTATCCGGCCGCCACCTTGCCGCGCGGAGCGGCGCCGAAGACCCGGCCCCACTGCGCGAGCCGGTCGCGGCCCTCGGCGAGCAGGAGCAGCAGGTAGCCGCAGCCCGCCAGCAGGAAGGCGGTCCAGGAGGCGCCGCCCGAGCCGGTGGCCGCGCCCGACAGGCCCGCCGCCACCGAGTACAGCGCGAGCAGCGGGAGCCCGGCCGCGGCGGCCGTGCGTACGGTCACCGCCAGCAGGTCCACCAGCAGCCCGATCAGGAGCACCCCGGACACCAGCAGCAGCCGGATCCCGTCCGTCAGCGGGGCCGGCATCGCGAACTCGTTCACGTCCTGCACGCCCTGGCGGAACAGCGCGCCGAAGTCCGTGACGAGGTAGTCCAGGAGCCCCTCGCCGGCGGCGGACGGCATCTTCCCGCCGAACACCAGCATCAGCGCCAGCAGCGATACGAGGACCTGCGAGGCCACGGTCAGCGTCCGGGCCAGCGGCACCCGCCGCGCGCCCGCGCCCACCGCGCTCTGCAGCGCCAGCAGCAGCGCCGCCTGCGGCAGCCAGCCGCCCGATTCCACCAGCGGGTTCAGCGACCAGGCGGTGAACAGGGTCGCCAGGGCCGCGAAGACCGTCAGTCTCGCCCGTCCGCTCATCCCCAGCCCCCCGCCGAACCCGAACCGCCCGCCGCGCCGATCGGCGCGTTGCCCGCCTGCCGCCACAGTTCCCCGAAGGCCACCCCGGGCGGGGCGGCCAGCGCCGTCCAGCCCGCGTCGCGCAGCCCGGCCAGGCGTTCGTCCAGCGGGGGCACTCCCCCCGACATCGCTGACATCACCGAAGCCAGGCCCTGGGGCCGCCCGGACCAGTCCGAGGAGTCCAGTACGAACGCCACGGCCCCTCCGCCGCCGCGCCGGCACATCTTGGCCGCCAGTCCCGTCTGTACGTCGTCCAGGTCTCCGAAGAAGGCGATGAGGAGCCCGTCGCCGCCCGCTCCGCCGAAGCCGCTGCCGGTGCCGTTGCTCCGTACCGCGTCGCAGGCCCGCGAGAGGCCCGCGCCGTCGGAGTGGCCGATCACCGCGAGGGTGTCCATCAGCAGCCCCGCCGCCTCCGCGGACTCCTGCCCGCCGGAGGTGAAGCCGCCGCCCTCGCGGGGCACGCAGTCCCCGGTGTCGGTCAGCAGGCGCACCGAGAAGCCCTGCTCCAGAAGGTGCACCAGGGTCGACGCGGCGGCGGAGACGGCCCACTCGAAGGCCGAGTCGGGGCCGGCGCCCTCGTAGGCGAGGCGCCGGGTGTCCAGCAGCACGGTGGCCCGGCTGCGCTGCGGCTGCTCCTCGCGGCGCACCATCAGCTCGCCGTAGCGGGCGGTGGAGCGCCAGTGCACGCGGCGCAGGTCGTCGCCGCGCCGGTAACCGCGCGGGATCACGTCGTCCTCGCCCGCCAGGGCCAGCGAGCGGCGGCTGCCGTCGCCGTAGCCGGAGGACTCGCCGGTGAAGCGCACCAGGGGCAGCGCCTCGGTGCGCGGGATGACGGTGAGGGTGTCGTAGGCGGAGAAGGAGCGGGTCAGCTCGACCAGCCCGAAGGGGTCGGTGAGCCGCAGCTGGAGCGGGCCCAGCGGGTAGCGGCCGCGCAGATCGGAGCGGACCCGGTACGAGACCTCGCGGCGGCCGCCCGGCTCCACCCGGTCCAGGACGAAGCGCGGCCGGGGCCCCAGCACGTACGGCACCCGGTCCTGGAGCATCAGCAGCCCGGTCGGCATCCGGGAGGTGTTGTCGAGCCGCAGCTGCACCCGGGCCTCGGAGCCGGCGGGCACCCGCACCGGGGTCAGCCGGCGATTGCCGGAGACGCGGTGGCGGGTGCGGTGCAGGGCCAGGACGCAGAGCAGCGGGAGCACGGAGAGCAGCAGTCCGACCCGGAGCAGCTCGGACTGGCCCAGTACGTACGCGCACAGCCCGGCGGCGATCCCGGCGGCCAGGAAGGAGCGGCCGCGGGTGGTCAGCCCGGCCAGCGAGGCGCGCAGCCCACCACCCTCCTGCGGACTCCGGCCGCCCGCGCCGTGCGGGGCGCCGGCGCTCATCAGAAGCCCCGGATGCCCGCGCCGGGCGGGATCTCGCCGCGCGAGGGCGCGGCCGGTACGGGGGTGCGCTGGAGGATGTCGGCGACGACCTGCTCGGCGGTGCGCCGGCTCAGCTGGGCCTGTGCGGTGGGCAGCAGCCGGTGCGCGAGCACCGGTCCGGCCAGGGCCTGGACGTCGTCGGGCAGGACGTAGTCCCGCCCGGACAGGGCGGCGGAGGCCTTCACGGCGCGCAGCAGGTGCAGGGTGGCGCGGGGAGAGGCGCCCAGGCGCAGGTCCGGGTGGCTGCGGGTGGCGGAGACCAGGTCGACGACGTAGCGCCGGACGGGCGCGGCCACGTACACCTCGCGGACGGCTTCGATGAGCTTGCCGATGTCGTGGGCGTGCGCGACGGCCGTCAGGTCGTCGAGCGGGGAGAGCCCGCCGTGCACGTCGAGCATCCGCAGTTCGGCCTCGGGGCTGGGGTAGCCCACCGAGACCCGGGCCATGAAGCGGTCGCGCTGGGCCTCGGGGAGGGGATAGGTGCCCTCCATCTCCACCGGGTTCTGGGTGGCGACGACCATGAAGGGGCTCGGCAGCGTGTAGGTGGTGCCGTCGATGGTGACCTGGCGCTCCTCCATCGACTCCAGCAGCGCGGACTGGGTCTTGGGGGAGGCGCGGTTGATCTCGTCGCCGATGACGATCTGCGCGAAGATCGCGCCCGGCTTGAACTCGAACTCCCGGCGCTGCTGGTCGTAGATGCTCACGCCGGTGATGTCCGAGGGCAGCAGGTCCGGGGTGAACTGGATCCGCTGGACCGAACAGTCGATGGACTTGGCGAGCGCCTTGGCCAGCATCGTCTTGCCGACGCCGGGTACATCCTCGATCAGCAGGTGGCCCTCGGCGAGCAGGACGGTCAGCGCGAGGCGGACCACTTCCGGCTTGCCCTCGATCACGCTCTCGATCGATTCCCGCACCTGCTGCGCCGTGCTGGTCAGATCCGCGAGGCTCGCTCGGTCGTCATACGTGGTCACCTGGTTCTCCTCGACCCTTTCCCAGGGCCGGCGCACCATCGCGCATGACCGGCCCACCCCGAAACACCTCAGAAATCAAGAGCAATCAAGAACGTCGTAACGCGGACACCGACCCGGAAACCTCTTCCGGGTGACGTCTCCCCGCATTCTTGACGGCCCTTGGCCCTGGTGTCACTCAAGAGGTGGGATCGATCTCCCGCAGGAGCCCGGTGTGCACGTCGAAGACGAAGCCTCGCACATCGTCCTTGTGGGGCAGGAAGGGGTTCGTACGGACCCGCTGCATGGACTGGCGGACGTCCTGGTCCACGTCACGGAAGGCCTCGACGGCCCAGGCGGGACGCTGGCCGACCTCGTCCTCCAGCTCGTGCCGGAAGTCCTCGGTCAGGCTTTCGAGACCACATCCGGTGTGGTGGATGAGTATCACCGTGCGGGTGCCGAGCGCCCGCTGGCTGATGGTGAGGGAGCGGATGGTGTCGTCGGTGACCACCCCGCCGGCATTGCGGATCGTGTGACAGTCGCCCAGCTCCAGGCCGAGGGCGGCGTGCAGGTCGAGGCGGGCGTCCATACAGGCCACTACGGCCACCTGGAGGACCGGACGGGCGTCCATGCCGGGGTCGGCGAACTTGGCGGCGTAGGCGCGGTTCGAGTCGACCAGGCGGTCGGTGACGGAGAGCTCCTCGGCGGCCTTGGGCGCGGAGGCGGCGGGCAGGGGTACGGAAGTCGTCATGGATACGACGTTAGTGGTCACAGGCCGTATGAGCATCGAGTGAGGGTGGACAAAGAAGGTCACCTGATCCTGTTGTGAGCTAACCCACAGGGGTGAGGCGCACGCGGCCGTCCGGGTGATTCGCGCCTTTTGCGGCTTCGATGGCACGGGGGCGCACGGCGCGCGGGGCGGTTCGTTGACCGCGGCGACCGTTGCACTAAAGTGACGCGAACCGGCCGGAGCCCGGCCCTGACCGGCCGCCCGGCCCTTTGGTAAGACTCCGCGTGCGCGGCGCGGCGTATGCCTGCCGCGCCGTTATCTGAGAGGGCGCTTTGACTAGCGAGTCCCGACACGTCCCGGTGATGCTCCAGCGGTGCCTGGACCTGTTGGCCCCGGCACTGGAGAGGCCCGGGGCCGTCGTCGTCGACTGCACCCTCGGCCTCGGCGGGCACAGCGAGGCCCTGCTCACCCGGTTCCCCGAGGCCCACCTGATCGGCCTGGACCGCGACAAGGAAGCCCTGCGCCTCTCCGGGGAGCGCCTCGCGCCCTTCGGGGACCGGGTCACCCTCGTCCACGCCATCTACGCCGACCTGGCCGAGGTGCTGGACGGACTGCGCATCCCCGCCGTGCAGGGCATCCTCTTCGACCTCGGCGTCTCCTCCATGCAGCTGGACGAGGCCGACCGCGGCTTCGCCTACGCGCAGGACGCCCCGCTCGACATGCGGATGGACCAGACGACGGGCATCAGCGCGGCCGAGGTCCTCAACACCTACGCGCCCGGCGAGCTGGTCCGCATCCTGCGCCAGTACGGCGAGGAGAAGCAGGCCAAGCGGATCGTGTCCGCGGTGGTGCGCGAGCGGGACAAGAACCCCTTCACCAACAGCGCGCGCCTCGTCGAACTGATCCGCGACTCCCTGCCGCAGGCGGCCAAGCGGACCGGCGGCAACCCGGCCAAGCGCACCTTCCAGGCCCTGCGCATCGAGGTCAACGGCGAGCTGTCCGGACTGGAGCGGGCGATCCCCGCCGCCGTGGACCGGATCGCGGTCGGCGGCCGGATCGTGGTGCTCTCGTACCAGTCGCTGGAGGACCGCCTCGTCAAGCAGGCCTTCGCCGCCGGCGCGACCTCGACGGCCCCGCCCGGGCTGCCGGTCGTACCGGAGAAGTACCAGCCGAAGCTGAAGCTCCTGACGCGCGGCGCCGAGCTGCCGACGGAGGAGGAGATCGCGGAGAACCGGCGTGCGGCGCCGGCCCGCTGCCGCGGGGTGGAGCGCATCCGGGAGGCGCGGCTGTGAAACGCCTGGGGCGGGTGCTGGGGGGCCCGGTCGCCGGACAGGCGGCGCGGACCCCGTTCGTCCTGCTGGTCGTGGCGCTGCTCGGCGGCGGGCTGATCAGCCTGCTGCTGCTGAATTCGGCGCTGAACCAGGGCTCCTTCCAGCTGAGCAAGCTGAAGCGGGAGACGACCGCGGTCACGGACGAGGAACAGGCGCTGCAGCGGGACGTGGACGGCTACTCGGCGCCCGACGCGTTGCAGCGGCGGGCGCACGAGCTGGGTCTGGTCCCGGGCGGCAGCCCGGTCTTCATCGGTCCCGACGGCAAGGTCGCCGGGACCGCCTCGCCGGCCGCCGAGCCGCCGCCCCCGTCGCCGCCGGCAGCGCCCGTGTCCGCCGCGCCGCCCGTTTCGGCGTCCCCCGGCGGGGCCGTGCCGAGCCCGGCGGGCTCCCCGGCTGCCGCCCCTTCCAGTCAGGCCCCCGCCGCCCCTGCCGCCCCGTCGGGCGGAGCGGCTCAGCCCTCCCAGACCCCTGGACGGTGACGTAGTGACGCGTACCCCTGCGGGGCTGGTCCCCTACCCGCCCTTCCACCGTTCCCAGGGCTCCGCCCTGACCCCTACCGCGTGCGGCGCCCTCGCCGGGGGCCAGCCCCCGGACCCCCGCTCCTCAAACGCCGGCGGGGCTGATTTTGACGGTCGGGGTCCGCGGGTCCAGGCCGGCATCGGCCAAGTCCAGCCCCTCCGGCGTTTGAGGAGCGGGGTCTGGGGTGGAGCCCCAGGGGCTTCGGCGCAGCCGGGGTCCTCGCACGCCCGGGGGGCTGCCGCATGAGCCCCCAGGAGCCGCCGCGGCGGCGGGTGCCCGGGCCCGGGCGGCCACGGCCCGGGGCGGAACGGGCGCGGGGCGCGGCGCGGCCCGCCGCCAGGCCCGCCACCCGACGCCCCGCCCCCGCGAGGAAACCGCACACGATCCGGCTCGGCGCCCCCAAGCCCCGGCTGCGGCTGGTCAGCGTCGGCCTGACGATGGTGATGCTGGTGTTCGTCGTACGGCTGCTCCAGGTGCAGGCCGTCGACGCGTCCGCGTACTCCGCCAAGGCCTCCGAGAACCGCTTCGCCAGCTACACCCTGGCCGCCGAGCGCGGGGAGATCACCGACCGCAAGGGCGTGGCGCTCGCCACCAGCGTGGACGCGTACGACATCACCGCGGACCCGCACATGTTCACCGTGCAGGAGAGCAAGGCTCCCGACGCCCCCGAGCAGGCGGCGGCCCTCCTCGCGCCGATCCTCGGCAAGGACGCCAAGGAGATCACCGCCCGCCTGAAGACGAAGAACACCCGCTACGTGGTCCTCGCCCGCCGCCAGACCCCCCAGGTCTGGAACCAGATCAAGGGCCTCAAGAAGGTCTTCGCCGAGAAGGCGTCCGCGGACAAGAAGAACAACGGCCCCGGCGCCAACGTCCTGGCCGGGGTGTTCAACGAGAACAGCAGCAAGCGCGTGTACCCGAACGGCGACCTCGCCGCCGGGATACTGGGTTACGTCAACGCCGAGGGCAAGGGCGGCGGCGGCCTGGAGTCCTCCCTCGACAAGAAGCTGTCCGGCAAGGACGGCGAGCTCACGTACGCCCAGTCGGGCGGCCGCCGCGTGCCGACCGCCGGGTCCAGCGAGAAGCCCGCCGTGCCCGGCGAGGACATCGAACTGACCATCGACCGCGACATCCAGTGGGCCGCGCAGAGCGCCATCACCGAGCAGGTCGCCAAGTCGGAGGCCGACCGCGGGTACGTCATCGTCCAGGACACGACCACCGGCGAGGTCCTCGCCATGGCCAACGCCCCGGGCTTCGACCCCAACGACCTCTCCAAGGCCAGCTCGGCCGCCATGGGCAACGCCGCGCTCCAGGACGTGTACGAGCCCGGCTCCACCGCCAAGGTCATGTCGATGGCGGCCGTCCTGGAGGAGAAGAAGGCCAAGCCCGACACCCACGTCGAGGTCCCCAACCGGCTGCACCGCGGCGACCGGCTCTTCAAGGACGACATCGACCACCCGACCTGGTACCTGACCCTCAACGGGGTGCTGGCCAAGTCCTCCAACATCGGCACCATCCTGGCCACCGGCCAGCTCGGTCCGACGCAGCCCGAGTCCAACAAGGTCCTGTTCTCGTACCTGGACAAGTTCGGCATCGGCCGGCCCACCGGCCTGAACTACCCGGGCGAGTCCCGCGGCATCCTCGCCCCGCCGGAGAAGTGGTCCACTTCCCAGCAGTACACGATCCCCTTCGGCCAGGGCCTGTCCCTCAACGCCATGCAGGCGGCCTCGGTGTACTCGACCATCGCCAACGGCGGGGTGCGCGTCGCCCCGACCCTGGTCCGCGGCACCAAGGGCCCCGACGGCCGCTTCACCCCGGCGCCCGCGCCCGCGAAGAACCGCGTGGTCAGCGAGGAGACCGCCAAGACCCTCGCGGAAATGCTGGAGTCGGTGGTCGACGACCAGGAGGGCACCGGCACCAAGGCCCGCATCCCCGGCTACCGGGTCGGCGGCAAGACCGGCACCTCCAACCGGGTGGATCCGGCCACCGGCCGCTACAAGGGCTACACCGCCTCGTTCGCGGGATTCGCACCTGCGGACAATCCCCGCATCACCGTCTACTGCGCCATCCAGAACCCCACCAAGGGCAGTTACTTCGGTGGCCAGATCTGCGGGCCCATCTACAAGAAGGTCATGGAGTTCGCCCTCAAAACCCTCCAGATCGCTCCCACCGGAACCGCCCCCGCCGGACTCCCGGTCACCTACGAACCCGGCGCGCAGCCCGGCTCCCAGCCGAGCCCGCAGCCGGGCCAGTGACCGACGCCCGGACGGCCAGCCCCAGAAAAGCGTGAGGCACCATCAGTGACAACGATCACCCCCGAATCCGGGAACCACGCGTCCGCCGAGCCCCAGGCCGGGCCCTCGCTTCGCGAGCGGCCCGCCGCGCCCGGTACGCTCACCGCCGTGCCCCACGCTGATCAGCCCAGAACCACCCAGAACGACGCACCGGCAGCGCCGCCGGGAGCGCCACGTCCCCTGTCCGTCCGCCCGACCCCCCTGGGCGAGCTGGCGGAGCTGCTGGGGGTGGAAGTCCCCGGCGCGCAGACGCGGATCACCGGCATCACGCACGATTCGCGTGCCGTGCGCCCCGGAGACCTGTACGCGGCCCTGCCGGGCGCCAAGCTGCACGGCGCGGACTTCGCCGCGCAGGCGGCCGCCCTCGGCGCCGCCGCGGTGCTGACCGATCCGGCCGGCGCCGAGCGCGCCGCGGCCACCGGACTCCCGGTCCTCGCCGTCGCCGACCCGCGCGGCCGGATGGGCGCCCTGGCCGCCGCGGTCTACGGACGGCCGGGCGAGGACCTGCTCCAGATCGGCATCACCGGCACCTCCGGCAAGACCACCACGGCGTACCTCGTCGAGGGCGGCCTGCGCGGCGGCGGACGCAAGACGGGGCTCATCGGCACCGTCGAGATGCGCGTCGGCGACGAGCGCATCAAGTCCGAGCGCACCACCCCCGAGGCCACCGACCTGCAGGCGCTCTTCGCGGTCATGCGCGAACGCGGCGTCGAGGCCGTCGCCATGGAGGTCTCCAGCCACGCCCTGGTGCTCGGCCGGGTCGACGGCTGCGTCTTCGACGTGGCCGTCTTCAACAACCTGAGCCCGGAGCACATGGAGTTCCACTCCGACATGGAGGACTACTTCCAGGCCAAGGCGCAGCTCTTCACCGAGCGCCGCGCCCGCCTCGGCGTGGTCAACATCGACGACGAGTACGGGCGCCGCCTCGCCAAGGAGTCGCCGATCCCGGTCGTCACCTTCTCCGCCGCGGGCGACCCGGCCGCCGACTGGCGGGCCGAGGACGTGGTCTCGCGCCACATGGACTCGACCCTGACCCTGGTGGGTCCCGCGGGCGAGCGGGTCCGGGCCACCGCCCCGCTGCCCGGCCCGTTCAACGTGGCCAACACCGTGGCCGCCGTCGTCACGCTCGCCGCCGCCGGCCTCGACCCGCAGACCGCCGCCGACGGCGTCGCCGCGGTCCCCGGGGTGCCCGGCCGCCTGGAGCGGGTGGACGCGGGACAGCCGTACCTGGCCGTCGTGGACTACGCGCACAAGACGGACGCCGTCGAATCGGTCCTGCGGGCCCTGCGCGAGGTCACCACCGGCAAGCTGCACGTCGTACTGGGCTGCGGCGGCGACCGCGACACCACCAAGCGGGCCCCGATGGGCGCGGCGGCCGCCCGGTTCGCCGACACCGCCGTACTGACCTCCGACAACCCCCGCTCCGAGGACCCCCTCGGGATCCTCGCCGCGATGTTCCGCGGCGCCGTGTCCGTGCCGCCCGCCGAGCGGGGCGCCGTCCTCGTTGACGCCGACCGGGCGGCGGCCATCGCCACCGCCGTCGCGCGCGCCGAGGCGGGAGACACCGTGCTGGTGGCCGGCAAGGGCCACGAGCAGGGCCAGGACATCGCGGGCGTCGTACGCCCCTTCGACGACCGGGCGGTCCTGCGCGCGGCCATCGAGACCCAAGCACGCCAGCGTCCCCGACAGGCCGAGGTGAACCAGTGATCGCCCTTTCCCTCGCCGAGATCGCCGAGATCACCGGCGGGCAGCCCCACGACATACCGGATCCGTCCGTCACGGTCACCGGTCCCGTCGTCTACGACTCCCGCGAGGTCCAGGCCGGCAGCCTGTTCGCCGCCTTCGTCGGAGAGCGCGTGGACGGCCACGACTACGCGGAACGCGCCCTGGCCGCCGGGGCCGTGGGCGTCCTCGCGACCCGGCCCGTCGGCGTCCCGGCCATCGTCGTCCCCGACGTGGTGGCCGCCCTCGGCGCGCTCGCCCGGTCCGTCGTCGAACGCCTCGGCACCGACGTCGTGGCCCTCACCGGCTCCGCGGGGAAGACCTCCACCAAGGACCTGATCGCCCAGGTCCTCCAGCACCACGCGCCGACCGTGTGGACCCCCGGGAACCTCAACAACGAGATCGGCCTGCCGATCACGACGCTGCGGGTCACCGAGGAGACGCAGCACCTGGTCCTGGAGATGGGCGCCCGCGGCATCGGCCACATCGCCTACCTCACCGGACTGACGCCCCCGCGGATCGGCGTGGTCCTCAACGTCGGCACCGCGCACATCGGGGAGTTCGGCGGCCGGGAGCAGATCGCGCAGGCCAAGGGCGAGCTCGTCGAGGCCCTGCCGTCCGAGGCGGAGGGCGGCATCGCCGTCCTCAACGCCGATGACCTGCTGGTACGTGCCATGACCGGGCGTACGAAGGCCCGTACGGTGCTGTTCGGCGAGGCCGAGGACGCCGACATCCGGGCCACCGAGGTCCGCATGACGGACAGGGGACAGCCTTCCTTCACATTGCGAACACCGACCGGGTGCAGCGACGTGACCTTGCGGCTGTACGGTGAGCACCACGTGTCGAACGCGCTCGCCGCGGCCGCCGTCGCCCACGTACTGGGCATGTCCGCCGAGGAGATCGCCATCGCGCTCTCCGGGGCGGGCAGCCTGTCCCGGTGGCGGATGGAGGTCACCGAGCGGGCGGACGGCGTGACGATCGTCAACGACGCCTACAACGCAAACCCCGAGTCCATGCGGGCCGCACTGCGCGCACTTGCCGCGATGGGCGGTGCCGCCAAGGCGAACGGGGGCCGCACGTGGGCGGTGCTCGGCCCGATGGCCGAGCTCGGAGACGACGCGCTCGCCGAGCACGACGCGGTCGGACGGCTTGTCGTCCGGCTCAACGTGAGCAAGCTGGTCGCGGTCGGGGGCAGGGAAGCCTCCTGGCTGCAACTGGGCGCATATAACGAGGGTTCGTGGGGTGAGGAGTCGGTGCTCGTGTCCGACGCACAGGCGGCGGTCGACCTGTTGCGCAGTGAACTGCGCCCGGGTGACGTCGTGCTGGTGAAGGCTTCCAGGTCAGCCGGCCTGGAGCGGGTGGCCCAGGCCCTGCTCGACGGCGAGGTCGCCGGCCGATGAGGCAGATCCTGTTCTCCGGAGTCATCGGACTCTTCCTCACGCTCATCGGCACCCCGCTGCTGATCAAGGGTCTGGCCCGCAAGGGCTACGGCCAGTTCATCCGGGACGACGGGCCGCGCGGTCACGCCGGGAAGAAGGGCACGCCCACCATGGGCGGCATCTCCTTCATCCTGGCCACGCTGATCGCGTACGCCCTCACCAAGGTGATCACCGGCAGCCAGCCGACCTTCTCGGGCCTCCTCGTCCTCTTCCTGATGGCGGGCATGGGTGTGGTCGGTTTCCTCGACGACTACATCAAGATCGTCAAGCAGCGGTCGCTCGGTCTGCGGGCCAAGGCCAAGATGGCCGGCCAGCTGATCGTCGGCATCGCCTTCGCGGTGCTCTCCCTGCAGTTCAAGGACGCGCGCGGACTCGCCCCGGCCTCCACCAAGCTGTCGTTCGTCACGGACTTCGGCTGGGCGATCGGCCCGGTGCTGTTCGTGGTCTGGGCGCTGTTCATGATCCTGGCGATGTCCAACGGCGTGAACCTCACCGACGGCCTCGACGGCCTGGCCACCGGCGCCGCCGTGATGGTCTTCGGTGCCTACACCTTCATCGGCGTCTGGCAGTACCAGGAGTCCTGCGCCAACGCGCAGACCCTGACCAACCCGAACGCCTGTTTCGAAGTGCGGGACCCACTGGACCTCGCGGTCGTCGCGGCCGCCCTGATGGGCGCCTGCTTCGGCTTCCTGTGGTGGAACACCTCGCCCGCCAAGATCTTCATGGGCGACACCGGTTCGCTGGCCCTCGGCGGCGCGCTCGCCGGTCTGGCGATCTGCTCCCGCACGGAGTTCCTGATGGCGCTCCTGGGCGGCCTCTTCGTCCTGATCACCATGTCGGTCGTCATCCAGGTCGGCTCCTTCAAGCTGACCGGCAAGCGCGTCTTCCGGATGGCACCCCTGCAGCACCACTTCGAACTCAAGGGGTGGTCGGAAGTCCTGGTCGTCGTCCGGTTCTGGATCATCCAGGGCATGTGCGTGATCGTGGGCCTCGGAGTCTTCTACGCGGGATGGGCAGCCGACAAGTGACCGCCTGGCAGGGCAAGAACATCACCGTCGCCGGCCTCGGCGTGAGCGGCATCAGTGCGGCGAAGGCCCTGACCGGGCTGGGTGCGCGGGTGACCGTCGTCGACAACGGGGACGGCGACGCGCTGCGCGCCCGGGCCGCCGAACTGGCGGAACAGGGCATCGAGGTCCGCCTCGGCCTCCTGGACGGCGGCGTACGGGCGGGCGACACCGTGCCCGAGGGCACCGACCTCGTGGTCACCTCGCCCGGCTGGAAGCCCGACAGCGCGCTGTTCGCGGCAGCCGCCGCGGCCGGCGTGGACGTGGTCGGCGACGTCGAGATCGCCTGGCTGCTGCGCGAGACCGCCGAGGACCTGCGCGCCGCCCGGTCCGGCGAGCCCCGCAGGGAACCGGCCCCCTGGCTGGCGATCACCGGCACCAACGGCAAGACCACCACCACCCAGATGCTCGCCTCGATCCTGAAGGCCGCCGGCCTCAAGACCGCGGCCGTCGGCAACATCGGCACCCCGATCATCGACGTGGTGCTCGGCGAGGAGCGGTACGACGTACTCGCCGTCGAGCTCTCCAGCTACCAGCTGCACTGGGCGCCCTCGGTGCGCCCGCACTCCGCGGCCGTCCTGAACCTGGCCCCGGACCACCTCGACTGGCACGGCTCCATGGAGGCGTACGCCGCCGACAAGGGCCGGATCTACGAGGGCAACACCGTGGCCTGCGTCTACAACGCCTCGGACAAGGCCACCGAGGACCTGGTCGTCGAGGCGGACGTGGAAGAGGGCTGCCGGGCCGTCGGCTTCACCCTCGGCGCCCCCGGCCCCTCCATGTTCGGCGTCGTCGACGGCATCCTCGTCGACCGGGCCTTCGTGGAGAACCGGCAGAAGAACGCCCAGGAGCTCGCCGAGGTCGCGGACGTCAACCCGCCGGCCCCGCACAACATCGCCAACGCCCTCGCCGCCGCCGCCCTGGCCCGCGCCTTCGGCGTGGAGCCGCGCGCCGTCCGCGACGGACTGCGCGACTTCCGGCCGGACGCCCACCGGGTCAGCCACGTGGACGAGGTCGCCGGGGTCACGTACGTGGACGACTCCAAGGCCACCAACACCCACGCCGCGGAAGCCTCCCTGGCGGCCTTCGAGCCGGTCGTCTGGATCGCCGGCGGCCTCGCCAAGGGCGCGACCTTCGACGAGCTCGTGCAGAAGGCCGCGAAGCGCCTGCGGGGCGTCGTCCTGATCGGTGCCGACCGGGCCCTGATCGCCGAGGCACTGGCGCGACACGCCCCGGAGGTCCCGGTCGTGGACCTCGCACGGACCGACACTGGGGCGATGCTCGCGGCGGTCCGGGAAGCGGCCCGGCTCGCGGAAACCGGCGACACGGTTCTGCTGGCCCCTGCCTGTGCCTCGATGGACATGTTCGCGAACTACAGCAAGCGTGGGGACGCGTTCGCCGACGCGGTGCGCGAACTGGCCGCCGAGCAGGCCTAGGTCCGGCTCGATCCAGGGCAGGTTCCCTCCGGCCGATCGGCTGCTCGCCTCGTACGAGTTGGAGGGGAAGATCACAGATGCCGGCCAAGCAAGTGCTGCCGGGGCGGCGGCCGTCCGCGGACAAGACGGCCAAGAACGCCCAGAGCGCCAAAGAGGGCAGGGGCGCCACAACCGGTGCGCCGAGGGCGCCCAGGGCCGGCCGGGGAGTGCTGGGCCGGGGGCGCCCCGCGGCACGTCCCGGGAGGCCCGCCGGGGGCGGGCCGCTGACCCGGCTGCGGCGTACGCAACGGCAATTGCGCCGGGCCTGGGACCGGCCCCTCACGGCGTATTACCTGATCTTCGGCAGCGCGCTGCTCATCACCGTGCTCGGCCTGGTGATGGTCTACTCGGCCTCCATGATCAAGGCGCTCCAGCTCGGGCTGGGTGACGCGTACTTCTTCAAGAAGCAGTTCCTGGCGGCCACGATCGGCACCGGACTGCTGCTGATCGCCTCCCGGATGCCCGTCAAGCTCCACCGGGCCCTGTCCTATCCGGTGCTCACCGGCACGCTCTTCCTGATGGTCCTGGTCCAGGTCCCCGGGATAGGAGTGTCGATCAACGGCAACCAGAATTGGATCTCCCTTGGCGGTCCGTTCATGCTGCAGCCCAGTGAGTTCGGCAAACTGGCCCTCATCCTCTGGGGCGCCGACCTGCTGGCGCGCAAGGGCGACAAGGACCTGCTGAGCCAGTGGAAACACCTGCTGGTGCCGCTGGTCCCGGTCACCTTCCTGCTGCTCGGGCTGATCATGCTCGGCGGGGACATGGGCACCGCGATGATCCTCGGCGCCATCCTGTTCGGGCTGTTGTGGCTGGCCGGAGCCCCGACGCGGATGTTCGCGGCAGTCCTGGCCTTCGTGGGCGTGCTCGTGGCCCTGCTGATCAAGACCAGCCCGCACCGCATGGACCGGCTCCAGTGCATCGGAGTCTCCGAGCTGCCCGACAACGGGCTGTGCTGGCAGGCCGTGCACGGAATCTACGCCCTCGCATCGGGCGGATGGTTCGGTTCCGGACTGGGTGCCAGTGTGGAAAAATGGGGGCAACTGCCAGAGGCTCATACCGACTTCATCTTCGCCATCACCGGCGAGGAACTGGGGCTGGCGGGGACACTGTCGGTGCTCGCCCTGTTCGCGGCCCTAGGCTATGCGGGTATCCGCGTGGCCGGACGCACGGAGGACCCCTTCGTACGGTTTGCCGCGGGAGGCGTGACCACCTGGATCACGGCGCAAGCCGTGATCAACATCGGTGCGGTGCTCGGCCTGCTGCCGATCGCCGGTGTCCCGCTCCCGCTGTTCTCCTACGGTGGGTCAGCCTTGCTGCCGACCATGTTCGCGGTCGGACTGCTCATCGCCTTCGCGCGTGAGGAGCCGGCGGCACGGGCGGCGCTCGCGATGCGAAGGCCCAAGAACGGCCGGCCGCGGACCGGGCAGAGATGGAAGTCGATGAGACGGCGCGTCAAGAAGCGTCCGTCCGGAGAGCGGTGAATTTCGGTGCATGTCGTACTCGCCGGTGGGGGGACCGCCGGCCACATCGAGCCGGCGCTGGCCCTCGCGGACGCCCTGCGCAGGCAGGACCCTTCCGTGGGCATCACCGCCCTCGGCACCGAACGCGGACTCGAAACCCGCCTGGTGCCCGAGCGCGGCTACGAGCTGGGACTCATCCCGGCCGTTCCGTTGCCCCGTAGGCCCACGCCCGAGCTGATCACCGTCCCAGGACGGCTGCGCGGCACCATCAAGGCCGCGGAGGAGATCCTGATCCGCACCAAGGCCGACTGCGTGGTCGGCTTCGGCGGCTACGTGGCCCTGCCCGGCTACCTCGCGGCCAAGCGCCTCGGGGTGCCGATCATCGTCCACGAGGCCAATGCCCGGCCCGGACTGGCCAATAAGATCGGATCCCGGTACGCCTTCGCCGTCGCGGTCTCCACCCCCGACAGCAAGCTCCGCGGCGCCCGCTACGTGGGCATCCCGCTGCGCCGCTCCATCTCCACCCTCGACCGGGCGCTGGTCCGCCCGGAGGCGCGCGCCGCCTTCGGCCTGGACCCCAACCTGCCGACGCTGCTGGTCTCCGGCGGCTCGCAGGGCGCCCGGCGCCTCAACGAGGTGATCGAGCAGGTCGCGCCGACCCTCCAGCGCTCCGGGGTCCAGATCCTGCACGCGGTCGGCCCGAAGAACGAACTGCCGCGTGTCGACAACATGCCCGGGATGCCGCCTTATGTGCCGGTACCGTACGTGGACCGGATGGATCTCGCGTACGCCGCCGCCGACATGATGCTCTGCCGCGCGGGCGCGATGACCGTCGCCGAACTGTCCGCCGTCGGGCTGCCCGCCGCCTACGTCCCGCTGCCGATCGGCAACGGCGAACAGCGGCTCAACGCCCAGCCGGTGGTCAAGGCCGGCGGCGGCCTGCTCGTGGACGACGCGGAACTGACGCCCCAGTGGGTGCTCAGCCAGGTCCTCCCGGTGCTCGCCGACCCGCACCGGCTGTACGAGATGTCACGCGCCGCCGCCGAGTTCGGCCGGCGGGACGCCGACGAGCTGCTCGTCGGCATGGTGTACGAGGCGATCGCAGCCAACAGAGCCCGCTGACGCGGGAAGCACCGACGCAGGAGGCACAGGAGTGGCCGGAGCGAGCACCGCGCAGCGTGGCGGTCCGGGAGCCGCCGGGAAGGGCTCCGGCCCCCTCAAGCGGCTGGGGACCCCCAAGGCCCCCAAGCCGCCGAAGCCGCCCAAGGGCTCCGGCCCCGGGGGACCCCGCGGGCCGCGCCCCGGCGGGCTCCCGGGAGGGCTGCGCCGGGGTCCCCTCGTGGTCGCCGGGGTGCTCCTCGCACTGCTCCTGGCCGCCGGCTGCACCTGGGTGCTCTACGGCTCCTCCTGGCTCCGGGTCGAGAAGGTCACCGCCACCGGCACCGAGGTCCTGACCCGGGAGCAGGTGCTGGCGGCGGCGGCCGTCCCCGTCGGCGCCCCCCTGGTGTCCGTGGACACCGACGAGATCGAAGCCCGGCTCCGCGGCCGCCTGCCCCGCATCGATTCGGTCGATGTGGTGCGGGCCTGGCCGCACGGAATCGGATTGAAGGTGACGGAACGCAAACCCGTTCTGCTCATCAAGAAGGGCGCACAGTTCGTCGAAGTGGACGCTTCCGGTGTGCGATTCGACACGGTCGGACAGGCGCCGGCGGGCGTTCCGCTCCTCGAACTGAGCTCCAAGCAGTCTCCGAGCGGCCGCCGTTTCGACGAGGAACGGCTGCTGCGCGAGGCCGTCCAGATCGCCGGAGTCCTCCCGGAATCCGTCCGCAAGGAGACCGCGCAGGTCAAGGTCCGGTCCTACGACTCGGTGGTACTGGAGTTGAGCGGCGGCCGGTCGGTGGTGTGGGGGAGCGGCGAACAGGGCGAGGCGAAGGGCCGCGCGCTGACAGCGCTGCTGAAGGCCTCGCCCAAGGCTGACCGATTCGACGTGAGTGTCCCCACCGCCCCGGCGGTGTCCGGTAGTTGACGTCCGGTCGAACAGCGTCGCACCCTGGTTGGCCACCGATACGGGTGATCACATAGGGTGAAAAGAAAAACGGGAGGTTCGGCGTGTTCGTTGAACACGCGCTACTTGTCGACTTAGTGTCCTGTTCGGAAGAGTCCAAGGAACAGACACACTCATAACCCTAAACTTCAGGGTTAGGGTTCGGGTCGGCGCGTACGAACCGTCCCAATTTCGGCATCAGTCGTCGCACCGCAGGCCCGCGAGGCGAACGACACGTAACTCGAGGCGAGAGGCCTTCGACGTGGCAGCACCGCAGAACTACCTCGCAGTCATCAAGGTCATCGGTGTCGGCGGCGGTGGTGTCAATGCCATCAACCGAATGATCGAGGTCGGTCTCAAGGGCGTCGAGTTCATCGCCATCAACACAGACGCCCAGGCGCTGTTGATGAGCGACGCCGACGTCAAGCTCGACGTCGGCCGCGAACTCACCCGGGGCCTTGGCGCAGGCGCCAACCCCGATGTCGGCCGCAAGGCCGCGGAGGACCACCGCGAGGAGATCGAGGAGGTCCTCAAGGGGGCCGACATGGTCTTCGTCACCGCCGGTGAAGGCGGCGGCACCGGAACGGGCGGCGCACCCGTCGTCGCCAACATCGCGCGTTCGCTCGGCGCCCTGACGATCGGTGTGGTCACCCGGCCGTTCACCTTCGAGGGCCGACGCCGCGCGAACCAGGCCGAGGACGGCATCGCCCAGCTCCGTGAGCAGGTCGACACCCTCATCGTCATCCCCAACGACCGCCTGCTGTCCATCTCGGACCGCCAGGTCAGCGTGCTCGACGCCTTCAAGTCGGCGGACCAGGTCCTGCTGTCCGGCGTCCAGGGCATCACCGACCTGATCACCACCCCGGGTCTGATCAACCTCGACTTCGCGGACGTCAAGTCCGTGATGTCCGAGGCAGGCTCGGCCCTGATGGGCATCGGCTCGGCCCGCGGCGACGACCGCGCGGTGGCCGCCGCCGAGATGGCGATCTCCTCGCCGCTGCTGGAGGCGTCCATCGACGGCGCCCGCGGCGTGCTGCTCTCCATCTCCGGTGGCTCGGACCTCGGTCTCTTCGAGATCAACGAGGCCGCGCAGCTGGTGAGCGAGGCCGCGCACCCCGAGGCGAACATCATCTTCGGAGCCGTCATCGACGACGCGCTCGGCGACGAGGTACGGGTCACCGTCATCGCGGCCGGGTTCGACGGCGGACAGCCCCCGGCCCGCCGCGACAACGTCATCGGCGCGGCCTCCACCAAGCGCGAGGAGCCGGCCCCGGCTCCGGTCCGTGCCGCCGAGCCGGCCCGCCCGGCCTTCGGCGGACTCGGCTCGGTCACCCCGCGCGAGGAGCCGGTCCGCAGCGAGCCGGTCCCGGTCGCCGAGGCTCCGGCCCCGCAGGTCCCGACGGCCCGGCCGTACCAGGACAGCCCGGCCGAGGAACTGGACGTCCCGGATTTCTTGAAGTGACCCTGGAGCAGTACAGCGAGAGCGGCGCCCACTTCGCCTTCACCGACCGGTGGGGCGGGGTGAGCGCCGTTCCGTACGAGGAGCTCAATCTCGGCGGCGCGGTCGGAGACGACCCGGCCGCCGTTCGTGCGAACCGGGCCGCCGCGGCGAAGGCGCTGGGCATCGCGCCGGACCTGGTCGTCTGGATGAACCAGGTGCACGGCCGCGACGTGGCCGTGGTCGACGGTCCGTGGGGCCCGGAGCGGCAGGTTCCTTCGGTGGACGCGGTGGTGACCGCACGTCGGGGGCTCCCCCTCGCGGTCCTCACCGCCGACTGCACGCCCGTCCTGCTGGCCGACCCCGTCGCCGGCATCGCGGGAGCCGCCCACGCCGGGCGGCCCGGGCTGGTCGCCGGAGTCGTGGGCGCCGCCGTCGAGGCGATGGTCTCGCTCGGAGCCGACCCCGGGCGCATGGTGGCCCGTACCGGGCCGGCGGTGTGCGGACGCTGTTACGAGGTTCCCGCCGAGATGCGGGAGGCGGTCGCCGAGGTGGTGCCGGCCGCGTACGCCGAGACGAGCTGGGGAACACCGGCCGTCGACGTGGTGGCCGGGGTGCACGCGCAGCTCGCGGAGGCGGGGGTGGCCGACCTCGGCCGTTCCCCGTTCTGCACACTGGAGTCGCGGGACCACTTCTCGTACCGCCGCGACCGGATGACCGGGCGGCTTGCCGGATATGTCTGGTTGGACTGAAGAATGACGGATCGTAAGTCCGAGCTCGCCGAGAACCTCGCGCGGGTGGAGGGGCGGATCGGGGCCGCCTGCGCGGCCGCCGGCCGCAAGCGGGAAGAGGTGACCCTCATCGTGGTCACCAAGACCTACCCGGCGAGCGACGTACGACTGCTGGCGGACCTGGGTGTCCGTCACGTGGCGGAAAACCGGGACCAGGATGCGGCCCCCAAGGCCGAGGCCTGTGCGGATCTGCCCCTCACCTGGCACTTCGTCGGCCAGTTGCAGACGAACAAAGTCCGTTCGGTGGCGGGATACGCGCACCTCGTGCAGTCCGTCGACCGCCCCAAGCTCGTCACCGCCCTCTCGGCGGCCGCGGAGGGCGCCGGACGGGAACTGGGCTGCCTGGTGCAGATCGCCCTCGACGCCGAGTCGGGCGAACGGGGGGCCCGCGGCGGAGTGGCGCCCGAGCAGCTCGCCGAGTTGGCGGACCTCGTGGCGGCGGCCCCCGGACTGCGCATCGAGGGCCTCATGACGGTCGCTCCGCTGGCCGGGCGCTACGCGGGACGCGAACAAGCGGCCTTCGAGCGGCTGGTGGAATTGTCATCCCGCCTGCGCGCGGACCATCCGGCTGCCACGATGGTCTCGGCCGGGATGAGCGCAGACCTGGAACAGGCCGTTGCGGCCGGTGCGACACATGTACGCGTCGGCACTGCGGTACTCGGCGCGAGACCCCGGCTCGGGTAACGTCGCGAAGAAAGTCGGACCACAGCAGAAAATATGGTCATTTCCGCTGATGAGCGGACAGGCCACGTGGATCGCGGGCAGTTGGTGACATTCGTGACACGGCGAGACACCTGCGACAGGGCGATCCACCACAGAGCGGAGGACTCAGAGAATGGCCGGCGCGATGCGCAAGATGGCGGTCTACCTCGGCCTCGTGGAGGACGACCGGTACGACAACCCGGGGTACGACCCCGACGACGAGTTCGAACCCGAGCCGGAGCCGGAGCGGCCGCGCGAGCGGGACCGCCGGCAGCAGCCCGTTTCGCATCAAACGCCCGTATCGGACGAACCGGTACGAGTTGCCCAGCCTCCGGCACCAAGAGAACCCCTCTCAATGCCGGTTGAAAACGGACGTCCTGCGCGAATCGCCCCCGTGGCGTCCATCACACCCGATCGCTCGAATCTGGAGAAGAACGCCCCCGTGATCATGCCCAAGGTCGTCTCCGAGCGGGAGCCGTACCGCATCACGACGCTGCACCCCCGGACCTACAACGAGGCCCGTACCATCGGGGAACACTTCCGTGAGGGCACTCCGGTGATCATGAATCTCACGGAGATGGACGACACCGACGCGAAGCGTCTGGTCGACTTCGCCGCCGGTCTTGTCTTCGGTCTGCACGGCAGCATTGAACGCGTGACACAGAAGGTGTTCCTGCTGTCTCCTGCTAACGTCGATGTCACGGCGGAGGACAAGGCCCGCATCGCGGAGGGCGGGTTCTTCAACCAAAGCTAGACCGATCCGTCAGATACGGGACCGGGTACAGGGCGGAAGCAGGGGAGAGGGAAGCGCGGGATGGGCGTCGCACTCGAAGTGGTTTACATCGCGCTGATGTGCTTCCTCATCGTGCTGATCTTCCGACTGGTCATGGACTACGTGTTCCAGTTCGCACGTTCATGGACACCCGGCAAGGCGATGGTGGTCGTTCTGGAGGCCACCTACACTGTCACCGATCCACCGCTCAAGCTTCTTCGGCGGCTCATCCCGCCGTTGCGTCTCGGGGGCGTGGCACTCGACCTGTCCTTCTTCGTTCTGATGATCATCGTTTACATCCTCATCAGTTTCGTGAGCACCGCTGCGAGAAGCGTGTGAACGATGAGCTTCCCCGCAGGCGCGGGGACAGTCCCGATACGGTCCTGCCGACTGCCGACGACTACGTAGAGGTGAAGAAGACATGCCGCTGACTCCCGAGGACGTGCGGAACAAGCAGTTCACGACCGTCCGCCTGCGAGAGGGCTACGACGAGGACGAGGTCGACGCCTTCCTCGACGAGGTCGAGTCCGAACTGACGCGCCTGCTGCGCGAGAACGAGGACCTGCGCGCCAAGCTGGCGGCCGCCACGCGTGCCGCCGCGCAGAACCAGCAGCAGGGCATGCGCAAGCCGGACCCCCAGGACGGTGGAGGCCAGCGTGGCCCCGGCGCCCCCGTGCCCGCGGCCATATCCGGCCCCCCGCAGCAGCAGCCCCAGATGGGTCAGCCGCAGCTTCCGGGCGGCCCGCCCCAGCTTCCGGCCGGTCCCGGCGGGCACGGCCAGCAGGGCCCCGGCCCGATGGGCAACCCCATGCAGCAGCACACCATGGGTGGGCAGCAGCAGATGGGCCAGCAGCAGATGGGCCAGCAGCAGATGGGCCAGCAGGGCATGGGCCAGCAGGGCCCCGGCCCGATGGGCAACCCCATGCAGCAGCAGTCCATGGGCGGCCAGAACCCGCTCGGCCAGCAGATGGGCCAGCAGATGGGCCAGCAGATGCAGCCCATGGGGCAGCAGATGCAGCCGATGGGCCAGCAGATGCACCAGCAGCCGCAGCAGCTCCCGCAGCAGGGTCCCGGTGGCGACAGCGCCGCCCGCGTCCTGTCGCTCGCGCAGCAGACCGCGGACCAGGCGATCGCGGAGGCCCGCTCCGAGGCCAACAAGATCGTCGGCGAGGCCCGGTCGCGCGCCGAGGGCCTGGAGCGGGACGCCCGTGCCAAGGCCGACGCGCTGGAGCGGGACGCGCAGGAGAAGCACCGCGTCGCGATGGGCTCCCTGGAGTCCGCCCGCGCCACGCTGGAGCGCAAGGTCGAGGACCTGCGGGGCTTCGAGCGTGAGTACCGCACCCGTCTGAAGTCCTACCTGGAATCGCAGCTGCGCCAGCTGGAGACGCAGGCCGACGACTCGCTGGCTCCGCCGCGGAACCCCGCCGGTCCCGCGCTGCCGCCGTCGCCGACCCCGTCGATGGCTCCGGCCGGTGCGATGCACTCCATGGGCGGTCCGTCCATGGGTGGCGGCCCCTCCCCGATGGGTGGTCCGTCCCCGATGGCCCCCTCCTACGGTGGCGGCCAGCAGCAGATGTCCCCGGCGATGACGCAGCCGATGGCTCCGGTGCGGCCGGCTGCTCCGCAGCCGATGCAGCAGGCGCCGTCTCCCATGCGGGGCTTCCTGATCGACGAGGACGACAACTAAGCGGTATCCGTCGGCAGACGGCACGGGCCGGGCCCGGTTCCCCTTCGGGGGCACCGGGCCCGGCCCGTTTCCGCGTACCGCCCGGACCCCCTGGGGCTCCGCCCCGGACCCCGCGCCTCAAACGCCGGCGAGGCTGGATTCGGCCGAGCGCGGAGCGCACGTACGGGGTCCGGGCGGAACCCGGGGAACGGTGGAAGGGCGGGTAGGGGAAACGCGAAGCGGCCCGCACCCCCCTGGCCGGGGGACGCGGGCCGCTTCGGCCGGGGTGCTACGCCTTGCGGAGGCGGAAGGTCAGGCCGAGGGGCTCGTCCTCGAACGGGTCGCCGTACGACGCGTCCGCCTCGCCGGAGGCGTAGTCCGTGGCCAGGACCTCGTCCGCGATCAGCGTCGCGTGGTCGGTCAGGGCCGTCACCAGCTCCGGGTCCGACGAGGACCAGCGCAGGGCGATCCGGTCCGCGACGTCCAGGCCGGAGTTCTTCCGGGCCTCCTGGATCAGGCGGATCGCGTCACGGGCCAGGCCCGCCAGCCGGAGCTCCGGGGTGATCTCCAGGTCCAGGGCGACCGTCGCGCCGGAGTCGGAGGCCACCGACCAGCCCTCGCGCGGGGTCTCCGTGATGATGACCTCCTCGGGGGTGAGGGCGACGGTCTCGCCGTTCACCTCCACCGAGGCCTCCCCGGCGCGCAGGGCCAGCGACAGCGCCGCGGCGTCGGCCGCGGCCACCGCCTTCGCCACGTCCTGCACGCCCTTGCCGAACCGCTTGCCCAGCGCACGGAAGTTCGCCTTGGCCGTGGTGTCGACCAGGGATCCGCCGACCTCCGAGAGGGAGGCCAGCGAGGAGACGTTCAGCTCCTCCGTGATCTGCGAGTGCAGCTCGGGGGAGAGCGTCTCGAAGCCCGATACGGCGACCAGCGCGCGGGACAGCGGCTGGCGGGTCTTCACGCCCGACTCGGCGCGCGTCGCGCGGCCCAGCTCCACGAGGCGGCGTACCAGCAGCATCTGCCGGGACAGCTCCGGGTCGATCGCCGAGGCGTCCGGGACCGGCCACGTGGTCAGGTGCACCGACTCCGGGGCGTCCGGGGTGACCGGGACGACCATGTCCTGCCAGACCCGCTCCGTGATGAAGGGGGTGAGGGGGGCGAGGAGGCGGGTGACCGTCTCCACCACCTCGTGCAGGGTGCGCAGCGCGGCCGCGTCGCCCTGCCAGAAGCGGCGCCGCGAGCGGCGCACGTACCAGTTGGAGAGGTCGTCCACGAAGGAGGAGAGCAGCTTGCCGGCGCGCTGGGTGTCGTACGACTCCATCGCCTCGGTGACCTCGGTCGTGAGGGTGTGCAGCTCCGAGAGCAGCCAGCGGTCCAGGACCGGGCGGTCCGCGGGCGCCGGGTCGGAGGCCGAGGGGGCCCAGTTCGACGTGCGGGCGTACAGGGCCTGGAAGGCGACCGTGTTCCAGTACGTAAGGAGCGTCTTGCGGACGACCTCCTGGATGGTGCCGTGGCCGACGCGGCGCGCCGCCCACGGGGAGCCGCCGGCCGCCATGAACCAGCGCACGGCGTCCGCGCCGTGAGTGTCCATCAGCTGGATCGGTTCGAGGGTGTTGCCCAGGTGCTTGGACATCTTGCGGCCGTCCTCGGCGAGGATGTGGCCCAGGCAGACCACGTTCTCGTAGGAGGACTTGTCGAAGACGAGGGTGCCGACCGCCATCAGCGTGTAGAACCACCCGCGCGTCTGGTCGATGGCCTCCGAGATGAACTGCGCCGGGTAGCGCTTCTCGAAGATCTCCTTGTTCTTGTGCGGGTAGCCCCACTGCGCGAACGGCATCGAACCCGAGTCGTACCAGGCGTCGATGACCTCGGGCACGCGGACGGAGGTGAGCTCGCAGCCCTCGGCCGTGCAGGGGAAGGTGACCTCGTCGATGTACGGGCGGTGCGGGTCCAGGTTCGACTGGTCCGTGCCCGTCAGCTCGCTCAGCTCGGACAGGGAACCGACGCAGGTGAGGTGGTTCTCCTCGCAGCGCCAGATGGGCAGCGGGGTGCCCCAGTAGCGGTTGCGGGACAGCGCCCAGTCGATGTTGTTGTTCAGCCAGTCGCCGAAGCGGCCCTGCTTGACGGAGTCCGGGAACCAGTTGGTCTTCTCGTTCTCCCGCAGCATCGCGTCCTTGACGGCGGTGGTGCGGACGTACCAGGACGGCTGCGCGTAGTAGAGCAGGGCGGTGTGGCAGCGCCAGCAGTGCGGGTAGCTGTGCTCGTAGGCGATGTGCTTGAAGAGCAGGCCGCGCGCGTCGAGGTCGGCGGTCAGCTTCTCGTCGGCCTTCTTGAAGAAGACGCCGCCGACGAGCGGAACCTCCTCCTCGAAGGTGCCGTCGGGGCGGACCGGGTTCACGACCGGCAGGCCGTACGCGCGGCAGACCGCGAGGTCGTCGGCGCCGAAGGCGGGGGACTGGTGGACCAGACCGGTGCCGTCCTCGGTCGTGACGTACTCGGCGTTCACGACGTAGTGGGCGGGGGCGGGGAACTCGACCAGGTCGAAGGGGCGCTGGTACGTCCAGCGCTCCATCTCCTTGCCCGTGAAGGACTCGCCGGTGGCCTCCCAGCCCTCGCCGAGGGACTTCTCCAGCAGCGGCGCGGCGACGACCACCTTCTCCTCGCCATTGGTGGCGACGACGTAGGCGACGTCCGGGTGCGCGGCCACCGCGGTGTTGGACACCAGGGTCCAGGGGGTGGTCGTCCAGACCAGGAGCGCCGCCTCGCCCGCGAGGGGGCCGGAGGTCAGCGGGAAGCGGACGTAGACCGAGGGGTCGACGACCGTCTCGTAGCCCTGGGCCAGCTCGTGGTCCGAGAGGCCGGTGCCGCAGCGGGGGCACCAGGGGGCCACGCGGTGGTCCTGGGTGAGCAGGCCCTTGTTGAAGATCTCCTTCAGCGACCACCACACGGACTCGACGTACTCGGGGTCCATGGTGCGGTAGGCGTCGTCCAGGTCGACCCAGTAGCCCATCCGGTTCGTGAGCTCGGTGAAGGCGTCGGTGTGGCGGGTCACCGACTCGCGGCACTTGGCGTTGAACTCGGCGATGCCGTACGCCTCGATGTCCTTCTTGCCGTTGAAGCCCAGTTCCTTCTCGACGGCGAGCTCGACGGGCAGGCCGTGGCAGTCCCAGCCGGCCTTGCGGGCCACGTGGTAGCCGCGCATGGTGCGGAACCGGGGGAAGACGTCCTTGAAGACGCGGGCCTCGATGTGGTGCGCGCCGGGCATGCCGTTCGCGGTGGGCGGGCCCTCGTAGAAGACCCACTCGGGGCGTCCCTCGGACTGCTCCAGGGTCTTGGCGAAGGTCTTGCTCTCGCGCCAGAAGTCGAGGACCGCGTGCTCGAGGGCAGGCAGGTCGACCTGGGCGGGTACCGGGCGGTACTGCGGCGGTGTGGTCATGAGGCTGAACTCTTCCTCCGGCGGGGTGTCACTTCCGTCCGGAGGGACGAGAGCCGCCCTCGTTTCGAAGGACCTGCTGCTCCCGCGGTACCACCCTCCTTGGCCTGCGGACCTGTGGTCCGTCGGCCCCCTCATTGGGGTGCGAAGCCGGTTCTACTCGCCCTACGGGAATCCCGGTGGGCTTTCTTCCGGCGGCTCAGGGGTGATCCTTCACATCGCGCTCGCCCCCGGGCTCTCACCGTCCCCGGGTCGCTCCTGGCTGCGTCCGACGCTACTCGTCCCCATCCATGCCTCTCGCTGGGCCCAGTGTACGGGCCGGGGGGCCGCTCGGCAGACCGGTTTACGGGGCGTGGCGCGGGGGTCCGGGCGGGGCGCGGGCCGGGGTCCGTGCCGGGGGTCGGAACCGGTCCGGGACCGGGCCCGGCTCCGAGACCCGATTGACCCGAATGGGCCGACGGGGCGCTCCGGGGTGCGGCGGGGCGGGTGGGGCGGATTACCGGGCTCCCCGCTGGGCACAACGGATGCAGGTTGACCTCGATGGACGCGTGCCCCGTTGCCGCGGGGCCGGAGCCGATTTATCGTTCCGGCACGATTCGCGAGCAATGATCACAGTATGTGAAGGGGCCGCGGCCATGGTGGCGAAGAAGACCGCCGGGAGTACTGCCAAGAAGGCTGTCGGGAAGGCTGCGGAGGAGCCGGCGCAGGAGCCGGTGACGGAGGTGACGGCCCCGGATCCGGAGGCCGGACCGGTGGAAGGTGCTGCCGCCGGGAAGAAGGCGGCCGCCACGAAGAAGGCCGCCACGAAGAAGACGGTCGCGAAGACGACGGTCGTGAAGAAGACGGCCGCGACCAAGACGGCCGCGACCAAGACGGCCGCGAAGAAGGCCGCGGCCAAGACGGCCGGGGCCGAGGGGGCGGCGCAGGCCGCGCACGAGACGGGAGCCCGGAAAGTGGTTGCCAAGAAGAGCACCGGCACGGCCAGGAAGACGGCCACGGCCGCGACCAGCGGGCTGCCGAAGGCGCGGGGCACCGCGGGCCTGGCCCCCGGCGAGCTCGCCGTACGGCCCGGCGAGGACCCCTGGACCCCGGACGAGGTCGCCGACGCGCGGGCCGAGCTGGAGAGCGAGGTGCTGCGGCTGCGCGCCGAGCTCCAGGCCTCCGACGCGGCCATCTCCGGGCTGATGAGGGACTCCGGCGACGGCGCCGGCGACGACCAGGCCGACACCGGGACCAAGAACATCACCCGGGAGTCCGAGCTCGCCCTCGCCGCGAACGCCAATTCGATGCTGGAGCAGACCGAGCGCGCGCTGGAACGGCTGGAGTCGGGCACGTACGGCCTCTGCGAGAACTGCGGACAGCCTATCGGCAAGGCGCGGATGCAGGCCTTCCCGCGGGCCACGCTGTGCGTGGACTGCAAGCAGAAGCAGGAGCGGCGGCACTGAGCGGGGACCGGGCGGGCCGGGGTCGGGCCCCGGTCGGGCGCCGGAGGGCCCTGGGCGGGCGCCACGGGCCCCGGGCCCGCGTCGGAGGGCTCCGGCCGGGGTCCGGCCCGGGCGGACGCCGGGGCGGCGGCCGAAGGGTGCCCTGACGTACTCTCGTGTCGGTCGGCGCGGTGCCGTCCTACAACCTGGTTCGAGCTAGTTCGAGGGACTCACGTGGCAGAGGCGGAGCGCATCATCGGTACGCCGGAGGTCGGGGAAGACGGCACCCAGCCCGAATCCGCCGCGCCCAAGGGGCGGCGGCGGATCGTCGCGCTGCTCGTCGTGGCGCTTCTCGCCTACCTGGTCGACCTGGGCAGCAAGATGCTGGTCGTCGCGAAGCTGGAGCACCAGCCGTCGATCCAGGTCATCGGAGACCTGCTGAAGTTCGACGCGATCCGCAACCCCGGAGCCGCCTTCGGCTTCGGCGAGGCCTTCACGATCATCTTCACCTGCATCGCCGCCACCGTCATCGTGGTGATCGTGCGGCTCGCGCGGAAGCTGTACAGCCTGCCCTGGGCGATCGCGCTGGGCCTGCTGCTGGGCGGGGCGCTGGGCAACCTGACCGACCGGATCTTCCGCTCGCCGGGCGTCTTCCGCGGAGCGGTGGTCGACTTCATCGCGCCCGCCCACTTCGCGGTCTTCAACCTCGCGGACTCGGCGATCGTGTGCGGCGGGATCCTGATCGTGCTGCTGTCCTTCAAGGGCCTGGACCCGGACGGCACCGTCCACAAGGACTGATCGCGGGAATGGTCTTCTGTCGAGTCCTGCATACTCGACAGGTGAGTACGATTCCCGAGATCCGCACCCTGCCCGTACCCGATGGCCTCGAGGGCGAGCGCGTCGACGCCGCGATCGCCCGTATGTTCGGTTTTTCCCGGACGAAGGCGGCCGAACTCGCGGCCGCGGGAAAGGTGCTGGTCGACGGCAGTGTCGTCGGGAAGTCCGAGCGTGTGCACGGTGGCGCCTGGCTCGAAGTCGAGATGCCCGAACCGCCGCGGAAGGTCGAGCTCGTCGCCGAGCCCGTTCCCGGCATGGAGATCGTCCATGACGACGACGACATCGTCGTCATCATGAAGCCGGTCGGCGTCGCCGCGCACCCCAGCCCCGGCTGGACCGGCACCACCGTCATCGGCGGCCTCGCCGCCGCCGGGTACCGCATCTCCACCTCCGGTGCCTCCGAGCGCCAGGGCATCGTGCACCGGCTCGACGTCGGCACCTCCGGCCTGATGGCCGTCGCGAAGTCCGAGCGCGCGTACACCTCGCTGAAGAACCAGTTCCGCGAGCGGATCGTCGACAAGCGCTACCACGCGCTGGTGCAGGGCCACCCGGACCCGATGAGCGGCACGATCGACGCGCCGATCGGGCGCCACCCCACCGCCGACTACAAGTGGGCCGTGACCCAGGAGGGCAAGCCCTCCGTCACCCACTACGACCTGATCGAGGCCTTCCGCGCCGCCTCGCTGCTGGACATCAAGCTGGAGACCGGCCGCACGCACCAGATCCGCGTGCACATGGCCGCGCACAAGCACCCCTGCGTCGGCGACCTGACCTACGGCGCCGACCCGACCGTCGCCAAGCGCCTCGGGCTCACCCGGCAGTGGCTGCACGCGGTGCGGCTCGGGTTCGAGCACCCCTCGGACGGGCAGTGGGTCGAGTTCGCGAGCACCTACCCGGCGGACCTGCAGAACGCGCTGGACGTGATCCGCAAGGAGAGCGAGTGACCGCGGGCGGTGGCGCCGGCGGCGTCGCCGTACGGGTCGTCGTCACGGACGAGGACCTGAAGGCCTGCTTCGCCGTGCGGACCGAGGTGTTCGTGGTCGAGCAGTCGGTGCCGGAGTCGATCGAGTACGACGCGTACGACGAGATCGCGGTGCACGTGCTGGCCGAGGGGCCGGACGGGATGCCGCTGGGCACCGGCCGGCTGCTGTACGGGCCGCGGGCCCTGGGCAAGACGGGCTCCCCGGAGGTCGGCTCGCTCGGACGGCTGGCCGTGACCAAGTCCGCGCGCGGGCTGGGGGTCGGGGTCCTGTTGGTCAGGGCGATCGAGGCCGAGGCGGTTCGCCTGGGGCTTGCGGCCGTTGATCTGGGCGCGCAGACCCATGCGATGGGGTTCTACGAGCGGCTCGGGTACGTGGCCTACGGGCCGGAGTTCCAGGACGCGGGGATTCCGCACCGGTCCATGCGGCGCGCCCTGCCGTAGCCCGGCTGGGGGTGAGCAGCCCTGCGGGGCCGTCCCCTACCCTCCCTTCCACCGTTCCCCGGGCTGCGCCCGGACCCCCTGCGGCTCCGCCCCAGAGCCCGCGCCTCAAACGCCGGCGAGGCTGGATGTGGGGGAGTCCGACACGCAGTGCGGTCTGCGGCGCCGGGCGCCGTGGCTGGCAGTGTGTGGGAGTGGATCAGCTCCTGCTGTTGTTCGTGTTGTTGCTCGGGGCCGTGGTGACGGTGCCGCTCGGGGACCGGTTGGGGCTGCCCTCGCCGGTGTTGATGACGCTCGGCGGGGTGGTGCTCGCCCTGGTGCCCGTGGTGCCCAATGTCGACATCCCGCCCGAGTACATCCTGCCGCTCGTACTGCCCCCGCTGCTGTACGCCTCCGTGCAGCGGACCTCCTGGCGGCAGTTCGCCGCCAACGTACGGCCCATCCTGCTGCTGGCCGTCGCCCTCGTCTTCGTGACCACGGTGGCCGTCGCCTGGACCGCGCACGCCCTCGTGCCGGGGCTCTCGATCGCCGCGGCCGTCGCGCTCGGGGCGCTCGTGGCCCCGCCCGACCCCGTCGCCGCCACCGCCGTGGCCGGGTCGCTCGGGCTGCCCCGGCGCATGGTGTCGATCCTGGAGGGCGAGGGGCTCTTCAACGACGTCACCGCCATCGTGCTCTACCACGTGGCCATCGCCGCCGCCGTCAGCGGCAGCTTCTCCTGGCCCGAGGCGCTCGGGGAGTTCGTGCTGTCGGCCGTCGTGGCCGTCGCGGTGGGGCTCGGGCTCGGCTGGGCCACCAACCGGCTCATGGGGCGGCTCGGCGATGCCACGCTCCAGATCGGGCTGACCCTGCTCGTGCCGTTCGTGGCGTACGTACTGGCCGAGGAGTTCTCGGGCTCCGGCGTGCTGGCCGTACTCACCACGGCGCTGTTCCTCGCCGAGTACGCGACCGACGCCGACGACGTGCTGGGCCGGCTCGCCGGGCACACGTTCTGGGAGGTCGTCGACATGCTGGTCACCGGTGTGGCCTTCGGGCTCATCGGGCTGGAGCTGCATCACGTGTTCGGGTCGGCCCAGGGGCGGGGCTGGGAGATGGCCGGGTGGGGGGCGGCCGTGGTCGCGGTGGTGGTCGGCGTACGGCTGGTGTGGCTGCTGCCGGCCGGCTGGCTCGCGAAACGGCTCCACTCGCGGCGCGACTACGAGGAGGAGATCCCGCTGAGCTGGCGGGAGTCCGTGGTGATGTGGTGGGCGGGCATGCGGGGCGTGGCCTCGGTGGCGCTCGCGCTCGCCATTCCCTTCAAGACCGACGCGGGCGATCCCTTCCCGGCCCGGCAGGAGATCGTCTTCATCGCCTTCGCCGTGATCATGAGCACCCTGGTGGTCCAGGGGCTGACCCTGCCGTGGCTGGTCCGCCGGCTCGGCGTGGAGGCCGACACGGACGCGGAGGCGGACATCGCCCGCGCGCTCGCGATCCGCGCCGCCAAGGCCGCGAAGCGGCGGCTGAAGGAGATCGAGGAAGTGGAGGACCTGCCCGAGGACCTGGTGGAGGTGCTCTACCGCAGGGCGTACGACGTGGGCGCCAGGATCAGCCCGGACATGGTGGACGAGGAGCGGCGGGAGGCGTACGCGAAGCGGGTGGAGCGGATCCGCGACGTGCAGCGCATCCAGCGGGAGATGATGTCCGCCGCCCGGCACGAGGTGCTGGCCGCGCGCAGCGAACCGGGCGCCGATCCGGAGATCGTCGACCGGGTGCTCCGGCACCTGGACGTCCGCAGCCTGCGCAATCCGTAGATCTTGGGGGGTGGGTGTCGGCGCGGCGTTCACTGGTTCGCCTGCGCAACCGGAGGCCGTAGACGCCGGTCATGACCATGGCATATCTTCGGTCGGCTCGGGCCGCCCATCGGGTGGCCCTTTACGTGTCATACGTTCCCGTGGGGGGTACTCCGTCATGTCCCAGTTGTCCGCGACGCCACTGCCGAAGCCTGCCGGGGGGCTCCGTTCACCGCAGGGGCTGGCGAGGGCGCTGACCGTGCTTCTGTCCCTCGAAGCCGGGGTCGGGCTCCTGTCGGCCGGGTCCGGCATTTACGCCCGGCAGCTGATGGAGGACCTGATCGCCGATCCCGGGAGCGTCGCGGAGGACCGCCTCGACTGGGTCGACAACTTCCAGATGGTGCTCGCGTCCGGGTGGAACCTCCTCGGGCTGGCGCTGGCCGTGGTCTTCCTCATCTGGTTCCACCGGGTCCGCCTCAACGGCCAGGCGTTCCGCCCCGACGGCTTCAGCCAGAGCGTCGGCTGGGCCATCGGCGGCTGGTTCGTCCCGATCGCGAACTTCGTGCTCCCGTACCGGGTGGCGCTGGAGACCTGGGAGGCCAGCGTCCAGAACGCGCCCGACGGCTCCTTCCGCCGGATCTCGGCTTCCCCGGTGACCGCGTGGTGGGTGCTGTACTCCTTCAGCTGGGTGCTCAGGATCTACGTCCGACTTCAGAACCAGCCGGAGACGGCCGAGGAGTTCAGCGAGTACTTCGCCCTCGGTGCGGCGGCGGACCTGAGCACCGCGGCGGCCGCCGTGCTCGCCGTTCTCTTCGTGCGCAAGCTGACCGTGCTCCAGGAGGTCAGGGTCGTGCACGGGCCGAACGCCACCGCCTGACCCGGTGGCCGCAAGCGGCTGCGGCCACCGGGCGTGGCCTCAGACCTGGTAGCGGTCCGGGGCGAAGAGGTGGAGGTGGGCGGCTATCCACTCCGAGGTGCGGGTCAGGCCCTCCTGGAGGGAGACCTCGGGCTTCCAGCCGGCCCAGTCGCGGGCCCGGGTGTTGTCCGACAGCAGGCGCTGCACCTCGCTGCCCGCGGGACGCAGCCGGGCCGGGTCGACGACCACCTCCGCGTCCCGGCCCGAGGCCGTGATCAGGGCGCGGGCCAGGTCGCCGATGGAGATCTCCTCCCCGGTGCCGAGGTTGACCACCTCGCCCAGGGCCCGGTCGCATTCCGCGACGGCGAGGAAGCCCGCGGCGGTGTCGGTGACGTAGGTGAAGTCCCGGGTGGGCGTCAGGGAGCCGAGGCGGACCTCGCGGGCGCCCGAGTGGAGCTGGGCCAGGATGGTGGGGATGACCGCGCGGGCCGACTGGCGGGGGCCGTAGGTGTTGAACGGCCGGACCACCGTCACCGGCAGCTCGAAGGCGTGGTGGAAGGAGAGCGCCATCATGTCCGAGCCGATCTTCGACGCGGAGTACGGGGACTGCGGCTGGAGCGGGTGGCTCTCGGAGATCGGGGCCGTCAGGGCCGTGCCGTAGACCTCGCTGGTGGAGGTGTGGACGAGCCGGCGCACGCCGTGGCGGCGGCAGGCCTCGGCCATGTTCTCGGTACCGGTGACGTTGGTCTGGACGTACGCGCCGGGCGAGGCGTAGCTGTACGGGATCCCGATCAGCGCCGCCAGGTGGAAGACCGTGTCGCAGCCGGCCACCGCGTCGCTGACCCGGCCCGCGTCGCGGACGTCGCCGGCCCACATCTCCACCGGGCCGCCCGGGTCGGCCAGGTACCGGGCCAGGTGGCCCTTCTCGGCGTACGGCTTGTAGTGCACGAAGGCGCGCACCTTCGCGCCCCGCGCGACCAGCAGGTCGACGAGCGTGGAGCCGATGAACCCCTCGGCGCCGGTGACCAGGACCGTACGGCCGCTCCAGTCGGCGGGGGTGCGCGCCGGGGTGAGGGCGAGCGTGGGGGTGGGCTCGGGCGTGGGCTCGGGCGTGTGGACGTGCGTGTGGACGTGCGTGGGGACGTGCGTGGTCATACGAGCTCCAGGTGAGTGGGGGAGAAGGAGGGGAAGCCGGCGACCCGCAGGACCTGCGAGGCCAGCAGTTCGGCGGCCCGTGCGTGCGGGCCCGGATCGGCGGCGCCGGCCATCGCCGCCAGCCGCGCCGGGTCGGCCAGCAACGGGGCGAGCAGCTCCGCGAGGCGCTCGGCCGTGGCCTCGGCGTCCGCCAGCAGGAGGCCGGCGCCCGCGTCGGACAGCACCCGGGCGTTGTGCGTCTGGTGGTCGCCCGGGGCGTACGGGTAGGGGACCAGGACCGCGGGGACCCCGGTCGCGGCGAGTTCGGCCACCGTCGCCGAGCCCGCCCGGCACACCACCAGGTCGGCGGCCGCGTAGACCAGGTCCATCCGGTCCAGGTACGCCACGGCCCGCGCGATCCGCCCCCCGCCGGAGGCGGACAGGGCGGCCAGCGTGTCCGAGAGCGTCGCCGGACCCGTCTTGATCAGCAGCTGTACGTCCTCCCGCGCCTGCCAGGCGGCCGCCAGCCCGGCCGCGGCCGAGGTCAGGCGCACGGCGCCCAGGCTGCCGCCGTTGAACACCACCAGCCGCCGCCCGTCCGGCACCCCGAGCTCCCGCCGGGCCTCCGCGCGCAGGGCGGCCCGCTCGGGGCGGGACAGCTCGGCCAGGCCCGACAGCGCGGCGGAGATGGGCATTCCGGTGGTCAGCGCCCGCGCCCCGCCCGCCAGGTGCTCCCGGCTGCGGTCGAAGGCCACCGCCATGTGCGGGGTCAGGCGGGCCGCGAACTGGTTCGCCCGGCCCGGTACCGCGTTGGACTCGTGGATCACCGCCGGCAGTCCGGCCAGCCGGGCCCCGAGCACGGCGGGCGCGCTCGGATAGCCGCCCATGCCGACGGCCACGTGCGCGCCCTGGGCCCGGATCACGGCCCGCGCCTGCCCGGCCGAGCGCAGCAGCGCCGCCGGGAGGAGGAAGCGCTTGGCGCCCAGCGCCGGGTCGAAGGGGATCATGTCCACGGTGTGCAGGCGGTAGCCGGCGGCCGGGATCAGCTCGGTCTCCAGCCCGCGTTCGGTGCCGATGAACGAGATCGTCGCGCCCGGGACGGCGGCGCGCAGCGCCTCCGCCAGGGCGAGGCCGGGATAGATGTGGCCGCCGGTGCCGCCCGCACCGATCACGACGGAGAGCGCTGAGGGGGAGGATGAGGAGGTCATGGACGCAGACTTCCGGTGCGCCCTAAGAAGGTTCTAAGAGGTTCTCCCGGAGCATTTGGGAGGCTTTGCCGCATGCAGCGGATTCTGGTGGTGGACGACGAGCCCGAGGTGCGGGCCGCCGTCGAGGACGGCCTCGCCGTCGAGGGGTACGAGGTGCGCGGCGCGGCCGACGGGCTGGCCGCGCTGTCCGAGGTGGCCCTCTGGCAGCCGGACGCGGTGGTCCTCGACGTGATGATGCCGGTGCTGGACGGGCTCGCCGTCTGCCGGCAGCTGCGGGCGGTGGGCGACCGGACGCCCGTCCTCGTCCTCACGGCCCTGGACGCGGTGAGCGACCGGGTCGACGGGCTGGAGGCGGGCGCCGACGACTACCTGGTCAAACCGTTCGCGCTCGACGAGCTCGTGGCCCGGGTACGGGCCCTCCTGCGGCGGGCCGCCCCCGACGATCCGGCCGGGGGCGCGCCCGTGCTCGCGTACGGGGACCTCGTCCTCGACCCCGCCACCCGCACCGGGCGGCGCGGCGAACGGCCGCTGGAGTTCAGCCGCACCGAGTCGGCGCTCCTCGAACTGCTGCTGCGCCACCCCGGGCAGGTGCTGCCGCGCGAGCTGGTCCTGGAACTGGTGTGGGGCCGGGACTTCGGGCCGGACTCCAACTCCCTGGCCGTCTACGTCGGCTACCTGCGCCGCAAGCTGGAGGCGGGCGGCGAGCCCCGGCTGGTGCACACCGTGCACGGGGTCGGCTACCGGCTGGACGCCGCGTGAGCGGGCGGGGATCCGGCGGGGGACCTGGCGGGGGACCTGGCGGGGGATCCGGGGCCGGCGCGGGGTGGCGGCGCAGGTGGCCGCTGCGGACCCGGCTGGCGCTGGCCGTCACCGCCGCGGTGGCCTTCGTGGCCCTCGGCGTGTGCACGGCCGCCTTCCTCGAAGGGCGCTCCGCGCTCTACCAGCAGCTCGACCTGAGCCTGACCCAGGCCGCCCGGCTCGCCGCGAAGCAGTACGGGGACTCCCCGCCCGGGACCGCCGCCTGGGACTGCCGGTACCTGGCGGCGCCCGCCTGCGTCCAGATCGTCCCGGTCGACCCGCGCAAGGACCCGCGGGGAGGGGAGAACGCCTACCGGATGCCGGTGGCCCCGGCCACCCGGCTGGTGGCCGCCCGGGAACTGGCCCCCTTCTACACGGACATCGTCGTCGAGGGACATCCCGCGCGGATGCTCACCACCGACTTCCTCAAGGACCGGGCCCTCCAGGTCGCGGTGCGCTCCGACTCGGTGGAGACCGGCATCGACCGGGCCGCCCGCCGGCTCGCCGTCACCGCCGCGGGCGGAGTGCTGCTCGCCGCGCTGCTCGGGTACTGGGTCGCGCGGACGGGTCTGGCGCCGGTCACCCGGCTCACCGCCACCGCCGAGCGGATCGCCGCCACCCGGGATCCGAGACACCGGATCGAACTGCCGGCCCCCGGGCACGGCCGCGAGGACGAGATCACCCGGCTGGCCGGGAGCTTCAACACCATGCTCGGCGAGCTGGAGCAGTCCGTCACCGCGCAGCGGCGGCTCGTCGCGGACGCCTCGCACGAACTGCGGACCCCGCTGACCGCGCTGCGCACGAACGCGGAGCTGCTGGCCCGCGGGGACCGGCTGACGGCGGAGCAGCGGGAACGGGCCTCGCTGGCGCTCGGGAGGCAGCTGCGGGAGGTGACGGGGCTGGTCAACGACCTGATCGAGCTGGCCCGCGACGAGGAGCCGCAGCTGCTGGTGGAACAGGTGCGGCTGGCTCCGCTGGTGGAGTACTGCGTGGGGGCCGCGCGGGCGCACTGGCCGGGGGTGGCGTTCCGGGTACGGGGGCCGTCCCGGGAGGAGGCCGTGGTGGTGGCGGGAGTGCCGGCGCGGCTGAGCCGGCTGCTGTCCAACCTGCTGGACAACGCGGCGAAGTTCAGCCCGGCCGGGGCGGAGGTGGAGGTGACGCTGGGCGTCCGGGGGGACGGTGGGGCGGAGGTGACCGTACGGGATCACGGGCCGGGGATCGCGGCGGGGGACCTGCCGTACGTCTTCGACCGGTTCTACCGGGCGGGGGCGGCGCGGGCCCTGCCGGGGTCCGGGCTGGGGCTGGCGATGGCTCGGCAGATTGCGCGGGCGCACGATGCGGAGCTCGTCGCCGAGGGTGCCCCGGGTGGGGGCGCGCTGTTCCGGCTGGTCTTCGCAGCTCCCGGCTGACGCCCGGCCTGGTCCCGGCCCCGCGGAGTCCCCGCTGCGACCTTTGCCGCTGCGCGGGCGGAGTTCCCCTACCCGCCCTTCGCCCGTTCCCCGGGCTCTGCCCGGACCCGGTCCTCAAACGCCGGACGGGCTGGGGAGGGGCCCCGGGCTGTGCCCGGACCCCCTGGGGCTCCGCCCCAGACCCCGCTCCTCAAACGCCGGAGGGGCTGGATTTCGGTGGGAGGGATGCCTCCGTGGTGGCGATGTGGGGGAGGGCGTACGGGTGGTGGGTGGTCAGCCAGGTGATCAGGCGTTCGCGGACCGCGCAGCGGACGGTCCAGACGGCGTCGCCGTCCTTCGCCGTGACCACCGCGCGGACCTGGATGGTGTGCGGGGTGGTGTCGGTGACGGCCAGGGAGCCGGTGCGGCCGTCCCATTCCGGGATGGTCTTGAGGATCCGCTGGAGTTCCTCGCGCATCAGGTCCACCGGGGCGCTGTGGTCCAGGTGCCAGAAGACGGTGCCCGTCATCTGCGCGCCACCGCGCGACCAGTTCTCGTAGGGCTTGCTCGTGAAGTACGACACCGGCATCGTGATCCGGCGCTCGTCCCAGGTGCGGACCGTGAGGAAGGTGAGGGTGATCTCCTCGACCGTGCCCCACTCCTTGTCCACCACCACCGTGTCCCCGATCCGGACGGTGTCGCCGAAGGCGATCTGGAGGCCGGCGAAGAGGTTGCCGAGGGCGGCCTGCGCCGCGATGCCCGCCACGATGCCGAGCACGCCCGCCGAGGCCAGCATCGAGGTGCCGACCGTCCGCATCTCGGGGAACGTCAGGAGCATCGCGCCGAGGGCCACCACGATCACCACCGCCGTGACCACCCGCTGGATGAGGGTGACCTGCGTGCGGACCCGGCGCACCCGGGCCTGGTCGGAGGCGTCGGCGGCGTAGCGGGCGTACGTGGAGTCCACGATCGCCGTCGTGATGCGGATCAGCAGCCACGCGGCCGCCGCGATCAGGACCAGGGTCAGCACGTGCCCGGGGCCGTCCGCGCGCCGGCGCACGGCCTGGAGCAGGGACGCGGCCAGGACCACCAGGAACGGCGGGCGGCAGCGGCGCAGCAGCCCCCACAGCGGGGTCTCGCTGTGCCGGGCGTCGGCGCGGCGCAGCAGCAGGTCCAGCAGCCAGCCCGCGAGCAGGGTGATGGCCAGGGTGCCAGCGACGGCCGCGATCGGGCGCAGGAAGGAGTCCGTGTCCATGCAGGCCAACGTAACCGGAGGGGGTCGCTGGAAACTGGCACGATGGGGGCATGAACATCATGCTTTTCCATTCGACGTACGGGCTGCGGCCCGCCGTGCGGGAGGCGGCCGACCGGCTGCGCGCGGCCGGGCACCAGGTCCAGGTGCCGGACCTCTTCGAGGGACGCACCTTCGAGACCGTCGAGGAGGGCATGGCCCACCGGGACGCGATCGGCCGTGACGAGCTGCTGAAGCGGGCGGTCCTGGCCTCGGCCCCCTATTCCGACCAGGGCCTGGTCTACGCGGGCTTCTCCTTCGGCGGCTCGGTCGCCCAGCACCTGGCGCTCGCCGACGAGAAGGCGCGCGGGCTGCTGCTCCTGCACGGGACGGCCGACCTGGAGGAGAACGCGTACGTCGACGAGCTGCCGGTGCAGCTGCACATCGCCGACCCGGACCCCTTCGAGCCGCACGACTGGCTGACGGCCTGGTACCTGCGGATGCGCAAGGCCGGAGCCGACGTGGAGGTCCACGGCTATCCGGGGGCCGGGCACCTGTTCACCGACCCGGGGCTGGACGACTACGACGCCGAGGCCGCGGAGCAGGCCTGGGCGGTCGCCCTCGCCTTCCTCGACGGTATTTAGAGGGCATCCGGACGGTGTTCAGGCGCGGACGCGCGGAAGGGGCCCCGCTCGCGGGGCCCCTTCTTCACGCGTGTGTCGCAACGCCGGTGCGTCAGGCGCGGTACGCCGTCCACATGCTCTTCATGCGGGTCACCTGGCCCGCGGTGAACTGGTACATGCAGGAGTCGTACGTGTAGTCCATGAAGTTGTGGATCGGGTCGACGCCCGCCTTGCTGGCGCAGGTGTCCCGTCCCGTCGGGCACTCGAAGGCCGCGCTCTTCTCGGCCGGGGTGTCCGAGACGGAGTCGCCCGCGCCGTTACAGCCGCCCTGGAAGGTGTGGTAGAGCCCCATCCAGTGGCCGACCTCGTGGGTCGCGGTGTCGCCCTCGTTGTAGTTGGCGGCGGAGCCGCCCGGCAGCGAGGTGTCCAGGACGACCACGCCGTCCATCGACGGCTGCGAGGCGTAGGAGCTGGGGAAGGTGGCCCAGCCCAGCAGCCCGCCGGAGAGGTTGGCGGTGTAGAAGTTGAGGGCGTTCTTGCCGCCCTTGCGCAGGGTGCTCTTCATGGTCTTCTCGGCCGTGGAGCCGGAAGCCAGGTTGTACCAGCTCGCGTTGTCCGTGTAGTCGGTGCCCGCCAGGGTGAACTGGTAGGTGGTGTCGACGTTTCCGGTGCCCTGGCCGGCGTAGGCCGCGTTCAGGACCGCCAGCTGCTTGCTGATGTCGGTGGCCGTCAGCTTTCCGGTGGTGCCGGAGTGGATGACGTGGAAGTACACCGGGATGCTCGTGGCGGCCTCGGCGGCGCGCAGGCTGCGGGGCTGCTTCGAGATCTTGTCCAGCTTCGCCTTGAGCTCGGCGTCCATCGCCTTGGACTGGGCCTCGGTGACCTCGTTCGGCTCGGCCGCGTGCTGGTCCTTCGGGCGCGCCACACGGGCGTTGGCCGCGGCGCCGGAGGCGTCCTCGGCGCACACCTCCGCGCCGGTCTTGGCGGCCGCGACCGTGGTGGGGGCGGCGAGCGGGGTGAAGGCCAGGGTGCCGGTGAGTACGGCGGCACCCATGAGGCGGCGGCGAAGAAGGGGGGATATGCGGGCAAGAGCGCGCACGTGTGCTCCTCGCGAGTGGGGGGTTGAGCGGGAGGGATCTCCTCAGCTGGCGGGAATCTTACGTGCGCATGTCATAAACAGGTCAAGTGGTCTACGTAAAAGATTTGTTGCTTCTGATGACGAAGGGGCACCTGGTCTACGCCAAGTGCCCCTCCGAACCGGAAATCCGGCCGAATGTCAGCGCACCGGCCGGTCCGCCCGCTCGACCTTCTGGGTCCCGTTCAGCGTGCGGTACGAGCGCGCCCAGGCGGCCGTGGCGTCCTGGCGGCGCTTGTCCGAAACCACGTAGTAGTCCATCTGCGAGCGCTCGGCCGTCACGTCCAGCACGCCGTAGCCGTGGGCGTCCATGTCCAGCCACTTCACGTGCCGGTTGGCCGCCTTGATCGCCGTCTCGGCCACCAGCGAGACCGTGTCCGCCGGCACGTGCAGCAGGTCGTCGATGTTGTCGGAGGTCACCGACGTCACCACGAACTCCACGCCCGCCGACCGCGACCACGGGTAGGTGGCCGCCGTCACCGGGACGTCGTTCGCCCAGGCCATGTGGATGTCGCCGGTCAGGAAGACGGTGTTGCGGACGGAACGGTCCGTCAGGTGCCCGAGCAGCTCACGGCGGTCGTCCGTGTACCCGTCCCACTGGTCCACGTTGACCGCGAGGCCGCCCGCGGGCAGTCCGAGCAGCTCGGCGAGGGGTCCCAGCAGGTGCGCGGGCAGCGAGCCGAAGGCCACCGGCGAGATCATCACCGAGGTGCCCACCAGCTTCCAGGTGGCCTGCGAGCCGGCGAGCCCGGCCTTCAGCCAGTCCAGCTGCGCGCGCCCGGTGATGCTGCGCTCCGGGTCGTCCACGGCGCCGCTGCCGATGCCGGCCTGCTGCGAGCGGAAGGTGCGCAGGTCCAGCAGGTGCAGGTCGGCGAGGGTGCCGAAGCGCAGCCTGCGGTAGACGGTGCCCTCGGTGGAGGTGCGCACCGGCATCCACTCGAAGTACGCCTGGCGGGCGGCGGCCGCGCGGGCCGCGAAGGAGCCCTCGGTGGCGGGGTCGTGGTTCTCGGCGCCGCCGGACCAGGTGTCGTTGGCGATCTCGTGGTCGTCCCAGATCGCGATGACCGGGTGTGCCTGGTGCAGGGCCTGGAGGTCGGGGTCGGTCTTGTACTTCCCGTGCCGGGTGCGGTAGTCGGCCAGGGTGAGGATCTCGTGCAGCGGCTCGTGCTGTCGTACGACGTACTTCGCCTCCGGGTAGCCGCCGCTCTTGTACTCGTAGATGTAGTCGCCCAGGTGCAGGACGGCGTCCAGATCGGCCCGCGCGGCCAGGTGGCGGTACGCGGAGAAGTAGCCGGACTCCCAGTTGGCGCAGGAGACCACGCCGAAGCGGACCCCGGCGGGCGCGGTGGCGGCGGCGGGGGCGGTACGGGTGCGCCCGGCCGGGGAGACGGCGCCGCCGGCGGTGAACCGGTACCAGTACGCCGTCTGCGGCCGCAGGCCCCGTACGTCGGCCTTGACGGTGTGGTCGGAGGCGGCGCTCGCGGTGACGGTGCCGCTCGCGACGACCAGGGAGAAGGCCTTGTCCTCGGCGATCTCCCAGCCCACCGCGACGGCCGGGCCCGCGCCGGAGCCCGGTACGGCCGCGGCGGTCGGGGTGACGCGGGTCCACAGCAGGACCCCGTCGGGGAGCGGGTCGCCCGAGGCGACGCCGTGCAGGAAGGAGGGGGCGTCCTCGGTGGCGCCGGTGGCTGCGTGGGCGGCTTCGGCGCCCAGCGCGGCGATCGGGACGAGTGCCGCCGTGGCCGCCGCGGCCAGGACGACCGTACGGCGGCGGGGAGTCGGCACGGTCGCCGATTCCGGGGCGGAGGGGGAGAGTTGACTGGTCACGGACGGGCATATTACTGGCGGGTATCGGATCGGTGCCAGACCCGTGAAAGCAACGGACGGGCGAACTCTGGGAGTTCGCCCGTCCGTCGGGGGTGCCGCGAGGAGGAGGAGGTCAGCCGGCGATGGCCTTGTCGATCGCCGTCGTGAACGCCTCGGGCGACTGCGGCAGCGGGTCGATCTTCTTGCCGTCCATCTTGAGCGTCGGCGTGCCCGTCACCCCGCTCTTGTCGAAGGTCTTGGACATCTCCAGCGCCCACCGGTCGTAGGTGCCGTCCTCGACCGCCTTCTTGAACTCGGCGTTCCCCTTGAGCGCCGGGACCTGATCGGCGACCGAGAGCAGGTAGTCGTCCTTGGCGAACTTGTCGTCCTTCTCCTCCGGGTGGTTCGCCGCGGAGTAGAGGGCCGTCTTGTACTCCAGGAACGCCTCGGGGCTCACGTTGAGGGCCGCGCCCAGGGCGCTCAGGGCGTTCTTCGAACCGGTGCCGGGGAAGCCCTTGTCCAGGAAGGTGGCGCCGATGAACTGGATCTTGTACTTGCCGGCGTCGACGTCCTTCTTGACCTGCGGGCCGACCGCCTGCTCGAAGCTCGCGCAGACCGGGCAGCGCGCGTCCTCGTACAGCTCCAGGGTCTTCTTGGCGTCGGCCTTGCCGATGACCACCGTGGTGTTGTTCTCGCCCGAGGTGTTCTTCGGCGCGACCAGGGGCGCGTCGGCGGCCTTCTCCCAGGCGCTCGGCTTGCTCGACTGGACGACGGCGTAGCCGACGCCGCCGGCCAGGGCGAGGGCGGCCACGACGCCGCCGGCCACGAACACCTGCCGGCGGATCTTGGCCTTCTTGGCCTGCTGCTCGCGCTCGACGCGCAGCTTCTCGCGGGCCGCCGCCTTGTTCGCCTGGCTGTTGCGTGCGCTCATCATGATCTCCGTGGGGTGTGGCTCCGCGGTGGAGCCGGCTGGAAGGGGGGACTGTCCTCGTACGTCAGGCGCGGGCGAAGGCGCCGTGTGCGCGAGGAGGTCCCCGCCGTCCCACGGAGTGCGCGGGGAAGCGGGTACGGGCCACCGTGCTCCGCAGCGCCGCCGGAGGCGAGAGCCGTAGCGGAGCCAGGGCCCGCGCGGCGCGGGCCGAGGCCATCCGCAGCGGGCGGAAGGCGCAGGCGGACGCCGCGCGCAGCAGCCGGCCGAGCGCCCGCTCCCCGCGGTGCAGCCACAGCGAGGCGAGCAGTCCGACCGATACGTGCGCGCCCAGCAGCAGCCAGGGCGTCCACGGTCCGGGTGCGGGCAGCAGCGCGGCCGGGCCGGCGGGCCCGCCGACCTCGGCCAGCGCACCGCCCACCGGGCTGCCGCCACAGAAGTCGGCGAGCCCCATGGCGCGCAGCGGACCCGAGACGGGGCCGCCCGCGGGGCCGTAGCAGAGGTGCTGGCCGGAGGTCAGGACGGTGTCGGCGGCCAGTTCCAGGGGAACGAGCAGCCCGGCGATGTGGCCGAGGCCCCGCTCGCGTCCGGCCAGGGCGAAGGCGATCGCGAACACCGCGGCGAAGGCCCCTCCCACCAGGGCGGGAGGCAGCGGCGCCCGGGACATCAGGACGTGCGAGCCGGTCGAGAGCAGCACGACGACCGCGCTGAACAGCGCGGCCCGCAGCCCTCGGAGACCCACCCCGGATATGTCCATCGTCGCGAGTGTGCCACGCGTCCCTGTGTGAGCGGGCCCTCGGTCCCTGTCTAGGGGAGGATCCGGCCGTTGCGGAAGAGGTCCACGAAGATCTGGTGGTCGGCGCGGGCCCGGGCGCCGTAGGCGTGGGCGAAGTCCACCAGCAGGTCCGCGAAGCCCTCCTCGTCGGCGGCGATGGCCGCGTCGATGGCCCGCTCGGTGGAGAACGGGACCAGGGTCTGGCCGCTCTCCTGCGCGTCCGCCGCTCCGTGCATGGTCGCCGTGGCCCGGCCGAGGTCCGCGACCACGGCCGCGATCTCCTCCGGGTCGTCCAGGTCCGACCAGTCCAGGTCCACCGCGTACGGGGAGACCTCCGCGACGAGCTGCCCGGCCCCGTCCAGCTCCGTCCAGCCGAGCCACGGGTCGGCGTGCGCCTGCAGGGCCCGCTGGGAGATCACGGTGCGGTGCCCCTCGTGCCGGAAGTACTCCCGCACCGCCCGGTCCGTGATGTGCCGGGAGACGGCCGGGGTCTGCGCCTGCTTGAGGTAGATCACGACGTCGTTCTCCAGGGCGTCGCTGTGCCCCTCCAGCAGGATGTTGTACGAGGGCAGGCCCGCCGAGCCGATCCCGACGCCCCGGCGGCCCACCACGTCCTTGACCCGGTAGGAGTCCGGGCGGACCAGGGATTCGTCGGGAAGGGTCTCCAGGTACCCGTCGAAGGCGGCGAGCACCTTGTACCGGGTGGCCGCGTCCAGCTCGATGGTCCCGGGGCCGGGGGAGAAGCGGCGCTCGAAGTCACGGATCTCGGTCATCGAGTCGAGGAGCGAGAAACGGGTGCGGCGGCGGGCCGCGCGCAGCGCCTCCAGCAGCGGGCCGTCGGCGGTGTCCAGGGTGAAGGCGGGAACCTCTTCGTTCTTGGCCCCGGTCGCCAGTGCGTGGATGCGCTCCCGGTAGGCGGCCGCGTAGATCCGTACCAGCTCGCTGATCTGGTCGTCGCTGAGCGCCTTGGTGTAGCCGAGCAGGGCGACGGAGGCGGAGAACCGCTTCAGGTCCCAGGTGAAGGGGCCGACGTACGCCTCGTCGAAGTCGTTGACGTTGAAGACCAGCCGGCCCTGGGCGTTCATGTAGGTGCCGAAGTTCTCGGCGTGCAGATCGCCGTGGATCCACACCCGGCCGGTGCGCTCGTCGAGGTACGGGCCGCCGTGCCGCTCGCGCTCCAGGTCGGCGTAGAAGAGGCAGGCGGTGCCCCGGTAGAAGGCGAAGGCCGAGGCCGCCATCTTGCGGAACTTGACCCGGAAGGCCGCGGGGTCGGCGGTGATCAGCTCGCCGAAGGCGATGTCGAACACGTCGAGTATCTGCTCGGCGCGCTGCTCGTCGGTCGTCTCGGGAACCGCCATGGCGGGTGCCTCCAGGTGGTGCGGGGTGGATCGCATTTCGGACACTGCCGTTGGGTCGTGCAACGCATGACCGTACCCGTCAGTGCCAGTCTTCTGTCACTGGGGCCACGTAGGATTCATAGCTGCCGCCCCTCTCTCCCCGCCCGCCCGTCACCCGACCGCCGCCCCTCATCGAGGCACTCCGCGCCACTGTGATCTTCAGGAGCCCCCACCGTGACCAAGACGCCGTTCACGCACCTGCACGTCCACACCCAGTACTCCCTGCTGGACGGTGCCGCGCGGCTGAAGGACATGTTCAACGCGTGCAACGAGATGGGCATGACCCATATCGCCATGTCCGACCACGGCAATCTGCACGGGGCGTATGACTTCTTCCACACGGCGAAGAAGGCCGGGGTCACGCCGATCATCGGCATCGAGGCGTACGTCGCTCCGGAGTCCCGGCGCAACAAGCGGCGCATCCAGTGGGGCCAGCCCCACCAGAAGCGCGACGACGTGTCCGGTTCCGGCGGCTACACGCACAAGACGATCTGGGCGGCGAGCTCCACCGGGCTGCACAACCTCTTCCGGCTGTCCTCCGACGCGTACGCCGAGGGCTGGCTGACGAAGTGGCCTCGCATGGACAAGGAGACCATCTCCCAGTGGTCGGAGGGCCTGATCGCCTCCACCGGCTGCCCGTCCGGCGAGCTGCAGACCAGGCTGCGCCTCGGCCAGTTCGACGAGGCCCTGAAGGCCGCCTCCGAGTACCAGGACATCTTCGGCAAGGACCGGTACTTCCTGGAGCTGATGGACCACGGCATCGAGATCGAGCGCCGGGTCCGCGACGGACTGCTGGAGGTGGGCAAGAAGCTCGGCATCCCGCCGCTGGTGACGAACGACTCGCACTACACGTACGCGCACGAGTCGGCCGCGCACGACGCCCTGCTCTGCATCCAGACCGGCAAGAACCTCTCGGACCCGGACCGCTTCCGCTTCGACGGCACCGGCTACTACCTGAAGTCCACGGAGGAGATGTACGCCGTCGATTCCTCGGACGCCTGGCAGGAGGGCTGCCGCAATACCCTCCTGGTGGCCGAGCAGGTCGATACCACCGGCATGTTCGAGGCCAAGAACCTCATGCCGAAGTTCGAGATCCCCGAAGACGGCTACACCGAGATCACCTGGTTCAAGGAGGAAGTGCGGCGCGGCATGGCCCGCCGCTACCCGGGAGGGGTCCCCGAGGACCGGCAGCGGCAGGCCGACTACGAGCTGGACGTCATCATCCAGATGGGGTTCCCGGGCTACTTCCTCGTCGTCGCCGACTTCATCATGTGGGCCAAGAACCAGGGCATCGCCGTGGGCCCCGGCCGTGGTTCCGCCGCCGGCTCGATCGTCGCGTACGCCATGGGCATCACCGACCTCGACCCGATCACCCACGGCCTGATCTTCGAGCGGTTCCTGAACCCCGAGCGCGTCTCCATGCCCGATGTCGACATCGACTTCGACGAGCGCAGGCGCGTCGAAGTGATCCGGTACGTGACCGACAAGTACGGCGACGACAAGGTCGCCATGATCGGCACCTACGGAAAGATCAAGGCGAAGAACGCCATCAAGGACTCGGCCCGGGTCCTCGGCTACCCGTACGCCATGGGCGACCGGCTCACCAAGGCCATGCCCGCCGACGTCCTCGGCAAGGGCATCGACCTGAACGGCATCACCGACCCCTCGCACCCGCGCTACGGCGAGGCGGGCGAGATCCGGGCGATGTACGAGAACGAGCCGGACGTGAAGAAGGTCATCGACACCGCCCGCGGCGTGGAGGGCCTGGTCCGCCAGATGGGCGTGCACGCCGCCGGCGTGATCATGTCCAGCGAGCCGATCGTCGACCACGCCCCGGTCTGGGTGCGGCATACGGACGGCGTGACCATCACGCAGTGGGACTACCCGCAGTGCGAGTCGCTCGGCCTGATCAAGATGGACTTCCTGGGCCTGCGCAACCTCACGATCATGGACGACGCCGTCAAGATGGTGAAGGCCAACAAGGGGATCGACCTCGACCTCCTGGGCCTGCCGCTCGACGACCCCAAGACCTTCGAACTGCTCGGCCGCGGCGACACCCTCGGCGTCTTCCAGTTCGACGGCGGGCCCATGCGCTCCCTGCTGCGCCTGATGAAGCCCGACAACTTCGAGGACATCTCCGCCGTCTCGGCCCTGTACCGGCCGGGCCCGATGGGCATGAACTCGCACACGAACTACGCCCTGCGCAAGAACAAGCAGCAGGAGATCACCCCGATCCACCCGGAGCTGGAGGAGCCGCTCAGGGAGATCCTCGGCGTCACCTACGGCCTCATCGTGTACCAGGAGCAGGTCCAGAAGGCCGCCCAGATCATCGCCGGGTACTCGCTCGGCGAGGCCGACATCCTGCGCCGCGTGATGGGCAAGAAGAAGCCCGACGAACTGGCGAAGAACTTCGTCATCTTCGAGGCGGGCGCCAAGGAGAAGGGCTTCAGCGACCAGGCGATCAAGGCGCTGTGGGACGTCCTGGTCCCCTTCGCCGGCTACGCCTTCAACAAGGCCCACTCGGCCGCGTACGGCCTGGTCTCCTACTGGACCGCCTACCTCAAGGCCAATTTCCCGGCCGAGTACATGGCGGGCCTGCTCACCTCGGTCAAGGACGACAAGGACAAGTCCGCGATCTACCTGAACGAGTGCCGCCGGATGGGCATCAAGGTGCTCCCGCCGAACGTGAACGAGTCGGAGCCCAACTTCGCCGCCCAGGGCGACGACGTGATCCTCTTCGGCCTCACGGCCGTGCGCAACGTCGGCACCAACGTCGTGGAGTCGATCATCAAGAGCAGGAAGGCGAAGGGGAAGTACTCCTCCTTCCCCGACTTCCTGGACAAGGTCGAGGCCGTCGTCTGCAACAAGCGCACGGTCGAATCCCTGATCAAGGCCGGCGCCTTCGACGAGATGGGCCACACCCGCAAGGGCCTGGTCGCCCACCACGAACCGATGATCGACAACGTGGTCGCCGTCAAGCGCAAGGAGGCCGAGGGGCAGTTCGACCTCTTCGGCGGAATGGGTGACGAGGACGCGAGCGACGAGCCCGGCTTCGGCCTCGACGTGGAGTTCTCCGACGTCGAGTGGGAGAAGTCCTACCTGCTCGCCCAGGAGCGCGAGATGCTCGGCCTCTACGTCTCCGACCACCCGCTCTTCGGCCTGGAGCACGTCCTGTCCGACAAGACGGACGCCGGTATCTCCCAGCTCACCGGCGGGGAGCACGGCGACGGCGCGGTCGTCACCATCGGCGGCATCATCTCGGGCCTCCAGCGCAAGATGACCAAGCAGGGCAACGCCTGGGCCATCGCCACCGTCGAGGACCTGGCCGGCTCCATCGAATGCATGTTCTTCCCCGCGACCTACCAGCTCGTCTCCACGCAGCTGGTCGAGGACACCGTCGTCTTCGTCAAGGGCCGGCTGGACAAGCGCGAGGACGTCCCCCGGCTGGTCGCCATGGAGATGATGGTCCCCGACGTCTCGAACGCCGGGACCAACGCCCCGGTCGTCCTCACCATCCCCACCGTCAAGGTCACCCCGCCGATGGTGACCCGGCTCGGCGAGATCCTGCGCCACCACCAGGGCAACAGCGAGGTCCGCATCAAGCTCCAGGGGCCGCGCACCACCACCGTGCTCCGGCTCGACAAGCACCGGGTCAAGCCGGACCCGGCGCTCTTCGGCGACCTCAAGGTGCTGCTCGGCCCGTCCTGCCTGGCCGGCTAGGCACCTGCCCCACCCCGCATGCGGAAGGCCCGCCCCTGTCGACGGGGGCGGGCCTTCCGCATGCGGGGTGGAGGCGTCAGTTGTGGCCGAACTTCTTTTCCTTGCGCTTGCCGGCCATCTGCAGCGGGCTCGGGGCCGCCGGGGTCGAGGACGAGGACGAGGAGTCCATCGAGCTCTTCGCCGGATCCTGTGCGGCCGAGCGCTCTTCGGACTTGGCGGGCTGCTGGCGGTTCTTGTTCTTGGCCATGGGATGCCTCCGTGGGGGGTGTAGGGGCCAGGGCCGCCTTCACACTCACACAGCGCCGTAAACGGCGCATTTTGGATCATTACCGCGCGTAGTCGGGGCTCCTGCCGGGGGACTCCGGGAGATACGCCACGCCGATGATCGAGTTCCGGCCGTCAAGGCCGTTGCCGTCGGGCAGACTCGTGGAAACCGCGAAAGACACAGAGGACCCCCAGGGAAGAGGGTGGTACGCGTGGACCGCTGCGTCGTCCTGGTGGACGCCGGCTATCTGCTGGGCGCCGCCGCGAGCCTCCTCGCAGGAGAGCCGTCCCGCTCCCGGATCACCGTCGACCATGCGGCGCTCATCCAGGGCCTGCGCGAACGCGCCGAAGCCGACACCGAGCAGCCGCTCCTGCGGATCTACTGGTTCGACGGCGCACCCGACCGGGTACCCCAGCCCGAGCACCGGCGACTGCGCGTCATGCCCCGCGTCACCGTCCGCCTGGGCGCCCTGACCCGCAGCGACGGCCGCTGGGCCCAGAAGGGCGTCGACGCGGCCATGCACGCCGAGCTCACCGAGCTCGCCCGCAACCGGGCCTGCTCGGACGTCGTGCTCGTCACCGGCGACGGAGACCTGCTGCCCGGCCTGATGTCCGCCAAGGAACACGGGGTCGCCGTCCACCTGTGGGCCGTCCAGGCCGCCGACGGGGACTACAACCAGTCCGAGGACCTCGTCGCCGAAGCCGACGAACGCCGCGTCCTGGACCGCACCTGGATCACCCGGGCCGTCCGCGCCCGCGACCTCACCGGACTCTGCGCCCCCGCGCCCGCCCCGCGCCCCGAGATCGCCGCCATCCTCTCCGCGCCGCTGCCCGAGGCCGCCCTCGCCGAGGCCGCCCGCGGCAGCGGCGACGGAACCCGGCCCGCGGCCCCCGTGGAGCCGGAGGAGGGCGGCGTACCGGCCGCCTCCGGGGCCGCCACCGCCAACGGCAAGACCGTCCCGACCCCCAAGGACCTCGCGGGCGCCCTGCGCGCCCCCGGCACCGCCGCGCCCGCCCCCGGGCCCGGCCAGGCCCTCGGCGGGGCCCCGGCGGGCAGCGCCCTGCGGTGGTCCTCCGACAAGGGCTGGGTCGACCGCGCCGGGCCGCTCGGCGAGCCCGCCGAGACCGCCTCGCTGCCCACCCTCGCCCAGCTCACCTCCGCCGAGCAGCGCTGGGCGGACCGCGAGGAGGACATCACCACCGTCGGCGGCGACCCCTTCGAGGTCGGCCAGGTGTTCGCCCGGCGCTGGATGGAACGGCTCCCGGAGACCGTGCACCTGCAGAAGCTCGCCACCATGTACCCGCGGATCCCGCACCGGATCGACGGGGAGCTGCTGCGCTACGCCGCCCGCTTCGGGCTCCTCGCGCACAAGGACGACCAGATCGACGAGCACGACCGCTACGCCATCCGGGCCGGCTTCTGGCGCGAGATCGACGTACGGGCGGCCGCGGAACACGTGGCCGGCGGCGGTCCGGTCGCCACCCCCGGGGCTCCCGCGGCCCCGGTGGCGGCCCCTGTGGCGGTGGCCCAGGCGGCCCCGGCAGCCGAGTAGGGGCCGCAACCCCGTAGGCTGCTCCCTCGTGAGTACGGGGACAGCACAGGCGGATACGGACACGGCAGGGCCCGCGGGACCGGCTTCCGACGTGGTCTGCGCGGTACGCGACCTGGTCAAGACGTATCCCGCGGTACGAGGACGGCGCGGGGCCCCGGCCCTGCCCGAGACCCGTGCCACCGACGGGATCTCCCTGGACGTGCGGCGCGGTGAGATCTTCGGGCTGCTCGGCCCCAACGGCGCCGGCAAATCGACCCTGGTCCGCCAGCTGACCGGCCTGCTGCGGCCCGACTCCGGCTCCGTGACCCTGCTCGGCCACGACCTCGTACGCCACCCCGACCGCTCCGCCCGGCTGCTCTCCTACCTGGGCCAGGAATCCACCGCCCTCGACGAGCTCACGGTCTCGCTGGCCGCCGAGACGACCGGCCGGCTGCGGGGCCTCGGCCTGCGCGAGGCGCGGGCCGCCCGGGACTCCGTACTGGAAGAGCTCGGCCTGACCGGCATCGCCGGACGCCCCCTGAAGAAGCTGTCCGGCGGGCAGCGGCGCCTCGCGTGCTTCGCCGCCGCGCTGGTGGGGGAGCGGCCCGTCCTGGTGCTCGACGAGCCCACGACCGGCATGGACCCGGTGGCCCGGCGGGCCGTCTGGGCCGCCGTCGACCGCCGCCGCGCCGAGACCGGGGCCACCGTGCTGCTGGTCACCCACAACGTCATCGAGGCCGAGACCGTCCTCGACCGGGTCGCCGTCATCGACCAGGGCCGGGTCATCGCCTGCGACACCCCCGCCGGGCTCAAGGCGGCGGTGTCCGGCGAGGTCCGGCTCGAACTGGTCTGGCGTACCGCGCCGCCGCTGGAGCTCCCGGAGGTCGCCGCGCTCGCCGCCGCGGCCACCGAGTCCGGTCGGCGCTGGGTGCTGCGGCTCGGACCCGACGAGGCGCGGGCGGCGGTGGCCGCCGTGACCGGCGGCCCGGCGTTCGCCGCCCTCGACGATTTCACGCTGGCCACGCCGAGCCTGGAGGACGTGTACCTCGCCCTGGGCGGACGCACCTCGAAGGGACTGGTGAAGGCGTGAGCGCCACCGCCGCCACCACGGCCACGGCCGCCGCCGACAGCGCCGCCGACGCCGTCGCCGCACCTGTCACCGCCGCCGGCGTACTGGCACCCCGCGCCCGGTTCTTCCCGGCGCTGGCCGCCGTCTACCGGGCCCAGCTGTCCCGCGCGCGGGTCTCGCGGATCCCGCTGCTGTTCGTGGCCACCTTCCAGTCCGTCGGGATCATGATCCTGATGCGGGGCGTGGTCGACGGGGGCTCCGAGGCGCGGGCCGTCGTCGCCGGTTCCTCGGTGCTGGTCGTCGCCTTCGTCGCGCTGAACCTGCTCGCCCAGTACTTCGGCCAGCTCCGGGCCAGCGGCGGGCTCGACCACTACGCCACCCTGCCCGTGCCGCCCGCGTCCGTGGTGCTGGGCGCGGCCGCCGCGTACGCCTCCTTCACGCTGCCCGGCACGCTGGTGACGGCCGTCTTCGGCAGCGTGCTGTTCGGGCTGCCGATGGGCGGACTGTGGATCCTGGCCGCCGTGGTGCCGCTGGCCGGCGCCGCCCTCGCCGGGCTCGGCGCCGCGCTGGGCCTGCTCGCCCCCCGGCAGGAGCTGGCCACCCTCGCCGGACAGCTCGGCATGTCGGCGGCCCTGCTGCTGGGCGTGCTGCCGCCCGAGCGGATGCCGGACGTCATCGTCTGGGCGCGGGACCTGCTGCCGTCCACGTACGGCGTGGAGGCGTTCGCGCGGACCTTCGAGCCGCACCCCGACTGGACGGCGGTCCTCCTCGACCTCGGCGTGTGCGCGGGGGTGGGCGTGCTGTCCCTCGCCGTCGCGACCTGGGCCTACCGGCGGGCAGCGGTCCGCTGACGCCCGCCGGAGGGCAGGGCGGCGCCGATCGTTAAATCAAACACTTCCTGGCACGATGTGGGGGTGACCGAAGCCGTGACCCCCTATGACAAGCCCGACCAGCCGCCGTCGGAGCCGTCTTCCGCCCCGGCCGCCGAGCCCGCGTCCGAGCCCGCCTTCTCCCCGTCCGACATCCGCGACGGGGCCGCCATCGCCCTCGTGCTCGGCGTGGCCGGCGTGCTCCTCGGGCTGCTGTGGGTCTGGCTCGCGCCGCGCGTCCAGTACGTCTCCAACGGCGAGGCGGTGTTCCTGCGGGACACCGAGAGCGAGGCGCGGATCGGGGCCGACGGAACCTTCCTGCTGCTGTCCGTCGCCTTCGGCGTGCTGAGTGCGGTGGCCGTGTTCCTGTGGCGCCGGAGCGGGGGCGCGGCGCAGGTCGTCGGGCTCGCGGTGGGATCGGTCTTCGCCGCGCTGGTCGGCTGGCGGGTCGGTCTGTGGCTGGGGCCGTCCTCGGACCTGGTCGCGGTCGCCCGGAAGGCGGGGAAGGGCGTCCCCTTCGACGCTCCGCTGGAGCTGCTCGCGCACGGCGCGCTGCTCGGGTGGCCGATGGCCGCGGTCGTCGTCCACCTCGCGCTGACCGCCCTGTGGGGGACGCGGGATCCGGCGCCGGAGCTCGGGCTGTGGCCCTCCGGGTATTACCAGGCCCCTGCGGGCCCCGGCCCCGCCGTGTCCCCGGACCCGTCCGGTACGGAGCCTCCGCGCGCGTAGGCCGAGCGGCCGGTGGGTGAGCCCTGCGGGGCTGTCCCCTACCCGCCCTTCCACCGTTCCCCGGGCTGCGCCCGGACCCCGCCTGGGGCTCCGCCCCAGACCCCGCGCCTCAAACGCCGGCGAGGCTGGATTCATCCAGCCCCGCCGGCGTTTCACCCGCGGGCGATCGGAGACGTTTCGGCTGCTGTCAGGGCGGCCAGGGTGGACGGGGCGAGTTCGACCTCCAGGCCGCGGCGGCCCGCCGAGACGCAGATCGTGGGGAAGGCCGAAGCCGAGGCGTCCAGGACCGTGCGCAGGCGCTTGCGCTGGCCCAGGGGGGAGATGCCGCCCAGGACGTAGCCCGTGGTGCGTTCCGCCAGTGCCGGGTCGGCCATCGCCGCGCGCTTCCCGCCCACCGCGGCGGCCAGGGCCTTCAGGTCGAGGCTGCCCGAGACCGGGACCACGGCGACCACCAGGGAGCCGTCCACGTCGGCGAGGAGCGTCTTGAAGACCTGCGCGGGGGAGACCCCGAGGGCCTGGGCCGCCTCCTCGCCGTAGGACGGGTGGGCCGGGTCGTGTTCGTAGGCGTGCACGGTGAAATCGGCGCCGGCCGCCGTCAGGGCCACGATCGCCGGAGTGCCCGCCGGCTTCTTCTTCGCCATGGGTCCTTCGTCAGTTGGGGCTCGTCGGCGCGCGGGTGAGGTCCACGGCCGGGAGCGAGGGGAGGTGGCGGATGACGGCCGTCTCGGTGCGCAGCAGCTTCAGCTCCTCCGCGAGGCGGGTCGCCGTGTCCGGGGCCTGGAGGAGGCGCTGCTTCGCCGGGATGTCCAGCACCGCGGCGGCCGCGACCAGGTACGAGACCACCGACGGCTCGTCGGGGAGGTCCATGCCCGTCAGGGATCGTTCGCGGGCTCCGGCGAGGCGCTTCTGATAGGTGCGGAACGCCCGCAGCACGCCCTCGGCCAGCGCGCCCGCGCCGTCGCCCGCATCCTCCGGGAGCTCCTCCAGCTCCGCCACGAGGAACGGGCCGGACGCGTCGACCGACAGCAGCCGCACCCGGACGGTGCCGGTGGCCATGACCTCGAAGCTGCCGTCCTCGCGCTCCCGGATGGAGGCGGCGTCCGCGATGCAGCCCACCCGGTGGAAGGCCTGGACCGGGTCCGCTCCGAAACCGGCGGCCGGGCCGCGCTCGGGCACGGCCGTCTGGTCGGGCAGGCCGGGCGCGGTCGGGGCGACCTCCCGGCCGTCGCGGATCGCGACGACCGCGAAGCGGCGGGGCTCGTCCTCTCCCGCCTTCAGCAGCTCGCGCATCATGGCGCGATAACGCTCCTCGAAGATGTTCAGCGGGAGGACGAGTCCCGGGAACAGCACCGAGTTCAGCGGGAAGAGGGGCAGGCGAACGGTGGTCACGAGGCACAGGGTAATGGCCGGGGCCGGGGGGTGGTCACCCCCGCCTCAGGACGCGGGAGGCGCCCGCCGCGACCGTGGTGGCCAGGATCCAGCCCAGGATGACCAGGGCGGCCGTGCCCCACTGCCAGGCGCCCCGCAGAATCCACTGGTCCTGCTGGCCCAGGTCGACCACCGGCAGCAGCAGGTCCAGGGCGAACAGCACCGGGTTCCAGTCGGGGTGCTCCTCCGCCTTGAGCGGCGGGGGCTTGCCGTGCACCTCGAAGAGCACGGCCCCGGCCGCCCACAGCACGGCCATCCACAGCGCCGCGCGGCCCGGCCGGTAGCCGTAGACCACCGTCCAGTCCTGGAGGTGGCCCCACGCGCGCAGCGCCGGCGGCAGCGTCGCCCGCCGGCGCCGCTGTTTGGCCAGCAGCACCCCGCGGGCGTCCGAGTCCTCGCCGGAGGCCCGCAGGACCGCGGCGAGCCGCTCGTACGGTTCCGGGGAGTACTCGGGGGTGGCCGCCTCGATCCACTCCAGCCGGCGGGCCGGCGGGAAATCGCCCCGGGGCGCGAGGTTCTCGTAGGCGAAGCCCTCGATGGACAGCCGGCCCGGGCGGGCCGGCCAGCTCGTGGCCGTGTCCACGAGCTTGACCACCCGCGAGCCCGACAGCACCACCCGCCCCAGCTCGGGGCGCTCGCCCACGAACCGCAGCTCCGGGGTGTGGATGCGGCGCAGCGAGACCTCCTGGTCCTCCGTGAGGGTGAACCGGGCCCCGTAGAAGTCCACGGCGTCCCCGAAGCGGCCGTCGTCCAGCCGCAGGCCGCCCCGGCATTCGAAGTGCTGCGCGGGTCGGCCCCGCAGCGGGGTGTGGCCCAGCCCGTAGGGGGGAGTGGAGGAGCCGGAGCCGCCCGAGACGTAGTCCAGGGCGATGGAGGTCAGGTAGAGCGTGCGCTCGACGGTGAGCTGCGGCGCGTTCAGCGCCCGCTTCCCGGCCGGATTGCTCAGGCGGGCCCCGCGCAGGCTCATCGAGACGCCGACCTTGGCGCCGCGCAGGCTCAGCTCCCCGTAGGTCTGGAGCAGCTCGCCCTGGAAGTCCTGGGCCACCGACATGCCGTCGGCGGCCAGGGCCCGTCCCTTGGCGTCGCGCCGCACCACCGCCTCGCTGATCAGCAGGTCGGTGCCGATCTGCGCGTCGGTCAGCCGGATCCCGCGCGCCACCCGGCAGCGCGCCAGGTGCAGATCGCCCTCGGTGTGCAGCCGGGCCGCGTCCAGCCGGGGTATCGCGCAGTTGACCAGGCGCAGGGTGCCGAAGCGGGTCTCGGAGAGCTGCACCTCGCCGTCGAAGCGGCAGGACTGGAGCTCCACGTACGGGGTGACCGTGCCCCCGGAGAGGTCGAGGCGGCCCGTGATCCGTCCGCCGCGCAGCTTCAGGGAGGCCACCCGGCCCCGCACCGGGCCCGGCCCGTGGAGCAGCAGCAGGGCCACCACGGCCGCGCGGACGCTGCGCTCGGGGCCCCAGACCCGGTCGGCGTGCGGATCGTCCCGCTCGGCGGTGCGGGTGCTGAGATCGCAGACGCTGCCGGTCCGGTACGCGTCCCACATGAGCCGCTCGGGGCCCGTGAGATCCTCGGGTTCCCCGTCCGGGCGTGCTTCGGCCATGGCGGCCCCCCTCCGCTCGTCCGCGCGGACACCACCGCGCCTACCGGCAACGCTAGAGGGCCGCTGTGACATCGGAAAACGTCCGTGGCCTGTATCAGCCAGTGATACGGACGGACGGCGGCGTGAAACGGTCTGAGAGAATTGGCGGGTGATCTCTCGTATCGACCTGCGCGGCAACACCCTCCCCGAGGGTGGCGCCCTGCGCGATCTGCTGCCCCGTGCCGAGTTCGACGTGGAAGCCGCCCTGGAGAAGGTGCGGCCCATCTGCGAGGACGTCCACCATCGTGGAACGGCGGCGCTGATCGAGTACGCGCGGAAGTTCGACGGGGTCGAGCTGGAGCAGGTCAGGGTGCCCGCCGAGGCCCTCAAGACCGCCCTCGACGAGCTCGACCCGGCCGTCCGCGCCGCCCTGGAGGAGTCGATCCGGCGCGCCCGGATCGTGCACCGCAGCCAGCGCCGGTCCGAGCACGTCACCCAGGTGGTCCCCGGCGGCACGGTGACCGAGAAGTGGGTGCCGGTGGAGCGCGTGGGGCTGTACGCCCCGGGCGGCCGTTCGGTGTACCCGTCCTCCGTCGTCATGAACGTGGTCCCGGCCCAGGAGGCGGGCGTCGAGTCCATCGCGCTCGCGTCCCCGCCGCAGAAGGAATTCGACGGTCTGCCGCACCCGACGATCCTCGCCGCGTGCGCGCTGCTCGGCGTGGACGAGGTGTACGCGGCCGGCGGCGCCCAGGCCGTCGCGATGTTCGCGTACGGGACGGAAGACTGCCCGCCCGCCAACATGGTGACCGGCCCCGGCAACATCTGGGTCGCCGCCGCCAAGCGCTACTTCACCGGCAAGATCGGCATCGACACCGAGGCCGGCCCCACCGAGATCGCGGTCCTCGCGGACTCCACGGCCGACCCGGTGCACGTCGCCGCCGACCTGATCAGCCAGGCCGAGCACGACCCGCTGGCCGCCGCCGTACTGGTGACGGACTCCGAGGAGCTCGCGGTCGCCGTCGAGAAGGAGCTGGAGCCGCAGGTCGCGGCCACCAAGCACATCGAGGACCGGATCAAGCCCGCGCTGGCCGGCCGCCAGTCCGCGATCGTGCTGGTCGACAGCCTGGAGGACGGCCTCAAGGTCGTCGACGCGTACGGCGCCGAGCACCTGGAGATCCAGACGGCCGACGCGGCCGCCTGGGCTGCCCGCGTGCGCAACGCCGGAGCGGTCTTCGTCGGCCCGTGGTCCCCGGTCTCGCTCGGCGACTACTGCGCCGGCTCCAACCACGTGCTGCCCACCGGCGGCTGCGCCTGCCACTCCTCGGGCCTGTCCGTGCAGTCCTTCCTGCGCGGCATCCACATCGTGGACTACACGCGCGACGCCCTCGCCGAGGTCACCCACCACGTGGTGACCCTGGCCGAAGCCGAGGACCTGCCCGCGCACGGCGCGGCTCTGAAGGCACGATTCGGTTGGAAGGTTCCGCAGGCATGACCCGCACCATCGGTATCGACGACCTCCCCATCCGGGACGAGCTGCGCGGCAAGACCCCGTACGGCGCCCCGCAGCTGGACGTGCCCGTCCAGCTCAACACCAACGAGAACCCGTACGGGCTGCCCGAGCCGCTCGTCGCGCGCATCGCCGAGCGCGTCGCGGAGGCCGCCCGCACCCTCAACCGGTACCCCGACCGGGACGCCGTCGAGCTGCGCACCGAGCTCGCCGCCTACCTCACCCGTACCGGCAAGCACCCGGTCGCGCGCGAGAACGTATGGGCCGCCAACGGCTCCAACGAGGTCCTCCAGCAGCTGCTGCAGACCTTCGGCGGGCCCGGCCGCACCGCGATCGGCTTCGAGCCCTCGTACTCGATGCACGCGCTGATCGCGCGCGGTACCGGGACCGACTGGATCTCCGGTCCGCGCAACGAGGACTTCACCATCGACGTGGCGGCGGCCGAGCAGGCCATCGCCGAGCACGCCCCCGACGTCGTCTTCATCACCTCGCCCAACAACCCCACGGGCACCGCGGTCGGGGCCGAGACGGTCCTGGCCCTCTACGAGGCGGCGCAGGCGGCCAAGCCCTCGCTCGTCATCGTGGACGAGGCCTACGTGGAGTTCAGCCACCGCGACTCGCTGCTGCCGCTCATCGAGGGCCGCCCGAACCTGGTGGTCTCCCGGACCATGTCCAAGGCCTTCGGCGCCGCGGGCCTGCGCCTGGGCTACCTGGCCGCGCACCCCGCCGTGGTCGACGCCGTACAGCTCGTACGCCTGCCGTACCACCTGTCGGCCGTCACCCAGGCGACCGCGCTGGCCGCCCTGGAATTCACCGACACCCTGCTCGGCTACGTCGAGCAGCTCAAGGCCGAGCGCGACCGCCTGGTCACCGAGCTGCGGGGGATCGGCTTCGAGGTCACCGACTCCGACTCGAACTTCGTACAGTTCGGCCGGTTCGAGAACTCCCACACCGCCTGGCAGAAGATCCTCGACCAGGGCGTCCTGGTCCGGGACAACGGCGTACCGGGATGGCTGCGGGTCACCGCGGGCACCCCGGCCGAGAACGACGCGTTCCTGGAAGCGGTTCGCGCACTGAACAAGGAGCAGCACGCATGAGCCGCATCGGACGGGTCGAACGGACCACCAAGGAGACCTCGGTCCTCGTCGAGATAAACCTCGACGGCACCGGCAAGGTCGACGTCTCGACGGGCGTGGGCTTCTACGACCACATGCTCGACCAGCTCGGCCGCCACGGCCTCTTCGACCTCACGGTCAAGACCGAGGGCGACCTGCACATCGACAGCCACCACACGATCGAGGACAGCGCCCTCGCGCTGGGCGCCGCCTTCAAGCAGGCCCTCGGCGACAAGGTCGGCATCTACCGCTTCGGCAACTGCACCGTGCCGCTCGACGAGTCCCTCGCCCAGGTGACCGTCGACCTGTCCGGCCGCCCGTACCTCGTGCACACCGAGCCCGAGAACATGGCGCCGATGATCGGCTCGTACGACACGACGATGACCCGGCACATCTTCGAGTCCTTCGTCGCGCAGGCCCAGATCGCCCTGCACATCCACGTGCCGTACGGCCGCAACGCCCACCACATCGTGGAGTGCCAGTTCAAGGCGCTGGCCAGGGCCCTGCGCTACGCCGCCGAGTTCGACCCGCGCGCCGCCGGGATCCTGCCCTCCACGAAGGGCGCCCTCTAGCGTGAACGGGCTCAACACGATCCTGATCGTCCTCGGCCTGTTCCTGGCCGGCGGCGTCTACTCCTTCAAGAAGCAGGAGATGCCGGCGTCGGTGATCATCCTGCTCGCCATCGGCTCCGTGATGTGCCTGGTCGCCGGAGTGCTGCGGATCCAGGGAATTTGGGAGTGAGCATGTCGACCCCCACCAAGAAGGTCGTGGTCTTCGACTACGGCTTCGGCAACGTCCGCTCCGCCGAGCGCGCTCTGGCGCGCGCCGGCGCGGACGTGGAGATCACCCGCGACTACGACAAGGCCATGGACGCCGACGGACTCCTCGTCCCCGGCGTCGGAGCCTTCTCCGCCTGCATGCAGGGGCTCAAGGACGCGCGCGGCGACTGGATCATCGGCCGCCGGCTCTCCGGCGGCCGTCCGGTCATGGGCATCTGCGTCGGCATGCAGATCCTCTTCGAGCGCGGCATCGAGCACGGCGTGGAGACCGAAGGGCTCGACGAGTGGCCCGGCACGGTCGGCCCGCTGCAGGCCCCGATCGTCCCCCACATGGGCTGGAACACCGTGGACGCGCCGGCCGACAGCCAGGCCTTCGCCGGCCTGGACGAGGACGCCCGCTTCTACTTCGTGCACTCCTACGCGGCCCACGACTGGTCGCTGGAAGTCACCAACCCGCTGATCAAGGCGCCCAAGGTCACCTGGGCCACGCACGGCGAGCGGTTCGTCGCGGCGGTGGAGAACGGGGCCCTGTGGGCCACCCAGTTCCACCCCGAGAAGTCCGGGGACGCCGGCGCCCAGCTCCTCACCAACTGGATCGAGACCCTGTGATGACGACGTCGAAGAAGCTCGAACTGCTCCCCGCCGTCGACGTCCGCGACGGCCAGGCCGTCCGCCTCGTGCACGGCGTCTCCGGCAGCGAGACCTCCTACGGCTCCCCGCTCCAGGCCGCCCTGGCCTGGCAGGCCTCCGGCGCCGAATGGCTGCACCTGGTCGACCTGGACGCCGCCTTCGGCACCGGCGACAACCGCGCGCTCGTCGCCGAGATCACCGGCGCCATGGACATCAAGGTCGAACTGTCCGGCGGCATCCGCGACGACGCCACGCTCGCCGCGGCCCTCGCCACCGGCTGCACCCGCGTCAACCTCGGCACCGCCGCCCTGGAGACCCCCGAGTGGGCCGCCAAGGCCATCGCCGAGCACGGCGACAAGATCGCGGTGGGCCTCGACGTACGCGGCACCACCCTCAAGGGCCGCGGCTGGACCAGCGAGGGCGGGGACCTCTACGAGACCCTCGCGCGCCTGGACTCCGAGGGCTGCGCCCGGTACGTCGTCACCGACATCGGCAAGGACGGCACCCTCACCGGCCCCAACCTGGAGCTGCTGAAGAACGTCTGCGCCGCCACCGACCGGCCCGTCGTGGCCTCCGGCGGCATCTCCTCCCTCGACGACCTGCGCGCGCTGGCCGGGCTCGTCGGGGCCGGCGTCGAGGGCGCCATCGTAGGCAAGGCCCTGTACGCCAAGGCGTTCACGCTCGAAGAAGCCCTGAAGGTGGTCTCCGCATGAGTTCCGACAACGGTTCCGCGCACACGTCCGCGAACAGTTCCACGAGCCCTTTCGAGGGCCGGCGCATCTCTTCCGGCGGCGCCTACGAGGACGTGCTCGGCTACTCCCGCGCCGTCCAGCTCCCCAACGGGCTGGTCCTGGTCTCGGGCTGCACCGGAGCCGACGCGGGCGGCCCGTACGACCAGACGAAGAAGGCCTTCTCCGTGGCCTTCAACGCGCTGGAGCAGGCCGGGCTCGGCCCCGAGCACGTGGTCCGCACCCGCCTCTACCTCACGCACGCCCGTGACGTGGACGAGGTCGGCCGCGCGCACAGCGAGCTCTTCGACAAGATCCGCCCCGCCTCGACGCTGATCATCGTCAACGGGTTCGTGGACCCCAGCATGGTCGTCGAGGTGGAGGTCGAGGCCTTCGGCCCCGTCGCCGGAGGCTCCGCATGACCCTCGCCGTACGGGTGATCCCCTGCCTGGACGTGGACAACGGCCGGGTCGTCAAGGGCGTCAACTTCCAGAACCTGCGCGACGCCGGCGACCCCGTCGAGATGGCCAAGCTCTACGACGCCGAAGGCGCCGACGAGCTGACCTTCCTCGACATCACCGCGTCCTCCGGCAACCGGGAGACCACCTACGACGTGGTGCGCCGCACCGCCGAGCAGGTCTTCATCCCGCTGACCGTCGGCGGCGGCGTCCGCACCGCGGACGACGTGGACAAGCTGCTGCGGGCCGGCGCCGACAAGGTCGGCGTGAACACCGCCGCCATCGCCCGGCCCGAGCTCATCCAGGAGATCGCCGAGCGCTTCGGCCGGCAGGTGCTGGTGCTGTCCGTGGACGCCCGCCGCACCGCCTCCGGCTCCTTCGAGGTGACCACCCACGGCGGCCGGCAGAGCGCCGGCATCGACGCCGTCGAGTGGGCGCACCGGGCGGCCGAGCTGGGCGCCGGGGAAATCCTGTTGAACTCGATGGACGCGGACGGTACCAAGGACGGCTACGACACCGAGATGATCGCGGCCGTGCGCAAGCACGTCACGGTCCCGGTGATCGCCTCGGGCGGCGCGGGCAGGCTCGCGCACTTCCCGCCGGCGATCGCGGCGGGCGCCGACGCGGTGCTCGCGGCGTCGGTGTTCCACTTCGGAGACCTGCGCATCGGGCAGGTCAAGGACGCACTGAGGGAAGCGGGCCACCCGGTCCGCTGAGGTTCGCTTCGCCCGTGGGGGGCTTGTCGTGAACGGGAACGTCTGGCGGGACGCCAATGTCCTGCGCTGGCTGGCCGCCTACGGGGCTTCGCTCGTCGGGGACGGGGTCTACTTCCTCGCCCTCGGCTGGGCGGCCGCCCAGAGCGCCGGCCCGGCCGAGGTCGGCCTGGTCATGGCGGTCGGCGCGATACCGAGGGCGCTGCTGATGCTGGGCGGCGGGGTGGTCGCCGACCGCTTCGGGCCCCGGCTGGTGGTCATCTCCTCCGACGCGGTGCGCTGCGCCGTCGTCCTGGGACTGGCGCTCGCCTTGGCCCTCGGCTCCCCGGGCCTGTGGGTCCTGGTGCTCGTCGCGCTGGTCTTCGGCATCGTGGACGCCCTGTTCATGCCGGCCGTCGGCGCGCTGCCGCCGCGGATCGCGGGGCCCGGCCAGCTGGTACGGGTCCAGGGGCTGCGCAGCCTCGCCGAACGCGTCGGGCACACCGCCGGGCCGCCGGTGGCGGGGCTGGCGATGGGGCTGGGCGGGCCGGCGTCGGCCTTCGCGGTGGCTTCGGCGCTGTTCGGGGTCTCGCTGGTGCTGCTGGTGGCGGTACGGATCGCCCCGCTGCCGGCTCCCGCGGAGCCCGCCGCGGCCGCCGCCCCCCAGACCCCTTGGCGGCAGCTCCGCTCGGGGCTCGGCTACATCCGGCGGCACGGGCTGATAGGCCCCCTGGTGCTGTCGGGAGCGCTGAGCCAGCTCGGCACCTCCGCGCCGATGACGCTGGGGCTGATCCTCGTCTCCGAGGAGCGCGGCTGGGGACCGGCCGGGGTCGGCTGGATCATCGGCGGGATGGGTGTGGGCGCGGCGTCGAGCGCGCTGGTGCTCACCCTGATCCCGAGGTTCCCCCGGGCCGGGGCGATCCAGAACCTCACCCTGATCATCGGCTCCGCGGGCATCGGCGGGCTGGTGCTGGCCCCGAACCTGCCGTTGGCGGTGGGACTGGCGGTGCTGACCGGCCTGGTCTGCGGGATCTGCGGCGGCCTGGCCATCGCCCTCATCCAGACGGCCACGGACCCCTCGTACCTGGGACGGGTCAGCTCCGTGATGGCCTTCACGGCGGTCGGCCTGGCCCCGCTGGCCTATCCCGTCTTCGGCTTCGCGGCGGACGCGTGGGGCGTGACCCCGGTCTTCCTGGCGGGGGCGGCGGTGAGCATGGCGGGCGCGATCGTAGGAACCTCGGCCCCCGCGGTCCGCCGCGCGGAACTGGCCTTCGCCTGAGCCCCGCCCCTTCTTCGGCGGGCGGGCCTCACATGCCCAGGCGGGCCACCGTGAGCTTCGCGATGGCTTCCTTCGGGCCGTCCAGTTCCACCGCGGCGGCGTCCTGACGGCCGAAGCAGAACAGGGTCAGCTCGCCCGGCTCGCCCGTGACCGTCACCACCGGCGCGCCCTTGTGCGCCACCGCCGTCTGGCCGTTCGGGCGGCGCAGGACCAGGCCCACCGGGGAGCGGCGGCCCGTCAGACGGGACAGCTTCTCCAGGCGGGACCACAGGGAGTCGGAGAAGACCGGGTCCAGGACGCGCGGGGACCAGTCCGGCTGGGCGCGGCGGACGTCCTCGGAGTGGACGTAGAACTCCACCGCGTTCGCCAGCTCGTCGATCTGCTTCAGCGAGTAGAGGGACATCTTCGGCGGGCCCGTGCGGATCAGCTGGATGAGTTCCTCGTACGGCTTGGCCCCGTACTCCGCCATCGCCTTGTCCAGGCGGGCCTTCAGCGCGTTCAGCAGCAGTCCGCCCGCCGCGTCCGGGCGACGCTCCCGGACCACCACGTGCGCGGCGAGCTCCCGCGTCCGCCAGCCTTCGCACAGCGTCGGCGCCTCCGGGCCCGCGGACTCCAACAGGTCGGCCAGCAGCAGTCGTTCACGCTTCGCATGGGTAGACATGCGGGCCAGCCTACGGCTGGAACCCGTCCCGTGCCTGCCCATCAGGCGGACAGGGATCCTTGATCGTCCCCCGGGCCCGGCACAATGGCTCCATGAGTACGTCCTCCCTCGATCCCGCCATCGCCGCCCGCCTCAAGCGCTCCGCCGACGGCCTGGTCCCGGCCATCGCCCAGCAGTACGACACCGGCGAGGTGCTCATGCTCGGCTGGATGGACGACGAGGCCCTGCACCTCACCCTGACCACCGGCCGGTGCACGTACTGGTCGCGCAGCCGTCAGGAGTACTGGGTCAAGGGCGACACTTCCGGCCACTTCCAGCACGTGAAGTCCGTCGCGCTCGACTGCGACGCCGACACCGTGCTCGTCCAGGTGGACCAGGTCGGCGCGGCCTGCCACACCGGTGCCCGGACGTGTTTCGATGCCGACGTCCTCCCCCTGGCCGGTCCCTCCGGCCCCACCGCCGAAGCCGAATAGCCGAAGCCGATCACGAGTAAGGTCCCACGCCATGGATCTTGAGACGTTCCGCAAGCTCGCGGCCGACCGCCGCGTCATCCCCGTCAGCCGCAAGCTGCTGGCGGACGGTGACACGCCCGTCGGGCTCTACCGCAAGCTGGCCGCCGAACGCCCCGGGACGTTCCTCCTGGAGTCCGCCGAGAACGGCCGCTCCTGGTCGCGCTACTCCTTCGTCGGCGTCCGCAGCGCCTCCACCCTCACGGTCAAGGACGGCCAGGCCCACTGGATCGGCACCCCGCCCGTCGGCGTCCCGACCTCGGGCGACCCCCTGGAGGCCCTGCGGCAGACCGTGGAGGCCCTGCACACCCCCCGGGACCTCGCCTCCGGCATGCCGCCCTTCACCGGCGGCATGGTCGGCTACCTCGGCTACGACATCGTGCGCCGCCTGGAGCGCATCGGCGAGCACACCGAGGACGACCTGCGACTGCCCGAGCTGACGATGCTGCTCACCTCCGACCTGGCGGTCCTGGACCACTGGGACGGCACCGTCCAGCTCATCGCCAACGCCATCAACCACAACGACCTCGCCGCGGGCGTGGACGAGGCCCACGCGGACGCCGTGGCCCGCCTCGACGCCATGGAGGCCGACCTCGCGCGGCCCGCCCCGTACGCGCCGATGCCGCTGCCCGACTCGCAGCTCCCGGAGTACTCGGCCCTGTGGGGCGGCGAGAAGTACCAGGCCGCCGTGGAGGACGTGAAGGAGCGGATCCGGGCCGGCGAGGCCTTCCAGGTGGTGCCCTCGCAGCGGTTCGAGACCCCGTGCAGCGCCTCCGCGCTCGACGTCTACCGGGTCCTGCGGGCCACCAACCCCTCCCCGTACATGTACCTCTTCCGCTTCGAGAACGGCTTCGACGTCGTCGGGTCCAGCCCCGAGGCGCTGGTCAAGGTCGAGGACGGGCGGGCCATGGTCCACCCCATCGCCGGCACCCGGCACCGGGGCGCCACCCCGCAGCAGGACAACGAGCTCGCCGACGAGCTGCTCGCCGACCCCAAGGAGCGAGCCGAGCACCTCATGCTCGTCGACCTCGGCCGCAACGACCTCGGCCGGGTCTGCGAGCCGGGATCGGTGGAGGTCGTCGACTTCATGAGCATCGAGCGGTACTCGCACGTCATGCACATCGTCTCCACCGTCACCGGGCGCGTCGCCGAGGGCAAGACCGCCTTCGACGTGCTCACCGCCTGCTTCCCGGCCGGCACCCTGTCCGGTGCGCCCAAGCCCCGCGCCATGCAGATCATCGAGGAGCTGGAGCCCACCCGCCGCGGGCTCTACGGCGGCTGCGTCGGCTACCTCGACTTCGCCGGGGACTCCGACACCGCCATCGCCATCCGCACCGCGCTGCTGCGCGACGGGAAGGCGTACGTGCAGGCCGGCGCCGGGGTCGTCGCCGACTCGGTGCCCGAGCTGGAGGACGCCGAGTGCCGCAACAAGGCCGCCGCGGTGCTCCGCGCGGTGGCGGCGGCGAACCGCCTCCACGGCGCCTGAGCCGGTAGGGGATAGTGGGGTACGTGAGTGCCGTGCCCCCGCCCCGAACCGAACACGCCGATGCCGCCGCCGAACCCGAGGCCCCCTCGGGCCGCGGCGGCCGCCGCAGCGTGGCCGTCGCCCTGCTCCTCGGCGCGCTCGGCGCCACCGTCGTCCTGCTCGCCTCCGGCCGCGTCTGGGCCCGGGGCGTCGCCGCGGTCGGCGGCGGCTCGCTGCCGGTGACCGCCGACGGGCGGGCCGTCACCGGCCTGCCCGCCGCCCTGGCCATCGTCGGACTCGCCGCCCTGGTCGCCGTCTTCGCCGTACGCGGCCGCAGCCGCCTGCTGGTCTCGGGGCTGCTCGCGCTGAGCGGCCTGGGCGCGGCGCTGGCGGCGCTGGCCAACGCGGACGGCCGTGGCGCGCTGGACGCGGAGGCGGCCCGTACGACGGCCGACGCCGCGGCCCACGTGGCCGGCCTGACCCATACCGCCTGGCCCTACGTGACGGCGGCCGGCGGGGCACTGATCCTGCTGGCGGGACTGCTCGCGCTGCGCTTCGGGAGCGCCTGGCCCGCGATGGGCGGCCGCTACGAGCGCGACGGCAGCCCGCTACCGCGCAAGGCGGCCGTGGTGGACCCGGACCGGCCGGAGGACATGTGGAAGGCCCTGGACCGGGGCGAGGACCCCACCGGCCCGGAGCCCACCCGCTGAACCCGCGATCCGACGCGTCAACCCGGACCCGACCCCGTGAACGAGGCCGGGTCCCGGTGCGGGACAATGACCAGCGAGCGTTGACCACATCACCGTTCACACAGCATGTGCGGCGTGCGACAGAGCACACCCGAGTACGAGGAGCAACTCATGGCGGGCACTAGCCACGGACACACCCCGGCCGCCTGGACCGGTGTCATCATCGCGGTCATCGGTTTCTGCATCTCCGGTGCCTTCATGGTGCTGGCGAACCCGCTGGGCTTCTACGCGGGCCTCGTCGTCGTCGTCATCGGCGGTGTCGTGGGCATGGCGATGAAGGCCGCGGGCATGGGCGCGCCCAAGGCCGCGCACCAGGACCTCGCCGAGGTCATCGCCGCGAACCGCGTCGCCGCGAAGGTCTGACGCGCCGACCGGGCGGTAGCCGGTACGCCGGTTTTCGAAAGGCGCGGCCCTGTCGGGCTGCGCCTTTTGTCATGAGCGGAGAGAATCAGCGGGTGGACGCCTCCTCCGGAACGACCGATCTCGCGCCGCCTCCCGCGCCCGTGTCCCGGGCCGGCCGGCTGGTGCGTCCGGCGCTCACGCTGACCGCGGCCGCCGCGGCCCTCGCCTACGTGGGGACCGTGGACCCGAACGAGCCGGGCCACTATCCGGTCTGCCCGCTGTTCCGGCTGACCGGGGTCCTGTGCCCCGGCTGCGGCGGGCTGCGCAGTGCCCACGCGTTCGCCCACGGCGATCTCGTGACAGCTATCGGGGCAAATGCCCTGGCGGTCGCGGGCTACTTCTTCTTCGCCGGTTTCATGGTCCTGTGGCTGGTTCGGGCCTATCGGGGGGTACGGGCCCCGAGGCCCGTAGTACGGCGGCCGCACTGGTGGGGGATCGGCACGGTCTGGTGGGCGATCGGTGCGGTGGCCCTGGTCTTCTCCGTTGTCCGGAACCTGCCCGTGGGCTCTTTCCTGGCGCCCTGAGGTATAGCTGAAGTAAATATTCCGGATGTCCATTTAATGGGACGCCGTCAACCGCGTGCGGAGGGCAAGGCGTCCTGCGGATACCATTTGAACTGCTGACCTTGCAGTTGTACGTGTCTGCAAGGCGGCCGACCGTCATCGACCCGGAAGGGGGCCGCTCGCGTGAGTGTGCTCGACGAGATCATCGAAGGGGTCCGCGAAGACCTTGCCGAACGGCAGGCGCGCGTCAGCCTCGACGAGCTCAAGGAGCGTGCCGCCAAGGCGCCCCAGGCCAAGGACGGCGTCGCTGCCCTGCGCGGCGACAGCGTCAAGGTGATCTGCGAGGTCAAGCGTTCCAGCCCCTCCAAGGGTGCGCTGGCCGCCATCGCCGATCCGGCCGGGCTCGCCGCCGACTACGAAGCGGGCGGTGCGGCGGTCATTTCCGTCCTCACCGAGCAGCGTCGTTTCGGTGGCTCGCTGGCCGACCTGGAGGCCGTCCGCGCCCGCGTGGACATCCCGATCCTGCGCAAGGACTTCATCGTCACGGCGTACCAGCTGTGGGAGGCCCGCGCCTACGGCGCCGACCTCGTGCTGCTGATCGTCGCGGCCCTGGAGCAGGAGGCCCTCGTCTCCCTCATCGAGCGGGCCGAGTCCATCGGCCTCACCCCGCTCGTCGAGGTCCACGACGAGGAGGAGATCGAGCGTGCGGTCGCGGCGGGCGCCAAGATCATCGGCGTCAACGCCCGCAACCTGAAGGACCTCAAGGTCGACCGCTCCACCTTCGAGCGGATCGTCGGCGAGATCCCGGCCCACATCGTGAAGGTTGCCGAGTCCGGCATCCGCGGGCCGCACGACCTGATCGCCTATGCGAACGAGGGCGCCGACGCCGTCCTCGTCGGGGAGTCCCTGGTGACCGGCCGCGACCCGAAGGCGGCCGTGGCCGACCTCGTCGCCGCCGGAGCCCACCCCGCCCTGCGCCACGGGCGGAGCTGACCCGCACCCATGGCCCGAAACCGCCCCTCCGTCCGCACCCGGCCGGGCTCCGGCCTGGCCGGCGTGCCGACGGCGCACGCGCCCCTGGCGCGCGGCTGCCGCCCTCGCGGCTGCCGCGCCCCGGCCCGGCGCGTGCGGGGGCGGCGGGTCCGGTACGTGATCGGCTCCGAGCCCGGTCAGGTCAACGGCATGCGATGGCGACCCGGAGTCGCGTCGTAACGAGGCCCGCCGGACGGTGTACGTCGTACACCCGTCTCCGTCGGCGTCCTCTTACGGTCCGTTCCCCCGAGCCGCCGGCTCCTGGACGGGCCGCTCCGCACCCTCGTACGCCCATGCCCCAGCGGGGTGTGCGCATCGCGGGCGGACGGCGCAATACGGTGAAGACATCCGCGTCGCATCCGTAGGAGTACCTGGGCATGTCCAGCGCCAGCAGTTTCTTCATCCCGGACCCCGAGGGTCACATCCCCAACGCCGAGGGCTACTTCGGCGACTTCGGCGGCAAGTTCATCCCGGAGGCGCTCGTCGCCGCCGTGGACGAGGTCGCCGTCGAGTACGAGAAGGCCAAGGGCGACCCGGCCTTCGCGGCCGAGCTCGACGACCTGATGGTCAACTACACCGGCCGTCCCAGCTCCCTGACCGAGGTGCCCCGCTTCGCCGAGCACGCGGGCGGAGCGCGGATCTTCCTCAAGCGCGAGGACCTGAACCACACCGGCTCGCACAAGATCAACAACGTGCTGGGCCAGGCGCTGCTCACCAAGCGCATGGGCAAGACCCGCGTCATCGCGGAGACCGGAGCCGGTCAGCACGGCGTGGCCACCGCCACCGCCTGCGCGCTCTTCGGCCTCGAGTGCACGATCTACATGGGCGAGATCGACACCCAGCGCCAGGCGCTGAACGTGGCCCGGATGCGCATCCTGGGCGCCGAGGTCATCGCGGTGAAGTCCGGCTCCCGGACGCTGAAGGACGCCATCAACGAGGCGTTCCGCGACTGGGTCGCCAACGTGGACCGCACCCACTACCTCTTCGGCACGGTCGCGGGACCCCACCCCTTCCCCGCCATGGTCCGCGACTTCCACCGCGTCATCGGCGTCGAGGCCCGCCGCCAGATCCTGGAGCGAGCCGGACGCCTCCCCGACGCCGTCGCGGCGTGCGTGGGCGGCGGCTCGAACGCCATCGGCCTCTTCCACGCCTTCATCCCGGACGCCGACGTCCGCCTGGTCGGCTTCGAGCCCGCCGGACACGGCGTGGAGACCGGCGAGCACGCGGCGACCCTGACCGCGGGCGAGCCCGGCATCCTGCACGGATCGCGCTCCTACGTCCTGCAGGACGAGGAGGGCCAGATCACCGAGCCCTACTCCATCTCGGCCGGTCTGGACTACCCGGGCATCGGCCCGGAGCACTCGTACCTCAAGGACGCGGGCCGCGCCGAATACCGCGCGATCACCGACGACCAGGCGATGCAGGCCCTGCGGCTGCTCTCGCGCACCGAGGGCATCATCCCGGCCATCGAGTCGGCGCACGCCCTCGCGGGCGCGCTGGACCTCGGCAAGGAGCTCGGCAAGGACGGGCTGCTCGTCGTCAACCTGTCCGGCCGCGGCGACAAGGACATGGACACCGCCGCCCGCTACTTCGACCTGTACGACGCCTCCGAGGGGGAGACCAAGTGAGCGGCACCATCGAACTCCTCTCGGCCACCCTCGCGAAGGCGAAGTCCGAGGACCGCGCGGCCCTCGTCGCCTACCTCCCGGCCGGCTTCCCGACCGTGGACGGGGCCATCGAAGCCGTCAAGGCCGTCATCGCCGGCGGCGCGGACGTGGTCGAGATCGGCCTCCCGCACAGCGACCCGGTCCTGGACGGCGCCATCATCCAGACCGCCGACGACATCGCCCTGCGCGGCGGGGTCAAGATCGCGGACACCCTGCGGACCGTCCGCGAGGCGTACGAGGCCACGGGCGCCCCGATCCTCGTCATGACGTACTGGAACCCCATCGACCGCTACGGCGTCGAGCGGTTCACCGCCGAGCTCGCCGAGGCCGGCGGCGCGGGCTGCATCCTGCCCGACCTGCCGGTCCAGGAGTCCGCGCTGTGGCGCGAGCACGCGGCCAAGCACGGTCTGGCGACCGTCTTCGTCGTGGCTCCCAGCAGCAAGGACGAGCGCCTCGCCACCATCACGGCGGCCGGCTCCGGCTTCGTCTACGCCGCCTCCCTCATGGGCGTCACCGGCACCCGCGAGTCGGTCGGCAACCAGGCCGCCGACCTGGTCCGGCGCACCCGCGCCACCAGCGACCTGCCGGTCTGCGTCGGACTGGGCGTCTCCAACGCCGTCCAGGCCAAGGAGGTCGCGGGCTTCGCCGACGGCGTCATCGTCGGCTCGGCCTTCGTGAAGCTGCTGCTCGACGCGCCGGACCTGCCCGCCGGGCTGGCCGCCGTCAAGGCACTGGCGGGCGAGCTCGCCGCGGGAGTGCGCCGGAGCTGACGTGTTGCGCGTTCGATAGGGCAGCCGGACCCCTGAGCGGGTTCTGTAGCCCGATCGGGTGGAAGTAGGGGCAGGGAGGCACGAGAGTGCCTCCCTGCTTCGTTTGGCCGAACGTGAGCGACATGAACGACGGTGCGAACCGCGATGCGACGAAACGATCGGCCCGCGAGCGACTCCAGGCGGAGCGCGAGAAGCAGAAGGCGAGGGACAAGCGGCGGCGGACCCTCGTCGTGTCGGCGGCGGTGGTCGGCGTACTCGGGCTGGCGGCCGTCGTCGGCCTGATCGCGGCGAACACCGGCAAGGGCGGATCCTCCGCCAAGGGCGGCCCGCTGGTGGCCCCCTCCGGAGCCACGGGCAAGGACGCGCTGGCCATCCAGGCCGGCAAGGACGAGGCCCCCTCCACGCTGACCGTGTGGGAGGACTTCCGCTGCCCGGCCTGCAAGGCCTTCGAGACCAATTACCGGGACACCGTCCACGAGCTGGAGGCCAAGGGCCTCCTCAAGGTCGAGTACCACCTCGTCACCCTGATCGACGGGAACATGGGCGGCACCGGCTCGCTCAAGAGCGCCAACGCCGCCGCCTGCGCGCAGGACGCCGGGAAGTTCTCCCCTTACCACGACGTGCTCTTCGACAACCAGCCCGAGGAGACCAACGACGCCTACGGCAAGAACGCCAAGCTGCTGGAGCTGGCCGGGAAGGTCGACGGACTGGACACCCCCGCGTTCCGCACCTGCGTCGAGGACGGTACGCACGACAGCTGGGTGAACAAGTCGCAGGACGCCTTCCGCGCGGGCAAGTTCCGCGGGACCCCGACCGTGCTGCTCGACGGCAAGGACATCTTCGCGGACCAGGCCAACCCGCTGACCCCGCAGAAGCTGAAGGAGAAGGTGGAAGCGGCCGGCAAGGGCGGCCCGGGCGGGGTGAAGGGCTCGCCGTCGGCGTCTCCGTCGGCGTCGGCGTCAGCATCGGCGTCGGCGTCCGGATCCAAGTCCAAGTCGAAGTCCGGATCGCCGTCGTCCTCCGTTTCCGCGTCGGGCTCGGCGAAGGCCTCCCCGTCCTCCTCGGCCCGCTCGGCGGGACGGTCGGCCACGGGCGGTTCGGGCTCCGCCGACGCCTCTGCGGACCACGACGGGATGCCCATGGGGCACTGACGGCCGTCTCGATTCGGCAGCAGCTTGCCGGACGGGTTGCGGTCACCACCGTCCGGCAAGGTAGCGTCGGCTCTTGCCATGAACCTTGCCTTCATTCCCAGTCCGTCGACGGGCGTGCTCCATCTCGGGCCGATCCCGCTGCGCGGCTACGCGTTCTGCATCATCATCGGCGTCTTCGTCGCCGTCTGGCTCGGCAACAAGCGCTGGATCGCGCGCGGCGGTAAGCCGGGCACGGTCGCGGACATCGCCGTGTGGGCGGTGCCGTTCGGCCTGGTCGGCGGTCGCCTCTACCACGTGATCACCGACTACCAGCTCTACTTCGGCGAGGGCCGCGACTGGGTCGACGCCTTCAAGATCTGGGAGGGCGGCCTCGGCATCTGGGGCGCCATCGCGCTGGGCGCGGTCGGTGCCTGGATCGGCTGTCGCCGGCGCGGCATCCCGCTGCCGGCCTGGGCCGACGCCCTGGCCCCCGGCATCGCGCTGGCCCAGGCCTGCGGACGCTGGGGCAACTGGTTCAACCAGGAGCTGTACGGCCGCGCCACCGATCTGCCGTGGGCGGTGAAGATCACCGACGGCCCGAACCGGGTCGCCGGGACCTACCACCCGACCTTCCTCTACGAGTCCCTGTGGTGCGTCGGTGTCGCCCTGCTGGTGATCTGGGCCGACCGGCGCTTCAAGCTCGGACACGGGCGGGCGTTCGCGCTGTACGTCGCGGCGTACTGCGTGGGGCGCGGCTGGATCGAGTACATGCGGGTCGACGAGGCCCACCACATCCTCGGTCTGCGGCTCAACGTCTGGACCTCGATCGTCGTCTTCGTGCTCGCCGTCGTGTACCTGGTGCTGTCGGCGAAGCTGCGGCCGGGCCGCGAGGAGGTCGTCGAGCCGGACACTGACTCCGTGGCCGGAGCCAAGGACGGCGACACCCCGGCCGGGGAGGCCGGCGCCGAGGGCGACAAGGCCGGAGACAAGGCCGAGGCCAAGGACAAGGCAGGGGCCGAGACCGGGGACAAGCCCCCGGGCGAGGTCACCGCGGACGCCGAGGGCGAAGTCGCGGCTGACGCCGGGGCCGAGGCCGGTGCCGAGCCGGTGGACGCCGAGGGCGAAGCCGACGGCAAGGACAAGGCCGAGGTCCCCGGGGCCAAGAAGCTCTGACCGCAGCGACGGTCGAAACGGGAGGGGCGCCGCGCACATCGCGCGGCGCCCCTCCCCTTTCGCGTGCGCGGGCAACCACGGGGCCGCGCCCCCGCACCGCCCCCGTCGGGGCCGTCCGCCCGCCGGGGGCGGTGCGGGTCCTGGGCGGTCGGGGGGTGGGCGGCGACTGGGCCCGCCCGCCCGGGTGCGGGGCCGGACGGGGGCACCGTTCCGGACAGCAGGCCGCTCGCGTGCGGAGGCGGGTGGCTGTCGGTCAGGAGAGGACCGGTGCGACCCTGTGGGACAGGGCCACCACCCGTTCCGCGCCCGCCAGCATCGCCGGGTCGACGAAGCGGCCGTCGGGCAGGGCCACCGCGCCCGGGGTGCGGCGGGCCGCGGCCACGATCTCCGCGGCGGCGCTGACCTCCGCCGGGCCGGGCAGGTAGGCCCGCTCGATGACCGGGAGCTGGCGCGGGTGGATCGCCGCGCGGCCCAGGAAGCCGAGGGCGCGGCCCCGGGCGCAGGAGGCGGCCAGTGCCTCCAGGTTCCGGATGTCGGGGAACACCGACTGGGCCGGCGGCGCCAGCCCGGCCGCGCGGGCCGCGACCACCACCCGGGAGCGCGGCCAGTCCAGGCCCGACTCCGCGGTGACGCCGAGGTCGGCCCGCAGGTCCGCCTCGCCCAGGGACAGCCCGCGCAGGGCGGGGTGCGCGCGGGCGATGTCGTAGGCCCGTTCCACGCCGATCGCCGATTCCAGCAGGGCGTACAGGGCCACCCCGGGGGCGCGGTCGGCGGTGGCGGTGATCTGCTCCGGCGAGGAGATCTTGGGCAGGCGCAGCCCGGCGAGGCCGTGGAGCCCGCCCAGCGCGCTGAGGTCGGCGCCGCCCCAGGGGGAGTCCAGGGCGTTGACGCGTACGTGGACCGGGACCGGATGCCGGTCGCCGAGCAGTTCGGCCGTGGCGGCGCGGGCGTACTCCTTGCGGGAGGCCGATACCGCGTCCTCCAGGTCCACGATCACGGCGTCGGCCCCGGCGTGCAGTGCCTTGGACACCACCTCGGGGCGGTCGCCGGGTACGTAGAGCCAGGTCAGGATCACAGGGCTCCTTCCGTGCGCAGTGCGGTGATCTCGGCCGGGGTGAGGCCGATCTCGGCGAGTACGGCATCGGTGTCCGCGCCGTGCGGGCGGCCCGCCCAGCGGATGGAGCCCGGGGTGTCCGAGAGCCGGAAGAGGACGTTCTGCATGCGGATCGGGCCCAGCTCCGGATCGTCTACCTCGGTGATCGTGTCCAGGGCCGCGTACTGCGGATCGGCCATGACGTCCCGTACGTCGTAGACCAGCGCGACCGCGGCCTCGGCCTCCTCGAAGGCGGCCGTCACCTCGTCCGCCTTGTGGCGGGCGATCCAGCCGCCGACCGCCTCGTCGAGCACGTCCGCGTGACCGGCCCGCCCGGAGCCCGTGGCGAACCACGGCTCGGCGATCAGCTCGGGCCGCCCCACGAGCCGCATCACCCGCTCGGCGATGGACTGGGCGGAGGTGGAGACCGCCAGCCAGCGGCCGTCCAGGCTGCGGTACGTGTTGCGGGGCGCGTTGTTGGTGGAACGGTTGCCGGTGCGCGGCTGGACGTAGCCGAGCTGGTCGTACCAGAGCGGGTGCGGCCCGAGGACGGTCAGGATCGGCTCGATGATCGCCAGGTCCACCACCTGCCCGTGCCCGGTGCGGTCGCGCCCGGCGAGCGCCGCCATCACGGCGTACGCGGTGGTCAGCGCGGCGATGGAGTCCGCGAGCCCGAACGGCGGCAGGGTCGGCGGCCCCTCCGGCTCCCCGGTGATCGCCGCGAAGCCGCTCATCGCCTCCGCGAGGGTGCCGAAGCCGGGGCGGTGGGCGTACGGGCCCTCCTGGCCGAAGGCCGTCACGCGGGTCAGGATCAGCCGCGGGTTCGCGGCGGACAGCTCGGGCCAGCCCAGGCCCCAGCGCTCCAGGGTCCCCGGGCGGAAGTTCTCGATCACCACGTCGGCGGTGGCGACCAGGCGCAGCAGGGTGTCCCGGCCGCCGGGGCTGGACAGATCTAGGGTCATCGTCCGCTTGTTGCGGCCGAGCAGCTTCCACCAGAGGCCGATGCCGTCCTTGGCGGGGCCGTGGCCGCGGGAGGGGTCGGGGCGGGTCGGGTGTTCCACCTTGACGACCTCGGCGCCGAAGTCGCCGAGCAGGGTGGCGGCGAGGGGACCGGCGAAGAGGGTGGCGAGGTCGAGGACGCGGAGCCCTCGCAGGGGCGGGGCGGGGGCGGCGTCCCGGTCGGCGGGCGTCATGAGGCGGCTCCGGAGCGGGCGAAGGTGTCGGTCTGGGAGCGGGTCGGCATCGAGTCCTGGGCGCCGGGGCGCTGCACGGACAGGGCGGCGGCCGCCGAGGCCCAGCGCAGCGCCCCGGGCATCGGCCGGCCCTCGCCCAGGGCCACGGCGAGCGCGCCGACGAAGGTGTCCCCGGCGGCGGTGGTGTCCACGGCCCGTACGCGCGGCGCGGGCACGGCCAGCGGCTCGCGGCCGCGGGCGGCGTACAACACCCCGGCCGCGCCGAGGGTGACGACCACCTCCGGCACGTCCTGGAGCAGGGCGGCCGCGGCCAGGTGCACGTCGGTGAGCCCGGTGAGGGCGGCGGCCTCGTGCTCGTTGGGCACCAACAGATCGGTGGCGGCAAGGAGTTCGGCGGGCAGCGGCTGGGCCGGGGCCGGCGTGAGGATGGTCCGTACGCCGTGGTCGCGGGCGGCCAGCGCGCCGGCGAGCACGGCCTCCAGGGGCAGTTCGAGCTGGAGGAGCAGGGAGTCGGCGGCGCCGATCCGGGCGGCGTCGCCCGGCTCCAGGGCGGTGACCAGGGCGTTGGCGCCGGGGATGACGATGATGCTGTTGCCGCCCTCGTCGTCCACGGTGATGTGCGCGGTGCCGCTGGCGCCCTCGACGGTGCGCAGGGCCGCCGTCCCGACCCCGGCGCCGGTGAGCGCGGAGCGCAGCCGTACGCCGAACTCGTCGGCCCCCACCGCGCCGATCATCACCACCTCCGCGCCGCTGCGGGCGGCGGCGACGGCCTGGTTGGCGCCCTTGCCGCCGGGGACGGTGCGGAAGTCGCGGCCGGTGACGGTCTCCCCGAGGCGGGGGGCCTTGGCGACGTAGGCGACGAGGTCCATGTTGGTACTGCCGAGCACGGCGATGGCCGTCATGGGCGGGCTGCCTCCTGTGCGGTGAGGTGGGCGAGGGTGTCGAAGCCGATGCCGTCGAAGCCGGGGACGGTGGTGGCGAGGCGGTTCTTCAACGGGGCGGTCCAGCGGTGCGGGATGGCGTCGGGGGAGCCGGCGAGCAGTCCGGCGAGGGCGCCGGCGGTGGCGCCGTTGGAGTCGGTGTCCCAGCCGCCGGACACGGCGCGGCAGACGGAGTGGGTGAAGTCCCCGTCGGCGTGGGTGAGGGCGGCGGCGATCACGGCGGCGTTGGGGACGGCGTGGACCCAGTGGTAGTGGCCGTAGCGGGCGTGGAGCAGGTTGACGACGGTATCGAACTCGGCGCCGGTGCGGTGCGCGTCCGAGGCCGCCCGGATCCCGTAGCCGACCGCCTCGGCGAGGCGGGAGCGGGGCGGTACGACGGCCAGGCCGGCCCGGAGCGCGGTGTGCACGTCGGCCCGCCCGGTGGCCGCGGTGGCGGTGGCGGCGGCGACGAACGCGGCGGCGTGGGCGCCGTTGCCGGTGTGGGTGAGCGCGGCGTCCCGGTGCGCCTGGGCCGCGGCGGCGGCCGGGTCGCCCGGGTTGGTCCAGCCGTGGACGTCCGCGCGGATCAGGGCGCCGATCCATTCGCGGAAGGGGTTGTGGTGGGTGGCGGTGGCGGGGGGCTCCAGACCTTGCAGCAGATTGCGGTACGCGACCCGCTCGGCGGTGAAGGTCCGGCCGGCCGGGAGCTCGTCGAGCCAGAGCCGGCCGACGTCGGCGGTGGTGAAGCCCTTGCCGTGGCGCTGGAGGAGGAGCAGGCCGAGGAGGGGGTAGTTGAGGTCGTCGTCCTCGGGCGTGCCGTCGATGTTCTCGGCGAGGGAGGTGGGCGCGGAGCGGCGGTTCCAGGGGTGGGCGGCGAGCACCTCCGGTGGGACGCCGCGCTCGGTGAACCAGTCGGCCAGGGGCCAGTTCCCGGCGGCCCTGGCCAGGGCCCGGATCCCGTGCAGGGGCAGCTTCTCCACGGGCTTCCCCAGCACACACCCGACGGCCCGCCCGACCCAGGCCGCCTCCAGCCTCCGGCGCAGCCCGGAGCCGGGGGCGGCCGCCCCGGCCCAGCGCCCCGCGGTGCCGTAGCCGGCCCGGGCGCCGGTGGCGGCCTCGGCCCCGGCCCCGGGCAGGCCCTCGGCCCCGGGTAGGCGCTCGGTTCCGGGCACGTCCCCGGCCTCGGTTCTGGGCCCCGGGGGGTGGGCGGGCTCGTGGCTCTGGGGGGCGGCGGGCCACGGGGCCGGGTCGGTGGGGGTGGGGAGGGCCGCCAGGGCCGTCAGGAGGTCGGTGGCCAGGACTCGGAGTTCCGGCGGGGCCGGGGCGGGGGAGGCGCCCGCCCGGGCCGGGGCGAGGTGGCCGCCCGCCGCGAGCCAGACCCGCAGCAGGGGCTCCGCGGCCTCCCCGCGGCCGTCCTCGGCGGCCTGCCGGAACTCGTGGCCGACCAGATCCTCGGGCTGCACCCAGGTCAGCCGGACGGGGACCGGGGGCTTGCCCCCGGTTTCGGGAAGGGGCGGGGTGGGGGAAGTCCCGCCCCCGGCCCGGTCCGGGCCGCGGGCCGCAGGTCCGGAGCCGGGCTCAGGCGGGGCCGGGCCGAAGGCCACCGCTCCCGTGGCGCCGCGCGTGTTCGGGGCCGGGGCCGGGGAAGCCGGTGGGAGCGCCGGGCGGGTGGGGGTCATCGGGGGGTCGTCAGGGTCGCGAAGGCGGCTTCGTGGGTGCGGCGGCGGGAGGCGTCGCGGGCGAAGACCTCCCGGGTGGTCGCGGCCAGCGAAATCGCCGGGGCGCGCAGGTCCAGACGGCTGGCCTCCGCGACCCGGTCCGCCCAGGCGGCCGGGACGGCAGCCTCGCCCGACAGGGCGCCCGCGATCGCACCGGCCATGGTCGCGATGGAGTCGCAGTCCCGGCCGTAGTTGACCGCGCCGAGCACGGAGGTCTCGTAGCGGCCGTCGGCCACGAGCAACATGCCGAGCGCGATGGGGAGTTCCTCGATGGAGTGCAGGCGGGACGGGCGCCGCGCGCCCAGGGACGGGGCGCGGTAGTCCGGGCCGACCGAGTCGTACGGGGCGACCGCCGCCCGGAGCGGCGACAGGGCCGACTCGAAGTCCCGGTGGCGGGCCGCGACTTCGCAGACCGCCGCGATGGCCTCGCGGGTGCCGTCCTTGGCCAGGGAGAGCGCGGTGTCGATGACCGAGGTGGCCGTCGCGCCCGGTGCGCACGCAGCCGCCACCGCCGCCGCGAACACCCCCGCGGCCTCCCGCCCGTACGAGGACTGGTGCGCGCCGGTGACGTCCAGCGCCTCCGCGTACGCCCCGGCCGGATTGCCCGCGTTGACGAGGCCGACCGGCGCCATGTACATCGCCGCGCCGCAGTTGACGATGTTGCCGGTGCCCGCCTCCCGCGGGTCCGCGTGCGCGTAGTGCAGCCGGGTCACGATCCACTTCTCGGCGAGGAAGATCCGCTGGAGGGGGAGGGCGTCCGCCTCCAGTTCGGGGATCCAGCGGGGGACCGTCATCAGATCCGGGACCAGGTGCTCGGCGATCGCGTACGCGTCCAGGTGGTCCCGTACGGCCTCGTAGACCCGGACCAGCGCGTGCGTCATCAGGGTGTCATCGGTGACGTGGCCGTCGCCCTTGTGGTACGGGGCGATCGGGCGGGCCGTACGCCAGTCCTCGTGCCACGGGCCGACGATGCCGCGCACCCGGCCGCCGTGCCGCTCCACGATCTGTTCCGGCGTCCAGCCCTCCACCGGGCCGCCCAGCGCGTCGCCGACGGCCGCGCCGACGAGGGCGCCGGTGATCCGGTCGTCCAGGGTGGGGGAGGGGGTGTGGGTGTGGGGCGTGGGGTCCACGGGGGTCAGGGTCGTCATGTGCGGGGCTTTCCTTGGGGCTTGGGTGAGGTGAGTTCCGTACGGGTGAGCAGCGCGGCCAGTTCGACGAGGTCGGTGCCCGCGAGGCGGGGGAGGGCGCAGCCGGAGAGGACGCGGCACGCTTCGCGCCAGGCGGCGGGGAGCGAGTCGCCGCCGCCGAGCGCGCCGGTCAGCGCGCCGGCGAGGGCGGGGGCGGAGTCCGCGACGCGCGACAGGCAGGCGGCGGCCGGGACCGCCTCCCCGACCCGGCCGCGGGCGGCGGTGGCGAGGGCCAGGGCCACGGGGACGGTTTCCGCGGCGGCGATGCCGTAGCTGTAGACGTGGTCGACGATCTGGTGCTCCAGGAGCGGGACGATCGCGAAGGCCCCGCCGGCCGCGCCCCTCTCGGCGCGGGCGAGTTTCACCGCGTGCCGGGCGTTGCGGCCGATCTCGGTGGACTCGGGGAGCTGCGCGAGGGCGGCGTCGACGGCGGCGTCCGTATCCGCCGCGGTGCAGGTCCCGGTGCTCGCGAGGGCGGTGGCGATGGCGGCGGCCATGGCGCGGGCGCCGTGGACCCCGTCGCCGTCCTGGGTGTAGCGGGCGTCGAACTCGGCGAGGTCCGCGGCCGCTTCGGGGTCCCCGGGGTGCACGACGGCGAGGACGCAGGCACGGATGCAGGCGGCGTCGTCGAAGTAGTGCGGGTTGTCGTGGCCGGTGGCGGGCGGACGCAGGCCGGCGGCGAGGTTGCCGAGGCCGGCCCGGACGGAGATCCGGGCCCGGAGGGGCAGGACGGCGGACTCGACCTCGGGCGCGCGTTCCGCTGCCGCGGCGACCTCGCTGGCCAGGGCGTTCCAGGCGAGGTCGATGGCGGCGCGCATGCGGCGGGACCGGGAGAGGTCGCTGAGCAGCACCCCGGCGGCGGTGAGGACCGACTCGGCGGCGAAGGCGGCCCATTCGGCGTCGTCGGAGGGGCCGAGGCGCAGCGGCTCCGGGGGCTGGTTGAGGGCGATGGGGACGGGGAGGGTGGTGGTGGCGTTCTGCTCGGCGAAGGTGTCGAGCTCGCGGGTGAGGCGGCGGGTCCACTCGGGCATCCGGCTGGCGCGGTGGCGGGCCGCGGGCCATCCGGCGGCGTCGCCGGCGGCGAGCCCGAGGAGGAGCCCCTCGATCCGGCGGGGGCCGACGGGGTCGGCCTCGGTTCGGGGGGCTGTGGCCGTGGCCGTGGCCGTACGGGGCTGCGCGTCCCGCGGTGCGGGTCCCGACGGGGCGGTGAGCGGGCGGCCCGCACCCTCCGCCGGGGCGGTGCGGGTCGCCGCAACGGTGTCGGTGCCAGTGGTGGCCCGGGCCCCTGGCGAGGTGGTGCCCGGCGGGGCTTCCGGCGGGGCGGTGTGGGGCCGTCCGGGCCCGGTCGCGGCACGCGGCGGCGGGGCGTCCCGGCCGGGGGCGGTCCCGTTCGGGGGCGGGGTGCCGCCCGTGGTCCCCCGGCCGGGCGCGTCCACCGCGCCGGCGGTACGGGCCTGCGCGCGCGGCGGGGCGTCGTGCTCGGCCGGGGCCGGCTCCGGGGCGGGGGGACTTTCCCCGTACCCGCCCCTTCCCGAAACCGGGGGCAGGCCCCCGGGCCCCCGGACGGGGGCGGCCGTCGTCCCCGCCGCCCCGGGAGCGGCGTGGCCCCGTACCGCGGGAGCGGATCGGAGGAACTCGGGCACCGGCGTGCCGGCGGCCCCCCGGCCCAGGGCCGAGCCGGTCGGGGTACCGCCGCGTGGGGTCTCCCCGGCCGGGGTATCGCCTTCCGGGTCCCGCCCGGTGAAGGCGTCGGCCGGATTCCGCCCGGTCAGGGTGTGGCCCTCCGGGCTCCGCCCGGCCGGAGTGTCGCCCTCCGGGTCCGACTCGCTGAGGGCGTCAGCCGGGTTCGGTCCGGCCGGGGTGTGGCCCTCCGGGTCCGGCCCGGGCAGGGTGTCGGCCGGGTTCGGCCCCGGCAGGGTGTCGGCCTTTCGGGGCTGCTCGGCCTCGGGGGTGTCCCGTGGGGGCGGGCCCGGTGGGTCCGTGAGGGGGGCCGGTTCCCGGGGCGGGGTCTTCGTGGACGGGGGCGTCGGGGTCAGGGTCATCGGGGGGTCTCGGTTTCCGGGGTGAGGAGGTCCGCGATGTCCAGGACGTGGTAGCCGCGCATCGAGGGGAGGCAGCTGCCGCGGACCGGGCCGATCACCGAGGACCAGGCGGCCGGGATGGCGGGGGCGCCGGACATCGCGCCGGCGAGCGCGCCCGCGACGGCGGCCGTGGTGTCCGCGTCGCGGCCCATGTTGACCGCCATGAGGACGGAGGAGGCGAAGTCGCCGCCGCACGCGGCGAACGCGCCGAAGGCGAGGCCGACCGCCTCCGGGGCCAGGTCCGTCCAGGGGTAGCCGCCGATGACCACCGCCGAACGCACCGCCCGCTCGCCGCGCGGAGCGGCCGTCACGGCCCGGCGCAGGGAGCGGGCCGTCCAGGAGTCCGAGGGGATGACCGAGAGGGCCGCCGAGATGACGGAGGCCGCCGAGCCCCCGGCCATCGCCGCCGCGACCCCCGCCGCGACGGCCTGGCCGCCGTAGATGCCCTCGCCGTCGTGGCTGACGCAGCCGTCGATGGCGACCAGCCGGGCGGCCTCGGCGGGCCGGCCCGCCGCGAAGACGCCGAAGGGGGCCGCCCGCATGGCCAGACCGTCCGACCAGGCGTGCCGGTGCTGGGCGGAGATGGGGGCCGCCAGGCCCCGGCGGAGGTTCTCCAGGGTGCCGCGTTCCGAGAAGCCCGCGCCGCGGAACGGGCCTTCGTCCAGGTCCGCGATCCAGTGGTGCCACGCCCGTTCCACGTGCGCGACCGTCAGCGCCGATCCGTGGCGGGCCAGCAGCAGCCCCGAGAAGATCGCGTACTCGGTGTCGTCCGTGCCCGCCGGGTCGTCCGAGACGAAGCCCTCGATCCGGCCCCACTTCGCCCGGATCTCCGACGGCTTCATGTTCTCCGCGGGGGCGCCCAGCGCGTCACCCACCGCGAGTCCGAGAAGAGCGCCCCGGGCCCGTTCGAGGAGGACCTGCGGATTGCATGCAATCAGCTCCATGGCGCGCCTCTCCACTTGATGGGACTCATATTGAGCCCTTGGGGGATTTGTGCCATGGCATGTGGTTTGTCGCTCGTCGCGAAACACCCGCCGCGCACCGCCGTCACCCGGTCGCCGATCCCCAAAACCCCAGGTAAGTACGGCCTTCCTTGCTGGCGGGCGGCGAAAATCGTGCGTAGTTTCGAGGTGTTCAGGGGGAGTGGGTGTCCGCGCGTCGTCCATGGCACAGCTCTGCGCACTCATTCGTACAAAAGGGGAGATAGGCCGACATGTCCATCATCGATATCGAAGCACCGCTTCACACCGCCCACCGCGACAACCACACCCACCGTGACGTCAACGGCGGATGGCTGCGCCCGGCGGTCTTCGGTGCGATGGACGGGCTCGTCTCCAACCTCGCGCTCATGACCGGCGTGGCCGGCGGCGCCGTCGCCCCGCACGTCATCGTGGTCACCGGCCTGGCCGGCCTCGCCGCCGGAGCCTTCTCCATGGCGGCGGGGGAGTACACCTCGGTCGCCTCGCAGCGCGAGCTCGTGCTCGCCGAACTGGACATAGAGCGCCAGCAGTTGCACAAGCACCCCATCGATGAGATGGAGGAGCTGGCCGAGCTCTACGTCTCGCGCGGCGTCGAGCCGGCGCTGGCCCGCGAGGTGGCCATGCAGCTGTCCCGCGACCCGGAGCAGGCGCTGGAGATCCACGCCCGCGAGGAGCTCGGGATCGACCCGGACGACCTGCCGTCGCCGATGGTCGCGGCCGTGTCCTCCTTCGGATCGTTCGCGCTCGGCGCGCTCGTCCCGCTGCTGCCCTACCTGCTCGGCGTGAGCGTCCTGTGGCCCGCGGTGCTCGCGGCCCTGGTGGGGCTCTTCCTCTGCGGCGCGGTGGTCTCCCGGGTCACGGCCCGGTCCTGGTGGTACAGCGGGCTGCGCCAGCTCGTCCTGGGTGGCGCGGCCGCGGGTGTGACGTACATCCTGGGAACCTGGATCGGCGGAGCCGTAGGCTGACCGTGCAGGGAGTGAGACACTATGCAGTAGGCAACATAAGTAGTCAGTTACTCGGCGGTTTCGAACCTGTGTCCGCCGGGCATCACTCCCTGGGCGCCGGGCAATGAGGCCCGCCCCGTACCGGGACCTTCGTCCCGTGTCCCGATGGCAGGACACCTGCGAAAGTCCCCTCTTGCCTGCCCCGTGCAGTGTCCGCATGCTGGAATGGCATATCCGCTTCTCGGGATTGTCGTCATCATGTAATCTGCACGAAATTTCGCAGAGGGCCAACGTCGTCCCTCGGCTATGCACATATGCCACGACGACGACGGGAGAGCCGATGCGTTCCGCATCCACGCACTCCGCGACCGGCCTCAGCAACACCGCCTGGTCGCCCATGGACGGTCGCCCCGCCCAGCAGGGCATGTACGACCCGCGCAACGAGCACGACGCCTGTGGCGTCGGCTTTGTGGCCAACCTCACCGGCGAGGCCAGCCACACGCTGGTCGAGCAGGCGCTGACCGTATTGCGGAACCTCGAGCACCGAGGCGCCACCGGATCCGAGCCCGACTCGGGCGACGGCGCCGGCATCCTCTCCCAGGTCCCGGACGCGTTCCTGCGCGACGTGGCCGGTTTCGACCTTCCCGAGGCCGGCGCGTACGCCGTCGGCATCGCCTTCCTCCCCGCCGACGGCACCGCACAGGCCGTCGCCGTGGAGCAGATCGAGGCCATCGCCGCCGAGGAGAACCTCACGGTTCTCGGCTGGCGCGAGGTTCCGGTCACCCCCGACCTGCTCGGCAACGGCGCCCGCGCCACCATGCCGGCCTTCTCGCAGCTCTTCGTGAGCAACGGGACGTCGGGCATCGAGCTGGACCGCAAGGCCTTCGTGCTGCGCAAGCGCGCCGAGCGCGAGGCCGGGGTCTACTTCCCGTCGCTCTCCGCCCGCACGATCGTCTACAAGGGCATGCTGACCACCGGCCAGCTGGAGCCGTTCTTCCCGGACCTCTCCGACCGCCGCTTCGCCTCCGCGATCGCCCTGGTCCACTCCCGGTTCTCGACGAACACCTTCCCGTCGTGGCCGCTGGCCCACCCGTACCGCTTCGTCGCGCACAACGGCGAGATCAACACGGTCAAGGGCAACCGGAACTGGATGCGGGCCCGCGAGTCCCAGCTGGCCTCCGGCCTCTTCGGCGAGGGCGCCCTGGAGCGGATCTTCCCGATCTGCACCCCGGACGCCTCCGACTCGGCCTCCTTCGACGAGGTCCTGGAGCTGCTCCACCTCGGCGGCCGTTCGCTGCCGCACAGCGTGCTGATGATGATCCCGGAGGCGTGGGAGAACCACACCTCCATGTCGCCGGCCCGCCGCGCGTTCTACAAGTACCACTCCACGCAGATGGAGCCGTGGGACGGCCCCGCCTGCGTCACCTTCACCGACGGCACCCAGGTCGGCGCGGTCCTCGACCGCAACGGTCTGCGCCCCGGCCGCTACTGGGTCACCGACGACGACTTCGTCGTGCTCTCCTCCGAGGTCGGCGTCCTGGACATCGACCCGGCCAAGGTCGTCCGCAAGGGCCGCCTGCAGCCCGGCAAGATGTTCCTCGTCGACACCGCCCAGAAGCGGATCATCGAAGACGACGAGATCAAGGACGCGCTGGCCGCCGAGCACCCGTACGCCGAATGGCTGGAGACGGGCGAGATCGAGCTGACGGACCTGCCCGAGCGTGAGCACGTCGTGCACACCCACGCCTCGGTCACCCGCCGCCAGCAGACCTTCGGCTACACCGAGGAAGAGCTCCGCGTCATCCTCGCGCCGATGGCCCGTACCGCCGGCGAGCCGCTCGGCTCCATGGGTACGGACTCCCCGATCGCGGCCCTGTCCGAGCGCCCCCGGCTGCTCTTCGACTACTTCACCCAGCTCTTCGCGCAGGTCACCAACCCGCCGCTGGACGCCATCCGCGAGGAGCTCGTCACCTCGCTGCTGTCCTCGCTCGGCCCGCAGGGCAACCTGCTGGAGCCGACCGCCGCGTCCTGCCGCAGCGTCACGCTGCCGTTCCCGGTGATCGACAACGACGAGCTGGCCAAGCTCATCCACGTCAACGCCGACGGCGACATGCCGGGCATGAAGGCCGCCACCCTCTCGGGCCTGTACCGGGTCTCGGGCGGCGGCGCGGCACTGGCCGCCCGCATCGAGGAGATCCGCGGCGAGGTCGACGCGGCCATCGCGAACGGCGCGCACCTGATCGTCCTCTCGGACCGTCACTCCGACGCCGAGCACGCGCCGATCCCGTCGCTGCTGCTCACCTCGGCCGTGCACCACCACCTCATCGCCACCAAGCAGCGCACCCAGGTGGGTCTGCTGATCGAGGCCGGCGACGTCCGCGAGGTCCACCACGTCGCGCTGCTCATCGGCTACGGCGCGGCCGCGGTCAACCCGTACCTCGCCATGGAGTCCGTCGAGGACCTCCTGAGCGCCGGTACCTTCCTGTCCGGCCTGGAGCCGGAGCAGGCCATCAAGAACCTGATCTACGCGCTCGGCAAGGGCGTCCTGAAGGTCATGTCCAAGATGGGCATCTCCACCGTCGCCTCCTACCGCGGCGCGCAGGTCTTCGAGGCCGTCGGCCTGAACGAGGAGTTCGTCGCGGCCTACTTCGCGGGCACCGCCACGAAGATCGGCGGCGCCGGCCTGGACGTCATCGCCAAGGAGGTGGCCGCGCGCCACACCAAGGCGTACCCGGCCTCCGGCATCGCGGCCACGCACCGCGCGCTGGAGATCGGCGGCGAGTACCAGTGGCGCCGCGAGGGCGAGCCGCACCTGTTCGACCCGGACACGGTCTTCCGCCTGCAGCACGCCACGCGCAACCGCCGGTACGACATCTTCAAGCAGTACACGGACCGGGTGAACGAGCAGTCCGAGCGCCTCATGACGCTCCGCGGGCTCTTCGGCTTCAAGACCGATGGTCCGGCGGCACGTCCGTCGATCTCCATCGACGAGGTCGAGTCGGTCGCCGACATCGTCAAGCGCTTCTCCACCGGCGCCATGTCGTACGGCTCCATCTCCAAGGAGGCGCACGAGACCCTCGCCATCGCCATGAACCAGTTGGGCGCCAAGTCCAACACCGGTGAGGGCGGCGAGGACCCGGACCGCCTGTACGACCCGGCGCGCCGCTCCTCCATCAAGCAGGTCGCCTCCGGCCGCTTCGGTGTCACGAGCGAGTACCTGGTCAACGCGGACGACATCCAGATCAAGATGGCGCAGGGTGCCAAGCCCGGCGAGGGCGGCCAGCTGCCCGGCCACAAGGTCTACCCGTGGGTCGCCAAGACCCGGCACTCCACCCCGGGTGTCGGCCTGATCTCCCCGCCGCCGCACCACGACATCTACTCCATCGAGGACCTGGCTCAGCTGATCCACGACCTCAAGAACGCCAACCCGGTCGCCCGCATCCACGTGAAGCTGGTCTCCGAGGTCGGCGTGGGTACGGTCGCGGCCGGTGTCTCCAAGGCCCACGCGGACGTCGTCCTCATCTCCGGCCACGACGGCGGTACGGGCGCCTCCCCGCTCACCTCGCTGAAGCACGCGGGCGGTCCCTGGGAGCTCGGCCTCGCCGAGACCCAGCAGACCCTGCTGCTCAACGGGCTGCGCGACCGCATCGTGGTCCAGACGGACGGCCAGCTCAAGACCGGCCGCGACGTCATCATCGCCGCGCTGCTCGGCGCCGAGGAGTTCGGTTTCGCGACCGCGCCGCTCGTCGTCTCCGGCTGCGTCATGATGCGCGTCTGCCACCTGGACACCTGCCCGGTCGGCATCGCCACCCAGAACCCGGTCCTGCGCGACCGCTTCTCCGGCAAGCCCGAGTTCGTCGTCAACTTCTTCGAGTTCATCGCGGAGGAGGTGCGCGAGCTCCTCGCCGAGCTGGGCTTCCGCACCATCGAGGAGGCCGTCGGCCACGCCGAGCTCCTCGACACCAGCAAGGCCGTCACGCACTGGAAGGCGCAGGGTCTCGACCTGGAGCCGCTCTTCTACGTGCCGGAGCTGCCCGAGGGCGCGGTCCGCCACGCCCTGATCGAGCAGGACCACGGTCTGGAGAAGGCGCTCGACAACGAGCTCATCCGCCTCGCCGCGGACGCGCTGAACGCCGACTCGGCCGAGACCGCGCAGCCGGTCCGCGCCCAGGTCGCGATCCGCAACATCAACCGCACGGTCGGCACCATGCTCGGCCACGAGGTCACGAAGAGGTTCGGTGGCGCGGGCCTGCCCGACAACACCATCGACCTGACCTTCACCGGCTCCGCCGGCCAGTCCTTCGGCGCCTTCCTCCCCAAGGGCGTGACCCTGCGCCTGGAGGGCGACGCCAACGACTACGTCGGCAAGGGCCTCTCCGGCGGCCGTGTCGTGGTCCGTCCGGACCGCGGCGCCGACCACCTGGCCGAGTACTCGACCATCGCGGGCAACACGATCGGCTACGGCGCCACCGGCGGCGAGCTGTTCCTGCGCGGCCGCACCGGCGAGCGCTTCTGCGTCCGCAACTCCGGCGCCCTGGTCGTCTCGGAAGGCGTGGGCGACCACGGCTGCGAGTACATGACCGGCGGCACCGCGGTCGTCCTCGGTGAGACGGGCCGCAACTTCGCGGCGGGCATGTCGGGCGGCGTCGCGTACGTCATCGACCTGGACCCGGCCAACGTCAACGTCGGCAACACGGGCGCGCTCGAAGCCCTCTCCGACACCGACTCCCAGTGGCTGCACGATGTGGTGCGCCGCCACGAGGAGGAGACCGGCTCGACCGTGGCCGCGAAGCTCCTGGCTGACTGGACCGCCTCGGCGGCCCGCTTCAGCAAGATCATCCCGACCACGTACAAGGCAGTGCTCGCCGCCAAGGACGCCGCTGAGCTCGCCGGACTCTCCGAGTCCGAGACCACGGAGAAGATGATGGAGGCGGCGACCAATGGCTGACCCGAAGGGCTTCCTCACCACCCCCCGCGAGACCGCCTGCACCCGTCCTGTGGCCGAGCGCCTCAAGGACTGGAACGAGGTCTACGTTCCGGGCTCGCTGCTGCCGATCATCAGCAAGCAGGCCGGCCGCTGCATGGACTGCGGCATTCCGTTCTGCCACAACGGCTGCCCGCTCGGGAACCTGATCCCCGAGTGGAACGACTTCGCGTACCGCGAGGACTGGACCGCGGCCTCGGAGCGCCTGCACGCGACGAACAACTTCCCGGAGTTCACCGGGCGGCTGTGCCCGGCTCCCTGCGAGTCGGCGTGCGTGCTCGGCATCAACCAGCCGGCCGTCACCATCAAGAACGTCGAAGTCTCGATCATCGACAAGGCGTGGGACAACGGCGACGTCACCCCCCAGGCGCCCGAGCGCCTGTCGGGCAAGACCGCCGCGGTCATCGGCTCCGGCCCGGCGGGTCTCGCCGCGGCCCAGCAGCTGACCCGGGCCGGCCACACCGTGGTGGTGTACGAGCGCGCCGACCGCATCGGCGGGCTGCTGCGCTACGGCATCCCCGAGTTCAAGATGGAGAAGGTGCACATCAACCGCCGCATCGAGCAGATGCGCGCGGAGGGCACCAAGTTCCGTACCGGCGTCGAGGTCGGCCGCGACATCACCGCCACCGACCTGCGCAAGCGGTTCGACGCGGTCGTCATCGCGGCGGGCGCGACGATCTCCCGCGACCTCCCGGTCCCGGGCCGCGACCTGAACGGCATCCACTTCGCGATGGAGTACCTCCCCCTCGCGAACAAGGTGCAGGAGGGCGACTTCATGGCGCCCCCCATCACGGCCGAGGGCAAGCACGTGGTCGTCATCGGCGGCGGCGACACCGGCGCGGACTGCGTGGGCACCGCCCACCGCCAGGGCGCGGCCTCGGTCACGCAGCTGGAGATCATGCCGCGTCCCTCCGAGGACCGGCCGACCGGCCAGCCCTGGCCGACCTTCCCCATGCTGTACAAGGTCACCTCTGCTCACGAGGAGGGCGGCGAGCGGATCTACTCCGTCTCCACCACCCACTTCGAGGGCGACGAGGACGGCAACGTCAAGGCCCTCCACCTCGTCGAGGTCGCCTTCGAGGACGGCAAGCTCGTCCAGAAGCCCGGCACCGAGCGCGTCCTCCCCGCGCAGCTGGTCACCCTGGCGATGGGCTTCACCGGCACCGACCAGGAGAACGGCCTCACGGCGCAGTTCGGCCTGGCGATGGACGCCCGCGGCAACATCGAGCGCGACGCCTCCTACGCGACCAACGTCGACGGCGTCTTCGTCGCCGGCGACGCCGGCCGCGGCCAGTCGCTCATCGTCTGGGCCATCGCGGAAGGCCGCTCGGCCGCCCGCGGCGTGGACCGCTTCCTGACCGGCACCAGCGCCCTCCCGTACCCGGTCAAGCCGACGGACCGCTCGATCACCGTCTGATCCTCGACGCCGTGCTCGCACCGTCGGGTGGTCATTGAGGTTGAGCAGTACCCCCGGCCCGGGCCGGGACCCCTCATACGGTCCGTACAACGGTGTACGGGACTCTGACACAACGCCCGCCACGTCCCCGACCAGGGGTGGCGGGCGTTGTGGCGTTCCGGGGCAGTCAGGCTTCGGGCGTGAACTCGTACTGGAGCTCGTACAGGTGGCTCGCCTTCAGCATCACGGTGACCTCGATCGGCTGCGTCTCCGCTCCGTACACCGTACGGAGGGTCCGCAGGACGGGCAGGTCGCCGGGCAGCCGTAGGGCGGTGTACTGCTCCTGGGTCGCGACGCGGGCGGAGAGCCGGTCCACGCTGCGGTGGGGCGGGAAGCCGAGCTCGGCCAGGAGGGTCGGAGTGCCGCCACGGATTCGGCGGGGTTCCGCCAGGGCGGTGCCGCGTGCGAGGTCGGGCGGGTAGTACGAGCTCACCAGCTCGGCGGGTTCGCCGTCGATGCTCAGGAGTTGGTGCCTGCACACGGCGGGGCTGCCCACCGCGAGGCCGAGCGCGGCAGCGACGTCGCCGACGACCGGGACCTCTTCCACCGCCAGCAGGGTGCTGTGAGCCGCGCGGGCCGGTTCCGACGCTTCGGCGAGCCATGGGTAGGCGGCCCCGTCCACAGCCGGTGTCAGGGAGCCGGCCGGGCGAACGGTCCGTTGCCGGGTGTCCCGTACGGTCACGGCCGAGCCCGCACGGCCCAGAGCCAGTCCCTCGTCCTTGAGGAGCTGGACGGCCTTCTGGATCGTGGCGTTGGAGGCGTCGAACCGGGCTTTCAGCCGCGCGGTCGAAGGCAGCTTCGATCCGGGCGCGAGGCCGCCGCTCATGATCTCGTCCCGCAGATCGGCGGCGATGCGGGCGTGGAGCGGCCGGGGGTCGGGGCCTGCGGCTTCGGAAGGGGACAGGGTCATGCGACCTCGATGTCGATCTCGTACCGCAGTTGCTGGCGTCCGGCAGGCATGATCATCACGTCGGCCTGGATCGGCCGGCCCGCGGAGTCATAGGTGGTGCGGGCGAGTTGGAGGACCGGCTCGACCGGCCCGAGGCGCAGTTGCTCCTGTTCCTCGGGTCCCGGCATCCGGGCCGTCACGTTCTCGACCGCCCGTACGCCGATGTATCCCAGCCCGGCCAGCAGGGTCACCGCACCACCTCGGATCTTCGCGGTTCCGGCCAGAGGGGTGCCCGCGGCGATGTCGGCAGGGTAGTAGGTGTCGGTCAATTCGGTTGGTTGGCCGTCGAGTTCGATGATCCGGCGGCGGGCGATGACGGTCTCCCCGCTCGCGAGGTCGAGCATCAGGGCGACCTCGGCCGGGGTGTCGGCCTCGCCGGCGTGCAGGATGCGCTGCGCGCCGCGGCGGCCCGCGGCCTCGGCCTCGGCGGTCCAGGCGTCTGAGGCCCCGTCGGCGCGCGGGGTCAGGTAAGGCATCGACGTGCTGGTCCATCCGCTGCCGTTCACGCTGCCTCCTGAGTGTCCGTCGAGCTCTGGCGGTGCCCACGTTAAGCGACGCCTTCGCGCGATCCCAGCCTGCAACCTTGCTGGCTTTCGCGAATAGCGATACGTCCTGTGTGGCCTTGGAAGCCCGGAGCGGCCGGGGGCTGTGGCTGGTGGCCGAGCTTGCGGACGAGTTCAAGATCCGCGACGAGTGAGTGGGCAAGACGGTCTGGGCTGGATTCAAGCTGGGCTCGGCGTGAGGTGAGTGACGGTGACACCACGCCCGCCACGTCCCCGACCAGGGGTGGCGGGCGTTGTGGCGTTCCGGGGGCGGGGCCGTTCGCCGGGCCGAGCTGCGGGGACCGTGGGGGCGGGTTATCAAGGGGGGTGAAGGCGAGCCCGGTGGGTGTGGGGGTCGCCGCCGCCCACGCTGAGGAGTGCTTCCCGTGGAGTTCGAGGTCAATGGCGTCCCCTGTGCGGTGGACGTGGACGGTGATCCGGCCGCCGTCGAGGTGGTGCGGGAGCGGTTGGGGCTGACCGGGACCAAGGTGGTCTGCGCCGGCGGGGTGTGCGGGGCGTGCACGATCCAGGTCGACGGGGAGCCCCGGGTGGCCTGTCTGACGCCGGCCGCGCGGCTGGGCGGGCGGCGGGTGACGACCGTGGAGGGGCTGGCCGGTCACCCGGTCGGGCGTGCCTTCGCCGGGGAGGACGCCTTGCAGTGCGGTTACTGCACGCCCGGGTTCGTGGTCGAGGCGGCCGCGTTCTTCGAACGGTGGCGGGCCGCGCACGGAAGGCGCAGGCCGGGGCGGGAGGAGATCGCGGAGGCGCTGGCGGGGCACCTGTGCCGGTGTGGCGCCTACGAGGGGATCTTCAGCGCCGTCGCGGCGGCGTGTGCGGGGGAGTACGACGGGGAGGCGGGCGCCGTTCCGCGCGCCGAGGCTCCCGAGAAGGTCGACGGGTCCGCGCGGTACACCACCGACCAGCGGGCCGAGGGGCTGCTGGAGGGGGTGATCATCCGGTCGCCGCACGCGCACGCGTACGTACGGTCCCTTGAGGCCGGGGATGTCGCCGTGGTGCCGCTGCTTCCGCCCGACGGCGTGGTGCGGTACGTCGGGCAGCCCGTTGCGGCGGTCGCGGCGGCGGACCGGGCCTCCGCGCGGGCGGCCGCCGCGCGGGTCACGGTGGAGTACGAGGTGCTGCCGGCCGCACTCGACGTGGGCCGGTCCCGGGCCGGTGAGGGGCCGCTGGTCTACGAGGACAAGGCGGCGCGGAAGCTGGCGCCCGGGTCGGGGGAGGCTCCTCAGCTGACGCCCGCCCGCTGGCGCGGGAACCGGCGGGGACCCTCCGCCATGAGCAAGCGGCCCGCCACGGCCGTGCGCCGCATCGTGGAGGCCCGTAAGAACAGCCCCGAGCGGGTGGTCGAGGGGCTGTTCACCACCGCCGCGCAGAGCCATACGCCGCTCGAACCGCACGCCTGTCTCGCGGAGTGGGTCGACGGCGCCCTCCACCTGGAGGTGTCCACGCAGTCGGTCAGGCAGGTGGCCGTGCTCGCCGCCGAGCGCTTCGGCGTGCCCCTCGAACAGGTGCGGGCCCGGGCCGTCCACGTGGGCGGAGGCTTCGGCTGCAAGATGGGGCTGACCTCCGACGTCGTGGCCGCGGTGGAGTTGGCCCGGCTGCACGGCGCCCCGGTACGGGTGGTGCTGGACCGGGACGAGGAGCTCACCGACGGCGGGTACCGGCCCGGGACCCGGATCCGGCTGGCGATGACCGCGGACGCCGAGGGCGGGCTGAGCGCGCTGGCCATGGACGTGGACACCGACGGCGGGGTCTCGGTGGGCGGCACCGTGGCGGCGCTGGCCCGGTTCATGTACGGCAAGGCCCCGCGCCGGCTACGGGACTTCGACACCGTCACCCACCGGCCCCCGGGCGCCCCCTTCCGCGGACCCGGCGGACCCACGATGTGCTGGGCCCTGGAACAGGCCGTCGACGAGATGGCCCACCGGCTCGGGCAGGATCCGATCGCCCTGCGCCGCCGCTGGGACGGGAACCCGAAGCGCCACGCCCTGTACGACCTGGCCGCGGAACTCCCGGCCTGGTCGGGGACCCGCGGCGGCACCGGGCGGTTCCGCCGGGGCGTCGGGGTGGCCGCGGCCAACTGGCTCTACTTCCTCGACCCCGTCACCGAGGTCGAGCTCACCGTCGAGGACGGGATCGTCGTCGCCCGCTGCGCCGTGCAGGACATGGGCACGGGCTCGCGCACCGTCCTGCGCCGGGCCGTCGCCGAAGGACTCGGCGTACCGGAGGAGCGGGTGCGTGCCGAGGTCGGGCACAGCGACACCGTCCACGGGCCCACCTCCGGCGGCAGCCGCACCACGCCGTCGATCGTGCCCGCGGCCCTGGACGCCGCCGAACGGCTGCGCGACGCGCTCGGCGCCGCTGACGGCGACGTGGCGTCCCGGTTGGGCCTCGCGAACGGCGTACGGGTCACCGGCCGGCGCCCCCGCGACCGCCGGGGCTTCGTGACCCCCCTCAACCTGACCATGGGCGGCGTGGCGATCGGCCGCGGCTTCACCGGATCGGTGCAGGTCGCCGAGGTGGAGGTGGACACCCGGCTCGGCCGGATCCGCCCGCTGCGCGTGTGGAGCGGCATCGCCGCGGGCCGCATCCACGAGGAACGGCTCGCCCGCAGCCAGTGCGAGGGCGCCGTCGTCCAGGGCGTCGGCTACGCCCTGTTCGAGGAGCGGCGCACCGACCCGGCCACGGGGCGGGTGCTGACCGACAACCTGGAGGACTACCGCATCCCCGGCATCGGGGACACCCCCGAGATCACCGTCCACTTCCACCAGGAGGGCTTCGACCACGTCCCCGGCGCCGGAGTCGGCCTCGGGGAGATCTCCACCCTGCCCACCGCGGCCGCCCTGGCCAACGCGGTCCACGACGCCACCGGCTGGCGCCCGTACGACATGCCCATCCGCCCCGACCGGCTCCTGGAAGGACTGGCCACGTGAGCGCCGAACCCACCCTCACCGACCTCTCGGCCGCCGTCCTCGCGCGTGGCGGGGAGCTGCGCGCCGGTGGCACCGACACCACCGCCCGGTACCGTGCGGGCATCGCCCCGGGGCCGTTCACCGACCTCGACGGCGCCGGCAGCCTGCGCGGCTGTACGCCGCTGCCCGGCGGCGGGCTGCGGATCGGCGCCCTGACCACGCTCGCCGAGCTGGCCACCGATCCTCGGCTGCGCTCCGGCTGGCCCGCCCTGGCGGTGTCCGCCGGGACCGCGGCGACCCCGCAGATCCGCGCCGCCGGCACCCTGGGCGGCAACCTGCTCCAGCGCAACCGCTGCTGGTACTACCGCAATCCGCACTTCAGCTGCCTCCAGAAGGGCGGCTCCGGCTGCCCCGCGCGCGAGGGCGACCACCACTTCGGCGTGGTCAGCGGCGACGGCCCGTGCGTGGCCCCGCATCCGTCGACCCTCGCGATGGCCCTGCTCACCTACGACGCGGGAGCCGAGATCCACGGCGAATCGCCGCGCACGGTGGCCGATCTGTACGGGGACGGCGACCAACTCCACCGGGCCGACCACCTGCTGGCACCGGACCGCGTCCTCACCGCGGTCCTGCTGCCGCCGCCCCTGCCGGGCGAGCGCGCCGCCTGCCACCGGGCCACCAGCCGGGCCCACGGCGAATGGCCCCTGGTCGAGGCCACCGCCCGGCTCGCGCTGGACGGCGCCACCGTCACGCACGCCGCCGTCGCGGCGGGCGGCGTGGCGCGGGTTCCGCTGCGGCTGCCGGAGGTGGAGACCGTCCTGATCGGCCGGGAGGTCACCCGCGAGCTGCTCGCGGCAGCGGCCGCCACGGTGCTCGCCCGCTGCCGGCCGCTGCCGCAGACCGGCTACAAGGCCACCCTGTTCCGGGACACCGTGCTGGAGGTGCTGGAGCGGGCCGCCGGAGCGGCCCTCACCGGTTAGGCCGTCCCTTTCGGATCGTGCCCGGCCCCGCCCGCGGGCCTACGGCTGCCGCACCCGCGCCATGGCCCGGTAGGCGGTCGGAGTGAGGCCCGTGGAGCGGACCAGGTGGGTGCGCAGGGAGTCCGCGGTGCCGAGCCCGCTGCGTGCCGCCACCTGGTCCACGGGCAGGGCGGTCGTCTCCAGGATCTCGCGGGCGCGGTGGAGGCGCTGGTGCAGGAGCCATTGCAGGGGACTGAGCGCGGTTTCGGCACGGAAGCGGCGGGTCAGGGTGCGCACGCTCAGGCCCGCGTGCCGGGCCAGTTCGGCCAGGGGCGTCGGTTCGTGCAGGCGGGCCAGGGCCCAGGCGCGGGTCGCGGCCAGGGAGCTGCCGCGGTCGGCCGGGAGCGGGGTCTCGATGAACTGGGCCTGGCCGCCGGGCCGGGCGGGGGCCGCGACCACCAGGCGGGCGGTGGCGTGCGCGACGGCGGCTCCGTAGTCGCCGCGCACCAGGTGCAGGCACAGGTCGATCCCCGCGGAGAGCCCCGCGGAGGTCACCACCCCGTCGTCCTCGACGAACAGCACGCCCGGCACGAGGTCGACCGCGGGGAAGCGCTCCCTGAACTCCTCCGACATGCTCCAGAAGGTCGTGGCGCGCCGTGAGTCGAGGAGGCCGGCCTGCGCGAGGACGAACGCGCCCGTGCAGATGGACGCGACGCGCACGCCCCGCGCGGCGGCGGCCCGCAGGGCGTCCAGTACCCGCGGGTCGCCGCTGACCCGGGCGCCGGTCCCCGTCACGATCACCGTGTCGGCCCGCTCGATCGTCTCCAGGCCGTGGCGCACGACGATGTCGATGCCGATCGCCGCTTCGACGATGCCGGGGGCGGGCGTGCAGATCGTCACCTCGTAGGCCGGGTCCTCCCCGATGCGGGTCGCGCCGAAGACCACCTCCGGGATCGACAGGTCGAAGGTGGTCACCGGGGGGACCGCGATGACCGCCACCCGGTGCGGCCGTCGGGCAGCGGGGGGCGAGGGCGGGATCGTCATGGCTCGAATCTCCGGACGGCTGGCATTCGGGCCACTACTGTACGGGGCCGCCCGGGGTGAGAGTTGATCCATCGCGTGAACAACTCGCGCCATCAGCAAGGGAGTACGGCCATGTCCGTGCACGTCGTCACCGGCGCCGGCCCGATCGGCACCGCCACCGCCCGCCTGCTCGCCGCGTCCGGGGAACGGGTCCGTGTCGTCACCCGCGGCGGTGGTGGGCCCGAGCATCCGCTCGTCGAGCGGGTCGCCGCCGACATCACCGACACCGACCGCCTCGCCGAGCTGCTCCGGGACGCCCGCACCCTCTACAACGCGGCCGCTCCCGCCTATCAGGACTGGCGCACCGCCTTCCCGCCCCTGGCGGCCTCCCTGCTCGCCGCCGCCGGGCGCACCGGCACGGACTACGTGATGCTCGGGAACGTCTACGGGTACGGACCGGTGGACGGGCCGCTGTCCCCCGGGCTGCCCCTGCGGCCGACCTCGGACAAGGGGCGGGTGCGCGCCGCGATCTGGGAGGAGGCCCTGGCCGCCCACGAGGCCGGGCGCGTGCGCGCCGCCGAGGTCCGGGCCAGTGACTTCCTCGGGGAAAGCGCGCTCTCGCTGTTCACCTGGACGGTCGTCCCGGCCGTGCTCGCGGGCACGGAGGCCCTGCTCCCGGTCGGCCTGGACGAGGCGCACGCCTGGTCCTACGTGGACGACGTGGCCCGCACCCTCATCGCGGTCGGCGGCCGGGAGGACGGCTGGGGCCGCGCCTGGCACGTGCCGTCCACCTCGGAGCTGTCCGTCCGGGCACTGGCCGGCCGGCTCGCCGGGGCCGCGGGTGCGCCGGAGCCGCGGCTGCGGCGGATGACGCCCGGGGAGCTGGCCGAGCTGGTCGCCCGGGACGCGGTGATGGCCGAGGTCCCGGAGATGGCGTACCTGTACGACGCGGCGCTGCGCCTCGAGGCCGCCGATACCGAGGCCGTGCTCGGCGTACGGGCCACCCCGCTGGACCTGGTGCTCAAGGAGCTGGTGGAGGGCGGCGGTTGATGTGGCCCGCTGACCCTACCTGCGAGTATTGACTATTAGTCAATTCGGGCCCACGCTCGATGCGAGCCGTCGTGTCGTCTCTGGTGTGGGAGGTCGTCCCGTGCGTACAGATGAGGAAATGGGCCGTTTGGGCGGGGAGTTGGGCGGAGCCCGGCCTCCCGCGTCGTTCGCGGAGCTGGAAGCCGGAGAGCTCGCGCGGCTCGCCGAAGCGCTCAAAGCGGAGCGGGCGCGTCAGGCCGAAGGCCTGAACCGGGCCGCCGAGGAGGCGCTGGGACTGGTCCCCGCCCTCGCGCGCGGGGCCGTGCGCAAGGTGCTGTTCCGGTGAGCCGCGCCGAAGTGGAGAAGATCGCCCGGCTGGTGGGCGCGGACGCCGGAGAGCTCGGCTTCCTGCGCGGGCTGCCGGACGAGGACGTACGGGCGTTCCGCGAGCAGGTCAGCGGTGTACTGAACGACGGCGCCCCCGAGATGCTCGACCGGATCGCCGCCGCGACCAAACTGGTGCCCGCCGGCATCGCGGCCGCCATCTCGCAGAAGGCCCTCGGACCCCGGCTGGCCGCCGGCGTGGCCGGCCGGCTGGAGGCGGGCCGGGCCGCCGCCATCATCGAGAAACTGCCCGTCTCCTTCACCGCCGAAGCCTGCGGACACCTGGACCCCCGGAAGATCTCCGGGATCGTCGACCGCCTCGACGAGGGGCTCGTCGTGCGCATCGCCACCACCCTCGCCGAGAACCACGACCACCTCACCATGGGCCGGTTCGTCGGCCACATGCGGGACCAGGCGCTCCGCCGGATCCTCGACCAGGTCGACGACGCGGCGGTGCTGCGCGCCGGCTTCTACGTGGACCTGCCCGAACGGCTGCCCCGGATCCTGGAGCTCATGGGCGACGACCGGCTCGCCGCGGTCGTACGGGCCGCTGCCGCCGAGGGGCTCTGGGAGGAGGCCCTCGGCGTCGCCGCGATGGTCGGCGGCGATCAGCGGCTGCGGATCGCCGAGCTCACCGCCCGCCTCGACGCCGCCGAACTCGACTCGCTCGTACGGGTGACGCACGCCGAGGGCCTGTGGGAGTCCCTGCTCCCGCTCGTGGCGCTGCTCGGCGAGGAGGACCGGCTCGCGGTGGCCCGGCTGGAGTCCCTGCGGGACCCGCTCGTGCTGGCCGGAGTGGTACGGGCCGTCGTGGCGACCGGCCTCTGGGGCGCCTTCCTGCCGCTGGTCGGCGCACTGCCCGAGGAGGCGCGCAGGGTGGTGGCCGATGCCGCCGCCGGGCTGGGCGACGCGGAGCTCGAAGGGCTCGTGCGGGAGGTCGGCGAGCAGGACCTGTGGGAGCTGGTGCTGCCGCTCGTCGAGCTCATGGAGGAGACGGGGAAGGAGCGGATCTTCGCCCTGCCCGCCTTCCGGGAACAGGAGTAGGGGGAGGGGGCGGGCGCGGTCGCCCCCGGTCTACCCCGGTCCGCCCCGGTCCGCTCCCGGTCAGCGCTCGGCGGCCGGGACGAGGTCCGGGGCCAACCGGTGGGACACGGCCTCCATCAGGGGCCTGCGCTTGGTGTTCTGGAAGGCGGCGATCCGCCACTCCCCGTCCGCACCCGCACCCGCACCCGCACCCGCACCCGCCACCGCGTCACGGACGAGGGTGTACGTCTGGATCTTGGTGAGCTTCGCCGGGCGCTTGCCCTTGTAGGTGTCCCCGCGGCCGTTGACCACGGCCACGTCCGGCCCGTAGAGGCGGATGTCGAGGACCTCGTCCGCCAGCCGGGTGCCCTTGAGGAAGCCGGCGAAGAGGGCGCGGTGGCTGGCCACGATGTCGCGGCGGCCCCGGTAGAAGGTGCCGACGTAGGTGATGTACGTGGCGTCCTCGGTGAACAACGCGCCGTACGCCTCGGCGTCGTGGCGCTCCCAGGCGGAGACGAGCCGGTCGAGCACGGTCCGGACCGAGGCGACGGTCTCATCGGTGGACGTGCTGGTGGACTTCTGCATGACGGACCACTCCCCAGGTGATTAGACTGATGCAGATACTGATCGAGTGCAGTATCTGCATGCGTGCAGATATAAAGGTAGGAGGCGGTCCCGAACATGGCAACAGGCAGCGGCGGTCCGGATGGGCACACGGTCTTCCGGCAGTACCTGGACGCCGTCGGCCTCCAGGGGCTGGCCAGCGCCGAGGCGGCCGGTCTGCACACCTCCGAGTGGTACGCCCTCAGCCTCATCACCCTGGAGGGGGGCCTGTCCTCTGGCGAGCTCGCCACCCGCACCGGGCTCACCACGGGCGCGACGACCCGGCTCATCGACCGCCTGGAACGGGCCGGTTACGCCCGCCGCGCCGCCGATCCGGGGGACCGGCGCCGGGTCATCGTGGAGCCCGTGGCGGACGCCTTGGACCGGGTCGAGGACGCGGTCGCACCGGCCCGGCGGCACATCGCCGCCGTGATCGGCTCCTACACCCCGGAGCAGCAGGCCCTGCTCTTCGACTACTTCGCCCGCGCCGCGCCCGCCTTCCGCGCGGCCACGGAGGAGATCCGCGGGGCCGGCGCCCCGCGCCGGAGCAAGAGCCGCCCCGCGGCGGAGTAGGAGGGCGAGGGGGGCGGGGGAGCCCGTGCGCGGAGCGGTGCGGCCGTCCCGTCAACAGGTGACCGCGGGCTCTCGTGCCTCTGCGTCAACCCCCGGGCCTTCTGGTAACAGTGGGTCACATGCTCCCCTCCCACATGATGTTGAGCTGCCTCCTGGGTGCCGCGCTGCTCGCTCCCGTCCCGCTCGGGGCCGCCGAGGGCCCCACCGCCGGGCGGGCCGGCGCCGACGGCCGCACCGTCGACTACCGCGGGCTGCGCCTCACCGTCCCCGCCGACTGGCGGGTCGTCGACCTCGACCGCACCCCCGACGCCTGCCTGCGCCTCGACCTGCCCACCCTCTACCTCGGGCACGCGGGCGGCCAGGGCGAATGCGCGGCCGCCCGCGCCGCGGCCCCGCGCTCCGACACCCTGCACCTGGAGCCGCTCGACGGGGCCCCGCCGCGCGCCGACATCCCCACCGTCGGAGGTGACGAGGGGGACCCGCTGCCCAAGGTCCGGGGCGACAGCAACGAGATCCGCTACGCCCTGCGCCGCGCCGGGGTGATGGCCACCGTCTCCTACGGGTCCACCCCCGAGGCCGTCCGCGCCGTCCTCACCCGGGCCCGCGCCCTCACACCCCCGGCCGCCCCCGGTCCGGTCTCCGTCGATCCCGTCGGCGTGGTCGGCGGGGGTCCCCGTACGACCGTCCAGGCGCCCTTCACCGGCGAGGGGTTCGACGCCTGTACCGCCCCCACCCAGCGCACCATGGACGCCTGGCGGGCCGACTCGCCCTTCGGCGCCGTCGGCGTCTACATCGGCGGCCGCGCCCGCGCCTGCGCCCAGCCGCAGCTCACCGCCGGATGGGTGAGCCGGCAGGCCGCGGCGGGCTGGCACCTCATGCCGATCTGGGTGGGGCCCCAGCCCTGGAACAGCTCCTCCACGGGGCTCTCCACCGACGCCTCGGAAGCCAACGAGCAGGGCCGGGCCGAGGCCGAGGGCGCGGCCCACGCCGCCGCGGCGCTGGGCATGGCCGAGGGCACGGTCCTCTACAACGACCTGGAGAACTACACGGACCGGGCCACCTGGGACGCCCCGGTCGTCGCCTATCTCACCGCCTGGACGGTCCGCCTGCACGAACTGGGCTACGGGGCCGCCGCCTACGTCTCCGCGAGCTCCGGGGCCAAGGCGCTGAGCGCCCACTTCGCCCAGGCCCCCGACGCCATGCCCGACGTGCTGTGGGTGGCCCGCTGGAACGGCGCGGCCTCGGTCACCGACGCCGACATGGGACTCCCGGCCGGGACCGAGCAGTGGACGGGGGGCCGCCGCGCCCACCAGTTCCGGGGAGACCACGACGCCACGTACGGGGACGTGAGCCTCAACATCGACCGGAGCTGGCTGGACGTCGGCGCCCAGACCCCGGCGGGGGCACCTGCCAAGGCCCCGAAGGGTCCGAAGGGTCCGAAGGCACCTGGCAAGACCAAGAAGGCTCCCGCCAAGGTCCCGGCCAAGTCCCCGGCCAAGGCCCCCGCCAAGGCGCCGGCCAAGACCCCGGCGGTCCTCCCGGCGCAGTCCCCGGCCAGGGTCTAGCCCCGCTCAGCCCGCCGAGGGCTCCTCGCGGGTCGGCTCGTCGTCATTGCCCCGGCGCAGGGTGCGCAGTCCGTGCTCCGGGGTCCACGAGCGGACCACCAGGTCGTCGCCCTCGACCCCGACGTGCACCACCTCGGTCAGCTCGGCGCGGAACAGGTCGAAGGGGTGCGGGGTGTCGTTCTCCTCGGCCTCCTCCGCGTACCGGTGGAGCTCGGGCTGTTCCACGATCTCCACCGCGCGTCCGGCGATCCGCACGTCCCCGTCGGGCATCGCCTCGTCCGCGCCCGGGTTGGTGTGCAGGGCGAAGCGGGGGTCGCGCCGCAGATCTTTCCCCTTCATCGAGCCCGGCATCATGCCCAGCCACAGCTCGCCGCCGCGGATCTCGACGTTCAGTCCGGTCGCGCGCGGGGAGCCGTCCTTGCGCAGGGTCGCCAGGACGTGGTGCGGGAACTGTGCGAAGCGGGCCTGGACGGCCCCCGCGAATTCCGGTTCCGCCTTTTCGAATACGGCCCAGTTGTTCGTTGTCATCGGACTTCTTTCGTGGATACCCCCTGCTTTAGCTGGGGGAGCAAGTGGATCGTTGGGCCGGAGGTGCGGAATGCCGGGGTCTCTTCGCTTTTGCCGGTGGCTGTCAGATGGCAACGGTGTGGCCTTCAGGGCGGGTGGTGTAGGCGTAGCCGTCGGCTCGTTGGAGGAGGCGGAAGTGTTTGCGTCCGATGCCCTGGATGAGGCCGTGGGCGGTTTTGATGTTGAAGCGGCCGGTGGCTCGGACGGCGATCCGTCCCGTGTGGGTGCCGTTCTTCTTGCCGGTGGGGACGACGGCGCGCGCGAGGTCTCCGGTCTGGTAGCCGAAGAACTGCTTCTGCCTGGGTAGCCGCAGGCGGGGGAAGCCGTACTTGTCGGTGCGGGTACGGGCGTACGTGCCGCGCCCGGTTGCGGCAACGGCAAGAATGTGGGTCGGGGTTCGGGTGACGGCATTGAGGTAGCCGACGCACAGGGCGTCCAGCGTATGGGTCTTTGGAGTAGCGGTCCGCTGCCGGTTCCATTTCGTGCGGCCGCCCGATGCGGTGCACACCGAGGGGAACGCGGCGTCGAGGGCGCGCCAGAGCGCCCAACGGGTCGCGTTGACGGCTGCAGCGTCGCGCAGGGGGGCTTTGGCTTGGGCGAGGATGCGGGCCAGCTGGCGCGGGGATTCCTTGAGGAAGTCTTCGACGGGCTGGTTGGACTTCTTCTCGTTGCAGGGGATGCAGGCGGTGCACAGGTTGGAGATGCGGTCGCTGCCGCCGCGTGAGCGGGGGTGGATGTGGTCGATGTTGAGGGGGATTCCGGTGGCGCCGCAGTAGGCGCAGGCCCTCTTCCATTTGGCGAGGAGGTATTCGCGGACTTCTGTGCCGTGAAGGGTGCCGTGCTGGTACTCGGCCCCCTCCAGAGGTCCGCCGTGGGACATGGCGTGGGTATCGAACACGTTCCGTTCCACGTGCACCACACGGACGGGTGCCCAGCGTGCTAGCCGGGTGGTCCACGACATGGTGGTGTCCACACGGTGACGCAGCGACGGGGCCAGCCAGCCCTTGGGGCGGGTGCGGTTGGAGAAGCGGGGCGCGCGGTAGCGCAGGTTGCGGGTGCGCCTGCCACGTCGGTAGGCGGCACGAGCGGTGAGCTTGTCCCGGATCACGCCGCCCCGGTGTGCGAGCTCGACCGCGTACAGGCCACGGCGCTCTCCGTCCTTCGCGGTGAACACGGCGATTCCGGTGTGCTTGGAGCCGGGGTCGATCCCGACTTCCACACCGTCCACCTGCGATGCGCAGACCGTGCGGTCTTTGAGTCGGATCACGAATGGGGTGTGCCGGGCCACGACAGCCCGGCCCTGCTTGAGGAGCTTGCGGGCTCTCGCGGGGCTGGAGGGTTGGAGCGGTGTGCCGTGCTTGTCCAGGACGAACACGACGGGGTGGCCTTCACGGGCCTTCTCCCCAACCAGAAGGTTGGGGGTGACGCCGCCGATGCCGGGTGAGGCATGGGCGGTCTCCCCTCGCACATGTACTGCGCCGGGTGCCTTGCGGCCTTCGAGTCCCGTTTCGTCCCCGATCCGGGGGGTGTCTGCTGACTCGAATTCCAGAGCCATCTGCTGAGGAAGCACAGGTGGGTGGGTCTTCCGTCCTACGCGGTACGTAGCCAACTTCGTTCACCTCCACATACGTGTGTTGGCTGGTGCTGGTAACGGCGGCCAACAGCCGGCGTGGCTGACAGCCCCCTCCTACAGGAGGGAGATCCCGTTACGCGTCCATCAAAGCGTGAGACACCGCCATCAAAGCGCGAGCCACTGACAATCGCGGATCAGGCGCGCACGATTCCCGCCGCCCGGGCCGCCGCGAGCCACCCGGGGAACTCCCCGACCAGCCGGTCGTACAGTTCCGGGTCCGCGACCGTGCGCGGGCCGGGGCCGGCGTGGAAGTAGCCCGCGTTGTCCACCACCCGCTTCTGCGGGACGGGCAGTTCGTCCAGCCGCCGCAGGAAGTCGAACTGCGAGCTGCGGGTGTTGCCGAAGCCGACGAACTGCCAGAAGAGCGGTAGCCGGGCCGCCTTGCACAGGTACTTCTCGGCGGCGAGCTTGTTGATCGGACCGCCGTCGGTCTGGAAGACCACGAGCGCGGGGAGGGCGGACCCCGAGTCCAGGTAGTGGTCGATCACGGCGTCCATCGCCGCGTGGTAGGCCGTCTTGCCCATGTGGCCGAGGCCGGCGGCGATCGCGGTGACCCGCCCCTCGTGGCCGGCCAGGGAGATCTCCTCGACCGCGTCCACCTCGGTGGAGAAGAACACGACCGGCACGCGGGCGTCGTCGTCCAGGTGCGCGGAGAGCCCCAGCACCCGGTCGGCGAGGGCCTGCACGCTGCCGTCCTCGTAGTACGGGCGCATGGAGCCCGAGTAGTCGAGCACCAGGTAGACGGCGGCCCGCCCGCCCTCCAGGCCGTGGTTGCGGAGCGAGGTCCCGGCGCTCTTGTACAGGCTCACCAGCGCCGGGGCGGTCTCTTCGATCTTCCGGAGGTCTATCGCGCTGCCCGTCATGGGGCCGAGCGTACGACAGCCCGCGCCACCCGGGCCCCGGCCGTCGGCGCGTCACCCGGTCGGGAGGAACCCCAGCCGCCCCGCCAGCCGTTCACGGTGTGCGGCGGGGGAGCCGAAGAGCCGGGCCGAGCCGTGGGCCCGCTTGAAGTACTCGTGCGCCTCGTGCTCCCAGGTGATGCCGATGCCGCCGTGCAGCTGGATCATCTCGCCCGCCACGTACGCGTACGCCTCCGAGCAGGCCGACTTGGCGGCGGCCGCCAGGTCCGGGGCCGCGTCGGCGGCCGCCGCCGCGAGGGCCAGTGAGCGGGCGCCCTCCACCGCGGTGTGCAGGTCGGCGAGCCGGTGCTTGACCGCCTGGAAGGAGCCGATGGGCCGCCCGAACTGCACCCGCTCCTTCGCGTACCGGACCGTCACCTCCAGCGCCCGCGCGGCCGCCCCCGCCTGCTCGGCGGCGAGCGCCGTGCAAGCCAGGTCCCGGACTCGGGCGAGGACCCCGGCGCCGTCAGCCGAGAGCAGCCGGGCCGGGGTCCGGTCCAGGGTGAGCTCCGCGAGGGGCCGGGTGCGGTCCATCGTGGACCGTACGGTGAAGGCCGCCGGCGCGGCGAGGAGTTCGAACAGGCCGAGCCGGCCCTGGCCGGGCTCGGCACCGGGTCCGCGGGCGGTGCCCGGGGCCGGGGCCGTCCTGGCGAAGGCCAGCAGCAGGGTCGGCTCCGCCGGGCCGGCCAGGACGTACCGCTTGGTGCCCGTGAGGACCCAGCCGGAGCCCGCCGGCTCGGCCCGGGCCGTGAGCTCGTGGGCCTCCCAGCTCCCCCGAGGGCCGCCGGACCCGGCTCCCGTGCCGGACCCGCCGCCCGCCCGCGGGCCCGCGCCGGCCGGGGTCTCCGCCCAGGCCAGGGCCCCCACGGCCGTGCCCTCCGCCAGGTGCGGCAGGTGCTTCGCGCAGGCTTCGCGGTCGCCGGACGCGAGCAGGGCCGCCACCGTCAGCACCGCCGAACCCAGGTACGGTACGGGGCTCAGCGCGCGCCCCAGTTCCGCCATGACCACCCCGACCTCGGCCGGCCCGCAGCCCAGCCCGCCGTACTCCTCGGGGACCGCCAGCGCGGCCGCGCCGATCTGCGCCGTCAGCGGAGCCCAGGCCGTGTGGCCGGGGTGGCGCGCCAGGACGGCCCGTACCGCGCCCCGGAGTTCCTCCTGTTCGCCGGTCGGCTGTAGCGGCCTCATGCCGACTCCCCTCGCGCCGTGCGGCGCAGCTCCGTCTTCAGCAGTTTGCCGCCCGCGTTGCGCGGGAGCTCCTCCAGCAGGGTGAACCGCCTCGGCACCTTGAAGTTGGCCAGCCGTTCCCGGGTCCAGGCGGTCAGCTCTTCGGAGGTGACCGGCCCGGTGGTGACGACGTAGGCCACTCCGACCTCGCCGAGCCGCTCGTCGGGGGCGCCGACGACCGCCGCGTCGGTGATGGCGGGGTGGGTCAGCAGCACGTTCTCCACCTCCGCCGGGTAGGCGTTGAAGCCGCCGACCACGTACATGTCCTTCAGCCGGTCGGTGATGGCGAGGTAGCCCCGCGCGTCGAGCACGCCGATGTCCCCGGTCCGCAGCCAGCCGCCGGGCAGCACGGCTTCGGCGGTGCTCGCCGGGTCGTCCAGGTAGCCGGGGGTGACGTGGTAGCCGCGGACCTGCACCTCGCCCGGCTCCCCGGCGGGCAGGACCGCGCCGAGCGGGTCGGTGATCCGTACCTCGGTGTCCGGCAGCGGCCGGCCGACGGTGTGGGCGAGGGTCCAGGCGTCGGCGTCGGTGGGGCAGACGGACACGACCCCGCCGGACTCGGTGAGCCCGTACGCGGTGAACACGTCGGGCGCCCCCAGTGCGCCGCGGATCTCCTCGACGAGGGAGGTGGGCACCGAGGCGGCCCCGGTGCCGGCCAGGCGCAGTGCGGACAGGTCGTGGGCGGTCCGCGCCGGGTGGCGGATCAGGCCGTGGAAGACGGTCGGCGGGCCCATCAGGCAGGTCACGCGCTCGGCGGCCATGCGGTGCAGGATGCGGTCGGTGTCGTAGACCGCCTCGGGGAGCATGGTGACCCCGCGCAGCAGGCAGGCGAGCACCCCGGCCTTGTAGCCGAAGGTGTGGAAGAAGGGGTTCACCAGCAGGTACCGGTCGCCGGGGCGCAGGCCGACGAGGCCGGACCAGGAGGCGTAGAGCCGCAGGGTCTGGCCGTGGGTGGTCATGACGCCCTTGGAACGGCCGGTGGTGCCGGAGGTGTAGAGGATGTCGCTGAGGTCATCGGGGCGCACGGCGGCGGCGCGCGCGACCCGCTCGGCGTCGGGGACGGCCTCGCCGGCGCGCAGGTAGGCCTCCCAGGAGACACCCGCGCCTTCGTTCCCAGTGCCTTGGTCCCCCGGGCCCTCGTCCCCCGGGTCCTCGTCCTGCGCCCCGCGTCCCGCGTGCCCGTCGCGCAGGATCACCGTGGAGGCGAGCGCCCCGAGGTCCTCGCCGGAGGCGTGCAGGTCACGGGCGTAGTCGGTACCGAGGAACCCGCGCTCGGTGAGCAGTACGCGGGCCCCGCTGCGCCGGATGATGTCGGCGGCCTCGGCGGGCTTGTAGCGGGTGTTGACCGGTACGAGGACCGCGCCGGCGCCGACGGCGCCCAGGGCGGCGGTGATCCACCGGCGGCTGTTGGGCGCCCAGATCGCGACCCGGTCGCCGGGGCGGACGCCGTGGGCGATGGCGGCGCGGGCTGCCGCGGAGATCTCGGCGGCGAGGCGGGCGAAGCTCCAGCGGACCTCTCCGTCGGCGAGCGCCTCGCGCTCCCCGTACGCGGCGGCGGCGTACTCGGGGAGCCGGGCGAGCGTGGCGGGCGGCTGCGGCAACGGCTGCGGCCGTGCCTCAGGCCGGGGCGGGGGTGGTGGCATCGGATCGGACCCTCCCTACTTGACGAGCGAGCGTGGGCGGTATCCAATCACAGGTGTTTCGGTTAGGCATATACCTAGTAGAAATAATCAGGGAGGGTTCTCATGAGGGAGGAAGCCATGTCCGACATGAAGGCGTCCGACATGAAGGCGGTCCTGTCCAGCTTCTGCACCGGCGTCGCCGTCATCACGGCACGCGGAACCGACGGCCGCCCCGTGGGGATGGCCGTTCAGTCCTTCTCGTCCGTATCCCTGGACCCGCCGCTGGTCTGCTTCTGCCCGGCGCGCACGTCCTCCACCTGGCCCCGGATCCAGGCGGCGGGAGCCTTCGCCGTCAACATCCTCGCCGCCGACCAGCAGGAGCTGTGCCGCCGCTTCGCCGTCACCGGGGGCGACAAGTTCGCCGGGGTCCCCTGGCGGGCCGGCGGCAACGGCGCGCCCCTGCTGGAGGGGGTCCTCGCCACCGTCGAGTGCGATCTGGAGGCGGTCCTGGACGGCGGCGACCACGCCATCGCGCTGGGCCGGGTCACCGCGCTGACGGCGCACCGCGAAGGCGCGCCGCTGCTCTACTTCCGGCGCACCTACGGGCGCTTGCCGGGCTTGCCCGGCGCCGGGTCCGGGGCCGGCGCGGGGCTCGCGCCGCGCCCGCTCTCCAGCGCCGCGACTTCGGCGAGGTCGTCCAGCATGGCCGCCGCCAGGTCGCGCTCGGACGCGTAGTACCGCTCGGCCCACTTGAGGGTGAGCGTCGGGTAGGCCCACGAGGCCTCTTCCCGGGCCCCGTCCGCGTCGGCCACCGCGCGCCGCCGCATCTTCTCCGCGAACTCCTGGTGCTGTACGAGGACTTCGCGCATCTGCTCCGGCTCCAGCAGGTGGCCGAGCCACAGCCGCAGCATCGGTCCGTGCTTGAGCACCGGCGGGTCGACGGGAGCCTCGCGCGCCCAGCGCCGTACGGCCGTCATGCCCTCGTCCGTGATCCGGTACACCCGCTTGTCGCGGGTGCCGGTCTCCTGGGCGACCAGCCGCGAAGAGGCGTAACCGGCCTTCTCCAGCCGCTTGAGCTCGCTGTAGATCTGGCTGAAGGACGGGCTCCAGTAGAAGAAGCGCAGCGACCAGTCCGACCACTTCTTCAGGTCGTAACCGGAGAGCTCCTCCCCGAAGGAGAGCAGCCCGAGCACCGCCCAGCTGGTCGCGGGGAGCGTGCGCCCGTTCGTGTCTTCTGCCGCCTCGTTGGTCACGCAGCGCAGTCTACGACCGGTCTGCGCGGCGGCCCTTCCCCCGGCTCGGTATGACTGCTAGAAGTATTCCTATTCGAAATACATCACCGACGTGCCGTGCGCAGCGCACGGCTGGGAGGCACCCCGTGAAGTTCTCGATGATCTTCGAGGCGCAGCTCGTCGACCCGACGCCCGAACGCGAGCGCCAGGTCATCCACGACTGCGTCGAACAGGCCGTGTTCGCCGAGGAGATGGGCTTCGACCGGATCTGGGCCGTGGAACACCACGCCCTCACCCAGTACGCCCACATGAGCGCCTCCGAGATCTTCCTGACCTGGGTCGCCGCCCGGACCGAGAAGATCCGCATCGGCCACGGCGTCGTCACCATGCCCTTCGGCTACCAGCACCCCGTGCGCGTGGCCGAACGCGCCGCCATGCTCGACGTGCTCTCCGGCGGCCGCGTGGACATCGGCGCCGGCCGCGGCGCCACCCGCCAGGAGATGTCCATGTACGGGGTCCGCCCCGAGGACACCTACCCGCAGATGGAAGAGGCGCTGCGGATCTTCTCCTCCGCCTGGCGCGAGGAGAAGTTCGAGTGGCACGGCTCCATCGACATCGGCCCCGGCGCGATCCTGCCCCGGCCGGTCCAGGACCCGCACCCGCCGCTCTTCATGGCCTGCTCCAAGCACGACACCCTCAAGCTTGCCGCCGAACTGGGCATCGGAGCGCTCGTGATGGGCTTCGCCGGCGCCGACGACGTGCGCGCCATGCGCAAGGTCTACGACGAGGCCATCGCCACCCGCACCGGCGACCGCTTCGTCTCCACCGAGGTCAACGACCACCTCTCCGCGCTCTGCCCCACCATCGTCCTCGACGACGCCGAGCGCGCCCTGCGCCTGGGCACCCGCGGCCAGCGCTTCTTCGCCGAGTCCATCGCCCACTGGTACGGCAACGCCCCCGAACCCACCGGCTACTGCGAGGACGAGACCGCCGAGGAGCACGTGGCCGCGCTGGACCGGGGCCGTGAGGAGCTGGTCGCCAAGCTCCACGGGGCGAACATCCCGGCCCGCCCCGTAGACACCGGCACCTACAACGCCGAGCATGCCTACGGCGACGCCCGGACGGCCATCGCCTACGTCGAGCAACTGCGCGAGATCGGCGTCGACGAGGTCATGTGCCTGATCCAGATGGGCACCGTCCCCCAGGAGGCCTGCATGGAGACCATCCGCCAGTGGGGCGAGACCGTCATCCCGCACTTCCGCGCCCTGGAGGGCTGACCCGTGGCCATCTCCCTCGACGGCAAGGTCGTCGTCATCACCGGCGCCGGACGCGGCCAGGGCGCGGCCGAGGCCCGGCTGTGCGCCGGGGCCGGAGCGCGGGTCGTGGTCACCGACATCCGGGAGGAGGAGGGCCGCGAGGTCGCCGCCTCGCTCGGCGACCAGGGGCTCTACGTCCGCCACGACGTGGCCGACGCCGGCAGCTGGGCGGAGGTGGTCCGCGAGGCCGTACGCGCCTTCGGCACCGTCTCCGCCCTGGTGAACAATGCCGCGCTGTGGCGCACGGCCCACGTGGAGCGCCAGGGCCTGGAGGACTTCGAAGCCCTGCTCCGGGTCAACCTCCTCGGGCCGTTCCTCGGGATCCAGGCCGTGGCCCCGGTGCTGCGCGCCGGCGGAGGCGGCTCGATCGTCAACGTCTCCTCCACCGCCGGACTGGTCGGCATCCCGGGCCACGCGGCGTACGGCTCCAGCAAGTTCGCCCTGCGCGGGCTCACCAAGTCGGCCGCGCTGGACCTGGCGGGGGACCGGATCAGGATCAACTCCGTGCACCCGGGGGCGATCGACACCCCGATGGTCAGCGAGGCCGTCGCGGGACGGGACTGGTCGCACCTGCCACTGGGGCGGATCGGGCGGCCCGAGGAGGTCGCGGAGTTGGTCCTCTTCCTCTGCTCGGAGGGGTCCTCGTACATCACGGGCGCGGAGTTCACGGTCGACGGCGGGATGACCGCGCGATGAGCGGCGGCGGTACCGGTACGGACCGGCTGTCCCCGGCGGCCCGCCGGCTGTGCGACGCGATGGCGGCGTTCTTCCCCGGCCCCGGGGACGCGGCGGCCCTGCGGGCGGCCGCGGCCGCCTCCCCGAGGGGCGGCGCGGAGGTGGCCTCCGTACGGGACGCGGATGCGGACGGGGTCCCCGTCCGGATCTACGACCCGGCGCCGGGGGCCGGGGGCCGCCCGCTGGCGGTGTTCTTCCACGGCGGGGGCTGGGTGATGTGCGGCCTGGACACCCATGACGCGCTGTGCCGGGCCCTGGCCGTGGCCTCGGGCGCGGTGGTCGTCTCCGCGGACTACCGCCTCGCGCCCGAACACCCCTGGCCGGCCGCGCCCGACGACGCGCTGACGGTGCTGCTGTGGGCCCGGGCGCGGGCGGCCGCACTGGGCTGCGACCCCGCGCGGCTGATCGTCGCCGGGGACTCCAGCGGAGGCACCCTCGCGGCCGTGACGGCCCTGCGGGCCCCCGAACTGGTCGCCGGTCAGCTGTTGTTCTACCCGGCGCTGGACGCCTCGATGGAGCACCCGTCGGTGGCCGAGTTCGCGGAGGGGTACTTCCACACGGCCGCGCACATGGCCTGGTACTGGGACCAGTACGGCGGCGACCCGGACCACCCCCACGTCTCCCCGCTGCGCGCCCCCGACCTCTCGGGGCTGCCGCGCACGCTGCTGGTGCTGGCCGACTGCGACGTCCTGCGCGACGAGGGCCTGGCCTACGGGCGCCGGCTGGGCGAAGCCGGAGTGGACTGCGGGATCCAGCTGGTCCCCGGCGTCTTCCACGGCTTCCTCGGCCTGCCGCTGCCGGCGGCGGCCTCGGCGATCGGGGCGGCGGGGGCGTGGGTGGCGGCGACGGCCGCGCCGTAGGAAGGGGGGGTGCGCACGCGGGTATCCCCGGCATGATGTGCGCATGTCGATATCGGTCCCGGGGGCTCTGGCGCGCAACTCCCTCGCCCTCGCAGCGGAGTTCGCCGCGGTGCTGTTGATGCGGGGGTCCCAGCCGCACTGGTTGCCGGTCATGCTCGGGCTGGTCGCCCTCGTGTCCGGGCTGCCGCACGGCACCGACGCCGGTTTCGTCCACCGGACCGTGCTGGCGCTGGGCGCGGTGGCGATCGTTCTGTCCGGGGCCCGGGCCCTGGGCGAAGCCGACCCGCTGCACCTCTGGCAGGCCCTGACCGGAGTCCTGGTCCTGACCCAGACGGTCTCCCTGACCCGCCTCTCGCGGCGCGGGTAGCCGCCGCGCGGGGGGAAGTCCCCGCTGCCACCCGTTGCCGCTGCGCGGGCGAAGTCCCCTACCCGCCCTTCGCCCGTTCCCCGGGGCGGTGCCCCGGACCCCCTGGGGCTCCGCCCCAGACCCCGCGCCTCAAACGCCGGAGGGGCTGAAATGGCGCTCCGCGCCATCCAGCCCCGCCCCCCGCCGGAGGCTAGAGCCGCTCGATGATCGTGACGTTGGCCTGGCCGCCGCCCTCGCACATGGTTTGGAGGCCGAAGCGGCCGCCCGTGCGTTCCAGTTCGTGCAGGAGGGTGGTCATCAGCTTGACGCCCGTCGCGCCCAGGGGGTGTCCCAGGGCGATCGCGCCGCCGTTGACGTTGACCCGCTCCGGGTCCGCGCCCGTCTCCTTCAGCCAGGCCAGGGCCACCGGGGCGAAGGCCTCGTTGATCTCGACCAGGTCGATGTCGGAGAGGGACATGCCCGTCTTCTTCAGGGCGTACGCCGTCGCCGGGATCGGCGCCGACAGCATGCGGATCGGGTCCTCGCCGCGCACCGACAGGTGGTGGATGCGGGCCCGCGGGCGCAGCCCGTGTTCCCGTACCGCCCGCTCCGAGGCCAGCAGCATCGCCGCCGCGCCGTCCGAGACCTGGGAGGAGACCGCCGCGGTGATCGTGCCGCCCTCCATGACCGGCTTCAGCCCCGCCATCTTCTCGAGGGTGGTGTCGCGGCGCGGGCCCTCGTCCACCGACACCTCCCCGTACGGCACGATCTCCCGCTCGAAGCGGCCCTCGTCGATCGCGCGCAGCGCCCGCTGGTGGGAGCGCAGGGCGAACTCCTCCATGTCGAGGCGGGAGATGCCCCACTTCTCGGCGATCAGCTGGGCCCCGTAGAACTGGTTGACGGGGGAGTCCCCGTACCGGGCCCGCCACCCCGCCGAGCCCAGGTAGGGGCCCTCGGTGAAGCCGAGGGGCTCCGCCGCCTGCCGCGAGGCGAAGGCGATCGGGATCATCGACATGTTCTGGGTGCCGCCCGCGACCACCAGGTCCTGCGTCCCGGACATGACGCCCTGCGCCGCGAAGTGCACGGCCTGCTGCGAGGATCCGCACTGCCGGTCGATGGTGACGCCCGGGACCTCCTCGGGGAGTCCCGCCGCCAGCCAGGCCGTCCGGGCGATGTCGCCGGCCTGCGGCCCCACCGTGTCGAGGCAGCCGAAGACCACGTCCTCCACGGCCGACGGGTCGATCCCGGACCGTTCGACGAGCGCCTTGAGGACGTGCGCCCCCAGGTCGGCCGGGTGGACCTCGGACAGGCCCCCCTTGCGCCGCCCCACGGGGGTGCGTACCGCTTCGACTATGTAGGCCTCGGGCATCAGAACTCCTCAGGGTTACGTGCGTGTGGCGATGCCGTCCAGGACCATCGAGAGGTACTGGCGGGCGATCTCCTCGGGGCTGTGCTGGCCGCCCGGCCGGTACCAGGACGCCGCCACCCACACCGTGTCGCGCACGAAGCGGTAGGTGAGGCGGATGTCCAGGTCGGCGCGGAAGACCCCGTCCGCGACCCCGCGCTCCAGCGTCCCCAGCCACGCCTTCTCGAACTTGACCTGCGAGTCGGAGAGGTAGTGGAAGCGGGGCTGGACCGACAGGGTCCGGGCTTCCTTCTGGTAGATGGCGACCGCGGCGCGGTGCCGGTCGATCTCCCGGAACGATTCGGTGACGAGGGCCTCGATGGTCTGCCTGGGTCCGAGACCGGCGGCGAGGACGGTGTCGTACCCCTCCCACAGCTCGGTCAGGAAGGCGGAGAGGATCTCGTCGAGCATCGATTCCTTGGAATCGAAGTGGTAGTAGAGGCTGCCGGCGAGCATGCCGGCGGCGTCGGCGATCTTGCGGACGGTGGTGGCGTTGTAGCCCTGCGCGGCGAAGACCTCGGCGGCGGTGTCGAGGAGTTCGCGGCGGCGTTCCGGTGACGCCGTCACCTGGGGCTTCTTCTTGGCCGTCGATGCGATCGGCTTGTTCGTTGGCACCCGGCCATTCTCGTCATAGGTCGCCCTACGCGTGCTGACTGCTGACCGACACGGTCTCGCCCGTCATGTACGACGAGTAGCCGCTGGCCAGGAACACGATGACGTTGGCCACCTCCCAGGGCTCGGCGTAGCGGCCGAAGGCCTCGCGGGCGGTGAGCTGGGTGAGCAGCTCCTCGCTGGTCACCTTCACCAGGTGCGGGTGCATGGCCAGGCTCGGTGCGACCGCGTTGATCCGTACGCCGAACTCCGCCGCCTCCAGCGCCGCGCAGCGGGTCAGCGCCATCACCCCCGCCTTGGCGGCGGCGTAGTGGGCCTGCCCGGTCTGGGCGCGCCAGCCGATGACGGAGGCGTTGTTGACGATCACCCCGCCCGTTCCGGAGGCCCGCATCGAGCGCATCGCGGCGCGGGTGCAGCGGAAGGTGCCGTTCAGCGTGACGTCGAGGACGCGGGACCACTGGTCGTCGGTCATGTCCACGAGGTTCGCCGTGCCGCCGAGCCCGGCGTTGTTGACGACGAGGTCGAGGCGGCCGTGGAGCCGCTCGGCGAGCGCGAAGAAGGCGCCCACCTGCTCCTCGTCGGTGACGTCGCAGGGCAGCGAGGCGACCCGGTCCGCGCCGAACTCGGCGGCCAGCGCCTCCTCGCTCTCCTTGAGCCGGCGGGCGTGCGCGTCGCCGATGAGGACCCGGGCCCCCTCCTCCAGGAACCGGCGTGCTGTGGCCCCGCCGATGCCGGCCCCGGCGGCCGCGGTGATCACGGCGCTGCGGCCGGTGAGCAGTCCGTGCCCGGCCACGTACTCGGGTGCGTTGCCGATCGCGTTCACGCCCGTACCTCCTTGGGAAGGCCGAGGATGCGCTCGGCGACGATGGTGCGCTGGATCTCGTCGGAGCCCGCGTAGATGGTGTCGGAGCGGGAGAAGAGGAAGAGCCGCTGCCAGTCGTCGAGGTCGTACGGGTCCCCGTGCGCCCCCGCCGCCAGGAGCGAGTCGGCTCCGCGGACGTCCATGGCGAGCTCGCCGAGGTCCCGGTGCCAGCGGGCCCAGTACAGCTTGGCCGTGGACGGTGCGACCCCGGGCCGCAGCGCGGAGGCGCGCATGGTCTCCAGGCCGATCCAGGCCCGGACGAGCCGGTCGCGGATCAGCGGATCGGCCATCGCCCCGTTGTGCTTCGCCAGCGCGGCCAGGTCCTCCAGCTCGCGGCGGAAGCCGACCTGTTGGCCGAGGGTGGAGACGCCGCGTTCGAAGCCGAGGGTGGCCATGGCCACGGCCCAGCCCTCGCCGGGCGCGCCGACGACGTGGGCGGCGTCGGTCCGGGCCCCGTCGAAGAAGACCTCGTTGAACTCGGAGGTCCCGGTCAGCTGCACGATGGGCCGGACCTCCACCCCGGGCTGGTCCATCGGGACCAGGAGGTAGGAGAGCCCCGCGTGCCGGCGGGAGCCCGGCTCGGTGCGGGCGACGACGAAGCACCACTGCGAGGCGTGGGCCAGGGAGGTCCAGATCTTCTGGCCGTCCACCACCCACGCGCCGTCCACGAGGGAGGCCCGGGTGCGGATGTTCGCCAGGTCCGAGCCGGCGTCGGGCTCGCTGTAGCCCTGGCACCACAGCTCCTCCACGGCCCGGATGGGCGGCAGGAAGCGCCGCCGCTGCTCCTCGGTGCCGTGCGCGATGAGGGTGGGGCCGAGGAGCTGCTCCCCTATGTGGTTCACGCGCGCGGGCGCGTCGGCCAGCGCGTACTCCTCGTGGAAGGCGATCTGCTGCTCCGTGCTCGCGCCGCGGCCGCCGTACTCGACGGGCCAGCCCACGCAGGTCCAGCCGTGCGCCGCCATGTGCCGCTCCCAGGCGAGGCGTTCGGCGAAGGCCTCGTGCTCCCGGCCCGGTCCGCCGCGGCCCTTGAGGGCGGCGAACCCACCGGTGAGGTGGGTCCGTAGCCAACTCCGAACCTCGGTGCGGAACTCCTCGACGCTGCTCATGGCCGTACGTTAACCTACCAAACACTTGTTAGGGAAGGATCCTGGGATGCCGATGCCCGATGACACCCCCGTGCTCTATGAGCGCCGCGGACCGGTCGCGTACGTGACCATGAACCGCCCCCGGTACCGCAACGCCCAGAACAGCGCGATGACCTACGCCCTCGACGACGCCTTCTACCGGGCCGCGGACGATCCCGCCGTCAAGGTCCTCGTCCTGGCCGGGGCCGGCGAGCACTTCTCCGCCGGCCACGACATCGGCACCCCCGAGCGTGACGCGCACCTGCCCTTCGAACGCCGGGCCGGCCTGTGGTGGGACCACTCCCAGCGCTCCGGCGCCGAGTCCCGCTTCGCCCGCGAATCCGAGGTCTACCTCGGCATGTGCCGGCGCTGGCGCGAACTGCCCAAGCCCGTCATCGCCTCCGTCCACGGCGCCTGCGTGGCCGGCGGGCTGATGCTCGCCTGGGTCTGCGACCTGATCGTGGCCAGCGAGGACGCCTTCTTCGCCGACCCCGTCGTCCGCATGGGCATCCCGGGCGTGGAGTACTTCGCCCACCCGTGGGTCATGCCCCCGCGCATCGCCAAGGAGTTCCTCTACACCGGCGACCGGATGCCCGCCCGCCGGGCCCACGAGATCGGCATGGTCAACCGGGTCGTCGAGCGGGCCGAACTGGCGGAAGCCACCGACCGGCTCGCCCTGCGGATCGCCGAGATGCCCTCCTTCGGCCTCGCCCTCACCAAGCGGGCCGTCAACCAGGCCGAGGACCTCCAGGGCCTGCACACCGGCATGGACTCCGTCTTCGGCCTGCACCACCTCGCGCACGCCCACAACGCCGAAACGGCGGCGGACTCGCTCGGCGGCATGAATCTGTCCGCGATGAAGGACGCAGCGATGAAGGATGCCGAGACGAAGGAGGCGAACGGCTGATGGACCTGAACCACTCGGCGGACGTGGAGGCCTTCCGGGCCGAGGCGCGCGACTGGCTCGCCGCCCACGTGCCCGCCACCCCCCTGCCCTCCCTGGAGACCCGCGAGGGCTTCGCCGCCCACCGGGAATGGGAGGCGCTCCTGCACTCCGCCCGCTGGGCGGTGGTGTCCTGGCCCGAGGAGTACGGCGGCCGCGGCGTCGACATCGAGCACTGGCTGGTCTTCGAGGAGGAGTACTGGGCCGCCGGCGCGCCCGGCAGGGTCTCGCAGAACGGCATCAACCTGCTCGCCCCCACCCTCTTCGACCACGCCACCGGCGAACAGCGAGCCCGGGTCCTGCCCTCCATGGCCAGCGGGCGGACCATCTGGGCCCAGGCCTGGTCCGAGCCCGAATCCGGCTCCGACCTCGCCTCCCTCACCTCCCGGGCGGTGCGCACCGAGGGCGGCTGGCTGCTGTCCGGACAGAAGACCTGGTCCTCGCGGGCCGCCTTCGCCGACCGCGCCTTCGGCATCTTCCGCACCGACCCCGACGCCCCCAAACCCCACCAGGGCCTCACCTATCTGATGTTCGACCTCCGCGCCCCCGGGGTCACCGTGCGGCCCATCGGCCGCCTCGACGGCAAGCCCGCCTTCGCGGAACTCTTCCTCGACGAGGTCTTCGTCCCCGACGCGGACGTCATCGGCGAGCCCGGACAGGGCTGGCGGATCGCCATGTCCACCACCGGCAACGAACGCGGACTCACCCTGCGCGCCCCCGGCCGCTTCCTCGCCGCGGCCGACCGCCTCGTGGACCTCTGGCACAACCTCGGGAACCCCGCCGACACCGCCCTGCGCGACCGGGTCGCCGACGCGGTCGTCGGAGCCCGCGCCTACCAGCTGTTCACCTGGGCCAACGCCTCCCGCTTCGCCGCCGGAGAGACGATCGGCGCCGAGTCCAGCCTGAACAAGGTGTTCTGGTCCCGGTACGACATCGCCCTGCACGAGAGCGCCCTCGACCTGCTCGGCCCCGACGCCGAACTCGCCGACGGGGAATGGGCCGAGCCGTGGATCTTCTCCCTCGCCGGTCCCATCTACGCGGGAACCAACGAGATCCAGCGCGACATCATCGCCGAGCGGCTGCTCGGCCTCCCGAAGGGCCGCCGCTGATGCGCTTCCTGCCGTCCGAGGAACAGTCGGACTTCGCCCGCACCCTGCGCGGTCTGCTCGCCGCCTCGGACGTCCCGGCGGCGGTACGGGCCTGGGGCGCGGGCGACCACGCTCCCGGCAAGGAGCTGTGGGCGAGGTTCGCCGCCACCGGACTGTTCGCCCTCGCGGCCGACGAGGCCCACGAGGGCATGGGCCTGATGCCGCTGGAGCTGGCAGGAGGGTTCGTGGAACTGGGCCGCGCCGGGGTCCCCGGCCCGGTCGTGGAGACGGCCGCCGCCGCCGTACTCCTGACCCGGCTCGGCGACGAGGCACTGGCCAAGCGGTTCCTCCCCGGGCTGGCGGCGGGGGAGACACCGGCCACCCTCACCCTGCCCGGCGGGGGCCCCTACGCCCTGGACGCCGACGCGGCCACCCACCTCTTCACGGTGTCCCCGGCCGGGGAGCTCCGCCTGGCGCCGGGCGCCGGACCGCCGCGCACCTCCATCGACCCCGCCCGCCGCCTCGCCCTCCCGGACGGCGGCGGCGAACTCCTCGCCGCCGGCCCGGCCGTCACCGCGGCGGCCCGGGACGCCGCCGACTGGGCCCGGCTGCTCACCGCCGCCCAGTGCCTCGGCACCGGCGAGGCCCTCCTCGCGCGCACGGTGGAGTACGCGAAGCAGCGCACACAGTTCGGCACGGCGATCGGCGCCTTCCAGGCGGTCAAGCACCGGCTCGCCGACACCCTGATCGGCCTGGAGTTCGCCCGGCCGCTGCTCTGGGCGGCCGCGCTCTCCCTGGACCCCGGGGAGGTCGCGGCGGCGAAGCTGACCGCGGGCGAAGCGGCGTACGCGGCCGCCATGACCGCGCTCCAGCTGCACGGGGCCGTCGGCTACACCGAGGAGCTCGACCTCTCCCTGTGGCTGCGCAAGGCCCGCCCGCTGCGCGATGCCTGGGGGAGCCCCTCGCAGTGCCGGGCGGCGGTGCTTCAGGAGCGGCTGCGGTAGTACGTGGCGAGGGCGGTGTTCAGCACCACGACCACCGTGAACCAGAGGGACGGCAGCCGCTGCCCGAGCGCGAGCAGCGCCAGGGCGGCGGCGCCGAACACCACCGCCTTCACCCCGAGCCGAGCGGCGAGCGGAACGGCGTACCGGGCCTTCGGCGCGGCGAACATCCCCCAGAGCGCGGCGGCGGCCAGCGGCGCGGCCACCGCCAGGGCGACGGAGCCCGCCGGCCCGATGTCACGGCTCCAGCCCCACCAGGCCAGCAGACCCAGGGCCAGCAGCTCCAGCAGGAAGGCGAGGCCCTCGTTGGCGAGGAAGAACACCTTGACGGCGGGGGGCAAGGGAGAAGAGGAAGCCATGCCCGCCAGCCTCGTACCGCCGGGGCGGAGGGCGCTACTCCGCACCGGGCCGTCTCAGAGGACGGCCACGCTGACGCTCACCACGTAGGGCTCTTCCACCGTCCCGTCCGGAAAGAGCGGGTCCAGCCGCTCCCGCTCGGAGCCCAGGAACTCCCGCGTCCCCGCCTCGCCCAGCAGCAGGAACGCCGAATGGCTGGCCAGGTTCGCCAGGTGCGCCTCCAGCGGGATCCGCCGGGACCACGGGACGGTCCGCGTGGCGAAACCGGAGTCGAGGCCGCGCGGAAGCGTCCGGAACCCCAGGGCCTGGGCGCTCCCCCCGACCGCGCCGGCCCCGCCCGCGACCGCGCCGACCGGGCCGTCGGCCCCGAAGAAGGCATGGATCCGCTCGCCCTGCGCCGCGACCCAGCCGGCCGACTCGTCCAGGTCGTTCCACCAGATCGCGAGCGCCCCGCCGGGCTTCAGCACCCGGCGGGCCTCCGGCACGGACCGCGCCGGATCCGTCCAGTGCCAGGCCTGGGCGTACGTCAGGAAGTCGAAGGCGGCCCCGGCCAGCGGCAGCCGGTCCCCGTCCCCGCGCACGAGGGGGATCCCCGGCCGGCCGCGCCGGAACTCCGCCGCCATCCCGTCCCCGGGCTCCACCGCCACCACCTCGGCCCCCCGGGCGCGCATCGGCGCCGTCCCGATCCCGGTCCCCGCACCCACGTCGGCGACCCGGGCCCCGGCGAACCGGCGCCCGGCCAGCTCCTCGACGGTGTCGTACACGGCCTCGGGATAGCCGGGCCGGTGCTGCCCGTAGAGGGCGGCGGCGCTGTCGAAGGACCGGGCCCGGGAGCGGGCAGTCGTCCGAGCTGTCGTCATGGTTGCCATTGTTTTCGACCGGGCCCGCTCCGGCCAGCCCTTCCGGGCCGGGCTCACGCGGCGCGGACCAGCCCCGCCTCGTAGGCGAGGATCGCGGCCTGGGTCCGGTTCGAGAGGTCGAGCTGCGTCAGGATCCGCGAGACGTACGTCTTCACGCTCGCCGGGGACAGGTGCAGGGCCTCGGCTATCTGCAGGTTCGTCCGGCCCTCGCCGACCAGCGCGAGGACGTCGCGCTCGCCGGGGGACAGGGTGGAGAGCTGCTCCGCGTGGTCGGGGGCCTCGGTGCGGGTGTCCGCCCGTTCCAGCAGCACCCGCATCACCCCGGGCGCCAGGGCGCTGCCGCCCGCCGCGACCGTGCGGATCCCGGCGAAGAGCTCCTCGGGGCGCAGGTCCTTCAGCAGGAACCCGGCCGCTCCGGCCCGCAGCGCGTCCAGGACCAGATCGTCCGCCGTGTAGCCGGTGAGGACGAGCACGCGCGGCGGATCCGGCAGCCGCAGCAGCTGCAAGGTGGCCTCCATGCCGTCGACCTTCGGCATGACCAGGTCCATCAGCACGACGTCCGGCCGGTACGTGCGGGCCAGCGGTACGGCCTCGGCCCCGTCGGCGGCTTCCGCGACCACCTCGATGTCCGGGGCGTTCGCGAGCAGGGTCACCAGCCCCGACCGTATGAGGCTCTGGTCGTCGACCACCATCACGCGGATCGTCATGTGACCCACCTCCCCTGAATCCCCGTCTCATTGCGGACATTACCGCCATATAGGGACTTAAGTCCGCCCAACCCTCCCTCCCCAGTCCCCTTTTGCTGTCCCGCTTGTCCTCTTTCGGCGACTTCGGGCACCCCCCGTCTTCCCAGACGGTGGTTACCGAGGCAGAACGCACCGCCGCTTCACCCGGTGCACCGGCCTCCGCAATGTCCCCGAAGTCAGGAACTCCGCATGTCTTTCCCGTCTGCTCGTACCCTCGCCGGTCTCGTTGTCGCCGGTATCGCCGCACCCGCCGCCGTGGGTCTCGTGGCTCAGCCCGCGTCCGCCGCGTCGGTCGGCACGTGGGACAAGGTCGCCCAGTGCGAGTCCACCAACGACTGGAGCATCGACACCGGCAACGGCTACTACGGCGGCCTGCAGTTCTCCTCCAGCACGTGGGCGGAGTTCGGCGGCCGGCAGTACGCCCCCCAGGCCGACCAGGCCACCAAGGCACAGCAGATAGCCGTCGCCGAGAAGGTCCTGGCGGCCCAGGGCCCCGGCGCCTGGCCCGCCTGCGGCAAGCTCGCCGGCCTGCAGCGCGGCGGTCCGGCCCCCGAGGCGCCCGAAGCGCCCGCCCAGGGCGCCGGCACCTCGACCGCGGACGAGAGCGCCGAGGCCCCGGCCGCCCCGAAGGCCCAGGGCGCGAACAACTACACCGTGGTCAGCGGCGACACCCTCGGCACCATCGGTTCCGAACTCGGCGTCAGCTGGGAGTCCCTCTACTCCGAGAACCGCTCGGTGATCGGGTCCGACCCGGACATGATCTTCCCGGGCCAGCGCCTCGCGTACGGCTCCTCGGACTCCAGTGACAGCGCCCCGGCCGCCCCGAAGTCCTCCAGCTCGTCGAACTCGTCGGACTCCTCGGACTCCTCGGACTCCTCGGACTCCTCCGACTCCGCGGGCTCGTCCGATTCCTCGGACTCCTCCGACAGCGGCTCCAGCAGCAGCGCCGAGGGTGTTCTGCCCGTCTCGGGCGGCAGCATCTCCGCGCGTTACCACCAGGCGGGCGGCTGGGCCGCCGGCTACCACACCGGCATTGACTTCGCGGTGTCCACCGGCACCCCGGTCCGGGCGGCCGCCGCGGGTACCGTCGTCTCCTCCGGCTGGCAGGGCGCGTACGGCAACGCCGTCGTCATCAAGCACGACGACGGCCGCTACACCCTCTCCGCCCACCTCTCCTCGGCGACCGCCTCCGAAGGCGAGCGCGTCTCCGCCGGCGAGCGGATCGGCAGCTCCGGCAACACCGGCAACTCCACCGGCCCGCACCTCCACTTCGAGGTCCGCTCCAGCAACAGCTACGGCGCCGACGTCAACCCGGTCACCTGGCTGAACGGCCTCGGCGTCTCCGTGTAAGCAGCGCGAGCGATACCCCGGGCCATCAGGCGCCGGTCCCAGAACACGTCCCCCCGGGATGCCCCTTCGGCGGAAGAAGGGCAACCTGGGGGGACGTTTTGGCATGTTCTGCGCACATCTGTGCGCCGACGGGGGGTGGTGGAGTCATGCAGGCCGTGCCCGGTCGCGCCGGACAGCTGCTGGAACGGGGTCTGCGGACCCTGACCGGGGAGAGCGCCGGGGCGCCGGACCCGGTGCGCGCCCGCCGCACCGACATCTGGCTCGCCCTGGTCTGCGGGCTGCTCACCACCCTCAACCTCCACGACGTCCACCGCTTCGGCTTCGTCACGGACTACCCCACGAGCCTCGCCGTCGGCTGGCTCGCGGCGCTCGCCCTGCTCTGGCGCCGCTCCCACCCCTGGATACCGGCCCTCGCGGCCACCGCCGCCACCCTCGTCTCCGACGACCGCGGCCCCCTCGTCTTCGGCGCCTACGCCCTGGCCGCGTACGGCCGCGCCCACCGCTGGGGCGGGATCCTGCTGATGGCCGTCGTCTACGCCGCCACCCGCGACGTGATCCTGCCCCTCGGGTACGCGGGGCGCGACCCCGCCTCCTTCGTCCTCGGCTCCATCCTCGTGCCCGCCCTGTACGGGGAGACCGTGCGCCGCAACCGGCACGTCATGGCCGCGCTGCGCGAGCGGGCCCGCCAGGCCCACGCCGCCGTGGACCAGGCGGCCGACCTCGCGGTCGTCCAGGAACGCACCCGTTTGGCCCAGCGCACCCACGACGGGCTCGGCCACCGCCTCACCGCCCTCACGATGCAGGCCGCCGCCCTGCGCCTGGACGCCGGGGCCGACCCCCGGGTCCGGGAGGCCGCCGGAGCCGTGGAGGAATCGGCGCGGGCCGCGATGGCCGAGGTCAGGGAGGTGCTGGACATGCTGACCGACCCCGCGGGCAGCCGCGCGTACACCTCCCCCGTGGACGTGGGCCGCTTCCTCGGCTCCCTGGCCCGGAACATGCGGGCCACCGGCATGGAGATCACCCACCACACCCAGACCGGGCTGGGGTCCTTCCCGGCGGCCGACGGGCGCCTCCTGCTGCGGATCGCCCGCGAGGGGCTCACCAACGCGGCGAAGTACGCCCCCGGCTCCGCCGTTCGGATGAATCTCTACGCCGAGGACGGGGAGGTTCGCCTCGATGTGATCAACACCGCACCGGAGGGGGAACGGATCGTCCTCGACTCCGGTGGGATGGGCATTCCGGGGCTCCGGCACGCCCTCGCGGAGGTGGGCGGGAAGCTGCGGGCCGGACCCACTCAGGACGGAGGTCACATGCTCGCGGCGACACTCCCCGACCGACGTGTGCTAGCTTAGAGCTCGTTGCAGTTGTGGTACCCATGAACTTTATGTGCGCCTGACGGGAATGCTCCGACAGGCGCTTTTATTGTTTTGCCGGAATCTCCGGATGGGGCCCTTTGCCGCCTATTCAGGAGATTCAAAAATGGCACTTGGCACCGTGAAGTGGTTCAACTCGGAAAAGGGCTTCGGCTTCATCGAGCAGGACGGTGGCGGCCCGGACGTCTTCGCCCACTACTCGAACATCGCCACCCAGGGCTTCCGTGAGCTCAACGAGGGCCAGCGCGTGTCCTTCGACGTCACCCAGGGCCAGAAGGGCCCCCAGGCGGAGAACATCCTCCCCGCCTAAGGCAGTCAGCACGCCGGGGTCCGCACCGAGTAGGTGCGGGCCCCGGCTTGTCTGCTGTTTCGCACCATTTGTTTGCAGTGCTTTGTGCAGTACCTGCCGGTTTCAGGAGGGCTTTCTCGCATGACCAGCTCCAGCTCCGCACGACCCAGCCGCCGCCCCACCCGGGGTCGAGGTGCGGCTCAGGGACGTCCGAAGGCTGGCGCGGGACGGCAGAAGTCCGCCCCCGTGGCCAGGCCCCAAGAATTCACCATGCCCGAACCGCTGACCCCGGCCCTGCCGCCGGTGGACGCGTTCGAGGACATGGACATGCCCGAGGCGCTGCTGAAGACCCTCGCCGCCCAGGGCGTCACCCAGCCGTTCCCGATCCAGGCCGCGACCATCCCGAACTCGCTGGTCGGCCGTGACCTGCTCGGCCGCGGCCGCACCGGCTCCGGCAAGACGCTGGCCTTCGGCCTGGCCCTGCTGGCCCGCACCGCCGGCCGCCGCGCCCAGCCCAAGCAGCCGCTCGCGCTGGTCCTCGTACCGACCCGTGAGCTCGCGCAGCAGGTGACCGACGCCATGGCCCCGTACGCCACGGCCGTCAACCTGCGGATCACGACCGTCGTCGGCGGCATGTCGATCAACCGGCAGTCCGGCGCCCTGCGCCGCGGCGCCGAGGTGCTCGTCGCCACCCCCGGCCGTCTGAAGGACCTCATCGACCGCGGTGACGCCGACCTCTCCCAGGTCGCCATCACCGTCCTCGACGAGGCCGACCAGATGACCGACATGGGCTTCATGCCGCAGGTCACCTCGCTGCTCAAGCAGGTCCAGTCCGGCGGCCAGACCATGCTGTTCTCGGCGACCCTCGACAAGAACATCGACAAGCTCGTCAAGATGTTCCTCACCGACCCGGTCGCCTTCTCCGTCGACCCGTCCGCCGGTGCGGTCAGCACGATGGAGCACCACGTCCTGTACGTCATGGACGAGACCGACAAGAAGGCCGTGGCCACGCGCATAGCCGCTCGCGACGGCCGGGTGATCATGTTCGTCGACACCAAGCGCGGGGTCGACCGCATGGTCAAGAAGCTCCTCGCCGACGGCGTCCGCGCCTCCGGCCTGCACGGCGGCCGCTCGCAGCCGCAGCGCAACCGGACCCTCGACTGGTTCAAGACGGGCGAGGTCACCGCGCTGGTCGCCACCAACGTGGCCGCGCGAGGCATCCACATCGACGACCTCGACCTCGTCGTCAACGTGGACCCGCCGACCGACCACAAGGACTACCTGCACCGCGGCGGCCGTACCGCCCGTGCCGGCGAGTCCGGCAGCGTCGTCACCCTGGTCCTGCCCGACCAGAAGCGCGACATGACCCGTCTGATGTCGGACGCCGGGATCTCCCCGCACACCGCGCAGATCAAGTCCTCCGACGAGGAGCTCGCGCGCATCACCGGCGCCAAGGAGCCCTCGGGCATCCCGGTCGTCATGGAGGTGCCGCAGGCCACCCCGCCGCGTCAGCGTTCCGCCGGCCAGGCCGGCGGGGGCTCGGGCTCCGGCGCGCGCCGCCGCTCGGGCGGACCGCGTACGGGCGCCGGCACCGGCGCGGCTCCGGCCGCCGGGGGCGGCCGCGGCCGTCGCACCGGTGGCGGCGCCGCCGGTCAGGCTCCGGCCGCGGGCGGCGGCCAGGCCCGCCGCGGCCAGGGCGGACAGGGCGGCTCCACGGCCGGCTCCGGCGAGCGCGGCCGGCGTACCGGCGGTGCCCCCGCCGGCGGCGCGGCCGCGGCTTCGGCCCGCAGCCGGGTGGGTGGCGCCGGCCAGGGCCGCCGCCGCTCCGCCTGATCCAGCACTTCGTACGCACCCCTGCGCCGGGCGGCAGTCGCCGCCCGGCGCAGGGGTGTTTTCGGCTGCCCAGCGGACCAGCCGCCTAGCGGACCAGCTTCGTCTGGAGCTTCGCCAGGGTCCGCAGGTCCAGGCCGAGGCCGTCGGTGAGGTAGCCGTAGAGGCTGCCGTAGTCGGCCTCCATCTGCGCGGTCGCCGCGTCCAGGTAGCCCTGGCGGACCTCCTGGAGCGGGATCAGCAGATCGGGGTTCTGCATCCGGCCGGACGCCTTGAGGCCCGCCCGCACCTGGGCGTCGTACGCCGCGCGGAAGGTGTTCGAGGCCAGGTAGTCGCGCTCGGCCGCGTCCTTCGGGACGGCCAGCGCGCTCAGCAGGATGTAGCTCATCCAGCCCGTCCGGTCCTTGCCCGAGGTGCAGTGGTACAGCAGCGGGCCCTGGTTCCCGTCGGCGATCTCGCGGAGGGTGGTCGCGAACTGCGCCCGGTTCTCGGGGCTGGTCACGAAGGCGCGGTAGACGTCGCGCATGTACGCCTCGCCGCGTCCCGCGCCGAGCATCTGCTCCTGCTTCACGGGATCACCGCTGCCTATCGCGGACAGCAGCAGCCCGTACAGGCCGTTGTCGTTGACCGGGCGGGCGGTGGAGGCCAGACCGGCGGGCAGCTTGTCGGCGCCGTCGTACTGGACCTCCATGGGAATGCGGAAATCGAGGACCTTCGTGAGGCCCAGACCGCCGACGGCTGTGATGTCCGACGGGGTCAGCTTGCCGAGCGCATCGGCGCGGTAGACCAGTCCCTGACGAACCTGGCCTCCCGTCCAGGTGCGGTAGCCGCCGAGGTCGCGGACGTTGACCGCGCCCTGGAGGGGGATCTGGCGGATCGTTTCCGCCGCCTGTGTGTGCCAGTGGTGACGCGAGGCGGTGGAACCGCCCGCCGGCGCGGCGTACGCGGCGGCGGGCAGGGTCCCGATGGCGAGGGCGGAAGCGAGCACCGCGGTCGCCAGGCGGATTCGGGCACGGCTCATCTGGGGCAACTCCTGTAACGGAGAAGGGGAATCACCCTGGTGGTGGCAGGGTGCCGAGCGGATGCGGGGGGAGGGGGAGATGCTGTGGGGGAGCGAGGCCGTTCAGCCGTTCCAGCACGGCGTACGCCTCGGCCATGACGCGGGTGACGAGCTCCGCACAGGACGGCAGATCCTCGATCACGCCCGCGACCTGGCCCGATGCCATGACACCGAGGTCCGTACGGCCCTCGACCATGGACGCCTTGAGGAGCATGGGGGTGTTCGCGGCGAGCAGCACCTGGCTCCAGGACAGGTCCTTGCCGTGTTTCATCGCGAGGCCGTCCCGGACCATCTCCGCCCAGGACAGGCCCGACAGCTTCTTGAATCCGGCCGCGTGCCGCACCGCCTTGGCCAGCGCCTTCGCCCGCCCGGCCCGCTCCAGGGAAGCGACCAGCTCGCTGCGCAGCATCCGGTGCGGGAGCCCGTCCACGGCCGTGGTGACGGTGACGTCCTTCACGGTCGCCTTCAGGTACTCGGCCTTCACCGCGTCCGGGACCGTCGAGTCGGAGGTCAGCAGGAACCGGGTGCCCATCGCGATGCCCGCGGCCCCGTAGCCCAGCGCCGCCACCAGACCGCGGCCGTCGCTGAAACCGCCCGCCGCGATCACCGGTATGTCCACCGCGTCGACCACCTGCGGCAGCAGCACGGTCGTGGCCACGTCACCGGTGTGTCCGCCGCCCTCGCCGCCCTGCACGATCACCGCGTCGGCGCCCCACGCCGCGACCTTCTCGGCGTGCCGGCGGGCCCCGATGGAGGGGATCACGACCACGCCCGCGTCCTTGAGCCGCGCGATCAGCTCCCTGGACGGGGCGAGCGCGAAGGAGGCCACCCGGACGCCCTCGTCGATGATCAGCTGCGCCCGCTCGGCCGCGTCCCCGGCGTCCGCGCGCAGATTGACTCCGAACGGGGCGTCCGTACGGGACTTGACCTCGTGGACCGCGGCCCGCAGCTGCTCCATCGTCATGGTCGCCGAGGCCAGGATGCCGAGCGCGCCCGCGTTGGCCGCCCCCGACACCAGGCGCGGACCGGCCACCCAGCCCATGCCGGTCTGCACGATCGGATGCTCGACCCCGACCAGCTTGGTGAATGCCGTCTCCATCGTCAGAGCCGCACTTCGCGGTCGCGCAGGCCCTTGGGGTCGATGACCTCGCGGATCAGCCGCAGCTCCTCCGCCGTCGGCTCCCGCGTGTACGGGACCTCCCCGGGCAGGTCCAGCTCGAAGCCGGTCGCCGCCCGGACCTGCTCCACCGTGACCCCGGGATGCAGGGAGACCAGCCGCATGGCGTGGTCCGGGCCGCCGAAGTCGAAGACGCCGAGATCGCTGACCACCCGGGGGAGCCGGTGGAACCGGGCCACCCCGGCCGCCTCCGCGCGGTCGTAGCCCACGCCGCTCACCATGTCGACGCGCTCGACGAACACCCGGGTGGAGTGCTTGGGGATCCAGTAGCTCACCGGATTGTTCAGCGTGTTCACCGGGGCGCCGCGCACCCCGAGGAGCTGGCGGGCGGGCTGCTCCCAGTCCCCGATGCAGGAGATGTTCTGGTTGCCGAACCGGTCGATCTGGCTGGCGCCCATCATCACGTGCCGGCGCCCGCCGGTGACCATCGTCAGGTGACGGCGGTACGGGAGCCAGCCCTCGGCCGAGCCGTCCAGCCCGACCAGCATGGCCTCGCCGTCGGTCAGCAGCAGGTCGGGGGAGAAGGTCCGCTTCGCCAGCCGGGCCCCGAAGGAGGGCACCAGGCCCATCGGGCTGGCCAGCACCTCGCCGTTGTCCCGCCAGGCCTCGGCGCAGGCGATCACGCAGTACTCGGCGCGGGACACCGTGGTCGTCGTGCTCACTTCTGCTCCTCGTGCCAGGCCTGGACGGCGGACTGGTAGGCGTGCTCGCTGCCGCCGGAGAGGAAGCGCTCGGCGAACTCGGGCCAGGGGGTGGTCGCGTACAGCTTCTGGAAGGCCTCGTCGCGGTCGTAGTCGGGGGCGCAGGAGGTGAAGTGCGCGCCGTTCGGGGTCTCCACGACCCCGGTGACCGAGTGGCGGCTGACCAGGAGCGACTGCGGGGGGCCGGACTTGGCGAGCTCCGCGGTCTCGACGAGCTGCTCGCAGGAGACGTAGGCGGTGTCGGCGGCCTCGCAGAAGAGGTCGTCGAAGTACGGGTCGGGGCCCAGGTACTGGGCGTTGCCGAGCCGGTCGGCCCGGTTGAGGTGGACCAGGGCCGCGTCCATGCGCAGGGCGGGAACGGCGACGAACTCCTCCCCGTCGGCGTACGGGGAGGTGACGGTGCGCAGCTCGGGGTTGACGCGCATGACGTCGGAGCCGAGGCCGGCGCGGACGGGCAGGAAGGGCATCCGGTTGGCGGCCGCGTGCAGGCCCCACATGAACATGGCCTCGTCCAGCTCGGTGAGGGCGAAGGCCCGGCTCTCGCGGGCGGCCCGGTAGTGCGGCTCCAGCGGGATGGAGTCGAGGGTGACGAAGGGGGTGACCAGCGTGCGGATCCGGCCGGCGGCGGCCAGCAGGCCGACGTCGGGACCGCCGTACGAGATCACGGTGAGATCGGTGATCTCGGAGCGGAGCAGTGCCCGCACCAGGGCCATGGGCTTGCGGCGCGAACCCCAGCCGCCGATGCCGATGGTCATTCCGCTGCTGAGGCGGCCGACCGCCTCTTCGGGAGTCATGCTCTTGTCGGTCATGCCGATTCCGCCTTTGCTCCGCCGGTCTCTGTGGTTCCGGTGGGTCCGTCGCCGCCGAAGGTGTCGCGGACCCGGTCGGCCACGCCGCTGAGGTTGGCCTCGAAGGTGAAGCCCTGCTCGAAGCGGTAGCTGCGCCGCACGTCCACGGGGTCGATTCCGTTGATGGCCGCCTTGGCGAGCCGGATGAGGTAGCCGTCCTTCTTCGCGATCTCGGCGGCCAGCTCCAGGGCGGCCGCCCGCAGTTCGCCCCGGGGGACCACCTTCCACACCGAGCCGTGCGCGTGCAGTTCGGCGGCGGTGGCGGTGCGCGAGGTGTAGTAGAGGGTGCGCATCATGTGCTGCGGGACGAGCCGGGCCAGGTGGGTGGCGGCCCCGAGGGCGCCCCGGTCCAGTTCCGGCAGTCCGAAGGTCGCGTCCTCGGAGGCGACGATGGCGTCGGCGTTGCCGACCAGGCCGATCCCGCCGCCGAGGCAGAAGCCGTTCACGGCCGCCACGACCGGGACCTCGCACTCGTAGACGGCGGCGAAGGCCTCGTAGCAGCCACGGTTGGCGCCGATCAGCGAGGCGTGGCCGGTGTCGCGCTGCATCTCCTTGATGTCGACGCCGGCGTTGAAGCCGCGGCCCTCGGCGGCCAGCACCACGCACCGGACCTCCGGGTCGCGGCCGGCCGCGCGCAGGGCGTCGGCGAGGTCGTACCAGCCCCGCACGGGCAGTGCGTTGACGGGCGGGAAGTCGACTGTGACGAGTGCGATGCCCTTGTCGGGGCTTGAGGTGGAGACACCCATGAGCGGATCAGCTACCTTTCCACCAAACATTTGTTAGGTGAGGAAGGTAGCAGCCGATGGAGCTCAACGGGAGGGTTGTCGTCGTCACCGGCGGAACCCGGGGCGTCGGCGCCGGGATCGCGCGGTCGTTCCTCGCGGCGGGAGCCGAGGTCGTCGTCTGCGCGCGCCGGCCGCCGGAGGAACCGGTGGCGGTGGAGGGCCGCTCGGCGTCCTTCACCGCCGTCGACCTGCGCAATCCGGCGGCGGTACACGACTTCTTCGGATCGGTCGCCGCCCGCCACGGGCGCCTCGACTGCCTGGTGAACAACGCCGGCGGAACCCCGTACCGGCTGCTCGGGGAGGGCGAGGCCGAGCGTCACGCACGGGTCGTCGAGCTCAATCTGATCGCCCCGATGACCGCCTCGGTCGCCGCGTACCCCTGGCTCCGGGAGACCCGGGGCTCGATCGTCATGATCGGCAGCGTCAGCGGGACCCGGCCCTCGCCGGGCACGGCGGCCTACGGGGCGGCGAAGGCGGGCCTGGAGAACCTGGCCCGCTCCATGGCCGTGGAGTGGGCCCCCGAGGTGCGGGTCAACTCCCTGGTCCTGGGCATGGTGCGGACCGAGCTGTCGCACCTGCACTACGGCGACGAGAGCGGGATCGCCGCCGTCGGCGCGACCGTACCGCTGGGACGGCTGGCGGAGCCCTCGGACGTGGGCGAGGCGGCCGTCTTCCTGGCCTCCGGCCGGGCCGCGTACGTGAGCGGGGCGAGCCTGCTCGTGCACGGGGGCGGCGAACGGCCGGCCTTCCTGGACGCGGCAACCGCGAACAAGCCGAACGAGCCGAACGAGCCGAACAACTAACAACCCGAACGAGTTGAAGAAGGAGAGCTGACATGGGACTTGCCGAAGGCCGTGTGGTCATCGTGACGGGCGCCGGACGGGGGCTGGGCCGGGCCCACGCGCTGGCCTTCGCCGCGGAGGGGGCGCGGATCGTGGTCAACGACCTCGGCGTCGGCCTGGACGGGCTGCCGGGCCCGGAGAGCCCGGCGGCGCTGGTCGTCGCAGAGATCCGGGCCATGGGCGGGGAGGCCGTGGCGCACGGCGGTGACATCGCCACGGCACAAGGCGCGGCGTCGCTGGTCGAGACGGCCGTCTCGACTTTCGGGCGGCTGGACACCCTCGTCAACAACGCGGGGTTCCTGCGCGACCGGATGCTCGTGAACCTGGACGAGGACGACTGGGACGCCGTGATGCGGGTCCACCTGAAGGGGCACTTCCTGCCGCTGAAGCACGCGGCGGCGTACTGGCGGGCCGAGGCGAAGGAGGGCCGGCAGGTCGCCGCCCGGGTCGTGAACACCTCCTCGGGGGCCGGGCTGCTCGGGTCCGTGGGCCAGGGCAACTACAGCGCGGCCAAGGCGGGGATCCTGGGGCTGACCCTGGTGTCGGCCGCCGAAATGGGCCGCTACGGGGTCCAGGTCAACGCGATCGCCCCCGCGGCGCGGACCCGGATGACGGAGCAGACCTTCGCGGACACCATGGCCGCCCCGGAAGCCGGGGCCTTCGACGCGATGGCCGCGGAGAACGTGTCCCCGCTGGTGGTCTGGCTCGGCTCCGACGCCTCGGCGGGGGTCACGGGTCGCGTCTTCGAGGCGGAGGGCGGCCGCATCACGGTGATGGAGGGCTGGCGCCCCGGCCCCACGGCCGACCGCGGAGCGCGGTGGACTCCGTCGGAGGCGGGCGAGGCGACGACGAAGCTCCTGTCGGAGTCGGAGCCGCCGCAGCCGGTGTACGGGGCGCGATAGCGCGGGCCGCGCGGGGGCCGGAGCCGGCGCCGGGGTCGGCGCCGGGCCAGGGCCCCGCCCCGCGGCCGCGGGGCGGGCCGGTGCGGAGCGGGGGCGTTCCGTCAGCCGGTGGCGGGCTACGGCGCGGGCTCCGCGTCGGAGCGGGCGCCGGGCCGCAGGGCCCCGGCAGCGGTGGCGAACTCCGGCTCCCGAGGTTGCCCCGAGCAGCCGGGTCACTTCCCGTACGGGCCTTTCCCGGTGGCCGGGAAAACGGCCTCCCGGCGCCGGAGGCGGGCCGTCTAGCCTCGCCGCACCGAACCCGGCCCCCGTACGCAAGGACCCGCACATGCTCTCGGACCGCCACCGGCTCCACGTCGCACAGCAGCTGCGATCCGCCGAGCACGGGCGGACGCCCGTCGCACCGCTCGGCGCCCGTTTCCCCGGGATCGACACCGAGGACGCCTACGAGATCCAGCTCCTCAACATCCGCCACCGCCTCGCCGCCGGCGACCGCGTCACCGGGCACAAGGTCGGGCTTTCGTCCCCGGTCATGCAGGCCATGATGGGCGTCGACGAACCCGACTACGGGCACCTGCTGCACTCCATGGAGCTGTCCGAGGACACCCTGGTGCCCGCCGCCGCGTACTGCGCGCCGCGCGTCGAGGTCGAGGTCGGCTTCGTCCTAGGCGCCGACCTCCCCGGCGAGGGCTGCACCGTCGCCGACGTCCTGGCCGCCACCGAGCGGGTCGTCCCGGCCCTGGAGCTCATCGACAGCCGGATCGCCGACTGGCGGATCACCATCGCCGACACCATCGCCGACAACGCCTCCTCCGCCGGATACGTCATCGGCGAGGGGCGTGACCCGCGCGAACTGGACCTGAAGGCCGTCGACGCCACCCTGACCAGCGGATCCGACACCCTGGCGAGCGGCCGCAGTGACGCCGTGCTCGGCGATCCGGCCGCCTCCGTCGCCTGGCTGGCCCGCACCGTCGCCCGCTTCGGGGTCCAGCTCCGCAAGGGCCACCTCATCCTGCCCGGGTCCTGCACCCGCGCCGTGGACGTGGTCGCCGGGCGGACGTACACCGCCGAGTTCACCGGGCTCGGCCCGGTGTCCCTCTCCTTCATCTGAGGTGCCATGACGAACACGCTGCATTCGAAGAAGGCGACCGCCGCCATCGTCGGCTCCGGGAACATCGGGACCGACCTGCTCTACAAGCTCCTGCGCTCCCCGCACATAGAACCCCGCTGGATGATCGGCGTGGACCCCGCCAGCGAGGGCCTGGCCCGTGCCCGCCGCGCCGGACTCGACGCCTCCCACGAGGGCGTGGACTGGCTGCTGGCCCAAGACGAGCTGCCGGACCTGGTCTTCGAGGCCACCTCCGCCTCCGTGCACCGCGCCAACGCCCCGCGCTACGCCGAACTCGGCATCAAGGCCGTCGACCTGACCCCCGCCGCAGTCGGCCCCGCCGTCGTCCCGCCCGCGAACCTGACCGCCCACCTCGACCGGGCCAACGTCAACATGATCACCTGCGGCGGCCAGGCCACCATCCCCATGGTGTACGCCGTCTCCCGCGTGGTGCCCGTCGCCTACGCGGAGATCGTCGCCTCGGTGGCCTCCGTCTCGGCCGGCCCCGGCACCCGCGCCAACATCGACGAGTTCACCCGTACCACCTCCCGGGGCATCGAGGAGATCGGCGGCGCCGCCCGCGGCAAGGCCATCATCATCCTCAACCCCGCCGATCCACCGGTGATCATGCGCGACACCGTCTTCTGCGCGATCCCGGCCGACGCCGACCGCGAGGCCATCGCGGCCTCCGTCAAGCAGGTCGCCGAGGACGTGGCCGCGTACGTACCCGGCTACCGGCTGCGCACCGAGCCGCAGTTCGACGACCCCTCCCCGCTCAACGGGGGCACGGCCCGGGTCGCGATCTTCCTGGAGGTGGAGGGCGCAGGCGACTACCTGCCGCCCTACGCCGGAAACCTCGACATCATGACCGCCGCCGCCACCAAGGTCGGCGAGGAGTTCGCGAAGGGGCTGCAGAAGTGACCGGCTACTCGACCTACTCCGACACCCTCGACATCCGGATCACCGACTCCTCCCTGCGCGACGGCTCGCACGCCAAGCGCCACCAGTTCACGGGCGAGGACGTACGGTCGATCGTCTCCGCCCTCGACGGCGCGGGGGTCCCCGTCATCGAGGTCACGCACGGCGACGGACTCGGCGGATCCTCCTTCAACTACGGCTTCTCGAAGACCCCCGAACAGGAACTCATCAAGATCGCCGCCGATACGGCGCGCCACGCGAAGATCGCCTTCCTGATGCTCCCGGGGCTCGGCGTCATGGACGACATCCGCGCCGCCCACGGCAACGGCGGGCAGATCTGCCGGATCGCCACCCACTGCACCGAGGCCGACATCTCCGTCCAGCACTTCGGACTCGCCCGCGAGATGGGCCTGGAGACCGTCGGCTTCCTGATGATGGCCCACTCCACCACCCCCGAGAACCTGGCCCGTCAGGCCCGGATCATGGCCGACGCCGGCTGCCAGTGCGTGTACGTGGTCGACTCGGCCGGAGCCATGGTCATGGACGAGGTCACCGACCGGGTCGCGGCGCTCGTCGCCGAACTCGGCCCCGACGCCCAGGTCGGCTTCCACGGCCACGAGAACCTCGGCCTGGGCGTGGGCAATTCCGTCGCCGCCGTCCGCGCCGGCGCGCTCCAGATCGACGGTTCCACGCGGCGCCTCGGCGCGGGCGCGGGGAACACGCCCGTCGAGGCCTTCGCCGCCGTCTGCCGGAAGATGGGCATCCGTACCGGCATCGACGTCCTGAAGATCATCGACGCGGCCGAGGACGTGGTCCGCCCCGTCATGGACGACGAGTGCACCCTCGACCGCATGGCCCTGCTCATGGGCCACGCCGGGGTCTACTCCAGCTTCCTCAAGCACGCCTACCGGCAGGCCGAGCGCTACGGGGTCTCCGGCGCGCAGATCCTCCTGCGCGCGGGCGAGCGCCGCCTCGTCGGCGGCCAGGAGGACCAGCTCATCGACATCGCGGTCGAACTCGCCGCCGAAGCGCGCTGATCACACCAGCGCCCCACGCACCGTCACCCCCACGCACCGTCGTACCCCCCCGCACCGCCACCCCCGCACACCCACCGCACCGCAGCACGCCCACAACGAAGTGGAGGGCCACCCCGTGACCGCAATCGAAGAAGAGCCCCGCGTCATCGAAGCGGCCGCCGTGCCGACCCGGTTCGCCCGGGGCTGGCACTGCCTCGGCCTCGCCGCCGCCTTCAAGGACGGCGCCCCCCACGAGATCGAGGCCTTCGGCACGAAGCTCGTGGTCTTCCAGGGCGCCGAGAGCGGGGAGCTGAGCGTCCTGAACGCCCACTGCCCCCACATGGGCGGCAACCTCGCCCACGGCACCGTCAAGGGCGACACCGTCGCCTGCCCCTTCCACGACTGGCGCTGGTCCGGGGACGGCCGCTGCGCCGCCATCCCCTACGCCCGCCGCGTCCCGCCGCGCGCCAGGACCCGCGCCTGGACCAGCCTGGAGCAGAGCGGCCAGCTCTACGTCTGGCACGACCCGGAGGGCAACCCGCCGCCGCCCGAGGTCACGATCCCCGTCATCGAGGGCGTCGGCGACCCCGAGTGGAGCGACTGGAGCTGGAACTTCCTGCGCGTCGAGAACTCCAACTGCCGCGAGATCGTCGACAACGTCGTCGACATGGCGCACTTCTACTACGTGCACTACGCCTTCCCGCACTACTTCAAGAACGTCTTCGACGGTCACGTCGCCACCCAGTACATGGAGTCCACCCCGCGCGGCGACGTGGACCTCGGCACCCTCTCCACCGGCGGCGGCCTGCGCTCGGACGCCTCGTACCACGGCCCCTCCTACATGATCGACACGCTGTGGAGCGACATCGGCGGCGGGGTCGAACTCGAATCGGTCCTCATCAACTGCCATTACCCGATCGACGAGAACAGCTTCATGCTCATGTACGGGACCATCGTCAAGAAGCTCCCCGGCATGAGCGACGAACAGGCCGCCGAGGCCGCCCGCCTCACCTCCGAGGGCCTCGCCGTCGGCTTCGAGCAGGACGTCGAGATCTGGAAGAACAAGGCGCGCATCGACAACCCCCTCCTCACCGAGGAGGACGGCCCCGTCTACCAGCTCCGCCGCTGGTACGAGCAGTTCTACGTGGACGCCGCCGACGTCAAGGACGAGATGGTCCGCCGCTTCGAGTTCGAGATCGACACCGCCCGCGCCACCGCCGCCTGGAAGGCCGAGGTCGCCGAGAACCTCGCCCGCCGCGCGGCCGGGACCCCGTGATGACGCCCGTCGCCTGCGGGGAGTGCGGCGCGGTGGTGCTGTGCGAGAAGTTCAGCCCCGCCCACACCCAGGTCCAGTGGACCGAGGAGGCCGCCGCGGCCTGTCCGCGCATCGCCGCCGAGGTCGCGGCAGGGCTCCCCAGCGGCCGCGTCCGCTCCTGCGGGGCCCTGCGCGCGGGCATCGAGGCCGCCGTCCTGGCGGGCCGCCTGGAGGTGCCGGCCGATGTCTGACACCGACCGTCTTACGAGGTACCGCGCCGCGGAGGTACGGAGCCCGGGCCCGGCTGCCGCCCGGGGCGGAGCCACCAGCAGGCTGCTGGTCCGCGTCACGGACCGGATCCAGGAGACCCCCGAGGCGGTCTCCCTCGTACTCGACGCGGAACTCCCTTACCGCCCAGGCCAGTTCCTCACCGTCCGGGTTCCCTCGCCGAGCGGGGAGGACGGCGCGGCCCGCTGCTACTCCCTGGCCGGCTCCCCGCACGCCGGGGACCCGCTGCGCATCACCGTCAAACGGGTCCCCGGCGGCGTCGGCTCCGGCTGGCTGTGCCAGGACGTGCGCATCGGCGACGAGCTGGAGATCCTGCCCCCCGCCGGCACCTTCACCCCGCCCGACCTGGACCGGGACCTGCTGCTCGTGGCGGGCGGCAGCGGCATCACCCCGGTGCTCTCCGTCGCGAAGTCGGCGCTGGTGGCCGGCGCGGGCCACGTCGCGCTGGTGTACGCCAACCGCGACCCCGGCTCGGTGATCTTTCGCGACGAGCTGTGGGGGCTCGCCGAGGAACACCCCGGGCGGCTCACCGTCGTGCACTGGCTGGAGACCCTCCAGGGACTGCCGACCGCCGCGCAGCTGGGCCCGCTCGTGGCCCCGTACGCGGTCCGCGAGGCCTACCTGTGCGGGCCCGCTCCGCTGATGGACGCGGCGGAGACGGCGCTGCTGGCCTCGGGCGGCCGGAGCCGGGCGATCCACCGGGAGCGGTACTTCTCCCTGAACGGGGACGTCTTCGCCCCGGCGGTGGCGGCCCCGGGCGCCGGGAGCGCGGTCCTGCCGCCCGGAGTGGCGGGCGCCGGGCAGGACGCCGCCCCCGCCGGCGGCGCGACCGCGGAGGTGGAGGCGGAGGTGGAGTTCGAGGGGGTCGTGCACACCGTGGACTGGCCCGCCGGGACCCCGCTGCTCGACGTCCTGCTCGCCGCGGGCGTCCCCGCCCCGTACTCCTGCCGCGAAGGCGCCTGCAGTGCCTGCTGCTGCCGGGTGCTGGAGGGGGAGGTGGCGATGGTCCGCAACGAGGTCCTGGCCCCCGAGGACCTGGCCGACGGCTACGTCCTGGCCTGCCAGGCCCTGCCGCTCGGCGACCGCGTCCGCATCAGCTACGACGGCTGAGCGGATCCGCTGAGCGGAGCCGCTGGACGGCACCGCAGAACGGCCGCGGGCCCGGCCCCCTGGCGAGGGGTCGGGCCCGGACTCGTTCACTCGTACGTGGGGGTACCACTACCCACTACATCCACTCGCTGAACCGCAGCCATCCCATCATGTTGTCCATCGCCTGAGCGGAGACCGCCGGCTCCAGGTCCCGCGACGGCGCGGCCGCGGCCCGCCCCGCCCGGCCCGGCCCGTACAGCTCCCGCCACACCGACCGGGCGCAGGCCAGTACCGCCGGCGCCAGCCGGGCCGGGTCGCGCTCGCCGCGGCAGGAGGACACCGACACGGCGGCCACGGCCCGCCCGGCCCCCCGCAGCGGGGCGGCCACGCAGGAGATGCCCCGGAAGCTCTCCTCCCGGTCGTAGGCCACCCCGCGCTCGCGGACCGCCGCCAGCTCCGAACGCAGCGCGAGCGGCCGGGTCAGGGTGCGCGCGGTGCGCGGTCGGAGCCCCTGCGCGAGGACGTGCTCCACCGCGGCGGGATCACTGAAGGCGAGGATCGCCTTCCCGGCGGCCGTGCAGTACGCCGGCATCCGGCCACCGACCCGCGAGGGCACCGAGGTGGCCTCCGAGCCGCCGATCCGCTCCAGGTACACGACCTCGGCCCCGTCGAGCACCGACAGGTGCACCACCCGGCCCGTCTGCTCGTGCAGCGCGTGCAGCAGCGGCAGCGCGGCCCGGCGCAGCCGGTTGTGGTGGGAGGCGAGCGCGCCCAGTTCCAGCATGCGCATGCCCATGCGGTAGTCCCGGCCCTCGCGGTCCAGCCAGCGCAACTGCACCAGCTGGTCGAGGATCCGGTGGGCGGAAGAACGTGGGATTCCGGAGCGGCGCACGACCTCGGTGAGCGACAGCCGAGGCTGTGGCCCCTCGAAGGCGCCCAGCACCTTCGCGGCCTTCTCCAGCAGCGAAAGCGGCGCGAGCTCGGTCTCCGCGACCTGCTCCATGAACTGGTCGAGCACGAGAAAACCCCCTGCGTGAGGCGTTGGGGCGACCCTGCCACGCGGCCCCGGCCGGAGGGAAGCACCCGGAGGGTTCTATTTCATTCAGTAATACTTCAAGTAGTCGGTTCGAGGACCTTCCCGCTCAGCGGGAACAGCTCGTTCCGCGCCCGGAACACCCGGCGTACGTTCCTCGCCATCGATCCCGAACACCCGAAGATCCTTGATCCGAGAAGGGGACACCATGAGTGACGAAGAGGTCCTCGCAGCGGTCCGCGCCCTCGCCCCCGCCCTCCGCGAGCGCAGCGCCGAGGCCGAAAACCTGCGCAAGGTCCCCGAGGCGAGCATCAAGGAACTCGCCGCCACCGGCTTCTTCCGGCTGCTCCAGCCCAAGGCCCACGGCGGGTACGCCGCCGACCCCGCGCTCTTCTACACCGCCGTCAAGGACATAGCCAAGGCCTGCGGCTCCACCGGCTGGGTCGCCTCCGTCGTCGGCGTCCACCCCTGGCACGTCGCCCTCTACGACCCCCGCGCCCAGGAAGAGGTCTGGGGCGAGGACCAGGACACCCGCATCTGCTCCTCCTACGCCCCCACCGGCAAGGTCACCCCCGTCGACGGGGGCTTCACCCTCAGCGGCCGCTGGCACTTCTCCTCCGGCTGCGACCACGCCGACTGGGCCCTGCTCGGCGGACTGGTCACCGACGCCGAGGGCCGCCCCGTCGACATGCGGACCTTCCTGATCCCGCGCTCCCAGTACCGCATCGACGAGGTCTGGGACACCGTCGGCCTGCGCGGCTCCGGCTCCAACGACATCGTCGTCGAGGAGGTGTTCGTCCCCGAACACCGAGCCCTCAGCTTCGGCCCCGTCACCGCCCTCCAGGTACCCGGCCACCGCCTCAACCCCGAGCCGCTCTACCGGCTCCCGTACGCCTCCGTCTTCACCACCACCATCTCCACCCCCATCGTCGGCATCGCCGAAGGCGCCTACGAGGACTACGTCTCCGCCACCCGCGAACGCTTCCGCATCTCCTACGGCCAGCAGGTCGCCGAGGACCCCTTCGCCCAGGTCCGCATCGCCCGCGCCGCCAGCGACATCGACGCCTCCTGGCTCCAGCTCCGGCGCAACGTCTCCGAGCTCTACGCCCTCGCCGAACGCGGCGAGGAACTCCCCACGCCGCTGCGCACCCGGGCCCGCCGCGACCAGGTCCTCGCCACCGAGCGCTGCGTCGCCGCCGTCGACCTCCTCATGGAGAACGCGGGCGGCAGCGCCATGCGCACCGGCCCCAACCCCGTCCAGCGCGCCTGGCGCGACGTCCACACCGGCCGCGGCCACGCCGCCAACGACCCGGAGCGGGCCCTGGTCCTGTTCGGACAGGGCGCGCTCGGGCTCGACATCCAGGACACCATGCTGTGAGCGCGCGGGGATTCACGTACGAGAACACCTCCCGCACCGTCAAGGCGGGTGCCCTGAACCTGCACTTCCATGAGGCAGGCCCGCTCGACGCGCCCGTCGTGATCATGCTGCACGGCGGCGGCCCCGGTGCCTCCGGCTGGTCCAACTTCGGTGGCAACCTGCCCCACTTCGCCGAGCGGTTCCGCACCCTGCTCGTCGACCAGCCCTGCTACGGCCGCTCCGACAAACCGGAACCCGACCGCGACTACTTCGGCTTCAGCGCGAACGCCGTCCTCGCCCTCATGGACGAACTCGGCATCGAACGGGCGCACCTCATCGGCAACTCCCTCGGCGGAGGCACCGCCACCCGGCTCGTCCTGGACCACCCCGAACGCGTCGACAAGCTCCTGCTCATGGGCCCCGGCGGGATCTCCCTCAACCTGTTCTCCGCCGACCCCACCGAAGGCATCAAGCGGCTCTTCGAGTTCAGCCTCGACCCCGAGCCCACCCGCGAGCGGATGCGGACCTTCCTCACCACCCTCGCCCACGACCCGGCGATCGTCACCGACGCCCTCGTCGAGGAGCGCTACGCCCAGGCCACCGACCCCGAAGCCAGGCTCGGCAACGCCCGCATGGGCGCCTCCTTCGCCAAGTGGCCCGAGGCCGCCATGCTCTGGCGCGAAGCGCACCGCATCAGCCGCCCCGTCCTGCTGACCTGGGGCCGCGAGGACCGCGTCAACCCGGTCGACGGCGCCTTCCTCGCGCTGAAGACCATCCCCGACGCCCGGCTGCACGTCTTCCCGCACTGCGGGCACTGGGCGCAGACCGAGGCCGCCGACGAGTTCAACCGCCTCGCCACCGACTTCTTCCTCCACTGAGCTCCGCCCCGATCCCGGCCCCGATCCCGGCCCCGGCCCCGATCCCCGCACCGATCCCACCGAGGAGTTCCCGCATGGACATCCGCGCACTCGGCTACCTCCGCATCGAGACCGCCGACCTCGCCGCCTGGCGCACCTACGTCCTCGACATCCTCGGCATGGCCGAAGCCGCAGGCACCACGGACACCCGCCTCAACGTCCGCATCGACGACCGCACGCACCGCTTCCAGTTCGTCGCCGGAGCCCAGGACCGGCTGCTCGCCGCCGGCTTCGAGGTGGCCAACGCCCGCGCCCTCGAAGACGCCGCCGCCGAACTGGAGGCCGCCGGCCACCCCGTCAAGCAGGGCGACGCCGAGACCCTCGCCGACCGCCGCGTCCAGGGCCTCATCCACTGCGAGGACCCCAGCGGCAACCCCCTGGAGATCTACTGGGGCCAGGCCCAGGACCACACCCCCCTCCCGGCCCGGTACGGCAACCGGTTCGTCACCGGCGGCCGCGAGGGCGGTCTCGGCCTCGGCCACGTCGTCCTGCCCGCCGCCGACACCGAGGCCACCCTCGACTTCTACGAGAACCTCCTCGGCTTCCAGCTGCGCGACTCCATGCGGCTGCCCCCGGTCGCCGTCCCCACCGGCAAGCCCGGCCAGGACTCCTACTGGATGCACTTCCTCAGCCCCAACCGCCGCCACCACAGCCTCGGGCTCTACCCCGGCGCGCTGCCGCCCGGCATCGTGCACTTCATGGTCGAGCTGGAGACCCTCGACGACGTCGGCTACTGCCTGGACCGCATGAACGAGGCAGGCATCCCCATCGCCTCCACCCTCGGCCGGCACTCCAACGACCACATGGTCTCCTTCTACGCCCAGGCCCCCGGCGGCTTCCAGGTCGAGTACGGCTGGGACGGCCTGCTGGTCGACCCCGCCACCTGGACCGCGAAGGAGATCACCGCGGACAGCTTCTGGGGCCACCAGTGGAACGGCTGACCGGCCCCGCCGCCGGCGCGCCCGGCTCCGGAGCCCCGCTCGACGCGGTCGACCCGGCCCTGTTCCGCGAGGTCCTCGGCGCCTTCGCCTCCGGCATCACCGTCGTCGCGGCCCTCGCGGACGACGGCCGGCCGGCCGGGCTGGCCTGCCAGTCCTTCGCCTCCCTCTCCCTCGACCCGCCGCTGGTCCTGCTCTGCGTGGGCAAGGGCTCCTCCAGCTGGCCCAAGGTCCGGGCCGCCGGACGCTTCGGCGTCAGCATCCTCGCCGAGGAGCAGCGCGCCGTCTGCGAGGCGCTGGGCCGCCGCGGCGAGGACAAGTTCGCGAGCGTCGACTGGGAACTCTCCGCCCACGGCGCCGTCCGCGTGAGGGGCGCCCTCGCCACCGTCGACTGCGCCCTCGAAGAGGTCCACGAGGCGGGCGACCACCACCTCGTCACCGCCCGGGTCCTCGAACTGAGCGCCCGCGACGGCGGATCACCCCTCCTCTACTACCGCAGCGACTACGCCACCGGAGCCTTCGGATGACCGCCGAGCACCTCACCGAGCACGCCTACGACGTGGTGGTCGTCGGCTCCGGCGCCGCCGGATTCGCCGCCGCCGTCACCGCCCGACTGCGCGGCCTGAGCGTCCTGATCGTGGAGAAGACCGACACGTACGGCGGTTCCACCGCCCTGTCCGGCGGCGCGATCTGGGTCCCCGGCAACTTCCACCTCGACCGCGCCGGCCTCGCCGACACCCGGGAGAAGGCCCGCGCCTACCTCGACGCCACCGTCGGCGACCGGGTCCCCGCCGCCCGCAAGGACGCGTACCTCAGCCACGGGCCGCGCATGGTCCGGGAGTTCCACGACCGCACCGAGATCCGCTTCATGTACACCCCCGGCTACTCGGACTACTTCCCCGAGGCCCAGGGCGGCATGGCGCAGGGCCGCTCCATCGAACCGTGCATCGTCGACTTCAAACGGCTCGGCGCGCTCGGCGCCTCCATGCGCCGGGCCGGACTGCCCACGTACGGGCTGACCATGACCTCGTACGACTTCCGCTTCCTGAACATGGTCAGCCGGACCTGGGCGGGCCGCAGGACCTCCGTCAAGGTCGGCCTGCGCGCCGTCAAGGCGCTGGCCACCGGCCGCAAGCTGCTCTCCCTCGGCGAGGCGCTCATCGCCCGCATGCGGCTGTCCCTGGAGGCGCTCGGCGGCGAGCTCTGGCTGTCGGCGCCCCTGACCGGCCTGGTCACGGACCCGGCCGGGCGGGTGACGGGCGTACGGGTCCTGCGCGCCGGGCGCGAAGTGACCGTAGCGGCTCGGGGCGGGGTGGTGCTGGCCTCGGGCGGGTTCTCGCACGACCAGGCCCTGCGCGAGAAGCACCTGCCCGCGCCCACCTCCACGGCCTGGACGCACGCCTCGGAGGGCCAGACCGGAGACGCCCTGAAGCTCGGTGAGGAACTGGGGGCCGCCACCGACCTGCTGGACAAGGTCTGGGGCGCGCCGTCGGTGTGCCCGCCGGGGGAGAAGCCCTTCTTCCTCGTCGCCGACCGGGGCATCCCCGGCATGGTCATCGTCAACGAGGCGGGGGAGCGCTACGCCAACGAGGCCCTGCCGTACCACGCGTTCGTGGACCGGATGTACGCCGCCGACCGGCCCGGGGCCTCGACCGTGCCGTCCTGGCTGATCCTGGACGCCCGCTCCAAGGCCCGGTACATCTTCGCCGGCCTCTTCCCCGGGCAGCCCTTCCCCAAGAAGTGGCTGGAGAGCGGCTTCCTGAAGAAGGCCGACACCGTGGAGGAACTGGCCCGGCAGATCTCCGCCCCCGGCCTGCCCGCCGCGATCAGCCGCTTCAACACCTTCGCCGAGGTCGGCACCGACAAGGACCACGGGCGGGGCGAGAGCGTCTACGACCGCTACTACGGCGACCCCACCCTGCCCAACCCGAACCTGGCGCCGATCGAGAAGGGCCCCTTCTACGCGGTCCCCGTCCACCCCGGGGACATCGGCACCAAGGGCGGCCTCGTCACGGACACCGACGGCCGGGTGCTCCGCGAGGACTCCACGCCGATCCCGGGGCTCTACGCCTCCGGCAACTGCTCGGCGGCGGTGATGGGGGAGACCTACCCCGGGCCGGGCGCGACGATCGGCCCCGCGATGGCCTTCGGCTGGGCCGCCGTCAACGCGATCGCCGCCGGGCTGGAGTAGGCCGCCCCGAGCGTCTCGCCGGTCCCGTCCCGTCCGGCTCCTAGGAGAGCTTGCCGTCGTAGTCCGGCAGCTTGACGGTGCGCTCGGCGTGGCCGCCGGCCAGGTCGCTCTGGTTGTTGCCGATGTTGGCGATGATCGTGTAGCCGCGCGCCTCGATCTCGGCCCGCTTGGCCGTCTTGTAGGCGCTGACCTCGCCGAACAGGGCGGGCAGATCGCGGACGTAGAGGCCCGAGACCGGGTAGCCGACCGCCTTGAGGTTGCGCTCGGTCAGGGAGTACACGATCCCCGGGCGGGCGGTGACGAAGAAGATGGCGACCCCGCGGTCGCTCGCGTACCGGGTCAGGTCGCGGACCTGGGCGATCGCGGGGGTCGGGAAGGTCCAGAACCAGTGGAAGTCCGTCTCCAGCGACGAGTTGTCGATGTCGAGGACGATCGCCGGCTTCTCACCGGCCGGCGAGGCGGCGATGCGCTGCTCGATCCCGGGGCGGGCCGCGTCGATGACGGCGGAGACGTCGCGCTGCCAGGTGGCGTAGTCGATGCCGAGGAACACCGCGTTGCCGCCGGGGGCGGAGGCGGTGAGGGAAGCGGTGACGGCGGTCCCGGCCGTCGTGGCCGTCGTGGCGGGGGCCGCGTGGGCGGCGGTGGCCGGAAGCAGGGCCAGTACGGCGGCTGCGGCCGCGGCCACCGCGGCGGCCGTGGTGCGGGTGCGGGTGCTGCGCATGGGGGACGCTCCTCGATCACATGTTGGCATGTACGTGATCAGGCTGGAGATCGCGCGCCCGCATGTCTACTGGCCGGTAAGTAATTTTTCATGGCCGGTCGGTGAACCTCCGTCATGTCCCGTGATGGGTGCCGTCGCCCTGGGCGTCGTCGCCCAGGGTGCCGCGGTCCTAGGTGTCGCATTCCAGCACCGTGCGGCACAGCCCGCAGCGGGCCCGGACCGGCCCGCGGTGTGCGGGCAGCCGCAGTCGCTGCCCGCACACCGGGCACGGGAAGTCCACGCGCGGCCCGGCCGGGTGCTCCTCGAAGCCGTACGGGGCTCCGGGCGCGGCGACTCCGGTCAGGCGGGCCGCCGCGTACCGCAGCCGCTCCCGGCGGCCCGCCGCCGCGAGGGGGGCCCGGCGCAGGTCCCGGTCGGCCAGGGCGCGGCCGCGCACGTACGCCTCGTAGGCCTGCGGGCTGGTGAACCACGCCGAGAGGTCCTCGCCGCCGAGGAACCGGCCGCGCCGGGCCAGGACGTAGCCGAACTCCTCCGGGGTGAGGTAGCCGAGCTTCTGGTGGGTGAGCTCGTCCTCCCGGTAGGCGTCGAGCAGCAGCCAGCCGGCGCCGAGGTAGGCGGCGGCGGTGTCGGTGAGGATCTCGTTGGCGGCGGGGTTGAGGAAGCGCAGGTCCAGGCGGTGCAGCAGCACGTGCGTGACCTCGTGGGCGAGGGCGGCCGCCAGATCGCGGCGGTGCACGCGGAAGCGGTCGTTGACCTCCACGAAGTACTCGGGCCCGGCGGTCAGTTCCACGGTCGCCGCCTCCTCCATCGGCCGGAAGCCCACGATCAGGCGCGCGTCGGGCAGCCGCAGGGCGCGGACCATCGCGGAAGCCACCCGGTGGGCGCCCGGATACAGGTCCTCGGAGGCGGGGAAGGCCGCGTCGGCGGGGGCGAAGGAGGTGTCGTAGGCGCGGATCCCGTCGGCGGACAGCCGCCGGAACAGTGCGGTGAGGGCCGCGCGGACGGTCTCCAGATGAGGAAATCCGTGCTCGATCGGGCTGTCGCGCCGACCGTTGTGCGTCATGGGGTGCCTCCGGCCGGAAGTTGTCCGAAAACGCGTTCTTGATGGGCCCGGTGCGTGCGGTGTGTCATGTACCCGTCACCCACGCGGTCCATCCCACCCGTCACGAGGTGACGCGCACGGCCCAACCCCCCACGAAAGGCAGTGTGTCGACTGTGTCCAGCCTCGTCACCACCCTCAAGCGCGCCCTCGCCGTCGGAGCGGTGGCCCTCGCGGCCGTCAGCCTCCAGCCCGGCACCGCCACCGCCGGCACGGCGCCCGTCGTCGGCGGCACCCGCGCCGCCCAGGGAGAGTTCCCCTTCATGGTCCGCCTCTCCATGGGCTGCGGCGGCGCCCTCTACACCCAGCAGATCGTGCTCACCGCCGCCCACTGTGTGAGCGGCTCCGGCAACAACACCTCCATCACCGCCACCGCCGGAGTCGTCGACCTCAACAGCACCAGCGCCATCAAGGTCAAGTCCACCAAGGTGCTCCAGGCCCCCGGCTACAACGGCACCGGCAAGGACTGGGCCCTGATCAAGCTGGCCAAGCCCATCAACCTGCCCACCCTCCAGATCGCCGACACCAAGGCCTACGACAACGGCACCTTCACCGTCGCCGGCTGGGGCGCCACCCGGGAAGGCGGCGGCCAGCAGCGCTACCTGCAGAAGGCCACCGTCCCCTTCGTCTCCGACGCCTCCTGCCAGGCCTCCTACGACGGCTCGATCGTGCCCGCCGAGGAGATCTGCGCCGGATTCGCCGCGGGCGGCGTAGACACCTGCCAGGGAGACTCCGGCGGCCCGATGTTCCGCCGGGACAACGCCAACGCCTGGATCCAGGTCGGCATAGTCAGCTGGGGCGAGGGCTGCGCACGCCCCGACTACCCCGGCGTCTACACGGAGGTCTCCACCTTCGCGGCGGCGATCAAGAGCGCGGCCGCCACGCTCTGACCGGCCCCCGGGCCTCCCGCAAGGCCTCCCGCAGGGCCTCCCGCAGGTCTTCCGGCCCGTCCGCCCCGTCGGATGGTGGCCGAAAGAATGAGGCGTGATGCACCACATGTCCGTAACGTCGACCGAAGTCCCGTGAGGCCGGAACGATGCCGTTCCGGCCTTGCGGCGTGCTCCCGGCGCTCTGCCGTGCGGTTGCGGGCCGAGGCGCCCGCAGGTCCCATGGAGAGATCCCACCGCGTGGGAACGCCGGGGAAACCGGGACGGCACAGGCAACGGGCGACAGTGGGGCAGGCGGCGCATGACGATCAGAGTGATCATCGCGGACGACCAGGAGATGGTCAGGACCGGCTTCCGGATGATCCTCGAAAGCCAGCCCGACATCGAGGTGGTCGCCGACGTGGAAGACGGCGAAGCGGCCCTCGCGGCCGTCGCCGAACACCGGCCCGACGTCCTGCTCCTCGACATCCGCATGCCCAAACTCGACGGGCTCGAAGTCACCCGCCGGCTGTCGGGCCGCGACACCCCCCGCATCGTCATCGTCACCACCTTCGACCTCGACGAGTACGTCCACGCGGCGCTCCAGGGCGGAGCGTCCGGCTTCCTCCTCAAAGACGCGAGCCCGGCCATGCTGGTTGAAGCGGTACGGGCGGCAGCCGTCGGAGACTCCCTCGTCTCACCCGCCATCACCGTCCGGTTGCTGCGCGAAATGGCCCACCGCACCCCGGCGGCCGCCGCGGCCGCCCGCCGCCCGGCGGAACCCCTGACGGACCGGGAACGCGAGGTCGTACGCTGCCTCGCGCGCGGCCTGACCAACGCCGAGATCGCCGGGGAACTCTTCGTCTCCCTCTCTACGGTCAAGACCCACCTGGCCAACGTCCAGGCCAAACTGGACGCCCGCAACCGCGTGGAAATCGCCGCCTGGGCCTGGGAAAGCGGCCTGGCGGGCACCCCGGCGTGACCCACCCCCGCCCCGATCCCACCCGCGGCGCGCCCCCTACGGGACGGACCCCGCTACGCGGGCGGTGCTGCGCCGCGGGCCGGATCCCGCCGCGCGGGCGGTGCGGCGCCGCGGGAGGGACCTGGCCGTGCGGGCGGTCGGGCGCCGCGGGGCGGAAGCCGTCCTGTCGATGCACGGGTGCTCCGCGTCAGGGCCGGCCGCGTGACCGTTCGGCCGTTGGGGGGCAGAGCCGGCCGTGTCGCCGTTCGAGTTCCGCGGGGCGGGGTCGGCTGCGCCGTCCGGCACGGGCCGCCGGGCAGAATCCGCTGCGCCGTTCGGGCGCCGCTCTTGAGGACCGGCCCCGTCGGCGTTCGCACACCGACGGGCACAATCAGCCTCGCCGGCGTTTGAGGCACGGGGTCCGGGGCGGCGACCCGGGAAGCCGGCGCACGCCGTCTCCGACGCCCCCGACCCCCACGGGTGCGGGCAGCGCCCCGCCGAACCACGGCCCCCGCCTGCGCCGAAGCCCCCACGCCCCCGGCGAAGCCGCCCACCTGCTCGGCGGTGCCGCGCGTGCGGAGCCTCGTACGGCTGGTGGAGTCGCCTACCTCTCGGGTGGTGCCGCGCGCTCGGAGCCCCGTACCGCTGGTGGAGCGGCCTACCTCCCCTGCGGTGCCGCGCGTGCGGAGCCCCGTGCAACCGGCGGAGCCCTCCGCAGAGGCCCCGCGTGAGTCCCCTGGGGCCCTGGGCCCGTCGTCACCCCCATGCCGCGGACTGGATCCGGATCCTCCTCTCCGTCACTCTCCTCTCCCTGGTCACCTTCGAGGGCGTCGTCCTCGCCCGTCAGCCCAGCACCCCGCACGCCGCCGTCTGGGTGTCCGGCGTCCTCGTCTGCCTCAGCGCCGCGCCCTGGCCGCGCATCCCGCTCCTCACCCGCGCGTGGTTCGCTTCCGCCGTCACCTGGGCCGTCACCCTCTCCCTGCTCTTCAGCCACCACCCCCTCGTCGTCTGGGGCGGCGGCGAAGCCATCGCCCTGCTCGTCCTCCTCACCCAGGTCCTGCTCCGCGCCCCCGCCCGTACCGCCGCCGTCCTCGGCCCCCTCCTCGCCCTCGGCTCCATGGCCGCGCCCGTCCGCGACGCGGACCCGGGCCGCTTCACCCTGCTCTTCTCCGTGCTCGCCGTCGTCGTCACCGCGTACTCCCTCCTCCTGCGCCTGCAGTCCGTCCAGCGCGTGCGCGAGCTGCGCGCCGTACGCAGTGCCGAGCGCCTGGAGCTGGCCCGCGAGCTCCACGACCTCGTCGCCCACCACGTGACGGGGATCGTGGTCGAGGCGCGCGCCGCCCGTTACACCAAGGTCTCCGCCGAACGCGCCGCCGAGATCTTCGGCCGCATCGAGACCGCCGGGGACGAGGCGCTCGGCTCCATGCGCCGCCTGGTCAAGATCCTCCGCGAGGGCGCCGACGACTCCGCCCCGGAGGTCGGCAAGGGCGCCGGCCAGGCAGGCGGCTCCGCCGGTACCGCCCCCGTCGCAGGCCTCCGCGAGATCCGCGGCCTGACGGAACGGTTCGCCGCCACCGGCCCGCCCGTCGTCCTCTACGTGGAGGAGGGCCTGGAGGCCCGGCTCCCCGCCGACGTCGCCGCCACCGCCCACCGCATCGTCCTCGAAGCCCTCACCAACATCGGCAAGCACGCGGCCACCGCGACCGCCGTCCGGATCGGCCTGCGCACGGTCCCGGCGGGCCTGGAGGTCCGGATCGCCGACGACGGCGGCCGGCCCGCGAAACTCTCCGAGAACGCCCGCGGCGGCGGTTACGGCCTCGTCGGCATGGCCGAACGCGCCGAAGCCCTCGGCGGCTCCCTCACCGCCGGCCCCGCCCCCGAAGGCGGCTGGCTGGTCACGGCGCTGCTCCCGCTCTGAACCTCCCCGATCCGATCCAACCCGCCCGACCCACTTGTCGATTATCGATATGGTCGTCTAGTCTCAGGCATATCGAAAATCGATAGGGGGGAACGCGATGAACACGCGATTCACGAAGATCCTGGCCACCCTGACCTTCGGGCTGGCGATGCTCTGGGGGCTCACTTTCATCGGCACGGCCGTCTCGCACCTGACCGACGACGGGGCGGTCTGCGTACAAACCGGCTTCTGGGCCAACGCCACACTGGAGGGCGGCCTGCCGGTCGGCGAAGGGGTGGACGCCTCCAGCAGCGAAGCGCGGCTCTGCCAGAACGCCCCCTCGGCGGCCCAACGCGCCGCCGACCTCGGGGGAGGGCTGCCCTGGATGCTGTTCGCCTCCCTCGCGCTGCTGCTCTTCTCCCGCCTGCTGGACGCCGTCGTGTCGGAAGGGCCGTTCACCGACAAGACGGCGCGACGGCTCACCGTCCTCGGCTGGTTCGTCACCGTGGGCACACCGATCGCGGGCCTCGTCGTAGGGTGGTCGCAAGCCTGGCTCGCCGACAGCATGGTGTCCACGGAGATGTTCGGGCCGGAGATCTCAGGGCCGCAGGTGCTCATCCTCGCCGGCCTCGCCGCCGTCATCATGGGGAAGATCATGCGCGAGGGCGTGCGCATGCGAGAGGACCTCGAAGGGACCATTTGATGCCCGAATCGATGCCCGAAGAGGAACTCCACACGATCCGGATCCACCTCGATCGCATCCTCGCCGAACGCGGTATGACGCTCACCGAACTGTCCGCACAGGTGGGCATCACCGTCGTCAACCTGTCCGTGCTCAAGAACGGCCGGGCCAAGGCCATCCGGTTCTCCACCCTGTCCCGGATCTGCGACGTCCTGCAGTGCCAGCCGGGAGACCTGATCACCCACGACCCGGCCGAGTCGTAGGCCCGGCTCGTCTCAGTGGTCGATCGGCCGAGGAACCGGCGGCGCGCGCCACGTATTCTCGGTGACCATGAACACCAGGGACATCGACGAGAACGTCACCGCCGAGCTGGCCCGGCTCAGGGACAGCATCGACAACATCGACGCGGCCGTGGTCCACATGCTCGCCGAGCGGTTCAAGTGCACCCAGCAGGTCGGCCATCTCAAGGCCCGCCACCAGCTGCCCCCGGCCGACCCGGGCCGTGAGGCCCGCCAGATCGCCCGGCTGCGCCAACTCGCCGAGAACGCCAAACTCGACCCCGCCTTCGCCGAGAAGCTCCTCAACTTCATCATCGCTGAAGTAATTCGTCACCACGAGACGATCGCCGCCGGCGAGGGCGACGCCGACGCCGACGGCGAAAGCGACGGCGAAAGCGCGGGCGGAGCATAGGAACTGGGGCCCGGCGCCGCCATCCGGCAGCATGGGCCCCATGTCCGCACTTACGCGCAACGAAGCGCAGCTCCGAGCCCGGCTCATCGACGTCCAGCACTACGAGGTCGCCCTCGACCTCACCACCGGCGACGAGACCTTCGAGTCCCGCACCGTCATCAGGTTCGCCGCCCGAGCGGCCGGCGACACCTTCGTCGAGCTGAAGCCGGACGAACTGCGCTCCGCCGCCCTGGACGGACACCCCCTGGACCCGGCCGCCCTCAACGACGGCCGCCTCCCCCTCACCGGCCTCACCGAAGGCCCCCACGAACTCCGCATCGCCGCCCGCATGCGCTACTCCCGCACCGGCGAAGGCCTGCACCGCTTCACCGACCCCGCGGACGGGGAGACGTACGTCTACACCCAGATGTTCCTCGACGACGTCCAGCGCGTCTTCCCGGCCTTCGACCAGCCCGACCTCAAGGCCGTGTTCGAGTTCCACGTCACCGCCCCCGCGCACTGGACCGTGCTCGCCAACGGCGTCACCACCCGCATCGGCGAACGCCCCGGCGGCAGCGGCGACGGTTCCGGCGACGGCTTCGGGGATGGCTCCGGGGACGGCTCCGCCCCCGAAGCCGGCATCTGGACCTCCGCCCCCACCCCCGTCATCTCCACCTACCTCGCCGCCGTCGCCGCCGGCCCCTGGCACAGCGTCCGCACCGAACACGCCGGGCTCCCCTTCGGCATCCACTGCCGCCGCTCCCTCGCCCCCCACCTCGACGCCGACGCGCAGGAAATCCTCGGCCTCACCACCGCCTGCTACGACCGCTTCCACGAGAAGTTCAGCGAGCCCTACCCCTTCGACTCCTACGACCAGGCCTTCGTACCCGAGTTCAACGCCGGCGCCATGGAGAACCCGGGCCTGGTCACCTTCCGCGACGACTACGTCTTCCGCTCCGCCGTCACCGACTCCCAACGCCAGCGCCGCGCCGTCACCATCGCGCACGAGATGGCCCACATGTGGTTCGGCGACCTCGTCACCCTCAGCTGGTGGGACGACATCTGGCTGAACGAGTCCTTCGCCGAGTTCATGGGCTACCAGACCCTCATCGAAGCCACCCGCTTCACCGAGACCTGGACCGGCTTCGGCATGGAACGCAAGCCCTGGGGCTACGACGCCGACCAGCGCCCCTCCACCCACCCCGTCGCCCCCGACGCCGCCGCCGTCCCCGACACCGCCTCCGCCCTCCTCAACTTCGACGGCATCTCCTACGCCAAGGGCGCCTCCGCCCTGCGCCAACTCGTCGCCTGGCTCGGCGAGAAGGACTTCCTGGCCGGCATCAACACCCACTTCGCCCGCCACAAGTTCGCCAACGCCTCCCTCGCCGACTTCGTGGACTCCCTCGCCGCCCACACCGACCGCGACGTCCACACCTGGGCCGAGACCTGGCTGCGCACCACCGGAGTCGACACCCTCACCCCCCGGCTCGAAGAGAGCCACGGAGGCTGGACCCTCACCGTCGACCGCACCGGCAGCCGTCCCCACCACATCGCCGCCGGCCTCTACGACCGCGCCCCCGACGGGGTCCTCGAACCGCGCGAGGTCCTCGCCCTCGACGTCCCCTCCGACGAGATCCTCTCCGTCAGCGGCCCGCGCCCCGCCCTCCTCGTCCTCAACGACGGCGACCTCACCTACGCCAAGGTCCGCCTCGACGAAACCTCGCTGGAAACCGCCCTGCGCGGCATCTCCCGCATCCCCGACCCGCTCACCCGCGCCGTCGTCTGGAACTCCCTGCGCGACATGGTCCGAGACGGTGAACTCGCCGCCGCCGACTACCTGGCCACCGCCGAAGCCCACGTCCCGGAGGAAACCGACCTCGGGATCGTCCAAGGCGTCCTCTCCTTCACCCGCGCCCAGATCGCCGACCGCTACGTCACCCCGGACCGCCGCGCCGACGCCCTCGCCACCCTCACCTCCATCGCCCGCGACCTGCTGCGGCGCACCGAGGACGGCTCCGACCCCGGACTGCGGCTCGTCGCGGTCCGCACCCTCGTCGACAGCGCCACCCAGCCCGACACCATCGCCGGCTGGCTCGCCGACGGCACCGTCCCCGGCGGCCCCGAACTCGACCCCGAACTGCGCTGGCGCATCCTCGCCCGCCTCTCCGTCCTCGGCGCGGCCGGCGAAGCCGAGATCGACGAAGCCCTCGCCGCGGACCCCAGCGCCACCGGCCGGGAAGGCGCCGCCCACTGCCGGGCCGCCCTCCCGACGGCCGGGGCGAAGGCCGCCGCGTGGGAGCGCCTCTTCCGCGACGACTCCCTGTCCAACTACCTCTTCACCGCCACCGCCCAAGGCTTCTGGCAGCCCGAACAGGCCGATCTGGTACGGGACTACGTACCCCGCGCCTACTCCGAGGCCGTCACCCTCGCAGCCCGCCGCGGCCCCGCCATCGCCGACGCCGCCGGCCGCTGGGCCCTCCCGGGCCACGAGATCACCGAAGCCAACCTCCAGGCCGGCCAAGCCGCCCTGGCCGACCCCGACATCACCCCCGTCCTCCACCGCAAACTCGTGGACCACCTCGACGACCTCACCCGAGCCGCCCGAGCCCGCCACTAACCACAACCCCACCCACCCCCAACAGCCCCGGCCACCCGGCCCGACCCGTCACGGCCCTACTGAGCACCGGGCCCTACCGGCCGCGGGCCCATCCGGCCAGGCCTTACCCGGCACGACCGCTACCTGGCACCGGGCGTGGCCCTACCGGGCGCGGGCCTGTCCGGTCAGGCCTGGCGCCGGGCCTTACCCGGCACGGCCGCTACCTGTATCGGGCCCTGCCGGGCGGGGGCCTCCGGCCAGACCTGGCGCCGGGCCTTAGCCAGCACAGGCCTACCTGGCACCGGGGCGTACCCGGCACCGGCCTGCCCTGCCCGGCACCAGTGCTCCGCGCCGGCCTACCCGGCCGACAGGGGCTGGCGGCGGCCCCCGGGCCACCCGGCACCGGCCGAACCGGCCCTCACCCCGACAGCGGGTGAGGGCCGGTTCGGCCGGTCCACCCGGACGGGTCCGGGCTGGCTTGCCCCGCTTGGCCTCGGCCAGCCCAGCTCCGGCCCTGGCCCCGCCCGCCGGGGGTGGCGGGGGACTCCACCCCGAGCGGGCCACTCACACCGACCGGCGCTCGTCCGCCTGCCGGGAGGCCAGTCGGCGCCCCACCCGCACAAGCACCGACGAGCGGCGCAGCGTAGAAGCACCAGGTGCCCCGAGCCCAGCGATCCGAACGCCAGCGGATCCACCCCCTCCCCGACAGGAGGCGATGTCGGCTCCTCCCGGACCGTCCAAAAACACGTCCGTCACCACAAGGCCGAACGGTGCGACGAACAGCAGCGACCACACCCCGGCGCACCGCACGTGCGCGGTGTGGCTCACCACTCCATCCACACCAGCACCAGCACCAAGTGCATTACGGCCGAACACACTTCGAGCCGAGACCGGCCTCCTCGCTCCATAGCGCCCCCGTCACCCGGCCCCTCCGACGGCCAGTACCGGAACGACAGCGCCCGGCGACCGCGGACGGCTTGAAATCAACCACTCATAAACCCGGGCGGTTACCCCATTCGGGTCGGATCGTTGTACCCCCGGGTCCCCGACCCAGCGAGCGGCACCACCCGCCGCCGAACCGTTCCCGTGAGGACAACCGCATGACAGCGCCCCCCGGCACAGGCAGACGGCGCACCGCCCCGCTCGCCGGCGGACCCCACGGCCCCGACGCCCTGCAACCACTCCTCGCCACCGTCCTCGACGCCCTGCGCAGCGGAGCCCGCGCCCGCGGCGGACCGCTCCCGGCCGGCGGACCCGAGGCCGTCACCGCCCGCGTCACCGCCGCACTCGGCGAGATCCTCCCCGACCACGGACACGGCGACCACGAAGCCCTACGGACCCTCGTCCACACCCTCACCGCCGGCGCCGCCGACCCCGCCGAACCCCTGTGCGCAGCCCACCTGCACTGCCCGCCCCTCGCCGTCGCGGCCGCCGCCGACCTCGCCGCCAGCGCCCTCAACGCCTCCCTCGACTCCTGGGACCAGGCCCCCGCCGCCTCCGCCCTCGAATCCCTCCTCACCCGCACACTCGCCGCGGAGTTCCACGACACCCCCCACCCCGACGCCGTCCTCACCACCGGCGGCACCGAGGCCAACCACCTCGCGCTCCTCCTCGCCCGCGAACGCCACGGCCCCCGCCTCACCGTCCTGCACGGCGCCAACGCCCACCACTCCATCCCGCGCGCCGCCTGGCTCCTCGGCCTGCCCCCCGCCCGCAGCCTCCCCACCCCCACCGGCACCCTCACCCCCGCCACCCTCGCAGAGGCCCTCGCCACCACCACCGGCCCCGTCCTCGTGACCGCCACCGCCGGCACCACCGACGCCGGCCTGATCGACCCCCTCGACGCCCTCGCCGACCTCTGCGACCAGCACGGCGCCGACCTCCACATCGACGCCGCCTACGGCGGCCTCCTCCACCTCAGCCCCCGCCACCGCCCCAAACTCGCCGGCCTCCACCGTGCCCGCTCCATCACCCTCGACCTGCACAAACTCGGCTGGCAGCCCATCGCCGCCGGACTCCTCACCGTCCCCGACACCACCCTGCTCGCCCCCCTCGCCCACCAGGCCGACTACCTCAACGCCCCCGACGACACCCGAGCCGGGCTCCCCGACCTCCTCGGCCGCTCCCTGCGCACCACCCGCCGCGCAGACGCCCTCAAGATCGCCGCCACCCTGCGCTCCCTCGGACGAGACGGCCTCACCCACCTCATCGACCGCACCTGCGCCCGCGCCGACCAACTCGCCCGACTCCTCGAAGCACACCCCGCCTTCGAACTCCACGCGGCGCCCACCATCAGCACCGTCCTGTTCCGGCCCACCCACGCCGACGACACCGCACTGGCCACCCTGCGCCGCACCCTCCTCCAGGGCGGCACCGCCGTACTGGGCCGGGCCACCGCCGACGGCCGCCTCTGGCTCAAGGCCACCCTGCTCAACCCCCACACCACGGCGGGGGACCTGGACGCCCTCGTGAACCTCCTGGAAGGCAGCACCCACCGATGACCGCCCAGCTCGATGCACCCCACGACCTCGTCGGAATCGGCATCGGCCCCTTCAACCTCTCCCTCGCCGCCCTCGCCCACGGCCTGCCCCGACAAGGGGCCCCAGAACTCGCCACCGCCTTCTACGACCAGCGCCGCGACTTCCGCTGGCACCCCGGACTCCTCATCGACGGAGCCACCCTCCAAGTCCCCTTCCTCGCCGACCTCGTCACCCTCGCCGACCCCACCAGCCCCTGGTCGTTCCTCAGCTACCTGAAGCACAAGGAACGCCTCTTCCCCTTCTACTTCGCCGAGAGCTTCCACATCCAGCGCGCCGAATACGACGCCTACTGCCGCTGGGTCGCCGGACGCCTCCCCGGACTCCACTTCGGCCACCAGGTCGACGCCGTCCGCTGGAACCCCGAACGCGGCCTCTTCGAAGTCGACTTCACCCAAGTCGACGCCGAAGGAGAAGCCGAAGCCCTCGGCCGCACCTACACCCGCAACCTCGCCCTCGGCATCGGCACCGCCCCCTACATCCCCGAACCCCTGCGCCCCCTCGCCGAAGCCCCCACCGTCCCGGTGATCCACTCCTCCGAGTACCTCGACAACCGGCAGCGCATCCTCGGCGCCGAACACGTCACCGTCATCGGATCGGGCCAGTCCGGAGCCGAAGTCTTCCTCGACCTGCTCCGCTCCCGCCCCGCCGGCCGGGAACGCCTCACCTGGCTCGCCCGCACGCCCTCCTTCGCCCCCATGGAGTACTCCAAGCTCGGCCTGGAACACTTCACCCCCGACTACACCCGCTACTTCCACTCCCTCCCCGAACCGGTCCGCGACCGCCTCGTCCCCGCCCAATGGCAACTCCACAAGGGCATCGACGCCGCCACCATCGCCGCCATCCACGAGGAGCTCTACCGCCGCACCCTCGACGGAGGCTGGCCCGACGCCGTCCTCACCCCCGGAGTCAGCGTCCGCACCGCCGGCCGCGTCGCCACCACCAAGGTCGAACTCCACCTCGAACACGTGGACCAGGGCGCCCGCTCCCGCCTCACCACCGACGCCGTCGTCCTCGCGACCGGCTACCGCGAACGCCCCCTCGCCCGCCTCCTGGCCGGACTCGACCCCTACCTGCGCAAGGACTCCTCCGGCCGCCCCCGCATCGACGACCGCTACCGGATGATCACCGACCCGGCCGTCACCGGCAGCGTCTTCGTCCAGAACGGCGAACGCCACACCCACGGCGTCGGAGCCCCCGACCTCGGCCTCGCCGCCTGGCGCAGCGCCGCCATCCTGAACACCCTCACCGGCAAACAGCCCTACCCCCAGCCCGCCCGCACCGCCTTCACCACCTTCGGCCTCGAACAGCGGGAGCACACCCGCCCCCAACCCGCCGGCGAACTGCTCCCACTGGTCGAGCACCTGTAAGGAGAAACGTTTAGAGCACCATCGGCTAGAAGACAGGTGCCCCGGCTCGGGTCAGCCGCCAGTCCACGGACGCGAACTGCGCCGGGTCCACCGTCCCCTTCGCCTTCACCCACTGGATGATCGTGTTGCGTATTTCATCCGAGTTCGCCCACAGCTGCTTCGACTGCGGCACGTGCGGGAAGTTGCCACCACCCGAAGCCCGGTAGTTGTTCACCGCCAGCACGAACTGCGCCGCCGGATCCAACGGCTTCCCCTGGAACGACAGCCCCGAGATCCGCGAACCCACCGGCTCGGACACGTCGATGTCGTACGTCAGCCCGTACACCGCGTCGTAGTTGTAGTCCGGCGTACCCTCCGCGTTCGTCAGCTTCGCCGGATCCACCACCTCACCCGGAGCCGTCCGCACGTAGTACTTCGCCGAATACTCCAGATAGTCCTTGACCTGGGCGCCCGTCAGCAGCCGCGCCTCCAGCGTGTTCTCGAACGGATACAGACCCGCCGCGTCCTTGATCGTCACCTGCCCGGCCGGAATCGCCGCCGTCCGCGAGAAGCACGAAGCCTGCGACAGCACCGGCAGCGCACCCCACTCCGTACCCGCCAGCGCGCCCTTCACCGTCTCCGCCTGCACGTGGTTGATCAGATCGATGATCGCCACGTCCTTGACCGGACCGTCCGCCGAGGACATCGCCTGCGTCGACGTACCGATCACCTGGTTCACGTACGCCACGACCTTGCGGTGCTCGTCCGACAGCAGACCCACGATCTTCGGGTCCTCCGCCGCCGTATTCGAATTCAGCACCCGGGCCGCCACCTTCGACACCGACCAACAGCCCTTCGCCCACGTCAGCTCGAAGTCGAACAGCGTCAGCCGCTGCCCCCACTTCAACGGCTCGGACAACACCACGTCCTTGCCCGTCGCCTTGTTCCGCACCCGGTACTCCGGGATCTCCGTGTGCGCGTGCCCCACCAGGATCGCGTCGATCCCCGGCACCTGCTCCGCCACCAGACCCGCCGCGTTCTCGACGTACGGCAACTGGTCCCCGTAGCTCGACGTACCGCTCGAACCCGAATGCGCCGACACGATCACCACGTCCGCACCCAGCGACCGCAGCCGCGGCACGTACTTCGCCGCCTGCTCCTCAAGACCCGGGAACGTCATCTTCCCCTGCACGTTCGCCTTGTCCCAGATCGCGATCCCCGGATTCGTCAGACCCAGCACCGCCACCCTCACATCCCGCCCGCACGGCGTCCGCAGCCGGTGCATGCTGTACGGCGCGAACGCCGGCCGCAACGTCTTCGCATCCAGCGCGTTCGCCCCCAACAACGGGAAATCGCACTGCTCCTCGAACTTCCGCAGCACCGGAATTCCGTAATTGAACTCGTGGTTCCCCAGCGCCGCCGCGTCATAACCGATCGCGTTCATCGCCTGCGCCATCGGGTGCACCGGACCACGCCGCGCCGTGATCGGATCCACCTTCGCGTAGTAGTACGAAAGCTGCGTCCCCTGAATGGTGTCCCCGGCATCGATCAGCAGCGTGTTGCGCCGCCCCTTCTCCGCCCGCACCTGGTTCACCAACGTCGAGATCTTCGCCAGACCGATGTCGTTGTGCGCCTTGTCGTCGAACTCCTTGTCCGTGAAGTAGTCCCAGTTGAAAACGTTCCCGTGCAGGTCCGTCGTCCCCATCACCGTGAACGCGTACGTCCTCGCCCCCGCCGCCGAAGCGGCGCCGGCCACCGGTTCAGCCGCGGCCGCCGGGGAGCTCGTGGCCCCCGCCAACGCCACAGCCGCACCCGTCGCAGCCGAAGTGCCCAAAAATGTCCTACGGTCGAACGCCATGCCATCTCCCCTTGTGAGGTGCGTGTGCACAGACAGGCAACGCGCGTAGATTCTGACCCAGCAGTAACAAGCCGCAACACCCCCGGCAGGTTTCGATCCGATGACCACCCCCGTACGAGCAGCAGTGCGACAGTGAATCCATGACCCAGGACGCATCGCACCAGCCCTACGGAACCCCCGAAGTCCCCCGCGTCGCAGTCCGCGGCGAAGCCACCCTCGAAGTCGACCCCGAGATCGCCCGCATCGGCATCACCGTCAGCGCCCGCGGCACCGACCGGCGCACCGCCCTCGAAGACCTCACCCGCCGCAACAACGCCGTCCTCGACCTCGTCAAGAGCTACGGCGACCCCGTCGAAAAACTCGAAACCGGCGCCTTCTCCATCACCCCCGAACTCACCCGCCACGGCCGCGGCGAACGCATCCGCGCCTACCACGGACGCGTTCACCTCACCGCCGAACTCAACGACTTCACCACCCTCGGCGAACTCACCACCCGCCTCGCCGACCTCGAACTCACCCAAGTCGACGGACCCTGGTGGGCCCTACGCCCCACCTCACCCGCCCACGGGGAAGCCCGCCGCCAAGCCGTACTCGAAGCCGTCCAACGCGCCCGCGAATACGCCGCCGCCCTCGGAGCCCAACTCGCCGCCCTCGTCGAACTCGCCGACCTCGGAGCCGAGAACGCCCCCACCCCCTTCCAGGCCGCCGGCGGCGCCATGCGCACCATGGCCTTCAGCGCCGCCGAAGACGCGGGCGCCCCCGCCCTCGACCTCGAACCCCAGCGCCAGACCGTCTACGCGCAGGTGAACGCACGCTTCACGATGACCCCTCCCCAGCTCTGAAAAACCGAACATTCGGCGCCCCGGGGGTGCTCATCAGAGCACCCCCATGCACATTCAACAATTGTCAACAAGCTTTTGCTCAAAGGTTGTTGAGTGGACACCCGGAACCAATTTCCTACTCCCTGGTAGGGGCATACGCTCGCCTCATGCGCCGAGCGAAAATCGTATGTACCCTGGGCCCCGCCACCGACTCATACGACCAGATCAAAGCCCTGGTCGAAGCCGGAATGGACATCGCCCGCTTCAACCTCAGCCACGGCACCTACGCCGAACACGAGGACCGCTACCAGCGCGTCCGCAAGGCTGCCGACGAAACCGGCCGCAGCGTCGGCATCCTCGCGGACCTTCAAGGCCCGAAGATCCGCCTGGGCCGCTTCGCCGAAGGTCCCGTACTCCTTGAACGCGGCGACGAGTTCACCATCACCGTCGAAGACCACGAAGGCGACCGCCACACCTGCGGCACCACCTACAAGGGCCTCGCCGGAGACGTCACCACCGGCGAACGCATCCTCGTAGACGACGGCCGCGTCACCCTCGAAGTCACCGCCGTCGACGGACCCCGCGTCCACACCCGCGTCATCGAAGGCGGCATGGTCTCCGACAACAAGGGACTCAACCTCCCCGGCGTCGCAGTCTCCGTACCCGCCCTCTCCGAAAAGGACATCGACGACCTCCGCTGGGCCCTGCGCATCGGCGCGGACATCATCGCCCTCTCCTTCGTCCGCAGCGGCAGCGACATCGAAGACGTCCACCGCATCATGGACGAAGAAGGCCGACGCCTCCCCGTCATCGCCAAGGTCGAAAAGCCCCAGGCGGTCGAGAACATCGACGACATCGTCGCCGCCTTCGACGGCATCATGGTCGCCCGCGGAGACCTCGGCGTCGAAATGCCCCTGGAACAAGTCCCCATCGTCCAAAAGCGCGCCGTCAAGCTCGCCAAGCGCAACGCCAAGCCCGTCATCGTCGCCACCCAAATGCTCGACTCGATGATCGACAACTCCCGGCCCACCCGCGCCGAAGCCTCCGACGTCGCCAACGCCATCATCGACGGCACCGACGCCGTCATGCTCTCCGGCGAAACCAGCGTCGGCAAATACGCCATCGAGACCGTCCGCACCATGTCCCGCATCGTCGAAGCCGCCGAAGAAGACATCCTCGCCAAGGGCCTCCCCCCGCTCACCGACCGCAACAAGCCCCGCACCCAAGGCGGAGCGGTCGCCCGCGCCGCCGCCGAAATGGGCGACTTCCTCGGCGCCAAGTTCCTCGTCGCCTTCACCCAGAGCGGAGACACCGTCCGCCGGCTCTCCCGCTACCGCTCACCCATCCCCCTCCTCGCCTTCACCCCCGACCCCGCCACCCGCTCCCAGCTCAACCTCACCTGGGGCGTCGAAACCTTCCTCGGCCCCCACGTCGACTCCACCGACGCCATGGTCGCCCAGGTCGAAGAAGAGCTCCTGCGCATCGGCCGCTGCGTACCCGGCGACGTCGTCGTCATCACCGCCGGCTCACCCCCCGGCGTCAGCGGATCCACCAACCTGGTCCGCATCCACCACATCGGCGACGCAGTCCGCTGACGCCGCCCGCAGGCAACTGCAGCGACTACAGCACCTCACGTATAAGACGCACCGCGTCGGGCAACACCAAACGGCTCTCACCCGTACTCGGGAAGTGCCCGCCCGACGCGGTCACCCGCGCCTCCGCGCCCAGCTCCCGCACGAACCGCAGCACATGCTCACCCGTCGCCTCCCCGGTCACCGGGTCATCCGCCGCGTGCAGCACACGGAACTCCCGCGCAGCCCTACGGATCCGCTGCCAGTCGAACTCCGGCGAGAAGAACGGCGCCAACGCGCCATACCCCACCTCACCGGACATCGACGCCACGAACACCACCCCCGCGAACGCCCCCTCGGCCTCCGTGTCGTGCTCCTGCAGCAGCCGCAGCACATTCGCCCCGCCCAGACTGTGACCCACCAGCACCGTCTCACCGGCCGGCGCACACGCGGTCTCCTCGCGCAGCTCCTTCAGCCACACATCCGCCTCCGGAGCGAACGGCTCGGGGAAGTTCGGAATCCGCACCTCATGCCCCTCGGCGGCGAACTCCTCACCCGTCGCCGTGTACCAGTGCTCCCCGGCACTCATCCCGTACCCGTGCGCGATCACGATCGTGCCCATGGCTCCGCCCCTGTCTCGGTCGGTCGATCCATCAATCAAAACGCGACGCCGCGTTTCGATAAAACGCTAGGGCTATCGTGAAGCCGTGTCAATCACTCCTTCGAGCAACTCTTCGAGCGCCCCGCCCCGCACCGGCGGCCGCCTCCGCAACGAAGACGCCCACCACTCCGTCCTCGAAGCCACCGCCGCACTCCTCGTCGAGAACGGCTACGGCGCCCTCACCATCGAAGGCGTCGCCAAGCGCGCCAACGTCGCGAAGAGCACCGTCTACCGCTGGTGGAAGTCCAAGCCCGCCCTCGTCATGGACGCCTACGCCCACGAAACCGCCGCCCGCGTCCCCGAACGCGACACCGGCACCCTCGCCGGCGACCTCACCGCCTTCGTCGCCGACCTCTACCGCATCGGCCGCGACCCCGTCCGCGCCAAAGCCCTCACCGGCCTCATGGCCGAAGCCCAGCTCGACCCCGCCTTCGCCGAACCCTTCCGCGCCTGGGTCGCCACCCGCCGGGATGTCGTCGCCACCCTCCTGACCCGGGCGGTCGCCCGCGAGGAACTCCCCGCCGCCACCGACCTCGACCACGCCACCGACCTGGTCTTCGGCCCGTTCTGGTACCGCCTCCTCGTCGCCCACGCCCCCCTCGACCCGGCCGACGCGAAAGCCCACGTGGCGACGGTCCTCCACGGCCTCGGCGGGGGCACCAAGACCCCTTGACCTCAAGCTGACTTGAGGTCATAGCCTCCCGGCATAACGACGATCAAGGCGTACTCACAGGATCAGCTGGCAGTCCAGCCCATCGGCTACTGGGCCCGCGAGGCCGCCAACCTGGCGATAGGCGGCCTCCGCGCCGCCCCTCGCCGAGGAAAACCTCACCCAGCCCCACTGGTGGACCCTCAACCACGTGGCGACGGCCCCAGCTCACTGGAAGCGGGCGGCCCTGACGGAGAAGCTCACCGCGTACGACGACCAGGACACCGACTTCGACGCGGTCTACGACGACCTGGCGGCGCGGGGCTGGCTCACGGAGGCGTACGGGGTATTGACCCTTACGGAGCAGGGTCAGGCCGGCCGGGTCCGTGCGCACGACCGCAACGCGAAGGTGCACGCACGCATGCGGGAGGGTGTGGACGATGCCGCCTACGCGGCGACCATCGACGGCCTGCGCCGCATGGTCGCCAACCTTGGCGGCAGCGGCGACCTGCCGGGCTAGTACTTCGGCCCGATGTGGGCGTCCATCAGCGCGACGGATTCCTTGCGGGCGATGGACACGTTGAAGGGGTCGCAGCCCCGGGCCAGGATCGTCCACCGGACGCCGACCTTGGCGAGGGTGTCCGTGCAGAGCTTTCGGATGTCGTCGGACTTGTTCGTGAAGAAGTACCGGGGGTACTCGTAGCGCTTGCCGTTCCGGACGGTCCAGTTGGTGACCCGGCACCTGGTTGAACGGGAACACGCGCCGTATCGCCGCCTCCGCAGCGTCCATGAGGCCCGGCCACTTGTCGTCGCAGGTGATCCTCAGGCTCGGTACGCGGTGGCTCGTGGGCTGGCTTATGTGGCCGTCGCCGAGATAGAGGCCGAGCAGGTAGGCGTAGGAGGCCGTTTCGGTGAGGGGTGGGCAGGGGTTGATCTGATGTTGGCGGGCAGAGGATCCACCCGGACCCGCCAGGAGCGGATGGAGGCTCGGGAGACGCCGGTTTCCTTGCTGACCGAGCTCATGCTGCGGCCGTCGTCGAGCAGCTTCAGGGCGTGGAGGCGTGTAGCCATGTCGTACATGCGATCGACGCTGGCAGGGGCAATTTGCTCACCCTGCGCATTTTCGTCACGCTTCGCTGAAACGAGTGAAGGTCACGCGATTGCCGCGTGACCTTGGAAAAGAAGGAAAAGTGCCCCAGGTCGGACTCGAACCGACACTGTATGGGTTTTGAATCCATTGCCTGCTGCCAATTGGGCTACTGGGGCCCAGTGAATCGAAGGTTATCCCCGACCCGCTGCGTGTCCACCATACCGTAGCTAGGTAGGCTCGGGGGAGCTTGATATGCCCCGCAAAGAGGAGCCCTTCGTGACCGCCGAGCACGAGTCGACGCCCACGCCCGACGCCGACCAGTCGCACGTTCCGCCGCTGACGACGCGCGTCGTCATCGCCGAGGACGAGGCGCTCATCCGTCTCGACCTCAAGGAGATGCTTGAGGAAGAGGGCTACGCCGTCGTCGGTGAGGCCGGAGACGGTCAGACCGCCGTCGAGCTGGCCCGGGAGCACCGTCCCGACCTGGTCATTCTTGATGTGAAGATGCCCGTACTGGATGGCATCTCCGCCGCCGAGAAGATCGCGGAGGAGTCCATCGCCCCCGTGCTGATGCTCACCGCGTTCTCGCAGCGCGACCTCGTCGAGCGGGCGCGCGACGCCGGGGCGATGGCGTACCTCGTGAAGCCCTTCAGCAAGAGCGACGTCGTCCCCGCCATCGAGATGGCCGTGTCGCGCTTCGCCGAGCTCCGCGCGCTGGAGAAGGAGGTCGCCGACCTTTCTCTCCGCCTGGAGACGCGCAAGCTCGTGGACCGCGCCAAGAGCATCCTGCAGACGCAGTACGGGCTCTCCGAGCCGGCCGCCTTCCGGTGGATCCAGAAGACCTCCATGGACCGCCGGATGTCCATGCAGCAGGTCGCCGAGGCCGTCATCGAGGACGCCGAGGAGAAGAAGGCCGCCGCCGGCAAGGGCGAGTAGGACCCCAGAGCAGCAATGAGTGAGGCCCGCCTCCGGATCCTGGATCCGGAGGCGGGCCTCACTCGTACACGAAGGGGACTGCTCAGTCCTCGCCGAGGTACGCCTTGCGGACGTCCTCGTTGACCAGGAGCTCGCGGCCCGGGCCCGACAGGACGACCTTGCCGATCTCCATCACGTGGCCCTGGTCGGCCAGGGAGAGCGCCGCCTGGGCGTTCTGCTCGACCAGGAGGATGGTCGTGCCCTGGGACTTCAGCTCGGAGATGGTCGCCATGATCTTCTGCATCATGATCGGCGAGAGGCCCATGGAGGGCTCGTCGAGCATGAGCAGCTTCGGGCGGGACATGAGCGCGCGGCCCATTGCGAGCATCTGCTGCTCGCCGCCCGAGAGGGTGCCGGCGGCCTGCTTGCGGCGCTCTCCCAGGATCGGGAAGAGGTCGTAGGCGCGCTGGACGTCCTTCTGGATGCCGTCCTTGTCCTTGCGGAGGAAGGCGCCCAGGAGGAGGTTGTCCTCGATGGTCATGCGCGGGAAGATGTGCCGCCCCTCGGGGGAGTGGGCGAGTCCGAGCGCGACGATGTCGTGCGCGGGGATCTTCTTGAGGGACTTGCCCTGGAACTTGATCTGGCCGCCGCGCGGTTTGATCAGGCCCGAGAGGGTGCGCAGGGTCGTCGTCTTGCCGGCGCCGTTGGTGCCGATGAGGGTGACGATCTGGCCGGCGTCGACGCTGAACGAGATGCCCTTGACGGCTTCGATCTTGCCGTAGGCGACGCGGAGGTCCTCGACCTCGAGGAGTGCGGTCACCGGTCTTCTCCGTCCGTGCTGGTCGCGCTGGTCGTGCCGTCCGTCGCTTCGCCGTCCGTCGCTTCGCCGTGTGCCGCCTCGCTGTGGGCTTCGGCTGCTTCGACTTCGGCGAGTTCTTCGGCGCCGGGGGCGCCTTCGAAGGGTTCGCCGAGGTAGGCGGCGATGACGCGCTCGTCGCCCTGGACCTCGGCGGCGGTGCCCTCGATGAGCTTTTCGCCCTGGACGAGGCAGGCGACGCGGTCGCAGAGGTTGAAGATGAAGCGCATGTCGTGCTCGATGACGAGGACGGCGATGCCCTGGTCCCGGATGGCGAAGATGAGTTCTTCGGTGGTCCGGGTCTCCTGCGGGTTCATGCCGGCGGTGGGCTCGTCCAGGAGGATGAGGCCGGGGTCGCTGGCCAGCGCGCGGGCGATTTCGAGCTTGCGCTGTTCGCCGTAGGGGAGGTTGCGGGCGAGGTGTTCGGCCTTGTCCTGGAGGCCGATGAACTCGAGGAGTTCCATGGCCCGCTTGCGGCTCGCCGCTTCTTCCCGGCTGAAGTTGGGGAGGCGCAGGAGGGAGGACCAGAGGCCGACCTTGGTGCGGGTGTGGCGGCCGACGAGGACGTTTTCCAGGACCGTCATGTTGTTGAAGAGACGGATGTTCTGGAAGGTGCGGGCGATGCCGGCCGCGGTGACCTTGTACGACTTGGGGGGCAGGACCGTGCCCTTGTACCGGACTTCTCCCTCGGTGGGGATGTAGAGGCCGGTGAGGCAGTTGAAGAAGGTGGTCTTGCCGGCGCCGTTGGGGCCGATGAGGCCGACGATTTCGCCGCTGCGCACGGTGAGGTCGACGTTCTTGACGGCGGTGAGGCCGCCGAAGCGCATCGTGACGCCTCGTGCGTCGAGGACGGTCTCCGCCGTGGTGGCGGGGGTTTCGGTGGTGGTGGTCGTCATGGGTCAGACCCCTGCCTTGCCGAGGACCGTGGGCGCTTCCATGTCCTTGTGGAGTTCGAGCTGGTTGCGCTTGTTGGGGATGAGACCTTCGGGGCGCAGGCGCATCAGGATGATGAGGGCGACGCCGAAGGCGAGGAGCTGGTACTCGCCCAGGAACTGGAGCTTGTTGGGGAGCAGGAAGAGCAGTGATCCGCCGACGAGGGGGCCGGAGATGGTTCCCATGCCGCCGAGGACGACCGCGGCGAGCAGGAAGGCGGAGTTCGGGGGTACGGCGTTGGCGAAGACGTACTGGTCCGGGGTGACGGTGTAGTTCACGTGGGCCTGTACGGCGCCTGCGAGTCCGGCGAGGGTGGCGCCGAGGGCGAAGGCGATGAGCTTGACGCGGAAGCCGTTGATGCCCATGGCTTCGGCGGCGGTCTCGTCTTCGCGGATGGCGACCCAGGCGCGGCCGATGCGGGATTCGGAGCTTCGTCGGAAGACCATGACCACGATGAGGGTGATCAGGAGCATCAGGAAGAAGTAGTTGGCGAAGCGCCCGATGGTGAAGCCGGCGACGGTGTGGGTGGCGCCGAAGTCGAATCCGAAGAGGTCGACGTTGGGGATGTTGGCGATGCCGTTGGGCCCGTTGGTGATGTCGGGGCCGGAGACGCCGTCGAGGTTGTTCATGGAGATGCGGAAGATCTCACCGAAGCCGAGCGTCACGATGGCGAGGTAGTCGCCGCGCAGTCGCAGGGTGGGTGCGCCGATGAGGACGCCGAAGACCATGGAGGCGGCGGCGCCGATGAGGATGGCGGCCCAGAAGGGGAGCTGCACTCCGAAGGGGGAGTTGGGGGAGCCGGAGACCAGGGCCGCGGTGTAGGCGCCGACGCCGAGGAAGGCGACGTAGCCGAGGTCGAGGAGGCCGGTGAGGCCGACGACGATGTTCAGGCCGAGTGCGACGGTGGCGAAGATGAGGATGTTGACGCCGAGGGTCGCGTACTGGTCGTCGGACTGGGTGAAGGGGAAGGCTGCCGCGGCTGCGAAGGCGCCGACGAGGGCGACGTTGCGGTGGCGGGTGGTGAGGGTGGTGATGCGGGCCATGAGGCCGGCCTTGTTGAAGGCGGCGAACCCGAAGGCGGCGGTGATCAGGAAGCCGATGAAGAGTTCCTGGTACGGGGTGGTGATGCCGTACGTGAAGACGCCGAGGCCGACGGCGAGGACGCCGGCGATGATCAGGATCTCGGTCCAGGCGGGGAGCGCGCGGGCGGGCTTGGCCGGGCCGGAGGTGAAGGCGGCCTTGGCGGAGGTGACCTTGTTGCGCGCGTTGTGCTTGAACTGTTCCAAGCTGCTGTCGTCGGGGTCGGGTCCTTCGAGGACGGGGCGTTCGAAGGGGAGCGCGAGGGCGCCGACGAGGGCGAGCAGGGTGACGAAGGCGGCGACGCCGGCCCCGGGTTCGAGGTCGACGATGACGCCGTTGAGGTTGACGATCGAGAAGACCGTGTACCAGGTGGTGACGAACGCGGCGAGGGCCGAGAGCTTGATTGCGGCGTCGGCGCCCGCGGGGGTGAGCCAGCTCAGGCCCTTGATCCCGTAGGAGGAGAGGCCGAAGAGGGCGGTGAGGAGGCCGCCGACGAGGACGAGCCACTGGAGTCCGCCGGGGTATCCGACGACGGTGAGGTCGCCGGGGAAGTCGGTGGTCCAGGTCCAGGGGAGGAAGCAGGAGGCGACGGTGAGGGCGCCGCCCGCGGTCGCGAGGGCGCGGCCGGTCTTTTCCGGGAGGGGGATGAACCCCTTGGCCTTGGTGGGCTCTGCGTTCATGGTCGTGGTGTCCGTGGTGGTGGTCGTCATGGTCATCACGCCCTGTCCGCGACGCGCTCGCCCAGCAGGCCTTGTGGCCTGAAGAGGAGGACGAGGATGAGGAGGACGAACGCCCAGGTGTTGCCCCAGGTCTGTCCGCCGAGCTGTTCGAAGCCGGGGATGTCGGCGACGTAGGCGGTGGTGAGCGTCTCGGCGAGGCCGAGGACGAGGCCGCCGATCATGGCGCCGTAGATGTTGCCGATGCCGCCGAGGACTGCCGCGGTGAAGGCCTTGAGGCCGAGCAGGAAGCCCATCTTGAAGTTGACTTCGCCGTACTTGAGGCCGTAGGCGACGGCTCCGACCGCGGCGAAGGCGGCGCCGAGGGCGAACGCGACCGTGATGATGCGGTCGGTGTTGATGCCCATGAGCTTGGCGGTGTCGGGGTCCTGCGAGGTGGCCTGCATGCCGCGGCCGGTGCGGGTCTTCTTGACGAAGAAGCCGAGGATGGCCATGGAGATGGGTGCGGCGAGCAGGAGGAAGACGTCACCGGTCTGGATGGTGATGCTTCCGAGGTGGAAGGGGCCGCCGGGGATCTCGGGGAAGACGACCTTCGACTTGGCTCCCGGGTACCAGGCCCATACGGCCTGCTGGAGTGCCAGGGAGAGGCCGATGGCGGTGATGAGCGGGGCGAGGCGGGGAGCGCTGCGCAGGGGGCGGTAGGCGAATCGTTCGGCACCGACGGCGATGAGGGTGGCGACGATGATCGCGCCTATGAGCATGAGCGGCAGGGCGATCCACATCGTGGTGCCCCCGGGGAGCATGGTCCAGACGGTGAGGGCCCCGAATCCGCCGGTCATGAAGATCTCGCCATGCGCGAAGTTGATGAGCTGGACGATGCCATAGACCATCGTGTAGCCGATGGCGACGAGCCCGTACATGGATCCCAGTAGCAGGCCGTTGACCAGCTGTTGCGGCAGTTCGTGCACCGCAGGTCCTCCGAGTCTTTCGACGGATGTGACTCCGCGCGGGGCGCTTTTTGTGCGCGCCCCGCGCGGCAGGTTGGTGGTACTCCCGTGGCCGGCCGTTCGAGCGGACTACCGGCTACGGGTGGGGTGGGTGCCCGGTGAGGGTCAGCCGCCGAGGGTGCCCGACTCGACGGACTTCCACTCGGTGCCCTCGACCTTGTAGACGGTGAGCTGCTTGTTGGTGGCGTCACCGAACTCGTCGAAGGAGACCTTGCCGGTCACGCCGTCGAAGGACACGCCCTGGACTGCGGCGAGGACCTTGGCGCGGGCGTCGGCGGGGAGCTTGCCGTTGTTGCCGTCGACCGTGGCCTTGACGGCCTCGATGATCGCCCAGGCGGAGTCGTAGGAGTAGCCGCCGTACGCGGCGAAGGGCTCCTTGTATCCGGCCTTGGTGTAGTTGGCGACGAAGTCCTTGGCGGACGGCAGGCTCTCGACCGGGGCGCCGACCGAGGTGGCGAGGTCGCCCGCGGCGCCGGCGCCGGCGAGCTCGACGTACTTCTTGTCGTAGATGCCGTCACCGCCGACGAGCGGGATGTTGGCGCCGGAGGCCTTGATCTGCTTGGAGAGCGGGCCGGCCGCGGGGTACTCGCCGCCGTAGTAGACGACGTCGGCGCCGGAGCTCTTGACCTGGGTCACGATCGCGCCGAAGTCGGTGCTCTCCGGGTCGATGTGGCCTTCGCCGGCGATCTTGCCGCCGAGCTTGGTGAACTCGCCCTTGAAGGTGCCCGCGAGGCCGGCGCCGTACGTCTTCTTGTCATCGATGATGAAGACGTTCTTCTTGCCGGCCTTGTTGAAGAGGTACTGCGCCGCGAACGGGCCCTGGATGGCGTCCGTGGTGGCGGTGCGGAAGTAGCTCTTGTAGGTGCGGACCTTCTCGCCGGTCGCCCACTTCGGTCCCTGGGTGAGGGAGGGGCTGGTGTTGGCGGGGGAGATCTGGACGAGCTTGGCGTCGTCGAAGACCTTCTGCATGGACTCCGAGACGGAGGAGTTCAGGGGGCCGACGACGCCGAGGACGTCCTTGTCGGCGGTGAGCTTGGTGGCGTTCTGCTGGCCGGAGGAGGCCTGCGCCTGGTCGTCGAGGGCCTGGATCTTGAAGGTGACGCCCTTGACGTACTTCTTCTCGTTGGCCTGCTTGGCGGCGAGGTCCGCGGAGTTCTTGATGCCGAGGCCGAGGGCCGAGAGGTCACCGGTCAGCGGGGCGTCGACGCCGATGACGACCGTGACGTCGCCGCTGGCGGCGTCGTTGGCCTTGTCTCCGCGCGATCCACAGGCGGTGAGGGTGAGGGCGCCCGCGGCGAGCGCGGCGGTCACGGCAATGAGAGAACGCTGACGCACGATCAGTCCTTTCCTGGCACTGCGTCCCCCGTGGGACGCACCGTGTCGAACGCGGGGAACCGAACTGAAGGAAATCCGGTGGTCGCGGTGACTGGCCGTGACTCTAAGCGGGTCTTGGGACGTTATGGAGGGCTGAGGCCAATGATGTGACTCTCTTGTTATGCCACGGCGTAATACATAGCGGATCTCTGCGGGTGGAAAGGGGGAAATCCGGCCGGTTCGTCTTGTCCGTATGGTGAGACGGGTGAGGACCGTCAGGTGGTTTGAGTACTGTCGCGCCAGGACTCTGGGGCCTTTTGGTCATGACGGCGGAGGGGTGCTCCCGTCTCGATCTTCGGGACACGCCCTGGTCAGGGCGGTGGAGAGATCCCTCGCATAACGGTCACCGGGGATGTAGCTGTGATCCTCTTTCTCAAACCCATTACTTAGGGTTACTTCGAGGAAAGGGAGTCCGGAATTCCGTGCCACATGCACGCAGTCTGTGACGCGAATCCGTACGGCGAGGTCACGGGCCTCGCCCGGGTCGAGCGTGGCCGGAAGTGGTGGCCGGACCTCGATCGTCAGCGCCCGCGAGGACTGCGTCAGCCGCTCCAGGGTGACGGCCGGACCGGCCGAGGCGCGCACACGCACGGTGAACGCGAAGGCCGTGCCGGAGCGGTCCTGCGAGGGCTCCTGCGAAGGCCCCTGTGCGGGCTCCTGCGCGGGCTCCTCGTCGTCCGGGCCGAGGTAGACGAGGGAGAACAGCTGCGAGGGCGCCGGCGGCCTGTACGGGGCGAGGCGCGGCCGGTGCGCGTACAGCGCGGCCCCGCCGGCGATGACGGCGGACGCGCAGGTCACCGCCCCGAGGGCCAGGACGGCCCGCCGGTGGCCCTCGTAGGCCTCGCGGACCCGCCGGACGGCCGGGGGCGTACGAGGGCCGGGGCGCGGGCCCCGGGGGTCGCTGGGGTCGCCGTGTCCGCCCTGCTCGTCGGCGCCGTCGGCCCCGTCGGGCTCGTCGTGGCCGTCGGCGCCGTCGAGGGGCCGGGTGCCCTCTCCGGGCTCGATCGGGCCGATGCCGCCGCTCACTGCCAGGGTCCGCCCGTCGGGGTGCCCGAGCGGTAGCGGTCCGCGCAGCGGCGCTCCGCCTCCCGGGCGGTGAGCTCGCGCGCGGCGGCCGGGCCCCTGGCGTCCCGCTCGGCGCGGGCGTCGGCGAGGACGGCGCGCAGGATGTCGTTCTGGCCGCCGGACAGGCCCATGGACTGGTAGTCGAGGCGGACGGCGTCCTTGCCCTCGCCCGCGTCCAGGATCACGCCCGCCCAGTGCGTGATCAGGCGGGTGCAGACGTCCTGGGGCGCCGGTGGTGCGGAGGTGGCGGGGGGAGCGGCCGCGGGATCGCCGCCCGCGCAGCCGAGCGGTGCGGCGGCCAGCAGCGCCGTCGTCGCCACCGCGGCCAAGGCGCGCCGCGGCGCCGGTCCGGATCCCATGCGGGGAACGCTAGACCGGCGCCGCTACGAGGGCAACGGCTAGTTGTTGCCAGGCTGTTGCGGGTTCACGTCGCGCAGCAGGCAGGTCAGGCGGGCGGTGCAGACCCGGCGGTCCTGTTCGTCCGTGATGACCACCTCGTAGGTGGCGGTGGAGCGGCCGCGGTGCACGGGGGTCGCGACCCCGGTGACCAGGCCGGAGCGGGCGCCGCGGTGGTGGGTGCAGTTCAGGTCGACGCCGACGGCGACCTTGGTGATGCCGCCGTGCATCATCGCGCCGACCGAGCCGAGGGTCTCGGCGAGCACGGCGGAGGCCCCGCCGTGGAGGAGGCCGTAGGGCTGGGTGTTGCCCTCGACGGGCATGGTGGCGACGACGCGCTCGGCGGAGGCTTCGAGGATGCGGATGTCCATCCGCTTGCCGAGGTCGCCCGCCGAGAACAGCGCGGGCAGGTCGATGCCCAGGGCCGTGTACTCGTCGAGGACCTCCTGCGGGAACTTCACCGCGTGCTGCTGCTCGCCCATGGGACGACTCCGTTCGTCAACGCTCGTTAACCTGCTTGTCCTGAGGTCGTTCTATCAGGAGGGCTCGAAGCGCACGACGACGGACTTGCTCGCGGGGGTATTGCTGATGTCCGCGGTGGAGTCGAGGGGCACCAGCACGTTGGTCTCGGGGTAGTAGGCGGCGGCGCAGCCGCGGGCGGTCGGGTAGTGCACGACGCGGAAGCCGGGGGCGCGCCGCTCCACGCCGTCGCGCCACTCGCCGACGAGGTCGGTGTACGAGCCGTCGGCGAGGCCGAGCTCGGCGGCGTCCTCGGGGTTGACCATGACGACGCGGCGGCCGCCGGTGATCCCGCGGTAGCGGTCGTCGAGGCCGTAGATGGTGGTGTTGTACTGGTCGTGGCTGCGCAGGGTCTGCAGGAGCAGGCGTCCCGGCGGGAGGTGCGGGTACTCCACGGGCGCGGCGGTGAAGTTCGCCTTGCCGGTCTTGGTGGGGAAGCGGCGTTCGTCGCGCGGGGCGTGCGGGAGCTGGAAGCCGCCGGGGCGGGCGACGCGGGCGTTGAAGTCCTCGAAGCCGGGAACGACGCGGGAGATCCGGTCGCGGATGGCCGCGTAGTCCCGCTCGAACTCCTCCCACGGGGTCTTGGAGGCCGCCCCGAGGACGGCGCGGGCCATGCGGGCCACGATCGCGGGCTCGGAGAGCAGGTGCGGGGAGGCGGGGGCGAGGTTGCCGCGGGAGGAGTGGACCATGCCCATGGAGTCCTCGACGGTCACGAACTGCGCTGTGCCCTTCTTGCCGGGAGCGGAGGCCTGGACGTCCTTGTCGGTGCGGCCGAGGGTGGGCAGGATCAGGGCGCGCCGGCCGGTGACGGCGTGGGAGCGGTTGAGCTTGGTGGAGACGTGCACGGTCAGGGAGGCGCGGCGGATCGCGGCCTCGGTGACCTCGGTGTCGGGGGTGGCGCCGACGAAGTTGCCGCCCATGGCGAAGAGCACCTTGGCCTCGCCGTCGCGCAGGGCCTGGATGGAGCGGACCACGTCGAAGCCGTGCTCGCGGGGCGAGGTGATGCCGAATTCCTTGTCGAGGGCGTCGAGGAACGCCGGCGCGGGGCGCTCGAAGATCCCCATGGTGCGGTCGCCCTGGACGTTGGAGTGGCCGCGGACGGGGCAGACGCCGGCGCCGGGGCGGCCGATGTTGCCGCGCAGCAGCAGCAGGTTGACGACCTCGCGGATGGTGGCGACGGAGTGCTTGTGCTGGGTGAGGCCCATGGCCCAGCACACGATGGTGCGCTCCGAGGCCAGGATCATGGCCAGGGCGCGCTCGATGTCGGGGCGGGTCAGGCCGGTGGCGGTGAGGGTCTCGTCCCAGCCGGTGTCCTTGGCGGCGGCCGCGAACTCCTCGTAGCCGTGGGTGTGCTCGCTGATGAACCGCTCGTCGGTGGCGCCGCCCGCCTCGATGACCAGCTTGTTGAGCAGGCGGAAGAGGGCCTGGTCGCCGCCGATGCGGATCTGGAGGAACAGGTCGTTGAGGGCGGTGCCCTTGAGCATGCCCACGGGGGTCTGCGGGTTCTTGAAGCGCTCCATGCCGGCCTCGGGCAGCGGATTCACCGAGATGATCTTCGCGCCGGCGGACTTGGCCTTCTCCAGGGCGGAGAGCATGCGCGGGTGGTTGGTGCCCGGGTTCTGCCCCGCGACGATGATCAGGTCGGCCTGGTGGAGGTCTTCGAGGGAGACGCTGCCCTTGCCGATGCCGATCGTCTCGTTCAGCGCGGAGCCCGAGGACTCGTGGCACATGTTCGAGCAGTCGGGGAGGTTGTTGGTGCCGAACTCGCGGACGAACAGCTGGAAGAGGAACGCCGCTTCGTTGCTGGTGCGGCCCGAGGTGTAGAAGAGGGCCTCGTCGGGGGAGTCCAGGGCGCGCAGTTCCTCCGCGATGATCTCGAAGGCCCGCTCCCAGCTGACCGGCTCGTAGCGGTCGCCCCCCTCGGGGAGGGCCCCTCTTTCCAGAAGCATCGGCTGGGTGATCCGGCCCTGCTGGCCCAGCCAGTAGCCGGAGCGGCCGGCGAGGTCGGCCAGGGGGTGCTCGGCGAAGAACGCGGGGGTGACCCGGCGCAGGGTGGCCTCCTCCGCGACGGCCTTGGCGCCGTTCTCGCAGAACTCGGCGGCGTGCCGCTTGTCGCCTTCGGGCCAGGCGCAGCCGGGGCAGTCGAAGCCGTTCTTCTGGTTGACCTTGAGGAGGGTGCGGGCGCTACGGGCCAGGCCCATCTGCTCCTGGGCGACCCTCAGCGTGTGCCCGAGCGCGGGCAGGCCGGCGGCCGCGTGCTTGGGGGGCGTCACCTTGGGTGCGTCCTGTACGGGATCCCCTGCGGGCGGCTTGGTGGCCATGGCGCTCCCCTTCGAGCGTGCGTGCGAATGCAGCACATAGTGCCGCATCTCCGATCCTTGCACGGCCCCCGGGCGTACGGGAGGGCGGTACGGAGCGTCCGGAGTCCGGACGGGTGCGCCGGGGGCGGGTGCTGCGGCGGATGCGCCGGGGGAGGCGGGTGGGGAGGGATCGGGGAGGCGTCGGGGAGGGCTCGGCGAGCTGGATGGGGAGGGGCGGGGAAGGCTCGGCGAGCTGGATCGGGAGGGGCGGGGAGCCGGATGGGGAGGGGAGGGAGGCCGGGTGGGGAAGCCCGGGGCAGTCGGACGGGGAGCCCCGGGGGGAGGGGCCGGCCGGGCCCGTGCGGGGGCGGACCCGGGCGGCCGTCCACTGACCGGGTGACGGCCGGCGCCGGAATTGTCAGTCCGGCGGCCTAGGATCGGGGGCGTGGCAGATTCAGCATCGAAGAAGACCGACCAGCCGACCGCAGCGGACCGCCCCCGCCTGATGCTCATGGACGGGCACTCCCTGGCGTACAGGGCGTTCTTCGCGCTGCCCGCGGAGAACTTCACCACCGCGACGGGGCAGCCGACCAACGCCATCTACGGGTTCGCGTCGATGCTGGCGAACACGCTGCGCGACGAGGCGCCCACGCACTTCGCGGTGGCGTTCGACGTGTCCCGCAAGACGTGGCGCTCGGCGGAGTTCCCCGAGTACAAGGCGAACCGCTCCAAGACCCCCGACGAGTTCAAGGGGCAGGTGGAGCTGATCGGCGAGCTCCTCGACGCGATGAGCGTGCCGCGCTTCGCCGTCGACGGCTTCGAGGCCGACGACGTGATCGCGACGCTCGCCACGCAGGCCGAGGCCCTCGGCTTCGACGTGCTGATCGTCACCGGCGACCGGGACTCCTTCCAGCTCGTCTCCGAGCACACCACCGTGCTCTACCCGACCAAGGGCGTCTCCGAGCTGACCCGCTTCACCCCCGAGAAGGTCGAGGAGAAGTACGGGCTCACCCCCCAGCAGTACCCGGACTTCGCGGCGCTGCGCGGCGACCCGTCCGACAACCTCCCCGGCATCCCGGGCGTCGGCGAGAAGACCGCCGCCAAGTGGATCACCCAGTTCGGGTCCTTCGCGGAGCTCGTCGAGCGCGCCGAGGAGGTCAAGGGCAAGGCCGGGCAGAACTTCCGCGACCACCTGGACGCCGTGAAGCTCAACCGGATCCTGACCGAGATGGTCAAGGACGTCGCCCTGCCCAAGACCCCCGCCGACCTGGCCCGCGCCCCCTACGACCGGACGGCCGTCACCGGTGTCCTGGACGTACTGGAGATCCGCAACGCCTCCCTGCGCGAGCGGCTGCTCGCCGTCGACCCGGGCGCCGCCGAGCAGGAGGCCCCGGCCCCCGCCGCGGCCGCCGTGGAGCTGGACGGCTCCGTGCTCGGCGCCGGCGAGCTCGCGCCGTGGCTGGAGAGCCACGCGGGCACCCCGCTCGGCATCTCCACCGTCGACAGCTGGGCGCTCGGCACCGGAAACGTCTCCGAGATCGCGCTGGCCTCGGCCGGCGGCGCGGCCGCCTGGTTCGAGCCGTCCGCGCTGGACGAGGCCGACGAGCGGGCCTTCGCCGCCTGGGCCGCCGACGCCGCCAAGCCCAAGGTGGTGCACAACGCCAAGGGTCTGATGCGGGTCTTCCCCGAGCACGGCTGGACCCTGGCCGGGGTCGCCATGGACACCGCGCTCGCCGCCTACCTGGTCAAGCCGGGCCGCCGGTCCTTCGCGCTGGACGTGCTCTCCCAGGAGTACCTGCACCGGGAGCTGGCGCCCGCCGCCGCCGACGGGCAGCTCGCCTTCGGCGCCGACGACACCGCCGAGGCCGAAGCGCTGATGGCGCAGGCCCGCGCCGTCCTGGACCTCGGCGACGCCTTCGCGGTCAAGCTCCCCGAGGTGGGGGCCACCGAGCTGCTCCACGACATGGAGCTGCCGACCTCCGAGCTGCTGGCCCGCCTGGAGCGGGCCGGCATCGCCGTGGACCGGAGCCACCTGGAGGGCATGGAGCTGCAGTTCGCGGGCGCCGTGCAGCAGGCGGTGAAGGAGGCGCACGCGGCGGTGGGCCACGAGTTCAACCTCGGCTCGCCCAAGCAGCTCCAGGAGGTGTTCTTCGGCGAGCTGGACCTGCCGAAGACCAAGAAGACCAAGACCGGCTACACCACGGACGCCGACGCGCTCGCCTGGCTGGCCACCCAGACCGACCACGAACTGCCCGTGATCATGCTCCGCCACCGGGAGCAGGCCAAGCTGCGCGTCACCGTCGAGGGCCTGGTCAAGATGATCGCCGCCGACGGCCGGGTGCACACCAGCTTCAGCCAGACCGTCGCCGCCACCGGCCGGCTGTCCTCCACCGACCCCAACCTGCAGAACGTGCCGGTGCGCACCGACGAGGGCCGGGCCATCCGCCGCGGCTTCGTCGTCGGCGAGGGCTACGAATCCCTCATGACCGCCGACTACAGCCAGATCGAGCTGCGCGTCATGGCCCACCTCTCCGAGGACGAGGGCCTGCTCGAAGCCTTCCAGTCGGGCGAGGACCTGCACACCACCGTCGCCTCCCAGGTGTTCGGCGTCGAGCGCTCCGAGGTCGACGCCGAGATGCGGCGCAAGATCAAGGCCATGTCCTACGGTCTGGCGTACGGGCTCTCCGCCTTCGGTCTGGCCCAGCAGCTGAACATCGAGCCCGGTGAGGCCCGCGGCCTGATGGAGACCTTCTTCGAGCGCTTCGGCGGGGTCCGGGACTACCTGGGCCGCGTGGTCGAGGAGGCCCGCGCCACCGGCTACACGGCCACGATCCTCGGCCGCCGCCGCTACCTCCCGGACCTCAACAGCGACAACCGCCAGCGCCGCGAGGCCGCCGAGCGGATGGCGCTGAACGCCCCGATCCAGGGCACCGCCGCCGACATCGTCAAGGTCGCGATGCTGCGCGTGGACAAGGCGATCACCGGGGCGGGGCTGAAGTCGCGGATGCTGCTCCAGGTCCACGACGAAATCGTGCTGGAGATCGCGCCCGGAGAGCGGAAGCGGGTGGAGGAGCTGGTGCGCCGCGAGATGGCCGACGCCGTCGACCTGCGGGCCCCGCTGGACGTGTCCGTGGGCGTCGGCCCCGACTGGGAGTCCGCCGCGCACTGATCGCCCCGCGCCGATCACCCGGCACACGCGGTCGGTCCGGACAGCGCCCGTCCCCGCCTACGCGGTGGGGACGGGCGCTTTCGTGTCCGCGTCCGCGTCCGTGTCCGCTTCCGCGGAGGAGCGGTCGCGCGGTCGCCGGGGGCGCAGGCGCACGAGGACCCCGTACAGCAGCAGCCCCACGACGAGACCGCCGCCCGCGCCGAAACAGATGGTCGGGATGATGTCGAGCGGGGTGCGGATCCGGTCGAAGAAGGTGAAGAAGCGCAGCACGCGCAAGGTGATCCCGACCGCCACGCACACGAGGACCAGCGCGAGCGCGCCGACCACCTCGGCCCGGCCGAGCACCGGGACGGACGCGGGGGCCGGCGAGTCCGGCAGCCGGCGCAGCGCGGTCACCGTGAACCAGACCAGGAAGCAGGCCGAGAGCGCCGAAGTCCCGTACTGCAGGTACGAGTAGAGGGGCAGCCCGAAGGCGAGCGGCTCGCCCAGCTCCGGCAGGGTGCGCGTCCCGAAGCGGTCGACGTGCGTGAAGGCGTCCCACACCACGTGCGTCAGGGAACCGATGACCGCCGAGAGGTAGAACCACAGGGCCAGCGCGGGCAGTCGGCGACCGCGCCACTCCTCGCCGCGGACGAAGGAGTGCACCCTGCCCTGCCGGCCGCGGGGCAGGAGCGCGATCAGCGGCTCGCGCAGCAGCAGCCAGCACGCCGCGAGGACGGCGGTCAGTACCGCGTCGGCGGTCAGGACGCCGGGCAGGGAGTGCGTGAAGGTGCCGTACGGCCTGAGGCCCGAGACGACCGTGTCGGCGAAGTAGAAGCTGTCCGGGGCGAACGACCCGAGGATCAGGGCCGATCCGACGAGGGGGCCGCGCGCACGGCCGGAGCGGCGGACGGCCGGGAGTACGGCGGCCGCGTGGCTGAGGGTGAACGGCATGGCGAGTTGGTCTCCGGGGGCGACTCGTCGGCTGGCGCAGACCGGTGCGGTCCGGTGCGATCGGTGTGATCGGTACGTCCAGTATGGGCGGCCTGCGGAACTCATGAGGAAATCGTGAATTCCGGCCCGCGATGCGTGCCCCGCGCAGCGAGTTGACGTAGGGTCACGCGGACGTCGAGGGGGAGGGGGGTCCGGCTCATGACGGATCGGGCACGGATACGGGGACGCGGCTCCGCGGTGTGGGGGATATCGACGCGGTTCGGCCGGGTGGCGCGCAAGGGCGGGGCCGCCGTGCTCGTCTCCGCCGTCGTGGCCGCCGTACTGACCGCCTCGCAGGGGCCCGTCGCGGCCGGAGTCGTGGCGTCACCGGTCGCGGAGCCCGCGCCGGTGCCCGGCGGCTCCGCGGGGGACGGCTCCTATTTCACCGCCCTGCCACCGCTGGTGAGCCCCGTGCCGCCGGCCGTGCTGCTGCCCGAGGCCGGGGCCACCGCGACCCCGGCGCCGACCGGTCCGCCGGCCGCCGCGGATCCCGGTCCGCGCACCGAGCCCGCGGCCACGGGCGGGGCCGAGGGCGCCCAGGGGATACCGGCGAGCGTGCTCGCCGCGTACCGGGGCGCGGAGCGGGTGGTCGGCGCGAGCGACCCCGGGTGCGGGCTGCGCTGGCAGCTCCTCGCGGCGATCGGCAAGGTCGAGTCCGGTCAGGCGCGCGGCGGTCAGGTCGACAGCTCCGGCAAGACGCTGCGGCCGATCCTGGGCCCCGTGCTCGACGGCAACGGCTTCGCGAACATCTCGGACACCGACGGCGGGGCCTACGACGGGGACGCGCGCTACGACCGTGCGATCGGGCCGATGCAGTTCATCCCGTCCACCTGGGCCTCGTGGGGCCAGGACGCCAACGGCGACGGCCGCCGCGACCCCCACAACGTGCACGATGCCGCGCTCGCGGCGGGCCGCTACCTGTGCGCCGGTACGCGTGACCTGCGGATGGACGCGGATCTGGACCGGGCCGTGCTGTCGTACAACCAGTCCTCCGCTTACCTGCGGACGGTGCGGTCGTGGTTCACGTACTACCTGAAGGGCGTCCGCGAGGTCCCGGACGGCCGGGGCGGCGGCAGCGGTAGCGGTACCGGTGGCGGGGGCAAGCCGGTGGTCACGCCCCCGAAGCCGAGCCCGAGCCCGACGCCGAAGCCCACGCCTTCGCCGAAGCCGACCCCGAGTCCCACGCCTTCGCCGAAGCCGACTCCGACGCCGAGTCCGAGCCCGACGCCGAGCCCGAAGCCCACGCCGAGTCCGACGCCTTCGCCGAAGCCGACGCCCACGCCGACTCCGAGCCCGACGCCGAGCCCGAAGCCCACGCCGAGTCCGACGCCTTCGCCGACCCCGAGCCCGACGCCGACCCCGACTCCGAGCCCGAGTCCGACCCCGAGCCCGAAGCCCACGCCTTCGCCGACGCCGACTCCGAAGCCCACCTCCTCGGTCTCCCCGTCGCCCAAGCCGTCGCCGAAGCCCTCGCCGTCCGCCTCCGCCGGCACTCCGGCGCCCGCGAAGACCCCCTGACGCCCCCCCACGGCCCGCCCTCCGCTCGGGGGGCGGGCCGCGGCATGACCCCGTTCAGCGCGAAGCAGGGGACCCCGCGAGGTCCCCGCGCGAGCAGTGGCTCAAACGGTTCTCATCTGTCACCCGCATTGCTACGGTGCCACCGCCCTGACACCCCATCAGATTCCGGAGGCCCCGGCATGCGCGCAATCGTCGCCGCCGCCAGCGGTCTCGTCCTCGCGGCGCTCCTCGTCTTCGCCATCACGGCGACGGGGGCGCCGGAAGGCAAGACCTCACCGAAGCCCCTGCTCACCACCGCGCCCGCCGCGCCCGGAAAGTAGAGGAGGGCCCGGCCATGCGACGCAGAGCAAGCCTCGTCCTGCTAGCCGTAGCCGTGTTCTGTGCAGCCCTCGCACCGCTGCTGCGCTGGTACGCGTACCCCAAGCTCGCGAAGATCCCGCCGAACCAGTACCAGGAGATGGTGCTGGAGGCCAAGGACGCGACCCTAGTCGACTACTCCACCCTGCAGCCGAAGAAGGTCGACAAGGTCACCATCGTCCAGACCCTCAAGGGCAACGTCGAGGCGTCGAAGGAGATCGAGGCCAGCGCGGGCAAGGACGTCGTGGTCTGGGACACCTTGACCCACATCATGGGCCCGGACGGGAAGATGGTCTCCCAGATCCCCGAGCGCTATATCTTCGACGCCCACAGCCAGGACCCGGTGCACGCCACCGGCGAGGCCGTGGACGGGGATCCGGTCAAGCGCGAGGGCATCGAGTTCAAGTGGCCGTTCTTCACCGAGCCGCGCGACTACCTCTACTTCGACGCGCAGACCCGTACCTCCTCGCCGATCCACTACGTGGGTCCGCGCAAGTTCAAGGGCATGGACGTCTACTACTTCGAGCAGACCGTGCCGTGGACGAAGGTCGGGCTGCCGAAGAAGATGCCGATCGAGGCCATCGACCCGGCGACGTTCGAGCAGACCACCGGAACCAGCCTCTGGTACACGACCAAGGCGATGTTCTGGGTGGACCCGGTGACCGGAGCGCCCGTCAACGCCGAGCAGGAGATCCAGCAGGAGATGCGCGGCGGGAGCATCGCGGGCAACGCGCCCGACGGGAAGCTCACCGTGTTCGCCGGGCACGTGAAGATCCGCGAGGACTACAGCGACTACACCGTCGACCTGGTCAAATCGAACCGGACCATGGTCCTGGCGCTGCACACGTACGCGCCGATCGGGCTGGCGGCCGGCGGGCTCGCGCTCTTCGCCCTCGCGCTCTGGCTGGAGGCCCGCGGCCGGCGCCCCCGCGAGGGGGAGCCGTTCACCGCTTGAGCCGGGCGTTGGTGTGCCGGGTGGGCTCGGCGGTCGCCGGGTCCTCGGGCCACGGGTGCTTGGGGTAGCGGCCGCGCAGCTCGGCGCGGACGGCGCGGTAGCCGCCCTGCCAGAAGGACGCCAGATCGGCGGTGACCGCGGCGGGCCGGCCGGCGGGCGACAGGAGATGGACGAGTACGGGCACCCCTGCGACCCGCGGGGTCTGCGCCAGCCCGAACAGCTCCTGGAGCTTGACCGCGAGTACGGGCTGACCGTGCTCGGCGCCGTAGTCGACGCGGATCCTGGAGCCGCTGGGCACCTCGATCCGCTCCGGGGCCAGCTCGTCGAGCCGGGCGGCCTCCCCGGTGGCCCAGGGGAGCAGCCGGTTCAGGGCCTGCCCGGCCTCGATCCGTCCGAGGTCGGAGCGGCGGCGGGCCCGCGACAGCTCGGGCTCCAGCCAGTCGTCGGCCCGCTCCAGCAACTCCGCGTCGTCCGCCACGTCGGGCCAGGGCGGGCCGAGCGTGCGGTGCAGGAAGCCGAGCCGGGCCCGCAGCGCCTGTGAGTCCGGGGTCCAGCGCAGCAGGCCGAGCCCCTCGGTGCGGAGGCCCTCGATCAGCGCGGCCCTGACGAGGGCGCGGTCGGGGTTGCGCAGGGGGCGCTCGGCGAGCTCGATGGCACCGAGCCGTTCCACGGAGCGGGCGACGAGGTCGCCGTCCTCCCAGTGGACCTCTTCGCCCGCGCGGAAGAGATGGCCCGCGGCCTCTCGGGCGGTGTCCTCGTCGAGGAGGGCGGCCAGCCGGACGCGGGCGGACGCGGAGTGCGGGGGCCTGTCGGCGACTGCGACGGCCAGCCAGGGCGCGCTGCGCAACCCCGACCCCTCGCCGAGCTCGGCCCCCGTCCCGGAGGCCATGAGGAAGGCCCCCTGGCCCTTGGCCCTGGCCACCCGCTCCGGGTGGGCGAGGGCTGCGACGAGCCCGGCGGCGGCCTCGTCGGGAAGGGGCGGGGCGGGGGACTGCCCCGCAGGGCTGCTCTCCTTCGCCGCGCGCTCCAGGCGCCTGGCCTCCGCGCGCCAGCGCGAGGCGTACGGGTCGCCGCCCGCCAGGGCGCGCCGCCAGGCCGCGGCCAGGTCGTCCCCGTACTCCCGCGGCGGCTCCTCGCTGAGCAGGGCCACCAGTTCCGCGGCCCGTCGGGGCCCCAGCGCGGCGGCGCCGTCGAGGAGGGCGCGGGCGAGGCGCGGGTGCAGGCCGAGCCGGGCCATCCGCAGCCCCCTCGGGGTGGGCCGGCCTTCCGGGGACACGGCGCCCACCGCGAGCAGCACCTCGCGGGCCGCGGCCATGGCCCCGGCCGGCGGCGGATCCAGCAGGGCCAGGCCGGTCGCGTCCGGGTCGCCCCAGCAGGCGGCCTGGAGGGCGAACTGCGCGAGGTCCGCGATCCGGATCTCGGGGGAGGGGTACGCGGACAGCCGTCCGTCCTCCGCTTCGGCCCAGCAGCGGTACACCGTGCCCGGGGCCTCGCGCCCGGCCCGGCCCGCGCGCTGGCGGCCGGCCGCGCGGGAGGCCCGTACGGTGGCCAGCGCTCCCAGACCCCGGGCGTGGTCGACCCGGGGTTCGCGGGCCAGCCCCGAGTCCACGACGATCCGTACGCCGGGCACGGTCAGGCTGGACTCCGCGACGGCGGTGGACAGGATGACCCGGCGGTGCGGGGCGGGGGACAGCGCCGCGTCCTGGACGGAGGCCGGAGCGCGGCCGTGTATCTGGAGGACCTCCGCGTCGACGGAGCCCAGCTGCCCGGCGACCCGGGCGATCTCACCGACGCCGGGCAGGAAGCACAGGAGGTCGCCGGAACGTTCCGCCAGTGCCCGCCGCACCACCGAGGCCACGTGCGTCAGCTGCGCCGGATCCACCCGCATCCCGTGCGGCGGCCGCACCGGGCGGGCCGGCGGGGCCCACACGGTCTCCACGGGGTGGGAGATTCCGGCGGCCTCCACGACGGGGGCGTCTCCCAGGACGCGTGCCCAGCCCGCCGCGTCCGTGGTGGCCGACGCCGCGAGGAGCCGCAGCTCCGGGCGCAGGTTTTCCCGTACGTCCAGGAGGAAGGCGGCGACCGTGTCGGCGTCCAGGTGCCGCTCGTGGCACTCGTCCAGGATCACCAGGTCGGTCCCGGAGAGCTCCTGGTCCCGCTGGAGCCGCTGGAGCAGCACCCCGGTGGTGACCACCTCGATCACGGTGGACGGACCGACCACCCGCTCACCGCGCACCGTGAAGCCGACCGAGGCGCCGACCTGCTCGCCGAGCAGCCAGGCCATCCGCCGGGCCGCCGCGCGGGCGGCGATCCGGCGGGGCTCGGCGACCACGACCCGGCGGCGCGGCCCGCCGCCCACGAGCCCCGCGAGCACCAGGGGCACCAGCGTGGTCTTGCCGGTGCCCGGCGGGGCACAGAGCACGGCGGCCCCGTGGGCGTCCAGCGCCGAGACGAGCGCGGGCAGGGCTTCCCGTACGGGAAGGGAGTCGAGGTCGGCCGTGCGGATCGCGCGCTGTCCCGTCACCGGCTCAGTCCCGCTCGCACACGAAGATCGCCGTACCGGGGATGAGGTTGCCGCGCAGCGGGGACCAGCCGCCCCACTCCTGGCTGTTCCAGGCGGGCCACTCCGGCTCGACCAGGTCGAGGAGGCGGAAGCCGCCCGCGACCACGTCCCGTACCCGGTCGCCGATCGTGCGGTGGTGCTCCACATATACGGCGCGGCCCTGTTCGTCCTGCTCGACGTAGGGGGTGCGGTCGAAGTAGGAGGCGGCGACGGACAGGCCCTCGGGGCCCGGTTCGTCGGGGAAGGCCCAGCGGACGGGATGGGTGACGGAGAAGACCCAGCGGCCGCCGGGGCGCAGGACGCGGCGCACCTCGCGCATGACGTTCACGGGGTCGGCGACGAAGGGGACGGCGCCGTAGGCGGAGCAGGCCAGGTCGAAGGAGCCGTCGCGGAAGGGCAGGCGCCCCGCGTCGGCCTCGACCAGGGGGACGTCCTCGCCGATGCGCAGGGCGTGCTGGAGCTGGCGGTGGGAGAGGTCCAGGGCGACCGGGCGGGCGCCCTGGGCGGCCAGCCAGCGCGAGCACTGGGCGGCGCCGGCGCCGATCTCCAGGACGTCCTTGCCCTTGAGGGAGGCGACGGGGCCGAGCAGGGCGGCCTCCGCCTCGTCCAGGCCCTCGGGGCCCCAGACGAAGCGGTCGTCGCCGAGGAACGCTCCGTGCTCGCTCTGGTACTCGTCGGCGTTGCGGTCCCACCAGCCCCGGCTGGCCCGGCTGCTCTCCGCTTCCCCCGCGTCACGCCGCGTGGCCTCGGAGTCGTCCTCGGCGTCGGATCCGGCTTCGTACGCCTCTTCGGGGGCGCAGTCCTCTTGGTTCATGGGGCCCGTCGTCGTAGTCTGCGAATGTCTGCGGAAAGCGGGCCGGCAGGGCCATCGGCGCCTGCCCGCCCGTTAATTGTGCCGGTTGTGCGGTGATCCGCCCGGGGTGTGCGCCTTCGCGCATTGACCCTGTCCGGCTGCCCCCGTATGCTACAAGTTGCGCTGCGAGCCTGTGCTCCTCAGACCTAGCAGGCTGCGCTTGTATCTGTCGATGTCCCCTCGGTTTTCGAGGCCCCCACCCCGCATTTCGCGGAACTGGGGCTTCCTTGGCTGTCCGGCTTCTTCGGCAGATGCCGATAAGGGCTCCCGGCGTAGCAGTACCTACGACTTTCTGTCCGTAACCGGAGCCCTTACCCACATGACGAGCAGCACCGAGACCACCGCAACCACCCCGCAGGTTGCGGTCAACGACATCGGCGACGCGGACGCGTTCCTCGCGGCGATCGACGCGACGATCAAGTACTTCAACGATGGCGACATCGTCGACGGCGTTATCGTCAAGGTTGACCGGGACGAGGTTCTCCTCGACATCGGTTACAAGACCGAAGGCGTCATCCCGAGCCGCGAGCTCTCGATCAAGCACGACGTCGACCCGAACGAGGTCGTCAAGGTCGGCGACGAGATCGAGGCCCTGGTTCTCCAGAAGGAGGACAAGGAAGGCCGCCTGATCCTCTCGAAGAAGCGCGCTCAGTACGAGCGTGCCTGGGGCACCATCGAGAAGATCAAGGAAGAAGACGGCATCGTCACCGGTACCGTCATCGAGGTCGTCAAGGGTGGTCTCATCCTGGACATCGGCCTCCGCGGCTTCCTGCCGGCCTCTCTCGTCGAGATGCGTCGCGTCCGCGACCTCCAGCCCTACGTGGGCAAGGAGCTCGAGGCGAAGATCATCGAGCTGGACAAGAACCGCAACAACGTGGTCCTGTCCCGCCGCGCCTGGCTCGAGCAGACCCAGTCCGAGGTTCGCCAGACGTTCCTCACCACCCTGCAGAAGGGTCAGGTCCGCTCCGGCGTCGTTTCCTCGATCGTCAACTTCGGTGCCTTCGTGGACCTGGGTGGCGTCGACGGTCTCGTCCACGTCTCCGAGCTGTCCTGGAAGCACATCGACCACCCGTCCGAGGTTGTCGAGGTCGGCCAGGAAGTCACCGTCGAGGTTCTCGACGTCGACATGGACCGCGAGCGCGTCTCCCTGTCGCTGAAGGCGACGCAGGAAGACCCGTGGCAGCAGTTCGCCCGGACGCACCAGATCGGTCAGGTCGTCCCGGGTAAGGTCACCAAGCTGGTTCCGTTCGGTGCGTTCGTCCGCGTGGACGAGGGCATCGAGGGTCTGGTCCACATCTCCGAGCTGGCCGAGCGCCACGTGGAGATCCCGGAGCAGGTCGTCCAGGTCAACGACGAGATCTTCGTCAAGGTCATCGACATCGACCTCGAGCGTCGCCGGATCTCGCTGTCCCTGAAGCAGGCCAACGAGTCCTTCGGTGCCGACCCGGCCTCGGTCGAGTTCGACCCGACCCTCTACGGTATGGCTGCCTCGTACGACGACGCGGGCAACTACATCTACCCCGAGGGCTTCGACCCCGAGACCAACGACTGGCTCGAGGGCTTCGACAAGCAGCGCGAAGCCTGGGAGGGCCAGTACGCCGAGGCGCAGACGCGCTTCGAGCAGCACCAGGCCCAGGTCATCAAGAGCCGCGAGGCCGACGAGGCCGCCGCTGCCGAGGGTGCGGCCGCTCCGGCCGCGGGCAGCAGCAGCAGCAGCGCCGGTGCGGGCATCTCGGGTGGTTCGTACTCCTCCGAGGGTGCCGACGAGACCTCTGGCGCCCTGGCGTCCGACGAGGCCCTCGCCGCGCTCCGCGAGAAGCTGGCCGGCGGCCAGAGCTGATCGCAGCAGCACGGCGCGAGCCGAGCTGATCTTCACCGGTAAGGCCCGTCCCCTCTGGGGGGCGGGCCTTACCGCCTTGTGGGGCACCGTGTTGTGGCGTGGAGCCGCATGTGCCGTCTTCCGGTGAACACCGCCTGGTGAATACCGTCAACTGGGGAATGGTCGCGGGTCCTTGGACGTTCTTGCCAGAGAACGCGGCGGAGGAGGAGTGGTGGCGGTGCTTGATCCACAGGGTTTGTACGAATGGGACGCCAAGGGCCTGGCGGTGGCCGACCTGGCGCTCGCCCAGGACTCGGCCGGGCTGGTCATGCTCTACCACTTCGAGGGGTACATAGACGCGGGCGAGACCGGCGAGCAGATCGTCGAGCGGCTGCTCGACTCGCTGCCCCACCAGGTCGTGGCCCGGTTCGACGCGGACCGCCTGGTGGACTACCGGGCACGCCGTCCGCTGCTGACCTTCCAGCGCGACCACTGGACGGAGTTCGAGGAGCCCCTGCTGGAAGTGCGCCTCGTCCAGGACGCCACGGGCGCGCCCTTCCTGCTGCTGTCCGGCCCCGAGCCGGACGTGGAGTGGGAGCGCTTCGCCGTCGCCGTCCGGCAGATCGTCGAGCGCCTGGGCGTGCGGCTCTCCGTCAACTTCCACGGCATCCCCATGGGCGTCCCGCACACCCGGCCCGTCGGGATCACCCCGCACGGCAACCGGACCGACCTCATGCCGGGCCACCGCAGCCCCTTCGACGAGGCGCAGGTCCCCGGCAGCGCCGAGTCTCTGGTCGAGTTCCGCCTCGGTCAGGCCGGGCACGACGTGCTGGGCGTCGCCGCCCACGTACCGCACTACGTGGCGCGCTCCGCGTATCCCGACGCCGCGCTGACCGCCCTGGAGGCGATCACCGCCGCCACGGGGCTGGTCCTGCCGTCGGTCGCGCACGCGCTGCGCACCGAGGCGCACCGCACGCAGACGGAGATCGACCGGCAGATCCGGGAGGGCGACGAGGAGCTGGTCAGCCTGGTGCAGGGGCTGGAGCACCAGTACGACGCGGCGGCCGGCGCCGAGACCCGGGGCAACATGATCGCGGAGCCCGCGGAGATTCCGTCGGCGGACGAGATCGGCCTCGAATTCGAGCGGTTCCTGGCGGAGCGCGAGGGCGAGGGCTGAGGGACGGCGGGGGCGGAACGCCGGGGGCCCGTACGGGGCCCAGGGCGCGGGGGTTAGTCTGCCGGGCATGTTGAAAGTTGGCCTGACAGGCGGAATCGGCGCCGGCAAGAGCGAGGTCTCGCGGCTGCTGGCGGGGTACGGGGCGGTCGTCGTGGACGCCGACCGGATCGCGCGGGAGGTCGTGGAGCCGGGTACGCCCGGGCTCGCGGCGGTGGTGGCAGCCTTCGGGGAGTCCGTACTGAATCCGCAGGGCGGGCTGGACCGGCCGAAGCTGGGGTCGATCGTGTTCGCGGACCCCGAGAAGCTGCGCACCCTCAACGCGATCGTGCACCCGCTGGTCGGGGCCCGGTCGGCCGAGCTGGAGGCCGCCGCGGGGCCCCACGCGATCGTGGTGCACGACGTACCGCTGCTCGCGGAGAACGGGCTCGCGCCGCTGTACGACCTGGTCGTCGTCGTGGACGCGGCGCCCGCCACGCAGCTGTCCCGGCTCACGGGGCCGCGGGGCATGGAGGAGTCGGAGGCCCGGGCCCGGATGGCCGCGCAGGCGACGCGGGAACAGCGGCTGGCCGTGGCCACGCTCGTGATCGACAACGACGGGCCGCTGGCGGCGCTGGAGCCGCAGGTGCGCAAGGTGTGGGAGGAACTCACGGCGCGGGCGGCGGGCGCCGGGGCGTGACGGGCGCTGTGTGACGGGCTCTGTGTGACGGGTTATGGGTGACGGGCTATGGGTGATGGCTGACCGGTGACGGGCGGCAGGAGCCGTTTCCCACCGGCGCCGCCCTCCCGCGAGGGCAGCGGGCCAAGCTCGGCGGCGGGCTTCCGGTGGCGGCACCCGCGGCGTGACCGGACGATGCGAGACGCGGAGCCCAACCGCCGCCCCGCGAGCGTTCTGGGCGCGTCCCGCCGGAGAAAGGTGCCGCGCATGCCCGTCGCCCCGTCCATCGCCGCCCTGCTCGACCAGGTCAACGCCCACCCCGCCCCCCGGATCATCGACACCGACCCCGAGGCGGTGCGCGAGGAGAACCGTCGGATGGGGGCGGGCCTCGCGCTGTCGGAGCCGATCGAGGTCGGCTCGGTGCAGGACACAGCTGTCCCCGGACCCGCCGGGCCGATCCCCGTACGCGTCTACCGGCCCGACCGGGACGGACCCGTTCCCACGGTGGTCTTCTTCCACGGCGGCGGCTGGCTCACCGGCGACCTCGACACCCATGACGACGTCACCCGGCGGATGTGCCGCGACGTGCACGCCGTGGTCGTCGCCGTCGCCTACCGCCTGGCCCCCGAGCACCCCTTCCCCGCCGCCCATGACGACTGCCTCGCCGCCGCCCACTACGTCGCCGACCACATCGACGACTACGGCGGCCGCCGCGACCGCCTCGCCGTGGCCGGTGACAGCGCCGGAGCAAACCTGGCCGCCGCCGTCGCCCTCGCCTTCCGCGACGAAGGACGGCCCCTCGCCGCGCAACTCCTGGTCTCCCCCGTCACCGACTTCGTCGGCGACCACCCCTCGCGCACCGAGAACGCCACCGGCTACGTCCTGCGCACCCAGGACGTCCTGGACCTCCAGCACCTCTACGCGGGCGACGACCCCGCCGTCCGCGGCTCCTTCCGGGTCTCCCCGCTGCGCGCCGAGAAGTTCACCGGCCTCGCCCCCGCGGTCATCGGGACCGCCCAGTACGACCCCCTGCGCGACGAGGGCAACGCCTACGCCGAGGCCCTCACCGACGCGGGCGTGGACGTCTTCGCCCGTACCTACGGCGGGCTGATCCACACCTTCCTCAACCTCTTCCCCGTCTCCCCGTCTCCCCGGCCGCCGACGCCGCCGTCACCGAGCTGTACGCCCAACTCGGGGAGCGACTCGGCTGACGGAATAGCGGGTGGTGCGCGGGGCGTTGAACGCGCCTGTAGAGGGAAGGAACAGACCGTGTCCGACACCACGCCGCAGCTCCCGCCGCCCCCTCGGTCCTCGTCGCCCGAGACGCACGTCATCGACTACCGGGCCGCGGAGCAGCTCCTCGCAGCGCGCGACCCGCGCGGTGCGGTGAAGCTGCTCGACTCGGTCATAGCCGCCCACCCGGAGAACACGGCGGCCCGGCTGCTGCGCGCCCGGGCCTTCTTCGCCGCCGCCCAATTGCGGCCGGCGGAGCTGGAGTTCGAGATCGTGCTGGAGCGGGAGCCGGACAACGCGTTCGCCCACTTCGCGCTGGCCCGCACCCACCAGCGCGCCGGCCGGCCGGACCAGGCCCGCAAGCACTTCCGCCTCGCGGCCGCCCTGGACCCCCAGCCGGACTACCTGGCGGCGGCCCGCTTCGAGAAGTAGCCGGCCCGGCAAGATCCGAAGGAGACGGTCTAGTGACCTGAGTCTGAGGTTTGTCGTTAGTTCGGCATGAGTCGTCCCGGTCCGAAGATTCCGCCGTTGTCGGTGACTGATGCCCAGCGTGCTGTGCTGGAGGGCTGGTTACGTCGTCGTTCGACAGCTCAGGCTCTGGCTCAGCGGTCGCGGATCGTGCTGGAGTGCGCGGGCGGGCATTCGGTGATGGAAGTTTCGCGGCGGCTTGGGATCGCGCCGGACACGGTCCGCACCTGGCGGCGGCGGTTTCTGGAGCACGGCCTGGACGGGCTGGGCGACGAGCCGCGGCCGGGTGTCCCGCGGAAGATCACCGACGCTGATGTCGAGCGGGTGATCGTCAAAACACTGGAAGAGACGCCGAAGAACGCGACGCACTGGTCGACGAGGTCGATGGCCGCGGCCACGGGAATGTCGCAGTCGACGGTCTCAAGGATCTGGCGGGCGTTCGCGCTGGCTCCGCATCGTTCGCAGACGTTCAAGCTGTCGACGGACCCGCTGTTCATCGACAAGGTCCGCGACGTGGTCGGCCTCTACCTGGACCCGCCGGAGAAGGCTCTGGTCCTCTGCGTGGATGAGAAGTCGCAGATCCAGGCCCTGGACCGGTCCCAGCCGGTCCTGCCGATGATGCCTGGCGTTCCAGAGCGCCGCAGTCACGACTACATCCGCGCCGGCACAACCACCCTCTTCGCGGCCCTGGAGGTCGCCACCGGCAAGGTCATCGGGTCTCTCCACCGCCGCCACCGGGACGCCGAGTTCAAGAAGTTCCTGGCCAAGATCGACAAAGAAGTGCCGGCGGATCTTCAGATCCATCTGATCCTCGACAACTATGCGACCCACAAGACGCCGGACATCAAGAAATGGCTGCTGGCACACCCGCGGTTCCACCTGCACTTCACACCGACGAGTGCGTCGTGGCTGAACCTGGTGGAGCGGTGGTTCGCCGAGCTCACCCAGAAGAAGCTCAAGCGTGGAGTCCACCGCTCCGTCCAGGCTCTCGAGCGCGACATCCGTTCATGGCTGGCCGACTGGAACGACCAGCCCAAGCCCTTCGTCTGGACGAAGACAGCCGACGAGATCCTCGACAAAGTCGCCGCCTACTGCCACCGAATCTCTGACTCAGGTCACTAGGGCCTTTCGTCAAACTCCCGTCGTCGCCCGAAGGGCGGCCGCGCGGCGTCCGGTGCGGCGAGAGCGCGTGCCGGGCGTCGCGCGGCAGGCGGGAGTTTGACGACAGGCCCTAGCGGCCGGGGGGCTCGTACGGCGGGACCTCGCGGCCCGGCTGGTAGTGCGGGCCCTGGTGGATGTGGCGGAGCACCACGGCCAGGTCCACGGCCGCGAGCAGGGCGACGGCGGCGCAGGCCGCGGCCCATCCGGGCCGGGCGGCGAGCGAGAACGCCGCCGCCCCGGCGCCGGACCAGATCAGCCCCCACAGGCTCAGCCAGAACCGCAGCCGCAGCGCGCTGCGGGCGGTCACCGGCTCGTTTCCGGTGCGCATGGCCATCGCCGCCTCTACGCCCTCGCCCCCGCTCTCGGTCCCTTCCATGGTCCCACCGGGGGCGCGACGCGTCAGGGGTTGAGCTTGTTCACGGCCTTCACGGTCGTCTTCTTGAAGGCCGTGACGGGGGCGTGGCTCAGGTCGCCCATCTGCCCCCACTTCACTACGGTCACGGTGGAGCCGTCGCGCCCGATGCCGTACAGGTGCACGCCGGGCTCGGACTCCGGGATGGAGGTGTGCACCCCGTAGACGTGGGCGCCCTCCTCGACGCTGAGCTTCCCGTAGTCCTGCCAGGAGGCCGTTCCGCCCGGGGTCTCGCGCAGCCAGTCGGCGGCGCAGGCCGCCACCTTGCGCTCCAGGGCCGCCTTGAGCTTGATGGCCGCGGTGCTGGAGGACGTACGCACGGACACCTGTACCGCGCCCGTGTCGAACTCGGTGGAGAAGTCGCGGTACCAGCTCCCGGTGGCGGGCAGCACGCCGTCCAAGCAGAACGGAGCGAACTCGGGCAGCCCCTTGGTGACCTTCCCGGCGTACCAGGCGGAGCCGGGGTGCGGGGGCAGGTCGGCGCCGGCCAGGAACCCGGGCGCGGTGACCGCGGCCGAGGAGGTGGTGGAGGCGGTGAGGACGAGGGCGGTGGCGGCGGCCGCGGTGGCCGCGAGTGCGGCGGCGGTGCGGGTGGCCCGGGCGGTGCGTCGGAACATGGTCGGTTCTCCCCGTGAGGCTCGTCATGGTGTGCGTCTGGAGAAGGCTGTACCCCGGCCCGGGCCCGGGGCGACGGTTCGGGACGAACTCGGGACAATGGAACGGCCGTACGCACCCCCAGCTGCGGGAACATCCTTGGCATGGAACGGAACTCCGGGACGGGGAGATCGGCCGAGGCGCAGGCGTTCGCGCGGTCGATGAGGGAACTGAAGGAGCGGAGCGGGCAGAGCTACGGAGCTCTCGCCCGCGCCCTCCACACGAGCACGTCGACCCTGCACCGGTACTGCAGCGGTGAGGCGCTGCCCGCCGAGTTCGTGGCGGTCGACCGCTTCGCGCGGGCCTGCGCGGCGACGCCGGCGGAGGCGGTGGAACTGCACCGGGCCTGGCTGCTGGCGGACGCGCGGCGGCGGGCGGTCACGGTGACGGAGGCGGAGGCGGAGGCGGAGGCGGAGCCCGCGGATGAGGCGGACCGGGCGGAGCCGGAGTCGGAGACGGCAGCTCCGGTGCCGGTGCCTTTGCCGGTGCCTTTGCCGGCGACTGCGCCGCGCCGGTCCGGGCGCCGCCCGCTGCTGCTGGCCGGGGTGGCGGCGGCCGCGGTCGTGGCCCTGGCCGTGGGCGTCGGATGGCTTCCGCCCGCGGGTGCGGACCGCCGGGCACCGCAGGCCGGACCGACGGTGGCCGCTCCGGGTACGGGTCCGGGTCCGGCGGGGGCCACGGCGACCGGCCCAGCGTCGGAGGCGGTGCCGACGGAGTCGGGAGCGACCGGGCCCGCGGCGACCCCGACGGCGACCGGGACCGGCCCGGCGGCGGGCGCGTCGACGGGAGCGCCGACCGGGCGGCCCACGCCGACGGGCGCTCCCTCGCCCGCGGCCGCGCCCCTGCGGGCAGCCGTACGGTCGCACGTGTGGGCGGCGGGCTGCGACCACGCGTACCTCTCGGAGCAGGCACCCTCGGCGGTGCCCCCGCCACCGGTGGAGGCGGACGCGGCCGCGTGGGCGGCCGGGCGCGGGGCCGTCCACGCGGGGACCCAGATCGTGGAGGTGACCCTGCTGGGCACGGGTCCGGACCCGGTGGTCCTGGAGGACCTGGAGGTACGGGTGGCCGCGCGACGGGGGCCCCTGCCGTGGAACGTCTACCAGATGTCGCAGGGCTGCGGGGGCGGGCTCACCCCGGCCGGATTCACCGTCAACCTGGACGCGCCACGCCCGCTGGCCCGGCCGGTGGCCGGGAACGACGAGGGGGAGAAGATCGAGGCCCCCGCCTTCCCGTTCAGGGTCTCGGCCGCGGAACCGGCCGTCCTGCGGGTGGTGGCGAGCAGCACCGGATGCGATTGCGACTGGTACCTGGACCTCCGCTGGAGCGGGCCCAAGGGCTCAGGCACCCTCCGCCTCGACGAGTCCGGCCGCCCGTGGCGCGTCTCCGCCGTCTCCTCGAACCGCCCGGTCTACGGCTACGCCCACGAGCGCGGCCGCTGGGGCCGCTGAACGGCTCCGCGGCCGGTCGGCTGCGCCGGGCGCCCTCTTGACGCGTCGCTCGCCCCGCCGCGCGGGACTCCGTCCGGCGGGGGCCGGTGGGTGGTCGGGTGGTCGGCCCTGCGGGGCGGAGTCCCCTACCCGCCCTTCGCCCGTTCCCCGGGGCGGAGCCCCAGGGGGTCCGGGCGCAGCCCGGGGAACGGGCGAAGGGCGGGTCGGGGACGGCCCCGCAGGGCACAGCACCCGCACCCGCCCACCGCGCCGCCAGCCCACCGCGCCGCCCGCCCACCGCGCCGCCCGCCCACCGCGCCGCCGGGCCAGCGCGCCGCGGGAGCTCGCTCCCGAGTCCCGGGAAACGTGCAGCTCAGCGGGATTGTCAGTGGGCCCGCCTAGACTCGGGGCAGGAGAGGGGGAACACGATGGACATGCCGACGACGTCGCGCGCGCCGGGGAAATCGGCGGGCGCCGGGTCCGTGCTGTCTCGGCACGCCGCCGTGTTCCTGCCCGCCGCCGTGCCCCGCGAGAGCCGCATCGCGTTCTGGGCGCCCGACGGGGACCCGCTGCCCGCCGAAGGCGTCGCGGACACGCTTCAGGTGGTGCGGCCCCACGGCGAGGGGGTGCGTACCCGCACGGTGCCCGCCGTCACGCTGACCGTCACCGCCGCCCTGCCCGTACTGGTGCGCGCGGCCCGCGGGGCCTTCGCGCATCCCGCGACCCGTGCCTGGGGGACCGCCGCGGTCCAGGCGCTGTCCCTCGCCGCGCGGGGCCGGCTGCTGCCCGGGCTGACCCCCGACGGGGTCGACGCCTGGCGGGCCGGGCCCCTGGACGCCGAGGACATCGCGCATCTGCGCGCGGTCGCCGCCGCCCTGCCCCACGAGGGGTACGCCACGCCGCTCGCCGGCCGCCGTCCGCTCCAGCTGCCCGAACCGGAGGCACTGGTCCGGGCGTTCCTCGACGCCGTCGCCGACAGCCTGCCCCGGACCCCCGCCGCGGCCTTCGCCGCGGGCCGCCCCTTCGCGGCCCGCGAACCGCAGCAGGTCCCGGGGATACGGGACTGGGCCGCGCAGGTCGCCTCGGGCGCGGACACCGGAGTCGGGATCTCGCTGCGCCTCGACCTGTCCTCCTTCCGCCTCTTCGACGAGGCGGAGAGCGGGGCGGAGCCGGGGCAGGACGTGCGCCGTGCCGGGGCCGCCGTCGTCCAGGTGCACAGCCTCGCCGACCCGACCCTGGTCACGGACGCCGCGATGCTCTGGGCGGGCGCCGCCGCGGCCGGCTTCGGGCCCCGTGCCCGGATCGACGCGGTGCTCGCGCTGCGCCGGGCGGCCCGGGTCTGGCCGCCGCTGCTGCGGCTGCTGGACCAGCCGGTCCCCGATGTGCTGGCCCTCTCGGACCCCGAGCTGGAAGACCTGCTGGGCCGCGCCGCGACGCGGCTCGCGGAGGCCGGAGTCCCGGTCCACTGGCCGCGCGAGCTGGCTCGTACGCTGTCCGCGACCGCGGTCGTACGGTCCACCGCCCCCGGTTCCGCCACCGACGGCACCGCGTTCTTCGACGCCGAGCACCTCTTCGCCTTCTCCTGGGAGCTGGCGCTCGGCGGGGACCGGCTCACCCCGGGCGAGATGGACGCGCTCGCGCAGGCCCACCGGCCCGTGGTGCGGCTGCGCGACCAGTGGGTTCGGGTCGATCCGGAGCTGGTGCGCAAGGCGCGCAAGCGGGAGCTGGGTCTGCTGGACCCGGTGGAAGCGCTGGCGGCCGTACTGACGGGGACGGCCGAGGTCGAGTTCGAGGGGGAGCCGGTGGCCGCGGTGCCCGTGGGGGCGCTGGCCGCCCTGCGGGACCGGCTGACCGGGGAGCTGGCCCCGCTGCCCCAGCCGGCCGGGCTCAAGGCCACTTTGCGCGACTACCAGGCCCGCGGGCTGGCCTGGCTGGACCTGATGACCTCGCTCGGACTCGGCGGCTGCCTCGCCGACGACATGGGCCTGGGCAAGACCGTCACCCTGATCGCGCTCCACCTGCACCGCGACCGCCCCGAGCCGACGCTGGTGGTCTGCCCGGCCTCGCTGCTGGGGAACTGGCAGCGGGAGATCGAGAGGTTCGCCCCCGGTACGCCGGTGCGCCGGTTCCACGGAGCCGGCCGCAGCCTCGAAGGGCTGACCGGCCAGGGCACCGGGGGATTCGTCCTCACCACCTACGGAACCATGCGCGCGGGAGCGGCCCGGCTGGCCGAACAGCCCTGGGGCATGGTCGTCGCGGACGAGGCCCAGCACGTCAAGAACCCGCACTCGGCGACCGCGAAGGCGCTGCGCACGATCCCGGCGCCCGCCCGGGTGGCGCTGACCGGCACCCCGGTGGAGAACAACCTCTCCGAGTTGTGGGCGCTCCTCGACTGGACCACGCCCGGACTGCTCGGCCCGCTCACCGCGTTCCGGGCCCGGCACGCCCGGCCCGTGGAGCACCAGACGGAGGAGGACGGGGGCAACGAGGCCGCGGTCGCCCGACTGGCCGCGCTGGTCCGGCCGTTCCTGCTGCGGCGCAAGAAGTCCGATCCCGGGATCGCGCCCGAACTGCCGCCGAAGATGGAGACCGACCACCCCGTGTCCCTCACCCGCGAGCAGGCCTCCCTCTACCAGGCGGCGGTGGACGAGGCGATGGCGGTGATCGGGGCGAGCGAGGGCATCGAGCGGCGCGGCATGATCATGAAGCTGCTGGCCTCGCTCAAGCAGATCTGCAACCACCCCGCCCAGTATTTGAAAGAGGCCGAGCCCCGGATCGCGCACCGTTCCGGGAAGCTGGCCCTGCTCGACGAGCTGCTCGACACGATCCTGGCCGAGGGCGGCTCGGTGCTGGTCTTCACGCAGTACGTGACGATGGCCCGCATCATCGAGCGCCATCTGACCGCGCGCGGGATCTCCCACCAACTCCTGCACGGGGGCACGCCCGTGCCGCGTCGCGAGGAGCTCGTGGACCGCTTCCAGGCGGGCGAGGTGCCCGTGTTCCTGCTCTCCCTCAAGGCGGCCGGCACCGGCCTCAACCTGACCCGGGCCGGGCACGTCATCCACTACGACCGCTGGTGGAACCCGGCCGTCGAGGAACAGGCCACCGACCGCGCCTACCGCATCGGCCAGACCCAGCCCGTCCAGGTCCACCGGATCATCGCCGAAGGCACCGTCGAGGACCGCATCGCCGAGATGCTGGAGGCGAAGCGGGCCCTGGCCGACGCCGTCCTCGGCTCCGGCGAGACGGCGCTGACCGAGCTCACCGACCGCGAACTGGCCGACCTCGTCTCCCTGCGCAGGCCCGGATGATCACCGCACGCGACGACCGCCGCCGCACCTTCGAGACCGTGCCGCCGGGCGTCGAGGCCGTCAGCTGGTGGGGCCGGGCCTGGGTCTGCGCCCTGGAGGCGGTGGCCCGCGACGACGCCCGTCTGATCCGGGGCAGGACGTACGCCGCCGAGGGGCACGTCGACGCCGTCACCATCACCCCGGGCCGGATCGTGGCCTACGTACGGGGCAGCCGGCCGCGGCCGTACCGCACCGAACTGTCCCTGCCCGCCTTCTCGGACGCCGAGTGGCGCGAGCTGCTGGAATCGGTCGTGGCCGACCCGACGGCGCTCGCCGCGCTGCTGGAGCGCGAGGTCCCCGAGTCCCTCTCCGAGTCGGTCCTGCCCGGCGCCGGGGAGCTGGTGCCGCGCTGTTCCTGCCCGGACGTGGGCCGTCCGCCCTGCAAGCACGCCGCGGCCCTGTGCTACCGCGCGGCCCGGCTCCTGGACGCCGACCCGTTCGTGCTGCTCCTGCTGCGCGGGCGCGGTGAGCGGGAGCTGCTGGAGGAGCTCACCCGCCGCAACGCCGCCCACGCCGCCCGCGAACAGCCCGACGGGGCACCGGACTTCCCCGGCGTCGCGGCCCGTGCCGCGCTCGTCCGCACCGTCCTGCCCCCGCTGCCCGCTCCGCTGCCGGTCCCGTCCGCCGTGGGAATGCCGCCCGCGTACCCGTCCGACCCGGCGGCACCGGACCCGCTGGCCCTGGACCAGCTCGCCGCGGACGCGGCCGCCCGCGCCCTGGCGCTCCTGCGCACCGGTGAGGATCCGATGGCCGGGCTGAGCCGCTGGCAGGACGCCGTCCGGCTGGCCTCGGCCCATCCCACGGCCGGGCTGACCGGCGCCACCCGCGCCCTCTACCGCGAGCTGGCCCGCGCCACGGGACGCGGCACCACCGACCTGGCCCGGGGGGCCGCCGCCTGGCGTCAGGGCGGTCTGCCCGCCCTGCTCACCCTCGAAGAGCCCTGGGACCCGCCCGCCGGCCCCTTCGACCGGGCCCGCCCGGCCCTCCTCGCCGCCGCCCAGGGCTCGTTCCGCCCCGACCGGAACCGGCTCACGGGCTCCTACCAGCAGCTCCGGCTCGGCCGGGACGCCCTCTGGTACTCCTACGAGAACCGCCTGGGCGACGACGACTGGTGGCCCACGGGCCGCCCGGCCTCCCCGGATCCGGTCACGGCCCTGCTGGGCTGAGCCCGGCCGCCCAGCGGTCCAGGGTGGCGAAGTCCTGCGGGCGCAGGCCGTGGCGGGGGTGGATGCGCAGGAGCAGGGCGGGGGCCGGGTGGTGGGCGGCGACCCAGGCGCGGTCCCGGGGTGTGATCAGGTCGTCGACCCAGGCGAAGGGGCGGCCGGCCGCCCATTCCAGGAGGGGGCGCGTCTTCCAGAAGAGGCCGTCGGGGTCGCGGCCGAAGGGTTCCGGCCATTCGATGACAGGAAGATCAGCCGGTAGTCCGATGTGCGGGGAGATCAGGGTGTTGGCCTCGTGCGTCCAGGCGGTGGCCCAGGCGAGGTCGTAGGGCAGGGCCAGCAACCGGGCGCCGTGGGTGGGATGCAGGCGCACCCGCACGCCGCGCCGGGCACTGCGGGATTCCGGTGCGCGGTAGGACAGCCAGATGCTCGGACGCATCCGGTGGCTGGTGTATCCGCGGAGCCCGGCGAGGCGGGACCGGAAGGGGTTGAGAGGGCCGTCCACGTCGAGGAGGAGCAACGGGCGAGTCATGAAGTAGGGATTACCCAGTACACGATGGAGTGAAATGCCTACCGGCGCTATAACCCGAATGGGGTTACGGCGTTGTTTCCGGTACGGGTGCAACGCCCGTGGACCCTTCCGGAAGGCAGGAAATCTGATGCGTCACAGTCGTCGGAATGGCTTGATCGCGGCGGTGGTTGCGGGGGGTGGACTCGCGGTCGCGGGTGCGGGTGGCTTCGCCTTCGCCGACGCGGAGGCGGGCGGGCAGGCCGTGGGCTCGCCGGGGGTGCTGTCGGGGAATCTGCTGCAACTGCCGGTGCAGGCCCCGGTGAACGTGTGCGGGAACACCGTGAACGTGGTCGGCCTCCTCAATCCGGCCGCCGGGAACCGGTGCGCCAACGCCTCCCGGGGCGGCGGGAATCCGGGGCAGCCGGGCCATCCCGGGCCGAACCCCTCCCACCCTTCGAAACCCGGCGCCGGAAACGGTGCGGGGAACGGCGGCCCGAGCGGGCACGGCGGCGACGGCGGGCATGGCGGGCCCGGACGCGGTGCGGTGGCCGATGGGCGCGGAAAGGATTCTCCGGGGCTACTGTCCGGCAACGGTCTCCAGCTCCCCGTCGAGGTGCCGCTCAACATCAGCGGCAACTCGGTGGGCGTCGTCGGCGTCGGCAACCCCTCCGTGGGCAACACCTCCGTCAACGGTTCGACCCCGGTCGTAGGCAAGCCCGTCCAGCCGCCGGTCCGGCCGCCCGTCGCCGTGCGGCCGGTCACCCCGCCGGCCCCGCCGCGCGACCACCCCTCGGCGCTCGCCCACACCGGGTCCGAGGACGTCGGCTACCTGCTGTCCGGCGGCGGTGCCATGCTGCTCGGCGGAATGCTCCTCTACCGCCGGTTCCGGCTCAACTAGCCCGCGCGGAACGGCCGGGAGCGGCGGAGGGTGCCCGCCAGCCGTCCAGGATCGCGTCGATCCCGGGCCCCAGCCGGGCCCGGGCCGCGAACCGCGGTACGCCCGCCATCAGCAGGGCGTCGTACTCGGTGTCGAGGTGCCGTACGGCCGCCCGCACCGCCGCGTACACGGCGGGCGGGTCGAGGGCCCGGCCGGCCGCGCTACGGCCGACCCGGCCGCTGCCGCGCACCGAGGCGTGCGCGGCGATGGCCCGGGCCCGGTCGGCGGGGCAGCCGGGGAACAGACGCAGGATCTCGGCGGCGAAGGCCGCCGTGAACCGGGTGTCCTCGGCCGCCCGGCGCAGCCGGTCGCGCTCCCGGCGGCGGGCCCGCGCCTCGGCGTCCGCGAGGCAGGCGCGCTCGGCGCGGTCGAGGGCGGCGTCCTCGACGAGGATTCCGAGGCGCTCGTAGCGGCGGCGGCGCCGGTGGAAGCGAACCACGACGGCCGACAGCGAACTGGCCTCGTGGGCCCGTCGGGTGAGGGCCGTGTCGCCGCGCGGCAGGTAGACGAGGTGTCCGAGGTCGGCGCAGTCCAGGCAGCGGGGCACTCCGGTCTCGCGGACGAGACGGCGCAGTGGTCCCTGGCGGCACTCCGCGCAGTGGATCTGCTTCGTCGACTCGAAAACGACCAGGCTCATGTCGGAGTGATACCGCCATTCAGGCCGTATATCACCTTGTAGGAATGGATACTTGCGGTTTCACAGAGTCTTCCCTGACCTCATGGTGTCCTCCTACCTTGAGTCGAGTGGGCCGCCGCCGGTCCATGGAGGAGGGGGAAACATGGCTGGACGGCAGGCGACGGCCGGGCGCCCGAGGACTGCGGGCCGGCGTTCGAAAGCGGAGGTGGTCTCCGACCTCCTGGTGAGAGAGGTCGCGATAGAGCCCGGTGGCTGCACCGGCTGGCACTACCACCGCGTCCCGCTGATAGCGGTCGTCAAGTCCGGCACCCTGACCCGGATCCTGAGCGACGGCACGGTCGAGGTGCACCGCACCGGCACCAGCTTCGTCGAGCCGGCCGGCCGCCGCCACGTCCACCTCGGCCGCAATCTCGGCAGCGAGCGGGTCGTGCTCTGCGTGACCGCGGCCCTCGCCGAGGGGGACCCCTTCGCGCTGCCCGCCGAAGCCCCGCCCGGGGCCATGCCGTGCGCGTGCCCCACGCGGACGCGGTGAGGGTGGTGTGGTCAGACGAGTCGGCGGATCTCCCCGCGCACGCGGTAGAAGCCTCCGGCCGCCGGGTGCAGGCCGTCCACCACGTACCGGGCGCCGGGTTCCCGTATCCCGCGCGGGAACTGCACGTTCCATGAGGGCTCGAACCCGCCCGACACCACCTGTACGCGCATCCGCTGCCCCTGCTGCACGCACTCCACGACCACACCGCCCGCGGGCACCGAGGCCACCGACACCGTCGCCACCGCGGCGGGGGAGGCGGCGGGGGTGAACACCGGCAGGGCGGCCGCCGACTTCACGTCCACGGCCGTCGGGACCGACCCCTCCCGGGCGGCCGCGATCGCGGCCTCGCTCGCGTCGACGCACACCAGCGAACCGTCCGTGGTCACCAGGTACAGCCGCTCGTCCAGATACTGCATCGACAGCGCGGCCCCGCTGCCGGTGCCCAGCTTCCACAGCCGCCGCCCGTCGGCGTCGAAGCAGTACACGGACGACGCGAGGTCACCGGCGAAGACGTGCCGGCCGTCCGGCGACGTCGCGCACGAGTAGACCGCCGCGTCGCACCGGTACGAGGCCTCCAGCGCGCCCGTGGCCTTCGACAGCCGCTGCACGGTGTTGCGGCCGGTCCCCGCGTACACCGCGTGGTCCTCCTGCCAGCCGAACAGCACCGCCCCGTCGGTCTGCGTGTGCCACAACTCCCGCCCGCCGTCAGGGGCGTAGGCCGTGACCCCCTTGCCGTGGCCGTGGTAGACCGCCCGCTCGTCCGCGCGCACCATCCACGCGTTCGTACCGGCCGAGCGGCGCGACCACTGGAACTCGTCCTCGTGGTCGATGACCGTCAGCCCGCCGTCGCGGTCGGCCACGTTCAGCACGCCCTCGCGGATGTCCAGCCAGAAGATGTCCACGTCGGCCGCGATGTCGTACGCGCCGAACGGCACCTTCGAGGACAGGTCGTACACCGTGCCGTCGTCACAGCCGGCATAGATCCAGAACTCGTCCGCCACCAGGCACTTCACCCCGTCCGGCAGCGAGTACCGGGCGAGCACCTCGCCGTCGTGGCTGACCGTGTAGACGTCTCCGGCCTGGTTGCCGACCCAGCAGCGGTCCTCGTCCACGTGGATCCCGAAGGCGGAGGACCCCGTACGCAGCCGCCACAGCACCGGGGCCACCGCGCGTGCGGTGGACGGGGTCGAGGTCACCTGGCGGCGCGTCACCGACCGGGCCGCGCGGACTCCCGCCACCGCCGGGGCGTAGCCCTTGCGGACCTTTTCCCCGACCTTCTTGGCGGCGGCCGCCCGTGCCTTCTCGATGGTCGGGAAGGAGGAGCTCTGCAGCTGGCCGTCCGCGCCGATGCGCCCGTACCGCACCGAGACGGAGGTGCCGTCGACGGTGACCTCGTAGAACTTGTGGGCGCCGCCGTCCTCTTGGGACAGCTCCAGATATGTCGTCTCCCGAGCCATGACAGACCCCTCCCCAAGGCCGGGCCGCCGGCCCCCTGTGTGCCGGTGATCCCTCTCGAAAAACGTTAGGGGCCACCACTGACAATGGGCTGGTGCAGCTGGAAGCGATCACATGGCAGCGGATGGCCGAGCGGCTCGCCGGTCACCTCGACACCGACACCGATACCGGTGCCGATACCGGTATCGGCACCGGCACCGGCACCGGCACGGACACCTGGCGGCGGGTGGGCATCGACGGGGCGCCCGCCGCCCGCACCGGCGTGCTCGCGGCGGAACTCGCCGACGCGCTGCGCCCGCGCGGGCGTCCGGTCCTGGTCGTGGCGGCCGAGGGCTTCCTGCGCCCGGCCTCCCTCCGCTTCGAGTTCGGCCGCGAGGACGTGGACTCCTACCTCGACGGCTGGTACGACACCGGGGCGCTCTGGCGGGAGGTGTTCGGCCCGACGGACCCCGGCGGCACCGGCCGGGTGCTGCCCGACCTCTGGGACCCGGACACCGACCGGGCCACCCGCAGCCCCTACGCCGAACTCCCGCCCGGCGGCGTGCTGATCGTGCACGGCCCGCTGCTGCTGGGCCACTGGTTCCCCTTCGACCTCACCGTCCACATCGGCCTGTCCCCGGGCGCGCTCGCCCGGCGTACCGAGGAGTCCGCCCGCTGGACCCTCCCCGCCTTCGCGCGCTATGAGGCCGAGACCGGCCCGGCGGACCGGGCCGACGCCTTGGTCCGGGCCGACGATCCGCGCCACCCGGCCTGGACGGGGGTGCGCGCGGAGCGCACCGGCTGACTCCGCGGGCCGCCGGGCGCGGCTCCGCGTACCCCCGCCCGGTCACGGAGGTCCGGGAAGCGCAACAGGGGGATTCCGGCACGGTGACGATCGGTTCCGGCCATCGCTCCGGCCGGAACCGCGCGCTACGTTGACGGCACGCTTCGACGGCGGCCACCCCGGTGGCGCCTTGGCAGAGGGAGAAGGCGATGCAGTCAATGCACGGACACGGCACGGTGGTTCGGAACGAGAGACGGATGCGCACGCAGGCGGCGCTCGCCGCGCTGGCCCTGTGCGGGACGCTGGTCCTGACGGCGTGCAACGGCGACGACGAGGCCGGTGCGCCGGGAAGCCCCGCGAGCCCCACCGTCAGCGCGCCGGCCACGGCCACCGCCTCCGCGTCGGCCTCCGCGTCGGCCGCGGCGCCGCCGTCCTCGGCCCCGTCCAAGAAGCCCGCTCCGACCACGACTTCGTCCGCCACCCCGGCGGGTACCAAGAAGCCCCCGGCGCCCGGTTCCACCTGCGACCACAAGATGCCGATCTCGCCCGACGAGGTGGCCGTCTACCGCTACACCCCCGAGGGCGGGGTCCACAGCCTGATCATCAAGCACGGCAACTGGGGCTGCGCCGCCCCCGGCATGGACGCCGCCCCCTTCGAGACCGTGGGCAAGGAGACCTTCCTCAACATCGCCGAGGATGCCAAGATCACGGCCGTCACCCCCATCGTCGCCAGCCCGTTGAGCCAGCCGATCACGCTCCAGCAGCTCATCGATTGGCTGATCGCCCACCCGAACCAGGGCCGCGTCTTCCGTTACCACCTGGACTCCGCGGGCGTGATCGACTGGATGGACCAGCAGTACACGTCGTAACACCCCAGGCGCGGCCGTACGGTCTCCCCGTTCCCCCTACGGCCGCCCGCCCAGCCGGGTCACCGCCAGCGCGGCCGCCCGGCAGCCGGCCCCCGCGGCCCACGCCGGGCCCGCTCCCGCCAGCCGGGCGGCGAGGAAGGCGCCGGTGAAGGCGTCCCCGGCGCCCGTGGAATCCACCGCCTCGGCGCTCTCCGCCGCGACCTCGGCCGTGACCCGGCCGTCCTCGGCGACGAGCGCTCCGGCCCCGCCCCGGGTGACCACCACCAACGGCACCCGCCGGCTCAGCTCCGCCGCCGCCCGCGCGACGGCCGCCACCCCGGCCGGACGCCCGTGCGACCCCGCCAGCAGCAGCGCCTCGTCCTCGTTCGGCAGCAGTACGCCGACCCCCGCCGCGGCGGCCAGGAAGCGCTCCGGCCCCAGCGCGGCCAGGAACCCCGCCGACGCCGGATCCACGCTCACCGGTACGTTCCGGGCGCGGGCGTCCCGTAGCGCCACCAGGGCCAGTTCGCGGCTCGCGTCGGCGAAGAACAGGTAGCCCGACAGGTGGAGATGGGCGACCCCGTCCAGGAGCGCGGGTTCCCAGTCGGCGGGGGAGAGCCGCAGCGAGGCCCCGCTGTCGGTCAGGAAGGTCCGCTCCGCGTCCGCGCCGACCAGCGCGACCACCGTTCCGGTCGGCGCGGCGGGATCGATCACCAGGCTCGGCCGTACCCCCGCGTCGAGCAGCGCCCGCTCGTGCCACGGGGCCGAGTCGGCGCCGACCCGCGCGAGGAGGCGCACCTCCGGGGCGCCCGCGTGGGCGGCCCAGCAGGCCGCGTTGGCCCCGGCTCCGCCCGGCAGGGTCCGGATGCGGGCCGCGGTGTCGGTGCCCGGAGCCAGTGGCTCCGTATGCACCGCCACGACGTCCGTCACCACGTCCCCGACGACCAGCAGCGCCCCAGGCCCGGCGGGAGCGGCCGCCGCGACGGTCACGGCCGCGCCGCCCGGGCCCGCGCGATCCGGGCACCGAGACGGACGTTGCCGCGTACCGCCGCGAGATTGGCTTCGAGGGAGGCGCCGCCCGTCGCGCGCACCAGGAACCCCAGCAGGAACGGTGTCACCGCCTGTCCCGTGATGCCCCGCTCCCGGCACTCCGACAGCGCCTCGGCCAGGACCCGGTCGTGCAGTTCCGGATCGAGCTGCCGTTCCCGGTCCACCGGGTTGGCCACGAGGAGCGCCGACTCCGCGCCGCCGAGCAGGTCCTGGGCGGCCATCACGGCCGCCACCTCCTCGGGCCGGTGGACCGTCCAGTCCACCGGCTCCCCGGAATCGGCCAGGTAGAACCCGGGGAAACGATCCGTCCCGTACCCGAGGACCGTCACCCCGAGCGTCTCCAGCCGCTGGAGCGTCGCGGGCACGTCCAGGATCGACTTCACCCCCGCGCACACCACGGTGATCCGGGTCCGCGCCAGCAGCGCGAGGTCCGCCGACTCGTCCTGCGACCGGGTCCAGTCCCGGTGTACGCCGCCCAGCCCGCCGGTGGCGAAGACCCGCAGCCCCGCCCGCGCGGCGAGGAAGGCCGTGGCCGAGACCGTGGTCGCGCCCGTCGCCCCCGTGGCGAGGGCGGGGGCCAGATCCCGGTGGCCGAGCTTGCGCACGCCCTCGCCGCCCGCGATCCGCTCCAGTTTGGCCTTGTCCAGTCCGGCGTACGCCACTCCGTCGACGACCGCGACGGTCGCCGGAACGGCCCCCTCCGACCGGACCAGCTCCTCCAGTTCCAGACCCACCGCCAGATTGCGGGGGCGGGGCAGGCCGTGGGCGAGGATCGTGGACTCCAGCGCCACGACGGGCCGTCCGCGGTCGAGTGCCTCGCGCACCTCCTCCGACAGGACCGGGATCGCGGCCGGGACGGTGGCCGACGCCGTGTGCTCAGATGCTGTGTGCTGTGACATGTCCCCATCCCTGGCACGCGATCCGGCACCCCAAACGCCCCGACGCCGCACCGGCGCGAACCCGCCCCGCCCCGGCACGGTGCCCTGCCTCTGCTTCTGCCTCTGCCCCTGCCCCGGCCCCTGTCCCTGCCCGTGCCTCTGCCCCGGCCCCGGCCCCGGCCCCTGTCCCTGCCCTGCCCTTGTCCTTGCCTCTGCCTCTGCCTCGGCCCCTGCCCCGGCACCGTGCCCGGCTCCGGACCGCGCCGCGTCCTCGACCGGGCCCGGGCCCGCGTCACCGACACGGACCTGAGCCCCGGCTCCGACGGCCGGGCGGCCCGCGAGGCGGGGCGCGGGGGTGGCCGCGTCGGCGACGCCGATGCGCCGCTGCGCGGGGCGGAGGTCCCCTACCCGCCCTTCCACCGTTCCCAGGGCTCCGCCCTGACCCGTCGGACCCCGGGCTGCGCCCGAGCCCCTGGGGCTCCGCCCCAGACCCCGCTCCTCAAACGCCGGAGGGGCTGGATGTGGTCGGCGTGGGCTCGAATTGCCCTACGGGCGCTCCAGCCCCGACCAGGCGGAATCCAGCCCCTCCGGCGTTTGAGGAGCAGGAGTCCGGGGGCTGGCCACCGGCAACGGCGCCACACGCGGCAGGGGTCCGGGCGGAGCCCGGGGAACGGTGGAAGGGCGGGTAGGGGACCTTGCCCCGCAGGGCGCACCACCTGCACCCGCCCACCGGCCCCGCGCCGGGACGGCCGTAGCGGCAGCTCCGCCCGGCCACCGCCGGACGGAGTCCGGCGCAGCGGCGCGAAGCCCGCGCAGCGGTGCGAGCGACGCGTCGAAAAGGTGCGCGGCGCGTCGAGAAGGGGCGACAGGGTGACCGGTGTGGCGGGTGTGCGCTGGACGCTCTGGTCACCCCGGCGCGCGGGGGGCTCCGATTAGGCTCGGAGCATGAGCACGAATGATCACCGCGACGCCCCCGCCTCCTTCGCCGTGTCCCTCCCGGACGTCCCCGACTCCGAGCTGGAGCCGGACGAGCTCGACCCCGCGCAGATCGTCTCGGGGAATCCGGTCGTGACCGGCAAGGTGCTGTGGGAGGCGCCGGACGGCTCGCAGGTGCGCGGCATCTGGCAGATCACCCCGGGCGTCGTCACCGACACCGAGGCGAACGAGCTGTTCGTGGTGGTCAGCGGCCGCGCCACCATCGAGGTGGAGGGCGGCGGAACCCTGGAGGTCGGCCCCGGCTCCGCGTGCGTCCTGCGGGAGGGGGACCGGACCACCTGGACCGTCCACGAGACGCTCCGCAAGGCGTACCACATCAGCTACTGACCGGTATCGGCGGCTTTCACGGGACGGCGGCGCGAGGTGAACAGCGCGAGCGCCGCCATCGGCAGCAGCAGGGCGGCGGCGGCCGCGTTGAGCCAGCCGTAGCCCGCCTGGGACATGACGAGCCCGGCGGCGGCGCCGCCGACCCCGGCGGCCGTGTTCATGGTGAGGTCGCCCAGCCCCTGTACGGCGGCCCGCGCGGGCGCCGGCACCGAGTCGGTCAGCAGCGCCGAGCCGGACACCATGCCGGCGGACCAGCCCAGGCCGAGCAGGAAGAGTCCGGCGGCGCTCTGGGCGTGGTTCCCGTCGGCCGTGCCGGCGAGCAGTGCGGCGACGGACAGCAGGCCTGCCGCGAGCCCGATCACGGACAGCCGGCCGATCCGGTCCGCGAGCCAGCCCATCACCGGCGAGAAGCCGAACATGCCGGCGATGTGCCCGCTGATGACCAGCCCGATGAGCTGGAGCCCGGCTCCGTGGTGCCCCAGGTCGACCGGGGTCATCACCATGATCGAGACCATGGCGGTGTGGGACACCGCGATGGTGAGCAGGGCGAGCCGGGCCCGGGGTGAGGCCTTGACGGCCGCGAACCCGGCACGCAGCGAACGCCCGGCGCGGGTCTGGTCCTCGGAGGGAGCGAGCGCGCGGGCCGTCAGCAGCGGGTCGGGTCGCAGGAGTACGCCGATCAGCGTGGCGGTGAGCAGGAAGACGGCGCCGGCCCAGATGAAAGGCCCCGCCGTCGGGGGTATGGAGGTGCCGGTGAAGCTGCGGCTGGCCGGGGCGGAGAGGTTCGGGCCGAGCACGGCGCCGATGGTGGAGGCCCAGACGACCACGGAGATCGCTCGTGCCCGGTGGTCGGGCTCGGCGAGGTCGGCGGCGGCGAAGCGGGCCTGGAGGTTGGCCGAGGAGGCGGCTCCGAAGGCGGCCATGCCGAGCATCAGCAGCGGGAAGTTCTTGATCGAGGCGGCGAGGACGACGAGGGCGGCCCCGGCCGCGCCGATCACGTAGGCGAGGACCAGCCCGGGCCGGCGGCCGCGCGCGGTCATCAGCGCGGCGAGCGGCAGGGAGACGGCGGCTGTGCCGATCACGGAGGCCGTCGAGGCGAAGCCGGAGAGCGACTCCGTGCCGCTGACCTCGGTGGCCAGGACCGGGGCCAGGGCGATGCTGATGGGCACGCCGATCCCGCCCAGCACCTGGCCGGCGATCAGCACCGTGGAGGTGCGGCGCCGCAGCCGTGGCAGGTCGGCGGCGGTGAAGGTGACGGCGGGCCGGTCGGTGCCGGGCACGGTGCTCACGCGGTCCACCTCCGACACGGATGCGGAGGGGCTGCGGGCGCGGCGCATGGAGTGGTCACCGCCGCAGTTTCGCACCCCGCGCGGGGCGGGCGGAACAGGGTTTCCCGCAGCACGGGGAGCACGGGAAGCACGGGGGCCACGGCCGGACCGCCCCCTAGAACAGCGGCTCGGGGAGGACGCCCTCCAGGGCCAGGAGGCGGCGCTTGGTCTCCACGCCGCCGCCGAAGCCGCCGATGCCCCCGTCGTTCTCCACGACCCGGTGGCAGGCCACCACCAGGGGCAGCGGGTTCGAGCCCATGGCGTTGCCGACGGCCTGGGCCGCGCCCGGGGCGCCGGCCCGGGCGGCCAGCTCGCCGTACCCCACGACCGCCCCGTAGGGCACGGTGCGGTCCAGCTCCAGCAGGACCTGCCGGTTGAAGCCGGAGCTGAGCCGCCAGTCCAGCGGCAGGTCGAAGCGGCGCAGCGTACCGGCGAAGTAGGCCTTCAGCTGGCGGATCGGCTCGGCCAGCAGGACCTCCTCGCCCGGCGGCGGGCGCCGGGCGTCGGCGCCGAGCCGGGAGACCAGCGCGCCGATCATCTTCGCGGCGCGGTCCGGTCCGGCATGGAACTCGACCTTGACCAGGCCCTCGGGGGTGGCGGCGAGGAGCAGCGGCCCGATACCGGTGTCGCCGCTGTCGACGACGGTCCATTCGAGGTGCGGCCCGCGGGGCTCAGGAGTGTCCACCCCTTCACGGTACGGCGCTCCGCTGACAGCGCTGACAGCACCGGCAGCGCCGGCAGTGCCGCCCGTCAGTAGCCGCCGACCGCTTCCCGTACGACGTCGGGCTTGTCGGTGATGATCCCGTCCACGCCCATGTCCTGGACCTTCAGGGCGGTCGCGGCGTCGTCCACGATCCAGGTGTCCACTTCCAGCGCCTTGCCGTGGGCGCCGGGCAGCTTGTGCACCGCGGCGACCCAGTCGCTGTTGATCGTGGTGTACCAGGGGTTGATCCGGTCGGTGAACTCGGCGTACCGCGGCAGGTCGGCCAGGGGCGGGGTGCCCAGGAAGGCCGTGAACAGGTCGGGGCGCAGTTCGTGCACGGTGCGGACCGAGGCGGCGCTGAAGCTCTGGACCACCAGCCGGCGGGCCACGTGGTTCTCTTCGAGCCAGCCGGTCTCGCCCAGCACGTCCAGGGTCTGCCGTTCGATCCCCGGGTAGAGCTCCGGCTTCTTGATCTCCAGGAGCAGCCGCTGCTGGTTGCGCTGGACGCGGTTCATGTACTGCCGCAGGGTCGGTACGCGGGCGCCCGTGAACTCCTGACCGAACCAGCTGCCCGCGTCCAGCCGGGCGATCTCCGCCGCGGTGAAGTCCTTCACCCGCCAGGGCTTGCGATCGGGGAAGACCTGCTCGACGTCGGTCGTCCGGGCCAGCGTGTCGTCGTGGACGACCACGAGCTCGCCGTCCTTGGTGCGCTGGACGTCGTTCTCCACCCAGTCGAAGCCCATCTCCATGGCGAGGTCGATCGACTCCAGGGTGTTCTCCGGGGCGTAGGCCGAAGCCCCCCGGTGGGCGTACACGATCGGGTTGGACAGCCAGTCCGGACCGGGTGCGGCCGAGGCGGAGCCCGCACCGCACACGGTCAGGGTGAGCCCCAGCAAGGCGGCGGTGGCCGCGGCGGCGGATCGGACGTACATGCGCGTTCTCCTCGGGTCATGGGCCCTGCTCCTGCCGTCAAACGGGCGCGGAGCGGCATTCGTTGCGGCGAGGCACTGGCGGCGGTGCGTTTCCGACGCACTTTCAGGAGAGCCGCGTACGGCGATCATGGGGTTGACGATCACCGGGCCGCCACCGAACTACGACAAACGGACCAGACCCGCACGGCTCCGCCCGAGGCGGACGGGGCGGACGGCCCCGAGTGTCAGTGGGTGGTCGTACGGTTGACCCATGCGGCCCGTATCGAAGATCGAACGCACGGTGGCGCCTTTCGAGGTCGTCAGCTCCTACACGCCCAGCGGCGACCAGCCGGCGGCCATCGCCGAGCTGGAGAAGCGCATCCGTGCAGGTGAGAAGGATGTCGTGCTGCTCGGCGCGACCGGAACCGGCAAGTCGGCGACGACCGCCTGGATGATCGAGAAGCTCCAGCGGCCCACCCTGGTGATGGCGCCGAACAAGACGCTCGCCGCCCAGCTGGCGAACGAGTTCCGCGAGCTCCTGCCGAACAACGCGGTCGAGTACTTCGTCTCGTACTACGACTACTACCAGCCCGAGGCGTACGTACCGCAGTCGGACACCTACATCGAGAAGGACTCCTCGATCAACGAGGAGGTGGAGCGGCTGCGCCACTCCGCGACCAATTCCCTCCTCACCCGGCGCGACGTCATCGTCGTCGCCTCCGTGTCCTGCATCTACGGTCTCGGCACCCCGCAGGAGTACGTCGACCGGATGGTCCCCCTCAAGGTCGGCGAGGAGATGGACCGGGACGGGCTCCTGCGCCGCTTCGTCGACATCCAGTACACGCGCAACGACGTGGCCTTCACCCGGGGCACCTTCCGGGTGCGCGGCGACACCATCGAGATCTTCCCGGTCTACGAGGAACTGGCCGTCCGCATCGAGATGTTCGGCGACGAGATCGAGGCCCTGTCCACCCTGCACCCGCTGACCGGCGAGGTGATCAGCGAGGACCGCGAGCTCTACGTCTTCCCCGCCAGCCACTACGTCGCCGGCCCCGAGCGGATGGAGAAGGCGGTCCGCGGCATCGAGGCCGAGCTCGCCGAGCGCCTCGCCGAGCTGGAGAAGCAGGGCAAGATGCTGGAGGCCCAGCGCCTGCGCATGCGCACCACCTACGACCTGGAGATGATGCGCCAGATCGGGTCCTGCTCCGGCATCGAGAACTACTCGCTGCACATGGACGACCGCGAGCGCGGCTCCGCCCCGAACACGCTCATCGACTACTTCCCCGAGGACTTCCTCCTCGTCATCGACGAATCGCACGTCACCGTGCCCCAGATCGGCGCGATGTACGAGGGCGACGCCTCCCGCAAGCGGACCCTGGTCGACCACGGCTTCCGGCTCCCGTCGGCCCTCGACAACCGGCCGCTGAAGTGGGAGGAGTTCCAGGAGCGGATCGGCCAGACCGTCTACCTGTCGGCGACCCCGGGGAAGTACGAGCTCTCGCGCGGCGACGGCTTCGTCGAGCAGATCATCCGCCCGACCGGTCTCATCGACCCGGAGGTCGTGGTCAAGCCCACCGAGGGCCAGATCGACGACCTGGTGCACGAGATCCGCGCGCGCGTGGAGAAGGACGAGCGGGTCCTGGTCACCACCCTCACCAAGAAGATGGCCGAGGACCTCACCGACTACTTCCTGGAGCTCGGCATCCAGGTCCGCTACCTGCACAGCGACGTGGACACCCTGCGCCGCATCGAGCTGCTGCGCGAGCTGCGGGCCGGCGAGTACGACGTCCTGGTCGGCATCAACCTGCTCCGCGAGGGCCTCGACCTGCCGGAGGTCTCGCTGGTGGCCATCCTCGACGCCGACAAGCAGGGCTTCCTGCGGTCGGGGACCTCGCTGATCCAGACCATCGGCCGCGCGGCGCGCAACGTCTCCGGCCAGGTCCACATGTACGCGGACGTCATCACCCCGGCGATGGCCCAGGCGATCGACGAGACGAACCGGCGCCGCGAGAAGCAGGTCGCCTACAACACGGCCCACGGGATCGATCCGCAGCCGCTGCGCAAGAAGATCAACGACATCGTGGCCACGATCGCCCGCGAGGAGCTCGACACCGAGGAACTCCTCGGTACCGGCTACCGGCAGACGAAGGACGGCAAGGCCCTCAAGGCGCCCGTCCCGGCGCTCGGCGGCAAGGCGGCGCAGGCCGCGGCGGCCGGCAAGGCCGGGGCGAAGGGCGCCAAGGGTGCCAAGGGCCCCGTGGTGGCCACCGACCGTCCCGCGGCCGAACTGGCCGCGCTCATCGAGCAGATGACCGAGCGGATGCGGGGCGCGGCCGCGGAGCTGCAGTTCGAGGTCGCGGCCCGGATCCGGGACGAGGTCGGCGAGCTGAAGAAGGAGCTGCGACAGATGAAGGAAGCGGGCCTCGCCTGACCCGGAGGCGGTCAGTAGGGTTGGCACAGCCGCAGGTACATGCTGCGCACCCCCATCGGGGGAGGGCTATGGAGAGGGGACAGCGCGTGACGGTCAACATGACCAAGGGTCAGGCCATCAGTCTGCAGAAGGCGGACGGAGGCACGCTGACCGCGGTCCGGATGGGCCTCGGCTGGCAGGCTGCCAAGCGCCGGGGGCTGTTCGGCTCGCGGACCCGGGAGATCGACCTCGACGCGTCGGCGGTGCTCTTCGCCGACAAGCAGCCCGTGGACGTCGTCTTCTTCCGGCACCTGCAGAGCGACGACGGCTCGGTCAAGCACACCGGTGACAACCTCGTCGGCGGCGTGGGCCAGGGCGGGGACGACGAGTCGATCCTCGTCGACCTGCAGCGCGTGCCGGTGCACATCGACCAGATCGTCTTCACGGTGAACTCCTTCACCGGTCAGACGTTCCAGGAGGTGGAGAACGCCTTCTGCCGCATCGTCGACGAGACCAACGGCCAGGAGCTGGCCCGCTACACGCTGGACGGTGGCGGCCAGTACACCGCTCAGATCATGGCGAAGGTGTCGCGCGTCGGCGCCGGCTGGCAGATGACGGCCCTCGGAAACCCGGCCAACGGCCGTACCTTCCAGGACCTGATGCCGGCGATCCTGCCGCACCTGTAAACACCTGTAAGCACCTCTGAGCAGGACCGGCGGCTCTGCCGGACACGGCACGGCACAGCACTACACAGCACAGCACAGCACAGCAGGACCGGGCACGATCGAAGGCCCGGCGGAACACCGGGTACGGGGGAGGGGCTGCACGATGACGGCCGAACTGGTCCGGGGGCAGAACCACCCCCTGTCCCGGAGCCGGGTGGAGATCAGGGTCTCGGCGGGCACACCCGTGCTCGCCCTGGCCCACCTCGGCGACGACTCGGGCCGGCTCGCCGGCCCCGGGGCGCTCGCCCACCCCGGCGCCCGCACCCTTCCCGGGCTGGAAGTGCCCGGAGCGGCATCCGGGCAGCACCGCATAGCGGTCGACCTCGACGCGGTCGCACCGGCCGTCCACCGGGTCGGCCTCGTCCTGGTCCTGCCGCCCGGCGGGCCGGTGCACTTCGGCGCGGTCCCCGCCTCCTACGTGTCCGTGGCCGATCCGGAGGGCGCGGAGCTCGCCGGGTACACGCTGACCGGACTGGAGTCGGAGACCGCCGTCGTGGCCCTGGAGCTGTACCGGCGCCAGGGCGCCTGGAAGGTGCGCGCCGTCGGCCAGGGGTACGCCGCCGGTCTCGGCGCGCTCCTGACCGACGCGGGGCTGCCCGCCCCGGCCGCGGTCGAACTGGCCGCCGCCGCCCTGGGCACGGCTCCGGCCGGAGACATCACCCTGGCCGTCATGCCCGGCGGCCCGGCCCCGACCGTTCCGCGCGGGCTCCGGGCCCCGGCCACGGCCGAGCCCCCGGCCCCGGCGCCGGCGCCGGCGCCGGCGCCGCAGGAGGTTCCGGCCGCCCCCACGCCGCCGCCGATGCCCCCGGACCCGGGCGCCGCCGGCGGTCCGCCCACCATCAGCTACGCGCACCCGCGCCGCCGCACCAGCACCGAGCCGCCCGAGCCCGCGCCGCGCCCGGCCGAGCCGCCGCGACCCGGCGAGGCGCCCCGGCCCATCGCCGGGGACGCGAGCGGCTGGTCCATGGAGGAGCGGCTCTACAACCAGGTCTGGGGCATGTTCGAGGACCTGGCCCGCGCCGTCGCCGCCTACCGCGGAGCCGTCGAGTTCGCCGACTCCCGGATGGACCGCGAGCTCGACGAGGCCCTGTCCGACCCGCGCCACCGCCTCGGCGGCTCCGGCAACGCCGCCCGGGACACCGCCCGGGCCCGCCGCGAGGAACTGGTCGCGCGGGCGCAGGAGGTCCTCGACCGGGACCTGGTCCAGCTCACCGCCGAGTCCGAGGTGGTCGAGCCCGCGCTGCCCGCCGCGTACGCGCGCTGGGACAACCCCGTCTGGCAGGCGCACACCGTGCCCGCCGAAGCCCCCCTCGCCCTGCGCCTGGGCGACCTCCACCTGCCCGAGCGGCCCGACCTGCGCATCCCCATGCTGGTCCGGGTCCCGCCGGAGCGCGGTCTGTGGATCGACAACGGCCGCACCGGCTCCGAGGCGGCCATGGCGATGGACACCGACCGGCTGCGCCGCGCCGCCATGGACATGGCCGTCGCGCACGCGGCGCGGATGCTGGCCGCCCACCCCGCGGACCGGTTCGCCGTCCACGTCATCGACGCGGCCGGCGCCGGAGCCGCCTCGCTGGCCCCGCTGGTGCGCGCCGGAGTGCTGGCCGGGGCGCCGGCGGCCGGGGCCGCGGGGGTCACCGAGACCCTGGAGCGGCTGACCCGCCGGGTGGACCTCGTACAGATGGCGGTGCGGGCCGGGGCTCCCGAGGACCTGCCGCCCGATGTGGACACCTCCGACCAGCTGCTGATCGTGCACGACTTCCCGCACGGCTTCGACGACCGCGCCGTCACCCGTTTGCGCTATCTCGCCGACGAGGGCCCGGCGGTCGGCGTGCACCTCCTGATGGTCGCGGACCGTGACGAGGCCTCGGCCTACGGGCCGCTGCTGGATCCGCTGTGGCGCTCGCTGATGCGGCTGTCGCCCGTCCCGGACAACCACCTCGCGGACCCCTGGGTCCACCACGCCTGGACCTTCGAGCCGGATCTGCCCCCGCAGGGCAGCCGGGTCCTGGACCAGGCGCTGGAGCGGGTCGCGGCGGCCCGGGGACGCGCGCGGTAGCGGTGGCCGGGCGGTCCGCCGCCCGGCCTCGATGACCGGCCGCTGACCAGTTCTTGGGTTCCCCTTTACCTTTCGCGCCCACCGCGGGTACTCTGGTGAACGCGGAGGGGAGTATTCCTGCTTTCCTGCTACGGCGTGCCCGTCAATACGGACTGCAATCGGTCCCGGGGCGCCGGCCCGTGGCCTCCTGGCCGTCCGGGTGGAAGAGACCTCCGGCAGCGATGACGCTGACAAAGTTCTGAGCCATCTGCCGGAGGCGTGTTCATAGTGGACGTTTCGTTGACTCTCTGGGTGCTGACCATTCTCGGTCTGGGCATCCTCATCGGCGCCGATTTCTTCATCGGCCGCAAGCCGCACGACGTCTCCATGAAGGAGGCGGGCATCTGGACGGTCGTCTGGATCGTCCTCGCGGTGCTCTTCGGTCTCGGCCTGCTGGTGTTCGGGCACGGCCAGGCCTCGCAGGAGTTCTTCGCCGGTTTCATCACCGAGAAGTCCCTCAGCGTGGACAACCTCTTCGTCTTCGTCCTGATCATGGCGAAGTTCGCGGTGCCCTCGCAGCTCCAGCAGCGCGTGCTGCTGATCGGCGTGCTGATCGCCCTGGTCCTGCGCGCCATCTTCATCGCCGCCGGCGCCGCGATCATCACCAACTTCTCGTGGGTCTTCTACATCTTCGGCGCGTTCCTCATCTACACCGCGTGGAAGCTGATCCAGGAAGCCCGCAAGGACGAGGAGGAAGAGGAGTTCGAGGAGAACCGCCTCCTGAAGTCCATCGAGAAGAAGTTCGGAGTCTCCGACCGCTACCACGGCACGAAGCTCTTCATCCAGAACAACGGCAAGCGCATCATGACCCCGCTGATGGTCGTCATGCTCGCCATCGGCACCACCGACGTGCTGTTCGCCCTGGACTCGATCCCCGCGATCTTCGGCCTCACCCAGGACCCGTACATCGTCTTCACCGCGAACGCCTTCGCGCTGATGGGTCTGCGCCAGCTGTACTTCCTCATCGGCGGCCTGCTCAAGAAGCTGGTCCACCTCAGCTACGGCCTCTCCGTCATCCTCGGCTTCATCGGCATCAAGCTCGTGCTGCACGCCCTGCACGAGTCGGGCCTGCACGTCCCGCAGATCTCCATCCCGGTCTCCCTCGGCGTCATCTGCGGCGTCCTGGTGATCACCACGATCACCAGCCTGATCGCCTCGAAGAAGCAGGCGGAGGCCGAAGCGGCCGAGGCCGCCGCGGCCGGCCCGGAGCGCATCGAGGCCTGATCCGGTGCCACCCCGGCCGCCGCGCGACCGGGGTGGCGCGGGCCTAGGCTGGTGGGACGTTTCTCCCTCGTCGTCGTACGACAGGAGGCCGACCCATGAGGCCGACCCGCATCAGGATGCGCAGGGCCTGTGTGGCGGTTGCCGCCGCAGGCCTGCTCATCACCCCGGCCGTCGCGGGCTCCGCGTACGGGGCGACCGCCCCGTCCGTGTCCGCGGCCCCGTCACCGTCCGGCGATACGGAGTTCCCGCAGCTCACCCCGGCCGTCGCGGCCCGACTGGACGCGGCGATCCGCCAGGTCATGGACCTGACGAAGGTGCCGGGCGTGACCGTGGGGCTGTGGGCCCCCGGCAAGGGCAGCTACGTGAAGTCCTTCGGCGTGGCCGACAAGGCGACCGGCGCACCCATGACGCCCGATCTCGGGGTGCGCATCGGCAGCGAGACCAAGACCTTCACGGTCACGGCCCTCCTCCAGCTCGTCGACCAGGGCAAGCTCGCCCTCGACGACCCGATCGGCAAGTACATCAGCGGCGTCCCCAACGGGGACCGCATCACCCTGCGCGAACTGGCGGGCATGCGCAGCGGGCTCTTCAACTACAGCGAGGACCCGGGCTTCGACAAGGAGCTCAACGGCACCTCCGTCTTCACCCCTCAGCAACTGCTCGACATCTCCTTCAAGCACCCGGTGAACTTCGAGCCGGGCGCGAAGTTCGAGTACTCCAACACCAATCTGATCCTGCTCGGCCTGCTGGTGGAGAAGATCACCGGCCGGCCGCTCCAAGAGGTCATCGCGCAGGACGTCGTCAAGCCCGCGGGGCTGGGCGGGCGGACCCTCCTTGCGACGGGGACGACGTTCCCCGAGCCGCACGCGCACGGCTACACGAACGATCTGCCCGGCGGCAAGATCGTGGACGCGACGAACTTCGACCCGTCCTGGGCCTGGGCCGCCGGAGCGATGGCCTCCGACCTCCAGGACCTGCGCAGCTGGGCCAAGACCCTGGCCACCGGCACGCTGCTGACCCCCGCGACCCAGGCCGAGCGCCTGAAGACCCAGCCGATCGGCATCATCCCCGGCGACGGCTACGGGCTCGGCATCTTCAACGTCCAGGGCTGGCTCGGCCACAACGGCTCGCTCCCCGGATACGAGACGCTCACCGTCTACCTGCCGGAGGAGCAGGCGACCATGGTCATCCTGCTCACCACCGACGACCTGTACAAGGGCCAGGAGCCCAGCACCCTCTTCGGCGAGGCGGTCACCAATATCGTCACCCCCGGTCACCTGTACCCGGGCCACAAGCCGGTGGAGACCAAGTAGCGGCCGGAGGGCGGGGCTAGGCCGTCTCTTTCGGATCTTGCCGGGCCCGCGACGCCTGGCACCGCGCCTGGCCGCACTGCCGAGGCGGCCACGTACGCCCAGTACGCGAGCGCCCCGACAGCACGCCCAGGCACGGCACCAGACGCCGTGGACTCGGCCGACAAGATCCGAAAGAGACGACCTACACGGCTCTACGGCTATGCGGGGGCGGTCGCTTCGGCCGCCCCCTTCTGCGCCTCCGCACCCGTCCGCTGCCGGACGACCGCCGGGTTGGTCTCCGGCAGCCGCGCGAAGCAGGCCAGCGAGACCAGGGCGATCGCCGTCAGGTAGACGGCGACGGCCCACGGCGGGCCGGAGCCGTCCGCCAGCGCCGTCGCCACGATCGGGGTCAGCGCACCGCCCAGCACCCCGCCGAGGTTGTAGCCGACGGCCGCCCCCGTGCAGCGGATGCGCGGGGCGTACAGCTCGGGCAGGTAGGCGCCCACCACCGCGAACATCGTCACCATCCCGAGCAGGGCGCCGAAGAGGCCCACGGTCATCAGGAGCGGGTCCGCGGTGCGCAGCAGCGCCACGAACGGGAACATCCACAGCGCGGACGCCGCGCAGCCCGCCAGGCACAGCGGGCGCCGGCCGTAGCGGTCGCCGAGCACCGCGATCACCGGAGTGGCCGCCCCCTTGAGGGCGACGGCCACCATGATGCAGGCCAGCATCACCGAGCGGTGCACGCCGAGGTGCTCGGTGGCGTAGGCGAGGGACCAGGTGGTGACCGCGTAGAAGACGGCGTAGCCCACGGCCAGTGCCCCGCCGGTCAGCAGGAGCAGCCGCCAGTGGCCCCGTAGGACCTCCGTCAGCGGGGCCTCGGCCCGGCGGCCGGTCTCGGTCAGCGCACGGAACTGCGGGGTCTCCTCCACCGAGCGGCGCAGCCACAGCCCGGTCAGGGCCAGCAGCCCCGCCACCCAGAACGGCACCCGCCAGCCCCAGGCGGCGAACTGCCCGTCGGACAGCGTGCTCGACAGGATCAGCATCAGGCCGTTGGCCAGCAGGAACCCGACCGCCGGGCCCATCTGCGGGAAGCTCGACCAGAGCCCGCGACGCCCCTCGGGGGCGTGCTCGGAGGTCAGCAGGACCGCGCCGCCCCACTCCCCGCCGAGGCCGAGGCCCTGGAGGAAGCGCAGCAGGACCAGCAGGATCGGCGCGGCCATCCCGATGGAGGCGTACGAGGGCACGCAGCCCACCGCCACCGTGGCGAGACCGGTGAGCAGCAGGGAGGCGAGCAGCACCGGGCGGCGGCCGTACCGGTCGCCGATGTGGCCGAAGACGGCGGAGCCGAGGGGCCGGGCGAGGAAGCCGACGCCGAAAGTGCCGAAGGCGGCGAGGGTACCGGCGAGCGGGGAGAAGGAGGGGAAGAAGAGCGGGCCGAGCACCAGGGCGGCGGCGGTGCCGTAGACGAAGAAGTCGTAGAACTCGATGGCGGTGCCGACGAGGGAGGCCGCGGCGAGCCGGAGCATCGAGGGGGCGGCCGGGGCGGCTTCGGCCGGGGCGTCTTCGGCCTTGGAGGGGGGAGCGGGGGAGGGGTCGTGTTGCATGGTGCAGCAATTACCCCGCCCCGCACCCTCAGGACGTGCGTTCGGTCATCAATGACCGGAAGGGAGTGCGGTCCGGCGCGAGGTTGACGCGCCGGAGCGGTTCACCAGCCGCGCTCGCGCCATTCGGCGAGGTGGGGACGCTCGGCGCCGAGCGTGGTGTCGTTGCCGTGGCCTGGATAGACCCAGGTCTCGTCGGACAGTTCGCCGAACAGCTTGGTCTCCACGTCGTCGAGCAGGCTGGTGAAGGCCTTCTGGTCGCCCGAGGTGTTGCCGACGCCGCCCGGGAACAGGCAGTCACCGGTGAACACGTGCGCGTGGCCGTGCGGGTCGTCGTAGACCAGCGCGATCGAGCCGGGGGTGTGACCGACCAGGTGGCGGGCGGTCAGCGTGACCCGGCCGACCGTGATCGTGTCCCCGTCCTCGACGGGCACGTCGGTGGCGACCGGGATGCCCTCCGCGTCGAAGCGGCCCGCGTACGTCCGCGCGCCGGTCGCCTCGACCACCTCCGCCAGTGCGCCCCAGTGGTCGCCGTGCTGGTGGGTGGTGACCACCGAGGCGATGCCGCCGTCGCCGATCAGGCTCAGCAGGGTCGCCGGCTCCGCGGCCGCGTCGATGAGCAGCTGCTCGTCGGTGGCCCGGCAGCGCAGCAGGTAGGCGTTGTTGTTCATGCCGCCCACCGCGACTTTGGAAATCATCAGGTCCGAGAGTTCGTGCACGTCGGCCGGACCGCCGACCTTGACCGCTCCGCTGTACGTCATGGACTGAATCCTAGAGCGGAGGGAGGGCCGGCAGGGGGCCGCCCTCGGTGGTCAGGGAGGCGCCCTTGTCCCCGCGGCCGGCCAGCCAGCCCAGGAGCGCGGCGGCGGCGCCGGTGACGGTGACGGCCGGGTCGCCGGCGGAGCCGGTCCGCCAGTGGCGCCCGTCGGTGGCGGACAGGGCGGTGGGCGGCACGTCCGGGCGTCCGGACCAGCGCTCGGCGAGGAACTCGATCTCCCGGCCGGTGAACTCCCCGGGGAGGTCGGAGAGCTCGTAGCCGATGTCCAGGTCGACGTGGTGCAGCTCGACCTCGATGAGGCGGCGGAAGGGGACGCGGGCCGCCGAGTCGGTGACGCCGTTGCGCAGTTCGACGGTGCGGGTCCAGTCCTGCGGCGCCGCGGCCACGGCCTGCCAGCGGTCCGCGGAATTCCGTACGTCCTCCAGCTGTTCCAGCAGAGGACGCCCCGCATCACGCTCGATGTCGGACTCCCGGGAGGTGGCGCTCTCGTACATCGGGCGGCCCTCGAAGACCTCGACCAGGGCGTCCGCGTTCCGGGCTAGGTGGGCCAGGACGTGTCCGCGGCTCCAGCCGGGGAGACGTGACTCTTCGGCCAGCTTCGCGTTGTCCAGCTTCGCGACCGCGGTCAGCAGCCGATCGGTGGCCTCATGAACGGATCGCAGGTCGTGCGCATGATCAATCATGCGGCCGAGCCTAGTGGCCGAGGGGTCCTCGCCACACGATCGGGTGAAGAGGGCTGCGGAGTGCCGGAAATCGAATGCACGTGCTATACGCTCGGAGTCCAGTCTCCCACTCCACCGCAGAGGCGCCCCCCAATACCCTGGGACGGGGGCCAGTGCCCCCGCTCTCTCAAGAAAGGTGCGGACCGGCGTGACCGACCGTCTCATCGTTCGTGGCGCTCGCGAGCACAACCTCAAGAACGTCTCTCTTGACCTGCCGCGCGACTCGCTCATCGTCTTCACCGGACTCTCCGGGTCGGGCAAGTCCTCCCTGGCCTTCGACACGATCTTCGCCGAGGGCCAGCGCCGCTACGTCGAGTCGCTCTCCTCGTACGCCCGCCAGTTCCTCGGGCAGATGGACAAGCCCGACGTCGACTTCATCGAGGGCCTCTCCCCGGCCGTCTCCATCGACCAGAAGTCCACCTCGCGCAACCCCCGCTCCACCGTCGGCACCATCACCGAGGTCTACGACTACCTCCGCCTGCTCTTCGCGCGCATCGGCAAGCCCCACTGCCCCGAGTGCCGCCGGCCGATCTCGCGGCAGTCGCCGCAGGCGATCGTCGACAAGGTGCTCGCGCTGCCCGAGGGCAGCCGCTTCCAGGTGCTCTCGCCGCTGGTGCGCGAGCGCAAGGGCGAGTTCGTCGACCTCTTCGCCGACCTCCAGACCAAGGGCTACAGCCGTGCCCGGGTGGACGGGGAGACGATCCAGCTCTCCGAGCCGCCCACGCTGAAGAAGCAGGAGAAGCACACCATCGAGGTGGTCATCGACCGCCTCACCGTCAAGGACAGCGCCAAGCGCCGGCTGACGGACTCCGTGGAGACCGCCCTCGGGCTGTCGGGCGGCATGGTGATCCTGGACTTCGTCGACCTCGCCGAGGACGACCCCGAGCGTGAGCGGATGTACTCCGAGCACCTCTACTGCCCGTACGACGACCTCTCCTTCGAGGAGCTGGAGCCGCGCTCCTTCTCCTTCAACTCGCCCTTCGGCGCCTGCCCCGAGTGCACCGGCATCGGTACGCGCATGGAGGTGGACCCGGAGCTGATCGTCCCGGACGAGGACAAGTCCCTGGACGAGGGCGCGGTCTCCCCGTGGGCGCTCGGCCACACCAAGGACTACTTCCAGCGGCTGATCGGCGCGCTCGCCGGGGAACTCGGCTTCCGCACGGACATCGCGTGGGCCGGCCTGCCGCTGCGGGCCAAGAAGGCCCTGCTCTACGGCCACAAGACCCAGATCGAGGTGCGCTACCGCAACCGGTACGGGCGCGAGCGGGCCTACACCACGGCCTTCGAGGGCGCGGTGCCGTTCGTCAAGCGGCGCCACTCGGAGTCCGAGAGCGACGCCAGCCGCGAGCGCTTCGAGGGCTACATGCGCGAGGTGCCCTGTCCCACCTGCCAGGGCACCCGGCTCAAGCCGATCGTGCTCGCGGTGACGGTCATGGACCGCTCGATCGCGGATGTCGCCGCGATGTCGATCAGCGAGTGCGCGGACTTCCTCGGGCGCCTCAAGCTCGACGCCCGCGACAAGAAGATCGCCGAGCGGGTCCTCAAGGAGGTCAACGAGCGGCTCCGCTTCCTCGTCGACGTCGGCCTGGACTACCTCTCGCTCAACCGCGCCGCCGGCACCCTCTCGGGCGGCGAGGCCCAGCGCATCCGCCTCGCCACCCAGATCGGCTCCGGCCTGGTGGGCGTGCTGTACGTGCTGGACGAGCCCTCCATCGGCCTGCACCAGCGGGACAACCACCGCCTGATCGAGACCCTCGTCCGGCTCCGGGACATGGGCAACACGCTCATCGTCGTCGAGCACGACGAGGACACCATCAAGGTGGCCGACTGGGTCGTCGACATCGGTCCCGGCGCCGGCGAGCACGGTGGCAAGGTCGTGCACAGTGGCTCCCTGAAGGAGCTGCTGAAGAACCCCGAGTCGATCACCGGTCAGTACCTGTCCGGCAAGCGGTCCATCCCGCTCCCGGACGTACGCCGACCCGTGGACCCGTCGCGCAAGCTCACGGTCCACGGCGCCAAGGAGAACAACCTCCAGGACATCGACGTGTCCTTCCCGCTGGGCGTGCTCACGGCGGTGACGGGCGTATCGGGCTCCGGCAAGTCGACGCTGGTCAACGACATCCTGTACACGCACCTCGCCCGCGAGCTCAACGGCGCGCGTTCGGTGCCGGGGCGGCACACGCGGGTGGACGGCGACGACCTCGTCGACAAGGTCGTGCACGTCGACCAGTCGCCGATCGGCCGGACCCCCCGGTCCAACCCGGCCACGTACACCGGTGTCTTCGACCACGTCCGCAAGCTCTTCGCGGAGACGATGGAGGCGAAGGTGCGCGGCTACCTGCCGGGCCGCTTCTCCTTCAACGTGAAGGGCGGCCGGTGCGAGAACTGCTCCGGCGACGGCACGATCAAGATCGAGATGAACTTCCTGCCGGACGTGTACGTCCCGTGCGAGGTCTGCCACGGCGACCGGTACAACCGGGAGACGCTGGAGGTCCACTACAAGGGCAAGTCCATCGCCGAGGTCCTGAACATGCCGATCGAGGAGGCCGCCGGCTTCTTCGAGGCCGTTCCGACGATCTCGCGGCACCTGAAGACGCTGAACGAGGTGGGGCTCGGGTACGTCCGCCTCGGCCAGTCGGCACCGACCCTGTCGGGCGGCGAGGCGCAGCGCGTGAAGCTGGCCTCGGAGCTCCAGAAGCGCTCGACGGGCCGGACGGTCTACGTCCTGGACGAGCCGACGACGGGTCTGCACTTCGAGGACATCTCGAAGCTGATCAAGGTGCTGTCGGGGCTGGTCGACAAGGGCAACACGGTGATCGTCATCGAGCACAACCTCGATGTCGTCAAGACCGCGGACTGGGTCGTGGACATGGGCCCCGAGGGTGGTTACGGAGGCGGCCTCGTCGTCGCCGAGGGCACGCCGGAGCAGGTCGCCTCGGTGGGCGCGAGCCACACGGGCAAGTTCCTGCGGGACATCCTGGGCGCGGACCGGGTGCTGGACGGTGCGGGGGCGGCCGCTCCCGTGAAGAAGGCGGCCGCGCGCAAGAAGGCGGCTCCCGCCGCCGCGAAGAAGGCCGTGGCGAAGAAAGCCGTGGCGAAGGAGGCGGCCGCCGCCGCGCCCGCTAAGAAGGCCACGCGGGCGCGCAAGGCGTAGTCCTCAGGAGGCGGCGCCGGTCCCGTTGGGGGAGCGGCGCCGCCTTCCGGGCTCCTACGGGCTGGGGGCGCCGCCGATGAGGTAGTCCACCCGGCGCCGCAGTCCGTTCCAGCGCCGGTCGTGGTGATAGGCCCTTCTCATCGCCCGGGCCCGGGCTGTGGCCCGGCCGCGGTAGAGGCGCCGGGCCCACGGGGACGTCGGGCGTGCCAGCCGTACGGCGGCGACCATCGCGATGAGCGGAACGACCGCGCCGAGAACGGCCATCCGGGGTTTCCCCTTGAACAGGGCCACGACCGCGAACAGCAGGTTCACCACCACCGTGGCGACCGCCGTCAGCCGGTTGCGCTCCTCGACGGGCGTCAGCCCGTCCACCCCCAGCGGAAGGAACCCGCAGAGCAGCAGCGACGCGAGCGCCGCGGTCATGATCACGACCTCGATGCTGATCGTGCCCTGCTTGGTCCAGTAGACGTCGCTCAGGTGCAGGATCAGCGCGAACTCGTCCAGGACCAGCCCCGTGCCCATCCCGAACAGCACCGCCGCCACCGAGGCCCCCCACCCCGACCGGCCGGCCGAGGCGATGCCCGTGAAACCGCCGACGGTCATCAGGATCACTCCCGGAACGGCGTGGTGGACGTGCAGCCCGCCCGGAGTGACGTTGCGGAACGGTCCCTTGCCCGCGCGGATCATCCGGGTGATGACCCGGGTCACGGCGAAGGCGAGCACGAACGCCGACAGTGCGAGGAGCAGCGGCAGCTTCCCGGGCTCCAGGACATTGCGGTACCACCAGTGGCCCATGCCGTCACCCTCCCGGCCGGGGGCGCACCCCGCACGACGGGAACCGCCGTTAGGGGGCCCGGCCGGAGCGGCGCGAGCGCCGCACGGGGCCGTCAGGCGGCGACGCCGATGGCGTGGCCCGACGTCGAGGGGTCGGACAGGGTGGTCAGGAGGGCGTCCGCGACGTCCGCGCGGGCGATCACCTTGCCGCCCGGCACGTTGGCGTCGACCGCCCGCCGGTAGGTCCCCGTGTACGGCCGGTCCAGCAGCCGCGGCGGCCGGATCACCGTCCACCGCGTACGGCTGGCGGAGATGGCCGCCTCCATGACCGTGAGGTCCGCGTACACGTCCCGCAGCGCCCTGCGCAGCAGCGGGTAGACCAGCACCCGGGTGAGCGCGCCGTCCTCCGGGGATTCGGGGCCCAGCGGCGCCGCGCTGACCGCCGACAGGCGGCTCACCCCGGCCCGGTCCATCGCGGAGACGATCGACCGCCGGGCCGGGCCGGCGATGGGGGTGAGCCTGGCCTGCTTGTTGCTCGCCGGGCCGAGCGCGGAGACCACCGCCTCCTGCCCCTCCAGCACCCGCACGACCGCGTCCTCGTCGGTGAGGTCCCGTACGACCGCCACCCGCAGCCGGTCGTGCGCCGGTACGTCCAGCCGGGCCGGGTCGCGGACGACCGCCGTCACCTCGTGACCCGCTTCGAGCGCCTGCCGGACCACTTCGTGGCCGATCCCGCCCGTGGCTCCGAACACCGTGAGTTTCATTCCGACTCCCACATTTCGCGTGACGCATGACGTGTGGCGCATGACGTGTGGCGCATGACGGAGAGGGGTGGGTGAGTATTCACTCACCCCTCACTACCGCTATGGTGAGTGAATGCTCACCCCGAAGTCAAGCCGCTCCACCCCGGAGCGCCTGCTCGATGCCGCCGAAACCCTGATGCGCACCACGGGGCTGGCCAACGCCACCACGAAGGCCATCGCCCGGGAGGCGGGCTGCTCGGAGGCCGCGCTCTACAAGTACTTCGCGAACAAGGAAGAGCTGTTCGTCCGCGTGCTGATGGAGCGGCGCCCCAACGCCGGCGCGATGATGGCGGCGCTGACCAGCGACCCGGGGGACCAGTCGGCCGAGGAGCGGCTCACCGAGATCGCCCGGTACGCCTCGCTCTTCTACGCCGAGGCCATGCCCATGGCAGGCTCGCTCTTCGCCGATCCCGTCCTGCTCGCCCGCCACAGGGAGGGCGTACGGAGCATCGGCGCGGGTCCGCACGTGGTGCTGGAGGCCCTCACCGGCCATCTGTTCCGCGAGCTCGAACGCGGCAGGCTGCGCCCCGACGCCGACCCGGCGGCCGCGGCCGCGCTGCTGCTCGGCGCCTGCTTCCAGCGGGCCTTCTTCCTGCACTTCTCCGGGCCCGACACCGTCGGCCCCGTCGAGGAGTTCGCCCCCGCCGTCGCCGCTACGGTGTGGGCCGCCCTGCGCTGAGGTCGGCGGCGTACGGAGGCTCCGCGCCGGCCCGGGTGCAGGTCAGCGCGGCCGCCGCGGCGGCGTAGGACAGCACCCCGGGCCAGTCCACCGGGCCCGGGAGCCCCGCGCCGCCCGCGCCGACCGCTTCGCCCGCGAGCCGGTGGAGCAGGGCCGCGTTCACGGTGTCGCCCGCGCCGATGGTGTCCACCACCGCGACCCGGCGGGCCGGTACCGAGTGCTCCGCGCCCTCCCGCGTCCACACCGTCAGGCCGCCCGCGCCCCGGGTGAGCACCACCGCCGACGGGCCCGCCGCCAGCCAGTCGCCGGCCCGGCCGCCCAGCCACGCCGCGTCCTCCTCCGACAGCTTCAGCACGCCGACGTGCGGCAGCCAGGACAGGAAGCGGGCCCGGTAGGCCGCCGGGTCGGCGATCAGCGCCGGGCGGATGTTGGGGTCGAGCAGGGTCAGCAGCCCGCGCCCGGATTCCCGGCGCAGCAGGGTCTCGTAGGCGCTCGCCCCGGGCTCCAGGACCAGCGAACAGGTGCCGAGCGCGAGGGCCCGTACGCCCTCGGGGAGCGCGGGCGGCAGCCGGAACAGCCGGTCGGCCGTGCCCTCGACGTAGAACCCGTACGCCGCCGAGCCGTCCGGTGCCAGCGAGGGCACCGCCAGCGTGGTCGGCTCCGGTCCGCGCTGGACCAGCGAGAGGTCCACCCCGGCCGCGCGCAGCCCGTCGAGCAGCGAGGCGCCGAAGCCGTCCGTGGAGATCCGGGAGCAGAAGGCGACCGGTGCGCCGAGCCGGCCCAGGGCGAGCGCGGTGTTGTACGGTCCGCCGCCCGGCCGCGGCAGCAGGGCGCCCGACGGTCCTTCGACGGGCACCAGGTCGATCAGGGCTTCTCCACCGACGACGATCACGCGGGGGAAGCTACCCCATCGGGCGCGGGTATCGTCGGGTGGGCCCGCCGGGCCCGGCCGTGCCGATTCCGGCCCCGCCGTATCCGCACGCCGCCTCGTTCCGGGAGAACCGCATGTCCGCCTCGCAGTCCGCCGCCCGCCGTACCGTCCTCAAGGGCGCCGCCGCGATCGTCGGAGCCGTCGGCGGCGGCGCTGCGCTCACCGCCTGCTCGACCGCGACCAACAGCGGCTCCGGTTCCCCGGCGGTCCCCGCCCAGCCCGTCGAGCTGGGGGCGGCGGCCGAGGTCCCGGTCGGCGGCGCGAAGCTGTTCCGGGAGAAGAAGCTCGTGGTCAGCTGCGCGGAGGCGGGCCAGTACAAGGCCTTCAGCGCCCAGTGCACCCACTCGGGCTGCGTCCTGGACAAGATTGTCGAAGGTGAGGGCAACTGCCCGTGCCACGGCAGCCGCTTCGACGTGACCACGGGCCAGGTGCTGCGCGGCCCGGCCACCGAGCCGCTGCCCGAGGTCCCGGTGAAGGTCGAGGGCGGCAACCTCGTCGCGGGCTGACGGGCTGACGGGCTGACGGGCTGACGGGCTGACGGGCTGACGAGTTGGCGGGCTGACCGGCTGGAGCGCCGGGCCGGCGCTCACTCCCAGTCCCACCCGATCCCCAGGATCCCGCGCCGCACCCCCTGCTCCACCAGGTGCACGGCCCGGTACGGTCCGCTCGGGTTCAGGTCCACGAGCCGCCCGCGCGGCGCGTCCGCCCCGCTGCGCGTGAAGCGGCGGCAGCGCACCGGCAGCGCGGCCTCGTCGAAGCGGACCTGGAGCACGTACTGCCCGCCCGTGTAGCTGAAGCCGCGCACGTACTCGCTGCTGCGGCCGGCGGTGCCGTCCTCGAAGCCGTAGCCGAAGACGTAGGTGTCCCCGGCGCGCAGCCGGGTGTCGAAGAGCAGTTCGGCGACGACCAGCTCGGCTTCGGGGTGGCGGCGGACGCGCCCGGTCCGGCAGTTCTCGTCGGCCCGCACCCGGATCCGCCGGGGATCGCAGCCCGGGTCGCCGTGGTGCACCGCGACGTACCGGTCGACCCCGTCGCGGTGGGCCCGTACGACGTGCTGCGATTCGCGGCCGAGGAGTTCCCCGGCGGGCCCGATCCACACCCGCTCGTGATGGCCGACGGTGTGCAGGCCGCCGTCCGCGGGCAGTTCCATGCCGGCCAGCAGCCCCTCCACGGTCGCGCCCACGCTGAACAGCGCCCGGTACGAACGCGCGGGCGGCCGGGCCGTCCCGGGCGCGGCGGGATCCGGCGCGGCCAGCAGCCGCAGCAGGGCCCCCTCGGGCAGTTCCAGGATCTGCTCCAGGGCCCGTACGGCCTTCAGCGACTCGGGGCGGCCCGGCCGCCGGGCGCCCTGCTGCCAGTAACTGAGGCTCGTCACCCCGAGCTTGACGCCGCGGGCGGCGAGCCGGTGCTGCACCCGGTGCAGGGGCAGGCCGAGGGCGGCGAGGGCGGCGCGGAGCGCCAGGTGGAAGGGGCCGTCGCGCAGCAGGCGCGGCAGCTCCAGCGCGGCGTCCGCGCGGGCGCCGTCCGAAGCGGCGGTGTTCGCGGGGGCGCTGTCCGGGAAGGTGCCGTTCGCGCTCGACCGCATGGCGGCTCCTCCTGTGAACGTTCACGCGACGGGGTGCGGGTGCTCCGGCGGGTGACGCCCGCGGTCCCGGTGGGTCCAGGTGGGGTGACGGCGGACGTTCACACTCCGGCCCCACCGTTCACACCGTGATGTCACGCCGTATTGAAGCGTGTTGACCTGTTCCCGACAACACCCCGATGCTCCTCCACAGCGTCCGGACGCGCTCCTCCATCCCCGCTCCCCACAACGGGAGGAACGCGATGCGCCACCGCAACCGGCGGCTTTCCCTCGCCGCCTTCGTCACCGCCCTGCTCACCGCCTTGCTCGCCTTGCCCACCGCTGCCGCCACCGCCGCCGATGTCGCCGCCGGTACGGGCACCACGACCGCCATCTCATCCGTGGCCGCCGTACCCGCCGAGACCTCGGCGCTGGCGTCCAAGCGGCTGAACATCACCATGCAGGCCCAGCAGAAGACCAACTGGTGCTGGGCCGCCTCGGGCAACACCATCGCCACCTGGTTCGGCCGCACCTACAGCCAGAACCAGTTCTGCAACGCGGCGTTCAACCGCCAGCAGGGCTACGACTGCCCCAACAACCAGGCCAACCTGGCCAACGTGCAGACCGCCCTGCGCTGGGCCGGCATCAACTCCGGCTCCTACGTGACCGGCTGGCTCCAGTACTCCACCGTGCAGACCGAGATCAACGCCAACCGCCCGGTCGAGACCCGCATCCAGTGGTCCAACGGCGGCGGCCACATGCACGTGATCTACGGCTACGACACCGCGAACAGCTGGGTGTACTGGGGAGACCCATGGCCCTCCAGCGACCGCTACAACTGGGCCTCGCACGCCTGGTACGTGGACAACAGCACCTTCTCCTGGACCCACTCGCTCTACCGGATCGGGGCGTGACCCCATGAATCCCCGTGACCTCATGAAGGCCCGTCTCGCCGCCGCGGCCGTCGCCGCGACCGCCGTACTGGCCCTGGCCCCCGCCCAGGCGTCCGCGGCGCCCGTACCGCAGCCCCAGGCCGCCACCGCCGAGAACCTGGCCGCCGCCGGGCGGACGGCGGCGGCCCCCGACACCCTCGCCACCCTGTCGCGCTTCTTCGCCCGCGAGGGCAAGGTCTCGCTCGCCGCCGCGCGGCCCCGCATCGAGGGCGAGAGCGTTCCCGTGCACTACCTCTCCCCGGAGTTCGTCGCCGGGAAGGCGGGCGCGAGCGTGGCCCGGCTGGAGTTCCTCGCCAGCCAGGCCGTCTCCTCGGACGGACAGCAGGCCGCCCTGTGGACCGCGCAGACCGAAGCGGGCTGGCAGGTGGTGAACATCGCCACCGGCGACGACGAGTTCCGCTATGCGCGGCTCGGCGCGGCGAAACTCCCCGGCGGGACCGTGTTCCGCGAACCGCAGATCGACGCCTGGTACGTGGCCGGCGGCGACCGGGTCCTGCCCCTGGACGAGGACGCGGCCACCGCCGTCGGCGGGCAGGGCACGAGCCTGGCCGCCTACCGGACGCGGGTCGTGAAGGCCTACGGGGACAAGCTGCCGGGATCCGCCTACGGCAAGGCCGGCAAGGCCGGTGGCTTCGCCCCCACGGAAGCCACGCAAGCCACGCAAGCCACGGCGGCCTCCGCCACCACCGGGCCCGCCTCCGCCGGGCTCCCGATGACCGCCGGAGCCCTGGCTCTGGCGCTGGGCGCGGCCGGCGCGGTGGCCGCGCGGCGCGCCCGGCGGCAGCGGGTGGTGCGGGCGTAGCCACCCGGAGGGTCCGGCCGTCCGGCCGCCTGCCGGGCGGCCGGACCCTGCCCCGCGACCGGGAGGCCTCGGCCCGCGACCGGGAGGCCTCGGCCCGCTTGTCGGCGGGCGACAGTAGGGTGGTTGGCATGGCCGACCCTTCCAGCTACCGCCCCCAGCCGGGACAGGTCCCCGACTCCCCGGGGGTCTACAAATTCCGCGACGAGCACCGCCGGGTGATCTACGTCGGGAAGGCCAAGAGCCTGCGCCAGCGGCTGGCCAGCTACTTCCAGGACCTCGCCGGGCTGCACCCGCGCACCGCCACCATGGTGACCACGGCCGCCTCCGTCGAGTGGACCGTGGTCTCCACCGAGGTCGAGGCGCTCCAGCTCGAATACTCCTGGATCAAGGAGTTCGACCCCCGGTTCAACGTCAAGTACCGGGACGACAAGAGCTACCCCTCCCTCGCCGTCACCATGAACGAGGACTACCCGCGGGTCCAGGTCATGCGCGGACCCAAGAAGAAGGGCGTGCGCTACTTCGGCCCGTACGGGCACGCCTGGGCCATCCGCGAGACCGTCGACCTGATGCTCCGGGTCTTCCCCGTCCGCACCTGCTCCGCCGGTGTGTTCAAGCGGTCCGCCCAGATCGGCCGCCCGTGCCTGCTCGGGTACATCGGCAAGTGCGCCGCGCCCTGCGTCGGCCGGGTCACCCCCGAGGAGCACCGCGAACTCGCCGAGGACTTCTGCGACTTCATGGCCGGCCGCACCGGCACCTACCTCACCCGCCTCGAACAGCAGATGCACGAGGCCGCGGAGGAGATGGAGTACGAGAAGGCCGCCCGGCTGCGCGACGACATAGGGGCCCTGCGCCGGGCCATGGAGAAGAACGCGGTCGTGCTCGCCGACGCCACCGACGCCGACCTGTTCGCGGTGGCCGAGGACGAGCTCGAAGCGGCCGTGCAGATCTTCCACGTCCGCGGCGGCCGGGTCCGCGGCCAGCGCGGCTGGGTCACCGACAAGGTCGAGGCCGTGGACACCGCCGGACTCGTCGAGCACGCCCTGCAGCAGCTGTACGGGGAGGAGAAGGGCGAGTCCGTCCCCAAGGAGGTGCTGGTTCCGGCGCTCCCCGAGGACACCCCGGCCCTGAGCCAGTGGCTCGCCGAGCGGCGCGGTTCGCAGGTCAGCCTGCGCATCCCGCAGCGCGGGGACAAGAAGGCGCTGATGGAGACCGTCCACCGCAACGCCCAGCAGTCCCTCGCCCTGCACAAGACCAAGCGCGCCGCCGACCTCACCACCCGCTCGCGGGCCCTGGAGGAGATCGCCGAGGCCCTGGACCTGGACGGCGCGCCGCTGCGCATCGAGTGCTTCGACATCTCCCACCTCCAGGGCGACGACGTCGTGGCCTCGATGGTCGTCTTCGAGGACGGGCTCGCGCGCAAGGGCGAGTACCGGCGCTTCCAGATCAAGTCCTTCGAGGGCCAGGACGACGTCCGCTCCATGCACGAGGTCGTCTCCCGGCGCTTCCGCCGCTACCTCCAGGAGAAGCTGAAGACGGGGGAGTGGTCCCCCGAGTCCCCCGAGTCCTCCGAGTCCTCCGAGTCCCCCGGGGCCGCCGCCGGCGGGGAAGTCGACCGGGACACGCCCGAGGACGACGGACGCCCCAAGCGCTTCGCGTACCCGCCGCAGCTCGTCGTGGTCGACGGCGGGCAGCCCCAGGTGGCCGCCGCCAAGCGCGCCCTGGAAGAGCTGGGGATCGACGACGTCGCCGTGTGCGGCCTCGCCAAGCGGCTGGAGGAGGTCTGGCTGCCCGGGGAGGACGATCCGGTGGTGCTGCCCCGCAGCAGCGAGGGCCTGTACCTGCTCCAGCGGGTGCGTGACGAAGCCCACCGGTTCGCCATCCAGTACCAGCGCAACAAGCGGGGCAAGCGCCTGAAGGCCGGCCCCCTCGACGAGGTCCCCGGGCTCGGCGAGAGCCGCAAACTGGCCCTGATCAAGCACTTCGGTTCGGTGAAAAAGCTGAGACAGGCGACAATCGACCAGATCTGCGAGGTCCCGGGCATAGGCCGCAAGACGGCCGAGACCGTGGCCGTGGCCCTCGCCCAGGCGGTTCCCGCCGGTCCCGCCGTCAATACGGCGACCGGGGAGATCATTGAGGATGAGACACCCGCGTCCGCGGGAGCAGCATCCGATCGGGGGACCGAGCAATGACCGAGCGCGAAACCCGCCACGACCGAGGATCCGAGCAGGATTCCGGAACCGGCACCGCAGACATCGCATCCGAGTACGACCGAGACGGAGCACAGGTGAGTACGGGCACGACAGTGGAGCCCGGAGATACCGCCGAGGCGGCCATCCCCGAGCTGGTGATCATCTCCGGTATGTCCGGGGCCGGCCGCAGTACGGCGGCCAAGTGCCTGGAGGACCTCGGCTGGTTCGTCGTCGACAACCTCCCGCCCGCGCTGATCACCACCATGGTGGAACTCGGCGCCCGCTCGCAGGGCAACGTGGCGCGCATCGCCGTCGTCGTCGACGTCCGCGGCCGACAGTTCTTCGACGCGCTGCGCGAATCCCTCGCCGACCTGGAGACCCGCGGGGTCACCCGGCGGATCGTCTTCCTGGAGTCCTCGGACGACGCCCTCGTGCGCCGCTTCGAGTCGGTCCGCCGCCCGCACCCGCTCCAGGGCGACGGCCGCATCGTCGACGGCATCGCCGCCGAGCGCGACCTGCTGCGCGAGCTGCGCGGCGACGCCGACCTCGTCATCGACACCTCCAGCCTGAACGTGCACGAGCTGCGCGCCAAGATGGACGCCCAGTTCGCCGGCGACGAGGAGCCCGAGCTGCGGGCCACCGTCATGTCCTTCGGCTACAAGTACGGGCTCCCCGTCGACGCCGACCTCGTCGTCGACTGCCGCTTCATCCCCAACCCGCACTGGGTCCCGGAGCTGCGCCCCTTCACCGGCCTGAACGAGGAGGTGTCGGGCTACGTCTTCAGCCAGCCCGGCGCCAAGGAGTTCCTCGACCGCTACACCGAGCTGCTCCAGCTCATCGCCACCGGCTACCGCCGCGAGGGCAAGCGGTACGTGACCATCGCGGTCGGCTGCACCGGCGGCAAGCACCGCAGCGTCGCCATGTCGGAGAAGCTCGCCGCCCGCCTCGCCTCCGAAGGAGTCGAGACCGTCGTCGTCCACAGGGACATGGGGCGCGAGTGACCGGACGTACCATGCGGCTCCGCCGCCTGCGCCGCCTCACCACCGGCAAGGGGGAGGACGGCGCGGGCCGTACGGGCCTGCGCCGGGGCGAGGCGGCCTCCGAGGTGGCCGCGCCCAAGGTCGTGGCGCTGGGCGGCGGCATGGGCCTCTCGGCCTCGCTGACCGCCCTGCGCCGGATCACGGGTGAGCTGACCGCCGTCGTCACCGTCGCCGACGACGGCGGCTCCAGCGGCCGGCTGCGCGAGGAGCTCGGCGTCCTGCCGCCCGGGGACCTGCGCAAGGCGCTGGCCGCGCTGTGCGGTGACGACGACTGGGGGCAGACCTGGGCGCGGGTCATCCAGCACCGCTTCCAGTCCCAGGGCGACCTGCACGAGCACGCGGTCGGCAATCTGCTGATCGTCGCGCTGTGGGAACAGCTCGGCGACCCCGTCCAGGCCCTGGACCTCGTCGGCAAGCTGCTCGGCGCCCAGGGCCGGGTGCTGCCCATGTCGGCGGTTCCGCTGGAGCTCCAGGCCCTGGTCAAGGGCCACGATCCGGCCCGCCCCGAGGACGTGGACACCGTACGGGGGCAGGCCACCGTGGCGCTGACCCCCGGCGAGGTGCTCTCCGTACAGGTGGTGCCGAGCGACCCGCCGGCGGTGCCCGAAGCGGTCGCGGCGGTGCTCGACGCGGACTGGGTCGTGCTCGGTCCGGGGTCCTGGTTCTCCTCGGTGATCCCGCACCTGCTGGTGCCCGAACTGCTCGACGCGCTGGTCGAGACGAAGGCCCGCAGGGTGCTCTCGCTGAACCTCGCACCACAACCCGGCGAAACAGAGGGCTTCTCTCCGCAGCGTCATTTGGAGGTTTTGGCCCGACACGCCCCTAAACTCGCCCTGGACGTGGTGCTGGCCGATCAGGCCGCCGTGCCCGATCGCGAGTCCCTCGCCGATGCCGCAAAACGGTTCGGTGCCGCGGTCGAGCTGGCGCCGGTTGCCCGGCTGGACGGCTCTCCGAAGCATGATCCGGAGCTGCTGGCCGCCGCGTACGACCGTATTTTTCGGATGCATGGAAGGATCGGCCCATGGCGATGACGCCCGCGGTGAAGGATGAGATCGCCCGCCTGCCTGTCACCCGCACCTGCTGCAGGAAGGCGGAGGTCTCGGCGATCCTTCGGTTCGCGGGCGGGTTGCACCTGGTGAGCGGCCGGATCGTCATCGAGGCGGAACTGGACGCGGGGATCGCGGCCCGCCGCCTGCGCAAGGACATTCTGGAGATCTTCGGGCACTCCTCGGATCTCGTGATCATGGCTCCCGGCGGCCTGCGCCGGGGCAACCGGTACGTGGTCCGCGTGGTCGCCGGCGGCGACCAGCTGGCCCGCCAGACCGGCCTCGTGGACGGCCGCGGCCGTCCGATCCGGGGTCTCCCCCCACAGGTGGTCTCCGGGGCCACCTGCGACGCCGAGGCGGCCTGGCGCGGGGCCTTCCTGGCCCACGGCTCGCTGACCGAGCCGGGGCGCTCCTCCTCCCTGGAGGTCACCTGCCCCGGTCCGGAGGCCGCCCTGGCCCTGGTCGGCGCCGCCCGCCGGCTCTCCATCGCCGCGAAGGCCCGTGAGGTCCGCGGCGTGGACCGGGTCGTCGTACGGGACGGGGACGCCATCGGCGCCCTGCTGACCCGGCTCGGCGCCCACGACTCCGTGCTGGCCTGGGAGGAGCGGCGGATGCGGCGCGAGGTGCGCGCCACCGCCAACCGCCTGGCCAACTTCGACGACGCCAACCTGCGCCGCTCGGCGCGGGCCGCGGTGGCCGCCGGAGCGCGGGTCCAGCGGGCCCTGGAGATCCTCGCCGAGGAGGTCCCCGAGCACCTCGCCGCCGCCGGCCGGCTGCGCATGGAGCACAAGCAGGCCTCCCTGGAGGAGCTGGGCGCGCTCGCCGACCCGCCGCTGACCAAGGACGCGGTCGCCGGCCGGATCCGCCGCCTGCTGGCGATGGCCGACAAGCGGGCCCAGGACCTCGGGATCCCGGGCACCGAGTCGAACCTCGACCTCAGCGACAGCGAGGAGCTGGCCGACAACATGGCCGGCTGAGCGGAGAAAACACCTCCGAAAGGGGCTCGCACGATCACTCGTGCGGGCCCCTTTCCGGTATGCCCCATTGACATGAGCATGTGCGGGTCGTGAGCCTGTCGTCCGAAGCCTTCGTGGCAGACGGAGACTTTCGTGGCAGACGACGCCCAGGGGGGCACATGAGGCACCGCGCGAGATCGATCCTCGCCGCAAGCGCATTCGTCTTCGGCACCACACTGGCCGCACTACCCGCTGCGGCCCAGGCCCAGCCCGGCGCGGCGGACCGGTCCGCCGCCGACGAGGTACGGGTCTACGACGCCGACATCACCAAGGAGCAGGTCCCGCTGGTCCTGGCGGCCGGCCAGGACGCGCACGAGCTCTCCGAACGCGCCCCGCAGAGCGGGACCGCCAAGGTCGAGCTCTTCCTCACCGGCGGTCAGGCCAAGGACCTGGAAGCCCAGGGGATCAAGCTCGCCGAACGCAAGGTCGCGGCCAAGGCCGCGGCGCGCACGCTGGCGGCCGGCGACGGGGTCTTCCGCCCGTACAGCGGCAAGGGCGGGCTCCAGGAGGAGATCCTGCGCACCGCCCAGGAGAACCCCGGCCTCACCAAGGTCGTCTCCATCGGCAAGACCGTCCAGGGCAAGGACATCCTCGCCCTGAAGGTGACCAAGAACGCCAAGAAGACCAGGGACGGCGCCAAGCCCTCCACGCTCTTCATGTCGAACCAGCACGCCCGTGAGTGGATCACCCCCGAGATGACCCGGCGGCTGATGCACCACACCCTCGACGGCTACGGCAAGGACCCGCGGATCACCAAGCTGGTGGACTCCACCGAGCTGTGGTTCCTGCTGTCCGCCAACCCCGACGGCTACGACTACACCTTCGCCCCCGACGGCCAGCGGCTGTGGCGCAAGAACCTGCGCGACAACAACGCCGACGGCAAGATCACCGCGGGCGACGGCGTGGACCTCAACCGCAACTTCGCCTACAAGTGGGGCTACGACAACGAGGGCTCCTCGCCCAACCAGTCGAGCGAGACCTACCGCGGCGCCAAGGCGGCCTCCGAGCCCGAGACCGTCGCCCTGGATACGTTCCAGAAGCGCATCGGCTTCGACTACGCCGTCAACTACCACTCCGCCGCCGAACTGATCCTCTACGGCGTGGGCTGGCAGGTGGCCACCCCCACCCCCGACGACATCGCCTACAAGGCGCTCGCCGGCACCCCCGAGAACCCGGCCGTCCCCGGCTACTACCCCCAGGTCTCCTCCGAGCTCTACACCACCAACGGCGAAGCGGACAGCCAGGCCGCCAACGCCAACGGCATCATGATGTTCACGCCGGAGATGACCACCTGCCAGACGGCCTCCGCGATCGACCCGGCCGACCAGTGGAAGCCCGAGGACTGCGCCTCCGGCTTCAACTTCCCGGACGACGAGAAGCTCATCCAGGCCGAGTTCGCCAAGAACATCCCCTTCGCGCTCTCCGTGGCCGAGAGCGCCGAGCACCCGGACCAGCCGAAGTCCTCCCTGGGCCTGACCGCCGCGGACTTCACCCTGGACCCCTTCACCACCTCCTACGCGGCCCGCGGCGAGGACCAGAAGGTCGCCGTCACCGCCCGCAAGGCGCTGAAGGACAAGGAACTCAACTACCGGATCAACGGGGGCCGCACCCACGACGAGGACCTCGAAGCCTGGAAAGGCGGCGAGACCTACGGCGGCGACGACAACAACTGGTTCGACGAGTACCGCGCCGAGGTCGAGGGCGCCCGGCCCGGCGACAAGGTCGAGGTCTGGTTCACCGGCCGCGACCGGGGCAAGCAGGTCTCCAGCGGGCACTTCACGTACACGGTGGCCGAGCGGCCCCGCGCCGACGTGCTGGTGATCGCCGAGGAGGGCGCCCCGGCGCAGCACGCGCAGGAGTACGTGGACGCCCTGAAGGCCAACGGCAAGAGCGCGGCGGTCTGGGACGTGGCCGTCCAGGGCGCCCCGCACCACCTCGGAGCCCTCTCCCACTTCCGTACGGCCGTCCACTACACCGGGGCCAAGTCCCCGGGCGGCGACACCCAGCTGGCCGTGCGCGACTTCCTCAACGAGGGCGGCAAGCTGATCGAGGCCGGCGAGCTGGCGGGCGGCAACGCCCAGGTCGGCCGCGCCGTGACCAACGACTTCAGCCAGTACTTCCTCGGCGCCTACGGCCGCGCGGGAGTCACCGGCCCCACCGGCTTCACCGGCGCCGGCTCCCTGACCGGAGCCAAGGGCGCCCTCGGTGACGCCACGGGCAACCCGCTCGACCGCCCGGGCTCCTACACGGTCACCTCCGACACCCTGCCCGCGGCGCAGTTCCCGCAGTTCAAGAGCGCGCAGGCGGGCCAGTACGCCGGAGTCGTGAACCCGTACGCCCCGTACGCGGGCGCCTCGATGGCCTCGGCCACGCACGACGACGACGACTGGAAGCGCCTCACCCGCACCATCGACCTCACCGGTGTCACCGCGGCCGACCAGCCGAAGCTCAAGACGGCGCTCAACTGGAACACCGAGGAGGGCTACGACCACGCGGTCCTGGAGTCCCGTACCGCGGGCGGCGACGACTGGACCACGCTGCCCGATCTGGGCGGCCTGACCACCACCACCGTTCCTGAGGAGTGCGGGGCCGGGTTCTTCGTCAACGACCACCCGTTCCTGCGCCGCTACCTCACCCTCGACGCCGGCGGCTGCGCCCCGCAGGGCACCAGCGGTGCCTGGAACTCCTTCACCGGTTCCTCCGGCGGCTGGAAGCAGGTCTCCTTCGACCTGAGCGCCTACGCGGGCAAGACCGTCGAGGTCTCCCTCGCCTACATCACCGACCCGGGCTCCGGCGGCCGCGGGGTCTTCGCGGACGAGGCCCGCGTCTCGATCGGCGGCACGGACCAGGCGGCCGAGGGATTCGAGTCCTCGTTCGGTGTCTGGACCGCCCAGGGCGCACCTGCCGGAAGCCCCGATGTTCCGGGCGATTGGTCCCGGTCGGGCGAGCTGTTCAAGTCCTACGCCTCCGTCACTACGCGTGACACCGTGCTCCTGGGCTTCGGCCTCGAACACGTGCCGGCCGCGGCCGACCGCGCCGTACTGGTCGGTAAGGCCCTCAGGTCGCTGAACCACTGATCAGAGGCCCTGCCCGCGCTCACCGTGCGTGACCGGGCACAAAGTCCCCGAGGTCCCGTACTCGTCCTGGAGTGCGGGGCCTCGGGGCGTGTCACAGGATGGTCGATGTCACTCCGAAGCTCACGGAGAGGTAGTGTCGTAAGCGGTCGGGGACATCCCATACAGCTCGCTGGCGGACAGGCCGGCGCACCAACGAGGAGATCGGTTCGTGACGATCCGCGTAGGCATCAATGGTTTTGGCCGAATTGGCCGCAACTACTTCCGGGCGCTCCTGGAGCAGGGAGCGGACATCGAGATCGTCGGTGTCAACGACCTGACTGACAACGCAACCCTGGTTCACCTCCTCAAGTACGACACGATCCTGGGCCGCCTCAAGGCCGAGGTCAGCCACACCGACGACACCATCACCGTCGGCGGCAACACCTTCAAGACCTTCGCCGAGCGCGACCCCGCGAACCTCCCCTGGGGCGAGCTGGGCGCCGACATCGTCATCGAGTCGACCGGCATCTTCACCAAGAAGGCCGACGCCGCCAAGCACATCGCGGCCGGCGCGAAGAAGGTCCTCATCTCGGCTCCGGCCAAGGACGAGGACATCACGATCGTGATGGGCGTCAACCAGGAGAAGTACGACGCGGCCAACCACCACGTCATCTCCAACGCCTCCTGCACCACCAACTGCGTGGCGCCGATGGCCAAGGTCCTCCTGGAGAACTTCGGCATCGTCAAGGGCATGATGACGACGGTCCACGCGTACACGAACGACCAGCGCATCCTGGACTTCCCGCACTCGGACCTGCGCCGGGCGCGCGCGGCCGCCGAGAACATCATCCCGACCACCACCGGTGCCGCCAAGGCCACCGCGCTGGTCATCCCGGAGCTGGCGGGCAAGCTCGACGGCATCGCGATGCGCGTCCCGGTCCCCACCGGTTCCGTGACCGACCTGGTCATCGAGCTGGAGCGCGAAGTCACCAAGGACGAGGTCAACTCGGCCTTCCAGAAGGCCTCTCAGGGCCAGCTGAAGGGCATCCTGGACTACACCGAGGACGCGATCGTCTCTTCCGACATCGTGAACTGGCCGTACTCCTGCACCTTCGACTCCTCCCTGACCATGGTCCAGGGCAAGAGCGTCAAGGTCATCGGCTGGTACGACAACGAGTGGGGCTACTCCAACCGCCTCGTCGACCTGACCGTGTTCGTCGGCGGTCAGCTCTAAGCACCAAGGCAGGCACCACGATGTGAGCACCGGGGCTCGGGCAGCGCGATGAAGCGCTGTACGGGCCCTGTTGCTTGCCTCGTACCCCTCTCACCCCGCACGGGTAAAGTCCTGGGCTGGGAAAAGGAGTAGAAAACAGCATGAAGACGATCGACGAACTTCTCGCCGAGGGCGTTTCCGGCAAGCGTGTCTTCGTACGCGCCGACCTCAACGTGCCCCTCTCGAACGGTGAGATCACCGACGACGGCCGCATCCGCGCCGTGCAGCCGACCATCGCGAAGCTCGCCGAGGCCGGCGCCCGCGTGGTCGTGGCCTCGCACCTGGGCCGCCCCAAGGGCGCCCCGGACCCGGCCTTCTCGCTGGCGCCCGCCGCCGCCCGCCTCGGCGAGCTGCTCGGTACGGACGTCGCGTTCGCCACCGACACCGTCGGCGCCTCCGCCAAGGAGACCGTCGCGGCCCTCGCCGACGGCCAGGTCGCCGTCATCGAGAACCTGCGCTTCAACGCCGGTGAGACCGCCAAGGACGACGCCGAGCGCGGCGCCTTCGCGGACCAGCTCGCCGAGCTGGCCGACATCTACGTCGGCGACGGCTTCGGCGCTGTCCACCGCAAGCACGCCTCGGTCTTCGACCTCCCCGCGCGCCTCCCGCACGCGGCCGGCTACCTCATCGCCACCGAGGTCGGCGTCCTGAAGAAGCTGACCGACGAGGTCAAGCGCCCGTACGTGGTCATCCTCGGCGGCGCCAAGGTCTCCGACAAGCTGGCCGTCATCGACCAGCTGCTCGGCAAGGCCGACCGCATCCTCATCGGCGGCGGCATGGCGTACACCTTCCTCTACGCCAAGGGCTACGAGGTCGGCATCTCCCTGCTCCAGAAGGACCAGGTGGACGTCGTCAAGGAGTACATGGAGCGCGCCGCGAAGAACGGTGTCGAACTGGTCCTCCCGGTCGACATCCTCGCCTCCAAGGACTTCCCGGACCTGAAGACCAAGGCCCCGGCCGACTTCATCACCGTCGACGCGGACAAGATCCCCGCCGACCAGGAGGGTCTGGACATCGGTCCCAAGACCCGCGAGCTGTACGCCTCGAAGATCGCCGACGCCGAGACCGTCTTCTGGAACGGTCCCGTGGGCGTCTTCGAGCACCCCGACTACGCCGGCGGCACCAGCGCCATCGCGCAGGCCCTCGTCGACAGCAGCGCCTTCACCGTCGTCGGCGGTGGCGACTCGGCCGCCGCGGTGCGCACGCTCGGCTTCGACGAGAACGCTTTCGGCCACATTTCGACCGGTGGCGGCGCCTCCCTCGAATACCTCGAGGGCAAGACGCTCCCCGGCCTCGCCGCTCTGGAGGTCTGAACCCTGATGACTGAGAACACCGCCGGCCGTACCCCGCTGATGGCGGGCAACTGGAAGATGAACCTCAACCACCTCGAGGCCATCGCCCACGTCCAGAAGCTCGCCTTCGCCCTGGCCGACAAGGACTACGACTTCGTCGAGGTCGCGGTGCTGCCGCCCTTCGTCGACCTCCGTTCGGTCCAGACCCTGGTCGACGGCGACAAGCTGAAGATCAAGTACGGCGCCCAGGACATCTCGGCGCACGACTCCGGTGCCTACACCGGCGAGATCTCCGGCCCGATGCTCTCGAAGCTGAAGTGCACGTTCGTGGCCGTCGGCCACAGCGAGCGCCGCCAGTACCACGGCGAGAGCGACGAGATCTGCAACGCCAAGGTCAAGGCCGCCTACAAGCACGGGATCACCCCGATCCTGTGCGTCGGCGAGGGCCTGGACATCCGCAAGGCCGGCCAGCAGGTCGAGTACACGCTGAAGCAGCTCGACGGCGGCCTCAAGGACCTCCCGGCCGAGCAGGCCGAGTCCATCGTGATCGCGTACGAGCCCGTCTGGGCGATCGGGACCGGCGAGGTCGCCACCCCCGACGACGCGCAGGAGGTCTGCGGTGCCATCCGCGTGCGCCTCGCGGAGCTGTACTCGCAGGAGCTGGCCGACAAGGTCCGCATCCAGTACGGCGGCTCGGTCAAGTCCGGCAACATCGCCGCGATCATGGCCCAGCCCGACGTCGACGGCGCCCTGATCGGCGGCGCGGCGCTGGACGCGGACGAGTTCGTGAAGATCGTCCGGTTCCGCGACCAGTGACGTTCATCGTGAGTATGCGGTAGGGCGGATCCGTCGTACCCTTGCGGGGGCCGAGCAGGCTGAACCAGCTGCCGGCCCCCGTGCTCGTAATCGGCACTGCGGGAACGCCGGAAAGCCAGTAAGCCAGGAAAGTAGGAATCAGCCGTGATTATGGGGTTCGAGATCGCCTTGGTCGTCTTCAGCGCCCTGCTGATGCTGCTCGTGCTGATGCACAAGGGCAAGGGCGGCGGTCTTTCCGACATGTTCGGCGGCGGTATGCAGTCGTCGGTCGGCGGCTCCTCGGTCGCGGAGCGCAACCTCGACCGCATCACCGTGGTGATCGGTCTGCTCTGGTTCGCGTGCATCGTCGCGCTCGGTCTGCTCATGAAGACGAGCAGCTGAACCGTTCTGGCCATTCCGGCAGTCCGGTCGGCTCCCCCCGGCCTATCATGAGGTCCGGCGTCCTTGTCTGGAATGGGTAACTCCATTCCTGGACGGGTGCCCCGCCTTACGTAGACTTGGGCGCCCGCGACGGAATCCACTCACGCTTCGCGGCACCATCACGCAGGGAGTTACGACCGTGGCAAGTGGCAACGCGATCCGTGGTAGTCGGGTCGGAGCGGGGCCGATGGGTGAGGCCGAGCGCGGCGAGTCCGCGCCCCGCCTGCGCATCTCCTTCTGGTGCTCGAACGGGCACGAGACGCAGCCGAGCTTCGCCAGCGACGCGCAGGTGCCGGACACCTGGGACTGCCCGCGCTGCGGGTTCCCGGCCGGCCAGGACCGGGACAACCCGCCCGCGCCGCCGCGCACCGAGCCGTACAAGACGCACCTGGCGTACGTACGGGAGCGGCGCACCGACGCCGACGGCGAGGCGATCCTCGCCGAGGCGCTCGCCAAACTGCGCGGCGAGATCTGACGCGTTCCCGCCGAACGACCGACGTGCCATCCGGCCCGGCCCGCAGGAGACTTGTCTCCTGCGGGCCGGGCCGCTTTGTGTCGGTTGTGCCCCTTCCCATCCCTTAGGTTGGAACCGGCGGGGCACGACAGGACAGGAAGTGGGTTGATGTCCGAGATGAACGCAGACAGCCGGACGAGGCTTAACCGGACACCCGAGTGGGCCGCACTCGGCAAGCACCGGGACGAGCTGGGGCAGACGCATCTGCGGGAGCTGTTCGAGGCGGATCCGGGCCGGGGCACCGGCTACACCCTGCGGGTCGGGGACCTGCACATCGACTACTCGAAGCACCTCGTGAACGACGAGACGCTGGGACTGCTGCGCGAACTGGCCGCGGCGACCGGCGTGGCCGAGCTGCGCGAGGCCATGTTCCGCGGCGAGAAGATCAACACGACCGAGGACCGGGCGGTCCTGCACACCGCGCTGCGCGCACCGGCCGACGCGGTCGTCGAGGTGGACGGGGAGAACGTCGTCCCCGCGGTCCACGCGGTCCTCGACAAGATGGCGGCCTTCGCCGACCGGGTCCGGTCGGGGGAGTGGACCGGCTTCACCGGCAAGCCCATCAAGAACGTCGTCAACGTCGGCATCGGCGGCTCCGACCTCGGTCCGGCGATGGCGTACGAGGCGCTGCGCGCCTTCTCCGACCGGGGCCTGACGGTCCGTTTCGTGTCCAACGTGGACGGCGCCGACCTGCACGAGGCCCTACGCGACCTCGATCCGGCCGAGACGCTGTTCGTCATCGCGTCGAAGACCTTCACGACGATCGAGACCATCACCAACGCCACCTCGGCGCGGGAGTGGCTGCTCGCGGGCGTCGGCGGCGACGAGGCGGCCGTGGCACGGCACTTCGTGGCGCTCTCCACCAACGAGGAGAAGGTCTCCGCGTTCGGCATCGACACGGCCAACATGTTCGAGTTCTGGGACTGGGTCGGCGGACGCTACTCCTTCGACTCGGCCATCGGGCTCTCCCTGATGATCGCGATCGGCCCGGACGCCTTCCGGGAACTGCTCGGCGGATTCCACGCCATGGACGAGCACTTCCGCACGGCGCCCGCCGAGGAGAACGCCCCGCTGCTGCTGGGCCTGCTGGGGATCTGGTACGGCGCCTTCTTCGACGCCCAGTCGCACGCGGTGCTCCCGTACAGCCACTACCTCTCCCGGTTCACCGCGTACTTGCAGCAGCTGGACATGGAGTCCAACGGCAAGTCGGTGGACCGCGAGGGCAACCCGGTGGACTGGCAGACCGGGCCGGTGGTGTGGGGCACGCCCGGCACCAACGGCCAGCACGCCTACTACCAGTTGATCCACCAGGGCACCAAGGTGATCCCGGCGGACTTCATCGGCTTCGCGCGGCCGGTCGGCGAACTGCCGCCCGCGCTGGCGGCCCAGCACGACCTGCTGATGGCGAACTTCTTCGCCCAGACGCAGGCGCTGGCCTTCGGCAAGACGGCGGACGAGGTCCGGGCGGAGGGCGTCGCCGAACCGCTGGTCCCGCACAAGACCTTCGCGGGCAACCACCCGACGACGACGATCCTGGCGGCCGAGCTCACTCCGGCGGTCCTGGGCCAGCTGATCGCGCTCTACGAGCACAAGGTGTTCGTCCAGGGCGCGGTGTGGAACATCGACTCCTTCGACCAGTGGGGCGTGGAGCTCGGGAAGGTACTGGCCAAGCGGGTCGAGCCGGCGCTGACCGACGGCACGGAGGTACCGGGCCTGGACGCGTCCACGCGGGCCCTGGTGGCCACCTACCGCTCGCTGCGGGGCCGCTGACGATCGAATGGCGACAGGGCCCGCTCTCCCCGGGGAGAGCGGGCCCTGTCTGCGTTCTGCGTCTACGGGTCAGGCGGAGGCCGGCGGGTACATGTCCGTGGGGAGCTTCGCCGCCGCCGCGCGGTCGAGGAGCCACAGGGTGCGCGAGCTGCCGCGTGCCTCGGCCGCCGGTGCCTGGATCCCGCCCGCGCCGCCCAGCGCGATCGCCACCGCTCCGGCCTTGTCCTCGCCGGCCGCCAGCAGCCAGACCTCGCGGGCGGCTCGGATCGCCGGGAGGGTGAGCGAGATCCGGGTCGGCGGCGGCTTGGGCGCGCCGTGCACGCCGACGACGGTGCGCTCGCTCTCGCGGGACGCCGGGTGCTCGGGGAAGAGCGAGGCCACGTGCGTGTCCGGGCCGACGCCCAGCATCAGGACGTCGAAGCGGGGGACCGGGCCGTGGTCCTCGGGGCCGGAGGCCTCGCGCAGCTCCGCCGCGTAGGAGGCGGCCGCCGCGTCCACGTCGGCCCCGTACGGGCCGTCGGAGGCGGGCATGACGTGGACCCGGGCGGGGTCGACCGGAACGGAGTCCAGCAGGGCCTCACGGGCCTGTACGTGGTTGCGCTCGGGGTCGTCGGCGGGCACGTAGCGCTCGTCGCCCCACCACAGGTCGATCCGCGACCAGTCGATGGCGTCCCGGGCCGGGGCCGCGGCCAGTGCGGCGAGCAGGCCGTTGCCGTTGCGGCCGCCCGTGAGGACCACCGACGCGGTGCCGCGGGCCGCCTGCGCGTCCACGATCTTCGTGATCAGCCGGGCGGCCGCGGCCTGGGCCATCAGCTCCTTGTCCCGGTGGACGACGACCTGGGGAGTCGTCATACCCATGTGCTGCCGCCTTGTCGGTAGTTCGGGGTCGTGCGGGTGCGGACGCCGCCGCGCGGAGCTGCTCCCGGGTGGGGGGGACAGCTCCGCGCGGCGGGGCCGTTGCCTCGCCTACTTGGCCGCGGCCTTCTTGGCCGGCTTCGCCGGAGCGGGCTTCGCCGCCGGGGCCTCCGCATCGGCCGGGGCCTGCGCCTTGGCCTCCGCCTTGGCGGGTGCCGGCTTCGCCGACCCGGACGTGGCTGCCAGGCGGGCCACGCCGAACTTCAGCGAGGCCTCGTAGGTGTTGTCCGGGTCCAGGCGGCGGAGTTCCTCCGCCAGCAGCTCGGCCGTGTCGCGGCGCTTCAGCGCCACCGCACGGTCGGGCTGCCCCGGCATGCACAGCGTGGCCAGCGCCCCGTCCGCCCGGTCCAGGACGATCCCGCCGCCCTTGGTCTCCAGACGGACCGCGGTGAGCCCGGGGCCCGCCGAGGAGGTGCGCTTGACGGGGACCTGGAGCCGGTCCGAGAGCCACATCGCCAGCAGCTCGCAGCTCGGGTTGTCGTCCTCGCCCTCGACCGTGGCCGAGGACACCGAGTGGACCTGCTGGTCGAGCGCCGCCGCCAGCATGGAGCGCCACGGGGTGATCCGGGTCCAGGACAGGTCCGTGTCCCCGGGCGCGTACGCCGTCGCCCGGCTGCCGAGCGCCTCGATCGGGTCCTCGGCGGAGTAGGTGTCCGTGATCCGGCGCTGGCCGAGTGACCCCAGGGGGTCGCCCGCCAGGTCCTGGGGAGCACCCTCCGGCCACCAGACGACGACGGGCGCGTCCGGGAGCAGGAGCGGGAGAACCACCGACTGGGCGTGGTCGACCAGTTCGCCGTGCAGGCGCAGGACAACCGTTTCACCGGTGCCCGAGTCCGTCCCGACGCGGACTTCCGCGTCGAGACGGGCATCGCGGCGGCTGCGCGGCGAGCGGCTGACCCGCTTGATGACGACGATGATCCGCGAGGGGTGTTCGCGGGACGCGTCGTTCGCCGACTTGAGCGCGTCGTACGCGTTCTCCTCGTCGGTCACGATCACCAGCGTGAGCACCATCCCGATGGCAGGCGTGCCGATGTCCCGGCGCGCCTGCACCAACGAGGCGTTGATCTTGCTGGAGTTGGTCTCCGTGAGGTCGATCTTCATGGCCGGCGCCAGCTCCGTCCGTCTCGTGCGAGCATCTCGTCCGCCTCGACCGGTCCCCAGGTGCCCGACGGGTACTGGGCGGGCTTGCCGTGCGTGTCCCAGTACCGCTCGATCGGGTCGAGGATGTTCCAGGACAGCTCGACCTCCTGGTGGCGCGGGAACAGGTTCGCGTCACCCAGCAGCACGTCGAGGATCAGCCGCTCGTAGGCCTCGGGGCTCGACTCCGTGAAGGACTCGCCGTAGGCGAAGTCCATCGTCACGTCCCGGACCTCCATGGAGGTGCCCGGAACCTTGGAACCGAAGCGCACCGTCACGCCCTCGTCCGGCTGGACCCGGATGACCAGGGCGTTCTGCCCCAGCTCCTCGGTCGCGCCCGATTCGAACGGCAGGTACGGGGCCCGCTTGAAGACGACCGCGATCTCGGTCACCCGGCGGCCCAGGCGCTTGCCCGTCCGCAGGTAGAACGGGACGCCCGCCCAGCGGCGGTTGTTGATCTCCAGGCGGATGGCCGCGTAGGTGTCGGTCTTCGACTTGGGGTCGATGCCGTCCTCTTCGAGGTACCCGACGACCTTCTCGCCGCCCTGCCACGCCGCCGAGTACTGGCCGCGCACGGTGTGCTTGCCCAGGTCCTCGGGCAGCTCCACGGCGGTGAGCACCTTGAGCTTCTCGGCCACCAGCGCCTTGGGGTGGAAGGAGCCGGGCTCCTCCATCGCCGTCAGCGCCAGCAGCTGGAGCAGGTGGTTCTGGATGACGTCGCGGGCCGCGCCGATGCCGTCGTAGTAGCCGGCCCGGCCGCCGATGCCGATGTCCTCGGCCATGGTGATCTGTACGTGGTCGACGTACGACCGGTTCCAGATCGGCTCGAACATCGTGTTGGCGAAGCGGAGCGCCAGGATGTTCTGGACGGTCTCCTTGCCCAGGTAGTGGTCGATCCGGAAGACCTCGTTGGGCGGGAAGACGTCGTGCACGAGCTGGTTGAGCTCCTGCGCACTGGTCAGGTCGTGCCCGAACGGCTTCTCGATGACCGCGCGACGCCAGGAGCCCTCCTTCTGGTCCGCCAGCCCGTGCTTCTTGAGCTGGGCGACGACCTTGGGGAAGAACTTCGGCGGGACGGACAGGTAGAAGGCGAAGTTGCCGCCGGTGCCCTGCGCCTTGTCCAGCTCCTCGATCGTCGACTTCAGCGTCTCGAACGCCTGGTCGTCGTCGAAGTCGCCCTGGACGAAGCGGCAGCCCTGCACCAGCTGCTGCCACACCTCTTCGCGGAAGGGCGTGCGCGCGTGCTGCTTGACCGCGTCGTGAACCTCCTGCGCGAAGTCCTCGTCCTGCCACTCGCGTCGGGCGAACCCGATCAGGGAGAAGCCCGGCGGGAGCAGGCCGCGGTTGGCGAGGTCGTAGACGGCAGGCATCAGCTTCTTGCGCGACAGGTCACCCGTAACGCCGAAAATGACCAGGCCGGACGGCCCCGCGATGCGCGGGAGCCGCCGGTCCTGTGCGTCACGAAGCGGGTTCGCTCCGTTTACAGACAAAGTGTTCAGGCCTCCGTGGGGGCGAGGCGCTCAAGCTCCGCCTCGGTCGACTTCAGCAGGTCGTTCCAGGACACCGCGAACTTCTCGACGCCCTCTTCCTCGAGCAGCTGCACCACATCGTCGTACGAAATGCCCAGCTTCGCGACCGCTGCGAGCTCGGCGCGGGACTGCTCGTACGTGCCGCGGATGGTGTCGCCCGCGACCTCGCCGTGGTCGGCGGTGGCCTCGAGGGTGCCCTCGGGCATGGTGTTCACGGTGCCGGGGGCGACCAGGTCCACCACGTACAGGGTGTCCTTGTACGCCGGGTCCTTGACGCCGGTCGAGGCCCAGAGCGGACGCTGCTTGTTGGCGTGCGCCTTGTCCAGGGCGGCCCAGCGCTCGCTGGAGAACACCTCTTCGTAGGCCTCGTAGGCCAGACGGGCGTTCGCGAGCGCCGCCTTGCCCTTGAGGGCCTTGGCCTCGTCGGTGCCCAGGGCGTCCAGACGCTTGTCGATCTCGGAGTCCACGCGGGACACGAAGAAGGAGGCGACCGAGTGGATCTTGGAGAGGTCCAGGCCCGCGGCCTTCGCCTTCTCCAGACCCGCCAGGTACGCGTCCATGACCTCGCGGTAGCGCTCCAGCGAGAAGATCAGCGTGACGTTGACGCTGATGCCCTTGCCGATGACCTCGGTGATCGCCGGCAGGCCGGCCTTGGTCGCCGGGATCTTGATGAGCGTGTTCGGGCGGTCCACCAGCCACGCGAGCTGCTTGGCCTCGGCGATGGTCGCCGTGGTGTTGTGGGCCAGGCGCGGGTCGACCTCGATCGAGACCCGGCCGTCCTGGCCCTCGGTGGAGTCGTACACCGGGCGCAGGATGTCGGCGGCGTCGCGGACGTCCGCCGTGGTGATCATGCGGATGGCCTCTTCGACGGTGACCTTGCGGGCGGCCAGGTCGGCGAGCTGCTGCTCGTACCCCTCGCCGCCGCTGATCGCCTTCTGGAAGATCGCCGGGTTGGTGGTGACACCCACCACGTGCTGCTGGTCGATGAGCTCGGCCAGGTTGCCGGACGTGATCCGCTTGCGGGACAGGTCGTCCAGCCAGATCGCGACGCCCTCGTCGGAAAGGCGCTTCAGTGCGTCTGTCATGGGAATTGCATCTCCTACTGGTCTGGGTGCGGGAGTCAGCGCGCGGCGGCGGCGAGCGACTCGCGTGCGGCGGCGGTCACGGCTTCGGCGGTGAGGCCGAACTCGCGGTAGAGCACGGCGCCGTCGGCCGAGGCACCGAAGTGCTCCAGCGAGACGATCCGGCCCGCGTCGCCGACGTAGCGGTGCCAGGTCAGGCCGATGCCGGCCTCGACCGCGACACGCGCCTTGACCGAGGGCGGCAGGACGCTGTCCTTGTACTCCTGGGACTGCTCCTCGAACCACTCGACGGACGGCATCGAGACGACCCGGGCCGGGACGCCCTCGGCCTGCAGCGCCTCGCGCGCGGCGACGGCGAGCTGGACCTCGGAACCGGTGCCGATGAGCACGACCTGAGCCGGGCCGCCCTCGGCCTCGAAGAGCACGTACCCGCCCTTGGCGGCGTCCTCGTTGCGCTCGTAGGTCGGCACGCCCTGGCGGGTCAGCGCCAGACCGTGCGGGGCGCCCTTGCCGAAGACCTTGGTGTGGCGCTTGAGGATCTCGCGCCAGGCGACGGCCGTCTCGTTCGCGTCGGCCGGGCGGACCACGTTCAGGCCCGGGATGGCGCGCAGCGCGGCGACGTGCTCCACCGGCTGGTGGGTCGGGCCGTCCTCGCCGAGGCCGATGGAGTCGTGCGTCCACACGTAGGTGACGGGCACGTGCATCAGCGCGGAGAGGCGGACGGCGTTGCGCATGTAGTCGGAGAACACCAGGAAGGTGCCGCCGTAGACGCGGGTGTGGCCGTGCAGGGCGATGCCGTTCATGGCCGCGGCCATGGCGTGCTCGCGGATGCCGAAGTGGATGGTGCGGCCGTACGGGTCGGCCTCCGGCAGCGGGTTGCCCACCGGCAGGAACGAGGAGTTCTTGTCGATGGTGGTGTTGTTGGAGCCGGCCAGGTCGGCCGAGCCGCCCCACAGCTCCGGGATGACCGCGCCGAGCGCCTCGAGCACCTTGCCGGAGGCGGCGCGGGTGGCGACGCCCTTTCCGGTCTCGAAGACGGGGAGCTTGTCCTCCCAGCCCGCGGGCAGCTCGCCCGCGTTGATGCGGTCGAACTCGGCCGCGCGCTCCGGGTTGGCGGTGCGCCAGGCGGAGAACTCCTTCTCCCACGCGGCCTTGGCCTCGCGGCCGCGGTCGCCCAGCGCGCGGGTGTGCGCGATGACCTCGTCGGAGACCTCGAACGTCTGCTCCGGGTCGAAGCCGAGCACGCGCTTGGTGGCGGCGACCTCGTCGTTGCCGAGGGCCGAGCCGTGCGAGGCCTCGGTGCCCTGGGCGTGCGGGGCCGGCCAGGCGATGATCGAGCGGGCCGCGATGAAGGAGGGGCGCTCCGTCTCGGCCTTGGCGGCCTGCAGCGCGGCGAACAGCGCCTTCGGGTCGAGGTCGCCGTTCTCCTGCTGCGCGACGCGCTGGACGTGCCAGCCGTACGCCTCGTAGCGCTTCAGGGTGTCCTCGGAGACGGCCGTCTCCGTGTCGCCCTCGATGGAGATGTGGTTGTCGTCCCACAGCAGCACGAGGTTGCCGAGCTTCTGGTGGCCGGCCAGCGCGGACGCCTCGTGGGAGATGCCCTCCTGGAGGCAGCCGTCGCCCGCGATCGCGTAGATCATGTGGTCGAACGGGGAGGCGCCCGCGGGGGCCTCGGGGTCGAACAGGCCGCGCTCGTAGCGGGCGGCCATGGCCATGCCCACCGCGTTGGCGATGCCCTGGCCCAGCGGGCCGGTGGTGGTCTCGACGCCCGCGGTGTGGCCGTACTCCGGGTGGCCCGGGGTCTTGGAACCCCAGGTGCGGAAGGCCTTCAGGTCGTCGAGTTCCAGGCCGAACCCGCCGAGGTACAGCTGGGTGTAGAGGGTCAGCGAGGAGTGACCCGCGGAGAGCACGAAACGGTCGCGGCCGACCCACTCCGGGTCCGCCGGGTCGTGCCGCATCACCTTCTGGAAGAGGGTGTACGCGGCGGGGGCCAGGCTCATCGCCGTACCGGGGTGGCCGTTACCGACCTTCTGGACCGCGTCGGCGGCCAGGATCCGGGCGGTGTCGACAGCACGCTGGTCCAGTTCGGTCCAGTCGAGCTCTGTGGTCGTCGGCTTGGTGCTCACCGTGGGTCAGGGCTCCTCTCCACATGTCTGGTTCCCGGTGACGAACGGTGCACCGGCGCGATTCCGAGCCTACCCCCGCCACAGCGTGCAGCTATTCGAGTACCCGCGGTCCGCGCGTGACGTCTGAGCGCCGATCGGACCAACACGGGGCGACCGGGGGCGACCCCCGCGCGGGACGAGCCAATGGCTACGTCTAGAGTGGCGTGGTACGCGCAAGCATTTACGCGACCTTCATGTTTAAAAGGTTCACGTCGGAGCTTGCTGGATTCTCTGTCAGGGGTGTGCGTGACGGCCGTCGAATCCCGTCCAGCGGGGGTGCTCGGGACGAGCCCCGGTCACCGGCCGTTCGGGGCCCGGGCCATGGCTTTCGTGGCACTGACCAAGCCGCGGATCATCGAGCTTCTGCTCATCACGACCGTGCCGGTGATGTTCCTCGCCGAGCAGGACGTGCCTTCGCTGTGGCTGGTCCTCGCCACCTGCTTCGGCGGTTATCTGTCGGCGGGCGGCGCCAACGCGCTGAACATGTACATCGACCGCGACATCGACGCGCTGATGGACCGGACCTCGGGACGCCCGCTGGTGACCGGCATGGTCAGCCCGCGCGAATGCCTGGTCTTCGGCATCACGCTCGGCGTCGCGTCCACCCTGTTCTTCGGGCTGCTGATCAACTGGCTGTCGGCCGCGCTCGCGCTCGGCGCGCTCCTCTTCTACGTCGTCGTCTACACGATGCTGTTGAAGCGGCGCACCTCGCAGAACATCGTGTGGGGCGGCATCGCGGGCTGCATGCCGGTGCTCATCGGCTGGTCGGCCGTGAAGAACGAGGTCTCCTGGGCCGCCGTCATCCTCTTCCTCGTCATCTTCTTCTGGACGCCGCCGCACTACTGGCCGCTGTCGATGAAGGTGAAGGACGACTACGCGCGGGTCGGCGTGCCGATGCTGCCGGTCGTCGCGGGCAACAAGGCCGTGGCCAAGCAGATCGTCCTCTACAGCTGGGTGATGGTGGCGGTCTCGCTGCTGCTGACCCCGCTGGGGTACACCGGCTGGTTCTACACCTCGGTCGCCCTGGTCGCCGGCGGCTGGTGGCTCTGGGAGGCGCACGGGCTCAACGCGCGCGCCAAGTCGGGCGTGACGGGCGCGAAGCTCAAGGAGATGCGGCTGTTCCACTGGTCGATCACCTACGTGTCGCTGCTCTTCGTCGCCGTGGCCGTGGACCCCTTCCTCCGCTGATCCTTCGCCGGGTCCTTCTCTGATCCTCTCCGGATCCTTCGGTGGATCCTGCGGCGGCCGGTCCTTCCTCCGCCCGTTACCGGCCGGTAGCATGCCCTCCATGGCAGACACCGAGGAGACCGCCGCCACGGCGGACAAGAAGCAGGACCGTACGGCCGCGAAGCTGGCCAAGCAGATCGGCGCGTTCGCCAAGCTGCACGGCGGAGCCGAGGGCCACCTCGCGCACATCGGCCAGGCGGGCACCCGGATCGTCCTCGTCGGTACCGACGGCGAGTGGGGCGACCTGGTCGCCCCGGCCTACGACACCGCGCGGCTCGCGGCCGGGAAGGCCGGGCTGACCCTCCACGAGGAGTTCGACGGCGAGTTCGCCGCGCGGGTGCGGACAGGGCCGTACGAGTGGTCCCGGATGGCCGGAATGCAGCTGGGCGGAACCGCCAATCCCGCGGCCTGACCCGGTTGATCTTGGCTTGATCATTGGCCTGATCGTTACCGCGTCATCCGCTCGGTCAACAGCGCGAGCAACACCTCACACCCCGCTCACCCGTTAGGACGTGTGGAAGCCCCTTCCTCACGTCCGCAACGGGATGCCCGGATGATCGAAACGCCGCCCCTGGTGGACCAGTACTGCCAGGGAGTGCTCCGCACGGAGCTGGGCCTCGCCACCTTCGAGGCCCAGCTGATCCCCCCGGCCGGCCCGCCCGCCGCCGGCACCACCTTCTTCGACACCCAGGCCGGCTTCGCCGTGCGCCGCTGGTGCCCGCCGCTGCTCGGGCTCGAACCGCACTGCGCCCCCGCCCGCTACCTCGCCCGGCGGCGCGAACTGGGCGCCGCCGAGACGGCCCGCCGACTGCTGCGCGGCTGCGGGGTCGGGGCCCGGCTCCTCGACACCGCAGGGCCCGGGGACCTCACCGGGCCCAAGGAACTGGCCCTGGCGGGCGCGGCGGAGGCCTTCGAGCTGGTGCGGCCGGAGCTGTTGGCCCGGCAGACGGCGGACACCTCCGGGACCGTCGCCGCCTTCCTGGCCAACCTCGCCGGGGCGGTCCACCAGGCCGCCGCCGGGGCCGTGGCCTTCAGCTGCGGTGCCGGGGAGGAGGGCCGCGCCTGGGCGGCGGCCCTGGAGGCCGAGCCCGAGCCGCCCGGTCCGGGCGAGGTGCGGGGCGCGGCCGGGCGCTGGCTGGCGGGGCGGACCAGGGGCGGGGCGGTACGGGATCCCGTACTCCTGCGGCACCTGGCGTGGAGCGCGGTGTCCTCGGGGCTCCCGCTCCAGCTGCACACGGGCGGGGAGTCGGGGGAGCCGGAGCGGCTGACCGGGTTCCTGCGGGCGACCGGGGGTCTGGGAGCCCGGCTGGTCCTGCTCGGCGGGTACCCGCACCACCGGCAAGCGGCGGGGCTGGCCGCGGCCTTCCCGCACGTCCACGCCGACCTCGGGGCGGCGCTGGGGTCCACGGGGGCGCGGGCGGCCGCGGTACTGGCCGAGTGCCTGGAGACCGCGCCGTTCGGGAAGCTGATGTTCTCCGGCGGCGGACGGCAACTGCCCGAACTGCACGCGGTGGGCGCGCTGGGCTTCCGGGAGGCGCTCGGCCGGGTGCTCGGCGGCTGGGTCGCCGACGGCTCCTGGTCCTGGCGGGACGCGGAGCGGGTGGCGGCGATGGTCGCCGCGGGCAATGCCCGCCGCGTCTACCGGCTGGACGAACGGGGCTGACGAACGGGGCTGAAGGGCTGGGCTGAAGGGCTGGGCTGACGGACGGGACCCGCGCGCGGGTCCCGCCTCCGGAGGGTCAGACCGCCGCGAGCCGGGCGTCGTCGCCCTGCGCCGGGATGCCGGCCTGCTCGGACGGACGCTCGCGCAGGCTCAGCACCACGCGGACCACCGAGATCCACACCAGGCAGGAGCCGAGCATGTGGGCGGCGACCAGGGCCTCGGGCACCTCGGTGAAGTACTGGACGTAGCCGATGGCGCCCTGGGAGAGCAGCACGATCAGCAGGTCGCGGGCGCGCGCCCGGGTGTCGACGGGGGCGTCGACCACGCGCAGCACCAGCCACATGGCGACGGCGAGCGCGCAGACCACCCAGGCCGAGATCGCGTGCACGTGGGCGGTGGCCGACCAGTCGAACGGCATCCGCTTGATCTCGCTGCTGTCACCGGCGTGCGGGCCGGAACCGGTGACCACCGTGCCGGCCGCGATCAGGACGACGGTGGCCGCGACCAGCGCCCACGCGAGCTTGCGCACCGGGGCGGGCACGCGCGGCCGGGCCGGGCCGTCACCCTCGCGGGTGCGCTGCCAGGTGATCGTCGTCACGGTGATCAGCGAGGTGGCGAGCATGAAGTGCCCGGCCACGCTGTAGGGGTTGAGGCCCGTCAGGACGGTGATGCCGCCGAGGACCGCGTTGCCCATCACGATGGCGAACTGGATCCATCCGAGCCGGGTCAGCGAGGTGCGCCACGGCTTGGCGCAGCGGGCGGCGGTGATCGCCCAGCCAACGGCCGCGCAGAGCACGTACGTCAGCATGCGGTTGCCGAACTCGATGGCGCCGTGGAAGCCCTGCTCCTGGGTCACGATCAGGCTGTCGCTCGTGCACTTGGGCCAGGTGTCGCAGCCGAGTCCGGATCCGGTCAGCCGCACCGCGCCGCCGGTGACGACGATGACGATGCTCATGAGCACGGCCGCCAACGCGGCCCGCTGGACGGTCCGGGGTGAGGGAGTCCAGCGGCTGGCGAGGTATGCGAGGGGGGTCAACACGGCACTTATCGTACGCGGACACTTGTGCAAAGTTTCACGAGGGGGTGGCGATCGTTCCGTCAGGGCCGATGACCAGCCGGAACAGGGCCCCGGCCGGGTCGCCTTCGGTGTGCCACCACACGCGGATCCGCCAATGCGCGCTCCCGCCCGGGTAGTCGGCCGAGGCCGCGAAGCCATGTACCAATTCGGCCCCTACGTCCTCGGCTGTCCTGTTTCGCACTTCCGCCCCGCTGTGCCAGGGATGCGACTGTACGTTCCACAGCCCGTCGGGGCCGCGGACCTCGACGCGCCACACCGCGACCCACGGGGTCACCTCCAGCATCGTGTGGACCTGGTCGGGGTCCAGGCCCAGCCCGGCGGCGATCTCCTCCTCGGGGGCGCCCCGGACGCGGGCGCCCACCACGGCCTGGGGCAGTAGCCGTTCGGGCAGCAGCCCGCGCGTGCGCAGACCCACCAGGGAGGCGAAGGGCAGGAAGCGAAGCCGCAGTTCGAGCTGGCGGCCGATGTGGTCCAGGGCCTCTTCGGCCTCCTGGGACTCGTCGGAGCCCGGATCGGCGAGCAGGAGCCGCCGGAAGGAGCCCTCCGCGTCGACCGCCCAGGCCACGGACTCCTCGGCCAGGCCCAGCTCCGCGAGCCGGTCGCCGAGGAACACCTTCGCCTGCGCGAGGCCCCGCTGATTGACCGGATCCTCCTGGTCCAGGGCAGCCCAGACCTCCACCGCGCCGTGGGTCAGGTCTCTGGCCCGCTCGCCCGCTGCCTGCTCCATGGGGCTCGGGCCGCTCTCGGAGCCGGGGCCCAGCGGGTGCTTCGGCAGCCGCTCCCCGTCGCTGAGCGGCCAGGACAGCCAGACCCCCTGGTTGATCAGGCCCCGGGCGTACCAGCGGGCGTACTCGGCCGCGTGCCCGGCCGCCTGCTGCGAGAAGCGCAGCCCCTCCTCGATGGCGGCCAGCGCCCCGGCCCGGTCCCCGTCGGCGAACCGGCGGGCCGCCAGATCGCCGAGGCGCAGACCCAGCCGGGCCGCGCACTCGGCGTCCGCGCGGGCCGGCTCGCGCAAGGCCGCGATCAGCTCGGCGAGCAGGGCGTCGGCCTCCGCGGGCTCCGCGTGCGCCGCGCCCGACCGGATCCGTGCCCACTGTTCGTCCAGCCGCAGAACGGCCTCCCGCTGCGCCATGTCAGCCCCCCGGCTCCACGCGTGAACGTGCCCATCCTCCCAGGGAACGCCAGGCCGGGGGGAAGTGTTCCGATCAATCCCCGCGGCTATTCGAGTGATGGTACGGTTGCACTGCGTAACCGGGCGGGTCTCAACCCGGGTGGCATCGATCGCGTAAGACTTGTCCGTCCGCTGGGCGGCGAGCAGCGTGAGCCAGGAAGTTCCCTCGCCTGCGGGGGAGCGGGGTCAATCCCAGCGGAACCAGCGTGCAGCAGCGCCGAGTCCGAGTACGGCCCAGCAGGTAAGCACGGCCGCGTCGCCCCAGGGCAGCGCGGCCCCGTGCTGGAGCACCTCGCGCAGCCCGTCGGAGAGCGCGGAGATCGGGAGCAGGCCGAGGGCGGACTGGACCGCGCCGGGGAACTTGTCCATCGGCACGATGACCCCGCCGCCGACCAGGAGCAGCAGGAAGACCAGGTTGGCCGCGGCCAGGGTGGCCTCCGCCCGCAGGGTGCCCGCCATCAGCAGGCCGAGCCCGGAGAAGGCGGCGGTCCCGAGCAGGATCAGCGCGGCGACGGACAGCGGGTTCCCGTGCGGGGACCAGCCCAGGGCGAAGGCGATCACCGTCAGCAGCGCGATCTGCAGCACCTCGGTGACCAGCACCGACAGGGTCTTGGCGGCCATCAGGGCCCAGCGCGGCAGCGGGGAGGCCCCGAGCCGCTTGAGGACCCCGTAGCGACGGTCGAAGCCGGTGGCGATGGCCTGGCCGGTGAAGGCGGTGGACATCACGGCCAGCGCCAGGATGCCGGGGGCGAGGAAGTCCACGGACTTGCCGTCACCCGTGTCGACGATGTCGACGGCGGAGAAGAGGGTCAGCAGCAGCGCCGGGATGATCACGGTCAGCAGGAGCTGCTCCCCGTTGCGCAGCAGCATCCGGGTCTCCAGCGCGGTCTGCGCGAGGATCATGCGGGACACGGGCGCGGCCCCCGGGCGGGGGGTGAACGTACCGGCGCTCATGCGCGCAGCTCCTTACCGGTGAGCTCCAGAAAAACGTCTTCGAGGGTGTGCCGCTCCACCGAGAGGCTGTCGGGCATCACCCCGTGCTGCGCGCACCAGGAGGCGACGGTGGCCAGCAGCTGGGGATCGACGTCGCCGGTGACCCGGTAGACGCCGGGCAGGAGCTCGGCGGCCTGGGTGCCGTCGGGCAGGGCCTTCAGCAGGGAGCCGACGTCGAGGGAGGGGCGGCCGGTGAAGCGCAGGGTGTTCTCGGCGCCGCCGCGGCACAGGGCGTCGGGGGTGCCGTGGGCGATGACCTGGCCGGCGTCGACGATGGCGACCTCGTCCGCGAGCTGCTCGGCCTCGTCCATGTGGTGGGTGGTGAGGACGACCGAGACCCCGTCGGCGCGCAGTTCCCGTACGAGTTCCCAGGTCGCGCGCCGGGCCTGCGGGTCGAGGCCGGCGGTCGGTTCGTCCAGGAAGACCAGCTCGGGGCGGCCGACGACGGCCATGGCGAGGGCCAGGCGCTGCTGCTGGCCGCCGGAGAGCCGGCGGTAGGCGGTGCGGCCGCAGCCGCCGAGGCCGAGGCGGTCCACCAGGGTGGGGACGTCCAGGGGGTCGGCGTAGAGCTTGGCCATGTGGCGCAGCATCTCGACGGCCCGGGCGCCGGAGTAGACGCCGCCGGACTGGAGCATCACGCCGATGCGCGGGCGCAGGGACTCGGCCTGGGTCACGGGGTCGAGGCCGAGGACGCGGACGGATCCGGCGTCGGGGCGGCGGTAGCCCTCGCAGGTTTCCACAGTGGTCGTCTTGCCCGCGCCGTTGGGACCAAGGACTGCGGTGACCGAGGCCCTCCGGACGGTGAGGTCCAGGCCGTCCACCGCGGTTTTGGGGCCGTACCGCTTCACCAGTCCGCGGATTTCCACGGCGGGGTCGTTGCTCATGGGAAGTGAGTCTACGGAGCCGTGGGAGGTGACCGGGGTGGGGCCGTAGGTCCTGCCCCCGAAGGGTCACGGACCTGCGCATTCGTGACTTTATCGTCCGTCCGGGAGTGGGGTCGGGGCCTAACGTCGAATGGTGAACAGCATCGCTCAGAACGTCGAAGCCACCTCGGGGCAGGCCGAGCACAAGGCCCATGACCTCGGGCATCCGCCGCGCTACTTCGTGTCGGCGATGCTCGCGGGCGCCTACATCGCCATCGGCGAGGTGCTGCTCCTGGTCGCGATCTCGCCGTTCGTGGCCAAGGGCTCGCCGGCCGTGAAGCTGCTGGAGGGGGCGGTCTTCCCGATCGCCCTGACCATCGTGATGTTCGCCGGCGCCCAGCTCTTCACGAGCAATGTGATGGTCATGCTGGTCGGCGCCCTGTCGGGGCGGACCGGCCCCCGGGACCTGATCCTCTCCTGGACGCTCTCGCTGGCCGGGAACCTGGTGGGAGCCTTCGCCTTCGGGGCCATGGTGCACGCCTCGGGCGTGGCCTCCTCGCCTTCGGCGCGGTCGATGCTCACCGAGATGGTGCACGGGAAGATGGCGCTGAGCGGCGGACAGCTGTTCTGGCGCGCGGTGCTCTGCAACATGCTCGTCTGCCTGGCCATCTGGATGTTCACCCGGGCCCGCGGCGATGCCGCCAAGATTTTCGTCCTGTGGCTGCCGGTGGCCGTCTTTGTCGCCGTCGGATTCGAACACTGTGTAGCGAACATGGCTGTTTTCAGCCTCGCGATCCTGGATGGCTCAGCCGGGTTCGGTGATCTTTTCCGCAATCTGATGTTCACCGTGCCGGGGAACATCGTGGGCGGGGGATTGCTGGTGGGAGCCGTTTATTGGTTCACCGGCGGGGCCCTGCGCGAGGGCGGAGCGTCGACTTCGGAGTAACGCTCCGTGGATAAATAAGGTAACCCTTAGTGATGGAGGCCACCAGAGGTGGCCTCCATCACGGCTTGTCGGGGCCCGACTAATTACGCAACAATGGCGTTGTGAAATACGGCGAACGGATGAGCGAGGCCCCCCAGGGCGAACTCGCGACCGGGGAGCGGTCAACCCGCAACCGGGTCGCGCGGTCGATCCTGGACCACGGTCCCTCCACCGTCGCCGACCTCGCCCAGCGCCTCGGCCTCACCCAGGCCGCCGTCCGCCGCCACCTCGACACGCTCGTCGCGGACGACGTGGTCGAACCCCGTGAGCAGCGCGTGTACGGCGCGCGGACCCGAGGGCGGCCCGCCAAGGTCTTCGCGCTGACCGACTGCGGCCGTGACGCCTTCGACCAGTCCTACGATTCGCTCGCCGCCGACGCCATGCGCTGGATCGCGCAGGCCGCCGGGGGCGGGGAGCAGGGCGAGGCGGCCGTGGCCGCCTTCGCGAAGGCCAGGCTGACGGCGCAGGCGGAGACCTACCGCGAAGCCGTCGAAGCGGCCGGCCCCGCGGGGCGCACCGAGGCCCTTGCCAAGGCGTTGACCGGAGACGGGTACGCTGCTACGGCGAAGAGCGCTCCCGGTCCGCACAGCGGTGAACAGCTCTGCCAGCACCACTGCCCGGTCGCACACGTCGCCGAGCAGTTCCCGCAGCTCTGCGAGGCGGAGACCGAGGTCTTCTCCCGCCTGCTCGGGACGCACGTGCAGCGTCTCGCCACGATCGCCCACGGCGACGGGGTGTGCACGACGTTCATTCCACGCAGTGGGAACGGCGTCCGTGCCGCAGGCGCCACACAGACCGACATTTCAGTATCTGCAAGTACGGCCGGGAGGAACCCCGCATGACCACGGAGACTGCTCACCCTGAGCTCGATGGCCTGGGCACCTACGAATACGGATGGGTCGACTCCGACGCGGCCGGCGCGGTCGCCAAGCGAGGCCTGTCCGAGGAGGTCGTCCGCGACATCTCGGCGAAGAAGTCCGAGCCGGAGTGGATGCTGAACCTCCGTCTCAAGGGCCTCAAGCTGTTCGGCAAGAAGCCCATGCCCAACTGGGGTTCCGACCTCTCGGGCATCGACTTCGACAACATCAAGTACTTCGTGCGTTCCACCGAGAAGCAGGCCGCTTCGTGGGAGGATCTGCCGGAGGACATCAAGAACACGTACGACCGGCTCGGCATCCCGGAGGCGGAGAAGCAGCGCCTCGTCGCCGGTGTCGCCGCCCAGTACGAGTCCGAGGTCGTCTACCACCAGATCCGTGAGGACCTGGAGGAGCAGGGCGTCATCTTCCTCGACACGGACACCGCGCTCAAGGAGCACCCGGAGCTCTTCCAGGAGTACTTCGGCACGGTCATCCCGGTCGGCGACAACAAGTTCGCCTCGCTGAACACCGCCGTGTGGTCGGGCGGCTCGTTCATCTACGTCCCCAAGGGCGTCAAGGTCGACATCCCGCTCCAGGCCTACTTCCGTATCAACACGGAGAACATGGGCCAGTTCGAGCGGACGCTGATCATCGTGGACGAGGACGCCTACGTCCACTACGTCGAGGGCTGCACCGCCCCGATCTACTCCTCGGACTCGCTGCACAGCGCCGTGGTCGAGATCATCGTGAAGAAGGGCGGCCGCTGCCGCTACACGACGATCCAGAACTGGTCGAACAACGTCTACAACCTGGTCACCAAGCGCGCCGTGGCGTACGAGGGCGCGACCATGGAGTGGATCGACGGCAACATCGGTTCCAAGGTCACCATGAAGTACCCGGCCGTCTACCTGATGGGCGAGCACGCCAAGGGCGAGACCCTCTCCATCGCCTTCGCGGGCGAGGGCCAGCACCAGGACGCCGGCTCCAAGATGGTCCACATGGCGCCGAACACCTCCTCCAACATCGTCTCGAAGTCGGTGGCCCGAGGCGGCGGCCGCACCTCGTACCGCGGTCTGGTCGAGATCGGCGAAGGCGCCAAGGGCTCCAAGTCCAACGTGCTGTGCGACGCGCTCCTGGTCGACACCATCTCCCGCTCGGACACGTACCCCTACGTGGACGTCCGCGAGGACGACGTGTCCATGGGCCACGAGGCGACCGTCTCCAAGGTCTCCGACGACCAGCTCTTCTACCTGATGAGCCGCGGTCTGACGGAGTTCGAGGCCATGGCGATGATCGTGCGCGGCTTCGTCGAGCCGATCGCCCGTGAGCTGCCGATGGAGTACGCGCTGGAGCTGAACCGGCTGATCGAGCTGCAGATGGAAGGCTCGGTCGGTTAGTCCCGGCCCGCCCGACGTCCCGCAGCAGATTCTTTAAGGAAGAGAGCAACACGACAGCCATGGCTGAGGCTCAGAACATTCCGGCGGGTTCCACCACCGCCGGCGCGATCGCGGTGGCCGCCGAGTCGACCGTCGCCACCCGGATGAGTGCCCCCCCGTCCTTCGACGTGGCGGACTTCCCCGTGCCCACCGGCCGCGAGGAGGAGTGGCGCTTCACGCCGCTCGCCCGCCTCAAGGGTCTGCACGACGGCACCGCGGTCGCCAACGGCACCATGAAGGCTCAGATCGACGCGCCCGACGTGGTCACGATCGAGTCCGTTGAGCGCGGCGACGCGCGCATCGGCAAGGCCGGCACTCCGGTGGACCGGATCGCCGCCCAGGCGTTCTCGTCCTTCGCCAAGGCCACGGTCGTGACCGTGCCCAAGGAAGCGGTCCTCACCGAGCCCGTGCGCGTCACGCTGCACGGCGAGGGCGGCACCACCTTCGGCCACACCGTCTTCGACGTGAAGGCCTTCGCCGAAGCCGTCGTCGTCATCGACCACACCGGTGACGGCGTCCGCGCCGCCAACGTGGACTTCCTCGTCGGCGACGGCGCCAAGCTCACCGTGGTCTCCGTGCAGGACTGGGACGACACCGCCGTCCACGTGTCCCAGCACAACGCGCTGATCGGACGCGACGCGACCTTCAAGTCGATCGTGGTCACCTTCGGCGGAGACCTCGTACGCCTCCACCCGCGCGTGAACTACGCGGGCCCCGGCGGCGAGGCCGAGCTCTTCGGCCTGTACTTCACGGACGCCGGTCAGCACCAGGAGCACCGCCTCCTGGTCGACCACAAGGCCCCGCACTGCAAGTCGAACGTGGTCTACAAGGGCGCGCTCCAGGGCCAGGACGCCCACGCCGTCTGGATCGGTGACGTGCTCATCGAGAAGACCGCCGAGGGCACCGACACCTACGAGATGAACCGCAACCTCGTCCTCACGGACGGCGCGCGGGTCGACTCGGTGCCGAACCTGGAGATCGAGACCGGCGAGATCGTCGGCGCCGGCCACGCCTCCGCGACCGGCCGCTTCGACGACGAGCAGCTCTTCTACCTGCAGTCGCGCGGCATCCCGGCCGACGAGGCCCGCCGCCTGGTCGTGCGCGGCTTCTTCGCCGAGCTCGTCCAGCAGATCGGTGTCGACGACATCGAGGAGCGCCTGCTCGCCAAGATCGAGACCGAGCTCCAGGGTTCCGTCTGATGACTTACGTCAAGGCCTGCGCGCTGAGCGAGCTCGAGGAGAACGCCCCCAAGCGGGTCGAACTCGACGGCACGCCGGTGTCCATCGTGCGCGCCGGGGGGGAGGTGTTCGCGATCAACGACATCTGCTCGCACGCGAACGTCTCCCTCTCGGAGGGCGAGGTCGAAGACTGCATGATCGAATGCTGGCTGCACGGCTCGGCCTTCGACCTGCGCACGGGCAAGCCGTCCGGCCTGCCCGCGACGCGCCCCGTCCCCGTATACCCCGTAAAGATCGAAGGGGACGACGTGCTCGTCTCCCTCACCCAGGAGTCCTGAGGTATCCATGGCAACGCTTGAAATCCACGACCTGCACGTCTCCGTCGAGGCCGAGAACGGCGCCCGCGAGATCCTCAAGGGCGTCGAGCTCACCATCAAGCAGGGTGAGACGCACGCCATCATGGGTCCGAACGGCTCCGGCAAGTCCACCCTCGCGTACGCGCTGGCCGGTCACCCGAAGTACACCATCACCAAGGGCACCGTGACCCTGGACGGCGAAGACGTCCTGGAGATGTCCGTCGACGAGCGCGCCCGCGCCGGCATGTTCCTCGCGATGCAGTACCCGGTCGAGATCCCCGGCGTCTCGGTCTCCAACTTCCTGCGCACCTCGGCCACCGCCATCCGCGGCGAGGCGCCGAAGCTGCGCACCTGGGTGAAGGAGGTCAAGTCCGCGATGGAGCAGCTCCAGATGGACACGGCCTTCGCCGAGCGCAACGTCAACGAGGGCTTCTCCGGCGGTGAGAAGAAGCGCCACGAGATCCTGCAGCTGGAGCTCCTGAAGCCGAAGATCGCGATCCTCGACGAGACCGACTCCGGCCTCGACGTCGACGCCCTGCGCCAGGTCTCCGAGGGCGTCAACCGCGTCCACTCGACCGGCGACACCGGCACCCTGCTGATCACGCACTACACGCGGATCCTCCGTTACATCAAGCCCGACTTCGTCCACGTCTTCTCCGAGGGCCGCATCGTCGAGTCCGGCGGCGCCGAGCTCGCCGACAAGCTGGAGGCAGAGGGCTACGAGTCCTACAGCACGAAGGGTGGCGCGACCGCGTGACACAGCTGCCTGGCCTCCTCGACATCGAGGCGATCCGCAAGGACTTCCCCCTTCTGGATCGTGTGGTCCACGACGGGAAGAAGATCGTTTACCTGGACAACGCTGCGACCTCGCAGAAGCCGCGCCAGGTGCTCGACGCGCTGAACGAGTACTACGAGCAGCACAACGCCAACGTCCACCGCGGCGTGCACGTGCTCGCCGAGGAGGCCACGGCGCTGTACGAGGGCGCCCGCGACAAGGTCGCCGCCTTCATCAACGCTCCGAGCCGCAACGAGGTGATCTTCACCAAGAACGCCTCGGAGTCGCTCAACCTGGTCGCGAACATGCTCGGCTGGGCGGACGAGCCCTACCGGGTCGACCGCGAGACCGAGATCGCCATCACGGAGATGGAGCACCACTCCAACATCGTCCCGTGGCAGCTGCTCTCGCAGCGCACGGGCGCGAAGCTGAAGTGGTTCGGCCTCACCGACGACGGCCGGCTCGACCTGTCCAACATCGAAGAGGTCATCACGGAGAAGACGAAGATCGTCTCCTTCACGCTGGTCTCCAACATCATGGGCACGGTCAACCCGACCGAGGCGATCGTCCGGCGCGCGCAGGAGGTCGGCGCGCTGGTGCTGATCGACGCCTCGCAGGCCGCGCCGCACATGCCGCTCGACGTGCAGGCGCTCGGCGCCGACTTCGTGGCCTTCACCGGCCACAAGATGTGCGGCCCGACCGGCATCGGCGTCCTCTGGGGCCGCCAGGAGCTGCTCGAGGACCTGCCGCCCTTCCTGGGCGGCGGCGAGATGATCGAAACCGTCTCGATGCACTCCTCGACCTACGCCCCGGCGCCCCACAAGTTCGAGGCCGGTACGCCCCCGATCGCCCAGGCCGTCGGCCTCGGCGCGGCCGTGGACTACCTGACCGCGATCGGCATGGACAAGATCGCCGCGCACGAGCACGCGATCACCGAGTACGCGATCAAGCGCCTCGCGGAGGTCCCCGACCTGCGCATCATCGGCCCCACCACGGCCGAGGACCGCGGCGCCGCGATCTCCTTCGTGCTCGGTGACATCCACCCGCACGACGTCGGCCAGGTACTGGACGAGCAGGGCATCGCGGTCCGCGTGGGACACCACTGCGCCCGCCCGGTCTGTCTCCGGTACGGAATTCCGGCGACGACGCGAGCGTCTTTCTATCTGTACTCCTCTCCGGCCGAGGTCGACGCACTGGTCGCCGGGCTGGAGCACGTACGGAACTTCTTCGGATAAGACGAAGCGACGAAGGCGACGAGGGCGCAGTGAAGCTGGAATCCCTGTACCAGGAACTGATCCTGGACCACTACAAGCACCCGCGCGGGCGAGGCCTGCGCGACGGCGACGCCGAGGTGCACCACGTCAACCCGACGTGCGGTGACGAGATCACCCTGCGCGTGAAGTACGACGGCGAGACCCTCACGGACATCTCGTACGAGGGCCAGGGCTGCTCCATCAGCCAGGCCGGCGCGTCGATACTGAACGAGCTGCTCGTCGGCAAGGAGCTGGGCGAGGCGCGGAAGATCCAGGAAGTCTTCCTGGAGCTGATGCAGTCCAAGGGCAAGATGGAGCCCGACGAGGCCATGGAGGAGGTGCTGGAGGACGCGGTCGCGTTCGCCGGCGTCTCCAAGTACCCGGCCCGGGTGAAGTGCGCCCTGCTGAGCTGGATGGCGTGGAAGGACGCGACCGCCCAGGCACTGGGCGACGCCGAGAGGAAGACGGCATGACCGAGAACGCGACGCCCGAGGCGTCCATCAAGCCGGCCACCGAGGAAGAGGTCCGCGAGGCCCTCTACGACGTGGTCGACCCCGAGCTGGGCATCGACGTCGTCAACCTGGGCCTGATCTACGGCATCCACGTCGACGACGCGAACATCGCCACCCTCGACATGACCCTCACCTCGGCGGCCTGCCCGCTGACGGACGTCATCGAGGACCAGGCGAAGTCGGCCACGGACGGCATCGTCAGCGAACTGCGCATCAACTGGGTGTGGATGCCGCCGTGGGGCCCGGACAAGATCACGGACGACGGCCGCGAGCAGCTGCGCGCGCTCGGGTTCAACGTCTGATCGACGCCCGCCCCATGTAAGACCCGCACGACGGCCGCCTGACGGCCGAGTGAACGGACGACCCCCGGCACCGGTGTGCCGGGGGTCGTCTGTTTTCCCGTCGGACCGCCCGCGTGCACCGGGAGTTGGCCATGGTGGCCGAATCTTCTCGACGGCCCGTCACAACGTGACGGCGCAGACGAGAGGACCTCCGTTGACCGTTCGCCTTTCACCGGCACGCCGCCTCGGTGCCGTGGGAGCCGCCGGGGCCGCTGCCCTGCTCGCCGCCGGACTGGCCGCGCCCGCCCACGCCGCCCAGGAAGCCGTCGCCGAACCGACCATCGCGCTCTCCGCCGGGCACCTGTCGGGGGCCGTCGGCGCGATCGGCGACCCGGCCGTCACCGTGGACATCGCGCAGGAGGGGATACCCGCCGCCTTCCTCAAGGTCGAGGTCCTCTCCTCCAGCAACCCGGCGGTCGCCGGGCCCGGCGACGTACGCATCGTGCGGACCTGGCAGGGCGACCGCGAACTGACCGTCCACCCGCGGGCCCAGGGCTATACCGACCTGACGCTCCGGGTGACCGGCCGCGGCGGCGGGACGGCCACGGCCACCCTCTCCTACGCCGCTTCGGCGCGGGTGGGCACGGGCGCCCTCACCACCCGCTACCTCACGGGCTCCGCCGACTCCTCGGCCGCCGTGGACGTCGGCGGCGGCTACGCGCTGGTGGCCGACGACGAGACCAACGTGCTGCGCCTGTACGACCGGCTGCGCTCGGGCGCCCCCGTGAAGACCTGGGACCTCGGCCCCGCGCTCGGCATCAAGAAGGAAGCCGACATCGAGGCCGCCGCCCGGGTCGGCGACACCGTCTACTGGACGGGCTCGCTCGGCAACAACAAGGACGGCAAGTACAAGGCCGAGCGCAACACCGTCTTCACCACCCGGATCACCGGATCGGGCGCCGACACCGAGATCGTCTTCGGCTCCGCCTACAAGGGCCTGCGCGAGGACCTGATCGCCTGGGACACGGCCAACGGGAACCGCTTCGGCTTCGCGGCGGGCACGGCGGCCGGCAAGATCCCCAAGAGCATCGACGGGTTCAACGTCGAGGGCCTGGAGTTCGCCCCCGGTTCCACCACCACCGCCTACCTGGGCTTCCGTGCCCCGCTGGCCCCCGCCGTACCCGGCGGCAAGGCACTGGTCGTGCCCGTCACCAACATCGACCAGGTCGTGGCCGGCGCGGCCAAGCCGGTATTCGGCGAGCCCGTCGAGATGGACCTGGGCGGGCTCGCGATCCGCGACATCCGCAAGAACGCGGCGGACCAGTTCCTGATCCTGGCGGGCTCCTGGGCGGCGGACGACAACTCCGACCCCTACGCCCTCTACCAGTGGGACGGCGTCCCGGCCCACGCCCCGGTCAAGCGGGCCGACCTGCCGACCACCGACCCCGGCGGCTGGGAAGCCGTGGTCTCCGTACCCGACCTGCGGGTGCCCGGAGCCCCCGTCCAGCTGATCACCGACAGCGGCTCCGCCGACCTGTACGGCGACGGCACCGAGGCCAAGGACCTCGACCACCCGGAGTGGAAGAAGTCCCGGTCCGGATGGTTCGCGCTCAGCCCGATTCGCGGAGGTCACCGATGAACACGCAGCATGGGAAGACGATGAAGAAGACGTACCTCGGGGCCGCCGGCATCGCCGCGCTGCTGCTCGCCGCCACGACGATGCCCGCGCAGGCGGTGACGTACGGTACGCCCACCATCTCGCTGTCCGCCTCCTACCTGTCCGGTGCCGTAGGCGCGACGGGTGACCCGACGGTGGACGTGACCGTGGCGCAGAGCGGCGCGGACGTCTCCGCGCTCACCGTGAGCGCCTCGGCCTCCAGCAAGGCCACGGTCGCCGGGACCGGCGACGTGAGCGTCACCGGGACCGGCGCGGTCCGCAAGCTGGCGGTCGCCGCGCGCGGCCGCGGCTACACCAACCTCACCGTCAAGGTGACCGGGCTGGGCGGCAAGACCGCCACCAAGACCCTGTACTTCGCGGCCTCCGCGGCGGTGCAGAACCCGGCCGAGGCGCGCTACTTCACCGGCGCCTCCGACTCCTCGGCCGCCGTGGACGTCGGCGGCGGCTATACGGTCGTCGCCGACGACGAGAGCAACGTGCTGCGCCTGTACGACCGCGCGGGCTCGGCCGCGCCGGTGCGGACCTGGGACTTCAGCTCGCAGCTCGGTGTCACCAAGGAGGTGGACATCGAGGGCGCGACCCTGATCGGCGGCACCATCTACTGGACGGGCTCGCTCGGCAACAACAAGGACGGCGAGTACAAGGCGCCCCGCAACACGGTGTTCACCACCACGCTGAGCGGCTCGGGCTCCACCGCGCAGCTCGCGTACGGGCGTTCGTACAAGAAGCTCCGTGACGACCTGGTCGCCTGGGACACGGCGAACGGCAACCGCTACGGCTTCGCCGCCGGTACGGCCGCCGGTGAGGCGCCGAAGCAGATCGACGGGTTCAACGTGGAGGGCCTGGAGTTCGCTCCCGGTTCCACCACCACCGCCTACCTGGGCTTCCGTGCCCCGCTGGCCCCGGCGGTGATCGGCGGCAAGGCGCTGGTCGTGCCGGTGACCAACTTCGACAAGGTGATCTCCAGCGGGACCAAGGCCACCTTCGGCGCGGGCATCGAGCTCGACCTGGGCGGGCTCGCGATCCGCGACATCCGCAAGAACGCCGCCGACCAGTACCTGATCCTGGCGGGCTCCTGGGCGGCGGACGACAACTCCGACCCCTACGCCCTCTACCAGTGGGACGGCGTCCCGGCCCACGCCCCGGTCAAGCGGGCCGACCTGCCGACCACCGACCCCGGCGGCTGGGAAGCCATCGTGGCGGTTCCCGACCTGTCGGTCGCGGGCGCGCGGGTGCAGCTGATCACCGACAGCGGCTCCGCCGACCTGTACGGCGACGGCATCGAGGCGAAGGACCTCACCCACCCGGAGTGGAAGAAGTCCCGCGCGGCCTGGTTCACGCTGAACTGACCCCCCCTGATGGCGCCGACTGCCTGGTGAGCTCCTCGGCCAGGCCCTCGCGGCGGATCCGCCGGTCTGCGTAGAGCAGGCCGGCGGTGAGCTGCGGGAAGCAGAGCAGCAGGGTCTGCGCGAGCATCCCGCCGAGTGCGGTGAGGACCGCGTGCACGAAACCGCCGTCCACAGCCGGGATCAGACTGAGCGCCCCGGCGAAGGCGAAGGGCAGCTGGACGGCGTACGCCGCCGCGAGCGCGAGCGCGGCGGCGAGTGCGGTGAGGCCGAGCGTGCGCCACCAGGCCCCGCGCACCAGACGGGCCGAGCGGCGCAGGGCGCCGAGCGGGCCGAGCCCCTCGCAGGCCGCGACCGTGGGCGCGAGCGCGAACAGGACCCCGCATCCGAGTGCGGCCGGCAGGGTGGCCGCCGCCAGGAGCGGGGACAGCCCGGCGGCCAGGACGGCTGCGCCCGGTCCGGCCACGGCTCCGAGTACCAGGAGTTGGGTGCCGAGGACGGCCGCGCAGCGGGGGCCGGCGGCGCGCAGCAGCGTACGGGCGGTCGCGGGGCGGCCCAGTACCGCCGGGCGGAGCGCGGCTCCCGTCAGGGCGGCGGCCAGGGCGCAGGTCAGCAGGGTGGCCAGGGCCGCGGCCGGAAGCAGGGCGTCGACGGGCCGGGCGTGCAGCGCGAGCGCGGTCAGGACGGTGGCGGCGACCAGCAGCAGCGCGCCGAGCTGGCCGAGGAGCATGGCTGCGGCGAGGCGGACCCCGTAGCGGGCGAGGGCGGCGCAGGCGCCGCCGAGTATCTCGCCGGGGGTGAGCGGCCGCAGGGCGATGACCCCGGGCCGGGGAGCCTGCGGGGGCAGCCAGCCGCCGCCCCAGGGCGTCCACAGCGACCCCTCCCTCGCTCCGTCCTGGGTCATGCGGATCTCCCGTCCCCCGGTGCGAGCGCCCCGGTGCCGCCGCGCCGACACCGTAGCGGCAGGGGCCGGGGAAGTCCCGGGGACACGCGGATATGTACGACCGTCCATAACGATGTGTACTGTCGTACGCATGCCCTACATACTGCTCGCCGCCGCCATCGCCGCGGAGGTCGCCGGCACCACCGCCATGAAGTTCAGCGAGGGCTTCACGAAGCTGTGGCCCTCGCTGATCACGCTGGTGGGCTACGTCATCGCCTTCACCCTGCTCGCGCAGACGCTGAAGTCGATGTCGGTGGGGACGGCGTACGCGATCTGGGCCGGCGTGGGCACGGCCGCGATCGCCGCGATCGGCATGGTCTTCATGGGGGAGGCCGCGACGGCCGCGAAGATCGGCGGCATCGTGCTGGTGATCGCCGGGGTCGTGCTGCTGAACCTCGGGGGGACCACGCACTGATGGGGACCACGCACTGATGCCCCGCCGGAGTTCCGGCAGGGCATCGACGGGTGCCGGGGGATCCGGCCGGACCGCGCCGCGATGTGGCCGGCGGTGCGCGGGTGCCCGCGTGTGTACTGTCGTACGCATGCCTCGTCTGTCGCCCGCCGCCGCCCTTACGGGCGCCGTCCGCTGATGGCCGGCTCCGTGCGCCGCTACGACCCGGACCGGCGGGACCGGATCATCGCCGCGGCCATCCGGGTGGTCGGCGCCCGGGGCATCGCCGGGCTCAGTCACCGCAGCGTGGCCGCGGAGGCCGACGTGCCGCTCGGCTCCACGACGTACCACTTCAAGACCCTGGACGACCTCCTGGTCGCGGCGCTGCGACAGGCCAACGAGGGCTTCGCCCGGGCGGTGGCGGACTCCGCGGCGCTGGCCGATCCGGCCGCGGACCTGGCGGGAGCCCTGGCCGGCCTGCTCGGCGAGTTCCTGGGGGCGGACCGGGCGCGGGCGGAGCTGGAGTACGAGCTCTACCTGGAGGCCCTGCGCCGTCCCGCGCTGCGGCCCGTGGCGGCCGCATGGTGCGAGGCCGTCTCCACGGCCCTGTCCGCGCGGACGGACCCGGCCACGGCGCGGGCGCTGGTGGCGGTCATGGACGGGATCAGCCTGCAGGTGCTGCTGACGGGGGCGGAGTACGACCGGGCGTACGCCTGCGAGGTCCTGCGGCGGGTGCTGCGGGCCTGACGCCGGGCGGGGCGGCGGCGCGGCGGCGCGGTGGCGTCCCGGGCGGTGGCGCGCGTGGTGGCCCGGCGGTGGTGCGGGTGGCGTCCCGGGCGGCGGCCGAAGCGTGGCCCGGGCGGCGCCCGACCGGCCCCGGCTACGCGCCGCGGACCGCCTCCAGGGCGGCGGCCACGCTCGCCTCGATGTCCTGGACCGGGTAGAAGACCTCGCGGACGGTCCGGTCGCGGTCCACCACCAGCGTCAGGCGCTTCAGCCGGCTGATGCCCCCCGCCCGGAACGTCGGCAGCCGCAGCGCCGTCACCAGGGTCAGCTCCGCGTCGGAGAGGAGGGGGAAGCGGAGCCCCTCGGCCTCCGCGAACTCCCGCTGCTCGTCCGGCCGCTGGGTCGACACCCCGTGCACCGTCGCGCCCGCTGCCGTGAACTCCCCGAGCTGGTCCCGGTAGGTGCACGATTCCAGGATGCACCCCCGCGCCCCGGGGATCCCGGCCCACCCCGGCGGGTAGGACTCGGACCGGGCGAACGCGCCCGGGAAGCCGTACAGGACGGTGAAGGGAGTGTCCGCCACCGGGTCGCGGAGCTCGCCGAACCGGTCCGGCAGCGAGAGCTCCGGCAGCCGGGTGCCGCGCAGCGCGTGGACCCGGACCGCCTCGCGCGAAGCCTCTTCGGTCGTCGCCGTCATCTCTCCCTCTCCCAGGATCCATCGGTCCCCCCAGTCCTGGAGGGCGACGAGCACCGGCAGCAGGCCGCGTCCGCGCGGGGTCAGTCGGTACGCGTGGCGCACCGGCCGCTCCTGGTACGGCTCGCGGGTCAGGACGCCCGCCTCGACGAGCAGTTTCAGCCGCTCCGTCAGGACCTTGCGGGACATGCCCAGTTCGCGCTGGAACTCGTCGAATCGGTCCACCCCGCGTGCGGCGTCGCGGACGATCAGCAGCGTCCACCAGTCGCCCACGACGTCGAGCGCCTGGGCGATGGAGCAGTCCGCGTCGTCGAGGTGCGTGCGCTGGGCCATGGCACTCCTTTGTCCGTTGACCCGAGGTTGCCATGCTGGCACAGTTAGTTCCCAAAGGGAACTAACTCGGGGGTCGGCTGGTGCTGCAAGGATTCAAGGACGTGCCGAGAGCGGTGTGGCTGCTCTTGCCGGGTGTCTTCGTCAATGCCGTGTCCAGCTTCACCTTCGTCTTCGTCTTCGTGTACCTGACCGGTCCGCGCGGCCTCTCCGTCTCCGAGGCCGGCCTGATCACCGGAATCGGCGGCATCGGCCTGGTCGCGGGCAACTTCACGGGCGGCGGGTTCGGGGACCGCTTCGGCCACCGCCGCGTCCTGCTCGTCGCGTCCGCGCTCGCGGGCGGCGCCCTCGTCCTGCTGCCCGCACTGCCCACCGCCGTGCTCTACGCCGCACTGCCGCCGGCCCAGTACGCCATCGGCTCGATCCGCTCCGCCAACGCCGCGCTCGTCGCGGTGATCGTCCCGGAGGGGGTGCGCCGGCAGGCCTTCGCCGTCGTGCGCTGCGTCTCCAACGGCGGCTTCACCCTCGGCGCGCCGCTGGGCGCCCTGATCGCGACGGGCCTCTCCTACGACTGGCTCTTCGTCTGCGACGGCGCGGGCATCCTGGTCTTCGCCCTGTGGACCGCCCGCGTCGTACCGGCGCGCGGCGCCGCGAACACCCCCACCGCGGCCCCGGACGGGGGTCGGGGCCGCGGTGTGTGGGGGGAGCTCCGTACCAGGCCGGCCGTCCTCGTCATGCTGGTCGCGGTCCTGGTCGTCGACGTGATCTACCGCCAGCAGTACACGACCTTCCCCGTGTACCTCGCCGCCCACGGGTTCTCCACCGCCGCCTACGGGCTGATCATCGCGCTCAACGGAGCCGTCATCCTCGTCCTGGAACTCCCGGCCGCCGTCGCCCTGCGCACCCGGCCGCCCCTGCGCGTCATCGGCGTCGGGCTGCTGCTCGTCGGCGCCGGGTACGGAGCCCTGCTGCTCGGGCCCGGGATCGCGGCGGCCGTCGCGATGATGCTGCTGCTGAGCCTCGGGGAGATCCTCTACAAGACGACGGCCACCGCCTACGTCGCCGACCAGGCGCCCGCACACGCCATCGGGCTGTTCCAGAGCCTGTACGCCGGGGTCTCGGCCAGTGGCGTCGTCCTCGGCGGGCCGCTCGGCGGGGCCCTGTACTCCGCGGCGCCCGGGCTGCTGTGGCCGCTGTGCGCGGCGCTGGCGGCGGGGGCGGGCGGGGCGGTGCTGTGGATGTCGGTACGGGTGGCGCGGGAGCCGCGACCTGCGGGGGAGGCGCTCGCGGCGCGGGAGCCCGAGCCGGGGCTCGTACCGGGGCCCGCGGAGGCCCCGGCGCGACACGACCCGCGCCCGGCACATGAGACCGGTTCGCGACCGCGGGCCGTCGCCGGTTAGGTTTCGGGCATGACTGCTACGCGTACCACCGGCGCCGTCGCCGCCGGACTTGCCACCATCACCGCCGACGGCACCGTCCTCGACACCTGGTTCCCCGCCCCCCAGCTGGTCGCCGAGCCCGGCCCGGCCGGGACCGAGCGCCTCACCGCCGAGCAGGCCGTGGAGCTGCTGGGGGCCACCGCGCCCAAGGCGATCCGCCAGGACGCGGTCCGCGGCGTCGAGGTCGTAGCCGTCCGCACCGTGATCGCCTCCCTGGAGGACAAGCCGCTGGACGCGCACGACGCGTACCTGCGCCTGCACCTGCTCAGCCACCGCCTGGTCAAGCCGCACGGCCAGAACCTGGACGGCGTCTTCGGCCTGCTGGCCAACGTCGCCTGGACCTCGCTGGGCCCGGTCGCGATCGACCAGGTCGAGACGGTCCGCCTGAACGCCCGCGCCGAGGGCCTGCACCTCCAGGTCACCTCGATCGACAAGTTCCCGCGGATGACGGACTACGTCGCCCCCAAGGGCGTGCGCATCGCCGACGCGGACCGGGTCCGCCTGGGCGCGCACCTCGCCGAGGGCACCACCGTCATGCACGAGGGCTTCGTCAACTTCAACGCCGGCACCCTGGGCACCTCCATGGTCGAGGGCCGGATCTCCGCGGGCGTCGTGGTCGGCGACGGCTCCGACATCGGCGGCGGCGCGTCCACGATGGGCACCCTGTCGGGCGGCGGCAAGCAGATCATCTCGATCGGCGAGCGCACCCTGATCGGCGCCGAGGCGGGCATCGGCATCGCGCTGGGCAACGAGTGCGTCGTCGAGGCGGGCCTCTACGTCACCGCCGGCACCCGCGTCACCCTGCCGGACGGCCAGGTCGTCAAGGCCCTGGAGCTCTCCGGCGCCGACAACATCCTCTTCCGCCGCAACTCGGTCACCGGCGCCGTCGAGGCCCGCCCGTACAAGGCGGCTTGGGGCGGCCTGAACGAGGTCCTGCACAGCCACAACTGACCGACCCCGGTCCGGTCACGCACGACGCCCTCCCACCCCGACGGGGGTGGGAGGGCGTCGTGCGTGGTGAGAGCCCTCCCGCCCCGAGCGGGGGAGGGACTTCGCGCACGCGGGGGCCGCGCGGGCCGGGGATCCGGCCGGCGGCGTCAGTGCAGGGGGATCGTGCGGACCAGGCCGGCGAAGGCCTGCTGCTCCGCTTCGGTCAGTTCCACCGACTCCATCGGGTGGACGGAGGCGCCGCGCTGGGCGGGGATGATCGAGAGACCTTCGAAGGCGCCTGGTTCCGGGTGGTGGAAGCGGCTGTCCCACAGCATGTGGCCGAGGCCGATCAGCCAGACGGCGGCGGCCACGAGCAGGACGGCGATGCCGATTTCCTGAGCGAGGGAAATGGAGGGGAACACGCGGTCCTCCAAAGGAGTGCTGGAGTGCGGTACAAGATCGGGCGTGGGGACACTCAACACCAGAACCGCCCGAATGGGTAGGGATGTGCTGAGCGTCACGCCAGGGCCAAAGGTCCCGTCCTGGGGTCCCGTCCTGGGGTTCCGACCGTCCGGACTCCGGTCCCGGCCGCCCTCCCCGCTAGGCCAGCGGCAGCTTGAAGCCCTCGTGGCTCCGGGCGTAGCCCAGCCGCTCGTAGAAGCGGTGCGCGGCGGTGCGCCGCTTGTTGCTGGTGAGCTGGATCAGGCCGCAGCCGCGCTCGCGGGCCCGGTCCGCCGCCAGCTCCATCAGCCGGGCCCCGAGCCCCCCGCCCCGCCGGTCCGCGCGGATCCGTACCGCCTCGACGAGGGCCCGCTCCCGCCCGCCCCGGCCGAGACCCGGGATGTACGTCAGCTGCAGGCAGCCCACGAGGTCCCCGTCCTCCTCCAGGACCAGCATCTCGTTGCGCGGGTCCGCCGTGATCGCGGCGAAGGCCCGCTCGTGGGCCTCGGAGACCGGCTCCGGGGCCGGAGTCCCGGTGCCGGCCGCGGACCCCGCCGGCTCCGGGTCTTCGTCCTGGGCCAGCAGGGCGAGTACGGCGGGCAGGTCCTGGCGCGTCGCGGTGCGGAAGATCATGCGGGGATCATGCCAAAGGGGCCGGGCGGCGGTGCGGCCCGGCCCCTTCGACGCCGCCGCTACGGGCGGAAGCGCACGACCTGCGGGTCGTGGTCGCTGTTCTGGTCGGAGAACTCCGCGTTGATGTGCACGCTGTCGTAGCTGAACTGCTTGACGCCCGGGCTCGTCAGGATCTGGTCCAGGACCTGGGCGTTGCCCTGGTAGACGTACGAGTAACGTTCCGGCTTCGGGAGCGACTTGACCGCCGCGTACAGCGCGCCGCCGTCCTCCAGCGCCTTCGTCGTGTCCGAGAACTCGAAGTCGTTGATGTCGCCGACCACGAGGACCGCGGCCTTCTTCTCCACCGCCAGGATGTCCTTCACGAACCCGTTCACGGCCTGCGCCTGCAGCAGCCGCTTGGCCTCGGACGAGCGGACCGGGGGCTGGGTCGAGGAGGTCAGGCCCTGGTCGCCGCCCTTGGAACCGAAGTGGTTGGCGATCACGAAGACCGTCTTGCCGCGGAAGACGAACTCGCCGGCCAGCGGCTTGCGGCTGTCCACCCAGGCCGGGTTCGCCGGGTCGATCCGGCCGGGGGAGTGGGTCAGGGCGGCCTTGCCCTGCTCCGTCACCACACCGGTCGCCGTCACCGCGTCGCCCGGGGCGCGCTCGGTGAAGGAGACCCGCTCCGGGTTGAAGAGGAACACCTGGCGGATGTTGCCGCCGGGCTCGCCGCCGTCCTTCTTGTCCTCCGGGTTGACGCTCCGCCACTGGTAGGCCGGGCCGCCCGCGGCCGCGATGGCCTGGGTGAACTTCGTCAGGGTGGCCTCGGCCGACACCGTGCCGTCGTTCTTGGCGCCGTTGTCGTCCTGGATCTCCTCCAGGGCGAGGATGTCGGGGGAGGCGAGGTTCTCGACGACGGCCTTCGCCAGGTTGTCGAACTTCTCCTGCGGGTCGGACGGGTCGAGGTTCTCCACGTTGTACGTGGCCACCGCGAGTTCCTTCTCGGCCTGCGGCTTGGTCTTCTCGGCGGCGAGGGTGCCCGCCTTGACCGTGCCGAGGGTGCGCGCCACCAGGGTGTAGCCGCCGAACTGGTTGAAGTCCAGCGGGCCTTCGGTGGGGCCGGTCAGCTTGTCGCCGACGTTGGCCACCGGGAACGGCTGCTGCGCGAGGGGCGCGAGCTGCTGGATCTGGAGGCGGCCGGTGTTCTGGGAGTCGTACGAACCGTAGAGCGTGCCGCCGCGCTTGGTGTTGTTCTCCCAGCCCTTCACGGTCACCCACAGCTCGGCGTACGGGTCGGTGGCGCCGACCACGCGCGCGTTGCCGATCGCGATGTTCATGCCCTCGAGGGACTCGTAGTAGTCCAGGGCGTAGCGCGAGGGCTCCAGGGCCAGGCCGTTGATGCTGCCGGCGGCCGCCGCGTCGCCGTCCGGGGCGTACGCGCAGGGGACCGAGTACTCGTTGACGGAGGTGGCCGCGGGCACCGCGTTGCCGGAGGAGACCACGGTCACGACGGGCTTGGAGATCTGCGTGACCGACTGGTTGCCGGAGGCGACGCCGCCGGGGATGTACTCGCCGACCAGGCCGGAAACGGTGACCGCGTCGCCGACCGCGACGGTCGGGACCGAGCTGGTGAAGACGAACACGCCCTCGCTGGTGGCGTCGTCGTCGTCGGTGTCCGGGTCCTGGATCCAGAAGCCGCGCGAACCGTACGTACGGACGCCCGTGACGATGCCCGCCACGTCGGCGACCTGCTTGCCGACCAGCGGGGATATCCGGGTCGTGCCCTGGATGTCGTGGATGCGTATCGGATCGGCGGACACGGCGCCTTCGGCCGCGTCGGCGGTGCCCGCGAGCAGGCCGGTGGCCAGCGCGGTGGCGACGAGGGCCGCGACGGCGGCGGAACGGGGATGCGAGGAGCGCATGGGCGGGAACTCCGGTGTGTGGAGGGGGAAGCAGATATCTACGCGCGTCAATTTCCTTCGTGCCCGGCAAAGTTGTCAAGCCCTACAGGGAAGACGGGGGTTGACTGTGGGATGAACCAAAGGGGAGTGGCCGCCGGGACCGCCCGAAATGCGTCTACTCTGGGGCGCCGTACGACCCGTACCCGAAGCACCCGAACCACCCGTACGCGAACCACCCGAACCACCCGTACGCGAACCGCCCGTGCCCGCGAGGAGAACCGCCCCATGTCCGCAGACTCGCACCCCACGCTGCCGCCGGTACGGCTGCTCCCCGACGCGGAACTGGCCCGCGACGCCCTGGCCGCCCCGCTGTTCGCCCGTGCCGTGCGCCTCGCCCGCTGGGCCGGACCGGACACCCGGGTGGACACCGGTGGCGAGCTCGTCCCCGGGCAGCTGCCCGAGGCCGTGGCCCTGCTGGGCCTCGACCCCGCCGACGAGGATTCCGCCGCGCACGCGAGTCAGGCCTGGCGGGTGGCCGTCGACACCGGCCTCGTCGAGGTCACCGAGCCGGAGGAGGACGTGGCCGACCCGGGGGAAGCGGACGGGGACGACCGGGAGTTCGGCACCGCCGAGCCCGGCGAGGATCTGGCGCTGGTGACCGGTGGAACCCCGGGCGACGTGCTCGACCTGTGGCTGGCGGCCCTGGACACCGTCCTCGCGGACGCGGCGGTGCCCGCCCTGGACGACCTCGTCGACGCCCTCGACGCGGGTGGCGAGATCGACTTCGACCAGCTCGACTGGAACCCGCGCCGCGAGGCCGACTTCCTCGACGGGGTCCTCGCCAACCTCTACCTGCTCGCCGTGGCCGAAGGCGGCACGGCCGACGGGCCGGTGCCGCTCCCGGTGCTCGCCGCCTCGATGGTGGTGCCGGACGACATGGGAGATCCCACCGACGCCGTCCTGGAGCAGGTCTCGGACGCGATGATGCGCCTCGACGACCAGTTCCGGCAGCTGGAGCCGATCGGCCTCGTCGAGTTCCGCCCCGTCGACGAGGAGCTGATGGCGGAGGCCGAGGACGAGGACTTCCTCACGGCCGGCGCGGGCTCCGGGTCCGCCCCCGACGAGGAGGACGTCTCCCGGTACGGGCTGGTGCGCCTGACCCCGCTCGGGCTGTACGGCATCCGGGCGCGCATGCTGGAGGCGGGCGTCGAGGCCCCGGCCGTCGGCGAACTCGCCGGCAAGGGCGCGGACGTCCTGCTCGACGTGGTCTCCCACTACTCCGAGGCCGCCGCCGAGGCCGAGATCGAACAGTGGCTGGCCGGCCGCCCCGTACCCGAAGCCGCGGCGGAGCTGCTCGCCGCCGCGCGCGGGGCCGACGCGGGCGGCCCGCTGCGCCGGCTGCGCTGCCAGCAGGCCCTCGCCCCGGCCGGAGCGGAGGCCGAGCCGGCCGTCCGCGCGGTACTGGACGACGCGGAGCTCGGCGGGCTCGCCCGGGTCTGGCTGGCCGAGCGCGGGGTGGCCGACGTACCGGCGCCGGACGAGGAGATGGTGTTCTGGCTGACGGTCGACACGATCGCGGCGCAGCTCGCGACGGGCGGTGCGGACGGCGGGGGAGCCGGGGCCGGGGAGGGCGCCGAGGCGGAGCTGCCGCTCCTGATCCAGTCGCTGACCGCCCATCACGCCGGGTTCTTCGAGCAGGCCTGGCGGGTGGAGCACCCGGCGACGGCCCACGTGCTGGAGGCGATGGGGCGGCTGCACCCCGACAAGAAGGCCGCCAAGGAGGCCCGCAAGGCCGCGTTCAAGGCGCGTTCCCGGGGCGTATGAGGCGCTGGTAACCGGCCGTTCCCGAAAGGGAGTCGGCCAACGGTGGCACCGGTCAAGGGGTCGATTCGTTTTCGCGGGTAGTTCAGTCGGCGTTCACGTGCGGGCGACAGCGTGTGCGCCGACGACCGCACGACAGGCGCAGCACCTCCCCACCCCTGGAGACCCGATGCCGCTCAGCCGCAGAGATTTCACCACCCGCACCGCACTGGCGGGTGCGGGAGTCACGCTCACCGGAACGGTCGGCGCACTCGCCACGGCCCCCGGCGCCCTCGCCGCGGACGACGGCGCGCGGCAGGACACCGACCTGGAACAGGGCCAGGACCAGGGTCGGGGCCACGGTCACGGGCCCGGCTACGGTCCGCTCGTCGCCGACCCGGCCGGCATCCTGGCCCTCCCCGCCGGATTCACGTACCGCGTGATCACCCACAGCGGTGTCACCGCACTCGACTCGGGCGAGAGCACCCCCTCCAACCACGACGGCACCGCCGCCTTCGAGGGCCACCGGGGCGTCACCCTCCTCGTCAACAACCACGAGCTGAAGGGCCCCCGCACGAGCTGGAAGCACCCCGTCCCGCTGACCGAGGGCCTCGTCTACGACCCGGGCGCGGCCGGCGGCTGCACGGTCGTCGAGGTCCGGCGCGGCGGCGAGGTCGCCGAGTGGGTGGGCATCGCCGGTACGTCGACCAACTGCGCGGGCGGCTCCACCCCCTGGGACACCTGGCTGACCTGCGAGGAGAACGAGGACCTCGCCGGCAAGAACGGGATGACCAAGGACCACGGCTACGTCTTCGAGGTGGACCCGCACGACCGCCGGGCCAACCTCGACCCGAAGCCGATCAGGGCCTTCGGCCGGTACGCCCACGAGGCCGTGGTCATCGACCCGCGGCAGGGCCACGCCTACCTCACGGAGGACGCCTCCGGCCCCAACGGGCTGCTCTACCGCTGGACCCCGCCGAGCGGCTTCCGCCACGGGCGCGGCAAGCTCCGTACCCTCGCCGACGACGCCGGTGTGCTGGCGGCCGCCAAGTGCTTCGACAGCGCGGGACTGTTCGTCGACGACCTCTCGCGGGCGACGAGGATCGGGACCACCTACGGGGTGGACTGGATTCCGGTCCCGGACCGCGACGCGCGCACCGCGGCCGTGCGCAAGCAGTTCGGAGAGGCGGCGGTGACCCGCGCGCGCAAGCTGGAAGGCATGTGGTGGGCCGACGGCGGGGCGTACTTCGTCTCCTCCTACGCCCGCGAGGAGAGCCCGGGCGCGGCCCACGACGGCCAGGTGTGGTTCTACGACCCCAAGCGGCGCACGGTGCGGCTGCAGGTCCTGCTCGGCGTGAACGCCGACCCGTCGGTGGAGGGCGGGTACGACGGCCCGGACAACATCACGGTCTCCCCGTACGGCGGCCTGGTCATCGCCGAGGACGGCTCGGGGCTGCAGCACCTCTTCGGCGCGACCGAGTCGGGGCGCACGTACCCGCTGGCCCGCAACGAGATGAACATGGGGACGGCCGAGGAGCCGGAGTACTCGGAGTTCACGGGCGTCTGCTTCTCCCCGGACGGGCGGACGCTGTTCGTCAACATCCAGGACCCGGGCATCATGCTGGCCGTCACGGGACCGTGGCGGCGCGGGCGCTGATCCGGGAGCGGTGACATGAGAAGAGCCGCCGGGGCCTCGGGCCCGGCGGCTCTTCTCGTCGTCTCACATGTTCGTCTGTTCGTCTGTTCGGTTACTGAGCTTCGGCGCGGCTGGCCGCGGCCCACTCTTCGAGGAGGAACTCGTACGCCTCGGAGGGCCACTCGCCGTCCACCCGGCTCTCGACGAGCTGCCGGATCGCCTCGTTCGCCTCGGCGGCGGACGGGCGCGCGGGGCCCGCGGGCTGGAGTGTCTGGTGCATGGTTCCAAGGCTACGGGCGGGCACTGACAGCCACCTCCGTATTAGAGGTGGAACAGATCACCCGGGAAGGGCCTCCGTCGCTCCATGTGCCCGCCCACCTGCTCAGAGTGCCTGTGCGGCCGGTTTGACCATGCCCCGCACTGTGCGCGACTTCACAAACTCGCCCATGGCCGTCATCTCCCATTCGCCCGAGAACTGCTTGATCAGCTTGGCCATCATCACGCCGGTCTGCGGTTCGGCGCTGGTGAGGTCGAAGCGGACCAGTTCCTCGTTGGTCGCGGCGTCGATGAGGCGGCAATAGGCCTTCGCCACCTCGGTGAACTTCTGGCCGGAGAAGGAGTTGACCGTGAAGACGAGGCCCGTCGCCTCCGCGGGCAGCCGGCCGAGGTCCACGACGATCACCTCGTCGTCGCCGGCGCCCTCGCCGGTCAGGTTGTCGCCGGAGTGCTTGACGGAGCCGCCCAGGATGGAGAGCTTGCCGAAGTAGCAGCTGTCGATGTGATTGCGCTGCGGGCCGTAGGCGATGACCGAGGCGTCCAGGTCGATGTCCCGGCCGCGGAACGCGGGCTCCCAGCCGAGGCCCATCTTGACCTGGGAGAGCAGCGGGCGGCCGCCCTTGACCAGGGAGACGGTCTGGTTCTTCTGGAGGCTGACCCGGCCCTTGTCGAGGTTGATCTTCCCGGCACCGGGTGCGGGGGAGGCGGCGGGAGCGGCGACCGGCGCGGGGGCGACCGGGGCGGGTGCCGGGGTGACGCCGGGCGCGCCGCTGGTGAGCCAGGGTGAGGCCGCGTACGTGGGCGGCGCCGGGGGAGCCGGCGGCACGGGCGGGGCTACGGGGGCCGGGGCGACGGGTGCGGGGGCGGCGGCCGCCGGAGCCGGCTCGTCCTCCACCGAGACCCCGAAGTCGGTCGCGATGCCGGCGAGGCCGTTCGCGTACCCCTGGCCGACCGCGCGGACCTTCCACACGCCGCCGCGCTGGTAGACCTCGACGACCACCAGGGCGGTCTCCGTGCCGAGCCGCGGCGGGGTGAAGGAGGAGATCACCGCTCCGCCGCCGGCGTCCCGCACGGTGGCGGTGGGCTCGATGCCCTGGAAGGTCTGGCCCGCGGCGTCCGGGCTGGCGGTGATGACGATCCGCTCGATGCCGGGCGGGACCGCACCGGTGTCCACGGTGATCGAGTCCGGTGCCGTGCCGCCGCCCGAGCGGTAGGTGACGCCGGGGCCGGACGGCTGGTTGAAGAAGATGAAATCGGCGTCGGAACGCACCTTGCCGTCGGCGGCGAGGAGCAGCGCGGACACGTCGAGCCGCACCGGGGCAGCCACGTCCACCGTCACGCGGACGGCATTGAGCGGCAGGTTGGAACCAGGGGTCATAGCGGTCATGCCGGGAGAACGACCGAGGTGGCTTTGCCGTTCCCTTACTTTCACCCGGTTTCCCGGTTCTTCACTCGCGTCCCACTCGCGTCCCACTCGCGGCCCGGTCACGTGGCATCCGCGTCCCCCTCGTGTGCCGCCCGTGCCTCAGACGCGGCCGCGGTTGCGGGGGTGGTTCCTGGCCGTCCGTTCGTTGCCGAACTTGTAGGAGCCGGTCCAGCGCGCCATCACGAGCTGGGCGTCGCCGCCTTCGACCTCGGCCAGGAACGCGGCGGCCCGCCCGCCGCGCAGGGTGGCCGCGGACCGGCCCTGGTGGGTGATGACGACGCTCTGGTCGCCCCGCTGTTCGTACGAGAATCCATGGGGTTTCGGCATGGGGCCGAGGGTGCCGTCCCCGGTCGGCGGGCCGCAACGCAATTTGCCCCGGGCGGGCTCCGGTCCGGCCCCCGAGCCGCCTCGCGATGCGGTGTCAGCTCCGCCGAGTAAGATCCCTTTTGCGGTGATTTCTTGCGCTATGGAAGGGGTTTTGCTCATGCCTGCTGGTGCAGCTCTTACGGCCGAATCGATCGGCCCGGTGGACGTCGCCGTGGTCGCCTTCGACGGCAATCGGTTCAACGGCGATGTCGCCCCGGCCCTGCGCGAGCTCCAGGAGAGCGGAGTGGTGCGCATCCTCGACCTCACGTTCGTCCGCAAGGAGCGGGACGGCGCGGTCTCCGTGGTGGAGCTCGCCGACTCCGAGGTGGCCGATCAGTTCGAGCGGGTGCTCGGCGAGGAGTTCGACCTGCTGAGCGACGAGGACCTGGAGACCGTGGCGCAGGGCCTCGCTCCGGAGTCCTCCGCCCTCGTGGTGGTGTGGGAGAACGCCTGGGCCACGCGCCTGGCCTCGGCGGTGCGGGAGTCCAACGGGCAGGTGCTCTTCATGGAACGCGTTCCACGGGACGGCGTCGAACGAGCCGTCGCCGCCCTGACCGAGAAGTAGGAGGAGAGTCATGCGTCGACGCATGGGGCGCCCGGGTCTGCTGGGCGCGATGGCCCGCACCGCGGTCGTGGCGGGCACGGCCACCGCCGTCTCGGGCCGGATGCAGCGCGGCCAGGCCGAACGCAGCGCGCAGGCGCAGGCCGCGGCGGACGCCGAGCAGCAGGCCCTCGTCAACCAGGCCGCCGCCCAGGCGGCCGCGCAGCAGCAGGCCTGGCAGGCGCAGCAGACCCAGCAGCAGCCCCCGCAGGCCGCCGCCGCGCCGGTGGCCGCGGTCGACAGGGTCGGGCAGCTCACCGCACTGGCCGAACTGAAGGCCCAGGGCCTGCTCACCGACGAGGAGTTCGCCACGGAGAAGGCCCGGGTCCTGAACGGCTGACAGGGTCCGCCGGGCCTCGTCCGCGTCCGCGTCGGCAGCTGGATCGGGATCCGGATCCAGCTGCCGATCCAGCTGCTGATCCTGATCCCGATCCCGATCCCGATGCGGATTCGCATCCGCATGAGCATCCGCATCCGAACGGCAGCCCTAGCCTCCCGTGACCCGTCGCGGGAGGTTCAGCGGGTTGGCCTCGCGGAGTTCCGCCGGGAGCAGGGCGTCCGGCACCGACTGGTAGGCCACCGGGCGCAGCCAGCGCTCGATCGCCGTGCCGCCGACGGAGGTGGAGTGGGAGGTCGCCGCCGGGTAGGGGCCCCCGTGGTGCTGGGCCGGGGCCACCGCGACACCGGTCGGCCAGCCGTTGACCACGACCCGGCCCGCCAGCGTCGTGACCTGGGAGATCAGCTCCGCCGCCGGACCCGGGCCGCCGTCCGCCTCGGCGGCCGACAGCTGGAGGGTCGCGGTGAGGTTCCCGGGGAGCCGCCCGAGCACGGCGGCGGCCTCGTCCTGGTCGGCGTACCGGACCAGCACCGTGACGGGGCCGAAGCACTCCTCCAGGAGCGCCTCGTACGGCCCGCCCTCCAGGAGGGTCCGCGCCGGCACGCTCAGGTAGCCCGCGCCGACGGTGTGCTCGCCGCCCGCGCCGGGGGTGACGGGCGCGTCGACCCCGGGCAGGGCGGCGCGTTCGCGGACTCCGGCGACGAAGTTCTCCCGCATCCGGTGGTCGAGGAGCACCCCGGGCTCCGTCTCGCCGAGCGCCTTGGTCAGCGCCCCGGCGAGACGGTCCCCGCCCGCGCCCTCCGGTACGAGGACCAGGCCCGGCTTGACGCAGAACTGGCCGACGCCGAGCGTGACCGAGCCGGCCAGACCGCCGCCGATCTCCTCGGCGCGCTCGGCGGCGGCCGCCGGGGTGACCACGACGGGGTTCAGGGAGCCGAGCTCCCCGTGGAAGGGGATCGGTACGGGCCGCGCGGCGGCGGCGTCGAACAGGGCCCGCCCGCCCCGGATGGAACCGGTGAACCCGGCGGCGGTGACCAGCGGGTGCCGGATCAGCTCCAGGCCCGCGTCGAACCCGTGGACCACGGCGACGACCTCGGCCGGCAGCCCCGCGGAGACCGCGGCCCGGCGCAGCAGTGAGGCGCACAGCTCTGAGGTGGCCGGGTGGTCGGGGTGCGCCTTGACCACGACCGGGCAGCCCGCGGCCAGCGCGCTGGCGGTGTCGCCGCCGGGCACGGAGAAGGCGAGGGGGAAGTTGGAGGCGGCGTAGACCGCGACCACGCCCAGCGGCACCTTGTAGCGGCGCAGTTCCGGGCGGGGCGGGGCGGTGGTGGGATCGGCCCGGTCGATGCGGACGTCGAGGTAGGAGCCCTCGTCCACGGCGTCGGCGAAGGCGCGGAACTGGCCCGTGGTGCGGGCGAGCTCGCCGGTGAGCCGGCCGGGGCCGAGCGCCGTCTCGGCGTCGGCGGCCTCGATGACGTGGGAGGCTGCCTCGTCGAGCAGATCGGCGGCGGCGCGCAGGAAGGCGGCGCGCCTCCCCGCGTCGGCCAGCGAGCCGCGGGCGGCGTGGGCCGCGCGCACGGCTTCGTCCAGCTCCCGGGGTGTGGCCTCCACCGCAACCTGCTCGCGGTGCTTCCCGGTGCGGGGGTCCACACTCCAGACTGGTGTTGCTGCCATGGCGAAACTGCCTCCTGGATCTACGCTGACCCGCGCGGATGCGTTCAGTATGGTGAACGCTGTTCCGTTGGATGAATGATCACATCCACCGTGGACTCTATTTCCGTGTCTTCCGGGTTGACAAGAGACAGCAAGAGACAGAGGGGCGCGAAGGCGGATGACCACCACAGCTGAGTCGGGGGGCTCGGGAACGTCGGCGGCCGTCAAATCGGCGGTACGCACGGTCCTGTTGCTGGAGCACTTCGCCTCCCGACCGGGGCTGCACAGCCTCGCAGACATCCAGAACGACCTCTCCCTGCCCAAATCCAGCCTCTACATGCTGCTGCGCACCCTGGTGAACCTGGGCTGGGTGGAGACGGACGCGACGGGCACGCGGTACGGCATCGGCGTACGGGCCCTGCTCGTCGGCAGCTCGTACATCGACGGGGACGAGGTGGTGGCGGCGGCCCGGCCCACGCTGGACCGGCTCTCCGACGACACGACCGAGACGATCCACCTGGCCCGCCTGGACGGCACGAGCGTGGTCTACCTGGCCACCCGGCAGTCCCAGCACTACCTGCGCCCCTTCACCCGCGTCGGGCGGCGGCTGCCGGTCCACTCGACGGCGCTGGGCAAGGCGCTGCTGGCCACGCACACGGACGAAGAGGTACGCGCACTGCTGCCGCGCCGGCTCGAAGCGGTCACCGAGCACACCATCACCGACCGGGAGCGGCTCATCGAGGACCTGGCCCTGGTGCGGGAGCAGGGGTACGCGGTGGACCGGGAGGAGAACACGCTCGGACTGCGCTGCTTCGGGGTGGCGGTGCCGTACCGGACGCCGGCGCGGGACGCGGTGAGCTGCTCGGTACCGGTGGCGCGGCTGACGCCGGGGCACGAACGGGGCATCAAGGCGGCGCTGTTCGCGGCGCGCGACCAGTTGTCGGTGGTGACGCGGCGGATGTAGCGGTGGGGTTGCCCCGGGTGGTGCGGGTGGTGCGGGTGGTGCGGGTGGTGCGGGTGGTGCGGGCGACGCGGGTGGTGCGCGTGGTCTGGGCGGCGCGGGCGGGTCGGCCCGGCGGAGGGCCTGGTTCCTCCCCCGGGCGGGGGAGGCGGTTCCCCTTCAAGGGGGAGGTGGCGGGGGCGCGGACGCGGGACCGTTGAGCCATGACCACACGAGCCGTTCAGACGTCGCGACCGACCGGCGGAGCGCAGCCGCCGGCCACCCGGCCGGGGGCCGGGCACCGTTTCCTGCGGGCGGCGGCCATCGTCGCCACCGTGCCCTATCTGACGCTGAAGACCGCCTGGCTGGCCGGGAGCCACCTCGGGATACCGGACGGCAGCGTGCTCCTGGAGCCGGGCAGCGCGTTCTTCACCGTGCTCAACGCCCTGTCGCTGGTCATGGACTCCAGCGTGGTGCTGCTCGTCCTGCTGCTCACCCGGCCCTGGGGGATGCGCGTGCCGTCCTGGCTGCTGCTCTCCCCCGTCTTCATCGCGACCGGACTGCTGACACCGATCGTCCTGGGCTTCCCCGGCCAGCTCCTCCTGCGGGCGGTGGGACTGGGGCCGGACGAGGTCGAGCGGGAGGCCCAGCCGCCCTTCCTCGATCCATGGGTCTTCAACGTGGTCTACCCGGGCTTCATCATCCAGGCCATAGCCCTGGCCGGGCTGTTCGTGCCCTATGCGCGAGAGCGCTGGGGCCGGCGCTGGCAGGGCCTCCTCGGGCCGCGGCTCCCGTCACCCACGGGGGTGGTGGCGGGAGCCGCGGCGGCGGTGGCCGCGGTGGTGGCGGCGGTGGTGGCGGCGGTCCACCTGTACTGGGCCTTCGGCGGGACGGCCGGGCACAACGCGGACCAGATCGCGCAGTACTCCTCCGATGCGGGCGCGGTCTCCTTCGTCCACGCGATATGCGCGCTGACCGCCGCGGTGGGGGCGGTCCTGCTCGCCAAGGGCGGTGACCGGCGGGCGTGGTGGCCGCTGGTCATAGCGTGGACCGGGTCGGCGGCGACCCTGTGCTGGGGCATGTGGATGATGACCGCGGTGCTGGGCGGGGACCCCGGCCCGGGCGAAGGGACGACCGCCGCGACCTACTTGACCTACGCTGGCCAGATGATCGTCGGACTCCTCGCGGTCAGTGTCATGGCGCGGTTCCTCGCCACGCGCAAGGCTGCCTGAAGGAGACGGCGTGCAGCGGCTGTTGGGGGCGCGGGCCAGGATGCGCTGGCTCCACCTGGTCCTCGGTGGGGCCCTGTTGATGCCGTACTTCCTCCTCACGGAGGTGGTGGTCGGTGTCCTCGCGGGCGGGAGCAACGCACGCGAGTCCCTCCCGCTCAGCCTCGCCGCCTACGGAGCCGCCCTGCCGCTCATCGCCGCGACCGGGCTGTCCGGACTGGTCCGGCCGATGTCGGTGGCCGCCGCGCGCGCCCTGTGCGGGGTGCCGGGGGAGCGGTTCGCCGAGGGGAGAGCCCGGAGCTGGGCGGCCCGGGTGCGGTCCTCGGCCTGGTGGACCCTGCACTTGGGGGTCGGAGCCCTGGTCAGCGGGCTGAGTCTGGCGGTACCGCCCATGGCGGGGGTGCTGCTCGCCCTGCCGTTCGTGAGCGCGCTGCGGGAATTCCCGGTCAGGCTCGGCTGGTTCGACGCGCGGGCCCAGCCGTACGTGGCCCCCCTGCTCGGGATCGGGCTGCTGGCCGGGCTCGTCCTGTGCGCCGCCGGGGCGGGGGCGCTGCTGGCACGGCTGGCGCCGGTCCTGCTCGGGCCGACGGCGGCGGACCGGCTGGCGGCCGCCGAGGAGCGCGCCGCCGACCTGGCGGTCCGCAACCGGCTGGCCCGGAGCTGCACGACGCCGTCGGACACGCCCTGAGCGCGGTCACCCTCCAGGCGAGCGCCGCCCGGCGGGTGCTCGACAGCGACCCCGGCTTCGTCCGGGAGGCGCTGGCCGCGATCGAGGACACCACCCGGCGCACGGTGGGGGAGCTTGACGCGGTCCTCGGCCTGCTGCGCGAGGGCGACGCGGCGGGCGCCGGGGTCGGCGCGCTGCCCGCCGCCCCGACCCTCGCCGCCGACCTCGACGGGCTGCTGTCCCGCAGCCGGGCCTCCGGGACCCCGATCACCGCCCGCCAGGACCCGGGACCCTCCGGGGACTGGGGGAGCCTTCCGGCGATCGCCTCCCGGGAGGCGTACCGGATCGTGCAGGAGGGACTGAGCAACGCACTGCGGCACGGGACGGGCCCGGTCGATCTGCGGATCCTCGTACGGGTGAGGGGGGAGGAAGGCGGACCGGGCGACCAGGGCGACCAGAGGGAGCCCGGTGGGCAGGGGGCGCCCGGCGGGCGCCGGAAACCGGGTCGGCGCGCGGAGCCCGGTGGGCACGGGGAACCGGGTCGGCGTGGGGAACGCGGTGGATACGAGGAACTGGAGATCACCATGACGAACGATCCGGCGGTGGCGGCCGAGGCCAGTCCGCGGGCCCGCACCACCGGGGGCCGGGGGCTGCAAGGTGCCGCCGAGCGGGCCGCGCTGCTAGGCGGACGGGTCGAGGCCGGTCCGCACGAGGGCCGATGGCGGCTGCGGGCCGTCCTCCCGCTCGGCGAGGGCCCCCGATGAGGCCGCCCGAGCCACAGACACCGCCCACGGACCCGCCGACGGCTGAGCCACCGACCGCGACTCCGGAGGTGGCCGTACCCACGCCCGCGGCGGCGGCCCCGCAGTCGACCGCGCGGACAGCCCCGCCGGCAGCTGAGCCGCCGGCCCCGAATGCCGAGGTGGCCGCACCCGGGACCCGGGAGGCGACTCCGCCCACGTCCGCGACTCCGCCTCCGCCCGTTGCCCCCGCTCCGGCCCCGGCCTCGGCCCCGGCCCCCGCTCCGGCCCCGGCCTCGGTCCCGGTTCTGCCCGTGGCTCCGGCTGTGGCTTCGGCCGGCGTAGTGGTCGCGGCCGGGTCGGCTCGGGCGGTGTTGCGGGTGGTCGTGGCCGATGACGAGCGGATGGTTCGTACCGCTCTGCGGGTCATCCTCGACGCCGAGCCCGATCTGGAGGTCGTCGGGGAGGCGGCCACCGGGGCCGAGGCCGTGGCCGTGGTCCGGGCGCTCGCCCCGGACGTGGTGCTGATGGACGTGCGGATGCCGGAGATCGACGGGATCCGGGCCACCGAGCGGATCCTCGCCACCATGGCCGAGCCGCCCCGGGTCGTGGTGGTCACCACCTTCGAGAACGACGCCTACGTGTACGACGCGCTGCGCGCGGGGGCCTGCGGGTTCCTCCTCAAGAGGGCCGACCCCGACGAGCTGACCGCCGCGGTCCGGCTCGTGGCGCGCGGGGACTCGCTGCTCTTCCCCGCCGCCGTCCGTTCCCTGGCCGCCGCCCACACCCCGCCGGGGGCCGGGCCGGCCGCCGCACCCTGGGTCGCCCGGCTCACGGACCGGGAGGCCGACGTGCTGCGCCTGATGGCCGCCGGGCTCTCCAACCACGAGGTGAGCGAGCGGCTCGGAGTCGGCCCGCAGACGGTCAAGACGCACGTGGCCGCGGTGCTGGCCAAGACCGGCTCCCGGGACCGGACCCAGGCGGTCATCGCGGCGTACGAGGGAGGCTTCCTCATGAAGAAAGGCTGAGAACTCCGCCACAATCGGGGCAGAGCGGAACGCCCGGGACGGCTGGGGCGTCCTTCTGGGGGATGAACAAGACGATCAGGCGTGCGTCGGTCTTCTGTCTGCTTCTGGTGCTGGCCCTTTTGGTGCGGGTCACCTGGGTGCAGGCGTACCAAGGCCGGGCCCTCGCAGACGACAAGAACAACCGGCGCAACCTCATCGGGCAGTACGAGAACCCGTTGGGGAACATCATCGTGGGCGGGGAGGCGATCACCGGCTCCAAGGACACGGGCGGCAAGGACTTCAGGTACAAGCGGACCTACACCGACGGACCGCTGTACGCGCCGATCACCGGCTACAGCTCCCAGGCCTTCGGGTCGAGCATGCTGGAGGGCGTCTACAAGGACATCCTCAACGGGTCCGACAACCGGCTCAAGACGATCATGGACACGCTCACCGGCAAGCGGGCGGCCCCGGGCAACGTACTGACCACGATCGACAAGGACGTCCAGAAGGCGGGCTGGGACGCGCTCCAGGGCAAGCAGGGCTCGGCCGTGGCCCTCGACCCGGCGACGGGCGAGATCCTGGCCGTCGTGAACAACCCCTCCTTCGACCCGGGCAGCATCGCCGGCGCCGGCGCCGCGGAGCAGAAGGCGTGGGAGGCGCTCGGAGCCGACCAGGGCAAGGCCATGGAGAACACGGCCCTGCGCAAGCCGCAGGCGCCCGGATCCACCTTCAAGCTGGTCACCCTGGCGGCGGCCATCGAGAACGGCCTGATCACGAGCATCGACACACCGACCTCGGTTCCCGGCGACTACACGATCCCCGGGACGAGGACCAAGCTGCGCAGCGAGGTGGACGACTCGCTCTGCAACAACGCGACCCCCCGCAACGCGCTGAAGCTCTCCTGCAACAACGTCTTCGCCGACCTCGCCCACAAGCTCGGCCAGGACAAGATGCGTGCCATGGCGGAGAAGCTCGGCTTCAACGTGGTGCAGAAGCTCCCGGTCTGGACCGACCCGAGCAGCAAGTACCCGAAGAAGAAGATGTCGGTCGACCAGGTCGCGCAGACCGGTATCGGCCAGTTCGACGTCCAGGCCACCCCGCTCCAGATGGCGATGGTGACGGCCGCGATCGAGAACGGCGGCAAGCTGGTCTCCCCGCACGAGGTCTCCGAGGTCACCGACTCCAACGGCAACGTGCTGGAGAGCTTCAAGAACCCGAAGTCCACGCAGGTCATGAGCGAGAAGACCGCGTCGATGGTCCGGGACGCCATGAAGACGGTCGCCACCGAGGGTGGCGGCAAGAACGTCCAGATCCCGGGCGTCGAGTCGGGAGCCAAGACCGGTACCGCCCAGCGCGGCGTGAACAACAGCCTGCCGCCGCTCGCCTGGTACACCACGTACGGAAAGGCGAACGGCAAGCAGATCGCGGTCGCCGTCGTGGTCGAGAACTCGGACACGGACCGCTCCGAGATCGGCGGCGGCAAGCTCGCCGCGCCCATCGCGCAGAAGATGATGAAGGCCTGGCTGAAGAAGTAGCCCGTAGGACGCGCCGGGAACCGACGGGATTCCCGGCGCGTTCTCCTTCCCATGATCCGGACCGCGCAGCCCGAAGACCTCGACGCCATCGCCGCCCTCCACACCCGGGCCCGCGCCACCTACTACCGGGGCCGGATACCCGAGGAGGCCTACGGCGGCGCCGCCGAACTGGCGCGCACCCGGGAGGGCTGGTCCCGGGCGGTGGCCCGGGCCGCGGCCGACGGCGGGGTGCTCTGCGCCGAGAGCGGCGGCAAGCTCACCGGGGTGGCGGCCTTCCGCACCGCCGAATGCGAGACCACCCTCACGCAGCTCCACGTGGACCCCGTCCACTGGCGCCGCGGCACCGGGGCGGCCCTGCACGCCGCCTGCCTCGACGCCTGGCGCCGGGCCGGCGTGCGCAGGGTCCGCCTGGAGGTCTTCGAGCACAACCTCCGCGCCCAGGCCTTCTACGCCGCCCACGGCTGGCTCCCGGATCCCGCCGGAGCCCGTGTCGCCGGTTCCCACCGCATCCTGTGGCTCACGGTGCGGCACGGTCTCGCCGGGGAGGACCGGCTCACGGCGCAGGACCGGCTCACGGCGCAGGACCGGCTCACGGTGGCCGAGCCGTCCTGGGAATGAGACGCGGGGCCGGATGGTTTAACACGGAACAGTTGATTCCGTGGAGGGAAGAAGGAACATGCGCGTCGAGATCTGGAGCGACATCGCCTGCCCGTGGTGCTACATCGGCAAGGCCCGGTTCGCCGAGGGGCTGGCCGGCTTCGCACACCGCGAGGAGGTCGAGGTGGTCTACCGCTCCTTCGAGCTCGACCCGAACGGCCCCAAGGGCGAGGTGGCTCCCGTCGTGGAGATGCTGGCCAAGAAGTACGGCCGCACCCTGGACGAGGCCCGCGGCATGGAGGAGCACGTCGCCGCGAGCGCCCGCGCCGAGGGGCTGACGTACCGCACCGAGGGCCGTGACCACGGCAACACCTTCGACATCCACCGCCTGCTCCACCTGGCCGCCGCCCGCGGCCGCCAGGAGGAACTGCTCGACCTCGCCTACCGCGCCAACTTCGGCGAGGAGCGCTCCGTCTTCGACCCCGAGGTTTTGCTGGCGCTCGCGGTTGAGGCCGGACTGGACGGGGCCGAGGCCCGCGCGGTGCTGGCCGACGAGTCCGCGTACGCCGCCGAGGTGCGGGCCGACGAGCGCGAGGCGGCCGAACTGGGCGCCAACGCCGTGCCGTTCTTCGTGATCGACCGCCGCTTCGGGATCTCCGGGGGACAGCCCGCCGAGGTGTTCGCGCGGGCGCTGGAGCAGGCCTGGGCCGGTCGCGAGGTCCTCGTGACCGCCGCCCCCGAGGGTGAGGTGTGCGAGCCCGACGGAGCGTGCGCGGTGCCGCGCCCGTAAGGCCTTGCCATAAGTAGTCCTTTGGTGTGGTGCGGGAAACCAGGCAATGGACTTTGGGTTGGTCCTGGCGCAGAGTGAAGGTCATGGACCTCTTTGCGCCCGGGACCGTCCGCGACGAGTTCGCGCACTCCCTCACCTATCTCAACACCGCCAACTACGGGACCCTCCCGCGGGCCGCCGTCGCCGAGGTGCGGCGGCTCGCGGAGGCGGCGGGGGCCGGACTCCCTGAGGGCTTCGGGGACTTCGGCCGTGTGGAACGGGTCCGGGAGGCGTTCGCCCGCCTCGTCGGGGTCCCCGCGGACCGCGTGGCGCTCGGCTCGGCCGTCTCCACCCATGTCGGCCTGGTCTCCGCCTCCGTCCCGTCCGGATCCGAAGTCCTCTGTCCGGAGGGCGAGTTCGCCTCCGTCATCAACCCCTTCGTGGTGCGCGACGACCTCAAGGTCCGCTTCGCCCCGCTGGAGTCCCTCGCCGAAGCCGTCGGCCCGGACACCGCACTGGTCGCGCTGAGCGCCGTACAGTCCGCCGACGGGCGCGTCGCGGACCTCGCGGCCGTCCGCGCGGCGACCACCGCGCACGGGGCGCGGATGCTGGTCGACGCCTCACAGGCGGCGGGCTGGCTGCCCTTCGACGCGAGCCCCTACGACTACACGGTCACCGCCGGGTACAAGTGGCTGCTCGCCTCGCGCGGGGTCTCCTACCTCACGGTCTCGCAGGAGGCCCAGGACGCCGTGACCCCGGTGCACGCGGGCTGGGTGGCGCTCGCCGACATGTGGGACGCCATCTACGGCCCGCTGCGGGAACTGGCCCACGGAGCCCGGCGCTTCGACGAGTCCCCGGCCTTCCTGGCCTACCACGCCGCCGAGCCCTCGCTGGCCCTGCTGGAGCGGATCGGGATCGACGCCGTCCACGCCCACGACACCGCCCTGGCCGCCCGCTACCGCGCCGGCCTCGCCCGCCTGGGCCACGAGCCCGTCCCGGGCGGGTCCCCGATCGTCTCGGTGCCGGGGCTGGCCGACCGTCAGGGCGCCCTGCTCGCCGCGGGCGTCTCCACGTCAGCTCGCGCGGGAACCTTGCGGGCCTCCTTCCACCTCTACAACACCGAGGCGGACGTGGACCGGCTGCTGAACCTCCTGGAGGGCTGATTCGGAAGGGCTGGCTCAGGAGGGCTGACTGAGGAGGACCGATCCCGGGCTGCCTGCCCGCCTGCCCGCCTGCCCGCCTGCCCGCCTGCCCGCCTGCCCGCCTGCCCGCCTGTCCGCCTGCCCGCCTGTCCGCCTGCCCGCTCAGGCGGAGGGCAGGGGCGCCGACCACGCCGAGCCCGCCGCCGCGAGCGCCCCGGCCGGATCCACCGACAGGGCCCCGGCCAGAGCCGTCAGGCAGGCCCCGACGGTGTCCGGCGAGGCCGCCGCACCGTAGTGGTTGACCCGGACCATCTCCCGGGCCAGCGCGCCGCCGCCCGCCGCGAGGGGAGCCGCCGGATCCACCGCGAGGGCCTTCGCCACCACCAGCGAGGCCTCCGGGACACGGAGGGTGGTGGCCACCGGGGCCGCGGCCTCGTCCCGGCCGACGTACGGGGCGAGGCCCAGCGCCACGGCGCCCGCGCGGGTCGCCGCCGCCGCGGCCGCGTGGCGGGCCGTCACCGAGGCCAGGCCCTCGGCCGCGATCCGGTCGAGGCAGGCCTCCAGCGCCAGCATCTCCAGCTGCGCCGGCGCGTGCGGCAGCGCCGTGCGCCCGCCGTCGATCCAGCGCTCCTTCCAGTCCAGCAGGGAGAGGTACGAGCGGCGGGGCGCCGAGGCGTTCTCCGCGAAGCGGGCCCACGCCCGCTCGGAGACCGACACCGCCGAGACGCCGGCCGGTCCGCCCATCGCCTTCTGCGCGCCGATCACGCACAGGTCCACGCCCCAGGCGTCCGGCAACAGCGGCTCCGCGCCCACCGAGGCCACCGCGTCCAGCATGAACAGCGCCCCGTGGGCCCGTACGGCCTCGCCGATCTCCGCCACCGGGTTGGTGTTGCCGGTGGCCGCTTCCGCGTGGACCAGGGAGACGAAGTCGATCTCCGGGTGCTCCGACAGGGCCCGGTCCACCTGGGCGGCGGACACCGCGGTGTCGAAGGGGACCTCCAGGTCCACGACGCGCGCCCCGCAGTCGCGCAGCCAGTTGCCGAAGGTGGTTCCGTAGGGGCCGGTCACCACGTTCAGCGCGGTCGAGCCGGGCCGGGCGCCCGACCGGATGCACCCCTCCAGCGGCAGCAGCGCCTCGCCCTGGGTGATCACCACGTCGGCCCGGGTCCCGAGCAGCTCCGCGACCCCCCGCTCGATCGACGCGAAGCGCGCGGCGGTCAGGGGCGGAAGGTCCAGGAGGGGGTGGGTCACGGCGCCGCTCTCTTCGTTCTCTCGGGTCGGGTGGTTCATCCGGACAAGTCCGAACCGGTCTGGCCGGTCTGGCCGGTCTGGCCGGTCTGGCCGGTCTGGCCGGTCTGGCCGGTCTGGAGAGCCTACCGAGCCCCCACATAGAGTGCCGCCATGAGCGACGAGGTCAACGCAGACAGCGCACGGTCGGGTCCGCTGCACGTGAAGGGGCGGGTGCTGGTCGGGCCCGAGGAGGTCCGCGACGAGCTCTGGGTCGTCGGCGGCCGGATCTCCTACGAGCGCCCGCGCGGCGCCCGGGAGGTCACCGAGGTCACCGGGTGGGTGCTGCCCGGTCTGGTGGACGCGCACTGCCACGTGGGGCTCGACGCCCACGGGCCGGTGGACGCCGACACCGCCGAACGGCAGGCCCTGACCGACCGGGACGCGGGCACCCTCCTCATCCGCGATGCCGGGTCCCCGTCCGACACCCGCTGGATCGACGGCCGCGAGGACCTGCCGAAGATCATCCGGGCCGGCCGGCACATCGCCCGCACCCGCCGCTACATCCGCAACTTCGCCCACGAGATCGAGCCCGCCGACCTCGTCGAGTACGTGGGCCGCGAGGCGCGGCGCGGCGACGGCTGGGTCAAGCTGGTGGGGGACTGGATCGACCGCGAGGCCGGGGACCTGACCGCCTGCTGGCCGCGCGCCGAGGTGGAGGCGGCCATCGCCGAGGCCCACCGCCTCGGGGCGCGGGTCACCGCGCACTGCTTCGCCGAGGACTCCCTGCGGGACCTGGTCGAGGCGGGCATCGACTGCGTCGAGCACGCCACGGGGCTCACCGAGGACACCATCCCGCTGTTCGCGGAGCGCGGGGTGGCCATCGTCCCGACCCTCGTGAACATCGCGACCTTCCCGAAGATGGCGGCGGGCGGCGAGGCCAAGTTCCCGCGGTGGTCCGCGCACATGCGCAGGCTGCACGAGCGGCGCTACGACACCGTCCGCGCCGCCTACGACGCGGGCATCGGGGTCTACGTCGGCACGGACGCGGGGGGTTCCCTCCCGCACGGCCTGGTCGCGGCCGAGGTGGGAGAGCTCGTCAAGGCCGGGATCCCGCCGCTGCGGGCCCTCTCGGCGACGGCCTGGGGCGCGCGCGAGTGGCTCGGCAGGCCCGGCCTGACCGAGGGCGCACCGGCCGACCTCGTGGTCTACGAGGCCGATCCGCGGGCCGACGTGCGGGCGCTGGCGCAGCCGCTGCGGGTGGTGGTGAACGGGACGGTGGTGGCCTGAGGGCGCGGGCGTACTGGAGTTGACGGGGCGTTACGTCGGCGGCGGCGCGGTCGTTGTGTACGCCCGACACGGGTCCGGCACGGGTCCGGGCGGCCGGGATTCCCGGGATGGGAGGGAACTCCCGTTCCGGGTGGGGCGCATGTAATCGAACCTATGCCTGGAAACCACCCTTTGGGGTGAACTCACGCCGGGTTCACCCCCGTTCACTCTCAGTGCGTAAAGATTCCGGGGTCGAGGCCGTCGGCGCGCGCAATGTCCCCCATTGGCGCCGCGACGGCTCCCATCTCCCTGGGGGTTCCACCACCTTGAACAGCAACACCTTCCGCATGCCCGTGGCCGCGCTCGTCGCCACGGGAGCGGTCGCCCTGCTCGCCGCACCGCCCGCCTTCGCCACCGGCTCCGCCCCTTCCACCGGATCCCACCCGGCCGGGGGCAAGGCCAGCGCCGTCGTCCTGCGCACCACGCTGGACGTGGGCCTGCTCAACAAGACCGTGCACATCCCGCTGAACGCGACCCTCAACGAGGTCAGCGCCCCGGCGGACGCCGCGAAGACGGCGCTGACCGTCACCCTCGACGGGGTCGATGGCGGAGCGCCGGTCAGCGTCCTGCGCGCCGACGTCGCCACCTCCAAGGCCACCGTCGACGCCCGCCGCGCCGCGGCGGAGGCGAACCTCGCCAAGGCCCGGATCCACGTACCGGGTCTGCCCCTGCTGTCCGTGATCGAGCTGGAGAAGGTCACCTCCAAGGCCGTCTGCGCGGCGGGCGAGAAGCCGGTCGCGAACTCCAACGTGCTGGGCGCCGTGACCGTCCTGGGCAAGAAGGTCACCCTCTCGGCGGGCGGCCCCACCAAGGTGGAGGTCCCCGGCGTCGGCCTGGTGGCCCTGGAGCTCTCCACGGCCAGGACCACCTCCACCACGGCCGCCGCGACCGCGCTGCGCCTCAAGGTGTCGGTGAACCCGCTCAAGCTGAACGTCGCCGAGGTCGAGGGCGAGATCGTGCTCGCCGAGGCCCGCTGTGAGTCCCCGGCCGCCCCCGCCCCCAGCCCCAGTCCGTCGAAGCTGCCCGACGTCAAGCCCCAGACGGCCACCACGGGCGGCACCGGGACCCAGGCCGACCTCGCCGAGACCGGAGGCGGCTCGCTCACCCCGTACGTGACCGGCGGTGCGCTGCTCCTGCTCGGCTTCGGCGCCGCCGCGCTGGTCGTGACCCGGCGCGGCAGGGCCTCGTAGGCCCTACTTCGTCGCGCGCGTCAGCCCCTGCGCCGCGGCGCCCCGTGACATGACGGCCTTCGTCACCTCGCGGTCGGCCGCGGCGTACGCGCTGTCGGCGGAGGTGGTGGCGGCCTCGCAGGAGGTGCAGACGACGCGGAACGGCGGCCGCATGTCCGAGAACTGCGTGAGGTACTCGGCCTTCACCACCTCCCAGCGGCCCGGTCGGCCGGCCGCCGGGGCGAAGGTGAAGCGGGGGACCGAGGACATGTTGCCGCGGGCCTTGTCGGCCTCGTAGAAGCTCGCCACCTGGTCGCCCATGCCGTACACCACCCAGGTGCCGTTGACCTTCTCGTACGGCTGCGGCACGTGGTTGTGGGTGCCGAGGATCAGGTCGATGTCGGGGAGGCCGTCCGCCGCGCGCGAGGCGGTCAGCGTCCGGGCCAGCTCCAACTGCTGCTTGTCCGGGGCCGTCTGCCACTCGGAGCCCCAGTGGACGCTGAGGACGACGACGTTCGCGCCGGCCGCGCGCGCGGCGCGGGCGTCGGCGATGATCCGCGCCGGGTCGATCAGGTTCACGGCCCAGGGCTTGTCCGCGGGGAGCGGGATGTCGTTCGTCCCGTACGTGTAGTCCAGTTGCGCGACCTTGGCGCCGCCGGCCTCGAGCAGGGCCGGGGCCTTGGCCTCCGCGGGCCCGCGGGCCGAGCCGACGTGACGGATGCCGACGCGGTCGAGGTGGTCCAGAACGCGGACGAGGCCTTCGTACCCGTCGTCCAGGGTGTGGTTCGAGGCGGTCGAGCAACTGTCGTAGCCGGTGTCCTTGAGGGCGTCGGCCAGTTGGTGCGGTGCCTTGAACAGGGGGTATCCGGTGTAGGGGCCGCCGGGCCGGCCGTACGGTATCTCGTGGTGGCATATCGCCAGGTCGGCGGCGGAGACGATGGGCTTGACCCCGGCGAGTATCTTCCGGAAGTCGTGGCCGCCCTTCGCCGCGGAGTCGTCGGCGGCCCGCTGGATGATCGACGGGTACGGGATGATGTCGCCGGTGCCGACGAGGGTGAACGCCTTCCCGGCGGGCGGGGCCGGGGCCGTGGCTCCGGACGCGGCGCCCCGGCCGGGACTCGCGGTCGCCCCCGGCTTCGCCCCCAGCCGCTGCTTCGCCGCCGCGCCGCCGTCCTCGCCGGTCAGTTGGGTCACGCCGTAGACGGCGCCCCCCACCACGGCCAGCCCGGCCACGGCCGCACCCATCCTGCCGACTGTCTTCATCCCCGTACCCCCGTATCGCATGATCACCGCTTACGGAGATGGTCGCGCACCCGTGCGGGCCGTGCCACGCACGGTCGGCGCAAACGCGCCATTGGGGTGAGGTCCGCGCACGCCGGGCCCCACCCCCGTGGTCAGCGCGCCGCGAGGGCCACGTCGAGGGCCTGGAGGAGGCGGCCCGTCGTCGCACGGTCGCGGACCGCCAGCCGGAGCCAGGAGCGGTCCAGGCCGGGGAAGGTGTCGCCGCGGCGCACGGCGAAGCCCAGCGCGCGCAGCCGGGTGCGGATCCCCGCCGCGCCCTCGACCCGGATCAGCACGAACGGCCCCGCCGCCGCACCCGCCACCGAGATCTCCTCGAACTCCGCGAGCCCCGCGAGCAGATGCTCCCGGTCCACCTCGATCTGCCGGGCCGCGGCCTCCGCCTCGGCCAGCGCCGCGGGAGCCACGCAGGCCTCGGCCGCCACGAGCGCGGGCGTGGAGACCGGCCACAGCGGCTGCGCCGCCGCCAGCTTCGCGATCACCCCGGGCTCGGCCAGTACGTAGCCGATGCGCAGCCCCGCCAGCCCCCAGGTCTTGGTCAGGCTCCGCAGCACCACCAGGCCCGGTATGTCCGTACGCCCGGCCAGCGCCTCGCGTTCGCCGGGGACCGCGTCCATGAAGGCCTCGTCGACCACCAGGATCCGCCCGGGCCGGGCCAGCGCGGCCAGGGTCGCCGCCGGGTGCAGCACCGAGGTCGGGTTGGTCGGGTTCCCGACCACCACCAGGTCGGCCTCCTCCGGCACCGCCGCCGGGTCCAGCCGGAAACCGTCCGCGGCCCGCAGCACCACCCGCTCCACCCGGTGGCCCGCGTCGCGCAGGGCCGCCTCCGGCTCGGTGAACTGCGGATGCACCACCACGGGCCGTACGGCGCCCAGCGCCCGCGCGATCAGTACGAACGCCTCCGCGGCGCCCGCGGTCAGCAGCACCCGCTCGACCGGCAGCCCGTGGCGCAGGGCCACGGCCGCCCGGGCGGCGCGGCCGTCGGGGTACGCGGACAGGAGGTCGAGCGAAGCCGCGATCCGCTCCTTCAGCCACCGCGGCGGCGTGTGGGAGCGTACGTTCACCGCGAGATCGACCAGGTCCGCGCCGCCGTCCGCGACCTCCGCGTCCCCGTGGTGGCGCAGATCGTGCGTGTGGGCCGTGGCTACGGCGCAGGTCGCCGCCACCGACCGCCGTTTGGGTACGAGGAGTTCCCCGCCCCCGGCGAGCGCGGCGGCCTCCGCCACCGACGCGGTGCCTGCGGCCTCGCGGGCGGTGTCCGAGGGGTGCGGCACCGGGATAGCGGCCAGGCGCTCGGCGGGGTAGCTCAGCAGGGGCACGCCGAAACGTTCCGCCGCACCCGCGATCCCCGCCTCCAGGACCTTGCCCTCCACCGTGGCCAGGGCCGTCACCGAACCCGACGCCAGCCCGGCGCCGCGCAGGGTCTCCTCCACCAGCGCGCACACCTCCGCCACGGACACGCCCGCGCGGCCTCCGACCCCGACGACCAGTTGCGTCGCGTACTCGCCCAACAGGTTCACCCGTTCTCCGTCGTGGTGTGCGTGGTGCTGCTCATGGTGCCGCTCATGGTGCCGCTCGCCGTGCCGTTCGCCGACCCCGCGCACGGCGGCCGCGTCAACCCTCCGTGGTCCGCCACCCGGGCGCGGAAGTGCGCGCGCGGCGCGGAGTCGGTATGCAAGGTCACATGGCCGTGATCGTGGCGTTGGGTGCGTTCCTGATGACCCTGGCAGGCGGATGGACGGCGCAACGCGTCACCGACCGCCGCCACCTCGTGCTGGGCCTGGCCGGCGGGCTGATGCTCGGCGTCGTGGGCCTCGACCTGCTCCCGGAGGCCATGCACGCCGCCGGCGACGAACTCTTCGGGGTCCCGCTCGCCCTGCTGCTCTTCGTCGGCGGGTTCCTCGCCGCGCACTGCGTGGAACGCCTCCTGGCCGTCCGTCAGGCCTCCCACGGGGCCACGAACGGCGACGGGCACTCCGAGCACGGGCAGCGGGTCCCCCAGGTCGGCCTGACGGCGGCCGCCGCCATGGTCGGCCACAGCCTCGCCGACGGGGTGGCCCTCGGCGCCGCGTTCCAGGTCGGCGGGGGCATGGGCGTGGCCGTGGCGCTGGCCGTCATCACCCACGACTTCGCCGACGGGTTCAACACGTACACGCTCACCCGGCTGTACGGGAACGCCCGCCGCAAGGCCCTGCTCATGCTCTTCGCGGACGCGGCGGCCCCCGTCGTGGGCGCCGCGTCCACTCTGCTGTTCACCCTTCCGGAGGAACCGCTCGGGGCCTACCTCGGCTTCTTCGGCGGCGTCCTGCTGTACCTGGCCGCCGCCGAGATCCTGCCCGAGGCCCACCACAAGCACCCCGCGCTGTCCACCCTGATGTGCACCGTGGGCGGGGTGGCGGGGATCTGGCTGGTCGTGGGCCTGGCGGAGTGACGCGGCGGCCGGCCCCGGGCGTCCCGGGTTCACCGATGCGCTGCCGCGGCCTCGGCGAACCGCAGGGCCACGGAAGGCTCCGCCGCCCAGTGCGTGTGCAGGTAGCTGGCGTGCACCCCGTCGGCCACGAAGCCCTCGACCCGGCGTTCCGGATGCGTGAACCCCCACGCCGGTGCGCTGCCGGCGCCCGGCTCGATCACCGTCCGGTGGAACTCGTGCCCGCGCAGCCGGGTCCCGGCCGGTGCGAGGACGCTGTCGGAGACGGCCACCGCCTCGCGGTAGCCGAGCGTGAGCCGCTCCGACATCCGCGCGTCGGCGTCGAGCACCCCGCACATGGGCTTGCCGTCCAGCGAGCGGGCCAGGTACAGCAGCCCGGCGCACTCCGCGGCCACCGGGCCCCCGGCGGCGGCGAACGCGGCGACGGCCTCGCGGAGCGGCTCGTTGGCGGACAGCTCCGGGGCGTACACCTCGGGGAACCCGCCGCCGATCACCAGGCCGGTGGTGCGGGGCGGGAGCGCTTCGTCCCGCAGCGGGTCGAAGGTGACGACTTCCGCGCCCGCTGCGCGCAGCAGCTCCGAGTGCTCGGCGTACGAGAACGTGAAGGCGGCCCCTCCGGCGACGGCGATGACAGGTCCCCCACCCCGCCCCTTCCCGCTGTGCCGAATCGCGGCTTCGCCGCGGGCGGGCTCTGCCCGGACCCGGTCCTCAAACGCCGGACGGGCTGAAAGGTCCAGCCTCGCCGGCGTTTGAGGCGCGGGGTCTGGGGCGGAGCCCCAGTTTCGGGAAGGGGCGGGGTGGGGGAGAAGAGCTTCGTCCGGAGCCCAGGCTTCGCAGGCCAGCGGCGGGGCCGTGCGGGCCAAGGCCATCAGGGCCTCCAGGTCGCAGCCCTGGCGGACCTGCTCCGCCAGCGCGGCCACCGACGAGACCGCGTCAGCGCGCCGCTCGGCGACCGGTACCAGCCCCAGGTGCCGCGAGGGCGCGGCGACCTGCGGAGCCCGCCGCAGGACGCCGAGCACGGGCATCCCCGTCTCCTCCAGCGCCTCCCGCAGCATCACCTCGTGCCGGTCGGAGCCGACCTTGTTCAGGATCACGCCGCCGAGCCGCACCTGCGGGTCGAAGGAGGCGAAACCGTGCACCAGGGCCGCCACCGACCGCGACTGCGAGGACGCGTCGACGACCAGCACCACCGGCGCCCGGAGCAGCTTCGCGACCTGCGCCGTCGACGCCAGTTCGCCCCGCCCCGCGGCCCCGTCGTAGAGCCCCATCACGCCCTCGATGACGGCCAGATCGCATCCGGCCGCCCCGTGCGCGAACAGCGGGGCCACCAGTTCCGGCCCGCACATGAAGGCGTCGAGGTTCCGTCCCGGACGGCCCGTGGCCAGCGCGTGGTAGCCCGGGTCGATGTAGTCGGGACCGGCCTTGTGCGGGGACACGGCGAGGCCGCGCTCCGAGAAGGCCGCCATCAGGCCCGTCGCGACGGTGGTCTTGCCGCTGCCTGAGGAGGGCGCGGCGATGACCAGTCTCGGTATGTTGAGCGAGGTCACCACTCGATGCCCTTCTGGCCCTTCTGGCCGGCGTCCATCGGGTGCTTGACCTTGGTCATCTCGGTGACGAGGTCCGCGTACTCCACCAGCTTCTCCGGCGCGTTGCGCCCGGTGATCACCACGTGCTGGGTGCCGGGACGGGTCCGCAGCACCTCGATGACCTCGTCGACGTCGATCCAGCCCCAGTGCATCGGGTACGCGAACTCGTCCAGCACGTACAGCTTGTGCGTCTCGGCGGCCAGGTCGCGCTTGACCTGCTCCCAGCCCTCCTTGGCCGCCTGCTCGTTGTCGAGCTGCGCGTCGCGCTGGACCCAGGACCAGCCCTCGCCCATCTTGTGCCAGACGACGGAGCCGCCCTCGCCGGAGGCGCCGAGGACCTTCAGCGCGTTCTCCTCGCCGACCTTCCACTTCGCCGACTTGACGAACTGGAACACCCCGATCGGCCAGCCCTGGTTCCAGGCGCGCAGCGCCAGACCGAAGGCCGCCGTCGACTTGCCCTTGCCCGGCCCGGTGTGGACGAAGACGAGCGGGCGGTTGCGGCGCTGACGCGTCGTGAGTCCGTCGTCCGGAACGACGGACGGCTGTCCCTGCGGCATTACGCGGCCCTCCTGAGGGTCGGGGATGGGGTACGGACGCTTTTGCTGAGGCCGGCCTTCACGAGCCCGGCCAGGGAATCGGCCCGCAGCCCGTCGAGGGTGACGGCCGGGCCGCCCAGATCGGCGGCCAGTACGCCGGCCAGCCCCAGCCGGACCGGACCCGACTCGCAGTCCACGACCACGGAGGCGACCCCGCCGGCCGCCAGCAGCCGGGCGCTGCGCGCCGAGAGTTCGCGGGGGTCGCCGCCCACGGCGCCGGCCGAGGTGGCCCGCCCGTCGGTGACGACGACGAGCAGCGGGCGCCGGCTCGGGTCCCGCAGCCGTTCGATCCGCAGCACCTCGTGGGCCTTGAGCAGCCCGGCGCCGAGCGGGGTGCGCCCGCCGGTCGGCAGCTTCTCCAGCCGGGCCGCGGCGGCGTCGACGGAGGAGGTGGGAGGCAGGGCGAGCTCGGCCGAGGAGCCCCGGAAGGTGATCAGGCCGACCTTGTCCCGGCGCTGGTAGGCGTCGAGCAGCAGGGACAGCACCGCTCCCTTGACGGCGCTCATGCGCTGCCGGGCCGCCATGGAGCCGGAGGCGTCGACGAGGAACAGCACGAGGTTGCCCTCGCGGCCCTCCCTCGTCGCCTGCCGGAGGTCGTCCTTGCGGACGATCAGGCCGCGCCCGGTGCGCCCGCGCGCCTTCTGGTGCGGGGCGGCGGCGTGGACGGTCGCGGCCAGGTGCAGTTTGGTCAGCTGGCCCCGGGGACGCTGGGCGCCGGTGGTGCGGCCGTGCGCGGTGCGGGCGCGCGAACGGCGGCCCGACGCACCCTCGCCGAGGCCCGGCACGCTGAGCATCTTGGTGCGGAAGGGCTCGGCGGCCCGTACGGCCGCCTGCTCGGCGGGTCCGGAAGCCGGCTCGTTCTCGGGGGCGGAGGGCTGCGTCTCGGGCTCGGCCGGGGCCTGCGCCTCCGGCTCCGCCGCGGGCGCGTCGTCCGGTCCGGAGCCCTGCGGGGGTACGCCGCCCCCGCCGTCGGGGCCGTCGGAGCCGCCGCCGTCCGGGCCGCCGTCCTGCGGACCCTCGCCAGGCCCCTCCGGCTCCGGCTCCGGCTCCGGCTCGGGCTCCGGCTCGTCGTCCGGGAATCCGTCGAGGATCCGGTCCAGCTTCTCCTCGTCGAGACCCGGCGCGTCGAAGGGGTTGCGGCGGCGGCGGTGGGGGAGCGCCAGCAGGGCGGCCTGGCGCACGTCCTCCTTGCGCACCTCGGTCCGCCCGGCCCAGGCGGCGAGCGCGGTCGCGGTGCGGGCCATCACGATGTCGGCGCGCATGCCGTCGACCTCGAAACCGGCGCAGGTGGCGGCGATCTGAAGCAGCGAGGTGTCACCGAGGCGCACCTGCGGGAGCAGTGCCCGCGCGGCCACCACCCGGGCGCGGACCTCCGCCTCGTCCCCGGACCAGCGGCCCGCGAACCCCGCGGGGTCGTCCTCGTAGGCGAGCCTGCGGCGGACCACCTCCACCCGCTGGAGGGGCTCCCGGGAAGCGGCGACCTCGACGGTCAGCCCGAACCGGTCGAGCAGCTGCGGGCGGAGCTCGCCCTCCTCGGGGTTCATCGTGCCGACGAGGAGGAAGCGGGCGGCGTGCCGTACGGAGACGCCCTCGCGCTCCACGTAGGAGGCGCCCATCGCGGCGGCGTCGAGGAGCAGGTCGATGAGGTGGTCGTGGAGCAGGTTGACCTCGTCGACGTACAGGATCCCGCGGTGCGCGTCGGCCAGCAGGCCGGGCTCGAAGGCCTTCACGCCCTCGGAGAGGGCGCGTTCGATGTCGAGGGCGCCGACGAGCCGGTCCTCGGAGGCCCCGACGGGCAGCTCCACCATGCGGGCGGGCCGCGCGGCGGCCGGTCCCGCCTCGTGGGGGCCGTCGGGGCAGGCGGGGTCCGGGGCGGTGGGCGCGCAGCTGAACCGGCAGCCGGGCACCACGTCCACCTGCGGCAGCAGGGTGGACAGCGCGCGGACGGCCGTGGACTTGGCGGTCCCCTTCTCACCGCGCACGAGAACACCGCCGACCGCGGGGCTCACGGCGTTGAGCAGCAGCGCGAGGCGCAGGTCGCTCTGGCCGACCAGTGCGGTGAACGGGTAGGGCGTGCTCATGCGGTGGCCCCTTCTTGTATGTGGGTGCGTGTGCGTGTGCGCGTGTGGACGGCGGGGCCGGGCTGCGGGTGAGCCGCTGCGCGGGGCGGAGCTCCCCTACCCGGCCTTCGCCCGTTCCCTGGGGCTCCGCCCCAGACCCCGCGCCTCAAACGCCGGCGGGGCTGATGTGTGCCGCGCAGGGGCACATCCAGCCCGTCCGGCGCTTGAGGACCTGGTCCGGGCAGAGTCCGGGGAACGGTGGAAGGGCGGGTAGGGGACGGCCCCCGCAGGGCTGCGCCGGTCATGGCGCGCCCGGGGGGAGGAAGGGGAGGCCCGCAGGGGCTCCGGTCTCGATCAGGCGGAGCAGGGCGTCCGTGTCCGCGTGCTCCTCGATCAGGTCCCCGAGCAGATCGAGCTGCTCCTCCCGCAGGGAGGCGAACGAGGTGTCCGGGGCCGGGACGAAGCGGCGGCCCGCCGCCGAGGCGACCTCGCGGAGGAAGGCCCGGCGGAAGCCGTCCGACTCCAGCGAGCCGTGCCAGTGCGTGCCCCACACCGCCCCGACCCGGCATCCGTCCAGGAAGGAGGTCCCGCCCAGGACTTCGGCCACGCCGTGGTGGATCTCGTACCCCTCCACCGGCTCGCCCAGCGCCGAACCCACGGGCCGCGCCAGGGTCTTCTCCCGCTCGAAGCGGACCCGTACGGGAAGCAGCCCGAGCCCCGGCACGGAGCCGGCCTTCGACTCGACCTCGTCCTCGATGTGTTCGCCCAGGAGCTGGAACCCGCCGCAGATGCCCAGGACCGGCCGGCCCTCGGCGGCCCGCCGGGCCAGCGCGTCCGCCAGACCCCGCTCGCGCAGCCAGGCCAGGGCCTTGACCGTGCCGCGGGTGCCGGGGACCACGACCAGGTCCGCGTCGGCCAGTTCCTCGGCCCGGTCCACGAACCGCACGACCACGCCCGGCTCCGCCGCCAGCGCGTCCACGTCCGTGAAGTTGGACATCAGCGGCACCGCGCAGACCGCGACCCGCAGCACGTCCTCGCCGACGGGCGGAGCGACCACGGATTCGCGTACCGCGCCCCGCAGGGAGACCCGCAGGCCGTCCTCCTCGTCGATGCCCAGCCCGTGCTGGAAGGGGAGCACCCCGTACGTCGCCCGCCCGGTCAGGCCGCGCAGCATCTCCATGCCTGGCTCCAGCAGGGTGACGTCGCCGCGGAACTTGTTCACCAGGTAGCCCGCGATCAGCGACTGGTCCTCGGGGGAGAGCAGCGCCGTCGTACCGAAGAAGGACGCGAAGACCCCGCCCCGGTCGATGTCGCCGACGACGACCACCGGGAAGCGCGCGGCCCGCGCGATGCCCATGTTCACGATGTCGGTCCGGCGCAGGTTGATCTCGGCCGGGCTGCCCGCCCCCTCGCAGATCACGGCGTCATACGTGCCCCGCAACTGCTCCAGGCAGTCCGTGACGATGCCGAGCAACTGCTCCTGCCGCCCGCCGTGGTAGCCCCGTGCGCTCATCTCGCCCACCGGCTTGCCCAGCAGCACCACCTGGCTGCTCCGGTCGCTGCCGGGCTTGAGCAGCACCGGGTTCATCAGCGCGGTGGGCTCCACGCGGGCCGCCTGGGCCTGCATGGCCTGGGCGCGGCCGATCTCGGCGCCCTCCCGCGTCACGAAGGAGTTCAGCGACATGTTCTGCGCCTTGAACGGGGCCACCTTCACGCCCTGCCGGGCGAGCCAGCGGCAGATGCCCGCCGTGACCACGCTCTTGCCCGCGTCCGAGGTCGTACCGGCGACGAGGAGCCCCCCGCCGCGCTTCGCGCCGCCGCTCATGCGCGCCGCCCCTTCTTCGTAGTACGGGAGACCAGAGCCCGGGAGACCAGCGTCCGGGAGACCAGCGTCCGGGCGGCCACACAGGCCCCCAGCGCCACCCAGGTCACCTGGCGCGACAGCCGCACCGCCCGTTCGATGTCGGGGACCTCCACGGGCCGTCCGGCCGCTCCGTTGAGCACGGCCCGGTGTTCGACCCGGCCCGCGTACGCCAGGGTCCCGCCCAGCCGTACGCCGAGCGCCCCGGCGAAGGAGGACTCCACGGGCCCCGCGTTGGGGCTCGGATGCTTGGCGGCGTCCGCGCGCCAGGCCCGTACGGCCCCCCGCCGGTCGGGGCCGGCCAGTACGGCTGCCAGGGCCGTCAGCCGGGCGCCCGGCCAGCCGGCGACGTCGTCGAGCCGGGCCGAGGCCCAGCCGTAGCGCAGGTGGCGGGGGGACTTGTGGCCGACCATCGCGTCCAGGGTGTTCACGGCGCGGAAGGCCAGCAGCCCGGGGACGCCCGCGACGGCGCCCCACACGAGGGCGCCGACCACGGCGTCGGAGGTGTTCTCGGCGACCGATTCGACGACCGCGCGGGCCATCTGCTGCTCGTCCAGCGCCTGCGGGTCGCGCCCGCACAGGTGGGGCAGCCGTTCGCGGGCCACCTCGGCGTCCCCGGCGGCGAGGGCGCCGCCGATGGCGCGGGCCTCCCGGCCCAGCGAGGTGCCGCCCACGACGGCCCAGGTGGCGGCGGCGGTGAGGGCGATGCGGGCGGCCGCGGGCCGGGAGCGCACGGCGCGGGCGCCCAGCGCGCCGACGGCGGCGGCGCCTCCGGCGCACAGCAGGGTGTGCAGGACGCCCCGCGCGCGGTCGTCGCGCCACAGGGCACGTTCGACGGCGGCGGCGGCTCGTCCGAAGGCGGCCACGGGGTGCCCTCGGCGCGGATCCCCGAGGATCCGGTCGCCGATCAGGCCCGCCGTGACGCCGTACGCGAAGACGCGATCGGCACGCATGGTGGCAGGTATGTCCTCACTCAGGGTCCGCGCCCTGGTTCGACGTGTCCGGCGGCGAGAGTTCCTGGCTCCCGGCCGCACGCGGGGTCCGCGTGCGCCGGTGACAGTGGCGGGACCGCGCCGGATTCGCACCGGACTTCCTCTCCATGCCGCCGTAATGGCTCGGGCAGTCCACCACGCAGCGCGAAGGCCCGTCAACTCGCGGTTGACCTGCGGTGGGGTGGCGGTGAATGCGCCCCCGGGCACGCGAAAGCTCCCTCCGGGACGAACCCGGAGGGAGCCTTCGTACGTGCCGTCCCGCGCCTCAGGCGACGATCAGGTAGATCCCGTAGGCCACGGCCGCCGCGCAGAGCGCGAAGCAGGCGTACGCACCGCTGCGGGCCAGGGTGGCGGCGCCGCCCTGTTCGGTGGCGGCCTCGTGCTTGGAGAGCCCCATCAGCCCCAGGGTGAACAGGGTCACCAGGACGACGGTGGCGGAGAGGCTGACCCCGAAGACGGAGCCGAGTGCTTCCCAGTCGATCTTCATACCGCTGAATCCTCTGTCGTTCTCGGGGTCGGGCCGGTCAAACCGCCGCGGCCGGGGCCGCGGGGGTCGTCGTCGCGGAGGCCGGGATGGTGGCCCTGAGCTCGTCGTCCGTCACCGCGGCGGTGCTGCCCGCGGCGGCGGTCGGCGGAACGGCGACGGCCGCCATGGCCGTGGTGACGGCACCGGCCGGCTCCTCGGCGTCGGCCGCGGCGACCTCGTTGACGTTGGTGTGGTCGACGACCTGACGGCGGGAGATCACCCAGATGGCGACGCAGGAGCCGACCAGGAAGACCGTGACGGCGGCGACGCCGACGTCCCCGACGCGCATGACCAGCTCGGCGCCGGCGGCGACCAGGGCCGCGGCCGGGAGGGTCAGGCCCCAGGCGATGAACATGCGGGAGGCGGTGGACCAGCGGACCACGCCGCCCTTGCGTCCCAGACCCGAACCCATGACGGCGCCGGAGCACGCGTGGGTGGTGGAGAGGGAGAAGCCGAGGGAGGAGGAGGCCAGGATGACGCTGGCGGCCGAGGTCTGGGCGGCGAAGCCCTGCTGCGGCTGCAGGTCGGTCAGGCCACTGCCCATGGTGCGGATGATGCGCCAGCCGCCCAGGTAGGTGCCCATCGCGATGGCCAGGCCGGCGGAGACGATGACCCAGACCGGCGGGTTGGAGCCGGGAGCGATGGCGCCGCCGGCGACGAGCGCCAGGGTGATGATGCCCATCGTCTTCTGCGCGTCGTTGGTGCCGTGCGCCAGCGAGACGAGGCTCGCGGAAGCGATCTGGCCCGCGCGGTAGCCCTTGGCCGAGGTCTTCTTGCCCATGCCGTTCCCGACCTTGTACGTGACCTTCGTGGCCAGGTACGCGGCGAAACCGGCGACCAGCGGCGCCGCGATCGCGGGGATCAGGACCTTGGTGACGACCACGCTGCCGTTGACGGCGCCCATGCCGGCGGAGGCCACGGCCGCACCGATCAGGCCGCCCATCAGGGCGTGCGAGGAGCTCGAGGGCAGGCCGACCAGCCAGGTGACGAGGTTCCAGAGGATCGCGCCGACCAAGGCGGCGAAGATGACCTCCGGCTGGATGCCTTCCTCGTTGACCAGTCCCTTGGAGATCGTCTTGGCGACCTCCACGGACATGAAGGCGCCGACGAGGTTGAGCACGGCGGACATGGCCACCGCGGTCTTGGGCTTGAGGGCGCCGGTCGAGATGGTGGTGGCCATCGCGTTGGCCGTGTCGTGAAAACCGTTCGTGAAATCGAACACGAGAGCGGTGATGATCACGATCCCGAGGAGAAGCGTTATGTGCTCCATTTACCCAGGCTTCTGTTTGACGTCAGTGGTTCGTGGACCGTAGGCAACCTGGATGAACGGAAGGTGAACTACCAGGGGTCATGCGGTGTATCGATACGGCACCCGATCGGGACCTTCGTCCCGGGAAGCGCGTTGATATGTCGATTAACGCATGTCACGGCAGGGTGTCCGGATGTTTCGGAGGCGGGACTTCCGGTAGGTGCTCCGGTCCGCCCGGGACCCCGAAGAGAGCTAGATCACCCCCCGCGCCCCCCTTCGCGGTGCCGGCCGGAGTGAAGTCCTCCGGTGGCCCGCCGACCGGTCCGCCTCGACACTGGAGCGGTGCGTACCGCTACAGCGACGGCAGCGGCCGTCACCACGACCCTGCTCGGCGCCGGCGCGGCCGCCGTCACCGCCGTCACCGCCGCCGCGCTCGCCGGCCGGTACGCCGCCGACGCGGCCCTGCGGACCGAGCCCGGCCGCCCGCTGCCCGGCAGCCCACGGCTCACCGTCCACGCCATCGCGGCCGGCCGGGTCGAGCTGACGCGCTCGATCGCCTCCCTGAGGCCCGGCACCTACGGGCTCACCGCCCCCGGGGTGCACGCCGTGGTCGGGCCCGTCCTCCCCGACGCCCCGCACGGCCCCGACACCGTCGTGCGCCGGCTCCTCGCCGTCACCCACGGCAGCCTCGACCCCGGAACCCGCGTCACCCTCACCCCCCAGGTCCACCTGGGGAACCCGGGCACCGCCCTCGGGCTGGACCACGCCGACGTGGACGTCCCCGGCGAGCTCGGCGCGCTGCCCGCCTGGTTCGTGCCCGGCGCCCGCGACACCTGGGTGATCACCGTCCACGGGCTCGGGGCCACCCGCGAGCACCCGATGGTGGTCATGCCCTTCCTCCACCGCAACAAGTTCCCCGTCCTGGACCTCGGGTACCGGGGCGACCTCGGCGCCCCCGAGTCGCCGGACGGCCTCGGCCACCTCGGCGAGTCCGAATGGCGCGATCTCGACGCCGCCATCCGCTACGCCCTGCGCTACGGCGCCCGCCGCGTGGTCCTGCACGGCTGGTCGACCGGCGCCACCATGGCCCTGCACGCCGCCGAGCGCTCGGCGCTGGCCGACCGGATCTCCGGGCTCGTCCTCGACTCGCCCGTCCTGGACTGGCACGCCACCCTGCGCGCCCTCGCCGCCGCGCGCCGCACCCCGGCCCCCCTGCTCCCGTTCGCCGTCAGGGCCGCCGAAGGCCGTGCGGGCCTGCGCGCCGACCGGCGGGCTCCGGGGTCGGATCCGGCCGCGCTGAAGGTTCCCGCACTGATCTTCCACGGCCCCGACGACACCCTCGCCTCCTGGGAGCCCTCGCGGCGGCTGGCGGCGGCCCGCCCCGACCTCGCCACCCTGCACTCCGTTTCCGGAGCCACCCACGGGGCGATGTGGAACGCCGATCCGGCCGCCTACGAAGAGGCGCTGCGCCGCTTCCTGACCCCTCTTATGTGAGGGGCCGGGCGGCGGCCGGGTGACGGCAGGGTGACGGACCGGGTGACGGCCGGGTGGCGGACCGGGTGACGGACCGTCGGACGAGTTGTCCGAAGACCGTGGGGCGGGCGGGACGAGGAGGGCGAGTTGTCCCTTTCTGTCCCCTCGGGCTCTTGTGGCAATGGCTGGTTCCGTTTGGGCTTTCGGCCAGTGACGGGCGAGACTGCTCACGTGACGTCCCGAAAGCCTGATGAGCAGTTGGCTCGCGACTCCAGACTCCGACTCGTCGCCCCGCGGTCCGTGGCCACGGCACGCAAGGCGGTGACCGACCGGCGCACCCGGACCGCCCAGCGGCCTCCGGCGGGCACGCCCGCCACGGCCGACCTCGCGAACAGGGCACGCGCCTCCCTCGCCGACGCGGTGCGGCTCGCCCGCTGGGCCGAGCTCCACCTCGGCACGGCCGACGGCTCCGGGCCCGCCCCGGCGGGCGCGCTGCCCGTCGCCGAGGCCGAACGCGCCGCCGACCGGCTGAGCCTGACGCCGGGCCAGATCCGGGTCGGCTGGGACCGCGCCCGGCTCGCCGGACTGATCGAGATGCACGGGGGGCACGCCCGGCCGGGCTGGCGCCTGCGCGCCTGGGACCGGGACGACACCGCCGTCCTGCGCGGCTGGGTCGCCCTCTTCGACGCCTGGTCGCTGGTCCACCCGGCCCCCGCCGACATCGCCCCCGCGGCCGTCGCCGAGGTGGTCGAGGCCATGCCCCAGCTGCTCTCCCTGCTCCAGCTCTCCGCCGGCCCCGTGACCGTCCCCGATCTGCTGGACCTGCTCCGGCAGCGCGTCGAGGAACTGCGCGACGAGCGGTGCGAGGTCCCCTACGAGTCCACGGCGCAGCCCGGGATCCCGTCCGCGGCCTCCGTGCCGTCCGGTGCGGAGCCCTCCGGCGCCGTGCCCTACGGTCCGGCGCCGTCCGGTGCCGAGGCGGCCGCGCCCCCCGTCCCGCTCGCCCGGCTGCTGCGCTGGGCGCTCGGCGGGCTCGCCGCCGTGGACGCCGTCACCCTCGGCCCCGCCCGGGCCGCCCTCACCCCGCTCGGCAGCTGGGCCGTCTGGGTCAAGCTCGAACAGATCTGCGTCGCGGCGCAGAGCCCGGCGGGGAACATCGAGCAGTCCGCCGCCGCCATGCTCCACGGCTGCGCGCGGCTCACCCCCGGTCCGGCCCGCGCCGAATACCTGGCCTGGCTGGCCGCCCGGCCCGTCGGCCACGCGGTCTCCGAGCTGCTCCACGCGGCCCGCGGCGAGGACGCCCTGCTGCGCGGGCTCGCCTTCGAAGCCCTGCGCGTCGTCGGAGCCCCCGCCGAGCCCGAGGTGCGCAAGGCGTCCCGCGAGGCCGCGCTGCGCCCGTACGCCCTGCTCTGGCTGGCCGAGCACGACGGGGTAGACCCCGACGAGGCGCAGGACGTGCTCACCGCCGAGGAGCAGACCTGGCTCTGGGTGGACACCGCGGCCGCCATCGCCGACCACGGCGAGGCCGAGCTGCTCGCCCGCCACCTCGACTCGGCGGTGCGGACCACCGTTCCGAGGCTGCTGGACGAGGTCCGCGCGGTCGGGCACCCCCGCACCGTGCAGGTGCTGGTTGCCCTGGCCGCCGCCCATCCCGATCCCGCCCTGGCCAAGGCGGTGCGCCGGGCCGCCTTCCAGGTGCACACCGGCGGCGCGTAGCCCCGTACGGGAACCGTGTACGCGCCGCCGGTCCCTCAGACCTGCGGCGCGTACGTCCCGAAGCTCCAGACGTTGCCCTCGGCGTCGCGGGCCATGTAGTCCCGCGAGCCGTAGTCCTGGTCGGTCGGCTCCATCACGATCTCCACGCCGTGCTCCACGGCCCGGCGGTGGTGGGCGTCCACGTCGTCGACGAGCACGTAGACCCCGGCCGGGCCGGCCTTCTCCATCGCCTTGTCGAAGAGGCCGCCGGTGCCCTTGCTGCCGAGCATCACCATGCCGTTCCCGTAGGACAGCTCGGCGTGCGCCACCGTGCCGTCCTCACCCTCGTACGCCGCGACCTGGGTGAAGCCGAAGGCCTCGGTGAGCAGCTGGATGGCGGCCTTGGCGTCGGTGTACAGCAAGGTCGGACAGATGGACGGAACGCCTGCCATGACGATCACTCCCTCTCGTGCCGCGGGTGGCCGGTCCTCGGGTGGACGGTGAGCCGGGTCACAGCATGGCAGGCGCCGCGGGAAGTCAGCGGAAGGTGTTGCACTGGGCCATGTCGCCCGTGCGGTAGCCCTGGTAGAACCACTGCTGGCGCTGTTCGGCCGAGCCGTGCGTCCAGGACTCGGGGGTGACCCGGCCCTGGAACTTCTCCTGGATCCGGTCGTCGCCGACCGCGGCCGCCGCGTCCAGGCCGTCCTTGATGTCCTGGTCGGTGAGGCTCGTGATCAGCGGCTTGCCCGTGGACTCGTCCGGGGTCTTCGTCGCGTTGTGGGCCCAGACCCCGGCGTAGCAGTCGGCCTGCAGCTCGACCCGTACCGCGTTGCTGTTCGCGCCCTGCCGGCCGTCCTGGGCCTTCTGCAGGGTGCCGGTCAGGTTCTGGATGTGGTGGCCGTACTCGTGGGCCACCACGTACGCCTGGGCGAAGGGGCCGCCGCTCGCGCCGAACTTGGTGCGGAGCTCGTTGAAGAAGCCCAGGTCCAGATAGACCTGCCGGTCGCCGGGGCAGTAGAACGGGCCGACGGCCGAGGTGGCCGCCCCGCAGGCGGTGCCCACCTTGCCGGTGAAGAACACGGTCTGGGCCGGGGTGTACTTGGCGCCGCGCCTGGCGAACTCCTGCTTCCAGAAGTCCTGGGTGCTGTTGATCACCGCCACCAGCCGGCAGTCCTCCTTGGCGTTCGCGTCCGCGCCGGTCTTGCAGCTCTGCTGCACCTGGGCGGCGGAGGAGGAGGTCGACGCGGGCTCCGGACTTCCGTCGGACAGGCCCAGCTGCTCCGGGCCCACCCCGAAGAGCAGCCCCATGATCAGCGCGATGAAACCGATGATGCCGCCGCCGATCGTGGCCTTCCCGCCCGGGATGCGGCTGCCGCGTACGTCCTTGACCTCGGAAGTGTCCAGATTGGCGTTGTCGTCGAACTGCATCCCGCACCGCCCTCCATTCCTGACCGGGGGTACGTGTCAGCCCCTGCGGCGAGTATCAACCCGTTCATCCTCATACGCCCCTCGGCCCACAGGCGTGTTCCCTGGGCCGAACGGGGGACGCGGGGCACGGGCCGGGGCCGGTCCCGCGCGGGGCGGCCGGGCCCGAAAGTAGTTGCGGGCCACCGGTAGAATGACTTCCATGGCAAATCTCCTCGCGGATTAGCGGCGTAGAAGCATCGCGTCCTGCCCCCCTTCCGCCGTCCCGACCCGCCCTGGAGTATTTCCGTGATCACCGCCACCGGCATCGAGCTGCGCGCCGGCGCCCGCATCCTCATCGAGAACGCCTCCTTCCGCGTCGCCAAGGGCGACCGCATCGGCCTCGTCGGCCGCAACGGAGCAGGCAAGACCACCCTCACCAAGTGCCTCGCGGGCGAGGGAACCCCGGCCGGCGGCTCCATCGCCCGCTCGGGCGAGGTCGGCTACCTCCCGCAGGACCCGCGCACCGGCGACCTCGACGTGCTGGCCAGCGACCGGATCCTGTCCGCGCGCGGCTTGGACGTGCTGCTCAAGAAGATGCGGATGAACGAGGAGCGGATCTCGTCGGGCTCCGGCGCCACCCGCGAGAAGGCGATGCGCCAGTACGAGCGCCAGGAGACCGAGTTCCTCACCAAGGGCGGGTACGCCGCCGAGTCCGAGGCCGCGACCATCTCCGCCGCCCTCGGCCTGCCCGACCGGGTGCTCGGCCAGCCGCTGCACACCCTCTCCGGTGGTCAGCGCCGCCGCGTCGAGCTCGCCCGGATCCTCTTCTCGGATGCCGACACCCTGCTCCTCGACGAGCCGACCAACCACCTCGACGCCGACTCGATCGTGTGGCTGCGCGACTACCTGAAGACCTACCGCGGCGGCTTCATCGTGATCTCCCACGACGTGGACCTGGTCGAGACGGTCGTCAACAAGGTGTTCTACCTGGACGCCAACCGCGCCCAGATCGACGTCTACAACATGGGCTGGAAGCTCTACCAGCAGCAGCGCGAGGCCGACGAGAAGCGCCGCAAGCGCGAGCGCCAGAACGCCGAGAAGAAGGCCGCGGCGCTGAACTCGCAGGCCGACAAGATGCGCGCGAAGGCCACCAAGACCGTGGCCGCCCAGAACATGGCCAAGCGCGCCGACCGGCTGCTGGCGGGCCTGGACGCCGTCCGCGTCTCCGACAAGGTCGCCAAGCTGCGCTTCCCGGACCCGGCGCCCTGCGGCAAGACCCCGCTGACCGCCGAGGGCCTGTCGAAGTCCTACGGCTCGCTGGAGATCTTCACCGACGTCGACCTGGCCATCGACAAGGGCTCCCGCGTGGTCATCCTCGGCCTCAACGGCGCCGGCAAGACCACGCTGCTGCGCCTGCTGTCGGGCACCGAGAAGCCCGACACCGGCTCGGTCGTCCCCGGCCACGGGCTCAAGCTCGGGTACTACGCCCAGGAGCACGAGACCCTGGACCCGGAGCGCTCGGTCCTGGAGAACATGCGCTCCTCGGCGCCGGACCTGGACCTGGTCTCCGTACGCAAGACGCTGGGCTCGTTCCTCTTCTCCGGCGACGACGTGGACAAGCCCGCGGGCGTCCTGTCCGGTGGAGAGAAGACCCGCCTCGCCCTGGCGACGCTGGTCGTCTCCTCGGCCAACGTGCTGCTGCTCGACGAGCCCACGAACAACCTCGACCCGGCCAGCCGCGAGGAGATCCTGGGCGCCCTGCGCACCTACAAGGGCGCCGTCATCCTCGTCACCCACGACGAGGGCGCGGTCGAGGCGCTGGAGCCGGAGCGGATCATTCTGCTCCCGGACGGCGTCGAGGACCTGTGGGGTCCGGACTACCGGGACCTCGTCGCGCTCGCCTGACGCCCTTCCGCTTCCGTGATCCTTTGCTTATGGATCATTCGGCTCAGACGTGATCCATCATCTGAGTGAGACGGTCTCATACCGATCCGTGCGCGACGAAGGCCCCGGCCGCATCTTCCAGGATGCGCGGCCGGGGCCTTCCGTTTGCGCGCTCCGGCCCCTGACCTGGCGATTCATACCGGCCGAGCGGAAATGTGACGGAGGTCATGCAGCGGAAGAGAAGATTCCGTTCTGCTCGTGTGTCCACGGTTGAAGAAATGTCGCCCTACCACCTTGCTGAATGGGTGGCCAGGAAGCCGGGGAGGGGTGATCATGAGAAGTCAGAGCGCACTTCCCATGAGGAGGCACGGGTGGCCGAAACTCTGAAGAAGGGCAGCCGGGTAACCGGCGTCGCGCGCGACAAGCTCGCGGCAGACCTGAAGAAGCAGTACGACTCCGGTGCGAGTATCCGGGCGCTGGCCGAATCGACCGGCCGGTCCTACGGATTCGTCCATCGGATGCTCAGCGAGTCCGGAGTCACGCTGCGTGGTCGCGGTGGCGCGACGCGCGGCAAGAAGGCGGCTACGGCCTGACCATTTGGTTCCCTTTGGTTCCAACGGTTTTCCGTAATCAGCTTCACGGTTCCAGTTCCACCGTCCTTCGGTGACCCCCCGGTCGGTTCCATGGCCGGCCGGGTGGTTACTGTGCAGTCACTTAGGCCGAGAATGCGGCCCAGCGACGGCACGACCACCGGAGGCACACAGATGGCTCTGCTCGACAAGGACGGCGTACGGCTCACCGTCGACGACACGGTCGCCACGGTGACACTGACCAATCCGGCCAAACGAAACGCTCAATCCCCCGCGCTCTGGCGGGCGTTGACGGAGGCTGGAAGGTCACTGCCGGGCACCGTCCGGGTCGTCGTGCTGCGCGGCGAAGGGCAGTCCTTCTCCGCAGGGCTCGACCGGCAGGCATTCACCCCCGAAGGCTTCGAGGGCGAGCCGTCGTTCCTTGACCTGGCGCGCGGTTCGGAGGAACTGCTCGACTCCACCATCGCCGAGTACCAGGAGGCATTCACCTGGTGGCGGCGCAACGACATCATCTCCGTGGCCGCCGTTCAGGGGCACGCGATCGGTGCCGGTTTCCAGCTTGCCCTCGCGTGCGATCTGCGCGTCGTCGCGGACGACGTGCAGTTCGCCATGCGCGAGACCGGTCTGGGCCTGGTGCCCGACCTCGGCGGCACCCAGCCGCTGACCTCGGCCGTCGGCTATGCCCGCGCGCTCGAAATCTGCGCGACGGGCCGCTTCGTCCACGCCGAGGAGGCGGAACGGATCGGCCTCGCGAACCTGGTCGTCCCCGCGGGCGAGCTCGACGCGGCGGTCCAGGACCTCGCCACCGCGCTGCTGGCTCCGCCGCGGGACGCGGTGACCGAGACGAAGGCGCTCTTGCGCGGTGCGGTGTCGCGCCCTTACGACGACCAGCGTGCGGCCGAGCGCGCCGCCCAGGCCCGCCGCCTCCGCGACCTGGCCGGCCTCTCCGACTAGCCGCGGCGCCGTCGGCCTGCACGTGTGCCCCGGAGGGGCTGGTTTGCCGCGCGGCGGCAATTCCAGCCCCTCCGGCGTTTGAGGAGCGGGGTCTGGGGCGGAGCCCCAGGGGGAACGGGCGAAGGGCGGGGAGGGGACCTTGCCCCGCGCAGCGGCAAGGGACGCTGCGGGGACTTCGCCCCGCAGGGCCGACACCCGCAGTCGCGTCGGGACGGGCGGTCGGGCCGGTCCCGACTTACCGTGGTCGGGAGCCCACCGTGCGAAGGGATCCGCCATGACCGAATCCGCCGCCACAGGCAGCACCGCCAAGCCCCCTGCCGACCGTGGGAGGACGAGCATCGCCGACGGCGTCGTCGAGAAGATCGCCGGCCTGGCGGCCCGCGAGGTGGTCGGCGTCCACGCCATGGGCAGCGGCAGCGGTCTCTCCCGTACCTTCGGCGCCGTCCGCGACCGCGTCCCCGGCGGGGCCAAGTCCACCGTCAGCCGGGGCGTGAAGGCGGAGGTCGGCGAGGTGCAGACCGCCCTCGACCTGGAGATCGTCGTGGATTACGGCGTGTCGATCCGGGACGTGGCCCGGGCCGTCCGTGCGAACGTCGTCTCGGCGGTGGAGCGGATGACCGGCCTGGAGGTCGTCGAGGTCAACATCGCGGTCAGCGACGTCAAACTGCCGGACGAGGACGACGAGGAGCCGGAGTCCCGACTGCAGTAGAGGAGCCCGCATGAGCATGTCGGTCGTCGGCCTCGTGGCCGGCATGGCACTGGGGTTCGCCGGGTACTTCGGCGGCTTCGGGGCCTTCCTGCTGGTGGCCGCGCTCGGCGCCATCGGCTTCGTCGTGGGCCGGTTCCTCGACGGCGACCTGGAACCCGGGGACTTCTTCCGCCCCCGGGGCCGCCCCGGGGACCGCGACCGCGACCGGGATCGCGACCGGTGAGCACCCCCCGGCCCACCCCGCCCCGGGTGCCCGCCGCCGAGCGGGGAGCCACCCGGATCGCCGACCGCGTCGTCGCGAAGATCGCCGCCCGGGCCGCCCGGGAGGCGCTGACCCGGCCCGCTCCGGACGCCGCCCCGCCGCACGCCACCGTCACCGTGCACCACGACATCGCCCGCGTACGGGTGGCCCTGGAGCTGGCCTACCCCTCCGACCTCGCCGCCCAGTGCGCGGCCGTGCGCCGCCAGGTCGCCCTGCGCGTCGAGGAGTGCGCGCAGATGGCCGTACCCGAGGTGGACGTGGACATCGAGCACCTGCGCCCCGCGCGCGGCAGGCCCGTCGCCGGGCCGGACCGGCGGGTCCGGTGAGCGCCCGCTTCCGGTCGGCCCGGCGGTTCCCGGCCGCCGTGGGGGCGTGCGCCGTCCTCGGGGTGGCGGGGCTGTTCCTGTACGACCTGGCGGCGGTACGGGCCCACCGCCCGGGCATGCGCTGGCGCGACGAGCTCTCCCGCGCCCTGGAACGGCACACCCCGGCCGACCCCGGCGTGCTGATCGGTGGCGCGGTCCTGGCCGTCGCCGGGGCCGCGCTGCTGCTGTACGCCCTGACTCCGGGCCTGCGCGGGATCCTCCCGATGGCCTCCGGGCACCCGGAGGTACGGGGCGGGCTGGAACGCAAGGCCGCCGCGCAGGTGCTGAGGGACCGGGTCATGGAGGTGTCCGGGGTGCGGTCGGCGCGGGTCAGGGTGGGCCGGTCCGCCATCGGGGTCCGGGCCGTGTCCCACTTCCGCGAACTGGACGACGTACGGGCCGATCTGGACGCGGTGCTGGCCGTCGGCGTCGACGAGCTGGGGCTGGCCCACGCGCCGCGGCCGAGGGTACGGGTGAACCGCCGGTGACCCTCGGGACGGTGAACCGGGTCCTGCTCGCGCTGCTGGGGCTGGTCCTGCTGGCGGCGGGGACCTCGGTGCTGGCCGCGACCGGGCCGTTCGAGGGCCGCCACGAACCGCTGCTGGCGCCGCACGGGCCTGGCTGGCCCGCGCCCTGGTGGGTGGTGCTCGCCGCACTCGGGGTGTGCGTGGTGCTCGCCCTGTGGTGGCTGCTGTCCCAGCTGCGCCGGGCCCGGCTCGCGGCGCTGCTCGTGGACACCGGGGACGGGGCGTTCGCCGTACTGCGCGGGCGGGCCCTGGAGGAGGCAGTCGAGGCCGATGTCCAGGAGGCCGTGGAGGGCGTGGCACGCTGCCGGGTCACCCTGCGCGGGCGCCGCGGGGCCCCGGCCCTGCGGGTGGCCCTGGAGCTGGAGCCGCACGCGGTGCCGGCCGACGTACTGGCGGCCCTCGCCGGCCCGGTGCTGGGCCGGGCCCGCGCCTCGGCGGCGCTCCCGGCCCTCCCGGCGGAGGCCCGCCTCCACGTCACCCCCCGCCGGGCGCGGCGGGTGACGTGAGGCGGAGCCGGTGCGGGCGGCGCGTCAGAAGCCGTGCCGGGAGCCGCCGTCCACCGGGAGCATGACGCCGGTCAGGTAGGAAGCCGCCGGGGACAGCAGGAACGCCGCCGAGCGGCCGAACTCCTCCGGGGTGCCGTACCGGCGCAGCGGGATGCCCGCCTCGTTGCGGGCGCGGGCGGCGTCCGCGTCCCCGGACAGGGAGTCGAGCTCGCGGACCCGGTCGGTGTCGATGCGGGCGGGCAGCAGGCCGACCACCCGGATGCCGCGCGGGCCCAGCTCCACGGAGAGGGACTTCGCGAAGCCGGCCAGGCCGGGGCGCAGGCCGTTGGAGATGGTGAGGCCGGGGATCGGTTCGTGCACGGAGCCCGACAGGACGAAGCCGATGACCCCGCCGTCGGAGAGCTCGGCGGCCGCCGCCCGCGCGAGGCGGACCGCGCCGAGGAAGACCGACTCGAAGGCCGCCGCCCACTGCGCGTCGGTGTTGTCGGCCGCCGAACCGGGCGCCGGGCCGCCGACGCTGATGAGGATGCCGTCGAGGCGGCCGAAGTGTTCCCGGGCGGCGGCGACGAGCCGGGAGGCGGCTTCGGGGTCGGAGTTGTCGGCGGCCACACCGACCGCGTTCGGGCCCAGCGCCTTGGCCGCGGCCTCGGCGCGCCCCGCGTCCCGGCCGGTCAGCACCACCTTGGCGCCGTCGGCGGTCAGTTCGCGGGCGGACGCGTAGCCGAGGCCCCTGGTGGCGCCGGTGACGACGTAGACACGGTCCTTCAGTCCAAGATCCATGCCGACACGCTACGCGGTCGCCGCGGGCTCCCGCTCGGAAGCGGCGGTCCCGGCCGCGGTCCCCACCGCGGCGGCCGCCTCGCGGTCGCGCTTCTCCCGCCGTACGAGCACGATCCAGCCCACCGGTACCGCGAAGGTGAACAGCCACCACTGGATGGCGTAGGCCATGTGCGGCCCGATGGAGTCGTGGTCGGGCTCGGCGACCACCTCGGGCTTGCCGTCGGCCGGGACCGGGGCGGTGAGTTCCAGGTAGCCGCCGAGGACGGGCTTGCCCAGGTACGCGGCCTGCCGCTCGCTGTTGATCAGCATCACCTGGCGGTCCGGCAGGCCCTTGCGGTCCTTGATGCCGCTGCCGCCGCTGGTCTCGTCGGCCTTCAGCCGGCCGGTGACCGTGACCTCGCCCTTGGGTGCGGCCGGCACCGGCGGGTAGGCGCGCGGGTCGTCGCCGCCCGCGACCCAGCCGCGGTTGACGAGCACGACCCGGCCGTCGGCCAGGACCAGCGGGGTGAGGACGTGGAAGCCGACCTTGTCGTCGTTGTCGGTGCGCATGCGCACGACGACCTCGTGCGCGGAGTCGTACGTACCGGTGGCGGTCACGGCACGCCAGTAGTCGGCGCGCGGGACCACGTGGCCGGGGGAGGTGACCTCGGTCATGGGGACCGGCTTCGCCCGCAGGTTCGCGTCGATCAGCTGGTTCTGCGCGACCCGGTGCTCATGACGGTGGAACTGCCAGAACCCCAGCTTGATCATCGCGGGGATCAGGGCGAGGCCGATGAGGGTGAGGCACACCCACTGCCGGGTCAGCACAAAGCGGTACACGCCCACGACGGTACCCCCAGCGGCGAGGACCCCGGCGGCCGGGTGGCCGTCCGGGGTCGTGGCGGAGGGGGAGGGCGAGGCGTTGGGGGACGGTACGGGGATCAGACGCGGTCGGTGATGCCCACCTTCCCCTCCGCGCGGGCGCAGTGCCCTCCGCAGAACCACTGTCCCTCGACCTCGACGCCCTGCCCGATGATCTGGACCCGGCAGTGCTCGCAGATGGGCGCCATGCGGTGAATGGCGCAGGAGAAGCAGTCGAAGACGTGCACAGCACCCTGTGCGTGGACTTCGAAGGACATGCCGTAATCGTTCCCGCAGACTTCGCAACGTGCCATGCGCGGCATGCTGCGCAGGCCGGACCGCCGGAACAAGATCCACCGGGGTGAGTCGCCGAGCGTGCACCCGGCCGGCCCAACGAGCGGGGCGGTGGGAGGCCCCGCACCTCCCCCCGCGCTCAGTCCTGCGCCGGAGCCACGTCCCGCAGCAGCTGGGTGAAGGCCGCCTCGTCGACGACGGGGGTCCCGAAGGACTTCGCCTTCACCGTCTTGGAGGTCGAGGAGTCCGGGTCGTTGGTCACGAGCAGGCTCGTGAGCCGGGACAGGCTCGTCGCGACGTGCAGGCCGGCCTCGACGGCGCGGTCCTCCAGCAGCTCCCGGTCCACGGAGGTGTCGCCGGAGAACGCGATCCGCATGCCCTGCTTGAGCGGGGTGCCGTCCGCCCACCGCCCCGGGTTCGGGTACGGGCACGCCGGCCGCTTGCGCGAGGGCCGCCAGCTCGAGCTCGCTCCGTACGAGGCCTGGTACCCGACGCGCGGGGCGGCGGGGGTGTCCGACCACTCCGTCAGCGGCCGGCATTCCAGCAGGGGCAGCCGTACGTTGTCCCGCGCGGCCGCGTGCAGGGACGGACGGAACGCCTCCGCGAGGACCCGGGCGTCGTCGAGCGCGTGGTGGGCGCGCTGCTGGACCACGCCGAAGTGCGCGGCGAGCGACTCCAGCTTGTGGTTGGGCAGCGGGAGGTTCAGTTCCTTCGACAGGGCGATGGTGCACAGCCGCTGACGCACCGGAGCGGTGGCCTCGGCCCGCGCGTACTCGCGGGCGATCATCTGCCAGTCGAAGATCGCGTTGTGCGCGACCAGCACCCGGTCGGCGAGCCGGCCCGCGAACTCCTCGGCGATGTCCTTGAAGAGCGGCGCGTCCTGGAGCATGTCACTGGTCAGACCGTGGATCCACACGGGGCCGGGGTCCCGGAGCGGGTTGACCAGCGTGTACCAGTGGTCCTCGACGTTGCCCTGAGCGTCGAGCCGGTAGACGGCGGCGGAGATGATCCGGTCGTCGCGAGCGAGCCCGGTGGTCTCCACGTCGACGACCGCGTACCCCTGTGGGTACGCGGTCGGCCACATCGTCTCTGCGGTCGTACGGTCGGCGAGCATGGTCACAGAGGATATCGGGCCGCGCCGACACTCGAAGCCCTACGGACTTTCAGCTCGGCCCGGCATCGGCTCGGCTCAGCTCCGCCACGAGGTCCCCGGCCGTCACCCGGGCGAAGGACCCGGGTACTTCGGCGGGCCCGGGGAAGAGCCGGTAGACCGTCCCCGAACCCCTTTCGGGGGCCACGCTCGCGCTGGTCAGCGCCAGGAACGCACGCTTCCCGGCGGCCAGTTCGGAGGCCTCCGCGTCGGCGTCCACCGGGGCCCGGCGCTCCTCGGGCGGCGCCAGGGCGGCGATCCGCGCGGCGAAGGCCGGCGGTTCCTCGCCGGCGGCGGCCCGGTAGAGCCACACCTCGTCGGTGGCCGAACTCTCAGACGCCCGCCGGATCACCGCCACCTCCCGGGTGCGGGCCGCGGCCCGCCACACGGCGAGGTCCCACAGGGTGGTGCGGGTGCCGGAGGCGAAGTGCGTCCACAGTGAGGACGCGGTGGACGGCAGCCTGCCGCGGTGGGAGCCGACGCTCTCGAAGTCGCCCGACGGCGGCAGGTGCACGTCCGTCCACACCGCCTGCCGGGCGCGGAGGTCCAGGAGCATCGGCAGGCAGGCGCCCGAGGCGCCGCTCAGGTCGAAGCGCTGGCGGACTGTGCGCGGATCGTAGGCGGAGTCGCGCGGGCCGTCCGCGGGCAGGGTCATGAACCCGGCGAAGGCGTCCTCCAGCTCTTCGAAGGGCACGTTGGTGAAACTGAACACCAGGACCACCGCGTACGCGTCCCCGGCGCCGGCGAGTGCGGCCAGGTCCAGGTCGACGTATTCGGTGGCCCCGTCCGGTGCGGGTGCCTCGGTGAGGTCGCCCGAGTGCACGGCGGCCCCCTCCGGCCCGTGCACCAGGCTCGTGTAGTCGCACAAGCCGGTGAACTTCCAGTCGGCGTCGAAGAAGGCCACCGACAGGTCGAGGTCGGTGACCAGGTCCTCGGGCTCCGTCCAGTGCAGGAACAGCCGCAGCACCTCGCCCCCGGGCAGGGTGAGCCGGCTGCCCCGGGGCACCGCGACCAGGGAGCGCGCGGCCGCCCGTTCCGCGAAGGGCACGGGCAGCTCCGCGAGCCCGGAGTCCAGGACGGCCAGCTCGTAGGGTGCGCCCGCGGCCCGGCCGAACCGGCGCAGCACCTCCGCCTCCAGCAGATCCACGGCCGCCCGGGCGAGCGGAGCGGGCAGCGGTGGGCGGGCCTCCGGCACGGACCGGGCCCGGAGGGCCTGGCCCTTGGGGAAGAACACGCGGGGCGAGCCGGTCCGGTCCGTGGTGCGCACGCGCAGGGCCCCGAGCGCCGCCAGCAGCGGGCCCGCGCCCGCGGCGGGGAGTCCGCGCTCCAGTGCCCGCGCCAGCTCGGGGAGCAGCCGGTCGCCGGCGTGGAGGCGCAGCAGGTGGTCCAGGCGGCGTACGAGTTCCCCCGGGCGCGCTCCCGCCAGCGCGGCGGCGTTCGCGGCGTCCCCGTCGGCCAGGGCCCGCTCCAGTCGCGCGGCCCAGGTCACCGGCAGGATCCGGTCCCGGTCCACGCGGACGGCGTCGGGGTGCGCGGCGGCGGTCTCCCGCATGGCCGCGCCCAGGGCGCCGCGGAGCGGGGTGCCGCGCAGGGCGGCGAAGGCGAGGGCCGCGCGCGGATGCCGGGCGTGGTGCTCGAAGGGGTGAAGGGTCTCGGCGGCCCGTTTCCAGGCTGTGGGGTGCCGCAGCAGGTCCTCCACCAGGTACGGGACCGGCAACGCGTCCAGAACGCGCAGCAGTTCGCGCCGCAGCGGCCGTCCGAGCGAGGTGAAGCGGGGCGGCGGCGGGAGGAGCCCGGGATCCCCGCCGGACCGTACGGCGAGCAGCCGCAGCACATCGGTGGCGGTGGTCAGCCGTCCGGCGAACAGGGGGAGCGCGGAGTCCCGCCTCGCCGGATCGGCCAGGAGCAGCGCGAGGACCACCGCTTTGGTCTCCCGTACGGGGATCTCCCCGGGCAGCCAGTCGAGCCCGGCCGGGGCGAGCCGGACCAGCGGCAGCAGGTCCTCGCACTCCTCGGGCGACAGCGGGGTCCGCCGGGCCAGCAGCGAGGACAGCAGCTGGGCGCAGTCGTCTCCCGGGTCGGTGCCGAGCCGTAGCAGCCGCAGCGGGGCGCACGGGCCCGGGGAGTCCGCGGCGCCGGGTGCGCGTTCCTCCGTACGCGGGAAGGGGTCCGCCGGGTCGGCGGGGCGCCGGCAGACCGGGCAGGCGGTGCGGTCGGCGGTGTCCCGGCAGGGGAGGCAGACCAGATGGGCGCACGGGGAGATCGGCCGCACCGGCCCGGCTTCGGCGCAGAGCGCGCAGGGCTGGGCGGGCTGCCGGTCCAGCGCGGAGCGCACGCGGTCGACGTACCAGCGCTCGGTGTCGTCGGGGATGGAGAAGGGGAAGCGGCGGAAGAGGGGCTTGTGGACCCGGTCAGACCCCATGAGCCCGTCGACCAGGGCCAGCAGCCGCAGCCGTTCCTCGGCGAGGTCGGTCGGGGCGAGGACGGCCAGGGCGGCGTACAGCTCCCGGCTCATGGTGTGGCCGCGTTCCAGGAGTTCGCCCTCCAGCGGACGGACCCCCTCGGTGCCCGGCGAGGCGGCGGCCGGGGGCTGGTCGACGTAGACGCGCTGGAGCCGGCGCAGCAGGAGCGAGTCGACGGGTCCGATGGCAGGCACGACTGTGGTTCCCCTCCGCAAATGGAAAACGGGGGCGGGGAGTGGGCGCGCGGATTCTTTGGGTTAAGAGAAGGATGCACGCCGGGGAGCCGCCCCCGTTGGATCAGATCCCATCACGGGCGGCCGTGCGGCGGCAAGCCGGTTACCCGGCCGGCGGCGCCAGCAGGGCCCGCACCAGGGCCCTCAGGGTCAGCTGGAACAGCCGCTCCGGATCCACCGGCCGGGCCAGCGCGCGGGCCAGCGGCGGGTCGTGCGGGGCGTCGGCCGGGTCCCAGAGTTCGCTCTCGGCGGGGGACTGCGCGGGGGAGCGTTCGCGATTGCGCTCGACCAGGACGAAGCCGATGATCTGGAACTGGATCGCCCGCACCGCGTCCGCGGCCCGGGCTCCGCGCAGGCCCGCCGCGTGCACCTCGTGGACCAGCGCCTGCTGGGCGGGCATGAACATCCGGTCGGTGAGGCCGCGCTCGTGGACCATGGCGATCAGGTGCGGGCGCTCGCGCAGCTCGCGGCGCAGGATCCGGGCGACCGAGACGATGCGGTCGCCGGGGTTGCGGCCGACCGGCCGGATGGCGCCCACCTCCTCCACGGTCCGCTCCACGAGGGCGTCGAGCAGTGATTCGCGGTTGCCGACGTGCCAGTAGATGGAGGTCACCGCGGTGCCCAGCTCGGCGGCGAGCTTGCGCATGGTGAGGGCGGCCGGGCCGTGCTGTTTGACCAGGGACGCGGCGGCGTCCAGTACCTCCGCGCGGGTCAGCGTGGTTCTGGTCATCTGTCCGTCCCAACTTTCTGTCGATCCGTCAGATCGGTTACGTGCACGGGTCTTTACCCTTCATCGGTCGCGGTGTAACTGTGTTACAGAACCAGCTGCGTCAGAACCGACTGCGTCAGAACCGACTGAGTCCTGGACGAAGGATGGTGCGAGAGATGGCACGCGTACGGTACGGAGCGCGCACCGAGGCCGAGATCGCCGCTTCGCGCGAGAAGAGTTCGAAGCTCCCCGACATCTGGTCCACCGGTGTGGTGGCCGTCTGGGAGACCGACCCGGACGTGGTGGCGGCGGTCCTCCCGCCGCCGCTGAAGCCCACGGAACGGCCCCTGGTGCGGGCCAACATCAGCAAGGTGGACCTGCCCGGCTACCCGCTCGGCGCCGGTTCGGTGGCCGTCGCGGCCCAGCACGACGGGGTCGAGGGCTGGTACCCGCTGGTCATGCCGATGAGCATGGAGCGCGCCCTGATCGGAGGCCGCGAGGTCTTCGGCGAGCCGAAGAAGCTCGGCGAGATCACCGTCGAGCGCGACGGCTTGGTGGTCAAGGCCTCGCTCGCCCGGCACGGGATCGCCTTCGTGGAGGTGCGCGGGGCGGTGGACCGCGAGCTGCCGCTGCCCGAGCCCACCGTGAAGACCGACTTCTACTTCAAGTTCCTCCCCGCGGTGGACGGTTCGGGCTTCGACGCCGATCCGGTGCTGGTGCACTGCACCCGCAACGAGAAGGTCCGCAAGCTGGAGCACATCACCGGCGACGTGGTGCTCCGCGAGTCGATGTTCGACCCCATCGCCGACCTCCCCGTACGCCGCCTCGTCGAGCTCACCATCGGCGAGAAGACCACCGACCAGCGGGGCAAGGTCGTCGAGCGGGTCAGCGCCCAGGCCCTGCTCCCGTACATCCACCAGCGCTACGACGACCCGATGCAGATCCTCGACGGACCGCCCGAGGGGAGTGTGTGACATGCGACTCGAACCCGGACAGGTGGCAGTGGTCACCGGAGCCGCCAGTGGCATCGGCCTCGCGATGGCCCGCCGCTTCGCCGCCGAGGGGCTGAAGGTGGTCCTCGCCGACGTGGAGGAGGGCGCCCTGCGCAAGGCCGCCGACGAACTCGCCGCCGACGGCGCCGAGGTGCTCGCCAAGATCGTCGACGTCAGCGACCGGGACTCCGTGATCTCGCTGGCCGACGCGGCGTACGAGACCTTCGGCGCCGTGCACGTCCTCTGCAACAACGCGGGCGTCGGCTCCGGAGCCGAGGGCCGCATGTGGGAGCACGAGCCCAACGACTGGAAATGGGCCTTCTCCGTCAACGTCTGGGGCGTCTTCCACGGCATCCAGGCCTTCGTCCCCCGCATGATCGCCGCCGGCGGCCCCGGCCACATCGTCAACACCTCCTCCGGCGACGGCGGCATCGCCCCGCTGCCCACCGCCTCGGTCTACGCCGTCACCAAGGCGGCCGTGGTCACCATGACCGAGTCGCTCTACGCCCACCTCAAGGCGGAGGGCGCGGCCATCGGCGCCTCCGTGCTCTTCCCCGGACCGCACATGCTGCGCACCGGCCTGTGGGAGTCGCACCGCAACCGGCCCGACCGGTACGCCAAGGAACGCCCGCGCAAGTCCCCGTACCGCAGCCTCGACCAGTACGAGGCGGCCATGAAGAACGCCGGCCACGAGGTGAACTTCACCCCGGTCGAGGACGTCGCGGACCACGTCGTGGACGGCATCCGCGCCGACCGCTTCTGGATGCTGCCCGACAGCGAGCACAGCGACCGCCAGATCCGCGCCCGGTCGCAGTCGATGCTCGACCGCGCCAACCCCGCCTACCTGGAAAGCTTCATCCTCGACTGAGGAGTCTCCATCGTGAGTGCGTACGAAGACCCGTACCTGATCATCTCCTCCGACTGCCACGCGGGACTGCCCACCGAGCAGTACCGCCCCTATCTGGACAGCGCCTTCCACCCGCAGTTCGACGAGTTCCTCGGCGAGCGCGACGCCCGCCGCGCCGAGGCCACCAAGCTGGGCGTGCGCAACGAGGCCTTCGCCGAGAAGTGGTTCCACGACCACGAGGAGGGCCTCAAGGGCGGCTGGGACGTCACGCAGCGGCTGAAGGAGCTCGACGGCGACGGCGTGGCCGCCGAAGTCGTCTTCCCCGACGCCGACGCCGTGGACAGCCAGACCGCCGCCCCCTTCGGGGTGGGCCTCGGCCTCTCCGGCGACCAGGACCCCGAGCTCGGCATGGCCGGCGCCCAGGCGCACAACCGCTGGCTCGCCGAGTTCGTGTCCGAGAACCCCGAGCGGCACTGCGGGGTCGCCCTGCTGCCCATCACCGGCGACCCGGACAAGGTCGTCGCCGAGATATACCGGGCCAAGGCATCCGGGCTGGGCGCCCTGATGATCCCGGCCATGTGGGTGGACAAGGCCCCGTACCACGACCGCCGTTACGACCCGGTGTGGGCGGCGGCGGCCGAGACGCGGATGCCGATCGTCACGCACTCCGGCTCCTCGCCGCGCCACGAGTACGGGGACCACCTGGGCATCTTCGTCTCCGAGGTCACCTGGTGGCCGGCCCGCCCGCTGTGGTTCCTGCTCTGGTCCGGGGTCTTCGAGCGGCACCCGGGCCTGAAGTTCGGCGTCGCCGAGTCGGGCTGCTGGTGGCTGCCCAACCAGCTCTGGTTCATGGACCGGCTCTACCTCGGCGCGCACGGCGGCAAGAAGCTCTCGCCGTTCGAGGAACTGAAGCGGCCGCCGAGCGAGTACCTGGACCGGCAGGTGTTCGTCTGCGCGACCAACACCAAGCGGCGCGAACTGGCCCAGCGCTACGAGATCGGCGTGGACAACATCCTGTGGGGCTCGGACTTCCCGCACCCCGAAGGGACCTGGCCCAACACCCGCAACTGGCTGAAGAACACCTTCCACGACATCCCCGTCGAGGAGACCCGCCGGATGCTGGGCCTGGCCGCCGCCGAGGTCTTCGGCTTCGACACCGACAAGCTGGCGCCGATCGCCCGCCGCATCGGCCCCACCCCCGCCGAGCTCGGGCAGAGCGCGGACCAGGCGGCCGTCGAAGCCTCCTGGGCGCGCTCGCGCGACGTGGGCCGGCACTGGCTGACGGACAACGACTTCCCGGTGCTGGGGGTGAACCCGTGAGTTCCGAGACCCCGGCCTCCGGGGAGGACCGCTACACGGTCATCTCCGCCGACTGCCACGCGGGCGCCGACCTGCTGGACTACAAGCCGTACCTGGAGAAGCGCCACCACGCCGAGTTCGACGCCTGGGCCGCGACCTACGTCAACCCGTACGAGGACCTCCTCGCGGACACGGCCGACCGCAACTGGAACTCCCAGCGGCGCCTGACCGAGCTCGAAGCAGACGGGATCGTCGCGGAGGTGCTCTTCCCGAACACCATCCCGCCGTTCTTCCCCAAGGCCTCGCTGATGGCCCAGCCCCCGACGGCGGCCGAGTACGAGATGCGCTGGGCCGGGCTCCAGGCCCACAACCGGTGGCTGGCGGACTTCTGCGCGGACGCGCCGGGCCGCCGGGCGGGCGTGGTCCAGATCCTGCTGAACGACGTGGACGCGGCGGTCCGGGAGATCCGCCGCACCCGCACCGCGGGCCTGACCGGCGGCATCCTGCTGCCCGGCGTCCCGCCCGGCTCCACCGTTCCCGAGCTCTACTCGGAGGTCTACGACCCGATCTGGGCCGTCTGCGACGAGCTGGACGTGCCGGTCAACCACCACGGCGGCTCCGCCTCGCCGCCCCTGGGCGACGAGCCCGCGGCGCGGGCCGTCTTCATGGTGGAGACCACCTGGTTCTCCCACCGGGCCCTGTGGCACCTCATCTTCGGCGGTGCCTTCCGCCGCAACCCCGGGCTGAAACTGGTCCTGACGGAGCAGGGCTCCGGCTGGATCCCCGGCGTGATCGAGATGCTGGACTACTACCACGGCCGCCTGGTCGCGGCCTCGGCCACCGCCGAGGCCAAGTTCGGCGCCGGGCTGGCCGAGTCCATGGGCAAGGGGCCGAGCCAGGTCTGGCGGGACAACTGCTTCGTGGGAGCGAGCTTCATGCGCCCCCACGAGGTCCCGCTGCGGGACCGGATCGGCCTCGACAAGATCATGTGGGGCAGCGACTACCCCCACGACGAGGGCACCACGCCCTACTCCCGCGAGGGCCTGCGCATCGCCTACGCGGGCCTGCCCCGCGAGGAGGTCGCCGCCATGGTCGGCGGCAACGCCGCCCGGGTGTACGGCTTCGACCTCGCCCTCCTCGACGCGGTGGCCGCCAAGCACGGACCCCTCGTCTCGGAGGTCGCGCAGCCCCTGACGGAGGTCCCGGCGGCCGCCACCAGCCCGGCCTTCGCCCGAGGGGGCTCGGTCCGGGTCTGGTAGCGCCCCGCGCCCCGCGCCCGCGCTCCCGCGCCACCGGCCCCGGGCGCCCGCCGGAGCGGCTCAGTCCCTGCGGACGAGCCGCTCCGGCGGGATCAGCTCCGTACCCCTCACGTGCGTGCCCCGGCGCAGCTCGATCACCAGCTGCTCCACGGGCGCGAGCGGAGACAGGTCCAGGGTCCCCAGACATTCGCTCAGCACGAGCCGGCGCAGCTCCGGGAACTCGCGCAGTGCCTCCAGCGACCCCTCCAGCGCGCACCGGATCAGCACGAGCCGGCCGAGACGTTCGTACGGCAGGAGCGCCCCGGCCGACACGGGCGCCGCGTGCCGGATCTGCAGGGCGGTCAGTCCCCTGAGCGGCAGCGAGCGCACCAGCTGCCGGTACTGGCCGCTGCCGGCGACCGTCAGCTTCTCCACCCGCGGCCACCGCTCGATCCCGTCGAGCGTCATCCGGCGGGCCCCCTGCCACAGGTGCAGCGCGGTCAGCGAGTCCGCGGCGGGCACGTCCCCGATCCGCCGCTGCTCCGGCTCGAAACCGATGATCAGCGAGCGCAGGTCCGCGGCCCCCGCCAGGGGAGCGAGCGAGAGGTCGTCCCGGAGGTAGCCGAAGGCGAGGCTGTCCGCCCGCAGTTCGGACACCACCTCGATCCCGGTGACCTGCGGGCAGTCCAGGACGCCCAGGTGCCGCAGCGAGGACTGCCCGGCCAGCGGGGACAGATCGGCCAGCCCCGGATTGCGGTGCAGGGTCAGCGACTCCAGGTCCCGCCGCCCCGCGATCTCCGGTGGAACGGGGCCGTCCCAGGTGACGTGGAGCCGGCGGACGTGCCGGAGCCGCTCCAGGGCCCGCAACTGTCCGGGCGTCCGCACGTGCAGGTGGGCCGTGGTCATGGGGGCGTCCGCGAGCACCGCGTCCGCGTACGCCTCCACGGGGAACCTCCCCCAGGCGTCGGAGAGTTCGCGGGCGGCCTCGTAGCGGTCGTCCGTCCGGAAGCCCGCGATCACCTGGAGTGCCCGGTCGCCGCCGACGAGCGCCGCCGTACGGATCGTCGCGGCGGCCTCGGCCTCGACGAGCCCGGCCGGCTCCGGCAGCAGCTCCAGTACGAGTTCTCCCGCCTTGGCCAGTTCCTCGGCCTGGCCCGGGGAGCGCGGGGGCAGCAGGAGCGCGGTCCGGGCCGTCACCTCGCGCCGGACCTCCGGATCCAGCTCGGGCGCGTGTTCCAGACAGGCGGCCGCGAGCAGCACGAGCCGGCTGCGGTCGGGTTCCGACCGGTCGGCCCGCTCCAGCAACTGCCGCAGCAGATAGGAGCGTTCATCGGGCCGGGCGTGTCCCACGGCCATCCGGACCACGTTGTCCCAGGTGTACTCGTGCGCATGGCGCACCAGGACGCCGAAGTCCCGCGCCTCCACGGCCGCCTTGGCGCCGAGGTAGTCCTGGAAGGTCTGGTGGACGAACAGGACCGAGCCCGGTACCGGTTCCCGGAGCAGCCCGCTGCGGATCAGCAGGTGCTGGAACACCGCCTGCGCGTCGGCCTGGGCCTTGACCTGCGGCATGGAGTCGAGCGATTCGGTGATCATCCCGATCGCCTCCTCGGCGGAGGCCTCCACCTGCCCGTTGCGGATCAGCCAGTACGCGAGGCGCTGGAGCAGCAGGGTCTGCTCGTCCCGGCTGAGGTAGACCCCCTCGACCCCGGAGATGTCCCGCTCGCTGTCGCGGCGGATCAGCAGCATGTCCAGAGCCGTGTCGTAGAGCTCCTTGCGGGCCCGGGGCAGATGCATCCGGCGGTCCCGGTTCAGCGCGCACAGCAGGGCGCACATGAGCGGGTTCGTCGCCAGCCTGCCCAGGTCCCGGCGCGATCCCACGGCCTCCAGGAGCGCCGTCTCGTACCGGTCGAGCAGTTCCCGCTCCGGCCCCTCGTCCTCGCCGTCCGCCTCGCCCCGGGCGGAGGCGTGCCAGTGCGTGATGAAGGCGCCGACGTCGTCGCGGTCCATCGGCAGCAGGGCGAGGGAGGTGAAACCCTGGGCGGTCAGCCAGTCCTCGGGTACGGCAGAGTGCCGGGTGGTGACCACGAAGCGGGCCGCCGGGTACGCGGTGAGCAGGTCCCGCAGCCAGGACTCGGTCCGGTCGCGCAGCCGCGGAGGCATCTCGTCCACTCCGTCGATCAGCACCAGCGCCCGCCCGGTGGCCAGGAGCCCGGTGATCCAGCCTTCCGGCGGCACCAGCGGGACGCCCGTCGCGCCGAGCCAGTCCTGCGGCCGGGGCAGTCCGGCGGGGGAGTTGAAGGAGCGCAGCGGCAGGACGAAGGGGACCAGGCCGTTCCAGTCCGGCAACTGGGCCGTGAAGCTGCTGCGGGCCGCGTTGAGGGCCAGCCATTTCACCAGGGTGCTCTTGCCCGAGCCGGCCGGGCCGCGCAGCAGGACCCGCTCGGTGGCGCTCAGCGCCACCTCGGCCTTCACCGAGCTCTGCAGGCCGGGTTCTTCGAGGAACTCCCCGCCGCTGACGGCGAGGCTGATGTAGGCGCGGTCCAGGGACCAGTCCTGGCGGTCCTGGCTGAGCGTCAGCCCGTACAGCTGGACCCGCCCCTGGGCCCCGGCGACGTACTGGGCGTACCGCTCCTCGAAGGCCGAGAAGACCTCGGCCGCCTCGGTGACCCCTTCCGCGGACTCGGTGATCTCCGCGGACCCGGTGGCCCGGTCGGGCTCGGCGGCCCCGGCGGGCCGGGCGGCTCCCGCGGCCCCGGCGCCGCCTGCGGCCGGCGGACCGGAGGGGTCCCCCTCGTCGAAGGCGGCGGCCGCCGCCTCCGCCGTGGTCGGGGGGCCGCCCCGCGGGGAGGAGCCCCGCTCCGCAGCCGCCCGGCCATCGAGGCACAGGACGAACAGTTCCCGGTAGGCGGCCGCCGCCGCGGGGCCCAGCTCCGCGGGCGGCGGGGGCACGGGCACGGCCGAGGGGCCGGCGGCGGCCTGGAGGAGGGCCCCGGTCTCCTTCGGGCTGAGCGCGGCGAACGCCCCGCGGACCGCGTCCACCGCGTTCTGGCGGTCGGCTCCGTCGAGTCCCGCGCTCGCTTCCCTCAGCAGGCCGACCAGCCTGTGCGCGCGGCGCAGCCGTTCGCGGACGTCCTCCCGCACCGGCCTGAACCGGGGCGCCCCCGGCGGCCGGGCCCGCATCACCGTCCGCGCCGCCGCGTCCGCCGCCTCTAAGAGGATCTCTTCAAAACCCGCTTCGTGCCCCATCTCCCACGCCCTCCCCTTGGCCCGGACACCCTCACCCGGAAGCATCTCGTGAACCGTCGGTAACACCGATGGATACCGATCGGTAACAACCCCTAGCCGAGCCCCCGAACCCGCCTCTATGGTGCGGACATGCCGAACCTGCCCGATGTCGTGCTGTGGTCCATACCCGCCTTCGTCCTGCTCACCGTGATAGAGCTCGTGAGCTACCGCCTCCATCCCGACGAGGACGCCGCCGGGTACGAGACCAAGGACGCCGTCACCAGCCTCGGCATGGGGATCGGCAGCCTCGGCTTCGACTTCCTCTGGAAGATCCCGATCGTCGCGATCTACACCGCGGTCTACGAGCTCACCCCGCTGCGCGTCCCCGTCCTGTGGTGGACCGTTCCGCTGATGCTGCTCGCGCAGGACTTCCTCTACTACTGGCAGCACCGCGGCCACCACGTCATCCGGATCCTGTGGGCCTGCCACGTCGTCCACCACAGCAGCCGCAAGTTCAACCTCACCACCGCCCTGCGCCAGCCCTGGACCAGCGCCACCTCCTGGCCGTTCTACCTCCCGATGATCGCGCTGGGCGTGCACCCGGCGGCCATCGCGTTCTGCTACTCGGTCAACCTCGTCTACCAGTTCTGGATCCACACCGAGCGCATCGACAAGCTGCCCCGGCCGATCGAGTTCGTCTTCAACTCCCCCTCCCACCACCGCGTCCACCACGCCTCCCAGGGCGGCTACCTGGACCGGAACTTCGGCGGCATCCTGATCGTCTGGGACCGGATGTTCGGCTCCTGGGTGGGGGAGACCGACAAGCCCGTCTTCGGCCTCACCAAGAACATCGGCACCTACAACCCGCTGCGCGTCGCCACCCACGAGTACGCCTCCATCGCCCGGGACGTGCGCGGGGCCACCACCTGGCGCGAGCGCGCCGGACGCGTGTTCCGCGGCCCGGGCTGGCAGCCCGCGCAGGCCGCGCAGGCCACTCCGACCGAGACGGCCACGGCCACAGCCCCGCCCGCGCCCGCCCCGGAGCACGCCGCGTGAGCGCCGCCGGACCCGCCGAGCGCGCGCAGTCCCGTACGCCTTCCTGGGCGCGCCCCGCCGTCCTGCCGGGCTCCGGCTCCGCCGGCCGGGCGCTGCTCGCCGCCTTCGCCGTCGCCACCGCCCTGGACCTCGGATCCCTGCTGGCGGACTGGCACCCCGGGCACCTCGTCGCCAAGCCGCTGCTGATGCCGCTGCTCGTCGCCTACGTCATCACCCGCCGCGCCCCCCGCCTGTTGATCGCGGCCCTGCTGTTCGGCTGGGGCGGCGACCTGGCCCTGCTCTTCGACGCCGATCCCGCCTTCCTGATCGGCATGGGCTCCTTCGCCGCCGGGCACGTCTGCTACCTCGTGCTGTTCGGCCGCCGCCGGACGGGCCCCCTGCTCGGGGCCGCGTACGCCGCCGCGCTGCTGTCCACCGTCACGCTGCTCTGGGGCGACCTGCCCGCGGACCTGCGGATCCCGGTCGCCGGGTACAGCCTGCTGCTCACCGCCATGGCCTACCGCTCCAGCGCCCTGGGACTGCGGGCCGGGCTCGGCGGGGCGCTGTTCCTGCTCTCCGACACGCTCATCGCCACCGGGGTCGCCGAGTGGCCCCAGCTGCCCCGCGCCGACTTCTGGGTCATGGCCACCTACGTGGCGGCCCAGTACCTGCTGGCCACGGGAGCACTCGCGCCGGAGCGGGCGTACGGTAGGGAGGCCCTACAGGGCTCAACCATTTCCTAGCCGGAGGACTGCACCACCATGCGCGCCACCGTCATCCACGCCCCGCACGACATCCGCGTGGAGGAGGTGCCCGACGCTGCGATCCAGCGCCCCGAGGACGCCGTCGTCCGCGTCCTGCGCGCCTGCATCTGCGGCAGCGACCTCTGGGCCTACCGCGGCGAGGCCAAGCGCCAGCCGGGCCAGCGGATCGGGCACGAGTTCCTCGGCATCGTCGAGGAGACCGGCTCCGCAGTCTCGGGCCTGAGCGCCGGAGACCTCGTCGTCGCCCCCTTCATGTGGTCCGACGGCACCTGCGCCTACTGCGTCGAGGGCCTCTACACCTCCTGTGAGCACGGCGGCTTCTGGGGCTCGGTCGGCCACGACGGCGGCCAGGGCGAGGCCGTCCGGGTCCCGCACGCCGACGGCACGCTGGTGAAGCTGCCCGCCGACGCCGCCTCCGACGACCACCTGCTGACCGCGCTCCTCGCGCTGTCCGACGTCATGGGCACCGGCCACCACGCCGCGCTCGGCGCGGGGGTCCGCAAGGGCTCCACGGTCGCCGTCGTCGGCGACGGCGCGGTCGGCCTGTGCGGGGTCCTCGCGGCCAAGCGCCTGGGCGCCGACCGGATCATCGCACTGGGCCGGCACGCCGTCCGTACGGACATCGCCAAGCTCTTCGGAGCCACCGACGTGGTCGCCGAGCGCGGCGAGGCCGCCGAGGCGGCCGTGCGCGAGCTCACCGGCGGCCAGGGCGCCCACTCCGTCATCGAGGCGGTCGGCACCGAGCAGTCCATGCGCACCGCGGTGAACATCGCCCGCGACGGCGGGGCCATCGGCTACGTCGGCGTGCCGCACGGCAGCGGCACCGGCCTCGACCTCGGTGTCATGTTCGACCGCAACCTCACCCTGCGGGGCGGGGTCGCGCCGGTCCGCGCGTACATCCCCGAGCTGCTCGCGGACGTGCTCAGCGGTGCGATCGACCCGTCGCCGGTCTTCGACCGGGCCGTCACCCTGGACGAGGTCCCGGAGGGCTACCGGGCGATGGACGACCGCAGCGCGCTGAAGGTCATGATCAAGCCCTGACCGACGCGGCAACGTACTGAAGGGCCGGGCGGGATGTTCCCCGCCCGGCCCTTCAGCGTGTCAGCGTGTCAGCGGGTTCAGCCGGCTTACTTGACGGCCTTCAGCGCGTCGACCACGCCGTAGCCGTCGTAGCTGTTCTGGCCCCACTTGCTGTTGCAGGTGGTGGCGTCGACCAGCACGCCCGTGGCGTCGTAGACCTGCTCGGGGCAGGCCGTCTTCGTGGCCTGGGCCTTGAGGAGCAGCTGGAGCTGCGCCGGGGTCGCCCACGGGTGGCGGCTCTTGAGCAGGGCCGCGACACCGGCGACGTGCGGGCCGGCCATCGAGGTGCCCTGCTTGTAGCCGTAGCCGCCGCCCGGGAGGGTGGACAGCACGCGGCCGTTGGCGTCCGGGGTGGCGGGTATCTGCCACTTGTCGCCGCCGGGGGCCGCGACGTCGACGACGCCCAGGCCGTAGCTGGAGTAGTACGACTTGAAGCCCTTGTCGCCGGTCGCGCTGACCGTGACCACGCCCGGGAGCTGGGTGGGCATGTCCAGGCAGACGTGCGGGTCGATCGTGCGGGGCACCGGGGTGGCGTCGTCCGGGCTGGTGTCGTCCAGGATGGCGTCGGACGCCAGGTCGTGGTTCGAGTTGCCCGCCGAGGCCACGCTGAGCACGCCCTTGCGCTCGGAGTACTGCGTCGCCCGGCTGAGGGCCTCCACCAGCGCCTTCTGGTCGTCGTCCGACTTGCAGTTGTAGAGCCAGGGGTCGACGTAGTAGCTGTTGTTGGTCACCTCGATCCCCTTCTCGGCGGCGAACATGAAGGCGCAGACGACGGCCTCGGTGTAGAAGAGGCTGGTCGCCGGCTCGCTCACCTTGATCGCGGCCACCTGCACGCCGGGCGCCACACCGCTGATGCCGACCCCGTTGCGCGGGGCCGCGATGGTGCCCGCCACGTGGGTGCCGTGGTCGCTGCCGTCGGCGTACGGGCGCCAGGCGCCCTCGGTGGTGTCGGCGACGCCGCCGACACAGTTGGCGGACTGGCCCTTGGAGAAGTTCGCGGCGAGATCCGGGTGAGTGTCATCGACACCCGTGTCGATGACGCCCACCGTCACGTTCCGGCTGCCATCGTTGATCTTGTGAGCCTGGTCGGCCTTGATCGCGCGCAGGTCCCACTGGTTGGACTCCAGGGGCTCCTGCCCGGGCTCGGCCTGCGCCGAGGCCTTGGCGGCGTCCGCGTCGCTGAGGCGCTGCGTCGAGCCCTCCTCGTCGGTCTGCACGACCGACAGGGGGGCGACGCGGGTGGCGCCGACCGAGGCGAACAGGCTCCGCTGGCCGCGCAGCTGCTTGGCGAAGTCCGGGTTCTGCGAGTGGGCTACGACCACTCCGATCTGCTCATATGCGATCACCACGGTGCCACCGGCACGTTCGATCGACTTCTTCGCCTGCTTCACGCTTCCGTACGAGGTCAAGTTGGCCACGTAGGACAGCTTGGGGCCGGAGGTGTCGGGCGTGGCGGTGGCCGAGGCGTCAGCCGTGATGCCGAGCGGAGCGGCGGAGGCCGCGACCGAAGGCAGGAAGGCGAGCGAGGCCGTGAGCGCCAGGCCGACCGGAACGGCGAGAGCGCGCCGCCGGTTACCGGTTCCCAGATGAGCCATGGGTTCTCCACATCATCGTGAAAAAGCCGTGCGGGCGCGGTCGCGCCCGACGGGTTCATGTCACGTGAACCTAGTGCCGACGTTCGACTTCGCGCCATCAGTTCGAGGAATCAGTTCGAGGAATCAGTTCCCAAAGAAACACACAGGTGTTGAACCGCCCCGACGCGCCGGCCGTGCCGTTGACAGGGGGATCGGCACCACCGTCCCCACACGGAGGTTGTTTTGTCCGCCGTCCCCGCTGTCCCCACCGCCCCCGCGTCACAAGGAGAGTCCCCCGTGACCACCGAAGCAGCGCCGCCCCCGGGCAGCGCGGGAACGCCGCCGGCGAGCCCCGCGGCCCCCACGGCCGAAGAGTTCGTACGCGTCCAGCAGAGCGAGGAGTTCGCCGAACTGCGCCGGGCCCACCGCTCCTTCGCCTTCCCGCTCACCGTGGCGTTCATCGCCTGGTACCTGCTCTACGTCCTGCTCTCCAACTACGCGGGCGACTTCATGGGGACGAAGCTCTTCGGCAACATCAACGTCGCCCTCGTGCTGGGCCTCGGCCAGTTCGCGACGACCTTCCTCATCGCCTGGCTGTACTCGCGCCACGCGGCGACCCAGCTCGACCCCAGGGCCTCGGCCATCAAGGCAAGGATGGAGGCCGGCGAATGAGCGCCCCGCTGTACGTGGCGGTCGCCGGTGCGGCCACGGCGGGTACGACCACCGCCGCCGGCGCCTCCGAGCACCGCCCGCTGATCATCACCCTGTTCGGGGCGTTCGTCATCGCCACCCTGGCCATCACCATCTGGGCCGGACGCCAGACCAAGGACGCCGCCGACTTCTACGCGGGCGGCCGCCAGTTCACCGGATTCCAGAACGGCCTGGCCATCTCCGGCGACTACATGTCCGCCGCGTCCTTCCTCGGCATCGCCGGAGCCATCGCGCTCTTCGGCTACGACGGCTTCCTCTACTCGATCGGGTTCCTCGTCGCCTGGCTGGTGGCCCTGCTCCTGGTCGCCGAGCCGCTGCGCAACTCCGGCCGCTACACGATGGGCGACGTGCTCGCGTACCGGATGCGCCAGCGCCCCGTACGCACGGCCGCCGGCACCTCCACCATCGTGGTCTCGATCTTCTACCTGCTCGCCCAGATGGCCGGCGCCGGCGTGCTCGTCTCGCTGCTCCTCGGCATCACCAGCGACTTCGGCAAGGTCGTGATCGTCTCGCTGGTCGGCGTCCTGATGATCCTCTACGTCACCATCGGCGGGATGAAGGGCACCACCTGGGTCCAGATGATCAAGGCCGTGCTGCTGATCGCGGGCACCCTGCTGATCACCTTCCTGGTCCTGTGGAAGTTCAACTTCAACATCTCCGACCTGCTGGGCAAGGCCGCCGACAACAGCGGCCAGGGCGTGAAGTTCCTGGAGCCGGGCCTGAAGTACGGCAAGGACTCGCTCTCGAAGCTGGACTTCCTCTCGCTGGGCCTCGCCCTGGTCCTGGGCACCGCCGGCCTGCCGCACATCCTGATCCGCTTCTACACGGTCCCCACGGCCAAGGCCGCCCGTAAGTCCGTGAACTGGGCCATCGGCATCATCGGCGCCTTCTACCTGATGACGATCGTCCTCGGCTTCGGCGCCGCGGCCCTGCTCAAGCGGGCCGACATCATCGCCTCCAACAAGGCCGGCACCACCGCGGCCCCGCTGCTCGCCCAGGAGATCGGCGGCGGCTCGGGCTCCACCGGCGGCGCCGTCCTGCTCGCCGTGATCTCGGCGGTGGCCTTCGCCACGATCCTCGCGGTCGTCGCGGGCCTGACGCTGGCCTCCTCCTCGTCCTTCGCGCACGACATCTACGTGAACGTGATCCGCAAGGGCAAGGCCACCGAGAAGGAAGAGGTACGGGCGGCCCGCTGGTCCACCGTGGTCATCGGAGCCGTGGCCATCGGTCTCGGCGCCCTGGCCCGCGACCTCAACGTGGCCGGCCTCGTCGCCCTCGCCTTCGCGGTCGCCGCCTCCGCCAACCTGCCGACGATCCTCTACAGCCTCTTCTGGAAGCGCTTCACCACCCAGGGCGCGCTGTGGTCGATCTACGGAGGCCTGATCTCCTCGGTCGTCCTGGTGCTCTTCTCGCCGGTCGTCTCCGGCAAGCCCACCTCGATGTTCAAGGGCGCCGACTTCTACTGGTTCCCCCTGGAGAACCCCGGCATCGTCTCCATCCCGCTCGGCTTCCTGCTGGGCTGGCTGGGAACCGTCCTGTCCAAGGAGAAGGCCGACCCGCGGAAGTTCGCCGAGCTCGAAGTCCGCTCGCTGACCGGAACCGGCGCGCACTGACACGCTGCGCCTCAGCGGCAGTACACCTGAAGCGAATGTACGAACACCCAGCGTGGCCGTGTCGTATTTCCCTACGACACGGCCACGTCCCGTCTCGTTCATTCGGGCACCCCTACAAGTCACGGGTGTCGCGTAGGCTCGTTGATAGCGCTCGTACTCTCATCCATCACGGCGCGAACCTCTACAAACCGGACAGGGGAGGGGGCTTACAGTGCTTCTCGACACCTACGGCCGCGTAGCCACTGACCTGCGCGTCTCACTCACCGACCGGTGCAATCTGCGCTGCACTTACTGCATGCCCGAGGAGGGTCTGCAGTGGCTCGGCAAATCGGATCTGCTCAGTGACGACGAGATCGTCCGCCTGATCCGCATCGCGGTCACCCAGCTCGGCATCAAGGAAGTCCGCTTCACCGGCGGCGAACCGCTGCTCCGCCCCGGCCTCGTCGGGATCGTCGAGCAGTGCGCGGCCCTGGAGCCCCGCCCCAAGATGTCGCTGACCACCAACGGCATCGGCCTCAAGCGCACCGCGCAGGCCCTCAAGGCCGCCGGCCTGGACCGGGTAAACGTTTCCCTGGACACCCTGCGGCCCGAGGTCTTCAAGACCCTGACCCGGCGCGACCGCCACAAGGACGTCATCGAGGGCATGGCCGCCGCCCGCGACGCCGGCCTCACCCCCGTCAAGGTCAACGCCGTGCTGATGCCCGGACTCAACGACGACGAGGCCCCCGACCTGCTGGCCTGGGCCGTCGAGAACGAGTACGAGCTCCGCTTCATCGAGCAGATGCCGCTCGACGCCCAGCACGGCTGGAAGCGCGACGGCATGATCACCGCCGGTGACATCCTGGAATCCCTGCGCACCCGCTTCACCCTCACCGAGGAGGGTTCCGAGGAGCGGGGCTCCGCCCCGGCCGAGCGCTGGGTCGTCGACGGCGGTCCGGCCACCGTCGGCGTCATCGCCTCGGTCACCCGCCCCTTCTGCGGAGCCTGCGACCGTACGCGCCTCACGGCCGACGGCCAGATCCGTACGTGCCTCTTCGCCACCGAGGAGTCCGACCTGCGCGCCGCCCTGCGCTCGGGCGCCCCGGACGAGGAGATCGGCCGCCTGTGGAAGGTGGCGATGTGGGGCAAGAAGGCCGGGTCCGGCCTCGACGACCCGACCTTCCTGCAGCCCGACCGCCCGATGTCGGCGATCGGCGGCTGATCCCGCACCGCCCTGACCGGCGGTTTCGAGCGAACCCGAGGGCTCGCGGTGGCTACGGCCGCTGCGAGCCCTCGGGCGCTTCCCACTCGTCGAGCTTCACGACGTCCTTGAGGAAACCGCGGACCCCCAGGAACTGGGACAGGTGCTCGCGGTGCTCCTCGCACGCCAGCCAGGTCTTGCGGCGCTCGGGGGTGTGTAGCTTCGGGTTGTTCCACGCCAGGACCCAGACGGCCGCCTCGCGGCAGGCCTTGGCGGAACAGGTGGGCGCTTCCGCGGCGGAAGAGTCGTTCATGAGTGCGTCTAGGGGAGTCACGGCTCAACCCTAAGACGGAATGGCGACGCCGAGCAGCCACGGGGGGAGCTGCCCGGCGTCGGTCCGTCGCTCCGACGGGGGATGCGGAGCGCGTAGGCAGTATGTCACGCAGGACCCGGTGCGGTGCACTGGAACTTCATGATTGATCTGAGCTTTTCTTGAGGTTTCCGTCACCCACCGCGGGGCGCACGGGCGCCGGAACGAAGTGGGACGGCAGGGAGGGCGTCGATTCGCGCCCCGCGTTGGCGATGACCACCGCGATGTACGGCAGCAGCGCCCCCGCGACGAGCGTCACGACGGCCACGGGCCGCTGCACGTTCCACAACACGATCGTCGCGATGACCGACAGGGTCCGGATCAGCATCGAGATCACGTACCGGCGCTGGCGTCCCCGTACGTCCTCGGCGAGGCTCATCCGCGCCCCCGTGATCCGGAAGACCTCGGACCCGTTCCGCTTCGTCCGCTCCACAACCCACCACCCGATCGATCGCCGGACACTCCCCGGCCCGGACGCCTCCACGGTACGCCGCGTGCCCGCCGACGGGCAGAGGGGGTGTCCCCCGAATGGAGGTGCCCGAAATGCGCAGTAGGCCGGACGGGTCGAGACTGGGCCCACATGCGCACAACGCGCCAGGAGGAGGCTCGACATGGGTTGGTTGTGGGCGATCATCGTCGGCTTTGTACTGGGACTGATTGCCCGGGCGATCCTGCCGGGCAAGCAGCACCAGCCCCTTTGGCTGACCACCATCTTCGGCATCATCGGCGCCGTCCTCGGCAACGCCGTGGCCACGTGGATCGGCGTCAACGAGACGCGCGGCGTCGACTGGATCCGGCACCTGCTGCAGCTCGCCGGAGCCGTGGTCGTGGTCGGGCTCGGCGACCTGATCTACAGCTCGCTGCGCGGCGGCAAGAAGCAGATGACCTGAGACCGAGGGCTCCCGCCCGCCTCCGCGGCGGAGCACGACGCAGGGGCCGGCCCGGACACAGTGTCCGGGCCGGCCCCTCCGTCGTGCCTGCGAGGTTCGGGGGTGGCGAGCCGGCCCTAGCCGGTGACCTCGACCGCCGCCAGGTTCTTCTTGCCGCGGCGCAGCACCAGCCAGCGCCCGTGCAGCAGGTCCTCCTTGGCGGGGACCGCGTCCTCGGAGGCGACCTTCACGTTGTTCACGTAGGCGCCGCCCTCCTTGACGGTCCGGCGGGCCGCCGACTTGCTCGCGACCAGTCCGGTCTCCGCCAGCAGGTCGATGACCAGGCCCGGCTCCGCCACCTTCGCGTGCGGCAGCTCGGACAGGGCCGCGGCCAGCGTGGCCTCGTCCAGGTCCGCCAGCTCGCCCTGGCCGAACAGCGCCTTGGACGCCGCGATCACGGCGGCGCACTGGTCGGCGCCGTGCACCAGCGTGGTCAGCTCCTGCGCCAGCGCCCGCTGGGCGGCACGCGCCTGCGGCCGCTCGGCGGTCTGCGCCTCCAGCGCCTCCAGCTCTTCCTGGGTCTGGAAGGACAGGATGCGCATGTAGGTGGAGACGTCACGGTCGTCCACGTTCAGCCAGAACTGGTAGAACGCGTATGGGGTGGTCATCTCCGGGTCGAGCCAGACGGCGCCGCTCTCGGACTTGCCGAACTTGGTGCCGTCCGCCTTGACCATCAGCGGGGTCGCGATGGCGTGGACGTGCGCGTCCGGCTCCACCCGGTGGATCAGGTCGAGACCGGCCGTCAGGTTGCCCCACTGGTCGGACCCGCCCTGCTGGAGCACGCAGCCGTGCCGGCGGTACAGCTCCAGGAAGTCCATGCCCTGGAGCAGCTGGTAGCTGAACTCCGTGTAGCTGATGCCCTGGTCGGACTCCAGCCGCTTGGCGACCGAGTCCTTCGTCAGCATCTTGTTCACGCGGAAGTGCTTGCCGATGTCCCGGAGGAACTCGATGGCGGACAGGCCCGCCGTCCAGTCCAGGTTGTTGACCATGAGCGCCGCGTTCTCGCCCTCGAAGGACAGGAACGGCTCGATCTGGGTGCGCAGGCGCGTCACCCAGTTCGCGACGGTCTCCGGGTCGTTCAGGGTGCGCTCGGCGGTCGGGCGCGGGTCGCCGATCTGCCCGGTGGCCCCGCCGACCAGCGCCAGCGGACGGTGGCCCGCCTGCTGGAGCCGGCGCACGGTGAGGACCTGCACCAGGTGACCCACGTGCAGCGAGGCCGCCGTCGGGTCGAAGCCGCAATAGAACGTGACGGGACCGTCCGCGAAGGCCTTGCGCAGCGCTTCTTCATCGGTGGACTGGGCGAAGAGCCCGCGCCACTTCAGTTCGTCGACGATGTCCGTCACGGTTCTGGGTCTCCTTGAACGAGATGCAACGAGGTGAAACGAGGTGAAAACGGAAAGCTGAGGTTTCCCCGCCAGTCTAGGCGGGGAAGGCCCGCACCTCTCACGCTTTGTTGATCCATCCCGTTGGTCGGACGCCGTTGATCAGACTCGGTTGATCAAACGCCCTTGCTGACCGAGCTCATGTTGAAGTCCGGGATGCGCAGCGCCGGCATCGCGGTCCGGGTGAACCAGTCGTTCCATTCGCGCGGCAGGGTCTTCTCGGTCCGCCCGGCCTCCGAGGCCCGGGACAGCAGGTCCACGGGGGACTCGTTGAACCGGAAGTTGTTGACCTCGCCGACGACCTGGCCGTTCTCCACCAGGTAGACGCCGTCCCGGGTGAGCCCGGTGAGCAGCAGCGTCGCCGGGTCCACCTCGCGGATGTACCAGAGGCAGGTCAGCAGCAACCCGCGTTCGGTGGCGGCGACCATCTCCTCCAGCGACTTCTCCCCGCCCGCGTCCAGGATCAGGTTCCCGAACGACGGGGCGACCGGCAGCCCGGTCAGTTCCGCCGTGTGCCGGGTCGTGGTCAGCCGGGCCAGCTCGCCGTCCTTGATCCACTCGGTCGCCGGGACCGGCAGGCCGTTGTCGAAGACGGAGGCGTCGTCCCCGGAGCTGTGCGCGATGACGAACGGCGCGGACTCCAGGCCCGGCGCGTTCGGGTCGCTGCGCAGGTTCAGCGGCAGCGGGGAGAGCCGCTCGCCGATCCGGGTGCCGCCGCCGGGCTTGGAGAAGACCGTCCGGCCCTCCACCGCGTCCCGGGCCGCCGCCGACCACATCTGGTAGATCACCAGGTCGGCCACGGCCGTGGGGGGCAGCAGCGTCTCGTACCGTCCGGCCGGCAGGTCGATCTTCCGCTCCGCCCAGCCGAGCCGGACGGCCAGCTCCGCGTCCAGCGCGGTCGGGTCCACGTCCTTGAAGTCCCGCGTCGCCCGGCCGGCCCAGGCGGAGCGCTGGCGGTCCGGGGACTTCGCGTTGAGCTCCAGGGTGCCGTTGGGCTGGTCGTGGCGCAGGCGCAGCCCCGTAGAGGTGCCCACGTAGGTGGAGACCAGCTCGTGGTTGGCGAACCCGTACAGCTCGCGGCCGCCCGCGCGGGCCCGGGCGAAGGCCTCGCCGAGGGCCGGGGCGAAGTCCGCGAACACCGCCGAGGAGGTCTCGGCGGGGGCGTCGGCGAAGTCCGGTGAGGACGGGGTGCCGGTGACCAGCGGCCGGGCGTCCTCCGCCGGTCCGGCGCCGCGGGCGGCCGCCTCGGCGGCCCGGACCAGCGGCTCCAGTTCCGCGGCCGTGACGGCGGAGCGCGAGACGACCCCCGAGGCCGTGCCCTCCTTGCCGTCGACGGTCGCGATGACCGTGAGGGTCCGGCCGCGGGTGACCCCGTTGGTGGTCAGGGCGTTGCCCGCCCAGCGCAGGTTCGCGCTGGACTCCTCGTCGGCGATGACGACGCAGCCGTCCGCGGTGGACAGCTCCAGCGCGCGCTCGACGATCTCATGGGGCTTGGTGGTACGAATCGACGAGCTCATCGCCCGGCCTCCTGCGTGGTGTTCAGGATGTTCACGTCGCGGAACAGCGCGGACGGGCAGCCGTGCGAGACCGCCGCGACCTGGCCCGGCTGGGCCTTGCCGCAGTTGAAGGCGCCGCCCAGGACGTAGGTCTGCGGACCGCCGACCTTCTCCATCGAGCCCCAGAACTCCGTGGTCGTGGCCTGGTAGGCGACGTCGCGCAGCTGCCCGGCGAGCTTCCCGTTCTCGATGCGGAAGAAGCGCTGCCCGGTGAACTGGAAGTTGTAGCGCTGCATGTCGATGGACCAGGAGCGGTCGCCGACCACGTAGATCCCGCGTTCCACCCCGCCGATCAGGTCCAAGGTGGAGAGTCCGCCCGGATCCGGCTGGAGCGAGACGTTCGCCATGCGCTGGACGGGCACGTGCCCGGGGGAGTCGGCGTAGGCGCAGCCGTTGGAACGGCCGAGGCCGGTCAGCTTCGCGATCCGCCGGTCCGTCTGGTAGCCGGCCAGGGTGCCGTCCTTGACCAGGTCCCAGCTCTGCGCCTCGACGCCCTCGTCGTCGTACCCGATGGTCGCCAGCCCGTGCTCGGCGGTCCGGTCGCCCGTCACGTTCATGATCGGGGAGCCGTACGCCAGCTTGCCCAGCTGGTCGAAGGTGGCGAAGGAGGTCCCGGCGTACGCGGCCTCGTAGCCCAGCGCCCGGTCCAGCTCGGTGGCGTGGCCGATGGACTCGTGGATGGTGAGCCACAGGTTCGAGGGGTCCACGACCAGGTCGTAGCGCCCGGCCTCGACGCTCGGCGCCCGCATCTTCTCGGCGAGCAGCCCGGGGATCGCCTCCAGTTCGGAGTTCCAGTCCCAGCCGGTGCCCGTCAGGTACTCCCAGCCGCGCCCGGCCGGCGGGGCGATGGTGCGCATCGAGTCGAACTCGCCCGTGGTGGCGTTCACGGAGACGGCGGTGAGCTGCGGGTGGATGCGGACCCGCTGCTGGGTGGTGGAGGTGCCCGCGGTGTCGGCGTAGAACTTGTTCTCGTGGACCGCGAGCAGCGAGGCGTCCACGTGGGCCACCCCGTCGGCCGCCAGGAGGCGCGCGCTGAAGTCGGCGAGCAGCGCGGCCTTCTCCGTGTCGGGAACCTCGAAGGGGTTCACGTCGTAGGCGGAGATCCAGGTCTTGTCGGCGTGCACCGGCTCGGCGGCGAGCTCGACCCGCTCGTCCGATCCGGCCGCCTTGATGATCTGGGCGGAGAGCTTCGCCATGGCCACGGCCTGCGAGGCCACCTTGGCGGCGGCGTCCATGGTCAGGTCCACGCCGGAGGCGAACCCCCAGCTGCCCCCGTGCACCACGCGGACCGCGTAGCCGAGGTCCGTGGTGTCGGAACCGCCGGAGGGCTTGGCGTCGCGCAGCCGCCAGGAGGCGCTGCGGATGCGTTCCAGCCGGAAATCGGCGTGATCGGCGCCCAGCGCGCGCGCCCGCGCGAGCGCCGCGTCGGCGAGCGCCCGCAAGGGCAGCGCGGTGAAGGCCGCGTCGATGGAATGGGGCACGGAGGTCCTCCCGGGGGTTGGGGCAGCTGGCACGATCATGTCGCGCCGGGGCTCGCGGTGCCTACATCTTTCTGTAGGGACTCGACAGAGCGCGTACCGAGGCCCTGTCGGAGCCGGATTCTCCGTAAGGGGTACTTGACCTATAGGTTTTTGGTATTCAGACCGCTAGTCGAAAGGGTGATCCGTTGAGCCGCTCGGTTCTCGTCACCGGAGGTAACCGGGGCATCGGCCTCGCCATCGCCCGAGCCTTCGCGGAAGCGGGGGACAAGGTCGCGATCACGTACCGGTCGGGCGAGCCCCCCGCGGAGCTCACGGCCCTGGGCGTCCTGGCGGTCCGCTGCGACATCACGGACTCCGACCAGGTCGACCAGGCCTACAAGCAGGTCGAGGACGCGCACGGCGCGGTCGAGGTCCTGGTGGCCAATGCCGGCATCACCAAGGACACGCTGCTGATGCGCATGTCCGAGGACGATTTCGCCTCGGTGGTCGACACCAACCTCACCGGCACCTTCCGGGTGGTCAAGCGCGCGAACCGCGGCATGCTCCGTGCCAAGAAGGGCCGCGTCGTCCTGATCTCCTCGGTCGTCGGCCTCCTCGGCTCGGCCGGTCAGGCCAACTACGCCGCCTCCAAGTCGGCGCTGGTCGGCTTCGCCCGTTCCCTCGCCCGCGAGCTGGGCTCCCGCAACATCACCTTCAACGTCGTCGCGCCCGGCTTCGTGGACACCGACATGACGAAGGTGCTCACCGACGAGCAGCGGGCCGGCATCGTCGGCCAGGTGCCCCTGGGGCGCTACGCGCAGCCCGAGGAGATCGCGGCCGCTGTCAGCTTCCTGGCGTCCGACAACGCCGCGTACATCACTGGTGCCGTCATTCCCGTTGACGGCGGATTGGGCATGGGTCACTGATCACCATGAGCGGAATTCTCGACGGCAAGCGCATCCTCGTCTCCGGGGTGCTGATGGAGTCCTCCATCGCCTTCCACGTCGCCAAGCTGGCTCAGGAGCAGGGCGCCGAGGTCATCCTCACCGCGTTCCCGCGTCCGACGCTGACCGAGCGCATCGCCCGCAAGCTGCCCAAGCCCGCCAAGGTGATCGAGCTCGACGTCACCAACGACGAGCACCTGGCCCGCGTGGAGGAGCTCGTCCGTGCGGAGCTCGGCGGCCTCGACGGCGTCGTCCACTCCATCGGCTTCGCGCCGCAGGACGCGCTCGGCGGCAACTTCCTGAACACCCCGTTCGAGTCGGTCGCCACCGCCATGCACGTCTCGGCGTTCTCGCTGAAGTCGCTGACCATGGCCTGCAAGCCGCTCTTCCCGGAGAACGAGGGCGCCTCGGTCGTCGGCCTCACCTTCGACGCGCAGTACGCGTGGCCGCAGTACGACTGGATGGGCCCGGCCAAGGCCGCCCTGGAGGCCACCAGTCGCTACCTCGCCCGTGACCTGGGCAAGGAGAAGATCCGCTGCAACCTGATCTCGGCGGGTCCGATCGGCTCGATGGCCGCGAAGTCCATCCCGGGCTTCTCCGGCCTCGCGGACATCTGGGACCAGCGTTCCCCGATGGCCTGGGACATGTCGGACCCGGAGCCGGCCGCCAAGGGCGTCGTCGCCCTGCTGTCGGACTGGTTCCCCAGCACCACCGGCGAGATCATCCACGTCGACGGCGGCCTGCACGCCGTGGGTGCCTGACCCTCGCGAGCGTTCCGTTCCGCCCGATCCGGGCGGCCCGTTCCATCCGTACGGCGGCGGCCGCGTCTTCCCTTCCGGGAGGCGCGGCCGCCGCCGTTCCGGTGCGCGGGGTGGGGGCCGTACGGGATGGCTCGATCAGATGTCCGCCCCCGGAGCGGATCTTCCCGAGTCGAAAATCAGGACATTTCCCTGCAAACTGGGCCTGTCGGGATCTTCCCGGCTCCTGCGGGGAGGGGGTACGGGAGTGCGCGCGAGGCGGAGCCGAGCGGTATCCCTGCTGGTCACCTCGGTGGTCCTGACCGGATTCCTGCTCCCGGGAGCCGTCGCGCGGGACGAGGGGCCGGCCCCGATGCCCGGTACCGACCTCCAGGCCCCCGGGCCCGGTACGGACGTGCAGGCTCCGGCCGTGGTCGATCTGGCCCAGATCCCCGCCGAGCCGCCCGTACAGCCCGCGAAGCCCGCCAAGGAGCTCTTCGGGGCCGACTGCGACACCGAGATCAACGGCTCCCAGGTGGTGGCGTTCTGCCACAACGGCTACCCCCAGACCGACCTGGTCCGCCTGCACGTGGAGTGCGACCGCTGGTGGGACGTGGACGGGGACGGCGCCGCCGTGGCCGTCGGACCGGCCGGCCGGGTGGAGCTCTCCGGCCGCTGCTGGAAGGAAGTCCGCTCCGCCTGGGTCAGCCACCAGCGGCAGTGACCCCCGTGGGCCGCCGCCCCTCCTCGGCCAGGCAGACGAACGGGTAGCCGGCCGCCTCCGAGGCCGCCGCGTCCCCGTCGCCGCGCCGGATCGCCTCGATCAGCCGCTCGTGGTCCAGGTGCGAGGCGGGATCGAGCTCCGTCCCCACGTCGGTGCGCAGCCAGTCGGCCACCAGGTCGCCGAGGTCCGCGTACAGCTCGATCAGCACCTCGTTGTGCGAGGCCGCCACCACCGCCATGTGCAGGGCCACGTCCGCCGCGATGAACGGCTCCGCGTCCCCGCCCCGCCACGCCTCCTCGCGCCGCGCCAGCAGCGCGTCCAGCTGTACGAGGTCCCGCGCGGTCCGCCGCTCCGCCGCGAGACGGGCCGCCGAGGACTCCAGCGTCGAGCGCAGCTCCGCGATGTGCCGGGGGTCGGCGCCGGCGAAGCGGCGGTGCATGACCCCGGCCAGCTCGCTGGTGGCGATGACGTAGGTCCCCGAGCCCTGGCGAATGTCGAGGAGGCCGTTGTGCGCGAGGGCCCGGACGGCCTCCCGGACCGTGTTGCGGGCGACTCCCATCAGCTCCACGAGCTCCGGCTCGGTCGGGATGCGGGAGCCCACGGGCCATTCGCCGGTGGTGATCTGGTTCCTGAGCTGGGCGATCACCTGGTCGACGAGGGCGGATCGCCGGGGCGAGGTCAGCGGCATGCGGTCGGGGTTCCTCTCGGGGCGTGCGCGATGGGGGCGGGGGTCACGATACGGCCGCGGGGTGGACAACCAATCATCCCATGATTCTATGATGGTTGTATGCCCGACGAAGAAGTCCAGACCCTGAACCGGCCCCAGGCCGCCCGCACGGCTGCCCCGCGGTCCCTTCCCGCCCCCGCCGCCGCCCCGCAGCCGGCGTGGCTCGGACCCGTGCTCCTCGTCGGCATCGTGCTGGCCGCCCTCAACCTGCGGCCCGCCATCACCAGCCTCGGCGCCCTGTTCGAGGAGACCCGCGAGGGCCTCGGCATGAGCGGGACCGTCGCCGGACTCGTCACCTCCGTACCCGCCCTCTGCTTCGCCGTCTTCGGCGTCACCGCGCCCCGGCTCTCCCGCCGCTTCGGCCCGGCCGCCGTCGTCTGCGCCGGCATGGCCGCCGTCGCCGCGGGCCTGCTGATCCGGCCCTTCGCCACCAACGCCGCCGGATTCCTCGCGGCCAGCGCCCTGACCCTGGCGGGCATAGCCCTGACCAACGTGCTGCTCCCGGTCATCGTCAAGCGCTGGTTCCCCGACCGGGTCGGCACCATGACGGGGCTCTACTCCATGGCCCTGGCCGCCGGCACCTCGCTCGCCGCCGCCGCGACCGTCCCGATGACCCGGGGCCTCGGCGGCAGCTGGCGCACCGGCCTGCTGGTCTGGGCCTTCCTCGCCCTGGTCGCCGTCCTGCCCTGGCTGGCCATCGCCGCGGCGGCCCGCAAGGAGAAGGCCGCGGCCACCGGCGTACCCGCCGCCCGCCCCGACGCCGGACCCGGCGTCGTGCGCAGCCGCACCGCGTGGGCCCTCGCCTGCTACTTCGGGCTCCAGGCCACGGGCGCGTACATCACCATGGGCTGGCTCCCGCAGATCTTCCGCGACGCCGGGGTCTCCGCCTCCACCGCGGGCATCCTGCTCGCCGTCACCATGGTCATGGGCGTCCCGCTGGCCTTCATCATCCCCGGCCTGGCGGGCCGGATGAAGAACCAGGGGCCCATCGCGGTCGTCCTCGGCCTCTTCGGCCTCGCCGGCTACCTCGGGCTCTACTTCGCCCCCGCCGCCGGGGCCTGGGCCTGGGTCCTGATGCTCGGCGTCTCCAACTGCGCCTTCCCGCTCGTCATCACGATGATCGGGCTGCGCGCCAAGTCCCCGGCGGGCGTGGTCAAGCTCTCCGCCTTCGCCCAGAGCACCGGGTACCTCATCTCCATCCCCGGACCGCTCGTCGTCGGCGTCCTCTACCAGCACAGCGGCGGCTGGGACCTTCCCCTCGCCCTGATGGCCGGTCTGCTCGTCCCGCAGATCGTGCTCGGGATCCTCGCGGGCCGGGACCGCACGATCGAGGACGAATGCGGCATGCGAGACTGATCGGCATGTCGCCCGTACTTGAACCGAACCCCCAGAACGGCCACCGCAAGCTCGGCCTCGTGCTGGGCGCGATGCTCCTGGTGACCGTGGTCATCGCCGTCATCGCGACCCTCGCCTCCCCGTAGGAGCGTCGTGGGGGTGGGGTTAACCCCCCAACCCCTAGGGGGTCAGGCTCAGGGACATCTGGGGTGCGTCCCGGATGGGAACCGCCAGCTCGAATCCTTAGATTCGAAGAGCAAGAGCGAGCCCGTCCGACGCACCCACGGAGGCGGCCATGTCGGCCCCCACGCAGCTGGCCCCCACAGGCCAGGCCCCCCGCCACCGGTCCTCTCCCCGCGCCGCCGGGGCCGAGGCCCGGCTGCCCTGGTGGGCGCTCGCCCTGCCCGCCCTCGGATTCGGCCTCCTGCTCATACTCCTCGCCGGATCCGGCCCGGCCCACGCGGCCTCCGGCGACGGCTCCGTGCTCGTCCACGTCACCGAACGGCTGCTGAGCGCCGTCGGCTGACGAGGCGCCAGCCACGGGGAGCCCGCCCGCGCGGCCGCGCGCCGGGGTGCGCCCCACACCCGCCACACCTGCGGGGGGACCCTCTCAACACCCTGCGCCCCGTGGCTCGATTCATGCGAAGCTGGGAGCCATGAGCGCCGACACACCCCGCAGGATCGTCCTCCTCCGGCACGCCAAGGCCGAATGGTCGGACGGCACGGACCACGACCGCCCCCTGGCGGAGCGAGGCCGTCACGACGCCCCGGCCGCGGGCCAGAAGCTGGCCCAGACCGGCATCACCTTCGACCTGGCCCTCTGCTCCAGTGCGGCCCGGACCAGGGAGACCTGGAAGCTGGCCGTCCAGGAGCTGCCGCACCGGCCGAAGACCACGTACGAGGAACGGCTCTACGAGGCCTCGCTGGGCGAGCTCATCGCCCTGGTCAACGAGACCTCCGACGAGGTCGAGAACCTCCTCGTCATCGGCCACAACCCCGGCATGCACGCCCTGGCCGACGCCCTCGCCGGGAGCGCGCAGGGCGATGCGCTCGCCCGGATGAACCGCAGCGGCTTCCCGACCTCCGGGATCGCCGTCGTCTCCTTCACCGGCTCGTGGAAGTCCGTGGAACACGGAGTGGGCACCCTGCTGGACTTCTGGACCCCGCACGGCTGACACGCTCGCCCCGCCGACCACACCGACCCATACCGGCCACGCCGACGCGGCGGGCCCCGGCACTGTGGAAGTGCCGGGGCCCGCCGCCTCGTAGGAAGCCGGACGTCTTCGTCACGCCAGGTCGGCGGCCTCTACCTCTTCGCGGGTGATCCCGAGCAGGTAGAGCACCGCGTCCAGGAAGGGCACGTTCACCGCGGTGTGCGCTGCCTGGCGGACCACCGGCTTGGCACAGAAGGCCACGCCCAGCCCGGCGGCGTTCAGCATGTCCAGGTCGTTGGCACCGTCGCCGATGGCCACCGTCTGGGCCAGCGGTACGCCGGCCTCCGCGGCGAAGCGGCGCAGCAGCCGGGCCTTGCCGGCCCGGTCCACGATCTCTCCGGTGACCTTGCCCGTCAGCTTTCCGTCGACGATCTCCAGGGTGTTGGCCGAGGCGAAGTCCAGCCCGAGCCGCTCCCGCAGATCGTCCGTCACCTGCGTGAACCCGCCGGACACCACGCCCACCTGGTACCCGAGGCGCTTGAGCGTACGGATCAGGGTCCGCGCACCCGGAGTGAGGCGCACCTCGGAGCGGACCTTGTCCACCACGGAGGCGTCCAGCCCCGCCAGCAGCGCGACCCGGGCGTGCAGGGACTGCTCGAAGTCCAGCTCCCCGCGCATGGCCCGCTCGGTCACCTCGGCGACCTCGGCCTCACAGCCGGCGTGCGCGGCGAAGAGCTCGATGACCTCGTCCTGGATCAGGGTCGAGTCCACGTCCATGACGACGAGGCGCTGGGCCCGCCGGTGCAGCCCGGCCGAGACCACGGCCACGTCGACGCCGATCTGCGCGGCGGCGGTGGCCAGCGCCGTGCGCAGCGGCTCGGTCGCGGTGCCGGAGACGGCGAACTCCACGGCCGTCACCGGATACTTCGCGAGCCGGAAGATGCGGTCGATGTTGCCGCCGGTCGAGGTGATCCGCGCGGCGATGGCGGCCGTGGACTCGGCGGTGAGCGGATGCCCGAGCACGGTGACGTGCGAACGGCCACTTCCGCGCGGCCGGTTGTCACCGGTGCCGGAGAGGATCTCGGCCTGCAGTTTGAGGGACTCGGCCCAGCTGTGGACAGTGGCCCGCAGCTCGCCCTCGGTGCCGGCCGTCGGGTGGGTGACGAGGGCGCACAGGACGATGCGGCCCCGGGTGACGACCTGCTCGATGTCGACGACGTCGACGGAGTAGGCGGCGAGGGTGTCGAACAGCCCGGCGGTGATCCCGGGACGGTCCTTGCCGAAGATCTTGACGAGGAGGGTGGGGACGTCGGAGGTCTGCGAAGCGCTCATGGTGCCCTCACCGTATCTTCCCCGCCCCCGGCTCAGGACCCCCGTCCCACCCTCCGGGACCGGATGTCAGCGGTGCACGAGCAGGGCGACGGAAATGCCGGAGACCTGCCGGTAGCTCTTCTGCGCGTACCGGTCCTGGAGGACCTTGGCGTAGGGGGGCGGCAGGGTCGAGAAGGGGTCGCCGCCGTCATCCTTGGAGACCAGCCAGATCCGCGGGGGCGCGACGGCGTCCAGCGTCGCGGCGGGGTCGGTGGACAGGGTCGGCCACAGGTCGTTGAGCTGTTCGCCGCTCTGGCCCGTCAGCATGTCCCGCAGGTGGACGCGCGACGGCAGGTAGTACGCGACACCGGTGTCCACGCCCCACCACGGGGAGAACTGCTGCTGCCCGTACGCCGCCGCGTCGCCCGGCTTGTAGCCCGCCGCGACGATCTCCGCCGCCGCCCGGTAGTCCAGCGGCGTGAACCAGGTGACCGGCTCGGGGTAGGTGTACGCGCCGTGCGAGAGCGGCCCGTGCACGGCCACGTGGTCCGGGGCCACCAGCACCACCACCGCCAGCAGCGCCGCCACCGTCCCGCGCACCCGGACCAGCGCGAGGCCGGCGCCGGCCAGCACCGCCCACGCGGGCAGTACGAAGAACAGGTACTTCGGCATGAAGTAGGAGACGTCGGCCCGCTGCGAGATCGCCCACAGCGCGAGGACCGGCAGCAGCGCCGAGACCGTGCCGAAGAGCACCGACCGCCTGCGGTCGCTGCCCCAGGCGAGCGCGGCGGCCAGGAACAGCACCGCAGCCATCGCCGTGCTGGAGAAGATCTGCGGCCAGACCTCCGCCAGGTCGCCCGGCCGCGGCTTGGCTATCCACCCGATCTGCCGGCCGGCCTGCCCCTCGCCCAGCGTGATCAGCGGGTAGGTGCAGGCCACGCCCAGTCCGGCCGCCAGGACGAAGCCGACGGGGATCCGCCACTGGCTCCGCTCCTTCCACCAGTACAGGGCGACGCCGACCGCGTGGGCGCCGAGGAAGACCAGCGACACCAGGTGGAAGTAGCCGGCGGCCGCCACCGAGGCCCCGTAGCAGAGCCAGCGCACCGGGCCGGGCCGCTCCAGGGCGCGCAGCAGCAGGAGCAGCGCCGCTGCCGCGACCAGCACCACGAAGGCGTACGACCGGGCCTCCTGCGCGTACCGGGTGACGGACGGGATCAGCGCGAAGAGGAGGCCGCCGGTCAGTCCGGCGCGCGCACCGAACATCCGCTTGCCGGCGAGCGCCGCGCAGGCCGCCGAGGCGGCCATCGCCAGCACGGTGGGGAGCCGGAGCATCGCGGGGGAGTCGCCGAAGAGACCGATCCAGTAGTGCAGCAGCAGGTAGTAGGCGCCGTGCACGGCGTCCACGTTCTGCAGCATGGCCAGCAGCGCGCCCACGGGACGGCGGACCACCGTGAGGGTCGCCAGCTCGTCGTGCCACAGCACCGGGGTGCTGATCCGGTACAGGCCGGCGCCGAGGGTGGCCAGCGCGGGCAGCAGCCAGACCAGCGCGGCAGCCGGGCCCTGCCGCAGCGCCCGGCGGGCCCTGAGGGCGGAGCTCCGGGGGCCGGGCGGCGGAGGTCGCTCGGTCTCGGTCCGCGCGGCGTGGTCTGTACGCGTCATTGCAGTCCTGGGGGGTGGAGCGGGGGCGTGGGGGAGCGGACGTCCATGGTCCGATAACCATTGTGTCGGGACCGGCGAGCGTACGCCGAAACCGGCCGTTCCGGCTGTCAGGGCCGTCCTGCCGGGCGGACCTGTCCCGATCCGAGGGCGAGGCCCGGCCCGCACGCGGGCGAGAAGTCCCCTTATCGCACTCTCCGGGTGTCTTTCGGCCCCCTCCGTCCGTCCTTTCGGACACCCCCGGCGGGGCCGGATTCCCCTTGTGGCCGTGCGCCTGAAATAGTTCCCCCGGATGTTCGCCATCCCTAGACTCCCTGACGTCATGGGGGATTCTCGGGGGACTTAAGTGGGGCTGGAGTGCCGGAACTCGTACTGGAATTGAATGGAAGGACCTGGACGCTCGATTCGTCCAGGTCGTACTCGCTGGGGCGCGATCCCCAGGGAGATGTGGTGATCGATGATGCCCGGGTGTCGTGGCGGCACGCCACCATCGCCTGGAACGGGCGAGGTTGGGGAATCGAGGACCACGGCAGCACCAACGGCACGTACGTGCGCGGGGCGCGGGTCCAGCACGCCGAGCTCGTACCCGGCACGCCGGTGCACCTGGGCAACGCCACCGACGGGCCGAGGCTGAACCCCGTCGCGGGCGCGGCCGCCCCGGCGCCGCAGCCGGCGGCCGCCCAGGCGTACGCGCAGCAGCCGCAGGCGCAGCAGGCGCAGCCGCAGGCCTGGGAACAGCAGGTGCAGCAGGCCCCGCCGTTCCCGCAGCAGCAGGCCCAGCAGCCGCACCAGGCGCAGCCGTTCCCGCAGCAGCAGGCTCAGCAGCACCAGCCGCCCCAGCAGCAGGGCGGCGGCGGTACCCCGGGCTACGGCGACCACCGCAGCCCGACGACGTTCCACCAGCTCGCGCTGGGCCACGTCATGCGCATCGGCCGTGCGCTGGAGAACGAACTGGTGGTCTCCGACCTCCAGGTCTCCCGCCACCACGCCGAGTTCCACTCGATGCCGGGCGGCCGCTTCGAGATCCGCGACCTCGGCAGCCACAACGGCACCTACGTCAACGGCCAGCCGCTGGCGAAGTCGGGCACCGCGCTGCTCGGCCCGAACGACATCGTCGGCGTCGGCCACTCGACTTTCCGGATCGTCGGCGACCGCCTCGAGGAGTTCGTCGACACCGGTGACGTCTCCTTCTCGGCCCGCCACCTCACGGTCACGGTCGACGGCGGCAAGCAGATCCTCAAGGACGTCACCTTCGGCGTCCCCGAGAAGTCGCTGATCGGCGTCATCGGCCCCTCCGGCTCCGGCAAGTCGACGCTGCTCAAGGCACTGACCGGCTACCGTCCGGCCAACCAGGGCGACGTCCTGTACGACAACCGCAACCTGTACAAGCAGTTCGCGGAGCTCCGCCAGCGCATCGGCCTGGTCCCGCAGGACGACATCCTGCACAAGGAGCTGCGGGTCCGCACCGCCCTGAAGTACGCGGCCAAGCTGCGCTTCCCGGCGGACACCACCGAGTCCGAGCGCGCGGCCCGCATCGACGAGGTGCTGCGCGAGCTCAAGCTCGACATCCACAAGGACAAGAAGATCACCGCGCTCTCGGGTGGTCAGCGCAAGCGCGTGTCCGTGGCCCTGGAGCTGCTCACCAAGCCGTCGCTGATCTTCCTGGACGAGCCCACCTCGGGCCTCGACCCGGGCATGGACCGCGACGTCATGCAGCTGCTGCGCGGCCTCGCCGACGACGGCCGCACGGTCCTCGTCGTCACGCACTCGGTCGCCGAGCTGGCCATCTGCGACAAGCTGCTGGTCATGGCCCCGGGCGGTTCGGTCGCGTACTTCGGCCCGCCGGACGAGGCGCTGAACTTCTTCGGCTACTCCACCTGGGCCGATGTGTTCTCCGCCTTCGAGAGCTACCGCGACTACGACTGGGCCGGCCGCTGGAAGGGCTCGCAGCACTACCAGCTCTACGCCGCCGACATCGACGCGGTCGCCCCGCAGTCGGTGCAGCCCGCCGTGCAGCAGACCCGGCCGCCGAAGCCGCAGGGCTGGGGCTCCCAGCTCTGGACGCTGATGCGCCGCTACATGTCGGTCATCGCGTCCGACAAGGGCTTCATCGGGCTGATGCTGATCCTCCCGGCGGTCCTCGGCGTGGTCTCCGTCGTCATCCCCGCGAAGTTCGGGCTCGCGCCGCCCGTGGCCCCGTCCCGCTTCAACGGCGACGCCGGCACGATCATGCTGATCCTCGCGGTCGGCATGTGCTTCTCGGGCGCCGCGAACTCGGTCCGCGAGCTGATCAAGGAACGCGTGATCTACGAACGCGAGCGCGCGACCGGCCTGTCCCGGTCGGCGTACCTCGCCTCGAAGGTGATCGTCCTCGGGTTCATCACGGCCATCCAGGGCGTGATCATCTGCGCGATCGGCTTCTACCCGCGCGACCTGCCCGCCGAGGGTCTGCTGATGCCGCCGGCCGTGGAGATCTGCCTCTCGGTCATCGCGCTCGGCTTCACGTCCATGATGTTCGGCCTGGTGATCTCCTCGCTGGTGAAGACCGCCGAGAAGACCATGCCGCTGCTCGTCATGTTCGCGATCGTCCAGGTCGTGTTCACCGGCATCCTCTTCCAGGTCTACGACTCCCCGGGCCTGGAGCAGTTCGCCTGGCTGATGCCGTCGCGCTGGGCGATCGCCGCCGCCGGCACCACGCTGAACCTCGGGGTGCTCATGCCGCCGTGGGACGCGGAGAACCCGACCAACACCGACCCGCTCTGGGACGCCACGGCCGGCCAGTGGGGCCTGAACATCACGATCCTGCTGCTCCTCGGCGTCGCGTGCGGCTTCGCCGTCCAGCGTCTGCTGCGCCGCCACGAGCCCGAGGTCATGCGCGCGGGCAAGTAGGCCGGCGGGCAAGTGAGCCGGCGGGCACGCCGGTGATCGAACACGCACGAACGCCTCAGGGCGGCTCCGGAACACCGGGGCCGCCCTGAGGCGCATGGGGGGCTGGAAGGACGCCAGAGGCCTAGTAGGCGCTGTTGACGTTGTCCATGGAGCCGTAGCGGTCGGCCGCGTAGTTGCAGGCCGCGACGATGTTGGCGACCGGGTCGTACAGGTCGAACTTGGTGCCCTTGACGTGGTACGCCTTGAAGGTCGGGGCGATGACCTGGAGCAGACCCTTGCTGGGGATGCCGTTCTGGGCGTTGATGTCCCAGTTGTTGATCGCCATCGGGTTACCGCTGGACTCGCGCATGATGTTCTTGTGGATCCCGGCGTAGGTGCCCGGAATGCCCTCCCGCTTCATGATGAAGAGGGCTTCCTTGATCCAGCCGTCCAGGTTGTTCGCGAAGACCGGCGCGCGGTTCGCGGAACGGCTGGCGGCCGCCTTCTGCTCGCGGTCCTTCTTCGCGTCCGCCTCGGCCTTGGCCTTCGCGGCTGTGTCCTTGGCGGCCTGGGCGGCCTGGGCGGCCTTCGCGACCTTGGCCTGCTGGTCCGCGACGACCTGCTGAACGGTGAGGTGCTGCTGCACGGCCTGCGTCTGCGCGCCGTCGACGACCTTGGACCAGGCGACCGGGGCAGCGGCGACGACCGTCTGCGTCTCGGCGGCGTTGGCCGGCACGAGGGAGAAGGCGAGGGCCGCGGCGCCCAGGGTGGCTACACCGGCGACGGAAAGCTTGTGGGCCTTCGTCAGACGACGACTGTGGCCGGGAGTGGTGGTCTCGGTCATGAGTAGCAACCTCTTCGAATAGCGGGGGCCGCAGGAAAGCGCCTGCCGGATCCGAGATCCGCGGCGCTGTGCGGCGAGAGCAATTCTTAGCGGTGGCAAAATCCTGTGGCAAAGGTGTGACGTACGATCCCGCTTAGTGGATCAGGGCCCGCGACCGGGCCCCGATTTCGGGGCCCGGTGCATACGAAACCAGCGCTAACAGGGTCCTTACGCGTCCACTAGGGAGCTTCGTAAGTGATGTGCGTCCTATGTGCGGGCTCACATCGGGCATGTATCAATCTCACCAACCGTTGCGGCAGCAATCCACTCAGTGACCGTTCTCATCCTTGAGTAGCAGATGAACGTCTCCGAACTCATGCCAAAGGCACAGGTTCGCTACGGCTGAGGCGTACCCGCGCAGTACGGCCTCCCGTCCGGCCACCGCCTCCAGCATCAGCAGGTGCGAGGCCTCGGGCTCGTGCAGCCCGGTCAGCAGCCCGTCCACCACCCGCACCCCGCGCTCCGGCGTCACGACGAGGCCGGTCCAGCCCCCGGCGGCCCGCACCACCCCGTCCCCGCCGGCGGCCGACTCCAGCGCCCGCACCGCCGTGGTCCCCACCCCGATCACCCGCCCGCCCGCCGCCTTCGCCGCGTTCACCAGCCGGGCCGTGACCGCGGGCACCTCGTACCGCTCCGGGTACGGCGGCTCGTGCGCCTCCTGGGAGGCCACCCCCGTGTGCAGGGTCAGCGGGGCCAACAGCACCCCCCGGCGCACCAGCTCCGCCACCAGCTCCGCCGTGAAGGGCCGGCCCGCGCTCGGCATCTCCGCCGAACCCGCCCCGTCGGCCCGGGGCACCGCGAAGACCGTCTGGTACGCCGACAGCGGCTGGTCCCGCTCCGTGTAGGCGTACCGGATCGGCCGCCCGTACGAGCCCAGCAGCGCCGGCACCTCCTCCGGACGCCCCCCGGGCGGTGCCGGCCGCGCCCACCACAGCCGGTCCGCCCTCGGAACCAGCGGCTCCTCCAGTACGAGGCGCCACCCGCCCGGCAGCTCCACGACGCCCCCGGCGGGCCCGCCGGCCCGGGGCACGGTCGTCCCCCGTGCGAACCGGTCCCGGCCGCGCAGCTCCACCGCCCAGCGGCCGTCGTTCCCGTGCGTGGAGAAGTGCACGACGAGCTCCTCGCCGCCGAGCCGCCCGTCGACGGCGGCCGCCAGCGTCACCGAGGTGTTCACCACCAGCACGTCCCCGGCGCGCAGCAGCCCCGGCAGCTCCCGGAAGGCGCGCAGGGACACCTCGGAGGCGCCCTGCGAGACCAGCAGCCGCACCGAGTCCCGCCCCCGGCCCGGCCCCCGCTGCTCGGCGGGAACCCGGGCCGCAAGACCCGGCGAAATGTCCCTTATATACAGTCCCTTTTCCCGTAGCCCTTGCTCCCCGCTCACCGCTCCACCCCGTCCGCCTTGTCCGCCCCGGCTGCCGCGGAGGCGCCGTCGGCGTGGCCTTCCGCCCCGGCGTGGCCCTCCACGCCGTCGCGCCGCCCCCGCGACCCGGCGAGCTCCTCGGCCGTGTACCGCCCGCTGGGCGCGGGTGCCGTCAGCAGGGTCAGCAGCACCGGAGCCACCTCCTGCGGAGTCGGCAGCCCCGTCAGGTCCTCCCCGGGCTCGGCCGCCGCCATCATCCGCGTCCGCATCGAGCCGGGGTCCGCCCACCACACGCGCAGCCCCGGCTCCTCCACCGCCAGGACCGCCGACATCAGGTCCCCCGCCGCCTTGGTCGCCCCGTAGCCGCCCCAGGTCCGGTAAGGCACCACCGCCGCGTCCGAGCTGATGTTCAGCACCGCCCCGGCGGCCGACGCCCGCAGCAGCGGCAGCGCCTCCTGGACCAGCCCCAGCGGTCCCACCACGTTCACCTCGAACGCCTCGCGCAGCCCCTCCAGCGGGTGCACCGCCAGCGGCACCAGCGGCTCCGCGCCCAGCACGCCCGCGTTGTTCACCAGCAGGTCCAGCCCGCCCAGCGCCCGCGCCGCCGCCACCAGCTCCGCCCGGTGCGCCCCCGAGGACACGTCCCCGGCCACCACCGAGACCCGCGCCCCCGCGGCCCGCAGGGCCTCCCCGGCCTCCGCGAGCGGGCCCGCGCCCCGTGCGCTCAGCACCAGGTCCCAGCCCCGGGCCGCCAGCTCCCCGGCCACCGCCCGCCCCAGCCCCCTCGACGCCCCCGTCACCATCGCCACAGACATGACCGCACCCTCGCCTTCCGAACCGCCCGGCAGATGCCCCCAACGTAGGAACCCGGCCACCCCCGCCGCCTCGGCCACGGGCCACCCCCCTTCAGGTCCCTTCGGCCTAGGCCGAGCCCTAGGCCGAGCCCTAGGCCACGACCCCGCCGGGCCTACGCCCAGGGCCCGATCCGCCCGGCCGGCGCCGCGAGTACGGTGAGGCCATGAACTCGCGCGAGGCCATGCACTGCGGACCCCGAGGCCCCCGCGGGGGCGGCCTGGCCGCCGTGAGCACCGCACTGCTCGCCATGAGCCGCCGGCTGGAGGTCCGCGACGTGCTGCGCACGATCGTCGCCTCGGCCCGCGAACTGCTCGACGCCGAGTACGCGGCGCTGGGAGTCCCGGACGACCACGGCGGCTTCGCCCAGTTCGTCGTGGACGGCATCAGCGAGGAGCAGTGGCGCGCGATCGGCCCGCTGCCCCGCCAGCACGGCATCCTCGCCGCGATGCTGCACGAGGACGGCCCCGAGCGGCTGGCCGACGTGCGCGAGGACCCGCGCTTCGAGGGCTGGCCCTCCGCCCACCCCGACATGTCCGACTTCCTGGGCATGCCCATCCGGGACGGCGAGGAGACCCTCGGCGCGCTCTTCCTCGCGAACAAGCGAAGCGCCCCGGGCAGCGGACGCGGCTTCACCGACGCGGACGAGGAGCTCCTCTCCCTGCTCGCCCAGCACGCGGCGATCGCCCTCACCAACGCCCGCCTCTACGAGCGCAGCCGCGAGCTGACCATCGCCGAGGAGCGCTCCCGCCTGGCCCACGAGCTGCACGACGCGGTCAGCCAGAAGCTCTTCTCCCTCCGTCTCACCGCCCAGGCCGCCGCCGCCCTGGTGGACCGCGACCCGGCCCGTGCCAAGGACGAGCTCCAGCAGGTCGCCCTCCTCGCGGCCGAGGCCGCCGACGAACTGCGCGAGGCCGTCACCGAGCTCCGCCCCGCCGCCCTGGACGAGGACGGCCTGATCGCGACCCTCCGCAACCAGGTCCGGGTCCTGGACCGGGCCCACACCGCGCACGTCACCTTCACCTGCGACGGCGTACGGGCCCTGCCCGCGGCCCAGGAGGAGGCGGTCCTGCGCGTGGCCCAGGAGGCCCTGCACAACGCCCTGCGCCACTCGGCGGGCGAGCGGATCGAGGTCACCCTGACCCGCCGCGAGACCGGAGGGGCCCTGCTCCGGGTGACCGACGACGGTTCCGGCTTCTCCCCTCCCACCGTCCGCCGGGCGGGCCGGCACCTCGGCCTGGTCTCCATGCGGGACCGGGCCGCCGGAGTCGGCGGCCGGCTCACCGTACGGTCCGAGCCCGGCACCGGCACCACGATCGAACTGGAGGTACCCGGTGGCTGAGCGAGGCATCAAAGTACTGCTCGTGGACGACCACCAGGTGGTCCGTCGGGGACTGCGCACCTTCCTGGAGGTCCAGGACGACATCGAGGTGGTCGGCGAGGCCGCCGACGGCGACGAGGGCGTCGACCGAGCCGAGGAACTGCGCCCCGACGTCATCCTCATGGACATCAAGATGCCGGGCACCGACGGCATCGAGGCCCTGCGCAGGCTGCGTACGCTGGCGAACCCGGCGCGCGTGCTCATCGTCACCAGCTTCACCGAGCAGCGCACGGTGGTCCCGGCCCTGCGCGCGGGCGCGGCCGGCTACGTGTACAAGGACATCGACCCCGATGCCCTGGCCGCCGCCATCCGCTCGGTGCACGCGGGCCACGTCCTCCTCCAGCCGGAGGTCGCCGGAGCACTGCTCGCCGAGGAGGGCGCCGGCCCGTCATCCGGCCGCGGCGGCAACCTGACGGACCGCGAGCGCGAGGTGCTGCAGCACATAGCGGACGGACGCTCGAACCGGGAGATCGCCCGCGCGCTGGTCCTCTCGGAGAAGACGGTCAAGACGCACGTATCGAACATCCTGATGAAGCTGGACCTCGCGGACCGTACGCAGGCGGCGCTGTGGGCGGTCAGACACGGCATCGCGCCGTGATTCATACGGTCGGGTGTACGTAGCCCACATGGCGTATCCCGTTCGTCGGATGAGCGTTCTTCATGACGTGCCGCGGCGGCTGGCCGCGGCAGACGTACTGGAGGACGAGAACGTGAAGAACTTCAAGAAGGCCACCGCCGTCACCATGATCGCGGGTGGCCTCCTGGCCGCCGGCGCCGGTGTCTCGTCGGCGCACGGCGGTGCGTCGGCGCAGGGTGAGGCCCTGAACTCGCCCGGCGTGGCCGCGGGGAACCAGGTCCAGCTCCCCGTGCACATCCCCGCGAACGTCGTGGGCAACTCGGTCAACGTGATCGGCCTGCTGAACGGCGCCTTCGGCAACACGGGCGTGAACAACTAGCCCGCCCCCTTTTAGACGCGGCGCTCACACTGCTCCGCAGGCTTCGCCCCGCTGCGCCGGCCTCCGGCCGGCATGGCAGTCGGGCCCCGCGTGGCGGCCTCGCGCCCCGGCCCCGCTTCCCCTCCTCTCCCTGGGAAGCGGGGCCGTGTCATGTCCGTCGCGGGTACGGGTACGGGGCGGCCGGCCTTGCACCCCCGGTGAGCCGGGCACGCTTGCGCACGCAGCATCGGCCCGATGGCGCAGCCGGCCAAAATCAGCCCCTCCGGCGTTCGAGGAGCGGGGTCCGGGGCGGCGCCCCGGAAGCCCCGGCGCGGCCGGGGCCGCTCGCGCGGCGCTGCCGCACGGGACTCCTCCCACCGCCGGAGGCAGGCGCAGCCGGGGCCGCTCGGGCAGCGAAGCCGCACCCCACCCCCGCGCGGCCAGCGCCTAGCGCAACCGCTCCTCGACGGCCGAGTTGTACGCCGCGACCAGCGCCCGCCGGGCGACCCGCTCCACCGGCCGCAGCGCCTCCGCCCGGGCCGCCATCTCCGAGGCGGCCACCGCCGCGCCGTGCCCCCGCTCGGTCGCCAGCGACACCATCAGGTCCACCCGCTGCGCCAGCGAGAGGACCCGTACCGCCCGCGCCGGATACCCCGGCGCCAGCGCGTCCCGTCCGGCCTCCGTCCGCGCCCGGTACGCGGACAGCGCCGCGTCCGCGACCGGCCCGGATCCGGCCACGTCCAGCCGGGTCAGCACCACCGTGGCCTCGCGCAGCGCCTCCGCCAGTTCCCGTTCCGCCTCCCCGAGCGACGGCACGTCCGCCGGCGGGGCCTCCCGTACCGGCAGGCAGTGCCAGGTCACCGACACGTGCACATCACCCGCGGGTCCCACCTCGCGCACGTCCGGCACCAGCCCGAGCGCCGCCCCCACCGCGACGACCGCCTCCTGCGCGTCCAGCGCCCTCGCGTTGAACTCCGGCGGTCCGCTCAGCCCCAGCGGATGCCCGGGCGCCGGGAGCGCGATCCGCAGCCCGGTCACCCCCAGCGCCCGCAGCCGGCCCAGCGCCAGGGTCAGACCCACCGGGCCGGATTCCCCGGGCAGCCCTTCCACCCGGTGCACCGAGTCCTCGCCCACGATCGACACCACGGCCTCGTCGGGCGAGACGAGACCGGCCAGCAGAGCGTTCCCCCAGGCGGCCAGCCGCCCTGAACGTGGTTCGAAAAGCATCCCCCCACTTTACGGACGACCCCCTGGACCCGGGCCCGCGCCCGGACCCCTCCCCGAGTGGCGTAGGTTTTCCCCTGGGGCTGCGCCCACGGACGGGGCGGCGCACAGACGTACCGAGACTGCAAGGGGAGACAACACGCTCATGAGCGATGTTCTGGAGCTGGTGGACGTATCCGTGGTCCGCGAGGGCCGGGCTCTGGTGGACCAGGTCTCCTGGTCGGTCAAGGAGGGGGAGCGCTGGGTGATCCTCGGCCCCAACGGCGCCGGCAAGACCACGCTGCTGAACCTCGCCTCCAGCTACCTCTTCCCCACCAAGGGTTCCGCCACCATCCTCGGCAGCACCCTCGGCAAGGTCGACGTCTTCGAGCTGCGCCCCCGCATCGGCATGGCCGGCATCGCGATGGCGGACAAGCTGCCCAGGCGCCAGACCGTCCTGGAGACCGTCCTCACCGCCGCGTACGGCATGACGGCCACCTGGCAGGAGGAGTACGAGGAGATCGACGAGCAGCGCGCCCGCGCCTTCCTCGACCGCCTCGGCATGACGCCCTACCTCGACCGGAAGTTCGGCACCCTTTCCGAGGGCGAGCGCAAGCGCACCCTGATCGCCCGCGCGCTGATGACCGACCCCGAGCTGCTGCTGCTCGACGAGCCCGCCGCCGGGCTCGACCTCGGCGGTCGCGAGGACCTCGTACGGCGCCTCGGCCGGCTCGCCCGCGATCCGCTCGCCCCGTCGATGATCATGGTCACGCACCACGTCGAGGAGATCGCCCCCGGCTTCACCCACGTCCTGATGATCCGTCAGGGCAAGGTGGTCGCGGCCGGACCCGTCGAGCTCGAACTGACCTCCCGCAACCTCTCCCTCTGCTTCGGCCTGCCGCTCGTCGTCGAGCGCAACGACAGTGACCGCTGGACCGCCCAGGGCCTGCCCCTGCGGTAGTTGGCGTACGGGGCCCTGTCGTCAGCGGGGTCCCGCACGCCGGCCGGGCCTCCCGCACCCTGTCCGGACCGCGCCCACCCGACCTACCATGACCATGTGGACATCGACGCGTGGGTGTGGTGGCTCATCGGCGCGGTCGGACTGGGCATACCCCTCGTCCTGACCGCGATGCCCGAATTCGGCATGTTCGCCGCCGGAGCGGTGGCGGCCGCCGTCACGGCGGCCCTCGGCGGGGGACTGGTCGCCCAGATCCTGGTCTCCGTGGCCGTGTCGGTCGCACTCCTCGCGGTCGTCCGCCCGATCGCCGCCCGACATCGCAACCAAAAACCCCAACACCGCAGCGGAATCGATGCGTTGAGGGGCCGCAGCGCCCTCGTCCTGGAACGCGTGGACGCGGGCGGCGGGGGCAGGATCAAGCTCGCCGGCGAGATCTGGTCGGCGCGCTCCCTGGACGCCGACACCACCTTCGAACCGGGCCAGTCCGTCGACGTCGTGGAGATCGACGGGGCGACCGCCGTCGTCATGTGACGGATCATGTGATGGATCATGTGACGGACCAGCACGTGAGCAACTCCCCTGTGTGCACGCCACATGTGGGCAAGCAGCCGACCCGCGGCCCCGGGGTCTGCGAGACTCCGCTGAACGGGGCAGCACAGACAGCCGGAAGGGCACGGGGAACCGCATGCAACCGATCATCATCGTTCTGATCATTCTGGTGGTTCTGGTCTTCATCGCACTGGTCAAGACGATCCAGGTGATCCCGCAGGCCAGCGCCGCCATCGTCGAACGGTTCGGGCGCTACACCCGCACCCTCAACGCGGGCCTCAACATCGTCGTCCCGTTCATCGACTCGATCCGCAACCGGATCGACCTCCGCGAGCAGGTCGTTCCCTTCCCGCCGCAGCCCGTCATCACCCAGGACAACCTGGTCGTCAACATCGACACCGTCATCTACTACCAGGTGACCGACGCCCGCGCCGCGACCTACGAGGTGGCCAGCTACATTCAGGCCATCGAGCAGCTCACCGTCACCACGCTGCGCAACATCATCGGCGGCATGGACCTGGAGCGGACCCTGACCTCCCGCGAGGAGATCAACGCGGCCCTGCGCGGAGTCCTCGACGAGGCCACCGGCAAGTGGGGCATCCGCGTCAACCGCGTCGAGCTGAAGGCCATCGAGCCGCCGACCTCCATCCAGGACTCGATGGAGAAGCAGATGCGCGCCGACCGCGACAAGCGCGCCGCGATCCTCCAGGCCGAAGGTGTCCGCCAGTCCGAGATCCTGCGCGCCGAGGGCGAGAAGCAGTCCTCCATCCTGCGCGCCGAGGGTGACGCCAAGGCCGCGGCCCTGCGCGCCGAGGGCGAGGCCCAGGCCATCCGTACGGTCTTCGAGTCCATCCACGCCGGCGATGCCGACCAGAAGCTGCTCGCCTACCAGTACCTCCAGATGCTCCCGAAGCTCGCCGAGGGCGATGCCAACAAGCTCTGGATCGTCCCGAGCGAGATCGGCGACGCCCTCAAGGGCCTCTCCGGAGCGATGGGCAACTTCGGCCCGATGGGCGCCGCATCCGGCTTCAACCCGCAGAACACCGGTAAGGACGGCGGCGGCAGCGGCGGGATCCCCGCCGCCCGCGACAAGGACGCCGCGGAACGCCGCGAGCAGCCCCCCATCGACTGAACGGGCCGTCCCCTCCGGCATGATCAGTGAGGCCCCCCGACCTTCACGGCGGGGAGGCGACTCACTCATGCAAAGGGGACGACCCCTCCCATGTCCATCTGGGAATCACTCGCGGTCTTCGCGGCCGGCATCGGCGCCGGCACCATCAACACCATCGTCGGTTCCGGCACCCTGATCACCTTCCCGGTGCTCCTGGCCACCGGCCTGCCGCCCGTCACGGCCAATGTGTCCAACACCCTGGGCCTCGTACCGGGTTCCATCAGCGGAGCCATCGGCTACCGCAAGGAGCTCCAGGGCCAGCGCGCCCGCATCATCCGGCTCGGCGCCGTCTCCCTCGTCGGCGGGCTCGCCGGCGCGATCCTGCTCCTCACCCTGCCGTCGGACTCCTTCGACACGATCGTGCCCGTCCTGATCGGCCTGGCCCTCGTGCTCGTCGTCTTCCAGCCCCGGCTCGCCGCCGCCCTGCGCAGGCGCCAGGAGGCGGCCGGAGGCGACACGAGCCACCCGGACGGCGGCCCGCTGCTGCTGTCGGGCATGCTGCTCTCCAGCGCGTACGGGGGCTACTTCGGCGCCGCCCAGGGAGTGCTCTACGTCGGCCTGATGGGCCTGCTGCTGCGCGAGGACCTCCAGCGGATCAACGCGGTGAAGAACGTCGTCGCGGCGATGGTGAACGGCATCGCGGCCGTCTTCTTCCTCTTCGTCGCGGAGTTCGACTGGACGGCCGTCCTGCTCATCGCCGTCGGCTCCACCATCGGCGGCCAGCTCGGCGCCAAGGTGGGCCGCCGCCTGCCGCCGACCGTGCTGCGCGCGGTCATCGTGACGGTAGGGATCATCGCGATCGTCCAGTTGCTGCTCCGCTGAGCGACGTAGAAAACGTACGTCGCCCAGCGCAGCCGTCTATCCGGCGGGACGATCCCGCCCTACGCGATCACTGACCGCCCTACGCGGAACGCTCCAGCCACTCCGGCAGCGCGTCCCGCCCGCCCACCCCCAGCGCGAGCAGCATCGCGTCGGCCGGCGAGGGCACGAAGGGCTTCCGGAGGAGCGGCATCCCCGCCTCCTCCGGAGTCCGGGCCGCCTTGCGGTGGTTGTCCTCGGAGCAGGAGGCCACCGTGTTCAGCCAGGTGTCCCCACCGCCCTGAGCCCGCGGAAGCACGTGGTCCACGGTCGTCGCACGCTTCCCGCAGTAGGCGCACCGGTGTTGGTCCCGGATCAGCACCCCCCTCCGTGACCAGGGAGCATGTCTCCGGAAGGGCACCCGGACGTACCGGCAGAGTCTGATCACCCGTGGCAGCGGAAGCTCCATCGTGGCCGCGCGCACACGGAACTCGGGATGCGCCTGTTCAACCACGGCCTTGTCCTGGAGCACCAGCACCACAGCCCGGTTCATCGTCACCGTCGACAGCGGCTCGAAGCTCGCGTTCAGCACCAGCGTGTCCCGCATCTCGCCCACCTCCCGTGTGCAGGCCCGCGACCACCCTGGCGGCAAGGCCCGCGACCACTCTGGTCGCGCGCGCCACGCGGGACAACGCAATAAAAATGCCCGGTCCCGGCCGTCTTTAGACCAGGACCGGGCAAACACCCGGAGAACGGAGTCGGGAATGCTCAGCTGGCGGGAGCCTCGTACTCACCGACGAGCTGCGCACGCCCCAGCGTGTGGAACCGCAGATTGAACCCGACGGCGGCCGGCGACACGTCCGCACCGGGACCGAGCTTCTCCTGGTCCACCGCGTACACGGTGAACACGTAACGGTGCCGCTCCCCGGCCGGGGGAGCCGCCCCGCCGAAGTCCTGGGTGCCGTAGTCGTTGCGCACGTGCACGGCCCCGGCGGGCAGCCCCTCGAACTTCCCGCCGCCCGCCCCGGCCGGCAGCTCGGTGACCGAGACCGGCAGGTCGAAGAGCACCCAGTGCCAGAACCCGCTGCCCGTCGGGGCATCCGGGTCGAAGCAGGTCACCGCGAAGCTCTTCGTCTCCTCGGGGAACCCCTCCCACCGCAGGTGCGGAGACACGTTCCCACCGGACAGCACCTGGGCGGACCCCAGATCGGCCCCGGGCTCCAGGTCCTCGCTGCTCACGCTGAACGTGTGCACCGCCGGATGGAAATCGTGGGGGAGCGGCGCCCTGCTCTGCTCGGCCACTGCGGAACCTCCTACTGGATCGAGTCGACGCTGACCGGTACCTGTACCGGCACCGAGCCTAGGGGCTGGCTCGCCCCTCAGAGCCAGTTGCGCTGCGAACCCACCGAGGAGATCCACTGGTTCAGGTAGGCGGCCCAGTCGGTGCCCTGGTAGGACTGCAGACCCACCTGGAAGCAGCGGAAGGTGTCACTGCCCTCGCTGAACAGACCGGGCTTCTTGTCCATCTCCAGGACGACGTCCATCTCGCGCCCGTCGGAGACGAAGGTCAGCTCGACCTGGTTCAGCCCCCGGTACTGCGACGGCGGCAGGAACTCGATCTCCTGGTAGAACGGCAGCGTCTGCCGCGTCCCCCGGATGTGCCCGCGCTCCATGTCCGCGCTGCGGAAGGTGAAGCCCAGCTGCGCGAAGGCGTCGAGGATCGCCTGCTGCGCCGGCACCGGGTGCACGTTGATCGCGTCGAGGTCGCCGGCGTCCACCGCACGCGCGATCTCCAGCTCCGTGCTGACCCCGATGTTCATCCCGTGCAGCTGACGCCCCCCGAAGTGGGTGATCGGCGTCTCCCAGGGGATCTCCAGACCGAACGGCACCACGTGCAGGGCGCCCGCCTGCACCTGGAAGGCACCACCGAGGCGCTGCTTGGTGAAGACCACGTCCTGCTTGTACTCCTGGTCGTTGCCCTCCACCTCCACCCGCGCCTGGAGCCCGACGGACAGCCCCTCGATCTGCTGCTCCACGGACCCGCCCTGGATCCGCACCTCGCCCTGGACGATCCCGCCCGGGACGACGTTCGGCTCGGTGATGACGGTGTCGACCGAAGCACCACCGGCACCCAGGCTCGCGAACAGCTTCCTGAACCCCATGCTCTGACTCCCCTATACGACTACGACTACGACTACGACGTGCTTGAAAGATTCCTGCGCGGCAAGACGCGCGCCACTGCGCGCGGTACTACCTCTGCCTACCTCTACAAACGCGGAACCTTAGGCCCCGGTTGCAGGAGTACGCAGTCCACTACGCTCGACTGGATGAGCGCGCGCCCCGACCGTACGCCCCTGCCCCGGTCCTTCTTCGACCGCCCGGTCCTCACCGTGGCCCCGGACCTCCTCGGCCGCACCCTGGTCCGCCGCACCCCGGACGGCCCCATGGAACTGCGCATCACGGAGGTGGAGGCGTACGAGGGGGAAGCCGACCCGGGCTCCCACGCCTACCGCGGCCGGACGGCGCGCAACGCGTCGATGTTCGGTCCACCCGGACACGCGTACGTCTACTTCATCTACGGCATGTGGTTCAGCCTGAACCTGGTCTGCGGCCCGCCGGGCCACGCGAGCGGAGTCCTGCTCCGGGCCGGAGAGATCACGGTGGGCGCGGACCAGGCCCGCAAACGCCGGATTTCAGCCAGAAACGACCGGGAACTGGCCAAAGGCCCGGCCCGCCTGGCCACCGCCCTGGCTGTGGACCGCTCCCTGGACGGCACGGACCTCTGCACCGGCCCGGATTCCCCCTTGTCCCTGCTGACCGGCACCCCCGTGCCACCGGACCAGCTGAGCAGTGGCCCGCGCACCGGGGTGGGCGGTGCCGGCGCGGCCCACCCGTACCGCTACTGGATCACCCACGACCCGACGGTGAGCCCGTACCGGGCCCACGCGCCACGCCGCCGCCCAACTTGACTCGGTGCGGGCGGACGCCTAACGTAGCCCGAGCCGCTTGAACGGGGCACTGCTATCAGCAGACCCCCAGAGCGACCAACCCAACACCTACGACTTACCCCTGGCGGGGTCTTATTCGGCATGTCCGAATTCGATTCCGAACGGCCGATTATGAGCCGCACGGGATAAGCGCTAATGTGGTGGAGCGCCGAAAGGCAAAGACCCCCAACGGTCACCGAATTCAAATCCACAGTCGGAAACGACAACGGAAATGATCTGGTAGAGTTGGAAACGAAGGAAGCGCCCGGAGGGCCTGGAAACAGGAACAAAGGAAGCGTCCGTTCCTTGAGAACTCAACAGCGTGCCAAAAATCAACGCCAAAAAGTTGATACCCCGTCCATTTCGGTGGATGAGGTTCCTTTGAAAAAGACCTGTGAGGTCGCGGTTCTGCCGTGATGCTTGCAGGCAATTACACAGCGAGGACGCAGTGGACGGTCGGTCTTATTCCGACATGACTGTCCCGCTCTAAGTGCGTGTGCACCCGATTACGGGTAAACATTCATGGAGAGTTTGATCCTGGCTCAGGACGAACGCTGGCGGCGTGCTTAACACATGCAAGTCGAACGATGAAGCCCTTCGGGGTGGATTAGTGGCGAACGGGTGAGTAACACGTGGGCAATCTGCCCTTCACTCTGGGACAAGCCCTGGAAACGGGGTCTAATACCGGATAACACTCCTGCCTGCATGGGCGGGGGTTAAAAGCTCCGGCGGTGAAGGATGAGCCCGCGGCCTATCAGCTTGTTGGTGGGGTAATGGCCCACCAAGGCGACGACGGGTAGCCGGCCTGAGAGGGCGACCGGCCACACTGGGACTGAGACACGGCCCAGACTCCTACGGGAGGCAGCAGTGGGGAATATTGCACAATGGGCGAAAGCCTGATGCAGCGACGCCGCGTGAGGGATGACGGCCTTCGGGTTGTAAACCTCTTTCAGCAGGGAAGAAGCGAAAGTGACGGTACCTGCAGAAGAAGCGCCGGCTAACTACGTGCCAGCAGCCGCGGTAATACGTAGGGCGCAAGCGTTGTCCGGAATTATTGGGCGTAAAGAGCTCGTAGGCGGCTTGTCACGTCGGATGTGAAAGCCCGAGGCTTAACCTCGGGTCTGCATTCGATACGGGCTAGCTAGAGTGTGGTAGGGGAGATCGGAATTCCTGGTGTAGCGGTGAAATGCGCAGATATCAGGAGGAACACCGGTGGCGAAGGCGGATCTCTGGGCCATTACTGACGCTGAGGAGCGAAAGCGTGGGGAGCGAACAGGATTAGATACCCTGGTAGTCCACGCCGTAAACGTTGGGAACTAGGTGTTGGCGACATTCCACGTCGTCGGTGCCGCAGCTAACGCATTAAGTTCCCCGCCTGGGGAGTACGGCCGCAAGGCTAAAACTCAAAGGAATTGACGGGGGCCCGCACAAGCAGCGGAGCATGTGGCTTAATTCGACGCAACGCGAAGAACCTTACCAAGGCTTGACATATACCGGAAAGCATTAGAGATAGTGCCCCCCTTGTGGTCGGTATACAGGTGGTGCATGGCTGTCGTCAGCTCGTGTCGTGAGATGTTGGGTTAAGTCCCGCAACGAGCGCAACCCTTGTCCTGTGTTGCCAGCATGCCCTTCGGGGTGATGGGGACTCACAGGAGACCGCCGGGGTCAACTCGGAGGAAGGTGGGGACGACGTCAAGTCATCATGCCCCTTATGTCTTGGGCTGCACACGTGCTACAATGGCCGGTACAATGAGCTGCGATACCGTGAGGTGGAGCGAATCTCAAAAAGCCGGTCTCAGTTCGGATTGGGGTCTGCAACTCGACCCCATGAAGTCGGAGTTGCTAGTAATCGCAGATCAGCATTGCTGCGGTGAATACGTTCCCGGGCCTTGTACACACCGCCCGTCACGTCACGAAAGTCGGTAACACCCGAAGCCGGTGGCCCAACCCGTAAGGGAGGGAGCTGTCGAAGGTGGGACTGGCGATTGGGACGAAGTCGTAACAAGGTAGCCGTACCGGAAGGTGCGGCTGGATCACCTCCTTTCTAAGGAGCACAGTACCGATTGCAGACAAACGTTCTGCACGGTCAGCTCAGGGTGGAACGTTGATTAGTTGGCACGGTTTCCTGGATGGATCACAAGTACTGCTTCGGCGTGGAAAGTGACTCACTGACGGGGGATCGTGCTTGGCACGTTGTTGGGTATCTGAGGGTACGGCCGGAAGGTCTTATCTTCGTGATGCCGGCCCCAGTGAACTCGCCAGCTTGTCTGGTGGGGTGATGGGTGACTGGTCGTTGCTTGAGAACTACACAGTGGACGCGAGCATCTGTAGGCCAAGTTTTTAAGGGCGCACGGTGGATGCCTTGGCACCAGGAACCGATGAAGGACGTGAGAGGCCGCGATAGGCCCCGGGGAGCTGCCAACTGAGCTTTGATCCGGGGGTGTCCGAATGGGGAAACCCGGCAGTCGTCATGGGCTGTCACCCATGCCTGAACACATAGGGCATGTGGAGGGAACGCGGGGAAGTGAAACATCTCAGTACCCGCAGGAAGAGAAAACAACCGTGATTCCGGGAGTAGTGGCGAGCGAAACCGGATGAGGCCAAACCGTATGCGTGTGATACCCGGCAGGGGTTGCGCATGCGGGGTTGTGGGAATTCTTTTGATCGGTCTGCCGGCCGGTCGGCGAGTCAGAAACCGTTGATGTAGTCGAAGGACATGCGAAAGGTCCGGCGTAGAGGGTAAGACCCCCGTAGACGAAACATTAACGGCTTGCTTAAGAATCTCCCAAGTAGCACGGGGCCCGAGAAATCCCGTGTGAATCTGGCGGGACCACCCGCTAAGCCTAAATATTCCCTGGTGACCGATAGCGGATAGTACCGTGAGGGAATGGTGAAAAGTACCGCGGGAGCGGAGTGAAATAGTACCTGAAACCGTGTGCCTACAAGCCGTGGGAGCGTCGCCGTTATTCTTCGGAATAACGGTCGTGACTGCGTGCCTTTTGAAGAATGAGCCTGCGAGTTAGCGGTGTGTAGCGAGGTTAACCCGTGTGGGGAAGCCGTAGCGAAAGCGAGTCCGAATAGGGCGATTGAGTTGCACGCTCTAGACCCGAAGCGGAGTGATCTAGCCATGGGCAGGTTGAAGCGGAGGTAAGACTTCGTGGAGGACCGAACCCACCAGGGTTGAAAACCTGGGGGATGACCTGTGGTTAGGGGTGAAAGGCCAATCAAACTCCGTGATAGCTGGTTCTCCCCGAAATGCATTTAGGTGCAGCGTCACGTGTTTCTTGCCGGAGGTAGAGCACTGGATAGGCGATGGGCCCTACCGGGTTACTGACCTTAGCCAAACTCCGAATGCCGGTAAGTGAGAGCGTGGCAGTGAGACTGTGGGGGATAAGCTCCATGGTCGAGAGGGAAACAGCCCAGAGCATCGACTAAGGCCCCTAAGCGTACGCTAAGTGGGAAAGGATGTGGAGTCGCAGAGACAACCAGGAGGTTGGCTTAGAAGCAGCCACCCTTGAAAGAGTGCGTAATAGCTCACTGGTCAAGTGATTCCGCGCCGACAATGTAGCGGGGCTCAAGCGTACCGCCGAAGTCGTGTCATTGCAGCAATAGGGCCAACGCCCGCTGTGATGGGTAGGGGAGCGTCGTGTGCCGGGTGAAGCAGCAGCGGAAGCTAGTTGTGGACGGTTCACGAGTGAGAATGCAGGCATGAGTAGCGATACACACGTGAGAAACGTGTGCGCCGATTGACTAAGGGTTCCTGGGTCAAGCTGATCTGCCCAGGGTAAGTCGGGACCTAAGGCGAGGCCGACAGGCGTAGTCGATGGACAACCGGTTGATATTCCGGTACCCGCTTTGAAACGCCCAATATCGAATCAGGCGATGCTAAGCCCGTGAAGCCGTTCCGGACCCTTCGGGGAAAGGAAAGTGGTGGAGCCGGTGACCCAGACTTGTAGTAGGTAAGCGATGGGGTGACGCAGGAAGGTAGTCCAGCCCGGGCGGTGGTAGTCCCGGGGTAAGGGTGTAGGCCGAGGGGTAGGCAAATCCGTCCCTCATTAAGGCTGAGACCTGATGCCGAGCCGATTGTGGTGAAGTGGATGATCCTATGCTGTCGAGAAAAGCCTCTAGCGAGTTTCATGGCGGCCCGTACCCTAAACCGACTCAGGTGGTCAGGTAGAGAATACCGAGGCGTTCGGGTGAACTATGGTTAAGGAACTCGGCAAAATGCCCCCGTAACTTCGGGAGAAGGGGGGCCATCACTGGTGATCGGATTTACTCCGTGAGCTGGGGGTGGCCGCAGAGACCAGCGAGAAGCGACTGTTTACTAAAAACACAGGTCCGTGCGAAGCCGTAAGGCGATGTATACGGACTGACGCCTGCCCGGTGCTGGAACGTTAAGGGGACCGGTTAGTCACATTTCGGTGTGGCGAAGCTGAGAACTTAAGCGCCAGTAAACGGCGGTGGTAACTATAACCATCCTAAGGTAGCGAAATTCCTTGTCGGGTAAGTTCCGACCTGCACGAATGGCGTAACGACTTCTCGACTGTCTCAACCATAGGCCCGGTGAAATTGCACTACGAGTAAAGATGCTCGTTTCGCGCAGCAGGACGGAAAGACCCCGGGACCTTTACTATAGTTTGATATTGGTGTTCGGTTCGGCTTGTGTAGGATAGGTGGGAGACTTTGAAGCGGCCACGCCAGTGGTTGTGGAGTCGTCGTTGAAATACCACTCTGGTCGTGCTGGATGTCTAACCTCGGTCCGTGATCCGGATCAGGGACAGTGTCTGATGGGTAGTTTAACTGGGGCGGTTGCCTCCCAAAAAGTAACGGAGGCGCCCAAAGGTTCCCTCAGCCTGGTTGGCAATCAGGTGTTGAGTGTAAGTGCACAAGGGAGCTTGACTGTGAGACCGACGGGTCGAGCAGGGACGAAAGTCGGGACTAGTGATCCGGCGGTGGCTTGTGGAAGCGCCGTCGCTCAACGGATAAAAGGTACCCCGGGGATAACAGGCTGATCTTCCCCAAGAGTCCATATCGACGGGATGGTTTGGCACCTCGATGTCGGCTCGTCGCATCCTGGGGCTGGAGTCGGTCCCAAGGGTTGGGCTGTTCGCCCATTAAAGCGGTACGCGAGCTGGGTTTAGAACGTCGTGAGACAGTTCGGTCCCTATCCGCTGTGCGCGTAGGAATATTGAGAAGGGCTGTCCCTAGTACGAGAGGACCGGGACGGACGAACCTCTGGTGTGCCAGTTGTCCTGCCAAGGGCATGGCTGGTTGGCTACGTTCGGGAGGGATAACCGCTGAAAGCATCTAAGCGGGAAGCCTGCTTCAAGATGAGTATTCCCACCTCCTTGAGAGGGTAAGGCTCCCAGTAGACGACTGGGTTGATAGGCCAGATGTGGAAGCCCGGTAACGGGTGGAGCTGACTGGTACTAATAGGCCGAGGGCTTGTCCTCAGTTGCTCGCGTCCACTGTGTTAGTTCTGAAGCAACGAACTGTTGCTGGTTTCTAGAGCTAGAACATAACTATAAAGTGTGCTTGTTCGCTCGAAACCGATTAGGGTTTCGGTGGTCATAGCGTTAGGGAAACGCCCGGTTACATTCCGAACCCGGAAGCTAAGCCTTTCAGCGCCGATGGTACTGCAGGGGGGACCCTGTGGGAGAGTAGGACACCGCCGAACAATTTTTCAAAGGACCCCTGGTCCAGCGTTCAACGCTGGAGCAGGGGTCTTTTTTGTTTTCCGGAGCTTTATGGAGCTTCACGCAGCTTTACGCCGAAGCGCGGCCATGGGTTGGTTGCGCGAGAATGACTAGCGGTACCCCGACGACAGGAGTCACACCCATGTCCAACTCTTCCGACGATCGTCCGGAGCGCGAGCCTCGGCGCAACGACGGCGGTGACAGGGGCGGCTACCGCGGGGGCCGTGACGACCGTGGCGGCGAGCGTCCGCCGTTCCGTCGCGATGACCGTCCCACTGGTGGTGGCGACCGTCCCTCCAGTGGTGGCTTCCGTCGTGACGACCGTGGCGGCCGTCCGGCCGGCGGCGGCGACCGCCCGTCGTACCCGCGCCGCGATGACCGCCCCTCCGGTGGTGGCGACCGTCCCTCCGGCGGTGGCTTCCGTCGTGACGACCGTGGCGGCCGTCCGGCCGGCGGCGGCGACCGCCCGTCCTTCCCGCGCCGTGACGACCGGCCTTCTGGTGGGGACCGTCCCTCTGGTGGTGGCTTCCGTCGCGATGACCGTGGCGAGCGTCCCTCCGGTGGTGGCTTCCGTGGCAATGACCGCGGTGACCGTCCGTCGTACCCGCGTCGTGACGACCGTCCCTCCGGTGGCGACCGTCCCTCGTACCCGCGTCGTGATGACGACCGCGGTGGGTTCCGTGGCGGCCGTCCGGCCGGCGGCGGCGACCGCCCGTCCTTCCCGCGCCGTGACGACCGGCCTTCTGGCGGGGACCGTCCCTCCGGTGGTGGCTTCCGTGGCAATGACCGCGGTGACCGTCCGTCGTACCCGCGTCGTGACGACCGTCCCTCCGGTGGCGACCGTCCCTCGTACCCGCGTCGTGATGACGACCGCGGCGGGTTCCGTGGCGGCCGTGACGACCGTGGCGGCGACCGTCCGTCCTTCCCGCGCCGCGATGACCGGCCCTCCGGTGGCGACCGTCCCTCCGGTGGTGGCTTCCGCGGCAACGACCGCGGTGACCGTCCCTCTGGTGGTGGCTTCCGTCGCGATGACCGTGGCGAGCGTCCCTCCGGTGGCGGCTTCCGTGGCAATGACCGTGGTGACCGTCCGTCGTACCCGCGTCGTGACGACCGTCCCTCCGGTGGCGACCGTCCCTCGTACCCGCGTCGTGATGACGACCGTGGCGGGTTCCGTGGCGGCCGTGACGACCGTGGCGGCGACCGTCCGTCCTTCCCGCGCCGCGATGACCGGCCCTCCGGTGGCGACCGTCCCTCCGGTGGCGGCTTCCGTGGGAACGACCGTGGTGACCGTCCCTCGTACCCGCGTCGTGATGACGACCGCGGTGGCTTCCGCGGCGGCCGTGACGACCGTGGCGGCGACCGCCCCTCGTACCCGCGTCGCGACGACCGTCCCTCCGGCGGCGACCGTCCCTCCGGCGGTGGGTTCCGTCGCGACGACCGTGGTGGCGACCGTCCCTCCGGTGGCGGCTTCCGCGGCAATGACCGTGGTGACCGTCCGTCGTACCCGCGTCGTGACGACCGTCCCTCCGGTGGCGACCGTCCCTCGTACCCGCGTCGTGATGACGACCGCGGCGGGTACCGTGGCGGCCGTGACGACCGTGGCGGCGACCGCCCCTCGTACCCGCGTCGTGACGACCGGCCTTCTGGTGGAGACCGTCCGTCGTACCCGCGTCGCGATGACCGCGGTGGCGACCGTGGTGGGTTCCGTGGTCGTGACGACCGTGGTGGCGACCGTGACTTCCGTGCGGACCGGGACCCGGTCAAGCGGCTTCCGATCGATGACGACGTCACCGGCTTCGAGATCGACTCCGACGTTCGCCAGGAGCTGCTGAGCCTGCCCAAGGGCCTGGCCGAGGAAGTCTCCAAGAACCTGGTCATGGTGGCCCGGCTGATCGACGAGGACCCGGAGCAGGCGTACGCGTACTCGCGCATCGCCCTGCGTCTGGCCTCCCGTGTCGCCGCCGTGCGCGAGGCCGCCGGCTTCGCCGCGTACGCCAACCAGAAGTACGCCGAGGCGATCGCGGAGTTCCGCGCCGCCAAGCGGATGACCGGTTCGGTCGAGCTGTGGCCCGTCATCGCCGACTGCGAGCGCGGCCTCGGCCGTCCGGAGCGGGCGCTGGCCATGGCCGGCGAGCCCGAGGTGCAGAAGCTGGACAAGGCCGGACAGGTCGAGATGCGTCTGGTCGCGGCCGGTGCCCGCCGGGACATGGACCAGCTCGACGCTGCCATCGTGACCCTGCAGAGCCCGGAGCTGGCCTCCAACTCCGTCCAGCCGTGGACCGCGCGTCTGCGGTACGCCTACGCCGACGCCCTGCTGGCGGCCGGTCGTGAGGACGAGGCGCGCGAGTGGTTCGCCAAGACCCTCGAGGCCGACAAGGACGGGGCCACGGACGCCTCCGACCGGCTCGCCGAGCTGGACGGTGTCGAGTTCGTCGACGCCTCCGCCGAGGACTCGGACGCGGACGTGGACGCGGACGTCGAGGTCGACGACGCGTTCGACGACGAGGACGAGGACGAGGACGACGACGACCCGGAGGTCGCGGCGGCCGAGCGTGCCTCGGACCAGGCCGAGTACTACGACGAGGACGACGACGAGTACGAAGGTGACGCCGATGACGACGTCACCGACGAGATCGTCGTGCTCGACGAGGACGACGAGGACGACGACCGTCGTGACGCCGGAGTCCGCGACGACGGCTGAGTGAGCTGAGAAGGGCGGTACCCCCGATGGGGGTACCGCCCTTTTTTCATTGGTCCGGGATCTTTCAGTCCACGCTGCGCAGCACCAGACCGGTGGCCGGCTTCGGGCCGAAGGAGGTGGACTTGCGGGGCATCGTCACGCCCTGGCGGGCCAGTTCCCGTACGACCGCCTCGCGTACGGGGTGCAGCAGGACGGCGGTGCCGCCGAGGCGCTCCGCCATCTCCACCGTGGCCTCGGTGTCGTGGATGTACGAGATCTGATCGGGTGCGTCGGGGACTGACCAGAGCGTGTCCAGCAGGGTCGCGTGGAGGACCGTGGCGTCCAGCCGGCGCCAGGCCTCGGGGCGGTCGCCCCGGACCGTGCGCTCGATCAGGGCCGGCTCCGGGTCGGTGACCAGGTGGAAGGTGCCGTCACCGGTGAGCAGGAAGGCGTTGCCGAGCTCCGCGGCCTCGGCCAGGGCCGCCATGGCCGCCGGCAGCGGGCCGTCGACGGTGCGGACCCGGAAACGGCCGTCGAGGGCGGCCAGGGCGTCGGCCGGGGCCAGGCGTCGGAGCAGCCGGTGGATCGCGCGGACCTGGAGCGGGTAGCGGGCGGTGTCGACGAGGAGGACCAGGCCGAAGTCCCAGGGGGTGGGGGAGCCGTGCTCCTCCTGGAGGCGCAGGTACGTGGCCCAGCGGTGGTGGCCGTCGGCGATGAGGGCCTGGCGCTCGCCCAGGTCGGCGGTGATCGCCGCCAGGTCGGCGGGGTCCGTGATCGCCCACAGGCGGTGCTGGAAGCCGTCCTCGGTGGTGGTGGAGAACAGCGGGGTGGAGCGGGCGGTGCGCTCGACGACCGCGGCCGCGCCCGCCGCCGGATCGTCGCCCAGGTAGGTCAGCAGGAGCGGTTCGAGGTTGGCCGAAGTGGCGCGCATCAGGCCGGCGCGGTCGGTGACCACGTGCGGCATGACGTCCTCGTGGGGGAGGACGATCCCGGCGTCCGCGGTGGAGAGGGCGAGGGCCCCGATGACCCCGCGCTGGAGGAGCTCGCCCCTGCGCTGCTCGTAGACGTAGAGCGCGGGCACCGGATCGGCGCTGAGGATGCCCTCGGCGAGCCAGTCGCGCAGGGTGTGCGCCGCCTGCTGGTTGCGGGCGGCGGGGGTGTCGGCCTGCGGGAGGATCAGGCGGACGATGTTGTGGGGGTCGGCGGACTCCAGGTGGTTGAGTCCGTCGGGGCGCACGACCACGTCGTACGGCGGCGAGGTCACGGCGGCCAGGCTGCCGACGCGCTCGGGGACATAGCGCAGGCCATGGAACGGGATCAGGCGCAGTCCGTGGTCCGCGGTGCCAGATGTGGTCATTGGTGAATCGTAAGACCCGTCTTGCCATGCGGGATGATCGGGGAGTACGGAAACCGGACAAGATCGATCTCCCCCAGCTACCGCTGGGAAGTGCCCCCAGGAGGAGCGGACACCATGACCCGGCAGAGCAGGACCCTTCCCGCGGGTAGTGAGCGCAGTCTGCACCAGGCGTACGACACGGCTCTGCTGGACCTCGACGGGGTGGTGTACGCGGGCGGAGAGGCCATCGCGCACGCCGTGGACTCGCTCGCGGCGGCCCGGGCCGACGGGATGCACCTCGCCTATGTGACGAACAACGCGCTGCGCACCCCGGACGCGGTCGCCGAGCACCTGAGCGAGCTGGGCATCCCGACGGAGGCCGGCGAGGTGATCACCTCCGCGCAGGCGGTGGCCCGGCTCATCGCCGAACAGGTGGAGCCCGGGGCGAAGGTGCTGGTCATCGGTGGCGAGGGGCTGCGGGTCGCGCTGCGCGAACGCGGGCTGGTGCCGGTGGACTCCGCGGAGGAGGAGGGGCTCGCCGCGGTGGTCCAGGGGTACGGAGGGCCCGATCTGCCGTGGGGGCGGTTCGCGGAGGCCTCGTACGCGATCAACCGGGGGGTGCCGTGGTATGCCTCGAACACCGACCTGACGATTCCGGGGGCGCGGGGGATCGCGCCGGGCAACGGGGCCGCCGTGGAGGTCGTACGGATCGCCACGGGCGCGGAGCCGCAGGTGGCGGGCAAGCCGCTGCCCCCGATGCACCGCGAGACCGTGCTGCGTACCGGGGCGAAGCGGCCGCTGGTGGTCGGTGACCGGCTGGACACCGACATCGAGGGCGCCTTCAACGGGGACGTGGACTCGCTGCTGGTGCTGACCGGGGTGACGGACGGGGCGCAGCTGCTGCGGGCGGAGCCGAAGTACCGGCCGACGTACGTGGACCGGGACCTGCGCGGGCTGCTGAGCGGGCAGCCGGAGGTGGTCCCGGCGGCCGGGGGCGGGTTCCGCTGCGGGGAGTGGACCGCGGTGGCGCTGGACGGCGTACTGGAGCTGCGCGGTGAGGACGGTGCGGGCGCCGACGGTGCGATGGACGGGCTGCGGGCGCTGTGCGCGGCGGCCTGGACGCAGGCGGGGGAGGGCTCGTGCGGGCTGGACGCGGGGAAGGCGCTGGCCCGGCTGGGGCTGTAGGGACCGGGCGGTAGGGACCGAAGGCCTGGTCGGAGGGCTGTTCGGGGGGACTGGGCAGGGTAGAGGGTAGGCTAACCTAACTTTTGTGTTGGTCGAGAGTCCCCCCGAAGAACCGAGCGCGGCGCCGCCCGCCGCCACCCGCTCGCGCCACGGTGCGCGAGCCGCCGGTCTGCTCGCCGCCTTCGGCGTGCTCGCGCTGATCGTGGTGGCGAGCGTCGCCGTCGGCGCCAAGCAGATGCCCCTCCACGAGGTCTGGCACGGCCTGTTCCACTACTCCGGGACGGCCTCCGACGTCGTCGTACGGGACCTGCGGGTCCCGCGGACGGTGCTGGGCGTGCTCGTCGGCCTCGGCCTCGGGCTGTCCGGCGCCGTGATGCAGGCCCTGACCCGCAATCCGCTGGCGGAGCCGGGCATCCTCGGCGTCAACGCGGGGGCCGCGGCGGCCGTCGTATCGGCCATCAGCTTCTTCGGGGCGTCCTCGCTGAGCGAGTTCGTGTGGTGGGCCTTCCTCGGCGCCGCCGTCGTCTCCGTGGTCGTGTACGTGCTCGGCGGCAGCCGCAGCGCCACTCCCGTGCGCCTGGCGCTCGCCGGTACGGCGGCCACCGCGGCCCTCGTCGGGTACATCAACGCCGTGCAGCTGATGGACAGCAAGGCGCTGGACAAGCTCCGCTTCTGGACCGTGGGCTCGCTGGCCTCCGCGACCATGGACACCGTCCGGCAGGTGGCGCCCTTCCTGGTGGTCGGCGCCGTCCTCGCGCTCTGCCTCGGCCGGCCGCTCAACGCCATGGCCATGGGCGACGACACCGCGCGGGCGCTCGGCGCGCACCTGACGCGGACCCGGATCGGCGCGATGATCGCCATCACCCTGCTGTGCGGGGCCGCGACCGCCGCCTGCGGGCCGATCGTCTTCGTCGGCCTGATGATCCCGCACCTCGTACGGTTCTTCACCGGCCCGGACATGCGCTGGGTGCTCGCGTACTCGGCGGTGCTCTCGCCCGTCCTGCTGCTCGGCGCCGATGTCATCGGCCGGGTCGTCACCCGGCCCGCCGAACTCCAGGTCGGCATCGTCACCGCGCTGATCGGCGGACCCGTCTTCATCCACCTCGTCCGGCGCAAGAGGATGGCCCAGCTGTGACAGTGACCGACGCACCCGACACGGCGCGCAGGGGCCGGACCGGGCCACGGCCGGTGCGCCTGCCCGGCGGACTGTCGCTGCGCCCGGAGCGGCGCGCGCTGGGCGTCGGGGTGCTGCTCCTGGTGCTCGTGGCGGCGGCGGCCGTCCTGCTCATCGGCACCGGCGACTTCGACATCGCCCCCTGGGACGTCGTACGGACCTTGCTGGGCAACGGCACGCCCGCGCACGAGTTCATCGTCAACGACCTGCGGCTGCCGCGGGTCCTGGTCGGCCTGCTGGTGGGCGCGGCCCTCGGCATGGCCGGAGCCGTCTTCCAGTCCGTCTCGCGCAACCCGCTCGGCTCGCCGGACGTGCTGGGCTTCGGCTACGGATCGTCCGTCGGCGCGCTGCTGGTCATCGTGCTGTTCCACGGCGGCGCCGGCGAGGTGGCCGCCGGGGCCCTCGTGGGCGGGCTGGTGGCCGGCGTCGCCGTGTACCTGCTCGCGTACAAGCGGGGCATCCACGGCTACCGGCTGGTCCTCGTCGGCATCGGCACCTCCGCGATGCTGGTCGCCGTCATCCAGTACCTGCTGACGAAGGCGCAGCTCGTCGAGGCCACCCGCGCGATGGTCTGGCTGACCGGCTCGCTGGCCGGCCGGGACTGGGCGCAGGTCTGGCCGCTGCTCGCGACCTGCGCGGTGCTGTTCCCGCTGGTCCTCGGCCAGAGCCGGGCCCTGCGGATGATCGAGATGGGCGACGACGCGGCGTACGCCGTCGGGGTGCGGGTCGAGCGGACCCGGCTGCTGCTGATGGTGGCGGCGATCCTGCTCACCACCGCGGCCAGCGCCGCGGCCGGGCCGATCAGCTTCGTCGCGCTGGCCGCGCCGCAGCTCGCGCGCCGGCTGACCCGTTCACCGGGGGCGAGCCTGCTGACCGGGGCGCTGATGGGCGCCCTCCTGCTGCTGGTGTCCGACTGGGCCGCACAGCGGGCCTTCGGCGCCGACCAGTTGCCGGTGGGAGTGGTGACGGGGCTGATCGGCGGCTGCTACCTGCTCTGGCTGCTCGTCACCGAGCGCAAGGCGGGCCGGGTATGAGCGACCAGAGGGGCCGGAAGGACATGAGCGACCAGAGGAGCAGGCAAGTGCAGCGGCTGACCGCGGAGAACGTGACCCTCGGCTACGACCAGCGGGTCATCGCCGAGAACCTGTCGGTGGAGATCCCCGACCGGTCCTTCACCGTGATCGTCGGACCCAACGCCTGTGGCAAGTCCACCCTGCTGCGCGCCCTGTCGCGGATGCTGAAGCCGACGGCGGGCCGGGTGCTGCTGGACGGTCAGGCGATCGGGTCGATGCCGGCGAAGAAGGTCGCCAAGACCCTGGGGCTGCTGCCGCAGTCCTCGATCGCCCCGGACGGGATCACGGTGTCGGACCTGGTCGCCCGGGGCCGCTACCCGCACCAGGGGCTGCTGCGGCAGTGGTCGGGGGAGGACGAGCGGATCGTGGAGGAGTCGATGGCCTCCACCGGGGTCGCCGAACTCGCGGACCGGGCGGTGGACGAGCTCTCGGGCGGGCAGCGCCAGCGGGTGTGGATCGCGATGGCGCTGGCGCAGCAGACGCCGCTGCTGCTGCTGGACGAGCCGACGACCTACCTGGACATCCAGCACCAGATCGAGGTGCTGAACCTCTGCGCGGAGCTGCACGAGGAGCAGGGGCGGACGCTGGTCGCCGTGCTGCACGATCTGAACCACGCGGCGCGCTACGCCACCCACCTGATCGCGATGCGGGACGGCAAGGTCGTGGCGGAGGGGCCGCCCGCCGAGGTGGTCACGGCGGAGCTGGTGGAGCGGGTGTTCGGGCTGCGGTGCCAGGTCATTCCCGACCCGGAGACGGGGACGCCGCTGGTCGTTCCCGCGGCGCGGGTGGCTCGTCGCCCGGTGGTGGCGCACGCGGAGTAGGGGTGCGGCGCCGCCTCCCGGGTCTCTACAGCATGCTCTTGAGGCGCAGGAGGTCGCGGAAGCCCGCTTCCAGGCGGATGCGGCCCGAGGCCCAGGCCTTGGGGAACTTCAGATCGCCGGCGACCAGGGAGACCAGGTCGTCGCCGGTCATCGCGAGCCGGATCTCGGCCTTGGCGGCCGGCGGGCCCGGGGCCACCGCGTCCACGCGGATCTCGCCTCCGGCGAGGCGGCCCGTGAACGTCCGGTCCAGGTCGGTGATGTGGCAGCTCAGCGAGCGGTCGAGCGCGGTCGCACCGCGCACGTCGCCTTCGGCCCGCGCCAGGTTGTCGGAGAGTTGGTCGAGTGCCGCACGGCACTCCTCGATCGTAGCCATCGTGATCCCGACCGTACCGCAGAGCCGTGCGCGGTCGCGGTCGCCCTACGCGGTAGCGTCGGGGGCATGAACGAAGAAGTGCCCGACGCGGTCCAGGACCCGGACGCGGGCCCGGCCGCGCCCGCGGGGCCGGCCGCGCTGGGACTCGTACGCACTCCCACCGGGCACGCCGGAGCGGACGCCGCGCTGGAGCGGCTGGCGGACGTGGACCACCTCCCGGCGGACGGACACGTCGAGGTGTACGAGGATGTGCACAGGGGGCTGCGCTCCGCGCTGACCGCGCTGGACGCGACCGAAGGCCCCCGTCGTTACGAAAACAGGAGCTGAACCGATCGTGGCAGGAGTGGCACGCCGCCGCCTGGACGCCGAACTGGTACGCCGCAGCATGGCCCGCTCGCGCGAGCACGCCGCGCAGCTGATCGCCGCCGGCCGGGTGACCGTGGGCGGCAACACGGCGACGAAGCCGGCCACCCAGGTCGAGACCAGTGCGGCCCTCGTCGTCCTCAAGGACGACGGCGACCCCGACTACGTCTCCCGGGGCGGCCACAAGCTCGCGGGGGCGCTCGCGGCCTTCCAGCCCGAGGGGCTGCGCGTGGAGGGGCGCCGGGCGCTGGACGCGGGCGCCTCGACCGGCGGGTTCACCGACGTGCTGCTGCGCGCCGGGGTGGACCACGTGATGGCGGTGGACGTCGGCTACGGGCAGCTCGCCTGGTCCCTGCAGAGCGACGGCCGGGTCACCGTCAAGGACCGCACCAACGTGCGCGAGCTGACGGTGGAGCTGATCGACGGGGTGCCCGTGGACCTGGTCGTCGGTGACCTGTCCTTCATCTCGATCGGGCTGGTGCTGCCCGCGCTCGTACGCTGCTGCGCGCCCGACGCGGATCTGGTGCTGATGGTGAAGCCGCAGTTCGAGGTCGGCAAGGACCGGCTCGGCAGCGGTGGCGTGGTGCGCAGTACGGAGCTGCGCGCCGAGGCCGTGCGGGACGTGGCGGCGCAGGCGTGGAAGCTGGGCCTGGGCGTGCTCGGGGTGACCGCGAGCCCGCTCCCGGGGCCCTCGGGCAACGTCGAGTATTTTCTGTGGCTGCGGGCGGGGGCACCGGTGCTCGACCCGGCGGATGTTGATCGTGCAGTGGCGGAGGGGCCGCAGTGAGTGATCTTTCGGGGGACCCGGCACAGTCGGGGAAGTCGGGGAAGTCGGAGCGGACGGGGGCGTCGGGGAAGTCCGGGGCGGCGGGGAAGCGGACCGTCTTCCTGCTCGCGCACACCGGGCGGCCGGCGGCCATCCGCAGCGCCGAGCTGGTGGTCCAGGGGCTGCTGCGCAGCGGGCTGGGCGTACGGGTGCTGCGGCACGAGGCGGTGGACCTGCCGCTGCCCCCCGAGGTGGAGCTGGTGGCGGAGTCCGAGTGCACCCCGGAGGTGCTCGACGGGTGCGAGCTGCTGATCGTGCTCGGCGGCGACGGGACGCTGCTGCGCGGCGCGGAGTTCGCGCGCGGCTCCGGGGTGCCGATGCTCGGCGTCAACCTGGGCCGGGTGGGCTTCCTCGCGGAGGCGGAACGGGACGACCTGGACAAGGTCGTGGACCGGGTCGTGACGCGGGAGTACGAGGTCGAGGAGCGGATGACCCTCGACGTGATCGTGCGGACCAACGGGGACGTCGTGCACCGGGACTGGGCGCTGAACGAGGCGGCCGTCCAGAAGGTGTCCCCGGAGCGGATGCTCGAAGTGGTCCTGGAGATCGACGGGCGCCCGGTGTCCGGCTTCGGCTGTGACGGGATCGTCTGCGCGACGCCGACGGGCTCGACGGCGTACGCCTTCTCGGCCGGCGGGCCGGTGGTCTGGCCGGAGGTGGAGGCGCTGCTGATGGTGCCGATCAGCGCGCACGCGCTGTTCGCCAAGCCGCTGGTGACCTCGCCGGACTCGGTGCTGGCCGTGGAGGTGCAGACCGGGACCCCGCACGGGGTGCTGTGGTGCGACGGGCGGCGGACGGTGGAGCTGCCGGCCGGGGCCCGTGTGGAGGTCCGGCGGGGCGCGGTGCCGGTGCGGCTCGCCCGGCTGCACCACGCGTCGTTCACCGACCGGCTCGTCGCGAAGTTCGCGCTGCCGGTGTCGGGGTGGCGCGGGGCTCCGCACTAGGGCCGCGGGACCGTCGCGTACGGGGTCACGGCCCCGTTCGCGCAGCATGCGTACGTAAATAGCATGATTGTTCGAGTTGCTTCGGGCGGGTGACGTCACATGGCACCCATGAAACCTCGGTATCGTCGTCCCGTGCTTGAGGAGATGCGGATACGGTCGCTCGGGGTCATCGACGACGCTGTGGTCGAGCTGTCACCCGGTTTCACCGCGGTGACCGGCGAGACCGGCGCGGGCAAGACCATGGTCGTCACCAGCCTCGGGCTGTTGCTCGGCGGACGGGCCGACCCCGCCCTGGTGCGGATCGGGGCCAAGGCGGCGGTCGTCGAAGGGCGCATCGTCATGCGCCCGGACGCCCCCGCCGCGCTGCGCGCCGAGGAGGCCGGGGCCGAGCTCGACGACGGCGCCCTGCTGATCAGCCGGACCGTTTCCGCCGAGGGCCGCTCGCGCGCCCACGTCGGCGGCCGCTCCGTGCCCGTCGGGCTGCTCGCCGAGCTCGCCGACGACCTCGTCGCCGTCCACGGCCAGACCGACCAGCAGGGCCTGCTGCGGCCCGCCCGGCAGCGCCAGGCCCTCGACCGGTACGCGGGCGACGCCGTCGCGGTCCCCCTGGAGAAGTACGCGGCCGCCCACCGCAGGCTGCGCGCCGTCGCCGGGGAGCTGGAGGAGATCACCACCCGGGCCCGGGAACGCGCCCAGGAGGCCGATCTGCTGCGCTTCGGGCTCGACGAGATCGCCGCCGTGGAACCGCTCTCGGGCGAGGACACCGAGCTGGCGGCGGAGGCGGAGCGCCTCGGGCACGCCGAATCGCTGTCCTCGGCCGCCCAGGTCGCGCACGCGGCCCTCGCGGGCAACGTCGAGGACCCGGAGGGCGTCGACGCGGGCGCGCTCGTCGCCGGCGCGCACCGCGCACTGGAATCCGTACGCTCCCACGACCCGGCGCTCGGCGCGCTCGCCGAGCGGATCGGGGAGTTGGGCATCCTGCTCGGGGACGTGGCCGGGGAACTCGCCGGGTACGCGGACGACCTGGACGCCGACCCGCTGCGCCTGGCGGCCGTGGAGGAGCGGCGGGCGGCGCTGACCCAGCTGATCCGGAAGTACGGATCCGCGGAGGGCGGGGTCGGCTCCGTCCTGGAGTGGGCCGAACGCGGTTCCGTACGGCTGCTGGAGCTGGACGGCGACGACGAGCGGATCGACGAGCTGACCGGCGAGCGGGACGGGCTGCGGCTGGAACTCTCCGCACTGGCGCAGGCGTTGACGGACGCACGGAACGAGGCGGCGACCCGCTTCGCGTCGGCGGTCACCGAGGAGCTGGCCTCCCTGGCGATGCCGCACGCACGGGTCACCATCGACGTCCGGCAGACCGAGGACCCCGAGGGGGTCGAGGTCGGCGGCCGGTTCGTCGCGTACGGGCCCTCCGGCGTCGACGAGGTCGAACTGCTGCTGGCCCCGCACCCGGGCGCCCAGCCGCGGCCGATCGCCAAGGGCGCCTCCGGCGGTGAGCTGTCCCGGGTGATGCTGGCCGTCGAGGTCGTCTTCGCCGGCTCCGACCCGGTGCCGACGTACCTCTTCGACGAGGTCGACGCCGGCGTCGGCGGCAAGGCGGCCGTGGAGGTCGGGCGGCGGCTCGCGAAGCTGGCCAAGGTGGCGCAGGTCGTGGTCGTCACGCACCTGCCGCAGGTGGCGGCCTTCGCGGACCGGCAGCTGCTGGTCGAGAAGACCAACGACGGGTCCGTGACCCGAAGCGGCGTCACCGTCCTGGAGGGCGAGGCCCGGATCCGCGAGCTGTCGCGGATGCTGGCCGGCCACGAGGACTCGGCATCGGCGCGGGCGCACGCGGAAGAGCTGCTCGCGGCGGCCCGGAGCGGCGAGTAGGGCTCCTCCTCGTCGGCAGGGTCAGCCCGCTGACGCCCGGCTAGCCCGTGTGGGTGAGGATCGGGGGGTCGTGGCGGTATCTCACACGGGATCCGCACCCGTATGGTCCCGGAACGCGCGTGCGGACTGGCATTCTGAGCGACGTCCTTGCCTCTTCCTCCCTCACCCTGGAGCTTCGGCCCGTGAGCAGCTCCCCGGTCCCGGTCCCCGTCCCCGTCCTTCGCACCGTCCAGGTGCTCGGCGGCGCGAGCGGTGGTGCGCACGTGCGGTCGCTGGCCACCGGGCTCGCCGCGCGCGGCGTACGGGTCACGGTGTGCGGGCCCGTCGAGACGGAGGGGGAGTACGACTTCACCGGTGCCGGGGCGAGCTTCACCCCGGACGCGGTGAGCGCGCTGCGGGCCGCGTGCGTGGAGGCCGACGTGGTGCACGCGCACGGCGTACGGGCGGGCATGCGCGCGGCGCTGGCCCTGCGCGGGCGGCGGGTCCCCCTGGTCGTGAGCTGGCACGGCGCCGGCCCCGGCGGCGGCCGCCTCAGCCTGCTGCTGGAACGGCACGTCGCGCGGGCCGCGGCGATCGTCCTCGGCGCCTCCTCGGCTCAGGTTGACCTGGCCCGGCTGCGGGGAGCGCGGGACGCGCGACTGGCGGCGGTGGCCGTCGCCGTCGCCGCCACCGAGTCCTCCGGCGCTTGGGATGCCCCGGACCACGGGAAGGTGCGGGCGGAACTCGGCGCCGTGGAGCGGCCGTTGCTGATCGCGGTCGGGAGCCTGGTGCCGCGGCGCGGGTACTCCGTCCTGCTGGACGCGGCGCGGGAATGGCGCGACCTGGACCCGATGCCGCTGCTGGTCATCGCGGGAGAGGGACCGATGCGGGCGGAGCTCGCGCGGCGCATCCAGTCGGAGCACCTGCCGGTGCGGCTGCTCGGCCGGCGGCGGGACGCCGCACGGCTGCTCGCGGCGGCGGACGTCGCGGTGCTGCCGAGCCGGTGGGAGGCGCGGTCGCCGCTCGCGCAGGAGGCTCTGCGGCTGGGCGTGCCGTTGGTGGCCACGGCGGTGGGCGGGGTCCCGGAGCTGGTGGGGGCGGCGGGGGTGCTGGTGCCCTACGGGGACGCGGGAGTGCTGGCCGCCGCGGTGGCCGGGCTGCTGGCGGATCCCGCGCGGCTTGGGGAGCTGGCGGTGGCGGGTCGGGCCCAGGCTCTGACGTGGCCGTCGGAGGACGACACGGTGGCGCAGGTCCTGTCGGTGTACGACGAACTGACCTCGCGCCGGCGGTAGCCCTGGCCGGGCTGTTCGTGGAGGGGTGCGGCGCCGTTGCCGGTCCCCGGGCCCCCGCGCCTCAATCGCCGGCGGGGCTGGGGTTGCCTGGGCCGGCGGGCTTGCTGCGGGTGGGGTCGGTGCCGGGGGCGGGGTACGCAGCCCCGGACCGGGGTCGTTCTTTTCAGCCGTCCGGCGTTTGAGGACCGGGTCCGGGCAGGGCCCGGGGAACGGGCGAAGGGCGGGTGGGGGAACCCCGCCCCGCAGGGCAGCCCACCCGCATTCGCCGACCGGGCCCGCGCCGGGACGGAGTTCGGCGCAGCGCGGCGAAGCCGGTAAGGCCCGCCGGGGCCGCGCCGTGCGGGCGTGCGTCAGGAACCAGTGGTGTGGCGGCGGGCCCGGAGGGCCAGGCTCAGGGAGAGGACCGTTTCCGGGTCGTCCAGGTCCGCGCCCAGGAGTTCCGAGATGCGGGCCAGGCGGTTGTAGAGGGTCTGGCGGTTCAGGTGGAGCTCGCGAGCGGTCTCCGCCTTGCGGCCCGCGTGGGCCAGGTACGTCTCCAGGGTGGGCAGGAGCGGCGGCCGGGAGACCGTGTCGTGGACGCGCAGGGCGCCGATCGCGCGGTCCACGAAGGCCGCCAGGTCGGGGTGTTCGCGCAGCCGCCACAGGAGCAGGTCGATGTCCAGGCGGCGGGCGTCGTACCAGGGGCGGGCGGGGAGTCCGTGCGCGGCCGTGGCCGTCTCGGCCGCGTGGCGCAGCCCCGCCGAGACCGTCGCCCAGCCGCCGCACACGCCGACGACCACCGCCGGCGCGGCCCCCGCACGGTCCAGGCCCGCCCGCTCCACGCCGGTCCGCAGGGCCACCGCGACCCGGTCGGACACCGTCGTGCGCTCGGCGTCGGAGCGCAGGGAGACCAGGAGGGGGACGCGGCCTTCCACCGGGCGGACGCCGAGCAGCACCGGTACGCCGACGGAGGCGAGTTCCTCCAGGACGGCCCGGGCCAGCACGGCCCAGTTGCCGGACGGGGCCAGGTCCGAGGACAGCCGCATGACGATGGGCAGGAGCGGGCCGGGGCCCGGCTTGAAGCCCAGGACGCGGGCCTGGGCGGGGGCGTCCTCCGCCGAGATCCGTCCCTCGGCGAGGTCCGTGAGGAAGTCGCCGCGGCCGCGCGCCGCCAGCTCGTCCTCCTGCCGGGCCTGCATCAGCACGACGGCCAGTACGCCGGCGGTCCGCTCCGCGGCCATCCGGTGCACGGGCAGCAGCGGCGCGGACACCCCCAGCAGGACCAGCCGGGCCCGCACCGAGCCGGTGCCGCGGCCGCCGCCCGGGACATCGACCACCACGGCGTTGCCGGAGGGCTCCGGGTCGCGCTGGCCCCGCAGGCCCTCCCACACCTGGAGCGGGTCCGCCGCGGCCTCGCCGGCGACCGGGCCCGCCGCGTACAGCAACTGGCCGTCGGGGGTTTCCAGGAAGACCGGGTTCGCGGTGAAGTCCGCCAGGATGTGCAGGACCTGGGGGATGCCGCCGCCGTCGAGCAGGGCCTCCGTACAGCGCCGGTGGACCTCCTCGGCGCGCTGGAGCAGGGCGTAGTGCCCGTTGACGATCTCGGTGTGGACCTCCTCCGTGACGGTCACGAAGGGGACCTCGCGGTGCAGCTGGACGAGGGGGAGGCCGACCGCCCGCGCCGTCTCCACCAAGGTCGCCGGGAGCCGGGTGAAGCGGGGTCCCAGCTCGACGACCAGGGCGGCGATGCCCCGGTCCGCGAGGCGGCGTACGAAGGCGCGCTGCTCGGCGGGGCGGGTGCCGAGGCCGAGGCCGGTGGTCAGCAGCAGCTCGCCGCCCTTGAGCAGGGAGGCGATGTTGGGGACCTCGCCCGCGTGCACCCAGCGCACGGTCCGGCCGAGCCGGTCGGCGCAGGCCACGACCTCGGGAAGTCCGCTGCGCAGCCCCGGCAGCTCAAGTGCCCGCTGAACCGTGATCCCGCCCTGATTGTCCATATGGCGGACGCTACCGGGGCTCTTGTTCCGTGGACATCACCGAGCGGTTACGGGGTTCCATCTACCCCCGTCCGGCCCGACAACTCGTCGCCCCTGCAAGGAGATTATCGGACTGCATGCCGATTGTGGCGTACGTCACGCGGGGAGAGAGTGAGCGCCCTCACGACAGGAACGAGGAGCCATGAGCACGGATAGCAGCACCGGCGGCGGCGCACCCCAGGTCCAGCGGCTGAAAGCCAATTCGGTGGGCCTGGTCGGTGTCGTCTTCATGGCCGTCGCCACCGCCGCTCCCATCACCGCGATGACCGGCAACCTGCCCATCGCCGTCGGCTTCGGCAACGGCATCGGCGCCCCCGCCGGCTACCTCTTCGCGACCGCCGTCCTGACCGTCTTCGCCGTCGGCTACGTGGCCATGGCCAAGCGGATCACCGCGGCCGGCGCCTTCTACGGGTACATCTCGCACGGCCTCGGCCGGATCGCCGGCATGGCCTCCGGCATGCTCGCGGTCCTGGCCTACATCGTCTTCGAGGCCTCGATCGTCGGCGTCTTCTCCTACTTCACCAAGACCACCGTCCACGACCAGCTCGGCGTGGACCTGCCCTGGATCGTCTACGCGGCCGGCATGCTCGCCATCACCGCGGCCCTCGCGCACTTCGACATCAACCTCACGGCCAAGGCGCTGGGCGTCATGCTCATCGCCGAGATCGCCGTCCTCTTCGCCGTCGCCACCGCCGTGCTCATCGCGGGCGGCGGCCCGGACGGGATACCGGTCGAACCCCTCAACCCCAAGAACGCCTTCACCGGCGCCTCCGCCGGGCTCGGCCTCTTCTTCGCCTTCTGGTCCTGGGTCGGCTTCGAGTCCACCGCCATGTACGGGGAGGAGTCCCGGAACCCGAAGAAGGTCATCCCCAAGGCCACCCTGATCTCCGTCGTCGGCGTCGGCCTCTTCTACATCTACGTCTCCTGGATGACGATCGCCGGCAACGGCCTGACCAAGTCCGTGGAGCTCTCCGCCTCCGCGAGCCCGCTCGACCTGTTCTTCGCCCCCACCCAGACCTTCATCGGCGCCTGGGCCGTCGACGCCTTCCAGTGGCTGCTGCTCACCGGCTCCTTCGCCTGCGGCATGGCCTTCCACCAGTGCGCCGCCCGCTACCTCTACGCCATCGGCCGCGAGGGCTTCCTCCACCCGGGCCTGGGCCGTACGCACGCCAAGCACGGCTCCCCGTACGTCGCCTCCACGGTGCAGACGGCCATCGCCACCGGCCTGGTCGCGCTGTTCTGGCTGACCGGGCAGGACCCGTACATCCACCTGTACACGCTGCTCGCGATCCTCGGCACCATGGCCATCCTCATCGTGCAGACCCTGTGCTCCTTCGCGGTGATCGGCTACTTCCGCAAGAACCACCCGGAGGACCGGCACTGGTTCCGCACCTTCACGGCCCCGCTGATCGGCGGCGTCGCCATGGCCGCCGTGGTCGTCCTGCTGCTGGTCAACATGAAGACGGCCGCCGGGCTGGCCGCCGACTCGTTCTTCTTCACGCTGATCCCGTGGATCGTCGGGCTCGTCTTCTTCGGCGGACTGGGACTGGGCCTGTGGCTGAAGTACAAGGCCCCCGCCCGCTACGAGATCATCGGCCGCGTCGTCCTGGAGGACGCCGCCGAGCGCACCGACGAGTCCACCGATGAGCCCGCCACCTCCGCCGCGAACGTCTGAGAAGGAGCCACCGCCATGGCCCGTACGCCACTCATGCACGTGCTCCGTCAGCTCGCCGCCGAACACGCCGCCGCCCGACGGCTCGGACTCCCCGTGGCGGAGGTCCGCGGCTCCACCCGCCGCCAGCTCCTCGGCCGCGCCGCCGCGCTCGGCCTCGGTACCGCCGTCGCCTCGGCGGCCGGCGCCCCCGCGCTCGCCCACGCCGTGGAGGCCGACAAGAAGCCCGTCACCCCCGCCCGCGTCGCCATCGTCGGCGCCGGCATCTCGGGGCTGACGGCCGCCCTCACCCTCAAGGACGCGGGCGTCCCCTGCACGCTCTACGAGGCCAACCCGAGCCGCGTCGGCGGCCGCATGTGGACCCAGCGCTCCCTGTGGGCCTACGGGCAGACCTCCGAGATCGGCGGCGAGCTGATCGACACCAGCCACAAGAAGATCCTCGAGCTGTGCCGCCGCTTCAACCTCCCCACCGAGGACTTCCTCGGCGGCGGCCCCAACGGCGCGGAGGAGGTCCTCTGGTTCAACGGGACCTACTATCCGCGCGAGCAGGCCGACGAGGACTTCAACGCCGTCTACCAGGCGCTGCGCCGCGACCTCCAGGAGGCCGGCGAGGTCTCCTGGAACACCACGACCCCGGCCGGCACCGCCCTCGACAACATGACCCTGTACCAGTGGATCGAGACCCGGATCCCCGGCGGACACGCCTCGCGGCTCGGCCGTTTCATCGACGTGGCGTACAACGTCGAGTACGGGGCCGACACCGATCAGCAGTCCGCGCTCGCGCTGGTCCTGCTGATGGGCTACCAGCCCAACCCGGGCAACTTCAACGTCTGGGGCCTGTCCAACGAGCGCTACCACATCACCGGCGGCAACGACCAGCTGCCGAACGCCATCGCCCAGTCCCTGCCCGCCGGGTCGATCGTCATGGGCCGCGAGCTGGTCGCCGTACGCGTCTCCGCCGACGGCACCCAGACGCTGACCTTCAACGACGCGGGCGCCACCCGGACGGTCGTGGCCGACCACACCATCCTGTGCCTGCCGCTGCCCATCCTCCAGCGGATCGACATCACCGGCGCCGGCTTCGACCCGCTGATGAAGAACCTCCTGCGCGACGCCCGCATGGGTTACTGCACCAAGCTCAACATGCAGTTCACCAGCCGCCCCTGGCGCGGAACCGGACCCTGGCCGGGGGTCTCCGCCGGCGACTGTTTCACCGACGGCGAGGTCCAGCAGACCTGGGACACCACCAAGGTCCAGCCGGGCAACGGCGGCATCCTGCTCCAGTACGGCGGCGGCACCCTGGCCGGCGCCCTCACCCCGGCGACCCCCTTCGCCACCGACTCCGACCCCTACGTACGCGCCCTCGCGGGCCGGATGCTCACCGGGATCGACGCCTTCTTCCCCGGCACCAAGGCGGCCTGGACCGGCAAGGCGCAGCTGTCGGCCTGGCACCGCAACCCGTACGCGCTCGGCGCCTACTCGTACTGGCCGACCGGCTACCTGCACAAGTACGCCAAGTACGAGGGCACCGCGCAGGGCCGGATCCACATCGGCGGAGAGCACTGCAGCTACGACTTCCAGGGGTTCATGGAAGGCGGGGCGACCGAGGGGGCGCGGGCGGCGCAGGAGGTGATCACCGCCCTCACGTAGGCCTCCGGCGGGCCGTCAGGCGGGGGCGATGTTGTGGTTGAAGCGGAAGACGTTGTCCGGGTCGTACTCCCGCTTCAGCCGGCCCAGCCGCCGCATGTTCTCGGGCCCGAGGCCGGCCGCCACCCGGTCACCGCCCTCGTCCCCGGTGAAGTTGAGGTAGACCGCGCCGGTGCTCCACGGCCGGACGTCGGCGCGGACGTCCTTGACCCACTGGCGGCAGCGGTCGTCGTCGCCCGGGTCCTCCCAGGCGGCGAACGGGTGCACCGCCCAGGGCGCGTCGCGGAAGGACACCGGGTAGTCGGCCGGCCCCTCGGCGATCGCGCCGCCCTGGGGCCACACCACGTGCTGGGTGCCGCTCGGCACCGGCATGGAGTCCGCGCGGGCGCAGAACACGTCCACGAACGCGTCGGGCACACCGGTCAGGTACTCCGCCGACCAGTAGTTCCGCAGGCCCGGCGGATCGTCGAGCATGCACTGGAGGTCCGGGTAGGGGAGGGCGGTCACCATCTCCACCTCGTGCGGGATCGCCAGCAGCGGCGCCACGAGCCGCCGCAGCTCCTCCTCGGGTCCCGCGTACGTGACCAGTGCGCCCGCCAGCAGCGCGCCGACCAGGTGCGGCGGGACGAACTCCTCGGGCGGGCCGGTCAGGTAGATGGCGCCGCCGCCGGCCTCGCGCGGCCCGTCCTCCATGACGTCCCGGTACGTACGGACCATCTCGGGCCCGTGCTCCGGCAGGTACAGCAGGAACGCGAGGGACATGACCGGCAGTTCGTGCAGCCGCAGGGTCAGGGAGGTCGCGATGCCGAAGTTCCCGCCGCCGCCGTGCAGCCCCCAGAACAGCTCGGGACGGTCCTGCGCGGTCGCCGTCACCATCTCCCCGTCGGCCGTGACCAGGTCCACGGCGAGCAGGTTGTCCACGGCCAGGCCGAACTTGCGGTCCAGCCAGCCCGTTCCGCCGCCCAGGACGAAGCCGCCGACCCCGGTGGTGGAGACGCGGCCGCCGGTGGTCGCCAGTCCGTACCGCTCGCAGGCCCGGTCCAGATGGCTCATCGTGGCGCCGCCCTCGACGCTGACGGACGAGGCCCCGGGATGGACCGTCACCGCCCGCATCCGGCGCAGGTCCACTACCAGGCCGCCGTCGTTCAGGGACATCCCGGCCACGCTGTGGCCGCCGCCGCGCACCGCGACCGGCAGGTCGAGCCGCCGTGCGAAACGCACGGCGGTCACCACGTCCACCGGGCTCTCGCACTGCGCGATGACGGCCGGCCGTCGGTCGATCATCCCGTTGTAGACGGCCCGGGCCTCGTCGTACCCCGGATCCTCGGGAGCCAGGACGGCGCCGGACAGGTCCTCGCGGAGCTCGGCGAGTGCCGTGCCCGCCTTCGAGAGGGGAGCCATGGCTACCCCCTTCCGGGAGATGCGGAAGGTGCGGAAAGGCCTACGACCCCTCCAGGTTAGTCAGCCCCCGTACGCACCGCTCGCCGTCAGCCGCAGGGCCGTGTCGATCAGGGGGACGTGGCTGAAGGCCTGCGGGAAGTTGCCCACCTGGCGCTGGAGCTTCGGATCCCATTCCTCCGCCAGCAGCCCCAGGTCGTTGCGGAGCGCGAGCAGCTTCTCGAAGAGCCGGCGGGCCTCGTCGACCCGGCCGATCATCGCCAGGTCGTCGGCCATCCAGAACGAGCACGCCAGGAAGGCCCCCTCGTCGCCCTCCAGACCGTCCACGCCCGCCTCCTCGCCCGAGGTCGGGTAGCGCAGGATGAAACCGTCGGGGGTGGACAGCTCGCGCTGGATCGCCTCGATGGTGCCGATCACCCGCTTGTCGTCCGGCGGCAGGAAGCCCATCTGCGGGATCAGCAGGAGGGACGCGTCCAGCTCCTTGGACCCGTAGGACTGCGTGAAGGTGTTGCGTTCCTTGTCGTAGCCCTTCTCGCAGACGTCCTGGTGGATCTCGTCGCGCAGCTCCCGCCACCGATCCAGCGGCCCGTCCGCGTCCCCGCTCTCGATCAGCCTGATCGTGCGGTCCACGGCCACCCACGCCATCACCTTCGAGTGCACGAAGTGCCGGCGCGGACCGCGCACCTCCCAGATGCCCTCGTCGGGCTGGTCCCAGTTGGTCTCCAGGTAGCGGATCAGCTTGAGCTGGAGCAGGGAGGCGTAGTCGTTGCGCGCCAGGCCCGTCATGTGGCCCAGGTGCAGGGCCTCGGTGACCTCGCCGTACACGTCGAGCTGGAGCTGGCCGGCGGCGCCGTTGCCGACCCGGACCGGGCCGGAGTTCTCGTAGCCCGGCAGCCAGTCGAGCTCGGTCTCGCCGAGCTCGCGCTCACCGGCGATCCCGTACATGATCTGCAGGTTCTCCGGGTCGCCGGCGACCGCGCGCAGCAGCCAGTCCCGCCAGGCGGAGGCCTCCTCGCGGTAGCCGGTGCGCAGCAGCGAGGACAGGGTGATGGCGGCGTCGCGGAGCCAGGTGTAGCGGTAGTCCCAGTTGCGGCTGCCGCCGATCTCCTCCGGGAGGGAGGTGGTCGGCGCGGCGACGATGCCGCCCGTGGGGCCGTAGGTGAGCGCCTTGAGGGTGATCAGGGAGCGGATCACGGCCTCCCGGTAGGGGCCGTGGTACGTGCACTGCTCGACCCAGTCCCGCCAGAACTCGGTGGTGGCCTCCAGGGCCTCCTCGGCCTCGGGCGGCTGCGGCGGCTCCTTGTGCGAGGGCTGCCAGCTGATGCAGAACGCCTTCCGGTCGCCGGGCCCGACCGTGAAGTCGGAGTACGTGGTCAGGTCCTTGCCGTAGGTCTGCACATCGGTGTCGAGCCAGACCGAGTCGGGGCCCGCGACGGCCACGGTCCGGTCGTCGACCCGGTGCACCCAGGGCACGACCCGGCCGTAGCTGAAGCGCATGCGGAGCGCCGAGCGCATGGGGACGCGCCCGCTGATGCCCTCCACGATGCGGATGATCTGCGGTGCGTGGTCCTCGCGGGGCGGCATGAAATCGATCACGCGGACCGTGCCGCGCGGGGTGTCCCACTCGGATTCCAGGACCAGCGAGTCCCCGCGGTAGCGGCGCCGGGTGGCACGCGGGGCCTCCGTACCGGCCGGGAACGCCGGGCCGATCCGCCAGAACCCGTGTTCCTCGGTGCCGAGAATGCTCGCGAAGACGGCATGGGAATCGAAGCGTGGCAGGCACAGCCAGTCCACCGCCCCGTCCCGGCAGACCAATGCCGCGGTCTGCATGTCGCCGATCAGTGCGTAATCCTCGATGCGCCCGGACACGTTGCATCTCCAGTCGAACAGCCACGTCCGCCCCGAAGGGCGCTTGCATTGCGCGATGCCGCGGATTCTCCGGTGATGAGGATGGCCGCGTCCAGCCCATGATTCCGGAACCGGACGGGTTACGCCGTTCGCGGGGCCGCTCGGCGGGGATGTGATCGAGATCCGAGCAGGACAAGACGGCACCCTAGTGATCCTCGTCAGCTTGGGGACAATGAGGTTCGGCCGAACGGGTGAGCGTCGGTGATACCGCGGTGACCGACCCCGCGGAGATCGTCCCGGACGGCCCTGGAACACCCCTCGAATGCCTCTCGGATAGCCCTCGGACGCCCCGGGGGCATCCCGCGGGACGCCCCCGCCGCGCGGCCGGAGGCGGACCGGCCCGGGCGCTGATAGGCTGGTATCCCGTGGACCGGTGGTCTGCCTGTGCAAATCAGGAGCCCCGAAACCGCAGCTTCGGCGCCCCCTGAGACCCCTTCGGATCGACGGTGGCAGGCGCCGGACGCACCTCACCTCGCGACCCACGGGAGCCCCCTCTTGGCGATGCCGCCCAAATCCATGACGACCAAGCACATCTTCGTCACCGGGGGTGTCGCTTCCTCCCTCGGCAAGGGCCTGACGGCCTCCAGCCTGGGTGCGCTGCTGAAGGCGCGCGGTCTTCGGGTCACGATGCAGAAGCTCGACCCGTACCTGAACGTCGACCCCGGCACGATGAACCCGTTCCAGCACGGTGAGGTGTTCGTCACCAACGACGGCGCCGAGACCGACCTGGACATCGGTCACTACGAGCGCTTCCTCGACGTCGACCTCGACGGCTCGGCCAACGTCACCACCGGCCAGGTCTACTCGCAGGTCATCGCCAAGGAGCGGCGCGGCGAGTACCTCGGTGACACCGTGCAGGTCATCCCGCACATCACCAACGAGATCAAGCACCGCATCCGCCGCATGGCGACCGACGATGTGGATGTGGTGATCACCGAGGTCGGTGGCACCGTCGGCGACATCGAGTCGCTGCCGTTCCTGGAGACCGTCCGCCAGGTCCGCCACGAGGTCGGCCGCGACAACGTCTTCGTCGTGCACATCTCGCTGCTGCCCTACATCGGCCCCTCCGGCGAGCTGAAGACCAAGCCGACCCAGCACTCGGTCGCGGCGCTGCGCAACATCGGCATCCAGCCCGACGCCATCGTGCTGCGCGCCGACCGCGAGGTCCCCACCTCCATCAAGCGCAAGATCTCGCTGATGTGCGACGTCGACGAAGAGGCCGTGGTCGCCGCGATCGACGCCAAGTCGATCTACGACATCCCCAAGGTGCTGCACACCGAGGGCCTGGACGCGTACGTCGTGCGCAAGCTCGACCTGCCGTTCCGCGACGTCAACTGGACCGTCTGGGAAGACCTGCTGGACCGGGTCCACAACCCCGACCACGAGGTCAAGGTCGCGCTCGTCGGCAAGTACATCGACCTGCCGGACGCCTACCTGTCGGTGACCGAGGCGCTGCGCGCCGGCGGCTTCGCCAACAAGGCCCGCGTCCAGATCAAGTGGGTCACCTCCGACGACTGCAAGACCCCGGCCGGCGCCGCGGCGGTGCTCGGCGACGTGGACGCGATCTGCGTGCCCGGCGGCTTCGGCGACCGCGGTGTCAACGGCAAGGTCGGCGCGATCACCTACGCCCGCGAGAACAAGATCCCGCTGCTCGGCCTGTGCCTGGGCCTGCAGTGCGTGGTCATCGAGGCCGCGCGGAACCTGGCGGGCATCGAGGACGCGAACTCCACCGAGTTCGACGCCTCCACCCCGAACCCGGTGATCTCCACGATGGAGGAGCAGCTGGCCTTCGTCGAGGGCGCGGGCGACCTGGGCGGCACCATGCGCCTGGGCATGTACCCGGCGAAGCTCGCCGAGGGTTCCATCGTGCGCGAGGTCTACGGCGACCAGGCGTACGTGGACGAGCGCCACCGTCACCGCTACGAGGTCAACAACGCCTACCGCGGTGAGCTGGAGAAGAAGGCCGGTCTGGTCTTCTCCGGCACCTCCCCGGACAACAAGCTCGTCGAGTACGTCGAGTACCCGCGCGAGGTCCACCCCTACCTGGTGGCCACCCAGGCCCACCCGGAGCTCCGCTCGCGCCCCACGCGCCCGCACCCGCTCTTCGCGGGTCTGGTCAAGGCGGCCGTGGAGCGGCAGCAGGCCGCGAAGTAGTCGTACGGCACATACCGTAGACAGCCGGGGTACGGAGTTCCGTACCCCGGCTGTCGCGCGTTGTGGAGGGCTTCGGGGCATGTCGGGCATGGAGATCAAGGACACGTCGGAATCCTGGGAGACGCTGTCCACCCAGCGGCCGTTCCAGGGCGCGAAGACGGCGGTTGCTTCCGACGAGGTGCGGATGCCGGACGGGTCCGTGGCCCGCCGCGACTACCAGGTGCATCCCGGGTCGGTGTGCGTGCTGGCCCTGGACGACGCGGGGCGGGTGCTGGTGCTGAGCCAGTACCGGCACCCGGTGCGGCGGCGGCTGTGGGAGCTCCCGGCGGGGCTGCTGGACGTCGTGGGGGAGAACCCGCTGCACGGGGCGCAGCGCGAGCTCGCGGAGGAGGCGCACGTCAAGGCCGAGGACTGGCGGGTGCTGGCGGACTTCTACGCGTCCCCCGGCGGCTCCGACGAGGCCACTCGGATCTTCCTCGCGCGGGGGGTCTCGGAGGCGGACGGCGAGCGCTACGCGGAGTCCGGCTCCGAGGAGGCGGACATGGAGGTGGCGTGGATGCCACTGGCTTCGCTGGTACGGGGTGTGCTGGCGGGCTCGCTGGGCAACCCCGGGCTGGTCACGGGAGTCCTGGCGCTCGCGGCGGCCCTGTCCACGGACCCGGCCCTGTCCTCCCTCCGCCCGGCGGACGCCCCCTGGCAGGCCCGGCCGTACGAGGCGTAGCCCTGCGGCGCCGCTGCCGGGGACGCTGTCCCCGGGGCCCTGCGCCTCAAGCGCCGGCGGGGCTGGGGTTGTGCCGGTGTGGCGCTCGCTGCGGGTGGGGGGTCGGTGCCGGGGGCGGGGTGGGGTGTCGGCCTGGACTGCATGATTTAGGCGCCCTGCCCCCTACTCCGACAGTGATCCCGAGTAGTGCGCCACACATCACGCTTTACGTCCCGGCCAACACCCCACCCCGCCCCCGTCCCCGCCCCGGCCGCAGCCCCCGACCCCGGCCGGGGGGATATTCCAGGCCGCCCGCGCCACTCCAGCCGTCCGGCGTTTGAGGACCGGGGTCTGGGGCGGAGCCCCAGGGGGTCCGGGCGCAGCCCGGTACCCCTCCCAGCCGGTCCGGCGCTTGAGGACCGGGTCCGGGCAGAGCCCGGGGAACGGTGGAAGGGCGGGTAGGGGAACTCCGCCCCGCAGGGCCGAGCCACCCGCACCCGCCCACCGGGCCCGCGCCGGGACGGCGGTGGCGAGCACCCCGCCCGGTCACCGTCGGACGGAGTCCGGCGCAGCGGTGCGAGGGGCGCGTGACGTAGGAGGTAAATGTGCCCATCCGCTGATCCGATCGGGCGATTTGTCCGCCGCGCTCCACCCTGTTCGTCGCTCTGCGTGAACTACGCTCGCAATCCGAAGGCAGCGAGAGGAGCGGATCCGTGACGGATTTCGTCGGGCGGCGGCGTGAGCTCAAGGAGCTCCGCGAGGACATCGCGCGAACCGGGCTCGACACCCTCTCCGGCCGCAAGGCCAAGTCCCCGCGGGCCCGGGTGCTGCTCGTCGCGGGGCGCCCGGGCTCCGGCCGGACGGCCCTCGCCGAAGCGCTGGTGCGCGAGATCGCCGAGGACTACCCCGACGGGGTGCTGAGGGTCCGGCTCACCGCCCCCACGGGCGAGGGCGTCGCCACGGAGCGTGCCGTCCGCACCCTCCTGGAGGGGCTCGGGCAGCCCACCCCGCCCGGCGCCGGGGAGGACGATCTCAGCTCCGCCCTGCGCACGGCCCTGGCCGGCCGCCGCATGGTCCTGCTCGTCGACGACGCCTCCGATCCGCACCAGGTGGACGCCCTGCTGCCGGACACCCCCGAGTGCCTGGTCGTCGTCACCTCGGAGGGCCCCCTGACCGGGATTCCGGATGTCCGGCCCTGCACCCTCGGTGGCCTCGACACCCCCTCGGCCGTCCGCATGCTGGTCCAGCGCATCGGCGACATCCGTGCGGCGAACGACCCGCGCGCGGCCGAAGCCCTCGCCGAGGAGTGCGGTGGCCAGCCCGCCGCGCTCGCCCTCGCGGGCGGCTGGCTCGCCGCGCGCCCCAAGGCCTCCGTGGCGGACGTGGGCAAGCAACTGCACGATATGCCCGGCGGGGTCGGCGGCCCGCTCGCCAAGGCCTTCAGGCTCGTCTACGAATCCCTCCCGCAGCCCGCCCAGCGGACCCTGCGGCTGCTTCCGCTCGCCCCCGCGGGCCTGGTCGACTCCCACGTCGCCTCCGCCCTGGCCGGCTGCTCCGTCGCCGCCGCGCAGTCGACCCTGGAGGACTTCGCCGCGCTGGGCCTGCTCAGACCCGCCCACGACGGGCTGTACCTGCTGCCCGGCTGCCTCGCGCCGCTGCTCCAGGCCCTGCTGGAGGCCAAGGAGCGGCCCGCCGAGGTCCAGCTCGCACGGGCCCGGATGCTGGAGCGCACCGTACGGCTGCTCCTGTCCTGCCGGGCGATGGCGGAGCCGGACGCCGAGGGGCACGACGGGCCCGGCGGCGCCGTCGGGGCGCCGGAGAAGCTCGACGGGGTGCCGCGCGCGCTCCGCTTCGCCGACCGGCGGGCCGCGGAGACCTGGCTGGACACCCGGCTGCCCGCGCTGCTGGCCGCCGCCTCGCTGGCGGTGGCCGACGGGGAGCTGGACACCCTGGCGCGCAGGTTCGTGGCGGCGCTGGCGCGGGCCCTGTCCGAGCACCGCGGCACCGCCGGGGCGGCTCCCGAGCTCTACGGGCTGCACCAGCTCGTGCTGGACGTGGCCGAGCGGCGCGATCTGCACCGGGAACAGGCCGCCGCGCTGCTGAACCTGGCCGATCTGGACGCCGAGACGGGCCGGACGCGGGAGGCGCTGGACCGGTACCGGGCCGCTTTGGACGCGGGAAAGGCGGCGAACGACCCGTACGCGTCGGGCCGCGCGATGGAATCCGTAGGCGGCGCGCACCAGGAGCTGGGGGACTGGCACCGGGCCTCCGACTGGTTTGGCCGGGCCCTGTCCCACGCGCTCGCGCGGGGTGAGCGGGCGGACGAGGCTCGGCTGTACGGACGGCTGGGGAACGTGCACACGTACGCGGGCCGGTACGGGGACGCGCTGCGGAGCTGGCGGGCGGCCTCGGCCGGCTATCGGAAGCTGGCCGATGTCCCGGGCCAGGCAAAGGCGTTGAGCGAGATGGCGCGGATCCAGGAGTACGCGGGGCGGCCCGAGGAATCGCTGCACACCTGCCGGGAAGCGGTGGAGCTGGCGCGCAAGGCCGGGGACCTGCGGCTTCAGGCCGCGCTCCAGGTCCGGCTGGCCGACACGCTGGACCGGCTCGGGGATCCCGCGGCCGCGAGGCTGCACAGGTCCGCGGCCGACAGATTGCTGGGAGATGACCCGGCGGCCTGCGAAATCCGTAGTGGTTCCGACTGAGATTATTACTTTGCAAGGCTAGACAGCGGCTCGTCCTTCATTAGACTGGGTTCACCAGGCCATCCCCTGGGGCATCCCGTTGCGTGTTCTTGTAAACGGGTTTGTATGGAAGTACCCCGAAACATCCCCTGAGCCAAGGACCGTGAGCCACGATGAAGGTCGGCATCCCCCGCGAGGTCAAGAACAACGAGTTCCGGGTCGCCATCACGCCCGCCGGCGTGCATGAGCTGGTCCGGGGCGGCCACCAGGTCTTCGTCGAGCAGAACGCCGGTGTGGGCTCCTCGATCACGGACGCGGAGTACGTCTCCGCCGGCGCCGAGATCCTGGGCACCGCCGACGAGGTCTGGGCGACGGCCGACCTGCTGCTGAAGGTCAAGGAGCCCATCGCTGAGGAGTACCACCGCCTCCGCAAGGACCAGACCCTCTTCACCTACCTGCACCTCGCGGCCTCCCGCGAGTGCACGGACGCCCTGCTGGAGTCCGGCACCACCGCCATCGCCTACGAGACGGTCGAGACGGCGAACCGCGCCCTCCCGCTGCTCGCCCCGATGTCCGAGGTCGCGGGCCGCCTGGCCCCGCAGGTCGGCGCCTACCACCTGATGCGCTCGGTCGGCGGCCGCGGCGTGCTCCCCGGCGGCGTCCCCGGCACCCACGCCGGCGAGTGCGTGGTCATCGGCGGCGGCGTCTCCGGCTGGAACGCCGTGCAGATCGCCGTCGGCATGGGCTTCCACGTGACCCTGCTGGACCGCGACATCAACAAGCTCCGCGAGGCCGACAAGATCTTCGGCACGAAGATCAAGACGATCGTCTCCAACGCCTTCGAGCTGGAGAAGGCCGTCATCGAGGCCGACCTCGTCATCGGCGCGGTGCTGATCCCGGGTGCGAAGGCCCCGAAGCTGGTCACCAACGAGCTCGTCGCCAAGATGAAGCCCGGAAGTGTCCTTGTCGACATTGCGATCGACCAGGGCGGCTGCTTCGAGGACTCCCGCGCGACCACGCACGCCGAGCCGACCTTCCAGGTCCACAACTCGGTCTTCTACTGCGTCGCCAACATGCCGGGTGCGGTGCCGAACACCTCCACCTACGCGCTCACCAACGCCACGCTGCCCTACATCGTGCAGCTCGCGAACCTCGGCTGGGTCGAGGCGCTGCGTCGTGACCCGGCGCTCGCGCTGGGCCTCAACACCCATGATGGCCAGGTCGTTTACCGCGAGGTCGCCGAGGCCCACGGTCTCGAGACCCTCGAGCTGAGCACGCTGCTCGGCTGAGCCGTCAACGACTGACGTCAATCTCACGTATCCGGCCGGACCTTGCTCGCGAGGTCCGGCCGGAGGCGTACTCGGGGTAGCCCGCGAGGCCGCTCAACTCGCCTCGAACGTAACCCTTTAACCCTTTCGCACACCCGTGAAACTTCCCGGCGACAGCTCGTGCGCCCTTGACAGAGTGGTGTTCGGTTGCCGACACATCGCGGCGGGTCCGGCGGATTGTGTTGCCGCTGAGTGGTGACACGCCATAGAGTCGCCAACCGTCGGCATGGTGCCACGCTGACCTATCGATAAGTGTCCTGGTCACGTCCGAGGAGGTAAGACGACTTGTGAATGAGTCGACATTTGCTCCTGGAGGTGGTCGAGCAGGAGGGCCTGCGCGGGGCCAGGGTCCTGCCGGAATCGAAGCCGTGGGATCCGTAGCGGTCCGCACCTTCGCAAACCACCAGCACATGACGACGCCCCAAAAGAGCATGGACGGCCTAGACGTGAACTCCAGGGCCGGCGACCTGAGCGGCGATAAGCCCGTGGGTTTCGCCGACTACGAACAGGTGCCCGAGGGGCATTTCTACGACCCCGACGCGGAGTACGAGCCCGACCCCGAGTACGCGGCCACTCTCGCCCCCGACGCTGCCCGCCAGCGCCGTGAGCGGATCGGCCCGACCGGACGGCCGCTGCCGTACTTCCCGATCCCGGGTCCGCTGACCGACCACGGTCCGGCGACGATCATCGCGATGTGCAACCAGAAGGGCGGCGTGGGCAAGACCACGTCGACCATCAACCTGGGCGCGGCGCTGGCGGAGTACGGACGACGGGTGCTGCTCGTCGACTTCGACCCGCAGGGCGCGCTGTCGGTCGGCCTCGGGGTCAACCCGATGGAACTCGACCTGACGGTCTACAACCTGCTCATGGAGCGGGGCATGTCGGCCGACGAGGTGCTGCTGAAGACGGCGGTCCCCAACATGGACCTGCTGCCGAGCAACATCGACCTGTCGGCCGCGGAAGTGCAGTTGGTCAGCGAGGTCGCGCGCGAGTCGACGCTGCAGCGGGCCCTGAAGCCCCTGCTGCCCGACTACGACTACATCGTGATCGACTGTCAGCCCTCGCTCGGTCTGCTGACCGTGAACGCCCTGACGGCGGCTCACAAGGTCATCGTGCCGCTGGAGTGCGAGTTCTTCGCGCTGCGCGGTGTGGCGCTGCTGACCGAGACCATCGAGAAGGTGCAGGAGCGGCTCAACCCGGATCTGGAGCTCGACGGCATCCTCGCCACGATGTACGACTCCCGCACGGTGCACAGCCGCGAGGTGCTGGCGCGCGTCGTCGAGGCCTTCGACGACCACGTCTACCACACGGTCATCGGCCGTACGGTGCGGTTCCCGGAGACCACGGTCGCCGGCGAGCCGATCACCACGTACGCGTCCAACTCCGTCGGCGCCGCCGCCTACCGCCAGCTGGCCAGGGAGGTGCTCGCCCGGTGTCCCGCCGAGTGAGTCTGCCCGGAGCCGACGAACTGTTCCGTACGACCGGAGGGATGGCGCTGACGTCGTCCTCGCCGTCGTCGCGGGGAGTCGAGCACGCCGCGTCGGCGGCGGAGGGCACGGCGGGAGAGGGCCGCAGCCGGGAGGCTGGGGCCGGTACGGAGCCGGGCGTCGGCCCGCAGCGGCGTCCGCAGGAAGGTTCCGGTAACGCCGTCCCCGCCCCCACCCCCGGTCGGGGGAAGGGGCAGGGCCGGGGTGCGAACCGGCGGCCCAGCGGGCGCGAGCGGCACGACGAGAAGATCACGGTCTACGTCTCCGCGGAGGAGCTCATGGACCTGGAGCACGCGCGGCTGGTGCTGCGCGGGGAGCACGGGCTCGCGGTCGACCGCGGGCGGATCGTGCGGGAGGCCGTCGCGGTGGTGCTCGCCGATCTGGAGTCCCGCGGTGACGCGAGCATCCTGGTACGGCGGCTCCGGGGTCGCTGATCCCGGGGGCCCCGGTCCTCAGACGCCGGACGGGCTGAAAGGACCCTGGGGCTCCGCCCCGGACCCCGGTCCTCGAACGCCGGAGCGCTGGAATTGCCCGGCCCGGCCGCCCGGGTCCCCGCTGCTCGCGTGGGAGCCTTGAGGACCGGGCTCCGGCCCTGACCGGCCACTTCCTCCGTACCACCCTGGATCGCGATGCCCCCTCCCGCCGAATCCGGCCTCCCGCCCCGCCGCTCGCTGGGCCGCGGCCCGGGTGCCCCCGTGCCGGGGGAGGAGGAGCTCCCCGGGCCGCCCGGTTCCCCCGTCGCGGCCGTACCGCGCCCGGAGGGCCCCGCCGGCGCCGAGGAGGCCGCCGCGGCCCCGGCGGACGGGCGGTTCACCGTACGGCTCGTGAACTTCGAGGGGCCCTTCGATCTGCTGCTCCAGCTGATCTCCCGGCACAAGATGGATGTCACCGAGGTCGCGCTGTCCGAGGTCACCAACGAGTTCATGGCGCACATCCGTGCCATGGGGCCCGACTGGGACCTCGACCAGACGACCGAGTTCCTCGTCGTCGCCGCCACCCTGCTCGATCTGAAGGCGGCCCGGCTGCTGCCCGTCGCCGAGGTCGAGGACGAGGGGGACCTCGCGCTGCTGGAGGCCCGGGACCTGCTGTTCGCACGGCTGCTGCAGTACCGGGCGTACAAGCGGATCGCCGAGATCTTCCAGGACCGGGCCGAGGTCGAGGGCAAGCGCTACCCGCGCACCGTCGGGCTGGAGCCCCACCTCGCCGAGCTGCTCCCCGAGGTGGTCATCAGCATCGGCGGCGAGGGGCTGGCCCGGCTCGCGGTCAAGGCCATGCAGCCGCGGGCGAAGCCGCAGGTGTACGTGGACCACATCCACGCGCCCCTGGTGAGCGTCCGGGAGCAGGCCGGCCTGGTCGTGGCGCTGCTCAAGGCCCGGGGCGAGGCCACCTTCCAGGAACTCACCGAGGACGCCGCCGACACCCTGACCGTCGTGGCGCGCTTCCTGGCCCTCCTGGAGCTCTACCGGGAGAAGGCGGTGGTCCTGGACCAGGAGGAGGCCCTGAAGACGCTCACGGTGCGCTGGAGCGGCGGGGACGGGGACGGCATGCCGACGGTGACGGACGAGTTCGACCAGATCGTGGAGGTCAAGGAATGAGTGACACGGCGGCCGCCGTGGCCGGACTCGCGCTGAAGCCCGCCCTGGAGGCGGTCCTCATGGTCGTGGACGAGCCGGCGACCGAGGCGCACCTGGCCAAGGTGCTGGAGCGGACCCCCCGCGAGGTGGCGGGGGCGCTGCGCGAGCTCGCGGACGAGTACGAGGCCCAGGGCCGCGGATTCGAATTGCGGCTGGTCGCCGGGGGCTGGCGGTTCTACAGCCGGGCGGACTGCGCGCCGGCGGTCGAGGCCTTCGTACTGGACGGCCAGCAGGCCCGTCTCACCCAGGCGGCGCTGGAGACCATGGCGGTCGTCGCGTACCGCCAGCCGGTCAGCCGGTCGCGGGTCTCGGCGGTCCGCGGAGTCAACTGCGACGGGGTCATGCGCACCCTCCTCCAGCGGGGTCTGGTGGAGGAGGCGGGGACGGAACCCGAAACAGGTGCGATCCTGTACAGGACGACGAACTACTTTCTGGAGCGGATGGGCCTGCGTGGCCTGGACGAGCTCCCGGAGCTCGCGCCCTTCCTCCCCGAGGCGGACGCGATCGAAGCCGAGACGCAAGAGGGTGTTCCGTCGTTCGATCCGGACTCTCCGGATACCGATGAAGACGACAAGACGACGGAACTTTGATGCGAAGCAGCGGCAACGGCAACGGTGGCGGCAACAGGAACAGCGGCGGCGGCGGTGGAGGCGGGCGCGGTAGCGCCCCCCGCGGCGGCTCCGGCGGCGGTGGTGGCTCCCGCGGTGGCAGCTCAGGCGGTGGCTACCAGGGTGGCGGCTCCCGCGGTGGGTCCTCCGGTGGTGGCTACCAGGGTGGCGGCTCCGGCGGCGGTGGTGGCTCCCGCGGTGGCAGCTCGGGCGGTGGCTACCAGGGCGGTGGCTCCCGTGGCGGCTCCTCGGGTGGTGGCTACCAGGGTGGCGGCTCCGGCGGCGGCTCCCGTGGCGGCTCCTCGGGTGGTGGCTACCAGGGTGGCGGCTCCCGTGGCGGCTCCTCGGGTGGTGGCTACCAGGGTGGCGGCTCCCGTGGCGGCTCCTCGGGTGGTGGCTACCAGGGTGGCGGCTCCCGTGGCGGCTCCTCCGGTGGCGGCTACCAGGGCGGCTCCGGCGGTGGCTACCAGGGCGGCGGCTCCGACCGTGACCGCGAGGAGGCCCCCCGCATCCGCAACCCGCGCCCCGAGGAGCGTCGCTACGACGTAGGCCCCGAGGGCGAGCGCAACGGCCGCGGCGGTGCCAAGGCGGGCGGCGGCGGTGCCCGTGGCGCGGCCGACGGCAACCGTGGCGGTGCGCGCGGCGCGGCGGCCCGCGGTGGCGCCAAGGGCGGCCCCAGGACCGCCAAGGCCCCCGCGATCGGCGGCGCGGGCGGCCCGCGCATCGGTCCCGGCAGCCGCAGCGGCCAGTCGAAGCCGCGCGAGCTGGAGGCGCGGATCGAGGAGCGCGTGCGCGACCGGTACGCCGACAAGCCCGTGATCAAGACCCCGAAGACCTTCCCGGGTGCCGAGGAGGAGGGTGAGCGTCTGCAGAAGGTGCTCGCCCGTGCCGGCATGGGCTCGCGCCGTGCGTGCGAGGAGCTCATCGAGCGGGCCCGCGTCGAGGTCAACGGCGAGATCGTGCTGGAGCAGGGCAAGCGGGTCAAGCCGACCGACGAGATCAAGGTGGACGGCCTGACCGTCGCCACCCAGTCGTACCTGTTCTTCGCGCTGAACAAGCCGGCCGGCGTCGTCTCCACCATGGAGGACCCGGACGGCCGCCAGTGCCTCGGCGACTACGTCACCAATCGTGAGACGCGTCTCTTCCACGTCGGCCGGCTCGACACCGAGACCGAGGGCATCATCCTGCTCACCAACCACGGTGAGCTGGCCCACCGCCTCACGCACCCCAAGTACGGCGTGAAGAAGACCTACGTCGCCGCGATCACCGGCCCGCTGCCGCGCGACATCGGCAAGCGCCTCAAGGACGGCATCGAGCTGGAGGACGGCTACGCCCGCGCCGACCACTTCCGCGTCGTCGACCAGCTCGGCAAGAACTACCTGGTCGAGGTGACCCTCCACGAGGGCCGCAAGCACATCGTCCGCCGCATGCTGTCCGAGGCCGGCTTCCCGGTCGAGAAGCTCGTGCGGACCTCCTTCGGCCCGATCGAGCTCGGTGACCAGAAGTCCGGCTGGCTGCGCCGCCTGACCAACACCGAGGTCGGCATGCTCATGCGCGAGGTCGGTCTCTAGGACCCCCGGCCCACACGGGCCTCCAGGACCCGCGGTGCCTTCGGGCGCCGCGGGTTTTTTGGTTGTGCGGACCCCCGGACCTGTTTATAGTCAGTCTGACTATAAAGGGAGTGGGGGCGTCATGGGGTGGCAGACGAGCTGGACCGAGATCCTCGGGTTCGTCACGGGGGCCGTGTGCGTCTGGCTGGTCGCCCGGCAGCACATCGCCAACTGGCCGATCGGCATCGCGAACAACGTCTTCTTCATCGTGCTCTTCGCCCGGGCGGGCCTCTACGCCGACGCCGGGCTGCAGATCGTCTTCATCGCCCTCGCCGCGTACGGCTGGTGGTCCTGGACCCACGGGGGTGGACCAGGAACCACCACGGCCCTGCCGGTGCGCCGCACCACGGCCGCCGAGTGGACCGTGCTGGCCGCGGCGGTGGCGGTGGCGGTGCTCGGCCTGACCCTGCTGCTGAGCCGGGTCACCGACTCCACGGTCCCGTTCTGGGACGCCCTCACGACGGGGCTCTCGCTCGCGGCCACGTACGGGCAGTGCCGCAAGCTCGTCGAATCCTGGTGGCTGTGGATCGCCGCCGACCTGGTATACATCCCGCTGTACGCCTACAAGGGGCTCTACCTGACCTCCCTGCTCTACGTCGGCTTCCTCGCCCTGTGCGTCGCCGGACTGCTCGGCTGGCGCCGGGCGCTCCCGGCCCGCGGGGCCACGGCGGCGACGGCGGTGACGGCGTGAAGCGCCACGGCCACGGCCTGGTCCTCGGCAAGTTCTATCCGCCGCACGCCGGCCACCACCACCTGGTGCGCACCGCGCAGGACCAGTGCGAGCGGCTGACCGTACTGGTCTGCGCGGCCTCGGTGGAATCCGTACCGCTCGCCGACCGGGTCGCCTGGATGCGCGAGGCGCACCCCGGGGCCGAGGTGGTCGGCGCGGTCGACGACATCCCGGTCGACCTCCACGACCCGGCGGTCTGGGAGGCTCACATGGCGATCTTCCGGGGCGCGGTGCGCCGCCCGGTCGACGCCGTCTTCACCTCCGAGGCCTACGGGAGCGAACTCGCCCGGCGGTTCGGCGCCGAGGAGGTCTGCGTGGACCGGGACCGCACCCTGTTCCCGGTGTCCGGCACGGCCGTACGGGCCGACCCCGTCGGGAACTGGGAGTTCCTGGGGCCCGCCGTACGGGCGGCCCTGACCCGGCGGATCGTCGTACTCGGCGCCGAGTCCACCGGCACGACCACGCTCTCGCGGGCCCTGGCCGAGCACTGGCGGGCACGCGGCGGGGTGTGGGCGAAGACGGGCTGGGTGGCGGAGTACGGGCGCCGGTACAGCGAGGAGCGGCTCGCGGCGGCGCGCGCGGCCGACCCGGCGGCGACCTGGGCCGAAGTGGGCTTCACCCCGGCGGAGTTCCCGGTGATCGCGCGGCGGCAGGACGCGGACGAGGAGCGGGCGGCCCGGCTGGGATCACCGGTGCTCTTCTGCGACACCGACTCCTTCGCCACCGGCATCTGGCACGAGCGGTACACGGGCGCGCGCAGTGCGGAGGTCGAGCGGATCGCCGCCGGGACGCGGCGGGACCTGTACCTGCTCACCGACCACGCGGACGTGCCCTTCGAGGACGACGGGCTGCGCGACGGGGAGGCGCTCCGGCCCTGGATGACCGGGCGGTTCCTGGAGGAGCTGGAACGGACCGGGAAGCGCTTCCTGGTGGTCCGCGGGGACCGGCGCGAGCGGCTCGCGGCGGCGGTGGCGGCCGTGGACGGACTCCTCGCGGAGGGCTGGCGGTTCGCCGATCCGCTGCCGGAGCGGGTGGCCGGGGAGATGCCCGGGCAGGCGGCCGGGCGGACCGGGGCGCGGAGCCGATGAGTGACACCGGACCCGGGGCGGCGCAGGAGTACGACCCGCGCGCCTTCGCACCCTTCGCGGTGACCGTGGACCTCGTCGTCTTCACCGTGCGCGGCGGGACCCTGCACGTGCTGCTGATCCGGCGCGCGCAGGAACCGTACGCGGGCGCCTGGGCGCTCCCCGGCGGCTTCCTCCTGCCGCGGGAGTCCGCGGAGACCGCCGCCCGGCGCGAACTGGCCGAGGAGACCGGCCTGTCGGCGCGGGTGATCGACGCCCTGCACCTGGACCAGCTGCGCACCTACAGCGAACCGGACCGGGACCCCCGCATGCGGGTGGTCTCGGTGGCCTTCACCGCACTCGTCCCCGACCTGCCCGAACCGGAGGCCGGGGGCGGCGGAGACGCGGACCGGGCCCGCTGGGTGCCGGTGCGGGAGGCCTGCGGGCCGGCCTTCGGACTGGCCTTCGACCACGCGGAGATCCTCGCGGACGCCCGCTCCCGCGTGGGCTCGAAGCTGGAGTACAGCTGCCTGGCCACCGCCTTCTGCCCGCCCGAGTTCACCCTCGGCGAGCTCCAGGCCGTCTACGAGACCGTCTGGGACACCGCCCTGGACCGGCCCAACTTCCGCCGCAAGGTCCTGGCCACGCCCGGCTTCGTCGAGGCCGTGCCCGGAGCCGCCCGGCTCACCGGCGGCCGCGGCAAACCGGCCGCGCTCTACCGGCCCGGCCCTGCCGACACCCTGCACCCGCCACTGCTGCGCCCTTCGGAAGGACACCCACGATGACGACGCCGACGACGCCGACGACACCGACCACCGCGAAGACGAAGCGGGCCGCCACCGGCTCCCTGATCGGACTGGCCCTGGGAGACGCCCTGGGCCTTCCGACGGAGTTCAACGACGTGCCCCGGATCCTGGCGAAGACCGGCCCCTGGCGGCAGATGGACCTGCCCCGGCCGGCGATCGTCACGGACGACACCCAGATGACGCTGGCCCTCGCCCGGGGCATACGGACGGCGACGGACCGCGGCCGGGTCGGCCCGCTGCGCCTCGCCCGCCCGGTCCGGGAGGAGTTCGTGGACTGGTACCACTCCCCGGAGAACAACCGGGCCCCGGGCCGTACCTGCCTGAAGGCCTGCAGCCTCCTCGACCACCCCGAGCGGGACTGGCGCGACGCCAGCCAGCTCGGCTCCAAGGGCTGCGGGGCGAACATGCGGGTGGCTCCGGTCGGGCTGGTGCCCGGCTGGACGGAGGAGGAGCGGGCCGGCGCGGCCCAGCTCCAGTCGGCCCTGACCCACGGCCACCCGACGGCACTGGCCGCCTCCGACCTCACGGCGCGGGCGGTGTTCCTGCTGGCGCGGGGCACCGAGGTGACCGGGCTGGTCGGGCAGCTGCGCTCGTACGCCCTCGAGAACCGCACCCGCTACCACGAGCGCTGGCTCGGCGACCTCTGGACGCGGACGGCATCCGACACCTCGGCCGAGTCCTTCATGGCGCGCGGCTGGGACGAGTGCCTGGAGGTCCTGGACCGCCTCGCCGAGGCCCTGCGCAGCCCGTCTCCGGAAACGGACCCCTGCCTGACGACGGGCGAGGGCTGGATCGCCGAGGAGGCCCTGGCCACGGCCCTCCAGTGCTTCCTGCTCTTCCCGGAGGAACCCCTCCTGGCCCTGCGCCGCGCGGCCTGCACGGCGGGGGACTCCGACTCCATCGCCTGCCTGGCCGGCGCCTTCGCCGGCGCCCACCTCGGCGCGGACGTCTGGCCCCGGGACTGGGAGGGACGCATCGAGTACCGCGCGGAACTCCTGTCCTTCGGCGCGCTCTGGGACGCGTGAGCCGTGCTGAACGCGATGGAGATCGACCTGACCGCCGTCGTCGCCGAGCAGCCGGATCCGCTGCTGTTCGCGACGGTCTCCGGCGCCCACCTGTACGGGTTGCCCTCCAAGGCCGCCGGCATCGACGGCGGGCGGGTGGAACGGGACTTCGAGGCCCTGCACGGGGTCCTGGAGGCGGCGCGGGCCGCTTCGCGGCTGCCGGAGCACGCGGACGCCTTCGACGCGCTCGACGAGTTCGTCGTGCGGCGCCGGGTGCGTTAGGCCGTTCCGGTACCGGTTGCCGTCGCCGACGCCCGGCGGGTGCGGAGGAGGAACTCCTCCACCCGGGCGAGGTCCGGGGATTCGGGGAGGGGGGTCGTGGCGAGGGCGGCTTCGGTCTGTTCCTGGAGGAGGGTCATCCACGCGTCGACCTCCTCCCAGGTGAGCTCGCCGCGGCGGACCGCGAGGAGGCGGTCGCGGTAGGGGGTCGCGTCGATCACCAGGCGGCCCGTGCGCAGCAGGTCGCGGCAGGACAGGAGCAGGCGCAGCAGGTGCATGGCGTGCTTCCAGCGCGGGGCGCCGTGGTTGCGGAGGTCGCCGAGGAGTTTGCCGCGCTGGGCGACGGCGTACCGGCTGAAGGTGGTGTGGGCCCGTCGGGAGAGGAACGCGCCGCGGAGCGAGAGGAGTTCCCCGCCGACCGGGGTGAGGTCCTCCACGAGCGGGGAGTGGAGGACCTCCAGGATGTTCGGGTTGGCGCGCAGCGCGAGCTCGCAGAAGCGCTCCAGCTCCCACGAGAACTCCTCGTCCCGGGGCCCCTCCACGTGGGTCGGCGGCTTCTCGAAGCGCCAGAACAGCGGCGTCGGGGCGAGGTAGACACCGCGCCGGTCGGTGTCGCTCGCCTCCGTCGCCAGGCCGAACGCCCTCGAACCGATCACGCACGAGTAGACCGTGTGCTCCCTGACCAGGGTGAGGGCGAGCGGATCGGTCGTCGCTCCGGGCGTCGGTTCGTGCTGGTCGGCCTCGTTCATCCCGCGAGGCTACGGCCGGGGCCGTCGGCTAGGCGAGCGAGATTTCGCCCGCCGGGGAGACGGTGATCTTCTTTTCCTCCAGCGGCCTGGTGGCCGGGCCCTTGGCCACCGCGCCGTCCGTGTCCTTGAACTTGCTGCCGTGGCACGGGCAGTCGATGGTGCCGGCCTCCACCTTGTTGACGAGGCAGCCCGAGTGCGTGCACACCGCCGTGAAGCAGCGGAAGTTGCCCGCCGTCGGCTGGGTGACGACCAGCTTCTCGCCCTTGAGGACCGTGCCGCCGCCGACCGGCACCTCCGAGGACTTGACCAGGGCCTTGGATTCCCCGGCCGGAGCCGAGGCGGGGGCGGAGGCGGACGCGGAGTTCTGCGCCGTGGGGGCGCTGCCGCCCTCGGACGAAGGCTTGGTCTCGTCGGCTCCGCCGCACGCGGTCAGCACGCCGCCCGCCAGGACGCTCGCGCCGGCCGCCAGTACGGTGCGCCGGGCGGCGCGGGTGGGGTCGCTCATGACTTCTCCTCGGGTGATCGCCGGGATGGCGAGAGGCATCCTGGCGCGTGACGGGCCTCAGCGACACCCCGCCACGCTTTGACTCAGCCCTCCGGCGGCCACGGAACGAGCTCCGCGGCGGCGCCGGGGGCGCGTACCACCTCCCACACGCGCACCACGGCGTCCCGGTTCAACGGTCCGTGGACGTGCGGGTAGCGCAGGCCCGCTTCACCCTCCCGGCGGACCTCGGAGGTCAGTGCGCGCTCGTCGAGTTCCACGGCGAGCAGGGTCCCCCGTACGTCCGCGTAGTGCGCGGCGGCGATCGCGAGCACCGTCTCCGGGTCCGCCGAACCGTGCACGAAACCCTCGGAGTCGAGGGAGGCCGGGGCGTACGGGCGTCCGGGGTCGGCGGTCCAGTCGGCGAGCGGTACGAGATGGAAGATCATGCCGATCGTTCTACCGCAGTCGGTGCGCGGCTCTGCGCCAAGTGGCAGACGTGGCCGGATTGGGTGACATTGTCCGTATCTCGAAGCCGGGTACGCCGCATTCCGCGCGCCCGGTCCCTCTTCGAAAGGCATCACCATGGCGGGCAATGACCTCGGCTCCCTCCTCGGCGGCCTCCTCGGCGGCAGCGGCGGACAGGGCGGCAGCGGCGGCGGCAACATCCTCGGCTCCCTCCTCGGCGCCCTGATGGGCGGCGGAGGTGGGGCCGGCGGCGCCCAGGCTGCCGGAGGCGCGGGGAACAACCCGCTCGGCGGGCTGCTGGACATGCTGACCAAGTCGGGTCTGACCGACCAGGCGCAGTCCTGGGTCGGCACCGGCGAGAACCAGCCGGTCAGCGGCCCGGAGATCGCCAAGGCCCTGCCGGACGAGACCCTGGCCAAGGTCGCCGAGCAGGCGGGCGTCACCCCCGAGGCGGCCGCCGACCAGATCGCGCAGGCGCTCCCGCAGGCCGTGGACAAGCTGACCCCGCAGGGCTCGGTGCCGACCGGCTCGCTGGAGGACATCATCAAGCAGCAGAACCTCTGAGCGAGCCTCCGAGCGCCCCGGTCCCTCCGGGCGCGGTTCCCGAGGGCCCGGCGTCCCGTCCCAGCGGACGGGACGCCGGGCCCTCGAGGCGTTCCCGCTGGCTACCCTGAGGCAGGCACCGCACCGCCGCCTCACCCCTGTACCCCTGGAGCACCCCGTGAGAACCGCCGTCGTCATCGGAACCGGACTGATCGGCACCTCCGCTGCGCTCGCCCTGGCCGCCCGCGGCATCGCCGTCCACCTGTCCGACCGCGACCAGGGGCAGGCCCGTACCGCCGCCGCGCTGGGCGCGGGCACGGAGGAGCCCTACCAGGGCAAGGCCGACCTCGCGGTCATCGCCGTACCGCCCGCCCACGTGGCCGCCGCCCTCGCCGACGCCATAGGCCGGGACCTGGCCCGCGCCTACGTGGACGTGGCCAGCGTCAAGGGCGGACCGCGCCGGGAGCTGGACGCGCTCGGCGTGGACACCCGGGCGTACATCGGCACCCACCCGATGGCGGGCAAGGAGCAGTCCGGACCGCTCGCCGCCTCCGCCGACCTCTTCGAGGGCCGGCCCTGGGTGCTGACGCCGACCCGGGAGACCGACCACGAGGTGCTCAACCTGGCGCTGGAACTGGTGGCGCTGTGCCGGGCCGTCCCGGTGGTCATGGACGCCGACGCGCACGACCGGGCCGTCGCGCTTGTCTCCCACACCCCGCAGCTCGTCTCCAGCATGGTCGCGGCCCGGCTGGAGGAGGCCGACGAGACCGCGGTGCGCCTGTGCGGTCAGGGCATCCGTGACGTGACCCGGATCGCCGCCTCCGACCCGCGGATGTGGGTGGAGATCCTCTCGGCCAACCCGGGACCCGTGGCGGACGTGCTCGCCGGGATCGCCGCCGACCTGGAGGAGACCGTGGAGGCCCTGCGGGGCCTGCAGTCGGCCGACGAGGCCAAGCGCCGGGACGGGGCGGCCGGCATCGAGGACGTACTGCGCCGCGGCAACGCCGGCCGGGTCCGGGTCCCGGGCAAGCACGGGGCCGCGCCGACGGTCTACGAGACCGTGGCCGTCCTCATCTCCGACCAGCCGGGCGAGCTCGCCCGGATCTTCGCCGACGCCGGCCGGGCCGGGGTCAACATCGAGGACGTGCGCATCGAGCACGCGACCGGGCAGCAGGCCGGTCTGGTCCAGCTGATGGTCGAACCCCGCGCCGTGGCCGGACTCCAGGCCGAGCTGCGCGAGCGCGGCTGGGCGCTGCGCCAGCCGTAGCGCCTCCGGGGCGGGCCCCGGCGGGCCCGGGACCCGCCTCGCGCCCGCCCCGGGCCCGGTCCCGGACCCGCTCGGGCCCGTCCCCGGGCGGCCCTGCCGCCGCCCCGGCGGGCGGCGGCGAAAAGCCCGGTAACCTGGAGGAGGGGCGCTATTGGCGCGCCCGGACACGTACGCGCAACCAGGAAGGTGCCCGCACCGTGGAAACCGCAGCTCCGACCGCCGTGATCGTCGCCATCGACGGTCCCTCCGGCACGGGCAAGTCCAGCACTTCCAAGGCCGTGGCCGCCAAGCTCGGGCTGCGCTACCTGGACACCGGTGCCCAGTACCGGGCCATCACCTGGTGGATGATCACCAACGGCATCGACATCGAGGACCCGCAGGCGATCGCCCTGGCGGCGGGCAAGCCCGTCATCGTGTCCGGCACCGATCCGTCCGCCCCCACGATCACCGTCGACGGCCAGGACGCCTCCGGCCCGATCCGGACCCAGGAGGTCACCTCCAAGGTCAGCGCCGTGAGCGCCGTCCCCGAGGTGCGCGCCCTGATCACCGAGCTGCAGCGCTCCATCGCCGCCGAGGCGGCCGACGAGGCCGAGGGCATCGTCGTGGAGGGCCGTGACATCGGCACCACCGTGCTGCCCGACGCCGACCTGAAGATCTTCCTCACCGCTTCCGCCGAGGCCCGCGCGGCCCGCCGCAGCGGAGAGCTGCGGGGCAAGGAGGCCGCGGACCTCGCGGCCACCAAGGAAGCGCTGATCAAGCGCGACGCGGCCGACTCCGGCCGCAAGACCTCCCCGCTGGCCAAGGCCGGCGACGCGGTCGAGGTGGACACCACCGAGCTGACGCTCGACAGGGTGATCGAATGCGTGGTCACCCTCGTGGAAGAGAAGCGGGGCCGCGCGTGAGCGATACGCCCTCCCTCAAGGGTGCGGCGGTCGGCCGGAGGATCGGCATCGGTCTCATGTACGGCCTCTGGAAGCCGCGCGTGCTGGGGGCCTGGAAGGTCCCCGCCACCGGCCCCGTCATCCTGGCCGTGAACCACTCGCACATCATCGACGGCCCCATGCTCATGGGCACCGCACCCCGGCCGCTGCACTTCCTGATCAAGAAGGAGGCGTACGTCGGTCCGCTCGGCCCGTTCCTCGAAGGGATCGGGCAGGTCAAGGTGGACCGCTCCGGGACCGACCGGAGCGCCGTCAGCCGTGCGCTGGGCGTACTGGAGAACGGCGGGGCGCTGGGGATCTTCCCCGAGGGCACCCGGGGCGAAGGAGACTTCGCCTCGCTGCGCGCGGGCCTCGCGTACTTCGCGGTCCGGGCCGGCGCACCCATCGTGCCGGTCGCCGTCTTCGCGAGCACCGAGCGGCGCAGCCGGGTCGTCAAGGCCCTGCCGCCGCTGAAGAGCAGGGTGGACATCGTCTTCGGCGATGCCTTCGACGCCGGGGACGGCAGTGGCCGCCGCACCCGTACCGCGCTGGACCAGGCCACCGTACGCATCCAGGACCGGCTGACCGCCCACCTGGCCGACGCCAAGCGCCTCACCGGGCGCTGAGCGAGACTTGACCTAGTAGTGGAACCGCGCTGCGCGGGCCCCACCGATCACCACGAACGACGAGGAACGGACTTCATGAACGACCAGCAAGACCACGGAGCACTTGGCGATGCCGAGTACGCGGAGTTCATGGAGCTCGCCGCGGAAGAGGGCTTCGACATCGAGGACGTCGAGGGCGCTCTCCAGGAAGCCGGCCACGGCCCGCTCCCGGTCCTCGCCGTCGTCGGCCGCCCGAACGTCGGCAAGTCGACCCTGGTGAACCGGATCATCGGCCGCCGCGAGGCGGTCGTCGAGGACAAGCCCGGCGTCACCCGCGACCGCGTCACCTACGAGGCCGAGTGGGCCGGCCGCCGCTTCAAGGTCGTCGACACCGGCGGCTGGGAGCAGGACGTCCTCGGCATCGACGCCTCCGTCGCCGCCCAGGCCGAGTACGCCATCGAGGCCTGCGACGCGGTCGTCTTCGTCGTGGACGCCAAGGTCGGCGCCACCGACACCGACGAGGCCGTCGTCCGCCTGCTGCGCAAGGCCGGCAAGCCCGTCGTCCTGTGCGCCAACAAGGTCGACGGCCAGAGCGGCGAGTCCGACGCGGCCTCGCTGTGGTCCCTGGGCCTCGGCTACCCGCACCCGGTCTCCTCCCTGCACGGCCGCGGCACCGGCGACATGCTCGACGCCGTCCTGGAGGCCCTGCCCGAGGCCCCCGAGCAGACCTTCGGCACCGCCGTCGGCGGTCCGCGCCGGATCGCGCTCATCGGCCGCCCGAACGTCGGCAAGTCCTCCCTCCTGAACAAGGTGGCCAAGGAGGACCGCGTCGTCGTCAACGAGATGGCCGGCACCACCCGCGACCCGGTCGACGAGCTGATCCAGCTCGGCGGGGTCACCTGGAAGTTCATCGACACCGCGGGCATCCGCAAGAAGGTCCACCTCCAGCAGGGCGCCGACTACTACGCCTCGCTGCGTACGGCCGCCGCGGTGGAGAAGGCGGAGGTCGCGGTCATCCTGATCGACACGACCGAGCAGATCTCCGTCCAGGACCAGCGCATCATCACCATGGCCGTCGAGGCGGGCCGCGCGATCGTGATCGCGTACAACAAGTGGGACAACCTCGACGAGGAGCGCCGCTACTACCTCGAGCGCGAGATCGAGACCGAGATGCAGCAGGTCGCCTGGGCGCCCCGGGTGAACGTCTCGGCGCTCACCGGCCGCCACATGGAGAAGCTGGTCCCGGCCATCGAGACCGCGCTCGCCGGCTGGGAGATGCGCATCCCGACCGGCCGTCTGAACGCCTTCCTCGGCGAGGTCGTCGCCGCCCACCCGCACCCGATCCGGGGCGGCAAGCAGCCGCGCATCCTGTTCGGCACGCAGGCGGGCAGCAAGCCGCCGCGGTTCGTCCTCTTCGCCTCGGGCTTCCTGGAGCACGGCTACCGCCGCTTCATCGAGCGCCGCCTGCGCGAGGAGTTCGGCTTCGAGGGGACCCCGATCCACATCTCGGTCCGCGTCCGCGAGAAGCGCGGTGCCCTGCACAAGCGCAAGATGTAATGGCAGTTCGGTAGGGCCGCCGGGGCTAGTAGCCCCGGCGCGGAGCGGGCGGCAGGGCCGCCGGGATGTGCTGCATCCCGGTCTGGTGCTGCCGCCCGCTCGCGTATCCGGCTCCGGCGTACGAGTACTGCGGCTGCGGGGCGGGGGAGGGCTGCCAGGCGTCCGCCTGCTGCCCGGCGTGCTGTCCCGCCGGCTGCCATGAGGAACCGTTCCAGCCGCTCCCGTAGGAGCTCGCGGAGCCCGTCGTGGACCCGCTGCCGTACGCGCCCGCGCCGCTGCCGTACGCGCCGCTGTAGGGGCCCCCGTACGAGAACGCCGTGAAGCCGAGGTCCTCCTCGCCCGTGCGGTCGCCGGGCAGGGCCCGGAAGGCGCGCAGGTACTCCGAGTACAGCGTGTCGTAGATGGGCGTGTGCGAGGCGGTCGGAGAGCTCCCCAGCTCCCGTACGGGGCGCATCGGGGGGACGCTGCTCGGATAGGACGGGGCGCGGGAGACATCGTAGGAATGCACGTATCAGCCAACGAAACCGGCGCCCCACGGATGCGGGGTCGCGGGGCGGAAAACGCAGATCGCCGGGGGTGCGCGGGACGGACCGCGCACCCCCGGCGCACACCGCCCGGCCCCCTGGGCGGGGGTCGGACGGCCGTTTTCGGGGACGAGAAGACAGAGCGGGGGCGGGCGGGCGGGGGAGCCCCGGGATTCCGGGTGCTCAGGCGCCCGGGGTGCCCGCCAGCGGCATCGAGGCGGCGACCAGCTTGCCGTTGCGGGCGGCCTTGTCCAGGGCGTCGCGCAGCAGGTCCTCGCGGGGCTGCTGGCCGATGGTGCCGACCGGAGCGGCGTACACCAGGACGCGCTGCGTCTTGTTGACGGCGGCCCGCCAGCCGTCGGTGACCGACAGCGGCCGGTGCGCCTGCCACCAGGCGATCTGACCGGGCTGGAGCACGGAGTGCAGCTGGCCGGCGGCGAGCAGGATCGACCAGCCGCTCAGGGCCTGCGGGACCTCTTCGGTGTCGGTCATCGGGATGAAGCCCTGCTCGATGAGGAGCGGGAGGAAGTCGTCGCCGGGGCCGGTGGTGCCGGGGCGTGCGATGGGCGCGGTCGGCTCCACCACGAGGGCCGGGTGCAGCTCCCCGTTGATCAGGATCAGGCCGCTGGTGATGCCGAGGACGGCCTGGCCGCCGGGCACGGACTGCGGTACGTCGCCGGCGGGGGCCGCCGGGGCGGGGCTGTCGCCGGTGATGGAGCGGACGGCGCCCTGGAGGTCCGCCTCGGGTACGGAGACGACCTGCGAGGGGATGCAGCCGGCGTGGGCGAAGGCCAGGACGGCCGTCTCGTCGCCGACGAACAGCACGGTGCTGGTCTGCTCGCGCTCGGAGTCTCCGGGGGTGCGGCAGGACGTGCAGTCGTAACTGCCCGGGGACCCGTCGCCCGCGAGCAGCCGCTCGGCCTCCTCGTCGCCGATCTCGGCACGTACCTCATCACTGACTTCGAGCATGCGCGGCACGGGGTGGCTCCTCGGACTAGGCGTGCGGTGCCGGGGGGTTCCGGCTCGCCGGGCTCAACGGGGGAGTGGCGGCCGGGGTCACGCCGTTTGAGGGAACGGAATCGAACCGGACCCCCGAAGGAGTGAACGGTCCGACCGGGCCGTTGTTTTGGTGCCAACTCTTTTTTGGTTGTGCGCAGTTGATGGCCGGTGCTGGCCGTTTCGCCGGTGGGCCGAGCGGGTGGGGGCGCGCGGGGCCCGGTGTGGCGGGCGCGGGGGGTGGTACGGGGCTGCGTAGCGTGACCCGATGCGCAACTTCGGGGTTCCGGGTGGGGTGGGCGCGGCGGCGCTTGTGCTGGTCGTGCTCGCGTCGGCTTCTGCATCGGCATCGGCAGCGGGGGCGATCTCGGCGGTCGCTGCGCCGCCCCCGCCCGTGCCGGGGGCGCCCGGCCGGGCGGTGGACTGCGGGCCCGGCGGGCAGTGGCCCTGGGACTGCGTGGCCGACTGCGAGAGCGGGGGCCGCTGGGCGGTGAACACGGGGAACGGCTTCTACGGCGGACTGCAGTTCTGGCAGCCGACGTGGGAGGAGCACGGGGGGCTGGCCTTCGCACCGAGGGCGGACCTCGCCAGCCGGGAGCAGCAGATCCGGGTGGGGGAGGAACTGCTGGGGAGCCAGGGCTGGGAGGCGTGGCCCGTGTGCGCGAAGCGGTACGGGCTGGCGGGGCGGATGCACGTGGTGCGCGGCGGGGACACGCTGGTGGGGATCGCGCGGAGGCATCGGGTGCGGGGTGGGTGGCAGGCGCTCTACGCGGCGAACCGGGGGGTGGTCGGGCCGCGGCCCGGGGTGCTGCGGATCGGCATGCTGTTGGCTCTGCCGCCTGTGGGGGAGGAGGCGCCCGCGGGCGTGGCACCTCCGGCCGTGCCGGCCGTGCCGCCTCCGGTGTCGTCGGCTGCGCCGTCCCGGCCCGTGCCGTCTGTGAGTCCCGGCCCGGTGCGCTAGCGGGCGGCGGGTGCGGGTGGGTGGGCCCTGCGGGGCGAAGTCCCCTACCCGCCCTTCCGCCGTTCCCCGGGGCTCTGCCCCGGACCCCGGTCCTCAAGCGCCGGACGGCTGGATTCGCGTCAGGCAGGGTGGCCGAGGGCTGGGTCGTGGTCGGGGAGGGGCTGGGTCGGGATGCGGGGGGTGGGGGCGTCGGGGGTTTGCTGGGCGGGGAGGCGTACCGGCTCCGGGTCCGCGCACTCCATCGTGCGCGGGAGCTTCAGGGCCATCAGGGCGCCCGCCAGGAGCAGGGCCGCGCTCACCAAGAGGGTGACGTGCAGGCCGTGGACGAAGGAGTGGCGGGCCGCCGCGAACAGGGATTCGCCCGCCGGGCCGCCGAGGCGGGCCGCGATCTGGTAGGCCTCGCCCAGGGAGTGCGAGGCGCCGGTGGAGTCGGCGGCGGAGACACCCGGAACCGAGGCCAGACCCGGTGCGTAGGCCGCGTTCATCACGCTGCCCAGCAGTGCGATGCCCATGCCCGCGCCGAGCTGGTAGGAGGTCTCGCCGATCGAGGCGGCGCCGCCGGCCGTCGCGGCCGGAGCCTCGCTCAGCATGGACTCGTAGGCCGCGAAGAGGGTGGTCTGGAGGCCGAAGCCGAGGAGGACGAAGCCGACCGTGAGCAGGACCGGCCGGTCGTGCTGGCCCATGAAGGTCAGGAGGAGCACCGCCCCGGCGGTCAGCACGAAGCCCAGCGAGACCATCCTGCGCGGTCCGGTCCGGGACAGCGTGTACGAGCCGGTCGCGCCCGCGGCCATCGCCGCGAAGGTGAGCGGCAGCAGGCGCAGCCCGGTTTCCAGGGGGCTCAGGTGCAGCACGAGCTGGAGGTACTGGACGGCGATCAGCTCCAGGCCGACCAGCGCCAGCATGGCCAGCACGATGCAGCCCACGGAGGTGGTGAAGGCCGGCCGGGAGAACATCCGCATGTCGATCAGCGGGTGCGCACGGCGCTTCTGGCGCCGGACGAAGAGGACGAGCAGCCCGGCCCCGATCAGGAGGGGAAGCAGTGCCTGCGGGTCGACGAGCTGGCGCTCCGCGCCGAGCCGCTTGACGCCGAGGACCGCGCCGAGCACGCCGCCGGCGGCCATGAGCGCGCCGAGCACGTCCCAGGGCCCGTCGCAGGACCCCTTGGACTCCGGCAGCAGCCAGCGTCCCAGCGGCAGGAGCATGATCATGAGCGGGATGTTGATGAGGAAGACCGAGCCCCACCAGAAGTGCTGGACCAGGAAGCCGCCGAGGACGGGACCGCTGGCGGCGCCGACGGCCGCCACGGCCGTCCAGATGCCGATGGCGAGGGCCCGCTCGCGCCGGTCGGGGAAGACCTGGCGCAGGATCGACAGGGTGGCCGGCATGATCATCGCGCCGCCGACGCCCAGCAGGGCGCGGGCGGCGATCAGGACCTGGGCGTTGTCGGCGAGGGCGGCCAGGGCCGAGGCCGCGCCGAAGAGCCCGTAGCCGAGGAGCAGGACGCGGCGGCGGCCCACGCGGTCACCGAGGGTGCCGAAGAGGATGAGGAGGGCGGCGCAGACCAGCGGGTAGGCGTCGACGATCCAGAGGAGCTCCATCGGGCCGGGACGGAGGTCCTCGGTGACGGAGGGAACGGCCACGTGCAGGATCGTCGCGTCGAGCGCCACGAGCACCAGGCTCACGCAGAGGACCGCGAGCACGGCCCAGCGGTTGGCCCCGCCGGAGGCCGCGCCGAGTCGCCGCAGTCGCTGCCAGGGGGAAGGGTTCCTGTCGCCGGTCACGTTCGTCCCCGACATGCATGTACCTCCCAGGTGATCCCTCGCACTCGGCGGACCAGCGTCTTTTCGGGGCCACGGATGGGGAGGGTGGCATCCTGCGGGGTCCGGCGTCGACATGCGAGTGAAGAGTCAGCGTACGCGAGTTCGGCTCTCCGACACGTGGTCAAGCTCTCATAGCGCCGCCGGCCGCGCTGTGGTGTGCGCCACTCGTCCCACCTCGGCCGTTCCTGTCCGGGCGCGACCGCCCCGGACCTCGATAATCATGCCCGTGAAGGATCTTGGATTTCGCCGGGCCGCGCCCGCTCTGACCGTGTTCGTGGCGGTCCGGCTGCTCGGGCTCACCGTGCTCGCGGTGTGGGGGGCGGTGGCCGGCAGCAGTCCGCACACCTTGCTCTCGGCCCGCTGGGACTCCCTCTGGTACGCCCGCATCGCCGCCGAGGGGTACGGGTACGAGGTGGCGCTCCCCAACGGCGACGTCCACTCCAACCTGGCCTTCTTCCCGCTGCTGCCCTGGCTGGAGCGGCTGGTCTCGGCCGTCACCGGGCTCGGCCACGGATCCGCCGGCCTGGTGGTGTCGGCGCTCGCCGGGCTCGCCGCGGCCTGGGGGATCTTCGCCGTCGCCGAGTCGGTCCACGGCCGCCGGGCCGGGGTGTTCGCCGTCGGGGTCTGGGCCGCGCTGCCCGTCGGGATCGTGCAGTCGATGGCGTACAGCGAGTCGCTGTTCACCGCGCTGGCCGTCTGGAGCCTCTACGGGGTCCTGCGCGGGCACTGGCTCACCGCCGGCCTCCTCGCGGCCGGTGCGGGGCTGACCCGGCCGGTCGGAGCCGCGGTCGTCGCGGCGGTGTGGGTGGCCGCCGCCCTGGCCCTGCGCGGCGGGGAGCGCTCCTGGCGGCCGGTGGCGGGGGCGCTGCTGGCCCCGCTCGGCGCGGCGGCGTACGTGCTGTGGGTGGGCGCGCGGACCGGCGGCGGCCTGACCGGGTACCTCGACGTGCAGGGCGGCTGGGGCAACGGCTTCGACGGCGGCCTGACGTTCGCCCGGTTCATCGGGGCGCGGCTGGCCGCCCCGGGCTTCCCCTCCCTGCTCGCCGGGGTCGGGCTGATCGCCGGGGTGGCGCTGGTGCTGTGGCTGTACGCGCTCTGCGTGCGCCGCCGACAGCCGGTGCCGCTGCTGGTGTACGCGGGGATCGTGGTGGCGCTGGCCCTGTGCGCCTCCGGGTACTTCGGCTCCAAGCCCCGGCTGCTGCTGCCGGCCTTCCCGCTGGTGTTCCCTCCGGCGGTGGCGCTGGCCCGGTGGCGGGCGGGCCGGGCGGCCGCGGTACTGGCCGTGGCGGCCGCCGCGTCGGCCGCGTACGGGGCCTTCTGGCTGAACGGTTCGGGGCCGCCGTGAGGCGCGGGGCGGGCCGGGCCGGAGGGTCCCGATGACCCATGATCACGGAATGGACCATTCCGATCCATCTTTGGGCAAAGCAATTGAGCGGGCGTGATAAACGCGGCCTAAGTATGCGAGGAAAAGACCGGAGGAAGGGCCCTTCCCCGCTCCAACCAAAGGCCGAATGCGGGGAATTAAGTCCCGTGTGAGAGCAACTCCACATCACATGGTCATCACAAAGCCCGCGATTCGACCGGGCCGCCCATCGGCGCGCGGTAACGTCGATTGAGTGCGTACCGACCAAATCCTGCCCAGACTGGAGCGGGTGTTCGCCCGGCTGGACCGGGAACCAGAGCGACCGGCTCATCTGCAAACACCGCGGATGAGCCGGCACCGCGTCGTGCTCCTCGGGTCGACCCTCGGCATCTACCTCGCCATCGTCGTCGCGGTCCTGACCACTTCCTGGCTCGTCCGCCTCGACTGGCAGATCATGTTCTTCCGGCCGTACGAGCAGTGGCCGCAGCTCCACGCCTTCCTCGACTACCTCGTCGTCCTGGGTCAGCGCGGCCCCACCGCGGTCATGGTCGCCGCGTGGCTCGGCTGGCGGTCCTGGCGGCAGCACACCCTCCGCCCGCTGATCACCCTCGGCGTGGCGCTGCTGCTGCTCAACATCACCGTGGGCGCCGTCAAGCTCGGCCTGGGCCGGCTCGGTCCGCACTACGCCACCGAGATCGGCTCCGCCGAGCTCTTCGCGGGCGGCGATATATTTCCTTCCGGCCACACCGCCAACGCCGTGGTGACCTGGGGAATCCTGGCCTACCTGGCTTCCACGGGGGTCACCCGCCGGGTGCTCTCCCTGGTCTCGGCCGTGGTCTCCCTGAGCGTCGGCGCGACCACCGTCTACCTCGGCACCCACTGGGTCAGCGACGTCCTGCTCGGCTGGCTCGCCGGCCTGCTCGTGCTGCTGGCGCTGCCGTGGTTCGAGCCGCTCATCGCCTGGGTCGAGGCCTACGTCTTCGACGTGCGGGCGAGGCTGCGCAGCCTCGTGGAGGCCGGGCAGGTGCCCGAGGCCCTCACCGGGGTGCTCGTCCCGCTGCTCTCGGCCGGAGGCAAGTGGCAGCTCCAGCGGACCGTCGGGGAACCGTCCGAGCGGCAGCCGGCGGGCGTGCCCGGCGCGGCCGTGCCGGGTGCCGCGGCCGTGCGGCCCGTGCAGCCCGTACAGCCCGTCGTCCTGCGGCAGCCGGAGCCGGAGCCGGCCGAGCCGGTCCAGGTTCCGGTTCCGGCCTCGGCGGGCGGCGCGGCCCCCGCTTCCGCTTCCGTGCCGGGCGGGGCGCACCAGCCGGCCGCCCGGCCCGCCGCCCACCTCTCCGCCCGTCCGCACCTGATCCGTTCCGAGCGGACCCCGCTCACCCCGGCCGGCAGCCGCCGCCCGGCCCACGCGGAACGCGCCCCGGCACGCGGCGCGGCGCCCCGCCCGGCCGCCGGCGGCTGAGCCGGACGGTACGCACCCCCTCCGCTCGCACGTCCACGGCGGGCCCCGGTTCGAGGACCGGGGCCCGCCGCGGCGCGTCCGGGGCGGACTGCGGCCCTTTCGCGGCCGGACCCGGCCGCGAAAGGGCCGGAGCGTCAGCGTCGCGCCCGGACGTTCCTCCATACCGGGTCACGCTTGGGTCACGGATTGTCGACAGTCTCCCACGGCTGAGTTCGTCTGGACCTTTTATCTGCGGTCCCGCGACACGCCCGAGGAGAATTCTGTTTCGAATTCATCCGGAACTCCCCGGAATTGTGGCCGGAGTGCACTCGGGGCCCCTCTGCTTCCTTACAACTCCTTCACTTCTCCGGCCGCTTCGCGCGGTTCCAGAGACCTGCCGAGCCGATCTCGAGCGGCCCGGATCCGGTCCGTCAGCTCGGCCGGTTCGACGACCTCGAACTCACACCCGATCAGCATGACGTGAATCACCAGGACATCGAGGTTGACCGCCCCGGTGCGCAGGATGCAGCTCTGGTAGTCGAGCGGCTCCAGGGTCCCGTCGGCCGGCCCGATGATCCGCGCGGCCTCCTGCTCGGGCACGCGCAGCTTGAGGACCGCGCGGGCCGCGTACACCCGCTGGGAGATGCCCCGGGAGACGTACGCCGCGAGGTCCCCGGCGGGCGGCGGGCGCGGGGTGAAGCGCGGTCCGTGCGGGGGCCTGGGCTCGATCCGGTCCACCCGGAAGGTCCGCCAGTCCTCCCGGTCCAGGTCCCAGGCCACGAGGTACCAGCGGCGCTCGCTGCACACCAGCCGGTGCGGCTCCACGGTCCTGCGGGTGGCCGTGCCCCCGTGGTCCCGGTAGTCGAAGCGCAGCCGCTCGGTGTCGCGGCAGACGCCGGCCAGCTCGGTCAGCACGGAGGGGTCGATCGTGGACGCGCCCGCCCCGCGGAGCATGGGGACGGTGAACCGGTTCAGCGCGGACACCCGGGCCCGCAGCCGGGACGGCAGCACCTGCTCCAGCTTCGCCAGCGCCCGTACGGAGGCCTCGCCGATGCCCTCCACGCCGTTCCCGGCGGCGGTCCGCAGGCCGACCGCCACGGCCACGGCCTCGTCGTCGTCGAGCAGCAGCGGCGGCAGTTCGGCCCCGGCCCCCAGCTGGTACCCGCCGCCGGTGCCCGGACTGGCGTTCACGGGGTACCCGAGCTCCCGCAGCCGGTCCACGTCCCGGCGCACGGTCCGCGGGGTCACGCCGAGCCGGCCCGCCAGGTCGGCCCCGGTCCATTCCCGGTGGGCCTGCAACAGGGACAACAGGCGCAGCAGTCGCGCGGAGGTATCGAGCATGCCCGCAGTCTGCCCGCAGGAACCGGGGAAACCCGACGGGGGTCACACCGGAAGCGGGTGGACCGCGGACCGGCGGACCGACAAACTTGCGGCGCTAGGTTTTGTGATCCCGGCCTGCCAGGAGGCGCAGTGTCCTTCGTTCCCACCGACCCGCTCGGGCTCGACGAACTCCTCACGCCCGAGGACCTCGCCATCCGGGACACCGTCCGCGGCTGGGCCGCGGACCGGGTCCTGCCGCACATCGCCGAGTGGTACGAGAACGGCGAGCTGCCCGGGATCCGGGAGATCGCCAAGGAGCTCGGCGCCCTCGGCGCCCTCGGGATGTCGCTCCAGGGGTACGGCTGCGCGGGCGCGAGCGCCGTCCAGTACGGCCTCGCCTGTCTGGAACTGGAGGCCGCCGACTCCGGGATCCGCTCGCTGGTCTCCGTACAGGGCTCCCTCGCGATGTACGCGATCTGGAAGTACGGCTCCGAGGAGCAGAAGCGGCGGTGGCTGCCCGGCATGGCGGCCGGCGAGCTCATCGGCTGCTTCGGGCTGACCGAGCCGGACGTGGGTTCGGACCCCGGCGCGATGCGCACGCACGCCAAGCGGGACGGTTCGGACTGGGTGCTGAACGGCCGCAAGATGTGGATCACCAACGGCTCGGTGGCCGCCGTGGCCGTCGTCTGGGCGCAGACCGAGGAGGGGATCCGCGGGTTCGCCGTCCCCACGGACAGCGCCGGCTTCTCCGCCCCGGAGATCAAGCACAAGTGGTCCCTGCGCGCCTCGGTGACCAGCGAGCTGGTCATGGACGAGGTACGGCTGCCCGCCGACGCGGTGCTTCCGGGCGTCACCGGGCTCAAGGGGCCGCTCGGCTGTCTCAGCCACGCTCGGTACGGGATCGTCTGGGGGGCCATGGGCGCGGCGCGCGCCAGCTTCGAGTCGGCGCTGGACTACGCGAAGACGCGCGAGCAGTTCGGCAGGCCCATCGGCGGCTTCCAGCTCACGCAGGCCAAGCTCGCGGACATGGCGCTGGAGCTCCACAAGGGGATCCTGCTCGCCCACCACCTGGGGCGGCGGATGGACGCGGGGACCCTGCGCCCGGAGCAGATCAGCTTCGGCAAGCTCAACAACGTCCGCGAGGCCATCGACATCTGCCGCACCGCGCGGACGATCCTCGGTGCCAACGGGATCTCCCTCGAATACCCCGTCATGAGGCACGCCACCAACCTCGAATCGGTCCTCACCTACGAGGGCACCGTCGAGATGCACCAGCTCGTGCTGGGCAAGGCGCTCACCGGGCTCGACGCCTTCCGCTAGGCCGGAGTGCGGCCACTGGATGCCGGGAGGGCCGGAAGGAGCCCGAGGCGGCCGGTGAAGCCCTGCTCAGCTCTGGTTGAAGAAGTCGCGCGAGCGGCCGCCGGACTCGCCGCTCACGATCTGGGTGTCGGCCGGGGTCAGCAGGAAGACCCTGGTCGCCACCCGCTCGATCGAACCGCGCAGACCGAAGGTCAGACCGGCCGCGAAGTCGACCACGCGCTTCGCGTCGCCCGGGTCCATCGAGGAGAGGTTCACGATGACCGGGACACCGTCGCGGAACAGCTCGCCGATGCCGCGGGCGTCGCGGAAGCCGTCCGGGGTGACCGTCGCGATGCGGCGGCCCTCCTCGACGGCGGACTCCGAGGCCACCTTGACGCGCGGGTCGGTGACCCACTGCTCGCCGGGGCCGACCACCGAACCCCCCTGCGGGGCCTCCGCGTAGTCGTCGTCGTAGTAACGCTCGTCGTCGCTGTCCTCTACGAGACCCAGCCAGGCACTCGCCTTGCGCACCGAACCCATGGACGCCTCCTTTCATCGCGGTCAGTTCTGTCTTGTCTTCCGCGTTCCTATCGTCGTCCATGATGCTGACAACGCGCCAAGTGGATAGTCGCCGCGCAGGGGTTTCGTGACGGTACTGGTGCAGAACATCCGTTGCACCGTCAAGGATCCGGGCGGCTACCGCTGCTGACTGAGTGAAAATACGACCGGCGCCGCCGTACGGGTGACTGACGGGGGCGTACGGGTGACGGCCGGTCTCGCTACCATGCCCGTCAGTACGCGTATGACACACGGGGGAATCGTTTTGTTCGGCATTGTCAGACCCTGCACGCACCGCCTCGGGGAACGGTTCAAGACGGAGTGGATGGCCCATCTCTGCGGGCTGTGCCTGGCACTTCGGGGGGACCACGGCCAGTTCGCGAGGATCGTGACCAACTACGACGGGCTGCTCGTCTCCGTTCTGACGGAGGCTCAGTCGGGTCCCGCCCCGGGCTCCCGGCGCACCGCAGGTCCCTGTCCACTGCGCGGGATGCGCAGCGCGGCCGTGGCCAACGGCGAGGGGGCGCGGCTCGCCGCCGCCGTCTCGCTGGTCCTGGCCTCCGCGAAGGTGCGCGACCACGTGGCCGACCGGGACGGCCTGTTGGCCCGCGCCCCGATCGCCCTCGCCGCGCGCCGGGTGGCCCGCGGCTGGGACCGGGCGGGCGCCCGCACCGGCGCCTCGCTCGGCTTCGACACGGCCGTGCTCGTCGACGCCGTGGACCGGCAGGCGGGCATCGAGACCCTGGCCGGAGCCGGCACGCCGGTGCTCGTGGTGACCGAGCCGACCGAGACCGCCACGGCCGCCGCCTTCGCCCATACCGCGACCCTCGCCGGGCGGCCAGGCAACGCTCCCGCGCTCGCCGAGGCGGGACGCTACTTCGGACGGCTCGCGCACCTGCTGGACGCCGTCGAGGACCAGACGGCGGACGCGGCGGCGGGGGCCTGGAACCCGCTGACCGCCACCGGGACCTCCCGTACCGAGGCGCGCAGGCTGTGCGACGACGCGCTGCGGGGCATCCGGCTGGCACTGCGGGAGGTGGAGTTCGCCGACGCGGGGCTCGCCCACCGGCTGCTCGTGCACGAGCTGCGCACCTCGGTGGACCGGGCCTTCGGGACCGCGAACTGTTCCCATACCGCCCACACGGGGACGGACCGGATGGAACGGGCGGACCGGGCGCTCGAGGGCTCCTTCGGTCCGCCCCCGGTGGACTTCGGCCCCCCGCCGGCGCCTCCGCGCAAGCCGCGCCGGGACCTGCTGCCGGGCTGCGCGGTGGCCCTGGGGCTGTTCTGCACCTGCCAGCTGTGCTGCACGGACCACGAGGGCCCGTGGTCCCGCGAGAAGAAGGACGCGTGGTGCAACGACTGCGACTGCGGGGGATGTGACTGTGGCGGCGACTGTGGCTGCGGGGACTGCTGCTGCTGTCCCTGCGACGGCTGCTGAGGACGTTCCCGCTCCGCTTCGGCTCCGGCTCGGTGACGGATTGGTTCCGGTTTGGCGCGGACGTGGCCCGGCCCCTCGCATCGGTGATTCGGTGGGGCGATTTCCAGCCGTTCCCGGAGCCGGTGGACGGGGGGCGGTGGCAAGGCCTGGTCTGCGGCAAGGGAGTATGTCGGTCGAGTCGGTCGGACGTAAGCGGACAGTGGCTGGAATCAGCTCTTGCCGGGCGGGTCTGACGGCGGAAATTCTTCGATAGCATTTACGGGGTTTGTCAGGGGCACGGCGAACGGCGATATGCCGGTCGCGGTTCCTGACAGCCCGCACAAGCCCGGGCACTGCACCTGCCCCCGGGCTTCGATTCCCTTCGGGAGGACAATAAGTGACGATCAAGCGCAACTTCCGTTCCCGGCTCTTCGCCGTGGCCGCCGGTCTGACCGCCGTGGCCACCCTCGCGGTTCCCGCGTCGGCGTCCGAGGCCCCGAGCGGCGGCAGCGTCAACGCCGAGCGCCTCGCCGCGGTGGAGGCCTCGCTCCTGCGGGCCGACGTCGCCGGCACCGCCTGGGGCACGGACCCCGCCACGGGGACCCTCGTGGTCACCGCGGACTCCACCGTCTCGGACGCGAACATAGCGAAGATCAAGAAGGAGGCCGGGGCGAGCGCCTCGGCGGTGCGCATCGAGCGGACCCACGGCAAGCTGTCGAAGCTCATCACCGGCGGCTCCGGCATCTGGACCTCGCAGTGGCGCTGCTCCCTCGGCTTCAACGTGCGCCGGGGCACCACGTACTACCTGCTGACCGCGGGCCACTGCACCGACGGTGCGGGCACCTGGTACGCCAACTCCACCGGCTCCACCAAGATCGGTGCGACCGCGGGCAGCAGCTTCCCGACGAACGACTACGGGATCGTGCGCTACGACAACAAGTCCCTGTCGCACAAGGGCATGGTCGGTAGCCAGGACATCTCCAGCGCCGCCAGCGCCACCGTGGGCATGGCCGCCAAGCGTCGCGGCAACACCACCGGTATCCACAGCGGCAAGGTGACCGGCCTGAACTACACCGTGAACTACGGCAACGGTGAGATCGTCTACGGTCTGATCCGGACCAACATCTGCGCCGAGCCCGGCGACAGCGGCGGCCCGCTCTACTCGGGTACCCGCGCGCTCGGCCTCACCTCCGGCGGTAGCGGCAACTGCACCTCGGGTGGAACGACTTACTTCCAGCCCGTGAAGGAAGCCCTCTCCCGCTGGAACGTCAGCGTCTACTAGGCCCTAGGAGCCCGGGCCCCAGGGTCCGGGCGCCAGGTCCGTTCGGCGCGTGAGCACGACACCGCCCCGGATGTCCTCCCCCTGTGGGGAGGATGTCCGGGGCATCCGTGTTTCCGGCCGCGTGCGGAGGCGTGCGGCCGCGTCCGGAGGCGTGCGGACGCGGCCGGAGGGTCGGGGACGTGTCCGGGCGCGGACGCCGACAGGTCCGGACGGCGTACCGTCCGGTTTCCGGCCGGGCCCGCGTGGAAGGGGTGAGCGGCATGAGCGCTGACGCAGACGACACCGACGGAATCGGCGGGTCCGGGAGGACCCCGGGGCTCGCCGGCTACCCGGAAGGTCGAATTCCGGCCGTTCCGGGATTCTGGCGGGCCGGCGCCGGAGGGGACGGGGCGGTGCGGGTGTTCGACCCGGCCGCACCTGGCGGCGCGGGGCGTTCGGCTCGCGCCGGGGGTCGCGGCGGACCCCGCCCTCCGGGATGGCGGCGGGCCGGAGGCGGCTGAAAGGCGCCCTTGCTAGCGGTATCCGACACCAGGAGACTCCCGTCAGCGTCTCTCGGGGCTTGTCAGGGGCACGTCGAACGCCATCCCGTCCGCCGTGTCCCCGGCCGCCCTCCACGGGCTCCGGCACCACCCCACCCCGCCGGGCCTCCGAACCCCACTCGGGAGGACGACAAGTGACGATCAAGAGCATCATCCGTTCCAGGCTCTTCGCCGTGGCCACCGGCATGGCCGCGGTGGCCGCCCTCGCGGCCCCCACGGCCGCACACGCCGACGGCGGCTTCAGCGCCGACCGGCTCGCCTCCGCCGGCGCCTCGGTCCTGCGCGCCGACGTGGCCGGCACGGCCTGGCACACCGACCCCGCCACCGGCACCCTCGTGGTCACCGCGGACTCCACCGTCTCGGCGGCCGACCTCTCCAGGATCCGCAGCGAGGCCGGAGCCAACGCGGCCGCCCTGCGCATCGAGCGCACCCCCGGCAAGCTGAGGAAACTGATCTCCGGCGGCGACGCCATCTACGCCTCCGGCTGGCGCTGTTCGGCCGGCTTCAACGTGCGCAGCGGCAGCACCTACTACATCCTGACCGCCGGCCACTGCACCGACGGCGCGGGCACCTGGTGGACCAACTCCTCGCACACCACCGTCATCGGGTCCACCGTCGGGTCCAGCTTCCCGAACAACGACTACGGCCTGATCAAGTACGCCTCCAACTCCCCGGTGCCGCCCGGCACCGTCGGCAGCCAGGACATCACCAGCGCCATCAACGCCACCAACGGTCTGGCCGTCACCCGCCGCGGCTCCACCACCGGCATCCACAGCGGCTCGGTGACCGGGCTCAACGCCACCGTGAACTACGGCGGCGGCGACGTCGTCTACGGAATGATCCGGACCAACGTCTGCGCCGAGCCCGGTGACAGCGGCGGTCCGCTCTACTCGGGCACCCGCGCGGTCGGCCTCACCTCGGGCGGCAGCGGCAACTGCTCCTCGGGCGGCACCACGTTCTTCCAGCCGGTCGTCGAGGCGCTCAACGCGTACGGCGTGAGCGTGTACTAACCCGGCTCTCCGTGTGCCGCGGGGCCGCCACGGACCCGTGCGCCCCCGCCGCACCCCTGGACGTCCTCCCGCCTTCTGGGAGGATGTCCAGGGCGTTCGTGTCCACGGGGGGAGCGGGTTTCCGCATGAAGCGAATCGGCGTGACCGGGCACCGGTCCATTCCGGACGAGCTGCTCGGCCATGTGGAAGAAGGGCTGCGGGCCGTCCTGGGGGGCCACGAAGGGCCGTTGGAGGCCCTCTCCAGCCTCGCCGAGGGAGCCGACCAGCTGTTCGCCGCCATCGCCCTGGAATACGGCGCGGACCTCACCGTGGTGATCCCCAGCGGGGACTACGAGGACGGCTTCGGGGACACCGGCGCGCTGGACCGGTACCTGGGGCTCAAGCGCCGGGCCGCCCAGGAGGTCCGGATGGACTTCGCCCGCTCCACCGACGAGGCCTACTACGCGGCCGGCACCTACATCGCCGATTCCTGCGACCGCCTCGTCGCCGTCTGGGACGGCCTGCCCGCCCGCGGGCACGGCGGCACCGCGGAGATCGTCGCCTACGCCCGCGCGCTCGGGAAGCCCGTCACCGTGATCTGGCGGGAGGGCGTGGCCCGGGACTGAGGCCACGCCCGCCCGGATCCTCAACTACTGTGCCGTGCCAGCCAGTCCGTGTGCTGCGGGGACACGTACCGCTCGGTCTCGTAGACCGCGGTCGGCCACTGCGTCTCCGTGATGGTCGTCTGCATGACGACCATCATCGCGGAGAGGTCCTGCTCGATCAGGGTGTGCGCCTCGATCAGCGGATGGTGGCGCCGCACCTCGTTCCAGGCGATGCCCGCCGTCGCGGCCGCGCTCAGCAGCCCCGTCAGCGCCGGCCCCGGGCCCGAACCGAACGCCCCGAAGAGGGCGAACAGCAGGGCCAGCAGGGTCAGCAGCACGATCGACCACGACCACAGGGCCGTGGCCCGCCGGGACACCTCCGTCTTGCGCTGGTACCAGTTGCGCTGTTCGATCAGCCGATCCCGGACGTACGTCTCCCTGCGGACCCGGTAGTCCAGTCCCCGCAGCCGGAACATCGCCCCGGTGATCTCCCCGCCCTCCGGCACCAGCCCGGCGGTCCGCGGATCCTCCCAGCCCATCTTCCGCAGCTCGTTCAGTCCCGCCTCGAGCCGGGTCCGGTACGTCTCCTCGACGCCCGGGACCTCGCTGCCGAAGGGGGCGCCGTGGACGGCGTACCGCCAGGCCAGCGATTTGATGAACTCCGCGGCGCTGCGGTTGAGCTGCCACTGCGGGCGCGCCCGGCGCCGGGTGGCCCGTACGCCCACGCCCAGCACCCCGGCGTACGCGAGCACGCTGAGGAGCCCGGACAGGTAGGCGGAGCCGAGCTTCGGCCCCTCGGGCAGGGCGGCGATGGCGGCGGCCACGACGAGCAGCATCAGCTGGGCGCGCGTGGCCTGGGTGGACTCCCGCTGCCGGGAGATCGCCGCCTGGTCGGTGTGGTGGAAGAGGGCCGGCAGGTCCTCGTTGCGAAAGGTCATGCTGTCACTCACAGCGAACCCCCCAGTCTGCTGGTTCTGCGTTCTGCGTCCATCGGGAGGGGAAGAGAGGTGCGGGGGCGGCGCCCGGCGGGAGCCGCCCCCGCGGATCACACCGCCAGCGGCTCCAGGTCCCGGTGGACCCGGCGCTCGTCGCGCGCGTACCGGGTCAGCCCGTGGTCCTCGCCGAGCAGCCGGGTCAGCTCGGCCACCGACTCGGCCCGTACCCGGTTCGCCTCCTCCTTGCGGCCCATCATGTCCAGGCTGACCGCCATGTTGGAGGCGCTCGCCAGGGTCTCCGGGTGGTGTACGCCCAGCGCTTCGCGCAGCCGCATCACCGAGATCCGCTCCAGCTCCAGGGCGCCTTCCGGATCACCCAGGTCGGCCCGGGCGTTGGCCAGGTTGAGGTTGGCGAAGATGGTGTGCGGGTGGTTGTCGCCCAGCACCTCGCGCATGTGCCGGATGGTCTGGCGCAGCATCGGATCGGCGGTCTCCGCCGCCCCCGTGCCCCAGTGGAACACCGCGAGGTTGTTGACCGCGGCCAGGGTGTACGGGTGGCGCTCGCCCGGCACCTTGACGTACTCGTCCACCACCTCCTGCGCCAGGTCCCGGGCCGCTCCCGGGTCCCCGGTCGCGAACAGGTCGGCGGCCAGGTTCAGTTCGCAGGCCAGGAGGTCCGGGTTGACCGAGGTGTACTTGGCCCGGTACCGGTTGCGGGTCGCCGTCGTCAGCCGCAGCGCGTCCTCCACGTCGCCCGCCCTGCGCAGCGAGACCGCGAGGTTCTTGGCCGCCGACAGGGTGCCGGGGAAGGCCCGGCCCAGGGTCCGCTTGTAGATCTCGTACGTCCGGCTCAGCAGCTGCACCGAGTCGTCGTACCGGCCCACCTCGCGCAGGTCGCGCGCCAGGTTCTGCGCCGAGGACAAGGTGTACGGGTGGTCCGTGCCCAGCACCTCGGTGCGCCGGTCGAAGACCTCCTGGTCGATCTCCCTGGCCCGCGCGTACTGCCCGATCATGCGCAGGTTCAGCGCCAGGTTGTTCGCGGCGGCCAGGGTCCGCGGGTGGGCCTCGTGGAAGATCTGCCCGAAGCCCTCGTGCGCGGCGTTCGCCAGCTCCATCGCCTCGCCGTAGCGGCCGAGCGCGCCGAGGTCCATCGCCAGACCGCTGGTGGTCATGTACGTGTGCGGGTGCGAGACGCCCAGCGCCGCCTGCTGGCGCTCCAGCGTCCCCTCGTCCAGCTCCATCGCCTCCACGAACCGGCCCTGCGAGCGCAGGATGTTGGAGAGGTGGAAGCGCAGGTACAGGTACTGGAGGTCGTCGCCGCCCAGGGTCTCGCGCCAGGTCTCGCGCAGCTCCTCGCCCAGCGCGTACGCGGCCTTGAAGTCACCGCGCTTCCAGAGGTAGCGGACGCGGTCGATCAGCAGCCGGCGGGTCTCCGGCTCCTTGCAGAACCGGGCCTCGGAGGGGGTCAGGTGCGGCCAGATGGTGTTGAACCGCGGCCAGGTCTCCGGGTTGTCTATCGGCTCGTCGTCGTCCGGCCGGGCACCCGCCAGGATCCGGTGCACCGCGTGCCGGGCCTCGCGCTGCTCCTCCTCGGAGAGCTGCGCCCGGATCACGGCCTGTACCAGGCGGTGGACCTGGATGCTGTTGCTGACCTGGTCGACCTTGGCCAGCGCGAACCGGCCGATCTCCCGGATGACGCGGCCCAGCACCAGCTTCTCCTGGAGGGAGGAGTCGTACGGCTTGAGGGCGTCGATCATCTCCTTGCTGTAGAGGAGGTTCGCCGAGATCGGTTCGGGCGCGAAGAAGGCGCACAGCTGGAGCAGCCGCACGGCCGCGGGGGAGCGGGACTGGAGCCGCTCTATGGAGACGTTCCAGGTGGCGGCCACCGGCTCCGGGTAGCCGGGCGGCTGGTTCAGCGCCAGGACGCGGGCGGCCTGCTGGGCCAGCTGCTCGATGTACGCGGACACCGGGGTCGCGGTCTCCGCGATCCAGGCGCCCGCCTGCTCGACGGCCAGCGGCAGGTCGCCGACGGCGACGGCCACCTGCTCGGCGTCCTCCTTGCTGAGGCCGGGGGCCCGGCGCTGGAGGTGCTCGATGGACTCCTCGCGCAGGAACACGTCCACCGGGAGCGCGTCGCCGTATTGGGACCAGGACTGGTTGCGGGAGGTGACCAGCACGTGCCCCGGGCCGCCCGGCGGGAAGTACCGCTTGAGGGTCTCGGGGTCGTCGGCGTTGTCGAAGACCAGCAGCCAGCGCGAGGAGGGAACCCCGCGCCGCAGCAGGTCGATCGCCTCCTGGGAGGCGGCCGACATGTCCTCGCCGGTCTGCGCGCCCAGGCGTACGGCCAGTTCCGCGAGGGCCGCGACCACGTCGTCGGTCTGCTCGGCGGAGATCCACCAGACCAGGTCGTAGTCGGCCATGAAGCGGTGCACGTACTCCAGGGCCACCTGGGTCTTGCCGACGCCGCCGAGGCCGAACAGGGTCTGCGGCTGCGGCAGCACCACGGATATGCCGCCGCCGAGCTGGTCGCGCATCCGCTCCAGCACGATGGAGCGGCCGGTGAAACCGGGGTTGCGGGGCGGCGCGTTCCAGATCTTCGGGACCGTCCCCGGGAAGCGGGGGCCGGGAGCGGAGGCGCTGGCGACGGTGTCGGGCAGCGCCATCGGCCGTTCCACCGCGCGCAGCAGCGCGGTCGTGGCGTGCACCTCGTCGAGGCGGAACAGGTCCACCGGATTGCGGTCGATGTACGGGGTGGACAGGCGTACGTCGCCCACCCGCAGCGGCACCAGCTGGCGCCGGCCCCCGGTCGGGTCCTCGGCGGCGGCCCGCTCCCACACGTCCACCGCGCGGGCGGACTTGAGGTAGGCGCTGGAGAGCAGCACCACGGTCCGGGCGGCCGTGTCCACGCTGATCCCGGCGCCGCCCAGGGTGTCCCCGGCGGCGGTGTCCGGGACCCGTTCGGCGGAGACGTCCCGGGGGACGACCCGGAAGCCGGCCCGGGTGAGCACCGATTCGATCCAGTCGGCCCACATGCGGTTCTCGGCGACGTAGGACAGGAAGAGGTCCGCGGGCAGGGCGGGGCGGCGCCGGGTGAAGGCGTCGCGGATGCGCAGGCGCACCTCCTCGCCGATCGCCGGCATGGAGGTGACGTCGCCCTCGGTGACCACGGCGGTGAGCCGTTCGAAGGCGGAGAGCAGGGAGTTGGTGAGCCCGGCCTCGTCCCCGAAGGTGGCCAGGGTCTCCTCGTAGGCGTAGTAGGGGCGGTACGGGATCTCCACCGCGCCCCAGTAGGAGGTGAGGTCGTCCCCGATCAGGCCGTTGGGGAAGCGGTCGAACTTGATCCGGGCCAGGGCTCGGCCCGCGTCGGCCTTCTCCTTCTCGCCCTCGTCGATGCGCATCGGGACCGGGTAGATCTTGATGCCGCGGTCGTTGAAGCGCTCGTCGATCTGCCGGGCCACGGAGGCCGCGCCGTCGATGGACTGGTCGGACAGCGTGAAGCAGTCGACCAGGACGTCGGGCAGGTGGACCGTGCAGATGTCGGCTATGTCGGAGAGCCCGGTGCGGCTGTCGATCAGGACGTAGTCGTAGTTCCGCTTCATGTCCGCCCGTAAGGCGTCGAAGAAGAGCCCGCCGCCGAGCCGGTCGTAGAAGTTGTCCCAGTCGAAGGTGGAGACGGTCGCCGAGTACTCGCGGTTCTGCCGGCCCGCCGAGACGAAGTCGAGGGTCCCGCCGTCGGGGAACTCCCAGCCGAGGTTCTCGGGGGTGAGCGAGACGGCGTGCGGCTGGATCCGCGCGTAGTCCTTGTGCCAGTCGTCGGCGCGCTGCACCGGGCTGGTGGCCGCCCACGCGTACTCGCTGATCAGGTCGATGACACCGGTGGTGGCGCCGAGGGTGGAGGGGTCCAGGAAGGGGTGGAAGAAGCGGTGCAGTCCGGGCGCCTCCAGGTCCCAGTCCACGGCGAGGACCCGCTTGCCGTTGGCCGCGAGGATCCAGGCGGTGTTGGCCAGCGCCATCGTGCGGCCGGTGCCGCCCTTGTACGAGTAGAAGGTGACGATGCGCCCCTCGCGGTGCTCGTCACGGCCGCCGTGCAGGCTGTCACGACTCTGGCTGTCATGGCTCTGGCTGTCACGACTCGATGTCATCCGCGTCCCCCCGGTCGTTGTCGTTGTCGGTGTCGGGCCTGCCCGACCCGCCGTGCCCGTCGCCCGTGTCGCCCAGGGTGGGCGGGAAGGGGGCGGGCGGTGGGGCCGGTGGCCCGTTCATCCCCATCGGACCGAGCAGCCGGGGCCGTTCGGTTCCGGCGGCGGGGCTGCCGGCCGGTGGATAGACCTGGGCGTGTCTGAGGAACTGCTGGGCGGCGGCCTCCACCACCTGCGGCAGGATCTGCCCGAGCGTCTCCATGTTGGCCACGCCGTTGGCGGCGGCCCGGCAGGCGGCCCGGCCCTGGCTCATCTTGACGGGCATGGTGTCCTCCAGCCGGTGGGCCAGCTCGCTCTCCTTCGCGCGGCTCTGGTGGTCGTACCGGTTCCACGGCACGACCACGTTGATCCAGGGCCGGGACTCCTGGTCGAAGGCGGCCAGGCGCTGCCGGCGCTGCTCGTCCTCCACCGCCCACCGGTCCACGATGAGGATCTCGGGCCGGGTCGGCGGCTGTTTGGAGTCGAAGTGGCCGGCCTCGTCGTCGAACGAGCCCACCGTGGTCTGGTAGTTGAGGTTGCGGACCAGGTCCTCGGCCACGTAGGCGATGGGCCGCTGGGAGACCGGGTGGTACGGGTTCCAGTCCAGCGCGCTGTCCCCGTAGTACTCGGGGCTGCGGCCCTCGGGCAGATCGTGCCGGGAGGCGGCGGCCACGGTGACGTGCAGGGTGCGGGTGGTGGGTCCGGGAGTGCTGCCCGGGGAGCCGAAGGCGCTGGGCACGAGGCGGTAGTCGAGGGGCCGGATCGGATCGAGCCGGACGGTCTCGGCGACCCGGACGATCCGTTTGGCGAGTTCGTAGACGGCGCTCTCGTACTGCTCGGCGTAGCCCCGCAGTTTGATCAGGCCGTAGAGCCCGTCGGTGACGTACCGCTCGCCGAAGGTGTTGTGGTTGAACTGCAACCGCTCGGCGGGAAGGGGTAGTTGGGAGGGCGGCACCGGCACCCATAACGCGGGCACGATGGCTTCGGCCGGCTGATTGCTGAGCGCCACGTGGTGGATGGTGCGCTGCGCGAAGGCGAACCATTCCTTGCCGCACATTTCGCTGGCGAAGTAGCGCGGCGAGAACAGGGGGACGAAGACCCGGCAGGTGGCGAGCGCCGCCCCGAGCCGTTCCGACCAGCCCTCACCGCTGCGTATCTCCCGGTCCATGAAGCCGGCCTCGGCTCCCGCGGGCAGATTCGTCAGTGCCATGACATGGCTGCAGAGATCGCGGAAAAGCCGCTCCACCCACATGTCCGGGTCCGGTCCTCCCGCCCCGAACCTCGGTGTATGCGCATAACTGAGAAAAAAGTACGGCTGCACTGATGCGGGCACACGACCCCCGTCCCGAAGATGCGAGCGAAGAAACATCATTCCGGAGCTGCTCCGCCACATCCCCTCATCGTTCAGTCAATCAGCGTCTGTTTTCGGTCATCCATTCAAGCGCGTGATCGACGGCATGCGGAAGGGCGAAGAGCATGGTCGATGCCCCGCCGATCCGCCCCCGGCGTATCCCGTCTTCCGGGAACGCCCTGCCGATCTCGGCGAAATCGCTGTCATCCAGCGCGATGTCCTCGTACGCGGTCCACCCTTCCCGCTTCGGCGCCTCTTTGCCGTGACAGGGCTGCCCCCCTGAAGACCCCGGATGGTTCACCTTCACCACACACTCGTACATGCGCAAGGGGGGCTTCGGAATTCGATACTCCGCGAGATGGAAAGCGGTGCAAACGGAAAATCCCACATTGATCATGAGTACCTTCCATCCCTCCCAGCACATCTTTCCCAAGGGGGATTCCTCGCCCAAATGGCTGGTCAGCGGATGTCCCGCACACAGCTCCCGGGCACCGTCGCCGACCGCGGCGAAAGAGGTCTGCGGATGCCCGCTGCGGGCCGCTCCCGGAGCGGTGCGCACCGCCTCGGCGAACACTCCCATGCCGTGGCTCGGGGTGCGCGCCGGGTCGAAGGCGGGCATCCGTGCACGGAAGGCCCGTACGCCCTCCTCGGCGAGGCCCGCGATCTGCGCCAGGTGCGCGCTGGAGGTCTTGGAGTTCTGCGGGGTGAAGGCCGGCGCCGCGAGGGTGCCGCCCGGCCCGACGGCGGCGAGCAGGGCCCCGCGCAGCTCCTCGGCGCGCAGGCCGGTGCCGCCGAGCGCGGCGTGCACCAGCAGGCGCGTGCCGGGGCGGACGCCGAGTGCGCGCAGGGGGCCGGCGAGGCCGCTCGTCATGCGTCGGCCGCCTTCAGGTCGGCCCTCATGAGTCGGCCCTCATGAGTCGGCCGCCGTCACGCGTCGACCGCCTTCAGCTCCCAGCGGAGCCGCTCCACGAGCCGTTTGCCGGTGCTCGTCAGCTCCGCCGCCCCCGACAGCCGGTCCAGCGCCCGGTTGATCCGGTCCAGCCCGCCCGGCTCGGCGGCGGCGGTGGCCCGCCGGTAGGCCTCCACGGCCACCCGCTCGTGCACGTCGGCCAGCAGCCGGGACACCGGGACCGGGCGCTCCCGCCACGGCGAGGGGTGCTGCCACTCCCCGTCCAGCGCGTACAGGTCGGCCACCTCGGTCAGCGCCTGGAGCCCGGCCCGCCGCCGCCCGGTCAGCAGCGCGAGCGCGGTCTCCGCCACGCCCGCCGCGTACGGCACTCCGAGCGCGCCCGGACCGTGCCGCCCGGCCTCGCCCCAGCCGCGGGCCCGGGGCCCGCCCGCGAGCGGGGTCAGCGTGGTCAGCCCGGTGGCGGCCGCCCGGGCGAACTCGGGCACCGAGGAGTGCAGCAGCGCCCACGCCGCGTCGAGGCGCTCCCGCCACTCCTCGGCCTCCCCGGCGCCGAGCCGCAGCCTGGGCGGGCGGGCGAAGCAGTTGCGGTGCGGGTCGAGGTCCTCCAGCGCCACGGGGGCCGTGTCCGGCCCCGGCGACCAGGTGCGTACGGGCTGCCAGCGCGCGTCACCCGCCGCGGGCCCGAAGCGGTGCTCGGCGCGGCCCTCCTCGCGGACGGCGTACCCCCCGTCGGCGGCGTGCAGCGCGGCCCGCCCCTCGGTGCCGGGCTCGCCCAGGCGCAGCAGGCCGAGCGTCGGCAGGTACACCTCGCCGTCCCGGTAGACGACCTCGGCGGGCAGGTCGAGCCCGCCGCGCAGCACGGCGGCGGCGGCCAGTGCGGTCAGCCTGCGGGCCGCCTGAGGGGCGCCCGGGCCCTCCTGGGCGGGGTCGAGGCAGGCCATGACCCAGGTCCGGGTGAAGGGGTGGGCCAGCACGGCGTCCAGCGCCTCCGCGCCCGTCGGCCCGGCCCGCTCCACGGAGCCCAGCACCTGCCAGGCCCGGTCCCAGTCGGAATCACCCGTACGGCGGTCGTTCAAGAGGGCGAGCAGGTCCCGCGTGAGCTGCTCCTGGGAGCCGGCCAGCGCGGTGGGGTCGGACAGTTCCGGGGCGCTCGCGCGGGTGCTCGTACGGCCCTCCACGCCGTCGACGAGCTCGCGCAGGTCGGTGCAGTAGACCGAGGGGTTGTCGAAATCGCCGACGGCTTCCGAGTCGGAAAGGTCCTCGGGGCCGGCCTTGTAGCGGTGCGTGTAGAGCCCGCCTCCGCACGAACGTACGACGGGGCAGCGGCGGCACGTGTCGCTGACGCCGGCCAGTCCCAATTGCCGGGCGCGGACCCCGGGATGGGACGCGACCAGATCGAAGGCGTGGTCGAAGACGTTGAACCCGGTGGCGGCGGCCCCCTCGAAGGCGCTCTTCAGGGAGTCGACCTGCTCCAGGGTCCCGTCGGTTTCCACGACCACGAGGTCGGTGGGCGCGAGGCCGAGCGCCTCGGTGAGGCTGGGGCCGCCGGCCAGGGTGGAGAACAGCGAGTCGAAGAGCCGTACGGGGACCGGGCGTCCGAGGTGCTCCCAGTGGTCGAAGACCCGCAGCAGCCAGCGCGCGTAGGTGTCGGGGGCCTCGTCGGGGCGGACCGGGGGCGTCTGCCAGGTGGCGTGCGGGAGGAGGAAGTCCACGCGCGGCGGGTCCAGTTCGACGAGGGCGTCGAGGACGGCCACCGGATCGTTGGCCACGTCGATGGTGCAGAGCAGACCCTGGTAGAGGTGGCGGTAGGGCTCGGTGCGCAGGAGGTCCACGGCGGCGAGGACCAGGGGGTGACTGGTGCGTCCGTCGGCGAAGCGGCGGTGGCGGTCGTTGGCCGCGCGGTCCCCGTCGAGGGAGACGCTGACGCTGACGCCGAACTCCGCGAAGAGGTCCAGGTAACGGCGGCTGAGCTGGAGGCCGTTGGTGTGCATGCGCAGGTCGAGGTCGGCGATGCCGTCGAGGGCGCGGGTGAACTCCTCGCACACGAGCCGGAGGCGGGCGGTGCCCGCGAGAAGCGGTTCCCCTCCGTGAAGGATGACCGTGACGGAGGGGAGTGCGTGTGTCCTTGCGTGTTCGGCGAGACGCGACGCGGTCTGGGCGATCACCTCGGGGGAGATCACTTTGGGCCGGCCACGCCAGCTCTGATCTGCGTGTTCGTAGACATAGCAATGATCACAAGCAAGATCGCATCTGCTGTGAACTTTCAGGACGATCTCGCGAAAAGCGATCAGGCCGGTCATTCCACCAGTCTAGAGCGCTGACTTCCTCGTCAGAGTGCAGAGTTGAAGATGGGCGTCTGAACCTTTCGGCCGGATTCCGTCGGGAGGACGCGACCCAGGGTCGCGGCCGCGCGCGCACCGCGGACATCGATCCGGTCGAGCGGCACGCGAGTGGCGGTGACGGTGCTGGCCGGGTGGGTTGCGGAGGTGTTCATGACGCCGTCCTCGGGGAGGTCATGGGGAATGGGAGGGGTTGACATTGACGAGAAGCCAGTGTCTGGCGCGGACTTTACCTCCCCGGCCACTGATCGGCGTGCCGAACTGCCCAGGTCGTCGCTACAGAGTGATGTCCTGTGCAGGGCCGATCGGGCGGCTCTGGTAAACATGATCGAATTCCCCCGGACCCGGTATTCGCCCGTTTGCCTTACGGCAAGATCCTTTCCATTTGCGGTGTCGGCGTTCGCGGCTCCCGATCGGGGGCGGCGGCCCCTGGTCGGGAGGCGCGACCGTGCCGCGGTCGCGGTGGTCCCGCGTCCGCGGACCGGGACCGGCGCGGTCGCAACTCGCCTTGCTGTGAAGGCGAGTTGACGGCGCCGTGCGCGGTGGGCCCGCGCCCGTGTCTGCGCCCGCGCCCGTGTCCGCGCCGGTCGCCTACGCCGGCTGCTGTTCGTTGACGGGAGGCGCGGGTACCTCCCTGAGCAGCCAGGTCAGTACGTCGGGCAGGGCGCGCAGGGCCGCGAAGTGCGCGGCGGCCGGGTCGATGTTCGTGGTGGCGCCCGGGATGCGGCCGGCCAGCCAGCGGGAGTGACCCACGGGGGAGAACACGTCGAGCTCGCCGTGCCAGATCAGCACCGGGCAGCGGATGTCCGCCGGGTCGAAGCCCCAGGGGCTGCTGAAGGAGATGGCGTCGTCGATCCAGCCGTAGGCGGAGGTGCGGACCCCTTCGCGATAGTTGCGCAGCAGCATGGCCCGCAGCCCCGCGTCGGCGACGATCATGCGGTCGCTGTCGGTGAGCTCGCGGCGCAGCTCGTCCAGCAGCCGCCCGGGGTCCTCGGCGATCCCGGCGGCGCGCGGGATCAGCCGGGCGGCGAGCTCCTCCGGGTCCCGGCCGGCGGTGGAGTGCTCCCGGATGTTCGAGGGCGACATGCCCTCGAACCAGTCCAGGTCCTCGGCGTCCCGCGGTGCCAGGGAGACCAGGGCGGCGGTCCGGGTGACCCGGTGGGGGAGCAGGGCGGCGCAGGCCAGCGCGCCGGGGGCGCCGCCGGAGCGGCCGGCCACGGCGAAGGTGTCCAGGCCCAGGGAGTCGGCGATCGCGGCCACCTCGGTGGCGACGTCGGCGACGGTACGGCCCGGATGGCGGTCGGAGCCCCCGTAGCCGGGGCGGTCGTAGGCGATGAGCTGCATCCGGCGCTGGTAGAGGACCATGCCCCGGGGTGCGGGGCCCAGTCGGCTGCCGGGCATGCCGTGGAGCAGAAAAACGGGTTTGCCGTGCGGGTCGCCCCAGCGCTCCACCGTCAGATTCCGTCCGTCCGCGACGCGCACCTGACTGCGCACGCGCTCCCTCCCTCACGGTCGACGCGACTCGTCACGGTGATTGTGCGCGCTGGGGGAGGAGTGCGGTAGGGCGCACTTCGCCCGAAATTCTTGTGAAAGTTTTCACAAGCGCACAGGGGTCTTAGGTCCCACGGTATCCGTGCAGGTCGGAGGGGTGATGGAGGGGGCGTGAACGGGCGTGAACGGTCCTTCGGCCCGGTGGATAAGGGCTTTTTCGGCGGCACGGCTTCCGCTTTTGGGTGTCGAATTGAGTCATCAGGAAAGCGGTTCAGGTTGAGTCGAAATGAAGGAGTTCCTGCCATGCAGGCGAACGAGATGGTGGATGGACTGGTCCAGGGGGCGCTCAAGGCGCTCGACCAGTTCTCGTCGTTCAACCAGGAGCAGGTCGACCACATCGTCAAGAAGGCCTCGCTGGCCGCGCTGAGCCAGCACGGCGAGCTCGCCCAGCTGGCCGTCGAGGAGACCGGCCGCGGCCTCTTCGAGGACAAGGCCGTCAAGAACCTCTTCGCCTGCGAGCACGTCGTGAACTCGATGCGCGGGCTCAAGACCGCCGGCGTCATCCGCCGCGACGAGCTGAACGGCATCACGGAGATCGCCGAGCCCGTCGGCGTGGTCTGCGCGATGACCCCGGTGACCAACCCGACCTCCACCACGATCTTCAAGGCCCTGATCGCCCTGAAGACCCGCAACCCCATCATCTTCGCCTTCCACCCCTCCGCGCAGAACTGCTCGGCCGAGGCCGCCCGCATCGTCCGCGATGCCGCCGTCGCCGCCGGCGCCCCCGAGAACTGCGTCCAGTGGGTGACCGCCCCGTCCATGGAGGCCACCGGCGCCCTCATGAACCACCCGGGCGTCTCCACCATCCTCGCGACCGGCGGAAACGCCATGGTCAAGGCCGCCTACTCGTGCGGCAAGCCGGCCCTGGGCGTCGGCGCGGGCAACGTCCCGGCGTACGTCCACAAGAGCGCCAAGCTCGGCCGCGCGATCCACGACATCGTGCTCTCCAAGGCCTTCGACAACGGCATGATCTGCGCCTCCGAGCAGGCCGTCATCCTCGACACCGAGATCTACGAAGCGGGCCTCGCCGAGTTCAAGCGGCTCGGTGCCCACGTGGTCTCCGCCGCCGAGAAGACCAAGCTGGAGCAGTTCGTCTTCGGCACCACCGCCTACGCGGCCGACGCCAACGGCGCCAAGCTGAACCCGGCGGTCGTGGGCAAGTCCCCGCAGTGGATCGCCGAGCAGGCCGGCTTCACCGTCCCCGCCGACGCCTCGATCCTCCTCGCGGAGTGCAACGAGGTCGGCGAGAACGAGCCGCTGACCCGCGAGAAGCTGTCCCCGATCCTGGCCGCCCTGAAGGCCTCCGACACCGAGCACGGCCTCGAACTGGCCGCCGCGATGGTCGAGTTCCACGGACTGGGCCACAGCGCCGCCATCCACGCCGAGGACGAGGAGCTCGTCGAGGAGTTCGGAAAGAAGGTCAAGGCGATCCGCGTCATCGCCAACTCGCCCTCCACCTTCGGCGGCATCGGCGACGTCTACAACGCCTTCCTCCCCTCGCTCACCCTGGGCTGCGGCTCGTACGGACACAACTCGGTGTCGAACAACGTCACCGCGGTCAACCTGATCAACGTCAAGCGGATCGGACGGCGCAACACCAACATGCAGTGGTTCAAGGTCCCGCCGAAGATCTACTTCGAGCGCAACTCCATCCGCTACCTCGGTGAGATGGACGGCATCAGCCGGGTCTCGATCGTCACCGACAAGACGATGGTCTCCATCGGCTTCGTCCAGAAGGTCGTCGACATCCTGCAGGCCCGCGAGGGCGCGGTGTCGATCCAGATCATCGACAACGTCGAGCCCAACCCGGAGCTCTCCACCGTCCAGGCCGGCGCCGCGATGATGCGCGACTTCAAGCCCGACACGATCATCGGCCTCGGCGGCGGCTCGCCGATGGACGCCGCGAAGATCATGTGGCTGATGTACGAGCGCCCGGAGGTCGAGTTCGCCGACACGAAGGAGAAGTTCTTCGACGTCCGCAAGCGTGCCTACAAGTTCCCCTCGCTCGGCGAGAAGGCCAAGATGGTCGCCATCCCGACCACCTCGGGCACCGGCTCCGAAGTCACCCCGTTCGCCGTCATCTCCGACCCGGCCGCGGCCCAGAAGTACCCGCTCGCCGACTACGCGCTGACCCCGAACGTCGCCATCGTCGACCCGATGCTGCCGATGGGCCTCCCGCCCAAGGTGACCGCCGACTCCGGCTTCGACGCCCTGACGCACGCCACCGAGGCCTACGTCTCCGCGTACTCGAACGACTACACCGACGGCCTGTGCCTCCAGGCCATCAAGCTCATCTTCGAAAACCTGCAGCGCTGCGTGGTCGACGGTCCGAACGACCCCGAGGCCCGCGAGAAGATGCACAACGCCTCCACGGTGGCGGGCATGGCCTTCGCCAACGCCTTCCTGGGCATGGTCCACGCCATGGCGCACACCCTGGGCAACACCTTCCACGTCGCCCACGGCCGCACCAACGCCCTGCTCCTGCCGCACGTGATCCGCCACAACGGCACGGTCACCCACAAGGCCACCCCGTGGCCCAAGGCCGAGGTCTACCGGGCGCCGGAGCGCTTCCAGGAGATCGCCAAGATGCTGGGCCTGCCGGCCGCCACAGCCGCCGAGGGCGTCGAGTCCTACGCCAAGGCCGTCGAGGACCTGCGCGGCAAGTGCGGGATCACCTCCTCCTTCGCCGAGGAGGGCGTGGACGAGCAGGCCTTCATCGAGGCCCTGCCGACCCAGGCCATGAACGCCTACGCCGACCAGTGCGCCCCCGCCAACCCGCGGATGCCGATGATCGACGACCTGAAGCAGCTCATGCGCCAGGCGTACTACGGCAACGCCGAGGGCGCCCCGGCCAAGAAGGCCGCCGCCAAGAAGAAGTAAGCCCGAGAAGGACCCTTCAGAGGGACCCTTCAAAAGGACCCTTCTTCTTCCTGAGAACCTCCGCTAAGGAGCGGAAAAGCCCGTCCGGGGCGCTAAGGCCCGGGCGGGCTTTCCACATGTCCGGGCGCGGTCGGGGCGCCGGCGGCCTCAGGTGTGCGGGATCAGCAGGGCCGCCGCGGAGCGGGCGCGCTCCAGGGAGGTGGCCCGGTCGGCGCCGCGCTCGCCCAGGACCACCCGGGTGCTCAGCCCGTCCAGCAGGGCGAGCAGCTCCGAGGCCCGGGCGGGGACGTCCAGGCCGGGGGCGAAGCGGCCCTGTTCCACCCCCTTGGCGAGCAGTGCCTCCAGATCCCGCTGCCAGCCGTCGTCGATCTCCTGCTGGGCGGCGCGCAGCGGCTCGTTCGAGGGGATCCGGGCCCACAGCTCGATCCAGAGCGTCCAGCGCGGATCGCGGGGGCCGCGGGGCAGGTAGAGCTCCAGGAAGAGCGCGAGCTTGCGGTGGGCGGTGACCCTGCGGCTCAGCAATTCGGCGCGCTCCGCGGCCAGTTGCCGTTCGCTCCAGTTCAGGGCGGCCAGCAGCAGCCGGTCCTTGCTGCCGAAGTAGTACAGGATGTGGCCGCCGCTGGTGCCGAGCCGTTCGGCGAGCGCGGACATGGTGAGCGCCGCCAGCCCGTCCTCGGCGATCGCCGTCATGGCCTCGTCCAGCATCCGCTCCTGGGCGATCTGCCCGTCGCGCCGCCGTGCCGCTCCCGCTGCCACCCGTACCGCCTTCCCGATCTTCGTGGGCCGACCTTATCCCGGACAGGGTCTTGACGGGGTCCGGGTCGGCAGCGCATCTTGAATGCCATTCAAGAACTTAGAACGGCGTTCAAGGTCGCTTCGACGGTTCTCCAGATCACCGGTACGCAGGTCAGGGGCAGACGCATGGCACAGCAGGAGACGACGGCCGACGTCGACGAGGTCTTCAGAGTCGAGACGCACGGCATCGACCCCATCCCCGACGCCGAGCGCCACGGCGGGGCCAAGGACCTCTTCTGGCTCTGGTTCGGTTCGAACCTGACCTTCACCTACGTGATCAACGGAGCCCTCGCCGTCGCCTTCGGCCTCAGCTTCTGGCAGGCCACCGCCGTGGTCGTGATCAGCGGACTGTCCTTCTTCGCGGTCAGCGCCGCCGGACTGAGCGGCATCCGCACCGGCACCGCCACCCTGGTCATCTCCCGGGCCGCCTTCGGCGTACGGGGCAACTGGCCGGCGGGCGTCCTCAACTGGATCGTGAGCATCGGCTACACCATCGTCAACACCGTCGTCGGGACCCTGGCGTTGGAGGTCTTCTTCGCCGAAGTCGGCCTGGGCGGCGGCACCTTGATCCGGGCCCTCGCACTCGGCGTCACCCTCGCGCTCACCTTCGCCGTGGCCATGTGGGGCCACGCCACCGTGCAGTTCGCCGAGCGCTGGATGGCCTACGTCCTGGCCGTCGGCTTCGGCGCCCTGCTGGTCTTCGTCCTGCCCGGCGCCGAGACCACCGCCCCGGCCGACGCCCTCGCCCCGGGCCTGTCCGGCTGGAGCCTGGCCTTCGTCGTGATGCTCGCCGGGCCCTTCTCGTACCTGCCGATGCCCGCCGACTACACCCGCTACCTGCCCCGCACCACCTCGCTGAAGTCGATCACCTGGATGGGCGCGCTCGGCGGGTTCGTCTCCTCCGTCGCCCTCGGGATCGCCGGCGTGGCCGCCGCCACCCAGACCGACATGACCGACGCCGTCGCCGGAGCCGAGAGCCTGCTCCCCGGCTGGTTCCAGCCCTTGTTCCTGGCCCTGGTCCTGGGCGGCTCCGTGACCAACTCGATCATCACCCTCTACTCCTCCAGCCTGAACCTCCAGGTCCTCGGCATCCCGTGGAGCCGGGCCCGCGCCATCGTGATCAGCGCCGCCGTGACCGCCGCCGGATCGCTCGCCGCGCTCTTCCTCACCGACTTCACCACCTCGCTGCTGTCCTTCCTCTCCCTCCTGATCATCGTGTTCGCCCCCTGGGGCGGCGTCTTCCTCGCCGACATGCTGCTGCGCCGCTGCCGCTACGACTCCGACGCGCTGCACGCCGGGAGCGAGGGTGCCTACTGGTACCGCTCCGGCTACCACCCGGCCGGTATGGCCGCCCTGCTCGCCGGCATGGCCTTCGCCGCCCTGACCTGCGATTCCGAGCTGTGGACCGGCCCGCTCGTGGCCCCGCTCGGCGGCGCCGACCTCACGCTGCTCGGCTCGGTGGTCTCCGGGCTCACGTACTGGGCCCTCGCCCGACGGGTGCCCGCGTACGCCCCGGCCGCCTGAGGGGCTCGCCCCCGCGGGGGCCACGTCTCCCCGAGGCCCCGCCTCCCGCCTTCCGGCTTCCGGCTCCCGCCTTCCGGCTCCCGCCTTCCGCCTTCCCGACGCCCACATTTCCGTACGGCCTCTGCACAGGAGCACCACCCCATGTCGCACTCCGCCCCCGCCGATCTGCTCCTCACCGGAGCCCGCATCCACACCGTCGACCCCGAGCTGCCCGAGGCCGAAGCCCTCGCCGTGCGGGGCGGGCGGATCGTCTGGGTCGGGCCGGACGCGGAGGCCGCCGACTGGGCGGGACCCGGCACCGAGCGGATCGACGCGGGCGGCCGGCTCGTGCTGCCGGGATTCATCGACGCCCACAACCACGTCCGGCTCGGCTCCGACGACGCGTGCGTGCAGCTCGCCGGGGTCCGGACGCTCGAAGCGATCCTCGACCGGATCGGCACGTGGCGGGAGGCCAACCCGGACGCCGAGTGGATCGAGGCCGAGGCCTTCGACTACTCCGCGATCCCCGGCGGCCGGATGCCCACCGCCGCCGACCTGGACCCGGTCACCGGCGACACCCCCGCGATCGTGCTCTCGTACGACGTGCACACGGCCTGGCTGAACACGGCGGCCATGCGCCGCCTCGGCGTCGCGAAGGACCGTACCGACCTCCCCTTCGGCACGGCCGCCGTGGACCCCGAGACGGGCGAACCCACCGGCTTCGTCAAGGACTTCGCCATCAAGGGGCTCTCCCGCGACGGCCACCGCGCCCTGCGCGACCTGGGCGTGCCGTGGGCCTCCCCGGACCGCCAGTACGGGCGCCTCGCCAAGAGCCTCGACGACGCGATCGGCTTCGGCATCACCACCGTCGTGGAACCGCAGAACTCCCTCGACGACCTGGAGCTGTACGACCGGGCGCGCGCCGAGGGCCGGCTGCGCTCGCGGATCGTTGCCGCGCTGTTCCACCCGCGCGGGACCACCGAGGCGGACCTCGACCTCTTCGAGGCGGCGGCGAAGGTGCACGCCGGGGACCGCTTCCGGGTCGGCCCCCTCAAGCTCTACATCGACGACGTGGTGGAGCCGCGCACGGCCGCGCTGCTGGAGCCGTACACCGGCTGCGGATCACACCGGGGCGAGACCTTCTACCCGGCGGAGGAGTTCGCCGAGCTGCTCGCCCGGCTGGACGCCCGCGGGTTCCAGTGCTTCGTCCACGCCACCGGCGACCGGGGCATCCGTACCGTCCTGGACGCCGTCGAGCACGCGCGGGCGGTGAACGGCCCGCGCGACGCCCGCCACCAGGTGGTCCACGTGGAATGCCTGGATCCGCAGGACGTACCGCGCTTCGAGCAGCTCGGCGTGGTGGCCTGCATGCAGCCCCGCCACTGCGCGCCGGAGATCGCCGGTCCGGGCCAGGACTGGGCGGAGAACGTGGGGGAGGACCGCTGGCACAAGGCGTGGCCGATGCGGAGCCTCGCCGAGGCGGGGGCGGTCCTGGCCTTCTCCAGCGACTGGAACGTCGCCGAGATGGACCCGATGATCGGCATCTACACGGCGCTGACCCGGCGCCCGCTGGGCGGCGGCGACCCGTGGCAGGAGCAGGAGACGGTGGACGCCCGTACGGCGGTGTACGGCTACACGATGGGCTCCGCGTACGCCAACTTCCTGGAGCAGGACCGGGGTTCGCTCACGGTCGGCAAAGCGGCCGACTTCGTGATCCTGTCCCGCGACATCCTCGCGGTGGCCCCGGAGCAGATCCCGGGAACGGTGGCCGAAACGGTCGTGGTCGCGGGCGAGGTGGTCCACCGGGCCGGGTAGGCCGGCGGACCCACGGCTCCGGGGCGGGAGACGACTACACCTACAGCCGGCCCTCACGCCGCTCGGCCGGGGTGCCCGGCGCCGTCCTGCCGAACCCGCGGCGCACGCCGCCGCGGGTCCGCGTGGTCATCGACACCTCCGGATCGGTCAGCGCCGCCGAACCGGGCGGCGCCCTGCTGCCGGACGGAGGGACTACCGCTTCGGCCAGTACCAGAGGGGTTCGTCCAGCGGGCCCTCGCGGCCGGCGACCTCGGTCTGGCCGAAGTCCTTGAGCAGGGTGAGGGTCCGCAGGTCCACCCGGTGGCGGTGGACGCCCGACGCCAGGGCGTCCGCCAGGGGCGCGGCGTGCGTGACCACCACCGTCTGGGTGGTGCGCGCCACCGTCAGGATCAGGTCCGCGAGGGGGCCCAGCAGATCGGGGTGGAGGCTGGTCTCCGGCTCGTTGAGCACCATCAGGGCCGGCGGGCGCGGGGTCAGCAGGGCGGCCGTCCACAGCAGGTAGCGCAGGGTGCCGTCGGAGAGTTCCGCCGCGCCCAGCGGGCGCAGCAGCCCGCGCTGGTGCAGTTCCAGTTCGAAGCGGCCGTCCCGTTCCGCGACCGCCACGCCGCTGCCCGGGAAGGCCGCCTCGACGGCCGCGTCGAGCGCCGCGTGGTCGCCGGTCTCCCGGATCGTCTGGAGCGCGGCCGGCAGGTCGGAGCCGTCCGCGGCGAGCACCGGCGTACGGGTTCCGACGCGCGGGGTGCGGGCCGGGGCGTCCACGTCCGTGCGGACGTGGTCGTAGAACCGCCAGGAGCGGATCAGTTCGCGCAGGGCCAGCAGGTCGGGGGCCAGTTGCGGGTCCGCGAGCTCGCTGAGCATGGAGTCGTACGGGCGCAGGGCGCCCTGGGTGCGGTGCCAGCCGCCGTCCGCGGTGCGGGTGCGCACGGCGGGCCCGGCGCGGTCCGAGAGCAGGGCGGCGGGGCGCAGCACCGGCCCGGCCCAGGTGCACTCCCGTTTGATCTCCGGGTCCAGGCCGAAGAGGGAGTCGGGGACGGGCGAGGGATGCCCGAAGTCCACCGCGTAGCCGAACTCGTCCCCGGCGAAGCCGAGCCGCAGGCTCACCGGTTCGGAGCGGACCGTCGGCTGGACGGCGTACCGCCCCTCGCGCACCGCCCGCCCGAGCTTCTCCGGGCCCGCCCACAGCGTGGAGGGCAGTCCGCCCTCCCGGGCCAGCGCCGCGACGGCGCCGCCCCGCGCGGAGTCGGCCAGCAGCCGCAGCGACCGGTAGAGGCTGGACTTGCCCGTGCCGTTGGCGCCCGTCACCACGGTGAGCCGGCCGAGGGGGACGATGAGCTTGCGCAGAGAGCGGTAGTTCTCCACCGCGAGCGTGCTGATCATCGCGTGCTGGTCATCATGGGTGTGGTCACGCCTCCGGGTGCTCCTCGGGGGCGAGGAAGCGGCCCATCGGCAGCACCTGGCGGCCCCAGGTGCTCGCCATGATCTGCCCGGCGAGCAGGTACGTGGCTCCGAGCGCGGCCAGCAGACCGCTCCAGCCGGTGATCCGGTTCCAGATCACCGAGCCGGTGAATCCGCTGACCGTCATGGCCACGAACACCACCAGTACGCACGTGAAGGTCGACAGCAGCACCAGGTGGATCCGCCAGCTGCCGATCCACAGCACGAACACCACGAACACCCACGGCAGCGTGAACAGCGCGCTCACGTCGCCGCGCAGGGACGGATCCGTGGCGGGCAGCACGTACTGGATCAGCAGCGCCTTCGACATCCAGAACAGCCCGAAGCCGCCGAAGACGGTCGCGTGCCAGGTGTCGCCGCGCTGCGCCTGGAAGAGCCCGGCCAGCAGCTGGGCGAGCCCGCCGATGAAGAAGCCGACCAGCGGCAGCACGGAGTGGCTGAGGTGCTCGGGGAAGATGCCCGCGTCGATGCCGGTGGCGAGCGTGGTGACGACGATGAAGCCGGTGAGGCCGAGGGGGCCCAGCTGCGCCTGCGCGCTGGGCTCCATCCGCTTGACGGAGACGGCCTGTTCGGCCGGGCCCATGCGGTTGCGGACCTGGATGGGATTGTTCATCGGACGGCTTCCCTCTCCGGCAGTGCGTCCGGACCCTCGGGGAGTCCGCTGCCCACGGGCGCCCCCGCCTTGCCCTTGCGGCCCGCCGCACAGGCCATCGTGATCGCCGATCCCAGCACCGCCCAGCCGCTCAGGACCAGCAGCGGGCCGGTGATGTCGTTGCCCTTGAAGTACGCGATCGAGCGCGCGGCGTACGTGCCCGCGCCCGGCGGCAGCCACGGGCCGATGGCCTTCCAGAACGGCGGCAGCAGCGGGTACGGGTAGGCGCCGCCGGCGCTCGGGTTGCCGAGCACCACCACGAGCAGGATCGCCAGGCCGATGCCGACCACGCCCGCGAGGCCCTGGAAGGCCAGGGTGATCGCGCCGACGGCGAAGACGACGAGGGCGCCGAGCCCCCACAGGGCCCAGATGCTGCCGGGCAGCGCGCCCAGGATCGGGTCGGCGATGACCGCGCCGAGGAGTCCGGCCGCGATGGCGTACACGAGCAGCGCGCCGAGCCGGATGACGGCGCGGTGGATGTTCGCGGGCCGGGCGCCCGCGCTGATCGCGAGGATCGCGGCACACAGGTAGCCGCCCACGCACCACCCCACGACCAGGTAGAACGAGCTCAGCCCGCGCCCGTCGCCGGCGGCCGCCGGGGCCACGTCCACGACGCGCACGCTGCGCCCCTGGGTCTTCTCGACGGCGCCGACGATCTCCTCGATGGCCTGGGACAGGGAAGCCCCGGCGCCGCTCGCGACCAGCAGCTTGTCGGTCGTGCCGGCCGGGTCGATGATCAGCGCGCCGTCCACGTCCCGGTTCTGGATCTGCCGCAGCGCCGTCGCCTCGTCCTGTACGGCACGGGGGTCCAGTGGTTTGCCCGGCAGCGCGGAGAGCTGCTTCGCCGTCTGCTCGGCGACCGGCGGGGCCGGCGCGGCCACGGCGATCGGGATCTCGCTGGGCTTGGGCTGATGGAAGGCCCCGACGTACGAGGTGATGAAGGCGAGCTGGAGCGCCAGTACGCCCAGGACCAGGAGAGCGGCCCGGGTGGTGACGGCGTCCTTGATCTCGGCGAGGAACCCGCCGGACTGCCCTGGGTCTGTATGGGTGGGCTGGGTCATGTCTCACACGCTCGGCGTACCGGGCGCCCGGCGCAGCAGGGGAGGGCCGAATGGATGACGGCCGTCGGAGCGGTCGACCAGGAGGGACGCGGATTTTTTACCGACGCGTAACTTCCCAGTTTTGCTACTCGCCCGTAATTTAGCGGCTGCAGCACCCCCTTGTGATCCGGATCACGGGATGCACCCCCACGTACTTCCCGCGCCATCCCTCGTTACTCCCCTTGAGCCGCAAGGAGATCACACGATGCTGCCCTGGAGACGCCTGCTCCGCCCCCTGGCCGTCCTCACCCTGACCGCCGCCGCGCTCGTCGCCCCCACCCAGGCGGCCCAGGCCGCCTCGGCGCCGAGCAGCGGCTGGAACAACTGGTCCTGCAAACCGTCCGCCGCCCATCCCCGACCCGTCGTCCTGGTCCACGGAACCTTCGGGAACTCCGTCGACAACTGGCTCGGCTTCGCGCCGTACCTCGTCCACCGGGGCTACTGCGTCTACTCCCTCGACTACGGGCAACTGCCCGGCGTCCCCCTCTTCAACGGGCTCGGCCCCATCGAGCGGTCCGCCGGCCAGCTCGACGTCTTCGTGGACAAGGTGCTCGCCTCCACCGGAGCGGCGAAGACGGACATCGTCGGCCACTCCCAGGGCGGCATGATGCCGCGCTACTACCTGAAGTTCCTCGGCGGCGCCGGCAAGGTCAACGCCCTGGTCGGACTCGCCCCCGACAACCACGGGACCACCCTGCTCGGCCTCACCAATCTCCTCCCGTACTTCCCCGGGGCCGGGGACCTGATCAGCGAGGCCACCCCGGGCCTCGCCGACCAGATCGCCGGATCGCCCTTCCAGAACAAGCTGAACGAGGGCGGGGACACCGTCCCCGGAGTCGCGTACACGGTGATCGCCACCCGCTACGACGAGGTGGTCACCCCGTACCGGAGCCAGTTCCTCACCGGGCCGAACGTCCGCAACGTGCTGCTCCAGGACCTGTGCGGCGTGGACCTCTCGGAGCACGTGGCCATCGGGCTCACCGACCGGATCGCCTGGCACGAGGCGGCCAACGCCCTCGACCCGGCGCACGCCGAGCGGACCACCTGCGCGTCGGTCTTCTCCTGACGGCGACGGTCTCCTCCTGACGGCGGCGGGCGGTCCGCGGTGCGGGCCGCCCGCCGTTCCCGGTCAGTCCCGGTCAGTCCCGGTCAGTCCCCGTCAGTCCCGGTCAGTCCCGGTCAGCGGCCGTGGCGGCCGGGGGTCGCACGGCGGCGCGCCAGCCCGAACAGCACGGCCGCGCCCACGGCCAGGACGCCCGCCCCGCCGATCGCGATCACCGGCGTGGCACTGCTGCCGCCCGTCTCCGCGAGGCCGGTCCCGCTCTGCGAGGGGATCGGGCTGCTGCCGCCGTTCGTCTTGGGGTCGTTGTCCCCGTGGCCGCCGTGCTCGACCGTGGATTTCCCGGCGCCCCGGGAGATCTGCTCGTCGGTGGGGGCCGAGGGGACCTCCGAGGGGAGCTTGGTCGGCCGCCCCGAGGGCACGGAGGTCGGCTTCGTACCCGGCTTCGTCGGCTTCGAGGTCGGCTTCGAGGTCGGCTTGGCCGTGGGCGTACCCCCGCCGCCTCCGGTGCCACCCGTGCCACCCCCGCCGTTGTCCTTCCCGAAGACCACGTCCGAGCAGGTGTAGAAGGCCTCCGGGCTGTCCGAGCGCTGCCAGACGCTGTAGATCAGGTGCCGGCCGGTCTTGTTCGGGACGGTGCCCGAGAAGACGTAGTCGCCGCCCTGCATCCCCGGGTCGGTGACCTTCGCGAAGGGCGCCGACTCCAGGTCGGACCACTTCAGCGGCTTCGACGGGTCGTAGCCGTCCTTCGTCACGTACAGCTCGAAGGAGCCCTTGTGCGGGGCGGTCCCCTTGTAGCGGAAGGTGTGCGCGCCCGAGGCCATCGGGCTCGCCGGCCAGTCGGCGCGCGCCAGGTCCAGACCCCGGTACTTGTCGTTGCCCGCCGAGCACAGCTGTCCGTCCGGGATCAGCGCCTTGCTCTGACCGGCCGCGTTGGCGATGTTCACCGCGTTCCAGTCGTAGAACGCCTGCGCCCCGCTCGCCGCGACCGCCGCCTTGCAGGCCGCCGACTTCGGGGACTCGGGGCCCTCCGCGTAGCACGCCGCCACCCGGCTGACCGGGTCCGTCATCGAACCGTGGGCGGCCGCCGGGGCGACGGCGTACGCGGCCACCGCGAGCGGGGCGAGTCCGGCTGCGATACGGGCGGCGGTACGGCGTGCGGGCATGGTGGATCTCCTCTGGGCACGGCACTGGGCTGCGCGAGTCGTGGGTGCGCCGGAAGACCGGGGCTGTGCGGCGCCGCCCCTCACGGGTTCGCGGCGCCGCCTCCGGCCCTCCCTGGCTCAGCCAAACTAACCGCCCGGAAGCCGGGTTCCACGGGGTTCGGGCCCCTGGAGCCGATCCTTAGGTTCTGCTTAAGGCGGGGGTAAGAAGGGCCTCAGGAAGGGGCGCCGCGGGCCCCTGGCCCCGTGTCTCACGCGTCCGCCCACTCCCGCAGGAGGGCCTCGCGTTCGGGTGGTGCCGGTGCGCCGCCGTGGTGGTCCCTGCTCCACGCCGTGAGGGTCCGGGGGTCGCAGGCTCGGCCACGCCCCTGGATTTCGGGGTTTGGCAGTCCGCGGATCAGGCCAGCAGCGCCGCCAGTCCGGCCGCCGAGCGGGCCTGGGCCTCCAAGGCGTCGAGGGCCCGCACCGCCTCGGCGGCCGCCTCCGGATCGGTGCCGGCGAGCCCGCTCGCGGCGAACTCGTCCTCGTCCAGCCGCAGTACGGAGCTCCCGTCGGCGGACACCCACAGGTCCAGGTCCAGGTCCTCGACCGTGATCACCCCGTCCTCCACCGAGGCCGGCCGGGTCACGTCGCAGTACCAGCCCTTGAGGACGCCCCCGCCCGTCCTCACCTCCTTGACCGCGTACCAGCGGTCGCGCCAGAAGTGCTCGGTGAACACGTCGCCCGGCTCGAAGCGGACGAAGCCGAAGTCCCGTACCCCGGGGGCCGCCCAGGGCGCCCGTACGGTGATCCGGGTGCCCGTGTCGGCCACCGGCTCGGCCGGGTAACTGATCTTCGTACGGCCCGCCTTGGTGAGGGTGACGGTCAGTCGGTCGCTCATCGTGGTGTCTCCGGTCCTCGCAGCTGTTTGGTGAAGCGCGTCTCCGTGGCGCAGACCTCGTACCCGAACCGGGTGTTGACGGCGAGCATGGGGGCGTTGCCGGTGTCGTTGCCGGTGAACGCCTCGGTGCAGCCGGCCGCGCGGGCCCGCAGCAGCGAGTCGGTCTTGGCCAGCCGGGCCAGCCCCCGGCCGCGGAACGGGCGCAGGGTGGCGGTCATGGCGGAGGAGTACCGGCCGGCCCCGTCGGTGTGGGCGGCGGTGAAGCCCGCCACCTCGCCGTCCACCAGGACCACGGTGGTGAGCTCCCGGTCGAGGTACGGGTGCTCCCAGGTGTTCCGCAGCCAGGCCTCGTAGTCGTCGAACTCCACCGGAACATCGCCCGGTTCGTCCAGCGTTCCCGCCGCGTCGGCCTCGAACAGCGGGCGCGGATCGGCGGCGAAGGCCGAGCCGGCGCGCAGCTCGACCCCGTCGGGGAGCTTCCCGGGAAGCGGCGGCAGCGTGGCCGTGGTGAGGTCGAGGCGCAGGAAGTGCGCGGAGCGGGAGGCGTGGTAGCCGTGCCGCTCCGCGAAGGCGCGGTGCGGCGGCTCGTCGAGGACCCAGGCGTACGCGTCCTTCGCGCGCTCGGCTCCCAGGTGCTCCTCGGCCGTGCCCAGCAGGGCGGTTCCGGCGCCGAGCCCGCGGTGGGCGGGGTCGACGTAGGCGTTGACGAAGCCCTGGCCGGGCTCGGGGCTGTCGTGGACGATGCCGACCTGGGCGGTGCCGACGACGAGGCCGTCGGCGTTCTCCGCGACCAGGAGGCGGTAGCGCCTGTCGGGGTGGGCGGAGGCGACCTCGAAGGCGACACCGCGGGTGGTGCTGATCATGAAGGGCAGAGCGGCGCGGCGCACCCGTACGACGCTCTCGGCGTCGGCCGGGTCGTTCGGGCGCAGGTCCCGGATGGTTGTGATCACGTGGCGACGGTAGGGGCCGCCGGGGTCCCCGCGCCTGCGAATTTCCCGGCGGATGGGGGACAATCGGCCGCGTGACCTCGACCTCTCCGCACCTGAAGATCCGCATCGACGCCACGGCGGGCGCCGCCGCCCCGTACGAGCAGCTGCGCGCCCAGATCGCCGCCGGGGCACGGGCGGGCCGACTGCCCACCGGGTTCAAACTGCCGACGGTCCGCGGGCTCGCGGAAGAGCTGGGGCTGGCGGCGAACACGGTCGCGAAGGCCTACCGGGCGCTGGAGTCGGACGGCGTGATCGAGACGCGCGGCCGCAACGGCACGTTCGTCGCGGCGGCCGGCGACGGGCCCGCCCGGGAGGCGGCCACCGCCGCGCAGGTCTACGCGGAGCGGGCGCGACGCCTCGGCCTGACCTTCGACGAGGCGACCGCGGCGGCGCTGGACGCGCTGCGCGCGCGGTACGCGGACTGACACCCGGGCGGGCCGGACGGGGCCCGCTCCGCCTGGTCGGTGCCGCCGCCACGACGCCTCCGCCTGGTGCCGCCGCCGGTCAGTCCTTGCGCGGGAAGAGCCGCGCCTGGAGGTGGTGCCGCATGGGCTGGCCCACCGCGGCCATCTCCTGCACGATCGTCAGCCCGCCGTCCTCGAGCGCGTACCGGCGCCGCATGCCGGTGACCTCCTTGGCCCGCGGGGTCAGCCCCACGGTGTCGGTGGCCATCTCGATCCGCGTGCCGTCGGCGCCGTCGGTGCCGTCCGCACCGTCCGCACGGGAGACCTGGCCGACGTAGGTCTCGACGATGCCCGTCGGGTGGGCGAGCGTGACCTCGACCGAGGCATCCGGGAGGACGCGCCACCACCCGGTCTCCCGGCCCGCGGGGCGAACGGCCTTGCCGGATTCGTCGATCAGCCACGCGCGGGACTCGTAGACGAGGAAGGGCCGGCCGTCGTGGCCGAAAGTGATCTCCTGCTCGTACCGGAACCCGTGCTCCAGGGTCGGGTACTCGCCGCTGCCCCGGCCGTGCCAGCGTCCGATGAGGCCGAGCACCGGCTGGAGCTGCGGGTGCGGTTCGGGGCCCTCTCCGAGGACGTGGCTGTCGGGGTAGGGATTCTCCTGCGCCGGTTCGAGCACGGTGCGTTCTCCTGTTCGTGGGTCCCCCGGAGGTGGAGGTGCGTACGGCCGGTGGGGGCCTTCGGCCGCGCCCCCATTGTCCTCGCCGCCGGGCGCCGACCCCCGCCGACCTGCGGCCCCCGCGCCTACAGGTACATCCCCGCCTCCGTGTCCTGGCCCTGCGGCGGCAGCAGCGCGGCGGTACCCGACGCGCCGCGGCGCAGGGCGTAGAGCTCGGCCAGCGTCGCCCCCTCGCGGGAGATGCCCTCGTCGGTGCCGAGCCAGTCCACCGCCTCACGGTGCGTCAGCCGGCCGATCTCGATGCGGGCGAGGCAGCGCCCCGGCCGGACCACCGCCGGGTGGAGCCGCTCCAGGTCCTCGTTGGTGGTGACGCCGACCAGGACGTTGCGGCCCTGGCCGAGCAGCCCGTCCGTGAGGTTCAGCAGCCGTGACAGCGCCTGCCCGGCGGTGTGCCGGGCCTCGCCGCGGATCAACTCGTCGCAGTCCTCGAGCAGCAGCAGCCGCCAGCGGCTCTTGGCGGTGCCCTCGTCCTCGCCGATCGCGATGTCCATCAGGTAGCCGATGTCGTTGAACAGCCGTTCCGGGTCGAGGACGCAGTCCACCTGGCACCAGTCCCGCCAGGACCGGGCGAGCGTGCGCAGGGCGGAGGTCTTCCCGGTGCCCGGAGGGCCGTGCAGCAGGAGCAGCCGGCCGGCGATGTCGTCCGGGGTGACCTTCATCAACCGGTCCATCGCCCCGGCCACCGGAGCCGTGTAGTTGGGCCGCACCTCTTCCCAGGTGCCGGCCGCGATCTGCCGGGTCGTCCGGTAGGGGCCGCGGCGCGGGGAGACGTACCAGAAGCCCATCGCCACGTTCTCGGGCTGCGGTTCGGGCTCGTCCTGCGCGTCCTCGGTGGCCTCGCCGAGCACCTCGGCGGCGAGTTCCTCACTGACCGCCGTCACCGTGACGTCCGCGCCCCGGCTCCAGCGGGAGACGAGCATGGTCCAGCCCTCGCCCTCGGCGAGCGTCGCGCTGCGGTCGCTGTCGCGGGCCGAGCGCAACACCGCGGCCCCCGACGGCAGCAGGGTCGCGCCCGGCTTGACCCGGTCGATCGACACGCTGTGCGAGTGGGGCTGCTCGCCGGACGCGAAGCGGCCGAGGAACAGCGCGTCGACGACGTCCGACGGGGAGTCGCTGTCGTCGACGTTGAGCCGGATCGGCAGTGCGTCTTGAGGGTTGGCTGGCATGGCGCCCATGATCCGGCACGAACTGGCCTGCTGCACCCGTGTTTCGCCGGATCGAGTGGCGGGATTCCCTCTTCAAACGCCGTGCGGGTGAAGATTCGCGCCGCATGTCCGCCCCGAACATTCTTGGCATGAACACTTCCAACGAGCCTCGGTTCCTTGTACCACGGACTCAGGAGTAACTCCGCAGTAACTCCCCCCACGAGGAGCCGCACACATGAGCATGAGAATGCCTCGTTTCGCCGCCTTGGCCTCTGCCCTGTTACTCGCCGCGGGCGCGGCCCTGTTCGGAGCCGGTCAGGCGACCGCCGCCGCCGACTTCGGCTACGTCGCCCTCGGCGACTCCTATTCCTCCGGCGTCGGCGCCGGCAACTACGACAGCGCCAGCGGGAACTGCAAGCGCACCACCCGCGCCTACCCGGCCCTCTGGGCCGCCGCACACGCCCCCCAGACCTTCTCCTTCGCCGCCTGCTCGGGTGCTCGTACGGGTGACGTGATGAGCGGCCAGCTCACACCGCTGAACGCCGGCACCGACCTCGTCAGCATCACCATCGGCGGCAACGACGCCGGATTCTCCGACGTCATGACCACCTGTGTGCTCCAGTCCGAAGCCACCTGCGTCAGCCGGGTCAACCAGGCCAAGGCGTACGTGGACTCCACCCTCCCCGGCCAGCTCGACACGGTCTACAACGCCATCCACAGCCGTTCCCCGGGCGCCCGCGTGGTCGTCCTCGGCTATCCCCGCTTCTACAAGCTGAACGGCACCTGCGTGGCCGGGCTGTCGGAAGGCGAGCGCACGGCCATCAACGGCGCCTCCGACTACCTCAACGCGGCCCTCGCCAAACGCGCCGCCAACCACGGCTTCGCCTTCGCCTCGGTCGCCGGAGCCTTCACCGGGCACGAGATCTGCTCCGGCAGCGAGTGGCTGCACAGCCTCAACTGGCTGAACATCGGCGAGTCCTACCACCCGACCGCCGCCGGACAGTCCGGCGGCTACCTGCCGGCCTTCACCGGCGCGGCCTGATCCGTCAAGGCCGACCGGTTGGGCCCTGATCCGTCAGGGGCCGACCGGTCGGCCCTGATCCGTCACGGACTGGCCGTGGCCCCCGGGTTCGGTGACGGGGAAGCGGTCGGTCCGGGCGTGCCGCCGGAAGGACCGGGGGAGGAGGCCCCGCCCGTCGGGGTCTCCTCCTCCTCGCACGTCACCGAGAACTCCAGCCATGCCGAAGCCGCCTCCGACGGCTGCCGGATCTCCAGGCGCACCGCGTCCTCGAAGGTCGCGTCCGGATAGTGCGTCAGCTCCGTGTGGTCCAGCTTTACGCTCCCGGGTCCGCCCGCCGGATACGTCAGGGTCTGCCAGCCGGGGCCCGAGGTCTGCCCGCTGCGCGTGGCCCACCGGTACTCCACCACCGCCGGGGTGCGGTCCACCGCCACGGTGGCGGTGAAAGCGGGCGCCTTGGCCGCGGGCGCCGGGCACGTGCCGCTGTAGCCGTCCCGGACGGCCCGTACGGCGGACAGGGTGATGCCGGGCGGCGGCGTGGCCGAAGGGGAGGCGGAGGGGGACGGCGAGGGCGAGGGGGACGCGCTCGGCGAGGGGGTCGGTGAAGGCGAAGCGCTCTGCGAGACGGTCGGGCCGGTCGTCGGCCCGTCACCGCCGTCCCCGCCCGTGTCGCGGCCCTTCAGCAGCAGCCATCCCAGCAGGACCACCACCGCGAGCAGCACCACGATCCCGCCGGCCAGCACCATCCCGGCCGCGTTCCGTTCGGGCTCGGGGGGAAGCGTCCGCCCCGGCCCGGTGCCGGTCCCGGGCGCCGGCAGCGGCGGGGTGGGGAGACCGTACCCGTGGTGCGCCACGGAGGTCGGGTCCTCGGCGCCCGGCACCGGAGCCGCCGCGGGACCCGACACCGGCCCGCCGGAGGCCCGTACGGTCCCGCCCGCGCCGACGATGCGCAGCATCCGGGCCGCCTCCGCCGCGGACAGCCGCTCCTCGGGATCCTTGACCAGCAGCCCCTCCAGCACGGGCGTCAGCGGTCCGGCCCGCCGCGGCGGCGGGAACTCCTCGTCCACCACCGCCCGCAGCGTGGCCACCGGGGAATCCCGGTGGAAGGGCGGGACCCCCTCCACCGCGAGGTACAGCGTCACTCCGAGCGCCCACAGGTCCGACGCGGGACCCGGCTCGCGGCCCAACGCCCTCTCGGGCGGCAGGAATTCGGGGGATCCGACCACCTCGCCCGTCATGGTGATGGCGGTGGAGCCCTCCAGGCTCGCGATCCCGAAGTCGCCGAGCACCACCCGGCCGTCGTTGGCGATCAGCACGTTGCCCGGCTTGACGTCCCGGTGCAGCACCCCCGCCTCGTGCGCGGAGCGCAGCGCGGCCAGCACCTGCTCCCCGATGTGCGCGGTCCGCTGCGGGGTGAGCGGCCCGTCGCCCTCCAGGACCTCCGCGAGCGAGAGGCCCCGTACGATCTCCATCACGATCCAGGGCCGGCCGTCCTCGGTGGCCACGTCGTAGACGGTGACCACGCCCCGGTGCGAGACGCGGGCCGCGGCCCAGGCCTCCCGCTCCAGGCGCCGGTACATCCGGGCCACCTCGGCCTCGTCCATCCCGGCGGGTGCGCGCACTTCCTTGATGGCGACCTCGCGCCCCAGGACCTCGTCCAGGGCCCGCCACACCATGCCCATCCCGCCGCGGCCGAGCGGTCCCAGCAGGCGGTACCGTCCGGCGATGACCCTCCCGCCGGCGCCGTCCCCGTCCGCCGCCGACTCAGTCACCGAAAGCCTCATTCACGCGCGCCCCCAAGAGCGTTACCGGACGATCACTCCAAGTTAGCGCAGAGCGTGCGCCGTGACTCCGGTCGCGACAGGAGTCACGCGGTCGGTGTCGCCGCGGTTCCCTGTCCCCGGAACCCCGCCGGATTTCACGGAGAGTGGCGATCGACTTCGCTGAGTAATCGTCAACTCCCGCTCGCCACACGGGCAATTCACACCACCGGGATACCCGTGCGCTCCGTGGGGACGATAGGGTTACCCTGCCCGGTGGGCCGGGTGCCCTCGTACGGGTGGGGAGAGACATGGAACAGATCGCAATGCGCAGCAGGCCGCCTCGCGTGCCTGCCATCACATGCGGGAGCGGTGCGACCAGTTCGCGCCTCGACCGCCACCTCGCCGTGCTCGGCGGTCCCGCCGTCCCGCACCGCGAGACGGCCGAGGCGACGCTGCTCATGCGTGAGCTCACCTCGCGCGACCACACGCACCGGCTGCGGAGCCGGAGCGCGCGCGTCTCGCTCTTCGCACCGCTGCGCAGGCTGCGGCGGACCCTCTTCGGCAGCCGCCGTTCGTAGTCGGCAGCTCTGCGGGGCGTGTCCCGCTCCCGCAGCGCCGCCGCTCCGTTCCCGGCCCGGTCAACCCTGTCCAGTCAGCGAACCACACCGTCCCGGCGCAACGCCGTGATCTGTTCGCCCGTCATCCCCAGGGCGCGCAGCAGGGCTTCGGTGTGCTCGCCGAGCGCGGGCACCGCACCCATGTGCGGTGCCGCGCCGCCGGGCAGCCCGATCGGCGGCAGCAGGGCCCGCAGCGGGCCCGCGGGCGAGCCCACCTCCCGCCAGCGGTCCCGGGCCTCCAGCTGCGGGTGCGCGGCGAGCTGCGCCACCGAGTTCAGCCGTGCGCAGGCGATGCCCGCCTCCTCCAGCCGCCCGATCGCCGCGTCCGCATCGAGCCGGCCCAGCGCTTCGGCGACCACCGCGTCGGTCTTCTCCCGGTTCGCGGTGCGCGCCGCGTTCGTCGCGAACCCCGGGTCCTGGGCCAAGTCCGGCCACTCCAGCACCTGTTCGGCGAGCCGCCGCCACTCCCGGTCGTTCTGCACGGACAGCAGCACCCGGTCCCCGTCCGCCGTCGGGTAGGCGTCGTAGGGCGCGATCACGGCGTGCGCGAGGCCCGTCCGCACCGGCTGCTCCCCGCCGTGCATGGTGTGGTGCAGCGGATGCCCCATCCACTCGGCGAGCGCGTCGAGCATCGACACCTCCACCCTGCCCCCGCGCCCGGTGGTCCCGCGCCGCAGCAGGGCGGCGAGCACGCCCGAGAAGGCGTACATGGCTGCCGCGATGTCCGCCGCCGGGATCCCCGCCTTGACCGGCTGCTCCGGGGTGCCGGTCACGGAGACCAGGCCCGCCTCGCACTGGACGAGCATGTCGTAGGCGCGCTTGTGGGCGTACGGGCCTTCGGGGCCGTAGCCGGAGACGTCCACGGCGACCAGCCGGGGGTAGCGGGCGCACAGCGCGGCCGAGTCGAGCCCGAGCCGGGCGGCGGCCCCCTGGGCGAGGTTCTGCACGAACACGTCGGCCCCTTCGAGGAGCGCGTGCAGGACCTCGCGGCCGCGCGGGTCCTTGAGGTCGAGCGCGAGGGACTCCTTCCCCCGGTTGGCCCACACGAAATGCGAGGCGAGTCCGTGCGCGGCGGTGTCGTAGCCGCGCGCGAAGTCCCCGCCGTCGGGCCGCTCGACCTTGATCACCCGGGCCCCGAGGTCGGCGAGCTGACGGGTGGCGAAGGGCGCGGAGACGGCCTGCTCGACGGAGACGACGGTGACCCCGTCGAGGGGAAGCGGCTCGGTGAACGATTCGGTAGCCATGCCCCCTGCCTACTCGATCGCACCCGGGCAGGTCCACATCCAGCCTCGCCGGCGTTTGAGGCACGGGGTCCGGGGCGGAGCCCCAGGGGGGTCCGGGCGCAGCCCCCGGGGAACGGGCGAAGGGAGGGTAGGGGACAGCCCCGCAGGGCCCCCGCCCTCGAGGCCCCCGCGCCTCAGAGCAGCGCGAACTGCCCGCCCGGCCCCTCCTCCTGGTGGTCCAGGACCGAGGCCGGCCGCCGGGCCCAGCCGGGAGCCGGCAGCACCCCGCCCGCCCGGAGCTCCGCGGCGCCCAGCGCCGGGCCCACTTCGAACGCGGCCCGCTCCGGCTCCAGTTCGGCCAGCAGCGCCAGGGTCGTCACCAGCTCCAGCAGCTCCGAGGTCCAGCCCTGCGGCCACTCCGCCGGGCCCACCGCGTCCAGCCCCTCGGCCTCCGGGTCCCGGTGGGCGAGCCGGGCGGCGAACCAGGACTCCAGGACCCGGACCCCCTGGGCCTCGTACTCCCACGCCCCGGTGGGCACGGGCGACACGGTGCCGCCCTCGCCGCCCCCGCTTCCCCCGACGGTCAGGGTTTCGCTCCCCGGGTCGTACGAGAGCTCGCGCGGCCACGCCGGCAGCGCCGAGCGGACGTACGGCCGGCGCCCGCCGGGCAGCCGGGGCGCCTCGCCGCCGCGGGCCCCGCGCAGCCGGACGGAGAGCACCCGGTGGCCCAGCTCCAGCCCGGCCCGCCAGCGCGCGGCGTCGGCGGTGAGGGGGACCTCGTACCCCCGGGGGCCGGGGCGGCCGGCGGCGAGGATCCAGCAGAGCACGTCCTCGGGGGTGACCCAGGTGCCGTACCGCTCGCCGAGCAGGTGCTGCAGCCCGGGGGCGAGATTCGGTTCGGCGCCGCCCGGGCGGCGGTGCAGCGGGCGGATCCGGCCGAGCCGGCCGGCCGGGAGGTGCGCGGTGACCAGCAGCTCCGCCGGCTGGGCGGGCTCCAGGACGAACAGCTGGTGCTCGTCCAGCACCCGCCACAGCTCCGGGCGGGCCAGGTCGATGAGCCGCTGGTCGGGCAGCAGCCATTGCTCGTCGAAGGGCTCGCGCAGGATCCGTACGGGATCCGGGCGCGGCCCGGGAGTGTCCGCGAAACGGGCCGTGGAACCCGCGCGCTGACCCGGCAGCGCCGCCGCCCCGGCACCCGGGGTCCGCGCCCGGGTCGGGCGGAACAACCGCTCCCGCTCGGGGCCCTCCGCGGCCGCCAGGGCGGCCCACCGGGCGCGCAGGGTCGCCGGATCGGGGGCCGCGACCCAGGCCCGGCCCAGGCGCAGGGAGCCCACGGCCCAAGGCATCAGATCGTCCAGCAGCGGGTCCCGCGGGGATGCGTCAGCGCTCACCCGGCCGATGGTAGCGACGCCACCCGGTGACCGGGCCGCGTCCAGGCCGGAGAGTTAGGCTCCCTATGTAGGGATCTGCCCGGATCCGGACGGAGCCGGGCCGGACCGGGCGACCGAACCGGGAGGCGGACATGAGCCAGTACGACGAGTACTCGACCCCGTCGCAGGCCGAGGGGGAACGGCTCGACGAGGACCTGGACGCGAAGCAGAAGAAGCTCCGCCACGCGCAGACGCAGCGGACCACGCCGTCCCAGGCGGAGGGCGAGCGCGGAACGGAGGACGACCAGAAGTAACCGGGACCAGTGTGATCAGTGTGATCAGTGTGCGTCGACGGTCACGGTGAAGGAGAACCGGTCCCCGCGGTACCGGATCCGCGCCACGTCGACCACCCGGCCGGAGCCGTCGTAGGTGACGCCCGTGTAGTGCAGGATCGGGCTCAGCAGGGGCACTTGGAGCAGCTCGGCCGTGAGCGGGTCGGCGAGCCGCGCCTCCACGGTGTCGGTGATCCGGCTGATGTCCACCTTCACGATGTCCCGCAGCACCTTGGTCATCGGCCAACGCACCAGATCCGCCAGGTCGATGGAGTCGGCGAGCTCCGGACGCACCGCGTTCTCCGCCCAGTTGGTCGGCTCGCCGCTCTCGCTGTCGTGACGGAGCCTGCGGTACGTGACCACCTCGGCGGTGTCCGGGAAGTGCTCCAGCAGCTCCCCGGACACCGCCGTTCGCTCGTGCCCGAGGATCGTCGTACGGTCGCCCGACTGCTGCGCCACGATCGCGTCGACCGAGCCGAGCAGCTGGACCGGCGCCCCGCGCAGCGCCGTCGGCTCGATGAAGGTCCCGCGCCGCCGGTGGCGGCTGATGAGGCCCTCGGTCTCCAGTTCCTTGAGCGCCTGCCGCATGGTCAGCACGCTCACCCCGTAGTGCTCGGCGAGCTGCTCCTCGGTGGGCAGGCGCAGCGAGGCGTCCGCGGTGCGCCCGAGTATCGAGGCGCGCAGCGACTGGGAGACCTGGTACCAGAGCGGCAGTTTCCGGTTCAGTACCAGCGAGTCGGGGGCGAAGGCGGTCACGGGTGGATCTCCGTAGGACGGGGTGCGCGCGGCGGCGGCGCCGCGCGGCATGCTCGTGATGTTAGGCGCGGAAGTGCCGCTGGAGTCCCTGCCAGACGTCGTCGTATCCGCTCTGCAGGTGGTCCGCGCCGGCCGCCTGGGCGGTGGCGGTGATCGGCCAGCGGGTCTCGAACATGAAGGCCAGGCCGTCGTCGATCTTCTGCGGCTTCAGCTCGGCGGCGCTCGCCCGGTCGAAGGTCTCCCGGTCGGGGCCGTGCGCGGACATCATGTTGTGCAGGGAGCCGCCGCCTGGCACGAAGCCCTCCGCCTTGGCGTCGTAGGCGCCGTCGATGAGCCCCATGTACTCGCTCATCACGTTCCGGTGGAAGTACGGCGGGCGGAAGGTGTCCTCGCCGACCAGCCAGCGCGGCGCGAAGACCACGAAGTCCACGCCCGCCAGGCCCGCCGTGTCGGAGGGCGAGGTCAGCACCGTGAAGATGGACGGGTCGGGGTGGTCGTAGCTGATGGAGCCCAGGACGTTGAAGCTGCGCAGGTCGTAGACGTACGGGACGTGCGTGCCGTGCCAGGCCACCACGTCGAGCGGGGAGTGGTCGTAGGTGGCGGTCCAGAGGTTGCCGCAGAACTTGTTCACGACCTCGGTCGGACGCTCTCCGTCCTCGTACGAGGCCACCGGCGCGCGGAAATCGCGGGCGGCGGCGAGGCCGTTGGCGCCGATGGGGCCCAGGTCGGGCAGCTCGAAGGGCCGGCCGTAGTTCTCGCAGACGTACCCGCGGGCGCTCTCGTCCTGGAGTTCCACGCGGAAGCGGACCCCGCGCGGGATCAGCGCCATCTCGCCCGGCCGGGCGCTGAGCAGGCCGAACTCGGTGCGCAGGAGCAGGCCGCCGCGCTCCGGGACGATCAGCAGCTCGCCGTCGGAGTCGCTGAACACCCGGTCGGTCATCGAGGCGTTGGCGGAGTACAGGTGGATGGCCATGCCGGAGCGCTGGGTGGCGTCGCCGTTGCCGCCGAGGGTCCACAGGCCGGCCAGGAAGTCCGTGCCGGGCGCCGGGTCGGGCAGCGGGTTCCAGCGGAGCCGGTTCGGGTCGGCCGGGGCCTCGGTGAAGGGCGCGGAGCGCAGGGCGCCGTTGCCGGTCCGGGCGAAGGGCGGGTGCGCGGCCGAGGGGCGGATCCGGTAGAGCCAGGAGCGGCGGTTGTGGGAACGCGGCTCGGTGAACGCGCTGCCGCTGAGCTGCTCCGCGTAGAGGCCGAGGGGGGAGCGCTGGGGCGAGTTCCGCCCGATCGGCAGCGCACCGGGGACCGCCTCCGAGCTGTGCTCATTGCCGAAGCCGGTGAGGTACTCCAGCCCCTCCGCCGTCTTCCTGGCCTGCTCGCTGCCGCCACTCATTGCACGCTCCCGGTCTGCCGAAGGAATCCTATGCCTGACAGTAGGATTCCTGGGCTCATGCGTCAACGGGGGATTCCGGTCAGTCGACCGGTGGGTGGTGCCTGGGTGGGTGGGTGGGTGCGGGGCGGGGCCGGGGCTTGGGGTGGGTGCGGGGTGGTGCGGAGCGGGGCTTGGGCGGGTGTGGGGCGGGGCCGGGGCAGGGCTGGGGGTGAGCGTGGGGCCGAGGCGGGTCCCGGTGGCGGCCGGGCGGGGCCCGGCGCGGGGGTCGGATGGGCCCGGGCGGGGCTCGGGCGGGGCTCGGGCGGGGTCGGGCGGGCGCCGGATGGGCCCGGGTGGGGGGCGCGGAGGGCCCGGGGAGACGTTGGGTGGCCTGGGCGGGCGCTGTGCAGGGCCCGGGCGGGTGTCGGTCAGGGTTCGGATGGACGCGGGCGGGCTCGGGCGGGCGTCGGATGCGCTCGGGTGGGTGCTGGGGAGGGGTCGGGCGGGCGGGCGGGCAGGTGTCAGTCAGGGCCCGGGCAGGCAGGCGCTGGGCGGCCTGGGCGGCCTGGGCGGGCGTTGCGCAGGGCCCGGGCGGGGGGCGAGCGGGCGCCGGATGGGCCGGGGTCGGGGCTCGGGCGAGGTCGGGCGGGCGCCGGATGGGCCCGGATGGGGGCCGCAGGGGGCCCGGGGAGGCGTTGGGCGGCCCGGGTGGGCGTTGTGCGGGGCCCGGGCGGGTGTCGGTCAGGGCCTGGGTGGGCGTCGGATGCGCTCGGGTGGGTGCCGGGGAGGGGTCGGGCAGGTGTTGGGCGGCCCGGGCGGGCCTTGCGCAGGGCCCGGGCAGGTGTCGGTCAGGGCGCGGGTAGGCGTCGGATGGGCCGGGCGGGCGTCGGATGGGTCCAGGGGGAGTCGGCAGGGCCCGGATGGGCTCGGGTGGGAGTCGGGCAGGCCGGGGCAGGCGTCGGGCAGGCGTCGGTCAGGCTCGGGCGGGGGTCGGGCAGGGGGGCGGACGCGCCCGGGCAGGCGTCGGCGTGGCGGGTAGGGCGGGCCCGGGAGGCGTCGGCTCGGCAGGCGGGGCGGTGGCCAGGGTCGTGGCCGGGGCGGCGGCCGGAGGGGGGTCCGGGGCGGGCCCGGGTCACGACTTGGCCCGTCCGGGGCCTATTCCTGCGCGAGGGGATCCCAAAAGGTGAACATTCCTCTACTCTCACGCGCATGTCGTGGACCCGCAGGTTTCCTGCCGTGCCGGCGGCGTTCCTCGCCGCCCTCCTAGCGCTTCTGTCACTCCTCGTCGCCGCGCCCGCCGCGACCGCGCACGAGGAGCGCCCCGTCGAGCTCCCCGACGGCACCGGCTCCGTACCCGCCTACCGCACGGGCGAGCCCGACCTGATCGTCTGCAAGACCGACCGGCCCGCCTTCGAGCGCCGGATATCCGCCTTCCCGGACGCCCTCAGGCAGCGCAACCTCGCCCTCTACGAGCGCTGCGAGAAGAACGGCTTCCGCGACCTCCAGGCGGCGGTCGACGCCGTGGACCGCCCGGGCATGAACATCGCGATCCTCCCCGGCCTCTACGAGGAGGAGCCCTCGCTCCCCAAGCCCACCGGGGAGTGCGCCTCGCTCAAGGCCCCCAACTCCTCGCTCGGCTACCAGATCCTGACCTACGAGCAGCAGGTGGCCTGCCGCCACAACCAGAACCTGGTCGCCATCCTCGGCAAGACCGACCTCCAGATCGAAGGCACCGGGGCCTCCCGCCAGGACGTGGTCATCGACGCCAAGTACCAGAAGCTGAACGGGATCCGCGCGGACAAGTCCAACGGCATCTACTTCCGCAACTTCACCGCCCAGCGCACCACCTTCAACTCGCTCTACGTCCTAGCGGGCGACGGCTTCGTCATCGACGACGTGCTGACCCGCTGGAACGACGAGTACGGCTTCCTGACCTTCGCCAGCGACCACGGCCTGTACAAGAACTGCGAGTCCTACGGCAACGGCGACTCCGGCATCTACCCCGGCAGCGCCTCGAACATCAACGACGGCCGCGGCTACGACGTCCCCCGCTACTCCATCGAGATCACCGGCTGCCGCAGCCACCACAACATGGTCGGCTACTCCGGCACCGCGGGCGACTCCGTGTACGTGCACGACAACGAGTTCGACCAGAACATGGGCGGCGCCTCGATGGACAGCGCCTTCCCCGGCCACCCCGGACTCCCGCAGAACCACGCCCGCTTCGAACGCAACCTGATCCACGACAACAACGCCGACTACTACCACTACGTCGCGGACGGCACCTGCGCCAAACCGCCCGTCGAGCGCGGCTACGAGCAGGGCGTCGTCTGCCCGCAGATCTCCATGCCCCCGGGCACCGGCATCATCACCGCGGGCGGCAACTGGAACCTGTACGAGAACAACTGGGTGTACGGGCACCAGCGCGCGGGCTTCTTCCTCTCGGCCGTGCCCGCCTTCATCCGCGGCGAGGAGGAGCTGTCCAAGCAGGCCGACACCTCCCACCACAACCGCTACGCCGGCAACATCCTGGGCAAGGACAAGTCCGGGGCCTCCCGCCCCAACGGCATGGACGTGTGGTGGGACGGCCAGGGCCGGGGCAACTGCTGGCAGCAGGGCCCGGACGGCTCCACCCCGGGCACGCTCCCGCAGTGCGGCGAGCGCCGCGGCGCGGTCTCCGGCGCCTCGGCCCGGCTGGCCGGTGAACCGGTGAAGCTGGCCCAGCTCCTGGTCTGCGCCGACTACAGCGTGCAGGCGCGCAAACTCCCGGCCGGCTGCGACTGGTACGGCTCCCGGGGCCTCCAGCGGGTGGAGACCCAGCTCGCCCTCGCCGTCGCGGCGGTCCTCCTCCTGGTCGGCGGCCTCCTGTGGTGGCGCCGCCTGCGCGGCTCCCGCCTGGCCGGGGTGGCGGCCCTGCTCGGCCTCGCGGGCCTGACCCTGGACGTGGCCGGCTCCACGATGGGCCTGGTCGGCACCTTCGTCCCGGCGCTGGCCCTGCTCTGCCTCGGCCTGTGGTGGACCGGCACCGGACTCGCCCTGCGCCCCACCCGGCCCTGGCTGGCCCGCCTGACCCTGCTGCTCGGCGCCCTCACCCTCCTCGACGCCTTCGACAAGGCCGTCCTGATGGTCCCGTGGATCCCGCTCAGCCCCGCCTGGATCCGGTCCCTCGTCGCGGTGGTCTGGGTCCTCTGGGCCGTCATCGCCGCCGCCCGCCCGGGCGGCACGCCGGCCCGCCCGGCAGGCCCGGGCGGCGACCCGGCGGGCGACCGGGTCCCCGTCCCGGCAGGCCCGGCCCCGACCCGCACCGCGGAAGCCGAATCCGAGGGCGGAGCCGGAGCCGAGGTTGGCACCAAGCCCAGCACCGGCACCGGCACCAGCACCGGCACCGGTGCGGAGCGGGGCGCCGCCGGGGGAGACCGGCCGTGACGGGGCACCCGGGCGGAGACCGCCCCGAACGCCGGACCTGGTGCGACGTGTGCGGAACGCCGCCCCGCCGGTCCACCCTGTCCCGCCGGACGGGCCGCGCGGCGGCTCTGCTCGCCCTGGCCCTGCTCCTGGCGGGCGGCGCGGCGACGGGCTGTGGGGGGCGGGCCACCACCCACCACAAGCCCGGCACGACCCACGAGCAGGCCTCCGGGAAGGCGGGCACCCTGCTCAGCGCCGACGACGGCGCGGGCCACCGGCTCCGCGAGGTCCCGGCCGAGGGCGCGCCGGAGGTCCGCCTCACCGCCCGGCCGGACTCCGAGGACGGCTGGAACCTCCAACTGGCGGTGACGAACTTCCACTTCACCCCCGACAGCACCGGCGGCGCCGCCCTCCCGGGTGCCGGCCACGCGCACCTGGAGCTGGACGGCCGCAAACTGGCGCGCCTGTACGGCCCGTGGTTCCACCTGCCCGCCGCGCAGGTGCCGGAGGGCACGCACACCCTGACCGTCCGCCTCTACGCGGACGACCACACGGCCTGGGCGGTGGCGGGCAAGCCGGTCGAAGCGACCCTCCAACTCGCCGCCGCGTCCGGCCAGTCCACCCACACCCACACCCCGGCCGCACCGCCCTCCATGACCCCGGAGGCGGAGCGGGCCGACCGCACGGTGACCATCACCGTGCGGGACGGCAAGGTGAGCCCGGTCCCGGGCCGGGTGGAGGTGACCCGCGGCGAACGCGTGGCCCTACGGGTCACCAGCGACCGCGCGGACACCCTGCACGTCCACGGCTTCGACAAGGAACTCGCCCTGCCGGCAGGCCAGGAGGCCACCCTGATCCTGACGGCCGACCGCACGGGCCTCTTCGAGGTCGAGACCCACGAGTCCGACCTCGTCCTGACCCAGCTCCTCGTCCGATGACCCCATCACCTCCCCTCCCGGTGGTCCGGTGGTGACCGGGTGCGGGCCGCAGGGCCTCCCGGGCGCGGTGCCCGGTGGCGGCTCCGGCCAGGGCGTGGTCCTTCACCCGGCCGACCCGCTCACCGTGCTCGCGCACGGCATCGGATCGCAGCACGATCTGCCGATCTCGCCGTTCTACGCCTTCGCCGGCGCCTTCACCGCGCTCTTCCTCTCCTTCCTCGCGCTGGGTCTCCTCTGGTCCACCTCCCGCTTCCGCGGCGACCGTTCGGGCCTGGCCCTGCCCGCCGGGCTCCAGCGGGTGGCCGACGCGCCGGCCACCCGCAACGCCCTGCGCGGGCTCGGCCTCGCGGCCGCGCTCGCCGTCCTCCTGTACCTCCTCCTCGGCCCCGACGACCCCGCCCGCAACCCCGCACCCGGCGCCGTCTACGTCCTGCTCTGGGTCGGACTGGTTCCCGCCTCCCTCCTGTTCGGTCCCGTCTGGCGCCTCCTCAACCCGCTCCGCACCTCGCACCGGCTGGCCGCCCGGCTGTCGGGGAGGCTCCGGACGGCCCGTGCAGCCCGTGCGACCCGTCCGGCATCCGCGGTCGCCGCCGCCCAGGCCGCCGCAGCAGCCGCCACGCACTCCTCCCGGAGCCCGCACCCCCCGGCACGGCACCTCGCCGCGGTGCCGGATCCCTCCAGCCCGGAGCCCCGACCGCACCGTCCGCTCCCCGCCCGGCTCGGGCAATGGCCGGCCGCCGCCGGCCTCTTCGCCTTCACCTGGCTCGAACTCGTCTCTCCCGATCCCGCTTCCACCACCACCCTCCTCGTCGCCCTGACCGGCTATGCCGCGCTCCAGCTCCTGTTCGCCGCCCGCTACGGCGAAGGCTGGTTCGCCGACGGAGACGCCTTCGAGGCGTATTCCGCCCTCCTCGCCCGGCTCTCCCCCCTCGGCCGTCGCAGCGACGGCCGCCTGGTCCTCCGTAACCCCTTCCACGGACTCGACGCGACGCCCGAGCGGCCCGGACTCGTCGCCACCGTCTGCGTCCTGCTCGGATCCACCGCCTACGACGGCTTCTCCGACAACCCCTCGTGGATCAACGCGATCCAGACCTCCCCCCTCGGCCGCACCGCGGCGGCCACCCTCGGACTGCTCGGAGCCATCGCGCTCGTCGCCGTCCTCTACTGCCTCTGCGCGGCGGTCACCCGCCTCGTCTGCGGCCCGCACCCCGGCCCGCTGACCGCCTTCGCGCACTCACTCGTACCGATCGCCCTCGGTTATCTCGTCGCCCACTACTTCTCCCTCCTCGTCACCGAAGGACCACGCACAGTAATCATGGCAGTGGGCACTGACAACGCCCCCGAACCCAGGTCCCCCTTGGGTCCTGGCGGCCTCGCGGCCCTCCAGGTGATCGCCGTCGTGACCGGCCACGTACTCGGAGTGATCGCCGCGCACGACCGCTCCGTACGCCTCTTCCCGCCCGCGAAAGCCGTCGCCGGGCAACTGCCGCTGCTCGCGCTGATGATCACGTACACGGTGGGAGGCCTCAGCCTGCTGCTGAACTGAGACGGCCGAACCGGTACCGCCGCCGACCCGTGAACCCAGGAGCGGCATGATGGACCCCGTGCCCCCAGCCCACCCCCTGCGCCGGACGCCGATCCAGCAGCGCAGCGCCGACCGCCTCGCCCGGATCCTCGACGCCTGTGCGGAACTCCTCGACGAGACCGGCTACGAGAACCTCAGCACCCGGGCCGTGGCCCTGCGGGCCGGCGTGCCGATCGGCTCGGTCTACCGGTTCTTCGGCAACAAGCGGGCCATGGCCATCGCCCTGGCCCACCGCAACCTCGACCGGTACGCCGACGGCATCGAGCAGCGGCTCGCGGAGCTCCCGGACGCCGACTGGCGCCCGGTCGTCGACGCCGTGCTGGACGAGTACCTGGTCATGAAGCGCAGCGTGCCCGGCTTCGCCCTCGTCGACTTCGGGGTGCCGGCGCCGCCGTCCGAGGGGCCCGCGTCCGACCCCAACCACCTGGTCGCCGTACGCCTCACCGAGCTGCTCGGCGCCCATCTCGCCCTCACCCCGGACCCCACTCTGGAGCGGGCCGTCCTGGTCGCGGTCGAGGCCACCGACGCCCTGATCCAGCTCGCCTTCCGCAACGACCCGGCCGGCGACCCCGACATCGTCGCCGAAACCCGCGCGATGATGCACGCCTACCTCGCACGCGTCCTGGACTGACCGGGCGCAGCAGGCGGAGGGGGCGGAGCGGGCGGAGGGGGCGCGTCCGGCCATCGCGGCGGCCTCCCGTGCCCCCGAGGCCGCCGTTTCATCTCATCGTGCGGAGCTCCCGACGCGACCGGTCACCACCAGGTTGCCGTCCGCCGTGCGCCGGGCGAGGACGCCGGTGCGCAGGTAGCCGTCGGGGGTGAAGGCGCGCGCGTTGAGGCCGGGCGAGCGGTAGTAGCCGCGCGCGGTGTAGGGGCCGCGGGCCAGGAGTTCGCCCGGTTCCCCGTCGGGGACCTGCTCGCCGTCGGCGTCGACGACGCAGATCTGATCGTCGGGGGAGAGCGGCCGGCCCTGCGTGGTGAGCACGGTCTCGTCCGGATCGCCGGGCCGGGTGAGGGTGAGGAAGCCCTCGTCCGTACCGAAGGCCTGCTGGAGGCGACAGCCCCACTCGGATCCCACCCGTTCGGCGGTCGCGCGGTCCAGGGGCGTGGTGCTGCCGCCGATCTGTACGAGACGCAGGCTGCTCACGTCCGCCTGGACCTCGGGACGCGCGTCGAGCCAGAGCCGGGCGGTGTCCGCGGTCAGCGCGGCGACGGTGACCCGCTCGCGCTCGACGGCCGCCAGGCGGGCGGCGGGCTCCGGGTCCTCGACCAGGACGATGGTGCCGCCGACGGTCAGCGTGCCGATGATGCCGGGGCCGCCGAAGGCGAGGTTGAGGTCGCCGGGCAGCGCGGCGAGGTACACGTCCTCCTGGGTGAGCGACACCAGTTCGGCCGCGGCCCGCGCCTGGTAGGCGTAGTCGTTGTGGGTGCGCGGCACCAGCTTGGGAGCCTCGCCGGCGCCGCCCGCGAGCAGGAAGAACGCCACCTGCCCGGCGCTGAGCGCGAGCGCCGGCTCGGGCGGCGAGTCGAGGGAGTGCAGCGGGAAGTAGTGGCAGCCCGAGGTGTCGGTCGTGAAACCGCCGTACGGGTCCGAGGCGCCCGGCGCCTCGAAGGTGAACACCCGGCGCAGGAAGGGGCCTTGGGTCGCGATGTCGGCGGCCATCGCCGTGTGGTCGAAGCCCCGGTACGTCGCGGGGCCGATGTAGCCGGTGGCCTCGGAGACCTGGACGACGTGGGACACCTCGGGCGCGCGGTGCGAGATCGGGCAGAGCACCGGGACCGCGCCGGCGCGCATCAGGGCGAACACGGTGACGACGAGTTCCGGGATGTCGGGCAGCTGCACGATGACCCGTTGCCCGGGCCGCAGGCCGCGCAGCCGGAACCCGGCGGCCATCCGGCCCACCCGGCGGTTCAGGGCCGCGTACGTCATGCGGGTGTCGCCGTGGGCGAGCGCGGTCCGCGGCCCGAACTGCACGGCCCAGCCGCGCAGCAGGTTGTCCAGCGTGTTGCCCCGCCAGTGGCCGGACGCCCAGTAGTAGTCGACGAATTCCTCGGGCCAGGGCGTACAGCCGTCGAGCATGGATGTCATTCGGCAATCCAATCCGTCCCCATCCCCAGGGGCAATGTGCTTTCCCGACCAAGGGTGCTGAATTGCGTCAGCAGAAGGACCAATGAGGGCCTCTGACCTGGGGTAACGGTCTATGTATGCGGTGGCGGGCGCGAATGCGGGGGCCTGCGGCGCGGGTATGAACGGCCCGGTCGGCTGCTTGCCGAGGTGCCCAAGCGGTGGCGTTTCTTCTGCCCGTCGGCTCGCGCCGTTCTCCGGGCGGAATGGGCGTGGCTCCGGGGCGGCTCCGGCCGAATCGGAGCGGCTCCGGGGCCCGGGCCGCATCGGCGTGGCTCCGAGCGGCTCCGGGCCGAATCGGCGCAGCTCCGGGCGAACGGGACCCGGCTCGCGGCTCCGCCCGGCCCCGGCCGCTTCGGCGGCGCCCGCTGACACCCCGGCGGTGCCGGCCGATACCCCGGCTGGCCCTGGCCGACACCTCGGCCGCCACGCTGACATCCCGGCGGTGCCCGCCGACACTCCGGCCGCCCCTGGCCAACTCCGGCGGATCCCGCCAACTCCGGCGGACCGCGCCAACTCCGGCGGACCCCGCCAACCCCGGCCACCCCGCCTCGCCCCGGCCGGCCCGGGCCGCCTCGTCCCGGCCGGCCCCCGCGGCGCCAACCCCGACCCGGACGCCCCCCGCCCCCGGATTCCGTAGGGCGTGGACCCTCCCCACCGTGCCTACCGGTCGGTATGCTCGGTGCCGCTCGTGGGGGCCCGGTGCCCGTGCCCCGTGCCGCAGCCCGCTGCCCCTGGAGGGCCCATGCCCCGCACCGCCCTGCGCATCTGCCCGCTCTGTGAAGCCACTTGCGGCCTTACGCTCACCATCGAAGGCACCACTGTCACCGGGGCCAGAGGGGACCGCGACGACGTGTTCAGCCGCGGCTTCATCTGCCCCAAGGGCGCCGCCTTCGGTGGCCTCGACGCCGATCCCGACCGGCTGCGGACCCCCCTCGTGCGCCGCGACGGCCGGCTCCGCGAGGCCACCTGGGAGGAGGCCTTCCAGGCCATCGCCGACGCGGTCCCCGCGCTCGTACGGACGTACGGGCCCCAGTCCGTCGGCGTCGTCCTCGGCAACCCGAACGTCCACACCATGGCGGGCCAGCTCTACCCCCCGCTGCTGCTCAAGGCCCTCGGCACCCGCAACCTCTTCACCGCCAGCACCCTCGACCAGATGCCCAAGCACGTCTCCAGCGGGCTGCTCTTCGGGGATCCCTTCGCGATCCCCGTCCCGGACCTGGACCGCACCGACTTCCTCCTGCTCCTCGGGGCGAACCCGGTCGAGTCCAACGGCTCCCTGTGCACCGCACCCGACTTCCCCGGGCGGCTCAAGGCGCTGCGCGCACGGGGCGGCACCCTCGTCGTCGTCGACCCGCGCCGCACCCGCACCGCCAAACTCGCCGACCGCCACCTCGCACCGCGCCCCGGCAGCGACGCGCTGCTGCTCGCGGCCCTGGCCCACACCCTGCTCGCCGAGGAGCTGGCCGATCCGGGCGTACTCGCGGAACACACGCAGGGAATCGGGGAACTCGGCGAAGCGCTCGTCAGTTTCACTCCCGAGGCCGTCGCACCCGCCTGCGACCTCACGGCCGAAGAGATCCGCGACCTCGCCCGCGACCTCGCGGCCGCGCCGACCGCCGCCGTCTACGGGCGGATCGGCAGCTGCACCGTGGAGTACGGCACGCTCGCCAGCTGGCTGGTCGACGTGCTGAACGTCCTGACCGGCAATCTCGACCGGCCGGGCGGAGCCCTGTTCCCGCTGTCCGCGACCGACCGCGCACCCCGGCCGGCCGGACCCGGCAAGGGCTTCGGCCTCGGCCGCTGGCACAGCCGGGTCAGCGGTCACCCCGAGGCCAAGGCCGAGTTCCCGCTGTCCGCCCTGGCGGAGGAGATCGACACCCCGGGGGAGGGGCGGATCCGGGCCCTCGTCTCCATCGCGGCGAACCCCGTACTGTCCGCCCCCGACGGCCGGCGCCTCGACGCGGCCCTGGCCGGGCTCGACTTCATGGTCAGCGTCGACCCGTACCTCAACGAGACCTCACGCCACGCCCACGTGGTGCTGCCCCCGCCGCCGCCCTCGCAGAGCGCTCACTTCGACTTCTCCTTCAACACCTTCGCCATCCGCAACCAGGTCCGCTATTCGCCGCCCGCCGTCCCGCTCGAAGACGGGCGCATGGACGAGTGCGAGATCCAGGCCCGTCTCGTGCTCGCCGTCTCCGGCATGCACGGAACCGACCCGGTCGCCGTGGACGACCTGGCCATCGGGGCCACCCTCGCCAGGGAGTGCGCCGACCCGGCCTCGCCCCTGCGCGGCCAGGATCCGGCACGCCTCGCCGGGCTGCTCGCGGGCGGCAGCGGCCCCGAGCGCCGCCTCGACCTGATGCTCCGACTGGGACCCTACGGAGACCAGTTCGCCGCGCCCGCGGACCTGCCCGGGAGCGCCGCTACGGGAACCGGCGCGGGCGCGCCCGACGGCGCGGCGGGCCCGGGCCCCGCCCCGTCCCCTGCCGCCCCCACATCCCCCACACCCCCCGGCGCCCCGGGCGGACTCGGGCTGGAGCGGCTGCGCGCGCACCCGCACGGAATCGACCTGGGCCCGCTGCGGCCCAGGCTCCCCGGCCTGCTCAGGACGCGCAGCGGCAGCATCGAGCTGCTGCCGGACCCGATCGCGGCCGAACTCCCCAGGCTGCGCGGGACGCTGGCCGAGCGCCCCGCCGCCCTGGTGCTCGTGGGCCGCCGCCACCTGCGGTCCAACAACAGCTGGATGCACAACGTCCCGGCCCTCGCCGGAGGTTCCAACCGCTGCACCCTCCAGGTCCACCCGGACGACGCCGCCCGGCTCGGCCTCACCGACGGACGCCCGGTCCGGATCACCGCCGACGGGGGCAGCCTGGAGGTTCCGGTGGAGGTCACCGACACCCTGCGTACCGGAGTCGTGAGCCTCCCGCACGGCTGGGGCCACGACCGCCCCGGCACCCGCCTGTCCGTGGCCTCGGCCACGCCCGGAGTCAACGTCAACCAGCTCCTCGACGGCAGCCGACTCGACCCGCTCTCCGGCACGGCCGTGCTCAACGGTTTCCCCGTCGAACTGACACCCATCCCCTGAGCTGGGGTTTTGCTCGTATTGCTCACGCGTGGACATCTTGTTGGCCCCAGGAGGAGGCACCTAGGTTCCCCCCATGCTGACCTTCCTCGGCTTCGCCATGATCGCCACCTTCCTGGTCCTGATCATGCTGAAGAAAATGTCGCCCATCGCGGCGCTCGTCCTCATCCCCGCGCTGTTCTGCGTGTTCGCCGGCCAGGGCGCGCAGCTCGGCGGCTACGTCATCGACGGGGTCGGCAAGCTCGCGCCGACCGCCGCCATGCTGATGTTCGCCATCGTCTACTTCGGCGTGATGATCGACGTCGGCCTCTTCGACCCGATCGTCCGCGGCATCCTGCGCTTCTGCAGGGCCGACCCGATGCGCGTCGTCGTCGGCACCGCCGTCCTCGCCGCCATCGTCTCGCTCGACGGCGACGGCTCGACCACCTTCATGATCACCGTCTCGGCGATGTACCCGCTCTACAAGCGCCTCGGGATGAGCCTGGTCGTCATGACCGGCGTCGCGGCCACCGCCAACGGCGTCATGAACACCCTGCCCTGGGGCGGCCCCACCGCCCGCGCCGCGACCGCGCTCAAGCTCGACGCCGGCGACATCTTCGCACCGATGATCCCCGCGCTCGCGGTGGGCCTGCTCTTCGTCTTCGGCCTGGCCTACGTCCTCGGCCTCAAGGAACGCCGCCGCCTCGGCCTGCTGACCCTCCCCACCGACACCGAGCGGTCGGTGGAGCCGGCCGGGGAAATCCTGGTCGCGGCAGGTACGGGCCCGGCCGCCGCCGGGAGCACGGGTACCGGCTCCACCGGCTCCGCCTCGTCCGGCTCCGCCCCGTCCGGCTCCGCCGGGGGCACCGGATCCGCCGGAGACGCCGACCACGCCGCGGAAGCCGTCCCCGCCGGGGACCCCGCCGGGGACGACGGCTTCCAGGGCCTCGACCCGCACCGCCCGACCCTGCGTCCCCGCCTCTACTGGTTCAACGCGGGCCTCACCGTCGCCCTGCTCACCGCCATGATCATGGAACTGCTCCCGATCCCGGTGCTCTTCCTCCTCGGCGCGGCCCTCGCCCTCACCGTGAACTTCCCCCACATGCCCGACCAGAAGGCCAGGATCGCCGCCCACGCGGACAACGTCCTGAACGTCGCCGGGATGGTCTTCGCCGCCGCCGTCTTCACCGGAGTCCTCACCGGTACCGGCATGGTCAAGCACATGGCCGACTGGCTCGTCGGCGCCATTCCCGAGGGCATGGGTCCGCACATGGCCCTGGTCACCGGCCTGCTCAGCCTCCCCCTCACCTACTTCATGTCCAACGACGGCTTCTACTTCGGCGTCCTGCCGGTCCTCGCCGAGGCAGGCGCCGCCCACGGGGTCTCCCCGCTCGAAATCGCCCGCGCCTCCCTGGTCGGGCAGGCCCTGCACATGTCGAGCCCGCTCGTTCCGGCCGTCTACGTCCTCGTGGGCATGGCCAAGGTCGAGTTCGGCGACCACACCCGGTTCACCGTGAAGTGGGCGGCCCTGACCTCCCTGGTGGTCCTGGCGGCAGGAATGCTTTTCGGCATCATCTGACCCCCGCCGCCCCTGGCGCACATAAAACTACCGACGCTAGTTTGTAGGGTGTCGGCGACGTCAGGTTCGCGCGTGCTCGGGAGGAATGCCATGAAGGCCCATGACGGGATGTACATCGGCGGCGAGTGGCGGGCCGCCCTCGGGCAGGGCCGCATCGAGGTCCTCAACCCGGCCGACGAGAGGCCCATCGCCTCGGTCCCGGCCGGTACGGCCGAGGACGTGGACGCGGCCGTACGAGCGGCCCGCGCGGCCTTCCCGGCCTGGGCGGCCACGGCTCCGGCCGAGCGGGCCGCCCTCATCGGGGCCCTGCGCGACGTACTGGTCGCCCGCAAGGGGGAGATGGCCGAGACCATCACCGCCGAGCTGGGCTCGCCGCTGGGGTTCTCGGAGATGGTCCACGTCGGGGCGCCGATCGCCGTGGCCTCCTCCTACGCCGAGCTCGGGGCCTCGTACGCCTTCGAGGAGCGGATCGGGAACTCGACCGTGCTGCTGGAGCCGGTCGGCGTCGTCGGGGCGATCACCCCCTGGAACTACCCGCTGCACCAGATCGTTGCCAAGGTGGCACCCGCTCTCGCCGCAGGCTGCACCATCGTCCTCAAGCCCGCCGAGGACACCCCGCTGACCGCGCAGCTCTTCGCCGAAGCCGTGCACGAGGCGGGGATCCCCGCCGGGGTCTTCAACCTGGTGACCGGCACCGGCCCGGTCACCGGGCAGGCGCTGGCCGCGCACGAGGGAGTCGACCTCGTCTCCTTCACCGGATCCACCGCCGTCGGCAAGCAGATCGGCGCCACGGCCGGCGCCGCCGTCAAGCGGGTCGCCCTGGAACTGGGTGGCAAATCGGCCAATGTCATCCTCCCCGGCGCCGACCTCGCCAAGGCCGTCGCCGCGGGCGTGGGCCACGTCATGAACAACGCCGGCCAGAGCTGCAACGCGCTCACCCGCATGCTCGTCCACCGGGACGAGTACGAGGAGGCGGTTTCCCTCGCGGCCGCCGCCGCGGCCAAGTACGCCTCCGGCGACCCCCTCGCCCCGGGCACCCGCCTCGGCCCGGTCGTCAGCGCCAAGCAGCGCGACCGCGTCCGGGGGTTCATCACCAAGGGCGTGGAGGAGGGCGCGCGCCTCGTCGCGGGCGGGCCCGAGGCGCCGCACGAGCAGGGGTACTTCATCGCCCCGACCGTTTTCGCCGACGTCACGCCCGGGATGACCATCGCCCAGGAGGAGATCTTCGGCCCGGTGCTGTCGATCCTGTCCTACGAGGACCAGGACGAGGCCCTGGCCATCGCGAACGGCACCGACTACGGGCTGGGCGGGGCCGTCTGGGCGGCGGACGAGGAGACTGCCGTGGCCTTCGCGCGCCTGATGGACACCGGCCAGGTGGACATCAACGGGGGCCGCTTCAACCCGCTCGCGCCCTTCGGCGGGTACAAGAAGTCGGGCGTGGGACGCGAGCTGGGCCCGCACGGCCTCGCCGAGTACCTCCAGACCAAGTCCCTTCAGTTCTAGGACGACCCAGCCCACCCCCTCGTACACACGGAGACGACGATCATGGTCCGCGCCGCCATCCTGCCCGCCGTCGGAGCACCCCTGGAGATACGGGACATCGTCCTGCCCGAACCAGGCCCCGGCCAGGTCCGGGTGCGGCTCGCCGCCGCCGGGGTCTGCCACTCCGACCTCTCCCTCACCAACGGCACCATGCGGGTCCCCGTACCCGCCGTCCTAGGCCACGAGGGCGCGGGCACGGTCCTCGCCGTCGGCGAAGGGGTCACCCATGTCGCGCCCGGCGACGGGGTGGTGCTCAACTGGGCCCCGTCCTGCGGGCAGTGCCACCACTGCTCGATCGGCGAGGTCTGGCTCTGCGCCAAGGCCCTCACCGGGGTCGGGGCGGTGTACGCCCACGACGCCCTGGGCGCCGAGCTGCACCCCGGGCTGAACGTGGCCGCCTTCGCCGAGGAGACGGTCGTCTCGGCCAACTGCGTCCTGCCCGCCCCGGCCGGTATCCCGCTCGCCGAGGCCGCACTGCTCGGCTGCGCGGTCCTGACCGGCTACGGAGCCGTCCACCACAGCGCCCAGGTCCGCCCCGGCGAGTCGGTGGCCGTCTTCGGGGTCGGCGGCGTCGGTCTGGCGGCCCTCCAGGCGGCCCGGATCGCGATGGCGGGCCCGATCGTGGCCGTGGACGTCTCCCCGGACAAGGAGGAGCTGGCCCGGGCGGCCGGGGCCACCGAGTTCCTGCTCGCGTCCGAGACCACCGCCAAGGAGATCCGCGCACTCACGGGCGGCCACGGCGCGGACGTCGCCGTCGAGTGCGCCGGCCGGGCCGCGAGCATCCGGGCGGCCTGGGAGTCCACCCGGCGCGGCGGCCGTACGACGGTGGTCGGCATCGGGGGCAAGGAGCAGCAGGTCACCTTCAACGCCCTGGAGATCTTCCACTTCGCCCGCACCCTCACCGGCTGCGTCTACGGCAACAGCGACCCCGCCCGCGACCTCCCGGTGATCGCCGCCCACGTCCGCGCGGGCCGCCTCGACCTCGGCGCCCTCGTCACCGACCGCATCACCCTCGACGGCATCCCGGCGGCCTTCGATGCGATGCTGGCGGGCAAGGGCGGCCGTTCGCTGGTGATCTTCTAGCGGCCGCCCGGCCCGCCCGGCCCGTCGGGTCGGCCCGCCCGGCCCGTCGGGTCGGCCCGCCCGGCCCGTCGGGCCGGCCCGCCCGGCCCGTCGGGCCGACCCGGCCGACCCGTCGGGCCGACCCGGCCGTCCGACCCGTCCGTCCGGGAGGCCCGCCGACCGCGGGCCTCCCACCGGGCGGTCTCCGCCGGGCGGCCTCCGTCAGGTCGCCGTCCCGTCAGCTTCGGGATCCCGTCAGGCGGTGGTCTCCCGCAGCGCCGCGTACTGGAGGGCCAGGCCGTCCAGCAGCGCCGCGAGGCCCGTTTCGAAGGCGCCCTCGTCCACCTCCCGCTGGCGCTCCGCCAGCAGGTGGGCCTGGCCCAGGTGCGGATAATCCGACGGGTCGTATGCCGTCTCGTCGTCCACGAAACCCCGGGCGAAGGAACCCACCGCCGAGCCGAGGATGAAGTACCGCATCAGGGCGCCGATCCGGGTCGCCTGCGCCGGCGGCCAGCCGGCCGCGGTCATCGCCCCGAAGACAGCGTCCGCCACCCGCAGTCCGGCCGGCCTGCGGCCCGGTCCGCGCGCCAGCACCGGAACGATGTTCGGATGGTCGGACAGGGCGGCCCGGTACGAGTGCGCCCAGTCGCGCAGCGCGACCTGCCATTCCCGGCCGTCCCCGGCCTCGAACATCGACAGGTCTACCCGTGCGCTCACCGCGTCCGCGACCGCGTCCAGGATCTCGTCCTTCGTGCGGAAGTGGTTGTACAGCGACGGCCCGCTGACGCCCAGCGCCGCCGCCAGCCGCCGCGTCGAGACGGCCTCCAGCCCCTCGCCGTCCACCAGGACGCCCGCCGCCTCGACGATGAGCGATCTGCTGAGGAGGGGCTTGCGCGGTCTGGCCATGCGCCACATAGTAAGGCCTGCCGCAATTAAACTAGCGCTGGTAATTAACGGCCGATCCCCTTCCTTCCCGTCCCGTTTCGTCCCCACCCGGAGGTGCCCGGTGAACCTGGAGCTCAGCGAGGAGCAGTCCGCGGTCCGTGATCTCGCCCGCGCGTTCACCGAGCGAGAGATCGCCCCGTACGCGGCCGAGTGGGACCGCGCCGAGAGCGTGGACCGGGCCATCGTGAAGAAGCTCGGCTCCGTCGGCTTCCTCGGCCTGACCGTCCCCGAGGAGTACGGCGGCTCCGGAGGGGACCACCTCTCCTACGTCCTGGTCACGGAAGAACTCGGCCGCGGGGACTCCGCCGTGCGCGGCATCGTCTCCGTCTCCCTGGGGCTGGTCGCCAAGACCGTCGCCGCCTGGGGGAGCGAGGAGCAGAAGCGCGACTGGCTGCCGCGCCTGTGCTCCGGCGAAGCCCTCGGCTGCTTCGGGCTCACCGAGCCCGGCACCGGCTCCGACGCCGCCGCCCTCACCACCCGCGCCCGGCGCGAGGGCGACGCCTACGTGATCAGCGGCAGCAAGATGTTCATCACCAACGGCACCTGGGCCGACGTGGTCCTCCTCTTCGCCCGCACGAACGAGGACCCCGGTCACCGCGGGATCTCCGCGTTCCTCGTGCCCGCCGACGCCCCCGGCCTGACCCGCCGCGAGATCCACGGCAAGCTGGGCCTGCGCGGCCAGGCCACCGCCGAGCTCGTGCTCGACGGCGTGCGCGTGCCCGCCTCCGCGATGCTCGGCCCCGAGGGGAAGGGCTTCTCCGTCGCCATGTCGGCCCTCGCGAAGGGCCGGATGTCCGTCGCCGCGGGCTGTGTCGGCATCGCCCAGGCCGCACTGGACGCGGCCGTCTCCTACGCGGCCCAGCGCGAGCAGTTCGGCAAGCCGATCGCGCACCACCAGCTGGTCCAGGAGCTGATCGCCGACATCTCCGTCGACGTGGACGCGGCCCGGCTGCTGACCTGGCGGGTCGCCGATCTGATCGACCGGGGACGGCCCTTCGCCACCGAGTCCTCCACCGCCAAGCTCTTCGCTTCCGAGGCCGCCGTCCGCGCCGCGAGCAACGCCCTCCAGGTGCACGGCGGTTACGGCTACATCGACGAGTACCCGGCCGGCAAGCTGCTGCGCGACGCCCGCGTGATGACCCTGTACGAGGGCACCAGCCAGATCCAGAAGCTCCTCATCGGCCGTGCCCGCACCGGGGTTTCGGCTTTCTGAGGCCCTGACGTTTCTGAGGCCCCGACGATTTTGAGGCCCCGACATTTCTGAGGCCCCGACGTCTCTGAGTACGTACGTGAGTACGCGCGCGGATGTGCCGGCGCCCGGCCCGCACGAAGCTGGACCCATGAACGAGACACAGGTCAAGCAGCAGAACACCGGGGCCTACTACGGCCAGGCCGTCGCCTCCTTCGGCGTCGCCATCGGCGCGGTCTCCCTGGGGATCTACAACATGGAGGCCGACGGCTGGGTCCGCGCCTTCCTGGGCATCGCGGTCCTCTACCTCACCACCTCGGCCTTCACCCTCGCCAAGGTGATCCGCGACCGCCAGGAGGTCACCCAGATCGTCAGCCGGGTCGACCAGGCCCGGATGGAGAAGATCATGACGAGCTACGACCCCTTCGCCCCTCCGAAGCAGCCTGCTCCGCAGGATCGCTAAGCGCTTGCTCACCCTCCGGTAAGGTGTTGTTCATTCCTACGGGCCGAAGAGGGTGGGCGAGCGATGGACAGCGTGGAGGAGATCGGCGGCTACCGGCCGTGGTCGGAGGTCACCCCCGACGCCGCGCGGCGGCTGCTCGTCGCCGCCGTGGAGGCCTTCGCGGAGCGCGGGTACCACGCCACCACCACGCGGGACATCGCGGGGCGGGCCGGCATGAGCCCGGCCGCGCTCTACATCCACTACAAGACCAAGGAAGAGCTGCTCCACCGGATCAGCCGGATCGGCCACGACAAGGCCCTGGAGATCCTGGACGCCGCGGCCTCCGGGCCCGGCAGCGCCGCCGAGCGGCTCGACGCGGCCGTACGGTCCTTTGTGCGGTGGCACGCGGCCCATCACACCACCGCGCGCGTGGTCCAGTACGAGCTCGATGCTCTCGCTCCGGAGCACCGCTCCGAGATCGTGGCCCTGCGCCGGCGGAGCGACGCGGCGATCCGCCGCATCCTCGCCGACGGCGTCGAGACCGGGGAGTTCTTCGTCCCCGACGTCCCCGGCACCACCCTCGCCGTGCTGTCGCTCTGCATCGACGTCGCCCGCTGGTTCAGCGCGGACGGCAGTCGCACGCCCGACGAGGTCGGCGCGCTCTACGCCGGTCTCGTGCTCCGCATGGTGGGCGCGGGCGGACCGCGAGCGGGTCAGAAGTAGTAGCGCGACACCGACTGCGCCACGCACACGGGCTTCTCGCCTCCCTCGCGCTCGACGGTCACGGTGGCCGACACCTGGACGCCGCCGCCCGCCTCCACGACCTCGGTGATCAGCGCGGTCGCCCGGAGCCGCGAACCCACCGGCACCGGCGCGGGGAAACGCACCTTGTCGACCCCGTAGTTGATGCCCATCCGCATGCCCTCGACCCGCATGATCTGCGGCACCAGGCTCGGCAGCAGCGACAGCGTGAGGTAGCCGTGCGCGATCGTGGAACCGAAGGGTCCGGACGCCGCCCGCTCCGGGTCCACGTGGATCCACTGGTGGTCCCCGGTGGCGTCCGCGAAGAGGTCGATCCGCTTCTGGTCCACCTCCAGCCAGTCGCTCGGGCCGAGCGGTGCGCCGATCCCGGCGGTGAGCTCCTCGGCGGACGTGAAGATCCTCGGCTCGGACATACCCGTACCTCTCCCTGGCGAATAAGCGCTTGCTCAGCATGCTGGGGCCGTCATGGATCTGTCAACGACTGTCAGCGACTGTCGGTGCCGCCCCCGGCCCCGAACCCCGGCCCCGAATCCCGGCCCGGCCGATTACCCTCGGCGGTGTGCCGCAGATTCCCGAGAAGGTCCACGAACTCACCGTCGGCCAGCTGTCCGCCCGCAGCGGCGCGGCCGTCTCCGCCCTGCACTTCTACGAGGCCAAGGGCCTGATCAGTAGCAGCCGCACCTCCGGAAACCAGCGCCGCTACACCCGTGACGCGCTGCGCCGCGTGGCGTTCGTGCGGGCCGCCCAGCGCGTCGGCATCCCGCTCGCCAGCATCCGCGACGCACTCGCCCAGCTCCCCGAAGGCCGCACCCCCAACCGCGAGGACTGGGCCCGTCTTTCCGAGAGCTGGCGCGCCGAGCTCGATCACCGCATAGCCCAACTCAGCCGCCTGCGCGACCATTTGACCGACTGCATCGGCTGCGGATGCCTGTCGCTGGAGAACTGCGCGCTCTCCAACCCGGACGACGTCTTCGGTGAACGCCTCACCGGTTCCCGGCTGTTGTGACCTCCCTGGCGCGGGCCGCCGCCGCGACCAGCTCGGCGTTCGACCGCGCCATCCGCCCGTCCGGCAGGTGCAGCACGTCTCCTACGCCGATCCGCGCCCCGGTGCCGTACCGCGCGGCCAGCCGCACCGCGGGCCAGGCCGCCGCCTCCCGCCCGAACAGCAGCACCGGCACCGGCGGCAGCCGGCGCAGCAGCTCGGCGACCGGACCCGGGCCGGCGGAGCCCAGCTCGGCGACGAGCCGGACCCGCGCGGGATCCCGTACCGGCCAGCCGAGGAACCGCGCGGGCGGGCCGGGATCCCCGCCCACCGGGACCTCCGCGTCCACCGCCACCCCGCGCTCCAGCAGCGCCTCGGCGAGTTCCCGGGCTCCCGGCTCCGCGAACCGCACCACCGCCCGGTCGGGCAGCACCGTCCAGCTCCGCACCCGCGCCAGCCGCCCGGCCTGATCCGGCTCGGACCCCACGCTCACGGCCACGCTCACGGCCACACTCACGGGCACGCTCGCGGCCGCCCCCATGGCCGTGCCCACGGCCGTGCCCACGGCCGCTGAGGCCGCCGGCCCGCCGCCGGGCCCGGTACCGCCCGGCATCCGGGGCCCGCCTCCGAGCCCCGCCTCGCGCAGGGCCACCAGCAGCGGTCCGACCACCCGGGGCGAGAGGCTCTCGCGCCCGCACGGGGTGCGTGCGTGGACCAGCACCTCCCCGGCTCCGGCGGCCACCGCCGCCAGCGCGGCCTCCACCAGATCCTCGGGGCTCATGGGGACGGCCGCCCCGTCGGCGGCGCCCCGGGACCCGTTCAGCGACACCACCAGCGTCGGCACCGCTCCCACCGCGGCTCCGCCTCCCACTCCCGCCCCGCCTCCCACCCGGCTCACGCCGCCCCCGCCAGATCGGCCCCCCGCAGCGCCGTTTGCGCGAGCGCCGGTCTGGGCACCACGATTCCGCAGCCCGCGCACACCGGCCCGTCCCACGCCCATCCGGTGCCGGCCGGGCCGGCCGGCCCGCCGCCACCGCCGGCCGTGGCAGGACCCGACGCCCGTGCCGCGGCCTTCGCTGCCACCGCCGGAGGCACCCGCACCGGCCAGTGCAACTCCCGCGCCCCGCACACCGGACAGCCCGTCCCCGGCTCCGATTCCAGCGCCTCCACCAGCCGTCTCAACACCTCTCCCAGCGCCCCCTGCGGCCGTACGCCCGGATCGGCGCACCGCACCACCGCGTCCCCGCTGCCGCTCCAGGCCCACTCGGGCCGCCGCAGCCCGTCGTGCTTCTCGCGCCGCCGGCGCGCCGCGAACTGCCGTTCGTACGCCAGCCAGACCGCCCGCGCCTCCTCCAGCTCCTCCAGCGCGGCCACCAGCCGCGAGGGGTCCGCGGCCCGGTCCTCGGGGCCGATCCCGTGCCGGTCGCACAGGTGCCACCACGTCGCGCGGTGTCCGTACGGGGCGAACCGCTCCAGGCAGCGGCGCAGCGAATGGCGCCGCAGGGCCCTGTCGTTGCGCGTGTCCCGCACCTGATGGGCCAGACTCCGGAATCCCGCCATCACACCTTCACCTCCGCCGAGCGCCCAGCACCGGGCGCCGTGCCCGCCGCGCTGTGTTCCCCACAGGACCGGCGCCGTGTGCCCAACATGCCCGGCCTGGTGCGGGCGCATGCGGGGGCGGTCGAGGCGTACGGGTGGCACATGGCCGGAACTCAGCGCCCCATGCGCCCCGCGGCCACCACCAGCCGGGCCAGCTCCTCGTGGCAGATGTCGCTGTGCGCCCCCGAGGGGGCCCCGCCGCGCCGGACCACTGAGCCCGCGTCCACGCTCACGCAGCCCGTCGCGGGCAGGCCGCCCCGCAGCGCCGCGTCCAGGGTCAGCCGGGGGGTTCCCGGCACCCCGCGCACCCCGTCGTGCCCGATCGCGCCCCACCGCTCGTCGAAACCGAGCAGACCGGCCGAATCGCCGGCCATCCGGGAGGCCAGCGGATAGAACACCTTGAGGGAGGAGTCGTAGGGGGAGTGGCAGGCCGTGAGCGGCCCGTCGATCCTGTCCTGCAGTCCGCGCAGGGCGCCCCCGCGTCCCCGGTCGTGCGGCAGGCTGTCGGCGAACGCGTAGTGGGAGAAGGCCCCTTGGAGGACGGTCAGGGACTTCACGTTCCGCGCCCCGGACGGCAGCCCGCGCAGCGCGAAGGAGACCACCCGGCCGCCGAAGCTGTGGCCGATGAGGTGCACCCGCAGGGCCGGGCGGCGGCCGGCCAGCTCCGCCAGCAGCGGCCCGAGGCCGTGCTCGCCGACCACCCCGGCCCGGGCCTTCATCTGGTAGTACGTGGCCTGGCGCAGCACCTCCTTGGCACCGTTCCACAGCGTCCGCGCCCCGCCGGCCGAGGAGTCGGGGGAGTCCCCGGAGTCCCCGGGGAGCGTGGCGCCCGCCTCGGCCAGGGCCTCGGTGAACTCCCGGCACACCCGCAGGACGTCCCCACTGAGGAAGTCCGGAACCTCGCGCGGGGCGAAGGCCGCCGCGAGATCGTCGCCCGTGCCCACTCCGTCCACGCCGGCCAGCTCCCGTACGAGCGCGCCGAACTCGGTGAAGCCGCCGTCGTGCGTGGGCCGCTCCTCCAGCAGCTCGGCGATCCGGTCCAGCTCCGCCGCCCGGCCGGGCCAGAACGCGCCGAGGGCCCGCCGGGTCACCGGATCCAGGGCCGTACCGTGGCCCGGCTCACCGGCGATCCCCGCACCCGGGGCCCCGTCCCCGTCCCCGGCGCCGCCCACGGCTCCACGGGCGTCGAAGTCGGGTATCGGCTCGTCCGAGAACCGGATCGAGGGCCACACCACCCCCACGTACCCCAGCCGCACCCCGGTCCCCACCAGATCCGCGAAGGGGGCGTAGAACCGGTCGAAGAGCCGGATCGCGGTGGACCGGTCGGAGTTCCATCCGTGGGCGAAGACCAGCAGGTCCGTGGCCTCGATCCCGAAGATCGCCTCCCGCGCGCCCGGGCCCGCGTCGCCCTGCGCGTCGAAGGTCAGCTCCACGTACGGCCGGGCCCCGATCCCCGCCGCCGTCCCCGTAGCCGCCGCGGGCACCACCCCGCCGATGTGCACCATGACGTCCCCCTCCACGCCGTGTCCCTGTTCCGCAGCATCCTGCGGAACAGGCCGCCCGGCCAGCCCCCGCGCACCAGCCGGTTCACGGATACAGCAGGTACTCCTCCCGCACCGCCGCGAACCGCGCCAGCCCGGCCGCCCAGTCGCCCGCGACCTCCTCCACGCCCGCCCCCGCGTCCACCATCCGCCGGACCCGGTCCGAGCCCGTCAGCCGGTCGATCCACTGGTCGGAACGCCACGCGAAGCCGCTCCACACCCGCCGCGCGGTGACGAGCAGCCCGATCCCGGCCCTTACCGGATCGAAGGCCTCCCGGTCGTGGACGAGCAGCCGGACGCCGCCGCAGGTCTTCCCGGCGTACTTGGAGAAGGAAGGCGTGAAATAGGCCTCCCGGAACCAGACCCCGGGCAGCTCCAGCGCGTTCGCCGCCTCGGCCCACCGCCGGTCCACGCCCTCCGCGCCGACCAGCTCGAAGGGGGTGGTGGTACCGCGCCCCTCCGACAGGTTCGTCCCCTCGAACAGACAGGTCCCGGCGTACGCGAGGGCCGTGCCCGGTGTCGGCATGTTCGGGCTCGGCGGTACCCAGGGCAGCCCCGTCTCCTCGAAGAAGGACTCCCGCCGCCAGCCGGCCATCCGCACCACCTCCAGCCGCGGGGCGGCGCCGGCTCCCCGCAGGAACTCGCCCGCGAAGAGCCCGGCCAGCTCGCCCGCCGTCATCCCGTGCGCCAGCGCGATCGGCTCCCGGCCCACGAAGCTCGCGTACGGGCGCTGCAGGACGGGCCCGGCCGCCCGCCGGGCGCCGACCGGGTTGGGGCGGTCCAGCACCACCACCGCCTTGCCGGCGAGGGCGGCCGCGCGCATGCAGTCGTAGAGGGTCCAGATGTAGGTGTAGAAGCGGGCGCCGACGTCCTGGATGTCGAAGACGACCGTGTCGACTCCGGCCGCCGTGAAGACGTCCGCGAGCCGCTGCCCGCTCTTGTCGTACGTGTCGTATACGGGCAGCCCGGTCGCCGGATCCCGCCCGGCCCCCTCCGAACCGCCCGCCTGGGCCGTGCCCCGGAAGCCGTGCTCGGGGCCGAACACCGCGACCAGGTCGAAGTGTCCGTCGGCGGCGTCCGCGTGCAGGGCGTCGACCAGATGGCGGGCGTCCGCGGTGATCCCCGTCGGGTTGGTGACCACCCCGACCCGCTGCCCGGCCAGTACGGCGTACCCGTCCGCGGCGAGCCCCTCGAACCCGGTCCGCACCCGGCCGCCGGGCGCGCCCGGCACCTGCGTTCCCGGCACCTGCGCGTCCGGCACCTGCGTTCCCGGGGCTCCCGCCCCCAGGGCGCCCGCGGCGCCCGCCGCTCCGGCCAGACCCAGCAACCCGCGTCGCGACAGCGTCATCGCGCCAAAGTAGGGCTCCGCACCCTTCCGCCCGGACATACCGACTGGTTAGTCTGCCCGTGATCCGGTAGGCGTCAGCACGCCGTGCAGACGCCAAGGCACCACCAGACACGAAGGGCGGACCCTTGAATCCTCCCCGCCTTAAAGGGCGGGGATTCCTGGCTCACGTTGGCTGTGGACCTGCGGTCCGTCAGCTCTTACACGATCGGCACCAGCCGGGTTGAGACCAGCCCGGACCAGCATCACGTGTGCGGAGTTCTTGTCCCTGGGGGACACGGCTCCGCACGCGGTGCAGGTGTAGGTACGTTCTGAGAGAGGTAGTGCGTGCTTGGTTCTCGCTCCGCACTGTGCGCAATCCATAGTGGTGTGCGCGGGGTGGACAAGGTGCACGATGCGCCTGTGCTTGCGGGCCATGGCGATCAGCTCACGCTTGGTCGCGGAGATCGCGGCGTCGGCGGCCTTGCGGGCCATGGTGGATTTGGCGAGGAAGCGCGGCCGGAAGTCCTCCACCGCGAGGGCATCGTGGTCACGGACGACGGTCTTGGCCCACTTGCGGCCGGTGTCCTGGCGTTGTCGGGCCACCTTCTTGTGCAGCTTCGCCATCAGCTTCCTCGCCGCCCGGTAGCCCCTCGAACCAGGCTTGCCCTTCACGGGTTTCCGTCGGGCCATCATCCGCTGATAATGCGCGAGCCCGGCGGCGGCCTTCTTCCCGTGCTCGGCGTGCGGGAGATCGTGGGCGTCGCTGGTGGTGGTCGCGGTCTCTTTCAAGCCCCAGTCGATCCCGATCACCGCACCCGTCTCAGGAAGCGGCTGGGCTTCGGCGGGGACGACGAAGGAGGCGTACCAGTGGCCGAGGCCGTCGCGGTAGATCCGCACGGAGGACGGGTCCGCCGGGAGTTCGCGGGACCAGACCACGGTCAGGATGAGGCCGCCCGCGAGGTGCAGGCGGCCGTCCTTGATCCGGAAGCCGCGCCGGGTGTAGTTGAGTGTCGGGGCGGCCTTGGCCTTCTTCTTGTACTTGGGCATTCCCGCCCGCTGCCGCATCGGCAGCCGGGCCTTGATGTCCTTCAAGGCTTTGGCGCGGGACTTCCCGAAGTCGCGTACCAGCTGCTGTTGCGGAACGCTGCTGCCGTCGCCCAACCAGGTGTTGCGGCTGCGGGCTTCGGCCAGCATCTTGTCCAGCCGGGCCGGACCACACTTCTCGTCCTCGGCCTGGGCCTTCTTCGACCGAGCGGCGCATTCGTTCCAGACCCACCGGCACCGGTCCCACTCACCCAACAGCTTGGCGAGCGCGGTCGACGAAACGCGAAGCCGGTAGGTGAACCGGGCATGCCCGGTTTCTTCCGTCTCCTGAGATGTCGCCATGCGGTCAACCTAACCGAGCCCACTGACAACGCCAGAAAGCGCAGGTCACCACAGATGCGAAGAGAACTCCGGTCCTCCGCGCCCACGATGGCGGAACCCATGCCTCCCCGGGCTGAAGCCCGGGGCATCCTGGGAGGGATGAGGTGAACGCGTTCCAGGACCAGCGAGTCGTCGTCACCGGCGCGGGCGGCGGCATCGGCGCCGCCCTCGCCCACCGCTTCGCCGCCGAGGGGGCGACCGTCGCGGTCAACGACCTCGACCCCGCCAAGGCCGCCTCGGTCGCGGAGGCGATCGGCGCCCGCGCCGTCGCGGTGCCCGGCGACGCCTCCGCCGTGGCCGCGCGGGCGCGCGAGGCGCTCGGCGGCACCGTGGACGTCTACTGCGCCAACGCGGGCCTCGCCTCCGGCGGCGACGCCTTCGCCGACGAGGCCGTCTGGGAGGCGGCCTGGGACACCAACGTCATGGCCCACGTGCGCGCCGCCCGGCTGCTGCTGCCCGACTGGCTGGAGCGCGGGAGCGGCCGCTTCGTGTCCACCGTCTCGGCCGCCGGTCTGCTGACCATGATCGGAGCGGCCCCGTACAGTGTCACCAAGCACGGCGCGCTCGCCTTCGCGGAATGGCTCTCGCTGACCTACCGCCACCGCGGGCTCCAGGTCCACGCCATCTGCCCGCAGGGGGTCCGGACCGACATGCTCACCGCGGCCGGATCGGCGGGCGAGCTGGTCCTCGCGCCGACCGCGATCACACCGGAAGCGGTCGCGGACGCCCTGTTCGACGGCATGGAGAAGGGCCGGTTCTTGATCCTCCCGCACCCCGAGGTCGCGGACTTCCACGTGTCCCGGGCCACCGACCCGGACCGCTGGCTGAGCGGCATGAACCACCTCCAGCGCAAGTGGGAGACCCGGTGACCGCGGACACCACGCCCCCGGCAGGCACCACGCCCCCGGCAGGTACCACGCCCCCGGCAGGTACCACGCCCCCGGCGGACACCACGCCCCCGGCCCTCCCACCGGACCCGTCCGCCCCCGCCCGGCCCTCCCGCTACGCCGCCAAGCCCTGGCTCGGCCTGCTCAGCCCGGTCCAGCGGGCCCCGATCGCGCCCCCGCCCAGCGTGCTGCACGCCTTCCGGGCCGCCGTCGCCCGCGCCCCCGGCCACACCGCCCTCGCCTACTTCGACGGCCGCCTCACCTACGCCGAGACCGACGCCCTCTCCGACTCCCTCGCCGGCCACCTCGCCGCCCACGGCATCCGCCGCGGGGACCGGGTCGCGGTCATGCTGCAGAACACCCCGCACTTCGTGCTCGCCGTCCTGGCCGCCTGGAAGGCCGGGGCGGTCGTGGTCCCGCTCAACCCCATGTACAAGTCCGGCGAGGTCGGCCACATCCTGCGCGACTCCGGGGCCACCGCCCTGGTCTGCGAGGCCCGCGCCTGGTCCGCGTACCTGCGCGGGGCCGCGCGCGAGACCGCCGTGCGCACCGTCCTGACCGCCTGCGACCTGGACTTCCAGACCCGCGACGACGTACGGGTCCTCGCGCCGGGCCGCCCGGAGCAGCCGGACGACGCCGCCGACCTGCACACCGTGGCCCGCCGGGGCCGCCCCGCCCCGCCCGACCCGGACCTCACGGCCGCGGACACCGCCCTGATCAGCTACACCTCCGGCACCAGCGGCACCCCCAAGGGCGCCATGAACCCGCACGGCGCCCTCACCCACAACGCCGTCCGCCAGGTGACCGGCCACCCCCTCCCCGAAGGCGCCTCCTACTTCGCCCTCGCCCCGCTCTTCCACATCACCGGCATGGTGTGTGAACTCGCCGCCTGCTTCACCAACGCCGGCACCCTGGTCCTCGCCCACCGCTTCGACGCCGGAGCCGTCCTCGACGCCTTCCTCGAACACCGCCCCGCCTACACCGTGGGCCCGGCCACCGCCTTCATGGCGCTCGCCGCGCACCCCGGGGCCACCCCGGACCACTTCGCCTCGTTCCGGGTGCTCTCCTCGGGCGGCGCCCCGCTGCCGCCCGCCCTGGTCGAACGCCTCCGCGCCGCCTACGGCTTCTACCTGCGCAACGGCTACGGCCTCACCGAGTGCACCGCCCCCTGCGCCTCCGTACCCGTCCACCTCGAAGCCCCCGTGGACCCCGCCTCGGGCACCCTCTCCGTGGGCGTGCCCGGCGCCGACACCCTCGTACGGATCCTCGACGAGAGCGGCGCCGAGGTCCCCTTCGGCGAGACCGGTGAGATAGCCGTCCGCGGACCCCAGGTCGTCCCCGGCTACTGGGGCCTGCCCGCCGACACGGCCAAGGCCTTCCCGGACGGCGAACTGCGCACCGGAGACGTCGGGTTCATGGACCCGCGGGGCTGGCTCTACGTGGTCGACCGCAAGAAGGACATGATCAACGCCTCGGGTTTCAAGGTCTGGCCGCGCGAGGTGGAGGACGTGCTCTACACCCACCCCGCCGTGCGCGAAGCGGCCGTCGTCGGCATCCCGGACCCCTACCGCGGGGAGAGCGTGAAGGCCTACGTCAGCCTGCGCCCGGGGACGGAGGCGGACCCGGCCGAGCTGTCCGCGTACTGCGCCGAGCGCCTCGCCGCGTACAAATACCCGCGCCGGGTGGAGATCCTGCCTGTCCTTCCGAAGACGACCAGTGGCAAGATCCTGCGACGGGAACTACGCATGCGCGACCACGGCTGAAAACGGCCGGACCGCGTCCGCGCCGCGCCCCACACGCGAGCACCACGAAAGGGAGGCGACAGCCATGGCCGCCAAGACCACGACGGAGAACGTCGGGGCGCACGAGGCCCCGGTACCGCTCCGGCTCCTCGCCGTCGCGACCAGGCTGTTCGCCGAACGCGGCTACGACCGCACCTCTGTCCAGGAGATCGTCGAGGCGGCCGGGGTCACCAAGGGCGCGCTCTACCACTACTTCGGATCCAAGGACGACCTGCTGCACGAGGTGTACGCGCGCATGCTGCGGCTCCAGCAGCAGCGGCTCGACGTGGTGGCCGGTTCCGACGCCCCGGTGGAGGAGCGGCTGCGTGCCGCGGCCGCCGACGTGGTGGTCACCACGATCGAGAACCTGGACGACGCGGCGATCTTCTTCCGCTCCATGCACCAGCTGAGCCCGGAGAAGTTCAAGCAGGTCCGGTCGGAGCGCCGGCGCTACCACGAGCGCTTCCGCGCCCTGGTCGAGGAGGGGCAGGCCGCCGGGGTCTTCTCCGACGCCACCCCGGCCGACCTGGTGGTGGACTACCACTTCGGCTCCGTCCACCACCTGTCGACCTGGTACCGCGAGGACGGCCCGCTCACGCCGCAGCAGGTCGCCGATCACCTCGCGGACCTGCTGATGCGGGCGCTGCGCCCGTAGCGTGCGCGGGAGGGAGAGCGGGGTAGTCGTTGTACCCCTCCGGCCCCTGTACGTGCATCAGGAACTCGGAGCGGATCTCGTTGAGCGGGGCGTCCGTGCGCAGCCGCTCCACGAAGTCGGGGTTGGCGAGGAAGCCCCGGCCCAGCGAGACCAGGTCGGCGCCCTCGGCCAGGAGCCGTTCGGCGACGCCCTTGCCGCCGTCGGCCGCGAACTCCTCCCGGGAGAGCTGCTGGTTGGCGATCAGGGTGCCCCGCCAGGCCGTGCGGTGCTCCTTGATCCCGCGCGGCTGCCCGTGGGCGTAGAGGACGTGGAGATAGACCGGGCCGATCTCCGCCAGGGCCGCCAGCAGCGCCGGGTAGATCGCCTCGGTGTCACCCTCCTCGATGCCGTTGACGCCGACCCCGGGCGAGACGCGCACACCGACCCGCTCCCGGCCGATGGCCCCGGCGACGGCCCGGACCACCTCGACGGTGAACCGGATCCGGTTCTCCACCGGGCCGCCCCACCCGTCGGTCCGCAGGTTGGTGCCCCGCGCCAGGAACTGGTGGGGCAGGAACCCGTTGGCGGCGTGCACCTCCACCCCCGCGAACCCGGCCTCCACGGCATTGCGGGCCGCGGCGCGGAAGTCGGCGACGGCGGACCGGACGCCCCCGTCCGTCATCGCGCGCGGAACGGGGGCGTCCCGCAGCCCGCCGGGGGTCCGCAACTGCTCGGGGAGCCGTACGGCGGACGGCGCGAGCGGTACGTGACCGCTGGTGTCGGGGTGCCCGACCCGGCCGCCGTGTTCGAGCTGGAGGAACATCGCCGCGCCGCCGCCCCGGCCGTCGGCCCCCGCCCGCACCGCGTCGGTGACCCGGCGCCAGCCGGCGATCTGCTCCGGGGTGTGGATGCCGGGGATGTTCGGATAGGCCTGCCCCACGGCGCTCGGGGCGGTGCCCTCGGCGATGATCAGGCCGGCCGTGGCGCGCTGGGCGTAGTGGACGGCCATCAGCTCCCCGGGGACCCCGTCGGCGCCGGCCCGGTTGCGGGTCAGGGGCGCCATCACCAGGCGGTTGGGGAGTTCGAGCCCGCCAAGGGCGGCGGGCTCGAAGAGGCGGGAAACGGGCGGAAGGTCCTGCTGCGTGTGCGTCATGCCCGTAACCTAAAACGTGACATTGATGTCAGGTTCAAGTCCGGAGGCGCCTCCGGAGAAGGCGGGGGCACGGCATGCGGATCGGTGAACTGGCGGCGCGCACCGGGGTCAGCGAGCGCTCGCTGCGGTACTACGAGACCCGGGGACTGCTGGTCTCCGACCGGACGCCCGGCGGCCACCGCGACTACGCGGAGCGGGCGGTGGACCGGGTCATCCGGATCCAGGAGCTCTACGCGGCCGGACTGCACAGCGCGAAGATCGGGCGGATCCTGCCCTGCATGCGCGACGCGGACGGCGGGCCGGACGTACGGGCCACGCCCGCGCTCGTCGCCGAGCTGGCAACGGAACGGGACCGGATCGACCGGCTGATCGCCGATCTGATCCGGTCCCGTGAGGTGCTGGACGAGGTCATCGAGGCGGCTTCGGGCACCACCGTGCCGGTGGCCGCGCCCGTGGCCGCGGAGCGGTCCTAGCCGAGCGGTGCGACCTCGCGGCCCCAGGTCTCCTTGGCGACCACGGCGAAGGAGATGTACCAGGCCACGCCCGCGGTGAAGAGGCCGAGGAAGCCGCCGGTGTGGCCCAGCGCCGTGCTCTGCGCCAGGTCGCCGAGGGCGAGGAACAGGAAGGTCAGCGCCAGCGAGACGAACAGCACGCGGTGCGCGACGTCCAGCTTCATGGCGGCGATCGACATGTACGCGGTGAAGATGAACCAGCCCACGAGGAACCAGCCGGTCGCCACGTGCGCCTGGTCGGCCGGCAGCGTGGGGACGACGAACTTCACGTAGCCGGCGAAGGACATCCAGAACGCGCCGTACGAGACGAACGCCGTGGTCCCGAAGGTGTTGCCGCGGCGGAACTCCAGGATGCCCGCCACGAACTGCGCGAGGCCGCCGTAGAACAGCGCCAGCGGCAGCACGACGGCGCTGAGCGCGGCGTTCGAGATCAGCCCCGAGTTGAAGAGGCTGAGCACGAAGGTGGTGAGGGCGAACGCCGCCAGGCCGAGCGGTCCGGGATTCGCCATGACCTGCGGCGCGGTGACGGGGGAGGCCGTGGCGTGCGGCGCGGCGGCGGGGGCCAGGGTGGAGCTGGGCATGGCAGAGGGCACTTTCACTGGGGGGAAATACCGAATATATCGGACTTCCCTAGTGGTCTGGACCATTAAAGGTCCGGTCCCGGGGGACCGAAGTCCTCCACCCCGCCCGCCGAAGTCCCCGGCCCCGCCCGCCGAAGCGTCCCGCCGCAGCCCGCGGAAGGCTATCGGTACCGCTTGAGCTCCCGGTGCGCCAGCGAGCGCTGGTGCACCTCGTCCGGCCCGTCCGCCAGCCGCAGCGTCCGCGCCGCCGCCCACAGCTCGGCCAGCGGGAAGTCCTGGCTCACCCCGCCGGCACCGTGCAGCTGCACCGCGTCGTCCAGGATCCGCACCACCGCCCGCGGGGTCGCGATCTTGATGGCCTGGATCTCGGTGTGCGCGCCCCGGTTGCCGGCCGTGTCCATCAGCCAGGCAGTCTTCAGCACCAGCAGCCGCAGCTGCTCCACGGTGACCCGGGCGTCCGCGATCCAGTTCTGTACGACGCCCTGCGCGGCCAGCTCCTTGCCGAAGGCGGTACGGCCCACCGCGCGCCGGCACATCAGCTCGATGGCCCGCTCCGCCATGCCGATGAGCCGCATGCAGTGGTGGATCCGCCCCGGCCCGAGGCGGGCCTGGGCGATGGCGAAGCCGCCGCCCTCCTCGCCGATCAGGTTCGCCGCCGGCACCCGGGCTCCGTCGAAGACGACCTCGGCATGACCGCCGTGGTCGTGGTCCTCGTACCCGTACACCGTCATCGCGCGCCGGATCTCGACTCCCGGAGCGTCCCGGGGAACCAGGATCATGGACTGCTGGCGGCGCGGGTCGGCGCCCCCCGGGTCGGTCTTGCCCATGACGATGAAGATCTTGCAGTCCGGGTTCATGGCTCCGGAGATGAACCACTTGCGACCCGTGATCACGTACTCGTCACCGCTCGCCGAACGCTCGATGCGGGTCTCGATGTTCGTGGCGTCCGAGGAGGCCACCTCCGGCTCGGTCATCGCGAACGCGGACCGGATCTCCCCGGCCAGCAGCGGCTCCAGCCACTGCTTCTTCTGCTCCTCGTTCCCGAACTGCGCGAGCAGCTCCATGTTCCCGGTGTCCGGAGCCGCGCAGTTCGTCGCCGTCGGCGCCAGGTGCGGGCTGCGGCCGGTGATCTCGGCGAGCGGGGCGTACTGGAGGTTGGTCAGCCCGGCGCCGTACTCACGGTCCGGCAAGCTGTGCTGGTTTACGAAGAAGAGGTTCCAGAGCCCCTGACGGCGCGCCTCGGCCTTCAGTTCACCGAACACGGCCGGGGTGTCCCAGGGCGAGGCCAGCCGCGCGCGCTGCTCGGCGGCGACGGGTTCCGCCGGGTAGACGTACTCCTCCATGAACGTGAGGAGCCGTCCGCGGAGTTCCTCGGTGCGGGCGTCGAATGCGAAGTCCATCGGGGGTTCCTCAACCTTCCTGAAGGGTGGTCAGGCCGTGCTCGATGAAGACCGGGACCAGCTCGCCGATCCGGTCGAAGCCCGCGCCGACGGTCTGCCCGAGCGTGAAGCGGTAGTGGATGCCTTCGAGGATCACCGCGAGCTTGAACCAGGCGAAGGCCGTGTACCAGGCGACCTGCGAGGCGTCCCGGCCCGAACGGGCCGCGTACCGCTCGATCAGCTCGGCGGGCGCCGGATGGCCGGGGGCCCCGCTGGTCGTGCTGACCGGGGAGTCGGTCAGCCCCAGGTCGGAGCTGTACATCACCAGCAGCCCGAGGTCCGTCAGCGGATCGCCGAGCGTGGACATCTCCCAGTCCAGCACCGCCCGGATCCGGTCCGTGCCGTCGCCGGGGTCGCCGATGAGCACGTTGTCCAGGCGGAAGTCCCCGTGCACCACCGTGGGCGCGGGCGACTCGGGCAGGGTCCGCCCGAGGGCGCCGTGCAGCTCGTCGATCCCGGCGAGCTCCCGCCCCCGGGAGGCCGCGAGCTGCTTGCCCCAGCGGCGCAGCTGCCGGTCCAGGAACCCCTCGGGCCGCCCGAAGTCGCCCAGACCCACCGCCTCCGGGTCCACCGCGTGCAGGTCGACCAGGGTGTCCACCAGGCCCAGCACCGCGCGCCGGGTCCGCTCGGGGCCCAGCGCGGCGAGCTGCCCGGCCGTGCGGAACGGCACCCCGTCCACGTACTCCATCACGTAGAACGGCGCCCCCAGCACGGCCTCGTCCTCGCACAGCAGCAGCGGCTCGGGCACCGGCACCGCGGTGCCGTGCAGCGCCGCGATGACCCGGTGCTCGCGCCGCATGTCGTGCGCGGTGGCCAGTACGTGCCCCAGCGGCGGCCTGCGCACCACCCACCGGGAGCTCCCGTCGCCCACCTCGTACGTGAGGTTCGAGCGGCCGCCCTCGATCAGCCGGCCGGTCAGCGGCCCGGCCGCCAGGCCCGGCAGCGCCCGGTCGAGATGGCCGCGCAGCCGCTCCAGATCGAGCCCCCGCGGGCCGGGAGGGGCGCCGGAAGGGTCAGGGGAGGGAGCTGAGGTCATGGTGCGCGCCTCCGTGGAGTTGACGACGACGGAACGGACGCGCACCATCATGCCGACCAGTCGGTATGCCGTCCAGTGGGTGGAGGCGGCGAAGTGCGCGTCTTCGGTCGCTCCGCCCGTTCAGGCGTGGCAGAGGATCGGCGTCCCGCCGTTCATCACGGTCATGTCCCGCAGCACCGCCAGGATGTCCAGCGGTACCCCCTCGGGCTCCCCGGCCAGCTCCGCGTACGCCCGGTGCAGGTTGGCCACCAGCCGCTCGCTCTCCCGCCAGGCGGCGAACTCGCCGAGATCGGCCTGCCGGGCCGCCTCCAGCGGGGTCAGCCCCTTCGCGCGCCCCTCCCGGGCCAGCTCGGCCACGTACCGCAGGTAGCGCTCGGTGGCCTCGTACGCGCCGGGGTCCGTCAGCGGGCCGTGTCCCGGTACGACCGTCTCCGCGTCGAGCGAGCGCAGCAGCTCCAGCGCCCGCAGCGAACCGGCCAGCGAGCCCATCGCCAGGAACGGCGTGCCCTCCGCGAAGACCAGGTCGCCGGTGAAGACGATCCGCTGCCCGGGCAGCCACACGATGGAGTCGCCCGTGGTGTGCGCCACGCCCGGGTGGAGGACCCGTACCTCGGTCTCCCCGACGTGCAGCGTCATCCGGTCGGTGTACGTCAGATCGGGCGCGGTGATGTCCAGCGCGCCGAAGTCGGTCGCCGGCCAGATCAGTTCCAGCTGGCGCCCGGCGGCGAGCTGCTCCGAGCGCGCGTTCTCGTGCGCCAGGACCAGTGCCTCCGGGGCGAACACGCCGTTCCCGTAGGTGTGGTCGCCGTGGTGGTGGGTGTTGACCACCGTGCGGGGGAGCGGCGCCCCGGCGGCCAGTACCGCCGCGCGCAGGGCCAGCGCCCGCCGCTCGGTGGCCGCCGTGTCCACGAGCAGCGTCCGGCCGCCGCCGGTCACGAAGCCCGCGTTGTTCAGGCACCAGCCGCCGTCCGGCTGCACGTAGGCGTGGACCCCGGGCGCGGGCTGGACGAGGTACGGCTCTTCGGCGGGCATCCGGTCTCTCCCCGGGTCACGGTGACGGGCTTCCGGCATCCTGCCAGTCACCGGGCCGCGGGGGGAGGGCTCGGGAGCGCCGGTGGTCGCCGGCGCCCGTCAGTGGGGGGCGGCCGGGTCAGTGCTCGTCGACGTGGCCGTCGTGCTGGGCGTGCCGGTGCCCGTCGTGCAGGTAGTCGACGTGGTCGCCGTGCTGGACGGACTCGTGCCCGCAGTCCGGGCCGTGCGCGTGCGCGGCGTGCTCGGCGTGGCCGGCGGGCTCGCACTCGTCCCAGTGGCCGGAGTGCTCGCGGTGCAGATGGCCGTCGTGCGCGTAGTCGACGTGGTCGCCGTGCTGGACCGGGGTGTGACCGCAGTCGGCGCCGTGGGAGTGCTCGTGCGTGGGGTGTTCCTGGTGCATGGTCGTCATGACGGCCGAGGATAGTGGAGACGCGCCCCGAATCCACCGATGTGTCCGCCATTGGGGGCATATGGCGGGAGGGGCCGGTCCCACGGCCGGCGGCCGGGAGCCGGACGACCGCGGAGCGCGGGACCGCGGAGCGCGGGACCGCGGAGCGCGGGACCGCGGCCCCGGGAGCCGGGCCCCGGGGCCTTACACGATGAGCGCCATCGCGAACACCGCCAGGCCCACCGTGCACGCCGTCGCCGCCAGCGCGGCGCCCACCGACAGACCGGCCGGCCGCGCCGCCGCCAGCTCCCGCACCCGCCGGTGCGCCACCCCCATGAAGGCCAGCCAGAGCAGCGCGATCACCGCCACCCCGGTGACGGCCACCAGGGAGCCGGACCCGTGCAGGGCCTGGCGCAGCGCCAGTACGGCCACCACCGCGCAGGACAGGGTCGTACGCCGCCACGCGAGCCGGGTCCGCTCGGGCTGCAGGCCTGCGTCACGGCCGCCGGGGCCCTCGCGGTCGGCGGCGTCGGCCGAGGCGCTCATCACCCCTTCACCGGCCCTTCACCGCCCTTTCGTCCAGCCCAGGAGGACGACCACCACCATCGCCACCGCGACCAGCCCCACCCCCAGGCTCAGCACCACCGGGAACCGGGACATCGGCAGGTCCTCGCCGCGCCGCATGGCCCGCTCGCACCGCACCCAGTGGTTCACCGCGCGCAGCGAACAGGCCGCGCCCACCGCGAGCAGCGCGAAGGCCATCGCCACGCGCACCGCCCACCGCAGGTCGGGCAGGAACTGGTCCACGGCGAACCCGCCGCCGATCAGGGCCAGGGCGGTCCTGATCCAGGCCAGGAAGGTCCGCTCGTTGGCCAGGGAGAAGCGGTAGTCGGGGGTCTCGCCCTCGTCCCTCACCCGAGCCGGCGCGAACCACAGCCGCACGTCCTTGACGAAGTCGATCACCCGCCCAATCTACTGGCGCCCCGCCCGCCCGGCGCCCGGAGCCGATCCGCGGAACTCCAGCAGCCTCCGGTACGCCTCCAGCCCGTCCGGCACCCACGGCCACGAGCCGTCCGCGACCCGCCGCGCCACCTCCTCCTCCGGGAGCCACGCGTGCCAGGCCACCTCCGAGGCCTGCGGCCGGACCGGCAGCTCGCAGCGGACCTCGTGCACGTAGCTCCACCAGGCCCCGCCGGGCCCCTCGTAGAGGAATGTGAAGAGCGGCTCGGGCCGCTCCAGCCCCGTCACCCCCAGCTCCTCCTCCGCCTCCCGCAGGGCCGCCTGCGCGTAGCTCTCGCCCGCGCCGACCACCCCGCCCACGAACATGTCGTAGTGCGAGGGGAAGACCAGCTTCGAATCCGTCCGCCGGTGCGTGAAGATCCGTCCCTCCCCGTCCCGGGCCAGGACGAAAACGCAGCGGTGGATCAGCCCCCGCGCGTACACCTCGCCCCGCGGGGCGCGCCCCGTCACCCGGTCCTCCCGGTCCACCACGTCCAGTACCTCGTCGGCCGCGCTCATGCCGTGATCCTCCGCTCCCATTGACTGGTTACCGCTCCGTAGCAAAGGATCGCCCCACCACCGACGGAGGACGGGTTCCACATGACGTACGACGCAGACGTGATCGTGATCGGGGCCGGGCTCGCGGGCCTCGTGGCCACCGCCGAGCTCGTCGACGCCGGCCGCAAGGTCATCCTGCTCGACCAGGAGCCGGAGCGGTCCATGGGCGGCCAGGCCCACTGGTCCTTCGGCGGCCTGTTCTTCGTCGACTCGCCGGAACAGCGCCGCATGCGGATCAAGGACACCCGCGAGCTGGCCCTCCAGGACTGGGCCGGCACCGCCGGCTTCGACCGCGAGGAGGACGCCTGGCCGCGCCGCTGGGCCGAGGCCTACGTGGACTTCGCGGCCGGCGAGAAGCGCCCCTGGCTGCACGCCCAGGGCGTCCGCTTCTTCCCCATCGTCGGCTGGGCGGAGCGCGGCGGCTACGACGCGAACGGCCACGGCAACTCCGTACCCCGCTTCCACATCACCTGGGGCACCGGTCCCGGCCTCGTGGAGCCCTTCGCACGGCGCGTACGGGCCGGGGTGGCCCGCGGGCTGGTCCAGCTGAAGTTCCGCCACCGGGTCACCGGGCTCTCCCGTACCGCGGGCACCCTCGACACGGTGACCGGCCAGGTCCTGGCCCCCTCCGACGCCGTCCGCGGCACCGCGAGCGGCCGCGAGGCCACCGGGGAGTTCTCCCTGCGCGCCCAGGCCGTGATCGTGACCAGCGGCGGCATCGGCGGCAACCACGACCTCGTACGGGCCCAGTGGCCGGCCCGCCTCGGCACGCCGCCCGCGCGGCTGCTCTCCGGGGTCCCGGCCCACGTGGACGGCCTGATGCTCGGCATCGCGGAGGAGGCGGGCGCCAGCCACATCAACAAGGACCGGATGTGGCACTACACCGAGGGCATCGAGAACTGGAACCCGATCTGGTCCAAGCACGGCATCCGCATCCTGCCCGGCCCGTCCTCGCTCTGGCTGGACGCCACCGGCAAGCGGCTGCCCGTACCGCTCTTCCCGGGCTTCGACACCCTCGGCACGCTCGACCACATCATGAAGACCGGCCACGACCACACCTGGTTCGTCCTCAACCAGCGCATCATCGGCAAGGAATTCGGGCTCTCCGGCTCCGAGCAGAACCCGGACCTGACGGGCAAGTCGGTCCGCGGGGTCATCGAGCGGGCCCGCCAGGCGGTCCCCGGGCCGGTGCGAGCCTTCATGGACAACGGCGCCGACTTCGTCGTCGAGAAGGACCTCTCCGCGCTGGTGCGCGGCATGAACGCGATCACCAAGGACGGACTGCTCGACGAGGAGACCGTCCGCCGCGAGATCGTCGCCCGCGACCGGGAGATCGCCAACCCCTTCACCAAGGACCTCCAGGTCACGGCGATCCACGGCGCCCGCAAGTACCTCGGCGACAAACTGATCCGCACCGCCGCCCCGCACCGGATCCTGGACCCGGCGGCGGGCCCGCTGATCGCCGTCCGGCTCTCGATCCTGACCCGCAAGTCCCTGGGCGGTCTGGAGACCGACCTCTCCTCCCGCGTCCTGACCGCCGCGGGAGAACCCCTCCCCGGCCTCTACGCGGCGGGCGAGGCGGCGGGCTTCGGCGGCGGCGGCGTCCACGGCTACCGGGCCCTGGAGGGCACCTTCCTCGGCGGCTGCATCTTCTCGGGCCGCGCGGCCGGCCGCGCGGCGGCCGCGGCCGTCTCCTGACCGGCGCCGGGCCCGCCCCCCTCCGGCCGCTGCCGGCGCGGCCGCTGCCGGGGCGGCACAAGGGGTGGTCCGCGGGGCCGACGGGACGGGGTACCGTCTTTGTCATGACCGTCAGCAAGAACATCAACAACCCCGTGGGCCAGGGCGGCGGCCAGCGCAAGCGTCAGTCCCGCGCCGAACGCCAGAACAACGGCCCGCACCGCAACCTCGACCGCAGCGGCGCGGCCGACCGGAAGGCTGAGCTGCTGCGCAAGATGCGCGAGAAGGCGGGCGCGGCCGAGGGCGACGCCCAGAGCGACGCCCAGGCGGGCGACGCCACCGCACAGAGCTGAAGCACCGCCGCCGCCGGGCGGCGCAGCACCGGCCAGGGCCCGGACCGCGACGCGCGGTCCGGGCCCTGCCGTCGTCGTACCCGCCCCGCGCCCGGGCAGCGGCCCGCGCCCAGGGGCAGCGGGCCCGCGCTCAGGGCAGCCGGGTCACCAGGCGGAACCGCTCCGCCACGACCGGGGTGTCGTCGTCGACCGTGAAGTGCGGGTCGCCGAGGGCCTCCCGCATCTGCGGACCGTGCCAGAAATCCTCGTGCCCGGAGCGCCATTCGGCCACTGACGCGAATCCCTCGCCCTCGTCCAGCGCGTGCCGCAGGTCCACGTCCGCCAGCCGCAGGACCCGTACGTCCGTCACCTCCAGGACACCCACCGGACGCCCGGCGGAGTCCACGATCACCATCCGCTCGCCCGCCACGGGCAGCGGGTCCCCCGCCGCCTCGTAATCGGCCAGGACGGCCGTGGTCGTGGTCTTGGCGCCGCTCAGCACGGCCGCCACCAGCGCGTCCCGCAGCGGACCCGGGAAGGCGAACTCGATGGGCGGGAGATCCTCGTAGGCCGTCATGGCGGTCAGCCTACGACCCTGCGCGCGATCCGGCCCGAGGGCGCCCCCGGCCTGGCGACAACCCGCCGCGAACCGGAACAACCCCATCAACTCATCCGTGCGAAAGACCAGTTGAAACGAGCCACGCAGTGGACTGGACCTTGACTCGGAGCTGTGCGTACCGCTTTGCTGTGCGTGATCTTCCGGCCACACCGTCCAACCGCCCGCGTCCTGGAGGGAAACCCGCGGATGTCGCCCCCTCCGCCGCCCCTCGGCCGCGCCCGCAAGCGGGACGCCCAGCTCTTCGACCCCGCCCTCTGCGACCTGGAACTCGTCGACGTCCGCGCCCAGTTCACGCAGGGCCGCTGGGCCAAGGCCCGCTCCCTCCTCGTCGCCACGGGAGACGACTGGGACCGTCGAGGGCACCGCCTCGTGGTCCTCGCCGAAACCCCGGCCGCGACCGCGTGGGCGCGCGAGTGGCTCCTCGCCGAACCGGAGAGCGCCGACGCCGTCACCCTCCTCGCCTGTGCGTCCGTCTTCGGCGCCCTGCGCCGCAAGGGCACCCCCGAGGCCGCCGAGGAGGCCTGCCGCCGCGCCGCGGCCCTGTTCCCGGCCGACCCCACCCCCTGGCTCGGCCTGCTGCTCCTCACCCGCGCCTTCGGCACCGAAGAGGAGTTCAGCCGCCATTTCGACCAGGTCAGGGCCCGCCACCGCGAACACCACCACGCCCACCACCTGATGGTCTCCCGGCTGGCCGAGCGGGCCCCGGCCGCCGGCCGCGACCCGCTCCACGAGGTCTACGACTTCGCCGCCTGGGCCGCCGAGGAGTCCCCGGCCGACTCCCCGCTCGCCGTCCTCCCCGTCATCGCCCACGCCGAGCGCTACCGCGTCCTCGCCGCCGGGCAGGGCCACGGCCCGGACGCCGGAGCCGAGCACTGGTCCGGGCGCCGCGCCCGCCAGGTGCTGCGCTCCGCCTTCGACTGGTGGCTGGAGTGGGAGCGCGAGGACCACCCCCGCAACCGGGTGGACCTCAACTTCCTCGCCCACGCCAAGCTCTGCGAGGGCCGCCCCGCGGAGGCGGCCGCCCTCTTCCAGCGCATCGGCAGCCACGCCACCCAGGCCCCGTGGTCCTACCCGGACCGCGACCCGCACAAGGCCTTCCTCGCCGCACGCAGCGCCGCGCTCGGCACCGCCTGACCCACCCCGGCCCGGTCGGCACCGCGCACGTCCGGCTCAGCAGGTCCCGCTCGTCAGTACCGCTCAGCACACCCCGCTCCGCCAGTACCGCTCAGCAAGTGCCGCTCAGTCCCCGCCCCGAAAGGACACCCGCCATGCCGACGGGCAGATCCACCACGCTCACCGACCCGGCCGGCCAGGCCGAGATCCGTACGTACAAGGGCCAGGACCGCGCCCTGCGCGCCGACCGCCTCGGCACCGCGGGCCTGCTGCTCTCCGTGCTCGCCGCGAGTGCGCCCCTGATGGTCGTCGCGGGCGTCATGCCCACGACCTTCGGGGTCATGGGCATCGTCGGACAGCCCCTGCTGTTCGTGATCCTCGGCGCCGTCCTCGCCCTCTTCAGCGTCGGCTACGCCGAGATGAGCCGGCACGTCCACAACGCCGGCGCCTTCTACGCCTACATCGCGCGCGGCCTCGGCCCCACCGCGGGCGCCGGTGCCTCATTCGTCGCCCTCATCGCCTACAGCGCCATGCAGGTCGGCGTCTACGGCATCCTCGGCTTCGAGATCTCCGGCCTCTTCGCCACCTACCTCGACACCGAACTCGCCTGGTGGATACCGGCCCTGGCCGCCGTCGTCCTCACCGGCGCCCTCGGCTGGCTCAAGATCGACCTCAACGCCAAGGTCCTCGGCGTCCTCCTGCTCATCGAGGTCCTCCTCGTCGTCGTCTTCGACGTCGCCGCCATCGGCAAGCCCGGCCCCGAAGGCCTCTCCCTGCACGCCTTCAACCCCGAGACCCTCACCGGCGCGGGCCTCGGCACCGCCCTGTGCTTCTGCATCGCCGCCTTCGTCGGCTTCGAGCAGTCCCCGGTGTACGCGGAGGAGACCAGCAAGCCGCACATCGTCGTCTCCCGGGTGATGTTCCTCGCCGTCGGCTTCGTCGCGCTCTTCTTCGCCCTCAGCGCCTGGGCCCTGTCCGTCGCCACCGGCCCCGGCGAGGTGGTCAAGGCCTCCGCCGAGGCCGGCCCCGGCCTGCTCTTCCAGCTCGCCGAGAGCCGCCTGGGCACCACCTTCACGGACGTCCTGCACGTCCTCTTCGTGACCGGCATGTTCGCGGCGATGCTCAGCTTCCACAACGTCGTCGCCCGCTACGCCTTCGCCATGGGCCGCGAGGGCCTGCTCCCGGCCGCCTTCGGCCGCACCAACGCGGGCACCGGCGCCCCCGCCACCGGCTCGCTCCTGCAGACCGTGATCTCCGTCGTGGTCGTGCTGGCCTTCGCGTTCACCGACGACACACAGGCCGGGGACCCGACCGTGCCCGTCCTGCACCTGTTCACCTGGATGGGCAACGTCGGCGCCCTCGGCATCACCCTCCTCATGGCCACCGCCTCCTTCGCGGTCATCGCCTTCTTCGTCCGCCGCGGCACCGCCGGCGCCCAGGTCTGGCGGCTCGGCGCGGCGGGCCTCGCCGGCCTCGCCCTGCTCGCCATCGCCGTCTACACGGTCAAGGACTTCCGCGTCCTGGTCGGCGCCGCGGAGGGCTCCGCGCTGAACTGGGCCCTGCCCGGCATCATCGCCGCCGCCGCCCTGGTGGGCCTGGCGTACGGCCTCTTCCTGCGCTCCCGCCGCCCCGCGGCGCACGCCCGCATCGGCCTGGGCAACGAGGCCTTCCGCCTCGACCAGGCGGCGGAGTCCGCCGAGGCCGCCGTCCCGGCCCCGCGCGACTGACCCGTACCGCCGCGACGTACGCAGAGGGGCCCCGCCACGGCGGGGCCCCTCTGCGTACGTCGCGGCGGTACGGGTCAGGCCTTCTTGACCACGCTGGACTTCAGCTGCATGGCTCCGAAGCCGTCGATCTTGCAGTCGATGTCGTGCCCGTCGACCCCGTCGATGAGCCGGATGTTGCGCACCTTGGTGCCGGCCTTGATCCCGGAGGGGCTGCCCTTGACCTTGAGCGCCTTGACGACGGTCACGGTGTCGCCGTCGCTCAGCACGTTCCCGACGGCGTCCTTCACGACCTGCTCACCGCTGTCCCCGCCGCCCTCGGCGGCACTCTCGGCGGGCACCCACTCGTGCCCGCACTCGGGGCACACCACGAGCGCGTTCATCTCGTAGGTGTACGCGCAGGAACATTTCGGACAAGGGGGAAGGTTCTCGTTCACCAGGACAGAATATCCCGAACCACCCACCGGGACGCTCCGCGCCGAAGCTACCGTCAAACGCAAAAAACCCCACGTGAAGTGGGGTTTTCGCTTGGTGTCCGAGGGGGGACTTGAACCCCCACGCCCGATAAAGGGCACTAGCACCTCAAGCTAGCGCGTCTGCCATTCCGCCACCCGGACAAGGTGTCTGTCTCGCGTCCCTCGCGGGCCGTTCCGACGTGGAAAACATTACCAAACATTCCGGGGTCCTCGATCACACCCCCCTGCGGCCGGGGATCGCCCTTGGGGGAAGCGGCCCGGGGGGCGAGGATGGAGGCAGTTCGGAACTGATCAGTGGGAGGAAGCAGCGTGAGCGAATCGGGCGCGGGCAGGACCGTCTCCGGCGAGGACGAGGTCGTCGACCTCTGCCGGGACCTCATCCGGATCGACACCAGCAACTACGGGGACCACTCGGGACCCGGCGAGCGCAAGGCGGCCGAGTGGGTCGCCGAGCAGCTCGCCGAGGTCGGGCTGGAGCCGCAGATCTTCGAATCGCACAAGGGGCGCGCCTCGACCGTGGCGCGGATCGAGGGCGAGGACCCCTCGCGGCCGGCGCTGCTGATCCACGGGCACACCGACGTGGTCCCGGCCAACGCCGCCGACTGGACCTACGACCCCTTCGCGGGCGAGATCGCCGACGGCTGCGTCTGGGGCCGCGGCGCGGTCGACATGAAGGACATGGACGCGATGACGCTGGCCGTCGTGCGCGACCGCATGCGCAGCGGCCGCAAGCCCCCGCGCGACATCGTGCTGGCCTTCCTCGCCGACGAGGAGGCGGGCGGCACCTACGGAGCCCGGTACCTCGTCGACAAGCACCCCGGGCTCTTCGAGGGGGTGACGGAGGCGATCGGCGAGGTCGGCGGCTTCTCCTTCACCGTGAACGAGAACCTGCGGCTGTACCTGGTGGAGACCGCCCAGAAGGGCATGCACTGGATGCGCCTGACGGTGGAGGGCACCGCCGGCCACGGGTCGATGACCAACAACGACAACGCCATCACCGAGCTCTGCGAGGCCGTCGGGCGGCTGGGCCGCCACACCTGGCCGGTACGGGTCACCAAGACCGTCCGGCACTTCCTGGACGAGCTCTCGGACGCCCTGGGCACCCCGCTCGACCCGGACGACATGGACGCCACGCTCGTCAAGCTCGGCGGCATCGCCAAGATGGTCGGCGCGACCCTGCGCAACTCCGCCGCCCCGACGATGCTCGGCGCCGGTTACAAGGTCAACGTCATCCCCGGCCAGGCCACCGCCCACGTGGACGGCCGTTTCCTGCCGGGCTACGAGGAGGAGTTCTTCGCCGACCTCGACCGGATCCTCGGGCCGCGCGTGAAGCGCGAGGACGTCCACGCGGACAAGGCGCTGGAGACGGGCTTCGACGGCAAGCTCGTGGACGCCATGCAGACCGCCCTGAAGGCGCACGACCCGATCGCCCGCGCGGTCCCGTACATGCTCTCCGGCGGTACGGACGCCAAGTCCTTCGACGACCTCGGCATCCGCTGCTTCGGCTTCGCTCCGCTCCAGCTCCCGCCGGAGCTGGACTTCGCCGGGATGTTCCACGGCGTGGACGAGCGGGTGCCGGTGGAGGGTCTGAAGTTCGGCGTGCGGGTGCTCGACCGGTTCATCGACGAGTCCTGAGGCGGGCGCCGGACGGGTGCCGGCCGGGTGTCGGCCGGGGTTGGGCGTAGCTAACGCCCGGGAATCGGGAAGGTGTGCGGAAACCACTGAGAAGAGTGAATGCGCTCATACGCTCGTAGCCCCGGTGATCCCTCCTCGTTACAGGTGGTGCGGTCCGCGGCTGGGACCGCGCTTGCCTACTAGGAGGAACAATGTTCAAGAAGGTTGCCGCCGCTGCGGCTGTCACCGGTGGTCTGGTTCTCGCGGGTGCGGGTCTGGCTGTCGCCGACGCTGGTGCCCAGGGTGCGGCCATCGGTTCGCCCGGTGTCCTGTCCGGCAACGTCGTCCAGGTTCCGGTCCACGTTCCCGTGAACGTCTGCGGTAACACGATCTCCGTGATCGGCCTGCTGAACCCGGCTTTCGGCAACACCTGCGTCAACGCCTGACGCATCTGAAGTACGCGGCCCCGGAGTGCGTTCCAGCGCTCCGGGGCCGTCGGGTTTTCCGGCCCTTGTCACCAGGTCGCGCGGACCTGACGGATGATCCGGCGGCGCAGTCGCACGCGGCGACTGCCGTCCCGGAGCAGGGTCAGCCGGTCGAGCTCCCAGTGCCCGTACTCGGCGTGTTCGGTCAGCAGGCGGGTCGTTTCCTGACGTGGAACCCCACGGGGCACGTACAAGTCGACAAATTCGTATTCCGGCATCGCATCTATTGTGCCGTGAGAGCCCCTCTACGGATAGCGTCTGCACTATGTCTGATGCCGCTCTGCCCACTGTTGCCGAGGTACGCGCCGCCGCCGAGGCGGTCAAGGCCGCGCTCGACCGTCACCTCGCCGCGGTCGAGAGCAGGATCGGGGACGATGATCCGGACGTCTACGCCGCGTTCAACGAACTCGCCGCCGCCTCCGAGGAGTACGACGAACTCCTCTATGACCGCTACGACGAGGTCACGCCGTTCGAGATCCCCACTCCGGAGGACGGGCTCCCGTACACCGGCCCCGCCGAACCCGCCGCCTTCAGTGTGCTCATCCGCCGTGACTACGCCGTCGTCGAACCGGCGCGCCTGATCGCCCAGGCCGAACGCGTCGTCGCGCACGACCGCGAGGCCGAACTCGACCACGACGGCGGCACCGCCGACGCGCTGGGCGTCCTCTTCGGCGAGTACGAGCCCGACGAAATCGCCTCCCGCGCGAAGGACTTCGGACTGGAGGAGGGCGATTCCACCCTGTGGATCGCCGCTTCTGAGGAGGTCGCCGAACCGGGGGAGTGGCTCGGTTCGCCCTTCGGGCACATCGATCCGCAGGACGTCATGCACCGGTTCGACGTCAGCTCGGTCTTCGACGAGGAGGACGAGGGTGAGGGCGACGAGGAGGCCGGGGACGGCTCGCCGGCCGAGCGGGGTCTGACCCCGGCCTGATCCCGGTCCGGCCGCGGTCCGAATCCTCCCCGCGCTATGCCCCGTACGCAACGCACCGCGGCCCCCGTCCCACCCGGGACGGGGGCCGCGGTGCGTCCGTCACTCGGACCGCGCCGACTCCGGTGCCGCCTCCGAGGCCGAGGCGACGAGGCCCCGCAGCAGAGCCGTCAGCCGGGTCGTACGGGGCTTCGCCGGGACCTCCGCGACCGCGCGCGGCAGGGCCTGGTCCACCCCGTGCACCACCGAGAGGTGCCGCTCGGCCCGCCCGAAGGCCGTGTACACCCAGTCCCGGGACAGGGCCTGAGCCGCGTCCCCGGGCAGGACCACGACCGCCGCCGGCCAGCGCGAGCCGACGGCCTGGTGCGCCGTCACGGCCCAGCCGTGCCGCACCTGCGACTCCACCCGCTCCTTCGGTACGACGATCCGCGCGCCCGCGGCTTCGGCCAGGTGCAGCCCCTGCGCGTCGGCCGACACCACCCGGGCCGGCAAGGCCCGCCCGGCGGAGGGCACATGGACCACCCGGTCGCCGGGGTCGAAGCCGAGGAACCGGCCGGGGCCCGGGTTCAGCCGCTCCTTGAGGGCCGCGTTGAGCGCGCGGGTGCCCGCCGGGCCGCCGTGGCCCGGGGTGATCACCTGGACGGCCTCCGCCGGGATGCCGAAGGCGCGGGGAACCGACTCGGCGACCAGCTGCACGGTGCGGTGCACCGCCTCCCCGGCGTCGCGGACCGGGACGATGACGACCTCCTTGCCGGGCGCGTTGACCTGGTACAGCTCCCCGACGCCGATCCCCGAGACCAGCTCGCCGATCGGGCCCGGGTCCGGGATCCGGGAGACGAGCTGCGGGCAGGCACGGGCCGCGAGCACATCGGCGAAGACCCGGCCGGGGCCCGCGGAGCCGAGCACGGCCGGATCGCCGGACAGGACCAGGCGGGCCCCGTCGGGGACGGACTCCACCAGCGCGGCGGCCGTCTCCACGTCCAGCTGCGGGGCGTCCAGCACGATCAGCAGGTCCAGCGCGAACTGCCCGTCCGCGTCCCGGCCAGGGCCCTCGGCCCCGGCCAGCAGGCCCGCCACGGTGACGGCCCCCTCGGCGGGTGCGTGCGCGGCCAGGCAGACCCGCAGGCCGAACTCCCGGGCGGCCGCCAGCAGGGCGCGGGGCTCGGCGCGGGCGGCCTCGCCGCCGGTGTGGGTGACCAGGCCGTGCCCGGCGGCGGCGCGGACCAGTTCGGCGCCGGGGCCGGTGGCGGCCTTGTCCCAGTCGGCGGGGTCCGTGAAGGCGTTGGCGATCCGGGCCAGGCCCTCGGCGAGGCTCTCCTCGGCCATGGCGGAGCCCTCCAGGCCCACCAGAATGCGTACGGGCTGCTCTTCGTCCTCACCCACGGGCGGACCCACCGGCTCTTCGAAGGCCAGCGCGGCGCCTTCGCCGACGGCCGCCTCCAGGGCTTCCGCGGGGTCGGGTACGCCGTACTGGGCGAGGGCCGACTCCAGGGTGGGGGCCTCCAGCACCGTGTGGCCCTTGGCGGCGGCCTGCGCCAGCAGCCAGCCCACCAGGGCGGCGGCGCGCCGCTCGTCACCGGGGCCGGTCGCCTCGGCGCCGAGCAGGGCGCGGGCGAACCCGTCGGCCTGCGTCGGCCGGACCCCGGCGACGGCCAGCAGCCGCCAGGGCGACTCGGCGAGCTGCGCGGCGGCGTCCTCGCCGAGGGCGGCGGTGGTCTGCGGGGCCAGGGCCTCGGGGGCTCCGCCCCGGACCAGAACCTCGCGGACGGCCCGGAGGGCGTCGGGCGAGGCGGGTGCGGGCGCGGCGGCCGGGGTGGGCGGCGCGGCCGGCGTGGGCGAGGGGGCGGATGCCGGCGCCGGGGCCGTGGCCGGGGTGCGCTCCGGCGCGGGCGCCGGGACGGTCCGCTGCGGCGCCGGCGCGTCGAACCGGGCGGGGGGCTTGGCGCCGCTCTCCACGGCCCGTACGGCGGCCAGCAGGTCGGCGGCCGTGCCGCTGAGCTTGGCGCCGGCCTCCACGGGGGCCTCGCGCTCCGCCTTGCGACGGGCGATGCGCTCCCGCTCGATCTTCTGGGCGGCCAGTTCCGCGGCGGCTTCGCTGAGCTGGGGCTTGGCCTCGGCGGCCTCACCCGCAGGGCCGTCCCCGCCGGCCGCGCCGGCCGCGTCCGCCTCGGCGCCCGCTTCCGTCTCCGGCTCGGCGTCCGTCTCTGCTTCCGCGCCCGCCTCCGGCTCGGCGTCCGCGTCTGCTTCCGCGCCCGCCGCCGCGTCACCCGTGCCGGGCTCTGCGGGGCTTTCCCCCACCTCGGCCCTTCCCGCAGCGCCGATATGCGGTTCCGCCGTGTGGCGGGGCTCTGCCCCCGGCCCCCCGTCCGGAACCCCGGCTCCGCCGGAGCCGTCCGCCACGGCGGCATCCTCGGCGGAGCCGGCGGCGCCCCCGTCGCTCCCGGCTCCGCCGGCGCCGCCCTCCGGGGCCGCGGGCTCCGCCCCGGGCTCCCCGGGACCGGCTCCGTCGGGGTCGTCCGCCGTCGGATCGGGGGCGGCTTCGGCCCCGCGAGTCGCGCCCCCTTCGGCAGCCTCGGCCGCATCCCCGTCGGCGGTGGCAAGTGGAGCGTCGGCCGTACCACTGTCCTCGGCGGCAGCCGGCACGGCGGGCTCCCGGGGTGCGGGTTCCGCTTCCGGTTCGGCGGCGGCCGCCGGGGTGGCCGGTTCTTCCGCGGCAGCGGGGTGGCTCACAAGGTGCTCCAGTCCTGATCGGGGTAGCGGTGGACGGGCGCCGAGACGTCGTCCAGCGCTTGGCGGATCTCCTCCGGAAGACTAAGGGCCTCCACCGACAGGGCCGCCCCGAGCTGCGCCGACGTGCGCGCCCCGACGATCGGCGCGGCCACCCCGGGGCGGTCCCGTACCCACGCCAGGGACACCTGGAGCGGGGTCACCGCGAGGCCGTGCGCGGCCGTCGCCACCGCGTCCACGATCCGGCTCGCCGCCTCGTCCAGGTAGGGGTCCACGAACGCCGCCAGGGTCTCCGAGGCGCCCCGGGAGTCCGCCGGGGTGCCCGCCCGGTACTTGCCCGTCAGGACGCCCCGGCCGAGGGGGGAGGAGGGGAGCAGGGACAGGCCCAGGTCCAGCGCGGCCGGGACCACCTCCCGTTCCACGCCGCGCTGGAGCAGGGAGTACTCCATCTGCGTCGATGCCAGCCGGGTCCGTACGCCCGGCGCCGCGAGCTGCCAGGTCGCGGCCTTCGCGAGCTGCCAGCCGCTGAAGTTCGACACGCCCGCGTACCGGGCCCGGCCGCTGCTCACGGCGATGTCCAGCGCTTGGAGGGTCTCCTCCAGCGGGGTCCAGGGGTCGAAGGCGTGGACCTGCCAGAGGTCGACGTAGTCCGTGTCCAGACGGGCCAGGGAATCGTCCAGCGCGGCGAGCAGGTGGCCGCGCGAGGCGTCGAAGCGGCGGTCCGGATCCGCCACCCCGCCGGCCTTCGTCGCGATCACCAGATCCCGCCGCGGGACGACGGAACCGATCAACTGCCCGAGGAGGTACTCCGCCTCACCGCCCCCGTACACGTCCGCGGTGTCCACGAGCGTGCCGCCCGCGTTCCAGAACGTCTTCAACTGCGCGGCCGCTTCCGCCTCGTCCGGTCCGTCCGCCGACCGGCCCCAGGTCAGTGTGCCGAGACCGATCCGGGAGACGCGCAGTCCGGTGCGGCCGAGATGCCTCTGCTCCATGAGGGCTGAGACTACTGCCGCACTGACGCGGGACGGCCGGGCGCGCTACAGTCCCCGCAGACCTACGTTACTGATCGGTAAACCGGTAAGGGGACGACTTATGCGGCTCGGCATCAATCTCGGCTACTGGGGCGCTGGCATGGACGCCGACAACCTGGCCGTCGCGCAGGAGGCCGACCGCCTCGGCTACGACGTCTGCTGGGCCGCGGAGGCCTACGGCTCCGACGCTCCCACCGTGCTGGCCTGGGTCGCCGCCCAGACCGAGCGCATCGACGTCGGCTCGGCCATCCTGCAGATCCCGGCCCGCCAGCCCGCCATGACGGCCATGACGGCCGCCACCCTCGACTCCCTCACCAAGGGCCGCTTCCGCCTCGGCCTCGGCGTCTCCGGACCGCAGGTCTCCGAGGGCTGGTACGGGGTGAAGTTCGACAAGCCGCTCGCGCGGACCCGCGAGTACGTGGAGATCGTCCGCAAGGCGATGACGCGGGAGCGGCTGTCCTACGAGGGCGAGCACTGGACCCTGCCGCTGCCCGGCGGGCCCGGCAAGCCGCTCAAGCTGACCGTGCACCCCGAGCGCGAGCACATCCCGCTCTACATCGCCGCGATCGGCCCGAAGAACCTGGAGCAGACCGGCGAGATCGCCGACGGCGCCCTGCTGATCTTCCCGGCCGCCGAGCACCTGGAGGCCACGGCCCTCACCCACATCCGGGCGGGCCGCGAGAAGGCCGGGCTGACGATGGACGGCTTCGACGTCTGCCCGACCGTGCCGCTGGCGCTCGGTGACGACGTGGCCGGGCTCGCGGACATGTTCCGCCCGTACACCGCCCTGTACGTGGGCGGCATGGGCAGCCGCAAGCAGAACTTCTACAACCAGCTGGCCCAGCGCATGGGCTACGAGAAGGAAGCCGCCGAGATCCAGGACAAGTACCTGGCCGGCGACAAGCAGGGCGCGGCCGCCGCGATCCCGCACTCGCTGATCGACTCCACCACCCTGCTGGGCCCGGTCGAGCGGATCGCCGACGGGATGCGGGCCTACGCGGAGGCCGGGGTCACCACCCTGACGCTCGCCCCGGCCGGCTTCACCCTGGAGGAGCGGACCGCGGCGCTGCGGGCCGGCGTCGAGGCCATGGAACGTGCGGGACTCGCCTGATCCGGCCGCCAAGGCTTGACCGGCCGCCGGACGGAGTCCGGGGGATCGTGCGAGGGCGGCGTGAAGAAGGAGAAGGAAAGGTCTGCGGCCGTGGTGGGGGCTCGGGGGGTCTTCCCCGCCACGGCCGACACAGCCAACAACGCGCGGGGCGGCCGCGGGGTTACGCCCCCGGAGCCGCCGGTCGCAGTCGTTCATTCGGCCGAGCCGTACGCCGCACCCGGTTGCCCGGCCCGCGAATCGGCCCTTGACTCGACTCATGCTCTCTGCGCGCAGCCTGTTCCGGGAGATCGTCGACCACGACGACTCCTTCCAGCTGTTCTGCTCCATCGCCGCCGGCGGCGAGTCCCAGGGCGGCTGGGAGAACGCCCGGATCGCGGCCCTGGTGCCCGACTCCATGCGCGACCTCGCACCCAAGATCACCCGGCACGGCGCCGACGAGGACAAACACGGCCGGATCTTCAACGCGCTGCTGCGCAAGCGCGGCCTGCCCCCGGTGCCCGTCCCGCCGGAGACCGACTACACGATGCTGCTGGAGCGGCGCGGCATCGGTCTGAGCCACGAGAAGCTGCGCGGCGAGCGGGACCTGAGCGAGGAGGACATCGTCGTCTACCTCGCGCACAGCCGGGTCACCGAACAGCGCGCCGCCGACCAGATGATCATGCTCGTCCGGTACTTCGGGGACGATCCCGAACTCGGCAAGGCCATCCGCATGATCGGCGCGGACGAGGACAACCACCTGGCCTACTGCCACGAGGAACTGCTCCGCCTCGCCCGCGCCGGCCACGGCCGCACCATCCACCGGGTGCTGCGCGAGTGCGCGCTCGCCGAGATCACCGTCTACCGCGACGTGAGCCTCGCGGTCATGGGTCACATGGGGCGGCTGCTGGCCTGGCCCGCGCCGAAGGCGGCCGCGCTGGCCGCCGGGATCCGCGGGACGTACGCGTACGAGCGCTTCAGCGGCTGGCACCGGATGGTCGACCTGAGCCCGCCGGAGCGGACCGACCCCCTGGGCGGGAAGCCGACCTCGGCGCCCGAGTTCGCCTAGTAGTGCTTCGTTAGGTTCTGGATCTGCTGGCGGTCAGGGGGCGGCCGCAGGTGGTGCAGGTGCCGGTCCAGCACCTCAGCAGGTTCTGGAGCACGTCCAGGACCTGGTAGAGGGTCAGGCCGGCGTGGGTGCTTTTGGGTCGAGCCGCCTGAGGGTGAGGAAGGCCTGTGCGGCGGTGACGAGGGTGACGTGGTGGTGCCAACGGCGCCAGGTCCGGCCTTCGAAGTGGTCCAGGCCCAGGCCGTGCTTGAGTTCGCGGTAGTCGTGTTCGATCCGCCAGCGCATCTTCGCCCACCGCACCAGGTCGGCGATCGGGGTAGTGGCGGGCAGGTTGGTCATCCAGTAGCCGGTCGGCTCGTCCGCTCCTGCGGGCTGTTCGACCAGCAGGGTTCGCAGCGGCAGGACCCCGTTCCACTGGCTGCGTCCACCGGCCTGTTCCTGGGCGGTCCGGCAGGCTTCCTTGCCCGACGGACGCACTTCCAGGACAGCGAAACGCGAGGTCATCGCACTCTTGCTGCCCTGGCGCCAGGTGATGTCCTGGAAACAGGTGCCGGGATCGATGAAACTCTGCAGGGACTGGGCCGCATCGCGGTAGCGGGGCAGCGTGGGCGGCCCCAGCCCGCCGTAAGCCGGCCGGAACGGCTCGGCTGCGGCGGGCCGTGCGACCTCTTTGGGATCGACCGCCATCACGTAGGACCAGCCGCGTTCTTCCAGCGCGAGCCGGAATGTGACGCTGCGGCCGTAGCCGGCATCGGCCACGATCACCGGCACCCGCGGCAACCAGGTGGCGAGGCGGTCGAGCAGGCCCAGAGCCAGACGGGTCTTCGACACGTGCCCGATCTCGTCGGGCACCCCGGCCCTGCGCCGCCGGCCCTCGTCCGCCGCCCAGTCCTCCGGCAGGAACAACTCCCACTCCAACGGGCAGGACGCGAGGTCGGTTGCCGCGTGGACGCTGACCGCGACCTGGCAGTTGGCCGTCTTGCCCAACGCGCCGCAGTATGTCGGGCCACCCCCACGGATGCCGTCCCGCACTTGGGGAAGGACACGTCGTCGACCACCCACACCTCAGGCCGGACAGCCTCCGTCAGCCGTTCGGCGATCCGCTGCCGCACCGGCAGCGGATCCCACGGCGACTGATTCACGAACTGTTGCAGGGCCTGCATGTTCCCGTCCGGCAATCGCTCGGCCATCGGCTGGATCGACTTACGCCGCCCGTCCAGCATCAAACCCCGCAGATAACACCCGCCCCACCTGCGCTGATCCCGCCGCGGAAGCGAAGCGAACACATCGGCAACGAACTCCGCCAACTCACCTCGGAGTCGTTCCACCTCCCCAAGCCTCATAACCGGAAGATGCCCACCACCAGGCGAGATCACCCGACGTAACGAAGCACTACTAGGCCGTCTCTTTCGGATCTTGCCGGGCCCGCGACGCCTGGCACCGCGCCTGGCCGCACTGCCGAGGCGACCACGTACACCCAGCACGCGAGCGCCCCGACAGCACGCCCAGGCACGGCACCACACGCCACGAGCTCGGCCGACAAGATCCGAAAGAGACGGCCTAGGACAGCACCGGCCCGCGGCCCGCCTACAGCCAGCCGCGGCGCTTGAACATCCGGTGCAGGCCCAGACACATGGCCACCATCACCAGGACCACCAGCGGATAGCCCCAGCGGTGCTTGAGCTCCGGCATGTGCTCGAAGTTCATCCCGTAGATCCCCGCCACCATCGTCGGGACCGCCGCCATGGCCGCCCAGGCCGAGATCTTGCGCATGTCGTCGTTCTGCCGGACGCCCATCTGCGCCAGGTGCGCGGCCAGCGCGTCCGAGAGCAGCCGGTCCAGGCCCTCGACGTACTCGTTCGCCTTCGTCAGGTGGTCCGCGACGTCCCGGAAGAAGGGCTGGGCGTGCTCGTGCACGAAGGGCACGTCCCCGAAGGCGAGCCGGTCCATCGGCGCCAGCAGCGGGCTCGTGGCCCGGCGGAACTCCAGGACCTGCCGCTTGAACCCGTAGATCCGGGCGGCGGTGTTCTTGCTGTCCGCGGGATTCGGCGAGAAGACCTCCGCCTCCAGCTCCTCCAGATCAGCCTGGAGCTCGGCCGCGACCTCGATGTAGTGGTCGACCACCGCGTCCGAGACCGCGTACAGCACCGCCGTCGGCCCGTGCCCCAGCACCTCGGGATCCTGCTCCAGCCGACGCCGTACGGCGGCCAGCGCGGCCCCCTCGCCGTGCCGGACCGTGACCACGAAGGAGTCGCCGATGAACACCATCAGCTCGCCCGTGCTCACCGTGTCCGACGTGTCGTCGTACATCACCGGCTTCAGGACCACGAAGAGCGAATCGTCGTAGACCTCCATCTTCGGCCGCTGGTGCGCGGTCAGCGCGTCCTCCACCGCCAGCGGGTGCAGCCCGAACTCCTGGCTGACGTGCTCGAACTCCTTCTCCGTCGGCTCGTACATGCCCACCCAGAGGAAGGCGTCGCCGGTGGCCCGCGCCTCGTCGAGGGCGTCGGAGAAGTCGTCGGGCGCCTCGGAGCGGCGGCCCTCTCGGTACATGGCGCAGTCCACAATCACTCGCGCATTGTTCCCCGCCCGGGCCCCGACCGCACACCGGCGCCACCGCTTACCCTTCTGCCATGGCCACGCTGATCCTCGTACGACACGGGCGGTCCACCGCCAACACCGCAGGGCTGCTCGCCGGATGGACTCCGGGGGTGACCCTCGACGAGCACGGAGCCGCACAGGCCGCCGCGCTGCCCGGGCGGCTCGCCGCCGTGCCCCTCGCCGCCGCCGTCACCAGCCCGCTGGAGCGGTGCGCCGAGACCCTGGCCCCGCTGCTGGCGGCCCGGCCCGGTCTCCCGCTGCACACCGACGAGCGGATCGGCGAGTGCCACTACGGCGACTGGTCGGGCCGCAAACTCTCCGAACTGTCCGAAGAACCGCTGATGCGCATCGTCCAGCAGCACCCCTCGGCCGCCGCCTTCCCCGGCGGCGAGTCGATGCGCGCCATGCAGGCCCGCGCCGTGGACGCGGTCCGCGACTGGAACGCGCGGATCGAGGAGGAGCACGGCTCCGACGCCGTGTTCCTGATGTGCTCGCACGGCGACATCATCAAGTCCCTTGTCGCGGACGCCCTCGGCATGCACCTGGACCTCTTCCAGCGGATCCACGTCGACCCCTGCTCGGTCACCGCGATCCGCTACACGCCGACCCGGCCCTTCCTGCTCCGGCTCGGCGACACCGGCGACTTCGCCTCCTTCGCACCCCGCGAGACCCCCTCGCCGGACGCCGCGGCGGCCCCGGCCGACACGGAAGCGGGCGGCGAGGCGGTCGTAGGGGGTGGTGCGGGCGCGGTGTGATCGAACGGCGCAGTAGGGTGGACGGGCCAACCCATGGGCGCAGCCCTGCCCCTGCTTCCCCCGGACTCCGTCTGGGGGAACCCCCGGATGCTTGGAGACTGGACGTGCCCCGTCAGGTGTTCCTCTACGACCCACCGGACCGTTTCGTGGCCGGCACGGTCGGCCTGCCTGGACGCCGTACGTTCTTCCTGCAGGCCTCCACCGGCCCCCGCGTCACCTCCGTCTCCCTGGAGAAGACCCAGGTGGCGGCGCTCGCGGAGCGGATGGAAGAACTGCTGGACGAGGTCGTACGGCGCACCGGGGGCAACGCCCCCGTCCCCGCCGTGGCCCCCGCCGAGGCGACCGACACCGCGCCCCTCGACGTCCCCGTCGAGGAGGAGTTCCGCGTCGGCACCATGGCCCTGGCCTGGGACGGCGAGGACCAGCGCATGATCGTCGAGGCGCAGGCCCTGGTGGAACTCGACGCCGACTCGGAGGAGGATCTCGCCGAGGCGGAGGAGCGGCTCCTACAGGACGAGGAGAACGGGCCGCCGATGCTGCGCGTGCGCCTCACCGGCGCCCAGGCCCGGGCCTTCACCAAGCGGGCCCTGGACGTGGTCAACGCGGGCCGGCCGCCGTGCCCGCTGTGCAGCCTCCCGCTGGACCCCGAAGGGCACGTCTGCCCGCGCCAGAACGGCTACCGGCGCCAGGCGTGAACGCCACGGGGGAGGTGGAGGAGCTGCTGGCCCACGGGGAACTCACCGTCGTCGGCCAGATCCGGGAGGCGTCCAACGCCGTCCTGCTGTGCACCGTCACCCACGGGGGCGCGAGCACCGACTGCGTGTACAAACCGGTCAAGGGCGAGCGTCCGCTGTGGGACTTCCCCGACGGCAACCTCGCCCAGCGCGAGGTCGCCGCGTACCTGGTCTCCGAGGCCACCGGCTGGGGGCTGGTGCCCCCGACCGTGCTGCGCGACGGACCGTACGGCGAGGGCATGGTCCAGCAGTGGATCGAGACGGGGGAGTCCCCGGAGGCCGAGCTCCTCGCGCTCGTGGACGGCGAGGAGGCGGGGGAGGGCTGGAAGCCCGTCGCCTTCGCCGAGGTGGGCGAGGGCCGCACCGCGCTCCTCGTGCACGCCGACGACGAGCGGCTGCGCCGGATGTCCGTCCTCGACGCCGTGATCAACAACGGCGACCGCAAGGGCGGCCACCTGCTGCCCGCTCCCGACGGACGGCTCTACGGCATCGACCACGGAGTGACCTTCCACACCGAGGACAAACTGCGCACCCTGCTCTGGGGCTGGGCGGGGGACCCGCTGACGGAGGAAGCGGCATCCGTCCTGACCGACCTGGCGGCCGCACTGGCCGCCGGAGAGCCCCTCGCCACCCGACTGGCCGAACTGGTCACCGCCGCCGAGCTGGCCGCCGTACGGGCCCGCGTGGCCCTGCTGCTGCGCACCGGGAAGCATCCGCAGCCCTCGGGGCAGTGGCCCGCAATCCCCTGGCCGCCCGTCTGAGCGGCCCGCTGCCCGCTCTGAGCGGGCAGCGGCCCGTACGGGCCCGCACGCATAGAACCGGCCATGGCGCAAGAGCGCCGATCAAGACAACAGTGCAGGTCCGGTTAGTTTTCGGAACACCCGTCCGGTTAGTCTCGAGTCATGCATGCCTGGCCCGCTTCTGAGGTCCCCGCCCTTCCTGGCAAGGGCCGCGACCTCCAGATCCACGACACCGCGACCCAAGGGACGATCACCCTCGCCCCCGGTCCCGTCGCCCGTATCTACGTCTGCGGAATCACCCCGTACGACGCGACGCACATCGGTCACGCGGCGACCTACAACGCGTTCGACCTCGTGCAGCGCGTGTGGCTCGACACCAAGCGGCAGGTCGTCTACGTCCAGAACGTGACGGACGTCGACGATCCACTGCTGGAGCGGGCCCTGCGCGACAACCAGGACTGGACCGAGCTCGCCGAACGCGAGACCGCTCTCTTCCGCGAGGACATGACCGCCCTGCGGATGCTGCCCCCGCAGCACTACATCGGCGCCGTCGAGGCCATACCCGGCATCGTGCCGCTGGTCGAGCGGCTGCGGGACGCGGGCGCCGCCTACGAGCTGGACGGCGACGTCTACTTCTCGGTGGAGTCCGACCCGAACTTCGGCAAGGTGTCCAACCTGGACGCCGAGGCGATGCGGCTGCTCTCGGCCGAGCGCGGCGGCGACCCGGACCGGGCGGGCAAGAAGAACCCGCTCGACCCGATGCTGTGGATGGCGGCCCGCCCGGGCGAGCCGAGCTGGGACGGCGGCTCGCTGGGCCGCGGCCGGCCCGGCTGGCACATCGAGTGCGTGGCCATCGCCCTGGACCACCTGGGCATGACCTTCGACATCCAGGGCGGCGGCTCCGACCTCGCCTTCCCGCACCACGAGATGGGCGCCTCGCACGCCCAGGTGCTGACGGGCGAGTTCCCGATGGCCAAGGCGTACGTACACGCCGGGATGGTCGCGCTGCACGGCGAGAAGATGTCGAAGTCCAAGGGCAACCTGGTCTTCGTATCGGCCCTGCGCCGCGCCGGAGTGGACCCGGCGGCGATCCGCCTGGCCCTGCTCTCGCACCACTACCGCGCGGACTGGGAGTGGACCGACGAGGTCCTCGCCGAGGCGGTGGCCCGCCTGGAGCGCTGGCGCGCGGCCGTCTCCCGCCCCGACGGCATCCCGGCGGACGACCTGGTCGAGGAGGTCCGGGGCGCCCTCTCCGACGACCTGAACGCCCCTGCCGCCCTCGCGGTGGTGGACCGCTGGGTCGAGCGCCAGATCGCCACCGACGGCGACGACGAGTCGGCCCCCGGGCTGGTCTCGCGCACGGTCGACGCCCTGCTGGGCGTGGCCCTGTAAGCACCCTCTGGAGGGGCTGGAATTGCCGTCAGGCAATTCCAGCCCCTCCGGCGTTTGAGGAGCGGGGGCCGGGGCGGAGCCCCGGCTGGGGGTCCCCCCGGACGGAGTCTGGGGGATGGCGAAAGGGCGGGGCGGGGAGAAGAACCCCCTGCCCCGCCCTTTCGCACGGGCTACGCCTCCGGAGGCGCCTCGTCCTCGTCCGGCGCGACCGCCGGGGGGGCCGGGGGCTCGTCCCCGGACCCGGACGGCTCCGGCTTCCGCTTCGGCGGCCGCGGCAGACCACCCGAGGTGTCCCGCAGATACGACCCGTCACCCGACTCCGCACCCGCGGAAGGATCCCGCCGCCGCAGGTACCGCTCGAACTCCCGGGCAATGGCATCGCCCGAAGCCTCCGGCAGATCCGCGGTGTCCCGCGCCTCCTCCAGCGTCTGGACGTACTCCGCCACCTCGGAGTCCTCCGCCGCCAGTTGGTCCACGCCCAGCTGCCACGCCCGCGCGTCCTCGGGGAGTTCGCCCAGCGGGATCCGGATGTCGATCAGATCCTCCAGCCGGTTGAGCAGCGCGAGGGTCGCCTTCGGGTTCGGCGGCTGCGACACGTAGTGCGGCACCGCCGCCCACAGGGACACCGCCGGCACCCCGGCATGGGTGCAGGCCTCCTGGAGGATGCCCACGATCCCGGTCGGGCCCTCGTACTTGGTCTCCTCCAGGTCCATCGTCCGCGCCAGATCCGCGTCCGAGGTCACCCCGCTGACCGGCACCGGCCGGGTGTGCGGGGTGTCGCCCAGCAGCGCCCCCAGGATGACGACCATCTCCACGCCCAGCTCGTGGGCGAAGCCCAGGATCTCGTTGCAGAACGAACGCCACCGCATGGACGGCTCGATGCCCCGCACCAGCACGAGGTCGCGCGGCTTGGTCCCGCCGATGCGGACCACCGACAGCCGGGTCGTCGGCCAGGTGATCTTCCGCACCCCGTTGTCCAGCCACACCGTCGGCCGGTTGACCTGGAAGTCGTAGTAGTCCTCGGCGTCCAGAGCCGCGAAGACCTCGCCCTTCCACTCCCGGTCCAGGTGTGCGACCGCGCCGGAAGCCGCGTCACCCGCGTCGTTCCAGCCCTCGAACGCGGCCACCATGACCGGGTCGATCAGCTCGGGCACGCCCTCAAGCTCGATCACCCAGGTCTCCTTCCGAAGTTCCCTTGTGTACGTGGGTCAGCCTAAGCCTTGATGAGGCACCGGCCACAGCCCACGACAGAGGGGCGGTTCCCCCTGGAACCGCCCCTCTGCCCATTCACGCCACCGGCTATGCCTTGCGGGCCAGCATCTCCTCGACCCGGCCGCGCACTTCCGCGCTGTCCAGACCGCGGATCGTCACCGTCGTACGGCGGCGCAGCACGTCGTCCGCCGTCTCGGCCCACTCGTTGTCCCGGGCGTAGGCGACCTGCGCCCAGATCTCCGGCCCGTCCGGGTGGATCCGCTCGGCCAGCGCCGGGTCCTCGTTCGCGAGGCGCGCGATGTCGAAGGCGAGCGAGCCGTAGTGCGAGGCCAGGTGGCGTGCGGTCAGCGGGTCCATCCGGGAGCCCGGCTCGCGGTCCACGAGCAGCCGGTGCGCCACCGCGTTCGGGTTGGCGACACCGGGCAGCGCGATCCGTCGTACGAGGGACTTCACCGGCTCCATGTCCTCGGTCAGCGGGCTGCCCGGGAGCTTGGCCAGCTTGTCCATGACCACGCGGCCGATGTGCCGGTACGTGGTCCACTTGCCGCCGGCCACCGACAGCATGCCGCCCGCGCCCTCGGAGACGACCGTCTCGCGCTTGGCCTTCTCCACCCCGCCCGGGCCGCCGGGCAGCACGCGCAGGCCCGCGAAGGCGTACGTCATCAGCGAGCGGTCCAGATCGGCGTCCTTCACCGAGAAGGCCGCCTCGTCCAGGATCTGCTGGATGTCGCCCTCGGTGGCGCGCACGTCCGCCGGGTCGCCCTCGTACGCCTCGTCCGTGGTGCCCAGCAGCAGCTGGTCCTCCCACGGCAGGGCGAAGGTGATGCGGTACTTGTCGATCGGGGTGGCCATGGCGGCCTTCCACGGCGACTTGCGCTTCATCACGATGTGCGCGCCCTTGGAGAGGCGGATGGACGGCATGGAGTGCTTGTCCTCCATGCGCCGCAGGTGGTCCACCCACGGGCCGGTGGCGTTCAGCACGACGCGGGCGTCCACCCCGAACTCGGTGCCGTCCAGGCGGTCCTTGAGCTCGGCGCCCGAGACCCGGCCGCGCGTCATGCGCAGCCCGGTGACCTCGGCGTGGTTCAGGACCACCGCGCCCGACTCCACGGCCGCGCGGACCGTCATCACGGCGACGCGCGAGTCGTTCATCTGGTGGTCGTAGTAGACCGCGACGGCCTTGAGGTCGTCCGTCTTGAGACCGGGGTTGTCGGCGGCGGCACGGGCCGGAGAAATGATCTTGCCCATGCCGTCGCCGAACGCGGAGAGCGCCGAGTACGCGAACACGCCCGCGCCCAGCTTCGCCGCGCCCACCGGACCGCCCTTGTACACCGGGAGGTAGAAGGTGAGCGGGTTGACCAGGTGCGGGGCCACGTCCTTCGCCAGCACCCGGCGCTCGTGGTGGTTCTCCGCGACCAGCTTGACCGAACCGGTCTGCAGGTAGCGCAGGCCGCCGTGGACGAGCTTGGAAGAGGCCGAGGAGGTGGCGCCGGCGAAGTCGCCGGCGTCCACCATCGCGACCCGCAGACCCGACTGCGCGGCGTGCCAGGCCACCGAGGTGCCCAGGATCCCACCGCCGATGACCAGCAGGTCGTACGTGGCCTTCGCCAGCTGCTCACGGGTCTCGGCGCGGCTCGCGTTCGAACCGGCGGTCGGGTGCGTCCCCAGGGTGGGAACGCTCTGCAGGCTGCTCATATCCCTTGACTCCTACTTGCTCGTCGAATTGCGCCGGAGCTGTCTGCGGTCAGCTGGCGTCTTCGTCGTCGACCCAGCCCATGGACCGCTCCACGGCCTTGAGCCAGCTCTTGTACTCGCGCTCCCGCTGCTCGGCGGGCATCCGCGGGGTCCACTCCGCCGCGCGGCGCCAGTTGGCGCGCAGGGCGTCGGTGTCCGGCCAGAAGCCGACGGCCAGGCCGGCGGCGTAGGCGGCGCCGAGGCAGGTGGTCTCGGCGACCATCGGGCGCACCACGGGGGCGTCCACGAAGTCGGAGAGCGTCTGCATCAGCAGGTTGTTGGAGGTCATGCCGCCGTCGACCTTGAGGGCGGCGAGCTCGACGCCCGAGTCCTTGGTCATGGCGTCGGTGATCTCGCGGGTCTGCCAGGCGGTGGCCTCCAGGACGGCACGGGCGATGTGCGCCTTGGTGACGTACCGGGTGAGGCCGGCGATCACACCGCGGGCGTCGGAGCGCCAGTACGGGGCGAACAGGCCGGAGAAGGCGGGCACGAAGTACGCGCCGCCGTTGTCCTCGACGGAGGAGGCCAGGGTCTCGATCTCGGCCGCGGTCTTGATCATGCCCATCTGGTCGCGCATCCACTGGACGAGCGAGCCGGTGACGGCGATGGAGCCCTCCAGCGCGTAGACCGGCTTCTGGTCGCCGATCTGGTAGCCGACCGTGGTCAGCAGGCCGCTGTAGGAGTTGATGATCTTGTCGCCGGTGTTCATCAGCATGAACGTTCCGGTGCCGTACGTGGACTTCGCCTCGCCCTCGGCGAAACAGGTCTGGCCGAACAGCGCGGCCTGCTGGTCACCGAGCGCCGAGGCGACCGGGACGCCCGCGAGGACGCCCTCCTTGACGTGGCCGTAGACCTCGGCGGAGGACTTGATCTCCGGGAGGACGTTGAGCGGCACCTCCATGGACTCGGCGATGCGCTCGTCCCAGGCCATGGTGTGCAGGTTGAACAGCATGGTGCGCGAGGCGTTGGTGACGTCGGTGACGTGCACGCCGCCCTCGGTGCCGCCGGTCAGGTTCCAGATGACCCAGGAGTCCATGGTGCCGAAGAGGATGTCCCCGGCCTCGGCGCGCTCGCGCAGGCCCTCGACGTTGTCGAGCAGCCAGCGGATCTTCGGGCCGGCGAAGTAGCTCGCCAGCGGCAGGCCCGTCTCGCGGCGGAAGCGGTCCTGGCCGACGTTGCGGCCGAGCTCCTTGCACAGGGAGTCGGTGCGGGTGTCCTGCCAGACCAGCGCGTTGTGGACCGGCTCGCCGGTGTGGCGGTCCCACAGGACGGTGGTCTCGCGCTGGTTGGTGATGCCCACGGCCTTGACCTCGGCCGGGTCGATGTCGCCCTTGGACAGGGCTCCGGCGACGACCTCCTGGACGTTGGTCCAGATCTCGGCGGAGTCGTGCTCGACCCAGCCCGGCTGCGGGAGGATCTGCGCGTGCTCCTTCTGGTCGACCGAGACGATCCGTCCGTCACGGTCGAAGACGATGCAGCGGGAAGAGGTGGTGCCCTGGTCGATCGCGGCGATGAAGGGGCCGGTGCTGCTGGTCATGGTGGCTGCTCCTGGCAGGTGTCGAAGTAGGCGGAATCAGAATGGCGGTGCGGATGGTGCCGTGGTGCCGATTGCTGATCAGGCGAACGCGATGTTGTACAGACCGCCGGCGAGCGCGGCGCCCGCCAGGGGGCCGAGGACCGGGATCCAGGAGTAGCTCCAGTCCGAGCCGCCCTTGTGGGGCAGCGGCAGCAGGGAGTGGACGATGCGCGGACCGAGGTCGCGGACCGGGTTGATGGCGTAGCCGGTCGGGCCGCCGAGCGAGAGGCCGATGCCGACGACGACGAACGAGGTGATCAGGACGCCGATGACGCCGAGGCCCTTGCCGTCGTCCTGCAGGCCCTGGGTCAGGATGGCCAGGACCAGGACGGCGGTGCCGATGATCTCGGTCGTCAGGTTCTGCACGACGTTGCGGATCTCGGGGCCCGTGGCGAAGATCCCGAGCACCGGGCCGGCCACGTCGTGCGGGTGCGGGTCCTCGGGGCCGAGCTTGGCGTCACGGATGTGCTCCGGGTCGGCCAGGTGTGCGCGGAACTGGCCGTAGTAGGCGAGCCACATCAGCACCGCGCCGATCATGGCGCCGAGCAGCTGGCCGGCGAAGTAGACCGGAACGTCGCCCCAGGCGCCGTCCTTGATCGCGATGCCGACCGTGACCGCCGGGTTGAGGTGCGCACCGGAGAGCGGCGCGGAGACGTAGGCGGCGATCAGGACGGCGAAACCCCAGCCGAAGGTGATCGCGAGCCAGCCGGCGCCCCGGGCCTTGGAGCTCTTGAGCGTCAGTGCGGCGCACACGCCGCCACCGAGCAGGGTGAGCAGGGCGGTACCGATGGTCTCGCCGATGAAGATGTCGGAGCTGGACACCCGCGACTCCTTTGTCGTTCAGGGGTGGTGGCCGCCGGGTCCCTCCGGCGGTCCACGCACTCGGTGAGTGCTGCACCGGTCCTTGGCCTTGCCACACCCTAACGCTTATTGCCGGTAGGTGTTCGGCATTGCCGACCGATGAACGGCAGTTTTCCGCCCAGATGAAGCGGGCGTCAAGGGTTGACCAGGCCAATGAGCCGGATCGTTACCGGCCGGTGTGATCGAACAAAACGCGCCAATAAGTGATCATCAAACGCCAAAAACCACCCAAATGCCACTTTGGCGTGGCTCTTGGGTGGTCAAGGCGGGGCGATGGGGTCACGCCAAGGTCAGAACCGGCCCGCTCCGAGATCGCGCGAAACCGACCGTGCGCAGTCCCGTACGGACGCCACCAGGGACGCCCGCGGCTCCCCGGACTCCCCGCACACCCGCTCCACCGCGCCCGCGACGGCCACCGCGCCGACCGGCATCTTGCGGCGGTCGTGGATGGGGGCCGCCACCGAGGCGATCCCGTCCCAGGTCTCCTCGACGTCGCTGGCCCAGCCCCGGGCCCGGATCAGACCCAGCACCTCCTCGAAGCCGGCGCCGTCGGTGACCGTGCGGGGCGTGAACGCCTCCCGCTCCACCTCCGTGACCTGCGTGTGCGCCACCGGGTCGTACGCGGACAGCACCTTGCCCAGGGCCGTGGAGTGCAGCGGCTGCATGGCGCCCACCTCCAGCACCTGACGGCTGTCGTCGGGCCGGAACACGTGGTGCATGATCAGCACCCCGCTCTTGTGGAGCACCCCCACGTACACGCTCTCCCCGCTCGCACGGGCCAGATCGTCCGTCCAGACCAGGGCGCGCGCCCGCAGTTCGTGGACGTCCAGATAGCTGTTGCCCAGGCGCAGCAGCTCCGCGCCGAGCTGGTAGCGGCCCGAGGCCGGGTCCTGCTCCACGAAGCCCTCGGCCTGCAGCGTGCGCAGGATCCCGTGTGCCGTCCCCTTGGCCAGGCCGAGGGAAGAGGCAACGTCCGAGAGGCCCAGCCGGCGCTCGCCGCCCGCCAGGAGCCGCAGCATCGCAGCGGCTCGTTCGAGCGACTGGATGTTCCGTGCCATCGCGCAGCCTCCTGCTGACGTAGTTCGACAATGCTGAACACTATCGGTCGATGCCGACTTTGTGCATGATGAGGGCAGAGTCCACCGATACGAGTGGCCCAGGACACCCCGGCCGGAAGTCGCCATCCCCCGGGCACAGAATGCAGTCCGCCACGTGGGACGGCCTCACCGGGGCCGGGTCTCCCCCGTTACCCTGGCCGCGTGCACCCTTGACACAGAGGGGGTGCAAAGCCGACAGCCGTCGCATCCCAGGGAGCTCAACCATGGCCTCGTTGCCGAACCCGCCCGCTGACACCCAGACCCGGGCCGATGCCCTCCGCCAGGCACTGGCGACCCGCGTGGTCGTCGCCGACGGAGCCATGGGAACCATGCTCCAGGCCCAGGACCCCACCCTGGAAGACTTCGAACAGCTCGAAGGCTGCAACGAGGTCCTCAACGTCACCCGCCCCGACATCGTGGCCAACGTGCACCGCGAGTACTTCGAGGCCGGCGTCGACTGCGTCGAGACCAACACCTTCGGCACCAACTACGCCGCCCTCGCCGAATACGACATCGCCGACCGCAACCACGAGCTGTCGCTCGCCGGTGCCCGGATCGCCCGCGAGATCGCCGACGAGTTCACCGCCTCCACCGGACAGCAGCGCTGGGTCCTCGGCTCGATGGGCCCCGGCACCAAGCTGCCCACCCTCGGTCACATCGACTACGGCACCATCCGCGACGCCTACCAGATCAACGCCGAAGGCCTGATCACCGGCGGCGCCGACGCGCTCCTCGTGGAAACCACCCAGGACCTCCTGCAGACCAAGTCCTCCATCGTCGGCGCCCGCCGCGCCATGGAGACCCTCGGCGTCTCCGTCCCGCTGATCTGCTCCGTGACCGTGGAAACCACCGGCACGATGCTCCTCGGCTCGGAGATCGGCGCCGCGCTGACCGCGCTGGAGCCCCTGGGCATCGACATGATCGGCCTGAACTGCGCCACCGGCCCCGCCGAGATGAGCGAGCACCTGCGCTACCTCGCGCGCAACTCCCGCATCCCGCTCTCCTGCATGCCCAACGCGGGCCTGCCGGTCCTCGGCAAGAACGGCGCCCACTACCCGCTGTCCGCGAGCGAGCTCGCCGACGCCCAGGAGACCTTCGTCCGCGAGTACGGCCTCTCCCTGGTCGGCGGCTGCTGCGGCACCACCCCCGAACACCTGCGCCAGGTCGTCGAGCGGGTCCGCGGCCTGAACCCGGCCGTCCGCGACCCCCGCCCCGAGCCCGGCGCCTCCTCGCTCTACCAGACCGTCCCCTTCCGCCAGGACATCTCGTACATGGCGATCGGCGAGCGCACGAACGCCAACGGATCCAAGAAGTTCCGCGAGGCCATGCTCGAAGCCCGCTGGGACGACTGCGTGGAGATGGTCCGCGACCAGATCCGCGAAGGCGCGCACATGCTCGACCTGTGCGTGGACTACGTCGGCCGCGACGGCGTAGCCGACATGAAGGAGCTCGCCGGCCGCTTCGCGACCGCCTCCACCCTGCCCATCGTCCTGGACTCCACCGAGGTCCCCGTCCTGCGGGCCGGCCTGGAGAAGCTCGGCGGCCGCGCCGTCATCAACTCCGTCAACTACGAGGACGGCGACGGCCCCGAATCCCGCTTCGCGAAGGTCACCCGCCTCGCCCAGGAGCACGGCGCCGCACTGATCGCGCTGACCATCGACGAGGAGGGCCAGGCCCGCACCGTCGAACACAAGGTCGCCATCGCCCAGCGCCTCATCGAGGACCTCACCGGGAACTGGGGAATCCTCGAGTCGGACATCCTCATCGACACCCTGACCTTCACCATCTGCACCGGCCAGGAAGAGTCCCGCAAGGACGGCATCGCCACGATCGAGTCGATCCGCGAACTCAAGCGCCGCCACCCCGACGTCCAGACCACGCTCGGCCTCTCCAACATCTCCTTCGGCCTCAACCCGGCCGCCCGCGTCCTGCTGAACTCCGTCTTCCTCGACGAGTGCGTCAAGGCCGGCCTGGACTCCGCGATCGTGCACGCCTCCAAGATCCTGCCGATCGCCCGGTTCACCGAGGAGCAGGTCACCACCGCCCTCGACCTGATCTACGACCGGCGCGCGGAGGGCTACGACCCGCTGCAGAAGCTGATGGCCCTCTTCGAAGGCGTCAACACCAAGTCGATGAAGGCCGGCCGCGCCGAGGAACTCCTCGCCCTGCCGCTGGACGAGCGCCTGCAGCGCCGCATCATCGACGGCGAGAAGAACGGCCTGGGCGCCGACCTCGACGAGGCCCTCCAGACCCGCCCCGCCCTCGACATCGTCAACGACACCCTCCTGGAGGGCATGAAGGTCGTCGGCGAGCTGTTCGGCTCCGGCCAGATGCAGCTCCCCTTCGTCCTGCAGTCCGCCGAGGTCATGAAGACCGCGGTGGCCCACCTGGAACCGCACATGGAGAAGAGCGACGACGAGGGCAAGGGCACCATCGTCCTGGCCACCGTCCGCGGCGACGTCCACGACATCGGCAAGAACCTCGTCGACATCATCCTGACCAACAACGGCTACAACGTCGTCAACATCGGCATCAAGCAGCCGGTCTCCGCGATCCTGGAAGCCGCCGCCGAGCACAAGGCCGACGTCATCGGCATGTCCGGCCTGCTGGTCAAGTCCACGGTGATCATGAAGGAGAACCTGGAGGAGCTCAACCAGCGCAAGCTGGCGGCCGACTACCCGGTCATCCTCGGCGGCGCCGCCCTCACCCGCGCCTACGTCGAACAGGACCTCCACGAGATCTACGAGGGCGAAGTCCGCTACGCCCGCGACGCCTTCGAGGGCCTGCGCCTGATGGACGCCCTCATCGCCGTCAAGCGCGGAGTCCCGGGGGCCAGCCTCCCCGAGCTCAAGCAGCGCCGCGTCGCCAAGCGCGACACCCCCCAGGCGGTGGAGGAGACCGAAGAGCCCGGCGGCCGCTCCGACACCTCCACCGACAACCCCGTCCCCACCCCGCCGTTCTGGGGCACCCGCGTCGTCAAGGGCATCCCGCTCAAGGACTACGCCTCCTGGCTCGACGAAGGCGCCCTCTTCAAGGGCCAGTGGGGCCTCAAGCAGGCCCGCGCCGGCGGCGCCACCTACGAGGAACTCGTCGAGAGCGAGGGCCGCCCGCGCCTGCGCGGCCTCCTCGACAAGCTGCACACCGAGAACCTCCTCGAAGCCGCGGTCGTCTACGGCTACTTCCCCTGCGTCTCCAAGGGCGAGGACCTGATCATCCTCGACGACGCCGGCAACGAGCGGACCCGCTTCACCTTCCCCCGCCAGCGCCGCGGCCGCCGCCTGTGCCTCGCCGACTTCTTCCGCCCCGAGGAATCCGGCGAGATCGACGTCGTCGGCCTCCAGGTCGTCACCGTCGGCTCCAAGATCGGCGAAGCCACGGCCAAGCTGTTCGAGTCCGACTCCTACCGCGACTACCTGGAGCTCCACGGCCTCTCCGTCCAGCTCGCCGAGGCCATGGCCGAGTACTGGCACGCCCGCGTCCGCGCCGAGCTCGGCTTCGGCGGCGAGGACCCCTCCAAGGTCGAGGACATGTTCGACCTGAAGTACCGCGGCGCCCGCTTCTCCCTCGGCTACGGCGCCTGCCCCGACCTGGAGGACCGCGCCAAGATCGCCGACCTCCTCCAGCCGGAGCGCATCGGCGTCCACCTCTCCGAGGAGTTCCAGCTCCACCCCGAGCAGTCCACCGACGCCATCGTCATCCACCACCCCGAAGCGAAGTACTTCAACGCCCGCTGAGACGCACCCCGGCGCCCGCGGAAAGCGCCCCCGCGCAGGCGGCGGCGTAATACAACGCACATCGAGACGGACCGGCGTACACTAGTCGGTCCCATACAGGCCGGTCACCTGTTCCCCCGGGCACACCCCCGGAGGCGAGGTGACCGGCCTTCTCGTCCCCAACGGACCCCCGGAAAGGTGCGCGCATGACGAGCACAGTCCCCGCCCCCGTCGCCCGTACGGCCGACGGACACGCCCTGCAGGCGGTGCTGCTCGACATGGACGGCACCCTCGTCGACACCGAGGGATTCTGGTGGGAGATCGAAGTCGGCGTCTTCGGCGAACTCGGCCACCGCCTCGACGAATCCTGGCGCGACATCGTCGTCGGCGGCCCCATGACCCGCAGCGGCGCCTTCCTCATCGAAGCCACCGGCGCCGACATCGGCCTCGCCGAACTCAGCGTCCTGCTCAACGAGCGCTTCGAAGCCCGCATCGCCGACCGCGTCCCCCTCATGCCCGGCGCCGAACGCCTCCTGAGCGAACTCGCCCGGCACAACGTCCCCACCGCCCTGGTCTCCGCCTCCCACCGGCGCGTCATCGACCAGGTCCTGCTCACCCTCGGCCGCGACCGCTTCACCATGACCGTCGCCGGAGACGAGGTCGCGCGCACCAAGCCGCACCCCGACCCCTACCTCCTCGCCGCCGGCGCCCTCGGCGCCCACCCCTCCCGCTGCGCCGTCATCGAGGACACCGCCACCGGCGTCGCCGCCGCCGAAGCCGCCGGATGCAGGGTCGTCGCCATCCCCTCCGTGGGCCTCATCGCACCCGCCCCCGGCCGCACCATCGTCCGCTCCCTCGAAGACGTCGACCTGCCCTTCCTGCGCTCCCTCATCACTCCGCTGAACTGACCGCGCACGCTCCGTACCGGACGATCCGCCCCAGGACCAAGGTCCCGCGGGCGGATCTCCCGCGCACTTCCCCGGAGGCCGAAATTCCATCCCTACCGGGGGAGTTGTCCCGGGTGACCTTTGTCACCCGCAAAGACCCCTTCGCACCACTGCGCGCCCTCCCGCACCACCCCTTGTGTCCCCATTGATCAGCACCTGACCGAATCTGCGCACGCCCCCGCGCACACCCCCCGTCAGCTCCCGCGACAGAGCGACAACACCCCCGCGCCACACGGTTCAAGCCACCCCTCCGCAGGCCACTAATGTCGATCCGGGCACTGCGCCGCACCTCAGCCGTCCCGGACACACACCCCTGTATCCGGAACCGCGTGGACCGATCGTCACACCACCGGCCCGATCGTTCCGCCCAGAACGGGCGACCGTCGCGATGCCCTCCACGCCAGCTTTGAACAAGTGCCGGGTCGAGGGAGTACTACCAGCATGAACCGCAAGACCATGGCGCTGACGGCAGCCGCCGGACTGCTCACCCCCGCGCTGACCGCCTGCGGCAGCACCAGCGGCGCAGGAGCGGGATCCGGAACGATCGTCGTCGGCACCACCGACCGGTTCGAGGCAGCCGAATACGCCCCCGCCCCGCTCGACCCCGCCTACGCCTACGACGCCGGCGCCTGGAACATCCTCCGCCAGACCGTCCAGACGCTGATGCACACCCCGCGCGGCGGCGGCAGCCCCGTCCCCGAAGCGGCCAACGACTGCCGCTTCACCGACACCGGCAACGAGAGCTACCGCTGCGTCCTGCGCACCGGCCTCACCTTCGCCGACGGCAGCCCCCTCACCGCCAAGGACGTCAAGTTCTCCATCGAACGCGTCCTCGCGATCAAGGACGAGAACGGCCCCTCCTCGCTGCTCTCCACCATCGACACCGTCGAGACCAAGGGCACCGACACCGTCGTCTTCCACCTCAAGACCGCCGACGCCACCTTCCCGCAGAAGCTCTCCACCCCCGCCGCGGGCATCGTCAGCGCCAAGAAGTACGACGCCAAAAAGCTCCGCACCGGCTTCAACGTCGACGGCTCCGGCCCCTACACGATGAAGGCCGAAGTCAAGGACAACCGCCTCGTCCGCGCCGTCTTCACCAAGAACCCGCACTACCGGGGCGACCTCAAACTCCAGAACGACAAGGCCGAACTGCGCACCTTCGAGGACTCCGAAGCCGTCGGCAAGGCACTCGAGGACGGGACCATCCACATGGTCTCCCGCACCCTGTCGCCCGCGCAGATCACCGAACTCTCCGCCAAGCCCCCCAAGGGCATCAAGCTCGTCCCCATGCCCGGCCTGGAGATCCGCTACCTCGGCTTCAACACCGACGCCCCCACCGTCAAGGACAAGGCCGTACGCCAGGCCCTCGCCGCGGCCGTCGACCGGAACGCCCTCATCACCAAGGTCTACGGCAAGTCCGCGCAGCCCCTGTACTCACTGGTCCCCACCACCGTGACCGGCCACGTCAACTCCTTCTTCAACAAGTACGGCGAAGCCAACACCGCCAAGGCCGCCGACCTGCTGAAGGCCGCCGGGATCAAAACCCCGGTCAAGCTCACCCTCCACTACACCAACGACCACTACGGCGACGGCACCGCGGCCGAGTTCGAAGCCCTCAAGGCCCAGCTGAACTCCACCCGGCTCTTCGACATCACCGTCCAGGGCACCGACTGGGCCGACTTCCGGCCCGCCCAGAAGAAGGGCGAATACGCCGCCTACGGGCTCGGCTGGTTCCCCGACTACCCCGACGCCGACAACTTCCTCGCCCCCTTCCTGGAGCAGGACAACTTCCTGGGCACGCCGTACGCCAACACCACGGTGCGCACCAAGCTCATCCCCGAATCGCGCCGCGCCGTCGACCGGGGCGTCGCCGGCCCCGCGATCGCGGAGATGCAGGACATCGTCGCCGAGGACGTACCCGTCCTGCCCCTGTGGCAGGGCAAGCAGTACGTCGCCGCACGCGACGGGATCACCGGAGTGGAATGGTCGGTCAACGCCATCTCCGACCTCCAGCTGTGGGAACTCGGCCGCGGCGTCAGCGGCTGACGCCCCGGCACCAAGCCCTCGGCACCAGGTCCTGGTGCCGGCCCTCCCCGGCACCAGAACCAGACGAGCCAGTAAGACTGAGAAGGATGTTCGCGTGAAGACACGGAACCAGTGGTTGGTCGCCCCCCTCGGAGCGGCCACCGCCGCCGCGCTGCTGACCGGATGCGGTGCGACCGACGGCTCCAACGCCGCCGGCGGCGGCAAGGGCGTCGTCATGGGCATATCCGACAAGGTGAAGGCCACCGACCCCGCCTCGGGCTACGACCCCGGCTCCTGGCTGCTCTTCAACAACGTCTTCCAGTCACTGCTCGGCTTCCCCAAGGGCGGCACCAACCCCGAACCCGACGCGGCGCAGTCCTGCGGCTTCGAGGGCAACGAGAGCAAGACCTACGTCTGCACCCTGCGCGGCGGCCTGAAGTTCAGCAACGGCAACAGCCTCACCGCCAAGGACGTCAAGTACTCCTTCGAGCGCACCCTCAAGATCAACGACGAGAACGGCCCCGCCGTCATGCTCGCGTCGATCGGCACCATCGACACCCCCGACGACAAGACCATCGTCTTCCACCTCAAGGCCCCCGACGCGACCTTCCCCAGCAAGATCGCGTCCGGCGCCGGCTCCATCGTCGACCACACCGAGTACCCGGCCGACAAACTCCGCACCGACGGCAAGGCCATCGGCTCCGGCGTCTACAAGCTGGACTCCATCGACGACAAGAGCGCCTCCTTCTCCGTCAACGACAGCTACACCGGCAAGGCCAAGCCGAAGAACAGCGGCGTCACCATGAAGTTCTTCAACGAGGACCAGGCCGCCCTCAAGAAGGTCCTCGAAAGCGGAGACGTCGACTTCGCCTTCCGCGGCCTCGCCGCCAAGGACATCGCCGGCCTCGCCTCCCAGACCGGCGACCAGAAGGTCGAAGTCGTCCAGGGCGCCGGCGCCGAAGTCGAACACCTCGTCTTCAACACGGCCGACCCCGTCGCCGGGAAGCTCCCCGTCCGCAAGGCCATCGCCTACCTCGTCGACCGCGAAGCGCTCGTCCGCGAGGTCTACGACGGCACCGCCACCCCGCTCTACTCCATCGTCCCGGCCGGCATCGCCTCCCACACCACCGCCTTCTTCGACCGCTACGGCGGCGCCCCCCAGCCCGAGAAGGCCAAGGCCACCCTCCGCGCGGCCGGCATCAAGGACAAGGTCAAGATCACCCTGTACTCGACGCCCAGCCGCTACGGCCCCTCGACGGACCAGGAATTCCAGCTCATCGCCAAGCAGCTCAACGCCAGCGGCCTCTTCCAGGCCGACGTCAAGTCCGTCGAGTTCGAGCAGTACGAGAAGGACATCCAGGCGGGCAAGTACGGCGTCTACGTCAAGGGCTGGGTCCCCGACTACCCCGACGCCGACAACTTCACGCAGCCCTTCTTCGGCCCCGACAACGTGCTGCACAACAACTACGACAACAAGGAGATCACCGGGAGCATCATCCCGTCGACCTCCGCCAAGGCCGACCGCTCCTCCGCCAGCGGCGACTACGCCCGCCTCCAGGACATCGTCGCCGACGAGATCCCCCTGCTCCCGCTCTGGCAGAGCAAGCAGTACGCCGTCACCCGCCAGAACGTGACCGGCCTGCAGTGGTCCCTGGACGCCTCCACCGTCTTCCGCTTCTGGGAGATCAGCAAGGGCTGAGCCACCCGCCCGGGGCAAACGCGACGGGTACGGGCCCGCCTCCGCACGAAGCGGAAGCGGGCCCGTACCCGTACCTGCGAAACGGCGAACAGAGCCGCCGGCCGAGCGGTCCGGTGGCCTGCCTACTGGCCGGCCCCCGGACGCACCAGACCGCTCTCGTACGCGTACACCGCCGCCTGCACCCGGTCACGCAGACCCAGCTTCGTCAGCACATGACCCACATGCGTCTTCACCGTCGTCTCGCTCACGAACAGATCCGCCGCGATCTCCGCGTTCGACAATCCCCGGGCCACCAGCTTCAGCACCTCGACCTCACGCTCCGTCAACGAAGCGATCATGTCCGGGACGGTGTCCTCACCCGACGGCAGATGCCCCGCGTACTTGTCCAGCAGCCGCCGCGTGATGCTCGGCGCCAGCATCGCCTCGCCACCCGCCACCACCCGGATCGCCTGCACCAGCTCCGTCGCCGGCGCGTCCTTCAGCAAGAACCCGCTGGCCCCGGCCCGCAGCGCCTCCACCACGTACTCGTCCAGATCGAACGTCGTCAGCACCAGCACCTTCGCCGGACCGTCCCGGCCCGGACCCGTGATCTGCCGCGTCGCCTCCACCCCGTCCATCCGCGGCATCCGGATGTCCATCAGCACCACATCGGGCTGCAACGCCCGCACCTGGTCCAGCGCCTGCAGACCGTCCCCGGCCTCCCCGACCACCGCCAAGTCCTGCTCGGCCTCCAGGATCATCCGGAAACCGGTACGCAGCAGGGGCTGATCGTCGACCAGCAGTACGCGGATCGCCACGGGGTCCACCTCGTATTCGTAGGGCTCATCGGATCATCGGGCCATCGGGTCTTCGGGTTCATCCGGACACCACCAGGTAACCCGGCCCATTCTGCCCTGACGCCGAGATCAGGATTCGCCCCGCCCGGCGGACGGCAGCGCCAGCGGATAGACCGGGGGAGTACCACCGAACTCCGGACACACCGCCTGATGATCACACCAGCCACACAGCTTCGACTGCCGCGGCCGCCAGTCACCCGTCACCGTCGCCTCCCGGATCGCCTCCCACAGCGCCAGCAGCTTGCGCTCCATCCGCTCCAGGTCCTCGATCACCGGGTCGTACGTGATCACGTCCCCACTGCCCAGATACACCAGCTGCAGCCGCCGCGGCACCACCCGCTTCAGCCGCCACACCACCAGCGCGTAGAACTTCATCTGGAACAGCGCACCCTCGGCGTACTCCGGCCGCGGCGCCTTCCCCGTCTTGTAATCGACGATCCGCACCTCACCCGTCGGCGCCACGTCCACCCGGTCGATGATCCCGCGCAGCCGCAGCCCCGACTCCAGCTCCGTCTCCACGAAGAACTCCCGCTCCACCGGCTCCAGCCGCGTCGGGTCCTCCAACGTGAACCACCGGTCCACCAACGCCTCGGCCTCCGTCAGCCAGCGCGCCAGCCCCGCCCCCTCGTCGCCCCCCGGGAACAGCTCCGACAACTCCGGCTTCGACTCCAGCAGCCGGTCCCACTGCCCCGGAATCAACGCCTTCGCCCGCGGCGCCGTCCGCTCCGGCGCCGGATGATCGAAGAGCCGCTCCAGCACCGCGTGCACCAGCGTCCCGCGCGTCGCCGCCGCACTCGGCTTCTCCGGCAACTTGTCGATCACCCGGAACCGGTACAGCAGCGGACACCGCATGAAATCGCTGGCCCGCGAAGGCGACAGCGAAGAAGGCGCCACGGCCACCGCCTGCGCGGGCACCGCACCGGAACCGGGCGCCACACCGGGCTCGGAACCGGGCACCTGTCCGGGCACGGAACCACTCACTGCATCGTCCGGACCGCTGCCGGGGCTCGTCGTCATGGACAAAACCCTACGACCCGCCACCGACAGCACGCGCATACCATCGACGCCGACCCCCCTCGCACTGCATGATCGGAGCATCACACCGCGCGACGCCGCACCCCGACACCACGGGAAAAAGACACCCGAACCACCGGCGCACCACCGCACCGGACAGCAGCGAACGAAGGACAACCGTGGCAGACACCGACGAAACCGGCGAGCGCGCGGGCCGGCGCTCAGGACCGGGCGGCGGACTCCTCATGGGCCGCCCCTTCGGCGTGCCCGTCTACGTCTCGCCCAGCTGGTTCCTCGTCGCCGCCCTCATCACCTGGGTCTTCGGCGACCAGCTCGACCGGATCCTGCCCGACCTCGGCACCCTGCGCTACCTCGTGGCCCTCTTCTTCGCCGTCGCCTTCTACGCCTCGGTCCTCGTCCACGAACTCGCCCACACCATCGCCGCCCTCCGCTTCAAACTCCCCGTCCGCCGCATCCAGCTCCAGTTCTTCGGCGGCGTCTCCGAAATCGAGAAGGAATCCGAAACCCCCGGCCGCGAATTCGTCCTCGCCTTCGTCGGCCCCCTCCTCTCCCTCCTCCTCGCCGGCGCCTTCTACCTCGGCATGAAAACCGTCGAACCCGCCAGCGTCCCCGGCGTCCTCCTCGCCGGCCTCATGATCTCCAACCTCCTCGTCGCCGCCTTCAACCTCCTCCCCGGCCTCCCCCTCGACGGCGGCCGCATGCTCCGCGCCGTCATCTGGGGCATCACCGGCAAACCCATGACCGGCACCATCGCCGCCGCCTGGGCCGGCCGCGCCCTCGCCGTCGCCGTCCTCCTCGGCCTGCCCCTCCTGAACAACACCGGGACCCTCGGCAACCCCACCGACGACATCGGCGGCATGGACACCGTCATGGACGCCCTCCTCGCCGCGATCCTCGCCGGCATCATCTGGACCGGAGCCGGCAACAGCCTCCGCGTCGCCCGCCTGCGCGAACACCTCCCGGAACTCCACGCCCGCAAACTCACCCGCCGCGCCATCCCCGTCGAGAACGCCACCCCCCTCTCCGAAGCCCTCCGCCGCGCCAACGAAGCCGGCGCCCGCGCCCTCGTCATCGTCGACGGACTCGGAGACCCCACCGGCATCGTCCGCGAAAGCGCCATCGCCTCCGTCCCCGAACACCGCCGCCCCTGGGTCGCCGCCGGCACCCTCGCCCAAGACCTCACCGACGGCATGAAGGTTTCAGCGGACCTCGGCGGCGAAGAACTCCTCGACCACCTGCGCGCCACCCCCGCCACCGAATACCTCGTCCTGCAACCCGACGGCGCCATCTACGGCGTCCTGTCCACCCTCGACGTGGAAAAGGCCTTCGTGAAGGCCATGGCGCGGCCCCAGTCCTGAAGCCAATACACTGGTCACATGTCCGAACCGACCGGTGCCGCCCGCCGACGCGGGCCCTTCGAGGTCGGGGACCAGGTACAGCTCACCGACCCCAAGGGCCGCCACTACACGTTCACGCTCGAAGCCGGGAAGAATTTCCACACCCACAAGGGTTCCTTCCCGCACGACGAGCTGATCGGCTCCCCCGAGGGAAGCGTTGTCCGTACCACGGGCAACGTCGCCTACCTCGCGCTGCGACCCCTGCTCCCCGACTATGTCCTGTCCATGCCCCGCGGTGCCGCCGTGGTCTACCCCAAGGACGCAGGCCAGATCCTGGCCTTCGCCGACATCTTCCCCGGCGCCCGCGTCGTCGAAGCGGGCGTCGGCTCCGGCTCCCTGAGCAGCTTCCTGCTGCGCGCCATCGGCGACCAGGGCATGCTCCACAGCTACGAGCGCCGCCCCGACTTCGCCGAGATCGCCACGGCCAACGTCGAGCGCTACTTCGGCGGCCCGCACCCCGCGTGGCAGCTCACCGTGGGCGACCTCCAGGACAACCTGTCCGACACGGACGTCGACCGCGTGATCCTCGACATGCTCGCCCCCTGGGAGTGCCTGGAGGCCGTCTCCAAGGCGCTGGTCCCCGGCGGCATCCTCTGCTGCTACGTGGCCACCACCACCCAGCTCTCCCGGACCGTCGAATCCATCCGCGAGTTCGGCTGCTACGCCGAACCGCAGCCCTGGGAATCGATGATCCGCAACTGGCACGTCGAAGGCCTGGCCGTCCGCCCGGACCACCGCATGATCGGCCACACCGGCTTCCTCGTCACCGCCCGCCGCCTCGCGGACGGCGTCGAGCCGCCCATGCGCCGCCGCCGCCCCTCCAAGGGCGCCTACGGCGAGGACTACGACGGTCCTGGCAGCCAGTCCGCCGCCAAGACCGCGGAGACCGCCGCCACGGCCGCAGCCGAGATCACCGCCGACACCGGCGACGGCGCCTGAGCGGCCGACGCCCCCAGGAGCGCCCCGCCACCCGGCGGGGCGCCCCGCGCCACCAACACGAAGACGCTGTGCCGCAGTTCCCCCGAAACATCCGGGAACTGCGGCACAGCGTCTTTTCGTTGCCCTACGGGCCGGCCCCGCGCCGGCGGCCCGACCGGTCCGGACCCACCCGTTCCACCCCGATGTGAGGTGTGGCACGATGCTGGCTCCCCGTCACCCTTCGCACAGGAGACACCCCGCGTGCCGCACAGCCCCGCCGAGCCGGCGCCGAGCAACCACGCCCCGGCGCACCACCGGACCCGGCCCGTCCACTGGCTGGCCACCGCCTCGGCCCTGGCCGCCGTCATAGCCGGCGCCGGACTCCTACAGCCCGACCGGGCCACCGGAGCCTCCGCGGACCCGGTGCACACCACCGGTGGAACCACACCCAAGAGCCCCGCGAACGGCCCCCAGACGGCCGCTCCCGACGCGCACGCGGTCACGTACCCCCTGGACTGCAAAGGCCTCCCACAAGCCGTCACGGCCACCGCCGAAGGCGACCTCGACGGCGACGGCCGCCCCGAAACCGTCGCGGCCGTCCGCTGCGACGCCGGCTCGGGCACCCCGCCGCACGCCATCTACGTCCTCGCCCAAGACCGCGCGAAGACCGCGACCCCCCGCGTCGTCGCCACACTCCTCGAAGCCGGCCGCAAGCAGACCGCCACCGACCTCACCATCCGCGACGGCCTCGTCACCGCGAGCCTCCTCGGGTACTCCTCGCCCGAAGTGCCCCGCTACAGCCCCGACACCAAGCAGCTCGCCAAGTGGCGCTGGACCGGCGGAAAATTCCGCCAGGAGCTTACGGACTCGACCCCCTCAGGTGTTTGAACCCTCACCGGGACCTTTACTGGGCGTCCGGACCGAAGACTTCCACCCTGTCCGAAACCCGCCTTACATGGATGCAATCCCCGGGACATTCCTTCGCGGAATCCACCACGTCCTGGAGCAGCACCAGCGGAACCGGAGTGGTCGCCCCCGCCTCCACGAGCAACTCGTCGGCAGGGCTCTTCACGTACGCCAGACCATCGATGTCCAGCTCGAACACCTCCGGTGCGTACTGCACGCAGATGCCGTCGCCCGTACAGAGGTCCTGGTCGATCCAGACCTCCAGCGGCTCTCCGGCCACGCCCGCGGCGCCCGTGTTCTCCTCGGTCGCCGCCTCCTGCTGCACGGTCATATCCCCTGCCGTTCCCTGCTCTGAGTGATCCATCCCGGTCACAACGCGAGGCAAGTCGCACGAGCTCTGACGGGTGTTGAACAGTTCGACCTTACAACCGGCTGCTTTCCGATGTTGATGGGTGGGTATTTCCTTGACGGGAGGGAGTACGCAAGGGTGAAGATCGGACACACCCCTACCGTCTTTGTGATCTAGGGGTTTCAATCACCACCAGCCCAGGTAGGGTCAGAAAGCGTCCAGCTCCCCTTGGAGGAGGTGAGGACCGTGGCAGCCCACGACGACGACATCAACCGCGGCATCCGGCCCGGGCGAGGGTCTGAGGACCCCGCCGGCCAGGTTGCCTATCTCGAGCAGGAAATCGCCGTCCTGCGACGTAAGCTCGCCGACTCTCCGCGACACACGAGGATTCTCGAAGAGCGGATCGTCGAGCTCCAGACAAACCTGGCAGGCGTCTCCGCACAGAACGAGCGGCTGGCGAACACCCTGCGCGAGGCCCGCGACCAGATCGTGGCCCTCAAAGAAGAAGTCGACCGGCTCGCACAGCCGCCGGCCGGCTTCGGAGTCTTCCTGCAGTCGAACGAAGACGGAACCGTCGACATCTTCACCGGCGGCCGAAAGCTCCGCGTGAACGTGAGCCCCAGCGTCGAACCGGAAGACCTCCGGCGAGGCCAGGAGGTCATGCTCAACGAGGCCCTCAACGTGGTCGAGGCCATGGAGTTCGAACGGGCCGGGGACATCGTCACCCTCAAGGAAATCCTGGAGGACGGCGAGCGCGCCCTGGTGGTCGGGCACACCGACGAGGAAAGGGTGGTGAGGCTCGCCGAGCCGCTCCTGGACGTCACCATCCGCCCCGGCGACTCCCTGCTGCTCGAACCCCGCTCCGGCTACGTCTACGAGATCGTCCCCAAGAGCGAGGTCGAAGACCTCGTCCTCGAAGAGGTCCCGGACATCGACTACGACAAGATCGGCGGCCTGGGCGACCAGATCGAACTGATCCGCGACGCCGTCGAGCTCCCCTACCTCTACCCCGACCTCTTCAAGGAACACGAACTGCGGCCCCCGAAGGGCATCCTGCTCTACGGCCCTCCCGGCTGTGGCAAGACGCTCATCGCCAAGGCCGTGGCCAACTCCCTTGCCAAGAAGGTCGCCGAAGTCACCGGCCAGCCCACCGGGAAGTCCTACTTCCTGAACATCAAGGGCCCCGAACTCCTCAACAAGTACGTCGGCGAGACCGAGCGGCACATCCGCCTCGTCTTCCAGCGTGCGAGGGAGAAGGCGAGCGAAGGCACCCCCGTCATCGTCTTCTTCGACGAGATGGAATCCCTCTTCCGCACCCGTGGATCCGGAGTCAGCTCGGACGTGGAGAACACCATCGTCCCCCAGCTGCTCGCCGAGATCGACGGCGTGGAAGGCCTGGAGAACGTCATCGTCATCGGCGCCTCCAACCGCGAGGACATGATCGACCCGGCCATCCTGCGCCCCGGCCGGCTCGACGTGAAGATCAAGATCGAGCGCCCCGGCGCCGAGGCCGCCAAGGACATCTTCGCGAAGTACCTCAAGGCCACCCTGCCCCTGCACACCGACGACCTCGGCGAGCACCAGGGCTCCACGGCGGAAACCGTCCACAGCATGATCCAGACCGTCGTCGAGCAGATGTACGCCGAAACCGAGGAGAACCGCTTCCTCGAGGTCACGTACGCCAACGGCGACAAGGAAGTCCTCTACTTCAAGGACTTCAACTCGGGCGCGATGATCCAGAACATCGTGGACCGTGCGAAGAAGATGGCCATCAAGGCCTTCCTCGAGCACAACCAGAAGGGCCTTCGCGTCGCCCACCTCCTCCAGGCTTGCGTGGACGAGTTCAAGGAGAACGAAGACCTGCCCAACACCACCAACCCCGACGACTGGGCCCGAATCTCCGGAAAGAAGGGAGAGCGGATCGTATTCATCCGCACCCTCGTCACCGGAAAGCAAGGCGCGGACACCGGACGCTCCATCGACACGGTGGCCAATACCGGTCAGTACCTCTGACCAAGCGGGCCGGCTGCGGGCGCCCGGCAAGGGCACCCGCAGCCGACTGCTTTACCAAACGCTCTTTTCAGCCGGTGACAGGGCAAAGTCAATGACTGAAATGATCTCCCCACCAGCGCGGAGTGGTTCTAGGCTCTTCCATACCGCAGGTCGCGCAGTGCGGGGACGGGCACCGCACACGACGCACCGGAGCACCAGCGGTACTTGAGCGCCGCTCCCGAACGGGAGCGCCGCCGGGCAAGGAGGGCCGCATGACCGTACGGCGAGTAATGGGGATCGAGACGGAGTACGGGATCTCCGTTCCGGGACACCCGAACGCCAATGCCATGCTCACCTCGTCCCAGATCGTCAACGCCTACGCGGCGGCGATGCACCGGGCGCGACGCGCCCGCTGGGACTTCGAGGAAGAGAACCCGCTGCGGGACGCCCGCGGCTTCGACCTCGCCCGCGAGGCCGCCGACCACAGCCAGCTCACCGACGAGGACATCGGCCTCGCCAACGTGATCCTCACCAACGGCGCACGCCTCTACGTGGACCACGCACACCCCGAATACAGCTCCCCGGAGATCACCAACCCGCTCGACGCCGTCCTCTGGGACAAGGCCGGCGAGCGGATCATGGCCGAGGCGGCCGTCAGGGCCGCCCAGCTCCCCGGGGCCCAGCCCATCCACCTCTACAAGAACAACACCGACAACAAGGGCGCCTCCTACGGCACGCACGAGAACTACCTGATGAAGCGGGAAACCCCCTTCTCGGACATCGTGCGCCACCTCACCCCCTTCTTCGTCTCCCGCCTCGTCTTCACCGGCGCCGGCCGCGTCGGCATCGGCCAGGACGGCCGCGAACACGGCTTCCAGATCAGCCAGCGCGCCGACTACTTCGAAGTCGAGGTCGGCCTGGAGACCACCCTCAAGCGCCCCATCATCAACACCCGGGACGAACCGCACTCGGACGCGGAGAAGTACCGCCGCCTCCACGTGATCATCGGCGACGCCAACCTCTCCGAGATCTCCACCTACCTCAAGCTCGGCACCACCGCACTGGTCCTGTCCATGATCGAAGACGGCTACATCAACGTCGACCTCGCCGTGGACCAGCCCGTACGCACCCTCCACCAGGTCTCCCACGACCCCGACCTCCAGCACCTGATCACGCTGCGCAGCGGGCGGACGCTGACCGCCGTACAGCTCCAGATGGAGTACTACGAGCTGGCCAGGAAGTACGTGGAGGAGCGTTTCGGCTCCGACGCGGACGAGCAGACCAAGGATGTGCTGGCCCGCTGGGAGGACGTACTGGGCCGGCTGGAAACCGACCCGATGAGCCTGTCGGGGGAGCTCGACTGGATCGCGAAGCGGGAGATCCTGGAGGGCTACCGGCGCCGGGACGGCCTCGAATGGGACGCGGCCCGCCTGCACCTGGTGGACCTCCAGTACGCGGACGTACGGCCCGAGAAGGGGCTGTACAACCGCCTGGTGGCCCGCGGCAAGATGAAGCGGCTGCTGGACGAGACGGCGGTGGAACGGGCGCAGAGCAAGCCGCCGGAGGACACCCGGGCGTACTTCCGGGGGCGGTGCCTCGAGCAGTACGCGGACGATGTGGCGGCGGCCTCGTGGGACTCGGTGATCTTCGATCTGCCGGGCCACGACTCCCTCCAGCGGGTCCCGACCCTGGAACCCCTGCGGGGCACCCGTGCCCACGTGAAGGAGCTCCTGGACCGCTGCCGCACGGCGGAGGACCTGGTGCGGGTGCTGTCGGGCCGCTGAGGCCTTTCCGGTACCCGGCGCGGGGGCTGAAAGGCCCCCGGCCCGGGAATCATGAACACATCCGGACGTTATGAAAGTACCGGGACGGATGTCGGGCCCTCCTTGTAGGGTCCGACGTAGAGTCTGATCTTGAGGGATCCCGAATTCGCGGGGTCTTTCACGTGAGCGTGCGAACCGAGCGGGGTGAGCTAGACATGGCGACCAAGGACACCGGCGGCGGACAGCAGAAGGCGCAGCGCTCGACCGAGGAGGTCGAGGAGGCCGCGGTCGAAGAATCGACCGACCTCAAGGAGCGACAGGAAAAGCTCTCCGACGACGTCGACTCGGTACTTGACGAGATTGACGATGTCTTGGAGGAGAATGCCGAGGACTTCGTGCGCTCCTTCGTTCAAAAAGGTGGGCAGTAGGGCCGTTTTATCTTCGAATCGAAGGTGAAGGGTGGGGTGGGTGCTCGAAGGGTCAGATGCGAAGCGTTGTACGCGGTGCGGCGAGGAACGGCCGCGTACAGCCTTCGCGATCAAGCGGTCGAACCTGGATGGCCTGCAACGTGAATGCCGCGATTGCATGGCCGACTATCACCGTGACCGCCAGATTTCCCAAGGCCGGAAGGTTCGGCCCCGGGTAGAAGTGCCGGAAGGGCATAAGGTTTGCCTTCGCTGCGGCGAGGTCAAGCCCCATTCGGAATGGCATCGGAATGCGACTGCTCCGGACGGCCTGTCGACGCGATGCAAGGTGTGTCGCGCGGCTGAGGGTCGAGCGGGTCATCTGAAGCGCGCGTACGGCATGACTGAAGCCGATCGAGACGAGATGATCGCGGCGCAAGGTGGCGTCTGCTGTATCTGCCTAAAGGCCCCGGCCGTACATGTGGATCACTGCCACGCGACGGGTAGGGTCCGAGGCGTACTGTGCTTCAACTGCAATACGGCCATCGGCAAGTTGGGTGACGATCCCGACGCTGCTCGTCGGGTCGTCTCATACTTGGAGGGACACGCGTGGAAGCCAACAACTTTGGCACAGGGCGTCTGCCGGCAGCCTTCCTGACGCCGGGGTCGTCGTCCTTCATGGACTTCTTGGGCGCGCACCAGCCCGAGATGCTCCCGGGCAACCGGAAGCTGCCCGACGGGGTCATCGAGGCGCCGCACGGGACGACCATCGTGGCCGCCACCTTCCCCGGCGGGGTCGTCCTCGCCGGTGACCGGCGGGCGACCATGGGGAACATGATCGCCCAGCGGGACATCGAGAAGGTGTTCCCGGCGGACGAGTTCTCCGCCGTCGGCATCGCCGGCACCGCCGGTCTGGCCGTGGAGATGGTGAAGCTGTTCCAGCTGGAGCTGGAGCACTTCGAGAAGGTCGAAGGGGCGACCCTGAGCCTTGAAGGCAAGGCGAACCGGCTGTCGACCATGATCCGGAGCAATCTGGGGATGGCGATGCAGGGTCTGGCCGTCGTACCGCTCTTCGCGGGGTACGACGAGGCCAAGGAGCGGGGCCGGATCTTCTCGTACGACGTGACCGGCGGCCGCTCCGAGGAGCACGGCTACGCCGCGACCGGTTCGGGCTCGATCTTCGCCCGCGGCTCGATGAAGAAGCTGTACCACTCCAAGCTGACGGAGGAGGAGGCCACGACGCTCGTCGTGCAGGCGCTGTACGACGCCGCCGACGACGACTCGGCGACCGGTGGCCCGGACCTCTACCGCCACATCTACCCCATCGTCACCGTCATGACGGACGAGGGATTCCGCAGGCTGACCGACGAGGAGTCCTCGGAGCTGGCCCGCAAGATCACGAACCGCCGGCTGGAGCAGCCCGACGGTCCGCGCGCCGCTCTGCTCTGACCCTCTGACCTCCTCGTCGTCCAGAAGAAAGGGACGGAAAGCCGGTGTCGACTCCGTTCTATGTGTCACCCCAGCAGGCCATGGCCGACCGGGCGGAATACGCCCGCAAGGGCATCGCCCGCGGTCGGAGCCTCGTTGTCATCCAGTACGCCGACGGCATCGTGTTCGTCGGTGAGAACCCGTCCCGCGCGCTGCACAAGTTCAGCGAGATCTACGACCGGATCGGCTTCGCGGCCGCCGGCAAGTACAACGAGTACGAGAACCTGCGGATCGGCGGTGTGCGGTACGCGGATCTGCGCGGATACACCTACGACCGCGACGATGTGACGGCCCGTGGGCTGGCGAACGTCTACGCGCAGACGCTCGGCACGATCTTCTCGAGTGCGGGGGAGAAGCCGTACGAGGTGGAGCTGGTCGTCGCCGAGGTCGGCGCGACGGCTGCCGGGGACCAGATCTACCGGCTGCCGCACGACGGGTCGATCGTCGACGAGCACGGGTCCGTCGCGGTCGGTGGTAATGCCGAGCAGATCAGTACCTACCTCGATCAGCGGCACCAGGACGGGATGACCCTGTCCGAGGCGCTGAAGCTGGCGGTGCAGGCGCTGTCGAGCCAGGCGAACGGTACGGACAAGTCGATTCCGGCGGAGCGGCTGGAGGTGGCGGTGCTGGACCGTACGCGGGCCCAGCAGCGCAAGTTCAAGCGGATCCGCGGCCGGCAGCTGTCGCGGCTGCTGGAGGCGGACGTTCCGGCGGCCGCCCAGGCGGATGCCGTGTCGAACGACGAGGCTCCCGAAGAGGAAGCCGAGTAGTCGCAAAAGAGTGCTGAGTGAGCGCCCCTGGCCTTCGGGTCGGGGGCGCTTTCGCGTTCCCGGGGGTTGGTCAGAGGGTCGGCGCGGGCCCCGTGGAGTCGCGGACGACGAGGTGGACCGGGATGTCGACCGGGGGACGGAGGCTGCCCGGGCTGCCTTCGAGGACGGCGAGGAGGGCGGTCATGCCCTGTTCGCCGACGCGTTCGGCGGGGAGGTGGACGGTGGTGAGTTCGGGTTCGACGGCGGTGGCGAGGGCGAGGTCGTCGAAGCCGGTGACGGAGAGGTCCTCGGGGATGCGCAGGCCGAGGCGGCGGGCGGCTTTGCAGGCGCCGGCGGCCAGGATGTCGTCGTCGCAGACGACGGCGGTGGGGCGGCGGTCCGCGGGGGTGTCCAGGGCGCTCTCCATGGCCGTACGGGCGGCTTCCACGCTGAGGTGGGCCCGTACGGTGCGCAGCTCGGCGGGGGGCGGCAGGAGGGCGGCGAGGGCGTCGGCGCGGACGGTGAAGGTCCAGGAGTCGATGGCGGAGGCGAGGTGGAGGAAGCGGTGGTGGCCGTGGGTGAGGAGGTGTTCGGCGGTTTGGCGCATGCCGTCGGCGATGGCGAGGTTGACGTGGGCGTGGGCGGTGTCGGCGGTGGGGTCGCTGTCGAGCATGACGAGGGGGAGTCCGTCGCCGCCGAGGGCGTGGAGGGCGTCGGCGGCCATGGAGGAGGCGATGACTCCGTCGAGGGCGGCGCGGGCGGAGGCGAAGGGGTCGCGGGCGGGGCCGGTGCCGTCGGGGGAGGGGTAGAGGACGACGCCGAAGCCGTGTTCGGCGGCGATGCGGGCGGCGCCGGTGTAGACGCGGGCGAAGAACTCGTTGGTGAGGGCGGGGACGACGAGGAGGGCGGTGCGGGTGGAGCCGAGGCGGAGGTTGCGGGCGGCGAGGTTGGGGCGGTAGCCGAGGGTCGTGGCGGTTTCGCGGACCAGGTCGGCGGTGCGTTCGGAGACGCGGCCGCGCCATTTGTCGCCGAGGACGAGGGAGACGGTGGCCTGGGAGACCCCGGCGGCGGTGGCCACGTCGCGGCTGGTGGGTCTCGTCACACGGTGCTCCTGTAGTGCGAGGTCACGGGGGGTGTGGGGGTCGGGTGGGTGGACCGTCCGACTGTGGTCATGGTACGTATGACCGGTCACGTTATACGTATTACTTGGGTGGTTCCCGGCTGGGTCCGGGCGGAAGAGGGGGCGGACATGGCCGCGGGTTACGCGGAGCTGCTCAGGACCCGGCATGCCGCGAGGCTGCTGGTGGGCACGCTCATAGGCCGGCTGCCGAACGGGGTGGGGCCGATCGCGATCGTGCTGTTCATCCGGGCGGAGGGTGGCAGCTACAGCCTGGCGGGGGCGCTCGCGGCCGCGTACGGGGTGTCGAACGCGGTGGGGCAGCCGTTGCTGGGGCGGGCGGTGGACCTGTTCGGGCAGCCGCGGGTGCAGTTGCCGGCCGCGGTGGTGTCGGCGCTGGGCATGGTGTGGCTGGCGCTGTCCGGTACGGGGTCGGTGGTGGTGGCGTACGCGGCGGTGGTGGTGGCGGGGCTGTTCACGCCGCCGCTGGAGGGCGGGCTGCGGGCGCTGTGGCCGAGCGTGCTGGGCGGCAAGGAGGAGCGGGTGCACGCGGCGTACGCGATGGACGCGGTGGCCCAGGAGGTCATGTTCACCGTGGGGCCGCTGCTGGTGACGCTGTGCGTGGCGCTGTGGGATCCGGCGGTGGCGCTGCTGGTGCTGAACGGGATCGGGGTGCTGGGGGCGCTGTCGGTGGTGGTGTCGGAGCCTTCGCGCACGTGGCGTTCGGAGCCGCGTGAGGCGCACTGGCTGGGGGCGCTCCGTTCGAAGGGGCTGCTGGCGTTGCTGGGGGCGTTCTTCTTCGTGGGGACGGCGCTGGGGTCGATCACGGTGGCGGGTGTGGCGTACGCGGACGAGCACGGTGGTCAGGCGGTGTACGGCTGGCTGATGGCGGCGCTGGGTCTGGGCGCGCTGTTCGGTGGTGTGCTGTACGGGGCGCGGCAGTGGGCGGGGGCGCCGGAGCGGCGGCTTCGGTTGCTGGTGGCGTTGCTGGCGGTGTGTTACCTGCCGTTGATGCTGGTGCCGGGTGTGGTGGCGATGACGGGGTTCGCGGCGCTGGCGGGGGTGTTCCTGGCTCCGGCTCTGGCGTGCGCGTTCATCGTGGTGGACCGGCATGCTCCGGTGGGCACGGTGACGGAGGCGTTCTCGTGGCTGGTGACGTTCTTCGGGGTGGGTGCGGCGATGGGTACGGCGGCTGCGGGTCCTTCGGTGGAGTGGGGCGGTACGGCGGCGGGGTTCGCGGTGGCGAGCGTGGCGGGGGCGGCGGCGCTGTTGGTGCTGACGCTGACTCAGCGGGTGCTGGCGCGTCCGGGTGCGAGCCGTGCGGTGGCGGGTTCCGTGTCGGGGCGGCCGGCGGGGGAGTCGGGGGCCGGGTCGGCGGGGCCGTTGGAGGGTTCCGCTGAGGCTTCGGTGACGGGGTCTTAGGCGGGCCGGCGGGCGTGTGGCGGGCGCGCGGGGGGCGCGTTTCGGGTGGGTGTCGGGCGGTCGCCGGGGTGGCCTGTCGGGAAAATGATCGAAACGGCGGCTGCGAACTCGGTTTCAGAACAGAGCAGAAGGCGTAATGTTCAGTCATGGACCGCCGCATTTTCGGGCTGGAGAACGAGTACGGCGTCACGTGCACGTTCAGGGGACAGCGCCGACTGTCTCCTGACGAAGTGGCGCGCTACCTCTTCCGCCGTGTTGTGTCATGGGGCCGCAGCAGCAATGTCTTCCTGCGGAACGGCGCCCGCCTCTACCTCGACGTGGGTTCGCATCCGGAGTACGCAACTCCCGAATGCGACAACCTGATCGAACTGGTCACCCACGACAAGGCCGGCGAGCGCATTCTCGAAGGCCTTCTCGTCGACGCCGAACGCCGCTTGCACGAGGAGGGAATCGCGGGCGACGTCTATCTGTTCAAGAACAACACCGACTCGGCGGGAAACTCGTACGGCTGCCATGAGAACTACCTGGTGGCCCGGCACGGGGAATTCTCCCGGCTCGCGGACATTCTGATCCCGTTCCTCGTCACGCGGCAGCTGATCTGTGGTGCGGGCAAGGTGCTGCAGACGCCCCGGGGCGCGGTCTACTGCGTGAGCCAGCGGGCCGAGCACATCTGGGAGGGTGTCAGTTCGGCCACGACGCGTTCGCGGCCGATCATCAACACGCGGGACGAGCCGCACGCGGACGCGGAGCGTTACCGGCGTCTGCACGTGATCGTGGGCGACTCGAACATGTCCGAGACGACCATGCTGCTGAAGGTCGGGGCGACCGATCTGGTGCTGCGCATGATCGAGGCGGGCACGGTGATGCGGGACCTGACGCTGGAGAACCCGATCCGGGCGATCCGGGAGGTCAGCCACGACATCACGGGTCAGCGCAAGGTGCGTCTGGCGAGCGGCCGGGAGGCCTCGGCGCTGGAGATCCAGCGGGAGTACTACGACAAGGCGGTGGACTTCGCGGAGCGCCGGGGCATCCGTACGGGTGTCGTGGACCAGGTGCTGGAGCTGTGGGGCCGGACGCTGGACGCGATCGACGCGGAGGACCTGGACCGGATCGGTACCGAGATCGACTGGGTGATGAAGTACCAGCTGATCGAGCGGTACCGGGCGAAGCACAACATGACGATGTCGAATCCGCGGGTGGCTCAGATAGACCTCGCGTATCACGACATCCATCGCAGGCGCGGGCTGTACTACCTGCTGGAGCGCAAGGGGCAGGCGGCGCGGATCTGCAACGACCTCAAGATCTTCGAGGGCAAGTCGGTGCCTCCGCAGACGACGCGCGCGAGGTTGCGCGGTGACTTCATCCGTCGGGCGCAGGAGCAGCGGCGGGACTTCACGGTCGACTGGGTGCATCTGAAGCTGAACGACCAGGCGCAGCGCACGGTGCTGTGCAAGGACCCGTTCCGGTCGGTGGACGACCGGGTGGAGAAGCTGATCGCGGGAATGTAGGGGGATGTGAGGAGTCGCAGGGCGCCGGTTGGGCCGCGCGCATCGCACTGATCTTGGCCAGGGCCTCGTACGGATCTCGTACGGGGCCCTGTCCACGCCTTAGAGTGGCGACGACCTATGTGCCGTCTGAGATCTGAGGAACACGTGCGCCGACTTGCCGGCCTGCTTGTCGTACCCCTTCTGCTGCTGTCGACAGCGGCTTGTGGCGACAGCGGCTCCGACTCCGCCCAGATGAAGAACGGGGCGCCCGCGATCACGAAGGGTGCCAAGTTCGGGGAGACTCCCACCCTGTCGAAGGGGGAGGGGAAGCCGCCGAAGGAACTGAAGGTGGTGACCATCAGCGAGGGTGACGGCCCGGCGCTGAAGAAGGGCGACATCGCCCAGGTCAACTACCTCGGCCAGGTCTGGGACGGCACGGAGCCGTTCGACCAGAGCTTCGGCAAGGGCAAGCCGTTCGACGTGACCGTCGGCGAGGGCCAGGTCATCAAGGGCTGGGACCAGGGCCTGCTGGGCAAGAAGGTCGGCAGCCGGCTGGAGCTCGTGATCCCGCCGGACCTCGGTTACGGCGAGCAGGGCTCGGGCGACAAGATCAAGCCGAACGCCACGCTGGTCTTCGTCGTGGACATCGTCAAGGGCACCTCGATCCCGGTTTCGGCCACGGGCAAGGCGGTCCCGCAGACGGACGCCGCCCTGCCGAAGGTCGGTACGAACACGGACGGCAAGGAAGTCTCCGTGGCCGTTCCGAAGGACGTCGCGGCGCCGACGAAGCTCGTGTCGAACTACGTCCTGGAGGGCGACGGCGCGGTCGTGAAGGACACCGACAGCGTGGTGGTCAAGTTCCACGGCAAGACGTGGAAGGACGACAAGACCTTCGAGAGCACGTACGCCACCGGGGCGTCCGTGACGTGGCCGCTGGCGGAGCTCCAGGTCAAGGGCCTGAAGGACGGGATCGTCGGCAAGAAGACCGGCAGCCGCATCCTGCTGGTCATCCCGCCGGACCAGGGTTTCGCCGACAAGGAGCAGGGCACCATCCCGGCCAATTCGACGCTGGTCTTCAGCCTCGACATCCTGGCCGTGGTGTAAGACTGTCCAGGTTGTCCCCCTGTTCGTAAGTTTTTGAGGAGCAGTTCCGTGAGCGACAAGCTCGAGAAGCCCGAGATCGACTTCCCTGATTTCCCGATCCCGGCGGACCTCGTGATCGAGGAGATCTGGGAGGGCGAGGGCGCCGAGGCCAAGGCCGGTTCCCGGGTCTCCGTCCACTACGTGGGCGTGGCCTACTCGACCGGCGAGGAGTTCGACGCCTCCTGGGGCCGCGGCGCGCCGCTGCAGTTCCAGCTCGGTATCGGCCAGGTCATCTCCGGCTGGGACCAGGGCATCCAGGGCATGAAGGTCGGCGGCCGCCGCAAGCTGGTCATCCCGGCCCACCTCGCCTACGGCGACCGTGGCGCCGGCGCTGCCATCAAGCCGGGCGAGACGCTGATCTTCGTGTGCGACCTGATGGGCGCCTGATCGATCCGCTGTGAAAGCGTGTGGGGCCCCTGCCTTCAAGGCAGGGGCCCTCGCTTTTGCCCTGGACCGCCGGGGCGGTACGGTCAGCGGTCACGAGGGTGTACCGGGGACACGACTCGAAGGTCTGGAAGGGCGGATGGGCGTCGATGGCGATTGCCAAGGCCGAGCGGCTGATGAATCTGGCGCTGTGTCTGCTGGGGACGCGCCGGCCGCTCAGCAAGCGGGAACTGCGCGGCTCCATCGAGGCCTACATGGAAGCCGGGAACGACGAGTCCTTCAACCGCATGTTCGAGCGGGACAAGGACGATCTGCGGGAACTCGGGCTGGTCATCGAGACCGTGGAGAACCTGGAGGGCGACACGGGCTACCTGGCCCGTCGTGACTCCAACCGGCTGCCGCCCGTGGCGCTGGACGCCGAGGAGGCCGCGGCCCTGGGGCTCGCCGCCAAGGTGTGGCAGCAGGCCCGGCTCGCCGGTGCGGCCAGTGGCGCGCTGCAGAAGCTGCGGGCCGGCGGCATGCCGGAGGCCTCGGACCCGTACGAGGGCCAGCACAGTGCGATCGAACCGCGGATCCCGGTGCACGAGGCGGCCTTCGAGCCGCTGATGCTGGCCTGCCGCGACCGCCGGCCGGTGGTCTTCGACTACCGCAAGTCCACGGCGGCGCGTCCCGAGACGCGGCAGGTGGAGCCGTGGGCGCTGGAGTGCTGGCGCGGCCACTGGTACCTGGCGGGCTTCGACCGGGACCGCGGGGCGGAGCGCGTGTTCCGGCTCTCCCGGATCACGGGCAAGGTCCGTTCGCGGGCCGCCAAGTACACCGCCGAGGTCCCGGACGTGGTGACCGTGCGGGAGACCGTGGCGAGCTGGGCCGGGGAGAGCGCGGAGCGCTCCGCGCTGATCCGGCTGCGGGCGGGGGCGGGTTATCCGCTGCGGTCCAGGGCCACGGCGGTGCGCGAGGGGGCCGGTGGCGAGGGCTGGGACGAGCTGGAGATCCCGTACGGGCACGGGCTGGACGCCTGGCTGGTGGAGTTCGGCCCCGATGTCGTGGTGCTGGAGCCGGCGGACCTGCGGGCGGGTGTCGTGGACCGGCTGCGGGCCGTGGCCAAGGGCTAGGGCCGGCCTGGCGGACGGCGCGGACGGCGCGGACGGCGCGGACGGCGTGGACGGCGCGATGGCGCGGACCGCGCGGAGCCGTGCGGGAGCGGGTAGACCGGGTGGACCGGGTGGACCGGGTGGACCCGGGCAAGATCAGTGAGCAACGCCCTGAGGGGGAGACGTACCAGCATGGCTGCCAACGCCATCGACCAGACGCGCCGGATGCTGTCCCTGGTGACGTACCTGCGCGAGCGCCCGGGTGCGCACGTCGCGGACGTGGCCCGGGCCTTCGGGATCACCGAGGACGAGCTGATCTCGGACCTCGACGTGCTGCCCATGTGCGGGACCAGCTTCCGGGGCGGTGACCTGCTCGACATCGACACCGACGGGGAGCGCATCTGGTGGCGCAACCCCGACGCCTCGGGGGAGTCCACCGCGGAGCCGCTGCGGCTGGCCGCCGACGAGGCGACGGCGCTGCTGGTGGCCGCCCGGGCCGTGGCCACGCTGCCGGGGCTGCGCGAGGGGGACCGCCAGGCACTGCTGCGGGCCACCGCGAAGCTGGAGGCGGCCGCGGGCGAGGTCGCCGGGGCCAGTTCCCGGCTGTCGGTGACCTTCGAGTCCGAGGGCGGGGTCTTCGCCGACGTGGACCGGGCCATCGCCGAGCGGCGCCGCCTGTGGCTGCGCTACTACTCGCCGGCGCGCGACGAGCTCACCGAGCGCAAGGTCGACCCGATCAGGCTGTTCGCCGTCGGGCACACCTACATGGAGGGGTGGTGCCACCTCTCCGAGGCGCGGCGGACCTTCCGGCTGGACCGGGTGGCGGAGATCCGGCTGCTCGACGAGCGGGCCGAGCCGCCGGCCATCGAGCCCCGCGATCTGTCCGAGGGGCTGGTGCAGCCGGCCGCCGAGGATCCGGAGGTCGTGGTCGAGGTGGGTCCCGGCGGGCGCTGGGTGGCGGAGTACTACCCGCACGACAGTGCGGAGGAGCTGCCCGAGGGGGGTCTGCGGATCACCTTGCGCACCCCCGATCCGGGTTCGCTGCGGCGCCTGGCGCTGCGGCTGGGCCGGGAGGGGCGGATCGTGGCCCCCGTGGAGCTGGCGGACAGCGCCCGCCGGGCGGCCCGGGAGGCACTCGCCGCCTATGAGGGCGGGGCCGTGGAGAGCGACGACGGGGACCGGGGCTGAGGGGCCGAGGGGGGATCCGCGCGATGTCGGTCGCGTTCAAGGCCTCCTGTCCCGACTGCCGGGCCCGCTTCGAGCTGGACGCGGGCGCCCTGCGCCTCGCCATCGGCGGCAGCCGGCGTACGACCTTCTACTCCTTCACCTGTCCCGAGTGCGCGGCCGCGGTCCGCAAGCCCGCCGGGGAGCGGATCGTGGAACTTCTGACGGGCGGCGGCGTGAGCACCCTGCGCAGCGTGTGAGGCGCGCGGTGGCCTAGGCTCGTCGCATGCTGTGGCCGATGTTCGCAATCGCTCTGGGCTTCCTCGGGCTCGCCGTGCTCGCCGTGCTCGCCGTGCGGGTCTTCGTGGAGGTGCGCAGGCTCTCCGTCCAGGTCGCGGACGCCGGGCGCCGGATCGCGGAGGCCTCCGCGGAGCTGGAGCAGGCCGCTACGGGCCTGGCCAGGGCCGGGCGCTCCGTGCGGCCATAGCCATCGCCGGGTAACCGTCGTACTGTCTGACCACGTAGGCGGTGATACCCCAGGGCATTGCCAGGCGTTAACCCCCGGGGGTTACGATCCATGTCAGAACGGCTCACCGATCTCGGTCAGAGCCGTCTCGACTACCACAACCAGCCGTTTCGGTGAGAAGGAAGACACACATGATCGGCAACCTGAAGCCCCTCGAGATCCTCCTGATCGTCGCCGTGATCTTCCTGCTGTTCGGTGCCAAGAAGCTTCCCGACATGGCCCGCTCGCTCGGCAAGTCCGCCCGCATCCTCAAGAGCGAGGCGAAGGCGATGAAGAAGGAGGGGGAGGCGGAGGACGCCGCCACCGCCGCTTCCGTCGCCGACCCGGCGCCCCAGCAGCAGGCCACGGCCCCGCGCACGATCCAGGCCTCGCCCGGTGACGTGACCAGCGCCCGCCCCGTGAACGAGCCCAACCACACCACGCAGGGCTGACGGCGGCCGGTCTTCCGGTCGCGCCCGCATCAGTCAACTGCAACGAGACAAGGGACGTGGGTTGCTCAAGTCTGCCCGCAAGCAGGAGAAGCTGGACAAGAAGGCGAAGGACGCCGAAGGGCGGATGCCCCTTGTCGAGCACCTGCGTGAGCTGAGAAACCGGCTGATGAAGGCGGTTCTTGGGATCCTCGTGATCACGATCGTGGCCGCGTTCTTCTACAAGGACCTCATCGACTTCATGATGAAGCCGATCCTGGACTCCGTCGGCTGCGCCAACGGCGTGGTCGCGCAGCGCAACGGGAAGCCCTGCGCCGCCATGACGGTCAACGGCCTCATCGCGCCGTTCTCCATCGCCCTGAAGGTCTCCCTGACCGCCGGTGTTGTGCTCTCCGCGCCGGTGTGGCTGTACCAGCTGTGGGCCTTCGTGGCCCCGGGGCTGCACAACCACGAGCGCAAGTACGCCGTGGGCTTCGTGGCGGTCGGTGCTCCGCTGTTCGGCGCGGGCGCGGTCCTCGCGTACAAGGTGCTGCCGCAGACCGCGGTGATCCTGCTGGAGTTCACCCCCGAGAACGCGAGCAACCTGCTGCCGGTCGACGACTACCTCGACCTGATCACGCGCATGATCGTGGTCTTCGGCCTGGCCTTCGAGCTGCCGCTGCTGCTGATCCTGCTCAACGTCACCGGGGTGCTGACCGCCAAGCGGCTGGCGAGCTGGTGGCGGGCGATGGTGCTGGGCATCACGATCTTCGCGGCGTTCGCGACGCCCACCGGTGACCCGCTGACGATGCTTGCGCTGGCCGCGCCGATCGTCGCCCTGTACTTCATCGCGCTGCTGGTCTGTTACCTCAACGACCGCAGGCGGGCCCGCAACAACCCCGACGCCGGCCTGGACGACGACGAGGCCTCCGAGGTGGACCTGACCCCCGCGACCGTGGGCGCGGTCGAGCCCGTGGCGGCCCCGGGCGCCCTGCCCGAGCAGGCCGACGGCGGACGCCAGCGGATCAACGGCTACGACGACGCCACCTGATCGACGAGGGTCCGCCCCGACGGGTACATTCCCGCGGGTGAGTGCTGAGATCACCCTCTTCGTCAATCCGACCGCCGGAAGCGGCCGGGCCGCGCACGCCGCGCAGCCGGCCGCTTCCGCGCTTCGTGAGGCCGGTTTCTCGGTGCGCAGCGTCGTCGGCGGCGATGCCCCCGACGCCCTGGCCCGGCTGCGGACCGCCGTGCGCGAGGGCACCGGGGCGGTGATCGCGGTCGGCGGCGACGGGATGGTCTCCCTCGCCCTGCAGGCGCTCGCGGGCACGGAGGTGCCGCTCGGGGTGGTGGCGGTGGGCACCGGGAACGATTTCGCGCGCGCGATGGGACTGCCCGTACGGGAACCCGCGCGGGCGGGCCGGCTGGCCGCCGAGGCGCTCAAGGAGGGCCGGGTCCGCGAGATCGACCTCGGCCGGGTGGGCGGGGTAGCTGCGGGGGACGGGGTTCGGGGCGGTTCCGGCGGTACCTGGTACGGGACCGTGCTGTGCTCCGGCTTCGACTCGCGGGTCAACGACCGGGGCAACCGGATGCGGCTGCCGGCCGGCCGGTTCAGGTACGACCTGGCGATGGCGCTGGAACTGGCCGCCTTCCGGCCCTTCCCGTACCGGATCACCCTGGACGGCGGCCCGGTCCTGGAGACCGAGGCCACGCTGGTGGCCGTCGGCAACGGCTCCTCCTACGGCGGCGGCATGCGGATATGCGCGGACGCCGTGCCCGACGACGGGCTCTTCGACGTCACCGTCGTCGGCGACTGCAGCCGCACCACCCTGCTGAAGGTGTTCCCCCGGGTCTACAAGGGCACCCACCTCGACCATCCGAAGGTGACCGTGCACCGGGCTTCGAAGGTGACGCTGGAGGCGGCCGGCATCACGGCCTACGCGGACGGCGAGCCGCTGGGTCCGCTCCCGGTGAGCGCCGAGTGCGTCCCGGCGGCCCTGCGGCTCCTGGCGTAGGCGGTCCGGGCCCGCGCAAAAGATCGCGACTGTTGTCAGGGGCGGCGGGTAGGCTCGAAGACAAGATGACCGAAGAACTTTCTCCCGCCGAGCGGTACGCCGCTGCCCGGATCCGCGCCGCCGAAGAGGCCTCCGCCCTGGCGCCCTTCCGTGAGATGTACGAATTCGACCTGGATCCCTACCAGATCGAGGCCTGCAAGGCACTGGAGGCCGGCAAGGGCGTCCTGGTCGCCGCGCCGACCGGCTCGGGCAAGACCATCGTCGGCGAGTTCGCCGTGCACCTGGCGCTCCAACAGGGCCGCAAGTGCTTCTACACCACGCCCATCAAGGCCCTGTCGAACCAGAAGTACGCCGACCTCGCCAAGCGCTACGGCGCCGACAAGGTCGGCCTGCTCACCGGTGACAACAGCGTCAACGCCAATGCCCCGGTGGTCGTCATGACCACCGAGGTGCTCCGCAACATGCTGTACGCGGGCTCGCAGGCGCTGAACGGTCTGGGCTACGTGGTGATGGACGAGGTGCACTACCTCTCCGACCGGTTCCGCGGAGCCGTCTGGGAGGAAGTGATCATCCACCTCCCCGAGTCGGTGACCCTGGTCTCGCTCTCCGCCACCGTCTCCAACGCCGAGGAGTTCGGCGACTGGCTCGACACCGTGCGCGGCGACACCCAGGTGATCGTCTCCGAGGAGCGGCCCGTACCGCTGTGGCAGCACGTCATGGCCGGCCGACGGATCTACGACCTGTTCGAGGAGGGGTCCGACCACGGCGGCCGCGGTTCCGCGCGCCGCGAGGTCAACCCCGACCTGCTGCGGATGGCGCGGGAGGAGAACAGCAGCCGGTACAGCCCGAAGGACCGGCGGCGCGGAAAGATGGTCCGCGAGGCCGACCGCGAGCGCGAGCGGCGCTCCCGGGGCCGGATCTGGACCCCTTCGCGTCCCGAGGTCATCGCCCGGCTTGACGGCGACGGGCTGCTGCCCGCCATCAACTTCATCTTCAGCCGGGCCGGCTGCGAGGCCGCCGTCCAGCAGTGCCTGTACGCGGGGCTGCGGCTCAACGACGACACCGCGCGCCTGAAGGTGCGCGAGGTCGTGGAGGAGCGGACCGCGTCCATCCCCACCGAGGACCTGCACGTCCTGGGCTACTACGAATGGCTCGAAGGCCTGGAGCGGGGCATCGCCGCGCACCACGCGGGCATGCTGCCCACCTTCAAGGAGGTCGTCGAGGAGCTGTTCGTACGGGGTCTGGTGAAGGCCGTCTTCGCGACCGAGACCCTGGCGCTGGGCATCAACATGCCGGCGCGCACGGTCATCCTGGAGAAGCTCGTCAAGTGGAACGGCGAGCAGCACGCCGACATCACCCCCGGTGAGTACACGCAGCTGACGGGGCGGGCCGGGCGGCGCGGCATCGATGTCGAGGGCCACGCGGTGGTGTTGTGGCAGCGGGGCATGGACCCGGCGGGCCTGGCCGGGCTCGCGGGTACCCGTACGTATCCGCTGCGCTCCAGCTTCAAGCCCTCGTACAACATGGCCGTCAACCTGGTCCAGCAGTTCGGGCGGCACCGTTCGCGCGAGCTGCTGGAGACCTCCTTCGCGCAGTTCCAGGCCGACCGCTCGGTCGTCGGGATCTCCCGGCAGGTGCAGCGCAACGAGGAGGGCCTGGACGGCTACCGGGAGGGCATGACCTGCCACCTGGGGGACTTCGAGGAGTACGCGCGGCTGCGCCGCGACCTCAAGGACCGTGAGAACGACCTGGCCAAGCAGGGCGCCGCCCAGCGGCGGGCGCAGGCGGCGACCTCGCTGGAGAAGCTGAAGCCGGGCGACATCATCCACGTGCCGACGGGCAAGTTCGCCGGGCTGGCCCTGGTGCTGGACCCGGGCGTGCCGGCCGGGCGGTCCAACGGGCACCGCGGGTACGAGTACACCGAGGGCCCGCGCCCGCTGGTGCTCACCGTGGAGCGGCAGGTCAAGCGGCTCGCCGGGATCGACTTCCCGGTGCCGGTCGAGGCCATCGAGCGGATGCGGATCCCCAAGACGTTCAACGCCCGTTCCCCGCAGTCCCGTCGGGACCTGGCGTCCCAGTTGCGGAGCAAGGCCGGGCACATCACGGTGGAGCGGCACCGGGGCGGCCGGGCGGCCGCGGCCGACGACCGGGAGATCACGCGGCTGCGCACCGCCCTGCGGGCGCACCCGTGCCACGGCTGCGACGAGCGCGAGGACCACGCGCGCTGGGCGGAGCGCTACCACCGGCTGCAGCGGGACACGCGGCAGCTGGAGCAGCGCATCGAGGGTCGGACGAACACCATCGCCCGCACCTTCGACCGGATCCACGCGCTGCTGACGGATCTGGACTACCTGCGCGAGGACGAGGTGACCCCGCACGGGCGGCGCCTCGCGCGGCTCTACGGAGAGCTCGACCTGCTGGCGTCGGAGTGCCTGCGGGCCGGTGTCTGGGAGGGGCTGAGCCCGGCCGAACTGGCGGCCTGCATCTCGGCGCTGGTCTTCGAGGCCCGGCAGTCCGACGACGCGGTCGCGCCGAAGGTGCCGGGCGGCGCGGCGAAGGCCGCGCTCGGCGAGATGGTCCACATCTGGGGCCGGCTCGACGCGCTGGAGGAGGAGCACGGCATCAACCAGGCGGAGGGCGTGGGCCAGCGCGAGCCGGACCTCGGCTTCGCGTGGGCGGTGTACCAGTGGGCCTCCGACAAGAGCCTGGACGAGGTGCTGCGCGAGGCGGAGATGCCGGCCGGTGACTTCGTGCGCTGGTGCAAGCAGGTCATCGACGTGCTGGGGCAGGTGGCCGCCGCGGCGCCTTCCTCTTCGGCGCCGCCGTCTTCGGAGGGCGGGAGCACCGTGGCCCGCAACGCCCGCAAGGCCGTGGACGCGCTGCTGCGCGGTGTGGTGGCCTACAGCTCGGTAGGGTAGCCGGACTTGTAGGTTCCTCTAGAGGCGGTCATGGCCGGATCTCATCTCTTGCCATGATCGCTTCGGCGTGTCCCGTGGGAAAATCGGGCCATGACTGGTGGAACGGATGACGGGCCGAGACGGGTCGGTCGGCCGCGCGCCGATCAGCTGAGACCGGCGAGCGGGCGGCCGCCGCGCGAGGAACTCCTCTACGCGGCGGCCGAGTTGTTCACGGTGAAGGGGTACGCGGCGACGACCACGCGGGCCGTGGCCGAACGGGCCGGAATGCGCCAGGCCACGATGTACCACTACTTCGCCGGCAAGGAGGAACTCCTCGCCGAACTCCTGGAGTCCACGGTCGCGCCCTCCCTGGAACTGGCCCGCCGGCTGGCCGGGGAAGCGGACCGGCCCGCCGGCCGCCGGCTCTGGGAGCTGTGCCGCTCGGACGTGATGCTGCTGTGCGGCGGTCCGTACAACCTGGGCGCGCTCTACCTGTTGCCCGAGGTCGCCGGTGCGCGCTTCGCCCGCTTTCGCCGGATGCGACAGGAACTCAAGGACATCTACCGGGAGTTGCTCGACGGGACCCGCGTCGGAGTCGAACTCGCCGGTGACAAGGCTGGATTGGTGCTCCGCAACGACCTGGTCTTCGGGCTCATCGAAGGCGTGATGCTGATCCACCGCTCCGATCCGGGGCGCCCGGTGGCCGCCTTCGCGGAGGCCACCGCCGACGCGGCGCTGCGGATCGCGGACGTCCCCCGCTAGGGAGTCCTCGGTTCCTCGCATCCCTCTTCCCATCCGGGCCGGTCGTCCCAGGCCCGCAGGGTGCGGCCGCTCTCGATGCGGTGTGCGATCCCGGTGACGGGGTCGGTGAACTCCAGGGTGCGGGCCAGGAGCTGGAGCGGGCGCCGGTAGTCGTCGGGCGCCGGGTCGCGGACCACCGGATAGACCGGGTCGCCCAGGATCGGCAGGCCCAGGCTGTTCATGTGGACCCGCAGCTGGTGGGTGCGCCCGGTGTGCGGGGTCAGCCGGTAGCGCCCGGTGTCCCCCTTGACCGCGATGAGTTCGGCCAGGGTCTCGGCATTGGGCTCGGCGCCCGCGACCTCCGTGGCCGCCATCACCCCGCGGACCTTCTCGATGTGGCTGCGCAGGGTCCGGGGGAACTCCACCGCCGGGTCGTGGGGCGCGAGCGCCTCGTACTCCTTGCGGATCCGCCGCTCCTGGAACATCAGCTGGTAGGCGCCCCGGTCCTCGGGGCGGATGCTGAACAGCACCAGTCCGGCGGTCATCCGGTCCAGCCGGTGCGCGGGGCTCAGCGCGGGCAGGCCGAGCTCCACCCGGAGCCGGGCCAGGGCCGTCTGGAAGACGTGGCTGCCGCGCGGGGTGGTGGCCAGGAAGTGCGGCTTGTCGGCCACCAGCAGGTGCTCGTCGCGGTAGACGACCCCGATGGGGAAGGGCACCACGGGCTCGGGCGGCATGTCCCGGTGGAACCACAGGAAGGCGCCGGGCTCGTACGGGTCCTGCGGCCGCAGCACCCGGCCGCCGGGGCCCAGCACCCGGCCGTCCTGGAGCAGGCGGGCCATGGACTGGGCGCCGCGCGTGCCCTCGTAGCGTGCCGTGAGGTAGGAGCCGAGGTCCGGCCAGGTCCCGTCCGGGTCGGGGGGCAGCCGCATGCGGACCGGGTCGATGCCGGAGACCTGGGGCAGGGGCGCGTCGGGGATGTGGGATCTGCGCTTCACCGGGTACAGGCTATGCGGCTGGGTCGGCACCGGCGGCCCGGGTCGTCACCCGCGGCCCGGGTCGTCACCCGCGGCCTAGCCCCGGGTGAAGGTGCCGAGGTGGTCGGCGTCCAGGTGCTCGATGCGGACCGTGCGGTCGGCGGGGGAGAAGAACACCCCGGTGCGGCCGACCGCGTTCTCGCCGGTGGTCTCGTAGCTGAAGGTGTCCCCGTCGTAGTGGGTGAGGGGGAAGACCATCGGCTCCGGGCCGAGGGACAGGGTCAGCTTGCCCTCGCTCGTGGCCGCCACGGTCGCCTTGCCGTAGTAGGGGTTGTCGTAGGTGCCGGCGTAGGTGGAGTCCTTCCCGGCCGGCTTCGCCCCGGTGGGCGGGTGGGCGTAGTCGGTGGGGGAGCGGCCCTCCGCGTTGATCCGCGCGTAGAGGGCGCCCGTCAGGGCCAGCCAGTCGGTGGTGGCCCTGCCGTGTTCGGCGGTGTCGAAGAAGTCGGCGGCGATGGCGTCGGGGAGGCCGACGGGGGCGCCGTTGGTGAGGACGACGATGCCGAGCTCCTCCAGCGGGAGCATGCCGACGCTGGTGTTGGCGCCGAGTTCGAAGGCGCCGGAGTGGCTCAGGCGCAGGCGGCCCGCGTCGTCGTAGTTGACGTTCCAGCCCAGCCCGTAGAACCCGGTGCGGCCGGTGGGGGAGGCGGGCGGCTGCGACACGATCTCGGGGAGGTGGGTGCGGGCGAGGGTGTCGGCGGGGATGATCCGCTTGCCGTCGAGGGTGCCGCCGGAGAGCTGGAGCCGCAGCCAGCGGGACATGTCGCGGGCGGTGCTGCTCACTCCGCCGGCGGGGGCCTGGGCGTCGGGGTCGCGGACGTAGCGGGGGCTCCAGGTGCCGTCCGCGTTCCTGACGTGGGTGGCGGCATGGTCGGGGGCGTCGACGAAGGCCTGGAACCCGGTGCTGGTGTGCGTCATGCCGGCGGGCTTGAAGAGGGTGTCGGCGCTGAGCTTCTGCCAGGTGGTGCCGCGGGAGCGGGCGAGCGCCTCGGCGGCGGCCGTGAACCCGAAGTTGGTGTAGGCGTAGCCCGCGCGGAAGGGGCTCAGGGGCGCCAGGCGCAGGTGGTCGAGGATGTACGCCTGGTCGTAGCCGAGGTCTTCGAGGAGGTCGCCGGCGTGGTCGGGCAGGCCGCTGCGGTGGGAGAGCAGGTCGGCGGTGGTGACGTGGGAGGTCACCCACGGGTCCTTGAGGGCGAAGCCGGGCAGCTCCGCGTGCCGGTCGAAGTCGGCCGGGTCCTTGAGGACCCCGGCGGCGACGGTGGAGGAGACCGGCTTGGAGAGCGAGGCGATCTGGAAGACGGTGTCGGGGCCCACCGCGGCCGGGTCCCCTACGCGGCGCAGGCCGAAGCCCTTGAGGTAGACCACCTCGTCGTCGTGGACGACGGCGACGGAGACGCCGGGAACCCCGGTGCGGCGCATCATCTCGGCGACGGTGGCGTCGAGGCTCCGCACGGCCGTGTCGACCTGGGCGTCCGTGAGCTGGGCGGTGGGCGCGGGCGGCGGGCTCGGGGCGGCGGTCGCGGTCCCGGCCGAGGCCAGGAGGGCGGCTGCTCCGGCTGCCGTGAATGCGCGGAGCGTACGCATGGGCCCATTGTGCCGCCGAACGGGTGATCCCGCGCTGCGGCTCGTCCCTCGCCGCCGGATACGGGGGCCGGCCCGGGCCCATGCAGTTGCCTTAGAGCTGCGGGGATCGTTGCCTGCGTGTGACGGGGTGGGGCGCGGCCGGCGGGTGCGGATCGGGATTCTGACGAAGGTGTTCACGGCCGAGCTGGTCGACGCGGCGATAGCCAAGCACGACCGTGCCGAGCGGCGCCGCCGACTCCTGCCGGCGAGGCTGGTCGTGTACTTCGTCCTGGCCCTGTGTCTGTTCGCCCGGGAGTCGTACGAGGAGGTGCTGCGGGTACTGACCAGCGGCATCCCGGGCAGCCACGCTCTCGCACGGGTGAACCGGTCATCGTTGTGCCGGGCCCGCGCCCGCCTCGGCGAGGACGTGTTGGAGACCGTGTTCCGCCAGGTGGCCGGCCCGCTCGCCGCCCCGGCCGCGCCCGGCGCATGGTGGCGAGGACTGCGGCTCCTCGCCCTGGACGGCACCCAGTTCGATCTTCCGGATTCGACGAGTAACGGCGACACCTTCGACGGCCCCTCCACCACCGGCGGCGTCCCCTTCGGCTTCCCCCAGGTCAGGGCGGTGGTCCTCGCCGAGATCGGGACGCACGGAGTCCTCGACGCTCGCCTCGGCGGCTACCGCGACGGAGAACGCAGCCTCGCCTACCCGCTGGCGGGCTCCACCGGCCCCGGCGACCTGGTCATCGCCGACCGCGGCTTCTGGTCGGTCGAGTTCGCGCACGTCTTCACCGTGGCGGGCGCGGATCTGCTGGTCAGGCTCCAGTCCAACCATCTCGGCACCGCTCAGGAAGAACTACCGGACAGCTCGTATCTGTCGATGGCGCGACCAGGCAAGGAGGTCCGACTCCGAGCCGCGCGAGAGGGCCGGACTCTGCCCCGGCACGTGATCTACCGCGTCATCACCTTCACCAAGGACGGCAAGGTCGCCTATCTGGGCACGACACCCGCTCGTTCACCGAGGCCAGGCGGGAGGCCCGCGCACGCCTCCTTCCGGCCCGGCGTAATCGCGACTGCCCACGCGCAATCAAGAAGCCGAACCGCTGGCCCGTGCTGAGGACACGCGCTAGACGCGGCGCTGTGCAACCAGGCCGCCGGTCCCACAACCCGACCTCGAAGCCGAAGAGCACCCGCCGGACCGGAAGACCGGTACTCAGGGGAACCCGAGCCTCGTCACCGCCTACGGATTAGGTGACGAGGGACCGGCTGCGGGCTCAGGTCAGCCAATCCAGTCTCGGAATCGGGCGTGTGATGGTCCGCACGCGCCGGCGGCCAAGGCATCCTCGTAAGCCTGCCCGGCTACGGCTTCCATCTCCTCCGCCGAGGTGACAGCGGACACGAGGCCCCCCGAGCCGACCGCTGAGTGGATCGTGCATCGCGGATAGACCGGCTGAACGGCGTACCACCCGAAGGCGACAACGGCAGCCAGCATGGCCAGGGTGATGAAGCGGCGTCTGGGTGTGTGGAAGAACGGGTTGATCACCTATGGATGGTACGGAGCGTGCCTGACCCGCTGGCCCGCGCCCCACTCCGTCACAGACGGGGCAACGATCCGCGCCGCCGGGTCAGGACGTGGCGGCTGCCAGGGGGCGTTCCTGTTCGGCTTCGACTTCCGCGTTCCAGTCGCGCTTGATCGCGCGCCAGCCCTCGTCCGTCTCGCCCAGGCGCCAGTAGCCGGAGATGGACAGGCGCTCGCGGGGGATGCCGCGCTCGACGCGCAGGTGGTGGCGCAGCGATCTGACGAAGCCGGCCTCGCCGTGCACGAACGCGTGTACGTCGGAGGAGGGGAAGGCCAGGGCCTGGACGGCCTCGGCCAGCGCCTCCCCGATCGGGCGGGAGCCGCGGTGGATCCAGACCGGGGCGATGCCGTCGGGGGTGGTGATCTCGAGCTCGTCGAGCGGGCCCTCGACCTCCACGAGCGCGTGCACCCGCGCCCCGGCGGGCATCCGCTCCATCGCCGCGCCGATCGCCGGCAGCGCGCTCTCGTCGCCGACCAGCAGGTGCCAGCCGGCCACCGGGTCCGGGGCGTAGGCCCCGCCCGGGCCGAGGAAGCGTACGAGTTCACCCGGCTGGACGCGGGCGGCCCAGGGGCCGGCCAGGCCCTCGTCGCCGTGGACCACGAAGTCGAGGGTCAGTTCCAGGAGGATCGGGTCCCAGGCGCGCACCGTGTACGCGCGCTGGCGCGGCCATTCCTCGCGGGGGTGGACGGCCTTGATCCGGTCCAGGTCCCAGGGGGTGGTGTAGGTGACTCCCTCCGGTGCGAAGAGCAGTTTCACGTAGTGGTCGGTGAACCTGCCCGCGCCGAATCCGGCCAGACCCGCACCGCCCAGCACGATCCGCACCATGTGCGGACTCAACCGCTCGGTCCGCACGACCACCGCGGTGCCGACCTTGCGGGCTCGTCCTTCTGCCACGACGTCTCCCTGACTCTCCGACCCTGACTCCGTGAAGCTTAGGATTACCTAAGTTAGCACCTCAAAGGCGAAGTGCGCTGCCCAGACGTTCCACTGCCCCACTCAGGCCCCACCTGTGCGCGAGCGCCGCGACCAGATCCGGCTGTGCCGGAGCGGCCGGGAGCGCCGGGTCGAACGGCGGAAGCGGAACGTCCGAGGCGACCTGGACCACCTTCGGGGCAACCGCCAGATACGGCCTCGATTCGTCCAGCCGCTTGCGCTGGGTGGGGGTCAGCTTCGACTTGGGGTCCTCGATCGCCGCGATGATTCCGGCCAGATCCCCGTAGGCGTCCAGCAGCTTCGCCGCCGTCTTCTCGCCGATGCCGGGGACGCCCGGCAGGCCGTCGCTCGGGTCCCCGCGCAGCAGCGCCAGATCGGCGTAGCCGGGGCCGTCCACCCCGTACTTCTCGCGGAGCCAGGCCTCGTCGGTCACCTGGAGGGTGCCCACGCCCTTCAGCGGGTACAGGACCCGGCGCCGCTTCGCGTCGTCGACCAGCTGGTACAGGTCGCGGTCGCCCGTGACGATGTCCACCGGGCCGGTGGCGCGGCCGGTCAGGGTGCCGATCACGTCGTCGGCCTCGTACCCGGCGACACCCACCCGGGCGATGCCGAAGGCGTCCAGGGCCGCCTCGATGATCGGGACCTGCGGGGCCAGGGTGTCCGGGGTCTCCTCGACGTCGGGGCCGCTCTCCGTCTCCTGCGCGACCCGGTGGGCCTTGTAGGAGGGGATCAGTTCCACCCGCCAGTGGGGACGCCAGTCGGCGTCCATGCAGGCCACCAGGTCGTCGGGGCGGTGGTCCTGCACGAGGCGGCCGATGAAGTCGAGCAGGCCGCGGACGGCGTTGACCGGAGTGCCGTCGGGGGCCTTCACGGAATCGGGCACGCCGAAGTACGCGCGGTAGTAGAGGGAAGCGGTGTCCAGGAGCATCAGGCGTCGTGTCGTCGTCACGGTCACGATGATGCACCGAGGGCAAACGGAAAGTGGCGCGGGTGCGGCCTGCTCTGCTCGTGAACGCGAAACCGGGGCCGGTTGCTGCGTAAGGTGCTTACAGCACACCGATGTGCGATGTGCGACGCGCGATGTGCGACGGACCGACCGGGACAAGGGGAGGGCAGCCCCGCCATGGACGACAGGGACGGCACCGACGGCAAGAACGGACGCGGAGCGACGATCGGCGCGGACGACAAGGAGCGGGATCGGGACAAGGAGTCCAAGGAACCGCTGCGGGTGGGCGTGGCCGTGCGCAAGAGACGCCGGGCCCTGCAGCTGACCCTCGCGGCGGTGTCCGCGCGCAGCGGGCTGTCGGTCCCCTTCCTGAGCCAGATAGAGAACGAGCGGGCCCGGCCCAGCATGCGGTCCCTGGAGCGGGTCGCCGACGCCCTGGAGACCACGGCCGTCGATCTGCTGGCCGCTTCCGACACCGCCCGTACGGTGGACCTCGTACGGGCCGGCGACGAGTCCGCGCTGACCCCCGTTCCCGGCGTACGGCCCCTCGTGCGCGGGCACCACCAGCTGCACGCGCTGGAGTTCACCGGGGACCAGGACGCGGGCCGCGAGTACCAGCACCGCAACGACGAGCTGATGTACGTGGTCTCGGGCGCCTGCCAGGTGGAGGCCGAGGGGCGGGCGTACCGGCTGGAGAACGGCGACGCGCTGTTCCTGTCCGGCGGGGTGCGCCACCGCTGGCGGGCCGTCACCGAGGACACCCGGATCCTGATCGTCGCGGTCGGCGAGCACATCCACGCGACCTCCGAGCCGCCCTCGCCCGGACAGTGACCGGGACGGTGACCGGGGCGGTGACCGTGCGCGTCGTTTCGCTGGTGCCGTCCCTGACCGAGGCGGTGGCCGTGAGCGCGCCCGGGGCGCTGGTCGGGGTGACCGACTGGTGCACGCATCCGGCCGCCGCTCTGGAGGGCGTGGCGCGCGTCGGGGGGACGAAGAACCCCGACGTACGGGCGATAGCGGAGCTGCGCCCGGATCTGGTCCTCGCCAACGAGGAGGAGAACCGGGCTCCGGACCTGGCCGCGCTGCGGGAGGCGGGGCTGGAGGTGCTGGTCACCGAGGTACGGGACCTCCCGCAGGCCCTCACCGAACTGGACCGGGTGCTCGTGGGCGCCATGGGGCTGAAGCGGCCCGGGTGGCTGGCGGACGCGGAGGCTGCGTGGGCCCGCGTGGAGCCCGCCGGACCGCCGCGGACGGCCTTCGTGCCCATCTGGCGCCGGCCCTGGATGGTGCTGGGGCGCGACACCTTCGCCGGGGACCTGCTGGCCCGCCTCGGCGTGCGCAACGCCTATGCCGGGCACGCGGAGCGCTACCCCGGGATCCCGGCGGCCGAGCTGGCCGCCGCCGGCTGCGAACTGGTGGTGTTCCCGGACGAGCCGTACCGCTTCACGCCCGGGGACGGGCCCGAGGCCTTCCCCGGTATCCCCGCCGCCTTCGTCGACGGCCGCCACCTGACCTGGTATGGCCCGTCCCTGGTGGAGGCGCCGACGGCTTTGGCCGCTGCCCTGCGGGCCCCGGTCTAGGCCGTAGCTTTCGGATCTTGCCGGCGCCGCCGGCCCGGCAAGATCCGACAGCGACGGCCTAGCGGGGCGCTGCCAGCAGGCGGCCGGTCGCGAGGCCGCGCAGGGTGTTCGCGGCGGCCAGGAGCCAGGCGGTCAGCAGGGCCAGGAAGAGGGCCGCGGCCAGCCAGGAGAAGGCGGCGAGACCGGTGTGCCGGGCCAGTCCGGCGGCTCCGGTGACGCAGGTGCCGACGGGGAAGGTCAGCGCCCACCAGGTCATGGCGAACCCCATGCCGCCCCGGGCGGCCCGCAGCAGCATCGCCGCGGCCAGCGCCAGCCACAGCAGCGCGAATCCCATCACGGGGACCCCGTAGACGACCGCGAAGGCGGAGAGGGCGCCCGAGTACTGGCCCGCCATCGACCGGGGCGCCATGTCCGCGAGGGAGTTGACCGCGGTGGTGGACTGGCCGAGGGGGCCCAGGACCAGGAACAGGGTCGGGGTGAGGAGCAGGGGGAGGGGGCCGTGGAAGATCAGCCGGCCGAAGATCAGGGGGAGCAGCAGCAGGGTGGCGAGCAGGCTGAGGCCGAACATCGCGTAGCAGCCGAGCAGCATGGCCTCGCGGGCCTGGCCGGCGGGGAGGTGGGGGATGAGCAGGGGGCCGAGCGCCGCGGAGACCATGGGGGCGACCACCGGGAGCAGCCAGACGGGGGTGGCCTGGTGGGCCTCGACCTTGTGGCGGACCACCATCAGGTAGGGGACGGCGACGGCCGCGAGGAGGCCTATCGCGGTGCCGGCGGTGAACAGGAACGTGTCCACGGCCACGGCGGCGGGGACCCCGATGAGGTCCTTGCCGACGATGAGCGCGCCTCCGCCGACGGCCAGCAGGGCCATCGAGAGGCAGCCGTAGAAGGGGGCCACGGCGGGGTCCAGCAGGTGGGCGCGGGCCTGGTCGCGGTGGTGGAGCCAGTGGCCGGCGCGGGCGGTCAGCAGGACCGCGAGGGCGGTGGCGGCCAGCACCCAGAAGATCTGGCAGACCACGCGCTGGCCGGGCAGCTGGTACGGGAGGGTCGCGCCGGCATTGGCGATGATCGCCGTGCCCATGACGGAGGCGTACCAGTTCGGGCCGAGGTGCCGCAGGGAGGGAGCCTTGTGGGCTGTGGTCTGGAGGGCTCCGCTGGTCCCGGAGGTGGTGGGAGCGGGGCGTACGAGGGTGGTGGCCATGGATCCAGCGTCCCGCCGGGCGGGGCCGGACGGCAGAGGGTGTCTTCCTATGAGGGCATAAACTGAAGTTATGGGTAATGGGCGCGGTCATGAGGAGTGGGTCGAGGGGCAGCTTCCGCTGGCGCACCGGGTCCCGGACCTGGGAGCCATGGAACTGCTGCTCGCGGTCGCGCGCATGGGCAGCCTGAGCGCCGCCGCGCGGCGGCTCGGGATCACCCAGCCCGCCGCCAGCAGCCGGATCCGGGCGATGGAGACCCGGCTCGGGGTCGCGCTGGTGGACCGCTCCCCGCGCGGGTCGACGCTGACCGCGGAGGGCGCGCTGGTCACGGACTGGGCCCGGCGGGTGGTGGAGGCGGCCGAGGCCTTCGACGCGGGCGCGCAGGCGCTACGGGGCCGCCGCGACTCCCGGCTGCGGGTCGCCGCCAGCATGACCATCGCGGAGTACCTGTTGCCCGGCTGGCTGATCGCGCTGCGCGGGCAGCGGCCCGACACGGCGGTGTCGCTGCACGCGGGGAACTCGGCGGTGGTGGCGGAACGGGTGCTCGCGCACGAGGCGGACCTCGGCTTCGTGGAGGGGCTGAGCGTGCCGGAGGGACTGGACTCGGTGGTCATCGCGCAGGACCGCCTCGTGGTGGCGGTGGCCCCCGGGCACCCCTGGGCCCGGCGCACGCGCGGGGTGGAGCCGGCGGAGCTGGCGGCGACCCCGCTGATCCTGCGGGAGCGGGGGTCGGGGACCCGGCAGGTCCTGGACGCGGCGCTGGCCGGGTGCGGGGGGCTGGCGGAGCCGCTGCTGGAACTGGCCTCCACCACCGCGGTGAAGGCGGCGGCGGTGAGCGGGGCCGGGCCGTGCGTGCTGTCGGAACTGGCGGTCGGGGACGAGATGGCGGGGCGGCGGCTGGTGTCCGTGCCGGTGCTCGGAGCGGGGCTGGAGCGGGAGCTCCGCGCGGTGTGGCCCGCGGGGGCCCGGCCGGCGGGGCCCGCGCGGGATCTGCTGGCGCTGACCCGGCGCTGACCCCGGCGCGGGGCAACCCTGCGGCGCCCCTTGCCGCTGCGCGGGCGGAGTTCCCCTACCCGCTCTTCGCCCGTTCCCCGGGCTCTGCCCGGACCCCGGTCCTCAAGCGCCGGACGGGCTGGAGGGGTGCCGGGCTGCGCCCGGACCTCCTGGGGCTCCGCCCCGGACCCCGGTCCTCAAGCGCCGGACGGGCTGGCCTCCTGGGGCTCCGCCCCGGACCCCGGTCCTCAAACGCCGGACGGCTGAAGTGCCGCTGTGATCAGGGCTGACATGACGCGGGTGTCCTTGTCGAGTTCCGGGTGCCATTGGACGCCCAGGGTCCAGGGGGCGCCGGGGAGTTCGATGGATTCCACCGTGCCGTCCGCGGCGTGGGAGGAGGCGATCAGGCCGCGGCCCAGGCGGTCCACGGCCTGGTGGTGGTAGGTGGGGACCTCTGACACCTCCGGGACCAGGGCCGCGTACAGGGTCCCGGGGACCGGGGTGACCGGGTGCCAGGAGACCACCCCGGGGCTCCGTACGTGGCCGTCGATGTGCTGGATCAGGGTGCCGCCCAGGGCCACGTTCAGCGCCTGCATGCCCCGGCAGATGCCGAGCAGCGGCGTGCCCGAGGCCAGGGCCGCGGAGATCAGGGAGAGTTCCCACGTGTCGCGCTGGGTCGCGGCCGGTCCGGTGCGGGGATCGCGCGCGGCCCCGTACCGGACCGGGTCCACGTCGGGGCCGCCCGCGATGACCAGGCCGTCCAGTCGGCTCAGCACCTCCGCCGCCGCCTCCGGTTCGTCCGGCGGGAGCAGGACGGCGGTGCCGCCCGAGGCCTGGATGAGCTCGTAGTACCCGGTGGGGATGAGGGCGGTCGGGACGTCCCACACCCCGTAGCGGGTGGATTGCTCGACGTAGGTGGTGATGCCGATGAGCGGCCTGGGCACGGGAGTACCTCCGGGAGGGGAAGGGTGGATCAGTCGCGGGAGAGCTCGGCCTCGGCTTCCGCCAGTGCCGCGAACTCCTCCTCCGGAGCGGAGGCCACCAGGTGGTGGCGACTGTAGAACGCGAAGTAGGCGAGGGCGACGGCGTACACGGCCAGGGCGATGAATGCCGCGTCCTTGTCCACCAGGAAGGTGGCGACCAGGGCCGAGAGGGCCAGGACGAAGGCCACGGTGGAGGTCACGATGCCGCCCGGCGTGCGGTACGGGCGCTCCAGGCCGGGCTCGCGGCGCCGCAGCACGATGTGGGAGAGGGCCATCAGGGCGTACGAGATGGTCGCGCCGAACACCGCCATGTTCAGCATGCGCGGGCCGTTGCCGGTGGCGGCGGCCAGGGCGAAGCCGATGGCGCCGGGGATGAGCAGGCCCAGGTACGGGGCCTTGCGCTTCGAGGTCAGGGACAGGAAGCGCGGGAGGTAGCCCGCCCGGGACAGGGCGAACAGCTGGCGGGAGCCGGCGTAGATGAGGGAGAAGAAGGAGGCCACCAGCCCGGCCAGGCCCGCGTAGTTGACGAAGGTCTTCAGCCAGGACAGGCCCGGGTCGCCCTCCAGGGCGACGACCAGCGGGTTGCCCGCGTCCTTGATGGCGTCGGCTCCGCGGGCGCCGGTCGAGGCGAGGAAGGTGACCAGGGCCAGGAGGACCAGGATGCCCATCGAGATCGACAGGGCGCGCGGTACCGAGCGGACCGGGTCCTTGGCCTCCTCGGCGGCCAGCGGCACGCCCTCGACGCCGAGGAAGAACCACATGCCGAAGGGGAAGGCGGCCCAGATGCCGAGGATGCCCAGCGGGAGCCAGGAGCTCGCGCCGGCGGCGGTGGTGTCGACGGCGATGTCGTCGAGGTTGGCGGGGTCGAACTGGGTGAAGGCGCCGACGGCGAAGACGACCAGCGCGATCACGGCGATGGCGGTGACGATCAGGGAGAAGCTGAGGGCTTCGCCCACGCCCCACAGGTGGATGCCTATGAAGACGACGAAGCAGGCGAGGTAGACGGGCCAGCCCGAGGTGAGGCCGAAGAGGTTGAGGGACTCCACGTAGTCGCCGATGAAGATGGCGATGGCGGCCGGGGCGAGGATGTACTCGATGAGGATCGCGGTGCCGGTGAGGAAGCCGCCCCAGGTGCCGAGCGCCCGGCGGGCGAATCCGTAGCCGCCGCCCGCGGTGGGCAGGATCGCCGACAGCTCGGCGAGGGAGTAGACCAGGCACGCGTACATCGCGCCCATCAGGACGGTGGCGATGGCGAGGCCGCCGAAACCGCCCTGCGCGAGGCCGATGTTCCAGCCGGAGAAGTCGCCGGAGACCACGTACGCGACGCCGAGACCGGTCAGCAGCAGCCAGCCGGCGCTGCCGCGGCGCAGGGTGCGGCGCTCCAGGTAGCCGTCGGTGCCGTTCTCGGGGGACGGGGTCTGTTCGGGCACGGCTGCCAGCCGTGCGCCGGTGTCGTCGGCCATGTGCGCTCCTGCCTAGGGCAATGGTTGTGGGGCGTACCTTTGCCGCTCGGGCGTGGCGGGCGCAAGACCCCTGCGTTAAACGGGGGTTACGAATGCCTCTCGGCCGGGGTGGACGGGTGGGTTCGGTGGGTTCGGCGGGTCCGGTGGGTCCGGCGGGTCCGATGGGTTCGATGGGTTCGGTGGGGCCGGATCAGGTCAGGAACCCCCGCAGCAGCGCCGCCGTGCCGCAGCAGTGCTCGCGCATCACCTCGCGGGCCGCCGCCGGGTCGCGGTCCAGGACCGCCTCCACCAGGGTGCTGTGCTGCTGCTGCGAGTGCTCCAGGTTGCGCACCAGCAGCGGAATGCAGTCCAGCAGGTCGTTCACGGTGGCCCGGACGGCCGCGTACTGGGCCGTCAGGGTGGCGGATCCGGCGAGTTCGCACAGGGTGAGGTGGAAGAGCGTGTCCTGGCGGCGGTAGTCGGGCAGCGGGGCGTCGTGGGTGGCGGTCAGGGCGGCGAGCAGCCGGTCGGTGTCCCGCTCGGACAGCCCCTGGGAGGCGCACAGGCCGGCCGCGCCCACCTCCAGGACCTCGCGGAAGCGCAGGACGTCCTCGATGTCCACGCCCGCGACCCGGCGCCGCAGCTCCTCCTCGGTGCCCCCGGCCGGCGTGTCGGGGCGCGGCAGGACAAACGTTCCGCCGTACCGTCCGCGTCGGGCCTCCACCAGGCCCTGGTCCTGGAGCACCTTCAGCACCTCGCGGAGCGTCACCCGGCTGATCCCCATCCGCTCGGCCAACTCGCGCTCCGGCGGGAGCCGTTCCCCGCCCGGTACCAGCCCGAGCCGGACCACCTGGAGGATCTGCTCCAGCGCCTCCTCGAATCCGTTGCCCGCCCGCACCTGTCGCAGTACCGGATTGAGCCGTCGCGCGGCCTCGTCCTCGCTCGCCGTATCGGTCATCTCGCCTCCTCCCCTTCCCAAGCAATGGTTCTATTCAATACCTTAGGCCTCCTCGGCTCACCGAAGGAGAGAATCCCGTGGTAGACCGCAAGCCGCCGCTTTCGACCGAGGAACTCCGCGTCCTCGTCGCCAGCGGTGAAATCGACACAGTGGTCCTGGCCTTCCCCGACATGCAGGGGCGCCTCCAGGGCAAGCGGTTCGCCGCACAGTTCTTCCTCGACGAGGTCCTCCAGCACGGCACCGAGGGCTGCAACTACCTCCTCGCCGTCGACACGGACATGAACACCGTCGACGGATACGAGATGTCCTCCTGGGACCGGGGCTACGGCGACTTCGCCATGCACCCCGACCTCGCCACCCTGCGCCGGATCCCCTGGAACCCGGGCAGCGCCTTCCTCCTCGCCGACCTCGCCTGGAACGACGGCTCGCCCGTGGTCGCCGCGCCCCGGCAGATCCTGCGCCGCCAGATGGAGCGTCTCGGCGAACTCGGGTACACCGCGATGGTGGGCACCGAGCTGGAGTTCATGGTCTTCCAGGACACCTACGAGCAGGCCTGGAACTCCAACTATCGCGGCCTGACCCCCGCCAACCAGTACAACATCGACTACTCCGTCCTCGGGACCGGCAGGATCGAGCCCCTGCTGCGCCGCATCCGCAACGAGATGCAGGCCGCCGGCCTGGTCGTGGAGTCGGCCAAGGGCGAGTGCAACCTCGGCCAGCACGAGATCGCCTTCCGCTACGACGAGGCGCTGACCACCTGTGACCAGCACTCCGTCTACAAGACGGGGGCCAAGGAGATCGCCGCCCAGGAGGGCGTCTCGCTCACGTTCATGGCCAAGTACGACGAGCGCGAGGGGAACTCCTGTCACATCCACCTCTCCCTCTCCGACGCCGACGGACGCAACGCGATGGCCGGTGAGGGGCCGGACGCGCACGACCACGGCGGTATGTCACCCGTGATGCGCCACTTCCTGGCCGGCCAGCTCGCCGCGCTGCGCGACTTCTCCCTTCTCTACGCCCCCAACATCAACTCCTACAAGCGTTTCCGGCCGGGATCCTTCGCGCCGACCGCCGTCGCCTGGGGCGTGGACAACCGGACCTGCGCGCTCCGAGTGGTCGGCCACGGCCGCTCCATGCGCTTCGAGAACCGCCTGCCCGGCGGCGACGTCAACCCCTACCTCGCCGTCTCCGGCCTGATCGCGGCCGGGCTCTACGGCATCGAGAACCGCCTGGAGCTGCCCGAGGCCTGCGCCGGAAACGCCTACACGGCCGACTTCGCGCACGTCCCGACCACCTTGCGCGAGGCCGCCGAGCTCTGGGAGAACAGCGAGATCGCCAAGGCCGCCTTCGGCCCGGAGGTCGTCGCCCACTACCGGAACATGGCCCGCGTCGAGCTGGACGCCTACGACTCCGCCGTGACCGACTGGGAACTGCGCCGCTCCTTCGAACGCCTCTAAGGCGTGTCGGCAAAGTCCCGCCTGCTCGCGACGCCCGGCACGCCCTAGGACCGCGGCCGTCCCCGGTCCCCGCACACCGCATTACCGGATCCACCGCACGCCCCGCACCCGAACGTCTGAAAGGCCACCACGTGTCCGATGCGCTGGAAGTCTTGAATCCGGCCACCGAGGAACTCGTCGCCGTCGTCCCGGCCGCCACACGGGACGACGTCGACGCCGCCGTCGTACGGGCCACCGCGGCCCAGCGGGCCTGGGCGGCGGCCGCGCCCGCCGACCGGGCCAGGCTGCTGCGCCGCTTCGCCGCGGTCGTCGACGGGCACGTCGAGGAACTGGCGCTGCTGGAGGTCCGGGAGGCGGGCCACACCATCGGAAACGCCCGCTGGGAAGCCGGCAACGTCCGCGACGTGCTCGACTTCGCCGCCGGGGGAGTGGAACGGCTCTCCGGCCGCCAGATCCCCGTCGCCGGCGGCATCGACGTCACCTTCCTCGAACCCCTCGGCGTCATCGGCGTGATCGCGCCGTGGAACTTCCCCATGCCGATCGCCGCCTGGGGCCTGGCCCCGGCGCTGGCCGCGGGCAACGCGGTCATCCTCAAGCCCGCCGAGACCACCCCGCTCACCGCGCTGCGCCTCGCCGAACTCGCCCTGGAGGCCGGACTCCCCGAGCACCTGTTCCAGGTGCTGCCCGGCCGGGGCGAGGTGGCGGGCGACGCCCTCGTCGAGCATCCGGGGGTGGCCAAGATCGTGTTCACCGGCTCCACCCGGATCGGCAAGCGGATCATGGCCAAGTGCGCCGACCGGGTGAAGCGCCTCACCCTCGAACTCGGCGGCAAGAACCCCAACATCGTCTTCGCCGACGCCGACCTGGAAGCGGCGGCGGCCTCGGCCCCGATGTCCTTCCTGGACAACACCGGGCAGGACTGCTGCGCCCGCACGCGGATCCTCGTACAGCGCTCCGCGTACGACCGGTTCATGGAGCTGCTCGCCCCCGCCGTCGAGAAAGTCGTCGTCGGGGACCCGTACGACGAGAACACGCAGATCGGGCCGCTGATCTCGCGGGTGCAGCTGGAGCGCGTACGGTCCTACGTCACCGATGACCTCACCGCCGTCCGCGGCACCGCCCCCGAGGGCCCGGGCTTCTGGTACCCCCCGACCCTCGTCACCGGCGTCGACCCCACCGCCGCCATCGCCACCGAGGAGGTCTTCGGACCGGTCGCCGTCGTCCTGCCCTTCGAGGACGAGGAGGACGCCGTACGGCTGGCCAACGCCACCGACTACGGCCTCGCCGGCTCCCTGTGGACCCGCGACGTGGGCCGCGCGCTGCGCGTCTCGCGCGCCGTCGCCGCGGGCAACCTGTCGGTCAACTCCCACAGCAGCGTCCGCTACTGGACCCCCTTCGGCGGCTACAAGCAGTCGGGACTCGGGCGCGAGCTCGGACCCGACTCCCTCACCGCTTTCACCGAGACCAAGAACGTCTTCATCAGCACGGAGGCCTGAACAGCATGAGCACTGAGTCCACCGAAGAGATCGTCTGCCGCCGACTGGTCGGGCGCACCGCCGTCATCACCGGAGCCGGCAGCGGCATCGGCCTCGCCACCGCCCGCCGGCTGGCCTCCGAAGGCGCCAACGTGGTCTGCGGGGACATCGACGAGACCGCGGGCAAGGCCGCCGCCGAGGAGGTCGGCGGCACCTTCGTCAAGGTTGACGTCACCAGCCCGGAGGAGGTCGAGGCCCTGTTCAAGACCGCCTTCGACACCTACGGCTCCGTGGACATCGCCTTCAACAACGCCGGCATCTCGCCCCCGGACGACGACTCGATCCTCACCACCGGCCTGGAGGCCTGGAAGCGGGTCCAGGACGTCAACCTCACCTCCGTCTACCTCTGCTGCAAGGCGGCCCTGCCCTACATGCGGCGCCAGGGCCGGGGCTCCATCATCAACACCGCCTCCTTCGTGGCCCGGATGGGCGCCGCCACCTCGCAGATCTCCTACACCGCCTCCAAGGGCGGCGTGCTGGCGATGTCCCGCGAGCTCGGCGTGCAGTTCGCCCGCGAGGGCATCCGCGTCAACGCGCTCTGCCCGGGTCCCGTCAACACCCCGCTCCTGCAGGAGCTGTTCGCCAAGGACCCGGAGCGCGCGGCCCGCCGGATCGTGCACATTCCGCTGGGCCGGTTCGCCGAGCCCACCGAGATCGCCGCCGCCGTCGCCTTCCTCGCGAGCGACGACTCCTCCTTCATCAACGCCACCGACTTCCTGGTCGACGGCGGGATCTCCGGCGCGTACGTCACCCCCCTTTAACCGACTTCGCCGGCGGGCCCTCCAAACGGTCGCCTCCCCACCACCCACCCGACAGCCGGGCGTCGCACGACGCCCGGCTGTCGTGCTCCACCGTCCGCGACGATCTTTCTGTGAACCAGGAGAACCCACCTCAGTGACCCGACCCAGTTCCGTGCGACGGCTCCCGGCCGTCGGCGCCGCCGTCGCGATAGCCGCCGGCACCCTGGTGGCCGCCGCACCCGCCGCCCAGGCGGACCGCCCCGGCGCCCTCCACTGCACCGCTCCTCAGCTCAAGGCCGAGTGGTATGCGGGCAACCAGGCCCGGCTGCAGCAGCTCATCGACGACTACGGCACCTGCAACCCGTACCGGCCCAGCCGGAACAAGCCCGTCGCGGTCTTCGACTGGGACAACACCGTCGTCAAGAACGACGTGGGCGACGCGCAGATGTTCTGGCTGCTGCGCAACGGCAAGATCCGCCAGCCCGCCGGGGGCGACTGGACGAGCACCAGCCGCTTCCTGACCCCGGCCGCCGCCCAGGCCCTGGCCGATGCCTGCGGCGCCCTGGCGAAGCCCGGAGCCCCGCTGCCCACCGGCACCCCCGAGGGCGTCGGCTGCGCCGACGAGATCAACGCCGTCTACGGCACCGCCGCCACCCGCGCGGCCGCCCCCGCCTTCGCCGGCTGGGACCGCCGTACGACCGAGCCCGCCTACGCCTGGCTGCCGCAGCTCATGCGGGGCTGGACCGCGCGCGAGATCCGCGGGTTCACGGCCGCCGCGCGGGCCGAGAACCTGGCGGCCCCGGTCGACGCCAAGCAGCAGGTCGGCTCCACCACCGCCACCGGCTGGGTGCGCTACTACGACCAGCAGAAGGAACTCATCGGCGCCCTGCGGAAGGCCGGCTTCGACGTCTGGATCAGCTCGGCCTCGCCGCAGCCGGTCGTCGAGGTGTGGGCCGAGGGCGTGGGCATCGACGCCCGGCACGTCATCGGCATCCGCAACACCACCACGTACGGCGGGAAGTTCACCTCCCACCTGCAGGGCTGCGGGTCCGTCGCGGACGGCGCCGACACGATGATCACGTACATCGACGGCAAGCGCTGCTGGATCAACAAGGAGATCTTCGGGGTCCGCGGCGCCGCGGCCGAGGAGGTCCAGCCGGCCTCCCGCCGCCAGGTGTTCGCGGCGGGCGACTCCGACACCGACATCTCGTTCCTGCGGGACGCGACCGCGCTGCGCCTGGTCGTGAACCGCAACAAGAACGAGCTGATGTGCCGCGCCTACGACAACAGTGACGGCAAGTGGATCGTGAACCCGATGTTCATCCAGCCCAAGAAGCAGAAGGCCACGCCGTACCCGTGCGCGACCACCGGCTTCACCGGCCGCGACGGCACCCCGGGGCCCGTGCTCCGGGGTGACACCAGCGTCATCCCGGACCAGACGGACTCCGTCTTCTAGAGGAAGGCGCGACTAAAGGCGCGGCTAGAGGAAGGTGCGGCCCTCGCCCCGGTAGGTCGGGGCGGTGGCCGTCACCCGGTCGCCCTCGACCAGGTGCAGGGTGTCGAAGCGCTCGCACAGCTCACCGGCCTTCGCGTGCCGGAACCAGACCCGGTCGCCGATCAGGAGATCGTCGGCCGGGCTGCCGAGCAGCGGGCTCTGCACCTCGCCGGCCCCCTCCTGCGGGTCGTAGCGCAGCCCTTCGGGGAGGTACGGGACCGGCAGCCGGTCCGGGCCGGGCGCGCCGGAGGCCGGGTACCCGCCGCCGAGCACCGTGACCACCCCGACCCCGGGCCGCCGGACCACGGGCTGGGCGAAGAGCGCCGCCGGGCGGCCGCTGAACGAGGTGTAGTTGTCGAAGAGCCGCGGTACGTAGAGCCCCGACCCGGCGGCGATCTCCGTGACGGCGTCCTCGGCGGCGGTCTGCTGCACGCTGCCGGTCCCGCCGCCGTTGACGAACTCCAGGTCGGGCACCACCGCGCGCACGGCCCGTACGGCCTCGGCCCGGCGGGCGGCCAGCTCCTTGCGGGCGGCGCCCTGCATCAGCCGGATGGCGCGCGACCTCAGCGGGCGCCCCGCGAGCGCGTCGCCGACCCCGGCCACATGGCCCTCGTAGCCCATCACCCCGACCACCCGGAAGCCGGGCCGGGCGCTCACCGCGCGGGCCAGCTCCGCGAGCTGGGCGGGCTCGCGCAGCGGGGAGCGGCGGGCGCCGACGCGGACCCTGCCGCCGAAGAGCTGCAGGGCGGTGTCCAGTTCCAGGCAGACCCGGATCTCCTGGGTGCCCCCGTCGCGGGCCCGGTCCACGAGCTCCAGCTGCGCGAGGTCGTCGACCATCACGGTGACCGCGCCGGCCAGCTTCGGATCGGCGGCGAGCTCGGCGAAGCCGGCCCGGTCGGCGGACGGGTAGGCGAGCAGGACGTCCTCGAAGCCCGAACGCGCCAGCCAGATCGATTCGGCGAGGGTGTAGGACATGATTCCGGCGAATCCGGGCCGCGCGAGGACCCGTTCGAGCAGCGCACGGCACCGTACGGACTTGCTCGCCACCCGGACCGGCTTCCCGCCCGCGCGACGCACGAGGTCGTCGGCGTTCGCGTCGAACGCCTCCAGATCCACGAGGGCGAGCGGAGCGTCGAGATGGGCGGTGGCCCGGTCGTAACGGGCCCGGTCGGCGGCGGGGGAGTTCATGGGCGGCAGCCTGCCAGACGGTTGTACCCGTGGGTAGGGGGTTCGGGGAGACCGCGGGACGCCGGGGCAGGTCAGGAGCCCGGGAAGGCCCTGCGGTCACATCTCGGTCTCGACATCCGGACGCCCCTTCCGGATCTGCAGGCGGTTGTTCGCATTTGCGTACCACCGCTCCTCCCCGGTCGGCGTTCCGGCACTCGCGGACGCGTAAAGTGAGGGCAGGCAGCCGACGGAATCGGGGGGCTGAGCCGCCGGATGAGCACGTCCACACCGCACGGCGGGGTCCAGACCGCGCCCGACCACGCCTCGGTGCCGCCACGGCGGCGCCCCGGGAAGGTCTTCGCCGCCGCCCTGTGCGGCCTCCTCGGCCTCGGTCTCACCGGTGCGGCCGGCTACAAGGCCGTTTCCGATTACCGGGACGCGCACCGGCCGGTCGACCCCGCGGCCGCGTACCGCAAAGCCGCGTCCCTCTGGCACAGCGCACCCGCCGACAGCCTGTTCCCGCCCCTCCTCGACGGCCAGGACGCCGGGCCGGGCGGCGCCGACCGCACGTGGACCCGTATCACCGCCCCCGCCGACGCGGGCTGTTCCGACGCGCTCGCCGCCGACTGGCAGGCCCTGTTCGCCGGGACCGGGTGCACCCGCGTGCTCCGCGCCACCTACACCGACGCCACCCGCAGCTCCCTCGTCACCGTCGGCATGGTCTTCACCCCCGCCGACGCCACCGCCATGGACGCCCTGCGCGACCGCCTGACCGTCGCCCCGGCCGGCTACGGATTCCCCGACAACCGCCGCGCGGCCTGGGCGGCCTCCGTCGTCCCCGGGGCCCCGGTCGTCGTCTACTCCGTCTCCGCCTTCGCCGACGGCCGCCGCCTCGGCGCCCCGAGCCCGGCCGAGGACAAGATGGCCGAGGACGCCAAGGGCCGGGTGGCCGAGGCCGGACTCGGCCACGAGGCCCAGGCCCTCGCCGACCTGATGGAAGGCACCGTGCGCACCCTCGCGGCCTCCGCGTCGGGCCTGCCGGCCCCGCGGACCTCGCCGGAGCCGGGGACGCCGCGGACACAGCAAACGCCGCAGACGCCGTCGGCGGCCCCGGAGGCCTCCCGATGACCCCTCGCACCCCGCTCCCGGCCGCCCTCGCCCTCGGGGCCCTGTTCGCCGTCACCGCGGCGCCGCCGGCCGCCGCGGACTCCGTCCGCGACAGCCAGTGGCCGCTGTTGGCCCTGCGCACCGAGGAGGCCTGGGGCACGACCAAGGGCGAGGGGGTCACCGTGGCCGTCCTCGACACCGGGGTCGACCCGAGCCACCCCGACCTGGCGGGCCAGGTCCTGGACGGCATAGACCTCGTCGGCATGGGGGCGGTGCGCGGGGACCAGACCTGGGCCAGGCACGGCACCGCGATGGCGGGGATCATCGCCGGGAAGGGCCACGGCTCCCAGTGGCGCGGCGGCGTCATCGGCATCGCCCCGCAGGCCAAGATCCTTCCGGTTCGGGTGATCCTGGAGGAGACGGACCCGGGCCGGGAGAAGGCCCGCGCGAGCAAGGGCGGCGCCCTCGCCGAGGGCATCCGCTGGGCCGCCGACCACGGCGCGGACGTGATCAACCTCTCGCTCGGCGACGACAGCAGGGACGCCCACCACGACGCCACCGAGGACGAGGCCGTCCAGTACGCCCTCGCCAAGGGCGTGGTGGTGGTCGCCTCGGCCGGCAACGGCGGCAACAAGGGGGACCGCATCTCCTACCCGGCCGCCTACCCCGGGGTCATCGCCGTCACGGCCGTCAACCGCGAGAACAAGAAGGCGAAGTTCTCCACCCGCAACTGGTACGCCACCGTCAGCGCCCCGGGCATCAAAGTGGCCGTCGCCGACCCGGTCCTCGGATACGGCGAGGCCTGGGGTACCAGTGCCGCCGCGGCCTTCGTCTCCGGCTCCGTCGCCCTCGTCAAGGCGGCCCACCCCGACCTGTCCCCGGCACAGATCAAGAACCTGCTGGAGGACACCGCCTCCGACCCCCCGCCCGGCGGCCGCGACGACTCCCGCGGCTTCGGCCTGGTGGACCCGGCCGCCGCGCTCCAGGCCGCCGACGGGATCGCCGCCGAACCGGTGCTCCCCGCACCCGTCGCGGCAGTGAAGCCCTACTTCGGCGCCGGCCCCGATCCGGTGCCCGATCCCGGGCCCTGGGCCCGCTTCGGAGTCCCGGTGGGCGGGGTCGCGGGACTGGCCCTGCTCGTGGCGGCCGGCGTACTGGCCCGGCGGCCCGGGGCCGGACGGCGGGACCCGGACGCGGGATAGGCGCGGGGAGAGGCGGGATAGGCTCGGGGAACTGTGGCGAACAAAAACATCCCTGACCCCGGTTTCTCCGACGACGACGGCTCGGCCGACCCCCGGCTGGGCGCGGCCCTGGCCGCCTGGGCCGAGGACAGAGCCAAGGAGCCGGAGGTGCTGGCGGCCCTGAAGGACGCCCGCCTGCTGGTTCCCGTCGTCGCGGTCCTCGGTGAGGTCGAGACCGACCCCGAGACCGGGCTCAAGCGCGAGAAGACCAGCGACATGGCCGTCCCGACCCTGCGCGCGGGGGACCGGCGGGCCCTGCCCGCCTTCACCTCCATCGCCTCGCTGGCGCTGTGGGACCCGGCCGCCCGCCCGGTGGCGGTGCCGCTGCACCAGGCGCTGGCCGCCGCCGCGCACGAGAAGGCCGACACCATCGTGCTGGACCTCTCCGGACCCGTCCCGTACCAGCTCGCGGGCCCCGCGCTGCTCGCGCTCGCCGAGGGCCGCACGGACGCCGGCCCGCTCGCCGACCCCGCCGTGCGCGAGGCCGTACGGGCCGTCGTGACCGCCGAGCCGGCCGTGCTCGGCGCCCACCTGGGCCCGGGCGGCGCGGACGCCGACGGAACCCTGGCGATCGTGCTGGCGGCCGGTCCGCAGGCAGCGGCGGCGGCCCGCCGGGTGGCCGAGGCCCTGGCGGCCGACGAGACCCTGCGCGCACGCCTCGTAGGCGGACTGGATCTCGCACTGCTCCCGGAAGGGGCCCCGGTCCCGCCGGGCGAGCCGCTCTTCACGCGCTGAGAAGTCCGGAAGTCCGGAAGTCCGGAAGCCGGAAAGGGGCCCCGGCAGCTTGCGGCTGCCGGGGCCCCTTTCCTTCGGAACTCCGTGACTACGCGTACACGGGACCCGTGAACTTCTCGCCCGGGCCCTGACCCGGCTCGTCCTGCACCAGCGAGGCCTCGCGGAAGGCCAGTTGGAGGGACTTCAGTCCGTCGCGCAGCGGGGCCGCGTGGAAGGAGCTGATCTCGGTGGCACTCGCGGTGACCAGGCCGGCGAGGGCGGTGATCAGCTTGCGGGCCTCGTCGAGGTCCTTGTACTCGGAGTCCGGCTTGTCCAGGCCCAGGTTGACCGCCGCCGCGCTGAGCAGGTGGACGGCCACCGTGGTGATGACCTCGACGGCCGGCACGTCCGCGATGTCGCGGGTGAGGTCGTCGTAGTCGGGAGCGGCCGGGGATTCGGGGGATCCGGAGGGGGAACCGGAGGGCGTCGCGTCAGTCATGTGCCCCACGATATGCCGTGCGGCGGGCTTGCAACGCGGGTGCTAGTATGTACTTCGACCGGCCGGACACTTATGTGCCCGGCCCACAAGTGGAGGCTCCGATTCTCCCACCCAGCCGCCCTCACGGGAGGCGGGTCACCGGTCAGGTGGTATCCATCGTTCCGTACGGACGATGGAAAGCTGCCCGATTTTGCGCCCCGCGGTTCGCACGCGACGGTGCTCCGGTTGTATTGGAGCCCTCGTCTGTGCCCGGCGGGGCTTTTTGCTTTGTCCCGCCGCGGTCGGTCTGACGGAAAAACGTCAGCGGCTGTCCTCCAGGCAGCCGTGTGGTGCTACCGAGGAGGATCCATCAGCACCGAGCCCCGCATCAACGACCGGATTCGCGTTCCCGAGGTACGACTCGTCGGCCCGAGTGGCGAGCAGGTCGGCATCGTGCCGCTTGCCAAGGCGCTCGAGCTCGCGCAGGAGTACGACCTCGACCTGGTCGAGGTCGCGGCGTCCGCACGCCCGCCGGTCTGCAAGCTCATGGACTACGGCAAGTTCAAGTACGAGTCGGCCATGAAGGCCCGTGAGGCGCGCAAGAATCAGGCGCACACGGTCATCAAGGAAATGAAGCTCCGGCCGAAGATCGACCCGCACGACTATGACACCAAGAAGGGTCACGTCGTTCGGTTCCTCAAGCAGGGCGACAAGGTCAAGATCACGATCATGTTCCGTGGTCGCGAGCAGTCCAGGCCGGAACTCGGCTACCGACTGCTGCAGCGTCTGGCTTCGGACGTCGAGGACCTCGGGTTCATCGAGTCGAACCCGAAGCAGGACGGCCGAAACATGATCATGGTTCTCGGTCCGCACAAGAAGAAGACCGAGGCGATGGCCGAAGCCCGCGAGGCGCAGGCCGCCCGCAAGGCAGAGCGCCAGGGTGTCGCGCACGGCGACGAGAGTGGTGACGAGGCCCTGGCCGCCGACGCCGCGCTCGAGGCCGAGAACGCCGCACTCGAAGCCGAGGACGTGGACGCCGAGGACGCTTCCGACGAAGCGGCCGAGGCTGACGACGCGGCCGAGGCCGGCACCGACGAGGCAGCCGCCTCGGACGAGGCCTCTGCCCAGGCCTGATTCCGAGGCAGCCCGTCTCGGATCACCGATACAACATGACGCTCCCGTGAGCCGGCCCCCACCAGGGCCGGTGGGGGCGCCACCGACGAGGAGATAACGGCGCCATGCCGAAGAACAAGACGCACTCCGGGACCAAGAAGCGCTTCAAGATCACCGGCTCCGGCAAGGTGCTCCGCGAGCGCGCCGGCAAGCGCCACCTGCTCGAGCACAAGTCGTCCCGTGTCACCCGCCGCCTGACCGGCACCGCGGAGATGGCCCCCGGCGACGCCAAGAAGATCAAGAAGCTTCTCGGCAAGTGACGTCCTCCGCTCCCCTTCCGGGAGCGGGAGCACGTCAAGACCGGGACCCCATCGAATTCGGGCCGTGTGAACACTTCCACGGCCCCGCTACAAGGAGTACACAGTGGCACGCGTCAAGCGGGCAGTAAACGCGCACAAGAAGCGTCGGGCAATCCTCGAGGCGGCGAAGGGTTACCGCGGTCAGCGTTCGCGCCTGTACCGCAAGGCCAAGGAGCAGGTCACCCACTCCCTGGTCTACAACTTCAACGACCGCAAGAAGCGCAAGGGCGACTTCCGTCGCCTCTGGATCCAGCGCATCAACGCGGCTGCCCGCCAGAACGGCATGACGTACAACCGCCTCATCCAGGGTCTGAACGCCGCCAACATCGAGGTGGACCGCAAGATCCTCGCCGAGCTGGCCGTCAACGACGCCAACGCGTTCGCCGCGCTGGTCGAGGTCGCGCAGAAGGCCCTCCCGGCCGACGTCAACGCCCCGAAGGTCGCTGCCTAAGCAGCACGCCCTCAAGGCCGCAGTAACTTGCCCGGACCCGCAGGCCTCGCGCCTGCGGGTCCGGTGCGTTGACCCACCCTTTCCGTTGACCCACCAGTTGCGTCGACCCACCAGTGCCACCCGCTGTACGTACGGAAGCGAGCCGACCGCCATGGGCACCCCCGCCGAGCTGATCTCCCCCCGGTCCACCCGGGTGGCCGCCGCCAGGCGACTGGCGCGACGCAATTTCCGTACCAAGGAGCGCCGCTTCATCGCCGAGGGCCCGCAGGCCGTGCGCGAGGCCGTGGAACACCGCGGCGCCGGGGGCGAGTCCACGCTGATCGAGCTGTTCGCGACCGTGGAGGCCGCCGAGCGCTACGCCGACATCGTCGACGCCGCGTACGCCGCCGGGGCCCGCGTGCACTACGCCTCCGACGAGGTGCTCGCGGAGGTCTCGCAGACCGTCACCCCGCAGGGCCTGGTCGGCGTCTGCCACTTCCTCGACTCCCCGTTCGAGGAGATCCTGAAGGCCCGGCCCAAGCTCGTCGCCGTCCTCGCGCACGTCCGCGACCCCGGCAACGCCGGTACGGTGCTGCGCTGCGCGGACGCCGCCGGAGCCGACGCGGTCGTGCTGACCGACGCCTCCGTGGACCTGTACAACCCCAAGTCGGTGCGCGCCTCCGTGGGCTCCCTCTTCCACCTCCCGGTGGCCGTCGGCGTGCCCGTGGAGCAGGCCGTGGCGGGGCTGCGCGCGGCCGGCGTACGGATCCTCGCCGCCGACGGGGCGGGCACGGACGACCTCGACGCCGAGCTCGACGCGGGCACCATGGGCACCCCGTCGGCCTGGATCTTCGGCAACGAGGCCTGGGGCCTGCCCGAGGAGACCAGGGCGCTCGCCGACGCCGTCGTGCGGGTCCCGATCCACGGAAAGGCCGAGAGCCTGAACCTCGCGACGGCCGCCGCGGTGTGCCTGTACGCCTCCGCGCGTGCACAGCGGGCGCCCGGAGGGTGCCGCTCCGTGACCCCCAGCTAGTAATGTGGCGGCCCGGGGGGCCCACTGTGGTACTCGGAGATGTGGGGTACGGGGACATGACCGTCGGTACGAACAGCTCGCCAGGCGCCGCCAAGGCGGCCGGCGCACCGGTCCTGGCGACCGTGTCCCAGCTGGCCGCGCCCGCCGCCCGGGTGCCCGTACAGCAGCCCCAGGGAGCCCCCGCCGCGCCCCCGCGGGCCGCCCGGCCGGCGCCCGCGCCGTCGAGCCAGGGCGGGGACACGGACGGGCTCGGTGAGTACGCCGCGCTCGGGATCGATCCCGACGACCTGCCCGACGGGCTCGTGATCGCCGACGCCACCGGCCGGGTCATCTGCTTCAACTCCGCCGCCGCCCGGATCACCGCCCTCGTGGCGGACGAGGCCCTGGGACACGGGATCGAGCGCGCCCTCCCGCTGGAGGACCTCGAAGGCCGCCGCTGGTGGGCGCTGACCGACCCCTACGGAGGCCTCGTCACCCGGCGCGGACAGCCCGAGCGGAACCTGCTGCTGCCCGGCGGCCGTGAGGTCCTCGTCTCCGCCCGGTACGTGCGCACCCACCCCAAGGGCCCGGTGCGCCGGCTGGTGGTCACCCTGCGCGGCACCGAGGCCCGGCGGCGCACCGAGCGCAGCCACGCCGAGCTGATCGCCACCGTCGCGCACGAGCTGCGCTCCCCGCTCACCTCCGTGAAGGGGTTCACGGCGACGCTGCTCGCCAAGTGGGAGCGGTTCACCGACGACCAGAAGCGCTTGATGCTGGAGACCGTGGACGCCGACGCGAACCGCGTCACCCGGCTCATCACCGAGCTCCTGGACATCTCCCGCATCGACTCGGGCCGCCTCGAGGTGCGCCGCCAGCCGGTGGACATCTCCACCGCCGTGGGACGCCACGTCCAGGCGCTCACCGCGAACGGACAGGCCCCGGAGCGGTTCCTCGTCAGTGTGAGCCGACCGCTGCCCGACCTGTGGGCGGACCCGGACAAGATCGACCAGATCCTCGGCAACCTGCTCGAAAATGCGGTGCGCCACGGCGAGGGAACCGTCACCATCGACGTGACGCCGACCAGCTTCGCGAACGCCGCGGGGAAGACCGAGAAGGGAACCGCCGTCACCGTGACCGACGAGGGCCCCGGAATCCCCGAAGAGTCGATGAAACGCGTCTTCACCCGTTTCTGGCGGGGCAGCAAGCGCGGCGGCACCGGCCTGGGCCTGTACATCGTCAAGGGCATCGTGGAAGCCCACGGCGGCACCATCACGGTCGGCCGCGGACCCGGCGGCGGCGCCGAGTTCCGATTTATCCTGCCCGTCGGCGCCCCGGCATACCTCACGCAGTAGCCCTGCGGAGCGTCTCGCCGGGCGGCCCACGGGCCCCTTCACCCCCAGCGACCTTTAGACTCGACCTTTGGCACCTTTGTGTCCTAGTGCCGAGCGCGTCCTGCGCGTCGCGCGGGGGACCACCAGCCAGCCATCGGAAGTACGGGAAGAGATGTCGGCACCGAACAAGTCGTACGACCCTGTTGAGGTCGAGGCACTGAAACCGGATGAGATCGAGCGCATGCGGGACGAGGCGCTCGCCGCCTTCGCCGCCGCCGGCGACCTCGACGAGCTTCGCGAGGCGAAGACCGCGCACATGGGCGACCGCTCGCCCCTGGCGCTCGCCAACCGCGAGATCGGCGCGCTGCCCCCGCAGGCCAAGGCCACCGCGGGCAAGCTCGTGGGCCAGGCCCGCGGCGCCGTGAACAAGGCGTTCGGGGCCCGCACCGTCGCGCTCGAAGCCGAGCGCGACGAGCGGGTGCTGGTCGAGGAGGCGGTGGACGTCACGCTGCCCTACGACCGTGTGCCCGCCGGCGCCCGGCACCCCCTGACCACGCTGATGGACCGCATCGCGGACATCTTCGTGGCCATGGGGTACGAGGTCGCGGAGGGCCCCGAGGTCGAGGCGGAGTGGTTCAACTTCGACGCCCTCAACTTCACGCCCGACCACCCCGCGCGCCAGATGCAGGACACCTTCTTCGTCCGGGGGCCGGAAGGCACCGAGGGCGACGAGTCCGGCGTCGTGCTGCGCACCCACACCTCCCCGGTGCAGGCGCGCTCGCTGCTGGAGCGCAAGCCCCCCGTCTACATCGTGTGCCCGGGGCGGGTGTACCGCACCGACGAGCTCGACGCGACGCACACCCCGGTCTTCCACCAGGTCGAGCTGCTCGCCGTGGACGAGGGCCTGACCATGGCGGACCTCAAGGGCACCATGGACCACATGGTCCAGGAGCTGTTCGGCGAGGGCACCACCACGCGCCTGCGCCCGCACTTCTTCCCCTTCACCGAGCCGTCCGCCGAGATGGACATGCAGTGCTACGTGTGCCGCGGCGAATCGGTGGGCAACCCCGACCGCCCGTGCCGCACCTGCTCCAGCGAGGGCTGGATCGAGCTCGGCGGCTGCGGCATGGTCAACCCGAAGGTGCTCACCGCCTGCGGCGTGGACCCGGAGAAGTACAGCGGGTTCGCCTTCGGCTTCGGCATCGAGCGGATGCTGATGTTCCGCCACAACGTAGAAGACATGCGAGACATGGTCGAGGGTGACGTTCGTTTCACCCGGCCGTTCGGGAGTGAGATCTGATGCGCGTCCCGCTTTCTTGGCTGCGGGAGTACGTCGACCTCCCCGCGGGTGAAACCGGTCGCGACGTGGCCCACAAGCTCGTCGACGCCGGCCTCGAGGTCGAAACCGTCGAGCAGCTCGGCGGCGGGCTCAAGGGCCCGCTCGTCGTCGGCCAGGTCCTGACCATCGAGGAGCTCGAAGGCTTCCGCAAGCCGATCCGCTTCTGCACGGTCGACGTCGGCGCCGCAAACGGCACCGGCCTGCCGCAGGAGATCGTCTGCGGCGCCCGGAACTTCTCCGTCGGCGACAAGGTCGTCGTGGTGCTGCCCGGCGCGGTGCTGCCCGGCGACTTCGCGATCGCCGCGCGCGAGACGTACGGCCGCACCTCGCACGGCATGATCTGCTCCGGCGACGAGCTGGGCATGGGCGACGACGGCACGCACGGCATCATCGTGCTGCCGCACGAGCACGAGGTCGGCTCCGACGCGATCAAGCTCCTGGAGCTGGTCGACGAGGTCCTCGACATCGACATCACCCCGGACCGCGGCTACTGCATGTCGATGCGCGGTGTGGCCCGCGAGGCCGCCACCGCGTACGGTCTGCCGCTGCGCGACCCGGCGCTGCTCGACGTGCCCCAGCCGAACTCGTACGGCTACGCCGTCAAGATCGACGACCCGCAGGGCTGCGACCGCTTCACCGCGCGCACGGTGACCGGCCTCGACCCCGAGGCGCGCTCCCCGATCTGGCTCACGCGCCGCCTCCAGAAGGCGGGCATGCGCCCGATCTCGCTCGCCGTGGACATCACCAACTACGTGATGCTCGAGCTCGGCCAGCCGCTGCACGCCTACGACCGCTCGCGGATCGACGGCGCCATCGGCGTCCGCCGGGCCGAGCAGGGCGAGAAGTTCACCACCCTGGACGGGGTCAAGCGCACGCTCGACTCCGAGGACCTGGTGATCACCGACAACAGCGGCCCGATCGGGCTCGCCGGTGTCATGGGCGGAGCCAACACCGAGATCGCCGACTCCGTGACCGACCCCGAGACCGGCCAGGTCACGGGCACCACGGACGTCGTCGTCGAGGCCGCGCACTTCGACTCCGTGTCGATCTCGCGCACCGCCCGCCGGCTCAAGCTGTCCTCCGAGGCGTCCAAGCGCTTCGAGCGCGGCGTGGACCCGCAGGCCGCCGCCGCCGCCGCGCAGCGCACCGTCGACCTGCTCGTGCTGCTCGCGGGCGGCACCGCCGAGGCCGGCGTCACCGAACTCACCGCCCCGGGCGCCCCGCGCACCATCGCAATGAGCGCGGACCACCCCGACAAGGTCGCGGGCATGGACTACGGACGGGAGACCGTCGTACGCCGCCTGCAGGAGGTCGGCTGCGACGTCTACGGCCAGGACGAGCTCGTCGTCACCACGCCCTCGTGGCGGCCCGACCTCGCCGAGCCCAACGACCTCGCCGAGGAGGTCATCCGGCTGGAGGGCTACGGGAACCTTCCCTCCACCCTCCCGCAGGTGCCCTCCGGCCGCGGTCTGACCGCCCGGCAGCAGCTGCACCGCCGGGTCGGCCGCGCGCTGGCCGGCGCGGGCTACGTCGAGGCGCTCAGCTACCCCTTCATCGGGGAGGGCGTCTTCGACCAGCTCCAGCTGTCCGCGCACGACGCCTCCCGCCAGGTCGTCAAGCTGGTCAACCCGATCTCCGACGAGGAGCCGGCGCTGCGCACCACGCTGCTGCCGGGTCTGCTCGGCGCGCTGCGCCGCAACGACAGCCGGGGCAGCCACGACCTCGCGCTCTTCGAGACCGGCTCGGTCTTCCGGGCCGCCGCTCAGCCGGGCGTCGCCGTACGCCTCGGCGTCGACCGGCGTCCCACCGACGAGGAGATCGCCACCCTGAACGCGGCCCTGCCCGCGCAGCCGCGCTACGCCGCGGTCGTGCTGGCCGGGGCCCGCGAGCAGGCCGGCTGGTGGGGCAAGGGCCGTCCGGCCGACTGGGCCGACGCGGTCCAGGCGGCGCGCTCGCTGGCCGTCGAGGCCGGTGCGGAGCTCGTCGTGCGCCAGGGCCAGTACGGCCCCTGGCACCCGGGCCGCTGCGCCGAGCTGCTCGTCACCCTGGACGGGGTGGAGACGGTCATCGGCCACGCCGGTGAGCTGCACCCGCGCGTGGTCAAGGCGATGGGCCTGCCGGCCCGCACCAGCGCCATGGAGCTCGACCTGGACCGCCTCGCGGCGGCCGGCGGCGAGGCCCTCCAGGCGCCCCGGATCTCCTCCTTCCCGGTGGCGACCCAGGACGTCGCGCTGATCGTGGACGCGTCCGTGCCGGCTTCGGCCGTCGAGGACGCGCTGCACAAGGGCGCGGGCGAACTCCTCGAATCGCTGCGGCTGTTCGACGTGTTCGAGGGTGAGCAGGTCGGCGAGGGCAAGAAGTCCCTCGCGTACGCGCTGCGCTTCCGCGCGGCCGACCGCACGCTGACCGCCGAGGAGTCCACGGCGGCCCGCGACGCGGCGGTCGCCCTCGCGGGCGAGCGCACGGGGGCGGTACTGCGCGGCGCATAGCCGCTGCCGCTGTGTCGTCGAGGGGGTGCATCCCGGATCCGTCCGGGGTGCACCCCCTCAACCGTTCCCCGGGCTGCGCGGGGCGGCGGGCCGGCCCTGCGGGGAGGTCCCCTACCCACCCTTCGCCCGTTCCCCGGGGCTGCGCCCCGGGCCCGCTTGGGGCTGCGCCCCGGGCCCGCTTGGGGCTGCGCCCCGGGCCCGCTTGGGGCTGCGCCCCGGGCCCGCTTGGGGCTGCGCCCCGGGCCCGCTTGGGGCTGCGCCCCGGGTCCCCTCCGGGGGAAAGGGCGTGCGGGGCGTGGGGGCTCTCCGTTAGTTTGGTCGGCATGTCTGCGCCCCGAGTTTCCTAGCTCAAGGACCCACTCCCACGTCACCCGTGTGTCCTTCCGCTGTCTCGGAGCGTTATCCCATGATCACTGTTCGTGGTGTAGACGTGCGCGCAGGCGCCCGTCTGCTGCTGTCCGACATCTCCTTCACCGTCTCTCCCGGTGACCGCATCGGCCTGGTGGGCCGCAACGGTGCCGGCAAGACCAGCCTGCTGAACGTCCTGGCCGGGGCGGCGAAGCCCGCTGCCGGGACCGTCACCCGTACCGCACCCGTCGGGTACCTGGCGCAGGACTCCCGCGCCGCCGATTCCTCGGTCACCGTCACCGACCGGATCCTGTCCGCCCGGGGTCTGGACCGCTCCGTACGCGCACTGCGTGCGGCCGAGGCCGCCATGGCCGCGGGCGGCGGCCCGGGGTCTTTGCGAGCGGCGATGGACGCGTACGCGCGCGCCGAGGCGGAGTTCCAGGCCCGCGGTGGGTACGCGGTGGAGGCGGAGGCGGCCCGGGTGGCCGCCGGGCTCGGCCTGCCGGGCCGGGTCATGGACCGGCCCGTGGGGGAGCTGTCCGGCGGGCAGCGGCGGCGGGCGGAACTGGCCCGCATCCTCTTCGGCGGACACCGGGGCACCCTGCTGCTCGATGAGCCGACCAACCACCTCGACGCCGACTCCGTCGCCTGGCTGCGCGCCTTCCTGACCGGTCACCGCAGTGGCCTGGTGCTGATCAGCCACGACACCTCCCTGCTCGCCGACACCGTCAACCGGGTCCTGCGCCTCGACGCGCTCCGCACCACGGTCGAGGTGTACAACACCGGCTGGCAGGCCCATCTCGCACAGCGGGAGGCCGACGAGCGCCGGCGCGCCCGGGAGCGGGCGAACGCCGAACGCAAGGCGGCCGCCCTGCACGCCCAGGCCGACCGGATGACGGCCCGGGTGGCCACGGCCGTCGTGGCCAGGAGCATGGCCCGGCGGGCCGACCGCCTGCTGGCCGGGCTGGAGCCGGTCCGCCGGACGGAGAAGGCCGCCAGGATCCGGCTGCCCGAGCCCGCGCCGTGCGGACGCACGCCGCTGGGTGCGGTCGGGCTGGCCAAGTCGTACGACGGTCACCCGGTCCTGGCCGGGGTGGACCTCGCCGTCGACCGGGGCGGCCGGTTGGTGGTCCTCGGACTCAACGGCGCGGGGAAGACCACGCTGCTGAGGCTGCTCGCCGGACAGGAGGCGCCCGACGGCGGCCGGGTCGTACACGGGCCCGGGCTACGGATCGGGTACTTCGCCCAGGAGCACGACACCCTGAGCCCGGACCGCACGGTGCTGGAGAACCTCGCCGCCGCGGCGCCCCACCTCGGCGAGGGCGAAGTGCGCCGGGTGCTCGGTGCGTTCCTCTTCACCGGCGACGACGCCGACAAGCGGGCCGGTGTGCTCTCGGGAGGGGAAAAGACCCGGCTGGCCCTGGCCGGACTCGTGCACAGCGGCGCCAACGTACTGCTGCTGGACGAGCCGACGAACAACCTCGACCCCGCTTCCCGGGGCGAGGTGCTGGCCGCCGTGGACACCTATCCGGGCGCGATCGTCATGGTCACCCACGACGAGGGCGTACTCGACGCGCTGCGTCCCGATCGGGTCCTGCTGCTGCCGGATGCCGAGGAGGACCTCTGGAGCGAGGAGTACCGGGACCTGCTCGCCCTGGCCTGAGCGCCGCGGGCGGGGCCGGGGGAGCGGGGCGCGGACGTCCGTGCGGCTGGGGCGCGGACGTCCGGGCCGGTATCGGGGACCACGCGGGCCGGGCCCGGTGGGTGGGCCCGGCGCGCGTTCGGTCCGGCTCGGCCGGGGCCCGGCGACCAACCAGGACCCGGCGGAGCCGAAGCGCGCCGCCCGCCTGCCGTGGAGTGTCGGGCAGACAACAGGACGGGCGGCGCGGTTGACGGGTCGTCGCACTGTACGAGGGGGAGCCGACGACCCGAGCCACCTCTTGGCGAGGCCCCTAAGTGAAGCGCTCGGACGGAGCCCCGCGCGAGGGTGCGTATCGCATTTATGCGCGTACTGGCTTCACACCCTGTGTGAATTGGACGCAGTACACCCCGTGTGAAGCGCGCACCCACTAGCCTGGATTCGACGAGCCCTTGGAGCGGCCATGCAGCCCAATGCACTGCTCGACGCCCTCCTCGCCGAGGCGGGCATGTCCCATGCCGGACTCGCCGCGTACGTGAACCAGGCGGGCCGATCCCGCGGACTGGCCCTGCGCTACGAACACACCGCCGTGGCGCGGTGGTTGAAGGGGCAGCGCCCGCGCGGACAGGTCCCGGACCTGATCTGCGAGGTCATCGGGGGCCGGCTGCGGCGGCCGCTCTCCCTCGATGATGTGGGGTTCGGTCTGCCCTGGCAGGCCGCCGATCCCAACGGGTCCCCGCTCAGCGGCTTCGTCGACCGCGCCGCCGCCCTGTGGCGCTCCGACGGCAACGGCCGCCAGCCCCTCGACGCCGGGGCGCTGACGGGTACCCCCGCGGTGATGCCCGTGTGGGAGTGGGAGAACCCGCCGGAGGACTCCGACGTGTCGAGGCAGGGCCCGAACCGCGTCGGGCCCGAGCACGTGGAGATCCTGAAGGCCGCCCGCGCGCACTACGAGCTGATGTACCGCAGGGCCGGCGGCGTGGCCACCCGCGACCGGGTCGTCCGCTTCCTCGGTACCGAGACCGCCCCCATGCTGCGCGGCAGTTACTCCGACGGGCTCGGTCGCAGCCTGCACCGGGCCGGGGGTTCCCTGGTGGCCGTGGCGGGGATCTGCGCCTACGACTCGGACGCGCACGGGCTGGCCCAGCGGTACTTCCACCAGGCGCTGAGGCTGGCCAAGGCGAGCGGGGACCGGGGACTCGGGGCCTATGTGATCGCGCTGATCGTCAACCAGAGCCTGCACCTACGGGAGTTCCGCCAGGCCGTGGCCTTCGCCGAGGCCGCCCTGCGCGCGGCCGGCCGGCACACCACCCCGGCCCTGGCCGCGGACCTGTACGCCATGCAGGCCAAGGCCTACGCCCAACTCGGCGACACCGCCGCCGCGTTGGCCTGCATCCGCAAGGCCGAGGCGGCGGCGGAGCGGATCCGGCCCGGCACGGAGCCGGACGAGACGGGGTACGTGCAGCCCGGGCTGGTCAACGTACAGGTGGCGGAGGCGCTGCTCGGGCTGGGTGATCTGCGGGGGGCCCGGGAGCAGGCTTCGGCCGCCGTCGGCACGCCCGCGCACGACCGGGGCCGGGTGCACCGGCTCGCGATGCTGTGCGAGATCCAGCTGCGCCAGGGCGAGGCCGATCAGGCGGTGGCCTCGGCGGCCGAAATGGCCGAGCGGGCCAAGGGGATGGAGTCGTTGCGCCTGCGCGACCGGCTGCGCGCGGTCCGGGAGCAACTGCTGACCAGCGGTTGTTCGGGGGCCGAGGACACGGCCGAGCTCATCGACGGGGCGCTGCGCGTTCCGCTGTGACATCCCCCGCGGCGTTCTCTGCGCCGCCCTGTGCGCGTTCCCCCGGGCGGGGGTGAACTGCTGCCATGTTGCCACCTACTCGATCGGAAGGTGGCAGAACCGTGCAGTGGACGAACCTGAGTGAGCAAACCGTGTACACGAACCGCTGGTTCGATGTGAATCTCGCCGATGTGGAGCTCCCCGACGGCCGGCACCTGGACCACTTCGTCATCCGGCTGCGCCCGGTCGCCGTCGCCACGGCCGTCAACGCGGCCAACGAGGTGCTGCTGCTGTGGCGCCACCGCTTCATCACCGACAGCTGGGGCTGGGAACTGCCCGCCGGGGTCGTCGAGGACGGGGAGCCGGTGGAGCGGGCGGCCGCCCGCGAGATGGAGGAGGAGTCGGGCTGGCGGCCCGGCCCCCTGCACCACCTGATGACCGTGGAGCCGTCCAACGGGCTGACCGACGCCCGCCACCACCTCTACTGGGCGGACGGGGCCACGTACGTGGGCCACCCCGAGGACGACTTCGAGTCCTCGCGCCGTGAATGGGTACCGCTCAAGCTGGTCCCCGACATGATCGCGCGCGGCGAGGTCCCGGCCGCCAACATGGCGGCCGGGCTGTTGCTGCTGCACCACCTGCGGCTCGGCTGAGCCGCGGGTGGCGGGCCGTGCGGGCAGCCGTACAGGCTCAGCCGTACGGGTAGAAGCCCGAGCCGGTCTTGCGGCCGAGGCGGCCGGCGTCGACCATGCGCTGGAGCAGCGGGGGAGCCGCGTACAGGGGCTCCTTGAACTCCGCGTACATCGAGTCGGCCACCGAGGCCACCGTGTCCAGGCCGATGAGGTCCGCGAGCTTCAGCGGACCCATCGGGTGGGCGCAGCCCAGCTCCATGCCGTTGTCGATGTCCTCACGGCTCGCGATGCCCGACTCGAACATCCGGATCGCGGACAGCAGGTACGGGATGAGGAGCGCGTTGACGACGAAGCCGGAACGGTCCTGGGCGCGGATCGCGTGCTTGCCCAGGGCCTGACCGACCAGCGCCTCGGCGCGCTTGATGGTCTCGTCGCTGGTGGTCAGCGCCGGGATCAGCTCGACGAGCTGCTGCACCGGGGCCGGGTTGAAGAAGTGGATGCCGATGACCTGGTCGGGACGCGAGGTCGCGACGGCCAGCTTGACCAGCGGAATCGAGGAGGTGTTGGAGGCGAGGATCGCGTCCGGGCGGGTGACCACCTGGTCGAGGACCTGGAAGATCTCCGTCTTGACCTGCTCGTTCTCGACGACCGCCTCGATGACGAGGTCACGGTCGGCGAACTCGCCGAGATCGGTGGTGAACGACAGGCGGGCCAGCGTCGCGTCCCGCTCCTCCTCGCTGATCTTGCCGCGTTCGGCGGCCCTGGTCAGAGAGGTGTGCAGCCGGGTCCGACCGAGTTCGAGCGCCTCGCCGGTGGTTTCGGCGACCATCACCTCGAGCCCGCTCCGGGCGAACACCTCCGCGATGCCCGCGCCCATCTGGCCACAGCCCACTACGCCGACGCGTGCGATGTCGTCTGGGAGGTCCGTCACTTCGTGCCTTTCGCTGCTCTCCATCGCGGGTCCCCCGTACTCGTGCAGTGGTAACTGCGTTCCGGCGCCCGCCACGCCCCCCGACGTTACCCCCGTCCTTGCCCGGCGTGTCGGGCCGGGGCGGGCATGCTGGGCGGACGTAACCAATGTCACGCAGCGGAACGGAGTCGTCACATGACGCCCATCGGGAGGCGGGCCATCGGGAGGCGGCCCATCGGGAGGCGGGAAGTGCTGGCCGCGGCGGCGGGGGTGCTGGCCGCGGTGGCGGCCGCCCCCGCGCGAGCGGTCGGGCCGGCGGAGGCGGGCGGGGCGGGGCGGGCGGGCGCGGCGGGCGAGCCCGCGTTCCGCGGGATGTGGGTGGCCTCCGTGCAGAACGTCGACTGGCCCTCGCGGAGCGGGCTTTCGGCGCGCGAGCAGCGTACCGAGCTGCTGGACCTCCTCGACACCGCCGTCGCCCGCCGCCTCAACGCGGTGATCCTCCAGGTCCGGCCCACCGCCGACGCGATGTGGCCCTCGGCGCGCGAGCCCTGGTCGCAGTGGCTCAGCGGGGAGCAGGGCGTCGACCCCGGCTGGGACCCGCTCGGCACGGCGGTGGCCGAGGCGCACGCCCGGGGGCTGGAACTGCACGCCTGGTTCAACCCGTACCGGGTGGCCAACCACACCGACCGGAGCCTGCTCGTCCCCGAGCACCCGGCCCGGCGCAACCGGGACTGGACCGTGCCCTACGGCGGCAAGCTGTACTACAACCCCGGGCTGCCGGAAGTCCGCCGCTTCGTACAGGACGCCATGCTCGACGCCGTCGCCCGCTACCCCCTGGACGGGGTGCACTGGGACGACTACTTCTACCCGTACCCCGTCGAGGGCCGCGATTTCGACGACGACGCCGCCTACGAGCAGTACGGCCGGGCCTTCGCGACCCGCGCCGACTGGCGCCGCCACAACACCGACACCCTGGTCCGCGAGATGTCCGAGCGGCTGCGGGCGCTGCGCCCCGCGACGCGCTTCGGCGTCAGCCCCTTCGCCATCTGGCGCAACTCCGACCGCGATCCGCTCGGTTCGCCGACGCAGGCGGGCGTCGCCACGTACGACGACCTGTACGCGGACACCCGCAAGTGGGTGCGCGAGGGCTGGATCGACTACATCGTGCCGCAGGCGTACTGGCAGATCGGCCACCCGGCCGCCGACTACGCCGCCATCGTCCCCTGGTGGGCGCGGACCGTCGCGGGCACCCGCGTCCAGCTCTACGTGGGGGAGGCGCTGTACCGCTGCGACGCGGAGAGCTCCACCGCCGCCTGGCGCGATCCGCGCGAGCTGTCCCGGCACCTGCGGTTCGCCGCCGGATACCCGGAGGTCCGCGGCCACGCCTACTTCTCCGCGAAGCAGGTGGTCGCGGACCCCAACGGGGCGATGGCCCGGGTGGTCGCCGATCACTACCCGACGCCGGTGGCGGTGCCGCCGCGCTGATCCGGTGTTCCTCGGCAGCCCTCACCGGCCGTACGTCCGGCAGCCGGCCCTCGCCGGAGGGGCGGCCGCCGTTCCTCAGTGGTCGTGGTCGGCCGGGTGCTTCACGACGCAGTCGGGTCCGGGGGACATGACGGCCTCGTGTCCGTCCGTGAAGCGGACGCGGTAGGGAGGGGTGCCGTTCTCTCCCAGGACCTGGGTGATCTCACCGACCTTGTCGTGCTGGCCCACGATCCTGCCGTGCTGAACCAGCTGGTCGCCCTCGGTCGCGCGCATGCTGACCTCCTCGGTGGCGGTCCGATCCGGTGCTAGCAGTTTAGGTCGTCCCGCCCCTTTTTGACCCGTCGGGCCGCTGCGTCACGGCGATGCAGACGAGCACCGCGCAGGCGGCCACGGGCGCGGCCGGGGACAGGTGCTCGCCGAGCAGCAGCACCGACCACAGCAGGGTCAGCAGCGGCTGCGCGAGCTGGAGCTGACTCGCGCGGGCCGCGCCGATCTCGGCCATGCCCCGGTACCAGACGAAGAGGCCGAGGAAGGAGGAGCCGACCGCCACCCAGACCAGCCCGGCCACGCCGCGGCCGGTCAGCTCGACCGGTTCGTACGCGAGCCCGAGCGCGGAGCCGATCAGGCCGATGGGCAGGCACAGCACCAGTGCCCAGGCGATCACCTGCCAGCCGGGCAGCAGCCGGGCCAGGCGCCCGCCCTCGGTGTAGCCCGCCGCGCACACCAGGAGCGCGGCGAACAGGAAGGCGTCGCCGGCCGACAGGGCGCCGCCGCTCTGGGCGACGGTGAAGCCGAGGACGACGACCGCGCCGGCGACGGCGGCGGCCCAGAACCTCCGCGAGGGCCGGGCTCCGGTGCGCAGCGAGGAGACGACCGCCGTGGTGAGCGGGAGCAGTCCGACGACCACGGCGGCGTGCGAGGTGGTGGAGGTCTGCAGGGCGAGGGTGGTCAGCAGCGGGAAGCCGACGACCACGCCGCCGGCGACGACCACCAGCCCGGCCCAGTGAGCGCGGGCGGGCACCGGGACGCGCAGGGCCAGCAGGAAGGCGCCGGCCGTCAGGCCCGCGAGCAGACAGCGCAGACCGAAGAGGGACCACGGGCCGAAGCTCTCCAGGCCCCAGGCGGTGCCCGGGAAGGTCAGCGAGAAGGTGACGACTCCGGCCGCGGCGAGCGTGGTGCCCCCGAGAGCGGGCCGGCGGGCTTCGGTGCCTCCAACTGCTATCGCGTTGGGGAGAGTAGCGCTATTCTTTGCTGTCATGTATGAGCGTAGCAGTGTGGTGGAACTGGCGGAATCCCTTCGAGGCGAGCTGAACCGCTACTCGGTGGGTGGAAAGCTCCCGTCGAGCAGGGCTCTGGTCGAGCAGTACCGGGTCAGCCCCGTCACGGTCTCCCGGGCCCTCGCCCAGCTCGCCGCCGAAGGCCTGGTGGTCACCCGCCCCGGAGCCGGCGTCTACCGCGCGCAGCCCCGTACCCAGGCGCCCGCGCCCGGCGACACCTCCTGGCAGGCCGTCGCCCTGAGCGCCGAGGACTCCGGCGAGGTGGTCCCGCGCTCCGTGGACGCCTCCGGGGTGCTCGTCACCCTGGCCGCCCCGCCGGCCGGGGTCATCCCCCTGCACAGCGGCTATCTGCACTCGGCGCTCCAGCCCGAGCGGGCCATGGCGGCGGCCCTCGCCCGGGCCGGCCGGCGGCCCGGGGTGTGGGGGAGGCCGCCCGTGGAGGGCCTGCCGGAGCTGCGGGACTGGTTCGCGCGGGAGATCGGCGGGAGCGTCGCGGCCGGGGGCGTACTGGTGACCGCCGGCGGCCAGAGCGCGCTCGCCACCGCACTGCGGGCGCTGGCCCCGCCCGGGGCGCCGATCCTCGTCGAATCCCCGACCTACCCGGGTCTGCTGGCCCTCGCGCGGGCCGCCGGCTGCCGCCCGGTGCCGGTCCCGGTGGACGCGGACGGGGTCCGGCCGGAGCTGCTGGCCGCCGCCTTCGAAGCGACCGGGGCGCGGGTGTTCGTATGCCAGCCGCTGTTCCAGAACCCGACCGGGGCCGTGTTGTCCGGCGAGCGGCGGGGGGAGGTGCTGCGGATCGCGCGGGCCGCCGGGGCGTTCGTCCTGGAGGACGACTACGCGCGGCACCTGGGCCACGAGGACTCGGGTCCGCTGCCGGCGCCGCTCGCCGCCCAGGACCCCGACGGGGTGGTCGTCCACGTGCGGTCCCTGACCAAGGTCACCTCGCCCAGCCTGCGGGTGGGCGCGCTGGCGGCCCGCGGCCCGGTCTTCGACCGGCTGCGCGCCATCCAGGTCGTGGACAGCTTCTTCGTGCCCCGGCCGCTCCAGGAGGCCGCCCTGGAACTGGTGGGCGCACCCGCCTGGCCGCGCCACCTCAAATCCGTGGCCGCCGAACTGCGCCACCGCCGCGACGTCCTCACCGGAGCGCTGCGGCGGGAGCTGCCGGAGCTGGAAGTGCCCCATCCGCCGCGCGGCGGCTACCAGTTGTGGGCGCGTCCCGGCGGGGGCGGCGACGACGCGGCCTTCGTCGCCGCCGCCCTGCGGGCCGGGGTCGCGGTCGCGCCGGGACGGCCGTACTTCTGCGCGGAACCGCCCGGCCCGTTCGTCCGGCTGAGCTTCGCCGGGGTGTCCGGCGCGGGCGAACTGACCGAGGCCGTACGGAGGTTGCGGGCCGGCCAAGATCCGGAGGCGACGGCCCCATGGGGCTGAGGCGGCCAAATTCGGTTGAGGCGCCGGTGGGGCGTGCCTAGCCTGCGGGCATGGACGACAGCACAGACACCAGCGGCTCGGGCATCCGGATCACCACGATCGCGGAGCGGCCCGAACTGGCTTCCCGGCTCTGGGACATGAAGGACTCGTGGCCCGAGTTCGCGCAGCACGACGCGCTGGCCTGGCTGCTGTATCCGCGGATGGTGGCCGAGTTCCCGGAGTACGTCCTGATCGCCACGGACGGGGACGCGGTGGTCGCCCGGGGCTTCAGCCTGCCCTTCGCGCAGCACGCGCCGGGCCGCGCCGGGGCGCTGCCCGCGCAGGGCTGGGACCAGATCCTGATGTGGGCCTTCTCCGACCGGCGGCGCGGGGGCGAGACCGACACCGTGAGCGCGATCGAGATCAGCGTCGCGGTCGGCCGGCAGGGCGAGGGGCTCTCGGCCCTGATGCTCACCGCGATGCGCGAGAACGCCCGCGCCCGCGGCTTCGCCGAGGTGGTGGCCCCGGTGCGGCCCAGCGGGAAGCCGGCCGAGCCGGACGCCTCGATCCACGCATACGCGTACCGCACCCGCGAGGACGGCCTCCCGCACGACCCGTGGCTACGGGTCCACGTGCGGGCGGGCGGTGTCATCGACTCGGTGGCCCCGCTGTCGATGACGATCACCGGCTCGCTCGCGCAGTGGCGGGAGTGGACCGGCCTGCCCTTCGACACGGCCGGCCCCGTCCGCGTCCCGGGCGCCCTGTCCCCGGTCCACTGCGAACCGGAGCAGGGCTTCGCGGTCTACGTGGAGCCGAACGTCTGGGTCCGGCACGCGCTTTCCCGGAGCTAGAGGAGCCAGGGGAGCTAGAGGAGCGCGATGGGGGCGGTGGCGGAGGAGGAGAGGTAGATCCCGCCGATGCCCGCGTAGGTGGCCCGGTAGCCGCGCAAGAGTTCGTCCAGCGGGATCGTCAGCCGGGCCGGGGTATCGCAGCGGGCGGCTCCGAACTGGTCGGTGACGGCGGTGCACAGCGTCCGGCCGCCGACGGTGGTGAAGGTGACCGGTACGCCGTCCAGCCCGGCCGGGGCGTCCGCGATCCGCACGGTGGTGCTGAGGTTCTTGACCCCGAAGAGCAGCCCGTTCAGCTTCGCCGGACCAGCCGTGGTGGCCGTGGCCACAGCGGGCCGGACCAGCTCGGGCGCCTCGCAGAGCTGGGTGCCGGGAGCGTAGACCTGCCCGGTGGGGCAGGCCACGACGGTGGCGATCCCGCCCCCGCACTGCACGTAGAACCGCTGGTCCTGCGGCCGCGGCAGCCGCCCGGTGACGCCGCCGGCGCACGAGCCCTCGGCGGCGCTCGCGGGCACGGCCCCCGTTCCCAGCGCGAGGAGCGCCCCGGCGGCCAGCGCGGCGAGCGCGGCCCGTCCCCCGCGGGTCCGTTCCCCGCGGGTCCGTTCCCGGCCGGCCGGTCCCTTGCCGATACGTAACACCCTTGCCCCCAGCTCACTCACTGTGACGATATGAATACGAAGTGACTATAGGGACGGGCGCGCCAAGGAAGCAACGCCCTCAGGGCATCGCCAGGAAGTGCGAATATCCGCCGAAAGGAGCGGCCTAGCGGCCCCGCGGCTTTCCGCGCTTGCCGGTGGACTTCGCCGTGGCCTTGCCGCCCTTGGGAGCGCCGGAACGCGGGTTCCTGGCGGCCGGCTTGCCGCCCGACTTGGGGGCGGGCTTGCGGGCCGGCTTGGCCTTCTTCTGCTCGGGCTCGGGCTGCGTACGGCCGCGTCCGCGCGAGCTGTTGACCGTTCGCCCGCGCACGATCCCGATGAACTCCTCGACCAGCTCGGGAGTCTCGTCCGCCTCGGGCCACGACAGCGCGACGCGCGATTCGGGGGCGTCCAGCAGGGTCCGGTACGTGAGGTCCTTGCGGTGGTGCAGCCGCGCGAGCGACTGGGGCACGATCAGGACCCCGATGCCCGCGGCCACCAGCTCGATCGCGTCGGCCGTGGTCTCCGGGCGCTGGAGCGCGGCCTTGCCCGGCAGCTGCTCCCATTCGAGGGTGTCGTCCAGCGGGTGGAGCACGATGTCGTCGGCCAGCTCCGCCATCGACAGCTCCTCGGCCGCGGCCATGAGGTGGTCCTTGGGGATCACGACGACCGTGGTCTCGGTGTAGAGGGGGATCGCGCTGAGGTCCGTACGGTCGATCGGCAGCCGGACGAAACCGGCGTCGGCGCCGCCGCCGCGCAGCAGGGCGGGAGCCTCGGCGGGACTGACCTGCACGAGGGTGAGCGGAACGTCGGGCAGCCGCTCCTTCCAGATCCGGACCCACTTCGTGGGAGTCACCCCGGGGACGTATGCGAGCTGGAACGACGGGGGTGTCCGGGAGTCTGTCACCCGGCCAGATTACCGGCCGTGGTCGGAGGTGGCGCACATGCTCGATACCCTGGACCCCATGACGTCGCACCAGACCACCCAGACCATGAAGCCCGCCACTGCGGCGAAGAAGCTGGGTGTGTACCTCGAGGCCACCCCCGCAGAGTTCCAGGAGGGTGTCGTCTCGCGCACCGAGCTCGCCGCCCTCCAGGCCGAGCCGCCCCAGTGGCTGCAGGACCTCCGGAACAACGGCCCGCACCCCCGTCCGGTGGTCGCGGGGAAGCTCGGCGTCTCCATCGCCGGTCTGGCGCGCGGCGGTGTCACCGAGGCGCTCACCACGGAGCAGATCGAGGCCCTGAAGCAGGAGATGCCGGAGTGGCTCGCGAAGGAGCGCGCCATCCAGGCCGACGTCCGCAAGGAGACCGTCCGCATCAAGCAGATGCAGGCGGAAAAGGCCGAGAAGGCCGACAAGGCCAAGAAGTAGCGGCCCCTGCCGGGCCCCTCCCGCGCCGCTGCCGGACCCCGGTCGGCCCGCACCGCGCGTGAGATGCTGGTGCGCGTGACGATCGAGGACCTGGTGCGGCTGCGGCGGGCCCGGGACCTGATGGACCGCGACTACGCCGAGCCGCTGGACGTGCCGGCGCTGGCGTCCGTCGCCCTCATGTCGCCCGGGCACTTCTCCCGCAGCTTCCGGGCGGCCTTCGGGGAGAGCCCGTACAGCTATCTGATGACCCGCCGCGTCGAGCGGGCGAAGGCGCTGCTGCGCCGGGGCGACCTGAGCGTGACCGAGGTCTGCTTCGCGGTCGGATGCACCTCGCTGGGATCGTTCAGCTCGCGCTTCACGGAGCTGGTCGGCGAGACCCCCAGCGCCTACCGGGCCCGGCCGCACGAGGCGGGCGCCGCCATCCCCGCGTGTGTAGCCAAGGTCCTCACCCGGCCCGTCCGCCGGCCCGCGGGCCGCGGGGGAGCGGGATCCGCGGCCGCGTCGTAGCGTCGGGGCATGACCATCAAGCTCGCGCAGTGCTTCATCGCCGTCGACGACCACGACAAGGCGCTGGCCTTCTACCGTGACGCCCTCGGCATGGAAGTGCGCAATGACGTCGCCTTCGAGGGGATGCGCTGGGTGACCGTCGGCTCGCCCGAGCAGCCCGACGTGGAGATCGTCCTCGAACCGCCGCTCGCCGACCCCGGGGCATCTCCGGCCGACCGGCAGGCGATGGCGGAACTGCTGGCCAAGGGCGTGCTCCGCGGGGTGATCTTCGCGACGGACGACGTGGACGCCACCTTCGAGCGCATCCGGGCCAGCGGCGCGGAGGTGCTCCAGGAACCCGCCGACCAGCCGTACGGGGTCCGCGACTGCGCCTTCCGTGATCCGGCCGGCAACATGCTCCGCTTCAACCAGCCCCGGAACCGCTGACCCGGAGCCGCCGGCCCGGAACCGCTGACCCGGAGCCGCCGGCCCTGTGGCGGCACCGTGGCGGCCCTCACCCGGCCGCGGCGAACCCCGGGATCGTCGGCAGCACCCGTTCGGCCACGCGCAGGACGACCGCGTCGTCGGGCACCGCGCCGTCGGAGCGCCACAGGTTCAGCTCGTAGGAGCCGCCGCCGTCCTGCGGGTCCATGGCCACCACGAGGGCTCGGGTCGGAACGCCGGGGACGCTGCTCGTATCGCTGCCGTCCAGGCGGAAGCTGATGCTGATCGTGCGGTCCGAGTAGAAGGTGGCCGGGCGGCCCAGCACCGTCCGCGGCGGCGCACCGCCCCCGAGGAGCTCGGCCACGGTGGCGACCGAGAGCCGGCCGTAGGAGGCCCTCAGATGCACCGTGTAGGTCTCGAACTCGATCTCGGCCGTCGGGGTGTGGATCTCCTCGCCGGTGCCGGCGGGCTTGGAGGTGCTGCCACCGCCGTTCGCGTTCTTCACGACCTCCCCCGGGGTGCCCAGCAGATCGGCGAGATCGGGACGGTGCAGCGCCTCGCACAGCTGGACCCCGGAAACCTGCCCCGGCCCGTGCGCAGGCGTCTTCTCCGGCTTCTTCCCGGGGTACTCGTGCGAGCAGGTGACGGGCTGCGGCCGGGCGCTCGCGTCCATCGACTGCCCCACCGCCCAGAGGCCGATTCCCATGCCCCCGATCAGGACCACGGCCGTGATGCCCTGCCCTATCGCCGCGCGTGCCGTGATCGTCCCGACGTCTTCGGTCATGTCCCCCACCTGCTGTGATCCCCCGATATGTGCCCGGGGAACGTAACCCGTGATCATCCGGCGGACAAGGGAGTGACACTGGGGGAGCGGGGCCAGATGACTGCTTTGCATAAACGTGCGGTCGTACGTATAGTCATGCCATCGAGGAGGAGGGTCCGATGGTGGTACGTGTAGCGGTGGCCGGTGCGAGCGGATACGCGGGCGGTGAAGTGCTGCGCCTGCTGCTGGCACACCCCGAGGTGGAGATCGGCGCGCTGACCGCGAACTCCAACGCCGGGCAGCCGCTCGGTGCGCTCCAGCCGCACCTGGTGCCGCTGGCCGGACGCGTTCTGGAGGCGACCACGCCCGAGGTGCTCTCCGGTCATGATGTCGTCTTCCTGGCGCTGCCGCACGGCCAGTCCGCCGCCGTGGCCGCCCAGCTGGGCGAGGAGGTCCTCGTCGTCGACATGGGCGCCGACCACCGGCTCCAGGACTCCGCCGACTGGGACACGTTCTACGGCGCCCCGCACGCCGGGACCTGGCCCTACGGCCTCCCCGAGCTGCCCGGCGCCCGGGCCGCGCTGGCCGGCTCCAAGCGCATCGCCGTCCCCGGCTGCTACCCGACCGCCGTCTCGCTCGCGCTGTTCCCGGCCTACGCCGCGCAGCTCGCCGAGCCCGAGGCCGTGATCGTCGCCGCCACCGGCACCTCCGGCGCCGGCAAGGCCCTCAAGCCGCACCTGCTCGGCTCCGAGGTCATGGGCTCCATGAGCCCGTACGGGGTGGGCGGCGGCCACCGCCACACCCCCGAGATGGTGCAGAACCTCAGCCCCGTCGCCGGGCAGCGGGTCTCCGTCTCCTTCACGCCCACGCTGGCGCCGATGCCCCGCGGCATCCTGGCCACCTGCAGCGCCAAGGCGCTGCCGGGCACCACGGCCGACGCGGTCCGCGCCGCGTACGAGAAGGCCTACGCGGACGAGCCCTTCGTACACCTGCTGCCCGAGGGGCAGTGGCCGGCGACGGCGTCCGTCTACGGTTCCAACGCCGTTCAGATCCAGGTCGCGTACGACGAGGCCGCGCAGCGGATCATCGCGATCAGCGCCATCGACAACCTGACCAAGGGCACCGCCGGCGGCGCGGTCCAGAGCATGAACATCGCCCTCGGCCTCCCCGAGGCGCTGGGTCTTTCCACGATCGGAGTCGCACCGTGAGCAGGGGGCACCTCCCAGCGGTAGCTGGGGGAGCACGGGCAGCCACCGGGCTGCAGATGACGACGATGGCCGCAGGGGCGCGCTGCTCGGGCGGAGAAGCGAACGAGGAGATGCAGTGAGCGTCACGGCAGCACAGGGGTTCACGGCGGCGGGCATCGCCGCCGGGATCAAGGCGAACGGCAATCCCGACCTGGCCCTCGTGGTCAACACCGGGCCGCGCCTGGCCGCGGCGGGCGTCTTCACCTCCAACCGGGTCAAGGCCGCGCCCGTCCACTGGTCCGAGCAGGTCCTGCGCGGCGCGACCGTCAGCGCGGTGGTCCTCAACTCCGGCGGCGCCAACGCGTGCACCGGCCCCAAGGGCTTCCAGGACACCCACGCCACCGCCGAGAAGGTCGCGGCCGTCCTGAACCAGCAGGGTCTCGGGAACGGGGTCAACGCCGGCGAGGTCGCCGTCGCGTCCACCGGCCTGATCGGCGTCCTGCTCCCGATGGACAAGCTCCTCCCCGGCATCGAGACCGCGGCCGCCGCGCTCTCCGCCGACGGCGGCGAGGCCGCCGCCATCGCCATCAAGACCACCGACACCGTGCACAAGACGGCCACCGTCACCCAGGACGGCTGGACCGTCGGCGGCATGGCCAAGGGCGCGGGCATGCTCGCCCCGGGCCTGGCCACCATGCTCGTCGTCCTCACCACCGACGCGGAGCTGGACAGCGCCACCCTCGACAAGGCGCTGCGCGCCGCGACCCGCACCACCTTCGACCGGGTCGACTCCGACGGCTGCATGTCCACCAACGACACGGTGCTGCTGCTCGCCTCCGGGGCGTCCGGCCGGGTGCCGGCGTACGGGGCGTTCGCGGAGGCCGTACGCACGGTCTGCGACGACCTGGCCCGCCAGCTGATCGGCGACGCCGAGGGCGCCAGCAAGGACATCCACATCGAGGTCATCGGCGCGGCCACCGAGGAGGACGCGGTCGAGGTCGGCCGGTCCATCGCCCGCAACAACCTGCTCAAGTGCGCCATCCACGGCGAGGACCCGAACTGGGGCCGCGTCCTGTCCGCCATCGGGACCACGAAGGCCGCCTTCGACCCGGACCGGCTGAACGTCGCCATCAACGACGTCTGGGTCTGCAAGAACGGCTCGGTCGGCGAGGACCGCGACCTGGTGAGCATGAAGGGCCGCGAGGTGCGCATCACCGCCGACCTGTCCACCGGTTCCGAGTCCGCGGTCATCTGGGCCAACGACCTGACCGCCGAGTACGTCCACGAGAACAGCGCGTACTCCTCATGAGCACGGCAGGCAAGAGCACCGCACGCAGGCACACCGCGCTGCCCAAGGCCGAGATCCTCATCGAGGCCCTGCCCTGGCTGACCCGGCACAACGGCAAGGTCGTCGTCATCAAGTTCGGCGGCAACGCCATGATCGACGAGGACCTCAAGGCGGCCTTCGCCCAGGACGTCGTCTTCCTGCGCCAGGCCGGCCTGAAGCCGGTCGTCGTGCACGGCGGCGGCCCGCAGATCAACGCCCAGCTCGACAAGCAGGGCCTGGTCAGCGAGTTCAAGGCGGGTCTGCGCGTCACCACGCCCGAGGCGATGGACGTCGTACGGATGGTCCTGGCCGGGCAGGTCCAGCGCGAGCTGGTCGGGCTGCTCAACCAGCACGGGCCGCTGGCCGTCGGCATGACCGGCGAGGACGCGCACACCATCACCGCCACCAAGCACCTGCCCGAGATCGACGGCGAGAGCGTAGACATCGGACGGGTCGGCGAGATCACCGCCATCGACACCGGCGCGATCGAAGCGCTGCTGGCGGACGGCCGGATCCCGGTCATCTCCTCCATCGCGCGCAGCGCTGACGACCACCACGTGTACAACGTGAACGCCGATACGGCCGCCGCGGCGCTCGCCGCCGCGCTCGGCGCCGAGACGCTGATGGTCCTCACCGACGTGGAGGGCCTCTACGCGGACTGGCCCAACAGCGACGAGGTCATCAGCCGGCTCACCGTGAGCCAGCTGGAGAAGCTGCTGCCCGAGCTGTCCAGCGGCATGGTCCCCAAGATGGAGGGCTGCCTGCACGCCGTCCGCAACGGGGTGACCACCGCCAGGGTGATCGACGGGCGGGTCCAGCACTCGATCCTGCTGGAGATCTTCACGGACGAGGGAATCGGCACGATGGTCGTGCTCGACGACCAGGGACTCAACACTCAGGGAGGGGACCCCGCATGACCGGCGACCAGGCCACCGGCAACCAGCACTTCGCCGCCCGCTGGCAGGGCGCGCTGACCAACAACTACGGCACCCCCGCGCTGGCGCTCGTACGCGGCGAGGGCGCGCAGGTCTGGGACGCGGACGGCAAGCAGTACACCGACTTCGTCGGCGGTATCGCGGTCAACGCCCTCGGCCACGCGCACCCGGCCATCGTCACCGCCGTGACCGAGCAGATCTCCACCCTGGGCCACGTCTCCAACCTCTACGCCTCCGAGCCGGTCCTCGCGCTCGGCGAGCGGCTGCTCCAGCTCTTCGGCCGCCCCGGCAAGGTCTTCTTCTGCAACTCCGGCGCCGAGGCCGTCGAGGCCGCCTTCAAGATCGGCCGGCTGACCGGGCGGACCCACATGGTCGCCACCGACGGCGGCTTCCACGGCCGCACCATGGGCGCCCTGGCGCTCACCGGCCAGCCCAAGAAGCAGGCTCCGTTCCTGCCGCTGCCCGGAGACGTCACCCACGTTCCGTACGGCGATGTGGAGGCCCTGCGGGCCGCCGTCACCGAAGAGACCGCGCTCGTGATCATCGAGCCGATCCAGGGCGAGAACGGCGTGGTCGTCCCGCCGGCCGGCTACCTGACGGCCGCCCGTGAGATCACCCGGGCCACCGGCACCCTGCTGGTCCTCGACGAGGTGCAGACCGGCATCGGCCGCTGCGGCCAGTGGTTCGAGCACCAGGCGCACGAGGGCGTCGAGCCCGACGTCGTCACCCTCGCGAAGGGCCTCGGCGGCGGCCTGCCGATCGGCGCCGTCGCGGCCTTCGGACCCGTGGCCGACCTGCTCCAGCCCGGTCAGCACGGCACCACCTTCGGCGGCAACCCGATCGCGTGCGCCGCCGGCCTCGCCGTGATCGACACCATCGCCGCCGACGGGCTCCTCGACCAGGTCAAGGAGCGCGGCGAGCGTCTGCGGGGCGGAATCGAGGGATTCGCACACCCGCTCGTCTCGCACGTCCGCGGTGCGGGCCTTCTGCTGGGTATCGTGCTGACCGAGCCGCTCGCACCGCAGGTGCAGCGCGCGGCTCAGGACGCCGGCTTCCTGGTCAACGCGCCCGCCCCCGACGTCGTACGGCTCATGCCTCCGTACGTGCTGTCCGAGGCCGAGGTGGACGCGTTCCTCCAGGCCCTGCCCGGCGTGCTGGACGCGGCGAAGTCCGCCGCGGACGTGGACGGATGATCAATCGGGGAATGGGACGACGATGAGTCAGGCGCAGGAACACGAGTCGAACGGCCAGTCCGTTCCGCAGACCCGCACCGCGCGCCACCGGCGGATCGTGGACATCCTCAACCGGCAGCCGGTCCGCTCCCAGAGCCAACTGGCCAAGCTGCTCGCCGACGACGGGCTGAGCGTCACCCAGGCGACGCTCAGCCGCGACCTCGACGAGCTCGGCGCGGTGAAGATCCGCAACACCGGCGGCGAGCTGATCTACGCGGTCCCCAGCGAGGGCGGCTTCCGCACCCCGCAGGCGCCGCTCGGCGAGTCGGCGAAGGAGGAGCGCATGCGGCGCCTCTCCGGCGAACTGCTGATCTCCGCGGAGGCCTCCGCGAACCTCGTGGTCCTGCGCACCCCGCCGGGTGCGGCCCAGTTCCTCGCCTCGGCGATCGACCAGGCCGAACTCCAGGCCATCCTCGGCACGATCGCGGGTGACGACACCCTGATGCTGATCAGCCGCGACCCGGCGGGCGGCCAGGCCCTCGCCGACCACCTGCTGAGGCTGGCCCAGAAGGAAGGCTGACCCGGATGGTGGGCTGACCCGGAAGGCAGGCTGACGCCGCCTCAGTACCGGGTGACGGCCAGCTCGCCGGACTCCGTGCCGATCACGATGTGCGGCTGCCTGTGCGGGTCCGCCCAGCGCAGCACCGCGCGCATCGCGCCCTCGGGGACCGATACGCAGCCGGCCGTCGCGCCCTTGCCGTTCACGTGCAGGAAGATGCCCGCGCCCCGGCCCCGTACCGGATGCTCGTAGTTGAAGTCGATGACCAGGGCGTGCGCGTACTGCTTCGCGTACGCGGTCAGGTGCTCCGCCTCGCCGGGCGCACAGTCCGCGGGCAGCGGCTCCACCCAGCGGTTGTAGCTCGCCGAGGCATTGTCCTGGCACCACCAGGAGTCGCTGGTCACCCGTCGGTAGCGGTACGCCGTACCGGCCGGCGCGTGCGCGATGCCGAAGGCGTAGGGGAGCGCGTAGAGCCCCGCCGGGGTGGTGTTCGTGCCCTGGGTCCGGGTCGCCCCCTCGGTCAGCCCGTTCGCGCCGAACCGGGCGGGCGCGCTGCCCGCCGCGTACCAGCGCCCCGCCCGCCGGTCCCACCAGGTCAGGCGCCCGGTCGTGGAGCCGGGGGCCGGAGCCACGGCGGTGATCAGCTGGCTGCCGCCGCCGGTGTCGGCGAGCCGGGCGGGCAGCGGGGGGTCACCGTGGGGGCCCTGTGGCAGCAGGCTGGTGACGATCAGTGAGGTGGCGAGGAGCGCGGTACGCAGCACATGTCAGACGGTACGGGGCGGAAGGGGCAGCGGCAGCGCAGGCAGGCCGTCGACGCTCACCCCGATGAACTCCTTCTTCTCGCAGTAGGCGTTGAACTCCTCGTCCGTCTTGCGGCCGAAGTACTCCGCGTGGAGCGTGCGCTCGCCCTGGTACTCCATGAAGGGGATGGCGTACCCGCACACGTCCGCGATCCGGCGGGCCGTGACCAGGATGACCGCGCGCGCCGCGGGCCCGTCGGCATCGCCGAACAGCTCGACGAGCCCGTCCCAGCGCGGGTCGTCGCGGAAGACCGCCTCGCCGTCGCCGTGGATGCGCACGATGTTCGGCGGCCCGCTGAAGGCGCACCACATCAGCGTGATGCGGCCGTTCTCGCGGACGTGCGCGATGGTCTCGGCGCCGCTGCCGCCGAAGTCCAGGTAGGCGAGGGTCGTCTCGTCGATGACGACGAGCGTCCCGGCGCGGCCCTTGGGGGAGAGGTTGATGTGGCCGTCGCCGGACAGCGGGGCGGTGGCCGTGAAGAAGATCGGCTGTTCTTCGATGAAGGTGCGGAGCCTGCCGTCAATACGATCGTAGAGCTTTCCCATGGCCGGATTATCTCCCCCGACTTCCGGGCCCTGTCACGGAATTTCAGTCGGTGAGACCGAGCCGGGAGCGGCGCAGTCCCAGCTCGTACGCGTCGAAGAGGTGCGCGGACCGCCCGAGCAACGCGGCCAGCTCGGCCCGGTCCGCTTCTGCGAAGTGGAGGGTGACATGCCATTTCCAGCCGCGTACGAGCGCCCGCGCCTGTGTACGCAGCCCCGGGTCGGGGTCGGCCGTCAGGGCCACCGCGGCCCGCAGCTCGTGGATCCCGCCCCGCGCGCGGAGCAGCCGGAAGGCGGCCCGGCGGACGTGCGCGGGCCGCTCGGGCCCGATCCGTTCGGTCAGGTGGGCGTGGTCCAGCCTGCCGGCCACCGGGAGCAGGCTGAGCGCGGCCTCCCGGGCGACGCCGGGCCACGGGTCGTCCAGCAGCGGGATCAGGAACGCGTCCTCGGGGGAGGCCTCCAGCCGGCGCAGCCCGGCCACGGCGGCGGCCCGCACCGCCCCGTCGGGGTGGCCGAGCAGGCTCCGCAGCAGCGGTGCGTCCGCCCGCTTCGCGCACTCGGAGAAGCCGGTCACCGCGTACGGGGAGAGCTGCCCGGGAGCCGTGACCAGGGCGAGGCAGGACGCGTAGGGGTCGCCGCCGTCCTGCGCGAGGAGCCAGCGCGCGCAGGCCCGTACGAGCCCGGAGCGGTCGGTGAGGTGCCGCGCGGCCTCGGCCGCCCGGCCGGCCCCGCGCAGGGCGGTGACCCCGGCGGCCCGGACCGTCGGGAGGCGGCCGCCCAACAGGGCGTCGACCGCCGCGTCGTCCGGCCCGCCGGTGGCCAGGGCGAGCAGCGCGGCGTCGGTCCACAGCCGAGCCGTGGCCGGATCCGGTTCGCGGGCGGCCCGCCGCGCGAGGTCCCGTACGCGGGTCTCCCCGGCGGCGACGGTCAGCCGGGCGGCGAACCGCCGGGTCGGCGGGTCGGCCCGGTCGGCCAGGCGGGCGAGGGCCTCGGCGCACTGTTCCCCGGTCAGGGCCTTCCAGCTCCACGCGGCCGGGGGCCGGCCGGGGTGCCATCCCGCGGTGACGGGGGAGCGCCGGCCGCTCAGGGCGGTCTCCAGCTGCTCCACCGCCCAGGCGCCGTGTTCGCGCCGGCCCAGCCGCACGATGAGCGGGCTGAGATCGACCAGGGCGGCGACCGGGTCGCGGGCCACGACCCCGGCGAGCACCCGCCGGGCGCGCTCGCGCACTTGCGGGGCCCAGTCGGCGCACCTGATCAGGACGAGCTGCGGCGAGAGGTCCCGTTCTTCGCACAGCGCGGCCTCGCGGACCCGCCCGTCGCGGTCGCAGAGCCGGGCTTCGATCCGGCTGCCTCGGGGCGGCCGCCAGGAGAACGCGGTGAGGTCGCGCACCTCCTCGTCGAAGGCGGTCCAGGCCTCCGGCCCGGTACCGGCGAGCCGGGCGGAGACCGGGATCCCGGCCCCGGCCAGGAGCGCCGCCGCGGCGGCGCGCCCCCGCTCCGCGTCCTGCCGCGCCCTGGTTCCCATGGGTCCTCCCCTTGTCGTCCACCGATGGTAGGCGGGGCTCAGGGAACGGGCCTCTCTTATATGCGCAGGTCAGTGGAGGTGGCCCCGGACTCGATTGACGAAACATGCAGAGCAGTGCATAGTTATGCCTACCGCTGTTGGACGTGACGGCGGATGCACCGTGTAAGGAGAACCCCGTGGCCGAGCGCGTCGTACTCGCCTATTCAGGCGGTCTGGACACGTCCGTCGCCATCGGCTGGATCGCCGAGGAGACGGGCGCCGAGGTCATCGCCGTCGCGGTGGACGTCGGCCAGGGCGGCGAGGACCTGGACGTCATCCGCAAGCGGGCGCTCGCCTGCGGTGCGGTCGAGGCCGAGGTGGCCGACGCCCGGGACGAGTTCGCCGACGAGTACTGCCTCCCGGCGATCAAGGCGAACGCCCTCTACATGGACCGCTACCCGCTGGTCTCCGCCCTCTCGCGGCCGGCCATCGTCAAGCACCTCGTGGCCGCCGCCCGCAAGCACGGCGCCACCACCGTCGCCCACGGCTGCACCGGCAAGGGCAACGACCAGGTCCGCTTCGAGGCCGGCATCGCCGCCCTGGGCCCCGACCTCAGGTGCATCGCCCCGGTCCGCGACTACGCGATGACCCGCGACAAGGCCATCGCCTTCGCCGAGAAGGCGGACCTGCCGATCGCGACCACCAAGAAGTCCCCGTACTCCATCGACCAGAACGTCTTCGGACGCGCCGTCGAGACGGGCTTCCTGGAGGACATCTGGAACGCGCCGATCGAGGACATCTACGAGTACACCGCCGACCCGGCCCTGACGCGCGAGGCCGACGAGGTCGTCATCTCCTTCAAGGAGGGCGTCCCGGTCGCCATCGACGGCAAGCCCGTCACCGTGCTCCAGGCCATCCAGCAGCTCAACGAGCGCGCCGGGGCCCAGGGCATCGGCCGGATCGACATCGTCGAGGACCGGCTCGTGGGCATCAAGTCCCGCGAGGTGTACGAGGCGCCGGGCGCGATCGCGCTGATCACCGCGCACCAGGAGCTGGAGAACGTCACCGTCGAACGCGAGCTCGCCCGCTACAAGCGGCAGGTCGAGCAGCGCTGGGGCGAGATGGTCTACGACGGCCTGTGGTTCTCCCCGCTGAAGCGGGCGCTGGACGGTTTCGTCAACGAGGCCAACCAGCACGTCAGCGGCGACATCCGGATGACCCTGCACGGCGGCCGCGCCGTCGTCACCGGCCGGAAGTCGGACGAGTCGCTGTACGACTTCAACCTCGCGACCTACGACTCGGGCGACACCTTCGACCAGTCGAAGGCCCAGGGCTTCATCGAGATCTTCGGCCTCTCCTCGAAGATCGCGGCCCGCCGCGACCTCGCCTGATCCACACCGTTCGTACCCTCGTTACCCGGGTACCCGCAGTACGAACCGCTTCCCCGTTACCTCCGCGGCGGGGAGGCGGTTGCACATCCGAAGCCATGCACGTTCTTGAGGAGCAGTAGCTGTGAGCAGCAACAACGGTGGTGACGTCCGGCTCTGGGGCGCCCGGTTCGCCGACGGTCCCGCCGAGGCCCTCGCGAAGCTGTCCGCGTCGGTCCACTTCGACTGGCGCCTGGCCCCGTACGACATCGCGGGCTCCAAGGCCCACGCCCGCGTGCTCGCCAAGGCGGGCCTGCTCACGGCCGACGAGCTCGGCCGCATGCTCGACGGCCTGGACCAGCTCGCGGTCGACGTCCAGAGCGGCTCCTTCACCGGCACCATCGCCGACGAGGACGTCCACACCGCACTGGAGCGGGGCCTGCTGGAGCGGCTCGGCGCCGACCTCGGCGGCAAGCTGCGCGCCGGCCGGTCGCGCAACGACCAGATCGCCACGCTCTTCCGCATGTACCTGCGCGACCACGCCCGGATCATCGGCGGCCTCGTCGCCGACCTCCAGGACGCGCTGATCGGCCTCGCCGAGGCGCACGCCGACGTGGCCATGCCGGGCCGGACCCACCTGCAGCACGCGCAGCCGGTGCTCTTCGCCCACCACGTACTGGCCCACGTGCAGGCCCTGACGCGAGACGCGGAGCGGCTGCGCCAGTGGGACACCCGGACCGCGGTGTCCCCGTACGGCTCGGGCGCCCTGGCGGGCTCCTCGCTCGGCCTGGACCCGGAGGCGGTCGCCGCCGACCTGGGCTTCGAGCGCGGCTCGGTCGGCAACTCCATCGACGGCACGGCCTCGCGCGACTTCGTCGCCGAGTTCGCCTTCGTCACCGCGATGATCGGCATCAACCTGTCGCGGATCGCCGAGGAGATCATCATCTGGAACACGAAGGAGTTCTCCTTCGTGACCCTGCACGACGCCTTCTCCACCGGCTCCTCGATCATGCCGCAGAAGAAGAACCCGGACATCGCGGAGCTGGCGCGCGGCAAGTCGGGCCGCCTCATCGGCAACCTGACGGGCCTGCTCGCCACCCTGAAGGCCCTTCCCCTGGCCTACAACCGGGACCTCCAGGAGGACAAGGAGCCGGTCTTCGACTCCTGCGACACCCTCGAAGTCCTGCTGCCCGCCTTCACCGGCATGATGGCCACCCTCACGGTCAACCGGGAGCGGATGGAGGAGCTGGCCCCGGCCGGCTTCTCGCTCGCCACCGACATCGCGGAGTGGCTGGTCAAGCAGGGCGTGCCGTTCCGGGTGGCGCACGAGGTGGCCGGCGGGTGCGTCAAGGAGTGCGAGGGCCTCGGCATCGAGCTCGACGAGCTCACCGACGAGCAGTTCGCGAAGATCTCGGAGCACCTGACGCCGGAGGTCCGTACGGTCCTCAACGTCAAGGGCGCGCTGGCCTCCCGCGACGGCCGCGGCGGCACCGCCCCGTCGGCGGTCGCGATCCAGCTCACGGAGCTGAAGGCCGACCTGGTCATCCAGCACGCCTGGGCCACGCACAAGAACTGACCGCAGCAAGAGATCGCCGTACCCGCAGGGGCGGCCGGAGCCTGGTCCAAGGCTCCGGCCGCCCCTGCGGCGTTACGCCGCCCACTGGGCCAGCGCGTCGAAGTCGGCCCGGACCAGCCCGATCCGCTCGTCGATCCGCAGCAGCAGCGCGTGCGCGGGGTGGCGCTGCTCCACGTAGTCGCGGTCCAGGCCGGTGATGTCGTCGTCGATCCAGGCGAAGGGCCGCCCGCCCGCGTACTCCAGGATGTACTGGGTCTTCCAGAAGGTGCCGCGCGGTGCGCGCCCGTGCATCTGGGGCCAGTCGATCCAGGGGAGCTCCGGCAGCCCCAGGTGCGGGCCTATCCACTCGTTCGCCTCGCCCTTCCAGGTGGTCGCCCAGACGAGCTCGTACGCCTCCGCGAGCGCGAGCAGCTCCTCGCCGTGGGCGGGATTCAGCCAGACCCGCAGCGGCTTCGCGCTCTCCGTCCGCGACCAGCCGGTCGGCCGCACGCGGTGCGTGGCGTACCCCTCGGGGCGGCGCTGGGGCTTGGCCGCGTACGGGTTCAGCGGGCCGTCCACGTCGATCAGCAGCAGGGGCTTCGGGTTCATCTCGGCATGCTTCCTTCCGGCGCCCGAGGGGGCACCTCATTTTTTGGGTGAACAAGGCTCGATGAGACACTGACGTCTCATTCGGGTTATGGTTGTCTCATGGCCATGGATCGTGATCAGGTGCTCCGCGCCGCCGCCGCCCTGCTCTCCCGCAAATCGACCGCCACGATGGACGAGGTCGCGAGGGCCGCCGGCATCGGCCGCGCGACCCTCCACCGGCACTTCGCGGGGCGTGACGCCCTCGTACGGGCACTCGAAGAGCTCGGCATCCGGGAGTTCGAGGTGTCCTTCGACAACGCCCGCCTCGACGAGGGCACGGCGATCGACGCGCTCCGCAGGCTCGTCGCCGAGGCGGAGCCCAACGCCGAGCTGCTGGCCTTCCTCGTCACCGAGAACCAGCTCTTCGAGGGGGACCAGGTCAACGAGGGCTGGGCCCGCCTCGACGCCCGCGTCGGCGACCTCTTCCGGCGCGGCCAGCACGAGGGCGACATCCGGATCGACCTGAGCCCCGCCTGGCTCACCGAGGCCCTCTACGGGCTCATCGGCACCTGCGCCTGGGCCGTCATGGACGGCCGGGTCGCTGCCAAGGACTTTCAGTACATGATCATCGAGTTGCTGCTCGGTGGCGCACGACGGAGTGTGGAGAAATGAGCCGTACCGAACAGCTGACCCGGACCCAGGGGGCACAGGGCCGTCGCCGCGGGCGCTGGCTCGCGCTCTCCGTGCTCGTACTGGCCGTCCTGCTGGTCGCCGTCGACGCCACCGTACTCGGTCTCGCCACGCCCGCCCTCAGCGAGGACCTGAAGCCTTCGGGCACCCAGCTCCTGTGGATCGGCGACATCTACTCCTTCGTCATCGCCGGCCTGCTCGTCTCCATGGGCTCCCTCGGCGACCGGATAGGCCGAAAGAAGCTCCTCCTCGTCGGCGCGACCGCCTTCGGCGCCGTCTCGGTCCTCAACGCCTACGCCACCAGCCCCGAGATGATGATCATCGCCCGGGCCCTGCTCGGCGTGGCCGGCGCGACCCTGATGCCCTCCACCCTCGCGCTGATCCGCAACATCTTCCACGACCCCAAGGAGCGCAGCCTCGCCATCGGCATCTGGGGCGCCACCGCCTCGGCCGGCGCGGCCGTCGGCCCGGTGGTCGGCGGAGCCCTGCTCCAGCACTTCTGGTGGGGCTCGGTCTTCCTCATCAACCTCCCCGTGATGGTCGTCCTGGTCATCGTCGGCATCAAGCTGCTGCCCGAGTCCAAGAACCCGGTCGCCGGCCCCTGGGACCTCTTCAGCGTCGGCCTCTCCCTCGTCGGCATCATCGGCGTGGTCTACGCCGTCAAGCAGGTCGCCACCCACGGCATGGGCTGGCAGGTCTGGGTGGCCGCCGCCATCGGAGCGGGCGCGCTCTACACCTTCGTACGCCGCCAGTTCACGCTGCCGGCCCCGCTCCTCGACATGCGCCTGTTCAAGCACCGCGGGTTCTCCGGCGCGGTCCTCGCCGACCTGCTCACCGTCTTCGGGCTGTCCGGACTGGTCTTCTTCCTCTCCCAGTTCCTCCAGCTCGTCCAGGGCCGCGATCCGCTCGAAGCGGGCCTCGCCGAACTGCCCGCCGCCGTCGGCGCCGTGGTCACCGGCCTGGTCGCGGGCAGGTACGCCCGCAGGTACGGGGTACGGGTCATCGTGACCGGAGGCCTCGCCGCCATCGGCATCGCGCTGGCCGCGCTGACCGTGATCCACAAGGAGACCGGCTACCCGCTGCTCGGCGCGGCCCTGCTCATCGTCGGCCTCGGCGCCGGCTTCTCCTTCACGGTCACCGCCGACGTGATCCTCTCCAGCGTCCCCAAGGAGCAGGCCGGTTCCGCCTCGGCCGTCTCGGAGACCGCCTACGAACTGGGCGCCGCCCTCGGCATCGCCCTGCTCGGCTCGGTCGTCACCGGCGTCTACCAGGGCTTCACCGCCCCGGCCTCCGTCACCGGACCCGTCGCCGACGCCGCCCACGAATCACTCGGCGGCGCCGTCGAAGCGGCCCGGTCGCTGGACCCGCAGACCGCCCAGCAGATGGTCGGCGCCGCTCAGGAAGCCTTCGTGGACGGCCTGCGGCTGGCCTCCGGCGTCGGCGCGGCCGTCCTGCTGGCCACCGCGGTGGCGGCCTGGTTCCTCCTCAAGGGGCAGGAGCTCCAGGACGGCATCGAGCACTGACACTGCGCCAGAGGGCGGTGTCCCGCGCGGAGTTGACAGTCCGTCGACGCGCGGGACACCATCCCGGCGATGGAGATCAACGACTTGACCCCGGCGGAGCGCCGCATATGGGACGCCTTCCCCCGCGGGGAGCGCGTCGATTTCCTCGAACAACCCGGGGAAACCGGCTCCGGCGGCGCCGACTGGGGGCCGGAACGGACCGTGCGCGCCGAGGTCCTCACCGCGCTCCTGCTGGGTGGCCCCACCGCCGAAGGGCAGGTCGCCGGACTGAACGTCCGGGGTGCGCGGATCACCGGCAAGCTGAACCTCAAGTACGCCGTCGTGGAGCACCCGATCCGGCTGCGGGCCTGCTGGTTCGAACGCAAACCCCTGCTCTACGGAGCCCAGTTGCGGGTCTTCGTGGCCAACGACTCCACTCTGCCCGGCCTCACCGCGAACACCGTCCGCGTCGATCTCGCGCTCCGGCTGTCGTGCTGCCGGATCACGGGGCCGGTACGCCTCGCCGGTGCCCGGATAGCCGGCGGACTCTTCCTCCGCAAGGCGGTCATCGGCATCGCGGGCCCGGCCGAGGAGGGCCAGGAGGCGACCCTCCAGTTCAACCACGCCGACATCGGGACCGACGTCATCGCCATGGAGCTCACCGTCCACGGCCAGACCCGCATCAACGGCGCAACCGTCGGCGGCCAGATCAACTTCGACGACGCCCGGCTCCTTGCCCCCGGCGGGACCGCTCTGCACGCCGAGATCCTCAACGTCGGCACCGACCTGCGCGCCATGCGGCTGGAGGCCCGCGGCCGGGTCAACCTCACCGGCTCCCGAATACCGGGCCAGCTCAACCTCGCCTACGCCCGCCTCATCAACCCCGGCGGGGTCGCCCTGCGCGCCTCCAGCTGTGTCGCCGGCGAGGTGTGGCTGCGCAATTGCCCGACCATCCAGGGCGGCGTGAACCTGCGCCGCTCCCAGTTCGACATGCTCCACATCGCGCCCGAGACCTGGCCGGGGGAGATCCGCATCGCGGGACTCGCCTACCGCGCCCTCAGCCCGCACGTTCCCGCCGAGCAGCGACTGCCCGTTCTCGAGCGCGAGGAGTCGGGCTACGTCCCGTACGCCTACGAGCAGCTCGCCACGGCCTACCGTACGGCGGGCGACGAGGCGGCGGCGCGGACCGTCCTGCTCGCCAAACTGCGGCGCCACCGCCGCACCCTGCCCCGGATCGCCAGGTTCTGGGGGCTGCTCCAGGACGGCACCGTGGGCTACGGGTTCCGGCCGCTGCGCGCCGCGGGCTGGCTGCTGGCGCTGCTGATCACTGGGAGCCTCGCGTACGGGCTCCACCCGCCGCGGGAGCTGAAGCAGGGGGAGGCGCCGGAATTCAACCCGGTCTTCTACACGCTCGACCTGATGGTGCCGATCATCAGCTTCGGCCAGGAGGCGCCCTACGCACCGGACGGCTGGTACCAGTGGCTGTCGTACCTGCTGATCGTGACCGGCTGGATCCTCGCCACGACGACCGCGGCGGGCGTCAGCCGGTCACTGCAACGGCAGTAGCGGGGGTCAGGCCGCCTTGGCCTTGGTCGCGTACATGTCCACGTACTCCTGGCCGGAGAGCCGCATGACCTCGGCCATCACCGAGTCGGTGACGGCGCGCAGCACGTAGCGGTCGCGGTCCATGCCCTCGTACCGGGAGAACTCCATCGGCTCGCCGAACCGGACGGTGACCCGGCCCGGGCGCGGCATGCCGGCGCCGCCGGGCTGCAGCTTGTCGGTGCCGATCATCGCGAAGGGGACGACGGGCGCGCCGGTCATCAGGGTCAGGCGGGCGATTCCGGTGCGGCCCCGGTAGAGGCGGCCGTCGGGGGAGCGGGTGCCTTCGGGGTAGATCCCGAAGATCTTGCCCTCTTCGAGGATCCGGCGGCCCGTCATCAGGGCGGCGACGCCGCCGTTGGCCCCGTCGCGGTCCACCGGGATCATGCCGGCGCCGGTGAAGAACCAGGCCATGGCCCGGCCCTTGATGCCCTTGCCGGTCACGTACTCGTCCTTGCCGATGAAGTGGACCGTGCGGTCGCACACCAGCGGCAGGATCATCGAGTCGATGAAGGTGAGGTGGTTGCCCGCGAGGATCACCGGGCCGCTGCCCGGAATGTTCTCGATGCCCTCGACGCGGGTGCGGAACATCAGGCGCATGACGGGTCCGACAGTGGCTTTGATCAGGCGCGTACGGAACAACGTGGGCCCTCCGGCATCGAAAAGCTAAGGTTCTCGCACCCACCACGCGGCGGTAGTGCAGGTGAGGACGATACTCGCGGGTCCGCACTGATCGCACATCGGGTTCACGAGGTGGATACGCAGTGTTGACGCACGTTTCCGCCGTGTTCCGCCCGCGCACCCCCGCCCGCCACCGGAGCTTGCCTACCATCGGCACGCGGATTCGGGCCGTCAGGCCCCGGAGATCCCGGGACGCCCGGCCCTTGTCCGAGGGGGAGAGCACTCATGACGCAGGGTGGGGCAGCGCGGCGCACGGTACTGGGCGCGGCCGTCGTCGCGGCGGGCGGAGCCTTCGGCTCACTCGCGGCGGGCGGCGGTTCGGCCGCGGCGGCGGAGGGCGGCCAGGGGGGCGGCCCCGGAGGCTCGGGAGGCGGGCAGGGCGGCGGCTACCGCGACCTGCCGGTGCCGACGGTCATCGGACACCGCGGAGCCAGCGGCTACCGGCCCGAGCACACGCTCGGGTCCTACCAGCTCGCGCTCGACCTCGGCGCCGACGTCGTCGAGCAGGACCTCGTGCCCACCAAGGACGGCCACCTGGTGTGCCGCCACGAGAACGAGATCGGCGGCACCACGGACGTCGCCGACCACCCCGGCTTCGCCTCCCGCAAGACCACCAAGACGGTCGACGGGATCGCGGTCACGGGCTGGTTCACCGAGGACTTCACCCTCGCCGAACTGAAGACCCTGCGGGCCAAGGAACGCATCCCCGCTCTCCGGCAGCGCAACACCCTCTACGACGGCCGCTGGGACGTCCCCACCTTCGAAGAGGTGCTCCGCTGGGCCGACCGCGAGGGCCGGCGGCGCGGGAAGCGCGTGTGGCTGCACGTGGAGACCAAGCACCCCAGCTACTTCCGCGGCCTGGGCCTCGGTCTGGAGGAGCCCCTCGCCAAGCTGCTGCGCCGCTACGGGCGCGACGGCCGCGGAGCCCCGCTCTTCCTGCAGTCCTTCGAACCCTCCAGCATCCAGCGGCTCTCCCGGCTGGTCTCCGCCCCGCGCGTGGTGCTCCTGTCCGCGGCGGGCACCCGCCCGTGGGACTTCGAGCTGGCCAAGGACCCGCGGACGGTCGCCGATCTGGTCAAGCCCGAGGGGCTGCGGTGGATCGCCGGCTTCGCCCAGGGCATCGGGCCGACCATGGACCTGATCCTGCCGCGCGACGCCGCCGGCAAGCTCGGCGCCCCGACGACCCTGGTCGCGGACGCCCACGCGCGGGGGCTGATCCTGCACCCCTACACCGCGCGCAACGAGAACAACTTCCTGCCGGCGGACTTCCGCAAGGGCGCCGACCCGACGGCGTACGGGGACGCCTTCGGCGCCTTCAAGGCCTACTTCGAGCAGGGCATCGACGGCATCTTCACCGACCAGCCCGACACCGGCCTGCTCGCGGCGGAGGCCTTCCGCCCGGGCCGCGGCGACCAGGGCTAGGCGTTGACGCCCGACCGTCAAGGCCAGGCCGTCAACGCCTGACCGGAGCTTCTCGTACGAGTGGGCCGTGCCCGGCGGGGAAACCGCCCGGCACGGCCTTCGCGTCCCGCCCGGCATGGACCTGCTGAAGGCTGATCTCCCCGACCTGTTCGAAACGCTCCGCCCGCTGCTCTCGGCCGAAGCCGCCGCCGAGACCGCCGGCACCGGGGTGGACGCCGACGACGTGGAACAAGCCGTCTGGGTCAGACTGCTGGAGCACCGCCGCATCCCCGCCGAACCCGCCGACTGGCTGCGCCGGGCGGTGCGCGGGGAGGCCCGAAGGGCGCGGCGCCGGGCCCGGCGCGAGGTCCCGTACGACCGCCCGTCGGTGCACGGCGGGCCCGGCGCGGGGACCCGTACCAGCACGGGCGCGGAACCGGAAGACGCCCTCCTGCACGGCGAGGCGAACCGGGCCCTCCGATCGGCGGTCGCCCGATTGCCCGGAAGGTGTCCGGAGCTCATGAGGGCACTTATGTCGCCCAGGGACCTCACCTACCGTGAAATCGCAGGAGAGTTGGGTATCTCACAAGGAAGTTTGGGGCCCGTCCGTTCCCGATGCCTGGGATGTCTGCGCAGAATGCTGGCCGTAGAGGTTGCGGCTCCCGCCCCGCGGGGAATGGAGCGGTAGACCAGAAGGCCACCAGGTGAGCGGGAGGCATGCGCACATGGGCATGAGCGTGACCATTTCGGCGGCAGCTGCCGAGGATGCCGAGCAGATCATCAAACTGCAGTATCTGGCGTTCCAGAGCGAGGCCGAGCTGTACGGCAACTACCGAATCCAGCCGCTCACCCAGTCCCTGGACTCCCTCAAGGCCGAGCTGGCCACGGACACCGTGCTGGTGGCCCGGCTGGGCGAGGAGATCGTCGGAGCCGTGCGCGGCACCGTCGACGAGGAGGGCACCGGCAAGATCGCCAAGCTCTGCGTGCACCCCCGGCTCCAGGGCCACGGCCTCGGCGCCCGGCTGCTGGGCGCGGTCGAGGCGGCCCTGTCCGGCAGCGACGCGACCGCCCGGTTCCGGCTGCTCACCGGCCACAAGAGCGAGTCGAACCTGCGGCTCTACCGCAAGGCCGGCTACACCCAGGTCGGCGGGCGCACCGCGTCCGACGGCGTACGCCTGGTGATCCTGGAGAAGGAGGCCAAGGAGGCCACCGACTTCGCGGTCAGCGCCTAGCAGCCGGGCGGCAGCCGGGTTCTAGCGCTTCGCGCGAAGCCAGAGCATCCCGGTGATCGGCAGGATCACCGGGATGAACAGGTAGCCCATCCCGAAGTCCGACCACACGGTCGCGTCGGGGAAGGCCTCGGGCCGCGCCAGGGTCCAGGTGCCCACGACGAGGACGCCGGCCAGCTCGGCGGCGCAGCAGATCCGCGCCGCCTTGCGGGCCGTCTCCCCGCCGCGCACCAGCGAGTACGTGATGAAGGCGTAGACGAACGCGGCCACGGCGGACAGCGAGTACGCGAGCGGAGCCCGGTCGAACTCCGTGGAGATCTGGTAGATCGAGCGCGAGACCGCGCCGACGGTGATCACTCCGTAGAACCAGACCAGCAGCACGCCGGGCCCGGTCACCAGTCGCTTGCGTCCGGTCGGCGGAGTGGCGGCGGTGGCGTCCGTGTCGGTATCAGGCACCGGTGTTTCCCCAGATGTCGTAGAGCCGTACTTCGAGCACGGCGAGGACGACCGCTCCCGCCGCCACTGTCACCGAACCCCATTTGGTCCGTTCGCCCAGCGAGAGCAGGCCCGCGGCCGGGATGGTCGCGAAGGCGCCCACCAGGTAGGCCAGGAAGAGCACCGTGCCCTGGCCGGGCTTCTCGCCGCGTGCGAGCTGGACCAGGCCGATCACCAGCTGGGCCAGGACCAGTACGGTCACCACGGCCATGCCGATGAGGTGCCAGTCCTTGGTCGGCTGGTTCCGCGCGGCGGCGAAACCGCACCAGGCGGCGAGAGCGAGTGCGGCCACGCCGATGGCGACCGTAAGGGCGTCAAGCATGCAGCGAGGGTATTACGGGCCGAAAGACCCGATGCGCTCACCCCTGCCCCGGGGCTTTCCTGGAAGGTATGAACCTGCTGCACGGGAAGCTCGGCCCGCAATTCGACGCGCTGCTGTTCGACAACGACGGCATGCTCGTCTCCTCGATGGAGTCGGTGCACCGCTGCTGGACCCGCTGGGCCCGGGAGTACGGGATCACCGAGGAGGCCTTCGCCGCGGTGGAGCTCCACGGCCGCCCGGCCGCGGAGATCATCGCCGACCTGCTGCCCGAGGACGTACGGGCCGGGGCGCTGGCCCGCATCGAGGTGCTGGAGACCGAGGACGTGGCGGGCGGCGTGGTCCTGCTTCCCGGCACCAAGGAGCTGCTCTCCGCCCTTCCCGCCGGCCGGTGGGCCGTGGTCACCTCCGCCACCCGGCCGCTGGCCGAGGCCCGGCTGCGGGAGGTGGGCATCGACTTCTCGGAGATGGTGGCCGCCGACGACATCACCCGCGGCAAGCCCGACCCGGAGCCCTTCCTGCTGGCCGCCGCCCGCCTCGGCGTGGACCCGGCCCGCTGCGCGGTCTTCGAGGACGCCCCCGCGGGCCTGGCCGCGGGCCGCGCCGCCGGGATGACCACCGTGGCCTTGACCACAACCCACCCGGCCGCCGGGCTCGACGCGGACGTGGTCGTACGGGACCTCTCGGCCGTGTCCGTGCTGGTCGGAGCCGATGGCGTGACGATTGAGACGGACGATCGGCCCTGACCGGTGTTGTCCGGTATGCGGCCGAAATTCGTCCGCTATTCGGACACCTTTGATCGGTCACGGGGAACGTCTGGTTTACTGGGCCCATGACCACGACGAGCAGCCGCACCCTTGCGACCGAGGCGACGATGACGCCCGGTGCTCGTTGTATGTGTCGAATGCGCGCCTTCTGAGGGCCCCTGCCCCAGGTCTCACGCCCCGAAGCGAGACCGGCCGAGCAGCTCCCGGCACCCCCGTGTGAACCCGGAACGCTCCTGCCCCGCGCATGCGCCGAAGCCGTCGATTTCCGATGCTTCGCCCCGTATCGCGTCCCCAGATGTATGCCCCGTGCCCGGCACCCGCTGCGCCGCGCACTCGACAGCGACGGAAATCCTGTGATCACCACATCGGGCCTCACGAAGGTCTACCAGTCCCGTGGCCGCGAGGTCACCGCCCTGGACGGCGTCGACCTGCACGTCCGCCAGGGCGAGGTCTACGGAGTCATCGGCCAGAGCGGCGCCGGAAAGTCCTCCCTGATCCGCTGCGTGAACCTGCTGGAGCGCCCCACCACCGGCACGGTGTCCGTGGACGGCGTCGACCTCACGGCCCTCGCCGGCCGCGGCCGGCGCGCCGGCAAGGAGCTCCGCGAGGCCCGCAGCCGCATCGGCATGGTCTTCCAGCACTTCAACCTGCTGTCCTCGCGCACCGTCCAGGGCAACATCGAGCTGCCCCTGGAGATCCTCGGGGTCTCCGGCCGCGAGCGCTCCCGCAAGGCCGCCGAACTGCTCGACCTCGTCGGCCTCGCCGACAAGGCCAAGTCCTACCCCGGTCAGCTCTCCGGCGGCCAGAAGCAGCGCGTCGGCATCGCGCGCGCCCTGGCCGGCGACCCCAAGGTGCTGCTCTCCGACGAGGCCACCAGCGCCCTGGACCCGGAGACCACCCGCCAGATCCTCCAGCTGCTGCGCGACCTCAACCGCCAGCTGGGCCTGACCGTCCTGCTCATCACGCACGAGATGGACGTGGTCAAGTCGGTCTGCGACTCGGCCGCCCTCATGCGCCAGGGCAGGATCGTCGAGGCCGGCAAGGTCACCGAACTGCTGGCCACCCCCGGCTCCGAGCTCGCCCACGAACTGTTCCCGCTGACCGGCTCCGCGACCACCGCGGAGCACACGGTCATCGACGTCACCTTCCACGGCGAGACCGCGACCCAGCCGGTCATCTCCCAGCTGGCCCGCACCTACAACATCGACATATCGATCCTCGGCGCCGCGATGGACACCGTCGCCGGCCGTCAGATCGGCCGCATGCGCATCGAGCTGCCCGGCCGCTACGAGGACAACGTCGTACCCGTGGGCTTCCTGCGCGAGCAGGGCCTCCAGGTGGACGTCGTAGAGGCGGACGTGGACGGGGACGTAGGCGGGGACGTCGACGGCGAACTGGCCGAGCTGGTCAAGGATGGTGCGAAGTGACCTGGTCCGAAATGCAGCCGCTGCTCACGCAGGGCACCTTCGACACCCTCTACATGGTGTTGTGGTCCGCCCTCGTGACCATCCTGGGCGGACTGCCCATCGGCATCCTGCTCGTCCTGACCGACAAGGGCGGCCTGCTCCAGAACCGCGCGGTCAACAAGATCCTCGGCGTGATCGTGAACATGGGCCGCTCGCTGCCCTTCATCATCCTGCTGATCTTCCTGATCCCGGTCACCACGGCGATCGTCGGCACCTTCATCGGCCCCACCGCGATGATCGTCCCGCTCGCCATCGGCGCCATCCCCTTCTTCGCCCGGCTCGTCGAGACCGCGGTCCGCGAGGTGGACCACGGCCTGGTCGAAGCCGTCGAGTCCATGGGCGGCGGCATCCCGACCCTGGTCGGCAAGGTGCTCCTCCCGCAGGCGCTGCCCTCGCTGATCGCCGCCGTCACCACCACCGTGATCACCCTGATCGGCTACTCGGCCATGGCCGGCGCGGTCGGCGGCGAGGGCCTCGGCTCCAAGGCCATCACGTACGGCTTCCAGCGCTTCGAGACCGGCTTCATGATCGCGACCGTCGTGGTGCTGATCGTGCTCGTCACGGTGATCCAGCTCATCGGCGACGGCGTGGTACGCCTCCTCGCGCGGCGCGGTCGGACAGCCTGATCCGGGCCTGAGCCGGACATAGACCAACTTTTCCCAAGAAAGCCCGCACTTGTCGTGCTTGGGCCGTCATCCATAAAGCAAGACGCAAGAAAGGCACTCTTCGTGCGCAAGAACATCAAGCTCACCGCCCTCGCCGCCACCGTCTCGGCGCTCGCCCTCGGACTCACCGCCTGCGGCAGCTCCTCGGACCCGTCCTCCACCAAGGCCGACGGCGGCAAGACCGACGAGAGCAAGCCCCTGGTCGTAGCGGCGTCCCCGTCCCCGCACGCCGACATCCTGAAGTTCGTCCAGGACAACCTGGCGGCCAAGGAGGGCCTCAAGCTGGAGGTGAAGGAGTTCACGGACTACGTCCTGCCGAACACCGCCACCCAGCAGGGTCAGGTCGACGCCAACTACTTCCAGCACGTGCCGTACCTCGACGACTTCAACAAGAAGAACGGCACCGACATCGTGCCCGTCGTGAACGTGCACCTGGAGCCCCTGGGCCTGTACTCCAAGAAGGACAAGGCCCTCACCGACATCAAGGCCGGCCAGACCATCGCCGTCCCCAACGACCCCACCAACGAGGGCCGCGCGCTCCAGCTGCTCGCCGCGAACAACCTCATCACCCTCAAGGAGGGTGTCGGCACGGCCGCCAAGCTGTCCGACATCACCGACAAGAAGGGCCTCGAGTTCAAGGAGCTGGAGGCCGCCACGGTCCCGCGCGCCCTGAACGACGTGGACGCCGCCGTCATCAACGGCAACTACGCCATCGAGGCCAAGCTCGTCCCGGCCAAGGACGCGCTCGTCCTGGAGAAGGCCGAGGGCAACCCGTACGCCAACATCCTGGCGGTCAAGAAGGGCAACGAGAACGACCCGCGGATCCAGAAGCTCGCCAAGCTCCTGAACTCCCCCGAGGTCAAGAAGTTCATCGACGACAAGTACGAGGGCTCGGTCATCCCGGCCTTCGGCAAGCCCGTCGCCTGATCCGTGCCCCCGCACCCGGCCGGTCCGATCCGGCCGGGCCCGGCAACCGGCCCCGTACGCCCCACCGGTGTACGGGGCCGGGCGCTGCCCGCTTCCGGGCAGCCCGGCCCTGCACATCACCAGGCCGATGCTGCATGCTGTGGCCTACGACCCGCACCAAGGTCGCCTCGCATCACGGTCGCACCACGGTCTCAGGCTTGGAGCTGCGCATGACTACCACCTTCCCGGACGTCACCATCAGCACGGACCGGCTGGTGCTGCGCCCCTTCGAGGAAGAGGACGTCACCGCGCTCGCCGAGATGATGAACGACGAACACGTCACCGCCTGGACCTCCGTCCCGCACCCCTACACCTACGCCGACGCGGTCACCTGGGCCACGAAGACCGCCCACACCGAGCGCACCGAGGGCCGCGGCATCGTCTTCGCCGTCACGGAGTTCCTCACCCAGCGGCTCGTCGGCATCGTGCACCTGCAGGACACCGACTGGCGGACCCGCACCACCGAGGTCGGCTACGTCACCGCCCCCTGGGCCCGCGGCGAGGGCTACGCCAGCGAGTCCGTCCGCGCCGTGGCCCGCTGGCTCTTCACCGACCAGCGCTTCGAACGCCTCGAACTGCGCACCGCCGCCGACAACACGGCCTCCCAGCAAGTGGCCCAGAAGACCGGTTGCATCAGTGAAGGCGTCCTGCGCAACGCCTGCATAGTGCGCACCCAGAATTCCGACGGCTCCTGGGCCGACACCCGCAGCGACCTCATCGTCTGGGGCCTGGTCCCCGAAGACCTCGACGAGGACGACGACGGCTACTCCGGCTACTCCGACGAGTACTCCGGTGACTACGCGGACGGCTACGCGGACGGCTACTCCGTGGGCTACGCGGACCCCCGCGACGAAGCACGCGACGGCGCGCGCGCCGACGCACGCGAGGGCGCGCGCGAGGGGCACCGGATCCACCCCGTCCACGTGAACGACGCGAGCGGCTACGCCCTCTTCTCGGACCGGAACTGACCGGACGACCGGGTAGTCTCACCAAGCCCGACCCCCTCGACGAAGCTTCGCCCCGCCCCGGCCACCGCCGGGCGGGGCCCGCTCCCACACCAGGAGACTGACGACGATGGCCGACCGGGTCACGGTGATCGGCTGGGACGGCTCCCCCCTGACCGCGGCAGCCCGGTCCGCGCTCTCCGCCGCCACCCTGGTGGCCGGCGCCGGCCACCACCTCGCACTCCCCGAAATCCCGCCCACCGCCGAACGCGTGCGCCTGGGCAGCCTGTCCCTCGCCGCCCGCCGGATCGCCGGCCACCGCGGCACCGCCGTCGTCCTCGCCGACGGGGACCCCGGCTTCTTCGGCGTCGTACGGGCCCTGCGCGCCCCGGAACACGGCCTGGAGGTGGAGGTCGTACCGGCCGTCTCCGCCGTCGCCGCCGCCTTCGCCCGCGCCGGGATGCCCTGGGACGACGCCCAGGTCGTCGTCGCCCACAGCCGTACCCTGCGCCGCGCCGTCAACGTCTGCCGGGCCCACTCCAAGGTCGCCGTCATCACCTCGCCCGGCGCCGGCCCCGCCGAACTCGCCCTGCTGCTCGAAGGCGTCCACCGCACCTTCGTCATCTGCGAGGAACTCGGCACCGACAAGGAACAGGTCACGGTCCTCACCTCCGACAAGGCCGCCGACCACAGCTGGCGCGACCCCAACGTGGTCATCGTCATCGGCGGTACGGGACCGGCCGGGGCCGCCGCCGAACCGGCCTGGCTGCTGGGCCGCAGCGCGACCCCGACCGCCGGACGGGGCTGGGCCCGCCCCCAGATCGACGTGGGAGAAGGGGAGTCCACGCAGCTGCGCGCCGCCCAGCTCGCCCGGCTCGGCCCGCGCACCGGGGACCTCGTCTGGGACATCGGCTCCGGCTCCGGAGCCCTCGCCGTGGACGCCGCCGCCCTCGGCGCCGCCGTCATCGCCGTCGACGCCGACCGGCTCGCTTGCGAACGCACAACCGCCGCCGCCCGCGCCCGCGGTGTGCAGCTCCAGGTCGTCAACGGCCGCGCCCCGCACGTACTCGAAACCCTGCCCGAACCCGACGTCGTCCGCGTCGGCGGCGGCGGAGCACAGGTGGTCGCCGCCGTCGCCGACCGGCGCCCCGAACGGATCGTCAGCCACGCCTCCACGCGCGACGAGGCCGAGGCCATCGGCCGGGTCCTGACCGAGGGCGGGTACACCGTCGAGTGCGCGCTGCTCCAGTCCGTGGCGCTGGACACCCGTACCTGGGCCGAAGAACGACGCTCCGTGGTGTTCCTGCTGGCCGCCGAACGCCCCGTTAACCGCCCGGACCGACCCTAGCCACGAGCCCGGGGTAGGCTGGCCGATCGTCACACCGCCCGGACGTTTCGGGCACGCGGTTCCGGCCGGACGCGCGACGTGGCGCAGTCCACAGAGGACCGTGCCGGTTATGGCCGCCACGGTGGCGAACGGGCAGGACAATACTTACTGGTTGTCGTGCGGTCGTACGTGAGGCCTCGTGGACGACCGGGCAGTCGAAGAGGCAACACCGATGGGCGAGGGGTACGCATGACTGACACCGGCCAGGTTCCGGGCGAGGGTTTCCCGGACAGCACGGGCATGGTGGATCAGCAGGGCGTCCCCGCCCCGGTTCCGCCCTCCTCCCCGGCGACCGGGAGCTACGCCTTCCAGGACCTCGTGGACCACCCGGCCGAGCCGGAGGACGAGGAACTGCTGCTGATGCCGAGCAGCCAGGGCGCGTGGAGCGACCCCCAGGTCGTCCCGCCGGTGCCCGCCTTCCCCGAGTTCCCCGAGCCGTCCGCGTACGCGGACGCCCCGTACCCGGAGGCCCCGTACGCGGACGGCCCCTACGCCGATTTCGCGGGTGCCCCGGAGTACCAGCAGCCCCAGCAGCCCCACCCGGCCCAGCTCCCGGTTCCCGAGGCATCCCTCGGCTACGAGAGCGCCGGCTACCCGCAGCAGTCCTTCGAGGGGCAGTCGTTCGCGGAGCAGCCGGCCTTCGCCGACGCCTCCTACGCGGACGCCTCCTACGGCGCCGGCGCGCACGAGGCCGGGGGCCGGGACACCGGTGCGCTGGACCTCGGCGGCCTGGCCGCCCCGCAGCAGCCGCTGTCCGCCTCCCAGCCCCAGTCCCCGGTGGCTTCCGTGGCCGCGGCCCCGATGCGGCGGCCGCTGCACATGGGCCCGCCCGTGCCCGAGGCCACCGGCGGAGTCGTACGGTCCCTCGCGGACCGGGGTCCGGCAGCGACGCCGGCGCCCGCGCAGGCCCCGGTTCCGCCGGCGCCCGGCGCGGTCCCGGTCGACGCCGCGCCCGCCCCGCTCCCTTCCCCCGCCGCCTCCGAGCCCGTGGCCCCGGCCCCGGCCCCGGCCCCGGCCCCGGCCCTGAGCACCCCGGCGATGCCCGTCCCGGTGCGGCAGTCCGGCCCGCCGACCACGGGTCCCGAGTACCTGGACTTCACGCAGGCCGCCGGCGAGGCCGTGGCCGTGGCCGAGCACGTGCCGGCGCAGCAGCAGCCGGTCGAGATCCCGGTGCAGGCCGGGACCCCGTGGACCGTGGAGCCGGCCGCCGAGGCCGCGCACGCCCCGGAGGAACCCGTCGCCGAGGCCCCGGCCGAGCCGGTGGCCGCCCCCGAGCCCGCGGGCGAGCCCGTCGCCGAGCCGGTGCTCGTGGAGCCCGTCGTCTTCGCCGAGCCCGCGCCGGTCCTCGCGCCGGAGCCCGTGGCCGTGGCCGTCGCCGAGGCGGTGCTCGTGGAGCCCGCGCCGGAGGCCGTCGCCGAGCCCGCCGAGCCCGAGGTACCCGTCGTGGCGGCACCCGAGCCCGTCCTGGTTGCCGAGGCGGCCGTGGCTCCCGAGGCCGAGGCCGTCGTCGAGCCCGTGGCCGTCTTCGCCGTCGAGCCCGCGCCCGAGCCGCAGCCCGCAGAAACGGTGGCTCAGGCCGAGCAGCCGGAGCCCCTGTCCGAGCCCGCCGTCGCCGCCGTCGTCGTACCCGACTCCGAGCCGGTCGCCGTGGCGCAGCCCGACGCACCGCTGGAGGCCGGGCAGGCCCCCGAGGCCGCAACCGAGCAGCGGCCCGGGCCGGAAGCCGGGCCGGAAGCCGAGCCCGAGGCCCCCGTCACCGAGGCGGCCCCCGGATACGCCGACGCCGAGCGCGAGGCCGTCCTGCGCGTCATGCGCGAGCGCCGCGACATCCGCAAGGGCTTCCGCCGCGACCCCATCCCGCACGAGGTGCTGCTGCGCGTCCTGGAGGCGGCCCACACCGCGCCCAGCGTCGGCCACTCGCAGCCCTGGGACTTCGTCGTCATCAAGTCCGCGGAGACCCGCCGGACGATGCACGAGCTCGCCGAGCGACAGCGCGAGGCCTACGCGAAGTCGCTGCCCAAGGGCCGCGCCAAGCAGTTCAAGGAACTCAAGATCGAGGCCATCCTCGACACCCCGGTGAACATCGTGGTCACCGCCGACCCGACCCGTGGCGGCCGCCACACCCTGGGCCGGCACACCCAGCCGCAGATGGCCCCGTACTCCTCGGCCCTCGCCGTGGAGAACCTCTGGCTCGCGGCGCGCGCCGAGGGCCTCGGGGTCGGCTGGGTCAGCTTCTTCGACGAGCGCGAGATGGTCCGCGAGCTGGGCCTCCCGGAGCACCTGGAGGTCGTCGCCTACCTGTGCGTCGGGTACGTGGACGAGTTCCCCGACGAGCCCGAGCTCGCCCAGGCCGGCTGGTCGCAGCGGCGGCCCCTCTCCTGGGTCGTGCACGAGGAGACGTACGGGCGCCGCGCGCTGCCCGGCGAGGAGCCGCACGACCTGCTCTCCGAGACGGTCGCCAGCATCCGCCCGCTCGACGCGAAGGCGCTCGGCGAGGCGTGGGAGCGGCAGAAGCGCATGACCAAGCCCGCAGGGGCCCTCGGCATGCTCGAAATCATCTCGGCCCAGCTGTCCGGCCTCTCGCGGGTCTGCCCGCCGCCGATCCCGGAGCCCGCCGCGGTCGCGATCTTCGCGGGTGACCACGGCGTGCACGCCCAGGGGGTCACCCCGTGGCCGCAGGAGGTCACCATGCAGATGGTGGCCAACTTCCTGGGCGGCGGCGCGGTGTGCAACGCGTTCGCCAACCAGGTGGGCGCCGAGGTCTGCGTGATCGACGTCGGCGTCGCCGGCGACCTCCCGGCCACGCCGGGCCTGCTGCCGCGCAAGGTCCGCCCGGGCACGGCCGACCTGTCGGTCGGCCCCGCGATGACCCGCGAGGAGGCCGTCGCGGCCATCGAGGTGGGCATCGAGACGGCCCGCGACCTGGTCGCGGCGGGCAACAAGGCCCTCCTGACGGGCGAGATGGGCATCGCCAACACCACGGTGTCGGCTGCCCTGATCTCCGTCTTCACCGGGGTGGACCCGGGCGAGGTCACCGGGCGGGGCACGGGCATCAACGACGAGACGCACGCCCGCAAGGTCGAGGTCGTGCGGCGCGCCCTGGAACTCCACCAGCCGGACCCGGCGGACCCGATCGGCGTCCTGGCGGCGATCGGCGGCCTGGAGCACGCGGCGATCGTGGGCCTCCTCCTCGGTGGAGCCTCCCTGCGGACCCCGGTGATCCTGGACGGCGTCAGCGCCGGCGCGGCCGCGCTGGTGGCCCGGGCGATCGCCCCGGAGTCGCTGTCGGCGTGCATCGCCGGACACCGCAGCGCGGAGCCGGGCCACGTGGCCGCCCTGAACAAGCTCGGCCTGCGCCCGCTGGTCGACCTGGACCTGCGCCTCGGCGAGGGTACGGGGGCGCTGCTGGCGCTGCCGCTGGTGCAGAGCGCCGCGCGGGCGATGCACGAGGTGGCCACGTTCGACTCGGCCGGTGTCACGGAGAAGTAGCCGGGCTGCGGGGCCGGCGCCGGGGACGACACCCCACCCCGTCCCCGACACCTAATCCAGCCCCTCCGGCCACATTCAGCCCCTCCGGCGTTTGAGGAGCGGGGGCCCGGGGGCGGAGCCCCCGGTTTCGGGAAGGGGCGGGGTGGGGAAAGCCCCGCAGGGCCCGGCCGTACCGCGTCGGCCTCGCAGCCACTCCCGGCGGGAGCCCGCGTCCGGCCGGGTGATCATGGGGCGGCAGCCCCGTGGCCTGGGGCGGAGCCGGTGCTCCGCAGGGCCGGGGGATCGGCCCCCGGGGCGACCACCGCGCAGGTGGGTCGTATCGTGGACCCCGGACGGGCCACCGCACGTCACCGCCCGATCAGCCGCTCCAGCGACGCAGCGGCCCGCCGTCACCGCCGCATCAGGAGCCGCAACCGCCATGGGACACCCGGCACACCCCGCCTACCCCGTCGGACTCCGCCTCACGGGCCGCCGCGTCGTCGTGATCGGCGGTGGCCAGGTCGCCCAGCGCCGGCTGCCCGCGCTCATCGCGGCCGGCGCCGACATCGTCCTGATCTCCCCCTCCGCGACCCCCTCCGTGGACGCCATGGCGGAGACCGGCGAGATCCGCTGGGAGCGCCGCCGCTACGCGGACGGTGACCTGGCCGGCGCCTGGTACGCCCTGGTCGCCACCCGGGACCGTGCCGCCAACGACACCGCCTCCGCCGAGGCCGAGCGCGAGCGCGTCTGGTGCGTTCGCGCCGACGACGCCGAGGCCGCGAGCGCCTGGACCCCGGCCACCGGCCGGGTGGAGGGCGTCACCGTCGCCGTACTGAGCGGCAACGACCCCCGCCGCTCCGCCGCCGTCCGCGACGCGGTCGTCGAGGGGCTGCGGGACGGCTCCCTGACCGCCGCCCGCCCGCACACCCCCGGCGTGTCCCTCGTCGGCGGCGGTCCCGGGGACCCGGACCTGATCACGGTCCGCGGCCGCCGCCTCCTGGCCGAGGCCGACGTGGTCATCGCCGACCGGCTCGGCCCCCGCGACCTCCTCGACGAGCTCCCGCCGCACGTCGAGGTCATCGACGCGGCGAAGATCCCGTACGGCCGTTTCATGGCCCAGGAGGCCATCAACGAAGCGCTCATCACGCACGCCAAGGCCGGCAAGGCCGTGGTGCGGCTCAAGGGCGGGGACCCGTACGTCTTCGGCCGCGGCATGGAGGAGCTCCAGGCCCTCGCCGAGGCGGGCATCCCCTGCACCGTCGTGCCCGGCATCTCCAGCTCCATCTCGGTGCCCGGCGCGGCCGGCATTCCGGTCACCCACCGGGGCGTGGCCCACGAGTTCACCGTGGTGAGCGGGCACGTCGGTCCCGACGACCCGCGCTCGCTGGTGGACTGGGCCTCGCTGGCCAAGCTCACCGGCACCCTGGTCATCCTGATGGGCGTCGACAAGATCGGGCTGATCGCCGAGGCGCTGGTCCGCCACGGCCGTCCCGCCGACACCGCCGTCGCCGTCATCCAGGAGGGCACCACCGCCTCCCAGCGCCGCGTGGACGCCACCCTGGCGACCGTCGGCGAGACCGTGAAGGCCCAGGAGGTCCGGCCGCCCGCCGTCATCGTGATCGGCGACGTGGTGAAGGTCCACCGGCCCGAGGCCGACTGACAGCCCCGCAATCCCGCAACCCGGCAGAGCCGTTGGCACCGCACCCAGGACAAGGCAGTATCACCCTGTGGCTGATCTCATCACCGTCGAGGACCCCGACGACCCGCGCCTGCGCGACTACACGGGCCTGACCGACGTAGAACTCCGGCGCCGGCGCGAGCCCGCGGAAGGTCTCTTCATCGCCGAAGGCGAGAAGGTGATCAGACGCGCCAAGGACGCCGGGTACGAGATGCGCTCGATGCTGCTCTCCGCCAAGTGGGTCGACGTCATGCGCGACGTCATCGACGAGCTCCCGGCCCCGGTCTACGCCGTCAGCCCGGAGCTCGCCGAGCGCGTCACCGGCTACCACGTGCACCGCGGCGCCCTCGCCTCCATGCAGCGCAAGCCGCTGCCGACGGCCGAGGACCTGCTCGCCACGACCCGGCGCGTGGTCATCATGGAAGCGGTGAACGACCACACCAACATCGGCGCCATCTTCCGCAGCGCGGCCGCCCTCGGCATGGACGCGGTCCTGCTCTCGCCCGACTGCGCGGACCCGCTGTACCGGCGCTCCGTCAAGGTCTCCATGGGCGCGGTGTTCTCCGTCCCGTACGCCCGGCTGGAGGCCTGGCCCAAGGGCCTGGACTCGGTCCGCGAGGCGGGCTTCAAGCTGCTCGCCCTCACCCCGCACCAGAAGGCCTCGCCGATCGACGTGGCGGCTCCTCAGGACCTGGAGCGGGTCGCGCTCATGCTCGGCGCGGAGGGGGACGGGCTGTCGACGCAGGCACTGGTCGCGGCCGACGAGTGGGTACGGATTCCGATGGCGCACGGGGTGGACTCGCTGAACGTGGGCGCGGCCGCGGCCGTCGCCTTCTACGCGGTGGCCGGCGGCCGCTCGTAGGGCTCCTCGAACACCTGGGCCCCGCCGCCCGGCATCTGCCGGATGGCGGGGCCCAGGTGCTGCCGGACGCCCCTAGGGCCTGTCGTCAAACTCCCGTCGTCGCGCGTCGCGCGGCCGCGCGGCGTCCGGTGCGTGCTCTCGGCGTGTCGGGCGGAAGGCCGCGTACTGGACGTACCCGGCCTTCCGCCCGGTGCGGCGAGAGCGCGTGCCGGGCGTCGCGCGGCAGGCGGGAGTTCGACGACAGGCCCTAGAGCTTCTGGGCCAGTGCGATGCCCAGCGCCACGAGCAGGGTCACCACGACGAAGACGATCAGGCGCTGGCGCATCAGCTTGGGGTCGGGCCGTACCGGCCGCCGCCCCGTGCCCGTCGTACGGGGAGCCGGGCGGCCGCCCGTACGTCCGGCGGTGGAGCCGGGTCCCCGTGAGCCGGTGCCCCGGGGGGACGAGGGCCGCGAGTCCGGGCCGCCGCGCTGTCCCTGTCCCTTGGGCTGCGCCCGGCCCTGGCCCGCTCCGGTTCCGCTGCCCGGACGTCCCGGGACGGGAGTGCCGGCGGTACGGCGCTCCGTGCGCTGCTCGGCGTACCCCTCGTGGTCCTCGACGTAGCCCTCGGGCAGCCGGCCGGTCGGCCGTTCGGCCGCGCGCGCCCGCTGCGCCGGCGGGCGGCTGTCGCCCATCCCGTGGGCCTCGCGGGCCGCGATCTCCTTGAGCCGCATCGACAGCTGGAGCGTGGTCGGCCGCTCGTCGGGATCCTTCGCCAGGCAGGCCCGTACGAGGGGTGCGAGCGCGTCCGGAACACCCTGGAGATGGGGCTCCTCGTGCACCACGCGGTAGAGCATGACCTCGGAACTGCCGTGTCCGAAGGGGGAGTCGGCGGTGGCCGCGTAGGCGAGGGTGGCGCCGAGGGAGAAGACGTCGGTGGCGGGGGTGACGGCGGCGCCGCGCACCTGCTCGGGCGCCAGGAAGCCGGGGGAGCCGACGGCCGTGCCCACATGGGTCAGGGTGCTGGCGCCGGTGGCCCAGGCGATCCCGAAGTCGATGATGCGCGGGCCCTTGGGCGACAGCAGGATGTTCGAGGGCTTGAGGTCGCGGTGGACCACCCCGGCCTCGTGCACGGCGACCAGGCCCTCGGAGAGCGCGGCGCCGATCGCGGCGATGGCCGAGGCCGTCAGGGGACCTTCCTCGGCGACCTTGTCGTGCAGGGAGGGGCCGGGTACGTACTGCGTGGCGAACCAGGGACGCTCGGCCTCCAGGTCCGCGGCGACCAGGCGCGCGGTGCACCCGCCGCGGATCCGCCGGGCGGCGGAGACCTCGCGGGCGAAGCGCGAGCGGAACTCCTGGTCCTCGGCCAGGTCCGGCCGGATCACCTTGAGCGCGACGCGCTGTCCGCGCCGGTCGGAGCCCAGATAGACGACGCCCATGCCACCGGCGCCGAGGCGCCGGTGCAGTCTGAACGAGCCGACGACACGCGGGTCCTCGCGCCGGAGCCGCATCATCGCCATGTCCACCCCGCTGACCGGTCGTCCTGTTGACGTGGCACAGCTTACGGACCATCCGGCATGCGCGCTCAGAGGCCGCGCCCTCGCCGGGGGATTCGATTGTCAGTACGGGGCGGTCCACTTGGGGATTCACCGAACCACCGGTAGGACGCATGTGCGGAGCGGGGTGGCCCCGTCAAGCCGGGCCGTTACCAAGGGAATTGGGGTTCGGGGCGGGACGGCGGGGGAGGGATGGCCGGGAGGGCGGCCGACTCCGCCCGGTTGATCTTGGGACCGCCTGGTCGGCGGCCGAACGTGTGCGGTGAGTGACGGAAGTGAGCGAAGTCACCACGCTCTGGTCATCCCCTCCGGGAAGACCCTCAGAGCGCGCGGGGGATCTCCACCCAGGGGAGTACGCGATAGGGGGACCCCTCATCCTCCTGGAGGCCAGGCAATGGGTACGAAGGCATGAGGCCAGGAGCCCTCGCCGCGCCTAGTGTTGAAGCAAGCGGCGGGTGGAGAACACTCGTCCCCCGAGGTCACAAACCCGCCGCTGCCAAACGACAGGGAGAGGACCATGGCGGACATCGCACGGCAGGGACGCAAGGCATTCGCGTTCAACGGCCATGAGTCCGGTCGTCGCCACCCACTGGTGGCCGCGGCCATGGTGCTCCCCCTGGCCGCCCTCCTGCTCTTCGTCTTCGGAGGCTTCGACCAGGTGGTGGCACAGGCGTCGTCCGTGAGCGTGATGCTGGGGCGCTGAGCGGCGCCCCGGGCCCAGGAGAGCGGCCTGGGCCGGGACTGTCACCGGCCGAACCCCGTGGGGACGGGGGAGCGGTCGACGGACGGCAGGTGAAGGGTGCTGCGCGCACGGCTGGGGAGCCGGACGCGCAGCACCCTTCTTCATGCCCTCCCCTTCTTCACGCGGTCCTCGCACCGCTCAGCGCTGGCGCGCTTCCCGGGCGTCGGGCCGCTGCGCCGGACTCCGTCCGGCTGGTGTCCGGTGGCGTCCGTCTCCGTGGCGTCCGTCCGGCGGTACCGCCCCTGCCGCGCGCGTCCGCCCTGCGTACGCTCGTCCCGAGGAGCACCCGCCCGGGGTGCGGAGCGCGGGGAGAGCCGAGGCGTGGTTCCGCTGGAGCGAGTGAGCGCGGCCGAACTCGCCGCGTACGCCGGTGCGGCGCGGTACGTGCTCCTCGCGGACCGCGACGACGGCACCGTGGTCCGCTGCGGGGACGTGGTGGCCAAGGCCCACGCGGGCGACAGCGATCCCGACGCCCTGGCCGTACGGATCCGCGTGGCCGGCGACCCGGCGCTGGCCGGGGTGCTGCTGCCCCCGCTGCGCACCGGCCTGGGCCTGGTCGGCTCCCGGCCCGTCTCCCTGTGGCCCTACGGTGCTCCGGTCGCTCCGGACCGCCCCGAGGAGGCTCCCTGGGAGCAGGCCGCCGAACTCCTGGCCGCCCTCCACCGGACGCCGCTCCACCACCTCCCGTACCCGGTCCCGCCGATGCGCGGCCCGGCCAAGCTCGCCCGGGCCCTGCGCCGCCTCGACGCGGCGCACCCGCCCGAGGCCCCGGTCCTGATGGGGCACGCCGTGCCGGGACGGCCCGCGCCCTCGGGCCCGGAAGCCGGCGACCCGAGCGGCGGGCGGCGGGTGGGCCCGGCCGGGGAACGCGCCCCCGGCCACGGCCGGGACGCCGACCGTGGCTCCGGGGACGGGCCGACCCGGACCGGGGCGGCCGCCGCGCTCCCCGCCGGGCCGTCCTCCGGCCGGGCCGACCGAGCCCGTCGCGCCGTTCTGTCCATCCCCAACGGGCAGGCGGTACCGGCCGGGCAGGACGCCGACGCCGCGGAGCTGGCGCGGCTCGTACGGGCCGCCGCGGCCACGCTCCCCGGGTGGGCCCGGGGGGAGGGGCCGCCGCCGTCCGGCGGGGCGCTGTGCCACGGCGACCTGCACCTCGGGCAGCTGGTCCGGAGCCCCGCCGGGGGCTGGCGGCTGATCGACGTGGACGACCTGGGCCTGGGCACGCCCGCCTGGGACCTCGCCCGCCCCGCCGCCTGGTACGCGGCCGGGCTGCTGGACACCGGGACCTGGCTGCGCTTCCTCGACGCCTACCGGGCCGCCGGCGGCCCCGCGGCCGGTGCGCCCGGAAGCGACCCCTGGCCGGAACTCGATCTCGCGGCCCGCGCGCTCACCGTGCAGACGGCCGCCCTGGCGCTCGCCAAGGCCGCCCACGAAAGGCGCCGACTCGACGACGTGGAGCGGCTGATGGTGGAGGCCTGTGCCCGAATTGCGTCCCTCCCGCCCGACTTGGAGCCGACGGCTCCGTCGTAGGGTGAGCCTCACGCCACCGGGTACGCATCCGGTGGCGACGCGAACGGCGAGGAGTTGATCCGGTCATGCAGTGTCCGAAGTGTCACGCGATGATGCACACGTACAACCGCAACGGTGTCCAGATAGAGCAGTGCAGCGGTTGCCGCGGCATCTTCCTGGACTACGGCGAGCTGGAGGCGCTGACCCGCCTGGAGTCCCAGTACACCTCCCAGTACGGCCAGGTCCCGCCCCCCGCCGCCCCTCCGGCCCCGGCCCCCGCCGCGTACCCGCAGCAGCACGCCGCCCCCGCGCCCGCCTGGGGCGCCCCGCAGCACGGCGGCTACGGCCACGGCCACGGGCACGGCCACCGCAAGGGCGGCTTCGGCCGGATGCTCTTCTCCTCCTGAGCCCGAACACGCGAAAGCCCCGGCCGTGGGAACGGCCGGGGCTTCCGGACTGCTGGTGCGCGATACTGGGATTGAACCAGTGACCTCTTCCGTGTCAGGGAAGCGCTCTCCCGCTGAGCTAATCGCGCGAGACCACGTTCACGGTGCGAACACCGCAGGTGGTAGGTGTGAAGCATACTGCGTGCGCGATACTGGGATTGAACCAGTGACCTCTTCCGTGTCAGGGAAGCGCTCTCCCGCTGAGCTAATCGCGCGGGGATCCTTGCGGACCAGTGGACGATACTGGGATTGAACCAGTGACCTCTTCCGTGTCAGGGAAGCGCTCTCCCGCTGAGCTAATCGTCCTTGGAGGTGGAGACGGGATTTGAACCCGTGTAGACGGCTTTGCAGGCCGTTGCCTCGCCTCTCGGCCACTCCACCATGGAGCAAGAGCAGGGGGTCCTCGGGAAGATGATCCCCCACTTCAGAGCGGACGACGAGACTCGAACTCGCGACATCCACCTTGGCAAGGTGGTGCTCTACCAACTGAGCTACGTCCGCAGGTCACCGTGTTCGCTCCGGGGTCTTGCCCCTTCGCTCCCTGGCGACGAGTTGAACTCTAGCGGATTCCCGGGCCAGCTCAAAAACGCGTTTCCGCAGCGTGCTGCCGCCTGATCACCGCCGGTCACCCGGCGGACGCCTCACCGGCGCCGAGGCGTCACCGGTCATAGACTCGCAGCCGTGCACGACCTGCCTCCCCTCGCCCGCTTCGGCGGCCTTCTCGCGACCGATCTCCGAGATGTCACCAGTGATCCCGCCGCCCTGGAGTCCACCGGCTTCTGGGCGGTGACGGCCGATTTCGAAGGCCGCCTCGTCTGCGCGCGCTTCGGGGACATACGTCCCGATGCGGTGCCGGCGCCCGTCCCCGGGGCCTGGCGCGGCCCCGACGCCGACGAGTGGACCTCCTCCCTCGACCGCGCCGCGTACACCGCGGGCGTACGAAGCATCCGCGCGCACATCGAGGCGGGGGAGGTCTACCAGGCCAACCTCTGCCGCGTGATGTCCGCGCCGCTTCCCGATCCGGCGGGCGCCGATGTGGACGCCCTGACGGCGCTGCTCGCGCGCGGCAACCCGGCCCCCTATGCAGGAACGATTCGGCTGCCGGCCCACGGCGTCGAGATCGCCACCGCGTCCCCCGAGCTCTACCTGCGCCGCTCCGGCCGCCGCGTCGAGTCGGGCCCGATCAAGGGCACCGGCCGCACCGCCGCCGATCTGCTGCCCAAGGACCACGCCGAGAACGTGATGATCGTGGACCTCGTACGCAACGACCTCGGCCGGGTCTGCGCCACCGGCTCCGTGACCGTCCCCGAGCTGTGCGCGCTCGAAGAGCACCCGGGCCTCGTCCACCTGGTCTCCACCGTCGCCGGGGAACTGGCCGAGGGCGCCGGCTGGCCGGAGCTGCTCGCCGCGACCTTCCCGCCCGGCTCCGTCACCGGAGCCCCCAAATCCTCGGCCCTGCGGATCATCCGGGCCCTGGAGACGGCCCCGCGCGGCCCCTACTGCGGAGGCATCGGGTGGGTCGACGCCGACCGCGGCACGGCCGAGCTGGCCGTGGGCATCCGGACCTTCTGGATCGACCGCACGGCCCCCGGCGGACCCCGGCTACTGTTCGGCACCGGCGCCGGTATCACCTGGGGGTCCGACCCCGACCGCGAGTGGGCGGAGACCGAGCTGAAGGCCGCCCGGCTGCTGCGGGTAGCGTCGGGAGCCGTCGAAGCGAACGTGACCGGCGCGAAGGGTGCGACGGGCACGACGGGCACGACAGAAACACAGACGGACGAAAGCGGGAGGACCGTACGGTGAGGATCTGGCTCGACGGAGCACTGCGGGATGCCGACGAAGCGAAGGTGTCCGTGTTCGACCACGGCCTCACCGTCGGCGACGGGGTCTTCGAGACGCTCAAGGCGGAGCGCGGGACGGCCTTCGCGCTCACCCGGCACCTGGAGCGGCTGACCCGCTCCGCCCGGGGGCTCGGCCTGCCGGACCCGGACCTGGACGAGGTGCGCCGCGCCTGCGCCGCCGTACTGGAGGCCAACCCGCTGCCGCTCGGCCGGCTGCGGGTCACCTACACCGGGGGCGTCTCCCCGCTCGGCTCCGACCGGGGAGACGCCGGCCCGACGCTGATCGTCGCGCTGGCCGACACCACCCGCCGCCCCGACACCACCGCCGTGGTCACCGTGCCGTGGGTGCGCAACGAGCGTTCCGCCGTGGTGGGCCTGAAGACCACCTCGTACGCCGAGAACGTGGTCGCGCTCGCCGCCGCCCACCGGGCCGGCGCCTCCGAGGCCCTCCTCGCCAACACCGTCGGGCGGCTCTGCGAGGGCACCGGCTCCAACGTGTTCGTGGTCCTCGACGGACAGCTGCACACCCCGCCGGTGGCCTCCGGCTGCCTCGCGGGCATCACCCGGGCCCTCGTCGCCGAATGGTGCGGGGCCAAGGAGACCGACCTGCCCTTCGAAGCGCTGGAGCAGGCGGAGGAGGTCTTCCTGACCTCCTCCCTGCGCGACGTCCAGGCCGTCCTGCGGATCGACGGGCGCGAGCTGGGTTCGGCCCCCGGTCCCGTCACGGCCGAGGCCATGCGGATCTTCGACGCCCGCTCCGCCGAGGACGCCGACCCCCGTTCCTGACCGGGACCGGACAATTCCGCTGTGCTTCGGGCCGCGGGGCGGGTAGAACTCGACTGATGACCACCACCCTGCGGCCGAGCGGGCCGCTTCAGCAGAGCACCGGCGGGGCGCGCTCGCGCCCGTACGAGATCCGTGTCAACAGCAGGCGCGTCGGCGCCCTGCTGCTCGCGACGGACACCCCCTTCGGGCCGACGGTCGCCGAGATCCGCGAACTCGCCGTCGAGGAGCCCGACCGCCGGCGCGGCCGGGCCACGGTCGCCGCGCTCGCCGCCGAGGAAGTACTGCGGAGCTGGGGCTGCCGGCGGGTCCGCGTCTCGGTCCCGGCCGGCTCGGCCGGTGGCCTGCGGCTGGCCGCCGCCCTCGGGTACGCCGAGTACAGCCGCAACATGGCCAAGGACCTCCCGGCCGAGCCGCCCGCCCTGTCCGAGGGGGTGGCGGGCCGCCCGATGACGGAGGCGGAGTTCGAGTCCTGGCACACCGAGGCGCTGGAGAGCTACGCGCAGAGCTGGGTCAGCCGCGGCATGCCGGCCGAAGCCGCGCGGACGAAGTCGGCGAACGACCACGCCTCCATGCTGCCCCTGGGCCTGGCCACCCCGGGCGTCAGCTTCTCCGTGCTGGAGGCGGCCGGCGTCCCCGTGGGCACCGTGTGGGTCGCGCCGAGCGGCGGGAACTCGTACGTCTTCGACGTCGCGGTCGCCGAGGAGCACCGCGGCCGCGGCCACGGCCGGGACCTGATGCTCCTCGCGGAACGCACCGCCCTCGCGGCCGGCCACCGGGTGCTCGCGCTGCACGTCTTCACCGACAACGTCCCGGCCCTGCGCCTCTACGAGTCCCTCGGCTACCGGACGACCGACTTCAACTACGCCAAGGACCTGATCTAGGCGTCCGGCTCAGGCGTCCGCGGCGAGCAGCCGGTCGGCGATCTCCTCGATGCGCTCGCGCAGGCCGTCCTGGCTCTTGCCGCCGTCGAGGCGCTCTCCGTCGATCACGTACGTCGGGGTGCCGGTCACGCCGATCGCCTTGCCCTCGGCCTGGTCGGCGTCCACGATCAGGATGTGCCGGCCGTCGATGAGGGCGGTGTCGAACTCCTCGGCGTCCAGGCCCAGTTCACGCGCGACCTCGACGAGGACCGGTTCGCCGGCCTTGCCGAGTTCCGCGGTGCGGGCGAGGACGGCCTCCACGTAGGGCCAGGCCTGCCCCTGCTCGGCGGCTTCTTCGGCGGCCTGTGCCGCGGCGAAGGAGTGCTTGTGCTTCTCCAGCGGGAAGTGGCGCAGCCGGATGTCCAGCCGGTCGCCGTAGCGGGCCCGCAGGGCGCGCACGTCGTCCAGAGCGCTGTGGCAGTCCGGGCACTGAAGTTCGCACCAGACGTCGAGGATCACGGAATCGGTCATACGGACAGTCTCCCAGCCCCCGGGTACGCGCACGGACCGGGACCTCGGGAGGAGACGCGACCCGGAGATGTCCCGGAGATCCGCCCGCGGAGGGCTCCGGCCGTGGCCAGGGCGAGGGTCACCGGTGCAGGATGGATGGGGACAGAACGCCCGGCCCGCCGGCCGGGTCGAACCGACCGAACCGCCCCTGGAGGCCCCGCATGCTCGCCGAGACCATTTGCTCCGCGGTGTCCGCGGCGGGCCTGGGCATCGCCGCGCTGACCGCCTACCGCAAGCGATTCCTCGCGGCCACCCGGATCGCCGCGTACTCGCTGGTACCCGTCGGCCTGGTGATGACGGGCGTCGTGGCGTGGGCGACCGGGATCGTCTTCAAGCCGACCGTCTGGGCCGGCTTCGCCGTGCTGGGGCTGGCCTGGCTGCTCTTCGTGACCACCCGCGCGATAGAGCGCCGCGCGGCCGGCGCCGTCGGCGCGGGGGAGGGGAAGCAGAAGCGGCCGAAGGCAGCCAAGGGGCGCCCGGCCCAGGAGGCCGTCGCCCCGGCCGCCTCCGCGCCCTCGCTGGGTGACGGTGCCCGCCCGCGCCCGGCCCGGGCGGCCGCTCCCGCCGAGGACTTCTCCGACATCGAGGCGATCCTCAAGAAGCACGGCATATGACGGGATCCGGTGAACTCGCGGGTTCGTCTGGCGTGTTGAGCGGCGTGTGCGGGCCCGCTGGGCCATCATCGCCCCGACATGCTCGACACATCACCGGGTGAGCCCGCCGTTCCCGCGCCGGCCACCGTTCCCGTCGCCGAGGAGCCCAGAGGCTGCCTCTTCGCGCTCTCCCAGCCGCCCCTGATGATCTTCCTAGCCGTGATCGGCGGTCTGCTGCTCCTCGCCGCCGTGCACGACCTCTTCCTGCTCTGAGCCGGGCTCCGTCCCCAGTTCCGATTTGCGCCGGGCCCGGTACGCCGCCACGTGCAGCCGGTTCCCGCAGGTACGGCTGTCGCAGTAGCGCCGGGAGCGGTTGCGGGACAGGTCGACGAAGGCGCGCCGGCAGTCCGGGGCCTCGCAGCGCCGCAGCCGCTCCTGCTCGCCGGAGACCACGATGAAGGCCAGCGCCATGCCGCCGTCGGCCGCCAGGTGGTCGCCCACCGAGGCGCCCGGGGCGAAGTAGTGCACGTGCCAGTCGTAGCCGTCGTGGTTGGTCAGCTGCGGGGTGGTGCCGGCCGTCGCGACCAGCTCGTTGATCAGCACGGAGGCGATGCGGGAGTTCGGCGCCGCGAAGACCTGGGCGAATTTTCCGCGCACCGTGCGCACGCCGGCGAGGTCGCGGGCGCTGAGCTCGCCTACGTCGCTGATCGCGTACTCGTGGACGAAGGCGCGCAGCGCGTTCACGTCCGCCAGCGCGTCGGGCTGCTCCGTCTCGGCCGAGGTGTTCACCAGCGCGACGACGACGTCGAGCGCGCGACGGGTGTCGTGGGGGATCTGCACGGGGTCTCCCTGAAGGGCCGGGCCTGCGGTGACGGTCTGCTGCCGCCGCTGGCCGACTCTAGCGGGTCCCCCAAAGCGCACCGGCGCCGTCCACGCGGGTGGCTTCCGCGTGAACAGCGCCGGCACTTCCGTATGTGGTTGTCCGCCGTGCACCGTCGCCCCGAGTCGGACGGTGTCGTACGGCCCCCGGACTCAGCCGGGGGAGGGTTCCCTCTGTAGGCCTGGCTCAGGATTCGGCCAGGATGTGGGAGAGCTCCTTGTCGAGGTCGAAGTGCCGGTGTTCGGTTCCGGGTGGAACCGCGGCGTCCGTCCGCTTGAGGAACGACTCCAGTGCTCGGGCGGGTGCTTCGAGCAGCGCTTCTCCCTCCGGTGAGCTCAGGGCGATGCAGACGACCCCCTGACCGTGACTGCGGGACGGCCAGACACGGACGTCGCCGGTACCGGTGGGCCGGTGAAGACCCTCGGCGAGGAGGTCGCGGGCGAATACCCATTCGACCGTCTCCTCGGCGCCGGTGTGGAAGGTGGCGTGCACGGCGTAGGGATCGGCCGTGTCATACCGCAGGCCCGCGGGAACAGGCAGTGAGGACTCGCTCGACACAACGAGGCGCAGGTGCAGCTCGCAGCTGACCGTGGTGTTCATAAGCGCCAGGGCCTTTCGCTCAGTGTGCGCTCGGGGATTCGCACGTCGGCGAAATCGACATGCCACCTACGGTGCCGTTGTAAACCCCTCTGACCGTTTTGCGGACCTCTGGGTCCCTCGAACGGCGGATCCAAACGACCATTCACGTGTGCTGGGACCTCCGGTAGATTCGACCCCATGAACACGGGGAGTGACCGCGAGACCAACGAGTCCGCAGCCGAATCCGCAGCCGAATCCGCAGCAGTCGAGGCCGCGGCCGAGTCCGCAGCCGAACCCACCGCCGAGGAGGCGCCGCACGTCTCCAAGGCACCGGCCTTCATCAAGGCCCGCCGGGGTCTGCACCTGAGCTGGCAGGTCGGCGTCTTCATCGTCGGCCTCGCCGTCATCGGCGCCGGCGTCGCCATGCTCGTCCTGCCCGGCCCGGGCTGGGTGGCGATCTTCGCGGGCCTCGCGATCTGGGCCACCGAATTCGCCTGGGCCCACTTCGCGCTGCGCTGGACCAAGCGCAAGGTCAGCGAGGCCACGCAGAAGGCGCTGGACCCGAAGGTCCGCCGCCGCAACATCATCCTGACCAGCGTCGGGCTCGCGGTCGCGGGCATCGCGATCGGCGTCTACCTGTGGACGCACGGGCTCTCGCTGCCCTGGAACGCCAAGGAGTAGCGACCCCGCCCGCCCATGGCGGAGAGCACCGCTGACATGCGGTAATGTTTGCGGTGCGTCCGGGCGATTAGCTCAGTGGGAGAGCACTTCGTTCACACCGAAGGGGTCACTGGTTCGAACCCAGTATCGCCCACCCGGACCAGAGGCCCGGAGACTTTCACAGTCTCCGGGCCTCTGGCGTTTTCCCCCGTACGGCCCACGGCCGGCACCCGTCCGGCCCTGGCGCCGGGGTACGGACGCCAGGGCCGGTGGGCGGGGTCGGAGGGCGGGGCCGGGGGCCGGGCTACTTCAGCCGTCCGATCGCATCCCGCAGCCGGCGGGCGTCGCGCAGCCGCTTCTCGTAGGTCGCCCCCACCACCAGCAGCAGCACCCCCGCCAGGGCCGGCGGCAGCCAGCGCGGCAGCGCGTCCACCACCTGGACGACGTACGGGGTCAGCTCGTGCAGCGCCACCGCCGTCAGCGTCGCCCCGCCCAGCAGCAGCGGCGCCCGGAGCCGGCCGCGGGCGCCGGCCAGGGTCACCCCGAGCGCGGCCGTCCCCAGCAGCAGCGGCCGCAGCCAGTGCGGATCGCCCCACACCGCGAGGGTGCTCGGCAGCAGGGTCGCCGCCAGCCCCGGACCGTACGCCGTCCAGGACCCGGCCAGCGGGTCGCGCCGCCGCCGCAGGAACCCCACGGCCAGCGCCGCCGCCGTCACCGGCAGGGTGTACGCCTCGGGCACCGTCACCTCCGAAGCCGCGAGCCGTACCCAGGTCGCCGCCAGGAACAGCGCCCCGGCCGGCCAGCCCGCCGCCGTCCGGCGCTCGGGCCGTACCGCCGCCGCCGCGCACACCACCCCGGCCAGGGCCAGGACCAGCGCGAGCACCGGAGCGTCCCCGGTGGCCAGGGCGAGGGCGAGGAGACCCGCAGCGGCCGCCGCGACCTCAGCCGGGACCCGTACGGGGCCCAGCCGCGGCCCGAGCGCCGCCACGGCCGCCGGGACCACCAGCACCGCCGGCGCCCACCAGGCCACCGGCCACTCCAGCAGCGCGCCCAGGGCCACCGCGAGCAGCGCCGCGTACCCGACCGCGAGGGCCGCCGCGCCCGCGCGGGCCCACACCGGGGCGGGCCGGTACGCCGCTCCCGCCGCGCACGCGGCCCCCAGCAGGCCGAACACCGCGAAGGTGGCCAGCCGGCCGTCCAGGGCCGCCACGGAGACGCTCAGGGCCCCCGCGAGGGCGCAGGCGCCCGCCGCGATCCCCGCGGGGCCGCGGAGGGCGGGCGCCGGGACCGCGGCGACGGCCGCGGCCGCCGTGGGTCCGGAGCCCGCGGGGACGCCGTCGCCGGCGGGCGCGGCCCCGGCCGGGCCGCCGGCGGCCGCCTTCGCCGCTGCGCCGGCCCCCGCCGCGGACCGCAGCGCGAGCGCCCCCGCCGCCAGCGTCACCGCGAGCTGGGCCGCGAAGACCGCGCCCGGGGCGGCGTCGAGCACCACGGGGGCCGTGAACAGCGCCGCCCAGCCCAGGACCACCGCGGCCGGCCCCGGCTCCGTGCGTTCCGGGAGCACCCGGACCAGCCACCACGCCGCCCCGGCCGTCAGCAGCAGGACCACCAGCGGAGCGAGCCCCGAGCCGTCGGCCGCCGGGGCGGGTGTGGTCACCGACCAGACCTCCTCCAGCACCCGCAGCCGGCCCAGCAGCACCGTCGCAACCCACGCCGCGGTCAGCGCCGCCTGTACGACGGCGACCCCCGCACCGGTCAGGGCGAGGCCGCGCCGGACGGGCTCCGGGAGCGCGGAGACCCGTAGGGCGCCCAGCAGGGGCAGGGCGAGGGCGAGGTACACGACCGCCGCCCAGGACGGGCTCAGCTCCGGCCGGAACGGCCCGCCCAGCGCGGCCACCGCCGCGAAGGCGCCGGCCGCCGCGAAGGCGGCCCGCAAGCCCGGGGCGCGCCACGCCACCGCCAGAGCGAGCACGGCCACCGCGGCCAGCCGCACCGAGGGAGCCACGGCCGAGCCCGTCGACCCGGCGTCCAGGGACTGCGCCAGGGCCGTCAGCAGCGCGGTCCCGCCCACCACCGAGCCGGCCGCCCCCGCCCAGCGGGACCAGCGCCCGGGCCGCGGCAGCGCGAGGCCGGCGTCCAGCGCCGCGGTGCCCAGCAGGGCCCAGGCCATGTCCGGCCCGTCCGCCCCGGCGGCCAGCGCCGCCAGCGGCAGCGGGAGCTGCGCCGTCAGCAGCGCCGCCGGGACCGGGATCCGCAGCGCGGGCAGGCAGCGCCCGTACCCCGCCCACACCGCCGCCAGCACCGCGGCCGCGCCCGCCGCGTACGCCACTCCGTCCACCTCCGGCATGCCGACGGCGTACAGCGCGTACGCGTCGAGCACCGTCAGCAGCAGACCCACCGCGGCCACCGCCTCGGCCGTCGAGCGCAGCCCCCGGCGCAGCAGCGCCACCGGGGCGCCCAGCGCCGCCGCCGTCACCACGCCGAGCACCGCACTGCGCCCGGCGATCCCCAGGGAGCCCCAGCTGACCAGCGTGAACGCCAGGGCCGCCACCGCCAGCAGCACCGCGCCCAGGACCAGCAGCACGTTCTGCGCACCGGGACCCGAGGCCTCCGCGCCCTGCGCGGGCGCGGCCGGCCGGACCGTCGCCCCCCACGCGTGGGGGGCCTGGGCGCCCAGCAGCCAGGCACGGCGGTTCAGCAGGAAGTGGCGCCGGGCGTCGAGTTGGATCAGTTCGCGGTCGATGAGCACGAGCTCCTCGGCCGGTGGCAGGGGGTTTTCCATGGTTCGGAGTGTGGCGCCCGTCACCCCGTCAGGACATGGGTGCGCGTACTCATCTCCGGATGAGTTCCGGCTGAGTACCCGGTGCGCACGGCCGCCGCGCGCAAGACTGGAGACATGGACCGAAGCAGCCATGGCGCCGCGTCCGGCGGCGCCCCTGACGTGAGCCCCGGCGACCGGGCCGCCCCCGCCAACCCCGGTGGCCGGTGGACCCGTTACCGCTTCCGCAGCGTGTGGGACCTCGACGCCGCGCCCGCCCGCGTCTACGCCGCCCTGGAAACCCCCGAGTCCTACCCCCTGTGGTGGCCCCAGATCCGCGCCGTGGCCCCCGCCGGCGACGGGAGCGGCGGTACCGCCGCCATCCGCTCCGTCCTCCCGTACACCCTGCACGTGGGCGCGGCCGAACTCCTGCGGGACCCCGTGGGCGGCGTCCTGGAGGTCGCGCTGCTCGGCGATCTGGAGGGCTGGGCGCGGTGGACCGTACGGGCGCGGGCCGGCGGCACGCGGGCGCTGTACGAGCAGGAGGTCGAGGTGCGCCGCCCCCTGATGCGTCTGCTCGCGTTCCCCGGGCGGCCGGTGTTCCGGCTCAACCACACGCTGATGATGCGGGCCGGACGGCGCGGGCTCGCCGCACATTTGGCGGCCCGGCCGGAAGCGGTTTGAACCAGCCCCGGGCCTTCTGTATTGTTCACACCGTTCCCGGGCGATTAGCTCAGCGGGAGAGCACTTCGTTCACACCGAAGGGGTCACTGGTTCGATCCCAGTATCGCCCACCGGGACAGGCCGGTCCGTCTGATGACGGACCGGCCTTCCGCATGTACGGGCCCTTGTGGCACGGACCCTTGCCGTACGGACTCGTGCCGTACGGGCCCCCTCACGCCGCCGCGGGCAGCTCCGGCCGCAGCGGCCAGTGCGGATCCACCGACTCCGGTGTGCCCTGCCGCGCGAACCACGCCTGGAGCCCCCGCGCCTGCGCCGCGTGCCACACCTGCTGGAGCGTGTGCAGCTCCGCCGGCGACAGCCGCTCCAGACGGGCCGCGAACCGGCGGCCCACGGCCCGTACGAGCTCCAGGGACGCCAGCGCGTCCGCGCCCGCGTCATGGGCACCCTCCAGCTCTATCCCGTAGTGCGCGCACAGGTCCGTGAGCGTCCGGCGCCCCTTGCGGTAGCGGTCCAGATGCTTGTCGAGCACGCGCGGATCCAGCACCGTCAGCGGCCGGTTGTCCAGGTACCGGGCCAGCGAGGACGCCCGGTGGCGGCGCAACTCCCGGTCCAGCAGGGTCAGATCGAACGGCGCGTTCATCACCACCACCGGCCTCCCCGCCACCTGCTGCTCCCCGAGCGCGCGGGCTATCTCCTCCACCACCGGCGCCGGCCACCGGCCGTTGCGCTGGAGGTGGTCATCGGTCAGACCGTGCACTTCCGTGGCCCCCGGGGGTACCGGGATGCCGGGATTGACCAGCCATCGCGTCGAGCGGATCCGGCCGCCCGCGCACTCCTGGACGATGAGCGCGGCGGACACGATCCGATCGCGCTCCACGTCCACCCCGGTCGTCTCCGTGTCGAATGCGGCCAGCGGGCCCTCGTACCAGCGTGTCATGGCGAACTCCTCGTCACCCGTCGGCAGATGGCCCCACCCGGGCACCGCGCCCCGGGCCCGCCACCCTTGCCCGAAACGGTGATACCCGGGCTCTTTGCCCCGTACGCCGTTTGCGGGACGCCGACTGCGGAGACAACTCAACTGGGGGACCGCACACATGACCGGTCGTCAACCCCGACACCCTGACACGCACCTGACGCGGCCCCACGCGGCCGCTTCCACGGGGACAGCCCGGAAGGCATGGGGAGCCGGCCATGGCGCTCGCGCAGCCCGAACCGGGCGGGGTGCTCGCGGGGCAGATCGATCCGCGGACCGACCCGCGGAGCGGACCGCTGCGCGGCACGCTCGCCACCACCGCCTGCATGGAAACCCTCCAGGTGGGATATCTGCACGCCGTCGTCGCCGCGGCGGGCTGCTCGCTGTCCCAGCCCTTTCCCGACAACGGCATCGACTGGCACGTCAGCCACGGCGCCCCCGAGCACGTCATCGACGACGAGGTGACCATCAAGGTCCAGCTCAAGGCGACCTACCAGATACCGCCCAGGCCGGCCGGGCCCACCTTCGGCTTCACCCTCGACAACGAGCACCTGGTGAAGCTGGCCCGCAGTCCGGTCGCCGTGCACAAGATCCTCGTCGTGATGCTCGTCCCGCGGGAACGCGACCAATGGCTGAGCGCCGGACACGACCGGCTCGACCTGCGGCACTGCTGCTACTGGACCAATCTCGCCGGACACCCCGTGACCGGCCGGCGCCGGACCACCGTACGGATCCCGACCACGCGGATCTTCGACGACCGGGCGCTCTGCGAGATCATGACCCGGGTCGGGTCGGGAGGGACACCTTGATGAACTGGCAGTCACCGCACCTGGAGCCGCTCCCCTCACCGGAGTTCGCGGCGGGCGCCCCCGATCCCGCGCACGTCGATCCGCTCGTGCTCGGCGCCCTGCTGCACCGGCACGGCTGGCTGCGCCGCGGCGGCGCCGCCGGACGGTACGGGCGCTGGACGCCGCCCGCCCCGTACGGCACGGGCAGCGGCGGCACCAGCCTCCTCGTCCCCGAGAGCCGGGCCTTCCCCGACTGCGCCGACCTGCTCGAAGAGGCGCTCACGGCGCTCTCGCGCAGCGGGCTGCCGTCGGCGCGCGAGGTGCTCTACGGGCTCAGCGTGCCGAGCGACGAGATCCGCTGGGAACGCGAGATCCCGCGCGGGGCGTACGGACTCCACGGCGAGGCCGACTGGACCGTCCAGGAACAGCTCCGCTCGGCCGCCCGCCAGCTGCTCCTCGCCGGGGCGCTGGCCGACCGGGCACGGGCCGGGTACTACGGAGCCCGCCACCGCGGCCAGGCGGAGCGGGCGCTGGACGGGGTCCTGGTGGGCCCGGCTCCGGGCGGCCGGCGGCTGACCGCGTACGTCCCCGTCGACGGGGGCCGGGGGACGGTGATCCGGCTCCACCACGCGCTGCACGCCGCCCGCGAGGCCGTGGACTACCGGCGGGCCACCGGCGGCATGGAAGCCTTCGACGCGGCGGTCGAGGCCGGGGTCAGCCGGGAGCTCGCCGAGGCGCTGATCTCGCTGGTCCACGGCTCGGAGGGGGCCCGGGTGGCCCTCGCGTGGGCCCCGGCGGCCGGGGTCCCGGCAGGATGCGCGGCCCGGCCCGAGCCGGTGGAGTTCTCACCCGGCGACCTGCCGGTGCTCCGGGAGGCGGCCGCGCGGTACACGAGGGACGAGCCGGCGGTGGCGGTCCGGGTGGCGGGAGCGGTGGTCCGGATGCGGAGGTCCGCCCCGGGCGGCGGGGGCACGGTCCGGCTGCGGGTCCTCGCCGGGGCGGAGATCCCGTACGTCCGGGTCGTGCTCGACGAGGAGTCGTACCGGGTGGCGGGCCACGCGCACCTGGTGGGACTGCCGATCCGGGTCAGCGGGCGCTTGCAGCGGCGGGGCGGCTTCCGGCGGCTCACGGACGCCTCGGACGTCCGCCCGGTCCCGCTGGACGAGGTCGAGCGGGACCGGCTGATGAAGTCCCTGGACGAGTCCCTCGACGCGGGGGACGCACTGCCGTCGGACGACTAGGAGCCCGGCCCCGGGGGAGGCAGGCCTCCAGAGAAGCCCGCCTCCAGGGAAGCGCGCCTAGACGTGCAGCTCGGGGGGAAAGCCGGTCCAGCACAGCTCGGGCGGCAGGTGCCGCATGTCGTTGAGGACGAGGACGGAGGCGGGCCGCCCGGGCGCGTACCGGATGACCGTGAGGGCGGCGTTGGCGTGGTTGAGGCCGAGCCAGCGCCACCGCGGCGCGTCCATGGCGTCCCGGACGAGCCACGCGACCAGGAAGGCGTGGGTGACGACCAGCTCGTGCCGGTCCTCTCCGCCGTCCACGGGTCCGGTGAACAGGTCCAGGGCCCGCCGGGCCAGAGCCGGTCCCCGCTCCCGCTCCTCGTCGGAGGCACTGTCGAGGAAGCGGAGGAAGAGGTCCGCGGAGTCCGCCGGAAGCTCCTCCCGCGGTGGTACGTAGGGGACGTAGTCGCCGGCGGCGTCCGAGACGTGCAGGGGGACGTCCTTCAGCTGCTCGCCGATCAGGTGTGCGGTCTGCTCCGCCCGGGGCAGCGGGCCGTGGTGAACGGCCGCGAGAGGTATGTCGCGCAGGCGCCGGCCGAGCAGCACGGCCTGCCTGCGGCCGCCTTCCGTCAGACCGCTCTCCTCCGAGGCCGCCTCGCCGTGCCGCACCAGGTAGAGGTAACGGGTAGCCGTACCGGTCATCACATGCTCCTCCGCACTCACTGACGATCTTGTGCATCCAGGGACGAGGCCGTCGAGGGCGGCGGTTCCCACCGGCCCGGGCGGTAACCGTTTAGCGGCTCGGCCCATCCGCTCGGTACGATTCAGACGCGCAGTGATCCGCTCGCGCACCCCCTGAGTCAGGAGCAGACCGGTGTCAGACGTCCGTGTGATCATCCAACGCGATTCCGAGCGGGACGAGCGCGTGGTGGCCACGGGCACTACGGCGGCTGAGCTCTTCGCCGGCGAGCGCACCATCGTCGCCGCGCGCATCGCGGGCGAGCTGAAGGACCTCGCGTACGAGGTGAAGGACGGCGAGACCGTCGAGCCCGTGGAGATCTCCTCTCCCGACGGCCTCGACATCCTGCGCCACTCCACCGCGCACGTCATGGCGCAGGCCGTGCAGGAGCTGTTCCCCGAGGCCAAGCTGGGCATCGGCCCGCCGGTCCGCGACGGCTTCTACTACGACTTCGACGTCGCGAAGCCCTTCACCCCCGATGACCTCAAGGCCATCGAGAAGAAGATGCAGGAGATCCAGAAGCGCGGCCAGCGCTTCGCCCGCCGCGTCGTCACCGACGAGGCGGCCCGCGAGGAGCTCGGACACGAGCCGTACAAGCTGGAGCTCATCGGCATCAAGGGTTCCGCTTCGACCGACGACGGCGCGAACGTCGAGGTGGGCGGCGGCGAGCTGACCATCTACGACAACTTCGACGCCAAGACCGGCGACCTGTGCTGGAAGGACCTCTGCCGCGGTCCCCACCTGCCGACCACCCGCAACATCCCGGCGTTCAAGCTGATGCGCAACGCCGCCGCCTACTGGCGCGGCAGCGAGAAGAACCCGATGCTCCAGCGCATCTACGGCACCGCGTGGCCGTCGAAGGAGGAGCTGAAGGCCCACCTCGACTTCCTCGTGGAGGCCGAGAAGCGCGACCACCGCAAGCTCGGCACCGAGCTCGACCTGTTCTCCGTACAGGACGAGATCGGCTCCGGCCTGGCCGTCTTCCACCCGCGCGGCGGTGTCATCCGCCGCACCATGGAGGACTACTCGCGCAAGCGGCACGAGGAAGAGGGCTACGAGTTCGTCTACACCCCGCACGCCACCAAGGGCACCCTCTTCGAGAAGAGCGGCCACCTGGACTGGTACGCGGAGGGCATGTACCCCCCCATGCAGCTCGACGGTGGTACGGACTACTACCTCAAGCCCATGAACTGCCCGATGCACAACCTGATCTTCGACGCGCGCGGCCGCTCCTACCGTGAACTGCCGCTGCGCCTCTTCGAGTTCGGCACCGTGTACCGGTACGAGAAGTCCGGTGTCGTGCACGGCCTGACCCGCTCGCGCGGTTTCACCCAGGACGACGCGCACATCTACTGCACCAAGGAGCAGATGGCGGAGGAGCTCGACCGCACGCTGACCTTCGTGCTGAACCTGCTCCGCGACTACGGTCTGACCGACTTCTACCTGGAGCTCTCCACCAAGGACCCGGAGAAGTTCGTCGGCTCGGACGAGATCTGGGAGGAGGCCACCGCCACCCTCCAGCAGGTCGCCGAGAAGCAGGGCCTGCCCCTGGTCCCGGACCCGGGCGGCGCCGCGTTCTACGGCCCGAAGATCTCCGTGCAGTGCCGTGACGCCATCGGCCGCACCTGGCAGATGTCGACCGTGCAGCTCGACTTCAACCTGCCGGAGCGCTTCAACCTGGAGTACACCGGCCCCGACGGCACCAAGCAGCGGCCGGTCATGATCCACCGTGCGCTGTTCGGTTCCATCGAGCGGTTCTTCGCCGTGCTGCTGGAGCACTACGCGGGCGTCATGCCGCCGTGGCTCGCCCCCGTCCAGGCGGTCGGCATCCCGATCGGCGACTCGCACATCGAGTACCTGCAGGAGTTCGCCGCCGAGGCGAAGAAGAAGGGCCTGCGCGTCGAGGTGGACGCCTCCTCCGACCGGATGCAGAAGAAGATCCGCAACCAGCAGAAGCTGAAGGTCCCCTTCATGATCATCGTCGGTGACGAGGACATGGCCGCGGGCACCGTCTCCTTCCGCTACCGCGACGGTTCGCAGGAGAACGGCGTCCCGCGCGACCAGGCGCTGGCGAAGCTCGTGGACGTCGTGGAGCGCCGCGTCCAGGTGTGACGGATGTGGCTGCCGTGACGGCTGAGTGATGGCTGCGTGATGGCCCGGAGCCCCCGGGGACCTCAGGTCCCCGGGGGCTCCGCCTCGTCCTGGCGGCGGAACACCTGGAGCATCCAGGAGGAGAAGGAGCCCGTCACCGCGCCCAGCAGCGCCAGGCCGCCCGCCATCAGGAACGCCGCGATGATCCGGCCCACCGGGGTGACCGGGGCCATGTCCCCGTAGCCCACCGTGGTCAGCGTCTCGCACACCCACCACACCGCGTCCCCGAAGGTGTGGATCGTGCCGTTCGGGGCCCGGCGCTCGAAGTGGTAGACCCCGAGCGCGCCGGCGAACCCCATCAGCCCGGCCGACAGGCCGGCGTACGACATCACCCGCGCGTACAGCCCCTGGCGCGGGCGCTTCTGCCGGGCCTGGATCGCGTTGTGGACCTTGACCATGCGCAGCGGCCGCAGCAGCGGCAGCAGCACGATCAGGGTGTCCAGCCAGTGCACGCGGACGAAGCGCAGCGGCCGCATGCCGCTCAGGTGCAGCCGGACCAGGTAGTCCACGATGAAGCAGACCCAGGTCAGTGCGACCACGACGAGGCTGATGTCCCGCCACAGGGGGTGGGCCCGGTAGGCCAGCACGGAGATCGCGTAGGAGCCCAGGAAGATCAGGGAGGCGTAGAACAGCGGCAGCTCGGTCCGGCGTTCCCAGGCCTGGTCACCGGACTCGGGTGCATGGTTCATGGGCCCAGCATCGCTTCCCGCACACCGGTGTTCGCCCCGGCGACACGCCGCTCGGGGCCAAGGTCATATGCTGCATCCCATGACGATTGAGCCGGAGCAGCAGATCGGTGTGGGCACGCAGGACGCGTTCCAGCGTCTGTGGACGCCCCACCGGATGGCCTACATCCAGGGGGAGAACAAGCCGACCGGGCCGGAGGCCGGGGACGGCTGTCCCTTCTGCGGGATTCCGGAGATGTCCGACCAGGACGGGCTGGTCGTGGCCCGGGGCCGGCACGTCTACGCCGTGCTCAACCTCTACCCGTACAACGGCGGCCACCTGATGGTCGTGCCGTACCGGCACGTCGCCGACTACACGGACCTGGACGCCGCCGAGACCCTGGAACTCGCCGACCTCACGAAGCGGGCGATGGTCGCGCTGCGCAAGGCCTCCGGTGCGCACGGGTTCAACATCGGCATGAACCAGGGCCAGGCCGCCGGCGCCGGCATCGCCGCGCACCTGCACCAGCACATCGTGCCCCGCTGGGGCGGGGACACGAACTTCATGCCGGTCGTGGGCCACACCAAGGTCCTGCCCCAACTCCTCGCGGACACCCGCCAGATGCTCGCGGACGCCTGGCCCTCCGACTAGGGACGGCCGGGGCGTCGTGCCGGGCGGATGTCCGCGCGACCTCACGCGTCGTAGACGTCCGCCTTGCGCGGTGCGGCGTCCTGGATCAGACCGCTGACGATGCTTGACCGGTTGGTGAAGCGGTCGGTGTCGACCCCGTTCTCCTCCAGGACCCGCATCGCGGCGGTGTGCACCGCCCGCAGGACCGGGGTCGCGGCGCGCATCGCGTCGTCCGCCATGAAGCGGTGGCGCCACGGCTGGCCCGCCCAGACGTGGCGGACGCCGAAGGGCTCCGGGAGGACGAGCTTGCCGCCCAGGAAGTCCAGGAGCGGCGGGTACCAGGTGAAGGGCGCCCGCACGGCGAGGCGTACGACCTCGTTCGTGTCGACCACCGGCCGCTTGAGCTCGACGGTTTCCCAGAAGCGCACGGATTTGGCGACCTCGTCCACCGGCGCCGCCGATTTGGTGGTGAACAGGCCGTGCACCGGGCCGAGCGCGTGCCCGGTGACCTCCACGCGCAGGGTCTTGTAGAGCACGGTGACCGTGACCAGCATGGTGATCACGAGCTGGCCGTCCCAGAGCGGGTACTGGATGCCGAGGTAGTGCCGGTTGCCGGCACTGAACTGCTGCTCGTTGCAGATCCGGGTGATCTCGTGCGGCTTGACCAGGAAGGTGTCCACGTCCGCTCCGCTGGGGCGGGTCACTTCCTTGGCGCCCTCGCCGACCGGTGTGACGATCCAGTGCGTGATCGACGCGGGCGGGAGGCCGCCGGTGTGCAGGGGGCCGCGCTCCAGCTTGCGCAGCTGGGTGTCGATCGCGCGTATGACGTCCCAGCTGCGGAACGGGTGGATCTCGGAGCCCTCGTTCCTGGGGGCGAGTTCCTCGGCCATCTGCCAGCTGCCCCAGCGCGTGCCCATGCCGAGTATGCCCTTGGGGCCCGCGTAGAAGACGGCGTTGCTGCGGTCCTCCGCCGTGAGCTTGGCCAGGGAGTGGCGCAGGTCCTCGCGGGCCTTCTCGTCGGGGTTGCCGGGGACGGCCTCCGGGATCTTGGCGGCCACCCCGCCGCCGCCCGCGAGGAGCCCGTCCCAACGGGAGCGCAGGTCCTCGGCGGTGGCCTGGCAGAGCCGGCGGGCGAGGAACCAGCCGGCGACCGGGGCGATGACCATGGCGCGGACGTAGAGGCCCAGGAAGCCGGTCGCCGGGAGCCGGAACATGAGGACGGCGACCACCAGGCCCACGCCGACGAGGAGCGCCGTGCCCATCCACGAGGCCCGCTTGGCCGTGGAGCCCGCCAGGGCCTTGCGGGCCCAGAACAGGCCGAGCCACAGCAGCAGGCCGGGGAGGAACACGACCCCGCAGGCGAGCATGATCAGGCGGAGCTTGCGGTCCCGCTCCTTGCGGATGCGGGAGGCCGCCAGGCAGTGCTCGACGACGGTCTGCGGGTCGGCGCCGAAGGACTGGATCAGCGGCTTGCGGGTGGGCGGGATGGTGCGGGCCTCGACCGCGCGGCAGAAGGCCTCGCCGAGGTTGGGGGCGAGCAGGGACACCTTGGCGGGTTTGACCACGGACTCGTGGTACTCGTTGTTGGCCTTGAGTATCTCCTCCAGCTTGGTGTCGCGTCCGCCGTCCCGGTAGGCGGCGGAGGCGAGGGCGTTGGTCGCGGCGGTCTGGCCGCCGCCGCCCTGGAGCGGGATCTGTGCCCCGGGCCTGAAGTCGAATCCGTCGTCCGCCACCGTTGCCCCCATCGCTGTGCGTCGTACTCGTGTACCTCGTGTGCGGGCCCGCCCGCGCTGCCGCCCGCCCGGTCCACCCGCTTGGTCCACCCGCTTGGTCCACCTGCTCGGTCTACCCGTTCGGTCGGCCCGGCTCACGCGCGGACGAGCCTATCGGCCGATTCCTCCCCATGGTGATGGGACAGGTAAATGCCGCCCACCGCAAGCGGGTTGGATGGGCGGCGGCAGTGACGCTATGTCAGTTGGCTTCCCTTCTCTGGCTGTTCGCGCAGCTTGTCCGCTATCTGTGGTGGCATCGGCTCGTGCCGCGCGTACGTACGGCTGAACAGCCCCGTGCCGTGCGATACGGAACGCAGCTCGACGGCGTACCGGCCGATCTCGATCTCGGGGATCTCGGCGAGGACCCGGGTGCGCCCGGTGCCCGCCGCGTCGGTGCCCACGACGCGGCCCCGGCGGCCGGCGAGGTCGCTCATGACGGGGCCGACGTACTCGTCGGGAACGAGGACGGCGAGCTCGGCGACCGGTTCGAGGAGCTGGACGCGGGCTCCGGAGGCGGCTTCGCGCAGGGCTAGGGCGCCCGCGGTCTGGAAGGCGGCGTCGGAGGAGTCCACCGAGTGGGCCTTGCCGTCGAGCAGGGTGATGCGTACGTCCACCAGCGGGTGGCCGGCCGAGAGCCCCCGGGCGGCCTGCGCCCGGACGCCCTTCTCGACGGACGGGATGAACTGGCGCGGAACCGCTCCGCCGACGACCTTGTCGACGAACTCGATGCCGCTGCCCGGCGGCAGCGGTTCGACCTCGATCTCGCAGATGGCGAACTGGCCGTGCCCGCCGGACTGTTTCACGTGTCGCCCCCGGCCGCCGGCCTTGGCGCCGAAGGTCTCGCGGAGGCTGACCTTGTGGGGGACCGGGTCCACCTGGACCCCGTACCGGGTGCGCAGCCGCTCGAGGGCGAGGTCCTGGTGGGCCTCGCCGAGGCACCACAGGACGAGCTGGCGGGTGTGCGGGTTCTGTTCGAGCCGCATGGTCGGATCCTCGGCGACCAGCCGGGCCAGCCCCTGGGAGAGCTTGTCCTCGTCGGCCTTGCTGTGGGCCTCGATGGCGAGCGGGAGCAGCGGGTCGGGCATCGACCAGGGCTCCATCAGGAGGGGGGCGTCCTTGGCGGAGAGGGTGTCTCCGGTCTCGGCGCGGGTGAGTTTGGCCACGCAGGCCAGATCGCCGGCGACGCAGTGGGTGAGGGTGCGCTGCTGTTTGCCGAAGGGGGAGGTCAGGGCGCCGACGCGCTCATCGACGTCATGGTCCTCGTGCCCCCGGTCCGTGAGCCCGTGCCCGCTCACGTGGACCGTCTCGTCGGGGCGCAGGGTGCCGGAGAAGACGCGGACGAGCGAGACGCGGCCGACGTAGGGGTCGGAGGAGGTCTTCACCACCTCGGCGACGAGCGGTCCGCCGGGATCGCAGGTGACCGCGGGGCGGGCCGCGCCGTTGGGGGCGGTGACGCCGACGGGCGCGCGCTCCAGCGGGGTGGGGAAGCCGCCGGTGATCAGTTCGAGGAGTTCTACGGTGCCCAGGCCCTTGCGGGCGCCGTCGGTGGCGGGGGCGGCCATCAGGACGGGGTGGAAGGTGCCGCGGGCGACGGCCCGCTCCAGGTCGTCGACCAGGGTCTTGAGGTCGATGTCCTCGCCGCCCAGGTAGCGGTCCATGAGGGTCTCGTCCTCGCTCTCGGCGATGATCCCCTCGATCAGCCGGGCACGGGCCTCGGTGATGAGGGCGAGCTCGCCGGGGTCCGGGTCGCGTTCGACGCGGTCGCCGGAGGTGTAGTCGTAGACGCGCTGGGAGAGCAGCCCGAGCAGGCCGGCCACCGGGGCGTGGCCGTCGGGGGCGGTGGGGCCGTGCAGGGGCAGGTAGAGCGGGCGCACGGCATCGGGGTCGTCCGCCCCGAAGGCGTCGCCGCACACCGTGGTCATCTGCGTGTAGTCGGCGCGGGCGGCTTCCAGGTGGGTCACGACGATGGCGCGGGGCATGCCGACGGCGGCGCATTCGTCCCAGACCATCCGGGTGGCCCCGGAGAGCCCGTCGCCGTCCTCGGCGGCCGAGACCACGAACAGGGCCGCGTCGGCGGCGCGCAGCCCGGCCCGGAGCTCTCCGACGAAGTCGGCGTAACCGGGGGTGTCCAGGATGTTGATCTTGATTCCGGCCCACTCCACGGGGACCAGGGAGAGCTGGATCGAGCGCTGGCGGCGGTGCTCGATCTCGTCGTAGTCGGAGACGGTGGCGCCGTCCTCGACGCGCCCGGCCCGGTTCACGGCGCCGGCGGTCAGGGCCAGGGCCTCGACCAGGGTGGTCTTGCCGGATCCGCTGTGGCCGACCAGCACGACGTTCCGTACGGAGGCCGGGTGGTCGGCCGTCGGTGCTCTTCCGGCGGCTCCGGATTGGTGTGATGAGGCTCCCACGATGCTCGTGCCTCCCGATTGGAGGGGATGGAGGGGGAAAATCCTCCTTCGAGCTTTGCACTGCCGTCACACGGCGTCCATACGTCGTACGAGAGGCGCCGAGGGAGGGGCGCGGGAGGGGCGGGAGAGGCGCGGGGGCGCGCCGCGGGAGGCGCGCGGGAGGCGTTCGGGGGTGGCGCCGAGGAGAAGGTGTCCGGAAACGTGCCCGGAAACATGCGCGGGCAGGGCGCCCGGAACGTGGCGAACGGCCCGAGAACGGCCCGCGTCGTGTGAACCGGTGGGTGCGCGGCGCCGATGGCCCGGGGCCCTGGCTACGATGGGCCAGCCGGTGGCCGTGGTGGCCGTGCGGCCCAGCGACCCTCCGGGAAGGCCATGCTGAACAAGTACGCGCGTGCATTCTTCACGCGTGTTCTCACGCCATTCGCCGCTCTTCTGCTCCGGATGGGAGTGAGTCCCGACGCGGTCACCCTCATCGGCACGGCCGGAGTGGTGGCCGGAGCCCTGGTCTTCTTCCCCATGGGCGAGTTCTTCTGGGGCACGATCACCATCACGCTCTTCGTGTTCTCCGACCTGGTGGACGGGAACATGGCCCGTCAGGCCGGCGTCTCCAGCCGGTGGGGCGCGTTCCTCGACTCCACCCTCGACCGGGTGGCGGACGCGGCGATCTTCGGCGGACTCGCGCTCTGGTACGCGGGTTCCGGGAACAACAACGCGCTCTGCGCCGTCGCCATCTTCTGCCTGGCCAGCGGCCAGGTGGTCTCGTACACCAAGGCCCGCGGCGAGTCGATCGGGCTGCCGGTGGCCGTCAACGGGCTCATCGAACGCGCCGAACGCCTGGTGATCACCCTGGTCGCGGCCGGTCTGTCCGGGCTGGAGACCTTCGGCGTCCCCTCGTGGATCGGCCTGCTGCTCCCGATCGCGCTCTGGGTGGTCGCGGCGGGCTCGCTCGTGACCCTGATCCAGCGCGTGGTGACCGTGCGGCGCGAATCGGCGGAGGCCGATGCCGCCGCCGCTGCCGCCGCGGGAGCCCCCTCCGAAGGCGGTACGCCCTGATGGGCAAGGCACAGGACAAGCTGGTCGACGGGCTGTACGGGCTCGGCTGGGCCGGGGTCAAGAAGCTCCCCGAGCCGGCCGCGGGAGCCCTCGGCCGGCGGATCGCGGACTTCGTCTGGAAGCGGCGCGGCAAGAGCGTGCTGCGCCTGGAGTCGAACCTGGCCCGGGTGGTGCCGGACGCCACGCCCGAGCGGCTGCGCGAGCTGTCGCACGCGGGCATGCGCTCCTACATGCGGTACTGGATGGAGTCCTTCCGGCTGCCGACCATGGCCAAGGAACGATTCAGCACCGACGTCGAGATGAAGGACGACCACATCCTGCGCGAGGCCCTGGCCTCCGGGCGCGGCGTGGTCGTCGCGCTCCCGCACCTGGCCAACTGGGACCTCGCCGGCGCCTGGGTCGTCACCCACATCGGAGTTCCCTTCACCACCGTCGCCGAACGGCTCAAGCCCGAGACCCTCTACGACCGCTTCGTCGCCTACCGCGAGAGCCTGGGCATGGAGGTGCTCCCGCACAACGGCGGCGCCGCCTTCGGCACGCTCGCGCGGCGGCTGCGCTCCGGCGGGCTCGTCTGCCTGGTCGCGGACCGGGACCTGTCGGCCTCCGGGGTGGAAGTGGACTTCTTCGGCTCCGCGGCCCGCATGCCGGCCGGCCCGGCGCTGCTCGCCCAGCAGACGGGCGCCGTCCTGCTCCCGGCGACCCTGTACTACGGGGACGCGCCGAAGATGTACGGGCGGATCCACTCCCCGGTGGAGGTGCCCGAGAAGGGCACCCGCCAGGAGAAGACGGCCGTCATGACGCAGGCGGTCGCCGACGCCTTCGCGCAGGGCATCGCCGAACACCCGCAGGACTGGCACATGCTCCAGCGGCTGTGGCTGGACGATCTGGACACCAGCGGCCGCGAAGGCCGGCCCGAGGAGCACTCCGCGTGAAGATCGGCATCGTCTGCCCGTACTCCTGGGACGTCCCCGGCGGGGTCCAGTTCCACATCCGGGACCTGGCGGAGCACCTGATCGGCCTCGGCCACCAGGTGTCGGTCCTGGCCCCCGCGGACGACGAGACCCCGCTGCCCCCGTACGTGGTCTCGGCGGGGCGGGCGGTGCCGGTGCCGTACAACGGGTCGGTCGCCCGGCTCAACTTCGGCTTCCTGTCGGCCGCCCGCGTACGGCGCTGGCTGCACGACGGGGTCTTCGACGTGGTCCACATCCACGAGCCGACCTCCCCCTCGCTGGGCCTGCTGACCTGCTGGGCGGCGCAGGGCCCGATCGTGGCCACCTTCCACACCTCCAACCCGCGCTCCCGGGCGATGCTCGCGGCGTACCCGATCCTGCAGCCGGCGCTCGAGAAGATCAGCGCCCGGATCGCGGTGAGCGAGTACGCGCGGCGCACGCTGGTCGAGCACCTGGGCGGGGACGCGGTGGTCATCCCCAACGGCGTGGACGTGGACTTCTTCGCCAAGGCCGAACCGAATCCGGCCTGGTCCGGCCAGACCCTCGGCTTCATCGGCCGCATCGACGAACCCCGCAAGGGGCTGCCCGTCCTCATGGCGGCCTTCCCGGCGATCGTGGCGGCATGCCCGGACGTACGCCTCCTGGTGGCGGGCCGCGGCGACGAGGAGGAGGCGGTCGCCTCCCTGCCCGCCGAACTCCGCTCCAGGGTCGAGTTCCTCGGCATGGTCTCCGACGAGGACAAGGCGCGGCTGCTGCGCAGCGTCGACCTGTACGTGGCCCCGAACACGGGCGGCGAGAGCTTCGGCATCATCCTCGTCGAGGCGCTCTCGGCCGGGGCGGCCGTCCTGGCCGCCGACCTCGACGCCTTCGCGCAGGTCCTGGACCAGGGGGCGGCCGGGGCCCTCTTCTCGAACGAGGACCCCGACTCCCTGGCGGCATCGGCGATCGCGCTCCTGCGCGACCCCGCCCGCCGCGAGGAACTGAGCGCGCGCGGCTCGGCCCACGTACGCCGCTTCGACTGGTCCACGGTGGCGGCGGACATCCTGGCCGTCTACGAAACGGTGACCGACGGCGCGGCGGCGGTCGCGGAGGACGAACGAGTCCCCCTCCGCACCCGCCTGGGCCTCTCCCGCGACACCTAGCCCCTCCGGCCTCCGGCCCGGGTGCGGCCGCGCCGGCCCGCCTGCGCGGGAGCCCGGCTGTGGGTGTGCCGCTGCGCGGGGCGAGGTCCCCTACCCGCCCTTCGCCCGTTCCCCGGGGCTCCGCCCCGGACCCGTTGCCGTGTGCGGCGCCGTTCCCGGGGGCCAGCCCCCGGACCCCCGCTCCTCAAACGCCGGAGGGGCTGGATTTCGGCTGGCCACGGCTGTGCCCGTACGACGCCGGATTGCCCGGAGGGCAATTTCAGCCTCGCCGGCGTTTGAGGCGCGGGTCCGGGCGGAGCCCGGGGAACGGTGGAAGGGCGGGTAGGGGACCCAGCCCCGCAGGGCCAACCCAGCCGCACCCGCCCACCGGGCCCCACACCAGGCGGCGGTGGCGGAAACACCGCCCGGCCACCGCCGGACGGAGTCCGGCGCAGCGGCGCGAAGCCGGTGAGGCCCGCCAGGGCCGAGGCGCGCGAGCGGCGCGTCGAAAGGTAAGGTCGCGGCCCGTGATCGAAACCCTTGTGTGGATTGCCCTCGGCCTCGGCCTCGTCGGGGTTTACCTCAGCTGGACCGCCGGCCGCCTCGACCGTCTGCACTCCCGGATGGACGCCGCCCGCGCCGCCCTCGACGCCCAGCTCGTCCGCCGGGCGTCCGTGGTGCTGGAGGTCGCGACCTCCGGGGTGCTCGACCCCGCCTCCTCCCTCGTCCTGTACGAGGCCGCGCACGCCGCCCGCCAAGCGGAGGAGGAGCACCGCGAGGTCGCCGAGAGCGAGCTCAGCCAGGCCCTGCGCGCCGTCTTCGCCGACGTGGAGCAGGTCGACGCGCTCAAGGCCGCCCCGGGCGGCGCGGAGGCCGCGGAGGAGCTGGCGGCCGCGGTCCGCCGGGTGCCGATGGCACGCCGGTTCCTCAACGACGCCGTCCGCGCGGCCCGCGCCCTGCGCCGGCACCGCAAGGTCCGCTGGTTCCGGCTGGCGGGCCACGCGCCCTTCCCGCTGGCCTTCGAGATGGACGACGAGCCTCCGGTGGATCTGGCCGAGCGGCCGTAACTTGTACCCAATGGCCAAATCGCGAGGAGCCACCGGCTGCACATTGGCCCTTGCCGTGGACTGGTCGAGAGGGTTTCCTCGGTCCAGTACCACCAGGTCGTACGACCAGATCGCCCTGGCGATCGCCAGTAGCGCCTGAATCTTCCTTTCGAGTGAGGTCAATCCGTGAGCACGCTTCCCTCCACCCCGCAGTCCGCCGAGTCGGCGATCGGCACCTCCCGCGTCAAGCGCGGCATGGCCGAGCAGCTCAAGGGCGGCGTGATCATGGATGTGGTCAACGCCGAGCAGGCGAAGATCGCCGAGGACGCCGGCGCCGTGGCCGTCATGGCCCTGGAGCGGGTTCCCGCCGACATCCGCAAGGACGGCGGCGTGGCCCGGATGTCCGACCCGAACATGATCGAAGAGATCATCGAGGCCGTCTCCATCCCGGTCATGGCGAAGTCCCGCATCGGCCACTTCGTCGAGGCCCAGGTGCTCCAGTCCCTCGGCGTCGACTACATCGACGAGTCCGAGGTCCTGACCCCGGCCGACGAGGTCAACCACTCCGACAAGTGGGCGTTCACCACCCCCTTCGTCTGTGGCGCCACCAACCTGGGCGAGGCCCTGCGCCGCATCGCCGAGGGCGCGGCCATGATCCGCTCGAAGGGCGAGGCCGGCACCGGCAACGTCGTCGAGGCCGTTCGCCACCTGCGTCAGATCAAGAACGAGATCGCCCGCCTGCGCGGCTACGACAACAACGAGCTGTTCGCCGCCGCCAAGGAGCTGCGCGCGCCGTACGAGCTGGTCAAGGAAGTCGCCGAGCTCGGCAAGCTCCCGGTCGTGCTGTTCTCCGCCGGTGGCGTCGCCACCCCCGCCGACGCCGCGCTGATGCGCCAGCTCGGTGCCGAGGGCGTCTTCGTCGGCTCCGGCATCTTCAAGTCGGGCGACCCGGCCAAGCGCGCCGCCGCCATCGTGAAGGCCACCACCTTCTACGACGACCCGAAGATCATCGCGGACGCCTCCCGCAACCTGGGCGAGGCCATGGTCGGCATCAACTGCGACACCCTCCCCGAGTCCGAGCGCTACGCCAACCGCGGCTGGTAATCACCTCATGACGAACACCCCCGTAGTTGGTGTCCTGGCACTCCAGGGCGACGTACGGGAACACCTGATCGCCCTGGCCTCGGCTGACGCCGTGGCCAGGCCGGTCCGGCGTCCCGAGGAGCTCGCCGAGGTCGACGCCCTGGTGATCCCCGGCGGCGAGTCCACGACCATGTCGAAGCTCGCCGTGCTGTTCGGCATGCTGGAGCCGCTGCGCGAGCGGGTGCGCGCCGGGATGCCGGTCTACGGCACCTGCGCCGGCATGATCATGCTCGCCGACAAGCTCCTGGACGGCCGTGAGGACCAGGAGACCCTGGGCGGCATCGACATGATCGTGCGCCGCAACGCCTTCGGCCGGCAGAATGAGTCCTTCGAGGCGCAGGTCGACTTCGCCGGCATCGAGGGCGGCCCCGTCGAGGGCGTCTTCATCCGGGCCCCCTGGGTCGAGTCCGTCGGCGGCGCCGCCGAAGTGCTCGCCACGTACGACGGTCACACCGTCGCCGTGCGCCAGGGCAATGTCCTCGCCACCTCGTTCCACCCGGAGCTCACGGGTGACGACCGGGTCCACGCGTACTTCGTCGACATGGTGCGCGCGGGGCTGTAACGGCGTCCCGGTAGGATCTGAGGCGAACATTGTTGGTGACGCGAAGGAGACAGGCAGATGTCCGGCCACTCTAAATGGGCTACGACGAAGCACAAGAAGGCCGTGGTTGACGCCAAGCGCGGCAAGCTCTTCGCGAAGCTGATCAAGAACATCGAGGTCGCGGCCCGTATGGGCGGCGCCGACATCGATGGCAACCCGACCCTCTTCGACGCCATCCAGAAGGCCAAGAAGAGCTCGGTCCCGAACAAGAACATCGACTCCGCGGTCAAGCGCGGCGGCGGCCTCGAGGCCGGCGGCGCCGACTACGAGACGATCATGTACGAGGGCTACGGCCCGAACGGCGTCGCGGTGCTCATCGAGTGCCTCACCGACAACCGCAACCGTGCCGCGTCCGACGTACGGGTCGCCATGACCCGCAACGGCGGTTCGATGGCCGACCCGGGCTCGGTCTCGTACCTGTTCAACCGCAAGGGCGTCGTGCTGCTGCCCAAGGGCGAGCTGTCCGAGGACGACGTGCTGGAGACGGTGCTCGAGGCCGGCGCCGAAGAGGTCAACGACCTCGGCGACCAGTTCGAGATCATCAGCGAGGCCACCGACATGGTCGCGGTCCGTACCGCGCTCCAGGGCGCCGGCATCGACTACGACTCGGCCGACTCCAACTTCCTGCCGACCATGCAGGTCGAGCTGGACGAAGAGGGCGCGCGCAAGATCTTCAAGCTGATCGACGCGCTGGAGGACAGCGACGACGTGCAGAACGTCTTCGCCAACTTCGACGTCTCGGACGAGGTCATGGAGAAGGTCGACGCCTGATCCGGGCGCAGACCGCTCAGAGTGTCGCGCAGCGGGCCGACGGGGACACACCCCGTCGGCCCGCTGCTTTGTCGGTGCCGCCCGATAACCTGCGAAGCTGCACGTACGGGAGATCGAGGGAGGGGGGCTGCGGTGCGCGTACTGGGCGTTGACCCGGGGCTGACCCGGTGCGGTGTCGGCGTGGTCGAGGGGGTGGCGGGCCGTCCCCTGACGATGCTGGGCGTGGGCGTCGTACGGACGCCCGCGGACGCCGAGTTGGGCAACCGGCTCGTCGGCATCGAGCAGGGCATCGAGGAATGGCTCGACGAGTACCGTCCCGAAGTCCTCGCCGTGGAACGGGTGTTCAGCCAGCACAACGTCAGCACGGTGATGGGCACCGCCCAGGCCAGTGCCGTTGCCATGCTGTGCGCCGCGCGCCGCGGGATACCGGTCGCGCTGCACACCCCGAGCGAGGTCAAGGCCGCCGTCACCGGCAGCGGTCGCGCCGACAAGGCGCAGGTCGGAGCCATGGTCACCCGGCTGCTGCGGCTGTCCGCCCCGCCCAAGCCCGCCGACGCCGCGGACGCCCTCGCCCTGGCCATCTGCCACATCTGGCGCGCCCCCGCGCAGAACCGCCTCCAGCAGGCCGTCAACCGGCATGCCAGCGCCCTGAAAGGCCGCACCACATGATCGCCTTCGTCAGCGGCCCGGTCGCCGCGCTCGCCCCCAACCTGGCCGTCATCGAGGTCGGGGGAGTGGGCATGGCCGTGCACTGCACGCCGAACACCCTCGCGGGCCTGCGGACCGGTGAGCCGGCCCGGCTGGCGACGTCCCTGGTCGTACGGGAGGACTCGCTGACGCTGTACGGCTTCGCCGACGACGACGAGCGCCAGGTCTTCGAGCTCCTGCAGACCGCCAGCGGGGTCGGACCGAAGCTCGCGCAGGCGATGCTGGCGGTGCACAGCCCGGACGCGCTCCGCGCAGCCGTCTCGGTGGGGGACGAGAAGGCGCTGATGGCCGTCTCCGGCATCGGGAAGAAGGGCGCGCAGAAGCTCCTGCTGGACCTCAAGGACAAGCTCGGCGCGCCGCTGGGATCGAGCGGCCTGGTCGGCGCGCAGCGCGCGGCGGCCTCCGGCCCGGCGCCCTGGTCGGAGCAGCTCTCCGCCGCCCTGATCGGCCTGGGCTACGCGCCCCGCGACGCGGAGGACGCGGTCTCGGCGGTCACCCCCCAGGCGGAGGCCGCGATCGCCGCCGGCGGCGCGGCCCCGGTTCCGCAGCTTCTGAGGGCGGCCCTCCAGTCCCTGAACCGGGCCCGGTAAACGGGTGCGGAGCCCCGGCATACGGCCCCGCGCACAGACCACCGCACCACCCCGAGAAGGCAGACTTACACCGTGAACTGGGATGACGAGAGCGACGACCGGATCGTCGCGGCCGCGGCGGACGGCGAGGACACCGCCGTCGAGGCGGCCCTGCGGCCCAAGGACCTCGGCGAGTTCGTCGGGCAGGAGAAGGTCCGCCAGCAACTGGACCTCGTCCTGAAGGCGGCCCGTCAGCGCGGTGCCACCGCCGATCACGTGCTGCTGTCGGGTGCCCCGGGCCTGGGGAAGACCACCCTGTCCATGATCATCGCGGCCGAGATGGGCGCGCCCATCCGGATCACCTCCGGCCCCGCCATCCAGCACGCCGGCGACCTCGCGGCCATCCTCTCCTCCCTCCAGGAGGGCGAGGTGCTCTTCCTCGACGAGATCCACCGCATGTCCCGGCCCGCCGAGGAAATGCTCTACATGGCCATGGAGGACTTCCGCGTCGACGTGATCGTCGGCAAGGGCCCGGGAGCCACCGCCATCCCGCTGGAGCTGCCCCCGTTCACCCTCGTCGGGGCCACGACCCGGGCCGGTCTGCTCCCGCCCCCGCTGCGGGACCGGTTCGGCTTCACCGGCCACATGGAGTTCTACGCCCCCGAGGAGCTGGAGCGCGTCATCCACCGCTCCGCGCGGCTCCTCGACGTGGAGATCGACACCGCCGGCGCCGCCGAGATCGCCGGCCGCTCGCGCGGAACCCCCCGCATCGCCAACCGGCTGCTGCGCCGCGTCCGCGACTACGCCCAGGTCAGGGCCGACGGCGTGATCAACCGCGAGGTCGCCGGCACCGCCCTGAAGGTCTACGAGGTCGACGAGCGCGGGCTCGACCGGCTGGACCGGGCCGTCCTGGAGGCGCTCCTGAAGCTCTTCGGCGGGGGACCCGTCGGCCTGTCGACGCTCGCCGTCGCCGTCGGCGAGGAGCGGGAGACCGTGGAGGAGGTGGCCGAGCCGTTCCTCGTACGGGAAGGGCTCCTGGCCAGGACCCCGCGGGGGCGGGTCGCGACCCCGGCCGCATGGGCTCACCTGGGACTTGTCCCGCCACAGCAGGGCGGGAACGGATCAAGCGGACAACAGGGCCTCTTCGGGACCTGACGGCGCGGAGGTTCGCCCCCTCAGGAACTGCGGTGACATGCTGGGCGTTGTTCCATCGGTGCGGACTCGCCTAGACTCCGCCGATGCCGACCCTTACGGTCGGCGTACCCACCCCCCGTACAAAGGCCGTGCGCTCGTGCGGTCGATGCGAAGGACCTGCGTCCCGTGAATCTCACCTCCCTCCTTCCGTTCGTGCTGATCATCGGGGCGATGTTCCTGCTGACCCGCAGCCAGAAGAAGAAGCAGCAGCAGGCCGTGCGGATGCGCGACCAGCTGACCGCCGGCACCGGCGTCCGCACCATCGGCGGCATGTACGCCACGGTGAAGGAGATCGGCGAAGACACCGTCACGCTCGAGGTGGCCCCCGGCGTCCACGCGATCTACGCGAAGAACTCCATCGGGGCCGTACTGGAGGACGCGGAGTACAACCGCATCGTCCACGGCATCACCGATGATCTGACGATCGACACGCCGGTCGTCCCGGATGACGCGTCCTCCCTGACCGGAGACGAGGCTCCCAAGCTCGACCTGGGCAAGAAGGACGAGCCCAAGGCCGACGAGCCCGCGGCGGACGAGCCCAAGGACGAAGAGCCCAAGGACGGCAAGAGCGACGGCGAGGCCGGCGCGAAGTAGCGCTGGGCCGGGGACCGAGCGGGGCGCCTGACCGGCAGCCCCTTCGGTCCCCGCCAGTGACCCTTCTGCGGGGGGCAGGGGTCCCCACACACATTTCGTGGCCGTCCACGCGCTGACCCGGCGCCGGACGGTTGGACAGGGAGATACGACAAGGTGGCAGCACCGAAGAAGGGCCGGCGGCCCACGGGGGCTCAGGGGAGGCCGGGGCGTTCCCTGGCCATCATCCTGATCGCGATGGTGGCGCTCACCGCGGGGATGTTCCTCTCGAAGCAGACGACGCCGCGACTCGGCATCGACCTCGCGGGCGGTACGAGCATCACGCTCAAGGCCAAGAGCGAGCCCGGCAAGCCGGACGCGATCAACGAGACCAACATGAACACGGCGGTCGGCATCATCGAGCGCCGCGTCAACGGTCTCGGTGTGTCGGAGGCCGAGGTTCAGACCCAGGGCCGCGACCACATCATCGTGAACATCCCCAAGGGGACGAACGAGCAGCAGGCGCGCGAGCAGGTCGGTACCACCGCCCAGCTCTACTTCCGCCCCGTGCTCGCCGTCACCGAGGGTGCCCCGGCACCTCCGGAGGCCAGCCAGAGCGGCTCCCCGAGCGCCGCCCCGAGCGGCTCCGGCAGCCCGTCCGCCAGTGCGGCCACCCCGTCGTCCAGCGCCACTTCCCAGGGCCGTGCGGTCAGTGAGGCCCTCAAGGCCCCGAACGCCCCCTCTCCCTCGCCCTCGGCGAGCGAGTCGAAGAAGGCAGACGACAAGGCGACCCCGTCCACGTCGCCGTCCGCGACGTCCGCCGACCAGGCCGCCGCGGCGGCCCTGCAGGCGAAGTTCGCCGCGCTGGACTGCACCGACGAGGCGCAGCGCGCCGCCGTCAGCAAGAACATCAAGCCCGAGGACCCGACGCTCGCCTGCGGCAAGCGCGGCGACGCCTGGTACAAGTGGGTGCTCGGCCCGGCCCAGGTCGACGGCAAGGACGTGAAGGACGCCAAGGGGCAGATCGACCAGCAGCGCGGCATCTGGATCGTCACGATGCAGTTCACCGACAAGGGCGCCGACAAGTTCGCCAAGATCACCGGTGAGCTCGCGGCCAAGCAGTCCCCGCAGAACCAGTTCGCCATCGTGCTCGACGGCCAGGTCATCTCCGACCCGTCCGTCAGCCAGGCGCTGACCGGCGGCAACGCCGAGATCTCCGGCAGCTTCGACCAGAAGTCCGCCATGGACCTGGGCAACATGCTCTCGTACGGCGCCCTGCCGCTGTCCTTCCAGGAGGACAGCGTCACCACCGTCACCGCCGCGCTCGGCGGCGAGCAGCTGAAGGCCGGCCTCATCGCCGGTGCCATCGGCCTCGCCCTCGTGGTGATCTACCTGCTGGCGTACTACCGGGGCCTGGCGTTCGTCGCCATCATCAGCCTCATCGTCTCCGGCATCCTCACCTACACGATCATGGTGCTGCTCGGTAAGGGCATCGGCTTCGCGCTGAACCTGCCCGCGGTCTGTGGTGCGATCGTCGCGATCGGCATCACCGCCGACTCCTTCATCGTGTACTTCGAACGCATCCGGGACGAGATCCGCGAGGGCCGCACCCTGCGTCCGGCCGTCGAGCGCGCCTGGCCGCGCGCCCGTCGCACGATCCTGGTCTCCGACTTCGTGTCGTTCCTGGCCGCCGCGGTCCTGTTCATCGTCACCGTCGGCAAGGTGCAGGGCTTCGCCTTCACCCTGGGTCTGACCACCCTGCTCGACGTCGTCGTGGTGTTCCTCTTCACCAAGCCCGTCATGACGCTGCTGGCCCGTACGAACTTCTTCGCCAGCGGTCACCCGTGGTCCGGGCTGGACCCGAAGCGACTGGGCGCGAAGCCGCCGCTGCGACGCTCGCGTCGTACCGGCTCCGGCGCGTCCGCCGCGACCGTCTCCGTTCCCGTCGACGCAAAGGAGGCGTGAGAGATGTCGAAGCTCGGAGATCTCGGCGCCAAGCTGTACCGGGGTGAGGTCGGCTACGACTTCGTCGGCAAGCGCTTCGTCTGGTACGGCGTTTCCATCCTGATCACCATCACGGCGATCGTGGCCGTGGCCGTCTCGGGCCTGAACATGGGCATCGAGTTCAAGGGCGGTGCCGTCTTCACCACCCCGAAGACCTCCGTCACGGAGCAGCAGGCCCGCGAGGACGCGGAGAAGGCCTCCGGTCACGACGCGATCGTCCAGAAGCTCGGCACCGGCGGCCTGCGCATCCAGATCTCGGAACTGGACACCGCGGCCGCGGCCGACGTGAAGGCCAAGCTCGCCACCGACCTCAAGGTCGACGCGGCCGAGATCAACGCGGACCTGGTCGGCCCCAGCTGGGGCGAGCAGATCGCCAACAAGGCCTGGACCGGCCTCGGCGTCTTCATGGTCCTCGTGGTGATCTACCTGGCCATCGCCTTCGAGTGGCGGATGGCGGTGGCGGCGCTCATCGCGCTGATCCACGACCTCACGATCACCGTCGGCGTGTACGCGCTGGTCGGCTTCGAGGTCACCCCGGGTACGGTCATCGGTCTGCTGACCATCCTCGGTTACTCCCTCTACGACACCGTCGTCGTCTTCGACGGTCTCAAGGAGGGCTCGAAGGACATCACCAAGCAGACCCGCTACACGTACAGCGAGGTCGCCAACCGCAGCATCAACGGCACCCTGGTCCGTTCGATCAACACCACCGTCGTGGCGCTGCTCCCGGTCGGGGCGCTGCTCTTCATCGGTGGCGGCCTCCTCGACGCCGGCATGCTGAACGACATCTCGCTGTCGCTGTTCGTCGGCCTCGCGGCGGGTGCCTACTCGTCGATCTTCATCGCGACCCCGCTGGTCGTGGACCTGAAGGAGCGCGAGCCGGCGATGAAGGCCCTGAAGAAGCGGGTGCTCGCGAAGCGGGCGTCGGCGGAGGCCAGGGGCGAGTCGCCCGAGGACGCCGGGTCCGAAGAGGCGCCGGAGGTAGTGGCGCAGGGCCGGTCGGGACGGCGCCGGTGACCGCGGAGCTGCCCTCCGGCGTACGGGACCTGCTGCTCAGCCGGATCACCGACGTCGAGGACTACCCGAAGCCGGGCGTGATGTTCAAGGACATCACCCCGCTGCTGGCCGACCCGAAGGCGTTCGGCGCCCTCACGGACGCGCTGGTGGCCCTGGCCGGGCAGTACGGGGCGACGAAGATCGTCGGGCTGGAGGCGCGGGGATTCATCCTGGCGGCTCCGGTGGCCGTGCAGGCGGGCATCGGCTTCGTGCCGGTCCGCAAGGCCGGCAAGCTGCCCGGGGCGACGCTCCTGCAGTCCTACGACCTGGAGTACGGGTCGGCGGAGATCGAGATCCACGCGGAGGCGCTGTGCGCCGACGACCGGGTCATGGTCATCGACGACGTGCTGGCCACCGGTGGTACCGCCGCGGCCTCGCTGGAGCTGATCCGGCGGGCCGGGGCGGAGGTCGCCGGGGTCGCGGTCCTGATGGAGCTCTCGTTCCTGCCGGGGCGTGAGCGGCTGCTGCCCGTGCTGGGCGATGCGCCGCTGGACGCGCTGATCGTGGTCTGACCTCGCTGTTTCACGAAGCGGGCGTGCACCGGGACATCCCGGAGCGCGCCCGCTTCGGCGTGTGCGGGCCGCTGAGCGGCTGTCTGTCCCCTACCCGCCCTTCCACCGTTCCCTGGGGCTCCGCCCCAGACCCCGGTCCTCAAACGCCGGACGGGCTGAAATCGCCCTGCGGGCCATCCAGCCCACGCCGGGTCGCGGTGGACTCGGGGAACAGGGTGGCGCAACCCTCGCTACGATGGGTTACCCGGACCGGACACGGGCACCGGAACCGCTGAGGAGCGCTCTTGCCAGACGAGGTCCAGCCAATCTCCGCCGCGCAGCCCGACCCGGAGGCCGAGCAGCCGGCCGCGGCCGCCGCCGCCACGCCCCCGCCGGCTCCGCCGGCACTGCCGGTCAAGCCCGCGTCCGCGAAGTCGGCCGGGTCCTCCAACCGGGTGCGCGCCCGGCTGGCCCGCCTCGGTGGGCAGCGCTCCAACCCGTACAACCCGGTCCTGGAACCGCTGCTCCGCATAGTCCGCAGCAACGACCCCAAGATCGAGACGGCCACGCTGCGCCAGATCGAGCAGGCGTACCAGGTCGCCGAGCGCTGGCACCGCGGTCAGAAGCGCAAGAGCGGCGACCCGTACATCACCCACCCGCTCGCGGTGACCACGATCCTCGCCGAGCTGGGCATGGACCCGGCCACGCTGATGGCGGGGCTGCTCCACGACACGGTGGAGGACACCGAGTACGGGCTGGAGGACCTGCGGCGCGACTTCGGCGACGCGGTGACCCTGCTCGTCGACGGGGTCACCAAGCTCGACCGGGTCAAGTTCGGCGAGGCCGCCCAGGCCGAGACCGTCCGCAAGATGGTCGTGGCCATGGCCAAGGACCCCCGGGTCCTGGTGATCAAGCTCGCCGACCGGCTGCACAACATGCGCACCATGCGCTACCTCAAGCGGGAGAAGCAGGAGAAGAAGGCCCGCGAGACCCTTGAGATCTACGCCCCGCTGGCGCACCGGCTGGGCATGAACACCATCAAGTGGGAGCTGGAGGACCTCGCCTTCGCGATCCTCTACCCCAAGATGTACGACGAGATCGTGCGGCTGGTGGCCGAAAGGGCACCCAAGCGGGACGAGTACCTCACCGTCGTCACCGACGAGGTGATGGCCGACCTGCGGGCCGCCCGCATCAAGGCCACCGTCACCGGGCGCCCCAAGCACTACTACAGCGTCTACCAGAAGATGATCGTCCGCGGCCGCGACTTCGCCGAGATCTACGACCTGGTCGGCATCCGGGTCCTCGTCGACACCGTCCGGGACTGCTACGCCGCCCTCGGCACCGTGCACGCGCGATGGAACCCGGTCCCCGGCCGGTTCAAGGACTACATCGCGATGCCGAAGTTCAACATGTACCAGTCGCTCCACACGACGGTCATCGGACCCAGCGGCAAGCCCGTCGAGCTCCAGATCCGCACCTTCGACATGCACCGCCGCGCCGAGTACGGCATCGCCGCGCACTGGAAGTACAAGCAGCAGACCGTCGCGGGCACCTCGAAGGTGCGCACCGACGTGCCGCAGGCCGCCAAGGGCAGCGCGGGCCACGACACCGTCAACGACATGGCCTGGCTGCGGCAGCTGCTGGACTGGCAGAAGGAGACCGAGGACCCGAGCGAGTTCCTCGACTCGCTGCGCTTCGACCTCTCGCGCAACGAGGTCTTCGTCTTCACGCCCAAGGGCGATGTCATCGCCCTGCCGGCCGGCGCCACCCCCGTGGACTTCGCGTACGCCGTCCACACCGAGGTCGGCCACCGGACCATAGGAGCGCGGGTCAACGGGCGGCTCGTACCGCTCGAATCGACCCTCGACAACGGAGACCTGGTCGAGGTCTTCACCTCCAAGGCCGAGGGCGCCGGCCCGTCCCGCGACTGGCTGGGCTTCGTCAAGTCCCCCCGGGCCCGGAACAAGATCCGCGCGTGGTTCTCCAAGGAGCGCCGCGACGAGGCCATCGAGCACGGCAAGGACGCCATCGCGCGGGCCATGCGCAAGCAGAACCTGCCGATCCAGCGCATCCTGACCGGGGACTCCCTCGTCACCCTCGCGCACGAGATGCGCTACCCCGACATCTCCTCGCTCTACGCGGCGATCGGCGAAGGCCACGTCACCGCGCAGAACGTCGTGCAGAAGCTGGTCCAGGCCCTCGGCGGCGAGGACGCGGCCAACGAGGACATCGAGGACACCATCCCGCCGGCCCGCGGCCGCAGCACGCGCCGCGGAAACGCCGACCCGGGCGTGGTGGTCAAGGGCGTCGAGGACGTGTGGGTCAAGCTGGCCCGCTGCTGCACCCCCGTGCCCGGCGACCCGATCGTCGGCTTCGTCACGCGCGGCAGCGGCGTATCGGTCCACCGTGCCGACTGCGTGAACGTGGACTCGCTCTCCCAGGAGCCCGAGCGGATGCTGGAGGTCGAGTGGGCGCCCACTCAGTCCTCCGTCTTCCTGGTCGCCATCCAGGTCGAGGCCCTCGACCGGTCCCGGCTGCTGTCCGACGTCACCCGGGTCCTGTCGGACCAGCACGTGAACATCCTGTCGGCGGCCGTGCAGACCTCCCGCGACCGGGTGGCCACCTCCCGGTTCACCTTCGAGATGGGCGACCCGAAGCACCTGGGCCACGTCCTGAAGGCCGTACGGGGCGTCGAGGGCGTCTACGACGTCTACCGCGTGACCTCGGCCCGCAGGCCGTAACACCCCCCTTTGCGCCTAAACCGGCGCCGCTCTCGCGGAGGTGGTCGCTCGCCGTGGGGGTTACTCAATTGATGGCTGAGGTGCCTGTAACCAAAGAAGGGCCCTGGTACGCGAAACGCGTACCAGGGCCCTTCTGAGCGGGCCGGGCCGGGAATCAGCCGCCGAACTCCTCCAGGCCCTTCAGCGCCTGGTCCAGCAGGGCCTGACGGCCCTCCAGCTCCCGGGACAGCTTGTCGGCCCTGGAGTTGTTGCCCTGCGCGCGCGCCGTGTCGATCTGGCCGCGCAGCTTGTCGACCGCCGCCTGCAGCTGACCCGTCAGACCGGCCGCGCGCGCCCGCGCCTCCGGGTTCGTACGGCGCCACTCGCCTTCCTCGGCCTCCTGGATGGCCCGCTCGACGGTGTGCATCCGGCCCTCGACCTTGGGACGCGCGTCCCGCGGTACGTGGCCGATGGCCTCCCAGCGCTCGTTCAGGGAGCGGAACGCGGCACGGGCCGCCTTCAGGTCCGTGATCGGGACGAGCTTCTCGGCCTCGTCGGCCAGCTCCTCCTTCAGCTTCAGGTTCTCCACCTGCTCGGCGTCGCGCTCCGCGAAGACCTCGCTGCGCGCCGCGAAGAACACGTCCTGGGCGCCGCGGAAACGGTTCCACAGGTCGTCCTCGGACTCGCGCTGCGCGCGGCCCGCGGCCTTCCAGCTCTCCATCAGCTCGCGGTAGCGCGCGGCCGTCGGGCCGAAGTCGGTCGACTTCGACAGCGACTCGGCCTCCGCGACCAGCTTCTCCTTGACCTTGCGGGCGTCCTCGCGCTGCGCGTCCAGCGAGGCGAAGTGGGCCTTGCGGCGCTTGGAGAAGGCGGAGCGGGCGTGCGAGAAGCGGTGCCACAGCTCGTCGTCCGACTTGCGGTCGAGGCGGGGCAGACCCTTCCAGATGTCCACCAGCGCCCGCAGCCGCTCGCCGGCGCTGCGCCACTGGTCGCTCTGCGCCAGCTCCTCGGCCTCGGCCACCAGCGCGTCCTTGGCCGTACGGGCCTCGTCCGTCTGCTTGGCCTTCTGGACCTTGCGCTCCTCGCGGCGCGAGTCCACGGTCGACACCAGCTTGTCCAGCCGGACGCGCAGGGCGTCGAGGTCGCCGACGGCGTGGTGCTCGTCCACCTGCGTGCGCAGGTGGTCGATGGCCGTCTGGGCGTCCTTGGCGGCCAGATCGGTGGTCCGCACCCGTCGTTCGAGGAGGCCGATCTCGACCACCAGGCCCTCGTACTTGCGCTCGAAGTAGGCCAGGGCCTCCTCCGGGGTGCCGGCCTGCCACGAGCCGACGACCTTCTCGCCATCGGCAGTACGCACGTACACGGTGCCGGTCTCGTCGACTCGGCCCCACGGGTCGCTGCTCACAGCGCCTCCTCCACCTGATGCCTTGCGAGGGGTTCACCCCCTGGGCATCGTCCACAGTTTCCTGGGGCGGGCCGCGCCCGCCCTGCACAACGCCAACATAGGCGACCGCCGGGCCGGCTGTCCGCATCCAGCACGACGCAATATCGACGTACGGGCGTCAGAAGCGCCGTCGCGGATACAGCCCGGGCCCGGGGCGCCCGGTCCGGTCAGTTCTGGGTGACGGTGCCCTTCTCGATGGTCACGGGGGTCTTGGGGGCGCCGTCCTGGCCGCCGTCGGCCGTACCGGCCTTGGCCACCTCTTCGAGCACCTTCAGACCGGCCGCGTCGATCTTGCCGAAGGGGGTGTACGTGGGGGCGAGCGGGCTGTCCTTGTAGACCAGGAAGAACTGGCTGCCGCCCGTGCCGGGCTGGCCGGTGTTGGCCATCGCCACCGTGCCCGCCGGGTAGATGACCTGACCCGTCGCGTTGGGCTTGCCCAGCGAGTCGAGGTTCTCGTCGGCGATGGTGTAGCCGGGGCCGCCCCTGCCGGTGCCCTCCGGGTCACCGCACTGCAGGACGAAGATCCCGCCCGACGTCAGTCGGTGGCACTTGGTGTTGTCGAAGAACTTCTTGTCGGCGAGCGACTTGAACGAGTTGACCGTCTGCGGGGTCTTCGCCGCGTCCATCTCGAACTTGACGTCGCCCGCGCTGGTCTTCAGGTCGAAGGTGTACTTCGCCTTGGCGTCGATCGCCATCGCCGGGGAGGGGGACTGCTGCGGAGTGGGCGCGGCCGAGGCCGAGGCGGAGGGGGTCGCGGCCGGGTCGGCGGCTTCGTCCTTCTTGTCCTTGTCGAACACACCGCCGGCCACGAGGCCGACCAGCGCCGCGACGACCACGGCCACCGCCGCACCGATCACGGCGAGCCGCTTGCGCGACTTCTGCCGCGCTTCGGCACGCCGCTGCTGCTGGCGTTCGTACTTTTCCCTGGCGAGCTGGCGCCGCCGCTGATCGCTCGTGACCACCGGGTCGTCTCCTTGTGCGTATCTGGTACCACTGTCCGGGCTGGGTTAGGCCGTACCGTATATGGGTTCGCTGTGTAATGAGCGGCGCCGGTAGGCTCTGAGCAGCAGCATTCCGATCTGCAAGCCTCCCGCCGGACGACGATTGAGGACGAACGTGCTGATTGCCGGATTCCCCGCCGGGGCCTGGGGGACCAATTGCTACGTGGTCGCCCCCGCCGCCGGTGAGGAGTGCGTCATCATCGACCCGGGCCACCAGGCCACCCAGGGTGTCGAGGAGACGCTGAAGAAGCATCGGCTCAAGCCCGTCGCGGTCGTCCTGACCCATGGCCACATCGATCATGTGGCCTCGGTGGTCCCGGTGTGCGGAGCACACGACGTACCGGCCTGGATCCACCCCGAGGACCGCTTCATGATGAGCGACCCGGAGAAGGCCCTGGGCCGTTCCCTCGGAGCCCAGCTCATGGGCGAGCTCACGGTGGGGGAGCCCTCCGACGTCAAGGAGCTGACCGACGGAGCGAAGCTCGCCCTCGCTGGCATGGAGCTGACTGTGTCGCACGCCCCCGGCCATACCAGGGGGTCGGTGACCTTCGGGATGCCCGGGGCGGCGGACATCCCGCCGCTGCTGTTCTCGGGCGACCTGCTCTTCGCCGGCTCCATCGGGCGCACCGACTTCCCCGGCGGCAGCCACGCCGACCTGCTCGAATCGCTGGCCCGCGTGTGCCTGCCGCTCGACGACGCGACCGTGGTGCTGCCCGGACACAACGAGCACACGACCATTGGCCGTGAGCGAGCCACCAACCCGTACCTGCGGCAGGTGGCCGCCGGCCTGGGAGACGGTTTCACGTCTCCACGACGAGGAATGTGACGAGAGTTTCGTGAGTACTTTTCAGGCCCCCAAGGGCACGTACGACCTGCTGCCGCCCCGCTCCGCCACCTTCCTGGCGGTCCGCGAGGCGATCTCCGCGCCCCTGAAGAACTCCGGCTACGGGTACGTGGAGACCCCCGGCTTCGAGAACGTCGAGCTGTTCTCGCGCGGCGTCGGCGAGTCCACCGACATCGTCAGCAAGGAGATGTACACCCTCACCACGAAGGGCGGCGACCAGCTCGCGCTGCGCCCCGAGGGCACCGCCTCCGTGCTCCGCGCCGCCCTGCAGGGCAACCTGCACAAGCTCGGCGGCCTGCCCGTCAAGCTCTGGTACTCCGGCTCCTACTACCGCTACGAGCGGGCTCAGGCGGGCCGCTACCGACACTTCTCCCAGGTCGGCGCCGAGGCCATCGGAGCCGAGGACCCGGCGCTGGACGCCGAGCTGATCATCCTGGCCGACCAGGCGTACCGCTCGCTGGGCCTGCGCGACTTCCGCATCCTGCTGAACTCGCTCGGCGACAAGGAGTGCCGCCCGGTGTACCGGGAGGCCCTCCAGTCCTTCCTGCGCGGGCTCGACCTCGACGCGGAGACCGTGCGCCGGGCCGAGATCAACCCGCTGCGGGTGCTCGACGACAAGCGGGCCGACGTACAGAAGCAGCTGGTCGGCGCCCCGGCGCTGCGCGACTACCTCTGCGACGCCTGCAAGGCGTACCACGAGGAGGTGCGGGCGCTGGTGACGGCGGCCGGGGTCGTCTTCGAGGACGACGAGAAGCTCGTGCGCGGCCTGGACTACTACACCCGCACCACCTTCGAGTTCGTCCACGACGGTCTGGGCTCCCAGTCCGCGGTGGGCGGCGGCGGCCGCTACGACGGCCTCTCCGAGATGATCGGCGGGCCGGCGCTGCCTTCGGTGGGCTGGGCGCTGGGCGTGGACCGCACGGTGCTGGCGCTCGAAGCGGAGGGGGTCGAACTGGACATCCCGTCCGCGACCTCCGTCTTCGCGATCGCGCTGGGCGCGGCCAAGCCGGTGCTGTTCGGTCTGGTGACCGAGCTGCGCCGGGCCGGTGTCGCGGCGGACATCTCCTACGGGGGCAAGGGCCTCAAGGGTGCGATGAAGGACGCGAACCGCAGCGGGGCCCGCTTCGCGGTGGTCGCGGGGGACCGCGACCTCGAAGAGGGCGTGGTCCAGCTGAAGGACATGCAGTCCGGCGAGCAGACGCCGGTGGCACTGGCCGACGTGGTCGCCACGGTCCAGGCACGCCTGGCCTGACGGACGCTGCCGCCTGCTGGGGCGGGGCCGGGGGGAGCCGCTTCGCGGAACTCTCCCCGCCCCGCCCTTTCGCCGTTTCCCGGGGCTCCGCCCCGGACCCCGCGCCTCAAACGCCGGCGGGGCTGGAATTCGCTCCGCGAATCCAGCCCGCGCGGCGTTTGAGCGCACCGGGCGCGCAGCGCTCGGTTTCGGGAAGGGGCGGGGTGGGGGGGAAGGACCCGCGCAGCGGCTGCCGCTAGAGCAAGCCGTGCCGCATGGCCGTGGTGACGGCGGCCGTGCGGTCCGTGACCTCCAGCTTTCCGAAGATGCGCAGCATGTGCGTCTTGACCGTGGACTCCGCCACGAACAGGCGGCGGCCGATGTCCGCGTTCGTCGCGCCCTCCGCGACCAGGCGGAGCACCGCCACCTCCCGGTCGGAGAGCCGCGGCACCGACGGGCGGGTGCGGAGCTGGTCGACCAGGCGGCCCGCCACCGTCGGGGCCAGGACCGTCTCGCCGCGCACCGCCGCCCGGATCGCGGCCGCCAGCTCCGCCCGCGCCATGTCCTTCAGCAGGTAGCCCGCCGCCCCCGCCTCCACGGCCCGCAGGATGTCCCGGTCCTCCTCGTACGTGGTCAGCACCACCACCCGTACCGGCAGCCGGGCCGCCGTGATGCGGGCGATGGATTCCACCCCGTCGCCGCCCGGCATCCGCAGGTCCATCAGGATCAGGTCCAGGCCGCCCCCGCGGACCAGCTCCGCGGCCAGCGCTTCCGCCTGCGGGCCGTTCGAGGCCTCCGCGACGACCTCCAGGTCCGGTTCGGCGCCGAGCATGCCGCGCAGCCCCTCCCGTACCACCGGGTGGTCGTCGGCCAGCAGGATGCGGATCATGTCGTACGGCTCCTCAGCGGATCGGGAGGGTGACGGTGACGGTGGTACCGGCCGAGGGCGCGCTGTCGACCGTCGCGGCGCCGCCCACCTCCGCCGCGCGGGCGAACAGGCCCCGCAGTCCGTAGCCCGGTGCGGGGGCCGCCGGGTCGAAGCCCCGCCCGGTGTCCCGGACCGTGAGGGTCAGCTCCGAGCCGCCGTAGGCGAGGGACACCGTGCAAGGCGTCCGCGGTCCGGCGTGCTTGGCGGCGTTCGACAGGGATTCCTGACAGGACCGCAGGGCCACGACTTCGAGTACCGCGGCCAGCGGCCGGACCTCCCCGGTCACCGAGACCTCCGCCGGCGGATCCTGCCGGGCCGCGAGCCGCCGTACCGCGTCGGGCAGCGAGCCGCCGTCGAGATCCGCGGGCGCGCCGCCCGCCACCAGGGCGCGGGCCTCGGCCAGGTTCTGCCGGGCGGTGGCCGCCATCAGATCCAGGTGGCGCCGGGCCCCCTCCGGATCGGTGTCCAGCTCCGACTGCACGGCCTGGACGAGCATCAGCAGACTGGTGAAGCCCTGGGCGAGGGTGTCGTGGATCTCGCGGGACATGCGTTCCCTTTCCGCGTGGGCGCCGCGTTCGGCGGAGAGCCGGGCCACCTCCTCCCGGCTGGCGTCGAGCTCCGCGATGAGGGAGGCCCGGTCCTCGCTCTGCTCGATGATCCGGACGGTCCAGGCACCGAAGAAGGCGGAGAAGACGAAGGTGACGAGCGCGCTGATCACGCTCACGAAGACGTGGCTCCCCTCCGGCCGCCACAACAGCGCCCAGCCGGCCACCGGCAGCAGCGACACCAGGGCCACCGCACCGATCGCGCGCCGCAGGGGCAGCAGCATGAAGCACTGCGGGGCGAGGGCGAAGGTGAGCAGTCGGGTCTCGCCCGCCAGGGAGGCGGCAGGCAGGAAGAGGACCAGCGCCACGCCCAGGTAGCGGGCGGACGAGCGCGGTTCGGCGCCGGGCACCCGCACGAGCAGCGGGCGTCCGGAGACGAGGAACCAGGGGACCAGGAGGGCGAGCAGACCCACGGCGAGGACCCGGTAGGGCAGCGCCGGGAAGTCCGCGCCGAGGACGAATACCGCGGTGGCGACCCACACGACCGCGAAATAGAGGATCCACGGCCCGAACGCGCGGTCCCAGACGTGGGACTCGCGCGCTCCGGCCGCCGTGGCGAAGGCGGTCAGCCGTCGCGCCGGCTCTTCCACTTGAAGGTCAGCAGGCACAGCACCAGCCCCCCGAGCACCCAGGCGCCCAGGACCAGGGCGACCCGCCCATACTCCCAGCCGCCGGCCTGTTCGAGAACGGCCGCCGACTCCGGCAGGAACACCCCGCGCAGCCCCTGGCACATCCACTTGAGCGGGAACAGCGCCCCGATGTTCAGCAGCCAGTCCGGGATCTGGTGGACCGGGATGAAGACCCCCGAGATGAACTGCAGGATCAGGAACGGCAGGACCACGACCGAGCTGGCGCTCTTGCCGGACTTGGGCAGGCTGCTGATGGCGATGCCGAGCAGGGCGCAGCCGGCCAGGCCCAGGACGAAGATCCAGGCGAAGGTCAGCCACTTGGAGGCGGACGTCGGCAGATCGAGGTCGAACAGGGCGGAGCCGACCAGCAGCAGGATCGCGGTCTCGGCGAGACCGGTGGCCAGCACCATCCACACCTTGCCGAGGAAGTACGCCGCCGGCGGCATCGGGGTCCCGCGCAGCCGGCGCAGTACCTTCTCGTCGCGTTCGACGGCGATCGAGATGCCGAGCGACTGGAAACTGGTGGACATGATGCCCGCGGCGACCATGCCGGCCGCGTACATCTGGGAGGCCGTGACCCCGGTGCCCTCCATGCCCTCGCTGAAGATCGAGGCGAAGAGCGCGAGGAAGACGATGGGGAAGGCGAAGGTGAAGATCACCGCGTCGCGCTGGCGGGCGAACTGCCGGATCTCCAGCGCCCCGCGGCTCAGGCCGAGCGACCAGGCGCGGGGCAGCGCCCCGGCCCCGCCGGTGCTCCCGCCCGGGCCCGTACGCGCGCCCGCGCCCTTGTCCGTACCGGTCCGCGTGCTCATCGGGACTCCTCCTGCGGGGTCGTGTTCCGGTCGAGCGGGCCTGTGAGGCGCAGGTACACGTCCTCCAGGGTGGGGCGGGTGATCCTCAGGTCCGGGACCTCGCCATCGAAGCGGGCCGCCAGTTCGGCGACCGTACGGGTGGGCGTCTCGGTGGAGGCGCTGCGCGCACTGCCGTCCCGGTCGGTCCACTCGACGGTGGCGCCGGTCCCGTGGCGGGCGCGCAGCGCGGCCGGCTCGCCCTCGGCCACGACCTTGCCGCGGGCGATCACCGCGAGCCGGTCGGCGAGGGCCTCGGCCTCCTCCAGGTAGTGGGTGGTGAGCACGATGGTGGTGCCCGAGTCGGACAGCAGCCGGATCAGGTCCCAGAACTGCCGCCGCGCCACCGGGTCGAAGCCGGTCGTGGGCTCGTCCAGGAGCAGCAGTTCGGGGTCGCCGATGACCCCGAGCGCCACGTCGAGGCGGCGCCGCTGACCGCCGGAGAGGCTCTTGATCCGGTGGCCGCGCTTCTCCTCCAGGCCGACCAGGGCGATCACCTCCGCCGGATCGCGCGGGGCCGGGTAGTAGCGGGCGAAGTGTTCGACCGTCTCCCGGACCGTCAGTTCGGCGGGCGCCGACTCGTCCTGCCAGACGATGCCGACGCGGGAGCGCCAGGCCCGGCCGGCGGTCGCGGGGTCCGCGCCGAGGACGAGCACCTCGCCGCCGTCCCGCTCCCGGTGCCCCTGGAGTATTTCCACCGTGGTGCTCTTGCCGGCGCCGTTGGGCCCCAGGAGGCCGAAGACCTCGCCGCGCCGGATCGTCAGGTCCAGTCCGTCCACCGCGGTGACTTCGCCGTACTGCTTGCGGAGCCCCCGTACTTCCACCGCGTTCTGTGTCATGGCTCCCATGGTGGGGCGGAAGCCCGGCGACCGGTCCCCCCGTGCGTACCTCCTCCTGTCCGTCGAACGGTGGACAGCGCGGTCGGGTACGGCACAATGGCCGGTGCTTGTTGACCTTGCAGATGTGGAGCGGGCCGGATGACGACACGAGGGACCGACACGGACACCGCCGGGACGCGGACGGCCGTCGGCGGCAGCCGGGCGCTGGCCCTGCTGCTGGTGATCACGGGAGCGGCGGGGCTGCTCGCCGCCTGGGTCATCACGATCGACAAGTTCAAGCTGCTGGAGGACCCGGACTTCGTACCGGGCTGCAGCCTCAACCCGATCGTCTCCTGCGGCAACATCATGAAGAGCGACCAGGCGGCCGTCTTCGGCTTCCCGAACCCGATGCTGGGGCTGGTCGCCTACGGCATGGTCGTCTGCGTCGGCATGAGCCTGCTCGCACGGGCGCGCTTCCCGCGCTGGTACTGGCTCACCCTGAACGCCGGGATGCTCTTCGGCGTCGGCTTCTGCACCTGGCTGATGTACCAGTCGCTCTACAGCATCAACTCCCTGTGCCTGTGGTGCTGCCTGGCCTGGGTCGCCACCATCGTCATGTTCTGGTACGTCACCTCGCACAACGTCCGCAACCGCCTGCTGCCGGCCCCCGGCTGGCTGCGCGCCTTCTTCGACGAGTTCACCTGGGTGCTGCCCGTCCTGCACATCGGGATCATCGGCATGCTGATCCTGACCCGCTGGTGGGACTTCTGGACCTCCTGAGCCCGCCCGGCCGGGCGGGCGGGAGTGTCGGTGGCCTCGCATAGGCTTCCGGTGTGGAACCAGATCTCTTCACCGCCGCCGCCGAAGACCGCCAGGCGAAGGACCCCTCCAGTTCTCCGCTCGCCGTCCGGATGCGCCCGCGCACCCTGGACGAGGTCGTCGGTCAGCAGCACCTGCTGAAGCCCGGCTCCCCGCTGCGGCGGCTCGTCGGGGACGGTGCGGGCGGTCCCGCCGGCGCCTCCTCGGTGATCCTCTGGGGCCCGCCCGGCATCGGGAAGACCACGCTCGCGTACGTGGTGAGCCAGGCGACGAAGAAGCGGTTCGTCGAGCTGTCCGCGATCACCGCCGGCGTGAAGGAAGTACGGGCCGTCATCGAGGGCGCCAAGCGGGCGGCCGGCGGGTACGGCAAGGACACCGTCCTCTTCCTCGACGAGATCCACCGCTTCAGCAAGGCGCAGCAGGACTCGCTGCTGCCCGCCGTGGAGAACCGCTGGGTCACGCTGATCGCCGCGACCACGGAGAACCCGTACTTCTCGATCATCTCCCCGCTGCTGTCTCGCTCGCTGCTGCTGACGCTGGAACCGCTGACGGACGAGGACCTGAGCGCCCTGATGCACCGGGCGCTGACGGAGGAGCGCGGCCTCGGCGGCGCGGTCACCCTGTCGGCGGACGCGGAGGCGCACCTGCTGCGGATCGCGGGCGGGGACGCGCGGCGCGCCCTGACGGCCCTCGAAGCGGGCGCGGGCTCGGCGATCGCCAAGGGCGAGGCGGAGATCAGCCTCCAGACGGTGGAGGAGGCCGTCGACCGGGCCGCGGTCAAGTACGACCGGGACGGCGACCAGCACTACGACGTGGCGAGCGCGCTGATCAAGTCGATCCGGGGCTCGGACGTGGACGCGGCGCTGCACTACCTGGCCCGCATGATCGAAGCGGGGGAGGACCCCCGGTTCATCGCGCGCCGGCTGATGATCTCGGCGAGCGAGGACATCGGGCTGGCCGACCCGACGGCCCTGCCGCTCGCGGTGGCGGCCGCCCAGGCGGTGGCGATGATCGGCTTCCCGGAGGCCTCGCTCACGCTGTCGCACGTGACGATCGCACTGGCGCTGGCCCCCAAGTCCAACACCGCGACGACCGCGATCGGCGCGGCGCTGGCCGATGTCCGGGCTGGCCTGGCGGGTACCGTCCCGGCGCACCTCCGGGACGGCCACTACAAGGGGGCGGCGAAGCTGGGGCACGCGGTGGGGTACGTGTACCCGCACGACGTGCCGGGAGCGATCGCCGCGCAGCAGTACGCCCCGGACGAGGTGCACGGCAAGCGCTACTACGAGCCGACCCGGTACGGGGCCGAAGCCCGCTACGCGGACGTGGTGGAAAAGGTCCGCGAGCGGCTCCGGGGCGCCGGGTCCTGACCCGCGCGGCGGCGTCGTGTCGGCGCCGCGGGGCGGGGAGGCGGGGCCTAGGCTCCGGACATGGGACGCCGGGCTCCACTCATCGCCGTGACGGCAGTACTGCTGCTCGGCGGGTGCCACCACGAGGATGCCGAGACGGCTCGTGCCAGCGCCGCGGCACTGCTCGCCCAGGTCCCCCTCGCGAGCGCCGGGTTCCCGCCGGCCGCCCCCGTCGCCAAGGCCGAGCTGGGCGGGCTCACGGTCGAGTGGGGCAAGAACTGGGAGACGTACAAGCGCGAGAACTTCGGCAAGTACTGGTCCGACGAGACCGACGCCATCGGCGGTCGCAACGGGTGCGACACCCGCGACGACGTCCTGCGCAGGGACCTCCGGGAGCTCCGCGAGGGCGACAGGAACCCCTGCGTCGTCCTCTCCGGAGTGCTGAAGGACCCGTACACGGGGAAGGAGCTCCCCTATACCTACCGCCGCGCCTCGCAGATCCAGACCGACCACGTCGTCGCACTCGGCGCCGCCTGGCGCGGGGGCGCGTACGCCTGGACCCCGCAGCGGCGCCTGGAGTACGCCAACGACCTGGACGTGCTGCTCGCCGTGGACAAGCAGACGAACTACGACAAGAGCAGCAAGACCGCGGACAAGTGGAAGCCGCCCCAGCGGGGCTACTGGTGCGAGTACGCGCGGCGGTACACCGGGATCAAGGCGAAGTACGGGCTCTCCGTGACCCCGCCGGAGAAGCAGGCGCTGCAGGAGATGCTCGGCACCTGCCCGTAGTCGCTCAGCCGGCGAAGAGCGTGCTCATCGCGCGGCGCAGGCCGCAGACGTCGGTCACCGGCTCCGGGAAGTCGAAGCGGGCGTCGAAGGCGGTGGCGCCGCGGATGAAGCGCACCCGCAGGCCCAGCCGGTCCAGCGCGAGGGGGATCGCCGTCAGGTCCGCCGTGTCCCGGGCGCCCAGCAGGCCGCACAGATCACCCATCCGGTCGCCGTGCGAGGAGGCCAGGTGCTGGAGGAGCTCCGTCTCGTGGGCCACCATCGGGTCGGGCTCGGCCGCCGCCAGCAGGTCCGGGTCCACGTGCTGGGCGCCCCACAGGTCGTCCACCGAGATCTCGCCGACCTCCAGGCGCAGCAGCATCCACGCGGGCCGGCCGGCGGACGGGGCGTCGAGCGACTCGGTCAGTCCGAGGAGCTCGCCGACCGGGTGCCGCTCGGCGAGGAGCGCCGCGCAGGCCGCCCGTTCGTCGGCCCCGCGCACCGGGGTGAGCCACCCGGCGAGCCAGGCGCGGCCTCGGATACGATGGGGCACGGACACCGGCGCCACATCCGTGATCTCGATCACGGCGGTGAGGTCGTCGTCCTGGGCGTGAGCGGCTGCCCTGGCAGCCGCGGATTCCCCTGATACCAGGAGAATCACGTCCCCGTCCGGGGTGACGGTCCGTGCGGCCGGCATCCCTGTCCCGAGCTCCTCCCGGTCATAAGACCCCTTCTGGTCGAAACCACATGGGAGCGTGAGGGATACTGAGGCGTTGGACTCTACGAGGGTTCGTACGCGTTCGGCTCCGGTGAGCTGCCGAACGCCTTCCCTGGGACGCGGCTGACCTTGCCTATCGTCGCCGAAAGCAGATCCTGTTTCGTTTGGATCTGAACTTCGGTGCGCACTGGGCAGGGGGATCCCATGTGGTCGAGACATTACGTCCTCCTCGCTAAGGTAAGCCTCACCTAACTTACATGGAGGTAGGTTCCACGTGAACCAGAAGCGACCCAAGGTCAAGAAGTCGCGTGCCCTCGGCATTGCGCTGACCCCGAAGGCCGTCAAGTACTTCGAGGCCCGCCCCTACCCGCCGGGCGAGCACGGCCGTGGCCGCAAGCAGAACTCGGACTACAAGGTTCGTCTGCTGGAGAAGCAGCGTCTGCGCGCTCAGTACGACATCTCTGAGCGTCAGATGGCCCGCGCGTACGACCGCGCCAAGAAGGCCGAAGGCAAGACGGGCGAGGCGCTGGTCGTCGAGCTCGAGCGTCGCCTCGACGCCCTGGTCCTGCGTTCGGGCATCGCCCGCACCATCTACCAGGCTCGCCAGATGGTCGTTCACGGCCACATCGAGGTCAACGGCGACAAGGTCGACAAGCCGTCGTTCCGCGTCCGTCCGGACGACGTCATCACGGTGCGCGAGCGCAGCCGCGAGAAGGTTCCGTTCCAGGTTGCCCGTGAGGGTGGCTACGCAGGCGAGGGCGAAACCCCGCGTTACCTGCAGGTCAACCTGAAGGCCCTGGCCTTCCGCCTGGACCGCGACCCGAACCGCAAGGAAATCCCGGTCATCTGCGACGAGCAGCTCGTCGTCGAGTACTACGCCCGCTGATTTAGCAGTACCAGCGGACGTAGCCTCACAGGCTGGTTCAGCCCGCCGGTTCCCCTTCGGGGGAGCCGGCGGGTTTCCTGCTTTTCGCCCCCGCCGCCCCCGGGTGCGCCATCGGCCGCTCGGCGCGCTCGGTCCGCTCCGCGGCGCCGCGCGGCCTCGGCAGCGGGCCCGCCGGCACGGGCGCCGGCTCCGGTCCCCGCAGGGCGCGCTCGATCAGGGCCTCCAGCGGCAGGGTCCGGCCGTGCCGGGCGCAGGACGCGTACCGCTCGGCGCCCAGGAGTTCGCCCGCCCGCTCCTGGCACATCAGCCGCGGGGCGTTGAAGTACCCCGAGCCGAACAGCCGCATCCCCACCCCGTCCCACAGGGGCTCCGCCGCGCCCTGCAGGACCGCGGCCTCCGCCGGATGACCCTCGGCCACCGTGACCAGCGCCAGCAGTTCCACCGCCAGTACCAGCCCCACCAGGTCGCGGAACGTGTGGTTGATGGCCACGCACTCGGCCAGCAGCCGCCGCGCCTCGGCCGTGCCCCCGGCGTCCAGCGCCGCGTACGCCAGGACGTACAGGGCGTACGCCTTCGTCCAGCGCTCCCCGCGCTCCTCGCAGATGTCCCGCACCTCCCGGCACAGGGAGAGCGCGCCCGCCAGCTCACCCTGGAAGGCCAGCGCCATCGCCAGCTCCACCTGGCACATCAGGACGTTGCTGTTGAGCTCCCCGGCCTCCCGGTAGCGCTCCAGCGCCGAGCCCAGCAGTTCCCCGGCCCGGCCCATGTCGTCCGAGATCAGGGCCAGGCAGCCCATCCGGTGCACGGCGTACGCCCCCGCCACCGGGTTCTCGCCGCGCGCGGCCCCGTCCCGGCACTCGTACAGCGCGCTCATCGAGGCCACCGAGTCGCCCTGCAGGGCCGCGACGTACCCGAGCACCCACAGCGCCTTCAGCCGGGAGCTCTCGTACTCCACCCCCGTCGAGCCGGCGAGCCCGAAGTCGCCCTCCAGCGTCCGGTCCAGCCAGTGCCGCCCCTCGGTGAGCCGGCCGCAGCCGGCCCAGAAGAACCACAGGGTGCCCGCCAGGTACTGGCCGAGGTGGACCTCCTCCGGCTCGTCCAGGCAGCACTCCAGCGCGAGCCGCAGGTTCGGCAGTTCCGCCTCCACCAGCGCGGCCACCTCCTCCTGGCGCGGGCTGAACCAGTCCAGCTCGCACCAGGTCGCCAGGCCCATGTACCAGTCCCGGTGCCGGCGCCGCAGCCGCCGGGCGTCACCCAGTGACTCCAGCCAGCCCGCCCCGTAGATCCGTACGCTCTCCAGCATCCGGTACCGGACCCCGGCCGCCGTCTCCTCCCGGACCAGCAGGGACTGCCCCAACAGCTCCCCGACCAGATCCAGCACCGAATCCACCGGCAGGTCCGGGCCCGCGCACACGTACTCGGCGGCGTCCAGGTCGAACTGCCCGGCGAACACCGAGAGCCGCGCCCACAGCAGCCGCTCCCCGGTCGTGCACAGCTCGTGGCTCCAGCCGATCGCCGTGCGCAGCGCCCGGTGCCGGGGCAGCGCCCCGCGCGAGCCGCCCGTCAGCAGGGCGAAGCGGTCCTCCAGCCGGGACAGCACCTGCTCCGGCGACAGCGTGCGCAGCCGGCCCGCCGCCAGCTCCAGCGCCAGCGGCAGGCCGTCGAGGCGGGCGCACAGCTCGGCCAGCACCGCCCGGTTGGACTCCGTCACGGTGAAGGCCGGATCGGCCGCGGAGGTCCGCTCGAGCAGCAGCGCCAGGGCCTCTTCCGGATCCAGCGGAGCCAGCGGCCAGGACAGCTCCCCGTCGAGGGTCAGCGGCCGCCGGCCGGCGGCGAGCACGCGCAGGCCGGGGGACCGGCGCAGGAGGTCCCGTACCAGGTCGGCGGTCTCGTCGACCAGCTGCTCGAAGCCGTCCAGGACCAGCAGCAGCCGCCGCTCGGCCAGGTGTTCGGCGAGGACCGTCCGGAGCGGCCGGGTGGTCTGATCGGTCAGCCCGAGCGCCTCGGCGAGCGTCAGCTCCAGCAGCGCCGGATCCCGTACGGAGGCCAGCTCGGCCAGCCACACCCCGTCGCAGTAGCGTTCCTGCGCCGCCTCGGCGGACCCGCCCGCACCGACCGGACCGGCCGCCGCGTCGGAGGCCGCCCGGGCCGCCGCCAGTACCAGGCGGGTCTTGCCCACGCCGCCCGCGCCGGTCACCGTGACCAGCCGCGACGCGTCCAGCAGACGTTCCAGCTCGGAAAGCTCCCCGCCCCGCCCGACAAAGCCGCTCAGGTCCGAGGGAAGGTTGCCCGGCGTCCTTCGTGGAATGGGTCTTTGTCGCATGGGACACGGAGCGTACTGGTCCGCATGCGCTGCGTACAAGGCGGGTCTGATCCGGCCGCACCACGCGCGCGCCGCCCGGGAATTCCGGTACTGCGGCGGATCTCCGGCGCGATAGGGTCGGAGGACGACTTTTTCGCTTGGTGATCAATCTGTAGAGAGCGGTGTGAACGTGTCCGGTGGAGAGGTGGCCGGGATCCTCGTGGCGGTCTTCTGGGCCATCCTGGTCTCCTTCCTCGCCGTGGTGCTGGTGAGGCTGGCCCAGGTGCTCAGGGCGACCACCAAGCTGGTGGCCGACGTGACCGAGCAGGCCGTCCCGCTGCTCGCGGAGGCCTCCACCACCGTCCGCTCCGCCCGCACCCAGCTCGACCGGGTCGACGCCATCGCGAGCGACGTACAGGAAGTCACCTCCAACGCCTCCGCGCTGTCCTCCACCGTGGCCTCCACCTTCGGCGGCCCGCTCGTCAAGGTCGCGGCCTTCGGCTACGGCGTCCGCAAGGCGCTGGGCAAGGGCGGCGCGAGCGCGCAGGACGCGCCGGGCAAGACCTCCCGGCGGACCGTGATCGTCGGCCGTACGGTGCCGTCGGCCCGGCGCCGGAAGCAGAAGGGCTGAGATCTCCGATGTTCCGCCGAGCCTTCTGGTTCACCACCGGCGCGGCCGCCGGCGTGTGGGCCACCACCAAGGTCAACCGGCAGCTCAAGAAGCTGACGCCGGAGAGCCTCGCCGCCCAGGCCGCCGACAAGGCGATCGAGGCGGGACACCGCCTCAAGGACTTCGCCCTCGACGTCAAGTCGGGGATGTCGCAGCGCGAGGACGAGCTGAACGACGCACTGGGACTCCACCAGGATCCCGACCTGCCCGCCAACGTCACCGCCCTTCCCGGGCCGCGCCGGCTGCGGGCCATCGAGCACGACCAGACCAAGAACCGTTTTTCGAAGGTTACGTACAACCGGAATGAGGACCACTGATGGAGTCGGCTGAAATCCGCCGCCGCTGGCTGAGCTTCTTCGAGGAGCGCGGTCACACCGTTGTCCCTTCGGCGTCGCTCATCGCGGACGACCCGACTCTGCTGCTGGTGCCCGCGGGCATGGTGCCGTTCAAGCCGTACTTCCTCGGCGAGGTCAAGCCGCCCGCGTCCACGCTCACCAGCGTGCAGAAGTGCGTCCGTACGCCGGACATCGAAGAGGTCGGCAAGACCACCCGCCACGGCACGTTCTTCCAGATGTGCGGCAACTTCTCCTTCGGGGACTACTTCAAGGAAGGCGCCATCAAGTACGCCTGGGAGCTGCTCACCAGCTCCGTGGCGGACGGTGGCTACGGCCTGGAGCCCGAGAAGCTCTGGATCACGGTCTACCTCGACGACGACGAGGCCGAGGCCATCTGGCGCGACAAGGTCGGCGTCCCGCAGGAGCGCATCCAGCGCCTGGGCAAGAAGGACAACTTCTGGTCCATGGGCGTCCCGGGCCCCTGCGGTCCCTGCTCGGAGATCAACTACGACCGCGGCCCCGAGTTCGGCGTCGAGGGCGGCCCCGCCGTCAACGACGAGCGCTACGTGGAGATCTGGAACCTGGTCTTCATGCAGTACGAGCGCGGCGCCGGCGACGGGAAGGAAGACTTCCCGATCCTCGGTGACCTGCCGTCGAAGAACATCGACACCGGTCTCGGCCTCGAACGCCTCGCCATGATCCTGCAGGGCGTACAGAACATGTACGAGACCGACACCCTGCGCGTGGTCATGGACAAGGCCACCGAGCTGACCGGCGTGCAGTACGGCGCCGCCCAGGGCACGGACGTCTCGCTGCGCGTGGTCGCCGACCACATCCGCACCTCCGCCATGCTCATCGGCGACGGCGTCACCCCCGGCAACGAGGGCCGCGGCTACGTGCTGCGCCGCATCATGCGCCGCGCCATCCGCAACATGCGCCTCATGGGCGCCACCGGCCCGGTCGTCCAGGACCTGGTCAACGTGGTCATCGAGACCATGGGGCAGCAGTACCCGGAGCTCGTGACCGACCGCAAGCGCATCGAGACCGTCGCGCTCGCCGAAGAGGCCGCCTTCCTCAAGGCCATCAAGGGCGGCACGAACATCCTCGACACCGCCGTGACCGAGACCAAGGCCGCCGGCGGCACGGTCCTGGCCGGCGACAAGGCGTTCCTGCTCCACGACACCTGGGGCTTCCCGATCGACCTCACCCTGGAGATGGCCGCCGAGCAGGGCCTCGCCGTGGACGAGCCCGGCTTCCGCCGCCTGATGCAGGAGCAGCGCGACCGCGCCAAGGCCGACGCCAGGGCCAAGAAGACCGGCCACGCGGACATGTCCGCCTACCGGGAGATCGCCGACGGCTCCGGCGCCACCGAGTTCACCGGCTACGCCACCAACCAGGGCGAGTCCACCATCGTCGGCCTGCTGGTCAACGGCGTCTCCGCGCCCGCCGCCTCCGAGGGCGACGAGGTCGAGGTCGTCCTCGACCGCACCCCCTTCTACGCCGAGGGCGGCGGCCAGCTCGCCGACCAGGGCCGCATCAAGCTCGACTCGGGCGCCGTCATCGTCGTCCGCGACGTGCAGCAGCCGGTCCCGGGCGTCTCCGTGCACAAGGGCTCCGTCCAGGTCGGCGAGGTGACGGTGGGCGCCTCCGCGTACGCCGCCATCGACATCCAGCGCCGCCGGGCCATCGCCCGCGCCCACTCGGCCACGCACCTGACCCACCAGGCCCTGCGCGACGCCCTCGGCCCGACGGCCGCCCAGGCCGGTTCCGAGAACTCGCCCGGCCGCTTCCGCTTCGACTTCGGCTCGCCGAACGCCGTGCCCGGCTCGGTCCTCACCGACGTCGAGCACAAGATCAACGACGTGCTCTCCCGCGAGCTCGAGGTCACCGCCGAGATCATGAGCATCGACGAGGCCAAGAAGCAGGGCGCCATCGCCGAGTTCGGCGAGAAGTACGGCGAGCGCGTGCGCGTCGTGACCATCGGCGACTTCTCCAAGGAGCTGTGCGGCGGCACGCACGTCGGCAACACCGCCCAGCTCGGCCTGGTGAAGCTGCTCGGAGAGTCCTCCATCGGCTCCGGCGTGCGCCGCGTCGAGGCCCTCGTCGGCGTGGACGCCTACAACTTCCTCGCCAAGGAGCACACGGTCGTCGCCCAGCTCCAGGAGCTGGTCAAGGGCCGCGCCGAGGAGCTCCCGGAGAAGGTCGCCTCCATGCTCGGCAAGCTGAAGGACGCCGAGAAGGAGATCGAGAAGTTCCGCGCGGAGAAGGTCCTCCAGGCCGCCGCCGGTCTCGCCGCGGGCGCCCAGGACATCAAGGGCGTGGCCCTCGTCGTGGGCACCGTCCCGGACGGCACCGGCGCCGACGACCTGCGCAAGCTGGTCCTCGACGTCCGTGGTCGCATCCCGGGCGACCGCCCGGCCGTCGTCGCCCTGTTCACCACGGCGAACGACCGCCCGCTGACCGTCATCGCCACCAACGAGGCCGCCCGCGAGCGCGGTCTCAAGGCCGGCGACCTGGTCCGTACAGCCGCCAAGACCCTCGGTGGCGGCGGTGGCGGCAAGCCGGACGTGGCCCAGGGCGGTGGCCAGAACCCGGCCGCCATCCCCGAGGCCATCGCCGCGGTCGAGCGCCTCGTCGTAGAGACGGCCTGAAGATGACACTGCGCCGCGGCCGCCGTCTGGCCATCGATGTCGGTGACGCCCGGATCGGGGTCGCCTCGTGCGACCCCGACGGGGTGCTGGCCACACCGGTGGAAACCGTTCCGGGCCGGGACATCCCCTTCGCCCACCGGCGGCTGCGGCAGCTCGTCGCGGAGTACGAGCCCATCGAGGTGGTGGTCGGTCTGCCCCGCTCGCTCAGCGGGCGGGAAGGGCCGGCCGCGGCCAAGTGCCGCGCCTTCGCCACGGAACTCGCCAAGGGCATCAAGCCCGTGACGGTGCGTCTGGTGGACGAGCGGATGACCACGGTCACCGCCGCCCAGGGGCTGCGGGCCTCGGGGAAGAACGCCAAGAAGAGCCGGTCGGTCATCGACCAGGCGGCCGCCGTGGTGATCCTTCAGAACGCTCTGGAGACCGAACGGGTATCAGGTAATCCGCCCGGTGAGTGCGTCGAAGTGGTTGTCTGATCGCGATACGGTAACGTTCCGCGCGATGTGACGGCATTCGAACAGCCGTCGCCCATCAGAAGAGGCGGAACCGTGAGTCGCGTCAGACGGAGTCGCGGCCAACGCCCTGCGGCGCGCTAGGGGATCGATGACTGAGTATGGCCGGGGCCCTGGCCCCGAACCGTGGCACCCCGAGGACCCGCAGTACGGGGACCAGGGGTGGACCGGGCACGAGGCCCAGCAGGGTCAGATGCCCTATGTCGCAGGCCCGCAGCAGTACCAGCAGGAGCCTCAGCCCCAGCAGGCCTACTACCCGCAGCAGCAGGGTCAGTACCCCCAGGGCCAGCAGATGCCGTACCAGCAGCAACAGCAGCAACAAGAGCAGCAGCACTACCAGCAGCAGCAGGTGCAGTATCCCCAGCACCCGCAGCAGCACCCCGAGTACCCGCAGCACCAGCAGCAACAGCAGACGTACGGGGGCCAGGGCCAGGGTCAGGTCTGGGACACGGGCCAGAACCAGGTATGGGACACCGGCCAGGGCCAGTACGCCGCGGTCCCGCAGGCCGCAGACCCCTACGCGGGCGCGGATCCGTACGCGCAGCAGCAGTCGAGCGGCTACCCCGGCGAGGCGCCCGACCTCTACGGCACCCCCGAGGCCTTCCCGCCGCCGCGGCCCCCGGGCATGCGGCACCTGCAGACCGAGGAGCCCTGGCAGGAAGAAGAGGACGCCGCGGCGGACTCCTTCCTCGCGGGCGGCGGTGACGCCGGGGACGACGACGACGGTGACGGCGACGACGGCGGGCGCGGCGGCCGCCGGTCGGGCCGATCCGGCGGCAAACCGAAGAAGCGCAGCGGCATGGCCTGCCTCATCGCGGCCGTGGTCATCATCGGCGTGCTCGGCGGTGGCGGCTACTACGGCTACGACTACCTGAAGAGCAAGTTCGGCGCGGCCGAGGACTTCGCGGGCGAAGGCATCGACGAGACCGTCGACGTGGAGATCCCCAAGGGCGCGGGGCTGGGCCAGATGGGCCGCATCCTGAAGGAAGCGGGCGTGGTCAAGAGCGCCCAGGCCTTCGTGGACGCCGCGGGCAACAATCCCAAGGGCCAGTCGATCCAGCCCGGCATCTATCCGCTCAAGAAGAAGATGTCGGCCGCGGCCGCGGTCACGGTCATGACCGACCCCTCCAAGCTGCACGTGCTCACGATCTCCGAGGGCATGCGCAACAGCACGGTCTACGACGCGATCGACAAGAAGCTCGAGAAGGCGCCGGGCACCACCAAGGGCATCGCCCTCAAGCAGGCCAAGAGCCTCGGCCTGCCGGCGTGGGCGAACAACGACAAGAACATCATCGATCCCCTCGAGGGCTTCCTCTACCCGATGCGCTACGACCTGAGCAAGGACAGCACCCCCGAGTCCCTGCTCAAGCAGATGGTCAAGAACGCGACGGACAAGTACACGGAGCTCGGGGTCGAGGGCAAGGCCAAGGAACTGGGCCTGAGCAACCCGCTCCAGGTGATCACGGTCGCCAGTCTCGTCAACGCCGAGGGCAAGAACCACGACGACTTCCGGAAGATGTCGGAGGTGGTCTACAACCGCCTCAAGAAGACCAACGACGTCACCAACCAGAAGATCGAGTTCGACTCGACGTACAACTACGTCAAGAACCAGAGCGAGATCAACTTCAACCTCACGGAGGCCAAGGCCTTCGTCAACCCGTACAACACGCACAACGTCAAGGGGCTGCCGCCCGGCCCGATCGGGAACCCCGGTCTGGACGCGCTGACCGCTACGCTCAGCCCGGACCACGGAGGCTGGATGTTCTTCGTGTCGGTCGACGGCAACACGACGACCTTCACCAAGACGTACGACGAGCACCTCAAGCTCGTCGCCGAGTTCCAGGAACGGCAGAAGCAGAAGAACGGCGGGTAGCAGGACATGTCACGGATACGGGCCGCGGTGCTGGGTTCTCCCATCGAGCACTCCCTCTCACCGGTGCTGCACCGCGCCGCGTACCAGGAGCTCGGCCTCGGGGACCGGTCGTACGACCGCTTCGAGATCGACGAGGCCGCGCTCCCCGGCTTCATGGCACGGCTCGGCCCCGAGTGGGCCGGGCTGTCGCTGACCATGCCGCTCAAGCGGGCGATCATCCCGCTGCTCGACGGGATCAGCGACACGGCCGCCTCCGTGGAGACGGTCAACACCGTCGTCTTCACCGAGGACGGCCGCAAGGTCGGGGACAACACCGACATCCCCGGCCTGCTCGCCGCGCTCGACGAGCAGGGCGTCCAGAAGGTGGAGTCCGCCGCCGTCCTTGGCGCGGGCGCCACCGCCTCCTCGGCGCTCGCCGCGCTGGCCCGGATCTGCACCGGCGAGGTGACCGCCTACGTGCGCTCCGAGGCCCGGGCCGCGGAAATGCGCGCGTGGGGCGAGCGGCTCGGCGTGGAGGTCCGTACGGCCGACTGGTCGCGGGCGGCCGAGGCGCTGGACGCGCCGCTGGTCATCGCCACCACCCCGGCCGGCGCCACCGACGAGCTGGCCGCCTCCGTGCCCGCCGCTCCGGGCACCCTCTTCGACGTCCTGTACGACCCCTGGCCCACGCCCCTGGCCGGGGCCTGGACGCACGGCGGCGGCAAGCTCCTCGGCGGCCTCGACCTCCTGGTCCACCAGGCGGTCCTCCAGGTCGAGCTGATGACCGGCTGTCCCATCGCTCCGCTCGCGGCCATGCGCGCCGCGGGCGAGGCGGCCCTGCGGGCCCGCCACTGAGCGGAAGCGGAATGCTTCCTAGATCCACATGTCGCCCCGGGCCGAGGTGCGCCGCCGTCCGATAGCTGGACCGGAGGGCGGTGTACGGGCCCGGACATGGGAGGATCGGGGCAAGGCGGGTCAGGGCCGCGCACCCGATCGCGCCATCGATGAATCAGGCGCGAGCACGAGGAGCATCGTTGAGCAGGTTGCGTTGGCTGACGGCCGGAGAATCCCACGGCCCGGCTCTGGTGGCGACGCTGGAGGGGCTTCCCGCCGGCGTTCCGGTCACCACGGAGCTGGTGGCCGAACACCTGGCCCGGCGCCGGCTCGGCTACGGCCGTGGTGCCCGGATGAAGTTCGAGCAGGACGAGATCACCTTCCTCGGCGGTGTCCGGCACGGTCTGTCGCAGGGTTCTCCGGTGGCCGTGATGATCGGGAACACGGAGTGGCCGAAGTGGGAGACCGTCATGTCGGCGGACCCGGTGGATCCCTCGTTGCTCAAGGAGACCGGCCGTAACGCGGCGCTGACCCGGCCGCGGCCGGGTCACGCCGACCTGGCGGGCATGCAGAAGTACGGCTTCTCGGAGGCCCGGCCGATCCTGGAGCGCGCCAGCGCGCGTGAGACCGCGGCGCGTGTGGCTCTGGGTGCGATCGCGCGGTCCTTCATCAAGGAGGTCGCGGGCATCGAGATCGTTTCCCACGTGGTGGAGCTGGCGGCCGCGAAGGCCCCGTACGGCGTGTACCCGACGCCCGCCGATGTCGAGAAGCTCGACGCGGATCCGGTGCGCTGCCTGGACGCGGACGCGTCGAAGCAGATGGTCGCGGAGATCGATCAGGCCCACAAGGACGGTGACACCCTCGGTGGCGTCGTCGAGGTTCTGGCTTACGGGGTGCCCGTGGGTCTGGGCTCGCACGTGCACTGGGACCGCCGCCTGGACGCGCGTCTGGCGGCGGCGCTCATGGGCATCCAGGCCATCAAGGGCGTCGAGGTCGGTGACGGCTTCGACCTGGCCCGTGTGCCCGGCTCGCAGGCGCACGACGAGATCGTGTCCACGCCCGAGGGCCTCAAGCGCACCACCGGCCGCTCCGGCGGCACTGAGGGCGGTCTGACCACCGGTGAACTGCTGCGCGTGCGTGCCGCGATGAAGCCGATCGCGACCGTGCCGAAGGCCCTCGCGACGGTGGACGTGGCCACCGGCGAGGCGACCGTGGCGCACCACCAGCGCTCGGACGTGTGCGCCGTGCCGGCCGCGGGCATCGTGGCGGAGGCCATGGTCGCTCTGGTGCTGGCCGACGCGGTCGTGGAGAAGTTCGGTGGCGACTCGGTTCCCGAGACCCGCCGCAACGTGCGGTCGTACCTCGACAACCTGCAGATCCGGTGACCGGCGACCGTGCGACCGGACCCCTGGTGGTCCTCGTCGGCCCCATGGGGTCCGGCAAGTCCACCGTGGGCGAGCTGATCGCCCAGCGGCTCGGAGTCGCCTACCGGGACACCGACGCCGACATCGTCGCGGCCCAGGGCCGGGAGATCTCCGACATCTTCATCGACGAGGGCGAGCCCCACTTCCGTGAGCTGGAGCGGGCGGCGGTCGCCGCCGCCGTCGCCGGCCACGAGGGGGTCCTCGCCCTGGGCGGCGGCGCCGTCCTCGACGAGAAGACGCGCGAACTGCTGGCCGGGCTGCCCGTCGCCTACCTCTCGATGGACGTCGAGGAAGCCGTCAAGCGCGTGGGCCTCGGCGCCGCGCGCCCGCTGCTCGCCGTCAACCCGCGCCGCCAGTGGCGCGATCTGATGGAGGCCCGGCGCCCCCTGTACACCGAAGTCGCGCGCGTCGTGGTGGCCACGGACGCCCGCACCCCCGAAGAGGTCGCCCAGGCGGTCCTCGACGCTCTGGAGTTGAAGAACGCATGACAGACCAGGTGACGCGGATCCAGGTCGGCGCGAGCGCCGGGCACGACGCGTACGAGGTGCTGGTGGGCCGGCAGCTGCTCGGCGAGCTCGGCTCCCTGATCGGTACGAAGGCCCAGCGGGTCGCCGTCATCCACCCCGAGGCCCTCGCCTCGACCGGTGAGGCGCTGCGGGACGACCTCGCCGCGCAGGGGTACGAGGCCGTCGCCATCCAGGTGCCGAACGCCGAAGAGGCCAAGACGGCCGAGGTGGCGGCGTACTGCTGGAAGGCGCTGGGCCAGTCCGGCTTCACCCGCAGCGACGTCGTCGTCGGCGTCGGCGGGGGATCCACCACGGACCTCGCGGGCTTCGTCGCGGCCTCCTGGCTGCGCGGGGTGCGCTGGATCGCCGTCCCGACCACCATCCTGGCGATGGTGGACGCGGCCGTCGGCGGCAAGACCGGCATCAACACCGCCGAGGGCAAGAACCTCGTCGGCGCCTTCCACCCGCCGGCCGGTGTGCTCTGCGACCTGGCGGCGCTGGACTCGCTGCCGGTCAACGACTACGTCAGCGGTCTCGCCGAGATCATCAAGGCCGGATTCATCTCCGACCCGGTGATCCTCGACCTGATCGAGGCGGACCCCGAGGCGGCGCGCACGCCGGCCGGCCCGCACACGGCCGAGCTGATCTGCCGCTCCATCCAGGTCAAGGCCGACGTGGTCTCCAGCGACCTCAAGGAGTCGGGCCTGCGGGAGATCCTCAACTACGGGCACACCCTCGCGCACGCCATCGAGAAGAACGAGCGCTACAAGTGGCGCCACGGCGCGGCCGTCTCGATCGGCATGGTCTTCGCCGCCGAACTCGGCCGGCTCGCGGGCCGGCTCGACGACGCGACGGCCGACCGGCACAAGGCCGTCCTGGCTTCGGTGGGGCTTCCGCTGACCTACCGCGGCGACCAGTGGCCCAAGCTGCTGGAGACCATGAAGCTCGACAAGAAGTCCCGGGGCGACCTGCTGCGCTTCATCGTCCTGGACGGGCTGGCCAAGCCGACCGTGCTGGAGGGTCCCGACCCGGCCGTCCTGGTGGCGGCCTTCGGCGAGGTCACGGCCTGAACCGGGTTCGGGCCGGTGCGAACCGGCCCGAACCGGCCGGGGCCGGGCCACCTCGCGACCGCCGGGTGACCCGGCGGGCCTCCGGGGTCATATAACGTTCTCGTATCAGTCGTGGTGGAACGAGACGGAGTGGCAGCGGAATGCACCAAGGAGTGGGAGGCGGGGGCTGGGAGCCGCCGGGGAGTCGACACCCGGCGGCGCCCGCGCAGCCGCCGGCAGCGCCGGCGGCGGGCTGGCCCGCGTCTTCCATGCCGCCCGCACCTTCCACGCCCGCGGCGCCCCCGGCCCTGCCGAGTCCGCCGGACGGGTTCACCGGGCACGTCCCGCTGCCGCCCGCCGCCCCCGGCACCGGCGGCGCCACCCTCGCGGTCCTGCTGATCGGCCCCGCGGGTGCCGGCAAGACCACGGTGGCCCGCCACTGGGCCGGCACCCGGCCCGTCCCCACCGCGCACATCAGCCTGGACGACGTACGGGAATGGGTGTGCTCCGGCTTCGCGGACCCGCAGGCCGGCTGGAACGACCACTCCGAGGCGCAGTACCGCCTTGCCCGCCGCACCTGCGGCTTCGCCGCCCGGAACTTCCTGGCCAACGGGATCTCGTGCATCCTCGACGACGCCGTGTTCCCGGACCGGCCGGTGGTGGGTCTCGGCGGCTGGAAGCGGCACGTGGGGCCCGCGCTGCTGCCGGTCGTGCTGCTGCCCGGCCTGGAGATCGTCCTGGAGCGCAACGCCGCCCGCTCGGGGAACCGGCGCCTCTCCGACGAGGAGGTCGCGCGGATCCACGGCCGCATGGCCGGCTGGTACGGCTCCGGCCTGCCGATCATCGACAACTCCCACCTCGACGTCGAGGGCACCGCCCGCGCCCTGGACGAGACCCTGGCCCGCGTCATTGCGCAGCCCGCCTACTGAATCGCCCGCGGAACCGGCCCGCCGAATCCCCGCCCGCGGTCCGGTCGGTCCGGCCCGGCCCCCGTACGGCTGCGCTCACCAGGCCGGATGCGCGCAGCGCTCGTAGGCTCGGAGACATGTCAGACGTGTACGCGGCCCGCCGGGGCCTGCTTCGCGACCGCTGTGCGGCCGCCGGAAACGCCGCCGCACTCATCACGCGTCCGGCGAACGTCCGTTACCTCTCCGGGGCGTCGCCGCTGGGCGCGGTCCTGCTGGTGGGCCCGGGCGGTGAGGACATGCTGTTCTGTGCCGGACAGCCCACCGGGGAGGCCGACGAGGGACGGCTCGACGAGCACCTGCGGCTCTCGGTACTGGCCGGACCCGGCGCGGATCCCGCCGTCGCGGCGGCCGACGCGGCCTCCCTCGCCCGCGCCGATTCCCTCGCCGTCGAGGAACACCACCTCACCGTCGGCCGGCACCGCGCCCTGAGCTCGGTGGCGCCCGGGCTGCGCCTGGCGGACCTGGGGACCGCCGTGGAACAACAGCGCCTCGTCAAGGACGAGGAGGAGATCGCCTGCCTGCGGATCGCCGCCGAGATCGCCGACCAGGCCCTCGGGGAGCTGCTGGAATCGATCCTGGTGGGCCGCACCGAACGGCACCTCGCCCTGGAGCTGGAACGCCGCCTCGTGGACCACGGCGCCGACGGACCGGCCTTCCCGACCTCCGTCGGCACCGGGCCGTATTCCGGCCGCTCCCGGCACCGGCCTTCGGACAGGCGGGTCGAGGAGGGTGATTTCCTCTCCGTCTGTCTCGGCGCGAACTACCGGGGCTACCGCTGCGAGATCGGCCGCACCTTCGTGATCGGCACGACCCCGGCGGACTGGCAGATCGAGCTCTACGACCTGGTCTTCGCCGCTCAGCGGGCGGGCCGGGAGGCCCTGCTGCCCGGGGCCGCGTACCGCGATGTGGATCACGCGGCCCGCTCCGTCCTCGACTCCGCAGGTCACGGCGAGGCCCTCGCGGCGTGGACCGGACACGGAGTCGGTCTCGAAATCGACGAGGACCCGCAGCTTGCACCTACGGCCATGGGTAAACTGGACGCTTGCGTGCCGGTCACCGTCGAACCGGGGGTTCACCTCCCTGGCCGGGGTGGTGTCCGGATCGATGACACGCTCGTCGTACGCCCCGAGGCGGACGGCGGTCCCGAGCTACTCACCATTACGACCAAGGAGCTGCTCGCGCTCTAGCCCGTCGCCGGGCTGTGCGCGCACCCGTGGTCTTCCAGTGCAGGAGATTCCCACACCGTGGCTTCCACGAACGACCTCAAGAACGGCATGGTGCTGAAGCTCGACGGGGGCCAGCTCTGGTCCGTCGTCGAGTTCCAGCACGTCAAGCCCGGCAAGGGCCCGGCCTTCGTGCGCACCAAGCTGAAGAGCGTCATGTCCGGCAAGGTCGTCGACAAGACGTTCAACGCCGGCACCAAGGTCGAGACGGCCACCATCGACCGCCGCGACATGCAGTTCTCCTACATGGACGGCGAGTACTTCGTCTTCATGGACATGGAGGACTTCGACCAGCTGATGGTCGACAAGAAGGCCGTCGGTGACGCCGCCAACTTCCTGATCGAGGGCTTCACCGCCTCCGTGGCCCGCCACGAGGGCGAGGTGCTCTACGTCGAGCTCCCGGCCGCCGTCGAGCTGACCATCGAGCACACGGACCCGGGCGTCCAGGGCGACCGCTCCACCGGTGGCACCAAGCCGGCGACGCTGGAGACGGGCCACGAGATCCAGGTCCCGCTCTTCATCAACACCGGCGAGAAGATCAAGGTCGACACCCGCACCAGCGACTACCTCGGCCGGGTGAACAGCTAACCGTGGCTGCCCGGAGCAACGCGCGCAAGCGCGCTTTCCAGATCCTGTTCGAGGCCGACCAGCGCGGGGTCTCCGTGCGCGAGGTCCTCGCGGACTGGGTCCGCCACTCGCGGTCGGACACCGACCGTCAGCCCGCGGTGAACGAGTTCACCATGGAACTCGTCGAGGGGTACGCCGACAAGGTGGACCGCATCGACGATCTGATCGCCACCTACGCCGTGGACTGGGACCTCGACCGCATGCCGGTCGTGGACCGGAACATCGTGCGTCTCGGTGCCTACGAGCTGATCTGGGTCGACGGCACCCCGGACGCCGTGGCCATCGACGAGGCCGTCGAGCTGGCCAAGGAGTTCTCCACGGACGAGTCGCCCTCGTTCGTGAACGGGCTGCTCGGCCGCTTCAAGGACCTCAAGCCGAAGCTGCGCCGCAGCGAGAGCTGACCGGCGCCGCCGGTACGGCGTGAACGGAGGGCCCGCAGCGCACGCGCGCTGCGGGCCCTCCGTCGTACGCCCCCAAGGCGCCGGTCCAAGGTGCCGGTCCAAGGCGCCGTCGGGCCGCTGTGCGGGCATGAAAAAACCGGTGGGTGCCGGGAGCCTGTCGGCTCCCGGCACCCACCGGTAAACGTTTCTGCTGAGGCGTGGGGGACTAGATGTCCTCGTGCGCCACCGCACGACGCGCGTCCGCGTCCAGTACGCCCCAGCTGATGAGCTGCTCGGTCAGGACCGAGGGCGACTGGTCGTAGATGACGGCGAGGGTGCGCAGGTCGTCCTGGCGGATCGAGAGCACCTTGCCGTTGTAGTCGCCGCGCTGGCTCTGGATGGTCGCCGCGTAACGCTGCAGCGGGCCGGCCTTCTCGGCGGGGACGTGGGCGAGGCGCTCCAGGTCCAGGCGCAGCTTCGGCGGCGGCTCGGCCGCTCCGCCGGGGGTGGTACCGGGCAGCAGTTCCTGCACGGGCACCCCGTAGAAGTCCGCCAGCTCGGCAAGACGCTGGACGGTCACGGCGCGGTCTCCGCGCTCGTAAGAACCGACCACCACGGCCTTCCACCGGCCCTGGGACTTCTCCTCGACACCATGGAGGGAAAGGCCCTGCTGGGTGCGGATGGCGCGGAGCTTGGCCCCGAGCTGTTTGGCGTATTCGCTGGACATAACGCTCCCGGACGCTGTGACGACATGACCACGTGCGGCTCCGCCGCGCGGCTGGTAACTCACTGTGAGGTTACGCAGCGTTACTTGGATGCGTCAAGCCGAATGCTCTCCGACGCCCACGTAAGAGGGGTCCTGGGCTGCCCCGATGTCGGGTCGAGGGAATCCCCCTGGTACCGTGGAACGCGTAGATCCGACGTCCTTTAAGGTCCGTCCCGTGAGGCGGAGAAGGAGGTCCTTTTCATGGACACCCAGCACGACCGGCACGACCAGCAGGATCAGAAAACAGCCGCGGATGTCATGCGCCCCGTTCTCGAAGCGCAGGACATCGCCCGTGTTCTGACCCGCATCGCCCACGAGATCGTCGAACGCGCCAAGGGCGCCGACGACGTGGTGCTCCTCGGCATTCCCACCCGCGGTGTCTTCCTCGCCCGCCGGCTGGCCGCCAAGCTCGAAGAGATCACCGGCACGAAGATCCCGGTCGGCTCCCTCGACATCACCATGTACCGCGACGACCTGCGGATGAAGCCGGCCCGCGCCATCGGCCGCACCGAGATTCCCGGCGACGACATCGACGGCCGCCTGGTCGTCCTCGTCGACGACGTTCTCTTCTCCGGCCGCACCATCCGCGCCGCCCTCGACGCCCTCGGCGACCTCGGCCGCCCCCGCGCCGTGCAGCTGGCGGTCCTCGTCGACCGCGGCCACCGCGAACTGCCGATCCGCGCCGACTACGTCGGCAAGAACCTCCCCACGTCGCTGCGGGAGAACGTCCAGGTCCAGGTCCAGGAGGAGGACGGCCGCGACGCCGTGCTGCTCGGCCAGCGGACCGACCGGGCAGCCGTCGGGCAGTAGCGTCGCCGGCCGCCGGGCCCCTCGGGGTCCGCGCCGGAGTCCGCCCTGCCCGCACCCCCAGCCAGCCCGTCTGCCCTCCTCATGGCTTCGACCTCCTCACGGCTTTGAACTCACCACGGCTTTGACCTCACCACGGCTTTGAACTCAACACGGCTTTGAACTCAACACGGCTTTGAACTCAACGACTTACGGAGCACCCGGATGAAGCGCCACCTCATCTCGGCCGCCGATCTCACGCGCGACGACGCCGTCCTGATCCTCGACACCGCCGAGGAGATGGCCCGAGTCGCGGACCGGCCGATCAAGAAGCTGCCCACCCTGCGCGGCCGCACGATCTGCAACCTCTTCTTCGAGGACTCGACCCGTACCCGGATCTCCTTCGAGGCCGCCGAGAAGCGCCTCTCCGCCGATGTCATCAACTTCGCGGCCAAGGGTTCCAGCGTCTCCAAGGGCGAGTCCCTCAAGGACACCGCCCAGACCCTGGAGGCCATGGGCGTCGACGCGGTCGTCATCCGCCACCACGCCTCCGGCGCCCCGTACCGCCTCGCCACCTCCGGCTGGATCGACGCCCCGGTGATCAACGCGGGCGACGGCACCCACGAGCACCCCACCCAGGCCCTGCTCGACGCCTTCACCATGCGCCGCCGCCTGGTCGGCAAGGACGCCGGGCTCGGCAAGGACCTGAACGGCCGCCGGATCACCATCGTCGGCGACGTCCTGCACAGCCGGGTCGCCCGCTCCAACGTCCAGCTGCTCCACACCCTCGGCGCCGAGGTCACCCTGGTGGCCCCGCCCACCCTGGTCCCGGTCGGCGTCGAGGCCTGGCCGTGCGAGATCTCGTACAGCCTGGACGCGGTACTGCCGAAGTCCGACGCCGTCATGATGCTGCGGGTGCAGCGCGAGCGGATGAACGCCGCCTTCTTCCCGACCGAGCGCGAGTACTCCCGCCGCTACGGCCTGGACGGCGCCAGGATGGCCCGCATGCCCGAGCACGCCATCGTCATGCACCCCGGCCCGATGGTCCGCGGTATGGAGATCACCGCCGAGGTCGCCGACTCGGAGCGCTGCACGGTCATCGAGCAGGTCACCAACGGCGTCTCGATCCGCATGGCCGTCCTGTACCTGCTGCTCGGAGGCTCCGAGCCCGCCGTCACCACCACCAGCACGCCCCGCACCGAGGAGAGCAAGTAAAGATGAGCAAGATCCTTATCCGTGGCGCGAAGGTACTCGGTGGCGACGTCCAGGACGTCCTGATCGACGGCGAGACCATCGCCGCCGTGGGCACCGGCCTCGACGCCGGCGACGCAGTCGTCATCGAGGCCGCGGGCCAGGTCCTCCTCCCCGGCCTCGTCGACCTCCACACCCACCTGCGCGAGCCCGGCCGCGAGGACTCCGAGACCGTCCTCACCGGCACCCGCGCCGCCGCCTCCGGCGGCTACACCGCCGTCTTCGCCATGGCCAACACCTTCCCCGTCGCCGACACCGCGGGCGTCGTCGAGCAGGTGTGGCGCCTGGGCAAGGAGTCCGGCTACTGCGACGTCCAGCCCATCGGCGCCGTCACCGTCGGCCTGGAGGGCAAGCAGCTCTCCGAGCTCGGCGCCATGCACGAGTCCGCCGCCCGCGTCACCGTCTTCTCCGACGACGGCAAGTGCGTGGACGACGCGGTCATCATGCGCCGCGCCCTGGAGTACGTGAAGGCCTTCGGCGGCGTCGTCGCCCAGCACGCCCAGGAGCCCCGCCTCACCGAGGGCGCCCAGATGAACGAGGGCATCGTCTCCGCCGAGCTCGGCCTCGGCGGCTGGCCGGCCGTCGCCGAGGAATCGGTGATCGCCCGCGACGTGCTGCTCGCCGAGCACGTCGGCTCCCGCGTCCACATCTGCCACCTCTCCACCGCCGGATCCGTCGAGATCATCCGCTGGGCCAAGTCCCGCGGCATCGACGTCACCGCCGAGGTCACCCCGCACCACCTGCTCCTCACCGACGAGCTCGTGCGCTCGTACAACCCGGTCTACAAGGTCAACCCGCCGCTGCGCACCGAGCGCGACGTGCTGGCCCTGCGCGAGGCGCTCGCCGACGGCACGATCGACATCGTCGCCACCGACCACGCCCCGCACCCGCACGAGGACAAGGACTGCGAGTGGGCCGCCGCCGCCATGGGCATGGTGGGCCTGGAGACCGCGCTCTCCGTCGTCCAGCAGACGATGGTGGAGACCGGACTGCTCGACTGGGCGGGCGTCGCCGAACGCATGTCCTTCGCCCCGGCGCGCATCGGCGGTCTTCCGAACCACGGACGCCCCGTCTCGGCAGGTGAACCCGCGAACCTGACCTTGGTCGATACCTCGTACCGTGGTGTCGTGGACCCCGCACACTTCGCCTCCCGCAGCCGCAACACGCCTTACGAGGGCCGTGAGCTGCCGGGGCGCGTCACTCACACCTTCCTGCGGGGCCGGGCAACGGTCGTGGACGGGACACTGGCGTGACACCTGCAGTAATCCAACTGGCCGCCGAGGCCGCCGAACGACAGTCGGCGGAGGTGACGGACTGGGGCGCCCGCATCGCGTGGGTGATCGGTCTGCTCGTCTTCATCGCCTTCGTGTACTGGCTGATGCGGCAGGGCTGGAAATGGCGCGGCACCCTGCAGAGCGATCTGCCGGAGCTGCCCGCCGCCCCCGGCGGTCTCCCCGAGCACCGGCTGGCCCTGACCGGCCGGTACCACGGGTCCACCACCGCCGGGCAGTGGCTCGACCGGATCGTCTCCCACGGACTGGGCGTCCGCAGCCGGGTCGAGCTCACGCTCACCGACGCGGGCCTCGACGTGGTCCGTCCGGGTGCCACCGACTTCTTCGTACCGGCCGCGCAGCTGCGCGGCGCCCGCCTCGACAAGGGAATCGCGGGCAAGGTACTCACCGAAGGCGGTCTCCTCGTCGTCACATGGGCGCACGGCGACAGGCTGATCGACTCCGGATTCCGCTCCGACCGCGCGGCCGAACACGCCGCTTGGGTCGAAGCGATCAACGACATGAACCACTCAATCACCACGACGGAAGGCGCCGAACGATGACGACCTCCACCAGGGGAGCAGCCAAAGCTCCCGCCGTACTCGTCCTGGAGGACGGTCGGATCTTCCGCGGCCGCGCCTACGGCGCTGTGGGGGAGACCTTCGGCGAGGCCGTGTTCTCCACCGGCATGACCGGCTACCAGGAGACCCTCACCGACCCGTCGTACCACCGGCAGGTCGTCGTGATGACCGCCCCGCACGTGGGCAACACCGGCGTCAACGACGAGGACCCGGAGTCCTCCCGCATCTGGGTCGCCGGGTACGTCGTACGCGACCCCGCCCGCGTCCCCTCCAACTGGCGCTCCGTGCGCTCGCTGGACGAGGAGCTCGTCAAGCAGGGCGTCGTCGGGATCTCCGGCATCGACACCCGCGCCCTGACCCGCCACCTGCGCGAGCGCGGCGCCATGCGCGTCGGCATCTTCTCGGGCGAGGCCTGGGACGGCGTCCGCGACGAGGCGCTGCTGGCCAAGGTCCAGGCCGCCCCGCAGATGAAGGGCGCCGACCTCTCCGCCGAGGTCTCCACCAAGGAGACGTACGTCGTCCCCGCGATCGGGACCAAGAAGTTCACCGTCGCCGCCGTGGACCTCGGCATCAAGGGCATGACCCCGCACCGGATGGCCGAGCGCGGCATCGAGGTCCACGTGCTCCCCGCCACCGCCACCGTCGAGGACGTGTACGCGGTCGCCCCCGACGGCGTGTTCTTCTCCAACGGCCCGGGCGACCCGGCCACCGCCGACCACGCGGTCTCCGTCATGCAGGGCGTCCTCGCCCGCAAGACCCCGCTCTTCGGCATCTGCTTCGGCAACCAGATCCTGGGCCGCGCGCTCGGCTTCGGCACCTACAAGCTGAAGTACGGCCACCGCGGCATCAACCAGCCGGTGCAGGACCGCACCACCGGCAAGGTCGAGATCACCGCGCACAACCACGGCTTCGCCGTGGACGCGCCCCTCGACAAGGTCTCGGAGACCGCCTACGGCCGCGCCGAGGTCTCCCACGTCTGCCTCAACGACAACGTCGTGGAAGGCCTCCAGCTGCTCGACCAGCCGGCCTTCTCCGTCCAGTACCACCCCGAGGCGGCCGCCGGCCCGCACGACGCCGCGTACCTCTTCGACCGCTTCGTACACCTGATGGAGGCCGAGCGTGCCTAAGCGCACCGATATCCAGTCCGTCCTGGTCATCGGCTCCGGCCCGATCGTCATCGGCCAGGCCGCCGAGTTCGACTACTCCGGGACCCAGGCCTGCCGCATCCTCAAGGCCGAGGGCCTGCGGGTGATCCTGGTGAACTCCAACCCCGCCACGATCATGACCGACCCGGAGATCGCCGACGCCACGTACGTCGAGCCGATCACCCCCGAGTTCGTCGAGAAGATCATCGCGAAGGAGCGCCCGGACGCGCTGCTCCCGACCCTCGGCGGCCAGACCGCGCTGAACACCGCCATCTCCATGCACGAGCAGGGTGTGCTGGAGAAGTACAACGTCGAGCTCATCGGCGCCAACGTCGAGGCGATCAACAAGGGCGAGGACCGCGATCTCTTCAAGGGCGTCGTCGAAGCCGTCCGCGCCAAGATCGGCTACGGCGAGTCCGCCCGCTCGGTCATCTGCCACACGATGGACGACATCATCCAGGGCGTCGACACCCTCGGCGGCTACCCCGTCGTCGTGCGCCCCTCCTTCACCATGGGCGGCGCCGGCTCCGGCTTCGCCCACGACGAGGAAGAGCTGCGCCGCATCGCCGGCCAGGGCCTCATGCTCTCCCCGACCACCGAGGTGCTCCTGGAGGAGTCCATCCTCGGCTGGAAGGAGTACGAGCTGGAGCTGATGCGCGACACCAAGGACAACGTCGTCGTCGTCTGTTCCATCGAGAACTTCGACCCGATGGGCGTCCACACCGGCGACTCCATCACCGTCGCCCCGGCGATGACGCTCACCGACCGCGAGTACCAGCGGCTGCGCGACATCGGCATCGCGATCATCCGCGAGGTCGGCGTCGACACCGGCGGCTGCAACATCCAGTTCGCGATCGACCCGGTCGACGGCCGCGTCATCGTCATCGAGATGAACCCGCGCGTGTCCCGTTCGTCCGCGCTCGCGTCGAAGGCCACCGGCTTCCCGATCGCCAAGATCGCCGCGAAGCTGGCCATCGGCTACACGCTCGACGAGGTCCCCAACGACATCACCGAGAAGACGCCGGCCTCCTTCGAGCCGTCCCTCGACTACGTCGTCGTCAAGGCCCCGCGCTTCGCCTTCGAGAAGTTCCCGCTGGCCGACGCCACCCTCACCACCACCATGAAGTCGGTGGGCGAGGCCATGGCCATCGGCCGCAACTTCACCGAGGCCCTCCAGAAGGCCCTGCGCTCGCTGGAGAAGAAGGGCTCGCAGTTCACCTTCGTCGGCCCCACCGGCGACAAGGAAGAGCTCCTGGCCACCGCGGTCCGCCCGACCGACGGCCGCATCAACACCGTCATGCAGGCCATCCGCGCCGGTGCCACCCAGGAAGAGGTCTTCGAGTACACGAAGATCGACCCCTGGTTCGTCGACCAGCTCTTCCTCATCAAGGAGATCGCGGACGAGCTGGCCGCCGCCGACAAGCTCCACCCCGAGCTGCTCGCCGAGGCCAAGCGCCACGGATTCTCCGACAGTCAGATCGCCGAGATCCGCGGCCTGCGCGAGGACGTCGTCCGCGAGGTCCGCCACGCGCTGGGCGTCCGCCCGGTCTACAAGACGGTCGACACCTGCGCCGCCGAGTTCGCCGCGAAGACCCCGTACTTCTACTCGTCCTACGACGAGGAGTCCGAGGTCGCCCCGCGCGAGAAGCCCGCGGTCATCATCCTGGGCTCCGGCCCGAACCGCATCGGCCAGGGCATCGAGTTCGACTACTCCTGCGTCCACGCCTCCTTCGCCCTCAGCGACGCCGGCTACGAGACCGTGATGGTCAACTGCAACCCGGAGACCGTCTCCACCGACTACGACACCTCCGACCGCCTGTACTTCGAGCCGCTGACGCTCGAAGACGTGCTGGAGATCGTCCACGCCGAGTCCCTCGCCGGCCCGATCGCGGGCGTCATCGTCCAGCTCGGCGGCCAGACCCCCCTCGGTCTCGCCCAGGCCCTCAAGGACAACGGCGTCCCCGTCGTCGGCACCCCGCCGGAGGCCATCCACGCCGCCGAGGACCGAGGCGCCTTCGGCCAGGTCCTCGCCGAGGCCGGCCTGCCCGCCCCCAAGCACGGCACCGCCACCACCTTCGCCGGCGCCAAGGCCATCGCCGACGAGATCGGCTACCCCGTCCTCGTACGCCCCTCGTACGTGCTCGGCGGCCGCGGCATGGAGATCGTCTACGACGAGGACCGGCTGTCCTCGTACATCGCCGAGTCCACCGAGATCTCGCCGACCCGCCCCGTGCTGGTCGACCGGTTCCTCGACGACGCGATCGAGATCGACGTGGACGCCCTCTACGACGGCACCGAGCTCTACCTCGGCGGCGTCATGGAGCACATCGAGGAAGCCGGCATCCACTCCGGCGACTCGGCCTGCGCCCTGCCCCCGATCACCCTCGGCGGCTACGACATCAAGCGGCTGCGCGCCTCCACCGAGGCCATCGCCAAGGGCGTCGGCGTCCGCGGCCTGATCAACATCCAGTTCGCGATGGCGGGTGACATCCTCTACGTCCTGGAGGCCAACCCGCGCGCCTCCCGGACCGTCCCCTTCACCTCGAAGGCGACCGCCGTCCCGCTCGCGAAGGCCGCCGCCCGCATCTCGCTCGGCACCACCATCGCCGAGCTCCGCGAAGAGGGCATGCTCCCGAAGACCGGCGACGGCGGCACCCTGCCGCTCGACGCGCCGATCTCCGTCAAGGAGGCCGTCATGCCGTGGTCGCGCTTCCGCGACATCCACGGCCGCGGCGTCGACACCGTGCTGGGCCCGGAGATGCGCTCCACCGGCGAGGTCATGGGCATCGACTCGGTCTTCGGCACGGCGTACGCCAAGTCGCAGGCCGGCGCCTACGGCCCGCTGCCCACCAAGGGCCGCGCCTTCATCTCGGTCGCCAACCGCGACAAGCGCACGATGATCTTCCCGGCGCGCGAGCTCGTCGCCCACGGCTTCGAGCTGATGGCCACCTCCGGCACCGCCGAGGTCCTGCGCCGCAACGGCATCAACGCCACCGTCGTGCGCAAGCTCAGCGAGGGCGAGGGCCCGGGCGGCGAGAAGACCATCGTCCAGCTCATCCACGACGGCCAGGTCGACCTGATCGTCAACACCCCGTACGGCACCGGTGGCCGCCTCGACGGCTACGAGATCCGTACGGCCGCCGTGGCGCGCGGAGTCCCGTGCCTCACCACGGTCCAGGCCCTCGCCGCGGCCGTCCAGGGCATCGACGCGCTCAACCGCGGCGACGTCGGCGTCCGCTCGCTCCAGGAGCACGCGGAGCGGCTGACGGCGGCCCGCGACTAGTAGCCCGTACGAAAGGGGGGCATCGGCGACAGCGACCGGTGTCCCCCCTTTCATGAGCGCCAAAGGGATATTTCGGACGATGTACAAACTGTTCTTCAACCTCGTCTTCAAGCGGATGGACGCGGAGCAGGCCCACTACATGGCCTTCCGCTGGATCCGCCTCGCGGCCCGCACCCCGGTGCTGCGCACCTTCGTGGCCGCCTACCTGGCCCCCCGGTACGCGTCCCTGCGCACCGAGGCCCTCGGACTGCGGATGCACGGCCCCTTCGGGCTCGCGGCCGGCTTCGACAAGAACGCCGTCGCCATCGACGGGATGTCGATGCTCGGCTTCGACCACATCGAGATCGGCACCGTCACCGCCGAGGCCCAGCCCGGCAATCCGAAGAAGCGGCTGTTCCGGCTGGTCCCGGACCGTGCGCTGATCAACCGCATGGGCTTCAACAACGAGGGCTCGGAGGCCGTCGCGGACCGCCTGGCGGCCCGTAACCCCGTCTTCAAGACGGTCGTCGGCGTCAACATCGGCAAGACGAAGGTCGTCCCCGAGGAGGAGGCCGTCGCCGACTACGTCGCCTCCACCGAGCGGCTCGCCCGGCACGCGGACTACCTCGTCGTCAACGTCTCCTCCCCGAACACCCCGGGCCTGCGCAACCTCCAGGCCACCGAGTCGCTGCGCCCGCTGCTGAGCGCCGTGCGCGAGGCGGCCGACCGCGCCGTCACCGACCGGCGGGTCCCGCTGCTCGTCAAGATCGCCCCGGACCTCGCGGACGAGGACGTGGACGCGGTCGCCGACCTTGCCCTGGAGCTGGGCCTCGACGGCATCATCGCGACGAACACGACGATCGCCCGCGAGGGCCTCGGCCTGAAGTCCGACCCGTCGCTGGTCAAGGAGACCGGCGGCCTGTCCGGAGCACCGGTCAAGGAGCGCTCCCTGGAGGTCCTGCGCCGGCTGTACGCCCGCGTGGGCGACCACCTGGTCCTGGTCGGCGTCGGCGGCATCGAGAACGCCGAGGACGCCTGGCAGCGGATCCTGGCGGGCGCGAGCCTGGTGCAGGGCTACAGCGCCTTCATCTACGAGGGCCCCTGCTACGCCCGCGCCATCCACAAGGGCCTGGCCGCGCGCCTGGCCGCCAGCCCGTACGCGACGCTCGCCGAAGCGGTGGGCGCGGAAACCCGAAAGGCCGCCCTGTGACCTCTGCGACTCCTGTCATCCCCTTCGGTACGCGGCTGCGCGAGGCGATGGACACCCGCGGGCCGCTGTGCGTCGGCATCGACCCGCACGCCGCCCTGCTGGCCTCCTGGGGCCTGAACGACGACATCGCGGGCCTGGAGAAGTTCTCCCGCACGGTGGTCGAGGCGCTGGCCGACTCGGTCGCGGTCTTCAAGCCGCAGGCGGCGTTCTTCGAGCGGTTCGGCTCGCGGGGGATCGCGGTGCTGGAGCGGACGGTGGCCGACGCGCGGTCGGCGGGCACGCTGGTCGTCATGGACGCCAAGCGGGGTGACATCGGCTCGACGATGGCCGCGTACGCGGAGACCTTCCTCTCGCCCTCGTCCCCGCTGTTCTCCGACGCGCTGACGGTTTCCCCGTACCTGGGCTACGGCTCGCTGAAGCCGGCCGTCGACCTGGCACGGGAGTCGGGAGCCGGCCTGTTCGTGCTGGCCCTGACCTCCAACCCGGAGGGGGCGGAGGTCCAGCGGGCGGTGCGGTCGGACGGCCGCACGATCGGGGCGACGATGCTGGCGCACCTGGCGGAGGAGAACGCCGGGGCCTCCCCGATGGGCTCCTTCGGAGCCGTGGTCGGGGCGACGCTGGGGGACCTGTCCTCCTTCGACCTGGACATCAACGGGCCGCTGCTGGCCCCCGGCATCGGTGCGCAGGGCGCCACCGCGGCGGACCTCCCGGCGGTGTTCGGCGCGGCCGTCCGCAATGTCGTCCCGAACGTGTCGCGGGGCGTGCTGAAGCACGGGCCGGACGCGACTGCGCTCCGCGCTTCTGCGCAGGCCTTCGCGGACGAGATCCGCGCGGCCGTAGCGGTGTAGCCCTGCGGGGCCGTCCCCGACCCGCCCTTCCACCGTTCCCCGGGCTCCGCCCGGACCCGTTCCCGGGGGCCAGCCCCCGGACCCCCGCTCCTCAAACGCCGGAGGGGCTGGATGTTTTCAGCCGTCCGGCGTTTGAGGACCGGGGTCTGGGGCCGAGCCCCAGGGGGTCCGGGGCGCAGCCCCGGGGAACGGTGGAAGGGCGGGTAGGGGACTTCTGCCCCGCGCAGCGGCAAGGGGCGCTGCGGGGACTGCCGCCCCGCGCAGCGGGATGGGGGCGGGTCGGGGCGTAGGGCCCGGAGGGTCGGGGCTTCGGACCGGTGCCGGAGGGGGCGGGCCCGGGCGATCATGGGGTGGGGGGTTACGGCCCCTATCCCGGACGGAGCGCCCCGCGTGCCCCCAGTACAGACCGCCGCCACGATCCGGCGCATCGACCCCGTCGGGGCCTACCACCACCTCGTCCTCGACGCCCCCGGCGTCACGGGCGTGCGCCCCGGCCACTTCGGTGCCCTCGCCATCGGCGGCCGGGACAGCAGCGCACTGCTCCGCCGCGCGTTCTCCATCCACCGCGCCGACCCGGCGACCCGCGCCGTCGAGTTCGTCTTCGCCGAGGCCGGCCGCGGGACCAGGGCACTGGCCGCGCACCGCCCCGGCGACACCGTGGACCTCATCGCCCCCCTCGGCACCCCCTTCCCGCTCCCCGACGGCCCGGTCGGCGCGGTCCTCGTCGCGGGCGGCTACGGCAGCGCCCCGATGTTCGCCCTCGCCGAGGAGATCCTCGGCCGCGGCGGCCGGGTCGCCTTCGTGCTCGGCGCGTCCACCGCCGACCGGCTGTTCGGGGTCGAGCGGGCCAAGGCCCTCGCCGAGCACGTGTACGTGGTCACCGAGGACGGTTCCGCCGGCCGCCGGGGCCGGGTCACGGGACCCCTGCTCGAGGCCGTCAACGGGATCGGCGCCACCGAGGTCCACTCCTGCGGCCCGATGGGCATGCTCAAGGCCGTCACGGAGATCGCCACCGCCGCCGGAGCCGCCAGCCACACCGCCGTCGAGGAGGCCATGGCCTGCGGGATCGGGATCTGCATGAGCTGCGTCCTACCCGTCACCGGCCCCGACGGCGTCACCCGTTTCCTTCGCTCCTGCACATCCGGCCCCGTTTTCGACGGCACCACCGTCCGCTGGGACGACGCCGGAACCCTGCCCGAGGACCTCGAAGGCGCGGCCGCCATGACCCCGAAGGCGAGCGCCGACCGGTGAATCCCCCGAGCCCCCTCACCCCGGAAGACGTGGACATGTCCGCGCCCCTCGGCGCTCACGTCACCCTCCCGAACCCCGTCTCCACCGCCTCCGGCTGCGCCGGCTACGGCCGTGAGCTGCACCGGTTCACCCCCCTCCACGAGCTCGGCACGATCACCACCAAGACCGTGATGCCGTACGTCCGCTCCGGCCGCGCCACGCCGCGGATGGCCGAGACCCCGAGCGGGATGCTGAACTCCATCGGGCTCCAGGGCTCCGGCATCGACCACTTCGTCGAGCACGAGCTCCCCTGGCTGGCCGAGCGCGGGGCACGGGTGCTCGTATCGGTCGCGGGGGAGCGTACGGAGGAGTTCGCCGAGGCGGCCGCCCGGCTGACGGGGCGGCCCGGCGTGGTCGGCATCGAGGCCAACATCTCCTGCCCCAACGTCGCGAACCGCGGTCTCGTCTTCGCCTGTGACGCCGACGCCTCCTTCGAAGTGGTCAAGGCGGTCAAGGCGGCGGCCGACCCCGCACTGCCCGTCTACGCCAAGCTGACCCCCGATGTGACACGGATCACGGACATCGCGGCGGCCTGTACGGAGGCGGGTGCCGACGGGCTCTCGATGATCAACACCGTCCTCGGGATGACCATCGACACCGGCACCATGCGCCCGGCCCTCGCCGGGGTCACCGGAGGCCTCTCCGGCCCGGCGATCCGGCCCGTTGCCGTCCGCTGCGTCTTCCAGGTCCACGGAGCGATGCTGGCGGGCGCCGTCCGGCGGGTCCCCGTCCTCGGGATGGGCGGGATCGCCTCCGGCCGGGACGCGCTCGAATTCGTCCTCGCCGGCGCCTCGGGGGTGGCGGTCGGGACCGCCCTGTTCAACGATCCGTCCGCGCCCCTGAGGATCCGCGAAGACCTGCGCGCGGCGCTCGCCGCACGCGGGATCGGAGCGTTCGAGGACGCCGTCGGGCTCGCTCATCGCACTCGCTGACGAAATTCGAACGTCTTTCACCGGACAAATCCGGGGTGGTTTGTCCGTGATGTACGGTTCAGTGGAGGCTGACCAGGACTTTTCGTCCGTTCTCGCTGACTGGAGCGGTCATGGCCGCTAGTCTCCGAGCAGAGTGAACGAGCAGCGATCGAGCACCACCGCTGTTCGGAGGCTCGCCCTGGTGTGATGCCTTCCGGCATTTCACTGGTCCGTATCCGACAGTTCGACATCCGAGGTGACGTAGGCGTGGCTCTTCCGCCCCTTACCCCTGAACAGCGCGCAGCAGCGCTCGAAAAGGCCGCCGCGGCTCGCCGGGAGCGGGCCGAGGTGAAGAATCGACTCAAGCACTCCGGCGCCTCCCTGCACGACGTCATCAAGCTGGGGCAGGAGAACGACGTCATCGGCAAGATGAAGGTTTCCGCTCTCCTGGAGTCCCTGCCCGGCGTTGGCAAGGTGCGCGCCAAGCAGCTCATGGAGCGCCTCGGCATCTCCGAATCCCGGCGTGTCCGAGGTCTCGGTTCCAACCAGATCGCCTCTCTGGAGCGCGAGTTCGGCGGCAGCGCCGCCTAAGGCGTCGTCCGAAGTTCTCCCGGCGTTCTCAGGCAGTCCCGAGAAGCTGGATAATCGCTCTATGGCAGCAGAGGTTCGTCCGCGGCTGACCGTGCTCTCCGGCCCCTCGGGGGTCGGCAAGAGCACGGTCGTCGCGCATATGCGCAAGGTTCACCCCGAGGTCTGGCTCTCGGTGTCGGCCACCACCCGCAAGCCGCGGCCCGGTGAGCGACACGGAGTCCACTACTTCTTCGTCAACGACGACGAGTTCGACAAGCTGATCGCCAATGGCGAGCTGCTGGAGTGGGCCGAGTTCGCGGGCAACCGCTACGGCACACCGCGCGGCGCAGTGCTGGAACGCCTGGAGAACGGCGAGCCGGTCCTGCTGGAGATCGATCTCCAGGGCGCACGGCTCGTACGCGAGTCCATGTCCGAGGCACAGCTGGTCTTCCTCGCTCCTCCGAGCTGGGACGAACTGGTCCGCCGGCTCACCGGCCGGGGCACCGAAACGGCGGAGGTCGTGGAGCGCCGGCTCGGCGCCGCCAAGATCGAACTTGCTGCCGAATCCGAGTTCGACAGCACCCTGGTCAACACCTCGGTCGAGGACGTCGCGCGCGAGCTGCTAGCCTTGATGAATGTCGTCTGATCGCTGACCGGTGTTCAACCGGTCCGGACGGTCCGAAATCGACACTTCTAGGTATTACCCCATCTTCGGAAGGTAGAGCGTGTCCTCTTCCATTACTGCGCCCGAGGGCATCATCAACCCGCCGATCGACGAGCTGCTCGAGGCCACGGACTCGAAGTACAGCCTCGTGATCTACGCGGCCAAGCGTGCCCGTCAGATCAACGCGTACTACTCGCAGCTCGGTGAGGGCCTGCTCGAGTACGTCGGCCCGCTGGTGGACACCCACGTCCACGAGAAGCCGCTTTCGATCGCGCTGCGCGAGATCAACGCGGGTCTGCTGACCTCCGAGGCCATCGAGGCCCCGGCTCAGTAAGACACGAGTGTCCTTTCACCACAGGCCCGGCAGAACATCTGCCGGGCCTGTGGTGTGTCATAGAGGTGTCGTCGCGGTCAGTCGACGCAGTCAGCCGAAGGGGCGTGTGTGGTGGGTAAGCCGAAGGTCGTGCTCGGAGTCAGTGGCGGGATCGCCGCTTACAAGGCGTGCGAGCTGCTGCGCCGGCTGACCGAGTCCGGGCACGACGTCCGCGTGGTGCCGACGGCGGCGTCGCTGAACTTCGTCGGGGAGGCCACCTGGGCCGCCCTCTCGGGGAACCCGGCCTCCACCGAGGTCTGGGAGAGCGTCCACGAGGTGCCGCACGTGCGCATCGGGCAGAGCGCCGACCTCGTCGTCGTCGCCCCGGCCACCGCCGACATGCTGGCCAAGGCGGCCCACGGGCTGGCCGACGACCTGCTGACCAATACGCTGCTCACCGCGCGCTGTCCCGTGGTGTTCGCACCCGCGATGCACACCGAGATGTGGGAGCACCCGGCGACCCGGGAGAACGTGGCCACGCTGCGCCGGCGGGGCGCCGTCGTCATCGAGCCCGCCGTCGGCCGGCTCACCGGCAAGGACACCGGCAAGGGGCGGCTGCCCGACCCCGAGGAGATCTTCGAGGTGTGCGCAAGGGTCCTCGCCCGCGGGGTGGCCGAGCCCGACCTCGCCGGGCGGCACGTGGTGATCAGCGCGGGCGGCACCCGCGAGCCGCTGGACCCGGTCCGCTTCCTCGGCAACCGCTCCTCCGGCAAGCAGGGCTACGCCCTCGCCCGTACCGCGGTCGCCCGCGGGGCCCGGGTCACCCTGGTCTCCGCCAACACCGCGCTCGCCGACCCCGCCGGGGTGGACCTCGTACGGGTCGGGACGGCCCTGCAGCTGCGCGAGGCCGTGCTCAAGGCCGCCGCGGACGCCGACGCGGTGGTGATGGCCGCGGCCGTGGCCGACTTCCGGCCGGCCGAGTACGCGGGCGGGAAGATCAAGAAGAAGGACGGGCAGGAGCCCGCACCGGTCGCCCTCGTACGCAATCCGGACATTCTCGCGGAGATTTCCTCCGACCGGGCCCGGGAGGGCCAGGTCGTGGTGGGATTCGCCGCCGAGACGGACGACGTCCTCGCCAACGGGCGGAGCAAGCTCCTCCGCAAGGGGTGTGACCTTCTCGTCGTGAATGAGGTGGGTGAGGCGAAGACCTTTGGTTCCGAGGAGAACGAGGCGGTCATCCTGTCCTCCGACGGAAGCGAACTCGCCGTCCCCTACGGTCCGAAGGAATCGCTGGCAGACGTGATTTGGGACCAGGTGGCACCGCGACTCGCGGCGCGACGCGCCTGAGCGGAGGCCCTTTCCGCAGGCTGCTCCTTGGGTAAGAATGGAGTGTCGCAGGTCACACGGCTCCCATAGGGCGAGACGGGTGGTCCGGCGAACGGTGGCGACCGATAAACTGCAGCCGGAACGTGATCGGGCGCAGCCTCCGATGTCGTTCCACCAAAATTTCAGCCAGCAGCCGCTGCAACCCCAGGGAGCGTTGTGTCCCGTCGCCTGTTCACCTCGGAGTCTGTGACCGAGGGTCACCCCGACAAGATCGCTGACCAGATCAGCGACACCATTCTCGACGCGCTCCTCACCGAGGACCCGACCTCGCGCGTCGCCGTGGAGACCCTCATCACCACCGGTCTCGTCCACATCGCGGGAGAGGTGACGACGAAGGCGTACGCGCCGATCGCGCAGCTCGTCCGCGACAAGATCCTCGAGATCGGCTACGACTCCTCGAAGAAGGGCTTCGACGGCGCCTCCTGCGGCGTGTCGGTGTCCATCGGCGCGCAGTCCCCGGACATCGCGCAGGGCGTCGACACCGCGTACGAGAAGCGGGTCGAGGGCGATGAGGACGAGCTCGACAAGCAGGGCGCCGGCGACCAGGGCCTGATGTTCGGGTACGCCTGCGACGAGACCCCCGAGCTCATGCCGCTCCCGATCCACATCGCGCACCGCCTCTCGAAGCGGCTGTCCGAGGTCCGCAAGAACGGGACCATCCCGTACCTGCGCCCCGACGGCAAGACCCAGGTCACCATCGAGTACGACGGCGACAAGGCCGTCCGCCTCGACACGGTCGTCGTGTCCTCGCAGCACGCCGCGGACATCGACCTGGACTCGCTGCTCGCCCCGGACATCCGCGAGTTCGTCGTCGAGCACGTGCTGAACCAGCTCGTCGAAGACGGCATCAAGCTCGACACCGAGGGCTACCGCCTGCTGGTCAACCCCACCGGCCGCTTCGAGATCGGCGGCCCGATGGGCGACGCCGGCCTGACCGGCCGCAAGATCATCATCGACACCTACGGCGGCATGGCCCGTCACGGTGGCGGCGCCTTCTCGGGCAAGGACCCGTCCAAGGTCGACCGCAGCGCCGCCTACGCCATGCGCTGGGTCGCCAAGAACGTGGTCGCCGCCGGTCTGGCCTCGCGCTGCGAGGTCCAGGTCGCGTACGCGATCGGCAAGGCCGAGCCCGTCGGCCTGTTCGTGGAGACCTTCGGCACGCACAAGGTCGACGTCGAGAAGATCGAGAACGCCATCGGCCAGGTCTTCGACCTGCGCCCGGCCGCGATCATCCGCGACCTCGACCTGCTGCGCCCGATCTACGCCCAGACCGCCGCCTACGGCCACTTCGGCCGCGAGCTGCCGGACTTCACCTGGGAGCGCACCGACCGCGTGGACGCCCTGCGCACCGCTGCCGGCCTGTAGGACCCGCGCGTCCTGCTCGTAGGACCGCTCGTGGCACCCGCTCGACGGACGGCCCCGGACCCCTGTGGTCCGGGGCCGTATTCCGTTGGCGCTATCGCGCCGGTGCCGCACCCTGGACGCCACTGTCGGTGGCGTTTGGTAAGAATGCTGCTGTGAGCAGCGCGAACGATTCCCCGCCGGAGCAGCTGGCGCTGATGCGGGAGATGGTCGCCGAGGCGAAGGCCAAGGCACCCAAGGCCAAGCCGCGGACCTGGCGCGGGGCCTCCGTCGCCGAAGAACTGCCCGTGGCCCGGGTCCTGGTCAACAAGGGCGTGCTCCACCTCGACCGGCTCTTCGACTACGCCGTCCCCGCCGAACTCTCCGCGGACGCCCAGCCCGGCGTCCGCGTCCGGGTCCGCTTCGGCGCGGGCTCCCACCGGGTCCACGGCGGCCGCCGCGAGGGCGGCGGGCTCATCGACGGCTTCGTCATCGAGCGCCGCGCCGAGTCCGACTACAACGGAGCCCTCGCCGCCCTCGCCCAGGTGGTCTCGCCCGAGGTCGTGCTCGGCCCCCGCATGCTCGCCCTGGCCCGGGCCGTCGCCGACCGGTACGCCGGCAGCCTCGCCGACGTCCTCCAGCTCGCGCTGCCCGCGCGCAGCGCCCGCGCCGAGTCCAAGCCGTCCCCCGAACCGCTGCCCCCGCCCGCCGCGCCCGAGCCCGCCGGCTGGGAGCGGTACGGAGCCGGCCCCGGCTTCCTGCGCGCCCTGGCGAGCGGCGGAACCCCGCGCGCCGTCTGGACCGCCCTGCCCGGCCCCGGCTGGGCCGACGAGCTGGCCCGCGCCATGGCCGCCGCCCTCGCCTCCGGACGCGGCGCCCTCGCCGTGGTCCCCGACGGACGCACCGCCGCCCGCGTCGACGCGGCGCTCACCGCCCTCCTCGGCGAGGGGCGGCACGCGCTGCTGACCGCCGAGTCCGGGCCGGAGAAGCGCTACCGCGAGTGGCTGGCCGTCAGCCGGGGCTCGGTGCGGGCCGTGGTCGGCACCCGGGCCGCGATGTTCGCCCCCGTACGGGACCTGGGGCTCGTCGCCGTCTGGGACGACGGGGACTCCAGCCACAGCGACGTCCACGCCCCCTTCCCGCACGTGCGGGAGGTGCTGGAACTGCGCGCGGTCACCGACGGCTGCGCCTTCCTGGTGGGCAGCACCAGCTGCACGGTGGAGGCCGCGCAGCTCGTCGAGTCCGGCTGGGCCCGGCCGCTGGTCGCCGACCGCGAGACCGTCCGGACGTACGCGCCCCGGATCCGGACCGTCGGCGACGAACTGCTGGCCCGCGACGGGGCCGCGCGGGCCGCACGGCTGCCGAGCCTCGCGTGGGAGACCGTACGGGAGGGACTGAAGACCGGGCCCGTGCTCGTACAGGTGCCCCGGCGGGGCTACGTGCCGCGGCTGGCGTGCGAGCGGTGCCGGACGCCCGCGCGGTGCACGGTGTGCGCGGGGCCGCTGGAGGCGCCCGACCAGCGTGACCTGCACTGCGGGTGGTGCGGAAGGGGCGAGCCGGCCTGGCACTGCGAGGAGTGCGGATCGTTCCGGCTGCGGGCCCAGGTGGTGGGAGCGCGGCGGACCGCCGAGGAGCTGGGGCGGGCCTTCCCGGCCGTACCCGTACGCACCTCCGGGCGCGACCACATCCTGGACGAGGTACCGGACCGGCCCGCGCTGGTGGTGTCCACGCCCGGCGCCGAGCCGGTCGCGGCGGGCCCGGGGTACGCGGCGGCGCTGCTCCTGGACGGCTGGGCCATGCTGAGCCGGCCCGACCTGCGGGCGGGCGAGGACGCGCTGCGGCGGTGGATCGCGGCGGCCTCGCTGGTACGGGGGGACGGGCAGGTGGTGGTGGTCGCCGAGCCGACGCTGCGGCCGGTCCAGGCGCTGGTGCGGTGGGATCCCGTCGGGCACGCGGTACGGGAGCTCGCGGAGCGGGCGCAGCTCGGGTTCCCGCCGGTGTCCCGGATGGCGGCGGTGGCCGCGGGCAGCGCCGAACTGGTGCAGACCTTCCTGGCGGGGGCCGGGCTGCCGCCGGACGCGGAGGTGCTGGGGCCCGTGCCGCTGCCCGGGCTCCGGGGGGAGCCGTCGGCGGGGGAGCGGGCGCTGGTCCGGGTCCCGCCCGGGAGCGGGGCCGCGCTGGCCGCTGCGCTGAAGTCTGCGCAGGTGGCCCGTCTGGCGCGGGGCGTCCCGGCGGCGGAGGCGGTCCGGATCCGGATCGATCCGCTGGACATCGGCTAGGCCCGGGCTGGGCTGGGCCGGCGTGCCCTGCGGGGCTGTCCCCTACCCGCCCTTCGCCCGTTCCCCGGGCTCCGCCCGGACCCTTCTGGGGCTCCGCCCCAGACCCCGCGCCTCAAACGCCGGCGAGGCTGGATTCGCCGTGCCGCGGCATCTCCAGCCGTCCGGCGTTTGAGGACCGGGTCCGGGCTGGTCCGGGGAACGGTGGAAGGGCGGGTAGGGGACCCTCTCCGTCCTTCCCGTTGCCAGGAAGGACGAAGCCCCCGGCGGGGCGGCCCTGGGGGCGCTCTGGCGGGGGCTGGGCCGTCGGGGGTCGGCGTCCCGACGGGGGTGGGTCAGCCGTTGCGGGGGCCGGGGAAGGCGGCGGGGCGGGACGAGGCGCCCGCCTCCTCGCGCACCGGCTGCGGCGGCACCGAGCGGGCCGCCGGGACGGTGGGCAGGGGGCCCAGGGTCCGGGTCGTCGTGGTGGTCGTCGTGCCCTCCGCCAGCGGCTCCCGCTCGGCGGACTCGGAGCTCTGCGCCCGCCGCGCACCGTAGCGCCGGTGGACGGCCTGCTTGGTGACGCCGAGCGCCGAGCCGACCGCGTCCCACGAGAAGCCGAGCGAGCGGTCGAAGTCCACCGCGGCGGTGACCAGCGTCTCGACGCTGTCCCGCAGCTCCTGGGCGAGGCGGACGGTGGGCGCGGGTGCCCGGCCGTAGACGACGAAGCCCGTGGACGGGCCTGAGCGGCGCGGGCGGTAGACGTTGCCGAGCTGGGCGGTGAGCGTACGCAGAGCATCCACCTGCCGGCGAACCCGCTCGATGTCCCGCACCAGGAGGTGCAGGCTGGCCCGTGCTTGGGCGTCGTGGGTGGCGTGGTCGGCCATGAAGAAGCCTCTCGAACCGGTGCTGAAGAGCGGATAGGGCCGCAGACACCGTTCTGTTTCGCGGCCCGTTTCGGTCAATCTCTCTTGACCAACGCGCTACCGGGTGGGCAGGTCACGCTGTGGGGGCGTGTCGGCATATGCGAGGAGCGCGCGTGTGTGCGTACGCCCCCTCGGGCGGGCGGTGCGACGCAGGTGGGACCGTGGGCGGACAGACCATAGACTGATGTGCTGCTGACAGCCGAGATAGCGAGGTAGACCCCAGTGAAGCTCGTCTTCGCAGGCACCCCCGAGGTCGCCGTGCCCGCCCTGGACGCTCTGATCGCCTCCGGGCGTCACGAGGTCGCCGCCGTAGTCACCCGGCCCGACGCCCCGGCCGGCCGGGGCCGTCGCCTCGTCGCCAGCCCCGTCGCCGAGCGCGCCGAGGAAGCCGGCATCGAGGTGCTCAAGCCCGCCCGGCCGCGCGACCCGGACTTCCAGGCCCGGTTGAGGGAGATCGGGCCCGACTGCTGCCCGGTGGTCGCCTACGGTGCGCTGATTCCCAAGGGCGCCCTGGACATCCCCAAGCACGGCTGGGTCAACCTGCACTTCTCGCTGCTGCCCGCGTGGCGCGGTGCCGCGCCCGTGCAGCAGTCGATCATGGCGGGCGACGAGGTCACCGGTGCCTCCACCTTCCGGATCGAGGAGGGGCTGGACACCGGCCCGGTCTTCGGGATCCTCACCGAGGAGATCCGGCCCACCGACACCAGCGGCGACCTGCTGACCCGCCTCGCCTTCGCCGGCTCCGGGCTGCTGGTCGCCACCATGGACGGCATCGAGGACGGCACCCTGCGCGCGGTGGAGCAGCCCGCCGACGGGATCTCGCTCGCGCCGAAGATCACCGTCGAGGACGCCCGGGTCGACTGGAAGGCGCCCGCGATGCGCGTCGACCGGCTGGTGCGCGGCTGCACCCCCGCGCCGGGCGCGTGGACGGTCTTCCGGGGGGAGCGGCTCAAGCTGGTCTCGGTCAAGCCGGTCGCGGACCGGACGGACCTCGCGCCGGGTGACCTGGGCGTGGCCAAGAACAACGTCTACGTCGGCACCGGCTCGCACGCCGTGGAGCTGCTCTGGGTGCAGCCGCAGGGCAAGAAGCCCATGAAGGCCGCCGACTGGGCGCGCGGGGTGCGGATCGCCCCCGGCGAGCGGCTGGGCGGGACCGACGTAGGCTGATTTTCTGAGTTTGTTTTTGTTTGTTTTGTTCCATCCCAGCGGTACGTAAATCCGGAGCACCTTTCACGTGAGCGAACAGCCCAAGAGCGGCGGCAAGCCCGCCAAGTCGGCCAAGCCCCACCGGAGGCCCAAGAAGGACCCCGTCCGGATGCTGGCCTTCGAGGTGTTGCGGGCGGTGGACGAGCGCGACGCGTACGCGAACCTCGTGCTGCCGCCGCTGCTGAAGAAGGCCCGCAAGGACGAGACCTTCCAGGCGCGGGACGCGGCGCTGGCCACCGAGCTCGTCTACGGGACCCTGCGCCGCCAGGGCACGTACGACGCGGTCATCAAGGCCTGCATCGACCGGCCGCTGCGCGAGGTCGACCCGCCGGTGCTCGACGTGCTCTCGCTCGGCGCGCACCAGCTGCTCGGGACCCGGATCCCCACCCACGCGGCGGTGTCCGCGAGCGTGGAGCTGGCCCGGGTGGTGCTCGGGGACGGGCGGGCGAAGTTCGTCAACGCGGTGCTGCGCAAGATCTCCGCGCACGACCTGGACGAGTGGCTGGAGAAGGTCGCCCCGCCGTACGAGGACGATGCCGAGGAGCACCTCGCGGTCTTCCACTCGCACCCGAGGTGGGTCGTCAGCGCCCTGTGGGACTCGCTGGGCGGCGGCCGGGCCGGGATCGAGGACCTGCTGGAGGCCGACAACGAGCGGCCCGAGGTCACGCTCGTCGCACGGCCCGGGCGGTCCACGGCCCAGGAGCTGCTGGAGGCGGTGGGCGAGGACTCGGCGCTGCCCGGGCGCTGGTCCCCGTACGCGGTCCGGATGGCCGAGGGCGGTGAACCGGGCGCGCTGGAGGCGGTGCGCGACGGCCGCGCCGGAGTCCAGGACGAAGGCAGCCAGCTGGTGGCGATGGCCCTGGCGGCCGCCCCGGTCGAGGGCCGCGACGAGCGCTGGCTGGACGGATGCGCCGGACCGGGTGGCAAGGCGGCGCTGCTCGCGGCGCTCGCCGCCCAGCGGGGTGCGTTCCTGCTGGCCTCCGAGAAGCAGCCCCACCGGGCCCGGCTGGTCGAGCGCGCGCTCGCCGGCAACCCGGGCCCCTACCAGGTCATCACGGCCGACGGCACCCGCCCGCCGTGGCTGCCGGGCTCCTTCGACCGGGTCCTGATGGACGTGCCCTGCTCGGGCCTCGGCGCCCTGCGCCGCCGCCCGGAGGCGCGCTGGCGCCGCCGCCCGGAAGACCTGGAGAGCTTCGCGCCGCTCCAGCGCGGGCTGCTGCGCGAGGCGCTCTCGGCCGTCCGGGTGGGCGGCGTCGTGGGCTACGCGACGTGTTCGCCGCACCTGGCGGAGACCCGGGTGGTGGTGGAAGACGTACTGAAGGGCCGGGGCGCGGGTGCGGCCCCGATCGCGGCGGAACTGATCGACGCGCGACCGTACATGCAGGGGGTCCCGGCCCTGGGCGACGGCCCGGACGTACAGCTGTGGCCGCACCTGCACGGGACGGACGCTATGTATCTGGCGCTGATCCGCAGGACCGGGTAGCGGAGCGGTTCGGTCGGTTCGGGTCGGTCGGTTCGGGTCGGTCGGTTCGGGTCGGTTCGGTCGGTTCGGGTCGGTTCGGTTCGGTCGGTTCGGTTCGGTCTGGTCCGGCGGCCGACCATCCCCCGGGTGGTCGGCCGGACCGGGCGCCTTACGCGACGGCGGTTCCCTCCAGCTCGACCAGCTGGCCCGGGATCGCCAGCCGTGACACCCCGAGCATCGTGGTGGTGGGCGCCACCCCGGCGGCGCCCAGCCGCGACGCCAGCTCGCCGTAGTGCCGGAAGAGCAGGTCGACGTCGGTCGTGTAGACGTTGAGCCGGACGAGGTTGGCGAGGGACATGCCGGCCTCGGCGAGTACCGCCTCCACGTTGTCGATGCTCAGCGCCAGCTGCGCCGCCATGTCGCCGTCGTGCTCGGGCTTGCCTTCGGCGCTCATCGCGGTCTGGCCCGAGAGGTAGAGGGTCCGGGTCTGGCCGGAGACGACCTCGCCCTGGTTGAAGCCCATCTCGACCGACCAGGTCACGGGGTTGACGGCGGTGCGCTGGATTTGCGTGGCCATGTCGGCTCCATCGGTTCGTTGGGGAAGAGGCTGGGCTGCTGCGTTGCTGCGTTGCTGCGTTGCTGTGCTGATGTGCTGCTGTGCTGATGAAGAGCCTCGCAATGAATCACGACACCCTCTGTCATGTATTCCGATAGAGTTTTTTCATGCGCGCAGATCGCTTGGTCTCGCTCGTACTGCTGCTGCGTCAGCGCGGTCAGCTGACCGCGGACGCGCTGGCCAGCGAGCTGGAGGTGTCCACCCGCACGGTGCTGCGCGACATCGAGGCGCTGTCGGCCGCCGGGGTCCCGGTCTACGCCGAACGCGGCCGGCACGGCGGCTTCGCGCTGTCGCCCGGATTCCGCACCGAGCTCACCGGCCTGAACCACGAGGAGAGCCTCGCCCTGCTGGCCGCCGGATCGGGGCACGGCGAGCAGGCCTTCGGCCTGGGGCCGGCGCTCGCTTCGGCGAGGCGCAAGGTGGTCGACGCGCTCCCCGAAAGCCATCGGGCCGTCGCCAGTGACGCGGCGCAGCGATTCCTCGTCGACCCGGAGGCCGACCTTCTCTCGCGCAGGCGGGTCGCCGAAGAAGTACCCGGCGCCACGATGATGGAGGTCCGGCGCGCGGTGCTCGCCGGACACAAGCTGCGGATCCACTACGCGGCCACGGGCGGAACGCCGCAGTGGCGGACGGTGGACCCGATAGGGCTGGTCACCGTACGGGACCGGGGCTATCTGCTGGCCACGAGATCCGGCGAGGACCGCACGTACCGGCTGTCGCGCGTGCTGGCGGCCGAGGAACTCCCCGAGGCGGCAGTGCGGCCGAACCGGGTCGATCTGGACCGGATCTGGCGGGAACGCTCGGCGCAGTTCCTGTCGGGCGGCGACCACATCGCCGTGCGGCTCCGGGTGAACCCGGAGCGCCGGGAAGACCTGCTGAACACCGCACTGGCGGTCCGCGCGGAGGTGCCGGAGAGCGACGGGGACGGCTGGCTGCGCCTGGAGGTGACCTTCCAGGACATGCGCCATGCCCAGTGGGCGCTGTGGCAGCTCGGCACGGACGGCGAAGCCCTGGCCCCCCAGTCGCTGCGCACGCTGCTGCGGGAGCGGGCGGAGGCGGTGGCGGCGCGTTATGGGGGGTCTGGGGTGTAGGGGGTGTAGGGGGTGTTGGGGTGACGGGGTGGTGGGGTGACGGGGTGGTGGGCTTGTGCTGCGGGTTGGTCGGTGGCGTTGGCATGGTCCGGGGGGAGCCCGGCAGTCCAGCGTCCTTTCGGTGCGGGCCGGTCCCTCAAGGGCGCTCCCTTCGGTCGCGTCGCTACGCGATGGCCTTCGGCCACCCTTGACCGACCGGCCCACCCCGAAACGCCACAAGACTTCCGGGATCCCCCCGAGGAACGGCCGGGAGGGAGGACAGGGAGGAGCGGCCCAGTCGCAGATACGCAGCCCCCTCCGGCCAGTGGGCATCCGTCACGGCTCCGGCAGGACAGGAAGCTCAGTCACCACACACGCGCGGGGCGATCAGAGCATCCAGGGCCGGGCGTCTGGACACCCTTCCCGTGACGGTCGCCCGCCACCACGAGCGAGAGGGGGACATGCAGCCCCTCGGAGTCGGTGGGCGCGACAGATCGCTACACACTCCCGCTCGGCTTAGCGACTAACCGCCGTCCCTGGCTGATCTGGACGGGGTGTCCGGGACGGGCCGGAGTCCGGGAGGTTGTCGCGGAGGTCTTCGGCGCGGCCTGCCGGAGCCGTGTATGGATGGCCATCAGCCGGAGAGGGCCCACAAGGAAGCGACTGGGCCGCTCCTCCCCTCCTCCCTCCCGGGCTCCCCCCCCGGACCATGCCAACGTCACAGATCGGCCCGCAGCACGAGCCCAGCACCCCACTTCCGGGGTAGTGGCCGGAAGGCGTTGGCGGCATGGCACGCTTGGGGCATGGCCGTTCAGATCAATCCCAGCATCTTGTCCGCCGACTTCGCCCGACTCGCCGAGGAGGCGAAGGCCGTTCAGGGGGCCGACTGGCTGCATGTCGACGTCATGGACAATCACTTCGTCCCGAACCTCACGCTGGGCGTGCCGATCGTGGAGTCGCTGAGCCGGGCGACGGACATCCCGCTCGATCTGCACCTCATGATCGAGGACCCCGACCGCTGGGCCCCCCAGTACATCGAGGCCGGTGCCGGCTCCGTGACCTTCCACGCCGAGGCCGCCGCCGCGCCCGTGCGGCTCGCGCGGGAGATCCGGGCCAAGGGGGCGCGGGCGTCGATGGCGCTGAAGCCGGCGACGCCCATCGAGCAGTACGAGGACATCCTTCCCGAGCTCGACATGCTGCTGATCATGACCGTGGAGCCCGGCTTCGGCGGTCAGCCCTTCCTCGACATCATGCTGCCCAAGATCCGCCGCACCCGGGAGCTGATCTCCAGGCACGGTCTGGAGCTGTGGCTCCAGGTCGACGGAGGCGTCTCCGCCACGACCATCGAGCGGTGCGCGGAGGCGGGCGCGGACGTGTTCGTGGCGGGCAGCGCGGTCTACGGAGCGGTGGATCCGGCGGCAGCCGTACGCACGCTGCGTGACCAGGCGGGTGCGGCGATCGCCGCTGCGCCCTGGGCATGCAGCCACTGAGACAAGGCTTGGTGAACAGCTCGGTGAACGGGAGCTGTCCAGGCTGATCAACGGCCGTCGGATCTGACAGGATGAACGGCGAGTCGAGAGTGTGAACACGATGGTGTGAACAGCAGTGAGGAGAACGCGGTGTCTGCAATGTCGGCGGGACGGTCAGCCCTGCGGATGGGACCCGCGGAGCTCGTGCAGGCGGCGGCCATGGCGCGCCGCTTCTACCTGGAGGGGAAGTCCAAGATCCAGATCGCCGAGGAGTTCGGCGTGAGCCGCTTCAAGGTGGCCCGGGTCCTGGAGACCGCTCTGGAGCGCGATCTCGTACGCATCGAGATCCGCGTACCGGCGGAGCTGGACGCGGAGCGGTCCGACGCGCTGCGCGCCCGGTACGGGCTGCGGCACGCCGTGGTCGTGGAGTCTCCGGCCGATGCCACCGAGGACGCGCCGGACCCGGAGAACCTGGGTGCCGTAGCCGCCGATCTGCTGGGTGAGCTCGTCAACGAAGGGGACGTGCTGGGTCTCGCGTGGGGGCGGTCGACCATTCACATGGCCGCCTCCCTGCACCGCCTGCCTCCTTGCACCGTCGTCCAGCTGACGGGCGTCTACGACGCCGGTACGGCCGAGCGCGGGTCCGTGGAGGCCGTGCGCAGGGCCGCGCAGGTGTCGGGCGGCGATGCCCACCCGATCTACGCCCCGATGCTGCTGCCCGATCCGGCCACCGCGGCCGCCCTGCGGAACCAGACGGGGATCGCGCGGGCCTTCGAGTACTTCGACAAGGTGACGGTCGCCGCCGTCTCCATCGGGTCCTGGGAGACGGGCATCTCTACCGTCCACGACATGCTGAGCGACGAGGAGCGGGCGCACTACGCCTCGCTGGGTGTCGCGGCCGAGATGTCCGCCCATCTGTTCGACGCCCAAGGGCGCCGGGTCGGGCGGGACCTCGGCGAGCGGTGCATCACCGTGGAGGCGGACCGGCTGCGCCGGATCCCCGAGGTCGTGGCCATCGCCGGCGGGCTGCGCAAGGCGTCCGCGATCGGGGCGGTGCTGCGCTCGGGACTCGTGACCAGTCTGGTCACCGACACCGCCGTAGCGGACTATCTGCTGACCGAATCGGAGCCCGGTCTGCGGCCGGCGCTGGAGCGGGCCGACCCCGACGAGTGATTGTTCGGATTGGTCCGATTGTCCGGACGAATGCCGGTCAAACGCGGGCACGTGAGGTTCGCCGATGCGGATGGTGCCGTAATTGAGATCCGAACGGCGGACCGTTCGACGGCCTGCTGGGCGCATACTGGGTGCAATGACAAAGTCCGCAGTACCTCGCCGCCATCTGCCGTCCAGCCCGTTCAAGGCCCCCGTGGAAGCGCCCCTCCGGCACTTCAGCGTCGGCGACCGGGTTTCTCACGATGAGCACGGCCTCGGCCGTGTCGTCGCCATTGAGGAGGGGATCGCTGTCCTCGTCGAATTCGGGCCTGAGGTCCGTAAGCGCATCCTGAGTCCGTACACCAAGATGTCCGCCCTCTGAAGACACCGCGCGACTCGCGGGAGAATCGGATATTTGGCACGATCGGTGCATGATCTTTCGGAACGTGCCCCGATCGTTGCTGCGTGTGCTGGGGGCCGTGTTCCTCTGCGCGGCGCTGGTCGGTGCGGTGGGTTGCAGCGGGAAGAAACCCGCGCCTGCCGCGGCCACCAGTACGAGCGCGAGCGCCGGCTCCGGCGTTGACGTTGCCCCGAGCGGGGCGGCGAGTTCCGCCGTGCCGACGCCCGGATGGGCGAAGGGCATGGCGACGGTACGGGCCTCGGCATTGCCGCAGCAGGCCCGGGACGTGCTGACGCTGATCGACAAGGGCGGGCCGTACCAGTACCGGCAGGACGGGACCGTCTTCGGCAATTTCGAGAAGGTCCTGCCGCAGAAGAAGCGCGGCTACTACCACGAGTTCACCGTGAGGACGCCCGGTGAGCGGGACCGTGGGGCCCGGCGGATCGTGACCGGTGGGGGCGGGGAGTTCTTCTACACGGACGACCACTACGAGACCTTCAAGGCGGTTCTCCGATGACCTTGGACCCGCGGCCCCTGGCCCCCGCGCTCGAAGCGGCCGAGGCCGCCGGGTGGGCGACCGTACGGCTGGATCTGGACGGCGTACGGAGCAAGGCCGAGCTGATGCGGCGGTGTGGCGGCGCGCTGCGGCTGCCGCCGTGGGTCGGGGGGAACTGGGATGCCCTGTCGGATGCGCTGAGGGATCTGTCGTGGTTGCCGGCGGCGCCGGGGCGGCTGATCGCGGTGACCTCTTGGCGGGGGTACGCGGAGGCTCGGCCTGCGGACTGGGAGACGTTGCGGGAGGTCTTGGAGGAGGCCGTCGATTTCTGGCGGGCGGACTCCGGGGGCGAGGGTGACGGGCCGGTGCTGACGGTGCTGCTCGCCGAGTCCGGCCCTGGGCCGGCTGCCGGGGCTCCGCCCCGGGCCCCGCGCCTCAAGCGCCGGCGAGGCTGACGGATTCGGGGCTCCGCCCCGGACCCCGCGCCTCAGACGCCGGCGAGGCTGGAGGTGCCCCGGCGGAGCCCGGGGGCTCCGCCGGGGGGCCTGGAATCAGGACTTCGGGATCCAGGGTGGGGTCTGGCCCCAGGACCAGACCGGGATGTCGGCCGCGTCGACCGGGGGTGGGTTGGGGCCCGAGTAGATCAGGGCCATGCGGGTGCCCCACTCGATGTAGTACGCGAAGACCGCGCGGAACTCCGGGTCCGTGGGCAGGCCCACCTCGTCGGCCGTGTCCGTCAGCAGGTCCACCCAGCGGCGGCGCTGCTGTTCGGTGATGCCGCGGCCCAGGTGCTTGGTGGCCATGTGCTGGTGGCCGCCGTGGGAGGCGGTGTACTGCTTCGGGCCGCCGAAGACCTCCGCCAGCCAGACCGCCACGTGCTGCGGGTGCTCGGAGTCCATGCCGGCGAAGACCGGGGCCAGGATCTCGTCCCGCAGGGCGTGCGCGTAGAAGACGTCCGTGAGGCGGTTCATCGCCTCTTCGCCGCCCATCCATGCGTAGATGGTGGGCGTGGTGTCGGGTGTGGTGCTCATGACGGGGTGGAAGCCTTTCCGGGGCCGGCCACCTTGGTGACGAGGTAGTGCTGCATTTCCTCGATGGCCGTGACGTACGGGCGGATCGCCGTGAAGAACGCGGGGAAGTGCTCGCCCTTGCGGAATCCGTTCAGGTGGGCGTCGATCGAGGTCCAGCGGATGCGGAGGATGTAGCGTTCGGGCTCCTCCTCGCAGCGGGCGAGTTCGTAGTCGACGCACTCCGGCGAGGCGGCCAGGGCCTCGGAGGCCCTGACGTACGCGTCCTCGAAAGCCGGCTGGTCGTCCAATGCGATCCGGTAGCGGATGTATTCGACGGTGGTGGTCATGGTGCGGCCTCTCCCTGGGGTCGGGCGTTGATCGCCGGTGGTCCGTGCCAGGCTCGCGCGATCTTGCGGGCGCGGGGAGATCTTTCGCCGTTATGACCCGGACTTCTGGGAGTCGGCGAGGTCCGGACCCTCGGCGCGGACCTGCTGGACCCGGTCCAGGGACTCGCGCAGGTCCGTCAGCCAGGTGTCGGTGTTGCGTCCGACGAGGCGCACGCACCAGGCCAGGGCGTCGGCGCGGCTGCGGGCGACCCCGCCCGCGACCAGGGTGTCGAGGACCTGGCGCTCGGGCTGGCGCAGGCGGGTCATGACCGGGACCGCGAGGTGGGTGAAGAGGGTCAGCTCCTCGCCCGACCGGGCGGCCCAGGACACCTTGCGGCGGTAGAGCTCCTCCGCCTGCCGGGCGACCTCCACGCGCTGTTCGCGGGTGCGCTCGCGGAAGGCCGCGACCGATTCGGTGGCGGGGATCTCACCGACCACGGTGATCTCCTCCCGGTCGACCGTGACCGAGAGGAGCGAGGCGTAGACGTCCACCGGCAGGTGCTCGGCGAACCAGGTGCGGAGCTGTTCGTTCTGCTCGGATGTAATCATGTAATCAACGGTGCGTCCGGGCCGGGCTTGATCGCAAGTGGGTCGGTGCGATGTTCGCTCTCAGCCCAGGAGGATCAGCCCAGAGGGGTCAGCCCATCGAGCGGTAGCGGTGGATCAGGGAGACCGCCATGGCTCCCTCGCCCACGCCCGAGGCGACGCGTTTGACCGAGTGGGCCCGTACGTCCCCGGCCGCGAAGACGCCGGGGACGCTGGTCTCCAGCGGGTACGGGGCGCGCTCCAGGCTCCATTCCTCCGGGAGTTCGCCGCCGTTCGAGATGAGGTCCGAGCCGGTGAGCACGAAGCCGTACTCGTCCCGTTCCACCACCCCGGCCAGCCACCCCGTGTGCGGGCGGGCGCCGATGAAGGTGAACATGAAGCGGGCCGGGACCTCCTTGTCCTCCCCGGTCTCGGAGTTGTGGAGCGTCAGGCGTTCGAGGTGGTCCTCGCCGTGCAGGCGGACGACCGTCGTGCGGACCCGCACCTCGATGTTGGGGGTGCGCTCGATCTCGTCGATGAGGTAGCGGGACATGCTGTCGTCGAGCGAGGCCGCGCGGACCAGGATCGTGACCCGGGCGGCGTACTTGGCGAAGTGCACGGCGGCCTGGCCGGCCGAGTTGGCCCCGCCCACGATGAACACGTGCTGCGAGATGCACGCGGAGCTCTCCGTGGTCGCGGCGCCGTAGTAGAGCCCGGCGCCCTCGAAGCGGTCGGCGCCGGGGGCGTCCAGCCGGTTGTACGAGACCCCGGTGGCCAGGAGCACCGTCTCGGCGCTGATCTCCGTGCCGTCCGCCAGGGTCAGGATCTTCGCCGGGTCGTCGCGGGTCAGCGAGGTCACCTCCACCGGGTGCAGGATCTCCGCGCCGAAGCGGGAGGCCTGGATGGTGGCGCGGCGGGTCAGGTCGCCGCCGGAGAGGCCCGAGGGGAAGCCGAGGTAGTTCTCGATCAGGCTGGAGGTGCCGGCCTGGCCGCCCGGGGCGCGGGAGTCCAGCATGAGCGTGGACAGGCCCTCGGAGGCCGAGTAGACCCCGGCCGCGAGGCCTGCCGGGCCCGCGCCGACGATGACGCACTCGTAGTGCGGGCGCGAGGCGGTGGTGGCCAGGCCCAGGCGCTGGGCGAGCTGCGTGTCCGTAGGCGCGGAGACCACCGAGCCGTCCGGGAAGCGGACCAGGGGCAGGGCGGCGTCGGGCTGGGCGGCGGCGATCACGGTCAGGGCCTCGGGGTCCCGTTCCACGTTGAGGAAGCGGAAGGGCTGGCCGTTGCGGGTGAAGAAGTCCCGGACGGCGTGGGTGCCGGGGGAGACCAGGTGACCCGCGACGATGATCCCGTCGTACGCCGGGCGGTAGGTGGCCAGCCAGTCGGAGAGCAGGTCGTCCAGGACCGGGAAGAGCCGCTCGTGCGGGGGGTCCCAGGGCTTGAGCAGGTAGTAGTCCAGGCGGACCCGGTTGATGGCGGTGATCGCCGCGTCCGTCTCGGCGTACGCGGTGAGGAGCACGCGGCGGGCGTCGGGGAAGCGGCTGACGGCCTCCAGCAGGAACTCGACCCCGGTGACGTCCGGCATCCGCTGGTCCACGAGGAACAGCGCCGGGTCGTGGCCGCGCTCGTCGAGGGAGTCCAGGATCTTGAGCGCGTCGGCGGCCGAGGAGGCGCCGAGCACCCGGTAGCGGTCGCCGTACGCGCTGCGCAGGTCGCGGCGGACGGCGCGCAGCACCTGCGGGTCGTCGTCCACGGCCAGGATGACCGGCTTGCGGTTCTCCGCGCGGGCCGCGGCTTCGGCGGTCGCGGAGGTGGTGCTCGTGGGCGCGTTGGCCGTGGGCGGGGTGCCCGCGGTGGCGCTCTCCGGGGCCGTGCTCACGCCGGGTCCAGCATCAGCTTGTCGGCGTAGCACCAGGCCCAGTCCTCGCCGGGCTCGTGGGAGGCGGCGATGGGGTGCCCGGTGGTCCCGTAGTGCCTGGTGGCGTGACGGTTCTTCGAGGAATCGCAGCAGCCGACGTGCCCGCAGCTCAGGCACATCCGCAGGTGCACCCAGGCGTCACCGGAGACGAGGCACTCCTCGCAGCCCTCGGTGCCGGGTTTCACCGGACGTATCGACTCGATGTGGGTGCACAACAGGTCCATCGTCATCGTCCCCGTCCCTCTCTCGCGCTCTCGCGCCCTCGCGCTTCGCGCCCGTGATTGCGGCGCGCCCGTGATTCCGGGGCGTCCAGACCATAAGGCGGAGCCCCGGCGACGGTTCAGTGATTCGGACGAAGTCAGGTAGTCCGGAAGCTACTTCATGACATCGCCGGACGACTTCCTGAGGTGCCCCCATGACCTGGGCGACTACCTCACGAAGTCGCACACCAGCGCTTTGACGGAACCCCCGGGCGCGGCCAGTGTGGGGGACGCCAACGACAACAGGCGGCGCCTGGAGGAATCCGTGAGCAGAAAGATTCTGGTCATTGTCTCCGAACACGGTTACTGGGCCGAGGAACTGATCGGCCCCGTATCGCAGTTCGACGAGCAAGGCTATGAAGTCGTATTCGCCACGCCGACCGGAAAGCGTGCCCACGCTCTCCCGCCGAGCCTCGACGCGAACTACATCGATCCTCCGCTGGGACGCTCGGTCACCACCGAGGAGAACGCCCGGCTGGGCCGGGAGTTCGAGCAGTCGAGCCGGCTCGACTCCCCCCTCGACATCGAGGCCTTGGCCCCCGAGCGCCCGTACACGAGCGACTCGGCCTATCTGCCCAAGCTCGAGCAGTACCACCGCGATCTGGACAAGCTCCAGGCCGACATCGCCGGCTTCGACGCGGTGCTCATCGTGGGAGGCAGCGGTCCGATCGTCGACCTCGCCAACAACGAGCGCGTGCACGCCCTGATCCTCGCCTTCAAGAACGCGGGCAAGGTCGTCGCCGCCGAGTGCTACGGCGTCGCCTGCCTGGCCTTCGCCCGGGACTGGGGCGACCGGCGCAGCATCATCTGGGGCAAGCACGTGACCGGCCACTGCAAGGAGTACGACTACAAGGACGGCACCGGATTCCTCGGTACCGATTTCAACATGGGGCCGCCGCCGTATCCGCTGGAGTACATCCTGCGCGATGCGACCGGGCCGCGCGGCGCGTACATCGGGAATTTCGGCCACCCCCTTTCGGTGATCGTCGACTTCCCCTTCGTGACCGGTCGTTCGACCCCCGACTCATATCTCACGGGGCAGAAGATCGTGGAAGTCCTGGAGAACGGTCTCACTCGGTACGGCTGGTAATTCCGGTAACTCCGGCAATCCGGAACGACGGTACGCAAAGGAGGGGGAGTTCGATGAGTTCTGGAGCCACTCCCGGACGGGAAAGGCTGATCGACCAGTTCAAGGCCGACGGCCTGAACGTCATGTTCGGAAATCCGGGGACGGTGGAACAGGGATTCCTCGACGCGGTCGACGCGGCGGAGGACTTCCACTACGTCCTCGCCCTCCAGGAGACGGTGGCCGCCGGCATCGCCGACGGCTACGCCCGGGCCACCGGCGGGGCGGCCCTGCTCCAGCTCCACTCCGGGGTGGGGCTGGGCAACGGCATCGGCATGCTCTACCAGTCGCTGCGGGGCCACACCCCGCTCGTCGTGGTCGCCGGCGACGCCGGGGTGCGCTACGACGCCATGGACGCGCAGATGGCGTCCGATCTGGTGGCGATGGCGAAGCCGGTGACCAAGTACGCGACCCGGGTCACCGACCGGCACTCCGTGCTCCGCACGATCCGCCGCGCGGTGAAGATCGCCCTGACCCCGCCGCGCGGCCCGGTGTTCGTGGCGCTGCCGATGGACGTGCTGGACGAGCTCAACTCCGAGCTCGTCCTGCCCGCCGCGGTGCCGCTCACGGACGTGGCGCCCTCGCCCGCCTCGGTGGGGCGGGCGGCGGAGCTGCTGGCCTCCGCCGAGCGGCCGGTCGTCCTCGTCGGGGACGGGGTCGCGCTCTCCGGGGCGCAGCGCGAGCTCGTCGCCGTCGCCGAGCTGCTCGGCGCCGACGTGTACGAGGTCGACTCCTCCGAGGTGAACATCGCGGCCTCGCACCCGCTGCGCCGCGGTCAGACGGGCCACATGTTCGGCCCGCACAGCAAGGAGCTGATCGGTCGGGCGGACGGGGTGCTGATCGTCGGCACCTACGTCTTCCCCGAGGTGTTCCCGGAACTGGAGAGCCCCTTCCGGGCCGGCGCGCGGGTCGTGCACATCGACCTGAACGCCTACGAGATCGCCAAGAACCACCCGGTGGACCTCGGGCTCGCCGCCGATCCCCGGCAGGCGCTGCGCGCGCTGGCCGGCGTACTGGAACACGTGCTCACCCCCGCGCAGCGGGCGGCGGCGGCCGGGAGGCTGGACGCGCGGACCCGGGAGCGGGTGCGCACGGACCAGACCGAGCGGGAGGCCAAGGAGGCGGACGGTTCGCCGATGGCGGTCTTCCTGCGGACCCTGGCCGAGCGCACCGGCGGGGACCTGATCGTCTTCGACGAGGCGCTGACCACCTCTCCGCTGGTCACCCGGTACCTGCCGCCGGAGCGGCCGGGCGACTACCACCTCACCCGGGGCGGATCGCTGGGCGTGGGCTTCCCGGGCGCGGTCGGCGTCAAGCTGGCCCGGCCGGAGCGGACCGTCGTCGGCTTCGCGGGCGACGGCGGCTCGATGTACACCTACCAGGCGCTGTGGACCGCGGCCCGGCACGGCATCGAGGCGAAGTTCGTGGTCTGCAACAACCGCAAGTACCGGCTGCTGGACGACAACATCGCCCAGTACTGGCGGGAGCGGGAGATTGCGCAGCACGGCTTCCCGGGCTCCTTCGACCTCTCGCACCCCGAGATCGACTTCGCCGCCCTGGCCCGGTCGCTCGGGGCGGGCGGGATGCGGGTGGAGAAGCCCGACGAGGCGATCGCCGCCGTGGGCCGGATGCTCGCCCATCCCGGGCCGTTCCTGGTCGACATACAGATCTGACACCGCCGGATCTGACGCACGGACCCCACGCAGAGCACGGACAGACAGGAGGAGACCGCATGCCCGCCGAGCGGCTGACCGAGGACGCGATCCGCGCCTTCGCCGAGAAGTGGTACGTGGCCCTGGACCAGCACGTCCAGCCGGACCAGGTGCTGGCCCTGATCACCGAGGACCTGGAGTTCAAGGTCCCGGAGGACACCTTCGTCGGCCACCAGGGCTTCGGCCGCTGGTACGAGGCGGTCACGAACCGCTTCTTCGACGAGGTGCACACGGTCACCAAGGTGGAGCCCGTCATCGAGGGGGACCGGGCGATCGTCCGGGTCCTCGTCAACTGGCAGGCCAAGATCTGGGACCCGCCGGCCGCCCGCAGCGTGTGGCTGGGCTTCGACGCCGACCAGACCTGGACCGTGGTCGCCGGCCCCGACGGGCCGCTGATCCGGCAGTACACCGTCAACGACCTGGCGCCCATGCCCGGCTCCGCCTCCCTCTGAGCGCCGGACTGATCGCCGAAGGAGAAGCGACGATGACCGAAGTGACACGGGAGCGGGTCGAGGCGGCGTACCGCGCCCTCGGCTCCGGCGACCGGGCCAGGATCCTGGAGTACTACGCGGAGGACCTGCGCTGGCAGGTCCCCGGCAACCATCCGCTCGCGGGCTGGTACGAGAGCCTGGACGCCTTCCTGGAGCTGATGGGCCAGACCCACAAGCTCACGGGCGGCACCTTCCGCATGGACATCGAGGCCGTCCTCGTCGGCGAGGACTGCAGCGCGGACGTCTGCCGCAACGTCGCCGTGCGCGGCGGTGCCGACGAGTCGAGCGGGTCCCCGTACGAGCGGATGGACTACCCGGTCTTCCACTTCATGCGCTGGCGGGGCGGCCGCATCGTCGAGGGCCACGACGGGCTCTTCGGCGACACGGCCACCGCCTTCAGCCAGTTCTGGGCGCCCTTCGCGCCCGACGGAACCCGCAGGGACCAGTAGGGGGTTGAGCGCCATGGACGCGCGGCAGATCTTGCAGAAGTACTACGAGTACGCCAACGCCGGTGACTGGGACAGCTGGTGCGACCTGTTCGCCGAGGACCAGGTCATGGACGAGCAGCTCGCCGGCCACATCGAGGGCCTGGACACGCTGCGGTCGATGATGAAGGGCATGGGGACCATGTACCGGGTCTTCCGCAACGAGCCCGTGCACTTCCTCGTCGACGGGGAGAAGGCCGCGGCCGTCTCCCACCTGACCGCGGTCACCCCCTCCGGGGACGGGATCGAGGCCGAGGTCATGAACTTCTTCCGGATCGTGGACGGAAAGATCGCCTACATGGCGAACTACCACGACACGGTTCCCTTCCAGGTCCTCGGCCAGGGCTGAGGGGGCGCGCGATGGCCGTGGATGAGTACGACTACATCGTCGTGGGATCCGGCACCGCCGGCAGCGTCCTCGCGAACCGCCTCTCCGAGGACCCGGACGTCACCGTCCTGGTCCTGGAGGCGGGGGCGGGCCGCATCCCTCCCGAGGTGGACGATCCGTCCTCCTGGTACAAGCTGCTCGGCGGGCCCGTCGACTGGGGTTACACCAGCGTCCCGCAGCCCGGCCTGGACGGCCGCCGCACCTACGAACCGCGCGGCAAGGCCCCCGGCGGCAGCAGCAACCTCTACATCATGATGCACATCCGGGGCCACGCCTCGGACTTCGACAACTGGGCCTACCAGGGCGCGGCGGGCTGGGCCCACGAGGACGTACTGCCCTACTTCTCGCTGCTGGAGGGCCAGGAGGACGCCACCGCGCCCACCACCGGCACCCGCGGGCCGCAGCGGATCACCCACGCCGGGCGGCACGGCCCCAACCCGGTCTCCCGGGCCTTCATCGACGCCGCGGTCGAGCTCGGTCACGAGGAGATCGCCGACTTCAACACCGACGGGCCGCGGCGCGGACTCTTCGGCACCGGCTGGCACCACATCGACGTGGCCGACGGCCGCCGCCAGGGCGTCCTCGCCGCCTACCTGGAGCCGGCGCTGGACCGCTCGAACCTGACCCTGCGCACCAGTGCGCAGAGCACCCGGCTGCTCTTCGACGGGGACACCTGCACGGGTGTGGAGTACGTCCAGCTCCAGGCCCCCGCCCAGATTCCCGGGCGGACGGTGCGGGACGGGCACAGCACGGCGTCCGAGCCCGGGCTGCACACCGTACGGGCCCGCCGAGAGGTGATCGTGGCCGCCGGGGCGATCGAATCGCCGAAGCTGCTGCTGCTCTCCGGGATCGGGCACCCCGAGCAGCTGCGCGAGCACGGCATCGGGACCGTCGCCGCCCTGCCCGGGGTCGGCGAGAACTTCCACAACCACGTACTGACCGGGCTGATGGCCGAGGTCACCCAGGAACTGCCGCCGCCCGCACAGAACTTGTCGGAGAGCGCGCTGTTCCTCTCGTCCCGGCCCGGGCTGCCGGCGCCGGACCTGCAGATCGCCTTCGTCCACGTGCCGTTCGACGTGATCGTCGGCCAGGACCACCCGAACACGGTGTCCATCCTGCCCGGCGTCGTCCGGCCCGTCTCGCGGGGCTGGATCAAGCTGGCGAGTGCCGATCCGCTGGCCCACCCGCTGATCAACCCGAACTACCTGGGCGACCGCTGGGACCTGGAGCGGATGGTCCAGGGCGTCAAGACCGCCCGGGAGCTCTTCGCGACCTCCGCCTTCTCGCCCTGGTACAAGCAGGAGCTCCAGCCCGGACCCGGCTACGTGTCCGACGAGGACCTGCGCACCTTCGTGAAGCAGAAGTCGGAGAGCTACCACCACCAGGCCGGCTCCTGCCGGATGGGCATCGACGACCTCTCCGTCGTCGACCCGGAACTGCGGGTGCACGGCGTACGGAACCTGCGCGTCGTCGACGCGAGCGTGATGCCCGCCGTCCCGTCGGGCAACTGCCACACCGCCATCGCGATGATCGCCGAGCGCGCGGCGGACTTCCTGAAGGGAGTGTCCCGTGCCTGATGTGGTCCTGCGCGAGGGCGCGCTGACCGGAACCCGGATCGCGGTCCTGGTCGAGAGCGACTTCTACGAGCCGGAGATCTTCTACTACGGCCACCGGTTCGCGGAGGAGGGCGCCGAGGTCGACTTCCTGACCCGGCTGTGGGGCAACGACTCCATCACCTTCTCCGGGCACGAGTACCGGGCGCCGTTCACCGCCACCCAGTCCCTGGAGGGGCTGAGCGACGAGGACCTGCGGCGCTACTCGGCGATCATCGTGCCCTCGGGCATGGTGGCCGACCGGCTGCGCTACACCGAGGACGTGGACGTACTGGCCCCGGCGACGGAGCTGCTGCGCCGGGCCTTCGAGGAGCCGACGGTCCTCAAGGGGATCATCTGCCACGGCATGTGGCTGGCCGCCTCGATCCCGGACAAGGTGCGCGGCCGCAAGGTCGTCTGCCACAACAACCTCATCGGCGACGTCCGGAACATGGGCGGCGAGTACGTGGACGAGGACGTGGTCGTCGACGGCGACCTGGTCACCGGCCGCACCGGGGCCCACCACCACCTGTTCGCCCGCCGGATCATCGAGCTGATCGCCGCCGACCGGGGCGCGCGGGGCGCTCGGGGAGCGGGAGCGGGGAGCGTACCGGGCGCGCGGGGCACCGCCTGATGGCCCCGATGGTCTGGTCGCACGTGGGCCTGAACTGCGCCGACCAGAAGACCACCGAGGAGTTCTACACCCGGTACTTCGGCTTCGCCCGGGCCCGGGTGGTCGACCTCGGAGACGCACAGATCATCTTCCTCCGCCAGGGGGACGTGTACCTGGAGCTCTTCGCGGCCGGCACCGAGCCGGGCGACACGGCACAGCACGACGGGCCGGCGGCGCCGGGCCGGATGCGTCACCTGGCCTTCCAGACCGACAGCGTGGACGGCTTCCTGGCCACGCTCGGCGACGCGGCCGAAGTGACCCTGGGGCCACTGGACTTCGACGACTTCATCTGCGGGTGGCGGACCGTGTGGGTCCGCGATCCCGACGGGGTGATCGTCGAGGTCAGCCAGGGATTCGAGGACGAACACGGTCAACACGACAAGGACGGTGCATGACATGGCGGACGCCGTGAGCTTCTCCTTCTCCGACACGATCGCCGGCTACGTCGGCCGCTTCGACTCCGGGTCCCGGCTGCTGAGGCTGAAGACCTCGGACGGCCGCGAGTTCGACGTCTCCCTGGCCGGGGACCCCAGCGCCGAGCTGGTCCGCAACCTGGACGAGCCGTACATCGACGCCTCCGGGCACATCGACGAGATGCTCTCGCCGGGACGGTTCCTCTACGTCTACGGGGTGCACTACCCCGAGCAGGGCGGCCGCTTCGAGGCCAAGCGCCTGGTGTTCCTGGGCCGCGGGGCCGAGGACTACCGCTTCGAGGAGCCCAGCTGGTGGATCAAGCAGATCGAATCGCTGGCCGACTTCTACAAGCGGGCGCAGTTCGGCGACGGGCCGGTGGACTTCACCGACTACCGCACCGAGATCCGGCTCGGCGGTGACAAGACCGCCAGTCATGTCCAGGAGACCGACACGATCTCCCGCCTGGTCTACGGCATGGCCTCGGCCTATCTGCTGACCGGCAAGGACGAGTACCTGGAGGTCGCCGAGCGCGGCACCGAGTACCTGCGCAAGCACATGCGCGTCGTGGACAGCGAGGAGGACGTGGTCTTCTGGTACCACGGCATCAGCGTGGACGGGGACAGCGAACGCAAGCTGTTCACCTCGGAGTTCTCCGACGACTACGACGCGATCCCGATGTACGAGCAGATCTACGCGCTGGCCGGCCCGATCCAGACCTACCGGATCACCGGTGACATCCGGATCAAGAACGACGCGGACGCCACCATCCGGCTGTTCGACAAGTTCTTCAAGGACCCGGAGCAGGGCGGCTACTACTCGCACATCGACCCGATCCTCTTCAGCGCCGACCACGAGTCCCTCGGGGAGAACGCGGAGCGCAAGAACTGGAACTCGGTCGGCGACCACGCGCCCGCGTACCTGATCAACCTGTACCTGGCGACCGGGGAGCAGCGCTACGCGGACTTCCTGGAGTACACCTTCGACACGATCGCCGACAAGTTCCCGGACTACAAGAACAGTCCCTTCGTCCAGGAGCGCTTCTTCCGCGACTGGTCCCACGACACCGCGCACAGCTGGCAGCAGAACCGCGCGGTCGTCGGCCACAACCTCAAGATCGCCTGGAACCTGATGCGGATGAACTCGCTGAAGGCCAAGCCGGCCTACGAGGAGCTCGCCCGCAAGATCGGCGAGATCATGCCGGCCGTCGGCAGCGACGTGCAGCGCGGCGGCTGGTACGACGTGGTCGAGCGCGTCAAGTCGGGGGACGAGGAGACGTATCGTTTCGCCTGGCACGACCGCAAGGCCTGGTGGCAGCAGGAGCAGGCGATCCTCGCCTACCTCATCCTGAACGGCACCGTCGGCGGCGACGCGAACCTGCGCGAGGCCCGGCAGGCGCAGGCCTTCTACAACACCTTCTTCCTCGACCACGACGAGGGTGCCGTCTACTTCAACGTGCTCGCGAGCGGGACCCCGTACCTGCTCGGGACCGAGCGGCTCAAGGGCAGCCACTCGATGTCCATGTACCACTCGGCGGAGCTCTGCTACCTGTCCGCCGTCTACAACAACCTGCTCATCAACGGCCGGGAGATGGACTTCCACTTCCAGCCCGACCCGACGAACCTGCCCGACCGCGTGCTGCGCGTCTCGCCCGACCTGCTCCCCGCCGGCTCGGTGCGGATCGCGTCCGTCGAGATCGACGAGAAGCCGTACACGGACTTCGACGCCGACGCGCTCACCGTCCGGCTGCCCGACGTACAGGGCCGGGTCAAGGTCAAGGTCCGGCTCCGCCCGACCGCCCAGTAGCGCTCAACGGGGGCGCCCCACCCAGAGGGGAAAGCAATGACCCTGAACGTGAAGGAACGCCGCAACAAAGCGGGAACCGTGCTCGTCGCCATCGGCGAGATCAACAGCGAGACCTCCGGAGCGCTGCTGCAGACGCTGCTGCCGCTGGTCCGCGAGGGCAGGCCGCTGCGCATCGACCTGACGGCCGTCACCTACGTCTCCAGCGCCGGGCTGCGCACCCTGCTCGTCGTCTACCGCGAGGCCCAGCACGCCGGGGTCGCCGTCACCCTCTACGGGGTGAGCGAGGAAGTCCGGTTCGTCATGTCGGCCACCGGCTTCCTCGACTTCTTCTCCACCGGAGAGGCCGCCGCGGCGGCCTCCAAGGCCAAGGCCGTCCGATGAGCGAGTCGGCCTCCGAACAGGTGCTGCGCGTCGACGCGTACCCGACCCACGAGGTGGGCGGGTTCCGCGTCCGCGCCGGCAAGCCGTTCCCCTTCGGGGCCAACGTGGTCCCCGGCGGGGTCAGCTTCTCCGTCTTCTCCGACCAGGCCACCTCCATGACCCTGGTCCTCTACAAGCGCGGAGAGCCCGAGCCGATGGCCGAACTGGAGTTCCCCCAGGAATTCCGCACCGGCAGCGTCTTCGCCATGACGGTCTTCGGCCTCGACCACGAGAACATCGAGTACGGGTACCGGGCCGACGGCCCCTACGACCCCGTCACCGGCCACCGCTTCGACGCCCGCCAGGTGCTCTCCGACCCGTACGCCCGGCTGATCGCCGGCCGTGACGTGTGGGGCGTGGAGCCGGACCGCAGCCGCGGCTACCAGTACCGCTCCCGCGTCTGCCTCCAGGACTTCGACTGGGGCGACGACACCCCGCTGGGCATCCCCGCCGAGGACCTCGTCGTGTACGAGACCCACGTGCGCGGCTTCACCCGGCACCCCTCCTCGCAGGTCACCGCCCCCGGCACCTTCGCGGGGCTGCGGGAGAAGATCCCGTACCTGAAGGAGCTCGGGATCAACTGCATCGAGCTGCTGCCGGTGTTCGAGTTCGACGAAAGCGACAACCCGCGCACCAACCCGGAGACGGGCGAGCAGCTCTTCGACTACTGGGGCTACAACACCGTCTCCTTCTTCGCCCCCAAGGCCGGCTACGCGGCCACCGGACGCTACGGCATGCAGGGCGACGAGTTCCGCACCCTGATCAAGGACCTGCACGCGGCGGGCATCGAGGTCATCCTCGACGTGGTCTTCAACCACACGGCCGAGGGCAACGAGCACGGCCCGACGATCTCCTTCAAGGGGCTCGACAACGCCACGTACTACATGCTCACGCCCGAGGGGTACTACTTCAACTTCAGCGGCACCGGCAACACGGTCAACTGCAACCACCCCGTCGTGCGCAACTACGTGCTCGACTGCCTGCGCCACTGGGTCGCCGACTACCACATCGACGGGTTCCGCTTCGACCTCGCGGCCATCCTCGGCCGCTCCCCGGACGGCACCCCGCTGCCCAACCCGCCGCTGCTGGAACTGCTCGCCTACGACCCGGTGCTGCGGCACACCAAGCTCATCGCCGAGGCCTGGGACGCCGGCGGCCTCTACGAGGTCGGCAACTTCCCGGCGTACGGCCGCTGGGCGGAGTGGAACGGCAAGTACCGCGACACCGTGCGCAGCTTCCTCAAGGGCGACCCCGGGGTCACCGGGGAGCTCGCCACCCGGCTCGCCGGCTCGCCCGACCTCTACTCCAGCCGCGGGACCTCGGCATCGGTCAACTTCCTGACCGCGCACGACGGTTTCAGCCTGGCCGACCTGGTCTCGTACAACGACAAGCACAACGACGCCAACGGCGAGGGCAACAACGACGGCGGCAACGACAACGCCAGCTGGAACTGCGGAGCCGAGGGACTGACCGACGATCCCGAGGTCAACGCGCTGCGGCTGCGGCAGATGAAGAACGCCCTGGCCATCCTCTTCACCAGTCAGGGCATCCCGATGCTGCTGTCCGGCGACGAGGTGGCGCGCACCCAGCAGGGCAACAACAACACGTACTGCCAGGACAACGAACTGTCCTGGTTCGACTGGAGCCAGGTCGACGAGAACTCCGAACTGCTCCGGTTCACCCGGGAGATGATCGCCTTCCGCAAGCACCACCGCGAACTGCGCTCCACCTCCCACCCCACCGGACAGCTCCGCGACACCCTCGGACTGCCCGACATCAGCTGGCACGGGGAGCGGGCCTGGCAGCCCGACTGGTCGGCGGAGAGCCGGCTGCTGGCGGTCGCCCGCTGCGGCACCGGTGACGACGACGTGGTGTACGCGGCCATGAACTCCCACTGGGAAGCGCACGACCTGGAACTGCCCGCCCTCCCGGGCGGCCGCAGCTGGCACCTCTTCGCGGACACCGGGGCCGAGGCCCCGCACGACATCCGCACCCCCGGCGCCGAACTCGAACTGGAGAACGCCGGCAAGTACCTCATCGGTCCGCGCTCGGTCGTGATCCTCGTCGGCCGCACGCCCGACGCCGAGCTCTAGCCGGCGACCGAGCTCCGGCCTACGGCCAAGCTCCAGTCCACGCACCGAAGGAGACCTGACATGCCGCTTTCCGTGTCCCTGAGCATCGAGGGCGACACCACCGTGATCGAGCTCGAGGGCGAACTCGACGCCAAGACCGCGCCGGACTTCCACCAGACCATAGAGAAGGCCGCCGGCCACGGCACCAGCACCGTCGAGATCCGCATGGCCGGCGTCGGCTACATGGCCAGCGCCGGACTGCGCTCCCTGGTCTTCGCCCAGCAGAAGGTGGGGGAGCACGTCACCATCAAGGTGGTCGGCGCCATCGAGCCCGTCGCCCGGACCATCCGGACGGCCGGGCTCGACCGCAGCATCGTGCTCTCCGACGACTGACCCCGATGGACGAGGCGGTCAAGACGGCGAGGACGTCCGCCGAACTGGAAGTGCCGGCCACCCTGGCGGCACTGGGCGACATCGCCGCGCTCGTCCTGCGGCTGGCCGGGAGCGCGGGCCTGGGCAAGGGTGCCGCGTACCGGATCCGGCTGGCCGTGGACGAGCTGGCCACCAACATCGTGATGCACGGGTACCGGGGCGGCGACGGACGGATCACCGTCCGGGGCCGCTCCGGGCCGGGCCGGGTACGGATCTCCATCGAGGACCGAGCCCCGGCCTTCGACCCGGTCCAGGGGCGACTGCCGCCCGAACCGCACACCGCTCCCGAGCGGCGCCGGATCGGCGGACTCGGCATCCACCTCGCACTGACCAGCGTGGACGAGTTCGACTACGTACGCAGGGACGGCCGCAACATCAGCACGCTGACTGTGATGGCTGAGGGGACGGACCCATGCCCTCCACGACCGTGATCATCCTCGACGAGTACCCGCCGCCTCCCCTCGAACTCCTCGGAGCACTGGAGGAGATGGGGGCGGCACTCGTCCCGCGCACGCTGGCCGAACTACTGGCCGGCCCACTGGAGGAGCTGCCCGAAGCGGACGTACTGCTCGCCCCGGCCCAGGCCGACGGGGACTCCGTACGGACCGCCGTGCGCCGGCTGCGCCGCTGGGCCGGAGCCCCCATCGTCGTCGTGTGGACCGTGACGGAGTTCGCCGCGCTGGAGGCGCACGTCCGGATCGGGCACGACTACCTCGTACCCCCCTTCCTGCCCGCCCTCGTCGGGGCCCGGCTGCACAGCTGCTCGGAGCGCGCCGGACTCGGGCGCACCCTGCGCGAAGCCGACGCCCGCGCCGAACTCATGGGCTACGAAAAGGAGTTGGAGATCGGCCGGGAGATCCAGGCCGGCTTCCTGCCGGAATCGCTGCCGGTCCCCGAGGGCTGGGAGATCGACGTGTGCTTCCGGCCCGCCCGGCAGGTCGCCGGGGACTTCTACGACGTCTTCGAACTCTCCCGCGGCAGACGCCTGGCCTTCGTCGTCGCCGACGTCTGCGACAAGGGGGTCGGCGCCGCGCTCTTCATGGCGCTCATCCGCTCCCTGCTGCGGCACACCGCCGAGAACAGCGGCCTCCAGCACCTGGTGGCCGCCGGCCGCACCGGCAACAGCCGGCGCATACCCGTGGTCGGCGCCACCCCGCTGCTCAACGCGGTCACCGCCACCAACGGCTACCTGACCCGCAACCACCTGCGGCAGGGCTACTTCGCCACCCTCTTCTTCGGGGTGCTCGACCCGCTCACCGGATCCCTCGTCTACATCAACGGCGGCCACAACCCGCCGCTGCTGCTGGACGCGGACGGTGGCGAGCCCCGCACGCTGGAGGTCACCGGCCCCGCCGTCGGGGTGCTCCCGGACTGTGTGTACACGCTCGGCTACGCCCAGTTGAACCCCGGTGACACGCTCTTCGTGTTCACCGACGGAGTGCCCGAGGCGCGCTGCCCCAGCGGCAGCTTCCTCGGCGACGAGCGGATGCTGCAGCTGCTGTCCGGCCCCCCGGTCAGCGGCAGGGAGGTGGTTCACCGGATGGACACGGCCGTACGCGAACACACCGGAACAGCCGAACAGCACGACGACGTCACCATGCTGGCCCTGCACCGGCCACGCGCGGCGCGGGGGCCGCACGCGGGCGGGGCCGATCGCCAGGTCGTGGCCTGATGACCCGGACCATCGTGGTGCACTCGTACCGCGGCGGTACCGGAAAGTCCTCGGTGCTGGCGAACCTGGCCCTGCTCCTGGCGGCCGAGGGACGCCGGGTGGGGGTGATCGACACGGACATCCAGTCGCCCACCCTGGACCTGCTCTTCCGGCTCCGCCCCGGCCCGTCACTGGCCGACTACCTGCTCGGCCGGTGCGAGATCGAGGCCGCCGCCCAGGAGGTCACCACGAGCTGCGGCCGCGGTCTGTACGTCGTACCGGCGCGGACCGGGACGGCGGCCTTACGAGAACTCATGACCACCGGCTACGACGTGGGGCTGCTGCCCGAGGGCTTCGACCGGCTGGCCGTGCACCACGCCCTGGACGTCCTGCTGCTCGACACCCACGCCGGACTCAACAACGAGTCGGTCACCGCGATGGCCAGCGCCGACGTCCTGCTGATCATGGCCCGGGCCGACCGGATCGACCTCCTCGGCGTCGAGGAGACCATCGCCCTGACCGGCCGGCTCGCCTGCCGGCGGACCCTGGTGATGAGCATGGCGCCCGAGGGCATCGACCGGGAGGCCGCAAGGCGGCGGGCCGAGGAGGTCTACCGCACGCCCCTGGCCGGAATCCTTCCCTACGTTCCGGAAATGGCGGCCCTCTACGGGGAACGCATATTTTCCGAAGCCCATCCCGACCACCCCCTGGTCGGTGAATTCCGCACCATCATCTCGGCGTTGGACGCACGTGACGAAGTATCGCGTGCCTGACGCCTCCCCCTTACGCCCCTAGCGAGGGGCGTGTTGAATCGGCAGCGAATCCAGCGCAGCCAGATAGAGGAGAAGAGTCATGAAGATTCTCGTCGTCATGACGGCCAAGGCCACGCTTCATCTGCTGGACGGGGAACAACACCCCTCGGGCTTCTGGGCCGAGGAATTCGCCGTTCCCTACACCCTCTTCAAGAACGCGGGCCACACCGTGGACGTGGCGACGATCGCGGGCGAGACCCCGACGGTCGACGCGACCAGCATCGACCCCCAGTTCCTCCAGTGGGTCCGCCCCCAGGGCTCCGCCGACACGGACACGGCCAGCGCCGCGGAGTACACCCGCGTCATAGAGAACTCCCCGCAGCTGAGAAACCCGATCGCCCTGGAGACCCTGGGCGAGAAGGACATCGCCGACTACGACGGCATCTACATCAGCGGCGGCCACGGGGCCATCGGGGACCTGCCCAAGTCCGACGAGCTCGCCCAGATCCTGCGCTGGGCCATCGCCCAGGACAAGCCCCTGGCCACGGTCTGCCACGGGCACACCGCCCTGCTGGCCCTGCGCGACGGCGAGGGCCAGTGGCCCTTCGCGGGCTACCGGATGACCGCCTTCTCGCACAGCGAAGAGCTCGTCACCAACATGGCCGGCCGCCTCCCGCTGATCCTGGAGGCCGAACTCACCCGGCTCGGCGCCCGCTACGAGAAGGCCGACGCGATCTGGGACTCGCACGTGGTGGTGGACCGCAAGCTCACCACCGGCCAGAACCCCTACTCCTCCAAGGCCCTCGCGGAGACGTTCTTAACCCAGCTCGCGCGGGGCTAGCCGAAGCGCCCTGCCCCTCGCACCCGAAACCGGAAGGCGGCGACAGCCATGACCCAGCGCGCGCTCAGCGACCAGCCCTTGGCCAACCCCGGGAAACTGTTCATCGGCGGCACCTGGGTCGAGGCCCGGGACGGCCGCACCGAACCGGACATCAGCCCCGTGGACGGCCAGGAGATCGTGCCGGTGGCCCAGGCCGCCGCCGCCGACGCGGACGCGGCGGTGGCCGCCGCCCGCACGGCGTACGAGGAAGGTCCCTGGAGCAGACTGTCCGCCCAGGAACGCGCGCTGCGGCTGAACCGGGTCGGGGAGCTCATCGAGCGCGACCTGGAGGAGATCGCCCTGCTGGAGACGGTGGACATGGGCAAGCCGTTCGCCTTCTCCTCCACGGTCGACGCCCCCATGGCCGCCCAGCTCATGCACTACTACGCCGGCGCCGTGACCCGGGTGGACGGCTCCTCCCGGGCCCCGGCCGGCGGGCAGCTCGCGTACACCCTGCGCGAACCGCTGGGCGTGGTCTGCGCCATCACCCCCTTCAACTTCCCGCTGCTCCTGTCGATGACGAAGATCGCCCCGGCGCTCGCGGCCGGGAACACCGTGGTCCACAAGCCCTCGCCCGCCACCCCGCTCACCGCCCTGAAGATCGCCGAGCTGTTCCAGGAGGCGGAGATTCCGGACGGAGTGCTGAACGTCATCACCGGTCCGGGCGTGGAACTGGGCGAGACCCTCACCGGCCACCCCGGCATCGACAAGATCGCCTTCACCGGGTCCACCTCCGTGGGCCAGTCGATCATCCGCAAGGCGGCCGGCACCCTGAAGAAGGTGACGATGGAGCTCGGCGGCAAGTCCGCCAACATCGTCTTCGCCGACGCCGACCTCGACGCCGCCGAGGAACTCGCCTTCTTCGGCATCTACTACAACAAGGGCGAGATCTGCACCGCCGGCTCCCGGCTGCTGCTGCACCGCCCGATCCACGACGAGATGGTCGAACGGTTCGTGGCCCGCGCGGCCGCCCTGCTGCCCGGAGACCCGCGCGACCCGGCCACCCTCTTCGGGCCGCTCGCCCACCGCGGCCAGTTCGACAAGGTCAGCTCGTACATCGAGGTCGGCGAGAAGGAAGGCGCGGTCCTGCGCGTCGGCGGCACCGGCTGGACCCCCGAAGGGGCCTCCTCCGACGGCCTGTACTTCCTGCCGACCATCTTCACCGGCGTCGACAACTCCATGCGGATCGCCCAGGAGGAGATCTTCGGACCCGTCCTGTCGATCATCCCCTTCGACACCGAGGAGGACGCCGTGCGCATCGCCAACGACAGCGCGTACGGCCTCGCCGCCGGGGTCCACACCAAGGACCTGCGGCGCGCCCACCGGGTCGCCTCGCAGATCAAGGCCGGCACGGTCTGGGTCAATTGCTACAACCAGTACGACCCCTCCGTGCCCTACGGCGGCTACAAGGCCTCCGGCTACGGGCGCGAGTGCGGCCCCGAGTCGCTGGAGAGCTACACCCAGACCAAGTCGGTCTGGATCGGAATGGACTGACATCCGGCACGGCGCCCCCGGCGCGGCCCCGGCCGGCACCCCGCTCGCACCGCGACCACCTGAGGAGCCCCCATGCGGATCGGCATCATCGGAACGGGCCGGATCGGATCGACCCTGGCCAGGATCCTCGTGGCGGCGGACCATCAGGTCGTGCTCGCCAACGCCCGGGGCCCGCGGAGCCTCGCGGACCTGCTGGCCGAACTGGGCCCCGCGGCCTCGGCGGCGCACCCCGCCGAGGTCGCGGACCGGTCCGAAGTCCTCGTCCTGATGGTGCCGTTCGACAGCGTCCAGGGGCTGCTGCCCCAGGAAGCCGTACGGGACACCGTGCTGGTGGACGCCACCAACGCCTTCGACGGCCCGGGCAACGCTCGCAACCTCGGCGGCAGGGGATCCAGCGAGTTCGTCGCCGAATGGTATCCGGGGACCCGGATCGTGAAATCCCTGAACACCATGCATTTCGAGACGCTCGCCGTCGCCGGCACCGCGCCGGGCCCGCGTCTGGCCCATTTCACGGCGGGCGACGACGGGAAAGCCAAAGAAATAGTCGCGGGAATCATCACGGATCTCGGATTCGCTCCCGTGGACACCGGCCCGCTGCACTCCGGAGGAATTCTCCAGCAGCCCGGCGGGCCCCTCTTCAACCGGCCGCTCACGGAAGCGCAGGCGCTGGCATGGACCTCTCACTGAACGTCAACGGAAGACCCGAGCAGTTCTCGGCGCAGCCGAACGAACTGCTCGTGGAACGGCTCCGGGACGGCCTCGGGCTGACCGGCACCAAGGTCGGCTGCGACACCGGCCAGTGCGGAACCTGCGTCGTCCGGCTCGACGGCCGCTCCGTCAAGAGCTGCCTGATCCTCACCGCGGCGGCCGCCGGCTCCGCGGTGACCACCATCGAGGGGGTCACCACCCCCGGCGGTGAACTCACCGGCCTCCAGGAGGCCCTGCGCGAGGAACACGGCACCCAGTGCGGCTTCTGCACCCCCGGGATGGTCATGGCCCTGGGTGAGCTCGTGGAGAACACCGAGCACCGCGAGCCGCCCACCGAGCCCGAGATCCGCGAATGGCTCACCGGCAACCTGTGCCGCTGCACGGGCTACCACAGCGTCGTACGGGGAGTGCAGCGCGCCTGCTCCGCGGCCCGCGCGCAGGTGCCCGTGGAGCAGGGCACCGCGCAGCCGGCCACCGCCGCCGCGTCCGGACAGGAGGGGTGAGGGAGATGACCGCAGTCACGGGGGAGACCCCGCTCCAGGCGCCGATCCAGGGCAACGGCCTGCTCGGACAGCCGCTGGACAGCCGCGAGGACCCGCAGCTCCTGCGCGGAGAAGCCACGTACGTCGGGGACATCGACCTGCCGGGCACCGCCCACATGGCGATCCTCGGCAGCCCCGTGGCCCACGCGAAGGTCCTCTCCATCGACACCAAGGCCGCCGAGCAGCTGCCGGGCGTACTGAAGGTGGCCACCGCGGCCGACTTCACCGACGTCATGCCGCTGCCCTGCATCTGGATACCCGGCGGGGTCGAGAGCCACTTCCCGCCCCACCCCTACGGGCTTCCCGGCTCCCGCCCGGTGCTCTCCGGCGACACCGTGCGCCACGTCGGCGACCCCGTCGCCGTGGTCGTCGCCGAGACCCCGCGCCAGGCCGCCGCCGCGCTCGCGGCCATCTCCGTCGAGTACGAGCCGCTGCCCGTGGTGACCCGCGCCGACGAGGCCCTCGCCGAAGGCGCCCCCCAGCTCCACGAGGCCGTCCCCGGCAACCTGAACGCGTACTGGACCTGCGGCGACAAGGACCGCACCGACGCGGCCATCGCCGCGGCCGAGGTCACCGTCGAGCTGGACCTCGTCAACCAGCGGACGATCAACAGCCCCATCGAGCCGCGCGGCGCGGTCGGCGACTACAACACCGCCACCGGCGAGTACACGCTGTACGCCTCCACCCAGGGCCCGCACAACCACCGCTTCCTGCTCTCCGCGCTGGTCCTCGGCATCCCCTTCAACAAGCTCCGGGTCGTCGCCCCGACCGTCGGCGGCAGCTTCGGCACCAAGGGATACCTGTACCCCGACATGCCGCTGGTCCTGCTGCTCTCCAAGGCGCTCGGCCGGCCCGTGAAATGGGTCGACACCCGCACCGGGCTGATGAACTCCACCGTCCAGGGCCGCGACCACCGCCAGCACGTCACCCTGGCCGGCACCCGCGACGGCCGGATCACGGCCGTGCGCTGCACCAGCTACGCCAACCTCGGGGCCTACCCCTCGACCATCGGCCCCGGTGTCGCCACCGCCCTGATGGGCCGTTCCATCAGCGGCATGTACGACATCGACGCCGCCTTCTGCGAGGTCTACGCCGCCTTCACCAACACCGTCTCGCTCGGCGCCCAGCGCGGCAGCGGGCGGGCCGAGGCCGCGTTCCTGATGGAGCGGCTCGTGGACCGCTACGCCTCCGAGATCGGCATGGACCCGGCGGCGGTGCGCCGCCGGAACCTGGTGCCGAAAGAGAAGTTCCCGTACGACAACGGCCTCGGCTGGACCTACGACTCGGGCGACTACCAGCTCAACTTCGACCGGGCCATCGAACTCTCGGGCTACGCCGACATGCCCGCCCGCAAGACCGAGGCCCGCACCCGCGGCAAGCGGCTCGGCGTCGGCATCGCCTCCTACGTGGCGATCTGCGGGGTCGGCCCCTCCACCCGGATGTCCAAGGAGGGCATGCTCGGCGGCACGTGGGAGAGCGCGAACATCCGCGTCCACCCCACCGGCGAGGTCACCGTCACCGTGGGCTCCGCCTCCACCGGCCAGAGCCACGGCACCGTCTTCGCGCAGGTCGCCGCCGACGAGCTCGGCATCGACCCGGCGACGGTCAATGTGTACGAGGGGGACACCCTCAAGGCCCCGTACGGGCAGGGCACTTACGGTTCGCGCTCCTACAGCATGGCCGCGCCGGCCATCGCCCTCACGGCCCGGAAGATCAAGAGCAAGCTGGTCAAGGCCGGCGCCGTCTTCCTCGGCGTCCCCGAGGACAAGGTCGTCTACGCGGACGGCAAGGTCTTCGAAGAGGGGCACGAAGACGACCCCGAGAAGAGCAAGACCTTCGCCGAGCTGGCCATGGCCATGTGGTACGGCTGGGGACTGCCGCCCGAGATCGAGCCCGCACTCGACGAGACCACCCACTTCGACCCGCCGGACTTCAACTACCCCTTCGGGACGCACGTGGCGGTCGTCGAGATCGACGAACTGACCGGCGAGACCGAGGTGGTGGCCTACACCGCCGTCGACGACGCCGGGAACATCGGCAACCCGAAGATCGTGCTCGGCCAGATCGAGGGCAGCATCCTGCACGGCCTCGGCCAGGCCCTCATGGAGCACGCCGAGTACGACCCGGACGGGCGGCTCGTCAGCCGGGACCTGAACCACTACGCCCTGCCGCGCGCCATCGACGCGCCCTTCTTCACCCTCGACAAGACCACCACGCCCTCCCCGCACAACCCGCTGGGAGCCAAGGGCGCGGGCGAGATCGCCACCGTGCCGCCCGCCGCGGCCGTCGTCAACGCCGTCGTCGACGCCCTGTCCGACCTGGGCGTCCAGCACATCGACATGCCCGTCACCCCCGAGAAGGTCTGGCGCCGCCTGAGAGGGGAATCCCAGTGATCCTCGCCGACTTCGACTACGTACGCCCCGTCGGCCTCGACGAGGCGCTGACCCTGCTGGCCGGCCGTCCCGGCGCCCGGGTGCTGGCCGGCGGGCAGAGCCTGCTGCCCGGCCTGCGCACGGGGGAGGAGCGGGCCTCCCTGCTCGTCGACCTGCGCCGGCTGGAAGAGCTCCGGGGGGTCGAGCCGGTGCCCGGGGGGCTGCGGATCGGTGCGCTGACCACCCTGGCCGAGCTGGCCACGGACCCCCTGGTCCTGGCCGGGGCGCCGGAGATCGCCGCCGCGGCCCGTGCCAACGGCGACCCCCAGGTCCGCAACCTCGGCACCGCCGGGGGCAACCTCGCCGCCACCGGCCGGGCCACCGACCTGCCCGTCGCCGCCATCGCCGCCGGCGCCACGGCCGAACTGGCCGGTCCCGGCGGGGTGTCGACGCTCACCGCCGAGGAGCTGGCCGCCTCCGGGGTCCCGGCGGGCACCGTCATCACCGCCCTGCTCGTCCCCGTGGTGGCCGGCGGCGGCGCCGCCTTCGAGAAGACCGCCGACCGGGCGACCCGCTACCCGGTCTGCGCCGCCGCCGTACGGATCACCCCCGACGGGCCGCGGATCGCGGTCACCGGGGCCACCGTCCGCGCGGTGCGGCTGCGCGGGGTCGAGGAACGGATCGGGGAGGGCCCGTACAGCACGCAGAACGTGCTGGCGGCCTTCCGCGCCGAGCCCCGGGAGCTGTTCGTCCCGGGTCGCGGCACTTCGGCCGAGTACCTCGGCCACCTCGCGGGCGTACTCACCGCCCGCGCGCTCACGAGGGCCGTGCAGGCACCCGCCTGACCGCCCACGACGGGGGAGTTGAAGCAGTGGAACCGTTGCCCACGACAGCACGGACCGCGCCGTCCGCGACCACCACGGGGGTCACCTTGCGTCCAGCCGCCGGCTCCGCAGGCGCACCGGGAGGCTCCGGCTTCTGGGTGGTGGGCGCGGTCCTCGTCCTGCTGATGCTCTCCTCCTCCGTCCCCTCGGCCCTCTACGTGCTCTACCAGCAGGAGTGGGGCCTGTCCTCCGGCATGATCACGGTGGTCTTCGCCCTGTACGCCGTCACCGTGCTCGCCGGACTCCTGCTGTTCGGCTCGCTGTCCGACACCCTCGGCCGGCGGCCCGTGCTCGCCGCGGGGCTGGTCCTCGCGATCGTGGCCATGGGCCTGTTCGCCGCGGCCCAGGGGCTCGGGCTGCTGCTCGCCGCCCGCGCCGTACAGGGGCTGGCGGTGGGCCTGGCCACGGGGGCCATGGGCGCCGCCCTGCTGGAACTGGCCCCGCGGTCCAAGCCGGCGCTCGGCGCCCAGGTCAACAGCGCCGGCCCGACGGTGGGCATCGGCCTCGGCGGCATCGGGGCCGGGCTGCTGGTGCAGTACGCGCCCGCGCCGACCGTCCTGACCTACGTGCTGCTCGTGGGGGCCTTCGCCGGCTGCCTGATCGGCGTGGCCCGGATGGCGGAGAGCGCGCCGGGGCGGGCGGCGGGTGGGGCGGCCGGGGCTGCCGGGGTGGCTGGGGCTGCCGGGGTGGCTGGGGCGGCTGGGGGCCGCTTCAAGCTGGCCCCGCACCGGATCCACATCCCCGCCGCCGTGCGCGGCCGCTTCGCCGTGCTGATCCTGACCATCGTGGCCGTCTGGTCGGTCGGCGGGTTCTACCTCTCGCTCGGCCCGCACCTGGCCCTGTCCCTGCTCGAGAGCACCAACTACCTCGTCGGCGGCGCCACCGTGGCCCTCCTCGCCGGAGCCGCCACCGCCGCCCAGCTCCTGCTCGGCCGCACCGAGGCCCTGCGCACCGCCGTCCTCGGCCTGCTCGGGCTGCTGGGCGGGCTGGCCCTGGTGCTCCTCGCGCTCGGGCTCGGCTCGGCCCCCGTGTTCCTCGTGGCCACCGCCGTCCTCGGAGCCGGCTGGGGCGCCGCCTTCCTCGGCTCCTTCCGCGCCCTGAGCGCACTGGCCGAGCCGGCCCACCGGGGCGAACTGACCGCGGCCGTCTACGTGTTCGCCTACCTCGCGATGAGCGTGCCGGCGGTGCTGGCCGGACTGCTCACCAACATCCACGGACTGCACCGCACCTCGGTCGGCTTCATGGCCACCGTCGCCGCGGTGTGCGCCCTGGCCCTGCTGGCCACCCTGCGGCTGGCGGCCCGGAACAGGACGGAAGGGAGCACCGCATGACCGGTTCCCCGGGCACCGCCGCCCTGCGCACCGCACTGCGCGGGCTGGAGATCTTCGAGGGCCTCACCGAGGAGCAGCTGGACTGGCTGGTCTCCGTCTCCGAACCGAGGGTGCTCGCCGACGGCGAGGTCCTGTTCCGGGACGGGGAGGAGGCCACGGGCTTCCACGTCCTGCTCTCCGGGGGCCTCGTGGTCACCAAGGTCGTCGACGGCCGCGAGGAGGTCCTGACTCGGCACTCCACCGAGGAGGAGAGCGCGGCCGCCGAGGACCACGACGGCAAACCCTCGGCCGCACACCGGTTCACCGGCGAACTCCCCCTGCTGACGGACGGGGCGTACGTGGCCACGGCCGCCGCGAGCGGGCCGGCCACCACCGTGGTGGCGTACGCGAAGCCGGTCTTCTTCGAGATGCTGACCCGTTGCCACGGGGTGGCCGCCGTACTGATCCCCGTACTGGCCTGGCGCATCAAGTCCTCCGAGGTCCAGGCCCGCAAACGGGCCACCGTCGAAGCGCTGGGGACCCTGGCGGCCGGCCTCGCGCACGAGCTGAACAATCCCGCCGCCGCCGTGGCCCGGGCCGCGCAGGAACTGGCGCCCGCCCTGGACCAGCTGACCCGCACCGCCCAGGCCTGGGGCGCGGCCGCCACGGCGGCCGAGCGCTCCGTGTTCGACCAGCTCGCCGACGAGCTGGACAAGGTGGCGCCGCCGGAGGTCACCGATCCGCTGGCCCAGGCGGACGCCGAGGAGGAGATCGCCGACTGGGCCGAGGAGGCGGGCGCGGAGCGGGCCGGGCTGCTGGGCTCGGGGGTCTCCGACCTCGGACTGAAGCTGGGCGGGCTGCTGGAGCGGCTGGAGGGGGTCGGCGAGCGCGCCCTGCCGGCGGCGCTGGACCATCTGGCGGCCCTGCTGGAGATCCGCTCGCTCGCCGCCGAGCTGCGGGCGGCCGGTCCGCGGATCTCCCAACTCGTTTCGGCGACCCGGGATTACGCCAATCTCGACCGGGCCCCCGAGCAGCGCTTCGCGGTGACCGAAGGGCTGGAGAACACGCTGGTCGTGCTGCGTGCCAAGCTCGCGGGGATCGGGATCGTGCGCTCGTACGACCCGGACCTGCCCGAACTGACGGGCTATCCGAGCGAGCTGAACCAGGTGTGGACCAACCTGGTCGACAATGCCGCGGCGGCCATGGAGGGCTCCGGAACCCTCACCCTGCGGGCACGGGTCGAAGGCGTCTGCATGGTGGTGGAGATCGCCGACACCGGCTCGGGCATCCCCGCGCAATCCCTGCCGAGGATCTTCGAACCCTTCTACACGACCAAGGACGTGGGCAAGGGCACGGGCCTCGGCCTCCACCTCAGCTACCGCATCGTGACCCAGCGCCACCACGGTTCGATCACGGCCCGCTCGCGGCCGGGGGAGACCCGGATGACGGTGCGGCTGCCGCTGTCCGGCACCGATCCGTCCTGCGCGGTGCCGGCCGTGGCCCACGAGCCCACCGGTTCCACCGAATCCACGGATTCCACCGCTCCATCCCCATCGAAGAGTTGAAAGGGAGTCGACATGCCCAAGTACGACATCTCCACGCTGCACCCGGTGTTCGTCCGGCAGATGGACGCGCTCGCCGCGCTGGACATCGAGGCGGTCATGAAGAACTACACCGACGACGCGGTGCTGTTGCGCTTCGAGGGTGTCTCCGTCGGCATCGACGCGGTGCGCGAGACCTTCACCGGGTACCTGACGGTGAAGCCCACCCTCGTGGAGCTCCAGGAGTACGTCGAGACCGACGACACGATCTTCTACCGGGCGATCATGAACCTGAACGGGGAACCGGAGCACGCGTTCGGGACGCTCGTTGTCCGGGATGGCCGGATCTGGCGGCAGACTGCCGGATTCGGCGGCTGATTGCGGAAATCTGGGTAGCGTGTGCGGGGAGGGTGGGGATGTGCACCCTCCCCGTATGTGCGACAGCCGTAGATATATGCAAGAAGCGTGAAGGGGAGGTCATGGAAACGGAAACCGGCCGGGTCGAGGCATTCAGCGATGGCGTATTCGCGGTCATCATCACGATCCTTGTCCTGGAATTGAAAGTTCCGGAAGAAACCGGCTCCGACTTCTGGCACGGAGTGCGCGAGCAGTGGCCGCACTACGCCGCCTATGTGGTGAGTTTCCTCATCATCGGCGTGATGTGGGTGAACCACCACACCATCTTCAGTCACATCAAGCGCGTGGACCGTCCTTTGCTGTTCCTGAACCTCCTGGTGCTGATGGTCGTCTCGGTGGTCCCGTACACGACCAACGTGCTCGCCGAACACCTCATGGAAGAAGGGGGATCGGCCAACGCGGCCGCCGTCCTCTACAGCCTTCTCACCGTGGCCTACGCCCTGGCCTTCCTGGCCTTCTGGTGGTACGTCACCCGCGTCGGACACCTTTTCCACGACCAGGTGGACAAGGACGGCGCACGAGCCACCAGGGTCCGCTTCGGTCTGGGTGCCATCGCCTACCCGTGCACCGTCGTGCTGGCCTTCTTCTCGGCTCCGCTCACTCTCGTCGCACACTTCCTGATCGCGCTCTACTATGCGGCGAACCAGATCCCCATCCCCCTCGTGGTAGAGGAAGAGCGGCTCGAAACTGCGAGCGACCTCAGGAAGTAGCCGCCGGGACCTACGGCCGTTCTGTGCGGTCAAGTAGGGTAATGGATCTAGCTGGTCGCGGGGGAGGCCCAGATGGCTCGCGTAGTCCTGCCGGAGGAATCCACGAAGGAAATCTCCGAATTGATCGACGTTCTGATCTCGCTCTTCTTCGAGTCGTTACCCCGGCGGGACCAGCGAAACTGGGCCCGCGTATATCTGAACGGCCTGGTACAGACGAACGGCAAGAAAACAATTCGTAACATCGCCGGAACCGGGGCCAGTTCCGTCGAGCAGAGCCTTCAGCAGTTCATCAGCAAATCCCCCTGGGACTGGACCCCGGTCCGCCGCTCCCTCGCCCAGCACCTGGAACGCACCGCGCAGCGCCCGCTGGCCTGGGTGGTGCAGCCCATGGTCATCGAGAAGGCCGGCGACCGGTCGGTGGGAGTGGGGCGGCAGTTCGTCCCCCAGCTGGGACGCACCGCCAACTGTCAGCAGGCCAGCGGGATCTGGCTCACTTCCAGCGATGCGGGCTTCCCCGTCGAATGGACCCTCACCCTCCCCGGGCCCTGGACGGCGGAACTCCTGCGGCGCCGGCGGGCCGGCATCCCCGACACGGCCCGCTCGCTCACTCCGGCCCAGGACGCGGTCCACGCCGTCCAGCGGATGGCCTCCACCTGGCAACTCCAGCGCCGGCCCGTGGTGATGGAAGTCTCCAACACCGAACTGCCGCAGTGCGTCGAATCGTTCGCGATGCAGGACATCCCCTTCGTATTCAAAGTGGACGGCACCCTGCCCGTCTCCTTCGGCGGGGCCGGCCGGCACAAACCCGGGCCGCACACCGCGCCGGCCCGGGAGCTCATCGACTCCCTGCGCTCCCAGCGCCGGGTCGTCGAATGGACCCGGCACGGCCGCGCCGAGGGAGCGGTCACCCTGCTCACCTCGGCCGCCATCTTCGCCACCCCCGGTGAGGACCGCCTCGTACCGGCGCCGCCCACCCCGCTGCTGCTCGTCGGGGCCTGGACGGAGGCCGCCCTGCTGCCCACGGAGTTCTGGATCACCAACATCGGGGACCGGCCGCTCGCGCAGCTGTTCCTCCTCGCCAAACTCACGGACCGGGTCGCGCTCGACTTCACCGAGGTCTGCGAGCCCGCCGGAATCCGGGACTTCGAGGGCCGCTCCTTCCGGGGCTGGCACCACCACGCCACCCTCGCCAGCGTCGCCCACGCCGCGATGCTGCTGGGCGCGCGCGGCCGGGGCCCCCACCCGTCACAGCCCGACGCGTACCCCGGCCCGGTCCGGACCGCCCCCACCCGCGCGGTCGCCGCCGTCCACGCCGCCGGACACGCCGCCGGACCTCCCGCGCTGCCGCCGAGACCGGTCATCCCCGGGCAGAGCCCGCGCCGCGAGTACATCCGCTGATGCTCGACATCGCCGAAGAGCTACGCGCGTGGTGCGCCGCCGGACGGGACTTCGCCGTGGCCACGGTGGTGGCCGTCAGCGGCAGCGCGCCGCGCGGTCCGGGCGCCTCGCTGGCCGTCGACACCGGGGGCACCGCCCTCGGCTCCCTCTCCGGGGGCTGTGTGGAATCGGCGGTGCACGAACTGTGCCTGGAGGCGATCGCCTCCGGGCACAGCAGCGTGCACCGCTTCGGATACAGCGACGACGACGCCTTCGCGGTCGGGCTGACCTGCGGGGGAGTCCTCGACGTCCTGATCACCCCGGTGCGCCGGCACGACCCCGTGCGCCCCGTCATCGGCGCCGTGCTCGACGCTGCCTGCGGCGGGGCCCGCTCCGCGCTGGGCCGGGTGGTCTGCGGGCCGCCGGAACAGCTGGGCCGGGCCATCGCCGTGCACGCCGACGGTTCCTACGAGGGCCGGCTCGGCGGGGGCGCCGAGCTGGACCGGGCCGCCGCCGGGCGGGTCCGGGACTGGCTCGCGGCCGGCCGGACCGGCACCGCCGAGCTGGGCACGGCGGGCGGGCTCTGCGGGCAGCCCCTGACCCTCCTGGTCGAATCGGCCGCGGAGCCGCCCCGGCTGCTCGTCTACGGGGCCATCGACTTCGCCGCCGCCCTCACCCGCGTCGGCGCCTTCCTGGGCTACCGGGTCACGGTGTGCGACGCCCGGCCCGTCTTCGTCACGGCCGCCCGGTTCCCCGACGCCGACGAGGTGGTCGTGGACTGGCCGCACCGGCACCTGGCCGCGGAGTGGGAGGGCGGCCGCCTGGATTCCCGTACGACCGTGTGCGTACTGACCCACGACGCCAAGTTCGACGTCCCGCTGCTCACGCTCGCGCTCGGCCTGCCGCTCGGGTACGTCGGAGCCATGGGCTCGCGCCGCACCCACGAGGACCGGGCCCGACGGCTGCGGGCCGAGGGGGTGGCGCCGGCCGCGCTGGCCCGGCTGCGCTCGCCGATCGGACTGGACCTCGGCGGGGGAACCCCCGAGGAGACCGCGCTCGCCATCGCCGCCGAGTTCACCGCCGTGCGGTACGGGGGAACGATTCTTCCGCTGGCCCGGAGCCAGGGCCCGGTCCACGGCCCCGCCCAGGACCCCGTCCTCCACGGCCCCGCCCACGGCCGGGCCGTCCCGCCACCGCCCGTACGGAGGGCGAAGGTCCCGTAGGAAGCGACCATCCGGCCCCAAATGTCCTGGACGATCGGCCGGGGCGGTGTGAACTCCAGGTCGTGTGAGAATGAAGTACGTGCGTTCCTCGACTGCCCTGTCGGGGTCACCTCCGAACGACTGGGATGTTCAGCACGTGCGTTTTCTCAATGACCTGAAGCCGCCGTACGACCTGACGTACGACGACGTATTCATGGTGCCGAGCCGCTCCGCGGTCGGTTCCCGGCAGGGCGTCGACCTTTCCGCGCCTGACGGCACCGGCACCACCATTCCGCTGGTCGTGGCCAACATGACCGCCATCGCCGGCCGCCGGATGGCCGAGACGGTCGCCCGCCGCGGCGGCATCGTCGTCATCCCGCAGGACATCCCGATCGACGTCGTCACCGACGTGATCTCCTGGGTGAAGACCCGCCACCTCGTGCTCGACACCCCGATCACGCTGGCCCCCACCCAGACCGTCGCCGACGCGCTGTCCCTGCTGCCCAAGCGCGCGCACGGCGCCGGCGTCGTCGTCGACGCGGACGGCCGCCCGGTGGGCGTCGTCACCGACCACGACCTGACCGGCGTGGACCGCTTCACCCAGCTCTCCGAGGTCATGTCGAAGGAGCTCCTGCTCATCGACGCCGACATCGACCCCCGCGAGGCCTTCACCAAGCTCGACGCCGGCCACCGCAAGCTGGCCCCGGCCGTCGACAAGGACGGCAGGCTCGTCGGCATCCTCACCCGCAAGGCCGCGCTGCGCGCGACCCTGTACACCCCCGCCACCGACGCCAACGGCAAGCTGCGCATCGCCGCCGCCGTCGGCATCAACGGGGACTTCGTGTCGAAGGCCAAGCAGCTGCTCGACGCGGGCGTCGACACGCTCGTCATCGACACCGCGCACGGCCACCAGGAATCGATGATCAGCGCGATCAAGGCCGTCCGCGCCCTTGACCCGCAGGTCCCGATCGTGGCCGGCAACATCGTCGCCGCCGAGGGCGTCAAGGACCTGATCGACGCCGGCGCCGACATCATCAAGGTCGGTGTGGGCCCCGGCGCCATGTGCACCACCCGCATGATGACCGGTGTGGGCCGCCCGCAGTTCTCCGCGGTGCTGGAGTGCGCGGCCGAGGCGAAGAAGCACGGCAAGCACGTCTGGGCCGACGGCGGCGTCCGTCACCCGCGCGACGTGGCGATGGCGCTGGCCGCCGGTGCGTCGAACGTCATGATCGGCTCCTGGTTCGCCGGTACGTACGAGTCCCCGGGCGACCTGCAGCAGTCGGCCGACGGCCGCCTGTACAAGGAGTCCTTCGGCATGGCCTCCGCGCGCGCGGTCCAGAACCGCACCTCGGAGGAGTCCTCCTACGACCGCGCCCGCAAGGGTCTCTTCGAGGAGGGCATCTCCACCTCGCGGATGTTCCTGGACCCGGCCCGCCCGGGCGTCGAGGACCTGATCGACTCGATCATCGCGGGCGTCCGCTCCTCCTGCACCTACGCCGGTGCGGCCTCCCTCGCGGAGTTCGAGGAGAAGGCCGTCGTCGGCATCCAGTCCGCGGCGGGCTACGCCGAGGGCAAGCCGCTGCACGCCAGCTGGAGCTAGTCGCTCGACACACCACCGCGCCGGGGCCCCCGTGGGAGCCCCGGCGCAGTGCTGTCCGCTGCCCGTGCCGCCCGTCCTCCCGTGGACCGACGGGCGGGGGCGGGTGCCGGATGCCACGCTGGTCGTACCCGATCCGCGAAAGGCAGTCGTCATGATCACCACTGACTTCGTCCCCGGCTCCCCCTGCTGGCTCGACCTCGGCGTACCCGACGTCCCCGCGGCCGCGGCCTTCTACGGAGCCGTCCTCGGGTGGGACTACGAGTCCATGGGCGCGGGGGAGGACATGGAAGGCGGCATGTTCCAGAAGGACGGGAAGACCGTCGCCGGCCTGGGCAAGCTCACCGAGGAAGGCGCCCGCCCCGCCTGGATGATCTACTACAGCGTCCCCGACGCCGAGGCCACGACCCGCGCCGTCCGCGAGGCCGGCGGCACCGTCCGGGTCGAGCCGAGGAAGCTCGACGCGTGGGGCACGATGGCGCAGTTCAGCGACCCGCTGGGCGGCCAGTTCGCCGTCTGGCAGCCGGGCGACAACAAGGGCGTCGACCTCGTGGACCAGCCGGGATCGCTGTCCTGGACCGAGCTGTACACGAGCGACGCCGCAGCCGCCCGGACCTTCTACGGGGCCGTCTTCGGCTGGCAGTTCAGCGATATGCAGATGCCGGGCGGCGAGGGCACGTACACCCTGATCACCCCCGCCGGGCACTCCGAGGGGAGCATGCAGGGCGGGCTCATGGAACTCTCCGCGGAGGACCTCGCGGTGGCGGGCGGCCGGCCGTACTGGCACCCGGTCTTCCACGTCACCGACTGTGACGCGGCGGTCGCCGAGGTCACCGGGCACGGGGGCAGCGTGCAGATGGGTCCCGCCGACGCCGAGGGCGTCGGCCGCCTCGCCGTCTGCCTCGACCCGTCGAACGCCGACTTCGTGGTGCTGACCCCGTCCCGGGACTGAACCCCCGCTCCGCAGCCCTTCCCACCCTCACCGCGGCCCCGCCGCCGTCCGTCCGGACGGTGAGCGGGGCCGTTCGCGTACCGCCCCGCCCGCCGCCGCACCCCGGGGACGACCGTTCACCGACGGGGGACGACCGGTGGGCGCAGGGTGCGGCGGGATACGTCAGGCGGCGGATAACTCCACGCGCGCGGTCCGGCACGCTCGGTGCATCCCCACCCGCATGCCAGCTGTATTCGACCCGCATCCCGACGCGCATCCCCGACCCGGAAGGGGTAGCCCATGTCGCCCATGTTCGCGACCGCCGGCATCATCACGGTCCCCCGCCGCCGCACCGACGCGTACGCCCTCGCCCGGCTGGAGCGGGAGCACGGCAAGGCCCTCCACGGCTTCCTCCTCGGGCTCACGTTCGGTGACCGCCATCGGGCCGAGGACCTCGTCCAGGAGACCCTCTTCCGCGCCTGGAAGAACCCGGAAGCCCTGGAGACCGGCGCCCACGCCTCCATGCGGCCCTGGCTGTACACCGTCGCCCGGCGCGTGGCCATCGACGCCCGCCGGGCCCGCCTGTCGCGCCCCGCCGAGGTCGGGCCCGACGGGCTGGAGCAGTCGCCCGCCGACGAGGACCGCACCGAGCGGTCCGTCGCCGTCCTCGACGTCCGCGACGCCCTGCGCTCACTCAGCCCCGATCACCGGGCCGTCCTCCTCCAGATCTACTTCCGCGGGGCCAGCGTCTGCGAGGCCGCCGAGGCGCTCGGAGTACCCGCCGGGACGGTCAAGTCCCGTACGTACTACGCCCTGCGGGCCCTGCGCGCCCTCCTGCCCGGCTACGATGACGGCCACTTCCGCCCGTGAGCGGACCTCCAGCTTCGCCAGGATGTGCGAGACGTGGGTCTGGACGGTCCGGCGGGACAGGAAGAGCGCCGAGGCGATCTCCGGGTTCGTCCGGCCCCGCGCGACCAGCAGCGCCACCTTCAGCTCCGCCGGAGTCAGCGCCTCCCACCCCCGCGCCGGCCGCCGCCGGGCCGCCCGGCTGCCCCGCCGCACCCCCAGGCTCCGCAGCCGCGCGTCGGCCCGCGCGATGTCCCACCGGGCGCCCAGGAGTTCGTACGAGGCCACGGCCCCGGTCAGCGCCGACCGCGCGCCCGGCAGGTCCCCGTGCCAGGCCCGGGCCACCGCCAGGTCCTCCAGGGTCTGGCCCGCCACCAGCCCGCCCCGCGCCAGCGCCGCCGTCCGCCCCAGCAACTCCGGGTCCTGCGCGAACAGCCCGCGGGAGCGCAGCAGCGCCAGCGCCGGACCCGGCTGCTCCGGCAGGGCCGCCGCCGTGCGGGCGCAGGCGGCCAGTGCCGACCGGGCCGTACCGGTGTCCCGGTCCTCCAGCGCGAGCCGGACGGCCTCCGACAGCGCCCAGGGACGGTCGAAGGCCACCGCCTCGTCCACGCCGTCCTCCAACGCGGGCAGCAGCGCCTCCAGCGCCGCGCGGGGGCTCCCGTCGCGCTCCGCCAGCAGGGCGCGGGCCAGCAGCACGTGCGCGGTGTGCCGGCGGGCCGCGGGCGGCTCGTACGCGTCCGGGCCGAGCGCGGCCAACTCCGCCCGGGCGGCCTCCTGTTCGCCCCGGTGACCCAGGATCAAGGCGCGCAGCCCGCGGGTCAGCACCGGGAGCCAGACGTCCGAGACGGGCATGCGCCGCGCCCGGGCGAGGCCGGCCAGTGCGGCGTCCCAGTCGCCGAGCCGGTAGCGGAGATCGGCCAGCAGGGCCTCCGTCACCACGAGCCGGCCCGTCGAACCGGTCCGGGCCGCCAACTGCCGTGCCTCGCGCAGCGCCTCCGCGGCGGCGCGCGGCTCGCCGAACCGCAGATGGCCCTCGGCCTGGTTGGCGAGCAGCAGCAGCCGCATGTCGTTGGCGGCCGGGCTGCGGCGGGCGTGCGCGATCCCGGCCGCGACGTGACGCAGCGACTCCCGGCCCCGGTTCAGGTGGAACAGCGCGAAGGACATGGCGTGTTCGACCTCCGCCCCGCACACCGGATCACCCAGCACCCGAGCCCGGTCGACCAGCGGCCCGGCGAGCGCGTACGCCTCCTCGGGCCGGCGCAGATCGGCCAAGGCCAACACCCGACACGCCTCCAGCCGCAACCGCATGCTCACACCGGGGGCGGCCTGGACGGGTGCGGCTTCGGCGGGTGCGGTCTGGGTGGGTGCCGCTTCGGCCCGTACCGCCCCGGCCCGTGCCGCCCCGGCGGGTGCCTCCCCGGAGGGTGCCTCCCCGGAGGGTGCGGCCTTGGCCCGTATCGCCTCGGCCCATACCGGCCTGGGGGCTGTGGCCGCGGCCGATCCCTCCCCGGCCGGTATCGATCCGGCCTGGTCAGCCTCGGCCGGTATCGACCCGGCCAGTGCCTCCTCGGCCGGTATCGACTCGGCCTGGGCCGCCTCGGCCAGGGCCTCCTCGGTGACCTCCAGGGAGCGGGCCATGTCTCCCTGGATCATCAGCGCCGACACCAGCTTGAAGGCGAGCGCGGCCCGTCGCTCGGGATCCCGCGACCGTTCCCGCAGGGTGCCGAGCAGCTCCACGGACTCGGGCCGTCGCAGCATGAGCGCGGCATCGGCGAGCCCGTCCTCCAGGGCCTCGTGGAACCGGTCCGCGTCCTGGTTCCGGGGCGGTCCCGCAACCTGCGCCGGGGTCCGCCTCAGGGCCTGGTCCGTGTCCTGTTCCGGTGTCCGTCCCGCGGTCTGGCCCGCGGCCTGGCCGGGGTGCTGCCCGGGGCCCTGTTCCGTGCTCTGTTCCACGGCCCGGGCCAGCAGGGCCGCCGCCGCTTCGGGGGCCACCGCGATCAGGGCCTGCGCCGACTCGGCCGTCCAGCGCACCGCCCAGGGGTCCAGTTCCCCGCCGGCCAGCAGCTGTCCCGCGGTCCGGGCGGGATCGAGCCCCGCCTCGGCGAAGGCCCGCGCGGCGTCCTGGTGGAGGGCGCTGCGGGCGGCCCGCGGCAGCTCCGCGTACAGGGCGAGGCGCACGGCCGGCTGCCGGAACCGCAGGGCGTCACCGCCGGACGGGAGCCCGGCGGGCAGGGTGCCCGGTTCCAGGACCCCGGTCAGGAGGGGGGCCTCCAGGTCCGCGAGCAGATCCCGGACCGGGAGGGTCCGTACGAGGGCCAGCTCGCGCGCCGTGAAGGCCGGTCCGAGCAGGGCGGCCTGCCGGAGCGTGGCCACGGCCGCCGCGGGGAGCCGGGACAGTTCCCGCGTCGCCGCCTCCGGCGGTGGCGGCAAGTCCTGCACCGAAAGGGTGAGTTCGGCGCGGTCGCCATGGACTTCGATGATGCCGGACCAGTGCGCGAGCAGCTCCCGCAGCAGCCGGGGATTGCCGCCCGCGTGCCCGGCGGCCTCCCGCAGCCGGGGGCCGGGGGCCGCGCCCAGTACCTCCCGCACCAGCGCCGCCGATTCCGCCCCGGTCAGCGGCTCCAGCCGCAGCGTGCGCCCGCCCGGCCGGCCGCCCAGGGAAGCGCTCAGCTCCTCCACCTCGGGCCGCCGGGGCAGCCGCCGCCGGGCCGTCAGGAGCAGCAGCGGCAGCCGCTGCGCGGCCCGCGCGAGGTGGCGCCACAGCAGCAGCGAGGCCGGATCCGCCCACTGGAGGTCGTCCAGGGCCAGCAGCAGCGGCCGCCGTGCGCACCACTCCTCCACGTCGGCGGCCAGCAGGTCCACCGCCGCCAGCAGCGCACCGCCGGGCTCGGCCGACCGGGCGGCCTCCCGGAGCAGGGCCAGGACCCGCGCCCGCCCGGGGCCGGCCGGGTGCAGGCAGTCCAGCGCCGCGCGCAGCGGAAGCCCGGTGCCCAGGGACTCGGCGGCCCCGTACCGGACCCGGCAGCCGAGCGCGGCCGCGTCCGATAGCGCCTCGCGCAGGAAGGAGGTGCGGCCCGCGCCCGGCTCCCCCTCCACGAGCAGGCAGGCTCCGCCGCCCGCCTCGCCGATGGCTCCCCGCACCCATGCCCGTAACGCCGTACGGCACTCGTCGCGGTGCTGTTCTCGCCCGACCCGCACGTCGGCGATCCCTCCGGTCGTTCGCGCCCCCTCCAGGATGGCAGGCCGCGGGCCGGTCAGCGCCGGGGAATTCGGCCAGATGGGGCCGAACTGTGCACCCCCGCACGGTATTTGGGAATGCGGACCGTTATCTTCATGCCCGCGCCCACGCCCGTCTCGATGACCAGCCCGTGGCCGTCCCCGTAGACCTGGCGCAGCCGCTCGTCCACATTGGGCAGCCCGATGCCGGAGGAGGAGCCCGGCTGCTCCCCGGCCAGGATCCGGCGCAGCAGGGACGGATCCATGCCGACGCCGTTGTCCTCGATGGTGATCAGCGCCTCCGCGCCCGCGTCCTGGGCCGCGATGGTGATCCGGCACTCCTCGGTGGAGTCCTCCAGCCCGTGCTTGACGGCGTTCTCCACCAGCGGCTGCAGGCACAGGAAGGGCAGCGCCACCGGCAGCACCTCGGGCGCCACCTGCAAGGTCAGCTTCAGCCGCTCCCCGAACCGGGCCCCGGCCAGCGCCAGGTACTGCTCGATGGACCGCAACTCCTCGGCCAGCGTGGTGAACTCCCCGTGCCGCCGGAAGGAGTAGCGGGTGAAGTCCGCGAACTCCAGCAGCAGGTCCCGGGCCCGCTCCGGATCGGTGCGTACGAACGAGGCGATCGCCGCCAGGGAGTTGAAGATGAAGTGCGGGGAGATCTGCGCGCGCAGCGCCTTGATCTCGGCCTCCATCAGCCGGGTCCGCGAACGGTCCAGCTCGGACAGCTCCAGCTGTACGGACACCCAGCGCGCGACCTCGGTGGCGGCCCGCACCAGCACCGCCGACTCCCTCGACCCGTAGGCCACCAACGCGCCCAGCATTCCGTCCTCGCCGGTCAGCGGGGCGACCACGGCCCACTTGAGGGGGCAGTCGGGCCGCTCGCACTCGGTGCGCACGCTCTGGCTGCGCCCGGAGTCGAGCATCACCGCGACCCGGGCCATCGCACGGCGCTCGTGGTGATCGGCGCCCGGGCCGTCCCAGGCGAGCACGTGCGCGCGGTCGGTGAGGCACAGGGCCTCGGTGCCGAGGAGGGAGCGCAGCCGCTTGGCGGCCTTGCGGGCGGCGTCCTCGGTGAGGCCGGCGCGCAGCGGGGGAGCGGCGAGGGAGGCGGTGTGCAGGGTGTGGAAGGTGGCCCGTTCGACCGGGGTGCCGAGGTCGAGGCCGAGGGCCCGCTCACCGCGCCGGGCCTGCCGGCGGCCGCCGATCCAGCCGAGCCCGAGCAGCAGCGCCCCGCCGGCCGCGCCGAGCACCGAGAGCAGTGCTCCGGTCATGGGGTGCCGCCCTTCGCCGAGAGCGGTGCTCCGGTCGGAGTGCACCGCGCTCGACCGTGAGCGGTGCTTCGGGTCGCGGCTCCGTCGTCTGCCGTGAGCTCCGCTCCGGCTGTGGAGCACCGAGCCGCGATCGGAGCACCGCTCTCGTCCCGGTGTGCTGCTCCGGTCACGGAGCACCGCCCTTTCCGTAGTGCGCGGCGGACCCGACCCGGCCCGCGGCCGTACCCGTCCCCCCGCCCCCGACTTCGCCGGCCGCGGGGGCCGACTCCGCCACGTCCTCCGGCAGATGCAGCCGTGCCAGCGTCGCCGCCGTGTTCGGCGGGATCCGCCCGCGCGTACCCAGCGACACCACCACCATCGTCAGGAAGCCCAGCGGGACCGACCACACCGCCGGCCACGCCAGCAGCGTGTTCGCCCACCCCGCCGGCGCCAGCCCGGCCCGTGTCGCCAGCACCGCGCCGAGCGCCGCGCCGCCCCCCGTCACCAGCCCGGCCACCGCCCCGGGCGGCGTCAGCCCGCGCCACCAGATCCCCAGCACCAGCAGCGGGCAGAACGAGGACGCCGACACCGCGAAGGCCAGCCCCACCGCGTCCGCCACCGGCACCTCCGTCACCGCCACGCTCCCGGCCAGCGGCACCAGGATCGCCACCAGCACCGCGACCCGGAAGCTCCGTACCCCGCGCGAAGGCAGCACGTCCTGGTGCAGCACTCCCGCCACCGCCATCGTCAGCCCCGAAGCCGTGGACAGGAACGCCGCGAACGCGCCCCCCGCCAGCAGGGCCCCCAGCAGTTCCCCGGCGAGCCCGCCCACCACCCGGGCCGGCAGCACCAGCACCACCGCGTCGCCCTCGCCCGTCAGGGCCAGCTCCGGGGCGTAGATCCGGCCCAGCGCCCCGTACACCGGCGGCAGCAGGTAGAAGGCGCCGACCAGGCCGAGCACCACCAGCGTGGTGCGCCGCGCGGCCCGGCCGTTCGGGCTCGTGTAGAAGCGCACCGCGACGTGCGGCAGCCCCATGGTCCCGAGGAAGGTGGCCAGGATCAGCCCGTACGTCGCGTACAGCCGCAGCTCGGGCCGGTCCCCGGACAGCGGCTCCGACCAGCTCGACACCCCGGGGCCCGACTCCGCCCGGCCCTGCGGCACCGCGGAGTCCGGGGCGAACTCCAGCCGCGCGTGCGCCCGTACGGAATGCTGCCCGGCGCCGAGGGTCACGGACTGCCCGGTGTACGCGCGCCCGTCCACTTGCCCGGTCACGGCCACCGTCAGCGGCGCGTCCAGGGACAGCCGCACGTCCTCGGCCAGCGTGACGGCGGTGTGCTCGCGGAACACCGCCGGGGCGTCGAAGGAGGCGCGCGGGGCGCCGTCCCCGGCCCAGGCCGCCAGCAGGAAGAAGGCGGGCACCAGCAGGGCGGTGAACTTCAGCCAGTACTGGAAGGCCTGCACGAAGGTGATGGACCGCATCCCGCCGGCCGCCACGGCCGCCGTCACCACACAGGCGACGACCACCCCGCCCACCCAGTGCGGGGCACCGGTCAGGATCTCCAGGGTCAGCCCCGCGCCCTGGAGTTGCGGCAACAGGTACAGCCAGCCGACGCCGAGCACGAACAGCACCGCGATCCGGCGCACCGCCTGCGATTCGAGCCGGGCTTCGGCGAAGTCGGGCAGCGTGTACGCGCCCGAGCGGCGCAGCGGCGCCGCGACCAGCACCAACAGCACCAGGTACCCGGCGGTGTAGCCCACCGGGTACCAGAGCATCTGCGGCCCCTGGAGCAGCACCAGCCCGGCCACGCCGAGGAAGGAGGCCGCCGAGAGGTACTCGCCGCCGATGGCCGCCGCGTTGAGGCGCGGGCCGACCGTGCGCGAAGCGACGTAGAAGTCCGAAGTGGTACGGGAGATCCGCAGGCCCAGCGCGCCGACCAGCACCGTGACCAGGACGACGACGGCGACCGCGGTCAGCGCGTACGTCTGGTTCACCGGCGGTCCTATCGCTGGGGCGCGGGCGCGCGGCGCGGCCCGGCGGCGGTGTCGGGTCCCGGCCGTCTGCCGGGGCTCCGGGAGTCTACGCACGCCCCCGGACCGGGCGACAGGCCCTTTGGCGACAGGCCCGGCAGGTCAGGCCGGATATGGCTCAGCGGGCGGGATCGCGGTGCTCCGCGCAGTCCCGCAGGGCGATCTCCAGCTCCACGTACGATTCCTCGGCGCGCCGGAAGGCCAGCGTCAGGGCCGCCTCGGCCCGGGGCGGCAGGTGTCCGTACGCCCCCTCGTGGACCTCGTACAGGACGTCGGCCCAGCGCGCGGCCGCGCTCCGCAGCCGGGCCAGCAGGACCTCGGCCTCGGCGGGACCGGCCGGGCGGGTGCGCGGCAGTCCGGTCAGTGCGTCGAGCAGCGCCTGGATTTCGGACATCTGCCACCTCCCGGGGCCGAAGATCCACGATACCCGCGGGGACCCGCCCGGACGGGCGGAACGGCCGGCGCTGCGGCCGACGGCCCGGGCGGATCGCCGTACGCCCCCGCCCGCACGGTGAACGGTCCGCCGCCGCGCCGGACGGTCGGCGCGCCCCCGCCCCGCCCCTTCCCGGAACCGGGACCGGGACCGGGACCGCTTCAGCTCATCGCCTGGCGCATCAGCAGGTCCCGCAGCTCCCGCGTGTGTCTGCGGCTCACCTGGAGCTCGGCCGAACCGACGCGGACCGTGGTGGTCCCGGAGTCCAGGCGCAGTTCGTCGATGCGGGCCAGGGCGACCAGGTGGCGGCGGTGGATGCGGACGAACCCGCGCGCCGCCCACCGTTCCTCCAGCGTGGCCAGCGGGATCCGCACCAGATGGCTGGTGCCCTCGTCGGTGTGCAGCCGGGCGTAGTCGCCCTGGGCCTCCACGTACGCGATGTCCGCGATCGCCACGAAGCGGGTGACGCCGCCCAGTTCGACGGCGATCTGGTCGGGCGAGCGGTCGGGGGCCTTGTCGGGGGCCCGCTCCCCGCCGCGCGCGGCGGGGACCGCCGCCACGGGGGCTCCGGGGGACTCATGGGCGGGCGCGGCCTCGGGGGCGGCCGTCGCGGCCCGCTCCCCGGTGCGGCCGGACTGTTCCCAGGCCCGCCGTACGGCCTCGGCCAGCCGCTCCGGCCGGACCGGCTTGAGCACGTAGTCCACGGCCTTGAGGTCGAAGGCCTGTACGGCGAACCCCTCGTGCGCGGTGACGAAGACGATCAGCGGCGGCCGCGCGAACCCGGCCAGCAGCCGGGCGATGTCCAGCCCGGTCAGCCCCGCCATGTGGATGTCGAGGAAGACCACGTCGATGACGTCGGCCCCGTCGGGGCCGCTCTCCAGCGCCCGGGTGATCCGGCGCAGCGCCTCGGTGGCGTCCGAGGCACCCTCGGCGCTGAGCACCCGGGGGTCCGAACGCAACAGGTAGAGGAGCTCTTCGAGCAGGGGCTTCTCGTCGTCGACGGCCAGTACGCGCAGCATGATGCGGAGTCTAGGTTCCGCCCGCGCGGGGCGAAACGGTGCGCGGCCCCCGCCCCGGGGGGAGGGGAGGCGGGGGCCGCGCGGTCGGGTGGTCGGATGGGCGCCGGTCGGGGGGCCTACTGGACGGTGATGAGCTTGCCGTCGGGGGCGACCGCGTACCAGGTGCCGCCGACGCCCTGGCCGTTGATGTCGCCGGCCTTCTTGTCGCCGGTGAAGGTGTAGACCGGCCAGCAGTTCACCGTCTGCTGCTTCTTGCCGTCGGGGCGGTCGAGCACCAGGTAGTTCTTCTCGATGATCCCCTTGGCGTTCGCCTTGTCCACCGGCGGCACGACCGGCCACTTGGCCACGCAGGCGCCCTCGCACTTGGAGACCATGGGCCACGCGGTGTCGGGCTTGAACCGGTAGACGGTCATTCCGTTGCCGTCGACGATGTGCTCGCCGAGCTTCGGGTCCTTGGCCACGGTCAGCGCGCCGGAGGTCTGGCCCGCGCCGCCGGGAGCGGGGGCGGCCTTCGCCGCCTTCTTGCCGTCGGGGGCCGCCGCGAACCAGGTCCCGCCGACGCCCTGTCCGTTGGTGTCGCCCGCCTTGGTGTCCTTGCTGAACCGGTACACGGGCCAGCCCGCGACCGTCAGCTGCTTGCTGCCGTCGGTGCGGACCACCTCGCCCAGCAGCGCCGGGTCCATGCCCGCGGCGGCGGTGGCGTCACCGGCCGCGACCACCGGCCAGGTCTTCGCGCAGTCCCCGTCGCAATGGGACTTCGACGGCTTGGCGGTGTCCTTGTCGAAGCGGTAGAGGGTGAAGCCGGCGCTGTCGGTGAGGACGGAGCCGAGCTTCTCGTCCTGGGCGATGGCCAGTTGACCGCCCGGCTTGGCGTCGCCGGCGGGGGCGGCCGCGTCGTACCCGGAGCCGTAGCCGTCGCCCGAGGAGGGGGCCTGGGAGGGAGCGGCGACCGCTCCGGCCGGCTTGGCGGTGTCGCCCGCCGAGTCGCTCCCGCCGCACGCGGTCGCGGTGAGTGCGACGACGACCGCCACGGCCGCCAGGGTGGTTCCGCGCTTGATGCCCATCTTGATCTCTCCCACGTGTGTGTCCCTGCCTGCGCCGCCGCGTCCGTCCGCCGGAGCGGAGTGGAGCGGCGGCAACTGTGTGCAGGACACGACCTGTCGGAGCCGTTCTGTTCAATTCCTCCGATGTGGGCTGTTTCACTCACCCCGCGCCGAACCCGGCCCGCTTCATGGCCGTGGCCACAGCGAGGCCGAGCGTGCGGTGTCCCGCGTCGTTGGGGTGCAGGCCGTCCGCCAGATGCTCGGGGCCCAGCACCTCCCGGCCCGGCAGCAGCACCAGCCGCTCGTCCCCGGCGGCGATCCGCTCCCGGGTGGCCCGCTCCATGGCGTCGCGCAGGGCGCCCAGGGTGGCGCCCAGCTTGTTCGGGGTGCGTTCCGCGTCGGGGCGCAGCACGGGGGAGAGGAGGAGCAGCGGGGTCCTGGGGTGGCCCTGGCGGACCAGTTCGAGGAACGCGCGGGTGGTCTCGTACAGCAGTGGCGCCGAAAAGGGCACGCGGGACCAGCAGTTGGTGCCGAAGGCGAGGGTGAGGACGTCGGCGGGGAGTCCGGCGATCTGCTCGGCGCAGGCCAGCTCCCCGCGCGCGGCGCCCGCGTAGCCGAGGTTGACGGTGTCCCAGCCGAGCGCCCGCCCGGCCACCGAGGGCCAGCCGTGGGCGGGCCGGGTGGACCACCAGCCCTCGGTGATGGAGTCGCCGTGCACCACCCAGCGGGTGGCGGGCGGCGCGGGGGCGAGGGGGCCGCCGATCCCGCGCAGGCCGAGGATCAGCGGGGACTGGGTCTCGGGCGGGTGGATGGTGAACGGGCCGCAGCTGCCCGGCAGTTCGAGGCGCACGACGGCTTCGGCGGCCGGCTCGGTGTACAGCTCGCCGACCACCCCGTGCCGGTCCCACAGGGCGAACCCGTGCGCGAGGTCGCGCAGCGCGTCGGTGGGGCCGGGCACGGTCGCCCGGTAGTGGATCTCCACCGCCCGGGCGGCGGCCGCGGTGAACTCCAGGCGCACCCCGATGGGCAGGGTGGCCCGTTCGCCGGTGTCCCAGGGCAGCCGCATGGTGTCGGCCGGGTCGGCCCGCACGGGGCGGCCCCCGTCCAGCCAGGCCACGCCGCGCAGGAAGGGGGCGGGGTCCAGCCAGGGCCCGGCGTCCGCATCGGCGTGCGCGGCCGAGGACACCCCCGTGCCCGCGTCCGGTCCGGCTTCCCGTGTGCTCATCGTGCGCCTCCGACCGTCGGGTACGGGAACTTCACGCCGACGCCGCCGTCCACCACCAGCGTCTGGCCCGTCATGTACGAGGACTGCGGCGAAGCCAGGAAGTACAGCGCGGCCGCGATGTCCCGGGTCTCCGCGACCCGGCCCAGCGGAGCGTTCTCCGCGTTGAGCCGGCGTCCCTCGGGACCCAGCAGGGCGGCGACCCGCGGGGTCCACACCACCCCCGGTGCCACCGCGTTGACGCGTACCCCGCGCGGGCCCAGCTCTACCGCCGCCGAGCGCACCAAGGACATCAGGCCGGCCTTCGCGGCCCCGTACGCGGCGTGCAGGGGGGCCGCGGTGAGCCCGGAGACGGAGGCGACGAAGACCAGCGGTCCGCCGCCGGCCGCCGCGACGGCCTCGCCGCCGTACTGGACGGCCAGCCAGGCGTGCCGCAGAACCAGGTCGAAGTGCCAGTCCCAGCCCTCGTCGTCCAGCTTGGGCAGCGCGGCGTACCGGGCCATGCCGACGATGTCGACGACCCCGCCGACCGGGCGGCCGCCGAGCAGCTCCGGCGCCGCGGCGAAGAGCTCCCGTACGGCCTCGCGCCGCGTGACGTCGGCGGCGTACGGGACGCCCCCGGTCTCGGCGGCGACCGCCCGGGCCCGCTCCTCGTCCAGGTCCACGCACAGCACGCGGGCCCCGCCCGCGGCCAGCGCGTGCGCGGTCTGCCGGCCGATGCCGTTGCCGGCGCCGAGCAGGACGAGGGCGCGGCCGTCGAGGCGGTGCAGGGCGGCGTAGTCGGGGACGGGGGAGGTGTCGGGGGAGGCGTCGGGGACGGGGGAGGTGTCGGGGACGGAAGCGGCATCGGCGGACGACTCGGGGCCGCCGCTCACGCGGAGGCCTTCCGGGGCGTGTAGCGGGCCAGCTCCGGGATGACTTCCTTGCCCAGGATCTCCAGGGTCCGCAGGATCTCCCGGTGCTCCAGGTATCCCCACTGGACGTAGCAGATGAGCTGGTCGACGCCGAGGTCCGCGTACCGCTTGGCCTTGGCGACGATCGTCTCCGCGTCCCCGATGAGGATCATGTCCCCGTCGCTGAACTCCCGTACGGGTACGTTCCCTTCGAGGATCGGCGTGAGCAGCGGGAAGGTCCGCTCCCGCTCCTCCGGGCTCAGGTGCGGCAGCTCCCAGTCCAGGGTGAACCGCGCCAGGTTGGAGTACCACCAGGCGACCGACTCCCAGACCCGCGGGCCCGGCTCGGCGCGCGGCCCGGTCGCGTGGACCAGGGTGTAGGCGGCGACCCGGTCCGTGGTGACGTCGGTGAGGGGGCTCGGGGCCGCGGCCGCGGCCCGGTAGGCGGCCACCTGCGCGGCCATGGCCTCCAGCGGCTGCATGATCGAGAAGGAGAGCAGCCCCAGGCCGTGCGCGCCCGCGACCTCGGCGGAGCCCGGGGAGGTGGCCGCCATCCAGGCGGGCGGGTGCGGATCCTGCACCGGCTTGGGGGTGACCATGCGGCGCGGGAAGCTGAAGCGCTCCGACTCGTACGCGAAGTACTCCTCGCGCCACATTCCGGTCACGATTTCGATGGCCTCGCGCCAGTCCTCGCGGGACTTCTCCCGGTCCACCCCGAAGGCCGCCTGTTCCATGGGCGTGGACCGGCCGGTGCCCCATTCCACCCGGCCGCCGGAGAGCACGTCGACGGTGGCGACCTTCTCAGCGATGCGCTGGGGCGGGGTGAAGGCGAAGGGGGTCAGGGTCACGCCGAAGCCCAGTCGGATCTGCTCGGTGAGCCCGGCCAGGTGTCCGAGGAGCACCTCGGGGGCCGGGCAGTGCGAGCGGCCCTCGCGGAAGTGGTGTTCGACCGCCCACACGGTACGGAAGCCCATGCGGTCGGCGAGCCGGATCTGTTCCACCGCCTCCCGGTAAGCGCGCTGCTCAGCGGCCCGCTGGCCGTGCGGGTGGGCTCCCCGCCAGGGCCGCGGCACGTCGATCTCGTAGAGCACGTCCAGGTCCATGGCGGCACGCTGCGGCAGATCTGACGAAGTGTCAAGAATGCCGGTCGAGGTCGGCCGCGCAGTGATCGATCATCCCCGCGCAACAAAGGACCATCCAGGACAGATCCGCGCAACGATCAGTCGCCTATGTGCAAGGATGGTGCATTACGGGCGGTATCACTCAGCTCGTAGGCTCACTCGCTGTACGTGGAGTGGCGTGGACCGCCTGCTCGGCGGTCCCCCATGCCCAGGCCCTTGCGGCCTGCTCCTGCTCCGGACCGCTGCGGTCGACGCCTGAAACCCCACCCGCAGTGACAAAGGAGTCCCCTCGTGCTCGACCACGGCCAGGCGCCACCGCTCACGTCCGCGCGCCCCAAGGCGGCCCACCCCCTGCTGCGCCGCAAGCCGGTGGAGCAGCTGGTCGCCGAGGGCGGCCAGGGCGAGGGCGGGTCCCTGCGCCGCTCGCTCACCATGTGGCAGCTGACGATGATCAGCATCGGTGCGACGCTCGGCACCGGCATCTTCGTCGTCCTCGGCACCGCGGCCCCCAAGGCCGGTCCCGCCGTCACGATCTCCTTCATCATCGCGGGCCTGACCGCCCTGTTCTCGGCCCTCTCCTACGCGGAGCTGGCCGGATCGGTGCCGGTCTCCGGATCCTCGTACTCGTACGCCTACGCCACCATGGGCGAACTCGTCGCCTGGGTCTGCGGCTGGTGCCTGATCCTGGAGTACGGGGTCTCCGTCGCGGCGGTCGCCGTCGGCTGGGGCGAGTACCTCAACGAATTCCTCGACGGCACGATAGGGATCACCATCCCGGAGAGCGTCTCCGCCCCGCTGGGCGAGGGCGGCTTCATCAACCTGCCGGCGCTCGTCGTCGTCCTGCTCGCCATGGTCTTCCTCATGCGCGGAGCCAAGGAGAGCGCCCGGATCAACTCGATCATGGTCGGCGTGAAGATCGTCACCCTGCTGCTCTTCATCGGCATCGGCGCCATGGGCATCAAGTCCGGCAACTACTCGAACTTCAACCCGCTCGGCCGGGACGGTGTCATGGCCGCGGCCGGCACCCTCTTCTTCTCCTACATCGGCTTCGACGCCGCCTCCACCGCCGGTGAGGAAGCGAAGAACCCCAAGCGCGACCTGCCCCGCGCGATCATGCTCTCGCTGTTGATCGTCACGGTCCTCTACGTCCTCGTCGCCTTCGTCGCCGTCGGCGCCATGCCGTGGCAGGACTTCGAGGGCACCGAGGCCGCGCTCGCCCAGATCATGACCGACGTCACCGGCCACAGCGTCTGGGGCGTCGTCCTCGCCGCGGGCGCCGTCGTCGCCATCGCCTCGGTCGTCTTCGCCGTGCTCTACGGACAGACCCGAATCCTCTTCGCGATGTCCCGCGACGGCCTCGTGCCCAAGGCGTTCGGCAAGGTCAACGCGCGCACCGGCGTTCCCCGCGCGAACGTGGTGATCGTCGGCCTCTTCTGTGGACTCCTCGCCGCCACCATCCCGCTCGGCAAGCTGGCCGACGCCACCAGCATCGGCACGCTCTTCGCCTTCGGCCTGGTCAACGTCGCCGTGATCATCCTGCGCTTCACCCGCCCGGACATGCCGCGCACCTTCAAGGTGGCCCTGTTCCCGCTCACGCCGATCCTCGGCTTCCTGGCCTGCGGCTGGGTGATGTGGAGCCTCGACGCCGTCACCTGGCAGGTCTTCGGTGGCTGGATGGCCGTCGGGCTCGTGATCTACTTCCTCTACGGCATCCGCCGCTCCCGACTGGCCACAGCCCAGCCGACCGCTACGCAGTCGGCCGCAGCAGAGAAGTGATCCACGCGCAGTGCGACTGAACGATCTCGACGAACGCATCGTGCACGCCCTGGCCAAGGACGCCCGCCGCTCCTTCGCGGACATCGGCTCCGAGGTCGGACTGTCCGCCCCCGCCGTGAAGCGGCGCGTGGACCGGCTGCGCGCCGAAGGAGCCATCACCGGCTTCACCGTCCGCGTGGACCCCGCCTCGATGGGCTGGGAGACCGAGGGCTTCATCGAGATGTACTGCCGCCACAACACCTCGCCGGACGACATCCGGCGGGGCCTGGAGCGCTACCCCGAGGTGGTGTCCGCGTCGACCGTCACCGGCGACGCGGACGCCCTCGTCCAGATCTTCGCCTCCGACATGCGGCACTTCGAGCGGGTCCTGGAGCGGATCGCGGGCGAGCCCTTCGTGGAGCGCACCAAGTCCGTGCTCGTCCTCTCCCCGCTGCTGCGCCGCTTCACTTCCGGCGCGCCCGCGTAGCGGGGCCGCTCCGCCCGGTCCGTCCCTCCGGTGCGGTGGCCGCCGCGGCCGCGAGGGCAGCCGGGCTCCTGCCGGTCCTGCGGGAGCGGACGAGCAGCGTGCGGCGCTCCTCCTCGGTCAGGCCGCCCCACACTCCGTACGGCTCCCGCGTGCGCAGGGCGTGCTCCAGGCACGCCGCGCGCACCGGGCAGTCGGCGCAGACCCGCTTCGCCGCCGCGTCGCGCTCCTCCCGGTCCTCGCCCCGCTCGCCCGCGGGGTGGAAGAACCGGTTCGAGCCGAGTGCGCGGCAGGCCGCGCGCAGCTGCCACTGCCAGTGGTGGGAGCCCGGACCGGGCTGGGCGGCACCGGCCGATATCCGGGGAGTCGGGGGCGCGGGGGTCGCAGTGGTTGTGCCGGCCCTGGAGGCCCTGTGGGTCATGACGGTTCCTTTCGCGCTGCGGTCGCCGGATGCTCTCCTGCGCGTGTGACCGCTCCGCACGGCACCAAACCCCCGCCGGCCGCATGCCCGACCCCGGATCCCCGCGGCCCCGCCCGGACCCCGCAGCCCCCGGCCACATGCCCGACCCCGGATCCCCGCGGCCCCGCCCGCCCGAGCCCCGTAAGGGTCCGCGCTACCAGCGCAGATGCCCCCGGCGGGCCCACTCCCCGGCCAGCAGCCGGTACGAGCGCACCCGGTCGGCGTGCCCGTGCGTGATCGTGGTTATCAGCAGCTCGTCCGCGCCGGTCGCCTCCCACAGCCGCTCCAGCGCGTCGGCGACGGTGGCCGGGGAGCCGGCGAACTGGGTCTCCACCCGGTCCGCCACCAGCTCGTGGTCGGCCGCCGACCAGTCCCGGGTCAGCGCGCGGGCCTCCCCGGGCGTGGGGAAGGGGATCGCGCCGTCGCCCGTCCTGATGCCGTGCACCCAGGGCGCGTACCCGGCGGCCAGTTCCCGGGCCTCGTCGTCGTCCGGAGCGACCACCACGTCGGCGGACACGCTCAGGTACGGCCGGTCCAGCCCGCCCGGCTCCGCCGAGGGCTTGAAGGCCGCCCGGTAGGCCTCGGCGGCCTCCAGCACGCTCGCCGGGCTCACGTGGTAGTTCGCCGTGAACCGCAGCCCGCCCGCCCCGGCCGTCTCCGCGCTCACCCCCGCACTGCTGCCCAGGATCCACACCTGCACCTCGGCCCCCTCGCCGGGTACGGCGTGCCCCTCCACGCCCTCCGGCGTTCGGTACTCCCCGCGCAACAGGGCCAGTACGTCGCCCACTTGCTCGGTGTACTCCTGCGGCGTGGCACCCGGCAGCTGCAGCAGCCGGTTGTGGAGCGCGATGCGCGGGTGATCTCGCAGGTGGGCGAAGGAGAACGGCTTCGGTATGCGCAGCCCGTTCGCCGTGGTGTACGCCACCGGCGGCTCGGCGCCGGCCCGGCGCGCGGGCGGGCCGCCCGCCGAGCGGCCCAGACCGAGGTCGATCCGCCCGGGGTGCACCGCGTCCAGCAGGCCGAACTCCTCGACCGTGGACAGGGCCGTGCGGTGCCCGAGCTGGACCGCCCCCGAGCCGATCCGGATCGTGGAGGTGGCCGAGGCGGTCAGCGCCAGCACGACGGCGGGCGAGGTCCCCGCGACACCCGTGTTCAGGTGGTGCTCGGCGAACCAGTAGCGGGTGTAGCCGAACCGCTCGGCCTGCCGGGCCAGGTCTACGGTGGAGCGCAGGGCCTCGGCCGCCGTGGAGCCGGACGGGATCGGGATGAGGTCGAGGACCCCGAGCGGGATACCGGGCATGGTGTGGCCCCTTCTCTGTGACGGCTTCGGATGCGGGCCCGCGGGCCCGGACGTGTCGCTGGTCGGCGCGCTTCAGCCGCGGACCGGGGCGAGCGTGCGCGGCGCGGCCAGCCCGAGGTGGTCGCGCAGCGTCGGGCCCTCGTACTCCCGGCGGAACACCCCGCGCTCCTGGAGCAGCGGGACGACGGTGTCCGCGAAGGCGTCGAGCCCGCCGGGCGTCAGGTGCGGGACCAGGATGAATCCGTCGGCCGCGTCCGCCTGGACCAGGCCGTCGATGGCCTGGGCGACGGTGAGGGGCGAGCCGACGAAGGACTGCCGGGCGGTGGTCCGTATCACCAGCTCCCGGATCGACAGGCCCTCGGCGGCGGCCAGCTCCCGCCACTCCCGCGCGACGGCCACCGGGTCCCCGTGCATGCGCACGCTCGCCCGCCCCAGCGCGATGGTGTTCTCCCCGGGCTCGGGATCGACGTCCGGCAGCGGCCCGTCCGGGTCGTAACCGGACAGGTCCCGGTTCCACACGTGCTCCAGGTACTTGATCGCGGTCGCCCCGCTGACCTGCTGGAGCCGCACCTCGTGGGCCAGTTCCCGCGCCTCGGCGTCGGTGTCGCCGAGCACGAAGCTCGCCGCCGGCAGGATCTTCAGCTCGTCGGGGGTGCGTCCGTACCGGGACAGGCGCCCCTTCACGTCCGCGTAGAAGGCGCGGCCCTCCTCCAGCGTGCGGTACCGGCCGAAGATGGCGTCCGCGGAGGCCGCGGCGAACTCCCGGCCCTCGTCCGAATCGCCCGCCTGGAAGATCACCGGCCGCCCCTGGGGGCTGCGCGGCACGTTGAAGTGCCCGGAGATGTCGAACTGCTTGCCCCCGTGGGCGAAGGCGCCGGGGCCCGCGTCGCGCAGGAACTCCCCGGAGACCGGGTCGGCGAGGATCTCGCCGCCGTCCCAGGAGTCGAAGAGCTCGTGGGCGGTGTCGAGGAACTCCTTCGCCCGCTCGTAGCGTTCCTCGCGCGGCAGGAAGCCGCCGCGCCGGAAGTTCTCGCCGGTGAAGGCGTCCCAGGAGGTGACCACGTTCCAGGCCGCGCGGCCCCCCGACAGGTGGTCGAGGGAGGCGAACTGGCGGGCCACCTCGTACGGTTCGTTGAAAGTGGAGTTGATGGTGCCGGTCAGCCCGAGGTGTTCGGTGACGGCGGCGAGCGCCGCCAGCACGGTGAAGGTGTCCGGGCGGCCCACCACGTCCAAGTCGTATATCTCACCGCCCTGTTCGCGCAGGCGCAGACCCTCGGCGAGGAAGAGGAAGTCGAACTTCGCGCGCTCGGCGGTCCGTGCGAAATGGACGAAGGAATCGAAGTCGATCTGGCTCCCGGCGGCCGGATCGCTCCACACGGTGGTGCTGTTGACCCCGGGGAAGTGCGCTGCGAGATGGATCTGCTTGAGCGGCTTGCTCATGGCTGCTGTCGGTCCTTCCTGGGGGATCAGGCGGCGGGAGAAGAAGCGGGGGAGGTGGCGGCGGCGAGGGGGGCCGCGTACCGGTTCGCCGGGCGTGCCAGCCCCAGCAGGCCGCGGAGCGAGGAGGCCTCGTAGGCCTGCCGGAACACCCCGCGCCGCTGGAGCTCCGGGACCAGGCCGCGGGTGATCGCCGGCAGGTCGTGCGCGAGCACCCCCGGCCGCAGCCGGAAGCCGGTCAGCCCGGCCTCCCGCCACTCCAGCAGCAGGTCGGCGAGGTCCGCCGGAGTCCCCGCGAACACGCGGGCGTCACTCGTGTACGCGGCCCCGTGCGCGGCGTCCAGCCGCTGGAGCCGCCGCTCCGCCGTGGCTTGCCGCTCGTCGAGGAAGACCGTCAGCTCGCCGAACAGATGGGGGGTGGCGGGGAGCGCGGCGACGGCGGCGCGGACCTCGCCGGCGTCGTGCGCCGTCACGTAGCCGATGTCGGCCGACCGGGCGAGGAAGGGGTACACGGCGGCGTCGGAGGCCAGTGCGCTGACCGGGGGCAGGCCCTGGGGCGGCCGGGGGGTGATGGAGGGACCCTTCACGCTGAAACGGGGGCCCTCGAAGTCGATGTAGTGCAGTTTGGCGCGGTCGATGAACCGACCGGTGGCCACGTCCCGGATCTCGGCGTCGTCCTCCCAGCTGTCCCACAGCCGCCGCACCACCTCGACGTGGTCGGCGGCTTCCGCGTACAGCTCGGTCGGGTCCAGGGGCGTCGTACGGCGCCCGAAGTGGCCCACCTCGTCCGGGCGTTCGGAGATCTGGATGCGCAGCCCGGCGCGCCCGCGGCTCACGTAGTCCAGGGTGGCGAGCGCCTTGGAGACGTGGAAGGGCTCCGTGTGGGTGGCCACCACGCTCGGCACCAGCCCGATGTGCCGGCTGAGCGGCGCCACCCGGGCGGCGACGAGCACCGCGTCGAGCCGGCCCCGCACCAGGTCGGTGCGGCCGTCGGGCCCCGCCGGATCGGTGGACTGCAGGCTCAGCGAGTCCTCGAAGGTGACGAAGTCCAGCAGTCCCGCCTCCGCCTCGGCGACGAGCGCGGCCCAGTGGCCGGCGGTGAACAACCGGTCGGCTCCGGCCCCCGGTTCGCGCCAGGCGGCGGGATGCCAGCCCGCGCCGTCGAGGGCGACGGCGAGGTGGAGCGCGGGGGAGGGGGAGGAGGGGGAAGGGTGCACGGGCATGACGGAACTGCCTCCTGATCGGACGGCGCGGCGAAGAACGAATCGGATCGCGGAACGCTGATCAGGAACGACAGAGGCAACCGGCGACGCGCAGGAGGTCGATGTGCGCGCGGGAGTGCAGGTGGACGGAGCGGCGCGGGGTGAGGGCGGCGCCGGCGGTTCGTACGGTCATGCCCTGCCACCCCCTTCCACCTCGTGTTCCGGCCGTCCCTCCGACGCTAGATCAGGGGAGACCGGGCCACAACGGGTGGAATGTCAATCCGTGTTAACGCTTCGTGTCGGGCGTGCGAAGCCCGATGAAGACCGGCTCGCGGCGCAGGGTGAAGCCCATCGAGAGGTACAGCCCCACGGCGTGGGTGTTCTGCGCCGCGGCGTGCAGGAACGGGGCGTCCCCGCGCTCCTCCACGGCGGCCGCGACCGCGCGGACCAGCCGTCCGGCGAGCCCCTCGCCACGGTGGTCGGGATGCGTGCACACGGCGCTGATCTCCGACCAGCCCGGCGGCCGCATCCGCTCGCCCGCCATCGCGACGAGCCGGCCGCCCCGGCGGATCCCGAGGTACGTGCCCAGCTCGACGGTGCGCTCCCCGAAGGGGCCGGGCCGGGTCAGCTCGACCAGCTCCAGCATCTCGGGCACGTCGGCGGGCCCCAGCAGGACCGCCTCCGGCTCCTCCTTGCCGCGGACCGCCCGGCCGTCGAGCTGCACGCCCGGTATGGACATCAGGGTCTCCCAGCCCGCGGGCGGGGTCGGCAGCCCGGTCACCCAGACCTCCCGGCCGGGGCCGGTGAGCTCGGCCAGATCCGCCCAGGCCCGCGGATCCTCCGGGTCGTGGAGGGCGGCGAAGGGCGATACGCCGGCCGCGTACCGGGCGGCGAGCCCGGCGGGACCGGCCTCGGCGAAGCCCTGGTGCGGGCCGCCCAGCGCGGCCCAGACGGGATTGTCGAGGACTGCGTCGGGCCGGGACTCGCGGGACATGGGCGGGAGCTTCCTTCCATCGGGAGCAGACACTCGTACGGCACTCGTACGGCTGGTCCGACACTTGTGCGGTACTCGTAAGGCAACTCGTGCGGGCGGTCTTGACGGCCCCTGGCGGTGCCACGAGACTGCGAACGCCAGCCTAATGGGGGCAGCGGACAGGAAGGGGACCCGGTGAACCAGCTCGCCACACCCTCCTCCTCCACCACCCCGCTGCGCCGCTCCTGGCTCACCCGCCGGCTGCACATAGATCTCCTCCGCGTCTGCAGCGCCACGGCCCCGGCCTCCTGAGGCCCCGCCGAGCACGCACGTACGTACGCAGACAGACCGAGGAGAGCCATGCCCCAGACGCATGTCCAGACCCCTGCCCAGACCCCTGCCCAGGCCCATGTCCAGGGTCCTGCCCAGGCCCCTGCCCAGACCCCGATCCAGCCCCGCCGGCCCGAGGTCCTCCGGGGCCGGATCGGGACCGGCTTCTCGCCGGAGCCGCACCGGTACCGGCTCTACGTGGCCGCCGACGACTGTCCGAGCTGCCTCGGCGTCACCGCCGCCTTCGCCGACCTGGGCCTGCGGGACACGGTCGCCCTGACCGTGCTGCGGCCCGGCTCCGACCCCGCCGGGCACGAGGCGCTGCGCCGCGCCTACGAGGCCGCCGGGCACGACCACGACGGGACGCTCACCGTCCCCGCGCTCTGTGACGGCTGGAGCGGCCGGGTGGTCTCCAACCACGCTCCCGACATCCTGGAAGACCTGCGCAGGCTGAGCGTGCACCCGGCCTTCCGTCCGGGCCGGTAGACCCCCCGAAAAGGCCTTTCGGACCGTTCGCGGAGCCCTCGCGCAACGAATCGCCGCTTTCTCCCGCCGATGCGCAACGAATCGATGCGCGGCGCGCAACGGTCGCGCCTTGTCGCGGTCGAACGCACGAACGTACCGTTGAGGGACCCCCACCCCTCCTGCCACAGAGGTCCGCCCATGCCCCCGTTGCGCACCGCCCTCCTCCAGAGTTCCGGACGGCTCGGCGACACCGCCGACAACCTGAAGGCGCTCGAAGAGGCCGTGGCACGCGCCGCACAGGCGGGGGCCGGGCTCCTCGTGACCTCGGAGATGTTCCTGACCGGCTACGCGCTGGAGATCGAGGACATCGCCCGGCTCGCCGAACCGGCCGACGGCATGTCCGCCCGCGCCATCGGCGAGATCGCCCGCCGACACGGGCTGGCCGTGCTCTACGGCTACCCCGAGCGGGACGGCGACGCCGTCTACAACGCGGCGCAGCTCGTCGGCCCCGACGGGGAGCGGCTCGCGAACTACCGCAAGACCCACCTCTTCGGCGGCTTCGAGCAGGCGGCCTTCACCCCGGGCGACACCCCGGTGGTCCAGGCGGACCTCGGCGGCCTGCGCGTCGGCGTCATGATCTGCTACGACGTGGAGTTCCCCGAGAACGTCCGGGCGCACGCCCTCGCCGGCACCGACCTCCTCCTGGTGCCGACCGCGCAGATGCACCCGTTCCAGTTCGTCGCCGAACAGCTGGTACCCGTACGGGCCTTCGAGAACCAGATGTACATCGCGTACGTCAACCGCACCGGCCCGGAAGGCGAGTTCGAGTTCGTCGGGCTCAGCTGCCTGGCCGGCCCGGACGGGACCACACGGACCAGGGCCGGGCGCGGCGAGGAGCTGGTGTTCGGCGAGGCCGACCCCGAGCTGCTGCGCGTCTCGCGCGAGACCAACCCGTACCTGCGAGACCGCCGCCCCGGGCTGTACGCCTCGCTCGTCTGACCGAGGCCCCGCGCCCGCCGCCGCCCCCTCCGGCTTGCCCTTCCCCCCTGCCCCACCCCGCTAGGAGTCGTACCCCATGACGTCCACGGTGCCCACCACCGCCGTCCCGCACAGCGACGGACAGCTGCCGATCACGATGTTCGGCCCGGACTTCCCCTACGCGTACGACGACTTCCTCGCCCACCCGGCGGGCCTCGGGCAGGTCCCGGCGACCGAGCACGGCACCGAGGTCGCCGTCATCGGCGGCGGGCTGTCGGGCATCATCTCCGCCTACGAGCTGATGAAGATGGGCCTCAAGCCCGTCGTCTACGAGGCCGACCAGATCGGCGGCCGGCTGCGCACGGTGGGCTTCGAGGGAGCGGGCACCGAGGAGCTGACCGCGGAGATGGGCGCCATGCGCTTCCCGCCGTCCTCCACGGCCCTCCAGCACTACATCGACCTCGTCGGCCTGATCACCGAGCCCTTCCCGAACCCGCTCGCCGAGGCCACCCCCTCGACGGTGGTGGACCTCAAGGGCGAGACCCACTACGCCGAGACCATCGCCGACCTCCCGCAGGTCTACCGCGACGTGTCCGCCGCGTGGAACGCCTGCCTGGACGAGGGCGCCGACTTCTCCGACATGAACACCGCGATGCGCGAGCGGGACGTCCCGCGCATCCGGGAGATCTGGGCGAAGCTCGTCGAGAAGCTCGACGACGAGACCTTCTACGGGTTCCTCTGCAAGTCCGAGGCCTTCAAGTCCTTCCGCAAGCGCGAGATCTTCGGCCAGGTCGGTTTCGGCACGGGCGGCTGGGACACCGACTTCCCGAACTCCATCCTGGAGATCCTGCGCGTCGTCTACACCGAGGCCGACGACCACCACCGCGGCATCGTGGGCGGCTCGCAGCAGCTCCCGCTGCGCATGTGGGACCGAGAGCCCGAGAAGATCGTGCACTGGGCCCAGGGCACCTCGCTCTCCTCCCTTCACGGGGGCACCCCGCGCCCGGCGGTCACCCGCCTGCACCGCACGGCGGGCAACCGCATCACGGTCACGGACGCCTCGGGCGACATCCGCACGTACCGCGCCGCGATCTTCACGGCCCAGTCCTGGATGCTGCTGTCGAAGATCGCGTGCGACGACACGCTCTTCCCGATCGACCACTGGACGGCGATCGAGCGCACCCACTACATGGAGTCCTCGAAGCTCTTCATCCCGGTGGACCGCCCGTTCTGGCTGGACAAGGACGAGGAAACGGGCCGCGACGTCATGTCGATGACCCTGACCGACCGCATGACCCGCGGCACGTACCTCCTCGACAACGGCCCCGACAAGCCGGCCGTCATCTGCCTCTCCTACACCTGGTGCGACGACAGCCTGAAGTGGCTGCCGCTGTCCGCGAACGAGCGGATGGAGGTCATGCTGAAGTCCCTCGGCGAGATCTACCCCAAGGTCGACATCCGCCGCCACATCATCGGCAACCCGGTGACCGTGTCCTGGGAGAACGAGCCCTACTTCATGGGCGCGTTCAAGGCCAACCTGCCGGGCCACTACCGCTACCAGCGCCGCCTGTTCACCCACTTCATGCAGGACCGCCTCCCCGAGGACAAGCGCGGCATCTTCCTCGCGGGCGACGACATCTCCTGGACGGCGGGCTGGGCGGAGGGCGCGGTCCAGACGGCCCTCAACGCCGTCTGGGGCGTCATGCACCACCTCGGCGGCTCCACGGACTCCACCAACCCCGGCCCGGGCGACGTCTACGACGAGATAGCCCCGGTCGAACTCCCGGAGGACTGATTCTTTAACGCGCCGCTCGCACCACTCGGCCCTGGCGGGCCTCCTGGGCTTCGCGGCGCTGAGCCGGACTCCGTCCGGCGGTGGCCGGTCGGGGCTGCCGCCACCGCCGTCCCGGCGCGGGCCCGGTGGGCGGGTGCGGCTGGTTCGGCCCTGCGGGGCGGAGTCCCCTACCCGCCCTTCGCCCGTTCTCCGGGCCGCGCCCGAACCCTTCCAGCCGGACGCCGGCCAAAATCCAGCCCTCCGGCGTTCGAGGAGCGGGGGTGCGGGGGCTGGCCCCCGGAACAGCCCCGCAGGGTTGCCGGTTTCACCCCGTAGGCGTCAGCAGGCAGCGGCCCACCAGGCCGACGCCCGCGTCGAGGGACTCGGTGAACTCCTCCGCCAGGTCGGGGGAGCGGCGCAGGGACCAGAGCAGGCGGGCCGAGGCCCAGGCCCCCGCTCGGGCCCGCTCCAGGCTCCAGGCGCCGAGGAGGTGCGTCAGGGGGTCCGCGATCTCCAGCAGGTCCGGGCCCGGCATCAGGTCCTCCCGGATGTGCTCCTCCAAGGAGACCAGGGTGTCGCCGACCCGGTCGAAGTCCGCTTCGAGCGCCGCGGGCTCGCAGTCGAGCGAGCGGCAGGTGGCGACCACCGCCAGCGCCAGGTCGTGGCCGATGTGCGCGTTGATCCCGGCCAGCGCGTGCTGGAGCGGCCGGATCCCGGGGTGACGGCGGTACTGGAGGAGCGGCCGCCAGCACGCCGGGGCCCGCTCGGCCTCCACCGCCGTCAGGTAGCGCTCGGCGAAGCGGACGCTGAGGGCTTCCGCCCGGCGGGGCGAGGGGAAGGCGCCGTGCGCGATCCCCTCGTGCAGGGTCTGCGTCACCGTGAGGTACACCCGGTTGAAGACGGCGACGCCGTCCCGCTCGGGGAGCCGCTCGTCCAGGGCGCGCATCCGCGCCAGCACCGCTTCCATGGGGACCATGGGACGCAGCGTCGCAGCCGCGGGCCGGGATCAGGGGAACTTGGCCGTACGCTTCGCCGGTTCGGGCGAAACTCCGTCAACCCCGCTTGTCGCCGGGCTCTCCGGAGGAACCCTCCTCGGTGTCGTCGTACGCCGACGTGCCCGCGTCCAGCAGCGGTTCCTGCCGCTTCAGGTGCGGCGGGGCGAAGTACCGCAGCGCGTGGTAGCCCGTGATCACGACGATCGTGCCGAGCGCGATCCCGCCCAGCTCGAAGCTGTCGGTGATGTTCAGCTTGACCCCGCCGACGCCGATGATGATGCCCGCCGCGGCCGGCACCAGGTTCAGCGGATTGCGCAGGTCCACCCGGCCGTTGATCCAGATCTGCGCGCCGAGCAGGCCGATCATGCCGTACAGGATCACGGTGATCCCGCCCAGCACCCCGCCGGGGATCGCGGCGACGACCGCGCCGAACTTGGGGCACAGGCCGAAGAGGAGGGCGAAGCCGGCCGCGGCCCAGTAGGCCGCCGTGGAGTACACGCGGGTGGCCGCCATGACGCCGATGTTCTCGGAGTACGTGGTGTTCGGCGGGCCGCCCACCGCCGTGGAGAGCATCGAGGCGGCGCCGTCGGCCGCGATGGCCGTGCCGAGCTTGTCGTCGAGCGAGTCGCCGGTCATCTCGCCGACGGCCTTGATGTGTCCGGCGTTCTCCGCGATCAGCGCGATGACCACCGGCAGCGCGATCAGGATCGCCGACCACTCGAAGGCCGGCGCGTGGAAGGTCGGCAGCCCGACCCAGTCGGCCCTGGCGACCCCCGAGAGGTCGAGCCTCCAGTGGTCCACCGCCTCGGGACCGCCCACCGTCGAGTGGATCTTCCCGAAGACGAGGTCGAAGATCCAGGAGATGCCGTACCCGAAGACCAGGCCGAGGAAGATCGCGATCCGCGACCAGAAGCCCCGCAGGCAGACCACGGCCAGTCCGGTGAAGGCCATCGTCAGCAGGGCCGTCCACTGGTCCTGGGGCCAGTACGTGGACGCCGTCACGGGCGCCAGGTTGAAGCCGATCAGCATCACGACCGCGCCCGTCACCACCGGCGGCATCGCCGCGTGGATGATCCGGGCCCCGAACCGCTGGACCGCCAGCCCCGCCAGGAACAGCGCCGCGCCGACCACGAAGACCGCGCCCGTGACGACCGCGCTGTCCCCGCCGCTCGCCCGGATCGCCGCCGCGACCCCGACGAAGGAGAGCGAGCAGCCCAGGTACGAGGGGACCCGGCCGCGGGTCGCCAGCAGGAAGATGACGGTGGCGACACCGGACATCATGATGGCGAGGTTCGGGTCCAGCCCCATCAGGACCGGCGCCACGAAGCTGGCTCCGAACATCGCCACGACGTGCTGGGCCCCCAGCCCGGCGGTCCGCGGCCACGACAGCCGCTCGTCCGGCCGCACCACCGCGCCGGGGGCGGGGGTCCGCCCGTCTCCGTGCAGGGTCCAGCGCACGCCGAGGCCCATGTTCCACCGCTTTTCGTTCGTACCGCGTCGTTCGTCGGAAGCGTGGTCACGCTACGAGTCCGTAGGTGACCAGGCGACATATTACGGCCGGATAGGCGCGGGTTCGTCCCGGTTGATGATCGGGACCTCCGCCGCCACCGGCCGCTGCCGCAGTACGGTCGCCCCCAGGATCAGGGCGAACGACAGCAGCGTGACCAGCCCGAACGACACCACGAGCGAGGTCGCGTCGGCCACCGCGCCGATCGCCGAGGGGGCGATCAGCCCCGAGGTGTACGTGATCGTCGCGACACCGGCGATGGCCTGCGCCGGGGCCGGCCCGCTGCGCGCGGCCGCCGCGAAGGCGAGCGGGACCACCACGGCGATGCCGAGCCCGATCAGCCCGAAGCCGGTCAGGGCCGCGGCCGGATGGCGGACCGTGACCACGAGCAGCCCGCCCGCGGTGGCCAGCGCGCCGCCCGCGCGGACCGTGCGTACGGCCCCGAAGCGGTCCACGACCTTGTCCCCGACCAGCCGGGCCAGCGCCATCGTCAGCGCGAAGGCGGTGGTCGAGGCGGCGGCGAGACCGGCGTCCGTGTGCAGCACGTCCCGCAGGTACACCGCGGACCAGTCCAGGCTCGCGCCCTCCGCGAAGACCGCGCAGAAACCGATCGCGCCGATGAACAGCGCGGACTTGGGCGGCAGCGCGAAGTGCGGCGGCGCTTCCTCCCCGCCGGTGTCGGTGCGCAGGTCCAGGACGCCCCGTACGGCGATCAGCCCGAACAGCGTCAGGGCGAGCGCGGCGACCAGGTGGTGCAGGCGGGCATCGGCGCCGGCGTGCGCGGCGACCGTGCCGGCGGCCGAGCCGATCAGGGCGCCCACGCTCCACATGCCGTGCAGCGAGGACATGATCGAGCGCTTCAGCCGGTTCTCGGTCTCCACGCCCAGCGCGTTCATCGCCACGTCCGACATGCCGGCGGTGGCCCCGTAGACGAAGAGCACGAAGCAGAGCGTCCACAGGTTCGGGGCGAGGCTCGGGAGGATGAGGGCGAGCGTCCACAGGCTCAGCAGCATCCGCAGGGCGGTGCGCGCGCCGAAGCGGTGGTTGATGCGGCCGGCCAGCGGCATCGTGAAGGCCGCGCCGAGCGCGGGGAAGGCGAGGGCCAGGCCCAGGGTGCCGGCGCTGAGCTGCGCGTGGTCCTGGATCCAGGGGATGCGGGTCGCGAAGGAGCCGGTGACCGCGCCGTGAGCGCAGAAGACGCCGGCGATGGCGAAGCGGGCATGGCGCAGTCGCGCCGGGCTGAGGTCGGTTTCCCCGGTCATGACACGTAAACTATCAGGGACCCTGCCTGATAGTTAGCCCCCGGAACTCCTAGGATGGGCGACGTGACTCCTGCCAAGGCCCTGACCGCCCTCACCCGCGCCGCGTCCCACGCCCCGTCCCCCGCGTCGCCGAGCACGGCCCGGGCCATCAACGACCGGCTCGCCCTCGAACTCCTCCAGGAGGAAGGACCCCTGACGGCGCCCCAGCTGAAGGAGCTGACCGGCCTGTCCCGCCCCTCCGTAGCCGACCTGGTGGAACGCCTCACCGGAGCCGGACTGATCGAGGTCGTCGGGGAGTCCGGCGAACAGCGGCGCGGACCCAACGCCAAGCTCTACGGGATCGTCGCGCGGCGGGCCCACCTCGCCGCGCTCGACGTGCGGACGGACAGCGCCACGGCGGTCGTCGCCGACCTCCTCGGCCGGCCGCTGGCGCAGGCGGCCCTGCCGGTGGACGCCGTGGACGAAGCGGTGGACCGGCTGGAGGACCTCGTCCGCGAGGCGGGCGCCGACCGGCTCCACACGGTGGTGATCGGAGCGCCGGGGCTGGTGGCCCCGGGCACCGGAGAGCTCCGCGACACCGCCGGCCTGCCCGCCTGGCACCGGGACCTGGTGGCGGCGGTGCAGCGGCGGCTGCCGGCGGTGGTCGTGGTGGAGAACGAGACCAATCTGGCGGCCCTGGCCGAACAGCGCGTCGGAGCCGCCCGGGACCTGGACTCCTTCGTGCTGCTCTGGCTCGGCGAAGGGGTCGGCGCCGCCGTGGTCCTGGACGGGCGGCTGCGCCGGGGCGCCTCCGGCGGAGCGGGGGAGATCGGCTTCCTGCCGGTGCCCGGGACGGGCGGCCTCCCGTCGGCCTCGAACTGCGACGGCGGCTTCCACCAGCTGGCCGGGCGGGCCGGGGTGACGGCCCTCGCCGCCGCCCACGGCTACGACGGGCCGGTCGAGGAGGCCGTCGCGGGCGCGGCCGGACCGGAGTTCCTCGACGCCCTGGCCGAGCGGCTGGCGCTGGGGGCGGCGGCCGTCGCCGCGATCCTGGACCCCGGCTGCGTCGTGCTCGGCGGGGAACTCGGCCGCGCGGGCGGACCCGCCCTGGCGGCCCGGGTCGCCCGCCGCCTCACCGCCCTGAGCCCGGTCCCGACCGAGGTCCGGGCCGGCGCGCTCGGCGATACGGCGGTGCTCACGGGCGCGCGGCTCGCGGCCCGCGAATCGGCGCAGTCCGTCCTCTTCACGGCCTGACCCCTGCGCCCCGGGGCCATCGCCGCGTACGAACCCGGCAAGACCGCCGACCGGTCCGGGAAACGCGAGGACCCGGTGGCCGCCGGGCCACCGGGTCCTCACGTTCCTTCACCTGCGCGGTCACCTATGCGGTCACCGCGCGGGGAGTCAGCAGGCGCCCTGGTCCTTCCAGACGCCCCACTCGCCCGTGGTGCCGGGCGTCTCGTTCTGCGTCCACCACTGGGCCTTCCAGTTGTGGCCCTGGTGCGAGACGACGCTGCCGCTGTTGTAGACCGTGCCCGCCACGTACGCGGGGTTGGTGCACGTGCCGCCCGGAGGAGTCGTGGGCGGGGTGGTCGGCGGCGTGGTCGGGGGAGTGGTCGGCGGAGTCGTCGGCGGGGTGGTGGGCGGCGTGGTCGGCGGGGTGGTGGGCGGCGTGGTGCTGCCCGGCTGGACCACCGTGGTGCCGCGCGCCAGGTCACCGGCGAGGGCGTACGTCGTGCCGGAGATGTTCACGGTCCAGTTGGAGGGCGTGGACACCGGCAGGTAGTAGTTGAAGGCCAGGTCGACCGAGGCGCCCGGGGCGAGCGTCTGCCACGCCGGGAGCTTCAGCGAGACCCGGTGGAAGTCGCCCTTCAGACCGCCGGCGTTGCCGCCGGTGTGGTCGCTCTTGATCACCTTGGTGCCGAAGCCCGACTGGTCGGAGGCGTTGGCCGGAGCCGCCGTCGAGTAGTCGAACTGGAACTCCGTGCCGCCCGGAAGCGTCGCGTTCGTGTTGTTGGTGATCTTGAGCTTCGGGGTGATCGGGTAGTTGGAGTCGCCGAGCTTGAACTCGTTGAACTCCGTCTTGATGTCCACGGCCTGCGTCGGCAGGGCGGTGTTGGACTTCTTGGCGCCGTACGGGGAGGCCGCCTTGAACTTGTCGTACATCACGGAGGTCAGCGTGTCGCCGATCTCGTACTGGCCCTTGGCGGCGTTCCAGCCGTAGTCGCCGGCCATCTCCCAGACCATGGTGCCGCCGATGCCGCGGTTGACCACGTAGTCGGCCTTGGCCGCCACCGACTGCTCGTCCTCCGTGGAGAGGAAGACCTTCTTCTGCGCGTTCCACAGCCACGGGGCGACCAGGTTCGCGTCGTACTTGCGGACGTAGGTGCCGGTCAGCGTGGTGTTCGCGGGGAAGCCGTACTTGGTGACGTAGTCGCCGACGATGCCCTTTTCGAGGTTCTTGGCGTGCCACATCGGGTTGGAACCGGCCGGGGACTCGACCCCGTTGGTGTCCTTGTCGTGCCACAGGTTGTCGATGCCGACCGCGCCGTCACCGCACTTGGTCAGACCCGCGCCGGCCGGGCAGGTGGTCGCCGCCGCCTTGCCCCACAGGCCGTCGGTGCCGCCCTGGACGTTCTTGAAGCCGCGGGTGTAGTAGGGCAGGCCGATGTTGATGCGGCCGGCCGGCATGGAGCCGCGGAAGTAGTGGTAGGCCCAGTCGGTGTTGAGGTAGCCGATGCCGCCGTACTGGGAGCTGCCGTAGACGTTGGCGGCCGCCAGCTCGGCGTCCTTGCCGTCGTCGAAGAGCGAGGCGTTGGGGCCGACGTACTCGTTCCAGGCGCCGTGCAGGTCGTAGGACATGATGTTGACGTAGTCCAGATACTTCTGCATCTGGAAGGTCTCCATGCCCCGCAGCAGGTAGCCGGAGGAGGGGGCGGCGACGGTCAGCAGGTAGTGCTTGCCGTCGGCGGCGCCGGCCCGGTCGAGCTTCTCGCGCAGGGACTTCATCAGGGCGTCGTAGCCCTGGACCAGCCCGGCCCGGCGGGCGTTGGACAGCTGCCAGTCGAGCGGGTTGCCCGCGTCCTTCATCGTGGTCGGGTACTCGTAGTCGATGTCGACGCCGTTGAACCCGTACTTGCGGATGAACTCGACCGAGGAGTCCGCGAAGGTGTTGATGCCGGCCTGGTTGACCGAGCCGTCGGCGTTGGTCGCCATCGAGTAGAAGCCGCCCGACGCGACGCGGTTGCCGTCGTCGCCGAAGTAGCCGCCGGTCTCCGCCCAGCCGCCGACCGAGATCAGCGTCTTGACGTTCGGGTTCTGCTTCTTGAATTTGTTCAGAAGGTTGAAATTGCCCTTGTAAGGGAGGGTGGGGTCCATCTCGGCACCCGCGACGCCCGGCCAGGTCATCCCGGTGGCGGAGTTGTTCGCGTTGTCCGCGCCGACCGAGATCTTGTTGCTGCCGTCGACGTGGGCGAAGGCGTAGTTCAGGTGGGTGACCTTGGACCACGGGATGTTGCTGGGCAGGTAGGCGGGGGTGCCGTCCTTGCCCGTGCGCCAGCCCGTGAAGTAGCCGATGACGCGGCGCTGGTGGTCGGCGCCCATCTTCTCGCGGCCCTCGGTGTCGTAGACCGAGCAGTACGGGACGTCCACGCCCGCGGTCTTGTACAGACCGTCGGGGCGACAGGACTCGTTGTCGGCGGCGTGCGAGACGCCCGCCGAGAGCCCGGCTACCAGCAGACCGGCGATTGCGGCGCCGGACGTCAGGAGCATGGCCCGCGTCTTGGTGGGGGACAGCATTGTGCCTCCTGGGGAGGGGAGGATGGCAGGACACAACAGGCTGAAACGTGGTGCGTGTTGGCCCGTGACGTGCGCACATCTGACGGGCTGTCTCCCGGGGAAGATGAAGGGAACGTTAAGAGGACTAGACCAACCCGTCAATAGGTCTGGACCAAAGTGCGCGATCCGGCAAGACCCGGAGCGGGTTCCGTCAAGGGGATCTCGCGCGCATGTGCGGGGGAGGGATCGGCCGAACGGCGCAATCCGTGCCAGGGAGTGGCCGCATGTGTGACCCAGGCCACATTGACTCACCCGCATGGCCGCCGATCACCCGTGGCACACTGGCTTCAGTACCAGTAGCAGCGCACTCCGGGGTCGGTGTAATTCCGAACCGGCGGTTATAGTCCGCGACCCGTCCGCAGCCAGCGGCCGGTTGACCAGGTGAAATTCCTGGACCGACGGTTAAAGTCCGGATGGGAGGCAGTGCGCGGCGGGCCAGTCACCGGTACGCCGCCGTCGGCGGTCCATCGGCACATCCCTCGGGACGTGCCGTCGAACGGATCGTTTTCCGGCCTCGGCGTCCCCGCGTGTGCTACCCGCTTCATCTGTCGTATCCCGACAGGCCCCGGAGTCCGTGCCCGATGAGGCAGGAGGACCCGGTGGCGAACCACGCCGCGCACGCAGCACCCGACGCGGGCACCCGCGCCATGCGCCGAGCCATCGAGCTCGCCGCCCGCGGACTCGGCTCCACCAGCCCCAACCCCGTCGTCGGCTGCGTCATCACCGATGCCTCGGGCGCCGTCGTCGGCGAAGGCTGGCACGAGCGGGCCGGCGGCCCGCACGCCGAGATCCACGCCCTGAACGCGGCAGGCCCGGCGGCCCGTGGCGGCACCGCCTACGTCACCCTCGAACCCTGCGACCACACCGGCCGTACGGGGCCCTGCGCACAGGCCCTGATCGCCGCCGGGATCACCCGCGTGGTCTACGCGGTCTCCGACCCGAACCCGCAGGCCAGCGGCGGCGGAGCCACCCTGCGCGCCGCCGGGATCGACACGGCGGCCGGGCTGCTCGCCGAGGAGGCCGAAGCGGGCAACGCCGCCTGGCTGACCTCCGTACGCCTGGGCCGCCCGTACATCCTGTGGAAGTACGCCGCGACCCTCGACGGCCGCATCGCGGCCGCCGACGGCACCAGCCAGTGGATCAGCTCCCCCGAGTCCCGCGCCGACGTCCACCGGCTGCGCGCCGAGTCCGACGCCGTCGTCGTGGGCTCCGGCACCCTGCGCGCCGACGACCCGCACCTCGCGGTACGGGGGATCGACGGCTTCACCGCCGCCGACCAGCCCCTGCGCGTGGTCCTGGACACCCATGCCACCATCCGGCCCACCGCCCGGGTCCTGGACGAGGCCGCGCCCACCCTGATCGCCGTCGCCGAGGATGCCGACACCCGCCACCTCGCCGGAGTGGAGCTGGCCCGGCTCCCGTACGACAAGTACGGGATCTCCGTGGACGCCCTGCTGCGCGAGCTGTACGGGCGCGGCATCCGCTCCGTCCTCCTCGAGGGCGGGCCCACCCTGGCCGGCGCCTTCGTCGCCGCCGGGGCCGTCGACAAGGTCGTCGGCTACCTCGCCCCCGTACTCCTCGGCGCGGGCCCGCTCGCCCTCGCCGACGCCGGCATCGGCACCCTCGCCGACGCGCTCCGGCTCCGGATCACCGAAACCGTCCGCGTCGGCACGGACATCCGCGTCACCGCCGTCCCCGCGTCGGCCCCGTCCGCCCCCACCGTCCTCACAGCCCTCAAGGAGCACTGAGTGTTCACCGGAATCGTCGAAGAACTGGGCGAGGTCGTCGCCGTCGAGGAGCTCGCCGAAGCCTCCCGCTTCCGCCTGCGCGGCCCGGTCGTCACCGAGGACGCCAAGCACGGGGACTCCATCGCCGTGAACGGCGTCTGCCTGACGGTCGTGGAGACCGGTGACGGCGAGTTCACCGCCGACGTCATGCAGGAGACCCTGAACCGCTCCAGCCTCGGCGCCCTCACCCACGGCTCCCGGGTCAACCTGGAGCGCCCGATGGCGCTCGGCGGACGGCTCGGCGGCCACCTGGTGCAGGGGCACGTGGACGGAACCGGCGAGATCCTCGACCGGACCCCCTCCGAGCACTGGGAGATCGTCAAGGTCGCCCTCCCGGAGAACCTCTCCCGCTACGTGGTCGAGAAGGGCTCCATCACGGTCGACGGCGTGAGCCTCACCGTGGTCGAGGCCGCCGCCGACTGGTTCACCATCAGCCTCATCCCCACCACCCTCGCGCTGACCACCCTGGGCATCAAGAAGCCCGGCGACCCGGTCAACCTCGAGGTCGACGTCCTGGCCAAGTACGTGGAGCGACTGCTCGCCGCCGGCGTCACCCCTCTGGCCTCAGACGTGCCGCACCGGACGGGGGAGTCGCAGTGAGCGCCCTGACCTGGATCAACAGCGATGCCTTCGTGGCCTTCGGCAAGGGCATCAAGTGGAGCGACATGGTCGGCAACACGATGGGCCTGATCGCCCTCGCGCTCGGCTGGCGCCGTTCCATATGGACCTGGCCCGCCCAGCTGTTGTCCGGCGCCATCCTCTTCACCACGTTCGCCTTCGGCGGTATGAGCGGCATGGCCGGCAAGCAGGCCGTGGTGATCATCGTGGCCGTGTGGGGCTGGGCCATGTGGAACCGCGGTCGCCAGAAGGCTCAGGACGGCACGCTCGCCGTTCGGTTCGCCACCTGGCGTGAGCGCGGCTTCCTCCTCGGCGCCGCGGCCCTCGGCACCCTGGCCGTCGGCGGCCTGTTCACCGTGTTTCCGAATCTCTCCTGGGCCCCGTGGCCCGACGCGTACATCTTCGTCGGCACCCTCGTGGCCATGTACGCCCAGGCCAAGGGCATGGTCGAGTTCTGGTTTGCCTGGCTCCTGGTGGACGTCGTGGGCGTCCCCCTTGCCTTCTCCACCGGCTATGCCTTCTCCGGCCTCGTCTACGTCGTGTACTTCGCCCTCGTCGTCTGGGGCGCCTACGACTGGTACCAGCGCTCGCGCACCACCACCACCGCCCCGGCTCTGGAAGGAGCAACGGCATGACCCCCTCGAACCCGAACCCCGTCCTGAAGCCCGTGCCCGACGTCGAGCTGGAGACGTTCCGGCTCGACCCCGTCGAGCAGGCCATCCGCGACATCGCGGCCGGCCGTCCGGTGGTCGTCGTCGACGACGAGGACCGCGAGAACGAGGGCGACCTCGTCATCGCGGCCGAGAAGGCCACCCCCGAGATCATCGCGTTCATGATGAGCGAGTGCCGCGGCCTGATCTGCGCCCCGCTGGAGGGCGACGAGCTGGAGCGGCTCGAACTCCCGCAGATGGTCCAGCACAACACCGAGTCGATGCAGACCGCCTTCACCGTCTCCGTCGACGCGAGCGGCGCCCACGGCGTCACCACCGGCATCTCGGCCGCCGACCGCGCCACCACCCTGCGGCTGCTGGCCGACGGGGTCTCGGGTCCGGGCGACTTCGTGCGCCCCGGGCACGTGTTCCCGCTGCGCGCCAAGCCCGGCGGCGTACTCGTCCGCAACGGCCACACCGAGGCCGCCGTCGACCTCGCCCGCCTCGCGGGCCTGCGCCCGGCCGGGGCCATCGTGGAGATCGCCGGCGAGGACGGGGTGATGCTGCGGCTGCCCGAGCTGATCCCCTTCGCCCGCAAGCACGGCCTGACGATCATCTCCATCGAGGACCTGATCGCCTACCGCCGCTCCGCCGAGCCGACCGTGCGCCGCGAGGCCAAGGTCAGCCTGCCGACCTCCTTCGGCCACTTCACGGCGTACGGGTTCCGCTCCACCGTCGACGGCGTCGAGCACGTCGCCCTCGTCCACGGCGAGATCGGCGACGGCGAGGACGTCCTGGTCCGCATGCACTCCGAGTGCCTGACCGGGGACATCTTCCAGTCGCAGCGCTGCGACTGCGGCCCCCAGCTGCACACCGCCATGGAGCGGGTCCAGGCGGCCGGCCGCGGTGTGATCGTGTACCTGCGCGGCCACGAGGGCCGGGGCATCGGCCTGCTGTCCAAGCTGCGCGCGTACGAGCTCCAGGAGCGCGGCCGCGACACCCTCGACGCCAACCTGGAGCTGGGCCTGCCGGCCGACGCCCGCGACTACGGCGCCGGCGCGCAGATGCTCGCCGACCTCGGCGTCCACAGCGTCCGGCTGCTGACCAACAACCCCGAGAAGTCGGCGGCCCTCATCAGCCACGGCATCAAGGTTTCCGACCGGGAGCCGATGCCCATGGAGGCGGGCGAGCACAACCTGCGCTACCTGCGCACCAAGCGGGACCGGATGGGGCACGACCTGCCCTGGCTGGACGGGGCCGTGACCACGTCGGCCTGCGGCAACCAGTAACAGCAACACCCCCGAATTCTCAGAACACCACACGAATCGCAACGAGGAGCAGAGCTGTGAGCGGCAAGGGCGCACCCGAACTGAGCGTGAAGAACTGCGGAGACCTGCGCGTCGCCGTGATCGCGGCCCAGTGGCACGAGAAGGTCATGGACGGCCTGGTGGACGGCGCCCTGCGGGCCCTGCACGAGCTGGGGATCGACGAGCCCACCGTGCTGCGCGTCCCGGGCAGCTTCGAGCTCCCGGTCGTGGCGAAGGTACTGGCCGGTCGCGGTTACGATGCCATCGTCGCCCTCGGCGTGGTCATCCGCGGCGGCACCCCGCACTTCGACTACGTCTGCCAGGGCGTCACCCAGGGCCTGGTACAGGTGTCGATCGACACCGGAGTCCCCGTCGGCTTCGGCGTACTGACCTGCGACAACGACGAGCAGGCGCTGGACCGCGCCGGACTCGAGGGGTCGAACGAGGACAAGGGACACGAAGCGGTCACCGCCGCCGTCTCCACCGCCATGACCCTGCGGACCGTCAGCGAACCCTGGCGCCAGTAGGCGACCGCGGACCCCGTATTCTGAGGACCATCATGGCGAACAAAACCCCCAAGAGCTTCGAAGAGCTCTTCACCGAGCTCCAGCTCAAGGCCAACGGTGACCCGAGCACCTCCCGTACCGCAGAGCTGGTCGGCAAGGGTGTCCATGCCATCGGCAAGAAGGTCGTCGAGGAGGCCGCCGAAGTCTGGATGGCCGCCGAGTACGAGGGCAAGGAAGCCGCCGCCGAGGAGATCTCCCAGCTGCTCTACCACGTCCAGGTGATGATGGTGGCGCGCGGGATCTCCCTCGAAGACGTCTACGCGCACCTCTAGGCCGCACCAGTTCTCAGGCCGCGGCAGTTCCGCGCGAGCCCCGGCCCACCGTGCCGGGGCGTCCGCGCGTCCGTACCCGTACCAGCACACCCTTTCGCACCTACGCACCAAAGGAAGCCCCCATGCTGCGCATCGCCGTCCCCAACAAGGGTTCACTCTCCGGACCGGCGTCGGCGATGCTCCATGAGGCCGGCTACCGGATGCGCAAGGAGTCCAAGGAGCTCGTGGTCGTCGACCCCGAGAACGAGGTGGAGTTCTTCTACCTCCGCCCCAAGGACATCGCGATCTACGTGTCCTCCGGCAAGCTCGACATCGGCATCACCGGCCGCGACCTGCTGCTCGACTCCGGCGCCAGCGCCGAGGAGATCCTGCCGCTGAACTTCGGCCGCTCCACCTTCCGCTACGCCACCATCCCCGGCACCGCGAAGGGCCCCGAGGACTTCCACGGGATGACCATCGCGACCTCGTACGAGGGAATCGTCGCGAAGCACCTCGCCGACCAGGGCATCGAGGCCTCCGTCGTCCACCTCGACGGCGCGGTCGAGACCGCCATCCAGCTCGGCGTCGCCCAGATCATCGCCGACGTCGTCGAGACCGGCACCAGCCTGCGCAACGCCGGACTGGAGGTCATCGGCGAGCCGATCATGACCTCCGAGGCCGTCGTCATCCGCGGCAACGGCACCGACCCGGAGGACCCCCGGGCCCAGCAGTTCCTGCGCCGTCTCCAGGGCGTCCTGGTCGCCCGCAGCTACGTGATGATGGACTACGACTGCCGCGCCGAGCACCTGGAGCGCGCGGTCGCCCTCACCCCGGGCCTGGAGTCGCCGACCGTCTCCCCGCTGCACAACGAGGGCTGGGTCGCCGTCCGCGCCATGGTCCCCGCCAAGGAGGCCCAGCGGATCATGGACGACCTGTACGAGCTCGGCGCCCGCGCGATCCTCACCACCTCGATCCACGCCTGCCGCCTCTGACGGCACGCCCGGTTTCCCCGATCCGCCACCCGGCACCACCCGAAGGCACCTGACGCACATGGCCGACGCCACCGCCCAGTCCGCACCGCCCGCCCTGCCGGTCACCTTCCGGCCGACCCGCACGCGGGCCGTCCTGCTGGGCGTGGGCGCCGCCATGTTCGTCACGATCTCGGCGATCGCGCTGATCCTCGAAACCCTGCACCCCGGTGAGCGGATCGCCTTCGTCTTCACCGCGGCCCTGCTCTCCTGCGTCCTCGTCCTGCTCAGCCGCCCCAAGGTGGTCGCCGACGAGACCGGGGTCACGGTCGTCAACCTCACCACCACCCGCCGCCTGGAGTGGGCGCAGATCCTGCGCGTCAACCTCCGCCCCGGCGACGCGTGGGTGTTCCTCGACCTGAACGACGGCACCAGCCTGCCCGCCCTCGGCATCCAGCCGGGGGTCGCCAAGGCCCAGGCGATCGCCGACGCCCGCGCCCTGCGCGCCCTGGCCGAAGCCCACGGAACCGGCTCCAAGAACGGCTGAGCCCGGCCGACCTCGTCGCTGCGTCCCATTGCGGCGGCGGTCCCAATGACTAACCTGGTGGGCGGGGCGCGCACACGCGTGCCCTCCCACACGCCCCGGGACCCCGTGGCCCGTGGGCACCATCGACCTGAGGAGTGACTCCCTCCAGCAATGGACGGATCGTCCGGTAGTACACGCGCCGCCCTCCCTCCGGAGGCGGCGGCATGACCATCCCGCTACTCCTGCTCGTGGCGGCATTCGCCCTGATCCTCGCCAACGGTTTCTTCGTGGCAGCCGAATTCGGCCTCGTCACCGTCGAGAGACCCGAGGCCGAACGCGCCGCGGCCGAGGGCGACCGCCGTGCCCGCACGGTCGTCGCAGCCCTTCGGGAGCTGTCCTTCCAGCTCTCCGGCACCCAGCTCGGCATCACCATCACCTCCCTCGTGGTCGGCATGCTCGCCGAGCCCGCCCTCGCCGCCCTGCTGGCCGGGCCGCTCGAAGCGACCGGCCTCCCCAAGGGCGCCGTCCCCGGTGCCGCCGTCGTCATCGGCATGCTGCTCGCCTCCGCCGTCCAGATGGTCGTCGGCGAGCTCGTCCCGAAGAACTGGGCCGTCTCCCGGCCGCTCCAGGTGGCCCGTTTCGTGGCCGGCCCGCAGCACGTCTTCTCCCGGGTGTTCCGGCCGGTCATCGCGGGCCTCAACGCCGTCGCCAACCGGCTCGTCCGGGCGCTCGGCGTAGAGCCCACCGACGAGATGGCCTCCGCCCGCACCCCCGGCGAGCTGGTCTCCCTGGTCCGTCACTCGGCCCAGGCCGGCGCCCTGGAACAGGACACCGCCGACCTCTTCGTACGGACCATTTCGCTGGGCGAACTCACGGCGCAGCTGGTCATGACCCCCCGGGTCAAGGTCAGCGCCCTGCAGCACACGGCCACCGCGGCCGACGTGCTGAACCTGACCCGCGCCACGGGCCTGTCCCGCTTCCCCGTCTACCGCGAGCGCATCGACGAGATCACCGGGGTCGTCCACCTCAAGGACGCCCTCGCCGTGCCCGAGTCCGAGCGCGCCCGCACCAGCGTCAGCGGGATCTGCGTGGCCCCGATGCTGGTGCCCGGCTCCCTGCCGGTGCAGCCGCTGCTGGAACGCCTGCGCAGCGAACAGCCCATGGCCGTGGTCGTCGACGAGTACGGCGGCACCGCCGGGGTCGTCACCCTGGAGGACATCGTGGAGGAGCTCGTCGGCGAAGTCCGCGACGAGCACGACCTCGCGGAGGACGGCAGCCCCGAACTGGCCGCCGTACCCGCCGAGGACGGCCGCCCCTCCTGGGAGGCCGACGGGAGCTGCCGCGTGCAGACCCTGCGCCGGATAGGCCTGGAGGTCCCCGAAGGGCCGTACGAGACCGTCGCCGGGCTCGTCGCCGACCTGCTCGGCCGCATCCCCGCCCCCGGGGACCGCGCCGAACTGCCCGGCTGGAAGCTCTCCGTGCGCCAGGTCCGCCGCTACCGCGCCGAGCGGGTCCGCCTCGTGCGCACCGCTCCCGAGGGACTCGGCCCCGACCGGCTCGGTTCGGTACCCGCCCCCGCCGAACTGGCACAGGTGGGTGGCCGGTGAACGCGCTCCAACTCCTGTTCGCCCTGCTCCTCGTCCTGGCCAACGGCTTCTTCGTCGGCGCCGAGTTCGCACTCGTCTCCGTCCGCCGCAGCCAGATCGAACCCCTGGCGGCCGGCTCCAAGCGGGCCCGCCAGGTGCTCCACGGCCTGGAGAACCTGCCGCGCATGATGGCCGCCGCGCAGTTCGGCATCACCATGTGCTCGCTCACCCTCGGCGCCGTGGCCGAACCCACCGTGGCCCGGCTCCTGGAGCCCGTCTTCCACGCCGCCCACGTGCCCGAAGGCCTGATCCACCCGCTGGGCTACGCGGTGGCCCTCACCGCGGTGATCTTCCTGCACCTGGTCATCGGCGAGATGGTCCCCAAGAACCTCGCCATGGCCGCCCCCGAGAAGACGGCCCTGTGGTTCAGCCCGGGCCTGGTCGCCTTCGCACGGGTCTGCGGACCGGTCACCACGGCCCTGGGCGCCTGCGCCACCCTGATCCTGCGGCTCTTCAAGGTGGAGCCCAAGGACGAGGTCGAGGCCGTCTACACCTCCGCCCAGCTCGGCCGCCTGCTCAAGGACTCCCGGCAGGCCGGTCTCCTGGAGCCGGTCGAGCAGGAGCGCCTGGAGGACGCGCTGGAACTGGGCAGCCGCCCGGTCACCGACGTCCTCCTCGCCCCGGACCGGCTGGTCACGGTCGGCCCGGCCGTCACCCCGCGCCAGATCGAGCAGCTGACGGTCCGCACCGGATACTCCCGGTTCCCCGTCCGCACCGAGACCGGTGCCTTCATGGGCTACCTGCACGTGAAGGACGTCCTGGACCTGGAGGACCGGGAACGGGCCGTGCCCCAGCGGGTCTGGCGCCGGATGACCACGGTCTGCTCCACGCTCCCGCTGGACGACGCCCTGACGGTGATGCGCCGCGACGCGACGCACCTGGCGCAGGTCGCCGATCCCTCGGGCCGGGTCCTGGGCCTGGTCGCGATGGAGGACGTACTGGAAACCCTGGTCGGCGAGGTCCGCGACCCCGCGCACCGGGGGTACGCGCGGAGCGCGTAGGAGGTCCCGGAGGGGTTGGATGTGCCGCTGCGCGGCACATCCAACCCCTCCGGCGTTTGAGGAGCGGTGTCTGGGGCGCGGAGCCCCAGGGAACGGTGGAAAGGCGGGTAGGGGACGGCTCCGCGCAGCGGCTACAGCGGCGGCGGCTCCGGCCGCTCCTGCGGGCCGCGGCCCGAGAGGACCTCCCCGTAGGCCTGCATCAGGTCCGCCAGCCGCAGGGTGGAGAGGTCCTCCCGGGACGGATCACCGGTGAAGCCCGACAGCCGCAGGTCCCGGTACGCGCAGCTCTTCTCGTACAGCGTGCGCAGGAACCGCCCGTTGCCCAGCTCGTCGATCCACCCCTGCTCCACGACGTGCCCGCTGATGCTCCGCAGCTCCTCCAGCGCCTCCTCGTCCCACCGGTCCCCGTTGGCGTCGGCCAGCACCCCGCCGATCGAGGTGAGTTCCAGCGGCCGGTAGCTGGGGAAGTCCACCCGCGTGGTGAACCGCGAGGACAGCCCCGGATTCGTGGCGAGCAGCCGGTCCATCCCCGCCGGGTAGCCCGCGAGGATCACGACCAGGTGGTCCCGGTTGTCCTCCGCCCGCTTCAGCAGCACCTGCAGGGCCTCGTCCCCGTACGCGTCGCCCTTGCTGTAGCCGGAGTTGGAGAGGCTGTACGCCTCATCGACGAACAGCACCCCGCCGATCGCCGAGTCGATCAGCTCGTTCGCCTTCACGGCGGTCTGCCCGAGGAACTCGCCGACCAGGTCCGCGCGCCCGGCTTCGACGAGGTGGTCGCCGCCGAGCAGGCCCAGCGCGTAGAAGACCCGCCCCAGGATCCGCGCCACCGTGGTCTTGCCGGTGCCCGAAGGCCCGGAGAAGACGAAGTGCCGTTTCGGCGGCTGCACCGGCAGTCCCTGACCCGTCCGCAGCCTGGCCATGTGCAGCTGCGCGGAGAGCGCCTTCACCTGCCGTTTGACCGGCTCCAGGCCCACCATCCGCTCCAGCTCCGCGAGCGCCTCGGCCAGCGCCGCCGGATCCGCCGGTCCGGCAGGCAGTTCCACGGGTCCGGGCTGCGCGGGCAGCGAGGCCTTGTGCCGTACCCCGGCGGGCAGCCCCGCCCCGGGCCCCGGGGCTCCCGGGCCGTGCCGCGGCTCCGGCGGGTCGGCCGCCGCGAGCGGGTCCGTGTCCGGCTGTCCGTCGGCGGCGATCCCCTGGACCGGACCGCCGCCGCCCAGGGCCACCGCCGCGAAGTCCCCGCCCGACGGTGCCGGTCCGTGCCCGCCGACGGCCTCGTAGCCGGCGCCGCTCGCGTACCCGGCCAGGCCGTCGGCGTCCTCGCTGTCCTCGATGGCCGTCAGCCGGGCCGCCGTGTCCATGAACGCCGGGTCCACCCGGTGCACCGCCCGGTACAGCGGCAGGGCCGCGGCGCTGCGCCCGGTCCCCTCGTGCGCCCGCGCCAGCCAGTACCGCAGCTCCTTGCGCTGGGGCTGCTCGCTGCGGCAGCGCATCAGCGAGGCCGACAGCAGCGGCTCGGCCTGCCCGTACATCTCCAGCCGGACCCGGGCCATCCCGCCGAACAGACCCGCCTCGATGCCCAGGAGCGGATCGTCGACCAGCGATTCGGTGGAGCGGACCAGCTGCTCCCAGTCCTTGACCAAGTAGGCCCGGCAGGCGTGCAGGAAGCGCACCTGCGGGTCGGTGTCCACGGGCGGCAGGGCCGCCAGCGCCTGGTCCAGCTCGGGGACGTGACGTCCGTCCAGCCAGTGCGAGGCGTGCGCCAGCAGCAGGTCCCGCCGGGTCTCCAGGACCGGCTGCACCCACCAGCCCAGCCAGTACCAGGAGTTCAGCGTCCGCCGGTGGCGGGCCCGCTGCTCCCCGAACCGGTCCCGGTGGGCGTACATGCGCAATAACGCGTTCGTGGTGTCGACGCGGAGCGCGTGCAGCCCGAGCCAGGCGTCGGCCATGGCGGGATCGAGTCGTACGGCCGCCCGGAACTCCTCCTCGGCCTGCGGGTAGGCGCCCATCGTGCAGGCGTCCACTCCTCGCAGCCAGGCGAGTTCGGCCGGGGCGTGCGCGCTGCTGCCGTGCGCGGCGAAGTCCATCACATCCCCCACAAGCGTGCCCCCGTGGTGCCCAGCAACCCCCGCGACGCATACGCGAGTTGTCCCTGCGCCGATGAAATCAGGGGTGCATCGTACCTGCGGTTACGCACCTTACGTAGGGTGCGTCGAAGACCTGCCGGGTGCACATCCGAGTCGTCCAGGGTGACGCACGGTGATGATTTCGCCGGAATGGGCCCCGTGCGACGCCGCGAAGAAGGAGTGCCGGGCGGTACTTCGAGGGGGATCGGCGACGACACGAAGCCCCCGATCACGGGGGAACAATCGGGGGCTCCGCGTCCGCGGCGGCCGGTGAGGGCCGCCTCTTCAGAACGTAAGGCCGTCCCCGCCCCGGGTCAAGGAGCCGGGAAGCACCCGCGGAGGGACCCGTCCCCCCGCCCTTCAGGCCTGGGGCACCCCGTCACCCTCAGTCACTTTCACGCCGGTTTCCGCCGCCCCGGCAGCCCCGGAAGTCCACTCGTATCCCGTACTGCTCTGTCGCACCAGGGTGTCCGCGAAGGGGCGCGAAGGGTCATCCGAGAAGTGCGCGAGCTCCGCGCGCTCCCATCCGTCCCAGAAGTCGGACAGTTCGCGCCCGTCCCGGTCGCGCCCGCGCCCCCAGGACTTCGCACGCGGGGTCTCCATCCACAGCAGCCGCGCCAGGTGCGGGCGCAGGGCGCGCCGTCCGGCACCTACCCCCTCGACCAACAGCACCGGACCGGGCTCCAGCACCCGTTCCGGACCGAACCGCCGCTCGACCCAGTCGTACGGAGCCCAGTGCGCGGCCCGCCCCGCGGCGAGCGGCTCCAGCACCTGCGCGCGCAGCCGCCCCACCCAGCCGAACAGCTCCTCATGGGTGGCCACATCGTCCAGCCGCAGCACGGGAACCCCACCCAGCGCCTCGGCGAGCGCCCCGGCGAAGGTGGTCTTCCCGGACCCGGCGTGCCCGTCGATCCCGACGAGGCGGACGGGTCCGAGGGAGGGCGGCACGGCGAGGATCTCGCGCGCGAGCGGCCAGAGTGACGAAAGTGACGGCTGAGTCTCCACGAACCCAGCGTATGGCCTGGGCCATGGGCGCCCTCAGCCACCGGCAGCGACCTTGCCGCTGCGCGGGGGAGTTCCCCTACCCGCCCTTCGCCCGTTCCCCGGGGCTGCGCCCCGGACCCCCTGGGGCTGGCCCCCGGGAACGGCGCCGCACCCGGCAAGGGTCCGGGCGGAGCCCGGGGAACGGTGGAAGGGCGGGTAGGGGACCCAGCCCCGTGGGGCCCGCCCCCAGAGGGGGCCGCGCCCCGTCACCCCGACACGGCGGCCCGGCTTCACGGTCCCGTGGGCGGGAACTGGAAGGGTGGGCGGGAGCCGACCCGCCGCACCGACCCCTGGGGGCCACGCCGATGACCGCACCCACACCCCGCCGCGCCCTGCTGGCCGTGGTCCTCGCGGCCGCGACCGCCGCCACCGTCCCCGGCGGTGGCGGCCGAGCCGCCGCGGCGGAGCCGAAGCCCGCCCCCGGGGGGCCGGGACAGGACACCCCGGCCCCGGCCCCGGAGGGGGCCGCCGCCGGAGCCGCCCGCAAGACGGTGGACAACCGGTTCTGGTACTCGTACGCCCACTGGACCGCCGGCCTCCACCAGGGCACCACCGCCATCGGCGGCGCCCGCCCGGGCCTGGAGATCAAGACCCCGACGGGCCGCAGGGAGTACGCCGACCCGCACACCGGCAAGAAGAGCACCTGGGAGTACGCCACCTGGACCTCCCCGGTCCACGCCTCCACCGTGCCCGCCACCGAGGCCATCGCCTCCTGGAACGCCCGCACCCCGGCCGGCACCTGGATCCAGATCGAGCTGCGCGGCACCTACACCGACGGCGCCGCCACCCCCTGGTACGTGATGGGCCGCTGGGCCGCCGGCGACGGGGACATCCGGCGCACCTCCGTGGACGGGCAGACCGACGGCAAGTCCACCGTCTGGACCGACACCCTCGCCGTGGACGCCCCCGCGAGCGGGCTGCGGATCAAGGACTGGCGGCTGCGCCTGACCCTGTACCGCAAGCCCGGCGCGAGCCGCGGCCCCACGGTGTGGCTGGCCGGCGCCATGGCCTCGGACGTCCCGGACCGGTTCTCGGTCCCGGCGACCGCCGCCTCCGGCGGGGCCCACGAGCTGAAGGTGCCGAGGTACTCGCAGGAGACGCACGCCGGCCAGTACCCCGAGTACGACAACGGCGGCGAGGCCTGGTGCAGCCCCACCTCCTCGCAGATGATCATCGAGTTCTGGGGCCGCAGGGCCAGCGCCACGTCCGTGGCCTGGGTCAAGAAGGACTACGCGGACCCGCAGGTCTGCCACGCCGCCCGCTCCACCTACGACGCCGCGTACAAGGGCTGCGGCAACTGGCCCTTCAACGCCGCCTACGCCGCCACCTACCGCCAGCTCGCGGGGGTCGTCACCCGCCTCGGTTCGCTGGCCGACCTGGAGACCCTGGTCCGGGCCGGCGTTCCGGTCATCACCTCCCAGTCCTTCACGGCCGAGGAGCTCCCGGGCGCGGGCTACGGCACGGCCGGCCACCTGATGACCGTCATCGGCTTCACCGCCTCGGGCGACGTGATCGCCAACGACCCGAACTCGGCCGACAACACCGCCGTGCGCCGCGTCTACCGGCGCAGGCAGTTCGAGAACAACTGGCTGCGGACCAAGCGCCACAACGCGGCGGGCAAGGTCGTCTCCGGCACCGGAGGCGTCTGCTACCTCTACGGTCCGATCCGGCCGAACCCGGCTCAGGTCCTCGCGCTGCGGGCGGTCGGGGTGCTCTGAGATTTCGCGTTGCCCCGAAAGGCATGTAAGCGCAACATAAAGGGCAAAAGGGCAATAGGAGCTTCTCATAGGAGGCAGCCCGCCATGACCACCCAACCGAGAATCGAACACCACCCCGACCTCGCTGAGATGCGCTCGCGGTTCGAGCGGGTCACCAGCACTCCGAGTGCCCAGATCGTCGAGGCGCTGGCCCTGATGACGGGCCTCTACATCGCCGCCTCGCCGTGGATCGCCGGATTCAGCGGGCTCAGCTCGCTGGCGATCAACAACCTGATCGCGGGCCTGGCGTACTGCCTGTGCATGAGCGGACTCGGCTCCGCTTATGAGCGCACCCACGCCATGGCCTGGACGGCGGTCGGTCTCGCCGCCTGGACGATCGTCGCGCCCTTCGTCATCTCCGGCGACGTCAGCACCACCCGCACGGTGTGGAGCAACGTCCTCGCCGGCGGTATCGCCCTGTGCCTGGCCCTGGCCATGGCGGGCATGGCGGGCCGCGACCGCACCACCATGGCGGGACGTGGCCGCACCACCTGATCCGGCCCGTACGCGCCGCTCGCGCCCCCGGTCCGCACCACGCGGCCGGGGGCGTGAGACATGCCACCCGTGACGGTCGTCTCTACCGCGAGGGCCGCCCCCGCTGTCACATTGGAGGCATGACCGCACACAGCGCCGCCCTGACCGCCCGCGCCCGCAACCTGGTCCGCACCGGCGGACCGGAGGACGATTCCTCCTCCTGGCTGGAGCACGTGCTCGGCTGGACCCTGGTCGTCGTCGTGGCCATGTTCGTCACCCAGGTCGGCTGGTTCTTCTAACCTTCGCCCCGGCGGCCGCCGCGGCCCCGTCCTCCGTCTCCACCCCGGCTTCCGCTTCCGGTTCCACCCGCCAGTGCCCGTCCGGAATGCCCACCAGCCCGTACAGCGCCCGCACGGGCGACCGTGCCGGCAGCAGCGCCACCCCGGCCAGCAGGGCGAACGCCCCGGTTCCGGCCCACCACCCCAGCAGCCGGACCAGCACGCTCGCGCCCACCGCCCCCGCGAACGGCAGCCCGTAGACCCCCGCCCCGGCGATCGCCACCGCGATCACCCTCGGCACCTTGAGGTCCGCCGCGGCGCCCGGCAGCCGCCAGCCCTCCACCAGCCAGCCGATCTCGGTGAGCAGCATCGTGCCGATGACGGCCGTCCCGAAGATCAGCACGGCCAGGAAGGTGCCCGTGGTCGCGAAGGCCAGCACGCCGTTCAGGACACCCTCCCCGGACCAGTCCGCGAAGGCCCGCGGATCGGCGCTCAGCAGCCGTTCGTACCCCCTGCCGTCCCACCCGTGGATCAGGGTGAAGAACAGCAGGAAGTACCCGGCCACCGCCTGGAGGTATCCCCAGTACCCGGCCCCGACCAGCACGAACAGCCGCGCCGTCAGGAACCCGAGCAGGGCGCCTGCCACCACCGAGGCCCCGTAGAAGAGGGCGAAGCCCGCCCACACCCCGTCGTGGTCGCGGGCCACGTGCATCGTCGACCAGGCCGGGTTCTGCCAGAGCAGGTACGCCCCCGTGGGGGCGGGCAGCAGGGCCGCGTAGAGCAGGGTGAGCGCCAGGTAGGGATTGGCCGCGCGGCTCCTGGTACGGACGCCCTCGCCCCGGACCGACCGCTCCCACCACTGGAGCTGGCGCCCGGCGGCCACCGCGAAGGTGGCGCCGATGCCGTACGCCCACAGCGGCGCGGCCTGTACGGGGATCACGAGGCCACCAGCCGCAGGTCGTCGGTCCTGATCACGTCGGAGGTGACGAGCGCCTGCTCCGCGCTCACCCGGGTCATGAAGGCGAACGGCGGGATGACCGGGGGAGCGGGCAGCCCGTCCGGACTGAAGGTCACGCACAGCAGGCCCCCGATGCACCCGCTGAACCTCGTCAGGTACAAGGTCACCTCGCCGCTCAGGTCGAGCCGCTTGGCGGCGAGCCCGTACTCCTCGCGGCCGTCCCGGCTGTGCAGTTCGTAGTCGGTCAGCGTGGCGGCCCGCATCCGCAGCACCAGCACCTTCAGCGGGCCGTCCACCGTGGGCACCTGCGTGACCCCCGCGAAGGCGAACCCCTGCGGGGCGAAGAGCGAGGTGGTCACGGTCGGGGGAGTGCGCGCGGCCATCGGCGGGCCGGCCGAGGCGGCCCTCGCCTCCCCGGTGCCCGCCACCAGCGAGGCGAGCAGCACCACCGGCAGCGCGGCGGCCAGCGTGCGCGGGCCGCTGCCGTCCAGGCTCGGGATGTACGGGCCCTCCTCGCCCGCCTCCGGATCGGGCACCGGGGTCCAGCCGAAGGCCAGCGCGCTCCCCGCGATGCCGAGCAGCATCCCGACGAGGAAGCCCCCGAGGTTGGTCGCCACGAAGGACACCACCGAGAGCAGCAGGGCGTGGATCGAGACGTAGGCCCGGGTCTGCGGCAGGAGCCACAGGAACAGGCCGGCGGCGATCAGCGCGAGGCCGATCCCGATGGCCGCGATTCCGCCGAGGCCCAGGCTGACCAGCACGGTGAGCGGGGAGAGCGGGACCAGCAGCAGCTCGGTCCCGCCCAGGATCACCAGCAGCCCGCCCCAGAAGGGGCGGGTGCGGCGCCAGGTGCGCAGCCGCCGCCGGGGGCCGGGCAGCGGGAGGCGGCGTTCCAGCCATCCGCTGCCCGGCCCCGCGGGCCCGCGCAGGCCTAGAAGCACTTCTTGCCGTCCAGGCTGACGTTCAGCTTCAGGCCCTTGAGGTGGAAGTTGCCGCCGGTCGCCGACCAGGCGTGCGACTTCACGTCCACGACCTCGATGTCCCCGGCTTGGAGCCCGAACTTGCCGGCCTCGCCCTTGATCCCGCCGACCTGGTCGAGGGTGGAGGCGTCGCGGCCGATCTGGGCCGTCCCGAAGACGGCGTCGCCGGCCAGGTCCTCGCCGTCGATGACGAGATTGCTGGCGGTGACGTTGCCGGCCGGGCCGCCGGCGGTCAGCTTGAAGATCACCTTGCCCACCGGGGTGTCCACCTCGGCGGCCTGGCAGATGTCGGTGAGGGTGGCCTCGCCGATGCCGAGCAGTGCGACGGGATGCCCCTTGCCGTCGACGGAGCGGTCCGTCTGCACGTAGGAGGACAGGCCCTTGCTGCTCAGCTTGGACGAGGAGACTTGGAAACTGGTCCCCGAGACGGCGAAGGAGGCGGCGAGCGCGCCCTGCGCCATGACCATCGCCATCGCTCCGACCGCGACGACCGCGGGCATCGCGACGGCGGCGGTCTTCTTCCAATTGGCCCGGCCCTCGGGCGCGTTTCTGGTCGTGTTGGTCCTGCTGGTGCCCATGATGTGGTCCTCCCGTACGTCGTCCGGTGCGCAGGGGGAGTGCGAAGGGGGGTGCCAGGGGGTCTGCCATACTGCGGGCATCCTGTGGCAGTTCGAGGCTAGGGCTGAATTTGAATAATAGTCAACAGCGGGGAGCGACCGGACGTTCGCAGGTTCGGCGGGCCGAACTCATAGCGATCGGCCGCAAGTTGTTCGCAGACACCTCGTACGACGCGCTCTCCATGGACGACATCGCCAAGCACGCGGGCGTGGCCAAGGGGCTCATCTACTACTACTTCAAGAGCAAACGCGGCTACTACCTGGCCATCGTCGAGGACTCGGTGGCCGAGCTCGTGGCCCGCGCCGCGGGCGAGAGCGAACTCCCCAACGCGCAGCGGGTGCGCAGCACCATCGACGGCTACCTCTATTACGCCGAGCACCACCAGGCCGCCTACCGCACCATCGTCACCGGCGGCGTCGGCTCGGACTCCGAGGTCCTCGCCATCCGCGACGCCGTCCGCGAGGAACTCATCGCGACCATCGCCGAAGGCGCGTACGGCCGCCGCGAGATCCCGCCGGTCGCCCGGCTGGCACTGGTCGGCTGGCTCGCGGGCGTCGAGGGCAGCACCCTCGACTGGATCGGCCCGGCGGACGCCGCGGTGCGGGCTCCTGCGGCGGCTGCGGTGCGGGGCGCTGACGAGGCGCCGGATCAAACCCGCGGGCAGGACCCGGCCCAGATCCCGCCGCAGATCCCGGCCCAGGTGCCTGCCCAGCTCCAGGTCCTGCCGCAGATCCCTGCCCAGGTCCCGTCGCAGGCCCGGGAGGGCCGCGGGCCCGGGGCTCCCGGCGACCCGGGGCACCCCGACCGGGCCGCGGTCGGAGCGTTGCTGGTGCGCACGCTGCGCGCGACCCTGACGGTGATCGAGGAGTTCGTCCCGGAATGCCCGGCCCCGCCCGTCCCCGAGGAGGATCTTCAGCCCGTGACGGGAAGCCCCTGATCGGGCATACTCAACCGCCGCAGCCCCTTGAACAGGACCTTCCCGCGATCCGGGAGGGCACCATCGGTTGTGAGCCCCGAGACCCGGCGACGCGTACCACCCTCACGCGCCGCCCCGTGCTTGAACGTGAGGAGAGCGCCGCCATGACCGACCGCGCGCCGCAGGTGGACCGATCGCTGCCCACCGAGGAGTCCCGAGACCTGCTCGCGCTCGTGCGCGAGATCGCGCAGCGGGAGATCCGCCCCCGGGCCGCCGAGGAGGAGGACACCGGCCGCTTCCCCCGCGAGGTCTTCGCGCTGCTCTCCGAGGCCGGACTGCTCGGGCTTCCGTACGCCGGCGAGTTCGGCGGCGGCGACCAGCCGTACGAGGTCTACCTCCAGGTGCTGGAGGAGCTGGCCGCGGCCCGCCTGACCGTCGGTCTCGGTGTCAGCGTGCACTCGCTGGCCTGTCACGGCCTGGCCGGCTACGGAACCAAGGAGCAGCGGGGCGCCCACCTGCCCGCCATGCTCGGCGGCGGACTGCTCGGCGCGTACTGCCTCTCCGAGCCGTCCTCGGGCTCCGACGCGGCCTCCCTGACCACCAAGGCGGTCCGCGACGGCGAAGACTGGCTGATCAGCGGCACCAAGGCCTGGATCACCCACGGCGGCGTCGCCGACTTCTACACGGTGCTGGCCCGCACGGGCGTGGACGGCCCGAAGGGCATCACGGCCTTCCTGGTCCCGGGCGACGCGCAGGGCCTCACGGCGGCGGTCCCCGAGAAGAAGATGGGCATGAAGGGCTCGCCCACCGCCCAGCTGCACTTCGACGGGGTACGGGTCCCCGACTCGCGCCGCATCGGCGAGGAGGGCCAGGGCTTCACCATCGCCCTGGCCGCCCTGGACGCGGGCCGCCTCGGCATCGCCGCCTGTGCGATCGGCGTGGCCCAGGCCGCCCTGGACGAGGCCCTGGCCTACGCGCTGGACCGCAAGCAGTTCGGACACCCCATCGCGGACTTCCAGGGCCTGCGGTTCATGCTGGCCGACATGGCGACGAAGATCGAGGCGGGCCGCGCGCTGTACCTGGCGGCGGCGCGGCTGCGGGACGCGGGCAAGCCCTTCTCCCGCCAGGCGGCGATGGCCAAGCTCTTCTGCACCGACGCGGCGATGGCCGTCACGACGGACGCGGTCCAGGTCCTGGGCGGCTACGGCTACACGGCGGACTTCCCGGTCGAGCGGCTGATGCGCGAAGCGAAGGTCCTCCAGATCGTGGAGGGCACGAACCAGATCCAGCGCATGGTGATCGCCCGTCACCTGGCGGGCCCGGAATCCCGCTGACCGGCCGGCCCGGGGCGGAGCCGGCCGCGGGCGAGCCGCGGCCCCGGGCGGAGCTGACCGTACGGGAGGCCCTGTCCGACGCGGAGCTGAACGAACTGTTCTCCGTGTCCTGGCCGGGGCACCGGGACACGTCCTTCGCGCCGGTCCTGGCCCGCAGCCTGACCTGGATCGCGGCGCGCGGCGGCGGGCGGCTCGTCGGCTACGTCAACGTGGCCTGGGACGGGGGCGCGCACGCCTTCGTCCTCGACACCACGGTGCACCCGGACGAGCGCCGCCACGGGCTCGGGGTGCGCCTGGTCCGGGCGGCCGCCGAGGAGGCGCGGGGCGCGGGCGCGCAGTGGTTGCACGTGGACCACGAGCCGCACCTCGGCGCGTTCTACGCCCGGTGCGGTTTCCGCCCGACGGCGGCGGGTCTGCTCGCCCTGTGAGCGGTCAGCCGCCGAAGAGGGGGCCGGTCGGCCAGATGGGGGAGGAGGCGATCCGGGACCACTCCGGATCGCGCTGCCCCGGCAGGGTCCGGCCGTCCTCCTCCCACCGGGTGAGCAGCGCACGGTAGATGGGCGGGTCGGGGGCCTGCCGAACCGATTCTTCGTACCCTGCGGCAGGCACCCGCCGCCGGCGCCCCACCTTCGGCGTGGAAGTCTCCATCGTGGTCATACCGGGCCAACGCGCCACCGGAGCCACGGGTAACCCCGCCCATCCGTTCGACCTTTCCCCTCCGGGCTCCCCTCCGGGCTCCCCTCGGACTCCCCTTGGGGTCCGCTCCGGGTCTGCTCCGGCTCCCTCCGAGCTCCCCCCGCCTTCCCGCCGGAGCCGGGATCGCGCGATCCGTCACGCCGGTTCGACGGGCAGCCACAGCTCGCAGGTGGCGGTGCTGAAATCTTCGGCGCGTTCGAGGATCGTGACGATCGAGGGGCCGGGCCGCAGCAGCCACGGGTTGGAGGGGAACCACTCGGTCGCGGTCGCGGCCCAGGTCGTCTGCAGGGCCTGAGGGTGGGGTCCGGCGGTGCGGAACACCGCCCACGTGCCGGCCGGTACCTCGATGGCGTCCAGGTCGTCGGGCGCCGCCGTCTCCCGGGACAGGGCGACCCCGTGCAGGTAGGTCAGTTCGCTCCCCTCCGCGCCGTCGGGGTCGACGTCGTCGGAGACCTGCAGCAGGCCCGCCGGTTCGGTGTCGCCGAGGGCCTTCAGCCGGAGGTGCTCCTCCGGCGGCAGCGCGGTGATGTGCCGCTGGATGTGCGGGTTGACGCCCCGGTGGACGAGCGGAATCCGGACGGCGTGTCCGACCAGCCGGAACGCGGGGCGGTCGATGAGGCGGGTGTCCATGGGGATGCTCCCTTCGACGGTCAGGCGGATCCTGAGCCGTGGCTGTGTGCGCAGGGGGCCTCCGTCGCGGCGCACGTCACGGGGACCGGCGCCGTGGACCGCGCGGAACGCGCGTCCGAACGCCTCGGTCGAGCCGTATCCGTACCGGACGGCGATGCCCAGCAGATCGGCTTCGCCCCGTACGACGTCGGCGGCGGCCACGGTCATGCGGCGCCGGCGCACGTACTCCGACAACGGCATGCCGGCCAAGGACGAGAACATCCGGCGCAGGTGGTACTCGGTCGTGCCGAGCCCTGCGGCCAGTGCGTGGACGTCGAGTTCCTCCGCGAGGTGTTCCTCGACGAGATCGACGAGCTGGTTGAGTGCCGAGATCACGAGGCCTCCTTTCGACGTCAACCCTGCCCGGTCGCACCCCGCCGGGACCCGACCGTTGCGATCCGATCCGATCGCGCGGCCGATCGCGCGGCCGATCGCTGTACGGCCCGTGCGGCCCGTACAGCTCGTACGGGCCGCACGGCGGCCGGCTCGTCAGCCGTTCCCCGTGGTTCCGGCCCCGGAACCACGGGGGAGCACGGCAAGCATCAGCGCCGAGTCCGCGTGCAGCGTGATGCGCACCGGCGCGAAGGCGGTGGCGTCCAACGGCGACTCCCCGGTCCCGGGATTGCGGGCGTAGCGCGGATGGGCGCCCCCGCTGATCTGCCAGCGGACGCGGTGCCCGACGGCGAAGCGGTGGGCGGTGGCACTCATCGGCACGGTGATCCGGGAGGGCTCCTGCCCGTCAGTCCGGAGCCGGCCCAGCCCGTCGCAGACGTTGATCGAGCGGCCTTGCTCGTCCACGTCGCACAGGCGGGTGAAGACGTCGGCGTGGCCGGTGTCCGTGGAGACGCTCAGCCGTGCGGAGACCGGGCCGAGTACGTCCAGGGGCTCGGTCAGCGGCGGGCCGGTGAAGGTCAGTACGTCGTCCCGGATCTCCAGGGTGCCGTTGTCGCGGGCACCGGCGGTACGGGAGAGCAGCGGGCCGCCGACCGAAGGGGTGGGGTCGGCCGGGTCGTAGCGGAACGAGACCAGGGGTGCGGATTCCGCGGTGGCCTGCCGGATCAGATGCCCCTGCGCGGTGGGAAACCACGGACCGACGACCGCGGCCGGCGGCCAGTCCTCGACGTCCCGCCAGTCGCCCGCGCCGCCGCCTTCGCCGCCGACGTGCACGCGCACCCTCGTGGGACGCAGCGCCGAGGGGTCGGCGCACAGGTGTGCGCGCAGCCAGGCGAGGCTCTCCGCGAACACCTCGGGCCACCCCTGCTGCAGCGCTGACGTATGGGTCCAGGGGCCGACGAGCAAGGAGGTCTCGCACCCGGCCTCACGGAGCCGGCGGTACTGCTCGAGGGTCTGGTCGCCCAGTACGTCGTGCCATCCGGTGATCAGACCGGTCGGCACCTCCAGCCGCCGTGCCACCGCCGCCAACGACGCACCGTCCCAGTACGCGTCCTCGGCGTCCGGGTGGGACAGCACCTCGTCCAGCCAGGGCACGTCGCCCCCGAGGGCGGACGCGTGCGCCCCGCGCAGCGGCTGCGCGGTGGTGACCTCGCGCAGGCGCCGCTGCAGACGCAGGGTCGCCTTCAGGAACGGCGCCATCCCCCGGTGCTGGTACGTCATGCCGACGCCGACGGCGAGGGCGTTCTCCAGGCGGAGCGCGCCGTCCGCGTGGAACAGGGCGTGCGGATCGTGCAGCCCCACCTGCACCACCATCGCCTTCAGCTCCGGTGGCGGGTCCTCGGCGAGGGCCCACTGCACGTATCCCAGGTAGCTGGGGCCGACGGTCCCCAGCGTTCCGTTGAACCAGGGCTGCTCGCGCAGCCAGGACACGGTGGCCCGGCCGTCGGCCGCCTCGTTGCGCCACAGGTCGAACTCGCCGCCGGAACCACCGGTACCGCGACAGCTCTGCAGCACCACGTGGAAGCCCTGCTCGGCGAAGAGCACGCCGTACATGGGGGACCACGGCAGGCCCCTGCCGTACGGAGAGCGGACCAGGAGGGTGGGGAAGTCGCCCTCGGCGCGCGGGAAGTAGTGGTCCGTGATCAGCGGGCTGCCATCGGCGGCGGGCACCGCCAGCCCCGGCTCCCACCCGACGGTGTGCCGCCTGGCCGGCAGCCCCTTCCAGGTCGCCCTCATGAGCCGTGAGCCCAGCGGCGGCTTGCCCGAAGGCGGCGTCCAGGCCGCCCCCGTCACAGGACCGTGCGTATGCGCTGCTGCCGTTGTCATCGTTCGTCCCCCTCCTCGCTATCCGTACACTGTACGAGAATAGCCCATGCTTGGATGGGACCCGCAAGGGCCGCCTCGATCAAGGGAGGGGGTGCGGACCGTGCCCCGTACGGGAGAGGCCGGCGCGCCGGGCATCGACCCCGAGCAGCTCTGGCTGGGCTCCGCGAAGCCCCGCAGGGGCCGCAAGCCCTCCTTCAGCCGAGAGGCGATCACGGCGGCGGCCGTCGCCCTGGCGGACGCGGAGGGCCTCGAAGCGGTCACCATCCGCAGGGTCGCGGCCGAGGTCGGCGCCGGCGCCATGTCGCTCTACAGCTACGCCCCCGACAAGGAGACGCTGCTGGAGCTGATGGTCGACCACGTCACCGCCGAACTACTGACCGCAGACGCCCTCCCCGGGGCCGGGCCGACCGGAGGCACGCTGACCGGAGACGCGCCGGCCGGAGACGGGCCCACCGGGGACGCGTCGGCCGGGGATGGACCTACCGGGGACGTGCCTAGCGGGAACGGACCTAGCGGGGACGTGCCTACCGGGAACGGACCTAGCGGGGACGCGCCTACCGGGAACGGACCTAGCGGGGACGGACCTAGCGGGGACGTGCCTAGCGGGGACGTGCCTACCGGGGACGTGCCTAGCGGGGACGGGCCTAGCGGGGGCGCGCCTACCGGGGACGGGCCTACCGGGGACGCGTCGGCCGGGGATGGACCTACCGGGGACGCGCCTACCGGGGGCGTGCCTACCGGGAACGGACCTAGCGGGGACGCGCCTACCGGGGACGGGCCTAGCGGGGACGCGCCTACCGGGGACGTGTCGGCCGGGGACGGGCCTACTGGGGACGGGTCGGCCGGGGGCACGCCGACCGGAGACAGGCCGACCGGAGACAGGCCGACCGGAGACAGGCCCGCCGGCGACTGGCGCGTGGAGCTGAAGGCCATCGCCCACCTCCAGCGCGCCCACATGCTGCGCCATCCCTGGCTGCCCGCAGCCCTGACCGGCCGCCGCGTGCCCGGCCCCAACACCCTGGCCTTCCTGGAACGCGCGCTCGCCGTCCTGCGGCCCACCGGACTGGACGGTGCGGCGAAGCTGGAGGTGTTCGCCCAGCTCACCGCATTCGTGGCCGGGCACGTCGCCCATGAGATCGCGGGGGCCGCGGCCCTGCGGTCCCCCGACCGGCTCGCGGCCGAAGCCCGCTACCTAGGCGCCGTCGCCGCGGACGGCCGGCACCCGGAACTCGCCGAAGCCCTCGCCGCCCCCGGCCGCCCCCTCGCTCCGGAGGCCACCTTCACCCGCTTCCTGAACCGCCTGATCGACGGCCTGACCGCCGGCTGACCACCTCCGCCGCGCCCCCCCGCCCCGCGACCCGCGCCCTCCTGCAACCCACGGGGCCGCGCCCCGCGCCCTGCGCTCAGGGATCCACAACCCACGGGGCCGCGCCCCCCGGCCCCGCGACCCGCGACCCGAGGTCCCCGCCCCACGGCCCGGGCCCGGGGCCGGGCTCGCTCCGCCGGCGTGGTGGCCCCGACCCGCGGTCCCGGAGCGGAAGCACCGGGGTCCTAGGCCCGGCCCGGCCGGGTCCCCGCACGATGTGTCTCCCTGCCAGTTCGTGCCACAACCCTGTTCCCCGGCACGCCATCTGACGTACCGTCATCTCCGCCCAGGTGTCACCCCCCGCACCCGTCCACGGAGGTTCGCCATGCCCGCCGACCGGCCCGTACCGCTCGACGAATACCCCATCCACCAGGCCCCGTTGTCGATGAAGCACCTCGTCACCGGAGACCGCAACGCCTACGACCGCTGCATCTTCCACGTCTTCGACCACGCGGGTCGCGCCGTCCTGATCCTCGGCCTCGGGGTCTACCCCAACGCCGGGGTCATAGACGCCTACGCCACCCTCCGGGTCGGCGACGAACTGCTCGCGGTCCGCGCCTCCGACGCCCTCACCGACGACCGCATGAACCTCTCCGTCGGCCCGCTCCGCATCACGGTCGACGAACCCCTCCGGCGGATCACCCTCTCCTGCGCCGCCGACCCCGAGGACCCCGACGGGCTCTCGTACGAGATCACCTGGACCGCGGAGTTCCCCGCCGTGTGGGAGCCGCACCACACCCAGCGCCGGGGCGACCGCCTCATCCTCGAAGGCCGCCGCTTCGTCCAGGCCGGCGGCGTCACCGGCACCATCCGCGCCAAGGGGGAGGAGTTCACCCTCGACGCCGACTGGACCGGCACCCGCGACCGGAGCTGGGGCGTGCGCCCCATCCCCGGGGAGGAGGGCGGCCGCGCCGCCGAGGAGCACCGCCCCGAAGGGTTCCACTGGCTCTGGATCCCCGTCCGGTTCGAGGACCGTTTCCTGATGGTCATCACCCAGGAGGACGCCGACGGCCACCGGGCCCTCAGCGAGGCCGTCCAGGTCTTCCCCGAGGGGGCCGGCCGCCACGACGTCCAGCTCGGCTGGCCGCACACCGACATCCGCTACCGCCCCGGCAGCCGCCACCCCGAGAGCGCCGTCGTCCACCTCACCGACCCGGCGGGCCGCAAACCCCTCGAACTCGGCGTGGAGATCCTGAACTCCTCCCCGCTCGCCGTCGGCGCCGGCTACCCGCCCGCCTCCGACTGGCAGCACGGCACCTGGCAGGGCCGCGCCTGGACCGACCGCCGCACCTACGACCTCTCCGACCCCACCGCCCACCCCATGGCCGCCTTCGGAGTCACCGACCACTCGGCCCGCTTCACCCTCGAAGGCCGCACCGGCTACGGCATCTTCGAGCACGGCAGCTTCGGCCGCCACGACCCCAGCGGCTTCGCCGACTACGGCTCGGTCGCCCCGTAACCCCGGCCCGGAACCTCACACCTCACACCTCAAGCCGCACGCCTCAACGGCCAATCCAGAGAAGGGGTTTCCCATGGCAGGACCGGCACCGCGCCCCCGTACCTCCACCCGCGAACCCGAGGAGCTGGGCCGGCGCCTCGCCGCCTGGCTCGACACCGAGCTGCCCGGCGCCAAGGTCACCAACATCTCCGTCCCCGGCTCCAACGGCATGTCCAGCGAGACCCTGCTCTTCGACATAGAGCACCCGGATGCCCCGATCCACGCCTGCGCGCTGCGCCTCGCCGCCGACCCGGCCGCCTACACCGTCTTCCCGACGTACGACATGCCCCGCCAGCACCGGGTCATGAGCCTGGTCGCCGCCCACACCGACCTGCCGGTCCCGCGCGTGCAGTGGCTGGAAGAGGACCCCGGCCCGCTCGGAGCCCCGTTTTTCGTGATGGCCCGCGCCGAAGGGCGCGTACCGCCCGACGTGATGCCCTACACCTACGAGGGGAACTGGCTGCACGCCGCGACCGACGCGCAGCGTGCCGCGCTCCAGGAGGCCAGCATCGCGCTGCTTGCCCGGCTGCACGACCAGTTCCCGCCCGAGGAGGCGAGGTTTCTCCTCGGGGAGGGCGACGGCAGCCCGCTGCGCCACCATGTCGAGTCCCAACGCGCCTACTACGACTGGGTGGTTGAAGGGAAATCCCGATCACCGCTCCTCGAGCGGGCGTTCGCCCGCCTGGAAGAGCTGTGGCCGGCCGGCGAGGGCGGCCCGGCCGTCCTCAACTGGGGCGACGCACGCATCGGCAACGTCATCTTCGAGGCTGACGGCTTCGAACCCGTGGCCGTCCTCGACTGGGAGATGGCGGCCTGCGCCCCGCGCGAGGTCGACCTCGGCTGGACCGTCTACCTGCACCGGTTCTTCCAGGACCTGACGGTCGGTTTCGGCCAGCCGGGCCTGCCGGACTTCCTGCGCCGCGAGGACATCGAACGCCGGTACGCCGAACTCACCGGGCACACGCCGCGGGACATGGAGTTCCACACGCTCTACGCCGCCCTGCGGCACGGGATCGTGATGCTGCGCATCGCCTACCGGCAGGCGCACTTCGGAGAGGTGGAGATCCCGGCTGATCCCGACAGCCTGATCCTGCACCATGCCAGCCTCACCGCCATGGTGCAGGGAACGTACTGGTAGACGTCCCGGTACCCGCTCGGCCCGTGCTCAGGCGGCCTGCGCGTGCTGGCGCATCTGCGGCATCACCGCGGGCGCCGGCATCCGCACGGGCCGCGAGCCGGGGCCGCCGACGTGCGAGAAGGGCTGCGTCCGCCAGTCCAGCCCCTGCGGCAGCGCCAGGTGGACGACGGGCTCCAGCTCCGTGGCCTCGCCGTCGCCGAAGTCGAGGGTGGGCAGCGCGTCGGAGGCGGGCCGGCCGGTGCCCGCGCACACCGTGAGCCCGAAGGGGTTCCACGGGCTCAGGCAGAGGGCGTGCTCCGGCAGGAACTCCTCGTCCGCGACGAGGGCGATCGACTGGCCGCAGTCGGGGCAGGTCGCGTGGTGGATCTCGAAGCCCTCGGCGTATTCGAGGTAGTCGTCGTCGTCGGCGTAACCGCTCTCGACGATTTCCAGGGGCTCCGGTTCGGTGCGACCGGCGCGCTTGGTGTTCAGCATGGATGTACTCCCCCTTGGGTGGGCCGGGCGGGCAGGTTCTTCGGCCACGGCCACCCCAAGCACTTCCCGTCGCGCGGCACGAGTAACCACATCCGGCCGCCGTACGCCCGCTTACCCCTGTGGCCTTGGTCACATGCCCGCCGCAGGTGCCACCTCAATCCGTGGACACGGCTGGGCCTGAAGGGATCGGGGCCGTAAGTTGTGCGGCTATGAGCGCAATGGAGGAGCTGGACCGCCAGATCGTGGATCTGCTCGTACGGGACGGGCGGATGAGCTACACGGACCTGGGCAAGGCCACCGGACTGTCCACGTCGGCGGTCCATCAGCGAGTACGCCGGCTGGAGCAGCGCGGGGTCATCCGCGGTTACGCGGCGGTCGTCGACCCCGAGGCCGTCGGTCTTCCCCTCACGGCCTTCATCTCGGTCAAGCCCTTCGACCCGAGCGCGCCCGACGACATCGCGGACCGGCTGTCCGGGGTTCCCGAGATCGAGGCCTGCCACAGCGTCGCGGGCGACGAGAACTACATCCTCAAGGTCCGCGTGGCCACCCCTCTGGAGCTCGAAGACCTCCTGAGCCGCCTGCGCGCCCTGGCCCACGTCTCCACCCGCACCACGGTGGTCCTCTCCACCCCGTACGAGGCCCGCCCGCCCCGGGTGTAGCAAATCCAGCTCCACTGGCCCAAATCAGCCCCTCCGGCGTTTGAGGAGCGGGGGTCCGGGGGCTGGCCCCCGGGAACGGCGCCGCACCCGGCAACGGGGTCCGGGCGCAGCCCGGCTGGGGGTCCCCCCGGACGGAGTCTGGGGGATGGTGGAAGGGCGGGTAGGGGACCTTGCCCCGCAGGGCCCCCACCAGGGCCCGTGTTCCGTGAGGCGAATCGCACCCGCCAGACTGTCGGCATGACAGACCGCACCGCCGACTCCGCCAACGCCGCCGGAGGCACGAGCCCCGCCCCCGCCCCCACCGCCGGAGGCCCCCGCACGGTCCTCCTCCGCGGCGGAGAGGTCCACAGCCCCGCCGATCCCTTCGCCACCGCGATGGTCGTCGAGCGCGGCCACATCGCCTGGGTCGGCTCCGAGGGCGCCGCCGACGCCTTCGCGCAGGGCGTGGACGAGGTCGTCGACCTCGGCGGGGCGCTCGTCACCCCCGCCTTCACCGACGCCCACGTGCACACCACCTCCGCGGGCCTCGCCCTGACCGGCCTGGACCTGTCCGCGGCCGCCTCCCTCGCCGAAGCCCTCCAGCACGTGCGCGCGTACGCCGAGGCCCGCCCCGGCGACCGGGTGCTCCTCGGCCACGGCTGGGACGCCGCCCGCTGGCCCGAGCGCCGCGCACCGCGCCGGCAGGAGCTCGACGAGGCCACCGGCGGCCGCCCGCTCTACCTCAGCCGCATCGACGCGCATTCCGCCGTGGTGACCACGGCCATGCTCCGCCTCGTACCCGAGGCGAGCGCGGCGGCCGACGAACCGCTGACCCGCGATGCCCACCACGTCGTACGCCGCGCCGCGCTCGGCGCCCTCACCCCGGCCCAGCGCGCCGAGGCCCAGCGGGCCGCCCTCGACCGGGCCGCGTCCCTCGGGATCGGCTCCGTCCACGAGTGCGGCGGCCCGGAGATCTCCTCCCCGGAGGACTTCACCGCCCTCCTGGAGCTGGCGCGGACCCACCCGGGCCCGCGGGTCTTCGGCTACTGGGCCGACCGGGACCTCGCCCTCGTCAAGGAACTCGGCGCCGTAGGGGCGGCCGGCGACCTCTTCGTCGACGGGGCCCTCGGCTCGCACACCGCCTGCCTGCACGCCCCGTACGCCGACGCGGAGCACACCGGCACGGACTACCTCGACGCGCGGGCCGTCGCCGAGCACGTCGCCGCCTGCACCGAGGCGGGCCTCCAGGCGGGCTTCCACGCCATCGGGGACGCCGCGATCACCGCCGTGGTCACCGGGGTCCGGGCAGCCGCCGACAAGGTCGGCCTGGACCGCGTCCGCGCCGCCCGGCACCGCGTCGAGCACGCCGAGATGATGACCCCGGCCACCATCGCCGCCTTCGCGGAGCTCGGCCTCACGGCCTCCGTGCAGCCCGCCTTCGACGCGCTGTGGGGCGGTGAGCGGGGCATGTACGCCGATCGGCTCGGCGCCGAGCGCGCCCGCACCCTCAACCCGTACGCGGCCATGCTCAAGGCCGGCGTCCCGCTGGCCTTCGGCTCCGACGCCCCGGTCACCCCGCTGGACCCCTGGGGCACCGTCCGGGCGGCCGCCTTCCACCACACGCCGGCCCACCGCATCTCCGCACGGGCGGCCTTCGCCGCCCACACGCGCGGCGGCTGGCGGGCCCTGGGCCGCGACGACGCGGGCATCCTCGTCCCCGGCGCCCCGGCCGACTACGCGGTGTGGGACACGGCCGAACTGGTCGTCCAGGCCCCCGACGACCGGGTTGCCCGCTGGTCCACGGACCCCCGCTCCGGGACCCCCGGACTGCCGGACCTGACCCCCGGCGGGGAGCTGCCGGTCTGCCTGGCGACCGTGGTCGGCGGCCGGGAGGTATTCGTACGGCCACAGGGGTGATGAGGGTGGCCGTGGTTCGGTGAGGGCGGCCGGACCCGGATAGGTTCGGCCGGGTCCACCACCCGGACGTCCGAACCGGACGGAGCCGATCGCTCAGCCGCGCCCGCGCCTCGGGGGCGAGGGAAGGTTTCGCCGCAAGGGTGTCCCCCCTGCTCCGCAAGAGAATTGGGGGCCGGTGGCCTCAGATCGGGGCACCGCGGTCCAGTAGACAACGGTCAGGCGGCCCGCAGCCAGCGGGAGCCGGTCCGGCCCGAAGGACCGCGGGCCCCGATCGCTGTTCTAAAATCATCCTCTGCGACACGACGTACTGGATGTACGAGAACGCAAAAGGGGAATCAGTGAGCGACGGCGGACAGCGAAGCTACGGACCGCTCGGCACAGCCTTGGTGATCATTCCGACCTATAATGAGGCGGAGAACATCGGGCTGATCGTCGGCCGCGTCCGCGCGGCTGTGCCCGCGGCGCACGTCCTGGTCGCGGACGACAACAGTCCGGACGGCACCGGAAAGCTCGCCGACGAGCTGGCGGCGTCGGACGACCAGGTCCACGTCCTGCACCGCAAGGGCAAGGAAGGCCTCGGGGCCGCCTACCTGGCCGGCTTCACCTGGGGCCTGGAGAACGGCTACGGCGTCATCATCGAGATGGACGCCGACGGCTCCCACCAGCCCGAGGAGCTGCCCCGGCTGCTCACCGCCCTGGAGGGCGCCGACCTGGTGCTGGGATCCCGCTGGGTGCCGGGCGGCCGGGTGGTCAACTGGCCCAAGAGCCGCGAGTTCCTCTCCCGGGGCGGATCCACGTACTCCCGGCTGATGCTGGGCGTCCCGATCCGCGACGTGACCGGCGGCTACCGCGCCTTCCGCCGGGAGACCCTCGAGGGCCTGGGCCTGGCCGACGTGGCCTCGGCGGGCTACTGCTTCCAGGTCGATCTGGCCCGGCGGGCCGTGCAGAAGGGCTTCCGCGTCGTCGAGGTGCCCATCACCTTCGTCGAGCGCGAGTTCGGCGACAGCAAGATGAGCAAGGACATCGTGGTGGAGGCCCTCTGGAGGGTCACCCAGTGGGGCATCAAGGAGCACGCCGGCAAGCTCTCGGACAAGCTGACGGGCAAGCCCCGGGGCAAGTAGTCCGCTCCGCTGGTGATCCGCTCCGCCGTTGGTCCGCTCCGGGGCGGTGCGCGCCACCCCTAGGGGATGTCCGGTACCTCCGGCTGAGGACGTCTTTACGCCGGCCCAGGCACACTGGGGATATGACGACCGGAGTTCCGACCTCTACGGCCCCCCGGCGGCGTTCGCCCGCCCGTACGTACCTCCCCCTGGCCATCGTGGCCTGGCTGGTCCTGGAGATCTGGCTGCTCGGCCAGGTCGCCGGAGTGGTCGGCGCCGGCGGTGTCGCCCTGCTGCTCGCGGGCGGCCTGGTGCTGGGTGCGGTGGTCATCAAGCGGGCCGGGCGACGTGCCTTCAAGAACCTGACGGAGACCTTCCAGCAGGCCCAGGAGGGCCGTCAGCCGACTGCGCCGCAGCCCGGCAAGCCCGGCACGGGCAACGGCCTGACCATGCTGGCCGGTCTGCTCCTGATGATGCCGGGCCTGATCTCCGACGCGGCCGGTCTGCTGCTCCTGCTCCCGCCGGTCCGCGCCTGGATCGGCCGCCGGGCCGCCGGCTCCCTGGAGCGGAAGATGGCCTCCGCGCCGGCCGGCTCCTTCGGCGACGCCTTCCAGCAGGCCCGGATCCACTACCCGGACGGCAAGGTCGTCCCGGGCGAGGTCATCCACGGCGAGGTCATCCGCGAGGACGCCCCGAGGCGGCCCGACCACGGCGGCCGGCCGCCGCTGACCCACTGAGCCGCCCCCGCTGAGCCGACAGCCTGAGCCGACAGCCTGGCCAAGACAGCACGAAGCGGAGGGGCCCACCACAGGGTGTGTGGTGGGCCCCTCCGCTTCGTGCTGTCTTACTGCGCCGCTGTGGCGTCCGGCTGTCAGGCGGACTTGCGGCTGTCCCGCGGATGCACGGCAATGTTCATGGCGCCGGAACGAAGGACCGCCAGCCTCTCGGCCAGCACTTCCTCCAGCTCCTCGCGGGTGCGCCGCTCCATGAGCATGTCCCAGTGCGTTCGCGCAGGCTTGCCCTTCTTCTCTTCGGGCCCATCCCCGTCAACCAGGAGTGCCATGGCGCCACACGCCTTGCACTCCCACTCCGGCGGAATTTCTGCCTCAACCGAGAACGGCATCTCAAATCGATGTCCGTTCTGGCATGCGTACTCCACCGCCTGGCGCGGGGCCAGATCGATGCCGCGGTCCGTCTCGTAGCTGGTAACCACGAGCCGCGTACCGCGGAGAGCTCGCTCACTCATGAATCGTGCCTCCCGGGCTTGTCGCCCACAGGACAGGTGTCGCTGTCGTCGTCATCCGGTCAACGTCCGGTCGGCGGTATAGATTCCCGCTCCGGGTCATGCGTCGCCCGTCGTACCGCCCCTTGTTGTACCCACCAGTGCCCGTTTTGTCACATCTGGCAGCAGATGTCACCCAACGTCTTCACTTCATAAGCACGCAGTAACGGTCCGCCTGGCAGGCCAAAGGCGTACACTACCGGCCCTTAGCTTGAACGTCGAAATTCGTTCCGAATTAGCGCGCCCGTAGCCCCTCGGATCCGTTGGATCCCTGGTCAGATCCGCTCGGGTACAGGATTCCCCGCCGCCTCCACCGCGCGCCGCACCGGCACTCGGGCGAGGAGCACGAAACCCAGTGCGAAGAAGACCACCAACGAGATGATCGCGTCCCGGTAACTGCCCGTGACCTGGTACGTCAGCCCGAAAACCAGGGGCCCCACCCAGCTCAGCCCCCGGTCGCTCATCTCGTACGCCGAGAAGTACTCGGCCTCCTTGCCCGCCGGAACCAGGTGCGAGAACAGCGAACGGGACAGCGCCTGACTGCCGCCCAGCACCAGCCCGATCATCGCGGCGAGCGCGAAGAACCACACCGGGGTCCGGGCCGGCAGGAAGTACCCGGCGGCCAGCGTCACGCCCCAGGCCACCAGCGATCCGAGAATCGTCCGCTTGGCGCCGTACCGGACGGCCAGCCGGCCCATCCCCAGCGCACCCGCCACCGCCAGGATCTGCACCAGCAGAACGGCCACGATCAGCGTGGACTGCTCCAGCTCCAGCTCCTCGGAGCCGTAGACGGAGGCCTGGGAGATCACGGTCTGCACGCCGTCGTTGTAGATCAGGTACGCCAGCAGGAACGACAGGGTCAGCGGATAGCGCCGCATGTCCTTCAGCGTGGCCACGAGCTGCTTCCAGCCGCTGACCGGCGGACCCTCCCCGGGCTCCCGGACCACGGCCCGGTCCCGGAGCCGGCGCAGCGGCACGATCGTGAAGGCGCCCCACCAGAGCCCCGCCGAGGCCAGGCAGATCCGTACGGCCTCGCCCTCGGTGAGCCCGAAGGAGTCGTGGCCCTGGTAGAGCACCAGGTTCAGTACGAGCACGAAGGCGCCCGAGGTGTACCCGAAGGCCCAGCCGCGCGAGGAGACGGTGTCCCGCTCCTGCGGGGTGGAGATCTGCGGCAGATAGGAGTTGTAGACCACCACGGAGCACGACAGCGAGGCGTTCGCGACGATCAGCAGCAGTCCGCCGAGCAGGTACCGGTCGCCGCTCAGGAAGAACATCCCGGCGGTGGCCGTCGCGCCCGTGTACGCGGCCGCCGCCAGCAGCGGCTTCTTGCGGCCGCTCCGGTCGGCCAGGGCGCCCACCAGCGGCATGATCAGGACGGCGACGATCACCGAGGCCGACACGGTGTACGCGAAGTAGGAGCCCGCCCGCACCGGGATGCCCAGCGGGTGGACGTAGCCGTCGGAGTCGGCGGCGGCCTTGGCCACCGCCGTCAGGTACGGCCCGAGGAACACCGTGAGCACGCTCGTCGAGTAGACCGAGCTGGCGAAGTCGTAGAAGTACCAGCCGTGCTGTTCGCGCTTGCGCGCCGCCGCCGCGGCCTTGGCCCCGGCGGCGTCCGGTCCGCCGTCCCCGGCCCCCGGTTCCGCGTCTTCCGTCGTCTGCGCACTCATTGGTGCCCCCTTGCTGGTCCCCGTACCGCTTCGGCCGCCGTCACCGGGCGCGCAGCCGTTCGGGCCGGTCAGGCCCAGGCTCCGCGCCGGTCCAGCACCGTGCGCAAGATGTCGATCCGGTCGGTCATGATGCCATCGACTCCGAGGTCCAGGAGAGCCTCCATGCGTTCCGGTTCGTTCACGGTCCACACGTGCACCTGGAGCCCCCGCTCGTGGGCGGCCCGCACGAACCTGCGGTCCACCACGCGGATGCCCGCCTGGGTCTCCGGCACCTGCGCCGCCACCGCGCCCGCGCGCAGCGCCGCGGGGATCGCGAGCGACCGCAGCCGCAGCCCGAGCACCCCCGCGACCCCGTACGAGGTCGCCAGCCGGGGGCCGGCGATCTTCTGGGCCCGGGCGACCCGGCGCTCGGAGAAGGAGCCCACGCACACCCGGTCCCAGACCCCGGTCCGGGCGATCAGGCCGACCAGCGGGTGCACGGCGGACTCGTCCTTGATGTCCACGTTCCACCGGGCGTCCGGGAATTCCTCCAGCAGGTCCTCGAAGAGCGCGAGGGGCTCGCTCCCGGCGGCCCGGACCTCGCGGATCCGGCTCCACGGCAGCTCCCGGATGCGGCCCTGCCCGTCGGTGATCCGGTCCAGGGTGGCGTCGTGGAAGGCGACCAGTTTCCCGTCGGCGCTGGCGTGCACATCGGTCTCGAAGTACCGGTAGCCCGCGGCGGCGGCCCGCCGGAAGGCCGCGGCGGTGTTCTCCAGCCCGTCCGCGGCCCCGCCGCGGTGCGCGAAGGGGATGGGACCGGGGTGGTCGAGGTAAGGGTGGGGGAGGCGTCCGTGTGTCACCGCGGCAGTATGCCCGCTGCTCGCGCCGGCGCGGGAGCACCCCCGGTTGCCGGTGGGTGAACGGCCGCCGGGGCCGGTGGGGCGGTGGGCCGCCGGGTCAGCTCCCCGGCATGCGCGGCCCGAGGCCGGAGGACACGTACGCGGCAGGGTCCCGCGGGTCGTACCCCGGCATGCGCGGTCCGAGGCCGGAGGACACGTACGCGGCACGGGCCCGCGGGTCGTCGTAGCACTCGGCCTCGCCCCGGTGCACGGCCACCAGCGAGTCCGGTCCCCGCCACCAGTCGTCCGCGATCCCCACGACCTCGGGCACCCGCTCGAAGCCGGTCAGGTCGAGGTCGTCCACGGCGTCGCCGGTGAGCCTGGTGACCTGGTTCGCCCACCGGAAGGCGTCGCGGGCCAGCGCCTGCGACTCGATCCACCCCTCCACCGTGGCGTGCAGCGGGGCCCACTGTTCGCCGTAGGCGCCGAACTCGCCGTCCGGAGAGATCAGGAACCCGAAGCTGACCGAGCACCGCGGGAATCCCGCGGGGATCCACCACCCCTCCTCGGCGGAGCCCTCCGGGATGTCGGTGTCCAGGACCTTGGGTCCGCCCTCGAACTGGTGCGAGGGCGGCAGGATCAGGCCGCCCCAGCGCGCCGCGTACGCCTCCGCCCGGTCGATCTCCCGCGCCGGGACGCCGTGGGCGAGCCAGCGCTCCCGGTGGGAGCCGACGTCCACCGGCTCCTGTCGGGCGCACTACACCGCCACGAAGTGGGCGGCGCGCTCGGTCAGGTCCGGGATCCCGCGGGGAAAGAGGTCTAGGGCCACCCTCCGGACGCTACAGGCGGGCCCCGGACCGGGGCCTCCCCTATTTCGCGCGGACCGCTCCGTGGCACCCTGGACCCGGCGGGATCAATCCAATGCCGGCCCCCACGGGTCGGCAGGGGCCAATTCGACGAAGGTGGACCGGACGACATGGCGCAGTGGACCTCGGCTGTCGGTGCCGCACAGCTCGGCCGGCTCATCACCTCCCAGCAGGGCCGGACCGCCCCGCCCGGAGGGCGCAAGCTGCCCGCGTACCGCACGCTCGCCGACGGGATCCGCCTGCTCGTCCTGGAGGGCCGCATCCCCGTCGCCGCCCGGCTCCCCGCCGAGCGGGAACTGGCGGCGTCCCTCTCCGTCAGCCGCACCACCGTCGCCGCCGCCTACGAGGCCCTGCGCGGCGAGGGGTTCCTGGAATCCCGCCGGGGCGCGGGCAGCTGGACCTCCGTGCCCGCCGGCAACCCCATGCCGGCCCGCGGCCTGGAGCCGCTGCCCCCCGAGTCCCTCGGCTCGATGATCGACCTCGGCTGCGCAGCCCTCCCGGCCCCCGAGCCCTGGCTCACCAAGGCCGTCCAGGGCGCCCTGGAGGAACTCCCGCCGTACGCCCACACCCACGGGGACTACCCGGCCGGGCTGCCCGCCCTGCGCCGCATGCTCGCCGACCGCTACACCGAGCGCGGCATCCCGACCATGCCCGAGCAGATCATGGTCACCACGGGAGCGATGGGGGCCATCGACGCCATCTGCAGCCTCTTCGCGGGCCGCGGCGAGCGGATCGCCGTCGAATCCCCGTCCTACGCCAACATCCTCCAGCTGATGCGCGCCGCCGGGGTCCGCCTCGTGCCCGTCGCCATGGGGGAGGGGCTGACGGGCTGGGACATGGACGTCTGGCGCCAGGTCCTGCGCGACTCGGCCCCCCGCCTCGCCTACGTGGTCGCCGACTTCCACAATCCGACCGGCGCCCTGGCCTCCGACGAGCAGCGCCGCGCGATGGTGGAGGCGGCCCGCTCGGCCGGCACCGTCCTCGTCGCCGACGAGACCATGGTCGAGCTCCAGCTCGACCCGACGATGGAGATGCCCCGCCCGGTCTGCTCCTTCGACCCGGCCGGCTCCACCGTCATCACGGTCGGCTCCGCCAGCAAGGCCTTCTGGGCCGGCATGCGCATCGGCTGGGTCCGCGCGGCCCCCGACGTCATCCGCAGCCTGGTGGCCGCCCGCGCCTACGCCGACCTGGGCACGCCCGTGCTGGAACAGCTCGCGGTGGACTGGCTGATGCGCACCGGCGGCTGGGTGCAGGCCGTGGAGATCCGCCGCGACCAGGCCCGGGAGAACCGGGACGCACTGGTGGCGGCGGTCCGCCGGGAGCTGCCGGACTGGGAGTTCCGGGTCCCGCTGGGCGGCCTGACCCTGTGGGCCCGCGCGGGCGGGCTCTCCGGCTCCCGGCTGGCCGAGGTGGGGGAGCGGGTGGGCGTACGGGTCCCCTCAGGACCCCGGTTCGGTGTCGACGGGGCCTTCGAGGGGTACGTCCGGCTCCCCTTCACGGTCGGCGGCCCGGTGGCCGAGGAAGCGGCGGCCCGGCTGGCCGCCGCGGCCCGGCTGGTCGCCACCGGAGCGGGCGGCGGCGGGGCGGAGCCGCCGCGCACCTTCGTCGCGTAGGAGCGGGAACGGGAACGGGAACGGGAAGGACCTACGGGGCGTCCGCCGGGACCTCGGGGATCTCCGAGGCGTCGATCGCCGGGCTCTGGGCCTGGGCGGGCGGCTGCACGATGTGCAGCGGCTTGCCCAGCGTGACGTGGTCCGGGACGGGCTTGGCCGGCGCCTGCCGCTCGGGCAGCAGGTCCAGTACCGCCTGGCGGTGTCCCGGGTGGGTGGCCTCGTCGTACGGGTCCGGCGTGGCCGGGACCTGGAGCCGGTGCACGGGGCCGGCGCCGAGCCGGGCGTACCCGCGCCCCGGCGGCAGTACGGCCGTCGGCGTGGTGTGCGGGGGCAGTCCCAGCACATCGGCGATCTGCTGGATCGAGGCGGCTCCGAGCACCACCCGGGCCCGCGTGTGCTGCCAGACGGAGTCGTTCAGCAGCTCCAGGTGGTCGAACTGCTCGGCCACCACCACGGTGACGTGCGCGGCGCGCCCGTGCCGAAGCGGCACCTGGAGCTGCGCGATCGGGTCGGGGGCGCCCTCGGCGGCGGCCAGGTGGGCCAGCACGCTGGGCCGGTCGAGCAGGATCCACAGCGGGCGCCGGGTGTCCTCGGGCGCGGGCCGGCCGGCTTCGCGGGCCCGGTGGGTGGCGATCAGGCGCCGCTCGGTCTCGCGGGCGGCCCATTCCAGGGTGGCCAGCGCCCCGGCCGGCCCGCACTCCACGGCGAGGACGCCGACGCGGCCGGAGAGGCAGGAGTACTCGCCGGTGCCGCCGCCCTCCACGATCAGTACGTCGCCCCCGTGCCGCAGGGCCTGCAGGGCGACGGAGCGCAGCAGCGTGGACGTACCGCTGCCGGGCTGGCCCACGGCCAGCAGATGGGGTTCGGCGGAGCGGGACCCGGTGCGCCAGATGACCGGCGGCACGTCCCGGGGCTCGTCGCCGTCCAGGACGGGCAGGGTGCGCTGCACGCTGCCGGGGTCGGTGAAGCCGAGCACGGTCTCACCCGGGGAGGTGACGAAAGGCTGGGCGGCGATGCCCGTGGGCAGCGCCGCCAGCACGCTCAGGTCGAGCTGGTTGCCCTCCTCGTCCCAGTCGAAGAGATACTCCCGTCCGCGCCCGGACTTGGCGTGCAGCAGTGCCTCGATCCGGGCCCGTGACGCGGCCTCGCCATCGGTGAAGTAGGCCGGGTAGCGGATGTGGAGCCGGGTGACGCGGCCCGCCTCGTCGAACTCGTAGCCGCTGAAGGCCTTGTCCCACTCCCCGCCGTGGGCGAAGAGGGGGCTGGGGTCCTCCGGGATGGAGAAGTACGGCACGAGGGCTTCGTAGAGGGAGCCGAGCCGCTCGGTCTCGGCATCGCTGGGCCCGGTCTTCACCGGGGTGCGGTCGCGTCCCTGCCAGGCCGCCGCCGCCATGAGGGTGATCAGGGCGGTGAGGGGGCCGTAGGGGACGAGCGCGACCACGAGGACGCAGGCGGCCCCCAGGAACAGCGCGGGACCACGCTTGTCCTTGGGGGTGTCGCACCATTTGCGCCGCCCGGCCGAGGCCAGGACGCGCAGTCCGCGTCCGATGGTGAGGAGCGGATGGAGGACGTCCGTGGCGCTGTCGGCGGCCGTGCGAGCGAAGTCGCGGCCCCGGGTCAGCGACACGGTGCCGCTGCTGAGGATGCGGGGAAGTGGGCGCCGGGCCACGGGCGTCTCCTGGAGTTGTGGAAGCTTCGGGTGGGTGCCGGGGCCGGGCGCTAGAGCTTGATCCCGCCGAGAAGGCTCGCGAGGCTCGCCGTGCTCGCCGTGATGCTGGGGGCGATGGCCGAGCCGGCGAGGAAGAAGCCGAAGAGTGCGCACACGAACGCGTGCGTCAGCTTCATGCCGTCCTTCTTGAAGAACAGGAAGCAGATGATGCCGAGCAGGACGACACCTGAGATGGACAGGACCATGAGTCAGTTCTCCTGGTGGGTGGGGACAGTCACCATCAGTTCTTCCAGGCTCACAGGAAGTATCAATGCGATAAAAGGTGCATACGGGTGAATCCAGCAATTTTTCACTTGACCGGCCCATCCCGAGTGGCGCGCCTGGCGGGTTGGGGGCAGGGGGGCCGCAAGGTGATCATTGCCTCGGCCCGCGCCTCTCATGTGCAGGTCCGGGCGCTACTCTGGCGCTTCACCCGTACGGACGCAGTGCCGTGCGCAGCCCTGCCCGTGAAAGGCGGTACGACCGATGAGTGAGCACGTCGAGAACGGCTCCCAGGACTCCCGGGCTCCCCAAGCCCCCCAGGCCTCCCAGGACTCTCCGGGCGTTCCCCCCGGCGTTCCCGACGAGGACGTCATCGAGCTGGCCACCAAGATCTTCGACCTCGCCCGCAGGGGTGAGACCGAGGCCCTCGCCGCGTACGTCGACGCGGGCGTCCCGGCGAACCTCACCAACGACCGCGGCGACACCCTCGTCATGCTCGCCGCCTACCACGGCCACGCCGAAGCCGTCACGGCCCTGCTGGCCCGCGGAGCCGAGGCCGACCGCGCCAACGACCGCGGCCAGACCCCGCTCGCCGGCGCCGTCTTCAAGGGCGAGGAGGCCGTCATCCGCGCCCTGCTCGCCGGCGGAGCAGACCCGAAGGCCGGAACGCCCTCCGCGGTGGACACGGCCCGCATGTTCGCCAAGGCCGACCTGCTGGAACTTTTCGGAGCCAAGTAGTCCGCTTCTGATCGGTCCCCCACCCGGCCCCCACCCGGCCCCTGCCCGGCCCCTGGCCGGTTCCCGGCCGGTTCTTCGGCCGGTCCAGACCTCACGGGTTGGTCACGGCGGCCTTAAATGTGGTCGCGGCGCACAAACCGCCTGGGTCATCATGGCGTCGGATTCGATTCGCGGACAGGACGGACGGGCAGGAGCGGGCAGGACACAACGGGTGTCCGACCCCCACTCCTGCCGGGGGACCGCCGCCCTGGCCGAGAAGCACCGACGAGAGTGAGAAGGCAATGGTCTACATCGAGCGGAACCTGACGGCGGACGTCCTCACAAGCTGTTACGCGGCCCTGTGAATTCCGATTCCCGGTTGCGTCCCCAGCTTGATTTGAGGCCATTCCCATGTTCGAACCAGTCATAGCGCCGAGCGGCACCCTGCTCGGTCTCCTCCAGCGCGGCCGCGGCGACGGCACGCTGCACGCACTCGCGGCGCCCAGGGCCGAGGCCCTCGCGGCGCTCAACCACTGCGTGGCCGGCGATCCGCGCCAGGACTGGCAGGTCGAGAACCGCTCCCTGTACTACGCACGCCTGTACCTGGATCTCGACGGCCCCCTGGGCGAGATCGAGGCCCACCTCTTCAGCGTCGATGACCTGCTCGACGAGGACGACCACCGCACGGGCCTCGCCCTGTCCGTCCTGGGCCACCTGGCCTCGTACGGCCGTGACGACGCGCTCATGCTGCTGCGCCGGTACGCCGCCACGGGTGCCAACTGGGCCTGGGCCCTCGACGAGCTCGCCCTGCGCGACGACGACGAGGGACTGCGGTCACTGGCCGCCCCCGTCCTCGCCCGCTTCCCCGCCACCCCCGAGGGGGAGGCGCTGCTCGCCGCCGCCGTCCGCGACGCCTACGAGCCCAGGCCCTGGTGCCTGTGGGAAGAGGCGGCGCAGCCCAACGAGTACGCCGAGCGGCTGCGCGCCGCCCGCCAACAGGGCTCCTTCGACCGCTGGCAGCGCCAGCTCACCCCGCGCGGCCCCCAGCCCGGCTGGGGCGTCCAGGCCGTCTTCGACTGGGCCGCCGACGGACTGCGCCGGGGCACCCCCCTGCACGTCCCGGCCGCGCGCTGCCTCGCCGCCGTGGCCACCCCCGAGGACCGCTCCGCGATCCTGGCGGCCGCCGCCGGCGCGTCCGGCGAGGCCGCCCGCGCCACCGCGCTGCACCACCTGGTCCTCGCCGAGCCGGAGAACCCGGCCGTACTGGACCTCATCGAAGCCGCCGGCGACGAGCCGGCCGTAGCCGCCTACGAGCGCATGTGCGGCCCCGCCGCCGTCGAACGGGCCCGGCGCTGGGTCCAGCGGCCCGACGCCCTCGGAACGGCCGCTGCGACCCTCCTGGCCGCCCGGGGCGGAGCAGGCGACACCGCCCTCGTCCTCGGAGCCCTCCGCTCCACCGTCCGCGGCTCCGGCCCGGACTCGACGCCCCTCTTCACCCTGGTCGACGGAGCCGGCCGGCTCCGCATCGCCTGCGCCGCGCCCGTCCTGCGCCACATCTACCGCGAGACGGCCTCCTCCGCCCTCCGCGGCCGCGCCGCCCGCGCCCTGGCGGCGACGGACCCTTCCTTCGCGGCGGGCTTCGCCGTCGAATGCCTCTGGGACTGCGAGGAGACCACCCGGGAGGTGGCCGCCCGCCACGCCGAAACGGCCGACGCCCGAGTGGCCCCGCGCCTGCGCCGCCTGGCGGCGGACCCGGCGGAAGAAGAAGACGTCCAGTCGGCGGTCCGCAGCCGCATAACCCCGGAGTCGACGGTGTAACCCCCGCCCGCCAGCCCGGCGGGCCACGGCCCACCCGAGGCCGGCCCACCGCCCACACCCCTGCGGGGCTGCGCCCATCACCCCGGAGCGGCTGCCACGTGCAGCCCCGCCGGGGTGTGGCATTTCAGCCGTCCGGCGTTTGAGGACCGGGGTCTGGGGCGGAGCCCCAGGGGGTCCGGGCGCAGCCCGGCACCCCTTTCCCAGCCCGTCCGGCGCTTGAGGACCGGGCCAGGGCAGAGCCCTGGGAACGGTGGAACCGGGGGTCCCCCCGGACGGAGTCTGGGGGAGGGTAGGGGAACTCCGCCCCGCGCAGCGGCAAAGGGTCGCAGCGGGGTACTCCGCCCCGCGCAGCGGCAAGGCAAAGGGTCGCAGCGGGGAACTCCGCCCGCGCAGCGGAAAGGGCCGCAGCGGGGGACTCCGCGCAGCGGCAACCCCGGCCCCGGGCAGGAGCAGCCCCGAGCCCGCCGGCCCCGGCCGAGCCGCCGCAGGAGGACCCCGGGGGCCCCCGGGCGGGCACCCCACCAGACGGGCCCCGGACGGGCACACCCGTCAGCGACGGACGAACCGCACCGCACCCCCCGGCCCCACCTGCGCCGCCGCATCGAGCGCGGACCCCACGACGACCCCGACCACGGGATACCCCCCGGTCACGGGATGATCGGCGAGGAACACCACCGGCTGCCCGTCCGGCGGCACCTGCACCGCCCCCAGCACCATCCCCTCACTGGGCAGCTCCCGCCGTCCACTGTGCACCCCACCCCCCGCCCGCACCAGCCCCGGCCCCTCCATACGCAGCCCGATGCGGTTCGAGGCGGCCGAGACCCGGTACGTCGCCCGCAGCAGCCGCCCCGTCACCGACTCGGCCGTGAACCAGTCGGCCCGCGGCCCCAGCCGCAGCGGAAGCACCAGCTCCGAAGGCGGACCCGGCGCCGCCAGACCATCCACCCCGGCCACCGGGTCCGGATCCGGACCCGGCGCGCCCACCGGCAGCAGCGCCCCCGCCGCCAGGACCGGCGGTCCGAGGCCCGACAGCAGATCGGTCGAGCGACTGCCCAGCACCGGCTCGACCGCGAAACCTCCCCGCACCGCGACGTAGCCGCGCACGCCCGACTCCGCCCGGCCCACCTCCAGCTCCTCCCCGGCGCGCAGCAGAACGGGCGCGCCCCAGGCCGCCGGGCGCCCGCAGACCCGTACCGCACACGGCGCCCCGGTCACCGCCACCGTCACCGCCCCGCCCACCGCCCGCAGTCCCACGCCGTCCAGGGTCGTCTCCAGGACGGCCGCCCCGGGCGGATTGCCGAGCAGCCGGTTCGCCAGCCCCCGCGCCCCCCTGTCGAGGGCCCCCGACCGGGGGACGCCGAGGTGGGCGTACCCGGGCCGCCCCAGGTCCTGGACGGTGGTCAGCGCGCCCGCCCGTACGACCTCCAGCCCCCTCACAGCGCGGCCCCCGCCCCGGCCGGGGCGAACCGCACCCGCGCCCCGGGCACGAACAGCGCCGCCGGCTCGCGCGCCGGGTCCCAGAGCACCGCGTCGGTGGACCCGATCAGCTGCCAGCCGCCGGGGGAGGAGCGCGGGTAGACCCCCGCGTACTCGCCCGCCAGGGCCAGCGAGCCCGCCGGTACCGCCGTACGGGGCGTCGCGCGCCGGGGCAGATGGAGCCGGGCGGGGAGCCCCGTGAGGTAGCCGAAGCCCGGGGCGAAGCCGCAGAACGCCACCCGGAAGGTGATCGCGCCGACGATCCCGGGCACCTCGCCGGGGGCCACCCCCCACAGCCCGGCCACAGCCGCCAGGTCCGGGCCGTCGTAGCGCACGGCGACCGTCACCGGGGGCGGCCCGTCGGCCGGGGCGAGCGGGGGGACCCGCCAGCGGGCGATCCGGGCCGCGAGGGCGCGCGGCTCCCGTACCCCGTCCAGCAGGACGGTCCGCGCCGCCGGCACGATCTCCCGTACGCCGCCCAGCTCGCCCGCGTCCCGGCGCCGCAGCAGCTCCGCGTGGAGCGCGGCCACCTCCTCGGCGGAGTCCACCTCCAGCAGCAGTGCTTCGGCGCCGGCCTCCAGCGCCCTCATGCGAAGGCCTCCACCCGGACCCCGGCCCCGCCGAGCGCCCCGCGCACGCGCAGGGCCAGCTCCGCGGCGCCCGGGGTGTCCCCGTGCAGGCACAGGGAGCGGGCGGCCACCGGGATCCGGGAACCGTCGGCGGCGGTCACCACGTGCCCCGCGGCCATGTCCACCGCGCGGGCCACCACCGCGTCCGGGTCGTGGACCACGGCGCCCGGCTCGGCACGCGGCACGAGGGTGCCCGCGGGGGTGTAGGCGCGGTCGGCGAAGGCCTCCGGGACGGTCCGCAGCCCGGCGCGCCCGGCGGCGGCCAGCAGCAGGGAACCGGGCAGCCCGAGCACCGGGAGCCCGCCGGGACCGGCCGCGAGCAGCACGCCGGCCACCACGGCGCCGGCCTGGTCCTCGTCGCGGACGGTGCGGTTGTAGAGCGCGCCGTGCGGTTTCACGTACGACACCCGGGACCCGGCCGCCCGCGCGAAGACCTCCAGCGCCCCGATCTGGTAGGCCACCTCGTCGGCCAGCTCACCGGCCGGCACGTCCATCGAGCGGCGGCCGAAGCCCGCGAGGTCCCGGTACGAGACCTGCGCGCCGATCCGTACCCCGCGCGCGGCCGCCAGCTCGCAGACGCGGCGCATGATGGACGGGTCTCCGGCGTGGAAGCCGCAGGCGACGTTGGCGCTCGTGACGACGGACAGCAGGGCCTCGTCGTCGGTCAGTGTCCACCGCCCGAAGCCTTCGCCGAGGTCGGCGTTGAGATCGATCACGGGTCCGGCCGCCGGGGTGCCCGGCGTGATCATGGAAGCCATGCGGTGAGCGTAGAACAGGGTGCGGGCCGCGCTCCCGCCGACGGCGGGGGGAACGGGCGAACCATCCCGTTTGGGATGTTGTCAGGGTCAGCGCCTAGTCTTTGCCCGTGACTCTCCCTGCCCCGGCGAAGACCCTTCCCTCCCCGGCGTCGGGCCCGGCCGCCGACGAGGGCCTGGCCCGGCGGCTGCGCGCGCTCGCCTGCACCGCCCCGCTCCACGACCTCGACGTGCGCAAGGCCAATCTGGCCGGCGAGTACGGGGTCTACGCGATGGCGGAGGTCGCGCTCGCCGCGATCGACCTGGTCACGCTCAACATGGACTTCGACACCGGCGCGGACCACGAGCAGATAGTGGCTCGCCTGCTGCCGCGCGTCGCCGCCCAGGCCCCGGCGCGCCCCGCGGCCGAGCACGAGCGGGTGGCCCGCTGGGTGCTGGAGAACCTGATCAACGTCGGCAGCGTGGACCGCGGATTCCGCGCGATCTACGGCACGTTCGGCCCGGACGGGGTGTACGTCCGCCGCGACTACGACTTCAAGCTCATCGAGGAAGTCCCGGGCTACGGCGGCGCGGTGTACCTGCGCACGACGGACGAGGCCGTCAACGTCCTGGTCGGCGCCCTCGACACGGACGTCACCAGCGCGCAGATCGCCGCCGAGGTCAAGCTGGAGGTCCTGATCAGCCGGGGCCGGCTCGCCGACGCCCAACTCGCCGCCGAGCAGGCCCGCTACCGCACCGTCCAGTACGCCGAGACCCTGCGCCGCACGCTCGACGCGACCCGGCGCAACGTCCGGGCCGTGGACTGGCTGGTCACCGTCCCCGACATGATCGCGGAGGCCCTCGATCACGTCGCCGACCGCTACCGGCACGAGAACGCGATCCTGACCAACATCCGCAAGGCCCGCGACGAGGCGGAGGAGCCCGACAACAAGCGGCGCGCCGCCGAGCTCGTCGACATCGTCAAGGACTGCATCCGCCGGCACACCCAGCTCCAGTCCCGGCTCCTGGACGCCGGACCGCTCTTCCGCGCCGAACAGGACCGCCAGGCCTTCGCCGCCCCCGCGCCGCGCTCCGGGATCGACCTCTACGGGCAACTGGTGGCCCCCACGCTGCCGCTCCCGGTCGCCCAGGCCATCCGCGTGACGGACGCCTTCTTCGCGTCGGGCTCGGGCCTGCGCACCCCCGTCTCGGTCCGCGTCGCCGACCTGGTGGAGATCCTCCTCACCCCGCCGGTGGAGCGTGAGCACCTCGGTCTGGAAATGCCCGAGCCGGACCTGATCGCCACTCCGGACGACAGCCGTTTCAGCGAGGAGCAGCTCGCCGCCGCGATGGCACTCCTCGAACTCCCGCACGACGCCCCGCGCCGCCTGTCCGGCCTCCTGGCGGAGGCCCGCCGCTCCGACCCGGACCTGCCCTACCTGGTCGCCCTGCTGGCCGTCCACGCGGCGAGCCCGGCGGTGGGCACGGCCTACCGCCAGGGCGAGGAGCGCCTCCTCTTCGCCGTCGACGACGGCACGGAACTCGAAGACCCCGAATTCGGCGGCGCGGACCTGATCGTCGGCACCGCCCTCCTGGACGCGGCAGCCATGACGGCGGACCGCACGGAGGCGGCATGACCTTGCCCTGTCCCCGGCCGGCCGACGCCCCGTGCCCCCGCGGAGCCGTCCGCGACGGAGCTGCGCGCTACGGAGCGGCCGCATGCGGAGTGGCCCGGTACGGAGTGGCCGCATGCGGAGCTGCCCGGTACGCAGTGGCGGCCGTCGGCGGGAGGGCTCCTGAGGCTCGTCGCCCCGGACCCGACCGGGCCCCGGCCGCGAATGTCGTCCAGTGCCCGGGTGTCCCGTCCCCGACCCGGGCGACGCCCCCTGTCACCGGGGCGGAGCCCCTGGTGGTGCCGTCCCACCCGGGGGTGTGGGGGCTTGCCCCTGCTTTCGGGAAGGGGCGGGGTGGGGGAAGAGCCGTCCCCGCCGCCCCCGCGACTGGCCCCGCTGCCGCTGCCGCTGCCGCTGCCGCTGCCGCCGGCTCTGGCTCCGGCTCCGGTCCCGCGGACGGGCCCGCCTGGCCCGCGTCCGCCGGCGCCGGCCCTGCCGCGGTGCGGCCCGCGCACGTCGGCCCGCGAGCCGCCAGGCCGCACAACGCCCGCGCCGGGCGTACCGGTAGCAGCACCCGCCACCCCCGCACCCGTACCACCGAGGAGATCCACCCGTGAGCGACCACCACGCCGAGCGGCACCCCGCGTGGAGCGAGCCAGCCGCACACGAGGCCCCGGCCCCGACCCCGACCCCGGCCCCCGTACAGGCTCACGGGCCCGCCCAGGGCCCGGCCACCACCCCGGTCACCCCGGCGGACGCCGCGGACGCGGCCCGGCTCGTCGCGTTCGGGCTCCAGCCCAAACTGCTGCCCGCTCGCGACGCCGAGTACGCCGAACTGCTGCGCCGCTACCGCGAGGACCCCGCCTTCGCCCGGCTCGCGGACGCCGTCGCCACCGGCCTCGGCCTCGTCGTCCTGGAGGTGTCCTCCCGCGCCGGCATGGCCGTGGCCGCCGGTGAGGACTCCGTCTTCGCCGTCCGCATGGGCGACTACGCCCGCCGCACCACCGCCGACTCCGCGGACCGCTTCCTGCACGGGCTCGCCCACCTCGCCGTGGCGGCCCTGGCCTTCCCCCGCCCCGAGGACCTCGCCGACGACGGCTACATCGGCCGGATCACCGTCAACGGCGTCGACGCCTTCGTCCGGCAGACCTGCCGCCGCCTGGAGGAGCGCGCCGAGGAACTCGGCGAGAACACCGACCCGGCCTCCGACGCCCCCGGCCTGGAGGCCGCCTGGCGGGTCTACGCCCGCCGCAGCGCGACCGGCGCCACCAAGGACGCCCGCCGGCTGGCCGGTTCCACCACCGGCATCGTCGGCAAGGCCGCCGCCTTCCTCACCGACTCCGGCTTCCTCCAGCGCACCGGGGACGACGCCGGAGGCACGTACCGCACCACCCCCCGCTACCAGCTCCAGGTCCGCGACATGGCGGGCAGCGCGGCCATGGCCGAACTCCTCGACCTGGGCGTCGTCGCCGTCAGCGACGGCTCCGCCAGCCTCCTGCCGCCGCCCGAGGGCGACGACCTCGAGCTCGCCGCCGACGCGGGCCTGCCCTTCCACAACTGAAACGCCCCGGCACTCACCCGCCACCCCGTCCCCGTACGACCTACGAAAGACCACGAGAGTCCGCCGCCATGTACGAGCTGTCCCGGATCCGCCTCTACTCCATCGGGCCCGCCGGCGCGCGCTACGCCGACACCGTGCTCGACCTGCGCGGAGTGGGCGAGCCGGTACCCCATCCGGCGCCCGCCCAGGCGGAGTTCTTCGAGGACGAGCCCACCGGACCGCCGCGCCGCCCCGCGCCCGCCGGCGTGCTCTTCCTGGAGAACGGCGGCGGCAAGTCCGTCCTGCTCAAGCTGATCTTCTCGGTCATGCTGCCCGGCCACCGCAACACCCTGGGCGGCGCCAGTTCCGGCGTCCTGCGCAAGTTCCTGCTGGCCGACGACTGCGGCCACGTGGCATTGGAATGGCAGCACACCCAGACCGGCGAGTGCGTGGTCGTCGGCAAGGTCAGCGAGTGGCGCGGGCGCCAAGTCTCCAACGACCCGCGCAAGTTCGCGGAGGCCTGGTACTCCTTCCGCCCCGGCCCGGGCCTGAGTCTGGACAACCTCCCGGTGGCCGAGGCCACTTCGGTGCGCCCGCCGGTGGAAGGCGTCTCCGGCGCCCAGGGGCGGCGCCGCACGATGAAGGGCTTCCGCGACGCCCTGACCGAGGCCGGCAAGGCGTACCCGCACCTGGAGGTGTACTTCGAGGAGATCCACGACCGCTGGAACGAGCACCTCACCGAGGTCGGCCTCGACCCCGAACTCTTCCGCTACCAGCGCGAGATGAACGCCGACGAGGGTGAGGCCGCCGGCCTCTTCGCGGTCAAGAAGGACTCCGACTTCACCGACCTCCTGCTGCGCGCCGTCACCGACACCCGGGACACGGACGGCCTCGCCGACCTCGTCCACGGCTTCGGCAACAAGCTCGGCCGCCGCGCCGAGCTGATGGCCGAACGGGAGTTCACCGCGGGCTCCGTAGACCTCCTCAACAAGATCGTCGAAGCCGCCGGGACCCGCTCCCGGCTGCGCGATGTCCACGCCGGCGCCGAACGCCGTACGCGCACCCTCGCCCGCCGCCTGTCCGCCCGCGCCGGCGAGGAGCGCGGCCGCGCCGCCGACCTCGCGCAGCGCGTCACCGGCGCCGCCCACCAGGTCACCGCTGCCGAGTCCGCGCGCGCCCGCAGCGCCGCCGTCTCGGCCGAACTCGCCTACCGGCACGCCTCGCTGGCCCTGACCGTCGCCGACAAGGCCGCCGCCGCGCAGCGCCGCGAGCTCCTCGAAGCCCGCACCCTGCACTCCGCCTGGCAGGCCGCCGAGCACGTGCTGCGCCACCGCTCCGCCGCCGACCGCTCCGCCCGGGTCGCCGCCGCGATCCTGGAGGCCGAGCGGGACGCCGCCCCGGCGCTCGCCGCCCGGGCCACCGCCGCCACCGAGCTCGTACGGGCCCTGCACGCCGCCGCCGAGCAGGGGGAGCGGGCCGCCAACGAGGAGGAGGAGCGTTCCGCCGTCCTCCAGGAGACCGGCGAGTCCTCCCACCGCGCCGCCACCGCCGCCGCCACGGCCGCCCAGCGGGCCCGCAGCGAGGCCGAGCACCTGCGCGCCCGCCTCGCCGAGGTCCAGCAGGAGACCGCCGAGGCCGTCCGGGCCGGCTGGCTCGACGACTCCGCCCCCGACGCCGACCCGGCCCGCGCCGCCCTGGCCGCCGCCGACGCGGAGAAGACGGCCGTGGCCGCCTGGGACGAGTCCCGGGAGGCGGCTCGTACCGCCGCCGAGGCCGCCCGCGAGGCCGCCGCGGCGGAATCCCGCGCGGAACTCACCGCCGCCCGCGCGGCGGACGCCGCGGACGCCGCCGAGGCCGCCCACGACGCCGAGCACCGGGCCGCCGCGTCCCTCGCCGGAGCCCCGCGCCTGGCCGCCCTCCTGGGAGCCCCGTCGGCACCCGGCACCGCGGACCCGTCCCCGCGCGCCGACGACGCCCCGGCGTCCGGGCGGGCCGACGGCGCTACGCCTCCCGGCGGTTCCGGGGCCGACGCCTCCGGGCGGGGCTCCGCCGGAAGCCCGCCCGCGGGCCGGCACGACACGTCCGGCGCCACCGGCTGGCTCACCGCCGAAGACCTCGACCGGGGCGCCGACGAGCTGCGCACCCTGCTCACCGACGCGGTCGCGGCCGCCGAACGCCAGCTCTTCGACCTGCGCACCGCCGCCGCCGACGACTCCCGCATCCTCGGCGCCCTCGGCGACGGCGGCCTGCTGCCGCCGGGCCCCGACGTCCTCGCGACCGTCGAGTTCCTCGGTGAGCACGGCATCCCGGCCCTCCCGGGCTGGCGCTACCTCGCCCAGTCCGTGGACCCGGCCGACCACGCCGCCGTCCTCGCCGCCCGCCCCGAACTCGTCGACGGCGTGGTCATCACCGACCCCGACACCCACTCCCGGGCCCGCGAGGTCCTCTCCGGCGCCGCGCTGCTGCCCCGCTCCACCGTCGCCGTCGGCACCGCGGCGGCCCTGCTGGCGCCGGTTCCCGCGGGCGGCGACGCCACCGGGTCCGGGATCTACGGCATTTTCATCGTTACGCCGAACCCGGCCATGCACGACGAGCACGCCGCCGACGAGGAGCGCCAGGCGCTGCGCGCCCGGGCCGCCGCCCGCGACACCGAGATCCGCGAGCTCGCCGCCCGCCTGTCCGGCGACCGCGAGCTCGCCGCCCGGCTGCGTTCCTGGCGCACCGGCTGCCCGCCCGGCCGCCTCGCCGAGCTCGCGGAGCAGGCCGCCGCCGCCCGCGGCTTCGCCGAGGAGACCGACGCCGAGCTCGCGGAGGCCCGTACCGTCCGCGCCGAGGCAGACGAGGCCGCCGCCGACGCCGCCCGGGTCCGCGACGAGCGCCAGGACACCGCCCAGCGCGCCCGCCGGGTCGCGGACGCCCTCGCCGGCCTCGCCTACCGGCTGCGCGAGCGCGCCGGCTGGCAGACCAAGCTGCGCGAACTCGCCGACGACGCCGCCGAGTCCGAGGCCCGCGCCGAGGTCTGCCTCGACCGGGCCCGGGCCGCCGACGAGGACCGCCGCGCCGCCCAGCGCGCCGCCGACGACGCCCGCCGCACCGCCCGCGCCCTGCGCGCCGAGCGTGCCGAGATCGCCGGAGCCCCCGATCCGCTGCCCGAGTCCCCCGCAGGGAACGGGGCCACGGCCAAGGCGCCGCTCCCGGCCCTCCGCGAGGCCTACCGCGCCGCCTCCCAGCTCTACGAGAAGGTCGGCGTCGGCGCCGACCTGCGCTCCGAACAGGCCCGCGCCGAGAGCGACGAGTCCGTGGCCCTCGCCGAACTGGACCGCCTCACCAACAAGGTCCGTACCCGCGCCGCCCAGCTCCTCGAAGGCACCGACGGAGCCGACGGCCCCTCCCGGCAGGCCGCGGCCGCCCGCGCCGAAGCCCTCGTACAGATGCTGGAGACCCGCGCCTCCACCGCGAGCGAGCAGCTCGGCCGGCTCCGTGGCGAGGCCGAACGGCACGCCCCCGCCGAGGGCGAGGCGCACACCGAGCTGCCCGAGGAGCTGATCCCCGACAACGTCGAGGACGCCCAGGCCAGGCTCCGCACCGCCACCGCCCAACTCGCCGCCCACACCGGCGCCGTGGAGTCCGCCCGCGCGGCCCACGCCGACCTGCTGCGCGCCCACCGCACCGCCGAGGAGGGCGCGGGAGGCTTCGACGAGACCGCCGCCATGCTCCGCGACCTCCTGCGGGACCACACCCACCAGGAGGACGAGCAGGAGCCGGTGGCCCACCCCGGCAGCCTGGAGGAGGGCCGCCAGTCGGCCACCGAGGCCCGCCGTTCGCTACGGGCCTGCGCCGCCGACCTGTCGGCCGCCGAGGCCGCCGTCCGCGAGGCGAGCGACATCCTGGTCCGGCACGCCAACGCCAACCGCTACGAGCAGGTGCGCACCCCCGCGCGCCAGCAGATCCGCGAACTGCCCGCCTCCGCCCTGCCCGAGCACGCGGCCGCCTGGGCCGTCGCCTTCGCCCCCCGGCTGCGCGTCCTCACCGACGAGCTGGCGCAGCTGGAGCGCAACCGGGACAGCATCGTGGACCGGCTGCGCGGCCTCGTGGAATCGGCCCTGGCCACCCTGCGCTCCGCCCAGCGGCTCTCCCAGCTCCCCGAGGGCCTGGGGGAGTGGTCGGGCCAGGAGTTCCTGCGCATCCGCTTCGAGGAGCCCGACCAGGCCACCCTCACCGAGCGGCTCGGCGAGGTCATCGACGAGGCGACCCGCGGCGCCCTGAAGAAGAACAGCACCGCCACCTTCGGCGAGGGCCGCCGCGACGGCATGTCCCTGCTGCTGCACGGGGTCTCGGCGGCGCTGGAACCCAAGGGCATCGCGGTGGAGATCCTCAAGCCCGACGCGGTGCTCCGCGCCGAGCGGGTCCCGGTGGGCCAGATGGGCGACGTGTTCTCGGGCGGCCAGCTCCTCACCGCCGCGATCGCGCTCTACTGCACGATGGCGGCGCTGCGCAGCAACGACCGGGGCCGCGACAAGCACCGGCACGCGGGCACGCTCTTCCTCGACAACCCGATCGGGCGCGCGAACGCCACGTACCTGCTGGAACTCCAGCGGGCCGTCTCGGACGCGCTCGGCGTCCAGCTGCTGTACACCACGGGCCTGTTCGACACCACGGCCCTCGCCGAGTTCCCCCTGGTCATCCGGCTGCGCAACGACGCCGACCTGCGCGCGGGGCTCAAGTACATCAGCGTCGAGGAGCACCTGCGCCCGGGCCTGCCCCAGCAGTTCACGGACGGGGAGACGATCCACGGCGAGATCACGGCGACCCGCATGTACCGCCGCAGCTAGGCCGTCTCCTTCGGATCTCGCCGGGCCCGCGCCCCCTGGCCCTGCCGCGCGCGCCTCAGCCCCGCCCGGTGCCCGTGGGCGGCGGCCAGATGCCCGTCGCCTCGCCCCGCACCGGTATGCGGGGCGGCAGCGGCGGCGCCGAGCGGGCCTCCCGGCGCGCCCTGCGGCGCTCGCGGCGCCGGCCCCGCGCCGTGCTGCTGGGCTCCGAGAGGACTCCGTACCGCTGGTTCCACGCCTGCCGGGTGATCAGTACGTCGAGCACGCCCCAGGTGGCCACCACGGTCCCCGCTATCGCGCCCAGCGACAGCGGAAGGGCCAGCCAGGAGCCGGTGACCGTCAGGAAGAAGGCGATCGTCGCCGCCGTCAGCGTGACGGCGACGATCAGCACCGCCCGCACGGCGGACCTCCGCACCGGGTCCGGCATCCGCCGCTGCCCCGCGGGCTGGTCCACCCACAGCGTCTGCCCCCGCCCGCCTCCGGACCCCGCGCCGTCGTCCTCGTACCTCTTCGCCATGGTCGGCTCCCTGCCCTCTCCGCGGCCGCTCATGCCCGCCCCGAACAGGTAGACGCACGAAGGGCCCGAGAGATTCCCGGATCCCGGACCCGCCGGAGGCCCCGAAGTGTCGCGGAACGAAGAATTCCAGCCATCCATTCCACTACGGGAACCGAGGCCCCACGGAGTGTCATGTGCCACATATCGGGCCGCACTTCCCCGGAACTATCGGACAACTCGTGATCTTCGCCCAGGGGTCAGGCCGAAAACGTCCGGACAGGTCTTCGAAGGTTCCCTGTGGCAGTAGTAGGCTCACGCCGTTTAAATGACGGAACACCAACCCCCGGTAACGGGGTTGAGCTGGGGGAGGCTGGGGAGGCCATGCGCTTTCGCGGGAAGTCCATCCGCCGGAAGATCGTGGCGTTGCTCCTTGTGCCGCTCGTCTCCCTGACCGCCCTCTGGGGCTTCGCAACGGTGATCACCGGCCGCCAGGCCGTCCAACTGCTCGGTGTCGCCTACGTCATCGACAAGGTCGGCTACCCCATTGAGGACGTCGTCCGCGTCATCCAGAAGGAGCGCCGCCAGACCCTGGTGGTCATCGGCGACCCGCGCGCCTCCAACGCCACCACCGAGCTGGCCAGGAGCCGCGCGGCCACCGACGAGGCGGTCGACAGGATCTCCGCCGACGCACGGGACCCCGAGGTCGTCGACGAGCTCACCCCGGCCACCGCCCAGCACCTGAACTCCATCCTCGAGGCCTTCCACGGCATCGGAGCGCTGCGCGGCGCGGTGGACGGGGGCTCCGTCGACACCAACCAGGCGCTGGAGCTCTACAACCGGCTCGTGGACCCCTGCTACGACTTCCTCATGAACCTCCACGCGCTCCAGGACGTGGAGATGGACAAGCAGGGCCGCGCCCTCGTCGGGATCACCCGCGCCCGCGAGACGCTCTCGCGCGAGGACGCCCTCGTCGCGGGCGCCCTCGCCGCCCGCAACGTGAGTTCGGCGGACATCCGGCGCGTCTCCGACTTCGTGGCCAACCGCAAGCTGCTCTACGAGTTCAACCTCGCGATCCTCCCGGCCGCCGACCGGGAGCAGTTCGAGCAGTACTGGAACAACCCGGAGAGCCGCGCCCTGCGCGAGGCAGAGGAACGATTCCTCGTCCAGGGCCCGACCCACAGCCCGCGCAACGTCCCCGTGGCCCATTGGGACGAGGCCGCCGGAAAGGTGCTCGGCGACCTCGCCGTCATGGGCACCGCCGCGGGCGACCGCTACCAGAAGCGCGTCGAGCCCGTGGCCATGGACGTCCTGGTCCAGGCCGCCCTCGCCGGCGTGCTCGGGTTCATCGCCCTCGTCGTCTCCCTCGTCCTGTCCGTGCGCATCGGCCGCGACCTGATCCGCGACCTGTCCCGGCTCCGCAAGGAGGCCCACGAGGTCTCCGGCATCCGCCTCCCCGGCGTGATGCGCCGTCTCGCCGCGGGCGAGCACGTGGACGTGGAGACCGAGGCGCCCCGCCTGGAGTACGAGAAGGACGAGGTCGGCCAGGTCGGCCAGGCCCTCAACTCCCTCCAGCGCGCGGCCATCGAGGCCGCCGTCAAGCAGGCCGAGCTCCGTCGCGGGGTGTCCGAGGTGTTCGTCAACCTGGCCCGCCGCAACCAGGTGCTGCTGCACCGCCAGCTCACCCTGCTCGACACCATGGAGCGGCGCACCGAGGACACCGAGGAGCTCGCCGACCTCTTCCGCCTCGACCACATGACCACCCGCATGCGCCGCCACGCCGAGGGCCTGGTGATCCTCTCCGGCGCTGCGCCCTCCCGCCAGTGGCGCAAGCCCGTCCAGCTGATGGACGTCGTACGGGCCGCCGTCGCCGAGGTGGAGGACTACGAGCGCATCGAGGTGCGCCGGCTGCCGCGCCTGGGCATCGCCGGCCCGGCCGTCGCCGACGTCACCCACCTCATCGCCGAACTCCTGGAGAACGCCACCGTCTTCTCCCCGCCGCACACGGGGGTCCAGGTCCTCGGCGAGCGCGTGGCCAACGGCTTCACCCTGGAGATCCACGACCGGGGCCTCGGCATGACCCCCGAGGCGCTCTTCGACGCGAACCTCCGGCTCACCGAGACCTCCGAGTTCGAACTCTCCGACACCGACCGGCTCGGCCTGTTCGTCGTCAGCCGCCTCGCGCACCGGCACGAGGTCAAGGTCCGCCTCCAGATCAGCCCCTACGGAGGCACCACCGCGGTGGTCTTCCTCCCGGTGGCCCTGCTGACGGAGGCTCCCGACACCAACGGCACCGGCATCCGGCTGGCCGGCGGCAGGGCGGCCGGCGGCCCGGTCGGCTCCGCCCGTCCGAAGGCCGTGGCCGAGCGGGGCGCCGGCGACCGCAGGCTCCCGGCCGGCGCCGAACTGCGCGGTCCCGTCGAGCTGGAGGCCCCGATCGGCATGCTGGGGCTGGACGAGCCCGTCCCGGCCCCTGAGGACGTCCCCACGGGCATCACGGGCTCCACCGGAGCGATCGGGCTCACCGGGCTCTCCGGAGCCAAGGGCAGGCCCGCCATGGCCACCCTCGACGACGAGACCCCGCCGAACGGCATTTCGCGGGGCTCCCTGCTCGGACTGCCCCCGGCGGCCCGGCCCCACACCGACAAGCACACCGACCGCGGCGGCCCCCGCAAGGGCGACCGCGGCGCGGACCGCATGGGCGAGCGGCCCGCCGACGGCTCCGGCGACCGTACGGGCCTGTGGAAGGGCGAGCGTTCCACCGAGGCCCCCGCCGAGCGGGCCGGAGCCCGGCACGGCGACCGCGATTCCGCCCGGGAGGGCTTCCGCGACCGCGGCCACCGGGAGCGGGACCGGGAGCCCCTGCCTCCCACCGGCCCGGTCCGCCTGGAACCGGCGCGGGCGGAGTCACCCCGCCCCGACGGCGCCCGTTCGCCCGGCGCGGTCCCGCTCCCGCGGCGCCGCCCCACCCCGACCCTGGTGGCCGAACACGGCCGCCGCGTGGAGCCCCGTCCGGTCTCGGCGGTCCCGGACGCGCAGACGGGTCCGGTGCCGAACGGCCCCGCGCACCCCGCGGCCGCTCCCCCCGGCGCGACCCTGCCCCGGCGGATCCGTCAGGCCAGCCTCGCGCCCCAGCTCAAGGACGCCCCGGCCCAGGCAGCCGCCGAAGCCGCGGGCGACCCGGTGGCCGACCGCGACGCCGAGGACGTGCGCCGGCGCATGTCCTCGCTCCAGCGCGGCTGGACCGCGGGCCGCGACCACCACGCGCGGCAGCAGGCGGAACGGACCGAGCAGTCGGAACGGACCGAGCAGTCGGAACGGACCGAGCTGTCGGAGCGGACCGAGCTGTCGGAGCGGACCGAGCTGTCGGAGCGGAGCGAGCAGCCCGCATCGGCGGTCCAGCCCGCCGACCAGACGCAGCACGCGCAGCCACACGCACCACACCAGTCCGTGACCGAGGCCGGCACCCCTGCCGCCACCGGTCCCGGATGCGAGAGCGAAAGGGACGGTCGATGACCGCACCGCAGTCCGGCAACGACACCAGGGGCCGTGGTTCCGGCCCCCTCAACTGGCTCCTCGACGAGCTCGTCGACCGGGTCGCCAGCATCCGCAAGGCCGTGGTCCTCTCCGGGGACGGCCTGCCCACCGGCAGCTCCAAGGACCTCACCCGGGAGGACAGCGAGCACCTGGCCGCCGTGGCCTCCGGCTTCCACAGCCTCGCCAAGGGCGTCGGCCGCCACTTCGACTCCGGCAGGGTCCGCCAGACCGTGGTCGAGCTGGACGAGGCGTTCCTCTTCGTCATGGCGGCCGGCGACGGAAGCTGTCTGGCGGTCCTGGCCGACGCCGACTCCGACGTCGGCCAGGTCGCGTACGAGATGACCCTCATGGTCAAGCGGGTCGGTGACCACCTGGCGACCGCCCCGCGCACCGGGCTGCCCGCCGGAGGGTGAGTCGGACGGCATGAGCGATCCAGGCCAGGACCACCCCGCCCACATCCCAGGCACCGCTGCCGGCTCCGACGCCGCGGCCGGCCAGTGGTTCGACGACGACGCCGGTCCCGTGGTGCGTCCGTACGCGATGACCCGCGGCCGGACCAGCCACGCCGGACAGCACCGCCTCGACCTGATCGCACTGGTGGTCGCGGAATCCGCGGCCGACGACCCGGTCTGGGACACCACCCTGTCCCCGGAACACGCCGACATCCTCGGCCTCTGCCTGCTCCGCCCGCAGTCCGTGGCGGAGATAGCGGCCGAACTCGACCTCGCGGTCGGGGTCGTACGCGTCCTGATCGGAGATCTCGTCGACGACGAACTGGTGCACGTGACCCGGCCGGTCCCCCCGGCCGAACTGCCCGACGAATCCATTCTGCGTGAGGTGATCGATGGCCTTCGGGCGCTCTAGCCGCACCGGCGCCATGCATGCCGTGACGCCGGTCGAGCCGCTGACCCTGAAAATCCTGGTCGCGGGCGGTTTCGGGGTGGGCAAGACCACCCTGGTCAGTGCGGTGAGCGAGATCAGACCGCTCCGGACGGAGGAACGCCTCTCCGAGCCGGGCCGCGGCATCGACGACACCCAGGGGGTGGAGGGCAAGAGCACCACCACGGTGGCCATGGACTTCGGGCGCATCACGCTGCGCGAGGACCTGGTGCTGTACCTGTTCGGCACACCCGGACAGGACCGCTTCTGGTTCCTGTGGGACGAGCTGGCCCAGGGCTCGCTCGGCGCCGTCGTCCTCGCGGACACCCGGCGCCTCTCCGACTGCTTCGCCGCCATCGACTACTTCGAGCGCCGCGAGATCCCCTTCGTGGTCGCCGTGAACTGCTTCGAGGGAGCCGAGCGGTACCCCGTGGTGGCCGTACGGGCAGCCCTGGACCTCACCCCCGAGGTGCCGGTGCTGCTGTGCGACGCACGCGACCGGGAATCGGTGAAGGACGTCCTGGTGGGAGTCGTGGAACACGCGATGACCCTGGCCAGAGCCCGCCGCGCGAGCCTGACCACGCCGTAGGGAGGCCTCCGCACCGGGCCGCGACATGGAGGCGGCCCGTACCCCCGCCGACTGGGGTACGGGCCGCAGCTCTCATGGGGGGATCCGGGTGTCCCGGTGGCGGCGCGGGACCGTGGAGAGAGTGTGAACCCGCCGCTGGGGACCGTCAAGCGTTCGGACAGCAGCCGCTGTTCAGCGGCCCACCGGGAGCCGGGCGGCCGCGGGGGACGGCCGCTCAGCGCACGGCGACGACCGCCGATCCGTGCCCGAACAGCCCCTGGTTCGCGGTGATTCCGACCCGTGCCCCCGCCACCTGCCGCTCTCCGGCCGTGCCCCGGAGCTGCCAGGTCAGCTCACAGACCTGGGCGATGGCCTGCGCCGGCACAGCCTCCCCGAACGACGCCAGTCCACCACTGGTGTTGACGGGGATCCGCCCGCCGAGCGCCGTCGCGCCCTCGCGCACGAGCTTGGCCCCCTCGCCCTCCCCGCACAGGCCGATGTCCTCGTACCACTCCAGCTCCAGCGCGGTCGACAGGTCGTAGACCTCGGCCAGCGAGAGGTCGTCCGGCCCGAGCCCCGCCTCCTCGTACGCGGCCCGCGCGATCGAGGCCCGGAAGGAGCCGGGAGTCGCCGCCACGGCCGTCACCGAGTCGGTGGCGATGTCCGGCAGGTCCAGGACGGTACGGGGATACGTGGGCGTCACCGTGGACACGGCCCGGATCCGCACCGGGTCCAGGACACCCCGCGAGCGCGCGAAGTCCATGCTGCTCAGCACCAGCGCCGCGCCCCCGTCGGAGGTGGCGCAGATGTCGAGCAGCCGCAGCGGATCGGCGACGATCGCCGAGGCGGCCACCTCCTCGGCCGTCACGGCCTTGCGGTAGCGGGCGTTCGGGTTCAGCAGACCGGCCGCCGCGTTCTTCACCTTGACCTGCGCGAAGTCCTCACCGGTGTCCCCGTACAGGGCCATCCGGCGCCGGGCGTACAGCGCGAAGTACGCCGGGTTCGTGGCCCCCAGGACCCGGAAGCGCAGCCAGTCCGGGTCGTCCGGCCGGTCCCCTCCCGCGGGCGCGAAGAACCCCTTCGGGGCGGCGTCCGCCCCGACCACCAGCACCACGTCGGCGAGCCCGGCCAGGATCTGCGCCCGGGCCGCGCCGATGGCCTGGGCGCCGGACGCGCAGGCCGCGTACACGCTGGTCACGCGGGCTCCCTGCCAGCCCAGCGCCTGCGCGAAGGTGGCTCCGGCCACGTAGCCGGGGTAGCCCGACCGGACGGTGTCGGCCCCCACGATGGACTGCACGTCGGTCCAGTCCAGCCCGGCGTCGGCGAGCGCGGCCCGCGCCGCGGCCCGTCCGTACTCGACGAAGCTGCGGCCCCACTTGCCCCACGGGTGCATGCCGGCCCCGAGGACGGCGATGTCGGTGCTCACAGTTCCACCCCCACCGGCCGGAAGTGCCAGGTGGTCCACGTGTTCCCGTCGGGGTCCTCGTTCAGCACGCCGCCGACCACCTCGACCTCCATCCCGACCGCCAGGTCGGCGACGCCCACCCCGGGCACCGTCTGCCCCAGCACGACCATCCCCTCGGCCTCCAGCTCCACGGCGACCAGGGTGTACGGGGTCCAGGGCGCGTCCGGGTCGGACACGTACGGCGCGGGCGGCCGGTACCGCCCGTCGGTGTAGGACCAGACCCGGCCGCGCGGGGACAGCGGGGTCTCGGCGAGCTCGCCGCCGCCCGGGCAGTGCGGATTGCGGCAGTACGCGTCCTCGCGCGGGAAGAACACGGCGGCGCAGGCGGAGCACCGGGTGCCGAGCAGCCGGAACCCGCCGTACCCGCCGTCCGTTTCGGCTGTGCCGTCTGCGTAGTCCCCGCTGAACCACCCGCTGACCACGGGTGTACGTGTGCGTTCCAAGACCCCTCCCGAAACAGGCATCTGACGATCCGTCAGGAGTCTGTCAGGGAACGCTCGGGAACGCACCCCCGGTGCCGCACTCCTCGCACGGGTTCTCGGCGAGCCACTTCCGCGCGATCTCGCCGAGCTCCGCGTCCCGCCCGGCCAGCATCATCCGGATCATCTGAGCGTCCCCGCGCAACGACCATCCCGGACTGCCGAAGCTGGCGGGGTTGTTCCGCTCGATCAGGAAATGCGCCGGCCACGCGGTCCCGTACCCGATCAGGGGCAGCGCGGCGATGTACCGCTTCCGGCCGCGGGCCAGCCCGTAGGCGGAGAGCGCGAGGCCGGTGAGGGTACCGGCGAGATGGATCCAGCGGGTGGCGGCGCGGGAGTGCATGGCGACGTAGTAGGGCCAGAACTCCTCGTACGAACTGAATGTCATGCGGGCACGGTACTCAGCGGTGAACGGAGGCGACAGAGACGGGGAAATCGAAATACGTGGCCGGGAACGACTCCGGCGCGTACGTGAAATGCCACCACTCCTGGGGCAGGTTCACGAACCCCTGCCGGCCGAGCACCCGCTTGAGGAGATCACGGCGTTCGCGGGCCGCCCCGGTCACCCGAGGGCTGTCGGTGTGCGCGAGCGGGTCGAAGAAGTCGAAGGGAGTCCCCAGGTCGAGCGCCCCCCGGCCGAGCTCCGCCAAGGTCACGTCGACGGTGCTGCCGCGGCTGTGCCCGGACCGCTCGGCGATGTACCCCTCCGGGATCAGCCGGTCCTTGGCCACCCCCGGATAGAACTCCGCCTTGGTCGACTGATCGGCCCCGTCCCGGGCCCACCGCACGAACCGGTCGACGGCCCGCTGCGGCCGGTAGCAGTCGTGCACCAGCAGCGAGTACCCGCGGCGCAGCACCTCGCGCTGCGCCCGCCGCAGCGCCTCGGCGGCGGGCCGGGCGAGCAGGCAGACGGGCTCGTCGTAGCCGTCCACGACCGCCCCGGTGAAATTGTGCGGGGTGGCGTACCGCATCTCCTGCCCGATGCTCGCGTCCACCTCGGCAACGGCCACGAACCCGACGGCGAAGGAGGCCCGCCCGCCGGGGCCACCGGGCGCACCGGTCCCACCGGTCCCACCGGGCGCGGCCCGGGACGCGGCCGCCACCCCGGTCCGCGCGGCGGGGCCGCTCACCGCCCCCACCGCCCCCACCGTCCCCGGCGCGGCCACGCCCGCTGGCGCGGCCACCGCCGCCAGCACGCCCAGCAGCCCGCCCACCCATCCCGCAACAACCGCCATCCGCATGTCCCTTGGCATACCATCGCCGCATGCCGGCGCACCTGAAGGACTCGCACTGCTCCGCCTGTGGAGCCCTGTTCGACTCGGCCGACTGGCCCCGTACCTGCCCCTCGTGCGGCGCGGTCGCCTACCGCAACCCCCTCCCGGTCGCCGTCGCCCTGCTCCCCGTGGAGGACGAGCTCGGCACCGGTCTGGTGGTCATCACCCGCACCATCGAGCCCGCCCTCGGCGCCGTCGCCCTGCCCGGCGGATTCATGGACTTCGGCGAGGACTGGCGCGAGTCGGTGGTCCGCGAACTCCGCGAGGAGACCGGCATCCACGCCCCGGCCTCCGAGGTCGCCCTCGCCGACACCCTCAGCTCCCCGGCCGGCCACCTGCTGGTCTTCGGCCTCCTGCCCGTCCGCCCGGCCGCGTCCCTCCCGGCGTCGGTCCCGACGGACGAAACCACCGGCTGGCACGTCCTGCGCGGCCCGGAGCCGCTGGCGTTCCCCCTGCACACGGCGGTGGCCGGGGCCTGGTTCGAGGGCCGTTACCGCTGAGCGGTACCGCCCAGAGGAACTCACCGTTCGGAGAACGAACCCTTTACCTGCCTCTGATGGCATGCTCCGGTCAAATCTGCCAGGCTTCCCGGCAGCCGTCACCCCCGCGGCTGCCCTCCGGCGCACCCAGGCCGGCCGGGCAGCAGCCACCGAGCAGGCCGCAACCCCGGCCGCCTCAAAGGAGTTTCGCGTGAGAGCCACCCCCCACAAGGCCCTCGCGGCGAGTGCGTTCGCCATCGCCGCGCTGGTAGCAGCCGCCCTGCCCGCCACCTCGGCGGCAGCGGCGCCCGCCGCCTGTACCCCCGCCCAAGTGGTCGCCAACGGCGGCTTCGAAGGCGGAGCGTCACCCTGGACCCAGTCGCAGACCGGCCTGATCACCAACCGCACCGGCCAGAGCGCCCACGGCGGTACGTACTTCGCCTGGCTGAACGGCGTCGGCAGCACCCACACCGACACGCTCTCCCAGAGCGTCACCATCCCCTCCGGGTGCAGCAGTGCGAGCCTCACCTTCTGGATGCACGTCGACACCGCCGAGACCACGACGTCGACCAAGTACGACAAGCTGACGGCGAAGATCGGCACGACGACGCTGGCGACGTACTCGAACCTCGACAAGAACACCGGCTACGTCCAGAAGTCCTTCGACGTCTCCGCGTTCGCCGGCCAGACCGTGAGCCTCGCCTTCACCGGCACGGAGGACTCCAGCCTCAAGACCAACTTCGTCCTCGACGACATCGCCCTCGACACCTCCGGCGGCACCACCCCGCCCGGGGACTCCACGCGCACCCCGGCGGCTCCCGCCTACACCGTCAGCCTGAGCAGCGACGCGGCCGGCACCGTCTGGACCGGTCACCAGAGCGCGAGCTTCACCAACACCTCCGCCACCCCGCTCGGCGAGGTGTACCTGAGGCTGTGGGACAACTACCACGGGACCTGCGCCGCGATGCCCATCGTGGTCAGCAACGTCACCGGCGGCACGGCGGGCGCCCTGTCCGTCAACTGCACCGCGCTCAAGATCGACCTGCCGGCGCCGCTGACCCAGGGCCAGAGCGCCACGATCGGCTTCGACCTCGGCATCACCGTGCCCAGCGGCGCCGACCGCTTCGGCCACGACGGGGCCTTCAGCTTCATCGGCAACGCCCTGCCCGTGCTCGCGGTCCGGGACGGGGCCGGCTGGCACCTGGACCCGTACACGAACAACGGCGAGTCGTTCTACTCCCTGGCCGCCGACTTCAGCGTCGCCCTCGACCACCCGAGCGGCCTGCTCGTACCGGCCACCGGCGCATCGGTGGACACCCCGGGCACCAGCGGGCGCACGGTGACCACCGCCACCGCCTCCAAGGTGCGCGACTTCGCCTGGGCGGCCGGCCCGTTCAGCAAGATCTCCGGAACCTCCGCCGCCGGAACCCCGGTCAACGTCTACTCCGTCTCGGGCATCAGCGCGGCGGACTCCCAGTCGATGCTCACTACGGCCAAGTCCGCCGTGGACGCCCACTCCGCCCGGTTCGGGGCCTACCCGTACGGCGAACTGGACGCGGTGATCGACAACAACTTCTGGTTCGGCGGCATGGAATACCCCGGGTTCGTCCTCGACCTGGTCAGCACCACGGCGCTCACCCACGAGATCGCCCACCAGTGGTGGTACGGCATCGTCGGCGACGACCAGTACAACAATCCGTGGCTGGACGAGGCGTTCACCGACTACGCCACCGACCTCGCACAGAACAAGACCGGCGCGAGCTGCTGGAACAGCACCTCCTGGGCCTCGTCGGCCGAGAAGATCAGCAACTCGATGGCCTACTGGGACACCCACTCCTCCCGCTACTCCACCGTCATCTACGGGTACGGCAAGTGCGCCCTGCACGACCTGCGCAGGGTCCTCGGCGACACCGCGATGGCCAAGCTGCTGAAGGACTACGCCACTTCGCACTGGTACGGAGTCTCGACCACGGCCGAGTTCAAAGCGGCCGCCCAGGCCGCCACGACCACGGACCTGACCTCGTTCTGGACCACGCACCGCATCGACGGCTGACCCCGGACCGGTCCGCCGGGGCCCGCGCCTCCGAGCGCCCCGGTGGACCGGCACCTCCGGGCCCAGCAGTCGGCACCCTCCTAGGGCCTGTCGTCAAACTCCCGCCTGCCGCGGGCGACGACGGGAGTTTGACGACAGGCCCTAGAGCCCCCGCAGCACCACCCCGTCCACCCGCTCCCCGGCCTCGTCCTCCACCACCACCGCGTCCCCGGCCCACCGCACCACGTACCGCTCCACCTCGACCGGCTCGAAGCCCGGCCCCGGGTCCCGGATCACCACCCCGCCGCCCGTGCGCCCCCGCGCCGGAGCCCACGCCTCCAGGGCCACCGACCCGTCGGCCGCCCGCACCGGCAGCAGCGAGCCGGCCCGCGCCAGTACCGGGATCCGGTCCGCCGGGGCGTCCAGCAGGATCTGGCCCGGCCCCTCGTACGCCAGGCCCGTCACCGTGTCGTACCAGCGCCCGCGCGGCAGCCGCACCGCCCGCCGGTCCGACCCGCACTCCAGCACCGGCGCCACCAACAGGGCGTCACCCAGCAGGAACGCGTCCTCGCAGTCCCGTAGCGCGCGGTCCTCCGGAGCCCCCCACCACAGCGGCCGTACGTACGGCGCCCCGGTCCTGCGCGCCATATGGGCCAGCGTCACGAAGTACGGGCGCAGCCGCTCCCGTTCCGCCAGGACGGCCCGCGCGGCCCGGGTGGTCTCCTCCCCGAACTCCCACGGTTCCCTGCGCCCGGCCCAGATCGCCGAGTGGGTCCGGAACAGCGGCAGGTAGGAGCCCAGTTGCAGCCACCGCAGGTACAACTCCGGGGAGGGCGAGCCCCAGAAGCCGCCGACGTCCGGCCCCGAGTACGGCACCCCGCACAGTCCGAGGCCCAGTACCAGCGCCAGCGAGGCCCGCAGCCCGTCCCAGCTGCTCTCCACGTCACCCGACCACGTGCCCCCGTACCGCTGCATCCCCGCCCACCCCGACCGGGAGAAGAGGAACGGCCGCTCGGCCGGGCGCAGCCGTACGAGTCCCTCCCAGCCCGCGCGGGCCATCGCGAGGGCGTACACGTTGTGCGCCTCCCGGTGGTCCCCGCCGGCCCCCTCCAGCGCGTGCCGCGCCGACCGGGGGAGCGTCCGGTCCCCGAACGGGGCGAAGGACACCGGCTCGTTCATGTCGTGCCAGACCCCGGCGAAGCCCTGCGCGAGCCGCTCCGCGTACAGCTCACCCCACCACCGCCGCACCGCCGGATCCGTGAAGTCCGGGTACGCGCACTCGCCCGGCCACACCTCGCCCCGGACCTCCCGCCCCGCGGCGTCCCGTACGAACGCCCCGTGCGCCCCGACCGCCAGCCCCGCGGCGTGCAGCGGGTCGCCCGTCTTCACCGCCGGGTCGACGATGGAGACCAGTCGAACACCGCCGTCCGCCAACTCCCGCGCCAGCTTCGGCAGATCGGGAAACCGCTCGCGGTCCACGGTGAAGACCCGGTGGCCGTCGTAGTGGTCGATGTCCAGATGGACGGCCGACAGCGGCAGCCCCCGCTCGGCGTAGCCCGCCACGATCCGGCGGACCTCCGCCGCACTCCCGAACCCCCACCGCGCGTGCTGGTACCCGAGCGCCCACTCCGGCGGCACGGCGGCCCCGCCCGTCAGTCCGGACCAGCCCTGCAGCACGCGCCCGGGCGGCCCCACCAGCACCCAGCACCGCAAGGGGCCGCCCTCCATGCGCAGTTCGCAGGAGCCCGGCCGGTCCGCCCCCGATCCCGCGCCCTCCTCGCCCTCCCGCAACACCACCCGCCCGTCCCAGGAGTTGTCGTGGAACACCAGGTGCGTGCCCGCGTCCGCGACCACCAGCTGCACCGGCATCGTGATGTAGAGGGGCTCCTCGCCGGAACCGTCCGCGCCCCCGAACCCGCCTTCGGGATCGGTGTTCCACAGTCGGTAGCTCCCGTCCCGCAACCGCGGCCCCACCGCCCGCCCGCCCAGCCCGAACACCCGCGCGTCCGCCGCCACCTCGCTCCGCAACAGCCACCGCGAGCCGCCGCCCGCCACCCCGCCGCCGTCCCGCCCGTCCCCGTCCGCCCCGTCCCGGTCCGCACCGCCCGTGTCCGCCCCGACCTCGTCCGGCCCGCCCCCGGCCGCCCCGCCCGCGCTGCCCGGCTCGGCCGCATCCCCTTCGGCCCCGGCGGACCCCACGCCCACCGGGTCCCACCACCGCGGCGGCAGATCCCGCCGCAGCACCGTCCCGCCGGGGGTGCGCACCTCCACCGCCCCGTGCCGGGACACCGCCACCGTCACCCGCTCCGACACCACCCGCCAGCCGCCGTCGGTGTCCGGCTCCAGCTCGGCGCGCGGATCGGGCTCCGGCCCGCTGGCGACCACCGCGTACGAGGGCGCCGGCGCGGCCCCGTCCCAGCCCCAGAACACCGCCCCGCCCACGGTGACCCGCACCAGTAGCTCCGAACGGGTGAACCGGAGCACCCCACCGCCCGGCCGGGCCTCCGTACCGGTCAGCAGACCGGGCACCCGCGCCCGCTCGACGCCCCGGGGCGCGAGCCCCGCCGCGTCCACGCGCCGGTTGCGCCACGCGGAACGCCACGCGCGCCGCCCCCGCTCGTCGCCGAGGTCCTTCACCGCACGCACCAGCCCACGACCGTCCATGGCGCAACCCTGCCACCGCGACCCGCCCCAGAAGGCGCCGTTCAACTGCCGTTCACCCGCGAAAGGATCACGGCCGACCGCCGATGACGGCTCTGGTGCGGATGTCGATCACATGGCATCGTCCCTGTGAGCCCCCGTGCGCACACCCCGCGCGCGATGGCACCGTACGAACACCACATGCCACACCAGACGCCACACCACGCCACGCCCACGAGGCGCGAACCGCAGACGTGACCGGGAGCCGACGCATGACCGCAGCAGCCACCTCCTCCGAGCCCCTCTGGTCCCCGGGCCCCGACCGGATCGCCGCGGCCCGGATCACCGCCTTCCAGGCCTGGGCCGCCGAACACCACGGCGCCCCCGCGGACGGCGGCTACCCGGCCCTGCACAGCTGGTCCGTCGACGAGCTGGACACCTTCTGGCAGGCCGTCGCCGAGTGGTTCGACGTACGGTTCACCACCCCGTACGAGGCCGTCCTCGCGGACCGGTCCATGCCCGGCGCGGTCTGGTTCGAGGGCGCCACCCTCAACTACGCCGAGCACGCCCTGCGCGCCGCCGAGGACCCGGCCCGCGCCGCCGACGCGGCCCTGCTGTACGTGGACGAGACCCACGAGCCCACCCCCGTCACCTGGGCCGAGCTCAGCCGCCAGGTCGGCGCGCTCGCCGCGGAACTGCGCGCCCTGGGCGTGCGCCCCGGCGACCGGGTCAGCGGTTACCTCCCCAACATCCCCGAGGCCGTCACCGCGCTCCTCGCCACCGCCGCCGTCGGCGCCGTCTGGACCTCCTGCGCCCCCGATTTCGGCGCCCGCAGCGTCCTGGACCGCTTCCAGCAGGTGGAGCCGGTGGTCCTCTTCACCATCGACGGCTACCGCTACGGCGGCAAGGAACACGACCGCCGCGACACCGTCGCCGAACTGCGCGCCGAGCTCCCCTCCCTGCGCGCCGTCGTGCACATCCCGCTCCTCGGTACGCCGGCCCCCGCGGGCGCCCTCGACTGGTCGGCCCTCACCTCGGGCGACGCGGAGCCGGTCTTCGAGCCGGTCCCCTTCGACCACCCGCTCTGGGTCCTCTACTCCTCCGGCACCACCGGCCTGCCCAAGGCCATCGTCCAGTCGCAGGGCGGCATCCTCCTCGAACACCTCAAGCAGCTCGGCCTGCACTGCGACCTGGGCCCCGAGGACCGCTTCTTCTGGTACACCTCCACCGGCTGGATGATGTGGAACTTCCTCGTCTCCGGCCTGCTCACCGGCACCACCGTCGTGCTCTACGACGGCAGCCCGGGCTTCCCAGACACCGGCGCCCAATGGCGCATCGCGGAGCGGACCAAGGCCACCCTCTACGGAACCTCGGCCGCCTACGTGATGGCCTGCCGCAAGGCGGAGGTCCACCCCTCCCGCGACTTCGACCTCTCCTCCGTCAAGTGCGTGGCGACCACCGGATCCCCGCTGCCGCCCGACGGCTTCCGCTGGCTCCACGACGAGGTGGCCGAGGACCTCTGGATCGCCTCCGTCAGCGGCGGCACCGACGTCTGCAGCTGCTTCGCCGGCGCCGTCCCCACCCTCCCGGTGCACATCGGAGAGCTCCAGGCCGCCTGCCTGGGCACGGACCTCCAGGCCTGGGACCCCTCCGGCAAGCCCGTGACCGGCGAGGTCGGCGAGCTCGTCGTCACCAACCCCATGCCGTCCATGCCGATCCGCTTCTGGAACGACCCCGACGGCAGCCGCTACCGCGACAGCTACTTCGAGATGTTCCCCGGAGTCTGGCGCCACGGGGACTGGATCACGATCACCGATCACGGCTCCGTCGTCATCCACGGCCGCTCCGACTCCACCCTGAACCGCCAGGGTGTCCGGATGGGCTCCGCGGACATCTACGAGGCCGTCGAGCGACTCCCCGAAATCAAGGAGTCCCTGGTCATCGGCCTTGAGGAGCCGAACGGCGGGTACTGGATGCCGCTCTTCGTCCACCTCGTGCCCGGCGCCGTCCTCGACGAGGCCCTCCGCTCGCGGATCAAGGCCACGATCCGCGAGGAGCTCTCCCCGCGCCACGTCCCCGACGAGATCATCGAGGTGCCGGGCATCCCGCACACCCTCACCGGCAAGCGCATCGAGGTCCCGGTCAAGCGCCTCCTCCAGGGCGCTCCCCTGGCCAAGGCGGTCAACCCCGGCTCGGTCGACAACCTCGACCTCCTGCACTTCTACGAGGAGCTCGCCCGCACCCGCGGCTGACGCGAACGGTCACTGTCAGTGGCGATGATTACTCTGAGTGAGCAAGCGATCGCTTCACTCAGGGGGAACCATGCGCCGCTCGAACGACACCGGAACCCGCACCACCCCACCGCGCCCCGTCCGCGCCGGCAGGCGCCGCACCCTGCGCCGCGAAGTCCCCAGCACCGTCGGCCTCCTGGCCGACGCCGGGGACTTCGCGGCCATGCGTGGATACCGCAGCTTCGCCTTCGACGACCACCGCGACTACCTGGACCACGTGGACCGGCTGCTCCGCTCCCTCGCGGCCCAGGGCATCCACACCACGGTCGCCCTCTTCGACCCGGTGGAGTACGCCGACTTCTGCGCGGACCGCGGACTGGCCCCGGACTCCGCCGGGTCCCGCACCCGCTTCACCGCCGAGCTGGGCGCCGCCACCGGCGGCCTCCCGTATGCCGGCCAGCCCATCGACGAACTGGTCCCGCTCCTCGTGGACGCGGCCGTCCGCCGGGCCACCTGGGAGTACGCCGGCTCGCTGCTGGCCGAAGTGGGCCGCTGCGCCGACTGCGGGGAGGACATCGGGACCGCCTCCCTGGAGCGCGCCGCCGAGGCGCTCCGGCGCCTGGTGGACGGGGCCGGCCCGGGCCACCACCACCTGGTGTGCAGCGTCCCGGCGCGGCACGAACAGCTCGTGGCGGTCCTGCACGCCGACACCGGGGAAGGCCCCCGCGACCGGCCCCGCGTGGACGGCCGCGACGGCCTGGACTTCGTGACCGTCCTCGCCGCGGGCCTGGCCCTCGGCGGACCCGGGGGACTGGTCCTGCGCACCACCACCGAGGGCGACCGGGACCGCGTCCACGGCTGGCGCCTGGACCGGGGCCGCCTGGTACCCCTCTCGGCGGCGGCCGTCTTCAACGCCTACTGCACCGACGCCGACACCGGAGAACCCGTGGGCCCCGAGCCCGGCGTCGAGTACTGCCCCGGCTACGAGGTGGACGACCCGGGCCCGCACCACTGAGCCCGGCGCACCCCGCCCACCCGGCGACGACCGAGGGGCCCCCGCCACCGGCGAAGGCCCCTCGAACGTCGGTCTTCTCGAACTACTCGCCGGACAGGACCGCCTGGGCGGCCACCCGGGCCTCCTCGGCGCTGTCCGCGGCACGCGCGGCGGCAGCCGCACGCTCGCACTGCGCGAGGGAGTACTTGGCCAGCGTCGCCCGCACGTAGGGAATCGAAGCGGCACCCATCGAAAGAGAGGTGACACCCAGCCCCGTCAGCACACAGGCCAGCAGCGGGTCGGAGGCGGCCTCGCCACAGACGCCACAGCTCTTGCCCTCGGCCCTGGCGGCATCGGCCGACATGGCGATCAGGTCGAGCAGCGCGGGCTGCCACGGGTCCTGCAGCCGCGATACGGCACCGACCTGACGGTCGGCGGCGAAGGCGTACTGGGCCAGGTCGTTGGTCCCCAGCGAGAGGAACTCGACCTCCTGGAGGATCGAGCGCGCCCGCAGCGCGGCGGAGGGGATCTCCACCATCGCACCGAACTTCGCCTTCAGACCGGCCTCGCGGCACGCGTCCGCGAACGCCTTGGCGTCGATGCGGTCGGCCACCATCGGGGCCATGACCTCGAGGTAGACCGGCAGCCCCTCGGCGGCCTTGGCCAGCGCGGTGAGCTGCGTACGCAGCACGTCCGGGTGGTCGAGCAGCGAACGCAGGCCACGGACACCCAGAGCCGGGTTCGGCTCGTCGGCCGGGGTCAGGAAGTCCAGCGGCTTGTCGGCGCCGGCATCCAGAACGCGTACGACCACACGACCCTCGGGGAAGGCTTCGAGGACCTTGCGGTACGACTCGACCTGCTTCTCCTCGGTCGGCGCGTGCTTGCTGTCGTCCAGGAAGAGGAACTCGGTGCGGAACAGGCCCACACCCTCGGCCCCGGCATCGACGGCCGCCGGCACGTCCGCCGGACCGCCGATGTTGGCGAGCAGCGGCACCTTGTGACCGTCGGACGTCGCGCCCGGACCGGACGACGCGGAGAGGGCGGCCTTGCGCTCGGCGGCCGAGGCCTCCAGCTCGGCCCGCTTCGCCGCGCTCGGCTCCACGAACAGGTCGCCGGTGCTGCCGTCGACGGCGATGACCGTACCCTCGGCGATCTCACCGGCACCCGGCAGCGCCACGATGGCCGGCACGCCCAGCGCCCGCGCGAGGATCGCGCTGTGGCTGGTCGGGCCACCTTCCTCGGTCACGAAGCCGAGGACCAGCGCCGGGTCGAGCAGAGCGGTGTCCGCGGGAGCCAGGTCCCGCGCGATCAGCACGTACGGCTCGTCACTGTCGGGCACACCCGGCATCGGCACGCCGAGCAGGCGCGCGACGATGCGGTTGCGCACGTCGTCCAGGTCGGCCACCCGGCCGGCCATGTACTCACCGGCACCGGCGAGCAGGTCACGGTAGGCGGCGAACGCGTCGTACACACCGCGCTCGGCGGTGCTGCCGACGGCGATCCGCCGGTCGACGTCCGCCATGAGCTCGGGGTCCGTGGCGATCATCGCCTGGGCCTCGAGCACGTGCTGGGCCTCGCCACCGGCCAGCTGGCCCCGGGCGATCAGGTCGGCCGATACAGCTTCCACGGCCTGACGGGCGCGCCCCTGTTCGCGCTCCGCCTCGTCCGCGGTGATCTGCTTCGCCGGCGGTTCGAGAACCGCCGTGCCCATGTGCCGAACCTCGCCGATCGCCACACCGTGGCTCACGCCGACGCCTCGCAGCGTTGTCTCCATTTCACCTGTCTCCGATTGAGCGGCGGGTCCACCCGCCGCGTTGGATGTGCCAGTGCGTCTAGAAGGCGAGGTCACTGCCAGCCGAAGAGAGCGTCCCCGGCCTTGACGTCTCCGGCCTCGACCACGCCGGACAGGGAGTCGGCAGTCGCTTCAAGTGCCACGACGGGGCAGATGGGGGACTTGCCGGCGGCCTCGACCGCGGCGGGGTCCCAACGAATGACCTCCTGGCCGCGGGTCACGGTGTCGCCCTTGTTGACGAGCAGCTCGAAGCCCTCGCCGTTGAGCTGAACGGTGTCGATGCCCAGGTGCGTGAGGACACCGTGGCCCTCGCTGTCGACTACGACGTACGCGTGCGGGTGCAGGGAGACGACTACACCGTCTACGGGCGACACCGCCGCCGAAGGCTCGCGCACGGGATCAATGGCGGTGCCCGGTCCCACCATCGCGCCGGAGAACACCGGATCGGGCACTGCCGCGAGTCCGATGGCGGTCCCGGCAAGTGGGGACGTCACGCTGGTCATGGGGGCCTCCCAGGGGTGGGGCTTCGTCGTGTCGCCGTCACTACCTGTCGCGAACGGCGTACTCTCCAGAAGGATAAGTCACAAGATGTTCGGGTTCGCCCGATGTTGGTCCCGAACCGGACTGGTCCTTCGGCACGGAGACTAGTGGACTAGACCGGTGGACTAGACCATACGCCTGAATCGATTTGCCTGGGCTGTGGTGGACCTGTACTGTCGTGACTCCCGCCAGGAGGCCCCGCGTGAACATTTCGCAAACGGCCGATGGACGGGACTCCTCCTCTCTTTAGTTCTGATCTTGACCTGTCCTTCTTTCCGCATGCCTATTTGGCAATTCGGAGAGTGGTCAGAGAGCAAGAAAAGGACTGATAGAGTCGGACTCGCCGGAAAGGGAAAACGCGAAAGCGGATGACCTGGAAGGCGGGAAACAAGCGAGACAGACTCTGATAGAGTCTGAAACGCAAGAACAGAACAGAACGAAAGCCCGGAGGAAAACCCGCGAGGGTGAGTACAAAGGAAGCGTCCGTTCCTTGAGAACTCAACAGCGTGCCAAAAATCAACGCCAAAAAGTTGATACCCCGTCCATTTCGGTGGATGAGGTTCCTTTGAAAAAGACCTGTGAGGTCGCGGTTCTGCCGTGATGCTTGCAGGCAATTACACAGCGAGGACGCAGTGGACGGTCGGTCTTATTCCGACATGACTGTCCCGCTCTAAGTGCGTGTGCACCCGATTACGGGTAAACATTCATGGAGAGTTTGATCCTGGCTCAGGACGAACGCTGGCGGCGTGCTTAACACATGCAAGTCGAACGATGAAGCCCTTCGGGGTGGATTAGTGGCGAACGGGTGAGTAACACGTGGGCAATCTGCCCTTCACTCTGGGACAAGCCCTGGAAACGGGGTCTAATACCGGATAACACTCCTGCCTGCATGGGCGGGGGTTAAAAGCTCCGGCGGTGAAGGATGAGCCCGCGGCCTATCAGCTTGTTGGTGGGGTAATGGCCCACCAAGGCGACGACGGGTAGCCGGCCTGAGAGGGCGACCGGCCACACTGGGACTGAGACACGGCCCAGACTCCTACGGGAGGCAGCAGTGGGGAATATTGCACAATGGGCGAAAGCCTGATGCAGCGACGCCGCGTGAGGGATGACGGCCTTCGGGTTGTAAACCTCTTTCAGCAGGGAAGAAGCGAAAGTGACGGTACCTGCAGAAGAAGCGCCGGCTAACTACGTGCCAGCAGCCGCGGTAATACGTAGGGCGCAAGCGTTGTCCGGAATTATTGGGCGTAAAGAGCTCGTAGGCGGCTTGTCACGTCGGATGTGAAAGCCCGAGGCTTAACCTCGGGTCTGCATTCGATACGGGCTAGCTAGAGTGTGGTAGGGGAGATCGGAATTCCTGGTGTAGCGGTGAAATGCGCAGATATCAGGAGGAACACCGGTGGCGAAGGCGGATCTCTGGGCCATTACTGACGCTGAGGAGCGAAAGCGTGGGGAGCGAACAGGATTAGATACCCTGGTAGTCCACGCCGTAAACGTTGGGAACTAGGTGTTGGCGACATTCCACGTCGTCGGTGCCGCAGCTAACGCATTAAGTTCCCCGCCTGGGGAGTACGGCCGCAAGGCTAAAACTCAAAGGAATTGACGGGGGCCCGCACAAGCAGCGGAGCATGTGGCTTAATTCGACGCAACGCGAAGAACCTTACCAAGGCTTGACATATACCGGAAAGCATTAGAGATAGTGCCCCCCTTGTGGTCGGTATACAGGTGGTGCATGGCTGTCGTCAGCTCGTGTCGTGAGATGTTGGGTTAAGTCCCGCAACGAGCGCAACCCTTGTCCTGTGTTGCCAGCATGCCCTTCGGGGTGATGGGGACTCACAGGAGACCGCCGGGGTCAACTCGGAGGAAGGTGGGGACGACGTCAAGTCATCATGCCCCTTATGTCTTGGGCTGCACACGTGCTACAATGGCCGGTACAATGAGCTGCGATACCGTGAGGTGGAGCGAATCTCAAAAAGCCGGTCTCAGTTCGGATTGGGGTCTGCAACTCGACCCCATGAAGTCGGAGTTGCTAGTAATCGCAGATCAGCATTGCTGCGGTGAATACGTTCCCGGGCCTTGTACACACCGCCCGTCACGTCACGAAAGTCGGTAACACCCGAAGCCGGTGGCCCAACCCGTAAGGGAGGGAGCTGTCGAAGGTGGGACTGGCGATTGGGACGAAGTCGTAACAAGGTAGCCGTACCGGAAGGTGCGGCTGGATCACCTCCTTTCTAAGGAGCACAGTACCGATTGCAGACAAACGTTCTGCACGGTCAGCTCAGGGTGGAACGTTGATTAGTTGGCACGGTTTCCTGGATGGATCACAAGTACTGCTTCGGCGTGGAAAGTGACTCACTGACGGGGGATCGTGCTTGGCACGTTGTTGGGTATCTGAGGGTACGGCCGAAAGGTCTTATCTTCGTGATGCCGGCCCCAGTGAACTTCGTCTCCGGACGAGGGTGATGGGTGACTGGTCGTTGCTTGAGAACTACACAGTGGACGCGAGCATCTGTAGGCCAAGTTTTTAAGGGCGCACGGTGGATGCCTTGGCACCAGGAACCGATGAAGGACGTGAGAGGCCGCGATAGGCCCCGGGGAGCTGCCAACTGAGCTTTGATCCGGGGGTGTCCGAATGGGGAAACCCGGCAGTCGTCATGGGCTGTCACCCATGCCTGAACACATAGGGCATGTGGAGGGAACGCGGGGAAGTGAAACATCTCAGTACCCGCAGGAAGAGAAAACAACCGTGATTCCGGGAGTAGTGGCGAGCGAAACCGGATGAGGCCAAACCGTATGCGTGTGATACCCGGCAGGGGTTGCGCATGCGGGGTTGTGGGAATTCTTTTGATCGGTCTGCCGGCCGGTCGGCGAGTCAGAAACCGTTGATGTAGTCGAAGGACATGCGAAAGGTCCGGCGTAGAGGGTAAGACCCCCGTAGACGAAACATTAACGGCTTGCTTAAGAATCTCCCAAGTAGCACGGGGCCCGAGAAATCCCGTGTGAATCTGGCGGGACCACCCGCTAAGCCTAAATATTCCCTGGTGACCGATAGCGGATAGTACCGTGAGGGAATGGTGAAAAGTACCGCGGGAGCGGAGTGAAATAGTACCTGAAACCGTGTGCCTACAAGCCGTGGGAGCGTCGCCGTTATTCTTCGGAATAACGGTCGTGACTGCGTGCCTTTTGAAGAATGAGCCTGCGAGTTAGCGGTGTGTAGCGAGGTTAACCCGTGTGGGGAAGCCGTAGCGAAAGCGAGTCCGAATAGGGCGATTGAGTTGCACGCTCTAGACCCGAAGCGGAGTGATCTAGCCATGGGCAGGTTGAAGCGGAGGTAAGACTTCGTGGAGGACCGAACCCACCAGGGTTGAAAACCTGGGGGATGACCTGTGGTTAGGGGTGAAAGGCCAATCAAACTCCGTGATAGCTGGTTCTCCCCGAAATGCATTTAGGTGCAGCGTCACGTGTTTCTTGCCGGAGGTAGAGCACTGGATAGGCGATGGGCCCTACCGGGTTACTGACCTTAGCCAAACTCCGAATGCCGGTAAGTGAGAGCGTGGCAGTGAGACTGTGGGGGATAAGCTCCATGGTCGAGAGGGAAACAGCCCAGAGCATCGACTAAGGCCCCTAAGCGTACGCTAAGTGGGAAAGGATGTGGAGTCGCAGAGACAACCAGGAGGTTGGCTTAGAAGCAGCCACCCTTGAAAGAGTGCGTAATAGCTCACTGGTCAAGTGATTCCGCGCCGACAATGTAGCGGGGCTCAAGCGTACCGCCGAAGTCGTGTCATTGCAGCAATAGGGCCAACGCCCGCTGTGATGGGTAGGGGAGCGTCGTGTGCCGGGTGAAGCAGCAGCGGAAGCTAGTTGTGGACGGTTCACGAGTGAGAATGCAGGCATGAGTAGCGATACACACGTGAGAAACGTGTGCGCCGATTGACTAAGGGTTCCTGGGTCAAGCTGATCTGCCCAGGGTAAGTCGGGACCTAAGGCGAGGCCGACAGGCGTAGTCGATGGACAACCGGTTGATATTCCGGTACCCGCTTTGAAACGCCCAATATCGAATCAGGCGATGCTAAGCCCGTGAAGCCGTTCCGGACCCTTCGGGGAAAGGAAAGTGGTGGAGCCGGTGACCCAGACTTGTAGTAGGTAAGCGATGGGGTGACGCAGGAAGGTAGTCCAGCCCGGGCGGTGGTAGTCCCGGGGTAAGGGTGTAGGCCGAGGGGTAGGCAAATCCGTCCCTCATTAAGGCTGAGACCTGATGCCGAGCCGATTGTGGTGAAGTGGATGATCCTATGCTGTCGAGAAAAGCCTCTAGCGAGTTTCATGGCGGCCCGTACCCTAAACCGACTCAGGTGGTCAGGTAGAGAATACCGAGGCGTTCGGGTGAACTATGGTTAAGGAACTCGGCAAAATGCCCCCGTAACTTCGGGAGAAGGGGGGCCATCACTGGTGATCGGATTTACTCCGTGAGCTGGGGGTGGCCGCAGAGACCAGCGAGAAGCGACTGTTTACTAAAAACACAGGTCCGTGCGAAGCCGTAAGGCGATGTATACGGACTGACGCCTGCCCGGTGCTGGAACGTTAAGGGGACCGGTTAGTCACATTTCGGTGTGGCGAAGCTGAGAACTTAAGCGCCAGTAAACGGCGGTGGTAACTATAACCATCCTAAGGTAGCGAAATTCCTTGTCGGGTAAGTTCCGACCTGCACGAATGGCGTAACGACTTCTCGACTGTCTCAACCATAGGCCCGGTGAAATTGCACTACGAGTAAAGATGCTCGTTTCGCGCAGCAGGACGGAAAGACCCCGGGACCTTTACTATAGTTTGATATTGGTGTTCGGTTCGGCTTGTGTAGGATAGGTGGGAGACTTTGAAGCGGCCACGCCAGTGGTTGTGGAGTCGTCGTTGAAATACCACTCTGGTCGTGCTGGATGTCTAACCTCGGTCCGTGATCCGGATCAGGGACAGTGTCTGATGGGTAGTTTAACTGGGGCGGTTGCCTCCCAAAAAGTAACGGAGGCGCCCAAAGGTTCCCTCAGCCTGGTTGGCAATCAGGTGTTGAGTGTAAGTGCACAAGGGAGCTTGACTGTGAGACCGACGGGTCGAGCAGGGACGAAAGTCGGGACTAGTGATCCGGCGGTGGCTTGTGGAAGCGCCGTCGCTCAACGGATAAAAGGTACCCCGGGGATAACAGGCTGATCTTCCCCAAGAGTCCATATCGACGGGATGGTTTGGCACCTCGATGTCGGCTCGTCGCATCCTGGGGCTGGAGTCGGTCCCAAGGGTTGGGCTGTTCGCCCATTAAAGCGGTACGCGAGCTGGGTTTAGAACGTCGTGAGACAGTTCGGTCCCTATCCGCTGTGCGCGTAGGAATATTGAGAAGGGCTGTCCCTAGTACGAGAGGACCGGGACGGACGAACCTCTGGTGTGCCAGTTGTCCTGCCAAGGGCATGGCTGGTTGGCTACGTTCGGGAGGGATAACCGCTGAAAGCATCTAAGCGGGAAGCCTGCTTCAAGATGAGTATTCCCACCTCCTTGAGAGGGTAAGGCTCCCAGTAGACGACTGGGTTGATAGGCCAGATGTGGAAGCCCGGTAACGGGTGGAGCTGACTGGTACTAATAGGCCGAGGGCTTGTCCTCAGTTGCTCGCGTCCACTGTGTTAGTTCTGAAGTAACGAACTGTGCTCATATCCGGTTGGTTAACTTCATAGTGTTTCGGTGGTCATAGCGTTAGGGAAACGCCCGGTTTACATTCCGAACCCGGAAGCTAAGCCTTTCAGCGCCGATGGTACTGCAGGGGGGACCCTGTGGGAGAGTAGGACGCCGCCGAACAATTATTGTAGAGAGCCCCGTACCAGGGAACTGGTACGGGGCTTTTCTGCGTTTACGGGGCGGTGCACCGGCTCCTGTAGGGTCAGGGGGCATCGTTCGACATTTCTACAGTCACAGTGGAGGCCCCCGGGTGGAGGTCCAGGAGACTCGGGTTCAGACTGACCGAATTTTCACCATTCCGAACATCCTGAGCATGGCTCGCCTCGCCGGCGTACCCCTGTTCCTGTGGCTGATCCTGGCCGAGCACGACGGCTGGGCTCTTGCCGTCCTCATGCTCAGCGGGATCAGCGACTACCTGGACGGGAAGCTGGCACGGCGCTGGAATCAGATCAGCAGCCTCGGCCGGCTGCTGGATCCCGCCGCGGACCGGCTCTACATCCTGTCCACCCTGTTCGGTCTCACGTACCGCGAGATTCTGCCGCTCTGGCTCACCGGGGCGCTGCTCGCGCGTGAGCTGATGCTGCTGGTCATGGTCTGGATCCTGCGCCGGCACGGCTATCCGCCGCCCCAGGTCAACTTCCTCGGGAAGGCCGCGACCTTCAACCTGATGTACGCGTTCCCCTTCCTCCTGGTGAGCACCTGGTCGGGTTGGTTGGCCTGGATGGGGTCAGTTTTCGGATGGGCGTTCGCCGGATGGGGTACAACCCTCTATTGGTGGGCAGGAGTCCTTTACGTGGTACAAGTCCGCCGGCTGGTGAAGGCGGACGCCACGGCCGATTGAGCTCGCTCGGCGCATGACTGACGCGGGGGAGTGGTCCAGTCACCGTCCGGGACGGGTGAGGTCGGCGATACGCCGTCTCTCAAGGAGGACTCTTCCGACATGAAGGCCGTCGTGATGGCTGGTGGCGAAGGCACTCGGCTTCGCCCCATGACCTCAAGCATGCCCAAGCCGCTCCTGCCGGTGGCGAACCGGCCGATCATGGAGCACGTGCTCAGGCTGCTCAAGCGGCATGGGCTCAGCGAAACCGTGGTCACCGTGCAGTTCCTGGCGTCGCTCGTCCGGAATTACTTCGGTGACGGCGAGGAGCTCGGTATGGAGCTCACCTATGCCAACGAGGAGAAGCCACTCGGGACCGCCGGCAGCGTGAAGAACGCCGAGGAGGCTCTGAAGGACGACACCTTCCTCGTCATCTCCGGCGACGCGCTCACCGACTTCGACCTGACCGACCTGATCCGTTTCCACAAGGAGAAGGGCGGCCTCGTCACGGTGTGCCTCACCCGCGTGCCGAATCCGCTGGAATTCGGCATCACCATCGTGGACGAGGAAGGCAAGGTCGAGCGCTTCCTGGAGAAGCCGACGTGGGGCCAGGTGTTCTCGGACACCATCAACACCGGCATCTACGTCATGGAGCCGGAGATCTTCGACTACGTGGACGCGGACGTCTCGGTCGACTGGTCCGGGGACGTCTTCCCGCAGCTGATGAAGGAAGGCCGGCCCATCTACGGCTACGTCGCCGAGGGCTACTGGGAGGACGTCGGCACCCACGAGAGCTACGTCAAGGCCCAGGCCGACGTGCTCGAGGGCAAGGTCCAGGTCGACATGGACGGCTTCGAGATCTCCCCGGGCGTGTGGATCGCCGAAGGGGCCGAGGTGAGCCCCGACGCGGTGCTGCGCGGGCCGCTGTACATCGGGGACTACGCCAAGGTCGAGGCCGGGGTGGAGATCCGCGAGCACACCGTCATCGGATCGAACGTCGTCGTGAAGAGCGGTGCCTTCCTGCACAAGGCCGTCGTGCACGACAACGTGTACATCGGGCCGCACAGCAATCTCCGCGGCTGTGTCATCGGCAAGAACACCGACATCATGCGGGCCGCCCGGATCGAGGACGGGGCCGTCATCGGCGACGAGTGCCTCGTCGGCGAGGAATCGATCATCCAGGGGAACGTGCGGGTCTACCCCTTCAAGACGATCGAGGCGGGCGCCTTCGTCAACACCTCTGTCATCTGGGAGTCCCGGGGGCAGGCACATCTGTTCGGGGCGCGCGGGGTCACCGGGATCCTCAACGTGGAGATCACCCCGGAGCTGGTGGTCCGGCTGGCCGGTGCCTATGCGACGACCCTGAAGAAGGGGGCGACGGTCACCACGGCCCGCGACCACTCCAGGGGTGCGCGAGCGCTCAAGCGGGCCGTGATCTCGGCGCTCCAGGCCAGCGCCATCAACGTCCGGGACCTGGAGAACGTACCGCTGCCCGTGGCGCGGCAGCAGACCGCGCGCGGCAGCGCCGGCGGGATCGTGCTGCGGACCTCGCCCGGAGTGCCCGACTCCGTCGACATCATGTTCCTCGACGAGCGCGGGGCGGACCTCTCCCTCCAGCAGCAGCGCAAGCTCGACCGGGTCTACGCGCGCCAGGAGTACCGGCGGGCCTTCCCCGGAGAGATCGGTGACCTGCAGTTCCCGGGAAGCGTCTTCGACGCCTACACCGGCTCGCTGCTGCGGCGCGTGGACACCACCGGGGTCGCGGACTCCGGGCTCAAGGTGGTCGTGGACGCCTCCAACGGCAGCGCCGGCCTGGTGCTGCCCAGCCTGCTGGGCCGGCTCGGGGTGGACGCCCTCACCGTCAACCCGGGACTCGACGAGTCCCGGCCCACCGAGAGCACCGAATCCCGCCGGGCGGGACTGGTGCGGCTCGGGGAGATCGTGGCGTCCTCGCGGGCCGCGTTCGGAGTGCGCTTCGACCCGGTGGGCGAGCGGATCTCCCTCGTGGACGAGCGCGGCCGCATCATCGAGGACGACCGGGCCCTGCTGGTGCTGCTCGACCTGGTGGCCGCCGAGAAGCGCAGCGGCAAGGTGGCGCTGCCGGTGACCACGACCCGGATCGCCGAGCAGGTGGCGGCGTACCACGGGACCCAGGTGGAGTGGACGACGACCTCGCCCGACGACCTGACGCGGGTGGGCCGGGCGGAGAACACCATCTTCGGTGGTGACGGGCGGGGCGGATTCATCGTCCCCGAGTTCAGCAGCGTCTTCGACGGCTCGGCCGCCTTCGTGCAGTTGATCGGGCTGGTGGCCCGGACACAGCTCACGCTGAGCCAGATCGATGCCCGCATCCCGCGGGCGCACGTGCTCAAGCGGGACGTGCCGACCCCGTGGGCGGTGAAGGGGCTCGTCATGCGGCGGGTCGTGGAGGCGGCCGGGGACCGGCAGGTGGACACCACCGACGGGGTGCGGGTCGTGGAGGCCGACGGACGGTGGGCGCTGGTGCTGCCGGATCCGGCGGAGGCGGTCACGCACCTGTGGGCGGAGGGACCCGACGACGCGTCCGCGCAGGCGCTGCTGGACGACTGGGCAGCGGTGGTGGACGGCGCCGGGAACTGAGCCGCCCGCGGGTGAGGGCGTAGGCCGCGACGGAGCGGCGTAGGGCCTGAAGTCCGGTGGAGCGGGCGGGGCGTAGGTCCCGTCCGCTCCACCGGGCGTCCGCATTCGGTGGGAGCGGCGCCGACATGCGACGATGTGCGGCATGTCGCAGCCGCCCCACAACCGCAGTTCGGTACCTCCGGCGCGGCCGGACGCCTCCATGTCGCTGCTGACGCACGTGATGGACCACTCCCTCGACGAGGGCTACGCGGAGGCTTCGGCCCGGCGCGAGGCCGAGGGCACCTCCGGCCTGCCGCGGACCCTCAAGGCCAAGCTGGGTCTGGCCGCCGGGCTCGTGCTCGCCGCCAGCGTCGTCACCCTGGGCGCCGCGCAGGCACGGGCGACCGCGCCGGTGCTGGCCAAGGAGCGTCAGGAACTCATCGACCGGGTCGAACGGGCCGACGCGCACGCGGACGGTCTGGAGCGGGACATCGAGCGGCTCCGGGCCACCGTCGCGGACCGCCAGCGCGAGGCGCTCAAGCAGCACGGCGGCGAACAGGGCCAGCTCGTGGCGCTGCTGTCGGGAGCCACCGAGGTGCACGGGCCAGGGGTCAAGCTGACCGTGGACGATGCCAAGGGCTCGTCGACCGGAGACGGCTCCGCGCCGCGCGAGAGCGCCGGATTCTCGGACACCGGGCGGCTCCGCGACCGCGATATGCAGAAGATCGTCAACGGGCTGTGGCAGTCGGGGGCGGAAGCGATCTCGATCAACGGGCAGCGGCTGACGTCGCTCTCGGCGATCCGGGCCGCGGGTGACGCGATACTGGTCGACAACAGGCCGCTGGTGCCGCCGTACGAAGTGCTGGCGATCGGCGACAAGAAGCGCCTCGGGACCGCGTTCCAGGACTCCGCGGACGGCCAGTACCTGCACGTGCTGCAGGAGAACTACGGCATCCGCTACACCTTGTCGTCCGAGGCAGAGATGCGCCTTCCGGCCGCGTCGAGCCTGACCGTACGTACGGCTACAGCAGCAGAGCAGCAGAAGGGTGCATCGTGATCGCGGTACTGGGCCTCGTGGTCGGAGTGGTGGTCGGACTTCTCGTCCGCCCCGAAGTGCCGGCCGTGGTGGAGCCTTATCTGCCGATCGCCGTGGTCGCGGCGCTGGACGCGGTGTTCGGAGGCCTGCGCGCGATGCTGGACGGCATCTTCGTGGACAAGGTCTTCGTGGTGTCGTTCCTGTCGAACGTGGTCGTGGCGGCGCTGATCGTCTTCCTCGGCGACAAGCTGGGCGTCGGCTCGCAGCTGTCCACGGGTGTGGTGGTCGTCCTCGGCATCCGCATCTTCTCCAACGCCGCGGCCATCCGCCGGCACGTGTTCCGGGCGTGAGGCCGATGAGTACGAACGACACCCCGCCCGAGGAGCCGACGGCCGGGCCCGTGGGCCAGGAGCCCGATCCCGGAGCCGCGCCGGCCGGGGCCGCTCAGCCCGGAGCGGCGCAGGCCCGTCCCGTTGAGGCCGGACCCCAGGAGACCGGCCGGCAGCGGCTGGCGGCCGGGTTGTGGCCGCCGCGGGTGAGCCGGGCCCAACTGATCGTCGCGGTGCTGCTGTTCGTCCTGGGGCTCGGTCTGGCCATCCAGGTACGGTCGAACAGCGACTCCAGCGCGCTGCGCGGTGCCCGTCAGGAGGACCTCGTACGGATCCTCGACGAGCTGGACGGGCGGACCAAGCGGCTGGAGGACGAGAAGCAGAAGCTCGACGACCAGCGGCGGGAGCTGGAGAGCAGCTCCAACCAGGCCGAGGAGGCCCGGAAGCAGACCGTGGAGAAGGAGCGCCAACTCGGGATCCTGGCCGGTACGGTGGCCGCGCAGGGTCCGGGAATCGTGCTGAAGATCACGGACCCCAAGGGTCAGGTGTCGTCGGACAAGCTGCTGGACACCCTCCAGGAGCTGCGGGCGGCCGGTGCCGAGGCGATCCAGATCAACGGGGTGCGGATCGTGGCGGACTCGTACTTCTCGGACGAGGAGGACGGGGTCGCGATCGACGGTAAGAAGATCACACAGCCCTACGAGTTCAAGGTGATCGGCAAACCGCAGGATCTGGAACCGGCGCTCAACATTCCCGGTGGCGTCGTCCAGTCGCTGGAGAAGGAGCAGGCCGTCGTCAGCGTCACACGTCCGGCGAAGATCATTGTGGATGCCTTGCGGGCTGCGAAGCAGCCTGACTACGCTCGGTCGTCATCGTCGTGATGCGGGAGGTGCGGGAGAGCGGCTCACGCGGGCGGATGCCTGCGGGGGGTCGAGGCGCCGAAGTCGCGGTGCGTGGTGGAAACTGTCTGATGGTTACGGACGTTGTAAGTATGTCCGGGTCGGCAGGTGTTGCATTCGGAGTTCGTCCTGCCCCACGGGCGGGTCTGTTTCGGTCAAGGGGAATCGCCCGTGAAGTTGTTTGAGAAGTTGTTCGGCAAGAAGAACCGCGAGGAAAGCGGTGCGGCCAGGCACCGTGCGGGGCACGGAGACGTGGAAGGGCAGGGCGACCGGCCGCTCTTCCGCGACGAGGTCGCCGGAGCGGGTGACATTTCGGGCGCGCACGGCGCGTCGACTGTTGACCCTGCCGGTACCGGACGCATAGGTTTCGGTGAACCATCAACCTCAAGTACGGGTGGAGGGTTTGCCCCCGACCCGTATGCCACCAATGCCTCCGCGGGGCAGCCGCGGCGCGAGGAGCCGTCCATGTCGGCCGAGCAGATTTGCAGCAGGTGCGGGCACCGCAGCGATGCGGCGAGCCGGTTCTGCTCCAACTGCGGGGCGCCGCTGCGGGCGGGTCTGACGCCGGAGCGTGCCTCGGAGACCACGTCCACCATCTCGATCTCGGGCCTGGAGGCCTACGAGGCCGAGGTGTCGGGACAGACGCACGTGTCGTCCTCGCTGTCCCCCGAGGCCCAGGCCGCGGTGGAAGCGCTGCCGCCGGGTTCCGCTCTGCTGATCGTGCGGCGGGGCCCGAACTCCGGCAGCCGGTTCCTCTTGGACGGTGAGCTGACGACCGCCGGCCGGCACCCGCAGAGCGACATCTTCCTGGACGACGTCACCGTCTCCCGGCGCCATGTCGAGTTCCGCAGGAGCCACGACGGTTTCACCGTCTCCGACGTCGGCAGCCTCAACGGCACGTACGTGAACCGTGAACCGATCGACTCCGTCGCCCTGCACAACGGCGACGAGGTGCAGATCGGCAAGTACCGGCTGGTCTTCTACGCGAGCCTGCGGGGGCACTGACCCTTCAAGGGAAGGTCCCATGCTGCGTATCCCGGCAGGCGGTGCCGCCAAGAGCGGCGCCGCCACCGCGGCCTCCTCGGGCGTGCGGCTGGTGAGCATCGGAACGGTGCTCACGATGCTGCGCGACGAGTTCCCCGACGTCACGATCTCGAAGATCCGTTTCCTGGAGGCGGAGGGGCTCGTCGAGCCCCGGCGCACACCTTCCGGATATCGCAAGTTCAGCACCGACGACGTGGAGCGCCTCGCCCACGTCCTGCGGCTCCAGCGCGACCACTACCTTCCGTTGAAGGTCATCCGCGAGCAGCTCGACGCGCTCGCGCGGGGTGAGCAGATCCGTATCCCGTCGCCCACGGCGCACGGGGAGTCCGTGGACCCCGCGAGCCCCGTCGCCCTCTACGGCGAGGTGGGCCGCGAGCGGCCGACCGTGGCCCGGGTGGGCCGGGCCGAGCTGATGGCCGCCGCCGAGGTGGACGAGGTCCAGCTCGTGGAGTGGGAGTCGTACGGGCTCATCGCGGAGGCCCCCGGCGGTGGTTTCGACGCCGAGGCGGTCACGGTGGCCCGTCTGGTGGCCGATCTCGGCCGATTCGGTCTGGAGCCGCGTCACCTGCGCGCGATGAAGGCCGCCGCCGACCGGGAGGCCGGTCTGGTGGAGCAGGTCGTCTCGCCGCTGCGCCGGCACCGCAATCCGCAGACCAGGGCCCATGCGGAGGCCACCCTGAAGGAGCTCGCGGGGCTCTCCGTACGGCTGCACGAGGCCCTCGTACAAACTGCTCTCGGGGTCCGGCTGCGCTGATTCCGAGGGGTTTTCGGGCCGACTTCGGCCGACTTCGGAGGGGCTTCGGGGCAGGCTTGGGGGAGCCCGACTACCCAAACCTGCCGGGCAGGTCCTAGGGTTGCTGTGTGAACGAGCTCGACGTTGTGGGTGTCCGGGTGGAAATGCCCTCGAACCAACCGATCGTGCTCCTGCGTGAAGTGGGAGGCGACCGGTACCTCCCCATCTGGATCGGACCAGGGGAGGCGACCGCCATTGCCTTCGCGCAGCAGGGCATGGCCCCTGCCCGGCCGCTGACACACGACCTGTTCAAGGACGTGCTGGAGGCGATCGGCGAGGAGCTCACCCAAGTCCGGATCACGGATCTGCGGGAGGGCGTTTTCTACGCGGAGCTCGTCTTCGCCAGCGGGGTCGAGGTGAGCGCGCGGCCTTCCGATGCCATAGCGCTCGCCCTGCGGACCGGGACGCCGATCTTCGGCAGCGACGGCGTGCTCGACGACGCCGGCATCGCGATCCCGGACGAGCAGGAGGACGAGGTGGAGAAGTTCCGCGAGTTCCTCGACCAGATCTCGCCAGAGGACTTCGGCACCGGCCCGCAGTGAGGCGCGGGTCGCGCCGTCCTCCCGGATATTTCAGCCCATTCGAGTAGCCTTTCCCCGCAATGGGGTACGGGAAACCACTCTCAGGGTGATTATCACTCGGCGTGCCGAGTGTGGCGATCGTTGACGCACCCCTGGTGACTGCCTACCTTCGAGGTGGCAGGTCAAGGACGGAGGGTCGGCGTGAGAGTCACGGGCGACGGTATGACCGGGGGCATCCCCGCACGGAGTGACGGTGGGCCGTACCCGCTGCACGGTGGTGCGGTGAACTCCGCGCGCCGTCAGCCGGAGCCCGCGCCGATCGGTTCGGTGGGGCCGGTGGGGTCAGTGGAGTCGGTGGGTGGCGAGACCGCACCGGAGCAGGTCGGATACCGGGGGCCGACGGCGTGTGCCGCGGCCGGCATCACGTACCGGCAGCTCGACTACTGGGCGCGCACCGGGCTGGTGGAGCCCACGGTGCGGCCCGCGTACGGGTCGGGGACGCAGCGCCTCTACAGCTTCCGGGACGTGGTCGTCCTCAAGATCGTGAAGCGCTTCCTGGACACCGGGGTGGCGCTGCAGAACATCCGCACCGCCGTGCAGCACCTGCGCGACCGGGGTTTCTCGGACCTGGAGCGGATGACGCTGATGAGCGACGGCGCCACCGTGTACGAGTGCACCTCGCCGGATCAGGTGGTCAGCCTGCTCCAGGGCGGCCAGGGAGTCTTCGGGATCGCCGTGGGCGTGGTCTGGCGCGATGTCGAGAACGCCCTGTCCCAGCTGCACGGGGAGCGCGTGGACACCGGCGAGACCGTGGTCGGGCACAACCCGGCCGATGAGCTGGCAGCCCGGAGGAACCGGGCCGTCTGAGACGGACGACGTCGGTGACGGGCGGGCCGTACGGCTCGCCCGTTCCGCGGTCGGGCCGATTGTCAGTGGCGTAGGGCAGCATCGGAGCCGTGAGATCCGCGCCGACCATCCTGCACCTGGACATGGACGCCTTCTACGCCTCCGTGGAGCAGGCGTCGAAGCCGAGCCTGCGCGGCAAGGCAGTCATCGTCGGCGGACTCGGGCCGCGCGGGGTCGTCGCCACCGCCTCCTACGAGGCCAGGCGCTTCGGGGTGCATTCGGCCATGCCGATGGCCCAGGCGCGGCGGCTCTGCCCGAACGGCGCGTGCCTCGTTCCGCGCTTCAGCCTGTACCGCGAGGTCAGCGACACGGTCATGGCGATGCTCCGGGAGCTGTCGCCCCTCGTGGAGCCGCTGAGCCTGGACGAGGCCTTCGTGGACCTGGAGGCGGGCGGCGTCGCCTTCGACGCGGAGGCCGCGCGGGCCGTGGGCGAGCGGCTGAGGGCTGATATCGCCGCCGTGACCGGGCTGAGCGGGTCGGTGGGGCTCGCGGGGTCCAAGATGCTGGCGAAGGTCGCCTCCGAGGAGGCCAAGCCGGCCGGGCTGCTGCTGATCGAGGTCGGCACGGAGCGGGCGCACCTCGCACCGATGTCGGTACGGACCCTGCCCGGGGTGGGGCCGGCCACGGGGGAGCACCTGCGGCGGGCCGGGATCACCACCGTGGGGGAGCTCGCCGAGGCCGGTGAGGACGAACTGGTCCGGATGGTGGGGCGCTCGCACGGGGTCGGGCTGTACCGGATGGCGCGGGGCGTGGACGAGCGGCCGGTGGTCGCCGAGCGCGACGCCAAATCCGTCTCGGTGGAGGACACCTTCGACGTGGACCTGCACGACCGGGTGCGGATCAGGGGCGAGGTGCAGCGGCTCGCGGAGCGGTGCGTGGAGCGGCTGCGGGCGTCGGGGCACTCGGGGCGGACCATCGTGCTCAAGGTGCGGCGGTACGACTTCTCCACGCTGACGCGCTCGGAGACCCTGCGGGGGCCCACGGACGACCCCGCGGTGGTGCGGGAGGCCGCCGGGCGGCTGCTGGAGGCGGTGGACACCACGGGTGGGGTGCGGCTGCTGGGTGTGGGGGTGACGGGGCTGGCGGACTACACGCAGGAGGACCTGTTCGCCTTCGCCGACGCGATGGCTGCGCGAGCCGGGGCGGGTGGGTCGGGTGTGGACCCGTGGCGGGGGCACGCCGATGGGGCTGCGCCCTCGGGCGGGGGGCCGGATGCAGGCACCGACGGGGATCAGGCGGCTGCTGTTCCGGGCCGGGCCACGAGCGAGGGCGCGGGCGCGGGCGAGGGCGCGGGCGACGGGCCGGATGAGGCTGTCCCTCGGGGGCAGGGCGCCGAGCAGGGACCGGTCGATGCTGGCGGGGACGGACCTGGTGGCGCGTCCGTGCCGGGCGCCGGGCCGGTTCGGGCTGTCCCGCACAGCGAGGCCCCCGGGGAGGGGCAGGAGGCCGGGCCCGAGCAGGGTGTCGGGCCGGGGCAGGGCGAATCCGCCGGGCGGGGGCAGGGCGGCGAACCTGAGGCGGGGGTGGCGTCGGGCGCCGAAGGGGTCGTGGAGCGGCGGTGGGCGGCCGGGAGTGATGTGCGGCATGCGGTGTACGGGCCGGGGTGGGTGCAGGGCAGCGGGGTCGGGCGGGTGACCGTGCGGTTCGAGCAGCCCGGATCCCAGCCGGGGCGGGTCCGCACCTTCCTGGTGGATGATCCCGAGCTGGAGGCGTCCGATCCGATGCCGCTGGTCGGGGACCGGGTCTTGGAGGTCGGGGGCCCGACGGCTGTTGAGCGGGCCTGAGAGGGCGTGGCCGTGCCTGACCCGCGGGCACGGGAGCTGTTCGCTGCTCGGGCGGGCGTGCCTGTTGCGGTGCCCGCCAGTAGGCGCTCATGCTGCCGGCAGGTGCCTGCTGTGGGGCGGGTGCGGGTGCGGGGGAGGCGGGAGGGGGTGGGCCCTGCGGGGGCTGTCCCCTACCCTCCCCTTCCACCGTTCCCCGGGGCTCCGCCCCGGGCCCCGCTCCTCAAACGCCGGAGGGGCTGGATTTGGCCGCCCCCGGTCAGGGGGTGTCGGGGGAGGTGTGGCCGAAGTCGTGGGTGAAGTCTGAGGGGAGGGCCAGGTCCAGGCCGTAGTGGTGGTAGAGCTGGAGCTCCTGTTCGGGGGAGAGGTGGCGGCCCACGCCGAAGTCGGGGGCGTCTCGGATGAGGGAGCGTTCGAAGGGAACGCGCAGGGTGTCGCCCACCATCTCGCTGGGCTCCAGCGGGACGAAGGCGTCCCGGCTGAAGAGGCCGGTGCGTACGGCGGCCCATTCGGGGACGCCCGTGGCGTCGTCGAGGTAGACCTCGTCGACGGTGCCGATCTTGGTGCCATTGCGGTCGAACGCCTTGCGGCCGATCAGGCTGCGGGGATCGATGTCGGTCTGCACGGTCCGGTCCCTCCATCTGGGCGCGACTCCTCCGTAATGACTACAAAAGTGCATTTCCGGAGAGGGGGCCACTCGAAGGGAGGCGTCCACATCCTCGCTGGTAGGCTGGGTGGCGGCTGTTGACCCTGTGCGGGAGAGTCCTCCGAGTGAGTGAGACGGAGGCGCCGAAGGAGCAAATCCTCCCCGGAATCTCTCAGGCATACGTACCGCACGTGGTGAGGCCACTCTGGAAAGCAGGTTGCGGGTACCGGGCGCGCAGTGCCGGTCCCTCTCCTCACCGACGGTGAAAGCCGGACCCCGTGGGCGATCCCCGCGTGGCCCGGTGAAGCTCTCAGGTTGTGATGACAGAGGGGGAGGCCGTCCGGGTGCCCGCGCCGTGGTGCCCCTCGCAGGTCGTACGACCAGGAGGCCTCCGTACATGACCGCCAACCGCATTCCGCTCTCCCAGCTGGAGCGAGGCATCCCCTTCGAGCAGCGCCACATCGGCCCGGATGCCGAGGCGCAGGCGAAGATGCTCGCCCAGGTGGGCTACGGCTCGCTGGACGAGCTCACCGCAGCCGCGGTGCCGGATGTGATCAAGACCACCGCCGCGCTGAACCTGCCCGAGGCGCGGACCGAGGCCGAGGTGCTCGCCGAGCTGCGTGAGCTCGCCGACCGCAACCAGGTTCTGTCCTCGATGATCGGCCTGGGTTACTACGGCACCTTCACGCCGCCGGTGATCCTGCGCAACGTCATGGAGAACCCGGCCTGGTACACGGCGTACACGCCGTACCAGCCGGAGATCTCGCAGGGCCGCCTCGAAGCCCTGCTGAACTTCCAGACCGTCGTCGCCGAGCTGACCGGCCTGCCGACCTCCGGCGCCTCCCTGCTCGACGAGGGCACGGCGGCCGCCGAGGCCATGACCCTGGCCCGCCGCGTGGGCAAGGCCAAGGGCAACGTCTTCCTCATCGACGCCGACGCGCTGCCGCAGACCATCGCGGTGATCCAGACCCGTGCCGAGCCGATCGGCATCGAGGTCGTCGTCGCCGACCTGAGCGCGGGGATTCCGGCCGAGATCGTCGAGCGCGGCGTCTACGGCGTGCTGCTCCAGTACCCGGGTGCCTCCGGCGCCGTGCGGGAGATCAAGCCGGTCATCGAGCAGGCGCACGGGCTCGGCGCCATCGTCGCCGTCTCCGCCGACCTGCTCGCCCTGACGCTGCTGACCTCCCCGGGCGAGCTGGGCGCCGACATCGCCGTCGGCACCACCCAGCGTTTCGGCGTCCCGATGGGCTTCGGCGGACCGCACGCCGGCTACATGGCCGTCCAGGCCAAGCACGCCCGCTCGCTGCCCGGCCGCCTCGTCGGCGTCTCCGTGGACGCGGACGGCAACAAGGCCTACCGCCTGGCGCTGCAGACCCGTGAGCAGCACATCCGCCGCGAGAAGGCCACCAGCAACATCTGCACCGCGCAGGTGCTCCTCGCCGTCATGGCCGGCATGTACGCCGTCTACCACGGCCCGGACGGGCTGCGGACGATCGCCCGCCGCACCCACCGCTACGCCGCCCTGCTCGCCGCCGGTCTGACGGCCGGCGGGGTCGAGCTGGTGCACGGCTCGTACTTCGACACCCTCACCGTGCGGGTTCCGGGCCGGGCCGCCGAGGTCGTGGCCGCCGCCCGCGAGGGTGGCGTCAACCTCTTCCAGGTCGATGCCGACCTCGTCTCCATGGCCTGTGACGAGACGACCCTGCGCGCCGACGTCGAGGCCGTCTGGGCCGCCTTCGGCGTCACGGCCGACATCGAGGCGCTCGACGGGAGCGCCGCCGACGCGCTTCCCGAGGGGCTGCTGCGCTCGGACGCGTACCTGACCCACCCGGTCTTCCACCAGCACCGCTCCGAGACCGCGATGCTGCGCTACCTGCGCAAGCTCTCGGACAAGGACTACGCGCTGGACCGCGGCATGATCCCGCTGGGCTCTTGCACCATGAAGCTCAACGCGACCACCGAGATGGAGTCGGTCACCTGGCCCGAATTCGGCCAGTTGCACCCGTTCGCCCCGGTCGAGCAGGCCGAGGGGTACCTCACGCTCATCACTGAGCTGGAGGAACGTCTCTGCGAGGTCACCGGCTACGACAAGGTCTCCATTCAGCCGAACGCCGGCTCCCAGGGTGAGCTCGCCGGCCTGCTGGCCGTCCGCGCCTACCACCGGGCGAACGGCAACGAGCAGCGCACCGTCTGTCTCATCCCGTCCTCCGCGCACGGCACCAACGCCGCGAGCGCCGTGATGGCCGGCATGAAGGTGGTCGTCGTCAAGACCGCCGACGACGGCGAGGTGGACGCGGACGACCTGCGCGCCAAGATCGAGCAGTACCGCGACGAGCTCGCCGTACTGATGATCACGTACCCCTCCACGCACGGTGTGTTCGAGGAGCACGTCGCCGACATCTGCGCCCAGGTGCACGACGCCGGCGGCCAGGTCTACGTGGACGGCGCCAACCTCAACGCCCTGGTGGGCCTGGCCAAGCCGGGTCACTTCGGCGGCGACGTCTCGCACCTGAACCTGCACAAGACCTTCTGCATCCCGCACGGCGGCGGCGGCCCGGGCGTGGGCCCGGTCGGTGTCCGGGCGCATTTGGCCCCGTACCTGCCCAACCACCCGCTCCAGCCGACCGCCGGTCCGGAGACGGGCGTCGGCCCGATCTCGGCCGCTCCGTGGGGCTCGGCGGGCATCCTGCCGATCTCCTGGTCGTACGTGCGCCTGATGGGCGGCGAGGGCCTCAAGCGCGCCACCCAGGTTGCGGTGCTCGGCGCCAACTACATCGCCAAGCGCCTCGAGCCGCACTACCCGGTGCTCTACACCGGCCCGGGCAACCTGGTCGCGCACGAGTGCATCATCGACATGCGCCCGCTGTCGAAGGCGACCGGCGTGAGCATCGACGACATCGCCAAGCGCCTGATCGACTACGGGTTCCACGCGCCGACCATGTCCTTCCCGGTCGCCGGGACGCTCATGATCGAGCCGACGGAGTCCGAGGACCTGGCCGAGATCGACCGCTTCTGCGACGCGATGATCGCCATCCGCGCCGAGATCGAGCGGGTCGCGGGCGGCGAGTGGCCGGTGGACGACAACCCGCTGGCCAACTCCCCGCACACGGCTGCGGCGCTGGGCGGCGAGTGGAACCACCCGTACACCCGCGACGAGGCCGTCTTCCCGGGCGGGGTGTCGGCCGCGGAGAAGTACTGGCCGCCGGTGCGCCGCATCGACGGTGCCTTCGGCGACCGGAACCTGGTGTGCTCCTGCCCGCCGCTGGACGAGTACGACAACTGATGCCTCAACTGGCGCGGTGACATGACGAAGGGGCCGGTCCGGGAGTTTCCTCCTGGGCCGGCCCCTTTCGTTTCCGTCGTCGGCTAGGCCGCCTTCATCACCTGCGTCGCCGCGAGCGGGCGGTTCGGGGCGATGATCTGGCCGTCCGGCAGCAGCTCACCGGTGTCCTCGAACAGCAGGACGCCGTTGCACAGCAGGCTCCAGCCCTGTTCCGGGTGAACGGCCACGGGGTGCGCGGCCTCCCTGTCGGCGGAGTCGGCGGTCGGGCATGCTGGCTTGTGCTGGCACATGGATGCGTTCTTTCGCTGCGGTGTGGTCTGTGTGCTGCGGCTCGATGCGTTGTTCATGGCCGCCCCCCGTATCAACGACGACTTGGCTCGGTCAGAGTCCCCAGTGTTCCCCCACGGCACGGTGTCCGGAGGGATTTCCCGGCAGCTGTCCTCATAGATTGATGACGCATCACCCGTGCGGGCGGTTCAGGTCAACTCCCCTGTCATTTCGGATGGTTCACGGGGGGCCCGAGTGGGCTAGGCCGAATGGGCAGAACCGGCCAGGGGCCGGGTCAGGCGGCCGGTGCGGCCATGGACGGCGGTACCGGAGGGGCCGTCGGCGTGAGCCTGTGGGTCAGTACGGGCAGCAGTTCGGACACGGGGTGCGGGCGGTAGGCGGCGATGCCGGGTGGGGCCGGCGCCAGCGGGACCAGGAGGTCGGCGGCGGCCGGCAGGCCGGCGGAGGCGTCGGCGCCCACCGATCCGTGCAGCCACAGGGTCAGCATGTACAGCTCCGGTACGGACAGCAGGCGGGGCTGGTAGTTCTTGCCGAGCGATTCGGCCTGGCGCAGCGCGCGTTCGGTGGCGGCGACGTAGGGGCCCTCGAAGAAGTGGGAGAAGACCCACCCGTCCGGTGTCAGCCGGGTGTCGGCCGCGGCGACGTAGCGGTCCCCGCTGCGGATCAGGAACCGCCAGCCCGTCAGCCGGGTACGCGGCGGCCTGCCGCCTGCGGTCAGCCCGGAGATGTGCAGCCGGTCCAGGACGTGGACGGGCAAAGGCAGTTCGGCGGTCATCGGGCCCTGCAGGGCGCGCAGGGCCGGGGTGTGCGCCTCGTGGACGGCTGTGGGGGAACCGAGGGCCGCGAGGACACTGCGCAGGGCGGGCGCGGGAGCCGGAGGGACGTGCAGCGGCATGGTGGGTCGCCTCTCGCTAGGGAGACCTGTGGAACGGGGCGGGTGCGGGGTGTGGACGGCGCTGTCGCATTCTGGGGTCAGAGGGGGGCTGAGGGGCAATGGCCGCGCGCCAACTCTCTGCCTCGCATGCGGAGTTTATCTGACATGTGTTCACGCAGTGTTTCGGCTAGCTGTCCCGCCTATTGCCGACAAGGCGCTTACCGGTCCCGCTGACGTGGCATTCATGCCGGGTGCGCGCAAAAATTCCGCGCTGACCTCGGAGGTTACCGGATGAGGGCTCGGCTGAAAAGCGTCGGTTATCGATAACCGGCAAGTTCTACGCTGTATTTGCGTACGAGTGCTTGCCAGGTGAATGTGCCAAAGCGCCTGTCGGCCAAACCGGCGCGCGCTCCCCGCCAGTCACGCCCCCTCCGCGTTATCGATCACGCCGCCGGGGCATCATCGACCGTAACGCGCGCCCGGGTGGCGGATCATTCGACGCCGGCCGGGCCCAGTCGAGGAGGGACGCTCCGATGGGGGAGAAGGTCGTGGCGGGCGGATTCGACCTGTCCGATCGGCAACGGTACCGGAGGAAGCTTCACGAGTGCCTGGAGGTACTGGAGCGACTTCTGGAGGAGAAGAGGTTCGATCGCCCCAAGAACATGATGGGGCTGGAGATCGAGTTGAATCTGGCGGGTGCCGACGGGTTGCCGAGAATGGTGAATGCCCAGGTCCTTGAGCGTATTGCGAGCAACGATTTCCAGACCGAACTGGGAATGTTCAACCTGGAGGTGAACGTCCTTCCCCACCGGCTCGGCGGCCGGGTATTCGACCAGCTCGCCGAAGAACTGAGTGCGGGTCTCGGCTATGCCCACCGGCAGGCTCAGGAGGTCGGCGCCGGGGTGGTCATGATCGGAATTCTGCCGACGATCTCCCGCACCGACCTGGTCACCGCCAACCTCTCGGCGGTGGACCGCTACTCCCTGCTCAACGAGCAGATCCTGATGATGCGGGGCGAGGACTTCGTGCTCGACATCGACGGGGTCGAGCGGCTGACGTGGACCTCCGGGTCGATCGTGCCGGAGGCCGCCTGCACCTCCGTACAACTGCACCTGCAGGTGACTCCCGCGCGGTTCGCGGACGTGTGGAACGCGGCGCAGGCGGTGGCGGCCGTACAGATAGCCGTGGGCGCCAACTCGCCCTTCCTGTTCGGGCGGGAGCTGTGGCGGGAGTCGCGGCCGCCGCTCTTCCAGCAGGCCACCGACACCCGGCCGCCCGAGCTCCAGGCGCAGGGGGTGCGGCCGCGCACCTGGTTCGGCGAGCGCTGGGTGGACTCGGCGTACGAGCTCTTCGCCGAGAACGTCCGCTACTTCCCGGCCCTGCTGCCGATCTGCGACGAGGAGGAGCCGCTGCGGGTGCTCGCCGAGGGCGGGGTGCCGAGCCTGCAGGAGCTGGTGCTGCACAACGGCACCGTCTACCGCTGGAACCGCCCCGTCTACGGGGTCGCCGACGGGGTGCCGCACCTGCGCGTGGAGAACCGCGTGCTGCCCGCCGGTCCGACGGTGGCCGACGTCGTCGCCAACGCGGCCTTCTACTACGGGCTGGTACGGACCCTCGCGGACGAGCAGCGCCCGGTGTGGAGCCGGCTGCCCTTCGCGGAGGCGGAGGCCAATTTCGACGCGGCCTGCCGTTACGGCATCGACGCCCGGCTGCGCTGGCCGCGCCGGGGCCGGGGCGGGGGGCTGGCGAGCGTGCCCGCGGTCCGGCTGGTGCTGGAGGAGCTGCTGCCGATGGCGGCCGCCGGACTGGACGCGTGGGGCATCGAGCCCGCCGACCGGGACCACTACCTCGGCATCATCGAGGAGCGGTGCCGGCGCCGGGTGAACGGCGCCACCTGGCAGGTGGACACGTACCACCGGGCGCTGGCGGGCGGGCTGGAGCGGGACGCGGCGCTGGCGGCGACCACGCGCCGGTACAGCGAGCTGAGTCACCGGGGCGATCCCGTGCACACCTGGCCGGCGGGGCTGGGGGGTGGGCCCACGGCCTGACCGCCAGCCGGGCCGCCAGCCGGCCCGGCCTTCGACGGCCGGTTCCGGGGCCCGTCCGGTCCCGCCCGATGATCCGATCGCCCCGTGGAGGAGGCAGTATGGGGTCATCGGGGCGGGACGCCCCGCGAGACGTCGCAGCGGGTGCGGGACGGGAGACGGGCGTGCGGACGGTGCCGGAACCGGTGGTCGGGGAGCTCGAAGAGGGCCCTGGCGGGCGCGGGACGCTGCGCTCCGAGACGCTGCTCGTGCTCGCGCTGTCCCTGGGCGCGAGCGGCGTCTCGGCGCTGATCAGCTTCATCGGTTCGCTGACCAAGCCCGGCGGGCTCAAGGACCAGGCCGCCACGCTCAACGGCTCGTACGCCCCCGGCCGGCCCTGGCTGGACCTGGCCTGGCAGCTGTTCGGCATCGCGAGCGCACTCGTCCCCGTCCTGCTCGTCGCGCACCTGCTGACCCGTGAGGGAGCGCCCGGACTGAAGGTGCTGGGCTTCGACCGGACCCGGCCCTGGTGGGACCTGGGCCGCGGCGCGCTCGTCGCCGCCTGCATCGGCAGCGCGGGACTGGCCTTCTACCTGGGGTCCCGGGCGGCCGGCTTCAACCTCACGGTGGTGCCGGAGGCGCTGCCCGAGGTGTGGTGGAAGTTCCCCGTGCTGATCCTCTCCGCGGTGCAGAACTCCGTGGTGGAGGAGGTCATCGTGCTGGCCTACCTGCTGCGCAGGCTCGGGCAGCTCGGCTGGTCGCCGATGGCCGCGCTGATGGCCAGCTCCGTGCTGCGCGGCTCGTACCACCTCTACCAGGGCATCGGCGGGTTCATCGGGAACATGGTGATGGGCGTCGTCTTCGTCCTCGCCTACCGGCGCTGGGGCAGGGTGGGTCCGCTGGTCGTCGCGCACGCGCTGCTCGACATCGTGGCCTTCGGCGGGTACGCCCTGCTGGCGGGCAAGGTGGGCTGGCTGCCCACCCCGTAGGCCGGTGAAGGGCCCGCCCGCTCACGGTGCGGTGAGCAGCTCGCCGTCGACGACCGTGACCGCGCGTCCGATCAGCAGCGTACGGTCGCCCAGCAGCCGGACCCGGACGAGGCCGGTGCGGGCTCCGCCCTGGAGGCCGACGAGCTCCGTGCGGCCGAGGCGCCGCGCCCAGAAGGGGGCCAGTGCGGTGTGGGCGCTGCCGGTGACCGGGTCCTCGTCGATGCCGAGCACGGGGAAGAAGCCGCGCGAGACGAAGTCGTAGCCGCGGGAGGGGTCCTCGGCCGGCGCGGTCACGATGATGCCGCGCCGGGAGTAGCCGCGCAGTGCGGCGTGGTCCGGCGTGAGCTCCCGTACGGTCCGCTCGTCGGCCAGCTCCACCACGAGGTCCCCGATGTGCTCGGACGTGTCGTGGACCGACTTGGACGTGGCGCCCAGCGCGCGCTCCATGGCGGTGTCCGGTTCGACCTCGGTCAGGGAGGAGGTCGGGAAGTCCATGACCAGGGTCCCGTCCCCGGCGGCCGTGACCGTCAGGATCCCGCAGCGCGCCGAGAAGCGGACCGTCCCCGTCGCGAGGCCGTTCGTGGCCAGGACGTGGGCGGTGGCCAGCGTGGCGTGGCCGCACATGTCGACCTCGGCGGCCGGGGTGAACCAGCGCAGCGCCCAGTCGGCCTCGCCGCCCGGCGGGAGCGGATGGGCGAAGGCGGTCTCGGAGAGGTTGACCTCGGCGGCGACCTGCTGGAGCCAGGCATCCGGGGGGAACCCGCCGTCGCTCTCGAGGAGCAGGACCCCGGCGGGGTTGCCGCCGAAGGGGCGGTCGGAGAAGGCGTCGACGATTCGGATGCGCATGTCACCGACCGTAGGGACGCGGTGGATCCACCCGCAAAGGCCAATTCGGGATGACTGGACTGGTCACCAGCCCATGTTCGCGGCCACCTCGCCCTGCGCGGTGGCGATGTCGTCCTCGGTGGACTCCATCAGGTCGCCCGTCTCCTCCAGGCGGGCCAACAGGTCCGCGAGCATCCTGCCAGGTCAGCGGCCTATGGGCGGCGTGGATCCGGGTGAGCGAGGCTGTTCGTTGAAGAAGTTTCCGATATATCGTTGACGCATCGCGATGGGTCAACGATAGTAGAGACATCGCACTAGCGACAACGAATCACCGAATGAGGAAAGGAGCGCAGTCATGCGTTCACACGGACAGCACGGACACGACCACGGACATGAGCACGGACGGGGTCACGGCCACTGCGGGCCGGACCGTCGGGAGGAGTTCCAGGGGCGGCGTGCCGCCTTCGGGCCGTTCGGGCCGCCCTTCGGCGGCGGGCCCTTCGGCGGGCGGGGCGGGCGCGGCGGACCGCGCGGCCGGGCCCGGCGGGGGGACGTGCGCGCCTCGATCCTGGCGCTGCTCGCCGACCGGCCGATGCACGGCTACGAGATGATCCAGGAGATCGGCGAGCGCAGCGGCGGGGCCTGGAAGCCCAGCCCGGGGTCGGTCTACCCGACCCTGCAGCTCCTGGAGGACGAGGGCCTCATCACCAGCGAGAGCGAGGGCGGCAAGAAGCTGTTCACGCTCACCGACGCCGGCCGCACCGAGGCCGAGTCCGGCCCCGACGCCCCCTGGGCGGAGGCCGGCCGGGGCTTCGACTTCGAGGCGATGAACGAGGTCCGGACGGCCGGATTCGGCCTGATGGAGGCCTTCGGGCAGGTCTTCAAGACCGGCACCCCCGCACAGCGGGAGAAGGCCCTCGCCGTCATCAACGACACCCGCAAGAAGCTCTACCTGATCCTGGCCGACGAGCACTGAGTGCGAGTGGGCCGGACGGATCCTCCGGTACGACGGCGCGCCCCGCGAGAGCCTTCTCGCGGGGCGCGCCGTCGTATCCGCGTGTGTACGGACCTGCTCGTTCGGGAGGGGGAGCGGGGGCGGAGCGTGGTCAGGCGACCAGGCCTGAGAGCTTGCGGAGCGACTCGTTGAGGGCGGCGGTGGCCGAGTCCTTGAGCTTGCCCGCCATCAGGGAGACCGCGGCGCCGGTGAACTCGCCGTCGATGCGGACGGTGGTGGCCCCGCCGTCCGGGACCAGGGTGTAGCGGGTCAGGATGGCCACGCCCATGGGGCCCTTGCCGGTCAGCGCGAAGACGTGTCCGTCCTCCAGCTCCGAGATCGTCCAGAGGACCTCGGCGGGGAAGCCCATCATCTTCATGTTCTCGGAGAAGGTGGACCCGATCGCGAGGGTCTCGGGGCCGCCCTTCGGGAAGTTGGTGTGGGTCATGCTCCACTGGCCGTAAGCGTCCCAGTCGGTCAGCTGGGACCAGAGCTTCGCGGCGGACGCCTCGATGCGTGATTCCGCGGTGACTTCAGCCATGCGACCACCCCTTCTCGTCAGGTACGTGCGGCGGAAGGTAGTCCCGGGGGGCGCAACATTCAAGACTGACGACCTGTCAGATATTGGGGGGCGGGGTGGGCGCGGACCCCACCGGTATCGGGCCGGTCTCGGGAGCGTCTCAACAGGTGTCACGGCCTCGTCGCTCCTGACCGGGCCTGCCATGATGTCCGAATGCAAGCGTCAGGGAGACATGCCGGACTGGGCCTCGCCCTCATTTCGGCGATCGCGTTCGGTGGTTCGGGAGTGGCGGCGAAGCCGCTGATCGAGGCGGGTCTGGACCCGCTCCACATGGTCTGGCTCAGGGTGGCCGGGGCGGCCCTCGTACTGTCCCCGCTGGCCTGGCGCCATCGCGATCTCGTACGCCGCAAACCCCTGCTGCTCGCGGGCTTCGGGATCGTCGCCGTGGCCGGGGTCCAGGCCTTCTACTTCGCCTCGCTGTCCCGGATCCCGGTCGGTGTGGCGCTGCTGCTGGAGTACCTCGGCCCCGCGCTGCTGCTCGGCTACATCCGCTTCGTGCAGCGCAGGCCCGTGACCCGGGCCGCCGCGGCCGGCGCCGCCGTGGCCGTCGCGGGTCTCGCCTGCGTGGTGCAGATCTGGGCCGGGCTGAGCCTGGACCCGCTCGGCGTGCTGCTCGGCCTCGCGGCCGCCTGCTGCCAGGCCTTCTACTTCGTCTTCGCCGACCAGGGCAGTGACGGGGACGACGTGCCCGACCCGATGGGCATGATCGCGTACGGCATGATCGTCGGCACCCTCGTGATGACCGCGATCGCCCGGCCCTGGCGGATCGACTGGCAGGTACTGGGCGGCGACGCGGCGCTCGGGGACCTGACGGTGCCCGCGGGCGTCCTGCTCGGCTGGGTGGTGCTGATCGCGACCGTGTTCGCGTACCTGACCGGCGTGGTCTCCGTGCGCAAGCTGTCCCCGCAGGTCGCCGGCGTGGTGGCCTGCCTGGAAGCGGTCGTGGCGACCGTACTGGCCTGGGTGCTCCTCGGCGAGCACCTCTCGACCTGGCAGATCATCGGCGGCGGGCTGGTGCTGGGCGGGGCCTTCATCGCGCAGACCTCCCGGCAGGGCGCGCCCGCGCCCGGGGTCGCGGAGCCGGTGGCCGCTCTGGACCGCGATCCGAGCAAGGTCTAGGCTCGCGATCATGCCGATGACCGTGCTTCCGCCTCCCGCCGCCTAGCGCGGGCGGCTGCCACCACGCAGGAGAACCCGGCCCGGGCCGTGTCCCGGGCCGATTCGCGCTGCCCGCGAAGCGATGACCCGTTCCTTTCATCCTTCACGCACGCGCGGAGACCTCTCGTGTCGATCCAGTCGGACCAAACGCCCGCCACCGGGCGCAGCCTGCTCTACCTCGTCATCGCCGGAACCGCCTGGGGCACGGCGGGGGCGGCGGCCTCGCTGCTCTACCTCGCCAGTGACCTCGGCCCGCTCGCCCTGTCGTTCTGGCGGTGCGCGGGCGGGCTGGCGGTGCTGCTCGCGGTACTCGCCGTACGCCGACGCCCGCGGGGCGGTGCCGTCGGGACGGGTGCGGTCCGGGCGGGTGCCGTCCGGGCGCGGGCCTCGGTGGGGTCGCTCATCGGGACCGGGCTCATGTTCACCCTCTTCCAGTCCGCGTACTTCGCCGCCGTGCGCGAGACCGGCCTCGCCGTGGCCACCGTGGTCACCCTCGGGTCCGGGCCCGTGCTCATCGCGCTCGGGGCCCGGTACTGGATGGCGGAGCGGCTCGGCCGGGGCGGGGCCGTCGCGGTCGGCGGGGCGCTGGCCGGGCTGGCCGTGCTCGTCCTCGGCGGCGGGGGCGGCGAGGTGCGGCCGCTCGGCGTCGGCTGGGCCCTGCTGTCGGCGGCCGGCTACGGGGCCATGACCCTGCGGGCCAGGCTGCTCGGGCGGCGCGGGACCGGCGGGGACCCGCTGGTCACCACCGTCTGGTCCGTCGGGGTGGGCACGGTGTGCCTGCTGCCGTTCGCCCTGGTGGAAGGGCTGATGCCGCATACCGCGGAGCCCGTCCGGGTGCTCTGGCTGCTCGCCTACATGGCCACCGTGCCGACCGCGCTGGCCTACGCGCTCTACTTCAGCGGGGCCGCCGCCGTGCGGGCCGCGACGGTGTCCGTGATCATGCTGATCGAGCCCGTCGGAGCGGCGGCGATCGCCGTCCTGGTGCTCGGGGAGCGGCTGACCGGCGCCGTGGCGCTGGGCACCGTACTCCTGCTGACGGCGGTGGGGGCGCTGATCGCCGCCGAGTCCCGGCGTCCGGCGGACGCGGGTGAGGGCGGGCCGGACGAGGTCCGGCCCGCCCTCACCGCCGAGGCGGTCGTCAGAGCGCGGTGACGTAGGCCGGGACGGGGATGCCCGCGGCGAGGTCGGCGGCCGGGATCGGGGTCCCGTACGCCGGCGCGACCGGGACCACGCCCGACCAGAACGGCAGATCGAGGTCCTCGGCGTCGTCGCCCGGGCCGCCGCTGCGGACCTTGGCGGACACCTCGTTCAGGTCCAGGCGGATCACGGCGGTGGCCGCGAGCTCCTTGGCGTTCGCCGGCCGGGAGTCGGCCGAGCGGCCCGGGACGACCTGGTCGACGAGGGCGTCGAGCGCGATCCGGCGCTCCTGCGGGTCGGTCACCTCGTAGGCCGTGCCGTGGACGACCACGGAACGGTAGTTGAGCGAGTGGTGGAAGGCGGAGCGGGCCAGGACCAGGCCGTCGAGGTGCGTCACGGTGAGGCAGACCGGCAGCCCCGGGTCGGCCTTGCCGGCCGCGAGCAGCGGGCGCGAGCCCGTGGAACCGTGGACGTAGAGGGTCTGGCCGACCCGGCCGAAGAGGGTCGGCAGGACCACCGGCGCGCCGTCGCGGACGAAGCCGAGGTGGCAGAGGTAGGCCGCGTCCAGTATCGAGTGCACCGTCTCGTGGTCGTAGTGCGCGCGGTCGCGGTACCGGCTCGGCACGCTCCGGTCGGTGGGCTCGTAGGTGGTGGCCGCTTCGGTCGGCGCTGCCGCTGCCGCTGCAGTGGGCCGTTCTGCGGTGGTCTCGGGGGCGGGCGTGACGCTCATGATGCGGACTCCGTTGTATTAGTGCATACTGTGCTTTGTGCTAGGAGAGTATCTGATCATCGGGCGGCGCGCATCGGAAATCGCCGCGAGTGTGGAAGCGGGCGTCGCCTCGGGCGCGCTCGCGCCGGGAGCGCTGTTGCCGCCGATGCGGGAGCTCGCCGGAGTGCTGGGGGTGAACCCCAACACCGTGGCCGCCGCGTACCGGACGCTGCGCGAGCGCGGGGTCATCGAGACCGACGGGCGCCGCGGCAGCCGGGTGCGGTCCCGCCCGGCGACCGCGCCGCGCGACCAGCTGCGGATGGACGTCCCGGAAGGGGTGCGCGACATCGCCTCCGGCAACCCGGACGTGCGGCTGCTGCCCGCTCTGGGGGACGCGCTGGCGGGTGCGGCGCGCCGGTACGCCGCCGAGCCGACGCTCTACGGCCAGGATCCGGTCGCTCCGGAGCTGGCCCGGCTCGCCCGGGCCGCCTTCGAGGCGGACGGGGTGCCGGCCGGGGAACTGGCGGTGGTCTCGGGCGCGCTGGACGGCATCGAGCGGGTGCTGGCCGCGCACCTGCGCCCCGGGGACGCGGTGGCGGTCGAGGACCCGGGGTGGGGGAGCGTGCTCGACCTCGTGCCGGCGCTGGGGCTGCGGGTGGTGTCGGTGGCCGTGGACGACGACGGGCCGCTGCCCGACGCGGTGGAGCGGGCGCTGGCCCAGGGCGTCCGGGCGCTGCTCGTGACGGCCCGGGCGCAGAACCCGACCGGGGCGGTGGTGAGCGCGGAGCGGGCCGCGGAGCTGCGGGCGGTGCTGGCCGGGTATCCGGAGGTGCTGGTCATCGACGACGACCACGGACACGGCATCGTGGACCTGCCGCTGAACGTGCTGGGCGGGGTGACCCGTCACTGGGTGCTGGTCCGCTCCACCGCCAAGGCGTACGCGCCGGACCTGCGGATCGCGGTGCTGACCGGGGACGGGGTCACGCTCGACCGGGTCCGGGGGCGGCAGCGGCTGGGCCCCGGGTGGGTGAGCAGGCTGCTGCAGTACACCGTGGTGGAGCTGTGGCGGGCCGGAGCGGTCGATCACGCGGCGGTCGCGCGGTCCTACGGGGAGCGCCGCGACGGACTGGTCGCGGCGCTGGCCCGGCGCGGGGTGAGCGCGCGGGGGCGGAGCGGGATGAACGTGTGGGTGCCCGTCGCCGAGGAGACCGCGGTGGTGACGCGCCTGCTGGGCGCGGGCTGGGCGGTCGCGCCGGGGGCCCGGTTCCGGATGGAATCGGGGCCGGCGGTGCGGATGACGATGTCGACGCTGTCCCTGGCGGACGTACCGGTGCTGGCGGAGGCGGTGGCCTCGGCCGTCCGTCCGGCGGCCGGGGGGCGGCTCGACTAGGCCGTCGCTTTCGGATCTTGCCCCGCCTGACCGGCAAGACTCGAAAGGGACGGCCCTAGGGTCTGTCGTCAAGCTCCCGTCGTCGCACGAAGGGCGGCCGCGCGGCAGGCGGGAGTGTGACGAGGGGCCCTAGCGGCGTCGGGTCTGGGTGAGGGCCGCGCCCGCCAGGACGACGGCCGCGCCCACCGGGGTGTTCCAGTGGAGCTGTTCGTCCAGAAGCAGGACGCCCGCCGTCGTCGCGATGACCGGGATGAAGTACGTGACCATCTGAGCGGTGGTCGGGCCGATCTCCGTGACGAGGCCGTACTGCATCTGGAGGGCCATGCCCGTGCCCAGGGCGCCCAGCGCGATCACCGACAGGGTCGGCCAGAGCGGGAACGAGGTCGGGGCCGAGGTGAACAGGGCACTGACCAGACCCAGTTGGAGGGTGGAGACCAGGAGCTGGGCGCCGGTCAGGGCCACCGGGGAGCCCGGCGTGGAGGCCAGGGTGCGGCGTACGTAGATCCAGCCGATCGGATAGCAGAGCGCGGCCAGCAGGGCGAGCGCGGTGCCCTTGGCGTCGAGGCCCGAGAAGCCCTGCCAGGCGCCCAGGACGGTCAGAACGCCGAGGAAGCCCAGGCCCAGGCCCGCGAAGCGGCGGCGCGTCGGGCGGTCCTCGGAGAGGGCGACCAGGGAGAGGGCCATCCCCCACAGCGGCGAGGTGGCGTTGCAGATGCCCGCCAGGCTGGAGGGGATGCTCAGTTCCGCGTACGCGAAGAGGGAGAACGGGGCGGTGTTGAGCAGCAGCGCCGCCACCGTCAGGTGCCCCCAGGTGCGCCGGCCCCGGGGGAGCGGCTCGCGGCGGATCAGGAGCACGGTGAGCAGGGCGAGCGCGCCGAAGAAGACCCGGCCGAGGGCCACCTGGAACGGGGCGTAGGCCTCCGTGCCCACCTTGATCAGCAGGAAGCTGAAGCCCCAGATCACCGAAAGGACCGCGAAGCGCAGGCGCCAGTCCAGGCGGCCGCCGACGGGAGCCTTCGTGGTGGGGTTGGGGCTGGGGGTCGTGCTGGCTGTGGCCGGGGCCGTGGCGGCGGCCACAAGCCGGTGCGGGGCGGGGGTGGCGGCTGGGACCGGGATGCTGGGGGCGCTCATGGCAGCCACCTTCGCCCCTGGCGACCTCGTAGGACAAGCGAAAGTTGTTGGGGGCGACGTCGTAGGATCGCTTACATGTTGAACCTGGAGCGACTGCGCACCCTCGACGCCCTCGCCCGCCACGGCTCCGTCAGCGGCGCCGCCGACGGGCTGCACGTCACCACCTCCGCCGTCTCCCAGCAGATGGCCAAGCTGGAACGGGAGGTCGGGCAGCCGCTGCTGGCCAAGAACGGGCGCGGGGTCCGGCTCACCGACGCGGGCCGGCTCCTCGCCGAGCACGCGGCCCGGATCATCTCGCAGGTCGAGCTCGCCCAGGCCGACGTCGAGGCCCGGCGCGGGTGCGCGCTCGGCGAGCTGCGGATCGGCGCCTTCCCGACCGCCATGCGGGGGCTACTGCCGCAGGTTCTGGCGCGGTTGCGTGCGGAACACCCCGAACTGCGGCCCCGGGTACGGGAGCAGGAGCCGGAGGAGAGCATGGCCGCCGTGGTGCGGGGCGATCTCGACATGGCCCTCGCCATCGACTGGCACAACAAGCGGATGCCCGTGCCGGCCGAGCTCACGCGGGCCCATCTCCTGGACGACTCCATGGACATCGCGGTGCCGGCGGGGCATCCGCTGGCCGGCCGCGCCGAGATCTCGCTGGCCGAGTTCGGCGAGGACGACTGGATCTCCTGGACCGAGGGGCAGTTCTGCCACGAGTGGCTCGTCTCCACCCTGCGCGGCACCGGCATCGAGCCCCGGATCGCGCACATCGCGGAGGAGCACCACACGCAACTGGCCTTCGTCGAGGCCGGCCTCGGGGTGTGCGTGGCCCCCCGGCTGGGGCGCGGGCCCGTGCCGCCGGGGGTCCGGCTGCTGCCGGTGTCCGACAGCACGCGGCGCCACGTGTACGTGGTCTGGCGGGCGGACGCCGACCGCCGGCCGTCGATCCGGGCCGCCGTCGAGGCCTTGCGGAGGGCGGCCGCCGCCGCGGCCGGGGAGGTCCGGGCGGTCGAGGGGGAGGGAGGCCGGGCCTGATCTGCGAGGCGCGGCACCGGGCGGCGCGGGCCAGGCGAGATCCGAAAGGGACGGCCTAGATCTTGCGGAAGTCCCAGGACACGATCGAGTCCGGTGTGAGCCGGATCCAGGCGTGCCGACCGTCGTGCGGCATCTCCGTGATGCCGAAGTTCTTGACGGGGAAGAGGCGCTCCGGCTCGGCCAGTTCCTCGCAGGGCTCGCCCGTACGGGGGGCTTCGCCCACGAAGACGGCCGTGCCGGACAGCTCGACCCCGCGCAGCTCGTCGTAGGCCTCGCCGGAGTCCACGACCACCGAGATCCGCGGATCCTTGCGGAGGTCGGACCAGCGGCGGCTGCGGGTGATGGAGTACAGCCACAGCGAGGTGCCGTCCCAGACGAACCAGAGCGCGCCCACGTGGGGGCGCCCGTCGGGGGAGACCGTGGCCACCCGGCAGGTGCGCTGCTCGCGCAGGAAGGTGTCCGTCTCCTCGTCGGTCATCATGATGCGGCGGCCCCGCCGCTGCGGCCTGTCCGCGGGTGTGCTGTCGGCGAGCGTGCTGTCCACGGGTGTGCTGTCCACGAGCGTGCTGTCCACGGGTGTGCTGTCCACGGGTGTGCTGTCCATGTGGTCCGTGCCCCTTCACATCTGACTGTGTGTCAGGAATCATGCGTGCTCTTCCGTCGCCACGCCAGGGGGAGCCATGCCCGATCTCGATCCCGCCACCACCGCACTGCTCACCGTCGAGTGCCAGAACGGTGTCGTCGGCGAGGAGAGCGCACTCCCCGAGCTGGCCAAGGAGGCGCGGGACTCCGGCATGCTGGACCGGGTCGCCGCGCTGGTCGAGGCCGCGCGCGGGGCGGGGGTGCAGGTGCTGCACGCGGTCGCCGAGCGGCGGCCGGACGGGCTCGGGGCCAACACCAACGCGCGGCTGTTCCGGGCCGCGGGGAAGCTGCCGGTGCGGCAGCTGACCGGCAGCCGGGCCGTGGAGGTCGCCGCGCCCATCGTCGTCGCCGAACAGGACCTCGTGGTGCGCCGGCTGCACGGGCTCTCCCCGATGGCCGGCACCGACCTGGACGCCCTGCTGCGCAATCTCGGCGTCCGCACCCTCGTCGTCACCGGGGTCTCCTCCAACATCGCGATCCCCAACACCGTCTTCGACGCGGTGAACCTCGGCTACCAGGTCGTGGTTCCCTCCGACGCCATCGCCGGGGTGCCCGCGTCCTGCACCGCCGAGGTGATCCGCAACTCCCTCTCCCTCGTCGCGGCCGTCACCACGGCCGAAGCGCTCATCGCCCAGTGGGCCCCGGAGCGCTGACCTCCGTACGGACGCGGGGTCCTGGGCGGGCCGAAAGCGCCCGGCGTACGAGGATCGCGGGCGCCCCCGTCGAGCTGACGGGGCAGCCCGTCCTGTCCGGCCGGGACAGCGGAGCCCAGCGCAGCCCGGTCCACGCGACGCTGATCGGCGCGCTCGTGGTCCTGCCCGTGCCCCTCGCCGCGGTCGCGCTGACCCTGCTGCCCGTCCGGCTGTACGCGTGGGGCGACCGGCTCGACCGGCTCGACCGGCCGCGCCGGGCGCACCGCCCGGACCCCGCGCTCGGTGGTCCTGCCCCTGCAGGCCCTGATCCTCAACGCGCTGTCCACCTGCGCGGCGTACGGCGTGGTCGTGCTGGTCTGGCAGGAGGGTCACGGCAGCGAGGCGCTGTTCGACGCCCCGGCGATCGGGGCGGTGACCCGATGGATCCCCATGGCGGTCTTCGCCTTCCTCTTCGGACCGTCCATGGACTACGAGGTGTTCATCCTCCACCGCATCCGCGAGACCCATCTGGAGCTGACCGCCCGGGGCGTGCGCGACACGGTGGTCCGCTCCGTCGTGACGGGCATCAGCCGGACCGGACGGCTGGTCACCTCCGCGGCGCTCATCCTCCTCTTCCTGGCCTTCACCGCACTGGCCGGCGGCCCCGCACCCACCGGGAGAGGTGAAGCAGGGCGGCCGTGGCGGCCACCGCCGCGAGGGTGATCAGCCAGTTGCGCGGATAGTCCAGCGGGAGCACGGACGGGTTGTTCGGCGAACCGGGGCGCAGGAGTACGGGCAGTGCCACCACGGTCAGGGAGCCCGCGACGATCAGCGCCCCGCGTACGGTCGTGCGCGCGCGCAGGCCCGTCAGGAGCAGGCCGAGGGCCAGGACCAGCGGGGCGACGAAGCCGTCGTGCACGGCGACGGCGCCGGCCAGCCAGATCGCCACGTCGACGTACTGGCCGCCCCGGAGCAGCAGCGCCACGCCGTAGCCGAGGAGAGCGACGCCGAGGGCGCCGCAAGCCGCGCGGATCACAGCACCTCCAGCCGGTGGACCCACTTGGTCTGCAGGACACCGGGCCGGTTCGGCGCGATGATCCGGGCCGGGAAGCCGTGGTCCGGTGACAGCGCCCCGCCGTTCAGCCGCAGGGCGAGCAGGGTGAGTTCGTCCCGGGCGTAGGTGTGGGCCAGCTCCGTGACGGAGTACGCGCCGCCCCGCTCCATGGAGACCACCCGCACCCGGGCTCCGCGGGGAGCCCCCGCCCGGTCGAGCAGATCCCGGATCCGTACGCCGCTCCAGTCGGCGGACTTGCTCCAGCCCTCCACGCACGCGATCGGCAGCGTCGCCTCGTACTGCCTCATCGCCCGGAGCCCGTCGAGCGTCAGCTCGTACGGACGGGGCCCGGCCACCGTGAGCCGCCAGTCCCGGGCGGACACCGCCGCGACACCGGCGGCGACGGCCGTACGGTTCACCGGCAGGCCCTGCGGCCCGTGGTCGGGGTGGCGGGGGGCCAGCAGGTCGAACCGCCCCAGCGGGGTGAAGGACTGGCCGGCCGTCGTGAGGGTGACGGCGCCGACCGCGGCGAAGACTCCGGTGAGCAGCGCGCGCCGGTTCGGGCCGTCCTCGGCCGGCAGCGCGAGCGTGCCGGCCGACCCGCGGCTCCAATGTGCCTTGATCTCCGGTGCCTTGAGGGCGATGTGCAGCACCAGCGCGCCGGTGAACGTCCAGCCCAGGGCGTAGTGCACCTGGACGAAGTCGAACGGCCAGGGGTACCACTGCGCGGTGTTGAGCAGTCCGGTGAACAGTTCCAGGACGGCCGACGCGACGAGCAGCGCCGCCGACAGCCGTTCCAGTCCGTGGCGGACCGACCGCACGGCGGGCCACTCGAACAGGCGCGGATAGACGGTCCACATCTTCGCCAACAGCAGCGGAACGGCGGCGATGCCGCTCGCGACATGGAGTCCCTGGGTCAGCCGGTAGCCCCCTGAGGGACGGCTGGGCAGGTCGTCGGCGAGCCAGGCGGGCGGATGCTGGAGGTAGTGGCTGACGAGGCCGGTGACGAAGCACACCACGACCGCCAGGGCCAGCCAGCGGCCGATCGCCGTCGCCGTCCGGGCGTCGTGGAGCCGTCCGGAGAACGCCGGCGGACGCGGTGGAGGGACGCGCAGTTTCATGAGCCCATGACACCTGCCGCGGGTCCCGCGCGGGGGCGTGGGCGCCTTACGAAACCCTGACAGCGATCCGTCACGTGCGGCCGTCTTCCGAGTTGAGGTCCCGTGACCGATCATCGACCCCGGGAACCCGCCCCACCGGGCCCCCGCGGTCCGTTGCCCGCCCGGCGGGCATCACCTGCGAAGAGGAGCGGCATCTTCATGGAAGACGAGGCGGGGGACGTGGTGGCCGCGGCCACGGCGATCGTGCGTGCGGCGGCCGCCAGGCGGGCGGGGCAGGACCGGGTCGTACGGGCCGGGGCGTGGCTGTCGGGCGCGGTGTTCCTCGCCGGGTGCCCGTCCGGCCTGTGGTGGCAGGGCGACCTGGCGAACATCCCGCTCGTCGGACGGGTGCTCGCGAGCTGGGGACCGGGCGGCGCGATGCCCTGCCCCACCGGCCTGGTCGGGCTGCTGCTGCTGGTGTTCGCGGCCCTCTTCGTGGCCGCCGGGGTCGGCGCGCTGTGGTGCGGCGCCGCCGACGTCGCCCGCCGCGAGAGCCCGTTCGCCCGCTACGACCGCTACGACCGCGACGACCGCTACGACCGCGACGACCGCGACGACCGCGACGGCCACCGATCCGCCGAGCGCCGTAGGTGATCCCGACCGGCCGGGCGGTGCGCGCTCCCCACGCCGCGCGCACCGCCCTCCAGAGCGACGGGGTTACGGGGTTACGGCACCCAGTGGTTGCCGGATGCCGTGATCATGACCTGGAGCTGGATGCTCGCCGAGAAGTAGCTGCTGGTGTCGATGGGCGTGGTCAGCATCTTGTTCCACAGCGCGTCCAGCCAGGCCTGACTGCCCGCGTCCGTCATGGCCGCCAGCGCGAACGGAGCGAAGTACGCCGCTTCGCTCCCGGAGGAGATCTGCGTGCCGTCGAGCTTGTAGCCGATGGCGATCTTGTTCGGGTCGCCGCCCGTCTTGCCCTTGATCCAGCTGTTGATCTTCCGTGCCGACGCGAGGGACTTGGCGTCCCCGCTGGTCACCGCGTCGTCCGCGATGCGCCACGGGGTCCGGCAGGCGTTCCACCAGTAGGCGCCGTCGTTCGGGTCCTCGAGGACCTGACCGGGGGCGGGCTTGGGGGTGGTGTTGGTGTTGACGACGAAGTCGGGCAGCAGCCCCGTGTTCGGCGCGTAGGACGCCTGCAGGTTGGTGATCTGGTTCTGGTGCGCGGAGCGCACGGTGTCCCAGGCCGCGTCCCCGGTCGCGGTCCGGAAGGCCCGGAAGTGGTCGACCATCCAGTCCGAGGTGCGGGTGATGTAGTAGTACTGGTCACCCGAGCTGCTCCAGTCGCCCAGCTTGAGCAGGTGGGTGGACGGGTTGAGCTCGTCCTTCTTGATCGCGTTGATGTGCTTGATCGCGAGCGCCTTGTAGTCGTACGTGCCCGCGCTGCCCCACTGCTTGTCGGCGAGCAGCAGCCCGTACGCGACGTCCATGTCGCCGTCGGTCGCGCCGTCACCGCCGTTGACGCTCCGGCAGGCGGTGTCCTGCTCGGCGGCCAGCAGGTCGGGGTTGACCGCCGAGGGGTGGTCGATCATCCACTTCGTCAGACCGTCGAATATCTTCTTCGCGTCGGGGTCGGCGCCGGCCATCGTCGCGGCGATCACCATGCCGTACCCCTGGGCCTCGGCCACGTACGGGTGGTCGGCGTCGGGGGAAATGATCTGGTACCAGCCGTTGCCGCAGTTCTGCCGGACGAACGCGGACTTCCAGGAGTTGTAGTAGGCGACGGTCTTCTGGTCGAGCGTGCTCTGGGTGCCGGTCGGCTTCAGCGTCCCGGCGGCGTAGGGGCGGCTGTGGCCGCCGAACGGAACCGCCGGGCCGGAGCCGCTCGCGGGCTGGGTGGTGACGCTGAGCGCGTTGCCGGCCGGGGAGACGTTGCCCGCCGCGTCCCGCGCCCTGACCGTGTAGCCGTAGCTCGTGGAGGCGGTGAGGCCGGTGTTCGTGTACGAGGTCCCGGTGACGCCCGCGACGTGCGTGGCGCCCCGGTAGACGTCGTAGCCGGTGACGCCCACGTTGTCGGTGGCGGCGTCCCAGGCCAGCGAGACGCTGGTCGACGTGGTTGCCGTCGCGCGCAGACCGCCCGGAGTGCTCGGCGCGGTGGTGTCGGAGCCGCCCGAGACCGGGGAGCCGTAGACCTCGAACGCGAAGAGGGAGTAGCCGTACGCGGTGCCCCGCGCGGTGGCGTACACGCGGACGTAGCGCCCGGTCCCGGTGACCGTCAGGTCGTCGGTCGCGCCGTTGCCGGTGCTGGTGGAGTAGATGTCGGTCCAGTTCGTCCCGTCGTTCGACGTCTGGATCCTGTACGCCTTCCCGTACGCGGCCTCCCAGTCGAGCTTGACGCGGCTGATGGTGTGCGCCGCTCCGAGATCGACGCGGATCCACTGCGGGTCCACGCCCTCCACGCTGGCCCAGCGCGTCGTCGCGGAGGCATCGACGGCCTTGCCGGCCTCGAAACCGCTCGCCTCGACCGACGAAGCGCTCGCGGGCTTTCCGGTGGAGACCAGTACCGCGGCGGCGGTAGCGGTGGTGGTAGCGGAAGCGGCCCGGACCGCGGTCCCGGCTGTCGCGGCGGGGGCGTTGAGGGCGGTGAGGCCGGCCATGGCGGCGGCGAGGGCGGCAAAGCCCGCCAGCGGGCGGTGCCAGTGGGGGCGGCGGGTGAGGTGCGCGGAACGTTGCTGATGTGCTCGTGACATCGGTCGTCCTCGGATGAGTGCAATGCGAGTGGGGAGCGGCCGGTCGGGGACCCCGGCGCCAATGGTTAGGAATGGTTCCTAACCATTGGCGGAGAGAGTAGGAACGGAAGGGGGTGCCGCGCAAGACCCCGCGCCCGATCCGCTCGGCACGCCGCGCAGTCGCTGCGCCCCCCGACGGGTCGCACGTCTCACACGGTCACGGCGAGCCATCGGCCGCCGCTGCGGCGGCATCCCCCGAATCCGATGTGTGATCGCCGGTTAGCCTGGGGAAATGCTCACAGAAGTGATCGCGACCCGTTACGTCACGCCTTTGCGGGAGGGCGGCTCGCTCCCCGGAATCGTCGAAGCCGACGACCTCGGTACCTACGTCATGAAGTTCACCGGAGCCGGCCAGGGCCGCAAGACCCTGGTGGCCGAGGTCATCTGCGGCCGGCTGGCCCAGCGGCTGGGGCTGCGCGTTCCCCGGCTGGTGCAGATGCAGCTCGACCCGGTCATCGGGCTCGGCGAACCCGACCAGGAGGTCCAGGAGCTGCTGAAGGCCAGCGGCGGGCTGAACCTGGGGATGGACTACCTCCCCGGCTCGATCGGCTTCGACCCGCTCGCGTACCAGGTGGACCCCGTGGAGGCGGGGCGCGTGGTCTGGTTCGACGCGCTGATCAACAACGTCGACCGGTCCTGGCGCAATCCGAACATGCTGGTCTGGCACGGGGACCTCTGGCTCATCGACCACGGCGCCACCATGATCTGGCACCACAACTGGCCCACCGCCGGGAGCGCCGCCGCCAAGCCGTACAACGCCTCCGACCACGTGCTGGCCCCGGTCGGCCCGGACATCGCAGCGGCGGCGGCCGCGCTCGCTCCGCTGGTCACCGAGGAACTGCTGACCGAGGTCGCGGCCGACGTGCCCGACGAATGGCTGGTCGACGAGCCGGGCTTCGACTCCACCGACGCGCTGCGCCGCGCCTACGTGGAGGCCCTGCTGCCGCGTGCGGCCACGATCCACGAGAGGATCACGATGGAGGCCGAGGCGAAGGTCCGGTCGGGTCCGCCCGGCTGGCTCGCCGACCGCCTCGACCCCCGTCCCCGGAAGATGAAGAGCGACAGCGAGTGATCAAGCGGGACGTGTTCGAGTACGCGCTGGTGCGCGTGGTGCCCCGGATGGAGCGCGGCGAGTGTTTCAACGCCGGCGTGATCGTCTACTGCCGGGCGCATTCCTACGTCCGTGCCCGCACCCACCTCGACGAGGCCAAGCTCCTCGCACTGGATCCGGGGGCCGACGTGGCCGGGGTGCGGGCCGCCCTGCGCGGCGTCGAGGGCCTGTGCGCCGGCGGTGAGTCCGCGGGGCAGGCCGCGGGTGACGACGCGGGGCGGCGCTTCCGGTGGCTGATCGCGCCGCGCAGCACGGTGGTGCAGCCGGGCCCGGTGCATACGGGCCTGACGGCCGACCCCGCCGCTGAGGTGGAGCGGCTGCTGGACCTCCTGGTCCGGTGAGGCGCTGACGGCCATCGCGTCGGGAGCCCTGGAACCCGGTGGCGTTGACACCGGGTGCCAGGGCTCCTAGCGTCTCCTCAGCTGAAGCTACTAAGCGGTTGCTCACCTCTGAGGACCGCTTTCCCAGTGCGAGGAGATCCAGCATGTCCACCACCGAGCAGCGCGTCGCGATCGTGACCGGGGCGGCCCGGGGCATCGGCGCGGCCACCGCCGTACGCCTGGCCGCCGAAGGCCGGGCGGTCGCCGTACTCGACCTGGACGAGGCGGCCTGCAAGGACACCGTGGAGACCATCACGGCGGCCGGCGGCACGGCCGTCGCGATCGGCTGCGACGTGTCCGACAGCGCCCAGGTGGAGGCTGCCGTCGAGCGGGTGGCGAGCCTGCTCGGCGCCCCGACCATCCTGGTCAACAATGCGGGTGTGCTGCGGGACAACCTGCTGTTCAAGATGAGCGACACCGACTGGGACACCGTCATGAACGTCCACCTGCGCGGTGCGTTCCTGATGTCGAAGGCCTGTCAGAAGCACATGGTGGCAGCCAAGTTCGGCCGGATCGTGAGCCTCTCCAGCAGCTCCGCCCTCGGCAACCGCGGCCAGGCCAACTACTCGGCGGCCAAGGCCGGTCTGCAGGGCTTCACCAAGACCCTGGCCATCGAGCTCGGCAAGTTCGGCATCACCTCGAACGCCGTCGCTCCCGGGTTCATCGTCACCGAGATGACCGCCCACACGGCCGCCCGTGTCGGCATGGACTTCGAGGACTTCCAGGCCGCGGCGGCCACCCAGATCCCGGTGCAGCGCGTCGGGCGCCCGGACGACGTGGCCAACGCCATCGCCTTCTTCACCGGCGAGGCCGCCGGCTTCGTCTCCGGCCAGGTCATGTACGTGGCCGGCGGCCCGCTCAGCTGAGAGAAGGCAGGGTGCACGTCATGACGTACGACGGAACGGACAGCGGCAAGGTCGCGCTGATCACCGGAGCGAGCCGGGGCATCGGCTACGGCATCGCCGAGGCCCTGGTGGCGCGCGGAGACCGGCTCTGCATCACCGGCCGCAACGAGGAGGCCCTCAAGGAGGCCGTCGAGCGGCTCGGCGCGGACCGGGTGATCGCGGTCGCGGGCAAGGCGCACGACGAGGCCCATCAGGCCGTCGCCGTGGAACGCACGATGGAGGCCTTCGGCCGCGTCGACTTCCTGATCAACAACGCGGGCACCAACCCGGTCTTCGGACCGATCGCGGACCTGGACCTCGGGGTCGCCCGCAAGGTCTTCGAGACCAACGTGATCTCGGCGCTCGGCTTCGCCCAGCGGACCTGGCACGCCTGGCAGAAGGAGAACGGCGGCGCGATCGTCAACATCGCCTCCATCGCCGGGGTCTCCGCCTCGCCCTTCATCGGGGCGTACGGGATGAGCAAGGCGGCCATGGTCAACCTGACCCTCCAGCTCGCCCACGAGATGGCGCCGGGGGTCCGGGTCAACGCCATCGCGCCGGCGGTGGTGAAGACCAGGTTCGCGCAGGCCCTCTACGAGGGGCGCGAGCAGGAGGCGGCGGCGGCCTATCCGCTGGGCCGGCTCGGGCTCCCGGAGGACATCGGAGGGGCCGCGGCCTTTCTTACATCTGCACAAGCGGAATGGATCACAGGACAAACTCTCGTCGTCGACGGGGGAATGTTCCTCAATGCCGGGGTGCACTGACCGATAATCGGACGCATTTGCCTCCGAAGGGGAGGCAAATGCGTACCGAATAGGCATGTAATCGGTCAAGTGCCGCACGAAACCTACCCATTGGTTTCGTGATGCTCTGCGGTAGGGTCTGCCGCACCCCTGGCTGATCGAGGAGCGTGCACGTGTTCAACCGGACCAGATGCCTGCAGATCACTGCGGCCCTTGCGTCCATATCCCTGCTCTCCGGATGCGGCCTGTTCTCGGACGACGGCGGCAATGGAGACCAGCGGATTGTCGTCGGAACGACGAGCGCACCCACGACCCTCGATCCGGCGGCGGCCTGGGACGGTTCCTGGGAGCTCTACCGGAACGTCTACCAGACCCTGCTGGCGTTCCCCACGGGTGCCACCAAGCCCCAGCCGGACGCCGCCTCGAGCTGCGAGTTCACCGACGCCGGGAACGAGTCGTACCGCTGCACGGTGCGCAAGGGCCTGAAGTTCTCCGACGGCGAGCCGCTCGACGCCAAGGCCGTCAAGCACTCGCTGGACCGGATCAAGACCATCGACGCCCCGTCCGGCCCCAAGGCCCTCTTCGGCAGCCTCGACAAGATCGAGACCCCGGACGCGCAGACGGTGGTCTTCCACCTGAACACCCCGGACGCCACCTTCCCCTTCGTGCTCGGCTCCCCGGCCGCCTCGCTCGTCTCGCCGAAGCAGTACCCGGCCGACAAGCTGCGCGAGGGCGACAAGGTCACGGGCTCCGGCCCGTACACCCTGGAGTCGTACAAGGAGGCCGGCGAGGCGGTCCTGAACCGCAACGAGAGCTACAACGGCTTCGCCAACCGCCGCAACGGCGGGGTCACCATCCGCTACTTCGCGGACTCCAAGAAGATGATCGCCGCCCTCAAGGGCAAGGAGATCGACGCGACCTACCGCGGCCTCTCCGCCGACGAGGTCAAGGACCTCCAGGCCCCCGCCTCACACGACGCGGGCGTCCAGGTCGTCGAGAACGTCGGCTCGGAGATCCGCTACCTGGTCTTCAACCCCACCGACCCGCAGGTCGCGAAGGTCGAGGTGCGCCGGGCCATCGCGCAGATCGTCGACCGCGGGGCGCTCGTCTCGAAGGTCTACCAGGGCACCGCCGAGCCGCTCTACTCGATGGTCCCCAAGGGCGTCGTAGGCCACCGCACGCCGTTCTACGACTCCTACGGCCAGCCGGACGTGGCCAAGGCCAAGAAGGCCCTCAAGGACGCCGGGATCCCGACGCCGGTGCCCCTGACCTTCTGGTACACCACCGACCGCTACGGCGCCTCCACGGCGGACGAGTTCACCGAGCTCAAGCGCCAGCTCGACGAGAGCGGGCTCTTCAAGATCACCCTGCGCGGGCAGCCCTGGAAGACCTTCCAGGAGGGCTACAAGAAGGGCGAGTACCCGATCTTCGGCCGCGGCTGGTTCCCCGACTTCCCGGACCCCGACAACTTCATCGCGCCGTTCGTCGGCAAGGAGAACGCGGTCGGCACCCCGTACGAGTCCAAGGAGATCGTGGACGTCCTCCTGCCCAAGTCCCGCCGCGAGAGCGACCGGTCGGCCGGAGTCCACGAGTTCGAGAAGGCCCAGCAGATCTTCGCCGACGACGTCCGGCTGCTGCCCCTGTGGCAGGGCAAGCTGTACGTCGCCGCCCGCGACGACATCGCCGGCGCCGAGCGGGCGCTCGACCCGCAGACCGTCATGCAGGTGTGGGAGCTGTACCGCAAGACCAGCTGGTAGCAGGCCCGTACGCCGCCCCCGCCCGTCCGCACCGCCCACCCGGGCGGGGCGGGCGGGCGTCGCGTTGTCAGTGGCCACCGGTAGGTTCTGGAGCAGTCGCGCGAAGCAGTTGCGCGAGTGCGCATGAACAACGTGTACCGGAGGTTGTCGCCGTGCCCCAGATGCTCCCCGATTCCTGGCTCCCCGTCCTTGGCGGAGAGCTGGAGCAGCCCTACTTCACGGAGCTCACCGAGTTCGTCGAGAAGGAGCGGGCGAACGGGCCGGTCTACCCGCCCCGCGAGCAGGTCTTCGCGGCCCTGGAGGCCACCGCGTTCGACCAGGTGAAGGTGCTGGTCCTCGGCCAGGACCCCTACCACGGAGCGGGCCAGGGCCACGGGCTGTGCTTCTCCGTGCAGCCCGGCGTGAAGACCCCGCCCTCGCTGCGCAACATCTACAAGGAGATGCACGCCGAGCTGGGCACCCCCGTTCCGGACAACGGCTACCTGATGCCGTGGGCCGAACAGGGCGTCCTGCTGCTCAACGCCGTGCTCACCGTCCGCGAGGCCGAGCCCAACTCGCACAAGGGCAAGGGCTGGGAGAAGTTCACCGACGCAGTGATCCGCGCGGTGGCCGAGCGCCCCGACCCGGCCGTCTTCGTGCTCTGGGGGGCCTACGCGCAGAAGAAGCTCCCGCTGATCGACGAGGAGCGGCACATCGTCGTCAAGGGCGCCCACCCCTCCCCGCTGTCGGCCAAGAAGTTCTTCGGCTCCCGGCCCTTCACCCAGATCAACGAGGCCGTCGCCGCCCAGGGCCATGCGCCGATCGACTGGCGGATCCCGGACCTGGGCTGATGGCCGACCGCGCCTAGGCGGCATTGCAGGTGCCTCCGGCTAGCGTCTTGATGATCGGACCGGAGCAGGTCTGACGGGAACAAGCCGGAGGCCGCGTTGACGGAGCAGCAGGAGGCGTCCGAGGACGCCGTCATGACCAGGATCGGCCAAGCGGTCATCCTGCTGCACGCCGGCGACCGCGAGGAGGCCCGCAACCGGCTCGGAGAGATCTGGTCCGAGATCGGCACGGAGGGCGACTCCCTGCACCGCTGCACGCTCGCGCACTACCTGGCCGACGCGCAGGACGACCCCGCCGAGGAGCTGGCCTGGGACCTGCGCGCCCTGACCGCCGCGCACACCGAGGCCGACGGCCCCGGCCCGCCGGCGGCCGTACGGGTCTTCTACCCCTCGCTGCACCTGAGCCTGGCCGCCGACTACGTGAAGCTACGGCGTCCCGAGGCGGCCCGGATCCACCTGGCGCGGGCCCGCGCCGCCACCGGAGCCCTGGCCGACGACGGGTACGGGAACGGCGTACGGGCCGCCATCGCCCGGCTGGAGCGCCGCCTCGCGGCGGAGCCGACGGAGCCGGCGGAGCGGCGCCGGCCCTTCCCGGAGCAGAACCAGTAGCGGGCCGGGTCTGCCGGGCCGGGCGGTCAGCCGCCCTGGACGCCCGCGCAGATACGGGCCTCCGGGCTGTCCGGATGCCAGCGCCCGTGCCGGCGGCCCAGCGCGCACACATCGGCCGGCCGCACCGGCAGCTCCCGCACCAGCTTGCGCGGCACCTCGCCGCCCTCGCCGCGCGCCCGGCCGGGGGGCCGGCCGGCAGAGCGCCCGTCGGCGTGCTCGCGGTTCAGGCCGGGCCGCCGGGGCTCCGGGATGTCCGGGACCGGAGCGGCCGCCGCCGGGGCTCCGCGGCCTCCCCGCCGGCCGCTTCCGGCGGCCTCCGCGGCCGGGACCGCGGCCCGCGGGACGGCGGCCCGGCCGGACGCGGAGGGGGCCGGCCCCGCCGGTCGTCCCGGCGCGGCCTCCACGGCCTCCAGCGCCTCCAGAGCGGGTGCCCGGACGACCACCGGCGCGGCCTCCTGGCCGCCGAGGGGCTCGTGCCGGGGCGGAGCCCCCGGGGTGCCGGGGCCGGCGACCGCCCCCGGCATCCCGGGAGCCGGGGTCACGTTCACGCAGCCGGAGACGGCCGAGACCGCACAGGCGACGCCGAGCAGCAGCTTTGTCGTGGTTCGGGTTGGATGCACTCACCCAACTCTGCTGTGCGGGCACCCCGTCGGGAAAACCCGGAGCCGATATTCACCCCGCACGGGTGACGGCTACTCGCCCGTGGCGCCGTCGAGGTGCTCGCGCAGCAGGTCGGCGTGGCCGTTGTGGCGCGCGTACTCCTCGATCATGTGGGTGTAGACCCAGCGCAGGCTGAACACCTCGCCCCGGCGGTGGCTCTCGGGCTTGGAGGCCAGCTCCAGGGAGCGGCCGGCCGTGGCCTGCCGGGCCAGCTCGATCTCGGTCTGCCACACCTTCTCGGCCGCGGTCCAGGTGTCCTCGTCGGTGAAGTGGAAGTCCCCGTCCGGGTTCTCGCGGGTGCTGTACAGCTCGGGCAGATCCTCGTCCAGCATGATCTCCCGGAACCAATACCGTTCCACCTCCGCCATGTGGCGCACCAGCCCCAGCAGGCTCAGTCCGGACGGCAGCAGCGGGGTGGTGCGCAGCTGTGCGTCGGAGAGTCCCTCGCACTTCCAGGCCAGGGTGGAGCGGTGGTAGTCGAGCCAGCCGTCGAGCATCTCGCGCTCGCCGGCCGTGGTGGAGGGTTCGGAGCGGTGGGATCCGTCACTGATAGTCATGGGCCCCATCCTGGTCGAACACGTCGGTGGTCACCACCGATTAGGCTGCGTACTCCCACAAGGAACGAACCTGGAGGTCCCGGTGAAGGTCGGCTGTATCGGACTCGGCGACATCGCGCAGAAGGCGTACCTGCCCGTCCTGACCACCCGCCCGGGGCTCGAACTGCACCTGCAGACCCGGACCCCGGCCACCCTCGAACGGGTCGGCGCCCAGCACCGCGTCCCGGCCGAACGCCTGCACACCGACCTCGACGCGCTGCTCGCGCAGAAGCTCGACGCGGCCTTCGTGCACGCCCCGACCGCCGTCCACCCCGAGATCGTGGAACGGCTGCTCGAAGCGGGCGTGCCCACGTACGTCGACAAGCCGATCGCCTACGAGCTCGCCGAATCGCGCCGCTTGGTCGAACTGGCCGAGGAGCGCGGGGTGTCGCTCGCCGTCGGCTTCAACCGCCGCCACGCGCCCGGCTACGCGCAGTGCGCCGACCACGCGCGGGACCTGATCGTCATGCAGAAGAACCGGGTCGGCCTGCCCGAGGACGTACGGACCTTCGTCCTGGACGACTTCATCCACGTCGTCGACACGCTGCGCTTCCTGCTGCCCGGCGAGGCCGACCAGGTCGACGTACGGGCCGTGGTGCGGGACGGCCTGATGAGCCAGGTCGTGCTCCAGCTGTCCGGTACGGGCTTCACCGCGCTCGGCATCATGAACCGCCTCTCCGGTTCCACGGAGGAGGTGCTGGAGGTTTCCGGCCAGGACACCAAGCGTCAGGTCGTCAACCTCGCGGAGGTCATCGACCACAAGGGCCAGCCCACGGTCCGGCGGCGCGGGGACTGGGTGTCGGTGGCCCGCCAGCGCGGCATCGAGCAGGTCGTCGACTCCTTCCTGGAGGCCGTCGCCACGGGCACGACCCTCAGCGCGCGCGACGCGCTGCTGACCCACGAACTGTGCGAGCGGGTGGTGCGCTCGGCGCTGGAACAGGCGTCCTGAGCGAGTCCCGTACGGCGCGGGCGCCCGAGGCCGTGCAGTACGCGGCCAGGGCGGCCAGCGCCGCGCCCACCGCCCAGTCCCCGAAGCGGACGTAGAGGGTCGTGCCCCGGGCGAGGGGGACCTCGTACACCCGCGCGGTCCGCGCCGAGGTCGACAGCGCGGACCCGATCCGCTCGCCGGACGGGCCGTGCACCGCGCTGATCCCGGTGAGGGCGGCGTGCACCTCGGGCCGGCCCGTCTCGGCCGCCCGCAGCGCGGACAGCGAGGCGTGCTGGGCCGGGGCCCAGCCGTCCTGGAAGCTGGACGTGGCCGACTGGTCGATCAGCACGGCGGCTCCGTCGCGGACGAGGCGCCGGCTCATGTCGGGGAACGCCGACTCGAAGCAGACCAGCGGGCCCAGGCGGACGTCGGCCCGGCCGGGCAGCTCCATCAGGACCTGAGCGTCGCCCGGGACGCGGTTCTCGTCCGCCGCCTTGCCGACCGAGGTGGCCCAGCCCAGCAGTTCGCGGGCCGGCACGTACTCCCCGAAGGGGACCAGGCGCATCTTGTCGTACCGGTCGCCGGTCGGGCCCGCGGGGCCGACGAGCACCGCCGATTTGCGGATCCCCGGCCGGTCGGTGGCCCGCGCGTCCACGTTGACCAGCAGCGGAGCCCCCACCCGCGCCGACAGCGCGGCGAGCCGCCGGGCCAGGTCCGGGCGGGCCGTCAGGTCCTCGCCGACGCTGCTCTCTCCCCATACGACGAGGTCGGGGCGGAGCCCCGCCAAGGAGCCCGTGGGGCTGAGCCCCGCCAGGGTCCCGGTCAGCCGCTCCCCGGCGGCGAAGCGCCGCTCCGCGCCGTCCGGGCCGTCCTCGACCGTGCCCGGCTGTACGACGGCCACGCGCAGCACGCCCGAGACCTCCGGGCGGGGAGCCCACAGCCACACCGCCCCCGTCAGCACCGCGCAGCCCGTCACCCCGGCCAGGGCCGCCGCCCGCGCCGCCCCCGGGGCCGTGACGATCAGCGCGAGCGCGCAGTTCACCGCCACGACCAGCAGGCCGACCAGCCAGACCCCGCCCACCGAAGCCAGCCGCAGCGCGGGCGCCACCTGCCACTGACTGGCACCGAGCAGCCCCCACGGCCCGCCCAGCCCGTTCCACGACCGGGCCAGCTCCGACAGCAGCCAGCCCGCCGGTACGAGGACCAGGGCGGCGCCCGCCCGGACCCCGCCGGGCCGCCCGCCCAGCAACTCGCGTACCAGCAGGGCCCAGGGGATCCAGAGCAGGCCCAGCAGCGCCGCCAGGGCGAACAGGAACACGTGCAGGCTGGGGAGCAGCCAGTGGTGCACGGCGAAGACGAAGCCGGCGCCGCCGAGCCAGCCCTCCAGGGCCGCGCGCCGGCCGGTGGGGGCCGACCTCAGCAGCAGGATCCAGGGCACGAGGGCGACGTAGGCGAACCACCACAGCGCGGGGGCGGGGAAGGCGAGGCAGGGCAGGGCTCCCGAGGCGACGGCCGCCACCGCGCGCCACCACGGGACCCGCTCCGGGGCCGTCGGGACCCCAAGGACCGTCAGCATTGCGCAGGCCTCCGCTTCCCGTGTGGAACAGCCCCGCCCGTCGGCGAGCCGGCCCGTCGGCCGGCCCGTCGATCCGTCAGAACGACATGTGCCGCCACTTCTCGTGGACGGTGACCCGCGAGAGCCGCCAGCCGGACCGGGCGGTACGGGCGACGGCGAAGGTGTAGCGGCCCGCCGCGACGAAGTTCGGCGCGGTCACGGGGGCCGCACCGTCGTCGGGCTCTTCTCCGGCCAGCCGCATGGGATTGAGGAAGTCGGCCCGGACCTCCGCCGTGTCACCGGGGGAGCCGCCCAGGTCCGGGATCCGGATCAGCCGGTTCACGATGAGGTGCTGGCGCACCGGGAACAGCTTCATCGTCTCCGCGAGCCAGTCCGCGACCTCCCCGGCCGGGCCCTCGATCCCGCCGGCCGAGGCGTAGTCGGCCCGCCCGCCCGGGGCGAACAGGGCCCGGTACGCGTCCCAGTCGCCGTCGTCCACGGCGATGGCGTACCCCGTGATCAGCTCGTCGATCGCCAGTCGGTCCATCACGCCCGCAAGGTCCACACGCTGCGTCATCGGGTCAGTGTGCGGGCGCGGGGCGCGGAGGCCAAGGGGCGTGCGCGGCCCGGATCTTCCGGCGCCGGATCAGTGACCGGAACGCGCCTCCCGGGGGCGGACCACCACGAGGTAGGCATCGCTGGCCAGATCCATCACCACCTCCGCGGGCACGCCCTCGCGCATCCGCTGCGCCGCGTACTCCTCCGCCGGCCAACTCCCCCTCGGACTTCCGGCCGGAAACCGCTCCAACACCACTCGACCCATGGGACACCCCCTGCTGTTCGTCTTCAGGTCTCTCCCTCCACAACGACGCGGAGGCCGCCCGGGAACGTTCCCGGGCGGCCTCCGATTCACGCGAAGCGGTGAGCGGGCGCCCTGTCAGCCGGCCGACTCGCCGGCGTGGGGGCTGAGCACACCCATGCCGATCAGCACGAACAGCAGGATGCCGAGCAGGACCCGGTAGATCACGAACGGCATGAAGCTCTTGCTGGAGATGAACTTCATGAACCACGCGATGACCACGTAGCCGACGAGGAAGGCGACGACCGTGGCGAAGATGGTCTGGGGCCATTCGATGTGCCCCGGGTCCTCCATCACGTCCTTGATCTCGAACAGGCCGGAGGCCAGCACGGCCGGGATGGCGAGGAGGAAGGAGTAGCGGGCCGCGGCCTCGCGGGTGAAGCCCAGCAGCAGACCGCCGGAGAGCGTGGCACCGGACCGGGACACACCCGGGATCAGGGCCATCGCCTGGCAGAGACCGAAGATGAGGCCGTCCTTGACGCCCAGTTCCTTCAGGGTCTTGCGCTCGCGGATGGCGCGGTGCCGGCCGCCCTCCTCGTCGCGCGCGGCCAGCCGGTCGGCCACGCCGAGCACGATGCCCATCACGATGAGTGTGGTGGCGATCAGCCGCAGATCGCGGAACGGGCCCTCGATCTGGTCCTTGAAGGCGAGGCCGAGGACGCCGATCGGAATCGAGCCGACGATCACCAGCCAGCCCATCTTGGCTTCCTGCTCGGAGCGCAGCGCCTTCGTGTACAGCGAGCGGAACCAAGTGGAGATGATCTTCGCGATGTCCTTGCGGAAGTAGATCAGTACGGCGGCTTCGGTGCCGATCTGCGTGATGGCGGTGAAGGCCGCTCCCGGGTCGTGCCAGCCGGCGAACGCCGCGGTCAGCCGGAGATGGGCGCTGGAGGAGATCGGGAGGAACTCCGTAAGTCCTTGGACGAGACCGAGGATGAGGGATTCGATCCAGTTCATGTCGGGGTGCGCTCGTCCTTGTGATCGTCGGGCAGTTCGGGTCCGATGCTAGGGCCCGTGGGGTGCGGCCGTGACCACAGGGGGGTGCACAGCCGTCAGTTCCCGCGCGGGCAACGGCCGCTCGGCCCCGCGCACGGGCGCCAGCCGGTGCCGCTTGCGCCAGGCGACGACCGCCGCCCCGACCGCGGAGAGGGCGATGAAGCCGAACGAGGCGAGGAACGCGGGAGAGGTGGGGGAGGAGGCGCTGGCCCCCGCGACCACGTACGCGGCGGTGTTCGGGACCACGCCGATCGCGGTGGCGAGGAGGAAGGGGAGCCAGCCGCAGCGGGACAGCGCGGCGGCGTAGTTGGCCATCGCGAAGGGCAGACCGGGGAAGATCCGGATCGCCAGCATCGAGCGGAAGCCGTGCCGGGCCAGCTGGTCGTCGGCCGCCTGCAGCCAGCGGCCGCGGATCAGCGGACGCAGGGCGTCACGGCCCATCATCCGGCCGAGGCCGAAGGAGATCCCCGCGCCGAGCACCGAGCCGCCGACCGCGGCGAGCAGGCCGAACTGGGAGCCGAAGAGGGCCCCGGCGGCCAGGTTCAGCAGGGGGCGCGGCACCAGGGCGGCCGTGCACACCCCGTACGCCGCGGCGAAGAGCAGGACGGCGGTGCCCACCGGGAGCCCCGGGGGCCAGCCCTCCGAGAGCAGGCGCTGGGGCTCGTACAGCACGACGCAGACGCCGGCCGCGAGGAGCAGCACGACGAGCAGCGAGAGCCGCGTCCACGGCGCGAGGAGGAGGGACATTCCGGGAGACTAACCGACCCCCCTGTCCGGGCGCCGTAATCTGGGCCTCATGCAGTCGAACGACCGGCGGTCGTCGCGGGTTCCGCGAAGCGACCTGGCCGACCTCGTGGTGGCGCGGCTCACGGAGTCCTACGGCGCCGCGGCCGACGGGGAGCGGGCCGGGCCCATGACCGCGTACATGAAGGACGTCTCGCCCTTCCTCGGGATCCCCACCCCGCTGCGCCGCGAGCTGTCCCGGGCCGTGACCAAGGACACGCCGAAACCGTCCGAAACGGACTGCGCGGCCCTCGCGCTGCGCTGCTGGGAGCTACCGGAGCGTGAGTACCGGTACTTCGCCGTCGACTACCTGCGCCGGCACGTCCCGCGCTGCTCCTCCGGCCTCCTGCCCGTGGTCCGGCACCTGATCGTGACCGACTCCTGGTGGGACACCGTCGACCTGCTCGCCGCGCACACGGTCGGCCCGCTCGTGGCGGCGGATCCGGCGCTCGCCGCCGTCATGGACGAGTGGATCGGGGACGAGAACCTGTGGGTGGCCCGCACCGCCCTGCTCCACCAGCTCGCCTACAAGTCCGCGACCGACGCCGACCGGCTCTTCGCGTACTGCCGGCGCCAGGCCGGCCACCCCGACTTCTTCGTCCGCAAGGCCATCGGCTGGTGTCTGCGCGAGTACGCCAAGACGGACCCGGGCGCCGTACGCGCCTTCGTCACCGCCGAGCGGGAGTCGCTGTCCCCGCTCTCGGTGCGCGAGGCGCTGAAGAACACCGGCGGGGCGTAGGCGGGTAATTCGCTGGCCCCGCCGTGTCCGTTCCGGCAGGATCTGGCACATGTCCAGGCAGACCTTCCCCGCAGCGCCGTCCGCAGTCGCGGACGCGCCGGAGGCTGCCGTCCCCGCACCGCTCCCCGCGGGCGCGACCGCATTCGGCGGCGCACGAAGCTGACCCTTCCCGGATCGTCCGGCGGACCCCACAGGGGGAGGGTCGGTTCGCTCAGGGGGTCCCGTCATTCGAGCTTCAGCTTCGGAACCACACGGGAAGACATCATGGCCAAGACGGCCTTCGTGCGCACCAAGCCGCACCTCAACATCGGCACCATGGGTCACGTCGACCACGGCAAGACGACGCTGACCGCCGCCATCACCAAGGTCCTCGCCGAGCGCGGCGGCGCCTCCTTCGTGCCCTTCGACCGGATCGACCGGGCTCCCGAGGAGGCCCGGCGCGGCATCACCATCAACCTCACGCACGTCGAGTACGAGACCGACACCCGGCACTACGCCCACGTGGACATGCCGGGCCACGCCGACTACATCAAGAACATGGTCACGGGCGCGGCCCAGCTCGACGGGGCGATCCTCGTCGTCTCCGCCCTCGACGGGGTCATGCCGCAGACCGCCGAGCACGTGCTCCTGGCCCGGCAGGTCGGCGTCGACCACATCGTCGTCGCGCTGAACAAGGCCGACGCCGGGGACCCCGAGCTCACCGACCTGGTAGAGCTGGAGGTCCGCGAGCTGCTGACCGCGAACGGGTACGGCGGGGACGCCGCCCCCGTCGTACGGGTCTCCGGGCTCGGGGCGCTGGACGGCGACCCGCGCTGGACCTCCTCGATCGAGGCCCTGCTCGACGCCGTGGACACGTACGTGCCCACGCCCGTGCGGTACACCGACGCGCCGTTCCTGATGCCGGTGGAGAACGTGCTGACCATCACCGGTCGCGGCACCGTCGTCACCGGCGCCGTGGAGCGGGGCACCGTGGCCATGGGGGACCGCGTCGCGCTGCTCGGCGCCGGCGAGGGTGCGGCCGTGGAGTCCGTGGTCACCGGGCTGGAGACCTTCGGGAAGCCGATGGACTCCGCCGAGGCCGGGGACAACGTCGCGCTGCTGCTGCGCGGGGTGCCCCGCGACGCGGTGCGCCGCGGGGACGTGGTGGCCGCGCCCGGCAGCGTCGTACCGGGGCGCCGCTTCACGGCTCGGGTGTACCTGCTGTCCGCCCGCGAGGGCGGCCGCACCACGCCGGTGGCGACCGGCTACCGGCCCCAGTTCTACCTCCGCACCGCCGACGTGGTGGGGAACGTGGACCTGGGCGAGGCCGGCGCGGCCCGGCCGGGGGACACGGTCACCATGACTGTCGAGCTCGGCCGGGACGTCCCGCTGGAGAGCGGCCTCGGCTTCGCGATCCGCGAGGGCGGGCGCACCGTCGGGGCCGGGACGGTGACCGAGGTCGGCTAGCGGCCCGGTGGTGGCCCAATGGTGGCCCCGTGGCGGGCGGGCGGTACCCGACTGTGGTGGCGGCGGTCGGCTTGCGCCAGACTGCCGTCACCACAGGCACGCGGGGAGGGAGCGGCACATGGGCAGCGGCAGCGAGGGCGGCAGCGGGAAAGGCAGCCAGGAAGGCAGCCGGAAAAGCGGGGGCACGGCTCTGGTGCTCGGCGGCGGCGGGCTGACCGGCGTCGGCTGGGAGGCCGGGATGCTCTACGGGCTCGCCCGCGCGGGCGTCGACCTGACCGGCGCCGACCTCGTCGTCGGGACCTCGGCCGGCTCGGTCGTCGGCGCGCAGCTCACCTCCGGACTGCTCACCCCGCAGGAGCTGTACGAGCGCCAGCTCGGCGACCCCGGCGGGGAGCTCCCCGCGAAGCTGGGCGCCTCCCTGATCGGGCGCTACGCCGTCGCGATGGTGCGCTCCCGCGACGCGAAGTCCTACCGGCGCCGGATCGGCGCCTTCGCGCTCGCCGCCGACACCGAGCCGGAGGGCGTGCGCCGCAAGGTGCTGGAAGCCCGGCTGGTGTCGCACGACTGGCCCGAGCGGCGCCTCGTCGTCACGGCGGTGGACGCGCTGACCGGCGAACTCGCCGCATTCGAGCGCGGGAGCGAGGCCGGGCTGCTCGACGCCGTCTCGGCGAGCTGCGCCGTACCCGGGGTGTGGCCGCCCGTGACCGTCGCGGGCCGGCGGTTCATCGACGGCGGGATCCGCTCCGCGACCAACGCCGACCTCGCCTCCGGCTACGGGCGCGTGGTGATCCTCGCGCCGATGGCCACGGGCGCCGGGCTGATCCCCTCGCCCGCGTCGCAGGCCGCGCGGCTGCGGGAGGCCGGGGCGAAGGTGCTGCTGATCACCCCGTCGCCGCAGGCCCGCAAGGTCTTCGGGCGCAACGTACTGGACCCCGCGCGCCGCGATCCCGCCGCCCGGGCGGGGCTGGAGCAGGCCGCGGTCCACGTGGAGCGGGCGCGCGAGGTGTGGGCGGCTCCGGGGGCCTGACAATGGTGCGGTGAGTGACGAACAGATCCCGGTGATCCGGGACGTGGCCCAGGGCACCGCCAAACTGATGCCGGACATCGACCGGGAGCGGGCCTGGCTGCTCACCGTGGACGGGGCGCCGCAGTCCTACGTGGACCTCGACGACCCGGAGCACCTGGAGTTCGAGTACGTACGCCGCCTCGCGCACGTCCTGGACTGCGTGGGCGAGCCGGGGGCCGCGCTGGACCTGCTGCACCTGGGCGGCGGGGCACTGACCCTGCCGCGGTACGCGGCGGCGGGCCGGCCGGGGTCGCGGCAGGACGTGGTCGAGTTCGACGCCGGGCTCGTCGCGCTGGTCGGGGAGTTCCTGCCGGTAGCCGCCGGGAGCGGGATCACGGTGCACGTCGCCGACGCGCGGGCCTGGCTGGCCGCGGCGCCGGACGCGAGCGCGGACGTGGTGGTCGGCGATGTCTTCGGGGGATCCCGGGTGCCCGCTTCGCTGGCCTCGGTGGAGTACGCGCGGGAGGTCGCCCGGGTGCTGCGGCCCGGCGGGGTGTACGTGGCGAACCTCGCCGACGGGGCGCCGTTCGGCTTCCTGAAGGGGCAGCTCGCGAACTTCGGGGCGGCCTTCGGGGAGTTGGCCCTGATCGCGGAGCCCGGGGTGCTGCGGGGACGGCGGTTCGGGAACGCGGTGCTGCTGGCTTCGCGGCGGGAGCTGCCGGTGGCGGAGCTGACGCGGGTGTGCGCGGGGGACGCGTTTCCCGCGCGGGTGGAGGCGGGGGCGGCTCTCGCGCGGCTGATGCGGGGGGCCCTGCCGGTGTCCGACGCCGATGCGGTGGCTTCGCCGGAACCGCCGGAGGGGGCGTTCAGCCTCGGTTGAGGTTGAGGTTGAGGGGGTTCCCCCGCGCCTCAGACCCCGGCGGGGCTGGACTGGGCGGGGCTCGGCTTGGTGAGGTCGGGGGCGCCGGGGCCGATGGGGGCGGTCGGTTTGCGTGTCATGCGGCGGACGTCCGGGACCAGGAGCACGGCGGCCGTCGCGATGATCACCAGGGCCGCGCAGCCCCAGAGGGCCGAGGTGCGGCCGATCGCCGATTCGACCGGGCCGGCCACCGCCATGGCCAGCGGGAGCATCGACAGCGAGCCGAACCAGTCGTAGGCGGAGACGCGGGAGAACATCTCCTCCGGGATCTCCTGGTGCATCGTCGTCATCCAGTTCACGGCGAACATCTCGATGCTGACGCCGCTCACGAGCATCGCCAGGCACAGCCCCCACACCGGCAGCGGCACGGCGAGTCCCGCCGCGGGGAGCGCGCTCGGGAACATGCACAGGGTGGCGACCAGCAGCAGCCGGCGCGGCTTCCAGAACATCATCAGGACGGCCCCGCCGATGGTGCCGAGACCGAAGAAGGCCAGGGCCACGCCCCAGGGAGCCGCCCCGCCCAGTCGCTCCACGGCGACCAGGGGACCGTAGACCGCTTCGGCTGCGCCGATGACGGCCACGACGACCGAGAACTGGAGCACGATGCTCCACAGCCAGGGGCGGCTCCTGAACTCCGCCCAGCCCTCGCGCAGATCGGCCAGCAGCCCGCCGCCGGGGGCGCGTTCGGGGATGTGGCCGACGTCGAGGAAGGCCCGTAGGGCTCCGGCGGCGGCGAACGCGGCCGCGTCCACGGCGAGGACCCAACCGGGGCCCATGAAGGCGACCATGGCTCCGCCGAGGGCGGCGCCGCCCACACCGGCGCCGTTCATCGCCATCCGGAAGAGGGCGAAGGCGCGGGTGGCCTGCGGGCCGGAGACGGTGGCCATGAGCATGCCCTCGGCGGCCGGGTTGAAGAAGGCCGTTCCGGTGCCGCACAGCGCCGTGAGCAGCATCATCTGCCACAGCTTCGGATCGCCGGTGAGGACGAGGACGGCGAAGACGCCCTGCGAGAGGAAGTTGAGGGCGTTGGCCGCGACCATGACGTGGTGGCGGGGGATCCGGTCGGCGACGGCTCCGCCGATGAGGAGGAAGAGGACGAGCGGCAGCGTGCGGGCGGCGGCCACCAGGCCGACGTCACCGGCGGAGCCGCCCGACTGCACGACCGCCCAGGTGGTCGCGATGAGCGCTCCGTGGCTCCCGAGGTTCGTGATGACCGCGGCACCCGTCAGCAGGGTGTAGTTGCGGCCGGCCCACTCGGGCTTGCGGCCGGAGGGGCGGGGAGAGAGGGAGGGGAGTGAGCTCACCTCCGGACTATCCCCGTCCCGGGCCGGGAATCCAAACGGATTTCCGGCCCGGGGGCGGAGGCGTCGGAGGTCAGCCCGCGTTGAGGCGGATGCTGCTCAGGATCTTCTCGTAGGTCTCCTTGCTCACTTCGCCCGGGACGCCGGCGGCGCCGTAGAGGACCCAGGTGGAGAGGTCACCGTTGGCGGTCGTGAAGCTGAAGGCAACGGACTTGCCGTCCGAGGAGCACTTGTTCTCCTTGGGCAGGCCGCTGACGGTCGCGGTCGCCATGTGCCCCTTGAGCCCGGAGGAGGTCGTGTACTCCTTCGCCTGGACGACCTTGGTGGTGCCCTTCGGCGCCTTCTGCGCGTACGCGGCGAAGGCCCAGTTGCCGGCCTCGTTGTACGCGGCCTCGGCGGTGCTCTTCGCGCCCATGCCGCCCTTGGTGCCGACGGCGGCCAGGGAGGTCGAATCCTCCTTGCCGTCCTTGTCGGCGTCGACCAGGCACCACTCCTCCTTGAGGATGGCGGGCGCGCTCATCATGACGAGGGCCGATCCGTCGCTCTTGGACTCGTCCCCGAAGCCGATGGACAGGCCCGAGGACTGGACGTCCCAGTCCGGCGGGACGTCGAAGGCGGTGCCGCGCTTCGGGTTGAGGACGACCTTCCAGCCGGGGATCACCGGCTTGACCTCGCCGCCGCCGCGCGGGTTGGCGCCGGAGCTCGCGGGCGCGGGCGCGGAGGAAGAGGCCGGGGCGGAGGGGGAGGAGCTCGGCTTGCCGTCCGCCTGGTCGGAGCCCTTGTCGTCCCGGGTCAGGACGAACGCGCCGGTGGCGGCGGCCGCCACGACGACGGCCGAGGCCGCGACGATGGCCACGGTCCTGGTCGCGAACGGGCTTCCGCCGCGCGGCGGCGGGGGCGGCGGGGTGCCGCCCCACTGGGGTACGGGAACGGTCGGGGGCTGCTGGCCCCAGCCCTGGGGAGCGGGGGGCTGCTGCGGGTACCCGTAGCCGGGCTGCTGCTGCTCCCCGTACGCCGCCGGGGGCGGCTGCTGCTGGTACGGGTTCGGCGTTCCCGGCTGCTGCTGGTACGGGTTCTGATGCGCGTCCTGGGGGTTGGGTTCTCCCCCGGGCGGCTGCTGCTGTCCTGGCCACATGGCCGGTAACGATAGTGGGAGTGCCGTCGGGGATCCACGGCCGCCCCCGGACGGGTATGGCCAAGGCCTACTACTCGCGGGTAACATCGCGTGCCATGAGCGCTGAACAGATGAACGTGGGCGAACTGCTCGCCGCGACCGTGCCGATGGCCAAGACCCTGAACCTCCAGTTCGTGGAGACCACCCCCGAGCGTGCCGTCGTCCGGCTCCCCGACCAGCCCGACTTCCACAACCACCTCGGCGGCCCCCACGCCGGCGCCATGTTCACCCTCGCCGAGTCCGCGAGCGGCGCGATCGTCCTGGCCGCCTTCGGCGACCAGCTCTCGCGCGCGGTGCCCCTCGCGGTGAGCGCGGAGATCGGCTACAAGAAGCTCGCCAAGGGCGTCGTGACGGCCACCGCCACCCTCGGCCGCCCGGCCGCCGAGGTCGTCGCCGAACTCGACGCGGGCGGCCGCCCGGAGTTCCCCGTCACCATCGCGATCCAGCGCGAGGACGAGGCCGTGACCGGCGAGATGACCGTGGTCTGGACCCTGCGCCCCAACGCCTGAGCCCGCTAGAGTCCCTCCTCCGACGACGGATGGAGGGGGTCCCGTGCCGGGCCGAGCCAAGATCAGCATCAGCCTCGACGCCGAGCTCGTGGTGGAGGTGATGGTCCTCGCCGGGATCGGTTCGCCCCAGGACGCGGTCGAGGCCGTCGTACGGGACTACATCGAGCGCGGCCACCGCACCGAGGCACGGGTCCAGCTCCAGGACGGGCCCCGGCGCGAGGCCGACTGCGGGGACCGGCCGCCGCAGGGCTGAGCCTCGGCGGCCTCCGGCCCCGTGCCGGGGACGGCGCGGGGTCTTCGGTGCCCGTAGGTCTCGGGCGGCAGCCGGCGCGGGGTCTTCGGTGCCCGTAGGCCTCGGGCGGCAGCCGGCGCGGGGTCTTCGGCGTCCGTAGGCCTCGGGCGGCAGCCGACACCGGGTGGAGCTTCGGCGCCCTCCGGCCGCAGCCGCCGCAGGGCTGAACATCGGGCTCGCGGTGGCGCGCCTGAAGCGGGCCCGCGCGGGGGGCGGCGCACAGTGGGGGCGGGAGCGGTCCGGCGCGGGCCGCTCCCGCCACCTGACGCCGATGCCCACGCCGCAGGGAGCGCCCATGAGCGAGGCCGTGTCCAGACGCCGTGCGATGCGCCTCCTCGGGGCGGTGGGCGTGGCCTTCGGCGCGGCCGGCTGCGTACCGGCGCCGCCGCCCGGCACGCGGCCCCGTAAGGCCTCCGCCCCCGCCGGATCCCCCGCCGCCGCGCCCGCGGCCGGCAGCGCCGCCCGGATCGACGCCCTGCTGGACCGGCTCACCCTGGAGGAGAAGACCGTCCTGCTGCACGGCGGCCCGGACCCCGAACCGCTCGGCCAGGCCGGCTACGTGCCGGGCATCCCGCGCCTGGGCATCCCGGCGCTGCGCCTCGCCGACGGTCCGGCGGGGGTCCGCGTCGCCCGGCCCGCCACCGCGCTGCCCGCGCCGGTCCTGCTCGCCTCCGCCTTCGACCCGGCGCTCGCCCGCGCGTACGGGCGGGTCATCGGCCGTGAGGGCCGCGCGCTCGGCATCGACGTGCTCCTCTCGCCGATGGCCAACCTCATCCGCACCCCGTACGCCGGACGGAACTTCGAGACGTTCTCGGAGGACCCGAAGCTGACGGCGGACCTGGTCGCCGAGGTCGTCCGCGGCATCCAGGACGAGGGCCTCATCGCCACCGTCAAGCACTTCGCGCTCAACAACCAGGAGAAGGGCCGCGACACCGTCGATGTGATCGCCGCCGAACGGACCCTCCACGAGACGGAGCTACGGGGCTTCGAAGCCGCCGTGGCCGCCGGGACCGGCGCCGTGATGGGCGCCTACAACAAGGTCAACGGGGTCTACGCCTGCGAGAACAAGCCGCTCCTCGACGAACTGCTCCGCGGGCGCTGGGGGTTCGACGGCTGGGTGATGTCGGACTGGGACGCCACCCACAGCACCGTCGCCTCGATCGGCGCCGGCCTCGACATGGAGATGCCCGCGGGCACCCACTACGGCGCCCCGCTGCGCGAGGCGGTGCGCGGCGGCTCCGTCCACGAGGACACCGTCGACCTCGCCGTACGCCGAATCCTGACCACCATGGACCGCTTCGGACTGCTCGCCGGGCACCCCGCCGCGCGGCCCGCCCGGGATGCCGCCGCCGGTGCCCGTACGGCGCGGCAGATCGCCACCGCCGGAGCGGTCCTGCTGCGCAACGAGCGGGCGACCCTGCCGCTGACCGGCCCCGCCGCCCGCTCCGTCGCGGTGATCGGCCCCACCGGGCGGACCCCCTTCGTCGGTGGCGGCGGCAGCGCGCACGTGGTGCCGGACGCGGCCGCCGCCCCCCTCGACGAGATCCGGCGGCGGGCCGGGAGCGGCTCCACGGTGACCTACGCGCTCGGCGAGGACCTGTACGGGCGCCCGCTGCCGGCGAACCTGCTGACGCCCGGCGCGGGCCTCGAGGACCGGGCGGTGGCCCCGGGGCGCACCTGGGGCTACGAGGGGACCTTCCGGCTCGCCGCCGACGACGAGTGGACCCTGCTCGTCCACTACACCGGGAAACGGCCGGCCGTCCGGCTCGACGGGGAGGAACTCTTCCCCGTACGGCAGGGCGTGGCCGAGCAGTTCGCCGGAGGACTGCTGGGCGCCGCGCCCGACGGCCGCACCGTGCGCCGCCGCACCCTCGCGCTCAAGGCGGGCGAACACCGCCTCGCCGTCTTCGCCGAGGGCGGGCCGAAGGGGCAGCGGCTGCGGCTGCGGCACACCACGAAGGCGACGCGGGCCGCCGACCTCGCCGAGGCCGTCAAGGCGGCCAAGGCGGCCCGCAGCGTGGTGCTGTTCGCCTACGAGGACGCCACCGAGGGCAGCGACCGCACCTCGCTCGCGCTCCCCGGCGGCCAGGCGGCGCTGATCGAGGCGGTCGCCGCCGCCAACCCGCGCACCACGGTGGTGCTCAACACCTCCTCCGGTACGGCCATGCCGTGGCTGCCGCGCACCGGAGCGGTCCTCCAGATGTACTACCCGGGCCAGGAGGGCGCGGCCGCCACCGCCGACGTGCTCTTCGGCGACGCGGACCCCGGCGGCCGCCTCACCCAGACCTTCCCGGCCGACGAGCGGGCGAGCCCGGTCGGCGCGGACCCGGTCCGCTATCCGGGGGTCGGCGGGCGGCAGGAGTACACCGAGGGCGTGCACGTCGGCCACCGCTGGTACGACCAGCAGCGGGTGGCTCCGCTGTTCGCCTTCGGGCACGGGCTCTCGTACACGACCTGGGCGTACGAGAAGCTGGCGGTCCGGCGGGGCGGCGCGCACGGGAAGCACGGCGGGCTGCGCGTGGAGTTCACCGTCCGCAACACCGGACGCCGCGCCGGCACCGAGGTGGCCCAGGTCTACGTGGGCCCGTCCCCGGACCTGAAACTGGACCAGCCGGTCCGGGCGCTGGCGGGGTATCGGCGGCTCACTCTCAAGCCCGGCGAGGCGCGGCGGATCGTCCTGGACATCGACGCGCGCACCCTGTCTTCCTGGGATCCGGAGCGGGAGGCGTGGGTGGTGGGGACGGGGCGCCGCGAAGTGTTCGCGGGGCGTTCCTCGCGCGAACTGCCGCTGCGGGCAAAGGCTGTGGTGGCGACCGGATAGGCTGCCCGTTCGGCCCGCCACAGGGGGCGGGCCGGGCGGAGAACCTCGGGAGGACGTACCGGTGCACATCCAGGAATGGCTGGAGACGATTCCGGCGGTCAGCATCTACCTCCTGGTGGGGCTCGTCATCGGACTGGAAAGCCTCGGCATCCCGCTGCCGGGGGAGATCGTTCTGGTCAGCTCGGCGCTGCTGGCCTCGCAGCAGGGGCACATCGACCCCGTGGTGCTGGGCATCTGCGCGACCACCGGGGCGATCGTGGGCGACTCGATCGGCTACGCGATCGGGCGCAAGGGCGGGAAGCCGATGCTGGAGCGGCTGGGCCGGCGCTTCCCCAAGCACTTCGGGCCGGACCAGGTGGCCATGGCGGAGCGGTCCTTCGAGAAGTGGGGCATGTGGGCCGTCTTCTTCGGGCGGTTCGTGGCGCTGCTGCGGATCTTCGCGGGGCCGCTGGCGGGCGTCCTGCACATGCCCTACTGGCGGTTCCTCATCGCGAACGTCCTCGGCGGGATCCTGTGGGCGGGCGGGACGACGGCCGTCATCTACTCGATCGGGATCGTCGCCGAGCCGTGGCTGAAGGGGTTCTCGTGGGTGGCCCTCGCCCTGGCCCTCGTCTGCGGGCTTGCCATGACCCTGGTGGTGCGCGGACGGATGAAGAAGGCGGCAGCGGCGGCGCGGGCCGAGGCCGGCGCGGACGGGGCCGCGGACGCGGCTGCTCCGGTGCCGGAGCAGGCCGCGGCCGCCCCGGCCGTACGCACCGACTGAGGGGCTCGCTCCCGGCCCGGCACTCGCTCCCCGCGGGCGGGGAGCGAGTGCCGGGCCGCGCCCGTTACGCGCCCGCGGCCACCGAGGCTCCGTGCTGCTTGGCCAGTTCGGTGTACATGAGCGCGTTGACCTTGATGCCCTCGCGCTCCTCCGCGGTCAGCTCGCGCCGCACCTTCGCCGGCACGCCCGCGACCAGCGAACCCGGCGGGACGATCATGCCCTGCGGGACCAGCGCCTGGGCGGCCACCAGCGACCCGGCCCCGATCACCGCGCCGTTGAGCACCGTCGCGCCCATCCCGATCAGGCAGTCGTCCTCGACCGTGCAGCCGTGCACGACGGCGTTGTGACCGATGGAGACGCGCTCGCCGATGGAGACCGGGAAACCGGGGTCCACGTGCACGGTGCAGTTGTCCTGCACGTTGCTGTCGGCGCCGAGGGTGATGGGACCGCAGTCCGCGCGGAGCACCGCCGAGTACCAGATGCTCGCGCCCGCGCCGAGGGTCACGTCCCCGACCACGACGGAGGTGGGAGCGGTGAACGCCGTCGGGTCGATCTCGGGGTTCTTCCCGCCGACACCCATCACGAGTGCCTGGGCCGCCTGCTGCGTCATGTGATCTCTTCCTCTTCCGGTACGTCGCGTCGCGCTACCGGAAACCGTAGGCCACGCCCCCGGGCCCGCGGGGATGGGGTGAAGATCACGGCGCGGCCCGGGCTCCCGGCGCGCTACGGTGACCCGGTGGCGAAGAACCAGAACACGTTCTCTTCTCTCTCTTCTCTGACGGCGCTCTCCTCCCTCGCGGGCCTGCGCCGCCGGCTCGCCGGGCGCGCGGTCCACGCGGGCTGGCGCTGGATGCAGCGGGCCGGCGCGGTCACCGCCCAGACCCCCGGAGGGCTGCGCTTCGGCGCGATCGGGCACGGCACCCGGCTCGCGTTCCCGCAGGGCACGGTCTTCGGCGAGCCCTGGATCAGGCTCGGGGACCACTGCATCATCGGGGAACAGGTCACGCTCACGGCCGGGATGATGCCGGACCTCGACCTCGGTGCGGAGCCGATGCTGGTCCTGGGCAACGGCGTGGTCATCGGCCGGGACAGCCACGTCATCGCCGACACCCGGATCACGATCGGCAACGACACCTTCTGCGGTCCCGGGGTGTACATCACCTCCACCAACCACAGCTACGACGACCCGCACGAGCCCGTCGGCAAGCAGTGGCCGCGCAGCGCCCCGGTGGAGATCGGCCCGGGCTGCTGGCTGGGGACCGGAGCGGTGATCCTGCCCGGCGCGCGGCTCGGCCGCAACGTCGTGGTGGCGGCGGGGGCCGTCGTACGGGGCGAGGTCCCGGACCACGCCGTGGTGGCGGGGGCCCCCGCGCGGATCGTCCGCCGCTGGGGCCCCGAGACGGGCTGGCAGCCCCCCCTGCGCACCCCGGCCCCGGTCCCGATCCCCGACGGCGTGACCCCGGAGCAACTGCGCGCCCTGGGCGCCTTGGCGGACGTGTCGGAGCAGGAGTGAACGCGGCGGGCGCCCGCGAGCAGCGGAACGGGTGCCCGGGAGGGCGTTAGCCCGCCGCGAGGAGGACCGTGCCTGCCAGGGCCAGGCCCGCGCCCGCCGCCTGGACGGTGCGCAGGCGTTCCTTGAGGACGGCGAAGGCGGCCAGGGCGGTGATCACCGGGTAGAGGGAGGACAGTACGGCGGCGGTGGTGACCGGGCCGTGCTGGGCTGCGATCGAGTAGGTGCCGTTCGCCGCGACGTCGGCCAGTCCGACGAAGGCGAGCGCCGGCAGCAGGCTCCACAGGATCCGCCGGCCGCCCGTACCCGCCGGGAGGGCCGGGACGCCGCGCCGGGTCCGCACCCACAGGGCCGTGCCGCCGACGGCGACGTTGGTGACGCGCTGGACGAACAGCGCGAGGAACAGGCCGGGCACGGTGGAGGAGGCGGGGGCGATCAGGGCCATCACCGCGCCGAAGCCGAAGGCCGCGACGAGGGTGAGGACGACGGCCTGCCGCTGGACGGGAGCGCCGCGCAACTCGGGGCCGCCGGCGAGGACGATGCCCACCACGGCCACCGCGATCCCGGCGAGCTGGGCGGCTCCGGGGCGCTCGCCCAGCAGCAGCCCGGCGGCCATCGGCACCACCACGCCGAGGGATCCGAGCGGGGAGACCACGCCCATCGGGCCGAGGGCGAGCGCCTTGTAGAAGCTGAGCATCGCGACCGGCCCCACCAGCCCCGCCCCCACCGCGAACCAGAGCTGCGGTCCCGCCTCCCGCCACGCACCGGTGCCCAGGACCACCGTGCCGAGGACGAGGACGGCGAGGATCTGGGAGGCCACGACCACCGTGAGGGCCGGTATCCGGCGGGTCAGCAGCCCGCCGCCGAAGTCGGCGAGGCCCCACAGGACGGCGGTGGCCAGGGCGAACAGGGCGGTCATGGCGGGCCTCGCAGTACAGTGCGTTGAACGGTGGAGTACACCGTGGAGTACAGCGCACGATAGTTCAGTCTAGTGAACTCTGTCATCCAGAATATTGTACGGAGTGGATGGAACGGTGTCGGACCTCGAACAGCTCACCCAGGCACTGGGCCGCAACCTCAAGCGCTGGCGCGGGGAGCGCGGGTTCACCCTCGAGGCGCTCGCCGCCCGCGCGGGGGTGAGCCGCGGCATGATCATCCAGATCGAGCAGGCACGTACGAACCCCAGTGTCGGCACGACGGTCAAACTGGCCGACGCGCTCGGCGTCAGCATCACCACCCTGCTCGACCATGACCGCGGTCCGCGGGTGCAGGTGGTCCTGCCGGGGCAGGGGGTGCGGATGTGGTCCACCGAGGGCGGCAGCGGCGCGAGCATGCTGCTCGGCGACGACCGCCGCGGGCCGGTGGAGATGTGGACCTACCGGCTCGAGCCCGGCGAGGGCACCGCCTCGGACCCGCACCCGCCGGGCACCTTCGAGATGCTGCACGTCACCGCCGGGGAACTGACGCTGCTGGTCGCCGACGAGACGTACGCGGTACCGGCCGGCGGGGCCGTCTCCTTCGAGGCGGACGCCCCGCACGCCTATCGCAACGAGGGGGCCGCGCCTATGGAGATGACGATGGCGGTCTCCATCCCTCCGGTGACCGCCCACGCGTAGGCGGAGGGTTGGCCGGGCCCCGGTGAGCGGTCAGCGCGGGCCGGCGACCCCCGCGTCGGCGTCGGCGTCGGCGTCCCGGTTCGTCGCGCCGAGCACCGGGTGCGTCGCGATCAGGTCCTGGCAGACGGCCAGCACGTCGCGCCGGTCGGCCGTGATCCAGTCCCGGTCCATCGCCCAGCCCCGCAGCACCGGGTCCGGTTCGAAGGCCACGGCCAGTCCGGCCTGCTCGAACACCTCGGCGTCGGAGGGGGAGTTCCCGATGGCGAAGGAGCTCCGGCGGTCCACGGGGCCGCCCCTGGTCGCGGTGCGCAGGGCCGCGCGCTTGCCACCGGGCAGGGCCGGGGTGGTGGTGAGGGCTCCGGTGCAGCGGCCGCGCCGGAACTCGGCCCGCGTGCCGTGGGCCTCGCCGATGCCGAGTTCGGCCGCGGCGCGCCGGACGATCTCGTACGGGCTCCCCGAGATCAGCACCGTCCGCAGCCCGGCCGCGTGCGGGAGCCGTACGAGCTCGTCGGCGAAGGGCAGGATCCTCTTGCGGGCCGCCGGCCAGGCGGCTTCGGCGGCCAGCTCCACCCGGGTGCGGTCCGCGCCTTGGAGGGCCCGCGCGAAGTGGGCGTAGAAGGCGGCGGCCGTGGGGGCGTGAGCGGCGGCGTCTGCCGGATCGGCGCTCCCCGGGGCGCCGGCCCCGGCGCTCTCGTCGTGGTAGCCCGCTATCGCGTCGAGCGCCGCCCGTCCCGCCTGCGGATGCTGGACTGGCCGTGGGGCTGGCTGTGGGCACGACTGATCACGGCGGGGCTCCCTGGTCGGGGTCGGTCCGAGGTGCGCGGCAGACCCCGACGGGGAGGCGCGGTCTCAAGTATTCGTACCGTTTGGGCGGTTTGGATACGTGAGCCGCGTTGAAAGGGTTGAAGGCGGGGCGGGCCCGTGGGGCCCCACCGGGCTTCAGAGAGCGGGGATCTCGATCGCCGGGCAGCGGTCCATGATCATGTCCAGGCCGGCCGCGCGGGTACGGGCGAAGGCGGCCTCGTCGATCACGTCCAGCTGGAACCAGACGGCCTCCGCCCCCTTCGCGACGGCCTCGTCGGCGACCGTGCCCGCCAGCGAGCTGTTCACGAAGACGTCCACCACGTCCACCTCGAACGGGATCGCCTCCAGCGAGGGATAGCCCTGCTCGCCGTGGACCGTCTCGGCCTTGGGGTGCACGGGGATCACGCGCTTGCCGTACCGCTGGAGGACCTCGGCCACGCGGTACGCGGCCCGGTCCCGGTTGTTGGACAGGCCCACCACGGCCCAGGTGTCGCCGAGCTCGGTGAGGACCTTGCGGATGGTTGCCGGATCGCCGTACACGTGTGCCGCCTCCTGGTGCTGGTGCTTGCGCTGGTGCTGTGTCTGGCCGCTGATCGCCGCCCACCCGATCAACGGAAAAGACGCATGTCGGATTCCCGTAGACGCCTCAGGGCCCCACTCGTCAGGCTGTGGCGCCCGGCCCGCTGTGTAGCCTGTCGATCTGTTCCAACGGGATGAGGGCGGGACGTGGAGACTCTGGTGGAGGGGACCGTCGAGGCGGCGCTTCGTGACGGGCCCGGCGACGCGGTCCGCCTGTATGTCGCCGCCTGTGCCGAACGCATGGCGCCGCTGTTCGTGGGACTGCGGGCGGGCGTATCGGGGCGGGAAGCCGACGTGGACCTCTATGTGGAGTCCGTGAGCGGTCTTTGGCATGCCGACCGGCCACTTGCCGACGTCGCCGAGCGCGTGCGCCTGCTGGAGCGGTTTCCGGAGCTCCAGCCGCACGAGGAGGGGATCACCGGTGTCGCCGACACCTACGCGTTCTTCGGCGCCCTCGGCCTGCGATATGCCCTGCTGGCCAATGGTTCGGGCAGCGCTGATGACGCGGTGTCCTGCGGCCATGCGGCGCTCACCGCGATGGGGATGCTGGACCAGAATGCGGTGGGCGCAAGTTTTCTCGCCGATGAGCAGCGGCTCCAGTCCCTGTCGCTGAGCGGTGACGCCGCAGGTCTGTGGGACGCGAGCGCGACGGCAGGGCGGGAGCGGTTCCGTGCCGTGGTGGGCCGGCTGCCCCGCTAGGTCCTGCCTTTCGGATCATGCAGGGCCGGCGAAAGGCTGGGTGGGGCTGGGCGGGAACGCCCAGCGCGGCAGTAGGTCTTCGTGCTCGGCCCACTCGCCGGGCATGACCCCCACCTGGTGGTTGTGGTCGGCATGCCAGACGACCTCGCCGGTGACACGCTGCCCCACGGTCGGCAGCTCCATGCACCTGGGCATCCTGTCGATCCTGGCCAGGCCCATGGCGTCGGGGTGGTCGTCGATGGAGAGGAAGACACCGAAGGGCTGCCGGCCGACGACCTCACCGGTGATGCGGTTACCGACGGGCAGAACGCGGACGGTCTCGGTCCAGGCTGAGGCCGCGTCGGGAATGCGCCTGCCGTTCTCCCCGGGCCAGGAGTACTCGCTCATCCGCCGATCATGGCATGAGCCGGTCACGCCTGAGAGGCGTCGGTGAAATGGGCATGCTCACGCGCCCGATCAGACTGCCAGGTGGGGCCGGGCGCCGAGCTGGGCGCCGAGGCCGGGAAAGCTGAGGATGACCTCAGCGTCCGGGTGCTGAGGGAACACCTCCTCGACCGCGTCCGCCAGGTTGTCGGTGGCGGTGCAGGCGGCTACCGGCTGGACCACGAGGGCGAGCATCTGTTTGCCGAGTGCGTCCTCGACCGGCGGCAGCTGGTGGGCCCAGGCACCTCGGACGACCTCGTGGAGCCGTTCTACCTCGGCTGCGATGCCCCGCTGACGACCGGCCCGCCCGGTTCTCCTCCGGCCGGACCGTCCTTGACCACGGATTAGGGTGGACGGGTGAAGGCAGACCAGTACGTGACGGTGGCCCGTGAGGGTGTGCACGAGTCCGAGATCAACCGCTCCCGGTTCCTGTGCGCGCTCGCGCCCGCGGCGACCGAGCGGGAGGCGCAGGAGTTCGTCGCCCGGATCCGCAAGGAGCACCCCACCGCCTCGCACAACTGCTACGCCTACGTCATCGGCGCCGATGCCTCCGTGCAGAAGGCCAGTGACGACGGCGAGCCCGGCGGCACCGCCGGGGTGCCGATGCTGCAGATGCTCACGCGCCGGGACATCCGCTACGCCGTCGCCGTCGTCACCCGCTACTACGGCGGCGTGAAGCTCGGCGCCGGCGGGCTCATCCGCGCCTACGGCGGGGTCGTCGGGGAGGCGCTCGACGTGCTCGGCACCGTCACCCGGCACCGGTACCGGCTGGTCACCGTCACCGTCGACCACCAGCGGGCCGGCAAGACCGAGAACGACCTGCGCTCCACCGGCAGGACCGTGATCGACGTGCGCTACGGGGCCGCCGTGGAGATCGAGATCGCCCTGCCCGAGGCCGACCTGCCCGCCTTCGAGGCGTGGCTGGCCGACAGCACCGCGGGGAGCGCCACCCTGACCCCGGGCGGGGAGACGTACGCGTCCTGAGCGGCCGGGGGACGAGGGGGCTGGGGGACGAAGGAGACGGGGCCACGCCGGGGAGGCGTTAGCGTGGAGGGGAGAACGGGAGCGCAGCAGGGCATCTGCCGCGAGACCCGCGGTCAAGGGGATCGGAAGGGTCTTCAGCTCGTCCATGCCGAAGTGGAGCGTGCGGTCTGTGGCCAGTGCGCCGAGGAGGACGCCCAGGGCGGATGCCGCCGCGACCGGTGCCGAGAAGGACAGGCGGGGTCGCAGACCCCGGGGGGTTTTCTTGCGGGCCGCGCGGGCCGCCATCACCAGGAAGGCGGCGGTGATGACGCATGCGGCGGCGAGCGCGCCGAGTCCGGCGGTCTTCCATGTGCCGGGGGACACGTGTACGTCCGATCCGTGGGGGTGAGGTGGCCGGTCCGGGGACCCGCGGCGCGGGTCCCCGGACCGGGGTTCATCTGTGGGGCGGGGGCTCGTTCAGCGACGAGCGCCTCCTACCTGAAGGCGTCCCAGCAGTCCTCCTGCACCGAGGAGAAGCCCATGAAGACGCTGAACGCCGAGAACAGCGCGCCTCCGTAGTACATGCCGGTCCTCCACCAGATGCGGCGCGGGGTGTTCCGCAGTGCCTTGAGCAGGTTGTACAGGCGGCTGAAGCCGACCGACCGGATGATGCGCACCGCCTGTCCGATCTTGGCCGCCTTCATCAGCCAGCCGACACCGCCCGCCCACATGGCGAGCTCGAGGATGGCGTAGACACATTTGGCGATCTTCCACCAGGTGCTTTCCGACCACCACCACTTGCCGCCCAGGTCGTACATGGTGATGGGGTCGGCCGGGTAGCCGTAGGCGTTCGCGCCGCCGTTGACGACCGCGTCGGACTGGAGGAACCGTCCGGTCTTCGGGTCGTACGCCCGGGCGCCCATCAAGGTCAGCCCGGACAGGGTGTCGCCGGAACGCTGCTGGCTGCCCAGCCAGTCGTAGCGTGCCGACGGAGTGCTGGCACGCGTGTTGCCGTACTCGTCGGTGTCGAGGAGCGTCGGCGCGACGGAGGTGTCCAGTGGCAGCAGTGCCACGTCGCCGTGGATGTCGGTGAGCTGGAGGACCGTGTTGCCGGTCTTGCTGGTGGTGGCCGCCAGGCCGCCGCCGATGGAGTCGACGTTGCGGGTGACCGTTCCGGTGGCGGAGTCCTCCACGACCCAGCTCGGCCTGTCGCAGCCGCAGTCGTAGTGGTTGGTCTTCGACTGGGTCTGGGCCCAGGTGCTGCCGCTGCCGGATTCGACCGTCCAGGAGCGGATGCGCTTGGAGCTGTCGATCTTCCAGGTCTGGCGCTGGCCGCCGACCGTCTCCTGCTGGATCCGGTCGTTGGTGAAGTAGCCGAGGGTCACGTTGCCGGGCTTGGCAGTGGTGCGACCGAAGGCGTCGTAGGTGTAGCCGGCGCCGTTCAAGCGGTCGGCACTGTCGTAGGTGGACGTGGTGGTCGTGCCGCCGGTGGTCGGGCAGTCCAGCCCGGGAGTGCCGGTGGCGGTGACCAGGGACGTGCGGTTGGACCGCTTGTCGAAGGCGTAGTCGCGCTTGGTGCAGACCGTCTCAGCGGTGTCGGCCACCGAGGTGAGCCGGCCGATCGCGTCGTAGCCGTAGGTCTGCCCCGAGTTCTGCGCGTCCGTGGTCACCTGTCCGTGGATGGAGCGGGTGGTGATGTCGGACTGCACGATCACGCCGTCGCTGTCACGCGTGTAGGTGCGCTCGACGGGGGTGCCGTTCGGGTCGAAGGCCTGCTTGAGGGAATAGCCGCCGGGCAGCTTCTCCCCGACGAGTGCGCCGTCCGGGTCGTACGACCCCGTGAACCTGCCGGCCACGGAGTCGACGGCCTTGGTGACGAGACCGCGGGGCTCGACCGCGTGGTCGTGGCTGTAGGTCACCGTGGAGGGCACGTTGCTGCCCGACTTGACCTTCCGGCCGAGCAGGTCGTACTCCGTCGTGGTCACGCCACCATCGGCGTCGGTGTAGGAGACGGGGCGTCGCGAGGGATCCTGACCCAGGAGTGCTTCTCGTCGTCCGCGAGTTCCCTTTTCGTGGGGGATGTGTTCGGTTCGGTCCTGTTCCTGCAGGATGAGGAAATCGCATCTCCGGCCCTGGGCTGTGATGGCGAAGTGGTGCGGGCCGTTTCGCCCGGCCAGCGACAACACCGCCCTCATCGCGCTGCGCGCACCCCACCCCCCCCGCCAGCCCTGAGGCCCAACGCCATGGACCACGGAACGGACGCCCCGACCGACTCGCCCCGATAGACGCCGCGTCCCCTGCACGCATCGTGGCCCTGCGTGGCACCGACAACGGGTGGGACGAACCGGGCCTGCGAGCCGCCTTCACCCGGGCCCACATCCGCGACCGTCTCCGCTGATCGTCGACCTGGTATCCCTCGAACATGCCGCGCTCACCGCCATCACCGCGGCTGATCTGCTTCGCCCACGGCAACACCCTCGTGCGCGAGCCGGGCGTGCCGCTGTGGCCGAGGTGCTTCGGCGTAGTGAGAATTGACCTCCAATTTTCGGGGTGATCTGAGGTGACTGTGGTGGATCAGGGGGCGCCATGGGTTAGCGTGGCAAGCGTTGATGGCGGGCCCCCGTGCTGGTTCGTGCTGACTTTTGAGGCGCAGTAGGGGTAAACGTGCAGGTCAGAGCGATTTCATGAGATTCCTGCACACCTCCGACTGGCACCTCGGCCGGTCCTTCCACCGGGTGAACCTGCTCGGGGCCCAGGCCGCCTTCATCGATCACCTCGTCGAGACCGTGCGGGAGCACGAGGTCGACGCCGTGCTCGTCGCCGGTGACGTGTACGACCGTGCCGTGCCCCCGCTGCCCGCCGTGGAGCTCTACGACCGGGCCCTGCACCGGCTCGCCGACCTCGGCGTGCCCACCGTGATGATCTCCGGGAACCACGACTCCGCCCGCCGCCTCGGTGTCGGGGCCGGGCTGATCGGGCGGGCCGGGATCCACCTGCGGACCGACCCCGCCGGGTGCGCCGACCCCGTGGTGCTGGCCGACGTACACGGTGACGTGGCGCTGTACGGGCTGCCGTACCTGGAGCCCGCGCTGGTCAGGGACGAGTTCGGCGCGGGCAAGGTGAGCCACGAGGCCGTGCTGGGCGCGGCCATGGACCGGATCCGGGCGGATCTGGCGGGGCGCGCGCCCGGGACCCGCTCCGTCGTCCTCGCGCACGCCTTCGTCACCGGAGGGCAGGCCAGCGACAGCGAGCGCGACATCACCGTCGGCGGGGTCGAGGCCGTGCCGGCCTCCGTCTTCGACGGGGTCGACTACGCCGCCCTCGGCCACCTCCACGGCTGCCAGACGATCAACGAACGGGTCCGCTACTCCGGTTCCCCGCTCGCCTACTCCTTCTCCGAAGCCGACCACCGCAAGAGCATGTGGCTCGTCGAGCTGGGCGGGGAGGGGGAGATCCTGAGCGCCGAGCGCGTCGACACCCCCGTGCCGCGCCGCCTCGCCCGGGTCCGGGGACCCCTGGAGGAGCTGCTGTCCGAGGGCTCGTACGCCCGGTACGAGGACTCCTGGCTGGAAGCCACCCTCACCGACCCCGTCCGGCCCGAGGACCCCATGGCCCGGCTCGCCGTCCGCTTCCCGCACACCCTCAGCCTGGCCTTCGACCCCGAGGGCCGCACCGAGGACGGCGCGGGCTCCTACGCCCAGCGGCTCAAGGGCCGCAGCGACCAGGAGATCGCCGAGGACTTCGTCGCCCATGTGCGCGGGGGCGGCGGTTTCTCCGACGAGGCCGAACGGGCCGTGCTCCAGGGCGCCTTCGACGAAGTACGCACCGAGGACAGCCGGCAGGAGACCCACCGATGAGGCTGCACCGGCTGCGCATCACCGCCTTCGGGCCCTTCGCCGAGCCCCAGGAGATCGACTTCGACGCGCTCTCCGGCGCCGGGATCTTCCTGCTGCACGGTCCCACCGGCGCGGGCAAGACCTCCGTCCTGGACGCCGTCTGCTACGCCCTGTACGGGTCCGTGCCCGGTTCCCGGCAGGCCCCGGGTACCAGTCTGCGCAGTGACCACGCGGCGTCCGACACCCCGACCGAGATCACCCTCGAACTCACCGCGGGCGGCCGGCGCCTGGAGATCACCCGGCGCCCCGAACAGGACCGGCCCAAGAAGCGCGGCACCGGGACGACGAAGGACAAGGCGCAGAGCTGGCTGCGCGAGTACGACGGGGAGGGCTGGAGCGCGCTGAGCCGGTCCCATCAGGAGATCGGCGAGGAGATCGAGCAGCTGCTCGGCATGAGCCGCGAGCAGTTCTGCCAGGTCGTGCTGTTGCCCCAGGGAGAGTTCGCGCGCTTCCTGCGGGCCGACGAGGCCGCGCGCGGCCGGCTGCTCGGCCGGCTCTTCGACACCCGCCGCTTCGCCGCCGTCGAAACCCTGCTCGGCGAGCGCCGCCGCGCCGCCGAGGCCAAGGTCCGCGCCGGAGACGAGCAGGTGCTGCACACCGCCCAGCGGCTCGCCCAGGCCGCCGGGGACGCCGCCGACCTGCGCGCCTGGCCGCTGCCCCGGCACCAGCCGGGCGACCCCGGGCTGGCCGGGGCGATCCGCGCCTGGGCCGCCGTCGCGCGCTGCTCCGCCCGGGAGCGGCTCACCGTCGCCGAGTACGCCCTCGCCGCCGTCGAGGGGCGCTACCACGCCGCCCGGCGGGCCGCCGAGGAGGCGCGGGAGCTCCACCGGTTGCAGCACCGGCACGCGGAGACCACCCGTCGGGCGGCCCTGCTCACCGAGTCCGGTCCGGAGCGGGAGCGGGTGCGCGCCCTGCTCGACCGGGCCCGGCGCGGCGCCCTCGTCGCCCCCGCCCTGGAGCTGCGCGGAGCCGCCGCCGGCGCCCACATGGCCGCCGCGCACGCGGAGTCCGTGGCCCGGGCGGAGCTGCCGCCGCAGCTCGCCGAGGCGGGGACCGAGCAGCTGGCCGCGGTCGAGCAGCGGCTGCGCGAGGATCTGGGAGCCCTCGGAGCCGCCCGCCGCACCGAGCAGCGCAGCGCCGAGATCGGCCGCGAACGGGCCGACCTGGAAAGGGAGTCCCGAGCCGCCGAGGAGCAGCAGCACGAGACCGCCGAGTGGCTCGGCCGCTGGGACGCCACCCGGACCGAGCTCGCCGGGCGCGCGGACGCCGCCCAGCAGGCCGCGACCCTGGCGGAGCAGCTCGCCGGCAAGCTGGAGCCCGCCCGGCTGCACCTGCACGCCGCCCGGCGGCGCGACGCCCTCGACGCCGACGCGGAGCAGGCCTCGGGCGAACTGCTCACCGCGCGCGAGGAGTCGGCCGTCGCCCGGGAGCGCTGGCTGGAGCTCAAGGAGGCCCGGCTGCGCGGGATCGCCGCGGAGCTCGCCGCCGCCCTGGTGGCCGGGGAGCCCTGCACCGTGTGCGGGGCCGCGGAACACCCCGCTCCCGCCCGGCCCGCCCCCGGTCACGTGGACCGGGCCGCGGAGGAGGCGGCGCACGCCCGCTTCGAGGGGGCCGAGGAGCGCAGGGCCGGCGTCGAGCGCAGGCTGGCCGCCGTCCGGGAGGCCCGCGCCGAGGCCGCGGCCGCCGCGGGGGAGGCCACCACCGCCGAACTCCTGGAACTCACCTCCGGCTTGAGTTCCCGGCACGCCGAGGCGCACGCCGCGGCCGCCGGACTGCACACCGCCCGGGAGCGGCTGGCCCGCGCCGAGCGGGAGCACGCCGTGCGCGGCGCCGAGCTGAGCGAAGCCGAGGCACGGGCCGCGGCCAGGGCTTCGCGCCGCGAGGCGCTCGACCGGGAACAGGCCTCGCTGGAAGCGGAGCTGGCCCTCGTGCGGGCGGACGCCCCCAGCGTCGCGGCCCGCGCCGGAGTCCTGGAGGACCGGGTCCGCATGGTCACGGCGGCGGCGGCCTCGCTGCGCCGGGCCGAGACCACCGCGGCCCGGCTGAAGGAGGCCGACGGCCAGCTCGCCGACGCCTCCTTCAAGGCCGGCTTCGACACCACCGAGGAGGCGGCCGACGCCGTGCTCCCGGAGTACGAGCGCAGCGCGCTCCAACGCCGCACCGACGCCTGGCAGGCGGAGGAGGCCATGCTGGCCGACCGCCTCGGCGAGGCCGACACCGCCGCGGCGGCGGCCCTGCCCCCGGCCGCGCCGGAGGAGGCCGAGGCGTACGCGGCGCTGGCCGCCGCGAAGCTTCGTACGGCCGGGTCCGCCGTGGACGCGGCCCGGGTCCGCTGCAAGGACCTCGACGGGCTCTCCCTCCAGGCCGAGCGGGAGCTGCGCTCCCTGGGACCGCTGCGCGAGGCCTACGAACGGGTGGCCCGGCTGGCCGGGCTCACCGCGGGCACCTCCGCGGACAACGAGCGCAAGATGCGGCTGGAGGCCTACGTGCTCGCGGCCCGGCTGGAGCAGGTCGCCGCCGCGGCGACCGTACGGCTGCTGCGCATGTCCGGCGGCCGCTACACCCTGCTGCACTCCGACGCCAGGGCGAGCGGACGCGGGCGTTCGGGGCTCGGGCTGCACGTGGTCGACGCCTGGACCGGCAGCGAGCGGGACACCGCCACGCTCTCCGGCGGCGAGACCTTCTTCGCCTCGCTCGCCCTCGCGCTGGGCCTGGCCGACGTGGTCACCGACGAGGCGGGCGGCATGCGGCTGGACACCCTCTTCATCGACGAGGGCTTCGGGAGCCTCGACGACCAGGCGCTGGACGAGGTGCTCGACGTCCTGGACTCGCTGCGCGAACGCGACCGCAGCGTCGGCATCGTGAGCCACGTCGCCGACCTGCGGACGCGGGTGCAGGCCCAGCTGGAGATCGTCAAGCAGCGCGGAGGCTCGGTCGTGCGCCACCGCACGGCGGGCGGAACGGGCTGACATACCTGGTCAGCGGCGTCGCTCGTACGGACGGCCGGGCCGGCTCCCACGCGGAGCCGGCCCGGCCGTGCGTCAGAGGTGTCCCGGCGGTCAGAGCTTCGAGAGCTCGTCCACCAGGTCGTCCAGGCCCAGCGAACCCTGGGACAGGGCCGCCATGTGCCAGGCCTTCAGGTCGAAGGAATCACCGTGCGCGGCACGCGCGTTGTCACGGCCCTGCAGCCAGGCGCGCTCGCCCAGCTTGTAGCCGATGGCCTGGCCCGGCATCGACAGGTAGCGGGTCAGCTCGCTCTCGACGAAGTCGCCCGGCCGGCCGCTGTGCAGGCCGAAGAACTCCTGCGCCAGGTCGACCGTCCAGCGCTCGCCCGGGTGGAACGGCGAGTGCTCCGGGATCTCCAGACCCAGGTGCATGCCGATGTCCACGATGACGCGCGCGGCGCGCATCATCTGGGCGTCCAGGTAACCGAGGCGCTGCTCGGCGTCCTTGAGGTAGCCCAGCTCGTCCATCAGGCGCTCCGCGTACAGCGCCCAGCCCTCGCAGTTGGCGCTGACGAGACCGATGCCGGCCTGGTAGCGGGAGAGCTGGTCCGCCACGTGCACCCACTGCGCCAGCTGGAGGTGGTGGCCCGGAACGCCCTCGTGGTACCAGGTGGACACCAGGTCGTAGACGGGGAAGCGGGTCTCACCCATCGTCGGCAGCCAGGTGCGCCCCGGACGGGAGAAGTCCTCCGAGGGGCTCGTGTAGTACGGGGCCGCGGCGCCGCCCGGAGGGGCGATCCGCGACTCCACGCGCTTGACCCGGTCGGCGAGTTCGAAGTGGGTGCCGTCGAGGTTCTCGATGGCCTCGTCCATCAGGCCCTGCAGCCAGGCCTGGACCTCGTCCACGCCCTCGATGTGGGTGCCGTGCTCGTCGAGGTGCTTGAGGGCCTCCCACGGACCGGCGCCCGGCAGGATCTTGGCGGCTTCGGTCTTCATCTCCGCCAGCAGCCGGTGGTACTCCGACCAGCCGTAGGCGTACGCCTCGTCCAGGTCCAGGTCGGCGCCGTTGAAGTAGCGCGACCAGAGCGCGTAGCGCTCGCGGCCCACCGGGTCGGGCTTGCCCTCGACCGCGGGGGCGTACACGTCCCGTACCCAGTCGCGCAGTTCCACGACGGCGGCGGTCGCGGCGGCGGCGGCCTCGTCGAGCTCGGCGCGCAGCGCCTGGGGGCCGGCGGCGGCGAACTCCGCGAAGTAGCCGCCCTTGCCCCCGCTCTCGGAGCCCTCGCCCTGGCCCGCCCACCCGGTGAGCTGCTCGATGAAGGTGGCGGTGGGGCGCGGGCTGCCGAACAGGCCGCGGTCCAGGCCGAGCGCGAGGGACTCGCGGTAGCCCGCGTACGCGGCCGGTACGGCGCGCAGCCGTTCCGCGATCGCGGCCCAGTCCTCGTCGGTCTCGGCCGGGGTCAGGGAGAAGATCTCGCGGACCGAGTGCGCGGGGGAGTGGATGTTGCTGACCGCGCGCAGGCCCTCGTCGGCGTCGAGAACGGCGAGTTCGGCGTTGAGGCGCTCGCGCAGCAGGCGGGCGCAGCGGCGCTCGGCTTCGCTGTCGGCGCCCGGCAGCAGCTCGGCGGCGTCGAGCTTGGCGAGGGTGGTGCGGCAGAGTTCGGCGGTCGCCGCCTGGCCGGCCGGGGAGAGGTCCGGGAGCTTGCCGGAGCTCGAGGCGACACCGAGGTAGGTGCCCGTGATCGGGTCGAGGGCGATGAGGTCGTCGACGTAGGCATCGGCGATCTGGCGGGGCAGCCGCGCGGTGCTGTCACTGGTGATGGTGTCTGACATGTGGACATCTTCGTATGCGCGAAGGGTCCGCGTCATCACCAAAGAGCGTCAGCCTGCTGACCTGAAGAGCGTCAGCCCGCTGCCGTGGGGGGCAGCAGCGGGCCGCAGTCCCACTCCTGGAAGATCAGTCGGGTCTCCACCCGGGCCACTTCGCGGCGCGAGGTGAACTCGTCGAGGACCAGCCGCTGGAGTTCGCCGGGATCGGAAACGGCAACGTGGACGAGGTAGTCGTCCGGGCCCGTCAGATGGAAGACGGACCGCGACGCCGGCAGCGAGCGCACGCGTTCGACGAAGGGACCGATCAGCTCGCGCCGGTGCGGACGCACCTGCACGAGGAGCAGCGCCTCCAGCCCGCGCCCGAGTTTGGCCGGATCGAGCTGGAGCCGGTTGCCGAGGATGATTCCGCAGCGGCGCATCCGGGCGACCCGGTCCAGACAGGTCGACGCGGCGATGCCGACCTCGGCGGCCAGATCGCGGTAGGTGGTCCGGGCGTCGTTCTGTAGAAGGCGCAGAATCCGCAGATCGACCGGGTCCAGAGCGACGGATTCGGACATTGGCCGAACGTAGCACGGAGATTTCCCGCCGGAGCCGTCGCGCTGCGCACAGTACGGCGCATGGAGACGAACGCCCCGACCGTACGACGGTCACTGGCCACAGAAGCGGTTCATGCCGGACGCGAGGACCTCGCCGGGCTCGGACTGCACGCGCCTCCGCTCGATCTGTCGACGACCTACCCGTCGTACGACAGCCGGGCGGAGGCCGCCCGCATCGACGAGTTCGCCACGACGGGAGCCCGGCCCGAGGGCCCGCCGGTCTACGCCCGGCTGGACAATCCGACCACCGCCCGGTTCGAGACGGCCCTGGCCCGGCTCGAAGGCACCGAGAGCGCCGTCGCCTTCGCGAGCGGGATGGCCGCGTTGTCGGCGTGCCTGCTGGTGCGGGGGATGAAGGAGCTGCGTCACGTGGTCGCCGTACGGCCGTTGTACGGGTGCAGCGACCACCTGCTGAGCAGCGGCCTGCTGGGATCCACCGTGACCTGGGTGGACCCGGAGGGCATCGCCGGCGCCATCCGGCCCGACACCGGTCTCGTCATGATCGAGTCGCCCGCCAATCCGACGCTCGCGGAGATCGACCTGCGCGCCGCCGCCGAGGCCTGCGGGGAGGTTCCGCTGCTGGTCGACAACACCTTCGCGACGCCCGTCCTGCAGCGGCCGGCCGAGAGCGGGGCCCGGCTGGTGCTGCACAGCGCCACCAAGTACCTCGGCGGCCACGGGGACGTGCTCGGCGGGGTCGTCGCCTGCGACGAGGAGTTCGCCCGGCAGCTGCGCCAGGTGCGGTTCGCCACCGGCGGAGTCCTGCACCCGCTGGCCGCCTACCTGCTGCTACGGGGGCTCTCGACGCTCCCCGTACGGGTCCGGGCGGCCTCCGCGAGCGCCGCGGAGCTGGCCGGGCGGCTCGCGGCCGACCCGCGGGTGCTGCGCGTGCACTACCCGAAGATCGGCGGAGCCATGGTGGCCTTCGAGACGGCCGGCGACCCGCACGAGGTGATCGCCTCCGTACGGCTGATCACCCCGGCGGTCAGCCTGGGCAGTGTCGACACCCTCATCCAGCACCCGGCCTCCATCAGCCACCGCATCGTGGCCGAGGGGGACCGCCACGCCTCGGGCGTGAGCGACCGGCTGCTGCGCATGTCGGTCGGGCTGGAGGACGTGGACGACCTCTGGGCCGATCTGGACCAGGCGCTGGACCGGGCGATGGCCCGGGAGGGGGCCGGAGTCGGGGTCGGGGTCGGGGCTGGCGCGGCGGTCGGCGCCGGGGTCGGCGCGGGGGTCTAGCTCACTGCCGGCCGCGGGGCAGGCCGCGGGATTCGCCCGGGAGCTCGTACGGGAGCTCATACGGCAGCCGGGAGCTGACCGGGGTGGCGTCGAGCCGGGCCGTGATCACCAGGGTGCCCTCCTCGATCTGGTAGTCGAGGGGGAGGCCGAGACCGCGCATGGCGGCGACCATGCCGGTGTTGTGGGCCTGGGTGACGGCGTACACGCTGTCGCATCCGGCCTCGACGGCCATCGCGATCAGTCGGCCCAGCAGCTCGGAGCCGATGCCGCGGCGCTGCCAGTCGTCCTCGATGAGCAGCGCCACCTCGGTCTCGTCGCCGTCCCAGAGCAGGTGGCCGAGGGCGACGAGCTTGCCGGAGGCGGTGGTCGCGGCGAGGGTGCGGCCGAAGCGCGGGCTCAGCAGGTGGCCGAGGTAGCGGTCGGCGTCGGCGACGGGGCCGTGGTACCGCAGGGCGAGGGTGCGCTCCGAGCAGCGGTCGTGCATGGCGCGGGCCGCGGGCAGGTCGGAGCCGTCGGCGCGGCGGACGGTGATCTCGTTGCCCTCGGGGAGGGTCAGTACGTCCCGGCTGCGCGGGACCCGCGGCCCGAGCCGGGCGTCCAGCTCGACGAGGGCGCGGGCGCGCGCGAACTCGGTCGGGGTGAAGGGCAGGTACGGCCGCTCGATGGTGATCGCACCGCCGGAAGGGTCGCGCAGCTTCATGACCGTGGCCTCCAGGACGCCTTCCACGGGCGCGTCGGCGCCGGTGTTGGGGCGCCCGGAGAGGGTGGTCGCCGGGATCGAGTGGATGGTGCAGCGGCCGAGCAGCTGGCGCAGGGCGAGCGGCAGCTCGGCGGCGTCCAGTGCGGTGCGGGTGGCCAGCCCCAGGACCCGGGTCGGGGTGTCGACCAGGTCGTGGGCGTCGGCGCGCTCGATCCAGGTGCTGTGGCCGCCGGCGCCGGAGATGGCCCGGGTGAGGTCGGCGGAGGGGAGCTGCTGCGGGGCGCGCAGCAGGAACTCGTCCACCGTGCCGCCCTCGGGCAGGGGGTGCGTCTGCAGGGTCAGGATGTCGACCCCGCGGCCGGCCAGCGCGGTGCAGAGCGCGGCGAGGCTGCCGGGCTCGTCGCGCACGGTGGTCCGCATCCGCCACAGGGCGGCGGCGGGCGGGGTGTCCGTACCGTCGGGACCGGTCGTACCGGCCGCCTCCGCGACCGTCCCGGTACCCGTGGCCGGGTCCGGGAGGCCGGTGTCCGTGGGCGGCGGCGCATGGCTGTGGCGGCGTGCCCACCAGGTGTGGAACGCCGCCGTGACCAGGAGCGCGACGGCCGAGGCGACGAGCAGGACCGGGCCGCGGGGGCCGTGCACGACGAGATTGGCGATGGCGTCGGCGACCGCGACGGCGCAGAAGAGAGCGGCGAGTTCGACGACGTCGCGGCGCCAGTGGTGGCGGTGGGGACGCTGGGCAGGGGCAGGAATACGCTCAGTCATGCAGACCACTGTGACGCAGGGGTGTTGCGTGATCACGAACGATCTGTGACCGACTGGTTAAGGATCCATCTGGCCGATTTCGCCCTGTTTTCCGGCCGATTTCAGATGGAGGCGCCTACTGCCCCACCCGTCCGGGCTGCAGGGTCCGCGTGAACAGTACGCCGCCTCCCTGGCGGCGCAGCCGGACGGTGAGCTCGCCGCACTCCCCGTCGATCTCGACCTCACCGTAGTACGGGGGGTTCTCGGACGGGGACATGTTGGCGAAGGGCGCGGACTGGACGTAGACCGTCTCCGGGCCGAAGGTGGCGTCCAGCCGGCCGGCGGGGAACCCGCCCGCGCCGATGGGGCCGGAGACGAACTCCCAGAAGGGCGCGAAGTCGGTGAAGGCGGCCCGCTCGGGCGCGTAGTGGTTCGCGGCCGTGTAGTGGACGTCGGCGGTGAGCCAGAGGGTGCCGGTGATGCGCTGGTGCTTGACGTGGCGCAGCAGCTCGGCGATCTGCAGCTCCCGCCCGAGCGGCGCGCCGGGATCGCCCTGGGCGACGGCCTCGAAGTTCGCGGCCCCGTCGGCCACCACGATGCCCAGCGGCATGTCGGCGGCGATCACCTTCCACGTGGCGCGGGAACGCGACAGCTCGCGCTTGATCCAGGCCAGCTGCTCGGGACCGAGGATGCCGATGGGGTCGTCGGTCTGGCGGCCGGGGGAGTTCGCGTCGCGGTAGGTGCGCATGTCGAGGACGAAGACGTCGAGCAGCGGGCCGTAGCGCATCACGCGGTACATCCGGCCCTCGGCGCGGCCTCCGCGCAGGTCGGTGACCGGGAAGTACTCGCCGAAGGCCCGGCGGGCCCGGCCGGCGAGGGTGTCGACGTCCTTCACGGTGTAGCGGGGGTCGTCGAGGATCTGGCCGGGGTACCAGTTGTTGCGCACCTCGTGGTCGTCCCACTGGGCGAGGACCGGCACCTGGGCGTTGAAATCGCGCAGGTTGCGGTCGAGGAGGTTGTAGCGGAAGTTGCCCCGGTACTCGGCGAGGGTCTCGGCGACCTTCGCCTTCTCCTCGGTGGTCACGTTGTGCCACAGGGTTCCGTCGCGCAGCGGTACGGAGGCCTGGATCGGCCCGTCGGCGTAGATGGTGTCCCCGCTGAAGAGGAAGAAATCGGGGTCCCGCAGCCGCATTTCGTCGAAGACGCGGTAGCCGCCGAGCTCCGGGTTGATGCCCCAGCCCTGGCCGGCGAGGTCCCCGGACCACAGGAAGCGCACGTCGCGGCGTCGGGAGGCCGGGGTGGTCCGGAAGGTGCCGTGGACCGGCTCGCCGCTGCGGCGCGGGTCGTCGGGGTCGGTGAGGGTCACCCGGTAGTGGATCTGCTGGCCGGGCGGGAGCTCGCGCAGCGTGGTGGTGCCCGTGAAGTCGGTGTCCGGGCCGAGCAGCGGGCCGCGGTGGCGGCGCACGGCGTAGCGGAACGACTCGCTCGGGGAGGTCTCGACGTACATCCGCGCGGGGCGGTCGGAACGCGTCCAGACGGTGGCGGAGTGGGCGGTGATCTCGCCGGACTGGACGCCCCAGAAGGCGTTCGGGCGGTCCGAGCGGACGAAGGCGGGCACCGCCGCGTGGGCGGGAGTGGTCAGGACGCCCGTGAGGGCGCTGGACAGGGCGAGGCTCACGGGAACGGCGAGGGAACCGCCGAGCAGGGAGCGTCGGGTGTGCGGCAGAGGTGCCATCGGTGCGTCTCCAGAGGCCGGCGGGGACGGGCCGGACCAGTGTGCTGCCGTACACCGGCCGCACACCGGACCGCCCACGTCGCGCACGCGAACCATGCGTGAACACTGATGCGCATGGCTAGGGCTGACGGCCGGTCAGCACCGGTCAATGCCTCACCGGGCGAGCTTGGTCGTGTCCAGGATGACGCGGGCGACCAGGGCCGGGTCGTCGTTCATGGGGACGTGGCCGCAGCCGGGAAGCGTGACGAGGCGCGCGCCGGGGATGGTGTGCTTCGCGCGGACGCCCTGGCGGCGCAGGAGCAGCCGGTCGCGACTGCCCCAGGCGATGGTGACGGGCAGATCGGGCAGATCCGCGGTGAACCGTACGGAGCCGCCCGCGGCCAGGGTCTGCTCGAAACCGGTGGCCTCGCGCAGGGCGACGGTCTCGGCGACCACGGAGCCGGGCGAACGCCGTCCCGGGCGCGCGTAGATGCTGCCGGTCAGCGCGGCGCGTCCGGCGGAGCTCCGGGCGAGCCGTTCCACCGCGGACAGGGGCAGTGCGCCGGCGCCGGCGCGCATCGCGCGCAGCGCGGTGAAGGCGTAGCGGCGTTCGCCCTCCGACCAGAACCCGGCGGGGGAGAGGGCGGTGACCGAGCGGGCCAGGCCGACGCGCCCCATCTCCAGGGCGAGCAGCCCGCCGAGGGAGTTGCCCGCGACGTGCGGCCGCTCCGTGCCCAGCGCCGCGCAGAGGGCGCCCAGCGCCGGGGCGACGATGCCCAGATCGTACGGAACCCCGTGCGGCAGCGGCTCCGAGACGCCGAAGCCGGGCAGGTCGACGGCGATCACGTCGTACTCGGCGGCCAGGACGTCGGTCACCGGGCGCCAGGCCTGGAGGTGGTGGCCGATCCCGTGGAGCAGCAGGAGCGGCTCGCCCGCGCCCTTGCGCTCGTAAGCGGCGGTGGTGGTGCGGGGGCCCAGCGGCGAATCGATCGTGAAGGAGACCGTGGCGGTCATGCTGCTCCTCGTCGGGGTCGGGCGGCTTCGGCGGCCGTGTGAGACGGCTTGTCAGTAGTGTCTCTCGGCCGGTTACCGCCCGGTAGCCCCTGGGGCCGGGACTTCGTCTTTCGTGGTCCGCGCGAACATCCCGTGAACAGCTTGATGCATATGCCCGATCTGCCCGGTAAAGGGGTGAGCATTGGTCTTGACCAAGGGGGTGCGCCGTCCTATCGTCGCAGGCATAGTGCAGGAACCTTTAATAAACAAAGGCGCGGAACTCACGCTGGAACACGGCGAGTGCGGCGATTGCAGGAGGAGTCAGGGTGGGGACCATGCAGCTCGAATCGGTGCCGGAGCCGAAGTACTTGCACCTCAAGACCGTCCTCAGTGAGGCGCTCGACCAGGACTTCGCCGTGGGCGAGATCCTGCCGAACGAGCGCGAGCTCGCCGCCCGCTTCGGTGTCGCCCGGGCGACCCTGCGCCAGGCCCTGGAGCAGCTCGAACTCGAAGGCCGCCTCCAGCGCCGCCGCGGCGTCGGCACCACCGTCGCCCCGCCGCGCGTGGGCGTCGACGTCGGCGGAGCCCGGAACGGCTGGCCCGGCGAGAGCGTCGACGGGTGGGAGCCGGTCGACGCGGCCGAGGCCGTCGTGCCCTCCGCCGTCCTGAAGCTCCTCGGAACGGCCCCCGGCGAGCTGGTGCTCGCGGTGCGCCGCAGCCGCGTCGAGCAGGGCCAGGTCCTCGCGGCCGAGCTGCTCTACGTGCCGGCCTCCTCGGTGCAGGGCCTCTCCGCGATCGACGCCCCGGCCGGTCCGGCCCGCGCCCGCGCCGTGATGCGCGAGCTGCGGAAGCTGGTCCTCGACGGACAGGACCGCTCGGTGGAACTCGGCTCCGCCCGCGCCGACGACGCGAAGGAACTGGACCGCCTGCCGGGCGCCCCGGTCCTGCTGGTCACCACCCGCTACTTCACGGCGGCGGGCACGGCGGCCGTCTCGGTGGCCACCTACCGCGCGGACACCTGCCGGCTCACCTTCGGCGACTCGGGCGATGTACAGATCACGCACGACACGCGGGTCGCGTCCTGACCCCGCGCTGACGACGTACCGACCGGGGCCGCCACACAGTGGGGGCCCCGCTCTGCGGGGTCTGGGGCGGAGCCCCAGAGTCTTTGCAGCCCGCCAGGCCTCGGAGGCCCGGGGCTGGGGGCCTGGGGGCCTGGGGCCTGGGGCCTGGGGGCCGAGGCTTTCAGCCGTCCGGCCTCCGAGGCCCGGAGCCTGGGACTTTTCAGCCGTCCGGCGTTCGAGGACCGGGGTCCGGGGCGGAGCCCCAGGGGGTCCGGGCGCAGGCCGGTACCCCCTCCAGCCCGTCCGGCGTTTGAGGACCGGGTCCGGGCAGAGCCCGGGGGCCCCTCCCAGCCCCGTCCGGCGTTTGAGGGGCGGGTCCGGGCAGCGCCCGGGGAACGGTGGAAGGGCGGGTAGGGGACTCAGCCCCGCAGGGCCTCACCGACGCCGCCCCGCGGGCTCGACCGGCGCCAGTCCCTGAGCGGCGGCGCATGCACGAATCCGCAGCCCCGCAGCCGGCGACGCGGACCGGTACCGGCAGCGGCACCGGTACCGAGCCCCCAGAAGATCAGCCGCGGCGGGCACCGCATCCGCAGCGCCCCCCAAAAAAATCAGCGGCGGCGCGCGGTGACCGTCTTCTCCACCGCGAACAGCTCCTCCTCCACATGATCCAGCGCCAGCCGCAACGCTCCCGTCGCCACCGCCGCCTCGCCCAGCAGCGACAGCGCCACGCGCGGCGGCCGCAGGCAGTACCGCTCCAGCTCCCGGCGCAGGGGATCCAGTACGCCGTCCAGTCCGGCGGCCCAGCCGCCGACCACGACCAGCTCCGGATCCATCGCCAGGACCAGCGCGGTCACGTCGTGGACGAGGCGCTGGATGAACCGCTCCACCGCCGCCACCGCGCCCACGTCCCCGCGCCTGGCCATCGCGAAGACCTCCGCCACCGCCCGTTCGTCCAGTGGGTGCAGCGGTTCGCCGGTCGTCGACAGCAGTGTCTCCGGAGTGGCCTCGCGCCCCAGCAGGTGCAGCGCGCCGATCTCCCCGGCCGCCCCGCCGAACCCCCGGTGCAGCCGGCCCCCGATCAGGGAGCCCGCTCCGGGGCTGAGCCCGGCCATCACGAAGACCATGTCGTCCGTGTCGGTCGCGGCGCCCTTCCAGTGCTCGGCGACCGCCGCGGCGTTGGCGTCGTTCTCCACCTGTACCGGGCAGCGGAACGAGCGCCGGAGCCGTTCCCCGAGCGGCAGCCCGGTCCACCCGGGCAGGGCCGTGCCGAGGCGGACGGTGCCGTCGGCCTCCACGATCCCGGGGCTGCCCACGCCGACCGCCCGCAGCGAGTCGCGGGGTACCCCGGCGCGGCGCAGCAGGTCGGCCACCGCACCGCGGACCCGGTCGAGGCGTTCGTCGGCGGAGGCCGTCTCGGCGACCTCTTTGGTGCCGGCGCCGATCACCCGGCCGTCCAGCCCTGACAGCAGCACCGCGATCCGGTGCGCACCGATCTCCACACCGAGCAGGTGCCCCGCCTCCGCGCGGAAGCGGAACCGTCTGGCCGGGCGCCCCTGGCGCCGCGCGCCCTCTTCCGCGTCCGCCTCGACGACCAGACCCGTCCCGATGAGTCCTTCGACGACCCCCTCGACGGTGGGCCGCGAGAGGCCGGTGACCCGGGTGAGGTCAGTGAGCGTCGGCGATTCGGCCGCACGCAGGGCCCGCAGCACCACGGCGGAGTTGATCCGCCGCAGCAGAGAGGGGTCCCCGCCGGTCAGCTGCCCCAACGTGTGTCCTCCCAGCGAGCGAGCATGTCAGCCGGATCGTACTGCGCACCGGCCGCGGCGGCGAGAAGCGGCCCCCCATCGGCCGGAATCCGCCCTTCCTCTGGTGGGCCGATCAGGCGGGAGCGACGAAGCCGGACTCGTACGCGGTGATCACGGCCTGGGTCCGGTCACGTGCCCCCAGCTTCGCCAGGATCGCGCTGACGTGGGACTTCACCGTCTCCGTGCCCACGATCAGCTCGCGGGCGATCTCGATGTTGGTCAGCCCCTTGGCCATCAGCCGGAGCACCGCCTCCTCCCGCTCGGTCAGCGCCGCCCGCTCCAGTACCGTCCGCGCCTGCCGGTTGCCGTACTCGGCGGCCAGCGAGCGGACCGCCGCGGGGAAGAGCAGCGTCTCGCCCTCCGCCACCAGCCGGACCGCGTGAACGATCTCCGACGGCCGGGCCCGCTTCAGCAGGAACCCGTCCGCGCCGGCCCGCAGCGCCTGGTAGACGTACTCGTCGTTCTCGAAGGTGGTGACCACGAGGATCTTCGGAGGTGAGTCCACGCTCCGCAGGACCGCCCGGGTCGCCTCGATCCCGTCGAGCAGCGGCATCCGCACGTCCATCGCCACGACATCGGGGCGCAGTTGCCGCACGAGCGGGACCACCGCGGCTCCGTCGGCGGCCTCGCCGATCACCTCGATGTCGGGCTGGGCGTCCAGGACGGCGCGCAGACCCGCACGCACCAGGGGCTCGTCATCGACGAGCAGTACGGTAACCGGCATCCGGTCAGCGTATTCGCTCCAGCGGCAGCCGCGTACGCACCCTCCAACCGCCCTTGTACGGCCCGGTCTCGGTGTTCCCGCCGAGCAGCGCCGCCCGCTCCCGCATCCCGCGCAGTCCGGTGCCGCCTCCGGTGATGACGGAAGGCCGGTCCGGCAGCGGATTGGTCACCTCCAGGTCCAGGCGGTCGGCGACCATGCCGATGCGCACCTTCACCGGTACGGGGCCGCAGTGCCGCAGCACATTGGTGAGCGCCTCCTGCAGGATCCGGTACCCCTCCTGGCTCACCGGGTCGGGCAACTTGTCCAGGGGGCCGATCAGTTGCGCGTCGACGATGGCGCCGGAGGCGCGCGCGGACTCGAACAGCCGGTCGGCCTCTACCAGGGTCGGCCGCTGCGACGGCCGCTGACCGGACTCGCGCAGGACGCGCAGCACCCGGTCCAGGTCCTCCAGCGCGGCCCGGCCCGTCTCCTCGATCGCGCTCAGCGCACGGTCGGTGAACTCGGGATCGCCGGCCGCCCGCGCCGCGCCCGCCTGGACGACGGCCACGGTCAGGGCGTGGCCGATGGAGTCGTGCAGCTCCCGCGCGATGCGGGTGCGCTCCAACAGCTGCTCGGTCCGCGCCTCCAGGGCCGTGAGCCGTTCCGCGGCCGAGGGTCCCAGCAGCCGGCGGGCGATGGCCGTGATCATGTCGCCGAGCAGGACCACGAGGACGATCAGGAGGACCGGCGGCAGCGGAGCCAGCGCCCACGCGGCCCAGGCCGGGAATCCGGCGGGTATCACATTCTCCTGGGTGACCCTGCTGCCGAGTCCGGCCGTGACCAGCTGGACCGTCAGCACCGGCAGCCACACCGTGGCCATCATCGTGGCCAGGGAGACGACGAGCCGTATCTCCAGCCACAGCAAGGTCCGCCAGCGGTCGCTCCAGGTCTGGGATCCGGCGGTGCTGAAGCTGGGCTCCCCGGGCTCCTCCCGCCTGCCCCGGACATTGCGCTCGGAGGGAGCGAGGAGGAACTGCGCCTGGAGCCCTTCCGCCACCCGCATCCAGGGCAGCAGTCCCAGCGGTATGACGATGACGAGCGGTACCCACGGAGCCGCGGGCTCTATGAACATCCAGACGGCCAACATCAGGATGGGCACGCACAGATGCACCCAGCGCGAGTAGGTCACTGGGCGCAGAGCGGCGCGGAACAGTCGGTGCATCCCCTCATCGTCGCAGCTCGGGGCGGTGCGACTCCTCCCCCACGTGGGGGAGAAGGAACCCTCGCATGGGGGAGGAAGAGAGGTGGGGCCGACGGCGAACCTTGAGACATGAACAGCATCGAGATCCGAGAACTGACCAAGGAGTTCGGCCGCACCCGGGCCGTGGACCACCTCACCTTCGATGTCATGCCCGGCCGTGTCACCGGCTTCCTCGGGCCCAACGGGGCCGGGAAGTCGACCACGATGAGGCTGCTGCTGGGCCTGGACCGGATCACCTCCGGGACGGCCACCATCGGCGGCCGGCGGTACACCGAACTCCCCGATCCCCTCCACCGGGTCGGGGCCCTGCTGGACGCGCAGTCGGCGCACGGCGGCCGCACGGCCCGGGACCACCTGCGCTTCCTCGCCGCCGCCAACCGCATTCCGATGAGCCGGGTGGAGGAGGTCCTGGAGCAGTCCGGAATCGCTCCGGCTGCCAAGCGGCGGATCAAGACCTTCTCCCTGGGCATGCGTCAGCGCCTCGGCATAGCGGCCGCCCTGCTCGGAGACCCCGAAGTGCTGCTCCTGGACGAGCCCACCAACGGCCTCGACCCCGAGGGCATCATCTGGATCCGCGAGCTCATGCGCGGCCTGGCCGCCGAGGGCCGCACGGTCCTCGTCTCCAGCCACCTGATGACCGAGACCGCGGCCCTCGTCGACCACCTGGTCGTGCTCGGGCGGGGCAGGCTGCTGGCCGACACCTCCATAGAGGAGTTCATCGACTCCCGCAGTACCCCGAGGGTGCGCCTGCGCACCACGGACCCCGTCCGGCTCCGGGCCACCCTGGCCCGGGACGACTTCGAATTGGTCACCGCCGAGGGCGGGCGGTGGACCGTGGACGGCATGCAGGCCGAGCAGCTCGGCGTCATCGCCGCCCGCGAAGGCATCCCGATGCTGGAACTGATCGACGAGCGGGCCTCGCTGGAGCAGGCCTACCTCGATCTCACGGCGGACAGCGCTCAGTTCGCCGCCACCCACTGACTCATCCCCTTCAAGGAGGCCTCCCCATGAGCACCGCTCTGCCCACCGTCCCCGTCCTGCACTCGGAATGGATCAAGATACGGTCCCTGCGCGGCACCTTCGGAGCGCTGATAGCCGTCTTCGTCGCCACGGTGGGCATCCAGGTACTGACGGCCTCGCTCATCGGCGACGTAGAGGCCGGCAGCATGGGGGACGATCCGCTCCTCGCGGCCTTCTACAGCCTCAACTTCGGCCAGGTCGCCGCCTTCGCCTTCGGTGCGACCGCGCTGTCGTCCGAGTTCCACAACGGCGCCCTGCGCACGTCGCTCGCGGCCGTACCGAACCGGGCGCGGCTCTACCTCTCGAAGATGGCCGTGATCGGCGGGCTGGCCTTCGTGGTGGGACAGCTCACCGCACTGGCCACCTTCCTCGGCGGACAGCGGTTCATGGGCCCCTACACCCTGGAACTCGGCAGCCCGGGCACCTACCGCGCCGTCTTCGGCTGCGGTGCGTACCTCGCGGTGATGGCCCTGCTGTCGGCCGGACTGACGGCGGCGCTGCGCAGCGCTTCGGCCGTCCTGTGCCTTCTCATACCCTTCACGCTGATCGTGTCGTTCATCCTCGCGGCGCAGGCGGGGGGCATCGCCCAGTACCTGCCGGACCGTGCGGGTCAGATGATGATGCGGCTGGACACCTCGGTGGGCCTCGCCCCGTGGGTTGGCTTCGGGGTCATGGTCCTGTGGGCGCTGGTCGCGGTGGGCGGCGGCTGGCTGGCGATCCGGCGGCGGGACGCCTGACGCCGGAGCGGCTCGGCGGGGTGGGCCGGCTCCCCCCTCGAGGCGGTCCGTTCCGGTAGCCGGGCTGACCCCGCCGGACTGCGGCGGGGTCAGCGGGCGGGGTCAGTATGCGGCGAGGAGGGCGGGCAGTTGGCGCATGTCGTCGAAGACGACGGTTCCCGGGCCTTCGAGCCGATCGGCGGCGGTGAGACCGCCGGCGTAGCCGCAGGCGCGCATTCCGGCGGCGCGGGCCGCCTGGACGCCGGGCCGGCTGTCCTCGACGACCGCGCAGGCGGCGGGATCCACACCCATCCGCTCCGCGGCGTACAGGAACAGGTCCGGAGCGGGCTTGCCGCGGGCGACCTCGGTGGCGCTGTGGATGCGGCCCGCGAAGCGTGGGTAGAGGCCGGTGCGGCCGAGGGTGTGGCGCATCTTCTCGTGCGAGCCGCTGGAGGCGACACAGACCGGCAGGGTGATCGCGTCGAGCGCCTGGGGCAGTCCCTCCACGGGCGACAGCCCCGAGTCCACCGCCTCCCGGTGGAGTTCCTCGAAACGGTCCCACCAGCGGGCAGCCACCTCGGGACCGAGCCGGTCGGTGATCTGCTCGCGGATGGAGAGCGAGGAGCGCCCGATGAACCGGTCGACGACCTCGGCCTCGGTGAGCGGCCAGCCGAACTCAGCCCCCAGGGCGACCTGGACGCGGGCGGCTATCCGTTCGCTGTCGACGAGGACCCCGTCACAGTCGAATATCACGAGCTCTATCGGCTTGCTGCCATTCGTTGATCGCGGCGACCAGGATGGTGGCCTCACGGCGGACCGCCAGCTTGCCGAACCGGGTGGCCACCGCCCGGTTCCGCTTCAGTCGGTTGATGCCGCACTCGACCGCGTGACGGGCCTTGTAGTCCTCACGGTCGAAGGCCGGAGGCCGCCCGCCGGACTCTCCCCGGCTCTCCGGCATGAGGGGGCGGGCGGTCCAGGCCGGCCCGGACGAGCCAGCGGCCGTTGGGGTGGGGCTGCCGACGGGCGGTGGCGTCCCGCCAACGTGCGGTGCGAACTTCTGACGTGCCCCTGAGCGCGTTCATCTCTTTCGGCCCCTGCACGATTCGGCATGACCCGGTGTCCTGGTCCACGAGGATGGGCCAGTTCCCCCCGATCCTGATCTGGCGTCCCTGCTCGTCTTTCGCCGTGGGAGACCAGGTGAAGCCGTAGGTGCCCGTGACGGCCGGGGTCGCCCACAGGCCGAGCCTGAAGGCCCACTCGTCCCAGCGGTCGGTCAGGGTCCGGCCGAACTCTTCCGCGAGTCTGCGTGCTTCGCGCTCTCCAAGAGGCCCTCTCCATCGCTCTCCACCACTTGAGAGAACTGACGGTACGGGACCGAAGCAGGCCAGACGTGCCGGCCGGGAGCGGCCGGCCGGCCGCTCCCGCGGGGCAGTCGGGCTCGGGTCAGATGGTGACCGGGCCGTGGGCGGTGGTGAACTCGACCGAGACCAGGCCCGGTTCCTCGTCCTCGATCCAGGTGACGTCGATCTGCTCGAGGGGGTGATCGGCCGGCTCGCCGAGGAATTCGGCGATGGAGGCCGCGTCGCCGGCGATGGAGACACCGTGGATGGTGGTGGAGGTGCGCGGGTCGGCGCTCGGGCGCTCCTCGATGGGGACCGACCACTGGAGGAAGTAGGGGAGTTGCGGGTCTTCCATCAGTTCCAGCAGGCCGATCTGCTTCCACCTCAGGTCGAACCCGTCGGGGCGGACCCGGTGGCCCTCCGCCGAGGTGCGGCCGAGGCGGGCCTCGACCGGGGCGATGTCGTCGACGGAGACCACCCAGCCGAGCCAGCCGCCGCCCTCGGCGGCGCGGCGCGCGACCGCTTGGCCGAAGGGCGCGCGGTCGGCGGCGGGGTGGTCGAGCGTGGTGACGACCTCGACGTAGGTGCCGCCGCTCAGCGGGAGGATGAAATTGCGGGTGCCGAATCGCGGGTGCACGCCCCCGTCGACGAAACCGGCGCCGAGGGCCGATCCGATCCACTGGATGGTGGAGACGAAGCTGTCGCGGGCCACCGCATAGGACACATGATCAAGTCGCACTTCGTCATCATGACCCGGCGACCCGCGCACATCCCGGCGCCACGCCCGCCGCTCCGGCCGCGTCCGCCGTGGATTCAGCCGTGGAGCGGGTCGATCACCCTGCGCACCGCACTTCCAGGAGACAGGCTCTAGACGTCGGCTTCGGCAGGACCGGGGTGTTCGGCGGCCGCGCGGAGGCGGGCGTATTCCTGGGCCATTGAGGCGGCCGTCCAGTGGGCGTTGAGGCCGCTGGGGTTGGGCAGGGCCCAGATGCGGGTGGTGCCGATGGTGCGTTCCTGGGGGCCGATCCGGGCCTTCCGATCGCCGAAGGCGGTGCGGTAGGCGGTGACTCCGACCACCGCCAGCCACTGGGGGCGCAGGAGTTCCACCTTGGCCGTCAGGAGGCGGCCTCCCTCGCGGAACTCCTCAGCGCTCAGCTCGTCGGCGCGGGCCGTGGCGCGGGCCACGACGTTCGTGATGCCGAGGCGGTAGGTCAGCAACTCCTCCTGCTCGGAGGGGGAGAGCAGGCGCGGGGTGAAGCCCGACATGTGGAGGACCGGCCAGAAGCGGTTGCCCGGGCGGGCGAAATGGTGGCCCGTCGCGGCGGAGAGGAGGCCCGGGTTGATCCCGCAGAAGAGGACACGAAGACCGCCCGCGACCACGTCCGGGAGGACGCGGTCGCGGGCGGCGTTCAGCTCGTCGGGGGTCAGAGGATCGACCCGGGGGTGTAGCCCGCGGCCTCGGGGTGCTCCTTGGTGATCTCCTCGATGCGCGAGACCACCGCGGCGACCTGGTCGCCCGCCGCGCCGGTGAAGGAGAGCTTGTCGGCCATCAGGGCGTCCAGCTGGGCCCGGTCCAGCGGCATGCGCTCGTCGGCGGCCAGCTTGTCCAGCAGCTCGTTGCGCTCGGCACCCTGCTCGCGCATGGCGAGGGCGGAGGCCACCGCGTGCTCCTTGATGACCTCGTGGGCGGACTCGCGGCCGACCCCGGCCCGCACGGCGCCCATCAGGACCTTGGTGGTCGCGAGGAACGGGAGGTAGCGGTCCAGTTCGCGGGCCACGACGGCGGGGAAGGCGCCGAACTCGTCGAGGACCGTCAGGAAGGTCTCCATCAGGCCGTCGAGAGCGAAGAACGCGTCGGGCAGCGCGACCCGGCGGACCACGGAGCAGGAGACGTCGCCCTCGTTCCACTGGTCGCCGGCCAGCTCGCCGGTCATCGACGCGTAACCGCGCAGGATGACCATCAGGCCGTTCACGCGTTCGCAGGAGCGGGTGTTCATCTTGTGCGGCATCGCGGACGAGCCGACCTGGCCGGGCTTGAAGCCCTCGGTCACCAGCTCGTGGCCGGCCATCAGGCGGATCGTCTTCGCGATGGAGGAGGGCGCGGCGGCCAGCTGCACCAGGGCGGTGACCACGTCGTAGTCGAGCGAGCGCGGGTAGACCTGGCCGACGGAGGTGAAGGCCTGGCCGAAGCCGAGGTGGGCCGCGATGCGCTGCTCCAGGTCGGCCAGCTTCGCGGCGTCGCCGCCCAGCAGGTCGAGCATGTCCTGAGAGGTGCCGACCGGGCCCTTGATGCCGCGCAGCGGGTAGCGGGTGAGCAGGTCGTCCAGGCGGCCGTACGCGACCAGCAGCTCGTCGGCGGCGGTGGCGAAGCGCTTGCCCAGGGTGGTCGCCTGAGCGGCGACGTTGTGGGAGCGGCCGGCCATGACCAGCTCGGCGTGCTCGCCGGCCAGCTTGCCGAGGCGGGCGAGGACGGCGACCGAGCGGTCACGGATCAGTTCCAGCGAGAGCCGGATCTGGAGCTGCTCGACGTTCTCGGTGAGGTCGCGGGAGGTCATGCCCTTGTGGACGTGCTCGTGTCCGGCGAGGGCGTTGAACTCCTCGATGCGGGCCTTCACGTCGTGCCGGGTGATCTTCTCACGCTCCGCGATGGAGGCGAGATCGACGGTCTCCAGCACGCGCTCGTAGTCGGCGAGGGCCGCGTCGGGGACCTCGATGCCGAGATCCTTCTGGGCGCGGAGCACGGCGAGCCACAGCCGCCGCTCCAGCGTCACCTTGTACTCGGGGGACCACAGGACGGCGAGCTCCGCGGAGGCGTAGCGGCCGGCCAGGACATTGGGGATGCGGGGCTTGGCAGTCACGTGTAGGGATTCTACTTGGGCCTCGGCTGTGCGTTTACGCAGGTAGGGGACCCGGCCGGGATTGTGCCTTGCTACGAGAGCCGACGGGGGACCGGCGGGGGACCGTGAGGGCCGCCCGGAGCGGCCGGGGGCGGCCGGCTGTGCGCCCCCGCCCGGCCGGTCACACGAGCCGGTCGGCCGCCGGAGCCTCGTACGGCAGCAGTGCCGGGCGCTTGGCGGGCCGGCCGTCGCCGCTGGAGCGGCCCGTCAGGCGGCGGCCGACCCAGGGGAGCAGGTGCTGCCGGGCGAAGCTGAGGTCCTGCGAGCGGCGCGCCGTCCAGCCGGGAGGGACGGCGGGCGGCAGTTCGGCGTTCCAGTCCGCCTCGGGCGGCAGGCCCAGCGTCTGCCAGACCGCCTCCGCGACCCTGCGGTGGCCCTCGGCCGTCAGGTGCAGCCGGTCCACGTCCCACATCCGCGGGTCGCCGAGCGCGGAGGACCCGTACAGGTCGACCACGAGGGCGCCGTACCGCGCGGCGAGCTCCTCGATGATGACGAAGAGCTCCTCCATACGCGGGCGGAAACGTTCCATCACGGGGCCGCTGCGACCCGGCGAGCGCATCAGGAGCAGCGTCCCGCAGGAGGGTGCCAGCAGGCCGACGGCCTCCTCCAGGTGCCCGCGCACCCGGCCCATGTCCACCTTGGGGCGCAGGGTGTCGTTCAGCCCGCCGACCAGGGTCACGACGTCGGCGCCCATCTCGGCGGCCGCGGGCGCCTGCTCCCCGGCGATCTGCCCGATCAGCTTGCCGCGGACCGCGAGGTTCGCGTAGCGGAAGCCCGGCTCGCGGGCGGCGAGGCGGTCGGCGAGCAGATCGGCCCAGCCCCGGTAGGAGCCGTCGGGCAGCAGGTCCGACATGCCCTCGGTGAAGGAGTCGCCGACCGCGACAAAACTGGTGTAACGCGCATTCATCTCCATGGCGGGAGCGATGCTACCGCGCGGTACCCCCACCCCGCAGGCGGGGCCGGGGGTACCGCGCGCACCCGTGCCGGGCTCCGCCCGCTACGTGGCGGCCGGTCGGCCGAACAGCTCCCGCAGCACGTCCTCCATCGTGACCAGGCCCGTCATGACCCCGTCCGGCGCGAGCACCGCCGCCAGGTGCGTACGGCTGCGCCGCATCGCGGTCAGCACGTCGTCCAGCGGGGTCTCCGCCCGGACCTGCGCGATCGGCCGCAGCGCGGTGACCGGGAAGGGCTCGTCCCGCTCCGTCGCGTCCAGTGCGTCCTTGACGTGCAGGTATCCCAGGATCCGGCCCTGCGCGTCGATCATCGGGAACCGGGAGTACCCGGACTCGGCCGACAATCGCTCCAGACCGGCCGGTGTGATGCCCTCGCGGGCCGGAACCACCCGGTCCGCCGGCAGCACCACATCGGTCACGGGCCGCCGCCCCAGTTCCAGGGCGTCGTGCAGCCGCTCGCTCGCGCGGTCGTCGATGAGTCCCGCGTCGCTGGAGTCCTTGACGATCCGGGCCAGCTCGTCGTCCGAGAAGGTCGCCGCGACCTCGTCCTTGACCTCCACCCGCAGCAGGCGCAACAGGGTGTTGGCGAAGGCGTTGATCGCGAAGATCACCGGCTTCAGCCCCCGGGTGAGGGCCACCAGCGGCGGACCCAGCAGCAGCGCCGTCCGTACCGGCTCGGCCAGTGCCACGTTCTTCGGCAGCATCTCGCCGAAGAGCATGTGCAGGTACGTGGCCAGGGCCAGCGCCACCACGAAGGAGATCGCGTGGGTCAGCCCGGACGGCACCCCGAAGAAGTCGAAGGCCGGGGTCAGCAGGTGGGCGATGGCCGGCTCGGCCACCACGCCCAGCACCAGGGTGCACAGGGTGATGCCCAGCTGGGCCGCCGCCATGAGCGCCGACACGTGCTCCAGGCCCCACAGCACGGCGCGCGCCCTGCGGTCGCCCTGCTCGGCGTGGGTCTCGATCTGGCTGCGCCGTACGGAGATCATGGCGAACTCCGCGCCGACGAAGAAGGCGTTGACGACCAGGGTCGCCAGGCCGATCAGCAACTGGACGGCGGTCATCGGGCCTCCTCCACACCATCACCGGGGGTCGGTTCGGCCGGCACGTGCAACAGCACCCGCGCGGCCCGCCGCCCGCTCGCGTCCACCACGTCCAGGCGCCAGCCGTCGAGCTCCAGGCTGTCGCCCACCATGGGGATCCGCCCCAGCTCGGTCGCTATCAGGCCGGCCAGCGTCTCGTACGGGCCGTCCGGCACCCGCAGTCCGATCCGCTGGAGCTGGTCGGTGCGTGCGGAGCCGTCCGCGGAGAACAGGGTGCGCCCGGAGTCGTCCTCCCCGGCCGGGGCCAGGTCGGGGGTCTCGTGCGGGTCGTGCTCGTCGCGGACCTCGCCGACCACCTCTTCGACGATGTCCTCCAGCGTGGCCACACCGGCCGTGCCGCCGTACTCGTCGATGACCACGGCCATGGTCTGCTTCCCGGACAGCCGGTCCAGCAGCCGGTCCACGGTCAGCGACTCCGGTACGAGGAGGGGCTCGCGCAGCAGCTGCGACACCGGGGTGCGGTGCCGCTCCTCCGCCGGCAGGGCCAGTACGTCCTTGATGTGGACGGTGCCGACGACGCTGTCGAGGCTGCCCCGGTAGACGGGGAACCGGGACAGGCCCGTGGCGAGCGTCGCGTTCGCCACGTCCTCGGCGGTGGTCTGCAGGTCGAGGGCGGTGACCTGGACCCGCGGGGTCATGACGTTCTCCGCGGTCAGGTCCGCGAGGTTCAGGGTCCGCATGAACAGCTCGGCGGTGTCCTTCTCCAGGGCGCCGGCCCGCGCGGAGTGCCGGGCCAGGGCCGCCAGCTCCTGCGGGGTGCGTGCCGAGGCGAGTTCCTCGGCGGGCTCCATGCCGAACCGGCGCACCATGTGGTTCGCCGTGGTGTTCAGATGGCTGATGAAGGGCCTGAAGGCACGGCTGAAGACCCGCTGGAAGGTGGCGACCCGCTTGGCGACGGCCAGCGGGGAGGAGATCGCCCAGTTCTTGGGGACGAGCTCGCCCACGACCATCAGGACGACGGTCGACAGCACGGTGCCGAGGATCAGGGCGGTGGAGGACGCGGCTCCGGCGGACAGTCCCATGGCTTCGAAGGGGCCCTTGAGGAGGGCCGCGATCGAGGGCTTGGAGATCATGCCGATGACCAGGCCGGTCACGGTGATGCCGAGCTGCGCGCCGGAGAGCTGGAACGTCAGGCTGCGGACCGCGGTCAGGGCGCTGTCGGCGCCGCGCTCGCCGCGCTCGACGGCCCGTTCCAGTTCGCTGCGCTCGATGGTGGTCAGCGAGAACTCGGCCGCGACGAAGACTCCGCAGGCAAGGCAGAGCAGCAGCGCCACGACGAGCAGGAGCACTTCGGTCATCGGTCCTTCACCTCCGTCCCATGATCAGCCAGGAGGAGGGGTGTCGCGCGCTGTCGCGGACGGGAAGGGAGGGGACTGGGAGGCTCGCCCATGGACGGACGCTCACACCTTTCGTTCGGAGGGGGTACCGAGGGGAGAAGAGGAACAGCTGCCTACAGGGTAAAGGAAGAGCAAAGTGGGCGGATCGTTCCTTCGGCGGACCCGCCCGGCCCCGGGGGCGGGTGATGCCCCGATGGGACCGGATGTGAACGATCCTCGCATCCCGCCCGCGTCCGCGTCCGGGAGACCGGGCGCGGACGGGCCGGGGCCCGTCTCGCCAGACGGAAGTCGGTGGCGGGCCACCGGCCGTGCGTGCTTGGCTCCGGGACATGACCGATCTGCACATACGGGCCGCCCTGCCGGCCGACGCCGAGACCGTCCTCGCCTTCTGGAAGGAAGCCGCGGAGGGCACCTCGATCACGGACGACGCGGACGGCGTGTCCCGGCTCGTCACCCGAGACCCCGAGGCACTGATCCTCGCGGAGAGCGACGGGGTCCTGGTCGGATCCGTGATCGCCGGCTGGGACGGCTGGCGGGCGTCCCTGTACCGGCTCGCCGTACTGCCCTCCCGTCGTCGCCAGGGGATCGCCACGGCGCTCCTGGAGGCGGCCGAACGCCGCTTCGTCGCCGCCGGGGGCCGCCGCGGCGACGCGATGGTCCTCGAAGCGAACGAACGCGCGCAGCGGGCCTGGGCCGCGGCCGGCTACCACCGCGAGGACCACTGGCGGCGCTGGGTCAAGCCGCTGGTGGAGACGCCCTGACACCGGGATCCCGCTCCCGCGCCCGCTCCCGGCCCCCGCGCCGGCGAGGGGCGGGAGCGGCCCCCGGGGGGCCCGGGCCGCCGCGTCAGGTCGCGTCGGGTTCGGTGCCCGCGCCCTTCCTGGCCAGGGTGAGTACTCCGGCGCAGATCAGGGACAGGCCCAGCAACTGCGGCAGCAGCCACCAGTGGGCCCGGAGCCGTTCCTCGTACAGCAGCACGCCCAGGGCGACGCTCACGCCCGCGTCGCCGAGCGTCAGCGCCGGCTGCGAGGCGACCAGCGGGCCGCCCTGCATGGCGTGTTCGAGGAGCAGGAGGGCGCAGATGCCGGTAGCGGCGAAGGCGTAGGTCTCCCAGGTGCGCAGGAAGGCGCCGATGCCGTCGTCGTCGAGGACGTGCGTGGCCGACTTCATCAGCGCGGCGGTCAGCGCGTAGCAGACGGCGGTGGCCGCGCCGAGGCATCCGGCCCGCGTCCGGCCGGGCCGCCGCCGCAGGCCGGCCACGGCGAGCACCGCCACCGCGACCGCGCAGGCCGCCAGGGCCAGGACCCACCGGTCGGCCGGGACGTCGGTACGGTTCCCCGTCGGTGAGGCGGCCACCAGGACGATTCCGAGTCCGGCCACCACCGCTCCCACGGCCAGCCACAACGGCCCCGGCATCCGGGTCCGCGTCACCAGCGAGGCGATCAGCAGCGCGAGCGGCAGCTCCAGGACGAACAGGGGCTGTACGAGGGCCAGCGCGCCCGTGGCCAGCGCCACGGCCTGCCCGGCGCCGGCGGCGATCACCGCCAGGATCCCGCCGACCCAGAGGGGCTGGCGCAGCAGGTCGAGGACCAGCCCGAAGCGGAACCCGTCGCTCTGCGGCACGGTGAGCGCCGCCCGCCGCTGGAGGACGGTCGCGAGCGCGTTGCTGAGCGCCGCGAACAGCGCGAAGAGGACCGGCACGAGGAAGCCCACGCCCCGATCCTCATCCGCACCGCCGTCACGGCCCACCCCGACACCGTCGGGTGGCCGCGCGGCGGCGCCCGTTCCCCCGTCCGGCCGTACGGGCCCTGCCGCCCCGGTCCGCCCGCGGGGCCGCGGTGGCCGGGTCAGCCGGAGGGCGCCGTCCAGGTGCCGTGGAGGGCGGCGGCGAGCCAGTCGGGCGCCGAGGTGCGGAAGGCCGCCGGGGGCAGGGTGCCCGCGCCGGCCGGGACCGCGCCCAGGAGGGGGAGTCCGGAGACCGAGGGCAGGTCGGCCAGGTTGCAGCGGGCGGCCAGGTCGGGTTCGGCCGGCCAGCTGCCGATCACCACGCCCGGGGAGGTCAGGCCGCGGGCCCGGAGGGCCTCCGCCGTGAGGGCGGTGGAGTTGAGGGTGCCGAGGCCCGCCGGAGCCACGATCAGCACCGGGGCGCCGAGCAGTCGGGCCGCGTCCGCCAGGGTGTGGCCGGCCTCGTCGAAGCGGACCAGGAGGCCGCCCGCGCCCTCGACCAGGACCAGGTCGTGGGAGAGGGCGAGTTCGCGGGCCGTTTCCGCGATCCGCTCCGGGGAGAGCGTCGGGAGCCCCGAACGCCGGGCCGCCGTGTCCGGGGCCAGCGGCTCCGGATAGCGGGCCAGCTCCACCGCGGTGACGGCGGAGCCGGCCAGTCGGCCGACCTCCGCCGCGTCTCCGGGCTCGTCCGGGCCGACGCCCGTCTGGGCCGGCTTCAGTACGGCCACCGAGAGGCCCGCCGCGAGCGCCGCCGCCGCGACGGCCGAGGTGACGACCGTCTTGCCGATCTCGGTGCCCGTCCCCGAGACCATCAGGACCGCCATCTCAGGCCTCCCTCGCGGCCGCGACCACGGCCCGGCAGATGCGGGCCACGTCCGCGTCGCCCGTGACGAACGGCGGCATCGTGTAGATCAGGTCCCGGAACGGGCGCAGCCAGACGCCCTCCCGGACCGCCGCCGCCGTGGCGCGGGCCATGTCCACCGGGTGGTCGAGCTGGATGACGCCGATGGCGCCCTGGACCCGTACCTCCTGGACGCCCGGCAGCTCCGCGGCCGGGGCCAGGCCCTCCAGCAGGGCGGCCTCGATGCGCTTGACCTCGCCCTGCCAGTCCTGGCCGAGCAGCAGGTCGATGGAGGCCAGGGCCACCGCGGTGGCCAGCGGGTTGCCCATGAAGGTCGGCCCGTGGGCCAGGACCGGGACCTCGCCCCGAGAGATGCCGTCCGCGACCCGCTCCGTGCAGAGCGTCGCGGCGAGGGTGAGGTAACCGCCGGTCAGGGCCTTGCCCAGGCACATCACGTCCGGGGTGATCCCGGCGTGGTCGGCGGCGAACAGCGCGCCCGTACGGCCGAAGCCGGTGGCGATCTCGTCGAGGATGAGCAGCACGTCGAACTCGTCGCACAGCTCGCGCAGCACCCGGAGGTAGCCCGGATTGTGGAAGCGCATGCCGCCCGCGCCCTGGACGACCGGCTCCACGATCACGGCCGCCAGTTCGTCCGCGTGCGCGGCGAACAGGGAGCGCAGGTGGGCGGCGTAGGACTCGTCGACCGGAGCGGAGAAGCCGCTCGGCGGGGCGTCCGCGAAGAGCTGGCGCGGGAGGATCCCCGACCACAGCTCGTGCATGCCGCCCTCGGGGTCGCAGACGGCCATCGGCTGCCAGGTGTCCCCGTGGTAGCCGCCCCGCCAGGTCAGCAGGCGGCTCTTCCCGGGGCGCCCCACCGAACGCCAGTACTGGAGGCACATCTTCACCGCGACCTCGACGGAGACCGAGCCGGAGTCGGCGAGGAAGACGTGCTCCAGACCGGCCGGGGTGAGCTCGACGAGCCTCGCGGCCAGCCGGACGGCGGGCTCGTGGGTGAGCCCGCCGAACATCACGTGCGACATCCGGCCGAGCTGGCCGGTGACCGCCTCGTTCAGCGCCGGGTGGTTGTACCCGTGGATCGCCGACCACCAGGAGGACATGCCGTCGACCAGCTCGTCGTGTCCCTGCGAGGGCTCGGCCAGCCGGAGGCGGACCCCCGAGGCGGAGGCGACGACGAGCGGCTCCTGCCGCCCGGGCATCGGGCCGTACGGGTGCCATACGTGCTGCCGGTCCAGCGCGAGCAGTTCGGCGGCCGGCAGCGCGTCGGGCGAGCCCGTCTCCGAGGGCCCCGCCTGATCAGGCATTGGGAGCGAGATCCGTTCCCGCACCGCGGCGGCGCACCGCCACCAGACCGGGCCGGACCTCACCCGCTTCGGCCTGCGCCGGTACGGGTCCGTCGGCCGGAGCGGCCACGGAGGCCGCTACGGGGGCCTCGTGCCCGGCGTGCCCCGAGCAGCCGCCGCACGCCGAGCCGCAGCCGGCCTCGTCCGCCGTGGCGGAGGAGCCGCAGACAGAGGCGCCGGAGCCCGGGGCGCCGGAGCCCTTCGAACCGCAGCCCCCGGCGGTGGCCGCCGCCGCGATGTCGGAGCGGTGCGCGGGAAGGGTCGTCGTACCGGCGCCCTCCACCTCGAAACCGGCGTCCGCGATCATCTCGAGGTCGGCCTGTCCGGCCTGGCCCTCACTGGTCAGGTAGTCGCCCAGGAAGATCGAGTTCGCCACGTGCAGCGCCAGCGGCTGCAGGGTGCGCAGGTGCACCTCGCGGCCGCCCGCGATGCGGACCTCGACGTCGGGGCAGACGAAGCGGACCATCGCGAGGATGCGCAGGGCGCGCTGCGGGGTGAGGTTCCACTCCTTGGCGAGCGGGGTGCCCTCGAAGGGGATCAGGAAGTTGACCGGGACCGAGTCGCTGTCGAGCTCGCGCAGCGCGTAGACGACGTCGACGAGGTCCTCGTCGCTCTCGCCCATGCCCGCGATCAGGCCCGAGCAGGCCGACAGACCGGCGGCGTGCGCCTTCTGCACCGTGTCGACCCGGTCCGCGTAGGTGTGGGTCTTGGTGATCTGGCCGTACGTGGCCTCGGAGGTGTTCAGGTTGTGGTTGTAGGCATCCGCGCCCGCGTCCTTCAGGCGCTCGGCCTGGCCGTCCGACAGCAGACCGAGGCAGGCACACACCTCGACGCCCTCGTTCTGCTCCTTGATGGCCGCGATCGTCTTGCCGACACGGTCCACGTCGCGGTCCGTCGGACCGCGTCCGCTCGCCACCAGACAGACCCGCTTGGCCCCGCCGGCTACGCCCGCGGCCGCGGCCTGGGAGGCCTCCTCGGGCTTCAGCCACGTGTACTTGAGGATCTCGGCCTTCGATCCCAGGCGCTGGGAACAGTACGAGCAGTCCTCGGGGCAGAGCCCCGACTTCAGGTTGACCAGGTAGTTCAGCTTGACCCGGCGTCCGAACCACTGTCGGCGCACCTTGCCGGCCGCGGCCACCACGTCGAGCAGTTCGTCGTCAGAGGTCGCCAGCACGGCGAGTGCCTCTTCGCGGGTCGGCAGCTCACGCCGCAGCCCCTTGTCCACGAGGGTGTTCAGCAGGTCCATGATGCCGATCCTGTCCCACACGGGTACTCCCGGCCAAGGAGAGATCGAACAACATGGCCGGAAGAGAGTGTGTGTATCGCCACACCTGACGCAGGGGTCACGGACGGTTAGGGTCGGGCAGGTCTGTGGACTGCCGACAAAAAAGCCGAGGACCGTCGATGCCGCACCAGCACATCCCCGCCCCCGTGGACGTCTTCTCCTGGATCGACGACGCGGAGCAGGCCCGGGAGCAGGCCGGACTCGTCCGGACGCTGCGCCCGCGTCCGGCCGCCTCCCCGCTCCTGGACCTCGCGAGCAACGACTACCTCGGACTGTCGCGGCACCCCGAAACGGTGCGGGGAGCCAGCGAGGCGGCGGAGCGCTGGGGCGCCGGAGCCACTGGATCACGTCTGGTCACGGGTACGACCGAACTTCATGCGGAGCTCGAGCGGGAGCTGGCGGCCTTCTGCGGGTTCGAGGCCGCGCTGGTGCTCTCCTCCGGATACGCGGCCAACCTGGCCGCCGTCACCGCGCTCAGCGACCGGGGCACCCTGGTGGTCTCGGACGCGGGCAACCACGCCTCGATCGTGGACGGCTGCCGGCTGTCGCGCGCCGAGACCGCCGTCGTCCCGCACTCCGACCCGGACACCGCGCGCAAGACCCTCGCCGCCCACCGGGGGCGGGCGCTGCTGGTCACCGACTCGGTGTTCTCGGTCGACGGGGACGCCGCCCCGCTCGCGGCCCACGCCGAGGCCTGCCGGGAGCAGGGCGCGGCCCTGCTCGTGGACGACGCGCACGGCCTCGGGGTCCTGGGCGAGGGCGGCCGCGGGGCGCTGCACGCCGCCGGGCTCGCGGGGGCCCCCGGGGTGGTCGCGACGCTCACCCTCTCGAAGTCCCTGGGCAGCCAGGGCGGCGCGGTGCTCGGCCCGGCCAAGGTGATCCGGCACCTGGTCAACACGGCGCGGACCTTCATCTTCGACACCGGGCTGGCCCCGGCCGCGACGGGCGCCGCACTGGCGGCCCTGCGCCTGCTGGAGCGGGAACCGGAGCGCGCGGACCGGGCCCGCGCGGTGGCCGCCGAACTGTACGGGCGGCTCACCGCGTCCGGCCTGACCGCGGCCCGGCCGGACGCGGCCGTGGTGTCGGTACGGGCCCCGTCGGCCTCGGCGGCACTGCGCTGGGCCGCCGACTGCCGCGAGGCAGGTCTGTCCGTGGGGTGCTTCCGGCCGCCGTCGGTGCCGGACGGCATCTCCCGGCTGCGACTGACCGCGCGGGCGGATCTCACGGGGGCGGAGATCAGCCGTGCGGTCGGGACGATCCTGGGGACCGCTCCGGCCGGAGCCACGGACCGCTGAACGGAGCCGCTACGGGCGCTCCGGCGTTCGTGAGAGCCGCGTTCCTACGTCCCGAGATCCGCGCGAACGCAGACGAGGAAGCCGTCCCAGGCATGCCCGGTGAAGAGCACAGCCGGGCCGTCCGCCCGCTTGGAATCGCGGACGGCGAGCAGGCCGCCGCTGAGGACGGCCGTTTCCACACAGTTGTTCATTCCGGTGCTGCGGCTGCTTCGCCGCCACCGCGCGCTGTTCAGAAGTCCGCCTGTGGATAAGGGGGTTGCGGACACGGGGGTGCCTCCTTACGCGTCGTCAGCGAGGGCGCTGATGAGATCCGACGAGTCGCGGGGCGGGAGGGCGTGCGCCTGGATGGTGCGGAACGCGGCGCTGTACGCCTCAAGGTCTTCCTTCCGCTCCAGATAGAGGCTACTCGTCAAATGGTCGAGTACCACCACATCCAGATCGGCGATGTTCGGAAATGAGAAGATGACGAACGGTCCTGTCAGGCCGAGATGTCCCCCCACGCTGAACGGCAGTACCTGAAGCCGCACTTGGGGCAAACGCGCCACCTCCACCAGGTGCCTCAACTGTTCCTCCATCACCCCGGACCCGCCGATCGTGCGCCGCAGCACCGCCTCGTCGAGCACCGCGCTCAGCTCCAGCGGCGGATCGGCCCGCAGGACGGACTGACGCGCCAGTCGTACGTCGACCAGCGCGTCCACCTTCGGCTCCGGCAGCCCGCCCAGCGCGGCCCGGGTCACGGCGCGCGCGTACCCGGGGGTCTGCAGCAGACCCGGCACCACCGACAGTTCGACGGTGCGGGCCGAGCGGGCACCCGCCTCCAGGCTGATGAAGTCCCGGTACTCCTGCGGCAGCAGCCCCCGGTAGTCGTGCCACCACTGGCGCCCGCGCCCGGTGTCGGCGTCCGGGGCGGGGCCCGCCGCCGAGGCCGAGAGGGCTTCCAGCAGGGCGCGCTGCTGCGCGCTCACGACGTCTTCCCCGTAGACGTCGAGCAGGATCCGGATGTCCTCCACCTTGACGCCGCTGCGCCCCGTCTCGATACGACTGATCTTCGACTGGTGCCATCCCGCCAGCCGGGCCGCCTCACCGCTGGTGAGTCCGGACCGGTCGCGAAGGGCACGCAGTTCCTCGCCGAGCTTGCGCCGACGCACTGCGGGACCGTGCTGCACACCCGCCTCCTTCCACCGGCACAGGTCGCACCAGTCTGCCGTCCAAATACGCTCTTCCGTAGCAGAGTTCACCGCATTGAGCGACAGATATATGCATATCTTGAGGGATCTGCGGAAACGGCGGGACGATGGGTGGCACTCTGGCGTCCAGCACAGATCCGGGGCGGCTTCGCCCCGGTGGGAAAGGGACCGTCGCCATGGCAGATCACCTGGAAGCATCCGTCACTCTGCCGAGCGATCCCGCCTCGGTCGCGGCCGCCCGCCGCTACGTCGCGGAGGTACTGGGTGAGTGGGGACTGTCCGACGGGACCGAAGCCGCCGACAGCATCCGGCTCATCGTCTCGGAACTGGCCACCAACTCCGTCCAGCACACCTTCGGGAAGTCGCCGACCTTCACGGTGGACATCCGCCTGGAGCGCGAGGAGTGGCTGCGCATCGGGGTCACCGACAGCCACCCGCGCTGGCCCAAGCGGCTCCCGGCCGCCGTCCAGCAGGACAACGGCCGGGGGATGGTCATCATCCGCTGGCTCGCCGCGGAGGCGGGCGGCCGGCTCTCGGTCAGCCCGACCGAGGACGGCGGCAAGACCGTGTGGATCGCCCTGCCCTGGACGGCCTCGGCCGCCGGCGCTCCGGCGAGGACCGCGACCGGCTGTTGACCGGCCGAGCGATCGCGGCGCCTCATCGGTTGAGCGGTTGCGGCACCTCACCGGCCGAGCGATCGCGGCACCTCCCCGGCTGAGCCGTCGCGGCACCTCCCCGGCCGAGCGGTCGCGGCGTCAGGACCCGGCGCGCTCCGCGGCGCTGCGCTCCATGCAGAACTCGTTGCCCTCAGGGTCGGCGAGCACGGCCCAGCCGGTACCGTCCTGCCGGCGCTGGTCGGAGACCAGCTTCGCGCCGAGCCCGAGCAGCCGCTCCACGTTCTCGTCGCGGGTGCCGGTGGTCGGCTGGATGTCCAAGTGGACGCGGTTCTTCCCGGACTTGCCCTCGGGCACCCGGATGAACAGCAGTCCGCTCACCCCCGGCTGCCCCGGCACGAGGGAGATCTCGGGGTCGTCCGCCAGGTCGTCCGGGTGGAGGGGCCAGCCGGTGACCTCGGACCAGAACCGCGCCAGCGCGTAGGGCTCCTGTGCGTCGAAGGTGATGTGGTGGACGGGGTTGACGAACATGCGGCTCCTCGTGAGCGGTTCCGTATACGGAACCGGGCGGTGCGGCGCCCGGAGTTGAACCGGGTACCTGCCCGAAACGTGGGTTAACTCAGCGGAAAAGCGCGGCACCTAGCGTGGCGGCCACGTTCCTTCCGTCAATGGTCACCCATGGGCCGGCAAAGCGGCGATGGGCGGGACGGAAAGCCTTTCCCTGTGTTGGGCAAGACACGCTTGGCTCGGATATGCGCAGGTCAACAAAGTGTTGACGGCCCATAGGGTCGGCTCGGCACGAGGTTGATCATGTCCCGGAAGCTTGGTGATTGCTGTGCAGCTGACCCCCCACGAGCAGGAGAGACTGCTCATCCACGTGGCCGCCGACGTGGCCGAGAGACGCAAGGCGCGGGGTGTGCTCCTCAACCACCCCGAGGTGATAGCCCTGATCACCGCACACATCCTCGAAGGAGCCCGCGACGGGCGGACGGTGGCCGAACTGATGGCCTCCGGGCGGACCGTGCTCTCCCGCGAGGAGGTCATGGAGGGGATACCCGAGATGATCCACGACGTCCAGGTCGAGGCGACCTTCCCGGACGGCACCAAGCTCGTCACCGTCCACGACCCCATCGTTTGAGAGCGAGTACCCGCATGATCCCCGGCGAAATCGCCTACGGGGACGGCCCGGTGCGCCTCAACGAAGGCCGGCCCGTCACCCGACTCACCGTGCTCAACGCCGCCGACCGGCCCGTCCAGGTCGGCTCGCACTACCACTTCGCCGAGGCCAACCCCGGCCTCGACTTCGACCGCACCGCCGCCCGCGGACTGCGCCTCGACATCGCCGCCGGCACCGCGGTCCGCTTCGAGCCGGGCATCCCGGTCGCCGTGGCCCTCGTACCGCTGGCGGGGCTGCGCACCGTGCCCGGACTGCGCGGGGAGACCGGAGGGCCGCTCGATGGCTGAGATATCGCGCCAGGTCTACGCCGACCTCTTCGGGCCCACCACGGGCGACCGGATCCGCCTCGCCGACACCGACCTCTTCGTCGAGATCGAGCAGGACCTCGCCGGCGGCCCCGGCCGGGCCGGCGACGAGGCCGTCTTCGGCGGCGGCAAGGTCATCCGCGAATCCATGGGCCAGGCCCGCACCACCCGGGCCGAGGGCGCCGCCGACACCGTCATCACCGGAGTGGTGATCCTCGACCACTGGGGCATCGTCAAGGCCGACGTGGGCATCCGCGACGGCCGGATCTGCGGCATCGGCAAGGCCGGCAACCCCGACACCATGGACGGCGTGGACCGCGCGCTGGTGATCGGCCCCGAGACCGAGATCATCGCCGGCAACGGGAAGATCCTCACCGCCGGCGCCGTCGACGCCCACGTGCACTTCATCTCCCCGACCGTGATCGAGGAGGCCCTGGCCTCCGGCATCACCACCCTCGTCGGCGGCGGCACCGGCCCCGCGGAGGGCACCAAGGCCACCACCGTCACCCCCGGGCCCTGGCACCTGGCCCGCATGTTCGCCGCGCTGGAGGCCTTCCCCGTCAACATCGGCCTGCTCGGCAAGGGCAACACCATGTCCCGCGAGGGCATGTACTCCCAACTGCGCGGCGGGGCGCTCGGCTTCAAGCTCCACGAGGACTGGGGATCCACCCCCGCCGTCATCGACGCCTGCCTCACCGTCTGCGAGGAGACCGGCGCCCAGGCCGCCATCCACACCGACACCCTCAACGAGGCCGGGTTCGTCGCCGACACCCTCGCCGCCATCGGCGGCCGGACCATCCACTCGTACCACACCGAAGGCGCCGGCGGCGGGCACGCCCCCGACATCATCACCGTGGTCTCGGAGCCGAACATCCTGCCCAGCTCCACCAATCCGACCCGGCCGCACACCGTCAACACCGTCGAGGAACACCTCGACATGCTGATGGTCTGCCACCACCTCAACCCCGCGGTCCCCGAGGACCTGGCCTTCGCCGAGTCCCGGATCCGGCCCTCGACCATCGCCGCCGAGGACGTCCTGCACGACCTCGGAGCCATCTCGATCATCTCCTCCGACGCCCAGGCCATGGGCCGCGTCGGCGAGGTGATCCTGCGCACCTGGCAGACCGCCCACGTGATGAAGAAGCGCCGGGGGTCCCTGCCCGGGGACGGGCCCGCCGACAACCACCGGGCCCGGCGCTACGTCGCCAAGTACACGATCAACCCGGCCGTCGCCCAGGGCCTGGCCCGCGAGATCGGCTCCGTCGAGACCGGCAAGCTCGCCGACCTGGTGCTGTGGAAGCCCGCCTTCTTCGGGGTCAAACCCGAACTGGTCATCAAGGGAGGCCAGATCGCCTACGCGCAGATGGGCGATGCCAACGCCTCCATCCCCACCCCGCAGCCGGTCCTGCCGCGCCCGATGTTCGGGGCGTACGGGCGGGCCCCCGGGCTCAACTCGGTCAACTTCACCGCCCAGGCCGCCCTCGACGACGGACTGCCCGAACGGCTCGGACTCGGAAAGGAGTTCGTCGCCATCGAGAGCACCCGCAAGGTGACCAAGGCGGACATGCGCAACAACGACGCCATGCCGAGGGTGGAAGTCGACGCCGACACCTTCACCGTCACCATCGACGGCGAGGTGGTGGAACCGGCCCCGGCGGCGGAACTCCCCATGGCCCAACGCTACTTCCTCTTCTGATGGGGCCTCTTCTGAGGGGTGGGGTCGTCCGATGAGCCTCGCCACCCTCCTCGTCCTCGCCGACGGCCGCTTCCCCGCCGGAGGGCACGCCCACTCCGGCGGGGCCGAGGCCGCCTGCAAGGCGGGCCGGATCCACGACGCCGCGACCCTGGCGGAGTTCTGCCGGGGCCGGCTGCACACCGCCGGGCTCGTCGCGGCCGGGCTCGCCGCGGCGGCCGCCCTCGGGATCGACCCGGCGGCCCTCGACGAGGCCGCCGACGCCCGGACCCCCTCGCCCGCGCTGCGCGCGGCCGGGCGGCGGCTCGGGCGCCAGCTGATGCGGGCGGCCCGCGCCACCTGGCCCGGAGCGGAACTGGACGCGCTGGCCGCCGCGTTCCCGCGCGGGGCGCACCAGCCCGTGGTGCTCGGCGTCACCGCCCGCTCGGCGGGGCTCGGGCCGCTCGACGCCGCGCACGTGGCGGCGTACGAGAGCGTGAGCGGGCCGGCCACCGCCACCGTGCGGCTGCTCGGCCTGGACCCCTTCGAGGCGACCCGGGTCCTGGCCGGGCTCGCCCCCGAGCTCGACTCCGTGTCCCGGCGCGCCGAACGGGCCGCGCTGCGGGCCCGGACCGACGGTCCGCACACCCTGCCCGCGGCCTCCTCACCGCTGCTGGACATCGCGGCGCAGGCCCATGCCGACTGGCCGGTACGGCTGTTCGCCTCCTGACCCGCGCCCCGCACACCCCCGCACGCCCCGCGCCCCCTGCTTCGGCTCAAGGAGACCTGCCATGCACCTCGACTCTTCCCTCGACGATGCGGCCTTCCCGCACCGCCACACCCACAGCGCCGAGACGCTGCGCTCGGACGGGACCCGCCGGGCCCTGCGCATCGGCCTCGGCGGGCCCGTCGGCTCCGGCAAGACCGCCACCGTGGCAGCCCTCTGCCGGGCCCTGCGCGCGGAGCTGTCGATGGCCGTGGTCACCAACGACATCTACACCCGTGAGGACGCCGAGTTCCTGCTCCGCGAAGCCGTCCTGCCTCCCGAGCGGATCAGCGCCGTGGAGACCGGCGCCTGCCCGCACACCGCCATCCGCGACGACATCTCCGCCAACCTGGAGGCCGTGGAGGAACTGGAGGAGGCCTTCCACGGCAACGGACGGCTCGACCTGATCCTCGTCGAGTCCGGCGGGGACAACCTCACCGCCACCTTCTCCCGGGGTCTCGTCGACGCCCAGATCTTCGTCATCGACGTGGCCGGCGGCGACGACATCCCGCGCAAGGGCGGCCCCGGCGTCACCACCGCCGACCTGCTCGTGGTCAACAAGACCGACCTCGCCCCCCACGTCGGCTCGGACCTGGGCCGGATGGCCCGCGACGCCGCCGAACAGCGCGGCGAACTGCCCGTGGCCTTCCAGTCCTTGCGCGGCGAGGAGGGCGTGGCCCCGGTGGCCGCCTGGGTGCGCGAGCGGATCGCCGCATGGACCGCCTGATGAGCCCTACGGCGCTCCCCGAAGCCCTTCCCGCGCCGACGGGCACGCTCCCCGAGGCCCTCCCCACGCCGGCGGGCGCGCCCGCCGCCCCTCCGGCCGGCCTGCGCGCCACCGCCCGGATCGCCGCCGCCGCCGACGGGCGGGGCTCCACCGCCCTGCCGCTGCTGGCCGGGGAGGGACCGCTCGCCCTGCGGCGCACCCGGGGCGGGCCGGGCGAGGCGGGCGTCATGCTGGTCGGCGCCATGAGCGCCCCGCTGGGCGGCGACCACCTCAGGATCGAGGCCACCGCCGGGCCGGGCGCCCGGCTGGTGCTCCGCTCGGCGGCGGCCACCCTGGCGCTGCCCGGCCGGCACGGGGAACCCGCGCGGTACGACGTACGGCTGCGGCTCGGGGACGGGGCGGCCGTGCGCTGGCTGCCGGAGCCCCTCGTCTCGGTGCGCGGCAGCGACCTGCGGGTCCACACCCGGGCCGAGCTCGCCCCCACCGCCCGGCTCCTGCTGCGCGAGGAGCAGGTGCTCGGCCGCACGGGGGAGGCGCCGGGCCTGCTGCGCGCCCGGCTCACCGTGACCCGGGACGGAAGACCGCTGCTGGAACAGGAACTGGCCTGCGGACCCGGCGCACCCGCCGGCTGGGACGGCCCGGCGGGACTCGCGGGCCACCGGGCGCTCGGCCAGCTGCTGGTGGTGGACCCGGAGTTCGCGAAGGCCCCGCCGCGGGCCGGGATGCTCGGGGAGTTCGCGGCGCTCACCCCGCTGGCGGGCCCCGCCGTCCTGGTCACGGCCCTGGCCCCGGACGCGCTGCGGCTGCGCGAACTGCTCGACGCCGCCTGCGCCGCCTACGGTCGGTGACCTCCGGCGGCGCCCGCGGCGGACGGCCACGGAACGCGGGGCCAAACCCGGGACCAACCCGGGACGAACCCGACACCGCTCAGCGGTACACGCATTTCCGGATATCGGGTTGGCAAAGAACCGCCCCGCGCTCTGTCGCCCGCTCCTGATCAGGCGGAAGTATCCCCTGCACATGCCGACGCACGTCCACACCGGCACGAACCACGCCGCCCACGGCGGCAGATGACGCAGGGGGAACAACCACGTGATACGCAACGCGGCGCTGGGGAGCGCCGCCACTCTGATCACCGGCACGCTGGCGGCGGGCCTGCTGCTCGCCCCGTCCGCGTCGGCCTCGCAGGCCTTCGAGTCCGGGTCCTACGGCCGGGACAACCCGATCGCCGAGGCGATCGGCACCCAGATCGCCGCCGCCCGCGCGGCCCGCGCCGGGATCGACTGGAAGGACTGTCCGGCCGACTGGGGCTTCGCGGCGCCCATCCAGTGCGGCTACGTGAAGGTCCCGCTCGACTACAGCAAGCCCTTCGGCAAGACGATCGACCTCGCGGTCGACCGGGCCGTCAGCACCGGCACCAAGGAAGAGCGCCAGGGCGCGCTCATCTACAACCCGGGCGGCCCCGGCGGCTCCGGCATGCGCTTCCCCCGCCGCAGCACCACCAACAGCCCGCTGTGGGTGAACACCGCCAAGGCGTACGACTTTGTCGGCTTCGACCCGCGCGGCGTGGGCCACTCCGCGCCGATCTCCTGCATCGACCCGCAGGAGTACGTCAAGGTCCCCAAGGCCGACCCGGTGCCGGACAGCAAGGCCGACAAGGACGCCCAGCGCAAGCTGGCCGAGGAGTACGCGGACGGCTGCAAGGAGCGCAGCGGCGAGATGCTGCCGTTCATGACCACGCCGAACGTCGCGCGTGACCTGGACGTCATCCGTGCCGCCCTCGGCGAGAAGAAGCTGAACTTCCTCGGCGTCTCCTACGGCACCTACATCGGCGGGGTCTACGCGACCCTGTTCCCGACGCACGTGCGCCGCATGATCGTCGACAGCGTGGTGGACCCGTCCCGCGACAACATCTGGTACGAGGCCAACCTCGGCCAGGACATCGCCTTCCAGACGCGCTGGAACGACTGGGAGGACTGGGTCGCCAAGAACGACGCCTCCTTCCACCTCGGCACCACCCGCGCCGCGGTCGAGGCCAAGTGGCTGACGCTGCGCGCCAAGGCCAAGGCCAACCCGCTCGGCGGGATCGTCGGCCCGGCCGAGCTCATCGGCTTCTTCCAGAGCGCCCCGTACTACGACTCCTCCTGGGTGCCCGTCGCCCAGACCTGGGCCGCGTACGAGGCCGGGGACGAGCAGGCGCTGATCGACGCCATCGCCCCCGACATGAGCGACACCGCGGGCAACGCCTCGGCGGAGAACGGCAACGCCGTCTACACCGCCGTGGAGTGCGCCGACGCCAAGTGGCCCACCAGCTGGTCCAAGTGGGACCGCGACAACACCAAGCTGCACGCCCAGTACCCCTTCATGACCTGGGCCAACGCGTGGATGAACCTGCCCTGCGCCACCTGGAAGTCCAAGCAGCACAACGCGATCGAGGTCGGGGTCGGCGCCCACCGCGGCCTGCCGCCGGTGCTGATCGTGCAGTCCGAGCGTGACGCCGCCACGCCGTACAAGGGCGGGGTCTCCCTGCACAAGCGGCTCGCCGGCTCGCGTCTGATCACCGAGAAGGACGCCGGCTCGCACGGTGTCACCAGCCTGGTGAACCCCTGCGTCAACACCCGGGTCGACACCTACCTGCTCACCGGCAAGGTGGACGCCCAGGACGTGACGTGCGCTCCGCACGCCACCCCGGTGGCCCCGGCCCCCGTCGCCGCCAAGCTGATCGCGCCGGCCCCGGCCGCCGACCAGCGGGCGATCGACGAGCGCCCGGCCATCCGCTAGCGGGGCCGTGCGGGCAGAGCCCGCACGGCACGGCACGGGAGAAGGCTCAGCGCGTCCTGCGCCGGGCCTTCTTCCGTGCTTCCTCTTCCTCCGCCTTGACCTCGCCGGCGTACCGGTCCACGTACTCCTGGCCGGACAGGGCGAGGACCTCGTACATGATCTCGTCGGTGACGGCCCGCAGCACGGCCCGCTCGCCCTCCATCCCTTCGTACCGGGCAAAGTCCAGCGGCCTGCCGAAGCGGATCGTGACCCGGCGGATGCTGGGGATCTTCTGCCCGGGCGGCTGGATCTCGAAGGTCCCGACCATCGCGCACGGGACGACGGGCACCTTGGCGCCCAGCGCCATCGCGGCCACGCCCACCTTGCCCTTGTAGAGCCGCCCGTCGTGCGAGCGGGTGCCCTCCGGGTAGATGCCGAGCAGTTCGCCCTTGGCCAGCACCCCGAGCCCCTCGCGGAGCGCCGCCTGACCGGCGTCCTTGCCGGAGCGGTCCACCGGGATCTGGCCGGCGCTGCGGAAGAAGGCGGCCGTGAGCCGCCCCTTCAGGCCCGGTCCGGTGAAGTACTCGGCCTTGGCGAGGAAGGTGATGCGCCGGCCCAGGATCGCCGGCATCAGGAAGTGGTCGGAGAAGGAGAGGTGGTTGCCCGCGATGATCGCGGCCCCGTCCTCCGGAATGTTCTCCAGGCCTTCGATGCGGGGCCGGAACAGGAGCCGCAGCAGCGGCCCCAGGATCACGTGCTTGAGCAAGTGGTAGAACACCAGGCGGCTCCCGTCGACGTCCCATGGTCACGGACATCCTACGGACGGCTCGCCAGGGGCGTGGAGGGCGCGGTCACTCAGTACCTACTCAGGCACCTACTCAGCTACCGCCCTGCTCGGGTGCCGCCCTACTCACGTACCGCCCGAGGCGGCCATGCCCGCGGTGAGCAGCCCCAGCACCACCCAGCCGAACCACAGCCAGCCGTTGCTTCCGAGGGCCACGGAATACGTGGCGATCGCCACCAGAGAGGCGAAGGTCATCAGCGCCATAGCCTTCACGGATCCGGTCATGCCCCATGGTGGCGCCTGAAGGTGGTTCCGCGCTACTGGCCACGCGCTTGGAGCGAGGCCAGATACGAGTTGTAGGCCGCCAGCTCCTGATCGCCGTTGCGGTCCTCGGACCGGTCGGAGCGATTCGCCGCCCGCTGTTCCGAGTGGTACCACTGGTAGACCAGCGCGATCAGCACCAGCACCGAGGGGATCTCGCTGAAGGCCCAGGCGATGCCGCCGCCCCACTGCTGGTCGAGCAGCGGGTCGATGCCGAGGGAGGCGGGCGGGTTCGCGTACGTCTTGATCATCGGCTCGCTGCCCATCATCAGCGCGATGCCGAAGAAGGCGTGGAAGGGCATTCCCGCGAACAGCTCCAGCATCCGCATCACGTAGCCGGGGCGGTGCGGACCCGGGTCCACACCCATGATCGGCCAGAAGAAGACGAGGCCGACGGCGAGGAAGTGCACCATCATCGCGATGTGACCGGTCTTCGACCCCATCAGGAAATCGAAGAGCGGGGTGAAGTAGAGGCCGTAGAGGCTCGCGATGAACACCGGGATGGTGAACACCGGATGGGTGATCACCTTCATGTACCGGCTGTGCAGGAGCATCAACAGCAGCTCGCGCGGCCCCTTGTGACCGCGGGCGGCCGGCGCCAGCGCGCGCAGCGCCAGCGTCACGGGCGCGCCCAGCAGCAGCAGGATCGGGCTGAGCATGCTGATCACCATGTGCTGCACCATGTGCACGCTGAACATGACCATGCCGTAGTCGTTCAGCTTGGTGCACATCATCAGGGCCACGCTCAGCACGCCGATGGTGAAGGCGACCGTCCGCCCGAGCGGCCAGGCGTCCCCGCGCCGCCGCAGCCGCACCACGCCCCACCCGTACAGGGCGAGGCCGAGGAGCGAGCCGATCAGGAAGAAGGCGTCGAAGGAGAACTCCAGCCCGCGCCCGAGGGTGAAGGGCGGCAGGTCCATGTCCATGCCGGGCATGTCCATGCCGTCGTGCGCGAGGTAGCTCAATCTCTTCACTCCTTGACCCGTGGTGCCCCACCACAGTAATGCCGCCCCCGGACGGGAATCGTCCGGGGGCGGCCATTACGGGAGTGACCCGTGGAAAAGGGGAAAGATCACAGGACGTTCTGCGCCTCGTCGTAGCGCTCGGAGGGGACCGTCTTCAGGGTCTGCACGGCCTCGTCGAGCGGGACCATGACGATGTCCGTGCCGCGCAGGGCCGTCAGCATCCCGAACTCGCCCCGGTGGGCGGCCTCCACCGCGTGCCAGCCGAAGCGGGTCGCGAGGACGCGGTCGTACGCCGTGGGCGTGCCGCCGCGCTGGACGTGGCCCAGGATGACCGGCCGGGCCTCCTTGCCGAGACGTTCCTCCAGCTCGACGGCGAGCCGGTTGCCTATGCCGGCGAACCGCTCGTGGCCGTACATGTCGGTGCCGCCCTCCTCCAGCGCCATCGAGCTGCCCTCGGCGGGCTTGGCGCCCTCGGCGACCACGACGATCGCGAAGCGCTTGCCCTGCTCGAAGCGTTCGCCGACGACCGCCGTCAGCTCCTCGATGTCGAAGGGGCGCTCCGGCACGACGATGGCGTGCGCGCCGGCCGCCATGCCCGAGTGCAGGGCGATCCAGCCGGTGTGGCGGCCCATGACCTCCACGACCATCACGCGCTGGTGGGACTCCGCGGTGGTCTTCAGCCGGTCCAGGGCCTCGGTGGCGACCCCGACCGCGGTGTCGAAGCCGAAGGTGACGTCGGTGGAGGCGATGTCGTTGTCGATCGTCTTCGGGACGCCGACGATCGGCAGGCCGCCCTGCGACAGCAGGTTCGCGGCCTTCAGGGTGCCCTCGCCGCCGATCGGGATGATGGCGTCCAGGCCGAGATCGGCGACGTGGCCGCGGGCCCGCTCCACGCCGTCGCGCAGATGGGCGGGCTGGACCCGGGAGGAACCCAGAATCGTTCCGCCGCGGGCCAGGATGCCGCTCACGGCGTCCAGGTCGAGCTTGCGGTAGTCGCACTCCAGCAGGCCGCGCCAGCCGTCGTGGAAACCGATGACCTCGTCCCCGTGGTCGACGACGGCGCGGTGCACGACGGAGCGGATGACGGCATTGAGCCCGGGGCAGTCGCCTCCGGAAGTGAGCACACCAATGCGCATGGCAGGAGGACCTTTGCAACGTGGGCCGACGACCGGACCACGTCGTCCGGTTGGAACTACCCAGCACCCTACAAGCGGATCGAGGGTGGACTGAACCATCCTCCACATGCTGGTCAGATCAGTCGTACGAAAACACGTCGGCCCGGACCCCACCAGGGGAATCCGGGCCGAACGAAGGGTGCCTCGAGGGCTACGCGGGCTGCGTGGCCGCCGCGATCCGCTCGGCGCGCAGCGCGTCGTACCAGCGGTCGTCGATGGGCGGCAGCGCGTTCACGTCGAGGGCCAGCTTCAGCAGCAGGTCCGCGATCTGCGGGTTGCGGGCCAGCACGGGACCGTGCATGTACGTGCCGAACACGGTGTCGTTGTACGCGCCTTCGGTGCCGTCGCCGGTGCCGTTGCCCCGGCCCATCGAGACGCGGGCGAAGGGCTTGGCCGTCGGGCCGAGGTGCGTGACGCCCTGGTGGTTCTCGAAGCCGGTCAGCTGCGGCAGCCCGAGCCGCGGGTCGATGTCGCCCAGCACGTCGCCGACGCACCGCTCGCCCTCGCCGCGCACGGTCACCACGTCCAGCAGGCCGAGGCCCTGCTGCCGCTCGCCCACGTCGTTGACGAACTCCTGGCCCAGGATCTGGTATCCGGCGCAGACGGAGAAGACGATCGCCCCGTTCGAGACGGCGCGCTCCAGACCGCCGTCGCGCACCAGCCGCTCCGCGGCCAGCCGCTGCGGCCGGTCCTCGCCGCCGCCGATCAGGTAGATGTCGCCCGAGGTCGGGATGGGCTGGTCGCTGCGCACGTCCACGCGCTGCACGTCCAGGCCGCGCCGGCGGGCCCGGCGCTCGACGACCAGGGCGTTGCCCTGGTCTCCGTACGTGCTGAGCAGGTCGGGGTAGACCCACACCAGACGCAGGCTGTTGTCGCTCATGCTCTTGTCCTTATGGGTACTAGTTGCCGACGCGGCGGCGCACGTCCTGGAAGGCGGTGTAGTTGGCGATCAGCTCGATCTGTCCGGGCGGCGCCAGCTGCACGGCCTCGTCGAGGGTCTCGCACACCCGGAAGTCCAGGCCCGCGACTTCCAGACGGACCGCGAGGTCCAGCTTGCGGTCGCCGATCACGAAGATCGGGTGGCCGGCCAGGCGCGGGTAGTCCACGTCCCACAGCCAGGAGGTGTCGGTACCGTCCGCGCCGCGGGCGTTGACCGAGAGGATCACCGGGGTCGGCGGCGGGTCGATCAGGGAGAAGGTCTCCAGCCAGCCGGCCGGGTTCTTCGCGAGCAGCAGGCGCAGTTCGCGGCCCTGGAAGCTCACCACGTCGTAGCGTCCGGCGACGGCCTGCACCTGGTACATCCGCTCCAGCGCCACCTGCGGCGGGACGCCGAAGACGGCTGCGACGGCGGCCGAGGTGGCCGCGTTCGCCTTGTTGGCGCGGCCCGGGAGCTGCAGGCTGATCGGCCAGGCGCTGCCGTGCGGGTCGAGCACGTGGTCACCGGAGAGCACCCAGCTGGGGGTGGGTCGCCGGAAACCGCACTCGCCGCAGAACCAGTCGTCGCCCGGGCGCTGCATGACGCCACCGCAGGAGGGGCACGACCAGGCGTCGTCCTTCCACTCCTGGCCGGCCGCGACCCACACCACGTTCTGCGAGGAGGAGGCGGCCCACACGATGAGCGGGTCGTCCGCGTTCGCGACGACGACCGCCTTGGAGCCCGAGAGGCCCTCGCGCCACTTCTCCGCGAGCATGCGGGTCTCGGCGGCGCGGTCCAGCTGGTCGCGGGAGAGGTTCAGCAGGGCGATCACCTTGGGGGTGACGTCCCGGGCCACTCCGGCCAGGTACTTCTCGTCCACCTCGATGACGCCGTACCGGGCGTCGGAGCCGCCCGCCAGGGCGGAGGTGATGCCCGCCGGCATGTTCGCGCCCAGCGCGTTGGAGACGACCGGACCGCTGGCCCGCAGGGCCTCCGCGATGAGCCGGGTCGTCGTGGTCTTGCCGTTCGTCGCCGAGACGAGGACGACGTCGAGATGCTGCGCCAGTGCGCCGAGGAGATCGGGGTCGAGTTTGAGCGCGACCTTGCCTCCGATCACCGATCCGCTTCCGCGTCCCGCGGCCCGCGACACCGCCGCCGCGGCCTTGCCCGCCGTCACGGCCAGCTTGGCCCGCGGCGAAAGCGGCTCTGTGTTGCCTGCCATCGTCCCTTGTCCTCCTTGCGTCGGTCGCCCCCAGCCTATCCATGACCTGCCCGCGCCCTGACCGCGGCGCCCCCGGTCCGCCGAAGATCTCCTCATATAGTCGCCCGTCGTACTCTTACGGCCATGCGACAGCGCCCCCTCCCCGGTACCTCCGGCATCGTCCGCACCATGAGCCTGCTGGGCGACCCGGTGCTCCATTCCGCTTGTGCGGAGGTCACCGAGTTCGGCCCGGCCCTCGACCGGCTCATCGAGGACATGTTCGCCACGATGTACGCCGCGCAGGGCGTGGGTCTCGCCGCGAACCAGATCGGTGTCGGGCAGCGGGTGTTCGTATACGACTGCCCCGACGACGAGGACGTCCGCCACGTCGGGCACGTCGTCAACCCGCGGCTGGTGTCCGCCGACGGGGACGAGTTCCTCGGTCCCGAGGGCTGCCTGTCCCTGCCGGGGCTGGAGGCGGGGACGCCCCGCTACGACAACGCGGTGGTGGAGGGTGTCACGTCGGACGGCGCGGCCGTGCGGATCTCCGGGACCGGGTTCTTCGCGCGGTGTTTGCAGCACGAGTGCGATCACCTGGCCGGTGGGGTGTACGCGGACCGGGTGACCGGGTTGCGGGCCCGTCGCCTGCGGCGGGCCATCCGCAAGACGGACTGGGGTCTCGCGGGGCTGCGCGCGCTGGGGGAGTGAGCCCGGCGGGGCCGGGGTCCTGGGGCTCCGCCCCGGACCCCGCGCCTCAAACGCCGGCGGGGCTGGATGTGGCCCCGGCGGCGCCGGATGTGCCCGGGCGGGCCCGCGGGAGCGGATGCGGCCCCGCATGCGCCGGATGTGCCCGGGCGGCGCCGGGTGCCCGCGGCGGACTCAGAAGCCCGGGCCGTCCGCTCTGTTGCCCGCCGTGGCCAGGCGGCCCCAGAGGAGGTCGGTGAGGGCGCTGACCAGCTCCGTGCGGTCGCAGGGGCGTTCGCCGAGCCACCAGTCGCCCGCCGCGTGCATCATGCCGACGATGCCGTGGCCCCAGACCCGCGCGAGGCGTTCGCCGCCGGGGCCCAGGTCCACGCGTTCGCCGATCACCTGGGCCAGTTCCTCGCCGAGGCGGCGCAGCAGCGGGGCCGAGTGCAGGCCCACGTCGAAGCCGCGCTCCGGGGCCTGGGAATCCTCGGCCGGGTGCATGAGGAAGCGGTAGACCTGGGGGCGGGCCTCGATCGCGGCGAGATAGGTGTCGAGGGTCGCCTCCACCCGGCGCCGCCGCTCGGCGGGGGCGTCGAGGGCCGCGCGCAGCGAGTCGAGCAGGGCGTCCGTGTGCCGGACGGCCAGGGCCTGGTAGAGGCCCGCCTTGTCGCCGAAGTGGCGGTAGAGGATGGGCTTGGTGATCCCGGCCTCCGCCGCGATGGCGTTCATGGACGCCTTGGGGCCGTCCCTGAGGACGACCCGGTCGGCGGCCTCCAGCAGCTCCCGCCGCCGGCGTTCACCCGCTCCCGGCTCGCCGGACTGCCGTGTGGTCTCCATGCCGTGTCACTCCCCGCCCTTGCGATGTCCTTCAGGCCCACGCAACGTAACACCCCGCACACCCCGGTGATCTCATCGGACGCCCGTGATCGCCGCTGCTTGACAGTGCTTACCGGCCGGTAACAGACTGGAGTCGGCGTGGGGGTTACCGTTGGTAACAACTTCTAGACGAAAGATGGAGGGGACATGGCGGAGTTCACCATGGATCTGAACGACGACCAGAAGCAGGTACGGGACTGGATCCACGGCTTCGCCGCCGACGTGATCCGCCCCGCCGCCGCGGAATGGGACGAGCGCGAAGAGACTCCGTGGCCCGTCATCCAGGAGGCCGCCAAGGTCGGCATCTACTCCCTCGACTTCTACGCCCAGCAGTTCTTCGACCCCACCGGACTCGGCATCCCGATGGCCATGGAGGAGCTGTTCTGGGGCGACGCGGGCATCGCTCTGTCGATCGTCGGCACCGGGCTCGCCGCCATCGGCGTCGTCGCCAACGGCACCGAGGAGCAGATCGGCACCTGGATCCCGCAGATGTACGGGACCCCCGACGACGTGAAGGTCGCGGCCTTCTGCTCCTCCGAGCCCGACGCCGGCTCCGACGTCGGCGCGATGCGCACCCGCGCCGTGTACGACCAGGCCACCGACGAGTGGGTGCTCAACGGCACGAAGACCTGGGCGACCAACGGCGGCATCGCCAACGTCCACATCGTGGTGGCGGTCGTCGACCCGGAGCTGGGGACGAAGGGGCACGCCTCCTTCATCGTGCCGCCGGCCACCCGGGGCCTTTCCCAGGGGCAGAAGTTCAAGAAGCACGGCATCCGCGCCTCGCACACCGCCGAGGTGGTGCTGGAGGACGTACGGATCCCCGGTTCCTGCCTGCTCGGCGGCAAGGAGAAGCTGGACGAGCGGCTCGCGCGGGCCCACGAGCGGGCCAAGGCGGGCGGTGGGGAGCGCGTGAAGAACGCGGCCATGGCCACCTTCGAGGCCTCCCGCCCGGCCGTCGGCGCCATGGCGGTCGGCACGGCGCGCGCCGCGTACGAGGTGGCGCTGGACTACGCGAAGACCCGTACGCAGTTCGGCCGGCCGATCATCGACAACCAGGGCGTCGCCTTCCAGCTCGCGGACATGCGGACCTCCATCGACGCGGCCCGGCTGCTGGTGTGGCGGGCCTCCTGGATGGCGGTCGCGGGCAAGCCCTTCACCTCGGCCGAGGGCTCGATGTCGAAGCTGTTCGCGAGCGAGACCGCGAAGAAGGTCACCGCGCAGGCGGTCCAGATCCTCGGCGGCAACGGCTTCACCCGCGAGTACCCGGTGGAGCGCATGCACCGCGACAGCGCGATCTACACCATCTTCGAGGGAACGAGCGAGATCCAGCGGCTGGTGATCGCCCGCACCCTCTCGGGCATGCCGATCCGCTAGCCAGTCTCTACAGCTAGACACGCGTAACCAGGTTCGCTGGGGGAGCCCGCTCAAGCTTGCTCTGCTTGGGCTCCCCGAGTGTACGCGCGGCATCTAATCGCCCTCTGGGAGATTCTTGGGAGATCTCCGCACGCGCCCTCGCTTGAACGGGGGATAGCGGCCCAGTTCCCGCTGGTCCACGACCGTCTTCATCGCCTGCTCCCAGCGTGCCTGCAAGGCTTTGGCGATGGCAAGCTCCATCGCCAGAGTCACGTGCGAGTAGGTGCCCTCGACACCGGGCAGCACGTGCCCCATGCGCGCCTCGACGGCGACCCGCGGGTGGTTGCCCTCGTCGAGCCAGACCTTCTGGGAGTGCCGCAAGCCGTGAGGTGTCAGTCCCTCAACGCCGAGGACGGGACGAGTGCCCTCGCGGGCTTTCGCGCCCCGTACAACCCCCCGTGGCGCCCTCCCGAGCACCATGGGATGCCATGTCTCCGCATACCAGTCCCCTGCTCGTAGAAGCCGGCCCCCCTTGGGGGCAGTGAACACCCACTCGGAAGCGGGCCTGCTGTCGAGGAGGGTCTGCAACAGCTCTGCCAACGCAGGCGGAATGATCAGTCCGCGGCCGGAGTCGTACTTGTTGCCGATCTGGGTGAACACGCCGTCGACGTACTGCCCTTGCTCTTGCGAGTGGATCCGGGCTCCAAGTCCCGTGTCCTTGAGCTCGACGTGATCGCGATGGAGGCCGGCCAACTCGCCGATCCTCATGCCCGTATAGGCCGAGGTCAGCACCAATGCGTACTCGTTGAGCCCCCCCACGATCAACCCGTTCCGGGCGATCAGGAGCGCCTGCCGCGGAGTCGCCGTGACCTTCTGGTTCTTGGGCTTGGGAACGAACCGCCCGCGGCGCCCGCCGTTGCGGGACTGGACGGGATTGTCGAGGCGGAGCCCCTCTGTGACCGCGTCGTTCATCATCGTCCGGAACACGGACACGATGGCGTCGGCATAGTTCTTCGACAGCTTGCGGCGGAGATCCTTTTCCCACGTTGAGATCGCAGTGGGTGAAAGCTCCTTGACGGCCACGCCGCCCCACTCAGGCTCGATGTGGTTGCGGATGCGGAGTCGGTATTCCTTCTCGCTGAGAGGTCCGACGTCGATCGCGGCGAGCCAGGTGTGGGACCACTCGCTGACCGTGACCCGCGCGCTCCGGGATCCGATGACGGTCTTACCTCGCCGGAGATCGGCCTCTAGCCCCTGCGCAAAGATCTCAGCCGTCCGCTCGGTGTAGAAGGGCTTCCCTTCGTCGTCACGGCTGACAGAGCCCCACTTGCCGTTAGGGAGCTTGTAGCGCCCGCGGTAGCGCCATTTCCTGGCCTGCTTGTCGTAACCGCGCTTCTCGCCGAAAGCCATGGATGACCTCGATCAACATTCAGAGCCTGGTCGCTTCGCGCCGGCCTATGGCTCGGCGTCAGCCTGCGACGGCGCGCAGATGGGGGCGGGAGGGCGCTGCTGACTGTCGATCCCACTCGCCAACGATGTCATTGAAGACTGACTGCAAGACGAGTGCGCCATCGCGCGACAGCAACTCGGAGTCGACGAAGATCGCCATAGAGGCTGGACCGTCCTCGATCCAAACCTGTACGCCGAGGGGCATACCCGTCACGCTTAGAACCTGTATTTGCATAGGTCCCCCAAGACCACCTCTTGGGCGCCCCCCTCGCGGTGTCCGCATATGACACCACACCTGCGCACCTAATGTGGAGAGAACGTACAGAAGTGATGATCCGTCAGTTAGGCCTCACTGGCCGCACGCGGCTCATCATCGTCGTCGTTGGGAAGGTCCTGAAGCTGGCGCTCTGCTCGGCGCCAAGCCTGGAGGGCCTGTCGAATCTCCTCAGGCGAGGCGTCTGGCGCACCCCTGACGACGACGGTCATCCGCACGTCCCCCTTGGTGGGCAGTCTGATGACAGCGGTGTCGACGAGCCGGCCACCGTTCTTCAGCTCGTCCACGATGCGGAGCGGCAGGTCGCTCCTGTCTAGATCCGGCGCCTCGGGCGACGGGACTTCGGTCTCGCTGTCGGCAGGGTTCGGCGGGTCGCCGCCAGCCAGTACGGCGGAGATGTCCCCCTCCGACCACCTATAGAAGGCAGCGGCGAGGGGGGCTGTGCCTGGCATGCGCACGAAACCGCGGCCGTACCGGGCTGTTTCAAGGTTCTGGATCGTCGATTCGTCCACTCCGATGGCGGTAGCAACCTGCTCCTGGGTCATGCCACGCCACTCGCGGGCGGCCTTGAAGGCCTTGCCCAGCTTCACCCAATCCTTCTCCATGGCGCCCATGATGCCGCAGCCCTAGGAAACACGCACCTACCGGTACCCCTATTTGACCTGTATCGATCGGTGCTTGAGGGCTCAATTTGTTTCCTGATCGCGCGCCGTTCTGCGCCGGAGCGAGGCGTTGAACCGAACGAACACCGCGCAACACCTAAGGAACACCGAGCAACCCCTTGCGTCCGAGTCACCTGTCGGGCTACGTTCATCTCGTGACACCGAACGGAGCCGCAATCAGATCCATTCGTAAGGCCCAGGGTCGGGGTCTGAGGTGGCTCGCGGGCCGAATAGATCGGTCCCCCGGCTATCTCTCCAAGATCGAACAGGAGAGACAGAGCGCCGGCCCGGAAACCCTCCGCCGCATCGCCGCCGTGCTGGACGTGCCAGTGGGCGCCATAACCAAGGAGAGCAGCCAGTGACCAGGAACAACCTGGCCAGCGTCCAGACCTACGCAACCTCACCCAGTGACGTTCAGGCCGCCAACGAGGACCTTGAAGTCGATGGGCCTCAGGCCGCCGATGCCGACAGCACGCTGATCGAGCGCCTGGCTACCGCCGTAGAGGCCCTCGTGAGGCAGACGCAGGACCCGGAGCTGCGGTGCTACCCCGCGGCCGAGGTCGCCGAGATTCTCGGCAAGACCGAGAACTGGGTCGTTGAGGCCATGCAGGACCGCCGGGTCCCCTTCACCTACATCGGCAAGTCGCCGCGCATGACGGCAGCGCACATTCGATGGGTGCTGGCCAACGGCGAATTGATGCCGTACACCGCAGCCGCCTAGCTGCGGCAAACGGCCCCGACCGCCGGGCCTTACACCGCCGGCCAGGGCCTCCCGAAGTACCGCCCCTCACTGCACGTACATGCAGGAAGAAGAGGAACCCCGATGTCCCACATCATGCCCGATCCCGAGTTCGACACCCCCGACGAGTTCGACCGACTGATGGCCGAGAACAAGGTTCCGGTGCTCACCCCGTTCGCCGCGATGTTCAACAAGGCGGAGGAGGTGCTGGCGGACTCGGTTCGACTGGAGGGCTTCACCCCCGAGGAGATCGGCCGGATGGCCCTCGAGTGCCTGCCGGAAGCCGAGCAAGCCGCAGCGCTGGATGAGCTGTTCTACACGTACTGGGCGGCCCGTGAGCAGGACCGCCAGACCCTCGCCCGCCACCAGGCTGCGGGCGGCGCGCGATGAGCATCCGTGACGACATTCTGGCCGGTCTACGGATCGCCGAGTCCGGCTCCGTCGGTGACGAGACGCCTGAGCAGCTGCTCGCTCGGTACGACGCTCGGGTTCTGCGTGAGACCGCTGACTGGCTGAAGGCAGTCGGCGAGCCGCAGGCAGCCCACCTGCTCAGCACGCTGGGCGGTGAGTCCCGTGGCTGACCTCCTCCCCGCCTCCGCAGTCGAGTCGTTCCAGGCTCCGGACCACAGCGTGTGGTGCTTGCGCCGGACGTTCATCGACTCCACCTACCACTCGTGGCACTGGGACGGCGCCCCGTTCCGCCCGGACGCCGGCCCGGCGATGCAGTCCCCGGACTTCCCGCTGCTGCGGATGCCGCTGATCGCCCTGATCGCCGAGGGCCTGCACTCCGACACGTCCGCAGCGAAGGCGGCCGGCGAGATGGCGTTCCAGCTCCACGACATGTGCGACGCCGGACTCATCGGCGGTGCCGCGTGAGCGCCCCGACGGAGCCGCGTCCCGTCGCCGACGTCGTGCAGGACGCACTCATCGCGGCAGCCAACGAGTTCCAGGAACTGTTCGGCCCGCCGGCCACGTGGTCGGGGACCGTCTGGCTCGAGTACCGCCTCGATCAGCACATCGCCCGGCAGCGGGCCACGAACTAGGGGGAAGCAGCATGACCGCGATCCGTACCGAGACGATCCTCTCCGAGCTCCTGACGGACGTGCCGCCTGCCCTTGAGGCGCCGGCGTTCCTGCGGAGCCTGGACCTGATCCCGCGCCGCGTGCCGGCCTGGGTCGTCGATGAGGCAACCCGGAAGTCGATCCTCGACGGCTTCCTCGATGTCCCCGATGACCTGATGGGGAGCCGGTCGTGAGCTCCCATCCGATGAACGACCGCATCGAGGTGATGGCCAAGCCCCCGCAGGAGGCCGTCGTCCGCGAGGCCGAGCAGCGTGACGCTGCCGCCTACGTGGCCGACCACGCCCGGGATGACGCCGACCGTGACCTCCTGATGGACATCCTCGGGCTCGTCACCCGGACCCGCACCGCGGCGCTGGCCGTCGGCTCGCTCCTGCTGCTCGCCCTCGGGCACCACATTCAGACCGGAGGCCACAGTGTCTGACCAGAAGCCCGCCCGCATCGTGATGGACGTCGACCGCGACGGTTGGACCAAGGGCCTCCAGCTCAACATCGTGGGGCTCGACGAGAACGACCACGGTTGGGGCTACCGGCTCGCCGGGCCCAAGTACAACGGCTCCAGCACGAACCTCCTCCGCGTCGAGCTGACGGAGCGCGACGCGACCGAGATCCGGCAGATGCTCGACAAGGCCTTCCCGCTGGTAGACGCCGAACTGACCGAGGCCACGGCCAAGCTGAAGAGCGCCGAGAAGGCTGTCGACGACCTGCGGACCCTGCTCGTCGAGCGTGACGCGCAGATCGCCGGACTCCTCGCCGACGAGGTCGACCTCAGCGACGAGCAGGCGGGAGTCCCCGCATGAGCGGCGACAGCGGCTGGCACTACGGCCCGACCGGGGAAGCCGACCCCGGCTTCATCGAGGGCACCGCTCACCAGCCCGACGGAATCCAGGACCATATGGACGCGTGGGGTAACCCGCACCCGGGCGACCTCGGAGGATGCCTGCCCTGCCGGATCGACGCAGGCCTGCCGGGAGTCACACGATGAGCCTCCTCGGCATAGCCCGCCCCCACGGCCGTCACCGCGCGGTCGACGAGGTTTTGCGGCTCCGCTCCCAGCTGGTGCCGCTGCTGATCCTGATCTGCGACCTGTCCCGCCGGCTCGCGATAGCGACCGCCGGGTGGGATGCGGCGAACGCGAAGGCCAGTCGGCTCGGGGATGCAGAGTCCCGGGCGGCCGAGGCCACGCGCCAGCTGCAAGCCCAGACCGCCGAACTCCACGCCCTCCGCGCCTTCAAGGCCAACGCCAACGCGGTCAGCGACCTGCCGTGGCACCCGGCGGTCGCGGAGACGCAGCCGATCCCGGTCCTGCCGCTGCACCTCTCGCCGCTCGCCGGCGTCAGCCCGGGCCACGTGCCGGGCTTCTGATCCCGTCCGCCGCCGGATGACCACAGGCCGACGGCGGACGCACCAACCACGCAGGACGCCCCCGCCGAGGTGAATTCGGCAGGGGCGCACCCCAAGCATCCCAGGAGACAAGCATGTCAGTACGTCTCAGCGCCTACGACCTGCACAAGGCACTCACTCAGATCGCCCCGCATGTCAGCGACGACTTCGCACTCCCCGTCCTCAACGCTGCACGCCTCGAGGTCGACGGCGGCAACCTCTTCGCCATTGCCACCGACCGCTTCACGATGGCCGTCGCCCGCGTCGGCATCGTCGAGACCGCGACGTGGCAGGCCCACATCCCTGCCGAGCAACTGCCGGCCGTCATCGCCTGGCTCGACGCTGCGGGCACCGTCACCATCACGCTCGAGGCCGCTACGGACGGGGACCTCACCCGCCTCACCTTCGACGACGGCGCAGGCGGGCTGCGGGTCAACACCGACACCAGCGGCTACAGCCACTTCCCCGATTGGCGGAAGTACGTGAGCGAGCACCTGTCGGAGCCGGCCGGGCCGGTCTCGGACAGTGGGCTCGACGTGGGATTCCTCGCCCGCTGGCGGCACGCCGGGGAGAGGTTCCGCGCCTCGCAGGCTGGCTCCCACAAGCCGCTCATCCTGATGGACGACGACGCCACGTTCATCGGCATGCAGATGCCCGTCCGATGGGAATCCGCGGGCCGAGACGAGCTAGTCGGTCAGTGGGTCCGCATCCTGGCGCCCGCCGCAGCAACCGCCTGACCATCCGAGCCGGCCGTCGAGCGCGCTCCAACGCAGCTCCGGCCACCGGCCCTCGCTCCGCCTCCCCCGACGGGGCGAGGGCCGACCCATCCCTGAATCAGGAGAAGCCATGCCCCGCCGATGCATCAACGACGACTGCCAGGACGAGAACGGCCCCTGGGTCCCCACCCCCGACGGCGACGTATGCGAGGACTGCTGGGACGCCCAGGACGCCGAGCAGTGACCGGCGCCGCCGACATCGAGCCTGGCTTGTACGACATCCCGGCCGAGCTGTACCACTCGGATCCGGTCCCCGGCGGCAGCCTCTCCGCCTCGGGCGCCAAGGTTCTCGCCGACTGCCCGGCCCGCTACGCCTACCTCCTCGACCACCCGCAGCCGTTCAAGCCGGCGTTCGAGTTCGGGACCGCAGCCCACACCGTGGTCCTGGGTGACGGGCCGAAGCTGGTCGTAGTGGAGGCCGAGCTCTGGAACACGACCGAGATCAAGGCCAAGGTCACCGCGATACGGCAGGCGGGCGGAATCCCGTTGAAGCAGGCCGCCTACCAGCAGATCTGCGACATGGCCGAAGTCCTGGCCGCGGACCCAGAAGCCTCAGAGATCCTCACCCCGGGCTCCGGAGTAGCCGAGCAGTCGATCTTCTGGACCGACGGTCAGATCTGGTGGCGGAGCCGCTTCGACTGGCTCCGCTCCGACCTGATCGCCGACTACAAGACCACGCAATCGATCCACCCGGACAAGCTCAGCAAGACCGTCCACGAGCTCCGCTACACGATCCAGGAGCACATCTACCGGCGCGGCGCCTACGAGCTCGGCCTGATCCCCGACGGCGGCGCCTTCAAGTTCATCTTCCAGGAGAAGCAGCCGCCGTACCTCGTCCAGGTGGCGGAGCTCGACCCGGTAGCCCGGTACGCCGGCCTGCGAGACACGCACCTCGCAGCAGGCCGCTACCTGTACGGCCGCGAGACCGGCCACTGGCCCGCCTACAGCGAGACCTCCACCGTCATCGGGCTGCCGCCCTACATCGAGCGCCAGTACGCCTAGGAGCCACCGTGTCTCAACTTCCCCCGCCCGTCCGAACCGGCCGGGCACCGCAGCAGCAGACCGACGAGTACGACGACGGCCCCTTCACGTTCCGGCCCGCCACCAAGGACGGCCACAAGGCCCGCCTGTCGATCCAGGGGCCGTCCGGATCGGGCAAGACCTACACCGGCCTCCAGATCTCCGACGGACTCGCCGAGGGCCGCCGCTTCGCGGTCATCGACACCGAGCGCGGAGCCGCCTCTCTCTACCTCGACGACATCAAGGCTCCGTTCGACACGCTACCGATGCACACCTACCACCCCGACAACCTGGTCAAGGCCCTGGCCGTCGCGGCTCATGCCGGCTACCCCGTCGTGATGGTCGACTCCCTCACCCACTTCTGGAAGGGAGCCGAGGGCACCCTCGACCAGGTCGAGAAGTTCGCCAAGGCCAAGTTCGGCGGCAACACGTTCGCAGGCTGGAAGCCCGCGGGCGAACTGCAGAACGACATGATCGAGGCGCTGATGGCCTACCCCGGCCACGTCGTCGCGACGATGCGCGCATCGGAGAAGTGGACCCTCGAACGAGGGAAGAAGGACCCGGTCAGCAAGGGGATCCAGGCCGAACAGCGCAAGGGCATCGAGTTCGAGTTCGGCGTCGCGGCCGAGATGGACAACGAGAACAACCTCTGGTTCATCAAGTCCCGCTGCCCCGCCTTCAGGGACGCCCGAATGAAGCGTCCGCACGGCGGCCGGGACATCGCCAAGCCGTACCTGGACTGGCTGCGGGCCGGCGCCAAGGAGATCGACACCAGCGCGTGGATCGACGCAGCCAGCGCCGCCGACGCCACCCCGGCCAGCCTGCTCGCTCTGTACCGCGAGGTCGAGGCCGCCAGCGCGCTCGCCACCCCGCTCATGCACCCCGAATCCGGCCAGCCGACCAGCCTCGGCGACTACATCCGGATGCGCGGCACCGCCCTGAAGGCCGCCGCTCAGCAGTAGCACCACTCGGGCGGCTCTCGCCCGAAACGAGAGCCGCCCACCCCAGTGAACCGCACGTGAGAGGACCACCGCCATGACCCGTCGCCTCACCGTCGCCGAACGCCACGCCTCCGCCAAGAAGGATCTCCTCCTCGAGGAGATAGCCGACCAGTCCTCGTGGGACCAGTTCCTCGTCGAGCAGGCCGTGTTCGCAGCCATCCGCGCCTACGGCACCACCTCCGCCAACGACCTCCGCGACCTGCTCCCCGAGTTGGGCCATGGCTTCCTCGGCGCCGCGATCAACGCGATGCGGACCGGCGGCCTCATCCAGCACACCGGGCAGGTAGTCCCCTCCACGCTCGACAGCACCCACGGGCATCGGATCTCCGTCTGGCAGTTCACCGACAAGGGCATGGCAGTCGCGGTCAAGAGCGCCGCCGCACGGATGGAGCGGGCCGCATGAGCCCCGGCGACTGGGTGTGGGCCTGCATCGGCACAGCGTCCGGCCTGATCTTCCTCAGCTCCTACGGCTGGGACGTCTGGCACAAGCGCCACACCGACCGCCGCTTCCAGGCCACCGCCAAGCAGGCCGCCCGCGCACCCCGCGACGAGGACGCCGTCCGCACCGACCTGGCCAAGGCCCGCGCCGCACTCGACCTCACCACCTGCCTCGCCATCTGGGACATCACCCCGCACGACATCCCCCACCAGACCCGCCGGACGGAGGAAGACCAGTGAAACCCCTCGCCGACCACGGCACCACAGCTCGCGCCAAGGGCCGCCCCGCAACCGGGGTCAAGGGATGCCCCTGCGCTCCCTGCCGAACCGCCGAAGCCGTCTACGACAAGAAGCGCCGCGTCTTCAACGCCACCGGCCGCACCCTCATGGTCGACACCGCGCCCGTCGCAGTCCACCTCAAGGAGCTCTTCGACGCCGGGGCCGGCTGGAACCAGATCGCGGCAGCGGCCCAATCCTCCACCGCGACAGTCCACTCCATCCTCACCGGCCGAGTCACACAGTGCCGCCGAGTCACCGCCAGGAAGCTCCTCGCCGTCAAGGCCCAGGACGTCATTCCGGCCAAACGGCCCGTGAACGCCTGCGGCAGCATCCGCCGCATGCACGCGCTCCTCGCCCTGGGGCACACGAACAAGGCCATCACCATCGCCAGTGGCGTCGAACACTCGATGCTCAGCGACCTCATCAACGAACGCCTCGCGATCGTCACCCGGCATGTGGCAGAGCGCATCGACCTCGGCTTCCGCACCCTCGCCGGACGACAGGGCACCTCAGCGCGAAGCATCAACCGGGCTCGCCGCAACAACTGGGCACCCGCAGCAGCCTGGGACGAAGAGAGCATCGACGACCCGGCAGCCCACCCCGAGTGGACGGGTCACTGCGGCACCGACCGCGGCTTCTGGACTCACCGCCTCCAGAAAATCCTGATGTGCCAGCCGTGCGAGCAGGCCCACTCCGACTGGAAGACGGCGCACGCGCACCTCGAGCCCCGAGCTCGGATCGCCGCGGCGCATCGGGCCCGCTGCGCCGCCTCCAACCGCGGCTCCGAGCTCGCCGAAGACGGACGCGAACTCCTCCGCCTCGGCTGCAGCCCCGACCAGGCCGCCGAACGGCTCGGCGTCACCCGTCAGCACCTACAGCAGGAACTCTGCCGCCACCCCGAGACTGCAAAGAAGGCCGCCTGATGTCCACCGGAGCCAACAAGAAGGCCCTCACCGCCACACACCGGCCGGCCACCAGGCGCCGCAACTTCCGCCACGACGACCTCATTGCCGTCGACCTGTTCTCTGGCTTCGGCGGCCTGACTCGTGGCATCGAGATGGCTGGGTTCACCACGATCATGGCCGCGAACCACAACAGCTACAAGGTCGAAGTCCACGAGGCGAACCACCCCGACGCCGAGCACTGGATCGCGGACCTGGTCGACCCTGAGGCGGCGGACTACCACTCCGCCCGCGACCTCCCGCCGGCCGACCTCCTTGTCGCTGGCGTGAGCTGCGTCAACCACTCCCAGGCCAACACCATCAAGGCCTACGAGCAAGGCGCGACGCTGTTCGACTACGACGACCCCGACTACGAAGCACGGGTCACCAAGTCCGAGCGGGACCGGGCCACCGCGAACTGCGTCCTTCACTACGCAGCCCAGCACCACCCGCGGCTGATCCTCGTCGAATGCACCACCGAACTCACCTCGTGGGGACCCGCAGTCCAGGGCCGCGCCAAGGTCGGAGACGGCACCACCTACCGGTGGTGGCTCAAGCAGTTCGACCTCCTCAACTACCGGCACAAGGTCCTGTACCTGAACTCGCAGTTCTTCGGCGTACCGCAGTCCCGCGACCGGCTGTACATCGCGTTCTGGGACAAGGCCCTGCCCGCCCCCGACCTCGAGCACCGGCCAGCCTCGCACTGCCAGCACTGCGACAAGGACGTCGAGGCCGTCTGGACGTGGCGCACCGGGGTCCCCCCGACCGGATCGGTCCGCTACGGCAAGCAGTACGAGTACCGGTGTCCTAGCTGCCGCCGACCCGTCGTCCCGCCCATGACACCCTCGCTGGCGGCCCTGGACCTGACCACCCTCGGCACCCGCATCGGCGACCGGGTGAAGCCCCTGGCACCCGCAACGATGGCCCGCGCAGAGCGCTGCCGTAAGCGGTTCGCCGACTTCCCAGCGGTCCTCATGCCGGCGAAGTCCGTGCACGGCTCGGAGAGGCACCCGTGGCAGCCGATGGCCACGCAGACCAGCCAGCAGGAGACATCGATCCTGTCGACCGGCGCCATCCTCGCCGCCGCGGGCAACACCTTCGAACGACCGGGATCCAACTGCCGCACCCGCGGTCTCGACCAGCCGCTGTGGGCACAGCCCGCCACGAACACCACCGGCCTGATCACACCACCGGTCGCACTCGCCGTGGCCAACTACCAGGGCGGCCCCCGCGGCGCCCACGACCCGCTGCCCACCCAGGTCGGGTCAGAAACCCTCGCAGTGGTGTCGTCCGGGGTGATCCCGTTCAGGAAGAACACCCTGGCCGCGATGCACGGCGAGGCCATGCCCACCGTCACCTCGGACCAGATCCCGGGACTGCTCACGGCCGCCGGAACGATCAGTCACCGTGCAGTCGAGTCGCTGCTGGCCGCAGAGTGGCGAGCCGCACTCTCCGACCTGTCCCTCGAGGACTGCTACTTCCGAATGATGGCCGCGCACGAGGTCGGACGCGGCTGCGGCTTCGACGTCGACTTCGCCGGCTACAGCGGCACCTTCACCGTGTGGGGCTCCGCCCGCAACCAGGTCGACGGGTTCGGCAACGCCGTATCCCCGCAGGTCGGCGAGTGGATCGGCCGTCGGCTCCGGGCCGTCATCCACACCCGCCAGGACAACAGCCCAGAACTCGCCGCCGCCGCGGCCTAGCCGACCACCACCCGCACCAGCCAGAGAGAAGCCTGCCGTGACCTTGGACGCCATGCACTGGGTGTGGAACCACTCCCAGTCGAGGGGCAACGCCCGGCTCGCCCTGCTCTTCGTGGCGGACCAGGTGCGCACCTCAGCTTGCGAAGTACGGCTCAGCTACGCGGACTTCACTGCGGCATTGAACGCTTCCCGCTCGGTGGCAAAGTCCGCCGTGAAGGCAGCTGCCGAGACGGGTGAACTTCAGATCATCGAGCAGGGCAAGGGCACCCGCTCTTCGCTGTACGCCCTGCCGAAGGCCGTCGGATTCGTCCGGCCCTCCCTCGCTAGTGGGCCGGAATCAGGCCCACTAGCGCCCCCCAAGCCGACTCTTAGTGGGCCTGATTCCGGCCCACTAAGCCCAGACCATGATCACGCTAGTGGGCCGGAATCAGGCCCACAGTGGGCCGGAATCAGGCCCTCTAGTGGGCCGGAATCAGGCCCACACTCCCCATTCCCATCACCCAGCAAGCAAGAGGGGGAGCCGGAAGGGTCGGCCGACGACGACTACGGCATTCCGGCAGCAGCACGACCGCTCATGGATCGGATGACCGCCAGCGGCATTCGGGTCCGCTGGCCGTTCAAGGGAAACCAGTGGTTCCCCCTGCTCTCCCTGATCGAGAAGTGCGGCGAGGACGCCCTCGTCGAGTACGCCCGCCGAACCGTCGACCGGACACCCGTCGACTCGGTCAAGTACTTCCTCCGCGGCTGGGCCGAACTCCCGCCCAAGCCGGCGCACGGAACCCCCGTCCACGTACCGCGGCCCCACCTCCGGGCCGTCGGCTCTCCCGAAGACCGAGGCATCTTCTGATGACGACCGACCTCGAACCACCCATGGACCTCGAAAGCCAGTTCTTCGAGCGCACCCCGCCCAACGACGAGGCCGCCGAAATGAGCATCCTCAGCGCCTGCTTCTTCGACCGCGACGTCTGCAAGGCCGTCGTCACCAACCTCGACCCCGCCGACTGCTACAAGCCGGCCCACGAGACCATCCTCGGCGCCATCGGCGAGATGTACGCCCTCGGCCAGAAGGTTGACCCGATCACCCTCGGCAAGTACCTCGGTGAGACCGGCAACCTCCAGCGCGTCGGCGGCAACCCGTACCTGTTCAACATCACCAACAACACGATCCGCATCGCCAGCCCCGACCACGCCCTCGACTACGTCGAGATCGTCCAAGGCCATGCCCGCCGCCGCGAACTCATCAAGCACCACGCCGCGGGCATGCAAGACGCCTACGCCACCCACACCCCGACCGGCGAGCTCATCGAGAAGACCATCGCCGACGCCCGCGACATCCGAGACCGCGGCCAGACCGGCGCCGACCTTCCCACCGAAGACATCCTCGACTTCGTTCAGCACGAGGACGTCTACGACTGGGTCGTCCCCGGACTGCTCGAGCGCTCCGACCGGCTGATCCTCACCGCGTCCGAAGGCGGCGGCAAGTCCACCCTGCTCCGCCAGATGTCCGTCACCCTCGCCGCCGGCATCCACCCGTTCAAGACCTTCGAGATGATCGACCCCGTCCGGGTCCTCACCCTCGACTGCGAGAACTCGGCATCCTCCTCGCGGCGCAAGTTCCGCCCGCTCCTCGAGGCTGCCGCCCACATTGAGCAGCCCATCCGCCGCGGCATGTTCCACATCGAATGCCAGCCCGCCGGCCTCGACCTCACCCGCGCTAAAGACCGGGCCTGGATGATGCGCCGCGTCGAACGCATCAAGCCCGACGTCCTGATCATCGGCCCGATTTACCGCCTCCACGCTGGCGACCCCAACTCGGAGGAGCTCGCCCGCAAGGTGTCCGTTGTCATCGACGACGCCCGCGCCACCGCCGGGTGCGCCGTCCTCATGGAAGCTCACGCCCCCCACGGCAACGGCATGGGACCGCGGTCTCTCCGGCCCCTCGGCTCGTCACTGTGGATGCGGTGGCCCGAGTTCGGCTTCGGTCTGCGCCCCGTCGAGGACGAAAAGTCCGCCATGAACGTCGAGGGGGCCCGCGGCCGGCGCGTCGTCCCCTGGCGCGGGATGCGTGACGAGCGGGACTGGCCCGTCTTCATCCGGCAGGGCGAGAAGTGGCCTTGGCAGTCGTACCGGCCGATCGACGCCGACGAGTTCACCGGCTACTCCCCGACAGGAGCGATCTGGTGACCGACACCTGCCCGAACTGCCTCGAGCGCGGCATAACCCCGATCGCATCCCGCCGCCGCGGCCAGCACCTCGCCCACGGCTACCGCTGCCCCCGCTGCAACCACCAGTGGGCCGTCGGCCGCCTCCCCACCGCCTACCCCACCCACACCGAGACCCGAAAGGCCGCCTGATGGACGTCAATCCGCTACCCCGCCTCGGCTACTGCCCCGCCTGCTCCGATGAGATCCGCGTCCGCGCCGACGGCACCCTGTTCCAGCACTCCAGCCCCGGCTGGCCCCGCTGCCCCGGCAGCCGTCGCCCCGTCGGCCTGCTGGAGCCCACCTTCGTCCGCTGGCTGCACGCCAACGCCGCCCGCAAGGACGCCTACACCAACCGGGTCACCCACCTCGCCCAGCACAAGTTCCGCGGCTGCACCCGCAGCCCCAACCGGACGCCAGCCGACATGACGTGGACGACCGCCGAAGAGCTGCACGACGAGCTTCACCGGCAGCAAGTCCGCCTCACCGGCTCCGAGAACCGGTCCGGGTACGGCGGGACGGAGCGCTGCGACTGGGTGTGCCGCGACGTCGCCACCGCCGGCCGCATCTACGCCGAGCTGGCCGCCTCATGACCGCACCCGGCACCCCCTGCCACGACGACGGCGTCCAGCGACCCGACAGCAGCCCGTCCACGCCGCTCGCTACACCGAAGCCGGAGGAGAAGCAGCATGACCGACACGCCCCCCGCAGTCCTCGAGCTCGAGGCGGACGGCTGCCGTACCTGGCAGCTCACGCCCCGCAACATCAGCCGCGTCGACAACGACATCGACAAGCTCGGCGTCTTCGCCAAGGGCTACTGGGCCGCTGGTGACGACGGCCGTCTCGAATGCGTCGGCCTCCGCATCGGGGAGCGTCCCGGCCACGTGATCGCGTACTACGGCGACTGGATCATCCGGCACCCCGACGGCGGGTTCACCGTCCACCCCGGGCCCGAGGTCGCACAGTGAGCCCGCAGCCGTACTACGCCGACGAGCAGGTCCAGCTGTACCTCGGCGACATGCGGGAGGTGCTGCCCAGCCTTGGGGCCAAGGCGGATTTGATCTTGGCAGATCCACCGTATGGCGAGACCAGCCTTGCCTGGGACCGGTGGCCCGACGGCTGGCCCGCCCTCGCCGCCACGGCCGCCTCGTCGATGTGGTGCTTCGGCAGCATGCGGATGTTTCTTGACCGGCGCGCCGACTTTGACGGCTGGAAGCTCAGCCAGGACGTGGTCTGGGAGAAGCACAACGGCTCCGGTTTTGCAGCGGACCGGTTCAAGCGCGTCCACGAGATCGCCACCCACTGGTACCGAGGCCCCTGGTCGGCCATCACCCACGAGGTGCCGACAGAGAAGTCAGGCCGTCGAGGCGGCGGCGAGGGCGGGATGCGGGCAAGGGCATCGGCCCGCGACCACACCGGCAAGATCGCGGCGAAGACGTGGGACGGCTCGGACGGGTCCCGGCTATTGCGTTCCGTGTTCAAGATCCGGTCCATGCACGGGCGGGCCCTGCACCCCACCGAGAAGCCGATCGGCATCCTCGACCCGCTGATCCGCTACGCCTGCCCGCCCGGTGGCCTTGTCGTCGATCCGTTCGCCGGCTCCGGCAGCACCTTGGACGCCGCCCGCCAGTCCGGCCGTCGGGCGATAGGCATCGAAGCGTCGGAGGCGTACTGCGAGGCCGCGGCCCGCCGACTCTCCAACCTGACGCTCGAGGCGATGTGACCGCCCCCGAGCTCGAGCGGCTCTACGCCGAGGAGTGGCCCACCGGCAGCTTCGGCGGCCCCCGCCCCGCCCCACGACGCCGCCCGCACCCGCCCCGTGCCACGACGAAGCCGCCGCCCAGCATTACGCCGACCTCGCCGCCGCCGTCTACCGCACCCACCGAACCCGAAAGGCCACGCCATGACCGATCAGCCCGCCCTCAACCTCGACGACGTACTCCCCGCCTGGGAAGCCAGCTACGAACCCGGCAACGTCTCCGACTACCTCATCGGCTACACGAACAGCGAAGCCGCCGCGAAGGGGGCAGCAGAGGCCTGGGTGCTGTCCCAGAGCGACAAGGACCCGGCCGCCCTGGAATGGGTGGAGGCTCCCGGCGGTCGCCACTTCGACGAGCAGTACGAGCTGATCCAGATCATCGACGGCACCGTGGTCGGCATCGGCGTCACCGTCCGCCAGCGGCGGGCGCAGGCGGAGCCGCTTCCCGCCCGCCGACAGGTCACCGAGTTGGAGCACGATGCCGCCTGGCACGCCATCGAAGGCGCTGCCGGCGAGGAGGGCGCCGACCCCGACACCGTCTTGAACGCCGTCCTTGCCGCACTCGGCATCGACCCGCCGGAGGTCGACGAGATGGCTGCCAGCCTCCGCCGCGACGGTTTCGGCGCCGAGGAGATCACCGAGATCCTGCGGCACGACGACGCCCTGTGTGGGCACTGCGGCGTCCCCAAGGCCAGCCACCACCACCCGTGGACCAGCACCGCCGACACCATCGCCAGCGCCCCGCAGCACGCCGCAGCCCCCACCCCGTGACACGGAAGGCCAGCCGCGGGCTATGCGGCTGGCCGTCCGATCCCGATCATCTCACCGCACCGAAGGAGAACCCGATGGCCGCCACCGAACTGAACATCTGGTACTGCAAGCTGTGCCGGAAGTCCTGCAAGGTCGTACCCCCAGTCGAGGCGCCAGCCTGTCAGTGCCCAAGCCCGGTATCTGACCTGCACCCCACTCTCGTCACGCCGGTCGTCGGCCCCCCGGTCCGGCCGCTGCAAGCCCTCACCGACGAGGAGGCCCGTCTCCGCAGCCTCGTCCGGAAGAAGCAGCGGGTGCGGATCACCTACGAGGCTGAAGTCGTTGAAGGCTGGACGCGGACGGACACGTCCGGCATCAAGCACGTCCAGTTCATGGTCGCCACGGCGGACGGTGAGCGGCATGTGGTGAATCCGCAGCAGCCCGGCGTTCGGATCGAGGGTCTGCCGCGTGACGAGGCCGCGTCGTGACCGCGCCCGCCCGGCCGGTGCTGACCGAGCGGCAGACCGAGCTCCTCTGCCTGACCGTGCTCGGCCTGACCCTCGAGGAGATCGCCCGCCGTTGGGGTGTCGAGCCGGTCACGGTCCGCGGGTACAGCCATCGCCTGTGCCGCCGGCTGGGCGCCCGGCACTTGGCCCACGCCGTGCACCTGGCCCATCAGGCAGGTCTGCTGCGGCGGGAACGCCATGGCGACCACCCCGGCTACGAGGCGCACTTGAGGCGCCGGGACCGCATCTGCAACCTCTGCCGTGACGGGGAGCGGGCGTACCGCGCGGCGCTGAAGGCCCGCCAGACGCCACAGGAAGCCGCCTAGCGGCCTCGCAGGGCTCCAGCGTCCCTCGCGAGGCTGGAGCCCGCTACAGAGCCCCTGAGGGCCCGTACAGCCGATCCGCACCCAACCCGACAGCCCGGAGGACCAGATGAAGCTCGAGACCGCCGAAGAAGTCCGCAAGTTCCTCGTGCTCTGCCTCAAGACCCGGACCATCACCAAGCTCGCCAAGGTCTTGCCTGGCTGGCTCAGCGACCAGCTTGACCCTCACGCCCCTCACCTGGCCGAACTCAGGGAAACCGCCGCCCGCCTCGACCGTGAAGCAGAGCGGGCTCACCGCGCCTACGCAAAAGCCCTCGGTGTCTGGATCGCTGCCGACGCGGAGCCGCCCCGCCCTGCGGTCAGCTCCTGCATGTGCGGCTACCCGGACGACGAGGGCGCGCACCACCCCACCGACGGCGCGCCCTGCTACATGGCCGAGAGGGCCGGCCAGTGACCGCCCGCCCTCTCGCCGTCGGCGACGTCATCCACGGCTTCGCCTACGGCGCGTTCGGCCGCGACCACTACCACTGCGTCCGCATCGAAGCCGTCGGCCCCGACTGGATCGTCGCCCGCGACCCCGACCGGGACGACGAAGGCTGGCCCAGCTTCACGTCAGGCCGTCGCTCCCTCGAGCTGTGCCAGCAGGCCCGAGATGAGCCCTGCCCCGTCGACAGCCCCTGCCCGCGCGGCGCGCCGGCGCCACCGCTCACCACCTACGGCGTCACGCGATGACCGGCCAGCTGCTGCTGTGGGAGCCGGAGCCCTGCCACCAGGCAGACCCGGCCCCCGCGGCCCAACCCCGAGTCTGGGCGACATGCCCCAGGTGGATCGACCCCGAGTCCGGGCGGGCCAGCGGCGGATGGCGACAGCGAGTCCCCATCGGCGACGACGACCTGCACATCGAAACGATCACACCACCCGGGAGGTACCTGTGAACGCCGACGAGCTCACCCTCCGCGACCGGGCCATCGACGCCGTCGGCCAAGCCCTCAACGACGCCAACTACTGGCTTCCCGTCGAAGGCCGGCCCATCGCAGTCGACGCCGTCCTCGCCCTCGTTAGCCCCAGCACCCACCCCGCCCTCGACCTCATCCGCGCCAGCATCACCGCCCACGAGACGAAAGCCGACGAAGCGCACGACGCCGACCGCCACCGCAGCAGCAACGAACACGCAGCCATCGCCGCCGGACTCCGCATCGCCGAAGCACACATCCTCGCCGCGCTCGAGCCGCCGAAGGAGACCCCCGATGCCTGACCGCATGGACGAACCCGGCATCTGCCCCGACTGCGACGGTCTCGTCGTCACCACCTGGAACGACCTCACGCCCTTCCTCCGGAGCATCAGCTACGACGGCGGACCGGAAGTCCACGCCGAAGTCTGGATCGCCATGGCGCCCGAGCCGTGTGACAAGCCGCAGCCGCCCACCGCCTGACCCGCCCCGCACAAGGAGCTCAGCCGTGAACGCCATCAGCGCCTGCGCCATCTGCCGGAACCCGTCCACCGTCCGCGTCCATCCGGGGTGTGAGGCCCGCCTCGATGAGGGCCTGGCCGCCTTGCCCCGCCTGTACCGCGAGCTCGAGCAGCACCTCGCCCCCGGCCGGCGGGGAGACTCCGGCCGGTCTGGCAGCAGGACCGCGCCCCTGCCGGTCAACGAGAGGGTGCTCGATCTTCGGGCCCGCGGCGGCATCGAGGGAGTTGTCACCACCTGGGAACGGGACGCACGGGAGACCCTCGGCTGGGATCCGGCGCCGTTCCGCGGCGACGTGCAGCAGACCGTCGACGGGGCCGTCGCGTTCCTGCGGGCCCAAGTCCCGTGGTTCTGCGACGCGCACGAGGCCGTCTTCGAACTCGCCCAGGACGTGCGCCGGCTCCGCGCCGAGTGCGAGGCCATCGTCGGAGGCGAGAAGCCACCCCGCCGGATACCCGTCGCCTGCCCCTGCGGCACCGTCCTCAAGGTCACCCTCGACACGCCAGGAGTGCGGTGTCCCGGGTGCGAGCGGCAGTACGGGCATGCCGAGGTGCTGCAGCTGCCCATGGCGGAAAGGTCCGCGGCATGAAGAAGCCCCCACAGCTCAGGCTGTGGGGGCAGTCGCGCGTTTGGGGTCAGGCTGCCTGCGTGCGGCTACTCCACGGAGCGTCGTCGTAGGCGGGGTGATGCCGGCGGTTGTGCAGTGGCAGTTCCGCCCTGATCGAAGACTTCTCGGCGGCCTCGGCCTCAATCCGCGTGTCGAACCACTCGACGGTGTGCGAAGCGATGTCGTGGCGCCAGGGCTTGGGCTTCTCCCAGCGGTGCACCTTGATGCGCTCCTCTGGTTTCGTCGCGATCCCGATGTAGATCAGCACGCCGGAAGCGTCGAAGAGGCGGTAGAGGCCAGTGCGCCCAGGGTCAGGCATCCAGGGCTGATGCGTCACGGCACCAACACCTCTTCCAGGTAGTCCTGCACAGGACCGAACAGCCCCCAAGGCACGTAGGTGGGGATCTCCTCCAGTCGGATCCATGCGACCTCAGCGAGTTCCTCCTCGTCGGCGACCCGGGCCTCCCCACCGACGACCTCGCACGCCACGTAGGACATGTGCCGGCCGGTCTGCGGGTGTACTCGTTCGCCCAGCGGCTTGATCACCTTCACCTCCAGGTCGACCTCCTCGGAGGTCTCCCGCACCGCGGCCTGCTCCGGCGTCTCGCCGTCCTCGATGCCACCCCCCGGGAATGCCCAGAGCAGCTTGCCCTCCCGCTCCCGCCTCCTGATCATCAAGACACGTCCGGCGTCCGTAATGATCGCGGTGGAGATTCCCTGATCAGTCGTCGTCTCGGTCATTCGGATACCCCCAGGGCGTCGAGGACGGGCCGGTAGATCCGGTCCGGCTGGATGAAGCGGGTCAGGCTGGTGATCGGCACGAAGGCGGCCTCCGCGTTCTCGGCGGCGTCCAGGTTGGTGGCCTCGCCCATGAGGTGGTCGCAGAGCAGGTATGACGCGTGGACCCCAGTCTTGGGGTGCACGCGGGAGCCGAGCGGTTCGCGAACTGCGCAGTGAACGCCGGTCTCGGCGCGGGTCTCCGCGACGGCCACAACTGCGGGGTCGGCCCCGGGCTTGACCATGCCGGCGGGGAACTGCCAGTGCAGGTCTCCGCCGTCCCGTCGCTGGACGAGGAGGACTTCGGCGCCACGGAGAACGACGGCGATGGCGATACGTAGAGCCTGGGCCGTGGTGTCGAGGGGTGGCTGGGCTAGGCGGGCAAAGCGTAAGCGCACAGGGGCAGGGGCCTTCTCGAGGAGGGTGTCCAAGGCGGACTGGATCTCATTCACCGGCACCACTTCGGGGTTCGCGTGCCAGCTCGCCACGGTCCGGGGTGCGACACCGAGCCGACGGGCGAACGCCTCACCGCTCATTCGATGTGCGGCCTGGAGTTGGCATGCGGCCCGTCCGGTCCACGTGTCGATGACTTCCACAATGTCGCCCTCGCGGTCTCGTGTCATTCGACCTGCACAATCACTGCATGATCGCCGCAGGCTGGCTGCGGCGGCAGTGCATCGTCAGCCACACCCTGGCCGAGTTGACTCAAGGCATGGAGATCAGAGCCTTATCTAGCGGCGCGGGAGATCTGTTCAGCCCGCGAGCCGGTGACGCCGAGCATCCGGCCGACCGCCGCCCAGGAGCGTCCGTCGTAGAGGGACTTCGCGACCTCGGCCTTCACCTGCTTGACCTCTCGGTCGATCCGAGCCTTCAGCTTCTCGGCAGCCTCGTACCGCTCTACGTCATCACTGATGGCCGTGAGTGCACTGATCAGGGACTTGGTCGCGGTGTCGAGGGCTTCGGTCATGACCCGAGAGTAAGGGCGAATTCCGACCACTTCAAGCAGTTGCTTGACGTGGGTTCGGCGGCGCCCTACTGTCTTACTCAGCGGTTCCAAGCAGCGCTTGGAATTGCCGCTCACTCCTACCGGCCTCGGCCGCGAGCGGCCCGCCCCACAACAAAAAACGGACTGGCCAGTGACTCCTACATCGCCGGCCAGTCCTGCCACCAGGATCTTTGAGAGGACCCCTGATGGATGCCACACAGCTTAGCTCTACCCTGCCTCGCTTCACCCCGGCCCTCCCGGTGACGCCCCTGCGGCTCGTCCCCGGCGACCGCCCCACGCTCGACTTCGTCTTCGACACCCCGCTCGCCGAGCTCACGGCCGAGCTGCATGTCGAGGTCATCACCTCCGAGATCACCGACCCGGACTTCTTCGGCTGCACGGTGGTCCGAGGTTCCCGCATCGTCGTGATGCTGTCGCCGAACCTGGGCGACTTCGAGGTGGACTTCTTCACCCGCTACCTGACGGCTCAGGCGTACCGGCTGGAGATGTCGCCGCTGCCGACGCCGTTCGACGTCGAGGTCAGCCCGATGCTCGAGGGCGTGTCGGCATGAGCGACTACACCCCGCTCCGCGAGCCCGGCGGCGACACCCCGGTCTACTCCGTCGACTTCAGCGTCGAGAGCGCACGGGAGGTGCTGCGCGAGCAGCAGGCCGCGAACATCCACTCGACGTTCGCTGTGCTCCGGGCCGCCACACAGCTCGAGACCGCCCTGCGGCAGCTCCTCGCCAGCCTGGACGCCGATGGGCAAAAGCGGTGAGCGCCTCCGCCCAGTCGGGCCACAGCATCGTCGACCAGCCGGCCACGGCCCAGACCTGCAGCCGCGACTACGAGGCCGCGCAGTCCCAGCGCTCGGACCCGCAGGGTCACCACTACGCGGACGACCGCGGCGCCCTCGGTACCGGCCAGCAGCACACCCACCGGTGACCAGGATTCTCGCCCGCTGGCGGTGCCGTCACTGCGACACCTGGAACGGTGCCCGCGACGTCCGCCGCTGCCACTGCTGCAAGACGCCCCGCTAAACCCCACCCTCCCGGCACGACCAACCGAGGAGCACAGCCATGCCTGAAACCACCTGGCCCGAGGGCGTCATCGCCCGCTACCTGACCGTCACCGAGGCCACCGTCGACCTGACCCACACGCCGCGCTTCTACCACGGAGACGAGGTCGGAGCGACGGTCGCGTCCTGCACCGGCTGCGGCAAGGACACCAAGGCGGACTGGGTCCGCTTGGTCTGGGACTCCACGAAGGGCCGGTACACGGACCGGACCAGCGGCTCCAAGGCCGACACGGAGGCCCGCAAGTGGGCCCAGGACCACGCCGAGACCTGCCGCGCCATGCCCCGCCCCACCGCCTGACCCCACCCCCGCCTGACCACCGAAGGAGCTCAGCCATGTCCAATCCCACCGCTGCCGCGATCGCTGCCGAGGCCGCCCGCCACGCCATCGAGAACCCGAGCCTGCAGAACCTGCAGACCGCCCACGCCATGCTCCAGGGCGCCCAGGCCGAGGGCGCCACGAACGACGAGTTCAAGGCCGCCGCCGACAAGCTCCGCTAACCCCCACCCCGCCTGACCGCCGGAAGGACCACCGCCGTGTCGCACCTGACCCTGATCCAGGCCGAGACCGAGGACGCCTGGTACGAGCACAAGACCCTGCAGCAGCTCAATGCCGAAGCCGTCCAGCTTGTCGCCGTGGTCCAGGTCCACGAGTTCCTGCAGACCTCCGCCGACATCGACCTGCCCTACGCCGCCTGAGGAGTCCGCCATGCGTATGCCCCGCCCGCTCGCCGACGTGATCGCTTTCTGGCGCGACCTTCCCCGCCACCCCCGCGAGGTTCTCCTCGTCCGTGGCCACCACCAGTGGCTCGGCGCCGCCTACATCGCCATCATCCACCTGCCGTGGGTGATCAACGGGACCACGCCGCCGAACTGGATGTGGCCCCTCCTCGTCTTTTTCTACCTGCACTTCGCTCTCGACGTGACCGGCTGGGTCCTCCACGTGAAGTGGGCCTCGGACGAGATCTGGAAGTCGGTCGAGTGCCCGATCTGCGACGCGGACTACGAGGACGAAGACGACGAGCAGGGCACGACGGCCGCCACCGCCGTCCAGTAGGAGGCCAGCCATGCACGCCTACCTGATCACCGCGCAGCCGTCGCGCTGGCGCCGAGCCGGCCGTTGGGTCCGGGTGTGCGTGACCCGCCTCCTCGTCGGCGCCGCTCTCCTCCTGCTGGGGCTGCTGGTCCTTGTGATCCGCAGCCTCCGCCCCATCGTCAACATGCTCGCCACATGGGCAGTCCGTACCGAACTGGAGATCAGCATCCGGACCGGACTGCCCTCCATCGGCGCCAGCCTCGGCGCCCACATCACCGAAGAGTTCGTCCGCGAGTTCCACAAGGGATGGGACCGCACCACCAAGGAAGGACAGCCGTCATGACCGCCTCCCTCGACCACGTCAACGGCCGGCCCGTAGACACGTACACCGAGCCGCGGTTCGACCCTGTCGCCCTCGCCAAGGCCGAAGCGATCCGTACCCAGGCCGAGGCGGACGCCAACGCCGTGCGCATCAAGGCCGAGGGCGAGGCCAAGGCTGCCGAGATCGCGGCGCAGGTCGAGGCCGACAAGCAGCGGATCCTCAACGAGCGGGCCGCACTTCGGGTGGAAGCCGATAAGGCGGTCCACGAGAAGAAGATGGCCGAACTGCTCGCGGCTACGGCGAAGGTCAAGGCCGAGGCTGAAGAGACCGAAGCCGCAGCTGAGCGGAAGGTCCGCGACGAAGACGGGCGGGCCGTAGAAGAGCGCCGCACCGCAGCTGCCTGGAAGTGGTCGGCCCGCGGCATCTACCTCATCAGCCTGATCATCGCCCTGCCGCTCCAGCTCATGGCCTTCTACAGCGACGACAAGCCGTTCATGGTCGCCGCCCCGCTGCTCCTCGAAGGCCTTGCCCTGGTCCTCGCCCTCGGTGGCGCCTGGGCCATTGCCCACCGCCGGGACGTCCGCCCCTACCGCATCGGCATCATGGCCGCCGCCCATATCGCAGCCGCCGTCAACCTGTGGCACGGCAACACCGACCCGACCATCGGAATCGAGGCGGGCATCGTCGGCGCCCTCGCGTCCCTCGGCGGTCCGGTCGTCCTCATGGCCTACGAGCACGGCATCGCGCAGAAGCGTGACGGCATCCCCTCCTGGCGTGAGCGCCGTGATGCAGCGAAGGCCGCCGCGACTGCGGCAAGGGAAGCGGCGAACCGAACCGCCGAGAAGAAGGCCGCCGAAGATCTCCGCGCCCAGGAGAAGCGAGCAGCGGAGCACTCCGCGATGGCCGAGCAGGAACGCAAGGACACCGACCGGCAGAAGGCCCACGCGAAGGTGTGGGACGTGGCTGAGGCCATGCGTTCGGCCCGCGGACTCCAGTTCGTCACCGACCAGATCTGGGGCGAAGCCTGGTACCGCGTCACCGGCTCCAAGGTGGTCGGAATCTGGCCCGAGCTGGAGGCCAGCAGCCGCGAAGCGCAGGCCCGAATGAAGGCCGCCTCAGCGGATGCTCCGCCGCAGGTCGAATCCCAAATGCCCCCGCGCTTCGTGAAGGGCTTCGACGAGCTCGACGGACGTCGCAACAACGGCGGCACACCGCCCCGTCGAGTGCCCAACGACACCCCCCGCTACAGCATCGCCGCACGCGCCGCCGCCTCCCACTCCGCCCTCCAGAACACCGCCGTCGAGGAGCAGTCGTGAGCATCGACACCACCCCCATCGACTGGGACCTGTCGAAGGTCATCCCCGGCCAGCTCGTCACCCCCGAGCCCGCCGACGACGAGGACGACATCGCGCCGGGCGTCCTCGAAGTTCGGCCCTCGCACCCGCTCGTCCTCCGCAAGGCCGGCGGCGCCGCAATGGTCGTCGCGGCGGTCACGGGCAAGGCCATCGGGATCACCGCCCGCGCCACCTTGGTTGGGTCGGTCTGGTTCGGCGCCGGCTTCAAGGCGGGCTGCGTCCTCGGCTGGCGCTACCTCCGCGCACACGATCACCAGGAAGTCCTCGGCGGCATGAAGTCCGGCACCGACTGGAACCGGGTCACGCAGACCCGCAAAGCCCGCTGGCGGTTCCTCGGCTGGGCAACGGTCGTCACGCCGATCGTCGACCTCCTTGGCTGGTGGGCGATCACCGCGTGGGCCGGCATCCCCGCCGACTACTCCTGGCCCATCCTCCCCGGCCTCGAAGTCGCCAGCGCAGTCACCGCCATAACCGCCTACGGGCGGTACCGCCTGCGGGCCCCCGACATCGCCCCCGGCCAGGTCGTCGCCGACATGGACAACCCCGAGTCCGACGAGCCCTACCCCCTCGCCTGGTGCGACTCCCCGGGCCGCGTCGAGGAGTGCGTCTCTCGCGCCCTGTACGCCGAAGGCGTCGACACCCGCAGCGTCCGTTACCTCGGTGCCCACAGGTGGGGTCACGAGGTCGACATCGTTCTCAAGGGCTCCACCGCTGGCAAGGTCTCGGCGGTCGCCGACCAGCTCGACTCGCACTTCAACATCAAGAAGGGCGGGACGCTCATCGACCCCGACCCGAGCGAGTCCGCCCACATCACGCTCCGCCTCGTCACCGGCAACCCGTTCGCCGACATGCCCAAGCCCACCCCGCACCCGCCCAACAGTCTCGACATCTCCCACGTGCAGAACTACGGCCGCTGCATGGACGGCGGCGCTCTCGACCTCGTCCTCGAAGGCGTCCGAACCCTGGTCATCGGCGTGTCCGGCGCAGCCAAAACCACCGGCGTCCTCCGCGACCTCGCCGAAGTCATCACCGCCTGCCACAACGCCATCGCCCTCGACCTCGACCCGGTCAAGGACGGCCTCCGCGAGTTTGAAGGTGTCATGGCCGCCCCGCCCATCCGCGGTACCAAGAACTGCGAGAAGTGGCTCGGCTACCTCGTGAAGATGGCCGAGGCCCGCAACCTGGTCCGTAACCGCCTGAACATGGGCGACACCTGGGTCGCCACGTATGACCATCCCGCGATCTTCCCGATCGTCGACGAGTTCATCTACCTCAGCCAGAAGGGCAAGGAACTCTTCATTCAGCTGCTCCGCCTCGGCAAGCAGTCTGGGATCTACCCGATCGCCGCTGGTCAGGACGCCACCAGTGACGCCCTCGGCGACGCCATCGCCGACTCCTTCACCCTCCGCGTCATGCTCTCCTCCCGCGAGGAGGACATCCGGCTCGTCCTCGGCTCCGGCGCCAAGGCTGCAGGCTTCCGCCCCGACCGGCTCGAGCCCGCCCAGAACAAGGACCTCAAGAACGACGCCGGCCAGTCGTACATCAAGGGCGCAGGGCTGACTCGCCCGCTGCTCTACGGATGGAACGAGCACAGCAACCAGAACATCAAGATGGCCGTCGCCGACCGCAAGGCGGCAGGGCGGCCCTGGTTCGACCGGGACACCCTGGCTGCGGCCGGGCTCCTGAAGCTCGTCCACGGCGGAGCGACGGCGGACGCCAGCGACGCCAATGTGATCGCGGACGCCATCTCGGTCATGGCCGACGCCGACGTCGACAGGATGCGCACCGAGACTCTCGTCGAGGCGCTCGCCGGGTACAGCTCGGACGCGTATGGCGAACTCGACGCCTCAGGGCTGCGGAAGATGCTCCGCGAGGCCGGAGCGGACGCGCCGGTCACCCTCGGGGATCTGGATGGCCTGAAGAACCCGCGCGGCTACAAGGTCGAAACGCTGACCGCTTTGCTCTAGTTCGTCCACTGCTCAAGAGCCGCTCACGGCTGCTCAACCGCAGGTCAGAGCTGCGCAACCCACTGCTCACGCCGCCGCTCACTGGATCGGTGAGCACCTCCTGAGCGGCAGCCTGAGCACCTCTGACCTGCGACGGAGCAGGCTTGAGCGCCTGCTGAGCACCTCGTATACCACCACATAAGCCGCCCGACGAGGGGGAGCGATCATGCCCACCAAGACCACCCCGAAGAAGCCCACCACCCGCAAGCGGACCACCGCCCGACGCAAGAAGCTCGGCGCCCGCAAGCCGATCGCCCGCACCCCCAAGACCGGCAGCCTCGTCGACCGGGCCGGCGTCTGGATGGCCATTCGGCTCGCCACCCACGCCCAGGAGTACATGGCCACCACGGTCTCCCGCAAAGACGCCGCGATCCTCCGCATCACGCACGCGGGCTGTCCCACCTGCCACGGCAACGGACAGATCTTCACCAAGGGGAAAGACGGATCCTTCACTGGCTCCAAGCCCTGCCCGGCCAAGCCCAAGACGCAGAAGGTGTCCCGCTTCAAGGTCGCCATCGCCGCCCGCTTCGGCACCGACCGATCCACCGGCCTCATCGGCTGGACCTGCCCCTGCGGCAGCAAAGAGAAGCCCCGCTACCGCGACGCCAAGGTCGCCACCAAAGCGCTCCGCGCCCACGAGACCAAGAAGCACGGCGGCAAGAGCGTCGGCGGCGCCTGGTACGCCCAAGTCACCGAAGAGGCGGCCCTGCAGCCGTCCGTGCCCCCGCCAGCCACATCCCCGAAAGGAAGCCCCATGAAGAAGCACTCGCTGGACACGTCCGCAGGCAACGATGCCGCCGCTGCCCGAGCCGACCAGTACGCGGAGGAAGCCCGTTCAGCTGGCAACGCCGACGACGTCGAGATGTACGAGGGCTTCGCCCGAGAGGCCCGGCGCGTAGCCAGCAGCCTCGCCGCCAAGGGCGAGTGATGTCGCGGCCCACCGCCGAGCCGCGGACCATCAGCGCGCCGCCGGTGGGCCGCCCCCTCACCTTCGATGAGCGTCTCGCATTGTCTCCGCTGGCCATGGATGTGCGCCTGGACAGCGCCGGCGTCCAGTACGACGTCCGGACCGCGGGCATCGAGATCCCCGAGATCCTTGTCGACCCACTCCCTGCCGCTGCCCCCGCGGCCCGGCCGGGCACCGTCGACGCGGTGTTCGCCGAGGCGGCCCGGCTGATCCGCACCCGCGGCTGGATCCGCGGCTACGTCGGCCATGCTGGCGTCGGATACTGCGTGATCGGCGCCATCCGAGTCGCAGCAGGCGGATCGGGGCGACTTGCAGACGAAGCATGCGACGCGCTCTTCGACCGGATCCGCGCCGAAGCGCCCGACACCCTGTCAGCCGGCGCGTGGAACGACGCCCAGTCCGGGCCGGGGCCTGTGATCCGAATGCTGGGCGCCTGACCCCAAGGAGGCTGCGATGTTCCAAGCAGGCCAGCGAGTGCTGATCGTCAGGTGCGAAGACGACCCGCGCGCTGTAGGTCGGACCGGCCGAATAGTGGACGAGGCCCAGCCCGGACCACTCACCGGGGGACGCTGGACAGTCGACCGGATCGGACTGCTCATCGCGCCGGCCCTCTGTCACAGCCACGAGATACAGCCCACCTGACCTACCGCCCGACCAGGCCCTCGCCACCCGCGGGGGCCTCCGGCGTTGGTACGGCCCGCGCGACCCAGCGGGTACCGCCCACCTGCGCCGGCCGGAGCGTCACCGTCACCTCTACGCCGAACTGCTGGAGCAGGGCGAGCAAGGCCAAGGCCTCCGCGCATTCGTGTGCTGAGTCAGCTGCGATGCCGAAGGAGACGCCCATGGGGGCAGTGTGGCGGAGCTCCGGGTGTGGCGCAGGCCATCCGAACTGTCAGTACCTCAAAGGAGAATTGGCAGATGAGCCAAGGGAAACCGTTCATACCGCAACACGACCGGCGGCTGACCCAGGCCGCCTGGAACAAGTACCTCAAGCACATCCCGCCCGGCGACCCGGCGAAGCTGATGATTCTCGGCATCTTCAGGGAGTACGAACTCGGCGGCATCGAGGTCAACGAAGAGACTGTGGCAATGGCAGTGAAGCTCGGCCGCGTTCGGCATCAACGCAACGTAGAAGAGCGGGCCGAGCGTGCGCGTCGCGAGGCTGAAGGGCGTCGCGTGGTCGAGACGTTCCGGAAGCTGCTCGACGATCACCCCGGCGGAATTGTCTACTACCTTCGCCGCGGCGACCTGCTGAAGATCGGCACGACCACTCGGTATGACGCGCGGATGCGGGCCCTCAGGCCTGACGAAGTACTGGCCGTCGAGCCAGGCAGCTACGCACTGGAACACCAGCGGCATCGCGAGTTCGAGGCCTGCCAGTGGAGCCGCGGCAGCGAGTACTTCCACATGAGCGCCGAACTCAAGGCGCACGTTCTGCAACTACGCTCCCAGCACGGCATTCCCGACCAGAGCGTCGTCACCGTGACGGATGGTCGCCGGGTACTAGATGACCCGAATTAGTTGACCATGGCCGAAAGCGAGCGTAGCGTGTGCTTGCATTGACTTCGATGTCTCCAAGGGCCACCCCGGCGGGTGGCCCTTTGTGTTTCCCGGAGGTGGTCATGGATTCTCAACTCGGCCTCGTCCCCGAGGATCTCGCCGCCTACTACACAGGTCGGCCCGCCTCCACCATTCGACGCTGGGCCGCCGAGGGGCGTATTCAGCGGTACGGCAGCGGACGAGGCAAGGTCCGCTACAGCGTCTTCGAGCTCCCACACAAGACGGTGGACGACTGGACAGGCGAAGTCACCGTCGGCGAGGCGCCTCCACTGCCCGCTGAAGCGCGAGCCGCTTAACCCCCAAGACGGGTACGCCGCCGGCAGCCGATGGCCGTCGGCCGATGCTGGCCAGCACCGGTTCAAATCCGGAACGGCGGCGCTACCTGAACGCCTGATTCGCCTGACGAGGAGGTGCCCCATGGCCTTTCCCGCAGGCACCCCCGTCGTCACGTTCACCGGCACCCTCCCGTCGGCTGTCGCGGGCACCCCGTTCAAAGGCAAGGTCGTCCTCAAGCCCTCGGCGCGGCTCATCGACGCAGGCCGGAACGCCGTCTACACAGGTGGCGGCCCTGTCGTCCTCGATGACGCGGCCCACTTCAGCGTGCAGATCCTGCCGTGCGATGCAGCCGGCATCGAACCCGCCGGCTGGCGTTGGTGGGTAGACGTTCAGCCCACCCGCGGCCAGCGATACGGCTTCTGGGCCAACATCACAGGCACCGGAACAGTGGACCTCGCCGACCTCACGCCCGTCCCGGCACCCGGAGGTGGCTCTGGCAGCGGCGGAGTCGGCCCTGCCGGCCCCACGGGACCTCAGGGTCCTGCTGGCCCGACCGGCGCCACCGGCCCCGCGGGCGCGAAGGGAGACACCGGCGACACCGGACCTGCTGGAGCGGCCGGAGCCACTGGCGCGACCGGACCTGCGGGCGCAGACGGAGCCGACGGCGAGGACGGCGAGCCCGGCCCCCAGGGCGACCCCGGGACTACCGGCGCGACCGGAGCAACAGGCCCGGCAGGGCCCCAGGGCGATCCCGGGCCCGCGGGTGCCACTGGGGCGACTGGAGCCCAGGGCCCGCAGGGCGACGTTGGGGCCGCGGGCGCGGCCGGAGCCGCAGGGGCCGCAGGAGCCGCCGGAGCAACGGGAGCGACAGGCCCGCAGGGTGCGATGGGCGCGTCCGGGACCGTCATTACGGTGACGCAGGCCCGCATCACGGACGGGGCGACCACCGACCTGGCGACCTCATCGCCTTGGATCATCGCCACAAGCTCAGTAGGTACGCCGCTCCAGTGCAGCATCCCAGCGGCGGCCGGCGACCGGATCCGAGTGCACCTGTCGATGATGTACGTCGGCGCACACTTCCTCGACCTCGCCCTCCTGACGAGCGCCGGGGCCATCTCCGAGTACGGGGCATCCGGCACGTCCTCGCCGCTCGCGGAGGGGGCGCCGGAGTTCTACCCGTCGCTGTCGTTCTCGAAGGCCACCAGCGCCGTCATGTTCACCGTGTCGGGCAGCCACATCAACGCCGGGGCCGCGACGATCGCTCTCGTCCACAGCGGCACGAGCTCCGGCAAGGTGTACGCGAACAGCGTCTACCCCTGGCGGATGCTGCTGGAGAACATCGGTCCGGTCGGCGGCGTTGCGGCCAGCACCCGGCCACCGAGCCCGGCGGAGCAGAACCTGCTGGCCTGGACCGGAGACCCGAACGATGCCGGCCACGTCACCGCGCAGTCCGCTGGCGGCGTTGCGGGCCGGATCACCCTGGTACGGATCCCGATCCGGGAACAGATCACCTGGTCGAACGTGTGGATGGGCCTGTCCGGTATCGACGCGGGGGCCAGCCTTGCGAACTGCTTCGTGGGCGTCTACGACTCGGCCGGCACGCTGAAGGCGACGTCTGCGGACATCTCTTCACTGCTGATGGCCAACGCCATCGCGAAGGCATTCCCGTTGGCGAGTCCATTCACGGCGGCGCCGGGCTTCTACTACATCGCGCTACTCCTCAACGGCACGTGGACGACGAACTCCCTGACCCTCAAAGCCACGGGCGCCGGTATCTCCGTCAACGCGGGTCTCGCCGCCGGGGCGCTGCGCTTCTCGAACATGCTCACGTCCCAGACGTCGCTACCGGGCTCGCTCACTCTGTCCTCGCAGACCACCACGATCATCAACACGGGTTGGGCCAGCCAGTGGTACGGCGTCAGCTAAAGGAGCACCATGGACGACCTGCTGATGATCGTGCCCACGCGAGGTCGGCCCGACAGCGTCCCCGCGATCGTCGACTGCTGGCGGCAGACCGGCGCCACCGCCGACCTGCTGTTCGCCGTCGATGACGACGACCCCATGCTGCCCGGCTACCGCGAGCACATGGAGAACCTGAACGACCCGCACATCCGATGGCGCCCCGGCCCTCGCCTTCGGATGTGCGGCACCCTCAACGCCGCCGCCGTTGAAGAGGCCCCCCGCTACCGGTTCCTCGCCTTCATGGGCGACGACCATCGCCCACGGACACCCGGATGGGACGAGCGGTTCCGGATCTGCATGTCCGGCGGCCCTGGCGTCGTCTACGGCAACGACCTGCTTCAGGGCGAGATCATGGCTACTGCGGTAGCGATGACATCCGACATCGTCACCACGCTCGGCTACATGGCGCCGCCCGCCCTCATCCACCTGTGCCTCGACCTCGTGTGGATGGACTGGGGTCGCGGCATGGGCCGCATCACCTATCTCGGCGACGTCATCCTCGAGCACATGCACCCGGCCAACGGTAAAGCCGACATCGACGCCGGCTACATCGAGTGCAACAGCAGCGAGGTATCCACCGCCGACGCCACCACCTACTACGACTACCGCGACAACGGCGGCCTGCAGGCCGACCTGGAGAAGCTGCGGGCGCTGATCGAGGAGACCGCATGACCATCGGCAGCGTCATCGAAGCCTGGAACCAGGCCGACCCCGCGGCGATCCACCCCACCCGCGGGATCAGTGAGGACGCCTACCGGATCTCCGGCGAGAACCAGGCCGCCCTGCTCTCCACAATCCTCCCCGCAGGCTGCAAGGTCGTCGACTTCGGCTGCGGAGACGGTCGCGTCGCCATCCCCCTCGCCGGGCTCGGCTACGAGGTGACCGCAGCTGACGGCTCCCAGGCCATGCTGGACCGGATCACTGAAGCCGCCCCTGAGCTGCCGACTCTCCTCACCGACGGAACTGACCTGGCCGACAAGTTGGGGCGGAAGACCGACGCGGTCGTCTCCCTGGCCGTCCTGATCCACCACAGCTACGAGTCCGGCGCCCAGATCATCGAAGGGCTCCGCGCCGCGGTCCGCGTCAACGGGCTCCTCGTCATCGACTGGCCGGTGTCCGACGAACCGGTCGAGGGCAGCGACTGGATCAGCGTCACGACCTGGAGTCTCGCCCAACAGGACGAGCTGTGCGAGCGGGTCGGCCTCAAGCGCCTGGACTCTTCCGGCTCGCCCTGGCCGATCTTCCGCGCGGTCAAGGCCGCCTGATGGACGTCCTCCTCACAGGCAACAAGGGCTTCGTGGGAAGACACCTCCAAGCCGCAATGGAAGCCCGCGGGTGGGACGTTCACGGGTTCGACCTGGAACCCCGCCACTCCGACGCCCTCGACTTCTTCCGCTACAGCACCGACGTCTACGACCTGGCCATCCACTGCGCTGCGATCGTCGGCGGCCGGGCCAGCATCGACGGCTCGCCGCTCGGCGTCGCCACCAACCTGGCGCTCGACTCCTGGTACATGCGCTGGCTCGCCCGCAGCCACGTCTCCCGCGCGGTCTACTTCAGCTCCTCCGCGGCCTACCCAGTTGCTCTCCAGCAGCCCGGACCGATCCGGCGCCTTGTCGAGACCGACATCAACTACGAGCAGCGCGGCCGGCCCGACGCCACCTACGGTCTGGCCAAGCTCACCGGTGAGCAGCTCTGCAAGTACGCCGAGGCCGCGGGTACGCGCATGACCGTGCTCAGGCCCTTCTCCGGCTACGGCGAAGACCAGGACGAGACCTACCCCTTCCCCGCGTTCATTCGGCGGGCACGCGAGCGTCAGGACCCCTTCGAGATCTGGGGCGACGGCAGTAGCACCCGCGACTGGATCCACATCGACGACCTCGTCGGCGCCACCCTCGCGGCCGTCGAGCAGGACGTTGACGGCCCGGTCAATCTCGGCACTGGCAAGGCGACCTCGTTCGACGAGCTGGCAGGCCTGGTCACCTCGGCGGCCGGCTACCAGCCCGAGCTGAAGCACCTGCCCTCCGCGCCACAAGGCGTCCACCACCGCGTGTGCGACCCCAGCCGGATGCTCGACTTCTACACGCCCAAGGTGACCCTCGAAGAGGGCATACGGCGGGCACTCGCAGAATGAGCGGCGGATGGAAGGGCTCAGATCGAAAGAGCCGGCTTCCCTCTGGCTGGTCAAAGATCCGGGCCCAGATCCTGGTGCGCGATCCGGTCTGCAAGATCTGCAACGTCAGGCCATCCAGGTTCTGCGACCACATCCAGGCCAAGGCAGACGACCACAGCGATGCTGGCCTGCAGGGCGTGTGCGGACCTTGCCACGACCAGAAGAGCAGCAGCGAAGGCAACGCTGCACAGCAAGCCAACCCCAGACCTGGACGGACGCGCCCACCCGAGCAGCATCCAGGGGCGAGGTGAGGCAGTGCCCCGCTACCTGATCACGCACCCCAAAGGAAAGCAGGGCGAGGACATCCTCGTCGAGGATCCAGACCTGACCCTCACCTTCCAGGGTGGGTGGGCTGTGCTGTCTAACCCGCAAGGGCCATGCCTTGCGCTGCCGGCCCACGCAGGCGCGACCATCACGAGGATCGACGAGCCCGAGGGTGAGGGGTGATGGACGTCGCCCAGGTACGGCAGCGCGTCCAGGCCATAGCCGACGCTGCACCCGACTACGAGCACCAGCATGGGCTGGAGGACAGCCTCTACACCGACGTGCTCACTGTGATCCGCGAGCAGTCGACCGACCCTGAGAGCAGGGCCCTGGCCGGCGCCGCGCTCGCCGCGAGGGTGATCAACTTCGAGCGTCACGCAGCATGATCGTTACCCGGGGGTATATCCCCCTGGGTGATCCTTTAGGGATCGGGGCCGTATAGCACCTGACTTTCTGTACGGGTTTTCCTGGCGCCCGCGCGGCGCCGCCAACCGCCCCAGCGCGCCCCGGAGGCGTGCGCCAGACCCTGGAGGTCGCCATGGGCACTCGTGGACCCGTCCCGGAGCGCTCGGAAGCGCGCCGGCGACGCAACAAGACCGACGATGTTGGGCTGGTCAAGGCCCCGTCGACCCCAACTGACCTGCCCGAACTGCCTGAGCCGAATGAGCTCTGGCACCCGATCGCCACCGACTGGTACCTGTCCCTACGCGAGTCGGGCCAGGCCGCCTTCTATCAGCCTTCCGACTGGGCGATGGCCCGGTATGCGGCGGAGCTCATGTCGCGTGGCCTGCTGGAGGACCGCCCTCCCAACGGCCAGTACGTCGCCGCCCTGAACTCCGTGATGTCGAGCCTGCTGACGACGGAGGGCGACCGCCGGCGTGTCCGTATCGAGCTGGAGCGGAAGCCGGCCGTGAAGGCGGTCCCGGCGTCGGTGACGGCCATCGCCGACTACCGCTCTTCGATCGGTGGCTGACGGCGAGGTCCCGGAGGTCGTCACCCCCTTCACCATCGGCCCGACGTGGAAGCGAGGCGAGGACGGCAAGTTCATCCTCCCCGAGTACACGCTGGGTTGGCAGGCTCTGGCCTGGACGGCCACCTACCTTCAGCACTACGCCGGAGCCCCGTGGCGGTACACGGCGGAGCAGGCCCGCCTGACGCTGTGGTGGTACGCCATGGACCCGCTCACGAACCGATTCGTGTGGCGTGACGGCGTGATCCAGCGCCTGAAGGGCTGGGGGAAGGATCCCCTGATCGCGACCTTCTCCGCCTTCGAGTTCGTGGGGCCGTGCCGGTTCGCCGAGGTCGCCGACGAGGGAAACGAGTGGGGCATTCCGCCTGGCCAGCCTCTGGGACGGCAGCATCCAGCGGCGTGGGTCCAGATCGCGGCCGTCAGCCAGGACCAGACCCGGAACACGATGACCCTGTTCCCGTCGATCCTGACGAAGCGGGCGATCGAGGAGTACCGGATCGACCTCGGCAAGGAGATCATCTACGCCGACAAGGGCCGGGCCCGAATGGAGGCCGTGACCAGTTCGCCGCGCGCCCTTGAGGGCGGCCGGCCAACGAACACGAACCTCGGCGAGACCCACCACTGGGTTGAGTCGAACGGCGGGCACGAGATGGCCGCGGTCATCGAGCGCAACGCCACCAAGTCCGCCGACGGCGACTCCAGGACGCTTGCGAACACCAACGCCTACGAGCCGGGTGAGGACTCGGTGGCGGAGCGGACGCGGGAGGCTTTCGAGTCCGCGGAAGCTGGCCGAGCTGCCCAGGTTGGGCTGTTCTACGACAGCCTTGAAGCGCCAGCCGAGGCGAAGCTGTCCGAGGAGTGGATTGAACCCACCCTGCGAGCAGTTCGAGGCGACTCGACGTGGCTGGACATCGAGCGGCTGAAGGCGTCGATCCTGGACGTCCGCAATCCGCCGTCCCGGTCCCGCCGGTTCTGGTTCAACCAGATCACCGCCTCGGAGGACGCCTTCCTGGCGCCCTACGAATGGAACGCCTGCCCCCACGAGGGCATCGAGCTCCAGGCCGGCGACGAGATCGTCATCTTCTTCGACGGATCCAAGTCCGACGATGCGACCGGCCTCGTGGCAAGCCGCCTCTCAGACGGGCATGTACAGACGCTCGGCGTGTGGCAGAAGCCTCCGAACTGGCCTGACGGTGTGCCGTGGCGGGTACCCCGCGAGGAGGTGGACGGCGTCGTGGATCTGACGTTCGCCACGTACAAGCCTCTCGCGTTCTTCGCTGACCCGGGCTCTGGGTTCGACGAGGCGGACGGCGAGCGGTACTGGGACGGCTTCATCGACGCCTGGGCCCAGCGGTACGGCAAGCGGCTGAAGCTCAAGGCGGTGTCCTCCGGCCATGGCCAGCACGCCGTCATGTGGGACATGCGCGACCGGCGACGGCAGCAGACGTTCACTGAAGCCGTGGACCGCTTCTACCGGGACGTCCTGGAGCGCCAGCTGACTCATGACGGCCACAAGGTATTGCGGCAGCACGTCGCTAACGCCCGCCGGCGGACGAACGCCTGGGGCTACACGATCGGCAAGGAGCACCGCGAATCGGCCCGCAAGGTCGACCTTGCGGTGTGTGCGATCGGCGCGCGGATGCTGCGCCGAATGGTCATGAACTCGACGGCCTGGACGAAGCGGTCCACGGCCCGCGGCAAGGGACGGGTGGTGGTGCTGCGGTGACGACTCCCACTCTTCCTCTGCTGTCGCTGTCGGATGACGAGAAGCAAATCCTGACGATGCTGCGGTCAGACCTCCTGAGCGCACGCTTCAAGTTGGAGCTCTTCGACTCCTACTTCAACGGCGATCAGCTGGTGCGTGACCTCGGGATCTCGATTCCGCCGCAGTTGAAAGGCCTGCATACGATCATCGGCTGGCCGCGGATTGGTGTTGAGGCACTTGAACAGCGCCTCGACCTGGAGGCCTTCCGCTGGGCTGACGGATCGGATGCCACTGACCTGACGGAAATCGCCGAGGCAAACGACTGGCTGGATGAGGCGTCCCTGGGGCACCTGGACGCCCTCGTCTACGGTCGGGAGTACATGGCCGTCGGTGCAGGCGAGGGCGACATGCCTCCGCTGGTGACGTTCGAGTCTCCACTGGACATGACCCTGGCTTGGGACGCCCGGCTCCGGCTCGCGACGTCTGCGCTGCGGGAGAGTCAGGGCGACGCGCTGAACATGGGCCTGGCCCCCGAGGACCGGCTGGTCACGCTCTACCTGCCGGATCAGACGGTGTACGCCGTCGAATCCGGTAACGGCTGGGAGGTCATCGAGCGGGACGAGCACCAGCTGGGGATGGTCCCGGTTCTGCGGATGGCGAACCGGCAGCGGACCGCGGATCGTGTCGGCCGTTCGGAGATCACGCCGGAGGTCATGTCCATCACGGATGCTGCTTGCCGGCGCTTGGTGGGTATCGAGGTGCAGGCGGAGTTCTTCGGGGCTCCGGCTCGCTACATCCTCGGCGCATCCGAGTCTGCTTTTCAGGATGCGGAAGGCAATGCCAAGTCGGCCTGGGAGACGTATATCGGCCGCGTTCTGGCTTTGGAGCGGGACGAGGACGGCAACGTGCCCGAGGTCGGCCAGTTCATGGCCCACGATCCGTCCGGGCAGACAAAGATCATCGACCTGTACGCGCGGATCATGGCTACCCAACTCGGCCTGCCTCCGCACATGCTCGGCTACACCAGCGACAATCCCGCCAGCGCAGACGCCATCCGTTCCAGCGAGGGCATGCTGGTCAAGAAGGCCGAGCGTCGGATCCGCCGCTTCAGCGCCACGCATCGTGAGGCCATGCGCCTTGCTCTGTGGATGCGGGACGGTGAACCGCCCGCCAAGGAGCGGCGCATCGAAACGGTGTGGCGCAACCCGGCGACGCCGACGATCGCAGCGCAGACCGACGCTGCGGTGAAGATGGTTGCCGCAGGGATCCTCCCTGCCGACGGCGACGTGGTCCTCGAGATGGCTGGCCTGACCGAAGACCAGCGTCAGCGGGTTGCGGCCGAGCGGCGCCGCGCTCGCGGGGCTGAGCTGGTCCGGCAGCTGGCCGGCCTGACTGCGGCCGACCAGGAGGTCGCGCCGGAGGCCGATGATGGCGCCGACGGGCTCTGACGGCGGTCGCGCGGCCGACGCTCAGCGTCGGGCCCAGCGTGGCCTGACTCGCTTCCTAATGCGTGACATGAGAGGGCTGCGTCGCTTGATCATCCCGTCGCGTCTCGAGGCGTCCGTTCCGGAGTGGATCGAAGCGGTCCGGGCGCTGGTTGAGCAGTACGGGTCCGCATCGGCCAGCCTGGCCGCCGACTACTACGAGGCTGAGCGGGTTGCGGCCCTCGTGACCGGGCGCTTTACGGTGCCTTTGGTTGGGCCGCCGCCTGAGGAGCAGGTCGGGAACAGCCTGCGCTGGGCGACCAAGGACATCTGGGAGCGAGACCCTGATGACCCCGCCACGACTGAGGCGCAGCGGCAGCCGCTTGAGGTCCGATTGGTGCAGGCTGAGAAGAAGTCCGAGGCCGTCGCGCAAAAGCTGGTGACTGACCAGGGCCGCGGCACCGTCCGGGAGGCGGTGCACCAGGACCGCGCAGCGGTGGGCTACGCCCGCGCTGCCGCCCTCGGGGCCTGCGCCTTCTGCAAGCTCATGGCCACCCGGGGCCTGACGTACAAGTCGGCCGGTTCGGCCGGTCGCGACGTCAATAGCAAGTTCACCGGTGACGCCAGTGTCGTGAAGTTCCACGACAACTGTCATTGCCAGATCGTCCCGGTGTTCAAGGGGCAGCGCTTCGAGCTGTCCGATCATGCGCGCGAGTGGGAGCGGCTCTACCGCGACTACGCCGCGCCTTATCCAGGCGATCAGCTGAACCGGTTCCGGCAGGCTCTCGCCGACCACGGGCACATGCCCGTTCTGTAACCCATGGCCGCCCTGGAGGTGGCCTTCTCTCAGCCCCTGGAGGGCCGTTTCACCATGCCCGAAAACGAGGAGACCGAGCAGTCAGTCGAGGACTCGCAGGAGCCTGAGGCCGCCCCGGAGGCGGACGGTTCCCGAGAGGAGCCATTCGACCGAGTGCGGGCCGAAGCGAAGATCCGTAAGGCCAACAGTGAGGCGAAGAGCCTCCGCGAGCGTCTGAAGCTTCTCGAACCCCTCGCCGCTAAGGCGCAGGAGCTCGAGGACGCCCAGAAGACCGAGACGGAGCGACTCAACGACCAGCTCGCCGCACAGCGGGAGCGGGCCGAGAAGGCCATCCGCGCCGCGGTTGCTTCCAAGGTCGAGGCTCTGGCCCGCGACTTCGCTGACCCGGAGGACGCCGTCGGGTCACTGGACCTCACCGCGTTCGTGGACGAGGACGGCGTCATCGACAAGGACGCCATCAGCGCGGCCCTCGCCGACCTCCTTAAGCGCAAGCCCCACTGGGCCCGTCCCGACGAGGGCGGCCCGCGCCGTCCCGCCCCGGACCGTACCCAGGGCTCCTCGGGCAACGGCAACAGAACCCCCTCCGAGCCGGCGCAAATCTTCGCCGGACTCATGGAAAAGGCCCTGAAGGGCCGCTGAGAGAGGTAGCCCTCCATGGTTGCAACGAACCCCATCAAAACGTCGGATCTCTCCTCCATCTTCCTTCCGGAAGAGATCATCGGCCCGATCTTCGAGAAGTCGGTCGAGCAGTCTGCCGTCATGGCACTGTCCCGGCGCGTGCCCCTGTCCATGACCGCGCAGACTGCGGTGCCGGTTCCGCTGGACGTGCCGACCGCTGACTGGGTCGACCAGGCCGGGCGGAAGCCGCTGGGCTCCGGCGGCATGGACGTCAAGACGATGAGCGGCAAGAAGCTCGCGGTCCTCATCCCCGTGTCCATGGAGGTCGCCCGGTCTAACGCGGCCGGCCTGTTCACGCAGCTCCAGAAGGATCTGCCGACGGCGTTCGCTCGGGCCTTCGACCGAGCAGCGATCCACGGCAAGACGATGAAGGGCGCCACTGGCCCCTTCCCTGACTACCTGGCGGAGACCTCTAAGTCAGTGACCATCGGGACGGCCTCGCAGGCGACCGGCGGCATCTACAAGGACATCGTCAATGGCATGAAGGAGACCGTCGACGACGACTGGGACTACACCGGGACCCTGCTGGACCACCGGATGAAGCCCACCCTGCTCGGTGCGACCGACACCACCGGCCGGCCGATCTTCGTCGACACCACGGTCCCCGGCACTGGCGCGGCCCTGGCCGGCACCCTGGTCGGCGAGCCGGTCGCGTACTCCCGGTCGGTGTCCGGCAAGCTCCGCCGCCAGTCCGGCACGATCGACACAGGCCTGCGCGGTATCGGCGGCGACTGGTCCCAGACCGCCTTCGGCGTCGGCATGGACATCACCCTGCGCATCAGCGACCAGGCGACCTACGTCGACGAGGACGGCGGCGTGCACTCCGCCTTCCAGGAGAACCTGGTTCTCCTGCTGGCTGAGGCCTACTACGGCTTCGTCCTGGGTGACGTCGAGGCCTTCGTCAAGTACCTGGCGGCCGGCGGCTCCTCCTGATGCCGGGCGTGGGGGGTGGCCGGGCGCCGATGCGGATCGTCGCCCGGCTGCACGGCTACCCGCCGCGCCACAACGCCGGAGCCGAGTGGATGGTCCATTCCCAGCTCCGCGCGCTCGTCGAGCGGGGTCACGATGTGTCGGTGTGGCTGTCCCGCTACACGGACGACAAGGCCGACTACGACCTCGACGGTGTCCAGGTGGTGCCTCTTCAGTCCCGTCTGGACGCTGCATCCGCCATCCGCAGAGCTGATGTCGTCGTCTCTCACCTGGAGAACGTGCCGTCGGCTGGCGCGCTGGCCCGCGGGTACGGCAAGCCGCTTGCGGTGGTCTGTCACAACACCCACCGCCAGTCCTTCCGGGAAATGGCTGGGGGCTGCGAGCTGGCCGTCTACAACAGCCAGTGGATGAAGCGGGAAGCCGAGCTCTTCTTCGTCGAGTACCCGAAGGGTGTCCGTCCGGGGGGCGACGTCATCGTCCGGCCGCCGGTCTTTGCTGACGAGTACCAGACGAAGCCCGGCACGAAGGTCACCCTGGTCAACCTGAACGAGGAGAAGGGCGGCCGGCTCTTCGAGAAGCTTGCCCGACGTATGCCTGACGTCGAGTTCCTCGCGGTCGTCGGTGCATACGGCGAGCAGATCGTCCCCGACCTGCCTAACGTCGAGGTCATCGACCACATGTGCGGCCACGAGATGCGGGACACCGTCTACGGGCGGACGAAAATCCTGCTCATGCCGTCGTCCTACGAGTCCTGGGGCCGTGCGGGCGTCGAGGCCATGGCCAGCGGCATCCCGGTGATCGCGCACCCGACTCCGGGCCTATGCGAGTCCCTCGGCGAGGCCGGCGTCTTCATCGACCTGCGCGACGCGGACGGCTACGAGATGGCCATCCGTAAGCTCCTGACCAGCAAGACCGAATACGGGCTCGTCTCTAAACGGGCCAAGGCTCGCTCTGCCGAGCTGGACCCGACTCCCGATCTGTCGGCCTGGTGCACTGCCGTGGAGGCCCTGGCCTAGGAGGCTCTGATGACGTTCGTCCCTCCTACCGCCGAGCAGCTGGCCCTGTACCTGGGGTTGGAGGAGATCGCCGGCGACCGGGCCGACCTGCTGATCGAGCAGGCTGTCGCGCTGGCGGAGTCGGTCGTGAAGCCACTGCCGGACCAGGCGACCGCGGTCGTCCTGTCCGTAGCGGCCCGTGCCTACGTCAATCCACAGCAGGTGTCCTACGAGACCATCGGCCCGATGTCGGTACAGCGTCCGACGGGCAGCGGCGGCCTGTACCTCACCAAGGCCGACAAGGCGGCCCTGAAGTCTTTGGCCGGCCGCGGCGGTGCGTTCACGGTCGACCCGACGCCGGTGACCGCCGACCCGTCGCCTACGTGGCCGGTCGACGGAACCTACGGCGCCGGGCTGGAGTACGAGCCCGGCTGGGGGTGGGTGTAGTGCCCGCGCCGTACCCCTATGGCGAGACGGTCGTCCGGCTCCGCCTTGGCACCTCCCCAGGCCGGGACCCGCGCGGGCAGCCGATCCCCGGCACCCTGACCGAGACACCCTTCACGGGCTGCGTCGTCGCGCCTCGCGCCGAGACGCCGCAGGTCGGCGGGGAGCAGCAGCAGGCCAGGGACACCGTCATCGTCGGCTGGACGGTGTACGCGCCGCGCGGCACCGACATCATCACGACCGACAAGGTCCGCATCCGAGGCGAGGTCTGCGAGATCACCGGCCAGCCAGGCGACTGGGGCGTCAACCCCTTCACCGGGCTGTCAGGTGTTCTTCAGTTCGCCGCAGACCGGGTTACCGGCTAGGACGGGCCTGCTCGACGGCGGCCATCAGCTCCTGGGCGGCCTCATTGCTCTTGCGGGGGATCGACAAGCTGTACGGGTCCTCGTAGGGCGGTCGACCGCCAACCAAGGAACCCAGCGGCATCTCCGAACGAGGCCCTCTGTCTGGAAGAACGAACTGGACGTAGCCGTAGAAGAGGCTCCGGCCCAGCTTGTATCGCGTCGCGACTATGTCGGCTGCTCGGATCCTCATCGGCGCCGGCCTCGACCCAAACGGAGTCTTCGTAATGGTGATCCACTCGCCGTCGAAGCTGACGCTGCCCAGCACGCCGTTGACTTCCATGCCACCCCCAAGTTGAGGAGGTGAGGCTATGGCCGCCCGATTCAAGATGTCCACCCGGGGCGTCGGCCAGCTCCTGAACTCGCCAATGATCGCCGCCGAGATGCTTCGCCGTGCGGAGGCCATCAAGGGCGTGGGCGAGTCCATCTCACCCGTAGGTGGGCCTGGCGACCCGCACTCAGGTCAGTACAAGCGTTCCTGGTACGCCAAAGTGGAGCGCAAGGCGGTCGGCCGGTCCCGCAAGAAGCGCCCGGTCGGCGTGGTCGGGAACTCTGCCTACTACGCCCGTTGGGTGGAGTTCGGAACCGAAAAGGTTCACGCCCACCATGTGCTGTTGCGGGCCGCCCAAGTTGGGGGCCGCTGATGGCAGCCGTTGGCTCAGTGGATGTCGAGCTCCTCGTCATCCAGTGGCTTCAAGCGCAGCTCGGCAGCGGCGTTGTCGTCCGTGACGAGCTCGACAACAACCTGCTCGACGAGTTGCCGACGGTCCAGGTCGAGCGGATCGCGGCTGGCGACGACGACGGCTACCGGCTCGATCGGGCCCTTGTCGACGTGGACGTCTATGCCGCCACTCGCGGCGCCGCCGTGACCATGGCCACGCAGATCCGCGGCCTGCTCTTGGGCACCTTGCCCGGCTCCACCGCTGGTGGTGCAGTCGTCGGCCGGGTGAGAACGCTAACCGCCCCGGGCGTCCGCCCCTACGAGAACACCGGGCTCCGCCGCGTCGGGGCCACCTACGAGATCTACAGTCACCCGGTCTCCTGACCGGTCCAGGACCGCGCCGGCCCTGTCCCGACCCCGTCCGTTGGCGGGGTCTTCGCATGTAGGAGACCCACCTCATGGTCAACATCACCCGCGCCGCGGACCTGACTCAGATCGGCGCCAACGGCGGCGGCTGGGTCGCGGACGTCGGCACCGCAGCCCCCGCCACCCCTCTGACCCAGCCGGCTGTAGCGTGGAAGCCCCTCGGCTGCATCTCCGACGACGGTCTCGTTCAGGGCTTCGACGAGGACAGCCAGGAGTTCACCCCCTGGGGCCTGACCTCGCCGATCCGCACCCAGATCACCAAGAGCCTGCGGACGTTCAAGCTGACGGCGTGGGAGACCAGCCGCACCACGGTGCAGTCGCTGCAGTACCGCATCCCCGTCGCGGATCTCGCCCCGGTCGGCAGCCTCACCTCCTTCGCGGAGACTGCGAGCCCTGCCCCGGACCGGCGCGCCTTCTGGTTCGCGATCTTCGATGGGGACACCTCGCGCGGCTTCTACATCCCCGAGGGCGAGGTCAGCGACCGCAGCGACGTCACCCACAAGCAGGACCAGATGGCCGGCTTCGAGTGGACCATCACGGCCTACCCGGACGCCGCCGGCAACACCGTCTACCACGCCGACATGGTCCCGGTCACGCCCGCCTACATCGGGTCCTGACCCCACAGCGGCGGGCAGGCCGATACCTGGCGCGGTCCCGGCCTGCCCGTCTTCACCACCACCGCGACCGCGCCCGCCTGAAAGGACCGCGCCATGACCGAGAGCGACACCACGCCCGCCGAGGCCCAGGAGATCGAAGCCGGCGGCCACTACGTCACCGCCGAACTCTGTGGGAAGACCCTGGAAATCATCCCGTCCGGGGCCTGGCGACAGAGCAGCATGCGCCTCCTCAAGGCCAACGAGATGGACGACTTCTTCGCCGACGTCCTCAGCCCTGAGTCCTACGAGCTGTACCTGGACCTCGACCCCACCAACGACGAACTCGGACAGTTCCTGGACGACTCCGGGTCCGCCTCGGGCGAGCCGGTGGGAAAGTCCAGTGGACCCAATCGGTCGCAGAGGCGCACGCGGAAGCGCTAGAAGCCGACCTCGCGCACTACTACCCGCGCGACGCCGACCAGATCGACGCCTACTACCGCGGCGACATGACCGCCCGCCGACTGCGCGTCCTGATCCAGGGCCTACCGCCGGAATCGGCCACGCTGACGGCCCTACGGAACGCGATGCCGGAGGAGGAACTCGACCAGCAGGCTGAGCAAGGTGAGCCTGAGAAGGGCCGCTGGTCGCAGTCCGAGCTCCTGCTTGCCTCGGCCATCGACGCTCTGCGGCGTGTCGAGTACGTGCTGATCTGCGCAAACAGCGACAGCAAAGCCAAGCGACCGAGCCCGCCCGAGCCCCTGCCGAGACCCGGCGCCAAGCCCCGCAAGGCGAAGACCGAGCTCACTGAGAACAGCGCCAACAGGCTCTTCGAACTGATCAACGGAGGCGCGGCCTAACGCGCGGGAGGAGGCTCCCGTGGCAATCACCGTGGGTTCAGTCGAAGTCGACGTCATCCCCAACACCCAGGGAATCTACAACCGTCTCCGCGCCGGCCTCGTGCCAGCGGCCACCCGGGCCGGAGAAGACGCCGGCAGTGCCGCCGGACGCTCCTTCGGCCCGGCAATGCAGCAGGAGATCGGGGCCGTCGGAGTCTCGATCGGCCAGCAGATCGGCGGCCAGATTGCCGCCCGCATCACCGCGGAGATCCGCGGCTCCCTACGAGATGGCGTAACACAGGGCGGGCGCGAGGCGCGCGCGTCCGCAACCCGGCAGGGCTCGGAGACTGGCGGAGCGTTCTCCCGCAGCCTGCGCGTCCACCTGGAGGCCGCGTTCCGCAGCCTGCCTCAGCTGCAGATCGGCGCGGACACCTCGGAAGCTGACTCCGACCTGCAAGCCCTTCGCGCCCGCATGGAGACGCTCGCCGGTCAGCGAATCGGCATCGACATCGACGCGACCGCCGCCCGCGCGGAAATCCGGCTGATCGAGGCGGAACTCACCCGCCTCGGCGCCCAGCACCCCAACGTGCAGGTCCGCGCGGATACTGCTGCTGCCCGCGCTCAGCTTGCCCTTGTACATGCCGCGATCGAGGCGGTCGATGGCCGGCGTGTACGTATCGACGTGGACACCTCTGGCGCGCTGTCTGCCATCCTCCAGCTGACGGTGGCCATCGGCGGACTGGCTATACTCCCGGCGATCCCGGTCCTGGCGGCTGGCATCGGTGCGGTCGGGTCGGCTGCGGTGGTCGCAAGCGTTGGCGTCGGAGCTCTTGCCGCGGTGGCGGTGCCCGCCTTCATCGGCATCGCCGGCGCCCTGCAGGCACAGAAGGCTGCGCAGGAGGCCTCTACCGCAGCCACAAGCCAGGGAGCTCAGGCCGGCGCTCAGGCTGCATCGCGGGCTCTGCAAATGGCGGGCGCCCAGCAGGCTCTGGCGTCCGCCCAGCGCAACGCGGCAGCCCAGATTGCCTCCGCGCGGGAACAGGTACAGCAGGCTGCCCGAGGAGTCGAGGACGCCGAGAGGCAGCTCGCCGACGCCCAGAAAGCGTCGACCCAGGCACAGCAGGATCTCGTGCAGGCGCGGAAGGACGCCGCTCAGCAGCTCGAGGACTTGTCGAGCCGCTACACGGACGCCCAGTTGTCCGTCCGGGACGCAGAACTCTCCTTGGCCGAGGCCCAGGAGCGCCGCCGCGAGGTCGAGGCGGACCCCAAGGCCACCGTTTTGGAGAAGCAGCGTGCGGCCCTGGCGGTCGAGCAGGCCACTCAGCGCCTGAAGCAGCAGACCGTCGAGACGAAGCGGCTCGCCGAGGAGCAGGCGACCGCCGCCAAGACCGGCGTCGAGGGCACGCAGGTCGTCAAGCAGGCACAAGACCGCCTTGCCAAGTCCCAGGAGACTGTCGCGGACCGCGCACGCGGTGTCGAGGACGCCCAGGCGGGAGTTGCCAAGGCGCAGCAGAACGTCGCCCGAGCGACCGCCCAGGCTGCCGACTCGATAGCGTCTGCCCAGCGTCAGATTGCCTCCGCATCCGCCTCGGCGGCCGGGGGCGTCGATCAGGCTGCCCTGGCGCAGGCCAAATACCAGGCGGCCCTGGACAAGCTGTCCCCCAGCGCACGAGGCACGTTCAACGCTTTCCAGTCCCTCCGGACCGCGTTCAAGGCCTGGTCAGAGTCCCTGCAGCCCGCCGTGATGCCGATCTTCACTCGTGCGCTCGAGGGGCTCAAGAACTCCCTGCCGGGGCTCACGCCGATCGTTCTCGCCGCGGCGAAGGCTGTAACTGGCCTGCAGGACCGCATCGCGACCGGCTTCAAGTCGCCGTGGTGGCAGTCCTTCAAGGAGGACTTCGCTGGGTCGGTCGAGCCTGCCATCGCCGGCCTGGGCATCTCCTTTGGCCGCGTCTTCAAGGGCATGGCCGGTGTGATCCAGGGCTTCCTGCCGCACATGGACTCGATCTCCGAGCGGATGCAGACCATCACTGGCCGCTTCGCCAAGTGGGGCACGCAGCTGAAGGGCTCCCCGACGTTCGAGCGGTTTCTGTCCTACGCGGCCTCCATGGGTCCCACCGTCGCCGAGACGATCGGGAAGATAGCTGGGGGCCTCTTCGACGTCGCCAAGGCACTGGAGCCGATCTCAGGGCCGCTCCTGAAGGTGCTCGGCGCCCTGTTCGAAGGCGTGTCGTGGATTGCCACGAACTTCCCCGTAGCCATCCAGCTGATCTACGCAATCTTCATCGCTACGAGACTTTGGACGGTCGCGCTGCTCCTGTGGCAGGGCGCCATGTGGGTTGCCACGACCGCTACCTGGGCTTTCAATACGGCCTTCTTTGCTGGCCCCTGGGGCTGGGTCGCCCTCGCGATCATCGCCATCGTCGGCCTTGTCGTGCTCCTGTACACCAAGTTCGACTGGTTCCGGAACTTCATCGCCATCGTCTGGAGGACCATCCGGGACGGCGCGGTCTGGCTCTGGGAGAACGGGCTCAAGCCCATCTTCGTCGGCATCTGGGCCGGACTGAAGTACCTCGGCGCAGCCGCGATGTGGCTCTGGGAGAAGGCCGTCAAGCCAGCCTTCGAGGGCATCTGGCTAGCCGCCCGCATTCTCTTCGCCATCATCGTCGTGGCGGTGGTTCTGCCAATCGTGCTCGCCTTCAAGGTGCTCGCCGCAATCGCGATGTGGTTGTGGGAGAGCGCCTTCAAGCCCGCGTTCGAGGGGATCGCAGCCGCCGCGATGTGGCTGTGGGAGCACGCTCTAAGGCCCGTCTTCGGCTGGATTGCCGACGCTGCGGTCTGGCTCTGGCGCGAAAGGATCAGCCCGGCCTGGGAGGCCCTGAAGGTCGGCACTCGGGCCGTGGGAGAACGCTTCCGGGAACTCTGGGAGTCCTACATCAAGCCGATCTTCGGCTGGATCGCTGAGAAGGCCGGCTGGCTGTACGAGAACGGCATCAAGCCGCACTTCGACCGGATCCGGCAGGCGGCTGGCCTGGTCAAGGACGCCTTCGTCTTCGCCAAGGACGGCATCAAGTCGGCCTGGGAGCAGCTGGTCGAGATCACCCGTAAGCCGGTCAAGTTCATCGTCGAGACTGTGTACAACGGCGGCATCGTGCCCGTCTGGAACGCCGTCGCCAAGATCGCGGGACTCGGCCAGCTCGAGAAGGTCAAGTTCGCAACGGGTGGCTCGGTCTACGGAGCCGGAACTGCGACGTCGGACTCCATCCCGGCACTGCTGTCCAACGGAGAGCACGTCTGGACAGCTCGCGAAGTGCAGTCCGCCGGCGGCCACTCGGTGGTCGAATCCCTGCGGCAGCGGGCACTCCAGAACGGATCCACCTTCGCGGCGGGCGGCGCGGTCGGGATTCCGCAGTTCGCTGACGGCGGCATCGTCGACTGGCTGTCCGGCAAGGCACAGAAGATCGGCAGTGCGGTGATGTCTGCCTTCGACTTCGTGTCCAACCCCGGCAAGGCGTGGGACGCCGCTACGAAGGGGCTGCGGGACAAGATCGGTGAGAACCTCACCGGCAATCAGTGGGCGCAGGCCTTGAGCCAGCTGCCGTTGCGCATGCTGAAGGGCCTGAAGGACAAGGCGGTCAGCGGGGTTGAGGGCCTCATCGGAGGTGGGAACGCCTCCGGCTCCGTTGCTGCGGCCATGGGATTCGCCCGGTCCCAGGCTGGCAAGCCCTATCAGTGGGGCGGAGCTGGCGACCCGAGCTGGGACTGCTCGGGCTTCATGTCTGGAATCCAGAAGGTCATCCTCGGCCAGTCCCCGCTCGGGCGGCTGTGGTCGACGTTCTCCTTCCAGGGAGACACGGCTCCGGCCGGCTGGCGCCGCAATCTGCGCTCGCCGTTCATGATCGGCATCACCAACGCGGGCGTCGGTCACACGGCCGGCACCCTGGCCGGCATGAACGTGGAATCCCGCGGCGGCGACGGAGTCACGGTCGGCTCCCGCGCCCGCGGCTACAACGACTCCCTGTTCACCGACCGGTACGGATTCGCTCCGGCTCTCGGGAAGTTCGACTCGGGCGGCTTCCTGCAGCCTGGGATGAACCTGGCCTACAACGGCACAGGTCGCCCCGAGCCCGTCTTCACCACGGCCCAAGCCAACGCCCTAACTCGGGCGGCGGCGCGACCTACCGGCCTGCAATCCGGCGGCCCGGTCACGCTCGTAGTCCAAGACGGCCCCACCCTCCGCGCCTACGTCCAAGGCGAGGCAGGTTCCGTCGTCTCCTCCTACGACCAGTCGATGAGCATGCGGGCCGCAGCGGGAAGGAGGAGCTGACTTGTCGATCATCATCGACCCCGATGACGCTCCACCGGACCCACCCGTTGAGGTCGTCTCGCCGGACGGCATCCTGACCGCCCGGCGAGACGATCCCTGGGCTGGCGTTTTCCTCATCGCCGACTTCTCGGACCTCTCACCCGACCCAGCGCAGGTCCGGTTCACCCGGGTCAGCATGGACGGCGTCGAGGTCCCGGTCCGCAGCGGGGATGTCGCGCCGGCTCCGGGCGGGATCGCGGTCGCCTACGACCATGAGGCGCCGCTCGGACAGTCCTCGGCCTGGTACGCCTACCCGATCGACTCGGACGGCACCATCGGCGATCGATCCGATGGCGCCGCCGTTACCCCGCCCGAGCCCACGCCTGTGCGGGATCTGTGGCTGAAGGCTCTGGGCGACCCTGCCCTGTCGCTGCGGGTGAAGGTCATGTCCTGGCCGGAGTTGCAGTACGGCGAGAGGCAGCAGCGATTCGACGTACTCGGCGCTTCCTCGCCGGTGATGCGAGTCGACGCGTGGTCCCTGGCGACCTCCACCGTGGAGCTCGAGACCGACACCCTGGACGAGCGGATCGCACTGCTGACGCTGCTGACTGCGGGGACGCCATTGCTCGCGCAGACCCGCATGATCAACGGGAGGCCCGACGCCTACTGGGTGCCCGGTCAGATCAGCGAGTCCATGCCGGGCGTCTCGACCGACCCTCACCGCACATGGACCGTGGCCATCACCGCGGTGGACCGGCCCTCGACCGTCGGCGCGCCACTGCGGGTCCCAGGCCGCTCCTACGACGACAGCCGTGCCATGTGGCCGACCTACGCAGACCGCATCGCGACCGGCCAGACCTACGCGGACGTGACGGGCGGGGGGTGATCGCGTGTGGTCCGTTTCTGCCCGCTGGGACCCGGCACTCCGCGGCGCCCTGCGTCCGGCCGCCCGCGCGACGCTGTACCCGCCGCAGGGCGACCCGTTCGTGGCGAGGCTCCTGTCGTGGTCGGTGACCGCGGACCGCACCGCGCAGGTCCGCCGTACCATGCAGGCGGTCCTCGGCCCGGAAACCGTGCGAGGGCTCGCCGGGGTGACGGTGCAGGGCTCCTATCTGCAGCTCGACGTGGGGCTCGATTACCTCGACGGCTCGTCCGAGCTCATCCCGCAGGGCCTGTTCCGGGTCGACGCCGAGGACACACAGCGGCCCGACGGGGGCATTTCGATCACCGCCTACGGGCGGGAGAAGGTCGTCATCGACGACCAGTTCGTCAGCCCCCGTACCATGTCCGGCTCGTCCGCGCTGGACCTGATCGAGGCGTTGCTGCTTGAGAGCGTGCCCACCGCAGTCGTCGTCCGCCGCACCATCCGGGACGCGACGGTAGGCCGCACGACGTGGGAGTCAGGCCGATGGAAAGCGGTCGACGGGGACGACGCCTCCCTGGCCCGTTCCATCGGGGTGGAGGTGTGGTGCGACGGCAGGGGTCGATTCGTCATCTCCGACGTGCCGACCTTGAGCGACCGGCCCGTTTGGCGGGTGGATGCCGGCGCCGGTGGCGTGCTCGTCACCGCGGCTGCTTCCACATCCGTCGAGGGCGTCTACAACTGCGTCGTCGCCACCGGGGACGCTTCGGATGGCAGTGTGCCGGTCGGCCCGGTCATCGCACAGGACACCGTCGCGACCTCCCCGACCCGCGTTGGAGGCCCCTTCGGCCGGCGGGTCCGTCACTACTCCAGCCCCCTTCTGCGCACCTCCGGGCAGGCGTCAGGCGCGGCCCGGTCGCTGCTGGCCAACTCGCTGGGACTTTCGAAGGGGCTGTCGTTCACCGCGGTCCCGAACCCTGCTCTGGAACCGGGCGACGTCGTGCTCGTCGACAACGGCGAGGACGCACCCGAGCACCACATCATCGACAAGATCGGCCTGTCGTCCAGCGGCGCCATGTCCTGCGACACCCGCTCCACCAAAGCCGACGAGGAATCCTGATGAGCCTCATAGACGCAGTCCTCCCGCTCGCCGCCCGCCCAACCCCGGGCTCCGCGGTCGTCGCGGCGGTCAACGTGGACGGCACCGTCGACATCACCGTGAGCGGCGCCTCCCTGACGGCCAGCTGCCTCGAGACCTATACAGACCGCCTGGTCGGCGACGTCGTTTTCGTCGTGCCCGTCCGCGGCGGCTACGTCGTCGTCAGCCGCTTCACCACCAGCTAGGAGGCCTCGTGCCCACCACACCCATCGGCGACGCCCCCTACCCCAGCGGCGCTGACACCGACAATGTGCCCGCTGACATGCAGGCGCTCGCGCTCTGGGCGTCCACCCGCACGACGATGCGCTTCGACGACGCTGCCGCCCGGGACGCAGCGATCGACACACCCGAGGCAGGCATGGTCGCCTGGCTCGACACGCCGGGATCACTTACCGTCCGCACGGCCAGCGCATGGAAAACCATCTACGCACCCCTGTCCTGGTCGGACATCAGCCTGGCCGCTGGCTTCACCAGCTACACCGGAGTACCGCAGGCCTGCATGGACGGCGCCAACTTCGTGGTCTGCCGCGGGTCGATCCAGCGGACCGTCTCGGGCGGCAACATCGCCACCGAGACCATCGTGGGGACCCTCTCGTCCTCCTACGGCAGCTTGGTCGTCGGTGAGTACGCCATCGCCAACCAGTGGACTTTCCACACCTCGGGCCGCATCTACCTCAATAGCTCACGCCAGATCATGTACGTCGGCCCCGACGTCGACTGGCTGTCGCTGCACGGCCTCCGCTTCCCGATCGGCACCTGAGGAGTAGGCGATGCGCTACCTCTACGGCTCCGATGGCGGCGCGGTCGTGGCCGACGCCGACGGCGACATCCAGGCCGGACGCTCCGGCACCGTGTGGACCGCCCGCACCGGCGGCTCACAGCTCACTGACATCCTCACCCTCGCGGGCGCGCCCACGGGCGGCGACGTAGTCACGGACAGCCTCGGCAGATTGGCCTTCCAGGGCCCGAACAACGTGATCACGACGCTCTGGTGGGACTCGGCCGGCGGCACCCGCTGGGCCGTGCTGCCCACCAACACCGACCAGGTCGCCGCCCGCCAGGTCGACCTCCTGGGGGTGTCCGCCGATCTCCTCGGCGCCCCGAACGGGATCGCCACGCTGAACTCCAGCGGCGATGTGCCGACGAGCCAGATACCCAACCTCTCCAGCACCTACCTGGCGCGTCCGAGTACCGGCTCCACCGGAGACTTCCTCCGCCGGACATCCGGTGGCGCCGGCGAGTGGGCCGACCTCACGGAAGAGCCGCTGACCCCACCCCTCGCGGTTGGAACAGAGTTCAGCGTAGACGCGGACGGCGTCGTCATCTGCGGTGGGCTCATCATGCCGGCGGCAGTGACTACGTTCAGCCGCTCCGGGGTCTTCACCCCACCTTCGGCCACGACGGTCGTAGTGTGGCGGGCCCCGAAAGCCTGCACGGTCGTCGCGGTCCGCGGCTACCGGGTCGGCGGCAGCGGCGCCACCATCAACGCCCAGAAGAACAGCAGCGATCTGATGTCGACGGACCTGTCCCTCGTGACTGCGGACAGCTGGCTCAGCGACTCCGGCGTACAGAACGAGGTCTTCAGCGCTGGCGACACCCTCAAGTTGGAGATCGCCAGCGTGGCCGGCAGCCCTACCGCGGTGACTATCCAGGTCGACCTGCAGGAGGCCTGACCGTGGCATTCATGATCGTGGGCGATTCCGAGACGCTCTTCCAGCGAAGCCTGGGCCGCCTCAGCCGGCGCGCGCTCACCGGGCCGACGCGCACGCAGGTACTCGACAGCACCGGCGCCACCCTGGCCATACTCACCGTCGGCTCGAAGACCGTTCAAATGCGCGGCCAGAGCAGGACCTTCACCGAGCAGAAGAAAGTCTTCACTGACGACTTCCAGCGCACGATCAGCCCGGAGTGGGGCCAGTCCCCAGGCGGCGGCACCTGGCGCAGCCTGCTCGGCACCGAAAGCAAGTTCGAGGTCGACGGCAGTAAGGGCGTCATCCTCATGGACGCCGTGAATACCAGCCGCTGGGCCAGCCTGTTCGATGAGGACATTGGTGACGTCAACGCGCATATGGTGCTCAGCGTTGACGAGGTGCCCACCGGAGCGTCCTGCTCTACCAGCCTGAGCATCGGCTACACCGGGACCAGCAACAACTACCGGGCCCGGCTCCTCTTCTCGACCGTGGCCGGCAACGTCCAACTGGCCCTCGACAAGGAGACCGGCGGAGTCATCACCACCCTGGGCGCCCTCACGACGCTGGGTACGGGCTTCGCCGCGCTCGACAAGTGGCACATACGCGCACAAAGGACCGGCACCACAGTCCGCTGCCGGGCATGGAAGGACGGCACCTCCGAGCCCGGAACCTGGACGCACTCAGTGACCGACACCGACCACATGGCCGGTCGTATCGGAGTCCGCAGCATCGCCAGCACGGGCAACACCAACACGCCGTTTCACGTCTACATCTACTCGATCGGCGCCGAATCCTGCGAGTGGACCCACCCACCGACGGTCACTCACGACAAGTGGATCCGGGTCCTCGACGACCCCTACGACGGCGGCTGGACCTCGGACATCGAGGCCCGGATCCGCCACTGGGCACAGGACAACAGCCCAGATGCCCTCGCCTACTCCATGATGTTCGGCGCCCACGCCCCGCCGGTCGTCGATGCCACCCTCGGCTACCAGGTGTACGGACAGGCCGGCTACGGCCCGCTCCAGCCCGACGGCAAGCGGTTCGAGTTCTCCGACTTCAACGACTACTTCGGGATCGACTGGGACTTCCCGTCGGGAGAGCACCGGGACTTCCCGCACTTCGACATCGACGAGACGCTGAACATCGACTGCTCGGGCTTCGTCCGCATGGTCTACGGCTACCGCATGGGTCTGCCCTTGACCTTTGACCTGGACTTCGACGGCCTGAACATCCCCCGCCGCAGCCGCGACATGGGGCCGGACGGGCCCGGCATCATCGTCGCCCAGGCCACCGGAGCGCCGCCCTCACTCAGCAAGATCCAGATCGGGGACGTCGTCTTCTTCGATGCGGACAGCGGCGACGAGGTCTCCGGCCAGATCGACCACGACGGCATCTACATCGGCCAGGACACGCTCGGCGGCTACCGCTTCATCTCCAGCCGCAAGGTGGCCGATGGCCCCACCTTTGGCGATCTCGGCGGCCCGAGCCTGCTCGACGGCGGCGGCTTCTACGCCGACGCCCTCCGCATCATCCGCCGCTTCTAGCCCCTCTCAGCCCCGGGACATGCCCGCGGCAAAGTCATGCCCTGGAGTCTCAATGACGAAATCAAGCTGCTTGCGTGACAGGCGGGGCGGAGGTGAACGCCCGGTTGTCGCGCAGGAGAGCCCACAGGACGCTGGCGCGTCGGCGTGCCAGAGCTATGACGGCCTGGACGTGCTTGCAGCCCTCGCCGCGCTTCTTGAGGTAGAAGTCCCGGTTCGGCCCCTCGCGGATGATGCTGGTCTGTGCGGACATGTAGAAGACCCGGCGCAGGCGGCGGCTGTAGCGCTTGGGTCGGTGCAGGTTGCCGGTCCGGCGTCCGGAGTCGCGTGGGACGGGGACGAGCCCGGCCGCGGAAGCGAGGTGGCCGGCGTCCGCGTAGGCCGTCAGGTCGCCCGCGGCGACGACGAACTCGGCGCCGAGTATGGGGCCCATGCCGGGCATGGACTCGATGATCTCGGCCTGGGGGTGGGCGCGGAAGGTGTCGCGGATCTGTTTGTCGATGCGCTTGAGACGGTCGTTCAGGTCCAGGATCTGTGCGGCCAGGTCGGCTACGATTTGGGCGGCGACGTCCTCCCCGGGCAGCGCGGTCTGCTGGGCCTGGGCGGCTTCCAGGGCGGTGGCCGCTACCGCGTCGGCGCTCCGCACGCTGCGATGGGCGAGCCAGGCCGTCAGCCTCGCGCGGCCACGGCGGCGGATGGCGGCTGGGGTCTGGTAACTGGTCAGCAAAACCAGCGCGCCCTTGTGGGCGGAGTAGTCGAAGGCCCGCTCCAGGGCGGGGAAGACGCCGGTCAGCACGTCGCGGAGTCGGTTGATCATCCGCACGCGGTCGGCGACCAGGTCGCAGCGGTGCGCGGTCAGCAGCGCGAGGTCAGCTGCCAGCTGGGCGGGCACGTCAATCGGCGCGAAGTCCCGGCGCTGCCTGGATGTTTCGGCGATCACGTAGGCGTCGCGGGCGTCGGTCTTGGCCTCGCCCCGGTAGGCCCCGGACATACGGTTGACGGTGCGTCCGGGCACGTAGACGGCCCGCTGGCCGTGAGCCGCGAGCAGCGCCAGCAGCAGCGCGGAAGACGTGCCGGAGATGTCCACCGCCCAGTGGACCTCATCGGCCAGGGCCAGGATCTCGCCGAGCGCGGTCAGGATCGCCGACTCGTCGTTGTCAATCTTCTTCGACCACAGCGTCGCGCCCGTCTCGTCGACCACCGCTGCCCAGTGGTGGCCCTTGCCGGCGTCGATGCCGGCCCAGACCCGGGCCTGTCGCTCGTTCACTTGCCCCTCCTCGTTCGGCACAGCCTGCCGTTGGCCCGAGGAACACCCCGCTGTCATCTCCGTAATCAGCGACCGAAGCGCACATCTCAATCAGCAGTCAGGGCGCCCCGGAGAGCCGGACGGCCACTCCAGGGAAGCCACTGAAGGCAAGGCCCCATCAGCCACATCCGGCCCTCCCGGGCCACCTAACAACTTACGGAGGACCCATGCCCGACCTCTGGATGCCCGGAGCCACCAAGCTCGATGTGGGCGACCACGCGCCCACCGACGGCGGCCCCGCCAAAGCCATCCCGCACGTGACGTGGGACGAGGACACCACGGCCGCGAAGCCGCTGCCCCTGGTCTCCTACGAGCGCCTGGTCAGCTGGTTCGGCCGCAACCCCGACGGGATCCCCTCCGCGCCCCACATCCTCTGGGACCCCTTCACGGGACGCTTCACCCAGTTCCACCCCGCCAACTCGCGGTCGAAGAGCTTGGCTGACCAGCCGGGCGGCACACGCACGAACCGCGCCGGCAGCGTCGTCATCCAGATCGAGGCCCTCTTCTTCCCGTACTGCGTCTGGAACGGCAAGACCTACGCCCGCCTGGTCGACACCCCGTGCAAGGGCTGGGACCAACTCCACGCGTGGATCCGGTCCTGGGGGGTTCCGGACCGCTGGCCGATGGGGCCGCTCACCACGCGAGGCAACCGCAACGAGCAGACCTGGGAGACCCAAGCCGGCTGGTACGGCCACAGCCAGGTCCCCGAGAACGACCACACAGACCCCGGCTCGTGGCCGGCCTTCGACACGTCCCAGGAGGACGACATGGATGCCAACCAGGCAAAGCAGCTCGCCGAGGTCCACGCGGCGACCATCCCGTTCATGGGCTGGCAGTACAAGGGCAAGGACGCGACCGGAGACGCCTACTCCGACCTGCGCACTGCATCCGCACAGGCATCCGCAGCGAACTCCCGGACTGCGCAGATCCTGCAGAAGCTCGGCACGCCGCAGCCCGTGGAGCTCACCCCCGAGCAGGTCGCGGCCATCTCCGCCTCGCTCGCCGCGTCCCCGGCGCTCGCCGAGCAGATCGCCGAGCTCGTCGCCGCCAAGCTCGCCACCCGCCTCCAGTCCTGAAGGGATCACCGTGAAGATCTTCAATCGTGAGCCGGCTCTCTGGCTCGGCCTCGTCGCCATCGGCGTCAAGCTCCTCGCCGCGTTCGGCATGGACGTGACCGCCGACCAGCAGGCCGTCATCAACGCCGTCGCCGCGGCCCTCGTCGGCCTGGTCCTCGCCGTCATGGCGCACGACGCCGTCGGTGCCGCCGTCCTCGGATTCGCCCAGGCCGCCCTCGCGCTCGCCGTCGGCTTCGGCCTCGGCTGGTCGGCGGAGCAGCAGGCTGTCGTTCTCGCCGCCGCGGCTGCCGTAGTGGCCATGTGGGACCGAACGCAGATCACCGCACCCACGCCGGCCGCTGCGGTGGCACGCCCGCTCTCGGGCGTGTAGATGCCGCGCCGTGCGGTCCGGCGGTTCAAGCGCAGGCTGGGCCGCCGCGGCACCATCCTCTCCTGCTACGGCATCGTGTGGCTCCTCGTCGGCTGGGGGCAGATTGTCCAGCCACAACCCGACCAGCGAGGGCTGCAAGTCGCCCTGGCCCTGATGCCACTCACCGCATGGGCATGGTGCTGGATCGTCGCAGGACTGATCGCATTGATAAGCGCATGGGCTCCGCCGGGCCGTGACGCTGCAGGCTTCGTCTCCCTCGTGCTGATCGTGGTGCCGTGGATGACGACCTATCTGGCCTCCTGGCTCCTCGGGGACTACCCGCGCGGCTGGGCGGCGGCAGCGGTTTGGGCGGCAATCACCGTCCCAATCATGGTGGTGCTGGGGTGGGCAGAGCCGCCCCGGCTGAAGCGAGCGGAGCCTCCCTATGAGCTATGAGACCTGGGCGTCGGTGGGCGTTTCGGTGGCGACCGGAGTGTGCGGCGTGTGGGCAGCACGCGCCGCCCGCAGGACGCCCAGGCAAGAAAAGCGGGACGACTTCACGGTGGTCACGGCGGAGATCCGCACCTCCCTCGTCGACGTGAAGAAGGAACTGGCCGAGCAGAAAGCCGAGTCCGCACGGCAGTCTGAGCGCATCGGAGACCAGGCGCTCGCCCTTGAGTGGCTCCAGCGACGCCTGCGCGACATCCTCACTCGCGTCCGGGATGCCGGCCTCGAAGTCCCCCCAGCCGAGCCGATACCCGAGCGGGCCCGCAGGCACATCCACATCGACGTGTGAGAGAACTGGAGTACGGCAGCCGCACCCCCTTCCGCTCCGGCGGGAGGGGGTTTCGTCGTTTCCCGAACTTCCTTGTGACCTGCACTGTAAGCTTTTCCACGGAAAGACTTACGGACCGTGGGAGTTGACCGGTGAAGCTTGTCGCTTATGTCCGCGTGAGTACGGCCGGACAGGTCTCCGACGGCTACGGCCTCGGCGTGCAGGAGCAGGCCGTCAAAGCGTGGGCCAAGGCCAACGGGCACCGCATCCTGACGCTCATTCGAGAAGAGGGAGTGAGCGGCGCCACGGAAGCCGTGGATCGGCCAGGCCTGTCGGAAGCGTTGCTCGCGATTCGGGAACGCGAGGTGGATGGACTCCTCATCCCGCGACTTGACCGGCTCGCTCGAGCACTCACCGTCCAGGAGGCAACCCTTGCGATCGTCTGGCGAGACGGTGGCCGGGTCTTCGCCACGGACACAGGCGAGATCGTCCGAGACGATCCGGACGACCCCATGCGCACGGCAATGCGCCAGGTCGTGGGCGTGTTCGCCGAACTCGACCGCCGCATGGTCGTCAAGCGGCTTCGCGACGGGCGGGCGGCCAAGGGCCTCGCAGGCAAGAAGCATGTCGGTGCATACGCCTACGGCACCCACGGTGTCGGCGAAGGCCGCGAACGCGACGCAGGACTCAATCCAGCCGAGGAAGCGGCCCGCGCTCTGATGCTCGGACTTCGCCGAGCGGGGAACTCGTACCGCCAAATCTGTGAGGCGCTCCACGCCGAAGGGCATCGCCCGCGCCGTGCCGAACAGTGGCACCCCATGGTCGTGCGTGCGGTATGCCAGCGCGCCGGCCTCAACTAGACGCCCAGCCCTGAGGAGTGGCATGAAGTACGACACCTCATCACTGCGGCCTCCCGCCTTGCCAGGCGATGACCTCGGAGTCGCCGAGGACCATGTCGTCGGGGTCGGGCAGGTCGATGCGTCGCAGGAACTCGATTAGGTCCCGGTCGCTGTGGGCGACGCCGAGGACGGTGTCGACGCCCTGGATGCGGATCACGACTCGCCGGCCGCCCGTCGGGGAGATCCGGTGCACGAGGATCGGCGCATGGTCCATCCCTCCAGCGTGCTCTGCGTGGGCCGAACCGGCATCCCGGGGATCGGCCCGTTGTCAGTGGCCCCTGCGAGAATCAGGCCATCACATCGGCTCAAGCATGCGGGGAAGCTGCTGAGCACCGCCCCACCGGAACAGCGCCCGGTGGGGCGGAGTGCTGTTAGGCCTCGACCAGCTCCGGATGGCGGACGGCCCTCTTCAAGGCCTGCTCACTGTCGTAGCTACTTCGGCAGCGAGCCATGAGGGCCGCGCTCTCTCGCCAAGCGATCCATGCCGCCTGCCATGTCGCATGCTGGTCGTCGGTCCAGCCGCCGTCCTGGGTCGGCCTGCCGTACTCCTCTTGGAGTCGGCGTACAGCGGCGTGTGCGTCGTCGGCAGCCTGCTGGTAAGCGATGAGTTCTGGATCAAGTTCAATTTCAGCCACGGCCGGATCTTAGGCGGCAGGTCTGACGTCCCCGCGGATCGCCGCAGCCCACTCCGTCAGCAGCTCCGTGTACCGAGGATCCCCGGCCCGGCCCGCGGCGACGAGCGCCCGGATCTCGCGGTTGATCTCCGCGAGAGGGCGCACAGGGCCACGGCCTGGAGGGGTGGGGGACATGTCGCACAGGATATCGGCCGCAGTCGGCCCGTCGTAAGATCCGCTGCATGATTCGTACAGTCGTGCTCGACGTTGGCGAGACCCTCACTCGAGACGACCGCTACTGGGCGTCCTGGGCGGACTGGCTCGGCGTACCGCGGCACACCCTGTCCGCGCTCGTCGGCGCTGTTGTGGTGGACGGACGGGACAACGCCGACGCCCTTCGCCTGCTGAAGCCGGGCATCGACGTGGGCGCCGAGTACGCCGCGCGCGAGGCTGCCGGCCGCGGCGAACAGCTCGACGAGACGGACCTGTACGACGACGTCCGGCCAGCACTCACCGCCCTGCAGCAGATGGGCGTCCGCGTCGTCATCGCCGGCAACCAGTCCGCCAAGATGGGTGACCTGCTGCGCGCGCTGAACCTGCCCGCGGACCTGGTCGTCGCCTCCGCGGAGTGGGGCGTTGCCAAGCCGTCGCCGGACTTCTTCCACCAGGTCATCGGCGCCGCCGAAGCGCCCGCCAGCCAGACCCTGTACGTGGGCGACCACCCGCAGAACGACATCTTCCCCGCGGCCCAGGCCGGTCTGCTGACCGCGCACCTGCGCCGCGGACCCTGGGGATACTGGTGGGCTGACGACGAGACCGTCCAGCGGGTTGCCGACTACGCCATCGACTCCCTCCTCGACATCCCCGCACTCGTCAACCCGTCTTGGAGAAAGGCAAGTCCGGCCTGATCTGCCCCGGTACGGTGCGCTGACACGCACCTTGAACGGAGCACGATGGCCAGCCACCTTGGGCAGCGCATCGCCACAGCCCGCCGTACCCGCCGCATGAGCCAGGACGCCCTCGCCCGCGCGGCCCACGTCTCCCTCAGCATGCTCCGCAAGGTCGAGCAGGGCGCCCGCATCCCCAGCGATGACACCCTCGAGGCCATCGCCGGCGCGCTCGGCATGGATCCCGGGCGGCTGCTGCCCAGCCACGACCCATCCGGCAGCCGCATGCGGGACTCGCTGCCCGGCATCTCCGCGGCCATCGCTGCCTACGATCTCGACCTCGGCACACCGGCCCCGCCCCTGGCCCGGCTCCGCGTCCAGGTTGAGGAGGCTATGGCGTACAGGTTGGCCTCCCAGTACTCCCGGCTGGCCGCCATAGCTCCCACCCTCCTGACCGACGCCGTCGCCGCCCTACACGCCAGCGCAGGGCCCGACCGGCAGGCTGCGGCACGGCTTCTCACCTCGGCTGCCCGGTCCGCTGATGCCGTCGCCTACAAGGCCGGCGGCCGGGACCTGTCCGCCCGCCTCATCGACCTCATGCGGTGGGCCGCAGTCCAGGCGGAAGACCCCCTCCTCGAGGCGGTGTGTAGCTACGTCCGGGCTGAGACCTTCTTCGCCGCCCGCGCCCACACCGCGGGGCTTCGCGCCCTCGAGACGGCCATCGATGCCGCGCCCACTGGCGGAGCGAAGGAGTCGGCCACCCTCGGCGCCCTCCACATGCGGGCCGCGGTCCTGGCAGCCCGAGACGGCAACGCCGACTCCGCCACCGCGCACATCAGCGAGGCTCGCACCCTCGGCGACGGCGTACCTGAAGGCGTCTACCAGGGCACGGCGTTCGGGCCGGAGTCCGTCCGCATCCACCAGGTGTCGCTCGCCGTCAGCCTCGGCGGCGACCACATCACCAGCGCCCTGTCTCTCGCCCGGGAGTGGAAGCCGAGCGGCAACCTGCCGGCCGAACGCAGGTCGGGCTTCTACATCGAGCTCGCCGTCGGCCAGCTCGCCGCAGGCCGCACCGACGACGCCTTCGAGTCGCTCAAGGTCGCCCGCAGTATTGCCCCGCAGCACACCCGCGAGCATCCCTGGGCCCGGGAGACCGCGGGCACCCTCCGCCGGCTCAAGCGCGCGGACGCCGACAGCCTGACGAGCTACGCGGAGTGGATCGGCGCCGTCTGATAGGTGACACAAGGTGTGTCACTTGCGGCCCTTCCTGCGGTTCATGATCTGTCTGTGCCCACAACACAGCAGATCGGAGGGGCCATGGCAGACCCTGCCCTCGACGCCGTCAGTATCGCCCGCCTCCACGGCGAGGCCTGCTGGGACTGCGGCGCCGTCACCACCACCCTGTACCCGGACGGCACCGTCACGACCGGCGCCGGCAAGGAGTGGGAGATCCGGCGGTGCATCAACCACCGGTCGCTCTCGGAGCAGCAGGAGCGCGGCCGGGCCTGCGTGCACTGCGGGGTGACCCTCGACAACCGGGCCGTGATCGACCTTGGCGCGCGCCTTGTCACTCGCGGCGGCGTGACGGTCAGCTGGTTCCCTCGTGCCTGCCCGCCGCACGGCGCGCTCCCCTAGACCCCCGCCTCTCCGGCCGCGGCGGCAGCGGGAGAGGCGGGTATCCAGCCATTCGCATGCGGGTTCGCTCGCATAAAGATTCGTGCGAACGTTCGATCGATCAGGACTCAACTGATGGTTAGAACCTAACGGTTCGTGACGTGTTCGCAGGTCGGGCCAATGGTGCATGTGCATATATCTGCGAAGCCCATGGCGCTCCGTGCATGGGACAGGCAGACTGGGGCAATCGCGCAGAGTGGCCGAAAGGTCTCTATGTGTTTGGCGGCAGCAAACTCTTCACCGACACGCGGAGGACGCGGGCGATGCGCAACAAGTGGCTGATCTTCGCGTCCGTCGTGCCGCCTTCGAGCCGTTGCACCGTCGACCGGTCAACGCCGGCATGCTCGGCGAGCCGTTCCTGTGTCAGGCCTTCGTGAATCCGGGCGACGCGGATGCGGTCGCCCACGGCTCTTTGGGCTTCGCGGATCCATTGATCTTGTTCTGCTGACACCTGCCCAGGTCAGCTCAGCAAGATCATATTGTCAGCAGCAGAACTGAAGCATCTCGTGATCTTGGTCGATCGGTCGACTGATAGGTCGGTAGCAACTGCCCAGATAGAGGCCAATGGCCCCCTCGACGTACCGGCGCCGGTAGCGGGCGCCCCCCTGGCGGCTGCCGGTACAGCGGACCCCCCGACGCCAGCCGTCGGGGGGTCCGCCGTTTCTGGGGGAGATGGGAGATCTCTGGGAGACGTGGGAGCCCCAGCAACACCGAGAAGCCCCGAACAATCCCGAGCAACGCCGTCAGAAAGTGCCGTAACCGCTGGTCTGGTGACACCTTGGAGCGGCGGGCCTGCGCGTCTCGGGGGCGACAGCGCGATCTACACCATCTTCGAGGGAACGAGCGAGATCCAGCGGCTGGTGATCGCCCGCACCCTCTCGGGCATGCCGATCCGCTAGCGCGGGGATCCGCCCGAACGGGGAAGGCCCCCGGCGCCACGAGGCGCCGGGGGCCTTCCGCTGCCGGTCGCCCGGTCAGCGCAGCGGTGTCAGGCAGTAGAGGACGGTGCCTTCGGGGCTGTAGTCCGGCCGGGCCAGGTAGTCGCCGGGGGCGCAGGTCCCGCCCGGGGCAAGGGAGGGGCGGGTGGCGCGGTACTGGGCCTCCGGCGCGGCGCAGTCCGTGACCAGGAGCTTCTGGTCGCTCCAGTCGCCCTCGTTGCGGACGCACTGCCCCGACACCAGCGGGTGCACGGTGTCGTCCCCGGCCAGCACGCCGATCAGGATCAGGGCGGGGATCGCCAGGAACAGGAAGAGCGCCGGTACGAGGAAGAGCAGTGCGGCCGGCCGGCGGCGCAGCGGCTTGCCCGGGTCCAGCGGGGGCCGGTGGCCGCCCGTCGGGGGAGCGAGCCGGCGGAAGGCCGCGCGCGGGCCGAGGTTCAGCAGCAGGGTGATCGGCGCGACGAACACCGACAGGGGGCCCCACCAGCCCTGCCACAGGGTGTCCGAGGACATGCGGCGGTAGGTGGCGAGCCCGCAGTCCCGGCAGAACGGCCCCCGCAGGCTCAGGAACCGCATCAGCACGATCATCCCCTGATGACCGCGCACGGTGGCCTCGGCGGCCGGACCGGCCCCGCAGAGCCGGCAGCCGTACGAGGGCCGCGGCGCGGACCAGGAGCCGTACGGACCCGGCTGCGGCGGCACGTGCGGCGGCACATGCGGCACGTGCGGCGCCTGGGCCGTCGGCGGCCCGTAGGGGCCCGCGGACCGCGGCGGGGCGTACGGGCCCGCCGGCCCCGGCTGCTGCGGCTGCTGGGCCGCGTACGGCCCGTACGGACCGTACGGGCCTGCCTGCGGAGGTGGCGGGGTGGCCACGGAGATCCCCCTCGGTCGTGCGGTGATCACCGGGTGCGGTGATCAGGGAACCCTAGCCGCGGCCCTCAGGGCCGCAGCAGCCGGTCCAGGGCGCGGGTGAAGAAGAGCCGGGCTGCCGCCGCGACGAGGGGGTCGAACGGGCGGCCCAGGCCGCGCACGCGCAGTTCCTCGCGCCATTCGGCCTCGCTGCCGCCCCGCGGCGAGGGGCGGAGCTCGATCTCCGCCCGGCCGGTCACCACGCGGCCGTGTTTGACGAGCCGGACCAGTCCCGCCGAGCCGTCCAGCGGGGGCTGCCAGAGGGTGACCTCCATGGGGTCGTCGAAGGTGATCCTCCCCACGCCCGTACGCATGGTGAAACGGGTCCCGGTGTGCGTCGGAGGCGGCGTTTCGATGATCGCCCGGGTGAGCGGGACGGCTGCGCCGTGGCGTTCCCAGTCCGTCAGCCTCCTCCACGCCTCCCCGGGCTCGAGAACTGTGTGGCGAATGATCCGGATAGCGGGCATGAGCGCATCGTAAGCGGGCATACACACCCTGAACTGGGCGGCGAATATGGGTTCCGTCCGGGGGTGGCGATCAGCAATACTCACCGCCACCGTGGATCGCGGATTCGACCGGGTGACCACCGGCCCTCCCGCCCCACACTGCGAGGAGGTGCGCCATGTGCTCCCACCAGCCCCCCTGCCCGTCCGCCGACAGCGTCGACCACGACGCCGCACGCACCGTGGCCTTCCACCCCGAACAGGGCTGGAATCTGCTCTGCAACGGCGCCGTGGTGTTCGACGACACAGGTGAACTGCTCCCCGACGGCCGCACGGTGGAACCCCGCCGCCCGGCCCTTGTCTGAGCGAGGAGGCAGCATGCGCCAGCAGCTGATCCGAAAGCCCGTTCCGAAGCCCGCACCCCGAGACCTGGATCTGCGTACCCCGTCGGGCAGACCCCTCCCGTACTGACGGGAGCCCTCGACTTACGCCACGGCGCCACCGGTTGGGCCCGCACGGGCCGGAGTCAGCCGGTGGTCGCCGCCGCGCCGCCCAGGAAGGCGCTCTCGTACGCCTCGTCGCCGATCGCCGCCCGGGCCTTCCGTTCGCCCTGGTCGCGCACGGCCGCGAGCGAGGGGGAGCCCATCTGCGGCCGGCCCACCGTGCGCCACCAGGCGTGCCCCGTGCCCAGCAGCCGGGCCGCCAGCTCGCCGTCGCCCAGCCCCGCCACGGCCGCCGCCAGCAGGTCGAGGCCGAGCGCGATCCCGAAGCGGTCGCCCAGCAGCCGTTTGCCCGACAGCATCGCCCGCGCGTGCCGGGCCGCCTCCCCGTGGTGGCCGAGCCCGAGCGCCGCCATGGCCAGGATGTAGTCCGCGTACGCGCGCAGCCAGCGCTCGCCGAGCTCCGCGCAGGCCTCGCGCAGGCCCTGCGCCTCCCGCTCGGCCTCCTCGAAGCGCCCGAGGTCGCACAGGGCGTAGCCGGTGGCCAGCCGGCACAGCAGCCACCCCACGCCGGCGGTTCTCCCGCCGTGCCCCCCGCGCGCCCGGGGGCCGGCGAGCGCCAGGGCCCGTAGGGGATCACCCGGCATCAGCACCGACACCGCGTGCAGGTACGCGGCGCGCAGCTCCGGCTCGGGGTCGGCCAGCGTGGCCGCGGCGCCGGTGCACACCTTGCCGAGCTCCTCGGCCGTGGACAGGTCGCCCTGGAGCAGGGTGGTGAGGCCCAGGGCCCACAGGGCCTGGACGTAGGCGGCCCCCGAGCGAGGGCCCCTGCTCAGGGCCCGTTCGAGGAAGGACCGGCCCTCGCCGACGTGGCCGCAGGAGAACCAGAAGAACCAGAGCGCGCCGGCCGTCTCCAGGGCCGCCGTCGGATCCGAGCGGAGCAGGTGCTCCAGGGCGGTGCGCAGCTGCGCGTGCTCGGCGGTCATCCTGCGGTACCAGTCCACCTGGCCGGGGCCCATCCAGGCGGGGTCGGCGGCCTTCGAGAGCGCCGCGTACCAGTGGGCGTGCCGGTCGGCGATCACCCGTTCCTCGCCGAGTTCCGCCAGCCAGTCCTGGCCGTACTCGCGGATCGTGTCCAGCAGCCGGTAGCGGGCGCCCGCGCCCCGCTCCCGGCTGCACCGGACCACCGACTTCGCCACCAGCCCCGCCAGCACCCGCTCCACCCGCGCGGCGGGCAGCGGGCCGCCCGAGCACACCGCGCGCGCCGCTGCGACGTCGAAGTCCCCGGTGAACACCGAGAGCCGGGCCCACAGCAGCCGCTCGACCGGCTCGCACAGTTCGTGGCTCCAGCCGATCGCGGTGCGCATCGTCTGGTGCCGGGGGAGGCGGGCGGTGGTGGTGCCGGAGAGCAGGTCGAAGCGGCCTTCGAGGCGCTGGGCCATCTGTTCCAGGGTCCAGAGCCGCATCCGGGCGCCGGCCAGTTCGAGGGCGAGGGGGATCCCGTCCAGGCGGCGGCAGATGTCCGCGGCGAGGGCGGCCCGCTCCGGGTCGGCGAAGGCGGCCGCGGCGTGCGGGGTGGCGGCGAGCGCGCGGGCCCGGAACAGGGCGAGGGCGTCGCTCTCGGGGCCCTCGCTGGGCAGCGGGCTGACCTCGAGGAGATGTTCCCCGGGGCTGCGGAGCGGCTCGCGCGTGGTGATCATCACCGTCAGGCCCGGTGCGGACTGCAGGAGTTCGCCGACCAGGTGGCGGCAGGCGGCCACCAGGTGCTCGCACGTGTCGAGGACGATCAGCAGTTCCTTGTCGGCCATCCACGCGCACAGTTCCTCGTCCAGGGGGCGCGGGGACTGGTGGGCGAGGCCGATGGTGTGCGCGACCGTGGCGGTGAGCAGCTCGGCGTCGCGCAGCGGGGAGAGCTCCACCCACCACACTCCGTCGGGCCTGCGCTGGCGCGGGTCGGCGGCGGCCCGGAGGGCCAGCCTGGACTTCCCGACGCCGCCGACACCCGTGAGCGTCACGAGCCGCCGCTCGCGCAGCAGGTCGGACAGGAGGCCGAGTTCACGCTCGCGGCCCACGAAGCTTGCCGTTTCCGGCGGCAGGTTTCCCGGCACGGCGCCAGAGTCTGGCCCAGGAATGCCGTCCATGGAATCTGCCTGATTGTTGTTGACCGAGTACTCACCGAACACGGGAGTATTCTGCGCGATCTTCTTTCGCGATAGTGCCGTTCGGGCCAGATCGAACGAACAGGTTGTCAGGTTCCGCTCCGAGGCGGGGTAGTTCGAGAGGTCAGGGCGGGGGAGTTCAGGAGGTCAGAACGATCCGCCGCTCGGCGGAGAACACCCCCCAGGTGCCGTCGGGCAGCCGTGCGCGGAGCTTCACGGTCCATACGGTTCCGGGTGGTTCGGCGACCGTCAGGCGGTGCTCCGCCCGGCCGGCCGGGACCGCGCCGGCGCCGAACTGGATGACGGTGGTGGGGCGGCCGTTGACGTAGAGCTCGTACTCGCTGGTCTCCCGGCCGGTCGCCGGAGGGGTCCAGGCGAGGGTGACCGCGCCCGGCGAGGCGGCGGCGGTGAACTCGCCCGGGGCGGTGCCGGTCCGCTGTCCGGGGCCGGGCGGGGTGCTCACGTCGACGGCGGGGCCGTCGGGGGAGGCGTTGTCGGCGCCGTCGCGGGCCCGGACGGTGAAGGTGTACAGGCTGTCGGGCTGGAGGTCCTCCAGGACGGTCGTGGTGACGCCGTGGCCGACCGTGTGGATCCGGGCGTCGCCCTGGTAGACGTCGTAGGCGGTGACGCCCGTGTCGTCGGTGGCCGCGGCCCAGGTCAGCCGGGCGGAAGTGGGCCCGAGCGGTTGGCCGTTCGTACGGGGCGGCGCGCTCGGGGCCACCCGGTCCTCGGTCGTCGCGGCGGGGGTGGTGGCGGAGGCGGCCGGGCCGGCCGGGGAGGTGTTCCCGGCGGCGTCCCGGGCGCGGACGGTGAACGCGTAGGCCGTCCGCGGGGTGAGGCCGGTGATGTCCGTCATCGTCTTGTCGGCGGGCAGTTCGCGGACCAGGCGGTCGGCCTGGTAGACGAGGAAGGACGTCACCCCGTCGGAGGGGGCGGCCGAAAGCCACATGACGTGCACGGTCGTGGCGCTGCCGGCCTGGGCCGTGAGCCCGGCCGGGACCGCCGGGGGCGTGGTGTCGGAGCCGCCGCCGCACGCCGTCAGCGCGGCGGCTGCGAGAACCAGGGCGAGGGCGGGCGCCGCCGCTGCCCGTACCCGTACGGAAGGCCGCCAGGAGCGGCGCGGGGAGTGCGGCGCGGTGCGGGGTGCGGGGTCGTGCACGGCGGGCGCCCTCTTCTTCCGGCTCTTCGGGTCTTCCGGCTCTGGGTCTTCCGGTTCTGGGTCTTCCGGCTCTCGGGGTCTTCCGGTTCTCCTGGGTTCCCCGAAAGGTCTAGACATATATGGCACGCTCCGCGGCGGCCGGGCAAGACCCCTGCGGCTCCCTTCCCGCCGAGGGTGCCCGGTTCGTGTTCTTCCGTTCCCGTCTGGCATTATTGCGAGCCCTTTGCAATAACGGAGGATGTGCATCAGATGAAGGCCCGGACCGTACGGGGAATGGCCGGGGCGACCGCGGCCGCGGTGATCGTCACGGGCGCGGCGGCCTGTTCGAACCCCGGGGGAGGCGCCGCGGCGGGTGCCGGCGCCGCCGACTCCGCGGTCGTCGGCATAGCCACCGAACCGGAGAGCCTCAGCCCGCTGCTGGGCTACGGCAAGGACGGCAACTCCAAGATCTTCGACGGACTGCTCGCGCACGACGCCGGCATGAAGCTGAAGCCCGCGCTGGCCGAGTCCCTCCCGGAGGTCTCCGCGGACGGGCTCACCTACACCTACGCGCTCCGCCGGGGCGTGAAGTTCAGCGACGGACGGCCCTTCGGCGCCAAGGACGTGGTCTTCACCTACCGGACGATCCTCGACGCGAAGACGAACAACGCGTCCAAGTCCGAGCTCGACGCGATCGCGGACGTCACGGCGCGGGGCGACGAGGCCGTCGTCTTCACCCTGAAGTACCCCTACGCCCCCTTCGCCGAGCGGACCGTCCTGCCCATCGCCCCCGAGCACCTCGCGGGCGGACAGGACGTCAACAGCGGCGAGTTCACCACCAAGCCCGTCGGCACCGGACCGTACGTGCTCACCGCCTGGTCCAAGGGCGAGAAGCTGAGCTTCAAGGCCAACCCGACCTACTGGGGCGGCGAGCCCGCGGTGAAGAAGTTCACCATGGCGGTCATCAAGGACGACGACGTGCGCGCCACCCGGCTGCGCTCCGGCGAACTGGACGGGGCCGTCCTGCCGCCGAACCTGGCCAAGGGGTTCAAGGCCGACAAGGCGCGAAAGACCTACGCCGCCAAGAGCTTCGACTACCGCAACGTCACCCTGCCGACCGAACACCCCGTCACCGGTGACACGGCCGTCCGCCGGGCCCTGGACATCGCCGTGGACCGCGCCACCATGGTCGACAAGCTCCTGGAAGGCGCGGGCAAGGCCGCCTACGGCCCCGTCCCGACCGGCAGCCCCTGGTTCGCCGCCGGCACGGAGCGCGCCCACGACCTCGCCGGGGCCGAGAAGATCCTCGACGAGGCCGGCTGGATCCCCGGCGCCGACGGCGTCCGCGCCAAGAACGGGGTCCGGGCCGCCTTCCCGCTCTGGTACACCTCCGGCGACAAGCTCCGCCAGGACCACGCGCTCGCCTTCGCCTCCGACGCCCGGAAGGCCGGCATCCAGGTCACCACCGAGTCCGGCAGCTGGGAGGTCATCGAGCCCCGGATGCGGACCGACGCCGTCCTCGCGGGCGGCGGCTCCCCGGCCGACCCGGACTTCGACCAGTACCTGACGCTGAACTCCGCGCTCGCGGGCGACGGCTTCAACAACATGGCCCGCTACGACAACCCGGCCGTCGACAAGGCGCTGCTCGACGGCCGCCGGAGCGCGGACCCGGCCGTGCGCGAGGCGGCGTACGACACGGTCCAGCGCGAGCTGGTCAAGGACCCGGGCTACGTCTACCTCACCCACATCGACCACCTCTACGTCGTGGCCGACCGGTGGGACGGCCCCTCCACCCAGACCGAGCCGCACGACCACGGCCTGGGAACCGGCCCCTGGTGGAACGTCGAGAGCTGGAAGCCGAAGCGGAAGTGAGCCGTCCCCGCCCGCTCCACCGTCCCCGCCCGCTCCGTCCGCTCCGCCCGCTCCACCGTCTCGACCCGCTCCGCCGGCTTCCGTGGGGGCCGATGGCGCGCATGGCGGGGCGGCGGACGCTGTTCGCCGGTCCGGTGCTGCTCGTCGTCACCTTCGGGGTCTTCGCGGTCGCCGCACTGTCCCCCTTCGACCCCGTCAAGGCCTACGCCGGCACCGCCGGGCTCACCGCCTCGCAGGCCGGACTCGACCAGCTGCGGGCCAACCTCGGCGTGGACCAGCCCCTGCTCGCGCGCTGGTGGGAGTGGCTGACCTCGGCGCTGACCGGCGACCTGGGCACCTCCTCCGTCATGCGCCAGCCCGTCTCCGACGTCATCGCCGAGCGGCTCGGCTGGTCGGCCCTGCTCGCGCTGTGCGCCTTCGCCGTAGCCGTACTGCTCGGCACCGCGCTCGGCGTCCTGGCCGCGCGCCGGCAGGGCGGGCGCCTGGACCGGGCCGTCTCCGGGCTCGCGTACACCCTCGAAGCGGCCCCCGCCTTCTGGCTGGGCCTCCTGGCCGTCTGGTTCTTCTCGGTGCGCCTGGGTGTGCTGCCCTCCGGCGGCCTCACCGACGCGGGCAGCGACGTGGTCACCGCCGGGCAGGTGGCCCGCCACCTGGTGCTGCCGGCGCTCGTGCTCGGCATCTCCCAACTGCCCTGGTTCTTCCTGTACGTGAGGCACGGCGTGGCCGACGCGCTGGAGGAGGATCCCGTACGCGGCGCCCGCGCGCGGGGCCTGGGGGAGCGACGGGTGCTGCTCGGCCACGGGCTGCGCTCCGGCATGCTCCCGATGCTGACCCTGATCGGGTCCCGGGTGCCGGAACTGATCACGGGCGCGCTGCTGGTGGAGACCGTCTTCAGCTGGCCCGGCATCGCCGCGGCCACCGTGCAGGCGGCGACCTCGGTGGACTTCCCGCTCCTGGCCGCGCTGACCGTGCTGGCCACGGCCGCCGTGCTGGCCGGGAACCTGCTGTCCGACCTGCTCTACGGGCTGGCGGACCCGAGGGTGGGCTTCGATGGCTGACACGACCCCGGTGACGCGCGCGACGGGGCCGGTCTGGCGCTCCCACGGCCGCGACCGCGGCTCCACCCGGAACCTGCGGGTGCGGACCTCGGCGGTGATCGTCGTCCTGATCACGCTGGCGGTCCTGCTCGTGCCGCCGCTGGTCCAACTCGACCAGCAGGCGGTCGACTTGTCGGCAAAGCTGATGCCGCCCTCCTGGTCCCATCCCTTCGGCACCGACGACGTGGGCCGCGACCTGCTGCTGCGCTGCGTGTACGGGCTGCGCGTCTCGCTGCTGGTCGGGCTGGTGGCGGCGCTGGTCGCCACCGTCCTCGGCACGGCGGTCGGCGCGCTCGCGGGGGCGCTCGGCGGGTGGCCGGACCGGTGCGTCATGCGGATCGTGGACGCGCTGTCCTCGATCCCGCACCTGCTGCTCGGCATCTTCATCGTGGCGATGTTCCGGCCGGGGGTGTGGCCCGTGGTCGTCTCCGTGGCCCTGACCCACTGGCTGTCCACGGCCCGCATCGTCCGCGCGGAAGTCCTCTCGCTGCGTTCGCGGCCCTATCTGGACGCGGCCGTCTCGGGCGGTGCCTCGCGGTGGCGGGTGACCGTACGCCACCTCGTGCCCGGAGTCATGCCGCAGGCCGGGCTCGCCGCGGTGCTGATGATCCCGCACGCCATGTGGCACGAGTCGGCCCTGTCCTTCCTCGGCCTCGGCCTGCCGGCGCACCAGGCGAGCCTGGGCAACCTCGTCCAGACGGCCCGCGGTTCGCTGCTGGCCGGGGACTGGTGGCCCACGCTCTTCCCCGGGCTCCTCCTGATCGTCCCGACCCTGGCGATCGCGGGCCTGGCGGGCGCCTGGCGCGAGCGCCTCCATCCCCGCCGCCGCTCGGAGCTCAGCCTGTGAAGACCCCCGTCCCACCGGAGCGGGGCGACGCCCGGCCCGTGCTCGAGCTGGACCGGCTCTCCGTACGCTTCCGCATGCGCGGCGGCCGGTACGTCGAGGCCGTCACCGAAGCCACCCTCGACCTGGGCCCCGGCGAATGCCTCGCCCTCGTCGGCGAGAGCGGCTGCGGCAAGTCCGTGCTCGCCTCCGCCCTCCTCGGCCTGCTCCCCGGCAACGCCGAGACCGCCGGCGCCGCCCGGCTCGCCGACGGGACCGACCTGCTCGGCCTCGACGAACGCACCCTCGCCCGGCGCGTCCGGGGCCGCCGCGTCGCACTGGTCCCGCAGAGCCCCGCCGCGCACCTCACCCCGGTCCGCACCATCCGCTCCCACCTGGAGGAGACGGTCCGCGAACTCACCGGGACGGGGCGGGCGGGCCTGCGGGAAGCCGCCGAAGCGGCGGCCGAGCGGGCGGCCTTCCCCGCCACCCACCTCGACCGCCATCCCCACGAGCTCTCCGGCGGGCTCGCCCAGCGGGCCGCCACCGCGCTCGCGCTGATCGGCGACGCGCCCCTGCTGCTCGCCGACGAGCCGACCACCGGCCTCGACCGGGACCTCGTCCACCGCACGGTCGACGAGCTGCGCGCCCACACCCGGGACGCCGGGCGCGCGCTGCTGATGATCACGCACGACCTCGCGGCGGCCCACCGCATCGCCGACACCGTGGCCGTCATGTACGCGGGCCGGATCGTGGAAACCGCCCCCGCCGGAGCCTTCTTCGGCGCTCCGGGCCCCCGCCACCCCTACGCGCGCGGACTGCTCGACGCCCTCCCCGAGCGGGCCTTCGCCCCGGTCCCCGGCGCCCCGCCCGAGCTCGGCGCGCTCCCGGCCGGCTGCGCCTTCGCCGCCCGCTGTCCGCGTGCCGACTCCCGCTGCCGGGCCGAGCGGCCCGCGCTCACCGAAGGGGTGGCCTGCCACCATGCTTGAGCTCACCGGCATCACCGCCGGCTACGACCGCCGGGCCCCCGTCGTCCGCGGCGCCCGCCTGAGCCTCGCCCCCGGGGAATCCCTCGGACTGCTCGGCCCCAGCGGCTGCGGCAAGTCCACCCTCGCCAGGGTCGCCGCACTGCTGCACCGGCCCGACCGGGGGACCGTGGCCTTCGACGGCCGCGCCGTGGCCGGCTTCCGGCACCGGGCGCCGCGGGCCCTGCGGACCTCGGTCGGCATGGTGTTCCAGCAGCCCCGGCTGGCCGCCGACCCCCGGCTCACGCTGCGCGAGCTCGTCGCCGAACCGCTCCGCGCGACCGGTCGGCGCGGCGAAATCGACGCCACCGTGCCCGAGTTGGCGGACCGCGTCGGCCTGGGCGCGGACCTGCTCGGCCGACGGCCCCACGAGGTCAGCGACGGCCAGCTGCAACGCGCCTGTGTGGCACGGGCCTTGGTGCTGCGACCGCGCTGGCTGGTGTGCGACGAGATGACGGCCATGCTCGACGCGTCGACCACGGCCGCGCTGGTCGGCGTAGTGGAGGAGTACCGGGCGGAGTCCGGCGCGGGCCTGCTGGCGGTGGGGCATGATCCCGTCCTGCTCGGACGCTGGTGCGCGAAAACGGCCCACTGGGACGAGATCGTCAAGGACTGAACACCGGTCACGGACCGTCAACACCCGTTTGGCGGACACGAGTTTCGCCCGAAGGGCCCTCCCGCTGCGCCACCATGGCGGCGCGTAAGGAGGTGTTCCGATGGTGATCTCCCTCTCCGTCCTCGTCCTGCTCCTCGTCCTCGCGTGGATCTTCATGCGCGGTGGCGGCCTCAAGTTCTCGCACGCGCTCGTCTGTGTCCTGCTCGGCTTCTATCTCGCGAGCAGCAGCCTCGCGCAGACCATCCACAACGGGGTCTCGGCCACGGCGAACGTGGTCAGCGGCTTCAAGCCCTGACGTCCCGTCAATTGATCAACTGTTGCGCCTTCGTGAATCATCCGGCTCATCCATGGACTCCTCAGTCAGTGCGATCTAGCGTCTGGCCCCGGCGCGATGTCAGACGCAATGTCAATAAAGACCCAGGGCAACCGAGGTCAAGGGAGGAAGTCCGGATGTTCCGAAGAGCGCTGAACTGCGCCGTGGCACCCGCTCTCGCCGCATGTGCGGTGTGGTACGGGGTCTCGCCGGCCGCCGCCGAGGAGATACCCCTGGCACCCGGCCACCGCCTGGTCAGCCACTACCAGGGCGGTCCCGCCACCGCCGCCCCGCTCCCCGGCGAAGCCCCGCCGCAGCACCCCTTCCTCGCGCCCAACGGCCGCAGCGGCATGCACTCCGACGCGGCGGGCAGCGCCACCTCGCCCTGGTCCGGACCGCTCGGCGAGAACCCGAAGGTGACCAGCGAGAAGATCGCCGCCCTCGGCGGCGAATGCGCCACCGCCACCTTCGACTCCGGCGGCCGGCTGGTCACGGTGTGCGGCACCTTCGGCGGCTTCAAGGTCAAGCTGCTGGAGCCCCGTACGCTCGCCACGCTCGCGGAGTACCAGCTCCCGCAGCGTTCCTCGACGGTCCAGGCGATCACCTCGCTCGACTTCTCGAAGATCTTCAAGGACACCTCGGGCGGCGCCTACTTCTACCTGGACAACCAGGACCGGGCGGTGCTGGCCGACTCCCGCCAGCACGTCCTGCGCCTCTCGCACGCCCAGAAGCCGGACGGAAGCTGGCAGTTCACGGTCGACAACGACTGGGACCTCACCGGCCAGGTCCCGCACGACTGCGTCGACTGGACCAACCTGTGGCCCACCGGCACCTGTGACCCGGTCACCTCGGTGATGCCCGACTGGAACGGCCGCATCTGGTGGGTCACCCGCCAGGGCCGCGTCGGCACCGTGGACCCGGCGACCTCGGTGATCCGCTCGGTCCGGCTGGCGGGGGAGGAGATCCAGAACTCCTTCTCGGTCGGCGAGGACGGCGTCTCCATCGTCACCGACCACGCGCTGTACAGCTTCGCCGCCGCCGCCGACGGCACCCCCCTCGTGCAGTGGCGCCAGACCTACGACCGGGGTACGGGCACCAAGCCCGGCTCGGTCAACCAGGGCTCGGGCACCACCCCGGACCTCTTCGGCGACGGCTACGTCGCGATCACCGACAACGCCGACGACCGGATGAACGTCCTGGTCTTCAAGCGGGGCCTGGACGTGCCCGAGGGGCAGCGCCTGGTGTGCAAGGTCCCGGTGTTCCGGTCCGGCGCCTCGACCACCGACAACTCCCTGATCACCTGGGGCAACAGCATCGTCGTCGAGAACAACTACGGCTACGAGAACGTCACCTCGCTGGTCCTCGGCAAGTCGGTCGTCGGCGGCGTCAGCCGCATCGACGTCCGCGCCGACGGCAGCGGCTGCGACACGGTCTGGCAGAGCGCGATCCGCTCGCCCTCCGTGGTCCCGAAGCTCTCCACCGCGAACGGGCTGCTCTACTTCTACGAGAAGGAGCCGAACGTCTGGGGGATCGACGCCTGGTACCTCACGGCCGTCGACTTCCGCACCGGCGAGCGTCGCTGGCGTCAGCTGACCGGCACCGGCCCGCTGTACGACAACAACTGGGCCCCGATCACGCTGGGCCCCGACGGGACGGCCTACGTCGGCGTCTTCAACGGCATCGTCGCGGTCCGCGACGGCGGCTGAACCACCATGCGCTCGACGGCCACCATCGCCGCGTCGTCGCCCAGGAAGCCGTCCGGGGTGTGGGCGAGGAGGTCGGCGCAGAGGTGGCGCAGGAGGGCCTCGGGGCCGTCTCCGGACCAGTCCGAGGCCCGCTCCGGCAGCGGGTAGAAGGCCCCCGACGCGTCGCGGGCCTCGATGACGCCGTCCGTGTACAGCAGGACCACGTCACCGGGCTCGAAGGCGAAGGACTGCGCGGTGAAGCCGGTGTCCACCAATTCGGACAGGCCCAGCGGCGGCGCCGGGTGGTCCACCTGGAGGGGGACGACCCGGCCGCCGCGCAGCAGCAGCGGCGGCGGGTGCCCGCAGCTGACCAGCCGGAGGGTGGGCTCCGCGTCGGGGACGTCGAGCACCGCGGCCGTGGTGAACCCCTCCTCCGGCCGGCCGGGGGCGCCGGCCTGTCCGTCGGCGCCCCGGTCCGGGTCGGCGGCCACGGCGGCCTCCAGGTAGCCCACCAGGCCCGGCAGGTCGGCCTCCAGATGGGCCGCGGCCCGGAAGGCGCCCAGGACCACCGAGGCCTCTCCGACCGCCTCCAGTCCCTTGCCGCGGACGTCGCCGATGAGCAGCCGGGTGCCGTCGGCGGTGCGGGTGGCCGCGTACAGGTCGCCGCCGATCTGCGCCTCGGCCTCGGCCGACAGGTACACCGAGGCGATCCGCAGCGGGCCCATCCGGTCGCGCAGCGGTCGTAGGACCACCTGCTGCGCCGCGACGGCCACGGAGCGCAGCCGGGTGAGCTGGCGCTCGTGGACCTCGCGCAAGTGTGCGAAGAAGGTGACGAAGGCCGAGATCAGGACGAGGGCGATGATCTGGAAGGTGTGGTTGAGGTCCGTCAGGGAGGTGCGCGCGATCGCCACCGACACCTGTGCGAGGACCGCCACGGCGCCGACGAGCCCGGTCGTCCGGGGCCCGGCGAAGGAGGCGGTGAGAGCCGGGGCGGCGACCAGGAAGGGACCCAGGTGGACGTCCGGCGGGGCCAGGACGTCCACCACCGTGACGGCGGCGATCAGCAGGAACGGGACCGCCAGCAGTACCGCGCGCGATTCCCGGAACCGGCTGGTGCGTGGATGCGGCGCTGAGGGGTCCATGCCTCCTGCATACACCGCGCACGGCCGGGCGGCACCCGCTCCGGCCGCGTGGCCGGGGCGGGTGCCGCCCGGGTGGTGCTCAGGTGGTGCTCAGGGTGCCGGTGGGTGTCAGCTCACCTGGAGGGTGACGTCGTCCACGACGAAGGAGGTCTGCAGGGAGGCGTCCTCCACGCCCTGGAACTTCAGCGTGACCGTCTGCCCGGCGAACTGGGAGACGTCGAACGTCTTGAGCTGGTAGCCGGAGGCCGCGTTGACGTTGGACAGGCTCGCCAGCGTCTGGCCGCCCACCGAGACCGTGAAGGTGTCGTAGACCGTGTTCTCGGTCTCGGCGGTGTCGATGTGCAGGTAGAAACCGAGCTGGTACGAGGAGCAGCCGGTCGGGATGGTCACGGACTGGGAGGCACTGTCCGTGTGGGTCGAGCCGTATCCGTTGAGCCAGGCCTTGTAGGTGCCGCCGTGCGGGGTCTGGCCGGCCTGGTTGGTGATGACGTTCGTGGTGGTCGTCCACGGGGTGGTGCCGCTCTCGAACCCGCCGTTGGCGACGAGCTGGCGCGGGGTGCAGGAGGGGCCGGTGCCGGTGACGGTCAGGGTGTAGGTGGTGGTGTGGCTGACCGAGCCCGCACCGGTGACGGTCAGGGTGTAGGTGCCGGGCGCGGTGCTCGCGCCGACCTGGACGGAGAGCGTCGAGGAGCTGCCCGACTGGACCGAGGACGGGCTCAGCGAGGCGGTCGTGCCGGCCGGGGCGCCGGTCACCGACAGGGCCACGGTCTGGGCGGCGCCGCTGGTGGTCGCGGTGCTGATCGTGGAGCTGGTGCTGCCGCCCTGGGCGGCGCTGCCGGTGGCCGGGGAGGCGCTGATCGAGAAGTCCGGGCCGGGGGTGGTGCCGCCGACGGCCTGGTTCCAGACCGTGTAGGCCACGCCGTCGGCGCTGCGGTCCAGGACGGTGGCGTTGATGTTGCTCGTGGTGTCGCAGGAGGCGTGGTAGCAGGAGTCGTACGCCGCGTTCGCGGTGCCGCCCCACTTGGTGGCCTGCGCCGAGGTCTTGCGGGCGCTGGCACCGGCCGCGTAGCCGGAGGTGGCGATGCCGCCCTGCTGGAAGGAGTAGTCGTCACTGCGGCCCTGGCCCTCGGTGTTCTCCTCGGGAGCGAGGTTCAGGGAGGTCCAGTAGGCCTTGAGCGGGGCGGCCGCGGTGGAGTTGACGTTGTTGATGAAGTAGCCGCCGTTGGTCGAGCCGACCATGTCGAAGTTGTAGTAGGCCTTGATGGCGGTCTTCTGGGTGCTGGTGAGCTGGTTGACGTAGAACTTCGAGCCGTTGAGGCCCTGCTCCTCGTCGGTCCACCAGGCGAAGCGGACGTGCTTGGTCATGGTGGGGTTCTTCTGGGCGAGGACGAGCGCGTTCTCCAGCAGGGTCGCGGAGCCCGAGCCGTTGTCGTTGATGCCCGGACCCGCCGAGACGCTGTCGAGGTGCGAGCCGAACATGATCGTCTGGTCGGCCGGGCCACCGGGCCAGTCGGCGATCAGGTTGTTCGACGGGTAGGTGCACGAGGTGCAGTTCTGCTCGGTCACCGTGTAGCCGGCGGCCTGCAGCTTGCCCTTCACGTACGCCACCGACGCCGTGTAACCGGCGCTGCCCGCACGGCGGTTGCCGCCGTTCTGGGAGGCGATGGTGTTGAACTGCGTCAGGTGCGCCTGGACGGCGGCCACGTCGATGTTCGGCGCGCCGGGAGGCGGCGTGGTGCCGCCCACGGTGAGCGCGTAGTCGACGGTGTGCGAGAGGCTGGTGCCCTGGCCCTTGACCACGACGGTCGAGGATCCGGGAGCGGCGCTGGAGGAGGCGGTCAGCGTCAGCGTCGAGGACTGGCCGGACTGCACGGTGGCCGGGCTGAAGGAGGCGGTGACCCCGGCCGGGAGGCCGGACGCGGTGAGGGTCACCTGCTGGGCCGTACCCGTGGAGATCGCGGTGGCGACCGTCGTGGTGGCCGAGGCGCCCTGCTGGACGGTGCCCGAGGACGGGTTCAGGGCCAGCGAGAAGTCGCTGTTCTGGCCGCTCGGGGTACACGTCGTGTCACCGGACTGGGCGGGCACGCTGATGGCGTCCCAGGCGGCCTTGGTCTTGTTGAACAGGTCGCAGGTGGTGTCCAGCGACTTGGCGGAACTCAGCGTCGCCGTCCGGTACTTCTTGTAGGACATGCTGGAGGTCTTCAGCAGCATGCCGCCGTAGAAGATCTTGCCGGCGTTCTGGACGCCCACGCCGGTCAGCGTGGACTGGTTGCAGGTGCTGCTGTTCGGCTTGCCGCCGCCCGGGCTGGTGCCCTCGGCGAGCAGGTAGAACCAGTGGTTCAGCGGGCCGGCGGCCGCGTGCACCTCGGTGTTCGGTATCGAGGAGCTGTAACAGGCCGGGTCGTTGTTGACGGCCGGCGGGTTGTACATGTTGCGGATCGGACCGTTGCCCACGAGGTTGATCATCTCGCCGACGGTGTAGTCCGGGGTGTCGTACGGGGAGGGCTCGTTGATGAACGCCTCGGTCAGCGCGCCGAAGATGTCACCGGTGGCCTCGCCGAGCCCGGACTCCTGGCCGCTGGTGCCGCCCGGGGTGTTGGTGTCGATGGCGTGCCCGTACTCGTGGGCCACCACGTCCACGCCGGCGATCCACTCGTTGGCGTTGTTGTGGCCGATGCTGACCGAGCTGCCGTCCCAGTACGCGTTGACGTCGTTCAGGCCGACCTTCGCCGGGAAGCTGCGGCCGTTGCCGCTGACGCCGTTGCGGCCGAGCCACTGGCTCAGCATGTCCCACTGCTTCTGCGCGGCGAACATGAGGTCCACGCAACCGGTCTCCTTGGAGGTCGGGTTGCCCGTGCCCCAGGAGTCGGAGGACTTCGAGAAGACCGTGCCGCTGCTGTAGTCGGCGCAGCTCAACCCGGTCCGGTTCGGGTCGCGCAGGGAGTACGTGCCACCCGAGGCCGTGGTGTCGATGGTCAGCGGGTTCGGGCCGTTCCACTTGCTGTTGCCGCTGCCCGCGACCACCTCGTCGAAGGTGTCGAGCACCTTGCCGGTGCGGGCGTCCACGAACACGTGGAGCTTGCTGGGGGCCTTGGCGGTCCGCCCGGTCAGGACGGTCTCCCAGGCCAGCACCGCCTTGTCGTCCTTGAGCTTGACGACGAGCCGGCTGCTGTCCACCTTGTAGGTCTTGACCTGACGGCCCCGCGAGACGGCCTCGGCGGCCTTCGCCGAGAACGACGCGGTGGTCGACACGTCGATCACGGTCGCGGAGGCCGACTGGAGGGCGCGTACCCGGCCCTCGCCGTCGGCGAGGACGACCGCGTCGCCGCCGACGACCGGCAGGCCGCGGTAACTGCGCTCGTACGCGACGGAGTACAGGTCCTTCACCCAGGGGGTGACCAGGCGCCGGTCGTACTGCTGCTGCGGGGAGTTGACCAGGCTGTCGAGTCCGCTGCGCACGGCCGCGTCGGCCGCGGCGACCGCCCGTTCGGCGGAGGAGGCCGGGCCGGGAACCGCGTTCTGCGAGGCGGTGGCGGTGGTGGCCAGCGTGCCGGCGAGGCCCGTGGTCAGCACCATGGCCGCGAGGGCGGCCATCCATCTGGTGGGCTGCAAGAGTCCACTCCGATCGTGTGGGGGGATGGGACGGGGATGGGGCGGGGAAGGGCGGGGAAAGGCGGTGGGACGGTCTGGCTGTTCGCGGCCGAGTATGGGCGTGTCCATGACGAGATCGGGACATCCCTGCGGACATAAGACCGGCGTTATGGTGCCGGCGCGTGACGCTGCGTACGCTGCACGGATGCAGCTGGAGTTGAGACATCTGCAAGCCGTCTGCCAGATAGCGGAGACGGGAAGCCTGGGGGGTGCGGCGCGGATACTCGGGGTCTCCCAGCCGGCGCTCTCCGCCCAGCTGCGCCGGATCGAGCGGGTCACCGGCGGTGAACTCTTCGTCCGGGGCCGCCTCGGGGTCGAACCCACCCCGCTCGGCCAGTTCGTCCTGGCCAAGGCGCGCCGGGTGCTCAGCGAGATGGACGCCCTCGGCGCGGAGACCCGGGCCCGGACGGCCGACGCACCGCTGCGCCTGGGCTGCATCCTGCTGGTGCTGATCGACGGGCTGATCGCCCGGCAGGACCTGGTCCTGTCGGGCCGGGAGATCACCGTGGACCTGGAGGACTCGGTGACCGCCCTGGTGCGGATGCTCGGGGCGGGCCGCTACGACGTCATCGTGTACGGAGAGGTGAACGACCACGAGGTGCCGCTGCCCGCGGGGGTGACGGCCCGCACCCTGGTCCCCAAGGAGCCCTTCTGCATCCGGATGTCGGCCCGCCACCCGCTGGCCCGGCTGGAGGCCCTGGATCTCGCGGACCTCGCCGACGAGCAGTGGATGACCCTGGTGGAGGACGACGACGGCGGACCCGAGGCGCTGGTCGAGGCCTGCGCCAAGGCCGGCTTCGTCCCCGCGCTGCGCTACCGGATCACCGACCGCATGATGCAGTACGACCTGATCTCCGCGGGCCGCGCCGTCTCCCTCAGCCAGCCCACCGCGCCCGCCGTGGCCGGCACCGTGATGCGGCCGCTGATCGGGGCGCCGATCACGGGGCGCATCCGGCTCGCCTGGAACCGCTCGGCGGTCTCGGCCCGCCAGGCGGAACTCTTCTACCGTTCCGCCGCCTACGCGTACCTCGCCAATGTGGACAACAACCCCTTCCACCGGGCGTGGTGGGACGAGCATCCGGAAGCCCATCCGGTCCTCGACTGACGCCGTTCACAGAAGCTGACGTCATTTCATACTCCGTACATGGAACGGGTATTGGCATCCCTTTACGCTCTCCGCATGGCAGTGGCGGCCACACCATCTTTTGAAGTTGATGGGGCGCCTTCGGAGAGCGGGAGGAAATACGCATGAGCAAGAGAGTCCGTACGCAGGTCAGCCGGAGAGGCTTCCTCGCCGGCACCGCCGCGGCCGCGGCCGCGGCCACCGTTCCCGCGATCGGCCAGGCCGCCGCGGCCCCCGGGGCAGCGGCCGCGGGCCGGCCGAACATCCTGCTGATCGTCACCGATGACCAGCCCAAACAGACCGACTGGGCCCTCCAGAAGACCATCGGCTGGCTCGCCGGACAGGGCGTGAAGTTCAACCACGGACACGTCACCACCCCCCTGTGCGCACCCTCTCGCTCCTCGGTGTTCTCCGGCCGCTTCGCCCATAACCACGGAGTCCGCAACAACGCCTCCTCGGCGGCCCTGGACCAGAACACCACCGTCCAGCGCTATCTGAAGCAGGCCGGATATCGCACGGGTCTCTTCGGCAAATACCTCAATTCCTGGAACATCGCGGACGCGCCCCCGCATTTCGAGGATTTCGCCCTCCTCCAGCCCTCGTACGTGGACGGCAAGTGGAACGTCAACGGGACGGTCCAGACGATCAACGGCTACACCACGAACGTCATCAAGAACCGGACACTGGGCTTCCTGGACAAGGCGACCACCGACACCCGGCCCTGGTTCGCCTACGTCACCCCGTACGCCTCGCACGGACCCCGTACGCCCGAGGCCAAGTACGCGGGCGTGCCCGTTCCCGAGTGGAACGGACGCCCCTCCGTCACCGAGGCCGACCGCAGCGACAAGCCGCCCTACATCCAGGACGCCACCGGCACCCTGGAGGACGGCAAGCGCGTCCGCGCGGAGCAGCTGCGCGTCCTCCTTTCGGTCGACGACGCCGTCCAGGCCTTCAAGGACAAGCTGGAGGCGATCGGCCAGCTGGACAACACCCTCGTCATCTACATCGGCGACAACGGCTTCGGCTGGGCCGACCACGGCTGGACCGCCAAGTCGGTGCCCTACAGCCCCGCCCACGAGGTGCCGTTCTACCTCTCCTGGCCCGCCGGAGGCCTCGGGGCCGGCACGGTGGACAACCGCATCGTCGCCAACATCGACATTGCGCCCACCATCCTCGACGCCGCGGGGATCACCCCGAACACCCCGCAGGACGGCCGCTCGCTGCTGAGCTCGTACAGCCGCGACCACCTGCTCGTCGAATGGTGGAAGCAGGGCACCGCCCCCGACCACCGCACCTGGTCCTCCTACGTGGCCAAGGACAAGCAGTACGTGGAGTACTACAAGCTGTACACCGACGCCAACGGCACGGTGTCCGGCACCGGAGAGGTCACCTTCCGGGAGTACTACGACCTCGCCGCCGACCCGCACCAGCTGGTCAACAAGCTGTACCAGGCCACCCCGACGCAGGAACGGAACCTGGGCATCCCCGCCCTGGCCGCCCAGCTCGCCGCCGACCGGGTCGGCTAGCCACCAGACCTCCGGCCGGGCGCGCCACTGTGTGCCCGGCCGGACCGCATCCATCCCGCACGTCCACCGGAGCCCTCATGTCCTCCTCCTGCTGCACTCCGGGCCACGACGCCCCGGCCGGCGCCCTGACCCCGCTCGCCGTGCCCGCCGCGCCCGCGCCCCGGCCCGTACGCGGTCTGCTCGACCTGCCCGGGGGCCGGTTCCTCATGGGTACCGAGGACGCGGACGGGTTTCCGGCGGACGGGGAGGGCCCGGTCAGGGAGGTTGCCGTGGATCCCTTCCGGATCGCGCCGACCACGGTGACCAACGCCCAGTACGCCACCTTCGTCAAGGCCACCGGACACGTCACGGAGGCGGAGGAGTTCGGGTTCTCCTTCGTCTTCGCGGGGCTGCTCGTCGGCGAACTCGCCGCCACCGCGCCCGCCGTGGAGGGGGTCCCGTGGTGGCGGGCGGTGTCCGGAGCCGACTGGAAGCATCCCGAAGGGCCCGGGACCTCCATCGCCTCCCGGCAGAACCACCCCGTCGTCCACGTCTCCTGGAACGACGCGAGCGCCTACTGCGCCTGGTCGGGCACCAGGCTGCCCACCGAGGCGGAGTGGGAGTACGCGGCCCGCGGCGGCCTGGAGCGGCGCCGCTACCCCTGGGGGGACGAACTCGCCCCGGGCGGGCGGACGATGCTGAACATCTGGCAGGGCGAGTTCCCCGACGGCCCCACCGGACCGCAGCTGGGCACCGTGCCCGTGAAGTCGTACCGGCCCAACGGTCACGGTCTCTACAACACGGTGGGCAACGTGTGGGAGTGGAGCGCGGACCCCTTCGCCCCGGGGCACCCGTCGCGGGCGATGCGCGGCGGATCCTTCCTCTGCCACGACTCGTACTGCAACCGCTACCGGGTCGCGGCCCGCAGCTCCAACACCCCGGACAGCTCCACCTCCAACATCGGCTTCCGTGTAGCCGCCTGAGTGCTCGTCAGGCGGGAACCACGAGTCCGGCCACGTGGTCGGTGACCATGTCGAGGATCTCGGCAGCGGCCTCGTCGTCGCCGAGGACCAGGAAGCTCAGAGTGACCCCGTCCGTCATGGCCGCCAGATAGCGGGCCAGCACGGACACCGGCACGCTCAGCTCGAACGGGGTGATCCGGCGCAGCTCTTCGAGCAGCTCGGTGTACGTGTCGCAGTAGGACTCGTACTGCTTGCGCGCCAGGTGCCCGAACTCCGGCCGGCGCAGCGCGTACTGGGTGAGCTCGTAGGTGAGCATGTGGGCGCCGGGGCTGGCCGCCACGTGGTCCCAGTAGGCCTGGAAACCGGCCCGGATGGTCTCGCGCAGCGTCGGCCTCGGCACGATCGCGGCCTTCACGAGGGTGACGTAGTGCGCGGTGATGGTCTCGATGACCGACTCCAGCAGTGCCTGCTTGGAGTCGAAGCAGTAGTGGAAGACGCTCAGGGAGACGCCCGCCTCGGCGGCGATGGAGCGGGTCGTGGTCCTGGACACCCCGTCGCGGGTCATCGCGCGGATCGCTGCCTCCGTCAGCTGCGTACGACGGTCGGTCAACGCCATCCGGGCCATGGATCGGGTCCCCCTTCGTTCCGGTGCCGCTCCGAGGGGGTGTCCGGGAGCCGGCCTGCTCCCGGACACCCCCCTCGACGCCGTCAGCTGCTGTATACGCCGACTTCATGCAGGGAGTAACCCCATTGCGTGCCGCGTCCCGCTCCGTGGACGCGTACGTAACGGGCCGGAACTCCGGCGAACCTCGCCGTGTCCACCCCGCCGTCACCCTCGGCCGTGGACCAGGCCGTCTTCCAGTCCGTCCCGTCCGTGGAGACCTCGATGCGGTACGAACGCCCGTACGCGGCCTCCCAGTCCAGGGTGACCCGCCTCACCAGCTCCTGCGAGCCGAGGTCCACCTGCAGCCACTGGTCGTCGTTCCACTCGCTCGCCCAGCGGCTGCCCCGGTTGCCGTCGAAGGCGAGGCCGGGCGCGAAGCTGACGAAGGGGTTCCACCATTCGGACGTGCTGGCGGAGGAGGGCCGGCCCGCGGCGAGGTTCACGCCGGCCTTGTGCTGCTCCGACGCGCCCCAGGTGCGCAGGTAGGACTCGGCGCCCTTGAACAGGTCGTCCACCACGCCCTGTCCGCCGGTGAGCCGGATGTCCTCGATCCAGTCGGGCACCAGGCCGTAGTGCGAGGCGCCGTCGGTGTTGAGGTCCCAAGTGCGCTGGCCGGTGGTCTGCTTGTCGATGACGGACCCGCCGTCGGTGCTGCGGAAGGGGTAGGTGACCGGGTTCGGGGTGTTGGCCCCGCGCGGGCCGGGCCAGCCGCCGACGCCGTTCATGTCGGTGCCGTAGCCGTAGCCGACGTTGTACTTCTCGCGCAGGGCGTCCGTGCGCTTGGCTTCCGCGCTGAAGCCCTCGGAGCCGCCCATGTACGCGGCGGCGAAGCCGCCGAGCTTGTAGAGCCGCTCCATCCAGCCGAGGTCCATCCAGCTGTGCGAGGAGATCACGCCCGGGTAGTTCTCGGTCTCCATGATGTCGAAGGCCTGGCCGGCCGCCTTGACGCTCATGTGGTCGAGCTCGAGCATCATCTTGCGCTTCATCATGCCGCGCACCGCGTAGTCACCGAGGTCGGTGAGGCCGCGGGTGTTGCACTGGGCGCCCGAGGCGTACGAGGGCACGCTCACGCCCGCCGGAAGCTGCTTCTCCGCCGAAGCCGCGGGGGCCAGGCCGATCGGGTTGTCGTGCTGCGGGCCGGTGCACGCTTCCGTCTTCCAGAAGGTGCCGGTCGACAGGAACTGCCCGACGTTGATGGCCGTTCCCAGGGCGCCCTCGTCGAAGCGGACCCCGCACAGGGCGTTGTCGAACTTGTGGCACAGGAACATGCTGCGCACGCCGAGGTTGTACAGCTCGTCGAGGCCGCGGTCGATGTCCGCCTTGCCGCACTGGGCGACGTCCAGGATCTGCTTGCAGCCGAAGGGCTCGGAGGTCTCCACACCGAGGACCACGGCCAGCTTGCCCTGCTTGATCACCTCGCGGGCCTGGGCGGAGTCGGTGACGATGCGGAACCAGCCCTTGCCGGCGCCGCCGTACATCTTGTCGACGAAGGCCTGCATGTCGTAGGTCTTCTTCGCCTCCAGCCGGATGGCGGTCATCTCGTCGCAGCCGCGGTCCTTGAAGAAGTAGACCGAGCAGATCACCCCGTTGGTGACGAGGTCGTTGACCAGGACGCGCTGGCCGCCGCGCCAGGCGCGCTCGATCCAGGCGTAGTAGTTCTGCTGGTGGGTCAGCGAGTCGTGGGCGGGCCAGTCCTTGAAGGTGGGCCAGCCGTCGGGGTCGTGCTTGCCGTCGCCGCCCTTGGTGATGAAGTCGAAGATCGCCAGGCTGCCGTCCGGGTAGTGCTCGGGACAGTCCTTGAGCGCGTCGGCGATCCCGGTGTCGGAGAACGGCTTCCCGCAGATCAGCCGGCCGCCGAAGCCCTCGTTGGACATGATGTGGTCGTGCGCGTCGACGAAGCCCCGGACGTTGCCCTGGGCGTCGGTGCCCTTGAAGGGCTCACCGGTCACGTTGATCTGGGAGTCGGGCGCGGGCCGTGCGGTCGGGTTCCACCAGCCGTTGTCGGCCGCCGCCCCGGGCACCGGGCCCAGCGTGAGGGCGAGCAGGCCGAGGAGCAGGGACAGGACCGCGAACGGCCTGCGCCGCGGGCGGGGGCGCGGTTCCGGTCGTTGCCTTCGTGGTGCTCTGTCTTCTTGGCGTGCTCGGCGTTCTGGGGTCATGGCCACTACTCACGTCCTCGGTCGGCGGAGGGCGCGGTCGAGGACACGGTCCACCGGAGGCGTGGCAGCCCTGGCACCTGTTTGTCATGTCCCGCGCAAGCATTGGGTCGAGAATCGCTACTGCCGGGTACAGAGTCAAGAGTCCGGGTCAGATGACCTGATGGATCGTCACCCTAGTGGCACGGCGGGCCCACGTCAGCGGGATGCGGAGAACCGGCCGTAGCGCCCGGGGGTGGTGCCGACGACGCGCTTGAAGTGCCGGGTGAAGTGCGACTGGTCGTAGAAGCCCGCCGCGACCGCGACCTCGGCGGCCGGGCGGCCGTCCAGGAGCAGCCGGCGGGCCAGGGCGATCCGGCGCGAGACGAGGTACTGGTGCGGGGCGATGCCGAAGGCCCCGCTGAACGCGCGCACCAGATGGGCGGGGTGGGCCCGGAGCAGGCCGGCCGCCTCGTCCAGGGACAGGCCGTCGGGCGCCCGCTCGTCCAGCAGCTCGCGCAGGCTCCGCGCGAGACCGGGGCCGGGGCCGGACCGTGCGGCCGGGGTGCCCGGGAGTTCGAGGCGGGGCCGGAGCAGCGTGCGCAGCCGCTCGCCGATCAGGGCCAGCCGGCTCTCCGCCTCGAACTCGTCACCGGGGGCCGCAAGGACCCGGTGGAGCTGCCCGACGCGGCGGCGCAGTACGGGGTCGGTGAGGTCGGGGCCGTCCACGGCGGCGCCGATGAGGCGCTCGTCCAGCAGGGTCGTGTCGAGGTAGACCACGCGTTTTCGGAACCCGTGCGGGGTCGCGGCCGAGCCGTTGTGCGGAACCTGGGGCGGGAGCAGGCTCACGGTGCCGCCCGGGGCGCCGCGGCGGTGGCGGTCCAGGTCGTAGCGGATGGCGCCGTCGTCGACGATCAGCAGGGTCCACGCGTCGTGGACGTGCATGGGGTAGGCGTGGGCGGTGAAGCGGGCGTGGAACACCTCGACGACCCCCGCGACCCGCGGACGCCAGGCCGAGACCTCCTGCTGGGGCTGCACGCAAAGAACGTACAAGACCGTGCGCGGGGACGCCCGGCAGTCTCAGGGCATGAGCGACGAGAAGAAGATCGAGAAGCAGGACGGACGGGGCGAGCGGCCCGGCGCGGACGGGCCCGTGCGGTTCGACACCAAGATCGCGGTGCTGCTGCGCGAGGACCTGGAGACCTGGCAGCGGCTGAACGTCACCGCGTTCCTCGTCAGCGGGCTCGGTACGGCGCTCCCCGAGGTGGTCGGCGAGCCGTACGAGGACGCCGACGGGACCTCCTACCTGCCGATGTTCCGCCAGCCCGTACTGGTCTTCGAGGGCGGGAAGGAGACGGTGACGGCGGCGCACGCGCGGGCGGTGGGACGCGGCCTGGCGACGGCGGTGTTCACCTCGGACCTGTTCGGCACGGGCCACGACCGGGCCAACCGGGCGGCCGTGGCGGCGGTGGGGAAGGATCACCTGGACTTGGTCGGGATCGCCGTCCACGGGGCGCGCAACGCGGTGGACAAGGTGCTCAAGGGGGCCCGCATGCACCGGTGAGTGACCCGCGAGCCGAACCGGTGGCGGGATGCCGTTTCGGCCACCCGGTGGTCGGGCAAGGTCGCTGCGGCGCGGCCCGCCGGGGGTCCCGGGACCCGGCGCGGGAGCCCCGCCCCGTGCTGTGCGGCGCCCTTCCGTCGCCAGGTCCTGAGCCCCTTCGTGGCGATTCTGTGGAGGTCGCCCGGGGACCGTTCACGGCCCGATCCCCGGCACCGCTGGGGAATCGCGCCATCGGGCGCGAAACACGCCTCCGCCGCCCGTTCACGTGCTCTCCGTTTCTGCTTCACCGATCCGTGTGTCCCAGAGCCCTACGCCCCGTGGATTGTCATGCCCGCGGCCATGGGTGGGTGGCCGTTTTCCGGCCACGCACGGCTTGTGGGGAAGGGGGGCGGTCCGGTGTCTCAGCCACGTTTTCTGTTCGTGTCCTGGGTGGATGTAGAAAGACGTCAGGCGCCTGCGCCAATGGCGGGGGGACCGCACGGGGTGTGCGGGAGCGGCAGCCACGGCGGCCAGGGCTGCAACGGAGGCCAGGGAGGCGGGCCCGACGCCGTCACCTGGCGCCTGGTCGGCTCCAACAATCACGAACTCGGCCGCAGCCCCTCCGTGTTCCGCGCCCTCGGCGCCTGCGGCGCGGCCGTGGAACGGCTCCGGGAGCGGATCGGCGAGGCCGTCCCGATCGTGGCGATGTCCACGGCCACGGCCTCGGCCGCGAGGGCGGGTGCGGGTGCGGGAACGGCCGCGGGTACGGCTACGGGCCCTCGCGGGGTGGGCGGTGCGGTCCAGGGCGGCCCCGGTGCCCTGTCCGGCTCCGGTGTCGGCGCCTGGACCTGGCAGCTCCTCCTCGACGAGCAGTGCGTGGCCGTGGCCGTCCGCACCTTCCGCCGCCAGCGCGAATGCCGGCACAGCCTCCAGCTGTTCCTGTCCGCCGCCGCCGAGGCGCAGGTGGCCTCCGGGGTCACCCACACCCGACGGCTGCGCGGTCTGCGGCTGCCCGGTGCCGGGGACGCCCCGGGGCTGGCCCTGCGCGGGGGAGGCCCGCGATGACCACGACCACGGTGATCCCCCCGGCCGTCCCCGAGGACGAGCGCATCACCCCGCGCGCCCTGTCCGGAAGCGGCGATCCGGCCGACCGGATCTTCCGCGGCTCGGCCCGCACGGCCGGCGCCGCCGTCCTGCTCGTCATGACCCTGGTCGGCGTCTTCCTCGGGGTCCGCGCCGTGAGCGCCCTGGACGACGCCGGCTGGTCCTTCCTCACGACCTCCGCCTGGGAACCCGACTCCCACAACTTCGGTGTGGCGGCGGTGCTGGTCGGCACCCTGCTGATCGGCGGCGTCGCGATCTCCTTCGCGCTGCCGCTGGCGATGGGCACCGCGCTCTACATCACCGAGTACGCGCCGCGCCGCGTCAAGCAGACCCTGATCAGCCTCGTCGACCTGATGGCCGCGGTGCCCAGCGTGGTCTACGGCCTGTGGGGCCTGTTCCTCTTCCAGCCGCACGTGGTCGGGCTGTCCCGCTGGCTGACCACGTACCTGGGCTGGTTCCCGCCCTTCGCGGTCGACGGGGACGACCCGAGCGATCCGCTCAGCCCGAACACCTTCTACACCTCCTCCACCTTCATCGCGGGCATGGTCGTCGCGCTGATGGTGACGCCGATCGCCTGTTCGGTGATGCGCGAGGCCTTCGCCCAGGCGCCGCCCGGCGAGCGCGAGGGCGCCTTCGCGCTCGGCGCCACCCCGTGGGGCGTCATCCGCTCCGTCGTCCTGCCCTTCGGCAGGGGCGGGATCATCGGCGGCACCATGCTCGGGCTCGGCCGGGCACTGGGCGAGACCATCGCCGTCTACCTGATCATCTCCCCGGTCTTCGTGATCCAGCCGCACGTCCTCCAGAACGGCGCCATCTCCGTGTCCGCCCTGATCGCCCTGCGCTACGGCTCGGCCAGCCCCCTCGGGATATCCGCCCTCATGGCGGCCGGCCTCACCCTCTTCCTGATGACCCTGGTGGTCAACTTCATCGCCTCCTCGGTCGTGGCCCGCAGCCGCTCCGGAGCGGGGGCCGACGCATGACCGCCCTCACGCACAAGCCGCACCTCCCGGGCGCCGCCGACGCCGCGGCCGGTCCCGGTGCCGCGAACGGTCCCGGCGCCCCGGACGCCCCCGCCGCCACCGTCCGCCCGCCCGTGGTGCGGGACGGTGCCGGGGTCCCGCCCGAACACCGGCGCAACACCGCGACATTGCACCTGCGCGACGTCCTCGCCATGGCGGGCGCGGCCGCCGCCGCGCTCGCCGTGACCGCCCTGCTGTTCGGCCGGCTCCTGCCCTTCAACGCGCCCCTCGGCTTCGTGGTCGTCCTCTACCTGGCCTTCATGGCCCTCTACGCCGTCCTGGTGTCCCTCGACGAATCCGCCGCCACCGTGCGGGCCCGCCTCGCGCAGGTCCTCGTGCACAGCATCGCGGCCCTGCTGATGACGGCCCTGGTGTTCGTCGTCGGCTACGTGCTGATGCGCGGCTGGTCCGCCCTGGCCCACCTCAACTTCTTCACCGAGGACATGGCCGCCACCGGCCCGCTGGAGCCGCTGACCCAGGGCGGGGCGCTGCACGCGATCGTCGGCACCCTGGAGCAGATCGGCATCGCGCTGGCCGTGTCCGTACCGCTGGGGCTGGCCTGCGCGGTGTTCCTCAACGAAGTGCCGGGCCGCTACGCCCGGTTCGTCCGCACCATCGTCGAAGCGATGACCGCGCTGCCCTCCATCGTGGCCGGCCTGTTCGTCTACGCGACCTGGATCCTGCTGCTCCACTTCGACAAGTCCGGATTCGCCGCCGCCCTCGCGCTGTCCGTGATGATGCTGCCGATCGTCATCAGGGCCTCCGACGTGGTGATCCGGCTCGTGCCGGGCTCGCTGAAGGAGGCCTCCTACGCGCTGGGGGCCGGTCAGTGGCGCACCGTGTGGACGGTGGTCCTGCCCACGTCCCGGTCCGGACTGACCACCGCCGTCATCCTGGGCACCGCCCGTGGCATCGGGGAGACCTCCCCGGTGCTGCTCACCTCGGGCATTGCCAACGGGCTCAACGCCAATCCCTTCGAGGGGCCGCAACTCTCGCTGCCGCTCGCGGTCTTCAGCCTGGTCCAGTCCCCGGAGAAGTCCATGATCGCCCGCGGGTTCGGCTGCGCCGCCCTGCTGATGGGGCTGGTGCTGCTGCTCTTCGTGCTCGCCCGCGTCATCGGCGGCAAGGCCCCGGGGCAGCTCGGCCGCGGGGCCCAGCACCGCCGGGTCCTCGCCTCCGCCCGTGACCTGGAGCGGATGCGGGCCCGGGCCGCCGAGCGGGACCTCGCCCTGGCCGAAGAGGAGGCCGGGGGGCCGGAGCCACAGGGGTGGCCGGCCGTACCTCCGCCCCGGGCGTAGCCGCCCCGCTCCTCGCGGCACCGCGCCGCGTCCATTCGTACGATCTGTGACCGATCAGGAGAGTTACCCATGCCCGGACGACCCCCGGCATACCCCGTGCGTGCGCCTTCGGGCGACCGCGCACCCACCCGGCGCGGAAGCCTCCTCCTCCGCGGACTCGCGCTGCTCCTGGCGGCGCTGGCCGCCGTCCTGCCCGGCGCGGCGCCGGCCGCCGCCGAGAGCTACGTGCCGGTCTCCGGCGCGGGTTCCACCTGGAGCCAGAACGCCCTCGACCAGTGGCGGGCCAACGTCAAGCAGTACGGCATGACGGTCAACTACAGCGGTACGGGATCGTCCGACGGCCGCAACCAGTTCCGCAACGGCACGGTCGACTTCGCGGTCTCCGAGATCCCGTACGGGATCAAGGACTCGGGGGTCGTGGACCCGCCGCCCTCGCGGAAGTTCGCCTACATGCCCATCGTCGCGGGCGGTACGGCCTTCATGTACAACCTCAAGATCGGCAACCGCCGGGTCACCAACCTCCGCCTCTCCGGGGAGAACGTGGCCAAGATCTTCACCGGCGTGATCACCACCTGGAACGACCCGGCGATCAAGGCCGACAACCCGGGCCTCGCCACCGCCCTCCCCGCCCGCAGGATCGTCCCCGTCGTCCGCTCCGACGGCTCGGGCACGACGGCCCAGCTCACCAAGTGGCTGAGCACACAGCACGGCGGGCTGTGGGACGCGTACTGCGGCAAGGCCGGCCGCTCCACGCCCTGCGGGCAGACCTCCAACTACCCCACCATCGCCGGGCGCGGGTTCGTCGGTCAGTCCGGCTCCAACGGCGTCTCCGGCTACGTGGCCCAAGAGGGCAACATCGGCACCATCACGTACGTGGAGTACTCCTACGCGGTCTCCACGACGGGCTTCCCGGTCGTCAAGGTCCTCAACAAGTCGGGCTACTACACCGAACCCACCGCCCAGAACGTCGCCGTGTCGCTCGGCAACGCGCAGATCGACCCCGTCGACCTCACGCAGAAGCTGGAAGGCGTCTACACGGGGGCCGACGAGCGGACCTACCCGCTCTCCAGCTACAGCTACATGATCATCCCGACGGCGCAGGAGTCGAACTTCAACCCGCAGAAGGGCAAGGCGCTCGGCGCCTTCGCCTACTACTTCCTCTGCGAGGGCCAGCGCTCCGTCGACCGGCTCGGCTACTCGCCGCTCCCCATCAACCTCGTCCAGGCGGGTCTGACGCAGGTGCGCCGCATCCCCGGCGTGGTCGTGGCCAACATCGACATCAAGAACTGCCGCAACCCCACCTTCTCGCCCGACGGCAGGAACATCCTGGCCGAGACCGCCCCGAAGCCCGCCGCCTGCGACAAGCAGGGCCCCACCCAGTGCGAGACCGGCACCGGCGGCAACAAGAACCCCACGCAGAACGGCAGTTCCGGTGGCGGCGGCGCGGCGGCCTCCGGCGGGGCCACGGGCGGCGGTGCGGCGGCCTCCGGCGGCGGCACGGGGGGTACGGGCGGCACGGGAGGCGCGGCCTCCGGCGGGGCCACGGGCGGCTCCGCGGGAACGGCCGCGGGCGGCACGGCCGGAGCCACCGGCGGGAGCGGCGCGGCGGCCGCCACCGGCGGTACGGGTGACGGCTCGGCCAGCGGCGGCGCGGACGGCGGGGGCGTGGACCCGGTGACCGGGCAGCCCCTCGCGGCGGGCGCGGCCGACCTGTTCGGCATCCCCGTCACCACCTCGACCGGCATCGGCGGGTCCCTGCAGACCGTCCTGATGGTGCTCGGCGCCCTGATCCTGCTGGCCGTCACGGTCGCCCCTCCGCTGGTCACCCGGCGCCTTTCCCGGCGCGGCCGTACGGGAGGCGGGTCCTGATGCGCGTCCCGCTCCTCCGTACGGTGCACCGCACACCGCCGCGCACGCGCCGGATCCGGCTGCTCTTCGGCTCGCTGTGCCTGGTCCTGCTCCCCGTGGTCGCCACCTCCGGGCCCGCGGGCCTGGGGCCGCAGGCCGCGTACGCCGCCACCGGGGACGCCGCGGGCTCCGAGGTCACCGTGTCCGGGGCCGGCGACTTCGCCGACCTCAAGGTGACCGTCGGCCAGACCCGCAACCTCGTCGGCCAGGTCGTCAAGATCTCCTGGACCGGCGGCAAGCCCACGGTCTCCGACACCGCATACAGCGCCAACTACCTCCAGATCATGCAGTGCTGGGGCGACGCGTCCACCGGCCCCGCCGTCGACCAGTGCCAGTTCGGCGGTTCCTCCGCCCTCGGCGCCGGCGCGGGCAACCAGGCCGGCGCCTACACCAACACCCGCCAGCTCAACTACGGGGACAACCTCCAGGACTCGGAACACGAGCCGCTGCCGCCGCCCACCCCGAGCGGGATCTCCTACGCCCCCTTCCGCACGGTCGGCGGGGACCCGGTCAGCCCGGGCAACTGGAACGAGTTCTACGACGTCAACAGCACCAACGAGGTTCCGTACGCCCGCACCAACGCCCGCGGCTCCGGCGAGGTCTGGTTCGAGACCCAGACCGCCATCGAAGCCCCGGGCCTCGGCTGCGGCACCGCGGTCACCGGTTCCGGCGGCGCCGTCACCGGACGGGGCTGCTGGCTGGTGGTCGTGCCGCGCGGCGAGAAGGAGGTCGACGGCAGCGCGTACACCGCGCAGTCCAGCGGCCAGCTCCAGTCCTCCCCGCTCAGCCCGGCCAACTGGAAGCAGCGCCTCGTCGTCCCGCTCGGCTTCGAACCCCTCGGCAGCTACTGCCCCATCGGCGCCGAGGAACGCGGCACCCTCGGCTCCGAGATGGCCGCCGAGGCCGTCACCCGCTGGCAGCCCGCCCTGTGCCAGACCGGCGGCAAGGCCATCTACGGCTACGCCCAGGTCCCCGACGAGACGGCCCGCGTCAAGCTGCTCTCGGGCACGCCCGGGCTGGTCTTCCTCGGCCGGCCGGCGCCGGCCGACCCCGCCCGCAAACCCGTCTACGCGCCCGTGGCGCTCTCCGGCATCACCATCGGCTTCTTCATCGAGAGCCAGGCCGGATTCCAGGCGCCCGACGAGGTCAGGGCCCGCAACGGCATCCGGCTCGGCAGCCTGCGGCTCACCCCGAGGCTGGTGGCGAAGCTGCTGACCGAGTCCTACCAGGACGGCAACTCGCGCTTCGCCGCGAGCACCGCGAAGAACCCGGTGAACCTGGGCCACGACCCGGAGTTCATGCATCACAACCCCGACTACGCGGGTCTGGACTTCGGCGGCAAGCTCGGTGACGCCCTGGTCCCGCAGCCGCTCGCCGACACCACCCGGCAGCTGTGGGAGTGGGTATCGCGGGACCCGGCCGCCCGGGAGTTCCTCGACGGCACCCCCGACAACACCGGCGCCCACGGGGACGCCTCGTACGCCGGGATGGCGGTGAACCCGAACTACCGGGGGATCTCCCTGCCGGTGGACACCTTCCCCAAGAGCGATCCGTACTGCCAGCCCTTCCCTGAGGAACACCCCGAGTTCCCGCTCTGCATCCAGGACAAGCACCCCTACGCCACCGACATGCACGCCGCCGCGCGCGCCGCGAGCCGGGGGGACACCCTGGCCCGTACCTCCTGGGACGCCACGGCCACCCCGCCCACGTACAAGAAGGACCCGCCGCAGCTCGCCGGTTCGCGCGCCGTGCTCGCCGTCACCGATACCGCGACCGCCGACCGGTACGGCCTGGTGCGCGCCGAACTCCTCAACGCGGGCGGGAAGTTCGTCGCGCCCGAGCCCGCCGCGCTGATCGCCGCCGCGAAGGCCCGCAAGGCCGGGGCCGACGGGGTCAGTTCACCCGACCCGGCGGCCGCGGACCCGGCGGCGTACCCGCTCACCGTCCTCACCTACGCCGCCACCGTGCCCGCCGACCTCACGGAGGCGGAGGGCAGGGACTACGGCGCCATGCTGGCCTACGCGGCCGGCCAGGGGCAGACCCCGGGCGTGGCGGCGGGCAGCCTGCCGCACGGCTACGCCCCGCTGCCGCAGGCCCTGCGCGCCCAGACCCGGGCGGCGGCGCAGCGGGTGAGCACCGAGGCGGGCAAGAAGCCGACGCCGTCGCCGGAGCCTTCGGCGCCGAGCAGCCCGCCCCCGGGCGGCGCGGGCGGTACCCCGTCCGGTACGGGCGGCTCGGCGGCCACCGGCGGCTCCGGCTCCGGCTCCGCGGGTACAGGGACCTCCGGCTCCGCATCCTCGGCGGCGGGCACCGGCTCCGCGGCGGGCGGCGCGGCGGGGCCCGGCCCCGCCCCGGCCTCGCCCAGCGCCGCCGCGGCGGTCACGGGCGGCGCGGGCGCCACCGGCACCTCGGGCGCCCCGGCCGCGCAGGCGACGGGGGCCACACCGGCCTGGGCCGTCGGAGCCATCCGCAACGTCCTGCTGGTCTGCCTCGTCGTGGGGGCGCTCGCCGCCTTCGCGGGGCCGCTGCTCCCGCGCTTCCTGCCCGGGGCCCTGTCCTGGCTGCGGTCGCTGCGCGGCGCGGCGGGCGGGGCGGCCGTGGGTCTGCCGGCGGACTGGGCGACCCACAAGAAACCCGGCCCGAGGGACTGGAGCCCGCCGGACAAGGACTGAAGTCCGCCGGACCAGCACTGAAGTCCGCGCCGCGGCTCCGCACGACGAAGGGCCGCGGCTCCCACGACGAGAGGAGGTGATGCCCGGCGACGACCGTCTGACCAATCCGCGCCAACGGAACTTCATCCCACGCGCGCCGGGCACCACCCCGGGCGCAGCCTAGCTGAGGGGTCATCCCAAGTGAACAAGAAGAAAATCGCCTTCGGCGTCTCGGCCTTCGCTCTCGCGGCGACCGTCGCCGGAGCCGGCCTCGCCGCCGCCGACCCGTCGGGCGCGCCGACGTACCGACAGCTCTCCGGCGTCGGCTCCGACACGACCCAGGACGTCATGAACGGCATGGCCCAGGCCATCACCGTCAACGGCCAGAAGGTCATCGGCTCCTACGACTCCACCGGCTCCGCGAACATCACCACCAAGGACCCGGCCAACGGGAACTGCACCATCGCCCGCCCGAACGGCTCGGGCGCCGGCCGCTCCGCGCTGCTCACCTCCCTCCAGGCCGGCAACGGCTGTCTGGACTTCGCCCGTTCCTCCTCGCTGAACCTGGCGGCGGCGGCTCCGGGCCTGACCTACGTGCCCTTCGCGGTCGACGGCGTCAGCTACGCCATCACCCCCAGCTCGGCGATCCCGCGCAAGCTTCTCCTGACCGACCTGAAGGCGATCTACCACTGCGACCCGAACTACGTGGGTTCGGGCCCCAACTACGCCATGACGGTCTACCTGCCGCAGGCCGGCTCGGGCACCCGCAGCTTCTGGGAGTCCCAGATGGGGATCACGGACGCCGACGTCGTCGCCGGCGTCTACCCCTGCATCAAGGACAAGAAGGGCACCACCCCGGTGCAGGAGCACGACGGCCGCCTCCTCGACGACAAGTCGATCGTGCCGTTCTCCATCGCCCAGTACCAGTCGCAGTCCTCGCAGACCATCGCGGACCTGCGCGGCCGCGCCATCCTCGGCACGGTCGACGGCACGGCGCCCACCGTCCTCAACAGCGGGTTCGGCGTGAAGCGCGACGTCTACAACGTGATCCCGACCAGCAAGGTCGCCACCGCGCCGTGGAGCACCGTCTTCGTCGGCGCCAACTCCGAGGTCTGCAAGCAGACCTCGGTGATCAACACGTACGGCTTCGCCGCCAGCCCGAACTGCGGCGACACCACCAAGCAGACCCCCTGACCCTGATCGCCGCCCGAGCTTCACATTCTGGAGACGTTGTGCTGAAGAACAGAGTTTTGCGGACCATGGCCCTGGGGGTCGCCGCCGTGACCACCGCCTTCGCGGCGGGTCTGGCCGGGGCGAGCGCCGCGTACGCCGCCCCGATCGGCACCATCGAGATCAACCCGGCGACCGGTGCGGACACGTCCGGCATCGCGTTCACCACCTCGGACGCCTGCCCGGCCAACGCCACCAACGTGCTGGTCACGGTGGCGGGTTCCGGCTTCCCGGCCGAGGGCCTGAACGTGGTCGGCAACTCGCCCATCGCGACCTACCCGACCGCCGCCAACGGCGGCATGGTCATCCCGCTCACCTCCACCATGCGGGACTACGCCAGCCAGGCGGGCTTCACCACCCTGCAGGGCAAGTACGACTTCACCGTGATCTGCCGGACGGCCTTCAACGGCACCAGCCTCGGTGACTACACCGGCGCGATCTGGTTCACCTCCAACACCACCTACCAGAACACCGACCCGGCGGTGAAGACCGACACCGTCACCTCCCTCGCGGTCGCCCCGGCCGGCCCCTCGCAGGCGGGCACCCCGGTCACCCTCACCGCAGGCGTCACCCCGGCCGGCGCCGGCGGCACCGTCCAGTTCAAGGACGGCGCGGCCGACCTGGGCACCCCGGTCACCGTGAACAACGGCACCGCGGCGCTGACCACGTCCAACCTGACCGCCGGTACGCACGGCCTGACGGCCGTCTTCACACCGGCGAGCGCCTCGTACAACGGCTCGGCCTCCTCGGCCGTCTCCTACGTGGTCACGGCCGCCGCGGCCACGGCCACCACCACCGCCCTGGCCGTCTCCCCGGCCGGCACCGCGCCGCAGTACAGCCCGGTGACCCTGACCGGTACGGTCACCCCCGCGGGCGCGGCGGGCTCGGTGAAGTTCACCGACGCCGTCGGCGGCGCCACCACCACCCTGGGCACCGTCCCGGTGGCGAACGGCACCGCGGTGCTGAACACCAGCAGCCTCCCGGTGGGCAACCACTCCTTCACCGCCGTCTTCGTCCCGGCCAACGCGGGCGCGTTCCTGGGCTCCGACTCGGGCGCGATCCCGTACGTGGTGGGCGCCTTCGCGGGTGTCTCCGCCTCCGAGACGATCACGACCACCGTCAACTCGGGCGCGCTGGCCATCAGCGTCGCCAACCCGCAGGTCACCCTGCCCTCGCCGGTGCTGGGCGCCGACGGGGACCTGCTGACCACGGCCGGCTCCATCAACCCGGTCACCCTCACCGACACCCGCGCCGGCAACCCCGGCTGGACCGTCAGCGGCCAGGTCACCGACTTCTCCGACGGTGCCACCCACGCCATCAACGGCCAGAACCTGGGCTGGACCCCGAAGCTCGTCGACAAGGCGCCCGCGCAGACGGTGACGGCCGGTTCCGTCGTCCCCGCCGCGCACGGAGCGGCCGCCACCGACCCGGGCACCGCGGGCCTCAAGTCCGCCCGGACCCTCGCCAACGGCACCGGTCTCGGTACCGCGCACGTCACCGCCGACCTGGCGCTGAACGTCCCGACCTCCACGGTGGCCGGCACCTACTCCGCCACCCTCACGCTCACCGCCATCTGATCCAGGCGTGAGCTCCGGGTCGGAGCGGCCGCGCTTCCCCGCGGCCGCTCCGGCCCGCCCCTGACGCCTGGACCCACCGCACCCCTTCTCCGGATCGGACGCCCGAGCCATGAACCCCACCGCCCCCGCCGCCCGGCGCGGCCGCCGCCCCGGCATGTCGGCCGCGGCCGCCCCGCTCCCCAACCCGCTGCTCCTGCTGCTCGCGCTGGCCGGGCTGCTCGTGCTCGTGGCCGTAGCACCCGCGCGGGCCGCGGCCTCGTCGCCGGCCGCTCCCGGGGAGGACCGCAAGTCCACCTTCGGCGTGCAGCCCGCCGGACCGAAGGGGCCCGACGCCCGGCCCCACTTCTCCTACGGGGTCACCGGCGGAGCCACGACCCGCGACCAGATCGCCATCTGGAACTACGGCGAGGCACCCCTCACCCTCGCCGTCTACGCGAGCGACGCGGTCAACACCCTCGACGGGGGCTTCGACCTGCTTCCGGCCGGCCGGGCCCCGAAGGACGCGGGCAGCTGGATCAAGCTGGAGAAGGACAAGGTGACCGTCCCGCCCAAGGGCAACGTCATCGTCCCCTTCACCGTCACCGTCCCCCGCGACGTGACCCCCGGGGACCACACCGGCGGCATCGTCGCCTCGCTCGCCGCCGGAGCCCAGGACGGCCGGGGCAACAAGGTGAAGCTCGACCAGCGCGTCGGCTCCCGCGTCTACGTACGCGCCGCGGGGACCCTCACCCCGCGCCTGGAGGTCGATCAGGTCGCCGCCTCGTACCAGGGATCCGCGAACCCCTTCGCCGAAGGCTCGGCGACCGTCACGTACACCCTGCGCAACACGGGCAACGTGCGGCTCGGCGCCCGGCAGGCCGTACGCGTCAACGGCCTGTTCGGCACCTCCGTCACCGCGTCCGGCGTGAAGGACCTCGGCGACCTGCTGCCCGGCACCTCGCTGACGATCACCGCGAAGGCCGACGGGGTGGCCCAGGTGCTGCGATCCTCCGCCGTGGTCTCCGTCCAGCCGGTCGCCGCCCGCGACGGAGTGGACCCCAAACTTCCGTCCCTGACCCGGTCGGTGTCGCTGTGGACGGTCCCGTGGGCGCTGCTCGCGATGGTCCTCGTGATCACCGGGGGCGGGCTGTGGGTGTGGCGCCGCAGGCGCCTGGCCCGGGCGGCGGCCGCGGCCGCCGCGTCGGCCCGCCGGCGCGCCACCTCCGACACCGACGAACGCCAGAACGCCAAGAAGGAGCCCATCGTGCAGTTCACCCGCCTCAGCCGGCGATCCGCGGCAGGCGCCGCCACCGCGGCCGCCGCCGCCCTCGTGGGCCTGGCCCTGACCGTCCCGACGGCGGCCCACGCCGCCCCGGCGGGCTCGGCGAAGATCAACCCCGCCACCGGCAAGGACGACAGCAGCGTCGACGTGAGCACCTCGGCCGCCTGTCCGGAGGCCGCCACGAACATCCTGGTCACGGTGGCCGGCAAGGGCTTCCCGGCCGAGGGCCTCAACGTGGTCGGCAACTCGCCCATCACCACGTACCCGCCGGCGGAGTCGGGCGGCATCACCATCCCGCTGACGATGACCATGCGGGACTACGCGAGCCAGGCCGGCTTCACCACCCTCGACGGCCGCTACGACCTGACGGTCGTGTGCCGCAAGGCCTTCGGCACGGAGACCTACGGGACCTTCGCGGCCTCCATGTGGTTCACCTCCGGCACCGACTACCAGACGACCGACCCGGGCACGGGGAACCCGACGCCCACCCCCACGCCGACGCCCAGCCCGACCGCGTCGCCCACGCCGACCCCCACCCCGACCGCGTCGCCGACCCCGACCGACAGCCCGACGCCGACCCCCTCGGACTCGGCGTCCCCCACGCCGACCCCGAGCGACACCGCCTCCCCGTCCGCGTCGGCCTCCACGGGGACCACCACGAACGGCGGCAGCGTGGGCGTCTCGACCAACGTCACGGGCGGCTCCACGGGCGGCTCCGGCGGCCCCGGCGGCGGCCTGGCCAACACCGGCGCCGACGCCACCACGATCGGCCTGCTCTCCGGGACCCTCGTCCTCACCGGCGGCGGACTCGTCTGGTGGGCCCGCCGCCGCGGCCTGCTGACCTTCGCGGGCAACTGACCGCACCGGCCGCGGCACCGGCCGCCGCACCCGCGTCCCCGCAGCACCCGCGTCCCGCAGCACCCGCGTCCCGCAGCACCCGCGTCCCGCAGCACCCGCGTCCCCGCAGCACCCGCATCCTCAGCCGCGTTCGGAGAAGACACGATGACAGCCACCTCCACCCCGCCGGTGGACGTGCGCCCCGACCCCGCCGGAGCCCCCCAGGCCCCGGCGGGGCGTACGGGCCCACCCGGCCTGTGGGCCACCGGCGCGGCCCTGGCCATCCTGGGCGCCCTGCTCCTCGGCTTCGTCGCGGAAGTGGGCCCGCTCGGACACCTGCGCCACGAGCGGGACCGCCGGGTGGGGTACGCGCAGCTGCGGGAAGGGCTCGCCAACGCCACCGCGCCGCTGGGGCCGACCGAGCCCGGCACCCCCGTCGCCCTGCTGGAGATCCCGCAGATCGGGCTGCGCGAGGTGGTCCGCGAGGCGACCACCTCCGGGGTGCTGGCCTCGGGTCCCGGCCACCGGCGCGACACGGTCCTGCCCGGACAGCCCGGCACGAGCATCCTGATGGGCCGGCAGGCGGGCTACGGCGGCCCCTTCGCCCACATCGCGGACCTGGCGCGCGGGGAGACCTTCCGGGTCGTCACCGGCCAGGGCGAGCACACGTACAAGGTGCTGGGCGTCCGGCGCGCCGGCGACCCGCGACCGGCCCGGCCGACCGGTGACGCGGCCCTGCTCACCCTGATGACCGCGGACGGTACCCCGTACATGCCGGACGGCGTGGTGCACGTCGACGCCGAACTGACCTCGCCCGTGCAGCAGTCCGGCGGCCGCACCCCGGGGCGGCTGGCCGCGGACGAGGCCCCCCTCGGGAGCCAGACCTCGGCCTGGTTCGCGCTGGTCCTGTGGGCCCAGGCGCTGCTGCTCGCCGCGGCGGCCCTGGCCTGGGCGCGGATCCGCTGGGGCCGCGCGCACACCTGGCTCGTCGGCTTCCCCGTACTGGCCGCCCTCGGCCTGGCGGTCGCCGACCAGGCCGCCCTCCTCCTGCCCAACCTCCTGTGAACGAGGCCGTGATGACCACTCAGACGCTTCCGCTCCCCACCGTCCCCGCAACGGGCGCGTCCACCCTCGACGCCCGGGACATCTCGGCGTGGTTCGGCGGCCGCAAGGTCCTGAACCGGGTCTCCCTGACGATGCCCGGCGGGCAGGTCACGGCCCTGATCGGCCCCTCGGGCTGCGGCAAGTCCACCTTCCTGCGGATCCTGAACCGGATGCACGAGCTGATCCCGGGCGCCGAACTGGCCGGTGAGGTCCTGCTCGACGGCGAGGACGTCTACGCCCGCGGCCGCCGGCTCACCGACGCCCGCCGCCGGATCGGCATGGTCTTCCAGAAGCCGAACCCCTTCCCGGCGATGTCGGTCTACGACAACGTCACGGCGGGACTCAAGCTGACGGGCACCCGCGCCTCGGCGGCCGACAAGGACGCGCTCGTTGAGGAATGCCTGACCAAGGCCGGACTGTGGAAGGAGGTCCAGGACCGGCTCCGCCAGCCGGGCGGCGCGCTCTCCGGCGGCCAGCAGCAGCGCCTGTGCATCGCCCGCTCCCTCGCGGTCCGGCCGCGGATCCTGCTGATGGACGAACCTTGCTCGGCCCTGGACCCCACCTCCACGCGCCGCATCGAGGAGACCGTGCGCGAGCTGGCCGACGAGGTCACCATCGTGATCGTGACGCACAACATGCAGCAGGCGGCCCGGGTTTCCGACCAGTGCGCCTTCTTCCTCGCGGAACAGGGCACGCCCGGCCGGATCGTGGAACACGGCCCCACGGCGGCCATGTTCTCCACCCCCGCCGACCCGCGCACCTCGGACTACGTCCAGGGCCGCTTCGGCTGACCCCAGGGGCTCCGCCGGGCGACGGATGACGTCAGCGGGGCGACGGATCACTACATTGGGGCGCATGCCTACCCCGTCCACGCCGCCCGTGATCCTTCTGCTGTCGGGGAGCCTGCGGGCCGGCTCCTCCAACGAGACCCTCCTGCGCACCGCGCACGCCGCGGCCCCCTCGGGGGTGCGGACGGTCCTCTACGAGGGGCTGGCGGACCTTCCGCATTTCAACCCCGACGACGACGCCGATCCGCTGCCCGCTCCCGTGGCCCGGCTGCGCGCCGCGATCGCGGAGGCGGCCGGCATCCTGATCTGCGCCCCGGAGTACGCCGGCACCCTGCCGGGTTCCTTCAAGAACCTGCTCGACTGGACGGTCGGCGGCACCGAGATCTGCGACAAGCCCGCCGCCTGGGTGAACGCGGCGGCCCCGGGGCGCGGCCGGGGCGCGGAGGACACCCTGCGGACCGTCCTCGGCTACACCGGCGCCGACATCAGGGACGCGGCGTGCGTACGGATCCCCGTGGACCGCGGGACGGTCGGCGCGGACGGCACGATCGCCGACGAGGCCGTACGCGCCCAACTCGCCGGGGCCATCGCCCTGCTGGCAGGGGAGGGTTAGGCCGTCTCTTTCGGATCTTGTCGGCCGAGCCCGCGGTGCCAGGCGTCGCGGGCCCGGCAAGATCCGAAAGAGACGGCCTAGCCCCGGGGCGTGGCCCGCGGATCGGGTTTGAGACGGCGCAGGGTGTAGCCCTCGTGGGCCGGGTCCAGGGGTTTGGTGGCCTCCTTGAAGAGGTACTCGGCCCGTTCGTAGGACAGGCGGCGCCGGCCCGTGTCCGGGCAGAGGTCGGCCGGGGCGGGGGTGCGGGCCGGGCCGGGGCGGCGGTCGGAGAGGAACACCGGGCCCCGGGTGCGGCCGGCCAGCAGCAGGGGCAGGAGCCGGGCCGTCCCTGAGCGCCAGCTCACCCACGTGCGGCCCGCGCGGGCCCTGCGGTCCTCCAGGTCCAGGTCCTCCACGTTCAGGGACAGCACGGTCGTGACCCCCGCGGCCGATTCGTGCAGGAGCCGCCACAACGTCCTTTCGCGCAGTGGCAGTTCAGGGTCGCTCCACAGGGCGTCGAGCCGCGCGGGGTCCACGGCGGATGCCCGGAGCCGTGTCTCGGGGCGCCGCTCCAGCCCGGCCGCGAGTTCCTCCAGGCCGGCCCAGGCGCCGAAGGAGCGTACGGCCGAGCGGTGCCGGTTCCAGGTCCTGGCCGCCGCGGAGCCCCAGGCGGCCGTGCACACCCGGGCCACCTCCTCGGCCGTCAGCCCGGACAGCGGCGCCGCGTCGCCGAGGTCCAGGCGCAGGCGCCGCAGGGTCTGGCCGTACGAGCGGACCGTCGCCGCGTCCAGCTCCGCCCGGCCGAGGAAGCCCTCCGCGGCCCGGCCGAGGGCCGGCCCCGGCGCCGGACCGGCCGGGCCGCCGCCGGCGGGTACCGATTCCGCGCGTCGGCGCAGGAAGGCGCGCTCGGCGGCGTTCTTGGCGAGGGCCGCCGCCCGGAGGAACTCCAGCCGCGCCTCCGGGCCGCGGTCCAGGCGCAGCAGCAGGTCTCCGCGGACGCTGGGCAGGAGGTGGTAGTCGCGGAGCACGGGATCGGCGACCAGGGAGTCGACCAGGTCGAGGCCGGCCTGCGGCCCGTGCGCCATTCCCAGCGCCACCGCCCGGTTGAGCTGGACCACGGCCGTCGGCAGGAGCCGGGCCAGCGCCCCGTACAGGGTCGCGATCTGCGCCCAGTCGGTCTCCCCGGCCGTGCGTGCCTGCGCGTGGCACACGGCGATCGCCGCTTGCAGCATGTACGGGCCCGGGGCCCCGCCGGCCTCCCGCGCGCGCAGCATCGCGGTGAACCCGCGGCGGACGAGCAACTGGTCCCAGCGCCCGCGGTTCTGCTCGTGGAGCTGGACGGGCTCGCCCGAGGGCCCGGTGCGCGCCGCCGAACGGGAGGCCTGGATCTCCATCAGCGCGACCAGGGCGTGCACCTCGGACTCCCGGGGGGCCAGTTCGGCCAGCAGCCGGCCCAGCCGGAGCGCTTCGAGGCAGAGCCCCGGGCGCATCAGGTCGTCGCCCGAGGTGGCCGAGTAACCCTCGTTGAAGATCAGGTAGATGACCTCCAGCACCGAGGACAGCCGCTCGGGCAGCTCCGACTCCCCGGGGAGGTCGAAGGGCACGCGGCGCTCGGCCAGCGTCTGCTTGGCCGCGGCGATGCGCCGGGTGACGACGGCCGCCGTGACGAGGAAGGCCCGGGCGATCTCCTCGGCCGTCAGCCCGCCCAGCAGCCGGAGCGTGAGCGCCGCACGGGCCTCGGTCGGCAGCACGGGGTGGCAGGAGAGGAACATCAGCCGCAGGACGTCGTCCTGTTCGGGCTCCTGCCGCTCCTGCTGTTCCTCCCGCTCTTCCAGCTCGTGGGCGAGCTGTGCCCGCTTGCCGGCGAGCATCCGGGAGCGCCGGATGTGGTCGACCGCCCGCCGTTTGGCCGTGGTCGTCAGCCAGGCGCCGGGGTTGTCGGGGACCCCGGCGCCCGGCCACTGCTCGAGCGCGGCGACGAGCGCGTCCTGGGCGAGTTCTTCGGCCAGGTCGACGTCGTGCACCATGCGCGTGAGCGTGGCGATGATCTTGGCCGATTCGAGCTTCCAGACCGCGTCGATCGTCCGCGAGGTGTCCGGCACGGATCAGGGGCCGAAGACCTGCTGGACCACGCTCTCGCCGTCACCGACGATCCGGCGGAAGCGGCGGGCCAGCTCGATCGCCTCTTCCCTGGACCGGACCTCGATCAGCGCGAAACCGGCCACGGCCTCCTTGGCCTCGGCGAACGGCCCGTCCGTCACGGTGATCTCCTCGCCGGCGGAGGCCACCAGGATGCCGCCCGGTTCCAGGCCGCCCGTGGCCAGCAGGACGCCGGCCGCGGTCAGCTCCTCGATGAACTTGCCCATCTCGGCGTACAGGCGCTCGTCGGGGGCGGTGTCGGAAGGCTTCGTCGTCATCAGGTAGCGCATGGGGACTCCTCGTCTCGTGGTGCCGAGCTGCTGCCCGCACCTTGCCTACACGTCGAACCGGCGATGTGACAGGGAACGCGCGCATTCCCTGTCGCTTTTCTGGTTCGACGTATCAGCGAGAACCGAACGAGAGCCGCGTACGACGAACCCGAGAGGCACCCGCCATGAGCACCCAGGCCCCCACCGCCACCGCCACCCGCTCCTCCTCCGCTTCCTCTTCCTCCTCCGCCGCCACCACCCGCGCCCTGCTCACCTGCGCCGTCGTGGCCTCACCGCTGTGGGCGGCCGTCTCCCTGACCCAGGCCGCGACCCGGCAGGGCTTCGACATCACCCGCCACCCGCTGAGCGCGCTGAGCAACGGAAGCCTCGGCTGGCTCCAGATCACCAACTTCCTGCTCGCCGGAGCCCTCCTCGCCCTCGGGGCGACCGGCCTGCGCCGGGTCCTCGGCGGTACCCCGGGAGGCACCTGGGCGCCACGGCTGGTCCGGATCGCCGGCATCGGCATGATCGCCGCCGGAGCCTTCGTGATGGACCCGATCGACGGCTTCCCCGCGGGAGCCCCCTCCGCGCAGACCGCCACGCTCACCTGGCACAGCTACGCCCACTTCGCCGCGGGGTCGGTCACCTTCACCTCGCTGATCGCCGCCTGCTACGTCCTTGTCCGGCACTTCGGCCGGGCCGGGAACCGCCGCTACGCGATCGCCTCCCGGGTGGCCGGTACCGCCCTGCTGATCGGCAACGGCTGGGCGATGGCCGGCGGCCGGGCCGGCACCCTGACCCTGGCCGTCGGAGCCGTCACGGCGCTGCTCTGGATCTCCGTGGTGGCCCTGCGCGGCCGCCGCGGCGTCTGAACGGACGGGGCACCCGGCCGTGGGGCGAGCGCCGCTCGCCCCACGGGCGTGCGTGTGGATCACTCGATAGACTTGCGGCGGGAGGCGCCTGATGGGCACGGCAGCGAACCGGGGCCTTTACACGGGACGGGCCTCCGGTCTGATCGGACAGCAGATCGCCGGCTACCGGATCGAGCGCATCATCGGCCGGGGCGGCATGGCCGTCGTCTATCAGGCGAAGGACCTGCGCCTGGACCGTACGGTCGCGCTCAAGCTGATCGCCCCGGAGCGCGTCCGGGACGAGGTCTTCCGGCGCCGCTTCGCCCACGAATCCCGGGTCGCCGCGAGGATCGAGCACCCGCACATCGTGCCCGTCTTCGAAGCGGGGGAGACCGACGGGGTCCTGTACATCGCCATGCGGTACGTGATCGGACCGGACCTGAGGACCCTGCTGGACCGGGAGGGCCCGCTGCCCGTCCCGACCGCGCTGCGCATCGCCGCCCAGGTGGCCTCCGCGCTCGACGCCGCCCACGAGCACGAGCTGGTGCACCGGGACGTCAAACCCGCCAACATCCTGGTCGCCGAGGGCACCGACAGCGACCACCCGGAGCACGTCTACCTCACGGACTTCGGACTGACGAAGAAATCGCTGGCCCTCACCGGGTTCACCACGGCCGGCGAGTTCGTCGGCACGATCGACTACGTGGCGCCGGAACAGATCTCGGGGCGCCCGGTCGACGGCAGGTGCGACGTCTACAGCCTGGGCTGTGTCGTCTACGAGTCCCTCGCCGGCGGGCCGCCCTTCGTCCGGGACGACGCCCCCGCGCTGCTGTGGGCGCACCAGTACGAGAAGCCGCCTCCCCTGACGGAGAAGCGGCCCGATATCGCGTCGGCTGCCGACGAGGTGCTGGCGAAGGCCCTGGCGAAGGCCCCGGAGGACCGTTACGACTCCTGTCTGGAATTCGTGGCGGCGCTGCGTGCGGCCACCGCCACTGCTGCTGCCGCACCGGCCCGGCGGGCCGCTCCAGGGCCCGCGGAAGCGGGGAGCCAGGCGCCGCCCAGGGAGCCCCCGGACTGGGCCAGGCCGGTGTTCACAGACCCATAGAGATGGCCAGGCGGGTCATCTCCGCCGTGGTGTTGATGTTCAGCTTGGCCCGGATGCGGCGCAGGTAGGCGTCGACCGTGTGCTTGGAGAGTCCCATCGAGCGGGCCGTCTGCACGTAGGTGCGGCCGGCGGCGATGTGGCGCAGGGCCTCCTGCTCGCGCGGGGCGAGAACGGCGGCGGGGGCTTCGGCTTCGGTGTGCGGTGCGACCAGGGTGAGGCTCATGGGACTTCCTCCGGCATCGGGCTCGGTCATCACGGCTGCTCGCACCTTTGAAAGCAGAAGACATATCCACGAATGTGGGTGTATGTCCGTGTTAAAGAGCATGTCGGGGGTAGTTCATCGGTCTGTCCGTCATCCGTCACGGGCGCGTAACAGGGCAGGGGAGAAGGTCCTCAGAAGTCGACGAGGGACTGCTCGGCCCAGATGGTCTTGCCGACGAGGGTGTGCCGGGTGCCCCAGCGCTGGGTGAGCTGCGCGACCAGCAGCAGCCCGCGCCCTCCCTCGTCGAAGATCCGGGCACGCCGCATGTGCGGGGCGGTCCCGCTCGCGTCCGAAACCTCGCTGATCAGCGTGGTGCCCTCGTGGATCAGCCGCAGCTGCACGGGCGGCGAGCCGTAGCGGATGGCGTTGGTGACCAGTTCGCTGACCACGAGCTCGGTGACGAAGGCGGCCTCCTCCAGCCCCCAGGCGGCCAGCTGGTCGGTGGCGTTGCGGCGGGCCTGCGCGACGAAGGAGGGATCGGAGGGCAGGTCCCAGACGGCCACCTTGTCCGTGTGCAGCGCCCGGGTCCGGGCGACGAGCAGGGCCACGTCGTCATCGGGGCGGTGGGTCAGCATCGTCGTCAGTATCCGGTCGCAGACGGTGTCCAGGCTGGAGGCGGGCCGGATCAGCGCCGCCAGCATGCCGTCCAGGGCCTCGTCGATGTCGTGCTCGCGGGCCTGGAGGAGCCCGTCGGTGTACAGCGCGAGGAGGCTGCCCTCGGGAAGGTCTACCTCGACGGTCTCGAAGGGCAGGCCCCCCAGGCCCAGCGGGGGTCCCGCCGGGACGTCGAGGAGGTACGCGGAGCCCTCGGGGGAGACCACGGCGGGCGGGGGGTGACCGGCCCGGGCGGCGGTGCACCGGCGGGTCACCGGGTCGTAGACCACGTACAGGCAGGTGGTGCCGATGCCCCCGGCCGTCTCCCCGCCCGTCTCGTCCGACGCCAGGTGGATGATCAGGTCGTCGAGGTGGGTGAGCAGCTCGTCGGGCGGCAGGTCCACGTCCGCCAGCGTGCGCACCGCGGTGCGCAGCCGGCCCATGGTGGCGGAGGCGCGCATGCCGTGGCCGACGACATCGCCCACGACCAGGGCCACCCGGGCCCCGGACAGCGGGATCACGTCGAACCAGTCGCCGCCCACACCGGCCTCGCCGACGCTGGGCAGGTAGCGGGAGGCGATCTCCAGCGCCGACTGCACGGGCAGCGTGTGCGGGAGCAGGCTGCGCTGCAGCGTCATCGTGGTGGTGTGCTCCCGGACGGTCCTGCGCGCCCGGTGGATGCCGGTGGCGGCCCGGGCCGTGAGCTCCTCGGCCAGCCGCAGGTCCTCCAGGTCGAAGGGCTCCCGGCCCTGCTGACGGCTGAAGAGGGCCAGCCCGACGGTGACCCGGCCGTCGCGCAGCGGCACCAGCATCATCGAATGGGTCCCGTGCTCACCGATCCAGCCCGCCCCGGGATCCTGCGCGACCCACCGGGCGACGGCCGGGTCGGCGGTCCCGTACACCGCGCCCCGCCCCGCGGCCAGGCACTCCGCGGGGGGCGACAGCGCCGGGTAGACGGCACTGTCCCCGACAGCGAACCGGGCCTCCTGGCTCCCGCCGAGGACCGACCGCACGGCGCTGCGGGACACCGTGAGCGGCCCCGCCCCGGGCACCGGGGTCTCGCCGCGCGCGGAGGGTTCCAGCAGGTCGACGACGGCGAAGTCGGCGAGCCGGGGGACGGCCGCGTCGGCCAGTTCCTGCGCGGTACGGGCACTGTCCGGCGGGGTGTCGACGCGCGCACCGGCCAGGGTCGGCGGGAGCGGCTGCCGCGGGGCGGGGTCACCGGCCGGCCTGTCCTGCGCGCTCAGGTAAACCGCCCGTACCCGGCCGTCCGGACCCGGTACGGGGGCCAGCGAGGTCGCCCAGCCGTGCGCGGCGCCCGCGCCGGGCGGCCGGACGAAGCCGTCCACGGCCTGCGGCTCGCCCGTCTCCAGCACCCGGCGCATCCCCCGCTCGGTCTCCTCGCTCACCGGGTCGGGGGCGATCTCCGACAGGCGCAGCCCGCGCATCTCGGCCTCCGTGAGGGAGAGCGCGCCGTGCATGCCCGCGTTCGCCCGGACCAGCCGCAGGTCCTCGTCGAAGACCGCCATGGCGCAAGGGGACCGGTCGAAGGCCCATTCACCCAGCGGCCCCTCCCAGGAGGCGTCGGGCGCCCCCGCCACGGCGGACACCACGAACCACTCGGCCGCCCCGCCGAGTGTCGCCCTGCGGTGCGCGAGCAGCGCCGCGTCCAGTCGGCGGCCGTCCCGGTGGCGCAGCGGGACGGTGCCGCTCCACCGCTCCTGCCCGGGCGCGACCGGCCGCGCCGCAGGACCCGTACCGCCGGATCCGGCGGGCCCGCCGGATCGGTCGGACCGGTCCGCGAGCAGGTCCGCGGCGGGCCGCCCCACGACCTCCGAGGACGCGTAGCCGAGCAGCCGGCGGGCCTCCTCGCTCCACCCGGTCACGACGCCCTGGTCGCTGACGGTGGCCGTGGCCGTGTACGAGGCCCCGGGGGAGGCGTGCACCGGGGCCTCCGGGGAGGCGTGCGTCGTCCGGGCCGCCCGCTCACCGGGAGGGGTGGGAAGTTGCTCCATCGCCGCTCATCTCGCCTTCGCTGGCCAGGGGCTCCACTGACAAGCATCATCCGGAGCGGCAAGGAGCACCAACGCAGTGCGGTCACCTGCCCGGGTGCCGCCCTTCGGGCGACGACGGGAGTTCGACGACAGGCCCTAGACCGGCCGGTCCGGGAGCCCGCGCTCCCGCGCGGGGACCACCGCGCGCGGATCGACCGGGGCGCCCAGGACCGCGAGCCGGGCGAGCGCCAGGACGAAGCTGCGTCCGTCGTCCGGCACCTCCCCGGTGACGGGGACGAGGTGGACGTCGCCGTGGCCGGGCAGGATCCGGCGGACCGCGGCCAGCAGCGAGTCCCCGCCGGCGACCTGGAGGAAGACGCGGGCCCCCTGGCCGTAGGCGGTGCGGACGGCATCGTCGAAGCGGACCGGCGCCGAGGCCTGCCGGATCCACAGGGCGCGCAGCCGCTCGGGGTCGGTGCAGACCTCCGCGTTCACGGACGACACGAAGGGCACGGCGGGGACGGCGATGCGGCGGGTGGCGAGGCCCGGGCGCAGGGCCTCCTCCGCGCGGAGCCCGGTCGCGGCCCGCCGCAGGGCCGCGCCCCGGTGCACCAGCAGCCGGACGGCGTCCACGTGGGTCAGCGCCCCGGCCGCGGCGGCGGCCGCGAACTCGCCCGAGTCGTGGCCCAGGACGAGGTCGGGGCTGATCCCGCAGTCGGCGAGGACGCGGGTGGCGGCGATCTGGACGGTGCCGAGCAGCGGCAGGCACACCTCGCTGGCGGCGAGCCTGCGCCCGAGCTCCCCGTTGTCCACGGGGAACACGTGGGAGACCCCGGACGTCTGCGACGTCCGGTACGCGGAGGCCTCGCCGTACAGCAGGTCGGCCAGGTCGAAGCCGAGGTCGGCCCGGGCCACGGCGCTCAGGACGCAGACGGCCGACCGGTAGGCGGGGAACCTCGCGTAGAGGTCCCGCATCATGTCCGGACGCTGACTGCCCCGGCCCGGAAAGAGGAAGGCGGTACGCCGCTGCGCGGCCGGCAGCGGGGCATCGGCGGCGAAGGCGCCGTCGCCGAGGTCGCCCCGGGCTCCGGCGAGGAGCTGCGCGCGGGCGTGGCGCAGCCGCAGGAGGAGTCCGGCCGTGTCGGTGGCCACGATCGCGAGCCGGGCCACCCGGGGCGCCCGCGCGCCTAGGGCGTGGGCCAGGGCCGCCAGCGGCGTACGGTCCGCCGCGTCGAGTACGTCGAGTAGCTCGCCGATGTACTGGTCCAGGAGCTCCGGGTTTCCGGCCGAGAGGAAGACGAGCTGGGGCCGGCCGGTGCCGGGGACGCCTTCGGTGCCGTGGGCGCCTCCGGTGCTCCCTGTGTCGGTGGCGCGGTCGCCGGTGCTCCCGGTGTCCGTGGCGCGGTCCGGAAACCGGGCGGGGCCGGCCGCGGGCTCCGGAAACCGGGCGCTCTCCGGGAAGCGGGCGGGGTGGGGGGTCGTGGCCGGCCCCAGGACCACCGCGCGGCGGGGGAGCACCGGAGCCGACGTGAGCAGCCCCGCGACGGCCGCCGCGGACAGGGGGTGCCCGATCGGGGCCGTGCCCGAGGCGAGGTGGCACAGGGCCAGGTCGTCGTCGGCCGGGCCGGCGCCCGGGAGCACCGCGTAGACGCGGTGTCCGGCGGCGAGGGCCTCGGCGAGGGGCCGCAGGACGAGGACACCGGCGCCCTCGCCGAGGACGAATCCGCGGGCCTCCGCGTCGAACGGGTGGCGCACCCCGGTTCCGGAGGGGGCCAGGAGCCCGGAGGAGCCGAGCGGGCTGCCGGGGGCGAGGCCGAGGTGCACACCGCCGACCACGTGGTGCGGGGCGTCGGGGCGGTCCACGGAGGCCCGGTGGCCGGGGATGCAGGGGACGCCGGGGACGCCGGGGGAGCCGGGGACGCCGGGGACGCCGGGAAAGCGGCGGCCGAGTCCGATGATGGCGATGTCGGTCATGGTGGTCTGCCTCCGGTCCGGACGGCGTCGTTCCTGCGGTGCGCAGGACGGTCGCTCTCCACCGTGCCCGGAGGCGGCGCGGGGGCGTAGACCCGGCTATTCGTTACTTGACAGGCGCCGGGTTCAGGTGCCCGGTTCAGGTCCCGGGAGCAGCCGCCGCGGTCGCCTCCTGGAGGTACGCGGCGATCATGGCGAGGTCGTCGGCGATGTCGAGGATGCCGCTCGGATCGGTCGTCGGGGTCGAGGCGCCGGTGACGCCCGCGTAGAACACGTCGAAGCGGCCGTCGCCCTTGTCGAGGTAGCCGGCGATGGTGATGGCGCCGACGCCCAGGCGGTCGTTGAGGGCGTCCAGCCCCACCGCGGCGCCGGTTTTGGCGAACACCTTGCCGCGCGCCGGGCAGTCCCGGCAGTTCTCGGCCAGCAGGCCGTCCACCCCGAGGACCGGGAGGGCCTCGCGGAAGAGGCGCGCCTCGGGCGAGCGCTGCCAGTACGTCAGCATCTGGATCTCCGCCCGCGGCGTGGACCGGTCGACGGGGTTGCCGCCCCGCCCGTCCAGGAGCTGCACCTGCGCCCGGTCGACCCCGGCCCCGTCCAGGAAGGAGGCCAGGACGGGGAATCCGTCCATGCACGCCTTGCTGCCGGTGGTGACCGCCATCAGGCACATGCCGCCGAGATTGGCGCCCAGGTTGTGGCTGACCTTGAGGATGAGTTCGGCGTACTCCGCGAAGGGCGGGGAGGTGTACGCGGCCACCCGCGCCCGGCCCTCGTACCCGGCGGGCAGCCGGTCCACCGGGTTCCCGCCCGCCGGATCCGCGGTCACGTCCACCCCGGCCCGCTCGAGGGCCTCGATCAGCGCGCTCCGGCCGAAGGACGACGGGTCGGTGATGGGGGAGACCTTCAGCACCGGCGCGGCCCCCGCCGCGATCGTGCCGGACAGCCGGATCCGGGTGCCGTTCTCCGAGGTCGTCACCGTGACGGCCGTGGGCTTGCCCGCCGCCACGGTCTTCACCGTCGAACTGACCCGGTACGGGGCGACCTTGGGCCGCCAGTCCAGCCGGGCGGGCGCGTCGGCGCGGTCCCCGGGGGTGGTCGTCAGGTCGATGAGGTTGTCGTTGAGGATCAGCGGGGTCGGGGTGGGGACGAGGACCGGTTCGGGCCGGAAGAGCCGGTCGTCGACGATCACGTTCCCCTCGACGCGGGTGATGCCGGAGTCGCGGACCTGACGGGCGAGGAGGTCGATGCCGGCGAGCGGGTTCTGCGGGGTCAGCGTGGCGCCGGGGACGTCGTCGGCGTAGGTGTGGTCGAGGTCGGTGAAGGCGACCGTACCGTCGGGGCGGGTCCTGCCGCCCATGGTCAGATCGCCCTGGGCGACCAGGGCGAGATCGCCGGTCAGGGTCGCGCCGCGCCGCTCGCCGACCGCGTAGAGCGGGGTCACGAAGCGGTGGTCGGCGCCGAGGGCGTGCCAGGCGCCGGAGACGCTGAACAGCTTGGCCGTGGATCCGGGGATGAAGAGCTGGTCGGGGAACCGGCTGTGGACGGTCCGCCCGGTCTCCGGGTCGACCTGGAGCAGCCCCCACTGCGCGTGGGGGTACGCCGGCTTCCGCATGATCTCCGTGATCCGGGGGTCGAGCGGGTCGGAGCCGTCGTTGTCGGAGCCGTCGTGGTCGGAGCCACCGCTGTCGGAGGGCGAAGGCGTGGGCAGGGGCGTGGGTGCCGGGGCCGTGGCTCCGGCGGCCGCGCCGACGGGCAGGGCCATGAGCAGGAGAGCGGCGCATCCGGCGGCCACGCGCCGCCGCAGGGGCCGGTGGGGGTGCGTTCCTCGTGGCACGGCGAGCCCCGTTCCTCAAGGCGGCGGGCTCCGGAGGCGTCACCCGGTCGCGTGTACCCGGTACCCGTAGGCCGGGTTCAGCCAGCGTGGCACGGCCCCATCCGGCACGCACCTCGCCCGGATCCGGCCACGGCAGGTGCGGTCCGGGGGTGTCGGCGTACGTTGGGAAGGAAGGGGGGCGCGGCCGCGGCAGGAAGGGCTGACCCATGGCGCACACGGCTGGTGCCCACGGCACGAACAAGGTGGCGCGGTTCCTGGAGAGCCCCTTCGTGGGGCTGTCCCCCTGGATCGTCTTCGCCTTCGTGGTGGGGCCGGGACGATTCGAATGGGCGGTGGGGCTGGCCCTGGCCATCTCCGTCTGCCTGGTCGTCGGCAGTCGGATGCTCCATCCCGGGTCCTCCCTGAAGATCCTGGAACTCGCCGACGTGGTGTTCTTCGCGGTCCTGACGGTGGTCGGGGCCTTCGCCAGTGACGGCACGCGACGCTGGCTGGAGACGTACGCGGGCGAGATCGCGAACGTCGCCCTCTTTCTCATCGCCCTCGGCTCGATCCTGGCAAGGGTGCCGTTCACCCTCCAGTACGCCCGGGAGCAGGTGGACCGGAAGTTCTGGGACTCGCCCGTCTTCAAGCGGACGAACTACCTGATCACCGGGGTCTGGGGGCTGGCCTTCCTGGTCAACGCGCTCGTGGGGGCGTACGGCGACCTCGTGCTCCGCGACCCGGACGACATGTGGACCAGCTGGATCATCCCGGTCCTCAGCATCGTCGGAGCCCTGCGCTTCACCGAGAAGTATCCGGAGGCCGTACGGGCCCGGGTCCGGGCCGGCGCCGAAGGGCAGGCCCCGACCGGTTCCTGACCCCGTACGGGCAGTGGGGGCCGCCGCGGATCACCGCGACGGCCCCCACCGGTGCGAGGCGGTGGATCAGCCGGTGAAGCCGGCCGTGATGGAGGTGAACTGCCAGTCGCTCTGGGCGATTCCCGAGCAGGTCTCCTGCAGGCCGCCGCCGGGGCAGCCGCGGTCGCGGTTCACCGACCAGAAGGCGAGGCGCGCGATGTGGTGGGAGTTGGCCCAGTTGCGGATGTCGGTCCAGTTCTGGACGGTGGTGGTCTCCTGGGTGTCGCTGAGGCCGTTCATCCCCGAGATGCCGATGTGGGAGTACGCGGTCGCGTCGTCCCAGCCGTAGACGGACTTCAGCTTGGCCTTGAGGCCCTCGGTGGCGCTGACGGTGCTGGCGTACATGTCCGTCGAGGCGTTGCCGAAGTCGAACGGCATGATCGTGAAGACGTCGATGCCGGCGTTCAGCGCCTTGGACTGCTCGATCAGCCGGTTGCCCCAGCTGGTCGGGCCGGTGGTGGAGGTGCCGAAGGTCAGGATGGTCTTCAGACCGGGGTTGTTCTGCTTGACGATCTTGAGGGCGCCGAGGATGCGGTCCTGGACCACGGCGTTCTCGAACTCGTCGGTGTTCTCTATGTCCACGTCGATGGCCTTGAGGCCGTACGCGCTGATGACCTGCTGGTACGCACCGGCCAGGGCCTCGGCGCTGGAGCAGTTGGGGCCGAGCTTATTGCCCTGCCAGCCGCCGATGGAGGGGACGATGTCGCCGCCGGCCGCGCGGATCGAGGCGATGGTGCTCTGGTCCACGCCGCCGGTCAGCGGGCGCTGCCCGTCCCAGGAGGCGTTGCAGCCGCCGGAGGAGAGGATGAAGGCCATGGTGAACCACTTGGTGCCGGTCGCGTTCATCACGGTGGTCGGGCTCGGCGGGTTGCCCCAGCCCAGGTAGAGGTACGGCGCGGCCTGCTTGAAACCGGTCGGCGGCGTGGTCCCGGTGTCGGTGGTGACGTTGACGGTGTTCGAGGCGGCCGAGGTGTTCCCGGCGGCGTCACGGGCGCGCACGGTGAACGCGTAGGCGGTGCTGGGGGTCAGGCCGCTGACGGTCGCGCTGGTGGTGCCCGACGTGGCGACCTTGGTACCGCCCTGGTAGACGTCGTAGCCGCTCACGCCGACGTTGTCGGTGGACGCGGACCAGCTCAGGGACGCCGTGGAGGAGGTCTTGCCGGTGGAGGTGAGGCTGCCGGGCACGGTGGGGGCCTGGGTGTCGACGGTGCCGCCCGGGCCGTCCAGGGTGATGTCGTCGGCGTAGTAAGTGCCCTGCCCGTACCAGCCGTTGAGGTAGACCTCGGCGCTGGTCTGGGAGGCGCCGGTGGTGAAGGACACGGTCAGCTTGGTGTAGGCGGCCGCCGAGGGGGTCCAGGTGGAGGCGCCGCCGGTGACGCCGAGGTAGACGTAGCTGCCCTTGACCCAGGCCGAGAGCGTGTAGGTGGTGTTCGGCTGCACGGCGACGGTCTGGACGCACTTGGCGTTGTCGCTCGCACTGGCCGCGCCGGCCAGCGCCTTGCTCCCGCCGTGCACGGGTGAGCCGACCACGGAGCCCAGCCCGCCGGAACAGGACCAGCCGGCCGTGCTGCCGGACTCGAAGTCGCCGTTGGAGAGGACGTTGGCGCCGAAGGCCGCCCCGGGGGAGGTCAGCACCGCGGCCGCGCCGAGCAGGGTGGCGCCGAGGGCGCAGGCCAGCCGGGTACGGGTTCGGGATGGGGTACGCAAGGAAGTGCCTCCAGTGGAATGGGGGGACGGCGGGGAGCGCAGACGCGAAAGCGTGGGCGTCGTGCGGCCCGCCGGGGACGCGTGGGGACGGGGCGGCGGGCCCGTGGGTGGGGGGCCTGCGGCCGGGCGGGCGTGGGCAGTTGACGTCGTATCCGCTTCGTGTGTGCTCCGTGGCCGGGAACCTAATCCTCCGGAAGGACCGCCGTCAACAGGTCTGGACCAACTGATAGGTGGTTATCTCAATCGGAAGGTTTACTAACCGTGATGCTTGACAAGCCTCCCGCCCCTTCGGAAGCATGTCGCGGTGCCAGCCTCCCGCCCCCACCACGTCGCCGTGCTCGTCCTCGAAGGGGCGAAGCCCCTCGACGTCGGCATCCCCGCGCAGGTGTTCACGACCCGCGCGAGCATGCCCTACGAGGTCCGCGTGTGCGGCGCCGCCCCGGGGCTCGTGACCGGAGGTGACGGCCTGTCGTACTCCGTCGCCCACGGCCTCGAAGCCCTCGCCTGGGCCGACACCGTCTTCGTCCCCGGCTACCGGTTCCCCGACCGCGAGGACCCGCCGCGGGCCGTCGTCGAGGCGCTGATCGCCGCCCACGACCGGGGCGCGCGGCTCGCCGCCATCTCCACGGGAGCCTTCGCGCTCGCCGCCACGGGCCTGCTCGACGGCAAGCGCGCCACCACGCACTGGCACTACACCCGGGCGCTCGCGGCGAAGTGGCCGCTGGTCCGGGTCGACGAGAACGTCCTGTTCGTCGACGAGGGCTCCGTGCTGACCTCGGCCGGAGCCGCCTCGGGCATCGACCTCTGCCTGCATGTCCTGCGCGGCGATCTCGGGGTCGCCGCGTCGAACCACACGGCCCGCCGGCTCGTCGCGGCTCCTTACCGCAGTGGCGGGCAGGCGCAGTACGTGCAGCGCAGCGTGCCCGAGCCGCTCGGCCCGCGGTTCGCCGCCACCCGCGAGTGGGCGCTGCACCGGCTCGGCGAACCCCTCACCCTGGAGACGCTCGCCCGGCACGCGGCGGTGTCCCCGCGCACCTTCTCGCGGCGGTTCGCCGAGGACACCGGTTACACGCCGATGCAGTGGGTGATGCGCGCCCGCATCGACGTGGCCCGGGAACTGCTGGAGCGCTCGGAGCGCAGCGTGGAGCAGATCGCCGCGGACGTGGGCCTCGGCACCGGGGCGAACCTGCGACTGCACTTCCAGCACATCCTGCGGACCACGCCGAGCGAGTACCGGCGCACGTTCGCCCGGGGCGAGTGAGTCCGCGGCCGCCCGCGAGTGGCGCGATCCTTGCGGACCGTGGCGATCGCGCCGCTGTCGCGGACGCCCACGACCCGCGAACCTGGTGACGTACCCAAGGGACTGGGAACGCGGAACAGGGAAACAGGGGAGCCACCATGACTCGCATCGCCATCAACGGATTCGGCCGCATCGGACGCAACGTGCTCCGCGCGCTGCTCGAACGCGACAGCAAGCTCGAGGTCGTCGCCGTCAACGACCTCACCGAACCCGCCACCCTCGCGCGGCTGCTCGCCTACGACACCACCTCCGGCCGGCTCGGCCGCCCGGTGACCGTCGAAGGGGACGTCCTCGTCGTCGATGGCCGCCGCATCAAGGTGCTCGCCGAGCGCGAGCCGTCCCAGCTGCCCTGGGCCGAGCTCGGCGTGGACATCGTGCTGGAGGCCACCGGCCGGTTCGCCACCGCCAAGGCCGCGAGCGCCCACATCGACGCCGGCGCCAAGAAGGTGCTCGTCAGCGCACCGGCGGACGGGGCCGACATCACGCTCGCGTTCGGCGTCAACAGCGACTCCTACGACCCGGCGCTGCACACGATCGTCTCCAACGCCTCCTGCACGACCAACGCGCTCGCCCCGCTGGCCGCCGTACTGGACGAACTCGCGGGCATCGAGCACGGGTTCATGACCACGGTGCACGCCTACACGCAGGAGCAGAACCTCCAGGACGGTCCGCACCGCGACCCCCGGCGCGCCCGCGCCGCCGCCGTGAACATCGTGCCGACCACGACGGGCGCCGCCAAGGCCATCGGCCTGGTCCTGCCGAACCTGGACGGCAAGCTCTCCGGCGACTCCATCCGCGTCCCCGTTCCGGTGGGCTCCATCGTCGAGCTGAACACCACCGTCGCCCGCGACGTGACCCGTGAGGACGTCCTGGCCGCCTACCGCGCCGCCGCCGAGGGCCCGCTCGCCGGCGTCCTGGAGTACTCGGACGACCCGCTGGTGTCCTCCGACATCACGGGCAACCCCGCCTCCTCCATCTTCGACTCGCAGCTCACCCGTGTCGAAGGCCGCCACATCAAGGTGGTCGCCTGGTACGACAACGAGTGGGGCTTCTCGAACCGGGTCATCGACACGCTCGAACTCCTCGCGAGCCGCTGAGGCCGGGCCGCCGCTCACCAGGCGCGCCGCGGACCGGGTTTCCGGTCCGCGGCGCGCCTGCTTGTACCGTCCCTTCCCGGCCACGCGCAAGCCTTGAGACAGAAAATCCTCGATGTCGCACTAGACTGGCGGGTTGTTTGGCGCTGGACCGGAACAACCTGGGCAGACCCGGGCTCCGCCCGGCGACCCGGAGGCTTCCGGGAACACGACGCGAGGGCCGATGGCAGCCACACCAGAGCACGGTGAAGTCACTCTGCTCGACGACGGAACCGGGCTCGACGGGCTCGACGAAGGGGCCGCGCCCGACGCCGGGGACCGGGCCGCCGAGTCCGGCAAGCAGGCCCTGTTCACGGCCGGCCCCGCCGCCCCGACCCGTACCCTCGTCGACGTCTTCGAGGCCTCCGTACGGGACCACCCCGACGAGCTCGCCCTGGACGACGGAGCCACCCGGCTGACCTACCGGGCGCTCGCCGTCGAGGTGGAGCGGCGCCGGCGCGCCCTCGCGGCGGCCGGAGTGGGGCTGGGAGACCGGGTCGGGGTCCGGGTGCCGTCCGGCACCAACGAGCTGTACGCGGGCATCCTGGCCGTCCTCGCGGCGGGCGCCGCCTACGTGCCCGTGGACGCCGAGGACCCGGACGAGCGGGCCGACCTGGTCTTCGGCGAGGCCGGAGTACGGGCCGTGCTGGGCGCCGACCAGCGCATCGAGGTCGCCGCGCCGGGCAAGGGCCCCGCCCCCGCGAGCGCCCCCGCCGCCCGCCCCGGCCCCGAACACGACGCGTGGATCATCTTCACCTCCGGCTCCACCGGCAAGCCCAAGGGCGTCGCCGTCAGCCACCGCAGCGCCGCCGCCTTCGTGGACGCCGAGGCCGCGCTGTTCCTCACCGAGGAGCCCATCGGCCCCGGCGACCGGGTCATGGCCGGACTGTCCGTGGCCTTCGACGCCTCCTGCGAGGAGATGTGGCTGGCCTGGCGCTACGGCGCCTGCCTGGTCCCCGTCCCGCGCTCGCAGGTCCGTAGCGGCGCCGACCTCGGCCCCTGGCTGGCCGAGCAGGAGATCACCGTGGTCTCCACCGTGCCGACCCTGGCCGCCCTGTGGGAGCCCGAGGCGCTCAACGAGGTCCGGCTGCTGATCTTCGGCGGCGAGGCCTGCCCGCCCGAGCTCACCCAGCGCCTTGTCACCGAGGGCCGCGAGGTCTGGAACACCTACGGCCCCACCGAGGCCACCGTCGTCGCCTGCGCCTCCCTGCTGACCGGCGAGGAGCCGATCCGCATCGGCCTCCCGCTGAACGGCTGGGAACTGGCCGTCGTCGACGAATCCGGCGAACCGGTGCCCATGGGCGGCAGCGGCCAGCTCGTCATCGGCGGCGTCGGCCTGGCCCGCTACCTCGACCCCGCGAAGGACGCCGAGAAGTACGCCCCGCTGGAATCCCTCGGCTGGGAGCGCGCCTACCGCAGCGGCGACCTCGTCCGCGCGGAACCCGAGGGCCTGGTCTTCCTGGGCCGCGGCGACGAGCAGATCAAGCTCGGCGGCCGCCGGATCGAGCTGGGCGAGGTGGACGCCGCCCTCCAGGCCCTGCCCGGGGTCGCCGGCGCGGCCGCCGCCGTCCGCACGGCGCGCAGCGGCAACCAGCTCCTCGTCGGCTACCTGGTCACCCAGGACGGCTGGGACCACGCGGCGGCCGTGACGCGACTGCGCGCCGAGCTGCCCGCCGCCCTCGTCCCGCTGCTCGCGCCGGTGGAGGAGCTGCCCACCCGCACCTCCGGCAAAGTCGACCGGAACGCGCTGCCCTGGCCACTCCCGGAACTGGAGACCAGCGGACCCACCGAGCAGCTCTACGGGACCGAGGCCTGGCTCGCCGAGCAGTGGAGCGAGACCCTGGGCGTGACCGTCACCGGCGCCGCCGACGACTTCTTCGCGATCGGCGGCAGCAGCCTCGCCGCCGCCCAGCTCACCACCCGGCTGCGCACCCGCTACCCGAGCGCCGCCGTCGTCGACATCTACCAGCAGCCCACGCTGCGCAAGCTCGCCCGGCACCTGGAGAAGTCCGCACAGGACGACGGGGCGGTCCGGACCATCGCCCCCGTGCCGCGCCGGACCGAGGTCATCCAGTCCCTGCTGCTGATCCCGCTGTTCACCCTGGTCGGCCTGCGCTGGACCGTGGCGGTGCTCGCCCTGGGCAACGTCCTGCACTGGTTCGGGGCCTACCCGTGGGCGCCCGCCGCCTCCTGGTGGCTCGTCGCCGCCGGCGCCGCCCTCCTCTTCAGCCCGCCCGGCCGCCTCGCGATCGCCGCCGGCGGCGCCCGGCTGCTGCTGCGCGGGGTGAAGGCGGGGCGCCACCCGCGCGGCGGAAACGTTCACTTGCGGCTGTGGACGGCCGAGCGGCTGGCCGAGTACTCCGGCGCGACCTCGCTCACCGGCTCCTGGCTGGAGCGCTACGCACGGGCCCTGGGCGCCAAGATCGGCCCCGAGGTGGACCTGCACTCGCTGCCGCCCGTCACGGGGATGCTCAAACTCGGCCGCGGCTGCGCCGTGGAGTCCGAGGTGGACCTCTCCGGCCACTGGCTGGACGGGGACCGGCTGGAGATCGGCGCCGTCAAGGTCGGCGCGGGCGCCGTGGTCGGCACCCGCAGCATCCTCTTCCCCGGCGCCCGGGTCGGCAAGCGGGCCGAGGTGGCCCCCGGCTCCGCCGTCGTCGGCCAGATCCCGACCGGCCAGCGCTGGGCCGGAGCCCCCGCCGGCAAGCTCGGCAAGGCCAAGCGGAACTGGCCCAAGGAGCGCCCGCCGCGCGGCCTGCCCTGGCGCGCCGCCTACGGGGCGGCCGGCTTCTGCCTCACCTCCCTGCCCGTGCTCGCCGCCCTGCCCGCCCTCCTGGTGGCCGCCCGGTTCGTGCCCGCCGACGCCGGAGCGGGCCGGGCCCTGGCCGGAGCGCTGCTCGCCGTGGTGCCCGGGGCGCTCGCCTTCGGGTTCGCGTACGCGGCCCTGATCCTGGTCTCCGTACGCCTCCTCAGCCTCGGGCTGCGCACGGGCGTCCACCCCACGCACAGCAGGATCGGCTGGCAGGCCTGGACGGTCACCCAGCTGATGGACCTCTCCCGGGAAACCCTCTTCCCGCTGTACGCCGGGCTGATCACACCGGTGTGGCTGCGACTCCTCGGCATGAAGATCGGCCGGGGCGCCGAGGTCTCCACCGTGCTCGCGCTGCCGAGCCTCACCACCGTCGGCGAGGGCGCCTTCCTCGCCGACGACACCCTGACCGCCCCCTACGAGCTGGGCGGCGGCTGGCTGCGGATCGGACACTCCGAGATCGGCCGCCGGGCCTTCCTCGGCAACTCCGGCATGACCGCGCCGGGCCGCTCCGTGCCGGACGACGGGCTGGTCGGCGTCCTGTCCGCCACCCCGAAGAAGGCCAAGAAGGGCAGCTCCTACCTGGGCCTGCCGCCGGTCCGGCTGCCGCGGTCCACCGCGGACTCCGACCAGAGCCGGACCTACGATCCGCCCGCGCGGCTGCTGTGGGCGCGCGGGCTGGTGGAGCTGTGCCGGCTCGCCCCGGTGTTCTGCTCGGCCGCGCTCGGCGTCCTGACCGTGGCGGCGTTCTGCGCGCTGGCCGGGGCGGACGGGCCCGGCCCGTGGGTGACCGCGCTGCTGTCCGGCGCTGTCCTGCTCGCCGCCGGGGCCGCCGCGTGCGTGGTCTCGGCGGCCGCGAAGTGGCTGCTGGTCGGCCGGCACCGGACGGGCGAGCACCCGCTGTGGAGCGGCTTCGTGTGGCGCAACGAACTGGCCGACACCTTCGTCGAGGTGCTGGCCGTGCCCTGGCTCATCGGCTCGGTGCCCGGCACGCCGGTGCTGTCCCTGTGGCTGCGCGCACTCGGTGCCCGGATCGGCCGGGGCGTGTGGTGCGAGAGCTACTGGCTGCCCGAGACCGACCTGGTCACCCTGGGTGACGCGGTCAGCGTGAACCGGGGCTGCGTGTTGCAGACGCACCTCTTCCACGACCGGATCTTGAGGACGGATACTGTGGTCCTGCGTGAGGGCGCCACCCTGGGCCCGGGCGGAATCGTCCTGCCCGGGAGCACGGTCGGGGCCCGCAGCACTCTGGGTCCCGCCTCCCTCGTGATGGCCGGGGAATCCGTTCCCGCCGACACCCGCTGGCTGGGCAACCCGATCGAGTCGTGGCGGCCTTGAACGACGGGTCCGGGCGATCGGAAACGGGCGTCCGGACCGGGCGGCACCAGCACGTCGTACGAGCACAACGCAGGGAGCGGAAGCGGCAGTGAACGGCCAGAAGACAGCGGCATCGGACCCGTACTTTCCGGCCAACGGCGACCACCGTTACCGCGTGCACCGGTACGAACTCGCTCTGGAGTACCGGCCCGGCCCCAACCGGCTCGCCGGGACGGCCCGCCTCAGCGCGATCGCCGGGCGGGCGCCGCTCACCGAGTTCCACCTCAACCTGGCCGAGTTCAAAATAGGCCGCGTCCTGGTGAACGGCCGCGCTCCGCACTACAGCCACCGCGGCGGCAAACTCCGCGTCCGGCCGCCCAAGCCGCTGCCCGCCGGCGCCGCCTTCACCGTCGAGGTGCACTGGGCGGGCAACCCCACACCGGTGCGCAGCCCCTGGGGCGGGCTCGGCTGGGAGGAACTGACCGACGGCGCGCTGGTGGCCAGCCAGCCCGTCGGCGCGCCCTCCTGGTACCCGTGCAACGACCGGCCCGCGGACAAGGCCTCGTACCAGATCTCCGTAAACACCCCCTCCGCCTACACCGTCGTCGCGGGCGGCCGGCTGCTCACGCGCACGACCCGCGCCTCCACCACCACCTGGGTGTACGAGCAGCCCGCGCCGACCTCCACGTACCTGGTCGGCCTGTCCATCGGCATGTACCAGACGGTGCTGCTCGGCGATCCCGGGCTCGGCGGGGTCCCGCAGAGCGCCCACGTACCGGCGCACCTGCTGCCCCGTTTCTCCCGCGACTTCGCGCGGCAGCCCGCCATGATGCAGCTCTTCGAGGAGCTGTTCGGCCCCTACCCCTTCGGCGAGTACGCGGTGGTCGTCGCCGACGAGGAGCTGGACGTGCCGGTGGAGGCCCAGGGGCTCTCGCTGTTCGGCGCCAACCACGTGGACGGCGTACGCGGCTCCGAGCGGCTCATCGCCCACGAGCTCGCGCACCAGTGGTTCGGCAACAGCGTGACCATCGCCGACTGGCGGCACATCTGGCTCAACGAGGGCTTCGCGAAGTACGCGGAATGGCTCTGGTCGGAGCGCTCGGGCGGCCGCACCGCGCACGAACTGGCGGCCGCCGCACACCGCTTGCTGTCCGGGCAGCCCCAGGACCTCCTGCTGGCCGACCCGGGACGCAAGCTGATGTTCGACGACCGCCTCTACCAGCGCGGCGGCCTGGCCGTACACGCGATCCGCTGCGCACTGGGGGACGGCCCGTTCTTCCGCATGCTGCGGGAGTGGGCCACCGTGAACCGCCACGGCGTGGTCACCACGGCCGGCTTCACCGCGCACGCGGCCCGCTACGCGCACGAACCGCTGGAGGACCTCTTCGGGGCCTGGCTCGGCGAGCCGGCCCTCCCGCCGATGCCTTCGCGGGTCGGGGCGTCCTAGGGCGCGCGTAGGCGGACATGGCCCGGCAGCCGGCTCAGGTTCCGGGGAGGATGCGGCGCGTTTCGTAGGCCCACATCGCGATCTCGACCCTGTTGCGGGCGCCGAGTTTGGCCATCAGGCTGGCCAGATGCGTCTTCACCGTGCTGAGGCTGATGTGCAGTGCATCGGCGATCTCGGTGTTGGTCAGCCCGCGAGCGACGGCGAGGAGCACCTGCTCCTCGCGGGCGGTGACGGGGGAGACCGGCTGGGTCGCGGGCCGGCCTGCGGGGAGGTCCGCGAATGCCCGGAGCAGACGGACGGTGACGCTGGGCGCGATGAGCGCCTCACCGTCGGACGCCGACCGTACGGCCTGCGCCAGCAGGTCCGGTCCCGTGTCCTTGAGGAGGAATCCGCGGGCGCCGGCACGCAGTGAGCCGTAGACGTACTCGTCGAGGTCGAACGTGGTGATGACGACCACGGCCAGTGGGTCGGCGACGCCCGGGCCGGCGACCAGCCGGGTGGCCTCGAGCCCGTCGAGTACGGGCATGCGGATGTCGAACAGGCAGACGTCGGGGCGTAGTTCGCGGGCCAGGCGGACCGCTTCCCGCCCGTCGGCGGCCTCGCCGACCACCTCGATGCCGGGCTGGGCGTTCAACATGATCCGCAACCCGGTGCGGATGATCGTCTGGTCGTCAGCGACGAGGACGCGAATGGACACGGCTCCGGCTCCTCGCTCCCGGCAGTTCGGCTTCGACGTGCCAGCCCCGGTCGGTACCCGGGCCGGCTCGTAGTGTGCCGCCGAGCAGGGTCGCGCGCTCGCGCAGTCCGGTAAGTCCGTATCCGTCGCGACCCCGGCCGGTGCGCCGGCCGTTGTCGCGCACGCTCACCCGTACCGTGTGCCGCTCCGCGGCGACCCGAACGACGAGTTCGGTCGCGTCGATCGCATGGCGCAGCGCGTTGGTCACCGACTCCTGCACGATCCGGTAGACGGCCGCGTCCACGGCCGGGGGCAGCGCGTCCAGTTCGCCGTCGAGCCCCAGGTCGACCCTGAGGCGACCACCCGGGGTGCGCACCAGGCGCTCCAGATCCGCGACCCCGGCAGGGGGCGCCAGCTCGGCGCCGACCCCGCGGTCGCGCAGCGCGGCGACCATGGCGCGCATTTCCTCCAGCGTGCGGGCCCCCTCCTCCTCGATCCCCTCCAGCGCCTGGACGGCGGCGGACGGGTCGGTGCCCGCGAGCACCCGTCCCGCCTGGGCGATGATCACCATGGCCGACACGTGGTGGGCCACCGTGTCGTGCAGTTCCCGGGCGAGCTGCTCGCGCTCGCGGGAGCGCACCTGCTCCAACAGCCGCTCGCGAGCGGTCACCCGGAACCGCACGGCAGCCCCGACCACGCCGGGCAGCAGCAGGAAGACGAGGCCCACGGCCTTTTCGATGACCGGGGTCCCGTCCGTGACGACACACAGCGAGCCGGCCGCGAGGATCACCGCGCCGCCCAGCACGATCTCGCGTCCCGATCCCCACCGGGTCAGCGCGTACACCAGCACGAGCACGACCGCGCCGGTGTCCAGGCCGACGGGCTCGAGCGGTGCGGCGACGAGCGAGGCCACCGGAAGCAGGATCACCGAGCCGAACGCCAGCGTCACCATCGCCAGCGGGCGGGTCCGGCGCCACAGGGGCAGCAGGCACAGCCATACGGCGATCACCACCGCCACCGGCCGCCACACGACGTTCTCGCGCAGGCCGGCCTCCAGCGCCACACCGGCAAGGCCCGCGGCGAGCAACGCCCAGTCCCGCCGCACCCGGGCGGGCGGGTCGGGCGGCCGGGGTTCGGTCCACAGGGTTCGCAGGTCGTCTCGGAGCACGGTTCTCAGCCTAGGGACCGCGGCGCGGCGCGCATCGGCCGAAAGGACGGGTCGTCACTCCGCCCCGGGGCTGACGGATCCGCGGCCCGCGGGCCGATGCCGCGGAGCGCCGTGGCGACGAGTCTCGGCATCGGCGGCCGTACTAGGACGGCCGACGCGGTGGTTGGAGGACCCGATGCTCTCGAAAGCCCTGTCGCGCCTGGGCGCAAGCGCAGCCCGCCATCCCTGGCGGGTGATCGCGGCGTGGCTGATCGCCGCCACGCTCGCCGTCCTCGCCGCCGTCGCCTTCGGCGGGCGGACCGCGGACTCGATGACCGCTCCGGGGCTGGACTCCCAACGGGCCGCGGAACTGATCGAGCGGGCAGGCACCGGCCAGGAGGGGATGACCGCCCAAGTGGTCGTCACCCCCCTCGGCGGCGGTGCGACGTTCTTCGACGACGACGGTGCGCGCACCGCTCTCGCGCGGCTGCGGGCCGAGGTGAAGCGGCTGCCGCACGTGCTCGGCGCGAGCGACCCCGTGGGGGCGCTCGACGCGGGCGGCGACACCGCCGTGCGCGGCGGCCTGGTTTCGGCCGACGGGCGGATCGCTGTCGTCCGGGTGCAATACCCCGACCAGAGCCGGCTGTCGGCCGAAGACCTCGACGCCCTCGTCGATCTCGGCGACCGGCTGCGCGCCGAACTGCCCCTGCGCATCGAGATGGGCGGGAACCTCTTCTACGCCTTCTCCGACCCCGACGGCGGAGTGAGCGAGCTGATCGGCCTCCTCGCCGCGGCCGCGATCCTGTTCCTGGCGTTCGGTTCGCTCGTCGCCGCCGCGCTGCCGATCGGCATGGCGGTCTTCGGGCTGACCATCGGGGTCGCCACGATGACGCTACTGGCGGGGGTGACGGACGTCCCGACCTTCGCACCGGTGCTGGGCAGCATGGTCGGGCTCGGAGTGGGCATCGACTACGCCCTGTTCGTGCTCGCCAGGCACCGGGAGTACCTCGCGTGCGGGCTCGATCCGCAGGCGGCGGCCGGACGAGCGGTGGCAACGGCGGGTCGGCCGGTGGTCTTCGCCGGCGGCACCGTCGTCGTGTCGATCCTCGGCCTGGCTGTCGCGAACGTGCCGTTCATGACGGTGGGCGGGGTCGCCGTCTCGATCGTCGTCCTGACGATGGTGCTCGCGTCGGTGACGCTGCTGCCGGCCTTCCTCGGCGCGGCGGGCCCGCGCCTGGCCCGGGCCGGCCGGCTGGGCCGGGCGTGGCGGACCAGGAAGCCGGGCCGACTCGCACGGCGGCGGGACCCGGCGGCAGGCGCCGCCCACGCCGCCGGGTGGCGTCGCTGGATCGGGCACGTCAGCCGGCACCCCGTGCCGTACGCGGTTGGCGCGGCGGGGCTGCTGCTGACCGCGACGCTGCCCGTGCTCGGCCTGCGCGTCGGCCTGCCCGACGACGGCTCGATGCCCCGCGGCCGTACCGAGCGCCGCGCCTACGACCTCGTCGCCGAGGGGTTCGGCCCGGGCACCAACGGTCCCCTCGTCATCGCCGCGGACGCCGCCGGTGATCCGGGAGTGCTGGACCGGCTCGTCGGGGCGGTCGCGGCGGATCCGGGCATCGCGTCCGTCGCGCCGACGCACATCGATCGGGCCACCGGCATCGCGACCCTCGTGGTGTTCCCGACCACCAGCCCTCAGGACAAGGCCACGGCCGACACCATCGCCCGGCTGCGCACCGACGTGCTGCCCACGGCGATCGGGCACGGCCCGGCCAGGGCCCACGTCGGCGGCGCCACCGCGAGCCTGTCGGATGTGGGCCAACGCACCAGCCAACGCCTGCCGGTGTTCGTCGCCGCCGTGCTGGCGATGTCGTTCCTGCTGCTGATGCTGGTCTTCCGCTCGATACTCGTACCGCTCAAGGCGGTACTGCTGAACCTGCTGAGCATCGGTGCGTCCTACGGCATCATGGTCGCGGTCTTCCAGTGGGGCTGGGGAGGCGCACTCATCGGGCTCGAAGCGACGGTTCCGATCGTGTCGTTCATCCCGATGTTCCTCTTCGCCATCCTGTTCGGCCTGTCGATGGACTACGAGGTGTTCCTCCTCTCCCGCGTACGCGAGGAGTACCTGCGCACCGGCGACAACGGGACGGCGATCGTCGAGGGCGTCTCGCGCACCGCCCGGATCATCACCTCGGCCGCCCTCATCATGGTGGCGGTCTTCCTGTCCTTCGCCGTCGCCGAGGACCCCTCCACCAAAATGTTCGGGCTCGGCCTGGCCACCGCGATCTTCATCGACGCCACGGTCGTACGCATGGTGCTGGTTCCGGCGACCATGACCCTCCTCGGCCGGAGCAACTGGTGGCTGCCGAAGTGGCTGGACCGGATGCTTCCCGGCGGCCCGGCCGGCACCGACGGGGAATCCACGGGTGAGGCCCCCGCGTCCACGACTCGACGCGCGCCCTAGAGCCACCCCTTCTTCTTGACGAAGACGAAGGTCCCGGGCGAAGCGGCGAGGACGGTGCCGAGGCAGCTTGTTCGGGCGGTCCATTCCCCTCGGCCGGGTCGAAGGTCCCTTCCGGTGGGAGCGCGAAACGCCCCGCCCGGCCCGACGGGCCCTCGGGGGCGCGGGGGTCGGACGGGGCGTACGGCGGGGCGGGTCAGTACCTGAGCGCGGTGCCGAGGGAAGCGCGCACCTCGCCCGAGAGCTTGTGGGTGCTGCGCGCCGTCGCGTCCTTGGGCTGCCCGGCGGGCACGTCGGAGACGGTGACGACCACCGTGTCCAGCGGGTTGCCGGAGGCGTCCTTGTAATCGACCTGGACGGCGAAGGACTTCGTCGACGCGTCGGTGTTGCGGGCCGTGACGGTGACGGCCGACAGTCCGTCGCCGTCGGTGGTGACGCTGCCGAGCGTCACCGCGTCCTTGGCGTCGACACCGTCCTTGACCTCGTCCAGCTTCTTCTTCGCGGCCGCGGTGGCCGAGTCGAACGCGTCGGCGGCCTGCGACTGGGCCGAGGCGGCGGCCGAGGCCGCCTTGGACACCCCGCTCGACACGTCGCCGTCCGAATCGGAGCAGCCGGCCGTGGTGGTGAGTACCGCCACGGCGAGCAGGGCGCCGCAGGCGCCGCGGATCGCCTTCTTGTGGTGCGCGCGGGTCTTGTGGTGCACGGGGGTCAGGGGCATGTGACGCCGACCTGGGCCGCGACGAGGGTCTCGTCGAACTTCTGGATCTGGGGCTTCAGCTGGGTCAGGGCCTCGGATCCGGTGGTGTCGCCGGGCAGGTTCCCGAAGCCGGACTTGAGGTCGCCGACGGCGGTGCCCACCGCCGACTTCTTCGCGGCTTCCAGGTCCTTCAGGGAGGAGGAGACGTTGTCCCAGTCCTTCTGGACCGCGTCGACGGCGTCCTTTACCTGGTCCTTCGTCGCGGAAGCCGGGTCCAGGGCCGCCAGTTTGGCCTGGTCGGCCTTCAGGGTGGACAGACCGGTGCAGAGCTCCGAGGCGGCCTGGGTCGCCTGCGCCTTGGGGCTCGGGTCGTCCGAGGAACAGGACGTGAGGAACAGGGCCGCGGCCGCGCCCAGGGCCGCGGTGATCGGGAGACGCTTCATGGAAATCCTTCCCCTTTCGGAACTTCTGGTCAAAACCTGACATACAAACTAATGAGCTGCATCCGGGGGGAGTTCGGGCAGCCGGCTCCCGGCGGCCGATACCGCCTCGTCCACGGTGCGGTGTATCCCGTGCGCGGCCAGGTGATCGCCCAGCGGATGGCGGGAGAGTTCGGCGGCGGCCGGTGAGCGCAGCCGGGCCAGGTGCAGGGCGACGCCCCGCCGGTCGAGTTCCTCGCGGAGTTCCTCCAGGGTGTCCAGGACGGGAACGCCGAGCTGGTAGCAGGCGGTGAGGTCCAGGACCACGGCCCGGGGCGCCACCGGGGCGCCGCGCGTCTGCTCCAGTACGGCCAGCCGCACCCGGTCCACGTTGCCGAAGAAGAGGCTGCCGTCGGGGCGCAGGACGAGTACGGCGGGGTCGGTGGCGGCGTCCTGGTGTCCGGCGGTGTCGCCGTACAGCCGGGTCCCGGGCAGTCGGCCGAGGAGGGCGACGTTGCGCCGGCCGGCCGCGCCGATGAACAGCACGAGGGAGAGCGCGACGGCGAGCAGCAGCCCGGGCAGCAGGTCGAAGAGGAGCACGCCGAACAGGGAGGTGAGCGCGACCAGAAGGCTGCGCCGGTCCAGGCGGAAGTAGCGGCGCAGCTCCCCGACCCGCAGGAAGCCGCGTACGGCGAAGATGACGATGGCCCCGAGGACCGGCTCGGGCAGGTCCGTGAACAGCGGGGTGAGGAAGGCGCCGGTCAGCAGGATCAGCCCCGCCGCGATCAGCGAGACCATCGGGGTCCGGCCGCCCGCTCCGGCCGCGGCCGCGCTGCGCGAGGCGCTGCCGGAGACGACGAAGCCGCGGAAGAACCCGACGGCGATGTTGGCGAAGCCGATGGCGGCCATCTCCCGGTCGGCGTCCACCTCCTGGCCGTGTTCCCGGGCGAAGCGGTTGGCGATGCTGAAGGCCTCGGCGAAGACGACCAGGGCCACGCCCAGGGCGCCGCCGAACAGTGCGATCCAGTCGGCGGCCGGGATCCCCGGCAGGTGGGGGACCGGGATGGCCGAGGGGATGTGGCCGACGGTGTCGACGCCGTGGCCTTCGAGGTCGAGGGCCGCCGACAGGAGGAGGGCTGCCACCAGGACGATCAGGGAGGCGGGCAGGCGCGGGAAGAAGCGCTCCAGCAGGAACAGCACGGCGAGCGCGCCCGCCCCGACGGCCAGCGTGACCAGGGACCAGTGCGGGGCTCCGGACAGGACGGTCCACAGCCGCTCGAAGAAGTCGCCGTCACCGCCGGACACGCCGACGAGCTTGGCGGCCTGCCGGACGACGATGGTCAGCGCCATCCCGAACAGGAAGCCCACCAGGGCCGGTTCGGCGAGGAATGCGGTGAGGAACCCGAGCCGGGCCAGCCCTGCCGCCAGCAGCACCGCGCCCACGATCACCGACAGGGCGGCCGACAGCCCCACGGCGTCCCCGGGGGCTGCGCTGACGGTCGAGACGGTGGCGGCCGACAGCACGGCCGCGGCCGAAGTGGCCCCGATGAGGAGAAAGTTGGAGCGGCCCAGCAGGGCGTATACGAGCAGGGCCACCGGGGCCGCGTAGAAGGCGTTCTGCGGGGGAACCCCGGCGATCTGCGCGTAGGCCACGCACTCGGGCACGATCAGCGCCCACGCGGTGAGGGCCCCCAGCGTGTCGCCCCGCAGCAGCCTGGCGCGGTAGCGGCGCAGCCAGGGGGCCACGAGGCCCGCCGCGGTCCTGTTCTCGGGTCCTGCCGTCCGCGGAACGCTCACCGCTCGGGCCCCTTCCTCAGCTCGGCGATAATCCCGCACGGGGCGGCGGTCGCGCCGCCGCGGCCCGCGACCGGGGGAGGGCCCCCGGTCCCGAGCCGCGGCGGTGTCTCGATGGGTGCCCGCTCAGGCCGCGAAGACCTCGCGGAGCTGCTGCTCCTGCGTGCCGGAGAGGTTGGAGCGGATCAGCTGGGCCTGTCCGCCCGGGAAGGCGCCGCGGACCCGCTCGACCACGGCGTCGGAGGAGAGCAGGAACAGCGCGGAGGTTCCGGGCTTCACCTCGGACTTCACCTCGTCGATGAACTGGTCGTCGATGCCCACGTCGGAGAGGGATCCGCCGATGGCCCCGGCCGCCGCGCCCACGGCGGCGCCCAGCAGCGGCACGAAGAACAGGAGCCCGAAGAGCATGCCCCAGAAGGTGCCGGAGAGCGCGCCCGCTCCCGTGAGGCTGTTCAGCTGCTGGGTCTTCGGCTTCTTGGCCTCTTCGTGCCAGGTGACGACGGCCGCGTCGTGCACCTGTATGAGCTGTTCCTTCTGCAGGGCGAGCAGGGCGGACTCCGCCTGCTTCGCTCCCTCGGGAGTGGGGAACTTCCAGACGGTGAGAGTCGTGGATGCCACGTAACGCTCCAGTTCATGGACGGTGTTGCCGGCGTCCAGTACAACCCATAATCAGACAATTCGCCACAATTCTTCTCAGGTGACTTGCTGTCACCTGTCGAGTCGTCAGAGTGATTCGCCCGTACCCGGCTGTCCGGTGGGACGGATCCGCCCCAGCCGCCGGCCGGCCGCCGACCACGCCGGCGCCGAGGCCGTCGCCGCGGACGACGTGGGTCGAGCACCGCGAGCGGGAGAAGTAGCCGGTCACGACGGGAGACGCCCTCCCCGTGTCTCATTTCACCGTCCGGCATGTGCGAAGTCGCGCTCGTTCCCCGGTCGGTCGATCTAGTGTGGGCCGCGCAGCTGGTTCGCCCCCGTCCGCCAGGCGGGAGGCGTCGTAAGAGGGAACCCGGTGGGAATCCGGGACTGCCCCGCAGCGGTGAGTGGGAACGACCGCCGTCATACGCACTGGGACCGCAAACGGTCCTGGGAAGCGACGGCCAGTAGGTGCGGACCTTGGTGGTCCGCGCGCCCGCGAGTCCGAAGACCTGCCCGTTGCCCGTGCGCGATCGACCGCGCGCGGTTTCCCGGTGACCTCGTGGGCGGGTCGGCGTGCACCTCGGGCGGACCCCTCCGTCGCGTACCCAGCCGTACGCGACCCCGGCGGCCCCGCCCGTTCCGGCACCCTTCGCGTCCGCGACCCGTCACCGGGTTCATGGAGACACGCTCGCGAAGGAGAGTTCCGTGACCAACGAGTCCGCAGCCGAGTCCGCAGCCGAGCCCGTACGGGCCACCGTGTACGGCTACCCCCGCCAGGGACGGAACCGGGAACTGAAGAAGGCGATCGAGGGCTACTGGAAGGGCCGCGTCACCGCCGAAGTCCTCCGGGAGACCGCCCGCGACCTGCGCCGGGCCAACTGGGCCCAGCTCGCCGAGGCCGGCATCACCGAGGTTCCGACCGGCGACTTCTCGTACTACGACCACGTCCTGGACACCACGGTCATGGTCGGCGCGATCCCCGACCGCCACCGGGCCGCCGTCGCGGCGGACGCCCTGGACGGCTACTTCGCGATGGCCCGCGGCACGCAGGACGTGGCACCGCTCGAGATGACCAAGTGGTTCGACACCAACTACCACTACCTGGTCCCCGAACTCGGGCCCGACACCGTGTTCACCGCCGAACCGGCCCGACAGGTGGCGGAGTTGAAGGAGGCCCTGGCCCTCGGCCACACCGCCCGCCCGGTCCTGGTCGGACCGGTGACCTACCTCCTCCTCGCCAAGCCCGCACCCGGAGTGGCTCCCGGCTTCGACCCGCTCGCCCTGCTCGACCGGCTGCTGCCCGTCTACGCGCGCGTCCTCGCGGAACTGCGCGCCGCGGGCGCCGCATGGGTCCAGCTCGACGAGCCAGCCCTGGTCCAGGACCGCACCCCGGCCGAACTGAACGCGGCGGCCCGCGCCTACCGCGAGCTCGGCGGCCTCACCGAGCGCCCCAAGCTGCTCGTCGCCTCCTACTTCGACCGGCTCGGCGAAGCCCTGCCCGTCCTGGCGAAGGCGCCCGTGGAGGGCCTCGCCCTCGACTTCACCGACCGGGCCGCCGCCAACCTCGAGGACCTCGCCGCGGTCGGCGGCATCCCCGGCAAGCGACTGGTCGCGGGCGTGGTCGGAGGCCGCAACATCTGGATCAACGACTACCAGGAGTCGCTGACCACCCTCGGAACCCTGCTCGGCCTCGCCGACCGGGTCGACGTGGCCGCCTCCTGCTCCCTGCTGCACGTCCCGCTCGACTCCGACGCCGAGCGCGACATCGATCCGCAGATCCACCGCTGGCTCGCCTTCGCCCGCCAGAAGACCACCGAGATCAGCACCCTGGCCCGGGGCCTCGCCCGCGGCACCGAGGCGATCGCGGCCGAACTCGCCGCCAACCGGGCCGACCTGGCCTCCCGCGCCGCCTCCCGGATCACCCACGACCCGGCGGTCCGCGCCCGCACCGCGGCGATCACCGAAGCCGACGGCCGCCGCGCCCAGTCCTACACCGAACGGGCCGCCGCGCAGCGCGCCCACCTGGGCCTGCCGCTGCTCCCCACCACGACCATCGGCTCCTTCCCGCAGACCACCGAACTGCGCACCGCCCGCGCCGACCTGCGCGCCGGACGCATCGGCACCGCGGCCTACGAGGACCGCATCCGGGCCGAGATCCGCGAGGTCGTCTCCTTCCAGGAGAAGACGGGCCTCGACGTGCTCGTGCACGGGGAGCCCGAACGGGGCGACATGGTCCAGTACTTCGCCGAGCAGCTGACCGGCTACCTCGCGACCCAGCACGGCTGGGTCCAGTCGTACGGCACCCGCTACGTCCGCCCGCCCGTCCTCGCCGGGGACGTCTCCCGCCCCGACCCGATGACCGTCCGCTGGACCACGTACGCCCAGCGGCAGACGGCCAAGCCCGTCAAGGGCATGCTCACCGGTCCCGTGACCATGCTCGCCTGGTCCTTCGTACGCGACGACCAGCCCCTCCGCGAGACCGCGCGCCAGGTCGGACTCGCCCTGCGCGACGAGGTCGAGGACCTCGAAGCGGCCGGCACGTCCATCATCCAGGTCGACGAGCCCGCCCTGCGCGAAACCCTGCCGCTGCGCGCCGCCGACCACGCCGAGTACCTGGCGTGGGCCACGGAATCCTTCCGCCTCACCACCAGCGGCGTCCGGCCGGACACCCAGATCCACACGCACATGTGCTACGCGGAGTTCGGGGACATCGTCGGGGCCATCGAGAGCCTGGATGCCGACGTCATCAGCCTGGAGGCGGCCCGCTCGCACATGCGGGTCGCCGACGAGCTCGCCGGCGCGGGCTACCCGCGCGAGGTCGGCCCCGGGGTCTGGGACATCCACTCCCCGCGCATCCCCTCGGCCTCGGAAGCGGCTGCCCTGCTGCGCAAGGGACTTGGGGCGATCCCCGCCGAACGGCTCTGGGCCAACCCCGACTGCGGCCTGAAGACCCGCGGCTGGCCGGAGACGAGGGCCTCCCTGGAGAACCTCGTCGAGGCGGCCCGCCGGGTGCGCTCGGAGAACCCGCCCAGGGCCTGATCCCCAACAGGACGGCGGGCACGCGGAGTTCCCGTGTGCCCGCCGCCTTCCTGCCGGTGCGTCAGTGCACGGACCCGGCGGAAGCGGGCTCCCTTTCCGGGGCGTCGTCCCCATCGGTGCGGCCGATGTGGTTGAAGGCGAGGTTGAGCAGCACCGCGGCGACGCAGCCGGTGCTGATTCCGGAGTCGAGGATGATGCGCATGCTCTCCGGGAAGCCGTGGTAGAAGCTCTCGCTGGCCATGGGGATCACGCCGACGCCGAGGCTGATGGCCACGATGAGGACGTTGTCACCGCGCTCGAGCCCGGCCTGGGCGAGGGTCTGGATGCCGCTGGCGGCCACGGTGCCGAACAGGGCGAGGCCGACGCCGCCGAGAACGGGCTGCGGCACCAGGGAGACGACCGAAGCGAGGAACGGGCACAGGCCCAGCAGGATGAGGATGCCGCCGCTCGCGGCCACGACGTAGCGGCTGCGGACCTTGGTGATGGCGACCAGGCCGACGTTCTGCGCGAAGGCGCTGGCGGCGAAGCCGTTGAAGAGGGGGCTCAGCGCGGTGCCCAGGCCGTCCGCGCGCAGCGCCGCGGCGAGGGTCTTCTCGTCCGCGGGCTTGTCGACGATCTGACCGAGGGCGATGACGTCGGCGGTGCTCTCGGTCATGGAGACGACCATCACGATCATCATGGAGACGATCGCGGCGACGGCGAACTGCGGGGCGCCGAAGTGGAAGGGCGTGGGGAAGCCGATCACGTCGGCGTCGGCCACGGCGCTGAAGTCGGCGAGGCCCAGGGGCAGGGCGATCAGGGTGCCGGCGACGAGGCCGAGCAGGATGGATATCTGCTTGAGGAATCCGCGCAGGACCCTGCGGAGCACCACGGTGATCAGCAGGGTCACCGCGGCGAGGGCGATGTGCTCGACGTCTCCGTAGTCCGGGGCCTGCGGGTTGCCGCCCTGGGCCCAGTTGAAGGCGACGGGCAGGAGGGACAGGCCGATCAGCGTGATCACGGTGCCGGTGACGACGGGCGGGAAGAACCGGATGAGTTTGCAGAACCAGGGGGCGAGCAGGAAGCCGAACACCCCGGCCACGATCACGGCGCCGTAGATCACGGGCAGCGCGTCCTCGGGTCCCTCGGCCTTGGCGATGGCGAGCATCGGGGCCACGCCGGCGAAGGAGACGCCGTTGACGAAGGGGAGGCGCGCGCCGATGTTCCAGAAGCCGAGCGTCTGCAGCAGGGTGGCGATGCCGGCGGCGAAGAGGCTGGCGCTCATCAGGAACGCGATCTCGCCCTGGCTCAGCCCCACACCGATGCCGACGACCAGGGGCGGGGCGACGACTCCGGCGTACATGGCCGCCACGTGCTGGAGGCCGGCGCCGAGGAGCTTCCCGAAGGGCAGGGTCTGGTCGACGGGATGCTTCGCGGCGGGCGCCGCGTCCGGGTCCGGGGCGGGTGCCGGGGTGGGGCTGGGGGCGGCGGTGGACGACATGGAAGGACCTCCAGGACTGCTGTGGCACGGCGGTCGCCGGGGGAGGGGCGCGCTGGGGCGCGGCCTGTGCCTCGGGGGGCCGTGTGGACTGGTGCGAGGACGCAGTCGAGCGGGCGGCAGAAGGGCCCGGGGGCATGGAGGTGCCCTGAGGTGACGGGGAACGGAAGAGTTGCCCGAACCGGGGTGCCGTGGGGTGAGCGAGCCCCGACGGCCCTGCCGAAGACTGCATGAACGGATCGTCCACGATGCGGAAAGCAGTTTCCGTATGGCTGGGTGGCTCTAGTGCCTCACGCCGAGGGGGTCGTGTCAAGACCCGGGATCGAGGAGGCGGGGGGAGTGGGCGGGAGGGGGTGGGAGGGAGGCGGGATCAGGCCGCCGGCACCCGCAGTCGCTGCCACAGCTGTTCGTCGATCCGGTCGAGGAAGGCCAGGGCCTCGCGCTCGACGGTTTCGGCGGCGGAGCCGGTCCTGCCGTGGTTGTCGATCCGCTGGTACTCCCGGTGGAGCTGCTCCAGGGCGCGGTGGATCTCCGCCGGTTCCACGGGTGCGATCTTCGCGACGGGGCCCACGTAGTTCGGCCACCACCCGGTGACCGCCTCGCGCAGCAGTACGCGCAACTGCCCCGTCCTGCCGCACGCCGTGACGAAGCAGGCGGGCGGCGGCCGGAGCACCTCGAACAGCGCCTGGGTCTGCCGTCCCGACCCGCGCCAGCGATTGCGCCGTTCCGCTTCGGCGTACCGGTCGCGCGTCATGCCGACCCCCACGGCCGCCTGCTCCACCGTCAGCCCGAGCAGCGTCCGGCACTGCAGGAGCGTGGCCGGTTCGCCGAGCAGTTCGCCCGGTGAGCACCACAACGCGGCCGCCAGCGCCTTGATCTGATGGCCCGTCGGTACCTCCGTGCCCTGTTCCCAGGCCAGCAGCGTGTCGGGGTGGAACGGGTGTCCTTGGAAGGCCGATACGGCCCAGGCGACCTGGCCGGGCGTGAGTCCGAGCCGCTCGCGCACGCCGACGGCGCGGCGCGGGTCCAGCGGGGGGTAGGGGGACATTTCGCCCGCGGAGGGGCTGTGGAGATCGTCTTGGGAGGGCATAGCCGCACACCGTAGGGCGAGGGGGCGCCCCCGCCAAGGCCCGGGAACCCGGCGGCTGCCCGGGGCGGGGGTCCGTGTACGCCGAAAGGGCGTGGTCAACGGCGATTGTGCGTACGTCCAAAGAATCGGAGGAATCGATTCGCCGCCCTGGAGGAGTTGACGGCCGGGGGGTCGGTTCGTAGGGTCGCTGTCGTCCACAGTGGAAAGTAAATTCCGCGATGAGGAATCGGGTCGTTCTCCGTACCCCGGAAACCGGCACGATTTCCGTATCCCTCCGGGCAAGTCCGTCCACTTGTCCGGCTCTTCCGGCCGTGCTTCGCCCCCGACCTTCCCCGCCGCCCGCCGGCCGGGAGGTCTCTCGGAGGGACTCTCCCCTTGCGCTCCCGTACGCCCTTCCCGCCCGAACGCTCCACCCCGCCCGACCCGCTCCACCCGTACGGACGGACCGCCCCGCCCGCCCCGCCCGGGCCGTCCTCTCCGTCCTCCCCGTCCGCCCCCGCCCATCCCGCCGACGAAGTGCTGCCCATGCGGCGTATGGTCCCCGCTGCCCTGCAGCACGTGGCCAGCATGTACGCGGGCCTCGCGGCGCCTCCGCTGATCATCGGCGGCGCCCTGGGGCTGACCGCCGCCCAGCTCACCGCCCTCCTCGCCGCGAGCCTGGTGGTCGCGGGCCTGACCACCGTCGCCCAGACGTTCCGCTTCTGGGGCGTGGGGGCCGGACTGCCCGTCACCAACGGCGTCTCCTTCGCCGTGGTGTCACCGCTCCTGGCCGCCTCCGTCTCACGGGGGCAGGACGCCCTGGCCCTGGTGTTCGGCGCCACCCTCGTCGCCGGGACCGTCTGCTTCCTCCTCGCGCCGGCCTTCTGCCGGCTCCTGCGCTTCTTCCCGCCCGTCGTGAGCGGCTCCGTCATCACGCTGGTCGGCCTCTCGCTGCTGCCGGTGGCCGGGGAATGGGCCCGGGGCGGCGACCCGGAGTCCTCCGGCTACGGCTCGCCGTCCAACCTCGCGCTGGCCGCCGGAACCCTCGCCTTCACGCTCCTGCTCCACCGGCTGCTCAGCGGACGCTTCCTGCAGCGGGTGGCCATCCTGCTCGGACTCGTCGCCGGCACGGCCGCCGCGGCGGCGATGGGCAAGGTCGATTTCCAACCGCTGTCCCAGGCGCCGCTGTTCGCGTTCCCGGAACCCTTCGCCTTCGGCGCACCGCAGTTCGAGGTGCCGGTCATCGCCACCATGCTCGTCATCATGCTGGTCTCCATGACGGAGTCCACCGCCGCCCTGATCGCGGTGGGATCGGTCGTCGACCGCCCGGTCGACGCCCGCGTCATCGCGGGCAGCCTGCGCGCCCAGGGGCTGGGCACCGCACTCGGCGGCGCCCTGGGAGCCTTCGTGAGCACCGCCTACGCGCAGAACGTGGGCCTGGTCGCGATCAGTCGCATCCGCAGCCGGTACGCGGTCACCCTGTGCGGAGCCATCCTGGTCCTCATGGGCCTGGTGCCGGTCCTGGGCTCGCTCGTCGCGCTCGTGCCGCTGCCCGTACTCGGCGGGGCGGCGGTCGTCTTCTTCGGCTCGATCACCGTCGCCGGGATCCGGACCCTGACCAAGGCCTCCCTGGCCACCGGGCACAACGGCATCATCGTGTCCGTCGCCCTCGCCTTCGGCCTCTTCCCCGTCGCGTCGGCCGACTTCTACGAACGGCTCCCCGCGCCCGTCGCCATGGTGCTCGGGTCGGGCATCACGGCGGGCTGCCTCGTCGCCGTCCTCCTCAACCTGCTCCTGAACCACTTCGGACGGGGCAGCGAGGCCAACGAGAGCCACGTGCCCACCGCCCAGGTCGATGCCTTCGACGGGATGGGCGGCTCACGCGCGGCCGGGGGAGGGGCTGTTCGGTTCCGCTGACGGCGCGTCCGGTCCCGCTGCCGACGGCGCTCCCCGTCCCGCTGCTGACGGCACCCCGGCACCGGCCCAGAGCAGCGGATACCTCTCCCGGCCCGTCCGGTCCACCCACTGGAGGCGCTCCCGTACGACCTCGCGCCGGCTCTCCGGGATCCGCTCCGCGAGCCGGTCCAGCAGGTCGTGCATCCTGCGCAGGGCCATCGGGGAACCGGCGGCGGAGAAGAGGAGGTCGTCGACGGCCGTGCGGACGTACCGCTCCCAGTCCGGCACCGGGATCGTCACCCGCAACCGGCCGTCCTCGCCGGTGAACCGGCCGATGCCCAGGTCGTGGCCGGAGAGCCGGGTCAGCAGGTCCTCGAGGCGGTCCAGGCTGTCCGCCGCCGTGGCCGGGTCGTTGATCGCCGGGGAGAGCGCGCGCAGGGCGATGTCGGCGAGGAGCCTGAAGGGCAGATCGGGGTCCTGGTCGAAGGTGCGCTCGACCCCGGTCTCCAGAGCGTCGCGCAGAGCCGCCTCGGACAGCTCGCCGCCGGTCACCTCCGCGAGCGTCACGCCCCGGGACACGGTCGCTCCCGGGGCGACGAGGAAGGCGAGGGAGCAGTCGTGCCGCTCGGCCAGACCGACCAGGGCGCGTACGTCCATCCGCTGCACCACCACCGCCGGGCCGGACCACCGTACGGCGGTGGTGCCTGCGCCCGGGGGCGGTTCGGGCGCGGCCGTCGCCGCGGCCGTCGCCGCTTCCGGGTCGTACGGCCTGACGTACAGCTCGTCGAACAGCCGGTGCGCGCGGGTGGCGATCGCGGTCAGGGAATGACCGAGCTGGATCGAGTGGAAGGCCCTCGTCTGCAGGGTCCGCATGAGGGTGAGCGCGATCAGGGTGAGCACCATGGCGGTACCCGGAACGAGGGTCGAGACGGCCGTCCGGCGGGCACCGATGGCCAGGCCCGAGGTGATGCTGAAGACGAACACGCCGACGGTGAAGGCGAAGGTGCGCCACACGATCGGGTCGTCCCGGAAGAGGCCGAGGCGTGGGGTGAAGGTGCTGGCGGAGAACTGGATCACCAGGAACAGCATCGAGTAGATGATGCTCACCAGGCTGATGACACCGAACCCGAGGGTGAACAGGAGCGTCACCACGGGCCCGGCGTCCACCTCGGGTCCCAGCGAGAACCTGGGGAGGGCCACCCCCAGGGCCAATCCGCCGACCGCGCAGACGAGCTGGGCCAGATCCCTGCGCATCGCGCGCGGGGGAGGGCGGAAGATCGCACGCCGCCCGTGGCGGCGTTCCCGGGTGCGGAGCCGTGCGGGGTCGTCGGCCGAGCCGGACATCCAGCCTCCTCCAGGTCCCGGTGAACGCACCGCTCCGCTGAGGATGCAATCACGGGAGCCGCGGGAGGCGGCGGCGGCGCGCGACGGAAGACGGACCACGGCCGTACACCTCGCGGCAACGGGGCTGCCGCACGGCGGATTCCGGCCGCCGGATAGGGTCTCGGCATGATCACGGCCCCCGTCGCATCCGGCGCGAAGCGGGCCCGCCGTCCGGCGGGTGCGCTGCGACTGCTGTGGCTGGCCGCCCTGTTGTTCGCGTTCCTCTACACGCACGCCGCCGGAGCGGACAGCGCCTCGGCGCACGTCGCCCGCGGTGCGGTTCCGGTGGCCCACCTGGATGTCATCGGGCTCGGCGGCGCGGGCGCGGGCCTTCACGACGACGCGGCGTCCGGCGGGCACGGCGACGGCGCCGGGCACGATGTCGGCGCCGGGCAGGGCGACGGCACCGGGCACGATGTCGGCACCGGCCGCGATGACGGCGCCGGGCACGGGCATCCCGCCGAGGCGTGCGCCTCCGGTCACCCGCCGCAGGGTGCGGAGCTGCCCGCGCCGCCGCTGGTTCCCCTCGACGGTCTGTCTCCCGCCGTCGGTGCGATGCGGACGGCCTCGTGGGAACGGACCGTTCCGTCCGGCCTTTCCCCCTTGCGCGGTGTCCTCGGCTCGGTGGTGCGCCGGGTATAGATCCGGGCCCTTCGCCCCGATCCGACCCGACCCTCGTCGAAGACCCGGTCCGCCCCCTCGTGGCGGGCCGGGCGATGAGCCGCGCACGCGGCACCAAAGGAACGCGCACGTGACTTCGCCCCATTTCCTCGGCACCCGTACCGCGGGCGCCTCACCCGGCTCTCCCGCCTCGCCCGCCTCTCCCGCCACGGGACGCGCCGCCCGCCGCAAGCGCCACGCCGGCCCGGCGCGGACCCGGTCCCTGGCCGCCCGGTACCTCGGCTACGTCGGCTATTTCGTCGGCGCCGGCCTCATCAGCGGCGCCGTGGTCCACCACCCGCTCGACCCCGACCGCTACACCCGCGTCGCCGCGTACGGCGCCCTCGTCTTCCTCGCCGCGACCGTACTCAACGAGTTCGTGCTCACCAGGGAGCGTCCGGGCCTGCCCCGTCTACTGCTGGTGATGGGTGCCTCGCTGCTGTTGTCCTTCGGCATCGGCATGCTCAGCGGCGGCCTGCAGCACTTCGACGACTTCCCCGCCCGCGGCGCCGTTCTCGTCCCCGCCGGACTCGTCGTCTCCTTCGTCGCCTACGTGATCAAGGACGCGGACACCCCGGCGCGCCGGGTGTTCGGCCTCGTCGGCCTGGCCGTCCTCGTCACCGCGGCCCTCGCCTTCCTCGGCCTGCGGGAACTCGCGGCCTCCATGGAGGGCGCGCCCGCCGGCGGCCACAGCCACGGCGGGGCCGAAGAACCCGCGGCAGACGGCCCCGCCCCCGCCGCCACCCCGGCGAGTCCGGCGGCGCCCGCCCCCGGAGCCTCGCCCACCGCGAAGCCCGCTCCCGCGAAGCCCGCTGCTTCGGGGGCGCCGCACACCGACGGCCACGCCCACTGAGTGACCGGGTGGGGCGGGGCGGGACCACCCGCCCCGCCCCACGCCGTGAGGTCGCCCGGTGAGCGGGCGTCGCACGGTGTGATTCCGGACGCACACCTTCCGCATCCGTCCAAGTGTGTCCGACTGTGTCCGGCTTTGGCCCGCGATCGCATGGCGAGACGGGTTGACGGACGGCCCTGGTGATGACTTAGGTTCGCCTTGCCTAACTCTTATCTTGTTCTTACGGAAGAAATCAGCCATGCGAAGATCGCTCGGGCACCGCAATGTCCTCAGTCGCCGCCCCGCCGCCTACAAGGTGGCGAGCTGACTCATGGCCCTCTCCGTTGACGCGCAGATAGCCGTTCCGGTCGCGCCGGCGCACCGCTCCGAGGGGGAGGGGCGGCAGCCGACCCCGGTATGGGTGCTCGGAGCGCTCGGGGTCTTCAGCACCGCCGCCCTGGCCGGCGCGTGCTGGGTGTCCGGCCATGTCCACGCGGACCCGACGCTCCAGACCACCGCCCGGTTCCTCCACTTGGCCGCCATGGTCGTGGGCCTGGGCGCCGTACTGGCCGTCGACTGGTTCGCCATCCTGTGGCTGCTCGGGCGCCGCCGCCTGGCCGACATCCTGAACACCGCCACCACGCTGCAGGTTCCGATCTGGGGCGGCCTCGCGGGCCTCCTCGTCACGGGTCTCTTCCTGAGCCCGAGCATGGAATCGAAGCTCACCCTCACCAAGATCGCCCTGGTCCTGGCCATCACCCTGAACGGCCTCTACGCGCACTGGCTCGGCCAGCGCCTGGAGCGGTACCGGGACACCGGCGTCCCCGTCCGCTTCCTCGTCCAGTCGGGAGCGGCCGCCACCGTCAGCCAGGCCGGCTGGTGGGGCGCCTGCGTCATCGGATTCCTCAACAGCCAGTCCTGACCGGCGCCCCCGCCGCACGCGGGGTGTGGGGCCCAGGGCGGGCAGGGACGGACCACCTCAGACGTCCCGGCGCCGTACGACCGTCACGGCCGTGATCACCGAGACGAGCGCCCAGCCCGCGAGCGCGATCCAGGAGCCGGTGACCGTCCCCGGGTGGGAACCCAGGGAGGTGGGGGAGTCCGGGTTCAGGGCCAGCCGGGCCTGGGCGGCGAGCGGCAGGTGGTTGCCGATCTCCTTCAGGAACCGGTACCGGTCGCCACCGAAGAGCAGGGGCATCAGGAAGAGCAGGCCCACGACCGCGACGATCGAGGCCGTGGCGTGGCGCAGGACGGCCCCGAACGCCATGCCGGTCAGCGCGCACACCGGGACGACCAGTGCGTAGGCCGCGACGGCCCGCAGGCAGCCGGGGTCGTGGATCGAGAGCCCGACGTGCCGGGAGGACAGCATCGCGTTGACCGTGAAGAACGAGCTCACGGAGACCAGGACGCCGAGCAGGAGCGTGGTCGCGGTGACCAGGACCACCTTGGCCGTGATCACCGCGCGCCGGTCGGGAACGGCGGCGAAGGTGGTGCGGATCATCCCGGTCGCGTATTCGCCGAAGACGGTGATGGCCCCGAACGCGGCCGCGGCCAGGGCCATGACGTCGGCGGCGATGCTGCTCAGGCCGTGGAACAACGGGTCGTACGTGTAGGCGGGTTCGCCGGGAACCAGGGGATGCGGCTGGTCGATGTACGGCAGGTCGGAGTGGACGGCGTTCACGTTGATCGCGATCGCCACGACGGCGCTGAGGGCGAGCACCCAGTAGGTCGACCTGAGCGACCGCATCTTGATCCACTCGGCGGCGAGCAGATCGGTGAAGGCGGCCGACGCGGGCTCGGCCGTCCGCTCGAACGGCCTGGTGCCGGACGGAGCCTGGATGTCCGGTGTGGTCATCGGGGGTCTCCCGCGAGGTATTCGGCGCTGTCGGCGGTGAGGGACAGGAACACCGCCTCCAGGGAGAAGGTGTGCGGGGCCAGTTCGTGCAGCACGATGCGGTGCCGGTGGGCGAGGTCGCCGATCCGGGCCGCGGTCAGTCCGGTGACGCGGACGGCCGGGCCGCCTTCCCGCCGCACCGACCCGCCCTCGCCGACGAGTACGGCCTCCAGGGCCGCCGGGTCGGGGGTGTGGACCGTCACGCCCCGGGAGCCCTGCCGCGCGGAGAACTCCGCCAGGCTCTCGTCGGCGATCAGCCGGCCCCGGCCGATGACGATGATCCGGTCGGCGGTGTGCTCCATCTCGGCCATCATGTGGCTGGAGACGAGGAGGGTGCGGCCCTCGGACGCCAGCCGCCGCAGCAGTCCGCGCACCCACAGCACCCCCTCGGGATCCAGGCCGTTGAGGGGCTCGTCGAACAGCAGCACCGGCGGATCGCCGAGCAGGGCGCCCGCGATGCCGAGGCGCTGCTTCATGCCGAGGGAGAACCCGCCGATCCGGCGGCCCGCCGCCTTTCCCAGCCCGACCTCCCTCAGGACCTCGTCCACGCGGGACAGGGGGATGCGGTTGCCGCGGGCCAGGGCGGACAGGTGGGCCCGTGCGCTCCGTCCGCCGTGTACGTCCTGGGCGTCCAGCAGCGCGCCCACGTGGCGCAGGCCCCGTGGGCGGCGGCCGAAGGGGACCCCGTCCACGGTGACGCCGCCGCCGGTCGGCGCGTTCAGACCCAGGATCATGCGCAGGGTGGTGGACTTGCCCGCGCCGTTGGGGCCGAGGAAGCCCGTCACCCGGCCCGGTTCCACGGTGAAGGTCAGGTCGTCGACGGCGACGGTGTCGCCGTACCGCTTGGTCAGCCGAGTCGATTCGATCACGGGCTCCACGCTGCCGGTACGGGCACCGCCCGCGCATCGGCCCGGGGTTCACACCACCGGGCCCCGCCGGTGGCCCGGGGGATTAGGTCTGCGGGCCAATGCCCCCGCGGACGGGCGCGGTTACGATCGACCGATGACCGCAGCCCCTCGAACACCCCTGCTCAGACGCGTACCACCGGGTGCGTGGGTGGGCGCCTTCTGGGTGACCCTGATCCTCGTGCGGATGCTGCAACGACCGGACGAGCTGCGTCACTTGGTCCAGTACGACGGCAACATCGAGGACGCGCCGCTGCTGGCCACCGCCGTCGTGACCACCCTGGGTGCGCTGCTGCTCTTCCGGGCACCGCTGGCAGCGGTGGCCGTCGCGCTCGCGGGCGCCGTGTTCTCGATCGGGATGGCGGTGCGGGAGACGACCTTCGTCCTGTTCCTGCTGGCCGACGCGGCCGTGGGCTACACCGCCGCGACCCGCTCACGACGCCTCTCCGTGCCCGCCGCCGGGCTCTGCCTCGCCACCCTGGCGGGCTACTCGCTCTGGCGGCTGGCCCGCGGCACCTTCTTCAACGCCTCGGCGCCGGCCGGGCTCGCGTCGACCGTCGCCATCGCCTGGCTGATCGGTAACACGATCCGTCAGGACCGGGCCCACACGGAGACGGTGCGCGCCCAGGCCACCCGCCAGGCGATCACCGCCGAGCGGCTGCGGATCGCCCGGGAACTGCACGACATGGTCGCCCACGCCATCGGCATCATCACCATCCAGGCCGGCGTGGGCAGCCGGGTCATGGACACCCAGCCCGCCGAGACGCGCAAGGCGCTCGAAGCCATCGAGGCCACCGGCCGGGAGACCCTCGCCGGCCTGCGGCGGATGCTCGGCGCGCTGCGCAAGGGCGAGGAGGAGCCGGCGCCGCTGGATCCGCTCCCCGGCCTCGCCGCCCTCGGCCACCTGGTCGGGCGGAGCGCGTCCGCCGGTGTCAGGGTCGATGTCCGCCGGCGGGGGGAGCGGCGCGAACTGCCCCCGGACGTGGACCTGGCGGCCTTCCGCATCGTCCAGGAGGCGGTCACCAACGTGGTGCGGCACTCCGGCACCCGGGAGTGCACGGTGACCGTCGACTACGGCCGGGGCGAGCTGGCCGTCGACGTGGTCGACCGGGGCCGCGGCCGCGGCGCCGACGGGGGCTCCGGATACGGCATCGTCGGCATGCGGGAGCGGGTCGGACTGCTGCACGGCGAGTTCAGCGCCGGGCCGCTGCCGGACGGCGGCTTCCGCGTGGCGGCCCTGTTCCCGATACCGGTGGAGGCGCAACGATGATCCGGGTGGTCCTGGTCGACGACCAGCCGCTGATCCGTACGGGCCTGCGCGTCCTCATCGCCGACACCCCTGACCTGGAGGTGGTCGGCGAGGCCGGGAACGGCGCCGAGGCCGTGGAACTGGTGGCGCGGCTGCGGCCCGACGTCGCCATCATGGACATCCGGATGCCCGGCACCGACGGCATCGAAGCCACCCGCCGGATCCACGCGGAGACCTCGCCGACGGGGGCGACGGGGGAGCCGACCCGCGTCCTGATCCTCACCACCTTCGACGACGACGAGTACGTCTACGGTGCGCTCCGCGCCGGGGCGAGCGGCTTCCTCGTCAAGGACATGCCCCTGGAGTCCATCCTCGACGGTGTCCGGGTCGTCGCCGCCGGGGACGCCCTGATCGCGCCGGGCGTCACGCGCCGTCTCATCGCGGAGTTCGCGGCGCGGCCCGATCCCGGTCCCGATCCCGAACCGGGACCCGCCCCCGCCCCGGCGCGCCGGGCGGCCGTCGGCGGCATCACCGAGCGCGAGCGGGAGGTGCTGACGCTGGTCGGCCGAGGCCTGTCCAACGCGGAGATCGCCGCGGAGCTCACCATCAGCGTGGCCACCGCCAAGGCCCACCTCGCGCGGCTCTTCACCAAACTCGACGCGCGCGACCGGGTCCAACTCGTGATCCTCGCCTACGAGATCGGCCTGGTCGCGCCCCCGGGGTGAGGACCCGGCGCGTCAGACCGACGGCCCGGCGCCCCGGCCCCGTCCCGGGTTCCCCGGCCTCCCCGGTGCGGCCGGGGTGACCAACCCCGTCTCGTACGCCGCGATCACCGCCTGTGCGCGGTCGCGCAGGCGGAGCTTGCCGAGGATCCGGGCGACGTGCGTCTTCGCCGTGGCCTCGCTGACGTGGAAGCGGACGGCCAGTTCGGCGTTGCCGAGGCCGCGGGCCAGGGCTTCGAGGAACTCCAGCTCGCGCGGTGTCAGCGCGGACAGGTCCCGGTGGAGGGGAGCCGTGCGGTCGTCGGCGGAGGCGAAGCGTTCGACCAGCCGGCGGGTGATGGCCGGGGCCAGCAGGGCGTCGCCGGAGCGCACCAGCCGGACCGCGGCCCCCAAGTGCTCGGGGGTGACGTCCTTCAGCAGGAAGCCGCTCGCCCCGGCACTGAGGGCGGCGTACACGTACCGGTCGAGGTCATAGGTGGTGAGGATGACGATCCGGGGCGCCGGGCCCTCGTGCCGCAGGATGCGGCGCGTGGCCTCCAGCCCGTCGGTGCCGGGCATCCGGACGTCCATCGGCACGACGTCGGGCAGGGTGCGCTGCTGCCGGCCGGGTGGGCGGCGCGGACGAGGACGGCGCAGGCTCTGCGGGCGGAGTGAGGCGGGGCGCGGCACCACCGGGTGGGACCTTGGCCGAAATCTGTCGGTCAGACAGGAGCGGTGCGGCCCCGCCGGCTTGGACGGAAGTCCGGGACGGCGGGGTCTTTCCGTTGGCGGAGGAACCGAGGATCAGGACTTCGGCACGGTGTTGATGAAGCTGGTTCCGGCGCTGTAGAAGCCGGCGACGGTCTTCTGGACATCCGCGTGGGAAACGGCCTCACCGGCCTTGTAGTAGAACCAGTTGACCTTCATGTTCCACGTGCGTGAACCGCCGGTGAAGGGGAGGTCGATGAACCAGTTGCTGAAATGCATGTCCATCTTTTCGCGCGGGACGTATTTGCCGGAACTGGTGAACAGGTTCTTGCCGTCCAGTGAATAGGTCACTTTCCCGTCCATGAAAGTGACCATCATGATGTGCCAGCCCTCCAGGCGCTGCTTCTTCAGCGCGTGGGTGACCCGGTCCGGCGGGTCGGCCTTGAACCAGCTCGTGGTGTCGAGCTGTGGTCCCGGGGCGCCCCAGCCGCCGTTCGGCAGGTACTCGTAGTCGAGTTCGCTGTAGTTCGCCGAGGAGTCCGCGGCCGATATCGGGAAGAAGGTCTCGACGACGTGGTCGCCGCCCCGGCCGGCGGCGGGCTCGTCGCTCAGATAGACCCTGGCGGCGAATGTTCCCGTGAAGAGCGGGGTGCCGGTGGTCTGCACCTCGACCTGCCGCGTTCCCTGCTTGGTGCCGTCGGTGGAGGACTGCAGCTGCAGGACCCTGCCCCCCTGGGCGGTCGAGTCGGAGGGGAAGCTCGCACCGGCGGCGGACCAGGTGTCCTTGATCCCCGGGCCGCCGCCACCGGTACGGACCTCCCAGCCGTGCTCGCCGAGCGAGGGGTCGTCGGGGCCGCTGTACCGGAAGTCGTCGAACAGGGTTCCCGGCGGTCCGGACGGCGTCGGCGAGGCGCTGGGGGTGCGTGCGCCGGATCCGGCGGCGGATCCGGCGAGGGTGCCACCACCGGAGCACGCGGCGAGTGCGCACAGGAGGACGGGCAGCGTGAGCGCGGTCCACGCGCGGCGACGAGGGGTGCGGCGGGGCTGACTCACACGGGCTCCTTGGGGCGTACGACAGATCAGCGGATCAGTGGCTGATCGCACGAGAGGGTCATCCTAAGGTTCGCGGCGGCCCCTGTTTCCCCGGCCGTATACGTGCTGATGATTGTCGGGCAACCGCGCATGCGGGCCTACTTGTCAGTACCGCCAATTGGTATTCCAATCCGATTACGGCACCGGAGCAGAACGCTCCAAAACCGCACATCGGGCCCAAGTCGGTTTGGCCCGGTGCACTAGCGTTCGCCCTGCCATCCAACGGTCTACGTACCCTGCAATGAAAGGCCCCGCAAGGTGCGCTCAGTCAACGGTTCCCCTGATCGCGGATCGGCGTACCCCACGCAGCTTGAAATGTCCGAATTGGACGTCGAGGAGCCCGCTCCGGCGCCGGTCTTCGTCGACCAGTCGGGTCTGCGCGGCCGGCTGCTGCGGGGCCTCGGCTGGCCGGTTTCGGTCGTCGGCGCGGTCCTGGCGGTCGCCATGGGCAGCAGCCTGATCGGCATACAGGCGGACGCCCCGGCGATGGGGATCCCCGCACAGCCCTCGCGGCAACCCGCGGCACCGCCCTCGGCCGTACCGCCCCCGTCCCCCGGCTCGTCGTCGGTGCCGTCGGCGTCGTCGGCGTCGCCCGGGCCGTCCTCGCCGCGGCCGGCCTCACCGTCCGCGACTCCCCGGCCGAAGCCCTCGGCCACGCCGTCGAAGCCGGTGGTCACCCCACCGAAGCCGTCGGCCGCCCCGTCGAAGTCCGCGCCCGCCAAACCGAAACCCCCGGCGGCCAAGCCGAAGCCCACGGCCACCGGCCCGAAGCCCATGGCCACCACGCCGGACGCCCCGGCCACCGCGCCGCCGCCCGGGTCGAGCCCTTCGGGCCGCCCGGTCAACACCCCCTGAGCTTCACCCTGAGCTCCACCCTGAGCTTGACCCTGATCTTCTGCCTGATCTTCCGCACCACCCATCTCCAGGAGCGTCATTGTCCCGCCATCAGCGCCGCCGGCAGTCCCTGCTCAGGCCGCGCCGACTGGCCGCGCCGCCGCTGCGCTTCTTCATGCCGCTGTCGCTGCTGGCGTGCCTGCTCGCGCTTCTCGTCCTGCGCGGCCTCGCCACCAACGAGGCCTTCCACGACGACCGGATCGCGATCTCGGTCGACAAGACGACCGTGCCGAACGACCTGCTCAAGGGTGGTCCGGTCATCGACGCGCGCGGCAGCAAGAACGAGAAGCCCGTGAGCTATCACATCCCCGACCGCACCGCGGTCCTGAGCTTCGACGACGGCCCCTCGCCGCAGTGGACTCCGAAGATCCTGGACGTGCTCGCGGACCGGGATGTCCGCGCGGACTTCTTCGTGACCGGCGCCATGACCACCCGCAACCCGGAGCTGATCCGGCAGATCGTCGCGGGCGGCCACGAGCTCGGCGTGCACACCTTCACCCACCCCGACCTGGTGTACCAGTCCAAGACCCGGATCAGCTGGGAGCTGGCGCAGACCCAGCTCGCGCTGGCCGGCGTCGCGGGCGTGCACAGCGCGCTGTTCCGCCCGCCGTACTCCTCCGACGCCACGGCGATGGACGACTGGAACTACCCGGTGATCAAGTACGTCGGCGCACGCGGCTACCTCACCGCGTTCATCGACCGGGACACCGACGACTGGAAGCGTCCCGGAGTCGAGGAGATCGTCAAGGCGGCGATGCCGGCCAAGCCCGGCGCGGGCGCGCTGATCCTGCTGCACGACGCGGGTGGCGACCGTACCCAGACCATCGCCGCGCTCGAGCAGATCATCGACAAGCTGAAGGCCCAGGGCTACCGCTTCACCACCATCTCCGACGCGCTCGGCGCCTCCAGCGCCACCGTGCCGGTGACCGGGTACCAGCTGTGGGCGGGCAAGGGCTACATCTGGGCCACCCAGTTCGCCGTGCACACCCTGCCGGTGCTGGTCGGGCTGCTGGCCCTCGTCGGCTTCCTCAACTTCGGCCGGTTCGGCCTGATGCTCGTGCTCGCACCGCTCCACGCCCGCCGCGCCAAGAAGCGCGACGCCTGGGGACCGCCCGTCACCGGGATGGTCACCGTGCTGGTCCCGGCGTACAACGAGCGCGAGTGCATAGCCAACACCCTCAACTCCCTGGCCGTCAGCGATCATCCGATCGAGGTGATCGTCATCGACGACGGCTCCTCGGACGGCACCGCGGACATCGTCGAGGCGATGAACCTGCCGTTCGTCCGCCTGATCCGCCAGGCCAACGGCGGCAAGTCCAGCGCCCTCAACACCGGTATCGCGGCCGCCTCGCACGAGATCATCGTGATGATGGACGGGGACACCGTCTTCGAACCGTCCACCGTGCGCGAGCTGGTCCAGCCCTTCGGCGACGAGGCGATCGGCGCGGTCGCGGGCAACGCCAAGGTCGGCAACCGCGACAGCCTGATCGGCGCCTGGCAGCACATCGAGTACGTCCTCGGCCACAACCTGGACCGCCGGATGTACGACATGCTGAACGTCATCCAGACCATCCCCGGCGCCGTCGGCGCCTTCCGCAAGGAGGCCCTGCGGCGGGTCGGCGGGATGAGCGAGGACACCCTCGCCGAGGACACCGACATCACCATCGCGGTGCTCTGCGACGGCTGGCGGATCGTCTACGCCGAGCACGCCCGCGCCTGGACCGAGGCACCCGTCAGCCTCCAGCAGCTCTGGTCCCAGCGGTACCGCTGGAGCTACGGCAGCATGCAGGCGATGTGGAAGCACCGCCACGCGGTGACCTCCAGCGGCCCGGGCAAGCGCTTCGGCCGGGTCGGGCTGCCGCTCGTCGTGCTGTTCGGCGTGGTCGCCCCGCTGCTGGCGCCGCTGGTCGACATGTTCCTGCTGTACGGCGTGTTCTTCGGGGACGCGGGCATCACCCTCGCCAGCTGGGGCGGCTTCATCCTGCTCCAGGCCGCACTGTCCTGGTACGCCTTCCACCTGGACGGCGAGAAGCCCTGGTACCTGATCAGCCTGCCGATCCAGCAACTGGTCTACCGGCAGCTGATGTACATCGTCCTGCTGCAGTCCGCGATCACGGCGATGACCGGTGGCCGCCTGCGCTGGCAGAAGCTCCGGCGCACCGGTGAGGTCGCCGTACCCGTGGAGGTCCGACCGTGAGCGCGTACACCGAGCCCGGGCGCATCCGGGACACGGTCCAGCTGAGGGTCCTCACCCTTCCGCTCCAGGGGCCGGGTGCGGATCCGGTCCCGGATCCCGATCCGGATGTCACCGCGGATCCGGCCCCGCGCAAGGGCGGCCGGGACCGATACCTCGACCTGCTGCGCGCGCTGGCCCTCGTGCGCGTGATCTTCTACCACAACTTCGGCTGGTTCTGGCTGCCGCTCCTCTTTCCGTCGATGGGCGTGATGTTCGCGCTGGCCGGCTCGCTGATGGCCCGCTCGCTCAGCCGTCCCGCCCTCGGCGTGATCCGCGGCCGACTCCGCCGCCTGCTCCCGCCGATGTGGCTGTTCGGCGCGGTCCTGATCACCCTCCAGTTCCTCGACGGCTGGGGCCCCGACTCCGACGGCCACCCCACCTGGTGGTGGGCCAAGATGGCGTTCTGGATCCTGCCGCTGAGCACTCCGCCGTACGCGGAATCCCTGCCCGGTCTCGGGCTGACGGAGGGCGGCTGGGCCCTGCAGATCACCGTCCCGCTCTGGTACCTCCGGGCGTACCTGTGGTACGTGCTGCTCTCCCCGCTGATGCTCCGGGCGCTGCGAAGGCTTCCGTGGGTGACCCTGTTCAGCCCCCTGGCGGTGCTGATCGTCATGAACTCGTTCCTCGCCGACCAGGAGTTCGTCTACGGCCGGGTCTGGGAGACCGCCAACGACTTCGCCATGTTCGGCTCCTGCTGGATCCTGGGCATGGCCCATCAGGAGGGGCTGCTCAAGAGGATCCCGCAGTACGTCCTGCCGTCCATCGCGCCGCTGGTCATGGTGGCCGGCCTCTGGTACCTGCAGACCCGGCCGGTCGACCCGACCGTGCCGACCGACATCGAGGCCTGGCCGATCGCCCAGGCCCTGTGGTCCCTGGGCTTCGTCGCCATCCTGCTCCACGTCAGCCCGTCCTGGGACCAGTGGCCCAGAGTGCTGGAGCGCTGGAACGGCTTGGTGAGCCTGCTCAACTCGCGCGCGGTCAGCGTCTACCTGTGGCACCAGGTGGCCCTGGTGGCCGCGATCCCGCTGATCGACCCGCTCTGGAGCGTCCCCTTCTTCTACGACAACCTCCAGTGGCTGCTGTCCAGCCAGTGGTTCACGCTGCTGGTGGCGATACCGCTGGTCGGTCTGCTGGTACTGACCTTCGGCTGGGTCGAGGACGTGGCCGCCCGACGCTCGCCCCGGCTCCTGCCGTACCCGCGCCGCCAGCGGGGCAAGCGCCGGTCCGCCGACTGACGGGGGCCGCCGGGGCGGCCCCCGTCGCCGGACGCGTCACCCGGCCACCCCGTCACCCCGTCAACCCGTCACCCCGTACCGCCCGGCCGGCGGTCCGGATCACGCCCGCTCAGCCCGACCGCCCGGTCGAGCAGCGGGGCGCCGTCCGGTACGGGGACGACGGGCCCGAAGATGCCCCCGCCGCCACCCTCTTCCTCCACCGTCGCCCGGAGGAACGCGTACGAGCTGTTCAGCGCGGCCTGATCGGGCGCGTACTCCTGGCCGGTGGCCCGCGCCAGGTCCCAGCCGTGGATGACCAGTTCGTTGACGGCCACCCGACCCGCGATCTCGCCCGGCAGGTCCACGCCGCCCGCACGGGTCATGCCGGTCCAGGCGTCCGGATCCCTCCAGGCCTCCGCCAACTCGCCGAGCACCCGGGGCAGTTCCTCCCGCCAGCCGGCGGGCAGGGCGGGTACGGCCGTGCCGGGGGCCGTGTCCGTCGTGGGGCCCAGGTCCTTGCGGCCGGCGTCACGGAAGGCGACGGCCAGCCCCGTGACGTGGCCCAGCAGGTCGCGGACCGCGTAGTCGGGGCAGGGCGTCGGGCCGGTGAGCAGGGCGTCCGGGACGCTCGTAGCGAGCCGGGCCACGATCCGGCACTGCGGTCCGAGGTCGAGCATCGTCGTATCGGTCATCTGCCGCTCCTTCGGGGCACGGGGCCAACGGTCAGGGGGGAAGGGTGAAGGGCCAGGGGTTCAGGGGCAGCTGATGCGGCTGTCGCCGGTCGGTGGTGCAGGTGTCGGATCCCATGCCCCCGTCGGCGGTGTCGTTGCCGGGCGACGTCCAGCCCCTCGGCGTAGTCCCACGGCCCGCCGTCGTCGGGGAAGTACGTCTGCACCTTGCCGGAGCCGGCGAAGGCCGGGTCCAGGTCCCCCGGAGCCGCCACCACCCTGCCCGCCCGCCCTCCGGGCCGGCCGGGGCGGAGGCGCTCTTCAGCTGGTCTGGGGTGGGAGCGGGTCATGGGCGTACGGACCTCCGGGTCGCGCCGGTGCGAACGAGCAGGCAGCAGCTTCGTCCCGCCCGCGCGCGGTCCGCCCGAGGCGCGGTCCGCACTAAGCCCTCTGAGCGCGGGGATCCACCCCTGCGGGCGAACGGACGGGGGCCGCCCTCAGGGCCTGCGCACCCGCTACCCGCTGACCTGAACGTCGTCGCAGGGCGGGGGCGTCGGTGCCACGGCCCGCTGCGCGTCCCTCCAGTGAGCGGCCTCCCCGTCGACGCCGCGCTTCGCGGGTGCCGCGTAGCCGACCCACGGCCCCCGGCCCTCGTTGTCCATGGTCTCGATGCCCACCACGTACCGCCGGCCCGGCAGGGCGCCCCCTAGGCCGTCTCTTTCGGATCTTGTCGGGCCCGCGACGCCTGGTGCCGTGCCTGGCCGCACTGCCGAGGCGACCACGTACGCCCAGTGCGCGAGCGCCCCGACAGCACGCCCAGGCCCGGCACCAGACGCCGCGGACTCGGCCGACAAGATCCGAAAGAGACGACCTAGCCCTTGCTCCACCCGGTGGTGCCGGAATAGCAGTCCAGCAGGTCCACCACGAAGACCAGGGTCGAGCCCGCCGGGATCAACCGGGAGGGCGACTGGTTGCCGTAGCCGAGACGCGGGGGAACGATGATCTCGCGTCGACCGCCGACCCTCATCCCCTTCACTCCGCGGTCCCAGCCCTTGATGACCCGGCCGCCGCCCAGGGCGAACTTGAACGGCTCACCCCGGTCCCAGGAGGCATCGAACTCCTTGCCGGACTCGAAGGTCACCCCGACGTAGTGGACCCTGACCACCATGCCCGACTTGACCTCGGGCCCGTCCCCGACGACCAGGTCCCGCATGGTCAGCTCGGCGGGAGCGGCACCCTCCGGAACCTCGACCTCGGGCTTCGTCAGCTCATTCATCGCAGCCTCACACTCTTCAACGGAAGCCCCGCACGGGCCGGCCCGCACACAGGGACACATGGACACCCATGCGGCAGCTGTCCACGCTACCGACATCGCCGACACCAGGAGCACACGGGCGCGGTGGGCGCGGGGCCGTGTGCGGCGGACGCGCGGCCGGGTGGACCGGGAGGAGGAGGGTCCGGCCCGGCAGTACGCCACCATCGGCTCCGGCAGCCCGCCCTCCGGCTCCGGCATCCGCGTCACGACACCTCCTCCACGCCGGCCGTGGCGGATTCCCCGCGCGGGCCGGGCAGGGTGTCGGCGAACGCGGATGCCTGGATCCGGTACGCGGTCCGGAAGTCCCCCGTGCCCGTACCGGCGTTCTCGTCCATGAGCTCGGAAAAGGTCCCGGACTCCGCGAGTCGTCCGTCCTTCATGACGTGGATGACGTCCGCGTGCCGTACGGAGTGCAGCCGGTGGGTGATCAGTACGACGGTCTGGCCGGCCGCGGCCAGGGCCCGGATCTGGTCGAAGACGCGTTGTTCGGCGACGGCGTCGAGGGCGCTCGTCGGCTCGTCGACCACCAGGATCTGAGCGCGTTTGTACCAGGCACGGGCGATCCCGACCATCTGCCACTCGCCGCCGGAGGCTTCCTGGCCACCCCTGTAGCCGCGCCCGAGGAGAGTGGAGAGTTCGCGGCGCAGGCCGGCGATGAACCGGTCGGCGCCGGAGAACGCCGCGGCCTCCCGCACCGCCCCGTCGTCGATCGGCGGGGTCGGGTTTCCGATGCCGATGTTGACGCGGACGGTGAAGGGCCACCGGAAGAAGGACTGCGACATGAGCCCGACGCGGGCGAAGATCTGGCCGCGGTCGGCGGCGGCGGCGTCCACGTCGTCCCACCAGACCGTCCCGCCGCCCGGATCGGGCTGGTGGAGGCCGGCCAGGAGCTTGACGACCGTGGACTTGCCGGAGCCGTTCTCCCCGACCAGGGCGACGACCTTGCCCATGGGGAAGGCCATCGACACCTCCCGCAGGGTGGGCTCGGGCACCTCGCCCCCGCTGCCGGGATAGGTGAACGTGACCTTCTCGAAGCGGACTTCCCGCACCCGCTCGGGCAGGTCCACGCCGCTCTCGGGGATGGCCCTCGCCTTCGCCTCCGTGCACAGCCGCTCGAAGTCGGCGACGAACAGGGACTCCTGGTGCAGGTCGGCCATCTGCAGCACGAGACCGTCCAGGCTGGAGGACCCGGTGCGGATGGCCAGGACCGCCGTGCCCGCGACCGCGAGGTCCATCCGCCCGCTCCACAGCAGCAGCCCCAGCGCCCCGTACGTGAGCAGGGTGGCGACGCCGGACGCGCCGTCGGCGATCAGACCGATCTTCGCCGCGTTGCGGGCCAGCCGGGTCTGCTCGCGCTCGCTCGTCTCGGCCATCTCCCGGAAGTGACCGAGGAGGAAGGGCCCGACCTCGTGGACGCGGACCTCGGCGGCCGCCTCCCGCTGGGTCAGCAACTGCCCCAGGAGGTGTCCGGCCCGCGCGTGCTGGACGAAGGCGTGGAAAGAGAGGTAGCGCTGCCGGGAGATCGTCAGGGACCGCCACCCGCTCGGCAGGGTCATCAGCACGAGCAGGGGGAGGAGTCCGATGTGCAGCACGGTGAGCACGCCGGCCGCGGCGACCAGGGAGATGCCGGAGTTCAACGTGTTGGTGCAGTACCGGATCATGCGCCGGGCGGAGTCGGCCCCGTAGCGGGCGGCGTCCAGCAGCCGGTGGAACTCGTCGTCCTCGATCGCCGCGAGCTCCACCCGGTGCACCAGCCCCAGGTACTGCTCGGTGGCGACCCGCTGCACCTTCGGCTCCAGCTCACCGGTGGCGGCCGTGGACGCGGACCGCAGCAGCGAACCGAGCAACGCGGTGACGGCGACGACCGCCAGTGCCGGGAACGCGCTGGTCAGCCGCTCCTTCGTCCCACCCCCGGCGAGGATGTGCCCCAGGACGGCGTTGACCGCGACCAGCCCGGCCGCCTGCGCGATGCCGCGCCCCACCTCGGCGCCGAGTACGACGCGCAGGGCGCGCGCGTCGGCGAGGTGCGCGAGCCGCAGCCCCGTCCCGATCATCCGGGGTAAGCCCTTGGCCATGGCCCAGAGCCCCAGCTTGAGCCAGGCACCCTCGTGCTGGTCCCAGCCCACGTCGTAGGCGAGCTCCCCGCCGAACAGGAGCCGCTCGGAGTCCGACACCGAGACGGCCGCGGGCGTCTCCTGCGCTGCCTGCTCCTCGGACCGGGTCATTCCCCCCACCCCCCATCCGGTCGTGCGGTGCGGCGGACCCGGCTGACGGCGTCAAGCCGATGCCCGGAGGACGGCCGGGGGCGGCATTCGCTCTCGCGCTGTTCGATTGCGGGCCGGGTGAGCCGGGTGAGTCGAGGGGCGGGGCTGGGATGCACGGGATCCTCCGGATGGGGGAGTCAGGGGTACGTATGCTCCAAGAACGGCCCGGATTGCGGCTCGTAACGGTCGATCCGGGGGCAGACCGTGAACGGATGTTCCAGTCTGGCCGGTCGGTCAAGTGCCGCCCGGGCAGCGGGCACCGGTGATTGTTCGACCGGGCGGGCCACCCTTTCGAGGTATTGCCGCCGAGCAGGTGTCGTCGGGCGCCGGGGCCTGGGGTGGCGCTGCCGCCGAAGTGGCCGATGGGCTTCGCTTCGCCCCCTGCCGGGCGCTGAAGGGCGCGCAGGGCGTGGAGGGCGACGAGCGGCTGCTGCGTGGCCGACACCTTGGTCCGCCCCGGTGTCGACTGCTGCGGATAGCGTGATCGTCAGGGCGGCCGACAGGTCGCTTTCCCCACCGATTCAGAGCGAGGCGTCGACCCCATGAGCCTGAGCATCCGCAACCAGTTCCCCGGCACCATCACCTCCGTCACGGCCGGCGAGGCCATGTCCACGGTGAAGGTCCGCCTGGCCGGCGGGCAGGACATCACCGCCGCGATCACCACCGACGCCGTCAAGGAACTCGGCTTCGCCGAGGGCGCCGCCGTCAAGGCGCTCGTGAAGTCCACCGAGGTCTCCCTCGCCACCGGCCCGGTCGAGGGCATCTCCATCCGCAACCAGATCGCGGGCACCGTCACCGAGGTCGCGACCGGTGGCGCCATGGGCTCCGTCAAGGTGTCCGTCGAAGGTGGCGAACTGACCGCCGCCATCACCAAGGACGCCGTCGAGGCCCTCGGCCTGGCCGCCGGCTCCTCAGTCGTCGCGCTGATCAAGTCGACCGAGATCTCCCTCGCCACCGCCTGATCGCCCCCGCCACGCCCGAGGGCCCCTAGAAACCGCCGCCGGTGCGGGGCCCTCGGGCGTCCGCGTCCGCCGCGGCGGTGTCCGACGCCGCAGGGAACGCCGGCGCCGCACGCCACGGCCGACGCGGCCCGTCAGGCCGGATGCAGTACGGCCATGGCGATCTCGCGTACGCGGTCCCGCGTGATTCCGGTGCGCTGTTCGACGGCGAGCGGGTGGTCGGTGGGCTCCAACTGGATGAGGGGCCTCTTGCCGACCGGCCGGGTGTGGGCGTTGGTCTTCAGGTCGGTGGTGCTCTCGGAGTAGAGCGCGAGTTCGGTGCTGAGCCAGCCGAAGTACGGCTTCTCCGCTTCACGCCCCTCGGTGTTCCACACGTCGAGGGCGCGGTCGAAGTTGTCCCTGCTCAGAGAGACCCAGACGCCCCACGAGAAGACGTCCTCGCTCCCGATCACAGGTATCTCGATCAGGCCCCGGACGAAGAAGTGCTGTCCCTTGATCACGCACTGGTCGGACGACAGCGTGCTGTTCGGATCACTCTCGAAGGCGGGATCCCATACGTCAGGGGCCATGGCCGAGTAGCTCATGGGGAGCTCGGCGTGGTGATCGCCGCAGCATGAGCACGTGAAACCGAGACTGTTAGGCATGGCGCGAGCCTAGCGACCACCTGGACACGTGCGGCCCCCGGGCCGTTCTACAGCCGTGGGCGCCGGTGATCGGGGGAGCGTCCACGTGCGTCCACGTCGGTCAACCAGCGCCCCTACGCCCAGGCAGGCCGCACCTGACCGTCCGATGGGCTGTCACGCGCGGACGGACGGGGCGGGCGTCTCGGCGAGCGTTCCGTCACGCGATGCCCGGTACGGCTCACCCTCTCCGTACTCGGGCCCGTCGCAAAGGCCGGTTGAAGGCCTTGACGACGTGCGCACCCGGTGCCGCCGCGGCAAGCCGGCCCGCCGCCGAGGGGCCGCCTTCCGTCAGCAGCCGGAAGCCGGGTCCGACTGGATTGGCGCAGTCGAGCAGGACCTTCCCGCTCAGCGCCGCCCGGAGGTCCGCGACGACGGCCGCCCCCGCTTCGTACGGCAGCGCGGCCAGCACCACCTCACCGAAGCGTGCCGCCGCGTGCGGACTCCCGTGCCCGCACCGCCCCCGACGCGTCCCGCGAGCCCTCGGGCCTTCGGCTCGTCCCGGCCCCCTATGAACACCTCGTGCCCGGCCCGCACCCAGTGCGTGGCCAGTGCGTCTGCCATGTTCCCCGTCCCCAGCACACCGATCCTCATGGATCCACCCCTCTCCGTGCTTGCTTCGACCGCTTCCGGGACGACAGTAGGAAACCCGTCAGGCACCATGTGGTAAGTGACGACCGACGCCCACCTCGCCGACTGCCGCGCCCGCCTCGCCTTCGACCTTCTCTCCAACACCTGGAACGCCGTCCTGCTCTGGGTCCTGCGGGACGGTCCCATGCGTCCCGGCGAACTCCGCGAGCGCATCGGCGGCATCAGCCCCAAGGTCCTGACCGAGACGCTGCGGCGGCTGGGGTTCAGCGGTCTGGTGGAACGACACGCCTTTGCCGAGGCTCCGCCCCGTGTCGAGTACGAACTCACCGCCCTGGGAAGGACGTTGCTCGGCCCGATCGGCGCATTCGGTGTCTGGGCCTTCGAGTACGGCGATGAGGTCATGGCTGCTCAAGACCGAAACGGTGGGTGAGTTCCGGACCGCGACGCGCGACGGGACGGTGACGGTCCCGTCAGGGGACGGTGGAGCCGCTCTCAGCGGAACGTGTCGGCGTGTTCCGTCAGGAACGCCTCCAGCCCGCGCGGGGCGCGCCCCAGCAGCCGGGCGACGGCGTCGGTGGGCCGCTCCGGTCGGGTGAGCGCGAGCTGTTGGATCTCGACGATGTGGGCGGCCAGCCAGTCCGGCAGCCCTCGTGTCGTGCTCAGTTGTGCGCGGAACTGCTCCGGCGGCAGGTCGAGGTAGCGCACGGGCTGCCCCCGCAGCCGGGTCAGCAGCGTGGCGAGACGGTCGAAGGAGCAGGTCTCGGCGCCGGTCAAGGCGTACGTGTGGCCCGCCAGTTCGGGTCGGGTGAGGACGGCCCTGGCCACCTCGCCGATGTCCCGGCAGTCGACGTAATTGCAGGGAGCCCGGCCCATCGCCCCCACCAGCAGGCCGCCGTGGACCACGCCCGGCCCGAGCATCAGGAGGTTCTGCATGAACGCGTAGGGGCGCAGGACGGTGGCGGTGATGCCGGCCGTCCGCAGCCGGGACTCGACGGCGTGGTGGCCGCGGGCTATCGCGACCGGGGAGTCCGGCTCGGCGGCAGGGGAAGAGATCTTGACGATGTGTTCGATGCCGACGTCCAGGGCGGCCTCGATGGCCGCGAGCTCGAACTCGACCTGCCGCGGGCCGTTCTCCATGGTAAGGAAGAGTTGGCGGCCGCCACTGAACGCGGTCCGCAGCGAAACGGGGTCGGCCGCGTCGGCGTACCGGAATGCGGTGGACGGCCCGGCACCGGAGCCGAGGAGGGTTTGCAGCCGGCGCGGGTCGCGGCTGAGGGCCCGGCAGGGCGCCGAGCCGTCGGCCAGGCTGCGGACGAGTGCGCCGCCGGTCGATCCGGTTGCTCCCATGACGATGATCATCGGTTTCCCTTCGAGGGGCGAGTGGTGAACCGGGCGCGCCAGCGCCAGCCCACGATCGTGGCGGCCAGCGCCGCGGAGAGCGGCAGGTCGAGCGAGAGGCGGTCGAGCGCCGCCCCGTGGAGCGGCCCGAGGCCTTCGGGCCGCGCGTGCTGGACGGCGTAGGCGAGGGCGAAGGCGAGAGCGGCCGTGAGGGCGGCCCCCGTCAGGGACAGTGCGGCGCGGCGCGCCCGTCCGGCCGGGCGTCGGCTGCCGAAGAGCTGCAGCCACGCGCCGATCAGGGCGGCGACCACGGCGGAGGTTCCGGCGATCGAGGTGCCGGCGGCCCACAGGAGCCGGCTGTTCCCGCCGATGAGCGCGCCCGCCCCCGCCGACACCGCGGGTGCGACGTAGGCCGTCGCGACCTCGCGCCAGAGGACGAACGGTCTTGGATCGACTGTCTGTTGGTCCATCTTGGTCATGCGGTCCTCGCGTAGCTAGGAGAGTCAGATAATTAGCTGGCTAACTACATGGGCTGAAAAAGGCCCCCGCCGCTAGGCGGGGGAGTGTGCTACCCGTATGGCCCCTACTCCTCGACCAGTGCGCCGATGCCCTGCGCGATCCGGTCCAGCAGCTCCAGGAACGTGCCGAGCTCGGCCTCGGTGAGTCCGCCGACCATCGACTCCAGTCGCCGGAAGTGCTCCGGCGCCATGTCCCGCAGGCGCTGTGCGCCGCGAGCCGTCAACACCACGACCGTTGCCCGACCGTCCTCCCGGGAGGAACGGCGGGCCACCAGGCCTTCCCGTTCCAGCCCGTCCACCAGCCCCGTGACCGTGGCCCGCGATACGCCGAGCCCGGCCGCCAGCTGTGAGGGCGACTTCTCGCCCCCGCAGTCCTCGAGGTCGGCCAGGAGCCGGTAACGGCCCGTGGAGAGGCCGAACCTGCCGAAGTGCACCTCGGTCGCCTGGCCGAGCCGGGCGCCGGTCGCCATCAGCCGGACGGCGACCAGAACGGCCTGCGGGTCCGCGGTCAGCCCGTAACTCCGGATCTGGCGGGCGGCCTGATCCAGCGTCGGCTGGGCTTGGTGATGATCGGCGTCCTGGGGCATGGAAGTAATATGGCACCTAACTACTGGTGCGGTCAATCGGTTGGGCCGACATGCGCCGGGGATGCCCGCGGTCAGGGTGTGATCGGGTGACGGGTTCGGAAGGCAGGGCGCATGAAGGGTGTAAGTGCGCACCTGGGAACGTCCGCGCCGGATACGGCACAAGGGCCCGGATCCTTGTTGAGGATCCGGGCCCTTGTGAGTGGTAGCGGGGACAGGATTTGAACCTGCGACCTCTGGGTTATGAGCCCAGCGAGCTACCGAGCTGCTCCACCCCGCGTCGATGTCTCCACTATACGGCACCTTTGGCCCGGGCTTCGCCAGGTTTCCCTGCCCGACCGGCGCCCGCAAGCGCTCGCAGCGCCAGCGGCCTGGTGATCGCGACCGCCAAGCAGGGCGGTCTGCGGTCTACGACCTGGAGGCCCGGCGCCTTCCGGATCACGGCGGCCTCCGGTGCCCCGCCGTTCCTGTGGCGAGTCTGCGGGCTTCCTTAAGGGACCTTGAAGAACGCCCCCGGGCCGCTGTTTTCGCTGGTCATCAGCCTAGGCTCGGGGGCCCGTCCCTCCTTTCCCGCAGAGGTGTCACCGGCATGAGCCGCAGCCGAACCCCCGCAGTGCCGTCCCGCGTCGAGACGCGACGGAAGAAGGCGGTGCGCACGCGCGTCGTGCTGTCCCTCACCACGGCGGCCGCGGCTGCGGCGGTGGCGGTCGGGGTCGCGGTGGCCGACTCCGACGACGGCGTACGTGCCCGTGCCGCCGGCCCGAACTCCGGGGCGGTGGGGTCCGGTCGTGAGGGCGCGACGGCAAGCCCCTCTCCGGCCGCCCCCGCGTCCTCCGGCGTCGCCGCGTCCGTGACGGGCACGACGCCGTCCTCGACGCCCACCGCGGGTGCCACCGGATCCGCCGTCCCCACGAAGCCGGCGGCGGTGAGCCGCCCGACCCCCGCGGCGTCGACCGAGGCCGTCAAGCCCCAAGCCCCGACCCGTAAGCCCACCGCGACCACGGGTGGCGGCTCCGGGGGCTCCAGCGGTTCCGGCGGCTCCGGCGGTTCGGGTGGTTCGGGTGGTTCCTCCGGTGTGTCCGGTGCGGAGTCCGCGGTCCTGTCCCTGGTCAACAAGGAGCGGGCCGCGGCCGGGTGCGGTGCACTGACCGCGAACTCCAAGCTGAGCGCCGCGGCGCGGGCGTACAGCGACACCATGGCTCGCAGCGGCGTCATGTCCCACACCGGCCCCGACGGTTCCACCATGACCACCCGCGTGGAAGCTGCCGGATACGGCTGGTCCCGCCTGGGCGAGAACATAGCCCGGGGCCAGGCGGACGCCGCCGCGGTCATGAAGGCTTGGATGAACAGCCCCGGTCACAAGGCCAACATTCTCAACTGTGGGTTCAAGGAGATCGGCATAGGTTTCCACAAGGGCGACGGCGGTCCCTGGTGGACGCAGGACTTCGGAACGTCCAGGTAGGAACCCTCACCCGGCCCGTACCCACGGGCCCGGCACACGACGTCCTGCGACCCGTACGCGGGCCAGGAGGACGTTTGTGTTCCCCCGTACATCCGGGGCCCTCCGGGGGCTCTCCGGCGGGCCGGCTCCCTCGCGGGGGAGGCGGTGACGGGCGGCCGAGCGGGTCCGCCACTATGGGGCCGTGCCCCGAATTCCGCGCTACCTGCTCATATGGCTGTCGTGCACGGCCGCCAGCGTGACCGCCGTACTCGGCACGGTCCAGTTCGTCGTCGGTTCGACCAGGCACACGCCCCCGGTCGCGCGGTCCGCCCCCGTGGTCATCGAGACGCCGCCGGCCTGGACGGCGTCGCCGGCCCCGTCACCGGGCCCGCCGTCCCCGGGCGCCACCGCCAGTGGTTCGCCCGTCGCGACCGAGCGGCAGTCACCCCCGGCTTCGACACCCACCTCCGTGAAGCCCCCGACGGCAACGCCCCGGACGACAGCGGCCAAACCACCCGTCGACTGCGACGGAGGCGGATTCGGCCTGCACACCGTCCCCTCGGAGGGCGGCAAGGTCACCGTGCGCTACGGCAGCCGCGGCGTGTGCCTGATCTCCGCGGTACCCGGCCGGGGATACAAGGCCGCCACGTCACAGACCGCGGACGACACCCTGACCGTCACGTTCACCGGCGCGGACCATCGCTCGGTGATCACGGCGACCATCACCCCGTCGGCGAAGGCCAGCGTGCGCGAGACGTCCTTCTGACTTCCCTTCCGGGTTCGCCCCCTTCTGCACGCCTATCCGCCGAGCTCCGGTGAAGCGGAAGGTGAGCTGTTCCTTAGGGGAACCTCAAGATCACGCCCAACCGGTTCCGGCGGCCCCCGGCGGTCATATGCTCGCGTCAGCCGAGCGGCCTTCGGCGCCCGGGCACGACTGCCCCGGCCCCCCGACGAGCCGCTGTGCCGCGGTGCTGCCGTGCCGCCGTGCCACCGGCTCCACCGATCCGGAAGGCGTTCCGCGCTTCCGTACTCCGAACCGTGCCCTGGGGTGTCTTCGCCATGACTTCTCGCATCCTCCGACCCGCCCGTGCCACCCGCCGTACGCCGCGCCCGCGCACCGCCGGGCCCCTGGGCAGGCGGCTGCCCCTGGTGGCCGCGGCCGTGGTCGCCGCCGCGCTGACCGCGGCGTGCGGTCCGTCCGCCCAGTCCACCGGTGCCGCCGCGCCGGCCGCGCCCGGACAGCCGTCGCAGACCCTCGCGGCCGCAACGGAGTCCGCGTCCGCGGAGGCCTCCCCGACCGCGTCCGGCACGCCGTCCACGCCGCCGTCGGCGTCCGCGTCGGCCGGCACCCCGGCCGGCGCCTCGCCCACCTCCTCGCGCGGCAAGCCCGCCCCGCCCGCCAAGCCCGCCCCCAAGCCGTCCCGCACCACCGCCGCCGCGCCCGCCCCGGCGGCCCGGATACCGGGCCCCGGCTACGACAGTTCGGCCGACGCGCAGAAGCTGATCGACGCGGCGCTGCGCGCGGCCAAGGCCGACGGCCGGATGGTGCTGCTCGACTTCGGCGCCAACTGGTGCGGCAACTGCAAGGCGGCCGACAAGGTGTTCGCCCAGCCCCGGACGGCATCGGTCCTCGGAGCCTCGTACCACCTGGTCAAGGTGGACATCGGCGGCGACAGCTCCGCCAACTCCGCCCTCCTGCGCAAGTACAGCCCCTCGGGCGGGACGTACAAGATGCCCGTCCTGGTCGTGGTCTCGGCGACCGGCACGGTACGCACCGACACGCACGTCACCGGCAATCCCGCCCTGACCTCGGACGGCATCGGCTCCTTCCTCCGCAAGTGGGCGTCATGAGACGAGCGGTCCCGCGCCGCACCGTCCTGGCCGGTGCCGGCCTCGCGGTCGCCGTCGCCGGCTGCCTCTACGCCGCCGCGGGCCCCACCCCCCAAGACGGCGGCGGGGCGCCGCCCGGCCCGGACGGCGCCGCGGTCAGGCCCGTGTCCGTGTCCGCGGCCGTGGTCGTGGACACGGGCGGCCGGCCCCCCGCGCCCGTGCTGACGGGCGCAGACCTGGACGGAAAGCCGCTCAGCCTCACCGAGTACCGGGGGCAGGTCGTCGTCCTCAACGTCTGGGGATCGTGGTGCGGGCCCTGCCGGGCGGAGGCCGACGACCTCGAACGGCTCAGCGGGCAGACCCGCACGCAGGGCGTCCGGTTCCTCGGGATCAACACCCGCGACCCGGACCGCGCGGCGGCACGGTCCTTCGTACGCGCGCACGGCCTGGGGTTCCCGAGCCTCCACGACCCCACCGGCAAGCTCCTGCTCCGCTTTCCGCCCGCACTCCTCAACCCGCAGACCATCCCCTCGACGCTGGTGATCGACCGCCGCGGCCGGATCGCCGTCAGCATCGGGGGAGCGGTCACCGACGAGGAACTGAGGCCCTTGCTCCTCCGCGTCGCCGAGGAGACGGCATGACGACGCTCACCGGCATGACGACGCTCACCGCCGCCGACGTCGCCCCCTCCCTCCTCCACGGGACGCTGGCCGTGGCCGCCCCCGTGGCGTTCTTCGCGGGACTGGTCTCCTTCCTCTCGCCGTGCGTACTGCCGCTCGTGCCGGGCTACCTCAGCTACGTGACCAGCCTGTCGGTCTCCGACCTGGCGGACGCCCGCGGCGGGCAGCGCAGCCGCATGGCGGCCGGCGCGGCGCTGTTCGTCCTCGGCTTCACGGCCGTACTGGTCTCCGGAGGCGCCCTGTTCGGGTACTTCGGCCGCACCCTGCTGGCCCACCAGGAGGCCGTCACCCGGGTGCTCGGCGCCTTCACCGTGCTGATGGGGCTGTCCTTCATGGGCTTCCTGCCGGGTTTCGCGCAGCGGGAGTTCCGCAGCCACCGGCGGCCCGTGCTCGGCCTGGCGGGCGCGCCGCTGCTGGGGGCGGTGTTCGCGGTCGGGTGGACCCCGTGCATCGGCCCGACACTGGCCGCCGTACAGGCGCTCGCCTGGAGCGAGGCCAGCGCGGCCCGCGGGGCCCTGCTGATGGCGGCCTACTGCCTCGGGCTGGGCCTGCCGTTCCTCCTGGCGGCCCTGGCCTTCCGCCGGACACTGGGCGCCTTCGGCCTGGTCAAACGGCACTACCAGTGGGTCTTGCGGACCGGCGGCGCAATGCTCGTCCTCGTCGGCCTCCTGCTGGCCACCGGGGTGTGGAACGACCTGGTGTACCGGCTCCAGTCGTGGAGCGCGGCGTTCACCACCGCCGTCTAGAACCGGCCCCGCCCATGTCCCGTCCTTTCCTCACGAAGGCACAGCCGATGAACGTTTCCCCGTACGCGAAGGACTCCCGCAAGGCCGGCGTCGCCGCGGCCCTGGTCGCCATGCTCTCCCTGGGCGCCCTCGCGGCATGCGGCGAGCAGCCCGCCGCGACCGGCTCCGCGACCGGCTCCGCGCCCGGCTCCGCGCCCGGCTCCGCGACCGGCTCCGCGCCCACGACGAGCTTCACCGAGAACGGCGTCACCGTCACGCTCTCCGTCTCCGACTGGCAACCACCGAGGGCCACCTTGACCGCGGTCTTCACCCCCGAGGAGAAGGGGTTCCACCTCTACAGCACCGATCTGCCGGCCACCGGAATCGAGGGCGTCGGCCGGCCGACCTCGCTGGCCGTCACCGGCGTGCTGCGGGCGGACGGGAAGCTGACGGCCGCGGCGGACGTACGGACGATCAGCGTGCCCGGCGTCGACGCCCCGGTCCCCGTCTACCCGGACGGCCCGGTCACCACCACCCTGCCCGTCCGCCTGGACGGCAGCGGGGACGCGACCGTACTGCTCGGGTACGCGAGCTGCAGTGCGCAGGAGGGCTGCACCATTCCGGTCTCCGACCGCCCCGTCCACCTGCACGTCACCGACGGGGGCCCGGCCTTCGGCGACCAAGCCGGCAACCAATAGGAACGAGCGTTCACCTAAGGTGTGCCCATGCCGAGCGTCCTGGTCGTCGAAGACGACCCCAGCATCCGCCAGTCACTCATCGAAGTCCTGACGGAGCACGGCTATGCCGTACGCAGCGCGGGCGACGGGTTCGGCGCCCTGCGCGAGGTCACCCAGTCACCCGTCGACGCGGTGGTCCTCGACCTGGGGCTGCCCGATCTGGACGGAGGAGACGCACTGCGCATGATCCGGGGCATCTCCTCCGTTCCCGTCCTGGTGGCCACCGCCCGCGACGACGAAGCGGAAATCATCCGGCTCCTCAACGCGGGCGCCGACGACTACCTGGTCAAACCCTTCTCCGGGGGACAGCTCATCGCACGCCTCTCCGCCGTCCTGCGGCGCACCAACCACCTGCCGCCGGCCCATGCCGCGCACGGCGGCGGGGGTGCGCGGCCGGCCCCCGCGGCCGAGCCGCTGCGCCCCACCACCGTGGGCGAGCTGGCGGTGGACCCCGGGGCGCGCACCGCGTACCTGTCCGGCCGCGAGCTGCGGCTCACCCGGCGCGAGTTCGACCTCCTGGCCTTCCTCGCCCACCACACCGGCCAGGTCGTCTCCAAACGGCGGCTGCTGACCGAGGTCTGGCGCGAGCCCTACGTCGACGACCAGACCGTCGACGTGCACCTGTCCTCGCTGCGCCGAAAGCTCGGCGAACGCGCGGCGGCCCCCCGCTACTTGCTGACCGTCCGCGGTGTCGGCATCAAGCTGGTGGCGCCGCGGTGAGACGCTCGCTCGCCGGAGTGGCGCTCGCCGTCACGTCCATGGTCGCCCTCTCCTTCCTCATACCGCTGGCCGCCCTGGTGATGTCGCTCGTCAAGGAGCAGAGCGTCACCGCGGCCGAGCAGCGGGCCGCCGCCCTGGCCCCCGTACTGGCACTGACCACGGATCCGTCCGCCCTGCGGGAATCCGCGGCCAGCCTGGACGCGGCCGAGTACGTGGTCGTGCACCTGCCGGACGAGCCCGCCCTCGGCGCCTCCCGCGCCCCGGCGGCCCTGCTCGAACGGGCCCAGCGGGGACGCGAGTCCATCTCCCAGCGGATGCCCGACGGGTGGATCTGCCTGCAGCCGGTCGTACTGCCCGGGGACCAGGTCGCCGTCATCGAGAACTTCGTCCCCGAAGAGGAGCTGACCCGCGGGGTCACGGCCTCCTGGACGGTCATGCTCCTCCTCGCCGTCGGACTGGTCGGCGGGTCCGTCCTGGTCGCCGACCGCCTCGGCGCGAAGGTCGTCAGGTCCTCCAAGAGGCTCGCCCACGCCTCCCAGGCCCTGGGCCGGGGCAATCTGGACGCCCGCGTGGACCCCATGGGACCCAGGGAACTGCGCGAGGCGGGCATCGCCTTCAACACCATGGCCCACCGGATGACCGAACTGCTCGCCGTCGAACGCGAACTGGTCGCCGACCTGTCCCACCGGCTGCGCACCCCGCTGACCGCCCTGCACCTGGCAACGGAACGCATGGCCGGCTCACCGGAGTCGGCCAGGGTCGAGGCCGCCGTGTGCGCCCTGGAGACGGAACTCCGGGCCATCATCACCGCGGCCCGCACCCCGCTCGCCGTGGGCCCGATGGGGCAGGGCATGCTCGGCCCGGAAACGGGCGGGGCACACCGCGCCACGAGTCCCGCACCGGCCGGACCCCGCTGCGAGGCCGCGGACGTCGTGCGCCGGCGGACCGCCTTCTGGGCGGTTCTGGCGGAGCAGCAGGACCGCCCCTGCTCCCTCGACCTCACCCAGGAGCCCGCGGCCGTCGGCCTCTCCGAGGACGACGTCGCCGCCGTGGTGGACGCGCTCATCGGCAACGTCTTCCGGCACACCGCGCCCGGCACCGCGTTCGCCGTCCGTGTCGCCCGTACCGCCCAGGCCGTGGAACTGGTCGTGGAGGACGAGGGCCCCGGCATCCCCGAACCGGACCAGGCACTCTCCCGCGGAAGCAGCACCGGTTCCTCGGGGCTCGGCCTCGACATCGCCCGCAGGGCCGGGTCCGTCACCGGCGGCTCGGTGCGCATCGCCCGCGGGCCCCGCGGCGGCGCCCGGATCACCGTGGTCTTCGGCCTGGCCGCACCCCTGCCGTCCGGGCGTGCGTCGCGCGGCTCCCGGCGGCGTACGGGATGGCCGCGCGGCCGGTGAAGGTCGGCCGCGGGCCGCGGGACGGGCCGTCCGACCGCCGGGGAGACCTCGGGCGCGAGCTCTCAGACTGCCGGGGGGACCTCCGGCGCGACCTCGGGGAAGACGGGGGCGATCCCGAGGGCCGGCGCGATCGCCCGCCAGATCGTCGACTGAGCCGTGGCGAGGTCGATCCGGGGGTCCTCCAGCATCAGCCGGTTGCCGAGGCCGTCGCACAGGGCCAGCACCAGCGTGCCCACCTCGGCGACGTCGCAGTCGGTGAACTCTCCGGAAGCGATGCCCCGTTCCACGACCCCGGCGACCCACGCGTGCAGCTGGTCGTACAGGTCGACGGCGAGGTCCCGGGCCGCCGCGTCGCGCAGGGCGCGCACCCACAGCTCCTGCCAGAGCTTCCAGTCCTGGCGGAGTTCGGCGTCCGTGGGCAGCATGCTCCGTACGATCCGCGCCAGGACGGCGGCGGCCGGGAGCGAAGCGTCCTCGCTGCCGGTGTCCGTGCCGGTCTTGGCGAAAGAGTGCGTCATCGCCTCGGCGAAGAGCTTCTCGCGGGTGTCGAAGTGGTAGTGGAGCAGGGCCTTCGAGACACCCGCGTGCTCGGCGACCTTGCGCATGCTGACGTGCTCGAAGCCGATGTCGGCGATCACTTCGCACGCGGCCGTGAGGATTCGCTCACGCGTTTCGAGTGCCCGCTCGGCCTTGGTCACGTGGGCTGCTCCCCGGGTCGGCACCCGTCGAGTGGGGTGCGTGGGTGGGTGGGTGGAAGGGCCCCGGCGGCCCCGCCCGCCGGACCCCCATCCTCGCGCATGAGGCGTCCGGGCTCCGGCCGCCGGGGCACCGCGGTCATGAAGAGCGGTCATGAATAGGTGTGGAAGCCCCGGCCCGTCTTGCGGCCGAGCAGGCCCGCGTCCACCATCCGCGCCAGCAAGGGCGGCGGTGCGTACAGCGGCTCCCGGTACTCCGCGTACATCGACCGGGCGATCGCCTGGACGGTGTCCAGTCCGATGAGGTCGGCCAGGGCCAGCGGCCCGAGCGGGTGCGCGCAGCCCAGGGTCATGCCCCGGTCGATGTCCTCGGCCGAAGCGGTCCGCGATGCGGCCATCCGGACGGCGGCCAGCAGGTACGGGACGAGGAGCGCGTTCACCACGAACCCTGCCCGGTCCTCGGCGTGGACCACCTGCTTGCCCAGCACGTCGGCGGCGAACTCCCCGGCGCGCCGGACGGTCTCCGCGGAGGTGAGCAGGGAGGGCACCAGCTCGACCAGGGGAAGCACCGGGACGGGATTGAAGAAGTGGAGGCCGACGACCTGCTCCGGCCGGGACGTTGCCGCCGCCAGCCGGATGACCGCGATGGAGGAGGTGTTCGTCGCGAGGACCGCGTCCCCGCGCCCGACGGTCCGGTCGAGCCGGGCGAAGACCTCCAGCTTCGCCCGCTCGTCCTCGGCCACCGCTTCGACCACGAGGTCCCGGTCGGTCATCCGGTCCATGTCCGTGGTCATCACGATCCGGCCCAGAGCGGCTTCGCGGTCCGCGGTGGTGAGCTTTCCGGCGGCCGTGGCGCGGGCCAGGGAGCGGGTGATCCGCTCCAGGCCGGCGTCCGCGGCCCTCCGGTTCGACTCCACCACCACGACGTCCCGCCCGGCGCGGGCGCAGACCTCGGCGATCCCGGAGCCCATCAGGCCGCACCCCACGATCCCGACGCGTTCGACATCGGCCATCGGTTCTTTCCCTTCGGATCTGTCGGATGCCCCGGATGTGCCGGATGCCTCGGATGCGTCGGATGCGGAGGTCACACGGCCGACGGCATCCGCAGCACGCCCGTGCCGCGCTTGACGAGTTCGCCCGCGATGATCAGGCGCTGGATCTCGGAGGTGCCCTCCCAGATCCGGTCCACGCGCAGTTCGCGGTAGAGCCGCTCGACGGGGTACGAGCGGTCGTAGCCGCGGCCGCCGAAGATCTGCAGGCAGCGGTCGATGACCCGGCCGGACGCCTCGCTCGCCGACAGCTTGGCGATGGCGGCCTTCGCGTGCAGCGTCTTGCGGTCGAGGACGCCTTCGTCGGCCTCCCAGGCGACCTGGTGGGTGTAGGCGCGGTTGACGGCGATGTCTACGGCGCAGTCGGCGAGCATGCCCTGGATCAGCTGGAAGTCGGCGATGGGGGAGCCGAACTGGCGGCGCTCGACCGCCCAGTCGCGGGCGAGTTCCAGGGCCCGCTCCGCCGCTCCGATCGTGCGTGCGGCGATCATCAGCCGTTCCTCGGTGAACCAGGAGCGGGTGATGTCGTAGCCGGTGCCCACTTCCCCCAGCACGGCGTCCGCGGGCAGGCGGACATCGGTGAAGGTGAACTCGGGGTGCTCGTAGACGAAGGTGTGCATCCAGCGGGGCACCCGGGTCATCTCGATGCCCGGGGTGTCCTTGTCGACGAGGAACAGGGTCGGTGCCCGCTCCTCCCCGGCGGCCGCGAGCACGATCATGAAGTCGGCGTGGTCGCCCACGGTGACGAACCACTTCTCGCCGTTCAGCACCCAGCCGCCGTCCCCGGTCCGCGTCGCCGTGGTCCGCAGGCTCTGCGGGTCCGAGCCCGCCTCGGGCTCGCTCACCGCGTAGCAGTCGCGGCGCCGTCCCCGGATCACCGGGACGAGGTAGCGCTCGCGCTGCTCCGGCGTGCAGAAGGACAGGGCGTTGGCGGGACGCCACACCATGTCCCACAGGGCGCCGGTGAGCCGTCCCAGTTCGGCCTGGACGGTGACCTGCTCCAGGATGCTCAGGCCGGCGCCGCCCCATTCCACGGGCATGTTGACGGCCTGGAGTCCGCTGTCGAGGACGGCGTCGCGGATCTCGGTGTGGGCCTGCGGGGGCAGCCCGTTGTTCTCCTCGCAGTCGAGCTCGTACTTCGTGATGAAGCCGGTGAGGGCGCGCGCCGAGTCGCGGAGCTCTTCCTGACGGGCGGTGAGGCGGAAGTCCATGGGGTGTTCGTCCTCGTGATCGTGGTGGAGGGGGGCAAGTGGTGGTGGTGAAGGGGACCCGTCAGGAGCGGCCGGGCAGCGCGAGTGCCCGCGTACCCCGCTTGACGAGCTCGTTGGCGATGATCAGGCGCTGGATCTCGGAGGTGCCCTCCCAGATCCGGTCGACGCGCAGTTCGCGGTACATCCGCTCGACGGGGTACGAGCGGTCGTAGCCGCGGCCGCCGAAGATCTGTACGCACCGGTCGATGACCCGACCCGCCGCCTCGCTCGCGGCGAGCTTCGCCGTCGACGCCTTGGCGTGCAGGGTCTTGGGGTCGGTGTGCGGCTGGTCGGCCTCCCAGGCGACCTGGTGGGTGTAGGCGCGGTTGACGGCGATGTCGACGGCGCAGTCGGCGAGCATGCCCTGGATCAGCTGGAAGTCGGCGATGGGGGAGCCGAACTGGCGACGGCCGACGGCCCAGTCGCGGGCGAGTTCGAGGGCCCGCTCCGCCGCTCCGACGGTCCGGGCGGCGATCATCAGCCGCTCGTCCGTGAACCACTCCTTCGTCAGCTCGTAGCCGTTGCCGACACCGCCGAGGACGTCCTCGTCGGCGACGAAGACATCGGTGAAGGTGAACTCGGGGTGCCCGTTCACCGCGGAGTGCATGAACCGGGGGACCCGCGTCATCTCGACGCCCGCCGCACCCTTGTCCACGAAGAACAGCGTCGCGGCCCGCTCCGGGCCCGCATCGGCCTGCACCAGCAGGAAATCGGCGATGTCACCGCAGGTCACGAACCACTTCTCGCCGTTGAGCAGCCAGCCGCCCGCGGTGCGGGTCGCCGTACTCGTGCACGAGCCGGGGTCCGAGCCCGCACCCGGTTCGGTGACGGCGAACGCGTCGAACCGCTCGCCCCGGATGACGGGCAGGAGGTACTTCTCGCGCTGCGCCCCGGTGCCGTGGGCGAGGACGTTCGCGGGCCGCCAGGGGATGTCCCAGAGGCAGTTGGTGACCTTGCCGAACTCCTCCTCGACGATGACCTGGTCCAGCAGGGACAGGCCGGCCCCGCCCCAGGCGGCGGGCATGTTGATCGCGTAGACGCCGGCGTCCATGGCGGCGCGGGTCAGTTCGCGGACCGTCTCGGCGGGCAGCGGACCGCCCGCTTCCTCGGACTGCTCCTCGTACCCCATCAGGAGGTGTGCGTAGGCGGCGGCGCGGGCCTTGAGGTCGGCCTGCTCGGGCGTGTAGCGGAAGTCCACGGTGTTCTCCTGGGCCTAAGGGGCGGAAGAAGTAGGGAAGTCGAGGTGCGCGGAGAGTGGCGCGGGATCAGCCCAGGACGGCCCGTGCGTCGAGCGCCAGGGCGCCGCCGGGGCGGACCAGCAGCGGGTTGACCTCAAGCTCGGCGATCTCCGGATGCGCGGCGGCCACGGTCGTGATGCGTTCGATCACGTCGGCCGCGGCCGCCACGTCCACGGCCGGCCGGCCGCGGACACCCGACAGCAGGGCGGCGGTCCGCAGCCCCCGCAGCAGCTCCCCGGCCCGCCGCGCCGGTACCGGCGCCAGCGCGAAGGCCACGTCGCGCAGGGTCTCGGTGAGGACCCCGCCGAGCCCGACCATGGCCACCGGTCCGAAGCGGGGGTCGCGGTTCACGCCCACGATCAGCTCGATGCCGTCCGAGAGGTCGGCCATCGCCTCGACCGAGTACGAGCCGGGGCCGAGCCGGGCGCGCATGTCCCGGTAGGCGGCCAGGAGATCGTCCCGGCCGGCCAGCCGCAGCGCCACGCCACCCGCGTCGGACTTGTGCAGGAGGTGCAGGGCCTTCAGTACGTACGGGCCCTCGAACTCCCCGGCCGCGGCCAGTGCTCCGGCCTCGTCGGTGACCTCGCGGGCCGGCGGGAACGGCACTCCGGCGGCGCCGAGCAGTCCGCGCACCGCGTGGTACCCCGGGTCCCGCAGCGGCGCGGCGGCGGCGGGCAGTGCGGCGAGCTCCGGGCCGGAGCGGGCCGCCCGGCGGGTCATCGCCGACAGCGCGCGGGCGGCGTCCTCCGTGGCGGCGAACACCGGTATCCCGGCCCCGGCCAGGACGCGGCAGCTCGGCGAGCGCGGATACATCGACTGCACCACCAGGGGTTTGGGTGACTCCGCGAGGCGGGTGACGATCTTCTCGGCGGCCCGGGTCTCACCCTCCGCGAGCACGGAGCCGCCCGCCTGCCCGCCGCCCAGGCCGCCCTCGGACGCCGCGTACCCGCCGAAGTAGCCCGTCATCAGCACCGCGTCGACCTCCTCGGCGGCGAGGAGGTGCCCGACCGCGTCGGCGTACGACAGGGGCCGCTGCTCGCCCATCCCCGCCAGGTCGACCGGATTGGCGACCGCCGACTGCTGCCACAGCACGGTCCGCAGCCCTGCCTGGGTCGCCTCCGCGAGCTCCGGCACGTCCAGCCCGGCGTCCTCGGCGGCGTCGGCCGCGATCGCCCCGTGGCCACCGCCGTCGGTGAAGACCGCGGTCCGGCGCCCTCCCGTACGAGGCCCGGGCCGACTGCTCACGGCGGCCAGTACGACGGTCATCTCCCTGGGCGTGCGCACCAGTTCCACTCCCGCGTCGCGGCAGGCGGCGGCCACGACGTCGGCCGACGTGGTGAGCGCCCCGGTGTGCGAGCGGGCGCTGCGCGCCGAGGCGGAGCCGCGCCCGGCGGTGAGCAGGACCACCGGTTTGCCCGCCGCGGCGGCGGCCCCGGCGAAGGCCCTGCCGTCGCCGAAGTCCTCGGCGTACACGGCGATCGCGGTGGTGGCCTCGTGGCGGGCGCAGTCCTCGACGAGGTCGACGAGGGTGACGTCGGCCTGATTGCCGAGCGAGACGAACCGGGAGAAGCCCAGACCGTGCGGAGCGCCGCGGAGCTGGAGTTCGAGGGCGAGGTTGCCGCTCTGGCTCAGCAGGGCGGTGCCGCCGGGCGCGAATCGGTCCGAGGCGAGGTACAGCTCGGTCGTGTTGTCCGCGACGCCCAGGCAGTTGGGCCCGACGAGCACGGCTCCGGCCTCCCGGACCCTGGCGACGACCGCGCGCTGGCGGGCCGCTCCCGCGGGGCCGGCCTCGGCGAAGCCGGCGGTGATGCCGACGATCGCCTTCGCCCCGCAGGCCAGGGCGTCCTCCACGGCGGCTTCGAAGCCGCTGCCGGGGACGGAGATCACCACCAGCTCGACGGGTTCGCCGATCGCCGAGAGGGACGGGGCCGCCCGTCTGCCGAGGACGGTGCCACCGCGCCGGTTCACCAGGTGCACGGGGCGCCGGCCATCGGCGCGGAGCGCCTGGGAGGCCACGGCGTGGCCGTACTTGGCCGGATCGTCGCTGGCACCGACCACGGCGACCGAGCGGGGGTCGAAGAGAGCGGTCAGATCACGGGGAGCGGTCAGATCACGTCCCATGTCACTTCTCCACTCGGAGCGCGGAGTTGGGGCAGCTCGCGGCGCAGTCGCGCGCCGCTTCCTCGGCGCCGGGCGGGACGGCGACGGCGATGACCTTCGCGTAGCCCCACTCGTCGAGTTCGACCAGGTGGGGTGCGTGTTCCTGGCACAGTCCGTAGCCCTGGCAGCGGGTGGAGTCCAGCAGGAGGTTCACGGTGTTCCTTTCAGCACGGGCGAGCGGGGTACGGTCCTGTCGCCCACGGCCGTGCCGGTGATCTCCGGTACGGCCACGGTGAGGCGGCGCCCTTGACCGCCCGCGGGGGAGGAGACGGCGGCGCAGCCGGGGCAGGGCCCGCGCAGGTGGGACCGGACGGGTTCGGGGAAGGAGCGCAGCAGGCTCCCGGCGATGCCCGCGGCGGCGTCGAGCAGGCCGCACGCGCCGCGCCCGGGCAGGCCCCGCGACCACCGGTCCAGGTGGAGGAGGGTGTCGGGGCCGGCGGTCCCCGTGGCGAGGGCGTACACGGCGTCGCGGACGGCCGCGGTGCCCGAGACGCAGACCCCGCACTGCCGTGCGCTCTGCGCCGCGAGGTGGCCGACGGCATCGGCGGCGGTGCTCACCGGGCAGGCTCCGGCGGCGAGGAAGCGGATCGCCCCGCAGCCCAGTGCCGTGCCCGCCGCGGTGAGCGCGCCGGGTTCGAGGGGGAGATCCAGGGCGCGGGCGTCGATGAACCCGCCGAACAGTCCGCCCATCAGGGCCCCGGCCGCGTCCGGGACGCCGAGAGCGGCGGCCAGTTCACGCAGGGGGACGCCGTAGGGGACCTCGGTGAGGACGGGGGCGGCGCCGCCGCCGGACAGGGTCACCAGGGTGGAGCGGGCGATCGACTGCCGCAGGCCGGGGCTGGTGGCGATGAGGGCGATTCGGGCGAGGGTCTCGACGTTGGAGACGAGGGTCGGCGCGCCGCCGACGCCGCGCTCGAAGGGGCGGGGAGGCTTGGCGGTGGGCAGGGCCGGCCCGCCGTCGATCCGGCGGACGACCGCGCTCTCCTCCCCGGCGACGTAGGTGTGCGCGGTCTCGACGACCTCGACGGGAAGGTCCGGCTCCCGTTCGGCTAGGGCCCGGCGGACGCGGTCGGCGGCCACCGGGTCCGAGAGGTAGACGTAGCCGCGTACGGCGCCGGTGACCGCGGCGGCGCGGGCGAGGCCGTCGAGGACCAGATGGGGCCTGGCCCGCAGCAGCCAGCGGTCCTTGACCGAGCCGGGCTCGCCCTCCTCGCCGTTCGCCACCACCACCGGGACGCCGCCGCGCTCGCGGACGGCACGCAGCTTGACGGCGGCCGGGAAGCCGGCCCCGCCGCGCCCGCGCAGACCGGATGAGGCGAGGTGGCCCAGCAGCTCGTCCGGGCCGGTGGCTTCGGCGTAGCCGCCGGTGGCGAGGTACGCCTCGACGCCTTCCGGCGCGCCCGGAGCGGCTCCGAGTACGGAACCCGGTGGCTGCCCCGCAGGGAGTCGAATCGCGGTCATCGGATGCTTTCTGTGCGGGAGTTGGAGTGCAGTGTCCGAACGGCACGCTCAAGTGCGGCGCGGTCCGAGGCGGTTCGGGCGTATCCCGGTCCCGAGAGCCCGACGAGCATGCGGTGGTGGTCGAGGACCACCTCGCCGGCGAGCAGGGCGGCCGGGTGGTCGCCCTGCCCGGCGCCGTCGGCGGCGGCGGTCACCAGCGCGGCGACTTCGGCCAGGTAACGCAGCCAGTCGCGCCGGCCGCCCCGCAGGATCAGGTGCTCCAGGCGGCGTCGCTCGGAGGCGACGAGCTCGGCCGGTGGCGGCGGTGCGGGGTCTGTGGGCCCCGTGGGTTCCGTAGGGGGATGGTGCGAGGAAGCGCGCAGGGCGGCGACCGCAGCGGGCAGTTCCCGCTCCGGTTCGGGGGTGAGCCCGAGCCAGTCCAGACGCCGACGACCGCTCATGCGTGCCTCCGGGAGGAGTGGGGGTGCCGTGAGCGACCGGGCCGGATGCGGGGCCGGGGGCGGTGTGGGGATGCCCGGGGCTCACCGCGGGGACGCCGATGGCGTGCGGCAGGAGATGGGGGGAGGGGGGGAGGGGTGAAGGGGGTGCGAGCCCGGGCGGGTGCCGGGGCGGCGGGGCCGCATCGGGTCAGACAAATGGCTCAGAAGAGGATGAACTCCGGTGCGGCGACGAGAATTACGCTAGCTGACCGATCGGTCAGCGTACAAGTCTTGACCCAGCGGAAATCAGCCAGCAATCTGACTGTCCAATCGGTCAGCAAGGCCTCGGCGTCCGCCCGGCCCGCTGCCCGCCGCCGGGTCGTCTCGCTGCCCTTCGCCGAGACCGATCGCCGCACCGCCGGTACGGAGGAGTCACCCGATGCACTCCAGAGCACCCGAAAGGCCCCCGGCCGACCAGCCGGTCCCGCACCTCCCCGGGCCCGCCCTGTCGGCCCGCTACTACACCGATCCCGACATCGCCGCCGAGGAGATCCGGCTCGTCTTCGCCAAGTCCTGGCAGCTCGTCTGCCACGAGTCCGACCTGCCGAACCCGGGCGCCCGGCTCGCCGCCACCGTGGCCGGCCGCGAGGTGCTCGTCGTCCGTACCGAGGACGGTGCCCTCGCCGCCCACCTCAACGTGTGCCGCCACCGAGGAACGCGCCTGGTCACCGCCCCCGAACCGGCCGGCAAAGCGATCCGCTGCCCTTACCACGGCTGGACCTACCGCCTCGACGGAAGCCTGGTCGGAGCCCCGGAGGCACGGCAGATCCCCTGCCTCGACAAGCCCGCGCTCGGCCTGTTCCCGGCCCGAGTCGAATCGTTCCTCGGCTTCGTCTTCGTCAACCTCGACCTCGATGCGGTACCCCTGGCCGAGCAGTGCGCCGGGCTCGCGGAGGCCGTCGGCCACTACGCCGGGGCCGGCCTGGTGCCGGTCGGCCGCGCCCGGATCCACGACCTGGCCGCGGCCGAGGTGCAGGAGGCCAACTGGAAGGTGACGGTCGACAATTACCTGGAGGGCTACCACGTACCGGTGGCCCACCCGGGACTGATGCGGCTGCTCGACTACCAGGGCTACACCTGCGAGATCGAGGGGTCCTACGCGCTGTTCGCCTCGCCCCTGCGGGACAAGCCGTCCTCGAACTGGGCCGAACGCCTCTACCAGCGCATCGCCGCACCCATGCCCGGCCTCACCGAAGCCGACCGGCGGGTCTGGCGGTACGCGGTCATCTACCCGAACACCCTCATCGACTTCTACCCCGACCACGTCCTGGCCTGGACCGCGATCCCGACGGCGGTGGACCGGGTGGCGGTCCCCGGCGCGTTCTACACCCGCCGCGGTACGAGCCTGCGCACCCGCATCGCCCGCCGCCTGAACATCCACATCGGCTGGATCACCAACGACGAGGACGTCGAGCTGGTCGCCCGCGTGCAGAAGGGGCTCTCCACCCCCGGTTTCGAGCCCGGCCCGCTGTCCCGCCGCGAGTCGGCGGTCGGCTGGTTCGCCGGCCGTATCCGAGCGGAGCTGGACGCCGTCGCGGATCCCGACACGGCCGACGCCGAGCACTGAACCGCGCCTGAGACACCTTTCGTCCCCCACGGCCCCCCACGGCCCCCCTACGGAGAGGACCCCGCATGTCCCCCGAGGCACACCCCCTGTCCAGACGCTCCCTCCTCCGCGCCGGCACCGCCGCCGCACTCGGCCTCGCCGCGGCCGGCTGCGGGTTCGCGGCCGGTGAGGACCCGGCCGGCGAAGCGGCCGCGCAGACGCCGATCGACGTCAAGGTCGACGGCGACCTCGTCTACTTCAACTGGGCCGACTTCGTCGACCCGGCCGTCTTCGAAGGCTTCGAGAAGGAGTACGGCGTCAAGGTCGTCCAGTCGAACTTCGACTCGATGGAAGGCATGGCCGCCAAGCTCAACTCCGGGAACCGGTACGACATCATCTTCCCCACGGCGAAATGGTCCCAGCGCCTCGCCACCGGGGGGAAGCTGCGGACGATCGACCACACCCGGCTGAAGAACGCCGAGGCGGTGTTCGCCGGCTACGACTACTTCGCCGACCCCTGGTACGACCCCCGCTCCCGGCACACCGTGCCCTTCACCATGTACAAGACCGGCATCGGCTGGCGCCGCGACCGGCTCGGTGACCTGACCGGTTCCTGGGACGACCTGTGGAACGAGCGGGCCAAGGGCAAGGTCTTCGTACTCGACGACCGTGACGAGGTGCTCGGCGTGGGGGCGCTGAAGCTCGGCCTCGGCCTCACCACCGACGACCAGGACGAGCTCGCGCGCGTCACCGACACCCTGCGCTCGCTCCGCCCCCGCCTGCGCGGCTTCTCCAGCGACAGCTACAACAACCTGCTCAACGGCAACGCCGACATGACGCAGGCGTGGAGCGGGGACATGGCCGCCATGCTCGCCCAGGCCGAGGACCCCGCCGTCTTCGGCTTCGAGGTCGCGCGCGAGGGCGCTCCCCTCAACTCCGACTGTTACGCGATCCCCGCCAACGCGCAGCACCCCGGCACGGCGATGCTCTTCATCGACTACATGCTCCGCCCGGAGAACGCGAAGAAGAACATCGAGTACATCGGCTACCCCATGCCGGTCCGCGGCACCGAGGACACCTACACCGCGCTCGTGGAGCCGTTCCCCCAGTGCCAGGTGACGGCGGCCGACCTCAAGGACGACCTCTACTTCCGCAACGGCACGGCCAAGGGCGAGCAGCACCGCGACGCCGCCTGGACCGATGTGAAGGCCGGCTGACATGCCACGACCTGATCTTCGGGGTCCGCGGAGCCGATCCCTCCCGCCCCCTCCGCCACGCGCAGGACGTGCGGGGCAGGAGGCGAGGCTGTGGACCTGGTTCATGCTCCCGGGCACCCTGTGGATGACCGGGTTCCTCGTCGCGTCCCTGCTCCTGGTGGCCACCCTCGCCCTCGGCACCACCGACCCGCTCGGGAACCCGCGCTTCGGGCTCAACTTCGAGAACTTCGCCGCGCTCGCCGATCCGGCCTACCGCACCGTCCTGCTGCGCTCGCTCGGCTACGCGCTGATCACCTGCCTCATCTGCCTGGCCGTGGCCTACCCGGTCGCCTACGCCATCGCCCTGCGCGGCGGCCGCTTCAAGAGCCTGCTGATCGCCGCGATCGTCGTGCCGTTCTTCGCCAACTACCTGGTACGGATGTACGGCTGGTCCGTGGTGCTCTCCGATGACGGGCCGGTGCTGAAGGCCCTGCGCGCGATCGGCCTCGCCGACACCGACACCAAGATCCTCCAGACCGCCCCGGGAGTCATCGCCGGCCTCGTCTACGGCTTCGTCGTCTTCATGATCATCCCGCTGTACGCGGCCATGGAGCGGATGGACACCTCGCTCATCGAGGCCGGGCGGGACCTCTACGGCGGCCCCTTGAGGACCTTCCTCTTCGTCACCGTGCCCGCCACCCGCCAGGGCGCGGCGGCGGGCTGCGTCCTCGTCTTCCTGCCCGCCATGGGCGACTTCGTCAGCGCACAGCTCATGGGAGGCCCCGACCAGATCATGATCGGCAACCTGATCCAGGACAAGTTCTTCCAGGGCCAGAACTGGCCGCTCGGCTCGGCCCTGACCATCCTGCTGATGGCGGTCCTGCTCCTCGGGATGCTCGGCTACCTGAGGCGCACCCGCAAGGACGAGGCGGAGGCGGTCCGATGACCCCGCGCCCGGTCCCCCGTACGGCACCTTCGCTTCGTACGGCACCGTCACCCGGTACGGCTCCGTCACCCGGTACGGCTCCGTCACCTCGTACCCCGCGCGGCAGGCGGCGCCGCGGCGCAGACCGCCGGCCCCGGTTCGCCATCGCCGTCACCGCGGTCTTCTTCGCGCTGCTCTACCTCCCCGTCGGCGTCGTCGTCCTCTTCTCCTTCAACGCGCAGAAGTCCCTCACCGTCTTCGACGGCGCGAGCCTGCGCTGGTACCGCGCGTTCCTCCGCGACGACGCACTCGTCGGCTCGCTCGGCATGAGCCTGAGGGTGTCCCTGGTCGCGATGGCCGTCTCGCTCGTCCTCGGAGTGCTCCTCGCCCTCGGACTGGTCCGCGGCCGCGGCCGCCTCGGCTCCTTCGCCGGCCTGGTCATGCTCGTACCGCTGGTCACCCCGGAGATCGTCACCGGCGTCGCATCGATGATGCTCTTCAAGGGCCTCGGCATCACCCTGTCCACCACCACCGTGATGCTCGCCGAGGTCACCTTCTCCATCTCCTACGTCACGGTCATCCTGCGCTCCCGCATCGCGGCCCTCAACCCGGAGGTCGAGGAGGCGGCGATGGACCTCGGAGCCACCCGCCGCCAAGCCCTGCGCCTGGTGACCCTGCCCGCACTGCTCCCCGGCATCCTCGCGTCCGGGGTACTGATCTTCGCCCTGGTCTTCGACGACTTCGTCCTCGCCTACTTCACCACCGGCGTCGACCCGCAGCCGCTTTCCGTCCGCATCTACTCGGCGATCCGGTTCGGCGTCCAGCCCACCATCAACGCCGTCGGCACCCTGATGCTCGTCGGGTCCATCGCCCTCATCGCCTTCGCCCTTGCCATCCCGCGCCTCTTCGGCCGCCGGGGCGGCCTCGATCTGCTCCCGGGGAAGTGACACCGATGCACCACCCGAACCCACAGCCCGCCGTCCGGCTCGACCGGGTCGCCAAGCGGTACCGCACCACGGACACCTACGCCGTCCACGACGTCACCCTCGACATCGCCCCGGGCGAGTTCTTCTCCCTCCTCGGCCCCTCCGGCTGCGGGAAGACCACCCTCCTGCGCATGACCGGAGGCTTCACCGACCCCACGGAGGGCAGCGTCCTGCTCGGCGGCGAGGACGTCACGGGTCTGCCGCCCAACAAGCGCGACGTCAACACCGTCTTCCAGAGCTACGCCCTCTTCGACCACCTCTCGCTCGCCGACAACGTGGCCTTCGGCCTCAAGCGCAGCGGCGTGCCCCGCGCCGAGATCCGCCAACGGGTCGGCGACATGCTGGACCTCGTACAGCTCGGGGAACTGGCCGGCCGCAAACCGCCCACCCTCTCCGGCGGCCAGCGCCAGCGCGTCGCCCTCGCCCGCGCCCTGGTCAACCGGCCCCAAGTGCTGCTCCTGGACGAGCCGTTGGCCGCCCTCGACCTGAAACTGCGGCGCCGGATGCAGGTCGAGCTCAAGCAGATCCAGCGGGAGGTCGGCATCACCTTCGTCTTCGTCACCCACGACCAGGACGAGGCCCTGACCATGTCGGACCGCCTCGCCGTCATGAACGAGGGCCGCATCGAGCAGTGCGGCACGCCGGAGGACGTGTACGAGCGCCCCACGAGCAGCTTCACGGCCACCTTCATGGGCACCTCCAACCTGGTCCCGGGGACCTACCGCTCCGGTCGCGTCGTCCTCGACCAGGGGCCGGCCCTGCCCGTCGGTCCCCGGTCCGGCGTCCCCGACGGCAGCCGGGTCAGCCTCTCGATCCGCCCCGAGAAGATCTGGCTCTCCGGATTCGAACCGGGCATGGCCAAGGTCGGCGGAGTCGTCCGGGAGACCGTCTACTCCGGCCCGACCACCACCTACCTCATCGAACTGGCCCCCGGCGTCACGGTGTCCGTACTGGAGCAGAACACCGTCCGCTCCCGCATGGAGGACCGCTGGAGCGGCGGCGAGCAGGTCGAGATCGGCTGGAACCCCGAACACTGCCTGGTCCTCGACTGACCGGCGTCCTCGACTGACCGGTCAGTCGAGGACCGGTCCTCCCCTCGCTCCCGCCGCCATCCGGCACCGACCGAAGGAAGCACACCCCATGAACCACGACGTCATCGTGCTCGGCGCCGGACTGGCGGGTCTCGCCGCCGCGCGCGACCTGGCCGCGGGCGGGGCCGACGTCCTCGTCGTCGAGGCACGCGACCGCGTCGGCGGACGCGTCGAACAGACCACCCTCCCCGACGGCCGGCTGGTTCAGCTCGGCGGGGAGGTGGTGGGCCGCGCCCACACCGCCTACACCGCCCTGGTCGCGGAACTGGGCCTGACCCTGGTCCCCAGCTACGTCTCCGAGCCCGGCGCCCTCGTCCGCGCCACCGCCGAAGGAGTCTCCGCCACGGATCCGCCCCACTGGTTCGGCCCCGGTGACGACTCCTGCCACGCCAAGGTCACCGCCGCCTTCACGGTGCTCGCCGCGACCGTCGACCCCGCCGACCCCTGGTCCCACCCCGAGGCCGCGCACCTCGACCGGCTGTCCGTCGGCACCTGGCTCCGTGCCCAGGGCGCCACCCAGGCCGTCGTCCGCCTCTGGGAGATCGGCCAACTCGCCCTCGCCGACGGCTCCTGCGAACGGACCTCCCTGCTCGCGGCCCTCCGCAAACACGCCGCCGTACCCGGCACCGGCCACTACGAGTACGAGGCGTGGGAGGGCCTGCGCGTCGCCGAGGGCTCGGCCACCGTGGCCCTGCGCATGGCCGAGGCCCTCGGCGGCCGGATCCGTACGGGCTCACCCGTCGAGGCGGTCGCGATACACCGGCCCGGCCGCAGCTCCGTACGCCTGGCCGGTGGCGAAACCCTCACCGCCGCCGCCGTGGTCAGCGCGCTCCCGGTGGGGCCGCTCCGGGCGGTCGCCGTCACCGGGGTCACGGACGAACGCCTCTCCTCCCTGCACCGCCAACGCCACGCCCTCGCGGCCAAGTTCACCGCCGCCTACGCCCGGCCCTTCTGGCGCGACCGGGGCCTCAGCGGCCTCTCCGAAAGCGAAGGGATCCTCGGCAGCACCTGGCCGCAGAGCGAAGGCATCCTCTCCGCCCTCGTCCCGCCCGAACGCTACGGCGTCCTCCTCGGTACGCCCGCACCCCTGCGCACCCCCGAACTGCTGGCCGACATCGCGCGCCTCTACGGCGACGAGGCCAACCGGCCGCTCGCCGCGTTCATCCGCATGTGGGGCACCGACCCGTGGACCCAGGGCTACGTCACCCAGTGGACCCCCGGCGACGTCATGGCCGTCGGCCCCCGCCACGGCACCCACGAACCCCCCTTCTACGTCTGCGGATCCGACCAGTGGGTGGCCGGCTACATGGAAGGCGCCGTCCGCACCGGACGAGCCGCCGCCGAGGAGGCCCTGCGCCGTGGCTGACACCCCGCACCACCGCACGGGACCCGTGGACCACCACACCGGGCCCCTCCACAACGACACCGGGCCCCTCCACAACCACATCGGGGGAGTGGACCAGCCGGCTGCCTCGGGCGAGACCATGCCCCTCACCGACCCCGCCACCGGCCGCGTGCACGGCCACGCCCCGCGCTCGGGCCCCGCCGACACGGACGCGGCCTGCCTCGCGGCAGCGGCCGCGTACGGACAGTGGTCCCTCACCACCCCGGCGATCCGGCAGCGCGCCCTCCTCGCCGTGGCCGATGCCATCGAGGCGCACGCCGACGCCTTCACCGCCGCCGAGACCGGGGACACCGGCAAGCCCGCCGAGCGGTTCAGGGACGACGAGCTGCCCGCGATCGCCGACGCCGTCCGCTACTTCGCCGGAGCCGCGCGGAACCTCCCGGGCGCCGCCGCGGCCGAGTACACCGAGGGCCGCACCTCCCTGCTGCGCCGCGAACCGGTCGGCGTCTGCGCCCAGATCACCCCCTGGAACTACCCGCTGATGATGGCCGCGTGGAAGATCGCTCCGGCCATCGCCGCCGGAAACACCACCGTGCTCAAGCCCGCCGACACCACCCCCTCCTCGTCCGTGCTCCTGGCCCGGATCGCCGCGGAGCACCTGCCGCCGGGCGTGCTCAACGTCGTCTGCGGGGACCGCGACGCGGGCCGCGCCCTCACCGCCCATCCGGCGGTCGCCCTGATCGCGGTCACCGGCAGCGTCCGAGCCGGACGGGAGATCGCGGCGGCCGCCGCGGCCGGCCTCAAGCGGGTCCACTTGGAGCTCGGCGGGAACGCACCCGTCATCGTCCACGAGGACGTGGACGTGGAAGCCACCGCCGCCGCCCTCGCCGCGGTCGCCTACTACAACGCCGGCCAGGACTGCACCGCGCCCACCCGGTTCCTGGTCCACCGCCGGATCCACGACGCGTTCCTCGCGGCCTTCGCCGCCGAGGCGGCCGGGCTCCGCGCCGGCGCCGACTTCGGTCCCCTCAACAACGCCGGCCAACTCGCCTCCGTACGAGGACTGCTGGACCGGCTGCCGCCCCACGCCCGAATCGTCACCGGCGGCAGCCGGTTCGCGGGCCCCGGCTTCTTCCACGAGCCCACCGTGATCGCGGGCGTCCGCCAGGACGACGAGATCGTGCAGGAGGAGATCTTCGGACCCGTCGTGACCGTCCAGTCCTTCGCGGACGAGGCCGAGGCCCTGCACCTCGCCAACGGAGTGCGCTTCGGCCTGGCCGCGAGCGTGTGGACCACCGGCCACGAGCGCGCGATGCGCGCCACCCGCGCCCTGCACACCGGCATCGTCTGGGTGAACACCCACGGCACCACGGTCTCCGAGATGCCGCACGGCGGAGTCAAACACTCCGGCTACGGCAGCGACCTCTCCCTGTCAGGCCTCCTGGACTACACCCAGGCCAAGCACGTCATGCTGTGAGCGGGTCGTCGGCGCCAGCGGGGTCGTCCAGGGCCAGGAGCGTCAGCGGTACGTTGCCGCGTACTGCCTGCGAGTAGGGGCAGACCGCGTCCCCCGGTGCAGCAGCGGCTGGAGGTCTGCCGCCCGCCACCCGGGCAGGCTGACGGTGAGGGCCACCGCCAGACCGTAGCCCGCAGGCGTGTCCGTGGTGCCGAGCTGCACCTCGCACGCCACGCGTGCGGCGGAGGCGTCCGCCCCGAACTCGGCGGCGACCTCCGCGAGCGCGGAGGTGAAGCAGGCGGCGAAACCGGCCGCGAACAGCTGCTCGGGGTTGGTGGTGCCGGGGACGTTCTTGCGGGGCGGGGCGAGACGGACGTCCACGCGGCCGTCTTCGGTGCGGACGGATCCGGTGCGGCCCCCGGCGGCGTGCGCGGTCGTCCGGTACAGGCTGCGGGTGAGTGGCACGGTCATGGCGTTCGGCCCATCTTGCTCGACGAGGACGCTGCCCGGGTGCGGACAGCGGAAGGCGCCGCTGGTGCGGCACCTCGCGCGTCGTCGTGCGTAACCGGGTACGGCGCATCTCGTCCGGGGCCTGGGTTCGGCCGCCGGACAATCTAGCAACGGAGACGGCCGGCCGGGGCGTCGCCCGCGGTGACCCTCCTCACCCGTGGCAGGCCGCGTCGCGCTCCTCGGCCCGGGGCCGTTGCCGGCTGCGGTACGCCCCCGGAGGCATGCCCTCCCACCGGTTGAAGGCGCGGACCAGGGCCGTCGCACCGCTCAGGCCGACGAGCGGCGCGATCCGGTCCAGCGGCAGGTCCGTGGTCTCCAGCAGCCGCCCGGCCCGGCCGTGGCGGGCGGTGTCGAGGAGCGCGCGCCACGACGTGCCCTCCGCGTGCAGGGCCCTGCGCAGGGTACGGACGCTGAGGCTGAGCTCCTTGGCGGGGCCGTCGGGGCCCGCGTCCGCGAGCGGGGCCTCCTCCAGCCACTGCCGTACGCGCTCGGCGACGGTCGAGGTCACGGCCGTGGACAGCCGGCGCAGGAGCCGGTCGGCGTAGGCCCGGTGCAGGGCGTTGAGCGCCGGGTCGTAGAGCGGGCGGCGCCGGTCGAGGTCGTCGTCGGCGACCGTGATCGCGGTCTCCGGGGCATCGAAGACGACGGGGCAGCCGAGGACGTCGGCGTACGGCTCCGCCGAGCCCCTGCGGGGGTGGGTGAAGGACACGGCCAGGGGCGCCCAGCCGTCGCCGGCGATCCAGCGGCCCGCCCGCACCATGCTGCTGACGACCGCCTCCACCTGCTGCGGGTGCATGGCCTCCGGCGCGACGTTCGGCCGGTAGCAGACCCGCCCGACGCCGGCGCGGCGCTGCAGGGTCACCGCGCCCGCCTGGCTCACCAGGGGGTGGTAGCGCTCGGCCGCCCGCGCGGCGTCCGCGAGGCTGGCACACGTGAGGACGAGGTGGCCCAGGATGTGCAGTCCCTCGGGCCTGATGCGGTCGCCCACGAGGAGTCCGGTGTGCGGGCCGGCGCCCACGGCGCCCAGTACTTCGTCCCACAGGGCACGCATCTCGCCGAACTCCAGCCGGTCCGTGGGCAGGGCCCGGGCGGCCGACCCGCCGGTGCCCTCCGCCGTGGCGCTCAGGACGGCGAGGGCGTAGCACGCGGCGACTGAGGGCGGCTCGATGGCTGACACATCGGTCAGTCAATGCGGACGCGCCGCCCGCGTCAACACCGCCCGCGTCACCGCGGCCCCGGCACGGCGCCCCGGCACGGCGCTCCGCGGCACCGCCCGCGGGACGACGCCGGGGCCGGTCCGGAGAGTCAACGGGTTGGCCGCCGAAGTCAATGACGGCGCCGGGGGCTGCTCCTAAGGTCGGCCTTCGGGCACCAAGAGCGGCACGCTCCAGCGCCCCCCCGCTCGGGGAGCGTGCCGCTCTTGCTGTCGCGATCGCCACCGCTCAGAGGAGTACGCCGTGATTCTCTTCCTGCTCCCCGCGGGAGACTACGACCCCACCGAGGCGGCGGTGCCCTGGGCCGCCCTGCGGAAGGCCGGCTTCGAGGTGCGGTTCGCGACCCCGGGCGGCAAGGCCGCGTACGCCGACCCCCGGCTCACGGACCTCGGCTTCTCCTGGCTGTCGCCCTGGCTGATGACCCGCCGCGCCGAGCTCGCCGCCTACCGGGACCTCACCGAGGACCCCCATTTCCTCGCCCCCTCCCCGTACGAGGAGGTGGACCCGGCCGACGTCACGGGCCTGTTCGTCCCCGGCGGCCACGCCCCGGGCATGCGCACCCTGCTCGAGGACGCCACCGCCCAGCACCTGTTCGCCCGGGTCTTCACCCAGGGGCTGCCGATGGGGGCCGTCTGCCACGGAGTGCTCCTCGCCGCCCGGGCCAAGGATCCCGCCACCGGGCGCTCGGTCCTCCACGGCCGGCGGACGACGGCCTTGACGTCCCTGCTGGAGCTGACCGGGTGGAACCTCACCCGGTTCTGGCTGGGGCGCTACTACCGGACCTACCGCACCACCGTGCAGCAGGAGGTCACCGCGGCGCTCGCCGATCCGGCCCACTTCCTCACCGGCCCGCCGCTGCCCCTCCGCGACACCGCCGCCCGGCCCGGACGCGGCTTCACCGTCAAGGACGGCAACTACGTCTCCGCGCGGTGGCCAGGCGACTGCCATCGCCTGGCGGCCGAGTACCTGGCCCTGGTCCGTACCCATGTCATGTCATGAACGCACTGTGAAGGAGAAGGAGAAAGGGATGGGGATGAACCGTCGAAGAGCCCCCGGGCGAAGCCGGTACTTGTTAGCCGGCCTGGTCCTCGCACTGGTCACCCTGCTGCTCGGCCCCCCGGCCGTCGGCGCGGCGGCGGGCCCGCAGTGGTGGGAGCCCGTGGCGCGCCCGGCCCCGGACTCGCAGGTCAACGTCACCGGGGAGCCGTTCACCGGCACCGACGCCCAGGGCCGGGTCCGCGGATACGTCGACGGGCACGTCCACCTGATGTCCGACGAGGCCTTCGGCGGACGGCTGGTCTGCGGAAAGACCTTCTCCGCGGCGGGGGTGGCGGACGCCCTCAGGGACTGTCCCGAGCACTACCCGAACGGTGTCCTCGCCCTCTTCGACATGATCACCAAGGGTGGTGACGGCCGGCACGACCCGACCGGCTGGCCGACGTTCCGCGACTGGCCGGCCCACGACTCCGCCACCCACCAGCAGACCTACTACGCCTGGGTGGAGCGGGCGTGGCGGGGCGGCCAGCGGATCCTGGTGAACGACATGGTCACCAACGGGGTCATCTGCTCGATGCACTTCTTCAAGGACCGCGGCTGTGACGAGATGACCGCGATCAGGCTCCAGATCCAGAAGACGTACGAACTCCAGAACCACGTGGACACGATGTACGGCGGCCCCGGCAAGGGCTGGTTCCGGGTGGTCACCGAGCCCGACCAGGCCCGCAAGGTCATCCAGGAGGGCAAACTGGCCGTCGTCCTCGGGGTGGAGACCTCCGAACCGTTCGGCTGCAAACAGGTACTGGACGGCGCCCGCTGCACCATGGCCGACATCGACCGCGGCCTCGACGAACTGCACGCTCTGGGCGTGCGCAGCATGTTCCTGTGCCACAAGTTCGACAACGCCCTGTGCGGCGTCCGGTTCGACTCGGGCACCCAGGGCATGGCCATCAACGCCGGCCAGTTCCTGTCGACGGGCACCTTCTGGAGCACGGAGCCCTGCCCCGGCGCCGAGCACGACAACCCGATCGGCTTCGGACTGGCCGCCGAGGGCCATGCGGAGGCGGGGGCCGCCGTGAAGGCCTCGGACCCCGGCACCTCCGAAGCGCAGGCGCAGGCCGAGGCCGAGGCCGAGGCCCGGATTCGGGAATCTCTGCCGGAAGGCGTCGAACTTCCCCAGTACGAAGCCTCCTTGCAGGCCGCACAGTGCAACCGCCGGGGCCTGACCGCGCTGGGCGAGTACGCGGTACTGGGCATGACCAAGCGCAACATGATGCTGGAAATCGACCACATGAGTGTCAAGGCGGCCAACCGGGCGCTGCGCGTGCTCGAAGCCGAACGCTACTCCGGCGTGCTCTCCACCCACGGCTGGATGGACGACAACTGGACCGAGCGGGTCTACCGCCTGGGCGGCTTCATCACGGGCCACATGTACGAGGCGCCCGCGTTCACCGCCGAGGCGCGCAGGCATGCCGCGCTGCGCGCCGAGTACGGCGCCGGGTACGGGATCGGCACCGACATGAACGGCTTCGCCTGGCTCCCCGGCCCCCGGGCCGCGGCCGGGAACCCCGTCCGCTACCCCTTCCGCAGCCCCGACGGCGGCTCGGTCCTCGACCGGCAGGTCACCGGCTCGCGCGTCTGGGACGTCAACACCGACGGCGGCGGCACCCATTACGGCCTCGTACCCGACTGGATCGAGGACATCCGGGTCACCGGCGGCCAGGACGTGGTGGACGAGCTCATGCGGGGAGCCGAGGGCTACCTGCGCACCTGGGAGGGAGCCGGTCGCCACACCACCCCGTACGTACCGCTGGTCCGCGGCCACCGACCCCACGCCGGGCACGTGGCGTCCTCGCGCTCCCTGCCCTCCGGGTTCACCCACGAAGGGGTCTGGAAGGTGCTGAGGGACCCCGCGCCCGGCACCGTCCGCCTCTACGAGTGCAAGGTGGCGAACCACTCGCTGCTGACCGCCGACCCGGGGTGCGAGGGCCAACAGCCCCTCGGCGCGGTCGGATACGTGTACACCAGGGCGGTGCCGGGCTCGGTGCCCCTCTACCGGTGTTACGCCCCCTCCGTGTTCGACCACTTCGTCTCCAACAGGGCCGACTGCGAGGGGCCTTATACGAAGGAGGGCCTGCTCGGCCACGTCATGCCCGTGGCCGCGTCGTAGCGGCGTACACAAGGAGCGTCCGTCACGGTCCTGCCGCGCGATGATCTGCCGATGGTGCCTGGCCTGGGGAAAACGCCAGGTCAGGCACCATTTCTCGTGCCTCTAGAAGAAGCCGAGCTTCTGTGGCGAGTACGACACGAGGAGATTCTTGGTCTGCTGGTAGTGCTCCAGCATCATCTTGTGGGTCTCGCGGCCGATGCCCGACTGCTTGTAGCCGCCGAAGGCGGCGTGGGCGGGGTAGGCGTGGTAGCAGTTCGTCCAGACGCGGCCCGCCTGGATCGCGCGGCCCGCGCGGTAGGCCGTGTTGATGTCGCGGGTCCAGACGCCGGCGCCCAAGCCGTACGCCGTGTCGTTCGCGATGCGCACCGCGTCGTCGAAGTCCTGGAAGGAGGTCACCGACACCACCGGGCCGAAGATCTCCTCCTGGAAGATCCGCATGCGGTTGTCGCCCTCGAAGATGGTCGGCTGGACGTAGAAGCCGCCCGCCAGTTCCCCGCCGTGGTCGATGCGCCCGCCGCCGGTCAGGAGCTTCGCGCCCTCCCGCTGGCCGATCTCCACGTAGGACAGGACCTTCTTCAGCTGCTCCGCCGAGGCCTGTGCGCCGATCATCGTGTCGGTGTCCAACGGGTGCCCCGGCACGATCAGTTCGGTGCGGGCCACGGCCGCGTCGAGGAAGTCGCCGTAGCGGCCGCGCTCGATCAGGGCGCGCGACGGGCTGGTGCACACCTCGCCCTGGTTGAGGGCGAACATCGTGAAGCCTTCCAGGGCCTTGTCCCGCAGGTCGTCGTCGGCGGTCCAGATGTCGTCGAAGAAGAGGTTGGGGCTCTTGCCGCCCAACTCCAGCGTGACCGGCTTGAGGTGCTCCGCCGCGTACTGCATGATCAGCCGCCCGGTGGAGGTCTCCCCGGTGAAGGCCACCTTCGCCACGCGCGGGCTGGACGCGAGCGGCTTGCCCGCCTCCTCGCCGAAGCCGTTGACGATGTTCACCACGCCCGGCGGCAGCAGGTCCGCGATCAGGCTCATCAGGTAGTGCACCGACACCGGGGTCTGTTCGGCCGGCTTCAGGACCACCGTGTTGCCCGCGGCCAGGGCCGGCGCCAGTTTCCACACGGCCATCAGGATGGGGAAGTTCCACGGGATGATCTGGGCGACCACACCCAGCGGCTCGTGGAAGTGGTAGGCCACCGTGTCCTCGTCGATCTGGCTGAGGGCTCCCTCCTGGGCCCGCAGCGCGCCCGCGAAGTAGCAGAACTGGTCCACGGCGAGCGGCATGTCGGCGGCCAGGGTCTCGCGGATCGGCTTGCCGTTCTCCCAGGTCTCCGCGACCGCGAGTGCTTCCAGGTTCCGCTCCATGCGGTCCGCGATGCGCAGCAGGATCGTGGACCGCTCGGTGGTCGAGGTGCGTCCCCACGCGGGCGCGGCGGCGTGCGCCGCGTCCAGCGCGCGCTCGATGTCCTCGGCCGTTCCGCGCGCCACCTCGGTGAAGGTCTCGCCGGTCACGGGGGAGGGGTTGGCGAAGTACCGCCCGAGGGCGGGTTCGACGTACTCGCCGCCTATGAAGTGGCCGTAGCGGGACGCGTACGACATCAGCGCGCCTTCGGTACCGGGCGCAGCGTAACGGGCCATGGAAGGTCTCCCCTTGCCGGGCGCCGGCCGCCATCGGCCGGTGCTCGCCGTGAGGCTAGGGGCGGGCAGGTTGCCGGTACGTTGCACGGCCGCGCGGTGAACGGCCCGCGGGCGGCGGTGCGGTGGGGGCCGTGGCGCTCCCCGCCGGGGTGTCGCGGCGCCGCGCCGGTGATCCGGGGACCGGGACGTGCGCCGGTGGCGTCCCGAGTTCCGCGTCGATGGCCCGTACGCGGGCCAGCGCGGCCGTCCGGCCGGCAGGCGGGAGGACGGCCGCCAGGGCCCGCCAGACTTCGGCGTCCTCCGTGCCCCACGGGCCGCACACCCAGTCCGTCAGCAGCCCGGGGTCGGCCCGCGCGATCACCGCGGCCCGCGCCTGCTCCTCGATGCGGCGCCGGAGCCGGACGATGCCGGGCGCCGTCGAGGCGGGCAGGAGCGGGCCCGGGTAGCCGGCCAGGGCCGCCGAGACGGCGCCGGAGGCCAGGTGGCGGGTGACGGCGGTGAAGTCGGCCTCCAGCGGGGCCGCCGTGCGGTACGGGCGGGAGAGCGGGGCCCGGGGGCCCAACAGGCCGCGCAGCCGTGACATTTCGGCGCGCAGGGTGACCGGTGACACCGACTCGTCCTCGTACAGGGCGATCGCCAGTTCCTCCCCCGACAGCCCCTCGGGGTGGTGCGCGAGCAGCGCCATGATCTCGCTGTGCCGCCGCCCGAGCCGGAGCTCACGGCCCCCTCCGGTCAGCAGCGCCTCCTCACGGCCCAGTGCCGTGAGGCAGTCCCCGGGTGCCCCGGGCCGCGGATCCAGCAGGGCGAGCCGGGCCTCCGCCGCGCACGCCACCGCACGCACGAAGGCCAGGGAGTGCGGATGGGCCAGCCAGTCGCCACCGGTGACGTCGACGGCGCCGAGCAGCCTTCCGGTGTGCGGATCGCGGACCGGAGCCGCCGCACAGGTCCACGGGTGCACCCGACGGCTGAAGTGCTCGGCGCCGAAGACCTGGACCGGCTCCCCGACCGCCACCGCCGTGCCGGGGGCGTTGGTGCCCATCGCCGTCTCCGCCCAGCGGGCCCCCGGCACGAAGCCGAGGCCCTCCGCACGCCGCATCGTGGCGGGTTCGCCCTCCACCCAGAGCAGGCTGCCCCGGGCGTCGCACACCGCCAGCAGGTGGGCCCCGTCCGAGGCGAAGGCGCCCACCAGGTCCCGGAACAGCGGCAGCACCCGGGCCAGCGGATGCTGCTCCCGGTACGACCGCAGTTCCGCCCCGGCCAGCTCCAGACGGGGCGTGCACTCCGGGCTGACCCGGGCCCGGGCGCAGCGGCGCCAGGACCTCGCGATGACCGCCCGCACCGGGGCCTCGAGCCGCCCGTCCCGGGTGAACGCGGCGTGCGCCGCCCGTAGTTCCCGCGTCCGCTCGGCGGGGTCGGCCCCGCCCGGCAGAGCCACCGAAGGATCGTCCATGTCGCCCTCTCGCGGTGCCTTGGTACCCGGAGCGCCCCATCGTCGTACCGGCCCGCCGCCCCGGCAAGCGGTGCGTCGGCCAGTGCGGGACGAACTCGGCCGGTCCCGATCGGTGCGAGCCCCGGGGAGGCCGCGCTAGGCCGTCTCCTCCGGGTCCAGCGCCGCCAGCGCGGCCGCGGGGTCCGGGGACGGTGGGCCCGCCGGGAGCCAGTGGTCCGCCGCGCAGCGGTACGGCCACCAGCGGCCGTCGCGGCCCAGGCGGAGCTGGCGGTCGCCGCCCGGTTCGGTCCAGCGGGACCGGATCCGGCGCAGCACCGGGGCGTCGACGTCGGGGCCGGCGTCCGCGGTGGCTTCCGCGGTGGCTTCCGCCCCGTCGGGCCATGCCGACGCCAGCGCGGCCCTGGCCCGGGCGAGCGACGCCCGGTCCGGGGTCCAGTCCTCCTCCAGTACCGCGACGGCCTGTGCCCCGCCGAAGCCCCAGGCGAGTACGGCCCGGTCCATGGCGGCCCGGTCCCTGTCGGAAGCCGCCGACAGGCGGGAGCGGACCCGAAGGTCGTGAGCCTGCGCCGTGAGCCGTACGGCGTCCTGCGCGAGCGTGGGACCGGGCCGCGGGGCGCGCTCCGCGTGGGCCGGAGCGAGCGCCTCCGCGAGCAGCCCGTACGCCTGCGTCGCGGCCGCCTGCGCCAGGAACTCCACCCCGTCCACATCCAGGCCCGGCGGCTCCGTCCCCGACTCCGTGTCCAGCGTCGGAGGCTGGCCCGGCGCGTCCGGCAGCCGCGCGGGCGGGGGCAGCGGGGGCAGGGCGGAAGCCGCCGCGTAGACCTCGGAGGCGGGGACACCGGCGTCGGGCGCGGAGCCGGGGGATCCCGCGCCCGCTTCCGCGCCCGCTTCCGCGCCCGCTTCCGCTTCCGCCGTGCTGCGCTCCTCCAGCTCGGCCACCAGGCCGGCCTCCGCCCGCCCGCGGAGCAGCAGCAGCACGAAGGGGTCCTCGTCCAGCAGCCGCGCCACCTGGTAGCAGAGCGCCGCCGTGTGCGGGCAGTGGTCCCACTCCTCGCAGTCGCAGCGCGGGTCGAGGTCCCCTATCCCGGGCAACAGGTCCACCCCGGCCGCCGCCGCGTCCTCCGCCAGCTCCGGCGGAACCTCCCGGTCGAGCAGCGCAGCGATGTGGCCGGACTCGGCGGCGGCCATCCCGAGCAGCCGGTCCCATTCCGCTTCCGTGAACTCCTGCACCAGCACGTCGGTCCGGTGCGCCGTCCCGTCCGGGTCGCGCACCACGGCCGTCAGCCCGCCCGGGCGTACGGACACGGCCCCGACCGCGCCCGAACGCGCGTACCGGCGGCCCTGCTTGACCTGCTGACCGTCGATCGCGCTGTCCTCCAGGGCGCGCAGCCAGGCATGGCCCCACCAGGTATGGGCGAAGCCGCGGCCCGGGGAGGGCGGGAACGGCGGGAAGGTCTTCTCGTACGGGTCCCGCTCGTACGGGTCCCGCTCGTAGGAGTTCCTCTCGTAGGAGTCCTGCGTGTTCATCCGTGTCACTCCCCGGAGGCGGTCGGGCGGAGGGCGACGAGTTCGGCCAGCTCCGCGTCGCTCAGTTCGGTCAGCGCGGCCTCGCCGCCCGCGAGCACGGCGTCGGCCAGCGCCCTTTTGCGTGCGAGGAGTTCGGCGATGCGGTCCTCGACGGTGCCTTCGGCGATGATCCGGTGGACCTGGACGGGCTGGGTCTGGCCGATGCGGTAGGCGCGGTCGGTGGCCTGTTCCTCGACGGCCGGGTTCCACCAGCGGTCGTAGTGGATGACGTGCCCGGCCCGGGTCAGGTTGAGGCCGGTGCCGGCCGCCTTGAGGGAGAGCAGGAACACGGGCACCTCGCCCGCCTGGAACCGGTCCACGAGCTCCTCGCGACGCGGCACGGGCGTCCCCCCGTACAGCAGTTGGGACGCGACGCCGCGCGCGGTCAGATGGCGTTCGATGATGCGGGCCATCGTCACGTACTGGGTGAAGACCAGAACCGAGCCGCCCTCGGCCAGGATCGTGTCGAGCAGCTCGTCGAGGAGCTCCAGCTTGCCGGAGCCCGTCCCGGTGGACTTCTTGGGGCCGTACTGCTCCTTCGTATAAGGCTCTTTCGTGTACTGGGCGGGGTGGTTGCAGATCTGCTTGAGCGAGGTCAGCAGTTTGACGACGAGTCCGCGGCGCTCCATGCCGTTCGCCCCGGCGATCGCCGCGAGGGTCTCGCGCACGACCGCCTCGTACAGCCCGGCCTGTTCGCGGGTCAGGGGCACGGCGTGGTCGGTCTCGGTCTTGGGCGGCAGTTCGGGCGCGATCCCCGGGTCGGACTTCTTGCGGCGGAGCAGGAACGGCCTGACGAGCGCCCCGAGCCGGGCCGCCGCCCGCGGGTCGCGGCCGCTCTCGACCGGATCGGCGTACCGCGTGCGGAAGGTGCCGAGGCGGCCGAGGAGGCCGGGCGTGGTCCAGTCGAGGACGGCCCACAGCTCGGACAGGTTGTTCTCGACCGGGGTACCGGTGAGGGCCACGCGGGCGGCCGAGGGGATGGTGCGCAGGGCCTTGGCGGTCGAGGAGCGCGGGTTCTTGACGTGCTGGGCCTCGTCGGCGACGACCATGCCCCAGCGCACGGCGGCGAGTCGGGGCGCGTCCAGGCGCATGGTGCCGTAGGTGGTGAGGACGAATCCCCCGACCCCTCCTACGCCTTGGCCGGTCACCCCGTCGAGCTCGCGGCCGGCGCCGTGGAAGCGTTGCACCGGCGTACCGGGGGCGAACCTCTCGATCTCCCGCTGCCAGTTGCCCAGCAGCGAGGCCGGGCAGACCACGAGCGTCGGTCCCTCGTGCCCGTGCTCCTGGCGGTGTAGGTGCAGGGCGATCAGCGTGACCGTCTTGCCGAGGCCCATGTCGTCGGCGAGGCAGGCGCCGAAGCCCAGCCCGGTGAGGCGGGCGAGCCAGCGCAGGCCGCGGAGCTGGTAGTCGCGCAGGGTCGCGCGGAGGGCGGCCGGAGCTTGTACGTCGGCCCGCGCCTCGGAAGGCCCCGGGTCGCCGGGCCCGGGACCCGCCTGCTCGGGGTCGGTGGTGAGGAGCGTGCGGAGCCGTTCCAGCGGACCGGTGGCCTCTACGTCGTACCGCGTGCCGTCGAGCTCCGCGGAGCCGGTCAGTACGGCCGCCAGCGCGTCGGCGGCCGTCACCTCGCGGAGCTGGCGGGCGAGGGCACGGGTCCGGCGGGCCGCGGCCGGATCGATCAGGACCCACTGGTCGCGCAGCCGGACCAGGGGCCGCTTCGCCTCGGCTAGCCGGTCCAGCTCATCGGCGGTCAGATCGCCCCGGCCGCCCAGGCCGTAGCGCCAGCCGACGGGGTGCGCCGAGGTGGCGGAGGGCGGCCCGGACAGGCCCGGCGGGCCGGAGCCGGTGGCGGGCCTGCCCACGACGGCCCGCGCGGTGAGCGTACGGGCGAGCCCGCGCGGCCAGTGCACCTGCACCCCGTCGGCCGCCAGGGCTCCGGCGGCCTCCCCGAGCAGCTCCACGACCTCCTCGTCGGCGAGGTCCACGGCGTCGGGGACGGCGGCGCCGAGCAGGGGCGCGAGCGGCGGCCACAGCCGGGCGGCGCGGCGCAGGGCCCGGAGCGCGTCCAGGCGGGCACGGGGCGGGAAGGCCGCCGCGGCGGGTCCGGAGCCGGCCCAGACGTCTGCGGCGTCCGCGACGAGGGTGGCGTCGGCGAGGCCGTGCATCTGCAGGACGGCACGGAAGGCGGGGGGCTGGGCGTCCGGGTCCACCTCGATGCGGAGCGAGACGCGGACCCCGGCGTCGTGCCCGGCCGCGACCTCCGCGGCCCAGTCGCGCAGTTCGGGGTGGAGCCGGGCCGGGCGGGCGGCGTAGGCGGATCCGCCGGCGGCGGCGGGCGCGGCGGGGGAGCGGGGCAGGGTGTCGGCGACGGCGTCGAGGAAGGCGCGCAGCAGCGGCTCCGGAGCGGGCAGCCGCGGGGGTGCGGCGGTGCCTCCACCGGCCCGGTCGTTGCCGTCGGTGTCGGTGTCGGTGTCGGTGTCGGTGTCGGAGCCGGCGCCTGGGCCGACCGGTACGCAGTGCGCGGCGGGCGGCATCGCCGCCGCCAGCTCCCGGACCTCCTCCAGATCGGCGGCTTCCAGCGGCCCGAGCCGCCAGGCGTCGTACCCGGCGGGGCTCAGGCCGGGCAGCAGCAGCCCTCGGGCGGCGAGGCGCAGGGCCAGCAGGGCCGCGGCGCCCCAGAAGGGAGCGGCCCCGGCCGATGCGGCGGACCGGACCCGGGTGAGCAGGGGCAGGGCTTCGGCGAGGGGCAGGACGAGGGCGGTGACGCTGGTGTGCCGCAGGTCGGGCGTGACGACGGTGAGCTGCTCGGTGGTGCCCCGGCCTTCGAGGTGGAGGACCTCGTCCGGGTCCGGCGGCCAGAAGGCGATGCGGCCGTCGCGGGCCGGCTCGGCGGGGAGGAAGACGGCGGAGCAAGGGATGAGACCGGAGATCGTCGGGAGCACACATTCCTCAAACTTGACTACCGAATACGGGGTGGCCGAGAGTAACCCACCCGCGGCCGCCCCGGCCCGTGGCGACACCGTGACCCGGGTCACGTCCTTTCTCCGTCCGTGCGAGCGGGAAGCGGGGAGCGGGGGGCAGGGGGCAGCGAGCAGCGAGCGAGAGGACGGGGACGGGGACGGGGACGGGGACGCGATACTGCGGGGCCGGGAAGCCGGGACGGAAAAGTGAGAGCGGGACGGTGGGGCGGGAACGCGGGGGTGGGAGCACGCGTTGTGTGGGGTAGTGGCCGACGGAGAAAGAGGGTGCCGCAGATGTCCACGAGCGGAAAGATCGCGGTTGCCGGTGTGGTGGCAGCCATCGTGCTGTTCTGGGCGGTCGGCTTCTGGGCCGGGTTGCTGGTCCTGATCGGCGTCCCCGTAGCCGCCTACCTGCTGTTGGACTCCTCCCAGCGTCGTAGGCTGCGGGGTATATCCAGGAAACAGATCGGCCGCTGACGGCGGCAGGGGGGTCAACCATGAGGACGGGGATTACGACCGGCGCGGCGCAGGTCGCGGCGGTCAGCAGCAACGGGGTCTATTCGTTCACCAAGCCCACGCGCGAGAGCATCACGCTCCTCGAAGGGCTCGGGGTCGAGGGAGACGTCCATGCGGGAGTCACGGTCAAGCACCGTTCGCGTGTGGCCCAGGACCCCACGCAGCCGAACCTCCGTCAGGTGCACCTGATCCACCGGGAGCTCTTCGAGGAGGTGGCCGAGGCCGGCCACCAGGTCGAACCGGGCCAGCTCGGGGAGAACGTCACCACCGCGGGCATAGACCTGCTCGCCCTGCCGACCGGCACCTTGCTGCGCCTCGGTGCGGACGCGGTGGTCGAGGTCACCGGGCTGCGCAACCCGTGCCTGCAGATCGACAACTTCCAGCACGGGCTGCTCAAGCAGGTGGTGAGCAGGGACGACGAGGGCAACCTGCTCCGCAAGGCCGGAATCATGGGCGTGGTCCACCGGGGCGGCACCATCCACCCCGGCGACACCATCGAGGTCACGCTCCCCCCGACCCCTCACATCCCGCTCGAACGGGTCTGACCCACCGGGCCAGGGGCCCGGCCCGGCCACACCATGGACCGGGCGGTCCCTCTCGGCCGGTCCTAGTTGGTCGCGGCCGGTCTCCGTCGGTATCGGTCGGTATCGGCGGGTGTCTCAGCCGATCCACGCTCGGAGACGCTCGCTGAGCACCACGTCATGGGGCAGCCGCTCCAGCTCGCGCGCGGGCACGTCCACCCCGTGCTGCCCCAGGACGCCGGCCAGGTAGCCCCAGTGCCCGGCCGCCATCTGGTCCCGTGTCCTGTCGCCGAAGGGCTCGTCCGGACCGACCACCGTCCGGGCCGTCTCCGCGATGTCCTCGGCGGAGGTGCACGCGGGGATGCCTGCCGGACCGGAGGTGCTCCAGCCGCGATCGTCGAGCAACACCACGTTGCGGCCGTCGGCGAGTACGGCCTCCAGCCGTGCCGACACGGCCAACTGCCGAGCGTCCGTATGGCCGGCGTCCAGATCGGTGTAAGTGACCAAGCGAGTCACCACGGTCATGCCGCACTCCTGTCGGCTCGTCCCAAGCCCGGCCCTGTTCCTCGAGCGCCCCACTACGGTCTGCGGACCTGCCGACGTACCGACCTGCCGACGTACCGACCTGCCGACGTACCGACCTGCCGCGCGTGCTCAGGGAATCCCGGAGCCTACACTCGGCGCCCCGCCCCGCCCCGCCCCGCGCGACTCAGTAGTAGTCGCGCATCAGCTCCGTCGCCCACTCCGGCTGGCGGTGTTCGCCGCGCGGGCCGAATTCCGTCATGTACGGCTTGAGGTCGAGCACCGGCGTGCCCGCGACCGCGTCCAGGCCCTCCACGTGCAACTCCGGGCCGTCCGCCGCCCGTACGTCCACCTTCAGGACGCGACAGCGCGAGAGCCCCAGCCGGTTGGGCCGGTTCTTGCCGCGCTGGGCGAAGATGCCGACGAGCGGCCAGTCGGGATTGCCCCGGGGGCGCCGCGCACCCGTCTCGATCCTGTCCTCGGGCACCCGGTCGAAGTGGAAGACCACCTCGACGTGCGAGAAGTCCTCCAGTCCGTAGAGGGCTTCCGGACCGAACCGCTCCCGGTCCAGGCGGATCACCGCGACCTCCCGCCCCCAGTCGTCGTCGACGACCTCTACACGACCACCCACCACCGTGCCCACCGGGACCAGTTCCAACGGGACCACTTCCACGGGATCCATCAGCGTTTCCTCCCCCTCCAGCCCAGCCCAGCACCGCAAGCGCTCACCCGCGCGAGCAGACCCCGCTCAAGCAGGCCGCACGGCGACCCGGTCCAGCGCCGCCAGCAGCTCCGACAGCTCCGGAAGCTCTCCGTGGGCCTCGTGCGGTACGGCCAGCACCTCGCTCGGCTCTTCGTCGAGCAGGACGAAGGCGGCCCCGTCCGTACGGGCCACCAGCGACCACCCCGGCCCGTCGACGCGCAGCGTCCGCGCCTCGTCGCCCGCGAAGGCCGACCGCACCCTGCCGGGTGGCGGCGGGCTCTGCGTGTACCCCAGGGCCTCCTCCAGGGCCCGCGCCAGCCCCGGGTGCGCGGCCGCCGCGGCCCCGCCGTCCGTCGCCACGCGCTCGCTCCAGTCGGTCCACTCCCGGGCGATCTGGTCGGCTCCCATGCGCCGCTGCACCGGACCCCAGGCCTCGGCCGACGGCGGGGCCAGCGGCACCCGCCCCGTGCCGTCCGCGCCCTGCTCGGGGTCGTGTGGATCGGGTATCCCGGCCGTGGCCACCGAGAGGTCCAGCGGCCAGCCCGCCAGCGAGACCACGATGGACCGTTCGTCGGGGGACAGGTCGTATTCCATCCCGCAGTCCCACGAGGCGATGGCCACGGCCACGAGCGAGACGTCGTCGACCACGACCGTCCAGCGCGCGCCCTCCTCGTCCTGTCCCAGCACCAGGCCGTACCCGGCGGCCGTCGGCGACACGCCCAGCAGCGAGCAGGCCTCGGGGTAGTCGTCACCCAGGATGCTCGGGAACTGCGCGGCGGTCAGCAGCACGGCGGTCAGCACGTACAGCGAACCGCCGTCCTCCTCTTCGGACACGTGGCCTCCCGGTCGTTCTCTCGTCGGCGCACCCTAACCAGCGAGTAACCACCGCGTCGAGAGCTGACGGGAGCCGATTTCCGAGCCCGCCACCTGCACGGAGGGCCGGCCGCCCCGGCACGGACACGGTTCGGCGCACCGGCGGCGGCGTGCCCCGGTGCTCGGGAGTCGTGCCGCGCCGCTCAGGGCGTACGGACCGCCAGCGCGAGGAAGCGGGTGTCCTCGTCGGCGTACGAGGTCAGCTGCCAGCCCGAACCGGCGAGCAGCGGGCCCAGGTTGTGCTCGGCACGCATGTCGTCCGGGGTCAGCTCGCGGCCGTGGCGCGCCGCGAGGGCGGCCCGGCCGATCGGGTGGAATAGTGCGAGCCGGCCGCCCGGGCGGACGACCCGGGCGAGCTCGCGCAAGTTGGCCCCGGGGTCGGGAAGATGGGCGACGAGGCCGGCGGCGAACACGGCGTCCAGCACCCCGTCGCGCAACGGCAGCAGGGCCACGTCCGCCAGCAGCAGGGAGCCCTCCGCGTCCCGGCCGGCCTCGCGCGCGGCGGCGAGCATCTGCGGGGTGACATCGGCGCCGAGCACCGTTCCCGACGGACCGACGGCCGCGCGGAGCGCGGTCAGTGCCCGCCCGGTGCCGCAGCCCGCGTCGAGCACACGGTCCCCGGGACGCAGTCCGAACTCACCCACGGCGGTCGCGAAGGCGGGCCCGTCCCCGGGGAACTTGCGGTCCCAGGCGGCGGCGCGCGCCCCGAAGAACTCCTGGACGTGGCCGCGGTCCCGCGTCTGATCCCGGGGCCGGTCCCGAGCAGGGTCCTGAGTCCGATCCTGAGCCGGGTCCGGAGCGGGGCCCTGAGCCCGGTCCTGCGACCCGTTCCGGGTGTGGTCCTGTGTGCGGTCTTCGCTCATGTGCCCATGATCCCTCACCGACGCTCCGGCACTTGCCTGCGGAACGTGTGCAAGGTGGTACGTGGCGTGATCGAAGATGAACGTATCTCTGTCATATTCCAGCAGTTCCAGTGGCTTTCGAAATGCGGCCCGTGTTCGCTCCCTCACCCGGACTAGCTTCCGTGGCCATGGGACACCTGGACCACGCCGCCTACGGCTGGCTTACCCCCGCGCTGTCATACGTGATGGCTTCGATCGGCGCCGCCCTCGGCCTGCGCTGCACCGTTCGCGCGCTCGCCGCGACGACCGGAGCCTCCCGCCGCAACTGGCTCCTCACGGCGGCCTCGGCCATCGGCACGGGGATCTGGACGATGCACTTCGTCGCCATGCTCGGCTTCCACGTCACCGGGACCGAGATCCGCTACAACGTGCCGCTGACCATCCTCAGCCTCCTCGTCGCGATGATCGTCGTCGGCGCCGGGGTCTTCGCCGTCGGCTACGGGAAGGACCGCGGCCGGTCCCTCGTCGTCGGCGGCCTCACCACCGGCCTCGGCGTCGCCAGCATGCACTACCTCGGCATGGCGGCCCTGCGCCTGCACGGCTCGGTCTCCTACGCGCCGCTCACCGTCGGGCTCTCCGTGGCCATCGCCGTCGTCGCGGCCACGGCAGCCCTCTGGGCGGCCCTCAACATCAAGTCCCCGGTGGCCGTGGCCGTCGCCTCGCTCGTCATGGGCGCCGCCGTCAGCAGCATGCACTACACCGGCATGCTCGCCGTCGCCGTCGAGGTCACCCCCTCGGACGCGGCCCTGCCGGGCGCCACCGCCATGCAGTTCATCTTCCCGCTCGCCGTCGGCCTCGGCTCCTACCTCTTCATCACCTCCGCGTTCGTCGCTCTCTCACCGACCGCCGACGAGCGGGAGGCCTCGGCGGCGGCCTCCGCCGACCTGCGCCTGAAAGAGCGGGCCGCCGCTGCCGCCGCCCCCGCGCCCACCGGCTGAGGCGCGGCCACCCCAGGCGCCGCCGCGCCGCACCACCGCCCCCGCGACCGTCACGTACGTACGCACCGCCCGGAACGAGGAGCCCATGCGCAGACCCCGCAGAACACCGGAAGCAGCGGCGTCGCGGCCGCCCGCGCCCGCGCCGGCGGGTGGCCGCGGCAAGGGTCCGGGCCGCCGGGCGCACGCCGGACCGCCCGCCGAGGAGCCGGCGGAGCGCGCGGCGTCCGACGCGCTCGCGGCGATATCCGGCGCCGCCGGGGGCGGTGGCGGCGGTCCGCGGCTCCGCCTGCGTCCCGCCACCGTCCGGGCGAAGATCGTCTCGCTGCTGATGGTGCCGGTGGTTTCGCTCCTCGCCCTCTGGGCCTTCGCCACCGTCGACGCGGCCCAGGACGTCGCCCGCCTCGGCCGGGTCCAGCGCGTCGACCGGGAGCTACGGGCACCGGTCGAGGCCGCCATCACCGCGTTGCAGGCCGAACGGCGCACGGCCGTACGGTTGCTGGCCGATCCCACCGGCGGTCAGGCGGCCGCCGCACAGGCCCCCGGTCAGGCCGCCGCCCTGGAGGAACAGGCGCGCCGGACCGACGGCTCGCTACGGGCCCTGCGGCTCGGCGACCGCAACACCGTGGCCGACTCCGGCGACTACCGCACCGACATCGTGATCCGGATGCGCGCCTTCGTCGCCGGCGCCGAGGGACTGGGCCCGGTCCGCAAGGACGTCGCCGACCACCGGGCGACCCCGGAAGCGGCGTACGAGACGTACAGCCGGGTGATCGACGCGGCGCTGGAGGTCGGCGGAGCCCTCTCCGGAGGAGGCCAGGACGCCGAACTGGGCGTCGACGCCAGGATCCTGCTGGAATTCGCGCGGGCCGCGGAGCAACTGTCGCGGGAGGACGCCCTGCTGACGGCGCCGGGGCCGCGCACCGCCGAAACGCTTCGCCGCCTGACCGGCGCGGTCGAGACCCGGCGGGCCCTGACCGCCTCCGCCGCCCGGGACCTGCCCGCCGCACAGCAGGACGCCTGGCAGTCCGTGGCCAAGAGCGCCGCCTACGCCGACCTCACCGGTGCCGAGGACCGGGCGCTGGCCGCCGCGGCCGGTGCCGGGACCGCCGGCCCGCCCGCCGGCTGGGAGGCCGCGTACACCTCGGTCGCCGGTTCGATGCGGGAGATCGGGGACGCCGCCCACGCCGCCTCCGCGGACCGCGGCGACCCGTTCGGCGCGGGCGCGCTGAGTCCCGCCGGAGCGGCCGTCCTCCTGGGCCTGGCCGCCGTGGCCGCCTCGCTCGTCATCTCGGTCCGCATCGGCCGGGCCCTCGTCGTCGAACTGGTCTCGCTGCGCAACACCGCGCTGGAGATCGCGCACCGCAAACTCCCGCAGGCCATGGACCGGTTGCGGGCCGGACAGGACATCGACGTGGCTGCCGAAACCCCGCGGGGACCGGCCGCCGACGACGAGATCGCCCAGGTCGGCGAGGCCCTGGACACGGTCCACCGGGCCGCCCTCAGCGCCGCCGTCGAACGCGCCGAACTGGCCAGCGGCGTGAGCGGGGTCTTCGTCAACCTCGCCCGGCGCAGCCAGGTCCTGGTGCACAAGCAGCTCACCCTGCTCGACTCGATGGAGCGGCGCGCCGACGACCCGAACGAGCTCGGCGACCTCTTCCGGCTGGACCACCTCACCACCCGGATGCGGCGGCACGCGGAAAGCCTGATCATCCTGTCGGGAGCCGCTCCCGGGCGCGCCTGGCGGATGCCGATCCCGCTGACGAACGTCGTACGGGCCGCCGTCTCCGAGATCGAGGACTACCCGCGCGTCGAGGTCCGCCAGCTCGCCGAGGCGGCCGTCGTCGGCGGAGCGGTCGCCGACCTCACCCACCTGCTGGCCGAACTCATCGAGAACGCCACCCAGTTCTCCCCGCCCCACACCAAGGTCCGGGTCAGCGGAGAACCCGTCGGCGCCGGCTACGTCCTGGAGGTCGAGGACCGGGGGCTCGGCATGGGCCGCGAATCCCTCCAGGAGGCCAACCGGCGCATCGAGCAGTCCGAGGCCCTGGACCTCTTCGACAGCGACCGGCTCGGGCTCTTCGTGGTCAGCCGCCTCTCGGCCCGCCACGGTGTGAAGGTGCACCTGCGCATGTCACCGTACGGCGGCACCACCGCCGTGGTACTCCTCCCCAACTCCCTGCTCCAGGGCGCCCTGACGGCCGCCTCCCCACAGCCCGAGGAGGAGCGCACCGCCGCTCCGGCCCCGACCCCGGCTCCGGAGCCGGTCACCGAGCCGGTACGGGAGCGGTTCCGGGAGACGTCCCAGGTCATCAGCGTCGTACGGGACGACGCGCGCGGGGTGCCGGTCCCGGACCGGAGCCCCGTACGGGAGGAACCGCGGCCTTCCCCGGTGGCCCCGCTGCGGCCGCGCGGCTCCGCGGGGGCGGCCCCCCGTACGCCCGCCACGGCGGTCGCGCCCGCCCCGGCGGTCACGGCGGCGCCCTCGGGCCCGTCGGCATCCCCGGGCCCGGCCGCCTCGGTCACCGAACTGCCGCGCCGGGTCCGGCAGGCAAGCCTCGTCCCACAGCTGCGCGAGGCTCCCGCTCCCAAGGCCCCGGCCGGTGTCCGGGGGGCGGAGGGGCCGCCCGGCCGGAGCCCCGAGCAGGCGCGCGAGCGGATGGCGGCGTACCGGGCCGGCTGGGTGCGGGGCACGCAGGCGAGCGGCGAGTCCCGCGCGGACGGTCCGGGCGGCGAAGGCGCCGCGGGGTCCGCGGGCGGTACGGGCGGCACAGGCAGTACTGGCGAAGGTGAAGGAGCACGATGATGATCGAACATCAGAGGATCGACCTCGACGGCGTCCGCAGGTCGGGCGAACTCGACTGGCTCCTGGACGACCTCGTGGTCCGGGTGCGCGAGGTCCGGCACGCCGTGGTCCTGTCCAACGACGGCCTGGCGGTGGGTGCCTCCAGCGCGCTCAGCCGGGAGGACGCCGAGCACCTGGCGGCAGTGGCCTCCGGCTTCCACAGCCTGGCCAAGGGCGCGGGCCGGCACTTCCACGCCGGAGGCGTGCGCCAGACGATGGTGGAGATGGACGAGGGCTACCTCTTCGTGGCGGCCGCCGGAGACGGCTCCTGCCTGGCCGTGCTCAGCGGGGCCGGCGCCGACATGGGGCTGATCGCCTACGAGATGGCCAGGCTGGTCAAGCGGGTCGGCGAGCACCTGTACACCCCGGCCCGGTTCGCGGCGCGGCCGCCGGCCGCCGGTTGAGGGCGGCGGCCTTGAGCACGAACGGCCGGTGGTACGACGCCGACGCGGGCCCGCTCGTCCGTCCGTACGCCATGACGGGCGGGCGCACGAAGCCGGGACCCCACGGGGTCCGGTTCGACCTGATCGCGCTGGTCGCCGTGGACCCGGCGGGAACGGACGAGGCTGCCGAGTCGCTGCTGGGCCCGGAGCACCGGGCGCTCCTCGGCCTGTGCCGGGACGAGACCCAGTCGGTGGCCGAACTCGCGGCGGACGCGGACCTGCCCGTGGGCGTGGTGCGCGTGCTGCTCGGGGACCTGCTGGAGGCCGGGCACGTCAAGGTCAGCCGGCCGGTGCCGCCCGCACAGCTGCCGGACGAGCGGATTCTGCGTGAAGTCATCGAGGGATTGCGAGCGCTGTGATGGGACTGCACGACAACGGGCCGGCGCCGGCCGCCGAAGGCGGCGAGGAACTGGCCGCGCTCGCCCTGAAGATACTCGTGGCGGGCGGCTTCGGAGTCGGGAAGACGACCCTCGTCGGCGCCGTCAGCGAGATCCGGCCGCTGCGGACCGAGGAACTGCTCAGCGAGGCCGGGGAGCTGGTCGACGACACGGGAGGGGTCGACCAGAAGACGACGACCACCGTGGCCATGGACTTCGGGCGGATCACGATCAGGTCGGGGCTGTCGCTCTACCTGTTCGGGACCCCGGGGCAGGACCGGTTCTGGTTCCTGTGGGACGAGCTGTCACAGGGCGCGCTGGGCGCGGTGGTCCTCGCCGACACGCGACGGCTGGAGGACTGCTTCCCCGCGGTGGACTACTTCGAGCACCGCAAGATCCCGTTCGTCGTGGCCGTCAATTGCTGGGCCAACGCGCGGCGGTACGCCTCGAACGAGGTCGCGCGGGCGCTGGACCTGGATCAGGGGACGCCGGTGGTGCTGTGCGACGCGCGGGACAAGGACTCGGGGAAGGAAGTGCTGATCCGGCTCGTGGAGTACGCGGGGCGGGTGCACACGGCGCGGCTGCTGGAGTCGGTGGAGCCGCGGGCCGACTCGGTGTGAACCGGCCCGCGGTGAAGGGGTGTTGCGGCTATGGGTCTGTGTGCAGACGGCGGAACGTCAGTCGGCCACGCCGGCGGCCGAGATCACCTTGTCGATGCGGACGCGCACGAGGAGCTCGCCGGGGACCGCGTTGCGGCGGCCGAAGGCCTCGCCGTGCTCCGCTCCCATGTAGCGGGCGCCGATCCGGGTCGACCAGGGGAGCATCGCGTCCAGGTCCTCGCTGATCTCCGCCCGGCCCTGGAGGACGACGTAGGAGAAGGGCGGCCGGTCGTCGTCCACGCAGAGGGCGACGCGGCCGTCGCGGGCCAGATTGCGCCCCTTGACGGTGTCCTTCCCGGTGTTGAACACGAAGGAGTCGCCGTCGAGAACGAACCAGATGGGAGCGATGTGCGGGCTTCCGTCCTCGCGGACGGTGGACAGCTTTCCGGTGCGGGTGGAGTGGGAGACGAACTCCCGCCATTCCTCTTGAGTCATCTTCTTCACCATGGGCCCATCCTCCTTGCCGGAAAGCCCCTGGTGGGGAAGGCTGGCGGCACGACCATGCGGGGTGGGGCGCGGCCGGACCGGCCGCGTCGACGGGGAGGGACTGTATATGGCGCTGGACAAGCAGCTGGACTGGCTGCTGGACGACTTGACGCGGCGGGTGCAGCAGGTGCGGCACGCCGTGGTGCTCTCCAACGACGGCCTGGTGACGGGCGCGAGCGCGGGGCTGGCACGGGAGGACGCGGAGCACCTGGCGGCCGTCGCGGCGGGGCTGCAGAGCCTGGCGAAGGGCTCGGGGCGGCACTTCCGGGCGGGTGAGGTCCGCCAGACGATGGTCGAGTACGACGACGGGGTCCTCTTCGTCATGGCGGCGGGCGCGGGCAGTTGCCTGTGCGTGCTGAGCGCCTCCGAGGCCGATATCGGGCACGTGGCGTACGAGATGACGCTGCTGGTGAACCGGGTGGGGGAGCACCTCGGGGTCGCGGAGCGGCGGATCACCGGCGGCTGAGGTGGACGGCCAAGGCGGGCGGCGGGTTCGGCCTTTCCGGGTTGTCCACAGCCCCTGCGGGGTGTCGTAGCTCTGAGTTACGTTCTTCACACACAGTAATCACTCTGGTGGGGAGAGCGCGATGACACAGACGGTTCAGGCGCCGTGGACGACGGCTACGACGGCTACGACGGCGGCGACGGAGGCGACGGAGGCGACGGCGACGGCGGAGTCCGTGGTGGCGGAGTGCGGCGAGGTCGCCGGACTGCTGGGCGGCGGGCGCGCCGCGGGGGAACTGGGTCTGACCCGAGTCGAGTTCGCCCGCGCCGTGCAGCTGGGCCTCGTACGGGCCGGCCCCCCAGGGGTCGCCGGAGCGGCTCGGTACACCCGGACCGAGCTCGACCGGGTCCGGTCGGCCGAGGGGTTCCCGCAGACGCTGATCGAGCGCGTGGAGACGGTCGCGGGAGCGGAGGCCGCGGCGGCCGTCCTGGGGGTCGGCCCGAGCCGGTTCACCCGGCTCGCCCGCTGCGGACACCTCACCCCGGTGGGATATCGGATCAACCGCTACCGGGCGGTGGTGTGGCTCTATCTGACCGCGGAGCTACGGGACTTCGCGGCCCGCGAGCCCGCGATGCTGACGGGGAGCGCGCCCCCGGCGGACCGGGAGCTGATGGCGGCCAGGGCCGACCTGCGCCCCCGGAAGTGGCGCGAGCGGCACGTCGGGCTGTTGCTGAGACGGACCGCCGACCCCTGGGAGCGGGCCGCCGTACTGGCCTCCGTGCTGCCCGGGGACGACGTGCGCGCGACCGTGCCCGACCCCGCGGAGCGGATCCTGCTCTGCGCGCTGGCCCCGCCCCCGCCCTACGGGCACCCGCAGGTCCCGGCGGCCGCCGAGGTGGCGGCCCGGCTGCTGAGGGCCGGGCCACCGGACGAGATCGGGTGGTACCGCACCAGCCTCGACTTCGCCCTGACCGGAGCGAGGGGTCAGTCGAAGTCGACGGGGGAGAGGGGGCCGACGTAGACCCAGGCCCCGTTCTCCCGGGCGAAGGAACTGTGTTCGTGCAGCGAGCCGGTGTGCCGGCCCTCGCGGTAGTGGGCCCGGAACTCCACCGAGCCCTCCGTCTCGAACATCCCGCCGCGCTCGGTGGCCAGGATCTCCAGCCGTTCCCAGCGCTGCCCGGGATCCAGGTCGAGCACGCCCGGCCGGGTGGACGGGTGCCAGGAGCGCAGGAGATAGGCGGTGTCGCCGACGGCGAAGGCGCTGAACCGGGAGCGCATCAGCAGCTCGGCGGTGGGCGCCTGCCGCTCGCCGGAGTGGAAGCGGCCGCAGCACTCCGGGTAGGCGGCGGGCAGCCCGCAGGGGCAGGGAACGGCTGGAGCGGGAGCCGGGCTGGGCATGGAAGCACTCAGTTCTTCGGGGAGGTGAGGGACTACTGCGGGGAAACGGCCGGCTTGGAGGCCTTGGCGCCGTACGGGCGGAAGAGACCTTCCTGGACCACCGACACCAGCAGCTTGCCTTCGAGGTCGTAGATGCGGCCGCGTGCCAGGCCCCGGCCGCCGTGCGCGATGGGCGACTCCTGGTCGTACAGGAACCACTCGTCCGCCCGGAACGGCCGGTGGAACCACATGGCGTGGTCCAGGGAGGCCATGTCGAAACCGCGCATGCCCCACAGGGGCTCCACGGGGATGCGCACGGCGTCGAGGAGGGTCATGTCACTGGCGTAGGTGAGGGCGCAGGTGTGCACGAGCGGGTCGTCGCCCAGCGGGCCGACGGCGCGCATCCACACCGCGCTGCGCGGATCGGCGTCCTTGAGCTCCTCGGGGGTCCAGCGGAGCCGGTCCACGTAGCGGATGTCGAAGGGCTGGCGGCGGGCCATCCGTTCCAGCGCCTCCGGCAGCGTGCCCAAGTGCTCGCGGATCTCGTCCACGACCTTCGGGAGCGTGTCCGGGTGCGGGAAGTCGAGGCGGGGAGGCAGCTGGTGCTCGATGCTGCCCTCCTCCGGCTGATGGAAGGAGGCGGTCAGATTGAAGATGGTCTTGCCCTGCTGGACCGCGGTGACCCGGCGGGTGGTGAAGGAGCGCCCGTCGCGCACCCGCTCCACCTGGTACACGATCGGCACTCCGGGGATGCCGGGGCGCAGGAAGTACGAGTGGAGGGAGTGGACGGGCCGGTCGCCCTCCGTGGTGCGGCCCGCCGCCACCAGCGCCTGGCCGGCGACCTGGCCGCCGAAGACGCGCTGGAGGGACTCCTGGGGGCTGGCGCCCCGGAAGATGTTGACCTCGATCTGCTCCAGGTCGAGCAGATCGACCAGCCTCTCGGCGGGGTTCGTCATCAGAGGATCTCCACTGTCGGGCCCGGCCGCCGCGGCGGCGCCGGTCGGTTGCGGGTCGGGGTTCGGTGGCGGGTGGGGTGCCCGCCCGGGCGGAACCGGAGGGGGGTCAGAGCTGTCCGAGTTCGCCGACCGAGGTGACGCGCAGGACCGCGCGGCCCTCCTCGTCGGAGGCGGCGAGGTCCACCTCGGCGCTGATGCCCCAGCCATGGTCCCCGTTCGGGTCGGCGAAGGTCTGGCGGACGCGCCACAGGCCGTGCGCCGCGTCCTCCTCGATCTGGAGCAGCTTGGGGCCGCGCGCGTCGGGACCCGTGCCCAGGTCGTCGTACTCGTCCCAGTAGCCGTCCATGGCCTCGCCCCAGGCGTCGGCGTCCCAGCCGGAGTCGCCGTCCAGCTCGCCCAGGACGTTGACGTGGTCCAGGGCCGCCAGCTCCACCCGGCGGAACATGGCGTTGCGGACCAGGACGCGGAAGGCGCGGGCGTTCGCGGTGACCGGCTTGACCTGGTCGGCCTTCTCCTGGGCCTGCTCCGCCGTCTCCACCTCCGGGTTCGCCAGTTGCTCCCACTCGTCGAGCAGGCTGGAGTCGACCTGGCGGACCAGCTCGCCGAGCCACTCGATCAGGTCCTGGAGGTCCTCGGACTTGAGGTCGTCGGGGATGGTGTGGTCCAGCGCCTTGAAGGCGCCGGCCAGGTAGCGCAGCACGATGCCCTCGGTGCGCGCCAGCTCGTAGTACGAGGTGAACTCGGTGAAGGTCATCGCGCGCTCGTACATGTCGCGGATGATCGACTTCGGCGAGACCGGGTGGTCACGGACCCACGGGTGGCTCTTGCTGTACACGTCGTACGCGTGCAGGAGGAGCTCTTCGAGGGGCTTGGGATAGGTGATCTCCTGGAGCCGCTCCATCCGCTCCTCGTACTCGACCCCGTCGGCCTTCATCGCGCCCACGGCCATGCCGCGTTCCTTGTTCTGCTGGGCCGCGAGGATCTGGCGCGGGTCGTCCAGCGTGGACTCCACCACCGAGACCATGTCCAGCGCGTAGGAAGGGGACTCCGGGTCCAGCAGGTCGAAGGAGGCCAGCGCGAAGGTGGACAGCGGCTGGTTCAGCGCGAAGTCCTGCTGGAGGTCGACGGTCAGCCGGATCGTGCGGCCCTCGGCGTCCGGGGTGTCGAGCTTCTCGACGACACCGCCGTCCAGCAGCGAGCGGTAGATGGCGATGGCCCGGCGGATGTGGCGCAGCTGGGCCTTGCGCGGCTCGTGGTTGTCCTCCAGCAGGTGGCGCATCGCCTTGAAGGCGTCGCCGGGCCGGGCGATGACCGACAGGAGCATGATGTTGGTGACCTTGAAGCGCGAGGTCAGCGCCTCCGGGTCGGCGCCGATGAGCTTCTCGAAGGTGATGTCCGACCAGGCCACGAAGCCCTCGGGGGCCTTCTTGCGGACCACCTTGCGGCGCTTCTTCGGGTCGTCGCCGGCCTTGGCGAGGGCCTTCTCGTTCTCGATGACGTGCTCGGGCGCCTGGGCGACCACGTAGCCGGCGGTGTCGAAGCCGGCCCGGCCGGCGCGGCCGGCGATCTGGTGGAACTCGCGGGCGCGCAGCGTGCGGACCCGGGTGCCGTCGTACTTGGTCAGCGCCGTGAACAGCACGGTGCGGATCGGGACGTTGACGCCGACGCCGAGGGTGTCGGTGCCGCAGATGACCTTCAGCAGACCGGCCTGGGCCAGCTTCTCCACCAGGCGGCGGTACTTGGGCAGCATGCCCGCGTGGTGCACGCCGATGCCGTGGCGGACGTAACGGGAGAGGTTCTGGCCGAACTTGGTGGTGAAGCGGAAGTTGCCGATCAGCTCGGCGATCTTGTCCTTCTCCTCGCGGGTGCACATGTTGATGCTCATCAGCGACTGCGCCCGCTCGACCGCCTGGGCCTGGGTGAAGTGCACGATGTAGACCGGCGCCTGCCGGGTCTCCAGCAGCTCGGTGATGGTGTCGGTGATCGGCGTGGTGACGTACTCGTACGACAGCGGAACGGGCCGGGTCGCGGAGCGCACCATCGAGGTGGGCCGGCCGGTGCGCCGGGTCAGGTCCTCCTCGAACCGCTTCATGTCGCCGAGCGTCGCCGACATCAGGATGAACTGCGCCTGCGGCAGCTCCAGGATCGGGATCTGCCAGGCCCAGCCGCGGTCCGGCTCAGCGTAGAAGTGGAACTCGTCCATCACGACCTGGCCGATGTCGGCGTACTTGCCGTCGCGCAGCGCGATCGAGGCCAGCACCTCTGCGGTGCAGCAGATCACCGGGGCGTCCGAGTTCACCGATGCGTCGCCGGTCAGCATGCCGACGTTCTCGGTGCCGAAGAGCTTGCACAGGTCGAAGAACTTCTCCGAGACCAGCGCCTTGATCGGCGCGGTGTAGAAGGTGACCTTGTCCTGCGCCAGGGCCGTGAAGTGCGCGCCGGCCGCCACCAGGCTCTTGCCGGAGCCGGTCGGGGTGGAAAGGATCACGTTCGCGCCGGTGACCACCTCCATCAGCGCTTCCTCCTGAGCCGGGTACAGGGTGATGCCCTGGTTCTCCGCCCACGAGGAGAAAGCCTCGAAGAGGGCGTCGGGGTCGGCGTTCGGCGGGAGCTGATCAATGAGGGTCACACCCCCCATCTTGCCTGGCTTCGCCCCGGATCAGGGAACCGGAGGACAGAAGGAAGATCATCGGCGGTACGCTGTGCCGTCGATGCGGCCCGAACGACACCGTCAACAGGGTCCGACCAGCACACCACCGGGGCGGGGAACGACCATGATGGGTCCGGCGCACTCACTGTCCGGGGCGGCGGCCTGGCTGGGGGTGGGCGCCGCGGCTGCGGCCGCCGGGCACCCGATGCCCTGGCCCGTCCTCGTCGTCGGCGCGCTCATCTGCGCCGGAGCGGCCCTCGCCCCCGACCTGGACCACAAGTCGGCGACGATCTCCCGCGCCTTCGGCCCGCTCTCCCGGGTCCTGTGCGAGGTGGTCGACAAGATCTCCTACGGGGTCTACAAGGCGACCCGCTCGCCGCGCGACGCCCGCCGCACCGGAGGTCACCGCACCCTGACCCACACCTGGGTCTGGGCCGTCCTGATCGGCGCCGGTTCCTCCGCGATCGCCGTCACCGCGGACCGGTGGGGCGTCCTCGCCCTCCTCTTCGTCCACCTGGTCCTCGCCGTCGAAGGCCTGCTGTGGCGGGCCGCCCGCATGTCCAGCGACATCCTGGTCTGGCTGCTCGGCGCGACCAGCGCCTGGATACTGGCCGGCGTGCTCGACCAGCCCGGCAACGGCTCCGACTGGCTCTTCACCGCCCCCGGCCAGGAATACCTGTGGCTCGGCATCCCGATCGTGCTCGGCGCACTGGTCCACGACATCGGCGACGCCCTGACCGTCTCCGGCTGCCCGATCCTGTGGCCCCTGCCCATCGGGGGCAAGCGCTGGTACCCGATCGGCCCGCCGAAGATGATGCGCTTCCGTGCCGGCAGCTGGGTGGAGCTGAAGGTCCTCATGCCCGTCTTCATGCTCCTCGGCGGAGTGGGCGGAGCCTCGGCCCTCGGCTTCTTCTGACAGGCGGGCCCGCTCGCCGGGCCGCCGGCCGATCCCGTTCCGGTCACCGGACTACGTCAGGACGAGAGGCACGGTGATGGTGAGATGGCCGTCGCTGGTCGCCGCAGTGGCGGAAAGAGCGTTCATACGTGCCGCGAGGTGGCCGATCACCCGGCTGGTCAGCTCCTCGTCCCAATGCGCCGTGCCTTCCGGCGGCAGGCGCATCTCCTCCACGGCCGGCGGGCTGCCACCCAGATAGCGCGCGGTGTCCTTGTTGACGACCCAGCAGGACAGTGCGATCTTGACCTGCCCGGGTGCCGCCCACTGCGCCCGCACGTGGGCGCACATGCTGAAGTCGTCCCCGCCGAGTGAGACCGTGGTGGAGAACGACCTGCCCCGGGGGTATCGCCGCACCAGCTCGAGTACCGCTGGTTCCACAACGGCTCGCGCCATGGGTTCCGTGAACACCGTCCGCCCCCCGTCCGACCCGGCCTTCAATATCCCAGATGGGTCCCGCGTCGGATAGACCCGGCCAGGAGCCCCCGGCAGGCCCCACGTGGGGCCAGTAGGTCCGGTTCCTCACCACGCGCAGCGGGGCCGTCCGCCGGCCCTGGACCACGTAGGCGGGTCCAGGGCCAGGCGGCCCGGCGCCGGTCAGCCGTGCCAGGAGCGCCACAGAGCGGCGTACGCGCCGTCGGCCTCGACCAGGGCGTCGTGCGAGCCGAGCTCGGTGATGCGGCCGCCCTCGACCACCGCGATCACGTCCGCGTCGTGCGCGGTGTGCAGCCGGTGCGCGATCGCGATCACCGTCCGGCCGTCCAGCACCCGGGCCAGCGAGCGCTCCAAATGCCGTGCCGCACGCGGGTCCAGCAGCGAGGTGGCCTCGTCCAGCACCAGCGTGTGCGGATCGGCCAGCACCAGCCGGGCCAGCGCGATCTGCTGCGCCTGCGCCGGGGTCAGCGCCGAGGCGCCCGAGCCGACCTCGGTGTCCAGACCGGCGTCCAGCGCCCGCGCCCAGCCCTCCGCGTCGACCGCGCCGAGCGCCGCCCACAGCTCGGCGTCACCCGCCTCCGTACGAGCCAGCCGCAGGTTGTCCCGCAGGGAGCCCACGAACACGTGGTGCTCCTGGTTGACCAGGGCCACGTGCTCGCGCACCCGCTCCGCGGGCATCTGCGACAGTCGCGCCCCGCCGAGGGTGATCTCACCGGTCCGCGGCGCGTAGATGCCCGCCAGGAGCCGCCCCAGCGTGGACTTGCCCGCGCCCGAGGGCCCCACCAGCGCCATCCGGGTGCCCGGCGGCACCGACATCGACACCTGGTGCAGTACGTCGACGCCCTCCCGGTATCCGAAGTGCACCCGGTCGGCCCGGACGTCCCGGCCGTCGGGGGAGACGCCGGCGTCGCCCGCGTCGGGCTCGATCTCCCGCACGCCCACCAGCCGGGCCAGCGAGACCTGCGCGATCTGGAGCTCGTCGTACCAGCGCAGGATCAGACCGATCGGGTCGACCATCATCTGCGCGAGCAGGGCGCCCGTGGTCAGCTGCCCCACCGACATCCAGCCCTGGATCACGCAGTACCCGCCGATCATCAGGACGGAGCCGAGGATCGTCACGTAGGTGACGTTGACGACGGGGAAGAGGACCGTGCGCAGGAACAGCGTGTACCGCTCCCACGCCGTCCACTCCTTGATCCGCCGCTCCGACAGCTCGATCCGGCGCCCGCCCAGGCGGTGCGCCTCGATGGTGCGGCCCGCGTCCACCGTCTCGGTGAGCACGGCCGCGACCGCCGCGTACCCCGCCGCCTCGGACCGGTAGGCCCGGGGCGCCCGCTTGAAGTACCAGCGGCAGCCGATCACCAGCACCGGCAGCGCCACCAGCGCGGCGAGCGCCAGCGGCGGCGCGGTCAGGGCGAGCGCCCCGTAGAGCAGGCTCGCCCACACCACACCGATGGCCAGCTGCGGTACGGCCTCGCGCATGGCGTTGGCCAGCCGGTCGATGTCCGTGGTGATCCGCGACAGCAGGTCACCGGTTCCCGCGCGCTCCAGCACGCCCGGCGGCAGGCCCACCGACCGCACGAGGAAGTCCTCGCGCAGGTCGGCCAGCATCTCCTCGCCTAGCATCGCCCCGCGCAGCCGGACCAGCCGCACGAACACGGTCTGGATCCCGAGCGCCAGGGCGAACAGCAGCCCCACCCGGCCCAGATGGAGGTCGCGCGCCCCTTCCGAGAGCCGGTCCACGACCTGGCCCAGCAGGTACGGGCCGACCATGGAAGCGATCACCGCGACCGTGTTGACCCCCACCAGGACCAGGAAGGCCCGCCGGTGGCGGCGGAACAGGCCGCGCACGTAGTCCCGTACCGTCGCGGAGCTGCCCACGGGCAGGGTCGCGGCCGTTTCCGGGGCGGCCGGATCGTAGTCCGGCGGCGCCACGCCGATCATGCGGATTCCTCGATCTCTGTCAGTACGGATTCCAGCCGCGGGAGCCGCTGTTCTTCCTCGGTGCGCTGTTCTTCCTCGGTCTGGCGGGTGACGACCGACCGGTAGCGGGGGTCGCCGTGCAGCAGCTCGCGGTGCGTGCCGCTCGCCGCCGCCTTGCCCCCGTGGATCAGGACGACCAGGTCGGCGCGGTCCAGCAGCAGCGGCGAGGACGCCAGCACCACCGTCGTGCGACCGGAGCGCAGGGCGGAGATCCCGTCCGCGATCCGGGCCTCGGTGTGCGAGTCGACCGCCGAGGTCGGCTCGTCCAGCACCAGCACCTCGGGGTCGGTCACCAGGGACCGCGCCAGCGCCAGCCGCTGTCGCTGCCCGCCGGAGAGCGAGCGGCCGCGCTCGGTGATCCTGGCGTCCATCGGGTCGTCCACCCCGTCCGGGGCGGACTGCAGGAGGGCGTCCAGTACGTCCGCGCACTGGGCCGCCGCGAGCGCCGCCGGCGGTGCGACCGCACCGGACGCCGGTACGTCGAACAGCTCGCGCAGCGTCCCGGACAGCAGGACCGGATCCTTGTCCTGTACGAGGACCAGCTCGCGCGCGGTGGCGAGCGCGAGCTCGTCCAGCGCGACCCCGCCCAGCAGGACGGAGGGCCCGGTCGCGGCGTCCATCGGGTGCCCGCCCAGGCGCTCGGCGAGCCGGCCCGCCAGGTCGGGGTCCCCGCACACCACGGCGGTGAGCCGGCCCGCCGGGACCAGCAGCCCGGTCTCGGGGTCGTACAGGTCAGCGCCGGGGGCCGGGGCCCGCGGCACCTCGGTGGCGACGGCCGGCTCGGCGGCGACCACGGACTGCGCGCCGACCTCCGCCTCCGCACCGACTTCCGCCTCCGCACCGGCATCCGCCATCGCGCCGGTCCGCGTCAGCGACAGCACCCGCGCCGCCCGCTTGGCGGAGGGGCGGGAGAAGGAGTACGCCATCGCGATCTCCTCGAAGTGCCGCAGCGGGTAGAGCATGGTCGCCACCGCGCTGAACGCGGCGACGAGTTCGCCGACGTCCAGCCGGCCGTCCAGCACGAGCGAGGATCCGTACCAGACCACCGTGACCAGCAGGCCGCCCGGCAGCAGCACCTGGATCGCGGAGATCAGCGCCCACATCCGGGCGCTGTGCACGGCGGCCTCGCGGACCTGCTGCGAGGCCTCGCGATAGCGGCCGAGGAACAGTTCCTCGCCGCCGATGCCGCGCAGCACCCGCAGCCCCGCCACGGTGTCCGAGGCCAGCTCGGTGGCCTTGCCCGCCTTCTCCCGCTGGACGTCCGCGCGCCGGGTGGCGCGCGGCAGCAGGGGAAGGACGGCCAGGGCGAGCACCGGCATGCCGACGGCCACGACCACGCCGATCGTCGGCGCGTAGAAGAGCAGGACGACACAGCCGATGACCAGGCTCAGCGCGGCGGCCAGGAAGCGGGAGACCGCCTCGACGAACCAGCCGATCTTCTCCACGTCGCCCGTGGACACCGCCACCACCTCGCCCGCCGCTACCCGCCGGGTCAGGGCGGAGCCCAGCTCGGCGGTCTTGCGGGCGAGCAGCTGCTGGACCCGCGCGGCGGCGGTGATCCAGTTGGTGACGGCCGTACGGTGCAGCATCGCGTCGCCGAGCGAGATCGCGACGCCGAGCAGCGCGATCAGTCCGCCGACCCACAGCAGCCGGCGGCCGTCGCCGTCCACGACGGCGTCGATGCCCAGGCCCACGGTGTACGGCAGCCCCGCGATGCCGCCGAAGTGGAGCAGCCCCCAGCCCAGGCTTTTGGCCTGTCCGCCGAGTTGGCCCCGCCCCAGCCACCAGAGGAAGCGGGGGCCGGAGCGAGCATCGGGTACCCCTGGGTCCGGATACGGAAGATCGCTGATCTGCATGACGCCCCATGACTGGTCGAGAGTTCCAAACCGTGCAAGGTTCGCGTTCCGGACCGGTACGGGGCAATCGATTTTCCGTCGGCCGGAGCTCTGCGCCGCAGGCTCTGCTCACCCGGCGAGCGCGAACCGTCCTTCATTGCGGCCGTGTTGCAGGTTCATGGCCATCCGGGCGAGGAGGTTCCCGCAGGTGGGGCCCGGCTTCTACGGTCCGTCGGGAATCACGACCAAGGAGTGTCCCGCCATGCCCCTCGACCTGTCGGACGAGAGCCAGTACGACCGTGCGCGCCTGCGGCAGTGGGCGCGTGGCCGCGCCCGCTCCTCCGGGGTGGACCGCCGCGACCTGCTGAAGCTGTTCGCTGCGGGGGCCGCGGCCGGATCCCTGGGCCTGGGCGCCGCCGGAACCGCCGAAGCCTCCGCAACGGGCGCGGCCGAAAAGGGCGGAGCCGCCGGAGCCGCCGCCGCGCCGACCGCCGCCGCGCCCGGGACCGTGAAGCCGCTGCCGCCGGAGCTGTTCACCATCCGGGGCACCAACGCGGAGACGAACTTCGCCGCCCTGCGCGACACGGGCCCCCTGACCCCCATCGACCGGTTCTTCGTACGCAACCACACCGTCACCCCGCGCCTCGACGCGCACGACTGGCGGCTGAAGGTGTGGGGCGACGCCCTGACCGGCGGGCCGGTCGAGTTCTCCTACGACCAGCTGCGCGCGCTGCCTGCCGTCGAGCGGACCCTGTTCATCGAGTGCGCGGGCAACGGCCGGAGCTTCTACACCACCCAGCAGGGGCAGCAGGTGACCGGGACCGCGTGGACCCTCGGCGCGATCGGCGTGGCGCGCTGGCGCGGCGCCCGGCTGTCCGACGTCCTCAGGCGCGCGGGCCTGGCCCGCGGGGCCGTGGACGTACTGCCCCGCGGGCTGGACGACGAGGTTGTTACGAACGGGGTGAACCTGGGCCGGGTGCGGCGCCCGCTGCCCGTGTCCAAGGCCCTCGACGACGTGATCCTCGCGTACGAGATGAACGGCGAGCCGCTGCCGCCCGACCACGGCGGTCCGGTCCGGGTGGTCGTACCGAGCTGGATCGGGATCTCCTCGATCAAGTGGGTCGGGGACATCGAGGTGAGCGGGCAGCCCCTCTACACACCGTGGAACACCGACCTGTACCGGCTCTTCGGGCCCGACCAGCCTCCGCAGGGCAGCGCCCCGCTGACCCGCCAGACCCTCAAGAGCGCCTTCGAGCTGGAGCACGGTGCGACCGTCCCGGCCCACCGGACGCGGCTGCTGACCGGGCGCTCGTGGTCGGGCGCGGCGGCCGTGCACCGGGTGGAGGTCAGTACCGACGGCGGGGTCCGCTGGCAGCGGGCCCGGCTGCACGATGCCCCGCACCGGGGCGGCTGGGTGCGCTGGTCACTGCCGTGGACCCCGCGGGCCACCGGTCCGACCGCGCTGCTCGCACGGGCCACCGACACCACCGGACGGACGCAGCCGGCGACCACGCCCCACAACACGCAGGGCTACCTGTTCGACGCGGTGGTGCACCACCAGGTCACCGTGGTCTGACCGGAACGGCCGAGCGGGCCGCGCCACCCGCCCCTACGGGCGGGTGGCGCGTTCCAGTTCCAGCAGCGCCGAGTAGTAGCTGCGGCCCGTGGCCCGGTCCATGCCCACCTCGCACATCCGGTTCGCCGACAGGTGCGCGTCGAACTCCCGCGCCGTCACCTCGGCGGCCTCGCGCGCCGTCGCCGACTCCGTCAGCTCCGGGTGCAGCATCCCGCGGTCGCCGGCGAAGGCGCAGCACCCCGCGTCGTACGGGACCACCACCTCGTCGGCGCAGGCCTCGGCCACCGCCCGCAGTTGCGCCTCGTCGTCCAGGTGCCGCATCGAGCAGGTGGGGTGGAGCACCGCCGAGCCGACCGTCCGCCGTACCTCCAGGTGCGGCAGCAGCTCCTCGGCGGCCCAGACGATGGAGTCGACGATCCGCAGCTCGGAGTGGAGCGAGCGGTTGTCGTCCGTCAGGTAGGGGACCACCTCGTGCGCGATGCCCAGGGTGCAGGAGGACGCGTCGACCACCAGCGGCAGCCGCCCGCCGGCCGTCCAGCCCCAGGCCGCCTCCACGATCCGGTTGGCCATCACGCGGTTGCCGGCGTCGTACCCCTTGGAGTGCCAGATCGTCGCGCAGCAGGTGCCCCGGACGTCCCCGGGGATCCACACCGGCCTGCCGGCCCGCTCCGACACCGCCACCACCGCCTCGGGCAGGGAGGGCCCGGACCCACCGTCGGGGCCGCCGAAGATCCGGTTGACGCAGGCCGGGTAGTAGACCGCGGCGGCGCCCACGCGCCGGGTGTCGGGGAGCTCGCGGGCCGCCGCGCCCGGGATCTGCGCAAGCCACTCCGGAACCAGGTCGGGCCGTACGGCCTTGCGCGCGGCCCCCGTCACGGCCCGCAGGATCCCGTCCCCGACGGCGTCGGTGATCTTGTCGGCGGCGGCCACGGCCAGCCGCGCGGCCACCTCGACCGCGCCGAACCGCAGGGCGGCGAGCTCGGCGGCGCGCTCCTCGCGCGGGCTGTGCCGGCGGTGGCGGAAGTCCTTCATCAGGGCGCCGGTGTCGATGCCGACGGGACACGCGAGCTTGCAGGTGGAGTCGCCGGCGCAGGTGTCCACGGCGTCGTACCCGTAGGCGTCGAGCAGGCCGTCGAGCACCGGGGAGCCGGGCTGCTGGCGCATCATCTCCCGGCGCAGCACGATCCGCTGGCGCGGGGTGGTCGTCAGGTCCTCGCTGGGGCAGGTCGGTTCGCAGAACCCGCACTCGATGCAGGGGTCGGCGACGGCCTCCACCTGCGGGATCGTCTTGAGGCCGCGCAGGTGTGCCTTCGGGTCGCGGTCCAGGAGGATCCGCGGGGCGAGGACCAGGTCGGGGTCGATGACCCGCTTGGTGCGCCACATCATCTCGGTGGCCCGGGGCCCCCACTCCAGTTCCAGGAAGGGGGCCATGTTGCGGCCGGTGGAGTGCTCGGCCTTCAGCGAGCCGTCGAACCGCTCCACGGTGAGCCGGCAGAAGGCGTCCATGAACGCGGCGTACCGTTCCACGTCCGCGGGCCGGGCGGCGTCGAAGGCGAGCAGGAAGTGCAGGTTGCCGTGGGAGGCGTGGCCCGCGACGGCGGCGTCGAAGCCGTGCTCCGCCTGGAGTTCGAGGAGGGCCTCGCAGGCCTCGGCCAGCCGGGACGGGGGGACGGCGAAGTCCTCGGTGATCAGGGTGGTGCCGGAGGCGCGGGCGCCGCCGACAGCCGTGACGAAGGCCTTGCGGGCCTTCCAGTAGCCGGAGATGGTCTTGGCGTCGCGGGTGAAGGCATTGGTCACCGAGGCCACCGGGGCCACCAGGTCCAGCCCGGCCAGCACCCCGGCGGCCAGCCGCTCGTACTCCGCGCGGCCGGCCTCGTCGGGGGCCCGGAACTCCACCAGCAGCGCGGTGGTGTCCTTGGGCAGCTCGGCCCAGTCGGCGGGGACGCCCGCGACGCTCACCGAGGCGCGCAGGGTGTTGCCGTCCATCAGCTCGACGGCCAGCGCCCCCGCGTCGTTGAAGAGCGGTACGGCGGCGGCCGCGGCGGGCAGCGAGGGGAAGAAGAGCAGGGCGCTGGTGAGCTCGCGGTCCAGCGGCAGGGTGTCGAAGACGACCTCGGCGATGAAGCCGAGCGTGCCCTCGGAGCCGACCATCAGCCCGCGCAGGATCTCCACCGGGGTGGCGCCGTCGAGGTAGGCGTCGAGTCGGTAGCCGGTGGTGTTCTTGATCTCGTACTTGGCCCGGATGCGGGCGACGAGTTCCGGATCCGCCTCGATCTCCTTCTTGATCTCCATCAGTCCGTGGCAGAGGGAGGGCTCGGCGTGCGCCAGCTCCTCGTCGGCGAGCGGGTCGGCGGTGTCCACGACGGTGCCGCTCGGCAGGACGAAGGTGAGGGAGGACAGGGTGCGGTACGAGTTCCTCGTGGTGCCCGCCGTCATGCCCGAGGCGTTGTTCGCGACGACTCCGCCGAGGGTGCAGGCGATGGCACTGGCCGGGTCCGGGCCGAGGACGCGGCCGTGCCGGGCGAGCGCGGCATTGGCGCGCACGACGGTGGTGCCGGGCTGGATCCGGGCCCGCAGGCCCTCCTCCAGCACCTCGACCCCGGCCCAGTGGCGGCGGACGTCGACGAGGATGTCCTCGCCCTGGGCCTGACCGTTGAGGGAGGTCCCGGCGGCCCGGAAGACCACCTCGCGCTGTTTGCCGTGGGCGTAGGACAGGACGGCGGAGACGTCGTCGATGTCCTCGGCGATCACGACGACCTGCGGCAGGAACCGGTACGGGGACGCGTCGGAGGCGTAGCGGACCAGGTCGGAGACGCCCGAGAGCACCTTGCCGGCGCCCAGCAGTTCGGCCAGCTCGCTCCGCAGCGGCTCGGGGGTGCCCGTGGACCTGCGGTCCGGCACCCGGTCGGGGGCGGGACCGCTGATGGTGCGCGGGCGCAGGGCCCCCGGCTTCGGTTCCAGCAGTGGCATCTGCAGCCCCTCAACTCGCGCCGTGTCGGTCGTTCTCACTCGTTCGGCGCAGCCCCGGCCCGGTCCCGGCCGGACCGTCGCCCGTCAGCAGCCGTGCTCCGCCGGAGCGTCCGCCAGAGCGTTCAGCAGCCCGCCGAGCACCTCGCGCTGATCGGCGGTCAATGGAGCCAGGATCTCCTCTGCGGCGCCGGTTCGCGCGTTGCGCAGACGGCGCAGCGTGGCGCGGCCGGTGTCGGTGAGCTCGATCCTTATGACGCGGCGGTTCTCCGGGTCGGGCACGCGGCGGACGCAGTCTGCGCTCTCCAGGCCGTCGACCAGCGTGGTCACGGCGCGGGGCACCACCTCCAGGCGGGCGGCGAGATCCGCCATCCGGGGCGGCCGCACCGCGGAGAGGTGGGCGACGGTGCGCAGCAGCCGGGACTGGGCCGGGGTGATGCCGAGCGGCTCCAGATGGCGCTTCTGGATGCGGTGCAGCCGCCGGGTCAGGCGGAGCAGCTGCTCGGCGAGCACGCCGTCCGTGGTGTCGGTGCCATCGGCGCCGGCGCCCTGGCTGCTGTCGGTCTCGGAAGCGGTGCTCATGCTGCGGTCCTCATAATGGGAACGATATCAGGACCAGATTCATTGTGAGTATAGGTAACAATGAGCTATGCTCATTCGAGTCTCGTCACCTGTCATGAAGGAGGCCCATGCGCCCCAAGGAACCCGAGTGGGAGCCCTCGAAGGAATCCCTGGACCCCAGCGGTCCCGCCCCGGACGAGCGGCCGCGCGAGCTGCGCCGCATCGTCGGCCTGTTCCGGCCCTACCGGGGCCGCCTCGCCGTCGTCGGCGTACTGGTCGCCGCCTCCTCGCTGGTCGGGGTCGCCACCCCCTTCCTGCTGAAGGAGATCCTCGACGTCGCGATCCCGCAGGGCCGTACCGGGCTGCTCAGCCTGCTCGCCCTCGGCATGATCGCGACCGCCGTCGTCACCAGCATCTTCGGCGTGCTCCAGACCCTGATATCCACCACCGTCGGCCAGCGCGTCATGCACGATCTGCGCACCGCCGTCTACGCACAGCTCCAGCGGATGCCGCTGGCCTTCTTCACCCGTACGCGCACCGGCGAGGTGCAGTCCCGCATCGCCAATGACATCGGCGGCATGCAGGCCACGGTCACCTCCACGGCGACCTCCCTCGTCTCGAACGCGACGGCCGTCATCGCCTCCGTCGTCGCGATGCTCGCGCTCGACTGGCGGCTCACGCTCGTCTCGCTCGCCCTGCTGCCCGTCTTCGTGTGGATCAGCCGCCGCGTCGGCGGCGAGCGCAAGAAGATCACCGCGCAGCGTCAGAAGCAGATGGCCGCGATGGCCGCGACGGTCACCGAGTCCCTGTCGGTCAGCGGCATCCTGCTCGGCCGCACCATGGGCCGCGCCGATTCGCTCACCAGCTCCTTCGCGGAGGAGTCCGAGAAGCTCGTCGACCTCGAAGTGCGCTCCAGCATGGCCGGACGCTGGCGGATGTCCACCATCGGCATCGTCATGGCCGCCATGCCCGCGCTCATCTACTGGGCGGCCGGCATAGCCTTGCAGACCGGAGCCCCTTCGCTCTCGGTCGGCACCCTCGTCGCCTTCGTCACCCTCCAGCAGGGCCTGTTCCGGCCCGCCGTGAGCCTGTTGTCGACCGGCGTCCAGATCCAGACCTCCCTGGCGCTCTTCGCCCGCATCTTCGAGTACCTCGACCTGCCGGTGGACATCACCGAGCGCGAGGATCCCGTCCGCCTCGACCGCGCCAAGGGCGAGGTCCGCCTGGAGGACGTCCACTTCGCCTACGACGCCAAGAGCGGCCCCACCCTCACCGGCATCGACATCACGGTCCCGGCCGGCGGTTCCCTCGCGGTGGTCGGCCCGACCGGATCAGGCAAGAGCACGCTGAGCTACCTCGTGCCCCGGCTCTACGACGTCACCGGCGGCCGGGTCGTCCTCGACGGCGTGGACGTGCGCGACCTCGACTTCGACTCCCTGGCCCGCTCCATCGGCGTGGTGTCCCAGGAGACCTACCTCTTCCACGCCTCCGTCGCCGACAACCTGCGCTTCGCCAAGCCGGACGCCACCGACGAGGAGATAGCGGAGGCGGCCCGCGCGGCCCAGATCCACGACCACATCGAGTCCCTGCCCGACGGATACGACACCCTCGTCGGCGAGCGGGGCTACCGGTTCTCCGGCGGAGAGAAGCAGCGCCTGGCCATCGCGCGCACCATCCTGCGCGACCCGCCGGTGCTGATCCTCGACGAGGCCACCAGCGCGCTGGACACCCGCACCGAGCACGCCGTGCAGCGGGCCATCGACAATCTCTCCGAGGGTCGCACCACCATCACCATCGCCCACCGTCTCTCCACCGTCCGCGACGCCGACCAGATCGTCGTCCTCGACGGCGGCCGGATAGCGGAGCGCGGCACCCATGAGGAACTGCTGAAGGCCGACGGCCGCTACGCCGCCCTCGTGCGCCGCGACCGGGAGACCACGCTCAAGCCGGAGACCCCCGCGTCCGGAGGGCTGCTGTCCGGGGCGCCCGGTTCCGCGTTGCGCACGGCCGGCCTGCTCAAGCCCGGGACGTTCAAGCCGGACACCCTGCGCGGCACCGAGCCGACCCCGGTGAACGTGTGATCGTATGACCGGCACACGGGTCGGATGTCGGGAATCCGACGGTTCGCGGGTTAGCGTGCCCGCATGCGTCATGAGAACCGGCCGCCGTCACCGCGCCGTTCCCGGCTCACCCGCCGGGGCAGGCTGGCGCTCTTCCTCGGAACCGTCCTGGGGCTCGGGGCAGCCCTCCTGATCCCCCTGATCCCCGGGGAGCAAGCGCCCGAGAAGCCGCGCCAGTTGCTGATCCCCGAGGGCTGGCGGGCCCCACAGGTCTACGCCGCCATCGACCGCGAACTGAAGCTCCCCGCCGGCTCCGCCAAGGCCGCGGCCGCCACGACCGCCCTGCCGCTGCCCGCCGAGGCGAAGGGCAACCCGGAGGGGTACCTCTTCCCGGCCACCTACCCGGTGACCTCGAAGTCCACCCCGGCAGCACTGCTCACCTACATGGTCGAGACGGCCAACAAGAGCCTCGCCACCCAGGCCGTCGCGGACGGCGGCAAGGCCCACGGAATGACCCCGTACCAGACGGCCACCCTCGCCAGCATCATCGAGGCGGAGGCCGAGACCCGCGGGGACATGGGCAAGGTCGCCCGGGTGGTGCACAACCGGCTGGCGAAATCGATGCCGCTCCAGATGGACTCCACCATCAACTACGCGCTGAACCGTTCCACGGTGGACACCAAGCTGAGCGAGACGAAGATCGACAGCCCCTTCAACACGTACGAGCGCCAGGGCCTGCCGCCCACCCCGATCGACAGTCCCGGCCTGCAGGCCATGGCCGCCGCGGTGGCCCCGACGCCCGGAAACTGGCTCTTCTTCGTCACGGTGAAGCAGGGGGATACCCGCTTCTCGGCGACGTACGAGGAACACAAGCGGCACGTGGCCGAGTTCAACCGGCTCCGGTCGGCCTCGCGCGCGACTTGAGCAGGCCGCGCGCTCCGGCCCGGGGCAGGCCGGCCTAGCGGATACCGGCCCCGGTGCGGGCGAGCAGGCGGCGGATCTCACGGACCGCGGCGCCGCCGGCCCGGTTGGCGCCGATGGTGGAGGCCGAGGGGCCGTATCCGACCAGGTGGATCCGCTCGTCGCGGACCGCCCGGGTGCCGTCGAGGCGGATGCCGCCGCCCGGCTCGCGCAGGCGCAGCGGAGCCAGGTGGTCGATGGCGGGCCGGAAGCCGGTGGCCCACAGGATCACGTCGGCCTCCACCCGGCTGCCGTCCGACCAGGCGACCCCCGTGCTCGTGAGGTGGTCGAACATCGGGAGGCGGTCCAGGACCCCCGACTCCAGCCCGCCCCGGACGGCCTCGTTCAGCGGCAGCCCGGTGACGCTGACCACGCTCCGGGGCGGCAGGCCCTGCCGTACCCGGTCCTCCACCAGGGCCACCGCCGCACGGCCCTGCTCCTCGCCGAAGCTCCCGTCGCGGAAGACCGGAGGCCGGCGGGTGACCCAGGTGGTGCGCGCCGCCACCTCGGCGATCTCCAGCAGGTGCTGCACCGCCGAGGTGCCTCCGCCCACCACGACGACCCGTGCTCCGGCGAATTCCGCCGGGCCCGGGTAGTTCGCCGTGTGCAGCTGGCGGCCCCGGAAGAGCTCCTGTCCCGGGTAGCGCGGCCAGAACGGTCGGTCCCAGGTCCCGGTGGCGTTGATCAGCGCCCGCGCCGACCAGGTCCCCGACCGGGATTCCACCAGGAGCCGGCCGTCCTGCCCGTCGCGTACGGCGGTGACGTCCACGGGTCGGCGTACGCGCAGGTCGAAGCGGTCCTCGTAGGCGGCGAAGTACTCCGCGATCACCTCCGAGGACGGCCGCAGGGGATCGGCGCCGGTCAGTTCCATCCCGGGCAGGGCGTGCATCCCGTGGACCTTGCCGTAGGTGAGCGAGGGCCAGCGGAACTGCCACGCACCGCCCGGGCGCGGCGCATGGTCCAGGACCGCGTGGCCGATGCCCGCCCGCGCCAGGTGGTAGGCGCTGGACAGTCCCGCCTGTCCCGCGCCCACGACCACCACGTCCACCACGTTCAGGTCCTGCACCGCGAATTCGTTCACGGTTCTACCAACTGGGAGCGGCGCCGAGATCTTCCCGTCCCCGGCTCAGCGCGCGAGCAGGCCGCGCGCCGCGAGCTCCGGGGTCACCCCCTCGCCGAACCAGTACGCCTCCTCCAGGTGCGGATAGCCCGACAGCACGAAGTTCTCGATCCCGAGCGCGTGGTACTCCTCGATCCGGTCCGCCACGTCCCCGTGGCTGCCGACCAGGGCGGTGCCGGCGCCCCCGCGTACCAGGCCGACCCCGGCCCACAGGTTCGGCGAAATCTCCAGCTTGTCGCGCGAGCCGCCGTGCAGGGCCAGCATCCGCTGCTGGCCGACCGACTCGCTCGCGCCCAGCGCCGTCTGCGCCGCGGCGATGGACGCGTCGTCCAGGTCGCCGAGCAGCCGGTCCGCCGCCGCCCAGGCCTCCTTCGCCGAATCCCGGGAGATGGTGTGCAGCCGGATGCCGAACTTCACCGTCCGGCCCCGCTCCTCGGCCAGCGAACGGATCCAGTCGATCTTCTCCTTCACCTCCTGCGGCCGCTCGCCCCACGTCAGGTACACGTCCGCGTGCTCGGCGGCCACCGGACCCGCCGCCGCCGAGGACCCGCCGAAGAAGATCTCCGGCAGCGGGTCGGGCGGCAGCGCCGTCAGTCCGCCGTCGATCCGGTAGTGCTCGCCGTGGAAGTCGAAGGGCTGCCCGCCCCAGACGCCGCGGACGACCGAGAGGAACTCGGCCGTGCGCGCGTAGCGCAGATCGTGGCCGAGGTGGTCGCCGAAGCGCCGCTGCTCCGCCGAGTCGCCGCCCGTCACCACGTTGAGCAGCAGCCGGCCGCGCGTGATCCGCTGGTACGTCGCCGCCATCTGCGCGGCCAGCGTCGGCGAGATCACCCCCGGCCGGAAGGCCACCAGGAACTTCAGCCGCTCGGTGTGCTGCGCCAGCGCCACCGTCGTCAGCCAGGCGTCCTCGCACCAGGTGCCGGTCGGGGTCAGCACCGCCTCGAAGCCGAGCCGCTCGGCCGCCTTCGCGATCTGGGCGAGGTACTCGATGTCGGGCTCGCGCACCCCGGCCGCGGCGTGGTTGTTGGCGTAGGCGTGCCGGTCGACCAGGGTGCGGCCGTCGCCACCGGTCGGCAGGAACCAGTGCAGTCGTACCGTCATCAGGAGTCCTTCCCGTACGTGCGCGCGGGGGTGGTGGAGGGCGGCAGGTTCTTGTTGAAGCGGGTGTCGACGAAGTCCTTGAAGACGACCTTGCCCGGGATCAGCTTCAGCTCGGTGAAGGTGTCGGCGATCTTCTGCTCGGAGGCCACGGCCGCGTCGTCCACGGCGACCGGCACCCGGGTGCCGTTGCTCCGCTTCACCGCGTCGAAGGCCACCTCGTACGGCAGTCCCGTCTCCTTCGACCAGACCTTGGCCCACTCCTCCGGGTGCTTGAACACCCAGTCCTGGGCGCGCTGGAGACGCTCGAGGTAGTCCCCGATGGCCGTGCTCTTGGCCTCGTCGGCCAGCGCGCCGGGCGCCGCCACCTGGAAGCCGAGCCCGTTGACGATTCCCTCGCCGCTGGTCAGGACGCGGGCGCCGGAACGCAGCACCTGGGAGGTGTACGGGTCCCAGACCGCCCAGGCGTCGACCTTGCCGCTGTTGAAGGCGGCCAGCGCGTCGGCCGGCTGGAGCAGGGTGATCTGGACGTCGGCCGGGGTCAGGCCGGCCTGCTGGAGGCTCGCGATCAGCTGGAAGTGGGCCGAACTGCCCTGCGCCACAGCGATCTTCTTGCCGCGCAGCTCGGCGGGGGTCTGGAGGGCGGAGCCCTTGGGTACGAGGATCGCCTCGCCGGTGGAGGACCCGTGGGTGGCGCCCACCACCACGATCTTCGACTTGGCGGCGGCGGCGAAGACGGGCGGGGTGTTGCCTACGCCGCCGATGTCGACGGCCTTGGCGTTGACGGCCTCCAGCAGCGGCGGCCCGGAGGTGAAGGTGGACCACTTGATCTGGTAGTCGAGCCTGTCCAGTTCACCGGCGGCCCGCAGCAGCGACTCGTAACCGCCCTTCTGGTCACCCACGTTGAGGGTGACCTTGGCGCCGCTCTTGGCGCCGTCCTTCGAACCGGAACCGGTGTCGGCGGCCGAACTGCCGCCGCAGGCGGTCAGGACCAGCGACAGCGGAAGCAGCGCGGCGAGCAGGGGCAGGGTGTGACGTCTCATGTCGCTTCTCTTCGATCTCTCGTACGGGAATCAGGGCGGGGAAGGCGGAGGGGGTCGGTCGGAGCTCAGCTGACGCCGAGCTCGGCCAGCAGCCGGGCCCGCAGCGCGGCGAACCCGGGGTCGCCGACCGAGCGCGGCCGCTCCAGCTGGACCTCGGTGTCGTGGGCGATGCGGCCCTCGTCCATCACGAGCACGCGGTCGGCCAGCAGCACCGCCTCGTCGACGTCGTGCGTGACCAGCAGCACCGCGCAGCCGCGCCGCTGCCACAGCTCGGCGACCAGTCGCTGGGCATTGATCCGGGTCAGCGCGTCGAGCGCGCCGAACGGCTCGTCCAGCAGCAGCAGATCGGGCTCCCGGACCAGGGCGCGGGCCAGGGAGGCCCGCTGCGCCTCGCCGCCGGACAGGGTCTTCGGCCAGGCATCGGTCCGGTGTTCCAGCCCGACCTCGGCCAACGCCCGCTCCGCTCGGTCCCGTTCGGGGCGCCCGGGCAGGCCGAGCAGTACATTGCGCCAGACCTTCTTCCAGGGCATCAGCCGGGGAGCCTGGAAGGCCACCGCCCGGCGCTCGGGCACCAGGACCTCGCCCTCGATCTCCCGGTCCAGACCGGCGAGCACCCGCAGCAGGGTGGACTTCCCGCAGCCGCTGCGGCCGAGGAGCACGGTGAACTGACCGGCCCGCAAGGTCAGATCGAGTCCGTCGATGGCGGCCCGGCCGTCGAAGGACCGGGTCAGGCCCCGGACCCGTACGGCGGTATCGGCCGGGTCGCTCGGGTTGGTCGGGTCGGTCGGGTCCGCCGTGACGGTGCCGGTGGCGGCGGCAGCGGTCACTGGCCGGTGAAGGTCGGTCGCCATTGCAGCAGCAGCCTTTCGAGAGCGCGGACGATGAGGTCGGCGGTGAGGCCGAGGAAGGCGTAGACGACGAGGCAGACGACGATGACGTCCGTGCGGAAGAACTCGCGGGCCTGGTTCATCAGGAACCCGATCCCGGCATCGGCGTTGATGGACTCCCCGAACACCAGGGCCAGCCAGCCGGTGGCGAGGGAGTACCGCAGCCCGGTCATGAACCCGGGCAGCGCGCCGGGCAGCACCACGTGCCGTACCAGGCCCCAACGGCCCAGCCCCAATGCCCTGCCCGCTTCGATGAGTTGCTCGTCCACTCCGCGGATTCCGGCGTACACGTTCAGGTACAGGTGGAAGGCCGTTCCGAGGGCGATGAGCGCCACCTTCGGCGCCTCCCCGATGCCCATCCAGATGATGAACAGCGGGATGAGCCCCACCCAGGGCACGGTGCGCAGCATCTGCACGCTCGCGTCGATCAGGTCCTCGCCCAGCCGCGAGAGCCCGGACAGCAGCGCCAGTACCGTCCCCACCGTGCCGCCCAGGACCAGGCCGATCGCCACGCGCTGGAGCGACACCCCCATCGCGGCGGGTAGGGTGCCGTCCCCGATCAGGCCGGCGGCGGCGCGCGCGATGGTCGAGGGCGGTGCGAGCACGTCGGCGGGCAACCAGCCCAGGCTGCTGGCCAGTTGCCACGCGGCCAGGAGCAGGAGCGGTCCGATGGTGCGCCGTACCCAGCGGGGCGGGGAGCGCCGTTTCGCCGAGGCGGGTACGACGGGTACGAGTACGGGGGCGGCGCCGACCGAGTGCACGGATGCTCTTTTGACGGATATATCCGGTCGAGCATGGCTGGTGAGAGTCATGGGTGCTCCACGGAAGGGGAGAGGGAGGGGAGGTCCGGGGGGTGGGGCAGGAGGAAGCGCACGCCCGTCGGCCTCCACGCCCATCGGCCCCACCCGCCGTGTACGGCGGCGGAGTTCGTGGGGCAGCGGGGGTACGGAGGGCCGGAGCCGCCGGAGGCGCCGGAGCCCGGGCCGCGGAGGGCCGGGGCTCAGGGGATCAGCGGATCAGGGCGTGCGAAAGGAGAGCGCGGAGCGCTCGTGTCACAGGTGAAAGGGCGTCAGCAGCCGCGACAACACGCGGCGGAGGCCACCCGCAGCAGGTCGATGTGACCGCGCGTGGTGAGCATGACTGAACGCAACATGCGGCGAAACTTAGCCATTCGCCCGCGCCGGGTCAATGGCGTCTCGCGCTCTGGGACGGCGATCTCTCCCGCCGGGACGAGATCGGTCAGGGGCGGTGTGCGCGGAGGGTGGCCAGGACCGGGTCGCGGGGCTGGAGGGTGAGGCCCGGGAGGACCCTCGCGCGGGTCGGGCCGCTGTCCAGGTGGAAGCGCTGGGCCACGACGGCCAGCACCAGAGCGGCCTCGACGAGGGCGAAGCGGGCGCCCAGGCAGGCGCGCGGGCCGCCGCCGAAGGGGAACCAGGCGTGCTCCGGGATCTGGTGGGCGGCGGTCCCTTCGGCGGACCACCGCTCGGGGCGGAAGGCCTCCGGCTCCGGGAACCAGCGCGCGTCCCGGTGCATCGACCACGGGCTGATCCACACCGACAGGCCGGCCGGGATCGGACGGCCGCCGAGCGTGGCGCCTTCCCCGGCCACCGCGGAGAGCAGCCAGATCGGCGGGTAGATCCGCAGCGCTTCCTTGACCACCTGCTGGGTCCAGGGCAGCCGCGCGTAGTCCTCGTACGTCGGCAGCCGGCCGCCGAGCACCCGGTCCAGCTCCTCCGTCAGCCGCGCGCGGGCCTCCGGTGCCCCCGAGAGCAACTGCCAGGCCCAGGTCAAGGTGGTCGACGTGGTCTCGTGGCCGCCGATGTAGAGGGTGATCGACTCGTCCCGCAGCTCCGTGCGCGACAGTGGCGCGCCGTTCTCGTCGCGGGCGGAGAGAAGCCTGCTGAGGAGGTCGTCCCGCTCCTCGGCGGCCGCCGAGGCCGCCTCGTGCTCCCGTATGACGTGCTCGATCTCGCGGTCGAGCACGTCCACGGCCGCCCGCATCCGGCGCCGGCCCGGAGTCTGGACCCAGGGCGGCAGGAACATCGTCACGCCCCGGAACTCGGCGCTGAGTTCGCGCTGCGCGGTGGCCATGGCCGCGCTGATGGGCGCCTCCCGGCCGGCGGCGTCGCTCCCGAACAGGGTCCGCACCGCGATGCGTTGGGTGAGTCCGGCCATCTCCCGGTGCACATCGATCCGCGCGCCGTCGCTCCAGCGGGAGACCAGCGCGTCGGTGCACTCCACCATCGTGCCGGCGTACGAGCGCACTTGGCGCGGGCGTACCGAGGGCTGGACCAGGGCCCGCTTGCGCCGCCAGTCCTCGCCGGTGGCCACGACCACCCCATTGCCCAGCAACTGACGGAACGCCCAGCCCAGTTCGGTCGGGCTGAAGGTGGACTCCACCGCGCCGAGCAGCTCGCCGGCGTGCTCCGGCCGCGAGACCAGGACGTTGCGCTGCGGGCCGAGTGCCCAGGGCACCCAGTCCCCGTACTCGTCGCGCAGCGACTCGAAGAAGGCCAGCGGATCGCGGGCGAAGGCGGGCAGGTTCCCCACCAGGGGCCAGCGGCGCGGTCCGCGCTCGGAGCCCGGGGGCGTCAGGGTGGCGGTCACCCCGGCATGGTGACAGCGCCGCCGCCAGGACGCCAGAGCACGTCAGGGCGCGCCGAAGCGTGCCGGGCCCCGGGCCGTCGGCGAAGACCGTCGGCGACGACTGGCGGCGAAGACCCCCGGGCCCGGGGCCGTCCGGACGGCTCAGGCCGCCTGCGCGGCGGTCAGCCAGCTGTAGGCGCTCTCCGCGCTGAACTCCGCCTGCCCGGAGGGGAAGAGCAGTCCGGCCGCCGCGAAGGCCGGGTCGTCGGCCATGGCCGCCACGTACGGGATCGCCACGCACCGCATGCCCGCCGCCCGGGCGGCCAGAGCGCCCGGCGCCGCGTCCTCCACGACCACGCAGTCGGCGGGCTCCGCGCCCAGCCGGCGCGCCGCCTCCAGGAACACGTCCGGGGCGGGCTTGCCCTGCGCGACCTCCTCGGCGGAGACCACCGTGGTCAGCAGCGCGTCCAGCCCGGTGCCCGCCAGGACCGCGTCGATCGCCTCGAGCGAGGAACCCGAGGCCACCGCCATCGGGACGCCCTCGGAGTGCAGCCGCCGCACGAACGCGCGCATCTCGGGGTAGGCCTCGGTGTGGGTCCGGGCCAGCTCCAGATAGGCGGCGTTCTGCTCGGCGAGCAGCTGCTCCACCGGCGCCGTGATCCCGTACTCGTCCCGGAGGATCTCCAGGGTTTCCAGGGTGCCGATGCCGATGTACCGGGCGTGCTGCTCCCAGGTGAAATCGGGGACGCCGTGGCGCTCGAGGGTGCGCCGCCCGGACTCGTAGTAGTTCGGCTCGCTGTCCACGAGGGTGCCGTCGAGATCGAATATGACGGAGATCATCCGTTGTGCCCGTCCTGCCGGTGCCGGTCCTGCCGGTGCCTGTCCTGTTCCTGTCCCGTCCATCTTGTCAGCATTTCTAGCGTTTCCGCGCCGCCCGTCCCACGGACTCGACCAGGGGGAGGAGCCGGTGCGGGACCCGCTCGCGCAGTGCGACCTCGGTACGGGTGCGCACCACGCCGGGCAGCCGGATCAGCCGCTGGATGACGTCCTCCAGATGCGCGTTGTCCCGCGCGGCCACCCGGGTCAGCAGGTCCCCGCCGCCGGTGATGGAGAAGGCCTCGATGATCTCCGGTACGGAGGCCAGCGCGTCGCCGACCTCGTCCAGGTGCCCCTGGGTGACCTCGATGTGCACGAAGGCCAGGACCGGATGCCCGAGGGCGGCGGGGGAGAGCGCCGGCCCGGTCCCGGTGATCACCCCGGTGCGCTCCAGCCGGTCGATCCGGGCCTGGAGGGTGCCGCGCGCGACGCCGAGGATCCGGGCGTACTCCCGGACGCTGGTGCGCGGCTGCTCGATCAGCAGGCGCAGGATCCGTGTGTCGAGCTCGTCCACCGCCATGCCGCGACTGTACCAACGCGTCCCGATATCGGTAGGTGGCCGATCACACCCGCTCCGACCCGCCATGACGGCGCGGCCGGCGGGGCGGCAGCGGCAGGAAACCGCTGGTACGGGCCCGGTAGGCGGCGTAGCCGGGCCGGTCCGCCATGTGCCGCTCCAGCAGCCGCTTCCCGCTGCCGCCGATCAGCAGGTACGACATCACGAGCGGGGAGACCACCGACACCGCCACCGCGCCGCCCGAGGTCCAGGCGGTCAGCGACAGCCCCCACCACACGCAGAAGTCGCCGAAGTAGTTCGGGTGCCGGGTCCAGGACCACAGGCCCCGGTCCATGATCCGCTCCCGGTTCGCGGGATCGGCCTTGAAGCGGGCCAGCTGGTGGTCGCCGACCGCCTCGAAGAGCAGCCCGCACAGCCACAGCGCCGTGCCCGCCACCGCCAGGGCCCCGGGCCGCCCGGTCGCGTACGCGGCCGCCTGCACGGGCAGCGAGACCAGCCAGACCAGGCCCGCCTGGAGCAGGTAGACCATGCGCAGCGCGTACAGGTCGCGGCGGCCCGGAGCCTTGGCGAGCATCCGTTGGTAGCGCGGGTCCTCGCCGTGGCCCCGGCCCCGCCACGCGATGTGCCCGGCCAGCCGCAGGCCCCACACCACCGCCAGGACCGCCGGGAGCGGGTGCCGGCCGCCCGACTGCGCGTACGTGGCCACCGCGACGGCCACGAAGCCCAGGCCCCAGGCCACGTCCACCCCGCGGTGCCGGCGCAGCCGGACCCCGACGGCGAAGGCGGCCAGCATCACGGCGAGGGCCGCCCCCGCCGAGACGGCCAGGTTGAGCCCGAAGGCGCCCCAGTTCACCGGGCACCACCGCCCGCGGCGAGCCCCTCCGGGGCCGAGCGCGTCAGCAGGAACTGGTGCACGTCCAGGTAGCCCGAGGCGAAGCCGGCCTCGCAGTAGGCCAGGTAGAAGGTCCACATCCGCCGGAACGTGGCGTCGAAGCCCAGCTCCGCCACCCGGTCCGCCCGCTCGGCGAAGCGCTCCCGCCACAGCCGCAGCGTCTGCGCGTAGTGGGCCCCGTAGGCCGTGGAGCGGGTCACGCGCAGTCCGGTGTGCGAGCGCGCCGTCTCCTCCACCACCCGCACCGACGGCAGCATGCCGCCGGGGAAGATGTACTTGTGGATCCAGGTGTACGTGTCCCTGGTGGCGAGCATCCGCTCGTGCGGCATGGTGATCGCCTGGAGCGCGACCCGCCCGCCGGGCGCCAGCAGCCGGTCCAGCGTGGCGAAGTACACCGGCCAGTACTCGGCGCCGACCGCCTCGATCATCTCGACGCTCACGATGGCGTCGTAGCTCCCCTCGGCCTCCCGGTAGTCGCACAGCCGCACCTCGACGCGGTCGGACAGCCCGGCGGCCGCGATCCGGCGCAGGGCCAGCTCCCGCTGCTCCCGGGAGAGGGTCAGGGTGACCACGTGCGCACCGCGCCGGGCGGCCCGGACGGCCAGCTCGCCCCAGCCCGTGCCGATCTCCAGCAGCCGGGTCCCCGGACCGGTCTCCGCCAGGTCCAGCAGCATGTCGATCTTGCGGTGCTGGGCCTCGGCGAGCAGCTCCGGGGAGGCGGGCAGGGCGGCGAACACCGCCGAGGAGTAGGTCATCGTCGAGTCGAGGAACTCGGCGAAGAGCTCGTTCGACAGGTCGTAGTGGCGCTGGATGTTCGTCCGCGAGCCGTCCGGGGTGTTGCGGTCCGAGGCCGGGTGCCGGGAGGCCCACAGGCCGCGCAGCCGCTGGAGCGGAGCCGGCACCAGCCCCGTCACGTGCCCGGCCAGGACCGTCAGGACGGCCACCGGGTCGCGTGCGTCCCACTCCCCGGCCAGGTACGACTCGCCGAACCCGATCAGCCCCTCGGCCGCGATCCGGCGCTCGAACGCGTCGGGGTCGTACACCGCCATCGCGGGGCCGCCCCGCCCCAGGGTCCCGTCGGGGCCCATCCGGACCTGGAGCGGCAGCCGGTCCAGGGCCCGGCGGATCAGCAGCCGCCCGACGGCGGCCCTGGCCCGGGAACAGGGCGGCACCGCCGGTGCGGTGGCGGTGGTGGTGCTGGTGGTCGACGTGCTCACTTCAAGCCCTCCTGGGGTACGTGTATGGGGCGCGGCCGGACGGGCTGACCGCGCAGCCACAGCCGGACGCCGTGGAAACGGATGCCGACGCTGACGGCGGCGGTGGACCAGGGCCGGCGCAGCGCGGCGCGCAGCAGCCCGCGGGCGCCGGCGGGGCGGCGGTCGCCGCGGACGGTCGCGGTCAGGCGGGCACCGTCGGTCCCGCCGGCCAGCCGGACGGTCAGTGCGAGGTGTTCGCCCGGTTCGGGCAGCCGCATGCGGTAGGCGCCTTCCACGGCGAGGAAGGGGGAGACGTAGAACTCCTTGGCGACGGGGGACACTTCGAGATCGCCGCGGTCGCCGCGCTCGCTGAGGTCACCGCGCTCGCCCCTGTCGCCCCTGGCGGTCTCCGGCGGGAGCAGGTAGCAGTGCCGTTCGCCGTAGGTGTTGTGCACCTCGGCGACCACTTGGCGCAGGGAGCCGTCCGGGCCGCGGCACCAGTACACGGTCAGCGGGTTGAAGACGTGGCCGAGGACGCGGGCGTGCGCCAGCATCAACACCCGGGAACCCGGCGGGAGTCCGGCGCCGCGCGCCGCCAGGAACGCGTCCAGTCCGGCCCGGATCGAGGGGGCGCCGCCGCCGAAGTGGTCACGCGCGTCGAACCGGGCGAGCGACCGCAGCGGTCGGGGGAGGTCGGGCAGCCGGTCGAGGTCGACCAGCCACAGGTACGTACGGTGCCGCAGCCGGTAGCGGCTCCCGCCCGACCGGACGTGCCGGATGTCGGCCAGGTAGAGGCAGGGCTCTGCCGGACGGGGCTCTGCCGGACGGGGCTCCGCCGGACGGGGCTCTGTCGGACGCGGGTCCGCCGGGTCGGGGCTCACCACGACACCCCCAGCGCGGCGGCGGCTTCCACGCCCGAACGGCAGCCGTCCTCGTGGAACCCCCACCCGTGATAGGCCCCGGCGAAGGCCGTCACCGGCCCCGACAGGGCCGGCAGGAGCCGCTGGGCCGCCACCGACTCCGTGGTGTAGACGGGATGTTCGTACTCCATCTCGGCCAGGACCGACCCCGGCCGTACGGCCTCGCCCGCGTTCAGCGTGACCACGTACGGCTCCGGCCCGTCCAGCCCCTGGAGCCGGTTCATGTCGTAGCTGACCCGTACGTGCGCGTCGTCCGGCCGGCACCCCGACAGCCGGTAGTTCCAGCAGCCCCGGGCGCCGGGCGCGCTCGGCAGCACCGAGGCGTCGGTGTGCAGCACGGTCCGGTTGCGGGAGTAGCGGAAGGCGCCGAGCGCGGCGCGCTCCGCGTCCGTCGGATCGGCCAGCAGGCGCAGCGCCTGATCGGCGTGGACGGCGACGACCACCGCGTCGTAGAGATCGGTGGCCCCGCCGGCGGTGGTGACCGACACGCCCCGCGGGGTGCGCGCGAGGGCCCGTACGGGCGTGGCCGTGTACACGGCGTCCAGCCGCTCGCGGACCCGCTCCACGTAGCGCGCCGAGCCGCCCTCGACCGTACGCCAGGCCGGCGAGCCGCCCACCGACAGCAGGCCGTGGTGGTCCAGGAACCGGAACAGGTACCGGGCCGGGTACCCGAGCGCCGTGTCCGGCGGGCAGGACCACACCGAGGCGACCAGCGGGATCGCGAAGTGGGCGGTGAAGTAGGCCCCGAAGCGGCCCTGTTCGAGGAACTCGGCGAGGGTGATCTCGCCGCCGCCCGCCGCTTCCGTTCCGGCGGTGCCGGCGGTGCCGACGGTGCCGGCCGTGGCCAGCAGCCGCCTCGCCCGCCGGTGGAACGCCGGGATCCGTGCCAGCATCCGCAGGTACCGCGGGTTCACGGCGGACCGGCTCCCGGCGAAGAGCCCGCGCGGCCCGCGCGCACCCGCGTACTCCAGCCCGCACCCCTCGCAGTGGACCGACAGGCTCATCGTCGTCGGCCGGGTGGCCACCCCCAGCTCGCCGAAGAGCCGCAGGAGATGCGGGTAGGTGCGGTCGTTGTGCACGATGAACCCCGAATCCACCGCCCGCACCACCCCGTCCGGCCCTTTGACCTCGTGGGTGTGCGCGTGCCCGCCCAGCCGGTCGTCCGCCTCGTAGACGGTCACCTCGTGCGAGCGCGCCAGCACGTACGCCGCCGTCAGCCCCGATACGCCCCCGCCGATCACGGCCGTCCGCGGGCGCGGCGCCCCTCGCTCGGTCATCGTGTTCCCCTCTCGTCGCCCGCCACCCGTCACCCCCTCTTCGGAGCCGAGGGGGGTCTTGGATGTGCCGTACGGGGGAATCCCGCATCCGATCCGGCGCGCCGCGGGGAACCGGAGGCAGGGGGTCGGGGTACCGAAGGACAGGGATCGAGGAGCGGAGACAGCCATGACGGGCAAGAACTGCCTGGTCACCGGGGCCAGCGGATACATCGGCGGACGCCTCGTACCGGACCTCCTGGAGGCCGGGCACCGGGTCCGCTGCCTGGCCCGCACCCCGGAAAAACTGCGCGACCACCCCTGGGCCGGGGACACCGAGATCGTCCGGGGAGACGTCACCGACCGCGCGTCCCTCGCCGCCGCGATGGACGGCATCGACGTCGCCTACTACCTCGTGCACTCCCTGGGCACCGGATCCCGCTTCGAGGAACGCGACCGGGAAGCCGCCCGGGCCTTCGCGGACGAGGCCCGCGCCGCCGGGGTCGGCCGCATCGTCTACCTCGGCGGGCTCACCCCCGTGGACGTCCCGCCGCGGAACCTCTCACCGCACCTGCGCTCCCGCGCCGAGGTCGGGGAGATCTTCCTCGCGGGCGCCGTTCCGGCCACCGTGCTGCGCGCCGCCGTGGTCATCGGGTCCGGGTCCGCGTCCTTCGAGATGCTGCGCTACCTGACCGAACGCCTGCCCGTCATGGTCACCCCCAGCTGGGTCGGCACCCGCTGCCAGCCGATCGCCGTCCGCGACGTGCTGCGCTACCTCGTCGGCAGCGCCGGCATGCCGCCCGAGGTGAACCGGCCCTTCGACATCGGCGGGCCCGACGTGCTCACGTACGAGGAGATGATGCGCCGCTACGCCACCGTCGCGCACCTCCCCGCCCGCCTCATCCTGCGGGTCCCGATGCTCACCCCGAGGCTGTCCAGCCACTGGATCGGCCTGGTCACCCCCGTGCCGAGGGCGCTGGCCCGGCCGCTCGCGGAATCCCTGCGGCACGAGGTGGTGTGCGCGGAGCACGACATCGCCGCCCACGTCCCGGACCCGCCGGGCGCGCCCATCGGCTTCGACGAGGCCCTCGCGCTGGCCCTCCGGCGGATCCGCGAGGCCAAGGTGACCACCCGCTGGTCCTCCGCCGCCGTCCCCGGCGCGCCGAGCGACCCGCTGCCCACCGACCCCGACTGGGCGGGCGGCAGCCTCTACACCGACAGCCGGGAGCTGGCGGTCGAGGCCCCGGCCGCGGAGCTGTGGCGGGTGGTGGAGGGCATCGGCGGGGAGAACGGCTGGTACTCCTTCCCGCTGGCCTGGGCCGTACGGGGCTGGCTGGACCGGCTCGTCGGCGGAGTCGGCATCCGGCGCGGCCGCCGGGACGCGGCGCGGCTGCGGGTGGGGGACTCCCTGGACTTCTGGCGGGTGGAGGAGATCGAACCGGGCCGGCTGCTGCGGCTGCGCGCCGAGATGCGGCTGCCGGGGCTGGCCTGGCTGGAACTCCACGCCGATCCGCCGGCCCCCGGGGAGACCGGATCTCGCTACCGCCAGCGGGCCCTCTTCCATCCGCACGGCCTGCTGGGCCACCTGTACTGGTGGAGCGTGTCACCGTTCCACGCCGTCGTCTTCGGCGGCATGGCCCGCAACATCGCCCGCGCGGCGAAGCGAGCGGACACCGAGCGCACGGGTGCGACGTAGCCTCCGTCGGGCGGGGGACCCCCGCCGCCGACCGCCCTGCCGGCGGTAGCCGGTGAGGTCGGGGCGAAGCCCCGGGGGCTCGCCACTACCCGGGCGCCGCGCGCCGGCGCCACCGCATCCAGGACGGTGCGGCGTCGGTGACCCCTCGGGGGGCGAGGCGCGCCCGCCGCGCCGGGCCCCGGGCGGCCCAGGCGGCCCCCGTGCGGGACCCCGGAGCCCCACCGCATACGGCCCCCGGGCGGCCCCCGGGAGCCCCACCGCATACGGTCCCGGGTGGCCGAGCCCGTGCGGCCCGGGGCCCAACCCCGTACGCCCCCCGGGCCGAACCCCGGTGCCATCCCCGCGGCGGAGCCGGTGCGGTCGGGGCGAAGCCGGGGGGTTCCCGGCGGCTCCCGGGCACTGCGCGGCAGTGTCATCGCATCCGGGACGGGGTCCGGGGGCGAAGTAGCTCGTGAGACCCAGCCCGTACCCCCATCCCCACGCGGAGCGAACCCCATGAACGTCGCGGTGGTCCTCTACACCTCCGACCTCCGGCTGCACGACCATCCGCCGCTGCGGGCCGCCCTGTCCTCCTCCGGGCAGGTCGTGCCGCTCTTCGTGCGCGATCCGGCCGTCGACGCCCCGCCCAACCGGCTCGCCTTCCTCGCCGACTGCCTCGCCGGCCTCGACGACGGGCTGCGCGCCCGCGGCGGCCGTCTCGTCGTACGGTCCGGCGATCCGGTCGCCGCGGTCATGGCGGTCGTACGGGAGGCCGACGCCGACGAGGTGCACATGGCGGCCGGGGTGAGCGCCTACGCCCACGCACGCGAGGCGCGGCTGCGCGAGGCCCTCGAAGCGGAGGGCCGGCGGTTCCACGTCCACGACGCGGTGATCACCGCGGTCGCCCCCGGGGCCGTCACCCCCTCCGGGTCGGGCGCCGACCACTTCGCCGTCTTCACCCCGTACCACCGCCACTGGTCGGAGCACCCCCTGCGGGCCGCCGCACCCGCGCCCCGCGGCGTCCCGGTGCCCGACGCGATCCGCTCCGAGCCCCTGCCCGAGCGCGCCGCCGTCACCGGTACCTCCCCGGGCCTCGCCCCGGGCGGCGAGCCCGAGGCGCGCCGGCTGCTCGCCCGGTGGCTGCGCTCCGGCATCGACCGCTATTCCGAGACCCACGACGACATGGTCGGCGACGCCACCTCCCGGCTCTCCCCGCACCTGCACTTCGGCACGCTCTCGCCCACCGAGGCCGTCCACCGGGCCCGCGCCGCCGGTGGTCCCGGTGCGGAGGCCTTCGTACGGCAGCTGTGCTGGCGCGACTTCCACCACCAGGTGCTCGCCGCCCGGCCGGCCGCCGCCGCCGCGGACTACCGGGACCGGGGCGACCGCTGGCGCACCGGCGCCGCCGCCGAGGAGGAGACCCGGGCCTGGAAGGAGGGCCGCACCGGCTACCCGGTCGTGGACGCGGCCATGCGCCAACTGGCCCACGAGGGCTGGATGCACAACCGCGGCCGACTGCTGGTCGCGAGCTTCCTCACCAAGACCCTGTACGTCGACTGGCGCGTCGGAGCCCGCCACTTCATGGACCTCCTCGTCGACGGGGACCTCGCCAACAACCAGCTCAACTGGCAGTGGGCGGCGGGCACCGGCACCGACACCCGCCCCAACCGGGTCCTCAACCCCGTGCGCCAGGGCCTGCGTTACGACCCCGACGGCGGATACGTCCACCGCTGGGTCCCCGAACTGGCCGGACTGCCCGCGCCGCGCGTGCACGAGCCCTGGCGGCTCCCCGGCCTGGAACGGGCCCGCTACGACTATCCCGACCCGGTGGTCGGCCTCGCCGACGGGCTGGACCGCTTCCGCCGGGGCCGCGAGGCGGGCGAGGGGCCCGGGTGACCCCCCGACGGCCCGCCGCGCCGTACGGTGGAACGGTGGAGTCCGGACCCCCGCAGCCCCAGACGCAGCGCCAGCCCCAGCAGCCCCAGCCCCAGCCCGAGCCCGAGCCCGTCGCCCTCGGCACCGGGGCGGTCGCCCGGCGCCTCGGGGTCTCGCCGACCACGCTGCGCTCCTGGGAGCGCCGCTACGCCATCGGCCCGGAGGACCGCCGCCAAGCGGGCCGCCACCGGCGCTGGACGCCCGCCGACATCGCCCGCCTGGAGCTGATGTGCCGGCTCACCGCCCAGGGCGCACCCCCGTCGGAAGCCGCCCGGGTGGCCCGGGGAGCCCCCGCGGACGGCCCGGCCGCTTCGGCCGCCCCGACCCCCGGAGGGCCCCGCGAGCTGCGCCTCGGGGACGTCCGCCCGGAGTGCCGGGGGCTCGCGCGGGCCGCCGTACGACTGGACGCGGCGGCCGTGGAGGACCTGCTGGCGTCCGTGCTCGCCGAGCTGGGCCCGGTCACCGCCTGGGAGGAGGTCATCGCGCCGACGCTGCACGCCGTGGGCCGCAAGTGGGCTTCGGCGGGCGAGCGTTACGTTGAGGTCGAGCATCTCCTGTCCTGGTACGTCTCCGCGGCCCTGCACCGGATCCGGCCCGCTACTCGTCCGCTCCCGGCCCCGCCCGTGCTGCTGGCCTGTGCGCCCGGCGAGCAACACAGCCTGCCGATGGAGGCGTTGGCCGCGGCCCTCGGCGAACGGGCCCTGCCCGTACGGATGTTCGGAGCGGCCCTACCCGCCGACGCCCTGTGCGAGGCCGTCCGGCGGACGGGTCCGCGGGCCGTCGTCCTGTGGGCGCAGTCCCGTACCACCGCGGACGCCGCGCTCGCCAGGGCGGTTGCGGGCATCGAGTGGGGTCCGCGCGGCGCCCGCGGCCACTCGGCGCTGCTGCTCGCGGGACCCGGATGGGGCGCGGGAGCCGCCGCCCCGCCCGCCCGCGCCGAGCGGCTGTTCGGGCTCCGCTCGGGGCTGGCCGTCATCGAATCGGTTGTGGCACGGCCCCGGCCTCCCGGGACTGCTCCAGGGAATGCCGCATGACGTGCAGCGCCCGCCGCATGTGGCTCTTGACCGTGCCCAGCGGGAGCCCCGTGCGGTCCGCGATCTGCGACTGGGTCAGGTCCGCGTAGAAGGCCAGCCGCAGCACCCGCTGCTGCGCCGACGGCAGCCGGGCCAGCTCGCCGAGCAGCACCACCCGTTCCACGGCCCGCTCCGGTCCCGGCTCCGGTTCCGGCCGGACCTGGGCGCAGACCCGTACGGCGGCCTCGACCGCCCGGGCCCGCCGGGTGCGGGCCTCCAGGGCATCGGCCACCTTGTGCCGGGTGATGCCGGTCAGCCAGGCCCCGAGGCCACCCGGCCCGGGCCGGTACCCGCCGCGGCCCCGCCACGCGGCGAGGAAGACCTGCTGGGTCACGTCCTCGGCCTCCCGCTCGTCGCCGAGCGAGCGCCGCGCGAGCGCGTGCACCAGCGGCCGCCAGCGCCGGTAGACCGCCGCCACGCACTCCTCGTCGCCCGCCGCGAAATCCGCCGCCAGCCGGGCGTCGTCCTGGTCGTCCATGCCCCGAGCCTCGCGAGCGCGCGGGCGCCGGCCAAGTTGCACCGCTTCCGCATCGATTCGACACCGACGCGTCGATCGATTCCACGGCACGGTCCGCGGGGCCCCGCGGACCGCGCCGCGATGCCGCGCGGACGTGCAGGGACTAGGGTCCGGAGAGTGAGCGATCTGCTGCTGGTGAGGCACGGCGAGACCGCCTGGAGCGCGACCGGACGGCACACCGGGCGCACCGACGTCCCGTTGACCCCGCACGGGGTCGAAGAGGCCATCTCCCTCTTCCCGTACTTCCAGGACAAGCACCCCGCCCTGGTGCTGACCAGCCCGCTCCGCCGGGCCGCCGCCACCGCCGAGCTGGCCGGCCTGAGCGGGGGCGTCACGGACCCCGACCTGTACGAGTGGGACTACGGCGGCTACGAGGGCGTCACCACCGTCGAGATCCAGCGCGAGCACCCCACCTGGTCCCTGTGGACCGACGGGGTACCGCCCGGGGACGCGGAGCACCCCGGCGAGAACGCCGCCCAGGTCGGCGCCCGCGCGGACCGGGTGCTCGCCCGGGTGGCCGGAGTGCTGGGCGAAGACCGGGGCAATGTCGTCCTCGTCGCCCACGGGCACCTGCTGCGCGTGCTGACCGCCCGCTACCTCGGTCTGCCGCCCGAGGCCGGACGGCTCTTCATGCTCCGGACGGGCACCTTCAGCGCGTTGTCCACGGAGCACGGCCTGCCGGTCATCGCGAGCTGGAACTCCCGCCCCTGGGGCACGCGGCCCGCGCCCGTCCCTCCCGCCTCGCCTGCCCTGTCGCCTCCCGCCTCGCCTCCCGCCTCGCCTCGCGCGCGGCCGCCTTCTGCGTGACGATGCGTACATGGCGCACCATGGCTCGGACGGCGTGCCCCCTGAGCCCCCGGAACCGGTTCCGGGAGCGAGGGCCGTCACGGACCCCGCCGACGCCGCGGGGGAACCCGGGCTCAAGGCCAACGCGATCGGCTTCCTCGACGCGCTCGTCATCGGCCTGAACTCGACCTCGCCCGCCTACTCCCTGGCCGCGGTCATCGGGCCGATCGTCGCGCTCGCCGGCATCTACGCCCCCGGCGTCATGCTGGCCTCCTTCGTCCCGATGCTGCTGATCGCCGCCGCCTTCTACTACCTGAACAAGGTCGACCAGGACTGCGGGACCACCTTCTCCTGGGTGACGCGCGCCATGGGCCCCTGGGCGGGCTGGCTCGGCGGCTGGGCCATCGCGATGACCGGCGTCCTCGTCATCGGCTCGCTGGCCGACGTGGCCGTCCACTTCGGACTGCTGGCCGCCGGACTCGACGGCTGGGCGGCGAACGAGGCACTGCGCCAGACCCTGACCGTCGTCGTGATCCTGGCCATGACCGCCGTCTGCGTCATCGGCACCGAGATGTCGGCGCGGCTCCAGGACGTCCTGATCCTCGCCCAGGTCTTCTTCCTGCTGGTCTTCGCCGTGGTCGCCCTCTACCGCGTCTACGCCGGCACCAGCAGCCTCGACGGCACCAGACCGGCGATCGAGTGGCTCAACCCCTTCGGCGCCGGCGGCGCCGCCCTCACCGGCGGACTGCTGCTCGGCGTGTTCATCTACTGGGGCTGGGAGTCGGCGGTCAACCTCACCGAGGAGGTCGAGAACTCGGCCACCGCACCCGGCAAGGCCGGCATCTGGTCCACCGTCGTCCTGCTGGTCACGTACCTGTCCGTCGGCTTCGCGGTCGTCGCCTACGCCGGTACGGAGTTCCTCGCCGCGAACGCCGGCGAGGAGGAGGCCGTCTTCGCGGTCCTCGCCCACGAGGTCATGGGCGGCTGGGACTGGATCGTCCTGCTCGCCGTCTGCACCTCCGCCCTCGCCTCCACCCAGACCACGATCATCCCCGCCTCCCGTACCGCCCTGTCGATGGCCCGCCGGCACGCGCTGCCGCCGAAGCTCTCGCACATCCACCCCCGGTTCCGGACCCCGGACGTGAGCACCTGGTGGGTGGCCGCCATCGCGATCGTCTGGTACCTCGCCGTCAACCAGATCAGCGAGAACGCCCTCCTGGACTCCCTGACCGCCCTGTCCCTGCTGATCTCCTTCTACTACGCGCTCACGGGCCTGGCCTGCGCCGTCTACTACCGCCGCCACCTGCTGGAGAGCGTGCACAACTTCCTGTTGATCGGACTCGGTCCGGTGCTCGGCGCCGGTCTGCTGACCTGGCTGCTCGTGCAGTCGGTCGGTGACATGTCCGACCCGGAGAACTCGGCCGGCGGCGTCTCCTGGTTCGGACTCGGCCCGCCGCTGGTCATCGGGATCGGCATCGCCGTCGTCGGCGTGCTCGTCATGTGCTTCTGGCGGATCAGGGACGGCCGCTTCTGGCTGGAGCGCCGCGGCGTCGCCGACCCGGCCCTCGTGCACGCGGTCAGGAAGCCCTGACCCACGGAATCACCGAGAGGAGCCCCGATGTCCGTCGTCCTCGGGTACGACGAGTCGCCCGGCGCCGAGCGCGCCCTGCGCGTGGCCCTGGAGGTGGCCACCGCCTTCGGCGAGCCGCTCGTCCTCGTCTACGGGGCCGCCGCCCCGGGCCTCACCGGCGAGGAGTACCGCGCGCACCAGGCGGCCGTCCGGGAGGCCGGCCGCAGCGCGCTCGCCCGGGCGGTGGAGGCCGCCGACGAGGCGGGCGTGCCGTCCATGGTCGAGGTGGCCGACGCGAAACCGGCCCAGGCGCTCCTGGACGCCGCCGAACGGCACGACGCCCGGGTGATCATCGTGGGGAGCTGGGGCGACAGCCCGATCCGCGGCGCCCTGCTCGGATCCACCCCGCACAAACTCCTGCACCTCTCCCCGGTCCCGGTCCTGTGCGTCCCGACGGAGCACGCTCCCGGGGACTGAGCCGCCGCGGCGGGTCCGTTGGCCTCCCCGTGGCCGAAGATCGCCGTTTCCTCCTGTACCAATGGCCCACTCAGTACGGCCCGAGTTGAGCCATTGCCCCTGTGGATGCTTATCTGTGTCCTATCCATGTATCTACGGCGCCACGCAGCGCCGGACGGCAACGAGGCCGCTCCGGACCGTGGCGCCTTCGCCGTGCCCGTGTGCCGCCCACCACCCCCGGGCGGACGCGGGTCCGGCGTGCTCCATCGCAAGGGGGGCGGCACACCGCCGTGAAGAGGATGTTCGTGGCTCCGGATCCGGGGCGGGCAAGACTCAGGAACGCGTCGCGGGCCGTCATCGGCGTCGCCCTCGCGGTGGCCGTGGCCGAGCTCTGCGGGCTTTCGCTCGTCGCGTCGATCACCGGGGGACTGGCGGCCCTGCTCGCCCTGTTCACGGTGACCGACTCGACCGTGCGCGCCCAGCGGGTGACCACCCTCCTGCTGCCGGCCGCCGGTTTCCCCGTACTGGCCCTGGCCACCACCCTGCACGGCGTACCGCTCGCCCGTGACGCGGTGTTCGTCGCGGTGGTGTTCGCCGGCGTCTACGCCCGCCGGTGGGGGGTGCGCGGCCACGCCCTCGGCATCTTCGCGTTCATGAACTTCTTCATCACGCAGTTCCTGCACGCCCGGCCCGCGCAGCTGCCCGAGCTCTACGCGGCCGTCGGACTGGCCCTCCTGTCGGCCGGCGCCGTGCGGTTCGTGCTGTGGCCGATCGAGCGCCGCGTACCGCCCGCCGCCGTACCGCCCGCGCCGCCCGGGACCGGGCTGGCCCGGCCGACCACCCGCCAGGCCTTCCAGGCCACCGCGGCCTGCGCGGTCGCGCTGGGCATCGGCCAGAGCCTGTCGGAGGACCGCTGGTACTGGGCGGTCGGCACCGCCTGGTGGATCTTCGTCAACACCGCCTCGCGCGGCGAGACCCTGGTCCGCGGCTTCCGCCGGGTCCTCGGCACGGTGTTCGGGATCGGCGCGGGCCTGCTGATCGCCATCCCGCTGAACGGGGCGCCGGCGCCCACGGCCGTCCTCGTGGCGCTCTGCGTCTTCGGGATCTTCTACACCGCCGCCGTGTCCTACAGCTGGATGATGCTGGCCGTGACGGTGATGGCCGGCCTGCTCTACGGACTGCTGGGCGTGCTCGACCCCGGTCTGCTCGTGCTGCGCCTGGAGCAGACGGCCGTCGGCGCGGTGTGCGCCGGGCTGGCCGTGATCCTGGTGCTCCCGGTGACCACCCACGCGACCAACGACATGTGGATCCAGCGCGCCCTGCGCTGCGTGCGGACCTGCACCGCCGAGGCCGCGGCCCGGCTGGCGGGCTCCCCGGTCGCCGACCCGGCGCCGCACGCCGCGGAACTGGAGCTGTTCCTGGGCCGGGTACGGCTCTCCCTGGCTCCGCTGGTCCACCCGCTGAGCCCCTACCGGGGCCGCAAGGCCAGGGCCCGCCGGGTGCTCGCGCTGCTCGACGAGTGCGCCGTGGAGGTCCGCGGGCTGGTCTCGGTGGCGGCGGACCCGGACGCGAGCCACGACGCCCGGCTCGCGGCGGCGTGCTGGCGCGTGGAGGCCGCCGTGGAAGCCCTGCTGGCACCGGAAGCGGAGCGCGACACGGAGCACCGCCCGGCCGCTCCGTCGGTGAACCCGGCGCGGGCCGCCGCGGAGCCCGCGCTGGCGCACCTGCACGGTCTGGAGCGGCTCCTCGCACAGCTCGACGGACCGCTGCGCAGTGCGTCACGCTCTTCGCTGGTCGGCGCCTGACCCCGGCGTTCCGGGCACGTCCCGGCCGCCGTCGAGGACCCCGGCCTTCGCGAGGCTGAAACCGAGTTCGGCCCGGCTGCGGCTTCCCAAGCGGGTCGAAGCGCGTTTGATGTGCGCACCGATGGTGCGGGTGCTCAGGCCGAGCCGTTTGGAAATGGCCTCGTCCGTATGCCCCCTCACCATGAGTTCGAGAATCGCGTACTGGATTTCGTCGGTGAGCCGGGGAGGACGTTGTCCCGTCGTGTCGAACTCGACGGGGACCGCCCGTTCCCACACGGCCTCGAAGGTTTTCGTGAGGTATTGGATCAGGCCGGGTTCGCGGATTTCCAGGGCGTACGCCTCCTTTCCGCTCTCGGTGAGCACCGCGATGAACGCCGCCGACCGATCGCACACGATCAGCCGCTCGAACCTCTCGCCCACCGTCCGCACCTCGGCGCCCTCCTGGGTGACCCGCTCGATGTGGGCGAGCGTCGGGCCGTGCGCGCGGACGGTGTGTCCGTAGACCGTGCGCTGGCGAACTCCCCGGCCGGCCAGGGCGAGGTCGCGGGGCAGCGCGTCCGCCAGCGCCCCGGAGGGGCGGCCGCCCTCGGGGTGCGCGCTGAGCAGCTCCTGCGAGCAGGTCTCCAGGGCTCCCTGGACGGCGGTGTCGATGACCTCGCGGCCGATCAGCGGCTGTACGTGGGCCTTGTGGCGCTGGCGTTCGTGCCGGTAGACGGCGTCCAGCGGGGAGAGGGAGGCGATCAGCGTGTCGAGCGCCGCCCGCTGGTCCAGGATGGCCTGCTTGATCGGCCGCGCGAGGGTGATCGCGGCGACCGAGGGCGGTACCGGGAGGTGTTCGGGGGAGCCCTCCAGTTTCCGCAACAGCCCGAAAGCGACCAGGCACTTCGGAACGGTCCCCGATAAGCCGCCTTCGCGCAATGCCCTGCGGTAAGCGGCCGCGCAGTCGCCGCAGACCGACGTGCAGCCGTCCATGTCGGGATGTGCGGTGTTGGTGTTCATCTGGACCCCCTTCTTGTTCCGGCAATGCAAGATCAGGATGCCCCGGCCCGTTGGTCGCGGGGGAGGGGAACGGCAGGATCCTTCCTGCCTGGTGATCGCGAAATGACCTACATGACCGGTGGCGGGAGTGGCGACGGTGAAGCGAAACATTCGTTCCGAGCGCAGGGTTCCGCCGGCGGGACTGACCGAGGCGCTGGACATGCTGGCCCGGGCGCGCAAAGCCGTGGACGACGCGTACGGCTCCGAGGAGCAACTCGCCCGGGTGGCATTGCACTTGATCGACTGCGCCGCCGACGCCTCGGCCCTGCTCTCCGGCGAAGGCGGCCTGGAGGCGGCCCGCGAGGCGCTGGGCTCCGCCCGCTCCGCGGTGGTCGCCGCCACCGCCGCGGTCCACGTGATCCACGACGCGACGCGCGTCGTCGTGCCCACGGAAGCCGTCGGTGAGGCACAGGGCCCCACTGGTGCAAACTCCAAGTTTTAGGCATGGGTTGTAGGCGAGCATAGGGATATGGCGGGATGGGCGAGAGCGTGCTGGTGGGGCCTGTCGGTCGTCGAGGTCGTCGCGGCGGTGGGGTTGGTGGTGTGGGCGTCGGTCGGACACCCTGAGGGGTCCGATCAGGGCTGGGGCATCGCCGGGGGCGACGTCGATGGATCCGGCGCCCACCGGGGCCCGTGAAGCCCCGCTGGTGGCGGCGCGCGGCCGGCTCTGCCGACGCCGTCCCGACACCCCCCGAAGTCGATGGGCCTCCCCGGGCCGACGGCCTCCCAGGGGTCGATCTCGGCGAGCCGCGACGTCGTCAACTCGGTCGCGGTGTAGGCGGAGCGGGTGCTGCCGGCCGAGGCGTACGGGCCGATCCCCGCGAACGCCGAGGGCCACGGGGTGTCGAACATTCCGGCGGCCGCCGGGTTCGTCGGCCGCGGCGCGGCGCTGGACGCGTTGGACGCGGCATTCGCAGACGGTGCGGGCGGCGTGGTGCTGCACGCCGTGCACGGGCTGGGCGGGGTCGGGAAGTCCGCGCTGGCCGCGCACTGGGCCGCGCACCGGGCGACCGAACGCGTGCGGTGGTGGATCACCGCGGACGGACCGGACGCGGTCACCGCAGGACTGGCCTCACTGGCACGTGCGCTCCAGCCGGGGCTGGAAGAGCTGTCCGCCGAGCTCCAGACCGAGCGCGCGGTGCAATGGCTGGCCGCGCACGGCGACTGGCTGGTCGTCCTGGACAACGTCGACCGGATCGACGACATCGGCGCGGTTCTCGACCGGGTCGCGGACCGGGGCCGGTTCCTGGTCACCACGCGACGTGCGACCGGATGGCACCGTTACGCGGCCACCGTCCGCCTGGACGTCTTCGAGCCGGCCGAATCGCTCGCGCTGTTCACCCGGGTCCTGACCCACCACGGTCCGCGCGACACCGACGGCGCCGACGCGCTGTGCGCGGAGCTGGGGCACCTGGCCCTCGCCGTCGAGCAGGCCGCCGCGTACTGCGCGGAGACCGGCACCAGCGCCCGTACCTACCTCGACATGCTGGCCCGATGGCCCGCCGCGATGTTCGCCGCGACCGCGGAAGGCGGCGACTTCGAACGCACCGTCGCGAGGATCTGGCGTCTGACCCTCGACCGGCTGACCGATACGCCGCCCGCCGGCAACCTCCTGCGGATCCTGACCTGGTACGCCCCCACCGGCATCCCCCGCAATCTGCTGTACGGCACGGCCACGCCTGATCTGGCGGCCGCGCTCGGAAGGCTCGTCGCCTACAGCATGGTCACCGACCACCACGACGGCACCCTGGCCGTGCACCGCCTCGTCCAGGCCCTGGCCCGCACCCCCGACCCGGAGGGCGCGCTCGCTCCGGCCATCGAGTCCTGCGAACGCGTACGCGCGACCCGGGAGCGGGTATTGGGCGTCGACCATCCCAACACCCTGGTCGCCGTCAACAACCTCGCGTACGCGTACGCGACGGCCGGGGACCTCGGCCGGGCGGTACGTCTGTACGAGCGGACCCTCAACGGCTGCGAGCGGGTGCTCAGTCCAGGTCATCCGCTGACGGCGAAGGTGCGGAAGAATCTGGAACGGGCGCGGTCCTCGTAGCCTCCCGGCGCTGCCGCGGATGGTACGACCCCTCAAGTCCCCTCCGCAGGCAGATCGATGAAGATCACACGGAGGAGTGTTCCGGGCGCGCCTTCCGTACGCCGCTGACCTGCGACGTGTACAACGGGTGATTGTTCATTGCACATTCATCCGGCAGGGCGCCGCTTCCCGGCGCGCGGGGTGGACCTGGTCGGACAGGGGGTAACCGCCCGGAATGGAAATACTTCAAGAGCGTTCCAGCACCGCTCAGGTGTGGGAAGCGGCCGAGGAGTTCATCCGCCTGTTCCACAGGGAGAATCCGGCCGCGGGTGATCCGCGCGAGCGGCTCGCCGCCGTACGGGCCGAGCTCGCCGGGACGGACACGTACCGGCACACTCCCGAGGAACTGGAGCACGGCGCCCGCGTCGCGTGGCGCAACAGCAACCGCTGCATAGGCAGGCTGTACTGGAACTCGCTGCGCGTCCGCGACCGCCGCGGGCTCACCGACGCCGACGGGATCGCCGAGGAGTGCTTCGAGCACCTCCGGGAGGCCACCAACGGCGGCCGGGTCCGGCCCACCATCACGGTCTTCGCCCCCGACACCCCGGACCGCCCCGGCCCGGTCATCTGGAGCGAGCAGCTGGTCCGGTACGCCGGGTACGGAGACCACCACTCGATAACCGTCGGCGATGCCCGCAACGCCGAGCTCACGAGCGCGTTGCTCGCGCTGGGCTGGTCCCGCGGCCCCGGCACCCCCTTCGACCTCCTTCCGCTGGTCGTGCAGGGGGTAGACGACAAACCCCGCTGGTTCGACGTCCCCCCGGACGCCGTCCTGGAGGTGCCCATCGAGCACCCCGACGGAGCGGCCGGCGGTGACGGCTGGTCGGACTGGGGCCTGCGCTGGCACGCCGTACCCGCGATCTCCAACATGTGCCTGGAGATCGGCGGCATCCACTATCCGGCGGCCCCCTTCAACGGCTGGTACATGGGCACCGAGATCGGCGCCCGCAACCTCGCCGACACCGACCGCTACAACCTCCTCCCCGCGGTCGCCCGCCGCATGGGCCTCGACACCGCCAGCGACCGTTCCCTCTGGAAGGACCGCGCCCTCGTCGAGCTCAACCGGGCGGTGCTGCACTCCTTCGACCGCGCCAAGGTCACCATCGCCGACCACCACACGGAGTCCCGGCGCTTCCTGACCCACCTGGAGAAGGAGGAGCGCAAGGGCCGTGACGTGGGCGCGGACTGGTCCTGGATCGTGCCGCCCATCTCCGGGTCCGCGACCCCGGTCTTCCACCGCACCTTCGAGGACCGGCCGAGCTCGACCGCCTACGTCCACCATCCCGGCGCCCAGGAACGGGCCCAGGGGCGGGACTTGGTCTAGACCTTCTGCTACCGTCGCTCACAGGGGGTACCTCCCAGCGTTAGCTGGGGGAGGATCCGGAACGGCGGAGAGGGGCCTCCCGTGGGCGACGCGGACAGTGGTGTGGGCGGTACGGACCGTACGGCCGACAGCGGCGGACACCTGGCCTGGATCGGCTCGTTCACCTCGGGGGGCGGCCGCGGTGTCACCACCGCGGCCGTGGATCCGGCCACCGGAGCGCTGACCCCGCTCTCGGCCACCGACGCCGTCGCGGAGCCCTCGTACCTGGCCCGCGACCCCGCGACCGGCGTGCTGTACGCCGTGAGCGAGGCCGAACAGGGCGCCGTGGGCGCCTTCCGGACCACCGTCGCGGGGCTCGTCCCCCTCGGGGCGGCCGTCCGCGTCGGCGGCGCCGGCCCCACCCACCTCAGCGTGGCCGGGCGCAGGCTGCTGACCGCCAACTACACCTCCGGCAGCGTCAGCAGCCTGCCGCTCGCCGCCGACGGCTCGATCGGGGAGCCCGCCGCCGTCCTGGCCCACCGGGGCTCCGGCCCCGACTCCGGCCGCCAGAAGGGCCCGCACGCCCACCAGGTGCTGCCCGCCCCCGGCGGCCGCTGGGTGCTCAGCGTCGACCTCGGCACCGACTCGGTACGGGTCTGCGCGCTCGACCCCGCCACCGGAGCCCCGGTGCTCCACGCCGAGACCGCGCTGCGCGCCGGGACCGGGCCCCGGCACCTCGCCTTCCACCCCTCCGGCGAGGTGGTCTACGTCCTGCACGAGCTGGAGCCGCAGCTGACCGTCTGCCGCTGGAACGGGGAGTCGGGTGACCTGGAACCGGTCGCCGAGGTTCCGGTCGCTCCCACGGGCGCTCCAGGGGCTCCGACGCCCTACCCCTCGGCGATCGTGGCTTCCCCGGACGGCCGTTTCGTCTGGGCGGCCGTCCGCGGAGCCGACACGATCGTCACCCTCTCCCTCGCCGACGGGGCGGAGAAACCGCAGCTCACGGGCACCGTGCCGTGCGGGGGCAGTTGGCCGCGCGATCTCGCCGCCGACCCGTCGGGCCGCCGGCTGTACGCGGCCAACGAGCGCTCCGGCGACGTCACCTGGTTCGACGTGGACCCCCTGACCGGCGAACCGCGCCGGGCCGGCGCGGTGTCCGTCCCCGCCGCCACCTGCGTGGTCTTCGGCTGACACCGGGGCCGCCCCCGTTCCGGCGCCGTACGTACGAGGGCCCGCGCCCCGGACCGTTCCGAATCGAACGAGCCGGGGCGCGGGCCCTCGTACGTACGGCATGAGCCGGGGAGGTCAGTGGGCGGCGGCGCCCTGGGTGATGCCGAGGGCGGCGGAGTACTGCGCGACGGCCAGCTTGCCGAGCGCGGAGTACGCGCCGAGCACGTCGGCGGAGCTGCAGCCGGCCTCCTTGCAGGCGGTGTCGAGGAGCCCCTCGGCGGCCTCCGGCCCGACCAGGTACGGGGCCAGCGCGAGCTGCGTCGAACCCTCGCGGCGGAGCTGGTCGGCGATGGCGGCCACCGAACCCTCCTCGTCCAGCGCGGCGGCCATCACCGGCACCGCGAGGCGGGCGGCCAGCAGCATGCCGGTGATGCCCGCGGCCTGCACGGCCTCCTCGCCGCCGGTGGTGACCAGGACGATGCCGTCGGCGGCCGTGGTCACGCTGAAGAGCCTGGCCCGGTCGGCGCGGGCGAGACCGGCCTCGGACAGCCGCACGTGCAGGCCCTCGGCGAGCAGCGGGTGCGGACCCAGCGGGTCGGCGAGCTCGGCGGCGGCCGAGGAGTCCATGAGGGCCTGGCGCATGCGGCGCAGCAGGTCCCCGTCGGGGCCGGCCAGCAGCGGAACGACCACGGCGTCCGGGCCGGTCGGCGCGGGCACCTCCTGCCCGGCGGCGCGGGCGGACTCCGCGCGCGCGGCGCGGTCCTGGGCGACGGTGGTCAGCACGCCCGACAGGGACGGGAACTCGGTGGCGTCGTCACCGTCGAGGAAACCGACCCGGGCGTCCAGGCCGGGCAGCTCGGAGCGGCCGATGCTGATGATCTCTTCCGCGACTCCCCGCGAGGCGGCCGAAGGGGCACCGGGCACGGCGAGCACCAGCGCGGGCGCGCCCTCGGGCGCCACCGCGGGCTCGGGCCGGCGGTGCCGTCCGGTCTGGCGGGGTCGCGGCATTCGTACGGGCAGGCCATTTGCGGGCCCAGTGGGGGAGCTCATGGCGCCGCATGCTACTGGTTTATCGAAACCGGGTGTTCGGGCAGGGCCTTCTCCGGCGGCATCTGTCCGTATTTATCCGGTGAATGTCAGATACCGTTCGGCTCTCCGGTCACCCGGTCGGTGACGCGGCCGGTCACCCCGTGGCGGGAAGCCGCCAGTCCACGGGCTGCGCGCCCTGGCGGACCAGTAGGTCGTTGGCCTTGCTGAACGGCCGTGACCCGAAGAACCCGTTGTCCGCGGACATCGGGGACGGATGCACCGATTCCACGGCCGGCAGATCGCCCAGCAGCGGTCGCAGGTTGCGCGCCTCGCGCCCCCACAGCACCGACACCAGGGGCTTGCCGCGGGCGGCGAGCGCGCGGATGGCCTGCTCCGTCACGGCCTCCCAGCCCTTGCCGCGATGGGCGTTGGGCTTGCGCGGGGCCGTGGTGAGCGAGCGGTTCAGCAGCAGGACGCCCTGCCGCGTCCACGGGGTCAGGTCCCCGTTCAGGGGCTTGCCCGTGCCGAGATCGGCGTGCAGTTCGCGGAAGATGTTGTCGAGGCTCGGCGGCCACGGACTGACGTCGGGGGCGACGGAGAAGGACAGGCCGATCGCGTGCCCCGGCGTCGGGTACGGATCCTGCCCGACGATCAGCACCTTGACCTCGTCGAAGGGCTGTTGGAACGCGCGCAGCACGTTCGCCCCCGCGGGTACGTAGGTCCTGCCCGCCGCGATCTCCGCGCGCAGGAAGTCGCCCATGGCGGCGATGTGCGCCGCCACCGGCTCCAGAGCCCGGGCCCAGCCCGGCTCGACGATCTCGTTCAACGGTCGTGCTGCCACGGTGGATCACTCTACTGGCCCAGTCCGCCGCCCGCCGCCACCCGTCACGGGACCGGCCTCAGGCGTTCTCGACGCCGCGGCCGGGGGCGCGCATGTCGCCTGTTCCGGGAGTGCCGTCGGCGAGCCCGTAGCGCAGGTACACCGTTCCCTTGGCGCCGGTGGCCGGGGGTGCGAGCAGCGCGAGGTTGGTGGGCACGGCGCCGTCGTCGAACACCTTCTTCCCGACACCGAGCACGATCGGGTGCACCCACAGGTCGAGGCGGTCGAAGAGCTTCTCCCGCAGCAGCGTCTGGACGAGGTTCAGGCTGCCGACGACCTTCACGTGCTCGTGCCGGTCACGGATCTCGCGCACCGCGCCGGCCAGGTCCGGGCCGAGGTGGGTGGACCCGGCCCACGCGAGGTCGGGCCTGCCGCGCGAGGCCACGTACTTCGGGACGCTGTTGAAGAGCGTGGCGATCTCGCCGTCCTCGCCGCCCTTCTGGTGCGGCCAGTAGGCGGCGAAGATGTCGTACGTCCGCCGGCCGAGCAGCAGGGCGTCCGTGCCCTCGTACGCGGCTGCGACCTGCGCCCCGGTGACCTCGTCCAGCAGGGGTGCCTGCCAGCCGCCGAAGGGGAACCCCGCCGGGTCCTCGTCGGGGCCGCCGGGGGCCTGCCCGACGAGGTCGAGGGTCGAGAACAGCTCGATGTGGATGAGGCCCATGGCGTACTCCCGGTGCGTTGGACGGTGTCTTCACAGGGATAGACCCTCCGGCGTGCGAAAACTCATCGCCACGACGGAGCGGTCCTGCCTTCGGCGGCGGGAACCCCGGCCCCCGTTGTCGCTTCGATACCTGTTCGCAACAGGTTCGATTGCTCCAACTCCACGTCCCGGGCGTCCCATTCAGCACCGATGACGTTCGAGGGAGACCGTATGGAGCCCCACGAGGACCGCACGCACAGCGCACCCCGCACGCCCGGAGCACCCCGCGGAGGCGGCCCGGGACGGCGGAGAACCCGCGGCAGACTGGCCGCCGCGGTCCTCGCCGGCGGCCTCCTGCTCGCCGGCTGCGGAAGCGGCGGCTCGAACCGCAGCGCCGACGGGGGGTGGAACGGCGGCGACGCCGGGCCGCGGCCGTCCGCCACCCGCCCCGGCGGAGAAGCCACGGAGGGCGAGAGCGACGGGCGGCGCCCGACCGGACCGCCCGCCGACTACCTCTCCACCTTCGCGCTCGACGTGGACACCGCCAGCTACGGGTACGCCCGCCGCACCCTCGCGGACGGCAAGCTCCCCGACCCCGCCACCGTCCGCCCCGAGGAGTTCGTCAACAGCTTCCGGCAGGACTACCAGGAGCCCGACGGCGACGGCTTCTCCGTCACCGTGGACGGAGCCCGCACCACCGAGCCGAACTGGTCGCTGGTCCGCGTCGGCCTCGCCACCCGGGTCGGCAACGGCGGGGCGGACGGCGCCGAGGCCCGGCCGCCCGCGGCGCTCACCTTCGTCGTGGACGTCTCCGGTTCCATGGCCGAGCCGGGCCGCCTCGACCTCGTCCGCAGCTCCATGGGCCTGATGACCGACCAGCTCCGCGAAGACGACTCGGTCGCCGTCGTCACCTTCAGCGGCAAGGCCCAGACCCGGCTGCCGATGACCGGTGTCGAAGGCAACCGCGACCGCATCCACGAGGTGATCTCCGCGCTGCGCACCGCCGACTCCACCAACGTGGAGGCCGGGGTCACCACCGGGTACGAGGTCGCGGTCGCGTCGCTGCGCCCCGGGGCCACCAACCGGGTCGTCCTGCTCTCCGACGCCCTGGCCAACACCGGGGCCACCTCCGCCGACACCATCCTGAAGCGGATCGGCGAGGCCCGGACCAAGCACGGGATCACCCTGTTCGGGGTGGGCGTGGGCAGCGAGTACAACGACGCCTTCATGGAACGGCTCGCCGACAAGGGCGACGGGCACACCGCCTACGTCTCCGACAAGGAGGGCGCCCGCAAGGTGTTCTGCGAGGACCTCCCGGCGCAGGTGCAGCTGCGGGCCCGCGACGCGAAGGCCCAGGTCGCCTTCGATCCGGGGACCGTCGAACGGTTCCGGCTGATCGGCTACGACGACCGCCGCGTCGCCGACGGCGACTTCAGGAACAACGCGGTGGACGGGGGAGAGGTCGGCTCCGGCCACTCCGTGACCGCCCTGTACGCGGTACGGCTGCGCCCCGGAGCCGCCGGACACCTGGTGACGGCGACGGTGCGCTGGCTGGACCCGCGCACCCGGGCGCCGCACGAGGAGTCCGGCCGGATCGAGGCGGAGGCCCTGTCCGGCGACGTGTGGACCGCGGCGTCCCCGCGGTTCCAGGTCACCGCGGTGGCCGCCTACTTCGCCTCCGCCCTGCGCGAGCGCGACGGCGGCTGGGAGCGGGTGCCTGGCTCCGTACCGCTGGCGAGCCTGGCCGGGCACGCGGAACGGCTGGCCGGGAGCACCGAGGATCCGGCCGTACGCGACCTGGCGCAGGCCGTGTACCAGGCCCGCGGGCTCACCGGCTGAGGTCACCGGCCAGGGTCCGGGTCCAGCGCCCGGCCCCGGGCCGCCGCCGCTAGGTCGTCTCTTTCGGATCTTGTCGGCCGAGTCCGCGGCGTCTGGTGCCGTGCCTGGGCGTGCTGTCGGGGCGCTCGCGTGCTGGGTGTACGTGGTCGCCTCGGCAGTGCGGCCAGGCGCGGTGCCAGGCGTCGCGGGCCCGGCAAGATCCGAAAGAGACGGCCTAGCCGTTCAGCACGGCGGCCCGTACGCACAGGACGTCGGGCAGGTGCTCCGCCAGCAACTGCCAGCTGTCGCCGTCGTCATGGCTGGCGTACAGCTCGCCGTTGCGGTTGCCGAAGTAGATGCCGGCCGGGTCCGCGTCGTCGGTGCAGAGCGCGTCGCGCAGCACGGTGCCGTAGTGGTCCCCGGCCGGCAGCCCCTTCGTCAGGGGCTCCCAGGTCGCGCCCGCGTCCCGCGTCCGGAAGACCCGGCAGCGGTGTTCCGCCGGGACGCGGTCGATGTCGGCGTTGAGCGGGAAGACGTAGGCGGTGCCGGGCCGGTGCGGGTGGGCGGCCACCGCGAAGCCGAAGTCGGACGGCAGGCCGGCGCCGATGTCCGTCCAGCGGGTCCCGGCGTCGTCGCTGCGGTACACGCCCCAGTGGTTCTGCAGGTACAGCCGGTCGGTGTCGCCCGCGTCCTGGGCGATCTTGTGCACGCACTGGCCGAACTCGGGATCCGGATCGGGCAGGAACACCGCCGAGACCCCGCGGTTGGACGGGGCCCAGCTCGCCCCGCCGTCCGTGGTCCGGAACACCCCGGCCGTGGAGACCGCCACCGTGACCAGGTCCGGGTCGCCCGGGTCGGTGATCACCGTGTGCAGGCCCTCGCCGCCGCCGCCCGGGACCCACTTGTCCCGGGTCGGGTGCTCCCACAGGGGGCGGACCAGCTCGAAGGACTCGCCGCGGTCGGCCGAGCGGAACAGCGCGGCCGGCTCGGTCCCCGCGTAGACCACGCCGGGGGCCTCGGGGCCGGCCGGATGGAGCTGCCAGACCCGCTCCAGGGAGGCTCCGGTGTCCTCGGGGAACTTGACGGCGGCCGCGGCGGGCTCCTGCCAGGTCGCGCCCAGGTCGTCGGAGCTGAAGACGGAGGGACCCCAGTGGGTGCTGTCCCCGGCGACCAGGAGCCGGGGCGCGCCGCCCCGCCGGTCGATGGCGACGGCCGAGACCGCCTGGGCGTTGAAGTGCGGATCGCCGAACTCCCAAGTGCCGCCGGAACCCCGGCGGCCGATGAACAGTCCCTTGCGGGTCCCCGCGAGCAGTAGCACGTCGGTCATGGCCGACACCTCCGGACGTCTTTGTCCTGCACGACAGCTTTTTTGTCAGTCTGCACCCGGCCACTGACAGCGGCAGGTCGCCGCGCGCGGGCCCGCTGCGGGCCCCCGCCCGGTCATACGAAGGGTCTCGTACTACGAGAGATTTCGTAGTACGGTGAATCTCGTACTTAGCGGCGCCGATTCCCCGGTGCGCTTCCAGTCGCCTCTGGAGACCCCTCATGAGTGCTGCCCCCGTTTCCTTCGCCGCGCTGTTCCAGCCGTGGACCATCCGCTCGGTCACCGTCCCGAACCGGGTGTGGATGGCCGCGATGTGCCAGTACAGTGCCGAGCCCTCCGGCCCGGACGCGGGCGTGGCCAACGACTGGCACTTCGCGCACTACGCGGCCCGGGCCACCGGCGGCACCGGCCTGATCATCCAGGAGGCCACGGCCGTCGCTCCCGAGGGGCGGATCTCGCCGTACGACCTCGGCATCTGGAACGACACCCAGGTCGAGGCGCTGCGCCGGATCACCTCCTTCGTCGCCGGCCAGGGCGCGGTTCCCGGCATCCAGCTCGCCCACGCCGGCCGCAAGGCCTCCACCGACCGCACCTGGAAGGGCGGGCAGCCCGTCGGCCCCGAGGCGCACGGCTGGCTGCCCAGCGCCCCGAGCCCCGTGCCGTTCTCCTCGGACCACCCGGTCCCGCACGAACTGACGATCGGTGAGATCCGGGACGTCGTCGGGCAGTTCGCGGCCGCCGCCCGGCGCTCGCTCGCCGCCGGCTACCGGGTCGTCGAGATCCACGGCGCCCACGGGTACCTGATCGGCGAGTTCCTCTCCCCGCACAGCAACAAGCGCACCGACGAGTACGGCGGATCCTTCGAGAACCGCACCCGCCTCGCCCTCGAAGTCACCGACGCCGTACGGGCGGTGTGGCCCGAGGAGCTGCCGCTGTTCTTCCGGATCTCCGCCACCGACTGGCTGGAGGAGGACGGCTGGACCGCCGACGAGACCGTCCGGCTGGCCGGACTGCTCCAGGAGCACGGAGTGGACCTCCTCGACGTCTCCACCGGCGGCCTCGCCCCCGGGGTGACGATCCCCGTCGGCCCCGGCTACCAGGTGCCCTTCGCGGCCCGGGTCAAGGCCGAGACCACCCTCCCCGTCGCCGCCGTGGGTCTGATCACCGAGCCGGAGCAGGCCGAGAAGATCCTGGCCAACGGCGAGGCGGACGCCGTCCTGCTGGGCCGCGAGCTGCTGCGCGACCCGTTCTGGGCCCGCCGCGCGGCCGCCGAGCTCGGCGCGCGGATCCGTACACCCGAGCAGTACCACCGCTCCTGGTGAACCGGTGCGGTGCGGGGACGGGGGTCCCGCACCGCACCCACCGTTCGGATCCGCTCCTACGATGGTTCTCGTACGATGGGGCACAGCAGCAAGCGCGGCATCACCCAGTGAGTGGAGTACGGACATGACGGAACGTGAAGCGGCCCGTGTCCTCGTCCACCCCGAGGCCGCCGAGATCCGGCTCGAAGGGGTCCTGCACGCCCTCTCCGACCCGGTCCGGCTCTCCATCGTCCGCGATCTCGCGGCCACGGAAGCAGAGCTGGCCTGCTCGTACTTCGAGCTCCCGGTCACCAAGTCCACGACCACGCACCACTTCCGGGTCCTGCGCGAGAGCGGTGTCGTGCGCCAGTGCTACCGCGGCACGGCCAAGATGAACGGGCTGCGCCGCGCGGAGCTGGCGGAGCTGTTCCCCGGGCTCCTCGACGGCGTCCTGGCCGCGGCCGCCGCCGAGCAGGCGCGCGACGACGGCTGAGCCGGCCGGACCCCGGCCGGGGAGTCAGTCCGTGCCGCCCGCCGCGCCCAGCAGCCCCGCCCAGTCGGGGATCTTGACGGAGCGCCGGCCCAGGGAGCGCCCCAGTTCCGCCTCCGCCGCCTCGATGGCCAGCCACCCCGGCCACCGGACGGGTCGCAGCCCGGCCTCCCGCAGGGCCTCCAGCGGGTCCCGCTCCCGGTCGCGCCGGGCCAGCGCCCCCGCGTCCTGGAGCAGGGAGGAGGCCGTCTCCTTCGCGCAGGGCCGGTTGGTGCCGATGACCCCGGTCGGGCCGCGCTTGATCCAGCCCGCCACGTACTCGCCGACGGAGGCGCGGCCCTCCCTGAGCACCCGCCCCGCGGCGTGCGGGACGGTACCGCGCCGCTCGTCGAAGGGCAGCCCGGCCAGCGGCACGCCCTGGTACCCCACCGAGCGCAGCACCAGCTGCGCCGGCACGTCCTCGTAGACCCCGGTGCCCGTGACCCCGCCCAGGCCGTCGGGGGCGGTCCGCTCGAAGCGCATCCCGCTGACCCGGCCGTCCGGGCCGCCGAGCACCTCCACCGGGCGCAGGAAGAACCGCAGTGCGATCCGCCGGTCCCCGCCGCTCGCCGGATCCGCGGCCCAGCCGCGCAGCACCTCCACGTTGCGCCGGTTCACCGCGGGCAGGGCCGCGCCAGGGTCCGCGTACGCCGGGTCGAGGGCCAGTTCCGCCGGGTCGGCCCCCGCGTCCACGCCCGGCAGGGTGGCCAGCTCGCGCAGCTCCTTGGTGGTGAACTTGCCCTGGGAGGGCCCGCGCCGGGCCACCATGTGGACCGTGCGCACCCCGCTCGCGCCGAGTGCGCCCAGGGCCGGCTGCGGCATGTCGGTGGGGGCCAGCTCCGGTACGCCCCGGGCCAGGATCCGCGTCACGTCGACCGCCACGTTCCCGGCGCCGACCACGATCGCCGCATCCACCCCGGGCAGCCCGAACGCCTCGGCCGCGGCGTCCGGATGGCCGCTGTACCAGGACACGAAGGCCGTCGCGGAATGCACCCCGGCGAGGTCCTCGCCGGGGATGCCGAGCATCCGGTCCCGGGCGGCGCCGACGCAGTAGACCACCGCGTGGTACAGCTCCAGCAGCCGGGCGGTGGGCAGGGCCTCCCCGCCGACCTCGACGTTCCCGAGGAAACGGATCCGCTCGTCCTCCAGCACGGTGCGCAGGCTGCCCTGGAGGGACTTGATCTTCTCGTGGTCGGGGGCCACCCCGTACCGCACGAGCCCGTACGGAGCCGGCAGCCGGTCGATCACGTCGACCCGGATCCCCGGCACCTCACGCTGCTGTACGAGTGTCTGTGCGGCGTAGACCCCGCTGGGGCCCGATCCGACGACGGCGATACGAAGCACGGCGGAGCTCCTCCCGCAGGTGTTCCCAGCATGACACCGGGTGCCGGGGCCGTCAGCCCATCGCGCGCATCCGGTGGATCTCGGCGCTCTGGGTGGCCGCCACCTCGTTGGCCATCTCCTCCACGGCGGCGTTGTTGCCCGCGGCCAGCACCTCGCCGGTCATCTTCAGGGCGCCCTCGTGGTGGGCGGTCATCAGGGCTAGGAAGAGCCGGTCGAAGTCCGGCCCCCTGGCGGCGGTCAGCTCCTTCAGCTGCTGCTCGGTGGCCATCCCGGGCATCGCCGCGTGGTCGTGGCCTCCGGGGGCGCTGCCGGGCGCCGGGTTGCGGGCGGTCCATCCCTCCATCGCGCCGATCTCGGGCCTCTGCGCGGCCGCGATCCGCTCGGCGAGCCGTTTGACCCCGTCGGCCGAGGCCCGGTCGGGGGCCAGCGCGCTCATGGTCAGCGCCTGCCCGTGGTGTTCGATCATGTTCCGCACGTACGCTCGGTCCGCCGCGTTGGGGCTGTCGTCGGGCAGTTCCTTCGCCGCCTGTTCGGGGGAGAGGGTGCGCGCCTTCTCGCCGGGTTTGCCGGGAGCGATGACCGCCTGCCCGCCGCCGGCCGCCGCGTCCGCGGCGCCGCCGTCGCGGCAGCCGGTGAGGGGGAGCAGGAGCCCGAGGGCCAGGGCCGCTCCGACGATTCGCCCGAGTGAGACTTTCGCCATGTCCATGCAAAGGACCATACTGCCGGGGTCCGCGTTCCGTTCCCACCACGGGCGGAACCGACCGGACCTTTGGGAGGGCACAGTGACCTCGATGCACACCAGCAGAGCGCGGCGCACATCCCTGGGAGTGGCCGTGGCAGCGGCCGGACTCCTCACCTCGTTACTGGCGGCCGGACCCGCGGCCGCCACCCCGGACCCGGGCGACCTCGTCCCGGGCGCGGGTGCGCCGCAGAGCGCCGCCACCGCGGCCGGCGCGGGACGGGAACTGGCACCCGGCGAGATACCCGGCCAGGACGAGATCGTCCACAGCCGCAACATCAAACCCCTGGCCAACATCCCGAGCACCGACCCGAACCAGATCAACTCCGACATGACGTTCCAGGGCAAGTACGCCTATGCGGGCAACTACAACGGCTTCGTGATCTACGACATCGGCAACCCCAAGGCGCCGAAGAAGGTCACCGAAGTGCTCTGCCCCGGCGGGCAGAACGACGTCTCGGTCGACGGGGACCTGCTCTTCCTGTCCACCGACTCCTCGCGCAGCGACGACTCCTGCACCAGCGTCTCGCAGCCCGCCACGGAGAAGTCCTCGTGGGAGGGCATCAGGATCTTCGACATCAAGGACAAGAAGAACCCCAAGTACGTCAAGTCCGTCGAGACCCCGTGCGGCTCCCACACCCACACGCTGGTGCCGGGCGGCCGGGACGACTACCTCTACGTCTCCTCGTACAACCCGAGCGACGCCTTCCCCGACTGCAAGCCGCCGCACGACGGCATCTCGGTCGTGAAGGTTCCCAAGAAGAACCCGACGCAGGCCGCGGTCGTGGCCTTCCCGATCCTCTTCCCCGACGGCGGCAACCCGGGCGCGCCCACCAACCCGGGCGTCTCCAAGACCACCGGCTGCCACGACATCACCGTGCTGCCCTCGAAGGATCTCGCGGCGGGCGCCTGCATGGGCGACGGCATCCTCTTCGACATCAGCAAGCCCGAGGAGCCGCGCGTCATCGACCGCGTCCAGGACAACGTGAACTTCGCGTTCTGGCACTCGGCCACCTTCAACGAGCGTGCGAACAAGGTGGTGTTCACCGACGAGCTGGGCGGCGGTGGCGGCCCCACCTGCAACGAGGCCACCGGACCCACCCGGGGAGCCGACGGCATCTACGAGATCACCGGCCGCGGCGACCAGCGCAAGCTCGTCTTCAAGAGCTACTTCAAGATCCCGCGCATGCAGGCCGACACCGAGAACTGCGTGGCCCACAACGGCTCGCTGATCCCCGTCGGCGGCGGCCGCGACATCATGGTCCAGGCCTGGTACCAGGGCGGCATCTCCGTCTGGGAGTTCACCGACTCCACCCGCCCGAAGGAGATCGCCTACTTCGAGCGGGGCCCGCTGACCACCGACAAGCTCGGTCTCGGCGGCTCCTGGTCCGCGTACTACTACAACGGGCACATCTACTCGAACGACATCGTCAAGGGCCTCGACGTGCTGCGGCTCGACGACTGGCGCACCGACAGCGCCAAGTGGGTGTGGCTGGACCGGCTCAACGTGCAGACACAGCCCGACTACCGCTGACGCGGCCCGACTTCCGCTGAGGCACCCAGATCACCGCTGACGCGGTGAGGGAAACGTCCCGCCGGGCGGCCCACCGTCCGGCGGGACACCCAGCTCCCAGTCCAGCCCGTACCGCTGGAACAGCTCGGCCCGCAGCCGGGCCGCCGGCATCGGCGCTCCCGGCAGCAGCACCGCCACCACCGCGCCCATCAACAGGGCCCGCAGCAGCGGATAGTCCGTGTCCACGTCGGCCGATCCGTACCGTACGACGGTGTCCCGCAGCAGCTCCGCGAGCCGCTGCTGCTCGGCACACTGGACGAAACCCTCCGCCTGCAGGATCCCCGCCATGTGGGTCCGCATCAGCCGGGGCCGCTCCATCGCCAGTCCGAGGATCGCGTCGATGGCCCGTGCCATGAGTTCCCGGCCGGCGTCGGGCCCGTCGGGGCGCGGCTGCCGCTCCAGGGCCGCTTCCAGCGTGAGGTGCATCAGCCGGTGCACGGCGGACTGGAGCAGCTGGCGCTTGCCCGGGAAGTAGTAGGACACCAGGCCACGGGCGGTTCCCGCCCGGTCGGCGATGTCGCCGAGGGTGGTGGCCTCGAAGCCGCGCTCCGCGACGAGCTCGACCGTGGCCTGCAGCAGTCGCTCCCGGGAACGCCTGCGCAATTCTTCATTGACCGATGCGCTGCGCGGGGACATGCTTGCTCCTGCGTTGACTGGCTCGCGGCCAGTATACTCAGCGCGCCGGACCGCCTGCTCTGGGCGACACGGGGGATCGCCCAGAGCAGGCACCGTCCGAGACGGCGAGCGCCACGAGCACCGCGCCCAGCAGCCAGCCCGCCAGGACGTCCGAGAACCAGTGGACGCCGAGGTAGATCCGGGTGAAGCCGACCCCGAGGACCGAGACCGAGGCCAGGGCGCCGAGCAGCGCCGGGCCGCGGCGGGGGCGGGTGAGCGGGTGGGAGGACGGCCGCGCCGGCCCGCGTGCGGCCAGCCACACGAGCAGGCCGCAGACCACCGTCGCCGTCAGGGCGTGCCCCGACGGATAGGCGGCGTAGTCCGCGGAGACGACCGGATCCGGCCAAACCGGCCGCTCCCGCCCCACCAGGAACTTCAGCCCCTGACTCACCGCCGAGGCCGCGAGGGTGGCCAGCGCGATCCGCACCGCGCACCGGACCTCGCCCCGCCACCACAGCCACAGGCAGGCCGCGCCCGCCAGGGCCCGCATGGTCCACGGGTCCCAGACCCAGTCGCTGAGCACCCGTACCGGCCGGGTGACCCCGGGGTGGGAGACGGCGTAGGAGTGCAGCCCCCGCGCGATCCGGCCGTCGAAGGACATCAGGGGACCCCAGCGGACGGCCACCAGGACCGTCAGGACGGCCGAGGCGACGAGGAGAGCGCCCAACAGTCGGCCCACAGGCGGGTTCCGCAACCGCACGCGATCGTTCCGCATGCGGTGATCCTTGCACGGGAGCCCCGTACCGGGACGTCGTCCGGCCGCGGGTCAGTCCACGAAGTCCAGGGGCACGCTGCGGTACCCCTTGACCTCCTCCGGTACCTGGAGCTGCTGCACGCGGGCGGAGGCGACCAGGGAGTTCAGGAGGCTGCTCATCGCCTCGGACAGCGCCTCGCCGGTGGACTGGGCCTCGTCCTCCGCGAGGTAGGCGGCCACCGTGGCCATGCTGCGCAGCATGGACTCGGACGCGGCGCCGAACCCGTACGTGATGACGTGCGGGCGGGGTTTCCAGGCGGGGTCCCGCAACGCGTCCAGGTCCTGGTGCCAGATGCCCGTCGGCGCGTCGGTGGGGGCCCCGTCGGTGAGCAGGAAGACGACCGGGCGCAGCACCTTGACGCCCTTCGCCGACAGCTTCTCGACGTCCTCGGTGATGCGGGTACGGAGCAGCCGCAGCATCGGCCCTACGTTGGTGAGGCCTTCGCAGGTGACGGTCGGCAGGCTCTCCATCTCCTCTATGTCCGTCATCTCGGTGACCACGTGCGGCTGCGTGTTGAAGGAGATCACGGAGAGGTGGATGAACTCCGAGAGCAGCGGGCTGGTGTAGAGCGTGTCGTAGATCTTGAGCAGGGTCGCGTTCAGCAGCGGCTCGTACTTCGCCATCGAACCTGACGTGTCGAGCACGACGTACGCGGGCAGCCCTTTGGAGCCGAACCCGGGCGGCCGGGTGTCCTGGGTCTCGGTCATGGTTGTTCCTCTCTGCTCCGGTGTGTGGGTCACACCAGGCCGTAGCCGAAGTGCGTGATGCAGTAGACGATGGCCAGCAGGGCCAGGAGCCAGCCCGTCACGGCACGGGCCCGGCGTCCGCGCGGGCGGGCGACGGGCGGGCTGTACGACGTCGGTCGCCACGGCTCCCCGGCCGTCGGCTCGGCGGCTGTCGGTCCGGCGGTTGTCGGTCCGGCGGTTGTCGGTCCGGCGGTTGTCGGACGGCCGCGCGGAGCAGTGGTCCCTCCGGCCGGTGCGGTGCCCGGGGAAGGGGCCGTCGGGGCCGCCGCACCACGCGTCGGTGTCGTGCCCGTCCCCCGGGCCGCGGCCGGGCCCACCTTGATCCGCCCCGTGACGTTGCTGCTCGGAGCCCGGCCGGCGGGCGCGGTGGCCGCGGCGCCGGTCCGCTCCCGCACGGTCAGCAGCAGCGCGTGCATCAGCTGCTCCGGGCTCGGCCGGCCCGTCTCGTGCACACTGGTCAGCGCCTGTTCGAGTGCCGAGGTGAAGTGGCTCACCCCGTGGGCGGCCACGAGCCGGGCGTGCGCCACCAGAGGGTCGTCGCGGACTCCGGTGAGGCAGCGCACCGTCAGCATGGCGATCTTGTACCGGTCGCTGTACGGGGTGAGGGGCCGCCCGGGCGCGGCGAAGAGCGGGTCCTCCCACTGGGGAGACTCCACCCAGTCGCGCGTTCCGATGCCACAGGTGTCCATGTCGATGACGAACGGGTCACCCGTGCGCTCGTCCCAGAAGGCATTGCGGTAGGACCAGTCGGCATAGACCACGTCGTGACGGGCGAACAGGGACGCGACGGCGAGGAGTTGGTGCATGGTGCGGAGCCGCACCTGCTCAGAGGCAGGGGTGATCCCGCGTTTGGCGCAGGCCTCGTCGTCCTGTACCAGCCAGTCGAGCAGGAGCGGGGCCGGCTCGTGCACACCCCACGGAGTCCGCAGCCGGGCGTAGAAGCGCTCGGGCGCCTTCGCCATCACCACGCCGACGACCTCGCCGCCGTCGATGATCCGCGAGACGGGCCAGGACACGCACCGGTCCACGAGGTCCAGGTCCGCCGGGGACATCAGGCCCGGCATGGCGACGATCCTGCTCAAGGCCTCGACCTGGGCGGGTCTCGGCGGAGACTTGTACAGCTTGGCGAGCCAGCCGGGACGGCCGTCGATCTCGTGGACGAGCCGCGATTCGCCGTTCTCCTTGGCGACGGTCGCCCCCTCCGGTACCCCGGAGAGCGGGACGGCCGGCCCGAACGGGTTCTGCGACCAGGTCTTCACGCGGTCTCCTCGTCCGCGCACCAGACGACCACGGCGGTGCGGTCGTCCTGCATCTGAACCTGTTCGAACCCCACGTCCATGAGGAACCGGCCGACCTCGGGCGGGCCGGCCCAGCGGTCGGCGAACCACTCGCGGGCCGTCGGCCCCGATTCGAGGGCGTCACCCACCCCGTCGGTGGTGACGGCCAAGGCGCTGCCGGAGCGCAGTTCGACCGTCTCGTACGTGGCCAGATCCGGTGTGTGGGGGAGGAAGCTCGACACCGAAGAGGGGTCGTAGCCGCTCTTGCCGTCCCCGATGAGCCGGTCCCACGCGCCCTTCTCCAGCCGCCACGCCGTCGCGTCGGCGATCGCGCCCAGCCAGACCCGGCGCGCGGTCCCGGGCTCCGCGGCGGCCGGAATCACGGCGACCGCCGCCACGGCCCGTACGTCGTCCGCCGTCCAGCCCCGGGCGTCGGCCGCCGCGTACATCTGCTTGGCCGCGGCGAGGAACACCTGCACCCGGGCGAGCGACTCCGGGTCCGTGCCCGAGTCGAGCGCCTCGCGCACCGCGCCGACCAGCGCGGACACGGCGACCTGGGCTCCGATGTCGGAGTGCGGGCTGTCGGACATGCCGTCCGCGACGGCCACGATCAGATGGTCTCCCGAACGGTCGCGGCCGATCCGGTAGGCGTCCTGGCGCGGGCGGGCGAGGGCCCGGTGCCCGGGGCCGATCACCGAGGCCGCCCGCAGGACGAGTCCGCCGAGTTCGGCCCGGTCGGCCACCAGCCCGTGCGGTGCCGGCTGCTCCGGCAGGAGCCAGGACGCGTGGAACGCGCGCGAGGGCGTCGCCAGTACGGGGAACCCCTCGATCTCCGTCCGGGGCCGCTCGTGCGGTACGGGTTCGGGCCCGGCCGGTGCCCCGATGCCGGTGTCGGGGCTGGTGCCGGGGTGGGGACGGGGAGCGGGCTCCGGGCGGCGGGCCGGCCCGGATGCGGACCCGGGGCCCTCGGCCTCCGGGTGTGCGGAGCCGCCGGTGGAGGAACCGTCCGGGCGGAACTCCGGCCGTGGTGCCCGGAGTACGAGGTCACGGGAAGGCGTTCGGCCGGTCCCCCCGGAGCGGTCCGCCTCCTGCGCGGGGAGCGGCGACCGGCCCTGCTCGTACGGACCGCTGCCGCCACCCGCGCCCCGGTCGGACATGTTCCGGCCGGACATGTTCCGGCCGCCAGCGCCCGGACCGGCCGCGTCCGCGCCCGCGGTGGCCGCGTCATCGGCGTGCGCGTTCCGGACCTCTTCGCCCGGCGTCCGGGCGAGCCGGTGCCACGCCGCCGTGACCAGAGCGCCGCCCACTACGAGGGCGCCGGCGAATCCGCTGGCACCGAACATCAGGGTCCCTCCCGAGAGCAGTGCGGTGAAGACGATCGTGAGCGTGAGCGCCAGCCGGCCGAGCCGGCCGGTCCGGCGGGCGCGGCGCGCCGGACCGGCCGGGGGCAGGGCCCGGTGCTGACCCCGGCGCCCGCTCACCCGGCCCCGCCGCGCGGTCCGCGCCGCCGGACACCCACCGCGGTCGTCCCCGTGACGTTCGAGCCGGTGTCCCGGTCGGGAGCGGAGCCGGAGCCTTCGTCGGCGACGGGTTCCGGAGCCGGGGTGGCGGCCGGTTCGTACTGCGCCGGGTGCGGCGGCTCGGCGGCAGCGGGTGCCGGGTCCGGAGCGGGTGACCGCGGCGGTTCGGGCACGGGCACGGGCACGGGTACGGGCCCGGGAACGGGTTCGGGCGCGTGCGTGGGAGCGGGAGTGGGAGCAGGAGCGGGTACCGGACCGGCCGCGGCGGGCTCCGCGGCGGCAGTGTCACCGCCCTGCGGGCGATGGCGCGGCCGGGGCGGCGCGGTGGCCGTCGCCTGCGGCACCAGCAGGCCCGGAATCACGGAGGGCGTGGCGGCGCCGTTCTGGTGCGGCGCCGGACCGCCCGGCTGGGCGGCCGTGGTCAGAGCGGTCTGTCCCGACGGTTCACCCGTCTGCGGTCCGAACAGCGGCGCCGGGCGGTGCATCTCCTCCCACATCCGCTGCGCCTCGGCCGGCTGGATCAGACCGGCGTCGATCATCTGCTTGAGCATCTTCGACTTCTGTTCCACCGCGATGTCGTTGCGGTTGCCGACCTCCACCATGATGTCGTGGAGCTTGGACGGGTCCTGGCCGATGAGGTGGATGAAGAGGCCTCCGTCCCCGCGGGCCGCCGCCAGCAGGGCCTCCTCCCGCTTCGTCTGGCGTACGGCGGCCAGGTCCTGGGAGGTGGTCTCCTTGACGTGGACCGCCTGCACCATCACCGTGTCGAACTCGGTCTGCTTCAGGGCGCGAAGGTGCTCGGTCGCCTGCGCGTCGAGGGAGAGCCGGACGATCAGGGCATCGACGGTGATCCCCGTCGGCAGTTCCCTCGGCTGTGCGCAAAGGATGCCGCGCACGAACTCGTCGAACTCCATGAGCTGTTCAATGCCGTACCGAGCCGCGCAGGGCCACAACACCGTGCGCATCGCGACGGACACCTCGTTGTGCGCCTTCGCCACGGTCTCCATGCGGCGCCGCACCACCTCGGCCGGGTCGGTCACCCGCCAGCGGGCCTCGAAGGTGGCCTGGAAGGGGAAGCCGCCGGTCGCGCTGGGCAGCGCCGCGTGCCACGTGATGGTGTGATCGCCGAGGTCGACCTCGTACCGGTAGCGGTACTTCTTGATGCTGATCAGCGAGGGCACGCGGTCGAGGTGGACGAGCCTGCCGTCCTTGGTGCTGTACAGCAGGGCCTGACCGGGTTCCGCGGTGAGTCCCCGGTCGGCCATGCCTATGGGCGCCGGGCCGGTGAAGAGCCGGTGTGACTGGAGATCGCTCACGGCGACGGGTTCCTTCCGTCCAGATGGGCCAGGACTGCTTGTCCGGTGAGGGGTGCGCTGCGGCCGTCGGTCCCCTTGACCCACTGCTCCGCGCGGTGGCGCAGGAGCAGCAGGGTGCGCGGATCGGACGCGATCTCGCCGATCAGCAGGGCCAGTACGGCGCGTCCACGGGGGAAGTTCTCGACGAGCTGAGCCCATTCGGTCAGTGCCTCGTGCGCGAGCTCGAACAGCACGGATCCGATGGCCGCGCGCCACAACCCGGCTATTTCGCCTCGGAGTTCACCGTCGAACTCGGTGACGGCGAGCAGGGTGTGCCACAGCGCGGTGGTGCCCGTGTCCGGTTCCGCGGCGGGCCGGTGTTCGACGAGGTCCGAAGTGGCGCAGAGGAACGCCACGATGCCGGTCAGGCGGCGTTCGGTGCCGTGGAATCCGGAGATCCACTGGTCGAGCAGGTCCAGCGCGTCCCGCCGGTGCCGGCCGTCGTCGAACGCGATGTACTCGGTGATGCTCCGGCAGAGCGCCGCGATGACCGGGACCTCCTCCACCTCCGCGAGCTGGTGCATCCAGTCCCAGGTGCGATCGACGCCGTCGCGCTCGAAGACGACCCGCCAGGCGCGGGCGGCCGTCGCCTGGAACTCGGGTTCGCTCCGGCTCCAGGCCATCACCAGGTTGTAGGCCGCCTGTGCGTGTCCGCTCTCACGGGCGGCCACGCCCAGTGTGATCGCGGCGGCGTCGCGCAGCTCCGAGTCCTCGGACTCGGCCCAGGGCAGCAGGATCTCGGCCCGCACGGTCTCGAACGCGTGCTCGGCGAGCACTCCGGCGGTGACGGCCGCGCGTACGCCCACCGTGGAGAGCGGGCCTCCGGCGGAGTCCCGCAGCCATTCGGGCAGGGCCGTACGCATCTCGTCGTACTCGTTCCACACGTGCTCCAGCACCTTGAGCGCGGTCTCGGGATCCTGGAACCGGACCACCTTGCCGCGGGCTCCGCCGTGCCGCGTGGAGACCTCGGATTCGACGAGCGCGCCGTCGACGGTGGCGAGCCGGGCGGTCCGGGTGCCGCCGAGGGCGGTGCCGCGAGGACGGTCGGGATTGTCCGGGCTCTCCTCGGTCTGGAGCCTGTCCTCCAGGTCCCGGGCGAGTGCGGCGACGATCTCGTACGCCTCGCCGCCGAAGACGGAGACCGCGACGGCCAGGCACTGCTCGGTCAGCTGAGGCATGCGCTCCAGCCAGGTGGCCAGGTCCTGGCCGCTCCGCCGTTCCCGTCGTTCCCGTCGTTCCCGGACCCTGGCGGCGATGTCCTCGTCGGGCAGGGCGGACGCGGCGTCCGCGATCTCCCGTCCCAGCTCGGCGGCGACCGTCAGGTGTGTGCCGTCGAGTTCGTCCAGGAGCTCGGCGATGTCGGGACGGGCCAGGATCCGGCGGCCGCGGGCGGTGGCCGCCAGTCCCAGGTGCCACAGGCAGTGGGACTCGGCGACGGCCGGTCCGTGGGCGGTGTCGCCCAGCCCGACGGCATCGCGCAGCACCTCGTGGTCGGGGACGTGCGTGTGCTCTCCGAGGGTGATGACGAGCCGGCAGTTCCGGGCGCGCAACTGGGCTTCAAGGCGGCGCAGTTCGAAGGCGCTGAGCCGATCGGCCGAGGACTGGGGCAGGTCGGCGAGGACCAGTCCGGCGCCCTCGGCGAGATCGGCCGCCTCGACGCGCCACAGCTCCGTTTCGCCGGAGACCATCAACAGGACGCGGTGGCCCAGCTGGTCGAGCGAGGCGAGGGCCGCGGCGGCCTTGCCCGAGCCCGAGCCCGCACGCAGCAGGAGGAGGGAACGGTTGCGGACGGCGGAGACGAGGGGATCGAAGCCCGCGGGGCGGACGAAGGCGCTGCGCACCTCGTCCAGGGCCTCGTCGGAGAGCCGGTAGGAGCGTAGTGCGGCTCCTTCGGGCGACAGGTTGTACACGTTGTTGTCGCCGCCGAACACCTGGGTGGCCTGCACGCGCAGGCTGTTGACGGCGTCGCGTTCGGCATCGAGGCGTTCGCCGGAGGCCCCCCGGGTGCCGCGCAGCCCGGAGAGTCCCTCGCGCAGACCGTGGCGGGCGTCGCCGGCCGCCGCGTCCCCGCCGCCGGGTGCCGGTGCGGGGGCCGCGACCGGGGCCGCGGCCCGGGGAGCGGCTGGGGGAGCGGCCGGGGGGGCCGCCGCTTCGTTTCCCATCACTCACCCCTGTCTTCGGTCTCAGCACGGCGGGGACCGCCGGAGCCGCCGGTCCCCGGTCCACCGGTGAACTCCCCTCCGGCGGCGTCCGGCAGGAGGTCGGCGAAGTTGAAGGTCTGCGGGCTGTGGACGTGCTGGTCCCCGCCGAAGACCTGGCCGACGCGTTCGAAGGTGGCCCCGGCGAACGGGCCGCCCGTGGCAGGGCCGCCCCCGGCAGGGCCGCCGCCCCCGGGCGCCCCACCCGGTGGGGGCCCGCCGTCGCCGGTCGAGGGCGGCTCGCCGTCGATGCCGGGCGGGACGCTGTAGCCGGGGACCCGGACCCAAGCGCGGGCCCCCTGGATCTCCTTGGCTTCGAAGGCCACCCGGCGGAAGGACTCCCGTACGACCGAGGGGTCGTCGTGCCGCACCACCCGGCGGTACCACTCGTCCGAGACCGCGAGCGCGAGTCCGGAGCGGACCCCCTCGGCGAGCGCCGTCCGCAGCGGTGCGATGTCCGCGAGCCGGCAGGCCGTGTTCAGCTCCTCCCCGACCCAGCCGTGGCCGTCTGCGGCCACGTCGCCGTCGTGCAGGGCGACGCGCAACCGCATCGCGCCCTCGTCGCTGCTCAGCACGGCGTGCTCGCGAAGGCGGTGGTGCAGCAGCTCGACGAAACGGCCCGTCAGGTCGGTCTTGTCGACATCGGCGGGCAGCAGCCAGAAGAAGCCGTCGCCCCGGTCGACGGGCGGCGGACCGCTCTCGTGGTCGATGCCTGCCTCGCGGAACGCGGAGTCCACGAGGGCGTAGAGGGCGGATCGCAGCCGGACCTGTACCGGATTGCGCCGCTTGCCGAACTTCTCGATGTCGACGACCAGGATGCAGTAGTGCTGGGACTTGGGTCTCATGTGCTCCGTCCTTCTCTGTCCGTACGGCGCCGCGGACGACCGGCCCCCCTCCTGCCGGTGGTCCGCGGCGCCCACCGTCAGGTCTACGCGCCGTCGGCGGGGGCCACAGCGTCAGATGGCGCACAGGGCGCACGGGACGCACAGGATGCGACGGGCGTAGCAGGCGTTCCGTGCGTGCGGGGTGGCCCGCGGTGGGGGACCGGCCGGGTCACTCCTGTGACCGGAGCCGCATCCCCTGGAGATCGAGGACGAGGGTGCGCCCCCGGCTGGTGCTGACGAGGCCGGAGCTCTGCAACGCGCGCAGGCAACGCACCACCGATTCCCTGGAGATGCCCGCGGCGCCCGCCAGCTCCTGCTGGTTCATCCTCACCTCGATGGCTCCCGGCGGTTCCGGTACGCCGACGCCGTGCCGCACGGCGGTTTCGAGGAGTACGCGCGCGAGCATCGCCGCGGCGGTCCGGGCCCCGTGCTCGGCGCGCAGGCCGTCGGAGTGGCGGAGCCGGGCGATGACGCTGCGCAGGACGGCCAGGGTGAGCGTGGCGTGCAGGCTCAGGACGCGCTGGAAGGCCTCGGCGCCGATGACCACGCCCTCGAGGCGTTCGAGCGCGGTGACCGTGGCGGAGCGCACGGTGCCGTCCAGGCAGGAGAGTTCACCGACGAGTTCGCCCGGTCCGCGCAGCGCCAGGACACTGGTGTACCCGTTGTCCGACTCCGCGGTGATCTTGGCGAGTCCGCTGATGACGAGGACGACGGAGTCGGGAGGTCCGCCCTCCCGCATGAGGCGGTCGTGGCGGTTCCATACGCGGACCCGGCCGGCTCCGCGAAGGAGCAGCAACTCGTCCGCCGTGAACGGCTCGTACGCTCCGGACCGGCCGTTTCCGGCTCCGTGTGGTGCCACTGGTTCTCCCCCCTCGGGCCCAGGCGCTCGAACGGTAGTACGTGGATCGGGGGGTGGGCCGCTCAACCGCCCTTCTGAGTCGGCTGACGCAGATCATTGCGCCGCGCGGCGCAATACTGCGGCGTGGTACCGGACCTTCGGTGAGGAGAGGTAAATGTCTGATCCAGCCCCGGTTTCGCCGCCGCCGCAGGCTCCTCCCCAATCGGCGCAGAACGCTACAGAGACGGCGTGGCGCGTCCACGCCGCGTTGATCGACTGGACCGGAAAAGTTGACGCGAAAGCGGCGTTCGCGCTGACCATCGAATCGGCCGTGCTGGCCCTGGCCGCGACCCTGTCGCGCCCCCTCGCCGACCTCGGCGGCAGCCGGCGCGCCGTCTTCCTCGCGGGTGGGGCGGTGGTCGCCGCGGCCGCGCTGTTCGCGATGGTCGCGGTCTTCCCCCGGATGAACGGGCGTACGGTGCGCCGCGTTTCAGCCGGTGACCTCGTCTACTTCGGCCACATCCGGCACTGGGATCCGGCCGAGCTCGCCCTCACCCTGAGGACGACGGACCCGCTCCCCGCCCTCAGCCGTCAGCTCGTCGCGATGGCACGGGTCGTGTGGCGCAAGCACCGCTGCGTGCAGGCGTCGTTGTGCGCCGCGGCGCTCGGGGCCGCGCTCCTCGCGGTGTCCGTGGCCGTTCCCTGAGCCCCGCGAAGCCCGGGGCGCGGCCCTCAGGACAGCGCGCCGAGTCCCGGTCCGAACGCCACCAGCAGCGGGATCGCCGGAGCCAGGGTCGCCAGGGCCGTCAGCCGCATCCGGCGCACGGCCGACAGCCGGGGGGCGGCCGCCAGCAGCCGCCGGACCCGCTGGGGGACGTGTGCGTGCGGCGCGGGGGACGGGCCGAAGACCCCGCGGTCCTCGTTCAGGCCGATCAGGGCGAGGGCGGTGGTCAGGCGCCCGTACCGCCGCGAGGCCACGTCGTCGGCCGCCAGCTCCACCAGCCGGTGCATCTGCGCCTCGAACGCGGCGAAGACCGGGACCCGCGGGAACCCCCCGGACAGCGCCCGCGAGCAGTGCAGCAGCCAGTCGTGCCGGGCCGCCGCGTGCCCCTGCTCGTGGGCCAGTACGGCGTCCAGCTGACTCCCCTTGAGCCGGCCCAGCGCCGCCGTCGTGACCACCAGCTGCGGCAGCGGACCCGGCAGCCACCAGCTGTCGGGCCGCTGCCCCTCCAGTACCACGAGCCGCGCCCCGGTGGCCTGCTCGCCGGGCAACAGCGGTGCCCGCAGCAGCAGTTCGGCGCCCTGCGCACGCCGTCGGGCGCGGGCCCGCAGGATCTCCCGGGCCAGCATCGCCCCGGTCCACAGCCCGCCGCCGGCCAGCGCGACGGCGGTGCCCGCGGCCCAGAGCCCGCCCGCGGCGTCCAGCGCGTAGGCGTCGACCACGCCGTGCGGGGCCGGGGCGAACAGGCGGCCCCGCACGGCGTGCCAGGCGGCGGCCGCGCTCAGCAGCATCGACAGGGCGAAGCACAGGAGCACGGCGCCCACCACGCACTGCCACGCCCAGAGGGCCACGACGGGCTCGCGCTCGGGCCATTCGGCCCGAGCCAGCAGGCGGGGTGCGAGCACCGCGGTCAGGGCGCCGAGCAGCAGGAGAACGGCGGGGACCATCATGGGTCCAGCCTAGGAGCGTGCGACTACCTGCGGGTATGGTCCGGGCCAAGGGTGACGCAGGACACGTTTGGCCGTCCCGCTCCGTCCCCCTCCGTTCCGTCCGTGGCTCCGCGGCCTCACATCGTGAGCAGCATCGCCAACATGCCGATTCCCATGGCGAGTCGGCAGGCCCGGATCACTTCCGCCGGTCCGGCGGGAGCGCCGGCGCCGACCGCGCCGACCGCGGCACCCCCGGCACCCGTGGTGCCTGCGGCGCCCGAGGCGCCGACGGTGACCAGCCGGGCGCCGCCCAGCACCACGTACCCCGCGTAGTAGACGAGCAGCAGGCCGGTGAGCAGCGGCAGCCCGGCGCCCTGCCCGTGGGCGTGGCCCGAGGATCCCGGCGCCGCGCCCGCGCCCGTCCCGGCGGCCAGCGCCATGTAGACCATGGTCAGCGAGCCCACCAGATGGTGCGCGTGGTGCGGGCCCCCGCGCAGCAGCCACAGGGCGTGCAGCGCCGCCCCGCAGAAGACCGCGCCCAGCACGGGCGCCTGCCAGCCGCCGCCCAGCCGCAGTGGCACCGCCATCAGGGCCATGCCGAAACCCATCGCCGCCTCCCCGGCCGCCGCTCCGCCGCCGGCTCTCCCCGCGCGCCGCAGACAGTACGCCCCGCTCACCGCGCAGAGCAGGACGAGGAGCCAGGCGGAGACGGTGGTGGAGAGGGACGTGGCGGGACCGTGCACGGCGGAACCTCCCGGTTCGTCGGCTTCACCGGAAGAGATGCCCCCTTCACACGGCCATCACGCCGGGCGAGGTTAGGCTCTGTGCGACCACCGGAAGACGCATATCGCATGACCTCGCGTGACCCAGCGCAGAACGGAGCCCTCGATGCCGAGCGCCGCCCCCCAGGCCTTGACCTACCGCAGTGCCGTGGAGGCGGACATCCCGGAGCTCGTGGAGCTCGTGGAATCGGCGTACCGGGGGGATGCGAGCCGCGGCGGCTGGACCACCGAGGCGGACTTCCTGGACGGACAGCGGACCGACGCCGAGGACGTGGCCCGGATCGTCGGCCACCCCGACGGCATGCTCCTCGTCGTGGAGCGTGCCGGCGAGATCGTTTCCTGCTGTCACCTCGAACACCGCGGTGACCACGTCTACTTCGGCATGTTCGCGGTCCGTCCCGGGCAGCAGGGCGGCGGGCTGGGCAAGGCGGTCATGCTGGAGGCCGAGCGCCGCGCGCGTGAGCAGTGGGCGGCCAAGGAGATGCGGATGACCGTGATCAACGTACGGGAGGAGCTCATCGCCTTCTACGTGCGCCGCGGTTACGAGCGCACCGGCGAGATGAGCCCCTTCCCCTACGGGGACGAGCGGTTCGGCGTTCCGCTCCGCGACGACCTGGCCTTCGAACTGCTGGTCAAGACGCTGTAGTCGCGGGGGCGGGGGCGGGGCCCACGGGACGGGCCGTCCGTGGGCCGACCGCCGTGCGTGCCGGTCTCGCTCCGGGGGGTCAGGCGGTGAAGCGGCCCGTGGAGCGGATCTCCGGGAAGTCGGTGAGCACGCCGTCGAGTTCGAGGGCCCGCGCGAGGCGCAGCCGCTCCAGCGTGTTGACCGTCCATCCCGTCACGCGCAGTCCGGCCTCGTGCGCCGCCTCCACGGTGTGCAGGGTGAGGTGGCCGATGTTCAGGGCCACCGTCTCCGCGCCGGCCAGCGCGGCCCGGGCGACGACCTCCGCGGCGTCCGCCGGGGTCTGGTTCGCGTAGAGCACGGTCCGTACGCCCGGCACCAGCCGGGCCGCCTCCACGAGCACCTCGTCGCGGAAGGAGGCCACTTCCACCCGGCCGGTCAGGTCGCGGCGCTGCAGCAGCTCCGCGAAGGTCCCGACGGCGGCGAGGTCGTGGACCTGGATCCGGAGCGGGGCGCGGACCGCGTCGAGGACCTCGTCCAGGACCGGCACGTGCTCGCCGTCCCCGGCGTCCAGTTCGCGCAGTTCGGCCAGGGTCAGGTCGGCCACGGCTCCCGAACCGTCGGTGGTCCGGTCGACCTCGGCGTCGTGCAGGACGACGAGGGCGCCGTCCTTGCTGAGCCGCACGTCCAGCGCGACGACGTCCATGCCGGAGCGTTCCGCGCGGACGAACGAGCGCAGCGTGTTCTCCGGTTCGACACCCATGACCCCGCGGTGTCCGATGGTGAGGAAAGTCAAGGTTCTCATCCTTCCGTCGACGGCGGCTCCCCGCGCGGTCGCGGTGTCCCGACCGGCCGCGCGTGATGTGAGGCGCATGCTAGTGCGCCCCGCATGCGATGAAACCGCCTTTGCGGGGCCTCGGCAATGCCGTCCGGCCGCTCCCCGACGGGCCCGCCGGGGGTTGGGGAGCCCCCGGCGCGGCCCACGTGGTCACCCGGGCGTGGGCGCGTCCCCACCGGCTTGACGTTCCCGCGCGTGCGGGCCCTGCGGACCGTCCAGGTCCGCGAGCAGGGCGCGCGTCAGCTCCAGTTCGGCCAGGTGCTGGCGTTCGCTCCAGCGCAGGGCGAGCACGGGGAACGCCCAGTCGGGCTCGGTGGCCGCGTGCGCCATGGCCTCCCGTACGGAGGCCAACTCCTCGGTGGTGCGCTCCAGATGCTCCGTCACCATCGTGCGCAGCCGCTCCGGCTCGGCCAGGTGCCCGAGCCAGACCCGCAGCAGCAGACCGTGTTTGAGCACCGGGGGGCCCGCCTCGGCGACGTCGGAGGCCCAGCCGGCCAGCGCCTCGCGCCCGGCGGGGGTGATGCCGTAGCGGCGCTTGGCCCGCGCCTCTTCGGGTCCGGAGCGCACGGAGGCCGCGTAGCCGAGCTCCTCCAGGCGGCGCAGTTCGGCGTAGATCTGGCTGATGGCCGGGGACCAGTAGAAGAAGCGCAGCGAGGAGTCCGCCCACTTCTTCAGCTCGTAGCCGGTCCGCTCCCCGGGGAAGGAGAGCAGACCGAGGACCGCCCACGCGGTCGGTGGAAGCTCTTGCTTCTTCGACGTCTGACTACTAGTCATATTCCGAATAGAAGTGAGACCGGGTACGGGACGCAACCCTGGGGGCACCGTGAAATTCTCCGTGATCTTCGAAGCTCAGCTCGCCGACCCGACCGTGGAACGGGAGCACCAGGTCATCCGGGACTGCGTCGAGCAGGCGGTGCTCGCCGAGCGGATGGGGTTCGACCGGATCTGGGCCGTGGAGCACCACTCCTTGAAGTGGTACGCCCACATGAGTGCTCCCGAGATCTTCCTGACCTGGGTGGCGGCCCGGACCAACACCATACGCATCGGCCACGGCGTCGTGTGCATGCCCTTCGCCTTCAATCACCCCGTCCGGGTCGCCGAGCGCGCCGCGATGCTCGACCTGCTGTCCGGCGGGCGGGTCGACCTCGGGGCCGGTCGGGGCGGCACCGTGCAGGAGACCTCGCTGTGCGGGGTGGACAGGGACCGCACCACGGCGGAGGTGGAGGAGGCGCTGCGCATCATCGGGAAGGCCTGGCAGGAGGAGGAGCTGGAGTACCACGGGGAGCTCATCGACATCGATCCGCACCCGATCCTGCCGCGGCCGAGCCAGCGGCCCCATCCGCCGCTGTTCCTCGCGTGCAGCCGGGCCGAGACCCTGGTGCAGGCCGCGGAACTGGGCGTCGGAGCGCTCGTCATGGGATTCGCCGGGCCGGATTCCATCGCGGGGATGCGCTCCGTCTACGACGCCGCGATCGCCGGCCGGGACGGCGGCCGGTTCGTCTCGACGGCCGTCAACGACCACTTCTCGGTGCTCTGCCCGACGATCGTGCTCGACGACCCGGAGGAGGCGCGGCGGATCGGGATCCGGGGGCAGCGGTTCTTCGCGCAGTCGATCGGCCACTGGTACGGCGGGGCGGGGGTGCCGGACGAGGCGGTGGTCGCGGGCGCCGACGAGGGGGCGGAGATGCGCAGGGCGGCCGAGCAGGTGGTGGCCCGGCTGCACGAGCAGGACATCCCGGTACGGCCGACCGCGACGGCCACCTTCAACGCGGACCACGCCTACGGCAGCGCGGACGAGGCGATCGCGTACGTGGAGCGGCTCCGGGAGGCGGGGGCCGACGAGATCATGTGCCTGATCCAGATGGGCACCGTGCCGCAGGAGGCCTGTCTGGAGACCCTGCGCCAGTGGGGCGAGAAGGTCATCCCGCACTTCGCGGACCAGCGGGCGTAGGGCCGCCGCGATGGCCGCCGGGGCTGGTAAAGCAGATCGGGTCCACGGGGCCGAGGGGGCCGACGGGTCCCACGGGTCCCACGGGGCAGGCAGGGCCCACGGGGCTGGTGGGCTCGCCGGGCGGGCCAGGGGCGATGGGGTCAACGGGCCTGATGGGGGCGTAAGGGGCACGGGGGCCGCCGGGCCCGGCCGGCCCGACCGGCTCGATCCCGGCGCCCGGCCCTACGCCGACGCGCTCGCCTCCCTCTTTCCCGACCTCGGCGGGCGCGTCACCGATGCCGACGAGGCCCGGCGGATCCTCGCCGCGGTGCCCGCGACGGCCCGGCCGGCCGTCGTGGGGGCCGTGGAGGACCGGGAGGTCCCCGGCCCGGCCGGGGCGCCGCCGGTCCCCGTACGCGTCTACTACCCGGACCCCGAGCGGTGGCCCGGGCCCCGGCCGACCGTGGTGTTCTGTCACGGCGGCGGCTGGGTCCTCGGCGACCTCGACGGCTACGACGCCACCGTGCGGGCGCTGTGCCGGGCCTCCGGCGCCGTCCTGCTCTCCGTGGACTACCGGCGGGCGCCCGAGGCCCGATTCCCCGCCGCGGTCCACGACGCGTACGCCGCCCTGTGCTGGGCGGCCGCGCACCTCGACGAGCTCGGCGGGGATCCGGACGCCCTGGTCGTGGCCGGCGACAGCGCGGGCGGGAACCTCGCCGCCGCCTGCTGCCTGCTGGCGCGCGACCACGGGGGCCCCGCCGTCGCGCTCCAGGTGCTGATCTACCCCTGCCTGGACGCCGGGCAGGACACCGGGTCCTACCGGAGCAACGCCGAGGGGTACTTCCTGACCGCCGCGCACCTGCGCTGGTTCTGGGAGCAGTACCTCGGCCCCGGCGGCGACGGCGGCCATCCGCTGGCCTCCCCGCTCGCCGGGGACCCGCAGGGGCTGCCGCCCGCCCACGTGGTGGTCGCCGGCTGCGATCCGCTGCGGGACGAGGGCGAGGCGTACCACCACCGGCTGCTCGGCGCCGGGGTCCGTTCGGCCCTTGACTCCCACCCCGGGATGTTCCACGGATTCCTCGCGCTGGACGGAGTGCTCCCCGAGGCCCGCCAGGCCTTGGCGCGCCTGGGCGAAGCAATCGCCTCCACGCATGACAACGGGAAGACTTCCCGTGAAACTGGGGGTGACGCAGGATAATTTCCCGGATCTCCTCTTGAGTGGAAGAGCCTCACCCGCTTACGCTGTGCCGACGTGAGGTTCTCCTGTGGAGGAAGTGACATGACGGAAACTCTTGTGCCGGGTATCGGCGGTGCCGTGATAACCGCCGGTGTACGGGTGGTCGACTACCCGGCGTGGCCCGAGCTCAAGGCCGCCGTGGAGGAGATCCGGCCCTGGCAGTCGGCCGACGGCTCCATCGACTTCGAGGCCGAGGGTGAGCACGCCCGTGCCACCGTCCAGGCCGCGGTCGAGCGCGTGATCGAGGGCATCGAGGCGCTGTCGCCGCTGCTCCCGCACGCGGCCGCGTACCACCGCGCCCTCGTCGGCGACCTGCGCAAGTGGGCCGACGGCGGCTTCGGCGTGCCGGACTTCCTCGACTCCCTGCTGGCCTTCGCCCCGGCCGCCGAGCGCGCCGACGGGCTCCAGCACCTCGTGGTCTTCCCGATGTACACCCAGAACGGCAACCCGGACCGCAACCTCGAAGCCGTCGTGCTGAAGATGGTGTGGCCCGAGTGGCTCTCCGAGCTGGAGCGCACCCGGTACGACAACCCGCTCTTCCTCGGCATCACCTTCGAGGACTTCACCCCGGGCTACGACACCCACTCCGCGGTGCTCTTCCCGGAGACCATCGCGGTGCGCGAGGCCCCCGAGCGCTTCACCTGGGGCGGCATCTTCTGCGACCGCGAGGCCGCCCGCTACCGCAAGGTCACCGAGGCCGCCGTCGACATCCTGGGCATCGACCTGCCCGAGGACATCGCCCGGATGGTCGAGGACCAGGAGCGCTGCGAGAAGGCCTTCGTCCTGTGGGACATGGTCCACGACCGCACGCACAGCCACGGCGACCTGCCGTTCGACCCCTTCATGATCAAGCAGCGCCAGCCGTTCTGGATGTACGGCCTCGAAGAGCTGCGCTGTGACCTCACCGCCTTCAAGGAGGCCGTGAAGCTGGAGTCCGAGGGCAACGAGCACGGCCGCGACGTGCAGTACGCCGTCCTCTTCGACCGGATGTTCCGATTCCCGGTCTCCGGCGACCGCAACCGCAACTACGACGGCCTCGGCGGCCAGCTCCTCTTCGCGTACCTCCACAAGCACGACGTGGTGCGCTGGACGGACAACAAGCTGAAGATCGACTGGATGCGTGCCCCGCAGGTCACCAACCAGCTGTGCGCCGACATCGAGGACCTCTACCGGGCCGGCATCGACCGCCCGAAGCTCGTCCACTGGTTCAAGGCGTACGACCTGGTCGCCGAATACCTCGCTCCCCACCCGGGCTCCAAGTGGGCCAAGGGCCCCGACGCCCTGGACCTGACGCAGCCGCCGCGCAAACTCGTGGACGACGTGCTTCCGGACGAGTTTCCGCTGAGCATGTTCTATGAGGCCCTGGCCAAGAAGCTCAAGGGCGTGATCGCCTCGACCAAGGGCATCACGGCAGGGAACGCCGCGGAACGCGAGACCGCCGCGCGGGTCGCCGCGTGAGCGCTCGCCCACAGGAGGCTGCACAGATGAACGGCTCCGGTAACGGAAACGGGAAGCTCCACGGGGCGGTAGTGGCGGTGGCGGGGGCCGGCGGGCCCGCGGGCCGCGCCACCCTGCTCCGCCTCGCCGAGGCGGGAGCCGTGGTCATCGCGTCCGACGCCGACGCGGCCCGCCTCGCCGAGGCGGTGGACGCCGCGCGCTACGCCCACGGCGGCGCCACCATCACCGGTGACACCGTGGACCTGCTCGACCTGGAGGCCACCAAGGCCTGGGCCGAGCAGACCGAGAAGGAGTTCGGCCGCATCGACGGCGTGGTCCACCTCGTCGGCGGCTGGCGCGGCAGCAAGACCTTCACCGACGTGGACCTCGCGGACTGGGACTTCCTGGAGAAGCTCCTCATCCGCACCGTCCAGCACACCTCGCTCGCATTCCACGACGGGCTGCTGCGCAGCGACCGCGGACGCTACGTCCTGGTCAGCCAGTCCGGTGCGCACAAGCCGGTCGCCAACAACGCCGCGTACAACGCGGGCAAGGCGGCGGCCGAGGCCTGGACGCTCGCGATGGCGGATTCCTTCCGCAAGGCGGGTGGCGAGGACGGTCCGCAGGCCGCTGCTGCGATCCTGGTGATCAAGGCATTGGTACACGACGCGATGCGCGCCGAGCGTCCCACTGCGAAGTTCGCGGGCTTCACCGACGTCAAGGAGCTGGCCGAGGCCATCGCCGGCGTCTGGGAGCGGCCCGCCACCGATGTGAACGGACAGCGCCTGTGGCTCACCCCCCAACCGTGAAGACCGGTGCCGCGAAGGCCGGTGCCGTGAAGACCGCGATACGCAAGTCCGCCGCGCGGACCGACGCCCGCCGGCACCACGACCCGGCGGTGCGCGGTTTCGCGAGCGACAACTACGCCGGGATCCACCCGGAGATCCTCGCGGCCATCGCGCTCGCCAACGGCGGCCACCAGGTCTCCTACGGCGACGACCAGTACACCGAGAACCTGCGGCAGGTCTTCCGCGGCCACTTCGGCGCGGACGCCGAGGCCTACCCGGTCTTCAACGGCACCGGCGCCAACGTGACCGCCCTGCAGGCGCTCACCGACCGCTGGGGCGCCGTGATCTGCGCCGAGTCGGCGCACATCAACGTGGACGAGGGCGGTGCGCCCGAGCGGATGGCGGGCCTCAAGCTGCTCACCGTCCCCACGCCGGACGGCAAGCTCACCCCCGAGCTCATCGACCGGCAGGCCTGGGGCTGGGAGGACGAGCACCGGGCGATGCCGCAGGTCGTCTCGATCACCCAGAACACCGAGCTCGGCACGGTCTACACCGTGGACGAGGTCCGTGCCATCTGCGAGCACGCGCACGCCAAGGGCATGAAGGTCCACCTCGACGGTGCCCGGATAGCCAACGCCGCGGCCTCGCTCGACGTACCGATGCGCAGCTTCACCAACGCGGTCGGCGTGGACGTGCTGTCCTACGGCGGCACCAAGAACGGCATGATGGCCGGCGAGGCCGTCGTGGTGCTGAACCCGGACTCCGTCCGGCAGATGAAGCACATCCGCAAGATGTCGATGCAGCTCGCCTCCAAGATGCGCTTCGTGTCGGTACAGCTCGAAGCGCTGCTCGCGAAGGACCTGTGGCTGCGCAACGCCCGCCACGCCAACGCGATGGCGCAGCGGCTGGCGGCCGGAGTGCGGGAGACCGACGGGGTGGAGATCCTTTACCCGGTGCAGGCCAACGCCGTGTTCGCACGGCTCCCGCACGAGGTCTCGCGACGGCTGCAGGAGCGCTACCGCTTCTACTTCTGGGACGAGATCGCGGGCGACGTCCGGTGGATGTGCAGCTACGACACCCAGGAGGAGGACGTGGACGGCTTCCTCCAGGCCCTCAAGGAAGAGCTGGCCCGCTAGACTCGCCGGCCTTCCTCGAATCCTGCGTCATAAATCTATAGGCATGCAGTCGAATGCATCAGTATGCTCCTGGATCATGGAATTGATCCAGGAGCATACTGATCTTGCCGCCTATCTGGCCGCCGATGACGTGGTCGATCACGGGCATCCCCTGGTCGAAGAGACCGCCGACGCCCTGTGGACCGCCACCGGCGATGCATATTCATACGCCAAAGCGGCCTTCGAATTCGTCCGTGACACCATCCCGCACTCCGCCGACTCCGGCGACGACCGCGTCGCCTGGCGCGCCTCCGACGTCCTCGGTACGCGCAACGGGATCTGCTACGCCAAGGCGCACGCGCTGACCGCGCTGCTGCGCGCCCGGGGCATCCCGGCCGGCCTCTGCTACCAGCTGCTGGGCGACGACGACGGAACCAACCTCGTCCTCCACGGCCTCGTCGCACTGCGCCTGCCCGGCGGCGAGGGCTGGTCCCGGGTGGACCCCCGGGGCAACAAGCCCGGTGTGGACGCCCAGTTCACCCTGGACCGCGAACAACTCGCCTTCCCCGTGCGCCCGGAGCTCGGCGAGATCGATTACCCCGGGCTGTACGCGGCCGCGCACCCGGCCACCCTCAAGGCGCTCCAGGAGTCCGCGGACCGGGCGCGGTTGTGGCGGAACCTGCCGACGGGGCTGTAGCCGACGGGTCCAAGGCCGACGGTCCCGTAGGCGACGGACCCGTAGGTGCCGGCCCGGTAGGTGCCAGTCCCGCGGCCGCCAGTCCTGCGGCCGCCAGTCCTGCGGCCGCCGGTTCGGCGACCGCCGCCGGGTCGGCAGCCGCGGAGCCGGCGGCCGTGGCCGCGTCCGGCCCCCGGTCGGGGCCGCGCGCCGCCACGGCGGTGTGCAGCAGGGCCGCGGCCAGTTGCAGGGCGGCGATCGTGAGGACCAGGATCCAGGGCGGCGCGTCGGCGGCGAGCCCCACGAGGGCGGCGCCCGTGGACGCGGCCGTCACCTTCAGTCCGGCGCCGAGCGTGAACACCTGGGTCCGCGTCCCGTCGGGTGCGAACTCCGAGCGGATCCGCAGGGTGGCCGTCAGCAGCGGCCCGTCGCACACCCCCGCCGCGGCGAACGCGACGGCCGCGAGCGGGAGGGACGGGGTGAACGCCGCCACCGTGAGCGCCACCCCGGTCGCCGCCATGGCCCAGCGGGCGAGCCGGCCCGGGGGGACGGTCGTGATCCTGCCCAGCGTCAGGGAGCCGGTGAGGGCGCCCAGGGCGAATGCGGTCATCAGTACGCCGCCGCCGCCCGGGCTGCCGAGTGAGGTCGCCAGGAGGACCGAGGTCACGGTGAGCGCCCCGAGGCCCAGGAAGGCCAGGGTCGTGGCCGAGGTGATGGCCCGCAGCTGCCGGATCCGCCACAGGGCGGCCAGCCCGGCGCCCATCCCGACCCGGGGTGCGCCGGGGCCCGGTTCCCGGCTTCCGAGCGGACTCCCGTACGGAAGGGTCGCCGCCAGCGCCGCCGCCAGGGCGCCGGACGCGGCCAGGAGCCCCATCGCGGGCCCGGCCGAGCCGAAGGCCGCGACGAGGCTCACGGCCGCCGGGGCGGTCACCGCCGCGCCGTTGTAGGTGGAGGCGTCCCAGCCGTACGCCCGGTCGCGCTCGGGGCCGGCCGGGACCAGCCCCGCCACCAGGCTCGACAGCCCGCCCGTCACCATCGGCCCGCAGGAGCCGCCGAGCACCGCCACCGCGAGCACCACGGGCGTCGGAGCCCGCCCGAGCAGCAGGGCCAGGGCCGCCACGGCCGTGGTGAAACCCGCCAGGGCGCCCACGTGGAAGAGGCGGGGCCGGCGCGACCTGGCCGCGGCGGTGCCCGCGAGCGGAGCCGCGAGCACGTGCGGGGCCAGCCAGGCGGTCAGGACGAACGCGCCGTGGGCGGCGCTCCCGGTGCGCTGGAGGGCGAGCAGCACGACGGCCATGCCCATGCCCTCGGAGGCGAAGCGCGCCGCCAGTGCGGCGGCCAAGTACCGTCCGAGCCCCGGCATTCCGGCCCCTTTCGCCCTGTGTCCGGATGACGTGGCAGAAGGATGTGAGGTTACGTCATACGGGTGTAGGGCGAAAGCATCGCGATTTTCGGTCAATAGGAAACTTTCCTGTCTGACATCGTTGTCAGCGTGGCGTGGGCATGCGTATCTTCGGCCGCAGGATTCCCCCCACGGAACCCCATGGAACCCCCCGATCCCCCCACGGACCCTCCGAAGGAAGGCGCTTCATGCGTTACGGAGTCCCCGCCGGGCTGCTCGCCGCGGCCCTCGGCCTGGTCGCGGCGCTGACCCTCGCCCCCACCTCCGCCGCCGTCACCCCGGACACCCCCACCCCCGCCGTACCCGCCGCCGCCCCCGCGGCCTTCGCCCACCCCGGAGTCCTGAACAGTCGCGCCCAACTGGACTTCGTACGGGCCAAGGTGCAGGCCGGGCAGCAGCCGTGGAAGGCGGCGTTCGACGACATGCTCGCGAGCCGGTACGGCTCGCTGTCCCGGACGCCCAAGCCGCGCGAGATCGTCGAATGCGGCTCCTACTCCAACCCCAACCTCGGCTGCACCGACGAGCGGGAGGACGCGATAGCCGCGTACACCGACGCGCTCGCCTGGTACATCACCCGCGACGCCCGGTACGCGAAGAAGTCCATCGAGCTGATGGACGCCTGGTCCGCGCGGATCAAGGACCACACCAACAGCAACGCCCCGCTGCAGAGCGGCTGGGCGGGCTCCACCTGGCCGCGCGCGGCCGAGATCGTCAAGCACACCTACTCCGGCGGCTGGCCGAACCAGGGGCGCTTCGCCACGATGCTGCGCGAGGTCTACCTGCCCGAGGTGATCGGCGGCAAGCCGAACAGCAACGGCAACTGGGAACTGATCATGATGGACGCCGCCGTCGGCATCTCCGTCCACCTCGACGACCGCGCGAGCTACGACAAGGCGCTGGCGGTCTACCTAGGCCGGGTGCCCGCCTACTTCTACCTGGCCTCCGACGGGCCGCAGCCCGCGTACCCCCCGCGCTCCACGATCGACACCAGGAGCGAGCTGATCGACTACTGGCACGGCCAGAGCACCTTCGTGGACGGCCTGGCGCAGGAGACCTGCCGGGACTTCGGCCACACCGGCATGGGCATCGCGGCGGCCATGCACGTGGCGGAGACCTCGCGCATCCAAGGGCGCGACCTGTACCCGGAGTTCAAGGACCGGTTCCGGCACGCGCTGGGCTTCCACGCCAAGTTCGAACTCGGTGAGGCCGTGCCCTCCTGGCTGTGCGGCGGGAGCCTGACCAAGGGCCTGGGTCCGGCCACCGAGGTCGGCTACAACGCCCTGCACACCCGGCTCGGCGTCACGATGGAGAACACCCGGCGGCTCACCGAGGGCCGCCGACCGGCGGGAACCGAGAACCACTTCGAGGCGTGGGAGACGCTGACCCACGCGGACAACCCGAACTGACGCACCCGCGCCACCGCGGAGCGCGGTACGGCGGAGTGCGGCCCCGCCCGATGGGCGGGGCCGCACTCGCCGGCGGTGCGAACGGGCCTCAGCCGGCGTCCTTGACCTGCGCCGGGGTCGGCGCGGTGCCGCCGAGGTGGGCCGGCAGCCACCAGGAGTCCTCGGCGCCCTTGGGCTTGGCCGGATAGGCGGCCTGGGCGGCGTCCAGCAGCTCCTGCACGCGCTCGCGCAGCCGGCGGGTGATGGCCCCGGCGTACTGGTCGGCGGGCGCCTCCAGCGGTTCGCCCACCCGCATCGTCACCGGGATGTGGCTGCGCTTGAGGTCCTTGGGGCGGCCCTTGGTCCACATCCGCTGCGTTCCCCACAGGGCCACCGGGATCAGCGGGACACCGGCCTCCTGGGCCATGCGCGCCGCACCGGACTTGAAGCTCTTGAGGGTGAAGGACTGGGAGATCGTCGCCTCCGGGAACACGCCGATGATCTCGCCGGAGCGCAGCGAGTCGAGCGCGTGCTGGTAGGCCGTCTCGCCCTGGGCGCGGTCCACGGGGATGTGCTTCATGGCGCGCATCAGCGGACCGGACACCTTGTGCCGGAACACCGACTCCTTCGCCATGAAGCGGACGAGCCGTTTCTGCGGGCGCGCGGTCAGCCCGGCGAAGATGAAGTCGAGGTAGCCGATGTGGTTCGACACCAGGACGGCCCCGCCCTTGCGCGGGATGTTCTCGGTGCCCTTCATGTCGATGCGGACGTCGAGCGCACGGAAGAGGGTGTGCGCGGCACCGATAACCGGGGGGTAGACGAGCTCAGCCATGGTGGGGAGACCCCGCTTTCTGCCTGGAGGTGCTCCCGGCCGGAAGTTACGGCAGCGTAGGTACGCGGCCATGGGGATCGTGCCCCATACGGGAGCCGCAGGCCAGCCCAGACGCCCGTGCCCGGCGAGATTCTCGTCACGCCGGGAATGCGGCGGGTCCGCGGAGCGCTCCGATCAGCGTACGACCGTACCGGGATGATGGACGAGCGGCCGGACGGGCCGGGTGACGGCGGAGACGGGGGACCGGGTGCGCGCAGGTGAGCGGGACGATGGCTTGGGCTCGGGCTCGGGTGTGGGTGTGGGCTCGGGCGAGAGCGAGACCGTGAGCGAGAGCGCGAGCCGGCTGGGCGTCGCCGAGCTGGGTGCCGAGCCGGGGGAGCGGGCGACGCTCGTGCAGTTCTTCAGCGCCTTCTGCCAGCCTTGCCGGGCCACCCGGCGGATCCTGGACGAGGTCGCGGCCATGGTCGGGGGCGTTCGGCACATCGAGATCGACGCCGAGAAGAACCTGGACCTCGTACGGGTCCTGGGCATCGAGAAGACCCCGACGGTACTGGTCCTGGACGCGGCCGGCCGGATCGTTCGGCGGGCCGTCGGCATGCCGCGCAAGGCGGACGTGATCGCCGCCCTGGGCGCCGCCGTGTGACGCGGGGCGCGTCCGGTGGGCCGGTACGCGCGTCCGCACGCAGCGTGACGCGCCCTACATCTGACCGTTGAGGCTTGACTGTGTACACGAGAGATCGCCAGGCTTGCGATATGCGGTATGAACTCCTGCTTTACGGACGGGGCACCTTCTGATGACGGCTCCGACAGCTCCGTCCCCACGGGCCGGCGCAGGCCTGCCCGGCTCGCCCGCGCTGTTGCGCTCGGTGTTCCGCCGGCACGCCGCGGGCGTCGCCGTGATCACTGCCGAGAGCGGCGGCCGGCCGGCCGGTTTCACCGCCACCTCGCTCAACTCGGTCTCCGCCGACCCCCCGCTGCTGTCGTTCACCATCGGCACCGGGTCCTCCAGCTGGCCCGCGGTACGGGACTCCGAGCACCTCGGGGTCCACATACTCGGCGAGCACCAGGGGGAGTTGGCCGGCCTGTTCGCCCGCAACGGAGCCGACCGCTTCGGGCCCGCCACCGACTGGGCGCCCGGCCCGCACGGTGTGCCGGTGCTGGGCGGAGTCCTGGCCTGGCTGGTGTGCCGGGTGGTGGCGCGGGTTCCGGCCGGCGAGCACCGGGTGATCATCGCGGAGGCGGTCGCCGGGGACCCGGCGGGGGACCCCGTGGGGGATCCGGGCGGCGAGGGCCGTCCGCTGCTGTACCACCAGGGGCGCTTCAACGCGTTGCGGGACTGAATCGTCCCTGCTGGGGCCGGTTCCGCCGGCGTTGGCCAGATCACAGTTCACCGGCCTTGCAACCTGGCGGCACCCGCTGTGTACTGACGAGTAACATTCCTGACGGGGCGCGGGTCGCCCCGGCGGGAACGGCCCGAGATGGCGCCTATGCTGCCTGAACAAGGCGGTACCAGAAATGTCGATGCGGTAGGAGAGCCGGCGTGAGCCTGAGGATCGTTGTCTGTGTGAAGTACGTGCCCGACGCCACTGGCGACCGGCAGTTCACCGAAGACCTGACCGTCAACCGTGACGACGTCGACGGCCTGCTGTCGGAGCTCGACGAGTACGCCGTCGAGCAGGCGCTGCAGATCGCCGACGAGGCCGACGACGCGGAGATCACCGTCCTGACGGTGGGACCCGAGGACGCGAAGGACGCGCTGCGCAAGGCGCTGTCGATGGGTGCCGACAAGGCCATCCACGTCGAGGACGACGACCTGCACGGCAGTGACGTCATGGCCACCTCGCTGGTGCTCGCCAAGGCGATCGAGAAGGCCGGTTACGACCTGGTCATCACCGGCATGGCGTCGACCGACGGCACCATGGGCGTCCTCCCGGCGATCCTGGCCGAGCGCCTGGGCGTCCCGCAGGTCACCCTGCTCTCCGAGGTCAAGGTCGAGGACGGTGTCGTCACCGGCCGCCGCGACGGTGACACCGCGAGCGAGCAGCTCCAGGCCTCCCTCCCGGCGCTCGTCTCGGTGACGGACCAGTCGGGCGAGGCCCGTTACCCGTCCTTCAAGGGCATCATGGCCGCCAAGAAGAAGCCGGTGGAGTCCTGGGACCTGGAGGAGCTGGAGATCGAGTCCGACGAGGTCGGTCTCGAAGGCTCCTGGACCGCGGTCGACTCCGCGACCCAGCGTCCGGCCCGCACCGCCGGCACGATCGTCAAGGACGAGGGCGAGGGCGGCAAGTCGCTGGCCGAGTTCCTGGCCGGCCAGAAGTTCATCTAAGAGCTTCGGCCATCCCTCGACAGTCCCCCTGACTACTTCGCATTCGCAGGAGCATCCCCATGGCTGAAGTCCTCGTCTACGTCGACCACGTCGACGGCGCCGTTCGCAAGCCCACCCTTGAACTGCTGACCCTGGCCCGCCGCATCGGCGAGCCCGTCGCCGTCGCCCTCGGCGCCGGTGCCGAGGCCACCGCCGCCGTGCTCGCCGAGCACGGTGCCGTCAAGGTCCTCACCGCCGACGCCCCGGAGTTCTCCGACTACCTCGTCGTACCGAAGGTGGACGCGCTCCAGGCCGCGTACGACGCCGTCTCCCCGGCCGCCGTACTGCTCCCCTCCTCCGCGGAGAACAAGGAGATCGGCGCCCGCCTGGCCGTCCGCATCGGCTCCGGCATCATCACCGACGCCACCGACCTGGAGGCGGGTGACGAGGGCCCGGTCGCGACGCAGGCCGCGTTCGCCGCGTCCTTCAGCACCAAGTCCCGCGTCTCCAAGGGCACCCCGGTCATCACCGTGAAGCCCAACTCGGCCCCGGTCGAGGCCGCCCCGGCCGCCGGCACCGTCGAGGCGCTCGCCGTCACCTTCGGCGCCCTGGCCACCGGCACCAAGGTCACCTCCCGCACCCCGCGCGAGTCGACCGGCCGCCCCGAGCTGACCGAGGCCGCGATCGTGGTCTCCGGCGGCCGCGGCGTCAACGGCGCCGAGAACTTCCACATCATCGAGGCCCTCGCGGACTCCCTCGGTGCGGCCGTCGGCGCCTCGCGCGCCGCCGTGGACGCCGGCTGGTACCCGCACTCCAACCAGGTCGGCCAGACCGGCAAGTCGGTCTCCCCGCAGCTGTACATCGCCTCCGGCATCTCGGGCGCGATCCAGCACCGCGCCGGCATGCAGACGTCCAAGACGATCGTCGCGATCAACAAGGACGCCGAGGCCCCGATCTTCGACCTCGTCGACTACGGCGTGGTCGGCGACCTCTTCGCGGTCGTCCCCCAGCTGACCGACGAGATCAAGGCGCGCAAGGGCTAAAACCCTGCCGCAGGCGTTGACCTGCGGGTAAGTGGTCTCCGGGGCCGTGTGGTGTTTCTCACCGCACGGCCCCGAGTCGTTTGTCCAGGACGGCGGAGGGACCATTGACTGAGCGGAACCCCGTGACTAAATTCTGTAATGCGGATCTAAGATTCCGTGAAGCGGAAAAGAGGAGAGTGCACGATGGGTCAGCAGGAGAAGGTGGCGACGAGCCTCGCAGGCGCGGTCAGCGAGGGCATCAGCGCTTCCCTCAAGCCGGTGGACGCGGAACTCGCGCGCCACTACCCGGGCGACCCCGGCACCCGTCAGCCCATCCACACGGTCTACGTGCCCGGTGACGTCTTCGCCGCGGACACCATCCGTACCTGGGGCGACCAGGCCCTCGCGGCCCTCGACGAGCACGCCCCGGACGCCGCCACCTTCGCCAAGGTGCTCGGCATCTCCGACGAGCTGGCCGTACCGGTCTACGACCGCGTCCGCGCCAAGCTCGCCTCCGAGCCCATCGAGGACCTGCGCGTCGACTTCGAGGACGGCTTCGGCGTCCGCTCCGACGAGGAGGAGGACCAGGCCGCCGCCCGCGCCGCCCGCCTCGTCGCCGAAGCCTTCTCCAACGGCACGAACGCCCCGTACATGGGCATCCGGATGAAGTGCATGGAGTCCAACGTCCGCGACCGCGGCATCCGGACCACCGACATCTTCCTCTCGGGCCTGCTCGCGCACGGCGGCCTGCCCGAGGGCCTGGTCCTGACCCTGCCCAAGGTCACCTACCCCGAGCAGGTCACGGCCTTCGTGCAGCTGCTGGAGGCCTTCGAGACCGCCCGCGGCCTGCGCCCGGGCCGGATCGGCTTCGAGATCCAGATCGAGACCAGCCAGTCCATCCTGGCCTCCGACGGCACCGCCGCGGTCGCCCGGATGATCGAGGCCTCCAAGGGCCGCGCCACCGGCCTGCACTACGGCACCTTCGACTACAGCGCCTGCGTCGGCGTCTCCGCCGCGTACCAGTCGAGCGACCACCCCGCCGCCGACCACGCCAAGGCGATCATGCAGGTCGCGGCCGCCGGTACCGGCGTACGCGTCTCCGACGGCTCGACCAACGTCCTGCCGATCGGCACCACCGAGCACGTCCACGAGGCCTGGAAGCTCCACTACGGCCTCACCCGCCGCGCCCTGGCCCGTGCCTACTACCAGGGCTGGGACATGCACCCGGCGCACCTGCCGACCCGCTACGCGGCGGTCTTCGTCTTCTACCGCGAGGGCCTCGAAACGGCCGCCGCGCGCCTGAAGGCGTACGTCGCCAAGATCGAGGGCGACGTCATGGACGAGCCCGCCACCGCGAAGGCCCTGGCCGGCTACCTGGTCCGCGGCCTGGACTGCGGCGCCGTCGGCGCCGACGAGGTCACCGCCCTGACCGGCCTGACCCGCGCGGAACTCGACGCCTTCGCCATCCCGCGCCGCTCGGCGACGCTGACGGCGACCGCCTGAGGCGAGTAGCCCCCGCACGAGGCCCGGCCGGCCTGCCCCCGGCCGGGCCTTCGGCGTCCGAGGGCCCGGCCTCGGATCACCGGGGCCGGGCCCTCGGGGTGTGCGGGGTCGGCAGGAGCCAGCAGCGCAGGGTGCCGTCGTCCCCGGAGGCGGCCAGGAGGCTCGCGTCGGGGGAGAAGGCGACCCCGCGGACGGCTCCGCCGTGACCGGTCAGCGGCAAGCCGGTGATGGCCTCACCCGTGGCAGGGTCCCAGAGCTGCACGGTGCCGTCCGCACCGGCGCTGGCCAGCCGGTCTCCCCGTGGGGAGAACACCAGGCCGTACACGGGACCGGTGTGCCCGGGGAGACGACGGCAGCGCGGGGCGGGGGCCTTCACGTCCCACAGCAGCAGGTTCCCGTCGGCGCTGCCAGTCGCCAGCAGACGGCCGTCGGGTGAGAAGGCCATGGCGCTGACGGCGCTAAAGCCGACCGCCAGTTCCAGGTCGGATGTTTCCGGGGCCGTCGGATTCCACAGCACGACCCGCTCGGCCATGGCGGCGGCCAGCACACCCCCGCTCGGGGCGGCGGCGAGGGCGAACACGTCCGACAGCCCGTCAGGAACGCGTGCGGCGGCCCTCCGGCCCTCGGACCAGTCCAGGACGAGTACCCGCCCTTGTGCCCCGATCACGATCGCCTGCCGCACAGCGGCGCGGAACGTGACGTGCTGCAACAGGGACAGGGGACGGTTGGGCGGTCCGGCGGGGGTCCACACCGTGGCCGGTCCGCCATCGGCAGGGAACTCCAGCCCCCAGGGGGCCTTACCGGTCGATGCGGGCAGGGACTCGGACAGCTGGACGCGTGCCGCCGGATCCCAGGTGAGGATCCGGTCGTCCTCGGTGTGGACCAGGAGGCGGGTGCTGTCCGGCGAAAAGGCCAGCCCGCGCAGAGCCACTCCGTCGGCCGTCGACAGGGCGGGCAGGGCTACGGCCTGTGGTGTGCGCAGGGTGGATTCGAGGGCGCGCGCCGCCAGCAGTGCGGAAGGCGGGGGTGGCGCGTACGCCTCGCCGTGGTAGATCACTAGGGTGTCGGACTCGCCGCAGACCGCGAGCATGCCGCCGTCGGCGGACATGGCCAGCTGGTCGAACGGACCCTTGTACCCCGCCAGGGGCGGACCCAGGGGGGCGCCGGTCGAAGGGTCCCAGAGGCGTACGGTGCCCTGGTCGCTCATGGTGGCCAGCAGGCGGACGTCCCGGGAGAAGGCCACGGTGGCTCCAGGGGCGGCCGCTTCGGACAGTCTGTGCGCGACAGTGCCGGTCGCGGTGTCCCACAGCAGGGTCTCATTCCAGACGGTCGTGGCCAGCAGGGTTCCGTCGGCGGAGAACACGGCCCTGAGGGTCTCGCTGCCCTTTTCGACGAGAGGCTTGCCGATGCTCGAATCGGTCGTCAGGTCCCACAGGCGTAGCACGTGTCCGCTCCTGACCGCGGCCAGGATGCTGCCGTCGGAGCGGCAGAACATCGCTTTGGCCTCGCCGCTGACAGGTGACCCGGCGGGCTCGCCGGTCGCGGTGTCCCACCGGTGGACGACGTCTGCGTCGGCTGTGACCAGTGTCCGGTCGTCTGCTGAGAAGACGACCAGGTCGATGGGGCCGTCGTGCCCGCGCACGGGCGGCCATGACCGCTCAAGCGTCTCGGTGTCCCACAAGGTGACCGTGCCGTTGTCGTCTCCGACGGCCAGCATGTGGCCGCTGGGGGAGAACGCCATTGCATAGGCCAGGGATGTGCCTTCGAGCGTGTCCAGGGGAACTCCGAGGACGGGATCCCATAGTTGGACCACTGCAGTCTCCGGGTTCGTCTCGTTCACCCCGGATACGGCGAGGATCCGGCCGTCGGGCGAGAACGCCGCGCACCAGTTGTTGTTCACCAGGGTGGTGAGCACGTGGGCCAGGACGAAGTCGGTCCCGCCGACGGGAGGGATCGGGGGCTCCGGAGGGGCGGCTCGCCCCGTGATGAGGGGTCCGGGTGCCGACGGGCGGCGGACCGGATCCAGGGCGGCCAGTTCGCGCCAGCGTCGCCGCCAGGGTTCCAGCTCGGGGGAGTTGTGGGGTGGGACGGGCCGCTCCTGCCCGAACTCGTCGTACGAGTGGAGGATCCGGACCAGGCCCATGAGGCGGTCCAGGCCCGGAAGGCGGTCCCCGCGGAACGCGTCGCTCTGGGTGGACACGGGAAGCCGGATGCCGGTCTGGGACTTCGCCGCACGCGCGGCCAGTTCGCGGTAGGACGGCTTGCCCCGGTCGAGTCGCAGTCGACGCAAGTCCGCCGCGAACGACTCCAGTTCTTCGCTGAATGCACGCACGCTGTCCATCACCGCACAGGTTAGGGCCGTGCCGGGCGCTCCGCCGGACAATCCCGAACAGCGCCGGTCAGTGCCGGTCGGCGCTGGTGTCCGGCGGTGTTCGGAGGCGGTCCGGGTCGTTCGGTCCGGGCGGTGCGTGGGGACGCAGGGCGGTGCAATCGGGGCATGACCACACCTTCGGACACCGAGCCGTTCCTGACCCTGCACACCGCAGTCGTGCTCCTCGGCGCCCTGTTCGCCGGCCTCGTCACCGGCGGGCTGAGCTACCTCGGCGGCGTGCACCCCGCCCTGTCCGTCCTTTCCGGGTTCACCGCCGTCGGCGGCGCCGTGCTCGGGCTGCGGTCGCTCATCCGGTGAACGGCGGGATCTCGCCCGAGCCGCGGGGGATCAGGCGGGTGGGGAGTTCGATGCGGGACGGGGGGAGGTCGGCGCCCGACAGGCGTTGGAAGAGGCGGTCCGTGGCCACGCGGCCCAGGGCCGCGGCGTCCTGGGCGATGACGGTGATGCCGGGCTTCAGCAGGTCGGCGAGTTCGAAGTCGTCGAAGCCGACCAGGGCCACCGGGCGGGGCAGGGACGCGAGGACCCGTACCGCCGTGACCGTCACGCGGTTGTTGCCGGCGAAGAGGGCCGTCACCGGTTGCGGGCCCGACAGCATCGACCGGGCCGCGGCCGAGACGCGTTCCGGGGCCGTTGCCCCGAGGGAGACCCAGGAGGGATCGACCGGCAGGCCGGCGTCGGCCATGGCCGCGCGGTAGCCCCGTAGCCGCTCGGTCGCCGTGTGGATGTGCGGCTGGTCGCCGATGAAGCCGATCCGGCGGTGGCCGCCCGCGATCAGGTGGGCCACCCCGCCCCGGGCGCCCCCGAAGCTATCGGACAGCACGACGTCCGCGTCGATCCGGCCCGCCGGGCGGTCCACGAACACCGTGGCCACCCCGGCCCGGATCTCCGGTTCCAGATAGCGGTGGTCGTCCCCGGCCGGGATGACGATGAGGCCGTCCACCCGGCGGGCGCACAGCGCGAGCGCCAATTCCCGCTCGCGGTCCGGGTCCTCGGCGCTGGAGCCGTTGATGAGCAGGGCGCCGTGGGCGCGGGCCACCTCTTCCACGGCCCGGTTGAGCGGCCCGTAGAAGGGGTCGGAGAGGTCCTCCAGGACGAGGCCGACGGTGGCGGTGCGGCCCTTGCGCAGCACGCGCGCGCTGTCGTTGCGGCGGAAACCGAGGGCGTCGATGGCCTCCTGGACCCGCTGCTCGGTGTCCGGGGTGACCCCGGGCTCCCCGTTGACGACGCGGGACACCGTCTTGAGGCCCACGCCGGCCCGGGCCGCCACGTCCTTCATGGTCGGCCGGTTGCCGTAGCGGGGTTCGGACGGGCGGCGGGTGTGCGGCACGGTGTCGGACCTCCGGGAGGGCTGGGTGCTGGACGGTGCGGGCCCGGCGCTGCCGACAGGCCCCTGACCTTGAGGATAAGCACTCGGCGGGGCGCCGGGGTTTCCGTGGCAGGGTGGTGCGGGCAAGCCACTGGGGGCATCGGGAGAGGGGTAGTCGTGATTGTCTGGATCAACGGCACGTTCGGCGCCGGCAAGAGCAGCACAGCGCGCGAGCTGACCGGCCTCCTGCCGGAGAGCACCTTGTTCGACCCGGAGTTCATCGGTGACGCGCTCCGCGTGCTGCTGCCGCGCAAACGCCTCGCGGAGGTGACCGACTACCAGGACCTGCCGAGCTGGCGGCGACTCGTCGTGGACACGGCGGCGGCCATGCTGGCGGAGCTGGGCGGGGTGCTCGTGGTCCCGATGACGCTGCTGCGCCAGGACTACCGCGACGAGATCTTCGGCGGGCTCGCGGCGCGCAGGATCGCGGTGCGGCATGTGCTGCTGGCCCCGGAGGAAACGATCCTTCGGGAGCGGATCGCGACCCGTGAGGAGCCCGGGGCGCCCGCGGACGTGGACCTGCGGGTGAGGAAGTGGGCCTACGACCACATCCCCGCCTATCAGCACGCGCTGGGCTGGCTCGCGGCCGACGCGCACGTCATCGACAACGGAGCCCTGACCGTACGGGAGACGGCCGAGCGGATCGCCGAGGCCGTACGCACCGACGCGGCCCGTGTCTGCGACATCGTGCAGACTCCGCAGCCGACGCGCGAGACCGTCGCGGCCGGGGTGCTGCTCTTCGACGACGCGGACCGGGTGCTGCTGGTGGATCCGACGTACAAGCCGGGGTGGGAGTTCCCCGGCGGGGTCGTCGAGGCCGGGGAGGCACCGGCGTGCGCGGGGGTGCGGGAGGTCGAGGAGGAACTCGGTCTCGTACTCGAGCGCCTGCCGGAGCTCCTGGTCGTGGACTGGGAGCCGCCGGAGCCCCCGGCGGGCTACGGCGGCCTGCGGCTGCTGTTCGACGGGGGCCGGCTGTCGGCGGCGCAGACCGGGCGCCTGCGGCTGCCCGGTCCGGAACTGCGGGCCTGGCGGTTCGTGTCGGAGGAGGAAGCGGCGGACCTGCTGCCGCCGGTGCGGTACGAGCGGCTCCGGTGGGCCCTGCGGGCGCGCGAACGGGGACGGGCGGCGTATTTGGAGGCGGGGCGGGCGGTCCCGTAGGGGTTGGGTGGGGCCGGGGGGGCCGGGGCCTGGTGCGGCGGGCGTGGGGCCGGGGCGGGCCCGGCCCCGGCGCCACGGTCGGCGTTCAGCCCGTCGGGGTCGGCGGAGCCTGAGCGGCGGGCGTGGCCCCGGCCTCCGCCCCGGCTTCCGGTTTCGTCGCCGTCTTCGCCGCCGCGAGGAGGCCGGCCGCGGTGTCCGCCGTGAGGGGGTCGCCGTGGCCGAAGCAGGCCACCGAGGGGGCCAGCGCGGCGAGCCGGAGCATCGACTCGACGGCCCGGGCGCGGTCCACGTTGAAGACGCCGAGCATCACCTGGCCGACGCCGGCGACGCAGTCGCCCGTGAACAGCACCCCGTGGTGCGGGAGATGGACGCCGATGCTGCCCGGCGTGTGACCCGGAGCGTGGACGACGACCGCCCCGTCGCCGAAGGGGAGCGTCTCGCCGTCCTTCACCTCCCGGTCCACCCGGGTCGGCGGGGCCTCCGGGACCGTCAGGCCGTGTGCGTACAGGGGGAGTTCCCAGTCCAGCAGGACCGGTTCCGGGACCGGCCGCTCGCCGCGGATCACCGGGGCGTCGAGCCCGTGCGCCAGTACCTCCGCGCCCCAGCGGGCGGCGAGTTCGCCCGCCGCGCCGACGTGGTCGCGGTGGCAGTGGGTCAGGACGATCCGCTCCAGCCCCTCGGGCCGCAGCCCGAGGGAACGTATCGCCCCCTCGATCGCGGGCGCCGCCCCGCTGTGGCCGGCGTCGATCAGGGTGAGGGCCTCTCCATCGCGCCAGAGGTAGGCCTGGCCGATCGGGAAGCGGAGCATGTGGAGCCGTTCGGGGATCACTTCGACAAGGTCCATCCCCCGAACCTACGAGGGTGCACCCCGCTGCCCGGCGGTGATACGCCGGGAGCGGAGTTCACCCGTAGCGGAGCGTCAGGAGCGCTTGGACTCCGCGTAGTTGAGGAGGAACAGCGCCTCCGTGACCGACAGGCGCTCCAGCTCCTCCGGGGAGACGCTCTCGTTCACCGCGTGGATCTGCGCCTCCGGCTCGCTCAGGCCGATGAGCAGCATCTCCGCGTCCGGGTACAGCTCGGTCAGCGTGTTGCACAGGGGGATGGAGCCGCCCATGCCGCTGATCTGCATCTCCTGGCCGGGGTACGCCACCTTCATGGCCTGCGCCATGGAGGCGTACGCGGGGCTGTCCGTGTCGGCCTGGAACGGCTGTCCCTGGCCGACGACTTCGAGCTCCAGACGCGCCTTCCACGGGGTGTGCGCCACCAGGTGCGCCTCCAGCAGCTTGATCGCCTCGGCCGTGTCCACGCCCGGCGGCACCCGCAGGCTCACCAGCGCGCCCGCGCTCGCGTGCACCGAGGGGGTGGCGCCGACCAGCGGCGGGGAGTCGATCGCCAGCACCGTGACGGCCGGCCGGGACCACAGCCGGTCCGCGATCGTGCCCGCGCCGATCAGCTCGACCCCGTCGATCACCTTCGCGTCGGAACGGAAGTCCGCCTCCGGGTACTGGAGCCCCTCCCACACCGCGTCCGAGGCCAGCCCGTCCACGGTGGTCGAACCGTCCGGCGCGCGCAGCGAGGCCAGCAGCTGGATCAGGGCGGCCATCGCGTCGGGGGCGGCCCCGCCGAACATGCCGGAGTGCAGGTTGCCGCCCAGGGTGTCGATCTTGACCTTGAGCAGGCACATGCCGCGCAGGGTCGCGGTGACCGTCGGCAGGCCCGTACGGAAGTTGCCCGCGTCGCCGATCACGACGGCGTCGGCGGCCAGCAGTTCGGGGTGGGCGGTCGCGTACTGCTGGAGACCGCCGGTGCCCTGCTCCTCCGAGCCCTCGACGATCACCTTCACGTTCACCGGGACGCCGCCGTTGGCCTTCAGGGCGCGCAGCGCGAGCAGGTGCAGGATGAACCCGCCCTTGCAGTCGGCGCTGCCGCGGCCGTACCAGCGGCCGTCGCGCTCGGTCAGCTCGAAGGCGGGGGAGATCCACGCCGCGTCGTCCAGCGGGGGCTGCACGTCGTAGTGCGCGTACAGCAGGACCGTCGGCGCGTCCGCCGGGCCGGGCAGGAACCCGTACACCGACTGGGTGCCGTCGGGGGTGTCGAGCAGCGCCACGTCCTGGAAGCCCTCGGCGCGCAGGGCGTCGGCCACCCAGTTCGCGGCCGCCTGGCTCTCGCTCTGCGGGAACTGGGCCCAGTCCGCCACCGACTGGAAGGCCACCAGCTCGGACAGCTCCTGCTTGGCGCGGGGCATCAGCGAGGCGACGGTCTCGGCGATCGACTGAGACGGCATGGGCACGCTCCTCTTGGGTGCGACGTTGGTGTACGTGTACGGGGTACGTATACGCGACCCGCATGCGCGGGGTGAGCGTATGCGGGCTACGGCAAAGGACTCTTCCGATCCTCGCACAACGGGGCAGTCGATCTCGCGCCGTAGGATTTCCCCGGCATCGGAGCAACGGCATGAACCGCATGATCAGGAGCAGCAGCACATCGTGAGCAGCGACGAGAGCGACAGCGGCGACGTACGCGACGCGGCGGCAGGACAGACCGCTCAGGGGGCGGACGCGCAGACGGCCGGGGAGACCGGCGAGGTGTGGGACGTGGTCGTGGTCGGGGCCGGGCCGGCCGGATCCTCGGCCGCGCACGCGGCGGCCGCCGCGGGGCGGCGCGTTCTGCTGTTGGAGAAGGCGGAACTGCCCCGGTACAAGACCTGTGGCGGAGGCATCATCGGCCCCTCGCGCGATGCGCTCCCGCCGGGTTTCGTGCTGCCCTTCAAGGACCGCGTCCACGCGGTCACCTTCTCGCTCGACGGGAAGTTCGCCCGGACCCGGCGCTCGAAGCAGATGTTGTTCGGGCTGATCAACCGGCCCGAGTTCGACGCGGCGCTGGTCGCCGAGGCGGAGAAGGCGGGGGCCACGGTCCGCACGGGTACGGCCGTCGCGCGGGTGGAACAGCACGGGGCGTCCGTACCGGACCGGCGGACCGTCGCGGTGATCCTCGCCGACGGCGAGACCGTGCTGGCCCGGTCCGTGGTCGGCGCGGACGGCAGCGCGAGCCGGATCGGTGCGCACGTCGGCGTCGAAATGGACCAGGTCGACCTCGGCCTGGAAGCGGAGATCCCCGTCCCGGAGACGGTCGCCGCGGACTGGAAGGGCCGGGTCCTCATCGACTGGGGTCCGTTGCCCGGCAGCTACGGCTGGGTCTTCCCCAAGGGCGACACCCTCACCGTCGGGGTCATCTCGGCGAAGGGCGAGGGCGCCGCGACCAAGCGGTACCTGGACGACTTCATCGCCCGGCTGGGCCTGTCCGGCTTCGAACCGGCGGTCTCCTCCGGGCACTTGACTCGCTGCCGCAAGCCCGGATCGCCGCTTTCGCGCGGGCGGGTCCTGGTCGCGGGCGACGCGGCCGGACTGCTGGAGCCGTGGACCCGGGAGGGCATCTCCTTCGCGCTGCGCTCGGGGCGGCTCGCGGGGGAGTGGGCCGTGAAGATCTCCGAGGCGCAGGACCCGGTGGACGCGCGCCGCCAGGCCCTCAACTACGCCTTCGCCGTCAAGGCGGGGCTGGGTGTGGAGATGGGCGTCGGCAAGCGGATGCTGGAACTCTTCGAGGCGAAGCCGGGCCTGCTGCACGCGGCGATCACCGGCTTCCGGCCGGCCTGGCTGGCCTTCGCGCGGATCGCGCGGGGTTCGCTGACGCTGGCCGAGATGGTGCGTACGTACCCGCTGGCGCGCAAGGCCCTGCACGTGCTGGACGCACGGCAGGCGCGGGTCCGGGGCGGGGCCGGCGCTGAGGCCGGCGCCGAGGTCGGCTCCGGGTCCGATTCCGGGTCCGATTCCGGGTCCGGGGAGCAGGGAGGGGCCAAGGGCTGAGCCCGAGGCTGATCCCAGGGCTGGACCCGGGGTGAAGTCGCCGTCTCCGGTGGAGAACGGTGGCGGTGAAGTGCGGAATGGGGCGGTCTTGCCGGGGGTAGTCGGCGAGGCCGCCGCCGCGTTGCGGTTGCCGGTTGCCGGTTGCCGGTTGCCGGTTGCCGGTTGCCGGAGGGTCGGGGGCCGGAGGGTCGGAAGCCGGCGGACGGGTGCTGGAGGGCCGGGGGCTGGCGGCCGGAGGGGCGGGCGCCGGGTGCCGGGGGTCGGAGGCCGGCGGACGGGTGTCGGAGGGTCGGGGGCTGGCGGCAGGAGGGGCGGGGTGGGTGCGCGGGACGGGTCAGGGGGTGATCGTGATGCGGAAGACCGGGTGGTCCTGGGCGGCGGCCCGGAGGTCGGCGTCGGAGGACTTCGCGGTGACTCCATTGAAGAAGCGGTTGACCTCCCAGCCCCACTTCTTCAGGTAGCCGCGCAGGACCACGGCCTGCTCGGCCGGGTCGGTGAGTTCGGTGACGGTGAAGGTCTGCACGGTGCGGCCCAGCCGGAGTTCGCCGCCGCCCGCGGCGCGCATGTTGCGGACCCACTGGGAGTGGCCGCGGGCGGAGACCAGGTACCGGGTGCCGTCCTGGAGGTAGGGGTTCACCGGGATCCGCTGCATCGTGCCGGAGGTGCGGCCGCGCACCGACAGCTCGGCCGTTCCGGCCAGGCTCATGCCCGAGCGGGCCAGCTTGCCGATGAGGGCGTTGAAGCGGGTGCCGAGCGGGCCGGCCTGGACGTAGTACGGCTTGGGCGCGTTCATGGTGGCCTCCGGGGCGTTTGGGAGAGCACTGCTCTCGCTTGAGAACAGTGTGCACGGATCGACGCTCCAAAACAAGAGCAGTGCTCTCGAAATGGTGCACCGCTCTTGTTGGTGGGCGGTGCTCTGGCCGCGTGGCACACTGGCCCCCATGAGCACCGTGCGAGGGGCGAGGGAACGAGCCCGCATCGAAGTCACCGCCGCCATCAAGGACGAGGCGCGCCGCGCACTCGCCGCGGAGGGCGCCGCCAAGCTCTCGCTGCGCGCCGTCGCCCGCGAGCTGGGCATGGTCTCCTCCGCCCTCTACCGCTACTTCCCCAGCCGCGACGAGCTCCTCACCGCCCTCATCGTCGACGCCTACAACAGCGTCGGCGCCGCCGCCGAGGCCGCCGACGCCCGCTCGCTCGCCGCCGGCGGCACCCCCCGCGCCCGCTGGGCCGCCGTCTGCGCCTCCGTACGCGCCTGGGCGCTGGAGCGCCCGCACGAGTACGCCCTCATCTACGGCTCGCCCGTCCCCGGCTACACCGCACCCATCGACACCGTCGGCCCGGCCTCCCGCGTGGGCAACACCCTCATCGGCATCGTCCGCGCCGCCTACGAGGGCCGTGGCATCGCCCTCCCGCCGCTCCCCGCCGAGCTGCGCCCCGAAGCCGCCCGCATGGCCGCGGACTTCGCCGAAGGGCTGCCCCCCGAGGCCGCCGCGGCCCTGGTGGCCGCCTGGGCACAGCTCGTCGGGCTGATCTCCTTCGAGCTGTTCGGCCAGTTCAACCGGGTCGTCGAGGACCGGGACGCCTTCTTCGCGCACGCCGCCGGGCAGTTGGCGCACGGGGTCGGACTGCCCGCCGTATAGGGCGGGGCCGGGCGGCAGCGGCGGGGTCGGGGAAAGTTCGCTTGTCAGTTCCTCCTACGGAAGCCGGGGAATCGGCCCTGGTGCGCCCGGCGGCCCGTCTAGTGTTCCTCGGGCCGGGGTCCGCCCCGGTTGCCTTCCCCGGCGCCCGGCCATCGCCCCGGCGCCGGCCCCTCCGTCGCTCTGCCGTCGCCCCGAGGAGCAGTCATGACCCGCGCCGCGAAGGCCGTTTACGCCGTCCTGGCCACCCTCTTACTCGCCGCGCCGGCGCCGGCCGTCACCGCGTCGGCGAGTTCGGAGCCTGGCCGGTCCCAGGCCCGGGACCGTACCCCGGCCCTCGCCCCGGCTCCGACCCCCGAGGTGAGACCGACGCCCCGGGCGGCCGGCGTACGGGGCCTGGAGATAGCCGTCCCGGCGTACGTCTGGGCCAACGATCCGATGCTCGTCGATCTCACCGCCACCAGCCCGGCCGCCTCGGTGGTGGTCCTCAACCCGGGCAACGGCGACTCCCCGTTCGACGCCCCCTGGCGGGCCCGAGCCGACGTCCTGCGCACCGGCACCACCGCCACCGGCGAGAAGACCAAGGTGCTCGGCTACGTCCACACCGATCACGGCAACCGCGACATCGCCGCCGTGAAGGCCTCCGTGGACAACTACCTGAAGACGCCCGACGGCCTCCACGTGGACGGCATCTTCTTCGACGTCGTCAGCCGCGACTGCGGCCCGGCCAACGCCACCCGCGACCACTACGCGGAGCTGCGCCGCTACGTGCAGGACACCATGGAGGCCGTCGCCCCCGGCACGCCGGAACTGGTCGTCAACAACCCCGGGACGGCCATCGCCGACTGCTTCCTGGAGCCCGGCCGCCGCACCGCCGACGTCTTCGTCACCTTCGAGGACACCTACGCGGCCTACGCGGGCGCCGGCTGGCTCGGCGGCAACGTCTTCAACGCGCTCACCGGCTACCGCTCCGGCGCCGAACTCGACCCGAGCGGCACCGCGTTCTGGCACCTCGTGCACGACGTCCCGGACGCCCCCGCGATGCGCGCGACGCTCCGTACGGCCTTCGAGCGCGGCGCGGGATACGGTTACGCCACCAGCGCGCAGATGCCGAACCCCTGGGACGCGCAGCCCGGTTGGAAGTACCGCGCCCAGACCTCGTACGCCTCAACCCTGGGCTGAGCCGGCCTCCGTCGGCCCGACGGCGGTGATCTCGACGGTACGGCCGTCGGGATCCACGAGCCGCTGGCGCCCCGGCGCGAGCCGCGGCCGCGTGGCGGAGCCGTCGAAGGCCGGGACGGCCAGGCCCAGCCGCAGGGCGCCGGTGAGACGGTCGTCCCGGGCCGGATAGAGCTCGATGACCATGCCGTCCGGGAGGACGGCGGCGTAGTGCTCCGGTCCGCGGCCGTGGCGTTCCGGGGTGAAGGCCAGGCCGAGGTCCCCGTAGAACCGGCGGCATTCCTCCAGCCGCGGTGTGTACAGCACCAGGAGCGACACCCGCACCGCGGACGCCCGCCCTGCACGGCCGGGGACGTCAGGGATCACGCCGGGCCGCCGTCCCTTCCCGGGCGGCGGGCGAAGCGCCACAGGACGTGGGTGATCCGGAGCAGGAACACCGTCGCGGCCAGGACGCCGCCCACCATCGCCAGGGTCCGGTCCGTCGTGGAGGAGAGGTCGAAGGCAAGGGCGGGACCGTACAGCGCCGCGAAGACGAGTCCGGCGGCGAAGGCGCCGCTGACGAAGGCGAACACGATCTCGATGGTGACCGCGTCCCGGTCGGCCTGGCTACGTCGTTCCATGTGCGCAGTCTCGCCGCCCGAGCCGCACCACGACAAGGGCGCTCCCGGTGCGCCCGGGGGTTAGATTCCGGCCGTGTCCACCCAGAGCCGGGCCAGTTCCGCGTCGCCGGTCACGCCCGGCCCGGTGAGCGGCTGCCGGTTCCACAGCGCCGAGTAGAGCCAGGCGGCCTCGCCCGTCAGGGTGCAGTCGGCCTCCGCGCCGTCCGCGCCGTGGGCGTCTGCGCGTACCGTGCGGGCGGGCTCCTGCGACAGGTGTACGGTCCACACCGCGCCCGTGTCGCAGGCCCGTACGCGCAGCACCCGCGGCTCCGCCGTCCGTACCCGGCTCTGCGGCCGCGCGTGGAACCCGGTCAGCAGCTCGTCCACCCCGTCCTCGGCGAAACCGGGGTCCACGGCCCCGAAGGGCACGCCGAGCGCGGCTTCCGCGTCCATCCGGTGCACGGTGGTCTCGTGCGCCTGGCGGCGGGCCCAGAAGGCCAGCGGCGAAGGCGGCGCGGTCGGCAGGAAGGTCCAGCACCGTGCGTCGGCGGAGGTTCCGGTCAGGGTCCGTACCAGCGTCGCGTGGCCCTCGCGGAACCAGGCCAGCAGGTCCGCACCCACCAGCTCCGGCGCGTCCGGGAAGGGAGCCCGCTCGCTCAGGCCCTGCGCCACGTATCCGGTGGCCCAGCGGTGCACGGAGCCGGTGTGGCGCAGCAGATCGGCGACCCGCCACTGCGGACAGGTGGGCACGAGGGCGTCCGTACCGGCCCGTTCGGCGAGGTCGGCGAGCTGCTCGCCCTCGCGGGCCACGGTCTTCACATAGCTGATGATCTCCATGGCGGGAGTCTCTCAGCCGCCCGCGGGCCCGCACAACGAAGGATGATGGAGGGCACGGGGAGAGGCCGCCGAGGGGACGAAAGAGCAGGTGGTGGAGGTCATGGGCAATCCGGACGGCGAGCTCTTCCCGCGCGAGCGCACCGAGATCGTGCCCGGCGCCGTGCACGTGCCCGACTGGCTGGGGCCGGGGCGGCAGCGGGAGTTGGTCGAAGCGTGCCGGGGGTGGGCCCGGCCGCCCGCCGGGCTGCGCACGGTGCGCACCCCGGGCGGGGGGACGATGAGCGCCCGACAGGTGTGCCTGGGGCTGCACTGGTACCCGTACGGATACGCGCCCACGGCCGTCGACGGGGACGGCGCTCCGGTCAAGGCGATGCCCGACTGGCTCGCGCAGCTGGGCCGCGGCGCCGTGGCCGACGCGTACGGGCGGGCTCCGGATCCGGCCATCGCCTACGACATCGCGCTGGTCAACTTCTACGAGGGCGACTCCCGCATGGGCATGCACCGGGACGCCGAGGAGGCCTCCGATGCCCCGGTGGTCTCGCTGAGCCTGGGTGATTCCTGCCTCTTCCGCTTCGGCAACACCGCCTCGCGCGGGCGTCCGTATCGGGACGTTGAGCTGCGCAGCGGGGATCTGTTCGTCTTCGGCGGGCCGGTCCGACGGGCCTTCCACGGGGTGCCGAAGGTCCTGCCCGGCACCGCTCCGCCGGGCCTCGGGCTGACCGGGCGGCTGAACATCACGCTCCGGGTTGGCGGGCTCGGATAGCGGGCGGCGTCCTCGGCGCTCCGATCATGCGAGGATCGCTGTCATGAACGGCAACGGGGCCCCGCGGCGGGTGGGGGATGTGACCGCGGTGTCCGCGGGGACGGACGGGACCGCAGGGGCCGGCACGGATGAGGGATCCGGCAGTGCCGGGGGACCCGCCAGGGCCGACGCGTCCGACGCGTCCGTCGCGCCGAAGGCATCCGCCCCGGGGTCCGCTTCGGCGTCCGCCTCCGGGTCCGCCGCGGCTCCCACGGCGGCAGCAGCGGCGGCAGCGGCAGCGGCAGCCGGTTCCGCGCGGACCAAGCTGGAGCGGGGCCGCGGCGCGCTCGGCCCGGCGCTGGAGCTGGTCCACACCGGCCGGGCCCCGACCCGTGCGGTCCTGACCGCCGAACTCGGCGTCACCCGCGCCACCGCCGGCGCCGTCGCCGCCGAACTGGAGGCGCTCGGCCTGATCCGCGTGGACTCCCGCCCCGGTGGGGCCGGCGGCACCCAGGGCCGTCCCTCGCACCGGCTCTCCGTGGACGAGAACGGCCCGGTGGCCCTGGCGGCGCAGGTGCACTCGGACGGGTTCCGGGCCGCCCTGGTCGGCCTCGGCGGCCGGATCGTGGCCACGGCTCCCGGTCGGGTCCCCGTGTCGGCCGACCCCGCGCAGGTGCTCGGCGCGGTCGTCGAAGCCGGGGCCGCGCTGCTCGCGCAGACCGGCCGGCGCTGCATCGGCGCCGGCCTCGCGGTGCCCTCGGCGGTCGCGGAGCCGGAGGGGACGGCGCTGAACCCGCTGCACCTGGCCTGGCCCGCCGGTTCCCCCGTCCGGGCCATCTTCGCCGACTGCGTGAAGGAGGCCGGCATCGACGGCCCGGCGCTGACCGGCAACGACGTGAACCTCGCCGCGCTCGCCGAGCACCGCCACGGCGCCGGCCGCAGTGCGCAGCACCTGCTGTGCGTGGCCACCGGACACCGCGGGGTCGGCGGCGCGCTGGTCCTGGACGGCCGCCTGCACAGTGGGAGTTCGGGCCTGGCCCTGGAGGTCGGCCACCTCACCGTGAACCCCGAGGGGCGGGCCTGCCACTGCGGCAGCCGCGGCTGCCTCGACGTGGAGGCCGACCCGCTGGCCTTCCTCACCGCCGCCGGGCGCACCCCGGGCCCCGAGGTGTCCCTGCTCCAGCAGGCCCGCGACCTGCTGCGCGAGGAGTCCGCGGACCCGGGGGTACGGGCGGCCACCGAGGAGCTCATCGACCGGCTCGGCCTGGGCCTCGCGGGCCTGGTCAACATCCTGAATCCGGACCGGATCATCCTCGGCGGACTCCACCGCGAGCTGCTCTACGCGGACCCCGAGCGGCTGCGCGCGGTGGTAGCGGACCGCAGCCTGTGGGGGCGCAGCGGCGGCGTGCCGATCCTGCCCTGCACGCTCGACCACAACAGCCTGGTCGGCGCCGCCGAGCTGGCGTGGCAGCCGGTGCTGGACGACCCGCTCGGGACCCTGGGCACGGCGGCCTGACCGCTGTTCCCACGGCTCCGGGCGGGTTCGGCGACCGGAGGCTACCCGGGCCGGGCGCCGACCGAGGCCGTCACCGACAGGCCGGCGGAGACCGGCTCGGGGGGTGCGGCGACGGACGGGGCCGGCGCGGGTTCCCGTACGGGCTTCTTCGCGACCCGGTGCGCCGGTTTCTCCGCCAGGAGCACCGGGTGGTGTTCCGGCGCGGCCGGCCCGGGGGCGGCGCGCAGGGAGAACCACACCACCTTGCCCGGGCAGTCGTCCTGCTGCCGGGCCCCCCACGCCTCGCTGAGGGCCTCCACGAGCGCGAGCCCGCGGCCGGAGGTCTCCAGGGCGTCGACCGGGGCGGCGGCCGGGGAAGCGGCCGCGGGCAGGGTGGCCCCGGTGGCCGCGGAGTCCCTGAGCTGGGGGAGGCGGGGATCGCTGTCGTAGACGGACACGGTCAGCCGGCCGAGGCGCAGCTCGATCTCGACCGTGCAGGTCTTGTCCGGCTGCGCGTGACGGTGGACGTTGCTGAGCAGCTCCGTCACGCCGAGCGCGGCCCGGTCGATGAGCGGGTCGAGCTGCCAGTGGCGCAGTTGCGCCGAAACGATTCGGCGGATCTGTCCGATCCGCAAGGGCAGGGCCTGCAGTTCGACGACGCAGTGCCTGCGGGAATGACTGATCACGGCTGCGACTCCCCGACATCAGTGTTACGGGTGCTGCACCCTCGGTGACGCCTCCCCAGGGTCACCCACTGTGGGGCGGTATGCAACCGAACGCGATCGAAAGGGATTCGCATAGATACCCAAAGTGACCGTTTGTGCAGGTGGGCGGAGTACATTTCGAAAGCGGGCGGTGGGCTGAGATGCCCGGCGCGCACTCGGGACATCGAGAAGTACGAAGGAGCACGGCGCATGAGCACCACCACCGGTACGACCGCCACGACCATCGACGTCGACCGCAGCGACGCGGACTACCGAGCTTGGCTGAAAGAGGCCGTCCGCAAGGTGCAGGCGGACGCGAACCGATCCGCCGACACGCACCTGCTGCGCTTCCCGCTCCCCGAGGCCTGGGGCATCGACCTGTACCTCAAGGACGAGTCCACCCACCCGACGGGCTCCCTCAAGCACCGTCTCGCCCGCTCCCTGTTCCTCTACGCCCTCTGCAACGGCTGGATCCGGCCCGGCCGCCCCGTCATCGAGGCCTCGTCCGGGTCCACGGCGGTCTCGGAGGCTTACTTCGCCAAGCTGATCGGCGTTCCGTTCATCGCCGTCATGCCGCGCACGACGAGCCCCGAGAAGTGCCGGCTCATCGAGTTCCACGGCGGCGAGTGCCACTTCGTCGACGACTCGATGAAGATGTACGAGGAGTCGGCCCAGCTCGCCGCCCGCACCGGCGGCCACTACATGGACCAGTTCACGTACGCGGAGCGGGCGACCGACTGGCGCGGCAACAACAACATCGCCGAATCGATGTACCAGCAGCTGCGGTTGGAGCGTTACCCCGAGCCCGCGTGGATCGTGGCCACGGCCGGCACCGGCGGCACCTCCGCGACGATCGCCCGCTACGTGCACTACATGCAGCACGACACCCGCATCTGCGTCCCGGACCCGGAGAACTCCTGCTTCTTCGACGGCTGGACCCTGGGCGACCCGCACGCGACCAGCGACTGCGGCTCGCGGATCGAGGGCATCGGCCGGCCCCGGATGGAGCCGAGCTTCGTCCCCGGGGCCATCGACCGGATGATGCGGGTCCCGGACGCCGCCAGCGTCGCGGCGTGCCGGGCGCTGGAGCGGGTGATCGGCCGCAAGGCGGGCGGTTCCACCGGTACCGGGGTGTGGAGCGCGCTGAAGATCATCTCGGAGATGGTCGCGGAGGGCCGCACGGGCAGCGTCGTGACCCTGCTCTGCGACGGCGGCGAGCGCTACCTCGACAAGTACTACTCCGACGCGTGGCTGGCGGAGCAGGGGCTCGACATCACCCCGTACGCGCGGACGCTCGAGACCATGCTGGAGACCGGCGTGTGGAGCGAGCCCATCGGCTGAAACGTTTGCCCTGGCCGCCTGGTCCGTGCCCGGTCCGCTGGCTACGCTGTGCTGACTTTGGGCGGGCGCGGCGCGGCGCGGGGCGGGGCGGGGAGTCATGGCGGAGTTCACGGACGGCGACGGCAAGGGCTTACGGGGCCAAGGCGTGGGCGGCGAGGCGGGGTTGGCCTGCCCCCGGTGCGGCCGGGAGGACCAGGTGCTCGGCGTGTCCGCCGCGTACCTGCGGTCCAAGGCCAAGATGCGGGTGGAGCGCGGGGGCGGCGAGGACGACAGCGTCACGCTCCGCGAGGAGAACTCGGCGCTGGCCAAGGCACTCGCCGTCGCCCCGGAGGAGCCGGACGGCGACACCAAGGGCTGCCTCGGCGTGCTGTCCGTCCTGGTGGCGGTCGGCGCGTTCATCTGGGGCGGAATCGCGGGGAAGTGGTTCCAGGGCGACGGGTTCCCGCGGTTCTACGGGGGCGACGGTGACCTCCCCCTGGGAGTCGAGGACCCCACGACCTACCTGGGCTGGATCTCGGCGGCCTCGCTCGTCCTGGCCCCCCTCCTGCTGGCCCTGTCGGGCCGGGCGGAACGGGTCTGGCGCCGCCGGACCGAACCGGGCCGGGTGGCCGCCGACCGGGTCTGGGCCGACGGCTGGTACTGCGGCCGCTGCGGCACGGTGCACTTCGCCGGAGAACGGGCCATGACCTTGCAGGAGTTCCGCACCCGGGTCTGGTCGGCGGGCGGCTACGGGGACCTGGCCGTGCGGCACCCCGCGGTCTGAACCGGGACGGGCGGGCCCGTAGCGAGAAACCCGTAGGCAGGGCGGCGCCGACTGCTTACGCTGTGCGGACTTCGATCACGGCGGCCTCGGGGGGACCACGGACCATGGCAGGCATCGAGTACGACAGGCCGGACCGGGAGGCGCGCTCGCTCCCCGTGTGTCCCGGCTGCGGCGCCTGCGACGAAGTACGGGCGGTGCAGGCGGTGTTCCTGGAGGGGCACCGCGAGGTCCGCGAGGAGACCGGTGCCGGCAGCGACCGGCGGACGGTCAACCGGGAGGTCGTCTCGCGCCTGGCCCGGGCCCTGGCGCCCACCCCGCCCACCCCGTCCGTCCAGGGGCGAGGCTGCCTGGGTGCGGTCCTGGTGCTCGTGTCGATCGGCACCTTCCTGGCAGGCTCCCTGGCCGGACACTGGTTCACGACGGAGCCCGGGCCGGAGTATCCGTACCCGGGATGGGACGAGGCCCCCGGGACGGAGTCGGACCTGCTCCTCCTCGGCGTGATCTCGGCGGTCGCGCTCCTGGGCGCCGTCTGTCTCTTCGCCGCGATCGCCCTGGCGAACCGGGCGTACAGCGCCAAGGTTCGGCCCGGCCTGCCCGCCGCCGAGCGGCTCTGGCTCCAGGGCTGGTACTGCGCACGCTGCGCCAGGGTCCACTTCGACGGTGAAGGGGCGGCCCTGACCTTGCACGAGTTCCGCCTCCGGGTGTGGACGGCCGGGGGCTACGGCGATCTGGCCGAACGGTACCGGGGGATCGACCAGATCGTCGGCATCCGCCCGGACGGCTCCTCCGGGCGGCTGGCCCCCTACTGATCCGCCCCGCGCCGCCGCTGCGCCAGCCGAAGGTCCAGCGCGCGGACCGCCGAGCGGAACGAGTGCCCGAGTGCGGGCCGGGCGGCGGTGAGCGCGAGGCGGACCGCGGTCGGGCCGTCCGCGGCGAAGGTCCACTGGACGTGGGTGCCGGAGCCGGAGGGGGACAGGTGCCACTCCTCCAGCAGGGCCCGTATGCCGGGGGCGTTGGTCTCGTCGACCCGGTACGCGTAGCGGCGCTCGGGATCCGCGGCCATGATCGTTTCCTGGAAGCGGACCCCGCCCGCCAGCCTGATCTCGCGCCCGGCGCCGCCGTGGGTGGGCCGGGCCAGGGTGACGGCCCGGAACCAGCTGGGCCAGCCCTCCAGCTCCTCGGCCAGCGCCCGGTACACGTCCTCGGGAGCGGCCGTCGTACGGCCGGCGAAGACCAGCCGGACGGGGGCCACCTCGATGAAGTCCAGCCCTACGGGGCGGAGTCGGCGGGCCATGGGGAACTCCCTCGGTTCGACGGCCGGCCGGCGGCGTCCGGCGGCGGGCTGTCACCTTAGCTGTCGGACCGTCAGTTGTCGCTCGGCGTCCGGGGAGGAGGCGTCCGGTCAGAGTTCCGGGAGGTCCGCCGGGTAGAGCAGGGTGAGATCGTCCTTGCTCGGTTCCGACAGCTGTGCGACCCGTCCCGCGTGCCGCTCGACCATCGACTCGAAGGTCTGGCGGGCCGTGCGGCCGTTGCCGAAGGCGGGGCCCTTGGGCAGGTCCGTGAAGTACGTCAGCAGTGCCTCGGAGGTCTTCTCGCCGAGCAGGTACTCGTGCTCCTCGGCCTGCTGCTCCACGATCCGCAGCAGCTCGCCGGGCCCGTAGTCCCCGAAGGTGATGGTGCGGGAGAAGCGGGAGGCCACCCCCGGGTTCACGGTGAGGAAGCGGTCCATCTCCGCCGTGTACCCGGCGACGATCACCACCACCGCGTCCCGGTGGTCCTCCATCAGCTTCACCAGCGTGTCGATCGCCTCGCGTCCGAAGTCGCGGCCCGAGTCCTCGGGCGCCAGCGCGTACGCCTCGTCGATGAACAGCACCCCGCCGCGGGCCCGGTCGAAGGCCTCCTGCGTGCGGATCGCGGTGGATCCGATGTGCTCGCCGACCAGGTCGACCCGGGACACCTCCACGAGGTGGCCGCGCTCCAGCACCCCGAGGGACGCGAGGATCTCCCCGTACAACCGGGCCACGGTGGTCTTTCCGGTGCCGGGGGAGCCGGTGAAGACCAGGTGGCGGCGGACCGAGGCGGCCTTGAGCCCCGCCTCCTGGCGGCGCCGGCCCACCTCGATCATGTCGGTGAGCGCGCGGACCTCGCGCTTGACGCTGTCCAGTCCCACGAGCGCGTCGAGGTGCCCCAGCACCTCGACCGAACCGCGGGCCGCGCTCTGCCCGGCCGCGGCGTCGTCCGCCTCGTCGGCCGGCCGCTGGGCCGGCACCCGCTCGGCCGTGGCCGTGGCCGCGGGGCCGGGCGCCGCCGATACCGTACGGATCCCCGTACGCTCCCCGGCCGCCGCCGAGCCCACGCCCGTGCCCGGACCCGGGCCGGCGCCCGCACCGGAGGCCGACCGGGCCGCGAGCCGCGGTCCGGACTCGTCGCTCGTGCAGTCCTCGGCGACGGGGCCGTCCTCCGCGAACTCGTAGCCCCCGCGCGCGCAGCGCTCGGTGTGGCAGCGGTGCAGGGAGGTCCGGCAGCCGTCGATGACGTGGAAACCGAAGCCCGCGCTGCCCGTGACCCGGCACGCGGTGAAGGTGCCGCGCCCGCCCGCGGACACGTAGAAGCCGGCTTCGGCGGGGGAGCTGACCGTGCACCGCTCCAGCGCGGGGTCCGCTCCCTTGGTGACGATCACGCCGGTCTGGACGGAGTCGATGGAGCAGTTGGCGAGGGTGCCGCCACTGCCGTGGTCGCGGAACCAGGCGCCCGTGGCGGCCTCCCGGATCCGGCAGTCGTCCAGCTGGGCCGTCGCCCCGTCGCTCACCGAGACGGCGGTGTTGCGCACCTGGGAGATGTCGCTGTCCACGACGTCCACCCGGGAACCCCGGTCCAGGACGAACAGCGCGTCCGGTACGTCGTGCACCCGGCAGGAGTCCAGCGAGACGGCGGCCCCGTCGCTGATCCAGACGGCGGGGTAGTCGCCGGTGCTGTCGTGGATCTCGCAGGAGTCGGCGACGACGCGGGTGCCCGGATCCCACACCGACAGACCGTTGCGGCCGAAGCGGCGGACGGTGGTGCGGCTGAGGGTGAGCACCGAGCGGGAGCGCAGGTCGACCGCGTTCTCCGGAATGTCGTGGATGTCGCAGCCCGCGAGCGTGAGGACGGCGTCCGTGTCGAGGGTGACCCCGTCGGCCGTGGTGCGGTGGACCGCGCAGTCGGTGAGCACGGCCGTGGCCCGGGCGGCGACCTGCACGCCGGCGCCCTTGATCTCGTAGACCTCGCAGCCCAGCGCCTCCAGGCCCGAGCCGTCGCCGGTCACGGCGATGCCCGCGCCCGTGGCGTGGTGGATCCGGCAGCGCTCCAGCCGGGGGCGGCCGCCTCCGCGCACGGAGACGCCGGTCTGGCCGGCGGCCACCACCTCGCAGTCGGCGAACACCCCGCCGCCGCCGTCCAGTACGGCGATGCCGGTTCCGGCGGAGTTCTCCACCGTGCAGCGCCGGACCAGTGGCCGCGCACCGCTCCCGCGGACCTCGATGCCGGCCGCCGAGCGGGTGCTCACCCGCAGGTCGGTGAGCTCCGGGGAGCCGTCCTCGATGAGGAGCGCGGGCGCCGTGGGGTCCTGGCCCTCCAGATGGAGGTCCTGGATGACGGCCGAGGCGCGGACGGTCAGCGCCACCCCGTCGAGCGGTGCGATCCGCACCGAACCCAGCGAGCCCTCCGGGCCGCGCAGGGTCACGGCGTGGTGCAGCACCAGATTCTCCCGGTAGGTGCCGGGCGCGATGGACAGGACGTCGCCGTCGCCCGCCGCGGCCAGCGCGGCGGTCAGCGTCGGATAATCACCGGAGCGGCGACGCCACCGCGAAGAACCGCCGTGCGTCACCTGGACCGTGCCCTGAGCCATGGTGCTGTCGTGCCCCCACCCTCGTGTTCCGTGTGTCCGGTTCCGTGTGCCCGGCTGCTGGTCGTGTCCGGCCGCTGGTCGGAGCAGCCGCTCCGGCGCTCCACCGTAGCGCGCGCGGAGCCGGTGAGTTGCCAGGTCAGTTGCCCGCGTCCGCCCGGCCCCAGTCAGGTCCCGCCGCGGCCCACGCGCGGTCCAGGCGGATGTACCGCCGATGCATGAGCCTTCGTACGACCAGACGGCGAAGCGTCTCCACGAGCGCGGCGATGCCCAGGGCCGCGGCGAGCCCGGCCGTGCCCGCGTGGAAACTGGCGGAGGAGGGATCCAGGGGCTGCCCGACGAGCCGGCCGTGCGTATCGGTCCATATCCGGAACCGGTCGCCGGGATGCGGCGGTTCCTCCGCGGCCGGTACCGTGCCCTGGTGGTTGCTGCCGTCGGGCGCCGTCCACGAGGCGACGATCTGCGTACGCTGCGGGGCCTGGCGCTGCGCCGCCGGTTCGGTGGCCGCGCCGAGGAGCGGATCCGGTGTCGGCCGGACCACCACCGCCGGTACGAGATGGCGCTCCTGGCGCTGTTCGCGCACGGCTCGCTGCAGGGTGCCGTCCACCCTCAGGCCGGCCGCGCAGCCGATGGCCGGGGCCACCAACAGGACGCACACCAGCGCCGCGAAGGCCACCCATGCCTCGAATAGATCCGTCTGGCGGCGCAGCGGATTGCGCCGCCAGCGCCACACTCCCATTGCTGTCCGCACGGTCCGGCTCCCCCTACTTGTGCCAGTCTGCGCCTGCCTGCCGTCCCAGCCTCCCGCATGCCCCGGCCACCCGCATTCCGGGACGCGCGAGACGTGTGTCACCCGATCCGGTACGCACGTCCCGAACGTTCCAACGGGCAGGCAGTGGCGGTTGGTTCCAGGGTGGCGCGAGAGCCCCTCGAAGGTGTCATTCCGGGTGGTCTCACCGGCCCTCTGGCGGCTCATCGGTCCCTCGCGCGCCCTCACGCCAGGACGCGTACCTCGTCGCCGACCCGCAGGGTCCCCAGCCGCACCGGCACCAGCAGCCGCCCGAAGGCCAGCGACTTCCCGATCCGCCGGTGCCTGGCCAGGGTCTGGAGGGGCTCCTTGCCCCGGAGCGCCGTCGTCTGGTCGGTGGTCGTCACGACGCAGCGCCCGCACTCGCGCGCCCCGCGGAAGACGGCGTCGCCGATCGCGACGCGCTCCCAGCCGTCCTCGGCCCACGCCTCGGCTCCGGACACCACCACGTTCGGGCGGAACCGGTTCATCGGGAGCGGACCCTCGTCCGGATGGCCGCCCCGGGCGATCAGCGCGTTGAGGGCGTCCAGCGAGGCGAGGGTGGTGATCAGCAGCGGATAGCCGTCGGCGAGGCTCACGGTTTCGCCGGGCAGCGCGTACTGGGGATCGACCGGCCGGCGGACCGCCGGGTCGTCCAGGTGGACCAGGTGGGCCGGAACGCCCAGGTACGCGGTGAACCAGTCGGCGGCGGACCGCGCCGCCTCGACGGTCTCGATCTTCTTGCCGAAGAGCATCACCGGCTCCAGCGGACCCCGCCCCGGGACCTCCACCGTCAGATCCGGCATGCCCGGCGCCGAGACCTCGAACCCGCCGCCCCCCAGCGGGCGGGCCCGTGCCAAGGCCAGCCTCGGCTGCTGGCGTTGGGTGATGACCGCGCCCTCCGCGTCCACCACCGCCCAACGGCGGTCACCGGACAGACCCCAGGGCTCCACGGCCACCTCATCGGGTGCCGTCCCCGCCACCGATTTGACGGGATGGACGTGGAGCGCCTGGACACGCAGTTTCACCATGGGCAAATAGTGCCAGCCTCCCTCACGGACTCCGCGGCGACCTCGTCGCGGGGGGCCGGCCCGGCGCGGCGGTCAGTAACCGCGCCCCTGCGGCTGGTACGGACGACCGTACGGGTCCTCGAACGAGGCGGCCGGTACGGGCGCGGGCTGCGCCTGCATCGGACGTGGCGCGGCCGGGCGCATCGCCTCGTACCCGGTGCCCGTGGCGACCGGGCGGGGCTGCTGCGGCTGGGGCTGCGGAACGTACCCCGTGCGGGCCGCGAACGGCTGCGGCTGCTGCGGCACGTACGGCACCGGCGCCTGCTGGAGCGGCATCGGCATCGACATGGGCTGCGGCATGGGCGGCATCTGCTGCATCTGTTGCATGTGCGGCATCTGCTGGGGCGCGGCCTGCTGCTGGTACGGGTACCCGTACGCAGGGGCCTGCTGCTGTTGCGGCCGGGCCGGCGGCAGTGCCGCCGGGAGGGCGGGGAGCGCGGACGCGAGGGCCGGGAGGTACCCACCGCTCGAGTAGCCGGAGCTCGGGGAGTCGTAGGCGGCGGGGACCCGGATCGGGGCGATCTGCGGGGTCCCGCGTTCGGCGACGAGGGAGTCGTAGATAGGGGTGTCCGGGAAGGAGGGCGCGGAGTAGTAACCGCCGCCATAAGTGGAGCGGGGGGAGGTCATGGACCTAAGTTAAGCCCACGACTTCACCGGGTCCATAGCGAGGTTCCGTCAACACCGCCCTGACCTGCATATTCGCAGGTCAGGGCCACAGCTTTCACTTCTTGTTCACGTGCACGATTTGGCCACTTCCGCCCCGTCTTGCTCCTACTCGTACTGACCGGTTGGGTGTTGCACCGATGGTGCGCCGACCTCGCGCTGACGAAGCGTCACAACCCCGTGACCTCGAAGGACGTGAAGTTGAAGGGTGGGGTCCGGTTTCAGGCATCACTGGGGCGGGCATAGGTACGGCCCTTCCACGCCGCTCCGCGTCCGCGGTAGTGCTGCACGGCCGAGTCGACGGTCATCAGGAGGTAGAGCAGCGCGGTGACCGGGAGGAGCGGCGCGAGGACCGCCGGCTGGCGGTAGTAGCGCAGCATCGGCAGGTAGGTCCCGGCCATCAGCAGCCAGGCCAGACCGCCGGCCCAGGCGACGGCGGGCCGGCCGGCGGCGAGGCCGGCGAGGAGCGCGGCCGGCGGCACCAGGTAGACCAGGACGAGCCCGGCCACCGTCCCGGCCAGGAGGAGGGGCTGGTGGCGCAGTTGCGCGTAGGCGCTGCGCGAGACCATCCGCCACAGGTCCGCGAGGGAGCTGTACGGGCGCACGCTGTCCACCCGCTCCGCGAGGCCGAGCCAGATCCGCCCGCCGGTGCGCCGGACCGCCCGGGCGAGCGAGACGTCGTCGATGACGGCCTGGCGGATCGACTCCGGGATCCCGGCCCGCACGGCGGCCTCGGTGCGCAGCAGGACGCACCCTCCGGCGGCTGCCGCGGTGCGGGAGGCGGGGCGGTTGATCCAGCGGAAGGGGTAGAGCTGGGCGAAGAAGTACACGAAGGCCGGCACGATCAGCCGCTCCCAGACGCTGACGGCGCGCAGCCGGGCCATCTGCGAGACCAGATCGAGGTCGGCGGAGGTCGCGGCGGCGACGAGCTCGCGCAGGCTGTCGGGTTCGTGGGCGATGTCGGCGTCGGTGAGGAGCAGGTACTCGGGGCCGGGGCCGGGGCCGGGGCTGGGGTGGGGGTCGGGGCCCGGGCTGGAACCCGGGCGCGAATCCGGGCCGGGACCCGGGCGGGCGGCCGGACCCGGGCCGGTGGCCGGGCCCGGGCGGGCGCCGGAGCGGGCGTGTGCGATGCCGTGCCGGAGGGCCCAGAGCTTGCCGGTCCAGCCGGCGCCGGGCTCGCCGGGGGAGAGGACCGTCAGGGGCAGCCCGGCGTGCGCGTCGGCGAGCCGCCGGGCGAGCTCGCCCGTGCCGTCCGTACTGCCGTCGTCGACCAGGATGACCTCGGCTGCGCCGGGATAGTCCTGCGCGAGGAGCGAGGGCAGGCTGTACGGCAGCACCTCGGCCTCGTCCCTGGCCGGGACCACGATCGCGACGGACGGCCAGCGGGCGGGGGCGTGCCGGGGAGGCAGGCGCGTATCGGTCCGCCAGAACATGCCTTGGCCGAGGGTGAGCCAGAGCCAGACGGCGAGCGAGGCGCACGCGGCGACGAGGAGATAACCCATCCCGGCAGTGTGCCGCGAGCACGGCCGCGGGGACCGGCGGGACACCGGGGTCCGGCGGCCGGGTCCTGCGTGCGCGGGGGTGGTGGGCCTGTTGCCTGGGGTGGGGGTGGGGGGATCGATTAAGGTGACCAAGTGAAGATCGCCCTCATGGACTCCGGTATCGGCCTCCTCGCGGCGGCCGCCGCGATGCGGCGGCTGCGGCCGGACGCGGACCTGGTGCTGTCCTGTGACCCCGACGGGATGCCCTGGGGTCCGAGGACCCCGCAGGACCTCACCGGGCGGGCCCTCGACGTCGCGCGGGCCGCCGCCTCGCACCGGCCGGACGCGCTGATCGTCGCCTGCAACACCGCTTCCGTACACGCCCTGCCCGCGCTGCGCTCCGCACTGGAGCCCGCGATCCCGGTCATCGGGACCGTACCGGCGATCAAGCCCGCCGCGGCCGCCGGAGGGCGCGTGGCCATCTGGGCCACCCCCGCCACCACCGGCAGCCCCTACCAGCGCGGCCTGATCCGTGACTTCGCCGACGGCGCGCGCGTCACCGAGGTGCCCTGCCCGGGGCTGGCCGACGCCGTCGAGACCGGCGACGAGGCCGCCGTCGTACGGGCCGTCGCCGCGGCCGCCGCGCTGACCCCGCCCGACGTCACCGACGTGGTGCTCGGCTGCACCCACTACGAGCTGGTCGAGGCCCCCATCCGGGCCGCGCTCGACCGGCGCACCGGCGGCGGCGCGTACGTCTTCCACGGCTCCGCCGAGCCCGTCGCCGTCCAGGCCCTGCGCCGGCTCGGAGCCCGCCCGGAGCCCGGCCTGCCGGCCACCGGCAGCCTGACCGTCCTGCTCAGCGGCCGCCCCGGCGGGCTGCCGCAGCCGGCCCTCGGGTACGCCGAAGGCCGTCTGCTGGCCGGGCGGAGCACCGGCGTCGGGGAAGTCGTCGGGGGACCCGTCACCGGGTGACCCGCCACCGGGTGACCGACCTCCGAGGGATCGGGCGTCGCAGCGCCCGTGCGGGAGCCGTCCCGCACCCAGGTGGGCCGGGAGGCGCGGAGGTCAGCTGAACGCGCGGCGGTAAGCGTGGGGGCTGACCCCGGTGGTGCGTTTGAAGCGGTCGCGGAAGGCGGTGGGCGAGCCGAAGCCGACCTGGGCGCCGATGCGTTCGACGGAATGCCGCGTGGTCTCCAGGAGGTGCTGCGCCTGGCGGATGCGGGCGCGGTGCAGCCACTGGAGCGGAGTGGTCCCGGTCTGTTCGCGGAAGCGGCGGATCAGGGTCCGCGTGCTGGTTCCGGCGCGGGCGGCGATGTCGGCGAGCGTGAGGTCGGAGGCCAGGTTCTCCTGCAGCCAGGCCAGCAGGGGTTCCAGCACGGAACCCCTGGGGGTGGGCGCGTGGTCGTGCACGATGAACTGCGCCTGCCCGCCCTCCCGCTCCAGGGGCATGACGGACAACCGGGCCGTGTCGGCGGCGACCGCCGAGCCGTAGTCCTTGCGGATCATGTGCAGGCACAGGTCCAGGCCCGCGGCGGCGCCGGCCGAGGTGAGGATCCGGCCGTTGTCGACGTACAGGACGTCCGGGTCGACCTCGATCTCCGGATAGGTGGCGGCGAGGAGGTCGGCCGCCATCCAATGGGTCGTCGCCCGCAGGCCGTTCAGGAGCCCGGTGGCGGCCAGCGGGAACGTGCCCGAGCAGATCGAGGCGATGCGCGTGCCCCGCGCGGCCGCCGCCAGCAGCGCGGCCCGGACGGCGGGAGGGAGCGGGGCCGTGGGGACGTCGGTACCGGGCACGATGATCGTGTCCGCGCCCTGGAGCCCCTCCAGTCCCCACGGCGCGCGCAGGGCGAAGGAACCCGCGTCGACCTCCGGCCGCTCCGCGCACACCCGGATCTGGTAGCCCGGGCGGCCGTCCGGCAGGCGGGTACGGGTGAAGACCTCGATCGGGGTGGACAGATCGAAGGGGATCACCCGGTCCAGGGCGAGGACGGCGACGGTGTGCATGGCCAGAACATACCCGGGAACTGGTCTCGATGAGCGGCCGTAGAAGCCTCCGAACGCATCTTTGGGCAGGTCGGAGGAGGTTTACAGGGTGATGGCGTTATCCCGTTGGAAGGTGTCGTTAATGCCACTGGGACGGTGGCCGCGGGACCCATAGCGTCAAGGGCGAGCCCGGCACGGACCGGACCGCCGCACGCGGAGGAACCCTTCATGCACGCCCAGATCGTCCTGTTCGACGGCTTCGATCCCCTCGATGTCATCGCCCCCTACGAGGTGCTCCACGCAGGGGGCGCCGCATCCGGCGGCGCGGTGAGCGTGGAGTTGGTCTCCGCCGAAGGACCGCGCGAGGTGGTCAGCGGCACCGGGGGACTGGTGCTGCGCGCCACGGGCGCTCTGGACCCCGGCCGGGCGGGCCTGGTGCTGGTTCCCGGCGCCTCGGGCCGTGTCGGAGAACCGGGTGAGGTCGCGGACCTCGAAGCGGGCGAGGGGGCGTGGCGGGAGGAGGAGTTCATCCCCGTCCTGATCGGCCGCACCCTGACCACCGAACTGCCCGCGCTGCTCAAGGCGGCGATGGCGAATCCGCGGATGACGGTCGCCGCCGTGTGCGGCGGCTCGCTCGTCCTGGCCATGGCCGGCCTGCTGGAGGGCCGCCACGCCACCACCCACCACCTGGGCCTGGACATGCTCGACGCCACCGGCGCGCACGCCGTGCGCGCCCGCGTCGTCGACGACGGCGACCTCGTCACCGGCGCCGGTGTCACCTCCGGACTCGACCTGGGCCTGTACCTGCTGGAACGCGAGGTGGGTCCGAGGATCGCGCAAGCCGTCGAGGAGCTGTTCGCCCACGAACGCCGAGGCACCGTCTGGCGCGATCGGGGCCCGGCCCCGGTCGGCTTCTGACCGAAGCGTCCCTGCCCTTCCCGCCCCCTCCCCACCCGCGTGCCCGCTCGCCCCGCACCCCGAGGAAAGAACCACAGCATGTCCGTTGAAGGAACCTGGGACCTGACCGTCTCCACACCCATCGGCCGGATCAACGCCGTAGTCGAGCTCCTGCGCCGGGCCGGCCGCCTGCCGGCGTCCAAGGTCACCGGCCGGCGCCGCGCCACCGGCGTCCGGACGGAAGCGGAGCCGCGCCCGTGACCAAGCTCTTCCTGTCCCTCCACGTCCTCGCCGCCGTCCTGGCCATCGGGCCGGTCACCGTCGCCGCGAGCATGTTCCCCGCGGCGCTGCGCCGCGCCACCGGCGCCTCGGCCGCCGGTGCCCCGGCTGACCGTGACGCCCTGGCGAACCTGCGGCTGCTGCACCGCGTCTGCCGTGTCTACGCGGCCGTCGGGACCGCGGTTCCGGTCCTCGGGTTCGCCACGGCGAGCAGCCTCGGAGTGCTCGGCAGTGGATGGCTGATCGTCTCGATCGTGCTGACCACCGCGGCGGCCGCCGTCCTCGCCCTGCTGATCCTTCCGGGCCAGGACGCCGCCCTCACCACACTGCAGGAGCAGGAGCAGGAGCAGGAGCAGGAGCAGGAGCAGGAGCAGGAGCAGGAGCACGGGCCGCAGCAGGGATCCGATTCCGGTCCCCGCCCCGGTGCCCGGTCCGCCGCTCGCCTCGCGATGCTCACCGGGGTCTTCAACCTGCTGTGGGCCACGGTGACCGTCCTGATGATCATCCGCCCGGGCTCCACCACGGGAGCCTGACGATCGCCCGACGGTTCCGCACCCGCCGCCCGGGGACTACGCCTCCCGGGCGGCAGCCGCGGCCCCGGCCTCCGCGAGGCGCCGGGCCAGGTCCCGTAGGCCGGCGGCGTCCAGTACGTGGTCCCCGTAGCCCGGCACGGGGACGTGCAGCGGGGCCGTCCAGGGCTCCGGGACCGCCGCCGCGCCGTACCGCGCCCCGGCCAGGGTCCCGGTCACCGCCGCCACCGTGTCGGTGTCGCCGCCCAGGTCCACGGCGGCCCGTACGGCGTCCGCGAAGCCCGAAGTGGTGCGCAGCGCCCACACCGCCGAGCCCAGGCAGGGCCACACCGCCCCGTTGAACTCGGTGGCCAGGTCAGGGTGCCAGTCCGGGGCCAGGACCCGTGCGTACCGCTCGCGGTGGTCCGGATGCACCTGCGCCAAGGTCGCGGGGAGCGCGGCGAGGGGGTCCCCGCCGTCCAGGGCCACCCGTACGAGTTCGTGCAGGACGGCCGTGCCCTCCCACGCGGCCCGGTCCCCGTGGGTGAGCGCGGCGATCCGCCGGGCGGCGGTCATGGTCGCGTCCCGTCCGCGGGGGGCGAAGTACACCGCCGAGGTCGAGGCGCGCATCAGGGAACCGTTGCCCGCCGCCCGCGCGTTGACCTGGAAGTGCAGTGCGGCGGCCAGGTCCCACGGGTCGCCGCTCGTCAGCACGATCTCCGTCTGCAGCCCGATGTCCTTGGGGTCCCCCGCCGCCCAGCGCCGGAACCGGGTGAAGACGTCGGGCAGTTCCAGTCCGCCGCACTCCAGCAGGGATTCGCCGACCAGCACGGCCATCTGCGTATCGTCGGTGGCTTCGCCCGGATCCCAGCCGCCGCCCCCGCGCATCTCCTCGCCGCGGGTGCTCAACTGCCCGGCGAGCCCGAACTCGTAGGGCGCACCGAGCGCGTCCCCGGCCGCCGAGCCGACCACGGCTCCGACGGCACGGTCTATGCGGCTGGTCACGAGCCCGACTCCTTCGGTCCGGGGGAGGGGGACGCGGAGGCGGACGTGGACGCGGATGCGGATGCGGATGCGGAGTCCAGCAGACCGCGGGCGAAGGCGTCCAGGTCGTCCAGCCCGGCCGCGACCAGGGTGGCCGGGGCGCCCGTCAGGAGGTGGAGGACGGCTCCGTGCAGCGCGAGGGTGAGTGCGCGGGCCCGCTCAGGACCGGCCGGCAGTCCGGCGGCGGCCAGCAGGTGCCCGAACGCCGCGAAGTCCGCCGCCGCGATCGGGTCCAGCAGCGCGGCCAGCCACGGCCGCCGGGTCGCCTCGGTCTGGAGCTCCATGTACGCCACGACGCGCGGCCGACCGGGTCCGGCCGTATCGCGGAGCAGTCCGGCGAGCAGCGCGGCGAGTCCGTCCCGGTCGCCGGGTCCGGGGCCGGCCCCGGCGAGCCGGGCGGCGAGTTCCCGGTACTGCTCCAGGCAGCGCTCGGCGACCGCGCGCAGCAGCGCGTCGCGGGTCGGGAAATAGTTCTTGGAGGTGCCGAGCGGCACGTCGGCCGCCGCGTCGACGGCCCGGTGGGTCAGGCCCCGTCCACCCGCCTCGGAGAGCACCTCGATGGCCGCGTCGCGCAGCCGGTCCCTGCGGTCCTGGTTCACCTTGTCAGCTTAACCACATCCGTGGTACCACAGGTGTGGCACCACAGGTGTGGTGGTCGAGTGGGGACGGCTCGAACGAGGGGGTGCGCCATGGGCGCGAGCGCAGTGGGCAAGGGCGCGGAGCGGGGCTCCGCGGTGGTCGTCGGCGCCGGCGTCGGTGGTCTCGCCACCGCCATCGGCCTGCGCCGGGCCGGATGGGAGGTGGCCGTTCTGGAGCGCCGGGCCGAGCCGGAGCGGTACGGAACCGCCTTCGGCATCCACCCCACCGCCCAGGCGGCGCTGGACCGGCTCGGCCTCGGCGGGGCGCTGCGGGAGCGCGCGGTCCCGTACCGCGACGCGCTGATCCGGCGCCCCGACGGCCGGGTGCTGGCCGCCCTCCCGCTGGAGCGGATCGAACGCAAGGCGGGCCGCCCCGAACTCCTCATCTCACGGCCCTACCTGATCGACGCGCTCCTCGCCGAACTCGCACGGCTCGGCGGCACGGAGATCGCGTACGGCCGGGCCTACGGGGCTTCGGCCGTGCGGGACGCCGACCTCCTCGTCGGCGCCGACGGGATCAACAGCGCGGTCCGCACCGCTCGCTTCGACGGCGGGAGCCGGCCGCACGAGCTCGGCACCACGGCCTGGATCGGCACCGCCGGTTTCGAGACCGGCGTCTACGGCGAGACCTGGGGCCGGGGCCGCTTCTTCGGGATGACACCGGTCGAACCCGGTCGCACCAACTGGTACGCCACCGTCCCCGAGGCCACCACGGCCGACGAACTGCGGGCCGCCTTCGCCGACTGGCACGACCCCATCCCGCGCGTGCTCGCCGACACCGACCCGCAGACCTGGATCCGCTACCGGATGCGCCACCTCCACCCAGCGCTGCCCGCTTTCACCCGCACGGCCGGACCCGGACCGGTCGCGCTCGTCGGCGACGCGGCCCACGCCATGACCCCGAACCTCGGCCAGGGCGCCTGCACCGCGCTCCTCGACGCGGAGGCCCTCACCCGGGCGGTCGCCGTCCACGGTCCCGGTGGACTGCCCGCCGCCCTGCGTGCGTACGAGGGCGAGCGCCGCCGCAGCGCCCAGCGGGTGGCATTCGGCTCCCGGACCCTGCACCGCTTCATGACCGTCCGCCGCCCGGCCCTGCGCGACGCGCTCGTCGGCCTGCTGCCGGGCCCGTAGTACCTCGCGTGCGATTCGGGTCGAGAGGTCGGTGGCGTCCCTGCGGAACGTGAGTACGCTGCTACACATGACGGGTCACCCTGCGGGGCCGCTCTGGACGGGCCGGGCCTCCAACCGTGTGCAGTGGCTGCTCGCCGGAGCCGGTGCGGCCTTTCTGGCGCTCGGGATCGAGATCGCCGTCGACTACGCCTGGGACGCCGGCATCGTCGCGCTGCTCATGGCGGTGATCGGCTGTCTCGCCGCGGGCCTGCTCATCCTCTTCGGCACCCTCGCCTTCGTGCACGCCGCCGTCACCGTCGATGCCGAGGCCGTCGAGGTGCGCTGCGGGCACATCGGGCTGCCGCGCCGCAGGATCCGGCTCACCGAGGTGGAGGCCGCCGAGTACCTGCCCCGGATCACCCCGCAGCAGTGGGGCGGATGGGGCTACCGCTGGCGCCCCGAGCGCGGCACCGCCGTCATCGTCCGGCGCGGCGAAGGCCTGGAGCTGCGGCTCGACGACGGCAAGCTCTTCACCGTCACCGTCGACGACGCGCAGAACGCGGTCCTCGTGATCCGCGCCCATCTGCGTGCCCTGGCCCACTGACACCGCCGCCGGCACAGGCAGGGGACGTACACTCCGCCAGATGAGCAGCAGTGCGACCCGCGCGGCCGGGAACGAAGCCGGGAACGACAGCGGGACCGATGCCGGGACCGAAGCCCCGAACGACGAAGGACGGGCATCGGTGCGGGAGCCCGTGGCGGCTTCCCCCCTGAGGCGCCTGGCCGGCCGGCTCGCGCGGCCCGCGCTCGCCGTCCTCTCCGGAGTGCTCCTCTACCTCAGCTTCCCGCCCCGCCCCCTGTGGTGGGTGGCCCCCCTCGCCCTCGCCCTGCTCGGCGGGTGCCTGTACGGGCGCCGCGCGCGGGCCGGGTTCGGCCTCGGCGTGCTGCACGGGCTCGGATTCCTGCTGCCGCTGCTCGTCTGGACCGGCGAGGGCGTCGGCCCGGTGCCGTGGCTGGCGCTCGTCACCCTCGAATCCCTGCTGATCGGCCTCACCACCCTCGGCATCGCCCTCGTCAGCCGGCTCCCCGCCTGGCCGCTGTGGGGCGCCGCCGTCTGGATCGCCGGCGAGGCACTGCGCGCCCGCGCCCCCTTCGGCGGCTTCTCCTGGGGCAAACTCGCCTTCGGCCAGCCCGACGGGGTCTTCCTGCCGCTCGCCGCGCTCGGCGGCACGCCGCTGCTCTCCTTCGCCGTGGCCCTGTGCGGATTCGGGCTGTACGAGGCCCTGCGCGTCGGCGCCGACACCCGCCGGGCCACCGCCGCGCTGCTCGCCGCCACCGCCGTGGCCGCCCCGCTCGCCGGGGCGCTGGCCGCCCGGCCGCTGGTCTCCGACGCGGCCGAGGACGGCACCGTGGTGGCCGCCGTCATCCAGGGCAACGTGCCCCGCGCCGGATTCGACTTCAACGCCCAGCGCCGCCAGGTCCTGGACAACCACGCCAACCGCACGATCCAGCTCGCCGAGGACGTCAAGCTCGGCAAGGTCGCGAAGCCGGACTTCGTCGTCTGGCCGGAGAACTCCTCCGACATCGACCCGTACGCCGAGCCCGACGCCTACGCCGTCATCGACAACGCGGTCAAGACCATCGGCGTGCCCGTCGCCATCGGGTCCGTACTGGCCCCGGAGACGGGCCCGCTGCGCAACACGATGATCCTGTGGGACCCGGTCAAGGGACCCGTCGACACCTACGACAAGCGCAAGATCCAGCCCTTCGGCGAGCGCATCCCGATGCGCTCTTTCGTCCGGCTCTTCAGCTCCGACGTGGACCGGGTGCGGCGCGACTTCGGCCCCGGCAAGGAGCCCGGGGTCTTCGACATGGCGGGCAGCGGAGTCGGCATGGTCACCTGCTACGAGGCCGCCTTCGACGACGCCGTCCGCTCCACCGTCCGGGCCGGCGCCCAGGTCCTCGCGGTACCCAGCAACAACGCCACCTTCGGTCGCACCGAGATGACCTACCAGCAGCTCGCCATGGACCGGGTGCGGGCCGTGGAGCACAGCCGGACCGTCCTGGTGCCCGTCACCAGCGGGGTCAGCGCCGTGATCCGCCCCGACGGCGAGATCGTCCAGCAGACCAAGATGTTCACCGCCGACGCTTTGGTCGCGGAGATCCCGCTGCGGTCCGCCGAAACGCCCGCCACCCGCTTCGGCCCGCTCGCCGAGTACCTCCTGCTGGCCGTCGCCGCGGGCGGACTCGGCTGGACCTTCGTACGCCGGATGCGCAGGGCCTCGTAAGGTCCGTAGGGTCGGGGAATGACCACACCTGACTTCATCCGCACCCTGCGCGCCACCGCCGGAAACCAGCTGCTGCTGTTGCCCGGGGTGACCGCCGTCGTCGTCGACGACGAGGGGCGGGTGCTGCTGGGCCGGCGCGCCGACACCGGACGCTGGTCGGTCGTCGGCGGGATCGCGGAGCCGGGGGAGCAGCCGGCCGACACGGCGGTGCGCGAGGTGTACGAGGAGACGGCCGTGCGGTGCGTACCGGACCGGGTGGTGCTGGTGCAGATGCTGCCGCCGATCACCTATCCGAACGGGGACGTCTGCCAGTTCCAGGACATCACCTTCCGCTGCCGGGCCACGGGCGGCGAGGCGCGGGTCAACGACAACGAGTCGCTGGAGGTGGCCTGGTTCGCACCGGACGCGCTGCCGGAGCCGCTGGAGTCCTTCGCGGTGGACCGGATCCGCCAGGCCCTGCGGGACGAGCCGACCTGGTTCGCGGCCCCCGCTCAGCCGTTGTCGGACGCCTCGCGGTAGAGCTCCACCGCCTGGTCGCCCATGACCGCGCTGTACGAGACCTCCGGCACGGTCCCGCCCCCCTCGTAGCCCCCGAGGACGCCCGCCAGGGCGCCGTCGACGAGCCAGGGGCTGCCGCTGGTGCCGCCGCTGAGGTCCGGGCACTCGATGCGGCGCTGGGTTCCGGAGAACAGGGTCGTGGTATTGGCGCAGTACAGCGGGGACTCGTCGCGGCTCGGGTAGCCGACGACGGCCACCGTGGCGCCGGCCGGCTGCACCGCCGCGACGGGGAAGCCCCCGACCAGGTCCTCGATCCGCCGGTCGTCAGCCTGCTCGCCGTCCGCCCGCTCGCCGTCCACCGGGGCCACCGTCGCGAAGGCGATGTCGGCGTCGGGGTCCTCGCCGTCCGTCCAGCCCGGGGCCACGTAGGTGCCGGTGAGCTTCCACAGGCCGTACGGAGCTTCGCCGTCGCGGTAGCCGGGGGCGAAGTAGGTGGTGTCCAGACTGCCCAGGCAGTGCGCGGCCGTGGCGATCACATCGCGGTCCTCGCTCCGCACCACGGACGCGGTGCAGAAGTGTCCGCCGTCGAGGCCGCCCGCGAACAGCGCGCCGACCCGCGCGGACGTCGCATCGGCCGTGGCCGTGCTCGTGACCCCGAGCGGCGGTTCGGCGAGCGCGTCGGGGAGGTCGATGCCGATCAGGGCCGTCATCACGGCCAGCGCGAGCAGGACCCTGGAAGCGCGCCGGCCACGGGCACGGGCGCGGGGGCGGCGGTCCGATCGGGAGGGGAGGCGCTGGATCATGCTCGGAGCCTCGCCGGGGAACCTGTGACCGGGGCCGGGAAATCCTTGTGGATCCGCTGTGAATCGGGGCATCACCGGGTCACCGGACCGGCGGCGGGGCCGGGCTCCGGGGCGGCCGTGACCGGCCGCCGACCGAATGGGCGCCGCCCGTTGGCCGCGGGCGCGGGGATATGAGGTAGTCGGGGGCACGGGGACCTGAGGTGGCCGGGCGAGACCGTCGCCCGGCGGGTCACTGCGAGGCGGAGGGCGCAGCGTGCGGGTGGTCAGCTCGGTCGCCGGGTTCCTCGTGGTCCTCGGTGCCTTCGTCTCGGTCACCCAGGCCCTGGTGACGCCCCGGGCCATGCGCTCGAAGCTGCCGCGGATCGTGCGCGTCCTGGCCCGCGAGGAGGGCATCGCCTACGACCCGGATCCGCTGCCGGAGGACCCCATCGAGCTGACCTACGAGGAGTTCCTCGACGGGGTCGTACGGATGCGCGAGCGCGGGGTGACCATGGCCCGCGACCCGGAGCAGGCCTGGCCGCACTTCCGCGGCTGGCGCGTCAACTACGAGGCGGTGGCCTACGCCCTGGCCTACCGCATCGACGCGGTGCCCGCGCCCTGGTCCGGACCCCGCCGCCGGGGCGGCGGCCCCCTCGAGGTCCCCACCCCGGTGGACCGCAAGCCGGCGGCCTAGGCGGTCTCTTTCCAGACGACCTGGGCCTGTCGTCGCAGGGTCAGCCGCGCCGCTCGTACACCGTCACCCGGCGGCCGCGGACCTGCCGGTCCTCCACCACGGTGAACTCCGCCCGCAGCACGGCCGCCTTCGCCCGGTCCGCCGGGGAGCCCGAAGGTTTCGCCTTCTTCCCCGAGTCCGTCACCAGGAGGACCCGCCGCTGCTCCCGCAGGGCCGCCGAGATCTGTGCCGGGGCGGCTTCCTCGCCCTTGAGGGTCCCCGACTCCGCAGGGCTCCGGACCAGCGCGATGTCCTTGAGGCCGGCGAACGCCCCGGGCGAGACCAGTGCGGTGTCCCGCCGGGCCGCCGGGACGAAGAGCACGGCGTCGCCGTCGCGCTTCAGGGCGGACACCTCCCCGGCCACCGCCAGGACGTCGTCCACCCGGCTGGCCGCAGACCGGTCGGCCAGCGCCACGGGCAGCAGCGCCACCGCCGAGACCGCGACCACGACCGGCACGAGCGCGCCCGACGCCCTCGGGTACCGGGGCGCGAGGGCCCGTACGGCCGCGCCCAGCGCCGCTCCGATCAGCAGGGCCAGACCCAGCATGGAGAACAGCACGTACCGGTCGAGGAACAGCGGCTGGATCAGGGAGGCGGCGGCGAGCCCCAGCAGGGGCACCGCCAGCAGCGGCAGGCCGACCGAGGCCGCCGTCAGCCGGGCCGGGAGCCGGGTGCGCGGCCCGCCCCGGAGGTCCGCCCGGGCGGCCAGAGCGCCGACCGCCAGCAGGACGCCCGGGCCGATCATCATGTGCCAGGTCAGCGGCGGTATCCAGGAGACCTGCCCGGCCTGGGTCCGGCTGAACAGGATCAGCGGCAGCGCCCCCGCCACGGCCGCCGCCGAGGCGAGCAGCCAGGGCGCCACGACACGGCGCCCGGCCCGCGCCCACCACAGGGTCACCGCGTGGGCGGGCAGGATGAGCAGGGAGAACCAGTTCAGCAGGGCGCAGACCAGCACGAGGGCCCCGTACGCCGTCCAGCGCGGCCACGTCCGCCGCCCGGGACGGGCTCCGGTGCCGGCTCCGGCGGCCGTAACCAGCGAGACGAGGAGCAGCGTCGACAGTCCGGCGCCGCCCGCGATCAGCGCGTACGACCGGCCCTCCTGGAGCTGGAACTGCACGGCCGGCAGCAGCCCGAGCGCCAGCCCGCCGGCCAGCCCCGCCCACGGGCCCGCCAGCCGGCGCCCGATCAGCGCCACACAGCCGGCGGCGACCGCCACCGCGAGCACCGAGGGCAGGCGCAGGGTGGTCGTGCTCGCCCCGAACACCTCGAAGAGCGCGTGCATCAGCAGGTAGTACAGGCCGTGGACCGCGTCCACCTGGCCGAGCAGGTGCCAGATCTCACCCGGGGAGCGCTCCGCCACCTGCCAGGTCGCCGCCTCGTCCCGCCACACGCTGTTCTGCCGGGAGAGCCCCCACACCCCGAGCGCCAGGGTCCACAGGACCGGAACCAGCCACACGAGGTACGGCCGACGGGCGCCGGCGGCGCTGGATATGTGGGAACTCATGAAAGCTTGACGATCCTCGGGCAGCGGTTCGGGCGGAAAGCACCAGTCTATGGACGATACGGAGGGTTCCCGGACCGGGTGTTGTGCACGACGGAGCGTGATCAAGCGGCCCGCCCGCCCCTAGCCTCGCGGCAGCAAGGTGCGCAGCTGGCACGCAGGAGCACGAACGAGGGGCGGTACCCGGTGAACTGGCTGATCCACGACTACCGCGAGAGCGATCTCGCGGCCGTTGTCCATCTGATCGACACCACGGCCGAACTCGGCCAGGAGTCGGTCTTCTCACTCGCCGAATGCATCAGCGCCCTCACCGACCGGCAGCCCTGCGTGGTCGCCGTCCACCAGGGCGTCCCCATCGGCGCCGCCCTCGCCTGCGTCAGCGGCGAACGCGCCTGGGTCATGCGCATCGCCATCGCCGCCGGCTGGCGCGGCCGGGGCCTGGCCAGCGCGCTGCTCGTGGAGCTGGAGCGGCGGCTCATCGCCGCCCGCGTCGGGCGCATCGCGTACGTCCTGCCCGAGGAGGACCTGCTCGGCGAGGGCCTGCTCAACGCCGGCTACACGCGGCAGCCCGCCGTCGCCTACTTCGAGAAGACCGAGCCGCTGCACGGTCCGGCCGCCGGTCTCCTCGACGACCTCGGCGGCCGCTTCCTGCCGAACGACCTGTGGACCAAGGTCGCCGGCATGGAGACGGAGAAGGACCTCATCGAGCGGCGCGTGGTGCTGCCGCTCGCCGAGCCCGAGCGGGCCGCCGCGCACGGGGTGCGGCCGCCGCGCGCCATCACCCTCTTCGGCCCGCCCGGCACCGGCAAGACCACCTTCGCCCGGGCCATCGCCTCCCGGCTGGGCTGGCCCTTCGTGGAACTGCTGCCCTCCCGCCTCGCCGACGAGGGCAACCTCGCGACCGCGCTGCGCGACGCGTTCGCGCGCATCGCCGAGCTGGAACGGGTCCTCGTCTTCATCGACGAGGTCGAGGAGATAGCGCCCGTGCGCACCGAGCCCGCCCAGCCCGGCGGGATCCACGGGGTGACCAACGAGCTGCTCAAGCTGATACCCGGCTTCCGGGAGGGCGACGAACGGCTGCTGGTCTGCGCGACCAACTCCATCCGCTCCCTCGACCCGGCCTTCCTGCGCCCCGGCCGCTTCGACTACCTGATCCCGATCGGCACCCCCGACGCGGGCGCCCGCGCCGCGATCTGGGCCCGGTACACGGCCGGCCGTCCCGATGTGGACGTGGCGGCGCTGGTGGCGGCGAGCGAGCTGTTCACCCCGGCCGACATCGAGCACGCGGCGCGGATCGCGGCGCAGGTGTCCTTCGAGCGGGACCTGGAGGCGGTGGGCGCGCGCGGCGCGGCGGCCGCCCAGCTGGGCGCGAGCACGGAGGACTACCTGGAGGCGGTGGCGCAGGGCCGGCCGACGGTGACCCCGGCGATGACGGGGGAGTTCGCGGCGGACATCACCGCGCACGCCCGCTTCTGAGGAAGGAGCGGGAACCGAGCCGCCGCCCGCCACGGACGGGCAGGCGGAAACGGCCCGCAGCCACTCCCCAAAGCGGCTGCGGGCCTCCCGCGCGGACTTGGCATCCGTGCGGGACGGCCACGTTCCGTTGGGGTGTATCGCCGGCTGGAACGTGGCAGCAAGGGTGCCGTGAGGGCCGCATCCCTGATGCCCTCGCCAACACATTCGAGTCAACCAGGAGCGGGGGTGGCGGCGCCTCGGCCGCACGGCCACGATCGCCCCGGCCGTAAGGACGGGCGGGCGCGCCGGGGCCGTTGGCCGAAAGGAGGACCGGGGTTAGGCTCGGGCCATGGCCTTCGTCGTCTTCATGACCCTCCCGGGGCTCGCGCTGCTGCTCACGGCCATCGCCTTCCTCGACCTCACGCTGGAGCGCGCGGGCCGCGCCGGCCTGCTGCCCTGGCGCTGGAACGGCCGCAAGGGACAGATGTCCTCGACCGGCTTCGAGCAACTGCACGCCAGCTTCTCGCCGGGCAAGCAGAACGAGCTCAAGGAGCGGCAGAGCGCGCTGATCATGCGCGACGACGAGGAGGACGGCGCCCCGCCCCGCTCCAGCGTGGACCTCGACGGCGGGCTCGCGGTGATCCGGCTGCCCGCCGCCGGCTCCCGCTAGGGACGGCCTGGGAACGGCCTGGGAACGGTCTAGGAACGGCCTAGGGACGGCAGCGGTACGTGAACTCGACGGCGGCCGTCCGCCGTTCGGGGGAGACGAGCTGGAGCTCGGCCTTCGCGGGGTAGGTGCCCGCGCCCTGGAAGGTCCACAGCAGGTGCAGCCGGGCCTCCCTGCGGCCGCTCGGCACCCGCTCGCTGAGCTGCTCCGAGCGCGTCCCGTCACTGCGCAGCCAGCGGTACGTGAGCACCCCCGGCCGCCCGTTGGTCCGTACGACGGCCACCACATCGGCGGTCCCGTCACAGCCGGGCCCCCCGGCGTCGGCCGCCCCGGTGGACACCACCACGTCCCCGACCTCCAGGGCCGGGCCGTAGCGCTGCCAGCCCAGGTAGCAGAGGACCCCGATCAGGACCACGGCCGCCAGGGTGTAGCGCCGCCACTCGCGCCGTCGGCGGGGGGCCGGGGCCGGGTACAGCGGGAACGGCGCGGGGAGCGCGGCCGTCACCCCCGGTCCGAAGCGCAGGACCGAGCCCTCGACCCGGTCCGGCACGGCACCGACCGGTACCCCGAACCGCGCGGTGGGGCCGGTCCGTTCGGCCCCGCCGACGGGGACGAGCCGCTCGGTGCCGTCGAGCCGCGCCGTCGGCTCCGTGCCCGCGGGGGGTCCGGTGATCCAGTGGCTGCCGAGCACGGTGGCGCTGTAGTCGTCGTCGCCCTGCGGGGCGTGGGGATCGCTCATGCCGGCTTGCACCCCCGGATGTAGATGCTCTGGACGGAACTCTGGTTGGCGGCGGCCGGCTTGGTGGTGGCGCGGACGCTCCAGTAGCAGCCGGCGCCCTGCGCGAAGGTGTGCGCGAGGGTCTGCGTGCCGGGGCTTCCGGCGGCGAACTCGACGGTCTGGCGACCGTCGGGGACGGTCAGGGCGCCCTCGGTGTCACCGGTGAACCACTCGACGACCAGGGTGTACGGGCCCGCGCCGTCGCTTTCGACGGAGAAGGAGGCCGCGGTGGTGCCCGGCGCCGTCTGCCGGAAGGAGGTGACGCTCACCGCGGAGATCCTGACGGACGGGGAGGGAGACGGGGTCGGCGTGGGGGTCGGGGTCGGCGGCTTCGTCACCGTCCAGGTCGGCTTCGGCGTGGGTGTGGCTGTCGGCGTGGGCATCGTGTAGCGCGGACTCGGGGTGGCCGACGGCGACGCGGACGGGCTCGGGGACGGGCTCGGGCTCGGCGTCGGTGAAGCGGACAGGCTCGGTCCGGGCGCCGGCGCGGGCGCGCCCGGCGCCGACGCGCTCGACGTCGCGAACGCGTTGAGCGCCAGCGCGCCGCGCGGCTCCGAGCCCACCGCCTGGTAGCCGAGTACGGCCACCAGCCCGAGCACCAGCGCCGCCCCCGCCGCGAGCAGACCGCGCCCGCCCGGGGCCCAGCCCGGCGGCGGCGCCGGCAGGACGGTGGTGGCCAGGGCGGTGGTGCCCTGCGCCGGGGCGCCCGCGGAGGGGAACAGCAGGGGCAGCAGGGCCGCCAGCGCGGCCAGCTTGCGCTGTCCGCGTTCCTCCCACTGGGGCCCGTACGCGGCCAGGGCAACCGACTCCAGTTCCGTGACGAACGCCTCGGCGTTCTGGGGCCGTTGTTCGGGAGCCTTGGCCAGTCCCCGCCGGATCAGCGGCCGCACCGGCTCGGGCGCCTCGGTCTCGGGTACCGGAGCTTCGATGTGCTGGACCGCGAGTTCGGCGAAGTTCTGCCCGTCGTAGGGCTTGCGGCCGGTGAGGCATTCGAAGAAGGTCGCCGTCGCCGCGTACACGTCGGCCTCGGGCGACGCGGGCCGGCCCTGCCACTGCTCCGGGGCCATGTACGCGGGCGTGCCCGCCGCCCCGGGCGTCGTGCCCAGGGGGGTGGCGATCCCGAAGTCCACCAGCTTGGAGGTCCCGTCGGCCGCGACCAGCACGTTCGCCGGCTTGTAGTCCCGGTGGACCACGCCGGCCCGGTGGGCGTCGGCCAGGCCCAGCAAGGAGCCCTTCAACAGCACGAGCGCCGCCTCCGGGCCGGTCCGTCCGCACTGCTTCAGCAGGGCGTTCAGCGGGATGCCGTCGACGAGCTCCATGACGATCGCGGCGCCGCCGGGCGCCTCGACGTACTCGTACAGCCCGACCACGTAGGGGGAGCGCAGGGCGCCGAGCAGTTGGGCCTCCGCCCGGAACTCCCGGACGAAGACCGGGTTTTCGAGCATCCGGTCGTTCAGGTACTTCACCGCGACGGCCGTACCGGTGCCCCCGTGGACCGCGAGGACGACACGGCCGCTGGCGCCCGAACCGAGCTCGCGGACCTCCGAGTAACCGGGAACCGACCACACGCCGTTCATGCCTTCCCCCTTGCCGTGGCGTGACCGCGCCCCGGAGCCGGTCGTTCCGTGGACCGGCCATCACCTGGGACACATTTCCGCCACGGCCGGTTCCCTGTCGGAGGCCCCTGTCGGAGGCCCCCGTCGGGGGTGCTTCCGCGGCGGGGGTCAGGCCGCCGCGGCCCGTGCTCCGATCATGGAGTGCAGCCGGTCGGCCGCCGCCCGCCCGAAGTCCGGGTCGTTGATGTGGGTGTCGTAGTCGTAGATCCGGGCCGCGCTGCCCCGCAGCCCGTCGCGCAGCGCAGAGAACAGGGCCCCGTCGGCTTCGGGGTCGTGGTAGGGCCCGCCCGGAGCACCGAGCGTGGACAGCCCGCGCAGGGGCACGCAGACGGCCGTGGGACCGGTGGCCGTACGGAGTTTGGCGGCGACCCGGCGGCCGAGCTCGGCGCACTCGGCCCCGGTCGTACGGATCACCGTGATCGAGGGGTTGTGGACGCGGACCCGGCGGTAGCGGACCCGTTCGGGCAGGCTCTCCATCGGGCCGAACTTCACCATGTCCAGCGCCCCCAGGCTCACCACCTGCGGGATCCCGGCCCGCCCGGCGGCGCTGAGCCGGTCGGGACCGGCGGTGAGGATGCCGCCGCACAGGTCGTCGGCGAGCTCGCTGAGCGTGAGGTCGAGGACGCCCGCGAAGATCCCCTGGCCTGCCAGGGTCTCCAGGGTCCGGCCACCGGTGCCGCTGACGTGGAAGACCAGGACCTCGTAGCCCAGCTCGGTCAGCCGTTCCCGGGCCGCGTCCACCCCGATGGTGGTCACGCCCGCCATGCTCGCCGCGATCAGCGGCCGGGGCCCCGAGCCCAGCCGGGCCGGGCGGCGCAGCTCCAGGGCGGAGCGTGCGAAGGCCTCGGCCATCCCGGCGACGGCCGCGACGGCATTGGCGAGGACCGGAGCGGAGACGCTGTTGATCCCCGCGATGTCCACGACGCTGTACATCATCGTGATGTCCGCGGATCCGACGTACGGGGCCACGTCCCCGGACGCCATGGACGAGACCATCACCTTCGGTACGCCGAGCGGCAGGGCGCGCATCGCCCGGGTGGCGATGGAGGTCCCGCCGCTGCCGCCGATCGCGAGGACTCCGTGCAGCCGGCCTTCGGCGTGCAGGCGTAAGAGGGTCGCTTCCGCGCCCCGGGCCATCGTGGTCACGGCCGCACCCCGGTCGGCGGCGGCGCGCAGTTCGGACAGTTCCGTTCCCGCGGCCCGCGCCACCGCTTCGCGCGGTATGTCGGCGGGGACCCGGGGCTCGTCCATGATTCCTGTGTCGACCGTGATCACTTCGACGCCGGCGCGCAGCAGCCTCTCGCGCAGCCAGCCGTACTCCACACCCTTGGTGTCCAGGGTTCCCACCAGCACGACGTTCGTCATACGTGCAATGTCCATGCAGGTGGGGTTTGTTGGCAAGTAAAGGTCAGGTCAACCCTCGTTCGCCAGAACGTCCAACAGCCTCTCCACGAAAGGAATCTGAGACACCACCAGCTTGGTTCTGGCCACCTGGGGCGTGAACCACTCCACCCGGTCCAGCTCGGGGAACTCCTCCATCCGCCCCGACTTGGGCGGCCACTCCATGGTGAAGGTGCCGTGCACCGCGAGGGCCGGATCCAGGTCCGCGCGGACCGCCCAGATGGTCACCAGTTTCCCGCTGGTCATCCGCACCTCGCCCAGCGGCAGGTACGGACCCTCGGGCGGCGGCAGCCCGACCTCCTCCTCGAACTCCCGGCGGGCCGCGTCGCGCGCGCTCTCCTCGGGCCCGTACTCGCCCTTCGGGATGGCCCAGGCGCCCGTGTCGCGGCGCTCCCAGAGGGGGCCGCCCATATGGCCGAGCAGGATCTCCACCCCGGCCCCGGGACGCGAGCGGAACAGGAGCAGTCCGGCGCTGCGCTTCGTGGTCATGGCCCGATCCCTACCCCGTCCGGGCGCGGCTCAGGCCGGCGGCGGGCCGGGCGGTGGCAGGCCCGCCGCCCGCGCCGCGGCTCAGTGGTCGTGCGGGCCCTGGCGGTGGACCGGGCCGTGGGCGTCCGCGCAGTGCGAGTCGGGCTCCCGGTCCTCGCCGGGGCGGCCGACCGTGAGCAGGGAGTCCTGGGCGTGGTCCACCTGGAGGGTGGTGTGCGTGATCCCGTACTCCTTCGCCAGCAGCGCCTCCAGGTCCCGGCGCACGGCGTGGCAGTCGCCCTCCGGGGCCACCAGGACGTGCGCGGACAGGGCGGCCTGCCCGGAGGTGATGGTCCAGATGTGCAGGTCGTGGACCTCGGTGACGGGCGGCTGCGCGACCAGCCGGTCGCCGACGGTGTCCGGGTCCACGTGGGCCGGGGCGGCCTCCAGGAGGATGCGGCCGGACTCGCGGACCAGTCCGTAGCCCGCCTTGACCATCAGGACGACCACGACGAGCGAGGCGATCGAGTCGGCCTGCCGGAAACCGGTGGTGAGCACGATGAGACCGGCGACGGCGGTGCCGATGAAGGCGAACAGGTCGTTGAGGATGTGCTGGTAGGCGCCCTCGACGGCCAGCGAGGTGCGGTTCGCCTTCGAGATGCACCAGGCCGCCACGATGTTGACGACGATCCCGGCCAGCGCCGTCACCAGCACCAGCCCGCCCTCCACGGGCGGCGGATCGAGCAGCCGCCGTACGGCCTCGTACGCCAGCCAGACCGCGAGCAGCAGCAGGGTGAGGCCGTTGGCCTGGGCGGAGAGTATCTCCGCACGCTTGAGACCGTACGTGAAACCGCCGCGGGCCGGCCGGGCGGCCAGCCGCATCGCGATCAGCGCGAGGACGATCGAGACGGCGTCCGTCAGCATGTGCGCGGCGTCGGAGATCAGGGCCAGCGAGTGCGCCAGGACGCCGATGACCACCTCGACGGCCATGAAGCCCGCGATGAGCCCGAGGGCGATGCCGAGCCAGCGCCGGTCCGCGTCGGCGGCGACACCGTGGCTGTGACCCGCGTGGCCGTCGCCGTGGCCGTGGCCGTGACCATCGGGGCCTTCGTGCCCCTGGTGGCCGGCGGTGACGACGCCGGCGGCGGCGTGGTCGTGCGGCGCGTGATCGTGATCGTGCGCGCTCATGGTGTCCCCCGTGAGTCGTGGCGAGTCGCTTGCGCGTTCCGCTTCGCCTGAAGTGAAGCGCACCTCGAGGCGATGGGCAAAGGCTGCAACGGGGACCGTTGTCATTACCCATAAGCCCAGCCTGACCTGCGGTTATGCCGGGTGCTCCGGATCGTGGGAAAATCGCCCCATGGCCCAGCGCCCCGGTGTGCCGACCGCGCCAGAGCTCCTCCTGGAAACGGACAGGGGCTCCACCGAGATGAGCCCCCGCCGGACGTACCACGTCGGGCGGGACCCCCTCTGCGAGATCTGCCTCGACGACGCCCGCGTCTCCTGGCACCACGCGGTGCTGCGCCCGGACGGCGACCACTGGACGCTGGAGGACGAGGACAGCACCAACGGCACGTGGGTCGACGGCCACCGCGTCCACGAGTGGGCCGTCGGCGTCGGCAGCGAGCTGCGCTTCGGCAGCGCCGCCGACGGACCGCGCGTCCGCTTCGCCGAACCCGCCACCACCTCCCGGCCCTCCTCGGTCTCCCGCCCGGACATGACCAGCACCTTCCGGCAGCCGACCTCGGTCCGCCCGCTGGCCGACCGGGCCGAGGTCCGCATCGGCCGCGCCCCCGACAGCGACCTCGTCATCGACGACCTCGTCGTCTCCCGCCACCACGCCGAACTGCGCGCCCGCCCCGGCGGCGGGTACGAGATCGTGGACCTGGGCAGCCACAACGGCACCTACCTCAACGGCGCCCGCCTCACCGGGGCCGCCGCCATCGGCGAGGGCGACATCGTCGGCATCGGCCACTCCGCCTTCTGCCTGGTCGGCGACCAGTTGCAGGAGTACGTGGACACCGGCGAGGTCTCCCTCGACGTCCAGGACCTCGGCGTGGCCGTGGACAACGGCCGCAAGACCCTCCTCGACCACGTCTCCTTCCCCGTCGGCGCGACCTCACTGCTCGCGGTGGTGGGCCCCAGCGGCGCCGGCAAGTCCACCCTGCTCGGCGCGCTGACCGGCCTGCGCCCCGCCGACCACGGCACCGTCTTCTACGACGGCCGCGACCTCTACCGGGACTACGCCGAACTGCGCAGCCGCATCGGCCTCGTCCCGCAGGACGACATCCTGCACGCCCAGCTCACCGTGCGCCGCGCGCTGGCCTACGCCGCCGAGCTGCGCTTCCCGCAGGACACCGCCAAGGCCGAACGCGAGGCCCGGGTCGACGAGGTGATCGGCGAACTCGGCCTCCAGCAGCGCGCCGACCAGCCCATCCACAGCCTCTCCGGAGGCCAGCGCAAACGGGTCTCCGTCGCCCTGGAACTGCTGACGAAGCCCTCCCTGCTCTTCCTGGACGAACCCACCTCCGGGCTCGACCCGGGCATGGACCGCTCGGTGATGAACATGCTGCGCGGCCTCGCCGACGACGGCCGCACGGTCATCGTCGTCACCCACAGCGTGCTCAACCTGAGCGTCTGCGACCGCCTCCTGGTCCTCGCGCCCGGCGGCCGCATCGCCTACTACGGACCTCCCGACGAGGCGCTCGGCTTCTTCGGCTTCGACCAGTGGCCCGAGGCCTTCGAAGCCTTCGAGAACGAGCGCGAGCGCGACTGGGCCGGGGAGCACCGGGCCTCACCGCTGTACGGCCGCTACGTCGACGTCGCCGGCCGGGTCCCGGCCGCGGGAATCGACGCATGGGCCGCGGGCATCCCGCCGAAGCCGCCGCCCAAGGCACAGAGCTGGGGTTCACAGCTCTCCACCCTGATCCGCCGGTACGCCGCCGTGCTCAGCGCCGACCGCACCTTCCTGATCATCATGGTCGCCCTGCCCTTCGTCATGGGCGCCATGGCCAGGGCCCTGGCCGGCAGCGAACTCAACGCGGAGACGGCCCTCAACGCCCTGTTCATCCTGTGCGTGGGCGGGGTCCTGACCGGAGCCGCCAACGCCGTCCGCGAACTGGTCAAGGAACGCGTCATCTACCAGCGCGAACGCGCCGTGGGGCTCTCCCGGTCGGCCTACCTGATGTCCAAGGTGGTGGTCCTCGGCGCCATCACCGTGGGGCAGGCCGTGGTCCTCACCCTGGTCGGTCTCGCCGGGGTCAAGACCAACGCCCCCGGCGGCAAGGGCCTCTTCATGCCCCCGCTGATCGAGATCACCCTCGTCGTCGCCCTGCTGTCCGTCACCGCCATGGTGCTCGGGCTGCTGATCTCCGCCCTGGTGACCAAGGAAGAGGTCACCATGCCGCTGCTGGTCCTGCTCACCATCGTGCAGGTCGTCTTCTGCGGCTCCCTGCTGAAACTCACCGGGGTCCCCGTCATCGAACAGTTCGCCTGGTTCGTGCCGGCCCGCTGGGCCATGGGGGCGATGTCGGCCACCATCGACATCGGCGCCATCGTGCCCGGCAAGATCACGCAGGACCCGATGTTCGACCACAAGCGCGGTCTGTGGCTCACGGAGGTGGCGGCGCTCGCCGGCCTGGCCGTGCTCTTCGGCTTCCTCGTGGGCCGGGTGCTGCGCCGCCACGAGCCGGCCGTCATGCGGAAGTAGCCGCGATGACCAGCCCCGGCCAAGCCGCGGAATTCCGGCCCACCCACATCGTCCCGCAGGACGGACTCCCCGCGTGGGAGACCCCGGACCTGTCGCGTCCCACGGTGCCCCTGGACGCCTTCCTGCCCGTACGGCTGCTGTCCCGGCGCGGGGAATGGGGGGAGATCCTGTGCGCCAACGGCTGGTCCGCCTGGGTGGACGGACGCCTCCTCCTCGCCGTGCCGCAGCCCCCGCCGACCGGCGGGCGCCCGCTGACCCGCGTCGAGGACCCGCAGCCGCTGCTCACCCGGTGCGCCGAGGAACTGGAGCGCTACCGGCGGGCCGTCACCGACCTCGCGGCCGGGCGGCTCGACCCCGAATCCTTCCGGCGGTCCCTGCGGGGACTGCGCGTCGGCGTCGTCGTCGACGGGGAGTCCGTGTGGCTCTACGACGAGACGGCGGGACGGTGGATGTACGGGGACGGGAGCCGTCTGGCCACCTACGCGGTCGTCGCGGGACCCGGTGCCTCACCCGCGCCGCAGTCACCGCCGCGGGAAGCCGACACCGAGGGCCAGGGCGACGTAAGAGACGTTCCGCGTGCTCCGGATGCTCCGCATGCTCCGGAGGTTCCGCACGAGCCCACGAAGATCGTGCGGCTGCCCGGGCCCGAGGCGCGCTGATGGCCTCCGATCCGGCCGCGGAGCCGTTCCGCGGGCGCGAGTCCGACCTGCGGGGGCGGCGGATCGCCGGGTACGTGGTGGAGGCCGAGATCGGGCGCGGGGGGATGGCGGTCGTGTACCGCGCGCACGACGTACGCCTGGACCGGACGGTTGCGCTGAAGCTCCTCGCGCCCGAACTGGCGCGCAACGACGTCTTCCGGCAGCGGTTCGCGCACGAGTCGAAGGTGGCGGCGGCCATCGACCACCCGCACATCGTGCCCGTCTTCGAGGCGGGGGAGACCGACGGGATGCTGTACATCGCCATGCGGTACGTGCCCGGACAGGACCTGCGGGCCATGCTGGACCGGACGGGCCCGCTGCCGGTGGACGCGGCGGCCCGCATCGCCGGCCAGGTCGCCTCGGCCCTGGACGCGGCGCACGCCCACGACCTCGTGCACCGGGACGTGAAACCCGGCAACATCCTGGTCGCGGGCGGTACCGACAGCGAACACCCCGAGCACGTCTACCTGACGGACTTCGGCCTGACGAAGAAGTCGCTGTCGCTGACCGGGTTCACGAGCGTCGGACAGTTCGTCGGCACCCTCGACTACGTGGCACCCGAGCAGATCGCCGGGAAGCCCGTCGACGGGCGGTGCGACGTCTACAGCCTGGGGTGCGTGGTCTACGAGATGATGGCCGGCGTCCCGCCGTTCCAGCGGGACGAGGACATGGCGCTGCTGTGGGCCCACCAGTACGATCCGCCACCGCCGCTGACCTCGCTGAGGCCCGATCTCCCGCCGGGGGTGGACGAGGTGCTGGCCCGCGCCCTCGCGAAGGCGCCCGAGGACCGGTGGGGGAGCTGCCTGGAATTCACGGGGGCGCTGCGCCGTGCGGGCGCGGGCGAGGGCCCGGGCGTCGGTGTGGCGGCCTTCGTCCGCGCGCCGGCCGCGGGGGCGTCGGACGGGCCGCCACCGCCACCGCCCCGGTGGGCCCTTCCGGTGTTCTAGGCCTAGTGACCTGAGTCAGAGATTCGGTGGCAGTAGGCGGCGACTTTGTCGAGGATCTCGTCGGCTGTCTTCGTCCAGAGGAAGGGCTTGGGCTGGTCGTTCCAGTCGGCCAGCCATGAACGGATGTCGCGCTCGAGAGCCTGGACGGAGCGGTGGACTCCACGCTTGAGCTTCTTCTGGGTGAGCTCGGCGAACCACCGCTCCACCAGGTTCAGCCACGACGCACTCGTCGGTGTGAAGTGCAGGTGGAACCGCGGGTGTGCCAGCAGCCATTTCTTGATGTCCGGCGTCTTGTGGGTCGCATAGTTGTCGAGGATCAGATGGATCTGAAGATCCGCCGGCACTTCTTTGTCGATCTTGGCCAGGAACTTCTTGAACTCGGCGGCCCGGTGGCGGCGGTGGAGAGACCCGATGACCTTGCCGGTGGCGACCTCCAGGGCCGCGAAGAGGGTGGTTGTGCCGGCGCGGATGTAGTCGTGACTGCGGCGCTCTGGAACGCCAGGCATCATCGGCAGGACCGGCTGGGACCGGTCCAGGGCCTGGATCTGCGACTTCTCGTCCACGCAGAGGACCAGAGCCTTCTCCGGCGGGTCCAGGTAGAGGCCGACCACGTCGCGGACCTTGTCGATGAACAGCGGGTCCGTCGACAGCTTGAACGTCTGCGAACGATGCGGAGCCAGCGCGAACGCCCGCCAGATCCTTGAGACGGTCGACTGCGACATTCCCGTGGCCGCGGCCATCGACCTCGTCGACCAGTGCGTCGCGTTCTTCGGCGTCTCTTCCAGTGTTTTGACGATCACCCGCTCGACATCAGCGTCGGTGATCTTCCGCGGGACACCCGGCCGCGGCTCGTCGCCCAGCCCGTCCAGGCCGTGCTCCAGAAACCGCCGCCGCCAGGTGCGGACCGTGTCCGGCGCGATCCCAAGCCGCCGCGAAACTTCCATCACCGAATGCCCGCCCGCGCACTCCAGCACGATCCGCGACCGCTGAGCCAGAGCCTGAGCTGTCGAACGACGACGTAACCAGCCCTCCAGCACAGCACGCTGGGCATCAGTCACCGACAACGGCGGAATCTTCGGACCGGGACGACTCATGCCGAACTAACGACAAACCTCAGACTCAGGTCACTAGCCTAGGCCGTCTCTTTCGGATCTTGCCGGCCGAGTCCGCGGCGTCTGGTGCCGTGCCTGGGCGTGCTGTCGGGGCGCTCGCGTGCTGGGTGTACGTGGTCGCCTCGGCAGTGCGGCCAGGCGCGGTGCCAGGCGTCGCGGGCCCGGCAAGATCCGAAAGAGACGGCCTAGTCCTCCGCCGGGGACGGCGCGCACACGACGTGGGCCGTGATCTCGGCGTGGGCGGCGGAAGCGTACCAGCCCCTGCGGCCGTCCTCGGCCACGACGGGGTGGGAGGCCAGGACGGTGTGCCGGAGCGTGCCGTCGCGGCCGTGGTCCCAGTGGGTGGTGGAGTACCCGCCGGACTGCACGGCGGTGCCGCGCGGACAGAACACCCTGCTGACGGAGACGGCCTGGGCGGAGGCGTCCTTGCGGCCGGTGTCGCCGGAGAGGTGGCGGGCGCCGGGGCCGGTCGCCTGGGTGGGGAGGGCCGTGCAGAGGGTCAGGGCGAGCGCGGAGAGGGCGATCAGGCCAGCGGCGTGGAGCGGCCGGAACAGGCCTTTGGTCATGTTCACGGAGACGAGCGTGTCATGCGGAAACGATCCCCCGATGAGCCGATTTGCGACTGTTCACTCGAACGGCGCAACGGGTGGGGGAGGGAGGTGGTGGGCGCGGGCAGGCCGGTCGGCGGCCTGTCAGCGGCCGGTGGGAGTGGTGGGGCCGGCGGGCCGGGCGGGCTCGGCGGGGGACCGGCGGCCGGGTTCGTTGCGGCGGCGCCGGGGGAGCAGGGCGCCGAGGAAGCCCGCGACCGCCCCGGCCAGGAAGGCGAACCCGACCGTACGCCAGAGCAGCGGGCGGAGCTCCACCTCGCCGAGGTCGCTCGCGTCGCCGATGCCCAGCAGGGAGAGCCCGAACTGGGCCTGGATCCGGGCCAGCAGGCACACCACCAGGGTGCCCAGGGCGAGCGCCACGGCCAGGTGGAGCGCGTGCTGCCAGGGGCGGACGTGCGCGGGGGAACGGGTGGCGGCCAGCGCGCCGGCGCCGAGCAGCAGGACGACGGCGAGCACCACGAGCCACCACGCCCGGGAGTCCCGCTCCGCGAGGGAGGCCACGTCGATGGTGGACAGGTCCGGGGCGGAGCCCTGGCCGGTCGCGCGCAGCACCTCGTCCAGGACCTTCGGTACGGGGAGCCCGAACGGCCCCTCGGCCTGGCCCTCCCAGGCCCCGCCGAAGCCGAGGGTCAGGGCGGGCCAGACCAGGTTGGGCAGGCCCAGCAGGACCACCGCCAGGGTGCGGTCCGCGTGCCCGCGGGTCCCCGCCACCACCAGGCCGACGCCGATCCCGATCACGACGTACGCGAGGAGCAGCGCGACGACCGCGAAGGCCGCGGGGCGCACCGCCGCGTGGAAGCGGACCAGACCCGCCGGGAGCGGCGCGCGCCGGGACACCAGCAGGGAGATCAGCAACAGGCCCAGGATCCAGAGCAGTCCGAAGCCGAGACTGGCGGGGATCGCGGCCTCGAAGCCCACCGTCGGGCCGGCGTCGAGGACTTCGCCGATGTCGCCGAGGACCGAATCGCCGGTGGAGACCGCGAAGTTCTGGCGGGACAGCAGGGCGACACCGGTCAGCGCCACCAGCCACAGGAGCACCAAGGGCACCGCGCGGGCGAGGAGTTCGCGGGCCCCGGCCACGGCCCGGTTGTGCAGGGGGCGCAGGAAGAGCCAGCCGACGGTCAGTGCGCCCGCCAGGCTGACGGAGAGGGGGAGCACGGACAGGCTCGCGTCGGCATCCGCCAGGAAGCCGGCCCCGCCCGTCACCTCGACCGAGCCGCCCGCCGCCATCAGGACGACGACGGCCACCACGTGCGGGAACGCGCCGCCGGGCAGCTCACCGGCGCCGGCCAGGGCGAGCCCCGCGGAGGCCACCACGGCCATCACCACGAAGCCCGCGAGGACCGCGACGAGGGCGTCGCGCCAGGCTCGCGCGACCGGTGCCGTTGTAGGGCTCACACTGCCACCGTAGGCAGCTCCGCTTGCGGCCACCACCCGGACGGCGCACACAATGGTCGCCAGGAGTGCATGAAATCCGGAGATTTCCGCTGATGACCCGCGGAAGTTCCATAACGGAACGTCCGCGGAGCACCGTACGAAGGACACGAAGGGTCCGCAGCGGAGCATCCACAGGGGACCGGAACCCCTCCGCCTGGGAAGAAGAGCCCGTGACCACTCAACCCTCCGGCCAGCAGCCGCCGTGGCCGACACAGCCGTCACAGCCGCCCTCGCAGCCGCCGTCGTCCTCGTCCGGGCGTCCCACGGGCCCGCCTTCCGGGCCCCTCTCCGGGGGCCGGGAAGGGCCCCCGCCCCCGCCGCCGCCGGCCCCTCCCGGAGGATCCGGGGGCGGGGTGCCCCCCGGGCCTCCGGAGCCCCCGCACAAGGCCTGGTGGCGGTCCGTTCCCCGGCTCGCCACCACGATCGTCGCCCTCGCCGCCGCCGTGACCCTGGCCGTCGTACTGACCAGGCCCAGCGGCGGCGGGGGCACCACCACCTCCGCGGGCAACGAGGTCTTCCTGCAGCCCGCGGCGGCCTCCGGGCCCGACCCCTTCACCGAGTCCACCGCCGCCAAGCAGGCGACTCCGCCACCCGAGAGCCCGCCGCCCTCGAAGCCGGAGGCGAAGCCCGAGTCGAAGCCCCCGTCGAAGCCGGAGTCCAAGGTCCCGGCGCCCACGGGAACCACGGTCACCCGCAGCGTCAGCGGCGCCTCGCCCGAGCTGTACGGGGGCACGCCGGCCGTGCCCGCCTGTGACGTCGAGAAGCAGATCCGGGTGCTGTCGGCGCAGCCCGCCAAGAACGCCGCCTTCGCCTCGTCGCTCGGCATCGCGCCGACGGCCGTGCCGGGGTACCTGCGCTCCCTCACACCGGTCCAGCTCCGGGTGGACACCCGGGTCACCAACCACGGCTACGTGGACGGCCGCTCCACCAGCTACCAGTCCGTCCTCCAGGCCGGGACCGCCGTGCTCGTGGACGACCGGGGGGTGCCGCGGGTGCGGTGCGCCTGCGGGAACCCGCTCGGGCCGCCGGTGGCGCTGAAGGCCAACCCGAAGCGGTTCGGACAGCCCTGGACCTCGTACCAGCCCTCGCAGGTCGTGGTCATCGCCCCGTCCGTGACCATCGTGAACAAGTTCGTGATCTACGACTACCACGACAGCCGCTGGTTCGAGCGCGACCGGGGCGACCACCACGGCCGCCACGACCGGCCGATCCCGCCGCCGGTGATCCCGACCCCGATCTTCACGACCCACCCGCCGTCGCCGACGTTCACTTCGCCGTCGCCGACCTTCACCTCACCGTCCCCGACGGTCACTTCGCCGACGCCGACGCTGACCTCACCTTCGCCGACGCTGACCTCACCCTCACCGACGGTCACTTCCCCGTCGCCGACGCTGACCTCGCCGTCCCCGTCCGTGTCCCCCTCCGACTCCTCTTCCGCATCGACCTCGGTGTCTCCGTCCACGTCGCCTTCGCAGTCCCCGTCGGAGTCGCCGTCTCAGTCCCCGTCACAGTCCCCGTCGGTGTCGCCTTCCGAGTCGGTTTCGGCGTCGGCGACCGGGTCGGAGTCCCCCTCGAAGTCACCGTCGCAGTCGCCGTCCCTGTCGGCCTCACCGTCGCCCTCGAAGAGCGCGGTGGCGCCGTCGCCCTCACGGAGTTCGCAGGAGCCGAAGCCGACGACCCCGCCCAGGACCTCCTCGGCGGCGCCGCCGCCGGTGACCTCGGTGCGGCCCGAGCCGCCGAAGCCGACGCCTCCGCCGCTGGTGTCGGCGCAGCCCGAACTGCCGCCGCCGCCCCCGCCGCCGCCCCCGCCGTCACCGAAGCCCGTACCGGCCACCTCGCTGATCGCGCCGCCGCCGGCGCCCTCCCCGATCGGGCCGGGAGCCGACACCGACCAGCAGGGTTCGGACGCAGGTCAGGACGGGGGTAACGGCAACCAGTAAGACCCCGCCCGACACGAAGACCTCCCCGAGGGCCGATGGCCCTCGGGGAGGTCTGGTCCTGCCGTCGTGCGGAGGCGGCTGCTAGCGGACGCGCCCGTACAGGTTCGGGTTGTACGCGCTGAAGCTGGAGACACGGACCTGCTTGCCCGGGCGCGGGGCCTCGAGGTACTTGCCGCCGCCGAGGTAGATGGCGACGTGGTGGATGCCCGAGACGCTGCCGTTCGAGGTCCAGAACACCAGGTCACCGCGGCGCAGGTCGGAGCGGGAGATCGGGGTGGTGGCCCGGTACTGGTCGGAGGCCACGCGGGGGAGGGTGATGCCCGCGGAGCGGTACGCGGCCTGGACCAGGCCCGAGCAGTCCCAGCCGCGGGGGCCGTTGCCGCCCCAGACGTACGGGTCGCCGAGATGGCCGTTGGCGAAGGAGATGGCGCCTTCCGTGCCCTGGCGGATGGGCGTACCGGAGGAACCGGACGACCCCGAGGAAGAGCCGTAACCGGACGAGCCCGAGGAAGAGCCGGAACCCGATCCGGAACCCGATCCGGAGCCGCCGGCGAAGCGGAGGTACTTGTCCTTGTGCTGGGTCCAGCGCCACCAGCCGGTGCCGTCCTTGTACCAGTACACGCGGTCCGTGGCGTCCCAGCCCGCACGGCCGCGGAAGGTCGGCTCGGTGGTGCGTACGGAGGAGGACGCGGAAGAAGACGAGGGCGGGGCGCCGGCGGAGGAACTGCCGCTGTTCGCCACGTACTTGCTGTAGTGCTGGGTCCAGCGCCACCAGCCGGTCGCGTCCTTGTACCAGTACTTCGAGCCGTCCCAGCCGGCGTGCGCCGGTGCGGGCTCGGCGGAGGCGGTGCCCACCCCGGTGCCCATCAGCAGCGTGGCGCCGACGGCCGCGACCACGGCGCCGCGCAGGGTGCAGCGACGGCGGCGGGCCACGGCGGCGGTCATGGCCGTCGTGCCGCGCGCGCAGCCGGTGCAGTCACAGCCGTCGGGTATTTCTTCGGTGAACTCGGGCGTGCGCATGCGTGGTTCCTTATCCATCGGGGGTGTTTTCAGCGGGCGTCGGCGGCAGGGCCGCGCGCCGTGTAGAAGGCCACGGTCAAGTCCTTGACCAGGGCCTTGCGTTCGTAGTCGTCCAGGCTCACGAGCCCGCGGTCCGACATCCGGTGCACGGTGTCGTCGACGGCGTCGAGCACGGAGGTGAGGACGGAATCCCGGTGCCGGGCGTCGATCGAGGCGACCCGGCGGCGCTGCATCGCCGCGGCGACCTCGGGGGCGTACTCGACGTTCAGCGGCCGGGCGGAGAAGACTTCGACGCCGACGACCCCGCACTCGGCTGCGAGGAGACGGGTCAGTTCGTCGCCGACGGCCTCGGTGTCGCGCAGGGTGTCCGGTCCGTCCGGCCCGTCGGGCTCCGGGCCGAAGGAGTCGGCGGGCATCCGGGAGAGCACCCGGGCGGTCGCGGACTCCACCTGTCCGCGCAGGTACGCGGTGTGGTCGTCGACCGCCAGGAGTGCGCGGGCGGTGTCCTTGACCCGCCAGACGACGAGGACCACGGACCGCAGCGCGGTGCCCTCGGAGTCGACGACGCGGAGCGGTTCGCTACGCCAGTGGCGCAGCCGCACGTCGACGCGGGTGTGGCGGGGCACCGGGTTGGACCAGATGAGGCCCGTACGCCGGATCGTGCCCCGGTAGCGGCCGAAGAGGGTCAGCGACCAGGCCTGACCGGCGCGCCCGCGCCGCAGTCCGCAGAGCGCGGCGAGCGTGAGGAGCGCGCAGCACACGACGGCGGCCAGGGGCCAGGCCTCGGCGGGGGAGGTGGAGGGGCGGAGCTCCTCCAGCCGGGCGAGGGCGGCGGCGCCGCCCGTGGCGAGAACGCCGGTGAGCAGCGCCCACCAGCCGGAACAGGCTCGCGCGGGGTGTTCGGTGAGCTCGGGGTCGAGCACGGCGGGAAGGGTGCGGGGGTGGGGCGGAGCCGGGGCCGCGGCAGCGGCCGGATGGGCGGGCTGGGGTATCGCCGCGCGGACGGGGGCCTGCCGAAGGGTGTCGCGGTCCGCCGGCGGACCGCCGGGCCGGCGTGGCCCGCCCGGGCCCGCGGTGCGGGTGGCGCCGCCGGGGGCGGCCGGGCCGGCGGTGCGGGGGCAGTCGGCTGTGACACGGGCCCCGGCGGGCCCCTCGTCGCGGAACAGGGGCCCGAGGACCAGCGGATCCCGGTACGGCCGCACGACCAGACTTCCGCGCCCGGTGCGGGCCCCGGAGGCCGAGGCGGAGGTTGGGCCGCCCCCGGGAGCGGAGACGTCGGAGGCCGAGCTGACGTCGGAGGTCGAGCCGACGGCGGAGGTCGAGCCGACGGCGGAGCCGGATCCGGAAGGCGAGCCGACGGCGGAGCCCGCGCCCGAACCCGAGCGCCGGCCGGAGCCCGTGGAGCCGGGTGCGCCGGTGTCGAGGTGCGCGGAGCCGGTGAGTGGGGCGGATATCCGTCCGGGGGTCCGGGCCGCTTCCTGCGCGCCTTCCTCCGTCCGCTCCTCCGCTCCCTCCGCCCCTCCCTCCGGTATTCCGGCCGGTTCTCCGGTCCTCTTCGGCGCTTGCGACAAGCCACACCCCACACAGCCGTGGGCGTCAACGACCCCGTGCCGGGGGGTTGCTGACGCCAGCAAAGATGATCATGAACGGATCGATCTTCGCGAAATCGTACAAGTCGCCTATTAGGCGAAAGTCGCGACAGGCCGGGACTTTGGCCCTTTTTCGTCCCGATTTTCGGCGCCCCGAGGGGGCGCTAGCGCACGAGGGCGGCCGGGGTCCGGTCGCCACGCCGGATCCGCTCTTCGCGTACCGCGAACCCGCGCCCCGTCCCGTACCGCCCCGGCGGGGGGCCCGCGGACCGGCGCGGACCGCGCGGGAGTGAGACCCTGAAGGTGTGGCCGAAAGGGGAGTGACCCCCCAGGTCGAGTGGCCTGCCCGGACGGACACGAGCCTCGCGCTCAACCACATGGGCACCTTCGACTGGGACCTCGACAGCGGGCGGATGTTTCTGGACACCACCGCCCTCGGGGTCTTCGACCTGCGCCCCGAGGAGTTCACCGGCACCCCCGCCGGCCTGCGCGTCCGCCTCGCGCCCGGCGAGGACGCCCGGCTCGACGCACGCATCGCGCAGGCGCTGAAGGCCGGCCGCAGCCACTACGGGGCCTACGTGCGCAGCCGCGACCGGGACGGGGCCCCGGGCTGGACCCATGTCCAGGGCCGCATCCTGCGGGACACGCACGGGCGCCCGTACCGGATCATCGGGATCATCCGCGACGCCGTCCACGACCCCGGCGAGCCCGGCGCGGCCGGTGAGCGCGACGAGGGCCGGCGCCGGATGACCGGGGTCGTCGAGCGGACCACGGCGATCCTCGCGCACGCCCGCACGGTCAACGACGTCACCGACGTCCTCAAGGACCCCGAGGCCCTCGGCCACCTCGGCGCGGTCAGCGTCATGCTCGGCGTGGTCGACGGCGGCCGGATCCACCTGGTCGCGGAGGGGCAGATCGGGGCCTACGTACCGGAGACCGAGTACACGCGGATCGACGCACCCCTGCCGATGAGCGAGGCGGTACGGACGCTGCGGCCGGTGTACCTCGGCTCCCGCGAGGAGTTCCAGCACCGCTACCCGGAGCTGTGGCCGTACATCGAGCCGCTGGCCGTCCGCAGCGGGGTCTACCTGCCGCTGATCGCCCAGGGCAGGCCCGTCGGCGCCCTCGGGCTGCTCTACACGCGGGAGGGCGACTTCAACGCCGAGGAGCGCAACGTGCTGATGGCGCTGGGCAGCGGCATCGCCCAGAGCCTCCAGCGGGCCATCCTCTTCGAGCAGGAGCACGACCTCGCCGAGGGCCTCCAGAAGGCCATGCTCCCGCGCCGCATCCCGGACGTGGCGGGTGCGGTGATCGCCGTGCGGTACCGGGCCGCCCGGATGGGGCGGGACATCGGCGGGGACTGGTACGACGTGGTGCCGCTCGGCGAGGGCCGGGTCGGCGTGATGATCGGCGACGTGGAGGGGCACGACACGGACGCCGCCGCCGTCATGGGCCAGCTGCGCATCGCCCTGCGCGCGTACATCGCCGAGGGACACACCCCCGGCGCGGCCATGGCGCGGGCCTCGGCCTTCCTGCGGGACCTGGAGACGGAACGCTTCGCCACCTGCACGTACGCCGACATCGACCTCACCAGCGGCATGGCCCGCATGGTCCGCGCCGGGCACCTCGACCCCGTGGTGCGGCGCGGCGACGGCAGTTGCCACCGGGTGCAGGTGGCGGGCGGGCTGCCGCTGGGGCTGCCGGCGCGCGAGCCGGACGCGCCCGGTGCGGGTGGCTCCGGTCCGGGCGGATCCGGCGCTCCGGGTGCTTCCGCCGCCGACGCCGCCGGGGCGGGATACCCCGTCACCAGCCTCGAACTGCACCCCGGGGACACCCTGCTGCTGTGCACGGACGGGCTGACCGAACGACCCGGCCGGGATCCCGACACGGGTGTGCGCGAGCTCATGGAGGCGGTCCGGGACGGCCCGGCGGACGTGGAGGAACTCGCCGACGTGCTGTGCGACCTGGTCGGGGACTCGGGCGGCGGCGACGACATGGCCCTGCTCCTGCTGCGCCGGCGCGGCACCCCGCTCCCGCGCGGCGGCGGCCCGCTGCGACACCGCCTCACCCCGGGTGACCCGGACGCCCCGGCGCTGGCCCGCCACCTGATCCGGGCGGCCGCCGCGGCGTGGGGCGCCTGGGACCAGGCCGACGAGATCGAGCTGGCCGCGGACGAGCTGATGACCAACGCACTGGTCCACACCGACGGAGTCGGCGCCGTCAGCATGCGGCTGACCCCGGCGGGCCGGATCCGGATCGAGGTGGAGGACACCAGCAGCGCCCTGCCGCGGCGGCGGGAGGCCGACGACTGGGCGGTGTCGGGGCGCGGCCTGATGCTGGTGGACCGGCTCGCGGACGCCTGGGGCGTGGAGCCGCGGGGCGGCGGGAAGTGTGTGTGGTGCGAGTTCGCCGTCCAGGCGCCGGCCGTCCCCGACCCCGACCCCGTCCCCGTCCCCGACCCCGACCCCGAGGTCCGGGCTCCGGGCGACCAGGATCCCGCGCTCCGGGATGCCGCCGACCAGGATTCCGCGCTCCGGTCCCGGGATCCCGGGACCGGGTAGGCGGGGGCCCGCCGGGGTGGGGTGTTCGGCTGGGTGCCGCCGTCCCCGGTGCCCGCGTCCGGGTAGCTCCTGGCGCGCAGGGCCGAGCCGAGGTACGGGCCGGCTCCGGCCAGGAGCAAGGCGTACAGGCCGGCCAGTGCGAGCAGGACGCTCGTGGCCGTCGCGAGCCCCGGGCGGGCGCAGCGGGGCGACGGGCTCCGGGGCGGGCTCCGGCAACGGCGCGCCCGGACGGCTTCTGGGCCCCGGTGCGGGCGAATGGCTGACAGTCACCGGACTCGCGCTGTGTTCATGTGCTCATATGCGCGGAGCTGGTCGATCCTGCCTGGATGTCCCCCCTGCGTCCCCTACGTCCCCTGCGTCCCGTGCACCCCCCGGGCCCGCTGTCGCCCGTCCTGCTGTCGGCCCTGCTCGCCGTGCTGCTGCTCGTGGCGCCGGCGCCCCAGCCGGCAAGCGCCTCCGGGAGCGGCGGGGGAGAGGGGATCGAGACGGCCCGTACCGCCCGGCAGATCGCGCCCGGGGTACGGCTGGAGTCGTACGACCGGCTCGAAGCCGACCGGTGGCTGCGCATCGACGAACTCGACGTGCGGCTGGCGGGCGCCGGCTCCGGCGTGCGTGCGGAGTACCTCGGCGGCCGGGGCGTCGCCACCGTCTCCGACTCCGCGGCCCGTCACCCCGCCGGGCCGGGCCGCCGCGTGGTCGCCGCCGTGAACGGGGACTTCTTCGACATCCGGGGTACGGGCGCCCCGCTCGGCCCCGGCATCGGCGCCGGACGGCTGCTGCACGCGGCCTCGGGAGACGCCGGACAGGCCGTCGGCTTCGGCGCCGACGGGCCGGGCCGGGTCCTGCGCCTGGCCCTGGGCGGGAGCGTCACCCTGCCCGGCGGAGCGGTCCGCCCGCTCGCCGGTTTCAACACCGCGCGCCCGCCCGCCGAGGGCTTCGCCGCCTACACCGCCGACTGGCCGGCGGACGGACTCCCCGCCACCGGACCGGCGGTGGAACTGCGCGACGGCCGGGTCACGGCCGTGCGCGCGGCGGTACGGGGGCCCGCGCGCCGGGAGCGTCCCGCACCCGGAACCACCGTGCTGGTCGCGGCGGGCGCGGCGGCGCCGGAACTCGCCGCCCTGCGCCCCGGGGACGCGGTCGCCGTGGCGGCCCGGCCGGTGGCCGCCGGGGGCGGGCCGCTCCCGGCGAACGCGGTCGGCGGCCGGGAGGCGCTCGTGGTGGCCGGGGTTCCGCAGAACCACGACGGCGAGCCCAACAACGCGGCCGCGCCGCGCACCGCCGTCGGCTTCTCCCGCGACGGCCGCCGGGCCCGCCTGGTCACCGTCGACGGCCGCCAGCGCGACAGCGGAGGCCTGACCCTGACGGCGCTCGGCCGCATGATGCACCGGCTCGGCGCCCACGACGCCCTCAACCTGGACGGCGGCGGCTCCTCGACCCTGCTCGCCGCGCTCGCCGGGCAGGCGGCGCTGACCGTGGAGAACTCCCCGTCCGACGGCCGCCAGCGCCCGGTCCCCAACGGCCTGGCCCTGACCGCGACGGCCGGCGACGGCCGCGCCGCCGGCTACCGGATCGAACCCGTCGGCGGCGCCGCGCGCGCCTTCCCGGGCCTGGCCCGGACCCTCGGGGCCACCCCGTACGACGCGCACCTCGGTCCGGTGCCCGCACGGGAGAACGCGGCGCCGGGCTGGTCCCTTCCGCAGGGCCGGGGCCGGATCGATCCCGGCGGGATCCTGCGCGCGTCGGGCCCCGGCCCGGTGGAGGTACGGGCACGCCTCGGAGCGGCGAGCGGGGCGCTGCGCCTCGACGTGCTCGGCGCCCTGACCCGGATCCGCGCGGTTCCGGACCGCATCGGGCTCGCGGAGGCGGGCGAGACCGCGCGCTTCGTCCTGACCGGCTACGACGCGCAGGGCGCCGCCGCCGTGGTCGAACCCCGGGACGTGGAGCTCGACTTCGACCGTTCCCGCTGGAGGGTGGCCGACGACGGCCACGGCGCGTTCACGGTGACGGCCCGCGTCCCGAACGCGACGGGCCAACTCCGCGCCACGGTACGAAGCCCTGCGGGCGCAGCGGCTGCGGCGCCCATCTCCGGTGCCGCCCCGGCCCCGGCCTTGGCCCCGGCCCTACTGGCCCTCGGGGTGGGCCTGTCGGACGTGCCGCTCGCGGATCTGGAGGACGCCACCCGCTGGACCGGCCCCGGCGCCGCGCCCGGGCAGGGCCTGCCCGGCCGGGGGCTCGTCCTCACGCCGCCCGCCGGGGGAGGGACCGCCACAGGGACCCCGCCCCGGCCCCTTCGGGTCCCCGAACTGGCCCGGTCGTTGTCCCTCTGGGTGAACGGCGACGGCTCCGGTGCCCGGCCCGCGGTGGAACTCGCCGACGGCGACGGGGCCGCCGCGGTCCTGCGCGGGCCCGCGGTGGACTGGACCGGCTGGCGGGAGATCAGCCTGTCGCTCCCGGCGATGGCGGAGCGCCCCTTCACCGTGACCCGGCTCTCGGCCACCGCCCCCGCACCCACCCGCGCCAAGGCCCCGGCCAAGGCCCCGGCCAAGGCCCCGGCCAAGGCCCCGGCCAAGGCCCCGGCCAAGGCCCCCGTCAGGGTTGGCGTCGTACCGCGGCTGGTGTTGGACGGTCTGGTGGCTCGGACGCCGCCGACCGGGGTGGTGCGTACGGGCGGCGTGCCGGATCCGATCGTGGTCACGGCGGCCCGGGTGGACTCGCGGCCCTGGCGGTTCGCGGTCGCCCCCGCCGGTGCACGGCCGGCCTCCGCCTCGGCCTCCGCCTCCGGCGTCGACTTCGCGCTGACCGGCGTCGGCCGCCCGGCCTTCGTGCACCGGGGCGTACGGTTCCTCCCGCTCGGCTCCACCCGCCCCACCCTCGCCGGTGGTGGGCTGGACCGGATCACGGCCCTGCGCGCGGCCCTCGCGGCGGCCTCCCGGGAGCGGGGCACCGGCGCGCTGGCCGTCGTAGAGCCGTACGCGCCCCAGGCCGTCGACCGCAAGGAAGCCGCCCTGCGGCTGCGGCTCCTGGCGGAGTTCCGCCGGGCCACCGGCAAGCGGGCCGTGGTCATCACGGTCGGCGTGCCCCGCTTCGCGGCCGGCCGCACGGAGGGCGTGCTCACCGTCGCGGCCCCGCGCACCGGCCGCACCGTGATCGGCGCCGACGCCTTCGCGGCGGGTGACTGGCTCTCCGTACTCCCGGCCGGCCGCCGGTGAACCCGGCAGGGGGGCGTCCCGTGGAACCCGTCAGGAATGGAGAAGCCCCCGCCGGCCCCCCGCCCGTAGCGTGAAACCCATGGACATCAGCCTTTCGCAGTGCTTCATCGCCGTCGACGACCACGACACGGCGCTCCCCTTCTACCGGGACGTCCTCGGGCTGGAGGTCCGGGGCGACGTCGGCTTCGGGGGGATGCGCTGGGTGACCCTCGGTTCGCCCGCGCAGCCGGATGTGGACATCGTCCTCGAACCGCCCGTCGCGGACCCGAACGCCTCTTCCGCCGACCGCGAGGCCATGGCGGAACTGCTGGCCAAGGGCCTGCTGCGCGGTGTCATCTTCGGCACCGAGGACTGCGACGCCACCTTCGACCGCATCCGGGCCGCCGGCGCCGAGGTGCTCCAGGAGCCGATCGACCAGCCGTACGGCGTCCGGGACTGCGCCTTCCGCGACCCGGCCGGCAACATGCTCCGGTTCCACCAGCCCCGCACGCGCTGAGATCCACCGCACCACTTACCCGGCGCCGCTCACCGGCGGCACCGCCGATCGGGTAGACAGGAAGGCGTTGCCGCGACCGCGCGGGCGGCGCCGGTCCGACCCGGCGGCGCCGGCCGAACAGTATGGAGACACGATGAGCAAGGTCACGAGGACGGGCGCGCAGTCACCCGAGCCGCACGCCGCCGACGTCCACGACCTGATCCGCGTACACGGCGCGCGGGTGAACAACCTCAAGGACGTCAGCGTCGAGATCCCCAAGCGCCGGCTCACGGTCTTCACCGGCGTGTCCGGCTCGGGCAAGAGCTCCCTGGTGTTCGACACCATCGCCGCCGAATCGCAGCGGCTGATCAACGAGACCTACAGCGCCTTCCTCCAGGGCTTCATGCCCACCCTGGCCCGGCCCGAGGTGGACGTGCTCGACGGGCTGACCACCGTGATCACCGTCGACCAGCAGCGGATGGGCTCCGACCCCCGCTCCACGGTGGGCACAGCCACCGACGCGAACGCGATGCTGCGCATCCTCTTCAGCCGGCTCGGAAAGCCGCACATCGGCTCGCCCAAGGCCTTCTCCTTCAACGTGGCCTCGATCAGCGGGGCCGGCGCGGTCACCATGGAGCGCGCCGGGCAGACCGTGAAGGAGAAGCGCACCTTCAGCATCACCGGCGGCATGTGCCCGCGCTGCGAGGGCCGGGGCTCGGTCAACGACATCGACCTCACCGCGCTGTACGACGACACCAAGTCCCTCAGCGAGGGCGCCCTCACCATCCCCGGCTACACGATGGAGGGCTGGTACGGCCGCATCTTCAGCGGCTCCGGCTTCTTCGACATGGACAAGCCGATCCGCAAGTACACCAAGCGCGAGCTGAGCGACCTGCTCCACAAGGAACCGACGAAGATCAAGGTCGAGGGGATCAACCTCACCTACGAGGGCATCATCCCGAAGCTCCAGAAGTCGATGCTGTCGAAGGACGTGGAGGCGCTGCAGCCGCACATCCGGGCGTTCGTGAAGCGTGCGGTGACCTTCACCGTCTGTCCCGACTGCGAGGGCACCCGACTCAGCGCGGGGGCGCGGTCCTCGAAGATCAAGAAGATCAGCATCGCCGACGCCTGCGCGATGCAGATCAGCGACCTGGCCAAGTGGGTCCGTGACCTCGACGAGCCCTCGGTGGCCCCGCTCCTGGCGTCGCTGCGCCAGACCCTGGACTCGTTCGTGGAGATCGGGCTGGGCTACCTGTCCCTGGACCGGCCCTCGGGCACGCTGTCGGGTGGCGAGGCCCAGCGCGTCAAGATGATCCGCCACCTCGGCTCCTCGCTCACCGACGTCACCTACGTGTTCGACGAGCCCACCGTCGGCCTGCACCCCCACGACATCCAGCAGATGAACCGCCTCCTGCTGCGGCTGCGCGACAAGGGCAACACGGTGCTCGTCGTGGAGCACAAGCCGGAGACGATCGCGATCGCCGACCACGTCGTCGACCTCGGCCCCGGCGCGGGACAGGGCGGCGGCACCATCTGCTTCGAGGGCACCGTCGAGGGGCTGCGGGCGGGCGACACCATCACGGGCCGGCACTTCGGAGACCGCGCGAGCCTCAAGGAAACGGTGCGCGAGCCCAACGGGAAGCTGGAGATCCGCGGCGCGAAGACGCACAACCTGCGGGGCGTCGACGTCGACGTACCGCTCGGGGTGCTCGTCGTGGTCACCGGCGTGGCGGGCTCCGGCAAGAGCTCGCTCGTGCACGGCTCGATCCCGGCCAGCGAGGGCGTCATCTCGGTGGACCAGGGCGCGATCCGCGGTTCGCGCCGGAGCAACCCGGCGACGTACACGGGCCTGCTCGAGCCGATCCGCAAGGCCTTCGCCAAGGCCAACGGCGTGAAGCCGGCCCTCTTCAGCGCCAATTCCGAGGGCGCCTGCCCCGGCTGCAACGGTGCGGGGGTCGTCTACACCGACCTGGCGATCATGGCCGGCGTCTCGACCGTCTGCGAGGAGTGCGAGGGCAAGCGCTTCCACGCCTCGGTCCTGGAACACCACCTCGGCGGCCGCGACATCAGCGAGGTCCTCGCGATGCCGGTCACCGAGGCCGCCGAGTTCTTCGGCGAGGGCGAGGCGCGCACCCCGGCCGCGCACAAGATCCTGGAGCGGCTGGCGGACGTCGGGCTGGGCTACCTCAGCCTCGGGCAGCCGCTGACCACCCTCTCCGGGGGCGAGCGGCAGCGGCTCAAGCTGGCCACGCACATGGGGGAGAAGGGCGGGGTCTACGTACTGGACGAGCCGACCGCGGGCCTGCACCTCGCCGACGTCGAGCAGCTCCTCGGGCTCCTCGACCGGCTCGTCGACTCCGGCAAGTCGGTGATCGTGGTCGAACACCACCAGGCGGTCATGGCGCACGCCGACTGGATCATCGACCTCGGCCCCAGCGCCGGTCACGACGGCGGCCGGATCGTCTTCGAGGGCACACCGGCCGCCCTCGTCGAAGGCCGCGCCACCCTCACCGGCGAGCACCTCGCGACCTACGTGGGCGCCTGACCGCGTCCGCCGGCGGGTTCCCCGTCGCTGCGGCGGGGTGCCTGCCCCCATGGCGGACGCTCCGAGGCCCTTCCGGACCGGGTCGGCGTCCGCCAGCGCGCGACCTCGGAGGCGTACCAGGTCAGGGTGCGCACACCTCGCCCGGCCCGGGGAGCGGTCCCTCAGAGGCTCACGACGGTGACCTCGGTCGCCTTCACGCTGGTCCACACCGCGGCGCCGTCGACGATGCCCAGTTCGGCGGCGGCCTCGGGGGTGATCTCCGCGACCAGGTCGGGTGCCTGGTCCGAGCCGACCAGTACGCGCAGCCGGCTGCCGACCGCGGTGATCTCCCGTACGGTGCCGGGCCATACGTTACGAGGGCTGCCGCCCGGGCGGTCCCGGTGCACGGACACCGCCTCGGGGGCGATGATCGCGAGCGCCCGCACCCCTTCGGGCAGCGCCTCGGCCACCACCAGGCGGCCCCCGGCGGCGAGTTCCAGACCGTCGGCCGTGGCCGTGCCGGGCCAGGCGTTGCGCCCCAGCATCCGGGCTACCCACGGGGACCGCGGATGCCGGGTCACCTCGGAGGGCGGGGCGTCCTGCAAGGTCCGCCCGTCGGAGAGTACGAGGACCCGGTCGGCCAGGGACACGGCCTCGACGGGGTCGTGCGTGACGATCAGGCAGACCCCGCCGAAGCCGGCCAGATGGGTGCGCAGGGTGTGCCGGACACGGGCGCGGGTGGTCTGGTCGAGGGCGGCGAGGGGCTCGTCGAGCAGGAGCAGCCGGGGCCGGGCGGCCAGCGCGCGGGCCAGCGCCACCCGCTGGGCCTGCCCGCCGGAGAGCTGGGCGGGCTTGCGGTGGGCGAGGTGCCCGACGCCGAGCCGGTCCAGCCAGGCCTGCGCCTCCGCCCGGGCCGCGGCCCGGGGCACCCGACGGGCGCGCAGCCCGTACGAGGTGTTGGCGAGCGCGCTCAGGTGCGGGAACAGCGCCCCGTCCTGGGGGACCCAGGCGACCTGGCGCCGGTGCGGGGGCAGGTCGGTCACGTCGGCGTCGCCGAGGCGGAGTTCGGCGTGGGCGCGGGGGGTCAGTCCGAGCAGGGCCCGGAGGAGGGTGGTCTTGCCCGCGCCGTTCTCGCCGACTACGGCGATGGTGGTGCCGGGTTCGGCGTCGAGGGTGAGCTCGTTGAAGCCGGTCACGGTGGCGTGCAGCGGCCAGTGCCCGCCGTCGGCCGGAGCCTCGGGGGACACCGGGGTCCCGGGGGAGCCGGGAACCGGGGACGGTACGGGGAGCACCGGGACCGCGGACGGTAGGGGGAGCACCGGGACCACGGGGACCAGTGGGGCCGGGCCGGCGGTCTCCTCGGAGTCCACCGGCGCGCCGGATTCCTTGCGGGCGGCGGGGGCTCCCGTCCACCGCCCGCGCAGGGCGATGAGTACGGCCATGGCGATCGCGAGCAGCAGCAGGGACACGGAGGTGGCGGCCTCGGGCTGGTCCTGGAGCAGCAGGTAGACCTGGAGCGGCAGGGTCTGGGTGGTGCCCGGGAGGTTGCCCGCGAAGGTGATGGTGGCACCGAACTCGCCGAGCGCCCGGGCCCAGGTCAGCGCGGCTCCGGCGATCAGGCCCGGGGCCACCATCGGCAGCGTCACGGTGAAGAACACGCGCAGCGGCGTGGAACCCAGGGAGGCGGCGGTCTCCTCGTAGCTCGGCTTGAGCCCGCCGAGCGCGCCCTCCAGGCTGATCACGAGGAAGGGCATCGCGACGAAGGTGGCCGCGATGACCGCGCCGGAGGTGTGGAAGGGCAGCGTGATGCCGAAGGTGCCCTCCAGCCAGGGTCCGAGCAGCCCGCGGCGGCCGAAACCGAGCAGCAGGGCGACACCGCCGACCGTGGGCGGCAGCACCATGGGGAGCAGGACCAGCGAGCGCACGAGCGCCTTGCCCGTGAACTCGACGCGGGCCAGCAGCCAGGCCAGCGGCACCCCGAGGAGGAGGGAGAGGCCGAGGGCCCACAGGGACACGACCAGCGAGAGCCGGAGCGCCTCGACCACACCGGGGCTGGTGAGGTGCGCGCCGAGATCGCGCCACTGGGTGCGGCTGAGGATGCCGACGAGCGGCATCAGCAGGAACGCCACGGCGAGCAGCGCGGGGAGCGCCAGAGCCACGGGGGGCCGGGCGCGGCGGGTACGGAGTCTGCTCATGTGGGTTCCTGGCCGGGGATGTCGGGACGTCGCCGGGGCGAGGTCGGGACGCCCGGGCCGCGTGTGAAGGGTAATGCGCGGACGGCGAACGGAGGGGGACCGCCCGTCCCCCCGGACCGGGCGGTCCCCCTCCGTTCGCCGCTGCCGGCAGGCGGTTACGGCTTCTGGAAGCCCGCGTCCTGGAGGATCTTCTGGGCCTCCGGGGTGCTCAGCCACGCCACGAACGCGGCCGCGGCCTCGGCGTTCTTGGAACCCTTGAGCGAGGCGGCCGGGTACGAGGCCACGGCGTTCTCGGCGTCCGGGATCTCCACGACGGCGACCTTGTCACCGGACTTGAGGGTGTCGGTCTTGTAGACGAGACCGGCGTCGGCCTCGCCCAGCTCGACCTTGCTCAGCACGGCGCGGACGTTGGGCTCCTGGGAGACCGGCTTCACCTCGATCTTCTGGGCGTCGAGGATCTGCTTGCTGTAGCGGCCGACCGGAACCTCGGGCGCGGCCAGTACGACCTTGATCTTGGTGTCGGCGAGGTCCTTGAGGCCGGCGATCTTGAACGGGTTGCCCTTGCCGGTGGCGATGACCAGACGGTTCTTGGCGATGATCGCCGGGTCGTTGGTCTCGCCCAGCAGGCCCGTCATGGTCTTGGTGTCGGCGGTGACCAGAGCGTCGGCCGGGGCACCCTGCTTGACCTGGGCGGCGAGCTCCTGCGAACCCGCGAACGAGAAGGTGATCTTGGTGCCGGGGTGTGCCTTCTCGTACGCCGCGCCGGCGGTCTTGAACACGTCGGTGAGGGAGGCCGCGGCCAGGACCGTCAGGTTCGCGGCCTTGGGCTCGGCGGACGCGGGCGCGGAGGCGCTCGGGGAGGCGGCCGTGTCCTTCTTGTCGTCGCCGCTGCCGCAGGCGGCGAGCGCCGGCACGAGCAGGGCGGCGGAGAGGGTGAGCGCGGCGGTGCGGCGGTTCAGGGGCAGGAACGGGGACATGGGCTGGTGCTCCTCGGTGGGGTCGGCGGCCGGCCTGGTGCCGGATCCGCGCGGTGGTGACCCGCGCCGGTGACGGGCGGAGCGGGTGGGGGCGCGTCGTACTGAGCGGTGGTGCGGAGCGGGGTCAGGCGCGGTCGATGTGCACGCTGGTCGACTTCACGCGGGCGGTGGCCCGCATGCCGACCCGCAGGCCGAGTTCGTCGACCGCCTCCCGGGTCAGCAGGGAGACCAGGCGGTGGGGACCGGCCTGGATCTCGACCTGGGCGGCCACGTCGCCGAGCTTGACGGCGGTGACGATGCCCGGGAAGGCGTTGCGGGCCGAGGTGTGGGTCTCGCCCTCCTCGGTGTGGGCCCCCTGGCCCGCCTCGATGGAGAAGGCGGCCAGGGCACGACCGTCGATCAGCCGGCGACCGCTCTCGTCGCGATGGGTCGCGACACGGCCGGCGTCGGCCCAGCGGCGGGCGGTGTCGGGGCTGACGCCCAGAAGGCGGGCCGCCTGACCGATGGTGTAGGACTGCATGTGCGACAAGGTAGGGGCACGTGTGCGGCATTTGCAATTCCATTGGGATGATATCCATGGCAGGTGCCAATGTGTTGTCGGAACTGCCAAAGGGTGCTCCGTTTCCGCGGGCTCGGCCCGCCCGGCTCGTCTCGCTAGAGTCGGTGCATGGCTGAAGAGGGAACCGCGGGTGCGGGGTCGGCGCGGGTCGACGTGTGGATCTGGTCGGTCCGGCTGACGAAGACGCGCGCGATCGCCGCCACGGCGTGCCGGGCGGGACACGTGCGGGTCAACGGGGAGCGCGCGAAGCCGGCCCAGGCGGTGCGGGCCGGGGACGAGGTGCGCCTGTTCCATGCGGGGCGCGAGCGCATCGTGGTGGTCCGGCGCCCGGTCTCCAAGCGGGTCGGCGCCCCGGCCGCCGCGGAATGCCTGACGGACAACAGCCCGCCGCCGCCGACCCCGGTGGAGGCGGCGGTGGTCGGCATCCGCGACCGCGGCGCGGGCCGCCCGACGAAGCGCGAACGCCGCGAGATCGAAACCCTGCGCGGCGGCCGGTAGGGCGGCAGCGGGCGCACCGCCTGCCCCGGGGGTCCGGAGGGCCCGGCCGGTCCCGGCTGGCCCCGGAGGCCTCCGCTGCTCCCGGCCGGTCCGCGTCGGGCCCGCCGGTCTCCGCTGCTCCTGGCCGGTCCCGCTGGTAAGCGGCGCTCCCCGCCGGTCCCGGTGGGGGCTCGCTGGAACCTGCCGGTCTCCGCCGGTCCCGGTGGGGGCTCGCTGGAACCTGCCGGTCTCCGCCAGCCCCGGTCGGTCCCCGTCGCCCCTGCTGCTCCCCGCTGCTCCCGGCCGGTCCCCGGCCTCCGCCGGCCTCCGCTGGTCCCCGCCGGTCCCCGGCAGCGAGAGGCGGCGCCCGGGGTGCCCGGGATGTCGGCCCGGCGGGCGTGCCTGCGCCGTATGTGTCGGCTTATCGATATCCCAGCGCAGCCGCCGCGCGGCCCCGCTCGCCCGGGGAAAATTTCTGCAAGCGATTGCGCCGCTTCTCTCCATAAAGGGTCCATGAGTGCTGCCCCGATGTGTGCGGTGGCGAGATTTCCGGTTCACAAGGGCTTCACGTGCTGGTGACAGCCCGCTAACCTCCCCGCAAAACCTTGCGGCAAGTTTTCAATGCCGCGGAGCCGCAGGGCTGTTGGGCCCCGCTTCGAGGAGCAGACCTTGAGATCATGTACGCGCTCACACCCCAGAGGGCGGTCCACCGCCCTGGCCCTGGCCGTCGCGGGAAGTCTGGCGGCCGCGCTGCCCGCCGCCGGGGCCTCGATCGCCGAGGCGGCCCCCGCCGCCGTGACGGCGGCCGGCGACGGCACGGCGACGGTCTTCTACTACACCAAGACCCGCAACTGGACTGCCTACAACCTGCATTGGGCACCCGACGGCGGTAGCTGGACCACCGCGCCCGGCACCGGGATGGAAGCCGCCTGTACCGACTGGGTGAAGAAGACCGTCAGCCTCGGCTCGGCCGCCGGCCTTCAGGCGACCTTCAACAACGGCCAGGGGACCTGGGACAACAACGGGGGCAAGAACTACGCCCTGGGCACCGGGGTCATCACCGTCAAGGACGGGGTCGTGGCGCACAGCGACCCCTGCGCCGCGGACCCGGGGGGCGGCACGGGCACCGGCGCGAGCGCCACCGTCTACTACGCGACGACGACCGTCGGCTGGCCGACCGTCAATCTGCACTGGGCCCCGACCGGCGGCGCCTGGACCACCGCCCCCGGCACCGGAATGGACCCGGCCTGCACGGGCTGGGTGAAGAAGACGGTGTCGCTCGGCTCGGCCGCCGGTCTCGCCGGGACCTTCAACAACGGCAACGGCACCTGGGACAACAACAACGGCAGGAACTACGCCCTCGGCACGGGCCTGTCCACGGTGAAGGACACCACGGTCACCGCGAACGCCGCGGACCCGTGCGCCGCCGCCGTCCCCGACACCACCGCGCCCACCGTGCCCGCCGGCCTCCGGGCGGCCGCGACCGACGTGTCCACCGTCGTGACCTGGGACGCCGCCACGGACGACCGGGGAGTGACCGGCTACCAGGTCACCCGCTCGGGCGGCACCAAGGGCACCGTGGTCACCTCGGTCACCTCCACGGTCCTCACCGAATCCAGCCTGGAGGAGCGCACCGCCTACTCCTACACGGTCAAGGCGGTGGACGCGGCCGGGAACGCCTCCGCCTCTTCGGCCGCGGCCGTCGCCACCACCGGAACCCGGCCCCCGGCCCCCGCCGGATCCGCGCCGCTGGGCGGAGACCCGCGCAAGGACCCGATCTACTTCGTCCTCACCGCCCGCTTCAACGACGGTGACGGCGCCAACAACCGGGGCGGCAGCCAGGACGTGAAGTCCGGGAACGCCGCCAACAACGACCCCATGTTCCGGGGGGACTTCAAGGGTCTGGTCGAGAAGCTCGACTACGTCAAAGCCCTCGGCTTCTCCGCGATCTGGATCACCCCGGTCGTCCTGAACCGCTCGGACTACGACTACCACGGCTATCACGGCTACGACTTCTACAAGGTCGATCCCCGCCTGGAATCGGCGGGCGCCTCCTATCAGGACCTCATCAACGCCGCCCACGCCAAGGGCGTCAAGATCTACCAGGACGTGGTCTACAACCACAGTTCCCGCTGGGGCGCCAAGGGCCTGTTCACCCCCACCGTCTACGGCGTGCGCGACGCGCAGTGGTCCTGGTACTACGACGAGAAGCAGGCCGGCTTCGAGTACGACGGCCTCACCGTGGACCCCAAGAGCGGAAAGTCTTACTACAACGGCGACTTGTGGTCGACCGCCGAGCCGTCCGGCAACACCTGCGTCAACTGGGGCGTGGCCACGCAGTACAAGAGCGCCGAGGGCTACACGATCTACAACTGCCAATGGCCCAATCCCACCTCGGGCATGTTCCCCAAGGCCCTGTTCCACCAGTGCTGGATCGGCAACTGGGAGGGTGAGGACGCCCGCTCCTGCTGGATCCACGAGGACCTCGCCGACTTCAACACCGAGAACGCGGCCGTCCAGAACTACCTCATAGGCGCCTACAACAAGTACATCGACATGGGCGTCGACGGCTTCCGCGTGGACACGGCCGTGCACATTCCCCGCGTCACCTGGAACCGCCGCTTCCTGCCCGCCATCCAGCAGCGCTTGGCCCAGCAGTTCGGCGCCCAGAAGGCCCAGGACTTCTACGTGTTCGGCGAGGTCGGCTCCTTCGTGAACGACAAGTGGAACCGTGGATCGGCCAACCAGTCGGCCCAGTACTACACCTGGAAGGAATCGGCGACGTACAGCGCGGACGACGCCACCGCCGCGGTCCAGCAGTACACGACCGACAACGATCCGGCGAAGCAGCCGACCAGCACCAACGCCTTCCTCAACGGGAACCTCTACCACGCCCCCGACCACAGCAAGTTCTCCGGCATGAACGTCATCGACATGCGCATGCACATGAACTTCGGCGACGCGAACAACGCCTTCCAGAACGGCAAGGACTCCGACGACAGCTACAACGACGCCACCTACAACGTCGTCTATGTCGACAGCCACGACTTCGGCCCCGGCAAATCCTCCACCCGTTACGCGGGCGGCACCGAGGCCTGGGCCGAGAACATGTCCCTGATGTGGACCTTCCGCGGCATCCCGACCCTGTACTACGGCTCCGAGATCGAGTTCCAGGCCGGCAAGCAGATCGACTGCGGCCCGACCTGCCCGCTCGCCGGCACCGGCCGCGCGTACTACGGGGACAAGATCGCGGGGACGGTCACCGCCTCCGGCTTCTCGAAGGTCGCCACCGCCACCGGGCCGGTCGCCACCACCCTCGAAGCTCCCCTGGTGAAGCACCTCCAGCGGCTGAACGAGATCCGCCGCGCCGTGCCCGCGCTCCAGATGGGCCAGTACTCCACCGAGGGCGTCTCGGGGGGCATGGCCTTCAAGCGCCGCTACACCGACACCGCCACCGGAGCGGACAGCTTCGCCCTGGTGGCCGTCACCGGCGCCGCCACGTACACGGGCGTACCCAACGGCACGTACAAGGACGCCGTCACCGGCGACGTGAAGACCGTCTCCAACGGCACCCTGTCCGTCCCGGCCCCCGGCAAGGGCAACCTACGGGTCTACGTGCTCGACCTGGGCGGCAGCAATGCCGCCCCCGGCAAGGTGGGCACCTCCGGCCCCTACCTGAAGTAGCGGGGGAGCGGCGGGGCGGGGCGCCATCCCGCCCTGCCGCTCGTGCAAGTGTTCGAATGGCGCGTTATCCTGGACCCATGCACGCACTCCAGGGTTCGCTCTTCGATCAGGGTGACGAGGTCCGGGTCGGCCCGCCGGTGGGCGTCCGGCGCACCGAGCTGGGGGCCGGGGCCTGGGTCGATCACCTGCCGGGCTGGCTGACCGGCGCCGACGCGCTGTTCGAGCGGCTCGCTGCGGACGTCCCGTGGCACGCCGAGCGGAGGCGGATGTACGAGCGGGAGGTGGCGGTCCCGCGGCTGCTCGCGCACTACGGCGAGGCCGACCCGCTGCCGCACCCCGCCCTCACCGAGGCGCGGGACGTGCTGAGCCGTCACTACGCCCCCGAGCTGGGCGAACCCTTCGCCACGGCGGGCCTGTGCCTCTACCGCGACGGGCGCGACAGCGTCGCCTGGCACGGCGACCGGACCGGCCGCTCCGCCACCGAGGACACGATGGTCGCCATCCTCTCGGTGGGCGACCCCCGCGACCTGGCCCTGCGCCCCCGCGACGGCGGCCCCACCCTGCTCCGCCTCCCCCTGGGTCACGGCGACCTGGTGGTGATGGGCGGCTCCTGTCAGCGCACGATGGAGCACGCCGTTCCCAAGACGGCCCGTCCGGTCGGCCCCCGCGTCAGCGTCCAGTTCCGCCCGCGCGGGGTCAGCTGAGCCGGAGGGCCCTACGTCGCGTCGAGTTCCTTGGGCGGGCGGGCCGCCGAGGCCGCCGCGTGGAGGGAGCGCAGGGCCAGGAGCAGGACGCCGATGTCGTCCAGGTAGACCGGGTCGGGGATCAGGTCCACCGGGGAGACCGTGTACGCCACGGCGACCCAGAACAGGGCCTTGTCGCGCAGGGGGATGCCCGCGTCGCGCAGGAGCTTGCGGGCCGCGAAGACCCGTACGAGGAGCACGGCCGCGGTGACCGCCAGGCCGGCCGCCACCACCCCCGCCACGACGAGCCAGACCGTCGTCGCGTCCATCAGGCGCCCTGCGTCCGCAGCCGGCGGCTGACCTCGCCGAGCCCGTCCGCGAGCGCGTCGAGCTGCTCGGGGGTGAGGACGTCCACCAGGACCTCCCGCACCGTGGTCACGTGCCCCGGCGCGGCTTCCGTCAGCCGTGCGCGGCCCGCCTCGGTGAGGACGGCGTAGATCCCGCGGACGTCGGACGGGCAGGTGCGGCGGCGGACCAGTCCCGCCTTCTCCATCTGCGTGACCTGGTAGGTCAGGCCGCTCTTGGAGTTGACGAGCCCGTTGGCGAGTTCCGTCATGCGCAGCTCGCCCTCCGGCGCCCGGGCGAGCCGTACGAGGATCTCGTACTGCGGGTGGGAGAGTCCGGAGTCGTCCTTGAGCTGCTGATCGAGGCGGCGGCCGACCAGGGCGGAAGCGGCCAGGAACCCCTGCCAGGCACGCATTTCGCGGTCGTCCAGCCATTTCGTTTCAGCCATGGATCCAGGCTACATGTGCCGTTCCAATTTGAATCAGCGGTGGATGCGGGGTTAGGGTCACTGCATCGTTCGAATTTGAACAACCTGCCCCTCGGGCCGCCCGACCGGAAGGACCTTCCCATGACCAGCCCCTCCGTCACCACGCCGAAGCCGCGAACCGGCGAGCAGGCCGCGCCCCTCGCGCGCGCCTCCGCCGCCGCGCTGTCCACCCCGGCCCACGACGTCGGCCTGCTCCTCCTGCGCGTGGTCCTCGGTCTGACCATGGCCGGCCACGGCGTCCAGAAGCTCTTCGGCTGGTTCGGCGGCGGCGGCATCAGCGGCACCGGCCAGTTCTTCACCGCCAGCGGATACCCGGCGGGCGACGCCATGGCCGTCCTCGCCGGCCTGACCGAAACCCTCGGCGGGCTCGGCCTCGTGCTCGGGCTGCTCACGCCGCTGGCGGGTGCCGCCCTGGTCGGCACCATGATCAACGCGATGGCGGTGAAGGGCACCGGCTCCTTCTTCGCCCCGCAGGGCATCGAGTACGAGCTCCTGCTCACCGCCGGCGCCGCCGCCCTCGCGCTCACCGGTCCCGGCCGGTACGCTCTCGACCGTTTCCTGCCCGTCCTGCGCGGCCACCGCCTCGCCCACGGCGCCCTCGCGGTCGGCCTCGGCGTCGTCACCGCGGGCGTGCTGCTCCTCGTGCGGAGCTGAACGGAATCGAGCCGTCCCGGGGGCGGCTCGGCGCGGGGACCCGTACGGGCTGATTGAGTGCGCGCATTCGGGGGAAAGTGCCCTAAATGACACAACCCATCGAAGACTACGCACTCATCGGCGACCTGATGACCAGTGGGCTGGTCGGCCGCGACGGGTCCATCGACTGGCTGTGCCTGCCGCGCTTCGACTCGGCCGCCTGTTTCGCCGCCCTCCTCGGCGACGAGGAGAACGGCCACTGGCGCATCGCCCCGTCGGCCGCCCCCGATTCCGCGCGCTGCGCCCGCCGCGCCTACGTCGACGGCACCCTCGTCCTGGAATCCTTCTGGGAGACCGAGGACGGCGCCTCGTTCAAGGTCATCGACTTCATGCCGCAGCGCGACACCGCGCCCGACCTGATGCGGATCGTCGAAGGCCTCACCGGCGAATCGACCGTGAGCAGCACCCTGCGCCTGCGCTTCGACTACGGCCACGTCGTGCCCTGGGTGCGGCGCGGCGGCAACCGCGAGGGCGACCGGGTCGCCGTCGCCGGGCCCGACGCCGTGTGGCTGCGCAGCGAACCCTCCGTGCACACGTGGGGCGAGGGCATGAGCACCCGCTCCGAGTTCACCGTCGCCGCCGGCGAGCGCGTCGCCTTCGTGCTCACCTGGCACCCCTCGCACGAACCGCGCCCCGAGCCCCTGGACCCGTACGCCGCCCTGGAGCAGAGCCTCGCCGACTGGCGGGAATGGACCGGCCGGTGCACGTACGAGGGCCCCTACCGCGACGCGGTGATCCGTTCCCTGATCACCCTCAAGGCCCTCACCTACGCCCCGACCGGCGGGATCGCCGCCGCCGCGACCACCTCCCTGCCGGAGGAGCTCGGCGGCGTCCGCAACTGGGACTACCGCTACTGCTGGCTCCGCGACTCCACCCTCACCCTCGGCTCCCTGCTGGCCACCGGCTACCTCGACGAGGCCCGTGCCTGGCGGGAGTGGCTGCTGCGGGCCGTCGCGGGCGACCCGGCCGACCTGCAGATCATGTACGGGATCGGCGGCGAGCGGCGCATCCCGGAGAGCGAGCTGCCCTGGCTGAAGGGGTACGCGGCCTCCGCGCCCGTCCGGGTCGGCAACGCGGCCGTCGACCAGCTCCAGCTCGACGTGTACGGAGAGGTCCTCGACTCCCTGTACGTGGCCCGCTCCGCCGGACTCCCCGCCGAGTGGCACTCCTGGAAGATCCAGCTCGCGCTCCTCGACTTCCTGGAGCAGAACTGGCACCGCCCCGACGAGGGCCTGTGGGAAGTGCGCGGCCCGCGCCGCCACTTCACCCACTCCAAGGTGATGGCGTGGGTCGCCGCCGACCGCGCCGTGCGCACCCTGGAACTCAACCCCAAACTCCCCGGCGACGTGCGGCGCTGGCGCACCATGCGGGACGCGGTGCACCGCGACGTGTGCGAGAACGCCTACGACCCGGAGCGGGGCACCTTCACCCAGTACTACGGCTCCCGCGAGCTGGACGCGGCCACCCTCCTCATCCCCCGCGTCGGCTTCCTGCCGCCCGACGACCCCCGGGTCGTCGGCACGGTCGACGCCGTCCGCGAGGAGCTGGGCCGCAGCGGCCTGGTCCGCCGCTACAGCACCGAGGGGCTCTCGGTGGACGGCCTGCCGGGCGACGAAGGGGCCTTCCTCGCCTGCTCGTTCTGGCTGACCGACGCCCTGTACCTGACCGGACGGGAGAAGGAGGCGCGGGAGCTCTTCGAGCGGCTGCTGTCCGTACGCAACGACGTCGGACTCCTCGCCGAGGAGTACGACCCCGTCTCCGGACGCCAACTCGGCAACTTCCCCCAGGCGTTCAGCCACGTCGGCCTGGTGAACACCGCGCTCACCCTGAGCGGTGCCAGCCTGGCGGCCGGCCAGGTGTGAGGAGCGCCGGGTGAGGAGCGCCGGGTGGAGGAGCGCGGCCCGCTGACCGGCGCTGGGTGAGGAGTGCGGCGGGTGAGGGGCGGCGGTCAGCCCGGGCGCAGCGCCCGGGCCAGTCGGCCGCGCAACCGCGCGAACTCGGGGGAGGCCCGCAAACCCGCGACGTCCGTGGCCGGGTCGCGGGGGAGCGGCACCGGCAGGTCCTCCACCACCCGGCCGGGCCCCGCGGCCATCACCAGGACGCGGGATCCCAGCAGCACCGCCTCCTCCACCGAATGCGTCACGAACAGCACCGTCGTGCCGAGCCGCCCGGCCAGGGAGCGGACCTCCTCCTGGAGGCGCTCCCGGGTCAGCGCGTCCAGTGCCGCGAACGGCTCGTCCATCAGCAGGAGTTCGGGCTCCGCGGCCAGGGCGCGGGCCAGCGCCACCCGCTGCTGCTGGCCGCCGGACAGCTCCCAGGTGCGGCGTCCCGCCATGCCGGGCAGTCCCACCCGGTCCAGCAACTCGGCCACGCGGTCGGGCCGTTGGGAGCGCGGCACCCCGTGGCGGGCCAGCGCGAAGCCGAGGTTCCCGCCGACGGTCCGCCACGGGAACAGCCTCGGCTGCTGGAACACCACCCCGGCGCCCCGTCCCGGGCGCGGAGCGGCGCCCCGGACCAGGGCGGTACCCGAGGCCGGCTGCGCGAAGCCGGCGATCACCCGCAGCAGGGTGGTCTTGCCGCAGCCGGAGGGGCCGACGAGGACGACGAACTCGCCTGCGCGGACCCGTAGATCCACCGCGTCGAGCACCGTCACGGGCTGCTTCGCCGGTCCGTAGCGGACCGACACCCCGGAGAGGTCCACGGCGAATTCCTCATCCACGGAGACGGCGACGGAGACGCCGGCGGCGGCGGCGGAGGGATCGGGCTCAGTGCGCGGCACGGCCGAGCTCCTCCACCGCGAGGGCCCGGCCGAAGACGGCCTGGTCCGGCACGGAGTCGACCTTCTTCTGCTCCTTCAGGAAGACGGCCGCGTCGTGCAGGGTCGCCGCCAGCTTCCCGGGGGCGCCGGGAGTGCCGAGGTAGTCGGGTCCGGTCTGCTCCTTCGCGCTCAGCAGCACCAGCTCCGAGAGCTGGCGCTTCGCCTCCTCCGGCGCCAGTCCGAGCTCCGCCCCGATGGACTTCGCGGCCTGGTCGGGGGCCGTACGGGCCTGCCCGACGGCCTGGTCCTGCGCCTTGATCCAGGCCGTGACCACCTCGGGGTGGGCGGCCGCGAACGTGTTCGTCACGACGCCCAGGTCGGCGGTGGGCTTGCCCTGCTCGGCGAGCTGCCGGCTCGTGATGAGCACCTTCCCGTCCTTGGTCAGCTCGCTCAGCGTCGGCGTCCACACGTACGCCGCGTCGATGTCCCCGCGCTTCCACGCGGCGAGGGCGTCCTGCGGCTGGAGGTCGATGGTCTGCACGGCCGCCGCGTCCACCCCGGCGGCCTTCAGCGCGGCGAGCAGCGAGTAGTGGGCGGTGGAGCCGAAGGGCGTGGCCACCTTCTTCCCGACCAGGTCCTTGACCGAGCCGATCGCCGGCTTGGCGACCAGCGCCTCGTTGTCGCCGATCAGGTCGTGGATCCACACCACCTTGTACGGGATGTTCAGCGGGGCCGACAGTCCCTTGGTGACGGGGCTCGACCCGGCCAGGCCCAGGTCCACCGATCCGGCGATCACGGCCGTGTTGACGTCACCGCCGGACTCGAACTTCACCCACTTCACGTCGGCTTCGGGTAGGGCCTTCTCCAACAGCTTCTGGTTCTTCACGATCAGGTCGGCATTGGGTATCGCCTGGTAGGCGATCCGTACGCTGATCCGCCCCGGCCCGGCCGCCGAGTCGTCCCCGTCCGCGCCGCACGCGACGGTGGTGGAGGCGGTCAGGGCGACGGCGGCGGCCAGCAGCAGGGCGCGGCGGGAAACGTTTCTGGGCACGGTGGAACTCCAGTATTGAGAAAGGGTGTTGGGGAGAAGTGGGGGAGGGGGCGGGCGTCAGCCGCGGCCGCGCCAGGGGACGGCGAACCGCTCGATTCCCCGGAGCAGGGCGTCGAGCACGATTCCGGACAGTCCGATGGCGAGGATCCCGGCGATCACCAGGGCCGTCTGGTTGTAGCGCTGGGCATCGCGGATCATGCCGCCGATGCCGGGCACGCCGTTGATGGTCTCCGCCGCCACGACCGAGGTGTACGCGACCCCGACGGCGATCCGGATGCCGGTGAGGATCTCCGGCAGCGCGGCGGGCAGTCGCACCGACAGCAGCAGGGATGCCGGACCGGAGCCCAACGCCTTTGCCGCTTCCACGAGTTCGTCCGGGACGGTCCGTACGGCAGCCGCCGTGGCCGCGGCGATCGGCGGCAGTGCGGCGATCACCAGCAGCCAGATCTTCGGGGCCTCGTCGATGCCGAACCAGATGACGAGCAGCGAGAGGTACGCGAGCGGCGGCAGGGTGCGCAGGAAGGTCACGGCCGGCTCCAGCACCACCGCGAGCGGCCGGACGGTGCCGATCAGCAGCCCCAGGGGCACCCCCGCCAGCACCGCGTACGCGGAGCCGGTGCCGATGCGGCCGAGGCTCACCCAGAGGTGCTCGATCAGCAGATGGCCGCCGCAGCCGCGCACGCCGTCGTGCGTGGTGGACGCCAGCAGGAACTGCCGCCACACCTCGCCGGGCGAGGGGACCAGCACCCTCGGCCACAGCTCGGCCGCCACCGCCGCCTGCCAGGCGGCGAGCAGCACGGTCAGGGCGAGGAGGCGCAGCGCGGTCCAGCGCAGTGCCTCCAGGATCCGGGCCCGGGACCGCCGCGGGGCCGTGTCGGAGGTGTTCGCCGTATCCGCCGTATCCGCCGTATCCGGCGTGTCCGGCGGGGCTTCGGACGGGGCGGGTCGGAGCCCGGCCTTCGTGGTCGGGGCGGTCACGCGGTCGCCGCCCCGGTCAGGGCGCGCAGGCGCGGGGCGACCTCTTCGCCCACCCGGTAGGCCTCTTCGAGGTGCGGATAGCCGGACAGGATGAACTCGTCGACGCCCAGGGCCCGGTACTCCGCCAGCCGCTGCGCGACCTCGTCGTGCGAGCCGACCAGGGCCGTCCCGGCACCCTCGCGGACCAGCCCGATGCCCGCCCACAGATTCGGCGCCACCGTCAGCCGTTCGGCGTCCGCGATTCCGCCGTGCAGGGCCGCCATCCGGGCCTGCCCGGTGGAGTCCATGGCGGCGAACCGCTCCTGGCTCGCCCGGACGGCCGCCGGATCCAGCCCGGCGAGGATCCGGTCGGCCTCCGCCCAGGCCTCGGCCGCGGAATCCCGGCTGATGACGTGCAGCCGCAGCCCGAAGCGGACCGTACGGCCCGCCGAGCGGGCCCGCTCGCGCAGCCGGTCGATGCGCGCGGCGATGGCCGACGGCGGCTCGCCCCACAGCAGTTGGACGTCGGCCCGCCGGGCGGCGACCTCCTCGGCGGCGGGCGAGGCCCCGCCGAAGTAGAGCGGGACCGGGTGGCGCAGCTCCGGATCGGTGAGACGGGCTCCCTCGATGTGCAGATGGGCGCCCTCGTGGTCCACCGACTTCCCGTCCAGCAGATCCCGCAGCACGGCCATCACCTCGTCGGTGCGGGCGTAGCGCTCGTCGTGCGCCAGGCCGTCCCCGTAGGCACGCTGTTCGGCGGGGTCGCCGCCCGTCACCACGTTCAGTCCGAGCCGGCCGCCCGCGAACCGGCGGAAGGCGTCGGCCTGTTGGGCGATCAGCGTGGGGCTCGCGAACCCCGCGCGGAACGCCACGAGAAAGCCGATCCGGGTGGTGTGCTGGGCGAGCGCGGACGTCAGGATCCACGGATCGACGCAGCCGAGTCCCACAGGTGTCAACAGTGAGTGAAATCCGGCCTGTTCGGCGGCGCTGGCGACTTGGGCGAGGTACGGGACGTCCGCGGGCCGGCGGGTGGCCGTGCGGCTGCGCCCCTGGACGGCGGTGACCCCGCCGGGGTCGCGGCCGTCCCCGCCCGTGGGCAGGAACCAGTGCAGCAGGAGCGGATTCTCGGGCATGGCGAAACCTCGTCGGAGCGGCGTGACGCGACGCACCGCCGCGGCGAGGATCGGCTGCGGGGCGGCGGTGGCACGGGTACGGGGAAGTGCGGGCAGGAATGCGGGAGTCCGCGCGACCGGAAGCGTGGCCGGTCCGGCCCTGAAGGCAGGATCACGGCCGCCGCGAACGGCGCGGTGAAGGGAGGGGTGGTGAAGGGTGCGCCGAGAGGCGCGGACTCATCCGTACGGAGTCAGATACGGCGGATCGGTGAGATCAACAGCCGTGCGTACGGGAGGCGGCGGCCCGACAGAGCATGGTCGACACGCGCAGCAGATCTACGTGACGACGCGAGGTGAGTACGGGGGCCATGGGGTGCATCCTGTCGGTGTCCGGGCGGTATCGACAAGCGGAGTCCGGATGATGGACGAAATCGTCCCAGATGCCGGGCAAAGAGGGGGCGCGCGGGCTACCGGCGGCGGTTGAAGGGCAGCCGGCCGAGGACCAAGGCCATGCCGCAGGTGTCAGTGAGGGCGGAGAAGACGAGCCCGGCCGCGATCCCGGCGCTGAGCAGTTCGAACGCCGGGTGCACCAGCAGGCCGAGGAGCAGACCGAGGAGGACGAGCGCGCCCGCGGTCAGCCGGACCTGGCGCTCCATGGCCCAGACCCGGCGGGGCCCCTCGGCGGGGTAGTCCAGCGGGTGCCCGTGCGCCGACCACGAGCTGGTGCCGCCGGTGAGGCTGGTGGCCGCGATGCCGTGCCCGGCCAAGGTCCGCGCCGCGTTCTGCGAGCGGGTCCCCGAGGCGCACACCAGCAGCAGCTCCCGCTCCAGCGCGGCCTCGCGCAGCTCGGGCAGGGAGCGGCCGATCCGGTCGAGGGGGATGTTCTGCGCGCCGGGCAGGTGGCCGGAGGCGTACTCGCCGGGGGTGCGGACATCGATGATCCGGAACTCGGTGTGACGGGCGTGGACCTGGCGGACATCGAGGAGGGCGAGGTTGCTGCTCATGGCGAACGGGCTCCTTCGGGAAGGGCAAAGGGGGTGCACGCAGGTGCGGGGGGTGGTGGGGGGTGCGGTGGGGCCGTGGGACCACGGGGGGCGCCGGGGCGACGGGGACGTCGGCGGTGGCGGGGCGGGCGGTCCGGAGCAGGCAGGCGTCAGCGGGGACAACAGGAGCGCGACAGGAGGCGCTGGGTGACGGCCATGGCGCGGAGCATAGACGAAGTGGCGGAGCGGGCAAGACACCCGTTCCACCATTCGGGACGGCGGTACGGGACTCAGCGCCGGGGGCCGGGCCCGGTGCGGGCGTCCTCCCGGCGCCGCAGCAGCTCGGCACTGGCGGCGTCGGCGGGCAGGAAGGCCTCCAGATGCAGCTCGGCCAGGGTTACGTCCACGGCCGTCGAGAACGAGGTGAGGGTGGTGAGCAGCCGGAGCTCCCCCTCGGAGGTCCGCAGCCGCAGCGGCACGGCGAAGCCGAGGTGCTCGGCGGGGCCGGAGTCGCCGACGGAGCCGGAGCCGTTGCCCGAGCCGGAGCGGTCGCCCGATCCGTCGTCCGTGGCCGGCAGGTACTCGTCCAGCTCCTCCACCAGCGCCTCCAGTCCCGGATCGGGGTGCGCCGAGGCCCGGATGCGCAGGCTCTCCGTGATGTGCCGGCCCCAGGCCGCCAGGTTCACCACGCGCGGCCCCATGCCCTCCGGGTGCAGGGCGAGCCGCAGCACGTTCACCGGCGGAGCGAGCAGGTGCGCGGCCGCGCCCTCCGTCAGCACGTCGAACGCCGCGTTCGCCAGGACGAGTTCACCGCGGGGACCGGCCACCACCGCCGGATACGGAAGGTGCCCGGTCAGGATCGACCGCAACGCCTCCATGGCCGGCCCGATGGTCTCCGCGTCCCGCGCCGATTCGGCGTACAGGGGTGCGTAACCGGCACTGAGAAGCAGGGAGTTGCGCTCCCTGAGGGTCAGCCCGAGGGATTCGGCGAGCCGTACCACCATCGCCCGCCCCGGCATCGAGCGGCCGCTCTCGATGAAGCTGAGGTGGCGCTGCGTGGTCCCGGCGAGGGTGGCCAGTTCCAGCTGGCTGATGCGCCGCAGCGCCCGGCGGCGGCGCATCTCGCGGGCGAAGGGGGTCGGCTCGGCAGGAGCGCTGGCGGTCATGTCCCCCTTTCTAGCCGCCGTTTCCACGGAGCCATCGATTCCCCGGAGGGAATTGCCGGTCGTGTCCGGGGGCCGCAGCATCGGGGTCATCGGAAGCATCGCAAGCAGATGTCGGCAGATGACGGACGACCGGCCGGAGGCCACCATGCGCGCGTACCACCTGGAGACGTTCGGCAGGATCGAGGGCATCGTCCCGCGGGACCACGGCGGCCCCCGCCCGCTGCCGGCCGGACCGACCGGGATCGTGGTCCGCGTCCGGGCCGCCTCCCTCAACAAGCGCGACCTGCTCATCCTGCGCGAGCGCTACCCGCTGCCCGCCGTGCCCGGGGTGGTCCCGCTGAGCGACGGCGCGGGCGAGGTGGTCGCGGTCGGGGAGGCGGTGACCCGGTTCGCGGTCGGCGACCGCGTCTCCTGCACCTACTTCCCGCACTGGCGGGACGGCAGGATCACCCCCGCCATGGTCGACCAGCCCGGCTGCACCCTCGACGGGATGCTCGCGGAGTACGCACTGCTCGACGAGGAGTGGGCGGTCCGCGTCCCGGACCACCTGACCTGGGAGGAGGCCGCGACCCTGCCGTGCGCCGCGGTCACCGCCTGGAACGCGCTCACCGGCGGGGAGGGCGGAGCTCCCCTGCCGGGTCAGAGCGTGCTGACCCTCGGCACCGGTCCGGTCGCCCTCTTCGCGGTGCAGTTCGCGAAACTGCTCGGCTGCCGGGTCGTCTCGACCACGTCGAGCGAGGAGAAGGCCGACCGGCTGAAGGCGCTGAGGGCCGACGCGGTCGTGAACTACGTGCGCACGCCCGAGTGGGGTTCCGCCGTACGGGAGTTGACCGACGGTGGCGCCGACCTGGTCGTGGAGACGGGCGGCCCGGACACCATCGAGCAGTCGGTGCGCGCCAGTTCGCTCTACGGGCAGATCGCCCTGCTGATCACCGCCAGTGCCACGAAGTCCGGGATAGAGATCTCGCACGCCGCGTACGCGGCGAGCCTCGCGACGATCCGGCGGGTGTTCGTCGGCAGCCGGACGCAGTTCGAGTCGATGAACCGGGCCGTCGCGACCCACGAGCTGCGGCCCGTGATCGACCGGGTGCTCCCCTTCGAGGAGGCCCGCGAGGCCTACCGCGGCTACGCCGAGGACGCGCCCTTCGGCAAGGTGGTCATCCGCGTGGGTGCGTGACCCGGTGCCGGGGCCGTACGGAAAGAGGTGCGGGGCCACGGGATACGACCCCGTGGCCCCGCACCTCACCTCTGCCGGACGGACGCTACACCGAGACGGCGGGCGCCGCGGCAGGGGCCGAAGCCGGGTCGTCCTCGTCCACCGGGATGGTGACCAGCCAGCGGGTGTCCTTGTGCGGGCGCAGGTACAGCGCCCAGTACACGGTGGCGACGGCGGTGATCCCGCCGGTCCACAGCAGGTACTGGGTCTCCTGCTGGGTGAGGATGTACGCGAACACCAGGATCAGCACGATCGGCACGGCGGGCCACAGCGGCATCCGCCAGGCGGCCGTCTCGCGGTGCGCCCCGCGCCGGCTGGCCAGCGCGGCCACGGCGACCAGCAGGTACATGCCGGTCACCGAGACGCCGGTGACCCCGTAGAGGGTGTCCAGGTTGACGAAACACATCGCCGCGCCGGGGAGCCCGACGAGCAGGGTGGCCACCCACGGGGAGCCGAACCGGCCGAGCCGCGAGAGGGCGGCGTTGACCGGCGCGGGCCAGGCCTTGTCGCGGGCGGAGGCGAACAGCACCCGGGAGTTCTGGATGACCATGACGATGCCCGCGTTGACGATGGCGAGGGCCACGCAGAGGCTGACGAAGGTGCCGACGGCCGAGTTGGACCAGGCGGTCACCATCGTGCCGAGGTCACCGGAGGTCAGGGCCTCCAGGTCGGGGGCGCCCAGGGTGATGGCGATGACCGGGACCAGGATGACGGCGGCGGAGATGGCGAGCGTGGCCAGCACGGTCCGCGGGACGTTGCGGCGCGGGTTCTCCAGCTCCTCCGAGAGGTAGACGGCCGTCGAGAAGCCCTGGGTGACGAAGAGCGCGATGGCGAGCCCGGAGACCACCATCATCGCGGTGACGGTGGAGGTGCCGCCGCCCTCCGCGGCCACGGTGCCGTGCACGAGGGCGCCGGCGCCCCGCTCGCTGTGGGCGAAGCCGAGGACGGCGACGAGCCCGGCCGCGACGACCTCCAGGACGAGGAAGATGCCGGTGATCCAGGCGTTGGCCCGCAGGTCGAGGAGACCGGCGAGGGTGGCCAGCAGCATCACGCCGGCGCCGGCGGCCGGGGCCGGTATGTCGACGACGGGGGCGAGGTAGTCGGCGGTGCCCATGGCGATCACGGGCGGCACGATCATCACGACCAGCAGGGACAGGACGAAGACCAGCCAGCCGGCCAGTCGGCCGGACAGGGTGGACACCATCGCGTACTCGCCGCCGGCGCTGGGGATGAGGGTGCCCAGCTCCGAGTAGCAGAACGCGACCCCGATGCAGAGCAGGGAGCCGATCGCGATGGTGAGCGCGGTCCAGGTGCCGAGGCTGGAGAAGAGGTCCGGGACCACGACGAAGAGGGTCGAGGCCGGCGTCACGCACGAGAGGGTGAGCAGGGTTCCGCCGACGACGCCGATGGAACGCTTGAGCTTCTGGGGCACGGGACCGGTGGCGGGGGAGAGGGCCTGAGGGGCGCTGATCGTGTCAGACATCGGTGCGGTGTTCCGATCGGCAGATGCGGTGAGTGAGCGCGGGAGCGGTATCGCCTCCGGGGCGGTGGTGGGCAGATCTGATTCGGTGGCTCCCGGGCCGAATGGAATCTCCGCGAGATCCGCAGGTCAAGAGCTGTTCACCTGCGGATTTCGTCGTCCGGAGGCGGGTCGGCGGCCCTGCACGTGGTGAACGCCGTGTGAACGCTGCGCGATCACCGTGTGCGATAACCGCATGTGACCGCGGGTAAATTTTCTTCCGCTTTGCCGACCCGCCGCCCTCCCGTGTCACGGAAGGGCGGGGGCGGCGGGGACTGCGGGGCGGGCAGGGAGGGCGGCGAGGGCGGGGAGGGCGGCGAGGGCCGCCGCCGGGATCCGCTCCAGGACTCCGCCCGCGAAGACGTCGTAGAGCGGGAGCGTCTCCAGGTGGACGTAGCCGATGTGGCAGTCGCAGACCGCCAGCGGGCAGGCGCGCGGCCGCAGCGCGGCCCGGTACGAGCCGTCGTAGAGGTTGCCCAGCTCCGCCTTGACGAAATGGCAGCGCCGGACCGTGCCGGAGCCGTCCACCGAGATCACCGAGGCGCCCGTGCGGCACGGCAGGCCCGCCGAGCGGTGGGGGTGGCGGCTGAACGGGAAGAGCGGGTCCAGGGCGGTCCAGTCGGCCGCCTCCGGGTCGGTGTACGCGTGCCCCTCCGCCGCGTTGACCCACAGGTACACCTCGGGCGGCAGCGCGGCGCGCAGCCGGCGGGCCTCCGAGAGGTGCTCGGGCAGGCCGACCACGCCCACGCTGAACCGCACCCCGGCGGCGGCCAGTTCCCGGCACTTGCCCAGGAAGCGGTCGTACGGGGTCTGCCCCGGGTGGTACGTGCACCACAGCGCGAGCGTGTCCGGGTCCGCGTCGGCGGTCCAGCCGGTGCGCCCGCTCAGGTTGGTCTGGATCGCGACCCGGCGCACCTGCGGCAGGTGCGACAGCTCCACCAGGGCGCGCCGGTACCAGGAACGGACCAGGCCCTCGCCCCACGGGGTGAACAGGACGGACAGCCGGTCGCCGGTGTTCGCGGCCGCCCAGCCGGTGAACCGTTCCAGCGCGGCCCGGTCGGCGGTCAGCAGTTCCCGGCTGTCCCGCCGCTTGGCGAACGGGCAGTAGGGACAGTCGTAGTCGCAGGAGGACAGCGGCCCCCGGTAGAGCACGGTCAGGTCCATCGGCGACCCCTCCGCTCCTCGCCCCGCCCCCGTCACTTGCGCTCGTACGCGGCCATCGCGGCCCGTACGTCCGCCGAGAACAGGGCCGGGCCCGCCGCGTCCGAGTGCGCCAGCCCCTCCGGCGTCAGCCGCAGCAGCTCCGCGTCGTCCTCGAGCCAGCCGCGCTCCGCGAAGGCCGCCAGCTCCGCCGGGAAGTCCTCCCACGGGCCGCTCCCGAACCGCTCCCGGTACTCGCCCACCGGCATCCCGCGCGCCTGGAGCAGGGACTGCAGCAGGTGTCGGCGCCGCGCCTCGTCCGGGTCGATCCGGCGGCCGTGCCCGGCCCGCGCGAAGTCCTCCCCGGGGCGGCTCACGTAGTCGTCGATGATGCCGCGGATCTCGCTCATGCCGACCGCGTAGTCGAAGGAGTAGTGCAGCCCGGCCGTGTAGGAGCGGGCCCCGCAGCCGAGGCCGATCATGCCGTCGGTCTGGCAGGCGCCCGGTTCGAGGCCCTGATCGGCGCCCTCCCCGGGGGCCCCGGCCCGGCGGAACATCCGCATCGACACCTGCTCGTACCCGGAGGCCAGCAGGTGGTCCCGTCCGGCCCGGTAGAGCCGCAGCCGCTGCTCGTCCCACCCGGCGGCCGTGGACTCGCCCGGCCTGCGCCCCAGGCCCGTCAGGGGGCGCACGTACAGCGGGTAGAGGTAGAGCTCCTCCGGGCGCCAGGCGAGGGCCGCGTCCAGCGAGTGGCGCCAGCTCGCCTCCGTCTGCCCGTCGATGCCGTAGATCAGGTCGATGTTCAGCACCGGTATCGCCGCGTCCCGGACCCGGGCCAGCGCCGTCTCCACGTCCGCCCGCTTCTGCGGACGCACGGCGGCACGCGCCTCCTCGGGCACGAAGCTCTGCACGCCCAGGCTGAGCCGGGTCGTGCCCCGGTCGGCCAGGACGGCGAGCCGGTCCGCCGTCGCCGTGGCCGGCGAGGCCTCCACGGACAGCGGCACCGCACGCAGGTCGGCGCCCGCGGCCTTCTCCGCGATGTCGCAGAGCCGTTCCAGCTCGGACGCCGTCAGGAAGGTCGGCGTCCCGCCGCCGAAGGCCGCCGCCGTGAACCGTACGGGCTCCTCGTCGCCCAGCGCGTCGCGGACCGCCTTCGCCTGCCGTTCCAGCGCGTCGAGGTAGGCCGTGGTCAGCCCCTCCGGCGCACCGATCCGGGTGAAGAGGTTGCAGAAACCGCAGCGCACCTCGCAGAAGGGGATGTGGAGGTAGAGCGACAGGGCGTCCTTGGGCTGCCGCGCCCACTCCCGGCTGAGCTCGGCGGGCTCGGGCAGCGCGCGGTACGCCGTCTTGTGCGGGTAGGCGTAGACGTAACTCTCGTACGGAGTGGAGCTGATCAGCGGGGTCATCGTGCTCATCGGGGGCCGGGCTCCTCGTGGTTCAGGTGGAACTGTGCGTACGGGACCGTCCAGACGGCCTCGTGGGCGAGCCGGTGGCCCGTGTACCCGTCGTCCCCGTACGTGGTCCCGTGGTCGGAGCAGACGATCGCGAAGCAGCGGCGCCGCGACCGCATCGCGTCGAAGAGCCGCCCGATGTGCCGGTCGACGTACTCCAGCGCGGCCGCGTGCGTCTCCCGCGAGTCCCCGTCCGCCGCGGTCGCCCCGGGGGAGTGGAACCAGTTGGGCTGGTGCATGGCCGATACGTTCAGGAAGAGGAACAGCCGCCGGTCGTGCGGTAGTTGCTCGACGATCCGCTCGGCGCGGGACACCTGGGCCTCGAAGGAGACCGGCGAGGCCACCCCGAACTCCGGTTCCCAGTGCGACTCCTGGAACATCCCGGGCAGTACGGAGCCCAGCGCGGCCGCCTTGTTGAAGAAGCCGACGCCGCCCACGCACACGGTCCGGTAGCCCGCGCCGGCCAGCCCCGACACCAGGTCTGGGGTGTCGAACACCCAGGTCCGCCCGGCGGTGGTCTCACTGCCCGGGAACCGGGCGGCGAACAGCCGCGGATGCGGGCCCGGACCGTCGGGGGTGGGCAGGAAGCCCGCGAACATGGCCTGGTGGGAGGCGTAGGTGAAACTCCCCGGCGCGTGCCGCCGCTCCCACGCCCCGCCGGGCAGGTGCGCCGCCAGGTTCGGGATCCGGCCCTCGGCGGCCAGCCGCGCGGCCACGTCGTGGCGCAGGGTGTCGAGGGTGACGAGCAGCAGGTCGTCCCGGCCGACGACCTCGTTCATGTCGGGGCCGGGGCCGGGGCCGGGATCAGCTCCGGGATCAGGTCTGGACGGGGGCGTGCGCATGCTGTTCCTGTCGTACGGCGGCCACTTGGGCCGCGTAGGTGTCCTGGCCCTCGGCGGGCGAGCCGGGCAGTCCCGTCAGCCGGGGCAGCAGATCCCCGAAGGCGTTGACCTCGCCCACGGCGAAGCTCCGCCAGCCGAGGGCGGGCAGCAGATCGACCCCGACGCACAGGGTGCGGGGGAAGGCGGCCGCCGCCCGCTCGCAGACGGCGAGCGCGTCCGCCTCCCAGCGGCCGCCCGCCTCCGTCACGGCGGCGACGGCCGCGTCGAGATCACCGCGGGCACCGCCGAGGTGCAGGTTCGTGAGCGGACCGGCGGCCGTGCGGACCACGGCGTGGGTGGCCCGGCCGCCGATGACGACGACCCGCAGATCGGCGGAGCGGCCCCGCTGGGAGGCCTTCGGCAGCCACCGCTCGATGTGCAGGCCGTCGGGGGCCAGCGCGTCGACGACGGCGCCGATCACCCGCTCGTCCTCGTACCGCCGCAGGCGCAGCGAGTTGTGCAGGGCTCCCGAAGGGGCCCGCTCCACGGAGGTGGTGGCCCGGATCCGGCCGCCCGCGCCCGTCTCCACCGCGAGCACCCCGGAGGCCGAGGAGCCGTGCGCGAGCTTCACGAACGCCCGGCGGTAGCCGGGGAGGGCGAGGACCGCGCGGACCTCCTCCCAGCCGCGCACCGGCGTGCGGACGGCGGCCGGGCCCGAGGTGGGCGAGGCGGGGACGGGCGTCCCCGCGGCGGCCAGCACCCCGTGGCAGAGCCGCTTGTCGAACAGCACCGCCAGGTCGTCCGGATCGCACGTCAGCGTGCCGCCGGCCGACCGGACGTCCTCGGCCACCGCACGCACCGCCTCGGTGAACCGGCGGTACCAGCGTCCGGTGCCCTCGACCCGGGTGGTGTCGGCGGCCCCGCGCAGCAGCCGCTCCACCTCGGGGTCCTCGCCGGGGGAGTCGATCCGTACGCACTCGCCCGCCCGGAACACGGCCCGGCCGGTCAGCACGTCCAGCCACGGGATCACCCGCGCCGCCGGCAGTCCCGCGGCGCGTACGGCGTCCTGGAAGAGGGCGACCCGGCGGTTGCCCGGATTGCCGACGACGGCGAAGGCCGCGGGAGCGGTACGCGTCACTCCGCGACCGCGACGTACCGGTACACGGCGTCGTCATCGACGTCCGCGGTCTGGGGGTCGCCCAGATCCACCTCCACGCCGTGGGGGACGAGCGCCGCGCTCAGCCGCTCCCGGAGCGGTTCGGTGACGTAGTGGTGGTGCAGGTCGAGCTTGGTGAGATGGGTGAGGGGGCGCCCCGCCAGCAGGGCTTCGACGCCTTCGTCGGTCAGGACGCCCATGGAGAGGTCGAGCACCTCCAGCCGCTCCACGACCGGAGCGGTGGCGAGCGCCGCCGCGACCGCGTCCTGGATCTCGCTGTTGCGCAGCGCGAGCCGGCGCAGGGCGGGCAGCCGCGCTCCGCTCAAGAACGGCTCCAGGTCACCGACTTCGGCATCCCCGCCGTAATTGGGGGTGCCCAGCCACAGGTCGAGCCCGGTGAGGGCGGGGAACTCGCTCCGCGCGACCCCGGCCACCACCTCCTTCGGGAGCCCGCCGGCCTCCAGGCGCAGTACGCGCAGCGCGCCGTGCTTCACGGGCGGGAAGGCCAGCCCCTCGCCCCCGCGCACTGCGAACTCCTCGAGCGCGGGGTACGCCGGCAGCAGCGGACCCACGTCCGATTGCTGGATCCAGGAGATCTCGCACTCCTCGAACGTGATGTCGCCGACGAACAGCGCTCGCAGAGCGGGGAACTTCGGAGCGGCTTCGACCAGCGCCTCGACGATCCCGGCGCTGGAGGCCTCGTACGCATCGGACCAGCCGCCCACGATCAGGGCCCGCACCTGCCGGGTGTCCACGGACTCGGTGAACCGGCCGAAGGCCTGCGCCCACTCCTCGTCGGCGTCGTAGGTGGCCACCGAGATCCGCCAGGCCACGTCCCCGGGCTCGGGCAGCGCACGGGTGTCCTTGGGCCCCGGGAAGTCGAAGGCGGGCAGGCCGCCGAGCTCGCTCAGGTGGGTCCCGATGGTCATGTGCCCAGCTCCTGACGGTATGGCGGGCGGTGGTGCCCGGCCGCGCGGTGTCGTGCGACAACAGTTCTACCAAGCCCCACCGACAGCCCCGGCGGCCGACCGGGGGCGGCTCAGGGCCGCCCGGCTTTCCCCCACCGTGCCATCCGGAACTCCCAGGTCTCCCGGGCATCGCATTTCCGGGGGCAGCCGCAGGCGCCCTCGGCGAGGAGCTCGGCGCGCAGGGCCGGCGTGGCCCCCGGGTGATGGACGACGAGACGGCGCACCGAGAAGTCCGGCCGTCTCCAGAACCGACGGGGGGAGGCGGCCCGCTCCGCTTCGGCCATGGCGCGGAGCACCGGTTCGTCCGCCGCCGGGTTGAGCAGGACGCTCGACCGGACGCAGGCCTCCTCGTCGCGGGCCAGCAGGAGCAGGACGTCGGACGGAGCCGCGAGGCTCTGTGCGGTGTACAGCCGCACGGGCACGATGTCGTCTCCGGCGAACTCGCGCAGCCGCTCGGCCGTGACCCCCGGGTCGCGGGCCTCCTTGACCCGGGCATAGCCGAGCATCCGCTCGGCCGGGCCGCGGATCTTCCTGGGTGTCATGCGCCCGATGCTGCCACGGCGTGACGTCCGGTGGCCACGAAGTCCGGTGGCCGCGAATGCGGGTGGGCGCGACTGCCGGTGGGCGGCTCTCCCGGGGGAGGGCCGCCCACCAGGGTCCGGCGTCCGGTCAGCGCTTGCGGTAGCCGCGCGCGTCCTCGGCGGCGGCCAGGACGGCGTCGATGTCGCCGCCGATCGCCGAGGTCAGCGTGATGGCGACGGCGCCCTCCAGGAACGGCGCGTCCACGATCCGTGTGCCGTCGGGCAGTTGCGAGGGCTCCTCCCCGAGCAGGGCGTTCACCGTCAGTACCGCGCTGCCCATGTCGCACAGCACGGCCACGCCGCGCCCCTCGTCCACCGACCGGGCGGCGGCCGTGATCAGCTCCGCGCTGGTGCCGATCCCGCCGTCGGGGGTGCCGCCCGCCACCGCGAGCGGAGCCGGCTCCACCGAGCCGATCAGCGCGCCGGCCAGCGCGGCCACGGACTCCGCGACCGCCTTGCTGTGCGAGACGAGCACGATGCCGACGCGGCCGGTACGGGTCTTCGGCGCCTGCTCCCGCACCTGCGCGGGCTCCTCGGCGGCGGCCGGCTCCTCGGTGACGAGTTCGGCCTCGGGGGCGTCGACCGCGGCGCGCAGTGCCTCCATGAGCAGGGCCACGGAGTTGGCCCCGGCGTCCTGGTGGCCGATGCTGCGCTCCCCGAGGTAACTGGCCCGGCCCTTGCGGGCTTCGAGCGCCTCGGTGGCGTCGGCGCCCGCGCGGGCCGCCCGTACGGCCTCGTCCAGGGCCTCGCGCAGCGGCCGGTCCGCCTCGCCGGCTTCGGCCAGCGCCGTCACCGCGGGGGCCAGGGCGTCCACCAGCGTGGCGTCGCCGAGCTCGGCGCCGCCCAGCTTCTGCACGGACTTGAGCCCGGCACCGAGCGCGGCCCCCAGCTCCGTCACGGTCGGCGTCCCGGTGTCGCCGAGCACCTTGCCCGTGCGGCGCAGCGCGGTGCCGAACAGCGGGCCGGAGGCGCCGCCGACGGTGTTCGTCAGGGTGGTGCCGGCCAGCGTCAGCAGCGCCCCCGGGGTGGTGGGCCGCTGTTCGGCCACGGCGGCGCCGACGGCGCCGAAGCCCCGTACGAGATTGGCGCCGTGGTCCCCGTCGCCGATAACCGCGTCCAGCTCGGTGAGGCGCGCGCTGTCCCGCCGTACGAGCCGGTTGGTCTCGGCGATCCAGCGGCGGAAGTAGGCGGTGTCCAGTGCCGCTTCCGGCGCGGTGTCCAGCACGGCGGCCTCGGCGGACGGGGTCGGGGAGGGCGTGGAGGTGGTCGGGCTGGCGGGCGTGGCGGTCATGGGGAAAAGCTCCTGGAGAGTGTCGGGAGGGGAAGAGCGGGCGGGGTCAGCAGCCCCAGCGCAGGGACGGGGTGTCCACCGGCGCGTCCCACAGGCGCAGCAGTTCGTCGTCGGCGCGGCACAGGGTGAGGGTGCAGCCGGCCATGTCCAGGCTGGTGACGTAGTTGCCGACCAGGGAGCGGGCCACGGTGATCCCGCGTTCGCCGAGCACCCGCTCGACCTCGGCGCGCATGATGTACAGCTCCACGGGAGGGGTCCCGCCCAGGCCGTTGACGAGGAGGATGACGGGTGCGCCGGCCGCCTCCGGAAGGTCGTCGAGGATGGCGTCGAGCATCGCCTCGGCGGTCTCGGCGGCCGTCATGATCTTCCGGCGCTCGCGGCCGGGCTCTCCGTGGATGCCGATGCCCAGCTCGATCTCGTCCTCGCCGAGCGTGAAGTTGGGGCTGCCCTTGGAGGGGGTGGTGCAGGAGGTCAGGGCGACGCCGTAGCTGCGCGCGTTCGCGTTGACCTTGCGGGCGACCGTGGCGACCTCGGCGAGCGGAGCGCCCTCCTCGGCCAGCGCGCCCGCGATCTTCTCCACGAACAGGGTGGCTCCGGTGCCGCGGCGGCCCGGTCCGTGCTCCGTGCGGGCGACGGCCACGTCGTCGTCCACGACGACCCGCTCGACCTTGACGCCCTCGTCCTCGCAGTCCTCCGCCGCCATCGTGAAGTTGAGGATGTCGCCCGTGTAGTTCTTCACGATGTGCAGGACGCCCGCACCGGCGTCGACCGCGCAGGTCGCCGCCGCGATGTTGTCCGGCACCGGGGAGGTGAACACCGGGCCGGCCACGGCCGCCGCCAGCATGCCGCGCCCGACGAACCCGGCGTGCAGCGGCTCGTGCCCGCTGCCCCCGCCCGACAGCAGCGCGACCTTCCCGGCCGGCTCCCCGGCCGCCCCGGCGGCCCGCGTGACGATGCCCTTCTCCGCCTCGACGCGGAGCCCCGGGTGAGCGGCGGCCATTCCGCGCAGTGCGTCGGCGACGACACTTTCGGGGGAATTGATGAGCTTCTTCACGGGGGCCTCTTTCCTGGAAAGGGGAACGCGGAACGGTTAACTCGTCACGCCGGTTCGGAGCGGAAATAGGAATTACGGGACGGCATGAAGTCGGCGCCGTCGCCGATCCGCCACCGTTCCCGGGGCACTTGGCTGGAACTTTACCCTGGCAAACCTGCGGAACAGCTCGGGTCCTTGGTCCCGGATCCGGGCGCGAAAAGGCCCGTCAGTGAGGGGACCGTGCATCTCTCGGGGTGTCGTAGGAATCCGTGATAGGGATGAATAAGCAAGCGCAATTGAATTCGCAATGAGGAGGATTCACGTGAAGACCGTCGGTACGCGCATGATGATCAGCCCGCCGAAGTACGTGCAGGGCGCCGGGGCGATGAACGATCTGGGCGAGCACACGGCCCGCCTCGGGACGAACGCCGTGGTCCTCGCGGACATGGGCGTCTGGGGCTTCGTCGACACGGCCGTCACGGATTCTCTCTCCGCGGCCGGGGTCAAGCTGGCCAAGGAGGTCTTCGGCGGGCTCTGCACCCAGAAGGAGATCGACCGGGTCGCCGCCGCGGCCGAGGCCGCCGGCGCGGACGTGGTCATCGGCATCGGCGGCGGCACCGCCATCGACACCGCGAAGGCCGTCGGCCACGCGCTCGGCGACATCGCCGTCGTCTCCGCGCCCACGGTGGCCTCCACCGACGCGCCGACCAGCGCGCTCGCCGTGATCTACACCGAGTCCGGTGCCTTCGAGCGCTACTCCTTCTTCCAGCGCAACCCCAACCTGGTGCTCGTGGACACCGCGCTCGTCGCCGGCGCGCCCAGCCGGTTCATCGTCTCCGGCATGGGCGACGCGCTCGCCACCTGGTACGAAGCCCGGGTCTGCGTGGCCGCCAACCGGGTCGCCATGGCAGGCGGTCTCGCCACCGAGGCCTCCCTCGCGCTCGCCCGGCTGTGCTGGGAGACGCTGATGGAGTACGGCCCCCAGGCCCGGCTGGCCGCCGAGGCGCACGTGGTGACCCCGGCGCTGGAGAAGGTCACGGAGGCCAACACGCTGCTCTCCGGCCTCGGTTTCGAGTCCTGCGGACTCGCCGCCGCCCACGGCATCCACAACGGGCTGACCGTCTCGCACAAGGTGCACGGCATGATGCACGGCGAGAAGGTCAACATCGGCACCCTCGCCCAGCTGGTCCTGGAGGGCGCCCCGACCGACGAGCTGGACACCTACCTGCGCTTCAGCCGCACCGTCGGCCTGCCCACCACCCTCGCCGAGATCGGCCTCGGCGACCCGGACCGCGAGGAACTCCTCGCCATCGGACGCGCGGCCACCGCGGAGGGCGAGACCACGCACAACATGCCCTTCCCGGTGACCCCGGAGATGGTCGCCGACGCCCTGATCGCGGGCGACTCCTACGCACGGGCGTACGCCAAGCGGTAGCGGGAGGAGGCAGGCCTGTAGGTGGGTAGGTAGGCAGGCAGGGTGCGGGCGCCGCAAGGGCCGCCGGCGTCCTACTGGGCCGTCCTACGGGGCCGTCCTACGGGGCTCCGGGCGCGGGCCGTCCCCCGCGCCCCGGGCCTCGTGGGGGACGGCCCCGTCCGGGTCCGCCGTGGTGGCCGCCGCGAGGGGGACCTCGGGGGCGGACGTGCGGGACGCCAGCAGCAGGGCGATGTCGTCCGGGCGGTCGGTGGAGTGCCCCGCCTCGGCGACCAGCCTGTCCGCCGTCTCGGTCAGCGGCGCGGGACCGGCGTCCGCCAGCGCGGCGCGCAGCCGCTCCACCCCCACGTCGATGTCCGCACCGGGAATCTCGACCAGCCCGTCGGTGTAGAGGGCGAGCACCGCCGCCGGCTCGATCCACAGCCGGGTCACCGGGTACACGGCCTCGGCGTCGATGCCGAGCACCATCCCGCCCGGCAGGTCCAGCACCTCCGTCCGGCCGCCCGGATGCCGCAGCAGCGGCTGGGGGTGCCCGGCCCGGACGGCCAGGGCGAGGCCGGTCGCCGGGTCGAGGAGGACGTAGCAGCAGCTCGCGAACTGGCCCGGGTCGAGGTCGATGAGCAGTTCGTTCGTGCCGCGCATCACCTGCTCCGGCTCGTTGCCGCTGAGCGCGAAGGCCCGTACCGCGCTGCGGAGTTGGCCCATCGTGGCCGCGGCGGCCACCCCGTGGCCCTGGACGTCGCCGATGACCAGCGCGAGCCGTCCGCCGGCCGTCTCGATGACGTCGTACCAGTCGCCGCCCACGTCCATCCCGGCGGTGCCGGGCAGGTACCGCCCCACCGTGACCACGTTCTCGCGGACCGGCAGCCGGTGCGGGAGCAGGGCCGCCTGGAGCCCGCGGGCCAGCGCCGCTTCGCTGTCGTAGCGCCGGGCCCGCTCCAGCGCCTGCGCGATCAGCCCGGCCAGCGCCGTGAGGACCGTACGCTCCTCCGGGCTGAAGCCGCGCGGGGCGTCGAAGCCGAGGATGCACGAGCCGACCGGCCGGCCGGAGGCGATCAGGGGGAGGAAGGCCCGGGCGCCGACGGCGGAGTCCAGTTCGATCCCGGGATAGGCGGCGGCCAGGTGCTGCATCGACTCGAAGAACAGCGGGCGGCCCGAGGTGAGGGTCTCCACCCCGGGCAGTCGCACGTCCAGCGCGACCCCGTCGAACCGGTCGAGGAATCCCTGGGGGAAACCGGTCTCCCACGCCAGGTGCAGATGCCCCTCACCGAGCAGGTAGATCGCCAACTGCCGCCCGCCGAAGGCCGGGAGCAGCTCGTCGGTGACCACCATCGACACCTGGCGGGCGGTCACCGCCTCGGTCAGCGCGATCGCCAGCGCCACCGGCCGGTACAGGGCCGAGGCCCGGTCGGCGGGCGAGCCCTGGCCGGAGGAGCCGAGCCCCGTGCCCGGCCGCACGAGTGACTCGGGTGCGTACGTGGGCGGTTCGGAATGGGCGATGGTGACGGTGACCCCGTCGATCGAGGGATGCAGCCCCACCGACAGCCAGTGCGGGGAGGGTCCGGCTCCGCGCGGGGCGGCTTGGAAGTGCACCGGAGCGGGGGCGAGGAACGCGGCCCGGAAGTGGTCCTCGTAGGCGGGGTGTCCGAGCCAGGGCAAGGCCTCCCAGAGGACCCGCCCCGAGAGTTCCGCCCCGTCGGAGCCGAGCAGGGTCGTGGCGGTGGAGCGGGCGCGGGAGTTGGTGAAGCCGATCACGCCCTGCCGGTCCACGGACAGGACGGCCAGGTCCAGCCGGTCCACGGCGGCGCGGGCGCCGGTGGCGGGGTTCTCGGCGGTGCTGCCCGCGGCGCTGCCGGTGGCGTCGCCCGCCCTCCTGCCCGCCGCCCTGCCCGCCGCGTCGCCCGCCGCCCCGCCCGCACCGCCGCGCCCCGCGTCGCCCGCCGGGCCCGGACCGGGGAAGCACACCGGGTCGCCCTCCCAGGTCACCTCGGCCCCGCCCGCGGTGAGCGCCGCGAGCTCACCGGCCAGCCGGGTGGCCACCGCGCGCAGCCGCTTCCGGTCGCCGGGTCCGACCGGGACCCCGGGGGTCGCGGGGCGCAGCACGAAGAGGACGCCGTAGCGCTCGCGGCCCCGGGTCACGGGCTCGTAGAGCGAGCCGAAGGGGAACGGCAGCCCGGCCATCAGCTGGGGGAAGCGCCGCATCGCCGACTCCGCGTCGGGCAGGTGCACGGACTGGCCGGACCGGTAGGCCTCGGCGACGGGGTAGGGCCGGTTCACCTGCATCCGCCACCAGGGGCGGAACAGCGGACCCGGGAGCCCGGTCACGGCCGCCATCAGCATGAGCCCCTCGGTGCCGGAGCGCAGGTAGATCCCGCCCGCGTACCCGCCGGCGGCCCCCACGGCATCGAGAGCGGCCCGCGCGAGCACCTGGGCCGTGGCGTCGGTGACGGGGCCGCCAGTGTCCGGTCTGGCCGTCACCCCTCCAGAATGCGCTCGGGCCGCTGCTTCCGCACACCCCGTGCGGGCCGCCTTCCGTCATGGCCGCCGATCATCGGACGGATGGCGGCGCGATCACCGCTCCGTGACCCGGCACGGACTGGTGGGAACCGGCTCCACGGCACGGCTGCTCAGATCGGAACTGGGCTCGCGGATCGGGTCCGTTGGGTCCGGCCCTCCTTCGAAGGCCGCCCCGTCCCCCTGGCCGCGTCGGGCGCCGGCTCCCACTAGGGCGCCTCTTGCTCCCTTCCCCTGGCGTGGCCGATCGGCCGAGGGGCGGGGCGGGACCGGGGGGCTGAAAGGCCCTGTCGATCAGGGTCTTTGCCCGGGTTCCGGTGCTCCTCGAACTGCTTAGGTTTGCCTAAGTGAATTCGAACAAGGAGGTCCGGTGCCGTCGCTCTACGACAGCCGTCCAGGGACGACCGTACGCATCACGGGGATCGATCCCGGTCAGGCAGGGGGGAGCAGGCGCCGGCTCCTGGAGTTCGGCTTCGTGCCCGGCGCGGACGTCACCGTGATCGCCCGGGGCGCCACCGGCGGCCTGCTCGTCGGGCTCGGGGACACCCGGGTCGCGCTGGACACCCGTACCGCCGGCCGGCTGAGGTGCGCCGGATGAGCTGTCACGCCACGGGGGCCGGGGCGGGTGCCACCGCCACGCCGGAGCGGTGGACCGGTCTGCCGTTCGTCGCCCTCGTCGGCAACCCCAACGTCGGCAAGTCCACCCTCTTCAACGCCCTCACCGGCGCCCATCAGCGCGTCGGCAACTGGCCGGGCAAGACCGTCTGCGTCGCCCAGGGCGACTGGCGCACCGCAGGGGGCCGCCCGCTGCGCGTCGCCGACCTGCCCGGCTCCTACAGCCTGCTGCCCGACTCCCCGGACGAGGCGCTGGTGCGCGACGTGCTGACGGCGCCGGAGGGGGAGCGGCCCGACGCCGTGGTCTTCGCGCTCGACGCGGCCAACCCGGCCCGCAACCTCTACCTGCTCTCGCAGATCCTCGACACCGACATCCCCGTCGTCGTCGCGCTCACCATGACCGACGTCGCCGCCCGGCGCGGCGCGCCCCCCGGCCCGGAGGCGCTGGCCCGCGAGCTCGCGCTGCCCGTCGTACGGGTGGAGGGACGCTCCGGGACCGGGCTGGACCTGCTCGCCGACGCGGTGTGCGAAGCCCTGGACGCGGAGGCCCCGCGCCGTGCGCGCACCTCCGCCTGGGCCGTCGGCTCGCCGGTGGCGGCCGAACTGGCGGAGCTGGCCGCGGCGGCCTCCGGGCTGACCCCGCACCCCGCGCGGTGGCTGGCCGCCGGCCTGCTCTGCGGCGAGGAGCCGCCCGAGGTCCCGGCGGAGCTGGCCCGGCGGGCCGGGGCGGCGGCGGACCGCCTCGCGGAGGCGGAGGCGGAGGCGGGGGAGGGCGCGGACGCGGGGGAGGGCGACATCGACGCCGAGCTCCTCGTCGCCGAGGCCCGCTACGCCTGGGCGCACGCGGTCATCGAACGCGCGGCGCCCCGCCCGGCCGGGGCCCGGCCCACCCTCACCGACCGGGTCGACCGGCTGCTGCTGTCCCGGGGCTTCGGCATCCCGTTCTTCCTCGCCGTCATGTGGGGCGTCTTCGAGGCCACCACCGTGCTGGCCAAACCCCTCCAGGACGGCCTCGGCGACTTCGTCTCCGGACCCGTCAGCGGGGGAGCCGACCGGCTGCTGGAAGCCCTCCACGCGCCTGGCTGGCTGACCGGACTGCTGGTCGACGGCCTGATCAACGGGGTGGGCCAGCTGCTCACCTTCGTGCCGCTGATGATCATCATGTTCCTGTTGCTGGCCCTGCTGGAGGACTCCGGCTACTTCGCCCGAGCCGCCTTCGTCGCCGACCGCCTGATGCGCACGCTGAAGCTGCCCGGCCGGGCCTTCCTGCCGCTCGTCGTCGGCTTCGGCTGCAACGTCCCGGCCCTCGCAGGCACCCGGATCCTCAACCGCCGCTCGCACCGGCTGCTCGTCGGCCTGCTCATCCCGTACATGAGCTGCACCGCCCGCCTCGCCGTCTACGTGATGATCGCGGGCGTCTTCTTCGGCTCGAACAGCGGCACCGTCGTCTTCTTCCTCTACGTGGCCTCCGTGCTGCTGGTCCTCGGCATGGGGCTGATCCTGCGGCCCCTGCTGTTCCGCGGCATGAAGGAGGAACCCCTCGTCCTGGAGCTGCCCCCGTACCGGCTGCCCACCCTGCGGGTCACCGGCGCGCAGGTCCGGCAGAAGCTCGCCGCCTTCCTGCGCACCGCCGGCGGCATCATCGTCGCGACCGCGGCCGCCGTCTGGCTCCTCATGGCGATCCCGGCCGCGGCCGGCCACGGAGGCTTCGGCAAGGTCGACGTCGAACAGAGCGCGTTCGGTACGGTCACCCGCGCCACGGCGCCCCTCGTGGCCCCGGCCGGCTTCGGCGACTGGCACGCCACGGCGGCGCTCGGCACCGGCCTGATCGCCAAGGAGGGCGTGATCTCCACCCTCGCCCAGACCTACTCGGCCGAGGAGGACGGCGATCCCCAGCTCACCGCGAGCCTGCACGCCACCTTCGAGGAGTCCTCCGGCGGGCACCAGCGGGCGGCCGCGCTCGCCTTCCTGGTCTTCATCCTGGCCTACACCCCCTGCTTCGCCACCCTGGCCGCGCAGCGGGCCGAGATCGGCACCCGGCTGACCGTCATCGGCTTCGGTATCCAGCTGACGGCGGCCTGGCTGCTGGCCGTCGGGGTCTTCCAGATCGCGAGGCTGGTGTGGTGAGCGGGGCCGGTGGGACCGGCGGGGGTGCCGGACCGGGCATGCTGCGCCGCCTGCTGCGGGCCTTCGAGGAGGCGGCCCCGGGCGAGGGGCTGGCGCAGATCGCGGACCGGCTGGGCCTCAGCCGGGCCGAGGCGGCCGACATGGCCGGGTACTGGGTGCGCAAGGGGCGGCTGCGGCGCGAGGAGATCGGCGCCGTGGACTGCTCGGGCTGCTTCTTCGCCTCGCGCGGGTGCACGGCCTGCCCCGACGGCTCCACCGCCGTCCCGCGGCCGTCCCTGGTCGCCCTGACCCCCGTACGCCGAGATCCGAAAGGGACGGCCTAGCTCTCACCGGGCCCGGGCCCGGGCCCGGGCCCGGTGCCGCTTCGCGTACGACCAGGTCACCGCGGTCATCAGGGCCGGTACGGCCAGGAGCGGGGCGAAGACGAAGCCCCACACGGTCTGCGGCGTACCGCTCGCCAGGTAGCTGTGGCTGTCGACGGTGAAGAGGACCGACAGCGCCCCCAGGACCAGGACGCCCGAGGCGGTCCAGGCCAGTGGGGCGAGGACTCCGGGGCGCAGCGGCCGCCACCGGTCGCTGACGAGCAGCACCGGTGACAGCGCGGCCAGTTCCGCGAGGACGGCGAGCCCGACCACGTAGGCGATGCCCCGGCCCGGGATGCCGTAGACCTCGCGCAGCACCTGGTCGCCGTAGCCCACGTAGACCCCGGATGCCATGGCGATGCGCCACAGGCCGGACGGGACGGCGCAGAGGGCGATGGCGTGCGCGGCCCGGCGGGCCCAGGCGGGCGCGGGTGCGGCGGCGGGCAGAGGGCTGATCGCTGTCGTTGTCATGCACACCATGCTGGCCGCGGACGGGGCGGCCGCGCGTCACCCGTGACGGCGGACCGTATCCGCCCGGCAGACGAGGGCGCGGCCCCGTAAGCCGTACGGACTGATCCGAACGCATCCCCCGTCCGGGGGAGGTCCGGGGTGGGGGGCCGTCGGCCGGGGCCGCGGCCGGGCAGGCTTGCGGGCATGCGACAGCCGTACGACTCGTCCACGCCCCCGCCGGCCTTCTCGGTCGCCGACGCCTTCACCCTGCGCACCGCCCTGGACGCCCTCGGCGGCGTCCGCGGGCTCGACACCCTCGACATGGCCTGCGGACACGGCACCACCACCCGGCTGCTGGCGAGCGCCGGGGCCCGCCGGACGGTCGGCGTGGACAGCTGCCCCGAGCGCATCCGCCGGGCCCGGGAGACCGGCGCGGACCTCTCGCACGCCGTCGAGTACGTCGTCGCGGACGCGGCGGCCGGCCTGCCGGCCCTGGGTCCGTTCGACCTGGCCACGGCCGTGTACCTCTTCAACCAGGCCCACGACCGCACCGCCCTGCACGCCATGTTCCGCGCCGTCCGCACCACCCTGCGCCCCGGCGGTCGGCTGCTCGCCATTGTGCCGAACCCGGGGGCCTTCCCCTACGCGGACTGGGAGCCGTACGGGATCAGCGTCGTCGAGCGATCTCCCGGCGGGGACGCACCGCTGCTGCGGGCCCGGCTGGAGACCGACCCGCCGGTGCCGTTCGAATGCCGCGAGTGGGCCCACGCCGACTTCGCGGAGGCCGCGGCCGACGCCGGCTTCGCCACCGTGACCTGGCAGCCGACCCGGACCCCGCCCGCGTGCGAGACCCGGGACGAGACCTACTGGGCCCGCTACCGCACGGCCCCCGTCGGCTCCCTGATGAACTGCGTGGCCTGAGCGGCCGCCGTCGTGGCGTGTGTGCCCGGCGGCCGCGGCTCAGGACTCCGCCGCCGCCGCGCGGACCAGCTCCACGATCCGGTCACGGGCCGCCCGGCCCTCCGGGAGCGGCATCAGGGGATAGTCGTGCGGCAGCCCCGGCTCCTCGATGAACTCCACCTCGCCGCCGGCCGCCCGCGCCTTGTTCAGCAGTTCGCGACTGTCGGTCGTCAGGACGTCCCGCGTGCCCGTGAACACCGTCAGCGGGGCCAGCCCCGCGAACGACCCGTGCAGCGGGCTCACCCGGGGATCGTCGGCCGCCAGGTTGCCCGCGTACAGCCGCCCGGCCTCCCGCAGGCCCGGGCGGGCCAGCATCGGGTCGCCCGCCTCGATGGCCGCCTGGTCGGGGTGGCTCATGGACACGTCCAGCCAGGGCGAGATCAGCACGATCCGCGAAGGCTGCGCCCCGTTGCGGTCGCGCAGCCGCTGCGCCGCGGCCAGTGCCAGCCCGCCGCCCGCCGAATCCCCGAGGAGCACCGTGCCGCCGGCGCCCCCGCTCGCGATCAGGCCGCTGAGCAGATCGGCGGCGACCGGGACGGTCCGGTCGGCGGTTCCGCGCGGGGCCAGGATGTACGCCGGCACCACCACCCGGGCCTGCGCCTGCGTGACCAGGGTCCGGATCAGCGACCAGTGCGGCCGGACCAGTTCGTTGATGTACCCGCCGCCGTGCACGTACAGCACCCGCGCGGCCGGTTCCACGCCGAGCGGCGAGACCTCGTACACCGGCCAGGCCCCGACGAACGTCCGCGAGACCTCCGCCACCCGGCCCAGCGAACGCGGCGGAAGGTGCGACGCGGGGCGCCGCATCGACTCCGCCACATGGGTACGGACCGCCTCGGCGCTCCCGAACCGTCTTCGCCGTCCCGCCGCGATCAGCGCGACCGAAAGCGCCCTGCTGCGCAGACTCGGCACGCCCCTCACCTCCCCATACCCGGCCCGGCCCACTCCCCGGCCCCTGCCCGTCACCCCAGGAGCATAGGCGTGAAGCTGCGCTGTGGACCCGCTTAAGAAATCCTCGATGGACTGATCACCCGCAGGTCGGCAGATTGGTGCCGTCCGAACGCTGCCCGGCCCGCACGCCCCGTAGCGCTTCCTTCCGCATGCCTGGAGCCACCCCCATGAAGGCACTCGTCAAGCACAAGGCCGAGCCCGGTCTGTGGCTCATGGACGTTCCCGAGCCCGAGTACGGCCCCGGCGACGTGCTGATCAAGGTGCTGCGCACCGGCATCTGCGGGACGGACCTGCACATCCGGTCCTGGGACGGCTGGGCCCAGGGGGCCGTCAAGACCCCGCTGGTGCTCGGTCACGAGTTCGTCGGCGAGGTGGCCGCGCTCGGCGCGGACGTCCACGAGGACATCGAGGTCGGCGCGCTGGTCAGCGGCGAGGGCCACCTGGTGTGCGGGAAGTGCCGCAACTGTCTGGCCGGGCGCCGCCACCTGTGCCGCAGCACGATCGGGCTCGGGGTGGGCCGCGACGGCGCCTTCGCCGAGTACGTCGTCCTGCCCGCGCAGAACGTGTGGGTGCACCGGGCGAAGGTTGACCTCGACGTCGCGGCGATCTTCGACCCGTTCGGCAACGCCGTGCACACGGCGCTCTCGTTCCCGCTGGTCGGCGAGGACGTACTGATCACCGGCGCGGGCCCGATCGGCATCATGGCGGCGGCCGTGGCCCGGCACGCGGGAGCGCGCAACGTGGTCATCACCGACGTCAGCCCGGAGCGTCTGGAGATCGCCCGCAAGGCCGGCGCCACCCTCGCGCTCGACGTCTCGAAGGCGACCATCGCCGACGCGCAGGCCCAGCTCGGCCTGCGCGAGGGCTTCGACATCGGCCTGGAGATGTCCGGCCGCGGCGAGGCCATGCGCGACATGATCGACAACATGACGCACGGCGGCCGGATCGCCATGCTGGGCCTGCCGGCGCAGGAGTTCGCCGTCGACTGGGCCAAGGTCGTCACCTCGATGATCACGATCAAGGGCATCTACGGCCGCGAGATGTTCGAGACCTGGTACGCGATGACCGTGCTGCTGGAGGGCGGGCTCGACCTCAGCCCCGTCATCACCGGCCGGTACGCCTACGGGGACTTCGAGGCCGCCTTCGACGAGGCGGCGACGGCCCGCAGCGGCAAGATCATCCTGGACTGGACCCAGGCGTAGCCCTCCGGGCACAGCCGCCCGGGCGGGCGGCCCCCACAGACCATCTCCCTCCGGCCGGGCCCCGCATCACCCCCCTCCGCGGGGCCCGGCCCCCTTCCTCTTCCCCCTTCTCCCCCTCCCCCTCCTCCTTCCGCCGCACCAGGAGAAAGAGAGCACCGCACATGTTCGAGACCGTCCGCGCGGACCTCCGTACCACCCTCGACGAGATCCGCGCCGCGGGTCTGCACAAGCCCGAGCGCGTCATCGGCACCCCGCAGAACGCCGCCGTCGCCGTGACCTCGGGCGGCGCCGCGGGCGAGGTCCTCAACTTCTGCGCCAACAACTACCTCGGTCTCGCGGACCACCCCGAGGTGGTCACCGCGGCGAAGGAGGCCCTGGACCGCTGGGGCTACGGCATGGCCTCCGTGCGCTTCATCTGCGGTACGCAGGAGGTCCACAAGGAGCTGGAGGCGCGGCTCTCCGCCTTCCTCGGCCAGGAGGACACGATCCTGTACTCCTCCTGCTTCGACGCCAACGGCGGAGTCTTCGAGACCATCCTCGGCCCCGAGGACGCGGTGATCTCCGACGCCCTCAACCACGCCTCGATCATCGACGGCATCCGCCTCTCCAAGGCCCGCCGCTTCCGCTACGCCAACCGCGACATGGCGGAGCTGGAGGCCCGGCTCAAGGAGGCCACCGAGGGCGGCGCCCGCCGCAAGCTCATCGTCACCGACGGCGTGTTCTCGATGGACGGGTACGTCGCCCCGCTCGCCGAGATCTGCGACCTCGCGGAGCGCTACGACGCCATGGTCATGGTCGACGACTCGCACGCCGTCGGCTTCGTCGGCCCCGGCGGCCGCGGCACCCCCGAACTGCACGGGGTCATGGACCGCGTGGACATCATCACGGGCACCCTCGGCAAGGCACTGGGCGGAGCCTCCGGCGGCTACGTCGCGGCGCGCGCCGAGATCGTCGAGCTGCTGCGCCAGCGCTCGCGCCCGTACCTCTTCTCCAACTCCCTCGCCCCGGTCATCGCGGCGGCCTCCCTCAAGGTCCTCGACCTGCTGGAGTCCGCCGACGACCTGCGCGAGCGGCTGGCCGCCAACACCGCGCTCTTCCGCACGAAGATGACCGAGGCCGGCTTCGAGATCCTGCCCGGCGACCACGCCATCGCCCCTGTGATGATCGGCGACGCGGCGGAGGCGGCCAGGATGGCGGAACTCCTGCTGGAGCGCGGGGTCTACGTGATCGGCTTCTCGTACCCGGTGGTGCCGATGGGCGCGGCGCGGATCCGCGTCCAGCTCTCGGCCGCACACTCCACGGCCGACGTGGAACGCGCGATCGCGGCGTTCATCGACGCGCGGGCGGCCCTGGCGGGCGCCGAGAACTGAGCGGGGGCGTCCCTGGTGGGCGCCGAGAACTGAGCCCGGGCCGGCCCCCGTGGGGCGAGTGCGGCGCCATTGCCGGGGGCCGGCCCCCGGACCCCTGCTCCTCAAACGCCGGAGGGGCTGGATTTGGCCGGAGCAGGCTGGCACGTGATCGTCGGCGGTCCGGAAAAGTCAGCCTCGCCGGCGTTTGAGGCGCGGGGGCGGGGGCGGAGCCCCGGGGGGTCCGGGCGGAGCCCGGTACCCCTGCTCTTCAGCCCGTCCGGCGTTTGAGGACCGGGTCAGGGCGGAGCCCTGGGAACGGTGGAAGGGCGGGTAGGGGACAACACCCGCGGCGCACGGCAGACGCGTACGGGCGACCGATCGGGGCCTCCGCCGACGCCACGAGCCGGGGCCGGCCGGAGGGCAAGCCACCCGACCCGGTCCGCGCCGGCCCCGGCCCCGTCCGTTCGGTCGGCCCGGCAGGGCCTCGTGGGCTGCGAGAATGGCAGCGTGATCGACCCCCGGAGGCTGCGCATCCTGCGGGCCGTCGCGGACCACCGTACGGTGACCGCCGCGGCCGCCGCGCTGTACCTCACCCCCTCCGCCGTCTCCCAGCAGCTCGCGGCGCTGGAGCAGGAGACCGGGCACGCCCTGCTGACCCGCAGCGGCCGGGGCGTCCGGCTCACCGCGGCCGGGCAGATCCTGCTCGGGCACACCCACGAGGTGCTCGCACAACTGGAGCGGGCGGAAGCGGAACTCGCCGCCTACGCGGGCGGCTCGGCGGGCGAGGTCACCGTGGCCGCCTTCGCCACCGGAATCGCCGAAGTACTGGCCCCGGCCATCACCCGGCTCGCCGCGGACCACCCCGGGATCCGGCTGCGCGTGCGCGACGCGGAGGGCGACCAGAGCCTGCTGCTCCTGCTCGACGGGGAGGCGGACCTGGCGCTGGCCGTGGAGTACCGGGGAGCCCCGGGCGCCGACGACGGCCGGCTGTCCGTGCTCCCGCTCTACGCCGAGCCCTTCGACGCGGTCCTCCCGGCCGGGCATGCGCTCGGGGACCTGCCCGAGGTGTCCCTGGCCGACCTCTCCGATGCGGACTGGGTGGGACAGTACCCCGGCAACCCCTGCCACGACGTGATGCTCCTCGCCTGCGAACTGGCGGGGTTCCAGCCCCGGTTGGTGCACTCCTCCGACGACTTCCGGGCCGTGGTGGCCCTGGTCGGCGCCGCCGCCGGAGTGGCCCTCGTGCCGCGCTCGGCCCTGCGCGGCATGGACCTCAAGGAGGTGCAGGTCCGCCCGGTGTCCGGGCCCGCGCCCACCCGCCGCGTCTTCGCGGCCACCCGGCGCGGCGCCGAGGCGCACCCGCTGATCGCCCCGGTTCTGGCGGCCCTGACCCGTGAGGCGGACCGTCTCCCGGAACACTGACCGAGGGGGGTCCCGGGCCTACCGGACGGCCTGCCCGGAGCCCTGCGCGCAGTCCTGGCCGACCGTGAAGACGGCGCCGGGCGCGGCGTGGTCCACGGGCCCGGAGTAGCGGGCGCCGGCGCGGGCGACCGCCTCGGCCGGATCCATCTCGCGGCCGACGTGCGTGACGACCAGCCGCCCGGCGCGGGCCGCGCGCGCGGTGTCGCCGGCCTCCTCGGGGGTGTGGTGCACCGGTTCGCCGTCGGCCGGGTGCGCCGAGCTGTCGGCCTCGCAGAGCAGGAGCGCGCAATCCTCCGCGAACCGGGTCAGGGCCGCGCAGGGCGCCGTATCCCCGGAGTACACGAGGGACCGGCCTTCCGACTCGGCGCGCAGCGCGAAGGCGGGCATGCCGTGGGACACCGCCCGGCTGGTGAGGCCGAGCGCTCCGACCCGCGCGCGGTGGCCGTCGTACAGCTCGTGGACCTCGAAGGCGGCCTCGACCGGGCTGCGGTCCGGGCCGTTGGTGAGGAACCCCGCCAGCCGGTCGGCGATCCCGGGCGGCCCGTAGAGGGGGAGCGGCACGGGCCGCCGTACGTCGGCGTACAGCAGGCCGTAGTACGCGGTCAGCAGGTCGGCCGTGTGGTCGGCGTGCAGGTGCGAGATCCATATCGCGTCCAACTCGCCCAGCCCGAGGTGCCGTTGCAGCGGCCCGAGCGTCCCGCTGCCCGCGTCGACCCAGACCCGGGCGCCGCCGCCTTCGAGGAGGTAGCCGGAGCAGGGGTTGTCGGCGGCGGGGTAGGGCGTCGCGCTGCCCAGAACGGTGAGCCGGAGAAGATCGTCTGCCATCCGGGGAGTCTATGGATCAGGCGTACTCCACGGCGGCCCGGAACCGCTCAGGCGCGGATGACCTCCACGCCCGCCGCCTCGAAGGCCTCGGCCACCGACGGGGAGAGGCCGGTGTCCGTGACCAGGACGTCCACCGCGTCGGTCGAGACGATCCGGGCGAAGGCGCGGACGCCCAGCTTGCTGGAGTCGGCCGCGATCACCACGCGGCGGGCGCGCTCGCAGAGCAGCCGGTTCATGGCCGCCTCGTCCTCGTGGCGGGTGGCGGCCCCGTCGGCCGGATCGAAGGCGTCCACGCCGACGACGGCGGTGTCCACGGAGAGCTGCCCGAGCACTTCCATGGCCAGGGGGCCGGTGAGTTCGTAGGACTGGGGCCGGGCCACGCCCCCGGTGAGCACGATCTTGAACTGCGGTCTGATGACCAGCTCGCCCGCGATGTTCAGCGCGTTGGTGACCACGGTGAGGGCGGGTGAGCCGGTCGAGCCGGCGGCGAGGTCGGGGCGGGCGGCCAGCGCGCGCGCCACCTCGGTGGTCGTGGTGCCGCCGGTCAGGCCGATCACCTCGCCCGGGACGATCAGCGCCGCGACGGTCTCGCTGATGCGGCGCTTCTCGGCGGCCCGGCGCGAGGTGCGGTAGCGCAGGGGGAGTTCGTACGAGACCCCGTGCAGGACCGCTCCGCCGCGCGTGCGGACCAGCAGCTGCTGCTCGGCGAGCTGGTCGAGGTCGCGCCGGATGGTGGCGGCGGACACGCCGAGGGCCTCGGCGGCGGGTTCCACTTCCAGCTCGCCCCGCTCCACCAGCAGGTCCAGCAGTGTCTGCCAGCGTTCCTTGCGGGTCATCGGCCGCCCTTCCGGTCGTGTCTTCGAATCTCGCCTCGCCGTTCGCTTCGGCGCTCCCTCTTGGCCTACACGTCGAGATTAACGCAGGAGATCATCCCTGAGATGCTTGAAGTTGCGCGAAAGGGCCCAGTATCTTGCAGGAACACGCACTCAGAGGTGCACGCACTGCGCTAGGGAGCCGCCATGAGCCATGTCGCGTACGAGTTGGGCACGCAGCCCGCATGCTGGGAGCGGGCCGCCGAACTGGCCCCGGAACACCGGGCGGTGCTGCCGCGGCCGGGGGAGCGTACCGCGATCGTCGGATGCGGGACCTCGTACTACATGGCCCAGGCCGCCGCCGTGTTGCGCGAGGAGGCCGGGCAGGGCGAGACCGACGCCTTCCCCGCCTCGGAGTTCCCCCGCCACCGGCGCTACGACCGGGTCGTCGCGCTGACCCGGTCCGGGACCACCACCGAGGTCCTCGACCTGCTCGCCGGGCTGCGGGACGCGGGCGTGCCCACCACCGCCGTCATCGGGGACCCCGCCACCCCCGTCATCACCCTCGCCGACGCCCTCGTCGTCCTCGACTTCGCCGACGAGCGGTCCGTCGTGCAGACCCGCTTCGCCACCACCGCCCTCACCCTGCTGCGCGCCCACGTCGGCCTGCACAGCCCCTCCGTCGTCGCCGACGGGCGCGCCGCACTCGCCGACCCGCTCCCCGCCGAGCTGGAGACCCGGGGGCAGTTCACCTTCCTCGGACGGGGCTGGAGCGTGGGACTCGCCAACGAGGCGGCGCTGAAGATGCGCGAGGCCGCCCTGGCCTGGGCCGAGTCCTACCCGGCCATGGAGTACCGGCACGGTCCCATCAGCGTCTCGGCGCCCGGCACCGCCACCTGGTCGCTCGGCGAAGCGCCCGACGGGCTCGCCGAACAGGTCCGGGGGACCGGAGCCCAGTGGGTGGCCGGGCACCTCGACCCGCTGGCCGAGCTGGTCCGCGTACACCGCCTGGCCGTCGCCGTCGCCGCCCACCAGGGGCTGGACCCGGACGCGCCGCGCAATCTGACCCGGTCCGTCATCCTCACCACGGGCGAGGAGGCCGTCCGATGAGCCTCGTCCCCGCCGGCCGGCTCGTCCTGGAGGCCGCCGCCCAGGGCCGCGCCGTCGCCGCCTTCAACATCATCACGCTGGAGCACGCCGAAGCCGTCGTCGCGGGCGCCGAGGCCGCCGGACTGCCGGTGGTCCTCCAGCTCAGCGAGAACGCCGTCAAGTTCCGGGGCGGGGCGCTGCTGCCGATCAGCCGCGCGGCCGTCGCCGTGGCCGAGGCCGCGGGGGTCCCGGTCGGGCTGCACCTGGACCACGTCAAGAGCTCCGAACTGCTCCGGCAGGCCGTGGACGCCGGATTCAGCTCGGTCATGTACGACGCCGCGCACCTCTCCTACGCCGAGAACCTGGAGGCGACCCGCTCCGCCGCCGACTGGGCGCACGTCAACGGGCTCTGGATCGAGGCCGAGCTGGGCGAGGTCGGCGGCAAGAACGGGGCCGCGCCGCTGGACCCGCACGCACCCGGGGCCCGTACCGACCCGGACGAGGCGCGGCGGTTCGTCGCCGACTCCGGAGTGGACGCGCTGGCCGTCGCCATCGGCAGCAGCCATGCCATGACCAGCCGGACCGCCGCCCTGGACCACGTGCTGCTCGGCCGCCTGGCCAAGACGGTCGAGGTACCGCTGGTGCTGCACGGTTCCTCCGGTCTGCCGGACGCGGAGCTCGCCGCGGCCGTCGCCGGCGGCATCCGCAAGGTCAACATCGGCACCGCGCTCAACGTGGCGATGACCGAGGCCATCCGCACCCACCTGACCCCGGCCGATCCCCGTCCGTATTTGACCGCCGCAAGGGAGGCGATGACGGCGACGGCCGCCGCTATGATCAGCGCCCTGAACTGACCGGAACGGGTACTGGGGGGACTGGATGGACACACAGCGGGGTCTCGGCAGACGGCGGCTTCTTCTGGGACTGGGGGCCCCGCTGCTGCTCGGCGCGGCGGGGCTCGGCTACACGTTGTGGCCCGAAGAAGAAGCGAGCGAGAAGGTCCGCACCGATGTGGCACCGCTCAACCGGCGGTTCTGGACCGCGCTCGGTGACGTGTCCGAAGCGCACTGGCTGGGCTACGGCATCGACGAATCCGGGGGCGGCCGCTCGGTACCGCGCCCGGATTCCCGGATGCGGCTGGTCGGGGTCGCCCGTCTCAAGCAGGGGACGGCGAGCCGCATCATGCGCGACCCCGCCCACCACTTCGAGGAAGGGCCCCTGGAGGGTCTGCCCGCCCCGCTGAAGCCGTACGCGCCCTCCAGCGCGGCCTGGAAGCAGAGCCTGACCTACGACAAGGTCGCGCTGGAGGAAGGGCTGGGCGTGGTCCCGTCGGGCACCTTCCGCTTCGACGGGATCCGCGACCTCGTGTACTTCGACTACGTCTTCCTCTACACCTGAGCGGTGGCCCGCAGGTTTCCTCCCGCTCAGTGGGCGGACGGTTGCGGCGGCATTGAAGCCGCGGCCCGGGCGGTGTTTCGTCGGATGCCGGAGCAGAGCGGGCGCCGCCGGGGGAAGGCCACCGCACATGCCGGAGCGCCAGCCGTCGCACCCCATGTCACCCCACCTGCCACAGCCTTACCCGCCACAGCCTTACCCGCCACAGCCGTATCTGCCGCACCGCTTCGGGGTGTTCCTCGCCCCCTATCACCGGCCCGACGGGGACCCCGCGCTCCAGCTGCGCCGGGACCTCGACCTCGCCGCCGACCTCGACCGGCTCGGCTACGAGGAGCTGTGGGCCGGTGAACACCACTCCGCCGGCTACGAGGTCATCGCCTCGCCCGAGGTGTTCCTCGCCGCGGCGGCCGAGCGCACCGGCCGCATCATGCTCGGAACCGGCGTCAACTCCCTGCCCTACCACCAGCCGTTGATCCTCGCCGACCGGATCTGCCAGCTCGACCAGCAGTCCCGCGGCCGCGCCATGCTCGGAGTCGGCCCGGGGCAACTGCCCTCCGATGCCTTCATGATGGGAGTCGACCCATCCCCCAGACTTCGTCCGGGGGGACCCCCAGACTCCCGCGCGATGATGGCCGACTCGCTCGACGCGATCGTGCGGCTGCTGCGCGGGGAGACGGTCACGGCCGCCACCGACTGGTTCGCCCTGGAGGAGGCCCGGCTCCAGCTCGGGCCCTACCGGGGCCGGGAACTGGAGGTCGCGGTCGCCTCCGCCGTATCGCCCACCGGGGCGGTGCTCGCCGGACGCCACGGGGTCGGCATGCTCTCGCTCGCCGCCGCGGACCCCGCCGGGTACGCGGCGCTCGACGCCAACTGGGCCGCCCACGAACGCGCCTGCGGCGAGGCCGGCCGCCGTCGAACGCTGGACCACCGAAGGGCTGCCCACCTTCGGCCGGGCCGTCATCGGTACCCCGGAGGACGCCGTGGCGCGGATCGGGCAACTCGCCCAGAAGACGGGCGGGTTCGGGACCTCCCTCATCCTGCGGCTGGACCTCGCCGAGCCCGCGGCCGCCCTGCGCAGCCTGGAGCTCTTCGCCGAGCGGGTCGTCCCCCGGCTGACCGGCCACACCGAGGCCCGGCGGGCCAGCCTGGAGTGGGCCGGACTGGGCAGCGAGCGCTTCACCGGGGCCCTGCGCCGCTCCACGATGGAGGCCATCGCCCGCAAGGGGGAGGTCCGTTGAGGGCCGCGGTGCTCGAAGCCGGCCGGTTCCGCGTACGGGAGCACCCGGATCCGGTGCCCGGCCCCGGGCAGGCGCTCGTGGCGACCGAAGCCTGCGGGATCTGCGGCTCCGACCTGAGCGCGGTCGCCCACACCGAGGAGTTCCTCCGGGCCTCCCGGGACAGCGCAGCCACAAGCTTCCTCTTCGACCCGGACCGGCCGCTGGTGATGGGCCACGAGTTCTCCGGCCGGGTCCTCGCCCACGGGCCCGGCGCGACCGGTCCCGAACCGGGCACCGGGGTCGTCGGCCTGCCCTGGGCGGTCGACCCGGGCGGAGTCGTGCGGACCGTGGGCTACAGCAATGCCTTCCCCGGCGGATTCGGCGAACGGATCGTCGTACAGGCGCAGGCGCTGCTGCCCGTACCGCCGTCCCTGGACCTGGCACTCGCCGCCCTGACCGAGCCGCTGGCCGTGGGTTTCGGGAACATCGCCCGCAGCGCGGCGGGAAAGGACACCCCGGCCGTGGTCGTCAACTGCGTGGGCGTGCCCGGCCTGCTGAACCAGCTCCTGCACACCGTCCCGCGCGGCACCGAGATCCTGCAGATCGGCGGGGTGATGACCGAGGACGTGATCCGCCCGGTGGCCGGCATCTACAAGGACGTCACGATCCGCATGTGCCTGACCTACCCGCCCGAGGAGTTCGGTGCCACCCTCGCCCGCCTCGCCGACGGCCGCGTCGACCCCGGGTCCCTGGTCACGGGAGAGGCGGGCTCCGGCGGGCTGGACGCGGCCTTCGCCTCCCTGCGGCGGCCGGAGGAGCACATCAAGGTCCTGATCCGGCCGGGGCGGGAGGGAACCGGAGTGGTGGCCCGCTGACTGGCCCCTTTCCGGCCGGCCGCCGAGTTCCCGCTGACCCTTCCGGATTCTTGGAACAGGTTCTAGTCTGCCCCCGCGGCGGCGGCGGCCGTCCGCGCGACCTTGAACCACGAGAGACCCGGAGGGGCCGTGCACCTCGAATACACGCCTGAGCAGCAGCGGTTGCGCACCGAGCTGCGCGCCTACTTCGCCGAGCTGATCCCGGACGACGTCCACGCGCGCTACGAGGACCCGGCCGAGCAGAAGCGCTTCTACCGGGAGACCATCCGCCGGCTCGGCGCCGACGGCTGGCTCGGGGTCGGCTGGCCCAAGGAGTACGGCGGGCGCGGGATGTCGCCCATGGACCAGTTCATCTTCTTCGACGAGGCCGCGCAGGCCGTCGTACCGCTGCCGCTGATGGCGCTCAACACCGTCGGGCCGACCATCATGCAGTTCGGCACCGACGAGCAGAAGGCGTACTTCCTGCCCAAGATCCTCGCCGGGGAGATCGACTTCGCCATCGGCTACAGCGAGCCCGACGCCGGCACGGACCTCGCCGCGCTCAAGTGCAAGGCCGTCCGTGAGGGCGACGAGGAGACCGGCACCTACGTCGTCGACGGGCAGAAGATCTGGACCACCAACGGCGACACCGCCGACTGGGTCTGGCTCGCCGTCCGCACCGACCCGGACGCCCCCGCCCACAAGGGCATCACCATGCTCCTGGTGCCGACCTCCGACCCCGGGTACTCCTGCACCCTGATCAACACCCTGGCCTCGCACGACACCACCGCCAGCTACTACGAGAACATCCGGGTCCCCGCGAGCCGCCGGGTCGGCCAGGAGAACAAGGGCTGGCGCCTGATCACCAACCAGCTCAACCACGAGCGCGTCACCCTCGCCGCGCACGGCACCATGGCCATCCGGGCCCTGCACGACGTCCAGCGCTGGGCCGCCGAGACCAAGCTCGCCGACGGCCGCCGGGTCATCGACCTCTCCTGGGTCCGCGGCCGCCTGGCCCGCACCCACGCCCGCCTCGACGCCATGAAGCTGCTGAACTGGCAGATGGTCAACGCCGTCCAGGACGGCGTCCTCACCCCGCAGGACGCCTCCGCCGTCAAGGTCTACGGCTCCGAGGCGCGCCGGGACGCGTACGCCTGGCTGATGGAGGTGGTCGGCGCGGCGGGTTCCCTCAAGGACGGCTCCGCGGGCGCGGTCCTGCACGGCGAACTGGAGCGCGGCTACCGCAGCGCGGTCATCTTCACCTTCGGCGGCGGCAACAACGAGATCCAGCGCGAGATCATCTCGTGGATCGGCCTCGGCATGCCGAGGGTGCGCCGCTGACCGTCTTCGCGGCGAGGCCGGGCAGGTGGGACCTACCGGAGGCGTGTCGCGGTCCGGACGAGGTCGGCGACCGCTCGCGACCGGCTGTGCGGGGGCCAGGCGATGACGGTGGTGACCGCCGGCGCGTCCAGCACGGGCACGGCGGCGAGGTCGTCGTGCAGCCGGTCCCGGCACGACTCCGGTGCGACCGCGCACGCGCGGCCGAGGGCGACGAGCTGCAGCAGCTGCGCTTGGTCGCGGACTTGCGGTCCGGGGCCGGGCGGGTAGGTGCCGTCGGGGTCGGGCCAGCGCGGCAGGGGCAGACCGGGCAGGGCGGTGATGTCGCCCATGTGGACATGGGCGCGGACGGTGAGCGGGTGCCCGGCCGGCAGGACCACGACCTGGCCCTCGGTGCGGAGTTCCTCGGTGTGGAACCCGGCCGTCGAGTCGAACGGCCGGTGCAGCAGCGCCACGTCGGCCCGGCCCTCGCGCAGGAGCCGCTGCTGCTCGGCAGGGCCGCACAGGATGACGTCGACGGGGACCGCGCCGGGTTCGGCGGCGTACGCGTCGAGCAGTGCGGCCAGCAGTTCTCTGGACGCGCTGGCCTTCGTGACCAGGGCCAGGCCGGGACGGCCGGTCGCGGACAGGGCCGCGCGGCGGGTCCGGCGCTCGGCGGCGTCGACCGCGTCGAGGGCCGCCCGGCCCTCGGCCAACAGCACCGAGCCGGCCTCGGTCAGCGTCACGGCGCGACTGGTCCGATCCAGCAGCGCCGCCCCGAGCCGGCGTTCGAGCTGCTGGATCGCCCGTGACAGCGGCGGCTGCGCGATCCCGAGCCGCTGCGCGGCCCGCCCGAAGTGCAGCTCCTCGGCGACGGCGACGAAATAGCGCAGTTCCCGGGTCTCCATGCCGCCACGGTACTCCGGATCGATACCCTGACGGTATCGCTGCCCACCCGATCGGTCTTGGACCCCCGCCGGGGTCCGGGCGCAGCATGGTGCCCATGAGCGAAGAGACGATCGCGCTGGTCACCGGCGCGAACAAGGGAATCGGCTACGAGATCGCCGTGGGCCTGGGCGCCCTCGGCTGGAGCGTCGGCGTCGGCGCCCGAGACGGCCGGCGCCGTGAGGCGGCGGTGGAGCGACTGCGCGCGGCCGGCGTCGACGCGTTCGCCGTACCACTGGACGTGACCGACGACGCGAGCGCGACCGCCGCCGCACGGCTGATCGAGGAACGGGCGGGTCGCCTCGACGTGCTCGTCAACAACGCCGCCATCACCGGCGGCATGCCACAGGAGCCGACCGGGGTCGATCCGGCCACCATCCGGACGGTCGTGGAGACCAACGTGATCGGCGTCATCCGCGTCACCAACGCGATGCTGCCGCTGCTGCGCCGCTCCGCCTCGCCGCGGATCGTGAACATGTCCAGCAGCGTCGGCTCCCTGGCCCGCCAGTCGGGCCCCGCCGCAGAGCGGTCGGCAGGTCCGGTGGCCGTGGCGTACGCGCCGTCGAAGACGTTCCTGAACGCCGTCACCCTCCAGTACGCCCGGGAGCTGAGCGGCACGAACATCCTGATCAACGCAGGCTGCCCCGGCTATGTCGCGACCGACCTCAACGGCTTCCGCGGCGTGCGCACCCCCGAACAGGGCGCGGCCATCGCCATCGAACTCGCGACCCTGCCGGACGGCGGCCCGACCGGACAGTTCTTCGACGACGCGGGCGTAGTGCCCTGGTGATGCGCACGGCGGTCGGGCCGCGTGAACCGTGGCGGTCGCTCAGCCCTGCGGGCGGTGGTCCGGGTGGATCCAGCTGGGTTTGCGGAACTTCAGGAAGCAGACGGGCGCCACGATGCCCAGGAGCAGCAGGCCGCCGCCGACGATCAGCAGGTAGCGCCACAGGGGCTGGCCGCCGAACTGGTCCGGCGGTACGAAGCCGATGAGCAGCGCGGCGACCGAGGCCACGGCCCCGGTGCCCGCCACCCAGGTCACGGCGGGCACCCGGAAGCCGCGTTCCACCTCGGGCCGGGTCCTGCGGAGCCGGACCACCGCCGCGAACATCAGCAGGTAGGCGATCAGATAGATCTGCACCGTGATCACCGAGAACATCCAGTACGCGCTGGAGACGTCGCCGCTGAAGGCGTACAGCACACCGATCAGGGTGGTGATCACGCCCTGCGCGACCATGATGTTCTGCGGGGTGCCGTACTTGTTGAACCGCTGGAAGACCGGGGGCAGGTACCCCTCCTGACGGGAGAGCAGGACCAGGCCCTTGGCGGGGCCGGACAGCCAGGTGAGCATGCCGCCGAGAGCGGCCGCCACCAGCATGACCCCGACGACCCTCGTCATCCATCCGATGTGGAAGTGGTCGAAGAAGGCCTGGAAGGCCTGCATCAGCCCGGCGGTGAGGCTCAGCTCCTTGGACGGCATCACCCAGGAGATCGCCAGGGCCGGAAGGATGAAGATCAGCAGGACCAGGCCCGTCGCCAGGAACATCGACCTCGGGTACTCGCGCTTCGGGTGCCGCAGCGAGGAGACGTGTACGCCGTTCATCTCCATGCCCGCGTAGGACAGGAAGTTGTTGACGATCAGGACCAGGCTGGCGAGCCCCGTCCACGGCGGCAGCCAGTGGGAGGCGCCCATGGGCTGGGCCGAGGGGTTGCCCTGGCCGAGGAAGACGATGCCGAGGACCACCAGGAGCACGCCGGGGACCAGGGTGCCGATGACGAGCCCGGCGGAGGAGAGGCCCGCGACCGTCTTCGTGCCGCGGGAGGAGATCCAGACCCCGGTCCAGTAGACGACGACGATGACGATCGCGACGTAGAGCCCGTTCTCGGCGAGCCGGGGGTTGACGACGTAGGCGAAGGTGCTCGCCACGTACGCCAGCAGGCTCGGGTAGTACGCGATGGTCATGGCGAACTGGCACCACACCGCGACGAACCCGAGCGGTTTGCCGAGCGCCTCGCTGACCCACCGGTAGATGCCGCCGGACCAGCCCGAGGCCAGCTCGGCGCCGACCAGGGCGGTCGGCAGGAGGAAGACGACGGCGGGCAGGAGGTAGAGGAAGACCGCGGCGAGACCGTAGATCGCCATGGAGGGCGAGGGACGGAGGCTGGCGACGGAGGCGGTCGTCATCAGGGCGAGCGTCACCCAGGAGATGAACTGCCTCTTCGTCCCGCGGCCGGCCCCGGCCCCCGCTTCGGCTTCGACCTCGTCGGGTGTGTCTTCCGTGGTGGCCATGGACCCATGCTCGGTGCCCGCCCCGGCTCCCGCACATCGAAAGCGGAGCCCTCCTGTGCCGGGCCCCACCCTCCCTCCGAACGGCCTAATCTGCGGCGGCGGTCTCGGCGTGCCGGGCCTCCGTCGCCGCGATCACCCGCTGCCGGGCCAGCCGCCGGGCCTGCTTCAGCTTCGTGTCGGCCACGAGGACGGGGACGTACCAGAGCCAGCCCCACACGCTGTAGGACAGCGTCCCGCTCAGCACCAGCGCTTTGTTGGTGGCCAGGACCAGCACGAAGGTGGCGACGTACGCGGCCACCCGGTGACGGACCATGAGGCGCAGCGGTGCCCGCCAGGGGCCGGCCAGCAGTTCCAGCGCGGCGGTCACCTCGGCGGCCCGCAGGTCCTCGGGATGGGCGGGCGCGGTGCCGCCCTGCTCCAGCGCGACGGCGACATCGGCGCTGTGGGACGTCTGAGCCGCCTGGTCGGCCCGTACGGTGTCCGCCTTCGCCCGTACGTCCTGCCAGTAACCCCGCCCCGCCCAGCCGAGGGCGTCCTCCACCCTGGCCGCCTCGGGCGACCCCGGCGGCGCCAGCTCGGCGATCCGCTCCTTGAGCGGATCAGCCTTGGCGCCACGCCGCGGATGCGTCCAGTTGTCGGCCCGCAGACAGAGCTCCAGGTAGGAGACGAGCAGACCGAGGTCGTCCGGCCACCGTGCGAGCCCCGCGGTGTAGGCGGCCTCCGCCTCCGCGTCGTGGTCGTCCTCGTCCTCCGCGGCGTGCGCGAGTCCGAGCCACCGGTAGAGCACCGGATCGGGTCCGAGCTCGGACAGGCCGGATTCGGCCAGGCTTCGGACCTTGGAGAAAGCACGCAGGGCGAAGAGCTCCTCGCAGCGTACGGCGTAGTCGTCGTGTGTCATGGTTCCCGCCCCAGTCGATCAGTACGGTCACTTTCAGCCATACGAATCCGCTGGTCAAGGCCTAGACCTGGCCCGCTCCGCCGTCCACGAAGAGTTCGATCCCGGTGATGAAGCTGCTCTCCCGGGAGGCGAGGAACAGGGCCGCCGCCGCCACCTCCTCGGGGCGTCCGGCCCGGCCGAGCGGGACTCCGGCGGTCGCCCGCTCGCGTACGTGCGCCGGGGCGCCGGCCAGCGCCGGGGTGTCGATCGGGCCCGGGCTGAGGGTGTTGACCCGGATGGCGCGCCCCGCGAGCTCCAGCGCCAGGCTGCGCGCGAGGGACCGTACGGCCGCCTTCGTGGCGGCGTAGACCCCGTAGCGCGTGGACGCCGAGGAGCCGGCGGCCGAGCCCAGCAGGATCACCGAGGCGCCGTCGCGCAGCAGTGGCAGGGCCCGTTGGACGGTGAAGAAGGCGCCCCGGAAGTTGAGGTCGGAGGTGGCGTCGAACTGCTCCTCGGTGAACTCGGCGAAGCCGCCGGGCGGGCCGCCGCCCGCGTTCACGACCAGCACGTCGACGGGCCCGAAGCCCGCGGCGGCGACCGCCGCGTAGAGCCGGTCCAGATCGGCGACGCGGGAGGCGTCACCCGGGACGGCCACGGCGCCGGGGCCCAGCTCGCGGACCGCCGCGGCGAGTTCCTCCGGCCGCCGTCCGGTGACGAAGACCCGGGCGCCCTCCGCCACGAAGCGGCGGGCCGTCGCCAGGCCGATGCCGGACGAACCGCCCGTGACGACCGCGACCTGACCTTCGAGCTGTCCCGTATGCCCCGCACGTGCCGCATGTCCCGTACCCATGACCGTGCCTCCGCGTCCCGAGGGGAGGCGGGTGCGGTCCGCCGGCGGGAAAGCCTAGTGGCGCGCACGGGCGTGCGTGCGGCCGTTCGGTGGAATGCTGGAAGGGCGCACAGCACGTGGCCATGCAGCACGTGCCCACAGCGAGGCCTCACAGCCACGGGGGAGGAGCAGGACATGGGCGACGAGAGCGCGGGCCCCGATCCGGGGCTCTACGGCCCCGGATCCGTGACCTGGCAGTGCCACGGGGACCCGGTCATGTGGATCGCCGGGGTCCGCGCGCTGTACCTCCAGGCCCTGCACCCGCGCGCGCTCCGCGGAGTCATGGAGAACAGCTCCGCCTTCAGCGGGGAGAACGGCGGGGGCGACGCCTGGGGACGCCTGCTGCGCACCGCCGACTTCGTCGGCACCGTCACCTACGGCACCACCGAGGCCGCCGAGCGGGCCGGTGCCCGCGTCCGCAAGATCCACACCCTGCTGTCGGCGACCGATCCGGCCACCGGGACACGGTTCCGGGTGGACGAGCCGGAGCTGCTGCTCTGGATCCACTGCGCGCAGATCGACAGCTTCCTGCACGTCCTGCGCCGCTCCGGGGTCCCGCTCACCCCCGCGCAGGCGGACCGCTACGTGGCCGAGAACCGCGTCAACGCACGGCTCGTCGGCCTCGACCCGTCCGGGGTGCCCGGGGACACCGCGTCCCTCGCCGCCTACTTCGAGCGGATCCGCCCCGAACTCGCCGCCGGACCCGACGCGCACGCCGTCGACGCCTTCCTGTGCGCCCCTCCCATCCACCCCCTCCTCGTCCCTGGCCGAAACCTTGTGTGGCGCCCGCTCGCCGCCCTCGCGTACGGGTCCCTCCCCGGCTGGGCGCACCAGCTGTACGGCCGCCCCGCACCGGCCCCGCGCAGTGTTACCCGCCGCCTGCGCCTCACCGGTACCCTGCTGCGCAGCATTCCCGCAGGTCTGCGCTGGCAGCTACCTCCAGGTCACATCTTGAAAGCGATGCGCCGCATGGGCCCCGGGAGCCGCCCCGCGCCGTACACACTGCGTACATCAGCGGCCATACTGGACCGGCCGGGGAGGGCGTAGCACGACACACGGGGGCGACTTCAAGACATGGCGGAGTCCAGACTGATCCACGGCCGGTACCGGTCGCTCGATCTGATCGGCCGCGGCGGCATGGGCGAGGTGTGGCGGGCCCGCGACGAGTCGCTGGGCCGGCAGGTCGCCGTCAAATGCCTGAAGCCCCTCGGGCCCGAGCAGGACACCCACTTCACCCAGGTGCTGCGCGAGCGCTTCCGCCGCGAGGCCCGCGTCGCCGCCTCCCTCCAGCACCGCGGCGTCACCGTCGTCCACGACTTCGGCGACGACAGTGCGGCCGGCGGTCCCCTCTACCTCGTCATGGAGCTCCTCGAAGGCCGCAACCTCAGCCAGCTCCTGGAGGACAACGACGCGCGCCCGCTCCCCGTGGACGTCGTCGTCGACATCGCCGAGCAGATGGCGGCCGCCCTCGGCTACACCCATGACCAGGGAGTCGTCCACCGCGATCTGAAGCCCGCGAACATCATGCGGCTCACCGACGGCACGGTGAAGATCTGCGACTTCGGCATCGCCCGGCTGGCCGCCGACATCGGCTTCACCGCGAAGCTCACCGGCGGCGGCATGGCCATGGGCACCCCGCACTACATGTCGCCCGAGCAGATCGCCGGCGGCGAGGTGGACCACCGCAGCGACCTCTACTCCCTCGGCTGCGTCCTGTACGAGATCGCCACCGGAGCCCCGCCCTTCGACCTCGGCGACTCCTGGTCCGTGCTGGTGGGCCACCGCGACACCGCGCCCGTGCCGCCGCGCGAGCACCGGCCCGAGCTGCCGGCCTCCTTCGAGCGGCTGGTGCTCGACCTGCTCGCCAAATGCCCCGAGGACCGGCCGGGCGACGCCCGCCACCTGCACCGCCGGCTCGTCGAGGCCCGGCTCGGCCCCGGCCCGGCGGCCGGAGCGGTGACCGGCGCGCACCCGCCGCTGCCCGAGTGGGCCGACGGGATGACCGCCGGACGCAGGGCCGGTATCGAGGCCCGCCCCGCGAGCGGGGAGTGGGCCGTCCTCACCGGCTCCTGGACCGCCGCGCGATCGAGCGGGGAGCAGCGGACGGCGACCGGGGCGGCCACCGGCGCCGCCACCGTCCCCCCGGGCGTGCGGGCCGCCGCCACCGGGCCCGGGCCCGCGCCGACCGTCGTGCGCCCGCGCCCGGCCGAGGACCCCCGGCTCACCGCCGCCTACGGATCCCCGCACGGCCCCGGCCCGGCCCTCACGGGCCCGGCCGCGCTCGACGCCGGCCACACGCGGGCCTTCGCCCTCAGCCGGGCCGGCCGCACCGAGGAGGCCCTCGCCGGGTACGCGGCCGTCGCCGAAGGCCGCGCCCGGGTGCTCGGAGCCGACCATCCGGACACCCTCGCCGCACGGCAGGAGGCGGCGTACGAGACGGGGCTGCTCGGCCGCCACCGGGAGGCGTACGAGGGCTACCGCGCGGTGCTCGCCGCCCGGGAGCGGACCGTGGGCCGGATCCACCCCGACACCCTGCGCTGCCGGCACAACCTGGCCTGCGCGCTGGGCGCGCTCGGCCGTTTCTCCGAGGCCCACAACGCCGCCGCCGAGGTGGCCGCCGACCGGGCGGCCGTCCTGGGGGCGGAGCACGCGGACACGCTGCTGACCCGGTACGAGGTGGCGTACGCCCTGGGCCGCCTGGACCGCTGGGAGGAGGCCCTGGAGGGCTTCCGGCACATCGCGGCCGTACGGGAGCGGGTGCTCGGCCGGGACCACCCCGACACGCTGGCCGCGCGCTACGAGGCCGGGATCGCGCTGGGCCGGACCGGGCGCTCGGCCGAGGCCCTGGACCTGTTCCGGGACCTGGTCCGCGACCGCACCCGCGCCTACGGGGCCGCCGACCCGGAGACGCTGCGCGCCCGGCACGTCCTCGGGGTGAACCTCGGACGCATGGAGCGCTGGGAGGAAGCGGTGGCAGAAGCCCGCGAGGTGGGCGAGGCACGCGCCCGCACGCTCGGCGCCGAACACCCCGACACCCTGGTCAGCCGCCGCGAACTGGCCGTGGGGCTCGGCCGGCTGGGCCGCTGGGACCAGGCGCTGCCCGTCTACCGGGAACTCTCCGGCATCCGTGAACGCTCGCTCGGCGACGGCCACCCGGACACGGTCGCCGCCCACGCCGACGAGGCACACTGTCTGGAGCGGCTCGGTCAGGTGTGTTACCAAGAGCCATGACGACCTCGCGGGGCTTCGGGCACGACGTGTACGACACGGTGATCGTGGGCGGGGGCCACAACGGCCTCGTCGCCGCCGCCTACCTGGCCCGGGCCGGCCGCTCGGTCCTGGTCCTGGAGCGGCTCGGCCGCACCGGCGGGGCCGCCGTGTCCACCCGGCCGTTCCCGGGCGTCGACGCCCGCCTGTCCCGCTACTCCTACCTCGTCTCGCTGCTCCCGGCGAAGATCGTGCGCGAGCTGGGGCTGGACTTCGAAGTGCGCAGGCGCACCGTTTCCTCGTACACTCCGGTCGAGCGCGCCGGACGCCCCGGCGGACTGCTCGTCGGCGGCGGCGAGACACGCACCCGGGAGTCCTTCGCGCGGCTGACCGGCTCGGAGCGGGAGTACGAGAACTGGCGCGCCTTCTACGGGACCACCGGGCGGGCCGCCGAACGGCTCTTCCCGACCCTGACCGAGCCGCTCCCCACGCGTACGGAGCTGCGGGCGCGGCTCGACGACGAGGCGGCCTGGCGGATGCTGTTCGAGGAGCCGATCGGCCGGGCCGTCGAGCGGGAGTTCGCCGACGACCTGGTGCGCGGGGTGGTCCTCACCGACGCGCTGATCGGCACCTTCGCCGGCGCCCACGACCCCGGCCTGGCCCAGAACCGCTGCTTCCTCTACCACGTCATCGGCGGCGGCACCGGCGACTGGGACGTCCCGGTCGGCGGCATGGGCGCGCTCACGGACGCGCTGGCCGCGTCCGCGCTGGCGGCCGGGGCGGAGATCGCCACCGGGCACGAGGTGCTGCGCATCGACACGGACGGCACGACCGCCCCGGCCGAGGTGACCTTCCGTACGGCGACGGGCGAGGGACGGGTCGCCGGCCGGGTGGTGCTCGTCAACGCCTCGCCGCGGGCGCTCGCCGAACTCCTGGGCGAGGAACCGGCGCAGCCGGCCCCCGAGGGGGCCCAGCTCAAGGTCAACATGCTGCTGCGCCGCCTGCCCCGGCTGCGGGACACCTCCGTGGACCCGCGCGAGGCCTTCGGGGGCACCTTCCACATCGCGGAGGGGTACGAGCAGCTCGCCCGGGCCCACGCGGAGGCCGCCGCCGGCGAACTGCCCTCCGTACCGCCCTCGGAGATCTACTGCCACTCGCTGACGGATCCGACGATCCTGGGGCCCGAGCTGGCGGAGCAGGGCTACCAGACCCTGACCCTCTTCGGACTGCACACCCCGGCGCGGCTGTTCGAAAAGGACAACCAGGGGGCGCGCGAGGTGCTCCTCGCCGCCACCCTCGCCCAGCTCGACGCCCACCTGGCCGAACCGCTCACCGACTGCCTGGCCTTCGACGCCGACGGCCGCCCGTGCATCGAGGCCAAGACCCCGCTCGACCTGGAGCGCGAACTGCGGCTGCCCGGCGGGCACATCTTCCACCGGGACCTGTCCTGGCCGTACTCCGACCCCGACTCCGTTGAGGGCGGCGGCCGTTGGGGCGTGGAGACCGCCCACCGCAACGTGCTGCTGTGCGGGGCGGGGGCGGTCCGCGGCGGCGGCGTCAGCGGGGTCCCCGGCCACAACGCGGCGATGGCGGTCCTAGGTCACTGACGCACCCCGGACGCCTTGTCAGCCGACGGGGTCGATCACGACGATCGGGATCTCCCGGCTGGTCTTGGTCTGGTACTCGTCGTACGAGGGCCAGTGCTTCACCATCAGCGGCCAGAACGCGGCACGCTCCTCGGAGGTCGCGGTCCGCGCGATGCCCTGCGTCACCTTGGGGCCGACCTGCACCCGGACCTCGGGGTGCTCGGAGAGGTTCCGGTACCAGAGCGGGTCCGCCGGGTCGCCGCCCTTGGAGGCGACGATGAGGTAGCGCCCGTCGTCCTCGCCGTAGATGAGCGGGGTCCGCACCGGCTTCCCGGACTTGCGGCCGATCGTGGTGAGCAGCAGGGTCTGCGTGTTGTTCCAGTACTGCCCCTCGGTCCCGCCCGAACCGACGTACAGCTTGACGTGATCAAGGGTCCAGCCCGGCTTGGGGTCGATCGGGTCATCCCAGTCGATGTCGGTCATATGGACTCGCCTGCCTTCGTGTTGAACGGTCAACGAACCACAACAACGAGCGTGGGTGCTCCGGGGCACGGCCCCTTCCGCCCTAGGTCGTCTGCCCGAATCCGTCGAAGGCGAACAGGTCGTCCAGGGCGCGCCGCGCGGCGCGGGCCGGGGTGGCGCGGACGGCGAGGTCGCGGGCGGCCGCCGCGAGGGGGTGCCGGAGGCCGGCCACCCGGCCCGCGCGGCGGGAGCGGATGCGCAGCGCGTCGGTGCGGGCGCAGCGGGCCGCGCTGTAGGCGGCCAGGGCGGCCCGTACGTCGGCCCCCTCCAGCAGGTGCGCGAGGGTGGCGGCGTCTTCGACGGCCTGGCACCCGCCCTGGCCGAGGTTGGGGGTCATGGCGTGCGCCGCGTCGCCGAGCCATGCGAGGCGCCCCTGATGGAACCGGGGGAGCGGGGCGGCGAGGTCGTACAGGTCGTGCTGGAGGACGGCCGCCGGGTCGATCCGTGCCAGCAGGGCGGGGAGCGGGTCGTGCCAGCCGCCGTAGCGGCGCAGGAGTTCGGCGCGCACGTCGGCGGGCCGGTACCCCTCGGGGACGACGGCGGTGGCGTAGAGGTACACGCGGCCGTCGGCGAGCGGGGCGACGCCGAAGCGCTCCCCGCGGCCCCAGGTCTCCGTGGCGGCGCGCACGGGCGGGCCGCCGGCCGCGAGGACGGTCCGCCAGGCGGTCTCCCCGCTGTAGTGCAGGCCGGGATGGGCCGGGAAGTACTGGCGGCGGATCGGGCTGTGGATGCCGTCGGCGGCGATGACGAGGTCGGCGGCGAGGGGGCCGGCCGGGGTGTGGACCACCGGGTCGCCGTCCGCGTGGTCGACGGAGGTCACCGCCGTGCCGTACCGGACGGCTCCCTCGGGGAGCTCGGCGGTCAGGGCGGCGGCGAGGGCCGGGCGGTACACGGCGAGCGGGGGCCGGCCGTACCGGGCGGTCAGCGCGGCGGTGTCGGCGCGGCTCAGCAGGCGGCCGCCGGGGCGGCGCAGGTCCATCGCGGCCGGGGCGGCGTCCCCCGTCGCGCGGGCGGCGTCGAAGCCGATCGAGGCGTAGGCGCGCAGGGCGTTGGGGGCGAGGACGATCCCCGCGCCGACGGCGGACGGCTCCGCCGCGCGTTCGCAGACGGTGACCTCCCAACCGCGGCGGTGCAGGGCCACCGCCGCCGAGAGTCCGCCGATCCCCGCACCCGCGACCACCACATGACGTCGGGTCATGACAGGTCCTCCCTTGCTCCGCACGGCCTCTACGGGTGTAGAGGATTCTTGATCGCACTCTACACTTGTAGAGTGGCGGCATGAGTTCCCCCGAGCGCGGAAGCGACCGCAGAACCCTGATCGCGGACAGCGCGATCGACCTCGTGGCCTCCGCCGGGCTGAGGGGCCTGACCCACCGGGCGGTCGACGGTGCGGCCGGGCTTCCGGCGGGCAGCACCTCGTACTACTTCCGTACGAGGACGGCCCTGATCGGCGCCTGTTACGCGCGGCTGGCCGAGCTGGACCTCGGAGACTTCGACGGGGGCGCCGCGGCTCCACCGCCACCCGCGCCCCCCTCGACGGCTCGGCCGGCGCCGGCGGACCGGGACGCCGTCGCCGCGGCGCTCGCCGCGCTGCTGTACCAATGGCTGACCACGGGGCGCTCACGCCAACTGGCGCGCTTCGAGCTGAGCCTGGAGGCCGCACGGAACCCGGAGCTGGCCACGGAACTCCACCGGGCCGGCCAGGGCTCGCGGGCCCGGGCGGCCGGGATCCTCGCGGCACTCGGCGCCGCCCGACCGACCGAATCCGCCGAACTCCTGGTCGCCTGGGCCGACGGACTCCTCTACGACCGCCTCGCGGGCGCGCTCGCCCGCTCCCGACCGGCCCCCGACCCGGCCGAACTCGCCTCCGTGGCGCGCAGGATGCTCGACGCGGCCCTCGACTAGGACCGGTCCGGCCCTCGATCGGGACCTGTCCGGCCGGCGCCGGCCGACCGGACGTCAGGCGCGGGCTCGGGCCGGTACCTCGCGGACGAGGAGGAGCGCCACGGCGCCCAGGAGGGTGCCGGTGACGCGGCGTTGCACGGTGGCCCAGCTCGGGCGCTGCCCCAGGAAGGCGGCGATGGCGCCGGCGGCCATGACGATGAGGGCGTTGACGGTCAGGCTCACCACGATCTGGACCGAACCGAGGGTCAGGCCCTGCGCGGTCGGATGCCCGCGATGGGGGTCGATGAACTGCGGGATCAAGGTCAGGTACATGATCGCGGCCTTGGGGTTGAGCAGGTTCGTCACCAGCCCCATGCGGAAGAGCCGGGCCGGACTGTCACGGGAAACGTCACGGACCTCGAACACGCCTCGCCCTCCGGGGCGCAGGGCCTGCCAGGCGAGGTGGGCGAGGTAGAGGACGCCGGCGGCCTTGAAGCCGATGAACAACCAGGGCACCGCGACGAACACGACCGCGAGCCCGAGGTTGCCCATCAGCATGTAGACGACGAAGCCGACGCCGGTGCCGGCCAGGGAGACGAGCCCCGCGGCACGTCCCTGGCTGATGCTGCGCGAAACGAGGTAGATCATGTTGGGCCCGGGGGTCAGCACCATGACCAGCGCGGTGAGGGTCATCCCGAGGACGGACGCACCGGATACGGGTGCGGAAAGCGAGGTGAGGGGCATGCCTCCACCCTGATGTAATGTCCTTGTGCATCTCAACCCTTACGGCGAGTACGCCGTGCTCCTCGCCCGTTCCCTGGCCGACGACTGGCCCGACACCCGCGCCGGGATCGTCGAGCGGACCCGCGAGTTCGGCATGACGATGTCCTTCCCCGAGCGGCCCGACGACCACGCCCGCTGCCGGGCGGTGCTCGATGACTGGATCCGGGTCGTCGACGCCCGCGACCCGAACGAGCGGGCGGAGATCCTCAACGGGCAGATGGCCTCCGCGACCGCCTATCCACGCCTGACCGACCACAACGGCGAGGGCTGGCACCTGCACTACCGGGATGTCGACGACGACCTGGCACGCGTCCTGCACGCCGTGTTCAGCGTCGGCACCGCACTGCACCTGACGACTCGCGGCATGGGCCGTCTCGGCCGGTGCGCGGCCCGGCCCTGCGCGAACGTCGTCGTCGACACCTCGCGGAACGGCACCCAGCGGTACTGCTCACCACGCTGCGGCAGCCGGGACGCCGTCCGCCGGCACCGCGCCCGTCAACGCGAGCGGTGACGGCCCGCGCCGCGACCGGTCGCGGCGCGGCCTTCAGTCCGCCGAGCGGGACCACCCCGTGGCCTCGATGCGGGAGGCGTCCGCGGGGCGGTCCTCGGCGAAGAGCAGGTGGGAGGGTTCCGAGACGCGCAGGACGTCCACGTAGGAGCCGCGGCCCACGTAGCGCCCCTGGGCCGCGTGGCGGAAGCGCAGGTGGACCTCGCGGCCGGCCCATGCGGTGAGCGGGGCTTCGAGGCGGTGCCAGATGCGGCCCGACCAGCCGGAGACGGAGCCCCGGGGCCACTGTTCGGCGGCCCCGCCGGTGGTGCGGACGGTGGTGAAGGGGAGCGGCTCCCAGGTCTGCCCGTCGGCGGAGGCCTCCAGGTGCAGCGCTCCCTCACCGGGGACGGTGTCCCACCACAACGCGCAGCGCAGCCGGGCCCGGTCGGTGGTGGGGGTGAGGGGCGGGAGGGTCAGGGTGCCCGAGCCGCCGGTCTCCATGCCGGAGTACCAGGCCGGGCCGCCGTGCTTCGTACGCACGGGGACGGCGCGCGCGAAGCGGTTGCCGGCGGCGACGCGGGGGGCGCTGCCGGCGCGCCAGGTGCGCACGGGGTGGACGGAGTTGCCCAGGAGGATCAGGAAGGAGTCCGTGGAGGGGTCCAGGACCAGGGAGGTGCCGGTGAAACCGGTGTGGCCGGCGGAGTGCGGGGTGGCCATGGCTCCCATGTACCAGTGCTGGTAGAGCTCGAAGCCCAGGCCGTGGTCGTCGCCGGGGAAGGCGGTGTTGTAGTCGGTGAAGAGGAGCTCGACGGAGGCGGGGCGCAGGATGCGCTTGCCGGCGTAGACCCCGCCGTCGAGGAGGGTGCGGGCGAGGATCGCCAGGTCCCAGGCGGTGCCGAAGACCCCGGCGTGACCGGCGACGCCGCCCAGCGCGTACGCGTTCTCGTCGTGGACCTCGCCCCAGACGAGCCCGCGGTCCAGCCCGGACCAGGGCGGGCGCTGCACCTCGGTGGCGGCCGTGACCCGGCGCCAGGAGAGCGGTGGGTTGTACCGAGTGCGGTGCATCCCGAGCGGAGCGGTGATCTCGTCCTGGAGCAGGAGATCCAGTGTGTGACCGGTGATCCGTTCCAGGAGCAACTGGAGGGCGATGAGGTTGAGGTCGGAGTAGCGGTAGACCGTACCCGGGGTCTCCTGGGGCCGCACCGACCACAGCAGCCTCAACTGCGCCGCCTTGGTGGGCTGCTGGTAGAAGGGGGCCCAGGAGCGGAGCCCGGAGGTGTGCGTGAGGAGCTGGCGCACGGTGACCGACTCCTTGCCCCCGCCCGTGAACTCGGGCAGGTACCGGCTCACCGGCGCCTCCAGCTCCAAGTGCCCGCGCTCCATCTGCTGCACGGCCAGCAGGGAGGTGAACAGCTTGGAGAGGGAGGCCAGGTCGAAGACCGTGTCCTCGGCCATCGCGATCCGCTGGGCGGCCGGGAACTCCCGGACCCGGTCGGTGCGGCCGTCGTAGTCGGCGTACCGTACGGCGTCGCCCATCGCCCGGTGCAGCGCCACGGTGCGGCCCCGGCCGGCGAGGACCACGGCCCCGGCGTAGTAAGGGTGTTCGGGGGAGGGGCCGAGGAACCGCCGCGCCTCGTCCGCCAACCCTTCGAGGTGCTTCTCCAGCAACCCGGCCTGGCGGGCGGACCCGTACCGCAGCCGCAGTCCCTGGAGCGCGCGCCGCTCGGCCGGCCCCCCGGAGGCCCCCGCGGACCCGGGCAGCGCGGCCTGGAGCACGAGCACACCGCCCAGCGCGAGCAGCCGCGCCCCGAGCCGCCGCCGGGACAGGCCGCGCCCGGGGCCGTGGCCGGATCTGGTGCCGTTGCTGATGCCGTTGCTGTTGCCGGAGGGTTCCGAACCGGTCGTGCCGGAGTGTTGCGCGCCGGTCGTGCCGGGGTCCTTCGTGTCACCGTCCGCGCCACCGTCGTTCCCGGCTGCCCGTCGTGTCTTCATGACCGGTCCTCCCGTCCACCGTCGTGCCCTCCCGAGTATCTGCCCGCTCAGGACGCGGGCCCCGCGGCGACCGGCCGCCAAAGAATCTGACGCTGCATCAGAAAACCTCTTCCCTCGGCGGCCGGGCTGCGGCATCCTGCCGCCCATGGAGACGGAGCTGAGCAGAAAACTGGGAATCGAGCACGCCATCTTCGGCTTCACGCCCTTCCCGGCCGTGGCCGCTGCCATCACCCGCGCGGGCGGGTTCGGGGTGCTCGGGGCGGTCCGCTACACCGCCCCCGACGACCTCAAGCGCGACCTCGACTGGATGCAGGAGCACACCGACGGCAAGCCCTACGGGCTCGACGTGGTCATGCCCGCGAAGAAGGCCGTCGACGGCGTGAGCGAGGCCGACATCGAGGCGATGATCCCGGCCGCGCACCGGGAGTACGTCCGCGACACCCTCGCCAAACACCACGTACCCGAACTCCCGGAGGGCGAGGCCTCCGGCTGGCGCATCACCGGCTGGATGGAGCAGGTCGCCCGCAACCAGCTGGACGTCGCCTTCGACTACCCCATCAAACTCCTGGCGAACGCGCTGGGTTCCCCGCCCGCCGACGTCATCGCGCGCGCCCACGACCACGGCGTCCTCGTCGCCGCCCTCGCCGGCAGCGCCAAGCACGCCCGCCGGCACGCCGAGGCCGGCATCGACATCGTCGTCGCCCAGGGCTACGAGGCCGGCGGACACACCGGCGACATCGCCACCATGGTCCTGGTACCCGAAGTGGTGGAGGCCGTCGCCCCGATCCCGGTGCTCGCCGCCGGCGGCATCGGCAGCGGCGAGCAGATCGCCGCCGGACTGGCCCTCGGCGCCCAGGGCGCCTGGCTCGGCTCCCTCTGGCTGACCACCACCGAAGCGGACATGCACTCCCGCGCCCTCACCGAGAAGCTGCTCGCGGCCGGCTCCGGCGACACCGTCCGCTCCCGCGCGCTGACCGGCAAGCCCGCCCGGCAGCTGCGCACCGAGTGGACCGACGCGTGGGACGACCCGGAGGGTCCCGGCGCCCTGCCGATGCCCCTGCAGGGACTCCTCGTCGCGGAGGCGGTGTCCCGCATCCAGAAGTACGAGATCCAGCCGCTGCTCGGCACGCCCGTCGGGCAGATCGTCGGCCGGATGAACAGCGAGCGCAGCGTCCAGGCCGTCTTCGACGACCTCACCAGCGGCTTCGAGCGCGCCATCGACCGCATCACCCGCATCGCCGGCCGGGCCTGAGGCTCCGAGGAGTGGACACGATGACCGACACACCCCCCAACGGCTTCTGGGCCCAGGCGACCGCCGACCCCGAGCGCACCGTCCTGGTCACCCCCGAGGGCGAGGACTGGTCCGCCGCCCGGCTGCACGCCGACGTCAACCGCCTCGTGCACGGCCTGCGCGCCGCCGGTCTGGAGCGGGGGGACGTCTTCGCCGTCGTCCTCCCCAACGGCGTCGAGTTCCTCACGGCCTACCTGGCCGCCTCCCAGGCCGGGTTCTACCTCGTCCCGGTCAACCACCACCTCGTCGGCCCCGAGATCGCCTGGATCGTCTCCGACTCCGGGGCCAAGGTCCTGATCGCCCACGAACGCTTCGCCGACGCCGCCACCGCCGCGGCCGACGAGGCGGGCCTGCCCGCGAGCCACCGCTACGCGGTCGGAGCGGTCGCGGGCTTCCGCTCGTACGGCGAACTGCTCGACGGGCAGCCGGACACCGCCCCCGTCGACCGCACGCTCGGCTGGGTCATGAACTACACCTCCGGCACCACCGGCCGGCCGCGCGGCATCCGCCGTCCGCTGCCCGGCAAGCTCCCGGAGGAGACGTACCTCGGCGGATTCCTCGGCATCTTCGGCATCCGCGCCTTCGACGACAACGTCCACCTCGTCTGCTCGCCGCTCTACCACACGGCCGTCCTGCAATTCGCGGCCGCGGCCCTGCACATCGGGCACCCGCTCGTCCTGATGGACAAGTGGACCCCCGAGGAGATGCTCCGCCTGATCGACGGCCACGCCTGCACGCACACCCACATGGTCCCGACGCAGTTCCACCGGCTCCTCGCGCTCCCGCAGGAGACGAAGGACGCGTACGACGTCTCCTCCATGCGGCACGCCATCCACGGTGCCGCGCCCTGCCCCGACCACGTCAAGCGGGCGATGATCGACTGGTGGGGCGGGTGCGTGGAGGAGTACTACGCGGCGAGCGAGGGCGGCGGCGCCTTCGCGACGGCCGAGGACTGGCTGAAGAAGCCGGGAACCGTCGGCAAGGCCTGGCCGATCAGCGAACTCGCCATCTTCGACGACGACGGCGAGCGGCTGCCCGCCGGCGAACTCGGCACCGTCTACATCAAGATGAACACCGGCGGCTTCAGCTACCACAAGGACGAGGGCAAGACGAGGAAGAACCGCATCGGCGACTTCTTCACCGTCGGGGACCTCGGCCTGATGGACGAGGAGGGCTACCTCTTCCTCCGCGACCGGAAGATCGACATGATCATCTCGGGCGGTGTGAACATCTACCCGGCCGAGATCGAATCGGCGCTGCTCACCCATCCGGCGGTCGCGGACGCCGCCGCCTTCGGCATCCCGCACCCCTCCTGGGGCGAGGAGGTCAAGGCGGTCATCGAACCGGCCGAGGGCTTCGAGGCGGGCGACGCGCTGGCCGCGGAGATCCTGAACCACTGCGAGCGCCAACTGGCCGGTTACAAGCGGCCCAAGACCGTGGACTTCATCGAGACGATGCCGCGCGACCCCAACGGCAAGCTGTACAAGCGCCGGCTGCGCGAGCCGTACTGGGAGGGCCACGAGCGCGCGATGTGACCTGACGTACGGAGGCCTCCCATGCCATGGCCGGGGAGGCCCCGGAGTTTCAGCTGCCCGGCCTTGCGCGCCGTGCGATGTCCGGCGTGATGCGGGGACATGGGACAGCGGGCGCCGGACGGTGCGGGCGGATCGGGCAGGACGGGCGGGGGCCGCGCGGCCCGGCACGGGACCGTGCGGGGCCGCTGCCCGGCGCACTGGCCCGGGCGGCCACCCGCCGGCTGACGGGCTTCGGGCCGCTGGACGAGCTGACGGCGGAGTTCTTCCGCCACCGGCCGCGTCCCGGGGCGGCCTGGCTCGTGCTCGTCGACGGTCTCGACGAGATTCCCGACGCGGACGCGCGCGGCGCCGCCCCGCGGATGGTGGCCGGTGCCGCGGCGGATGAGCCGAAGCTGTACCGGTCCCTGCCCGCCGGCCGGACCGGCGTCTACCGGGCTTTCGCCGAACTGCTCTACGAGCAGAACGCCCACCAGCACGTCGCGGACACCCACGCCGCCGCGATCCACCGTCTGAAGGACCGCCACCAGGTCCCGAAGGACCGCGGAACCACCGAGGCGGCCGCGCGGCGCGTGGCCGACCACCTGCCACAGTTGATCGACCAGCCGGCCCACGAAAGGATCAACGGGAACACCGCGCCCGCCGTGGTGGTGCCGGCCTCACGCCCGTGGGCGGGGTGCCCCCCCCGAAAGTGGCGGCGGAACGGCCGGCTGGCCGGGGTGGAGGGGGGCCGGGCCACCGCGCTCGGTCTGCTCACGCGTTTCGCCGAGGAGTTCCAGGGCATCGCCCAGTGGGACGCGGTCGACGCCCTGGACGAGATCCGCGGCGACACCCCGGGAGCGGGGGACGGATACGGCACCTGAGGGATCCTCGGGGAGTCCGCCACGCCCGGGGGGCGTGAGGAGCGCCACGCCAGGGCCCCGGAAGCGCACCTTCCGCCGCATCCAGGGATCACTTCTGGCAAGTTGGCTGATATGAGTACGGCAACGCACAGATCCCCCCTGACCGACTGGACCGTCGTGGTCCCCGTGGTGGCGCTCGTCGCGCTCGTCTTCAGCTGGGGGCGCGACCTGCCCTCGCTCGCCGTGGCCCTGGTGGCCCTCTGCCTGGCCGGCGCCGTGCTGGCGGCGGTCCACCACGCCGAGGTCGTCGCGCACCGGGTGGGCGAACCCTTCGGCTCGCTGGTCCTCGCCGTCGCGGTCACCGTCATCGAAGTGGCCCTCATCGTCACCCTGCTGGCCGACGGCGGCAGCAAGACCTCCTCCCTCGCCCGTGACACCGTCTTCGCCGCCGTCATGATCACGTGCAACGGCATCGTCGGCCTGTCCCTGCTCGTCGGGGCCCTGCGCAACCGCGTCGCCGTCTTCAACGCCGAGGGCTCGGGTGCGGCCCTGGCCACCGTCGCCACGCTCGCCGTACTCAGCCTCGTCCTGCCGACGTTCACCACCACCAAGCCCGGCCCCGAGTTCTCCACGGCCCAGCTCGCCTTCGCCGCGACCGCCTCGCTCGCCCTCTACGGGCTGTTCGTCGCCGTCCAGACGGTCCGCCACCGTGACTACTTCCTGCCCGTCGACACCAAGCGGATCCGCAAGGAGGCCGCGCGGGCGGCCGCCGCCGCGGCCGCGGGCGAGGACGACGAGCACGCCGAACCGCCCACCGCCCGCGCCGCCCTGATCAGCCTCGGGCTGCTGCTCGTCGCGCTCGTCGCGGTCGTCGGAAACGCCAAGGCGGTCTCCCCGACCATCGAACGCGGCGTCGCGGACCTCGGCCTGCCCTACGCCGTGGTCGGTGTGATCATCGCCCTGCTCGTCCTGGCGCCCGAGACCCTGGCCGCCGTCCGCGCGGCCCGCCGCGACCGGGTGCAGACCAGCCTCAACCTCGCCTACGGCTCCGCCATCGCGAGCATCGGGCTGACCATCCCGGCCATCGCCCTCGCCACCATCTGGCTCTCCGGGCCGCTGGTGCTCGGGCTCGAACCCGTCCACATGGTGCTGCTCGCGCTGACCGTCGTCGTCAGCGCCCTCACCATCGTCCCGGGCCGCGCCACGCTGCTCCAGGGCGGCGTGCACCTCGTACTGCTGGCCGCCTATCTCTTCCTCGCCGTCAGCCCCTGAGCACACCGCGACCCCGTACGTCGGGCCCCGGAGGCTCGTCGTGCGGGGTCGCGCGTCGTTCGGGTCAGTGCCGCTCGCGCGGCCAGACCACCTTCAGCCGTGGCGAGGTGAGGATGTCCCGCTCGCAGAACCGTGCCTTCACCCAGCGTTCCTGGGAGAAGAGCCGGGTCTGGTCGGCCGCGTACGGGGAATCCGGGTTCGAGGACTGGCTGTACGTCAGCAGCGTGCGCGCCACCGGACAGCGGCCGCCGTCCCAGCCGACCGCCTGGATGTGGCTGGAGCCGTGCAGGACCTCCGGGTAGCCCCCGGCCGCCGCGTTCCACGGAGCCTCGATCTTGTTCCAGACGCCCAGGGCCTCCGTACCGCCGCCCACCGGCAGCTTCTGCCCGCCGCGCACCACGAACTGGTGCTCCCCGAGCGGGGCGTCCGCGGCGATGCCCGCCGCCCTCAGCTCCGTCACCGTGTCTGCCAGGGCCCTCCCGATGCCGGGCGCCGCCCGGTTGAGCGTACGGGGCGTCCGTACCGGATCGGCCGCGTCGAAGGGCACCAGCCACAGGTCCCTGGCCGCCGTGTTCGCGGTCAGCTTCCGCCAGAACCGGTCGAAGAGCAGGGCTCCGCGGCTCGACGCGTCGGCCGTGCGGTCCCAGGCCGCCAGCACCCCGCAGGCCGCCGACACGTCCACGGCGGCGCCGTCGGAGCCCGTGGCGGTCCCGCCCGGCAGGGCCGCGCAGGCCTTCGCCGCGTCGGCCGCCGCCAGATCACCGGCCGGCACCCGGTTCGCGAACTGCTGCTCCTGCAGGTCCGCCACCGTCAGCCCGCCCCGGCCCGCCATCGCGGAGACGTCCTCCAGGGCGCCCCGCGTACGCAGCGAACGCGGGGTCCCGGCATTGCCCCAGATCCGCTCGTAGCCGGTGAGCGGCTGCTCCGCGTTGGCCAGCCAGGCGCTGTCGTTGGAGTTCTCGGCGTACGCGGCGTCCCGCAGCGTCGGCGCCCGGCCCGGCCCGAAGATCCCGGGCTGCACCGCGTCCGGATCCGAGCCGGGAGCACAGTCACCGCGCGAACCGTCCAGCACCGCCAGCCCCGAGGCCGGGTACGTGGCCCTGCCCAGCGGGGTCGAGCAGCGCGCCGCGAGCTCGTCCGTGATGCGGGGGAGCACCTGGGACTGGGTGAAGAGGGTGCCGCCCGCCGCATCGGCGGCCACCGTGTTGACCCAGGGCAGGCCCTGGGTGCGCCGCAGGGCGTCCTGGACGCCGGAGACCGAACGGGCCCGGCCCATGGCCAGTGCCGTGTCGGAGCCGCGCAGGTTCACGGCGTTGGGGTCGGCCAGCGCGTAGGCGGTCGTCGCGGTCCACGGCAGCGGGAGACCGGCGCCGAGCCCGGACAGGACCGGGCCGTACCGGGTCCACCACTGGGTCCGGGTGACCGGGGCGCCGCCCGCGACCTGGACGCTGACGGTGCGCCGGGTCATCTTCTCCGGCGTGCCGTCCACCAGATAGGCGGTGGGGTCGGATGGGTCCAGGACCAGCTGGTGCAGGTTGACGGGGGTGCCGGTGGCCACGGTGTGGCTCCAGGCGACCTTCTCGTTGAAGCCGATGTTCACCACCGCGGTGCCCAGCAGCGAGCCGCCCGAGACGTTGAGCTCGCCGGGGATGGTCTGCTGCGACTGCCAGAACCGGCGGCCGCCCTGCCACGGATAGTGCGGGTTGCCGAGGAGCAGGCCGGAGCCGTTGGCGGTGGTGGAGCCGGCGAAGGCCACCGCGTTGGAGCCCCGGTCGTAGCGGGTGGTGTCGAAGAACTCCCGGGCCGCCTCCGCGGCGGCCGCCGGATCGGGGCCGGCCGCCTCCGGCCCGGCCGGGGCCGCCGGGGCCGCCGTCGCGCCCGGGGGCCGCGCCGAGGTGATCCCGTCGACGGCGCGGCCCTGGCCGCCGAGCACCGAGACGGCGAAGCCGCGGGCCGCGACATCGGTGACGGTGACCGGGCGCACCCACCCGGCGCCCTTGCAGGCCGGGTCGGTGATCCGGTTCTGGGCCAGCCAGGCGTTGTAGCCGGCGGCCCAGCCCCGCATCAGGTCCTTGACCTCCTTGCCCGGCCCGGCCGGCGCGGGCGCGGCCAGCAGCTTCTCCACGGTGCCGGAGTCGCGCACGCCCTTGAAGAAGAGGTCGCTGGAGAGGTTTCCGGCGGCGGAGGAGAGCGAACCGTCGGGCACGGCGTCCGGGCCGAACCACCGCGACCGCTCCCCGGAAACGGTCAGGAACCCGTCGGCGAGCACGCACACCTGGTCGGCGGCCTGCGCCCAGCCGGTGCCGAACCCGAGGTGGGCGTAGTCCCGGGCCAGGATGTGCGGGATCCCGTTCTCGGTGTACCGGATGACGGCGGACAGGCCGCCGCCGGACGGGCCGGAGCCCTGGTCCAGGGCGGCGGCCTCGGGCACCGCCGAGGCGGCGGCCAGTAGTGCGGCGGCGGTGAGCGCGACGCGACGGAGGAGCGGGCGGGCGCGACGGCGTCCGTGGAGAAGGCGCAACGTACCTCCCAAGTAGCCTGCGGACGGGCGGAAATGCCCGTGCGGATGGGTGGTGCTGGTGTGCCCCCACACTCATGCAGGCCACCTGACGTCATGTCAACATGCCGTTTGGTATCCCCGGTCGTTCCGGCCGGGCATCCGCCCGGCCCGGGTCATTGACCCCGGCCGTCCGCGCAGACGAAGATCCCGCCATGACCCCGGTGCGGAAGAACACGGTCGACGGACTGCTCCACGACAGCGCGCGGCGCGTCCCGGGCCGGATCGCGGTCCGCTACCGCGAGCGGACCTGGACCTACGCGGAACTGGACGCGGCCGTCTCCACGGGCGCGGCCGTGCTGCGCGGGCGCTACGGGCTGGCCGAGGGGGAGCGGGTCGCGACCTTCGGGCACAACTCCGACGCCTACCTCCTGGCCTTCCTCGCCTGCGCCCGGGCCGGGCTCACGCACGTACCCGTCAACCAGAACCTCACCGGCGAGGACCTCGCGTACATCCTGGAGAACTCCGGGAGCGCGCTCGTCCTCGCGGACCCGGACCTTGCCGGACGGGTCCCCGGGGGCTTCGCGGTGCGCCCGCTGCGCGACGCGCCCGGCTCCTTCCTGACCGAACTGGCCGAACTGGCCGAGCCGGCGGAAGGGCCCGGCCCGGCGGAGCTCGCCGGGCCCGCGACCCCCGCCCGCTCCGGGGACCCGTCCCGGCTGGCGCAGCTCCTCTACACCTCCGGGACCACCGCCCTCCCCAAGGGGGCGATGATGACGCACGAGGCGCTCTGCCACGCGTACGAGAGCGCGATCGCCGCCCTGGACCTGGCGGAGGACGATCTGCCGGTGCACTCCCTGCCGCTGTACCACTCGGCGCAGATGCACGTGTTCCTGCTGCCGTACCTGGCGGTGGGCGCGCGGAACACGATCGTGGACGCGCCGGTGGCGGAGGAGATCTTCGACCTGGTGGAGGCGGGGGAGGCCGACAGCCTCTTCGCACCACCGACGGTGTGGATCGGGCTGGCCAACCACCCGGACTTCGCGGACTTCGCCGTCCGTGATCTGTCCGCCCTCCGCAAGGCGTACTACGGGGCCTCGATCATGCCGGTGCCGGTCCTGGAACGGCTGCGGGCGCGGCTGCCCGGACTCGGCTTCTACAACTGCTTCGGCCAGAGCGAGATCGGCCCGCTCGCCACGGTGCTGCGGCCGGAGGAGCACGAGGGGCGGATGGACTCGTGCGGGCGGCCCGTCCACCACGTGGAGGCGAGGGTCGTCGACGAGGACGGCTCCGCCGTGCCGGACGGCACGGCGGGCGAGGTGGTCTACCGCTCCCCGCAGCTCTGCCTGGGCTACTGGAACGACGCGGAGGCCACGAAGAAGGCCTTCAGGGACGGCTGGTTCCGCTCCGGCGACCTGGCGGTCCGGGACCCGGAGGGGTACTTCACGGTCGTGGACCGGGTGAAGGACGTCATCAACTCGGGCGGGGTCCTGGTCGCCTCGCGGCAGGTCGAGGACGTGCTGTACACCCACCCGGGCGTGGCCGAGGCGGCCGTGGTCGGCCTGCCGGACGAACGGTGGATCGAGGCCGTCACGGCGGTGGTGGTCCCACGCGACGGGGTGACGGAGGCCGAACTCCTGGCCTACGCCCGCGAGAAGCTGGCCCACTTCAAGGCCCCGAAGCGGATCCTCTTCGTGGACGCCCTCCCGCGCAACGCGAGCGGCAAGATCCTCAAGCGCACCCTCCGCGACCGCTTCTCGCCCCCGGCCTGACGGGCTCCACGCGCGGGTCTGGGAAGATCGTTACGCTGAACGAGTTTTCTCATAGGACGAGTTGACTCCCCCGGAGCGGGTGCTGTGGGACGCGTTTCCCGAGGGCCGCCCCGTGGACCTGCGCACAGGCGCGCCCGAGGACGACCGTGTGGCCGGGGGAGGGCGGTGGGGGCGCGGCCGGACGGTCCGGGCCGCGGTGATCGCGGTGCTGCTCTCGGGCGCGAACGCCGCTCAGCCGGGCGCCACTCCGGGTCTGAAGCTGGCCGGCGCCCGCATAAGCGGCTTCCTGGACCTCTCGGACCTGGAACTCGGTCAGGCCCTGCGGATCGAGGCGTGCTGGTTCGAGGAAGCGCCGAAGCTCGACGGGGCGTCGACCCGGACCATCCGCGTCACGGACAGCCGGCTGCCGGGCCTCCACGCCGCTCTGGTGCGTGTGGAGGGGCACCTCGATCTGTCGCGGTCGCGTGTGGAGGGCTGCCTGAATCTGCTCAGCGCCTCGGTGGCGGGAGGGCTGGTGCTGAACGGTACGCGGGTGTGCGTCTCCGAGGGCTGGGCGGTGATCGCGGACGGCCTGGTCACGGGAGGCGGCGTCTTCTGCATGCACGGGTTCACCGTCCGTGGCGGGATCCGCTTGCTGGGAGCCCAGCTGCCGGGGGGCTCACCCCCTCCGAGGGCTTCACCGCGGACGGGACGGTGCGGCTGCGCGGAGCCCGGGTCTCGGGCAGCCTGACGTTCGCGGGAGCCGTCCTGAACGCGGCGCCCGGCGGTGACGGCGCGGCCCTGGCCGGCCCCCGGATGCAGGTGGCCGACTTCGACCTCGCCTGCGCCCGACCGCCGTCCGGCACGGTGGATCTGCGGGGCGCGCAGGTGTCCCGGCTCCGCGACAACGAGCACAGCTGGCCGCGGGTGGTGGAACTGGACGGATTCGTATACGGCTCCATCGAAGCGGTCGAACGACGGGAAACGAGTGCCCGTCGCCAGTCCGCGGGATACCGCGTGGGCTGGATACGCCGCAGCACCGGATACAGCCCACAGCCGTACGAGCAATTGGCGCGGTGGTACCGCACGGCCGGCCGCGACGACGATGCCCGCCGCGTGCTCCTGGCCCAACAGCGGCACCGTCGTCGCACCCCGCATCCGGCCGCGCGGATGTGGGGGCGGCTGCTCGACCTGACCGTCGGCTACGGCTACCGCCCCTGGCAGGCCGGCATCTGGCTCCTCGCGCTGACCCTGCTGGGCAGCCTGGCCTTCCGTACCCGGCCGCCCACCCCGGTCAAGGCAGGCGAAGGAGCCCCGTTCCACCCCCTCGTCTACACGCTCGACCTCCTGATCCCCATCGGTGGTCTGGGGCAGCGCACGGCCTGGTACTGGTCGGACGGCACCCTCCAGGTGCTCGCCTACCTGCTGATCGCCTTCGGCTGGGTGCTGACGACCGCCGTCATCGCGGGTGTCACCCGCGCCCTGCAGAAGAACTAGCCGCTACGGTTCCCGGTCCTCGGGGTGGCCGTCGTCCTGGAGGCGGCGCAGGACGAGGTGTTCGTGGAAGAGCCGGCCGACGAGGGCGCCGCCGTAGACCACGAAGCCGACGCCGACCAGCCAGGACTGGACGACCAGGAGGGTGCCGAAGGGGCCGTAGGTCACGGCGTTGGAGGCGATCAGCGGGGAGAACACCAGCTGCGAGAAGATCCGCAGGCCGAGGAGGCCCAGGCTGGTGCACGCGGCCCCCGGGAGCAGGGCGCGCCAGCGGACCCGCCCGCCGAGGAGGATCCGCTGGGAGGTCCAGAAGAACAGGCAGGTGCCGATGAGGTCGCCCGAGGTGCCGAGGATCGTGCCGAGGGCGTCGTTGGAGGGGGCCGGAATGGCGACCAGCAGGGCGAGGTAGCAGACCAGCAGCGCGAGCCAGACGACGTGCCGCCACATGGTGTGCCAGCGGGCCGTCGGCAGGTCCCACACCTTCTCGTACCCCGTCTGCACGGCGGAGCCGAAGGTCAGGCCGAAGACCGCGAGGGCCGCGAGACCGAAGGCGGTGGTCCGCTCCAGCGCCAGGTCCGCGGCGCCGAACAGCATCTCCACCCGCTCCCGGGAGAACTCCGCCACCCCGAGGGCCTGACCGAGCCAGCGGCCGAAGCCCGAGCCGCTGCCCGGCGCGGCGGCCGCGACGACGACGAGCAGCGGCACCAGGGTGAGGAAGCCGAGCGCGGCGAAGCCCATGGCCCGGTGCATCAGCTCCATCTCCCGGCCACGGCTCCATGCCAGCCCGGCCGGTGAGGCCTGGAGCCGGTCGTGGATCCGCCGGTAGGTCGAGGTCACGCCTCTGTCCCTACCCGGACAGCCCCGCCCTGTCCCGGCCCGCCCCCGGAATTGGGCCCGAAGGGGTGGCCACTCGCGCTCGGCCCCGCCGACTGCTCGGCTTGCGCGTCCGGGAACCCGGCGCGACGCGTGGATGGTATGGGCCTTTCATCCTGGATTCCAGTGGTATGGCCATCGCATGATGGGCCGGTCCGGGCTCCTCCGGATCCACCCTTCACCGGAAGGCACCGTCTTGAGACGTACGCATCGTCGCGCCGGGGTCCTGCTCGCCGCGTTGCCGCTGTGCACCCTTCTGCTGGTCCATGCCGCCCCGCGTGCCGAGGCCGCGCGGCCTCCGCACTGTGCTGCCGGCGCCCTGCCCGTCCACCCCGCCCGGCCGGGTCAGGACGAGGCCGGCGTGCTCGTCGCGATCCAGCCGGACGCCGCACCCAGGAGCGGTGGCACCCAAGTGGTTCTGAACGGCAGCGGGCTGACCCCCTACACCCGGGTGCTCTTCGGCTCCCTGGCACCCGACGGCTGCTTCACAGGGCTGGAGGCCGAAGGTGTGACGGTCATCAGCGACAGCGCCCTGATCGCCACCGTCCCCCAGTGGCCCGTGGCGGGGACCGTCTCCGTAGTGGCGGCGACACCCTGCGGCCGGCTCACGAACCAGCTCCCCTTCACCTACGTGGACTAGGGCCTGTCGTCAAACTCCCGCCTGCCGCGCGACGCCCGGCACGCGCTCTCGCCGTACCGGGCGGAAGGCCGGGTACGTCCAGTACGCGGCTTTCCGCCCGGCACGCCGAGAGCACGCACCGGACGCCGCGCGGCCGCCCTTCGGGCGACGACGGGAGTTTGACGACAGGCCCTAGGCCGGCCCAGGCCCGGGACGTCAGGATTCTCGGAGGTCCACCATGCGCTTGATCTTGCCCACCGAGCGTTCGAGGGTCTCCGGGTCCACCACCTCCACCGCGACCGAGACTCCGACGCCCTCCTTCACGGCCCGTACCACCGAGGCGGCCGCGGCCTCCCGCTGACCGGCGTCGCTGCCGCGCCGGGCCTCGACCCGTACCGTCAGGGCGTCCAGCCGGCCCTGCCGGGTCAGCCGGAGCTGGAAGTGCGGAGCCAGGGCCGGGGTCCGCAGGAGCACCTCCTCGATCTGGGTCGGATAGACGTTCACCCCGCGCAGGATGATCATGTCGTCGCTGCGGCCGGTGATCTTCTCCATCCGGCGGAAGGCCGGCCGGACGGTGCCGGGCAGCAGCCGGGTCAGGTCCCGGGTGCGATAGCGGATGACGGGCATCGCCTCCTTGGTGAGCGAGGTGAAGACCAGCTCCCCGGGCTCGCCCTCGGGCAGTACGGCGCCCGTCAGCGGGTCGACCACCTCCGGGTAGAAGTGGTCCTCCCAGATATGGAGACCGTCCTTGGTCTCGGCGAACTCCTGTGCGACGCCCGGGCCCATGACCTCCGAGAGCCCGTATATGTCGACCGCGTCGATGTTCAGGCGTTCCTCGATCTCCCTGCGCATCTCCTCCGTCCACGGCTCGGCGCCGAAGATCCCCGTGCGGAGGGAAGTGGCGCGAGGGTCGATGCCCTGGCGCTCCATCTCGTCGAGCAGGGTCAGCATGTAGGAAGGGGTCACCATGATGACCTCCGGCTTGAAGTCCTGGATCAGCCGGACCTGGCGGTCCGTCATCCCGCCCGAGGCGGGGACGACCGTACAGCCCAGGCGCTCCGCGCCGTAGTGGGCGCCCAGGCCGCCGGTGAACAGGCCGTATCCGTAGGCGATGTGGACGATCTGGCCGGGCCTGCCGCCCGCCGCGCGGATCGAGCGGGCGACGACATCCGCCCAGGTGGACAGATCCGCGTCCGTGTACCCGACGACCGTCGGTCGGCCCGTGGTGCCGCTGGAGGCATGGATGCGGCGGACCTCGGAGCGTGGTACCGCGAACATCCCGAAGGGGTACTGGTCGCGTAGGTCGGACTTGGTGGTGAAGGGGAACAGGGCGAGATCGGAGAGGGTGCGGCAGTCGTCGGGATGCAGACCGGCCTTGTCGAACGCCTGCCGGTAGAAGGGCACCCGCTCGTACGCCCGCCGCAAGGTCTCCCGCAGCCGGGTCAACTGGAGCGCCGCCAGCTCGTCCCGGCCCATCCGCTCGCTCGCGTCCGCACCGTCGTCGTGGCCCTGTGTGTACGTACCCATGTCGCCCACCCCTTGTCCGGGTCAACCTGCCCGCGTCAACCGACCGATCATTCGGTAGATTGCCGGACGGCGGCGGCCAAATCAATTACTCGAACGGGTGATCGTCTGTTGAGATGGCGCCCATGGCGACCTCCGCACCCTCCACCTGCACCTTTACCTTCACCACTTACGACGGAACCGAACTCGCGTACCAGGTCCAAGGCGAAGGCGAGCCGCTCGTCTGCCTCCCCGGCGGCGCCATGCGGGCCTCCGCCTACCTGGGCGACCTCGGCGGACTGTCCGCCGGGCGCCGGCTGATCCTGCTCGACCTGCGCGGCACCGGGGACTCGGCGATCCCGGCCGACACCTCGACGTACCGGGTCGACCACCAGGTGGCCGACGTCGAGGCGCTGCGCCGCCACCTCGGCCTGGAGAGCGTCGACCTGCTCGCGCACTCGGCCTCCGGCAACCTGGCCCTGCTCTACACGGCGGCGCACCCGGGGCGGGTGCGCCGACTGGCCCTGATCACACCGACCTGCTGGGCCGTGGACCTCACGGAGTCCCCGGAAACCTGCCTCGCGGACGTCCGCCGGAGGGGCGGCGGCGAGCCCTACGACACGGCCATCGCGGCCTACGAGAGGGCGCTCGGGGTCTTCGCCGCCGGCGGGGTCCCCGACGAGGCCGACTGGGTGGCTTCGACGCCCCTCGCCTATGGGCGCTGGGACGAGGCGGCGCGCGCCCATGCGGCACTGAGCCCCGTCCAGAAGAACGCCGCGGCCTCCGCCGCCTTCGCCGGGGCGGGAGCCTTCGACCCGCCCGCCACCCGGGCCGCGCTGGGCCGGTTCGCCGGAGAGGCGCTGGTCCTGGCCGGGGAACTGGACCCCAACCCCTCCGCGGCCCTCGCCGCCCGGCTCGCGGAGCTCTTCGCGCACGGCGTCGTCGACGTACAGGGCGGCGGCGGACACTTCCCCTGGCTGGACGAGGCGCGGTGGTTCGCGGCCCGCGTAGAGCGGTTCCTGGCCACCGGAGCCTGAGCAGCGCCGCCGGAGCTTGAGCGGCGACCGCCGGAGCTTGAGCGGCGACCGCCGGAGCCTGAGCGGCGACGGCAGTCGTGCGGGAGCACGGGAACGCCCGCGGGCCGGGACCCAGATGGGTCCCGGCCCGCGGGCGTGCGCAGGGCGGGGTCAGCCCGCGGCGCCCGCGTCCGCCTCCGTGGCCACCGACTTCGCCCACCGGTAGTCCGCCTTGCCGCTCGGGGAGCGCTGGATGGCGGGGGTGATGACGAGCTGGCGCGGGATCTTGTAGCCCGCCAGCTTGGTGCGGCAGTGGGCCTGTATGTCGTCGAGCGTCGGGTCGGCGGCGCCCTCCTTGATCTGGACCACCGCCGCCACGTGGCTGCCCCACTTCGGGTCCGCGACCCCGGCGACCAGGGCGTCGTAGACGTCCGGGTGGGACTTCAGCGCCTGCTCGACCTCCTCCGGGTACACCTTCTCGCCGCCCGTGTTGATGCACTGCGAGCCGCGGCCGAGGACGGTGACGATGCCCTGCTCGTCCACGGTCGCCATGTCACCGAGCAGCACCCACCGCTCGGATCCCTTCTGGAAGAAGGTCTCGGCGGTCTTGACGGGGTCGTTGTAGTAGCCCAGCGGGACGTACCCGCGCTGCGCGAGCCGTCCCGGTTCGCCGACCGGCACCGGCTCGTGGGTGACCGGGTCGACCACCTGCGTCCGCTCGTTGACCTCCAGCCGGAAGCCCTTCTCCGGACTGGAGTCGTTCGTCGCGCGGCCGTTCGAACCGGACTCGGACGAGCCGAAGTTGTTCAGCAGCATGACGTTCGGCACGAGCGCCTGGAACTCGGCGCGCACCGTCTCCGACATGATCGCGCCGGAGGAGGAGACGCTGAAGAGGGAGGACAGGTCGGTGCCCTTCAGCGGCCCGTTGAGGGCGTCGATGAGCGGCCGCAGCATGGCGTCACCCACCAGTGAGACGCTGGAGACCTTCTCCTTCTCGATCGTGCGCAGCACCTCCTCGGGCGCGTACTTGCGGTGGATGACCACCCGCTGCCCGTAGTTGAAGGCGATGAAGGACGTCAGGGTGGACGTGCCGTGCATCAGCGGCGGCGCGGGGAAGAAGGTCAGTCCGGCGCCCTTCGAGGCGACGCGCTCGGCCAGTTCCTCGGGCCGCTTCACCGGTTCGCCGGTCGGCTCGCCGCCGAAGAGGCCCGCGAAGAAGAGGTCCTCGGCGCGCCACATGACGCCCTTGGGCATACCGGTCGTGCCGCCGGTGTAGATGATGAAGAGGTCGTCGGGGGAGCGGGGCGGGAATCCGCGGTCCGGCGAGCCGGCCGCCTCCGCGTCGGCGTACGCGACCGGCGCGATCGAGGGCTCCGGCGCGCCCTCGGGGGTCGGGCCGACGCGGATCAGGTGGCGGAGCTTCGTCGTCTGCGGGAGCGCCGCCGCGACCCGTTCGGTGAACTCGCCCTCGAAGACGAGCGCGGCGAGGTCGGCGTCGTTGTAGAGGTAGACGAGCTCTTCCTCCACGTAGCGGTAGTTCACGTTCACCGGCACCAGGCGGGCCTTGAGGCAGGCGAGGACGGTCTGGAGGTACTCGATGCCGTTGTAGAGGTGCAGGCCCAGGTGCTCACCGGCCTTCAGGCCGCTGTCCAGCAGATGGTGCGCGATGCGGTTCGCCGCCGCGTCCAGCTCCGCGTACGTGAGGCGGCGCTCGGCGCCGGTCCCGGGGTGGTCCACGTACACGAGGGCCTCGCGGTCCGGGACCACGTCCACGACCGACTCGAACAGGTCGGCAATGTTGTACTCCACCGGTCCTCCTGACCCAGAAAATCCCATGGCTGGTCTGCTCGGCGGTCATTAGAGCGTCGCCAACCCCAACAGGGAAGGGGACCGTCCAAGAAATCTGACTGGGTGTCAGAAAACTATTGAACTGCACCCGCCCCTACTGCAACCTGTTCTAGGTCTTGAGACGGGAGGACGGCAATGGGTGGGACAGAACACCTGACCGTGGAACGCCACGGAGCCACGCTGGTGCTCACCATGAACAGGCCCGAGGCGAAGAACGCGCTCTCGCTGCCGCTGCTGGTGGGGCTGTACGACGGCTGGCTGGAGGCCGACGCGGACGACACGATCCGCTCGGTGGTGCTGACGGGAGCCGGCGGGGACTTCTGTGCCGGCATGGACCTGAAGGCGCTGGCAGGCAAGGGCATGGCGGGCGACCAGTACCGGGACCGGCTCAAAGCCGACCCCGACCTGCACTGGAAGGCGATGCTGCGCCACCACCGGCCGCGCAAACCCGTCATCGCGGCGGTGGAGGGCTACTGCGTGGCCGGCGGGACGGAGATCCTCCAGGGGACCGACATCCGGGTCGCGGGCGAGGGGGCCACCTTCGGGCTGTTCGAGGTCAAGCGGGGGCTCTTCCCGATCGGCGGCTCGACGGTCCGGCTGCCGCGGCAGATCCCGCGGACGCACGCGCTGGAGATGCTGCTGACGGGGCGGCCCTACACGGCCGAGGAAGCGGCGCGGATCGGGCTCGTCGGGCGGGTGGTACCGGCCGGAACGGCGCTGGACGCCGCGCTGGAGATCGCGGAGCGGATCAACGCGTGCGGGCCGCTGGCGGTGGAGGCGGTGAAGGCCTCCGTCTACGAGACGGCCGAGATGACCGAGTCGGAGGGTCTCGCCTCCGAACTCCTGCGGGGATGGCCGGTCTTCGATACGGCCGACGCGAAGGAGGGGGCGCGGGCCTTCGCGGAGAAGCGGCCCGCGGTGTATCGGCGGGAGTAGTTTCCGCGTGACCGCGCCGGGCCCACCCGCCCGGTGAAGCCGGGCCGCGAGCCGTGATCCGCGATCCGCGAGCCGCGATCCGCGGTTCGGGTCCGGCGCCGTTGCCGGGTCGGCCCCCCCCGGGGCTCCCGCGCCTCGAGTCGACGGGGCCGAATCGCCCCCGGCGGTGCCCGGTTCGCGGTGCGGGGACGGGTGCCCGGGTGCGGCGCCGTTGCCGGGGACCAGTCCCCGGACCCCTGCTCCTCAAACGCCGGAGGAGCCGAGTTCTCGTCCGGCGGGGCCGTATGCAAGCCCCGGTGGCACTCGCCTCGGGCCGCGGTGGACCCGTCGCCCGGCCTGCGGCGTCGGGAGGTACGTCCGGTGCCGGCACACATGTCCGGCGTCGGCCCCAACCGTCCTTGAACCCCCACACATCGGAGACCCACCCATGACAGCCGCCTCGCCACCCGAGATCCTCCGCGCACCCCTTGTCGTCGAGTTCCCCTTCACCCGCTCCCTCGGCCCCGTGCAGAGCGCCTTCCTCACCGGGCTGCGCGAAGGGGTCGTCCTCGGGGTCACGACCGCCGACGGCAAGGTGATGGTGCCGCCCGTCGAGTACGACCCCGTCACCGCCGAGGAGATCCGCGACCTGGTCGAGGTGGGCACCACGGGGACCGTCACCACCTGGGCCTGGAACGGTTCGCCGCGCCCCAACCAGCCCCTCGCCACCCCCTTCGCATGGGTGCTCGTCCGCCTCGACGGCGCCGACACCGCCCTCCTGCACGCCCTCGACGCCCCCGGGCCCGAGGCCGTCGCCACCGGCATGCGCGTCCGCGTGCGGTGGGCCGCGGAGCGGAAGGGCGCGATCACCGACATCGCCTGCTTCGAGCCCGCCGGCGACGGGGAGCCGCGGGACGCGCAAGCGACGCCGCACAGCGGGGAGTTCGCCGACGCCGTCACCGGGATCGTCGCCGAGGCCCGCCTGGACTACTCGTACAGCCCCGGCCGCGCGCAGACCGCGTACATCGCCGGGCTCTCCGAGCAGAAGACCATCGGCGAGCGCTGCCCCTCCTGCCACAAGGTGTACGTGCCCCCGCGCGGCGCCTGCCCCACCTGCGGGGTGGCGACGACCGACCGGGTCGAGGTCGGTCCGGCGGGCACCGTCACCACCTACTGCATCGTCAACATCAAGGCCAAGAACCTCGACATCGAAGTGCCGTACGTCTACGCCCACATCGCCCTCGACGGCGCCGGCCTCGCCCTCCACGGCCGGATCGGCGGCATCCCGTACGACCAGGTGCGGATGGGGCTGAGGGTCGAACCGGTCTGGACCGAGGGCGGGCGCTACCCCGACCACTACCGCCCCACCGGAGAGCCGGACGCGGACTACGACGTGTACAAGGAGCTCATCTGATGGCCCGATACGCCCGCGAGGTCGCGGTGGTCGCCTTCGCGCAGAGCGACCACCTGCGCCGCACCGACGAGCTCAGCGAAGTCGAGATGGTCATGCCGGTCCTGCACAAGGTGCTGGCCGCCACCGGACTGAAGGCGGGTGAGATCGGCTTCACCTGCTCGGGTTCCAGTGACTACCTCGCCGGCCGGGCCTTCTCCTTCACCATGACCCTCGACGGGGTCGGGGCCTGGCCGCCCATCTCCGAATCGCACGTGGAGATGGACGGCGCCTGGGCCCTCTACGAGGCCTGGGTCAAGATCCAGACCGGCGAGGCCGACACCGCCCTCGTCTACTCCTACGGGAAGTCCTCGCCGGGGTCGGTGCGCGACGTGCTGACCCGCCAGCTCGACCCGTACTACGTCGCTCCGCTCTGGCCCGACTCGGTGGCCCTGGCCGCCCTCCAGGCCCAGGCGCTCATCGACGCGGGGGAGACCGACGAAGCCGGGCTCGCCGAGATCGGCGCCCGCAGCCGGGCCTCCGCGGGAGCCAACCCGCACGCCCAGCTCAGCGGCGCCGTCGCACAGGGCGACTACCAGGTCGCCCCGCTGCGCACCGGTGACTGCCCGCCCATCGGCGACGGGGCGGCCGCCGTCATCCTGGCCGCCGGGGACGTGGCCCGCCGGCTGTGCGAGCGGCCCGCCTGGATCACCGGCATCGACCACCGCATCGAGGCCCACAGCCTCGGGCTGCGCGACCTCACCGACTCCCCGTCGACGCGGATCGCCGCCGAGCACGCGGGCGTCTTCGAGTCCCCGGTGGACACCGCGGAACTGCACGCGCCCTTCTCCTCCCAGGAGGTCGTGCTGCGCAAGGCCCTCGGGCTCGGCGGGGACGTCGCCGTCAACCCCTCCGGCGGCGCGCTCGCCGCCAACCCGATGATGGCCGCCGGCCTGATCCGGATCGGCGAGGCGGCCGCCCGCATCCACCGCGGCGAATCCGACCGGGCCGTCGCGCACGCCACCTCCGGCCCCTGCCTCCAGCAGAACCTGGTCGCCGTCCTGGAAGGGGACCGAGCATGAGCACCACGGGCAAGGAGCCGGTGGCCGTCGTCGGCATCGGCCAGACCAAGCACGTGGCCGCCCGCCACGACGTCTCCATCGCCGGACTGGTGCGCGAAGCCGCCGCGCGCGCGCTCGCCGACGCCGAGCTGACCTGGGCGGACATCGACGCCGTCGTCATCGGCAAGGCCCCCGACTTCTTCGAGGGCGTGATGATGCCGGAGCTGTACCTCGCCGACGCACTCGGCGCCGTCGGCAAGCCCATGCTCCGCGTGCACACGGCCGGTTCGGTGGGCGGCTCCACGGCGCTGGTCGCCTCCAACCTGGTCGCCGCCCGGGTCCACCGCACGGTGCTGACCCTCGCCTTCGAGAAGCAGTCCGAGTCCAACGCCATGTGGGGGCTCTCGCTCCCCGTCCCCTTCCAGCAGCCGCTGCTGGCGGGGGCCGGCGGGTTCTTCGCCCCGCACGTGCGCGCGTACATGCGGCGCACCGGAGCCCCCGACACCGTGGGCTCGCTCGTCGCGTACAAGGACCGCCGCAACGCGCTGAAGAACCCGTACGCGCACCTGCACGAGCACGACATCACCCTGGAGAAGGTCCAGGCGTCCCCGATGCTGTGGGACCCGATCCGGTACTCCGAGACCTGCCCGTCCTCCGACGGGGCCTGCGCGATGATCCTCACCGACCGGGCGGGCGCGGCCCGTTCGCCGAAGCCGCCGGCCTGGGTGCACGGCGGGGCGATGCGCAGCGAGCCGACCCTCTTCGCGGGGAAGGACTTCGTGTCCCCGCAGGCGGGCAAGGACTGCGCGGCCGACGTCTACCGGCAGGCCGGGATCACCGATCCGCGGCGGGAGATCGACGCCGTGGAGATGTACGTGCCGTTCTCCTGGTACGAGCCGATGTGGCTGGAGAACCTCGGCTTCGCCGACGAGGGCGAGGGATGGAAGCTCACCGAGGCCGGAGTCACGGAACTCGACGGGGACCTGCCCGTCAACCCGTCGGGCGGAGTCCTGTCCACCAACCCCATCGGAGCCTCCGGCATGATCCGCTTCGCGGAAGCGGCCCTCCAGGTGCGCGGTCAGGCGGGGGAGCACCAAGTCCCGGACGCCCGGCTGGCGATGGGACACGCCTACGGCGGCGGGGCGCAGTTCTTCGCGATGTGGCTGGTCGGAGCGGAGCAGCCCGGCACCTGAGCGGAAACCGCGTTCCGGGCGGGGTGCCGTACAGGCCACGAGTGACGTGCGGTGGCCTGTGCGGCACGGCGTGCGATGGCTAACCTGGCCGCGGGACGACGAACCGGGAGTACCGGGAGGAGCACGCACGTGGCAGAGAGCATGACTTCGAAGGCGCCCGCCGGCTGGGGCAAGCCGGACCTCGACCTGACCGAGGCGGACTGGCAGTCGAGCAGCCGGGGGTCGGGTGACGTCCAGATCGCCTTCGTGGAGGGGTTCATCGCGATGCGCAACGGCGACCGCCCCGAAAGCCCCTCGCTGATCTTCGCGCCGGACGAGTGGCGCAAGTTCGTCCTGAACGCGCGGGGCGGGGAGTTCGACCTGACCTAGCGACGCGCGCCCTACGGGATCTCTCCGCGGGCCGGGCATGGCGGGGCAGTACAGGGCAAGGCCAGGCCGATGTGACGCGGCCCGGCCGTGCCCTGCCCTGCCCGCGGAGCGTCTTCGCGGTGGCGGTGCAGCAGCCGGCCGCGAAGGGGTTGGTGACCTTGTCGGGCAGCTCCAGGTGGACACCCGAACTGTGCCCGTGGCCAAGGTCGTTGACCGTGGTCACCTTGACCGTAACCTGAACGCGGAGGGGCCGGCCGCGCGGAGCCGCCATCCGGCGTGGGAGCGAAGAGGGCCCCTTCCAGGGGCTCTGACCTCACTCTTTCCGGCCACGCGAGTACCTATCGGCCGACCTTCCCTCCGATCGGCCCCGGTCGGCCCGAGCGGCCTACGATCAAGAAACCCGCCCGGAGCGGCTCCCCGGAACCAGAGGACCTCGCATGCCCTTCTCGATCGCAGCGGCCCCGGACACGGAGAGGTTCCGGGCCTACGGCGTGCGCCACGTCGACGAGTTGACCCGCCGGTTCGCGATACCGGAGCACATCGCCCGGTCCGTGAAGGCCCTCGCCGCCGTACTGCCGTTCCGCGTGAACGAGTACGTCCTGTCCCACCTGATCGACTGGGACGACGTTCCGGGCGACCCCGTCTTCCAGATGGTCTTCCCGCAGAGCGGGATGCTCCCGGCCGGGGACGAGCGCCGACTTTCGGCCCTCATCGACGATCCCGCCGCCAGGAAGGAACTGCGGCTCGCGGTCCAGCAGATCCGTGACGGCCTCAACCCCCATCCCTCGGGGCAGAAGGAGCTCAACGTCCCCACCCTGGACGGGGATGCGGTGCCCGGCCTCCAGCACAAGTACCGCGAGACCGTCCTGTACTTCCCGGGCCAGGGACAAACCTGCCACGCGTACTGCACCTACTGCTTCCGATGGGCGCAGTTCGTGGGGGATGCCGATCTGCGCTTCGCCGCTCCGTCCCCCGACGGCCTCGTCGACTACCTCGGCCGTCATCCCGAGGTCGACGACGTCCTGGTCACCGGCGGTGACCCGATGATCATGTCCACCGAGCGGCTGCGCGGCCACCTCGGCCCCATCCTCGGCGTGCCCGGCGTCCGCACCATCCGCATCGGCACCAAATCGGTCGGCTACTGGCCCCAGCGGTTCGTCACCGACACGGACGCGGACGACGTGCTCCGGCTCTTCGAGGACGTGGTGGCCTCGGGGAGGAACCTCGCGGTGATGGCGCACTTCACCCACCCGCGGGAGCTGGAATCCGACCTCGCCCGCCGGGCCGTCGCCCGGATCCGCGCCACCGGTGCGACGGTCTACTGCCAGGCACCCCTGGTCGCACACGTCAACGACGACCCGCGGACCTGGAGCGCCCTGTGGCGTGCGGAACTGGCCGCGGGCGCCATCCCCTACTACATGTTCGTCGAGCGGGACACCGGCCCGTACGAGTACTTCAAGGTGCCGCTCGCCCGCGCCCACGACATCTTCCGGTCCGCCTACCTGACCCTGCCCGGACTCGCCCGCACGGTGCGCGGGCCGGTCATGTCGGCGGCGCCCGGAAAGGTGGTCGTCGACGGCGTGACGGAGACCGACCAGGGCCGTGTCTTCCAGTTGCGCATGCTCCAGGCCCGCGATCCGCAACTGGTCGGCCGCCCGTTCCAGGCCCATTACAGCGAGAGCGCGGCCTGGCTGGACGAGCTCCGACTCGTTTCCACCACTCCCCCCGACATCGCCGCCGCACTGCGCGGCGCGGGGCAGCCGGCCTGAGGGGGCGTCGCTCCGGCCGAGGAGGCGGCGTAGTGCCGACCAGCCGCCCCCGCTCCCGCGCCCGTCCTCGTCGCCGTCCCTCCCCAGCGCGCTCAATCCCCTTGCCGGGCCCGGGCGAGCACCGGCACCATGGGCGTCATGACGATCACCCGCCGAAAGGGCGATGCCGCGTAGACGGCCCGGCGCCCTGCGCGCCGAACGAGGAACGCACGAAGACCGGCGGCCGCCCGCCTGGGCTCGGGAACTCCCGCCCGTGGACCGGCTGTCGCCCGGCGCGGCCGCTGCCGCGCACTGGGTCCGGCCCGGACGGGGCCACGAGATCGTGGATCTGCTCACCCGGTACCGGACCTTCCTGAGCCGCCCCGGCGGCTCCCTGCTCCTGGTCCCCTCCGAGTGTCCGGCCTGCCCCGGCTGCGCCCGCGACGACGTCGCCGTCGTCCGGGACGAGCTGGGCGAGCTGTACCGGGAGCTCCCGCCGGCCGCCCGCACCGAGCTGGGCCGCGTGCTGCGCGGCCTGGACGCGCGGTTCCGCCGTCGCACGCTCCCGCACCCGGACCCGCCCGCCGGAGGCTGGGCGGACTGGAGCGGCCGCCCGCGTGCCTGGTGGCACCGGCGGCTCTACGAGGACGACTGACAGTGAGGATGTACGGGAGCGTTCCCCGGCGGGGTCTGACCCAACGACTGACTGACTCAGGGTCCTCAACTGGATCTGTCGGCTCCGGCCGGGGGACGCTCACGTGCATCCGCCGGACCGGGGGACGTGACTTCATAAGAGCCTGGCCAGAGGCCCCATCACTGTCTTGTCCGCCCTCCCGGCCGGCGGGTGCCATCCTGCCCGGTCGAATGGAGAGGACGGCACGATCCACGATGGCACAGCATGAGGTCGAGGTCACCGGCGGCGTCGACACCCACAAGGACACCCACACCGCGGCCGCGATCGACTCGGCAGGGCGGGTGCTGGGGTCGGCCCAGTTCCCAGCCTCCACAGTCGGCTACCGCACACTGCTGACCTGGCTCCGCTCCTTCGGTGCCCTGCTCCTGGTCGGGGTGGAGGGCACCGGTGCCTACGGCGCCGGCCTGTCCCGCTACCTGCGCGAGAACGACGTCACAGTGGTCGAGATCGACCGGCCAGACCGCAAGACCCGTCGCTGGCAGGGCAAGTCCGATCCGGTCGATGCCGAGGCAGCAGCCCGGGCCGCGCTCGCAGAACGCCGCACTGGGACCCCGAAGTCCCGTGATGGCCGTGTCGAGGCCCTGCGGGCCCTGCGGGTCGCCCGTCGCAGCGCGGTCCAGCAGCGGGCCGACGCCACCCGGCAGATCAAGACCTTGATCATCACCGCGCCAGAGGGAGTCCGCACCATGCTGCGGCACCTGAACGACAAGGACCTGCTGACCATCTGCGCGGGTTTCCGCCCCAGCCTCGACCAGGCCGGCGACCCGGTCACCGCGACGAAGATCGCCCTGCGCTCCCTCGCCCGCCGCCACCGCGACCTGGGCCAGGAGATCGACGAACTGAACGAGCTGATAGCCCCGCTCACCCAGGAGATCAACCCGGCCCTGACCGAGCTCAACGGCGTCGGCCCGGACGTCGCCGGCCAGCTGCTGGTCACCGCGGGCGACAACCCCGACCGGCTCCGCTCCGAGGCGGCCTTCGCGATGCTCTGCGGCGTCGCCCCACTGCCGGCCTCATCCGGTCGCACCCATCGACACCGCCTCAACCGTGGCGGCGACAGGGCCGCGAACGCGGCCCTCTACCGGATCGTTCTCTGCCGCCTGCGCTGGGACCAGCGCACCAAGGACTACATGGAACGACGCACCAAAGAAGGCCTCTCCAAGAAGGAGACCATCCGCTGTCTCAAGCGGTTCGTCGCCCGCGAGATCTTCCGCGTCCTGACCGCTACCCATGCCGCAACAGCAACCTCAAGTCACCTCACAACCCCTGCTTGACATCCATAAGAGCATCCAGGGGTGTCGTGCCGGCCAAAACGGGATGGCCGGTACGGTGGGGTGCATGAGCGGAGAAAACGACCTGCGGAAGCTGCTGAGCGGAATGCGGCCCGAACTGAACGACGGGCTGTACGTGTTCTGCACGATCCCCGGCGACACCGACCCGGAGGCCCTGGCCGGGCTCACCCCCGTAGCCTCCGTCCTGGAACCCGAGGGGCTCACCCTCGTGCTGAGCCAGGAGGACGCGGACGGGGCCGGACTCCCGTACACCTACACCGCGGGCTGGATCACCCTGCGCGTGCACTCCTCCCTCGACGCCGTCGGCCTCACCGCCGCCTTCGCCACCGAACTCGGAGCCCACGGCCTGAGCTGCAACGTCATCGCCGGCTACCACCACGACCACCTCTTCGTGGACGCCGACCGGGCCGACGAGGCCGTGGCCGTCCTGGAAGCGCTCGCGGAACGCTCCGCACAGGACTCCGCACAGGACTCCGCTTAGGTCTGAGCCGACGGGGAAGCACAGTCCGGCGCTTCCCGAAAGAAGATCAGCTTTATTTGTCCCACGAGCCTTCCCGGGCGCGTGCGCGGGCGTACGCTGAACCCCCGAACAGGCCTGGGGGGTACCAGCCATGACGGAACGCCGGACCCGCAAACGGCGCACGATGTTCGAACGCGACACGGAGCTCGGCGCCGTCGACGAAGCCCTGGACCAGCTCACGGACCCGGGCCCCGACGCCGGTGGAGCCCTGCTGGCCTTCTCCGGACCCGCCGGCCTCGGCAAGACCACGCTCCTGTCCGAAGTCCGCCGCCGCGCCCATGCCAAGGCCTGCACCGTCCTCGCCGCACGCGGCGGCGAACAGGAGCAGAGCCAGCCCTTCCACGTCGCCCGCCAGCTCATCCAGCCCCAACTGGCCGGCACCTCCGACGCCGAACTGCGCGAGGCCCTCGGCAGCTGGTACTCCATCGTCGGCCCCGCCCTCGGCCTCTGCGCGGCCGAACAGGGCGCCCCGCCCGACCCGCAGGGCCTGCGCGACGGACTCGACTGGGTCCTCACCCACCTCGTCGTACAGCGCGCCCCCGTCGCCCTCGTCCTGGACGACGCCCACTGGGCCGACCCCGAATCCCTCTCCTGGCTCGCCGCCTTCGCCCCGCGCGCCGAACACCTTCCGCTCCTCCTCGTCATCGCCTACCGCCCCGACGAACTGCCCGCGCACGCCGAGGCCTTCCGTACGCTGCCAGGCCGCGCGGGACACCGACCGCTGGACCTCGCACCGCTCACCGCCGAAGCCGTCTCCGGCCTGATCCGCGAAGCCGTCGGGGACCACGCCGACGAGGTGTTCTGCCGCGAGGCCTGGGCCGTCACCACCGGCAACCCCTTCGAAGCCGTCGAGCTCACCGCCAAGGTCCGGGACAAGGGCCTCGCCCCCGTCGAAGCCAGCGCCCCGCTGCTGCGCGACCTCGCCGCCGCCCAGCGCGGCAGCGGCCTCGTCGCCCGCCTGCACAGCCTCGGCCCCTCCACCGTCCGCTTCGCCTGGGCCTGCGCCGTCCTCGGCACCGACATCCCCCGGGAACTCGCCGCCCGCGTCGCCGGACTCGGCACCGAGGAGGCCGTCGACGCCACCGGCCGGCTGCGCGACGCGCGCATCCTGTCGGGCGCCGCCGAGGAAGCGGACGAAGCCGGGCTGGAGTTCGTCCACCCGCTCATCGCCACCGCCATATACCGCGCGATCCCCGACGCCCTGCGCGTCGCCCTGCACGGCAAGGCCGCCGCGGCCGTCGTCGACGCGGGACTCGGGCCCTCCGCCGCGGCCCGGCACCTGCTGGAGACCCATCCCGAGAGCGACCCCTGGGTCGTACGGACCCTGCGCGAGGCCGCCGGCGAGAACCTTCGGGCCGGCGCCCCCGAAGCCGCCCGCCGCCAGCTCGCACGGGCCCTGCGCGAACCCCCGGACTTCGACGAGCGCGCGCACGTCCTGTACGAACTGGGCTGCGCCTCCCTGCTCACCGAGCCCGCCAACACCGTCAACCACCTGCGCGCCGCCCTCGCGGAGCCCTTCGAGGACCCGGCACTGCGCCAGGGCATCGTCATCCGGCTGGCCCAGGTGCTCTCGCACAGCGACCGGCTCGCCGAGGCCTCGGAATGCCTCGCGCGCGAGATCCCGTACACCCAGGACCTACGCGGCCGGCTGCGCCTGCAGTCCGAGCAGTTCATGTGGGACGCCTTCAACGCCGCCGAGCCGGACTCCCCGGCGCGCTCCCGGCGGCTCGCGAAGCTCGCGGACCGCCTCGGCGGGCGGGACCTCACCGAGCGGTACGTCATCGGCCTGCGCGCCTGGGACGCCTGCCTGCGCGGGGAGCCGGTCGACGTGGTGCTCCACCACGCCGGGCGGGTCCTGGAGACCGAGTTCAGCTGGGCGTACGCGGACCGGGGCTTCGAGGTCCCGGTGCTCGTCGCGATGGTGCACATGTACGCCGACCGGCCGGAGCGGGCCGAGGAGCTCTTCGAGGCCGGCACCGCCGAGTTCGAACGGCAGGGCTGGCGCGGCGCCCACCTGTCCTTCGCCTACAGCCTGCGCGCCTACATCCGCTACCGCCGGGGACGGCTGGCCGAGGCGGAGGAGCTGGCGCGGGCCGGACTGCGCCTCGCCGAGCGCGTCGGGCGGCGCACGCCCGTGCACTGGTACGCCATCGCGATCCTCGTCACCACGCTGCTGGCGCGGGGCCGGGCGGACGAGGCCTGGGAGCTGGTGCGCGAGCACGAGTACGGGGAGCCCTTCCCCGCGGCGGTCGTCTTCCCCGACTCCCAGACCGTCTACGCGGAACTGCTGCTGGCCCGCGGCCAGGCGAAGGCCGCCGCGGCGGAGCTGGAGGCCGTGGACCGGCGGCTGACCCCCCGGGGCATCCAGAACCCGTCCTGGTGCCCGTGGCGGCTCCACCTGGCCCGGGCGGTGGCCGCGCAGGACCCGGCGCGGGCGCGGGAGCTGGCCGGGGAGGCGGTACGCCGGGCCCGCGCCTTCGGAGCCGCGTCCGGCATCGGCCAGGCCCTGCGCGTGGCCGCGGAGGTGGCTGCGCCGGGGGACCGGGCGGTCCTCCTGGAGGAGGGGGTGGAGGTCCTGTCGGCTTCGCCGGCGGCGTACGAGCTGGCGCTCGCGCTGGCCGCGCTGGGGGAGGAGCGGGGGGACGCCGACACCCTGCGGCGGGCGGTTGTGGCGGCCCGCGCCTGCGGTGCGGACGGCCTGGTGGCCACCGCCACGGACGCGCTGCTCGCCCTGGGCGGCGCCCTGCCCTGCCTCCCCGTGCCCGACCCTGGCCCGGCGCCTGTCCACTGACCGGCCCGCCGGGGCCGGGCGGGCCTGCGGGGCTGTCCCCCACCCACCCTTCGCCCGTTCCCCGAAGCTGCGCCCCGGACCCCCGCCGGGTGCGGCGCCGTTCCCGGGGGCCAGCCCCCGGACCCCCCGCTCCTCAAACGCCGGAGGGGCTGAATTTTCGCTGACGTCGGCCAAATCCAGCCTCGCCGGCGTTTGAGGCGCGGGGTCCGGGGCGCAGCCCCGGGGAACGGGCCGCAGCCCCGGGGAACGGGCGAAGGGCGGGTCGGGGACTTCGCCCCGCGCGGCGGGACCGCCGTCGTGGGGGGTCGGGGGTCGGAGGGCCCGGGTCAGGGGGTGCGGGGCCGGGAAAGGCGGCGGGGCACGTACCATTGCGGCATGTCCTTCCTCCGCCGCCACCGCGCCGCCACACCCGCCGGCCCGGACTTCGACGTCCTGGCCATGGACCCGGGGGACTGGCCGGGCAATCTCGGGGCCGGGCTGCTGCCCGCGCCCGACGGCAGCTGCCAGGGTGTGTTCCTCCGCTACGACCTGTTCGGCGGACGCGGCCCCGCGATGATCATCGGAAACCTCCCCGAGGGTTCCCCCGCGCGCGACCTCTCCGAGGGCCAGGTCCCCTTCGAGGTGGCCCAGCTCCTCGACGCCCTCGAGAACGACGAGGACGTCGAGGTCACCGGTGCCGAGGACTGCCCCGTCATGCAGGGCGACAACCTCCTCATCGTCCGGAAGATCAAGCTCTCCGAGAGCCGGATCAGCTGCGTGCAGTTCGACCGCAGTGACAACGTGCTGGTCACCATCGCGAGCTGGGACCGTCCGATCACGGACGACCTCTACGCGCTGCTGAAGCCGCTCCCGGCCGAGCTCTTCCAGCAGGGCTAGCGGGCAGGGCCGGTCCGACAGGGCCGGCCGGTCACGCGTCCGCGATGTCGTTGGCGGCCACGTAGCCGAACGTCATCGCGGGACCGATCGTCGAGCCGGCTCCCGCGTAGCTGTGCCCCATCACGGCCGCACTCGCGTTGCCCGCCGCCCACAGGCCCCGGATCACGGACCCGTCCGCGCGCAGCGCTCGCGCCCGTGCGTCCGTGACGATGCCGCCCTTCGTGCCCAGGTCACCCGGCACGATCTTGAAGGCGTAGAACGGCGGCGCCCAGACCGGGGCGAGACAGGAGTTCGGCGTCACGCCCGGGTCCGTGTAGTAGTGGTCGTACGCGGTGTCGCCCCGGTGGAAATCGGGGTCGGTACCGTTCCACGCCTGCGCGTTGAACCGGTTGAGGGTGGAGCGCAGCGCGGCCGCGGGCACCCCGATCTGGTTGGCGAGCGCGTCCCAGGTCCACGCCTTCTTCGCCGCCCCGGCCTGGTACCAGGAATCGGGGAAGACGATCGTCGGCAGGATGTCCTTGAACAGGTACTTGTTGCGGTAGTTCTGATCCACGATCAGCCACGCCGGAATGTGCGAGCCGACCGCACCCCGGTCCTTCTCGTACATCACGTGCACCACATCGCTGTACGGGGCCGCCTCGTTGACGAAGCGGGCGCCCTTCGCGTTGACCATCAGGCCCCCGGGCAGGGTCCGTTCCGCCAGGCAGAAGTAGGGTTCGGCGGGGAGCGGGATCGACGGGCCCCACCATGCGTCTTCCATCAACGCCAGCTCCGCACCGGCCCGTTGGCCCGCCCGGATCCCGTCGCCCGTGTTCTCCTTCGCGCCGACCGACCACTGGGTGCCGATCGGCTGCTGCTGGTACTGGGCCCGCATCTCGGCGTTGTGTTCGAAGCCGCCCGAACCGATGACCACACCCTTGCGGGCCCGCACCACGCCCCGTACGCCCGCCTTCTCCACCACGACGCCGGTGACCGCGCCGGCCTCCTGGACCAGGTCCACGAGCGGGCTGTTCAGCCACACCGGAACCCCGGCCTGGATCAGGCCCGCCCGCAGGCCGGTCGCCAGGGCCTGGCCCATCGTCAGCGGCTTCTGCCCGCACAGCGCGGCAGCCGTGCCGCGCGCCAGGCATTCCGTGGACACCGCGAGCCCCTTGGCGCTGACGGCGGCGAGGTTGAGCCACTTGTAGTCCTGGCTGAACACCACCATGCCGGCCGGCACGGGCATGTACGCCGGGTTCAGGTGGGCCAGTTCGGCGCCGAGGATGTTCCCGTCGATCTGGTCCGGCTCGATGGAGCGGCCGTTCGGGAGCCCGCCGGGGAGGTTCGGGTAGTAGTCGCTGTAGCCGTCCATGAAGCGGAAGCGCAGCGGACTGTTGGCCATCACGAAGTCCAGCATCCGGGGGCCGTTGGCGAGGAAGGCCGCCTGCCGGTCCGGGGAGGAGCCGTTGCCGACCACGGCGGACAAGTACTGCGCCGCCTTCGCCGGGGTGTCCGGGACGCCCGCGCCCAGGATCACCGAGTTGTTGGGGAGCCATATCCCGGCGCCGGACCGGGCGGCCGAGCCGCCGAAGGTCGGGGCCTTCTCGATCACGAGCACGCTCAGGCCCCGCTTGGCCGCGGTGAGCGCGGCGGTCATCCCGGAGGCCCCGGAGCCGACCACGACGACGTCGTACTCGCCGAGCGAGGGCTCACCGGCCGCGCGGGCGGCGACGGCCGGCAGCAGGGCGGCGGCCAGTACGCCGGCCCCCGCCCCGGCCATGACCGTCCGGCGGGAAGGGAGGGGCGAACTCGGATCGGTACTCGGATCGGGACTCGCATCGGAACTCGGTACGGAACTCGCTGCGGAGGCGGTTCTCGCGGTCATGGGCAGGCTCCAGCGGAGAGGGGGTGAGGGGGACGGATCCAGCATTCTGATGCTGAGTCAGAAAAGGTGTTCGGGGGATCATGTGAAGTCAAGGCATACGCGCCGGTCGCACTCGGGGCCCGGACGCGCGAAAGCCCGTGCCGCACACACCGGGTGTGTGCGGCACGGGCTTCAGTGGGCGACCGCGCGGTGCGCGGCCGGGGTCAGCGCGTGCCCACCGCCGCACGGACCGCCCTGCGGGCCATGCCCGCGTCGTCGTGCAGGCGGCGCAGCAGCAGGCGCTGCTCCTCGCCCGAGGACGGGGAGCCGGCCTGCGGCGCCTGGGTCGGCGTGGCCGCCAGCATCGAGCGCTGCACGGCCGTCTCCGACATCCGGATCTCCCGGGTGAGCACCAGCATCAGGTTGACCAGGAACGCGTCCCGCGCGGCCGGTCCGGCCGCCTGCGCCAGGCGGCTGATCTGGGCCCGAGCGGCCGGGGCGTCGCCCAGTACCGTCCACAGGGTGGCCAGGTCGTAGCCCGGCCGGTACCAGCCCGCGTGCTCCCAGTCGAGGAGCACCGGACCCGTCGGGGACAGCAGCAGGTTCGACAGCAGCGCGTCGCCGTGGTTGAACTGCCAGGGGTTGCCCGACATCTTCACGCCGTGCAGCAGCTTCTGCAGATCGCCGAAGTCACGGTCGGTCAGCAGGCCCAGCTGGTAGTCCCGGGCGATCCGCCGGTCGTAGTCCAGCGGCCGCCCGAACAGCTCGTCGGCGGGCCGCCAGCCGTTCACCTGGCGCACCGCTCCGAGCGCGGCCCGCAGGTCGGCCCGCGGCGGGGCCTCCACCGGATGCCGCTGGAGCGCGGCGACCCGGCCGGCCATCCGCTCGATGATCAGTACGCAGTTCTCCGGATCGGCGGCGATCAGCCGCGGCACCCGGACCTGCGGGCGGTGCCGGACGAACGTCCGGTACGTCGCTATTTCGTGCCGGTACCGCTCGCGCCACTCGGGCGAGTGATCCAGTAAAACCTTCGCTACGGCCGTCATCCGTCCGGTGGTTCCCACCAGCAGGACCGAACGGCCGCTGCGGCGCAGTACCTGGACGGGCGCGAACTCCGGACAGATGCGCTGGACGGAGGCGAGTGCGGTGCGCAACTGCGCGCCCTGCGGGCCCGACAGGTCGATTCTTCCGCTGAGCGGCTGCGATCCCATACCCGGCATGCGCCGTGCCCGTACGGCGCCCTGCGGCGGGGCGGCGGGGCGGCCGGGTTCGAGGTAGGGGCCGCCGCCCGCGGGGAGCGTGCGGTGCGGCCGGACCGGGGCGGACACGGAGGACGTGGCTGCGTACATGGCGTTACGGATCCCTTCGTGCGCCGACGAGTTGCATACGCCGCCCCGCCGGATCCCGTGCATCACCCTGGGGAGTTCCGCCGGTGACCGGGTCGGGGAGGCGCATTCCTACCTGACACCCCGGCGTGGGTGGCGGACCACATTGCGTGCCCTGGCGAACCCTGGCGAATAGTCGCTCGGCATCTGACGGGGGGCTACTGTCAACTCAGCCGAGAACCTGGGGGCTTGACGTGAGCAAAGGTCCAAACACCCGTCTGAACGACCTGTTCGGCCTGGCCGGCTGGTCCAAGGGCGAACTGGCGAGGATGGTCAACCGGCAGGCGGCCTCGATGGGCCACCACCAGCTGGCCACCGACACCTCGCGGGTGCGGCGCTGGATCGACATGGGGGAGACCCCGCGCGAACCGGTGCCCACGGTACTGGCAGCACTGTTCACCGAGCGGCTCGGTCGTGTCGTGACCATCGAGGACCTCGGGTTCGTACGACAACGGCGCACCGCCAAACAGCAACCGGACGGGGAGCAGGAGAACCCCGACGGAATGCCCTGGGCGCCCGAACGCACAGCCGCGGTCCTCACCGAATTCACGGGAATGGACCTCATGCTCAACCGTCGCGGTCTGATGAGCGCGGGTGCCGCGCTCACCGCCGGCTCAGCCCTCAGCAACGCCATGCACGACTGGCTCCACACCGACCCCGCCCGCGCGAAGGACGTACAGCGCCACGGTGACGGCTTCCAGGCCGACTCCGCGGGCTACGACCGCTACGAGGCGGCGCCCATCGGCTCCCAGGAGATCGAGGCGCTGGAGCGTTCGGTGGAGGTCTTCCGCGCCTGGGACGCCTCCAGAGGCGGCGGCCTCCAGCGCAAGGCCGTGGTCGGGCAGCTCAACGAGGTGGGCGGCATGCTCGCGTACCACCACCCCGACCACCTCCAGCGCAGGCTGTGGGGGGTGGCAGCCAACCTGGCGGTTCTGGCGGGCTGGATGTCCCACGACGTGGGCCTGGAGCCCACCGCGCAGAAGTACTTCGTCATCGCCGCGCACGCGGCCCGCGAGGGCGGCGACCGGCCGCGCGCGGGGGAGGCGCTGTCCCGCGCGGCCCGTCAGATGGTCCACCTGGGCAAGCCCAACGAGGCGCTCGACCTGATGAAGCTGGCACAGTCCGGCTCCGGCGAGCAGACCCTGCCGCGGACCCGCGCCATGCTGCACACCATCGAGGCCTGGGCACAGGCCGCCCTCGGCAAGGGGCAGGCCATGCGCCGCACCCTGGGCGAGGCCGAGGACCTGTTCGTGTCCACCTCGGGTGACGTGCCTCCGCCGTCCTGGATGCAGCACTTCGACGAGGCCGATCTGCACGGCATGCAGGCGCTGGCCTTCCGCACCCTCGCCGACCACGACCCCTCGGCGGCGACCATCGCGCAACAGCACGCGCAGGAGGCCCTGCGGCTGAGGGCCGACGGCCACCAGCGCTCGAAGATCTTCGACTACATCTCGATGGCCTCCGCCTGCTTCATCGCCGACGACCCGGAACAGGCCGACCGCTACGCCCGGCTGGCGCTGGTCTCGATGAACGAGACCTCCTCGCACCGGACATGGGACCGGTTGCGCGAGATGTACCGGCTGACGGGGCACTACTCCGGATTCGCCGGCATCGAGGAGCTCCGCGAGGAGATCAAGCTGGCGCTCCCGAACAGCCCCGTGGCGCGGTCGGTCTGAGAGCGGTGGCCGACGGTCCGACCAAGACGAGAGAGGTCCCACGACGAGAAGGGCCGCGCCTTCCGGCGCGGCCCTGAATCCCGCGAAGCGTACGCGACCCGCTGCCCGCTACGAGCCGATCCGGGCCACCAGCACGCAGGCGTCGTCCTCGCGCTCACCCTCGCCGAACTCCCCGATCACCAGGCGCACACAGTCCTGGGCCGACCGGGCGGCGGAGAAGTGCGGTGCCAGCGCCAGCAGCCGTTCGGTCCCGTCGGCCTTGCTGAACTCGATGCTGCGCGGCGTCAGTCCGTCGGTGTGCAGGACGAGGACGTCGCCCACCTCCAGCCGCTCCTCGGCCTGGCCGTACGCGGCTCCGGAGGTCGCTCCCAGCAGGACGCCCTCGGGCGGCAGCAGGGAGCGGCCCTGGCCGCGCCGGAACAGCAGCGGGGCGGGGTGGCCGGCCTGCGCCCAGGACAGCACCCGGCGCGCGGGATCGTAGCGGCAGCACACCGCGGATCCCAGCGCGGGCTGGACGGAGGTTTCCAGGAGTTGGTTCAGCCAGCCCATCAGCGGGCCCGGCTCGATGCCCGCCATCGCCATCCCGCGCAGGGCGCCGAGCATCATCGCCATGCCGGAGGTGGCGGTCACCCCGTGGCCGGTGAGGTCACCGACCGTCAGCATCGAGTGCCCGTGCGGGAGTTCGAGCGCGTCGTACCAGTCGCCGCCGATGAGCGCGCTGGTCGCGGAGGGCAGGTAGTGCGCCGCGACGTCCAGTGCCCTGGTGTTGTCGTGCGGGAACCGCAGGGAGCCGCGCCACGGGGGGAGCACGGCTTCCTGCAGCTCGACCGCCAGCCGGCGCTCGGTCTGCGCGATCTCCTGCCGGCGCTGCAGCGAGTCCCGGGACTCGCGCACCGCCCGCTGGCTCCGGCGCAGTTCACTCACGTCCCGCAGCACGGCCCACATGGAGGCCGTGCAGCCGTCGGAGTCGAGTACCGGCTCGCCCCTCATGTGCAGCGTCCGGACCCGGCCGTCGGCCCGGACGATGCGGAACTCGCCGTCGATCGGCCTGCCGTCCACCAGACAGGCTGTCACCATCGCGGTCAGCAGCGGCTGGTCCTCGGCGAACAGGGTGGAACCCAGTTCGTCGAGGGGCAGCGCGCCGGCCTCGGGGGAGCGGCCGAAGATCTGGAAGAGTTCGTCGGACCAACTGACCTCGTCCGTCAGCAGGTTCCACTCGGCACTGCCGACCCTGGTCTGCTGTGCCTCGGCTCCGGTCTCGGGAGCGGCCTGCGGCAGCGCGGCGGACTCGGCCGAGGTGGGCGGCAGTCCCTCTTTGAGCTGGCCGAGGTGGGCGCGGAGGTCGTCGAGGTGGTGGACGGCGAGATCGCACAGCGCGCGCTGCCAGCGGCCCTGGGCGTCGTCGTCGTCGACCACGGTGTCGCGGCGGACCGCGTCGACTTCTCCCCGGAGCTGTCGGGTCTGAGAGATCAGCGCGTCCACCGACCCTGGCTCGGGGGGTTGCGCGGGGCGGTCCGCGTACAAGTGGGACGGCATCTGAACTCCGATACAGGCGCGGCACGGCCAAGTCTGAGGAGGGACCGGTTCTGAAGGAAGGGCCGGTGACGACTGTGGCACAGCAGGCGACGGCCTGTAAGGCGTTTGGCAACATCTGAGGCGGACTTGCACCAGGCATATGCCTGAGGCCTTCCGGCCCTCCTGGAGTGTGCGAACGAATCCGGTCAGCCGATGCCGGCGGGCCGCTGTGGCAACCCCGCCGGCCCTTGCCCGTACCGGCTCGTCGCAGGGTGATCCGTTCCTGCGGGATCCCACCGGAGCGCGTTGTGGGCGGCCTCCGGCAGCTCCGTCGTGCTCCGCCGGCCGTCCGCCCGCGCCGTCCGCCCGCGTCGTCCGACCGCGGCCGGAAAGCGGCCTGTCGGACGGCGGTGATCGATCGTACGGCCGAGGTGTACGAAGCCGGCGCCCCGCCGGACCGGCGAAGGACATCGCGGGACCCGGATCAACACGGCGATGCCGGCGCCCCCCGAACGAAGGACCCCGAGCCGTCCGCGATTTCGTCCAGGAGGTGATCCGGACTTCCCCACGAACCCCCGAATGGCTACTCTACGTGCCGGTAATGAGCCGGGGAGGCTCGCTGGGGCAGGCCGCGCAGGGTGGGGACACAACGACATGACCGGGCACAGCCATGCGCCGACCGACGGGAACGGCCCCGCGCCGGCCGACGGGAACGGGCTCGCACCGAGTGACGGGAACGGCCCCGCACCGACCGACGGGAACGGCCCCGCCCACGGGCAGAGCCGACGGTCCTTCCTCACCTATCTGATCGCCGCCCCGACCCTCGCCCTCGTCACCCGCGCCGGCGCCGACCTCCTCGCGCCGCAGCCCGCGCACGCCGTGATCCCGACCCTGCCCGCCATCGCGGACCTGATCGACCTCGGTGACCTGTTCATCCTGGCCGGCGCCCCCACCTCCGCCCTGCTCGCGCTCGTCGTGGAGGCCGACGGAACCGTCCGCTTCCGGCTGCCGCGCGTGGAGGTCGGCCAGGGGCTCACCACCGCCGTGGCCATGCTCGTCGCCGAGGAACTGGACGCCCCGCTGGCCTCCGTACGGGTGGAACTGGACGACGCACGACCCGAGCTGCTCTTCAATCAGCTCACCGGATCCTCCAACTCCATCCGTTCCCTCTACGGTCCGGTCCGCCAGTGCGCCGCCACCGCCCGGGCCCGCCTGGTCGCGGCCGCCGCCGTGCGCTGGAGCCTCCCGGCGTCCACCCTGACCACGGCGAACGGCGCCGTCCGCGCCCCCGACGGCCGCACCGCCTCCTACGGCTCCCTCGCCGCGGCGGCCGCCGACCCCGCGCTGATCGTCCTCGGGGCCACCCCCAAGCCGGCGGCGAAGCACGCCCTGGTCGGCAGGCCCACCAGCCGGATCGACGCCCGCGCCATGGTCACCGGGGCCCAGCGCTACACCCTCGACCTGGACGTGCCCGGGGCCAAGCCCTGCGTGGTCCGGCGCCCGCCCACGCTCGGCGGCAGCGTCCGCTCCGTCGCCAACCTCGCCGCCGTCCGGGCCATGCCCGGCGTCCTGCACGTGGTCACCATCGCCACCGGGGTCGCGGTCGTCGCCGAGACCTTCGGTCAGGCCCTCGACGCCAAGGCCGCCCTCCAGGTCACCTGGGGCCCGGGCCCGGCCGACCAGCTCTCGGACGCGGCCGTACGGACGAAGCTGCGCGCCGCCACCCCGCCGCTGCTCGTGCCGCCGCTGCTCACCGCGCACGTGGACGCGGAGTTCGACTTCGCCTTCGTCAGCCACGCCCCGATGGAGACCAACTCGGCCGTCGCCGATGTCCGCGACGACCGCGCCGAGATCTGGTCCGGGCTCAAATCGCCGATCGTGGCCCGCGAGACGATCGCCGCCGACCTCGGCCTGCCCCTCGACAAGGTCACCGTCCACGTGGTGCAGGCCGGCGGCTCCTTCGGCCGGCGGCTGTTCTTCGACGCCGCCCTGGAAGCGGCCCGGATCTCCAAGGCCTGCCGCCGCCCGGTCCGGCTGATGTGGACCCGGGTGGACGACACCCGGCACGGCCGGATGCGCCCGGCCACCCACCACAAGATCCGGGCCACTCACGCGCTGGGGGAGGTGCTCAGCTTCGAACACCGGGTCGCCGCCGCGGAGACCGACTTCCGGCACGGACTGGGCGAGATCATCACCGCGACCGCCGCCAGCCTCCCGCTCGGCATCGGCAACGCCACCCTCGCCCAGACCCTCTTCCTCACCACGATCAAGTCCCCGTACCACTTCGGGCTCACCACGCAGGCGCTCACCGAGGTCCCGACCGGCGTTCCCACCGGGTCCTGGCGCTCGGTGTACTCGGCGAACACCCGCGGGGCCGAGGAGATCGTGGTGGACGAGCTGGCCGCCGCGACCGGCCGGGACCCGTACCAGTTCCGCCGGACCTTCCTGAAGACGGCCGCCCAGCGCGCCGTCCTCGACAAGGTGGCCACCGAAGGGGGCTGGGGCCGGGCCGTGCCGGCCGGGTGCGCCCAGGGCATCGCCTTCCACGAGGAGTACAAGTCCCGTACGGCCTGCCTGGTCGAGATCGACACCAGGGACCCGGAACACATCCGCGTCACGAAGGCCGTCATCGCCGTCGACGTGGGCCTGCCCGTCAACCCGCGCGGTCTGGAGGCGCAGATGATCGGCGGCCTGACCGACGCGATCTCGACCACGCTGAAGGCCGGCCTGCACCTGGACAAGGGGCTCCCGCTGGAAGGCAGTTACAGCCAGTTCCACTGGGCGCGGCAGCGCGACACCCCGAAGGACGTACGCGTCTTCGTGCTCCCGGCGACCGGAACCGAGCCCGGCGGGGCCGGCGAGCTGGGCCTGCCCGCCGCCGTGGGCGCCATCGCCAACGCCTACGCCCGGGCCACCGGCACCAAGCCGCGCAGCTTCCCCCTCGACTTCGACGTCGACTTCACCCCGTACCCGCGCTAGTCAGCCAGGAGCCGAGCCGTGCCCTCGCACACCTTCACCGTCAACGGGCAGAGCGTCACCGTGGACGCCCCCGACGATCTGCCCCTGCTGTGGGTGCTCCGCGACATGCTGAACGTGCGCGGCCCCAAATACGGCTGCGGAGTGGACGTCTGCAAGGCCTGCACCAGCCACCTCGACGGGGTGGACGTCCGCCCGTGCGTGGTGCCGGTCTCCGCGTGCGCGGGGAAGGCGGTGACCACCATCGAGGGGCTGGCGGACGGCGAGGACCTGCACCCGGTGCAGGAGGCCTGGCTCGAACAGGACGTCGCCCAGTGCGGCTTCTGCCAGCCCGGTCAGATCATGGCGGCCGTCGCGCTGCTGCAGCGGACGAGCGCGCCCACGGACGAGGACATCGACGCGATCGCCAACATCTGCCGCTGTGGCACGTACTTCCGGATCCGGGAGGCCATCCGCAGCGCGGCGGCGAAGATGGCGGCGCCGAAGATCTAGGCCGTCTCTTTCGGATCTTGTCGGGCCCGCGACGCCTGGCACCGCGCCTGGCCGCACTGCCGAGGCGACCACGTACGCCCAGTACGCGAGCGCCCCGACAGCACGCCCAGGCACGGCACCAGACGCCACGAGCTCGGCCGACAAGATCCGAAAGAGACGGCTAGGCGGTTCACCCCATGACACAGGGTCGATATGGGACAGATCCGCACGTTTTTGGCTGATCATGCCTGAATGAGGCGTATCAATGCGAAACGTGTGCTGGTCGGCGAACCGCTCGACACCGCGCGTCTGGGCGAGACCCTGCTGCCCAAACGGCTCGCGCTCCCGATCTTCTGCAGCGACCCGCTCTCCTCGGTGGCGTACGCCACCGAGGAGATCCTGCTGATCCTCGCCCTCGGCGGGGTCGCGCTGCTCCACCTCGCCTGGTACGCGGCCGCCGCCATCGTGTTCCTGCTCGTGGTCGTCGTCGCCTCCTACCGGCAGACCTGCTACGCCTACCCGGGCGGCGGCGGCGCCTACATCGTCAGCTCCAAGAACCTCGGCCAGACCGCCGCCCTCACCGCCGCGAGCGCCCTGCTCGTCGACTACGTCATGACCGTCGCCGTCTCCGTGGTCTCCGGCGTCGCCGCCATCACCTCGGCCATCCCCTCCCTCTCCGACCACGAAGTCCCCCTGTCGGTGGGTTTTGTGGTGCTGCTGACCCTCATGAACCTGCGCGGGGTACGGGAATCCGGCCGGGTCTTCGCCGTCCCCACCTACGGCTTCGTCCTCGTCATCTACCTGATGTTCGCGGTGGCCGCCTACCGGCTCGCGACCGGCGACGCGATCCGCGCCGAATCCGCCGAGCTGCCGATCACCGCCGAGGGCAACTACGCCGGCCTCGCGGTGGTGCTCCTCGCACTGCGGGCCTTCGCCTCCGGCTGTACCGCGCTCACGGGCGTCGAGGCCATCAGCAACGGCGTCCCCGCCTTCCAGAAGCCCAAGAGCAAGAACGCGGCGACCACCCTCGCCGCCATGGGCGTGCTCGCCGTCACCATGTTCGCCGGGATCACCGTCCTCGCGATGAGCTACAAGGTGCACGTGGCCGCGGACCCGACCGAGCTGGGCCTGGCCCCCGGAACCCCGATGTCCACCGCGCTCGCCCAGATCGGCCGGGCCACCTTCGGCAGCTGGCACTTCATGTTCTACCTGCTCCAGGCCGTCACGGCCGGCGTGCTGATCCTCGCCGCCAACACCGCCTTCAACGGGTTCCCGATGCTCGCCTCGATCCTCGCCAAGGACCGGTACGTGCCCCGCCAGCTCTTCAACCGCGGCGACCGGCTCGTCTACTCCAACGGCGTCGTCCTGCTGGCCCTCGCCGCCATCGGCCTGATCATCGCCTTCGACGCCCAGCTGACCCGCCTCATCCAGCTCTACATCATCGGCGTCTTCGTCTCCTTCACCCTCTCCCAGGCGGGCATGGTCCGGCACTGGCAGCAGGAGCTCGCCTCCCCGGAGACCCGCAAGGAGCAGCGGATCCACATCCACCGCCGGCTCGCCATCAACGCGGTCGGCGCCACCATGACCTTCGTGGTCCTGGTCATCGTCCTGATCACCAAGTTCACCCACGGCGCCTGGCTCGTCGTCATCGCGATGCCGCTGCTCTTCATCGGCATGAAGGGCGTACGCCGCCACTACGACACCGTGGCCCGCGAACTCGCCGTCGCCCCCGGGGTCAAGCCCCGCAAGCCCGCCCGCCACCACGTCGTCGTGCTCGTCGCGTCCGTGCACGCCCCCACCCTCAAGGCCCTCGGTTTCGCCATGGGGCTGCGCCCCGACACCCTGACGGCCGTCTCGGTGGCCGCCGACGAGGAGAGCGTGATCCGGCTGCGCGCGGACTGGGCGGACCACGACCCGGGCATCCCGCTCAAGGTGCTGCACTCCCCGTACCGCGAGGTGGTCGGACCCGTGCTGGCCTACGTACAGGAGCAGGCGGCCGCCGAGGGCACGGACATGCTCTCCGTGGTCATCCCGGAGTACGTGGTCGGGCACTGGTGGGAGCAGCCCCTGCACAACCAGAACGCGCTGCGGCTCAAGGCGCGCCTGCTGTTCACGCCCGGGGTCGCGGTGATCGACGTGCCGTACCTGCTGGAGTCCGCGAGGCCGGAGGAGAAGGGGGAGCGTCAGGAGGGGGCGGGGACCCGGCCGGGCGCTGGGTGACCGCCGTGTGGGCCAGCGCCAGTTCCACGACGTGGGCGGGATCGGCCAGCGAGCGGCCGGTGAGCTGCTCCAGGCGGCGCAGCCGGTTCGAGACGGTGTTGCGGTGGCAGTACAGCCGCTGGGCGGCGTACGTGGTCGAGCCCCGGCAGAGCAGCCAGGTGCCCAGGGTGGTCAGCAGCACCCCGCGGTCCTGCGGGGCCAGCGCCAGGACCGGACCCAGCACCACCTGACGCAGCCGGCCCGCGAGCTCGGGCTCGGCCGCGACCAGCGCCGCCGGCAGCCGCTCGTCCAGCAGGGCGGTGTGCGGACCGTCGGCTCCCGGCGCCGCGCGCAGCGCGAGGACGGCCAGCCGGCGGGCCCCGGCCAGCTCGCCCGGAGTCTCCACCACCGGGCTCACCCCGGCCCGTAAGCCGAGGGGCGCGAGCAGACCGGTCACGGAGGCGAGCGGGAGCCGGCCCAGGTCCACCAGGCCGGTCTCCCCGTCGGCCCGGATCCGCCACAGCACGCGCGGGGCGCCTCCGGCCGGGACCGTCCCCGCGCCGTCCCCGGAGTCGAGGACCACCACGGCGAACCGGCCGCGCTCCGGCAGCCCGAGCCGCCGCGCCGACTCGGCGGACCGGCCCGCGGGACCGCCGCCGTCGAACAGGGCGTCGAGCAGGGCCCCCCGCAGCTCCCGCTCGCGGTCGCCGCGCACCGCGTCGGCCCGGCGGTAGGACTCGGCCGTCGCGTCCGCCATCCGGTCGACCACGTCCCACAGTGCGGGCGCCCCGGGCAGCAGCCGGGGCAGCGCCGCCCGGTCGTGGGCGGCGACGGCCTCGGTCAGGACCTGCCACAGCAGCCGGCCGGCGAGCCGGTGGACGCGCAGCAGGGAGTCCAGGGGCAGCCCCTGCCGGGCGCGGAGCTCCCCGTCGGCGCGGGCCTCGGCAAGCTCGAGCGGCAGGCCGCGGGCCTCGCGGAGCAGGCCGTCGACGGCCTGGCGGAGCAAGTGGTGGACCCGCTCGCGCAGGGCGGCCCGGCCGAGCAGGGCGACGTAGACGGCGCAGGCAGGCTCCCCGTCCGGCGACCGGTCGGCGAGCCGCTCGGCAGCCACGGCCAGCCGGCGGTCCAGGTCCTCGCGTATCTCCCCGATGATCCGCTCCATGACGGGCAGGGTGGCACGTCGCGGGGGGTGCTGGGGAGGGCCGCGACGAGGCGGTGTCCGCTAGCGTGTCCGAAGCACTGCACGTGCAGTGCATATGCGGCGGTCATACCGGCGGCCACGTCCGCAGCCACGTCCACACCGTCAGGGATCCACCCATGCGCCAGAACCCCGAGCGCCGTGCCGCGCTGCTCGACGCCGCCATCGAAGTCCTCGCCCGCGAGGGCTCGCGGGGGCTGACCCTGCGCGCGGTGGACACGGAGGCCGGGGTTCCGACCGGCACCTCCTCCAATTACTTCGCGAACCGCGCCCAGCTCCTCGTGCAGATCCTGCGCCGCACCCGCGAGCGGCTGACCCCCGATCCGGCGGACCTGACCGGCCCGTTCGACACGAAGCTGCTGTTGCGCCGGCTCCTGGAGCGGATGCGCCGCGAGCGCAGCGTCCACACCGCGATGCTGGAACTGCGGCTGGAGGCCACCCGGCGACCGGAACTCCAGGAGGCGCTGGCCGGGTTCCAGGGCGCCGAACTGGAGGCGAACATCGCCTGGCACCTGGAGGCGGGACTGCCGGGGGACCGGCAGGGTGTGGTCCTGATCTACCTGGCCATGCTCGGGCTGATCGTGGACGACCTGACCGTGCCGGGACTGCTGGACCCCCACGCGGTGGAAGGGCTCATCGACACGATGGTCGAACGCCTCCTCCCGGAGGGCCCCGCCGACTGACTATCGTGCCGGTAGGACTGCTTCCGGCAGGACCGTCACAACGGGCGGAACCGGCGGGACAGGTACGACCGGCTCGCATCGCGGAGATCGCGGGAGGGGACCGTGGCAATGGCGGACAGGACGGGGCGGGCAACGGGCGAAAGCGCCCGCGGCCCGGGCGAAAGCGCCCGCGGCCCGGGCGAAAGCGCTCGCGGCCCGGGCGAAAGCGCTCGCGGCCCGGGCGGAAGCGCTCGCGGCCCGGGCGCCGGCATCCAGTGGCTGGCGGGCTGGAGCGCCTGGTACGTCGGCCTCACCTTCGCCCGGGGCATCGGCCCCGAGGAACTGGCCGTGCGGCTCGGCGCCCTGCCGGACCTGCGCCCCGGGCCGCTCGGGGCCATCGACGCGTGGAGCATGGTCACCGAGACCCTGGACGGTGACGGCGTGGCCCGGGTCGGGAGCTGGGGCGGCTGGTCCTTCGCCGTGGAGCACGGAGTGCCCGCCGGGGCGCACCGCCTCGCGGAGGTCTCCGGCTCCGGGGTCGAGGCCGTGTACCTCGACCCGCAGCCCGATCACCCGCCCAAGCAGTTCGCGTACGCCCGGGACGGCGAGCTGGTCTGCTGCTTCGGCATCGGCGAGGAGCACTGGCGCGGCGGCCACCGGCCCGATTTCCTCCTGCCGGAGCTGGTCGAGGCCAAGATCCTCACCCCGGACGGCTGCTACGGCCGCCCCGAGGACGAACCGCACGAGGAGCGCGACCGCCTCACCCTCGCCGTACTGGAACACCGCTTCGCGCTGTCCCTTCCCCGCCGCCTCGTCGAGGAGACCCCACTCCCGGCCTTCGTGACCTGCACGCAGTAGGCCGTCGGTTCAGCCGGCGTGGTCCCGGATCACCCGGCGGCCCAGCACGGCGCGGGCCGGAGCCAGCTCGGCCGCGACCGCCTGGGCCCGAGGCCCGTCCCAGACGACCCGGGCGGGCTGCGGGTCGGCCGTGGCCAGGCAGCGACGGCGCAGGTGGGTCGGCGGGTGCGTGTCGTCGACGCTGTGCCCGCGCCGGGCCGAGACCCTGCGCAGCCGCTCGTACTCGATCTCGGGGACGGAGTCGATCCGCGCGGCCAGCCGCTCCCACAGCTCCCGTTCGGCGGCCTCCCGCGCCTCGCGTCCCGCGGATCCGCCGCCGGCCCGGGCCGCCGTGATCGACTCGCGCCGCAGATGTGCCTCGGCGCCGTCACTGACCAGGAGCCGGTCGAGCAGTGTGATGGCCGCCGCGCTGGAACCGGCACGGGCCGCGCCGGCGTCGGCCAGGTACTCCGCACGCTGCGAAGCCCGCATGGTGAGGCCGTCGAGCAGGTGGATCAGCCCGTAGACCGTCCAGCGCGGCAGGAACGTCAGGGCGTTCAGGAACCAGTCCACGATGCTGCCGTGGTTCACCGAGCCCAGGACGGAGTGCCATTCGGCGAGGGACCGCAGGGCGCCGTGCATCAGGAACGAGGAGCGGACGTCGCCGTTCGCGAAGTGCCCGAGCTCGTGTCCCAGCAGGGCCACGCGCTCCTGCGGCGTGAGGATCTCCCACAGCCCGAGTCCCAGGACCATCACGCGGCGGCCGCGGTACCCGTAGGCGCTGACCGCGGCGTTGACGGAGGTGTCCACCACCACCGTGTGCACTCCCGTCGTCCCGACGGCCGCGCCCACCTCGTCGATCAGCCCGAAGAGTGCGGGGGCGTCCGCCCGGTACAGCACCGGCTGCCCCTTCGGGAGCCGGCCCGGCCGGGGCAGCAGCAGCGCCACGGCCACCAGGAGCACGACGCCGAGCACCGGCTGGATGCCCGTGTGCCACCCGCCGATGATCAGTACGGCCGCGGCCAGGAACAGTCCCGCGGTGACCCCGTGCACCAGCAGCGCGAGCCCGAAGGCCAGGACGGTCGAGCCGTCCGGCCCGCCCGGCCCGGCCCCGCTCCCGCCCCGCCCGATCTCCTCCGCCAGCTGCTCCCCGTGCCGCCCGGCCAGCCGCCGCCGGACCTGCGCGAGGCGCCCCCGGTCCGGATCCGGGGCGCCCGGATCCACGTTCCAGTCACAGGCCGCGCACCAGGTGACGTACGCCGCGTGCACGGTGGCCCCGGTCCCGCACTCCGGGCACGGCCGTACCCCCTCGCCGTCCACTCCGCCGAGGCTCTGCCTCACGGTTTCCATGTCCGCTGATCCCCTCCCCGCCGCCGACCAGCCGTGATCCGCGGTCCGCGAAGAATAGAGGGGCCTGTTCAGGCCGCTGCGGGCGCCCGAGGATGGCCGGTTTTGGTCGGGAGGGCGCGTCTTGTGACACTACGGGGGTGAACGCGACCGAGTTGTTCCACCAGACGCTGCGCGAGCGGATCGCCCCGGTCCTGCACGACGCGGGTTTCGCCGGAACGGGACTGGAGTACCGGCTCCGCGCCGCCGAGCCCGACCACGCGCTGCTCGGCTTCCAGCGGAGCGCTTCGTCCGGGGCCGCCGAATGCAGGTTCACCATCAACCTGCGCGCGGTCCCGTACGAGGAACACGAGGCCCTGCGGCGGCTGCGGCCGGCCCTCGGGACCCGGCTCAGCGCCAACCGGATCGGCCCCGTCGGCTGGCACGCCAGGATCGGGCGCCTCCTCGGCCATCCGCACGACCACTGGTGGACCATCACCGACGAGCGCACCGCCGCCCGCGTCGCGGACGAGGTCACGGACGTGGTGCTGCGCCACGCCGTCCCCGCCCTGTGGGGCGAGGTGACCGACCGGCCGCCGCTGCCCGGGCCCGTGGTGGATCCGGTGCCCGACTGTCTGGACCCGGTGTGCCTGCGGGTGGACAGCGGTCCGTTCCCCGTCGCGAACGGGGTGGCCCCCCTGCCCGTGGACCTGGAGGGCGCCCTCGTCCTGGAGACGGGCGAACGCCGGCGGGCCTCGCCCTTCCTCACCGTCCACGACGAGCTGACCGACACGGAAGCCCGGATCGTGATCGACGCGCCCTGGCGGCTGGAGCAGCCGCTCTTCGGCTCGGTCCGGGTCGGCATCGCCGCCGACGGCGACGTCCGGGTCTCCGCCAGCCCCGGCAGCATGCTCCCCGGCCATCCGCTGGCGCTCCTCGGCGAACTGGCCCTGTGCCGGATCAACACGGCCGAGGTCACCGGCAACGGCTCCCTGCGGCTCACCTTCGAACAGGGCTCCCCGCGCGAGGCCTGCCTCACCGTCTCCGGCGCGCCGCACGCGCTGACGGTCGGCGAGCCCTGGCACATCGAGGGATGGACACCGGCCCGCATCTGATCCGGCCCGGAGCCGTGGGCGTCAGCCGCCGAGCTGCCGCGCCAGGTGCCGGATCATCGACTCGGTCGCCGGGCCGCGGTCCCCGGTCCGGACGGTCGCGTAGATGTCCCGTACGAGATGGGCCGGTTCGGCGATGTCGTGGAAGGAGATCTCCGCGCGCCGCTCCGCCGCGCTCTGCGGGACCAGCGCGACCGCGAAGTCGGCTTCTCCCGGCGCAGCAGCACCTGCCGCAGCCCGCGCAGGTCCGGCTCCGGGAGGTGGGGGTACTGGTGGGTGACGGCCAGGTCCAGGCTGCCCGCCGCCAGCGAGGGCAGGGCCAGCTCCGGCTCCAGCTCGGTCAGGCTGACGTCGAGCCCCGGGTGGGTCCGCCGGAACGCGGCCGGCGCGGGCACCGTGAAGGGCTCCGCGGCCGAAGCGAAGGTGGCGACCCGCAACTGGCCGTCCCGCAGCCCCGCGATATCGCGCAGCGCCTCCTCCGCGGCCTCACCCGCGATGGTGCCCGTGCGTGCGACGTCCCCGAGGAGCTTCAGTTTCCGGGGGTCGAGCATTAGTTGATCTTATGCTCAGGTTTACGCGCGTCCGCTGGTTTTGCGGCCGGTGAGCGACTTTGATGGGTTTGCCAGGCCTCGTACCGGAGCAGGGGGGACCACTCATGGGTACCGAACACAGCCCGAAGGGCAGCGCGGACACCGCCGGCAAGGCGGACGCCACCGACAAGGCGGACAGCGCGGAGAGCGGCAGCGCCACCACCACCGCTCCCACCCTCATCGGTTCCGTACAGCGGGCGTTGCGGCTCGTGGAAGCGATGTACGCGGAGGGCGGGGCGACCGCCAAGCGGCTCGCCCGGCTCACCGGAATCCCGTTGCCCACCGTGTACCACCTGCTGCGCACCCTCAGCCACGAGGGCTACGTACAGCGCGAGGGCGGATCCTTCCGGCTCTCGGACGATCTGCCGCTCGCCTCGTGACGGCGGGCCGCGCGCGGGGAGTTCGGGGCGCGTGTTCGAAGTTAATGATCAAAATGTGTGGGGTTCCGGCCAAGCTGTCACGTGCCATCGCGCATGTTCCAGCGGAAAATGCCAGAACGCCCTTCCACAGTGTGGAACTTGAGTAAGTTCCCTTCTGTCGCGCCGTAGCCCGTGCACCACGCACGGTCCGGCCGGGAGGGGAGCCCGCGTGCCCGGGATCGACGAATGCCTGCTCGAAGCCATGGCCCTGCCTGGTGCCAGGGGGGCCGCGCTGGTCGACTGGAGCAGCGGACTGGCCCTCGGCACCGCCGGGGAGTCACCGGTGGGGGACCACGAGACCACCGCTGCCGAGACCGCCGAGCTGGCCCGGGCGGCCGCCGAGTACGAGTCCTTCGCCCCGGACGGGACCGAGGCGCCGGACGGCGCCGGTCCGCCCGTGGAGGACCTGATCGTCACCACCCGGACCGGCTACCACGTGCTCCGCTTCGTCGAGACCAGCTTCGACAGCAGCGTGTTCCTGCACCTGTGGCTCGACCGGACCGACGGGAACCTCGCCCTGGCCCGGCACAGACTCCGGGCCCTGGCCGAGGAGCTGGTGCTGAAATGAGCGCCGTCGCCACGGTGGCCGTCTCCCCGCTGCTCACCCGGCTCGCCGCCGAGCGGGCGACCGGCGCCCTGTTCCGCGAGCGCGGCACGCTCTTCCTGGAGGACGGCCGCGTGGTGCACGCGGAGAGCCCGGCCACCCCCGGACTCGAGGTCCTGCTCACCACCGGCGGCGGCCTCACCCACGAGCGCTGGACCGAAGCCGTGAACGAGGCCGGCGCCCGCCGGCAAGTCGCCCGGTTCCTCGTCGACAGCGGTGGGCTCGCCGGCGGCGAGCTGGAGATATGCCACCTCGCCGCGATCTTCGACGCCGCCTTCTTCGCCCTCTCCCCGGGCAGCGGCCCCTCCCGCTTCCGGCGCGGGGCCACCCACTGGATCGGCTCCGTCCGTTCCGTTCCGGCCGCCGCCGTCGAGCGGGAGACCTGCCGCCGCCGGGAACTCCTCGACGCGGTCTGGCCCTATCCGCTGCTGGACACCTCCCCGGTCGTGCCCCGGGCCGCCGCCCCCGGGCAGACAGTCACCGCCCGCCAGCGGATCCTGCTCGACCTGGCCGACGGGGTGCGGACACCGGCGGACCTCGCCTGGGTGCTGGGCCGGCCGGCCTTTCACACCCTGCTCGACGTACGACGCCTCGCGGCGGCCGGGCTGGTCGAGACCCCGCACGCGCCGGCACCCGCCGCCGCGGCGGAGGCGCCGCTGCCCGACTGGATGACGCAGGCGCAGTCCCCGGACGTGGCGCTGCTGCGCCGGTTACGCGACGCACTGGAGGCAAGCCTGTGAGGCTCCCGCTGCGACCCGCCCAGCGCGGCGACCGTTCCGAGCGGCGGCAGTCCGAAAGGAGAAGGTCCGACATGAGTACGGTGCCCGCCGAAGCCGAGGCCGAGATACTCGCCGAGCTCCGCCGGCTGAGGGCCCGGGTCCCGCAGCTGGGCGGCGCCCTCGCCGCGAGCGTCGACGGCCTGGTCCTGGCCCACGACAGTGCCGCCGCCGAGGCGGAATCCGTCGCGGCGCTGACCGCCGCGGCCCTCGGAGTGGCCCAGCGCCTCAGCGACTGTACGGGGCAGGGCGGGTTCCGCGAGCTGCTCGTGCGCGGGGAGGGCGGCTACGTCGCCACCTACGCGGCGGGCGATGCGGCGGTGCTGACCCTGATCGCGGAGCCGCGCGTCAACGTCGGCCGGCTCCACCTGGAGGCCCGCCGTTCCAGCCTGCGCATAGCGGAGCTGATCGACCAGAGCCTCGGCCGCCGCGGCCCGGGCTCCTGATCCCGTCGACCACGTACACCCGTACCGACCGAACGTACCGACCGAGAACGTCCAGGACACCGAAGAGAAAAGGGAACAGCCATGGCCAATGTGGAGACATCGCTCAAGGAAGCCACCACCAGCATCGAAGGCGTGCTCGGCGTCGCCCTGGTCGACTGCAGCAGCGGTATGGCCCTCGGCACCATCGGCGGCGGAAAGGACCTCGACCTCACGGTCGCCGCGGCCGGCAACACCGACGTGGTGCGGGCCAAGCTCCGCACGATGGAGATGCTCGGTCTGAAGGACGAGATCGAGGACATCCTCATCACCCTCGGAAGCCAGTACCACCTGATCCGGCTCCTGAAGGGCCGGGGCTCCGCGGGGCTCTTCCTCTACCTCGCGCTCGACAAGACGCGGGCCAATCTCGCGATGGCACGGCACCAGCTGAAGAAGATCGAGGCGGAGCTGGAAGTCTGACCCGATGACGGCGAGGTGGCGGGCGGCTGAACTCACGGCCGCCCGCCCCGCGGCTTCTCACTTATGCCCGAGATGACCGAATTCTTATCATCTCGTTACAGCGTAGGATGCTGTAATCGGCTGATCATCAAAGTGTTATTGAGCTGGAGAACCCCCACCCCATGCCTCCGCGCCTGAGCATCGTCGTGCCCGTCTACAACGTCGAGCTCTACCTCGACGAGTGCCTGGAGTCCCTCGCGGCACAGACCTTCGGTGACTTCGAAGTCGTGCTCCTCGACGACGGCTCCACCGACGGCAGCGCGGCACTGGCTCAGGCCTTCGCGGACCGGGACGACCGCTTCCGGCTGGTCCTCCAGAAGAACGCCGGACTCGGCGCGGCCCGCAACGCGGGCACCCGGCACATCAGCCCCGACAGCGAGTTCCTGGCCTTCGTCGACAGTGACGACACCCTGCCGCCGAACGCCTACCAGCGCATGATCGACGCCCTCGACAAGACCGGCTCCGACTTCGCGGCCGGCAACGTCAAGCGCTTCCGCTCCGTCGGCATGCAGCAGGCCTGGGGACACAGGGTCCCCTTCGCCTCGACCCGGCTGAAGACCCACGTCTCGAAGTTCCCGGCGCTGGTCACCGACCGCACCGCGTGGAACAAGGTCTACCGGCGCAGCTTCTGGGACGAGCACGCCTTCCAGTACCCGGAAGGCATCCTCTACGAGGACGCCCCCGTCTCCATCCCCGCGCACTACCTCGCCAAGAGCGTCGACGTCATCGGCGAGTGCGTCTACCACTGGCGCGTCCGCGAAGCGGGCGAGCGCTCCATCACCCAGCGGACCACCGACCCGGTCTCGGTCATCGACCGGGTCACCTCCATCCGGCTGGTCCGCGAGGCCCTCCAGCGCAAGCAGGACGCCGCGCACGCCCGCCACCTGCGCGACTACGACCGCAACCTGCTGACCGAGGAACTCCAGCTCATCTACAAGTTCGTTCCCGAAGGCGGCGCGGATTTCCGTGCCGCCTTCGCCAAGGAAGTCGGCGCCCTCATCCGGGAGATGGGCTCCGGAACCTGGTCCGACCTGCCGGTCGGGGACCGGCTCAAGGCCTACCTCGCGGAACAGGGCCGGGTCGAGGAGTTCGTGGCCCTCATACGCCACCAGCGCGCGTTCCACCACAGCCTGCCGGTCAAGGGGCTGGCCCGCCCCCAGGCCGACTACCCCTTCCTCAAGGCGCCGGTTCCCGCGAAGGTCCTCGCCGTCGGCCCGAGCGAACGACACGTCATCAGCCGCGTCGAGCAGGTCCTCTGGGCCGACGGCAAGCTGCTGCTGCGCGGCTACGCCGTGCCCGGACACCTCGGCGCCGAGAGCCGCCTCGGCTCGCGCAAGATGCTGGTCTTCCGCGAGCAGGGCAAGCGCAAGGCCAAAGGCAAGGGCAAGAACAAGCCCCGCCGGGCCGTGGTCACCACCCGTACCGTCGCCTCCCCCCTGGCCACGGCGAACTCCCCGCACCTCACCCTGCGCCATGCCGACTGGGCCGGATTCAGCGCCGCCATCGACGCCACCGCCTTCCAGACGAACGGCCAGTGGAACGAAGGCGTGTGGACCGGGTCCGTCATCGCCACCGGCGCCGGCGGTCTGCACCGCGAGCGGCTTTCGCACGGCGAACACGACAGCGGACAGAACCCGCCCGTGCACTGGGTCGCCCCGGACGTGCGGATCGTGCCGAGCACCGGCGGTCTCTTCAGCGTCCAGGTCGAGATCGTCCGCGCCCGCGCCCTGGACGTCCGCCTGGACGGTGATGACATCGAGGTATCGGGCGAGCTCGCCGCCGAGGTCGGCGCCGGGGCCTCCCTGCGCGCGCTGCACGTCTCCAGCCGGGCCGTGCTCAACCTCCCGATGGACACCGCTCCCGCCGTCGACGGCGGCCGGATCCCCTTCACCGTACGGCTCCCGCTGGCCGATCTGGCTGCCGTCCCCACCTCCCCGGGCGCCCCCGGCCAGTGGGCCCCGAAGCCGTGGAACCTGACCGTGATCGGCGCCGACGGCGCGGAACACCGCCTGGCACAGGACGAGCGTGCCGGATTCGCCGGACTGGTCGTCCCGCTGCCCGGTGACGAGCCCGGACGGGTCCTCTTCGCCAAGCGCGGCACCACCGGACACCTCATCCTCTCGATCCAGCCCTCCCCGCCGCTGGTCGACACCGTCGAGACCGGGAACGGCACCCTGACGCTCCGGGGCCGGTTCGTCGCACCCCTGGACGAGCCCTACGAGCTGGTCCTGCACAACGCGTCCGGCACCGAGTTCAGCTACCCCGTGACCTGTGACGGGGACACCTTCGAAGCCTCCTTCGAGCCCGTGTTCCCCGAGAACCACGCCGGCCGCGTCCCGCTGCCGCAGGGCCGCTGGTGGCCCACGCTGCGCCCCGTCTCCCAGGGCGGGGCCACGGCGAGCCTGCTCGGCGTCGACCGGGGCGTCCCGCTGCAGTTCGCCCCGACCGCCCTGTACTCCGGACCCCACGCCGTGACGACCCTGGGCCGCCGGATGCGCGTCGAATCGCGCCTCTACGACCGGCTGGTCCTGGTCGCCGACCCGATGCTCAGCCCGCACGACCGCTCGCGCTACGCGCAGCGGGTCGCGCGCGATGTCACGTACCCGGCGCAGCGGGCCCTCCCGCTCAAGGACGTCGTGCTTTACGACGCCTTCCAGGGGCACGGCGCCGGAGACTCGCCCCGCGCCATCCACGAGGAACTCCTGCGGCGAGGAGAGAAGCTCGACCACGTCTGGCTGGTGCGCGACGGCCGCGTCGAGGTCCCGGAGACCGCGCGCGCGGTCCAGTACGACGGCCTCGAATTCTGGGAACTGCTCGCGCGGGCCAAGTACTACGTGGTCAACGACAGCGTGCCGCTCGCCTTCCGGCGCCGCCCCGGCCAGACCGTCGTACAGACCTGGCACGGAACGCCGCTGAAGCAGATCGGCCACGACTTCAACCACGACTACTACACCAGCCCCGCGGTGCTGGAGGCGCTGGAGCACGACAGCGCGCAGTGGTCGCTGCTCGCCTCCCCGGGCTCGTACGCCACGCCGGTCCTGAAGCGGGCGCTCGGCTACGACGGCGAGGTCATCGAGTCGGGCAGCCCGCGCACGGACGCCCTGGTGCGTCCCGACGCGGCGCGGATCGCGGAGGTCCGCCGGCGCCTCGGCCTGCCGGAGGGCAAGAAGGTCGTCCTCTACCTGCCCACGTGGCGGGAGAACCGCGAGGGCTGGACGCTCACCTCCGGCTACAAGCTCGACCAGCGGATCGACCTCGACGCGGCCCGGCGCGAGCTCGGCGAGGACCACGTCCTGCTGATCCGCAGCCACCACAAGGTCACCGAGCAGGTGTGCGAAGGTGCCCGCGACGGGTTCGTCGTCGACGTGTCGCGCTGGCCCGACACGACCGACCTGCTGCTCGTCGCCGACGTGCTGATCTCGGACTACTCCTCCGCGATCTTCGACTTCGCGCACACCGACCGGCCGATCCTGCTCTTCACGTACGACCTGGAGCACTACCGCGACACCCTCCGCGGCTTCAGCTTCGACCTGGAGAAGAAGGCCCCGGGCCCGCTGCTCAGGGATTCGGCGAGCCTGATCGAGGCCGTGCGGAACGCGGACGCGGTGGGCGAGCGGTACGCGCGGGCGCGTGCGGCCTTCCGCGAGGAGTTCTGCGACCTGGACGACGGCCAGGCGGCCCGCCGGATCGTCGATCGCATGCTCGAGAGGTAACCCGCGGGAGTGTTCTCCAGACTGGATACGGACCGGTCCCGGCCCCACCGATGAGTTTCGGGGCCGGGACCGGTCTGTATCTGCGGGCCGGATTCCCCGCCCCCCGCACACTCCGGAGGCAGTCATGGCGAGCAACCCCTTCACCACGTGTCTGTGGTTCGACGGCGCGGCGGAGGCCGCCGCCGACTACTACCTGTCGGTCTTCAAGGACGGCAAGATCGGCCGCGTGGGCCTTTTCCCCGAGCACGGCGGCGGCGTGGCGGGCGAGGTCATGGTCGTGGAGTTCGAGGTCAACGGCCAGAAGTTCGTCGGGCTCAACGGCGGCCCGCAGTTCCCCTTCACCGAGGCCGTCTCCTTCCAGATCAACTGCGCCGACGACGCCGAGGCGGACTACTACTACGAGGCGCTGACCGCCGACGGCGGCCAGGAATCCGCCTGCGGCTGGGTCAAGGACAAGTTCGGGCTGTCCTGGCAGGTCATCCCGGCCGGTGCCATCGACCTGATCTCCGACCCCGACCCGGGGCGGGCCGGCCGGGCGACGGCCGCGATGATGAAGATGAAGAAGCTCGACGTGGCGGAGATGCGACGGGCGGCGGACGCGGGCTGAGCCGGGCCGGCGCGCGGGGCCGACGCCGGCCGGTGGGCCCGCGCCGGCCACCGGGCCCACGCGGCTAGGCCGTCTCTTTGGGATCTTGTCGGCCGAGTCCGTGGCGTCTGGTGCCGTGCCTGGGCGTGCTGTCGGGGCGCTCGCGTGCTGGGTGTACGTGGTCGCCTCGGCAGTGCGGCCAGGCGCGGTGCCGGGCGTCGCGGGCCCGGCAAGATCCGAAAGAGACGGCCTAGAGGCGCGCGCCCTCCGAGGCGATCCGTGCCAGCAGGGCGGGCAGCGCCGTCCCGATGGGTTCGCGGATCACCTCGTCGGCGAGGGAGTCGTACGGGGTCTCCTGCGCGTTCACGATGATCAGGCGGGCCCCGGCCTCCGCGGCCATCCCGGCCAGCGAGGCCGCGGGCTGCACCTGGAGCGTCGAGCCCACGGCCACGAAGACCTGGCACCCCTTGGCGACCGCGACCGCCCGCGCCAGCACCTCGGGGTCCAGCCGCTCCCCGAACATCACGGTCGCCGCCTTCAGGATCCCGCCGCACGCCAGGCAGGCCGGATCCGGTTCCCCGGCGGCGACCCGGGCCAGCGCCTCGTCCATCCCGGTACGGGCACGACAGGCCGTGCACACCACTGCCCGCGCCGTGCCGTGCAGCTCGAACACCTTCCGCGCGGTGGTCCCGGCGAGCTGGTGCAGCCCGTCCACGTTCTGGGTGATCACCCGCAGCGGGATCCCTGCACGCTCCAGATCGGCGACGGCGAGGTGCGCGGCGTTCGGCCGCGCCCCCAGGGCGCCGATCTCGGCGCGCATCAGCCAGGACCGGCGCCGGATCTCCGGATCGGCCATGTAGGGCGCGTAGGTCACGAGCTTCTCGGCGTCGGGCTCCCGCCGCCACAAACCCCGCGGCCCCCGGTAGTCGGGAATTCCCGAATCGGTGGACATCCCGGCCCCACTGAACACTGCGACGAGCGGCTTTCCCATGCGCCGAGCCTAGGGAGCGGGCGTGCGCTTCTCCACAGGGTTTCGCTCAGCCCGACGCGGGCGACCGCACGTCCGTGTCCGTGTCCGTGTCCGCGCCCGTATCCGTATCCGCGCCCGTATCCGTGTCCGCGCCCGCGTCCAGGAGCTCCTGGAGGCGCGGGACCGCGAAGTCCACGAGGGCGGCCACCGGAAGGAGGCGGCAGACCGCGCCGCCCACCGTGGACTCCGCGATGCCCGCATGGCGTTCGAAATCGGCGCCGAGGACCGGGAAGTGGGTGTCGTTGTCGTTGCCCACGTCCGGGGTTTCGACCCAGACCCGCTCTCCGGCCACCTCCATCGGGAACCGCCGCAGCCGCAGCCGGGGCCGGGGCACCAGGGACTCGACGTAGTGCAGGAACGAGTTGCGGTTGTGGCCCACGCCGATCAGCAGGATGTGCGCGCCCAGGTCGTGCAGCCGGCCGAACGGCGAGGTGCGGCCCAGGGCGAAGCCCAGGGACTGCCCGGCCGTCACCTCCGCGGCCCGGGCGCCCACCGCCGCCACCGAAGCCTGCGGATGCCCGCTGCGCACGCTCTCGGGCAGGGACCGCAAGGCCTCCGGTACGGCGCCGAGGGCGCGGGTGACCGGCAGATCCGGCCGGAACAGCGGCACCGCCGCCCGCCGCGCCGCGACCGCGGCGTCGGGCACGCCCACGTGCTCCGGGTCCGGATCGGCCACCTCCCAGGTGAAGGCCGGGACGGCCACCGTCCCCGCCGACCCCACCGCCTCGCGCAGGCTCGCCACCACCGTCCCCGCCCCGCCGTCCACCCGCCCGAGCGCGGACAGCGAGGCGTGCACCATGAGCGCCATGCCCTCGCCGACGCCGGCCGTCCGCCAGCCCGTGACCAGCTCGCCCATCCCGAGCACGTGCACCCTCCCGTTCTCCCGCCGGCTCCGATTCCCGTGGCCCGTACCGCCGACGGTTGCCGGGGCCACGGAAATCAGACCATCCCGGCGGGCGCCCGGGTCATCCGGCCCCCGCCTCCGCACCGGAATCCGTAGGGTGGCCGCATGCCGACCACCGTCCTGTACTGCTCCGATCCGCTGAACGGGCGCCGCGCCGATGCCCACTTCGCCGAGGAGGCCCGCGCCGTGCGCGACGCCGGGGGCGGCATCGGGCTCATCGATCACGACGCCCTGCTCGCCGGGGACGCCGGCCGGGCCGTGGCCGGGGTCCCCGCCGGGGCGGGGGCGCTCTGGTACCGGGGCTGGATGATTCCGGCCGGCCGGTACGCCGACCTCGACGCGGCCCTGCGCGAGCGCGGCGCCGCACTGCGCGTCACCCCGGAGGCGTACCGGCGCGCCCACGAACTCCCCGGCTGGTACGAGGCGTTCGCCGGACTCACCCCGCCCAGCCGCTGGCTGGCGACATCCCCGGGGAAGACCCCGGAACCGGACCGGCTCGCGGACGCCGCCGCGGCCCTCCCCTCGCGCGCCGGCATCGTCAAGGACTACGTCAAGTCCCGCAAACACGAGTGGGCCGAGGCCTGCCACCTCCCCGACCTCACGGACCGGACCGCCGTCCACCGTGTGGTGAACCGGTTCGTGGAACTCCAGGGCGAGGACCTGGCCGGCGGGGTGGTGCTGCGCGCCTTCGAAGAGTTCACGGCGGCCGAGGGCGAGGCCGGCGAGGTACGGGTCTGGTGGCGCGATGGCGAGCCCCGGCTGGTGACCGCCCACCCCGACAGCCCGTACGCCGTCGCCCCGGCGCCGGACCTGACGCCGGTGCGGCCCGCCGTCGCGGAGCTCGGCTGCGCCTTCGTCACCACGGACCTCGCGCTGCGCGCGGACGGCGCGTGGCGGGTCGTGGAGGTGGGCGACGGGCAGGTGAGCGATCTGCACCGGGAGGCCGATCGCACGGCGTTCGCCCGTCTCCTGACGGGCGGTTGAGCCCGGGCGGGACGCGGGCCGGGGCGCGGGCGGATCTGGTACAACATCGGGCATGACGGGACTCGCTGGATTCGAGATCAACGGCGCGAGCGTCGCCGACCTGGCGCTCATCCGGGACTGGGCCGACGAGGAGGGCTGGAATCCCGGGGACTCCGACCGGTTCGCCTTCGCCGTCGCCGATCCGGGCGGATTCCTCGTCGGGCGGCTCCGCGGGAAGCCCGTCGCCTGTATCTCGGCCATCCGGTACGGGGCCGGATTCGGCTTCATCGGCTTCTACATCGCCCGTCCCGAGGTCCGCGGCCAGGGGTACGGGATCCGGCTGTGGAAGGCCGGAATGGAGCGGCTCGACGGACGGCTCGTCGGGCTGGACGGGGTGGTGGAGCAGCAGGACAACTACCGCAAGTCCGGCTTCCGCCCGGCCTGGAACAACGTCCGCCACGAGGGAGTTCCGCAGGCGGCCGGGCAGCCCGGGGCGGGAAGCGAGGAGGCCGCGCCCGGGGTGCGGATCGTGGACGCCGCCACCCTGCCCTTCGGGCAACTCGCCGCGTACGACCGGATGTTCTTCCCCGCGCCGCGCGACGCCTTCCTCGCGGCCTGGGTCGGACTGCCCGGCCGCACCGCCCTCGCCGCCGTCCGGGACGGCCGGATCGAGGGACTCGGCGTCGTCCGGCCGGGCAGCGGCGCCTCCCGGATCGGCCCGCTCTACGCGTCCGGCCCGGCCGTCGCCGCCGCCCTGCTGCTCCGGCTCGCGGAGCGGACGCCCGACGGCACGGTGGCCGTGGACGTGCCGGACGCCCATCCGCGAGCCGCCGCCCTGCTGGGCGGACTGGGCCTGACCCCGACGTTCGAAACCGCCCGGATGTACACGGGCCCGGAGCCGGACCTCGACCTGACCGGCCTGTACGGGGTCACGAGTCTGGAACTGGGCTGATCCCGAAGCGGGGCCGGTCCCGGGAGCCGGCCCGAGCTCAGAAGGCGAAGAGCGTGCCGGTGCTGTTCCACAGGGCGCACGGGTTCGCGTAGGTGTAGGAGTAGGTCATCCGGCGGCCCTGCCACACGCCGTCGGCGGTGACGGTCACCGGGCTCCACTCCCGGGTACACGCCGCGTCGGGGCGCGGCTCGGCCAGCGCGTCCAGTTCGGGTGCGTTGGCCCGTAACTCGGCGCACGCCGCGTCCGGGGCCGGATGGGTTCCGCCGGGCCGGGGCGCGCAGACCAGGGTGACCGCGCGCAGCACCGTACCGCTCGCCGCGTCGTCGCCGTCGGTGACGCTCAGGACGAGCGCGGACGGGGCGTACAGGCTTTCGCCGCCGGTGGGGGCGGCTCCGGCGATGCCGGAGCCCGTCAGGGCGGTGAGGGCGGTGAGCCCCATGGCGGCGGACGACAGTCCCAGGGTCCTGGTGACGGATCGCATGTCGAACACTCCTCGCGTCGTTGCGTCGGATAACGGACGCGAGTCTTGCCCATGCGGAACCGGAACGCCCGTTCGCACCTCTACTTCTCGTCACGCACCGCGCACGCATGACCGCAGACCGCAGTGGCCCCGAGTGGCTGACCTGTGGGGGAGCGCCCCGCGGATTCGGCCCGAACCCGACCGGATCAGCTCGCGGCGAGGCGGGGGGCGTACAGGTCCATGAGGCGGGTCCGGGTCTGGTGCAGCCGCAGGGCGAGGACCCGCCCGACCCAGTGGCCGAGGGCGGACCCGAAGGCCGGGTCGGCGTCCATGAGCATCCGTACGGTGGTGGCGTCGAACTCGTACGCGCGCACCGGCGTCATGGCCTCGGCGCCCAGCTGCCACACGTACGGCGGGAAGAGCCACGACCACCCGACCAGTTCTCCGGGGCCCAGGCTCTCGATCGGGGTGGGCCGGCGGCCCGGTACCGGGATCTCCAGGGTCACGGTGCCGGAGCGCACGATCCAGAAGGAATCCGCCCGGGTGCCCTCGTCGAAGATCCGCGCGCCCTCGGCGAAATTGACGTCGCGGGCATGGGACATCAGCCGCCCGCGATGCTCGGTCGACAGGACGGCAGCGATCCGGATGGGGGAAGGTGTGCTCACGACGGCCTCCGATCGGGACCCCCCGCTCACCCCAGTGTCGCCGACGGCGGACCGAATCCGGGGCGTCCGTCTCCGGGGAATTGTCCGATTTTCGGCGAGGTAAACCCCGGGGGCCGGAACGGCGGCCCCGGCTACTCCTCGGCGCCCGCCTCCAGGCAGGCCAGCTCCATGGCGTCGAGGACGGCCTCGTGGGTGCGCCCGCTCAGCTCGCAGACGTGTCCGATCTGTGCCGTCGCCCAGGCCGCCAGGGTCATGACCAGCACGCGGAGCCCGTCGGTGCCGTGCTCGGCGAGGATCTCGTCGGCGGCGTCCATCGCCCTTTCGGGCACCTGTTCCGGTGGTTCGAGCCCGGCCAGGCCGCGGAGCAGGGTCAGGGTGCGGCGGGAGATCTCGGGGGTCATCCTCGCCAGTCGCGTGTCTTCTTCGTCGTTCATCCCGCTCATCCCGCTCCGCCCCTCCGGTTCCGCGCCCGGTTCCGCGCCCGCGCCCGCGTACGTCCCCGGGCGTGCGCTCCTGCCCGAGCCTGTGCCGTCCCCCAGGGCACCGTAGAGGGGCGCAGGCCCGGGCGGGGCGGCAATCGGGAGAACGGGCCCCGGCGTCCCGGGTTCCGGACGGGCGGATCCGGGCCCTGGGCGCGTGATCGGCGCGATTCGGCATCCGATGCGTCAAGTGCGGTGAACGCGAGCGGGATTCCCCCTAGGGTGCCCGTGGCCACGGGCGTGGACGTCCGTACGATGGTTTCCGGCCATTCCGCTTTTCATCACGCGTCATTCATTCACCGAACTGGGGGGTTCATGCGTAGATCCAGAGGGCTGGCAACCGCTCTCACCCTGGCCCTGGCCGGCACTTGCACGGTCACGGGCCTCGGCTTCACCGAAGAGGCCGCGGCCGTCACCCCGCCGGTGGCCTTCACCGCCGACGAACTGCCCACCTGGCAGGCCAACGGTGTCGTCTGGGCCCTCGCCGAGGCCGGCGACCAGGTCTTCGTCGGCGGCACCTTCTCCGCGGTGCGTCCGCCGGAAGGCGCCGCCGGAACCGAGCAGGAGGCGGTGAACTTCGCGACGCTCGACGCCGCGACGGGCGCCCCGACCTCCTGCAAGCTGTCGTTCACCGTCGGCTCCGGCACCGCCACGGTCCGCGCGCTGGTCCTCTCGCCGGACAAGACGACCCTGTACGCCGGCGGCTACTTCGGCGCGGTCAACGGGACCGCGGTCTCCAGCATCGCCGCCGTCGACGTGGCGACCTGCACCGTGAAGACCGGCTTCCGGCCCGCCTTCGCGGCCACCGTCCGGGCCCTCGCCGTCAGCGGCGACACCGTGTACGCGGGCGGCGACTTCCTCACCGTCGCTGGCCAGCCCCGCGAGCGGTTCGCCGCCGTCGACGCGGCCGACGGCACGCTGAAGCCCTTCACCGCGAACGCCGACGAGCCGGGCCGGGCCGTCGAGCTCACCCCGGACGGCGAACACGTGCTCCTGGGCGGTGACTTCTTCACCGTGGGCGGTACGAACAGCCACGCCCTCGCCGTCGTCGACGCGACGAGCGGAGCCGTCACCAAGGCCTACCCGGGCTTCATCGAGACCAACTCGGTGGTCAAGGACATCGCCACCGACGGGACCGGTTTCTACACCGGCAACGAGGGGACGGGCGGAGGCGTCTTCGACGGCCGGATCGCCCTGAACCTGAACGACTTCGGCCAGCGCTGGCGCGACACCTGCCTCGGGGCGACCCAGGCCGTGCTCCCGTACCAGGACGTGCTCTACAGCGCCTCGCACGCGCACGACTGCTCCAGCGTCGGCGAGTTCCCGGACGGCCAGCGCCACCACCTGCTCGCGCAGCCGACCGCCGCGACCGGCAAGCTGGGCTGGGCCCCCGACACCAACGACGGCATCGGCGAGGGCATCGGCCCGCGCGTGATGGCGGTCGGCGCCAAGAGCGGCGTCCAGTACCTCTGGGTCGGCGGCGAGTTCACCACCGTCAACGGCGCGGCGCAGCAGAGCCTGACGCGCTTCGCCTCCACCGGGGACACGGGCGCGCCCAGCGTCCCGGTGGCCAGCGCCGTCAGCTTCAAGCCCGGTGAGGTCCAGGTGCGCTGGCGCACCAGCCTCGACCTGGACGACAGCGCGCTCACGTACAAGGTCTACCGGGGCGGTTCGGCCACGCCGATCGCCACGGTCGCGGCGGACTCGCTGTTCTTCCGCCGCCCGCAGGCCTCCTGGACCGACACCACCGTCACGGCGGGGCAGTCCTACAGCTACCGGGTGACCGCCACCGACGCGGCCGGCAACGCCAGCGCCCTGTCGGCGACGGCGAGCGTGACGGTCCCGAACTCGGCCGACGCGTACCCCAGCGCGGTCCGCGCGGACGGCGCCCAGCTGTTCTGGCGCTACGACGAGTCGGCCCTGCCCTTCGTGGCGGACTCCTCGGACGGCAACCAGAGCGGTGTGCACCTGAACGCCCCCGCCCTGCGCCAGACGCCCGGTGCGGTCTCGGGCGCGAGCACGGCCATCGGCTTCAACGGTACGGACACCCAGGTGTACGGGGACCGGCGGCAGAACGTCGGCTCCACCTACAGCATCGAGACCTGGTTCAAGACGAACACCACCACCGGCGGCAAGCTCGTCGGGTTCGGCAACAACCAGTCCCGCGGCAGCAGTCAGTACGACAAGCACATCTACATGACCAATGACGGCCGGCTCGTCTACGGCGTCTACAGCGGCGGGACCCACACCGTCACGACCGCCGCCGCGTACAACGACAACCAGTGGCACCACGTCGTCGCGACCCAGGGCCTGGGCGGCATGACCCTGTACGTGGACGGAGTCCAGAAGGGCACGCTGGGCTTCACCGCGCACGAGAACTTCGCCGGCTACTGGCACGCCGGCGGCGACAGCCTCGGCGGCTGGCCGGACCGTCCGGTCAGCGAGTACTGGGCGGGCAAGCTGGACGAGACCGCCGTCTACCCGACGGTCCTGAGCGCGGCCCAGGTCCAGAACCACCACGCCCTGGCCACCGCCCCGGCCGACTCGGTCGTCGAGGTCCAGGCCGCCGAGGACACCTACGCCAACGCGGGCGCCCCGGGCACCAACTACGGGACGTCCGGCTCGCTCGCGGTCCGCGGAAGCTCGTTCTACGCGAGCTACCTGCGGTTCAACCTGCCGGCCGCGCCCGCCGGCACGGTGCTCAAGTCGGCCACGCTGAGCGTGAAGACCAGCACGATGAGCGGCGCCGGTACGACGGACACGGTCTCCGTGCTCCCGGTCACCGGCTCCTGGACGGAGGCCGGGACCACGTACGCCAACCGCCCGGCGCTCGGCAGCCCGGCGCTCGGCGGCTTCGCGGGCGTCGCGGAGGGGTCGGCCGTCCAGACGACCGGCCTCGACGAGGCCGCGGTCGCCGGAGGGCTCGGCGGCGCGTACAGCCTGGCGCTGAGCAGCGCCGGTACGGACGCGCTGTGGCTGTGGTCCTCGGAGGCCGCGGCCAACGAGGGCTCGCCGAAGCTCACGCTCACCTTCGGCGCGCCGTAGCCGGAGCGGTTCCTGCGCCCGGTTTCTGCGCCCGGTTCCTGTGCCCGGTTCCTACGGGCGTCCGCCGTGGTGGACGTGCGCCAGGATCTGGCGGAGCAGGGCGACGACGTGCTCGTCGTGGAGTTCGTAGATCACGCTGCGTCCGTCGCGCCGGCCGGTCACCAGGTCGAGGTGGCGCAGGAGCCGCAGATGGTTCGAGACGGTGGGCTGGCCGAGGTCGAGTGCCTCGGCCAGCTCGCCGACCGAGCAGGGGGCGTGCAGCAGGCGCGCGAGGATGCGGATCCGGGCCGGGGAGGCCAGGCCCTGTAGGACCTCGGCGACGGCGGCGGCGTCCGGTTCGGTGAGCGGTTCCGGTTCCATGCCCGTCACCCTAGATCAATGCATCAGGATCTCTCCAGATTTATATATTTCGACATGTTGATATGTTGATGTCATGACTGAAGCCGAGAACGTGACCACGCGCGGTGCCGCGACCACCCACCGCCACGGATTCCTCGGAGAGCGAGCGGAGCTGGTCAGCGCACTGCTCGCCCTCGCCGTCTACCTCACGGGCCTCACCCTCCGGCTCACCGGCTACGGAGGCCACGTCCCGCAGGCCCTCTTCATCGCGGCGTACGCCTTCGGCGGGTTCTTCACCCTCCGCGAGGCCCTGCTCTCCGTACGCGGCGGCCGCTTCCAGGTCGACTTCCTCATGCTCGTCGCCGCGGCCGGCGCCGCCGCGATCGGGCGCTGGGAGGAGGGGGCCGTCCTGCTCGTCCTGTTCAGCCTCGGCCACGCCCTGGAGGGCTACGCCATGGGCCGGGCCCGCCGCTCCATCGAAGCGCTCGGCGCGCTGGCCCCGCGTACCGCCCTGGTCCGCCGGGGACCGGGCGCGCCGGTGGAGGTCCCGGTCGAGGAGCTGGCCGTCGGTGACACCGTCGTCGTCCGCCCCCACACCCGTGTCCCAGCCGACGGATTCGTCGCCGCGGGCGCCGGCAGCGTCGACCAGTCGCCCATCACGGGCGAGAGCGTGCCCGTGGACAAGGTCCCCGTCGCCGACCGGACCGCGGCCCTCGCCGACCCGGGCGTCATCGGCCCGGACAGCCGCGTCTACGCCGGCACGGTCAACGGCTCCGGCGCCCTCGACATCGCCGTCACCCGTCTCGCCGGGGAAAACACCCTGGCCAGGGTCGTCAAGCTGGTTCAGGACGCCGAGGAGCGCACCTCGCCGACCCAGCGGTTCACCGAGCGGTTCACGAAGTTCTTCGTACCGGGCGTCCTCGTACTCGTCGCCGTACTGCTCGCCGCCGGCGCGCTCACCGGCGAGCCCTTCGCCGACACCTTCTACCGCGCCATGGCGGTCCTCGTCGCCGCCAGCCCCTGCGCCCTGGCCATCGCCACCCCGGCCGCCGTGCTCAGCGCGGTGGGCCGGGCGGCGCGCGGGGGAGTCCTGGTCAAGGGAGGGGCGCCGCTGGAGGAGTTCGGCCGGCTGCGGACCATCGCCTTCGACAAGACCGGCACCCTCACCGAGGGCCGGCCCCGCCTCACCGAGATCGAGCCCGTCCACACCGCCGGGCGCGAGGAGCTGCTGCGCACCGCCGTCGCCGCGCAGCGCCTCAGCGACCACCCGCTCGCGCAGGCCGTGGTCCGGGACGGCGCCGGACTCCTCCAGGGGGCGGCGGCCTCCGGGGCCGCGCCCTCCGAGGCCGCGAACCTGCGCGCCCTCGTCGGCCTCGGCATCGTCGCCGAGCTCGACGGCGAGGCCGTACACATCGGCAGCCTCGCCTACGCCGACACCCTCGCGGGCCCGCCCGTACCGGCCCGGCTCCGCGACCGTACGGAGGAACTCGCCCGGACCGGCCGCACCACGATGCTGGTCCGCCGGGGCGACCGCTGGCTCGGCACGCTCGGCCTGATGGACGCCCCGCGCCCCGAGGCCGCCGCGACGGTGGCCGCCCTGCGCGGGCTCGGGGTGCGGCGGACCGTGATGCTGTCCGGCGACGACCAGCGGGTGGCCGACGCGGTGGGCCGCGCGATCGGCATGGACGAGGTCCGGGGCGGCCTGCTCCCCGAGGACAAGGTCGCCGAGGTGACCCGGCTGCGCCGCACGGCCCGTACGGCGATGATCGGCGACGGCGTGAACGACGCCCCGGCCATGGCCGGAGCCACCGTCGGCGTGGCGATGGGCGCGGCCGGCTCGGCCGTGGCACTGGAGACGGCGGACATCGCCCTGATGTCCGACGACCTGCGCCGGCTCCCCTTCATCACCGGCCTCAGCCGCCGCGCGAGCCGCATCATCCGCCAGAACCTCTGGCTGAGCCTCGGCATCGTGGCGGTGCTCGTCCCGGCCACCGCGCTCGGCCTCGGCATCGGCCCGGCGGTCCTGGTCCACGAGGGCTCCACCCTCGTGGTCGTCGCCAACGCGCTGCGCCTGCTGCGCTACGCCGACTGATCCGCGGGCGCGGCCGCTGCCGTCGCCGCTGGTGCTGCCGTGAACGCGTAGTCGAATGAGTACTCGACCGAGGTGTCGCCGTAGCGGTGGACGAACGAGCCCGAGCCGCCGAGACCGGTCAGGCCGCCGGTGCCCGATCCGGGGACCACGGTGAAGTCGCAGTGGGTGCCCGTGGCGTCGAAGGTGCCGCGTTCCTCGAGAACGAAGGCGCCTTCGCGGCCGTCGACGGTACCGGTGACCAGCTCCATGCCGGTGTAGGCGCCGTGGCTGTCTCCCGTGTAGGCGATGGTGTAGGCGCAGGTCGTCCCCGGGGCGGTGAGGGCGCCGGTGAAGGCGTTGGTGACCGTGGCGCGGGCCAGGCGGGGGAAGACGCCTTCCGGGCCGACCGGGTGTTCCTCCCAGTCCTTGAAGGTGAAGCTGTTGGTGGCGGATGCGGTGGTCGGGGTGGGCGTGGTGGTCTGGGTGGGCGCGGTGGTCGGGGTGGGCGCGGTCGTCTGAGCGGGCGCGGTGGGCTGAGCGGTCTGGGGCACGGGGGTCTCCTGGTCCGGGTCCTGTGGGTGCGGACGTGGTGCGGATGTGGTGCGGGTCCTGCGGGCGGGCTGACGGCCCGTCTGTGCACATCCTGGGCGGCGTACCTGACACCTCCTGTCAGGTATGCCGGACAATGACCGCATGCGCGCCGACCGGCTCCTCTCCCTCCTCCTGCTGCTCCAGAACCGCGGCCGGATGACCGCCCCCGAACTCGCCGCCGAGCTGGAGGTCTCCGTCCGCACCGTGTACCGGGACGTCGAGGCGCTCGGCGCCTCCGGGATCCCCGTCCACGCGGACCGCGGGCCGGCGGGCGGGTTCCGCCTCGTCGACGGCTACCGGACCCGGCTCACCGGCCTCACCGACGTCCAGGCGGGCTCCCTGTTCCTCGCCGGCGCCCCCGGCCCCGCGCGGGACCTCGGCCTCGGCGCGGACCTCACCGCCGCCCAGCTGAAGCTCCAGGCCGCGCTGCCCGCGGAACTCGCCGACCGGTCCCGCCGGATCCAGCAGCGCTTCCACCTCGACGCTCCCGCCTGGTTCCGCGACGCCGACCCCGTACCGCACCTCGCGCGGATCGCCGAGGCGGTGTGGGAGCAGCGGATCCTGAAGACCCACTACCGCCGCTGGAGGGGAGCCGTCCACCGGGAGCTGTGGCCCCTCGGACTCGTCCTCAAGGGGGGCATCTGGTACCTGGTCGCCCGGGCCGCGGAGGCGGAGGCGGTGGCGGTGGCGGACGCGGAGGCCGAGGGCGCCGTGCGGACCTATCGGGTGGGGCGGTTCCTCGCCGTGGACACCCCGGGCGAACGCTTCGAACGCCCCGAGGGCTTCGAACTCACCGCGTACTGGGCGGAGTCCACCCGCCGCATGGAGGCGGCCACGCGCCGCCAGACCGCCGTCGTACGGCTCTCCCCGCGCGCCCGGCGCCTGCTGCCGATGTGGTTCGGGGCGGCGGGCGTCCGCGCCCTCGCCACCGCGGGCCCGCCCGACGCGGAGGGCTGGGCGGTCGTGGAACTCGCCGTCGAGTCCGATGCCGTGGCCGTCGGCGACCTGCTCCGCCTCGGCGCGGAGGCCGAGGTGCTCGGCCCGCCGGAGCTGCGCCGGGCCCTCACGGCCGCGGTGGCCGAACTGGCCGGGCGCTACCGGTGAAAACGGGTGAGAGGGCGGTGCGAACGCGTGAGAAACCGGTTGCGCCCGGCCGGCGGCACGGCAAAGATCCACGCCATGACGATGCGAAAGGGCGTTCTGCGCCCGGGGCTTTGAGCCCCCGACCGCCGGGTCCCGAGGGCCCGGCCGATCCTGTGGACGCCTGGCTGGAAGAGGCCGGGCAGGACCGTACGGGCTATGCCCACGCGGCCGCCCGCTCCGTGGTCTTCAACGCCGTACGCCGTGACGCCGACGGCCCCGAAGCGAGCCGGCTCGCCTCCCTGGCGACCGGCGCACGGGGCGACGTACGGCTGTGGGTGCTGCGGCTGCTCACCGAGCTGGCGTCCGGCGCCGAGGACCGTACGGCCGCGGCCCGGACCGCGCTGGCCCTGCTGGCCGACCCCGACCCGTCCGTGCGGCGGGCGGCCGCCTGGCTGCTCGCCGAGGCGGACCGGGCAGGGGCCGAGGAGATCCTGACCGGCCCGGGAGACGACCTCCCGGGAGACGACCTCCCCGGAGACGACCTTTCCGGAGACGACCTCCCCGCACCCGACCCGGTGGCCCGCCTCGCGCTCGCCGAGGCCTTGCTCGTACGGGGCGGGGACGGCCTCGTGGAGCGGCTGCGCGGCGACGCCGATCCGGCGGTCAGACTGCGCGCCGCCCCGGCTCCCGAAGGCGAAGCGGTCCTCGAGGACCTCGACGCTGCCGGGAGTCGGATGGCCGGTCCCGGCAGCCTGGTGGCCTGGGGGATCGGCACCGTGTGGGGGTTCAACGCACGCCGCTCCGCGGACGAGAGCACCTGCTACGCGTGGGTCGCCCGGCTCGCGGCCCGGCCGACGGAGGCCGCCCGGCTCGCGGCCGTGGACCTGGCGGCGGTGGCGATGCGCCACTGGCGGGGCGCTCCGGCAGCCCTCGTACCGCACCTGCGACCGCTGCTCGCGGACTCCGTGGCGGCTCCGGCGGCCGTACGCGTGCTCGGCGCCTCGCTGGAGGCCGCCCGGCTGTGCCGGGAGGAGCTGGCGGAGCCGGGCCCCGCCCGGGCGGAGGCGGCCACCTTGGCGCTCGCCCGGATCGGGGACGTACGGGCCCTCCCGGAGCTCTGCCGGATCGTCCGTGCGGGGGCGTCCGGGTGGCAGCTCGGAGAGGCCGCCAGAGGGCTCGCCGAGGTACCCGGCACGGACCTTGCCCCGCTCGTGGAGGCGGCCGCGGCGGCCGTGGACCTGCCCGGGCCCCACGACGCAGGACGGGCACTGACCGTCCTGAGCGCGTGCGGAGCGGCCGCGGCCCACGCGGTGCCGGTGCTGGTCAGGCTGCTGACCGAGCTGCCGGCCGGGCCGACGAGCGGCCGGGGGGACGGCGGCCCGCGGAACCAGCGGGCGGCCCATCTGGCGGGCAGCCTGATCGGCACCCTCGGAGCCATCGGTCCGGCGGCGGCCCCCGCCCTGCCCCTGCTCGACTCGCTCGCCGAGAACGGGCCGGGCACCCGGGCCGGGCACACCGCCATGGCTCTGATCCGCGTCTCCGGGGACCGACGCCGCGCGGAAGAGACGCTCGGCAGGCTGGGGGACCGGCCGCGCGACATCGCCCTGGCGGCCCGGATCCTGGAGTGGCTGGCCGATCACGGCGGACTGGAACCCCGCCACGTGACCCGGCTCCGGGCGAACGCCGCCGATGCGGAGCGCGCGCACCCGCGACTCCTCGCCACCTTGTGGCTGCACGCCGGGGACGAGCCGACGGGACCGTCGCTCGACGCCTTCCTGGAGCATGTGGTGCGCGACGGGTTCGGCCTGTACGTCTGCCGGGTCCTGGGATCCCTGGGGCCCGCCGCGGCACCGGCCCTGTCCACCCTGCGGGCGGTGGCGGAGCAGAGCGTCCGCGTCCCGATGTACTTCGGCGACCAGGACGAGGAGATGCGCGAAGACGAACGGCTGGCCGAAGCGGTACGGAACACCCTGCGGCGGATCGACGGTCTCCGGCCGGAAGGACCGGGCCCGGTCTGACCGGGCCGGGTTAGGGGTGCTCTCGGATCAGGCCGGTGCCGCGGTGCCGCGGTGCCGGGGTGTCCGGCGCCCCGCGGACCTTGGCCCCCGCCCCGGGGCGGGGGACGTCGTCCACCGCGAGGCAGATGCCGAAGACCCGGTCGTGACCGGTCCAGCCGTTGACGCGGCCCCGGTTGTTGGAGATCTGTACCCGGCGGCGCGGGGCGTCCACGGCCGTGACGAGGTGCAGGTACACCGTGCCGGACACCCGGGCCAGCACGATGTCTCCGGGTTCGAGCAGAGCGGGATCGGCCGGGGCGACGCGGACGCGTTGCCGACTGTGGACGAGCGGGACCATGGACGTGCCGGTGGGCCGGAACTCCACGGTCGCGCCCGCGCGGACACGGTCTGCCTGGACTTCGAGCATTCCCATCGGGCGAGTGTGCCCCGGTGTTGGGCCCGGCGGACACCGGATTTCGCCGGCCTCAGGCCTCCGACCGCCGGCCGCCTCAGGGGGCCGGCGGTGGTTCGACCTCCAGGAAGCGGCGACGGCGGGGGCCGCGGTACAGCAGGCAGACCCAGCCGAGCCGTTCGAGCGCGGCCGCGCAGGCCGTGAGGCGCTCCTGCTCCTCCTCGGCCGCGCCGCCGCCCGGCGGGCCGAGCCAGGTCACCTCGACGCGGCCGTCCCCGGACGCCGCGGGGCCCACCCGGTACCCGGTCCGGGTGCGCGGCCCGTCCGGGTCCCGCGGATCCCGCGCCGACGGCGGGATGCCCGCCGCCTCCAGTACGAGGGCCACCGCGCGCGGCATCAGCCGGAGCTCCCACGGGGCGGGAACCGCCGAGCCCGACGGGCCGTTGACGAGCCGGCGGATCTGCAGCAGGCCCTCGTAGGCGGTACGGAGCTCCGCCGCGCGGCCCGCACCGGAGGGCGCGGGGCCGTCGCCGCTCGCCGGTTCGAAGCCCTGCCCGGGTGTGTTCACGTACGGCCGTCCCCTCGTTCCATCCGGTCCGGTCCGGTCCGGTCCCGTCTCGTCCGGGTCGGGGCGGGTCGGGTCGGGTCGGTTCTGAGTACCTCACACCCAACGGTCTGAGTATCAGGCCCGATTCCCGGGACGGCCCCCGCTGATGGAATGGGGGCATGACCTCAGAAGCCGGCGTCGCCACCGCCACCGCGCCCGCCGCGAGCCGCCCGCGGATGCAGCAGCACGTGACCACCGCCGGCTCGGCCCTGGCCGTGGCCCTGGTCCCGCTCGTGGTCGGGGTCCTGGTGGCCAAGGGGCTCGCCGCCGATCCGCACGCACCGGTCAACGCCCTGATCACCGGCGGCGGCCAGCGCGCCGGTCTGCCGCGGGCGGAGTGGCGCCGCCGCGGGCACGCCACCATGCGCCGGCTGCGCACGGTCCGCCGGGGAGCCGTGCGCGGAACGGTTCGGGGCGCCGCGCGGGGACGTGCCTACGTGACGCCCGGCCGTCCCGCCGGGCGCTGAGCCCGCAGCCAGGCTTCGGCGGCCTTCGGGGAGCGCAGCCGGACCACCCGCAGCGGGGCGAACCGTGCGTCACCGGCCAGCGCGCCGATCTCCGCCCGCCGGGCCCCGTACTGGGACCAGGCCCACCACGCCGGATGGTCGGCGAGCAGCCACTCCCGCCACCGCTCGCGGTTGCCCCCGAACAACCGCTCCCGCAGCAGGCTCCGGCGCAGGGAGCGCACCAGCACCCGCCGCATGACGGTCCGGCGCGGCTGGTCCAGCCACACCACGGTGTCGGCCCGCCGCCACAGGAACTCGCGCGCGTCCTCGGGCCCGTGGGAGTCGAGGATCCACCGGTCGCCCTCCGCGATCCGCGCGAGGTCCGCGACGTAGGACGGGCTGACGGCCCACCCGGGCCCGGAGAAGTGCAGTTCGTCCATTTCGTGGTACGGCAGGCCGAACAGCCGGCCCAACTCCCGGGCCAGGGTGGACTTGCCGGCTCCGCTGATGCCGACGACGAGTACGCGTTGCATCAGCGGAGCCTAACCGGGGGAGCGCTCCCTCAGGCGCCGAGGGGTTCCTGGAGCTCGGTGACCCACTGGTCCCGGTCCGCCGGGCAGGACAGGGACACCTCGCGGGCGTAGCCGGAAGAGCGCTCCCCGTTCGCGTCGATCCACTGGGCCAGGGCCTGCGCGGTCGGCAGGACGGAGTCCATCGAACCCCGGTGCACGACCGTCGCCGCCCGCTCGACGGCGGGCAGCACGACGATGCGTACGTCGCCTCCGAGGTCCTCGGCCCGGACGCCGGCGGCGACCGCCACCCCGGCGTGGACCAGGACGGCACCGGGCCGCGACGCGTCACCGGCGTCCTCGTAGTACGCCACACCCGGCTCCGTCAGCGTGACTCCGGCGGCCTCGACACGGCCGAGCAGCTCGTCGTAGAGCGGGCCGATGACCGGGCCGATGTCCTGGCCGGCGTAGCTGGCGGCCACCCCGCTCAACTCGGCGAGGCGGACCGGCGGAAGGCTTTTGACGACGATGTCGATGGAAGACATGGTTCCCTCGTTCTCGATGATCCGGAGCCTCGTCTCGACCTGGGTCAGCCGGGCCGCCGCGGCGGCCATGGCCGATTCCAGTTCCGCCTGCCGCAGCCGCAGCATGCCGCGCAGCTCCTCCGCGCCGACGAGCTCGTCGAGTATCGACCCCACCTGTTCCAGGCTGAAGCCGAGCTCCTTGAGCGCGATGACACGGTTGAGGCGGGCGAGCTGCCCGGCCTCGTAGTAGCGGTAGCCGCTGGCGGGGTCGACACGGGCCGGGTGCAACAGTCCGAGCGCGTCGTAGTGACGCAGCATGCGGACCGATACCCGGCCGTGCTTGGCGAAGTCTCCGATGGTGAACATGACGCCTTCCAGTGCAGGCCCTGACACGGTGTGAGAGTCAAGCGCGGCCAGAATATGGGGGCGTCGGGCCAGGTCAGCGGTCGGCTTGGCGGATGCAGAGATCCACGATGGAAGGCGGCAGGGAACCCTCCGCCGCCGCGCACAGCTCGTCCGTGCGGGGGAAGGGCGGTACGGGGGCGCGGGCGGGGCGGTCGGGCCGGGCGGCGGTCGTCTTGGGTGGGTGCGCGTGGCGTGGCGCGGTCGGCTTCGTGCGCCGTTCGGCCGCCGGGCGGGGAGCCTTCGCGGGCCGCCGGGAGGGGTCGCGGCCACCGTCCGGGTCGGCGTCGGTCCGGTCGGCGGCGGCCCTCGCAGGGAGTTCGCCGAGGGGCGGCGGTTCGGCCGGGAGCCCGGCCGGACCGGCCGTGGGGGAGGCGTCGACCGGCCGGCTCAGCTCCGGCGCGTCGGCGGGGGTCACGGAGTCCCGCGCGGGCACGCCGGTGTCCCGCGGGCCGCCGACGGACACGCAGCCGGCGCTGGCGAGGAGGGCGACGAGGGAGAGGGGCAGGGCCCGGCGCAACCGCATCGGACCACCATGCCGCACCGACGGGCGGGCCGGTTCCCGCTCTCGCGCGTGCGGGCGGACCGGGGAGGCCGGAGCGGGCCGGGAAGGGCGCCGCAGGAGCCGCTGAAACGGTTCGGCGAGCTCACTGTGACCGTTTCCGCCGTGACGGGAGGTTCACCGGTCCGGGAGAACGCGCACCTGGACGGGGGTGGACCTGACGGAGAAACCCAGACAAGGTTCGGAAGGGAACGACAGTACGGATGCCGGGGGAGGCGCGACCTCCGGTGCTCCGCGTTGCCGTGCCGGCTCCCCGGACCGGCGCCCGCCCGAGCGGCGGGAGCGCTCCGGTGGGCCGCCCGCCTGCCCGCTCGCCTGCCCTGTACGGAGTCCCGCCCCATGACCGCAGCCCCCGCGCCCGGCAACGAATCCGACGCCCCGGAGCCGAAGCACCCGCCGAGCTCCGCGCCCGCACCCGCACCCGATCCCACGACCACGACCGAGGACCGGGCCGTCGCCGGGTGGCGGGGGTGGGGGGCCGTAGGGGCCGTGGCGCTGGGGATCTTCTGTCTCATCACCTCCGAGTTGCTGCCCGTCGGCCTGCTCACCTCCGTAGGAGCCGATCTCGGTGTGTCCGACGGCACCGCCGGGCTCATGGTCACCGTGCCGGGGCTCGTCGCGGGCCTCTGCGCGCCCCTCGTCACCGTGGGCGCCGGCCGGCTCGACCGGCGCTGGGTACTGGTCGTCCTGATCGCCCTGATGGCCGTCGCCAACCTGGTCGCGGCACTCGCTCCCGGATTCGGCGTGCTGCTGGCCGCCCGGCTGCTCGTGGGGGTCAGCGTCGGCGGGTTCTGGGCCATAGCCGGCGGCCTCGCCGTCCGCCTCGTCCCCGCGCACCAGGTCGGCCGGGCCACCGCGCTCGTCTTCGGCGGGGTCCCCACGGCCTCGGTGCTCGGCGTCCCCGCCGGGACCCTGCTCGGCGAACTGGGCGGCTGGCGCTTCGCCTTCGCGGCCGTGGGCGGGCTCGGAGCGTTCACCCTGGCCGCACTGCTCCTGCTGCTCCCGCCGCTGCCGCCGACCCGGACCATCACCTTCGCCCAACTCCCCGCCCTGCTCCGGCGCAACCGCGCGGTCCGGGCCGGGGTCGCCGTCACCTTCCTGCTGGTGACCGGGCAGTTCGCCGCGTACACGTTCGTACGGCCAATCCTGCAGGACGTGTCCGGTGTGGACACCGCCTACGTCAGCACCCTCCTCCTCGGGTACGGAGTCGCGGGCGTGGCCGGCAACTTCCTGGCGGGCGCGCGGGACCCGTACCGCACGCTGTTCACCGTCGGGGCCTCCCTCGCCGTGATCCTGGCGCTGATCGCCACGGTGCCGGGTGCGGTAGCCGGCACGGTGCTGCTGCTGGCCTGGGGGCTCGTGTACGGCGGGGTCTCGGTCAGCCTCCAGAGCTGGATGATCAAGGCCGCACCGGACGACGCGGAGGCCGCCTCCTCGCTGATGGTGGCGATGTTCAACCTGGCCATCGCCGCAGGCGCCCTGTCCGGCGGTCTCGCGGTCGACGGGATCTCGGTGCCCGCCGCCGCATGGGCCGGAGCCGTCCTGATGGCGCTGGCCGCCGTCACCGTGCGGGTCACCTCCATGTCCCGCACGGCCGCGCGGGACGTCACGGGCGCTGGTGCGGCGACCGCCCCCGGAGTCACCGGGACCGGAGGCCGCACCGAGGACCGCGACGCTTCACCGGCCGACCGGCGATAGCCCGGAGACGGCCGGCAGGTCGCCCGGATGGTCGGCCGGGTGGTCGGCCAGTACCGGATCCTGGAGCGGGAGTTGACCGTCCGCAATCCGGACGGTCGGCCATCCGGGCCGGCGGGGCGACCGCTTCCGACGGTCGGTTTCCGGGGAAGAGGTCATGCCCGGACGGGGCGGATGGGGCGGATCGGACATCCGGCTTGACCTGGGGCATCTTCTGGAGAAAGAGTGCGCCGGTCGAACACCATCATCCGGACCGAACCTGCCCGAAACGTCCGGACGCCCGGCCCCACCGCACGACCGCACCCCGGAGACACCTCAGATGCCCGCATCCGCCCGCCCTCCCCTCGCCTCGGCAGCGGCCGGCGGTTCCGTCGCGGCGACCGGTGCCGGCCTTCCCGCGGCAGCCGGCGTCGAGACGGTTCCGGTCGCCCGGCGGCGCAGGACCTGACCGGCCGGGTACGGGGGCCGGCACCGCACCGCCGCGCCGGCCCCCGTATCCGCCGGGCGACAACCGCGCCCCGTGGCTCCCGCCTTGTGGCCTGTGACCCCTGACCTGTGATCCCTGCCCAGTGACCCCTGCCCCGTGACCCCTGACCCCGATGAGAGTGGGATCGTGCCCGACGACGATCGCTTGCTCGTACGCCCCTACGTGGCTCCCTCGGGCCCGTTGCCCGGCTCGCCCGCGCCCGCCTGGCCCGAGGAGTCCGGGCGGATCTTCGTACCGACGCACTTCGGGCCGTCCGTCGTGGAGCCCGGGCCGTCACGTGCGCCCGGTACGGCGGACCGCGCGCCCGCGCGGCGCACCGAACCCCCGGCGACCCCAACGGCTTCCGCCGTCGAACGGCGGGGCAGTCGGCTTCCGCTGGTGGGACTCGCCCTGCTGGCGCTCGGGGCAGCGGGGGCCCTCGCGTTCCTCCTGCGCGGCCCGGACCACGAGCCGCCGCGCGCCGTGGTCCGGCCGGACCTGTCGGTGCCGGTCCTTCCGGCGCGCAGCCCGGGGGCGGGCGAGGAGCCCCCGCCGGCCGGGCAGCCCTCTTCCGGCCCGTCCACGCCCGGAACCCCGTCCGGGACGGCAACGCCGGGCACGGGGCAGCCCTCTTCCGGCCCGTCGGCGAGTGCGAGCCGGGAGCCGAAGCCCGTGGGCCCGACGGGCACGCGCCCCGCGCCGGGCGGCGGCGGGACCCTGGGCCCGGGCGACCGCGGGGCCGAGGTGCGCGCCCTGCAGGAACGGCTCCACGGGCAGGGGTTCACGTACGTCTCCGTCACCGGCGTGTACGACGAGCAGACCCGGCGCGGCGTCCTGCAGCTCCAGCAGAACAGGAGCATCGAGGGCGACCCGCCGGGCGTCTACGGTCCGGCCACCCGCGCGGCCTTCGGAAGCGAGGGCTGACACGGCCGGTCCTCGCGTGCCGCACTGAACCGCCCTGCTCCACCCCGCCCCGCCCCGGCCGCCACCCGGCCGGGGCCGGGGTCCGCTCAGCGCCCGCCGGCGACCCGCAGGACCGTACCGGTCGTGTACGCGGCGTCCTCGGACAGCAGCCAGGCGATGGCCGCGGCGACCTCCACCGGCTGCCCGGCCCGCCCGAGCGGGATCTCCGCGGCCGCGAGCGCCGGTCGGTCGGGGTCGCCCATGGCGGCGTGCATGTCGGTGTCGATGATGCCGGGGGCCACCGCGTTGACCCGGATCCGGTCCGGGCCCAGCTCCTTGGCGAGCCCCAGGGTCAGGGTGTCGGTGGCGGCCTTGGTGGCGGCGTAGTGGACGTAGCGGCCGGGACTGCCGAGGGTGGCGGCCGCGGAGGAGACGTTGACGATGGCCCCGCCGCCCGACTCGGCCATGTCCCGGGCGGCCCGGCGGCAGCAGAGCAGGTAGCCGAGGAGGTTCACGTCGAGCACGCGGCGCAGGTCCTCGACCCGGATGTCGGCGAGCCGGCCCGGGGTGCCGGTGACTCCGGCGTTGTTGACCAGGCCGGTCACGGCACCGAACTCGGCGCCGGCGATGTCGAAGAGCCGCTCCACGCCGCACTCCTCGGAGGTGTCGCCGCGTACGGTCACACACCGGGCGCCCGCCTCCCGGACCCGCTCGGCGGTGGCCTTGGCGGCCTCGTCGTCACGGAGGTAGCCGAGGACGAGATCGTGCCCGTCGGCGGCCAGCCGGACGCACGTGGCGGCGCCGATACCGCGACTGCCTCCGGTGACGATGGTGACTGGTCGACGTGACATGTGAGCCTCCTGTGTAACGCATTACCCCGTGTCGTGCCCACACCTGGGATGGCCGCAGGCTAACACCGCGACACCCCGGCCGACCAAGGGGAAGGCCCTCTGTGGAGCGCTCCCCAGGAACCGGAGAACTGCGAGGCAGCGCCTACCTGTTGACCAACCGTGCCCGGGGGAAGGCGACTTGATCTCACAACAACTCTTTTGAAACAACTGTTGTGGGTCTACTCTCGGCGCATGGTCGCTCCCCTCGCTCCCTCCGCCGCATCCGCCGAGCCGTCGGGACAGGACGTCGAACTCGACACGGCTGCCCTGCGCGTACTCGCCCACCCCTTGCGCCTGAACGTCCTCACCCTCCTGAGGGAGCGTGGTCCGTCCACCGCCACCCGGATCGCCGACGAGCTCGGCATCAACCCCGGGGCGGCGAGCTACCACCTGCGGCGTCTCGGGGCGGGTGGGCTCATCGTCGAGGAACCAGGGCGCGGCACCGGACGCGAGCGGTGGTGGAAGTCCGCCCATCGCCAGTCGGTCCACGATCCCGCTTCCGCGTCCGGCGAACAGCGGGAGGCAGGCCGCGCCTACACGCACGCGGTCGCCCTTGCCGCGGCGGATCGCCTGCGCAGGGCCGCACACGAGGTACCGCTCCTGCCCGAGGAATGGCTCGACGCGGCCACGTACGGCGACTTCCTCCTGTACCTGACGCCGGGGGACGTGGCCCGGATGCGCTCCGAGCTCTTCCAGGTGATCGCGCGCTATCAGCACGGAGAGGGCGAAGCCCCCGAAGGGGCCGCTCCGGTGGCGCTGCAGGTGCAGGCGTTTCCGGTACCGGGCACGGCCCTGCCGCGGGCCGGTGGCGCCGCGTGAAGGCGGACGGCGCGGCCGCGTCCACGTACACCGGCGCGTCCGCGTCCGCCTCCACGTCGGTGTCCGCGCGGCCCGCCTACCGGGACGCCAACGTCCTGCGCTGGCTCGTCGCGTACACGGCTTCGATCACCGGTGACGTCGTCTACTTCCTCGCCCTGACCTGGGCCGCGGTGCGCGTCGGCGGGCCGTCGCAGGTGGGCCTCGTGGTCGCGGCCGGAGCCCTGCCCCGCGCGGTGCTCATGCTCGGGGGCGGCGTGGTGGCCGACCGGTTCGGTCCGCGACGGGTCGCCGTCGTCAGCGACGCGGTGCGCTGTGCGGTGATCCTCGGGGCCGCCGCGGCGCTCACGCTCGCGTCCCCGGGCGTGTGGCTGCTGGTCACCGTCGCGCTGGTCTTCGGCGCCGTGGACGCGGTGTTCATGCCGGCCGTGGGCGCGCTCCCGCCGCTCATCGCGGCACCCGCACAGTTCGCCAGGGTCCAGGGGATGCGGGGGCTGTCGATCCGGCTGAGCAACGCGGTGGGGCCACTGCTGGCGGCAGCCGTCCTGGTGACGGCCGGTGCGGCCGGCGCGTTCGCCGCCGCGGGCATCCTCTTCGCCCTCTCGCTCGCGACCCTGCTCACCGTGCGGACCCTCTCGCCGGCCTCTTCCGCGCGACCGCCCCGGAGTGCTTCCGCACGTGCCTCCACACGTGTCTCCGCCCTGCGCGAGCTGGCCGACGGCCTGCGCTACGTCCGCCGCCACCGGATGCTCGCCCCACTGGTCGTGGTCATCGGGCTGGGTGAGATGTGCTTCAGCGGTCCCGTGGCCACCGGTCTGGTGCTCCTGGCCGAGGAACGCGGCTGGGGCGCCCCGGGCATGGGATGGATCGCGAGCGCGTTCAGCGTGGGAGCCGCGGCGTCGGCCCTGCTGCTCACCGTCTCCGCCCGGATACCTCGGGCCGGGCTGGTCATGTGTGCGGCGCTGCTCGTCACGGCCGGGGGAGCGGTCGCCCTGGGGCGCGTGGCCTCGCTGCCGCTCGCCGTCCTACTCGGTTGCCTGATCGGACTGACCAGCGGGATCACCACAACCGTGACCGGTGCGCTGCTCCAGACGGAGACGGACCCCCGGTACCTCGGACGGGTCACCGCGGTGACGACCCTGTGCACGCTGGGCCTTGCTCCCGTCCTCTTCCCCGCCGTCGGCGTCACGGTGGCACTGTGGGGAGCGGACGCGTTCTTCGCCGGCTGCGGAGTGATCTGCCTGCTCGCCGCAGGGCTCGGCCTCGCCGTCCCCGTGCTCCGCCGGGCCGAACTCCAGGGGCCCGAGACGCTGTCGCCCGTCGCCGTCGCCGGTGGATCCGGTGTGCCCTCCGAGGGGTGACGGAGGTCCGGCCGGGGTCCGGGAGAGGGCTGAGCGCGGGCGGCTACAGTGCCGACATGGACGCAGCGAGCACGGCCACCGGTACGGGCACCGGAACGGCCACCGGCACCGGAACGGCCCCGACCCTGGAAGACGTGGCCCGCGCGGCCGGGGTGTCCCGGGCCACGGTGTCCCGCGTGGTGAACGGGGTCCGCAATGTGGACCCGGCCATCCAGCAGGCGGTCCAGCGGGCCGTCGCCGCGACGGGATACGTGCCGAACCGCGCGGCCCGCTCCCTGGTGACCCGCCGCTCGGGTGCGGTGGCGCTGGTGGTCTCCGGCGCGGGCGCGGACACCGGGCGGGTGTTCCAGGACCCCTTCTTCGGGCGGGTGGTGAGCGGGGTCGTACGGGCCCTGCGCCCGCGCGGCGTGCATCCGGTGCTGCTGTTCGCCGACGGGGAGGCGGACCGCGCGCAGGTGGTCTCGTACCTCACCCAGGGCGGTGGGGACGGAGCACTGCTCGTCACCACCGACGGCCACGACCCGCTGCCCGGCATGCTCGCGCGCGCCGGCCTGCCCGCGGTGCTCTTCGCCCGGCCGGCCCCCGAGATCCCGCTGGACTGGGTGGACCTGCGCCACCGCGAAGGCGGGGCCCTGGCCGCGCGGCACCTCCTCGCCCGGGGCTGCCGGCGACTCGCCGTGATCGGCGGTCCGGCGGACGTACCGGCGAGCCGGGACCGGGTGGCGGGCTTCCGGGAGGCACTGGACGGGACGGCGGTACGGGTGGCGGAGGCGGACTTCACCCTGGACGGCGGCGAGCAGGGGATGCGCGCGCTGCTGGCCGAACACCCGGACCTGGACGGAGTGTTCGCGGCGAACGACCTGATGGCCCAGGGCGCCTGCCTGGTGCTGCGCGAACACGGCCGCCGGATCCCCGAGGACGTGGCGGTGGTCGGCTTCGACGACTCCGGCGCGGCGGTGGCGGCGAGACCCCGCCTGACGACGGTCCGCCAGCCGGTGGAGGAGATGGCGGCGGAGATGGTGCGCCTCCTCCTGGACCGGGTGGCCGGCACGGCCGCACCGGACCCGGCGGCGGTGCTCTTCGACCCGGAACTGGTGGTCCGCGACTCGGCGTGAGCGCCGACCGCGACCCGCGGGGAAACCCGGGTGCGGCCCGGCCGGCATCCACTACCGTCGGCCGAGGCACTGTTCGACCTCCCCGTAGGCGTCGATCGACCGAGGCTGCGGGTCTGGCCGCACCCGGAGGTGTTGGTGATCTTCGATGCGCTCTCGGTGGCCGAAGTCGATTTCGACGTGGACATCTGCCAGCTCCGGGGGCAGGAGCGGGTGGACGTGCTGTGCGGGTTTCTCGGCGCGGTCGGCCGCAGGCTGCGCGGGCCGGTGGTGCTGGTTTCCGAGGGGGGGACGAGGATCGGGGGCGACCGCTCATCGGCTTCGACGTAGGCTGTGACCGCGTGCTGTTGCGGCCGAACGGCCAGGCCCCGTACGGGGCATGAGGGCGGCGGGGAGCGCTCCCTGCGCCGGAGGCCGTGCTCAGCAGTCGAAGGCAGACCAGCAGATGTCGTTGCGCAACCGCTGGTCGTCCAGGACGAGTGCGCGGATCGCCTCCGGGAGCTGGTCGCGCTGCCAGTGGCACTCCCGTCGGCCCGCCGCCTCGCCCTCGCCTTCCGGCGCCGCCGCGCGCGCGGCCTTGATCGCATAGGCGGCCGCGCCGAGTTCGTGCGCCGCGACATGGGCGACGGCCCCGGCCTGCCCTGCGGCGTACGCGGCATGGCGGGCCGCTCCGCGCAGGTCCCTGGCCGCGCCCATCGCGTGTCCGCCCGCCGCGCGGGACGCGGTCATGGTGACCTCGCTGCGCACCCACGCACGGGCGTGCTCGATCGCCCGGCGCGGCCGCGGGTCCTCGGGCCGGGCGGACTCGAACAGGCCGAGGACGTGCTCGGCGCAGGACGCCGCCCACAGGGCCAGGAGGTGGTGATCCGCGTCGGTGAGGGTTCCGCCGCGGCGGATCGTCACGAAGCGAAGGTCGCGTTCCTTCGGGAGGATCATCGTCGGCTCTCCTTCGGTGACACCGGCCGGGACATTCCCTAGGCCCCGGCCGCCGCCCCGCCGCCGCGGGAGCGCAGGGACGTCTGCCAGCCCGGAGCCTCCGTCGCGGGCTCCGGCGGCGTGCGCCGGCCGCCCGCGGCGAAGAAGGCCGCCAGAGGGAGGGTGGCCGCGCCCACGGTGACCGCGTCCGGGCCCAGTGAGCCCATGTCGATGGTGACCCGGGCGGCGGGATGGCGCAGCGAGTAGCGCGTCGCGTGTTCCCGTACCGCCGGGAGGATGTGCGGGCCCAGCATCAGGCCCGCCCAGCCGCCGATGAGGATCCGCTCGGGCTGGAAGAGGTTGATCAGGTCCGACAGGCCCGCGCCCAGGTACTCCGCGGTCTCGTCGAGCACGGCCAGCGCGGCCGCGTCCCCGCTGGAGGCCGCCGCCAGCAGCGCGGTCAGGGCGTCCTCCTCGTCCCGGGCCACCGCGTCCGCGGCGACCGCGTCCCCATCGCCGCCCCGTTCCGCCCACCGCGCCAGGAGCGACTCCGCCCCCGTGTACGCCTCCAGGCAGCCCAGCGCCCCGCAACGGCAGCGCCGCCCGCGGACCTGCACCGTGAGGTGGCCCCACTCCAGGGGTGCGCCCTCCGTGCCGGCGCCGTCCGGGGAGCCGTCGGTGATCAGGCTCGCTCCGATGCCGGAACCGAAGAGCACGACCACCGCGTCCCGGGCCCCGCGACCCGCGCCGAACCACATCTCCGCCTGCCCGAGCGTGCGGGCCCCGTTGTCGATCAGATACGGGACCTCGGGCGGTACGGCCCCCGTCGCCCGCAGCAGCGCCTCCAGCGGGACCGCGTCCCAGCCGATCGTCTGCCCGTGGACGACGGTTCCGCCCGGCGCGTCTCGGTCGACGATGCCGGGGACGCCGATGCCGACCCCCAGGAGCCGCTCCGTCCCGACCCCGGCCCTCTCCAGGACGGTGGCGATCCCGCTCCGTACGTGGTCGACGATCGGACCGACGTCGTAGCAGCCGCGCGGCTTCAACGGGAGCTCGGTGCGCGCCAGTTCGGTCAGCGTCAGGTCGAACAGCTCTACCCTGACCCGGGTTTCGCCGACGTCGATGCCGATCAGGTGCCCGCTGCCGGGCGCCACCCGCAGCAGCGTGCGCGGCCGGCCGCCGTCCGAGTCGACGACTCCCGCCTCCTCCAGCAGTCCGTCCGCGACGAGTTCACCGACCACGTTGCTGACGGATCCCGAGCTCAGTCCGGTCGCCGGGCCCAGCTCCTGCCGGCTCATGGGCGTGCCGAAGTACAACTGCTGCAGCACGGCGCTGCGGTTGCCCCTTCGCAGGTCCCGCACCGTACGTCCACTGCGCCCCGTCGTCATGTGGCTCCTTCCGCCCTGACACCGATCGCAACATACCCTTGCGCGACCCCTGGGGGCGACCCTTTGGCGGGGCTTACCTCACATCGTGAATTAATTCCGCGGGGCGGCGGGGCCGTCTCGGTCGGCCCTCCGCCGCGCCGCGCCCGCCGCTCCTCCCGGGGTGGGCGCGGTTCTTCGTGGTGGGATGGGGGGCGGGGGTAGGCGCACGGCTCACGGAGAGGCGAGAAGGTATGTCCGAGGACCAAGAGGGCACCATGCGGGCCATGACGTACGACACGTACGGCGGAGTGGAGGTGCTCTCCGAGACCCGGATTCCGGTGCCCAAGGTCGGACCCGGCGAGGTCCTCGTCCGCGTCCGGTGCGCCTCCGTCAACCCCGTCGACTGGAAGATCATGGCCGGCGGGCTCGACGGCCTGATGGACGTCGTGTACCCCGTCGTCCCCGGCTGGGACGTCGCCGGGACCGTCGAGTACGCGGGCATCGACACCCCCGAGTTCACCGCGAGCGACGAGGTCATCGCCTACGCCCGCAAGGACTACGTGCACGGCGGCACCTTCGCGGAGTTCGTCACCGTGCCCGTACGGGCCCTCGCGCGCAAGCCCGTCTCCCTGACCTGGCAGCAGGCCGCGGGGCTGCCGCTGGCCGGGCTCACCGCGTACCAGCTGCTCACGCGCCTGGACACCGGCAAGGAGGACACCGTCCTCGTGCACGGAGCCGCGGGCGGCGTCGGCTCCATGGGCGTGCAGATCGCCCGCGCGCTCGGGGCCCGTGTCATCGGCACCGCCTCGGCCCGCAACCACGACCGGCTGCGCGAGCTGGGCTGCGAACCCGTCGAGTACGGGGACGGCCTGGCGGAGCGGGTCCGCGCCCTGGCGCCCGACGGGGTCACCGTCGTCGCCGACTTCGTCGGGGGAGTCCTCGACACCACCCTGGCGGTACTGGCCGAGGGCGGCCGGCACGCCTCCATCGCCGACCACACCGTGCTCGGCTCCGGCGGCCAGTGGATGTGGGTACGGCCCGTCGGCGCCGACCTCGCCGAGCTGGGCCGACTGGCCGACGCCGGGCAGCTCACGGTCACCGTCGCCGAGACCTTCCCGCTCGCGGAACTGGCGGCCGCCTTCGAGCTCAGCCAGAAGGGGCATGCCGCCGGGAAGATCGTCCTGGAGGTCTGAGCCCGCCGGGACCCGCGCGCGCACGACGGCGGGCACGGCCGTGCACTCGACCGCGCGCACGACCGCGCGCACGACCGCGCGCCGCCCGGATCGGGTCCGGGTGGCGCGCGGGTGTACGGGGGCGTCGGGCCCGGGGTCGGGCCGGCGGGAACCTCCTCGGGAGGGTGTGGGGGAGCGGGCGCCTACGGGAGGCGGCCGTCGGGGCCCAGCACGGTGCCGGCCTCCGGGTGGAACTGGTCGTAGCCGCGGTTGTTGCACTGCAGCCCGCCCTTGATGCAGTGCTCGACCATGGCGTTCAGGGTGCGCTCGTCCCACGCGTTGAAGAAGTCGTAGTGGAAGGAGTGGCCGGTCCCGCTGGACAGCCTGACTTGGGACATGTCGCCGCTGACCGGGAAGGCCATCTTGAACTCGACCATCGGGACCGCGACCGGGTGCGAGGCGGGGCAGACGTTGTCGTTGTTGCCGGGCTTGGTGACCGGGTAGGCCATGTGCGCCTTGTGGTCCGGGACGTCGAGGTTCTTGCCGTCCCAGCAACTGGGCGCCTGCATGCGGATGTTGAGCTGGCTGCCGGCCGGGCAGTTGGCCGGGAACTCGGTGTTCTTGAAGCTTTCGCCGCACTCCCAGCCCTCGACCCAGCCCTTGTGCGCGCGGAACTCCGCCGCGGTCTGGGTCGGGCTGCCGACGAGGAAGCGCAGTCCCTTCGGGAAGGGGCGCACGCTCGTGTAGTCGGTGACCCCGGTCTTGTAGTAGATGACCTGGGGGCCGGTGGGCAGGACCTTCTGGCTGCCGTTGAGGAGCGTCGGCATCCAGTAGCCGGACAGGTCGCCGAGCGCGGTACAGGCGGTGCTGCCGGCGCTCAGGGAGGCGGTGGTGCTGTTGCCGTTCGTGCCGGTGTTGCCCATGAAGGTGTGGTCGTGGGAGGCGCCGGGCCGGCCCGCGTACACGATCGGGTCGTCGGGCGCGGTCTTGGTGACCGAGCAGTTGGCCTGGAACTCGTGGAAGTAGCGGTCCGGCGGGTTGTTCCAGGACGGGGTCACGCCGGTGACCTGCGGAACGGCAGGGATGTAGCCGTCGCCGTCGGGGTCGTCGCCCCCGGCGACCGCCGCGACGGCGGAGTGGTCCATGTTCATGTGGACGGCGCCGGAGTCGGGCGAGGCCTGTGCGGTGAGCGTGGTGGCGCCGAGACCTGCGGCCGCGGTCACGGCGATGGCCGCCGAGACCAGGAGCGCGGACAGGGTCCGCGGTCGGAGATGCATCGTTCGTTCAGCTCCTTCTGGAGGGAGGGGGAGAGGGCGCGGAGGTGGGAGAGCGCTCTCTCACGTGCCCCGGAAAACGCGGGGCGGCCGGTGGCCGCCCCGCGAGCCGGGCGTCAGGGGTTGATCAGGGGAAAGAGACGACGGTGGAGGGGGTGGTCGAGGTGCCGGAGGTCGGCGCGCCCGTGTTGTTGATGACGTGCTCGTACTGGCCGTTGCCGCCGAGCGAGACCACGAGGATGTCGTGGAACTTCACGCCCGCCTTCACCGGTACCTGGAAGCCGTGGTCCTGACGGATCGTCGGGTCGACGTTGTAGTAGCAGTAGCTGCCCAGACCCCAGCCCTCGTGGGTGTTGACGGAGTCGGCGACCTTGTAGGCGGCGTACCCCTTGACCGAACCGTTCTGGATCGCGGCCTGGTTGGGTGCGTCGTACGCCTTCTCGTTCTGGAAGAAGATCGTGCGGCCGCGCTCGCCGTTCCACTCCACGTCGTACTTGTTGAAGTGCTCGACGAACAGGCCGGTGGCCAGGACGTCGTCACCGTTGACGCGGAACCCGTAGTCGGAGCGGTTGGTCTCCCAGCCCACCCCGTCGCCGTGGTCGGCGCGCCAGATCCAGGTGTGGTCGACGATCGTGTCGTGGTTGTTGATCACCATGCCGACCGTGGCCTTGCCGGCGCCCGCGCCGCCGACGCGGATGAACACGTCCTGGACGGTGGTCGGGTTCGCCGCGTGGTCCGTGGTGGTGCCGGCCGGGCCGACCTCCAGCAGGCTGGGGGAGTTGACCTGGCCCGCGTCGACCAGGAAGCCGGCCAGCTTCACGCCGTCGACGTCGCCGACCTTCAGCGCCGTCACCCCGTTGTCCGGGATGATGGTGGCGAGGCCGAGGCCCAGGACGACCGTGTCCGCGCGGTTGACCTGGATGGTCTGGTTGACGTGGTAGACGCCCGGGGTGAAGAGCAGGTGCAGGCCCTGGGCCAGCGCCTGGTTCATCGTCGCGGCGGTGGTGCCGGGCTTGACCACGTAGAACTGGCTCAGCGGGATCGAGGAGCCCTGCGGGGCTCCGTTGCCCCAGGAAGTGCCGCGCGCGTTGGTGCGCTTGGCCGGGACGAACACCTTGTACTCGGAGCCGTCCAGGTACAGGAACGGCTTCTCGCGGGAGACCGGGGTGGTGTCGAGGGTGGTGTAGCGCGGCTCCGGGAAGGCCTGGGCCGGTGCGCCCTGGGTGCCGGAGAAGACCTGGTTCCACACGCCGTTGGACCAGCCGCCGATGGAGCTGTCGCGGGTGTACCACTGCTGCTGCGAGTAGTTGCCGACCTGGCCGTCGATCTTCGAGTCGGCGATGAAGCCGCCCGAGGACCAACCGTAGCCGGAGGGAGCCAGGTTGAGGCCGCCCTTGACGTGCATCCGGCGGAACGGCGCGGCCTGCGACACGGCCCAGCGGTCGGTGCCGTTGACCGGGTTGAGCGCGAGGTTCTCGGCCGAACGCCAGAAGTTCTGGGTGGCATTGCCACCGAACCAGCCCGCGTCGACGGTGACGTCACCGTTGATGGTGGTGTCGTCCGGGCTCAGGCCGAGGCCCGAGATCGAGGTGTAGAAGCCGATCTGGGCGTTGAGGCCGTTGTAGGTGCCCGGCTTGAAGAGGAACTGGTAGCGCCCGGAGCCGAACTGCGCCGACTCCTGCTGGGCGAAGACCTCGTCCAGCTTGGCCTGGATGTTCGGCGTCGAGGGATCGAAGACGATCACGTTGGGGCCGAGGTCACCGCCGCCGGGGAGCGTCGGACCGGTGCCCCCGGTGGTGCCGTAGACCTGGAACTCCCAGAGGGAGTAGCCGTATCCGGTGGTGCGCTGGGTGCCGTACACGCGGACGTAGCGGGCCGTGCCGGTGATGTCGTGGGTCTGCACGCCGCCGGTGGCGATGGCGGTGGAGTACGCCGTGGACCAGTTGGCGCCGTCCGTGGACAGTTCGACGCGGTACGCCTTCGCGGCGGCGGTCTCCCAGCGCAGGACGACCTGGCTCAGCTGGGCGGCCGCGCCGAGGTCGACCTGTATCCACTGCGGATCGGAGAACTGGCTCGACCAGCGGGTCCCGTTGTTGCCGTCGACGGCCGCGGAGGCGGGGGTGCCGGCGCCCTCCGACGAGGAGGCGGTGGCGGGCTTGCCCTGGGAGAGGAGCGTGGGCGCGGCGGTCGCCGCGGTGCTCGGCAGGAGCACGAGGAGGGCCGCGACGAGGGCGCCGGCCAGGGAGGCCACGGTCAGGCGGGACGGACGCGAGGGGCGGCGCGACGGTTGACGCGATGGGTGGGGAGGGTGAGCGGAGAGGAGGGGCATGCGGGGCTACTCCTGACGTTGTGGATCCGGGGGGATCGAAGCGTGAGTGAACTGCCCGGCGCCTGGGCCGTCAAGGGTTTGAGCGTTCATGAACTGAAGATCCAATGACGTGTCAAACACGCATCAGGCCTGTGAACTTGGAGTTTCTTCAATCCTTGTGAAAAGTGTTGACGAAAAAACTTTGCCCGACTCTACTGAGGCTCTGACCGCTCCGTCCCGCCGTGCCCGCTACGGCGGGGCGGAGCTCAGGTCGAGAGCTCGTCGACCGCGTTCGGAGAGTGGGCCCGGATGGCCGGCCCGGTGCTGTCGTGCGTTCGTTACTTGTCGTCAGGGAAGGCCGGGGACGGTGCCGCAGTCCGCCCACGTCACCTCGGTGCCGGGGAGCGTCGCCGACCAGGGCGCGGCGAGGGCCGCCAGGGCGCTTGCGTCCGGCGGGGTGTGGCCGAGGCCGATCGCGTAGCGGGCCAGGGCCGGGGTCCGCTCGAAGGGCCGGGGCCAGGCGTGGGCCTCCACGCACCCCGTCTCCACCAGGGCGCCGAGCAGGGCGCGCAGCCGGCCGCGGGTGCGGCCCAGGTTGTCCTCGAAGTCCGCGGGCCGGGAGCCCGTCACGGTGACCACGGCCCAGGCGGCGTGCCGGCGGTGCGGGGGAGTGGCGGGGGCGGGCCGGGCGGTGGGGTTCGGCTCCAGTGCCTCCCACGTGGCGAACAGCTCCCGCGCCAGCAAGTCGGCCATGGCCGGAGTCACTTGGGCGGTACAGCTGCGGACCGGGGCGGAGGGTGTCAGCACGGTGACCGGGAACTCGCCGGCGGAGATCCCGTCCGGCGGCGCGGTGAGGCCCACGGGGGTGCGCCAGTCCCAGGCGGCCCAGGTGGCGAAGAACTCGCGGAGCAGGGGGCCGGGGGAGAGGTCGCGGGCGGAGCGGACCGTGTGGGCGGCCAGCACCGACCAGGCGAGTCCGGGCAGGCCGCCGAAGGGCGCCGAGTCCAGACCCCGGGACCGGGCCCAGGCCTTGACCTCCCGCGCCAGCCGGGCGAAGGCCGCGTGCTCCGGGCCCGCGAAGTCCCGCACCGCCTCGGCATCGCTCACCGCGCTCAGCGCCACTGCCGCGGCCTCGCCGAACTCCGCCCGCCGGGCGACCGCCCGGTCCGGCGGCACCGCTCCGGTGGCGACCACCACCAGGTCCACGTCCAGCCCGGCGACGCCGAGCCGCAGGCCCGGTACCCGGGCGCCGGTCACCTCGCGGAGCCGCTCCGCCGCGGGCAGGGCCGAGGCGACCCGCGCCCGTACCTCCGCCGACTCGACGGCTCCGGGCAGGACCGCGACCAGGTCCAGGTCGGCCTCCGGCAGTGCGCAGCCCATCCGGCGCGAGCCGGCCGGATGCACGACGCCTTCCGGGAACGCCGCGGCGATCCGCGCCGTGAGGTCCGCGGCGCGAGCCTCGGAATCGGCCCCGGCCTCCGCCCCGGCTCCCGTCCCGGCTCCCGTCCCGGCTCCCGTCCCGGCCCCCGCCTCGGCTCCCGTCCCGGCCCCCGCCGGCTCCGTGTCGCTCGGGCGGGATGGCGCGGGGCGTGCGGGCTCCGGGATCCAGTGGGTGGTTCCGGTGCCGAGGTCTACCGTCGCCCGGATCTCCATCGGGCCGTCGCCACGCCGGGACAGCACGGCGAGGGAGTCCACGCGGGCCGACCGGGCGCCGCCGAGGCGGGCCGTGAAATCGCGTTCCGCGCGTACGGGATCGGCGCCGCGGCCCAGGGTCAGGTGAGGGGTGAACCCCTCGGCGCGGCCCCGGCAGCCCGGGAACCGCGCCGCCAGGGACCGGCGCAGCTCCTGCCACGGGGCGTCACCGGCCGCGGCCGGATCCAGCCACAGGGTCGGGCCGAAGCCGTACACGCCCTCCAGCCGCGCCATGAACGCGGGCGATTCCGCGGCGGCTTCGGCCAGGAGGGGCAGGGCCGCCTCGAAGGAGGACTCCGGTACGAAGCCGAAGAGCAGGTTCACGTGCGCGGGCCAGCGCTCCGCCTGCGGGTCGTGTGCGCGGCGCACGGCCTCCACCGCCCCGTCCGGTGGCGGCAGCCAGGCCACCGCCGTGCGCGAGGTGGCCCGGACCTCCAGGACCGCGTGCCCGGAGCCCGCGCCTTCGTCGGCCGAGGCGTCGAAGTTCAAGGTGGCCTCGACCCCGTAGTGGTCGGAGATGAACAGGCCCTCCGACGCGGGGGAGTCCCCGCGCAGCGCGGCCCGCGCCACGTGAACTCCCGCCGACCGCAGCAGGATCCGGTCCAGGCGGGCCGCCCGGCCCGACAACGACCCCACCGCCGCCAGGGGATTGGCGACCGGATCGAAGGTCGGGGTCCCGTCCCGGGACCCGTGTACCTCGGTCCACGCGTCCCGCAGACCCAGCGCCGCCGCCGGACCCTCCGCGCCCGACCGGCCGTCGTTGAAGTCGCCGAGCAAGGCCACGTCGGCCGACTCGATCGCGGCCAACCCCTCACGCAGTCGCGTCAGTTCCGTGGCGCGTCGGTCCTCGCCCCGCTCCGTGTGATCGCTCGTCAGGTGCGTGGCGGCGACCACCAGGGGCCCGCCCGCCGTGTCCACGGTCACGGCGACGACCGCCTTGTGCGGGCCCAGAACGTGAACGCCCGCCTCCCGCACCGGCAGTCGGCTCAGCACCAGCAGTCCGCTCTCCGCGACGTCCCGACCGCCCGGGTCGGCGGCGATGGTGTACCCGGCCCGGACCCAGGGCTCGGCGAGCAGCATGCGGAGCAGATCGCGCTCCACCTCCTGGAGCGCGATCACGTCGGCGTCGGCCGCCGCCAGATCCGCCAGCAGCAGCGGCCTGCGCCGCTCCGTGGCGATGCGCGGGGCGTCGTACCGGTCCCAGAGCGTGTTCCATGTCAACAGTCGTACAGCGGAAGGATGTTGGGTGTGGGACGTACCCTCCGGCGCCGTCCGCCAGGCGCCGCCGCCGGACGCGTCCCACGCGTACGGGGTCCGCGCGGTGAAGAACGGAGCCCGGAGCAGCCTCGGGGCGCGGACCCGCCCGGCCGCGGTGCTGTCGATGGTGTCGACGCCCGTCGCCCGGTCCCACACCAGCTCGCCGTCGGCTTCCACGAACAGCACCCGGTGCCAGGGGATGTCGCCCCCCGGCACGAAGGACGGGAGGGGCACCCGCTTCGGCGCGGCTCCGCGCTGCAGCAGGCCCAGGGTGAACCGGGCGGGATCGAAGCGGGGGTCCCAGCGGACCTGGTGGTAGAGCTCCTCACTGGTACGCATCAGCCCTCCTCGCGGGTCGCTACGGGGACTGTCGTGCGGGCCGGCGCCGCTATCGTGCCCGCCGTGTCCTCGACGGTTCCGTCGGCCCCGATGTACCAAGTGCGGTGCGCCTCACCGGGATACGGCGGAGCGAACCGGCGCAGCTGCGAGGTCAGCACCGGCTCCGGCACCGGGTGCGCGCGCGTGGAGTTGCGGCGCAGCAGCTCCGCCTCTTTGACCAGCAGCACGGCGTGGGTGACCAGCGCGTCACGCCGCCGCGCGACCGTGCCGGCCAGAGCGCGCTGCTGGGCGGTGAGGGAGGTCGCGTCCCACACGACCGTGCCCCCGCGCCGCGCGGCCGAGGCGAGTGCGGAGTCCAGCCGGTCGAGGCCCTCGCGGAGCACGTCCGCGTTGTCCCGCTGGTCGGCGCGCGAACCCCGGGCGCCGCGCAGGTCGTCGAGGCTGATGTAGGCCTCCACCCCGGGCAGGTGGCGGGCGTACGTGCTCTTCCCGCTGCCCGAGGGCCCGCAGAGCTGCACCAGCCGGGGGAAGGAAGCGCCGTCCCGCCACCGCCAGGTCGCCGCGACCGCCTCCTCGGGGCCGGTCAGGTTGCCCTGCCCGTAGGCCCGGCGCGCCTCGGCCCAGCAGCGGTCGGCGGCGTCACCGCCGATACGGCCGCCGCCGTGTCCGCCCGCTGCCGCTGCCGCGTCCGCGTCTCCGGCGCCCGGGCCGGCTCCGGCTCCGGCTCCGGCCAGGGCTTCCCGGAGCCCGGCCCGCAGGGGCTCCAGGGGCGCGGGCCCGAGCAGCCCCGCCTCCTCGGCGTGCAGCGCGGACCACTCGACGCACTCGGCGGACCCGTCGCCCCGCTCGGAGAGCGCTCCCGCCAGCGCGTGCAGCACCCCCAGGTCGGCCGCCTCCGCCATCCGTACGAGCCCCGCGCGCCGTTCCGTGTCCGGGTAGGGGAAGGGTCTGCGCAGCGCCGGGTGGAGCCCGACCAGGTCCGCGACCCGCCGTGCGGTGGCCATGCCGAGCGGCCCGGCCGCCAGCCTGGACACGAGGGCGGCTCGCGGCACGGCGTGCAGGGCCGCCGCCAGGAGCCCGGCCAGCCGCTCCTCGCCGGACCTGCGCACGCCCAACCCGTCGATGCGGTCCGCCACTTCGGCGACCAGCGCCTGGACTCCGGCCGCCTGGACTCCGAACGCCTCGAGCCCGGCCGCCTCGAGCCCGGCCGCCTCGACCCCTGCCGCCCCGGCCACCGGGTCCGCTCCCACCGCCCGGAGCAGCCCGGCCGTGTCCGGATCCGCGCCCGACCGGGCGTCCCACAGGGCGGCGGCCGGACCGAGTCCGTTGGGCACCACCTGGGCGTACATCCAGTGCGTGTCGGTCTGCACGTGCCCGCCCCGCACCCATTTGGCCACGCACCGGCCGAAGTCGGCCCGATCGAAGCCGGTCGCCGTGCGGACGACGTACCCCTCCTGCCGCGCCGTGTCGAGCCGCAGCCAGCGCAGCGCCCGCTCGTCGAAGACCCCGCGCCACAGGACGCGCGGCCCCGGGACCCCGAGGCCGCGCAGGAAGAGCACCGTCCGGTCCCAGTCCAGGCAGTGGTCGCCGTCCCACACCGAGAACCCGTAGAACCACGCGTCGAGTTCCTCGTACGCGAGCGAGTGCCGGGCGTAGACGTTCTCCCCGCACACCCGCCAACCGGCCGGGATCCCGGGGCCGATACGGCTTTGCAGGCCCTTCACCCAGGCCCGCGAGGGATGGTGGCCCGAGTCGAGCGACCGCGCGTGCAGGCCGTCGGCGTAGAGGGTGGTGTTCTCGCCGTCGAGCTTCTCGGTGACCACGACCTCGCGCCCGGCGAATCCCGCCAGCATGCCGGGCCCGGTGGTCCGCACGTCGTCGGACGTCGCGCCCGGAGACCAGGGCAGGTGTGGGGTCCGCGGGTAATGCGCGCGCATGATCCGCTCCCTGCGGGCCGAGGCTGATGCCCGGCCACTCTAGGGAGACGGAACCCACCCGGACCAGCGAATATCGGCGGCGGGACGGGGTGGGCCGGGACGGGCCGGGACGGAGCGGGTGTGGGACGTACGAGTCTGGGACGTGACGAGTGTGGGACGGAGAGGGTGGGGACGTGACGGGTACGGGACGGAACTCAGTAACCGACGGTGAACCGCTTGCCCGCGTGCGCGTCGCGCTCGATCTCGTCCAGCAGCGCGACCGCGAAGTCCTCCGTGGAGATCAGGCTCTTGCCGTCGTCGTCCACGACGAGCTCGTCGAGCCCCAGCCGGTACGTGCCCGTGCGGGTGCCCGGCTCGATCGTGGCGGCCGGGCTGAGGTTGGTCCAGTGGACCTCGTCCACCGGAACCGTCCGCAGGAAGTCGAGGGCGTCCCCGTGGGCGTGCATGACGGCGAGGACCGGCGCCGGGATCCCGGCCTGGTCCCAGACCTTCGGTCCGCCGGGGGTGCGCAGGGACCCCGCCCCGCCGACGGTGACCACGCGCGGCCGGGGCCCGTCCTCGCCGTGGGCCTGCACGCCGCCGATCAGCGCCTTGGCCGCGGCGACGAGCGTGCCTGGATCCCCGGAGCCCGGACCGTACGCGCTGACCACCACGTCCTGGCCGGTGGTGGCCCGGGTCACGGACGCGGGGTCGAGGACGTCGCCGCGGACGACGGTGACGTCGGCGGAGCTGGCTTCGGACTCGGCGAAGTGCGCGGGATCGCGCACGACGGCCGTGACCTGGTGTCCGCGCCCGAGTGCTTCGTGGAGCACCCGGGATCCGATGGTGCCGGTCGCGCCGAAGAGAGCGATCTTCGCCATGGCCACTCCTGGAGGTGGAGGCTGGAGGGGCCCCGGTCGGGGTCCGCCGCGCCCATCCAAGCGAATCTCGCCTTCCGCACCCGGCAGCGCCACGCGGTCAGCGGCAGGCCGGTCGATGGCAGGCCGGTCAATGGCAGACCAATCAATGACAGACCGGTCAATGGCACAGCGCGACGATGGCCGGGTCCACCGTCCCCCGGGCCGCCGCGCACAGCGGCGCCATGTCGTACGAACGGTTCGGCGCGGGCCGGCCGCGCCGTGCCTTCGCGGCGGGCGCCGCGGGCTTCTTCTTCGGCGCGGCCCGCCGGGGCCGCTCCGGCCGGTGCCGGGGCGTGGCGGGCTTCACCCGGCTCCGGGCCCGGGCGGCGGGCGCCCCGGGAGGCTCCGGCTGCCGGGCGGCCACGGCCCGGGGCGGGGGCACCGAGGCGTCATCCGGTACCGGCAGCGGAGCCGCATCCTGGGGGACCTCCGGCAGCGCCCCCAGCGGCCCGGCCGCCCCGTCCGCCGGTCCGGGCAGGCCCGTCCGCACCTCGGTCGGCACCGGCCCTGCCCCGGGCCCCGGCCGGGGAGCGCTCCCCGGCCCGGCCGGACCCACGGTCACACATCCGGTCAGACACCCGGCCGCCACGGCCAGCGCGACGATGATCTGGGGCACCCACGGGCCCCGGCGCGACTCCATCCGCCCACCCTGCCCGACGAACGCCCGCACCCCCGCACGCGCTCACCCGCACGGGTGGTCCGGTTTCCCCGACGGGATGAATCAGCCGCAGGTCACGCTGTCCCTCGGCGTGTAACGGGTCTTCATCGTCTCCCGCTTGACCTCCTGCCCGCCCTGCACGAACACCCGGTCGACGGTGACGTCGAAGCCCTCCAACGGGGACTGCGGTTCACACTTCGGGCCGGTGTCCGTGCGGGTGGCGGGCGGTTTGACGTTCGTCCGGGGGCCCTTGGCCGCGCGGATCTCGTCGTACTTCTTCGTTCCCAGGAAGGTGATGGTGATCGAGGTGTCGGTCGCCTCGGCCTGGATGTAGAGGGCCTTGCCCGAGTCGTTGGCGAAGCGCAGGTCCAGGCTGCCCCACGCCACGGTGGCCTCGCGGCCCTCCGGGTAGCGCTCGATGTAGAAGGAGTGCGCGCCGTACTCGACGGGCTTGACCCCGGAGAAGAACATCGCGTTGAAGACCGTGGTGGCCACCGCCGAGACGCCGCCGCCCGCGGCCTTCTCGTACTGGCCGTTGTTGATGATCAGGCCGTCGACGAAGCCGTTTTCCTTCGTGCGCTCGCCGACGCGGCGGTTGAAGCTCCACGTCTCGTCGGGCAGCACGAGCGAGCCGTTGATCAGCTCCGCGGCCCGTCCGATGTTCGTCGTGCGGTACGGGGCCTTCTCGAAGTCGACGGTGAAGGAGGACACCTCCTCCTTGATGCCCAGCTGCCCGACCGTGTTCCCGGTCAGCTTCGGCTTGACCTCCTCCGTGGCGACCTCACCCGTACGCTCCGCCGCGCCCGCCCGCGTCAGCAGCGGCAATACGGCGGCGGACAGGCCCTCCTCGGCGACCCGGCGTCCGGCCCGGCCCTCCTCGGCGACGGAGACCGCGCCCGCGGCGTCCGTACGCAGCTTCGCTTCGACGGGTCCCGGCGTGGCCTGTCGCAGCGGACCGGACAGCTCCGGGTCGGCGAGCAGTGCCTTGGCGTCGAGGGCGGGCGCGAGGCGGCCTTGGCCGTCGTCCTTGAGGGTGAGGTGCTTGGCGAGGACGGCCGGGCCGACGGGTATGCGCTTGCCCCGCACGGTCAGGGTGACCGGCGCGGACACCGCGGGTTCGGCGAACTCCTTCAGCGCACGCTCCGTCTCCTGCTGCCCGATACGGGGCTGCGTGCTCCGGACGGGGAGCACGACGGGCTCCCCGCCCGCAGGCCGGGTGTAGGAGGAGCGGAGCACGCCGAGGGATCCGTCGACGTCGAGGTCGCTGCCGGTGACCGGGGCGACCGCCTTGGCCTTGCCCTTCTGGAAGGAGACCGAGCCCTCCCGGACTTCCTGCCGGGTCTTCGCGGCGATCCCGTCCAGGGCGGAGCGGGCCGCCTTCTCGTCGAGGCGGACCACGGGCTCCACCGCGGGATCGCCGGAGGAGAACAGTCGGCCGATCACGCTGACGGGGTCGGAGCCCGAGCGGGCCGCCCGGTCGACGGTGGCGCCGGTGTCCAGGGAGAGGCCGAGCGTCGCAGGCTGCGCCCGCTCGGTCCTTTCCCCGATCCGCAGTTCGAGCGGGGACGCGGCGGACGGGCCGAGCGCACGGTTCAGGGTCTGCCGGGCCTCGGCTCGGCTCATCCCGCCTATGTCGACGCCGCGCACCTTCGTGCCGGGGGCCACCTCGTCGCCCGCCAGCAGCAGGCCCGCGGCGTACAGCCCACCGAAGCCGAGGACCGCGACGCCGCCGGCCACCCCCGCCACGCCCGGGACGGTCCACCGTTTTCCGGTGGCCGCGGGGGTGCCCGTACGGGGTGCGCGTCGCATGGGTGGGTCTCTCCTCGGTCCGGTGACGTGGTCGGACCGGCGGTTTTCATGCCGCCAGTCCGCCCCGGGAACGTAGCAAGATCCGTGTAACCAGGTAATAAGGAGGTATAGGGGTGGCAAAGGGGAATGTGTTGATCTCCGTAACCCGAGGGCCGTCCGCCCTGTTGCACAGCCCGTTGCCCCTACGGTGAACGGAGTCCGATGACGCAGCTGACCGACGAGGACGTGACGCAGGACACGGGGGCCACTCCGCCCGCGCGCCCCGGCACGTGGATGACCCCGGAGGAGTACGGGGCCTCCCGCGCCACCCTCTGGACCGGCGCCGTCGTCCTCGTCACCGATGCCGACGGACGCGTCCTCGTCCAGAGCGTCGACTACCGCCCCGACCGGCTGCTGCCCGGCGGCGCCGTGGACGCCGGTGAGGCACCGGCCGCCGCGGCCGCCCGGGAGATGTACGAGGAGCTCGGCGTCGAAGGCCGCTACCCGCGCGGCCTCGCCGTCGACTGGATTCCGGCCGACGCGCCGGGCATGCCGCCCGGGATGCGGTTCCCCGGCGAGATCCTGCACGTCTTCGACGGCGGGACCTGGACCCGCGACCGCATCGACTCCGTCCGTCTCCCCGCGCAGGAGATCACCGGCATCCACTTCGCCGAACCGGCAGACCTGCCCGCCCTGATGGACGCGGGCGACGCCCGCCGGACCCTGTCCGCCCTGCGCGCCCGGATCAACGGAGGCGGCGCCGCGCTGCTGGAGGACGGCCGCCCCACCGACCCCACCGCCCTGGACCGGCTCGGCGTCCTGCGCAGCCGCCGCGTCCCCCTGCACGGCACCTGGCACCCGGGCCCCGCACCGGCGCACCTGACGCCCCGGGACCCCGCCGGCTGGCTCTTCGCCCCCGACGGGCGCGTCCTGCTGCTCGTCGCCCGCGCCACCGGCGCCGCCCACCTCCCGCCCCCGGCGCCGGGCCGCACCGCGGGAGCGCTCCCGCTCGGGTACCGGTACGCCGACCAGGGCGCCCACCCGCGCACCGCGGCCCGGCTCACGGCGCTGCCCCCGGGCCCGGACCCGGCGTACGCCCGGCTGCTGGCCACCCCCGAACAGGTCCGCGAACTCAGCGACTGGGGCCCGGCCGGCCACGAGGAACTCGCCGCCGTCCACGCCGCCCGCGCCCACCTCTCCCTCCCGGCGCCGCCCCGCACCCCACCCACGGAACTCCCCGCGGAGGGCTGCCACTGGTGAGCGCGGAGCGGCTCAATCCCCGCTCCGCGGGCCCCGGTCCCGCAGCATGAGGGAATGAGCGAGACTGCGATCACCTACACCGTCTACGTCCAGGCCGATCCCGCCCGCGTGTGGCAGGCCCTGACCGAGCCCGCGTTCACCCGCCGCTACTGGGGGCTCGACTTCGAGACGGACTGGCGGGTGGGCTCGACGATGGACTGGGTGGAGCGCGGGGCACGGACGAGCGATCCGGAGCAGGTGGTGCTGGAGTGCGTACCGGAGCGGCTGCTCTCCTACACCTGGCACACCTTCACCCCGCAGTGGGCCGCCTCCGTGGGCATCGGCGAGGAGCTGCGCGCCGAACTGGCCCGCGAGCGGCGCACGAAGGTGACGTACGAGATCGAGCCGGTCGGTGACACCCTCTCCCGGCTCACCGTCCTCCACGAGGGCTTCGAACCGGGCGGCACCCTCATCGGCATGTGCGGCCGTGCCTGGCCGATGCTCGCGTCCAGCCTCAAGACCCTCCTGGAGACCGGCGCCCCGCTCCCGGAGCAGGGACACGCGAACGACCAGGGTTCCGGCGGCTACGAGAGCCACGACTCCCGGGCCTGAGGGCACGCTCCCCGGGCCTGAGGGCACGCTCCCCGGGCCTGACACGCTCTCCGGGTCTGAGCGCACGGTCCGTGCGCGCACGCTCCCCGGCCCGACCGGGACGCGGTCCCGCCGGATCCGGTCAGGTGCGCGAGGGGACGGTGCAGCGCGGCGGGCCGGCGGGGATCTCCGTGCTCTCGTCGTACGGGTCGACCACCGGCCACGGCCGGTCGGCGGTCTTCGCCTCCTTCGAGAAGTAGGGGTGGAAGAAGCCGTCGACCGTGCCGCAGTCGTGGTTGCCGAGCTGCCGGCGGTAGTCGGCCGCGATCAGCTTCCCGGCGGTGACCCCGGGGGACCCGGCCGGGGCGTAGAGCAGGACCAGTTGTCTGCGGACGACGACCCGCGCCACTTCCTCCGTGTCGTAGGCCGGTCCCGGCTCCGAGAGCGGTGCCGCGCGCCGCAGGGCGTAGACGAAGGTGTAGTCGGCGCGGATCCGCAGCTGTCCGGGGACGCCGCCCGCCGCGAAGGACATCCGGCCGCGCACGCGGACGCCCTTGTCGGCCACGGTGAGCGCGGCGGGGTCGAAGCGCGTGAACATCTCGGTGGGATCGCTGTCCGGGAGACCGGGGGAGCGCAGGTGCTCCGTCAGCAGGGCACGTACGGGCTGCCGCGGATCGAGCAGCTCCAGGGCCGCGGTGGGATGCCCGCCCCGCAGCACCCCGGGATCAAGGTTGGCCGCGACCACGAACTCCCGTGCCCGTCGCAGCCCTTCCCCGACCTGCCGCGCGGACAGGGAACCGACCGCCGCGGGAGCGGGCAGCGGGAGCTCCTTCGCACCGGTCTCCCAGCCGCGGGCCGGCGAGCCGCGCAGCGGTAGGTTGGTCGTCGCCGGCCAGGGGTCGGGCCACAGCTCCTCTTCGAGCGCGGTGGCGGCGTAGGGCTCGTCGGCGGGCCGCGGCCCGGTGCTGGTCACCAGCCACGTGACGAGGCCGGCCAGGGCGAGGGCGGCGACGCCTCCGACGGACGCGCGCCGCCGGCGCTGCCGGCGCCGGTCCGCGAGGAAGGCCTCCTCGCGGTTCGGGTCCCGCGCCTCCGCCCGCAGTCTCGTGATGTAGTCCACCGGATCCGACATGTTCGGCCCCCGCCCTCGGTTTTGGTTCGGGCCATCCCATCGGCCGCCGCGCACCTGGCACAAGACGTGCCGTGATCACGTAATGCTCCTGTGACCTGCACGGATGCGGCCTCGGCGGGTGCCGGACCAGCCCGGCGGCACGTCGTCCGGCGACTTGATGCCACCCTGACAACCTGTCGTTCACCGGTGTCGTGTGGAATGGCCGCATGGGGAGAAGCGAGCACCAGATACGCCACGGCGGCCCGGAGCGCCGGCCCGCCGGGATCGACGGGACGACGGGCGCGGTGGGGGTGGCGGTGAACACGCCGCCCGAGCACTGGCGCTACGCCCGGCACCTGGAGTCCCTGGCAGCCGTCTCCGGTCAGCCCGCGGAAGCCGAGGCCGTGGCCGCCGTCCTGTGCGACCCGGACCTGGTGATGGCCGAGAGCGCCGTGGTCACGCACCTCGACCGGCGGGCGGCCGGGCTGCTGGCCGACGAGGCCTTCCCCGCCTGGGCGCAGGCCGTGGGAGCCGCCATCGGCGGCCGCACCTTCGCGGCCCGCAGGCTGCGCGAGTGGACCCTGCTGAAGGCCGTCACCCGCGGCGAGCCCTGGTCCGCGGCGGAGCTCCTCGCCGCCTCCGACTGGTGTCAGGGCACGGCGGCCCGGTCCCTGCACGCGGACGAGGCGCTGCGGCTGCTCGCGGAGGGCGCCCGGACCCGCCGGGTCCGCAACGCGGCGGCGCAGCGACTGCTGCGGCGGGCCGCGGTCGGCGCGTGACTGAGGTTCGTGACCTGAGGTTCGTGACCTGAGGCGCGTGACCTGAGGCGCGTGACCTGAGGTTCGTTACGTGCCGTTGGTGACGCGCCGTTCGTGACGTGCCGCTCGTGATCCGATCGGAGTCCCGGGAACGCACGGGAGGGCCGAAACCGCACCGCGGTCCCGGCCCTCCCGTTCTCTGCGGCCCGCTGCTCGGCGCTACTTCGTGCCGCGCCGCACCCGCGCCGCCGCGCGGGCCTCGGCGGCCTGCCGGGCCTCGATGGTCTTGCGCGACTCCTTGCCCTTGCCGGGTCGCCCGGGCCGGGTGCCGATGCCGCGGAAGCCGAGGTCCGAGCCCGAAGGCCGGCCCTTGGCGTCGGTGGCCGCGGCGCCGGCCAGTGGCACGCCGGAGGGGGCCTTCGCGCCGGTGATGCGGCTCAGCGCGGCCTCGCCGGAGCGCACCTGGGTGATGGTCGGCCGGATCTTGGCGTCGGCCATCAGCCGGACGATGTCCCGCCGCTGGTTCGGGGTGACCAGGGTGACGACCTTGCCGGACTCGCCGGCGCGCGCGGTGCGCCCGCCCCGGTGCAGGTAGTCCTTGCTGTCGGCCGGCGGGTCCACGTTGACCACGAGGTCGAGGTCCTCGATGTGGATGCCGCGGGCGGCGACGTTGGTCGCGACCAGGACGTTCAGCAGGCCGTCCTTGAACTGCCCCAGGGTCCGGGTGCGCTGGGGCTGCGACTTGCCGCTGTGCAGCCCCTCGGCGCGTACGCCCATGGCCCGCAGGTGCTTCACGAACTGGTCGACCCCGTGCTTGGTGTCCAGGAACATCAGCACCCGGCCCTCGCGCGCCGCGATCTCGGTCGCCGCCGAGATCTTGTCGGCGGCGTGGATGTGCAGCACGTGGTGGTCCATCGTGGACACCGAAGCGGACTGCGGGTCCACGGAGTGCCCGACCGGGTCCTTCAGGTACCGCTGGACCAGCTGGTCGACGTTGCGGTCCAGGGTCGCGGAGAACAGCATCCGCTGGCCCGCGTGGTGGCACTGGTCGAGGATCTCGGTGACCTGCGGCATGAAGCCCATGTCGCACATCTGGTCGGCCTCGTCGAGGACGACGATCTTCACGCGTTCCAGGTGCACGTCGCGCCGGCCGATGAGGTCGCTGAGCCGCCCCGGGGTGGCCACCACGATCTCGGCGCCGGTGCGCAGGGCGCCCGTCTGCTTGCCGATCGACAGGCCGCCGACGACCGTGGCCACGCGCAGCTTCAGGGCCTGCGCGTACGGGGCCAGGGCCTCGGTCACCTGCTGCGCCAGCTCGCGGGTCGGTACGAGGACCAGTGCGAGCGGCCGCTTGGGATCGGCCTGCTGCCCCGCCGTCCGGGCGAGCATGGCCAGGCCGAAGGCCAGCGTCTTGCCGGAGCCGGTCCGCCCGCGGCCGAGGATGTCGCGGCCCGCCAGGGAGTTGGGGAGGGTCGCCGCCTGGATGGGGAACGGCTCCGCGACCCCCTGGTCGGCCATCGTCGTCACCAGCTCAGGGGGCAGGCCGAGCTCCGAGAAGGACTCCACCGGCGGCAGCGCCGGCGTGGTCGTCCGGGGCATTGAGTACTCGCCCTGGGGGCCGAGGGTCCGCGGGGTCTTCCCGCCGCCCTTCGCACCGCCCTTCGGGCCTGCCTTCGCTCCGGGCTTGATGCCGAAGCGCCCATGAGGTGACGGGTTCTTCATGCAGAACCTTCCGTGAGACGCGTGTCGAAAATGGTGGGGCGAAATGTTTGGTCAAGATGATCGGGAGTGCGACCCGAACGTCGCCAAAAGGCAAATTTTACCATCGGGCCTACGGGGCCACCGGCCCGAGTTCCCCGGCCCGTACCCGGTCCAGATGGGCCGTGACCTCGGCCGTCGCGCGCCCGAACCAGTCGGCGATGACGGCGACCTCGTCGGGGGTGTACTCGGCGAACACCGCACCGAGCCGGGCGTAGAAGGGCTCGTAGACGGCGAAGATCCGCGCGGCGGCCGCGGGCTCCGCGACCACCCGTACGCGGCGCCGGTCGGCCGGATCGGGCTGCCGGCTCGCGTACCCGGCGCGCTCCAGGCGGTTGAGCACCCCGGTCACCGCGCCGGTGGTGAGGCTGGTCAGCTCGGCGAGGTCGCCCGCGCCGAGCGGGTCCTCCCCGGCGCCCAGGATGTGGCCGAGGCAGGTCAGGTCGGTGACGTTCAGCCCCAGGAGCTGCGCCACCTCCTGCTGGCCGACGATGCCGAGGGCGACGTACCGGTCCATGCGCGTGAGCGCGTCCTGGACCGTGGCCGCGGGGCGGGGCTTGCCCTGCACGCGGTTACTCCTTAGCATCTAAGTTACTTAGCTCGTGAGGTAAATGGCTTTCTCGGTAAGAGAACGCACTTCGAGCCTACTGACCCGACGAACCAGGGGAGAATGATGAGTGCTCACGGCCACGTAGACCTCGGCCACACGGTGGCCGGTTGGACCGGCACCGCGATCGCGCTGGTGGGAAGCGCGGCGGCGGGCGCGGCCCTGTGTGCCTCCTGGACCCCCGGCGTCTGGATCGGCCTCGCGATCGTGGCCGTGGCGGGGCTCGTCACCTGGCTGTTGCACCTCGCCGGCTGGGGCAAGCCGAGCGGGCCCCGCCCGGAGAGCCAGTGGGACTGGCGGGTCCGCGACACCGCCGCCCGCGCAGGTCACGCGGACTGCCTGGGCTGCCGCGTCAGCGGGCCCCGGCGAGCGCTCGCAGCAGCCCCTCGGCCTCGATCCGCCGCGTCGTTGCCCGCTGCGGATAGCACCGCATGAACATCCGGGTGAAGTGTTCCCCGTAGTGGATCACCGACCCGTCCCCGCGGTCCTCACCGGTGTGAGCGAGGGGGCGGATCCGGGCGCCGAAGCGCGGCTCGTGGAAGTAGGCGAGGGCGTACCGCTCCCGGTCGGCCAGCCGCACCCGGTGCGGGGTCGACAGCAGCGCGCCGCCGGTCATGAACTGGAGGATGTCCCCGGGGAACACCGTCAGCACCCGCGCCACGGGCCGTACGGCGCTCCAGCCGGGCCGCTCCTCGGCGAAGCCCGCCGTGCTCTCGCCCGGCAGCCAGTTGCGCGGGCGGTCCTCGCCCGTCACCGGAGGCCGTACGAAGAGACCGCCCACCTCGTCCTGTGCGGCGATCACCAGCAGCCCGTAGTCGGTGTGGGCGCCGATCCCGCGCTCCGCGGTGCGTTCGGCGGCGGGGAAGCGCAGCACCCGCATGTGGTGCCAGCCGCCGCGGGTCAGGCCCGCGAGCCGGTCGACGCCGGCCGGACCGAGGCCGAGCCCGAGGGCCACGAGCCGCAGCAGCCGCTCGCCGAGCCCGCCGACGCCCGCCAAGTAGGCCTCCATGGCCGCGCGGTAGCCGGGGGAGGGCCAGGGGACCGGACCGTGGCAGGGCAGGCCGTCGGCCGCGGCCGCGGGGATGTCGGGGGTGATGGTGAAGATCTCCGAGGCGTCCGGCCGCCCGTCCGTCACCTCCTCGCCCGAGGCGATGTACCCGCTGTACGAGGTGTCGTTGACGTACGCGGCCTTCTCCGCCGCGGGCCGGGCGAAGAAGCGCCGGCTCGCCGCCAGCGCGGCCCGCGTACGGGCCTCCTGCCGTCCGTCGACGGCCACTTGGAAGATCCCGTCGCGCTGCCAGGCGCGGACCATCGCCCCGCCGAGCATGATGTCCGCCGTCGTTCCCGTGATCCGAGCCGGCACCCGGAACGTCGCGAGCTCGCCCATGTCCGTCCCCTCTCGAAGACTCCTTCGGAGCGCCCCGCCGAGAGCCCTTCCAAGGGCCCCTGCGAAGGCCTGCTCCCCCGTTTCACGGACGGGCCGGAGAAAAGTTCGAATATCCGGAAGCACCCCGGTTGGCCGCGCTTGGCGTGTGCTCGGGCCGATCAATGGGCAGGATCGGGTCCGGCCGCGTGTGCGGCCGGTGGAACGTTGTGAAGGATCAGTACAGATGGCAACTGGCATCGTGAAGTGGTTCAACTCGGAGAAGGGGTTCGGCTTCATCCAGCAGGACGACGGTGGCCCCGACGTGTTCGTGCACTTCTCCGCAATCCAGACCACCGGCTTCAAGGAGCTGGCGGAAGGCGCGAAGGTCGAGTACGACGTGACGCAGGGGCCGAAGGGACCCCAGGCGGAGCAGGTGGTCGCCATCGGGTAGCACCACTTCACGCGCCCGGCCCGTGACGTGAGCCCCGCCGGATCTTCCGGCGGGGCTCACGCACGTCCGGGGCGGGCGGGTAGCGTGGGCCGGATGATGACCGGCACGCCGGACACCCGGCTGATCGTGCTGCGCGGCAATTCCGCCGCGGGCAAGTCCTCCGTGGCGGAGGGCATTCGAGACCGCCACGGCCGGGGCCTCGCGCTCGTGGGCCAGGACACCCTGCGCCGCGTCGTCCTGCGCGAGCCGGACACGCCCGGCGCGGCGAACATCGGACTCATCGGCAGCGTGGCGCGCTACGCGCTGGACCACGGCTTCCACGTGATCGTCGAGGGGATCCTCTACGCCGACCGCTACGGCCCCATGCTCGACGCCCTGCGCCGGGCCCACCGCGGGCCGACCCACTTCTACTACCTCGACGTGCCGTTCGAGGAGACCCTGCGGCGGCACGCGGGCACACCGCGGGCGGCCGACTACGGCGAGGCGGAGCTGCGCGAGTGGTACCGGCCGCTCGACCTGCTGCCGGGCGACTGGGAGAGCGTCATCGAGGCGGAGCACTCGCTGGAGGACACCGTCACCCGGGTCATGGCCGAGACCGGGCTGGCGGCCGAACACGGCTGAACCGCCGCGGACATCACCCCGCCCGGTGCAGGGCGACGAGGAGCTGCCAGATCCGGTCCGCCAGCGCGGCCGGGTCCGTCAGGTCGGCGGGCAGGTCGCCGTGCAGCCAGTCCGCGAGCACGGCGGTGAAGGTGGCGGCCACGGCCGAAGCCACCAGCTCGGGGCGCGGGGCGCCCACCGCGGCGCGTTCGGCCCGGCTGCGCTCGCGCAGCTCCCGGTACAGGCGTTCGCCGAGCGGGCCGCCGCCACCAGGCAGGAGCAGGGTGCGGTAGAGCGGTGCCCGGTCGGCGGCGCCGCCCAGGAAGGCGGCCAGCGCGGCCGGGGGGCGGGCCGGGGGAAGCGCCGACGGATCCGTCTGCCAGGCGTGCAGGGCGTCGACCGCCGCGTGCACGACGTCGGCGCAGGCGTCCACCGCGAGCGCGGTGAGGTCCTCGTAGTGCAGGTAGAACGTGGCCCGGCCGACGCCCGCCCTGCGGACCACCGCCGAGACGCTGACCTCGCCGAGCGGCCCGTCCGCGCACTCCGCGAGGAGGCTCTCGCGCAGCCGGGCCTTGGTGCGGGCGGTGCGCGGGTCGGTGCGGGAGGTCATCCGGCGAGCAGGGCCGCGCCCAGGGCGAGGGCGCCGGGCAGGGCCTGGGCGACGAGGATGCGGCGGTTGGCGGTCGCGGCCCCGTACACCCCGGCGACGATCACGCAGACGAGGAAGAAGATCTGCGTGGCGAGCGAGTCGATGACGAGCGACCAGACCAGGCCCGCGGCGAGGAACCCGTTGTAGAGGCCCTGGTTCGCGGCGAGCGGGGCGGTCAGGCGGGCCGTGTCGGCGTCGAAGCCGGACAGGGCGCGGCCGGGCGGCCGCTGCCACAGGAACATCTCCAGGACCAGGAAGTACGCGTGCAGTGCGGCGACGAGGCCGATGAGGATCGCTGCGACCGTGTGCACGGCCACCTCCCGGAGGGGTCGGGGTGAGCGGAGGGTGGTCCCACCGACTTCCTGGACGACTGTACAGGAACTTTCTGGGCAGGTGTACAGGAAGTCAGGTAGCGGCCGGGGCTCCGCGGCGCGGCTACGCTGACCGCATGACTGCGCACGTATATGAAGACTTCGCCCCCGGCACTCACCGCGAGGCCACGCTGATCCGGCACGCGCTCGGCAGCGTGCACGAAGAGGCCCTGGTCGCGGGCCTGGCGGGCGGTATCGGCTTCATGTACTTCGTGTTCGAGTACGCCGGCCGGCCGCCGATGCCGACGATCGTCGCCCAGGCCCACCCGGACCCCTGGGTCCAGGTCGCCCTCGGCCGCCTGCGCATCCCGTACGAGGCCACGCGCAGCGCCAAGCCCCGCTGGAACCGGGTCGAGGCGGCCCTCGACGCCGGGGCGCCGGTGTTCTGCACCGTCGACCGGTCCGCCCTGCCGTGGCACGGCCCCGCGCCGATGGCCGAGCTGGCCGCCGCCGATCCGTACGTGGTGGCCGTCGTCGGCTACGACGGGGACACCTTCCAGGTCGACGACCCGGCGGCCGGTCTGGACGGCGCCGGAGCCCCGTACGCGATCGGCCGCGAGGAGTTCGGCGCGGCCTGGTCCGGGCACAAGAAGGGCCGCCACCAGATGGTGGTGACCACCGGAAAGCCCGCGGGCGAACCCGACCTGGACGCGGCGATCGCCGCCACGGTCTCCCGCCTCACCGGACCGGTCCTCGGCAACCACTTCGACGTCAACTTCGGCTTCTCCGGCATGGAGAGGTTCGCCGCGCAGCTGCGCGACACCAGCACCAAGACGGGCTGGGAGCGCCGCTTCGCCACCCCCGAGGCCCTCGCCGTGGGCACGCGGCGGCTGTACGCGTGTCTGGAGGAGGAGTGGACCGCCCCGGGTGCCACCCGGCCGCTGTACGCGGACTTCCTCGACCTCGCCGGGCACGGCGGGGCGGCCGCGCTCTTCCGCGACTCCGGGCGGCAGTGGTCACGGCTCGCCGAGCTGGCCCGTACGGCCGACCCCGAAGCGGACGCCGCGGGACGGCGGGAGCTCTTCGACGCCTGCGCCGGGCTCGTGGACGACGCCCTGGTGCTGGAGCGGCGGGCGGTCGCGTCGCTGCCGCAGCCGGCGCCCTCCGAGTAACGGCGGCGCGGGGGCGCGGCGGCGCGGGGGTGCGAGGGCGCGTCAAAGGTGGAGTCGCTCAATTTTTGACGCGGTGAAACCTCGGGGCGTACGGTGGACAAATCGTCCCCGAGCACCCCTAAGGCCCTGTACCGCGCATGGAAATGACCCTCGTCTCGATCGTCGGCGTCAGCAGCATCGTCGCCGTCGCCGCCTTCTCGAAGCGGCTCGGCCTCGCGGCCCCGCTGAGCCTGGTGGTCGTCGGCATCGCCCTCAGCTTCGTACCGGGCGTGCCGGCGCTCGCCGTCGAGCCGGAGTGGGTCCTCGCGGGCGTGCTGCCACCACTGCTCTACTCCACGGCCGTGAACATGCCCGCGTCCGACTTCCGCCGCAACATCAAGGCGATCAGCGGTCTCGCGGTGCTGCTCGTGGCCGTCACCACCCTCGGTGCGGGCTGGCTCTTCCACTGGCTCATGCCCGGCCTCGGCTGGCCCGCCGCCTTCGCCCTCGGCGCCGTGGTCAGCCCCACCGACGCGGTCGCCGCGACCTCCATGGGCAAACAGCTCGGGCTTCCGTCACGGCTGCTGACCATGCTGGAGGGCGAGGGGCTCGTCAACGACGCCTCCGCGCTGGTCCTGCTGCGCTCCGCGATCGCGGCCATGGCCGGAACGGTCTCCCTGGCCGGGGTCGCCGGGAACTTCCTCTTCTCCGTGGCCCTGGCCACCGCCGTCGGCCTCGTCGTGGGCCTCGTCAACGTGCGGGTCCGTGCGCTGCTCAAGGACAGCCTGCTGAACACCGCGATCTCCTTCGTCGTACCGTTCGTCGCCTTCCTTCCGGCCGAGGAGTTCCACGCCTCCGGTGTCCTCGCGGTGGTCGTCGCGGGGCTGGTCACCGGCCACCAGGCCCCGCGCTTCCTCAGCGCCCAGGACCGGCTGGCCGAGGCCATGAACTGGCGCACCCTCGCCTTCCTGCTCGAAAGCGCGATCTTCCTCCTGATGGGACTCGGCCTCAAGGGCCTCCTCGACGAGGTCGCCGCGGACGGGCTCAGCGCCTGGCGCGCCCTGTTCATCGGCCTCGCGGCAGCCGCGCTGGTGATCGTGGCGCGCATGGTGTTCGTCGCCCCGCTCATCGCCTCGCTGCGCAAGGACGCGCAGCGGGCCGCCGCGAGCAAGCCGCGGCTCGACTGGCTGATGGACCGGCTCGGAGCCCCGGAGTCCGAGCAGCCGGCCAATCCGCTGCGCCCCCGCAGGGAGCTGACGCCCCGCCGCAGGGAGCAGATGAAGGAACGCGTCACCCGGGCCTCGGCCGACGTCGACTTCAAGGTCAACGAGAGCCTCGGCTGGCGCAGCGGCGTGGCCCTGGCCTGGGCCGGGATGCGCGGGGCGATCACGGTCGCCGCGGCCCAGACCCTGCCCGAGGACACCCCGTACCGCCCCCAGTTGCTGCTCATCGCCTTCGTGGTCGCCACCACGACCCTGTTGCTCCAGGGCCTGACCCTGCCCGCCGTCATCCGGTCGGTGAAGATCTCCGGCGACGACCCGGTCCGCTTCCAGGAGGAGTACCGGAGGCTGCTGGAAGAGGTCGCCGAGGCCGGCCGGGCCGTACTGGAGGAGCCCGGCCTCGTACGGGGCGACGGCAGTCCGTACGCGCCGGAGGTCCTCGCGAAGGTCCGCGAGGACGCCCGGCTGGACCGGAAGGACGAGGCCGCCGCCGTCCCCGCGATCGACGGAGCCCGTGAGCAGTACGTGGACCTGCGGCTCGGCGTGATCGCGGCCTCGCGGGACGCCGTGCTGGCCGCCCGCTCGACCGGGGTCTACAGCTCGCAGGCCATCAACCAGGCACAGCGGGGGCTGGACCTGGACGAGGCCATGTTCCAGAGGCTCAGCGCCACCGCCGGGCACTGAACCACGCCGCAGGGCACTGAACCGACGCCGCCGGGCACTGAACCGCCGCCGGAGGGACTTCTCGAACTCCGGCGGCTCTCGCTCAGGCCCCTTCGACCTTGATCGCCGACACCGGGCAGGCCCGGGCGGCCTCCCGCAGCAGCGGGCTGCCGGCGCCGTCCTCGCGCCCCGGCAGCAGGGCGCCGAAGCCGTCCTCGTCCTGGGTGAACACGGCCGGGGCGGTCAGGGCGCACTGCCCGGCCCCGATGCACCGGTCCGTGTCCACGGAGACCCGGGTCACCCGGCTCACCACGTCACGGGGAGTTCGAGCATGCCCTGGACGGTGTCCCCGGGCTTGAAGGGGATCCGGTCCGGATCCGCCGCCAGCCGCAGGCCGGGGAGCCGTTCGAAGAGGGTGCCGAGCGCGATCTCCATCTCGGCGCGGGCCAGGTTCTGGCCCAGACACTGGTGGATGCCGAAGCCGAAGGCCAGATGGTGCCGGGTCGGCCGGTGCCAGTCCAGGGTGTCGGGCTCCGCGAAGACGCTCTCGTCGCGGTTGATCACGGAGGTGGAGAAGATCACCCCGTCATCGGCGCGGACCGTCACCCCGCCGATCTCGATGTCCTCGGCCGCCACCCGGAGCATGCCGTCCGCGATCGACAGGAACCGCATCAGCTCCTCCACCGCCGCCGGCAGCAGCGACGGATCGGCGCGCAGCTCGTCCAGCTGCTCGGGGTGGCTGAGCAGGGTGAACGTGCCCAGCGAGATCATGTTGGCCGTGGTCTCGTGCCCCGCGACGAGCAGGATCGCGGCCAGCGAGACCAACTCCTCCACATCGGTCTCGCCGGTCTCCAGCCGCCGCGCGATCAGCTCGTCCAGGAGCCCCTCGCCCGGATGCCCGCGCTTGTGGCCGATCAGCTCGCGCAGATAGCCGTCCAGCTGTTCCCGGGCGTCCTCGACATCGGCGAGTTCGGGGCCGCGCAGCAGCCGCCGGGACCGGCTCTCGAAGAACTCGTGGTCCGCGTACGGGACTCCGAGCAGGGCGCAGATCACCATCGACGGCACCGGCAGGGCGAAGGCGCCGACCAGTTCCGCGCCGGGCCCGGCTGCGAGCATCCCGTCGATCAGCCGGTCCACGGTCTCCTGGATCCGGGGGCGCAGGGCCGCCGTGCGCCCCAGCGAGAAGCTCGGGATCAGCATCCGGCGCTGGGTGTTGTGGACGGGGTCGTCGACGCCGAGCAGGGCGGCGCGCCGGTTGCTCAGGCCTTTGAACCGCCTGGTGGGGGCGGGGAAGGAGAGGTTCTGCCGGTCGGCGGAGAGCCGGCCGTCGGAGAGCAGGGCGCGCGCCTCGGCGTGCCCGGAGACCACCCACACGGAGCGGCCGTCGAAGAGGGTGACCCGGGAGAGCGGCCGGCCCGTCCGCAGCGGTTCGTAGGCCGCCGGCGGGTGGTAGGGACAGGTTCGGTCCTGGGGGAAGGCAATGGTCTTCTCGGACATGCAGCACCTCGCACGCGATGGTTCCGTTTCGCCGGAATCCATTACATGCCTCAGGCACCTATCCGATCCATGTGACTTTCGGCCAGATCGCGTACCTTCGCCCGGACGGCTCAGAGGTGAGCGTCGAGGAACGCTCGGAGCCCCTCCGCCGTCATCGGCCCCGCCTGCGTCGCCACCGGCTCGCCGCCCGTGATGAGCACGGCCGTCGGGGCGCCCGTCACCTCGTACCGCTTGGTCTGCGTGGGGCAGCGGGTGATGTCCACACGCACCGCCGTCAGCCGGGTCCCGTACTCCTGCGCCAGTGCGGCGACGGCCGAGTCCATCGCGCGGCACGGCTCCAGGGCCTTGGGCCAGCTGCCGCAGAAGTAGGCGAGCACCGGCCCGTCCGTCATGCCGAGGATGAAGTCGAACTCCTGGTCCTCCAGTGGCTGGTGTACCCGACGTGCCATGGGTGGTGCTCCGCTTCGTGTGCCGTGCGATCCGAACGGCTCCCATCATCGCCGCTCGGGCCCGTTGTCAGTGCCGTCTGTGAAGCTGACCGGTATGGACGACAGGATGCTCCGGCGCCGGGTCTACGGCGCCGATCACGACGACCCCGACCCGGGTCCGCTCCCGGGGCACGCCTACGGAGAGCTCGTGGGCGGGCCCCTCGACGGGCTGCTGCTCGACATCACGGGCTGGAGCGGACCGCAGCTCGCCGAGGAGGCCCGGCTCCCGACGGAGATAGGGCGCTACGGGTCCGGGGGCCGGGCCCACTACCGCCGCCGCGCGTCCGATCCCGGTCACTGGGACTGGACGGGCGACAGTCGCTGACGGCGGGACGGCGGGACGGCGGGACGGCGGGACGGCGGGAGGCTTAGGCACGCCTTCAGCGTGCCCTCAGCCCGCCGCGTTCCGGCCGACCTTGCGGGCCCACAGCACCAGCGGGACCTGGAGCGGCAGTCGGCCCAGGGCCACGGCCCGCAGGGCGGGGGAGCGGTGGCGGGCGTCGGCGGCCATCTTGACGTTCGCGGGGAACACGCCGACGAAGTACGCCGCCGTGGCCAGTGCCGCGACCTTGCGGGTGCGCGGGTGGGCGACCCCGGCCGCGAGCGCGAGCTCCGCCGCGCCGCTGGCGTACGTCCACCGGCGCGGGCTGCCGGGCAGCGAGCGCGGCACGATCGCGTCGAACTGCTTGGGCGCGACGGCGTGCGCCACCGCCGCGCCGGCCAGCAGACCGGCGAGCAGGAGCGGCGAGGAAGGCATGCGCGGCATCGGGGAATCCTCTCGGAGGGGCCTGGGCCCGGCGATCCTACTCGCCGGTAGCTCCGGTGGGGGCGGCGATCGGAATCCGCGCTGCCGCGCGCGTCCCAAAAGTCGCCGAAGATTTTTCCGGGAAGCTGTCGATCCCGGCGTCTCCCGTTCGACGCAGGGGTGAGAGGCGGGGAACGGCCCCGTCCTCCACCACCGAGGAGTCACCATGCCGCGCTTCCTTTCGCTCATCCGCATCGACGAGCAGAGCCTCACCCCCGACACCCCCTTCCCGGCCGACTTCAACGACCGCATGGGCGCCCTGATGGAGGAGATCACCAAGGCCGGGGTCATGCTCGACACCGCCGGTCTGCTCCCCACCTCCGAAGGGACCCGCATCACCTGGTCCGGCGGGAAGCTCAGCTACACCGACGGGCCCTTCACCGAGACCAAGGAGGTCGTCGGCGGGTACGCCCTCATGCAGTGCAAGGACAAGGACGAGGCGCTGGAGTGGACCAAGCGCTTCCTGGAGATCCACCCGGAGAACTGGACGGTCGGCGCAGAGCTCCGCCAGCTCGACGGAAGCTGACGGCGCGGCGCGGCGCCACGCCGGGCATCTCGCGCCCCGTTTGCCTCGCGCCCCGTTTGCCCTGCCTCGTCACGGCTGCTCTGATGGGTGGCCGTGACGGCAGTGAGTACGACCCGAGCGGTCGAAGCGGTGTTCAGGATCGAGTCCGCGCGGATCATCGCGGGCGTCGCCCGGATCGTGCGCGACGTCGGCATCGCCGAGGAGATCACCCAGGACGCGCTGGTCGCGGCGCTGGAGCAGTGGCCGGTATCTGGCGTGCCCGACAAACCGGGGGCCTGGCTGATGGCCACCGCCAAGCACCGGGCCATCGACCTCGTCCGCCGCAAGGAGACCTACGCGCGCAAGCTCGCCGAAGTGGGCCGCACCCTGGAGGACGTTCCGCCGCCGGAGCAGGAGGCCGAGCTCGCCGATCCCGAATCCATCGACGACGACCTGCTGCGGCTGATCTTCACCGCCTGCCACCCGGTCCTCGCCACCGAGGCCCGGATCGCACTGACCCTGCGGCTGATGGGCGGCCTGACCACCCAGGAGATCGCTCGCGCCTTCCTCTGCCCCGAACCGACCGTCGCCCAGCGCATCGTCCGCGCGAAGCGGGCGCTCGCGAAGGCCGCGGTGCCCTTCGAGGTCCCGTACGGGACCGACCGAGAAGAGCGCCTCGCCTCCGTGCTGGAGGTCATCTACCTCGTCTTCAACGAGGGCTACTCCGCGACCGCCGGCGACGACCTCGTCCGCCCCGCCCTGTGCGAGGACGCCCTGCGCCTCGCCCGGGTCCTGGCCGGGCTGATGCCCAAGGAGCCCGAGGTGCACGGCCTGGCGGCGCTGCTGGAGTTCCAGGCCTCGCGCATCGCCACCCGCACCGGCCCGGACGGGGAGCCGGTGCTGCTCGCCGACCAGAACCGGTCCAAGTGGAACCGCCTGCTGATCCGGCGCGGGGTCGAGGCCCTGCACCGGGCGGGCACCGGCCCCTACTCCCTCCAGGCGGCCATCGCCGGCTGTCACGCCGACGCCGTCCGCTACGAGGACACCGACTGGCCCACGATCGCCGCCCTGTACGGACGGCTCGTCCTGCTGATCCCGTCACCGGTGATCGAGCTCAACCGGGCCGTCGCCGTCTCGATGGCCGAGGGCCCGGCGGCGGCGCTGCCCCTGGTCGACGCCCTGACGGCGGAACCTGCCCTGCGCTCCTACCATTTGCTGCCGAGCGTACGGGGAGACCTGCTGGAGCGGCTCGGCCGCCCGGCGGAGGCCCGCGCGGAGTTCGAACGCGCCGCCTCGCTCACCCGCAACGCCCGGGAGCAGGCCCTGCTGCGCGCCCGCGCGGCCCGCCTCTGAGATCCGCCGCCGGGCGGCGCCGCCGGGAGCCGCGGCCCGGGATCAGCCGCGGCCCGGGATCAGCCGCGGCGGGCGAACGCCGCCACGTCGAGCGGGGTCCGCTCCGCCCGGCGCGGCGGGGTCAGCGCGATGGGTCGGCGCAGCGATCCGTGGCGGGCGATCTCCCGGACCGTCTCGCGCAGGGCCTCCAGGAAACCGTCCATGGTGCGGCGGGCGGCGGGGGTGTCCGAGTAGATGGAGTTCATGTGCAGCCCCTCCGCGTCCCGCTGGAACCAGGAGCAGGCGCCGTTGGCCTGGGCCGACCACACGTGGGAGGTGGGCCGCCAGTCCTCGTGGCGCTCGGCGCCCGGGACCTTGCGCATGTCGATGTACGAGAAGAAGTTCACCGGGTACGGCCAGGAACGGGCCGCGAACTCGCGGGGTGCGAGCAGCTCCCAGGCGCGCACGAAGGGGACGTCGATGTGGCCGATCATCTCGTTGAAGCCGGCCCGTACCGAGGACATGACCTGCTCGAAGTCCCGGCCCGGCGAGGCGTCGAACTCGATGGGCATGGTGTTGACGAACCAGCCCACCGAGTCGCCCCACCCGGCCCGGCCGCGCTCGCTCACCGGCATGAACCCCCGGTAGACGCCCGGCCCGCCGGCTTCGCGCAGACAGACCGCGACGGCGGCGAGCACGCCCATGAACGGCTTGCCGCCCACCTCCAGGCAGGCCTTCTCGAAGACCTCCGCCTCCGCGGCGTCCAGCAGCGGTGAGGCCTCGTTCACGATCGAGTACATCCGGCCGGGCTCCACGCCGAGTTCGAGCGGGAAGCGCGGGAAGAACTCCCCGCCGCCGCTCGCCATGAACTCCTTCCAGTAGTCGAGCCGTTCGTCGTCCGCGTCGATGGAGAGGTACCGGCCGCGCTGCTCCTCGGCGAAGTCGAGATAGCTCGGCGCGGGCGCCGCATCGGGCAACTCGCCGCGACACAGGGCCTCGTAGCCCCTCTCGACCTCCTGGACCACGATCGGCATCGACATGCCGTCACAGACGATGTGGTCGAAGGCGAGGTAGACGGTCGCCGACTCCTCGCGCAGGACGGCGCCCATCGTGAACAGCGGCCAGGACAGCGTGTCGATGCTCCGCTTGAACCGCTCCACGAGGAACCCGGTCAGCTCCTCGGTGCGGTCGAACTCGGCGACCCGGACGGTGTCCAGGGCCAGTTCGGCGGCCGGGATCGGCGCGCACGCCAACTCCCCGGCCAGGCGCCGGAACTCGCAGCGCAGCACCTCGTGGCGGCGTACGAACGCCAGCAGGGACCCGGTCAGGGCGTCCTCGTCCAGCGGGCCCCTGACCTCGAAGGTGACGGCGATCCAGGACGCGGTCGGGTCGTCGGCCGCGCGGCTCTCCTCGGCGACGGTGAAGTGCTTGTCCTGGTTGAAGGAGGCCCTCCTGTCCGCCGTGCCGTCGGCGCCGTCCGGGCCCGGGGACTGTGCCCCGGCCGTGGACCGCAACCGCCACTCGACGACCCGGCCGGGTGCCATGTGGTGCATCTCCAGAGGAAACTGCCGCATTCCGTCATCCCTTCGACCCCCGAGTCAACCCCGAGCGCCTAACGACACCCGGGCCACGGAAGTGACGCGCGCCGGGGAGTTCACCGAAGGCGGCGCAGGAGCGCGCGCAGACCCCTCGGTCGCGGGGCGGCGTCTTCGACCGGGGGTCCGAGCCTTTCGGGGAGACCGGGGTCGTCCGGTCCGATGCCCTGCTCGACGGCGTCCGCGAGGCGGGTCAGGAACGAGCGGAACTCGGCCTCGTCGTACGGGCGCCATCCCGGATACGGCTCGAACGCCGAGGCGAGCGGCTCGTCGGAGGCGACTGCCGCCCGCAGGCCCGCCGCCTGTCGGCGCAGGGGTTCGTCACTGATGGGGCTCACGCGCAGGGCGACGGCGTAGGCCCGGACCAGATCGTCGTCGAGCGCCGAACCGTCGCTGTGGAACATCGCGTTGTACAGAACTCCGTTGACCAGACAGGTCACCCACGGTTCGACCGCCATCACAAACCCCTCTCTCTCCCGGCCCGCACTCTGGCAGACTCGGCCCAATGACCACCGGTCCCCGGACCCGGAACGGCTGCGGCCCCTGCTCTCCCTCCTCGCCCCCGGCCGGTACACGATGACCGCCGCCGCGGCCCCGCACCCGCTGCGCGTGGTCCACCCGCGCGCCGAGCACGTCGAGAGCTGGTACGCGCACGAGGCGGCCTGGACACGGCGCACGGGCTGAACGGGGATCCGGGGAGGCCGGACCGGGATCCCGGGGCGTCTCAGCCCGCGGCGGACTCCCGCACGCCGTCGTCGCCGTCCGCCGGCGTGGCGGCCGCGTCGTCCGGGCGCAGCTCGATGTGGTCCGCCGCCAGGTCCACCGCCACCCGGTGTTCCATGCCCAGGGCCTCCAGGAACTTCTGCGGGAGCTGCACGCGACCCGTGCGGTCGAGCATCACGTACTCGCGCTCGCTCACCGACTCGGCCCCGTGCTCGTCGGTGATCGTACGGCGCAGCACCTCGCTGCTGGTGCGGCCGTCGCGCATCGCCACCGTACGCCGCACCTCGCCCGCGACGAGCGGGTCGTGGGTGACGATGACCACGGTCGCGCCCAGTTCCCGGTTGACGGTGCGGAAGGCCTCGAATATCGCCCCGCCCGTCTCCGAGTCCAGCTCGCCCGTCGGCTCGTCGGCGAGCAGCACCGCCGGATCGTTCGCCATCGCCACCGCGATGGCCACGCGCTGCTGCTGGCCGCCGGAGAGCTGGGCGGGCCGTCGGTTCGCCAGCTCGCCGATCTCCAGCGCTTCGAGGAGCTCGGCGGTCCGGACCGCGTGGCGTTTGGCGGCCGCCCGCCGCCCGCCCTTCAGCTGCATCGGCAGGGCGATGTTCTGCGCCGTCGTCAGGAAGGGCAGCAGATTGCGGGCCGTCTGCTGCCAGACGAAGCCGACCGCCTCGCGCCGGTAGCGCAGCCGGTCGCGCGCCGACATCTCCAGCAGGTCGTAGCCGCCGACGCTGGCGGTGCCGGCCGTGGGCACGTCCAGCCCCGCGAGGATGTTCAGGAGCGTGGACTTTCCGCTGCCGGACGCGCCGACCAGGGCCATCAGGTCGCCCTGCGCCACGGTCAGTTCCAGTCCTTGCAGGGCCTGTACCTCGACCCCGTCCGTACTGAAGATCCGGACCAGGCGGTCGCAGGCGATGGCCGTGTCCGCGCCGTGCCGGCGGGGCTCGGCGGCGGCCAGGGCCTGCCTCCGGAGCTCCTCGTAGGTGGGCTGATCGCTGTTCACCGCTGGTCTCCCGCTCTCAACTCGGTCGTGATCTGTCGCCTGCCGGAGATCGCCGCCTCCGCGAGCACGGCCCCCGCGACGAGGGCGGCCAGGCCCAGTGCCTGGGTCAGTACGGGCCTGACGAGGACGGGCACACCGGCCGGCACCTGGGTGCCGACCAGCGTCGACAGGTCCACGGCCGGGCCCAGCAGGGCGACGGCGCCCACCGCGAGCAGTCCGCCGCCGATCGCGGCGGCCAGGGCCAGGGGCACCGACTCCACCAGGATCAGCTGGACCCCCTGCCGGGGGCGCAGCCCCATGGTGCGCAGCCGGGCGAGCAGCGCGGCCCGGTCGGGGGCGGCCCTGACCAGGGTCAGCAGGACCGCCAGCAGTGCGAAGCCCGCGGCTCCGGCGAGCGAGGCCCAGAACAGCCGCTCGGCGGAGCGCTGGAGCGGGTCGGAGCCCAGTTCGGCGGCCGCGGCGGAGCTGGTGCGGACGCGGTAGCGCTCGGCGCCGCCCGCCGGGTCCGCGGTGCGGACCACCTGTTCCAGCCGGTGCTGGTCGACCGCGCCGAGCGCCAACCAGGTGTTGGGCAGCCCCATCTGCGGTATGGCGGCCAGCACTTGGGGGGCGGGCAGCACCACGGTGGTGTACTTGGCGCCGGGCCGGGCGGGGGTGCCGGTGACCACTCCGACGACCGAGAGCTTCAGCGCACCGCCGTTTTCGAGCCTCAGCTGGAAGCCGGAGGTGTCGTCGTCGGCGAGGTCCCGGCTGATCAGCGCGGGCACCGAGGTGCCCGAGGTGCCCGCGGCGCCGGGTGCCAGGAGCGCCGGATCGAACCGGGCGGTCCCGGCCGCCGCCGACAGTTGCGCGTACTCCTCCGGGTCCGCGACGACCACGGAGATCTGGGTGCTGCCCGTTTTGGTGCCGTAGAGGAACACGTTGTCGTCCGTCCACACCTTCACGGAGGACCGTACGCCGGGCAGCGCGGCCGCCGCCGACGTCAGGGCGTCCGGGAGCGTGCCACCGGGCGCCGTGAGCTGCGCGTCGCCGCCGACGGCCGCGCGCGCCGCCTCGAAGCGGGCATCGGCCACCGCGGTCAGCACCGTGGCGCCGAAGCCGCCGGTGGTGACGGCCAGCAGCATCGCGATCAGCGGCAGTACGGACGGACGCGCCCGGCCCCCGGTGCCCCGCGCGGCGCGCGCCAGCCCGAGGAAGCCGAGCAGCCCCGGCCCCCGCCCGGCGGCCCGGGCCAGAGCCCCGACCAGGGCGGGCTGGAGCCGGGCCAGCAGCAGGCCGCCGCAGAGCGCGAGCAGCAGCGGGGCGGCGATCAGCAGCGGGTCCACGCCGGCGCCGGCCGGGGCGACCCCGCGCGAGCGGACCTCGAACACGGCGGCCGCGGTGGCCGCCAGCACGAGGAGCTCGGCGACCAGCCGCCGCCGGGGGCCCGGCGGGCGCTTCGGCGACAGCAGCACGAAGGCCCGTACGGGCACGGCCAGCAGGGCCAGGAGCGTGGCGGCCGAAGCGGCCAGCACCGTGCCCTGCGAGCGGGGCGTGGGCAGCAGGAGCACGGCGAGCGCCGTCGCGAGCGCGGCGGCGGGCAGGACGGTGACGGCGTTCTCCGCGAGCAGCCGGCGCACGATGCCCGCGCGGGAACCGCCGCGGGCCAGCAGCAGCCGCAGTTCGGACTCCCGCCGGTCCCCGGTGAGCCCGGCGGCCAGGCAGAACACCACGAACGCCACTCCGGCCACCCCGGCCGGGCCCATCGCCGCGAGCGGCGCGGCGGCCTGGCGCCGGGCCTCGGCGAGGGCGAACTGCTCTGGCAGGTGGGAGGCGACGCGCAGATCGTCGCGGTGGGTTTCCTGGGTGAGGCGCGCGGCGGTCGGGCCGGTCACGTACGAGGCGACGGCCTTGGCGGTGGCCGGGAGCTGGTCGGCCCGCAGCGATCCGGTGTCCACCGGGATCCGCCAGAAGTCCTTGGTGTTCGCCTCGCCCCAATAGGTGAGTCGGCCGAGTGCCTCCGCGGCGACGAGGGCGTCGGTGCTCCAGAACGCAGCCGGGGGCTGGGTCGTGGTCATGGAGAGGCAGGCGCGGAGGAGGCAGGTGAGGTCGGTCCAGTAGTCCTCGGCGTCGTCGTTCGGGGCGTACAGACCGACGACCTCGGCCTTCATCGTGGTCAGGTCCTGGCCGGTGGCGGTCTCCAGCACCATGCCGACCCGGATCCGGAGGGTCTTCGCCGCGCTCTGCGACAGCGCGACGGGTACCGGACTGCCGGGCGCGGTGGCGGGCGCGCCCGGCCAGTGTCCTTCCACCAGGCGGACGTGCTCGGAGGCCGTGCGCAGGTGGTAGAGACTCATCTGGGGCGGGACCCCGTCGGGGGCGGTCAGGCCGGGGTTGACCAGCGGCCGGGGACCCGCGGCGGACCCGTGGACGGGGCCGGCGGGGGCGACGGCGAAGCCCGGGGCGGTACGGGAGACCAGGGTCGCCAGTACCTCGTCCAGGTTCTGCGCGCTCTCCTCCCCGTAACGCGGGCGCGCGGTGACGTTCAGGCTGGTCTGGCTCGGCCCGCGCGACTCCAGGAAGGACCGCAGCGCCTGGTCGGTGCCCCGGTCCATGGCCCGCGGCAGGGCCGCCGCGAGCAGGACGGCGACGAAGGCCAGGGCCGCGCCGAGCAGGGCGCTCAGCGGGGTCGCGCGCAGCCGGGTCCGCACCCAGGGCGCGGGCGGGGGCACGGCGCGCGGAGCGGACCCCCGCGGTGCGCGCGGTCCGGTCCCGTCCGGGGCGCGCCGGTCGGCGTCGGTCGCGGCCGGCCCGGTCATATGTCCTCCACGTGCCGCAGCCGGTCGGCCGGCTTCGAGCGGTTCTGATTGCGCCGGCCGCCGAACATCGCGGACAGCAGCGGTACGGCGGCGATGGCGGCGGCGAGCAGCAGGGTCCGCACCGCGGGCAGGTCCACCAGCACCGCGGGCTCCGGGCGGCCGGCGGCCGGGGTGAGCACGGTCAGCGGTACGACGAGGTGGACGATGACCACGCCCAGCCCCACCCCGACCGTGGTGCCGAGCCCCACCAGCAGAGAGCTCTCGGCGGTGGCCGTCCGGGCCAGGTCCCGCCGCCGGGCACCCAGCGCCATCAGCACCGAGAACTCCCGGGAGCGCTCCCGGGCGGCGGCCGCGGCGGAGGCGGCGAAGCCGATCGCCGCGAGCACCGCGCAGGCCACCGCCAGGGCGGCCAGCGCCCCCTGCGGGCCCGCGCTGAGCGGATCGTCCAGCAGGGTCGCGGCCACCTCATCGCGCAGCCGTATCTGCTGGGAGCCGGCGCCGGAGCGAAGCTGCGCGGCGGCGCGGGCCGGCGCCGGGTCGTCGGCGGAGGCGGCCGGCAGCCACCATTCGCCGGGCGTCGGCAGCTCCCGGCCGCCTGCCGCGAGCAGTCGGGCGGCGGTGTCCAGGTCCACGGCGATGGCGGTGTCGCCGGCCACGGGCAGGGCGCCGATCGCGGCGGTGATCCGGACCGGGAGGGTGACGTCGTCCAGCTTGACCGGCACCAGATCGCCGACGGCCGCGCCGATCGAGGACAGGTACGCCCGGGTGGCGATCCCGGGAATCCCGGCGGCCGGAGCGGGCCCCGTCGTCAGGTTGGCCTGGACCCCTCCGCGTTCACCGGAACCGTCCCGGTAGCGCAGCTTGACCAGGGCCGGGCCACCCGGCGCGGTCCCGGAGCCCGCGAGCAGTTCGGTGGCGGGGGAGCCGTCGTTGAGCGGCGGGGCCGACAGCTTCCAGTCCGGTGCGGGCACCGTGACCGGCGCCGCCGCGCCGTCCCTGGTCTGCGCGACCGCGAGGCCGCGTACGGTCAGCTCGTCGAAGATCTTGACCGTCTCGCCGGGCTTCTCCGAAGTGGGCCCGGCGTCCGGATCGACACCGGGGAGCGGTCCCTCCCGGTCGTACGAGAACACGAGCCCGGCCACGCTCAGCGGGGTGGCGGCCGACCCGATGGGGGCGCCGAGCATCCCGCCGAGGTGCACCGACACGGTGGCGTCACCGCTCTCCGGGAGCTGCACCATCGCGGCCCGGTAGGTGATGCCGAAGCGGTCGCGCAGCAGCAGCCCGAGGCCGGGGCGGCCGCCCGCGCCGGTGGAGCGTACGGAGACGGAGAGGTCGATGCGCTGGGGCCGGCCGGGGAGGGGGATGCCGGTGGCGGATGTGGAGTTGGGTGTGGAGGCGGCCCCGGAGGCGGAGGTCAGGGGGGCGAACAGCTCGCGCACGCTGCGGCCGTCGCGCAGGTCGGCCCGCAGGGCGAGCCGGTCGGCGGCGGCCGCCGCGTCCAGTGCCATCACCTGGCCGGTGCGCCCGCCCGGCAGGTCCTGTTGGGCACGGAGCACCGGCAGGACGCGCTCCCCGCCGGGCAGCGCCGCGTACCTGCCGCCCCGGCCCAGCGAGGGAACGTCGCTCCCGGATATCAGCAGGCCCCCGGCGGTGGTGAAATCGGCCTGGTCACGCTGGGACGCGGACCAGGCGGTGTGCTGGCCCAGCGCCAGGACCCCGCTGGAGACGGCGAGTACGAGCAGCAGCACCGGCCCCGTGGCCCGTCCGGGCCGGCGGGCCAACTGCCAGCCGACCAGCGCCGGACCCAGCCCCCGGCCCCGGGCGGCGATCCGCGCGCCGAGTCGCGCCCCGAAGGGCAGCAGCCGCAGCACGAGCAGGGTTCCCGCGCACAGCGCCAGCGTCGGGGCGGCGACCAGGACCGGGTCCACGCCGAACAGCCCGTCGGACCGCGAGGCCGGGCCGGAGCCGCCCGCGCCGTAGCGGGAGAGCTGCTCGTAGGCGAGTACGGCCAGGGCCACCAGCGCCAGGTCCGCGCCGGATCGCGCGGCGCCGGCGACGAGGGCCTGGCGGCGGCCGGTCCGGTGCAGGGCGGCCGAGGCGGCGCCCCGCAGGACGACCGGGACGGTGGTCAGCACGACGCAGCCGAGGGCGCAGCCCGCGGCGACGGGCCAGAGCAGCCAGCTCCGGGTGACCGTGAACGGGACGTGCGCCAGCGAGCCGTAGCCGCCGAGCAGACGCAGCAGCGGCGGGGTCAGCAGGGGCGCGAGAAGGGCCGCGGGCAGCGCCAGCAGCAGCGACTGGGCCGCGGTGAGGACACCGAGCCGACCGCGGGAGGCGCCGCGTGCGGCGAGCAGGGAGCGCTCCCCCTCCTGCCGCTCCGTCAGCAGGTGCGAGACGAGCAGTAGCGCGGCCCCGGCGAGCACGGCCAGTTGCAGCGCGCCGACCAGCAGGGTGGAGCGGGCGACGGTCAGGCCCGACCGCAACTCGCCGAGCAGCGCCGGAAGCTCGGTCGCCGGGGCGAGCCCGGACTTGCCTTGGAGTTCCTTCAGGGCGCCGGCGGCCCGGCCGCGGACGGCCTCGGCCCCGGCCGCGTCCACGGTGGAGAAGTCGGCGGTGAGGAGCACGGCACGGCTGTCCTGGATCAGTCCGCCCGTGGTGAAGGCGGAGTCGTCCACCATCAGCGGCCCGTAAGTGGCGAATCCGGCGACCTGGAGACCGCGCGCACCGAGCGGATCGAGCCGCCAGTACGGGGCGTCCGGGTCGGCCGCCCGGTAGACGCCGGTCACCAGCACGCTCAACGGGGAGCCGCCGTACCGGTCGTCGAGCCGCACCCGCGCGGGGAGCGCTCCCTCGGTCAGCCCGAGCCGGTCCAGTGCCGCCTTCGGCACGGCCACGGGAACGGGGGTCCGATCAGAGAGCGCTCCCGCGACGGGTTGCGGCCAGGTGCCCGCCAGAAGGCGTACGCGGTCCTTGGCGAAGGCCGCCAGCAGGGTCAGATCGGCGTCCTTGCCGGGGGTGTGCGGGCCCGGCAGCCCGAACGAACGGCTGCGCGCCACGCTCTCGGCGCCGGTCGGGAGGGGGCCGAACAGCCCGCGCGCGAAGCCCCGTACCGCCTCGTCGTCCTTGGCTCGATCGGCCGCTGCGTGGGACCCGGTGACCAGTACCGTGCCGCGTGCGAGACCGGGCCCCGCGAGGGCCTGGCGCAGCCCGGCGTCGCCGACTCCGCGGGTGAAGGCGAAGAGTGCGGTGAGCACGGTCGTGGTGATCAAAACGGTCAGCAGTACGGCGGCTGCGAGCGGCAATCGCCCGCGCAGCCGGCGCACGACGAAGCCGAGCATGTGCCTGTTCCTCCCCCGCACCGGACTGGTGAGCCCGGATACCGGACGATGCTGCCAGATTCGAACAATGAACGGAAGGGACTTGCGTGAGTAGTGCAACGGATGAACAAATCGTGGGGGCGGGACCGAAAGAACGCCGTTCTCGGCTTCATCCGCTCATCCGCTTGGAGGGGGAACCGCAGCATGACGCAGGACCAGGAACGGCGACAGGAATCGCGGGACGAGTCGGGACAGGACGCCGGGGCGCCGCCGATGGTGGTGGTCGACGACGTGCGGCGCAGTTTCGGGACGGGTGAGCAGGCGGTGCACGCCCTGCGCGGAGTGTCCTTCGAAGTCCGCCGCGGCGAACTCACCGCGCTCAAGGGGAGGTCGGGCTCCGGCAAGACCACCCTCCTGAACCTGGTCGGCGGCCTCGACACCCCGACTGGCGGCAGCGTCGCCCTCGACGGCACCGATCTGGCCGGCCTCGACGAGGACGGCCGCCTCGCGCTGCGCCGCGACCGGATCGGCTTCGTGTTCCAGTCCTTCGGCCTGATCCCCGCCCTGACCGCCGCCGAGAACGTCGGGGTCCCGATGCGGCTGCGCAAGGTACCGGCGAAGCAGCGCGAGGAGCGGGCCCGTACGCTCCTCGCCCTCGTCGGCCTCTCCGAACAGACCGAGCAGCGACCCGGCGAACTCTCCGGCGGCCAGCAGCAGCGGGTCGCCGTCGCGCGGGCCCTCGCGAACGAGCCCGATCTGATCATCGCCGACGAGCCGACGGGCCAGCTCGACTCCGACACCGGCCGGCAGATCATGCGGCTGCTGCGCGCCGTGGTGCGCAGCGAGGGGGTCACGGCGCTCGTCGCCACGCACGACCCGGCGCTGATGGAACTGGCGGACCGGGTGGTGGAGTTGCGCGACGGACGCATCGTGGAGGCTTCGTCCGGGGACGGAGACGGAGACGGAGACGGGGACCCGCAGGGCTGAGCGACCTGCGGGGCGGACGGCGGGGGCGGACTGCGGGCGCTACTCGGTGTGCAGGGCCGCGGCGATGGTCATCCGGGCCGCCGAGCGGGCCGGGATCAGCGCGCCCAGAACGGCGATCGCGACCCCCGCGCACAGCATTCCGGCGAGCTGCGGCGCGTGCCAGACGTCCTTCATCGACTCGGGGAAGGCGACGACGCCCACGTTGTCCACGACGAGCCGGTGCGCGACGATCCCGAGGGGGATCCCGAGCAGCCCTCCGACCAGGCCCAGTCCGGTCACCGAGGTCACCGTCATGGCGACCACCTGGCGCGGGGTCATGCCGATCGACTTGAGCATGCCCAGGTCGCGGCGGCGGTCACGGGTGTTCAACAGGACGGTGTTGAAGACGCCGAGCGAGGCGACGAGGGCCAGCATGACCGAGAACACCGAGGAGAAGCCGACGACCGTGGTGGTGGCGGCGTTGACCTTGGCGGAGTCCACTACCTCGGCGCGCAGTCCGGGGTCGGCCGCGTCGACGGCGTCCGCGTAGGCGCGGGCGTTCGCTCCCGGGGCGAGCCGGACGGTGTACTCGACCGGACGGCTGTCCGGGGCGAGTTGGCCGAGGGTCTCCCACCTGGATTCCAGAGAGCGCGCGTCGCTGTCGATCAGCTGGCCGACGATGGTCGCGGCCGTCCGCCTCCCATTGGCCTCCAGAGTGACCCGGTCACCCACCGCCAGCCCGCGTTCGGTGAGGAACGCGGGGCCCGCCGCGATCTCACCGGGTCCGCTGGGTGGCCGGCCTTCGACGAAGGCCTCGGGCGGGGACGGGTTCCCTCGGTAGAAGTTCCCGAACGCGGGCTGCGCGTACCCGACCAGCCCGACCTGGGTCAGCGCGCGGGCCTGGAACTGCTGCGCCCCCAGCGATCGCAGCCGCTCCTCGATTTGCGCGTCGGTCAGCAGCGGCTTGACGGGGTTGTTGCCGTGGCCGCCGACGGCGACGTAGACCACCGTTCCGCCGGGGCCGCGGGCAGTCTGAGCGTACGAGACCATCGTGCTGGTCAGCCCGGTCGCCAGGGTCACCGTGGCGACGCCGAGGAGGATGGCCGCCGTGGTCATGAAGGCGCGGCCGGGGCGGGCGAACGGGTGGCCGAGGCCCAGGCTGACGGAACGCGGCAGTCGTGAGGAGGCCAGCACGCGCTGGACGCGCAGCCCGCGCCCGGTGCGGGGCGCGCCGCCCGCGCTGATGGCCCGCGCGGCCGGCAGCCGGTGAGCGCGCAGGGCCGGTACGAGCGCGGTCAGTGCGACCAGGGTGGGCATCCCGGCCAGGCACGCGACGTTGACCCAGGGCGGGACGGTGCCCACGTCCGCCATCCCGATCTCGATGCCGGAGAACGCGATCTGCAGGATGGGCGTGGCCAGTGCGTTCCCGAGCAGGGTGCCCAGGACGCAGCCGGCCACCGTGGGGACCGAGACCATCGTCAGGTAGACGGCGACGACCTGGTTCGGCGTGAAGCCGATGGCTTTGAGCACGCCGATGTGCCGGTTGCCGGAGATTACGGCGCCGCTGACCACGTTCGCGACGATCAAGGCGGAGACGAGCAGGCCCAGGACGCCGAAGAGGGAGATGAAGGGCAGATAGGCGTCCGCGCGGGCGGAGAAGGCCTTCTTGAGGGTGAGGTGGGTCTGCGCGGCCGTCACCGAGTCCGCGGGAAGTCCGTCCGTGGCCCGGGCCAGCGAGTCGCGCAGCTGCGCGCCGGTGGCCGAGTCGGTGAAGCGGTAGAGCATCTGCGTGGACGTCGGGTGAAGGGCCTCGGCCTGGCCGGGCGTCACCCAGGCGGCGGCCGACTGGCTCATGCTCGTCGCGAAACCGACGACGGTGAGCGTGGGGAGCCCGGGTACCTCCAGTTTTGTGCCGACGAGTTCGGCGTCCGGCGTGCCGTTGGTGCTCCAGTTGACGACGATCTCCCCGGGCGCCTCGGCCCAGCGCCCCTGCCGCATCCGGACGCGGTCCACCGGCCCGGCCGGATCGGCACGCCCCACCACGCTGAGGGGACCCGGCGGACTCCCGATCCAGTCCGTGGGCACGTCGATGACGGCCTGGGGGAACGGGCCCGCGGCGGCGGTGACGCCGGGACGGTGCGCCGTCCGCGCGAGTTGGGCGTCGGAGACCTTCGCCGGGTCGTACGTGGCCACGGTGTGCGCGCCGCGCTGCGCGGTGTACGCCTTGTCGAAGGGGCCCGAGGCCGCGGCGAGGAGGCCGAGCGCGAGCAGGACGGTGGTGGTGGAGCAGAGGACGACGAGGCCGATGACGAAGGTCTGGACCCGGCGGCGCTTCACGGCGGCCCGGGAGGCGCGCCACACGGCGCTCACGCGGAACGCTCCAGGGGCTTGCCGTTCAGGGTCTCGCTGTTGGGGGTCGCGCCGTTGGGGGTGGCGCCGTCCGAGGCCGTTCCGTCCGGGGTCTCGCTGTCCAAGGCCCTGTCATTCAGGGAGCGTTCGCGGGCTATGCGGCCGTCGGCCATCTCGACGAGGCGGCCGGCGCATCGGGTGGCCAGGTGTGGGTCGTGGGTGACGATCAGCAGGGTCTGGCCTATCTGGTTGAGGTCGATCAGCAGGTCCATCACCTGCTCGCCCGAGCGGCTGTCGAGGGCCCCGGTCGGCTCGTCGGCCAGGAGCAGGGCCGGACGGTTCATCAGGGCCCTTGCGACACCCACGCGTTGGCGCTCTCCTCCGCTCAGCGTCGCCGGGTAGTTGTTGCGCCGGTCGGCGACGCCGAGCTCGTCGAGGAGTTCCAGGGCACGGCGGCGGGCCTGGCGGGCGGAAGTGCCGGTGAGCTGGGCGGCCAGCGCGACGTTGTCGAGCGCCGGTAGGTCGTCGATGAGGTTGAAGAACTGGAAGATCATGCCGACGTCGCGGCGGCGGTAGAGGGCCAGGCCCGTTTCGGTGAGGCCGCCGAGGTCCTGGCCGTGCACGTCGATCGTCCCGGCGGACGGCCGGTCCAGGCCCGCCACCATGTTGAGGAGGGTGGACTTCCCGCAGCCGGAGGGGCCCATCACGGCGACCGCTTCGCCCCGGCGGATCTCCAGGGACAGGGCGTCGAGCGCCAGGGTGTCGCCGTACTCCTTCGATACGCGGTCCAGGCGGACGACGACCTGGCCGGGGCTGTCGGCGCTGTCGGGACTGCCGGCACTGCCAGCGCTTTCGTGATGAGGTGTCATGGCACGAACCTAGAAGGCCCGTCGGAGGTGCGGCGTCACCCCCCGGATGTAGGAGGGAGGCCAGGTCATCCTGGGGATGTACGCGGGGATAGCACCCGGAGGGTGATGCGGACTACGCGGGATGCCTGCGAGGGTCGGGTAGGAGAATGTTGGAAGATCGAGAACGGTGACGAGCACCGGTGGGGGAGGGGAGCTGTCATGACGACGGGATGGGCGTTCGCTGCCGTGGGGGCCGCGGCGTGCGCGGTGTCGGTGGGGTTCGGGCTGACGGCGGCGCTCCTGCGGGCCCGGGCGGCGCACCGGGCGGCGATCGAGGAGCGGGGGTGGCTGCTGGAGCGGGAGCGGGAGACGGCTGCCCGGACTGCGGTGGACGCGGAGCGGGCCCGGATAGCGGCGGAGCTCCACGACATAGTCAGCCACAACGTCAGCCTGATGATCGTCCAAGCCGGGGCCGCCCGCGAGGTGTTGGCGACGATGCCGGTGGAGGCGGCGGCCGCGATGGCCGCCGTGGAGAAGGCCGGGCGTACGACCATGACCGAACTGCGGCACCTGCTGGGACTGCTCGCCCCGGCACAGGACGGCCGTGACGAACCGTACGGGGCAGGGGCCTCCGAAAGGCCTGACCCCGCCGCGGAGTTGACACCGCAGCCGAGCTTGAGCCGGCTCAGTGCGCTGATCGACCGGATAGCCTTCGCCGGGCTGCCGGTCGAGGTCCGGATATCCGGCGAGCCGCGGCCGCTGCCGGCCGGGATCGACGTCACCGCCTACCGGATCATCCAGGAGGCGCTGACCAACGCGCTCAAACACGGGGACGGGGTGAAGGCCGAGGTGACGGTGAGATACGCGGACCGGGCGCTGAGGGTCGAGGTGCTCAACAGTGGTCCGAGCGTGCTGTCCGGAGACCGGATACCCGGGTCCGCCCCGGGCGCGTCCGCCCCGGCCGCGTCCACCGCGGCGGCGCGCCCGAAGGCGGACGGTGCGGGGCACGGGCTGGTCGGGCTGCGCGAGCGGGTCGCCGTGTACGGCGGGGACTTCGACGCGCGCCGCCGCCTCGGCGGCGGCTACCGGGTGCGTGCCCGCCTCCCGCTGGAGCGGCCGTGACCACCACGCACGCCCCGGCCGCCGGGCCCGAGCCGGGGGCCGCCTCGCCCCGGGTGATCATCGCGGACGACCAGGAACTCGTCCGCACCGGGTTCCGCATGATCCTCACCGCCCGGGGGATCGACGTGGTGGGGGTGGCCGCCGACGGGGTGGAGGCCGTCTCGGAAGTCCGCCGGCTGCGCCCCGACGTCGTCCTCCTCGACATCCGCATGCCCCGCCTGGACGGACTGGAGGCCGCCCGGCAGATCCTCACCGAGGCCCCGGAATGCCGGGTGATCATGCTGACCACCTTCGACCTCGACCAGTACGTCTACGCCGCCCTCGCAGCCGGCGCCAGCGGGTTCCTGCTCAAGGACGTCACGCCCGAGCACCTCGCCAACGCCGTACGGCTCGTCGACACCGGCGACGCATTGCTCTCCCCGTCGATCACCCGACGGCTGGTGGAGCGCTGCGCCTCGGCAGCGGCCGCGCGCGGCGGCCCGACCCCTGCGCCCCACCCCGACCTGGACGCCCTCACCCCGCGGGAGCGGGAGGTGCTCACCCTGATGGGCCACGGCCTCACCAACGCCGAACTGGCACGGGAGTTCACGCTCAGCGAGGCCACCGTGAAGACCCATGTGGCCCGGATCTTCGCGAAGCTGAGCCTGCGCGACCGCGCCCAGGCGGTCGTCCTGGCCTACGAGACGGGCCTGGTCACCCCGGGGACGGGGTAGGGCGGGACCTTTCGGCTCAGGCCTGCGGCTGGGTCGGGCGGTGGAGTGGTGAGACTGAGTGGTGCGGCTCAGTTCGTGGGCGGGGCGGAGTGTGCCAGGAGGTGGAGGCGCAGGGCGAGTTGGAGTTCCAGGGAGCGGGCGGGAGCGTTCCAGTCCTCGCCCAGGAGGCGGCGGATCCGGTCGAGGCGCTGCACGACGGTGTTCACGTGGATGTGCAGCGCCTCCTTGGCCTTGGAGAGGCTCGCCCCGTGGACGTAGTACGCCTGGAGGGTGCGGACCAGCTCGGTGCCGCGCTGCGCGTCGTAGTCGATGACGGGGCCGAGCACCTGGTCGACGTACCCCCCGACGTCACCGTGGTCCCCGAGCAGCAGGCCGACGAAGCCCAGGTCCGGCAGGGCGGCCCCGTGGCCGGTGTGGCCCAGCGCGTGCAGGGCCCGCAGGCAGCGCACCGCCTCGGCGTACACGCCTGGCAGTCCGCCCGGGTCGCCGGCCGGCCCGGCCGAGCCCACGGTGACGGGTGTGCCCAGCGCCTGCCCCAGTTCCGCCGCAAGGGACCGCGCCAGGGGTCCGGGCCGCTCGGCCGGGGCGAGCAGCACGACGTGGCCCTCGTGCAGCCCGGCCAGGCCGTCGAGGGCGCGGGCGCGGCGCGCCGCCTCCGTCGACAGCCGGGGCCGCTGCGCCGCGTCGCAGTGGAGCACCAGCAGGGAGTGCGGGCGGGCGAGGTCGACGCCGAGCTTGCGGGCCCGGATCGTCCGGCTGCCGCTGTCGGGGGTGTGCCCCGGGCTCCGCGGGGTCAGCAGGTCGCTGAGGAGCTCGCCGCGCACCCGGTCCTCGGTGTGGGCCACCGAGCGGCGCAGCAGCAGGAGGAGCGCGGTGACCAGGCCGGTGCGTTCGAACAGCCGCCGGTCGCTGTCCGACAGCTCGGCCCGGCCCGTCAGGGCGATGCTGCCCAGGAGTTCGTGGCCGGCCAGGACGGCGCAGACCCACACCCCGTCGACCGGCACGGCCCGGCCGCCGGAACGGGAGGCCGCCACCCCCTTGGCGGGTGCGCCGATCGGTTCGGTGGCGACCCGGGCCAACTCGGCGCCCTCGGCGTCGTGCACCACCAGCCCTCCCCGTAGCAGCGCGGCCACTTCCCGGGCCACATCGGTGACGTCCCCGCCGCGCAGGACCAGGTCGGTGAGCCGGTCGTGGGTCTCGGTGGCCAGCCGGGTGGCCTCGCTGTGGGCCCGGGCGGTCTCGGTGGCGGCGTTCAGCTCGACCAGCGCCGTACGGGTCTCCTCCAGCAGCCGCGCCCCGTCGATGGCGACGGCGGCGTGGTCGGCCAGTGAGGACAGCAGCGCGACCGCGTCGGGGGTGAAGGCGCGCACCGACCGGTCGGCGGCGTAGAGCACCCCGATGACGTGCGAGGCGACGCGCAGCGGCACCCCGAGGATGCCCCGCAGCCCCTCTTCGCGCACCCCGGAGTCGATGGTGCTGGTGTGCCGGAAGCGGTCGTCGGTGCGGTAGTCGGCGCTGGCGTACGGCCGGGCCGTCTGCGCGACGAGACCTCCGAGGCCCTCGCCCATGCCGAGCCGCAACTGCTGGAAGGCGGCGGAGACGGAGCCGTCGGTGACCCGCATGAACGTATCGCCCGCGACGGGGTCGTTCAGGGTGAGGTAGGCGCAGTCCGTGCCGAGCAGGGTCCGGGCCCGCCGCACGATGGCCCGTAGCACCGCGTCGAGATCGCGCAGGGCCGCGAGGTCGCCGGCCGTGTCGAACAGGGCGGTGAGTTCCGCCTCGCGCCTGCGGTGCTGGTCCAGCGTGCGCCGGATGTCGAGGGCGACCCGGGTGGCCTCCTCGACGAGGGCCTGCTCGGCGGCCCCGGCCCCGGCGGTACGGGCCTGCGCGCCGGGCCGCGCGAAGTGCTCGGCGGGCGCGCCCTGGGCGAGCAGGTCGAGGAGCTGACGCAGCGCGGCCGCGGGCGCGGCGGGATCGTTCACGGGGGCCATGCTGGCAGCCCTTCGCTCCGGGGTGGCGAGCGGGTCCGCCCGCCGGACCGGAGGCACCGGTCACGGCGGGCGGCCCGGTGGTCGGTCGGGCTCAGGCGGAATCGGAGGCCGCGGCGACGTACCCGTTCCCCGCGGCCGGCGCGCTTGCTCTCTCCATCCCTGCCGCTCCCTTCGGGACGGACAGGTCGCGGCCCCGGGTCTCGCGGGCGAGGAGGACGGTCAGGGTGGTGACGAGGGCGGCACCGGACAGGTAGATGGAGACCGGCACGGAGGAGCCGTAGTCCTTCAGGAGCTCGACCGCGATGATCGGGGCCAGGGCCCCCGCGACGATCGAGGCGAGCTGGGAGCCCATCGAGGCGCCCGAGTAGCGGACCTTGGTGTCGAACATCTCCGAGATGAAGGCGGCCTGCGGCCCGTACATGGCCCCGTGCAGCAGCAGTCCGGCGGTGACGGCGAGGGTGATCACGCCGAACGACTTCGAGTCCACCAGCGCGAAGAACGCGAACGCCCACACCGCCATGCCGACCGAACCGATCAGCGTCACCGGCCGGCGCCCGATCCGGTCCGACAGCGCGCCCCAGGCCGGGATGGTCAGGAAGTGGACGGCCGAGCCGATCAGGAGCGCGTTCAGCGCGGTGGTCTTGGGGAGCCCGAGGTGGGTGGTGACGTAGACGAGGAGGAAGGAGGTGAGCACGTAGTACGAGATGTTCTCGCCGAAGCGGGTGCCGATGGCGGTCAGCACCTGCCGCCAGTCCTTGCGGAACACCTGGACCACGGGGGCCTTCTCCTCCTCGGCCCGCCCCGAGGCCGCGGCCGCGGCCTGCGCCGCGAGGAAGACGGGCGACTCGGACACGGAGAGGCGGATCCACAGCCCGACCATCACGAGGACCCCGGAGAGCAGGAACGGGATCCGCCAGCCCCAGGAGAGGAACGCCGCATCGGACTGCACGGCGGCGAGCAGCGCCAGCACCCCGGTGGCGAGCAGGTTCCCCCCGGGAGCGCCGGACTGCGGCCAGGAGGCCCAGAACCCGCGGTGCTCGGCCCCGCCGTGCTCGGACACGATCAGCACGGCCCCGCCCCACTCGCCGCCCAGCGCGAACCCCTGCACCAGGCGCAGCGCGGTCAGCAGGATCGGAGCTCCGACCCCGATGCTCGCGTGGGTGGGCAGCAGCCCCATCGCGAAGGTCGCCCCGCCCATCATCAGCAGACTCAGCACCAGCAGCTTCTTGCGCCCGACCTTGTCCCCGAAATGCCCGAAGACGACCCCGCCCAACGGCCGGGCGAGGAACCCGATGGCGTAGGTGAGGAAGGCGATCAGCGTGCCCGTGAGCGGATCCGCGGTGGGGAAGAACAGCTTGTTGAAGACCAGGGCGGCGGCGGTCCCGTAGAGGAAGAAGTCGTACCACTCGATCGTGGTCCCGATGAGGCTGGCGGCGACGATCCGTCTGATGCCGGACGAAGCCTTCGGGTCGGCTGAGGTGGAGGCCATGTGAACCACTTCCAGGGTGTCTGCGGGGACGTCGGGTGTGGCCACAACGTAGAAGTCCCCAGCTCACCGGCATATGTGGTCCGCCATCACAATCGGGCCACGACTGATGTGCGCACGCACCACACACCCCGGACTGCTGCCCCGCAGCCCCTCCGGAACAGGGTCGTGAAGCCCTGTCGGAATTGCAGAGTTAGAGCTCCTTTGGGTGGGCGGTGCTGACTCCCGTGCTGGTTTGGTGCTGACCCGAAACCCCACGGCAGCACCCCTCGCCACGCGTCCCGTGCTGGTTCGGTGCTGGTTACGCTGCGTTGAGCGCGACTTGAATGTGGTCCAGGCGGGGCAAAGCGAAAGGGCGGGGAATGAGCCTGAGTTCCGCCCTTCGGGCCCGTTTCGCACTGGGCGTTGGCCGGCACGCCGCGGTGACGGAATCCGAGTGTGCGACCCACCCCGGCATGCTGTAGGCAGTGGGCCGGGTCCATGTCCCGCACGCCCCGCCAGCTCGCCGACTGGACCAAGGCTGTGGTCGTCCTACCGCCAAGGTGCCTGGGCGCGCTGTGCCTGTTGTTGTGTGGAGGTGGCGTCTGCGCGTGCCACTGACAGGAGATGGGGGAGCCGCTCGGCCGCTTGTGTGTTCCACCAGCAGTGGGCGTCGGGCGAGAACGCGGCCTTGGGGACGTTGTCGCTGGCTTTCTGGTAAACGGCGGGCGGCCGGGGCGCTGCTCAAGCGGGCGGTCTGGACCGAAGCAACCAAGAATCCGATCCCTTCATCTTCACAGGGAACTCCAACGGGCCCCGGCAAGTGGCGCTACGGACTCGGCCTCGTCGAGTCCGGCGGGTTCATCAGTGGAGTGGTCAGCTTCGCTGGCTACGAGCCCATCACCATGTACTCGACCAGCTCCAGACGGCGATCGAGGTGGTGTCCACCAAGAACCCCCAACGGCATCACGCCGTCCCGATGTTCCAGGCCCTGGCCATGGCGGTCTACGGCACCGACCTCGGCTTCGGCCTCACACCCGAGCAGGCACTCGCGCCCGAGTTCACAGGAGCGGCGAGATGGCCGGACACCCGGCGCGGAGAGCAGCCCCGGCAAGGCGCGGCCGTCGGCGACAGACGGACACCTCCTGAGACTGAACGATCACCTCAGTGGCCACCGACGGTCGGCCACACATGGCCACGTTCTTACTGGTCGTCAGTGATCGGGCTGGCGCGCCGTGCAGTGGAAATCGGCGATCCGACCACCTTCCGTCTGCGGCCCGATGCCATCCGCCCGGTGACCGACTTGGCCTCTTAGTTGATGAGTTCGCCTGCCTCGGTGTACCCGAGGCGGCCTCGGCCACCGTCTCCGCCATGCCCGTCGACTTCCGGCGCTCGTGGCCGCAGCCTCAGGACAAGCATGGTCACCAGACCCTCCGAGGTCTTCGGATTCTCCGCCAGCTTGACCCACGGCAAGCCAACTATCCACGCACCAATGCGCTCCTACCTCGACGCGCTGGACACCGCCCCGTGCGGGCCACCCGGAACGGCTGCCTCGCGGCGGGCCAGGCCGCCGATGGCGGGACATGGCCGGACGCAACTGACGGAGCACCTTGCCGGTGACCGACACTTTCCAGTACGAGCCGTCACGGAACGGCAGTTGAGCCGACGGAAGAAGAGGATCGCACCATGGTCGAGCAGGACGATCGATTCGATGTCGTCGTACTCGGAGCCGGGCCCGGGGGCTATGTCGCCGCCGTCCGTGCCGCCCAACTGGGCAAGCGTGTAGCCGTCGTGGAGGAGAGGTACTGGGGAGGTGTCTGCCTGAACGTGGGCTGCATCCCGACCAAGGCCCTGCTGCGCAACGCGGAACTGGCCCACATCTTCACCCATGAGGCGAAGACCTTCGGCATCAAGGTCGAGGGAGAGGTCACCTTCGACTACGGCGAGGCCTTCCGGCGCAGCCGCACGGTCGCCGACGGCCGGGTCAAGGGGGTCCACTACCTGATGAAGAAGAACAAGATCACCGAGGTGGACGGCCGCGGCACCTTCCTCGACCCGCACACCCTCCAGGTCACCGGTTACGACGGCAACACCCGCACGATCGGGTTCGACCAGTGCATCATCGCCACCGGCGCGACCCCCAAATTGCTGCCCGGCACCAAGCGCAGCGCGCGCGTGGTGACCTTCGAGGAGCAGATTCTCGCTGATGACCTCCCGCAGTCCATCGTCATCGCCGGGGCGGGTGCCATCGGCATCGAGTTCGCCTACGTACTGCACGCCTATGGTGTGAAGGTCACGATCGTCGAGTTCCTGGACCGTGTCGCCCCGCTGGAAGACGCCGAGGTGTCCGCCGAACTCGCCCGCCAGTACCGAAGGCTGGGCATCGAGGTCCTCACCTCCACTCGGGTCGACGCCATCGACGAGTCCGGGCACCAGGTCCGCGTCTCCGTCACCGGGAAGGACGGCACCCCGAAGGTCCTGGAGGCCGACAAGGTCCTCCAGGCGATCGGCTTCGCGCCGAACGTCACCGGGTACGGCCTGGAGCAGACGGGCGTGCGCGTAACCGACCGCGGCGCGATCGAGGTCGACGGCCGCTGCCGCACCTCCGTCCCGCACATCTACGCCATCGGTGACGTGACCGCGAAGCTCATGCTCGCCCACACCGCCGAGGCCATGGGGGTGATCGCGGCCGAGACGATCGCCGATGCCGAGACCATGGAACTCGACTACGCGATGATCCCCCGCGCCACCTACTGCCAGCCGCAGATCGCGAGCTTCGGCTACACCGAGGCCCAGGCCCGTGAGCTCGGCTACGACGTCAAGGTCGCCAAGTTCCCCTTCACCGCCAACGGCAAGTCCCAGGGCCTCGGCGACACCACCGGATTCGTGAAGCTGATCAGCGATGCCAAGTACGGCGAGCTGATCGGCGGCCACCTCATCGGCCCCGACGTCACCGAACTGCTTCCCGAACTGACTCTGGCCCAGCAATGGGATCTCACCGTCCACGAGGTGGCCCGCAACGTCCACGCCCACCCGACCCTGGGCGAGGCCGTCAAGGAGGCCGTGCACGGCCTGGCCGGCCACATGATCAACATGTGAGCCTCCCGCAGCGTGCCGGTACGGCAGACGGCCGCACCGGCACGCTGCGGCCATGGCTGTTGCTCACCGGGAAGAGGATCGGACGGGATGACGTAGGTGTCCGTGGACCCGAACTCCCCGCCCAGCGCGGTGATGCTGCGGTTCGTCTCCTCGGTGATTGGGCCTGCTTCAGCTCGTGGGGGTCGTCCAGGCTGCTTCGGCGTCCTGTGCGGTGGGGTGGGTGGGGAAGACGTGCTGGAGGCCGACGATGCGGAAGATGCGGCTGACGCGCTCGGGGACCGCGGCCAGGGCGATGTGGGCGTGGGCCGCGATGGCGTGGTTGCGGGCGGCGATGATCATGGTGATGCCGCTGGAGTCGCAGAAGGTGAGGCCGCCCAGGTCCAGGACGAGTTGCTGGCCGGTGTTCAGGTCGAGTCCGGTCAGGGCTGCGCGGACGTCGGGGGCGGTGTGATGGTCGAGTTCGCCCGCGAGCTCGATGACCGCTCCGGCGGTGGTGATGCGCGTGTTCACGGACAGCTGCTGGGTCACTGGTGCTCCTCACTGGGGGTCGGGGGCACGTGGATGGCCAGGACCGCGGCGTCGTCGTCGACTCCGGTGCCGAAGGTGTCGAGCAGGTCGGTGACCGCCCCGATCGCGTGTGAAGCGGTGGTCGGCGCGAGAGCGCGGGTGAAGTCGAGGAGCGCGTCGTCGCCGTAGCGGCCGTCGCCCGTTGCTCCGGGTGCATGGGCCTCGGTGAGGCCGTCGGTGTACAGGAGCAGCGTGTCGCCGGCGGTGAGGTGGAGGGTGGTGGTGGCGATGTGGGCGTCGGGCAGGACTCCGATGAGCTGGCCGCCGGGGGTGGGCAGGTAGTGGGCGGTGCCGTCGGCACGCATGAGCACGGTCGGGGGGTGGCCGCCGCTGGCCAGGGTGACGCGGAAGCCGCCCTGTACGGGGTCGGGGGTGAGGAGGCCGAAGACGACGGTGCAGTAGCGGGGGTCGGTGCCGTTGTACTCGTGGTTCAGGACGGTGTTGAGGTTGGCCAGGACGGCGGCCGGGGCCGGGTCGTAGACGGCGGCCGCGCGCAGGGTGTAGCGGGCCAGGGAGGTGACAGCGGCGGCGGCGGCGCCTTTGCCGCATACGTCACCCAGGAAGAACCCCCAGGTGCCGGCGGCGAGGGGGAACAGGTCGTAGAAGTCGCCGCCGACTTCGTCGGGGGAGGCGATGTGGTAATGCGCGGCCACGTCGAGTCCGGGGACGTTGGCCAGCGTCGGGGGTAGCAGGGTGCGTTGCAACGTGGCGTTGAGCCGCTGCAGGCGTTCGCGCTCGCGCTCCGATTCCTGGCGGGCGCGCAGGAGTTCGGTCTCGTAGGCGCGGCGGTCGCGGGCGTCGAAGACGGTGGTGCGGATCAGGAGGGGCTGGCCGTCGCTGCCCGTCTTGACGGTGGAGGTGACCAGGACGGGCAGGCGGGTGCCCGTGGCGGTCTTCAGTTCCAGGGCGATGCCGCTGATCTCGCCCTGCATGCGCAGCAGCGGCGCGAAGTGCGTCTCGTGGTAGAGGCGGCCGCCGACGGTCAGGAGATCGGAGAAGTTCTTCCGTCCGACGAGGTCGCCGCTCTGGTAACCGAGCCAGTCGAGCAGGGTGGTGTTGACCTTGGCGATCCGGCCGTCGAGCAGGGTGGAGAGGTAGCCGCACGGCGCGTGCTCGTACAGGTCCTCGGCGCTGTCCTCCAGCAGGGCGGAGAACACAGCCCGCTCACCGCCCGGTGCCTGTTCCCTTTCGGGGGTGGCGTCTTCGCCCTCGCTGGTCTCGCACATCATCGGGCGCCACCGGCGAACGCGGCGATCGCCGCTGCGGTCTCCTCGGGGGCGGCGAGCTGGGGACAGTGCCCGGTGGCGTTCAGGGTGACCAGTCGGCTGCCGGGAATCTGGGCCTGGACGAACGGGCCGACCTCCGGGGGTGCGATCGCGTCGCTGGAGCACTGGGCCACCAGCGTGGGCACCGTCACCTTGGCGAGGTCGGCGCGGTTGTCCGACAGGAACGTCACCCGGGCGAAGACCCGCGCGATCTCCGGATCGGCCCGGCAGAAGCTGTTGGTCAGCTCCTCACCCAGCTCCGGACGCTCCGGATTGCCCATGATCACCGGAGCCATCGCACCGGACCAGCCGAGATAGTTCGCGTCGAGGGACTCCAGCAGCTCATCGATGTCCTCGGCGCTGAACCCGCCCCGATAGCCCGCGCCCGGATCGTCGATGAAACAGGGGGAGGGGGCGAGCAGTACCAGGCCGGCGAAAGCGTCGGGTTCCCGTGCCGCGGCGAGCACGCCCATCATGGCGCTCACCGAGTGCCCCACGAAGAGCACGGGGCCGAGTGCCAGGTCCCGGCAGATCTCCAGCACGTCGTCGACGTAGCCGTCGAGGGTTGAATACCGCTCGGGAGTCCACGAGGAATGGTCTGAGCGGCCCGACCCGACGTGATCGAAGACGATCACGGTGAAGTCACGCTCCAGAACCGGCATCACCAGACGCCACATGTTCTGATCGCACCCGAAACCGTGCGCCAGCACCACCACTGGCCCGTCAGGCCGTCCTGTCACCCTGACGTGGTTCCTGCTCCGCACATCCATGCCCCACATCCTCGCAGACCACTACGAGCGGTCGCGGCCCTTGAACGATCACCGGGGGAGGGCTCCTGCCCGTGCCCGCTCCTACTCGGGATCCGCAGATGCGCCCGGACGAGTTGCGCGGTGAGGGCGGTGGTCACCCGCGGTTTGGTGATCGGGACGGGGCGTGCTTGTCGTCGGTAAAAGAAACCGTCCCAAGCGGGGATTTATCGCGCGGCAGGGGAAGGCGAGAGGCGTGAGAGGAGCTGTGATGACAGGACCACTGGAGGCTGGACTCAGGAGCGTGGATGCCCGGCAAATCGTCCGGGAGGCTCTCGCCGGGCGTGGGGTGGGCCAGCGTGCGCTTGACGACGTGCTGACGGTGGTCGCGGAGCTCGTGACCAATGCGTTCCGGCACGCGGGCGGTGTGACCGGCTTCCGCGTCCGCCCTCTTCCCGATGCTGTGGCGATCGAGGTCTCCGATGCGTCATCGGTTCTGCCCCGCTCGCCGGGGACACCAGTCTCGGCGCCGGGCGGGTTCGGCTGGCTCCTGGTCACCAAGCTCGCGCGCCGTACGGAGATCCGGTCCGGTCGCGATGGGAAGACGATCACCGCCTACCTCCCCCTCGCCGCTCCGGCCACATGACCCGCGAAGTCTCCGCCGGCCCTGCGTGGCGCCGGCCGCTACAGGGTGAGCGCTGCCTCGACGCTCTCGGCGATGGTGAAGATCTGGTCCGCCGAGGTGAGTTCGAAGAGCCGTGCCATCTGCGGGTTCAGTGGACCGGCCAGGACCATGGGGCGGCCGGTGCGCCGCAGGCGGATCAGTTCGTTGAGCGTGGAGGAGTCGGCGAACGTGATCTCGCTGACGTTCAGCACGATCGTGCGTACGGGATCGGCGAGGGCGTCTGCGATGGCTTGGCGCAGGGGTTCAAGGGTGTCCTGGTCGAACTCGCCGGCGCAGGTGATCACGCGGACGCCGTCGACGTCCGGTGAGACCGTCACGTGCTGGTCCATGGGAGCCCCCTGTTGTGGCGTGTGGCTTGTGGCGTGCGGATGGTCGGGGAGGCCGGGAGATCCCCGGGATGTTCCGGCCTCAGGGATCGTGCTGTGATGCCCCATGTGCAGGTTACGTGCACGCCGCCGGCGGCAAAAGCGTGAGAACCCGCGGGCCGGGCGGCACATGCGATCGGCGTGAGTCGCCCATGCCGCTGTAATCCCGGTGGCGACGCCGCAAGCATGTGAGCAGAATGCATGCTTCCGATGAGGTAGGGCAAGAGCGGCTTTGGAGGTTGATAACCATGGTTCCCCTGCTTCTTGTTCTTCTGCTGATTCTGGTCCTCGTCGGTGCGGGTTTCGCACTCAAGATTCTCTGGTGGGTCGCAATCGCCGTCCTGGTGCTGTGGCTGATCGGTTTCGTCGCTCGCCCGAAGGGCGGCAGCGGCCGCTGGTACCGCTGGTAGGTACCCGGCATAGGTAAAGCTCAGGCAGTGCGTGGCGGTGGCCCGCAGTCCCCGCGACGGGGACCGCGGGCCACCGCCACGTCGTCGTGGAACAGGATTGGTTTTCCGGTAACGGATGGAATCGGATATCCCGGGTATTCGGAGGGGTAGCCGGGGTGGTCGCCGTGACGCAGCAGGGGACCTGCTCACCTCCAACGATCGACGGCCGTCCCGGCCCTGATCCGGATCGGGGGTGTGAAACAAACGCCTGCGCGCTATGGACGCCACGCGTGGGCCGCCGGGAATTCGTTTCCCCTTTTCGGCTTCCCGATTTATCGGAGGAGTTGTTTCGCGTGACTACACCGGAGTCTGGATCTTCGGCAAGGAAGTCCTCCTGCCGGTCGGCACCGTGACCCGCGTCTACCCGCAGGAGAAGCAGGTCTACGTCGACCGGACCAAGGAACAGATCGAGAGCGCTCCCGAGCTCCACCGCGACCGCCACCTCGGCAACGCCAGCTTCTGCGGTTCGGGTGGGACCGGCCCGAAGCCGGCGCCGAAGGCGCCGAAGGCGCCGAAGGCGCCGACCAGTGGCCCGTGACGCCGAGATACCCCGCATGTCGTCGTTCTGCCAGGTGCCCCTCCGTGCGGTGCCAGTGGTCCCGTAAACCGGTTCAGCGCGCGGTCCCTTCGCGTGCGCCGAGGGCGCCCCGTCCCCGGGATCCCGCCGCCCGGCCAAGCCCATGCGGCGCTATCCGTACGGCCTGGCAGCAAGGACACAGTGCCCTGCGCAGCCCTCTGCCGTAGTCCGCAGCAGGATCCTGGTGGAACCGCTCCGAGACAGGGCCTCCAGCGGCGGTGGACTGTCAACTCCCCTGGTGGGGGGAGAGAACCAGTGGCGCACGCCGAACCCGAGCCGGGGAGACCCTCCCGCCTCGGGTTCGGATCAGCCGGTCGGTTCCTGAGGGGGCGCGTTGCCCGGGCCGGAAGGGGGCTGCTTGTCGGCCTCGCTTCCGCCGCCCTCCTCTCCCTCTTCCTTTCCCGCTTCCTCTCCCTCTTCGCCGGGTCCGTCGTGCCGACGCCGTCCGCCGGCTACACCCGGGAGGTCAGGGGCGGCTGGCCCGAAGGGGGGCAGGTCAGGGGTCACCGCGTCACGTTTCTCCGGAACACGGTCGGGCAGTTCAGGCTCCGACGGGGCACTGCGCATGACAGGTCTCCTTGAAGGCGGGATCCATGGGGTTCGATCACGGGGTCAGGCGCGGGCTCCGGTGGTGATCTCCGCGCAGCGGGTGGTCATGCCGCCGAGGGTGCCCTCCGTACGCAGCAGCGCGCGCTGGACGCGGGCCCCGTTGCCGTGCTCCAGGAGGCGGGTGATGCCCTCCCGGACGCGTTCGTCGTCGCCGTGGTCGGCCAGGGCTTCGCGTACGTGGGCGTGCAGTGCTTCGACGGCCACCGCGGGTGAAGTCTCGCGCATCGTCCGGGGGTCGATGAGCGGGCCGTCCAGCCCGGAGCGACCGGCGCGCCAGGCTGCGAGCCGTAGCAGGCCCGTGTTGATCCGGGCCGGGGGCTGTCCGTCCTGCCAGGCGCGGGAGGCCGTCTCGACCAGTCCGCGTACCAGGGCCGCCAGGAGGACCGGTGTCGACGCGTCCAAGCAGACGTCCGCGACCCTGACCTCCACCGTCGGGTAGGCGGCGGACAGCCGGGCGTCGAAGTACATCATCCCCTTGTCCCGCAACACGCCGGTGTCGAGCATGGCGCGCACCTGCTCGTGGTAGCGGTCGGCGGACCCGAAGAGGTCCGTGGGCCCGGCCGACGGCAGCCGGTTCCAGACGCGGCTGCGGTAGCTGGCGTACCCGCTGTCCTCACCCTGCCAGAACGGAGAGTTCGCACTCATCGCGGTGAGTACGGGCAGCCAGGGGCGGATCCGGTCCAGGACGGCGACGCCCTCCTCGTCGGAATCGACCGAGACGTGGATGTGGCAGCCGCAGGTCAGCTGCTCCTGCGCGGTCAGGCCGAACTGCTCGCCGACCCACTCGTACCGCTTGCCGGCACTCAATGAGGGCTGGACCGGCAGCGGGGAGGTACCGAGGGCCGCGACGAGCGCCCCGGCGGACGCGGCGTGCCGGGCGGCTTCCCCCCGCCAGCGGGTGATCTCCTTCAGGAGCTCGCCCATCTCGGTCACCGGTTTGGTGGCGAACTCCAGCTGTTCCTCCTGGAGTTCCTTCTCAAAAGTGTGCCCCTGTGATTCCCCGCCACCATCCGGCTGCCGTTCGACGAACCGGTCCGCGGCCTCCAGCAGTGCCCCCGACAGGGCCAGCGGCTCACCGCTGCGGGCGTCCACCAGCAACAGCTCTTCTTCCACGCCTACGCTTCGCATGCCGCCGCCTATCGATCCGCTGTTCACATCACCCCACGCCTGCCCTGTCCCGCCCCGGCCATGCGGGCGCCGACCAGGGGGTCCGCGGTCCGCCCGGCTGTTTGCGGGCCGCGATCCGGGTCAGACGAGGAAGGGCAAGGAGTTCCCCGCCCCTCAGGGAGTGACCAGCTGTGTCGAACGACGAAAAGAGCCAGGCCAAGACCGAGCAGGCCAAGGGCAAGCTCAAGGAGACGGCCGGCCGCCTGGTGGGCAACGAGCGCCTGACGGCCGAGGGCCGTGCCGAGCAGGCGAAGGGCGACGCCCGCCAGGCCAAGGAAAAGATCAAGGACGTCTTCAAGCACTGACCCGGACGCTCGGCGTCTATCGCCGCGGTCCCGGACCCCGAGGGGTCCGGGACCGCGGCGCGTTCGAACTGATCGAGGGAGGATCCCACATGGCGTTGCCGGGGGAAGGCGCAAGGAAGGCCGGGGGCGGTTCCGGTCCGATCGGGCGTGATGTGGTGCTGGCCGTAGGGCTCGTGGGGATCTGTGTCGGCGGCCTGGCCGTCTTCCTCAAGACCGCCGAGGGGGCTTGGGGCGTATCCGTCGCCGGCGCGGTGGTCCTCACGATCGGGGTGATGCTGGCCCAGCGCATCGTGTCGCCCGTCCGCCGGCGCCCCACCGCCCCAGCGCCGCCCGTCCCGGCCCTGCACGGGGATCCGTACTCGATCGAGGCGACGGCGGTACTGGACGTCCCCGCCGCAGGAGGGGTGCCGGACGTCGATGCCGGTGCGCTGGACCACGCCGCGGTCGACGCCGACGGCTTCGAGCACGCGATAGCCGCGCTGTGCGTGCGCGACGGCTGCACGCCCGTGGAAGTGGTCGGCGGCGCCGGAGACTTGGGCGCCGACGTGATCGCCACGACCCCGGACGGACTGCGTGTCGTCGTTCAGTGCAAGCACTATTCCGAGACCAACCGCGTCGGCTCGCAGGACCTGCAGCGCTTTGGCGGAACCTGCTTCGCCGTGCACGACGCCGACGTGGCCATCCTCGTCACCACGAGTTCCTACACCGCGCCGGCCCTCGAGTACGCCGCCGCGTGCGGCATCGTCTGCATCGACGGCGAGGCCCTGGCCGCTTGGACCGACTCCGCCGTGGCCCCGCCCTGGGAACCGGATGGCCGTGATGCGGCCGTGCGGGTTCCCACCGGCTGACGAGCTGGACAGTCTCGTCTTGCGACCGCCTTCCTGCGCCGGCGCCCGTCACCGGAGAGCCCTTGGGTTCGCCTACAACCGGCGGGCGGGTCGCAGCCTGTCCGTACCGCCCCTGGAACGCACGTGAGTGCTGAACGGTGCAGGCAGTGCACCGGGTATGCAGGGGTGCCACACGGCACCTCCGGTTCGCTGTTTGATCTCCGTCGTACCGGCCAGACGGGATGGGATCGCGCATCCGAACGCGGTGCGCATTCGGATGGAGGTTCCGAGGGGGAAAGGTGCTGCGTCTGCCCGGTCGTGCAGAGCACCACTGGTTGTGGCCGGAGGATGCCGCTGGCCGTGACCTGGGCTCGCCCCTGTTCTTCCACACCAGGGGGGAGCAGGGCCCCGACCGCGAGCGGCGGGACGCGAGAGGCGCCGGCTCCGTACCGAGGCCTCGGCGTGGTCGTGACGCAACATGGCGGCCGGCCAGCTTACGTGGACTACGCAGGGACGGACCGTCGGAGGAACCGCAGCAGGGAGGGCTTGACGCGTCGCTCGGGCGGGCTCGGGTCCACGGGCTCGACCAGGAAGCCGACGTGGTCTCCGACGTCCTCTGCGTGCCTTTGCGCCCGGCCGACGAACCGTGCCAGGCAGTCCGCGGGGACCGGGGCGGCCCCTGCGCCGGGCTGGGAAGCCCCCGGCCCCCCGTACCCGCCCGTGCCCGCGGCGCGGAGCCCCGAACCGCCCGACCAGGTGGACCTGGCGGTCGCTGCCGGCCGCAGGATCCACTCGGCCCGCAAAGCGGTCGCCGTCGCGCTCGCGCTGCTGCTCGCCGCCGGTGATCCTCATGTCTCCATGTGGTGGCGTCCTGATGTAACGGTGGGCGGCTTCCGGCGGGCATCACGGCCCCGGGTCGGGCCAAGCACCGTATCGGAGCCCGGAGCCTGGTGCCCGTCACGCCGCCGCGGCGACCCCGGTCAAGGTGGCGGAGAGCGCGGCGACGGCTGGCGCAAGGACCGAGTGGACGGCCGGGCCGCCTGTGCCCGCGGCCAGGGCCCGGCGCGTTTCGGCTCGCGCCGCGACGACGGCCATCGGCGTACCCGTGGAGCGGCACAGTTGGTGGGTACGGACGACCGCGCTCATCGCGGCGCCGCTCAGCGCCGCGTCGGACAGTTCCAGTACCAGGGGCACGGACCGGTGGGCGGCACGGCAGCCGTCGATCGCCGAGGCGGCGGCGGCGCGGCTGGAGAGATCCAGGTCGGCTCGCAGTCGGATGATCAGCACACCGCTCTCGGTCACCTTGAAAGGCAGCACCGGCACTCCTCGTTTCCACGGCTCCACAGCTTGGGTACGGCGCTCATGCCCGCACTCGGGGCCTGTATGTACGGCCGCGGCCTGCGGAAGCGGTGAGAACGCAGGGCTGGCCCCTCTCAGATCCCAGAAGGTCTGGCACAGCACGCTCAACCTGCGCCATGCACGCGACCTTCTGCGCCGCTCATGCATCCTCGACGGCGACGGCCTGCGCAGCCAGATGGAGCAGCCGCCCCGTACATGTGCGGATCGCGGGTAGGGGCTATGCATGATTGCCACCGAATTCCTCGCAGCCGAGGCCATCAGCTCCCTGCTCCTGATCATCATCGGAGTGGTGGTGGCTGTCCTCCTGCTCGGCGCCTTCTGGTACGGCAGCCGGCGCAGCGCACGACGCCGAGCCCCCGCCCGCCCGGCTCAGCAGAACCCCGAGGCGCGGGCGCGCCAGGACTCCTGGCGGACCCCCGACGACGACGGCCCCGGCCACGCACCGCGCACCTGAACGTTCCCTACGCGCTCCTTCCCCGGGGCGTGCGAAGCGTCTCGGGCGCCGGCGCGGGGTAGCCACCGGAAGTCCGCACCACCCGAGCCCGATGTCCCAGAACCGACGAAATGGAGTGATCGCCGATGCGCACCACAGCGGCACGGGTGATGGGCGTGGCCACCCTCGGGTACGGCGTGGCGGTCGCCTGCCGACCCAAGGTGCTGGCCCGCCCCTGCGGCCTGGCAGAACACGGCTCCTCCGCACTGCTGATCCGCGCCCTCGGCGTCCGCGACGCCGTCATCGGCGCCGCCATGGTCGCGGTCCCTGCAGGCAGCGCGCTGCGCACGGCCGTACTGTGCCGGGTCGCCATCGACGCGGGTGACGCACTGCTCTTCGGCACGTTCCTGCCCCACCGGACCGAGCGCGCCAAGGCCGCCGCGGTCGCGCTGGCCTGGGCAGCCCTCTGTGGCTGGACCCTGACCAGCGGCGAAGCCCAGACGTCGCCGCTCGTGGAGGGCGCGGCCAACGTCGCCGTACGGGCCGCCCAGTCCGCCACGCGCGCCGAACTCTGACGGCCGGCCGCTTGACCTGGAGGAGCCGGGCCTGACCCACGATCAGCGATCGAGGGGCTCCCCAGGACCTTGTCACTGTTTGCTTCCGTCGGCCGCTCAAGAACCGTGGCGGACCTCGGCCCGGCCTCTCGGTTTCGCGGTTTCCCCGATCGGTGCAGTGTGGTGGCGGCGGAGCAGGGCAAACGCGCGTGCACCGCCCATCCTGGAGGCCCCTCAATGTCCTGTGTGTCTGCTCTGATCGTTGTGCGCCTCGAGACGACGACGGGCAACGTGTATTTTCTTGCCCGTTTCTCCTATGACGGTGGCGACCCGTACGTGGTGCAGGCGGAGTTCCTGGACGGTGACAACGTCCTGGCACGGTGGCACTTCGACCGGCAGATGCTGGCCGAGGGGCTCCACCGGCCGGTGGGGGAGGGCGACGTCGCGTTCCGCCCCGCCCAGTGTGCCGGCCGCGACGAACTCCGCGTCGACCTGGTCGGCCCGGGCGGCGATGGGCGGGACAATGCCGTTGTCTTTGTGGACGCACCCGTGCTGACGGGGTTCCTCGACGAGACTTACGCGGTTGTCGCTGCGGGTAAGGAGTTCCTCGATCTCGACAAGCTTCTCGACGAGTTCCTGGCTCGCTGAGAGCCGCGACCGGTGCCCGGAAGCGGACGCGCGGACTGTTCTGGTGCTCGCGGTGCGGCTGAACCGCACGCGGCGTGACACGACGCCGAGCGCCTCCGGCCGATGAGGGGCGTAGAAGGTGCGCCCCGGTCGCTCCGTGTTTCCGGGGCCGGGGTGGTGCTCATGAAGGGATCGGCCCGTGCGGACCGGTGGGTGACAAGACGTCCGTCGATCGCCGGGGCGGCCGCGGCCGGATGATCAGGACACCGCTCGCGGTCACGTCGACGGGCAGCACGGACACTCCTTGTCCTTACGATCACCTCGGCTGGGTATCTTCGGATGCCCGCCTCGCGGACCGGTATGCGCGCCCTTCAAGGTCGGACGTCCGCCGTGGGGAGAACGGCGGGTGCGAGGGCCCGTAGCGGTCGGCCTCCGACGATCCAGGGTGCCCCCGGGCGGCGGGCACCCGCACGCGACCGGTACCTTGCGCGATCGGTGCTGGAGCGAGTCGGAGTCGTCGGATCTGATGGCCGGTCGGGGGAGCCGGGCGGGCGTCTTGGCGGGTTCAGTGGACATGGAGGGAAGAAGTGAGGCATGAAGGAAGAGGCGATGCCGGAAGCGCCACGTCGCACGGCCGGTCTGAGATGTGAGGAGGCCCGGTCCATCGCCCGCGGTGTCATGGCGGCGAGCGGCATGGGGGAGCCCCTGGTGAACGACGTGCTGCTGGTCGTCTCCGAGCTGGTCTCCAACGCGGACCGCCACGCCGACGGCGTCAGCGACTTCCGCGTCGTGCCTCTCGCGGGTTGTGTGGCTGTCGAAGTGTCGGACAGATCCTCGTCGTTCCCGCGCACGCCCGGGACACCCCTCGATGTACCGGGAGGGTTTGGCTGGCTGCTGGTCAACCGGATCGCCGATCGTACGGAGATCCGGCCCCGTGACGACGGCAAGACGATCGCGGCCTTCATCTCGCTCCCCGCCGCTCCCTGAACCACGCTCCGGCAGTCCTGGCCGGCACCGAAACGAGGTCCCCGGCGCGTCCTCGCCACGAAGGTCGCCGCTCCGCAGGGCGCGATCTTCGCCGTCGTCAGGGCGGCCCGTGCCTCGCCTTCGTGCGGAAACGGCTCCCCCTCTCCCGAGGGCGGAGCCGTTCCGCATCTCACACCCGGCGCGGCGTGCCGATCGACGTGAAATGCCGGGCGGAAACGGGCCGGCAGATGCTCACCCCGCGCCGGAGGGACCGTAGCCTGGCCCGATGCGTCAGCACGATCTTGTCGTCATCGGTGCGGGATCCGGGAACTCCGTCATCGACGATTCGTTCGCCGGTCTCGACGTGGCGATCGTCGAGGAGAAGTGGTTCGGCGGCACCTGCCTGAACGCGGGCTGCATCCCGAGCAAGATGTTCGCCTACGCCGCTCACGTGGCCCGAACCGTAGGCGAAGCCGGTACGTACGACGTGGACGCGGAGCTGCTCGGCGTGCGTTGGCGGGCGATGCGCGACCGGGTGTTCGCACGCCTTGACGACGAGCGCGAGGAGGGCCGCCGGGGGCGCCGGGAGTCGGACTTCGTCACCGTGTACGAGGGAACGGCGCGCTTCACCGGCCCCCGGACGTTGCGGGTCGACCTCGCGGACGGAGCCGTCGACATCGGCGCCCGGCAGATCGTCATCGCCGCCGGAGGCCGCCCGCTGGTACCCCCTGCGGTGCTCCATTCCTCCCTGCCGTACGAGACGTCCGACACCGTCATGCGGATCGAAGCCCCGCCCCGCCGCCTGGCCGTCATCGGCGGCGGCTACATCGCGGCCGAGCTCGCGGAGGTGTTCGCGGCGGCCGGCAGCTCCGTGGTCATCGTGGAGAAGGAGGACCGCCTGCTCGGCCCGCAGGACGAGACGGTCGCCGAACGGTTCACCGAACTCATGCGTTCCCGCTACGACCTCAGACTCGGCCGGGAAGTGACCGCGGTAGGCGGCCACCCGGGCGCCCTGAGGCTCACCCTGGACGACGCCTCGGTGATCGAGGCGGAGATGCTGCTGGTCGCCGCGGGCCGCGTGCCCAACAGCGACCGGCTGAACCTCGACGCCGCGGGCGTCGCCACCCACGACGACGGACGCATCGTCGTCGACGCGTACCAACGCACCGCGGCCGAAGGGGTCTTCGCGCTCGGTGACATCTGCACACCGGCACCCCTCAAGCACGTGGCCAATCGCGAGGCGCAGGTCGTCTCCCACAATCTCCGCCACCCGGACGCCCTGAGCACGGCCGATCACGAGCTGGTGCCGGCGGCCGTCTTCACCAGCCCCCAGATCGCCTCGATCGGCGCCACCGAGCAGGACTGCCGCGACCGGGGCATCGATCCCCTGGTGGGGGAGGCCAGGTACGCGGACATCGCCTACGGCTGGGCGATGGAGGACACCACCGGCTTCTGCAAGGTGCTCGCCGAACGCGGCACCGGCCGCCTGTTGGGCGCCCACCTCATGGGTCCCCAGGCCGCCACCCTCATCCAACCCCTCGTCCTGGCGATGACCCTCGGCATCGACGCGCCCACCCTGGCCAAGTCTCCGTACTGGATCCACCCGGCGCCCACCGAGCTCGTGGAGAAGGCCCTCCTCGATCTTGACCAAGGCCAGGAGGCCTCGCGCCGCTCCGCCCGCCCGCGGACGTGACCGGGGCCGGGCGCTCCCGCCCGGCCCCGGCCCGATGGCACGGTGCGGGTGCTCAGGTGTCGAGCAGCCGGTTGACCAGCGCGCGGTAGGCCTGCAGAGCCTGCCGGAGGTCCTCGGTGGCCACCTGCTCGCCGCTGTCCCATTGCTTCTCAAGCCCGCTCCGGTGAGCGGAAAGGGTTTCGGCGAACGCCTGCATGACCTCTGCCACCAGGGTGTCCGCCGATCGGACCGCTTCCTGCGGATCGTCCACGAACAGGCCCTGGATCTCGCCCCAACGCGCGCGATAGCCGTCGGCTTCGACGGTTCCCAGCAGCGGTTCCTCCTCGGTCCCGGCTGCGTGCACCGACTCCGTCGGATCGGGGTCCGGGGCGTCCCGCAGCACGTCCCGTTGAACGGGACCCGGCTCCTGCCCGGCTCCGTGCGTCCTTTCGAATTCCCCTCCGGGCCGGGAGCCCGGAACCTTGCCGGCATCACGGACCCGGCCCGCATCGCGCCGGCGCTGTTCGTCCACGGCCTCGTCCGGGGAGGGAAGCGCGTCCTCGTACCCGGCCGGCGCGGGGCGTGCGAGATCCTCCGCGGTCAGGACCGGGTCGGTCGCGCGCCCCGCCGTGTCGTCGTGCTTGCGCATGTCATCGGCTCCTCTGGTCGGCGAGCAGCTCCTCGAACACGGAGCGGTAATGGACCATCGCCCCGCGCAGCTCCTCTGTCGTCGCTTGTCCCGCATCGCTGCGCACCCTCGCCGCGTGCGCGGCCCGGTACTCCTCCAGCGTGCGGCCGTGCTCCACGGAGAGATCGCGCACTTGGTCCTCGTACCGCTCGGTGGGATAGCCGCGCTCACCCATCACCCGGGTGACCAGCTCGTCGGCCCCGGCCACGGATTCCTCGGGCCGGTCCACGAACCGCTGCTGCATTTCGGTCCACTCGTCCGCGTACTGCTGACGGCGGTCGGGGGAGAGCTCCTTGATGGCGAGCCGGCCGTGCCGCTGCTCACGGTCGCGCAGCTCTCGCTCGGCGGCCCGCTTGTCGCCCTGTTCCTCTACGGTGCGTTCGTACTCCGGCCCGAACCGCTCACGCAGGTGGCGTCGTCGGCCCAGCGCCCACACCAGTGTCGTGAGCGCGAGCATGACGATCACCGCCACGACGATGACGGCTATCAGCGCATTGGTTGACATCTTCTGCCTTCGTCCGGGGGCTCATCGTGTCTGTCGGCGCGGCTGCCCCGCCGGGTGGCGCGCAAACGAACTCAACGACGCCAGGGAGCCTCAACGACGCCAGGAGAACGTCCCGGACGAGCGGCGCGCCGAGCTCGGGGCGGCGTTCCTCAAGGAGCGGGAGCGGCAGCTCGCCACCGACTGCGGCAGCGTCGAGAACGTGCGTGCGACCGTACGGGGCTGAACGCGAGGCTCGGCGGCAACTCGCCTGCGGACATGGGCGGTGCGCGGCGCGTACGGGTGAGTACTCAGGGCACACGCAGGTCATGACGGTACTCAAGACCAGCGTTCTCGTCCTGGATTGCGCCGAGCCCGAACCCCTCGCCCGGTTCTACGCCGAACTGCTCGGAGCGGCCGCTGGTCCGGCGGCAGGGGACGGGGAACTGATCCTTGTCACCGGTGGCTCAGGCGTGGTTCTCGGGGTCCGGCGAGATCCGAACCACCTGCCGCCGAGCTGGCCGGCTCCGGAGGACTCCGAGCCGGCCCATCTGCGCATCCTGGTGGCGGCCGAGGACCTCGACGAAGCGGAGCGGGAGGCGGTGTCACTCGGCGCACGCCCGTTGTCCGCGGAGGAGAACGGCAGCCGGCTGGACGACCGCACGACGCTGCGGCGGTTCAGCGATCCGGCAGGGCATGCGTTCGTCCTGGCGGCCGTGCCCCGGGATTCGGTCGCCCATGGTGCCAGCCGGTGACGATACCCAGACGGGGCCCGGCGTTGCTCCCGTCGGCGTCGGGTCGACGCGTGGGCCGGATCGGCACCGGGGTTCACCAGACCGCCAGCCCCGTCGCGTCGCCCTCTTCGTTTCGCGCGATCTCCATCACTCCATCGACCGCTTCACGGTTGATGCGTCCGAACACGTGGGGAAACAGCGTGTCGGGTGCCACTCCCGGAGGCGGTGCGGGATCTGCGGCTTCCCACCTCACCAGCACGTCGAGCTTCTGCTCGTCAATGAGCAAGGCCATGAGTGGTCCTGGGGTCGCCCGATAGAAGGCGGTGGCGACGGCGAGGGTGGTGTCCTCGTCGGGGGAGCAGTGAACGAAGCCGTCGCTTGGGAGGGATGCGGGCGAGTACGCGCGATCGGGGGCGGCAAGCCAGTCATCGAGCGTGACCACGTGATAGATCATGGCTCAGTTATAGCGACGTGCGACCTGAGGTTCCGTCGGTTTGCTGCTTCCGGAGCATGAACTCGCTCATCGGCCCTGCGCAGAGCCGCACCGTCGCCGCACAGTTGAGGTGTTGGCATCAGGCGTGAGCGCTGCCCGTGGGCGCCGTGATGCTCGACCGCGTCAGTGCCGCCGGTTCCCTGACTGGTTGGGACCCGACCGATGGACTGGACACCGGCTTCCTGGTAGGGATCTTCCCCAACCGGCATCCTGCCCCGCACGATGGCTTTCCTGCGCAATCTTGTGATCGGCGTCTTCCGCCAGAAGGGCCGGACCAACATCGCCTCTGAGGCGCTCAGTTACGCAAGGGTGACGCTCCACAATTCGCGTGGGTTGTGGAACACCTCGCCTCGCGTGGTGGTCCGCCGGCCGGAGACCGGCATGCGGCCGTGGCCGAACCTGTCGTTATCGATGACTACGAGATCGCGAGACTGCAGCTGAAAGCACCGGGACGCATCACGCGCCGCGTCACACAGCGACGCAACCGATTCGGCCTCAGGTGATCCGGCATCGATGGCGCGCAAGTTTTCGAGCAGATCGTACTTAAGGCGCACGCCGAGGTCGTTCTCCGTTCGCGTCTGCTCCAGGCCATACGCGACCGGCCGCGCCGTGCCGTCCGGGAACGGCACGTCTGAGAGCAGCGTGGCACGCGTACGCTCGTATGCTTCAGGATCCCGTGCCTGGAGGAGATCGAGGGCATCGGACCAAGAGACCAGGACCGATTCGCCGTTGTTTCCGAAAGGCTGGTCCTGCCAACCGGAATCGACCATGAGCATGCAGAAATACCGGGGCCGCGGATCACGGAGGGACTGGGCCGAGTGAAGATCCAGCGGGCCGTCGACGGCGTGCAGTTCGCCGCGGCTCGACGCTTCCGGATCGTAGCGAACGCGATGAATGGCTGCATGTTCAGGGTGCGATCCCTCGGTTCCCCCATAGTAGGTCAGAGGTTTCCCGAGCTCTGAGATGAATTCGATGAATGAACCGACTTCGACGGTGAAGCCGGATACCAGGGCGAAGTGGCGGACGGCGAGCGACCGTCGAACATGGTCGAGCAGCACGCCCGCATCGCAGTGCTCCGCTGCAAGGGCATGGGATCTGATCGAACTCATTCGAACTCCTTGCCTCGGGCCGGGACTTCCTCGCAGGGAACAACTGGATTGACCTTGGTGCCTAGTACGCCCCAAGCGTGGGCCAATTCGAGGTCCGGCTGGTCGATGAAGCCCGAGCGCGGCTTCGGTCCCTGCCTCAGCATCATGCGCCGCAGCCAGCGGTCGGTACCGTCGAATCTCGCCGTGAACGACGATCGTGAGTGCGCGGCACGCCTGTTGTCGATGAGCAGGAGAGTGTCGGATTCCAGTCTCCCGTGGGCGGCGACGTCATCGGCCGATGCCTCCGTGCTGTGCAGAACCCGAGAGGCCTCGACGGTGAGTGGCGTCATCAACGCCGGCTCGAAACGGAACCGCTCGAACTGCTCCATCGTGTTGACAACGGAGATCTCGGGCCTGGGGTCTTCTCGGCCTATCTTGCGGCCTTCGTACGTGTAGGAACCGTGCAGGCCGGCCAGTTCCACGGCGAAGTCGGGCTGTCGCAGTACTTCTCGGGCAGCCGCATCGAGGCCGGCTTCAATATCGGCGAGCGACGCGATACTGGTCACAGCGCGTCGATCCGGATCCGCTCGCAGGCAGTGGAGGATGAGAAAATCCGGGGCCACCGGATGAAAGAACATCTCCGTGTGGAACCCGAGTGTCACCGTCGAGCTCTGGCTGGACAGTGCCTTGGTGTTCCGGCGCGTGGGGAACACGTCGTGGAAGATGTTCCCATCGCGTTGATCCGCATAGGATATCGGGTAGCCGAGTCCGACCGACAACACCATCATCAAGTATTCGCTGAGGGTTCCGGCGGTCGTCCTTCCTGCATGATAGGTGGACGGAGTGGGCTCCAGTGTCTCGTTGCGGGGCAGGTTGGTGATGTATAACTCCGGCCGTGTGCTGGACCCATCGGCCAGGCTGCCCACCCGAGCCCGTGTCCGGGGTGTCAGTGCATTCCACCCCTCCAGTGCGTCTTGTGTGAACGCCGGTAGGTTTCGATAAGGATCCGTCCCGGCTTTCTCGGCGAGGTGGCGCAGCGCGTCGTACTCGCTTTCGTGGAGTCGATGGGAGGCCCATGAATCCAGGCCTGCGATGTCATGGGGTTTCGAGCCTTCCGAGCCGTCGGCGATGGTCAATGATCCTCCCTGTGGTATGGGTGTTGCCACGCTCCGCCCTGTGAAGTGTGGCAGCGGATTGCGGACGACAACAGGGGTTGCGCCGAGTTCGTCTGTTCGGACCGGACGCGGCCGCGATGCCGGTCAGGGGTGTTGCAAAGTCTCGTCATTTTGTCGGTGTGCTGGTCAGGCTATGCCTAAGAGGTCAAGTGGCGAGTTAAGGGCTCTGGAATCGCAGATTTGCACCCGATTTCGAGCAAGTTGCAGACTCCCGTGCCGACTTGGTGCTGACCCCGATGGGTGGTCGGGAGTAGCCCCGCCCCGCCCCGTTTCCTCCCCCTGGGCGGAACCGGTGGCGGCGGCGGATGCCACGTAGCAGAGTGGGCGACGTGCATCGGCCGGGGACGGGGCGGAGGGCTCATGCGACAGCGGTATCCGGGGTTCGGGAGCCTCCTCCTGAGGGCTCTGCTCATCGCCGTGACGACGAACCTCGGAGGGCTCGCCGTCAACGTGGTCTCCTCCCAGGAGGGCCGGTGGTGGGGACCCCTGGAGCTGATTCACCGTCATCCGTTCCGCGCCGCGGTCCTGTTGACGTTCCTCGCCATGGTGCTCTTGCTCGTGGACTTCCTGAGGCAGCGGCGGGCCGACGTCGATCCCGTCGGGGTCCTGCCCTTACCCGCCGCGCTGCCGGGTGGTGCGCCGGGGTCCGCTCGTGGACCGCGCGGTCCGCGCACTCGCGGCGTCCGGGCGGACTGCCCGACCCGGTGGGCGGCGGCCGGCCCGCGGTCCCGTCGCGGTGCTCCACGGGGCCGGCGGCTGCGGGAAGACGACCCTGGCCGCGCTGGTATGCGCGGACCGGCGGGTGCGACGCCGCTTCCGCGGCGGCGTGTACACCATCGTCATGGGCCCGGACCTGCGAGGGCGCGCGGCGATCGCCGCGCAGGTCAACGAACTCGCCGAGCTGATCACCGGGGCCCGGCCGGGCTTCGAGGACCCGGACCTGGCCGGCCGGCACCTGGCGCGGATCCTGGGCGGCCGCCGCCGCACCCTGCTCGTCGTCGACGACGTCTGGGCCGAGGAACAGTTGGCCCCCTTCGGGCCCCTGGGCAGGGAGGCTGCCTGTCTGGTGACCAGCCGCATGCCCGCCACCGCGTTCCCCGGGGCCGTCGACCTGCCCGTGGGAAGCCTGGCGTCGAGGGACGCGGTCTCCCTGCTGACCTGGCAACTGCCTCACCTCCCGGGTGCGTTGACCCAGGACCTGTTGGACGCCGCCGCCCGCTGGGCCCTGGTGCTCCGCCTGATGAACCGGGTCCTGGACGCCCAGGTCGCCACCGGTCGCGACGTACGGGACGCCGCAACCGACCTGCTGGCGCGGCTGCGCAGCGACGGCCCCGGAGCGGTGGACCCCGTGGGCGCCCCGCCCGCGCCCGCTGACACGGCGGACCCGGTCCAGCGCCGGCGCGCCGTCTCCACGACGATCGAGGCGGCCACCGACCTGCTCCCCGCGGGCGGTCGCGACCGCCTCGTGGAACTCGGCCTCTTCGCGGAGGCGGTGCCCGTGCCCGTCGCCCTGGTCCATCGACTGTGGGCCGCCACGTCGGGCGCGGACGAGACCGCGGCCCGTGATCTGTGCGGGCGGCTCGCCCGGCTCTCGTTGGTCTCCCTGTCCCCGGCCGGCGGCGGAGCGGTGTCCCTGCATGCCGCCGTCCGCGCCTACCTGCGCGGTCAATGCGGCCCGGCCCGCCTGCGGGCCCTGAACGCCTCCTTCTTGGGCGCGGTCGCCGCCGGCCTACCCGGCCCCGGTGGCGGCCGGACCCCGCACTGGTGGCACCTGGACCCGGCCGGCTATCTCGCCGGCCATCTCGTGGAGCACTTGATCCAGGCCGGGCGCACCGCCGAGGCCGGCCGGCTGGTGACCGACCTGCGATGGGTGACGGCCAGGCTCGCCGGGCACGGTCCGGCCGCCGTGCTCACTGACCTGGCCGCCGCGGGCACCGGAACCGCCGCGGAGAGCCTCCAGGCGGAACTGGCGCGCTCCGCCCACCTGCTCGGGCCCACCGAGCCGGCCCGCGCGGTCGTGGACGTCCTGCTCGCCCGGCTCGGACGGCTGCCCGACTGGGCCGCCGCGTGCCGGGCCTTCACGGGGGACCGGGACCGGATGCGCCTCGTCCCGGCCAGGGCGCTCCCGGACACCCCCGACCCCGCCCTGCGCAGGGTCCTCACCGGGCACACCGGCGCCGTCCGCGCCGTGGTGGTGGCCCCCGACGGATCCTGGCTGGCGACCGCGGGGGCGGACGGCACCGTACGCGTCTGGGACAGCGCCACCGGAGCCGAACGCCGGTGCCTGCGCGGATGGGGCCAACAGGTCCAGGCCCTGGCCGTCAACAAGGGCGGGACCCTGCTGGCCGCCTCGGACGGACACACCGTGGTCCTCCACGACCTCGTCTCCGACACCGTGCTCGACCGTACGAACTTCCTCCTGGACGTTCACGGGCTCGCCTTCGACGAGGACGACGTCGTCGTGATCGCCGTGCTGGACGGGGTCCGGCTGTGGACCCCCGGCACCCGCAAGGTGAGGTTGCGCCCGGAGGGCGCCCGTGCCCCGCGGGCTGCCGTTCCGGTCGCCGGCGGAACGGTCCTGGTGGAAGCGGCGAACGTGAGCTTGCCACGACGCAAGAGGCACCAACCCGTGCGGCGCGAGGGGAACGTGTACGTCTGGGACCGACGGCGGCGCCGGCAGTCGGCCAAGCTCCAGGGCCACACCAAGGTGATCAACGACCTCGCGGTGGCCCCCGACGGTACGTGGGCCGCGACGGCGAGTTCGGACTGGACGGTCCGCCTCTGGTCCCTCGACACGCCGGGCGCGCTGCGCACCCTCACCGGCCACTTGGGCGGGGTCAACGCCGTGGCGATCGGTCCCGCGGGCGACTGGCTGGCCTCCGCCGGCGACGACCTCGGCGTACGGGTGTGGCGGGCGGCCGACGGCAAACTGCTCGCCGGCCTGACCGGACACCGGCACCCCGTCACCTCGTTGGCCGTGGCGCCCGACGGATCCTGGCTGGCCTCCGCCGACCGTGGTGGTGCGGTCGTCCTTTGGGACACGGCCGGCGACCGCTCGTACGTCTGGGAGGTCGTCACCACACCGCCGCTGTGGTCGCTGCCGCTCGGAGACAAGTGGGGAGGCGGGCTGGCCGTCGACCCGGCGGGAGGCTGGATCGCGGCCACGTCCTCCGGCGAGATCGTGGTCTGCGCCCTCGCGGACGGCCGGGAGCTGGCCCGGATGAAACCTCCCGGTGGCGGCGCGAGCAGCCTCGCCGTCGCGGCGAACGGCGACAGGATCGTCTCGGGGGCTCCCCACGCGGCGTTGACCTTCTGGGACACGGCCACCTGGTCGCGGACGAGCACCGTGACCACAGCACGGGGGGTGACGGCGCTGGCGGCGTCCCAGGACGGACGCTGGGTCGCCGCCGGCGGAGGCGACCGGGTGACGCTCGTCGACGTCGACGCCCCGAACGCCCGGGCCACGATCACCCTCGACCACGACGGGCTGCGGACGCTGTGGACCACACCGGACGGCAGCGGGCTGGGCGACGGGGGCGAGGACGGCAAGGTACGGATCCGCGGTCTGGGCGCCGGTTCGACGCCACGGGTCTTCGAAGGGCAAGTCGGACGGGTCAACGCGCTCGCCGGCGCCCCCGACGGCTCGTGGCTCGCCTCGGCCGGCGACGGCGGCACCGTCCTGGTCCGGGACACGGGAACGGGACGACTGCGCGCCACCCTCACCGGGGCGGCCGGTTGGCTCACCGTCCTCGCCGTCGCGCCGGACGGCACCTGGATCGCTTCGGCCGGCGTAGAGGGCATCGTGCGCGTCCACGACGTGCTCACCGGACGGCTGTGCGCCGCTCTGCCCGGAACCGGCGGCGGGGTCCACGCCCTGGTCGTCTCGGCGGACGGAACCCGGCTGGCGTGCGCGGGCAACGGGCGCGTGCTGCTGTGGGACACCACCGAACTCCGTGCCCAGGTGCGGGCGGCCCGCACCGCGGGCGACACCGCGGGCGGGGAGGTCCACTCCGCGGTGTTCTCCCCGGACGGCACCTGGACCGCCGCGATCCGCGCGGAGCACACCGTACGGACCACCGAGGTCGCCACGGGCACCGAGCGGGTGCTCGTACGGCACACCGGGCCGCTGCGAGACCTGGCGGTCGCCCCGGACGGCTCCTGGATCGTCACCGCCTGCAAGGACGGGTCGGCGCGGACCTGGGATGCCGCCGCCGGCACCGCCCTGCGCGTCTTCCGGGCGCGGCCGACCGACCACCAAGGGCCGATGCCGCTCGTGGACCGGCTCGCGCGCGTACTGCGGCATGTGCGGGACTCGGTCCGCGTCGATCCCCGGCCGGTGGACGCCGTGGCGGTGGCCCCCGACGACCGATGGGCGGCATGGGTGGGCGGCGACGGCCTCCTACGCGTCTGGGACCGCGGTACGGACGAGGTCCGCGCCCACCTGACGGGCACGCGGCGCGCCCTGTACGCACTGGCGGCCACCCCCGACGGGCACTGGCTCGCGTACGGGGGCCGCGACCGAGCGGTGCGCGTGTGGGACGTCGGGACCGGCCGGGTGGTGCACAGGCTGCGCGGGCACCGCGGCGCCGTCCGGGCCGTCGCCGCGTCACCCGACGGCCGGCTCCTGGCCTCCGCCGGGGACGACCTGCCCGTACGGGTCTGGGATCGCGAACACGGCCGCGCGGCGGGTTCCTTCACCGGCCACACGGCCCCCGCGGGCGCCGTGGCCTTCTCTCCCGACGGCTGCTGGGTGGCATCGGCGGGCGCCGACGGCTGCCTGCACGTGTGGGACGCGGCAACCGGCCGCCCGGCGGCCGTGATGCGTGTCGACGGAGGGCTCGCCGGCTGCGCCTGGTCCCCCGACGGCACCCTCCTGGAGGCCGGCGGATCCCGGGGCACCTACCTCTTCGAGTGCCGGGTCCCCCCGGGCCTCTGAAGGCCGCCGCGATCGCCGCGGGGGCGGCAGCCCGCGGCGATCACGGCGGCCCGCTCCTCAGGCAGTCGGCCCCACCAGAACCGGCTCGCGAACTCCTCGCGGTGTGCCTTGCCGCCGAGCACGGCTGCGACCAGACCCCGGGCCGGTCAGCAGGTGAGGGTGCCCCTGCGGAGGGCGTGGCTGCCGGTGTTGCCGTCGTCGGACCAGGTGACCGGCTTGGTGCCGCCCACGCACTGGTCGGCGCCGGCCACCGCGAAGCCCTCGTTGTTGAGGTCGGACATCCCGCCGGGCCGGTTGTAGACGGCGGCGGTGGCGAAGGCTCCGCCGGCGTCGACCTTCAGGGTGCGGTGCTGGCCCGTGCAGGTGTCGTCGCAGACCGCCCACAGGCGGGCGGCCTGCGGTTCCCACTGGAGTTCCATGACGCCGGACATGCCGCTGGAGACGGTGGCCACCTTGGTGAAGGCGCCGGAGTCCAGCAGGACGTAGCCGTAGACCGTGCCGCTGCCCTCGACGCCGACGAAGAACACCCCGCCGGTGTGGGCCGCGTAGCGGGCCGGATCGTAAGCGGCGCCGGTCGAGGCGTCCTTGAAGCCGACGGCGGTCAGGGAGCTGTCGGGCACCCAGGTGACCGCCTCCAGACCCTCGTTGGAGCCGGTCGCCGGCAGGTCGGCGGTGAGGTTCCACTCCTTGGCGGCGGTCAGCGTGGTGGAGCTGCCGCTCACGTCGTAGCGCAGGACGGAGAGCCGGCTGGTGCCGGACGAACCGCTGCTCCGTTCGCTGGCGACGAAGACGCCGCCCGCGGCGCCACTGCCGGTCACGGTGACGCCCTCGGAGTCGGGGCTGGCGGAGCCGCCGCCGGGGAAGCGCAGGGACTTGCCGGAGGACCAGCCGTTGGCGGTGTCGGGGGTCCAGCCGGAGCCGTTGGGCAGCAGCCGCCACAGCTTGCCGGAGTTCTGGGCGGCCCACAGCACCCCGCCCTCCTGGTACAGGCCGCTGAGGTCCTGGCCGAAGACGTTGGTTCCGTCGGCGGTGGACACCGAACTGCCGCCGGGCCAGGCGACGGGCGTCGTGCCGCCCCCCCCGCCGCCGGAGCCGCAGGCGTTGGCCGCGCCCAGGGTCAGCGCGGCCTTCTTGAACGCGCCGGTGCCGTCGGCGCAGCGGGACCACGAGGGGTCGGAATGGTCGCTCCAGGTGAAGCTGTCGACCAGGGTGCTGCCGTCCGCCAGGTAGAGGCGGGCCTTGTCCCCTGAGCCCAGGCCGAAGGAGCCGTGCACGTCGAAGGCCCGGAACCCGCCGGGGGCCAGGGTGGTCCCCGAGGAGATCTTGTACGTGGAGCTGTTGCTCTCGTCCTTCAGGATCCAGCCGGACAGGTCGACCGCCGAAGTGCCCTTGTTGTACAGCTCGATCGAGTCGGAGACGTCCCCGGTGGTCACCACCTCGTTGATGCGGATGTCGTCGGCCGGCGCGGCCTGCGCCGGGGCGGCGACGAGCGTGCCCGCGGCGAGCGCCGGCACGGCGGCGAGGACGAGGGCGAGACGGTGGCGCCGGCGGGGGGCGCGCGATGCGGTCACGGGGTACATCCCTGGGGTCGTTGCGGTGCGAAGAGGCACGAGGCTCGCGGCCCGCAACGAACCGCCACCCTCCGAGAGGGGGTCCTTCCCTGAACGGCGGCCGAATGCTGTGCGACGTACCGGTCACAGGTCCGGACATGCCCGACAGGCATCTCCGACGACCTCACCCATCCCGGCTCCTGGAATCGCACGCAGGTTTCGCACCCGTCGTACCCGTCGCACCTGTCGCAGGGGCCGACGTCGCGCGGACGCCGCGGAGCCGGTGCGGACGGCTGCCCTTACCGGCCCAGGGCGCCGCGCAGGGTGATCCCGTACCGGGTGCGCAACCGACTCAGCTCCCAGAAGGACAGTGCGGTCACCGACAGGGGTGCGCCCGCCAGGAAGAGGAGCCAAACGCTCTGCGGGGCGTTGACCGGCGGCCCGTCGAGGGCCTGGAGGGCCGACATCACCGTGACGACGACCGGGGACAGGAGGGGCGGCAGCACTTCGTGGACATCGGCGGTCCGGAAGGAATGGTGCACCGACAGCACGGACGACGCCAGGACGAACGGGAGCAGGAACAGTGAAGCCATTCCGGTGAGCAGGCTCAGGAGGGAGCCTGCGACACCGCCTCCCGCGATGAACGGTCCGTTCAGGCTGCCCCGGAAGGAGAAGACCAGCAGTGCCGCCGCACCGAAGAGGACACCGAACGCGGTCAGCGGGCCGGGCAGCCGCCGGCGGTACCGGCTGCGCAGCGGCGGCCGTGCCGAGCACACGAAGGCACCGACCACGAGCGGCCCCACGGCCATCAGCACGGCGGCGGCGATCAGCATCTCGACGAGCTTGTCGTTGATCACGCCCCCCGCCTCCCGGCGCAAGGTGTACGCGAAGAACAGCCAGACCGTCGCCCCCAGGCCGATGCAGGTACGGGCCACCTGCGCTCCGGAGATGGCCGGGTCGGTCAGGCGGTCCTGCCGTCCCGGCCGCTGGAAGCGGGCAGCGGCGACGAACGGCGCCAGCAGCGCCGTCGCACAACCGTGACGCCGGCGCCTCGGTGGCTGGTTCGTCGAGGTCGTCACGTAGGCTCCGGCGTCGCCCCACCCTGCTGGTGACGAGCCGTCCGGCTGCCATCCGTACCCGTTCCGACCTGCCATGCAGCGCCCCCGCACCCCGAATCTTCAAGATCGAAAGGGGACTGTACCGGTGGTGTGGCGCCCTTCGGACACCGGGTCCGTCCGGCCCGGTTTCCGGCGGTCCCGTCAGGGAGTTGGGGAGTCGGTCGCACGGGCGATGCGGTCGGGGCGGCCGTCGATCCACGCGTGTCGTGCCGCGTCGCGAGCGGCCGGGGGTGCGCCGGGGTGTCGGTGGGGGGTGCGGGCGTTCTCCACGACCGCCCAGCCCTTGTCGCCGTCGAAGGTCCTGAACTCGACCAAGTGGTGGTCGAGGTGTCCAGTGATCATCACTGCCATGAGGGACAGGTACTCTCCCCGGAGGTCGGGGGTGAGCGAGCCCTCTTGCGGCCCTCCCAGGAGGACCTGCTGTTCCTCGGCCAGGAGCGTGCAAGTGGTCTGGACGGCTCGGACGAGTGCCTCGAACCGCTCCCCTCCCAACCGCGTGCGCAGGAACTCCAGATGGGATCCGAGGACGTCGGCATCCTGGTCGTCTCCCGGCCCGCCGGCATCCACCTGCGCTTCAGGCCCTCCAGGGCCCGGCGGATGATGCTCGGTCATGCTTCCGCCCTTCCCCCAACGGCCGCTGCCCTGCGCAGTGTAGGCGGGGGCCCGCGCTCCAACGGCGCTCTTCGGCCACCCGGCCGGCCCCGGTCGCCTTCTCTGCGGCGCCTCTGGCCCCAGGCGCCCCGAACGCAATCGACTATGCCAATTGCATACTCAAAAAGAATTGCGATTTCGGCAATTCCGGGATGGATTACCCGAGTTCACTCGCCCAACGTTGACAGCGTGCTGCGTCTTGAGGGTAAATGAGTTCACAGGTGGCCTGATGTGGTCGCAGGTAGGCTGGATCAGGCCACTCCGTGACCGGTTCATTCCGCCCCGCCACCTGGCGTGGCCGTGGCGATGTCGTAGTAGAGGGGTGTTTGGGTCGCGGGTGTACAGCGTGGTCGTGTAGTGAGCGGGTATTGACGAATCAGATTCTTCCGTGGGGGATCAATGACCCAGCTCAGTTCATTTTCCGTCCCCGATTTCCACCTTCCGTTCGGAAACGCCAAGCATCCCGGCGCCGCCCGGGCGAACGCCGAGGCGACCTCGTGGGTGCTGGAGCACGAGCTCGTGACCGCCGCGGCCGAGCAGTTCTCGGGCATCGGCGTGGGCCACCTGGCCGGCCGGGTGAGCGGTGACGTCCCCTACGAGCGGGTCCTCCTGCTCGCCGAGTGGATGGCCTGGTCGTTCGTCCTGGACGACCAGCACGACCACCTCATCAGAGCGGGAGAGGTCGCGGCCTGGCGGCCCGTCACCGATGCGATCACCGGCTATCTGCGAACGGGGCGGATGGAGAGGTCGGCAGCGGGCCGAAATCCGTTGGTGACGGGATTCGTCGACCTGTGCGACCGGATCCTGGCCGGCATGTCCGAGGGGACCGCGGCCCGGTACCGCGCCCATGTCCCCCTCATGCTCCACTCCTTGGACCAGGAGGCGGGCAACCGCGCCGCCGCGACGGGACCGGGGGTCCAGGAGTACGTCCTCATGCGCCGCCACAGCTCCCAGATCCTTCCGATGATGGACATGGTGGAGGCCGGGCTCGGGATCGACCTCCCGCAGAACGTCCACGACCTCCCCGAGTTCCAGGCTCTCGTCGCGAGCGTGCTCGACGTCATCTCCTGGGGCAACGACGTGTTCTCCCTGCCGAAGGAGCACGCCTGTGGGGACACCAACAACCTCGTCTCCCTCATCTCCTTCTGGGAGAGGTGCTCCCTCGCCGACGCCGTCCAGGCGGTCGAGGGACGCATTCAGGAGCGCATCGAGCAGTATCTGACCGAGGAAGCACGTCTGATTCAGGCCGTCAACGCGCTCCCCGGGACGGAACCGTCGCTGGTCGACGCGGTCACCCGCTGCGTGCGCAGTTACGAGGACTGGATGATCGGCGCCGATCTGTGGCAGCGTTACGAGTGCACGCGGTACAGCGACGAACGGTTCGCGGCCGGACTGGAGTCTGCGTACACCCGCCCGGATCTTGTCTCCGCGGCGTGACGGAAAGTCAGTTCATGGCAACTGAAGCGCATTCCGGTCCCGAGGTCCATGCCCCGGTCGCCCCAGGGCGGTTACCGCTCCTGGGCCACGCGCTGCAACTGTGGCGCCGGCCGATCGCGTTCCTGGAGTCGCTCCGGGAACACGGCGACATCGTACGGCTCGACATTGGCACCTGGCCCGTCCACGTGCTGACGAGCCCGGAGCACGTCCACTCCGTACTGGTCCAGCAGGCACAGCAGTTCGGCCGGGGAAGGATCTTCGACAGGCTCCGCCCGGTGTTCGGCAACGGGATCGTGACCACCGACGGCGACTTCCATCGCAAGCAGCGCCGGATGATGCAACCCGCCTTCCACCGCAACCACATCGCCGAGTACGCCGAGGCGATGTGCCGGCAGGCGGAGGTGATGTCCGCGTCGTGGACGGCCGGCCGTGAGATCTCCATGGTCACGGAGGCGCGCGGGTACGCGATGGCTTCGGTCGCCGAGATGATCTTCTCGGGAGACCTGAGCCGGCCCGCCGTCGAGGAGGTGCACCGCTCGCTGCCCATCGTCCTGGAGGGCATGCTCGTGCGGGCGGTCATGCCCAAGTCGCTGGACCGGCTGCCCATTCCGTACAACCGGCGGTTCGACGGCGCGGCCGCCCGGCTGCGCCGGACCATCGACGAGGTGATCCAGCAGTACCGCGCCGAGGAGTCGGCCGCGCGGGGCGACCGCCACGACCTTCTCTCCCTGCTGCTGGCGAGCGTGGACTCCGAGACGGGCTCGACGATGGATGCCGAGCAGGTGCGGGACGAGGTCATCGCCATCATGCTCGCCGGCACCGAGACCTCTGCGACCACCCTGTCCTGGATCTTCCACGAGATCGGCCGGAACCCCGAGGTGGAGGCGCGCGTCCACGCCGAAGTCGACTCGGTGGTGGGGTCCCGGCCCGTGCGGCCCGAAGACATACCCGCGCTCACCTACACGCACGACGTCTTCCAGGAAGCCCTGCGCCTGCATTCCCCCCTGCTCTTCACCCGCAGGGCCCTGGTACCCCTTACCCTCGGCGGAATCTCGATCCCGGCCGGCGCGGAACTGGCCTACAGTCCGTACGCGTTGCACCGGGACCCCGGGCTCTTCCCCGACCCCGGCGTCTTCGACCCGGACCGCTGGCAGAAGGGGGCGAAGGAGCGCTCCCGTACCCACAGTTACGTCCCGTTCGGGGCCGGCCAGCACAAGTGCATCGGCGATTCCTTCGCCGTGGCGGAGATCCTGACCGCGGTGGCGACCGTCGCTTCGCGATGGCACCTGGAGCCCGCCCCGGGCAGCACCGTGCGCGAACTTCCCGCAGGGATCCCGCAGCCCAGCGAACTGCCGATGATTCCTGTGGCGCGGAAGGTACAGCACTCTTCTCATACGAGTGATGAGATACCGCAATAGTGTGCTGAAACAGCATCAACTCCTCCTCCGGCCCGTACACTCTGCCGCACGTGCTGGAGGGGGCAAAGGATGTCGCAGGTCACGGAACCGAGAAGCTGGAACACTCAGCCCCTGCTGGAGCGGGAGGCGGAAGTCCTCGCGATCCAACGCGCGGTGGACGTGCTCTGCGGCATCTCGGGCAATGGTTCGGGCAACGGCTCGGCCGTCCGCAGCGGGAGCGTCCTGACCTTCGCCGGATCGGCCGGCATAGGCAAGACCACCCTGCTGAACGAGGCCCGCCGCCACGCCGCCGACCGCTCCTGCACCGTGCTTTTCGCACGCGGCGGCGAGCAGGAGCGGCAGGTCCCGTTCCACGTGATGCGCCAGCTCATCCAGCCGGCCCTCGCCGCCATGAGCGAGGACGAACGGCGCGACGCGCTCGGCAACTGGTACGGCATCATCGCCCCCGCGCTCGGGCTGACCGCCGCCCCGAAGGGTCCGACGGGTCCCGACCCGCAGGGCGTGCGCGACGGACTCGACTGGGTGGTCACGCATTTAGCGGTGCGCAACGCCCCCGTCGTGCTGATCGTCGACGACGCGCACTGGGCGGACGCGGAGTCCCTGAGCTGGCTCACCTCCTTCGCGGCGCGCGCCGAGGAACTGGCCATGCTGATGATGGTGGCCTGCCGCCCCGACGAGATCCCCGCCGACGCCGGGGCGCTGCGCGCCCTCATGGGACGCCAGGGGACGCGCCCGCACGAACTGGCTCCCCTGACCACGAGCGCCGTCGCGCGCATCGTGCGCGACGCCCTCGGTGAGAACGCGGACAACGTGTTCTGCCGCGAATGCTGGGCGATCACCGGCGGAAACCCCTTCGAGGTGGTCGAGCTGGTCATGAAGGGCCGCGACCGGGGGTTGAAGCCGTACCAGGGCAACATCCCCCAACTGCGCGACCTGGCTTCCGCGGTCAAGGGCAGCGGACTGATCGACCGGCTCGAACAGCTCGGCCCGTCCACCGTCCGGCTCGCGTGGGCCGCCGCCGTGCTCGGCACCGCGGTCCCCCTCGGCATCGTCGGTGGGGTGGCCGCCCTCGGTGAGGCGCAGGCCGCCGAGGCCATCGACCGGCTGCGGGCCGCACGCATCCTGACCGTCCTCACGAGCGTACGGCGCAAGGAAGTCGTGGAGTTCTTCCACCCGCTCATCGCCACCGCCGTGTACCGCTCGATTCCGCCCGGTGTGCGCGTGGCCATGCACGGGATGGCAGCCCAGGCCGTGATCGACGACGGCCAGGGTTCCGCGGCCGCCGCCCGCCACCTGCTGGAGATGCACCCCGAGGGCGATCCGTGGGTCGTACAGCAGCTGCGCCAGGCCGCGCGCGAGAGCTTCTCCGCGGGCGCTCCCGATGCCGCGCGCCGCTACCTGGCACGTGCCCTGCGCGAGCCCCCGGAGGTGGAGGACCGCGCCGAGGTCCTGTTCGAACTCGGATCCGCCAACCTCCTGCACGACCCCGCGACGACGATCAACCAGCTCAGGGCCGCGCTGGAGGAGCCCAAGACCGACCAGGCCCTGCGCGAGGCGATCACGTACCGGCTCGCCCAGGCGCTCGGCCACACGGGTCAGCTGGGTCTGGCGGCAGGGCTCCTCGCGGACGAGGCCCGGCGCGCCACGAGCTCCCGTACGCGGCTGCGCATGCAGGCCGAGCAGTTCAAATGGAACGCCGTCCGGTTCGACGAGGAGAACTCGCCCGCCCGCTCCCGGCTCCTCGCCCAGTTCGCCAAGCGGCTCACCGGCCGGGGTCTGCCCGAGCGGCACATCCTCGGTCTGCGGGCCTGGGACGCGGCGATGCGCGGCGAGTCCGCCTCCACCGCCCTGGAGTACGCGGAACAGGCGCTCGACGGGGGCATGAGCTGGACCGACCAGGACTTCGGCTTCGAGGTGCCCGCCGTCCTCGCGGTCACGCTCATGTACTGCGACCAGCCCGGCCGGGCCGAGGACCTCTTCAACACCGCGATCGTCGAGTTCGAGGGGAAGGGCTGGCGCGGCGCGCACCTGTCGTTCGTCTACACCCTGCTCGGCTACGTCCGCTACCGGCGCGGGCAGCTCGCCGAGGCCGAGGACTTCGTACGCAACGGCCTGCAGATCGCCGACCGCGTCGGCACCGGGATCCCGGCGCAGTGGTACGCGATCGGTACCCTCATCGAGACCCTGCTCGCCCGGGGGAACACCGCCGAGGCCCAGCGCATCGCCAAGGCCTACAAGCTGGCGGAGGGCTTCCCCCAGGCCGTGGTCTACCCCGATCCGCAGGCCGTGTGGGGCAAACTGCTCCTGGCTCAGGGCAGGATCGAGGAGGCGGAGCACCACCTCACCGCGGCCGGCCGGCGCCTGGATCTGCGCGGAACGCGCAATCCCTCGTGGAGCCCCTGGCAGCTGGACCTGGCGCTCGCGCAGGCAACGCACGCGCCCGAACAGGCACGGGCCACGGCGGCCGAAGCGGTCGCACGGGCCCGCGCGTTCGGGACGTCCAGCGTGATCGGACACGCCCTGCGCGTCGCGGCCGCGGCCACGGACCCGTCCCAGGCGGCGGGCCTGCTGCAGGAGGCGGTGGAGCACCTCGAACAGTCTCCGGCCGCCTACGAACTCGCGCACGCGCTCATCGACCACGGCACGGCCCTGCACGCCATCGGCGACCCGCACCAGGCGGCACAACAGACTTATCGGGGAATGGAGTTGGCCGCGGACTGCGGAGCCGACGGCCTCGTGAGCCGGGCCAGGACCCAGCTGGCCTCGACAGGTCTGCGGCCTCGCCGACTGCACACCTCCGAGCAGGACACCTTGACCGTCGCCGAGCTCACGGTTGCCCGCCACGCCGCGGAGGGGATGGACAACAGGGCGATCGCCGCGGCGATGCACACCAACGCCCAAGCGGTGACCGAGCTGTTGTCCGCGGTCTTCACGAAACTGGGCACCGACCGGCTCGGACTGCACCGGGCGCTCGGATCCTGATCGGACGGACGGCCGGCCCCAAGGAGAGCCCGGCTAGGCCGCGTCGGACTGCAGCAGTCGCAGAACCGCGCGCTCGACGGCACCGTGAGTGGCGGGTCGGCCGAAGGTGCCGTCCTTGCCCAGGTTTCCGAGGGACTCCGCGATGGTCCGGCCGTCCTCGTAGAGTTCGAAGAGGCGGGGATGGATGTACGAGGCCCGGCACACGGCGGGTGTGTTGCCGAGGTAGTCGCTGACTTCGCGCACCGCGCGGGCCACGACCCTGCCCCGGCGGGCGCTGGACTTGTCGGCGGTGCTTTCGGAGACGGCCAGGGCGACCGCCGCCAGCACGGTGGCGTACCAGGTCCTGAAGTCCTTCGCCGTCACGTCCTGCCCCGAGCACTCCCGCAGGTAGGCGTTGAGGTCCTCGGCGTGGACCTCGTGCCAGGTCCCGTGCTCCCAGTAGGCGAACAGCTTCGGGCTCGCGTCCTTGCGCCGCAGGAGTGCCCGGACCACTGCGCGGGCCGGCGCGTCCACCATCGCGCGGGTGACCTCCTTGCCCGACTTCGCGGGGAAGTGCAGCCTGATCTCGCCCTTCCCGCAGGTGGCGTGTTCCCGAAGGAGCGTGGTGAGTCCGAAGCTGCCGTGGTCGCGGGCGTAGCGCTCCCCACCGATGCGGAGGAATCCCAGGTCGAGGAGGCGGGTGACGCAGGCGAGCACACGGACGCGGGTCAGGCCGCGGCCGCCGAGGTCCCGCGCGACCTGCTTCCGCAGGCGTGGCAGCGAGCGGGCCACGTCCTGGACGTGCTCGTGTTTCGCGGCCTCCTGCTGTTCCCGGAACGCGGGGTGGTACAGGTATTGGCGTCGCCCGGCGTCGTCCGTGCCCAAGGCCTGGATGTGGCCGTTCGGCCAGGGGCAGATCCACACGTCCTGCCAGGCCGGCGGGATCACAAGGGCACGGACCCGTTCCCGGTCCGTCGGGGACAGGGGATTCCCGGCCGTGTCCAGGTAGCGGAAACCGCGGCCGTGGCGCACGCGGCGCCACCCTGGTGCGCGGGGGTCGCTCGTCCGCAGGCGCACGACAGTCGTCAATCCGCGTCGGGATGGGCCTGGGTGCGCAGCGTCCACGCCTGCCCGTGGCAGTCGTAGGGCAGCGGGGGGAACCGGTGCCCGCGGACGTCGGTGCTCTTGCTCCAGAGGTGCTCCTTGCCGCAGTCACAGGCGTAGATGCCACTCTGGGGAACTATTTCACCGGGTTTCCAGCTGTTTGTCTCATTCATGCAGGACGTATACCCCGGCTGCGGTGCCACACCTCATCAGCATCCGCCTGCGGTCCACGGGTGCGGCTGTTCCGCGCTGTCGTGACCGGGGAGTCGGGTACGGGACGGTGGCCCGCTCGGCGGTCCGCGTCATCCGGGCGCTCGGATCTTCGTTCTGTGTTCGCGTGTAGGGCTGCTGTTCCGGGGTATTCGGGTGGAAGCCACCGGGTGGCTCGCTCAAGATGGGGGTGCGTATGGCCGGTGTGGTGGTGCCCCAAGACGAGTGTGAGTTGCTGTTCGGCCGTCGGATCGCGTCGGCTGTGGCCTTGGACGGCAGTGAGCCGATCGCTGGGGCCAGGCGTGCTGCCCGCGGTTTCATGGCCGATGTGCAGGCCGTTCACGGGCTTCCGGTGTCGGACCGTGCGATGGGCATGGTGGAGCTGGTGGTCAGCGAGTTGGTGACCAATGCCTACAAGTACGCGCCCGGGCCGTGTCTGCTGGAGCTGGAGGTGGGTGCCGGCGTCGTGGAGATCAGCGTGTGGGACACCGCGGCGCGGCTGCCCGCGGTGAGCTCGGCTGATCCGGGCCGGGTCGGGCAGCACGGCCTGGAGATCGCGATGGCGGTGTGCCGAAGTTTCGAGGTACGGCGCGAGCCCGTGGGCAAGCGGGTGAAGGTCACCATAGGGCTGGCCGACGACCCCGACGGGGACCCGGCCGGACGCCTCCTGTGATCATGCCGGCCAGGCTCTTGCCGCACGGGTGGGGCGGCGCCACAGCCGGCCGTGCGCTGCTTCCGACGTGAGATCTACAGCCCTCAAGAGCGGTCGCGGAGGGCCGCGCCGACGGCCGGGTGGAGGCGCATCCGGCACTCCTCGGCACATGTGAACCGGGCCGCCGCGGGGCGGGCCCGAGCCGGTGACCGTGCATCTGCCTGAGCTCTCGGCCGAGGTCTGCACGCAGGAAAAGCCTGATGGCTCGAGTCGGGTGGATGGCCCTCTTGCTACCGGCCAACCCTGCTGCCATCGATTTCCTCCTTGCCGGGCACTCGGATTCCTCATTGAGGCGCGCAGGGAAATCTATGCTGGCCGGAGTAGACATTGACCTGCCGTCTGGCTATGGTTTCTCTCGTAGCCCAGAGAGACCGAGGGCTTGGCAGAGACGAACCAAGTGGTCCCAGAGGGGGTCGCGGGCGCGGATCGCCGGCGCGGTATCAGGGCCGGACGATGGTGTAGTCAGTTCCTTCGGGGCCCTGGTGCCACAGGCATCGGGGCCCCTCGGTATGCAGACGAGTCGTTCGGTCGTCTCGATGACGAAGATCAAGCCTGTCTGCGTGATGGGCCGTATTCCTCGGCCTCCCCGACAAGCCGGTAAGAGGAGGCCCCCCCTTGGAACCGTGTGTGAGGGTCCGACCGGACATCGATGGTGTCCGCGTGATCACCTGCTCGGGCGAGTTCGACCAGGACACCCTCGAACCTCTTCGTCAGGCGGTCGCGGGTGCCCTCGCCGATCCGGTGCGCACGATCGTGCTGGACGTCAGCGGGATCACGTTCGCTGACTCCTCCATGCTCAACGAGTTGATCCGCCTGTGGCGCACCGGCCGTCCCATGGTTCTGGCAGGCCCCCTCAACCCACAGATGGCCCGGCTCTTGGAGCTCACCTCGGCGGATCAGCTCTTCACCGTCGTCGGCAGCGTCGAGGTGGCGCTCACCTTGTAGTCGACCTCGCCGAGACGGGGCGGCGGAAGGCCGGGCGGGCTATGTGGCCGGGACGGTGGGGCAGGTCGCGGGGACGGGTGCTCAGGCGGTGGGGTCGTCCTGCTGGGGGGAGCGTGTGGTCGCGGTGATGCCGAGCTGGAGTGCTGCGAGTCCGGTGGCGAGTGCTTGGCGGGTATCGGCGCTCATGGTGTCGAGGGCTTGGGCGAGTGTCTGCTGGCGCTTTTCCCGTATCTGGGCGAGGTGTCGTTCCCCGGCGGGGGTGAGCCGGGGGGTGAGCTCGCGGCCGTCGCCGGGGCCGGGGTGGCGGCGTAGGAATCCGGTGGCCTCCAGCCGGTCGCAGAGCCGGGTTACGGAGGGAGCGGCGGCGCCGAGGAGCTGGGCCAGGGCGCTCATGCGGATGCCGGGTCGGCGGTCGAGGAGGAACATCAGGCGCAGCTGCGTGGTGGAGACCGGTGCCGCGGGTGCTGATTGGCGGGTGTTCTCGTAGACGACGTCGAGGAGTTCGGCGATGTCGCTGACCGAGCGCGCGGCGTCCGGGTCGATGCCGCGGGGCCCGAAGGCCGGTCTCTTCGTCACCGGTCACGGTCGGGTGGTGGTGGTAGTGGTGGTGGAGCGGGCGGGTGCGGCCGGTGTGGGGGCGGGGTATGACAGGGCCCGGCCGGTGCGCGGCACGTCCACCCGCTACTGGGGCCGGCCGTCCGGGTGTGCGTGGGGGATAGGCCGTTGGTGGGCGGGTGCGGGCCGATGGGGAAGAGGGACAGGGTGCCGGTCATCTCCAGGAGGCGCGTCAGCTGATCGTTGGGATCTGCCAGGTGGATGACGGCGCTCACCTTCTGTGCTGTGAGTCGCGCGGTGAGAAGTGCGTTGAGTCCACTCGAGTCGCAGAAGGTGAGGCGGCTGCAGTCGACCACGACGGGCCGGGCCGGTGAGGCGTGGGTGAGGGCTCTGCTGAGCGCGATCCGCAGTGCGGATGCGGTGTCGATGTCGATTTCACCGACGGGGTGGAGGGTGACCGCGCGGTCCAGGATCTCCACCGTGATGCCGGTGCCGGTGCCGGTGCCGGTGCCGGTGCCGTCGGCCTCGAGGGGAGAGCGCTCGGTCATGGTGATCACTCCTTGGATCGACGGGCCTGGTCCCCGATACCCGTGGCCCTGGTGCTGATCAGGGGTGGACGTCAGGTGTTGCGCCGGTCGTGGGTGTCACGGCGGAGCTGGTCGGTGTGCCGGGTCAGGGCGTCGATGCGGTCGGCGAGCTCGGAGTCCTCGGGCCGCAAGTGTTCGCGGCTGTCGGCCAGGGGACCTACGAGGCGTGCGACGTCGCTTTCGCCCAGTGCCGCGTTCAGGTCCCCGACCGTGCGTTCGGCGCCGGCCGGGAGGCCGGTGAGGGAGGTGACCTGGCCGGCGAGGCGCCGCAGGTCGGCCGCGTTGTCGCGGGCCCACGCGCTCACGGTGCGGTCGGCCGCGCGGGTGGCACGAGTGGCCTCGACGCGCTCGTCACCCGTGCTTCCGGCCGTGCCGGGGCGTAGGCGCAGGTAGCGGCGCTCGGCGGCCTGGCGACTGGCCACTCCCAGAGGCCCGGCCAGGTCGGCCCAGCTCGCACCGGCGTCGCGAGCGGTCTCGACCAGCCGGCTCTCCCAGGTGGCGAGCTCCTCCCGGACCTCGCGCAGCGTCACCAGCGCGGCCAGAGCCGGGTGCGGCCCCCCGTCCGGACCGGGCGCTGTTGTGGCCGTCTCCGGTCGGCCGGCTGGCTGCCGGGCGTCACGTACGGCTCGGCTGATGGTTTCCAGGGCTGCCGCGGCAGCGAGGAAGTCGATCCGCGGGGGTGGGGTGGCTTCTGCCATGGCACTCTCCGTTTCCATGTCACTCTCACGGTGACATTTTGGCCGTCACCCTTCCAGTGACTCCTTGCTTGTCATCGTTTGGATGACATGTTACAACGGGAGCACGTTGAAGCGCATTGGCAGTTTCTGCCTGAACCAACTGGAGGTGTTTCGCGATGTTGATGCGCACTGACCCGTTCCGCGAGATGGACCGGATCGTCCAGCAGCTGTCCGGCAGCTCGGGTACCTGGTCGAAGCCGTCCGTCATGCCGATGGACGCCTACCGCCAGGGCGACGCGTACGTGATCGCCTTCGACCTCCCCGGAGTGAGCACGGAGGCGATCGACATCGACGTCGAGCGGAACATGCTGACCGTCAGGGCCGAGCGCCGGCCGGCGGACAACTCGGACGCCGTCCAGATGGAGCTTTCCGAGCGGCCCCTCGGCGTGTTCTCCCGCCAGGTGATGCTGGCCGACACCCTCGACACCGAGCGCATCGAAGCCGACTACGACGCGGGTGTCCTGACCCTGCGGATCCCCATCGCCGAGCGTGCCAAGCCCCGCAAGATCAGCATCGGCCGCGCCGACGGACACCAGCAGATCTCCGGCTGAACAGCCCGGCACCAGCCGCGGAGGGCGGATGCCACCACCCCTCCGGCACCCGTCCTCCGCGCCCTCCACGCCCTTCGCTTCAATCCTCCTCGGAGGTGACGTGATGCCGATGCGCCCGGAGGCATTCCTGAACCACGTCCAGGAAAACGGCGAGTACCGGCGCCACCGAGAAGACGGCCCTGTGGGACATCGGCGCGGTCCTGTCCGCCGCCGCGGCCGCCACCGGCGACGACCTGACACGCGAGGTCCTGCTCCAGCTCCCGCCCGGCTACGACCTCCTCTTCGGCCACCCCCGGCCCACCTGACCGACGCCCCCCGTCCACGACACGGATCTTGACGAGAAAGGCATCCGCAGCCATGCACGACCAGCTTCGAGCGAATCCGCACCAGGCGGTCATGACGTTCGACCAGATGCTGGAACGCGTCCGCTACGAAGGCGTCTACCCCACCCGCGAACGCGCCGAGGAGGTCATCCGGACAGTCCTCGCCGCGCTCGGCCGGCAGGTAACCGGCGACGAACGCGTCGACCTCGCACACTGCCTGCCCGTCGAGGCCGCGTCGGCCTTGACCGCGCAGATCCCCGACTCGCAGCAGCTGACCGGCTGGGGCTTCGTCAAGGACCTGGCCGCCCGCACCGGCAGCACCCCGGCAACCGCCCGCTGGAACGTCGGCGCCGTACTCACCGTCGTCGCCCGCCTCGCCGGACCCGACCTCCTCGCCCGCATCCTGCGTCGGCTCCCCGGCGGCTACGCGCTCCTCTTCGGCCAGGCAGAACTACGCCGCCAAGCAAGGATGCCCATGCCCTGAACGCCGGGCGTCCCTCCGGCGACCCCGTCGTGCCCCGACCACCATGTCTGGGAGGGAGCGTGCGGGGCAGGCGGGGGGCATGAACGAATCCACTGCGAACACCGCTAGCAGCTACTACGTCACCGTCCGCGGGGAGCGGTTCACCTGTGGCGGAGTCACCGGCCTGGGCCCTCAGGGAGACCTCGGCCTGCCCGGCCAGGAGCTTACGGTCGTCCTCGACGACTGCGTGCTCACCGACGTCCCCGGGGCGCAGGACTGGGCCCTGTCCTGCGCCCCGGCCGAGCCGAGCCACGTCAAGATCGAGGAGATCCGGCTCGGCTCGGAGGCCCCGCTCACCACGTGGTACCTGATCGATGCCAGGCCGGACGCGATCACTGACGACAGCACGACGGCGACCAGCCACGAAACGCGGATCGGGCGGCTCACCATGCACGCCGCGAAGATCTCCCCGGACATGCCGCAGTGACCTGATGGGGCGGGAGACCGACCGGGACACCGTGAGGCGTCGAAGGCTGAAGCCCGCGACTCGCACGCCTTCGCTGACATGAGCGGCGCAAAGCTGGAAAGCCGCCGGGTATGACACGCACATCGATGCCAGGCCCCGGTGAAGACGATCAGGGCGGGGAAGCAGGCCGCGCGAGCACGGCAGGGCCGGATCCGCGGGTGGAGGAGCGGGCGCCCGACCGGCCGATCGAGCTGTCGAAGCGGTCGTGGAAGGCGGTGCTGCGCGGCACCGTGAAGGAGTTCAAGGACGACGAGTTGGCTGACCGGGCCGCGGCCCTCACCTACTACGGCGTCCTGGCGCTCTTCCCTGCACTGCTGGTGCTGGTGTCCTTGCTGGGCATCGCGGGGGAGTCGACGACGAATCAGGTCCTGGACAACCTGCGGAAACTCGCGCCCGGCTCGGCCCGGGAGGTAGTCAGCGACGCGGTCGAGCAGATCCAGGGCCACTCCGGCGTCGGATCGCTGCTGGCGATCGTCGGGCTCGTCGTCGCCGTGTGGTCGGCGTCCGGTTACATCGCGGCGTTCATCCGTGCGTCGAACGCCGTCTACGACGTGCCAGAGGGCCGCCCGGCCTGGAAGATCCTTCCGCTGCGCCTGGCCCTCACCGTCACGCTGATGGTCCTGGCCTGTGCCGGCGCGCTCATCGTGGTCTTCTCCGGCTCCCTGGCCCGGCAAGCCGGTGCCGCCCTGGGGATCGGGGACACGGCCCTGACCGTTTGGTCGATCGCGAAGTGGCCGGTCCTGGTCCTCCTCGTCACGATCATGATCGCGATCCTTTACTGGGCCGCCCCGAACGCGAAGGGCCGCGGCTTCACGTGGGTGACGCCGGGCAGTTTCCTGGCGCTGGTCATCTGGATGGCCGCCTCGGCCGGCTTTGCGCTCTACGTCGCGAACTTCGGCTCCTACAACAAGACCTATGGCACCCTCGCGGGCGTCATCATCTTCTTGGTGTGGTTGTGGATCACCAACGTGGCGAGCCTCCTCGGGCTGGAGTTCGACGCGGAAATGAGCAGGCAGCGGGCGATCGCCGGCGGACTTCCTGAGGACGAGGAACCGTACGTAGAGCCCCGCGACACCCGCGCCTGGAGCGACGGCGACCACCGCCGGATGGAGCACTGACCCGGTGGCCGACCCGGGTTCGGCTACGGCCGCCCGAGGGGACCGGAACCTTCGCGGCCGTACCGGCCGCGCCCTTGGCAGATGCCGACACGGTTCTTCGTGACGTCCGCTGCCGTGTGGGTGGCGGGGCCGTTGCGGGGTAGTCGCGCCATGGCGAAGACACGGACATCGCAGCAAGGAGGTCCCGCCATGGCGGCGCACCACGCGGGTTGGGCACCAACCCTGCCCGAACGGCATCGAGTCGGTGAACACGACTTCGGCGTCCGAATCCAGGAAGGCAAGGTGCCCTCATCATGAGCACGGCAGACCGAGAGACCCGCGCCTCCGATGACTCGGTGGCCGTCCTGGTCTCACGCGCATCGCAGCAGATTTCCGCACTGGTGCGCGAAGAGATGCGGCTGGCCCGTTCGGAGATGTCCCACAAGAGCAAGCGTTACGGGAAGGGCGGCGGCCTCTTCGGCGCCGCAGGGCTCCTCGGCATCCTGGCACTACAGGCCCTGGCAGCGACCGGCATCGCCGCGCTCGCGCTGGTCCTCCCGGTGTGGGCGTCCGCCCTCGTCATCGCCGCGGTCCTGGGCTTGGCGGCAGCGGCGGCCGCGCTGGCGGGCAAGAAACAGATCGCGCAGGCCGGGCCGCCGGCTCCCGAGCAAACCATCGAGAGCGTCAAGTCCGACTTGGCCGAGATCAAGGAGAAGGCACACCGATGAATGACGATGCTCGAACCAACATCGGCATCCCTGTACCAGGCGCCAGCGACTCCGCGGAACTGCGCGAGCAGGTCGAGCGCACCCGCGACGAGCTCGGCCGGACCGTCGAGGCCCTCGCCGCGAAGACCGACATCAAGGCGCAGGCGAAGGAGAAGACGGCAGCCATCAAGGACCAGGCCGCCGACACGGCAGCCCTGGTCACCGACCAGATCCGCGAAAAGGCGGGTCAGGCCGCCCAGCTGGTGAGGGACACCACGCCCGATCCCGTCCTGGAGAAGACCGCGCGGGCCGCGAGCCAGGTACGGGAGAGCGCGGCCAAGGCGGGCCAGTACGCGGCGGACAAGACCCCCGACCCGCTCCTGGAGAAGGCTCGACAAGCGGCGACCGTCGCACGCGTCAACCGGACGTCGCTCCTCGCGGTGGGAGCCGCAGCGGTCATCCTCCTGTTGGTGCGCCGGAGTCGAGGACGCCGCCGATGAAGGCATCCAAGATCGCCTACAAGCCGGTCGGGATGGCCCTGGGCGCCGTGAGCGGCATGATCGCGGGCGCAGCGTTCAAGCAGGCGTGGAAGGTCATCGAAGGCGAGGGCGACGCTCCCAACGCGACCGATGAGGAGCGGTCCTGGAAGCAGATCCTGCTCGCCGCGGCCGTCCAAGGCGCGATCTTCGCCGTGGTCAAGGCCTCGGTGGACCGGTCGGGAGCTGTGGCCGTACGGCGCCTGACGGGGACCTGGCCGGGCTGACCCGCTGCGGTGCCGGCCACCTTCCCGAGGGGGCCGGCACCGCGGCGCCCGCAGGGCGCAGCTCCCGGTGGCCCCGACTCGTACGACGCGAAGCCCACCGCCAGGCCGGGCTGGGGCATGGGAGCCGCTGTGGAGGGCCATTCGTCTCCGTGCCCGTCCATCGCCGCGCGCCGACCGTCCGTGACCCCGCCCCGCCGGTTGGCTTCAGAGCGAGGTGGGGAACCTGTCCCAGGCACGGTGTTCCCTCAGCCCCTGGGTGATGCCCTTGAGGGCGGCGGCGGGGCTGCTCGCGAACGCGGTTCCGGCATCATCCTCCTGGATGCCGGCGGCTTGCAGGACGCGGGCCGAGTCGTTCCAGCCGCCGATGGCCTTGCCGTGCCGGTGGGCCTCCGCGAGCAGCAGAAGGACTCGGGGGTCGGGGCCACCCGGGTCCGGGTCTGCGGCCTTGGAGTCGCGGGCGCCGCGGGCATCCGCCGCGGCGCCGGGCCCGCCGGCGAGGAGCAGGGCATCGAACTCGGTGGAACGGGTGGCGGCGAACGTCCGCTGGACCGTCACCGGATTCCTCCCGGTTCCGAGGGTGCCGCCGGTGGGGGCGATCACGAGGGGGACCATCCCGGCCTTCAGGACGGCGTCCCGAACGGCACGGACACCCTTCAGATCGGAATCGGCGTCGGCGACGATGCCGATGACGCCTCCGTCGAGCGGCCAGGTGCCACCGAGCTGGGACAAGGCCGGGCTCGGGGCCGGGTCGGTGCGGGACCGGCTGGGCGCGGGCGCGGGCGCGGGAAGTCCGAGCCCGGTGGCCACCTCCTCGCACAGGTGCGGGTCGATGTTCGCGAGGACGGTCAGGGCGCGTTCCTTGACGGCCTGTTCCGAGCACTTGGTGAGTTCGAAGGTGTACGCGGCGATGATGTGCTCGCGCTCGACCGGGCGATGCCGGCCGTGGTGAGGGTCCGGGTGAAGAGCTTGGATTTGTAGCAAGCACCGTTGTCGGTCAGGACGCGTTCGACGGTGATGCCGTGGGCGGCGAAGAAGGCGTTGGCCCGCTCCCAGAACCCTGTGGCGGTCTCCTGCCGTTCGTTGGCCAGGACTTCGCTGTAGGCGAGGCGGGAGTGGTCGTCGACGGCGGAGTGGATGTAGGCGTAGCCGATCACCGGCGTGCTGCTCTTGCGCTGGTTGGTGGTGGCCTGCCGGTTTCGGTCGCCGGCCGTGCGGCCCACGACGCGCCAGCCTCCGCCGTCGGGGATGTTGCCGAGTTTCTTGATGTCGACGTGGACGAGTTCGCCGGGCCGGTCGCGTTCGTAGCGGCGGATCGGCTGGCCGGTGGGACGGTCCAGCCAGGCCAGGCGGTTCAGGCCGTGGCGGGTCAGGATCCGGTGCACGGTCGAGGCGGGCAGGCCCAGGATCGGGCCGATCCGGGCAGGGCCGAGCTTGCGGCTGGTGCGCAGGTCACAGACCCGGGCTTCGACCGCGGGGCGAGTGCGGTGTGGTGTCGTGTGCGGGCGGCTGGAACGGTCGTGGAGTCCGGCTTGGCCTTCAGTGCGCCAGCGGCGGATCCATTTGTGGGCCGTGGGCCTCGATATGCCCATCTCCGCGGCGACATGCGCGACCGGCCGACCGGCCAGGACACGTTCGACCAGGATCCGCCTGCCGTGAACGGTCAGCCGGGCATTACGGTGGGACACGAAGACCTCCGTTGTGCAATGGGTTCCTAGACAGCTCCCACCACACCGGAGGTCTTCGCCATGGTCAAGACCCGGCCCTGTTAGCAACGCTCGTGATCCATACACCTAGGCCGGCGGGTAGGGGCTGGCCTTGAGCCGGCGGGCGAGGTGGGCGGTGTTGGCGGCCAGGGTCTTGGTGGTCGTGGCGGTCTTCTCGGGGGTCTTGTCGAGGTCTTGGTAGTCGGTGTGCTGCATGGCCTCGCCGACCCAGTAGGTGACGGCGTTGGGGGCGAGGGAGAAACCGGCGTCGTTGAGGCCCTGGTAGAGGTCGGCGCTGACCTTGTGGGCGCCGTCCTCGTTGCCGACGACGCAGACCGCGGCGACCTTCCCGTAGGTGAGCATGCGGCCTTCCTCGTCCGTTTCGGAGATCTCGGCGTTGAGCCGCTCCATGACCTTCTGGGCGATGCTGGAGGGGTGTCCGAGCCAGATCGGTGTCGACAGGACGATGATGTCGGCGCCCAGGATCGTGTCGCGGATCTCGGGCCAGGCGTCGCCGTCGCCGAGGTCGGTGCTGATTCCGGTCTTCACGTCGTGGTCGGCGATCCGGATGGTCTTTCCGGTGACTCCGTGGTCGGCGAGGGCGGCCATCGTCTGCTCGGCCAGCAGTTGAGAGCTGGACGGCTTCGGGGACGGGGACAGGGTGCAGACGAGGGCGACAGCCCGCAGGGGTGTGTTGTTCATGTACGCCCGGCTACCCCGTCCCCCGAGGCTGATATCAGCCCCGAGTGGCGTGGCGGGGAGCATGACGAGCTCGTCGTGAGGGCGGGCCGTGCCGGACAGGGGGCATGTGCCGTCGGTGCGGGGGTACGCGTGCGGCATGCACGGACATCATGCGCGTCCCACGAGCACCTTGTTCCGTACGACTTCATCCTGCGAGGAGTCCGCGGCGGGCGCGGGCCGGCACGCGGGCGGGGGAGGGATACTCCGTCGGCTGCGCCGCCGGATCCTCGCCTACCAGCACGTCGAGCTGCTGTCCTCGCGCATTCCCGGGGACACCGGCACCGGCGACGAGGTCTTGCTCCTCGTCCACGTCCGCAAGGTCGTCGGGGAGGTCCACTACCGGATGTGCCTCACGTGCGCCGAGGCCGTGATCACGGGAGTCGACATCGACCCGCGCTTCCTCGGCACGGGCCTGGACACCCGAGCCTTGTCCCACCTGCGGGCACGTCATCCGGGACTCGCCTGGCACAGCACGCTGAACCTGCGCGGCACCCGCGACCTCCTGCGCCGATCGCGCATCCTCGACGGCAATGAGGCGTGCCACCACCTACGCCTCCAGACGGTCCAGACTCAACCGGCCTCCTGACCGTCGCCGGGCTGGAGGGCACGCACCCATCAGGTGGTCCCTCGGTATGGGGCGGGCTTTCGCGTGGGCTGATCGCCGGCTGGTCCTCGACATGTCCCGGTGCTCACATCATCGATGGACGTGCCGGTTCGAGTTCGTACGCATGGTCAGGCAATGGGCGGGCATGCGATGTCTCGGAGGTTGATAAACATGGTTCCCCTGCTTCTTGTTTTTCTTTTGATTCTGATTCTTTTCGGTGCGGGATTCGCGATCAAGATTCTCTGGTGGGTTGCGATCGCGGTACTCGTACTGTGGCTGATCGGATTCGTCGCTCGCCCGAAGAGCGGTAGCGGCCGATGGTATCGCTGGTAGCCGCTGTGTAGCGGCGCAGTTCAGATGTGGAGTGCCCGCTCACCTCCAAAAGTCGACGTCCGTCCCGGCCCGAATGCGGCCGGGGTGTGTGGGGGTGAGAAACCGGGGCATGCGATGGCCTGGAACGGAACGGGAGTTCCGTCGTGTACGCAATGAAAAATAGGGAGGATCGGTGGGGAAAGCACTTTCCTCGCCCCTTCCTGCAGACCTGAGGAGTTGTTTCGTATGACTGAGAGTGTTTGGGGTTACCGTGAGGCCTCCGGCCGTCTGGCCGGCGCCGATCTGACCGGATACAAGGTCGAGGCGACGGACGGTTCCATCGGCAAGGTCGATAAGCACTCCGACGAGGTCGGGTCCGCTTACATCGTGGTCGACACCGGCCCGTGGATCTTCGGCAAGGAAGTCCTGCTGCCCGCGGGCACGATCAGCCGGATCGACGCGAGCGACGAGAAGATCTTCGTGGACCGGACGAAGGAGCAGATCAAGAACGCTCCCGAGTTCGACCAGGACAAGCACCTCGGCGACGCCGACTACCACCGCCAGGTTGGCGGCTACTACGAGGGGCCGCACCGGCTGTGACCCGAGTGGAGACGGACGCGCGAGGCGGGGGCGGCAACCAGTCGGTTGCCGCCCCCGCCTCTGTCGCATCCGAGGCCCAAGCATCTCTGCGTCCTTTTCCCCGGCGAGTCGAGCACGGGTCCGGGTGTGAGCCGCGTTCGTGTGGGCAGGCGCAGTGCGGGTCCGGGGGATCCCCGCCGGGCCGGCACGTGACGATTCGAGGAGTGGCCATGCCTCGTGGCTCCAGTCCCAAGCGTGAGCGGCAGTACGAGCACATCAAGGAGAGCGCCGAGGAGCGCGGTGAGAGCACGAAGCGCGCGAAGGAGATCGCGGCCCGCACGGTCAACAAGGAGCGCGCGCGTGCCGGAGAGTCGAAGACCGCCAGCCGGTCCTCGATACAGGACATGTCGTCCTCGAAGCGGGGTGGACAGCGCTCGCACAGCGGCGCGCAGGGCCCCACGAAGGAGCAGTTGTACAACGAGGCGAAGCAGCGCAACATCGAGGGCCGCTCCAAGATGGACAAGGCCGAACTCAAGCGCGCCCTCGGCCACTGACGACGAGGACGGGAGAGCACCATGAGCGCGAAGGACCACGGCCGCAAGCCGACCCCTCCGTCACAGGCGCCCGGGGAGAGCGGCGATCCGGAAGCCCGGAGAGAAGCCGGAGAAGCCGTGCTGCCCCGTTCGAAGCGCGGCGAGGCCGGCGACGCACCGACGCCGAACACCGACGCACAGCGCCGCGCCGCCGGGAAGACGGAGGAGGGACGGGGGAGCGGGAGAACCGGTGGCCGTTCGGCCTGAGGCGCCTCGTTACGAGGAGGACATCCGCAACGTAGCCGCGGCCGATGCCTCCTTCCTGTAACCCCGGCCTACCCGCAACCCTCCAACCAGGGTCCACCTCTGGGCTGTTCAGGGTGTCGCCCTGCATGCGAAGCAGGGCCTGACGCCCGTACACCTCCGGTCCGCGGGCCTCTCGGGCCAACGGGGGCTACTGCCCGCGCAGCGCCGAGACGCACGGCTTGTGCTCCTCTACTTCGAGCTGCTGCCGGGTCCGCGGCGCCAGCTCGGCGCACGCACGCGGGTAGTCCCCAAGTCCCCACCGGGCAGGGCCCGCTCGAAGTCCTGTGCCGCCTGCGTCGCGTCCCACCCGGACCAGCGCCCCCGCCTTACAGGTTCAGCATGACGGCGTAGGCGAGGAAGAACAGGGCCACCACGACAGCCAGCAGGCAGATCAGTACGAGCGGCCCCTTTCCCCAGCCGCGGGTGAGGGGGCGATAGGGACCTGCCCCGGACCCGGTGCTCGACTCGCCGGGCGGTGTCTCCTCGGGGCGTACGCCGCCCTCCGAGCCCTGGCTCGTGTCGTCGCGTGCCGGCTCCGGCTGTGGGAATTCGGTCATCGCGCTGCCACCTCGATTCCTGTGCCGGCCCCGGCCCGGCGGCCCACCGACGTCAGTGCCGGGTGCCGATGACGAGCCGGTGCCATCGAGCGCCTACCCGTAGTCGACGGCCGCAGTCGCATGGGCCGCGGGGAGGGCGGACGCGAGTCGGGCCCGGGGCCGTGTGCCGGGCGCCCGAACGGGAAGGCGCCCACCGGGTCGGCCCCTGTGCCCGGCCAAGCCGTTTCGCGATCCGTGCAGCAGGACCGAGAGGAGACGCTCCCATTAAGCGCCACGCCACTGACCCACACCGTCTGCTCGGCATCTACCTCAATGACCACCTCGCCGGAGCGGGGGCGGGGGTAGCCCTCCTCAAGCGGACCACGCGGGCCCACGAAGGCACCGATGCCGGGCCGCGCCTGGCAGCCCTGGCCAAGGAAGTGACCGAGGACCGCGACAGCCTGCGCGAGGTCATGCTGGCTCTCGATGTCCCGGCGAACAACCTCCGCGGACTCCTGGGCGCCGCCGTGACGCAGGCGGGGCGGCTGAAGCCCAACGGCAGGGTGTTCTCACGCTCGCCCCTGAGCGACGTCCTCGAACTGGAGGCCGTCAGGGTCGGCGTCGAAGGCAAGAAGGAACTCTGGCGGACCTTGCACACACTGGCCCCCTCGAACCCGTACCTGGACGCGGAGGCCATGCGCCGGCTGCTGGCACGTGCCGAGCGCCAGGCCGACATCCTGGAGACACTGCGCCTCGCTGCCGTGAACCGCGCCTTGCGCGGTGCACCCCGGGCGGCGCCGACCGATCCGCGTCACGGCGCCGGGCGGGTGACGAAGGCACGGTGGGCGGCGTAGAGAGTGGTGTCGCGGGTCCTCCAGCCCTCGCAGACGGCTGTGGGGTTCACGCGGACGGCACCGCGGCGAAGGGGCCCAGCCCGCCCCGGACAGGGTCCGCAGGAGGTCGGCCGCCGAGTCCAGGGCGGGAAGCCGGTCGAAGTACGTGGCGTACAGGGTGTCGTGGGCGGCGCTCATCAGCTCGTCCTCGCCACGCTCCCGGTCGCCTTCGAGGAGATGATCGAGGAGGTCTTCGCCCGGCAGGCCGATGGCGCGGTGGATGGCGTGCATCGGTACGTGGTGCCCGTGCCGGCGCAGGGCTTCCCACCAGGAGACGACGTGGAGGTGATTGGTGTCCGCGAGGGTGCCGTCGACGTCGAAGAAAGCGGCGCGGTTGCGGCTCATGGCGGCGGTCTCCTCACAGGTCGCGGATCCGTTGTCCCACAGCCCCCCGGACGCCGGCTTGTACGGCGCGCCTGCCCGGTGTGCCCCGCTTCATTCCGGCGCTCGGCCCGGTCAGCTTCCCTCGCCGTCCTCCGGTGTCCCCCACGACCCCGCACGCCCGCGCCCCGCGGGGTTCTGCTCGGCCGCCGGATTGATGGGGCCGCGCACCGGGCGGGTGACGGCGGCCCGTCCTGGGGCTTCTCGCGGACGCGGCGAAGCAACGGCATCCTGGGTACGCCCGTACCGGCTGCCTGCCGGAGCCGTCAGGCTCCGCCGGCCGCCGTGCGGGCCCGTACCTCCTCCGGGGCGAGGTACTGATCGGTGTGCTCGAAGTCGCGCAGCGTTCCCGGCTTGTACGTCTGGAAGCCGGTCCGGACGAAGTCGTCACCGGCCACGGCGTTCAGGAGCCAGTTCGTCATCACCCGGGTCTTCGCGGCGCCGGTGCGCAGCGCCGCCCAGTGGTAGCCGCGGGCCACGGCCTGGGCGGGCATGCCGCGCAGGTCGATGCCGAGCGGGCGGGAGACGCCGTCGCGGCCGCCGAGGTCCACGACGAGGCCGAGGTCCTTGTGGACGTACGGGCGCGGCGGCGTGCCCCGCAGCGTGGCGACGAGGTTGTCGGCGGCGACCCTGCCCTGGCGCTCCGCGTGCTGTGCGGTGGGCGGGCACACCGCGCCGTCCCCGCCGCCGGCCAGGTCGGGCACGGCGGCGGCGTCACCGAGCGCGAACGCGCCCTCCGCCCCCGGCACCCGCAGGTCCGGGGCGACGACGAGCCGGCCGCTCTTGGCGGTCTCGGCGCCCAGCGTGGCGATGAGCGGGCTCGCGGCGACCCCGGCCGTCCAGACGAGGGTGCGGCAGGGCAGTACACGCCCGTCGGTGAGCGTGACGTCCTCGGGGCCCGCCTTCGCGACGGAGACGCCGAGCGAGACCTCGATGCCGCGGCCGCGCAGCACGTCGAGGGCGGCCCGGCCCAGCCGGTCGCCGAGCTCCGGCATCAGCTTCGGGGCCACGTCCACGAGGTGCCAGGTGATCTCGCGCCGCTCCAGGCGGGGGTAGCGGCTGACGGCGTTCTTGGTGAGCCGCTCCAGGGCGGCGGCCGTCTCCGTGCCCGCGTAGCCGCCTCCCACCACGACGAAGCCGAGCCGCGAGGCCCGCTCCGCCGAGCCCGGTGCGGCGGCGTCGGCCAGGTCGAGCTGGGCGATGACGTGGTCGCGCAAGTGGGCCGCCTCGGCCAGCGTCTTCATGCCGCGGCCGTGCTCCGCCAGGCCCGGGATGTCGAAGGTGCGGGTCACGCTCCCCGGGGCGAGCACCAGGTGGTCGTACGGCTGGTCCACCAGCTCCCCGGTGATCTTCCGGATGACGCAGACCTTGGCCCGGGTGTCGACGCCCACGGCCCCGCCGGGCACGATGCGGGTCCGGTGGCGGCGGCTGCGGCGCAGTGACACCGCCACGGACTGGGGTGTGAGCACCCCGGAGGCCACCTGCGGGAGCAGGGGCAGGTAGAGCTGGTAGGAGAACGGAGTGACCAGCAGGATCTCCGCCTCCCCGGGTGACAGCGTCCGCTCCAGGCGGCGTACGCAGGCGACGCCGGCGAAGCCCGCGCCGACGACCACGATCCTCGGTCGTGTCATGGTGTCCGTCCCTTCTCAGGTGTACGGGTCCCCGGTACGCCTGCCCCGGAAGGCCGTTCATCCACGCGGGAGGCGAGGCCGACGGCCGGTGCGAGAACGGAATGAGTGGCCGCAAACCCTGTCACCGGCTCCGGGGGGACGGCGTCATACTGGGTGCGACATCCCGGAGGAGGGCGCCGAGTCGTCGGGGAGAGGGAGTAGACGGTGGAGAGCCTGCTTTTCGACAGCGGAGACCTGGAGGCCACGCAGGAGTTCCTGTCCTCGGCCTACACCCCCATGCGGATCGGCGGCCGCCCCGCGGACACGCGTGCGCGGATCTTCCGTAGAGCGGTGGGCGGGCTGAGCGTGGACCAGCTGGCGCTCGGATACACCATGGCCTACGACGCGGACTGTCTCGGCAAGGTGTGCCTGGTGACGATGCACGCCGGGACGATCGTGGACACCACCGGCGGCCGGGAGGAGGTGTTCGGCCCGGGCGAGACCTTCCTCCTGGCCCCCCACGACCGGCCGTACGCGGGACAGGTCCGGGAGGCCCGGTACACGATCACGATGTTCGATCCCCGGCTCCTGGGCCGGGTCTCCTCCCTGCCGGCGGGCCGAGGGGTGCGGATCACCGGAGCCCGGCCGACCGCACCGGCCGCGAACCGGCAGCTGGGCGCGGCCGTCGCCTATCTGCGCGACCACGTGCTGGACGAGGCCGCCGCGTCCGGCGACGGCAACCGACTGGTGGTCTCCACGGCTGCCCAGCACCTGGCGGCGACGGTCCTGGCGACACTGCCGAACACCACGTACGCCGAGCGGCGGGACCCGAGGGACGGCCGCGACGCCGGCAGCGGCACCTGGCGCCGCGCCGTCGAGTTCATCGAGGCCAACGCACATCGCGACATCGCCCTCGCCGACATCGCGGCGTCGATCCCCGTCACGCCGCGTGCGGTCCAGTACGCCTTCACCCGCCACGCCGGCACCACGCCGCTCGGTCATCTGCGCCGCGTCCGGCTGGCCCGTGCGCATGCGGAACTCCTCGCGGCGGACCCGGCGTCCGGGGCGACCGTTTCCGGTGTGGCCGCCCGCTGGGGCTTCGCCCATCAGGGCCGTTTCGCCGCCGCGTACCGGCAGGTGTACGAGGTGGCACCGTCGGTCACCCTCGGTACGAGGTGATCCCGACGGGCCGTGTCAGAACGCGGTCGCGGACCGGTCCGTGCCGTCGCCCACCGACTCGGTGATGTCGAAGACGGTGTCGGCGCCCGTGATGCTCAACAGGCGCGAGAGCTGCGGGCTCGGCCCCGCTAGGGTCAGCGTGCGCCCGCTCTCCGTACACATCAGGCGTGCCTGCAGCAGCGCGTTGAGCCCGGTGGAGTCGCAGAAGGTGAGCCCGGCGAGGTGGATGACGACGCGGGCGGGGGCGTTGACGCCGGTGCAGGCAGCCGACAGCACGGCGCGGAAGGCGTCGACGTGGTCGAGGTCCATGACACCGGTGAGCGTGATGAGGGTGGCATCGGGGCGAGTGCGGACCGTGACGTTCTGGGGACTTGGGGGGTCGGTCGGGGTCACACCACTCCTTACTCCGGATTCGGTCACGCAACCGTCCGCGGCAGCGGGTGCGACCGGTCCGGCTTCGCTCGTCTGCGTGGTTCGACCGTAGCCGCGGCAGATGGAATCGACAGCCCCGTGAACGACGAGAACACCTTCTTCGTTTAACGGACCGCCGACCGGGCGGAAGGCCCTCACCCCTGCGGTGCCAGGATGGTGAACAGGCCCCCCTCGGGGTCTCGGAGGGTGATCCACCGGTCGGCCGCGGAGGTTTCCACGGGGGAGACGGGCCGCCCGCCCGCGCTGGTCGCGGCCGTGACGGCGGCCTCCAGGTCGGGCACCCGGAAATGGACGTGCCACCGGGGCCGCACGTGCGGGTCGGGGTCCTCGTCCACCGCTCCGCCGCTGATCCGTGCGACCGTGTCATTGCCGTGGCGCAGGACGACGTGGTCGTGTTCGAAGGCCGCGGCGCAGGCCCCGGGTCCCTCGCCGGCCCAGTCCAGGACCTCCCCGTAGAAGATGGCGGCCGCGAAGGCGTCACGCGTACGGAGCTCCAGCCAGGCCGGAGCAGGGCCGCGGCCCACACGCCAGTCCCGCAGGACCGCGCCCTGCCAGAGCCCGAACACCGCCCCGGCGGGGTCGGCGGCCAGTACGGCCCGGCCCGCGCCGAAGGCCAGGGGGCCGACGGCCACGGTCGCACCGCGCTCGCGGATGCGGGCGGCGGCGAGGTCGGCGTCGTCGGCGGCGAAATACGGTGTCCAAGCGGCGGGCAGTGACAGATCGTCGGCGAGCATCCCGAAGCCGGCGACCGGAGCGCCGTCACGGTGGGCGAGCGCGAACCGCTCACCGAAATGGGTGCCGCGGAAGGTCCACCCCAGTACCGAGCCGTAGAACCGCCGGGCGGAATCGAGATCCCGGGTCATCAGGCTCACCCAGCAGGGAGCGCCGCGGACCTCATGACTTGCCGTGGTCACAGCTCCGGGCCGCATCATGGCGCTCACCTCGCAGGGGGATGCCTCCACCGTAGCCTCCGGCGTCCGCCGCCCGGGCGCGCGCCGGCCCGTGTCGCGCGTGCCCTTTCCGTCTGAACCTCCGAAGATCGACGCCGCCCCGGATGACGTGCTCCGGACGGGGCAGGCGCAGTACCCGATCACGTTCCGGCGGCCGCTCCGAGGCCACGGCGAAACCGGAGGTACGGTGTCCGATACCGCTCTGACCTCGGCTGCGTTGCCCGGCCGCCTCTTGGCCCCGCAGGGCGTCTACCAGCCGCAGGCCGATACCCGGCTCCTTGCCGATGCCCTCGCGCGCGAGGACATCGGCCCCCGGACCGACCTCCTGGAGATCGGAACGGGTACGGGCGCACTGGCCCTGCACGCCGCGAAGAGGGGCGCCCGCGTCACGGCGGTCGACGTGTCCTGGCGGGCGGTGGCCACGGCCCGGTGGAACGCCCGGAAGCTCAGGCTTCCCCTCAGGGTGCTCCACGGAGACTTCGAGGCACGCACGGTGGGACGCCGATTCGACGTGGTCGTCTCGAACCCCCCGTACGTCCCGGCTCCGGGGAGCCGGCTGCCGACCCACGGACCTGCGCGCGCTTGGGACGCGGGACTCGACGGACGGGCGGTCATCGACCGCATCTGTGCGGGCGCCCCGGCCCTCCTGCGGCCCGGCGGGGTCCTGCTCATGGTCCACTCGGGCATGTGCGGGGCGGGAAAGACCCTCGCCCGGCTCACCGGCGCGGGGATGACCGCGGAGGTCACCGCGAAGGCCGAGGTGCCCTGGGGGCCCGTCCTGCGCTCACGCCGGGCCTGGCTGGAGCAGAGGGGTCTGGCGGACGCGGCGGAGCAATGGGAAGAGTTGGTGGTCATCCGTGCCCGAATCCGCTGACGACACCGGCGCCGACCGCCCTCGCCGCGCCGCGTTCAGTGAGGCGGGCGCACGTCGGGTGTCGGTCGAGCCCGGTGGCCCGGTCATGGTGGAGGGCCCCGTGGAGATCGCCCTCGAAGACGGGACGGTGGCCCGGTCCGACCGGTTCGTCGTCGCGGTGTGCACGTGCCGCCGCAGCCGCACCTACCCCTGGTGCGACACCAGCCACCGTCGCCGTGAACGACCGGCGCCGCCCGACGACAGGAGCCCTTGATGACCCTGACGCCCACGACCACGCCCGGCACCAGTGCCCCGCCCCCCGCCCCCGGTCCCCGCCTCGCGGACGGGCGGGGCGAACTCTCCGACTCCGTGATCGCGGCCCTGACATCGGGGGCCCCACCGGTGTACGCCCCCGGCACGGTGCTGAAGGCGGATCCGTGGGGCGAGGACCTGCAGCTCGCCCTCTACCTGCTGTACGAACCGCACTACCGGGGCTTCGAGGGAGTGGACGACGCCCGGGAATGGGACCCTGACCTGCTGCGGCTGCGCCGGACTCTGGAAGACCGGTTCCTGCACGCCCTGCACGCGGAACTCTCCGACGGGCCCAGATCGGTGGAGGACGCCCTCGCCCCGCTCCTGGTAGAACCCGTGGACCTCTCCGACAGCCTCAGCCACCACCTCGAAACCGAGGGCGAGCTCTGGCAACTGCGCGAGTACGCGGCCCTCCGCTCCCTCTACCACCTCAAGGAGGCCGACCCGCACGTGTGGGTGATCCCCCGGCTGACCGGCCGGGCGAAGGCCGCGATGGTGGCCATCGAGTACGACGAGTTCGGAGCCGGGCATGCCGACCGCATCCACGCGCGGCTCTTCGCGGACCTCATGACCGACCTCGACCTCGATCCCGCGTACGGCCGCTACGTGGAACAGGCCCCGGCGTCCCTGCTCGCGACCGTGAACCTGATGTCCCTCTTCGGTCTGCACCGGGCCCTTCGCGGCGCGCTCGTCGGGCACTTCGCGTGCGTCGAGGTCACCTCTTCCCCCGGCTCCAGGCGCCTGGCCAACGCCATGCGGCGCTGCGGGGCCGGGCCGGCCGCCGAGCACTTCTACGCCGAGCACGTCGAGGCCGACGCGGTGCACGAGCAGGTCGTGCGCCACGAGGTCATCGGAGGACTGCTGGCCGACGAGCCGGGGCTGGAACCCGATGTCGCCTTCGGCTGCGCGGCGACCGTCCTCCTGGAGGACCGCCTCGCGACCCACATCCGTACGGCGTGGACGCGGGGAGCCAGCGCCCTGCGCACGCCTCTGCCCGGCCACGTCACCACCGCATAGGGCGGATGCGGGTGTGCGCCCGGTTCAGGAGGACGCGACGGGGCAGGCGCGAGGGTGTCCCGTACGTACCCGACGATTCGGAGCCGTGTCGTGACCCCCTCCGAACAGCCCCTCCAGCAGAACGACCGGAGCCCTGCCACCCGAGGTCCTGCCACCCGAGGTCCTGACACCCGGAGTCCTTACGCGAGGGCAGCCGACTACGTGGCGGCAGCCCTGATCTTCCTCCAGGACAACGTCCTTCTGGAGGAGCCGCTGCGGCCGGAACACGTCAAACCGCGGCTGCTCGGGCACTGGGGCACCTGCCCGGGCATCACCGCCGTGTACCGCGCCCTCAACGTCCTGATCCGGGAGCGCGGCGCCGACGTCCTCCTGATCACCGGGCCGGGCCACGGGGCGCCCGCCGTGCACGCCAACCTGTGGCTCGAAGGCACCCACGGGGACCGGGACCCGGAGCTGGCCAGGACAGGGCCCGGCCTGCGCGAACTGGCGCGGCGCTACTGCGCCCCGGACGGCTTTCCGAGCCACCTCTCCCCGGCGGTACCGGGCACGCTCCACGAGGGCGGCGAACTCGGCTACGCCCTGGCGACGGCCTTCGGTGCCGCCCTGGACGCCCCTGACCGGATCGTCGCCTGCATCGTGGGCGACGGCGAGGCGGAGACCGGTCCCACCGCCGGGGCCTGGCACTCCACCAAGTACCTCGACCCGGTGACCGGGGGAGCGGTCCTGCCCTTCCTGCACCTCAACGGGTTCAAGATCTCCTCGCCGACGGTCTTCGCGACGATGTCGGACGGGGAACTGGACGCGCTCTTCCGCGGCTACGGCTGGGACCCGCGGATCGTGGACGTCACCGGCGACCCGCCGGGAGAGCCCCTGACGGCCGCCGTCCTCGACGCGTACGGCGCCATCCGCGAGCTCCAGCGCCGTGCCCGAAACGGTGACCGGCCGTCCCTCCCCGCCTGGCCCATGATCGTGCTGCGCAGCCTCAAGGGCCGGGGCGCCCCCGAGGAGGTCGAGGGGACGGCGATCGAGGGGACCTTCCACGCCCACCAGGTGCCCCTGCCCGAGGCCCGAGAGGACCCCGTACAGCTACGAGCACTCGAAGACTGGCTGCGTTCCTACCGGCCCCGCGAACTGTTCGACGCACAGGGGCGGCCCACGGCCGGGGTGCTCGCCGCGATCCCCGAGGGGGACGCTCGCATCGGTGCCCAGCCCGCGGCGAACGGCGGCACCCTGCGCCGCCCCCTCGATCTGCCGCCGCTCGAACCGCACGCCGTCCACACCGGCGAGGGCCCCGGGAAGATGACGGCGAGCCCCACCCGGGTCCTGGGCGGCTGGCTGGCCGACCTCATGCGGAACACGGCAGTGAGCCGGGACTTCCGCATCGTCTCGCCGGACGAACTGGCCTCCAACAAACTCGACGCGGTACTCGCCACCAGCGGGCGCGCGTACCAATGGCCGGCCGAGGAGTACTCCGAGGACCTGACCCGGTCGGGAAGGGTGATGGAGGTACTGTCCGAACACAACTGCCAGGGCTGGCTCCAGGGCTATCTGCTCACCGGCCGGCACGGCCTCTTCCCCACCTACGAAGCCTTCGCGGCCATCGTCGACAGCATGGCCAACCAGCACGCGAAGTGGCTGAAGATGTCCCGGGAGGTCCCCTGGCGCGCGCCGGTCAGCAGCCTCACCTATCTCCTCAGCAGTGAGGGCTGGCGCCAGGAACACAACGGATACAGCCACCAGGGACCGGGATTCATCAGCAACCTGCTGAACCGGAAGAGCACCGTCACCGGCGTCTACCTGCCGCCCGACGCCAACACCCTGCTCGTCACCATGGAACGTCTCCTGGACGAGACGGGAAAGATCAACGCCGTGGTGGCGGGAAAGCACGAGGCCGCCCAGTGGCTCGACCTCGACGCCGCCCGCGCCCACTGCCGGGCCGGCGCGTCGGCCTGGGCATGGGCGGGTACTTACGGGGGCCGGGACCCGGAGGTCGTCCTCGCCTGCGCCGGAGGCATTCCCACCGTCGAATCGCTGGCCGCCGCCGAACTCCTGCGGCGCGACCTCCCCGATGCCCGGATCCGCTTCGTCAACGTCGTCGACCTGTGCGGCCTGGCACCGCCGGACCAGCACCCCCAGGGCATGCCTGACGAGGAGTTCCAGAGGCTGTTCGGCGGCACGACCCCCGTCGTCTTCGACTTCCACGGCTACCCGTCCGCCGTCCACCAACTGCTGCACGGGCGGCCGAACCCCGACCGCTTCCACGTCCGCGGATACGTCGAGGAGGGCACCACGACCACCCCGTACGACCTGCTCGCGCTCAACGGGACGACCCGTCAGGACATCGCCGCCGCCGTCCTGGAGCACCTGCCCGCCCACGCGGGCAGGGCCCGCCGACTCGCCGCGCGGTACGGGGAGCACCGCGACCGGCTCCGGAAGGAACTGCGCGGCACCGGTGTGGACCCGGCGGAGATCACCGAATGGAAGTGGGGGGCGTGACCGGCCCCGGCCCCGTCCTCGTGCTCGGCGCCGGCTCCGCCAGCTTCCACCTCGCCGTCCTGGACGACCACGACGAGGTCAGCCTCAGCGGCAGCGTCGACCCCTGGCACGCTCCTCTGGCTGGTGAGTGGGCCCATGGGGGGCTGGGGGACGGATGGGCGAGGGAGTCAGGCCACGGAAGTCGCACTGGTGATCAGGGCGAGCAGTCCGGGCAGTCCCCCTTCGGCCCAGGCGCGGCGTTGGCGGTCGGCGGGGGTGCCCTCCCGCAGGAGCCGGTGGACCAGGGCGCTGACCTCCCGGAGATCACCGGCTTCCTCCAGCGCCGGGGTGATGTGGCGCAGGAGGGAGCAGAGCACGTCTCCGCTGCTGTGCGGGTGGCCGTACGGATCCAGCAGGGTCCGGTTCAGTCCGTGCCGGGCCGCGTGCCAGTTTCCGGCTTGCAGGAGTTCCTGGTCGCCCATGCTCAGGGGTGCGCCCGCCTTCTCCTCCGCGATCGCCGTCGCGACCAGCGCCCGTACGATGCCGGCGAGCATGACGGCGTCATCGGGCCGGAGCTGGACGTCCAGGCAGCGCACCTCGATGGTGGGGTAGCGGTCGGAGAGACGGGCCTGCCAGTACACCTGACCGCGGTCGGCGATCATTCCGGACTCCACCAGGGCTTCCAGGCGCCGTTCGTAGTCGGTGAAGCCGTCGAAGACGGGCGGCGGGCCGCTCACCGGCCAGCGTCCGAAGATGATGGTTCGCCAGCTGGCGAAACCGGTGTCCCGCCCATCCCACAGAGGTGAGTTGCCGGACATGGCGAGCAGTGCGGGCAGCCAGCCACGGATCCGGTTCATGACCGCGATGCCTGTTTCGGCGTCGGGGATGGCCACGTGGACGTGCATGCCGCAGATCAGATGCTCGTCGACCAGCTGCCGCGCTTCCCCCTCCATGCGCAGGTAGCGCCGGGTCGGGGTCACGGGTACGGGCAGCGCCCCCCGGAAGGGTGCCGTACCCGTGGCGGCGATCCGGCAGCCGTTCGCCTCCGCGGCGGAGGCCACCGCATGGCGCAAGCGCAACAGGTGGCCGCCCACCTCGTCCAGGCTCGAACAGACGGGAGTGGCCACCTCGATCTGGGCCTGGAGCAGCTCGTCCTGGACCTCGGCCCGGTCGGCGAGCGGACCGAGCCCCGCTGTGCGGCGGACATCCTCCACCCGGGACGCCGGCAGCCCGGTCACCGGGTCCACCAGTACGTACTCTTCTTCGACGCCGACCGTGATCACGTCCCGCGACTACCCCGCAACGCCTTGATCACGCCCCCGGGGCACCGAGGTCAGGGTGTGAAGAGGACCTTGACGGCGCCGTCCCGCTCAGTGGCGGGCTTGCAACCGCCGGAGGTGTGGCGGGACCAAGACCCGCATTCGGTTTGGGATCCGAAGAACGGGCCACAAGCGTGGACAGGGGAGTCCGCGGCGGTGAGCGCGCAGGGCTCCCGGGCGGCCCGAGCCGCGTAGTGGCCTCCCCCCCCGCCGCTAGGCGGCCGGGACGGCCCAATCCGCCACCCGAGCGGACCTCTGACGCCGGGAACGCGGTTCCGATGCCGTGGCCGTAGATGCCGTCCGCCGAAGTGCGCACCCGGTTCGGCAGTCAGGCGCAGCCGCCGCGCGAGGCGCCCCGTCCCGGGGTCGCCGAGTCGCCGGGCGACATCTCCGGTCATATGTTCAGTAACGGACTGCGCACCGTGCGACAGCCAGGCGAAAGGGGCAGCCGTGAGTGAGTTCGACATCTGGGGCTACCGTCCGGAGACCGGCCATCAGGAGGGCGCCGAAATCATCGGCTACAAGGTCGAGGCCAAGGACGGCAGCATCGGTAAGGTCAGCAAGCACTCCGAGGCGGTCGGTGCCTCCTACCTCGTCGTCGACACCGGAGTGTGGATCTTCGGCAAGCACGTGCTGCTGCCCGCCGGAACGATCGGCATGATCGACCTCGTGGAGGAGAAGGTCTACGTCGACCGGACGAAGGAGCAGATCAAGGACGCCCCCGAATTCGACGACGCCAAGCACGGAGGCGACCCCTCCTACCTGGAGCGGTTCGCCCGCTACTACGGCATGCCGCACATGTAGCCCACGCGTGGGCGAGTTCGCCCGCCGTCACGCGTTCGGGGTCCGGCGTGGACGGGCGACGTACGCGTCAGCTGACCCGGAGACCGACCGCCAGCGTCAGTTCGAGGACGCGCTGTGGCGATGCGAGATCCGGAAACAGCTCCCGCAGCTGCGACATCCGGTACCGGACCGTCTGGGGGTGGACGAACAACGCCGCCGCCACCTCGTCCCGCCGGCCCTGGTGCAGCAGCCACGCCCGCAACGTCTCCTCCAGCCGGCGTGCGGTCGTGCCGGGCAAGGTTCGCAGCGGTGCGAGGGCTCGGGCCCGCAGGTCGGCGAACGCGTCCGCGTCGGCGCTCAGCACCAGCTCGGGCAGGTGGTCCTCGGTATCGCGAATGTCAGAGGAGAGGGAGCGCGCGCGTACGGCTCGTGCGTACGAGGCGGACGCACGGGTCCACGGCCGGGCAGGGCCGACCACCACGGTGCGGTCGGTCAGCTGCCGCAAGAGATGTGACCGGTCGGCATCGGGGACGAGCAGCACACCGGCAGCATCCGGCAGATCGTCGAGGACGAGGGTGCTCGAATCGAGCGCGCGGTAGGCGGGCCGGGCCTGGGCCGCGGGCAGCAGGACGACGGTCAGCGAAACCGGAGGCTGCCACCCGGCCCGTTGGGCGGAGGCGAGCAGCACGTCCGTGCTCGCGCCGGCGAGGAGATCGCGGGCCAGGTGTTCCAGGTGGCGCTCGTGAGCCCTGCCCCGGGCGGCCAGTTCGTCGGCGTGGCCCGCGGCGCTCGCGGCCGAGAGCTCGTCGATGTAGGCGAAGGTCAGCTCGGCGAATTTGGCGACCTCGGCGGCGGGCAGACCTGCCGGTACGGCGCCCGCCGCCAGGCACCGCCAGGCCACGCGGGCGCCGACGCGGTAGGCGCTGAGCAGGGCGTCCATCGAACGGCCGTCGCGCACCTCGCCGCGGCCCAGCTCGTAGGCCGCGTCGCCGGCGTCGCCGCCCGTGACGTTCCCGGTGGCGAGGTCCAGGTAGTGCCCCAGGGCGGTGCGGACGGACCGGCGGATGGTGGCGCCCATGCGGCCCGACAGGGCGTTGGCGTAGGGCGGGACCTCGTCGATGATCGCCTGGACGACCTCGTCGGCCGTGCTCTTCAGCGCGGCCCGAAGTGCTGTGACCGTCGTCTCATCCAGAGCCAGCTCACTGGCTCTGCGGACCGCATGCCCCATGTTTTGTTCCCTACGGACAATTCAGCCGATCAGATTCACGTCCTGCGGACAGGACTTTACGCCCTGAAGCGCAGCAAGCTGGAGCCATGACGAGCACAGCCCTCCGCAGCAGGGCCTGGAAACTGCTGGAGATGGTCACGACGCCGCTGCTGCCGTCGGACTACCTCGACCTGGTCAGCCCGCTGCGTGCGGGCGCCGACCTGCGGGGGCGCATCGAGGCCGTGCACCCCGAGACGGGGGACGCCGCGACCATCGTGATCAGGCCGGGACGCGGCTGGCGCGGCCACACGGCCGGTCAGTACGTGCGGATCGGGGTCGACGTCGACGGGGTGCGCCTGTGGCGTGCCTACTCGCTCACCTCGCCGACGGACCGCCGGGACGGCCGCGTCACGATCACCGTGAAGGCGATCCCGGACGGCAAGGTCAGCAACCACCTGGTCCGCAAGGCGCAGCCGGGCACGCTGATCCAGCTCGACCAGGCGACCGGTGACTTCGTGCTGCCGCGGGCCAAGCCCGCCAAGGTGCTCTACCTGACGGCCGGCAGCGGCATCACGCCCGTGATGGGCATGCTGCGCGACTCCGAGCTCGACGACGTCGTCATGGTCCACTCCGCGCCACAGCCGCACGACGTGATCTTCCGCAGCGAGCTGCACGACCTGGTGGCCGCGAAGAAGCTGCGTCTCACCGAGCTGCACACCGACACGGACGGCATGCTCGACATCGCCCGCCTCGCCGAACTCGTGCCCGACTGGGCCGAGCGCGAGACCTGGGCCTGCGGACCCGCCGGCCTGCTCGACGCCGCCGAAGCGCACTGGACCGAGCACGGCGTACAAGAGCGTCTGCACACCGAACGCTTCCGCGCCGGCATCGTCGTCACCGGTGACGGCGGCGAAGTCACGTTCAGCGCCACCGGCAAGACCGTCGAGGCGGACGGCGCCACACCGCTGCTGGACGTCGGCGAGGAGGCCGGCGTGCTCATGCCCTCCGGGTGCCGCATGGGCATCTGCTTCGGCTGCGTCACGCCGCTCAAGGCGGGCGCCGTCCGCGACCTTCGTACCGGCGAGATCACCGAGGCCGAGCCGGGCGTCCTCATCCAGACCTGCGTGTCCGCCGCGGCGGGCCCTTGCGACATCGAACGGTAGGAGCACCTTGACCGCCATCGACCCCACCGCCCACCTGACCGCGGAGCAGATCGAGGAGCTGGGCCGCGAGCTGGACGCGATCCGCGACGAGGTGATCGCCGACCGTGGCGAGAAGGACGCCGCCTACATCCGCAAGGTCATCTCGGCGCAGCGCAAGCTCGAGCTGGTCAGCCGGGGTGTCCTGCTGTTCTCGATCTTCCCGCCCGCGTGGCTGATCGGCACCGCCGGTCTGTCCGTGGCGAAGATCATGGACAACATGGAGATCGGCCACAACATCCTGCACGGCCAGTGGGACTGGATGCGGGACCCGAAGATCCACTCCACCACCTGGGAGTGGGACCACGTGTCCCCGTCCGAGCAGTGGAAGCACTCGCACAACGAGCTGCACCACACGTACACCAACGTGATCGGCAAGGACAACGACCTCGGCTACGGCATCATGCGCGTCGACGAGGACCAGAGGTGGCACCCGTTCCACCTCGGCCAGCCGCTGTGGAACTTCCTCAACGCCTGCTTCTTCGAGTACGGCATCGCGGCGTACGACCTGGAACTCGGCAAGAACCTGCACAAGCGCCGCCGCAAGAACCCGGAGTTCCGCGCGCGGGCCAAGGCCGTGGGCCGCAAGATCCGCAAGCAGGTGCTCAAGGACTACGTGATCCACCCGCTGCTGTCGGGCCCGTCGTTCCTCCCCACGCTCGCCGCCACGTTCACCGCGAACCTGGTCCGCAACATCTGGACCCACTCGGTGATCATGTGCGGGCACTTCCCCGAGGGCGTACAGGTCTTCGAGCGCCGGTCGATCAAGAACGAGACGCGCGGCCAGTGGTATCTGCGCCAGATGATGGGCTCGGCGAACATCAGCGGCAGCAAGGCCATGCACTTCATGAGCGGCAACCTGTCGCACCAGATCGAGCACCACCTGTTCCCGGACCTGCCGAGCAACCGCTACGCCGAGGTCGCGGTGAAGGTGCGCGCGCTGTTCGAGAAGTACGAGCTGGAGTACGTCACCGGCCCGCTGCCCAAGCAGGTGTTCTCCGCCTGGCACAAGGTCTTCCGGCTCTCGCTGCCGAACAAGAAGCCCAAGGTCAAAACGCCGGCCCGCGAGCAGGAGCTCGTCGCGGCCTGATCCCCGGTACCGGTCCCCCTTCTCCGGCCCCTGAATGCTTACGCCGTCCGGGTGGGGGACCGCCGGGCACTCCCTGTGGTCGCGGCACGCGATGCCATGCTGTGCCGATGCTGCGGCCCTTCCGTGCCGCACGGCTTCGGAAAGGCACGGCATTGATCATTCCGGTGGCCAGGATCCTCGCACCCTTGATGGCCGTGACCGTAGTGGGGGGAGCGGCGCCCTCTTCCGTCGCCGCCACGTCGTACGACGGGCAGTCGCTGCACGGCACCGCACTGTTCAGCGTCAAAGCGACGAACAACGCGGCGGCGCAGGCCTTCACCACGGGGAACAGCCGCATCACTCGGGTGAGCGCGTACGTGGCCAGCGGCGCCGCCACCGGCCAGATCACGGCACAGATCCGCAGCGACAGGGTGGACGGGGCCTCCTCCATCGCGAGCAGGACCATCAGCCTGTCCACCCTGGGCGGAGCCGGCGCGGGGTGGCTGGAGTTCCCCGTGAACGCGGCCGTCACCCCGGGCGCCACCTACTACCTCCACTTGCAGGCGACCACGACGGAGAACAAGCCGATCGCCTGGTACGGAACCGTTTCCTCGGTGCCCGGCTCCCTGACCAGCTGGAACTACGACAAGGCGTACTGGGGCGGCTGGCACGCCTACGACTCCCGGCTCGCGTTCCACGTCGAGCCCACCGGCAGCGAGCGGTGTGGCGAGACGCAGCAGTGCTACGTCCCCACCACGGCACTCGCGGCCCGTACCTCGGGGCTGCTCGGCAACCTCAGCACCACCGAAGCCGTGCTCCCCGCCTTCTCCGTCGGGCCCTCCTACGCGGGTAACAGCAACGTGCTGCGCCTGCCGTCCGGCCGCTGGCGATACCTCCCTGCCGGAGCACGGACCTCGGTCGTGGTCCCTGCCAACGACCCGGGCGCGCTCTCCCAGATCGCCGAGAGCGAGCGCTGGCTGGCCTCGGGCACGGTCCCCGGCAACACGGACGACCAGCGGGCCGCCGCACGCCGTGCGCTGCTGTCGATGCGCGCCCTGCTCAAGCCCAACGGGGCCTCGGCAGCGGCCTGGTCTCCGCCGTGGGAGTACTCCTGGCCGCGTGACGGTGCCTTCGTAGCGGCGGCCTTCGCGGCCACCGGCCACGACGAAGAGGCGTACCGCATCCTCCAGTACGACGACCGCACCCAACGGGCCGACGGGACATGGGAGGCCCGGACGAAACTGGACGGCAGCGGTCCGCCGGACGCGCGCCCCTGGCAGCTCGACGCCAACGGCTGGGTGCCCTGGGCCACATGGCAGTGGTACCAGGCGGCACCCGCCGGGGACCGGAACGCGCGGCTGGGCGCCCTCTACCCGATGGTGCGCAAGGCAGCGGACCGGGCCACTGCCTCGCTCGGCTCCAACGGACTCCCGCCGGCCTCCCCCGACTACTGGGAACTGCCGACCGGCACCACCAACATCGGTACCGCGGCGCCGCTCCTCGCCGGACTCAACGCGGCGGGCGACCTCGCGGGACAGCTCGGGCAGGACGCCGACCGGGCGAAGTGGACCACCGCGGCCCGCAAGCTCTCGGCAGCGATCGCCAGGTACTTCGCGCCGCTGGGCTACCAGCGCACCGTCGACGGCGAACACGGCCGGGACAGCGCGGCGACGTTCATGGCTCCGCCCTTCAACCGGGCCCCGGCCGATCTGCCCGCCGCCCTGGTATCCACCTACCGCGCCCTGCTCCTGCCGAACGGGGGACTGCTCCCGGGCAATGACCCCGACGCGCCCTGGGGTTCGTACGCCTGGACCGCGAGCACTGGTTTCTTCGCGCTGGCGTGGGCGCAACTGGCCGACACGAACCGGGCGGACGAGGTGCTGAACTGGCTCCTCGCCAAGCGCAACGGTCTCGGCGAGTTTCCCGAGACGGTCAACGGCGCGGGGAACCCCTCATCCGTCGCGCCGCTCGGCTGGACGGACGCCCTGGTGGTCCTGGCCTTGAAGGCCAGGCAGGGTGCGCCGCTGCCCACTCCCGCGCTGCGGTAGCGCGCTGGAGCGCGCTGGGCGCGGCCTCCAAGCGGACGCGGGCGGCGCTACGCCGGCCAGCGGCAGCACGTCCAGCGCCTGCGCGAGATGCCGGCCCCCGGCCCCGCCCGCGGCGGGGGCCGCCAGCCCTCCGGCCCCCGCCGCACCGGAGCTGCCGGAAGCCGGTGGCGCCGCTTTGGTTCGGTGCGGACGGCGGCGGTCGTCACCTCACGTGGGGCGGGGCCGGACGTCCCGTCCGCGCCGGGTCTGCGGATGGGCCGATCGGGGGAGGACGGCGCCGGGGCGTACGGCCTAGCCTGGACCGACAGCAGGGGGAGACCGGGGGGCCGAGTCCGAAGGAAGAGCGCCTCCATGGGCATTGCCAGCAGTTCTGTCAGCCGTCTTCGGGCGGGATCCGCCGTGGCGGCCGCTGCCGCCCTCGTCCTGTTGGCGGCCGCCGGCGCACCGGCCTTCGCGGCCCAGGGCGGCCGGGCCGCCCCGGCCGACGGGCCGGCCGGCCCCTCGGTGTCGGGCCTGTCATCCGCTGTGAGCGCCTACGGCCCTGCTCTGGTGCCGCTGGGCATCTCCCGGGTGGCGCAGGGCCCGGGTCGCGACATCGCCATCACCATCGACGACGGTCCGGACCCGCGCTGGACGCCCCAGGTCCTGGAGGTGCTGCGGGAGAACCACGTCAAGGCCACCTTCTGCATGATCGGTACCCGCGCCCAGCAGTATCCGGACCTGGTGCGCTCGGTCGCCGCCGAGGGGCACGCCCTCTGCGACCACTCGGTCGACCACGACGTGACCATGGACCACAAGCCCGTCGCGTACCAACGGCAGCAGATCCTCGACGGCAAATCCATGATCGAGCGGGCCGTGCCGGGGGTCGCCGTGCGGTACTACCGGGCTCCCGGTGGCGCCTTCACCCCCGACAGCCGGGCGATAGCCGCCGCGAGCGGGATGCGGCCGCTGGGCTGGAGCGTGGACCCCAAGGACTGGAGCAGGCCCGGCCTGCCGGCGATCGTCGCCGCGGTGGAGGTAAGCCTGCCCGCGCAGCCGACGGTCCTCTTCCACGACGGGGGCGGCGACCGCGGCGAGACGGTCGCGGCGCTGAAGGAGTACCTGCCGTGGCTCAAGGCGCAGGGCTACACCTTCACCTTTCCGAAGCTCGCCACCCCGTAGCCCCGCGGCGTACGAAGGCGGAACGCCGTCCGGTTCCCTCCGTGAGTCGTGACATGCGTCACTGCCCGCGTGTCGCCAGGGCGCCGCGCGCTGTGATCGTTTGACGTGGACATTTCGCTATATGTGCCTTTTTGGCGGTGACATGCCGTACTCCGCTGGAAACGGAAGCCAGCATTCCTGTTTTTTCGTCTCCAACACGGCTGACGGGAGTGGGTTCTGTCGGTGGGCCAGGCGGCCGCGGCGCCGGCCGCGACGGGGGGATGCACGATCTTGCGGCCGTTTCAATACGCCTCCCGAACGCCCTGCTCGGCTGAACGGCGGCGGCTTGCCAGGCGGTCGGCGGGCTTCTAAGAATGGCGATTCCTCCGGCGCCTTCGCGGTCCGGCGCCGGGAGCTTCGCGATCACCGAGTGAGGTCCCGCATGAAGAAGCACCGTAGGAAGACGCACCACAGGAAGATATCCGTCGCCATTGGGGTACTGGCACTCGTGGCCGTACCCACCACGGCCATGGCCTGCCTCGACCCGCAGGGGAGCGGCCCGACGCGGTCCATCGCCGCCGAGCAGGAGAGCGGTCCCTGGTACGCCGACTCCCAGGGCGATCCCTACGGCGACCCCTACGGTGATTCCGGCGCGCAGCAGCCGGCGGAGGTCCCGGTTCAGGTGGGCGGCCCCGCCGAGATCGTCGAGCCACCAGTCGTCGAGCCGCCAGTCGTCCAGCCGCCCGCCGAGCCGGCCGGGACGCCCGCGCCCTCGGACTCCGCGGCGCCCTCCGGTGCTCCGGCCGAGGTCCTCGCGCTCGTCAACACGGAGCGCGCCGCGGTGGGGTGCCCCGCGCTGACCGTCAACGCGAAGCTGACGAAGGCCGCGCAGGACCACAGCGAGGACATGGCGGCCCACTCCAACATGTCCCACACCGGCTCCGACGGATCCGATCCGGGTCAGCGGATCACCCGTGCCGGGTACCAGTGGAGCACCTACGCGGAGAACGTCGCGTACGGATACGACACCGCCGCCAAGGTCATGGAGGGCTGGATGAACAGCCCGGGCCACAAGCGGAACATCCTCGACTGCGGGGTCAAGGAGATCGGCATCGGCCTCGCGCAGCCCGGTCAGTACTGGACGCAGGACTTCGGCGCCACCCGCTGATCCGGCCGCTTCCGCGGCCGACGTACGACGAGTGGGGGCGGCCGGTGCGGCCGCCCCCACGGGAAGCGCCGGCACCTTCGGCCGGATCCACGGGGCCGTGTTCAGTCCGTGCCGGGTCGCGTGCCGGGTACCGGGTCGGTCGCCGGCTCGACGAGCTGCTCGCGCAGGTACCTCCACACGACCCCGATCAGCGCCGCGGCCGGAACCGCCAGCAGGCTGCCGACCACTCCCGCCAGGCTGCCCCCCAGCGTCACCGCCAGCAGGACCACCGCCGCGTGGAGCCCGAGGCCGCGACTCTGGATCATCGGCTGGAAGACGTTGCCCTCCAGCTGCTGCACCACGACGATGATCACCAGCACGATCAGCGCGTCCGTCAGACCGTTCGAGACCAGCGCGATGAGCACCGCGACCAGGCCGGCGAACAGGGCCCCCACGATCGGGACGAACGCGGACACGAAGGTCAGTACGGCCAGGGGCAGCACCAGGGGAACGCCGACGATCCACAGGCCGAGCCCGATGAAGACGGCGTCGAGCAGACCGACGAACGCCTGGGAGCGCACGAACGAACCGAGGGTCTCCCAGCCGCGCTCGGCGACGACGGGGACGTCGGTGGCGAGCCGGCCGGGGAGTTGGCGAGTGAGCCACGGCAGGAACCGCGGGCCGTCCTTGAGGAAGAAGAACATCAGGAAGAGCGCCAGGACGGCGGTGACCAGACCGCTGAAGATGGTGCTCACGCCGGTGACGACCGTCGAAACCGTGGTGCCGACGCTGTGCTGGACCCGGTCGACCGCGCTGTCGAACGCCGCTGTGATCTGGGCGTCGCCGATGTTCAGCGGCGGCCCGGCAGCCCACCCGCGCAGCTGCTGGATCCCCTTGACCACGCCGTCGCCCAGCTCGCCGGCCTGCGAGGCCACCGGCACGGCGATCAGCGCCACGACGCCCGCGGCGACCACGAGGAACAGTACGGTCACCACGGACGCGGCCACAGCGGGAGGCCACCCGCGCCGGCGGAGGTAGGCGACCAGGGGCCACGTCAGTGTGGTGAGCAGCAGGGCCACGACCAGCGGCCAGAGCACCGACCACATCCGCCCCAGGAGCCACAACGTCACGGCAGCCATGACGAAGACCAGCAGCAACTCGGCGCAGACCCGTGCGGACGCCCGCAGCGCGGACGCGGTCCTTCTCGAACTCAGGGTGTCAGACATGGGCTCACCCTATGGAACGCCCCCACGCCTACTTTCCCGGCCCCGGGGGTGCGGCTCGCGCCGGTGAGGCACCGGCGGACCAAGCAACTCCCGCGCCGCTCCTGCGGCTTCGGTCATCCCCACGAGCAAGGGTGCGGGGTGCCGGCAGCCCCGGACCGCACACCCGTGCCCGTGGCCCACCGGGCCGGGCATGGTACGGGGAATGCCGGGTATTCGCGGGGCATGACGGTTGACGGAGCGGTACGCGAGGGTGTGGAGACCGCATCGAGCGGCGGCAGGGCGCGGGGGGTGCTGGCCCGGTGTGGTCTGGCGACCCGGGGGCTGCTGTACGTGCTCATCGGTGTACTCGCGGTGCGCGTGGGCTTCGGTGTGAGCGACGGCGGGGAGGCGGACCGGACGGGCGCACTGCAGGAGCTCGCGGAGAAACCCTTCGGCGGTGTCCTCGTATGGGCCGTCGGCATCGGCCTGGTCTGCATGACGCTGTGGCGGCTTTCGGAGGCGGCGCTGGGTGCGGCCGGGCCCGGCGGGGACAAGCCCGGCAAGCGGCTGGCCGCGTTGGCCCGGGCCGTGTTCTACGGAGTCGTCGCGTTCTCCGTGCTCTCCTTCGCGGCCGGTACCGGCGGTGGCCGGTCCGGCGACGAGCAGTCGCGTGACGTGACGGCCCGGGCGCTCGATGTGCCCGGTGGTCCGTGGTGGGTGGCGGCCGTGGGGCTGGGGATAGCCATCGGTGGTGTCGTGATCGCCGTGCAGGCGGTGCGGCGTACCTTCCGCAAGCATTTGGCGATGGGCCGGCAGCCCGAGGGGGTCCGCAAGGCGGTCGAGTTCCTCGGGGTGGTGGGCGGTGTGGCGCGAGGCGCCGTCTTCGCCGCGGCCGGCTCCTTCGCCGTGCACGCCGCCCTGAGCTACGACCCGGCGAAGGCGAAGGGGGTCGACGACACTCTCCGTACGTTCGCCCAAACCCCCGCGGGCCCCTGGCTCCTCGTGCTGGTCGCCGTCGGGCTCGTGCTGTTCGGGTTGTTCTCCTGGGCCATGGCCTGTTGGCGCCGGGTCTGAGCACGCCGGCGGGGGAGCGGAGCCGGGTGGCTGCCGCCACCGCCGGGACGAGACGACAGCCCCCGTCCTGCGATCTCAGGACCTGGTGCCGACCGCTTCCACCAGCGTGACCATGACGTGGACCGCCTCGCCGTCCGTGAGCCGGGAGGAGAGCGCCGCGGCATGTCCGATCGCCGCGATGGTCGTCCACGCGGGGCCCGCGGTGCCGTGCAGATGCACCGCGGAGTACACCAAGCCGCGCGGGGACCTTCACGCGATGGACGATGGTGCCGCCCGGTGCTCTGGCGCTGCCGCCCCGCGTCCGGGCGATCTGACGGACGCGGGGCCGGGCCGGGAAGGGTTAGCCCTGGGCCAGGGTCCACTTCGTGAGGCGATCCACGATGTCGAGGAGGGAGCGGCGCGGTCCGTCCGCGATGAAGGCGAACACGAAGAAGGAGGGGATGAGGGCGATCACGACGAACAGGGCGGGGATGATGCGCACGACGATCGTCAGGAAGTCGACGACGGCGCGGAGCGTCTTGGCCTGGGCGAGTACGTCAACAAGGCGGTCGAACAAGGTGTCTCCTCAGCTGCGAGTCGGGGCGAGCAACCTGGCTTCCGCTCCGAGGGCAGAGTTCTCCCTCGGTTCGGGGTTCCGCCGTCTCCGGCAAAACGTCCAAGTTCACAACCGCCCCGCTGACCCGAACTGCGTGAGTCAGCGGCGGGGTAGGTATCGCCGCACCTGTTCCGCCTTTCCGGCCAACGAAGGCCCGAGGTCTGTTCGTTCACCAGACATGCGTCTGGCGGCCCCGGAATTTTATCGGGCCGCCAACCGGCCACACAAGAGGTCGATCAAGCCACTGGCTGGACGGGGCCTGCCGAGTCACTGGAAGGTGCGCTGCGGAGCTGCCTCCCGTCTGGCATGGGCGCGGGACCCCGAACTCCGGCCGCCTTCCGACAACCAGGAGCCCGCATGACGATCGAACTCGACTTCCCGGAATTTCCCTTCGAGGAGCCCCCCGGCTGGATCAAATGCGCGCAGAAGCCCTGGAACGGCGTCCTCGTCGTGGTGGACCACATACGGTTCACGGCCGGCGACACAGTCACCTTCGACGTCACGGTCCGCAGCGACCCCGACGGGCAGACCTTGGCCGCGCAGACCCAGGGCGTCGTGACCGTCACCGCTGACACCACCTCCGTCAGCTGCACCATCCCCTGGGACGGAGTCCTGGACGCCGTCACCGAAGGCTCGATCATCGTCTTCTACACCCGCACCCCCGCCGACGGCAGCGCGCCATCGACCTCGCAGGAAGCCATCGCCCAGTACTCCCGCCGGCAGCCCGGTGGGACCGTCGACGCGTCCACGAGCAGACTGTTCGGCCACCCGCATCCGGGCACCCTCAGCTTCCTGGCCACCGAGGACGGGCAACCCGTCATCTCCGCTTGGAACGTCCCGTAGGGCAAAAGGCCGCCGCGTCACATCCGACGGTGCGGACGCGGAGCCATCGTCCCCGGCGACCGAGGGAGCCGGACGTCAACACCCGTCAGCCGCGCGCCCGCCCGCGGCGCAGGAGGATGCCGACGGCAGCACCGGTCAAGGCCGTTGCCGCCACTCCCGCCGTTGTCCACCAGACGGCGGGTCCCCGGCCGGGTTCCGCCTGGGTCTTGGAGGCCGTCGCAGATGTCGGTGTCGGTGTAGGCGTCGGCGTCAGGGGCTGCGTCGTGGCCGGTGCGTGTGACGGGGTGCCGGTGGACGGGGCCGGATCCACCACCGGTACGCCGACTTCGAGCGCGCCGTGCCCGAGGGCGGGGAAGCCCACGTCCACGCTGACCTTCCAGGTACCGGGCGGCAGGGACTCGGCCGTGGTCCAGCCGGCCGGCGTCGCGGCTGGATCGCGCACCAGCCGCCAGGGCCCCTGCGTGCGGGCACCGTCGGGGCTGACCGCGTTCACGGTGGCGGCGACCGCCTCTTCGACGGCGTCGCCGTCGTTCTCCCAGGTGACGTCCGCGGTGACGTGGCCCTCCCGCTGCCCGGTGACCACCACCTTCACGGTGTCGCCGTGGGCGTGCGCCACGGCAGGGGACAGCAGGATCAGGCCGACGGCGGTCAGGACGGCCTGGAAAGCGATTCGTATGCGCATCGTGGCGTGCTCCGGGGGGCGTGAGGGCCGGCGGCCGGCCGCGCGACGCGGCCGGCCGCCGGAGGGGACTCAGGGGCTGTCGGGGGTCAGCCGACCTTCTGCACGGTCCATACCTGCGGGGCCCGGCCGGCCGCGGGCTGGAGGTCGAGCAGCCAGTTCCCGTAGTAGGGGCGGCTGCTCACGGTCAGCGCGAAGCGGCCGCTCGGGTCGGTGACGCTCACCGCGCCACCGCGGGTGGTCAGCTTCCAGCTCTGCGCACCGGCGCGGCCGCAGGGCTGTTGGGCGATCCACATGCCCGCGGCGGGAGTACCGCCCGGCTGCAGGCATTTGCCGGATACCGCGGAGCGGATGCGGACCAGTCCGCTGCCGGCGTCGTCGAAGTACCACTGCTGCTGCGCGTACCCGTTGGAGCGCGCCCCGACGAGCACGGTGCCGTCGGCGCCGCGCCCGCCCCACACCTCGGCGGCCATGCCGGTGCTGCCGTTCCCGAGCAGGTAGCGGGTCCCGGGGGTCGTCGTCCCGCCGCCCGTGCCCTTCGTCCGGAAGGACGCGGCCTTGCCGGCTCCGCTGTCCCGGCCGGCGCCGTCGCGGACGGAGACGGCGACCGTATAGGAGGTGTCGGGGCGCAGGTTGTAGACGCGCAGCACCGGGGACTGGACCCAGCCCAGGTGCTTGCCGTTCAGCAGGACCTGGTACCAGAGCGCTCCCTCGACCTTGGGCCAGCTCGCGACCGCGGAGTCCGACTGGATCTGGCCCACGGTCACGGGCGGTCCGCCCGTGGGCTTCTTGGTCGGGCCGGGCGTCGGCTTCTTGGTCGGCGAGGGGCTCGGGTTCGGGCCGGGGTCGGTGCCCCCGCCCTTGTTCTTCATCAGGAACTGGTTGTCGGCGATGTTCCAGTGCGTGGCCAGGTAGCTGCCGGCTCTGGGGCTGGTGTGGAAGTAGTCGTCGTGGTTGCAGTCCAGGATGTTCTCGGCGGCCTGGTTGGTGCAGATGTTGCGCATCTGCGGGTAGTACGGGGTGTCCGAGTAGCACATGACGTCGAACTCGTCGGTGCAGTGCGCGCCGCGGCTGGTGTTCGGTGCGCTGTTGTTGACCGCGCCCAGGTTGTGGCCGAGTTCGTGCGCCGCGGTGTGGCCGCCCCAGCAGCCGGAGTCCGTACGCCCGTAGGAGGGGCCGAAGTTGCTCAGGTTGGCCTGGCCGGGCCGCTCGTCGCCGTTGAACGTTCCTATGCCGCAGTAGACCTTGGCGTCCGCGAAGATCATGTACTTGCGGTCGCGGCGGTCGAGTCCCTTTCCGGCGAGGGCGGCGTTGGCCGCGCTGAATTCCGCGAGCGCGGAGTCGGGGAGCTCGATGTCGAGCACGGTCGGGGTGCAGTCGGCGGCCGTCACGTAGCGGATGTGCCGGACGCCTCCGGTCTCCTGGGCGCTGGCGGAGTAGATGAGGTCGGCGTCGGCCGCCCATTTGCGGAACGAGGCCACGTACTCGGAGTAGCGGTCACGGCCGGGGCCGTGGACGTACACGACCTGGACACGGTTGCCCGTGCTGCCGTCTCCGTCGCACTGGACGGTCTGGCCCGCGGGACCGGCGGCGACGGCGGTGACGCTCTGGCCGGCGGCGGAGGGCGCGGGCGCGGCGGACTTGTCGGCCGTGCGCTCGGCGTCGGCCGCGGGCGCGTCCTGAGGGCGCCCGCCGCCTTCGCCGGCCGCCGGGTCGCCGGCGGGGCGGGCCGGGTCGGCCGCCGGCGCCGAGGCCTTGACGGCGGGCGCGATGTCCTTCGTGATGTCGACGCCCTTGGGCGGGGCGTCGGGGCCGTGGGTACACAGGCCCGCGCCGGTCCGGTAGACGCCGGCGCACCGGTCGCCCTTCGGGGCGGGGGCGAGGCCGTCGTAGACCATGCCGCGCGCGCTCTCGTTGGCGGGCTTGGCCGCGAGGGGTTCGGGCTCCTGGTCCCGGGCGGGGGCGGCGGCCGGTGCGGCGGCCTCCGTACCGGCTCGTACGGACACGGCCTGGGCATTTTCGCCCAGTCCGGAGTAGGCGATGCCGGCGGCGATCACCGCCGCCGAAGCCGTGGCGGCGGTGAGGAGCATCAACCGCCGCGGCTTGCGGCGGTGTTCAGGCCGTCTGCTCGTCCTGTCATGGGCACCTCAAGTGAACATCGGATGAGTGGGTGCGCGGAAGCCTGCCAGACGAATGCGGCGGAGAATTCGGGCATAGAGGAGTACGGTCCGAGAAATCGTTCCGTTACCTGTCCGTCAAATCTGATGAACACTCAACATGCAGTAAAACAAGGGGAGTTACGCGCGTCACGCGCTATTGGTCCAGGCCTTATCGGGGGTAGTCGTTATCGAATCGAGATAACAAGTGGAGTCCTATTGACGAGAATTCAGTCAAGGATTCACCTAATTACTACCTGTCGAATTCCCTTGGTCACGACCCGTGAGGAAGGCGCCGCCCGGTCGGCCGGGCGGAACACACGTGGGCCCGTTCCGCGGCCCCCTGACGGAACGTCCGGGCTCGCGACAGCCCGAGCCGGGTCGGGGGCGGGCCCGGAGAGGCCGCGGGGAGCGCTCCCCGCCGGCCCTCTCCAGCGGCCCCCTCCGGCGGACCCCGTCAGCCGGAGGCGGAGTCGGGGAGTTGCTGTGCCGCGGCGAAGGCCCCGTCGTGGTGGACCAGCGCGGTCTCGTCCCGGTCGACCGACCCGGACTCCACCTCGCCGACGACCAGCAGGTGGTCGCCGATGTGCTGGCGCAGGGTGATGCGGGCCGTCAGCCAGGCGGGAACACCCTCCAGCAGCGGAAGGCCGTCCTCGGTCCGGGTCCACGCCACGCCGTCGAAGCGGTCTATGCCGCTGCGCGCGAACTGCCGTGCCAGATCGGTGTTTCCGGTGCCGAGCAGATGGACGGCGAACCGGTCCGCGGCGTGCACGGCGGGTGCGGTGGAGGCGCCCTCGCCCAAGTAGAACGCCACCAGGGGCGGCCGGAGGGACACGGAGGTGAAGGAGGTGGCGGTGAAGCCCGCCGGCCCGGGGACGGTGATGACGGTGACCCCGGCCGCGTGACGGCGCAGGGTGCGGCGGAGCACCTCGTCGGCGGAGAGTGCGGCGGGCTGGGGTACGGATGCGGTGGAGATGGTCATGCCGGTTCCCTTCGGCTGGTGGTGCGGAGTGTGCGGGGGCAGGTGGTGAACGGCGTCACCAGGCGCTCGACTCCACGGTGATCAGCGGTACCAGGCCGTCCCGCAGGGTTTCCAGGAAGGCGACGACCTCGGCCGCCACGGAGCGGTGCTGCAGGTCGTTGAGGACGTCGTGGTGGGCGCCGCGGACCACCGACAACCGGGCCCGGGGCAGTGACTTGGCGGTCCGTGCGAGACCCTCGCGGTCGGCGAGCGGGTCGGCGTCACCGACGAGGAGCAGGGCCGGGACGCCCGAGGCGCTCTCGTACGCGGCGTCCAGGACCGCGTCCGGCACCGGGTCGCTCAGTGAACCCCGCCGGACCTCGGCGTCGTTGGTGAGGACGCCCCGGTGGGTGGGGCAGGAGGTGCGTGCGTCGAGCTCCTCGTCCCAGGTCTCCACCGCCCCGGCGGCGGTCCCGGGAAGCCCCGCGAGGACGACGCCGTCCGGTCGTACGGGGTCGTCCTGTTCCCGGGCGAGGAGCGCCGCGACCGCGGCGGCGCCGGCGTCGGACCCCACCACTACGAGCGGCCGGGCCACGCCGTCCGGGCCCGAGGTACCCTCGACCGCCTCCTCCAGCCGGGCGGCGAAGGCGTCCAGCGAGGCGGCGGAGCCGGCTTCGGCTTCGTCACCGCTCCGCGGCAGGTCCACGACCCGGACGCGGTAGGCGTCGGCGGCGAGCCGCCTGCCGAAGCGGGCGTAGGTCGCCGGCGTCTCGCCCCGCCCGGGCACCACGATGACCGTGCCGCGCGTGAGCAGGCCCTCCGGGGCGAAGTGGTCGGCGTGGTCCGGGTGGAGGGTGGTTGTGGTCATCTCATACTCCTGCGGTCGTGGTGTGCTCGAGGGAACGGAGCCCGGAATCCCGGGCGCCGTGACCCAGTACGCGGTCCAGGACGGCGGCGGCGCCGCCTTCGGGAAGGGACTCCGCGCGCCAGGCGACGTGCTGGTCGGGCCGTACGAGGACGTGGGCGGTGCCGTACACGGCGCGAACCCCGGGGTCGGTCAGGTGGATCACCGTGAAGGGCAGCGCCCGGGCCGCGGCCTCCGCGACGAAGGCGTGCTCGACGGTGCGGTCCGCGGTGAGGACGAGCAGGGCGAAGGAGTTGCCGACGCGGTCGTGCAGCGTGCTGCCGTACGGGTCGATGGCTCCGTCGGGCGCGCGGTGGCCCGGCCGCGGGTCGTCCTCGTAGACGTCCGCGCGCCAGCGGGGCTCCGAGTCGAGCTGGTCCGTCTCGTACCAGATCACCGACGAGGCGTCGTAGCGCTCGTCGAAGGCCACGCCCGCCGCGTCGAGGTGGTCCCGGCGCAGCCGTTCGCCGATCTCCGCGCGCCGCCGGTCGGCTTCGGTGCCGTGGTCCGCGTCCTCGGGGATGCCGCCCCGGCGGATCTCGGCGAGCGCGCTCTGCGAGCGCCTCGAGCGCTCCAGGGCGTGGTCGGCCACGCGCCAGTTGTGCGGGCGCCGCTCCTCGTCATAGGAGTCCAGGAGGGACTCCGGGGCGTGCCCGGCCAGTACCGCGGCCAGCTTCCAGCCGAGGTTGGCCACGTCCCCGACGCCCTCGCCGAGGTTGCCGCCGGGCGTGCGGACGTGCGCGGCGTCACCGGCGAGCAGGATCCGGCCGCGGCGGAACGATGCGGCGATCCGGGTGGCGTGGTAGAAGGTCGTCGCGGAGACGAGTTCGAGCTCGAGGTCGAACCCGAAGGCGGCCCGGCCGATCTCCAGGAGTTCTTCCTCCCCGGGCTCGTACGCGAGCGGGTACGGCCCGGCGTACACCCGCCACTCGCGGGTGCTCACCGCGGCCAGGAACCCGGACGCCTTCTGGTTGACCACGATGCTGCTGCCGTTGGGCGCGGCACCGACCCGCTCGGATATGTCGCCGGTGCGCACGATCAGGCGCAGCCGCTTCTCGGTGGCGTGCTCCCCCTCGCGTCCGATGCCGGCCAGTCGGCGGGTGGTGCTGGAGCCCCCGTCGGCGCCCAGGGCGTACGCCGCCCGGACGGTGCGGTGCTCGCCCGAGTCGACGTCGGCGACCTCGGCGCGGACTCCGTCGCCGTCCTCGTGCAGTGCCCGCAGTTCCCAGCCGCCGCAGACGCCCACCCCGCGCTCCCCGAGGTGGTCGAGGAAGACCTGCTGGAGCACCGTCTGGGGCCGGCGCAGCGCCTCCTGCGTCCTCGGCCGGGAGCCGCCGGGACCGGTGGAGGCCCCCGTGAACGACGGGCCCGGCGCGGGCAGCAGCTCGTGGCCGGCGAGCGAGGTGACCAGCCTGGTGCCCCGGTTCCACTCCGGGGGATAGGTCCAGGCGTCCCGGATGCGCCGGAGCAGGCCCCAGCGCCGGAAGTGCTCCACCGTGCGCGCGGTGTGGCCCATGGCCCCGGCCCGGACCAGGGTCGCGGTGCGGGCGCGGTCGACGACGGCGACCCGGATGCCGCGCGCCGTCAGTTCCACGGCCGCGGCGAGGCCGACGGGGCCCGCGCCGACGATCAGTACGTCCGCCTCCGCCGGCGGGGTGGCGACGGGGAACCGGACGGTGTGGACGTCGCGCCCGCCCGTCACCGGAAAATCGCTCATGACCCCGCCCTCAGCCGTTGAGGAGCTGCGGTACGCGGGTGTGGCGGTTGGCCGGGACCGGCAGGCCGAGGTTCCCGCGCAGGGTGTCGGCCTCGTACTCGGTGCGGAACAGCCCGCGCTTCCGCAGCAGGGGGACGACTCCGTCGACGAAGAGGTTCAGGTCGTCAGCGGTGCGGAAGGCGAGGTTGATGCCGTCGAAGGTGCCGGCGCGGAACCAGGTCTCGATGGTGTCGGCGACGGTGTCCGGCGCGCCGACGAACGGGGACCGGTGGAACTCGTTGACCAGCTCGCCGACCTGGCGGAGCGTCAGGTTCTCGGTCCGGGCCCGCTCGATGAGTTTGGCCGCACCCGTCCGGCCGCCCTTCTCGGCGAGATGGGCGACGTCGGGGAAGGGCGCGTCCAGGTCGTGCACGCTGAAGTCGTACGCACCGAAGGCGCGCCCGAGGAGTGCCAGGTTGCGGTCGAAGTCGTTGTCCTCCTCGAAGATCTCCCGCTCGCGGCGGCGGGCGGCGTCATCGGTGGCACCGACGACGGGGCTGCCGTGGATGAAGATCTTGATGTGCTCGGGGTCGCGGCCGTACGCGGCGGTGCGCGTCTTGATGTCGGCGTAGTAGTCCTGCGCCTGCTGGAGCGAACCGCCCGGCGCGTAGATGCCCTCGGCCACCTGGGCGGCGAGGTCGCGGCCCTCCTCCGAGACCCCGGCCTGGAAGATCACCGGCTGGCCCTGCGGGGAACGGGAGAGGTTCAGCGGTCCGGCCACCTTGAAGTGCTCGCCCTGGTGGTCCAGCGCGTGCAGCCTGGCCGGGTCGAGGAAGACGCCCCGCTCCACGTCGGCGGGGAACGCGTCGTCCTCGTAGGAGTCCCACAGCCCCCGGGCGACCTTGACGAACTCCAGGGCGCGGCCGTAGCGGGTCGTGTAGTCGAGGTGCTCGTCGAGCCCGAAGTTCTTGGACGTGCCGGTGTCGAAGCTGGTGACGACGTTCCAGCCGGCCCGCCCCCCGCTGATGTGGTCGAGGGAGGCGAAGCGTCGGGCGAGGTTGAACGGCGAGTTGTACGTCGAACTAGCCGTGCCGACCAGCCCGATGTGCCGCGTGTGGGTGGCGACCGCCGACAACAGGGTGAGCGGCTCGAGGCGGTTGAGGTAGTGCGCCGGGTAGGTGGCGTTGATGAACTGGCTGTCCACGATGAACAGGGCGTCGAAGAGGGCGTGTTCGGCTGCCTGGGCCTGATGGATGTAGTAGTTGATGTCGATGCTCGCGTTCTTCGCGACGCGCGGGTCCTTCCACAGGCCGTGCTGGCCCGGACCTCCGACGCCGTACGGGTGCAGTGCGAGGTGGATCGTGCGGGACATCTTTGTTCCTGTCTGTAGCGATGGGGGAGGAGGGATGCGGGAGGAGGGATGGGGGAGGAGCGGTGAGCGGTGACCGGTGAGGCAGAAGACTCAGGCGTGCAGGAGACCGCGCAGGGCCTCCCGTTCGGCCCGGTCGGCCGGCGCGGTGTGCAGGGTGGGCGCGGAGCCCAGGAGGAGGCGGGTGTAGGGGTGGCGCGGGTGGCCGACGAGGTCGCGGGTGGCGCCGGTTTCGACGAGCTCGCCCCGGTAGAGCACCGCGATGCGGTCGGCGGTCCCGGCGACGGAGCCGAGGTCGTGGGAGATGAGTACGAGGGCGACCCCCGAGGCGCGGAGCTCCTTGAGGATCTCCAGGACCTGGACCCGGTTGGCGGAGTCCAGGGCGCTGACCGGTTCGTCGAGGATGACCAACCGCGGTTCGGTGACCAGGGCGCGGGCCACCGCCACGCGCTGGCGCTGTCCGCCGGACAGCTCCCCGGGCAGTCGGTCGAGCAGTTCCTCGTCGAGGTGGACGCGGGCGAGGAACGAGCGGACGCGCTCGGCGGCCTCCTCGGGCGCGACGCCCTGGATCAGGAGCGGTTCGGCCAGGGACCGTGCGACGGTGAGGTCCGGGTCGAGGCTGCGCAGCGGATCCTGGAAGACGTACTGGACGATGCCGCGGCGGCGCAGCGCGCGCCACTGGCGTCGGTTGTACGCGGTCACCTCCTCGCCGCCGACCAGGATCGAGCCCGCGGAGGCGCGGACCAGGCCCAGCACGGCGCGGGCCAGGGTGGATTTGCCCGAGCCCGTCTCGCCGATGATGCCGAGGGTCTCGCCGGGGGCGACGCTGAGCGACACCCCGCGCAGGGCGCCGCGGCGTCGGCGGCGCGAGCCGTAGTGGACGTCGAGGCCGGTGACCTCGAGGACCGGTCCGGGCGCCGGCGCGGAGCCGGTGTCCGTGGCCGTCTCCCGTACGGGACGAGCGGTGGTCACGATGCCTCCTGCGGTACGAGGAACTTGTCGAGGCCGTACTGCTCGTGCTCGGCGATGAGCAGCCGGGTGTATTCGTGCCGCGGCCGGCGCAGGACCGTGCGCGTCGGACCCTGCTCGACCACCTCGCCCTGCCGCATCACCAGGACCTCGTCGCACAACTGGGCGACCACGGCCAGGTCGTGGGAGACGATCAGCAGGGCCAGGCCCGCGCGCACGCGCAGGTCGGCGAGCAGGTCGAGGATCTCGGCCTGGACGGTGACGTCGAGGGCGGTGGTGGCCTCGTCCGCGATGAGGATCCGCGGATCGGCGCAGATCGCCGCGGCGATCAGCACCCGCTGGAGCATCCCGCCGGACAGCTCGTGGGTGTACTGGCGGTAGACCAGCTCGGGGTCCCGCAGGTGCACGGCCCGCAGCAGCTCGAGGGCCCGGTGGCGTGCTTCGCGACGCTTCAGCCCCTTCTTGACCCGCAGGACCTCCGCGATCTGCGGGCCCACGCGGATCGAGGGGTTGAGGTAGGAGGCGGGGTCCTGGAAGACCGCGCTGATCGTGGTGGCGCGCAGGGCGGTCCACTGGCCGGGCGTCAGGCCGGCTATGTCGGTCCCCGCGATCTCGACCGAACCGCCGGTGATCTCGAAGTGGGCGGGGAGGATGCCCAGCGCGGCGCGGCAGGTGAGGGTCTTGCCGCTGCCGGACTCGCCGACGATGCCCACCGTCCTGCCGGGGGTGAGCTCGAAGCTCACCCCGTGGACGATCTCGCGCCCGGTGACGTGGTCGCTGACGCGTACGTCGCGGACCGACAGGACCGGCGGGCTCGTCGGCGCGGCCGGGGCGGCGGGCGGCTCATTGTCGCGGCCGGTGCTCCGGAGGTGTCCGGGAGCGGTCTGTGGGGACAGGGTCGTCATCGCTTGCCTCCGGCGGAGAGGGGGTCGGGCCGCGCGCTCCGGTTGGCGCGCGCCCTGCGGGCGTTGACCAGGGCGCGGCCCGCCTCACCGGAGACGTCGCGGATCGCGTCGGCGAGCAGGTTGCTCGCCCAGACGGTGACCATGATCAGCAGCGCGGGTGCGAGGGGTGCCCAGGGCCGTTGGCCGAGGTAGCTCAGGTCCGAGGCGAGCAGGCCGCCCCAGGTGGGCGCGGGCGGCTGGATGCCGATGCCGAGGAAGGTCAGGCTGGAGACGATGATGAAGCCGACGCCGATGGTCTGCGCGAGCGCCACCGCGACCGGCGGGAGCACCTTGGCCCACACGTGGCGGCGTACGACCCAGCCGGTTGAGGCGCCGGAGACGATCGCGGCCTCCACGTACGGCGAGCGGGCCACGGCGAGCGTGGCGGCGCGGGCCACCCGGTAGAAGAGGGGCGAGACGAGCGTCCCGGTGACGAGCATGGCCTGAGTGAGGCCGTTGCCGAGCAGGGCGATCACGGCGACGGCGAACAGCAGGAACGGCAGCGCGACGAGGGTGTCGGTCAGCCGGAGCGTGATCCACTCGAAGCCCCGGCCGAGGTGCACGGACAGGATCCCGGGGACGGTGCCGACGGCCAGTGCGGTCAGCGCCACTTCGAGCGAGCCCAGGACGCTGACCCGTGAGCCGTCGAGGAGACGGCTGAGCACGTCCCGGCCGAGGTAGTCCGTGCCCAGCCAGTGGCTGCCCGAGGCCGCCGCGAGCAGGTGCTCGCTGGTGGCCAGCGGATCCTGCGGGGCGATCAGCGGGCCGAGGAGCGCGAGCAGGCCGATCAGGGCGAGTACGGCGACGGAGATCCGTCCGGACGGCAGTGCGAGAACGCGGCGCACCATGGTCACACCCCCCGCTGGGAGGCCGGCGTCACGCGTGCCAGCACCAGGTTGACGATCAGGTTGAAGGAGACGACCAGGGCGATCGACACCACGAGGACCCCTTGGACGGCCGGTACGTCGCCGGCCTGGGCGGCGTCGTTGGCGAACCGGCCGAAGCCCTGCAGACCGAAGATCCACTCCGTCACCACGGAGGCCCCGACCAGGGCCGGGAACTTCAGGCCCAGGGTGGCGAGCGCCGGTCCGAGGCCGTTGCGGAGCACGTGCCCGAAGAAGATCCGGCGCGGGCTCAGCCCCCGGACCAGTGCGCCCGTCACGTAGTTCTCCCGGTAGGCGGCGACGAGGCTGCCGCGCAGCTGGCGGGCGACGTCCGCGATGACGTCGAAGCTCAGGGCCACCGCGGGGAGGGTGATGTGGGAGAGCCAGGGACCGAATCCCTGCTCCGCGGGCACGTACCCGGCGGAGGGGAACAGGTGCAGTCCGACCGCGAAGACCGCGACCAGCACGATGCCGACGACGAAGGCGGGCATCACCGAGATCAGGGTGACGAAGCCCGTGATCGCGCGGTCGATCCACGTGGTGCGGCGCAGCGCCGCCACGGTGCCGAGCAGGAAGCCGGCGGTGACGCCGATCAGGAGCGCGAACGTCGCGATGGACAGGCTCACCCCCAGGCCCAGACCGATGAGCGTGGAGATGTCCGCGCCGTTGCTCCAGCTGGTGCCGAGCCGGCCGTGCAGGACTCCGCTGAACCAGTCCCAGTACTGGACCAGGAAGGGCTTGTCGAGGCCCCATTGGACTTCCACCCGATGGATGGCCTCGGGTGTGGCGTCCTCGCCCAGCTGGATCCGTGCCGGGCTCAGCCCGCTCATCGAGCGCAGCGAGAACGTCACGAAGGTCGCCACCAGGAAGACGGGCACGAAGATCGCGACCGACCGGGCGAGGGTGGCCAGGACGTGGCCCACCGTGTGCCGGACCCTGGTCGCGGCGACCCCGGGACGGCGGGCAGCCGCGGTGGGGAGCGCGGTCGTTGCCATGGGGTTGCCCCCTCTCTGTGGTGGGCGGGTGTCAGCTGCCGGAGATGGTGACGCCGGTCCAGTCGATGTGGGCCGGGTTCTTGGGCAGGCCGGAGATGGACTTGTTCTTGGCGATGAGGTTCGGCGAGGAGTACGTGAAGACCAGGGCCTTGCTCTCCAGGCCGGCCCGGGTCGCCGCCTGGAGGACCTTGGCGTAGTCGGGGGAGTCCAGCGGGGTCTGGCGGACCTTGGCGATGGCCGCCTCGAAGCCGGCGGGCTGGGACGGGGAGCTGAGGTTGAGCGGGCCGTTGGGGCCGAAGTGGGCGGTGAGGGTCTGCGCCGCGGAGTCCCGGCCGGTGGTCCCGTACAGCGAGAAGGCCAGGTCCTTGGCGAAGAAGGGGGTGGACCAGTTCTTGTCGATCTTGATGGTGACGGTGATGCCGACCTTGGCCAGCTGCGACTGGACGATCTCGGACTGCGGGTCCTCGGCGGGGATGACCAGGTTGAGCTTCAGGTCCCCCGCCTTGTAGCCCGCTTCGGCGAGGAGCTGCTGCGACTTGGCCGGGTCGTAGGGGTAGTTGTCCTCCGACTCCGGGTCGAAGGCCACGTACCCCTTGGGGAAGGGCTGGTTGGTCACCGAACCGAAGCCGAAGGTCAGCTTGTCGACGAACTCCTGGCGGTTGACCGCGTGCCGGACGGCGTCGACGACCTTGTCGTTGTCGAAGGGGGCCTTGTTGGTGTTCAGGCTGATGTTGGCGGCGTTGAACCCCGGCTGTACGAAGACGTCCAGGCCGGCCTTCTTGGCGGCCTCCGCCTGACTGGGCTTGATGTCCGCGAAGTTGTAGACGCCGGTCTGCAGGCCGGAGACCACCGTGGAGGAGTCGGGGGCCGAGGTCAGCTCCACGTTGTCGATGTGGATGTTCTTCGCGTCCCAGTAGGCGGGGTTCTTCTTCAGGACCGCCTTGGTGCCCGGCACCAGCTGCGTGATGGTGAACGGCCCGGCGCCCACCGGGTTCTGGTCCAGCTTCTCGGGGGCGGCGGCCGCCTTGGGGCTGGCGATCTGGAGGACCCGCTGACCGAGGAGCTGCGGGATCTGGTAGTCGACCTGGGTGAGGTGGACGACCGCGTCCAGACCGTTGGCGTCCACCGAAGCGATGGAGGTCAGGTCCCCGAAGAGCGCGGAGTTCTTCTGCTTCTTGGCCCGCTCGACGGCCGCCTTGACGGCCGCGGCGTCGAGCGGCTCGCCGTCGCTGAACTTCAGGCCGGAGCGCAGGTGGAAGGTGACCTGGTCGCCCTTGTCGTTGTACTCCCAGCTCTCGGCGAGATCCGGCACGGCCTTGCCGCTCTCGTCGGTACGGGTCAACGATGCGTAGACCAGGGCGAGTTCGCGGAACTGGGCGCCACTGCCGGAGACGACCGGGTCCCAGTGGGCCGGGAAGTACGAAGAGGTCCACTTCAGGGTGGAGTTGCCGCCGGCGCCGACGGAGGAGGCATCACCGGCGCAGGCGCCGAGGGCGGGCGTCAGTACGGCGATGAGGGCGGCGGCGAGCGCGGCGGGGCGCGGGCGTCCGGAGCGGCGCGTCTGCGGAAGGTCCGTACCGGGTCTACGGGTCACGAGGCGTGCGGACATGTCTGATTTTCCTTGGACTTGGTCCAGGCCCGTCAGGGCAGGAGGGGCGGGGGCGCGGAGCGGTCCGGTGCCGCGCACGACCGCAGGCGGGTATGCCGACGGGCGGGGGCAGCGGACGGGCGCAGCAGATGGGGGGTGAAGGCTCCGGGACGCGGCCGGGCCGCCTCGCGCTGGCGGCGCGGATCGCCGGCAGGGTCACGGAGGGCGGGCCGGGATCGGACCCGGGAAACGCGGGGGAGAGGGAGGGAGGGGAGGGGTGCGACGGAGCGCGGAGCCGGATCGCCCGGGCGGTGCGGCGCGGGCGCCTCGGCTCAGTGGGAGCGCAGCCGGCCGGAACCACCGCAGGTGGTACGGCTATTGGCGGGCTCGGGCCGGCGCCTGTGGGCCGGGGTCGGCTGGTAGGTCAGCGACAGAGAGCGCTGGACGTGCGCCGCAGGTCCACGTAGCGGCACACCACACCGGGGTGCGTCGTAAGCATGTGCCACATCCTGGGGGTAGTGGCCGGAGGCTGTCAATGGACACCAATTGGTGTCTCATTCGGCGGGACGGTACGAGCCGCTGGTCAGGGGCCCGACAGTGGCCAATCGGAGCCTCGTCAGGAGGCTGTGGGAATCCCGCGTCCGACAGCCGGATGCGCCGCGGCCTCCTCGGGATGCAGCCACAGCGGGCCGTTCCCGGTCTCCACCCGTACCGCGTGCGGCGGCGGCCACGGGCCCTCCGCGAGCATCGGCCGGTCCGGCTCGCTCAGGCTCCGGTAGCGCTCCAGCGCCCGCGCCGGGGACGGCCCGGCGCCGGTCACCGGCAGATCCGGGACCAACTCCCGCACCGCTGCCGCACATTCCTCGAACGTGCGCCAGCCGGGCACCGCACGGTGGCCCGCGGAGGTGCGCAGCAGCAGCGTCGGCAGGGCGTACCGGTGCCCCTCGCCGGTCTCCTTGGCGGTACCGGGATGCGGCGAACCGCCCCGCGCGGACAGTACGTCGGCCACCGGTCGGCGCGCCTCCGCGCGGTCCGCGCGCACCAGCCCCAGGACCGCGGCGCCGCCCGCGTCCGCGGCCAGCCGCTCCGGATCCAGGCCGGGCACGCCCCGGACCGCGGACAGGGCCAGAGCGGCCGTGTCCGCCGGCTCGCCGAGCACGAAGACGCTCTCGCGCAGCCGGCGCAGCACCCGCTCGGCCACCTCGGGGCCCTGCGCTTCCGCGGCCTTGGCGACGAGCGAGGCGGGCCACGAACTGGCCGCCACGCGGCTGAGCCGCACCGCGCGGGGCGCCAGGGTGTGTGCGGTGATGCCCTCGACGTAGCGCGCGTACCAGGCGGTCTCCGCCGCCGGGTCGGGGGCCGGGTCCTCGTCCTCGTCGAAGAGGATGCAGAACACCCGGCGCCAGCGGACCCGGCCGTCCAGCGCGGCCCGCAGACGCCGGAACACCGGCTCCGACCCCCAGGCCCAGGGGCACAACGGGTCGGTGTACTCGACGACTTCGAGTGCCGGCGGCTCCGTCCCGGGCGGCGGAGCGGCGTCGGCCCCGGGCCCAGCCCCGGCCCCGGCCCCGGCTCCGGCCCCGGCTCCAGCCCCGGCCCCGGCCCCGGCTCCAGCTCCGGCCCCAGCCCCGGCCCGCGAGCCCGTCACGCGGCACCGTCGCGGGGCGGCCGGCCGGCCGCTCCCGCGAGGGCGTCGGCGGGCAGCAGCGAGGCCAGCGTCGCCCCGCCCAGGACCGCCGCCGCCTCCGCCTCGATCCGCTGCCACACCCCGGGCAGTCCGACCGCGGCGCCGGGATAGCCCAGCCCGGCCAGCGGCTCGCCGCGCAGCGAGATCAGCTCGCCGTCCACGGCGCGCGCCACGTCCAGCAGGGTGATCTCCTCGGCGGGCCGGCCGAGCCAGTACCCCCCCTCGCAGCCGCGCTGGCTGCGCACCAGACCGGCTTTCCGCAATTCGCCCACCACGGACTTCAGGAAGCGGAACGGGATCTGCTGCGAGGAGGCGATGGCCTCGCAGGTCAGGGGGCGGGAGGGCTCACAGGCGAGCTCCAGGAGGGCGCGCGCGGCGTAGTCCGCCTTCGCGGAGATATGCATGCGCCCATCATGCCCGACACCCCGCCCCCAGGAGGGGGCCGAGAGGCTTCCCGGTCCGCGTTGCGGGAACATTGCCGCAGGTGAACGGCAAAGGACACCTCTTGACATCCTTTCTGGCGCCCCTCTAGCGTCCCCGCCATGAGCGAGCCGCTGACTGCCCCCGGTGAGGGCTTCCACCCGCACCTCCACGACGCCCCGGCCCGTCCGACGGCCCCCCTGCGCACCCGCCTGCACCACGTCCGTGCCGACTCCCTGGACGGCGACACGGCCCAGAGCGGCGGCATGCGCAGGTTCGCCGCCGTCAGCGGGAAGAACGTGGGCTCCGAGAAGCTCTGGATGGGGCAGACCCACGTGGCACCCTCGACGGCCTCCTCCGACCACCACCACGGAGAGTCCGAGACCGCCATCTACGTCGTGAGCGGACACCCCGAGTTCGTCTTCCTCGACGGCTCGGGCGAACACCCCGAGGAAGTACGGCTGGTCACGTCCCCCGGCGACTACATCTTCGTCCCCCCGTTCGTACCCCACCGCGAGGAGAACCCGGACCCCGCCGAGGAGGCCGTGGTCGTGATCGCCCGCAGCACCCAGGAGGCGATCGTCGTCAACCTCCCCCAGCTGTACGCCATCCCGGCGGCTGACGGCTGAGCGACCCCGAGCCCCGAAGCGGACCCTTGTGACGCGTGAGTACTGCACACCCGACCGGTGACAGCCGTGACTGTCGGCGCCCGCGCCGCACGTGACACGGTCAGTCCTGCAACCGACCGAGGGAGCAGGCGTGAACAAGGGGTACGCAGCCTTCTGCGACGCGGACCGATGGTTCTACGACGCGCCGTACCGGCGGGCCGGGGAGAGCTATCGGGCCGCCCTCGCCCCCGTCCCCCGGGGATGGCGCTCGCATCGGAGCGGCGACTGGCTCGCGCTGCGCCCCACGGATGCCCAACTGCCCGCCCAGGGCTGGAAGATCCACGTCTCGGCCACCCTCGACAACGCCGAATCACTGCTGACGACGGTGTACGAGTACTGCACGGCGCGCGGCATAGCCTTCAAGTTCGTACCGAGCCGCTACCTGCTGCACCTGCGCAACGCCAAGTACGCCGACCGCGCCGCGAGCGGGAAGTTCATCACCGTGTACCCCGCGGACGAACGGCAGTGCCACAGGATCGCGGAGGACCTCGACGCCGCCCTGGCGGGGGCGGCCGGCCCGTACATCCTCAGCGATCTGCGCTGGGGCGCCGGACCGGTCCACCTGCGCTACGGCAGCTTCACCCTGCGGCACTGCTACGACGAGCACGGCGCGCTGGTCCCGGCGATCGAGAACCCGGAAGGGCGGCTCGTACCGGACCGCCGCGGCCCGGTCTTCCAGCCGCCCGAGTGGCTCGAGCTGCCCGGCTTCCTGAAGCCGCACCTGGAAGCGCGCTCCGCGCTCACCCTGGCCGGGGTTCCCTTCACGGTGGAGCGGGCGCTGCACTTCTCCAACGGCGGCGGCGTGTACGTCGGCAAGGACACCCGCACCGGAGGGTCCGTGGTCCTCAAGGAGGCCCGGCCGTACGCGGGCCTCGCCGCCGACGGAGCCGACGCCGTGACCCGGCTGCACCGCGAACGGGCCGCGCTGGAGCGGCTGTCGGGCCTGGACTGCGTCCCGTCGGTCCTCGGCACGTTCACGGTCGGCGACCACCACTTCCTGGTGCTGGAGCACCTCGCGGGCAAGCCGCTCAACACCTACTTCGCCCGCCGCCACCCGCTGATCGAGGCGGACCCCGAACCCGCGGAGCTCGCCGCGTACACCGCGTGGGCCCTCACCATCCACCGGAAGGTCACGGAGGCCGTCGACGCCGTGCACGCCCGCGGCGTGGTCTTCAACGACCTCCACCTCTTCAACATCATGGTGGCCGAAGACGAGTCGACGGGCGAACTCGCCGTCTCACTCCTGGACTTCGAAGCCGCCGCGCACGTCGATGAGGGCCTGCGGCAGACCGTGGCCAACCCCGCCTTCGTCGCCCCGGCCGAGCGGCGCGGATTCTCCGTAGACCGCTACGCCCTCGCCTGCCTGCGGCTCGCCCTCTTCCTCCCGTTGACCAGCCTGCTCGTCCTCGACCGGGCCAAGGCCGCGCACCTGGCCGCCGTGATCGCCGAACAGTTCCCCGTGCCGCGGCAGTTCCTCGACGAGGCCGTCGAGGAGATCCTCTCCGGGGCTCCGCAGGGCGCTCCGCAGGGCGCATCGAACGACAGCCGGCCCGCACCGGCCCGACCGTACCTGCCGGTCGAGCCGCGGGACTGGCCCGCCGCCCGTACGTCGATGAGCGCGGCGGTGCGGGCGAGCGCCACCCCGGACCGCGAGGACCGCCTCGTCCCGGGAGACATCGCCCAGTTCGCCGACCCCGGTGGAGGCATCGGCTTCGGCCACGGGATCGCGGGCGTGCTACACGCCCTCGCCGAGACCGGCGCCGCACCCTGGCCCGAGGCCGAGGAATGGTTCCTCGACCGGACCCGGGAACCGCTCTCCGGCACCCCGCTCGGCTTCTACGACGGCCTGGCCGGAACGGCCTGGACCCTGCAGCGGCTCGGCCACCACGACCGGGCCCTCGCCCTCGCCGACCAGCTGCTGCACCAGCCCTGGGAGAGCGCGGGCCCGGACCTGCACGGCGGCCTCGCAGGCATCGGCCTCGCCCTGGACGCCCTCGCCGCGGCGACCGGCGAGAGCGAACTGCGCGCCGCGGCCCTGCGCTGCGCCGAGCTGGTCGCCCGGCCCGGGCAGCGCCCCGCCCGCGCGGGACTGCTGTACGGCAACTCCGGCCCCGCCCTGCTCCTCGTGCGGATGTACGAGCGCACCGGTGACAAGGAACTGCTGGTCCAGGCCGGCCAGGCGCTCCACCGCGACCTGGACCGCTGCGTCACCAGCGCGTTCGGCACCCTCCAGGTGAACGAGGGCTGGCGCACGATGCCGTACCTCGGCGAGGGCAGCGTAGGCATCGGCATGGTGCTCGACGACTGGCTGGAGCACGGCCCGGACGAGCGCTTCGAGCAGGCCCGGCGCGAGATCGTACGGGCGGCCCAGGCGACCTTCTACGCCCAGCCCGGGCTGATGCGCGGCGCCGCCGGGATGATCCTCCACCTGGCCCGGACCACCACACCGGGCGCGGGCACGGGACAAGAGGCCATCGACCGCCAGATCGACGCACTGGCCCGGCACGCCGTGCCGTACCAGGGGCATCTGGCCTTCCCCGGCGAGCAGATGATGCGCCTGTCCATGGACCTCTCCACGGGCACGGCCGGCGCTCTCCTCGCCCTCGGCAGCGCGGCGCCCGGTGGGCGCGCGCACCTGCCGTTCCTCCCGCCGCTGCGCACGCGCGCGGCGGCCCCAGAGCCGGTCCCGTCCGGGACCGTGACCCATCGCACCACTCGAGAGAAGAAGAGGAACCGACATGACCCTTCTTGACCTGCAGTCGATGGAGACCCCGAAGGAAGAGACCACCGAGATGACCGGTGGCGGCAGCCGCGCCAGCCTCCTGCTCTGCGGCGACAGCAGCCTGAGCATCACGACCTGTAACTGACCAGGTCACTCCGGGCCCGGGCGGTTCACCGCCCGGGCCCGCACCACGTCTTTGGAGGCGTCCGACGATGAGCCCACCCGACGCGGCGGCCGCCCCGGAGCGGGCGACGGACGAGGCGCGCGACGCCGACCGGGCCCTCGTGGCGGCGGCCCGGCACAGCGCCGGACGCACCGCCGCCGTCCTCGGATGCGCGGTGGCGGCCGCCGCGGCGGCGCTCGCCGAACCGGCGGTCCTCGGCCACACCCTCGACCTGCTGCTCCGCCGGGACCCCTCGGGCCCCGCCTGGACCCTGCTGTGCGCCGCGGTCATCGCCGCCGAGGTGGTACTGGACGCAGCGGCCGCACGGCTGACCGGCGAGGTCGACGGCCGCTCCACCGCCCGGCTGCGCAGGCTCGGGACCGCCCGGCTGCTCGGGACCGCCCCGCACCACGCGGCCCGCCACGCACCCGGAGACACCGCCGCGCGACTGACCGCGCACGCCACCGAGGCCGGGAAGGTCCCGGCCGCCGTCGCGCACGCCGTCGCCTCACTGCTGCCACCGATCGGCGCGGTGGCCGCGCTCTTCCTCATCGACGTGTGGACGGCGCTCGCCTTCCTCGCGGGCGTTCCGCTGCTCGCACTCCTGCTCCGGACCTTCGCCCGCTCCACCCTCACCAGTGTCGCCCGCTACCAGCAGGTGCAGCTCGCGACCGCCGGCCTGCTCGTGGAGGCGCTGGCCGGGGCGCGCACGATCGCCGCCGCGGGTACCGCGGAACGCGAACGCGCCCGGATCCTCGCCCGGTTGCCCGAACTCGCCGCGGAGGGCAGGCGGATGTGGCAGGTCTACGGGGGCACGACGGCCCGGTCCGCGGCCCTCGTGCCGCTGCTCCTGTACGCGGTCCTCGCCGTCGGCGGCATCCGCCTGTCGGCCGGGGCCCTCGGGGTCGGCGAACTCCTGGCCGTCATGCGGTACGCGGGCCTCGCGGCCGGTGTCGGCGGGGTGACCGGCTCGCTGGCGGCCGTCGTCCGCGGCCGGGCCGCCGCCCGGCGGACCACCGCCCTCCTGGCCCTGCCGGTGTTCGAGCACGGCCGGGCCGAACTGCCGGAGGGCGGCCCGGGCACCCTGGAACTGCGCGGCGTCCGCGTCGCGCGCGCGGGCTCGGTGGTCCTGCACGACATCACCCTGGTGATCCCCGGCGGCGCCACGGTGGCGGTCGTGGGCCGGTCCGGCTCCGGCAAGACGCTGTTCGCCGCCGTGGCCGGCCGGCTCACCGACCCGGACGCGGGCCGGGTGCTGCTGGACGGCGTACCCCTGCCGGAGCTGACCGCCGAAGCGCTCCGCCGCGAGGTCGGCTACGCCTTCGACCGCCCCGCGCTGTTCGGGGACACCGTCGCCGACGCGATCGGCTTCGGAGCGGGGCCGGACCCCGGCGGCGAAGCCGTCCGGGCGGCGGCGCGTGCCGCCGGCGCCGATGCGTTCGTACGGCGCCTGCCCCAGGGGTACGGCACGCCCCTCGCCGATGCTCCGATGTCCGGTGGCGAGATCCAACGCCTTGGGCTGGCACGGGCGTTCTGCCATGCGGGCCGCCTCCTCGTACTGGACGACGCCACCTCCAGCCTCGACACGGTCACGGCCCGCGAGGTCGAGCGGGCTCTCGCGCACGAGGTGCGGCCCGGCACGCGGATCGTGGTGGCGCACCGCCTCTCTTCGGCCGTCCGCGCCGACCTCGTCGTATGGCTGGAGGACGGGCGGGTGCGGGCGGCCGGCCTCCACGAGGAGCTGTGGGGGCAGGACCCCGACTACAGGGCGGTGTTCGCCGCCGGGCCGACGGAGGCAGCCGGAGCGCAGGCGACGCCGGACGCGGTCCCCGGAGCCCGCGCGGAAGCGGAGGGGCGCCGGACGGCGGCGGAGAAGCGGGAGGTCGCACCATGACCGAGAGGGAGACCTGGCGCCGGGTGGCACCCGAGGGCCGCCGCTTCCTGCGCGGACACCAGGGCGCCCTGGGGAGGCTGGCGGCCTGGTCGCTCCTCGAATCCGCGCAGACCTTCCTCGGCGGCTACGGCGTGGCCCGCGCCCTCGACGACGGCTTCCTCGCCGGCCGCACCACCATCGGCCTGGCCTGGCTGGCGGCGGCCGGAGCCGGAGCGCTGATCGGCGGTTTCGCCCTGCGCGGTGTGTTCGCCGGACTCTCGGACCTCGTGGAACCGCTGCGGGACGGTCTGGTGCGGCGGGCGGTGCGGCAGGCGCTGGCCCGCGCGGTGGCCGACCCGGCGCGCGCACCCGACGCCGGCGCGGTGTCCCGGCTGACCCAGCAGACGGAAATGGCCCGTGACTCCTTCGCCGGACTGGTGCTGACGGTCCGTTCCTTCGTCTTCACCGCCGTGGGCGCCTTCGCGGGCATGGCAGCCCTGGATCCGGTCCTGCTGCTCATCGTGCTGCCGCCCTTGCTGCTGGGCATGGCGGCCTTCCTGGCCACGCTCCGCCCCATGGCCTCCGTACAGCGCCGGTCCCTGGACACCGACGAGGCGCTCGCGGACCGGGTGGCCGCGCTGGGGGAGGGGCTGCGCGACATCGTGGCCTGCGGCGGGCAGACGCGGGCGGGAGCCCGGGTGGAACCGCTGATCGACGCCCAGGAGCGGCTGGCGCGCACGCTCGCGCGCTGGGCCGCCCTGCGCACCCTGGCCCTCGGTGCGGCGGGCCGGCTGCCGGTGATCGCGCTGCTCGCCGCGACGCCCTGGCTGCTCGGGCACGGGCTCACCGCCGGGGCGCTGGCCGGCGGCCTCACCTACGTGGTGCAGGCGCTGCTGCCCGCCCTCAACACGCTGATGGCCGCGGTGGGTTCGGCCGGCACCCGGCTCCTGGTGGTCCTCGAGCGCTTCTGCGAGCCGCCTCCGTCGCCTCCGGGCGCCCGCCGCACGGGCGAGTGGGCCGGGGCGGAGGAACCAGGGGAACCCGCGGCCCCCGGCCCGGCGGCCGAGTTCCGGGGCGTCACCTTCGCCTACGGCCCCGCGGCGGCGCCCGTCCTCGACGGCCTGGACCTGGAGGTGCGGGCGGGGGAGCACCTCGCGGTGGTCGGGCCGAGCGGCATCGGCAAGTCCACGCTCACCGCTCTGCTGGCCGGGATGCTGCCACCCGGTGCGGGGAGGGTCCTCGTCGCCGGCGCAGCCGCCCGCCGGGAGCCGGGCACCGCCGGCCCGGATCCGCGGCGGACCCTGCTGCCGCAGCAGGCCTACGTGTTCACCGGCAGCGTGCGGGACAACCTGACCCACCTGTCCGCGGGCCCCGACGGTACGGTGCCCGGGGACGCCGAACTGCAGTGCGCCATAGGCTCCCTGGGGCTCGAGGGCCTCGTGGAGCGGCTGGGCGGCCTGGAGGGCGAGGTGTCGCCCCGGCTGCTGTCCCGGGGGGAGTGCCAGCACCTCGCGCTCGCCGCCGCCTACCTCTCCCCGGCTCCGCTGCTGCTGCTCGACGAGGCCACCTGTCACTTGGATCCGCGGACGGAGGAGCGTGCCGAGCGGGCCCTCGCGGAGCGTCCCGGCACCCTGGTCGTCGTGGCCCACCGCGTCTCGTCCGCGGCCCGCGCCGACCGGGTCCTCGTCCTCGACGGGACCCGGGCCGTGTGCGGGACGCACGCGGAACTTCCGGCGCTCTCGCCGCTCTACCGCGATCTGGTGGGCGGCTGGCACGCCCCCGCGGACGGATGACGGGTCCGGCGACCTCCGGGGCCCGGGTCCCGCGACCGGCTGGATGCGGGCAGCCGCGGATCAGACCCAGCCCGCCCCCTGGGATATCCGGATCGCGTCGATGAGATTGCGCCCGCCGGTCTTCCGGGTCGCCGCGGCGATGTAGTTGCGTACCGTCCCGCTCGCCAGGTGCAGCGTACGGGCGATCTCGGCGATGGAATCGCCTTCCGCGGCCCGGGCCAGCACGCTGAGCTCGCGCGGGCTCAGCGGCACGGGGTCGGCCTCCATGAAGGCGGAGGCCAGCGAGGCGTCGATGAACCGCTCCCCGGACGCGATCTTGCGGACCGCCCGCACGAGCCGCCCCGGCGAGCCGTCCTTGTCGACGTAGCCGCGGGCCCCGGCCCCGAAGGCGCGGTGCAGGGAACCGGGGGCGCCGGTCGACGCGAGGACCAGTACCGCGGACGGTGACGCGAGGACCTGACCGTTCGCGCGTCCCCGGTCCGCCAGAGCGGCGGCCGTCCCCCGACAGTCGAGGTCGACGACCGTGACGTCTGGTCGTAAGGACTCGGCCTGGCGCACCGCGGTGCGCCAGCCCGCGGACGTGACGTCGAAGGGGCCTTCCGATCTCAGCAGCGCGGCCAGCGCCGACCGGACCAGGCTGACACTGTGCAGGACGAGGACCTTCGTCATGGTGGGTCTCCTCGGTAGACGAACCAGGGCACCACCCGGCTGCCCCCGTACGGCGGAGATGGAACGTCACTGCGGGGGGCGCGCGGGGGCGCGGGGGCAAGTTGGCCGAGACACCGTGGAATTCGTGCCTCCCTTAGGCGGGGAACCCCCTTGAAGACCGGCTCCTCCTGGAGTCGCCGTCCAGGAGTTCCCTTACCAGCACGCCGACTTGCTCCGTCTCCAGGAGGAACCCGTCGTGCCCGTACGCGGAGCGGATGACGCGGATCCCGTCCGCGGCCGGGATCCCGTCCGCCAGTTCCTCCTGCTGTACGAGGGGGTAGAGGCGATCGGAGTCCACCCCGGCCACCACCGTACGGGCCCGTACCCGGCCGAGGGCCGCCCGCCGGCCCGAGCGGTCCCGCCCGATGTCGTGGGTGTTCATGGCCTCGGCCAGGGTGACGTAGCTGGCCGCGTCGAACCGACGGGGGAGCTTGACGGCCTGGTGGTCGAGATAGGACTCGACGCGGTACCGGCCGCCGAGCCAGGGCTGCTCGCCCTCTTGCGCCTGGTGGCCGAAGCGGGTCTGTAGTTCCCCGGCCGACCGGTAGGTGATGTGCGCGATGCGGCGGGCGAGGCCCAGCCCCGTGTGCGGCCCCTGCCCGGGCCCGGCGTCGTGGTAGTCGCCGCCCTGCCAGTGGGGATCGGCCCGGATGGCATGGACCTGGGCGGTGGCCCACGCGATCTGGTCCGCGCTCGCCGCCGCGGGACAGGCGAGCAGCAACAGCGCGGCCACACGCCGGGGTTCGCCGACGGCCCACTCCAACGCCCGCATCCCGCCCATGGATCCACCGATCACCAGGGCCCAGCGTCCAATGCCGAGCGCGTCCGCGAGTCCGATCTCGGCCCGCACCTGGTCGCGTTGGGTCAGGCGCGGGAACGAGCCGCCCCAGGGGCGCCCGTCGGGGCCCGTGGACGCGGGCCCCGTACTTCCCTGGCAGCCGCCCAGGACATTGGGCGCCACCACGAACCACCGGTCGGTGTCGAGTGCCCGGCCCGGGCCGACGAGCGCGTCCCACCAGCCGGAGGTCGGGTGACCCGGCCCGGCGGCGCCCGCGACGTGGCTGTCGCCGGTCAGCGCGTGCAGGACGAGCACCGCGTTCGAACGGTCGGGTGCCGGCCGCCCCCAGGTCTCGAACGCCAGCCGCACCCCCGGCAGCACCCCGCCCGCCTCCAGCGCCAGCGGGTGCGTGCGCCGGTGCCACCGGCGGCGGCCCGGCGGGTCCCCCTCCCGCCACGCGCCGGTGGCGGGAGGGAGGGCCGAGGTGTCCGGAGCCGTGGTGGCGGGGTTCAGGACGCTTCCTTCGAGGCGCGGAAGCCGGCCTCCAGGTCGGCCTTCAGGTCGGCGAGGTTCTCGATGCCGACGGACAGGCGCACCAGCCCCGGGGTGGTGCCGGTGGCGGCGAGCTGTGCCTCGTCGAGCTGGCTGTGGGTGGTGGAGGCGGGGTGGATGACGAGGCTGCGCACGTCGCCGATGTTCGCGAGGTGGCTGAACAGTTCCAGCCCGTCCACGAACCGCCGGCCCGCCTCGACACCGCCCCGCAGTTCGAACGAGAGCACGGCCCCGGCGCCGCGCGGCAGGTAGCGGCGCGCCGCCTCGTACCAGCGGCTGGAGGGCAGGCCGGGGTAGTGCACCACCGAGACCTCGTCGCGCTGTTCGAGCCACCGCGCCAGCTCCTGGGCGTTCGTCGAGTGCCGCTCCAGCCGCAGGCTCAGCGTCTCCACGCCCTGCAGGAGCAGGAAGGCGGAGTGCGGCGCGATGGCGGGGCCGAGGTCGCGCAGCAACTGCACGCGCAGCTTGACCGCGTACGCGCCGGGTCCGAGGGCGGACCAGTAGCGCAGCCCGTGGTAGCTGGGGTCGGGCTCGGTGAAGTCGGGGAACCGCTCGGGGTGCGCGCCGAAGTCGAAGGTGCCCGCGTCGACGACCACGCCGCCGAGGGTGGTGCCGTGTCCGCCGAGGAACTTGGTGGCCGAGTGGACGACCACGTCCGCGCCGTGCTCGATGGGGCGCAGCAGGTACGGCGTGGGCACCGTGTTGTCGACGATGAGCGGCAGGCCCGCCGCGTGCGCGACGTCGGCCACGCCCCGGACGTCGAGGACGTTGCCGCGCGGATTGCCGAGGGTCTCCGCGAACAGGGCCTTGGTCTGCGGTCGTACGGCGGCCCGCCAGGCGTCGAGGTCGTCGGGGTCCTCGACGAACGACACCTCGATGCCGAACTTCGGCAGGGTGTGGCGGAACAGGTTGTACGTGCCGCCGTAGAGCGAGGCGCTGGAGACGATGTGGTCGCCGGCCGAAGCCAGGTTGAGGATCGCGAGGGTCTCCGCGGCCTGCCCGGAGGCGAGGGCGACGGCGGCGACGCCGCCTTCGAGGGCGGCGACGCGCTGCTCGAGGGCGTCCTGGGTGGGGTTGTGGATGCGGGTGTAGATGTTCCCGGGCTCGGCGAGGGAGAAGAGGTCGGAGGCGTGCTGGGTGTCGCGGAAGACGAACGAGGTGGTCTGGTAGATCGGGACCGCGCGGGCGCCGGTGGCGGGATCGGGAGCGGAGCCGGCGTGGAGCTGCTTGGTCTCGAAGGACCAGGCCGGCGTCGCGGACCCGGCGGGCTCGCTCTCGGGGGTGTGACCTGCGGTGACGGCGTCGATGGGCTGGCTCATGGGTCTCCTCGGAGGTACGGGCGAACGGTGGCGGGGCGGGGACGATGCTGCGCGGAGGGGAGGCGCGGCGGCCTGTGCCCGGGCGCGGGAGCCTTCGAGGGCGGCGCGTCGGGGATTCGCCGTGGAGCCGCGGCCCCGGCACCGGACGGCTCACGCCCGACGGCGGCCGAGTCCGGGCAGGACGGGACCGCGTACGACGGGACCGCGTACGACAGGTACGGGGAGGCGCGTGGTGCGTGCGGTGAGAGGGAACGCGGGTCTGTTGCCGCGCGGCGCAGGGTCAGCCGGTGACGGGACAGCCCGTGGTCGTGACACGCACGTAGTCGACGTGGCGACGGGTCACGAGTACGGTCATGGACCCAGCGAACCACAGGCGGGGCGGGCGCACGGGCCTTTCGGCCGAACCGGCGGGACGCACCGGCGCACTGGGCCGGGGACGAGGGCTTCGCGGCAGTGTCCGGAGCGGCCGGCCGGGCCCGACCGTTCACATTCCGGACGGTTGTCGCCGACGCTCCCGCGCGCTGCTACAGTCCCGTCCATGCAGCACACCACCACCCTCGCCATGATGCGAATGATGCCCCGTACTCCGGAGGCGCTTCGCTAGCGAAGCCGTGTGCGCACCAGCTGCGACGGACCCTCCGGAAACGGAGGGTCCGTTTTTTGTTGCCCCGGACCCGGTCCCGTCTCCAGATCCGGCCGCCGGCGCCACCCGACTCCCGCCCCCAGCACCCGCCCCCAGCACCCGCACCCCCCAGCACCCGCGCCCCTCACTCGACGCGCCCCTTTGTCGCCCGATCCGCCCGCCCCCCGACAGAAGGCGAAGCCCCCGCCATGACCCACCTTCCCGTCGTCGCCCTCACCGACTGCGCCGATCCCAACGCACTGGCCCGCCAGTCCGCCCGCATCGCCACCCTCTTCGGCGCCACGCCGACCGTCCTGCCGCTCGGCGGACCGGACCCGGAGGGCGCCGCCGCCCTCACCCTCCTCGACCTGCTGCGCTCCACCGACCTGACCGGCGGGCCGACACAGCCGGTCGTCGTTCTGGTCAACATCGCCCCGCGCGACGGGCATTGGCCCAACGGAGTGCCGTTCTGCTACTTCCGTCACGGGCAGCACCTGGTCATCAGCACGGTCAACCACCGGGTCCTCGCCCCGCTGGTGACCTACCTGGGCCTGGAGGAGGTCCAGGTCACCGATGTCCGCGAGGTGCTGGAAGCCGCCGCGGCAGGCTGGGCCGAGCTGGCGGACGCCGAGGTCGAGGAGATCGTACGGACCCAGTTCCGCAGCCTCTGGTACGTGCCCCTGCTGGCCCGCTGGCTGGCCGACGGCCGGTCGGTTCCCGCGCGGCCGCTGACGGTGCGCCCGCCCGTCGAGCAGGAGGTGCGGGTCGCGGTCGTGGACAACTTCGGCAATTGCAAGCTGGACCGGCCGGCCGTCGAACTGCCCGGCTACGACGGCGCGGGGAGCCTTTCCGTCCACAATCGGCGCGACGGCCGCAGTGTCCCGGTGCGCTGTTACGACCGACTGCCCGACGTGCCGCTCGGCGAGCCCGGAATCACCATCGGAAGCTCCGGCATCGGCTTCGCCGAGCTGGTGGTCCGCGGCGGGTCGGCAGCCGAACTGTTCGGTCTGCGCCAGGGTGACCAGGTATTTCGTCTCACCAGCTGACATGTTATCGCCGCGTTACCCAATGACGTCCGTCGAGATTGACACCGCGCTCCACCAGCCGGAATGCTGAATCGCATGTCCGGAACCATCCCGCTGGTACGCCGCCGCCACGTGGACAACGTGCGCTGCGCCGCCGATCTGTGTCGCTGAGCGCACGGCAACGGCCCTTTTCCGTACCCCCCTTTTTTCGGACCCCTTCTAAGGACCTTTCATGTCCCGCACCCGTATAGCCATCGCGGCATCCGCCGTCGCAGTCGTCCTGACCGCCGCCGCCTGCGCGCCCCAGCCGGTGAGTCCCGCGGGAGCTGCCGGATCCGGCAGCCCCAACTGCACGACCGGCAGTTCGAGCCTCCACAAGAGCGGGCAGTTGACCGTCGCGACCGATTCCCCGGCCTACGCGCCCTGGTTCGACAGCAACACCCCTTCCAACGGCAAGGGCTTCGAGAGCGCGGTCGCCTATGCGGTCGCGGGCAAACTCGGCTTCAGCCGGGACAAGGTGAAGTGGGTCGTCGAACCGTTCGCCCATTCCTACGCCCCCGGGCCGAAGAACTTCGACTTCGACATCAACCAGATCTCCATCACCCCGCAGCGCGCACAGGCGGTGGACTTCTCCACCAGTTACTACACGGCGGACCAGGCCATCCTCACCCTGAACAACTCCGCTTTCGCGAAAGCCACTTCGCTCGGAGAACTGAAGGACGCCAAGATCGGTGTCCAGGTGGCCACCACCAGCTACCAGGCAGTGCTCGACCAGCTCAAGCCCTCGCGCACGCCGAGCGTCTTCAACACCACCAACGACGAGGTCAACGCGCTGAAGAACGGCCAGATCGACGCGATCGTCACCGACCTGCCGACCGTGTTCTTCCTGGCCGGGTCGGAGCTCGACAACGCCAAGATCGTCGGCCAGTTCGGCTACGCGGGCGGCACCCCCGAGGAGTTCGGCCTGCTCCTGCCCAAGGGCAGCGGCTACACCTCCTGCGTGAACGAGGCCCTGAGCGCGCTCAAGGCCGACGGCACGCTCGCCAAGCTCACCGCGGAGTGGCTGTCCGCCTCGGCGAACGTCCCCGAGCTGAAGCCGTAGCGCGGCGACCGTGAACCTCGAGAAGACGGCAGTGCCGCACGAGCCGGCCACCCCGCCGGCCGACACCTACCGACCGAGCGAGCGCGAGCGGGAGCGGGAGCGTTTCCGCCGCTCCCGCAAGCGGCGCCACACCTGGACCGCCGCCCTGTGCACCCTGCTCGGCCTGGCGGCCATCGCGGCCGCCGCGGTGTCCTCGCCGGGCTGGGAGCGCGTCCACAGCCTGTTCCTGGACGGCACCGAATTCCGGGAGTCGTTCCCCGAACTCCTGCGGGCCTTCTGGCTCAACATCCAGATGTTCCTCATCGCCGAGGTGCTGATCCTGGTCCTGGGGCTGCTGATCGCCCTGGTACGGGTGACCCGCGCTCCCGGCCTGCAGCCGCTCCGGCTGGCCGCGACCGTCTACGTGGACGTCTTCCGCGGCGTTCCCACCCTGCTGCTGGTCTTCCTCGTCGGATTCGGCCTGCCGGCTCTGCGGTTGCAGGGCACGCCCTCCGAACCCTGGGTGCTCGGCGTGATCGCGCTGGTCCTCTCCTACAGTGCCTACGTCGGCGAAGTACTGCGCGCGGGACTGAACTCGGTGCACCCCGCGCAGCGCAACGCCGCGCGGGCGCTGGGACTGAACGAACGCAAGACCCTGCGGTACGTGGTGCTGCCACAGGCGGTGCGCAACGTGCTCCCGCCCCTGCTCAACGATTTCATCGCACTGCAGAAGGACACCGCGCTGGTCGCCGTGCTCGGTCCGCTGGAGGCACTGCGGGCCGCGCAGATCAAGGCGGACTACGACTTCAACTACACCCCGTACCTGGGAGCTGCTCTCTTGTTCATCGCGGTCACCATTCCGTTGACCCGCTTCGCCGACCGGCTCCAGCGCCGGGCGGCGCAGCGTACCTGGGCGGAGACGGGCCGATGAGCCGACCACTGCTGCGGATCCGCGGCGTGCGCAAGCAGTACGGGTCGCGCCTGGTCCTGCGCTCGATCGACCTGGACGTCGCCGAGCACCAGGTCGTCTGCCTCATCGGCGGCTCGGGCTCGGGCAAGTCGACCCTGCTGCGCTGCGTGGACCTGCTGGACGTCGTCGACGACGGCACCGTCCACCTGGGCGACAGCGAACTGACGGACCCCGCACTGGACCCCCATGAGGCCCGGAAGCGGATCGGCATCGTCTTCCAGGCCTACAACCTGTTCCCGCACCTGAGCGTGCTGGACAACATCACGCTCGCCCCGCGCCAGGTCCACGGCGTCCCGCGTAAGCAGGCCGAGGAGTCGGCCCGCGAACTGCTGGCCCGGCTCGGCCTCGCGGACAAGGCGCACGAACACCCCGACCGGCTCTCCGGGGGACAGCAGCAGCGCGCCGCGATCGCCCGCGCCCTGGCCACCGAGCCGGAGCTGCTCCTCTTCGACGAGATCACCTCGGCCCTCGACCCCGAGCTGGTGGGCGAGGTTCTGGACGTGGTGGCGGACCTCAAACAGCGCGGCCTGACCATCCTGATGGCCACGCACGAGATGGGCTTCGCCCGGCACGTCGCGGACCGGGTCTGCTTCCTGGAGGACGGCGTGATCGTGGAACAGGGCACCGCGGAGCAAGTACTCACCGCTCCCAAGGAGCAGGCGACCCAGCGCTTCCTGGCCCGGGTCCTGGACCGCACCTGAAGGCCACCGCGGACCCCTCCGGCCCCGGCCCCGAAGCGCTCCAACCGGCCTGCTCGTTGGCGCTCTCCCCGCCAACTGTCGGCCAGGCACCGACGAGTTCGAGCCGTTGACCTCGCGGCGCGGGCCCGGCGGGGGAGAGGCGCCCGATCAGGGGCAGGCGAGTACACCGACAGCTTCGACGTCCGAAGGAGAACGGCCATGCTGATCACTGTCAGTCGCTCCGGAGGGTTCACCGGTGTGGACAAGATGCGGAAGATCGACACCTCCGTCCGGCGGGACGCCGCGGAATGGGAGGGCCTCGCGCGGCGCGCCGTACGGCCGGTCGCGGACGGCTTCCACTATCGGATCACGATCGACGGCCGAGCGGTCGAACTCGACGAGGCGGGCTTGACCGACGACCAGCGCGAACTGATCCGTGCGGTCCTCGGCGAAGAGGCCTGACCGCTCCACCGGCCGGGCTCCCGCAGACCCGCCGATGGGACACGGGAGCCCGCGGCGGGGAGCGGCGAGGGCGCCCCACCGGGACCGGGCGGCGCACCGGGGCCCTTCGACGTTCGTCGGGCGAGCCTTGCCGTCCCTCAGCGCCCAGCACCGCATCCCCGGCCCGGTGAGCGGGTCACGGTGCCGTGCAAGGAGGAAGGCCCAGGTCGTTCCGCGTCACCCGGGCGCGATGTGCCAGTCTGCGGGCGGCGTGCACACTGCGTCGCGCCAGGCAGAGCTCCCCCGCCGAGACATGGCAGGTCGGGCACGGCTCGGCGAACGCGCCGTGCCGGAACCGGCGGTGTGTCTCGTAGGCGGCGTCCAGCATCGCGTCGAGCGCCGAATGCGGGAGACCAACGGCTGTACGGGCGACTGCGTGCACCGACCGCGGCTGGGTGACTTCCAGGGTCGGGGTGGTCCTCATGAACGTATCTCCTTGGGCGGTGGGGGAGTACGCGAGCACTCACGCTGCTGGGGCTACCGGCACCGATGCGGCGGTGAGCGCGGCGGCGGCCAGAGGGCGGGTCGGGTGGACGGCCAGGCCTCGGCCCGCGATGTCCAGATCGGCCCGCGGTCGGATGACGAGCACACCGCTCTCGGTCATGTTGAAGGGCGGCACGGACACTCCTCGTCCTCGCGATGACCTCGGCCGGGTACCGCGCGGATGCCCGGGTCTCGGACCGGTATGCGTGACCTTCACGGTCGGGCGTGCGGGCCGGAGGGTGCGCGAGTGTCCGCGTGAGCGTCTTCGGCCGGCTGAAAGGGGCTTGGCGCCCTGGGTCGGCCGTGGGCGCATGGAACGGGCGGCGCCGGATACACGCGTGTCAACTGGCCCGAACGAAACGGTAGTCGGGCCGCCGTCGCTACGTACGCCAAGGAGCGAGACGTCATGCCACTGACATTCCGCAAGAGCATCAGGATCCTGCCGGGTGTCCGGCTCAACATCAACCGCAAGTCGTGGTCGATCACGACCGGTGGCAAGCACGGCCCCCGCCGTACGCACAGCAGCACGGGACGCCGGACCACGTCGTGGGATCTGCCCGGTCCCTTCGGCTGGCGCAAGGCCAAGACCCGCCGCGGTTGATCGGCGAGGTGCGCCCCCAGTCTCCGCCGAGGACCGGATCTCACGGGAAACGATCAAGGGTGCGGGGCGTTTGGGAATCTCCGCACGGTGCAGACGCTCGCTAACACCAACTTTATTCACCGAGGTAGGAGACGCGTCATGGGCATTCTGGCTTGGATTCTCATAGGGTTGCTCGCGGGCATCATCGCCAAGGCGCTCATGCCGGGCAGGGACCCGGGCGGCATCATCATCACCATGCTCATCGGCATCGCGGGCGGTCTGCTCGGCGGCTGGCTCGGCAAGGTCATCTTCGGTGTCGACTCGATCGAGGGGTTCTTCGACCTCTCCACCTGGATCGCCGCCATCGTCGGCTCCCTCATCCTCCTGGTGGTCTACCGGATGGTCACGGGAAACAGGCGCCACGCCTGACCGGCGCGTCCCGTTCGTACGGAAACGGCTCCCCCTCTCCCGAGGGCGGAGCCGTTCCGCGTCTCCCCGGGGGCTGATGTCGGGCACGATCGGCGCCATCGGTCCGGCGGGGGGAGGATGAGACGGAAGGACTCATTGCGGCTGTCCCGCGCCGGCACCGGCGCAGAGGGGAGAGGGTGATGGGACGAGACGGTGTACGGAGTGTGTACGAGTTGGTGTTCCCCGGCATGGCCGAGGGTGGACCGGACATCGTGCGGGTGACCGTCACGGACCGGACGGGACCGGGAGGCAACCCGGTCTACGAGGACGCCACGGGCATCATCCAGGCGGAGATCAGCGAGCGCTCGGAAGTACGCGTGCTGGCCACAGGGGCCGGTCAGGAACCGGTTCAGGGGGTCACGGCCCGGCTCCTGTCCGGGTGAGTCCGTCGCCCCTCCCGGCGCGGGGCCTCACAGACCGGGGACGCGCACCGCGAACAGGACGGTGTCGTCCTGTGCCTCCTGGGGCCCGATGGTGTCCAGGAGCGAGCGCAGCAGCGCGTGCAGCCGGATCCCCGACGGGGCCGTGGCGAGCTCTCGGGCGAGCCGTTCGACGTTCTCGTCGATGTCCGTGCCGCGTTCCTCGACCAGCCCGTCGGTGTACAGAAGCAGTGTGCTGCCCGGCGCCAGCGAACGGGTTCCGCAGGTGCGGGGCCCGGGCGGCAGGGCGTGGTGCAGCAGGACGTCGTGCTCGGCGAGGCTTTCCACGCTGCCGTCCGGGCTGAGCAGGAGCGGGGCGGGATGGCCGGCGTTGCTCCACCTCAGGTGCCAGTGACCGTCCGCCTCCGGACGGACGTGGGCATGGACGGCCGTGCCGCTGGCCGGCAGGTTCAGGCGTCGGCAGGCCCGTTCGAGGGCGCCGAGGGCCTGTTCCGGCCCCTGGCCGGGGTGGTCGTGGTCCGCCTGGCGCAGCATGCTGCGGACCTGTCCCATGAGGGCGGCGGCCCGCATGTCGTGTCCGGTGATGTCGCCGACCGTGAGGGCCAGCGCCCCTGCGACGCCGCTGCCCGGTACGCGGGGCAACGGGTAGGCGTCGTACCAGTCCCCGCCGACCATGTCGTCGCGTGCGGCGGGCCGGTACAAGGCGGCCAGTTCCAGACCGGGTGTGTCGGGAAGGTCGGTGAGCATGGCCCGCTGGAGCTGGCTGGCCGCCGTGACACGGTCATCGAGGTGCAGTGCGCGTTCGACCGCCTGGGCGGTGTATCCGGCGAGCGTGGTCAGCACCGCCCGTTCGTCCAAGCCGATCTCGTGCGGGGTGTCCCACGCCAGCACGAGGGCGCCGAGTATGCCGTGCGTGCCGCGCAGGGGCAGGCAGGCGGCGGTGTGGAGGCTCAGGGCGTCGAATCCCGGGCTCGCCAGGGTGCCGGAGAGGGCGTCGGGGTCCGTGTGCGACCCCGTGACCACCACCATCCGGTTCTCGCGCACCGCTCGCGAGGCCGGCCAGTGCGAGGCGAGCGCGAACCGCTCGGGAACGCCTCCGGGGCGGGCGTCACCGTCGACGGGACTCGGCACGCGGTCGAGCATCCCCCGCCGGAGCAGGAGCAGGTCCACCCGAGCGGGCTTGAGATCCCCGCTGACCAGGTCTCCGACCCGTTGGCGTACGTCGTCCAGGCCGCGGGTGTCGGCGAGGTCCTCGGAAGCCCGCAGGAGCAGCTCCGAACGGCTGAGCAGCTCGTGCGCCCGGGTGGCCTCCTCCTCGGCCGCTTCGCGGGCCTGACGCCCGATCTCGGTGCGCACCCGCATCCGGGCCTGGGCGCTGCACGCGGCGGCCAGGTCCGAGAGGTCCCGTACCTCGTCCTCGCTCCAGACCCGGAGGTCGGTGTCCACGACGGAGAGGACGCCCAGGAGCTCGCCGGAACTCCCGACCAGCGGGACACCGGCGAACGAGAAGGACGCGGAGCCGTCACCGGCCCTGGACAGGAACAGGGGCCGCCCGTCCTCCGCGACGCGACGGCAGCACTCCAGTACTGCCCCGTCGGGTCTCGTTTCGGGCGGCCAGCACTCGGGGAGCACACCGGCGGCCTCGCCGGCCGGCTCCAGCCGTACGAGTCCCAGGGGGACCGCGAGCACGCGGGTGGCGAGCCGGGCGAACCGATTCAACCGTCTTCCTTCCCACGCGTCCCCGGGGGCCGGGCCCGCCTCCCTGACCTGCACCCCGCAGCCCAGGGCACCATCGTAGGCCCGAGCAGCCGGGGTCGCGTCCAGCCGTGCGGCCCCTTCCCGGCCGGGGCCTCACAGACCGGGTTCCACCGGAGGCGGCCGGCGCGGCAGCTCGTCGTGGAGGAGCCGGCCGACGAGTGCGCCGCCGAACACGACCACGCCGATGCCGACGAGCCAGGTCTGGATGACGAGGACGGTTCCGAAGGGGCCGTAGGTGACGGCGCCGGACGCGATCAGCGGCGAGAAGACGAGCCGGGAGAAGACCCGCAGCCCGAGCAGCCCGAGCATGGTGGCCACCGCCCCGGGGAGCAGGGCGGTCCATGACACCCGGCCGCCGAGGAGCAGGCGCTGGGACCACCAGAAGAAGAGGGTGCCGATCGCCACCGTGACGAAGCCGCGGGCCGGGGACTCGCGCCACGGCGGGGCGATCGCCGAGAGGAAGAGCGCCCCCACCAGAGCGACGAGCCACAGCACGTGGCGCCACCGGGCCCACCAGCGGGCTGGAGGCAGGTCCCACACCCGTTCGTAGCCGCTCTGCAGCATCGTGCCGAAGGACAGGCCGAATACGGCGAGCAGCGCGAGGCCGAAGGCGGTCGTGGTCCGCCAGGCCTGGCCGGGCAGGGCGAAGAGCCGCTCGATCTCGGCCCTGGCGGCCGGCGATACGCCGAGCCCGTCTCCCAGCCACTGCGCGAACCCCTGCCCGCTACGGGTGTCCGCCGCGGACACGACGATGAGGAGCGGGACCAGGGTGAGGAACCCGAGCGCCGCGAATCCGAGCGAGCGTTGCCAGAGGCCGACGTCCCGGACGTGGACCCAGCGGGCTCCGGCCCGCGCGCGGCGGCCGACGCTGCGCATCCGCCCGAAGGGCGACAGCCGACGGGCCCTACCGGACCCGGTCATCTCGCCGGCGCACGCCCGGATCCGCCGCCACCGCTGAACCGGCCGGATCCGGGACATCCCCAGAGGGACGTCGGCGGCGGGTGCGGTGACCGGGACGGGTGGGCCGGGCGTGAGGTGTCGGGCATGGCCGCTCCAAGTGCTGCTTTCACGGTAGAACCCTCCCGACCGGGAATCCACCGCGGGGACGGCATACGGCATCCACGTGTCCGGGCGATCAGGCCGGGCATACGCGGACCGGGGACGACAGGCGCGTGCGGCCGGTCCGGCCGGACCACGGACGGGGCGACCGCGCCGCACGAACGCAGTGAGCCGATGGTCAGGGTGAGGCGGAAGTGAAGATGACGGGAGAGGCCGAGGGTGATCCTCGGTGCGTGGGCGTGGGCGTGCGTGGCCCGGTCATGCGCCAGCGGCGCCGGCTAGCCCTGGGCGGTGTGCGGGGTGCGGTCGGCAAGGGCCGTGACTTCACCCGCCGGACCCTGCGGGACTGGGGCTGGGACGGACGGGAGAGCGCCGAGGACGCGCTGCTCCTCGTCTCCGAGCTGGTCACCAACGCCGCCCTGCACGCGCACGGCTGCGAAGAGCTCGTACTGACCTCCGGCGAGACCCTGCGGATCGAGGTGCTCGACGGAGTGGCGGAGCTGCCGCGTCCCGGGGCCGTGCGCCGCCCGGGCGTCCCCGGCGGCCACGGCCTGCACCTGGTGCGGCGGCTCTCGGACCGGTGGGGCTGCCACCCCGCCGGCGCGGGCAAGGTCGTCTGGGCGGAGATCGAGTCCTGCCGACTGTCGGACGGGCTTCGGGACCCGAGCGCACCGACCTCCGGGCCTCCGCTCGGGCAGGGGATCGCCACCGGGGCGCCGGCCGACGGCCTCACCTAGGTGGTGCGGGGGCCCGCGCACGCACGAGGGTGGGCGCCGGAGCCGGTCATCTACCGGTCGGCCTACCCGATGTGAGCCGGGATGCCTCGATCTCCGCCCAGACGGCCTTGCCGTGCTCGTGGGCGTGCGAGCCCCAGCGGTCGGACAGGCGCTCCACGATGTGCAGGCCGTGACCGCCCGGGACGCCGCGCTGTGGGGCCGGGTTGCGGCTGGGCAGCGTGGTCGAGCCGTCGTAGACCTCGATGCGCAGGTTTTCCCCGGCCGTGAGCACGAGCTCGTGACAACCGTCCGCGTGGAGGGAGGCGTTGGTCAGCAGCTCGGAGACGAGGAGCAGGGCGTCCTCGGAGGTCTCGGTTCCGTCCCAGCCCCAGTCCCGCAGGGCCTCGCGCGTGAACTCGCGGCTCCTGGCCACGGCGCCGCGGACGCCGGTCAGGGCGAGCCTGCGGCGCTGTCCTGCGGTGGGAAGGCCCGCACTCGACGGATCACCCGTTTCAGGTTCGATGATCTCCACCGAGGTCTTCCACCCCCACGTTGGCACTGGTCTGTTCTCCCTGGCCCCGCACCCCGACAGTCTAGGCGACCGCCGTTCTCACGGCGTTGCCACGTGGAGCCGCAGGGTGAGGCCCGTGTTCGCGGCGCGCACCTCGAGCAAATCTCCGTGGCCGTAGCGGAGGCGGGGTACGTCGCCCTCGGGCTCGGGCTCGGGCAGGGGGAGGTCGCGGTCCGCGGGCACCCCCTGCGCGTCGGCGTACGCAGGGCTCGGCAGGTCGGCGAGGGCGAGGTGCGTGCGCCGGGCGTCGGCCAGCACGGCGGGCGCCAGTCCGGGTACCTCGTAGGGGCACAGGACGGTGGCCGGCCGGCTAAGGCCGTGTGACGAGGGCCTCGTGCCGGGTGGCCTCAAGGACCTCCGCGGGGGAGCGGCCGGGCCGGATCGGCTCTCCGACGATCCGGCCCGGCCGGCCCGCCTTCAGGTCGGCGAAGTCCCGCAGGGCGGCCAGGATGCGGTCCCGCAGTGGGTGGGCGGTCAGTGGCATCGCGGGCGCCGGGTCCATTCCCTACTCCGTGAGCATGCCGGTGCGCAGCCGGGCCAGCGTGCGGGACAGGATGCGCGACACCTGCATCTGGGAGATGCCCAGCTCGGCACCGATCTCGGCCTGGGTCAGTTCCTGGCCGAAGCGCATCCGCAGGATGAGCCGGTCGCGTTCGTCCAGCTGCCCCAGCAGGGGCGCGAGGGTGTGGAACTCCTCGAAGAGTTCCATGCCGGGATCGAGGGCGCCGTGGCGTTCCGCCGCCGGCCGGGCGCCGCGGCCCGCCGAGGACGTCTCGTCGCTGTCGGCGGAGGCGTCGAGGGAGCTGCTCGTGTAGCCGTTCGCGGCCATCAGCCCGTCGATGACCTCGTCCTCGGACAACTTCAGGTGCTGGGCCAGCTCCTTGACCGTCGGCGCCCTGCCGAGGACGTCGCTCAGGGCCTCTTGGGCCTTGGCGAGTTCCGTACGCAGCTCCTGCAGGCGGCGCGGTACGTGCACGGCCCAGGTGGTGTCGCGGAAGTACCGCTTGATCTCACCGATGATGTAGGGGAGGGCGAGGGTGGAGAACTCGACCTCCCGGTCGAGGTCGTAGCGGTCGATCGCCTTGATCAGGCCGATCGTTCCGACCTGGATGACGTCCTCCATGTCGAGACCCCCGCCGACCACGCGGGCCCGGAAACGCCGTGCCGCGAACTGCACGAGCGAGAGGTTCATCTCGATCAGGGTGTTGCGCGTGTACTGGTATTCGCGCGTCCCCTCCTCGAGCGTGCGCAGTCTCGCGAAGAAGTGCCGCGACAGCTCACGCGCGTCGGTCGGCGCCATCTCGCGGGCGTTCTCGACTTCGATGTGGTCCATGTCCGGCGTTGGCGTTCCCACGGTGCCCCGGTCACCAGCCGGAGCCTGTACGGCGGTGGCACGAATGGGTCCTGCGACGGTGGCCGCACGCGACATGGTGGCCACTCCCTCCCGGTTGACTGAACAGCTGCCCGGGCTCGTGTGCCCCGGATCATCGGTCCTACACCCTTCGCACGGCAACCTTTTCGATTCCCGGACCACGCCGTGCGTCCGGGGGCCGTCCGCATCCGCGGAGACCTTGCCGATCGAACGACCAGGCATACTCCCTTGACGACGAGGTTACAGGTGGCGAGCGGGGAGGCGGGCATGACCGGAGCAGGGGACGAGTTTCAGTCAGGTGTGGTCGGAGAGAGCTACCCGGCGGGGACCGGGTGCGTGGTGGAGGCCCGCGGAGAGCTGGACCAGGACACGCTGGCCCCGCTGGAAGAGGCTCTCAGCTCCGCTGCGGACCGGTACCCGCTGGTGGTCCTGGACGCCGGTGGCATCACATTCGGGGACTCCTCCTTCCTGAACCTGCTCCTGCGGCTGCACCACCTCACGACCCTGCGCATCGCCGCCCCCGGCGAGCAGTTGCGCCGGCTCTTCGCCGTGACCGGCGCGGATACGGTCCTTTCCGTCCACACGAGCGTCGAGGACGCCGTAGGGGCGTGAGCGCGCACGTCCCCGGGCCACCGGTCCGGGCTTCCGTCGGCGCTACCGGCCGTCGCGCCCCCGACGGGCCCGCTCGAACTCGGCGACGTCCGACATCCAGGGGCCGTGCTGTGCGAGTGCGGCGCAGCCGCCGCGGAGGAAGGCGCTCACCAGGTTCCGGTAGCCGCCCATCCCGTCGACCAGGCCGTACTCGACCCGGTACTCCGGCTCCGCACCGCCTTCCGCCTCGCGGAGCGTCGTGATGCGGGCGACGGAGTCCGCGTAGAAGTGGAGCTGGATCCCTTCGCCCATCTCCTCGTCCTCGATGGTGAACACCTCGTTGTCGGCGGCGGAGCGGTCTGCGACGAACTCCCAGAACTCCGCGGCGGCCGTGCGGGGGCCGGCCCGTCGCCACTTCTTCTCGACGCCCTTGTCGTCGGTGAACGACAGGGCCGTCTTGCTCGCGCTCCCGTCGGAGCCGGAGCCGGAGCCGGAGCCGGCGCGGTGTCCGGTGGCCTCCTCGTCGTCCTCCATGGGGGTGTTCCGGGAGCGGTCCGCGGCCTCCGAGCACATCAGGAAGCTCACGGTGCGCACCGCGTCATCGACGAGCTCGGGGTGTGCACGGCGCACGGCCGCTTCGACCGCCGTCTCCATCCGATTCCAGTCGCGCTTGTCCGTGGCGCGCTTTCCCCGTCGCGGATGGCGGCCGATCCGCAGCGCGGCGCACGCCTGTTCCGCGGTGGCGATCACCCGCACGACCTCGGGCAGCAGCGCGGGTTCGACGGCATTGGGCATCCGCCCCGGAACCGTCGAGCCGTGCAGGTACTGGCCCGTGTACCTCAGGATCGCGGCGTCGAGCGGCCCGAGTACCGTGCCGCGCTGGGCGCGACGGCGGTCCGCGTGGTGCTCCTGGGCTCGTTTCCCGTTCGGCGTCTGCGTCGCCGCGCGCATCGCCGCGCACACCCGACCGCGCTCGAGCAGACCGATGTCGGCCCCGTGGGCGATGAGCCGGCTCCTGTCCCACGGGATGTGCCGGAAGAGCGCGTCGACGTCCGCGGGCGCGGCGAGGAGGATCGGGTCCAGGAGCGCGACGGCGGCGTTCTCGTCGAGCCGGCCCCTGGTTCCGGCGGCGTCGCACAGCGGAAGGACGGCACTCCACAACAGGAGGTGTCGGGCCAGGTCCTCCCGGATCACCGCGAGATGGGCTTCGCCGATCGAGAACGTGAACGTGCGGGGATCGTGGTTGGCGTCGGCCCCGGCACCGAGCATCAGCTTCAGCTCGCCGTCCTCGCGGATCACGTTCGGTATCCAGCCGCTCCGGCGCGTGAAAACGATGTCGCTCATGTACTCACTCTTCCCGGGAACGGCACCGGTCGGCGGCACGGCTATGTCGCGGATCCACCCCGTACCAGCTGTTCACGACCACCGTGCGCATTCGACGTCGAGGCGCGGATCGGTGCGCACCCAGACCTCGCCCCCGGCGGCCCCGTCCGGGGCGTCGACTCGTTCGATGCCGAGGAACCCGATCAACTCGAGGAGTTCGGCTCGTTCGGCCCGGTCCTCGTCGACACCGTGCGAGTCGAAGAAGACGTAGTACTGGTCGCTCGGGTCCACGTAGCCCGAATTCGCCCAGATCCGGGCGAATTCCCCGATCGCCGCCGCCTCCGTCGTGATGGTGGCGGCGCGGGCGGCACCGCGGGTCTCCGGTGACGCGTCGAGGTCGGCGAGGTCGGGGAACCACTGGCCGAAGTGGTCGAGTCCCGCATATCCGTTCTCGAAGAACAGCATCGCGCTCGGAAGGTAGCGATTGCCCCTGTCGACCTGGAGGTATTCCGACAGGGGCTGGCCCGCATCCCTGATCCGCGAGATCACACCTTGCCCGGGCATGAGGAGCAAACTCTGCGCCGACGCTTCGTCGTTGATGGTGTAGGTGTCGGAATTCCGGCCACGGAAGAACGCGGAGAACGCCACGTAGGCTTCCTGAGGGTCGTTCACGGAGACCTGCTGGTCGTTGCCGTCACCGACGGCGAAGACGAACTGCTTCGGTCCGGGCTTGTAGGGGCGAGCCATGAGCGTCCTTCGTTCACGTGTGTGACAGCTCCGACAGCGTAGTCGAATCGGAAACAGACGGACCCGGCGTTCATCGAGCGCGCTCTGGGGCGCGTCGACTCCGGCGAGTGGCAGTGGGCGCCGGTACCGCTGGCGGACACCCCGGTGTAGGTGCGGTCGTGGCGTCGTGAACACGGCCCGGATCCGGATCCAGGCGTGTGGCGGAAAGAAAGCGGGGCATGGGCGGTTCAGGCGGAAAGCGAAAAGGCCGCCCCGCACGCTGAGGAAACCACGCGGGAACCGCCGGGAATTGACTTCCCTTTCCGGTTCCCGATTGATCGGAGGAGTTGTTTCGCGTGACTGAGAATGTGTGGAGTTACAAGTCGACCTCGGGCCACCTCGCCGGCGCTGATCTGACCGGCTACAAGGTCGAGGCGGCCGACGGCGGCATCGGCAAGGTCGACAAGCACTCCGACGAGGTCGGTGACGCCTACCTGGTCGTGGACACCGGGGTCTGGATCTTCGGCAAGGAAGTGCTCCTGCCGGCGAGCACGGTGACCCGCGTCGACCCGCAGGAGAAGAAGGTCTACGTCGACCGGACCAAGGAGCAGATCAAGAGCGCTCCCGAGTTCCACCGCGACCGGCACCTCGGCAACGCCGGCTACCACGAAGAGCTCGGCTCCTACTACGGCAGCGGCGTCCCCTTCGGCGGCCGCCCCTTCTGACCCGAGCCCATGCCGGCGGGCCCGCCCCCACACGGGGGGGCGGGCCCGCCGGCATGACGGGGCCCGGGTCACAGCGCTACGGAGCGTCCCAGTCGAGGCGCAGGACGGCGAGGTCGTCGGTGTGCCGGCCGGCGTTGAGGGTCTGGGCCTCTTCGATGAGACGGTCGAGGAAAGTGGCGGGATCGGCCGGAGGCAGGCTTTCGATGAGGGTGAGCAGCCCGTCGACTTCGAGTCTGCCCGGAGCGGCGCCGTTGTGGCCTTCGGTGAGCCCATCGGTGTAGAGGGTGAGCGAGCCGGAGCGCGGCAGCGGGATGACGGTGGGTTGCCAGTTGCCGACCTCCGGGGCGACGCCCAGGGCGATGCCGTGGGTGGCGCGGAGCTCGTGGGTGCCCCGGCTGGTCGTGAGGAGGGGCCCGTGGTGGCCGGCGAGGTGGAGGGTGGCGGTGCGGGCGTTCTGGTCGAGGGTGAGGAGGGCGCAGGTCGCGAACAGCGGGAGGCTGCCGCGTTCGGCGACGAGGAGGCGCTCCATGAGGTGGAGCAGTTCGGTGCCGCGGTGGCCGCCGAGGACCAGGGAGCGCCAGGCGATGCGCAGGCACACGCCGAGGGCCGCCGCGTCGGGGCCGTGTCCGCTGACGTCGCCGACCACGGCGTGCAGCAGCCCGTCCTCCTCCACCACGTCGAGGAAATCGCCTCCGAGGAGAGCGCTCTTGGCGCCGGGCAGATAGCGGGTGGTGACGGCTATGGCGGACGTGCCCAGAATCGGCTGTGGCAGCAGGCCGCGTTCGAGGCGGGCGTTCTCCTCCGCGTGGAGGCGCACGGCCTGGGCCTCGGCGCTGACGCGTTCGGTTTCGCTGCGGTAGACGGCGTAGCGGACGGTGCGGCGCAGCAGGTCCGCGTCGACCTTGCCCTTCACGAGGTAGTCCTGGGCTCCGGCGGCCATGGCGTCGGTGCCCGCCTGCGCTTCGGACAGTCCCGTCAGGACGATGACCGCCGTGTGCGGGGCCAGGTCCCGCACGGTGGTGACCGCCTTGGTTCCGGAGATGTCCGGCAGGTGCAGGTCGAGGAGGATGCAGTCGACGGGTCCGCGGGTGAGCTCGGTGCGGGCTTCGTCCAGACTCGTCCGCGTGATCAGCTCGAACCGGAGCCCGGTGTCCTCGAGGAGTTCCTCGACGATGAGGGCGTCACCTTCGTCATCCTCGACGAGGAGGATGCGGTACGCCGTCTCGACGGAGCCGGTACGCGTTTCGGTCATGGCTGCGGCTCCGTGCCGGCGCGAGTGGCCTCCGGCATGCCGGACGGGCCGGGGTTCCGCGGGGGTTGGGGTGCGAGGGTGAAGGTGACGCGGGTGCCGTCGTGGTGCTCGGGGTCGACGGCGATGGTGCCGCCCTGGAACTCGACGATCTTCTTGCACATGGCCAGGCCGATGCCGCTGCCGCTGTAGACGTCTTTGGTGTGGAGCCGCTGGAAGATCACGAAGACCTTCTCGGCGTACTCGGGGGCGATGCCGATGCCGTTGTCGGTCACCGTGAACCGCCACAGGTCGTCCTCCCGGGCGGCGGTGACGTGGATCTCGGGGGCATGTCCGGGGCGGCGGAACTTGACGGCGTTGCCGATCAGGTTCTGCCAGAGCATGCCCATCTGGGTGGGGTTGGCGGCGATCGTCGGCAGGGAGTCCGAGGTGATCGTGGCACCGGACTCCTCGATGCTCACCTCCAGCGACGACAACGTCCGTGCGAGCACCTTGTCCAGGTCGACGTCCTGGTGGTCGTGGTGGACCCGGCCGACGCGGGAGAAGTCGAGGAGGTCGTTGATCAGGGTCTGCATGCGGTTCGCACCGTCGACGGCGTACTCGATGTACTGGTCGGCCTTGGCGTCGAGCTGCCCGCCGTAGCGTCGTTGGAGGAGCTGGGTGAAACTGGAGACCTTCCGGAGGGGTTCCTGCAGGTCGTGGGAGGCGACGTAGGCGAACTGTTCCAGCTCGGCGTTGGACCGCTGGAGGTCGACGGCTTGGGCGTCGAGACGTTGGCGGGACTCCTCGGTGAAGGCGAGCTCGCGGACGAGACGCCGGCGCATGAAGTCGATCTCCGCGCTGAGGCGCCGCAGGTCCGCGGGACCCGTCGGGGTGATGGGGTGGTCGAAATCACCGGCGGCGATGGCCCGGGCGTCCGACCCGAGCTGTTCCAGCGGTGTCGTGATTCCCCTGCGCAGCCCCTCGAAGACGAGGATCGCCAGAAGGGTGATCACTCCGGCGATCGTGAGGAACAGCCAGTTCCGCAGGGCCATCGTGGCCATCAGGTCTTCCCTCGCCTTGGCCCGCGAGGCCCGCAGTTGCTCCTGCTGGGCGAACATGGACGCGCGCACGGCGTCGAAGGTGGTCTTGCCCTCCGCGGCGCGTTCCGCGACCAGTGGGGAGGCCGAGCCGGCCGGCGAGGCGGCGATCGGCCGGGCGATCCGCTCCTGCCACGTCTCCACCGCGCTCTGGACGGCATCCAGGTCTTCGAGGCCGGCCCGGTCACCGCGCAGCAGCTCCCGCAGCCGTGCGGAGTGCTCCTGCTCCTCGGAGATCCCCTGGCGGTACGGCTCGAGGAAGTCGGGGGCGCCGGTGAGGCCGTAGCCGCGGACTCCGGTCTCCTGGTTGAGCAGGGCGGATTCGAGTCGGAAGGAGATCGTCAGCGCGGGGGAGCGGGTGTCCACGAGATCCTCGCTCAGCGAGGCCGTACGTCCCAGCACCCACGCTCCGGTCACCCCGAGCAGGATCAGTACCGACGAGGCGGCCGCCACTCCCGAGCGCAGCCAGCGCCGGGTCGTCCACGTGGCGAACTTCCGTGCGCGCGGAAGTTCCGGATCGCCGGTCATGCTGTGAATCCCTCCATGAAGAGCCGCCCAGGAAGGAGCGCGGCCCGCACACTCTAGAGGGAGGCTGACAACTCATGTTGTCGCGGGTAGATCTTGGGCCTAAGGTGCCCGGTATGCCTGGCAAGAACTTCGTTTTGCGGACCGACCCGCAGGAGACGGCCGCGGTCGTGGACGCGGCGGTCGGCGACCTTGCCGGACGTCTCGCCCTCCAACTGCTCCAACCCCCCGACGGTCCGGTACCGCGCGGGCCGTCCCCCCAGGAGTCTTCGCCGCAGGGGCCGGCGAGGGCGCTGGCCCTGCTCCACCTGCTGGATCACCTCCAGAAGGCAACGGAACGCCTCCAACAGGAGGTGGCCGGCGCGGCCGCCCGCGCGGGAGCCGGATACCCGCAACTGGGCTCCGCATGCGGGATGACCCGACAGGGTGCACGGCGCCGCTGGCCGGGACTCTTCCACCACACCGACGAAGCACCCATGGAGCATCCGATGATGACCACCCCCGCCCGGCCCTTCGACGTTCTCCTGGTCGAGGACGACATGGCCGACGCCCTGCTCATCGAGGAAGCCCTCTCCGAGCGCGGAGCCCGCAACCTGGTCCAGGTCACCGACGGCGTCGCCGCTCTGGAACACCTGCGTGCTCCCGGCAGCGTTCGCCCCGATCTCATCGTCCTCGACCTCAACATGCCCCGCATGAACGGCCGGGACCTGCTCCGCATCCTGAAGAACGACGAGGCCTTGCAGACCATCCCCGTGGTCGTCCTCACCACCTCCTCCGCACCCGACGACGTCGTCGGCGCCTACAGCGGGCACGCCAACGCGTACGTCACCAAGCCGGTCAACCTGGACGAGTTCGAGAAGGCGGTCCAGAGCATCGACGCCTTCTACCTCGATACCGCGACGCGTCCCCGCAGCTGACGCGCGAACCGGCCCTCGCGGTGGGATTCCGGGCGCCGCCGGGGTAGGCGCGAGGGCGAAGACAGGAGGGAGAGGAGCTGTGATGCCAGGACCATCGGGTCCCGTGCCGGGCCTCAGATCCGCGGAGGCCCGGCGGGCCGCCCGGGAGGTTCTTTCCGCCCAGGGCGTGGCGGAGCGGGTCCTGGACGACGTACTCACGGTGGTGGCCGAGCTGGTGACCAACGCGATCCGTCACGCGGGCGGCGTCACCGGCTTCCGCGTCCTGCGCCTCCCGGACGCCGTTGCGGTCGAGGTCTCGGACGCGTCCCCGCTCCTGCCCTGTTCGCCGGGTACACCGGTGTCGGTGCCGGGCGGGTTCGGCTGGCTCCTGGTCAACAAGCTCGCGGACCGTACGGAGATCCGGTCCGGCCGTGACGGAAAGACGATCACCGCCTACCTCCCCCTCGGCGCCCCGGCCGCGTAGCGAGCTCGACCCCGTGCGCGCGACCGCTGCTACAGGTAGCGGCGAATGGGGAGCACCGCGGTCTCCCGGGCGCGCTGCAGTACCGAGCGGCGCTTCCAGCGGTCCGGACGGATCAGCTCGCTGGACTTGAGGTCTTCGTCGTAGTGCGCGTCGAGGACGGCGGTGAACCCGGCGTCCATGACGGCCAGCATGACCTCCTCGTCGTGATCGAGGGAGCGGCGGTTGAAGTTCGTGGAGCCGACCAGTGACACCACGCCGTCCATGGTCATGACCTTCGCGTGCATCATCGTCGGCTGGTACTGGAAGATGCGCACCCCACAGGCGGTCAGCGCCTCGTAGTGGTGCTGGCCCGCGAGCTGGCACACCCTTTTGTCCGTATGGGGCCCGGGGAGGAGGATCTCGACTTCCACGCCGCGGCGGGCCGTGGCGCAGAGCAGTTCGACGAAGTAGGTGTCGGGGGCGAAGTACGCGGTGGCCAGACGCACCCGCACTTCGGCCGACTCCAAGATGACGCGCATCAGTGTCTGCATGTCCTGCCAGCCGAAACTGGCCGAGCCGCGAACCACCTGCACGATGGCGTCCCCACTGGGCTCGTGGCTGACGAACCGGTCGTGCTCGTCGAAGAGTTCCGTGTGACATTCGGCCCAGTTCTGGGCGAAGGCGGCCGCGATGCCGTCGACGGCGGGCCCCTGGACTTCGACGTGCGTGTCCCGCCACTCGTTGGGGTTGCGGGCGTCGCCGCACCATTCCTCGGCGATGCCGACGCCTCCGGTGAAGGCTGTCCGCTCGTCGACCACGAGGACCTTGCGGTGGCAGCGGTGGTTCTGCTTGAGCGGCGAGAGGAGGAGCGGCTTGCGGAACCAGGCGACCTCCACTCCGGCCCCGCTCATCCGGTCCAGGAGATCCTGCTCTATGAGGCGGCTGCCGAATCCGTCCAGCAGCAGCCTCACCCGCACGCCCGCACGGGCCCGGTCGGTCAGCGCTTCCGCGAACCGCCGTGCGATGTCGCCCCGCCAGTAGACGAAGGTCATCATGTCGACGGTGTGCCGGGCACTGCCGATCGCGTCCAGCATCGCGGTGAAGATCGCGTCCCCGTTGCGCAGGGGCCGCACGCTGTTGCCCTCGGTCGCGGCGATGCCGATGAGCCGTTCCAGACGCCGGCGTATGCGGCGGATCCGTACGTCCGCGAGACCGCTGTCGCCGGTCGCGGCCGTCGGAGCGCCGAGTCGTTGCGCACTGTCAGTCATACCGGCACTCCTCGATCGGACCATTGGCGCTCAGGACCCTAGCCGACGGCCCCGAAGGTTCCGATGCCGAACCCCGGAGACAGGTCCGCCCCGCGCCCCGCGCATCATCCGGCCCTGACGGGCCACAAGCGGCTCATGAAAAGAAGTCGCGGTCCTTCGCTGCGCGGTGCGTGGCCGTTGCTCCTCCTCCCCGCCCAGGCCGCCCTCATGGTGGGCCTGGGGCGGCTGGTCACCGGGCCCGCGGCCCGGCGCACGCCGCTGGCGGACGAGGGGTCGGCCGGCCGTGACCTGGTGGAACGCCGCGGCGAGGTCGCCAACGGCGTATCGGAGTTCTTCTCCCTGCTGGCCAGCACGCAGGTGGTCGTCGGAGTGACACTGGTCTGCGTCGTCGGCCTGCTCGTGCTTCCCCGTCTCCCGCTGCGGACCGAAGCGCTCTTCCTCGGCGCCTCGGTCGCCGTGCAGTCGGCGGTGTTCCTGCTGGTGACGTCCCTCGTCGACCGCCCCCGCCCCGACGTACCGCACCTGGACGCGGCGCCTCCGACGTCGAGCTTTCCCTCCGGACACGTGGGGGCGTCCGTCGCTCTCTACGGGGGCCTCGCCGTCATCGCGGTGCTGCGCATGCGCGGCACCTGGCGCCACGCCGTGGCGGGGTCCCTGCTCCTGATCCCGGCGGCCGTCGCGCTGGCGCGGATGTACCGGGGCATGCACTACCCCAGTGACGTCGTCGGCGGCCTGCTCAACGGAGCGGCGACCCTGCTGATCGTCGGGTTCGCGCTGCTGCACGGGCGCGAGTCCCTTCCGGAACGGGCCCGCGCACAGCGGCCCGGGCCGGGGCCGGGCCCCCGCACCGACGGTCCGGTCATCGTGGTGCGCCACCCGCACGGCTGCCCCGACGAACTCGCCGACCGGCTGGGCGCCGTGCTGCGCGGCCACGGCCACCGGAACGTGCGCTGGATCCTGACCTCCGCCGAACGTGCCTGCGGCAGCCTGGCCGAGGACCTCACCGCCGTCCGGCCCGTCCTCGTGGTGGTCTGCGGGGGCGACGGCACCCTGCGCGCCTGCGCCGACGTCCTGGCGGGCACCGGAATCCCGCTGGCCCTGGTGCCCTGCGGTACGGGGAACCTCCTCGCGCGGAACCTCGGTCTCCCGATGGACCCGGTCGCCGCCCTCGACGGGTCCCTGGCCGGCGACAGCCACGGGATCGACGTCGGCCGGGTCCGGGGCGACGGTCTCGCGCCGACGCGGTTCACCGTCATGGCCGGCGCCGGGTTCGACGCCGCCATGGTCCGGGACGCCTCCCCGCGGCTCAAGTCGCGGATGGGCTGGGCCGCGTACGTCCTGTCGGCCGTGCGGCACCTGAACGATCCCGGTGTACGGCTGACGGTGCGCATCGACGGCGGCCGCAGGCGGCGGCGCCGCGCGCGCATGGTCGTCATCGGGAACGTCGGCACCCTCCAAGGCGGCCTGCCGCTCCTGCCGGAGGCCCGGCCGGACAGCGGACGCCTGGAGGTGGTGCTGTTCGACCCGCGGGGCGCGGCCGGATGGTTCACCGCGGCCGGCCACCTCGCGGCGCGCCTCCTGGGCCGCGGCGTGCCGGCACCCACCGGAGCGGGGGGCGTCAACGGGACCGGGCCGCGGACCGGGCGCAGCGAAGCCGGGGGAGCGCTGGAGTACTTCTCCGCCGCCCGGATCGACATCCGCTGCGCCGCACCGCAACCGCGCGAACTCGACGGCGATGCCGTGCCCGACGGCGTCCGCCTCACCGTGGAGGTAGAACCGGGCGCCCTGCGGGTGTACCTGCCCCGCGTGCCCGGGGCTCCGGCCGCCGCGGAGGAGGCAGGTGCGCCCGCCGATCGGTCCGCGCCCCTTCCGGCGGCCCCGGGCCCGACGCCTTGAGGCGCGGCCGCACGTCAGGGCGGGCCCGGGAAGCATCCGCGGGTTCCGCAGGCTCTTCGAGAAGGCAGGAACGCGATGGGTACGGCGCGACGGGTACCGCAGCAGCACGACGTGAGCGGTGAGGAACTGTCCGCCGACGAGGCGTGGACGGCTCTACGGCGCTACGGTGGCTGGCCGCTCGCCCGCGACTCCTTCGTGCGGTTCCGCTACGCGGACGGCTTCAGCCACGCCCGCGCGCTCGCTCTGCAAACGGTCCTGTCCATCGTCCCGCTGGCCATCGCCGCCGTCGGGCTGTCCGGCGTCCTGCACACCGAGGACGCCGGCCGCGTGGTCGAGCTCACCATCCGCGGGCTCACCAGCGGCCCAGGTCAGGCCGTCGTGGACGATGCGCTGAGCGAGAGCAGACGTCATGCGGGCGACGGCGGCCAGGCCGCGCTGTGGCTGGGCCTGCTGTTCTCGCTCGTCAACGTGACCACGAGCCTCTGCCAGGTCGAACGGGGCGCCAATCGCATATACGGGAACGAGCGGGACCGGCCCTTCCTCCAGAAGTACACCCGCGGCCTGGTGATGTCGGCGCTCGCGGGACTTCCGCTGGGACTCAGTTTCATCCTCACCGTGCTCGGCACCCACCTCACCCGCGCACTGGGCGAGGTCTACCGGCTCTCTCCCGCCACGGTGCAGGCCTGGGAGTGGCTGCGCTGGCCCGTCGGCGTCCTGCTCGCCGTCCTCGCGACCAGCGCGATCTTCCGCCTCTCCCCGCGCCGCCGTCAGCCCGGATACACCTGGCTGGCCTTCGGGGCCGTCGTCTACCTGGTGCTGTGGAACCTGGCGACCTGGGCCCTGAGCCTGTACATCGGCGAAAGCAGCTCATTCACCAGCGTCTACGGGCCGCTCAGCGCGATCGTGTCGCTGCTGCTCTGGTCCTACCTCACCTCGGTGGCGCTCTTCCTCGGCCTCTCCTTCGCGGCCCAACTGGAAGCGGTGAGGGCGGGGACGCGGGAGCCGGTCACGGCCGACCCCGGAGTCTGACCTCGTCCCGGTCGCCCTCCTCCCGCACCGATTTCACCCCCTCCGTCATCCCGTTTCCCCAGCCCGTTCGTCGGCGGCCGGAGGCCCGCCACCGGCCCACGAGAGGAACCCGCAACCATGGCACGGCGCACCGACAGTTCTCGACGACGGAGCCCACGGAGCCTGCTGACCCGGCACGCCGGGCCGGACGCCACCTTCGGCGCCAGGCTCGTGCTCGCCGCGGCCGCGACCGCGCTGGCCTCCGTGCCCTTCGCGCTCGCCCTGGTCCTGGTGGAGTCCCAGTGGCCCCCGCTGCACCGGCTGGACCGGGCGACCGCCGAGCGCCTGCACGCCGCCGCCCTCGCCCACCCGGACGGAGTGCTCTTCCTGCGCGTCCTCTCGGACTTCGTGTGGGATCCGGTGACGATGCGCCTGCTGGTGGCCGTGCTCGTGGCATGGCTCGTGAGCCGGCGGGCCTGGCGGCTCGCGGCCTGGGCCAGTGTCACGGCGGTCGCCGGCGGCCTGATCGGGCTCCTGGCCAAGACCGCCGTCGAGCGGGCCCGTCCGCACCTGGCGGATCCCGTCGCCCACGCGCCCGGCTTCTCCTTTCCTTCCGGACACGCGATGACGGCCACCACCTCGTGCGCCGTCCTGCTGCTGGTCCTGCTGCCCCTGGTGCCGCCCAGGTGGCGCCCACTGCCCTGGGTGCTCGCGCCCGCCATCGTGGTGGGCGTCGGCTACACGCGGGTCGCCCTGGGGGTCCACTGGGTCAGCGACGTCGTCGGCGGCTGGCTCCTGGGGCTCGCCGTGGTCACCGCGACGACCTTGGCCTTCGAAGCCTGGCGGGCCGACACCGGACGCCCTCGCACGATGGTGACCGAGGGCCTTGAACCGGAACTCACGGATCCCGAGCCCGAAGGGCACCCGGCAGGTCCGCGGCGGTAGGGGCCCGTCCGGGGTCAGGCCCCCGCCGTGGGGGCCTCCCTCGCCCGCTCGGCGTTGAACTGGGCTCCCGCGAGCAGGGCCAGGTTCGCGAACCAGAGCCAGATCACGAAGACCACGATGCCGGCGAGCGACCCGTACACCCGGCCGTACGTGTCCAGCTCCGTGTAGAGGGTGAAGAGTGCCGAGGCGGCCAGCCAGAGCAGGGCCGCCAGTACGCCTCCGGGCAGGCCCCGGCGGGTGCCCCGGCTCTGGGCCGGTCCGGTCCGGAAGAGCATCAGGACCAGCAGGGTGACGACGGACAGGAGGACGGGCCAGCGCAGGAGCGCGATCCCCTCGGCGCTGGCCCCGCCCGTGGTGTGGGCGAGCCAGCGGGCCAGCGGTCCGGACACCACCAGCCCCACGGCGCCGACGAGGAGCAGGACGAGCAGCAGCACGGCATTCATGATCAGGGTGTGGGCGGCCCGGAGCGCGGGCCGCGTGTCCGGCACCTTGTGCATCGCGTGCAGGGCGCGGCGGAACACCGCGAGGTAACTGCACGCCGACCAGAGGGCGCTCACTCCGCCGCTGATGACCAGGGCCCAGATCGAAGAGTGCTCGGCGCCGAGGCCGCCGAGCGCGTCGCGCAGCACCTGCGCGGACTGGGGCGGTGCGTACGAGGTGAGGTCGGTGATCAACCGGTCCCGCGTCGCTCCGCCCAGCAACCCCACCAGGGACACCGCGATGACGAGCGCGGGCAGGAGCGCCAGTACGGAGTAATAGGTGAGGGCGGCCGCGTGATCGGCGAGGTTGTCGGTCCAGACGCGGACGGCGGTACGTCGCAGCTCGGAGCGGGTGCGCATCCCTAGGGCCGCGGTGGGATGGCGCTCTGGGCGCGCTGCGCTGCGGGGGATGTCGGTCATGCCCCGCGAGTGCCCTGCGGGACCCTCGGCATGCGCCCGCGGGGCCTTAAGGTGCCGGTGCCTGCGGGGCCGGGGCGCTGCGCGGGGGCCGCGGGTGGCACGCCGGGTGGGGGCCGCCTTCCTCGGTGCGCGGCCAGGGTCGTCCTTCGAGGGCCTCGGCGCTGCGGTTGAGGCGGACGAGGGCGTCCTCCAGCTGCCGCACTTCCTCGGGGGACCAGTCGGCGACCACCCGGGCCAGGCAGGACTGGTTGACCTCGCGGTCTTCGATGAGCCGGCGCCCGCCTTCGTCCGTGATGCGGAGCTTGCGGGCCATGCCGCCGTCCGGATCGGGGACGCGCTCGGCCAGTCCGCAGCGCAGCAGCGCGGCCGTCTGGCGGTTCACGGTCGAGGTGTCGAGCCCGAAAGCGTCCGACAACTGCCCGATGGACATGGGGCCTTGTGTGTCGATCCGGCTGAGCAGCAGGTACGCCGACCGCTCCAGGCGTTCGGCGTCGCGATCGCGCCGGGCCAGCACCTGGTGCCGCGCGAGCAGCATCAGCTCCCGCTCCAGTTTCTCCAGCACCGCGCCTCCCCGCTCCTTGCGACGTCCCATTGTCGCGGACGCTGCAATATGCATGATACATAGCGTGTGTACTATGCACTTCTCGTCGTCATCCGGCGAGCCGCAGCTCAATCCGGAGGACCCGCATGACCGTCACCACGTCCACCGCCTCCCGCGCGGCCGAGATCCTGTCCCGGCCCATCGAACTGAACGGCCTGACCGTCCCCAACCGCATCGCGATGGCGCCGATGACGCGGATGTTCTCCCCCGGCGGCGTGCCCGGTGAGGACGTGCGGGCGTACTACGCCAGCCGGGCCGCGGCGGGTGTCGGCCTGATCGTCACCGAGGGCACTTACGTCGGTCACGACTCCGCCGGGCAGAACGACCGGGTGCCGCGGTTCCACGGCGAGGACCAGCTGGCGGGGTGGGCGAAGGTCGCCGAGGCCGTGCACGAATCGGGCGGCACCATCGTGCCCCAGCTGTGGCACATAGGCATGGTGCGCAAGCAGGGCGAGGCACCGTACGCCGAGGCCCCCGCCGTGGGGCCCTCGGGCATCCGCGTCGACGGCACCGAGGGGACCGGCAAGGCGATGACCCGCGCCGACCTCGACGACGTCATCGGCGCCTTCGCGGACGCGGCGGCGGAGGCGGAGCGGATCGGCTTCGACGGTGTCGAACTGCACGGCGCCCACGGCTACCTGATCGACCAGTTCCTGTGGGAGCGCACCAACCGCCGCACCGACGCCTACGGCGGCGACGCGGTGGCCCGTACGAAGTTCGCCGCGGAGGTCGTCGCCGCGGTACGCGAGCGCGTCGCGGCCGACTTCCCGGTGATCTTCCGCTTCTCCCAGTGGAAGCAGGAGGCCTACGACGGGCGGCTCGCGCAGACGCCGGAGGAGCTGGAAGCGATCCTGGCCCCGCTGACGGCGGCCGGCGTGGACGCGTTCCACGCCTCCACCCGGCGCTACTGGATCCCGGAGTTCGAGGGCTCGGACCTGAACCTGGCGGGCTGGACCAAGAAGCTCACCGGCCGGCCGACCATCACCGTCGGCTCGGTCGGCCTCGACGGCGACTTCCTGCGCGCCTTCGCCGGCGAAGGCGCGGCGCTCGGCGACATCGACAACCTCCTGGACCGCATGGAGCGGGAGGAGTTCGACATGGTCGCCATCGGCCGGGCGCTGCTCCAGGACCCCCAGTGGGCGGCGAAGGTCCTGGGCGACCGCTTCGACGAGCTCGAGCCGTACGACGCGGCGGCGCTCAGGTCGCTCAGCCGGTAGCCGGTAGCCGGTAGCCGGTAGGCGTTGGCCATTGGCCATTGGCTATTGGCCGGACGAACCCGTCCGCACGGCCGGTCCGCGCGTCTAGGGGCCGGTCGTGCCGTCGAGCATCTCGCGCAGGATGTCCAAGTGGCCGTTGTGGCGGGCCGTCTCCTCGGTGAGGTGCAGGAGGATCCAGCGCAGGTCGACGCGCAGGCCCTTGCGGACGGTCTCGGCCCGCTGGTCCAGGGGCGCCGCGGCGACCAGTTCGCGGTACCGGGCGCTCTGTTCGGCGTATGCGTCGAGGAGCTGCGCCAGCGGGAAGTCGACGGCGATCCGCATCTCGCGGTCGGGATCTTCGTCGGTCCAGGGGCCGTGGTCCTCCTCACCGAGGAAGATCACCTGGAACCAGTAGTACTCGACCCAGCGCAGGTGGTTGATCAGTCCGCTCAGGGTCATCAGCGGTGAGCCGGGCAGGAGCGCCTTGCGGGCGTTCTCGGCGGAGACGCCTTCGCACTTGGCGAGGGCGGTGCCCCGTGCGTAGTCGAGGAACGTGGTGAGCTGGGTGCGCTCGTCCCACGCGGGAGGTATGTCGTCGATTCTCGTCATCCCGCGAAGGATCACCGATCGACGCGATGGGTGTCGAGGCATTTTCTGCCGGGTCCGCCCGCACCTCCCGGCCCCGTCCTCTTCCCCGCCGCGCCCGTCAGGGCTTCAGGCCCGCCCGCTTGAGGGCGATCTCGGACAGATCGGCGATGACCCGCGGGTCGCCGCGGCGCCAGGCGTCGGCGAGGCCGCCCGCGGGGGCGGGGATCGTGGAGAGGGCGCGCGGCGGTCCGGTGAGGGCGCGCAGGGCGAGCAGGTCGGCGCCTCCGGGTGCGTCGAGGAGGTCCCGGATGGTGGCGCTGCGGCGGATCCAGCGCACGCGCAAGGGAAGCCACAGCAGCAGGACGAAGGCCACGGGAAGGACGATCAGGGCGAGCGTCGCCAGATTGGCCACCTGGCTGACGACGTCCTGCAGCGACCGTCCCGCGTCGGCGAGTCCGACGCCGGCGTCGGCCGCGGACCGGAACGGCTTCCTCAGCAGGTCGCCGACGAGCGGCACGCCGGAGGCGGTGTCCCCGGCTTCGGTGAGGGCGTTGGCCAGGCCTTGGCCGGAACTTTCGACCTTCCGTCCCGGTTCGGCCAGCCGCATGATCGCGCCGCGGACGGTCAGGGCGAACGTCACCGCGGCGGCGATCAGCAGGACGGCGAACAGGTCCGCGAGGATCTGCCGGTTCCGCCGTGCTGGGGTCTGGGCGTAGAGGCGCATGGGCATGGGCTGCTCCTGTTCCGGCGCCGGCGGCAGGGGTCGGCCGGTCACTCGACCGTATGCCGGACTCGGCCGTCAGGTGGTGTCCTTCGGTGTGCGGCCGTGACACGTCGCCGAGTCGGCGCAGTGCCCATCCCCGGACGCCACCGTCGGACCCGGCGGACCTGCCGGTCCCGTTCCGGGCGACCGGGTCCGTACCGGCTCCTGGTCAGCCCTCGGCGGGAACCGCGGCGAACACGGGGGCGCCGACGGCCCGGTCCAGGCGGTATCGCCTGAGCGACCGGTCGAAGCGGGCGCGGCTGCCCGGCAGGACTCCGCGGAGGTCGGCGATCAGCGCGCCGTCCGGCACCCGGGCGGCGAGGTGCGCGACCACCGGGTCCGCACTGCCGCGCAGCTCGGCCGCGGGGTGCAGGGGCAGTTCGGGGCCGTCCAGCCGCAAGAGGTCCCAGAAATAGTCGGCGTACTGCTGGACGCCCTCCTCGAAGCCGGTCTCCTCGACCAGTTCCTCCGCCGCGGCGATGAGCCGGTCGAGCCAGTGCGGCAGCGAGTCGGCCTCGACGTGGAGGCCGCCCTCGCGGTACTGCATCAGGACCTGGCCCCACCGGCCGTCGGCCTCGATGTCTACCCAGGTGACGCCGCCGCCCCCGTCGTCGGTGACCAGCCAGTGGGGGTGCGGCAGGCCGTGGTCGCCGGCCTGGCGGGGGTGGCCGGTCAGGGCGAATTCCACCGGCGGCACGGCGAAGCCGCCGAGCCGGCCCAGCAGTTCGCGGGCCTCGGCCGGTACCGGGACGGGCCAGCGGTCGAAGTCGGCGGCCTCGACGCCGGGTTGTACCGCGAGGTCGAACGGGACGCGGGCGGCCAGCTCCCGCAGCCGCGCGAGGAGGGTGTCACCGGAGATCATCCGGCCACGCTACAGCCGGACCGGCCCGGACCGGCCCGGACCGGCCCCGTGGTGCAGCCGGGGGGCTCCGCACCGGGCGCGGGTCATCGCGCGCCCGCGCAGTGCCTCGCCGCCGTCGCGGGCCCGCGTCCTGGATCGGGCCGGCGCGCCGGTGGGGTTTCACCTGGTCGGGTCAAGCGAGGCCGGGTGCCTGCCGCGAATGGCCCAGCATCGGGACACCGGGCGGGCCGGACATCGGATGAGACGCCTAACGTCGCTGGCAGAGACATCGGTGCGCGCGGCTTGTGGAGGTGTCATGGCCCGTCGGGGCGGCTTGCTTGCGGGCGTCTGCGCGACCACGGTCGCCGTCGGCCTGCTCCTGACCGGGGGCGCCCGGGGCGGCCCGACGCCGTCGCGGCAGGACTCCGGCGCACATGCCGGGAGCGAGGTCGCGGTGGGGGCCTACCTGCACTACGGATCGCCGGGCGTCGAGCGGATGCGGGGGCTCTCGCGCTGGCTCGGGGGTACGGAGCTGCGTGCCGGGCACACCTATCTGCCGGGCGACACCTGGGCGAACATCGAGGGGGCGCCCGATTCCCTGCGGAGCTGGGCGCGGTGGCGCAACGCGAGAGCCGACCGGCTGTTCGTGCTGAACGTGCCCATGCAGGAGCGCAACGAGGCCCGCTTCCCCGACGCCCGGGTCGCCGAGCTGATCCGCACCGGCGCGCGGGGCACGTACGACCACCACTTCCGGCGGCTGGCCGAGCGCCTGGTCGACCTCGACGTGCCGGACACGGTGATCGTGCTCGGCTGGGAGATGAACGGCTTCGACTACACCCACCGGTGCAAGCCCGACCCCGAGAACTGGAAGAAGTACTGGCGGCGCATCGTGGCCGCCATGCGCTCCGTCAAGGGGCAGGACTTCCGTTTCGACTTCGCCCCCAACCGCGGCGGGGACGCGATCGCGTGGACCCGCTGCTACCCGGGTGACGACGTGGTCGATGTCGTCGGAATGGACTCGTACGACCAGGAACCCGGCCGGACCTTCGACGAGCAGGTCACCCAGCCCTACGGGCTGCGGCACCAGGTCGATTTCGCCAGGGCGCACGGCAAGGAGACCTCGTACCCCGAGTGGGGTCTGTTCCGGCACGGAGACAACCCCGAGTACGTGCGGCGCATGCTGGAATGGATCAAGGAGACCAGGCCGCTCTACCACAGCATCACGGACTTCTGCCCGCACGGCGTGTGGCAGTGCGGGCAGAATCCGCGCTCCTCGCAGGTGTTCCGGGACCTCCTCTCAGGTCGCCGGGCGGGGAGCGGGTGGGTGGCGGGTGCGTGGCAGGGTGGAACGCATGCCATCACTCCTGCTCCGCATCGTCGGTCGAGATCTCCCCGGTCGTGAATGCGGCGGATACCGGGACGTCCATGTCGCCGTGCAGCGCGGGCGCGAGCCCGAAGGAATCGTTCCCGGGGACGCCGCGGAGGCGGTCTGGGAGTTCCCCGTGGAGGTGGTCGCCTCACCGGACGGGAGCCGGGACTTCCGCGGACCTCACGTCCACGGGCGACGCGGGGGCCGGTTCCTGTACCTGACGTGGGGGGAACTGCCGGACGGCGGGGCGTTCACGATGTTCCGCCGGGCCAAGCTGCTGCTCGACGACCTCCCGCCGCGGGTCCTCGAACGGGGCGCGGCGGAAACGGAGCTACGCCTGACGGACCGCTGCGGGATGCCCGTGTGCGCCGCGGTGCGCCCGCCCGGGGTCCTCTGGCGCTGAACGGACGCGGACTCGCCTGGCCCGGCTACCGGACGGCATCGCCGGACGCATCGGCCACCGGGCGTAAACCCGTGGATCTACGCCCCCGCGCGTTGTACATCGGTGAGCCGATGCCGCCCCGGAGGGCACGTGACAGCGTTCCCCTGTGCCCACGGACCGCCCGTCGCGGCATGGTTGACGATGCGTCACCACAGGAGGGGACCATGACCACGCCCATGATCGATCCCATGTCCACGCCCATGAACACCACACCGTTCATCCCCCGCGAGGGCATGACGCGCCGCCGCGTGCTGGGAGCCGCGCTGGCCGTCGGCGCCGCCGTACCGCTGGTCGCCGCCGGCCCCGTGTGGGCCCACCCGGCAGGGCCCGCCGCCGATGACCCGAAGCGGCTCACGCTGCCCGCGCCGACCGGGCCGCATCCCGTGGGCGCGGTCCAGCTGCACCTCGTCGACCGGTCACGCCCGGACGCGATCGCGGGGCCCGGCACGTTCCGCGAGCTGATGGCCACCGTCTGGTACCCGGCCCGGGACGTCACGCGGTACCCGGTGGCGCCCTGGATGCCGGCCGGGGCGTTCCGGGCGTTCCTCGACGACGTCGGGTTCAGCGACCTGGCCTCCCTGGGGCCGCTCACGGCCGGCCACGTGGGCGCTCCGGTGCTCCGGTCGGGCCGCCGGCTGCCCGTCGTCGTGTTCTCGCACGGTGCGCGCAGTCACCAGGGCGACCACACCGTCATGGTCCAGGAGTTCGCCAGCCGCGGATACGCGGCCGTGACGATCGCGCACCAGTACGACACGTACACCGAGTTCCCCGACGGCCGCGTCGCCGTCCCGCTCCGCGACCGGCGGGGGCCGACGCTGCCCGGGGACTACGCCGCCGACCTGCGGTTCGTCCTCGACTGCGTCGAGCGGATCGCCGCGGGGTGCAATCCGGACGTCGACCACAAGAAGCTGCCGGCCGGGCTGCTCGGCTCGCTCGACCCGCGGCGCATCGGCGCCTTCGGCTGGTCGAAGGGCGGGACGGCCACCGCCTGCGCGACGCTCGCGGACGAGCGCATCCGGGCCGGGCTGAGCCTCGACGCCCCGATGGAGATGAACCCGCCGCTGGCCGGCGACCTGGACCGGCCGTTCATGATGATGTCCGCGGACTTCAGCCGGGCCACGCACCCCGCGGTCGCCGCGTTCTGGTCGCTCCTGCGGGGCCGGCGGCTGGACCTTCGGGCCGAGGGAGCCGTGCACATCTCCTACGGGGACAACGAGGCGCTGTTCCCGCAAGTGGCGAAGCTGTACGGGTGGACCGCGGAGCAGCTCCAGGGCGAGATCGGCACCCTGGATCCCGTACAGGCGGTGCGGATCCAGCAGGCCTATCCGCTCGCGTTCTTCGACGGGCACCTGCGCCACCGTCCGGGGCACCTGCTCGACGGACCGTCCCCGGCCTTCCCGGCGGTGACGTTCCTCCCCTGAGTCCCCGGGACGGCGCCGCCGCCCGGGAGAAAATATCTTGGGAGCGGTGTCGATCCGCCCCCGTCCCGTTCGTCGTCATGGTGTGCGGCCACCCCGCCGCACGAGGAGATGACAGGCCCGACAGGGCCTGGGAGGAGCCGGACCATGAAGTACATGCTGCTGATCAACGCTGGTGCGATCGCCGAGGACGGCGGGGCCGCCGAGTGCACGGTCGAGGACTGGATGGTCTACGACAAGGAGGTCAGGGAGGCCGGGATCTGGGTGTCCGGGGAGTCGCTCGCGGACCTGGTCACCGCCACGACGGTGCGGGTCGGCCAGGACGGCACCCGGGCCGTCACCGACGGGCCGTTCGCCGAGAGCCGCGAGGTCCTCGGCGGCTTCTACGTCATCGACGTACCGGACCTGGACGTCGCGCTCGACTGGGCCGCCCGCTGCCCCGGCGCGCGCGGCAGCGGGTCGGTCGTGGTCCGTCCGATCGCCGATTTCGGGGTCTGACGGTGAGGGACGAGGGAACCGGGGACGAGGGGACCGCGGACGAGGACATCGGTGACGAGGGGATCGCCGGGCGCGACCCGTCCGACGGGTCCGTCGACCGGTCTTCCGCCAGGTCCTCCGTGGAGGCGGTGTTCCGGGAGGAGCGCGGCCGGCTCCTCGCCTCCCTCGTCCGCCGCTTCGGCGACCTCGACCTGGCCGAAGAGGTCACCTCGGAGGCCGTCGAGGCGGCTCTGGTGCACTGGCCCGTCGAGGGGGTTCCCTCCAGGCCCGGCGCCTGGCTGCTCACCACGGCCCGGCGCAAGGCCGTCGACCGCCTGCGCCGGGACCAGGCGTACGCCGCCCGGCTCGCCATCCTCCAGGTGGAGGCGGAGCGGGCCGACCCGGCCCCGCCCGCGGACGCCGACGGCGGGCTGCCCGACGAGCGCCTGCAGATGTTCTTCACGTGCGCCCACCCCGCGCTCGCGGCCGAGGACCGCACGGCGCTGACCCTGCGCTGCCTGGCCGGTCTCACGACGCCCGAGGTGGCGCGCGCCTTCCTGGTGCCGCCCGCGACGATGGCGCAGCGGATCGTACGGGCCAAGAGGAAGATCCACGAGGCGCGCATCCCCTTCCGGGTACCCGGCTCCGACGAGTTGCCCGAGCGCCTGCCCGGAGTGCTCCAGGTCGTCTACTCGGTCTTCACCGAGGGGTACGCCGCCAGCTCGGGCCCGCTGCTGCAACGGCTCGACCTGGCCGAGGAGGCCATCCGGCTGGCGCGGATCCTGCGCCGGCTGCTGCCCGCCGAGCGGGAGGTCGACGGCCTGCTCGCCCTGATGCTCCTGATCCACGCCAGGCGCGATGCCCGTACCGGCCCGGACGGCGAGCCCGTGCTGCTCGACGACCAGGACCGCGGCCGCTGGGACCGGTCGATGATCGAGGAGGGCCGGGGCCTGGTGGTTTCCGCGCTGACCGGCGGCCCACCCGGCCCGTACGGGGTGCAGGCCGCCATCGCCGCCCTGCACGACGAGGCCGCCGACCTCGCCGGCACCGACTGGCCGCAGGTCGTCGCGCTCTACGACGTCCTGCTCGCGCTCGCTCCGTCCCCCGTCGTCGCGCTGAACCGGGCGGTGGCGGTGGCCATGCGCGACGGCCCGCAGGCCGGGCTGACCCTGCTCGACGGCCTCGCCGGCGAGCAGCAGCTGCGCGGGCACCGCCCCTATCCGGCGGCCCGCGGGGACCTGCTGCACCGGCTCGGCCGGCTGCCCGAGGCCGCGGCGGCCTACCGGGAAGCGCTCGACCTGGCCGGCACCGAGCCGGAACGCGCCCACCTGCGGCGCAGGCTGGCCGCGGTGCTGCCGCCCGGGCCCGACGGCGGTTCCGGTACCTGACACGGGCCCGCCGCGGGTCGTACGGGGTCATACGGGGCCGCACAGGGCGGTGACCTCCCGCTCGGCGGCCGAGGGCGGGCGGGTACCTCGCCCGGCACGGCCTTCTTACCCACGACGGACGGTCGGCAGTGCTACAACTGGTTTGTGACCTCTCCTTGTAACCCGTACCGGGGACGTCGGTGCGGTCACTGAGCGGCAATCGCCCGCGAAGCGTCGCCCGGCAGGTCTTCGTCCTGCAGGTGGCGGTCGTGGTGCTGCTCGCCGCCGGTGCCGTGCTGGCGCTGGTGCTCCAGTCGCGCCACGACATCGACCGCGAGGCCCGCAGCCGGTCCGTGGCCGTCGCGGAGACCTTCGCGCGCTCGCTCGGGCTGCAGGAGGCCCTGCGCTCACCCGACCCCTCCGCGATCCTCCAGCCCCTCGCCGAGTCGACGCGCAAGGCCACCGGGGTGGACTTCATCGTGGTGATGGACACCGAGGGGATCCGCTACACCCACCCCCTGCCGGACCGCATCGGCAAGCGGTTCGTGGGGACGATCGCGCCCTCGCTCGCCGGTCACGTGTACACGGAGAGCGTCGACGGTCCGCTGGGCAACGAGATCCAGGCCGTGGTGCCGGTGTTCTCCGGCGACGGACGGGTCGTGGCACTGGTGTCGGCCGGCCTCACCGTCAAGAACCTCACCGGAGCGGTGGACCGGCAGCTCCCCGTGATCCTCGGTGTCGCCGCGACCGGCCTCGCCCTGGCCACCGGGGGAGCGGCACTGATCAGCAGACGCCTCCGGCGCCAGACCCACGGCCTGGGCCCCCTGGAGATGACCCGGATGTACGAGCACCACGACGCGGTGCTGCACTCCGTCCGCGAGGGGGTGCTGATCACCGACGGCACGGGGCGGCTGCTGCTCGCGAACGACGAGGCGAAGCGGCTCCTGCGGCTTTCCCCCGGTGCCGAGGGGGCCCTCATCCGGGACCTGCCCGGCCTCGACCGGCAGGTGTCCGAGCTCCTGCTGTCCGGTCGGGAGGCCACCGACGAGGTGCACGAGGCCGGGGACCGGCTGCTGGTGATCAGCCAGCGGCCGACCCGGACCGGCGGCGGACCCGAGGGCGCGGCCGTCACCATCCGTGACTCCACCGAGTTGCGCGTGCTCAGCGCACGGGCCGACGCGGCCCACAGACGGCTGAAGCTGCTGTACGACGCCGGCACCGGCATCGGCACCACCCTCGACGTGGAGCGGACGGCCCAGGAGCTCGCCGACGTCGCCGTACCGCGCTTCGCCGACTTCGCCACCGTGGACCTGGCCGAGACCGTGCTCCACGGGGACGAGCCCGCCCCGGACTCGGACCTGCGCCGTACCGGGGTCAGCGGCATCCGCGACGACTCGCCCCTCTATCCGCGCGGCAGGCTGATCGACTTCCTGCCCTCCACACCGCAGGCCCGCGGCTTCGCCAGCGGCCGGGCCGAGGTGGTGGCCGACCTGGCCGACGCGCCCGGCTGGCACGCCCAGGACCCGCGCCGGGCCCGGGAGATCGTCGACTTCGGGATCCACTCCCTGATCACCGCCCCCCTCACGGCCCGCGGGGTCACCCTCGGCGTGGCCAACTTCTGGCGCTCGCGCAAGCCCGAACCCTTCAACGAAGACGACCTCTCGCTCGCCGAGGAGCTCGTGGCACGGGCGGGCGTCACCATCGACAACGCCCGCCGCTACACCCGCGAGCACGCCCTGGCCGTGACGCTCCAGCACAGCCTGCTGCCCCGGGAGCTGCCCGAGCAGAGCGCCGTGGAGGTGGCGCACTACTACCTGCCCGCCCACTCCGGGGTCGGCGGCGACTGGTTCGACGTGATCCCGCTGCCCGGCAGCCGGGTCGCCCTGGTCGTGGGCGACGTCGTCGGCCACGGACTGCGCGCCGCGGCGACCATGGGGCAGCTGCGTACGGCCGTGATCAACTTCTCGTCCCTGGACCTTCCCCCCGACGAACTGCTGGCGCGCCTCGACGACCTCGTCCAGTACATCGACCAGAGCGGGGAGGGCGGCGTCACCGACGGCGAACTGATCGGGGCGACCTGCCTGTACGCCGTGTACGACCCGGTGACCCAGCGGTGCACGATGGCCCGCGCGGGGCACGTACCGCCCTTCGTGGTGCGTCCCGACGGAACGGCGGAGATGCCCGACCTGCCCCCGGGCGCACCGCTGGGGCTCGGCGGGTTCCCCTTCGAGTCGGCGGAGCTGGACCTGAGCGAGGGCTCGCAGCTGGTGCTCTACACCGACGGCCTGATCGAGGACCCGGGCCGCGACATCGACGAGGGCCTGGAGCTGCTCCGCTCGGCCCTCTCGCACGCGGGCCCGGGGCCCCACGAGACCTGCCGCGCGGTCCTGAAGGAGCTGATGCCGGTGCGCCCGCGGGACGACGTGGCCGTCCTCATCGCGCAGACGCACGCGCTGGGCGCGGACCGCATCGCCGACTGGGAGGTGCCGTTCGAGCCGACGGCCGTGGGGGGCGTGCGGGCCCGCGCCGTGGAGAAGCTCGACGAATGGGGCCTGTCCGAGCTCGCCTTCGGCACCGAACTCGTACTGAGCGAGCTGGTCACGAACGCCATCCGGCACGGCAGCGCACCGGTCCGCGTCCGGCTGCTGAACGACGGCCGGCTGCTGACCTGCGAAGTCTCCGACGGAAGCAGTACCGCACCCCACCTGCGGTACGCCGCGACCACCGACGAAGGGGGTCGCGGGCTCTTCCTCGTGGCCCAGATCGGCGGCCGATGGGGCACCCGGTACACGCCCACCGGGAAGATCATCTGGTCCGAGCAGCCGCTGCCGGAGCACTGAGCGCTGCCGGAGCACGGAGCGGTCGGGCTCAGGTCACGCTCCGGCGTACCGCGAGGGCGGCGACGTCGTCGTCGAGGCGTCCTCGCCTGTAGCGCAGAAGATCGCGGTGGAGGGCCGCGAGCAGCTCGCGGGGCGGTGTCGTCGGCTGCCGGAGCATCCAGCTCGCCAGGGGGAAGAACTCGCCGTCGCGGGCGCGGGCCTCGGCGATCCCGTCGGTATAGAGCAGCAGCAGGTCGCCGGGTGCGAAATCGTAGCTGTCCACGGTGTAGTGATCGCCGACGAGCTCCGCGAGGCTGATCAGCGGCGAGGGATCCGCGGACTCCAGGACGCGGAGCCTTCCGCGGTGCAGGAGCATCGGCGGGGGGTGTCCGCAGTTCAGGATGCCGATCCGCCCGCCCTCGTGCGGGATCTGGACGAGGAGGGCCGTGGCGAAGCGCTCCATCGCCCCCTCCGGGGGAAAGGCGGCGTTGTACCGGGTGCTGCTGGCGTCCAGCCTGCGGGCGACGTCGACCAGGTCGGTCTCACCGTACGCCGCCTCCCGGAAGGCGTTGACGATCGTCGCGGCCGCCCCCACGGCCGGCAGGCCCTTGCCCCGCACGTCACCGATGAGCAGTCTGATCCCGTAGGGCGTGTCGACCACCTCGTAGAAATCCCCGCCGATGCTGGCCTCCGCCGCGGCCGCGAGGTACAGGGACTCGATCTCGATGGTGCCCAGGCGGTGCGGCATGGGGCTCAGCACCACCTGCTGCGCGGCGTCGGCGACGAGCCGCACCTGGAAGAGGGTGCGCTCCCGCTGGAGCCGGACGTGGCTTCCGTACGCCGCCGCCACGGTGACCGCGATGATTCCCGAGGCCGTCCACCAGGTTCCCAGATCGGGGAAGACGAGGCTGAGGCCGATCATCAGAAGGAGACAGGCCGTCCCGAGCAGGACCGTGGGGAGGACCGGCCACATGGCGGCGGCCAGGGCCGGCGCCGCGGGGAGGAGGCGGCTGAAGGCCATGTCCGGCGGAGTCGTGTAGGCCAGGGCGGCGATGACGACGGTCAGGACGACCGGCGACAGCCGCACAAGCCTTCCCGGGCCTGGGCGCCTACGGCGCCACGATGGTCCAGACTCGATCACAATTGTCAGGGTATCCACCGAACGGAGGCACGGCGCGCTGGCGGACCTATTCGGCTTCCCGCCCCGCCCGAGCCCGCCCCGCCCGGCTCCGCCCTGGTCACGGGATCCGCGTCAGGCGCCGACGGACGCGCGCCGGATCGCGTCGCGTGCGTGCCGCACGTCATCCTCGGTCGTCGACCCGTGCCTGTGGTTCCATCCCCGAGAAGGCAAGGCTCGCGGTGGCCTTACCAACTCCTTTGCGGGGGCCTACCTTTGAGGCATGAAAACTCGGCATCCCGGCCCGCTCGCGGAAGTTGTGTCACCCGTGTCGGCCGGATGGCGGCTGCTGTTCGTGCCCAGCCGGACCCGCGAGCTGGCTGTCGCGCTCGGCGGGAGCATCATGGTCCCGCCGGTGGTCGCAGCCCCGCTTCTGCTAGGTGCTCTGGCGGCCGCCGTGATCTCGGGGAGCTCGCTCGCCTGGGGCATTTTCTGGGTCCTACTGGCGCTCACGGTGGTCGCGGTGATCGTGCTCGCCGTGGCCATGGTGTTCGCCACGGTCGCCCTGATGGTGCGGTGGGTCGAGTTCCGCCCCCTGGGAGCTCCGGCCCAGGTCGTGATCGCCCGTTTTCTGCGTTCGTCGACCATGACGATGGCTGATCTGCAGCGAGTCGTCGTCATCGAGCGACTGAGTCTGGGGCAGCGCAAGTCGATCAAGGTGGTGTTGCATATCGGCAGCGAGACGGTGGAGTGCGAACCGATCACGTCCGCGGCGTTCTCCCGGGTCGACGCACAGGCGCTGACCGACTGGTTGACCGAACAACTCGGCCAGGTCCAGGTGGCGGTGGAGCATCAGACGGAGGTCAAGCGAGACTTCGTGCGTCCGGACGCGTGGTGGGCCCCGTCCCACACCGCGAAGGTGTGGCAGGTACCGGTCGGCGAGGTCGACGGCATAGCCGCCCAGCGCGGCGTCGAAGGCTATCGGTACACGCCCCGGGCACACGCGATGTACAGCCCTGCCACTTCGGTCACCGTCTACGACCCGGGCCGGGCCTACGAGGTCGGCGAAGAACTCCGCGCGGAACGCGCCGCCGGCCGGGCCGCCGACAGCACGGCGGCCCCCGGCCCGGCCGAGGATGACGCGACGGATTCCCGCTGAGCCGGTCGGGCCTGTTCTGACCCGGCTCGCAGACCGCGGAGCCGTCAGGGCGGGGGCAGGTTCTGCTCGGACCAGACGGTCTTGCCCTCCACGGTGTAGCGGCTGCCCCAGCGGTGCGAGAGCTGGGCGACGATGTACAGGCCGCGACCGCCCTCCTCGTGGTTCCTCGCGCGCCGCATCCTCGGCTGCGTGTTGCTGGAGTCCGAGACCTCGCAGGTCAGGGTGTCGGCCCGGATCAGCCGGAGCCGCACCGGGCCGCCGGCGTGGCGGATGGCGTTGGTGACCAGTTCGCTGACGATGAGCTCCGTGCTGAAGGCGAGCTCGTCGAGGTCCCAGGCGGTCAGCTGATCCAGGACGAGACCGCGCGCCTCGCCGACGATCGCGGGATCGGCCTCGAGCACCCACGTCGCGAGGGAGTCTTCGCCCACCATGCGGGTACGGGCCAGCAGGAGCGTGACGTCGTCCCTCAGGCGGCCCGGCGGCAGCCCCTCCACGATGTCGTGCCGGGCCCGGCGCAGCGGCCGGCCGAGTACGTCCGTACGCAACAGGCGATCCGCCAGGTCGCGCATTCCCTCGTCGACGTCGCCCTCTCCGCGTTCGATGAGGCCGTCGGTGTACAGGGCGAGGACGCTTCCCGGCGGCAGATCGCGTTCGACCGGCTCGAAGGGCCAGCCACCGACGCCCAGGGGCGGGCCGGGGCTCAGCTCGACGTACTCCACGGTTCCGTCCGGGCTGACCACGGCCGGAGGCGGATGCCCGGCGCTCGCCATCACGCACCTTCCGGTGACCGGGTCGTAGACGGCGTACAGGCAGGTGGCGCCGGCCGGTCCGATGCGCAGCAGCGTGCCCGCGTCGCCCTCGTCCGCGTCTTCGCTGTCGGCCTCGGCGACGACCTGCAGGACCATGTCGTCCACGTGCGCCAGCAGTTCCTCGGGCTCCAGCTCCAGGTCAGCCATCGCGCGTACGGCGCTGCGCAGGCGACCCATCATGGCCGTGGCGTGCAGCCCGTGACCGGTGACGTCCCCGACCACCAGGGCGACACGGGCCGAGGACAGGGGGATGACGTCGAACCAGTCGCCACCCACTCCGCTGTCCGCGTCGGCGGGCAGGTAGAGGCCGGCGGCCTCCAGCGCGGGCGTCTCCGCGGTGGCCGGGGGCAGCAGGCTGCGCTGCAGGCCCACGGCGGTACGGCGCTCCTTGGTGTACCGCCTGGCGTTGTCCACGGCCACGGCCGCACGGGCCGCGATCTCCTCCAGGAGCGCGAGGTCGTCCTCGTCCAGCGGGGGAGCTTCCCCCGTGCGCCAGATGGTGATCCTGCCGAACCCGATGCCCCGCGCGCTCAGCGGCGCCGTCATCGCCGAATGCGCACCCGGCACGGCAATGGCCCACTCCGGCGCGGCGTCGTCCTCGGGCCCGGGTTGGAGCTCGGGCTGGGGTTCGGTGGCGCGGTTTCCGAAGCCGGTGATCAGCTCCCCCCGGCACTCCCGCGCGGCGGGCGCGGCCGGACCGGCCGCCGCGGGAGGAGCCGCGAAATGGACCGTGGCCGTACGCAGCACGTCCGATTCGGCTCCCGCCACGGCCATCCGGATCAGCGGCTGCGCGGGATGCCCGTCGGCGGCCGGTTCACCGCCGGTCAGAACGGTCTCCGAGAGATCCACCGCGGCGCAGTCGCCGAAGGCGGGCGCCAGGATGCCGACCAGGTCCTCGACGGTGCGCAGGACGGACAGCGAGCCGCCCAGGGCCCCGGTCGCCCGGTACAGCAGGTCCAGGCGCCCGCGCGAGCGCTCGTGGTCGGTCACGTCGGTGAACACCGCCGCCACGCCCATCGTCCGTCCGTCGGGTGCCTGCAGCCGGAACGCCTGGATGGTCACGACCCGGCCGCCCCGGGGGTCGTCCAGGGTGCGCGCGGTCGTGTTGAAACCGATCAGGGGGTTCCCGCTGCGCAGGACCCCGCGCAGCCGGTCCTCGACGATCCGCGCGTCCTCGGCCCACAGGAAGTCGCCCAGGCGCCGGCCGTACAGGTCGACGGGCACTCCGGTGTAGGGCAGCAGGTGCGTGTTCGTCCGGAGCAGGCGCAGGTCCGCGTCGAAGAGGGCGAGGCCCACTCGGCTCTGGAGGAACAGTTCGTGCGTGAAGGCGTGGTCCTGCCGCCATCGGGCGGCCTGTTCCAGGGGCGAGGCGAGCACGAGGCGGCGGGCCGTGTCCCCGCCCTCCCCGCCGACCAGCGGGACGACGCGGAACTCGATCTCCAGGGTGCGCCCGGAGCCGTGCCGCAGGGTGGCACGGCCCTCCCACCCCTCCCGTCCCGCCTGCTCCCGCTGCCCGCCCTGCGCCAGAACCGCTTCCCAGCTGCCCGGGTTCGCGAGGAGGTCCCGGGCCGGCCGACCGCACACCTCCGTGGACCGGCGCTCCAGGAGGGCTTCCGCGGCCGGTGTCCAGGCGACGACCGTCCCGGCACCGTCCAGCAGCGCCGCGGCCGTGTTCGTGACAGCGAAGGGATAGTCCTGGTTGCCCTCAGTGGCGCGCATGCGTGCCCATCTCGTCCGCCGGTCCCTCTGTGCCCATGCTGGTCGATGTCCGCAACGAGGGCCAGGGGCGCTACGCCATCCGGTTCGGGCCCTCAGGCGAGGTCGAACCGGTCGAGGTTCATCACCTTGTCCCAGGCCGCCACGAAGTCGCGTACGAGCTCCTCCCCGCCGTCCTCGGACGCGTACACCTCCGCGACGGCTCGGAGCTGGGAGTTCGAACCGAAGACGAGATCGACCGCGGTCGCGGTCCACCTGACCTCGCCGGTGGAGCGGCTGCGGCCCTCGAAGACGTTCTCGGCGGTGGCCGAGGCCTTCCACTCCGTGCCCATGTCGAGCAGGTTGACGAAGAAGTCGTTGGTCAGGGTTCCCGGCCGGTCGGTCAGGAGTCCGTGGGCGGCGCCCCGGAAACCGGTGTCGAGCGCGCGCATGCCGCCCACCAGAACCGTCAGCTCCGGCGCGGTCAGGGTCAGCATGAAGGCGCGGTCCAGGAGGAGGGTCTCGGGCGACAGCTTCTCGCCGGGCCGCAGGTAGTTGCGGAACCCGTCGGCCGCGGGTTCGAGCACGGCGAAGGACTCCACGTCGGTCTGCTCCTGCGAGGCGTCCGTGCGACCCGGCGCGAAGGGGACCGTGACGGCGTGCCCGGCGTTCCCGGCAGCCTGCTCGACGGCCGCGCATCCGCCCAGCACGATCAGGTCCGCGAGGGAGACCCGCACTCCACCGCCCGCGGCGGCGTTGAAATCCTGCCGGATCCGGTCGAGGGTCCGTACGGCCTCCGCCACCTCGGGCAGGTCGTTGACCGCCCAGTCCTTCTGCGGAGCGAGCCGGATCCGGGCGCCGTTGGCCCCGCCCCGCTTGTCGGTGCCGCGGAAGCTCGCCGCCGACGCCCAGGCGGTGGTGACCAGTTGGGGGACGGACAGCCCGGAGGAGAGGATCCGCGCCTTGAGGTCGGCGATCTCCGCGCTCCCGACGAGGGCGTGATCCACGGCGGGGACGGGGTCCTGCCACAGCTGGGGCGCGGGGATCCACGGCCCGAGGTAGCGGGAGAGGGGCCCCATGTCACGGTGCAGCAGCTTGTACCAGGCCTTGGCGAAGGCCTCCGCGAGCTTGCCGGGGTTCTCGTGGAAGCCCTTCGCGATCGGCCCGTAGACCGGATCGAGCTTCAGGGAAAGGTCCGTGGTCAGCATGATGGGAGCGTGCCGCTTCGACGGATCGTGGGCGTCGGGCACGGTGCCCTGGGCCGAGGGGTCCGTCGGGGTCCACTGGCGCGCGCCGGCCGGGCTCGTCGTCAGCTCCCAGTCGTACCGGAACAGGTTGTCCAGGTAGCCGTTGTCCCATCGCGTCGGCTCGGAGGTCCACGCCCCTTCGAGTCCGCTCGTGATCGTGTCGGGACCCGCGCCGCTCCCGGCCGCGTTCTTCCACCCGCAGCCCTGCTGCTCGATCGGCGCGGCCTCCGGCTCCGGGCCGACGTACTCGGGGCTGACGGCGCCGTGGCACTTGCCGAACGTGTGGCCGCCGACGATGAGCGCGACGGTCTCCTCGTCGTTCATCGCCATGCGCGCGAACGTCTCACGGATGTCCTTGGCGGCCGCGATCGGATCGGGGTTTCCGTTGGGACCTTCCGGGTTGACGTAGATGAGCCCCATCTGCACGGCTCCGAAGGGACCGGTGAGTTCCCTGTCCCCGCTGTAGCGCTCGTCGCCGAGCCAGGTGCCTTCGGTCCCCCAGAAGATCTCCTCCGGCTCCCAGATGTCCTCGCGCCCGAATCCGAATCCGAACGTTTCGAATCCCATGGATTCCATGGCGCAATTCCCGGCGAAAACCAGAAGGTCGGCCCACGAGACCTTACGGCCGTACTTCTGTTTCACCGGCCAGAGCAACCGGCGCGCCTTGTCGAGACTGGCATTGTCCGGCCAGCTGTTGAGCGGGGCGAAACGCTGTGCGCCCGACCCGCCACCGCCCCGGCCGTCGGCGATGCGGTACGTGCCCGCGGCGTGCCAGCTCATCCGGATGAAGAGCGGACCGTAGTGGCCGTAGTCGGCGGGCCACCAGTCCTGCGAGGTCGTCATCACCCCGAAGACGTCCCGCTTCAGCTCCTCGACGTCGAGGGCCGAGAACGCCTTCGCGTAGTCGAAACCCGCGCCGAGCGGATTGGCGCCGGAGGACGGCTGGTGGAGCACCTGGAGGTCCAGCTGGTTCGGCCACCAGTCCCGGTTCGTGCGGGGCCGGGCCGGCCCGGGGGTGGGGGAGGGAATGGCTGGGTTTTCGCTGTCGCTTCCGGACACGTCCGTCCTTCTTCCTTTTCCGATTCCGAGTCGATGCGTCCGTATGGTTTCGCACGGCGAGCCGGAGCGGTGTGAGAACACGCGGAGCACGATTCTCGGAATGGCCTGATGTCCTTCGCGGCGGAAGGGAAGCCGGGCCTCGGCTACCGGGACCTGCGGGCGTGCAGGACGTACGCCTCCAGGGGGAGGGGGGTGTGGCCGACCAGCTCCAGTCCGGCGTCGGCGAGGAGACGGGCGTAGTGCTCGCGGCGGCGTTCGCGACCGCCGACGTTGCACATCATGTGGAGGTCCCAGGCCGTGGCCAGCGAAGGGGAACCGTCGGCGGGCAGCAGCCGTTCGACGATCAGCAGGTCGGCGTCGGCGGGCATCGCGCGGGCGCAGTGGCGCAGGATCTCCCGGCACCGGTCGTCGTCCCAGTCGTGCAGGATGCGGGAGAGGACGTACACGTCGCCGCCGTGCGGTACGTCGGCGAAGTCGCCGCTGCGGTAGTCGCACCGGGCGCCGCAGCCGGCGGCGTCGAGCGAGCGTCGGGCCGCCTCGACGGCGTGCGGGCGCTCCAGGAGCACGCCCCGCAACGTCGGGTGCGCGGTCAGGACGCGCCCGAGGAGTTCGCCGTTGCCGCCGGCGACGTCGACGACGGTCCGGGGGGTGGAGGCCTGGGCCGCGGTGGTGATCACGGGGTGGGCGGGGAGCGGTTCGAACATGCGCGAACTGGCCGCCATGGAACGGTCGAAGAGATCGGCGAGTTCGGGGTCGCGTGCGAAGTGGTCGAAGTGGTTCTCGCCGAAGAGGTGGTCGAAGGCGGGACGTCCGGTCCGTACGGTGTGGTCGAGGGCGGCGAAGGAGCCGTAGAAGGGGCCCGCGTACATCAGGGCCAGTGGGCGCATGGTGTCCGGGGAGTCCGCGCGGAGCAGGGCTCCCAGGGGGGTGAGGCGGAAGCTTTCCGCTTCCTCCGAGGGCTGGGTGTCCTCGGCGTGCCCGGCGTGCTCCGCGGTCACGGCGCCGAGCATCGTGAGGTAGCGCAGGAGCGTGGCGAGGTTCTCGGGTCGGGTGGCGGTGCGCCGGGCGAGTTCCCGGGTGGTGGTGGCCGCGTCCGGGTCCATGGCGTCGGCAAGGCCCAGGCGCGCGAACGAGGCGAGCGCCTGGGTGGTCCACCCTCCGGTGAGGAGGCGCAGGAGGGCCTCGGCGGGCCGGCCCGCGTCGGGACGCCCCCGCGGGTCCGCGCGGAGGTGGTCCTCCAGGGCGTCCCGGTGGTCGCCGGGCGTGTAGAGCTCCAGGCGGCGGTAGCCGCACGCGCCGGCCGCGGGGGTGGTGAAGTAGAGGACGGTGCCGTCCTCGTGCGGGTTGTACCCGCCGCCGTCGGGGCGGGCGCCGTGGCGGGCGAGCACCGCGCACAGGCCGCGCAGGACCAGCGGGTCCGGGTGCTCCAGTTCGAGGGCCAGGTGTGCCTCGTGGCCCCGGGCGCGTTCGTGCGCCGCGAGCGCCTCCAGATCCGAGTGCGCGGGCACCGTGAGGGCGAACACCTCCACCGCGCGGCTCTCTCCGGCCGGACCGTGGACGCGGGGCCGCAGGATCCGGACGTCGAGTTCCGCCAGGTCACGGCGGTGGCGCCGGGCGAGCCGTTCCCGTACGACGACGCTGGGCTGGGACGGGGTGTCGACGGCGAGCCCGCAGTCGGCGAGCCGGCGGCGCAGGTCCTGCGGGTCGGTCGGGAAGAGCAGCAGGCCGGCGTGGGCGAAGCGGCAGTGCGGGGCCAGGGACCGCAGTTCGGGGCCGCGCAGACCCGGCAGCAGGAGGGGCAACAAGGTGGCGGTGTCGTGTTCCCGGACGAAGGCGACGGCCGCGCGCAGGCGGGCCGTGTCGTCGGTGGGCATCGTGGCGGCGGGAGGCGTCGTGGCGTGGGGAAGCATCGTTTCGCCTCGGGGCGGCGATCCGGCGGGGAGCGTCGCTTCGGCGGGGAGGGTCGTCGTCATCGCGGAGGTTCCTCGGGCGGTGCGGGGGCGGATGCTCCGGTGGAGCGGGCGTGGTCGATGGACCGGCTGTGCGGGGGCGGCGAGGGGGAGGGCGCGGGGAAGGAGGGTGCGGGGAAGGAAGTGGCCCGGGGAAGGGCGGGTGGTCATACGCCGACGTAGTTCTCGGCGAACCAGTCCTGGTGGGCGCGGGAGGTGCGCAAGGAGTCGAGGCGGGCACGCCGCAGGGAAGCCTGAAAGAACGATCCGCCTGATTGCTCCGGGCCCGGGATCGCGTGCAGCAGGCCGGTCATCCACTGGGTGAACTCCTGGGCGCGCCAGATGTGCGCCAGGCACTGCGCCGAGTAGCGGTCGAGGGCTGCGCCGTCCCCTCCGGAGAGGGTCTCGGCGAGTGCGCCGCCCAAGATCTCCGCCTCCAGCACGGCGAGGTTCGCGCCCTTCGCGGCGGCCGGCGCCGTCAGGCTCGCGGCGTCTCCGGCGAGGAGGAGCGAGCCGTGGCGCAGCGGTTCGACCACATCGCAGGCCAGGTCGACGACCCCGCGCTCGATGATCGGCCCCCTGTGCAGCGGACCGTGTTCCGCGGCGCGCATCCGCAGGTCGAGTTCGTCCCAGATCCGTTCCTCGGACCAGGCGTCGGCGGGGGCGCCGCGCCGGCACTGGAGGTAGTACCGCGTGACCTGCGGGCTACGGGCCATGTGGCCGGCGAAACCGCGGTCGTGGACGGCGTACCCGACGGCGTCGAGGCTGGGCGGAGCTTCGGCGAGCAGGCCGAGCCAGCTCACTCCGTGGTCGTGGTGGTGGCGGACCGCGGCGGGCGGCAAGGAGCGGCGGGAGGCTCCGTGGCGGCCGTCGCAGCCGGCGACGTACCGGGCGTCCCATCGCGTGGGGCTGCCGTCCGGCTCCCGGGCGGTGACGTACGGCCGGGGGCCGTCGGCGTCGTGGACGGCCAGCGCCTCGGTCGCGAAGTGGATCCTGCCACCGGCGTCGAGGTAGTGCGCCAGGAGGTCCGTGACCAGGTTCTGCTGCGGGTAGACGGTGTGCTGCTCGCCCCGGCCCAGGGAGCCGTAGTCGAGGCGGAAGCTGCCGTCCCCGGTACGGAACTCGCACGTGCCGTGCGTACGGCCGTGCCGGCGCAGCCCCTCGGCGAGGCCGTGACGGTCGAGGATCCGTACGGTGTTCGGCGCGAGGAAGCCGGCCCGGGCCCGGGTCTGGACGTGCGAGCGGTCGGCGCGTTCGAGAACGACGCAGTCGATCCCGGCGGCGAGGAGGAGGTTGGCGAGCACCAGGCCGGCGGGGCCGGCACCGAGCACGACCACATCGGCCGAGGCGCGTAAGCCTCGGCAATTCAGGCTTTCTGTCATGGCGCGGGAATCATAAGCACGGAAAAACCCGAGGAAGATCATTAGTCACCCACATGCAGCAATAGGGTGAAAATCGCTGGATTCCGCTCTCGTCGGCGGTGAGAACGGTGCCGGTGGCCGCGACAGCCGCGATGGCGGTGCTAGCGGGTGGCGAGCCGCTCCAGCAGGGCGGTGCTCCGTGCCAGCAACTCCCTTTCCTCGGCGGTGAGTTCGACCTCAATGGCCTGAGCCAGCCAGCCGGCCCTGCGGCCGCGCTCCGCTTCGAGCGCGGCCCGCCCCGCGTCCGAGAGCTCGACCAATGACTTGCGGCCGTCCGTGGGGTGCGCGCGGCGCGTGATCAGGTGCTGCTCCATGAGGAGTCCCACGGCGCGGGCCATCGACTGGGGGCGTACGCGCTGATCGGCGGCGAGGTCGCTGGTGGTCATGGCGCCGTCGCGGTCGAGTGCGCCGAGCACGGCGACCTGGCCCAGCGGGATGTGGTCCTCGTGTTTGACGCGTCGGGTGAGCTTGCCCATCGCGGTGCGCAGTTCGGCGGCGATGGCGGCGGCTTCCGGGGTGGGCATAGGGCACTTTACCCCGTTGGTCAGCAAACCTGTGCACCTGACCTGCGCAGTAAGGCTGTGCAGGCCGGCTGTGCAGGCTGGCTGTGCAGGCTGGCTGTACAGCAAAACTGTGCAGCCTTGCTGTATGGTTTGGTTTGTCGGGCTCAGCGCCAGCGTTGTCGCAGCCGGGGCCACGGCAACACGACAACGGGGAGGGACTCCCATGTCCGCGCAGGCAGTCGGCACCACCGAAATCACCGCCGCCACCATCGAGACCGTGACCGCCCGCCGGATCATCGACAGCCGGGGCAACCCCACGGTCGAGGTCGACGTCGTCCTGGCGGACGGCTCCCTGGGCCGTGCGGCCGTCCCCTCCGGCGCCTCCACCGGCGCCCGGGAGGCCGTGGAACTGCGCGACGCAGACTCCGCACGCTGGCACGGCAAGGGCGTCGACCGGGCGGTGGCCCACGTCAACGGGGAGATCGCGGCGTCCGTGCGCGGCCGGGACGCGGCGGACCAGGCAGGCCTCGACGCCGCCCTGGTCGCCCTCGACGGCACCGCCACCAAGGCCAGGCTCGGGGCCAACGCCGTCCTCGGCGTCTCCCTCGCCGCCGCGAAGGCCGCCGCGGCGGCCCGCCGCCTGCCCCTCTACCGTTACCTCGGCGGCGCCGACGCGCACCTCCTGCCGCTGCCGATGATGAACATCGTCAACGGCGGAGCCCACGCCGACAACCCGCTGGACTTCCAGGAGTTCATGATCGCGCCCGTGGGCGCGGACACCTTCGCCGAAGCCGTCCGCATGGGCAGCGAGGTCTTCCACACCCTGCGCCGGGATCTGCTGGCCGCCGGTCACGCCACCGGAGTCGGCGACGAGGGCGGGTTCGCGCCCGCGCTGCGCACCGCCGAGGAAGCGCTGGACTTCGTGATGGCCGCCATCGAGCGCACGGGCTACCGTCCCGGCACGGACATCGGCCTGATCATGGACCCGGCGTCGTCGGAGTTCTTCCGCGACGGGGTCTACGACTACGCGGGCGAGGGGGTGCGCCGCACCCCCTCCGAGAACGTCGACTACCTGGTCAAGCTCATCGACAGCTACCCGATCCTGTCCATCGAGGACCCGATGGCGGAGAACGACTGGGACGGCTGGCGCGAGCTGACCGCGCGCGTGGGCGACCGCTGCCAGCTGACGGGCGACGACCTGTTCTGCACCAACGAGACGCTGCTGCGCGAAGGCATCACCACCGGCGCCGGCAACTCGATCCTGATCAAGGTCAATCAGATCGGCACGCTGACCGAGGCGCTGGCCGCGGTAACCACGGCCCACCGGGCGGGCTGGACGGCCGTGATGTCCCACCGCTCGGGCGAGACGGAGGACACGACCATCGCGGACCTGGCGGTCGCGACCGGATGCGGTCAGATCAAGACCGGCTCGCTCTCCCGCTCCGACCGCACGGCGAAGTACAACCAGCTGATCCGGATCGAAGAGGAACTGGGCGGCTCGGCACGCTACGCGGGCCGCTCCGCACTGGGCCGGGGATGAACAGCGGCTAAGGGATGAGCGGGGCCGCGCGAGGGTCGTAGGGCGTCCGTTCGGGTGGCGTTGTGCCCTCGCGGGTGGTAAGTGCGCCTGGAAGTTGACCGGTCCGTGCTGTGCTGAGGCCACGGCCCGAGGGGGTCGTACGCGGGCCCGCCCGCTGTTCGCGGCAGGTTCGGCCCCAACAGCGAAGGAGGACTGATGTCGCGCTACCCGAAGGACCGGCGAAGGCGAAGCAGGATCGGTCAACTGCTGCTCTTCGTCATGGTGTTGACGGTTCCGCTCTTGGACGTTTCCGGGGCTCATGCCGCCGCGGTGCACTCCAAACAGGGCCCCGACTGGGATGCCATCGCCCGCTGTGAATCCGGCGGGAATTGGCGGGCGAACACCGGCAACGGCCATTACGGCGGACTGCAGTTCACCCAGTCGAGCTGGAAGGCGGCCGGAGGCCGCAAGTACGCACCGCGTGCCGACCTCGCCACGAAGTCGGAGCAGATCGCCACGGCGAGGAGGCTCGCCAGGATCCAGGGAATGGGGGCCTGGACCTGCGCACGCCGTAGATGAGGGGCACGCTCCGGCAGGGCTGCCCCACAGCCCTGTCGGAGCGGCCCGCACGCGACCTCGCGATGACCTTGTCTGTGGGTCTGTGCACCATGGCTGACCTGCTGTTTCATCCGGAAGGCAACCGGGGTGGGGGTATGCCGTGCGGATGCGGGTCCCGGGGCCCTGTGTCAGCTTGGTACGAGTGGGGGCTGGACCGCGGGGGGCGTCTTTCCCGAAGGGGTGCATCACAGATGAACCGACTTCTCGCCACGGCCGTGAGCACGGCCGCCGCAGCGCTTCTCGTGGCCGGCGGGGCCGCCTCGGCCTTCGCCGCGGCGCCCACCGACGACGCGACCACGGAGCTGTGCAGCAGTCTGACCGAACTCAAGGCCGACAACGCGAAGTTGCGTGCGCTCGACCCGGCGACAGCCACCAAGGACCAGATCAAGGACGCCCACAAGGCCGTCCAGGACGACTGGAAGACCGTCGCCGAGTCCACCGCGCAGTTCAACGCCGCCCAGAAGGACGCGGTCAAGAACGCGACCAATGACGTGAAGAAGACGTACGAGGACCTGCCCGGCGACACCACCGGCGCCGAGGTTCTCACCAAGCTCACCCCGGACCTGCAGAAGCTCGACACGGCCGTCGCGAGCGCCCAGACCGGCCTGCAGTGCGGCTGACGCGGGACTGACGCGGGGCTGGACATACGGGGCTGACACGGACGCACCGCCGGGCGGACCGGTCGGGGTGCGGGCGGCGCGCGGTAGGGGCGCCCCGCCCGCACCCCGACCGGCCCGCCCGGCGGCGGAACGCGGGCCCATGGGTCAGCCGCAGGCGGCCGTCAGCGCGGCGGTGAACTCCCCGGCCAGTTCGGTGATCACGGGGAGGTCGAAGGCCAGCGCGTTGTACTGCAGCCAGCACCGCAGGCCTCCGTCCGGCTGCTCGACCACGGTCAGCTCGGGCACGCCCAGGTCCCCGCCCGGCAGCGGCCAGGGTACGGTGCTCCCGCGGGGCAGCTCCCAGGGCGCGCAGGCCAGGCCGGGCAGTTGGGCCGGCGCGGCCCAGGCCTCGTAGCGGAGCCAGGCCGCGAACGGTACGGACGGGCTGAACTCGGCGAACGGGTACAGCTGGTGGTCCAGCGCCTCGCTGTACGTGGTCCGCAGCCGGTCCACCAGTTCGGCGAAGCCGGGCCCCCCGCTCGCGTCCACCCGGAGCAGCAGGGACTGTACGAAGCAGCCGATCGTCCGCTCGGAGTCCGGGCTCGGGCGGCCGGGTACCGGGGTCATCACCACCAGGTCGGGACGGCCGCCGCGGCTCGCCAGCAGTGCGGTCCAGGCCGCCGTCACGGCGAGGAAGGGGGTCGCGCCCAGCTCGGCCGCCCTGGCCCGCAGGGCTTCGGCCAACGGTGCCGGTACCTCGAACTCGTGCGCCTGCGTGAGGACTTCCTCCACCGCCCGGCGGCCGGCGAACTGCTCCAGGGCTTGCGGCGCCCCGGCCAGCGCGGCCGCGAAGTGGGCCCGGGAGGCCGGCCAGTGCGCGTTCGCCCGGTCCACCAACTCCTGGTAGCCCGGCCCCGAACGGGCCGGCGGGGCCGACCGGCCGCGCCGCAGCGCGGAGTAGAACACCCCGAGGTCGGCCAGCAGCACACCGACCGACCAGCCGTCGGAGACCATGTGGTGCACCGCGACCAGGACCACGTGGTCGGTCTCCGAACGGCTCACCACCAGGAGCCGTGCCATCGGGTCGACGGCCAGGTCGGTGAGGCGGTCGCGTTCGGCCAGCAGCAGGGCGTCCACCTCCGCGTCCGAGGCCCCCGGGGCGTGGGCCAGCGTGATCCGCACCCGGGGCTCCTCGTCCAGGACCGCCCGCACGACCCCGTCGCCCGCCGCCTCGAACCGGGTCCGCAGCGCCGGATGGCGCCGGACCGCCTCGGTGAGCGCCAGGCCGAGCGTTTTTGGCTCCAGCCGGTCGGTCACCCGGAACAGCGCCGTCACCGCGCCGGCGTCGCGGCCGGGGGCCTCGGCCATCCAGCGGAAGAAGTTCTCCTGCTGCGAGGTGAGCGCGATCGCGTGCGGCTGCGCGCGGAGCGCGGCCAGGTAGGGCGTCACCGTCTGCGTCCCGGCGGACGCGCTGCCGCAGGCGGCCGCACGCCGGTCGGGGTGCTCCACCCACGCGGCCTGGGAGCGCAGCGAGGGCCGCTCGAAGACCACGGCGGTGCCCGCCCGGACCCCGAACTCGGCGCTGATGCCGGCGGCGAGCTGGACCGCCCGGAACGAGTCGCCGCCGAGCGCGAAGAACTCGGCGGCCACGTCGGTGACCGGCCGTCCGAGGAGACGCCGCCAGAGCGCCGCCAGCCGGAGTTCCGTCGGGGTGGCCGGGGCGACCGCCGGACCGGTGGGCTCCGCGGGCGCGTCGAACAGGGGGCGTAGCCGGTGTTTGACCACCTTGCCGCTCGGATTCCTGGGCAGCTCGGCGGCGAGCAGGATCCGTACCGGCAGTTCGGGCCTGCTGAGCCGGGCGCTCAGGAACAGCCGCAGCTCGTCCAGGTCCAGACCGCCGGGCCCGGCCACCACGACCGCCACCGGGACGGAGCCCATCACGGGGTGCGGCAGGCCGAGCGCCGCGGCGTCCGCGACCGCGGGGTGCTCGTACAGCACCTCCTCGATCCGCAGGGTGGAGACCTTCAGCGCGCCGCTCTTGATGACGTCGCTCTCCCGGTCGACCAAGTACAGGTAGCCGTCCGCGTCGAGGCGTCCGACGTCGCCCATCCGTACCCAGCCGTCCCGGAACACCTTCGCGCCGTCCCCGGCGGGGCCCAGGTAGCCGCGGGGCGGTCCGGGCTGGCGCAGCCAGACCTCGCCGACCTGCCCGGCGGGCAGCGCGCGTCCGTCCGCGTCGAGGATCCGGAGGTCCCGGGGGTCGGAGGGGCGGCCCAGCGAACCGGGGCGGCGGGTGTCGACGACGGTGGAGATCTGTGCGGGCGAGGCCTCGGCGGAGGTGTAGGTGTTGACCAGCGTCGCGCCCGGCAGCGCCGCGGCCAGTGCGGCCGCCACCGGCACGGGCAGTGCGGCGGCGGAGGAGTTGACCAGGCGCAGACTGCTCAGGTCGTACCGCCCGGCGGTGCCCGCGTTGACCAGTTCGATCGCCATGGAAGGCACCAGGAAGGCGGTGCCGACGCCGAACTTCTCTACCGTGACGCCGAATTGGTCCGCGTCGAAGCGCGGCAGGCTGAGCGTGGTGGGCGCGGCCGTCAGCGCGCCCAGCAGCATCACCTGGCCCGCGTTGGTCCCGATCGGGAAGGCGTGCAGGGCGTGCCGCGAGTGCGCGTAGGCGCGGCGGCGGGGACGGGTGGCCAGACCGGCGGTCAGGTTTCCGTGCGCGGCGAGCACGCCCTTGGGCGCGCCGGTGGTGCCGGAGGTGCCGATCACCTGGGCCGGGTCGGCCGGTCCGACCCGGTGCGGCGGGCCGGCCGGCGGCTCGGGGTGCGCCGCCAGCAGGGCGTCCAGGTCCAGCTCCGTCAGTCCCCGGACGGTGGCCGGTGCACCGTCCCGCAGGACCGTTCCGGCTCCGGCCAGCGCGGCCAGGGCGGCGGCATCGGCCGCGGACAGGTCCTCGCGGACCGGGACGGGCACCCCGCCCGCGTACTGGACGGCGAGGAAGCCCACGGCGTACCGCTCCCAGCGCGCGTTGGCGAACCGCAGCAGCACCCGGTCGCCCGGTCCGACCCCGGCGGCGGCCAGCCCGACGGCGGCGCGCAGCGCCTCCTCGCGCCAGCGGCGGTAGCTCAGTTCCCCGCCGCCGACGACCTGCAGCGCCACGTGGTCGGGGTGTTCGGCGGCCCGGGCGTCGAGGAGTTCCGGGACGGTCGTCGCGGTGGGCGGCACGGTGGTGGCGATGGCGGTCTCCGGTGCTGTTCGGTGGGAGGTCCGGGCAGCAGGGTCGAGCCCTGCTGCCCGGCGGTGCGTCTGCTGGCCGTGCGTCTGACGGCGGTCCGGTGGAGCGGCCGTCCGGTGGAGCGGCGGCCCGGTGGAGCGGCGGTCCGTGCGGACCGGTCTGGGTCGAGGCATCGGCGGTGGGTCAGTCCAGCCGGCCGGCCGCCTCCTCCTCGCTGAGGGCGTCGATCTCCGCGATCAACAGGGCCTCGATCCGGGCTGCCAGGGCCGCCGGGGTGGGACTCTCGAAGACGTCGCGGATCGACACGTCCAGGCCGACGCCGGCCCGGATGCGCGCGGCGACCCTGGTGACCAGGAGCGAGTCACCGCCGAGGCTGAGGAAGTCGTCCAGTACGCCGACCCTCGGTACGCCGAGCACCTCCTGCCAGAGGTCCACCACCAGGGCCTCGGCATCGGTACGGGGCGCCAGGTACCCGGCGCCGGCCCCCGCCGGATCCGGGTCGGGCAGCGCCGCCGCGTCGAGCTTGCCGTTGGCGGTGAGCGGGAGGGCGTCGAGCAGCACCACGCTGTCGGGCACCATGAAGGCCGGCAGCCGCAGCGCCAGGTGCTCGCGCAGCTCGCCCGGCCGCGGCGCGGCCGCCGGGGACCGCTCTCCGGCGGCCGGGGACCGCTCTCCGGCGTACGGCCGCAGGACGGCGTACGCGATCAGCCGGCGGCCGTCCCGGACGAGCACGGCCGCCAGGCCGACGGCCGGATGGGCGGTGAGGGCGGCCTCGATCTCGGCGGGCTCGATCCGGTATCCGCGGATCTTCACCTGGCCGTCGGCGCGGCCGAGGAACTCCAGCTGTCCGTCGGTGCGCCACCGGGCGCGGTCGCCGGTGCGGTACATCCGGCCCTGCGGGGCGTCGGTGAACGGATCGGGGAGGAAGGCCTCCGCGGTCAGCTCGGGCCGGGCCACGTAGCCGCGCGCCAGGCCTGCGCCGCCGATGTAGAGCTCGCCCTCGGATCCGGCGGGCAGCAGGCCGCCGCGCTCGTCCAGGAGGTAGAGCCGCACCCCCGGGAGCGGACGGCCGAGCGGAGGGCGCTGCTCGACGGCGGGGCGGCCGGCGGGGCCGTCACCGGGTCCACCGCCGAGGCCGTCACCGCGCTCGCCCGACCGCTCTCCGGCGAGCTCGCCCGCGGTGACGATGACGGTGGCCTCCGTCGGGCCGTACGTGTTGACCAGCCGGACGGTGTCGCCGTGCCGCTCCCGCCACCGGGCGAGCGTGGCGGCCCGCGCCTCGGAACCGCCGAGGACCACCAGGCGCAGCGCCGGCGGCCACGGGGCCTGGTCTCCGAGCGAGACCAGTTCCTCCCAGTAAGCGGTGGGCAGGTCCAGTACGGTGACGGACCGTCCGGCCCCGCCGCGCAGCAGGTCGGGCAGCATCCGGCCGCCGCCGGGCAGCAGGACGACACAGGCGCCCGCGGTGAGGGCGGGCCAGATCTCCTCGGCGTGGGTGTCGAAGCCGATGGAGGCGAACTGGACGATCCGGTCGCCCGGCCGGAGCCCGTAGCCCTCCGGTCCGGCCATCCACCGGACCCGCTCGGCCAGAGCCGCGTGCTCGACGGCGACGCCCTTGGGGGTGCCGGTGGAGCCCGAGGTGTAGAGGACGTACGCGAGGCCGTCCGGGGCGGTCCCGGGCAAGGCGGGGGCCGTGCTCCCGACCTCGATACCAGCGGACCTCAACTGCCACGCTCCGGTGTCCGGTTCGCCGACGGCCAGCACCGGGACTCCGAGGTCCGGGTGCTCTCCTCCGGTGAGCAGGAGGGCGGCGTCCGCCTCGCCGAGCATCAGCCGCTGCCGCTCGGCCGGGTGTGAGGGGTCCAGCGGCAGGTAGCCCGCGCCGGCCTTCCAGATCGCCAGCAGGGCGGTGACCAGTTCCAAGGACGGCTCGATCCGGACGCCCACCGCGCGGCCGGCCACCGGGCCCAGCCTACGGGCCAACTCATCCGAGGCGCGGTCGAGTTCGGCGTAGGTCCGGACGCTGCCCGCGCATTCGAGGGCGGGTGCGTCGGGGTGGGCGGCGACCTGGTCGGCGAAGCCGCGCAGGATCGTACGGGCGTCGTCCCCGGCAGCGGACACGACGGGTCCGGCGCCGAGGGCGAGCAGCGCGGCGCGCTCCTCGCCGGACGGCAGCCAGTCGCCGTGCAGCCGGACGGCCACGTCCTCGATCGCCCGGCCGAGCAGGTCGCGGACCCGGCGCGCCAGGGCCTCGACCGTGGCGCGTTCGAAGAGCTCCCGGTCGAAGCAGAACGAGAGCGTCATCCCGCCGTCCGGGGTCCGCCAGCTGTCGAGCAGCAGATCGGTCTTGGCCCGGTCGAAGCCGGAGTCCATGTCCGCCGTACGGACACCCGCGGGCAGCGGGGTCCGCCCGTCGGCGCCGGCCAGCTCGTACTGGCTCTGGTGGACGAACACCGCCTGGTAGAGCGGGCCGACGCCGGGCAGCACGGGCAGCCCCAACTCGGCGGCCACCCGCTCGACCGGGACGTCCTGGTGGCTCAGCGCGGCCATCGTGGCGGAACGGACCCGGCGCAGCACGGTGTGGAAGTCGGGGTCGCCGGTGAGGTCCGCGCGGATCACCCCGGTGCGGGAGAAGTAGCCGAGGAGGGCTTCGTGGGCGGTCTCGTTGCGGCCGGCCAGCGGGGTGCCGACGGCGAAGTCGTAGGTGCCGCTCCAGCGGGCCAGTACGCACTGGTAGGAGGCGAGCAGCACCATGAACGGGGTGCAGCGCTGCTCACGGGCCAGGGCGTCGAGTCCTGCGACGAGCTCGGGACCGAGGGCGAGCTCGGCGAAGCCGGCCGGATGGGCGGGCTCGGCGGGCCTGGGGTGGTCCAGCGGCATCCGCAGGGCGCCGACGCCGGCCAGGCGCCCGCTCCAGTAACGGACCGCCTCCTCGGCCGCTCCGCCGTCCAGCCTGGTCCGCTCGGCGCGCGCGAAGTCGCCGAACTCGACTTTGAGCTCGGGTAGTTCGGCCGGACCCTCGCCGGTCTCCTCGCGGTACAGCGCGAGCAGCTCGCGCCACAGCACCGTGAACGACCAGCCGTCGGAGACGATGTGGTGGACCACCACGCTCAACGCGTGCTCGTCGTCGCCCGCGCTGACCAGGACGGCCCGCAGCGGCGGGCGCTCGCCCAGGTCGAAAGGGGCGTTGACGAAGGGGGCGCAGGCCGCGGTGAAGGACTCCTCCGTGGCATCCGGTATCGGGACCAGGGTGAGCTCCACGTCCCGTACGGGCTCCACGAGCTGGACGGGCTGCTCACCGTCCAGGGCGAACCGGGTGCGCAGCACCCGGTGCCGCTCGGTGAGCCGGGTGAGCGCCGTGCCCAGAGCGCGCGGATCGATCGGACCGCTCCAGCGCCGGTTCAGGTACATGTTGAACCCGGCGTCCCGCGGGCCCAGTTGCTGGAGGAACCAGAGGCGGCGCTGCTCGTCGGTCAGCGGGTGGCGGGCGATCGGGGCGGGTGAGGCCGGGGAGGTGAGGGCGACGGGGGAGATCGGTGAAGTCATCTGTTCGTCTCGCTCTTCGTGCGGGCCTGCAGGGTCTCCAGGCCGATCAGGTCGTCGGACTCGGCGTCCGGGACTTCCCGGTCGAAGCGGGCCAGGACGGGAATGCAGAGGCTGATCAGGACCAGTACGGCCATGGCGAGGCCGAACACCAGGTAGAGCAGGCCGATGCCGCGCCCGTCGCCGGTGCCGATCAGCGCGCCGACGCTGGAGGCCAGCGCGCCGCCCTCGTCCATCAGGGGCTGGAGCAGCTCGGGCCCGGCCGGGGCGACCAGGGCGAAGCCGATGGGCAGGGTGGACCAGGCGACGAGGGTGTTCACCGCTATCACCCGGCCGTGGAAGCGCATCGGCACCTTGGTCTGGATGACCGTCGCGTAGATGCCGTTGAGCAGCGCCAGCCCGTAGGTCATGCCGAACGCGCCGACGGCGACCACGGTCACCGAGGGCCGCAGGCCGGTGACGACACAGGCCGCGGCGAGACCGAGCGTGGCGAACAGGACGCCGCGCAGGCGCATCCGGCGCGGGCCTCCCCAGATCAGCAGGGTGAGGCCGCCGAGGACGGCGCCCAGGCCGGCCGCGGTGGAGACCCAGCCGGCCGCGGCCGTCGAGGCGAAGGAGAGCACGAGCGGGGTGACGAGCAGGAACAGCGGGGAGAGGAAGATGTTCAGCGCCGCGAACCAGAACAGCATGGCCCTGAAGTGGCGGCTTCCGAGGGCCCGTTGGAAACCCGCGCGGATCTCCGTGGCGACGCTCTCGCGCCGGGTGGCGGCCATGACGTCGGGGAAGCGCACGGCCAGGGTGACGCCGGTGGCGATCAGGTAGCTGACGACGTCGAAGACCAGGATGCCGCCGAGGCCGATCACGTGCAGGATGCCGACCGCGATCAGCGGAACGAGGAACTGGGCGAGGCCGAGGGCCATCTGGACCACGCCGTTGGCGCGGCCGAGGAACCGCTTGGGCACCAGCTGCGGCACCGCCGAGCCCCATGCGACGCGCTGGAAGGCGAGTGCGGCGGAGAGCAGGGAGATCATCAGGTAGCAGTGCCAGATCTCCAGCGAGTCGCTGAGGTACAGCGCCAGCAGCGCCGCCTGGGTGAGACCGGCCGCGATGTCGCCGCCCAGCATCACCCTGCGGCGGTCGCCGCGGTCGACGATGGCGCCGGCCAGCGGGGCGGCGACGATGCCGGGCACCAGGCCGAAGGCGGCGAGCAGGCCGAGCTGGAACAGCGAGCCGGTCTGCAGGTAGATCCAGATCGGCAGGGCGAACTCGGTGAGCGCCGAGCCGATCATCGAGAGCTGCTGGCCGGTGGCGATGGCCAGGAAACGGCCCATGGTCGGACGGACGGGCGGGCGCGGGCGGGCCCTACGGGACTTCCACGGGCTCCCGGACCGCTCCGGCTCCTCCGGCTGACCGGGCTCCGGCCCGGAGCGAGGCCCGGGGTGCGGCTCCGTCGCGAGGGCGGACTCCGTCCCCGCCGCGTCGCGGGACAGCCCGGCCAGCCACCAGGTGGCGTCGGCGGTGCGTTCGTGGCGCGCCTCCTCGCCGGCGGCGATCGAGCGGTGCACCCCGGTCACGATGCCGGCCAGTTCCTCGGCGCGGTACTTGAGGTAGAAGTGCCCGGCCTCGTCCAGGACGACCACGGCGGCCGTACCGGTGATCCGGTGCCACTCGCGGAAGCGCTCCTCATAGAACTCGGTCGCCGGATCGCGGTCGCCGCACACGGCGATCACCGGCGCCGTGATGGCGCCGCCCTCGCTCTCGTACAGCTCGCCGAAGTAGCGCTCGGCGCCCTTGGTGCCGACCCGGCGGTTGTGCACGATCAGCCTCAGCTGGTCCTCGTCGACCTCGTCCACGTCCAGGCCCGCCGAGGCCAGGGCGTTGATCATGCCCTGGTCGCTGCGCAGCCGGGCGGCCAGCTCGGCGAACCGCTCGGCCAGCGCCGCGCCGCGGCCCCTCGGGCGGGCGAAGGGGAAGATGCCTCCGAGGTGGACGGCGTCGATCTCCCGGCCGGCGGCCTCCACCCGGCGGGCGATCTCCACGGTCAGCCGGACGCCGACCCCGCAGTGCCCGTAGAGCACCAGGGGTCCCGGGACGGTGGCGACGATCTCCTCGGCGCAGAGCCGGGCGACCTCGTCGATGTCCATGGCCTCCTCGCCCAGTTCGTGGCCGGGGACGGCGATGGAGTGCAGGGCCCAGTCCTCGGGCATGGCGTCGGCGAGCGGCTTGTAGATCAGTGCGCTGCCGCCGCCGTAGGGGGCGCAGACCACACTGGCGGCCGCCTTGCGGCGCTCGGGGGTGAGCAGGTGCAGCAGCCGGCGCGGGCCGCGGTCGGCCTCGGGCGTGGCCACCAGTTCGGCGAGCCGGCGGACCGTCGGGTACTTGAAGAGGTCCATCACGCCGACCGGTGTGGCCAGGTCGGGGAAGGCGCGGCGCATCCGGGCGACCACCTGGGTGGCGAGCAGGGAGTGGCCCCCGAGCTCGAAGAAGTCGTCCAGCGCGCCGACGCGGGGGAGCTCCAGCAGCTCCGCCCACATGGCGGCGATCACCTGCTCGGCGCCGTCCTCGGGGTCGACGTGGGTACCGGCGGCCGGCCCGTCCGCGGGCGCGGGCAGCGCCTTGCGGTCGACCTTGCCGTGGGCGAGCAGCGGCAGCCGCTCCAGCACCACGTACCGGGCCGGAACCATGTAGTCCGGCAGGACCTCGCCCAGGGTGGCGCGCAGATCGGCGGCGGTCGGCGGTTCGCCGCCCTCGGGGCGTTCCAGGTAGGCGACGAGGTTCTGCTTGACCCCCTCACCGCGCGCCAGGACCACCGCCTGGGTGATGCCGGGCAGGGCGGTCAGCGCGGCCTCGATCTCCCCGGGCTCGACCCGGTAGCCGCGGACCTTGATCTGGTCGTCGCCGCGGCCGAGGTAGTCCAGGGTCCCGTCGGAGCGCCAGCGTGCCAGGTCGCCGGTGCGGTACATCCGCGGGCCACCGGTTCTGGGGGCGCCGCCGGACGGGGCGGGCGCGGACGGCTCCGCGTCGGACGGGGCGGCGTACGGGTCGGGCAGGAAGCGCTCGGCGGTCAGGTCCGGCCGGCCGAGGTACCCCCGGGCCAGCCGGTCCCCGCCCAGGTACAACTCGCCGGTGACGCCCGGCGGAACGGGGTTGCGGGCCTCGTCCAGCACGTAGCAGCGCCCGCCGGCCAGGGGACTGCCGATCGGGGTGTTGCCCGGAGCGTCCAGGCCGTCGGCGGTGACCTCGTGGACGGTGATCCCCACCGTCGCCTCGGTGGGGCCGTAGTGGTTGAACACCGTGCACCGGCCCAGCGCGGCGATGCCCGCCGCCCAGGACCAGCTGCTGGCCTCGCCGCCGAGGACCAGGGTGCGGCGCGGCAGCAGCCGCTCCATCGGCGCGTCGGCGGTCAGCGCGGCCAGGTGGGAGGGGGTCATCTTCAGGTGGTCGATGCCCGCCCGCTCGATCTCCGCGGCCAGCTCCACGCCCGCGATCCGGCGGGGCAGCAGGTGGACCCGGCCGCCGGTCGTGAGCGCCAGGTAGAGCATGGTCATGCTGAAGTCGAAGGAGAGCGACTGCAGCAGCCCGTAGGAGCCCCCGGGCTCGATCCGCAGCCGCTCGCGTGCGCCCGCGAGGTAGTTGAGGATCTGGCGGTGCTGTACCGCGACGCCCTTGGGCGTGCCGGTGGAGCCCGAGGTGTAGATCACGTACGCCAGGTGGTCGGCGCCGGAGACCTCCTCCAGCGGCGCCCCGTCCCCTTCCTGGGCGTCGGCCGCGTCGCCCGCGTCGTCCGCCAGCAGGTCGGCCGCCGGGTGGTCGCCGAAGCGCGCCCGCAGCACGGTGTCGGTGATCAGGACCTTGGCCCCGGCGTCGGCGACCAGGTGGGCGAGCCGGGCGGGGGGCTGTTCCGGGTCGAGCGGCAGATAGCCGCCGCCGGCCTTGAGTACGGCGACCAGGGCGACGGCCAGTTCGGCGGACTGCTCCAGGCAGACGGCGACCCGGTCGTCCGCGCCCACGCCCAGCGCCCGAAGGCGTCTGGCCATGGCGTTCGCGCGCCGGTCGAGGTCGGCGTAGGTGAGCGTGCGGTCCTCGAAGACCAGCGCGGGAGCCCGCGGCGTCCGGGCCGCCGCCTCGGCCAGCGCCCGGGTGAGCGTCGCGGGACCGCCGTCCGGCAGCGCGGGACCGGCGGCCCAGGCGCCCAGTACGTCCGACCGCTCGGCCGCGCTCAGCAGCGGGAGCCGGTCGACCGGCACCGCGGGGTCGGCGACGCCCGCCGAGGTCAGCAGTTCGAAGCTCTCGACGAGGCGGTCGACGGTGCCGGCGTCGAAGAGGTCGGTGCGGTAGGTGAGCAGGCCGTACAGGCCGCCGTCCGGCTCCTCGCGCATGTAGAGCGCGAGGTCGGCGTGGGTGGTGGTGGCCTCGTAGCCGAAGCCCTCGGTGTCCAGGCCCGCCGTGGGGGCGGTGGCGCGGTCGCCGTAGTTCTGGAAGGCGAAGGTGGTCTGGAAGACGGCGGCGCGGCTCACGTCGCGTTCGACCGCGAGATCGCTGACCATCTGCTCGAACGGCACCTCCTGGTGCGCGTACGCGTCGAGCGTGGTCTCGCGGACCCGGCTGATCAGCCGGCCGAAGTCGAGATCGGCGGAGAGCCGGGCGCGGATCGGCAGCATGTTCACGAACGCGCCCACGACGCCCTCGAGTTCATGGTGGAGACGACCGGCGACGGCGGAGCCGACCGCGAAGTCGCGCTGGCCGGAGTGCCGGCCGAGGAGCGCCTGGAACGCGGCCATCAGCACCATGTACGTGGAGGCACCGAAGGACCGGGCGACCTCGGCGACCTGGCGGGAGAGTTCGGGGCTCCAGCGGAACTCGGTCGCGGCTCCGTCGAAGGTGAACAGCGGCGGGCGGGGCCGGTCGGAGGGAAGTTCCAGCGCCGGGACGCCGTCGAGTTCGTTGCGCCAGTGCTCTCGGGAGGCGGCGAGTCGTCCGTTCTCCAGACGGTCCCGCTGCCAGGCCGCGTAGTCGCCGAACTGGACTGCCAGAGGAGGGAGTTCGCCAGGAGTGCCGTGGGCGTGGTGGGCGTAGCGGAGGTCGAGCTCGCGGTTGAGGAGGTCGATCGACCAGCCGTCGCAGATGATGTGGTGCATCACCAGAGCCAGGACGTGGTCCTCCTCGGCGATCCGGACCACGAGGGCGCGCACCAGCGGGCCGGTCTGGAGGTCGAAGGGTTCGGCGATCAGCGCGCCGAGTTCGGCGGCGGCGCGCGCCTGCGGGTCCGGGTCCGCGCTGGCGTCCAGGTGCCGGGCCGCGAACGGTGCGGGCTCGGCGACCCGGACCTCGGCCGTGCCGGCCTCGGTGGTGGTGAAGGTCATCCGCAGACTCTCGTGCCGGGCCACCAGGTCGGTCAGCGCGGAGTCCAGCGCGGTGCGGTCGAAGGGGCCTCGGAGCCGGCGGGCCGGCGCCAGCGTGTAGGCCGTGGAGCCGGGAGCGAACTGGTCCATGAACCAGAGCCGTTCCTGGCCGCTGGAGAGCGGCGGAGCGGTGTCCGCCGGGCGGGGGGCCACCACCCGGGCGGGGGCCGAGGCGCCGCGCAGCCGCTGGCTGAGGAGGGCGCGCTTGGCTGCGGACCAGTCGGTGGGCAGATCCTGGGTATCCGTCATCGAGTTCCTGTTCGGACGTGCGGCGGGGGAGTCGGAGGGTGCGGACACGGCGGGGCCGACCCCGCGACCGGCGTGCCGGGCGCGGGGTGGGGGCGAGGGCGGCGTCCTGGGTCGTCTCTTTCGGATCTTGTCGGCCGAGCTCGTGGCGTCTGGTGCCGTGCCTGGGCGTGCTGTCGGGGCGCTCGCGTACTGGGCGTACGTGGTCGCCTCGGCAGTGCGGCCAGGCGCGGTGCCAGGCGCCGCGGGCCCGGCAAGATCCGAAAGAGACGACCTACTGGAGTTCCCTGACGGCGGCAGCGATGCCGGCCGGGGTGGGGACGTCGAAGAAGACGTCGAAGTCGAGTTCCACGCCGAGCGCGTCGCGGATCCGGACGGCGATCTGGATCACCGTCAGCGAATGCCCGCCGAGGTCGAACAGGTCGTCCTCGGGGCCGACGTCGGGCAGGTTGAGCACCTCGGCCCAGATCCGGCGGACGGTCGCGGTCGTCTCGTCCTCGGCGTGAGCTTCGGTGCCGGCTTCGGCGGCCTGCGGCGCCGGGGTCTCGCGCGGCGGGGGTACGGGCAGGGCCCGCCGGTCCAGCTTCCCGTTCGGGGTGAGCGGGAGCCGCTCCAAGGTGAGCCAGCGCTGCGGCACCATCGCGGCCGGCAGGGTGCGCATCAGGTGCTCCCGCAGGTCGGCGGGGGCGGGCGCCGGGGCGCCGGCGGCCGGGACCAGGTAGCCGGCCAGGAAGGGCTCGCCGTCCTCCTCGGCGCGGACGGCGACGGCGGCCTGGGCGAGGGCCGGGTGCTCCAGCAGGGCGGACTCGATCTCGCCGAGTTCGATCCGGTGACCGCGGATCTTGACCTGGTCGTCGATGCGTCCGAGGAAGTCGAGTTCGCCGTCGGCCGTCCAGACGGCGCGGTCCCCGGTGCGGTAGAGCCGGGCGCCGGGCGGACCGAAGGGGCTCCGCACGAACCGCTCGGCGGTGAGTTCGGGCCGGCCGAGGTAGCCGTGGGCGACGCCGTCCCCGCCGATCAGCAGCTCCCCGGGGATGCCGAGCGGGGTCGGGCTCAGCTGCTCGTCGACGACGTAGGTCTGGGTGTTGGCGATGGGGCGGCCGATCCTCACCTGGCGCGGATCGGCGGGGAGTTCGGCGCAGGTGGACCAGATGGTGGTCTCAGTGGGCCCGTACACATTGAACAACCGGGCGGTGTGCGAGCGCAGTTCACGGGCGAGCGGCAGCGGCAGCGCCTCGCCGCCGGCCAGGCCGGTGACGGCGCCCAGCGCGTCGGCGGGCGGCGCGCCGGCCCCGCTCGCCGCGGTGAGCATCACCCGCCATCCGGACGGGGTGGCCTGGACGTGGGTGACGCCCTCCGCGGCGATCAGCGAGAGCAGCCCGGGGCCGTCGACGGAGAGGCCGTCCGGAGCCAGCACCAGGCGGCCGCCGGTGATCAGCGGCAGGTAGAGCTCCAGCGCGGAGATGTCGAAGGAGAGCGAGGTCAGCCCGAGCCAGGCGTGCTCGGGGCCGGAGCCGAGCCGGTCGGCGAAGGAGGTGAGCAGGTTGACCAGCGCCCGGTGGCCGACCGCGACACCCTTGGGGCGGCCCGTGGAGCCGGAGGTGTACAGGACGTACGCCAAGTCCCCCGGGCCGGGGGCGGCCCCGGGGGCGGACCCGGCCGGGGCCTGCGCCGACCGGGCGGGGACCCGTAGGACCACGGGGGCCGCGGCGGTCACCACGGGCGCGGGCTCACGGTCGGCGAGCACCACGACGGCTCCGGAGTCGCGCAGGACGAGGGCCAGGCGCTCGGCCGGATAGCCGGGGTCCAGCGGCAGGTACGCCGCGCCGGTGGCGAGGACCGCGAGCAGCGCGGCGGGCAGGTCGGCGGTGCGGTCCAGGTGGAGGGCGACCAGATCGCCGGGACGGACGCCTCCGGCATCCAGGACATCCGCCAACTGTGCGCTACGGAGCATCAGTTCGCGGTAGGACAGGTGGCGGCCGGAAGCGCTGACCGCGATGGCCTCGGGGGTGGCGGCGGCCTGGGCGCGGACCAGGTCGAGCACGGTCCGGTCGGCGGGGTAGGGGCGGTCGGTGGCGTTCGGCGCGGTGGTGACGGCACGGAGCTCGGCCGCGTCCAGCAGGGGAAGGTCCACCAGCCGGGCATCGGGGGCGGCGACCGCGCCGGAGAGCAGGGTGCTGTAGTGACCGGCGATGCGGCGGGCGGTGTCCGGGGCGAGCACGGCCGGGTCGTACTGGAGGCTGAAGTCGATTCCGCCGCCCGGGGCGCCGTCGGTGCCGGGGGCTTCGACGGCCTGGAGGTGGAGGGTGTTGCGGGCGGTGCGGTTGTGCACGGCCCAGGCCACCCGGGCGCCGGTGCCGGCGAATTCCGGGTCCGGGCCGCGCCGGCGGTAGCCGAGCGAGACCGCGCTCAGGCCGACGCGGGGGCTCAGCCCGGGGACGGCGGTGCCGAAGGGCACGCCGCGGTACGGGTAACCGGCCCGCAGCTCGGCACGGACGGCCCCGGCGAAGTCGGTGAAGGTCTGTGACGCGTCGCCCGCCGGCGAGTGGACCGGCAGTTCGTTGACGAACAGCCCTATTTCTCCGGCGAGTTCGGCTGTCCGGGTCGAGAACGGGACGGAAACCGGCACCGCTTCGCCGCCGTACCGGCGCAACAGCCCGTGCAGGGCCGCGAGCAGGAACTCGAAGACGGTGGTACCGGCGAGGCCGGCCGCCGTGGCCAGCTCGCCGGCCTCGGCGCCGTCGAGGCGCCACTCGACCGCCTCACCGGCCCCGGCGACGGTCGGGGTGCGCACCGCGCCGGGCAGCACCGGGTCGGTGGCGGCGGCCCAGCGCGGGCCGAACCACTCGGCGGCGCCGCGTACGGCGCCCGGATCCGGGGCCGGTGCGGTCGGTGCCGTCCGCGCGCCGCCCGGCACGTCCGCCCGATCCTCGGTCGGGGCCAGGGGTGCCGGGCCGTACGCGGCTGCGAGGTCCCGGGTCAGGACGTCCTTGGAGTTTCCGTCGAAGACCGCGTGATGGGCGGTGACCAGCAGCTCGGCGCTGCCGTCGGCGCGCCGGTGCAGGGTGAAGCGGCTGAGGGGTCCGGTCTCCAGGACGAACGGGCGGGCGGCCTCCTCCTCCAGCTTCTTCTCCAAGTCGGCCTCGTCCGCCGGAGCTTCGAGCCGCACCAGTTCGGGCCGCCGGGCCGCCGGTTCCTGCCAGACCTGGCCGCCACGCTCCACCAGCCGGGCGGCCAGAGCCGGGTGACGCCTGATCACCGCGTCCACCGCGCGGGCCAGCGCCTCCGTGTCGATCCGGTCGAAGGAGATCCGCACCGGCATGTGGAAGGCCTCGCGGGCCAGTCCCAGCCGTTCGGTGAGCCAGACGCCCTGCTGGGCCGGCGAGGCCGCCGTGCGGTCGGGCAGGGGGAGTACTTCGGACATCGGCGGCTCACTTAGGACGTCGGAGCAGGGTGGCGGAGCAGCACGGGTGAACGTGCGGACGCGGCATGGGGCGCGGCCTGCCGCACGGTGGGGCCCAGGTCACCAACGGGCAGGCCGCAGCAAGCGGGTTTGGTGACGCAATGGGCCACGGTGTGGCGTCCGGTCCTCCCCCGGGGACCGGCCGATGGCCGTGAACGGTCAGGGCCGCCGGACGTCCGGGGATATCCCGGGACGTCAGATGACTCACCTCGGGCCCCCGCCCGATGAAGACAATTGGTCCAGACCTGTCGAGAGATTCGCACAACGCCCATGGAGCGTCAAGGGGCGTCCATTGCCCGGATTCGACTGCCATGTGCGGTCGATCTGTACCGGAGTCCTCCCAAACATCCTCCCGAGTGAACACGTTTGACGGTTGGTCACCTCGCGTTGGTTGGCTGGATGACGCCGTAGTGGCCCACGGGGGAGCGGGGCGCGGTGCGCAGGGGCCGATCCGGTCCTGGTGGCGCTGACGGTGCGCTGTGACCGGGCTGCGCCAGTGGCTCGTCATTTGCTTTCGAGACGATGCGAAAGGGTGCCGCGGCGGCCCGCGATTTTGTCGCGGCGCTCTCTTCCGGTCCGTGCGGCCCGGACGGGCCGGCCGCGCACCTGAGTCTCCACGCCTCTCTACTGAAAATTCCGTCAGTAGGGGTTGCGCAAGGTTCGAAGTCGCCCCAGGCTCCACATCGCAGGCCCAGTGGTCGGGATCGAGACATTGGCATCGTCGGTCGGGCCTGGGGCTACCCGTGTTGGCTTGCTTGTAAGGAACATGCGACTTGGCCATTGACTGGAATTTCAGTCAGTCCCTACGGTGAGCGCAGCCTGATCGGCTCTGGAGGGGCGAGGCGGCTCAACGGCCGTGCGCATGCCCGTATATGGGAGATCAAATGGGAACAATCGCCTCAGAGGTATCGGATTCGACACCTCCTGCGGGCATCGAAGTACACTCGATCGACTGGGTGCCCCTCGAGGAACGGCACGGCAAGCCTTCGAGCGTCGGGGCCATCTGGTTCGTGGGCAGCCTCAACCTCACGGGCCTGGCAACCGGCGTCGTGACGCTCTCCATGGGGGCCTCGCTCCTCTGGACGGTGGTCGCCACGGTTCTCGGTTCGCTCTTCGGAACGTTCTTCATGGCGTTCCACTCGGCCCAGGGCCCACAACTGGGCCTGCCTCAACTGGTGCAGTCACGGCCCCAGTTCGGTTACCTGGGCGCCGCGTTCACCGTGTGGGTTTTCGCCCTCGTCAACTACGTGGCCTTCAATACGTCCGACGCCCTGCTGTCCGGGCAGGCGCTGAACACGCTCACCGGCATACCGAACGGACTCGGCTACGCGCTGGCCGCCGTGGTGGCGGCCGTCATCGCCCTGTTCGGATACGAATGGATCCACCGGCTGAACAAGTGGCTCACCTGGCCCTTCGTCGTGATCACCGCGGCGATCACCGGGGCCGCGCTGTTCGGCGGAGGGCTGCCGGACGGAGTCTGGGACGCCGGCCCGTTCGAACTCGCCCCGTTCATGCTCGTCTTCGTCTTCGTGGCGGGCTTCCAGCTGGGCTGGGCGCCGTACGTCTCGGACTACTCGCGCTACCTCCGGCCCGACGTCCCCGTGCGCAGCACCTTCTGGTGGACCTACCTGCCCAGTGCGGTCTCCGGGATCTGGGTGTTCGTCCTCGGCGCCGTCGTCTCGGCCGCCGCCCCCGAGGGCACCGACCCGGTGACCGCCCTGAAGCTGTCGGCGGACCGGCTGTTCAGCGGGTTCGGCACGGTCGCCGTCGTCGTACTGCTGGTCGGGCTGCTCTCCATCATGGCGATCAACCAGTACGGCGGCAGTCTCACCATGATCTCGATCGTGGACTCCTTCCGGCCGGTCAAGCCGACGCGGATCATCAGGATCGCGACGATCGGGATCATGATGGTGGCCGTCGGGACGGTCTCCATCCTCGTCGGCATCGATCAGTTCAACTGGTTCTTCGCCAACGTGGTCGTGGTGCTGACGTACTTGTTCATCCCGTGGACGGCCATCAACCTGGTCGACTTCTTCTTCGTCCGACGCGGCCAGTACGTCGTCAAGGAGATCTTCAACCCGAACGGCATCTACGGCCGATGGGGATGGCGGGGGAACCTCGCGTACGTGATCGGGCTGGCCTTCATGGCGCCTTTCATGGTCATCACGGGCCTCTACATCGGCCCCGTCGCGGAATCCCTCGGTGGCGTCGACTACTCGATCTTCGTCGGCCTGCCGGTGTCCGGCGCCCTCTACTGGTTCTTCGCCCGAAGCCTCGACCTGGACACCGAGCGCCGGATGGTCCGGGAGGAGGGCTTGCTCGACGAACTCCACTGACCAACTCCACTGACCAACTCCACTGACCAACTCCGCCCACCAACTCCGCTGACCAGCACCGTGCCCGCATCTACAGAACTGCCACGAAAAGGGAGCACCACGTGAAGACAGAGAACGACGGCCAGAAGCCGGCCATGAGCCGCCGAAGCCTCCTCGCCCGCACCGGAGCGGCCGCGGCCGCGCTGGCGGTGGGTCCGGTCCTCGGCGGCATCCAGCCCGCCATGGCCGCGTCCTGGCGCGTACCCGGGGAAGACGCGTCGCACAAGCGGACCTGGATGGCCTGGCCGTCCAGTTCCACGATCTGGGGCAGCGTGCTGTACAAGATCCAGACCGACATCGCCAAGCTCGCCAAGGAGATCGCCAAGTACGAGCCGGTCATCATGTGCGCGGACGGCTCGTCGGCCGCGTCGACGGCCAGGAGCATGTGCGGGTCCACCGTCACGGTGATCAGCTCGGTTCCCGTCTCGGACTGCTGGATGCGGGACACCGGCCCGCTGTTCCGCGTGGACGGCGCCGGCGGCCTGGACTCCATCGGCCTGAACTTCAACGCCTGGGGCGAGAACGCCACGAGCTTCTACGGGATCCCCGCGTCCGCCTACAACAAGGACCGCGTGCTCGAGCAGAACCTCGCCGCCTACAACGGGACCCCGTTCGCCCGGACGTCCGTGGTCGGCGAAGGCGGCGGTGTGGAGTACGACGGCGACGGCACTCTGATGGCGACGGAGAGCTGTTGGGTGAACTCCAACCGGAACCCCGGCAAGACGCGGAGCCAGATCGAGGCGGAGCTGCTCGCCAAGTTCGGCGCCACGAAGATGATCTGGCTGCCCGGTGTCACCGGAGAGGACGTCACCGACGGCCACATCGATGGCACCGCACGCTACATCAAGCCCGGTGTGGTGATGGTGCAGTTGGCCGGTGCGGTGCGGCCGGCCGTCTGGACCGCCAATGCCAACGCCATCCACAGCGTGCTGGCGAACGCGACCGACGCCAGGGGGCGCCGGCTCCAGGTCCTCACCATCGAGGGCCCGGACACCCTGCCGCGGATCTCGCGGAGCAAGCAGGCGGCGTTCCTCAGCTCCTACATGAACTGGACGGTGACCAACCAGGCGATCATCACCACCCAGTTCGGCGACACCGCCAAGGACGCGGCGGCCAAGACAGCCATCGCGGCCGCCTACGGCAGGCCCGTCGTACAGCTCAACCTGGACAACCTCTACGGCAACGGCGGCGGTGGCGCGCACTGCGTCACGATGCAGGAGCCCAACCGCTAGGCGACAGGCCCGGGTCTCACGCCCGAGACCCGGGCCGGCCGTCCCCGCTCCGAGCGGGGACGGCGTTCCGTGGCCCCGTCGGCTGGGGCACCTCAACCCGGAATGGCTCGATGATCGCGCGCCCACAGGCTCGTTGCTCCTTTGAATTGAAGGGGCGGGGTAGGTTTCAGCCTTCCTAACATCTGTTAGTGTGCCCGCGCTTGGTGTTCGTCCATCATTCCGTTTCCCCTCGCGCGCGGAGCGCCCGAGGGGTGTTGCGAGGTGTCTTGTACGTGTACAGCGCTCCGTTTTCCCCCACCGAGGCCAGAGCCGCACGAGCCCGCATGGGTCTGACCCTGGCCCAGGTGGCGGCCTCCATGACCTCCTGCGGCGCCCCGGTCCACCCGGAGTTGGTCCAAGGGTGGGAGCAGGGCTGGAACGTGCCGTCCGACCAGCACCTCTTCGCGCTGGCCGATGTGCTGTGGTGCGACACGGTCACGCTCATGGGCACCGCGCCGAGGACGCTCGTCGAGTTCCGGCTGGCCCGCCGGGTCGGTGCGGAACGGCTGGCGTACCGCCTGGGCATGGATCCTTCCGAGTACCGCAAGGCCGAGTCGACCGGGCAATGGCGTGGGGATGCCCGGCAGACGCGGGCTCTGGTCGAGATCCTGGGGCTGTCCTTGCGCGGTCTGGTCGGGATCACGGGCCGCGGGGGCGAGTTGGAGGAGCACCTGCGGTCGGGGATGGCCGGGAGGTGGAAGGCCCATGTCGATCCGGTGGTGGAGATCGTCGCCGTGGACCCGACGAGCGTGGGCGATGCGCTGCGGACCATGCACGGGGAGTTCTACCGTTTCTCCGAGCGGTACATGGGACACCTGGTCGCCCGCAACGACGACTCCAGGCTCAAGGAGATAGCGGCGGAGCGCGCGGCGTACCTGCGCCGACTGCCCGACCGCTTCTGGGAGTTGGTCGGCGAGGACAACTAGGCTGGGGCAAAGGGAGGATGGGGCGGCGGCGGTGCGCGCCGGGACAGCGGGCCGGGCGGGCGGGGAGTCCGCCGCGGCCCGCCGTCGCGGTCGACCGGCCGACCGGTCAGTGGGCGAATGCCCCCGTGCCCGGACGGGCCGTACCGCCGTCGTCGTCGATGTCGTCCCAGTCGATCTCCATGGTGCTGCGGCTGGTGAAGACGTTGAAGAGCAGATTCAGGGCGATGGCCGTGAGGGCGCCCAGGGTGATCCCGCTGTCGAGTACGGCCCGGAGGCTGTCCGGCATCCGTTCGAAGAAGGGCGCGACCGTCGTCGGCAGTAGTGCGGCGCCGAGACTGACCGCCAGGATGAGGGTGTTCCGCTCCTCGCGCAGATCGGCCTTGCCCAGGATCTGCACGCCGACCGCGGCGACGATGCCGAACATGGATACCGCCGCCCCGCCCAGGACCGGATGGGGGATCGAGGCGACCAGGCTGCCGGCCTTCGGCAGCAGTCCGAGGACGATCATGAACACTCCGGCCGCCACCACCACGTAGCGGCTCATGACCTTCGACATGCGCACCAGGCCGATGTTCTCCGCGAACGCCACGTACGGGAACGAGTTGAGGACGCCGCCGAGCACCGTCGCCACACCGTCGGCGCGCAGGGCGCGCGCGACGGTGTCGCCGTCGACCCTCTTGCGGGTGATCTCCCCGATGGCGTAGACGTCCCCGGTGGTCTCCACCATCGTGATCAGCGCGACGACGAGCATCGCGATGACCGGGAACGGTTCGAACCGGGGCATGCCGTAGTGGAACGGTGTGGTGACCCCGAACCAGCCGGCCTGCTCCACGACGCCGAAGTCGACGTCCCCGAAGAGCCAGGCGACCGTCGTGCCCGCCACGAGCCCGAGCAGCACGGCGAGACTGCTGAGGAGCGGCTTGCCGATCCGCACCAAGGCCAGGATGAAGAGCAGGGTGCCGAGCGCGTACGCGAGGTTCTTCGGAGCCCCGTATTCGGGCGTCCCGATGAGGTGCGCGCCACCGGCCGCGTCCTGGAGGGCCACGGGTATCAGGGTGATGCCGATGATGGTCAGGATGGTGCCGATGACGACCGGCGGGAAGTACTTCACCAGCTTGCCGAAGAGCGGGGCGAACATGAAGGTGGCGATGCCCGCCGTGATCACCGCTCCGTAGACGACCAGCAGCCCGGCGGTGCCGCCGCCCGCCCCCGTGCCTATGGCGATCATGGGGGAGACCGCGGTGAAGGTCACGCCTTGGACCAGGGGCAGTCTGGCGCCGATCTTCCAGACCCCGAGGGCCTGGATGAGCGAGGCCACGCCGCAGGTCAGCAGGTCCGCGTTGATGAGGTGGACGAGTTCCTGGGGAGTGAGTCCCAGCGCGTTTCCGAGGAGGACCGGGACGATGACCGCCGCCGCGTAGAACGCCAGCACGTGCTGGAATCCGTACAGGGCGAGTCGGGGGATCGGGAGCGGTTCGTCGACAGGGTGTGTCGTCTGTCGGTAGGTGGCCTGCCGGGAGGGCTGCCGGGGGGACTGTCGGGGCACTCTTGCCATCTCTGCCTTGCCTTCGCGAGGTAGGTGAATGAGAAAACCGCCGCCCTCCAGCCCCGGATGACGGGGCGAGGGCAGGCCGGATCGCACTCAGCCGACGCCGGGCGGTGTTGCCGACAGCGCGTCGCTCTGCATGCAGATGTGTCCTGAGTTGGCAGGACGTCCTTCGATCGGCGCATCGGAACGATCATTGATCATTGGATCCGAAGGCATTCCGGCCGGAGGGCGCTCACCATAGCCAAAGGCGGGGTTTCCTCGCGAGTAACCGGGGGCAGCGGATGGCTTCGGCCGGTCCGGCTAAGGTGGCGCCCCATGAGCGATCACCTCGGCCGGACCGGATCGATGGGCGGGCCTGCCCGCATACGGGTGGCCGGCGCGATGCTGGCATGTTCGGTGCTGCTGCTGGGCGGCTGCACCGACGGTGGGGATCCGGCGGACAGGCCGGCGGCCGAGCGGAACTCTTCGGCGTCACCGTCACCGTCGGCGTCCGCGTCCGCTACCCCCTCGGCCTCGCCCTCGCCGACGGAGTCCTTCGACTCCCCGCCGTTTCCCGGGCCCGAGGCGGACGTGGTCATGGCCAAGATCGCCGGGCGGTGGGGCATGGAGGTCCACCGGCAGGGCCGCTACGGACAGGGGCCGTTGGAGGCGAAGCGGGTCCTCCCGGAGGGGTTCACGCTCTGGGTGCGGATGGACAGGGACGACCAGGGCCGGACGCACCGCGTCGAGTGCATGGCCCTGAACTCGACGTCCGAGAAGGTCGCGGCCACCCTGGCCGAGTGCGCGGACATCGCGCTGGACGGAAGATCGACCCCTCGGCACAAGGAGTGGATCTCCGCGCGACTCGCCGTCGCCGACGCGCCGGACGGCCCCAAGGAGTCCGTCGACGTCCTCACGGAGAACGGCTTCACCATGCGGCTCGTCGCACGGATCACCGGGAACATCCTGACCATCACCCCGGCCGCCTAGCGTCCGGGAGCGTCAGCCCACCGGCGTGAAGTCCTGCGAGGCGATGTACCTGGGGCGGCGCACCGGGGCGGCGAAGGGCTTCACGGGTCGGTTCTCGACGCTGTTGAAGACGAGGAACACGTTGCTGCGCGGATAGGGCGTGATGTTGTCACCCGAGCCGTGCATCGCGTTGCAGTCGAACCAGGTGGCCGAGCCCGCCTTGCCGGTGAAGACCTTGATGCCGCAGGCCGAGGCGAACTGGGTCAGAGCCTCGTCCGACGGGGTGCCCGCGTCCTGCATCTGGAGGGACTTCTTGTAGTTGTCCTTCGGCGTCGCACCGGCACAGCCCAGGAAGCTCCGGTGGGAGCCGGGCATGATCATCAGGCCGCCGTTGCTGGTGTAGTTCGGCGTCAGGGCGATGGACACCGACACGGTGCGCATGTGCGGCAGGCCGTCCTCGGCGTGCCAGGTCTCGAAATCGGAGTGCCAGTAGAAGCCGCTGGCCCCGAAACCCGGCTTGACGTTGATCCGGGACTGGTGCACGTACACCTCGGAGCCCAGGATCTGCCGCGCGCGCCCCACGACGCGCGGATCGGCGGCGAGGGCCGCGAACACCTCGCTGATCCGGTGGACTTCGAACACGGAGCGCACTTCCCGGGACTTCGGCTCCACGATGGACCGGTCGTCGGCCAGCGTCGAGGGGTCACGGAGCAGCCGGTCCATCTCGGCCCGGTAGACCTCCGTCTCCTCGGGCGTGATCAGTTCGTCGACGGACAGGAATCCGTCGCGCTCGTAGCTCTCCAGCTCGTGGGCCCATACCGGGCCCGGCGTGCCGGGCTCGGACCAGACGACGGGGTCCACGCGGCCGGTGAGCACCTCCTCGGAGCCCCGGGTCGGATACAGGTCCTTCGCCGTGCGTGTGGATGCGTAGGTCATGGTGGTGCCTGCCTCTCCTCTCTGTCCTGCTCTGCTGTACGTGCGGCCGCGACTCAGCCCTGGCCGGGCTCGGTGAGCAGCGGGTACACGCCGTTCTCGTCGTGGTCCTCCCGGCCGGTGACGGGCGGGTTGAAGACGCACAGGCAGCGGAAGTCCCTCTTCACGCGGAGGGTGTGCCGTTCGTGGCCGTCCAGGAGGTACATGGTTCCCGGCGTGATCGTGTGCGTCAGGCCCGTCTCCTCGTCGGTGAGCTCGGCCTCGCCCTCCGTGCAGACCACGGCCTCCACGTGGTTCGCGTACCACATGGACGTCGCGGTACCGGCGTACAGGACGGTCTCGTGCAGGGAGAAGCCGACGCGTTCCTTGGCCAGGACGATGCGCTTGCTCTCCCAGGTACCGGATGCCGCCCTGACGTGGCGGTCGGTTCCCTCGAGGTCCCGGAACGATCGGACGATCATGGTGGTGTGCCCTTCGTGGTGTGTGGCGGAGTGCCGGGGGTCAGGCGGTTTCGCGGACGGAGCGGGCGAGGATGTCGAGGCCCTCGTCGAGTTCGTCGCCGGTGACGGTGAGCGGCGGGAGGAGCTTCACGACCTCGCCCTCCGGACCCGAGGTCTCCACGAGGAGACCGTGCTCGAAGGCCTTCCGGCACACCGCCGCCGCACGCTCCTTGTGGGCGAACTCGATGCCCCAGACCAGTCCGCGGCCGCGGTACGTGGCACCCAGCCGGGCGTGTTCGGCGCACAGTTCGCGCAGCGCGCCCTCGATGTGCTTGCCGTGGGCGAGGGTCCCCTCGCGCAGGACGCCGTCGGCCCAGTAGGTCTCCAGGGCGGCCGTCGCGGTGACGAAGGCCGGATTGTTGCCGCGGAAGGTGCCGTTGTGCTCGCCCGGCTCCCACAGGTCCAGCTCGGGCTTGAACAGGCAGAGGGACATGGGGAGTCCGTAGCCGCTGATCGACTTCGACAGCGTCACGATGTCGGGCGTGATGCCCGCCTCCTCGAAGGAGAAGAACTCGCCGGTCCGGCCGCAGCCCATCTGGATGTCGTCGACGATCAGCAGCATGTCGCGGCGCCGGCACAGGTCCGCGAGCGCGCGGAGCCACTCCGCGCGCGCCACGTTGATCCCGCCTTCGCCCTGGATCGTCTCGACGATGACCGCCGCCGGGTGGTTGAGGCCGGATCCCTGATCCTCCAGCAGGCGCTCGAACCAGAGGAAGTCGGGTACCCGGCCACCGAGATAGTTGTCGAAGGGCATCGGGGTGCCGTGGACCAGGGGGACGCCGGCGCCGGCCCGTTTGAAGGCGTTGCCCGTGACGGCGAGGGAGCCGAGCGACATGCCGTGGAAGGCGTTGGTGAAGGAGACGACCGACTCGCGGCCCTTGGCCTTGCGTGCCAGCTTGAGCGCCGCTTCGACGGCATTGGTCCCGGTGGGCCCCGGGAACATCACCTTGTAGTTCAGCGCGCGGGGTTCGAGGACGTGGGACCGGAAGGCCTCGAGGAAGGACCGCTTGGCCGTCGTCGCCATGTCGAGCCCGTGCGTGATCCCGTCCCGCTCCAGGTAGTCGAGGAGGGCCCGCTTCAGAACGGGGTTGTTGTGCCCGTAGTTCAGGGACCCGGCGCCGGCGAAGAAGTCCAGGTAGGCGGAGCCGTGTTCGTCGTACAGCCGGGTTCCCGTGGCGCGCTCGAAGACGACGGGCCAGGCACGGCAGTAGCTGCGCACCTCGGACTCCAGGGTCTCGAAGACGGACAGGACCGGCTCGGTCATGGTCAAGGGAACTCTCCAATGAAAGAGGGGGTGTTGGGTGCGAAGCGATGAATGCGGGGGCACGGCCCCCGGTGGGTTCGGGCCGCGCGCTCAGAAGGAGAGCGGCCCGATGCGGTGCAGGACCTCCGGGGCGTACCCGCGGTCCGGGAACTCCTCCGGAGCGAACAGCACTTCGCGCGTGAGCGTGGCGCCGTGCCGTGCGGCGTACGAGGCGAACAGCCGCTCCGACGCGCGGTTTCCGGGAGAGATGGTGGTTTCGAGGGAGCTCAGTCCGTGCTCCGCCGCCACGCGGGCGGAGAGACCGTCGAGCAGGGCCCGCGCGATCCCCAGACCCCGGACGGATTCGTCGACGGCGATCTGCCAGACGAGCAGGGTGCCCGGGCTTTCGGGCCGCAGGTATCCGCTCACGAATCCGACGGCACGCCCGGAGGCGTCCCGGGCCACCGCGGAGGTGCCGGCGAAGTCACGGCACCAGAGGAGATAGCTGTAGGCCGAGTTGAGGTCCAGCGTCCCGGAGTCGCGGGCGAGGCGCCACAGCAGGCGGCCGTCACCCGGGCGGGGACGGTCGATGCGCGTCGTCGGGGTGGACGGTGCGGCCGGGGTGTTCGGCGGTGTCTTCCGGTAATGGGCCAGTTCTGCATGAGCGGTCATGCGGGCCGAAGCTACCGAGGGTTGGATCGGATTGCACGGCCCCAAGGGGTTACGGGGAGGACGTTGTCCGTGATATATGGAAACGCCTCCCCGAGGTGATGAAACTACCTGCAACGCGCCTGGCTTACCGCGCTAAATCCCGTCATTTCCACCTCACCCTCGGTTTTATAACGAGCGGGTAACGTCTTCGCCGTGTCTCATATTTGCCCCTTGAATGTGACGCCTTACTCGGCGGACCCGGGTTTAGTTCCCGGCTGCCCGGTAAGAAGGTGTCCGGTCAAAAGGAGGCTGCCGTAAGGGTGAGGGTCTGTTCCGCCGAGGTGCGGGCGCCGCCGACCGGGTTGCCGGTGGTGTCGGTCCACGCTCGGGTGGGAGTGGTCTCGGCGAGGCGGCCGGACACCTCGGAGAGGCCGATCACGAGTCCGCTGTAGCGGTTCACGAGCCGATGGGTGCCGGTGGGCCGGCCGTCGGCCGTGAAGTTCGGGATGACGAACCACTGCTGTCCGACGGAGGGCCCGCTCCGCGGTGCCTTCGTCACGCTGGGCTTGGCCGCCCAGGCGCGTCCCGCGTTCGCCTTCGAGTCGACGCCGAGGAGCTGACGGGTGGAGGCGTTGGCGATGCGGTAGGAGCCGTCGCCGTTGGGGGTGAAGATCCACCGGCTGAGGGCCGAAGTGCCCGGGGCGGGGCTGGACGTGGTCGCCGTACTGCCCTGGACCTGGGCGAGGTGGCGGCCGGTGCCGCCGGCGATCGTGTAGGACTTGCCGGGATCGACGACCGCGGCGGGCGCGTTCGTGTCGATCACGGTGTCGTAGTACTCGCCGTCCGCGCCGCCCGAGCAGAAGAACGAGCAGTACGACCGGAACGTCTTGCCGACGACGGTGGAGCCCGTCTTGTTCACGGAGTCCAGGACCCACCGGTACCAGGAGCCGGTGCGGTACGTGCCGGAGTCGCCGGCGAGCCGCCACTTCTGGGTGGCGAGGTTGTCGGTGACGTAGAAGCGCTGCGGCTCGCTGCCGTCCTGGTTGACCGCCTCGGGCTGGCCCACGTACATCCCCAGGTAGGCGTTGTAGGCGATGTTCATCGTCAACAGGTCCGACTTCGGCGGTAGTTCACCGGCGGCTTGCTGCTCCTGGACGTTGCCGGGGTTCGAGGGGTCGTAGTCCTTCGCCACGGGGGTGTACCCGGTGGTGTGGGTCGCGTCGACGGGCTCCATGTTGCTTTCCACGCCGCCCGTTCCGGGCTGGGACCACGAGCCGTCGTACCACTTCTGCCACGAACCGGGCGCCATCTTGCCCGACATGGGGGCGCGGGCGACGTGCGCCCGGCTGCCCGCGGTCCACGCTCCGGGGACGCCGCCCTTCGGGATGACGCGGGAGTTGTAATAGACGTAGAAGTAGCCGGAAGCGGTGTCCACGAACAGTCGGGCGTCACCGTTGCCGTAGTGGTACGTCTCGTGCGGGAAGGCCGCGGTGTCGCCGCGCCGGGTGCTGTAGGGCGAGGTGAGCACATGGTCCTTGATGGCCCACGTCCTGCCCTGGTCCTTGGACACGGCGTAGTCGATCGCGTCGTAGTGCAGGCCGTCGCCGAAGGGCCGCGGGGTGAACTCGTTGTGGACCAGCCCGTACCAGTCGCCGGTGTCGGGATCCACCCAGACGCCCATCAGGTCGCAGTAGTTCTTCTGCGCGTAGTGGGTGGTGTCCGGCGCGTACGTGGCCTCGCGCCCGGTCGGGCTGTTGTTGCAGCGCCACGTGGTGTCGTCGTTGCGGTCGTTGGCGTTCGCCGGATCGACCGCGGTGCTCAGCGAGGCGGACCGGGTGGCCGAGTCGAAGTCCTTGCCGGTGTAGAAGGTCCACTTGCGCGGGTCGTTCGCGGCGTACAGGGCGTGGGCCGACTGGTAGTAGAACGCGCCGTTCTTGTCGATGTACGTGGCGGCGGGGGTGTCGTCGGGATGGGTCCAGGGACCCTTCGCGCCGATGGAGACGGTGTACGTGGCGGCGGGGGACTGGGCCGATGCGGGGGCGGTGGCCAGGGTGCCGAACAGGACCGCGGCCGTGGCGGCGAGCGCGATGGCGGTCCTCGTCGCGGGAGGGGCTGACACGGGTACTCCTCTCTGCTCACAACAGGGCGTCAATTAATTTGAATAGAAGCCGAATTAATCAACGGGTGTCAAGGACCGTCACAGAGATCGCCTCAGCCCCGTTGATGCTCCTGTCGAAGTTCGCCCGACGAAGACGTCGTATGAGGTCCATCTCCCTGCGGTCGAGGACGTCGGCAGTGAGAGCTTCCTGGACCTGGGCGAGTTCCCGCCGTTGGATCCCGATGACGAGGCCGGCGAGTTCGGTCGGCTCTTGGGCATGGCTGAGGATCCGTTGACCGCGTTGACCGCGACGGAACGGGGCACTGGAGCCGAGCGCGGTCGGTGGGTCAACGAGACGTCGTCCAGGACGAGTACGGCGACTTCGTTCGCGCGGGCCGGCCCTGGCCGGCCGCGCCGGATGTTCTTTGAACTCTGCTCGGCGGTCAGGCGGATTCCGGCGGCCGCCCGCTCCAGCGGCTGCGCGAGCCGTCCCGGGCGTACTACGGGGGCGAGAGCGGGCTGCTCGACGGCGCCGCCTACGACAGGCTGCGGCTGTCGGTGCTCGCCTGGCAGGCGGAGCGCGCCGGACGAGGTCGCCCAGGACTCCCCGACAGGCCTGGTCGGGGACGGCGCCGCCCCTGCCGGCGGCAGCGCGCACACCGCGCGGCTGCTGAGCCTCGACAACGGCTTCGACCCGGACGGCCCGGTCGCCTGGGGAGCTTCGCTCCAGCGCCGCCGGGGCAAGGGCGTCAGCCACGCCATCGGCACCCTAAAGGCTGTCCCGTAAGTGATCTTGCCGTGTGATGATCTTGGTCATGTCAGGTGTGATCACGGCATCTGAGCCGTCCTGGACAGCTCCGTTCACCGGGCTGAGCCCCCGCGCCTTCGGCAAGCTGGTGACCGACGTACGTCGCGAGGGTGTCGACTCCCCGGGCCGAGGGCGGCCGTGGAAGGTGTCATTGGAGAATCGGGTGCTCCTGGCCGCCGCGTACCGGCGGACTAACCTGACGATGCGGCAACTGGCCCCGCTGTTCGTGGTGTCGAAGTCGGCCGCGGAGCGGGTGATCGACGACCTCAGCCGGAAGCTCGCGCTGCAACCCCGTCGTCGGTTCGCCAAGGACGCGGTGCTGATCGTGGACGGAACCCTGGCGCCCACCCGGGATCACAAGGTGGCCGAGCAGTCGAAGAACTATCGCTACTCCACCAACCATCAGGTGGTCATCGACGCAGACACCCGCCTGATCGTGGTGGTCGGCCAGCCGCTACCAGGCAATCGCAACGACTGCCGGGCCTGGGTGGAGTCCGGTGCGAAGACCGCCGTAGGCAACACGATGACCATCGCCGATGGCGGCTACCCGGGTACCGGGCTCGTGATGTCGCACCGCCGCCGCAAGGGAGAGGACCTGCCCGACTGGAAACAGGCCCACAACAGTCCCACAAGCAGGTTCGCGCCCGCGTCGAGCATGCCTTCGCCCGAATGAAGAACGGGAAGATCCTGCGCGACTGCCGGCTGCGAGGCGATGGAGTGCAGCACGCGATGCACGGCATCGCCCGCCTGCACAACCTCGCCCTCACCGGATAGCCCCCCCCACGCAGGGGAACGGGGTCGCGGGCGGGGCCGGCCTTACTCGAATGGCGTCGCACGGTGACGGTCAATAAAGTTCGCACTCCCAGGGCTCGATGTCCGGCTCCCCAGGAGGCGGCTTCCCGGTGCAGAATGCGTAGAGATAGGTTGCAGCCCGGCGCTCCGCGTACTTCTCATTGACCGGTTCGCCCTGCTCGTCCAGTTCGAGGACGTTGGCGAAGATCGCGACGCAGATCTCCATCTGGGAGGGCGACTCGCGCAACTCTTCCCAGTAGTCGATCCCCTCCAGCATCGGGTGGCCTACCGAGCCCCGGGCGAGCCATCCAGCGAAGCGTCGCAGGGCTCCCGAAGCCCCAGAACTGAGATGCGATGACATGCGAGGAACCTACCCTCAGCCTTCCCAGATCGATCGTCGGCCTCCCGTCTCCAAGGGCGACGGGCTCCTTGGGAGCGGCGCCGAATGGTTGCGGGACAGCCCTTAGAGGGCCTGCCCGAGCGACTGCCCTACCCGCCGCCTTTGGCGTGCGCGTGGAGGTCCTCTTCAGGCAGGAGCAGTTCGAGACCGCGACCACGGCCGGGACGCCCGACAGCCTCCACGTGGTCGCCGCCCTCGCCGAGGCGCAGCAGAAGGCCGACGCGATCGATCGCCGCGCTGCGCCCGGGGTACGGCAGTAGGTTCCCGTACTGGGCCATCCCCTTCAAGCTGCCGGCCGCGGCTGCACCCGGTGCCCGAGCAGCCGTTCCGCGGCCTTCGGCGAGACCCGCCGGGTCGGCAAAGGCTCCACGATCTCGGCCGAGTCGGTCCGCTACGCGATCCCGGCCGAGGCCGACTTCAGTGTCCAGGAATGACGTCAACATTATTCTGCGACAGAATCTTAAGAAGCAAATCGAATTTGGAAATTGGCCCGCCGTGGATATCCATGACTGCAGACAGGGATGAGCGTGCGACGGAAATGTTCCGCCAAATCAGCCGAACCGGGGCGCCTTGGAGGTAATCCTCGAGGCGCTCATCCAGTTCGGTGAAACTCTGCCCGATATATCCACCTGGGCCACGGAAAGCCTCGCCAATCGCGCAGAAGAAACTCGCGACATCCTTGATGTCATCACCTCTCATGATGATCTCTCGAGGGGGAGTCGAATGCTCCCCCTTGGAGGCGGATTCGGCGTATCTGAGCCCGGCTACGGCCAGCCACGCTTCACGGTCCCCGACCCGAAGCGTGCGCCATTCATCACGCCGCGGTGGGGAAATTCGGAACCTCTCCCACAACCCGCGGGCCTCGGCAGGCGGAGGCACCCCCGTTTCTGCCGTGATGACTAGATATTCCGGCGTATCTCCGGCGACTGGCTTGGCGCCCCACAGCGCGTGGCGCCCCATGGGTCGGCCTTCGGTGTCGAGGACAAGGACCTCGATGTCACCCCCAAGCGTCTCGATCGGCGCGTCCAGGGTCGGCCGCACAAGCCTGAAGGTGACTCGGGCGTTCTCGGCTTCAAGGAGCGCGCCGAAGTCGTCGTAGCTGTAGTGCCCGACGAAAAACCCTTCCAGATCACAAGCGAATACGAATTCGTCGCTTCCCTCGAACCAGACGGAGTATTTTACCGACAACGTCGCCCACCTTCCATCGGGGCCCGCTGTACGCGGGCCCGCCCTCACGCAGTCGCTTTCGATCAATCCTGGGGGAGATGCTCGGCGACCAGTGCTGCGAAATCCTCGGGGGTGAGGATGCGGATGCCGAGCTCCTCGGCCTTGGCGCGCTTGGAACCGGCCTTCTCGCCGGCCACCAGGAGGGTGGTGCGCTTGGAGACGGAGGAGGAGGCCTTGCCGCCGGCGCGTTCGATGAGCTCGTTCATCTCGTTGCGCGAGAGAGCGGCGAGGGCTCCGGTCATCGAGCCGGTGACGACCACGGCGTCCCCCGCCAGCGGGCCGGCCTCGCCCGCTGCTGAGGCATCGGCCCCGGCCTCACCCGTGGGGGTGGGGCGCTGGGGCTCGGTGACCTGAGTGCCGACCCGCTGGGCGGTCAACTTGTCGAGGAGCGGGGCGAGCTCGAGGAGTTCGGCGGCGACCACACGGGCCTTCTCGACTCCGATGCCGGGGACCTCGGCGAGGGTGTCGGCGTCGGCGGCGCGGATGGCGGCGAGGGAGCCGAAGTGGGCGGCGATGCGGCGGGACATGGTGCGGCCGGTGCCGCGGACGCCGAGGGCGCAGAAGACCCGGTTGAGGGGTTGGTCGCGGGCTGTCTCGAGGGCGGCGAGCAGGTTGTCGGTGGAGGTCTCGCCCATCCGGTCGAGGCCGAGGAGTTGGTCCCGGGTCAGGGTGAAGAGGTCGGCGATGTCGGCGACCAGGCCGGACTCGACCAGTTGGACGGCGCGGGTGCCGCCGAGGCCCTCGATGTCGAGCTGGTCGCGGCCGGCCGCGTAGATGACGGATGCTACGGCCTGGCAGTTCCGGCCCCGGACGCAGCGCCAGCGCTGCTCGGAGCTGTCGATCTCGTCGCCGCAGCGCGGGCAGGCGGCGGGGAAGACGATCGGGGTCTCGGCGCCGGTGCGCTGGTCGACCAGCGGGGCCTCGACGCGCGGGATCACGTCACCGGCTCTGAAAACGTAGCAAAGATCGCCGATCATCAGGTCGCGGCGGGTGATGTCGGCCGGGTTGTGGAGGGTGGCGTAGGTGACGGTGACGCCGTCGATGACGACCGGTTCGAGGACGGCGCGCGGGGCGATGATGCCGGTGCGGCCGACGTTCCACTCCACCTCCAGCAGGCGGGTGACCTTGTGCTCGGCGGCGAGCTTGCGGGCCACCGCCCAGCGCGGGGCGCGGGAGCCGCTGCCCGCCTGGTGGCGGTCGGCGGCGGTGTCGGCCTTGACGACGACGCCGTCGATACCGAAGGGGAGGGCGCTGCGCAGGTCGGCGATCGCGTCGATCCGCTGCTGGGCGTCGTCCAGGGTCTCGCAGCGCAGCGGGGCCGCGGCGGTGTCGGCGGCCGTGTTCGCCCCCAGGGTGGCCAGCCGGGCCAGCAGGCCGCTGTGCGAGAGGTCGAGGTCCAGGCCGATGGCGTCGTAGGCGAAGAAGGTCAGCTCGATCCGGTACGGGCGGTCCTTGGCGCGCAGGGTGCCGGCCGCGCCGCTGCGCGGGTGGGCGAAGGGGGCGGCCTCGTGGGCGATCCGGATCCGGTTCGCCTCCTCGAACTGGGCGGTGGTCAGCAGCACCTCGCCGCGCAGTTCGACGTCGATCGGCTCGCTGAGCACGGCGGGCAGGCCGAGGATCGCGTCGGCGGCGTGGGTGATGTCCTCGCCGGCCAGGCCGTCGCCCCGGGTGAGCATCTGCACCAGCTTGCCGCCCCGGTAGCGGGCGGCCATCGCGAGGCCGTCGAGCTTGGGCTCCACGCACCAGCCGGCCACCGGGCGGCCGAGCCGGCGCTCCAGGCCGGCCGCCCAGTCGGTGAGCTCGGTGGCGTCGAAGACGTTGTCGAGGGAGAGCATCGGGACGGAGTGCGGCACGTCGCCCTGAACGGCGCCGCCGGCCACCTTGCCGGTCGGGGAGTCGGGCAGCACCTCACCGGGGTGGGCGTCCTCGTACGCGGTGATGGCGCGCAGCAGCGCGTCGTATTCGTCGTCGCCGAGCGGCGTGGAGCCGTCGGTGTAGTACGCGGCCGAGGCCGCGACGGCGGTGGCGACCGCGTCGGCGTAGGCGTCGGCGGAGAGCGGGGAGGAGCTGGTTTCCGTCATAAGAACATCATCCTGACCAGCACTGACAATCCGAACGACCGGTTCCGCATCGGCTGCTACGCGCCGGGGCGGCCGATGCGGCTTCCGGGTCGGGGGCCGACTCCTGACCAGTCCGGCTCGGCGCCGTCGAACTGTCACAACTCACCGTCTTCGACGTGGACTTGACGAGCAGGTGCACAGGCGGCCGACCCGCTGACAGCCGCCCCTTCCCGGTCGCCGTCACCGCCCCAGGACGCGGTCCGTGGCGAGCGAGGGGTCGACGAGGATCTTGGCGTGCTCCTCGGGGTCGGCCAGTGCCTCGAAGGCGGTCGCGACCCCTGGCAGCCCGACGCGTCCGGTGAGCAGGTGGGAGGCGTCCAGGGTGCCGTGTGCCAGTGCGTGGAGGGTGTCGCGGAACTCCAGGGGCGTGTACCCGACGGCGAACCGCAGGTCGAGCTCCTTGTTCACCGCGAGGGACGGGCGCAGGGTGTCGGGGCCCATGCAGACCCCGACGACGACCACGCGGGAGTGCAGGGGTGCGGCGGCCAGGATGCCGTCGAGCATGCCGGGTACGCCGACACATTCGAACACCACGGGCCGCTTGGGCCGGGTCGCGCCGATCCTCTGCAGGGCGCGCCAGGAGGTCCACCACGGCAGGGGGAGCCGGGCCAGGCCTTCCAGAGCGTCGATGCCCGCGTTGTACTCGTCGGGCATGGTGGTCATGAAGCCGTGCCGGGCCGCGAGTCCGTCCCAGGGCGATGCGACGGCGGGGTCGACCACGATGTCGGCTCCGCACTTCGCCGCCAGCGCCCGGCGGCCCGCCGAGTAGTCGCTCGCCACCACGGTCGCGGTTCCCCGGGCCTTGAGCACGGAGATCACCGCGAGACCCACCGGACCGCAGCCCAGGACGACCGCCACGTCCTTGCGCGTCACCTCACCGCGGTTGACCGCGTGCCAGGCCACGGCCATCGGTTCGGTGAGTGCCGCGAGGTCCGCCGGCAGGCCGTTCGGGACGGGCAGGGTCAGGGCCTCCTGGACGACGACGAGTTCGGCGAAGCCGCCCGGGGCGTGTGCGGACAGGCCGACACCATCGACCTGCCGGCCGCGCCGCACGAGGGGGACCGTGACGACCGGTGTGCCGGGCCGGATGGTGCCGGCGCACCACGGTCCCCGGTCGGCCACTTCGCCGAAGATCTCGTGTCCGAGCACGACCTGCTGGCCGGAGCGGGCGTAGCGCGGGTAGCCGCACAGATCGAGCGCGTCCGCCAGTTCGTCCGCGTGGAGTCGGCTGTGCAGGTCCGAGCCGCAGATCCCGCAGCGCTTGACCTCGACCAGCAACTGGCCCGCGCCGGGACGCGGGACGGGCAGGTCGACGACCTCCAACCGCCCCCGGGTCAGGCTCACGGCCCTCATGAGGCGTCCTTGGCGGGGCCCGTGGCGAGGTGATAGGCCCCGGGCTTCCACCGGACCGCCTGACGGCGGTACCGGAAGGTCCAGTCCGGATAGATGGTCGCGTTGCGTCCGTTGGCGTCCCGGTAGAAGCTCACGCAGCCGCCGAGCTCCCACACCGACTTCGCCAGCTTGCGGTCGAGGTCCGCGTTGTAGGCATCGTGGGTGCGCCGGTCCACCTCGATGGACGTCGAGCCGGAGACGTCGAGCGCGCGGACGGCGTTCTTCACGTGCTCCGCCTGGGCCTCGATCATGTAGACCATGGAGCTGTGGCCCAGGCCGGAGTTGGGCCCGAGGAACATGAAGAAGTTCGGGAAGCCGGGCACGGACACCCCCAGGTACGCGCGCGGAGAACCCGCCCAGGCCGCGCTCAGCAGCTCCCCGTCACGGCCGCGCACCTTCTCGGCGAAGGGGATGTCGGTGACGTGGAAGCCGGTGCCGAAAATGATGGTGTCCACCTCCCTCTCGGTCCCGTCCGCGTCGATGACGCTGTGCTCGCGGACCTCGCGCAGCGCCCGGGGAACGAGCTCTACGTTCTCCTTCTGCAGCGCCGGATACCAGGCGTTGGACGGTACGACGCGTTTGCAGCCCAGGGTGAAATCAGGCGTCAGGGACCGGCGCAGGGCCGGGTCCGCGACCTGGCTCGTCAGGTGCCGGCGTGCCAGGCGTTCGACGACGCGCATCAGCCGGGGGTGCTTGGCGAAGCCGAGCACCAGCAGCTCCTTGGCCACGTACGCCTTGGCGCGCTCGGCCCGCTGCAGGCGGGGCCGGGCCCGGAACCCCGCGCGCTCCGCCTCGGGGATCGGCCGGTTGTCGTGCGGGGTGATCCACGGGGCGCTGCGCTGGAACACGTACAGCCTGCCGACGCGGTCGGCTATCTCGGGGACGTACTGGATGGCGGAGGCGCCCGTGCCGATCGACGCCACGCGCTCCCCGGCCAGGTCGTGGGAGTGGTCCCACCGCGCCGAGTGCATGACCTTGCCGCGGAAGCGGTCGATGCCCGGGACGTCGGGGAGCCTGGGCTCGGTCAGCGGGCCCACCGCGCTCACCAGCACCCGGGCCGTCCACCGGCCCTCGCTGGTCTCCACGTGCCAGAGCTGGTCCGCCTCGTCCCACCGGGCCTCCAGGACCTCCACTCCGGTGCGCAGGTGCGGCCGCAGCCCGAACCGGTCGAGGCAGCGCCCCAGGTAGGCCTGGATCTCCGGCTGGGGGGAGTACGTCGCGGTCCAGTCCGGGTTGGGCGCGAAGGAGAACGAGTAGAGGTGGGAGGGGACGTCGCACCGGCAGCCGGGGTAGGTGTTGGAGTGCCAGACGCCCCCGGGCTCCGGCGCCCGTTCGAAGATGAGGAAATCGGAGAACCGTGAGGCGAGCAGGGCCCGCCCCAGCCCGATTCCGGAGAAGCCGCTGCCGACGATGAGGACCCGGACGTGCTGGATCACGTAGGTCGTCCCTTCTGCGTGTCTGCGTGAGGTGTTGGTGAGGTGCGGCTCAAGCGCGGGCCCAAGCGCGAGCCCGCGCTCGCGCTCGTTCCCGTGGCCGTGCCCGAGCAAATGACCGCGCGTCAGGGCGTGTTCGCCGCGGCGAGCATCGCTTCGCGGTCGCCCCGGACGGATCTCGACGCCAGGAGCATCCCGGCGGCCGCTACGCCGAAGGCGAGCGGAACGGTGAGCGTCAACGCCGTCCGCAGACCGTGGGCCGAGGCCTCGGACGCGGACTGCGCACCACCGGCCAGGGCGTCGGACAGCATGCCGACCAGTACGGGTCCGCCCGCTCCTCCGAGCAGGTAGCCGACGGCGAACAGCAGGCCCAGGGCGCCCGAGCGCTGCTCGGGCCGGATGACGTCGGAGACCACGGGGACGGCGGCGGCGAGGTAGACGACGCCGAGCAGGTAGCCCAGGCTCAGGAACGCCACGAGCTGCCACAACGCCCCCCGGCCCGCGAGGAGTCCGGCGAAGGAGAACACCGCGGCGCCGGCCAGGCTGAGGGCCGCCGCCCGGACCCGCGCCTCGGACGATCGCCGGGCGGCCCGGTCCAGGAGCCGGCCTCCGGCGAACAGGCCGATGAGGCCGGTCACCCCGACCACGACGCCGCCCACCAGGCCGGCGCCGACCAGGGAGAGGCCGTAGTAGCGCTGGAGAACGGGGGTGAGGAAGGTGCCGATCGCGTAGGCCGCGAAGTTGTACCCGGCGAACGCGAGGAGCATGCCGTACATCGAGCGCACCTTCAGCAGGGCGCGCAGGGTGCTGCCGCCGCGCCCGCCCGGCGCGGGATGCCGGGTGCCGACGGGACCATCGGCCGCCAACGGTTCGCGGGCCACCGGTACCTCGCCAACCGGTACGTTGCCCACCTGTACGTCGGCCACCTGTACGTCGCCCACCGGGTCGGCGGCGCCCCGCCCGGGCTCGCGGATCCGAAGCACCAGGAGGGCGACGACGAAGCCGGGCAACGCCGCGATGAGGAACGGCGCCCGCCAGCTGTCGAACGCGACGGCGAGCCCGCCGGCCGTGAGGAAGGCGAGCAGGGTGCCGACCGGGAATCCGAGCATGAACAGCGAGTGGGCCCGGGAGCGGCGCTCGCTCGGATAGAGGTCCGACAGCAGGGACCCGGTGGCGGGCGCGTAACTGGACTCGCCGACACCGACGCCGACCCGGGACGCGAAGAACCCCCAGAAGCTGGTGAGCAGTCCGCCCGCCGCGGTGAAGGCGCTCCACACGAACAGGCCCCAGCCCGCGACGGCCGCGCGCGGGACCCGGTCGGCCAAGCGCCCCAGCGGGACCCCGGCGAGCGCCGCGACGAGCACGAACGCCGAAGCCAGAATTCCGACTTGTGTGTCGTCGAGCCCGAACTCGTCCTTGATGGGCTCCAGTACGACCGACGGCAGGGCCCGGTCGTAGAAGTTGAGCAGGTTGCCCACGAACAGCAGACCCAGCACGTAGCCCGCCCGGGAAGGCGGTGCGGCCGGGCGGTCCGAGGACTCGGGCGGGGTGAGGGAGCGTGCCACAGGAGAGGTCCCTTCGACGGTGAAGAGCGCCCGATATGGCATCCGGAACAAGGTCGCCACGAGCTCCGCCACAGTGTCGCCGCGGTCCTGCGCGCGGGCTACGGAATCCGCACCAGCATGCGGGCGACAACTTTGTTCTCCGGAACAAGATCCGTGGATAGCCTGACACCATGGAACCCGAGACGCCCACGGCCTGGCCGGTACGCCGGCGGATGCCGGACCTCGCCGCACTCGACGGGCCGACGCGCGCGGCCGTGGCCGCCGCCGTCGCGCGCCTGAGCACGCTGCACGAGGTCTTCGCCGACCGGTTCCTGGTGTCGGTCCGCAGCCATGTCCCCGGCTACGCGGTCCTCTCGGACGAGGACATCCGGGCCTCCGCCCGACGGTTCATGGACATCCTCGTCTCGGAGCTGACCTCGCTCCGGGTTCCCGACGCCGCGCTGCGCGAGATGCTCGGGCGCTACGCCGTCGAGCGCGCCGCCCGGGGAGTTCCGCTCGACGTGCTCGCCCTCGGCTACCAGTTGGGGTCGCGGGAGATGCTCGTCCTCCTGGACGAGGTCGCGGCCGAGGTGGACCTGCCCGCCGACCTCTTGCTCGCGGTCCACGACAGCACCTGGGAGTTCTCCAACGAGGCGTCCGCCGTGTTCGCCCGGGTCCAGCACGACCTGGCCGTGGAACGGGCCCACTTCGACGCCGAACGCCGCTCGGCCTTCGCGGCCGGTGTGCTCGGCGGCAGCCTCCCGGCGGAGCGGATCAACCGGGACGCGCACCTCTACGGGCTCGTCCCGCAGGCCCCCCATCTGGCGCTCGCGGCGCGCGCGGTGTCCGCCGACGAGGCCGACGCGGTCCGCCGCGCCGTCGCCGTGGCGGTGCGCGTCCCGGCGGACCGCCTGCTGCTCGCGCAGATCGGCCCGGACCTCGGCTTCATCGTGCCGAGAGCGCCGGAATCCCTCGCCGGCCACCTGGTGGCGGTCGGTCCGCCCCTTCCCCTCGACCGGCTCGCCGCCGGCTTCGAGGAGGCGGCCCTGGCGCTGGACACCGCCCTGCGGTTCGCCATGTCGGGGGTGGTGCGCCTCGGCGACCTCGGACCGCGGCCGCTCGTGCTGTCCGGCGACCGCACCGCCGAGGGGCTCGCCGTACGCCACCTGTCGCCGCTCGACGCCGCGGGCCGGTCGAACGCCGATATCGAGGAGACCGCGCGGACGTACCTCGCCTGCGACCAGAACGTACGTGACGCCGCCCGGCTGCTGGCGGTGCACCCGAACACCGTCCGGTACCGGGTGAACCGCTTCCAGCAGCTCACCGAGCTGGACCTGCGGCGCACCGAGGACCTGGTGACCGCGTGGTGGCTGCTCAACCGGCGACGGGGCTGAGGTGGGGAAAGGCCGCCGGGAGTGACCTTCAGGGTCCGTTAAGGACGGTCTGCGCATGCTCGGTCCCCCTCCCCGACCGATCCAGGACCCCTCCTCATGATTCGCTCGTTCAACCGCCGCCCGCAGAACCCCTCCCACGCGCAGGACCCCTCCCGCCGGAAGGCGCTCCCTCACCGGCGGGCCTCCGCCGTGGCGGCCGCACTGATGCTGACCGCCCTCACCGCCTGCTCCTCACTCAACGGGGTCGTCTCACCGGCCACCGTCCGCACCGCGGCCGCCCGCGCCGCGGGCCCGCACTCCTCCGCCCCGGTGGACTGCACCGTCGCCAAGTGCGTGGCCCTCACCTTCGACGGAGGCCCGAGCGCACCGACCCCGCGCCTGCTGGACTTCCTGAAGCGGGAGAAGATCAGGGCCACGTTCTTCCTCCAGGGGAAGGGGCACACCGACACCTATCCCGACACCGTGCGCCGCATGGCCGCCGAAGGCCATGAGATCGCGAACCACACCTGGTCGCACGAGGACCTGACCGGGCTCGCGCCGGACGCGATACGTGCCGAAATCGAGCCGGTCCAGCGGGACATAGAGAAGGCGACGGGCCGCGCGCCCACCCTCATGCGCCCTCCGGGCGGCGCCACCGACGACAAGGTGTCGAAGGTGATGAAGGAGCTCGGCCTCGCCCAGGTCCTGTGGAGCGTCACCGCGAAGGACTACGCGACCACCGACACCGCGCTCATCGTCCGGCGCGTCCTCGACCGGACCGAGCGGGACGGGATCATCCTGCTCCACGAGCGGTACGCCGGCACCATTCCCGCCGTGCCCGCGATCGTCCGTGAACTCCACGACCGCGGCTACACCTTCGTGACCGTCTCCGAACTCCTCTCGCCGGCCTGCCCCGAACCCGGCAAGGTCTACCGGCCGTGACACTCCCTAACGGGGCAGCCGCAGGAGGAACGCCGCTCCCCGGTCGCCCGGGACGACGGCCAGCGTGCCCCGGTGGTGGCGGGCGAGGTCCCGGGCGATGGCGAGGCCGAGGCCGCTGCCGCCGGTGTCGCGGGTGCGTGCTTCGTCGAGACGGGTGAAGCGGTCGAAGACGCGTTCGCGGTCCGCTCCGGGGATCGGGGCCCCGTCGTTGTGGACGGTGCACTCCACCCATCCGGCCTCCGCGGCGAGGGTGACGGTGACCCGGGTCGCGGCGTGCCGGGCCGCGTTGTCGAGGAGGTTGCGCAGCAGGCGCCGCAGCCGGTCGCGGTAGCCGGGCAGGATCACGGGCTCCTCGGCGGCGTCGAGGACGAGCTCCGCGGTGGCTCCGGGCCGGGTGTGGGGCAGTTCGATGAGGAGTTCCCGGACGAGTTCGGTGAAGTCCACCGGCGCCCGGTCCTCCGGCACGGCCCCGGGTGCGCCGTCCAGCCGGGCGAGGGTCAGCAGGTCGTCGACGAGGTGCTGCAGTCTCGTCGTGGCCCGCAGGGCGTCGGCGAGGGCGGCGGGCCGCTGGGGGTGGGCGACGGCGACGTCGAGCACGGTGCGCAGGCCCGTGACCGGGCTGCGCAGTTCGTGGGCCGCGTCGGCGATGAAGCGGCGCTGGCGGCGGGCGTGGGCGTCGAGTACGTCGAGGGTGTGGTTGGTCGTGCGGGCGAGCCGGGTGATCTCGTCCTCGGCCACGGGTACGGGGACGCGGGTGCCGGAGCCCGGCTGGTCGACGGTGGCGAGGCGGGTACGGATGGCCTCGACCGGCCGCAGGGCACGGGTGGTCGCCACCCAGGCGGACAGCGCGACGAGCAGGGCCGCCAGCGGGACCGCACCGCTCAGGGCCGGGACGAGCGCGTCGGCGGCCCGGGCCGCCCCGGCCCGGACGACGGCGACGTAGACGGTGTAGCGCCCGGCCGCCGGCGCCGACGCAGTGGGGGCGCCGGCGGGGTGGACCTCGATGCTGGTGCCGGCCATGTCGACGGTCCGCCCCGCCAGCTCCGCCGCCTGCGAGAGGCAGCCGGGCACGGGCTGCCCGGTGGAGGTACGGGAAGGCTCCTGCCGGCAGGAGGGGGCCGGGTCCCCGAAGCGGACCGACCGGACGCTCGCCCATGCGGGGCGCGCCGACTCGGGCGCGGGCGGCACCTGTGCCACGACCGCCGGGAACGCCCGGGGGAGCCAGGACGGGAACGGACCGTCCGGCCCGATGATCAGTACCGGCGACGTGGCGAGGATGTCGCCGGTGGCCTCCCGGTCCCTGGCCCGGACCCCGGCGAACTCCAGGGCGATGGCGCGGGACTGCGCCAGGGCGGTGCCCCGCGCCGCCTCCATCTCCGTGGTGTACACGTCGTGGTGCAGCCACCAAGCCCCGGCGCCGGAGAGGATCAGGGCCGCCGTACCCGCGGCGAGGGCCGTACGGGCCCGCGTGGGCAGCCGCGGCCACCACGCCGACATCCGGTCCGGGTTGCTCCGGGGAGGGTTCCGGAGAGCGGGGTCACGGGGAGCGGCCTCAGGCATGCGAGTCGTCCAGCCGGTAGCCGTGTCCCCTGACGGTCACGATGCCGCGGGTGCCGTAGGGCTGGTCGATCTTGCGGCGCAGCAGGCTGACGTAGACCTCCACGATGCTCGCCGAGCCCCGGTAGGCGATGTCCCACGCCTCGCCCAGGATGCTCTCCTTCGACAGCACCCGGCCCGGCTCGCGCATCAGGCATTCCAGTACCGCGAACTCCTGTCCGGTGAGTTCGATGCGCTCGCTCCCGCGTCCGCACGTACGGGCTCGCGGGTCGAGCCACAGGTCGCCGGCCCGCAAGACGTCCGGGGCCCCGGAGCCCGCGGCCTCCCGGGCGCTGCGGCGGATCAGCGCGCGCAGGTGCGCCGTCAGGACGAGCAGGGAGAACGGCTTCGTCAGGTAGTCGTCCGCCCCGGTGTCCAGGCCGTGCGCCTCGTCGAGCTCCCCGTCCCTGGCGGTCAGCATCAGCACCGGGGTGTCGACACCCAGGGCCCTGAGCCGTCCGCACACGGCGAACCCGTTCAGCGAAGGCAGCATGACGTCCAGGACGATCGCCGCGAACTCGCCCGTGGCGCCGAGCTCCACCGCGGCGAGGCCGTCGGACACGAGGGTGACCGAGTACCCCTCGCCCCTCAGTCCCTCACTCACCGCCGCAGCGATCAGCGGATCGTCCTCCACCAGCAAAATGTCCACGATGTCAGCATGCCACCCAGGCGCCCCCGCCCCCTGCGACCAGGCCTTCAGGAACGGTTAAGCATGAACCGCGCACAGTGGGGAACGATCCTGCCTCCGCCACCGAAGGGCCCGGCGCCGCATGCGTATGTGCTTCCTGCTCCACAATGCCTACGGCATCGGAGGAACGATCCGGTCGACGTTCAACCTCGCGTCGGCGCTCGCGGAACACCACGACGTGGAGATCGTCTCGGTCCTGCGCCACCGGGACGCACCGACGATGGGCGCCCCTCCCCGGGTCAGCCTGACGCCGCTGGTCGATCTGCGCCCGGGCTCCCCGGACTACGACTCGTACGGGCCTTCGCGCGGGTCGTCGCCGACCACCCGGACTGGAAGCTGCGCATCTTCGGCAGCGGCGACGCCACCGGCAACGAGAAGGCGGGCCTGACCTCGCTGATCGGAGAACTCGGACTGAGCGGCAGCGCCCGGCTCATGGGCAATGCCGACCCGTTGGAGCCGGAGTGGGCCAAGGGGTCCATCGCCGCGTCCACCTCGGACCGGGAGTCGTTCGGCATGACCATCGTCGAGGCGATGCGCTGCGGCCTCCCCGTCGTCTCCACGGACTGCCCGGTGGGGCCGCGCGAGATCATCGCGGACGAGGTCGACGGACGCCTCGTCCGCCCCGGTGACACCGACGCCATCGCCGCCGCCCTGCTCGAACTCGTGGCCGACGAGGAGCTGCGCCGGCGCATGGGCGCCGCGGCGCTGAAGAATTCGGCCCGCTTCGACCCGGCGTACGTCGCCGAGCGGCATCTGGACCTCTACCGGGATCTGCTGCGGCGCGGCCCCGGCCGGCGCTCGCTCGGCCCCGTACGGGAAGCGGCGCACCGCGCGAGGGTCGCCGCGATCGACACGGCACACGCCCTGCGTTCCACCGCCGGGGGAGTCCTGAAGAGGTAGCGCGCGGCGGGGGCCACCGAGATGGACGCCGCGTCGTCGGGTGGGCGCGGGCTTCGACATTCCGGCGCTGCCCTGGATCCGGCGGACCGGGCATGATCCCTTGTCGAGGACCCTTCCCAACGACGAAAGTGCGCATCATGCCGACCACCATCACCGTCCGGGAAGTCCGTGAAGCGGACTTCCCGCAGTGGCGCGCCCTGTACCGCGGCTACGCCGACTTCTACCGTGTCGAGCAGACCGAGGAGGCCGCGACACGCGTGTGGGCGTGGGTGAACGACCCCGCCCACGAGGAGAGCGCCCTCGTCGCCGAGGACGCGGACGGCCGGCTCATCGGCCTGGCGCACTACCGGCCCTTCGCCCGGCCCCTGTCGGCCACCACCGGCGGGTACCTGGACGACCTGTTCGTCGACCCCGCCCACCGCGGCTCCGGCGCCGCCGACCGGCTGCTCGAGGCCTTGCGGGAGATCGCCGCCGAACGCGGCTGGAGCGTGGTCCGCTGGATCACGGCCGACGACAACCACCGCGCACGGGCCAAGTACGACCAAGTGGCCACCCGTACGATGTGGGTCACCTACGACATGGCGCCGGGAAACTGATCGAAGCCGGCGCTCCGCGACCGGTGCTCCGCGACCGGGGACCACGGTCGCGGAGCACCGGTCGCAGAGCACCCGGGCGTCAGCTTCCGGCGGAGACGTTGCCCGACAGGACCGGGATGTTGTCCAGGATGTGCGAGAGGGCCTCGTCGCCCTTGGCCTGGGTGGAGTTCTCGGTGCACTGCTGGTTCTGCGGGTTGGACAGGACGTTGACGTCCTGGACGCCCACGTTCGCGAGGACGGCGACGAGCGACTGCGCGTTGACCTTGACCGGCAGGCCGATGCAGGGCTTGTTGGCCGTGCCCTGGATCACGGAGAGCTGCGGGCTCTTCTCGCCGTGCGTCTTCTGGTTGCCGTAGGCCTGCACGGCACCGTTGCCGTTGACGGTGTTGATCCCGTTGTCGTTGCCGATGGCCATGGCCGGAGCGGCCATGGCGGCGCCGGCGCCGATGGCGGCGGCGGTGGTGACAGCGGTGACCATCATCTTCTTCAGCATGAGCTGGAAATCCTTCGCTGGAGCGGGTCGATACTCGTCGAGTGGTTCGCCCTGGCAACGCCCGAGCGGGGCACACGTGGCGGTAACTCACCCGTTTGCACGACTGATTCGCTCAGAACCGGCAGCTCGGAGCCGTGGGAGTGCCGAGGCGCCGGGCGTCCATCCAGGCGATGGCGTCGTCCAGCGGACCGTCGCCGATGGTGTGGCCCTGGTCGGGGTAGTAGGCGAACTCCAGGTTCACGCCCTTGTCGCACAGCTCGCGGGCGAGCGTCTGGTTGAGGTTGCCCAGCACGTCGTCGCCGCCCTGCGGCAGCAGCACCGGGACCGTGACGGTGACCTCGCCGGTGGCGCTCCTCTTGAGAGCGGCGTTGAGCGGCCCGAGGTCGGCGCCGGGCCGCAGGATGTCCGAGGCCGGCGGAAGCTCGGGGTCGGCCGCCATGCAGGGCTGCGTCCAGACGCGGTCCGCGGCGGCGAGACCGGCGGGGGTGAGGAGTTCGGCGGGCCGGACCGCCGGGTCGGCCGCCGCGGCCCCGTTGACGAGGAGCAGGAGGATCTCGGTGTAGGTGGTGGCCATCGCGTCCTGCTGGGCGAACAGGGCGGGCATCCACTCGAATCCGACGGCCGGCGCGTTGGCGACCACCCCCTTGAGGCCGACCTCGGGGGCGTACGCGGCGGCGTGGTGCGCGCTCCACAGCGCGGCGTGCCCGCCTTGTGATCCGCCGTAGAGGAGCGTGGCCGGGCCCGCCCCGGTGTCGATCGCGCGAGCGGCGCGGACGATGTCGAGGGTGGCGTACGCGGCCGACTCCCCGTCGAGGTACGGGTGTCTGACCCCGGTCACGCCCAGGCCGATGTAGTCGGGCTGTACGACGACGAACCCGCGCGCCAGCAGTTTGCCGACCGGACTGGAGTCCTGGAGACCGGCGAAGGCCGGGATGCGGGACGGGGCGCACGCCGACCCGATGCCCATGGTGCCGTGGTCCACGGCGGCGACGGGCCGCCCACCGGCGGGTGCCGGGCCGTCCGGAACGGTCACCAGCCCGCTCGCGGCCACCGGCTTGCCGTCGGTCCCGGTGCTCAGGTACATCACCAGGACGGTGTGCGAGGGCGGCGTCAGCGCCGCCTCCGGCGGCGCGTAGGGGCGTTGGCGGATCACGGTGCCGGGCTTGCCGGGGGGCAGCGGACGCGGCGGGTCGTAGAACGCGTCGCCCTCGGGTACCGGCGCGGACACCGTACGTCCCTCCGGGCTCCGGTCGCCGCCGCCGCGGGTGCAGCCCGACAGGGCCAGTGCCGCGGCGATCGCGCCGACGAGGGCCCGGCGAAGAGCCCGGCGAAGGGCCCGGCGGGGCAGCCCGCCGGGGAGGTGGTGGCTCGGTCCGTGCGTCAAGGAGGAACTCCTTCGCGTACGCGGCTGCGCGGCGGCCGTCCGGCGCCGAGCCGGGGGAGTGGAGTCAGGGAGTGCGGTCAGGCGGGTGGCGGGTCGTGCCCCTCCTCGGCCGGCGCCCCGGGAGTCGGGGTGACGTCCAAGACCAGGGCGACGATGGTGTCGATGACGCCCCCCATGTCCACGCCGGGGTCCAGCAGCCACTGGTGCTGGATCCCGTCGGCGGCGGCGAGGGCGAGCCGGGCGATGGCCTCGGGCTCGATGTCGGGGCGGATGCGGCCCGCGCGCTGCAGCGCGGTGAGGCCGTCGCACAGGGCGATGAGGATGTCGCCGTTGCGCACCTCGAAGAAGTCGCGCGCCGGGTGGCCGGGGAAGCCGGACGCGGCCGCCATGCTCACGTAGAGGCGCACCAGACCCGCGACCTCGCCGCTGCGGCGCAAGGTGGCGGCCATCGGCGAGATGGGGTCCGTGCGGGGTTCCCGGTCCGTCCGTTCCCTGTCGAGCCTGTCGCGCTCGGCCAGGGCCCAGATCAACAGACCCTCGCGCGAGCCGAAGTAGCGCAGGACCCCGGGCTGGGACATGCCGAGGCGGTCGGCGATCTCCTTGATCAGCGCACCCTTCTCGCCGATCATCGCGAAGACCTCCAGCGCCACCGCGAGGATCTCGTTGCGGCGCTGCACCCCTTTCGCGTAACGGCCGCGCGGCGTACGGATGTTGTCGAGCCGTGCGGCGCGCTCCGGGTCCATCCGCGAAACGCTAGTCGAGTTCACTTTTGACGTCTACGCTTCCCGCGGCTCGATCAGTTCCAGCGCGCGACGAACGGCTCGACGACGCGGCTCAGAAGGCGCTCCGCGCGAGGCTCTGACCCGCACCGCGCACGCACGCGCCCGGCCCTCCCCGGGGAGGGGGAGGGCCGGGCGCCGCCGTGCGCGGGGTGCGGGGTCAGGAGACGAAGCAGAGGGACTGGCCGGTACCGAAGCCGTAGCAGTCGATGCGGCGGGAAGTGCTGCCCGTCAGACCGGAGTTGTCGGTCACCGTCAGCTCAGCGGTGTAGCTGCGCTGCCCGGCCGGGTAGCGGTGGGCCACGGTGGCGCCGGTGCCCGTGGCCGCGTCGCCGAACTTCCACTTGTACGAGGCGATCGTGCCGTCGGAGTCCTTGGAGGCCGAGGCGTCGAAGGAGCAGTCCTGGTACCAGCAGGACACCGAGAACGCGGCGGTCGGCGGCGTACCCGCCGGCGGCTGCGTCGTCCCGGCGGTGACGGGCTTGGTGACGGTGGCGGTGCGGCCGGAGTCGTCGGTGACGGTCAGCTTGACCGAGTAGGTGCCGGCGGCGGCGTACTCGTGCGAGGGCTTGACGCCCTCACCCTTGGCGCTGTCGCCGAACTCCCAGGCGTACGAGGCGATCGTGCCGTCCGGGTCCTTGGACGCCGAGGCGTCGAAGGCGCAGGAAGCGGCCGACGTGGAGCACTGGGCGGTGAAGTCCGCGACCGGCTCACCGGGCTGGGTGGGAGCACCGAGCTTGGTCACGTTCAGGAACTTGTTGGGGGAGTTCGTGCCCGCCCCCGTCACCACGCCCGACTGGGCGTTGTTCACCAGCGCGTCGCGCACCTGCTGCGGAGTGGCGTCGGGGTGCGCCGAGAGATAGAGCGCCGCCGCTCCCGCCGTGTGCGGAGTGGCCATCGAGGTGCCGCTCATCGTCTGCGTGCCCCCACCCATCTTGGTGGAGACGATGGAGCCTCCGGGCGCGAACAGGTCCAGGCAGGAGCCGTAGTTGGAGAAGCTGGAGCGGGCGTCGTTGCTGTCCGTGGAGCCGAGGGTGATGGCCGCGGGCAGCCGTGCCGGGCTGGTGTTGCAGGCGTCCTTGCTGTCGTTGCCCGCCGCGACGGCCACCGGGATGCCCGCGTTGATGACCCCGGCGACGGCGTCGTCGAGCGCGCGGTCGGCGCTGCCGCCCAGGGACATGTTGACGACGGCCGGCTTCTTCGCGTTCCTCGCGATCCAGTCCATGCCGGCCGCGATCTGCTCCGTGGAACCGGAACCCTGGCAGTCGAGCACGCGCACCCCGACCAGCTTCACGTTCTTCGCGACGCCGTACGAGGCGCCGCCCACGGTCCCCGACACGTGCGTGCCGTGCCCGTGGCAGTCGGCGGAGTCCGCGTCGTTGTCGATGAAGTCGTAGCCCGAGGAGGCACGGGAGCCGAAGTCCGCGTGCTGCCGGTACAGGCCGGTGTCCGCGATGTAGGCGGTCACCCCGGTGCCGTCGTTCGGGTAGGCGTAGGAGCCGTCCTTGGCCCCGTCGACGCGGTCGATGCCCCAGGAGGGCGGGTTGGGCTGGGTCCCGGACACGTGGAAGACGGTGTCGGCCTGGACGTAGCGCACGCCCGGCGCGGCCGCGAGGTGGCGGGCCTGCGCCGGGGTCGCCTTCACAGAGAAGCCCTTGAGGGCGGCGGTGTAGAGCTGACGGACCGCCCCTCCGTGACGGTCCGTCAGCGCCTTCGCCTCCCCGGCGGTCTCGGCCGTGGCGGCGGCGCGCAGGGAGGGTGCCCCGTCGAGGACGACGAGGTACCGGCCGCTCACCGTGTCCGCCGCGCCCTCGCCGAGGACCCGGCCCTCCGCGGGTCCCGCATGGGCCTGGGTGACGGCGCCGAACAGGCCGAGGACGGTCGCGGTGGCGGCACCGAGACATATGGCCCCGAGCCGGGTGCTTCTTGCCGCACGCTGTGCACGCATCCAACTGCTCCTACTGATCGGGTTCCTGGATGCCCCGGCGTGGGGGCCGGGGCACGGGGATCACCCTCGTGACACCCGGGGGAGCACGGCAATCCGTATCCGGGTCCGTAGGAGTACCTATTCACCGCCGTCACGCCCGTCCCGGCCGCTACGGAGTACGTACCTCCGTGCGGCTGCTGACCTTCAGCTTGCGCAGCACCTTCGCCACGTGCTGCTCCACCGTGCGCGGCGAGAGGAACAGCAGCTCGGCGATCTCCCGGTTGGTCCGGCCCGAGGCCACCAGCCGGGCCACGTCCGCCTCCCGCGGCGACAGCCCCTCCCCGTACCCGCCCCGGCCGCGCCGGGCCGTGGTCACGTGCCCGCTCCCGCGCAGCGCCCGCCGACACCGGGCCGCCTCCCGCACGGCCCCGATGCGCTCGAACTCGGCTGCCAGTAGCGCCAGTTCACCGGCATCCGGTACGCATTCCAAGGCCGACTCCACGGCCTGCGCCGCGCTGTGCGGACGCCGCAGAGCGGCGAAGGCGTCCGCCGCCCGGCGGTAGTGCGCCGCGGCCTCCCGGGGCTCTCCGGCCGACCGGGCCACGGCCGCCCGGCACAGGGGCAGCGCCGCCAGCGCCAACGGGTGATCGCGTCCCGCGATGGCCTCGGCGTACTCCCCGGTCAGCCGCTCCGCGTCGGCGAACCGGCCCGCCCGGACGTACGCGTCCACCCCGGCCGCCGCCAGCTCGGCGGCCCACCCCCAGAGCCCCTTGTGCCGGACGCGCGCGAGCCCCCGGTCGGCCTCGGCGCAGGCCGCGGCGGCCCGGCCCCGCGCCAGGTGGATGCGTACCGCCGCGGCGCCCGCGGCGGCCAGGACGGGCGAGGCGGAGTTGTCCGGATCGCCCAGGGCGGCCGCCGCGAGGTGCTCCCCGGCCTCCTCCCACTCCCCGTGCGCGGCGCCGAGGAGCCCCAGCACCAGCCGCGCCTCGGACTCGATCCCGGAAGCACCCTGCGCCGCCTCCCACACCTGCCGGGCCCGCTCGCCGAGCCCCTCCCAGCGCCCCTGGCTCCACTCCAGGCGCAGCACGGTGGCGTCGATGATCCCGCGCAGGTACGGGGCCCCGCACGCGGCGGCCATGCGGTCGCCCTCCCGGCGGAACAGTTCGGCCTCCGGGTCCTTGCCCAGCCAGGCCGCGGCGTCCGCCAGGTTCCCGCACATCCGGGCCAGCTCCAGGCGCCCCGCCCGGTCCGCCGCGCCCGCGGCGAGCAGGGCCTCGGCCTCGCCGCGGACCGCCCCCTCGCCGAGGGTCATCCGCAGGACCAGGTGGTTGCCGCGCACCGCGAGCCGCAGCGCCTCGTCCCCGTGCGCGGCGGCGATCCGCTCGGCGCGGGTGATCCACTCCAGGTAGACCGGGTACGGTTCCCCGCCCCAGGTCGGCATGGCCAGCCCGGCCATGCCCCGGGCGGCGCGGGCCGGCCGCTCGTGCAGCTCGGCGACGGCCCGGGCGGTGTCCACCCGGCCCTGGCGGTGGTCGCCGGCCTGGTTGTTCAGCAGCAGCCCCAGATTCAGCCGGATGTCCCCGCGCACCGCGTCGGGCAGCGCCGCGCCGTCGTCGACCACCCGGCGCAGCAGGCGCGCGGTGCGGCGGTGGGTAAGCCCGATCGTGGCCGCGCGGCTGAGCCGCAGCGCGAGGCGGGCGCAGTCCTCGGGCGGCAGCCCGGGATCGTCGAGGAGGCCTTCGAGGAGTTCCACGGCGAGCGCCGTGTCCCCGATCTCCCGGGCGTGCTCGGCGGCGTCCTCCGCGTATCGCCGCCACTCCCGCACGGCCCCCGCCTGCCGGGCGTGGTAGGCCAGCCGTACGAGCGGAGGCGCGGGCAGCGCCGCCAGCGCGGTCACGGCACGCAGGTGCAGGCGTCGCCGCTCGGGGCCCAGCAGGGCCTCGTACACCGCCTGTTGGGCCAGCCCGTGCCGGAACCCGTACCGGTCCTCACCCCAGTCGTGGAGCACCCCGGCCCGCAGGGCGTCCCCCACCGCCCCGGCCCCGGCCTCCTCGTCGAGCCCGGCCACGGCGGCGACCAGTGCCTCCTGCGCCGGATCGCGCAGCACGGCGGCCGCGTGGACGACGGCCAGGGCCGGCCGGTCCAGGCCGGCGGTCCGGTCGGCCATCGCCTCCTGGAGCAGGGCGGGCACGGCGGTGGGGGCGCCCGGCCCGCGGACGAACTCCTCCAGCACGAAGGGAATTCCGGCGGTCCGCTCGTGCAACTCGGCTGCCAGCCGGGCGGATACGGGCCCGCCCGTGAGCGCGGCGGCCAGGGTGCGCACCTCGCCGGCGTCCAGCGCCTCCAGCCGCATCAGGAGCGACTCGTGGCCGGGCGCCCTCCGGTAGGCCCGCCCCAACGGCAGTCCGGTGGCGGGCAGATCCTCCCGACGGTAGGTCAGGACGACCGCGAGCCCCGGCGGCGGATCCTCGATGAGGAACCGGATCAGGTCGCGGGTGCCGTCGTCGGCCCAGTGCAGGTCCTCGACGACGAGTACGGCCGGACACACGGCGGCCAGCAGCGCCCCCACCGCGCGGAAGATCCGGTGCGTCGCGGCGGCCGGGTCGTGCAACGGCTCGCACGCCGGGGGAAGCCGCTCGGCGAGCTCGGGCAGGTACGGGCGCAGCGCCCCGCACACCGGACTGAGCCCGGCCGGGACGGCGTGCGCGAGGGTGCGCAGTACGTCGAACAGCGGCCCGTACGGGAACGGTTCGCGCAGTGGCGGACAACTCCCGGACAGCACCCGCGCGCCGCGGTCGGGCCGCCGCGCGAGGACCTCGCGCACCAGCCGCGTCTTGCCGATCCCGGCCTCGCCCTCGATCAGTACGACGGCGGGCGGCCGGGCCAGCGCGGAACGCATCGCCCGAATCTCCGCATCCCGTCCGACCAGCACCGATGCGCCCGTCCCCGCAGTCATGCGGGTGGAGTCTACGCAGCACCGGAGCCCCCCGGTAGGGGTCCGGGGCCCGCCCGGTCAGGCATCGGGCCGATGCCGCGCCCCGCGCGCCCCGACGCGTCATTGCTGCTGTGGTGGTTTGCCCTCCGCCGCGGAGACCTCTACGAACTCCACCTGTCCCTTGCCGTTCAGTCGCAGCACGGGGACGGCCTTGTTGCGCGGATTGCCGTTGTTCTGGAAGGAGATGAAACCACCGGCCCCGGCCACCTGCTGCGCGCCGTCCATCTGGTGGAACATCCGGCCCACGGCCTCGCCGACGACCTGGCCCTGCCAGTGGGCGGCCATCTGGATGCCGTGCGCGGCGGCCAGGACCGCGTCGTGGCCCATCAGGGCCCCGCCGTCCTCACGGGTGTCGTGCGGGAACCACTGTTCCATCAGCCCGCCCGGCTGGAAGTTCTTCGCGGAGGGCGCGGACACCGCCTGCGGCGCCGCGCGGTACATGTCGGGGTGGGCGAGGCCGGTGTAGAGCACCTCGATGCCCGTCTCCGCTGCGCGGGCGAGCTGTTCGGGGCTCAGGTTGGTGGTGTCGTCCCCGGTGAACACGGTGAACTTCTGCTCGGTGCAGCTGCGGTTGGCGAGCGCGTCCAGGAACCGGGTGAGGTGCAGGCCGCGGCCCGCGAAGTAGACGATCTGCGGGCGCTGCTGGCACAACTGCCCCGGCATGAAGTGCAGTTCGTTCTGCCAGGCGCTGCTGACGGAGGAGTCGTAGGTCATGTGCTCGGCGACGAGCTTGTGCGTGTCGTCCTTGAACGCCTTGGTGAAGGCGGTGCCGAGGGTGGAGGAGTAGAGGTCGCCCTCCGCCACGTCCTGGATGACGATGCCGGTGGTGACCCCGCGCCGTTTGAGGTACGCGGCCCCCGCGTACGCCTCGTCCTCGTTGGTGGGGGCGATCCGCACGAAGCCGTTGATGTCCTGGATGGCCGAGCCGGTCATGGTGGCGCCGACCATGGCGATCCCGTTCTCGGAGAAGCGCCGTATGGCTTCGAGGTTCGCCTTGGTGCTGGGTCCCAGGCCGGCCACCGCGACGAGCCGGTCCGGGGAATCCTTGCGGGCGATCAGTTCGTCGACGGTGTGCTTCCACTGCGTGGACTTGCTGCCCGGGTTGGCTATCAGCAGCCGGATCTTGGGGTTGCCGGCCAAATCGCCCTGGTTGTAACGGTACTGGGCGAGGTAGGCGCCCTGGAGTTCGTGCCGGACGCCCTCGGCGGAGTTGCTGTCGGAGGCGGTGGTGGTGAACGAGGTGAAGTAGGCGACGCTGACGTACGGCTCCTTGTCCGCGTTGGCGACGACCCGGCGGTTCTCCGCCTCGATCTTCGCGCTGACGGCGTCGAGGTGCGGCGCGAAGACGTAGGAGCCGTCGCTCACTCCCACGCACTCGTCGTCCGGCCCCCGTTCGACGACCCCGTCCGCGCACCTGGCCTGGCGTTCCTGGAGCCAGCCCACACCCAGCCAGAGCGCTCCGACGAGCGTGACGGCCGCCGCGGTGGCCAGCGCGACCCGGCGGACGACGTGCAGGGGCCATTCGAGTCTGGGCACGCGCTCAGCCCTCCCAGCCCGGAGTCTGGGGATCGATCCAATTGCGGTACCGCTCGGCCTCGTTGAACAGCGCCACGATGTCGCTCCTGCGGAGTTGGGACAGCTGGGTGTAGCCGTCGGCGATCAGGTTTCCCAGCCGCATGGCGGGGTCGGCGAGCGGATCGCTCCACACCCAGCGGGTGGTGACCAGGGTGTGGATCACGGACTCGGTGTCCACCACGCGCCCCGGCCGGCGCGGGACGAGCCCGGAGAGGAGCTCCAGCGGCCCGCTGCCGGAGGGGAGCCGGTTCGGTGCGGAGGTGATCGCGTCGAACTCGGAGATCCACTGCGCTGCCGGTACGGCGGTGAAGCGCCGGGTCAGATGGGCGGTGACCTCCTCGGTCCGCCCGAGGGCGAGCTGGTGGTACATCTCCTGCACCGGCTTGCCCTCCCCGCGGTAGTACTCCGCGAGCAGTTCGTGCGCGGCCTCCCACCCCTCGGGGCGCGCGGCCAGCCGCCACAGGAGCAGCCGGCGCAGCCACGGGTGGAGTACGGGGACCACGGCGACGGGCCCGGTCAGCAGCCAGCGGGACCGGATGTCGCCGAACAGGGAGTCGTCGGGGCTGAGCAGCCGCGTGCCCACGGAGAAGTCCCGGGCGGCGGCGCACTGCGCCAGGGCCGCGTGCTGGGTCCCGTCGAAGTCGCGCAGGAGGTGCCCGAGGGCGGTGTCGGCGAGCGTGGCGGAGCGCTCCCCGGTGCGCAGCGGCCGGTCGGGCAGGACGCGCAGCCAACGGTCCTGCTGGGGGCCGGAGTCCGGGAGGGGGCCGGCCTGGCGCAGCACGTCGAGCACCTGGTGGACGGCGCGCGGCAGCCCGCCGGTGAGCCGGTGCACGAAGGGGGTGAGGCGGGTCAGCGGGGCCAGGTCGCTGTTGGGGCCGAGCTGGAGCTCTATCCGGATCCGCACCTCGTCCAGATTGAGGTCGCGCAGGCGCAGCGGGTACCACCAGCTGTCCTCGCTGTCGCGGGGAGGCCGGTGGGCGTGCCAGTCGGCCAGGGAGGCCCGGTCGGGGCCGCGCAGCTGCCAGGGCCACGAGTCCCCGGTGGCCGGGCCCCAGCGGGGCAGCCAGCGGTTGGAGCTGGCGACGACGGTGAGCGGATCACTGGCGTGCCCGGCCACGACGGTCTGGTCGTGCCGGGAGCGCAGTAACAGGTCGAGGAAGTGGCGTCCGTACTCGGTGTGGGAGTTGTCCAGGAGCAGGAGGTAGGAGCGGGGCATGAAATTGCGGGCGGTATTGCGCCTGAGGTCTTCCAGGAAGGCCGAGAAGAGGACGAGGTCGAGCCGCTCCTGTTCGTCCTCGTCGCCCTCGTGGCGCCACAGGTTGAGCTCCACCAGGGCTTCCATGGGGTCCGCGCTGTGGGTCATGGGGTGGCGTCCGTACCAGTGGGCCCCGGTCGTCAGCCGGCTGCCCAGTCTGCCGGCGAGCAGGCCGGGCACGGTGCGGCGGCCGCGCCGCAGGGCGTCCTGGAAGAGGGCCAGTGCGGCGGTGGAGGCGCCCTCGGGCATGCCGACCGCGCCCATGCCCACTTCGAAGAAGGCCGCCAGGTAGTCGCCGTGGCGGGCCTCGTTCTCCTCCTGGAAGCGGTCCAGCTGGCGCTGTACCGCGCGCCGGCCCTCCGCGAGGTTGCGCATGCGCAGCTCCTGGTCGGAGGCGAGCAGGCCGAGGCTGAGCAGCGGGAAGTGGGAGCGGCCGTAGCGGGGCAGCTTGCGTTCGAGCTGGCGGGCCAGGAGCCCGAGGGCGTAGCGCGGCAGCAGGGACTGGGCTCCGCCGAAGTTGACGAAGGCGAAGGGGTAGTCGGGCCCGAAGCGCTCCATGAGCGCGCTGTGCGCCTCGCTGGCGCCGCTGCCGGCCGGACCGAGGAGCATGGTCAGCGGCCGCTCGGCCTCCGGGCCCTCCTTCAGGCACGAGTCGACCAGCGACAGGATGCCGCTGCGGCCCCGCAGGCCCATGCCCGTACCCGGCTCCCTCACGTGTGCCCCCCCAGGACGTGCGTCGAGGATGAGAAGCCTGCCATCCGGAGCCGGAGTCAGACAGGGGTTTCCCCTCCTTGGTTCGATCAGTGCGATTCCGTGACCTCGTCGGCTCCGGCCGGCGACTCCATCGCGGCGGCGCGCCGGCTGACGACGAGGGTCGCCGCGACCGCGCTGACGGCGAACGCCGCCACGATGACGGCGGGGCGGTCGAGCCGGTGCCGGCTGAAGTGGTCGAGGGAGATGCGCCCCGGCCCGGTGACACCCAGACCGGCCGCGACGGCACCGAGCAGGGCCGGGTACTCGAAGCCGCCTCCCTGGGCGAAGAAGCCGGCGGGAGCGTGCACCGAGACGGCCCCGGCCATGGCGCCCGCCGCGGCGGCGCCCGCCGCGGGAGTGGCGAGACCCAGGGCGAGCAGAGCGCCGCCACCCGCCTCGCCGAGCCCCGCGGCGATGGCGCTGCGCCGGCCCGGGGTGAAGCCCATGTGCTCCATCGCCCGGGCCGTGCCCTCGATGCCACCACCGCCGAACCATCCGAAGAGCTTCTGCGTGCCGTGCGCCATCAGGACGCCGCCTGCCGCCAGGCGCAGGGAGAGCAGTCCGAGGTCCTTGCGGAGGGTGAAGTGCATGGGGCGGCCTTTCGACGGTTGGACGGATGGAGGTATGGAGGTATGAACGTAGAGCCGTATAGAAGATTCGACGGTTCGAAGGTTCGACGGGAGGGAATCGGCGGAATATGTTCCACGCCGTCCGTGGCGCCACACCGCACGCGCGCCGATTCGCCGAATCGCCGACGAGGTGGGCACGCCGTGAGTATCAAGCGCAGGGGATCTGAGGAGCGGCACCGTGGCACCGGGCGCCCGGGCCTTGTTCACTGGGGCCATGACCGAGACCAACCCCGCGGGCGCGCCGGGCCCTTCGGCGCCGCGCACGAAGCCGTGCCAGTGGTGCGGCCGCCCCGTACCGCAGCGCCTCCCGGTGGTGCGCAAGCTCCACTGCAACCCCGGGCACTGGATGAGCGACGTACGCGCCAACTTCTGGCACCGCTTCTGGGACAACCTCTGACAGTCGTAGCCCACCACGTCGGTAGGGCCTCGGCTGCTAAAATGGAACCTTGCTCGCTATGTGACGCTTTTCGAGCGTGCCGCGTCCAGATTCTGCCTCGCCCTCGCCGCGGTACCCGACCGCCGAGCCCGAGCCCGAGGTGTGATCCGGTATGAGGACCTTCCACGCCGACGCGACGCCCGATCCAGCGACCGCGCAGCGCCCGGACCGTGTCCGCCGTGCCCGCCGCGCACGGGTCCGGTCCGCCGTGCTCGCTCCGGGAACGGCGGTGCTCATCGCGGTCTGCGGGATGCCCCTGGCGGCGTCCGGGGCGGCGGCTGCCGCACCTCCCGTGGCGGCCGGCGCGGCCGATCCCGTACCGGTGCCCTCCGGCCCGTCCGCTCTCACCGCCGGGCCGGCCCTCAAGCCCATCGATCCGGCCGCGCTGCGGTCAGCCGTGGACGCGGCGGCGAAGAAGCTGATGGTGCCGGGCGTGGTGGTCCTGCTCCGCACCCCGCAAGGCACCTTCCGCGCACTCACCGGCACGGCCGAACTCGGCAAGGGCCGGCCCCCCACCACCGCGGACCACTTCAGGATCGCCTCCAACACCAAGACCATGACCTCGGCGCTGATCCAACTCCTGGTCCAGGACGGCAAGGTCCGCCTCACCGACCCGGTCTCCGATTACGTACCGGGTGTGCCCGGCGGCGCGGGGATCACCATCGCCGAGCTCCTCGAAATGCGCAGCGGGCTGTACAACTACACCGACGCGCCCGAGTTCTCGGCCACCCTCGATGCCGACCCGGGCAAGGCGTGGACCCCGCGGGAGGTCCTCGGCATCGCCTTCCGCCACGCCCCGGACGCCGCCCCCGGCACGGAGTACGCGTACGACAACACCAACTACGCGCTGCTGGGCCTCGTCGCGGAGAAGGCCGGCGGCCGCCCTCTCGCCGAGCAGTTCAGGGACCGGCTGTTCACCCCGCTCGGCCTCGCCGGCACCTCGCTCCCGGGCATCCACGACACCTCCCTGCCCGCGCCGTACGCGCACGGCTACATGTACGGAGGTTCCGCGCACGCCATGACCGACGAGCCGTACCCCGCCGACGTACGAGCAGCGGCCCGCTCGGGGAAGCTGAAGCCGCTGGACTACACCCACCAGAACTCCTCCTACGCCACCGCCGCGGGCGGCGTGATCTCTACGGCCGACGACATGGCCACCTGGATCAAGGCGCTCGTTACGGGCAGGGTCCTCGACCCCGGCTCCCAGAAGCGCTGGCTGGACAGCCCGCGGCCCCAGAATCCGGCCGCTCCCGAAGCCCAGCAGTACGGCTACGGAATCGCCTACCAGCGCTTCACCCCGCAGGCCTCGATGTACTTCCACGGAGGCGAACTCCCGGGCTTCAACTCGTTCATCGGCCACGACCCGGACAACGACGTCACCCTGATCGTCTGGGCGAACCTGACCGTCTCGCTCGACGCGAAGGCGGCCGCCATGGCCCTGCTGCCCACGATCCTCAACCAGGTCTACGCAGGGGTCTCCTACCCCACCGTCACCGACCACGACGACCCCGGCCGACAGTCCCGCGCATCCCGCTAGGCCGCCTCCCGGGTCGTGTTCGTGCACGCATCGGAACGGGAGGGCGCCCGCGGTTGGGGCCGCGGCGAGCGAGCAGCCGTCCACCGAGGGGGCGGCGCAGGCCGAGCCGGCGGTGCTCTCCCACTGGGCTCCGATCCCACCGGCGCTCGACTTCCCCGGCGTCGCGGCGCTGCCGGCCGCCATCGAGACGGCCACGCGCGCACTCGACCAGCTCGGCGTCGAAAGCGGTACCCGCCGCCGAGGAGACACCGGCCGCGCGGTCCACGTGCTCGGCGAAATCGGCGCACTGATCGAGTCCGGGGGCCTCACCCTCCCGATCGCCCGGACCTTCCCCCTCACCGAAGTCGCGCAGCCGGCCGCTTCCGAATGGCTTCCCACCCTTCCAGCACCTGGATGTGGCTGGCGTCGTACGGGTTGGCGGCGTCACTCATGAAGTCCCCCCAATGGTGTCTTCAGCGGAGCCTCCAGCCTAGGGGGATCTAGGGAAAACACCAGGTCAGGCCCTATTCGTCGAGGGTGTGTACGGGCAGGTGGGCGCCTGCTCGGAGTTGGTCGGCCCAGGGGTCGCCCGCCGCTGCCGGAGAGCGGCAGTAGGCCTGCGGAGGCCGCGGCAGGCCCCATTCCCGGCGATCCGAAGGCCCCCAATTCCGATGCGGCCGCTGTTGCCGCCGGGCTCCGCGATCCCCTGGGCGCAGGAAAATCGCCGACCGGTCGACGCTCCACGGCGTGTTCGTGCGCCGTTACAGGGCGACCTCGGACGAATCGCTGGGCTGGGGCGGGGCTTCCCCGACGGGCAGGAGAGGCTGACTCCGGCCGAGAGAGCGCGTCGGCCGCTCGGGCCGCCGGTGTGGTCGGCATCCGGATCCTGGACGGGACGGGTCAGGCAGTGGTGCCGCACCAGGTCACGTCCGGCCTCGCCTACTCCTACTCCTGCTCCTCGATCCCGATGGCCTCCTCCAGCTCCCGGTGAGCCTTGCGGCGCGATCCCTCCTGGCCTTCCAGCAGGGCGTTGGCGATGGCGTCCAGCTTGCGCTGGATCGCGTGCTCGGCCCGCCGTTCGGAGTTCTTGAGGAGGGCGAGCAGCAACAAGGACACCGCGGCCATGGCGTCCCCGGCGAGGTGCTGCCATTCCACCGGCAGGTGGAGGAGGTGGACGGTGATGAAGCCTGCCACCAGGAGGACGCACAGGAAGGAGAAGAGCGCCGAACTGGTGAAATTGGACGCGAGCTCCGCCAGCTTCTCGAAGCGGCCGAGCCGCCCAGGTCTGCCCTTTTCAGCCGGATGGTCCAAGGTCATGCCCGGCGTCTGCCCGGCTACGCCGGGTCAAACCCTCGGCTGCGCCGGCCGGCCGGCGCAGCCGAGTACGGCATATGCGACGAGCGGAGGTTTCGCCTTCTCTCAGCGGGTAGCCGAGGGGCGAAGACCACTGGGAACCGCTCGATGGAGGCGGCACATGTCTACCAGCACACTCATAGCGATCATCGTCGCGGCCGTTGTCGTGGTCGTGGCGCTGACCCTGACCCTCACCATGCTGGCGCGCCGACGCCACCTGCGCGACCGCTTCGGGCCGGAGTACGAGCGGACCGTCGAGGAGAAGGGCGGCGCGCTGGCCGCGGAGCGCGAACTGCGCGCCCGCGAGCAGCGGCACGACCGGCTGGACATCAAGGAGCTCCCCGCCGAGCGGCGCCGCCAGTACGCGGACGAATGGACCACCGTCCAGGAGCACTTCGTGGACCGGCCGGACGGCTCCGTCGCCGAGGCGGACGAGCTGGTGTCCCGCTTGATGGGCGAGCGCGGATACCCGACCGACGAGTACGGCCGGCAACTGAGCCACCTGTCCGTCGAACACGCGGGCACCCTGGACCACTACCGCTCCGCCCATGACGTCAAGGTACGGAGCACTGACGGGCGGGCGACGACCGAGGAACTCCGGGGAGCGATGGTGCACTACCGCGCCCTCTTCACGGAGCTGCTCACGGACGAAAGGAACCGGTGACATGGAGAACCGTGCGGACACCGAGGGCCGGCCCACCGAAACCGGCCTGACCACGGAAGACCTGGCACACCCCGTGACGGACGACGAGGCCGTGGCCCCGGGGGCCCCGGTATACCCGGGAGAGGCCACTCGGGACCGAGCGGTCCGCGAGACCCCCGCGACCCGCGAGGACCCGCGAGTCTACGAAGAACGCGATGACTTGGAGAACCGCGAGGAGTTCGAGAATCGCGAGGACTTCGGAAACCACGAGATGCGCGACGAGGTCGCCCCGCCCCCTGAGGAGGACCGTACGGTCGCCCCCGCCGGTGCGGACACGCCGCCCGGCGGAGCCGTCGAGGGTGACTCCGAGCCGCTCCTCGGCGCCTCCGACACCCAGGAGTACCGGCAGTCGTGGACCGACATCCAGGGCCGCTTCGTCGACGACCCCCAGGACGCGGTCAGGTCCGCGGACACCCTGGTGGCCGAGGTCATGCAGACCCTGGCCGGGACCTTCGCCGCGCACAAGCAGGAGCTGGAGGCGCAGTGGGGCCGGGGCGAGGAAGTGGAGACGGAGGACCTGCGCCAGGCCTTGCAGCACTACCGCTCCTTCTTCAACCGTCTGCTGAAGACCTGAGCGCGGTGGACCCGCGGTGTCAGAACCCGCCGCGGAGCCGCATGCCGACGGGGCGGCCGTCGGGGTCCACCAGGGCGTGGTGCAGCGGGGTCGCGAGCAGGCGCCGGACGGTCGGCACCCGTGGCGCGACGTAGCGGCGCAGCCGCCCCGCGGGGCGCGGGCCACGGCGCCCGGCCGCGTGCCAGGCGTCCAGCGTGGCAGCGGCCTCGCGGAACCGGTCGAAGGCGGCCGACGGATCGCACAGCGCGTCCGCCGGCCGCGCACCGGCCGCGTCGAGGTGCTCGCGCATCAGCTCCAGGCGCAACTCCCGCGCGAACGGCCGGGCCCCGTCCCCGAGGCCGCCGGGGTCGCTCGGCGGCCTCGGATCGGCGGCGCGGTCGAGGACGGAGCAGCTCAGCTCGGAGTCGTGCGTCCAGGAACGCAGGTTGACGTTGTCGGAGCCCACGGCGGCCCAGACGTCGTCGATCACACACACCTTGGCGTGTACGTAGACAGGGGTCCCGGCATGGTTCTCCAGGCCGTACACCGCGACCCGGTCGCCTCCGGCGCGGCGCAGCTCCTCCAGGGCGTCGATCCGTCCGATCAGGTTCATGGGCCCGGTGAGCAGGCCGTCCTGTTCCGGCACGGACGGGATGACGGCGGCCAGCAGCAGCCGGGGACACGCGCGCAGGGCCTGAGCGAAGCAGTCCACGACGCGCGGGGACCACAGGTACTGGTCCTCCACGTAGATCAGCGTCCGGGCCCGCCGCAGCGCCTTGAGGTAGGCCCGGGCGATGCTCCGCTCGCCGTCGGGGGCGAAGGGATAGCCGCGCAGCAGCCGGTTCGGGTACGTGCGCAGAACCTGGACGGCGTGCGTGCCGCACGGCGGGGGATCGGGCTCCTGCGGCGGCAACGGGTCCGCACGGGTGTCCTCCCGGTCCAGCAGCTCGCGCAGGCGCATCAGCGGACTGCGGCTGAGCGGTGCGGGATCCTCCCAGCGCTCGCGGAACACGGCTTCGACATCGCCGACGACCGGCCCGCTCAGGGCGAGCTGGACATCGTGCCACGGGGGGTGCGGACCGTACCGGGGAGCCAGGGGCAGCGACTGGCGGTCGCCGCGGTGGTCGGCGTCGTCGTTGCGGTTGTGGCACAGGTCGATCCCGCCGACGTACGCGACATCGCGCTCCGGGCTGCCGGGGTGCCGCAGCACCACCATCTTCTGGTGGTGCGAGCCGCCGGGCCGCACGCGCAGGTCGAGCAGGCACTCACCGCCCGCCGCTTCGATGTCCTGGCTGAGGGACCGGTTCTCCTCCTCGCTGAACCGGAAGCCGTCCAGGTGGGAACGCCACAACAGCCCTTTGACGACGACACCGCGCCCGGCCGCCGCGCCCAGCACCGCCGCGATCTCCGTACCGGGTCCGCGCAGCCGCTCGTCGGGATCGCCGCGCCAGTCGGTGAACAGGAGCAGGTCGCCTGCGCGCATCGCCCGGACCCGTGCGAGGAGCTCGGCGAAGTACGTGGCGCCGTGGACGAGCGGACGGGCCTCGTTGCCCTCGGACCATGCCGACCCGCCCGCCCGGCGATGTTCCAGGCGGGTGGCCGTGTTGCCGCGTTCTCCGGGTGCCAGGAGCCAGTCCGAGGTGGGCATCGTGAGGCCTCCACTCGCGCGGGTACCCGCTTCCCACCCTGGCACTCGGAACGGGGATCCGCACGGCCCGGAAGGAGAGGGACGTCGTGACGGAGCGGCCGCCGCGCCGCGTCGGCCGGATCGAGACACGGGTCGCGGGGGCTACCACCTGGGCTTCCTCCTGGCGCCCACCGAGGTCTCCCCGCCCCTCGCGGACCTGCCCGAGCCGCTCCGGTACGGCGACGTGAGGGCGATCGATCCCGGAGACCCGGCATGAACCCCCGGCGGCCCGGGTGCCGGGGTGCCGCGGGGCCCCGCACGGTCCAGCCTGGAGGGAGTGCTCCCACCCAACCCAAGCGACGACCCGGAGGGATCACACAGTGAACCGACCTCTGCCCGGCGTGCGCGGATGGCTCGGGCGCGTGAGGAAGAGCGCCGCCGGACTCGGCGAGCGCCGGGCCCGGCTGCATGCCCAACGTGAGGCCGAGGCCGAGGCCGAGGCCGACGCCGCCGAAGCGTGGGAGGAAGGCGGTCCGGCGCGGACACCGCACGGGCCGGCCGGCACCGGAGCGCGGGATCCCGCGTCCGCCGTGCCCTGGGGGGTGCGGGTGGCCGCCGAGGCCGGCTGGCGGTTCCTGGTGCTCGCCGCCACCGTCTGGGTGCTGATGCGGGTCATCGGCGCGGTACGGCTGGTCGCCCTCGCCTTCGTGGTCGCGCTCTTGGTCACCGCACTGCTCCAGCCGACCGTCGCCCGGCTGCACCGGCGCGGACTGTCCCGGGGCGCGGCGACGGCGCTGACCGCGACCTGCGGGTTCGTGATGCTCGGGCTGGTCGGCTGGTTCGTTGTCTGGCAGGTGCTCGACAACCTCGACAACCTCTCGGACCGGGTTCAGGAGGGCATCGGCGAGCTCAAGCAGTGGCTGATCGACAGTCCGCTGCACGTCACGGAGCAACAGATCAACGACATCGCCGACAGCCTGACTGACACCATCGGCACCAGCACGAGCGAGATCACCTCCACCGGCCTCCAGGGCGTGACCGTCCTGGTGGAGGTGATCACCGGGCTGCTGCTGGCCATGTTCGCAACCCTCTTCCTCCTGTACGACGGCAAGCGCATCTGGAAGTGGACCCTGCGGCTCGTTCCCGCGGCGGCCCGTCCCGGGGTCGCCGGCGCCGGCCCGCCCGCCTGGCGGACCCTGACCGCCTACGTCCGCGGCACCATGATCGTCGCGATGATCGACGCGGTCTTCATCGGCGTGGGCATCTACTTCCTGGGCGTACCGCTCGCGGTTCCGATCGGCGTGGTGATCTTCCTGTCCTCCTTCGTGCCCCTCGTCGGCGCCGTCGTCTCCGGAGCGCTGGCGGTCGTGGTCGCCCTCGTCACCGACGGGGTCTTCACCGCCCTGATGGCGCTGATGGTCGTCCTCGTGGTGCAACAGATCGAAGGGCACGTGCTCCAGCCGTTCATCCTGGGCCGGGCCGTGCGGGTCCACCCGCTCGCCGTCGTCCTGGCCGTCGCCACGGGCGGCACCATCGCGGGGATCGGCGGGGCCGTCGTGGCGGTTCCGCTCGTCGCCGTGGCCAATACGGTGATCACCCACCTACGGGCCCACCCCGCCCGCGCCGTCCCGGGCGCGGAACCCCCGCCGCCCCCGCCGCCCCCGTCCTGATGAGACGGCAACACGAGGCGTCAACCGAGACCGCCGCACAGCGCCGGATCGGGCGGTTGTGGCCGTGCCTCGCGCGTGTGCGCGGGCAGGTGCGGCATGCCGCCTGCTACACAGCAGAACCCCGCAGACGAGGGGAGAGCGAAGCGGAGGCGCGGACGGATGGACCACCCGGCAGAGCAGCTCAGGACGCCCGTGGCGCCGACCGCGTCGACCGGGCCGCCACGACCGCAGGAGCTACGGGCCACCGCCGCCCGCGCCGCGGGGGTGCTGATGGCCCTCGTCCCCTGCACCGCGGCCAAGGCCCGCCGGATCCTGGCCGAGGTGGCGATGGACTCGGGGACGGACGTGCGGGAGTCCGCCGAAGCCGTTCTCGCCGCACAGGCCGGCCAGCCCCTCGCACCCGCCGTCGAGGACGCGCTGCGCGAGGTGCTCGCCCGGGCCCGCACCCTGCCCGGACCTCCCGCCGCGTCGTGGTCGCCGCCGGAGCCGGAGGTCCTGCGCCGGCACGTGAACCAGCTGCGTGCCGTCCGCCGCCGCGCGCTGGCGGACCCCGGCGACTTGAGCGTGCGCGGCGAGCTGGAGGAGGCCGCGTACACCCTCTGCGTCGTGATGGGCCAGCGCAGCGCCCACGGCGCGCTGCTCGCCGCGGAGGAGCTGATCGCCCTCAACCGGCTGAAGCCGGGGATGCCGGCGCGGAGCGGGTGATCAGCCGTCCTCGGTCACGCTCGGTCATGCTCGGCCACCGGGCCCTACGTGTGCAGGCGGCTGTTGCCCTCCTCGTGCCCGTCGGCGGCGGGCTCGTCGAACCAGTAGTCGCCGGCCGCGAGGTAGCGGAAGCTGTGGGTGGTCCTGGCGGGGAGGGCGACGGTCACGGCGCGCGTTCCGTCGGTCCGGGGTGCGAGGACGTGCGCGCCGGGATGCCAGTCGTTGAACGTACCGACGACGCTCACCGGCCCGGGCGGGAGGTCACTGGGAAGGACGAAGGTGACGTCGGTCGTGTGTTTGCGGCGCTTGCGCTCCAGCACGTACTGCTCCTTCTCGCAGGGCGGGCGCTACCCGCCGATCGGGGTCAGCCTGCCGCCCCCGGCCCGTCCCGGCCCACGACCCGCCGCACGCGCACCCGCGTCACCCGTCCGAGCGGACCCGGTCGCGTCAGGCGGCGCCGGCACCCTCGGTCCCGGCGTTGAATGAAACGCGCCGCTGTTCGCGGCCGGGGCACGCTCTTCGTCCTGCTGGCCCTGCGGGCCGACGACCAGGTGGCTGCGTCCCCGGCGCTGTGCGCGGTCCTGGCCGCGGTCTGCTTCCTGATGGCCGGTGTGGCGCTCCTCGACCTGGACGTGATCAAGCGTCGGAGTGAGGACCAGCATCGCCGGCACCACCCCACCTGAGCGGGCCGGCGTCGTTTCAGGCGGGCCAGGTTCCAGTCAGGCGCTTGGCGGCCACCGCGCCGCCACGGTCGATCGCGGCCTTGACCGCGGCGAACACGGCGCCTTGGAGGGCCGCGGCGATGAGGATCTCCCGCCACGTACGGTCCTCGTCGGTGGCGCTCGGCGCGTCGTCCTCGTGGCCGAGCCGTTTCCAGATCTGCTTGAAGGCCAACCCGGCCAGCAGACCCCCTGTGGCGCCGAGCGCCAGACCCACGGGCTTGTAGGCGATCTTCGAGGTCTCCACCGCTGCCTCCGCTTCGTTGCCGTTCCCCCGGCGCCTGCCCCGAGCCGCTCGCGGCTAGGCCGTCTCTTTCGGATCTTGCCGGGCCCGCGGCGTCTGGCACCGCGCCTGGCCGCACTGCCGAGGCGACCACGTACACCCAGCACGCGAGCGCCCCGACAGCACGCCCAGGCACGGCACCAGACGCCGCGGGCTCGGCCGACAAGATCCGAAAGAGACGGCCTAACGCGCGGAGCCGGGCGGGCAGGTTTACCGGGCGAGTATCAGGACAGACGCGCCACGTCAGATGATCGCCAACGATCGGAGTGAGAGCCGTGTCGGGTGAGCAGAAGATGAAGGCCAAGAAGGAACAGGCCAAGGGCAAGGCCAAGGAAGCGATGGGCCGCACCGTCGGCAACGAGCGCCTCACCGCCGAGGGGCGCGCGGAGCAGATGAAGGGCGATGCCCGCCAGGCCAAGGAGAAGGCCAAGGACGTCCTCAAGGACTAGCGCGGCAGGGCGACTTCACCATCGCCCGAAGCACGAGCGGCCACGGCCTCCTCGCCCGGGAACGGGTGACGGAGGCCGTGGCCGTACGCGTGCGCCGCGTCCCGCAGCCGACCGGGGTCCCGCCGGACGCGGACGCGTCCTGGGTCTCCTGACCCGGGCGGCGGAGCCGCGCAGCCGGTGCGGTACACCGCCGAGGTCACGGCCCGCTGCGGAACCGGTACACGGTGGAGCGCCCGCCGATGGACAGCGGCCGGGATTCCGATGGGTCGCGCGGCCATGCTCGGCGTGGGCCCTCCGCCTCCGGACGACCCGGGCCCGGAGCGTTCCGTACCACCTGGGCCGGAGCGTTCCGGGCGCGGCAGGGCACCCGCCCGACCGCGAACCCGATACCCGGAGCGTCATGTCCGTCCACGCCCTCCTCCGCCGCTCCGCCGAACTGCCCCGCCGGGGCCGGCTCGCTGCCTGCCGCGCCGGTGACGCGGCCGTCGCCGCCGCTCACCGCTCGGTGTCGGCGACGCCGCTGCCGTGGCCCCACGAGGGCCAGGCGAGCGTGGAGGTGGAGGGCATCGGCTGCCTCGGCACGGTCGGCGAGCAGCGGCCGGTGCCGATCGCCAGCCTCACCAAGGTGATGACCGCCTACGTCGTCCTGCGCGAGCACCCGCTCGGCCCGGGGGACCCGGGGCCCGTGGTCCGCGTGGACAAGGCCGCCGCCCACGAGTCCGGTTCCACGATCGAATCGGTGGTGCCCGTCGAGGAAGGGCAGGAGTTTCCCCTGCGGCAGCTGCTCGCGTACCTGCTGATCCCCTCGGGCAACAACATCGCCAGGCTCCTCGCCCGCTGGACTGCCGGCTGCGAAGCGGACTTCGTGCGCCGGATGAACGGGGCGGCCGCGGAACTCGGCATGACCCGTACGCGGTTCACCGGCTCCTGCGGCATGGACACCGGGAACACCAGCACGGCCGTCGACCTGCTCGTCCTGGCCCGCGCGGTCATGCGGGACGAGGTGTTCCGGACCATCGTCGCCACCCCCTCGGTCCGTCTCCCGGGAGACCGGGGCGAGGCGCGCACCACCAACCGGCTGCTCGGCCGGCACGGCGTCGCCGGGCTGAAGACGGGCACCAGCACCCCGGCCGGAGGCAACGTCCTGTGGGCCGCGTACAAGGACGTCGACGGCAGCCGCAGGCTGGTCCTCGGCGCCGTGCTCGCCCAGCGCAGCGGCTGCTCCCCGGTGCGCGCGCGGGCGGCCGTCTGGGCCCACAGCCGGCGCCTGGTCGAAGCCGTACAGCGCGCACCGCTCGACGAACTCGCGGAGCTCAGGCACTCCGCGCCCCCGTCGCCCGCGCCGCCGCTGTCTGGCCGTGGTCGGGCCGGGTAGGCGACCAGGGACCAGGTGAGACGGACACGATGGAGGAGGCGGCCATGAGCGGACACCGACGGGACGCGGCAGAGAGCGCGTCCGAACAGAGCCCATCCGAGCAGAGCCGATCCGCGAAGAGCGAATCCGTGGAGAGCGGCGCCGCGGGGAGCGGCCCCACGCGGAGCGACACCGGCGGGCACGCCGCGAAGCGCCAGCGGCCGGGGATAGGGCGCGAGGAGCAAGTACGCCCTCAGCGCGTTCAGGGCGGCCGACCCGAGGGTGACCGGCGCCCCGGGCTGCTGCCCGACGAGGGCGCCATGGTGGACGAGCACGGGCGCCCGCCCGGCGTCCCGTCGCGGACGGGCACCGGCTCCGGTTCGCCGCCCTCCGACCCGGAGCGCGTCGACCGGGCCGCCGCCGAAGCGGAGGACCCGGGTACCGCCGGCCGCCGGTGAGCGGTCCGCAGGGCCCCGGCCGGGCCCGTCACGGATGCCCGCTCGCGTTCGGCGGGTGTGCGGGCCGACCATCGAATCAGGTCGGATCGGGCTCCCGCCCCCGTGACCGTGCGGCGGGAACCGATCCCGGCGAGGCGCGGCGAGGCGAGGCGAGGTGAGGTGAGGTGAGGTGAGCGTCCTGGGGAACGCCTTCGGCCGTGCGACTGCCTCCCACGGCCCGCCCAACGTGGTGAACGCGCGTGGAGTGGGTACGCGCACCCATGTGGACACCATCCGTCCCCGGGCGGCTGTCACCGCCGATTCAGGCGGTCGGATCCGGGGAAGGGAGACCGGAGGCCGCGGGAGCGGGGATGACTCTCCATCTGAGACACCACAGCGATCTTGACGGGGCGACCGCGGCCGCCACGGCCCGCGACCGCACCCGGCACTTCTTCGACGACGCCTCGCGCGGCGGCCGCTCCGTGGCTCCCGAGGTCATGGACACGACGTTGTTGCTCGTCAGCGAGCTCGTCACCAACGCGATCCGCCACACGGCGGACGGCTGCGTGCTGGACCTCGAGCTGGAGCCCGACGAGATCGCCATCGACGTCACCGACCACAGCCAGGCGGAGCCGCTGCTGAGGGCGCCCGATCTGGAGGGCGGCGGCGGGTGGGGCTGGGCCCTGGTCCACCGGCTCGGCAGCGACGTACGGATCCGGCACCGGCCGGGCGGCAAGACCATCCACACCGGCGTCCGGCTGGTGCCGCCGCACTGATCTCCGCGGGGCCGGCCGGCCCGTGTGTGCGTACCGCCTCTCCGGGTAGGCGCCGGACGTGAGCGAGGGGGCCTACGTACGACCGCGGGCCGAGGGAGAGAACGGTGAAAGGGACGCATCAGGGGCAGAGGCGGCCGGGCCGCTCCGAGGACACGGCACGGAACTGCTGGGACGATTTCGAAGCGGTGCGCGGCCAGATGGACCGCTTGTTCGGGCAGCGGCCGGGCCGCGCCTCGCGGGCGGAGGCGACGAGCGCCGCGCCCCAGGACGACGGACGGCGGTGATGGGGATGAACATGCCGGTCGATACCGTGCGGTCGGATCCTGCGCGGGCCCTCGACCCGGTGTCCGGGGCGTGGCTGAAGACCCTCGCCGCCATCGAGCGGACCTCCGGCGCGGACCGGGCCGTCCGCTCGCTCCAGCAGGGGATCCGCACCCTCCCGCTGGGCGGCGTACGGGAGGTCCTGCGCGGCAGGCAGCTCGGGCATCCCCTGCATCCCGTACTGGTCCAACTCCCGGTCGGCTGCTGGCTGTCCGCCGCGGTACTGGACTCGGTGCCGGGAGGGCAGCCCGCGGCGGCGGTGCTCACGACCGTCGGCCTCGCGGGGGCCGGGCCGGCGGCCGTCGCCGGCTGGGTCGACTGGGCCGAACTGCCGCTGCCGCGAGCCAGGGTCGGACTGGCCCACGCCGTGGCCAACGCGGCCGTGATCGCCTGCTACACGGTGTCGCTCGCCGCGAGGATGCGCGGGCACACGCTCAAGGGCCGGGGGTGGTCCCTCGCCGGTCTGGCGGCCCTCGCGGTCAGCGGAGCGCTGGGCGGGCACGTGGCCCACGGACGGATCGGCGAACCGAGCGGGACATGACCGGGTGACCGGGGAACGGCGGTGGTGGTCATGGCGCGACCGGTGTGGGCGGGAGTACTGAGCTTCGGGCTGGTCAGCCTGCCGGTGGGCCTGTACACGGCGACCGACAGCCATACGATCCACTTCCACCAGCTGCAGCGCGGTACCTCCGACCGGGTCCGCAACAAGCGGGTGAACGAGCGGACCGGCGAGGAGGTGCCCTTCGAAGAGATCGTCAAGGGCTTCGACGACGGCGACGCGTACGTGCTCGTGGAGCCGGGGAACTGCGCATGGCCGAGCAACTGGTCGAGGCGCTCAGCATGGAATGGAAACCCGAGGAGTTCCACGACACGTTCCGGGAGAAGGTCGCCGCCCTGATCAAGGCGAAGCGGGCGGGCGAGAGCGTCGAGAAGGCGGAGCCCGCGGCCGAATCCACCAACGTGATCGACCTCGCCGAGGCACTGCGCGCCAGCGTCGAGCGGGCCGCGGCCGCGGGCGCGGGCGCGGGCGGCAAGGGGAAACGTGTGCGCGGGCCGGCCGGGACGAAGGATCCCGGGCGCATGACCAAGGCGGAGCTCTACGAGAAGGCCGCGGCGGCGGGGATCCCGGGGCGCTCCGGCATGACCCGCGATGAGCTCCGCGATGCGCTCACCGCCTCCGACAGCGCCTCGGACACCGGTTCCGGCCGCGGCTCCCGAGAGGCGGCCTGACCGGGCCCCGGCGGAACGCAGTCCGGTCCGGTATCCGGGATTGGGCCGGGCGTGAGCGGGCAGGCGCCGGGTGCACATCAGTGCGGCAGCGCACACCGTTCGCGAGGAGTCGAAGTCATGACGAACGCGACCGCATCACACACGCCGAGGCCGGTCCCGGCGCCCCTCCCCGACCCGGAGCCGATGCCCGAACCGCCGCCGGCGCCCCCGACGAGGTAGCCGGGCGGCCTTCCCGACGCCGTGTCGCTCCGCCCGGCGCCTGTTCGGTGGCGGCGGGGTCGAACATGATGTCCGGGCTTGGGGGCAGACGAGACCCGCGGGGACATCCAAGGGAGGCGGCCGATGGCGAGCGGGACGGATCAGCAGGGGCGCGACGAGTCGCCGGAGGAACGCGCCGACCGGCAGTGGCAGGAACTCGTCCAGGAGATCCGGGTCGCCCAGACGGGCGTCCAGATCCTGTTCGGGTTCCTGCTCACGGTGGCCTTCGCCCCCGTGTTCGCGGGGCTCGCGCAGACCGAGAAGACGATCTACGTGGTGACGGTGGTCCTGGGATCGCTGGCGACCGGCGCCCTGATCGGGCCCGTGGCCTTCCACCGCCTCGTCTCGGGGCGCAGGATCAAGCCCGAGGCCGTCGCGTGGGCCGCGCGCCTGACCTTCACCGGGCTGCTGCTGCTCCTGGCCACCTGCACCTCGGCCCTGCTCCTCGTCCTCAGGGTCGCCACCGACAACGCCCTCGCGACCTGGCTCGTCGGCGGGGTGTTCGCCTGGTACGTGCTGTGCTGGTTCGTGCTGCCCCTGTGGGCACGCGTCCGCTACACCGCCAAGCGCTGACCGGGACCGCCCCGTCGTCCTAGCCCGCGGCGGCGAGCTGTTCCTCCGCCGCCGCGATGGCTTCGAGGGCGGTCGCCCTGCCCATCAGGACGCACAGGGTGTACGCGGTGTCGTCCATGGCCCGGAGGGCACCAGGGTCGTGGGGGGAGGCGGCGAGGCGGGCCTGGCAGCCGCGCAGCCGGGTCAGGACCTCCTCGGTCCGGGCGGGATTCGGCGCGAGCCCGGCGCGGGAGGGAGCGCCCGCCGGTCCGCGGGTCCGGGCGGCTTCGACGGCGCGCCGCAGGGCGCGTTCGAGGCGGGAGGGCAGGGCGGTGCCGCACGAGGTGGCGGTCATCGCGGCCGCGAGGTCCTGGACGGCGACGTCGGCCAGGTCCGCGGCCGTGGCGAGGATGCGCAGCGCGTCGCGGGCCGAGCAGGGGGTGGTGGCCATGAGCATCCCGACGGCCCAGTTGCCCGTCGGCGCGGGCACCGGGTGCCCGGGCGTCCGGGCGGCGGGGGCCTGTCGGGTCGGTGGGGTGGTTTCGGGTGTCGGCACGGGGGTCCTCCAGTCCGGGTCGGTTGTGCGGTGCGGGGCGGTGTTCCGCTTAGGGACGCTATGCCCGCCGTCTGAGCACGGACGGCGCGGCGCGCTGGTTCAAGGACCGAACAACCGCCATGACCCGTGCGGCCGACCGCCCCGGCCCCGGGGCGTCCGTACGGGCCCGGGTGCGCGCCCGGCGGCTTCCCCGTCCCGTGCGCGTCCCGCGCGCCCCGATCAGCCGGGTCGGACGACAGGCCCTAGCCCTCGGCCACGGCCTCGACGAGGCTGTCCACGACCCGGCTGAGCCGTCCGTGGCGCCGGTGCGCGGCGCGTTGCCGGGCCGCCCCGGTGCCTTCGGTCCGGACCTCCTCCAGCAGGGCGTCGACGAGCCCGGAGTCGCCCGACGCCGCGAGGCCGGGGGCGGCCCGGTCCCGTAGCCGGGCGACCAGCGTCCACGCGGGCACCGGAGCGCCGTCGACCGGGTCCAGGCCGTCGCCGTGCAGGCCGTGGACGGCCGCGAGCAGATGCGCCTCGCGGAGCCTCGCCGAATGCGGCGCGGGGGCCGGAGCCCCCTCGGCGGCCTCGGCGCGCAGGGTCGCGGCCAGGCCCCGTACGAGAACGGCCAGGAGGACGACCGTACCGATCCGGGCGTTCACGTCGGCCACGCGGATCTCCAGCGTCGGCACGTGCTCGGACGGGCGGGCGTACCAGTAGATCATCCGCCGGTCCAGCACCGTGCCGCTGCGCACGAGCTCCTCGGCGCGGCGTTCGTACGCGGCTTCGTCGAGGACCGGGGCGGGCCCGACGGTCGGCCAGCGGGCGTGCTCCACCGCCCGCCAGCTCGCGTAGCCGGAGTCCCGGCCCCGGTCGAAGGGGGAGTTGCCCGCCAGGGCCTGGACGACGGGCAGCCAGGACCGCATCCGGTTGGCGAGGTCGAGGGCCTCCGCCCGGCTGTCGACGCCGATGTGGACGTGGCAGCCGCAGACCGCCTGGTCGTAGTCGCCGAGGATCCAGGGGAAGCGGGACGCCATCCGGCGGTAGCGCTCGTCGCGCGTGACGGTCAGCGGACGCTCGGGCGGTACGACGGGGGTTCCCGCGGCCAGCAGCAGGCACTGCTCGGTGGCCGCGGCGCGGATCACCTCGGCCCGGATCCCGGACAGCTCCGATCTGAGCGCGGCGGCGTCCGTGGTGGGGCTGGTGCAGATCTCCACCTGGGCGGTGAAGAACTCCGGCTGGACCAGCGGCCCGAGCGTGCGCCCGGCGGCTGCTATGACGCGCGGGCCGCGCCCCACCGGGGCCCGGCTGACGCGGTCGACCAGGAGGAACTCCTCCTCCACTCCCATCGTCAGGACCGGGACCCGCCCGGGGACGCCCGTGCGTCCCGCGTCCGCCACGGTCGCCCTGGATGCGGTCAGTGACATCGAATGCCCCCTCCGTGGATCGAGGCGGATCGTCCGGCCCGGGAGGGCGATCGAGCCCGTCGAGCCCATCGAGCCGATCGGGCCCCGGCCCCCGAGCCGGCTGGTCAAAGGCGTCTACCCCTCGGACCGCCGCTCACGCGGGGGTCCGAGGGATCCGGGAGGCCTGGGGGACGGCCGGATCCGGCGCGGCCGTCAGGCGGGCACGGGGAGGAAGGGCAGGTAGTCCTGGTCCCCGACGGACGGGATCACCGTGTAGCTGGCCTCGGGAAGCTCGTTCCACACGCCGGGCAGGTCCCCCAGCGGTTCGGAGACCACCAGGCGCGATGCGTCGGAGATGTCCTCGAGGAAGCGCACCTCGGGGTGGAGGTGGCGGACGGTATCGGCGCGGCTGCTGTAGAAGAGCGACCGGGAGGCGCCGACGCTCGAATAGCGGAACGCCCAGAGCCGCTCCCCGTCGCTGATGGCCAGGGTCATCTGAACCGGTTCGGGGACGCCGTGCTCCTTGCCGAGCCGCTCCACGAGCCCGGTCATCCTGGCCACGGCCCCCGGGACGTCCTGGTCCAGCCCGAAGGTCACCGCCAGGTAGAACATGACCTCGGAATCGGTGGACCCCTCGATGGCGGGGAAGAGCGCCGGATCGACGGCCAGGCAGAGGTCGCGCTGGAGCCGGGGGAAGTCCGCGATGGCCCCGTTGTGCATCCACAGCCACCGGCCGTGACGGAAGGGGTGGCAGTTGGTCTGCTGTACGGCCGAACCCGTCGAGGCGCGGATGTGCGCGAAGAACAGCGGGGAGCGGACGTGCGCGGCGAGCTCGCGCAGATTGCGGTTGTTCCAGGCCGGGGCGATGTCCCGGAAGACGGCCGGGGTGCCGTCCCCGTTGCCGCTGTACCAGCCGAGGCCGAAGCCGTCGCCGTTCGTCGTCTCCACGCCCATCCGGGCATGCAGGCTCTGGTTGATCAGCGAGTGTTCGGGCCGGTAGAGCACGGCGTCGAGCAGCATCGGCGAACCCGAGTAGGCGAGCCATCGGCACATGCGAACCTCCCTTTCGCGGCCTGCTCCGAGCCTAACCCCGTACGCGGCCGCGGTCCTGGCATCCGCCGCGGCGGGGTGCCGCGGCGGATCCGGGGCCGGACTCAGCAGATCCGCGGCAGCTGCTCCCCGAGCGGCAGGTCCATCACGCGGGTGCCGCCCAGTCCGGTGCGGGCCACGACCATGCCCGGGTGGGCCTCCACGGCCTCGCCGATCACGGTCGCGCCCCGCCCCAGCGGATGCGCCCGCATCGCGTCGAGCACGGCCTCGGCGTGCTCGCGCGGTACGAAGGCCACGAGCTTGCCCTCGTTGGCCACGTAGAACGGGTCCAGGCCGAGGATGGAGCAGGCGTTCGCGACGGCCGGGGGCACCGGCACACGGGACTCGTGGACCAGGACGCCGGTGCCGGAGGCCGTGGCGATCTCGTTGAGCGCGGCGGCCAGACCGCCCCGGGTGGGGTCGCGCAGGACGTGCAGGTCGGGGGTGACCGCGAGCATGCTCCGGACGAGGCCGCCCAGCGGAGCGCAGTCGCTCTCCACGTCCACCCCGAACTCCAGACCCTCGCGCACGCTCATGATGGCGATGCCGTGCAGCCCGATCTCACCGCTGACGATGACCACGTCGCCCGGCACGACCCGCTGCGGGCGCAGGTCCACCCCCGCGGGGATGACGCCGATGCCCGCGGTGTTGATGTAGACGCCGTCCCCGTGCCCGCTCTCCACGACCTTGGTGTCCCCGGTGACCACCTCCACGCCGGCGGCCCGCGCGGCCTCGCCCATCGCGCGGGCGACCCGGGAGACGACGGACATCTCGACGCCCTCCTCGAGGATGAACCCGCAGGAGAGATAGGCCGGTACGGCCCCTGACATGGCCAGGTCGTTGACCGTGCCGTTGACCGCGAGGTCGCCGATGCAGCCGCCCGGGAAGAACAGCGGGCGCACGACGTAGGAGTCCGTGGAGAAGGCCAGCCGGACACCGCCGAGGGTGAGCGCGGCGGAGTCCCCGAGCTGGGCGAGGGCCGCGCCGCCGAACTCCGGGAGGAAGAGGTGCTCGACCAGTTCGGCGGACAGCGCGCCGCCCCCGCCGTGGCCCATCACCACCCGGGGGTGGTCGCGCAGCGGGGCCGGGCAGGTCCAGCCCGTGATGTCCAGGGGTGCGGTCTCAGCCAACGGGGCTCGCCTCCAGCGGCGTCGTCGGGGCGGCCGGCGCGGCCGGGAGGTCGAGCCGGCGGTAGAGGTAGTACGCGGCGCAGGCGCCCTCGCTGGAGACCATCGTGGCGCCGAGCGGATTGCGCGGGGTGCACAGGGTGCCGAAGGCCTCGCACTCGTGCGGTTTGATGAGCCCCTGGAGCACCTCGCCGCTGCGGCACTCGGCGGGCTCCCGCGTGGTGATCCCGGTGACCGAGAAGCGGTGCTCGGCGTCGAACTCCCGGTAGCGCTCGGACAGCCGCCAGCCGCTGTCCGGGATGACCCCGATCCCGCGCCAGGCCCGGTCCGTGACCTCGAAGACGTCCTCCAGCATGGCGAGGGCGGCGGGGTTGCCCTCCGGGCGGACGGCGCGCTCGTAGGCGTTCTCCACGGTGTGCTCGCCCCGTTCGAGCTGGAGCACGGTGCGCCGTACGCCTTCGAGGATGTCCAGCGGCTCGAAGCCCGTCACCACGATCGGCACCCGGTGGCGCGCCGCGAGCTCCGGGTACTCCGCCATGCCCATCACGCTGCACACGTGCCCGGCGGCGAGGAAGCCCTGCACCCGGCAGCTGGGGGACCGCATGATGGCCTCGATGGCCGGGGGAACCCGTACGTGGGAGACCAGCAGGCTGAAGTTGGGGATGCCCAGCCGCTTCGCCTGGTGCACCGTCATCGCGTTCGGCGGGGCCGTGGTCTCGAAGCCGATCCCGAAGAACACCACCTCCCGGTCCGGGTTCTGCCGGGCGATGTTCAGGGCGTCGAGCGGGGAGTAGACCACCCGTACGTCGCCGCCCTCGCTGCGGACCCGGAACAGGTCGCGGCCGGTTCCGGGGACGCGGAGCATGTCGCCGAAGGAGCAGAAGATCACGCCCGGCCGGGAGGCGATCTCCAGGGCCTTGTCGATGACCTCCAGCGGGGTGACGCAGACGGGACAGCCCGGTCCGTGGATCAACTCCACTTGATCCGGCAGGAGTTGATCGATTCCGTGCCGGATGATGGTGTGCGTCTGACCGCCGCACACCTCCATCAGTGCCCAGGGGCGGGTCACCGTGGAGTGGATCTCGTCCAGGATCCGGCGCGCGAGGGCCGGGTCCTGGAACTCGTCGATGTACTTCACCGAGGCCCTCCCTCGCCACCGTCGGCGGCGTCCGCGGCCAGCTCCCACGGGTCGCCGAACTCCTCCTGGAGCATGCCGAGTTCCGCGAACAGTGCGAGGGTCTGCCGGGCCGACTCCTCGTCCAGACGCTGGAGGGCGAAGCCCACGTGGACGATGGCGTACTCGCCGACCTGGAGGTCGGGCAGGTACTCCAGGCACACCTCCTTCTGCACGCCGCCGAAATCGACCGTGGCCATGCGGGTGCCGTCCTTCTCCGCGATGTCAAGCACTCTGCCGGGTACCGCCAAGCACATGGACCTCTCCTCGCTGTGGGGGGTCGGTGGCGCCGCGGGCGGCCGCCACCATGAGCTGACCGAGTGCCAGCCCGCCGTCGTTCGGCGGGACCTGGCGGTGCCGCAGTACGGTGAAGCCGAGCCCGCTCAGCACGCGGGCGCAGGACGAGGACAGCAGGCCGTTGGCGAAGACCCCGCCGGTCAGCGCCACCACGTCCAGGGCGTGCCGTTCGCGTGCCAGGACGCACAGCTCCGCGACGAGTCCGGTGACGGCGGCGTGGAAGCGCGCCGCGATCACGGAGGTATCCGCCCCCGCCCGCAGGTCGGCCACCACCGAAGCCAGCAGCGGCGCCGGATCGGCGGTGACGGGGCCGTCGCGGCCTGGCGCCGGATGGTTCAGGGCGAAGGCGTAGGGGTGTCGGTCCGCGTGTCCCGTTGCCCGCAGCGCGGCGGATTCGAGCTCCATCGCGGCCTGGGCCTCGTACCCGGAGAGCTGGCAGATGCCCGCCAGGGAGGAGACGCTGTCGAAGAGCCGCCCCATGCTGGACGTGGCGGCGCAGTTCAGATCGCGCTCCAACTGCCGCGACAGCAAACGGAGTTCGTCCTCCGGGCAGCTGCTCGTGCACGGCAGGTCCGGATCCCAGGGGATGCCCGCCGCCCGCAGGTGCGACAGGGCCATGCGGTACGGCCGGCGCACCGCGGCGTCACCGCCCGGCAGCGGCACGTACGCGAGGTGGGCGAAGCGGGTGTACCCGGCGTAGTCGGCGAGGAGCACCTCGCCGCCCCACACCGCGCCGTCGTCACCGTAGCCGGTGCCGTCGAAGGCGACGCCGATCACCCGCTCGCCGCCGTCCAGGCCGTGTTCGGCCAGCGCGGACGCGATGTGCGCGTGATGGTGCTGGACGCGCACCAGGGGCCGGCCCCCCGCGTTGCGGACCGCCCAGCGGCCCGACCGGTACCCGGGATGCCGGTCGGTGGCCAGCAGTACGGGAGAGACCCCGGTGACGGACTCCAGCTGCCGTTCGGCCCGCTCGAAGGCGATCTGGGTGGACAGGTCGTCCATGTCGCCGATGTGCGCCGACAGCCAGGCCCGGCGGCCCTCACCGAGGCAGAGGGCGTTCTTCAGGTCGCCCCCCGTCGCCAGCGTGGCGGGGACGGGAAAGGGCAGCGGCAGCGGCAGCGGGGCGTAGCCGCGCGCACGCCGCACCAGCAGCTCGGCGCCGTCGCAGACCCGGACCACGGAGTCGTCGCACGGAACGTGGATGGGCCTGTCGTGCGTGAGCCAGCCGTCGGCGAGGCCGGCCAGCCGCTCCAGGGCCTCGTCCTCCCCGGTGACGATGGGCTCGCCCGCGAGGTTCCCGCTGGTCATGACGAGCAGCGCGGGCCCCGGAGGGTCACCGGGAAGCCCGAACAGCAGGTGATGGACCGGGGTGTACGGGAGCATGACGCCGAGGTCGGGGCTGCGCGGCGCGACCTCCTCGGCCGGTCCGGGGACGCCGGCGCGCCTGCGGAGCAGCACGATGGGCCGGACGCTCCCGGTGAGCAGGGCGCGTTCCTCGGGGCCGAGGTGCGCCAGCCGCTCCGCCTCCGCGAGGTCGCGCGCCATCACCGCGAACGGCTTGTCCCCGCGGGACTTGCGCCGGCGCAGCTCCGCCACGGCCTCGGGCCGGGTGGCGTCGCAGGCCAGGTGGTAGCCGCCGAGCCCCTTGACCGCCAGGATCGCGCCCCGGGCCAGCATCTCGCGTGCCCCGGCGACCGGATCCGTACCGGCGGGATCGTACGGGTCGCGGCCGGCGCCGGCGCCGGCGACCAGCAGCCGCAGCCGGGGACCGCAGGCCGGGCAGGCGACCGGCTGGGCGTGGAAGCGGCGGTCGGCCGGATCGGCGTACTCGCGGGCGCAGTCGGGGCACATCGGGAAGCCGGCCATGGTCGTGTGCACGCGGTCGTAGGGCAGTCCGGTGACGATCGTGAAGCGGGGGCCGCAGTGCGTGCACGTGATGAAGGGGTGCCGGTGGCGGCGGTCGGCCGGATCCGCCAGTTCCGCGAGGCACGCGGCGCACGTGGCCGTGTCCGGGGAGACCAGGGTCCGGGCCGGGCCGCCGCCCCGGGAGGCGATGATCGAGAATCCGGCGCCGCCGACCACCGGCACCTCGCAGTGGTCCACGGCGTCCACCACGGCCAGCGGGGGCGCGTCCGCCGCGAGGCGCTCGCAGAAGGCGGCGACGGCGGCCGCCGCTCCCTCGACCTCGGTCACCACTCCCTCCGGGGTGTTGGTGACGTGTCCGGCCAGACCGAGCCCGGTGGCGCGGGCGTAGACGTACGGCCGGAAACCGACGCCCTGCACCACGCCCTGGACGGTGACCCGGCGGCGCTGTAGGGACTCCATCAGCGGGCGTGCGCTTGCGCTGCTGCCGCTGGGGGACCGGCCGGCCTCGGTGTGTGGCCGTGGCCGGGCCCCTGCCCCTGGTCGGGCCCCTGGCTGTGGCCGTGGCCCTGGCCCTGGCCCTGGCCCTGGCCCTGGCCGTGCTCCGGGCCGGTCGCCTGCCTCCGTCCGGGCTGCGGGCCCTGGTCATGGCTGTGGCCGTGCGCCTCCCCCTGGCTGTGCCCGTGCCCGTGATCGTGCCCGTCCGCCGGGCCGTGTGTGTGGCCGTCGTGGCTGTGCGCGTGGCTCCCGTCCGCGCCGGCGCCGGCCATCACCGGGGTGTGGGCGGCGGCTCCCGCGCCGATCGCTTGTGCCCGGTCCAGCAGGAGACCGAGGCCCTCGCCGGTGCGGGCCGAGGTGAGCAGCACCTCCACCCCCGGGTTGACCTGCTGGACGTTCGCGCGGAAGGCCGCCTCGTCGAAGTCGACGGCCTGCGCGATGTCGGTCTTGGTGACGACGACGAGCTGGGCCAGCCCGAAGGCCGTCGGGTACTTCAGCGGCTTGTCCTCGCCCTCGGTCACCGACGCGAGGACCACGCGCAGCGATTCCCCGAGGTCGTAGGAGGCCGGGCAGACCAGATTGCCGACGTTCTCCACGAAGAGCAGACGGGTGTCCTCGGGCAGCCAGCCGTCCAGGTGGCGGCCCAGCATCACAGCCTCCAGATGGCAGAGCCCGTCGGTGAGCACCTGCTTGACCGGCGCCCCCGAACGGGCCAGCCGCACCGCGTCGTTCTCGGTGGCCAGGTCGGCGGTCAGGGCCGCGACGGCCACCCCGCGTTCCCCGGCGAGCAGCAGTTCCCGCTCCAGCAGCGCGGTCTTGCCGCTGCCCGGACTGGACAGCATGTTGACCACCGTCGTACCGCGGGCGGTCAGTTCGGCGCGCAGCGCCTGCGCGGCCCCGTCGTTCTTGGCGAGCACCGCCTGTTGCAGGTCGACCACTCGGCACATGGGTCAGGCCTCCTCGGAGATCGGGGCGCGGCGGGAAGTGACAGAGGCCTCGGCGGACCGCGCGTCCTCCCAGGTCACCGTGAGGATGCGCAGCTCGCGTCCGGAGAGGAGCTCCACCTCCGTGGCCCTTCCGCACGTGGGACAGCACAGTTCGGGAGGCATCCCGACGGCCCAGTCACCCGTGCAGGCGCCGCAGTGCGCACGGGCCGCGACGGACCGGACGACGAGCTCGGCCCCTTCCAGGACCGTTCCGGCGCAGGCCAGTTCGAAGCAGAAGCCGAGTGCGTCCGGGACCACCCCGGCCAACTGGCCGACCTGGAGCTCCACTCGGCTCACGACGCTGCCGGCCTCCGGGGCCGCTTCCTCCACCTGGCCGACGACGGCCAGGGCGATCGACATCTCGTGCATCGGATTCGGTCTCCGTCCTGCCGGGGCTCATTACACCGGCAGGACCCGGGCCCCGCGGCCGGGCACGCCGGGAGCCCGTACGCCCCGTACTCCATTCGGAGGGCGGGGCGTACGCGTTCACATGCGGCGGATGCGCAAGTAGCGCCTGATGTCGGGCAGGACCTGCTTGAGGACGGCGATGAGGGCCAGGGCGGCGGCCCCGCCGACGACTACCTTCTTCATGGGGTGCTCCTCAGTTCTCGGCGGTTCGGGTCGTCCGTCCCGGATGCGTACGGCTCCTCCTGCGCGAGCAGCTCCAGGAGGGCCCGCACGGCCCGCGGCACCGCGTCGGCCACCGGCCCGCTCAGCCCGATGCCCTCCTCGACGCAGGCGGGTTCGCAGCCGAGGACGAGCACGCGCCGGGGCGCCTCGGCGCCGGTCCCGGCGCACAGGGTGTCCAGCAGGGCGAGGACGGTGGAGGGTGACATGTCGTGCCCGTCTAGGGCGGCCCCGGTCGGCGGAGCGGCCCCGTCTGAGGGAGCGGCCCCGTCCGGCGGAGCGGCCGTGTCCTCGCCGACCTCGATCAGGTACAGGGTGCCGGGGGCCCCGCCGCGCGCGGTGGCGTCGACGAGGACGAGCGTGTCGTAGCCCTCCAGCACCTGGTAGGCGAGGTGGACCCCGCGGACCCCGAAGTCCACCGCCTCCACGCCCGGCGGCAGCGGGTGCGCGGACAGGGCCCGCAGGGTCTCCACGCCGAAGCCGTCGTCACCGAGGAAGACGTTGCCGATGCCCGCGACCAGGGTGCGGCCGTTCACGCCGGCTCCCCGGGCGCGACGGCGGCGGCGACGGTGACCTCGTCCGGCTGGAAGTACAGGAACCGGCCCTGCTCCCGGCGGATGTCGGCGCCCGGGTCGCCCTCCACGGTGACGGCGAGGTGCACTCCGCCGTCGACATCGTGCAGCACGGCCTCCACCAGGGCGGTGTGGCCCTGGAGGAACAGGTCCTGGGCGTCGGTCCGGCGCAGTCCCGGGCGCAGTACGACACGGCTCCCGGCGCCCACCCGGACACCGGCGACGGTCACGTGCTCGGGTACGGGCGCGGCGGAGTCCGCCCCGGCCGGGTCCCACCAGGGGGTGTCGGGCCGGAACAGCGTGTCCGGGTCCGGCGCGGCGGCCCCGCCCCCGGACCCGCCCCCGCCCGGGGGCTCGCCGGTGATCTCGCGCAGGCCCCGTACGGCCCCGTGCAGCCGCTCCAGTACCTCGGGCGGCATCGAATCGGCCAGCTCGATCACGGCGGCCGCGCGGGGATCGGTCCCGCGGGCCTCCCGCTTCTCCTGGTCGGTGAGGGCCGCGGTGCGCAGGGCCAGGATCTCGTCGATCTCGGTGGCGTCGTACATGGCGCCGGCGCTCTCGGGGGCGATGGCCGGATGGTCCTCCAAGATGATGGGGGAGGACAGGACCACGTCCGCGCGGCCCGGCTCGCCCGCCAGTACCGGCCAGGTGTGCCGGTTCTCGCAGGCCGCGACCGCCCCCTTGGCCCACTCGGGCGGGTCGGTCATGGCCAGGAAGGATCCTGAGCTCAGCGCCAGCAGGAGATGGGCGGCGACCAGTGAGCGGGGCAGCGCCTCCTCCCGGGTCGCGGACGGATCCTCCGGGGCCCACGGGCCGGTGTTCTCCACCACGGCGGTGAGCTTCGACACCCGGTAGGGGCCTTCGAGTTCGGCCGCGCTCAGCCGCAGGACCCCGTCGATCCGCTCCGTACGCCGCACCAGGCGGCCGACCGTGCGGCCTTCCGCGTCGAGGACCGGCTCGACCTCCTCGCGGGCGGGCCGGAAGAAGGGGAACACGGCCTCGGATTGAGCCAGTTCGGCCACAGGCACGGAAACCTCGACCCGTTCCTCGGTCCCCTCGTCCCAGGGGACCAGCACCCGGTCGGGCAGCTGGAGCTCGGCCACCTCCTCGAACGAGCCGTCGGCGCGGGCCCGTTGGACCGTGCGCCGCTGGGCGTGCAGGAAGCGCAGCTCCAGGAAGAGCGTCGCCGCGCCCCGGGGCTCCAGCAGGATCTCCGTCCGCTGGAAGGAGTGCTCCCCGTGGGCGGGGGCCCAGGCGGGCGGCACGAGCACGCCGAACTGCCAGCGCATCCGGTTCTTCGCCGCGGAAGCCCGGTACGGGTAGAGGACGTACCCCTCGAAGAGGACGGCGTCGGCCACCTGCCGGGCCGTCGCGAAGCGGCGGTCCGGCGCGTCGACAGGGCCGGCGGCGTCGACCGAGCGGGCGGCGCCCGCCGGGCCGGGGGCGGTCGTGGTCACGGCGCGGTCCTCTCGACGACGAGCGGCGCGGGCATCCCCAGCCGGACCGGGGCGGGCAACGGATCGGCCGCTCCGTCCAGGAGGGCGCGCACGGTGGCCTCCCAGGAGGGAAGCGCGTGCCGCGAACGGAAGGCGAGCAGATCGGCCATGGTGTCGGCGGGCAGCCGCAGCCAGCCGCAGCCGGGGAAGTGCTGCTCGACCATCTCCCGCCAGACGGCCACGGGCATCCGGTACGCGGCCTCGCGGTCCCAGGGCACCGGTTCGACGTGGAAGCCGCCCGCCCCGGTGAAGGCGGTGCCCGAGAACAGCATCAGCATCGGGACCTCACCGTCCTGGAGCGCCGCGAAGTACCGGGTCGCCGCGATGTCCATGTCGTAGCTGCACGGCACCACGAGGTCCACCTCGGTCTCCCCGGTGAAGCTCGGGACCATCACCGAGACCTGCGCGAACTGCACCGGCTGGAGGGTGGACCCCCAGCGGGAGGGGTCGCCGAACAGGTCGGCCAGCCCGTCCGCCTCGACGGGGCCGTAGCGCCGCTTGGCGGGCTCCACGCGGAGCTGGCAGCGCAGGGCGACGGCGTGCACGCGCACCCCGGGGGAGGCGGTCAGCCGCAGCCGGAACACCAGCGTGGGTCCGGCGGCGTACGGATCCGCGCGCACCCCGGTGCAGGCGAAGGCGAAGTCGGTCACGGCCGCCCCGCTTCCGTGGGGTCGGGGGCGAGTGCGCGGGCCCGCCGCTCCACCCGCTCGAAGAACACGCGCAGCGCCTCCCGGGCTTCGGCGCCCCCGTCGAAGCCCTGCCAGAGCATCCGCATCCGGCCCACCAGTTCGTAGCAGATGTCGATGGGGACCAGGTGGCAGGTGGTCTCCCCGGCCGCGCGGTGCAGCAGCAGCGCCTCCACGTCGGGCTCCAGCAGGCCCGCCAGGCGTCCGGCGCCGAGCACGCGCTGCCAGGTCTCCGGGTCGAGCTCGCTCTCGGTGGCTCCGGCGGGGCTCGGGTAGAGCGCGACCAGGCGGTCCAGGGCGGCGTTGCGGAAGAGGAAGGCCACCCCGACGGGGATCTGGAGGGCCTCCCAGGCGCCGTCGCCCAGCGGACGCTCCGGGTCGGTGAGGTAGCGGTCCGGCACGGCGCGGAACCGGCCGGTGGCCGCCCCGGGCCGGTCGAAGAGCAGGGCGCAGGCGGTGCAGGCGCAGACCAGGGCCCGCCGCTCCGTCTCCACCAGGTGGCGGTGCCGGTCCTCGGCGACCGCCACCCCGCACAGTTCGCAGGTCTCGGGGCGCGGCGGTCGGGCGCCGGCGAACCTGCGCAGGCCGCGCGCGGCCGGGGCGGGCGCGCTCACCGTACCCGTGCCGGGGTCTGCGGGCGGGCGCTGATCTGGAGGAGGGCCGGGGCGGGGGCCGCCTTCTCCACCTCTACGGAGGTCACTTCGGGCGCGAAGGCCGCCAGGGCGTCCGCCACGCCCTGCGGGGCCCCGGTGGAGCCGGCGTCCGATCCGCAGCCGCAGCCGCCGCCGGCGGGCACGCTCAGCCGCAGGACGCCGGAGGCCGGGTCGAAGCCGAGCAGTTCCGCGGGCTCCGGCGCGGACCGCAGCGCCCGCCCGATCCGGACGTCCACGTCCTCGGGGTTCAGGTCGTGCAGCGCCAGCAGGCTCGCCACGAGCTCGTCGTCCAGCAGTGGGGCCAGGCCGTGGTCGCCGAGCCGCTCCGTGATCCGGGCGAGCCCCGCCCCGTAGAACTCCATGAGTCCGCGGACCAGTTCCTCGGCGGCGGCGCAGGCCGCCCGGTCTCCCGTGGCGGCGAGCCGGTCGAGGACCGCGTCCACCCGGCGTCCCGCCTCCCGTGCGTCGATCGCGACGCCCGTGCGTGCGGCGCTCATCCGCCCAGTCCGCTCAGGCCGGTGGGCACGTGCATGGTCTTGACGGTCTTGCCGCCGCCCACGTACATGTGCACCCCGCACGGCAGACAGGGGTCGAAGCTGCGGACCGCCCGCATGATGTCGATGCCCTTGAAGTTCTCCGGGGTGTTCTCCTCGAAGATGGGCGTGTTCTGCACGGCGTCCTCGTACGGTCCCGGGGTGCCGAAGGTGTCGCGGGTGCTGGCGTTCCACGGGGTCGGCGGGTACGGGTGGTAGTTGGCGATCTTCCCGTCGCGGATGACCATGTGGTGCGACAGGACGCCCCGTACGGCCTCGGTGAAGCCGACGCCGACCGCCTGGTCCGGCACCTCGAACTTCTCCCAGGTCTGGGTGCGTCCGGCGCGTACCTCCGCCAGCCCCTTCTCGGCGCAGTGCAGCGCGATGGCGGCCGCGTACGCCTGGAAGTAGGTACGGGCCCGGTTGCGCTCCAGGGCGTTGCTCCACTTGGGGATCCGCCACTCGAAGGTCGTCTCGGGCTTGGTCATCGTCTTCGGCAGGTTGATGACCACGCTGTGCCCGGTGGCCTTGACGTAGCCCACGTCCACCAGCCCGGACAGCGCCGTGGACCACAGCCGGGCGAGGGGGCCGCCGCCGGTGTCGAGCGCCAGGTGGTCCTTGCCGTCGAACCAGCGCGGCGACATCACCCAGCTGTACTTGTCGTCGAAGTTCCGCTTCTGCGGGGCCGGGATGGTGTGCTGGTTCCACGGGTGGCGCGGATCCACCGGGTTGCCGAGCGGGTCGTGCGTGACGAACTGCTCCTGCCCCTGCCAGTCGTCGTAGTACGAGCTGCCCAGCAGGATGCGGATGCCGAGGTTGATCTCGGTGAGGTCGTTGGTGACCAGTTTGCCGTCCACCACCACGCCCGGGGTGACGAACATCTTCCGTCCCCAGTCGGTCATGTTGGCGTACGTGAAGTCGCAGTACTCGGGGTCGTTGAGGGCGCCCCAGCAGCCGAGCAGGACGCGCCGGCGGCCGACCTCCTCGTACCCGGGCAGGGCCTCGTAGAAGAAGTCGAACAGGTCGTCGTGCAGCGGCACCACCTTCTTCATGAACTCCACGTACCGCATCAGGCGGCTCATGTAGTCGGTGAAGAGCTGGACCGAGGCGATGGTGCCCACGCCGCCCGGGTAGAGGGTGGAGGGGTGCACGTGGCGCCCCTCCATCAGACAGAACATCTCCCGCGTGTAGCGGCTGACTTGGAGGGCCTCGCGGTAGAACTCGCCCTCGATGGGGTTGAGCGAGCGCATGATGTCGGCGATGGTGCGGTAGCCGTGCTCGCCCGCGTGCGGGGCCGGGGTCCGCTCGGCCAGCTCCAGGACCCCGGGATTGGTCTCGCGGACCATCTTCTCGCAGTAGTCGACCCCGACCAGGTTCTCCTGGAAGATGTTGTGGTCGAACATGTACTCCGCGGACTCGCCGAGGTTGATGATCCATTCGGCGAGGTGCGGGGGCTTCACCCCGTAGGCCATGTTCTGCGCGTAGACGGAACACGTGGCGTGGTTGTCGCCGCAGATCCCGCAGATGCGGCTGGTGATGAAGTGCGCGTCACGGGGGTCCTTGCCGCGCATGAAGACGCTGTAGCCACGGAAGACCGACGAGGTGCTGTAGCACTCGGCGACCCGCTTCTGCTTGAAGTCGATCTTCGTGTGGATGCCGAGGCTGCCCACGATCCGGGTGATCGGATCCCAGGCCATCTCGACCAGGCCGCTGCCGTCGCCGGCCGCCTTCGTCTTCGGTTCCATCGTGTCTGCCGTGACCCTTCATCAGCGCGGGTGGAGGAGGTGTGTGCGGAGTGAACCGGCTTTCTCCGGGCGGGAGTTCACCAGGGAGAGGGTTCATCGGGGCGGGGTTCACCAGGGCGGGCGGTAGCCCGTCGTCAGCTTCTCGCCGGTGTGGCGCCACTTGGGCTCCTGGTCGACGGTGTGCAGGGTGATCGCCCGGAGCCTGCGGATCACGGCGCCGTACGCGCCGCTGGCCTTGGTGGAGACCTTGGCGCCCGGCGGTTCGTCCATGAACGGCATGAACTTGTCCGGGAAGCCCGGCATCGTGCAGGCGATGCAGATGCCGCCCACGTTCGGGCAGCCGCCGATGCCGTTCATCCAGCCGCGCTTGGGCACGTTGCACTTGACCACCGGACCCCAACAGCCGATCTTCACGAGGCATTTGGGGGAGTCGTAGGTCTCCGCGAACTCGCCCTGCTCGTAGTAGCCGGCCCGGTCGCACCCCTCGTGCACCGTGCTGCCGAACAGCCACGTGGGCCGCAGCTTGTCGTCCAGCGGGATCATCGGGGCCGATCCCGCCGCCTGGTAGAGCAGGTAGGTGAGGGTCTCCGAGAAGTTGTCCGGCTGGATCGGGCAGCCCGGCACGCACACGATCGGGATCCCGGCGTGGGACTTCCAGTCCCAGCCCAGGTAGTCGGGCAGTCCCATCGCACCCGTCGGATTGCCCTCCATCGCGTGGATGCCGCCGTACGTGGCGCAGGTTCCGATGGCCACCACGGCCAGCGCCTTGGGCGCCAGCCGGTCGATCCACTCGCTGGTGGTGATGGGCTGGCCGGTCGCCGGATCGTCGCCGAACCCGGACCAGTAGCCCTCGGCCTTGATCTTCTCGTTGGGGATGGAGCCCTCGACCACCAGCACGAACGGATCGATCTCGCCCCGCTCGCCCTTGAAGAACCACTCGATGAACGTGTCCGCGCCCCCGACGGGGCCGCACTCGAAGTCGATCAGCGGCCAGTGCACGGCGATCCGGGGCAGCCCGGGCAGCGTCCCGGTCACGATCTCCTCGATGCTCGGCTGCATCGCGGCGGTCAGGGACACGGAGTCACCGTCACAGCTCAGGCCCGCGTTGATCCAGAGGATGTGGATCAACGGGTCGTCCGCTGCCGGGTCGTCCGTCACCGGGGCCGGCGTTGCTGCGTCCATGCGGAGACCTCCTTGGGGAGGGGGAGTGGGAGGAGCGGCGGCGGGGCCCGCAGGGGAGGCCGGTCACCGCGAGGGGCGCGACGGCCCCACCTTTCTTGCTAGCACCGACCGGGGTCGGGTGCCTCGTCGAATACACCCGGTCCGGTGACGGCGACCGGTCGCGCGGGCCGCGGCGTGCCGTGCAGGGCCGGTACGGCGCGCGCGAGGTGCGGCGGCGTCGCGTCCGGGCGCACCTTGCCCACGAAGGCCCGGCGCAGCGCGTGGTACGGGGCCTGCGGGTCGAAGAAGGTCTGCCGCATCCGCTCCAGCTCGGCCGCCCGGTAGGAGGCCAGCGGGCGCCGGGCCTCGTCCAGCTCGCGGCGCGCCTTCTTGGTGGCGATCCTCGAGGTGGTGGCGGCGTGTCCGGAGAGCCGCGCGGCGAGCGCCGCGGCCCGGGCCGGGAACTCCCCGGGCGGGCAGTCGAGCGTCCGGTCGACCAGGCCCAGCCGCCGGGCCGCCGCGGTGCTGAGCGGCAGGGCTGCCGCGGCGAGGCGCTCCGCGGCGGCCCGGCCGGTCCGGCGCGGCAGGGTGTACGTCCAGAACTCCGATCCGTACAGGCCCATCAGCCGGTAGTGCGGGCCCAGGACCACACCGGAACGGCACCACACCTCGTCGGCGGCGAGGGCGAGCACCGCTCCGCCGGCGGCCGCGTTGCCGCCCAGCGCGGAGATCACGAGCCGGTCGGTGGTGGTCAGGACGGCCTCCACCAGGTCGTCCATGGCGTTGATGTTGGCCCAGGACTCCTCGGCGGGATCGGCGGCGGCCTCGATGACGCCCAGGTGGATCCCGTTGGAGAAGAAGTCCCGTCCGCCGCCGAGCACGAGCACCGAGGTCGGCCGGGCGCAGGCCGTGCGGTAGGCGTCGAGCAGGCGCCGGCAGTGGGCGGTGCTCATCGCACCGCCCGGGAAGGAGAACGACAGGAACCCGGCCCCGCCCTCCTCGTGGTAACCGATGTCGGACCAGGTACGGGGCCCCGGGCCCGGGCCTGCTTCCGCCGGGGCGGGCAGCTCGGGCAGCCCGGGCAGCAGGTCCCCGAGCGCCAGGGTGGCGGGGAGCTTGGGGGCGGACGGCTGTCCCGGGGCGCGGTGGGCCCGCAGCTCCGGGATCCACACGGCTCCGTCGGCGGTGGCCCGGCAGACCGCCCCCGCCCGGGTCGCCAGCAGTTCGCCGGGGCGGCCGCGCAGCCGGTCCTCCGGGTGGCCGCCGTGCAGGTACCAGACGCCGCCGAGCAACTCGTCCCGTACGCCGGGCCGGGAGTCCGCGGCGCGCAGGGTGCGCAGCACCCGCTCGGTACCGTCCCGCGGCCAGTCGATCCGGCGGTGCTCCTGGCGCAGCAGCGGGCGGGCCAGGCCTCCGGTCTGCGGTTCGGGGACGTACGTCCCGGAGGCGAAGCGGTCCACGGCGAGCAGGACGGCCTCCAGGGCGGCGTCGGCGACCTCGCCCCGGTACCAGGCGCTCTTGGACTCGTCCGGGTCCGGACCGGGACACTCCACCGTGGCCCACACGTCGCCGGCGTCCATCTCCGCATTGGCCTGCAGGACGGTGACGCCCCACCGCGGTACCCCGTCCAGCAGGGCCCGGTCGAGCGAGGAGGGCCCCCGGTCCCCGACCGGACCGGGATGCACGATCAGGCAGGTGTGGGCGGACCAGACCTCTTCCGGCACGGCCGAGGTCAGCATCGGCGCGACGATCAGGTCGGGGCGGTGGCGGCCGACGGACGCCGCCAGGTCGGCCGCGGGGAGCGCCAGCTCCACGGCGACGCTGTGGCCGTGGTCGCGCAGTTCGGCGTGGACCCGCTGGGTGAGACTGTTGAAGGCGCTCGCGACGAGGAGGACGTGCACGGGGACTCCCTGCGACGGACCCGTGCCGCGGCAGGGGGATGCCCGGTCGGATCGGCGGTGCGGGGCCGGCGCGTGACCGGCCGCCAGAGATGTTTCGCCACCCCCGGCGACGGGCGTGCGCACCCCGCTGGCCGTGTCACCCGTACGCGCAGCCGCACAGGGCCGCTCGGCGGCAGGGGAGGAGGGCCGCGGTGGCTCCGGCCCCGGTTCCTGGTACCGCCGCGGCCCGGAGCGGCGCCGGCTCGGGGCCGCGGTTCAGGTCAGCGGCCCGGGTCGCCGCCCGCTCGGAGGCTCCCGCCCGGCGTCCGGCGCCCAACGTCCGCCGCGATGTGTCTACGGCCCGGCGACGCGGGTAGGCGCGCTACGTCGCGCCTGCCGCCGTGAGGCGGCGACCCGCGCGCCGCGGGCACCCGGACGGTGCCCGGCCGGACGGACCCGAGGGTCGGGCCGCCGGCCTCCGGACGAACGATCGGACGCACCGTGAGCAATCCGAAGAGCCGCACGCCCACCCGCCCCGGGTCGGCCCCGGGAGGGGCGGCGTCCATGGGGACGCCGCCCAACGACCCGGTGCCGCCCAACCCGACCCCTGCCCCGGGCCCCGGCCCCGGGCCGCAGCCCGGGCCGCTGCCGGGTCCCGTACCGGCCCCCGGGCCGGATCCCGTACCTCCGGCGCCTCCGCAGCCCCAGCCCGACCCGCCGCCGGTACCGCGGCCCGACCCGCATCCTCGCCCGGGCCCCCTCCCGGGACCGGTGCCGGCACCTGAGCCCGTGACCTGAGCCCGTGACCTGAGCCCGTGACCTGAGCCCGTGACCTGAGACCGGCCCCCGGGAAGTCCGTGCCGCTCCAGGGGGTGGGAGAGACGGACCAGCCTGGTTCCGTCGGTTTGAGCCTCCGGTGACCCGCCGCCCCGCAGGGCGCGGCGGGTCACGGCATGCGCGTCCCGCGCCGTCGCTGCTTCGAACGCCTCGACGACGGAGTGCGACCCCCGTCGCAGCCATGAGGCCGAGGCCGCACCCCGCAACGGGCGCCTACCCAGGCGGCCGCGGGCAACGCCCGGTTTGCGCGGCTCGGCGCGGGGCAGCCGCCCGTCGACCGAGGAGGACCGCCATGGACGAGCAGGGTGGAGCCGGAGGAGTGCCGCTGGAGGGCGGGGGCGAGCGGGAGCGTCGTCGCAAGGCGCACTCCGACCGTCGTGACGACACGGAGCGCGCCGGCCGCCGCGACGAGGGGACCACGCCCGCGGCCGACACCGACGAGGCCAGCCGGCTGGACCGTCCGCAGCGACCCGGGAAGCCGGGCAGGAAGCCGAGCCGGAAGGGCACGCGGTGGGTGGGCCCGCGCGATGAGTGACGCCGGGGTCGCACCCGGGCGGGTGGGAGGCGCGCGTGGGATGCTCAAGGGGTGAAGGGCGATGCCACACCCGTGGGTGAGGGCGCCGCACCCGAGGTGGTGGCGCTCGCCAGGGTCGTGGCCAGACTCCGGTCGGAAGTCGTCGACCTGGAGGGCGTCGCCGCGACCACGGCCGTCGTCGAGCGGGCCAAGGGCGTACTCATGGCCCAGACGGGGGTTGCCGCCGACGCGGCGTACGCGTTGCTCCTCGAACGGGCCGGCCGGAGCCGCCGTACCGTCCTGGAGGAGTGCTGGATCACGCTCGGGCAGGTCCACGAGCGGCGCCGGCCGCAGGGGACCGCCCGGATCTCACTGCCCACGGCCCCTTCCACCGCACGTTCCACGGCCACGGCCGTTTCCGCGGCCACGGGCCCGGAGGCCGAGCCGGTTGCCTCGGCCTTCAGCCGTCGCCGCTACCTCACCGGTCACCACGACCGGGCCGGCGAGCTGAACGGCCTGCTGGCGCGGGTCGCCGACGGCCTGGCCGCCGCTCGCGGCGGCGACGACATCGCTGGGCTGCTGGTGAGAGTGCTCGGCGCGGCCACCGACGTGGACGCGGTGATGATCTACACCGTGGCCGCCGCCGGGAGCCTGGACCTGACCGGAAGCGCCGGAATCGACGAGGAGCTGGCCGAGCAGTGGCGCCACATACCCCCGCTGAGCGGGGTCGCCGCCCTCGAAGCGATCGCCGCCCGCCGCGCCCTCTGGCTGGAGGACGTCGAACAGGACGCCCGGCGTTACCTGCTGATCGGAGACCCGCCGGAGCGGTGGCCGTCGCGCGCCTGGGTCCCCGTGCCCGGCGAGGGACCTCCCCGGGCGGCCATCGGCTTCCTGCGCACCCGGCCGGGCCCCTTCGCCGCCGACACCCGTGCGTTGCTGCGCCAGGCGACCCGGCTGTGCGCCGGGCCCCTGGGGGCGCCGGGACCTCGTGACCCGCAGGGCGCGGCAGCGGCCGTAGGGGACTACGCGGAGGCCGTCCAGCTCATCATGGACACGCTGGCCGGCTCCGCGACCCTGCTCACCCCCCTGCGCTCGGCGACGGGTGAGGTGGAGGACTACCGCATCGACGCGGCGGCGCCCGAGTCCGTGGACGTGGCCGGCCGGCGCGGCAAGGAGCTCGTGGGCCGCCGCATCCTGGAGACGTACCCCACCGTGGCGGGCACCGCCCTCTGGGAGGGGTACCTCAGGACGCTCACCACCGGAACCAGGTACGAGGGGGAACCCTTCACCTACGAGGAAGTGGTCGCGGGCGTCCCCCGGCAGTCGGTCTACTCGGTCCGGGCGTCGCGGCTCGCGGACCACCTGGTCGTGTCGTGGATCTGCCACGACACCAGCCAGCGCGAGACCCGCCGGCTGGCCGACATGCAGCGCCTCGGAAACTTGGGCTGGGCGGGCTGGAACCTGGTCACCGACACCGTCACCTGGTCGGAACAGGTCTATGCGATCTTCGACCGCGATCCGGCCCGGGGGCCGATGCCGCTGGAGGAACTCCCGGGCCACGTCGTCGCCGAGGACCTCCCGCAGCTGGGCGCGGCCGTCGAGCGGCTGCTGAGCGAGGGGCAGGCCGTCGACCAGCCGTTCCGGATCACCACCCGGCGCGGAGTGCGCCACCTGCGGATCGTCGCCGAGGCCCAGACGGACGCCGACGGCACACCCGTCGAGGTGCACGGCTTCTTCCAGGACCTGACCACGCAGCACACCATCGAGGTCGCGCTGCACGACAGCGAGCGGGCCGTCCTGCTCCAGCGGGGCATGCTCCATGCCGAACGCGCGCTCGCCGCGCGCCTCCAGGACACCCTGCTGCCGATCCCCGAGCAGTCGCTGGAACTGGCCGGTCTGTGCGTCGACGTGGCCTACGTCCCCGCCGACAGCGGGATCAACGTGGGCGGGGACTGGTACAGCGCCATCGAACTCCCCGACGAGAGCGCCCTGTTCGTCGTCGGGGACGTGGCCGGCCACGGGCTGGCCGCCGTCGGGACCATGGCCCAGCTCCGGTTCACGACCAAGGGCATGACCGTCACCGGATCTCCCCTGCCCGACGTCCTGCGCCGGCTCAACACCCTGCTGCTGCACACCGGTTCGGACCCGTCGGGCAGTGCCACCGCCACCATGGTCATGGCCCGCTACCGGCCCTGGGACGGGCGGCTGATCTGGGTGCGGGCGGGCCACCTGCCGCCCCTGCTGATCCGCGGCGACCGGGCGGAGTTCCTGGAACAGCCCCGGGGCGCCCTGCTCGGCGCGACCTTCGAAGCCTCCTACGAGCAGGCCTCCATCGACCTGCTGCCCGGCGACCACCTGCTCCTCTACACCGACGGGCTCGTGGAGGAACCGGGCGAGGACATCGAGAGCGGCCTCGGCCGCCTCGCGGAGACGGCGGTGCGGCTCCTCCGTGAGGGCCGCGGTGAAACCCTCGCGCGCACGCTCGTCACGCTGTGTACGGCCCAGCGTGACGACATCTGCGTCCTGCACATCCACGTCCCGGACGCGGAGGCACCGGAAGCGGAGGCATCGGAAGCGGATGTTCCGTAAAAAGAGGGTCAGCCTTCCCCCGTGCGGGTATATGTCCTCCTGAAGACCACGACGGTTCCCGCCGCCCGCTCAGGGCGGCCGGTGCCCACCAATCCGTCGGAGGAACCTCATGGCACCCGTTTCCAGCGAGACCACGGATCTGCTCCCCACCGACCCCCGCAGCGAGACGCCCGATGTTCCCGCGGACCCGCTCTCCGTCAGCACCGGCGAGGCGCGGACCCTGTCGGTCGCGCTCTTTCGACGGCTGAAGGAGCTGAGCGAAGGGACGCCGGAGTACTCGTACGTGCGCAATACCCTCGTCGAGCTCAACCTCAGCCTGGTGAAGTACGCGGCACGCCGCTTCCGCAACCGGTCCGAGCCGCTGGAGGACATCGTCCAGGTCGGCACGGTGGGCCTGATCAAGGCCATCAACCGGTACGACGTCGAGCGCGGGGTCGAGTTCACCACGTTCGCCATTCCCACCATCACCGGCGAGATGAAGCGGTTCTTCCGTGACACCAGCTGGTCCGTGAAGGTCCCGCGGCGCCTCCAGGAACTCCGCCTCGACATCGCCAAGACGCACGACGTGCTCGAACAGCGGCTGGGGCGGCACCCCACCGACCTGGAGCTGGCAGAGCGGCTCGGCATCACCACGGAGGAACTGGACGAGGGCCGCCGGGCGGCCAACGGCTACGTGGCGGGGTCCCTGGACGCTCCGGCGGGGACCGAGTCGGAGGCCGGTCCCCGGGGGCTGCCGCTGGGCGAGGAGGAGGCGGCGTACGACCGCATCGAATGCCTGGAGACGCTGAAGCCGCTGCTCGCCACGCTCAGTGACCGCGACCGGCTGATCCTCTCGCTGCGTTTCGGTCAGGAGCTGAACCAGTCCGAGATCGGCGACCGGCTCGGCCTCTCTCAGATGCACGTCTCACGACTGCTGAGCCGCATCATGGCCAGACTGCGGACGGGGATGCTGGAGGACGACCCCGAGAACGTGGCCGCGGGCGCGGGCCCGGCGGAATCGGGCTGACCCGGCCGACCGCACTCCTTGGACCGCACTCCTTGGACCGCACCCCTTGGACCGCACCCCTTCGACCGCACTTCGTTCGACCGGCCGCGGCGGGCTCACGCCGGGCGGGGAGACCTGCCCGGCGTCCGGGAGGGGGCCGCGCCGTTCTCCCGTAGGGCCGGTGGAGTGGCGACCTCCACCCAAACGCACTTGCCGCCGTCGAGCGGATCCGCCCCCCACGCGCTGGCCAGCCGCGTCACAATGAGCAGCCCGTGGCCGCCGGGCCGGGCCGGATCGGCCGGGAGCCGGTGGACGGGGACGACCGGACTGGGGTCCGTGACCTCGATGCGCAGCCGCTCCGCGGTGTAGCGCAGGAGCAGTGACTCAGGCCCGCCCGCGTGCATGCAGGCATTGGCCACCACTTCGGACACGAGCAGCAGCACGTCGTCCGCGGCCTCGGCCGTCTCGTTCGCGCCGGTGGCGTGCCCGTATGCGAGAACGCCGCCGCCGCTGTTGCCGCCGCTGTCGGCTGACGGCAGCCACTGCCACTCGGTCAGGGCCCGGCGGGTGAAGTCGCGGCACAGGCCGACGACGTCCGCGGTGCCGTGCAACAGCAGACGCCGGGTCCACTCCGATGACCGGCGTGCGCTCATCCGTGTTCCTCCGCTACGTGTGCCGCTGGCTCGCCAGAGCGGCCTCCACATCGGGGTGCTGCGGAAAGAGCCCGTCGGCGCCGGTGACGTGGAACATGCGTGCGACCGGCCTGTGCAGGCCGATCAGTTCGAGGCTGCCGCCCGTTTCCCGGGACGCGAGCCGGCTGTGCAACAAGACGTTGAGTCCCGTGGAATCGCAGAACGCCAGTCGGCTGAGATCGATCAGCAGGCGTCGCCCACCGCCCGCCCGGGCGGCTTCGAGAGCCGCGCGCAAGGGCTCCGCGGTGTCGTGGTCGAGCTCTCCGGCCAGGGTCAGGACGGTGGCACCGCCGAGGGGTCGCACGTCGACCGCGAAGCGGTCGTCGTCCGCCGAGGGCATCGCGTACCCCTTTCCCCCGGAGGTTCGGGTCTCGACAACGGGTATGTCCCGCGCCTACCCCGTCACGGGTCGCCAAACCCGGGCGGGGCGGTGTCGATGGGGAAGAGGGGGAGGGAGCCGGTGATCTCCAGCAGCCGCAGCATCTGGGCGTTCGGCGCCGCCAGGCGCAGCGTGCGGCCCGACTCCACGGCCTGCAGGCGGGCCCGGAGCAGCAGGTTCAGCCCGGCGGAATCGCAGAAGGTGAGTTCACTGAGGTCGACGACGATGTCGGTGGGACCGCCCGCGCGGGTGACCGCTTCGAGCAGTTGGGCGCGCACCTCGTCGACCCGACTGATGTCCATCTCGCCCGACACGCGCACCACGGCCGCCTCCGTGGAAGAGGGAGGCGGCCCGGCTGGATCGTGCTCACCGTGCCCGTGGGGCATCCTCAGCGCTGTCCCTTGGCCTTCTTCATCTTGTTCGCGGCGTCCGAGGCCATTTCCTCGGCCTTGCCGGCCATCCGCTCGGTGCTTCCCTCCGCCTGCATGCGCTTGTCGTCCATCGTGTCGCCGAGGGTCTCCTTGAGCTTCCCCTTGGCCTGCTTCGCCTTCGCCTTCGCCTTGCTCATGACGTGCTTTTCCTTCCTGAGGGGGTACTGCTGCCACCATGCGGCAGCGGACGGCGGCCTGCAATCCGTGGCGAATCGTCCGCTTTCCGGCTGCCTGGAGTGGTGGGGGCGGGAAGGGCGCCTCTCGGGCGGGCGGCGCCGCTCACATGCCGATGTCGTGCGTGCGGCACCAGCCGATGGCGAGCCGGATGAGCCGGATGAGGGTGAGCACCCAAACGACGGCGAAGGCCCAGATCAGCGGTGGTGAGGAGGTGGCGACCGCGGAGCCGAGCAGGATCGCGCAGGCGGCGCCGAGGAGCCAGGTGCACAGGACGGACCGGCGGCGGCCCCGGTTTCCGGTGGAGGTCCAGGGCCTGATGCCGCGGCGCAGCGTACGGAGTCTGCGGTCCAGGAGCCGGTCGGCGCACAGGTCCTGCTCCATGTCCTTGAGGATCGTCAGTTCCTGACGAGAGAGCTCGGGGCCGTCCATCGCGAAGCCCCTCTCCTGCCCGGTCCTTGGCCGCTGCCGCCGTCCTACGGATGTGGTGCGGCCGAAGCGAACCCGATGCATTCCACGTCGATCTGATCGGCGAGCTCGGTCAGTACGCCCGCCAAGTCCCGGACGGTCCGCTCGTCTCCGCGCATCTCGCCGGTGTGCTCCGATTCCAGCCAGTCGGCCGAGAGCCGGCGCAGGAGGTCGGTGACGTGATCGGCGGGGATCAGCAGGACGCCGTCATCCGCGGGGATCAGCGGTATGGATATCTGGATCATGGAACCGTCTCCAGGGGAACGTCCGCGCGTGTCCCCGCGCGCCGGGCGCGTCCGTGCGTGGCGGGCGCGCCCGGGCGGGTCCGCGCTACCAATAGTGCCGCCGCCCTCCGACGGCGTGCCCGACGGATCCGAGCACCCACAGGACGACCCCGATGACGACGAGGATGATCCCCAGCGTCCACAGGATCGAAATGCCGAGGAGCCAGCCGACGATCAACAGGACTATGCCAAGCGCGATCATGATGTTCTCCCATCTCGCATCTAGCAGGCTGCTTCTGCCCCGATCCGGTGCCGGAATGCGGTGGGAGGCGGACCAGTCCGGTGGAGAGGGCTCGGGCCTCGGCGGCGGTGGGCCCCGGGGCCGCCGCGTGGCCATAAGTATCTTGACGTCAAGATTGATCTAGGGCAGGCTTCCGCTGGTATCTCGATGTCGAGATACTTTCGCGGGGGTACGGAGGCCATGGGATGCGGCGGCGCGGTGCGGGGATCCGGAGAGTTCCGCAGGGGTGGCAGGGGTGGCAGGGGTGGCAGGGGTGGCAGGGACGGCAGGGACGGCAGGGGTGGCAGAGGCGGTCGGGGCCGCCGCGGAAGCCCCGACGGCCGGGCCTGGTGGCCCAGTTGCGGCGGCCTCCGGGGGGCCGGGACGCCCGGATCATGCTGCTCGCCCTGCTCCTCGACCGCGCCGGCACGGGCGTGTGGGCCGCCTCCTCCGTCCTCTACTTCACCTTCGTCCTCGGCCTGGACGCCGGCCGGATCGGCCTCCTGCTGGGCGCCGCGGCCGTGGCGGGCATCTGCGGATCGCCCCTGGCGGGGCACCTGGCCGGCCGGTTCCCGGTGCGCTCCCTGCTGATCGGCTGTCACCTGCTGCGCCTGGGCACCCTCGGCGCCCTGCTCGTGGCCACCCGCTTCGAGGTGCTCCTGACCCTGGTCGCCGTCACCTGTCTCGGGGACCGGGCGGCCAAGGCGCTCGAGATGCTGTTCGCCACGCGGGTGGCGGGTGAACGGCGCGGTACCTACCAGGCGCTGGCGCGCAGTTCGGCGAACGCCGGCTACGCGGTGGGCGCGGGCATCGCCGCGGCCGGCCTCGCGGTCGGGACCCCGGAGGCCTACCGGGCGCTGATCCTGGCCAACGCCCTGTCGTTCCTCGCGGCGGCCCTGCTGGTCTGGCGCACCAGGGAACCCCGGGCCGAGGGGCGGGTGGCCGCGGGCGCGGTCGACGCGGTCAACGCGGGAGGGGAGGCCGGGAGGGGGGAGGCCGGGACCGGTCCGGCCGGTGATGGCGCGCCCGGCCGGACGCGGGCCCCGAGCCCGTGGCGGGACCGCGGCTACCTGCGCTTCGTCCTGCTCGACATCGCGATGAACCTCGACGACTCGGTCCTGGCCGTCGGCCTGCCGCTGTGGCTGGTGGCCCACACCGACGCGCCGCACGCCCTGGTCCCGGCCTTCCTCGTCATCAACACCGTGCTGGTCGTCGTACTCCAACTCCGCGTCTCGGCGCGGTACGAGGGACCCCGTCAGGCCGCGGCGGCGCTCTCCGTGTACGGGCTGGCCATGTTCGCCTGCTGCGTCCTGCTGGCCCTGAGCGCCGGGACCGGGGCGCTGGCCGCGTCGGTGGTGCTGCTCGCCGCGGCGGGGCTGGTCACGGGCGCGGAACTGCTGCGGTCGGTGAGTTCCTGGGAACTGGCGGTCTCGCTCGCCCCCGAGCGGGCGCGGGCCTCGTACCTGGGAGTGGCGGGCATGGCCATGTCCGTCCAGAAGTCGGCCGGTCCACTGCTCCTGACCGGCGTGGTGATGACGGCCGGGCCGGCGGGCTGGCTGGCCCTCGGCGCGGGGATCGCGGTCCTGTCGGTGGTCCAGCGGCGCTCCGCGGTCCGCCGCCTGGACTCCGGGTTCGCGCCGCCCGCGCCGACCGCGCACAAGATCATCGCGCCCGCACCCGTCCCGCCCGCGGCGGACGCCGCTCCCGCGGGCTGAAACCGCGTACTCCGGCGCGGGCGGGCACCGGGGTGCGCGGGCGTACGGCTCAGGCCTGGACGGCCGGGCCGTCCATCGTCCAGGCGGAGTTGTGCGCGGTGAACCCGACGTGCGGGTAGTAGTCCACGGCCGCCGGGGCCGCGAGCAGGATCAGCTTGGCCTGCGGCGCGGCCTCCCGGGTCGCGCGGATGAGGTCCTTGCCCACGCCCTTGCCCTGGTACGCGGAGTCCACGGCGAGGTCGCTGAGGTAGGTGGAGTACGCGCCGTCGGTGATCGAGCGGGAGATCCCGATGAGCCGGCCGTCCCCGTCGCGGGCGACGATGACCAGGTTGGCGCCGGCGAGCATCCGGGTGAAGCGCTGGGTGTCCTCCACGGGGCGGCGTTCGGCGAGGGTGGACGCCCGGTACAGGGCGGCCGCCTCCTCCACGTCGAGGGCGCCGCCGATGACCTGTTCACACTTCCACATGCTGGTGCTGCTCCTTGCCGGGACGTTCGCTGAGTCGGTCGCTGAGTTCTTCGAGTCGGGACTTGAGGTGGTCCCGGTTGGCCAGGAACCGCCGGGGGTCGAGGAGGCCGGCGGGGACGGCGACCCCGCGGGCGGCCAGGGCGTCGGTCAGTGGAATCCCTGTACGCCGGGTTTCGTCGGCGGCCGCCTGGACGAGCCGGTACGCGTGCTCGCGTTCCGCGCCGTCGGCGACCAGGCCGAGGAACACCCCGGAGGAGTGGACGAGGCCGTGGGTCGCGTCGATGTTGGCGGCCATCCGCTCCGGAAAGACCTCCAGGCCCCGGATGACGGCCGCGGCCGAGACCAGCTGGTAGTGCGCGATCGTCAGGCTGTCCGGCAGGACGATCCGCTCCACCGAGGAGTGCGCCAAGTCCCTTTCGTGCCACAGGGCGACGTTCTCGTACGCGGCGCCCGCGTTGGCCCGCAGGACCCGGGCGAGGCCGCACAGACGCTCGCTTGTCGTCGGATTGCGCTTGTGCGGCATGGCGCTGGAGCCCTGGTAGGCGCTGGTGCGGGGCTCGTCGACCTCGCGCACCTCCGTGCGCTGGAGCATCCGCATCTCCAGCGCGAACTGCTCCACGACGGCGCCGGTCAGGGCGAGGGTGGACAGCAGCTGGGCGTGCCGGTCGCGGGCGACGACATGCGTCGGGATCGGTTCGAAGCCCAGCCCCAGCTCCCCGCACACGTACTCCTCCAACCGGGGCGAGATGTGGGAGTAGGTGCCGACGGGGCCCGAGACGGTACCCACCGCCACCGCCGTACGGGCATCCGCCAGCCGGGTCAGACAGCGGCTCATGGCCTGGGCGTGGACGGCCGGTTTCTGCCCGAAGGCGGTCGGCTCGGCGTGGATCCCGTGCGTCCGCGCGATGCACACGGTGTCCCAGTGCTCCAGGGCCCGGTCCGCCAGGATCCGGGTGAAGGAGCGGGCCGCCTCCAGGACGAGGTCCAGGGAGCGGGCGAGCAGGTACCCCTGAGCGGTGTCGACGAGGTCGTAACTGGTCATGCCGTGGTGGACCCAGCGCGCCGAGCCGGGCGGCATCGTCTCCGTGTAGGCGGCCAGGAACGCGAGGACCTCGTGGTCCCGCTCCGCCTCCAGCTCCCGGATCCGCTCGACGGCGGGCACCGGAGCCCGCCGGATGTCGGTCAGCGCCTCGTCCGGCACGACTCCGAGCCCGGCCTGCGCCGTGCTGGCGAGCACCTCGACCCGGACCCAGGTCTCGTACGTGGACTCGGCGGTCCACAACGCCGCCATCTCCGGCAGCGCGTAACGCTGGATCAAGGCGCACCTCTCCCGTCGCGCCAGGGCATGCCGAGCCGTCGGCCCGCTTCCTGGTCCCTGCTTCCCGCACTCCGTACGGTAATAGATGAGATGCTGTTTTGGCTATTACCTGTCACCGCGTCGAGGCTCCGGCGAGCGGGAGGAGGTGGCGCTCCAGGACCGCCGCCACGCCGTCCTCGTCGTTGCCGGTGGTGATCTCGTCGGCGACCGCCTTGACCCGACGAGAAGGAAGAACCACCCGTGAAGATCGTGATCGCACAGGACCACGCCGACCTCAGCCGCACGGCCGCCGACGTCGTGCTCGGGGAGATGCTGCACGACCGGCGCGTCAACATGGCCCTCACCGCCGGAGCGAGCCCCGCGGGCACGTACGAGATCGTCACCGACAGCCTGCGCCGGAACCCCGGGAGGCCGCGTCGAGGCTGGGCTGAACGCGGCGGGGTGCGGATCCCGGACGGTCCGGGATCCGTCCGCCCCCGGTCGTTTAGAACCAGGTGAGGGCGAGGGGGAAGGTGGTGGTGGCGGTGGTCGGGGTGGCGTCGGTGGCGGTGGCGGTGATCTGGAGGGTTCCGGTGGCCCAGGGTTTGCCGGTGATGCGGCCGGTGGTGGCGTCGAGGGTGAGGCCCCAGGGGAGTGCGGTGGCGGTGTAGCGGACGGGGGGTTTGCCACCTGTGGTGGTGAGCTGGATGGTGCAGTTCTGGTTGAACTTGCAGGCTTGCGGGCCGGGGTTGAGCAGCTTCAGGTCACCGGGGGTCGGCGTCGAGGTGGGCGTCGGCGTGGGCGTCGGCGTGGGAGTGGGAGTCGGGGTCGGCGTGGGCGTCGGCGTGGGGGTGGGCGTGGGTGTCGGTGTGCCGCCGCAGTTCGGAGTGGCTTCCGGGGGGAGCGGGACCCGCCAGATCTGGGTGTCGTTCTCCGAGCCGACGAGCAGGGTGGTGCAGTCGAGGTACGTCACCGTCTCGCCCTGGGACTGCGCGGGCAGGGCCACGTCCGCGAGTTTGGCGCCCGAGGTGTCGTACACCGAGGCGGTGTTGGCCCCCAGGGGGCCGCCGCTGCGCAGGGTGTACGAGGCCCCCGAGGGGGAGAACGCGCCGTCGGTGGCGAAGACCGGGCCTGGCCGGACGGCGGTCAGGGTGCCCAGTTGCCCGGGTACCGGCGGCAGGGGGGCCTGGTACAACTGGCCGGCCGCTCCGGCGAGTTTGCTCGCGATGTGGATCCGGCCGGTGACCGGGTCGGCCAGCAGGGACTCGGCGTCGTGCTTCCCGTCGGCGTAGGCGAAGCGGTAGGTCACCGGCGTCACCGAGGCGTTGGTGAGCAGGTCGGGTTCGGGGAAGGAGTGCACGGTGATCTCGGCGCGGCTGCCGAAGTTGTCCCCGATGTCGCCGACCAGGATCGCGGGACGGCCCGCGGAGTCCTTGCCGAGGGCCAGCCCCTCCCAGTCGGTGTTGCCGACCCCGGAGACCGTGTACGTGGCCTTGAGCAGGCCGGTGGCTCCGGTGCAGTCGATGGCGAACACCTGGTTGGTGTTCCCGCTGTCGTTGACGGCGTAGAAGACGCCGGTGTGTTTTCGGCTCATGGCGAGCCCGCTGATCTCGGTCATGCCTCCGGGGAGGGTGCACTGACGCTCGGGAGCGGCGGCGCCGCCGGCCAGGGGTGCGGACGCGGGCGGCGCGGTGGCCGCGTCGGCGGTCCCGGCGGCGGGGCCTGTCAGCCAGGCAGCGGCGGGCAGGGCCGCGGCGAGGACCGCGGTGGCGAGGGCGGCGGCGCGCGGGGGCGTGAGGTGTAGTCGGAACATGCCCACCATGTGAGGGGGAGCCGGTTCACGGCGCCAGGGTCAACCGGCCTCCGTTCGAGCATCGTTCAATGCCGGGAGGGCATGTCCCGGCCGCCGAGGGGCTCTCTCCGTTCGGCCCGTCCGGAACCCGCGCCGCGTGCGGCCCCCGCGGCCCCCGCGGCCCGTGCGGTCACCGATCACCGGGAGGGCTCGCGCACGGGGGCCTTGTGCCGGGCGTGGGCGATGAAGGCGCGGGCCGCGCGGCTGAGCGGCCGGCGGGCGTGCGCGATCCCCACCGGACGCAGGAGGGGCGGGGTGAAGGAACGTATCTCCGCCCTGCTGCCGAAGGCCCGCGCGACCACGTCGCGGTACCAGATGAGGGAGCCGCGGCCGTCGGTCACCCCCGTCACCCAGCCGAGTCGTTCGTCGACCTCCAGACAGGGCACGGGGCGCACGCCCAGACAGCTGAACATGGCCTCCATCTCGGTGCGCCGGCCGGTCCCGGGGGTGGGCAGCACCATGGGCAGTCCGTCGAGTGCGCGGAACGGTAAGGGGTCGGGCAGCGCCGAGCCCACGGGGGAGATGAGGACCACCTCGCGCTCCTGGATGTAGTGGGTGGTGAGGTCCTTGTCGAGGGGGAGATCCACGAGCGCCAACTCGGCCCTGCTCTGAGTGAGTTCCTCGACCACGGCCTCGCGGCTGTCGTACTGGTGGAGTCTGACGTCGAGGCCGGGGTGCCGTTCCGTGAAGGTGTGGACCAGCTCGGAGGCCAGATCGAGGGCCAGGGTGGGTGTGGTCACCATGGACAGGGCGGCCCTGGCGCCCAGTCCGTGAGGAGTGCCGATGTCGTCGATGGCCTCCACCGCGTCGAGCACGGTGCGGGCCAGCCGGACGACCCGGGCCCCTTCCGGTGTGAGGTCCACCCCCCTTCCCCGGCGTGCGAGGAGATCGACCCCGAGGTCGCGCTCCATGGCCTGGACGGCTCGGGACAGGGCGGACTGGGCGACGAAGACGGAGGCCGCCGCGCCGGTGATGGAACGGCAGTCGGCGACGGCGACGAGGTAGCGGAGCTGGGCGAGGGTGGGGGTCATGACCGGACGGTAACCGGGCGAGGGTGTACCTGTAAGAGCGCGACGGGTGAACAACCGACAGACTCCGCAAAGGTGTTCATGCCGGACCGGTGACAACCCATACCCATGCGGCATGAGCCCGGGCGGCGCGGATGCGCCGACCGGCAGGCCACCGACGGGACTTTCGGGTCGTCCGCGTGTCAAAGCCGCAGGTCACGGCGGAGCCGGGAGCGGGGCGACGCTGCGGCCGGGGACCCGCCCGGGCGGGTGGTGGTCGTCCCGAACGTGAAGTGAACGGCTCCGGATGGCCGTTGACAGTGATGGGCCGCCACCGCACGATGCATCCCGGCAACAGGGAATTTGACCAACGCTCAACCCTGTCCCCGCAGAATCGTCCGGCCGTTTCGCGCGTCGCCCACCTCGGAGGTCCAGGGGGAGGGCGCCTCGTCCGCCGTCCTTCCCGCACGACCTTCCCGCGCTTTCCCCGTCTTCCGTCCCGCACCCCGTCTGCGTCATGTCACACAGCACATAGCACTGGAAGAGGAGCGTCCGTGTCCCCCCAGCCCGAGCCGTCCCCCCAGCCTTCACGTGCCCTTCCACCCCAGCAGCCTCCGGCGGCCCCCCGCGCCGCGCGGATCCGGGACGCCGGCCGTGACCTCGTCGTCGCGGTCAGCCCGTTCACGGAGCCCAACCCGCGGATCGTGATCGCCGCCGAACGCGCCGGCTCCCTGGGCCTGCTCGACCTCGGCCGGGACGCCGGGTCCGCGCGGAGCGCCATGGCCGAGGTCGCACGCCGTCTCGGAGGGGCCCGCTACGGGGTACGGGTACCCGCGGGCTGCCCGATCGGGCCCGAGGACCTGCCGGCCGAGGTGGACACCGTGCTGCTCGCCGACCCCGCGGGCCACACCCCGGACGCGGTGGCCGGCTGGGCGGCCGCCGCCGGGCGGCCCCGGGTGTGGGCCGAGATCGCCGATCCGGCCGAGGCGGGGGCCGCGGCGGCGTCGCGGGTCGACGCGCTCGTCGCCAAAGGGCACGAGGGAGGCGGCCGGGTGGGCGGGACCACCACCTTCGTGCTCCTCCAACAGTTGCTCGCGGACCCGGGGTTGGGGCTGCCCGTACGGGCCTGCGGCGGGATCGGGCCGCACACCGCGGCCGCTGCCGTCGCGGGCGGAGCCGCCGGGGTGCTGGTCGACGTACAACTGGCCCTCACGCCCGAGGGGGAGGCCGGGCTGCCCGCCGAAGTGGCCGCGGCCGTACGGGCCATGGACGGTTCCGAGACCAAGCTGCTGGAGGGGCACCGGGTGTACGCGCGCCCCGACCTGACCCCGCCGCCGGGCCCGGTCAGCGCCCTGCTGGGGGCCCGGGACCTGCGCACGCGGCTGCTCCCGGTCGGGCAGGACGGGGCCTCGGCGGCCCGGCTCGCCGCCCGCCACCGGACGACCGGAGGCATCCTCCGGGGCATCCGGTCGGCCGTCGCGGGACACCTGGCGTCCGTCGTACGGGCCCGGCCGCTGGGGGGCGGCCACGGCCCGGGGCAACCGCTCCCGGTGGCGCAGGGGCCGATGACACGGGTCAGCGACCAGGCGGCCTTCGCCGAAGCGGTGGCGGCCGGGGGCGGAGTTCCCTATCTCGCGCTCGCGGTCATGGAGGGGCCACAGGTGCGCCGGCTCCTCGCCGAAACCGCCGAGCGGCTCGGGGAGCGGCCCTGGGGCGTGGGCATGCTCGGCTTCGCCCCGGCCGAACTCCGGGCCGGGCAGCTCGCGGCCGTCGCGGAGGTGCGCCCGCCGTACGCGATCATCGCGGGCGGCAGCCCTGGACAGGCGGCCCCGCTGGAGGCCGCCGGGACCCGGACCCATCTGCACGTGCCCTCGCCCGGCCTGCTGGAGCGGTATCTCGCCGAAGGCGCCCGGCGGTTCGTGTTCGAGGGGCTGGAATGCGGGGGCCACGTCGGGCCGCGAGCCTCGTTCCCGCTCTGGGAGGAGCAGATCGAGCTGCTGCTGTCCTGCCCCGAACCGGCCGCGCTGGACGTGCTGTTCGCGGGCGGGATCCACGACGCCCGCTCCGCGGCGATGGCCGCCGCCGCGGCAGCCCCGCTGGCCGAGCGGGGTGCGCGCATCGGGGTGCTCATGGGCACCGCCTACCTGTTCACCGAGGAGGCGGTGGCGGCCGGCGCGGTCCTTCCCGGCTTCCAGCGGGCGGCACTGGAGTGCGCGGACACCGTACTGCTTCACACCGCGCCCGGACACGCCACCCGCTGCGCGGTCACCCCGTACGCGGACACCTTCGAGGCCACCCGGCAACGGCTCGCGGAGGGCGGCGCCGACCCCCGCGAGGTGTGGGAGGAACTGGAACGGCTCAACCTCGGCAGGCTCCGGATCGCCAGCAAGGGGCTGCGACGCGCGGCCGACGGCTCCGCACTGGAGTCCGTGGGGGAAAAACAGCAGGACGCCGAAGGGCTGTTCATGCTCGGCCAGGCCGCCACCCTGCGCTCCGGCACCACCACGATCTCCGCCCTCCACGCCGAAGTCACCGAGGGCGCGACCGAGTTGCTCGCGCGGCGGGCCCGGGAACTCGCCGGCGAAACCCCCGGTGAAAGCGCGGCCGGCGCGGCGGAGGCGACGTCCGCCGCCGGCGCCCCGCGGCCCGATCTGCTGGACGTCGCCGTCGTCGGCATGGCCTGTGCCTACCCCGGCGCACCGGACCTCGCGGCCTACTGGGCGCGGATCCTGGACGGGAGCGACGCCGTGAGCGAGGTCCCGGCCGAACGCTGGGACCCGGCACTCCACTTCGACCCCGACCCGGCGCGGGCGGGCGAGCGCACCCCGTCCCGCTGGGGAGGCTTCCTCGGGCCGATGCCCTTCGACGCCCTCGCGCACGGCATCCCGCCGGCCTCGCTCGCCGGGATCGAGCCGGTGCAGCTCCTGGCCCTGGAGATCTCGGCACGGGCCCTGGCGGACGCCGGGTACGGCAAGGACCGGGAGTTCGACCGGTCGCGGACCTCCGTCGTCTTCGGCGCCGAGGCCGGCACCGAGCTGGCGGGCGCGTACGGGCTGCGCGCCCTGTACCCCGGATACCTGGGCGAGCTCCCCGCCGCACTGGACGAACAGCTCCCGCGGCTCACCGAGGACTCCTTCCCCGGGGTCCTCGCCAACGTCATCGCGGGCCGGGTCGCCAACCGCCTGGACCTCGGCGGCGCGAACTGCACGGTGGACGCCGCATGCGCCTCCTCGCTGGCCGCACTCGACCTCGCCTGCCGCCAACTGCGCGACGAGGACAGTGACATGGTGCTGTGCGGGGGCGCCGACCTCCACAACGGCATCAACGACTACCTGCTGTTCTCCTCCGTCCGCGCCCTGTCCCCCGGCGGCCGCTGCCGGCCCTTCGACGCGGCCGCCGACGGGATCGCCCTCGGGGAGGGGGTGGGGGCGCTCGTACTGAAGCGGCTCGCCGACGCGGAACGGGACGGCGACCGGGTGTACGCCGTGATCAAGGCGGTCGGAGCCGCCAGCGACGGACGCTCCCTCGGTCTCACCGCACCCCGGCCGGAGGGGCAGCGCAGGGCCCTCGACCGGGCCTACGCACGGGCCGGGATCAGCCCCGGCGAGGTCGGTCTGATCGAGGCGCACGGCACCGGCACCGTGGTCGGCGACACCACCGAACTGGGCGTACTGACCGCACTGTTCACCGAGTCGGGGGCGGAGCCCGGAAGCTGCGCTCTGGGCTCGGTGAAATCGCAGATCGGGCACACCAAGTGCGCGGCCGGCCTGGCCGGACTGATCAAGGCGGTCCGCGCGGTCCACACGGGCGTACGGCCGCCGACCCTGCACCTCGATACCCCGGTCCCCTCCTGGAACGCGCGGACCAGCCCCTTCTCCTTCGACACCGTGGCCCGGCCGTGGGCGGTCCCCGCCGAGCGGCGGATCGCCGGAGTGAGCGCCTTCGGCTTCGGCGGCACGAACTACCACGCGGTGCTGACCGGTTACGCCGGGGCCGAGGAGCCCCGGCACGGGCTGGAGGAATGGCCGGCGGAGCTGTTCTGCTTCCGCGGCGAGGACCGGCGCGCGGCGGGACGGGCCATGGCCCGGCTGGCGGCCCGGCTGGAGGAGAACGACGGGGCCGGCCGCCCGTGGGCGCTGCGGGACCTCGCCGCCGAAGCCGCGGCCGGCGCCGGCGCCGGCGCGGTACGGGTGGCGGTCGTGGCCGCCGACTTGGACGAGCTGGCGGCCCGGCTGGAACGGGCGCGGGACTTCACCCCGGGCGCGGGGGTCCACGTACGGGAGGAATCGGCGGAGCCCGGGCAGGTGGCCTTCCTTTTCCCCGGTCAGGGCAGTCAACGACCGCGAATGCTGGGGGAATTGTTCACGGCGTTCCCCCGGCTGAGGGAACTCCTCGACGAGGCGCCGAGCGCGGTGGTATCCGCCGCGTTCCCTCCCGCCGCCTTCACCGCGCAGGGGCGGGCCGCGCAGCGGGCCGCGGTCACCGACACCCGGATCGCCCAGCCGGCCCTCGGGCTGGCGGGCTCGGCGGCGCACCTGCTGCTGGGGGAGCTGGGCGTACGGCCGGACTGCGTCGCCGGGCACTCGTACGGAGAGCTCACGGCGCTGTGGGCGGCGGGGGTCTGGGACCGGGAGAGCCTGCTGCGGCTGAGCGCGCGCCGGGCCGAGGCCATCCTCGGGGCGGCCGGGACGGAGCCGGGGTCGATGGCGGCGGTGGCGGCCGCGCCGCAGGAGGTGCGGGAGATCGCGGAGCGGGCCGGGTGCGTGGTCGCGAACCACAACGCCCCTCGGCAGTGCGTGATTTCAGGGCCGACGGCCGCCGTGACGGAGGCGGTGGCCGCCCTGGGGGAGGCGGGCATGGCGGCGACGCCGCTCCCCGTCGCCTGCGCGTTCCACAGCGAGGTGGTCGCGGGGGCGGCCACGGCCCTGGCCGAGGAGCTCGCCCGGACGGACCTGTCCGCCGCCACCCTCCCGGTCTGGTCGAACACCACGGCCGGTCCCTACCCGGCGACGGCCGATGCGGTACGCGAACTGGTGGCCCGTCAGGTCGCCGAGCCGGTCCGGTTCGTGGAGCAGGTGGAGCACATGTACGCCGCCGGAGTACGGACCTTCGTGGAGGCCGGGCCGGGCCGGGTCCTCTCCGGCCTGGTCGGGCGCATCCTGCACGACCGGCCGCACACGGTCGTGCCGCTGGACGTGCCGGGTGAGCACGGGCTGCTCCGCCTGGTCACGGCCCTGGCCGAACTGGCCGCGGCGGGTGTGCCGGTGGCACCGGAGAACCTGTTCCGCGGCCGCGCCTCCCGGCTCCCCGAGCGCGCGCCGCGCCGCGCGGGCTGGCTGGTGGACGGCCACCTGGTCCGCACCCGGGACGGCAACCCCGTCCCCGGCGGCCTCCGCCCGGCCCGCCGGATCCACGTCGAGGTAACCGAAGGAAAGGGAGCCCACCAGATGACACACCCGACGAACGGCACCGCCCCGGAGGGGGGTTCAGCCCTCCTGGGTACCCGGGCGAAGGCCGGAGCCGGCCCTTCGGGGGCCGGGGTGGGAGTGGGCCTCGACCCCGCGGGGGCGCACGCGAACGGTGAGGCCGTCCCGTCCGGGGCGCATGCGTACGTGGGCCCCGGCGCCCTGCCGGGCCACGGGAACGGTTGGCCCGGGAGCCAACCGGCTGGGGCTGGGGCTGGGGCCGAGGGCGGGCCGCGGGCGGCGGCCGGTGGCCCTGGGGAGGCCGGCTCGGTCGGGAGCGCCGCCCGGGGGGAGGCGCCGCTGACGGCTGGGAGCGCGGGCGGTGGCTCCGCGAGCCACTGGCAGGGGGTCGCCCCCGGTGGAGGTGGGGACCGGCTGGCGGGTGGGCGACCTGGTGAGGGCGGTTCGGGCGGGCCCGGTCCGGCGGGGGGACCGCTGGGCGGGCCTGTGGATGCGCCCAACGGCCGGGCCGGGGTTCCGTGGGCCGAGAGGGCTTCGGTCCTCCCCGGGGTCGGGGTGCTGGTGGCCGGTTCGGCCGTCGGGGGTGGAGACGGCCGGTACCACGGCAGCGTGAACGGCCGCCCTGCCACGGGCCTCCCGATGGCCGCGGGCTCGCCCGCCGGGGTGGGCGTTCCCTCCGGCCACGTGGCTGCGTACGCCGCACTCGCTCCGGCCGACCGCCGTGAGGAGGCCGTCCTGGAGTATCTCCGCGGGTCGCGCGAACTCGTACAGGCGCAACGGGACGTCATGATCGGCTACTTGGCGTCGACGGCGACGGCACCGTCCTGGAGCGGCCCGGACCCGGCGCCGCCCGGGTACCTCGCCGCAACCGGCCCGGCCCGTGCGGTCCAGCCCTCTCACTTCCGTGGCTACAGGGGCCCACAGGGCGAATGGGTGACCTCGGACGGCGATGTCGGGCAGGGATTCGCGGGCCCGCAGGGTGTGGAGGGTACGCCGGGGACAAACCAGAGCGCAGCTCCGGCCACCCCCTGGGCCGAGCCCCGGCCGGATGGCCGAAGCCTGCCCGCGGGCGCCGATGGGGCCTGGTCCGGGGCCTTCGGCGGGGCCCCGGTGGCTGCGTATTCCGGTGCCGGTGCCGGTGCCGGGGGCTCCGGCCCGTGGCTCACGGACTTCGGCGCCGCGGCTCCGAACGGTGGGGCCGCCGCTTCCGGACCGTCCGGTGGCGGGCAGGCGGGTTCCGGGGTGTTCCCGGGCGCGGCCTCGCCCGCTCACTGGGCCGGGACGGGCCCGGACGGCCAAGGCCTGCCCGGAGGTACCGGTGGAGCCGGCTCCACCGGCCATGGCACGGACCCGGCAGCCCCGCTGTACGGCTTCGCGGACTCCGGCGCATGGTCGGCGGCCGCTCAGGCCGGGGCCTCGGCCGCTGGAGTGCCCGGCGGTCCGGGGACGGCGCCGGGGATGTTCGCGGACGCCGCCTCCGCCCAGGCCCGTGCCGGGTACCGGCCTGACGGCGCAGGCCTTCCGGGCGGCGCGGACGGGCCCTGGTCCGTCGGGAACGGGACCGCGACCCAGGGATCCGGCGGGCCCGGATCGTGGTCAACAGCCCTGGAGGGGAGGGTGGTTGACGGATTCGCCCCGGGTGTGGGGACGCCCGGCGGCCTGGCCGTAGGCGCCGGGATGCCGCACGGTGCGGACTTCGGGGGTGGTGTGGCCGCGGGTTCGGGAATGCCCGGTGGCGTGGACGCAGGTCTGGGGATGCCCGGTGGCGCGGGCCCGGGGGAGGGGGTGTCGGGCGGGCCCGCCTTCGGGGGCGGGGTGCTGGGCGGTGTGCCCGCGGGTGCCGGGATGCCGCACGGTGCGGCCTCGGAGGGCGGCATGTCCACTGATGTGGCCACAGGTTCCGGGATGCCGGCCGGTGCGGTCGCCGGTGCTGGGATGCCCGGCGGCGCGGCCGCAGGCCTCGGGATGCCCGGCGGTGCGGCCCCGGGCGAGGGGCCGGCCGGGGATGGTGGCCCGGGTTTCCGGGAGCCCGGTGGCGCGGCCTCCAGCGCAGGGGGCCCTGGCGGGGCGGCCCCGGGGGGCGGGGGCCTCGGAGGTGTCGCCCCTGGGGTCGGGTTGCCCGGGAGCGGCGGTCGTGCAGGCGCCGTAGGCGGTGGGGGCGTGGCCGGTGGGGGGCCGCGGTCCGCCGAGGAGGTGATGGACGTGATCGTGGAGATCGTCCACACCCGGACCGGGTACCCCCGCGACATGCTCGCTCCCGAACTGGACCTGGAGGCCGACCTCTCCATCGACTCCATCAAGCGGGTCGAGATCATCGGCGCTCTGGCCGACCGGATCGGCCTGCCGCAGGACGCGGCCGGCTCCGCCGAGGACGCGATCGAGGAACTGTCCCGGATCAAAACCCTGCGCGGCATCGTGGACTGGGTCTCCGGCCACACCGCCCGCCCCGAGCCCCCGGCCGCCGAAGCGCCGGCCACGGCCCCGCCCGCGCTCGGCCGCCTCCGGGTGGAACCGCAGGTGCTGCCGGCCGCGCCCGGGGACCCGGAGGTCCTGCGGGGTCTGCGGATCGGGGTCGTCGGGGTCGTCGGGGACGCCGGTGACTTCGGGGAAGCCGGGGACGGCCAGGGCATCGGGGCCGCGGTCACCGGTGCCCTCCGGGCCCAGGGGGTTGACGTGCGGCAACTGGGCCAGGGGGAAGCCGGGTTCGACGCCCTGATCGACCTCTCCGCCCTGCGGCCGGGCGCGCCGCCCGTCCTGCCCGAGGCCTTTCCCGGGCTGAGGCTGGCCCTGACCGGTGGTGTGCACCGGCTCCTCCTGGTCACCGCCCGCGGCGAGGCCGCCGGAGCGGGAGTGCACGGATTCGCCCGCAGCGCCTGCCTCGAATACCCCGGCCGGCTGATCCGTGCCGTGGAGGTCCACTCCAAGGAGGACCCCGAGCGCATCGCGGCGCAGCTGCTCGCCGAGCTGAGCTGCGCACCGGCCGCGGAGCCGACCGCCCCGTCCGCGGAGGCCACCGCACCCGCCTCCGTCGCCTACACCGCCGACGGCCTACGGGTCACCCCCCGGCCGGTGCCCGCACCGCTCGCCCCCGGCGACGGGACACCGCCCCTCGACGCGGACTCGGTGGTCCTGCTCACCGGCGGGGCCCGCGGGATCACCGCCCGGACCGCCCTGGCGCTGGCCCGGGCCACCGGATGCCACGTAGAGCTGATGGGGCGAACGCCTCAACCACCGCCCGAGGCGGATGAGTTCGGGCACGCGGCCGACCGGGTCGCCCTGCGCGCCGCGTTGATCGCCACCGGTCTGCGCACCCCCGCGGAGATCGAGGCCGCGGCCTCGCGGATCCTGGCCGAGCGGGAGGTACGGGCCACCCTGGCGGCCCTCGCGACGGTGGCCGCGTCCGTCGGCTACCACTGCGCGGACGTCACGGACGAGCAGGCGGTACGCGTCGTCGTGGCCGCCGTACGGGCCCGCCACGGCCGACTGGACGGGATCGTGCACGGAGCCGGGACCCTGAACGACGGGCTGCTCCGCGACAAGCAACCGGCCGCCTTCGCCGAGGTGTTCGCAACGAAGGTGACCGGCGCACGACACCTCGCCGCCGCGGCGGCCGAGCACGGCGCGGCTCCCGCGCCCCGCTTCCTCGCCCTGTTCGGCAGCGTCGCGGGCGTGTACGGAAACCGGGGACAGACCGACTACGCCGCCGCCAACGACGCCCTCGACGGCCTCGCGCACCTCTGGGCGGAGAGCTTCCCCGGCCGGGTGCTGTCCATCGACTGGGGCCCCTGGGCCGCCGAGTCGGGCGGGATGGTCAGCCCCGAACTGGCCCGTGCGTACGGCCGCCGCGGCATTCCGCTCATCGACCCGGACGCGGGCGGCGCCGCGTTCCTCGCCGAACTCGCGCACGGGACCGACGTACAGGTGGTCCTGATGGCGGCAGAGGGAGACGAGGGGGGTGAGCGGCGTGCCTGACCGTGACCGACAAGGCCGGGGATCCGGTCAGCGCCGCCACCACCGCGGTCCGCGGCCCACCGACGCGGCGATCGTCGGGATGGGCGCGGTGTTCCCGGGCGCCGCGGACCTCGCCGCCTACCGCCGCAACCTCCTGGCCGGCACCGACTGCATCGGCGACGTCCCGCCCGGGCGCTGGGACCCCGAGGTGTACTACGACCCGGACGGCGCCAACGGACCTGCCTCGGGCGACCGGTTCTACTGCCGGCGCGGGGGCTTCGTGGACGGGCTCGCCGCCTTCGACCCGACCCGGTTCGGCATCATGCCGGCCACCGTGGAAGGCGCCGAACCGGACCAGATGCTCGCCCTGCACGCCACGGCCGAGGCCATCGCCGACGCGGGCGGCGAGGGCCGCCTGCCGGCCGACCGCTCGCGGATCGGGATCGTGCTGGGGCGCGGCGGGTTCATGGGCGTGGCCACCGCCCGGCTCGATCAACGCGTCCGCACCGCGCACCAGTTGGCGCAGACCCTGCGTGAACTCGCGCCCGACCTCGGCGAGCGGCGGATCGCCGCGGTGCGGTCCGCCTTCCAGGAGGCCCTGGGCCCCGAACGCCCCGACGCGTCGATCGGCCTCGTACCGAGCTTCACAGCCGCCCGGACCGCCAACCGGCTCGACTTCCACGGACCGGCCTACACCCTGGACGCGGCCTGCGCCTCCTCCCTGCTGGCGGTGGACCAGGCGGTGGGGCTGCTGGCCGGCGGGCGCTGTGACGCGGTGGTCGCCGGGGCCGTGCACCACTGCCACATCGCCACCCTGTGGAGCGTGTTCACGCAGCTGCGCGCCCTGAGCCCCAGCGAGCGGATCAGGCCCTTCGACCGGCGCGCCGACGGAACCCTGCTGTCCGAGGGCACCGGAGTGGTGCTGCTGAAGCGGCTGGCCGACGCGGAGCGGGACGGCGACCGGATCTACGCGGTGATCCGCGGCACCGGAGTCGCCGGGGACGGCAGGGCGGCGAGCCTGATGAGCCCGCTGGTCGCGGGCCAGGTACGGGCGCTGGAACGGGCCTGGCGGGAGGCGGGTCTCGACCCCCGGGCGCCCGGTGCTCTGGGGCTGCTGGAGGCCCACGGCACCGGGACCCCGGTGGGGGACACGGCCGAACTGGACACCCTGGCCCGGGTGTTCGGACCGTACGCGGGCGGCGGCGACGACGGCGCCGGCGGGGACCGCCCCGCCGGTGACGAGTCCGGCGCCGCCAACGGCCTCGATGCCGGGAACGCCATCGGCTTCGGCTCCGTGAAGTCCATGCTCGGCCACACCATGCAGGCCTCCGGCATGGCCGGACTGATCAAGGCCGCGCTCGCGGTCTACGAGGGGGTGCTGCCGCCGACCCTGCACCTGGAGGAGCCGCACCCCGGCCTGGCCCGGACCCGGATGCGGCCGGTGACGGCGGCCCGGCCCTGGGAACGCGGGCCGGCCCCGCGCCGGGCCGGGGTCAACGCCTTCGGCTTCGGCGGCATCAACGCGCACGTGGTGCTGGAGGAGGCCCCGGACGCCGCGCGACGGACCGCACCCCCGGGCCGTACGACACCCGCGCGACCGGCCGCGCCCGTACGCCGGTTCCTGCCCCTGGGCGGACCGGCCGCACCCGTGGGGGCGCCCGCACGCGAGGAGGTGCTGCTCCTCGCGGCCTCGGACCCGGCCGAACTGTCGGCCCGCCTGTCGTCCGTCTCCGTCTCCGGCTCCTCGGTGTCCGTCTCCGACCCCGGCCACGGCTCCCCGGTGTCCGGCGGTGACGGGCCCTGCCGGCTCGCCGTCGTCGGCCCCACGCCCCAGCGGCTCGCGCTGGCCGCGAAGGCGGTGGCGCGGGGCCGCGCCTGGCGGGGGCGCGGGGAGGTCTGGTTCACGCCCGAACCGCTGGGCGGCCGGCTGGCGTTCCTGTTCCCGGGCCTGGAGCCGGATTTCGCCCCGGCGCTGGACGACGTCGCGGACCGGCTCGGCCTGGAGCGGCCCCGCCTGACCCGGGGCGAGGAGCTCACGGAGCGGGCGCTCGACGCCATCGCGACGGGCCGGTTCCTCGCCCGGGCGCTGCCCGAACTCGGCATCCGTGCCGAGGTGCTGGCGGGCCACAGCCTGGGGGAGTGGGCGGCGATGGTGACCGCCGGGATGTACCGGCAGGACGCGGCCGACACCTTCCTGGACTCGCTGCGACCCGGGTCGGTGAAGGTGCCGGACCTGGTCTACGCGGCGCTTGGATGCGGGACCCGCCGGGCGGAGGCCGCGCTGCACGGACTGGACGGGGTGGCGGTCAGCCACGACAACTGCCCCCACCAGTCGGTGATCTGCGGCGGTCCGGCCGAAGTGGCCACGGCACTGCGACGGTTGAAGACCGAGGGCGTCCTCGGCCAGGAACTCCCCTTCCGTTCCGGCTTCCACACCCCCATGTGGGAGCCCTACCTGGGCCAGGTCCGAGCGGCCTTCGCCCGACTGCCGCTCCAGCCCGGCACCTTGCCCCTCTGGTCGGCGACCACCTGCGCGCCGTTCCCCCCGGAGCCCGAAGCGGTGCGCGAGCTCGTCGTCCGCCATCTGCTGGAGCCGGTCCGCTTCCGCGAGCTGACCCTCCGGCTGTACGAGGACGCCGGCGTCCGCGGCTTCGTCACCCTCGGCCCGGGCAGCCTGCCGGGCTTCGTCGAGGACACCCTGCGCGATCGCCCCCACCTCTCGGTGGCGGCCTCCTCGCCCCGGCTCACCGGCCTCGCCGCCCTGCGGCGGACCTGCGCCGCCCTGTGGACCGAGGGGCACGCCCCGCGCTGGGACCGGCTGGCCCCCCACGGGACGGCAGACCCCGGCCCGGCAGCCGACGTACGGCCGGCGGCGCCCGCGGCCGGGCGCGGCGTGCTCCTGGACCTCGGCTCGCCGCTGGTCCGCCTCGGCGAGGCCGCACGCGCCACCCTCGCGGGACTCCTGCCACAGGCCACCACCCAGGCGACCGCTCCCGGCACCCCGGCCGCCCGCACCGTGCCAGACCCAGTGGCCGCGGAGCCCCGGCCGGTCCTGCTCTCTGCCCTGGACGCGGCCCCGGCCGGAGGAAACACCGACGCGCAGCCGACCGCCCCGCAGCCGACCGCCCCGCAACCAACCGCCCCACAGCCGACCGGCATCCAGCCCGGCCCCGGCACCCACACGCTGCGCCTCTCCCTCGCCACGCTGCCCTACGTGCGCGACCACTGCGTCTACCTGCAGCCCGAGGGGTGGCCGCAGGACTCCGACCGGTTCCCCGTCGTCCCCATGACGACCATGCTGGAGCTGGCGGCCGAAGCCGCCCTGCGGGACGCGCCGCCCGGCCTGGCCGTCATCGGCTACGACCGCGTACGGGCCCTGCGCTGGCTCCCCGTGGAACCGGCCCTCGACGTGGAGGTCACCGTACGGCCCGCCGGGCCGGGCCGCGTGCGCGTCACCCTCGGGGAGTACGCGGACGTGAGCGTGCTGCTCGGCGAGAGGTACGAGCCCCTGCCGGGCCCCGACCCCACCCCGCTGAGCGAGCCGCGGCCGGCCCCGGTCAGCGCCGAGGCCCTCTACCGGGACCGGTGGATGTTCCACGGCCCCCGCTTCGCCGGGGTGCACGAGGTGCGGGCCGTCGGCGCGGACGGCATCCGCGGGGTGCTGCGGGCACTGCCCGACCCGGGCGCGCTGCTCGACGCCGCCGGGCAGCTCTTCGGGCACTGGATGCAGCTGAGGCTCCCCGTGGACCGGCTGGTGTTCCCGGCCACCGTGGACGCCATCCGCTTCTCGGGGCCGCCGCCCTCCCCGTACGAGCTCGTCGGGGCGACGGCCAGGATCCGGGAGGTCCGCGATGTCACCGTGCGCGGTGATGTGGAGCTGCTGCGTGCCGACGGCCGGGTCTGGGCCCGGATCGACGGCTGGACGTACCGGCGTTTCGGCGCCGACGAGCGGGTCTGGCCGATGAAGTTCACCCCGGAGGTCTGCGGCATCGGCGAACCCCGCCCCGGGGGCTGGTGCCTGGCCCGCCGTCGCTGGACCGACCCCGCCTCGCAGGAGCTGGTCATGCGCCGCTACCTCGGCGCCGCCGAGCGCGCGGCCTACGAGCGGCTGGCGCCGCGCGCCCGGGCGCCCTGGCTGCTGGGCCGGATCGCGGCGAAGGACGCCCTGCGCCACCTGCTCTGGGACGGCGGAGCCGGGCCGGTCTTCCCGGCCGAGGTGCCCATCGGCAACGACCCGGCGGGGCGGCCCTTCGCCGGGGGAGAGCTGGCCGGCGGGTTCCACCTGACGATCGCCCACAAGGACCGGATCGCGGTCGCCCTGGCCCACCCCGGACTGCCGGTCGGCATCGACGTGGAACAGGTGACCACCGACCCGGACGCGCTCATCCGCATCGCCCTGGCGCCGGGCGAACTGGGCCTCGCCGAGCGGCTGGCGGCCCGGGAGGGCGCCGGCCTGCCGGCCGCGCTCACCGCACTCTGGTGCGCCAAGGAGGCGGCCGCCAAGGCCGCCGGAACCGGACTCGGAGGCCGCCCGCGCGACTGGCGGACCACCGGCGACCCGGGCTCCGGCGAACTGTGCGTGCTCTCCCCGGACGGGCACCCGTACCCCGTCCGCTTCACCCTTCTCGCGGACGCGCCACTCGACGACCCCGGCCACCTCGGCCAGCCAGGCCACCCCGGCCAGCCAAGCCACCTCGGCCGGCCGGGCACCCAGAGCCACCACCCCGTCCACGTCGTCGCCTGGACCGACCGTTCCGTGCCCCTCTCCCCGTCCCCCGTCCCCTCCCACCTCACGGAGACCAGTCATGGCAGCTGACATCCTCGCCGAGATCACCGGCATGCTCGTGGAGATCGTCGGTGACGAGCACCTCCTCGCGGACGAGGTCACGATGAAGACGACGTTCAACGAGGACCTCGCCCTGGAGAGCATCGAGTTCGTGGCCCTGGCCGAACTCCTGCACCACCGCTACGGCGCCGAAGTCGACCTGATGGGCTTCCTGTCCGAGAAGGACATGGACGGCATCCTGGCCATGTCCGTGGGCGAACTCGTCACGCACATCGGCCGGATCACGCACGCCTCCCTCGCGCACGCCTCCCACGCCTCCCCCGCGCACGCCTCCCCCGCGCACGCCTCCCTCGCCCACGCCTCCCTCGCCCACGCGCCCCTGGCCCGCGCCTCGGCGGGATCCGCCGCCGCACCCGGATCGGACGGCTGATCCCGCCATGGCCTTCGTTCCCGCGGGCGACGTCCGCTTCCACGTCCAACGGCTCCCGGCCACCGCGCCCGCGGCCGGCCCCGACGCGGCCGACCGCCCCGTGGTGGTGTTCCTGCACGGGCTGGTCGTCGACAACCTGTCCTCCTTCTACTGCCCCCTGGCCGTCCCGGTGGCCCGGGCCGGGCACGAGGTGGTCCTCTACGATCTGCGCGGCCACGGCCGTACCGAGCGCCCCGCCACCGGCTACGACAGCCGCACCGCCGTACGGGACCTCTTCGCCCTGCTCGGCGCGCTCGGCCTCGGGCGCCGCCCGGTGCACCTCGTCGGCAACAGCTACGGCGGCACCCTGGCGCTGCACGCGGCCCTCGCCCGGCCCGACCTGGTCGCCGGGCTCACCCTGCTCGAACCCCCGCTCAGCGGGGCCTGGGTGGACAACATGGTGGACACCCTGTCGGCGGCCGCACTCGGCTTGGAGGGCAGCGCCGTACCCGCCGAACTGCTCGCGCTGCGGCTGCGCAAGGCGGCCAACCTCACGGCGATCGCCGACGACCTGCTCAACCGCACGACCCTGATCGACGACGTCGCGGCGAGCCGCACCTTCACCCCGGCTGACTACGCGGGACTGCGCTGCCCCGTCCTGATCGTCTGCGGCGAGCACTCCGAACTGGTCCCGGGAGCAGTGGAACTGGCCCGCCACGCCCCGCACGTGACCGCGGTCGAGATCCTGCCGGGCCTCGGGCACGACGTGCTCAAGGAGAGCAGCGGAGCGCTGCGAGCGGCCGTACTCGCCCACCTCGAGGCGACGGCCACGGCGGGGGCGGGGGCGGGGGAGCACACGGCGACGACGGCGACGACGGCAGCGACGACGGCGGCGACGACGACGGCAGCGACGGCACCCGCACGGTCGCGGTCGCGGGCGGGGGCGCTGGTCCGATGAGGGTGCTCTTCACGGTGCCGCCGCTGGCGGGACACGTCAACCCGACCGTGGCGGTCGGCGGCGAACTGGCCGCCCGCGGCCACGAAGTCGCCTGGACCGGTCCGCCGGGGGCACTGTCACGGCTGCTGCCCGATCACGCCCGGATCCTCTCGTCGGGCGCCGAAGCGGGCGGCGACTACGCCCTGCTCCACGCCCGCTGGCGCGATCTGCGCGGGGTCGGGGCACTGCGGTTCCTCTGGGAGGAGGCGCTGGTCCCCCTGGCCAGGGGGATGCTCCCCGGCGTGGTCCGGGCCGTCGGCGCCTTCCGGCCGGACCTGATCGTCGCCGATCAGCAGGCCCTGGCAGGTCCGGTGGCCGCGCGGGCGCTCGGGGTTCCCTGGGTGACCTCCGCCAGCACCTCGGCCGAACTCACCCTCCCCTTCGCGGACTTCCCGAAGGTCGGCGAGTGGGTGGCCGCGCAGATCGCCGGGCTGCTGGCGGAGTGCGGGGCCGACCCCGAGCCGACGGGCAAGCCGTGGGACCCGCGGTTCTCGGAGCGGCTGGTCCTGGTCTTCTCCAGCCGCGAACTGGTCGGAGGAGAGCGGGAGTTCCCGCCGCACTACGCCTTCGTCGGGCCGGCCTTCGGGGCCCGCCCGCCCGCTCCCGGATTCCCCTGGCAGCAGCTGGATCCGGAGCGGCGACGGGTGCTCGTCTCGCTGGGAACCCTCAACCAGGAGGCCGGGGGCCGGTTCTACGGGGCGGTGCTCGGCGCCGCCGAACGACTCGACAAGGAAGTGCAGTTGATCCTGGCGGCCCCCGCCCCACTGGTCGGATCGGTCCCCGGCAACGTGCTGCTGCGCGACAGCGTCCCGCAGCTGGAGCTGCTCCCACACCTGGACGCGGTCGTCTGCCACGCCGGCCACAACACCGTCTGCGAGGCCCTCGCGCACGGCCTGCCCCTGGTGGTCGCCCCGATCCGCGACGACCAGCCGATCGTCGCCCGGCAAGTGGTGGAGGCCGGAGCCGGGGTCCGGGTGCGGTTCGGCAGGACCAGGGCCGAGGAACTGCGCGACGCGCTGACCGCCGTACTGGACGAACCCGGCCACCGCCGGGGCGCCCGGCGGATCCAGGCCTCATTCGCCGCGGCCGGCGGGGCCGCCGCCGCGGCCGACCGGTTGGAGGAACTCCTGTGACGCCCACCCCGCCCCCTGCCCCCGCCCGGATCCGCCGTGCCGCGCCCCTGCTCCCGCCCGGCGTCCGGTGGACGTCCGTCCTGTTGCTCGCCGCCCTCGGCGCGGGCACCGTGCGTGCCGCCCGCCGGCTGCGGGCCGTCCCGGTGCTGCCCATGGCCGCGTCCACGGAGGCCGGAGTACCGCGCGCCGCCGGGTGGCGGCTGCTCACCGCGGGCGGAGTGGAGCCCGACACGGCCACCTTTCTCGCGGCCCGCGCGCACGCCGACCGGGAGGGACTGCGGGTACTGGACCTGCTGCCCGGGGACCTGCCCACCGAGCGGCTGCTCGGCCTGCTGCGCCTGGTCGACCCGGCCGGCTACCGACAGGACCGGCTCGGCGAGGGGCGCGGGGCCGGCTTCGCCGTGCTCGTCGCCGAGGAGGTGCTCGCCCGGGCCGGGGTGGACCCGGCGGGCCCGGACACCACTCCGGCGGACCTCATGGCGCTGATCCGGTGCGTGAAGGAGTACGCCGCCGACGCCACCGGACTGGCCATCGCGCCCACCCTGAGCTGCGGACCGCTCGCCGCCGGGCGCGGTGCGGCGCGGGCGGCCGAACTGCGGGCCCAGGGACTGCCGCCCGGGGCGCTCGCCGCCGCGCAGCTCGCCGGGCTGGGCCTGCTGGCCGGGGTCGCCGCACGCCAGGGCCGGTGGGGGGCCGCCGCGGCCGGGCTGTACTGGATCCAGCCCTACCTGGCCCTCGGCCGGCCCGGCACACCCCTGCGCCCCGGCGACCTCGCCCGGGCCACGGCCGCCCGGCCGGTCCGGTCCCTCGGCGCGGCCCTGCGTACGGCCGCCGCGACGGCCCGTACCCCGCGCCCTGAGGCCGACCTGCCCGCGAACGGCCGGTCCGGCGCCGCGGAGACGGAGCAGGCCGCCGTCCGGGCCGAGGGGCTCCGCACCGAGTCCGCCCAGGCGTACCGGGCCGAACTGGCCGCCGGGACCGACCGGTTCCTCGAACCGCGCCGCCCGGACTGCCCCTGGTGCGGGTCCCCGAGGCTCACCGTCCGGGTCCGGGTGCCCGACCTGCTCCAGGGCAAGCCGGGCAGGTTCACCCTGGAACAGTGCGGAGCCTGCGGGCACGTCTTCCAGAACCCCCGACTGTCCCCGGAGGGGCTGGAGTTCTACTACCGGGACTTCTACGACGGCCGCGGCGGCGAGGGCGCGGCCACCGTCTTCGGCCGGCTCGGCGCCGCCTACCGCGGCCGGGCCGAGATGCTTCGCCCCCACACCGAGCCCGTGTCCTGGCTCGACGTCGGCACCGGCCACGGCCACTTCTGCAACGCGGCCCGGGCCGTCTGGCCCGACACCCGCTTCGACGGGCTGGACATGGGCGACGGGGTCCGCGAGGCCGAGCGGCGCGGCTGGGTGGAGACCGGATACCAGGGCCAGTTCCCGGAGTTCGCGGTGAAACTCGCCGGCCAGTACGAGGTGGTCAGCATGTACCACTACCTGGAGCACACCCGGGACCCGCTCGCGGAGCTGGACACGGCCGCGGCGGTCCTCGCCCCCGGCGGCTACCTCACCATCGAACTCCCCGACCCCGACTCCCGGATGGCCCGGCTGCTCGGACCGGCCTGGCTGCCCTGGTTCCAGCCGCAGCACCAGCACCTGATCCCCTCCGCGAACCTGCGCGAGGCACTGGCCGACCGGGGCTTCACCGTCCTCGCCGAAGAACACGGGGCCGCCCACCAGGGCAACGACTTCTTCGGCGCGGTGGCCCTGACCGCGACCCGGCTGGCCCCGGACCCGGACCGGCCCTGGGGGCCCCCGGCCACCACCGCCCGGCGCGCCCTCGCCGGAGCCGTACGGGTGGCCGCACTGCCCTGCTTCGCCGCCGCGGCGGTGCTCGACGGGCTGCGCACCGCCGCGGCCCGGCGCATGGACGGCGGCAACGCCTACCGGATGCTGGCCCGCAAGGACCAGCCGTGACGGGCCCCGGCGCGCGCACCGGCCCGGCCCCGGCCCGAGCCACCGGGCTTGCCGAAACCACCTCCGAAACCACCTCCGAATCCACCTCCGAATCCACCTCCGGGCCCGCCATCGGCACGGGTGAACCCGCCACCGGCCCCGAGGCCCCCACCGGAGGGGACCTCGCCCGCCGGGCCACCGCCGACCCGCTCTTCCGCCTGGTCGCCTACGCCCTGGAGGCCGCGCACGGCCGGCCCTCGGCCGCGGTCTGGAGCGCCCCGTACACCTTCCACCTGGGCTCCCCGGGCCTCGTCGCCGCGGCCGGCTGGCCGGTGGCGGCCGCGGCGGCCCCGCGCACGGACGGGCTCGTACGGCTGAGCTCCCTGGCCCACCCGGCGGACGGCTGCGACCTGCCGCTGACCCTCTCCGGGCCGCAGCCCGCCACCCCGGCCTGGGCCGCCGGCCCGTACGCCCTGCTGCGCGCGCTGGCCCGGGCCGGGTACGGCAGGGGCGGGACCGACCTGCACGTGCAGGGCTCCCTCACCGCGGCCGCCGGGCTGGCCACGGAGGAGGCCGCGGCCTGTGCGATCGCGCTCGCGGTGGCCGACGTCCACACACCGCCGGGCGAGGACCCGGACCGGGCGGGGCTCGCCCGGCTGCTGGCGCAGGCGCTGCCGGACGGCGACGACGCCCTGCGCCGGGGCGCCCTCTTCGCCCGCCCGGGCAGGGCCCTGCTGCTCGGCCACGGCACGCCCCGGCCGGAGCCCCGTCGGCGACGCCAGCGGTACGTGGTCTTCGACCCCGCCGCGTCGGGGGCCCGACTGGTGCTGCTGGCCCTGCGGCCGACCTCGGAGCTCGTGCTCGGCGACGGCACGCAGGACCGTACGGCCGAACTGGCCCGGGCCGTCGCGTGCGCCCGCCGGGCCGGGGCCCTGAGCGCCTGGCCGCCCGGGCAGCGACCGGGGCGCAGCGTCCTGGTTCTGCTGCCCGAGGCCCGGCTGGCCGCGGTGCGGGCGGCGGTCGCGGAGGACTTCCGCGACCGGGCCCTGCCCGTGCCCCGGTTCCTGAACATCACCGTCGCGGGCGCGGCCCGCCGCGAGGCGTGAGACCGCACCCCCGGGTCCCGACACCGGTCCCGACCCCGAGCCGCACCACTGATCACGAGGAGGAACCACCCATGCCCCTCCGTCCCCCGACCACAGCGAGCACGAGTCCGGGCACGAGCCCGGGTCCGACCGCACGCGCGAGACACCGGGCCCACCGGTCCGCCCTGGTCGCCGGCATCGGCACCCTCGGCGCCCTGGGCCTGCTGGGCGCCTTCACCATCGCCAACTCCCAGGCCGCCGAAAGCGGTTCCGCGTCCACAGCGGCCGCGGCCGCGCTGCCGGCGTACGACCACGTGGTCGTCGTCGTGTACGAGAACAAGCAGTACGGCGAGATCATGGGCAGCGCCAACGCCCCGTACATCAACCAGCTCGCGGGCGGCGGCGCGAGCCTGACCGGAATGAAGGCGCTGACCCACCCCAGCCAGCCGAACTACTTCAACCTCTTCTCCGGCGCCACCCAGGGGATCACCGGAGACGGCTGCTACACCCCGCAGTCGATGACCGCGCCCAACCTCGGCCAGGAGCTGATCGCGGCCGGCAAGACCTTCACGACGTACAACGAGGACCTGCCGAGCGAGGGTTCCACGGCGTGCACCAACGGCCAGTACGCCCAGAAGCACAACCCGTGGTTCGCCTTCAAGAACGTACCGCTCAACACCGGGAAGACCTGGGCACAGTTCCCGCAGAACAACTTCGCGGCCCTGCCGAACCTGTCCTTCGTCGTCCCCAACCAGTGCAACGACATGCACTCCTGCTCGGTCGGCACGGGGGACACCTGGACGAAGAACAACATCGACGCCTACGCGCAGTGGGCGAAGGCCAACAACAGCCTGCTGGTGCTGACGTGGGACGAGGACAACTACCTCGGCTCCAACCAGATCGCCACGGTCTTCTACGGCGCGAACGTCAAGACGGGCACCTACGCCACCGCCTTCAACCACCACCACCTGCTGCGCACCTTCGAGGACCTGTTCGGCACGGCGACGCACGCCGGGAACGCCGCCAACGTCCAGCCGATCAGCGAGGTGTTCGCCGCCACGAACCCCACTCCGACACCCACGCCCACGCCCACGCCCACGCCCACGCCGACGCCGACTCCGACGCCCAGTCCCACGCCGACTCCCACCTCGACGCCGACCCCTGGTGACCTGAAGCTGGTCAACCCCGGCCCGCAAGCCTGCAAGTTCAACCAGAACTGCACCATCCAGCTCACCACCACAGGTGGCAACCCCCCCGTCCGCTACACCGCCACCGCACTCCCCTGGGGCCTCACCCTCGACGCCACCACCGGCCGCATCACCGGCAAACCCTGGGCCACCGGAACCCTCCAGATCACCGCCACCGCCACCGACACCACCCCGACCACCGCCACCACCACCTTCCCCCTCACCCTCACCTGGTTCTAAAGGAGGCACCCGTGTACCTGTCGACCAGCCGTGCGGCGGACATCGCCGCGGACTTTCCCGCTCCGAAGGGACCCCTGCGGGCCGTCCCCGGCACGGTGCTCGCCCTCGGCATGGTCAGCCTGGTCACGGACGTCTCCGCCGAGATGGTCACCGCCGTCCTGCCGCTGTACCTGGTGGCCGGACTCGGGATGTCCCCGCTCGCCTTCGGCGCCCTGGACGGACTGAACCAGGGCGCCACCGCCCTGCTGCGCCTCCTGGGCGGACGGGTCTCGGACCGCACCCAGCGCCGCAAGCTCGTCGCGGGCACCGGCTACGCGATCTCCGCCGCCTGCAAGGCGGCCCTGCTCGCGGTCACCACGCCCTGGTCGGTGGCGGCGGTGCTCGCCGCCGACCGGACCGGCAAGGGCCTGCGCACCGCCCCGCGCGACGCGCTGATCTCGCTGTCCTGCCCGCCGGGGGAGCAGGGCCGCGCCTTCGGCGTGCACCGCGCGCTGGACACGGCCGGGGCCCTGCTGGGGCCGCTGGCCGCGTTCGGCGTGCTGTGGGTGGCGGTGGACGGGTACGAGGCCGTCTTCACCGTGAGCTGCTGCCTCGCGGTGCTGGGCGTGCTGCTCCTGGCGCTGTTCGTACGGGAGAGCCCCGCGCCCGCGCCGGCTGCCGGGCCGCCCTCGGCCCGGACCCTCCTGCGGATCCCGGGCCTGCGGCGGCTCTGCCTGACCGCCGCCGTGCTCGGCCTGTTCACCGTCGGGGACGCGTTCCTCTACCTCCTGCTCCAGCGGCGCCTGGAACTGCCGCCCGCCTGGTTCCCGCTGCTGCCGGTCGCCACCGCGGCCGTGTTCCTGCTCGCCGCCCTGCCCATCGGCCGGCTCGCCGACCGGCTGGGCCGCCGCCGGGTCTTCCTCGGCGGGCACCTGCTCCTGCTCGGCGCCTGCCTGCTGCTCCTGGCCCCGCTGCCGCCCGGGCCGGTGCTCGTGTGCGGGGTCCTCGGCCTGCTCGGCCTGTTCTACGCGGCCACCGACGGGGTGCTGATGGCAGCGGCCGGGCCGCTGCTGCCCCCGGAGCTGCGCACCACCGGGCTGGCGGTGCTCCAGACGGCGCAGGCCCTGGCGCGGTTCGCGGGCTCCCTGCTCTTCGGCGCGGCCTGGACCCTGTGGGGACCGGGTCCGGCGCTGGCCGCGACGGCCGGCGGACTGCTGCTGGCCCTCACCCTGACGACCGCCTTCGCGGGCCGCGGCCCGGCCCCGGGGGAGGAGTCCCCCGAGGGGTGAGGGGCGGGGTCAGGCCGGCGCCCCGCTCGGCTGCGGCTCCTCCTTCGCGGCCCGCCGCCGCAGGGCGTCCTCGTCCGTGTCCGCGTCGTAGGAGATCAGCTTCGGCAACACGGCGGCCAGCAGCGCCACCGAGGCCACGCAAGCCAGTCCGCCGCTCCAGAAGGCCGTGCGCGTGCCCGTCCAGCCGGCCATCGCACCCGCGCGGGCCTGGCCGAGCTGCGGGCCGACGGTGTACGAGAGCACCTCGATGCCCGCGAGGCGGCCCCGCAGCTCCTCCGGGATCGTCTGGTTCCAGATCGTGGCGCGCCCCAGCCCGCTCAGCATGTCGCCCGCGCCGGCCACCGCGAGGCACACCAGCACCAGCCAGATGTTCCCGGACCAGCCCGCGGCCGCGATGGCCAGCCCCCACACCGCCGCCCCGCAGACCACCAGCAGCCCGTGCCGGCGTACCCGCGAGGCCCAGCCGCTCGTCAGCCCCAGCACCAGCGAGCCCACCGCGCCCGCCGCGTACATCAGCCCCAGCGCCCACACCGCGTCGAGCTCGTCGGCGAGGAAGGGGAAGATGGCGTTCGGGAAGGCGAAGAGCATCGCCGCCATGTCCACGGCGTACGTCCCGAGCAGCACGGGCCGGCTCCACGCGTACCGGGCCCCCTCGGCGATCCCCCGCAGCGAGGGCCGCTCGGCGTCCCGGGCGGGCGGAGCCGGCCGCAGCCGCAGGCACAGCAGCACGGAGACGAGGAACCCGGCCACGGTGACCGCGTACGCGGACGCGTACCCGGCGTACGCGACGACCAGGCCGGCCACCGCGGGACCCGCGATGGCGCCGAACTGGTAGCGCAGCCCGTTCAGCGCGGCGGCGGCGGTCAGCTGGTCGTGCGGCACGATCCGCGCCATCAGCGAGTCCATGGCCGGCCGCTGCAGGCCGGTCAGCGCCGATACGCACGCCGCGACCACGTACAGCGGCCAGAGCATCGGGGTCGGCAGGGCCGAGTTCACCAGCAGGATCAGGGCGAGCACCCCGAGCCCGGCCTCGGTCAGCAGGATCATCCGCCGACGGTCCACGGCGTCGGCGAGGGCGCCGCCGTAGAGGCCGAAGACCACCAGCGGGAGCAGTTCCACCAGGCCCATCGCACCGACCGCGAACGGCGAGTCCGTCATGTGCTTGATCTGCAGCGGCAGCGCGATCATGGCCATGAACGAGCCGAAGTAGGTGACCGTGCCCTGGTAGAACAGCAGCCGGAAGTCGGGGCTGGACCGCAGGGGGGAGAGGTCGGGCAGTACGGAAGCGAAACGGGATCTGCTCAGGAGGGGCCATCGTCGGCGGCGGACGGTCCGCGGGCAACCGATTTACGGGCGATTCGCGGCGGTCCTGCGATCTCCCTTCGATCCTGCACAATCGGCGGATGAGCGATGAAGACCCCTACCTCTGGTTGGAAGATGTCACCGGCGAGGCCGCCCTCTCCTGGGTGCGGGAACGCAATGAAGAAACGGTGTCCGCGCTGACCTCGGATCCCGGGTTCAAGGTGCTGGAGTCGGGGATCCGCGAGGTCTTGGACGACGACGGCAGGATCCCGTACGCGCGCCGCCGGGGACGCCACCTCTACAACTTCCGGCAGGACGCCGATCACGTGCGCGGTCTGTGGCGGCGCACCACGCTGGAGGAGTACCGCGAGGAGCGGCCCGACTGGGAGCCGGTCCTGGACCTGGACGCGCTCGCCGAGGCGGAGGGGGAGAAGTGGGCCTGGGCGGGCGCCGCGGTCCTGGCTCCCGATCACCGCCACGCCCTGGTCATGCTGTCCAGGGACGGCGCGGACGCCTGTGTGGTGCGCGAGTTCGACCTGGAGGAGCGGGAGTTCGTCGCCGGCGGCTTCGAAGTCGCCGAGGCCAAGACCCGGATCGGCTGGATCGACCGGGACCGGGTCTGGATCGGCACGGACTTCGGTCCCGGTTCGATGTCCGCGTCCGGCTACCCCCTCCAGGTGCGCCGGTGGCGGCGGGGCACCCCCCTCGCGGAGGCGGAAACGGTCTACGAGGGCCGGTCCACCGACCTGTCCGCCTCCGGCTGGCACGACGACACACCCGGTTTCGAACGAGATTTCGTCCACCGCCAGATCGACTTCTGGAAGCAGGAACTGCTCCTCCTCCCCGGGGACGGAACCCCGGATCCGGCGGCCGGACCCCAGAAGATCGACGTCCCCGACGACGCCAGTGCCTCCGTCCACCGCGAGTGGCTGATCGTCTCGCCGAAGTCGCCGTGGCTCGGCCACGCCGCGGGCAGCCTGCTCGCCTTCGACTTCGAGGCCTTCCGGGCGGGGGAGCGCGAGGCGGCGGTGCTCTTCACCCCGGACGAGCACACCGCCCTCGCGGGGTGGAGCTGGACCCGCCACCACCTGATCCTCACCACCAGCGCCGACGTCTCCTCCCGGCTGGAGATCCTGACCCCCGGGCCGGGCCCCGACGGCTGGAGCCGCACCCCGCTGTCCGGCGTACCGCCGCTGTCCACGGCCTCCGTCACCGGCACCGACCCGGACGTGAGCGACGAGTTCTTCCTGAACGTCTCGGGATACCTCCAGCCGTCCACCCTGTACCGGGGTACGGCCCCGGCGGGCGCCGACGAGACCGTCAAGCAGGGCCCGGCCCTCTTCGACACCGCCGGTCTCACGGTGCGCCAGTACTTCGCCCGCTCCGCGGACGGCACGCGGGTCCCGTACTTCGTCGTCGGACCCGAGGACCGCTCCGGCCCCGGCCCCACCCTGCTCTACGGCTACGGCGGCTTCGAGGTCTCCATGGTCCCCGGCTACAGCGCCGTCACCGGCCGTGCCTGGCTCGCGCGCGGCGGAACCTACGTGGTGGCGGGCATCCGGGGCGGCCACGAGTACGGGCCGCGGTGGCACAAGGCCGCGCTCGGCGCGAACCGGGTCCGGGCCTACGAGGACTTCGCCGCCGTGGCCCGGGACCTCATCGCCCGGGACGTCACCACCCCCGCCCAGCTCGGCATCGAAGGCGGCAGCAACGGGGGACTGCTGATGGGCGCGATGCTCATCCGCGACCCCGAACTGTTCGGCGCGGTCGTCGCCCACGTACCGCTGCTGGACATGCTCCGCTTCCACAAGCTGCTCGCCGGAGCGAGCTGGATCGCCGAGTACGGGGACCCCGACAGTCCGGCGGACCGGCCCCACCTGGAGCGGATCTCCCCGTACCACCAGGTCCGGACGGACGGGCCCCCGTACCCCCCGCTGCTCCTGCTGACCTCCACCCGCGACGACCGCGTCCACCCCGGACACGCCCGCAAGATGGCAGCCCGGCTGCGGGAGTCGGGGCACCCCGTCCTCTTCCACGAACACCTCGGCGGCGGCCACGCGGGCGCCACCGACCACGGCCAGACCGCCTTCAACGAGGCCCTGGTCCACACCTTCCTGTGGGAGCGGCTGACCCCGCAGCGGTGACTCCTGAGCGGTGACCCCGCAGCGGTGACCCCACAGCGGTGACTCCGCAGTGGTGACCGCGCCGCGGTGACCGCGCGGAGCTCCGGCCCGGTGCGCGCGGTCACCTCGGCGGGATCAGATCTGGCAGGTGATCTCGGCCGCGACGCGCTCGCCGGAGGACACCGCCGCGTTCAGCGTGGAGTTCTCCACGTCGGTGTGTTCGCCCGCGAAGTGGATCCGGCCCTCCTGGAGCCCTTCGCACCCGGCGATCGAGGTGTACTGGCCGACCTTGTAGTAGTGGTACGCGCCCCGCTGCCAGGGGGCCCGGGACCAGTGGTCCTCGTACGCCCGGCCGGTGAACGCGGCTCGGGTGCCCGGGTGGACGTGCTCGATCTGGGAGAGGAACCAGTCGACGTCGGCGGCGGGCGCCGGGCCGTGCCCGGCCCCGGTGAGCACGTCGCGGGCGGTGTTCCCGCCGGGGAAGTTGACCAGCAGCGCGGGTGTTCCGTTGGGCGCGCCCGCGACCGAGCCGTCCCAGGCCGTCTGGTAGCCGACCGGGCCGGTGTTGCTGATGCCGTTGTAGCCGAGCTGCGGCCAGGTCTTGGCCGAGAGCTCGGTGACGATCTTCGCGTTCTGGCCCATCCCCTGCTGCCGGACGGCGGTCAGCTTGCGGGCGGAGAGCCCGGCCCCGGAGAGGTCTACCTCGCGCAGGGTGCTGAAGGGCAGGGCCAGCACCACGTGGTCGGCCGGCACCGAGACCGTGCTGCCGCCGTGGTCGAAGACGCAGGTGTACGAGCCGTCGCCGCCCCGGCGCAGGGCGATGAGCCGGTACCCCTGGCGGACCGTGCCCGCCGGGAGCTGGGCGGCCATCCCGCTGACGAGCTGGTCGTTGCCGCCGACGAGGTGGTACTTCTCGTCGAAGCCGCGCCCGCCGGCGAAGACCGACGAGGCCCCGAGGAAGCCGATCATCCCCAGCGCGGAGGCCTCGGCGGGCTCGCCGCCCGACTGGAGCTGGAGGGCCTGGATCAGCTGGCCGAGCCGGGAGCCGGGGGCGAGGCCGATCTCGTCGAGGTAGTCCAGGCAGGAGAGGTGGTCCAGCCGGTACGCCTCCGCGGTGTAGCCGTCGTAGCGGGCGGTACCGGCGGCCGCGTACGAGGCGCTGAACGCGTCGTACGCGGCGGCGGTCCAGTCGTCCTGCTGCTGGAGCCCGGGGTAGGAAGCCCCGTTGACCCAGCCCGCGTAGTCCCCGGCGTGCAGCTCGCCGCCGTTGGCGATCTCCCGCTGCAGTCCGAGGCTCCGGGCCAGTTCGAGGACCGCGGTGTCGGTGGAGCTGATGAAGGAGCCGCCGTGCTCGTGGACCGCGCCGCCGGCGAAGTAGCCGCGCAGGGACCAGCAGCGGCCGCCGATGCGGGTGGTGTCCGCCTCGTACACCGTGGTGGCGACCGGGTTGCCCTGGTTCCACAGCCGGTGCGCGCAGCGCAGTCCCGCGAGCCCCGCGCCGACGACCACGACGCGCGGGGCGGCGGGGCCGGTCGCGGCGGCGGCGCGGCGGGGGGTGAGCAGGCTGCCGGGGAGGGCGGCGGCGAGGGCCGCGGCGCCCGCGGCGCCGAGTATCCGGCGGCGGCCGGGCGTACGGGAGCCCGGGTCGGGCTGCTCTCCGGCGCGGCGGGCGCGTTCGCGGAGGGTGTCCTCGGCGCGTTCGCCGAGGACCTCGGCGACGGGCATGCCGCGGCGGCGGGCTTCGGCGTGGGCCGCGAACGCGGTGCGGAGCGGGTCGGGGATGCCGGCGCGGTGGGCCGGCTGGTGCGCGTGCTGCATGTGATCCCTCTTCTCGGAATCCTGCGGAGACGGCAAGAGTCGAACTGAGAGGGGAGTAGAGCGGTGGCGCAACGCAGTTGTCAACGGTGTTGCGCCACTTCGGGCAGGTGAATGTCCGCGGACGGCGCGTGCGCGGACGGGGCGGGCAGGAGCCGCCGGAGGGCGCCTGGAGCGGACGGGAAGGGCTCGGAGAGGGGGCGGCGGTTCCGGGTCAGGCTCCGCGCAGCGCCGCGACCCGGTTCTCGATCGCGGTGATCAGCGCTTCGACCCTGGCCTCGAAGATCTGCTCGTCCGTGACCTCGGCCAGCTGGGGGCCGAGCCGGGTGATGTGGGGGAAGCCCGCGGGGTCGACCAGGCGGTACTCGCGGTTCCAGGAGGACTCGTCGGCGGCCCGGACCTCCGGGTCGAACAGCAGGTAGGCGGCGCGCTGGCCGACGTAGGCCAGGAGGGAGTCGCCGACCATCCGGTAGTGGACGGCCGCCTCGGCTCCCTCGAGGCCGGCCTCCGTGACCGCGCCGAGGATCAGCTCCACGACGCGGAACTCGTTGGGCCTGCGGGTGGTCCGGCTGGCCATGGTCGAGCCGACCACCGGGTACCTGAGCGCCACTTCGAGGGAGCCGTCGGCGAGTGCCCGCAGCCGGTCCTTCCAGTCGAGCCCCGCGGGGATGCGGTCGAGCACCTCGCCGAGCGTGCGGTCGGCGACGGAGAGCAGCAGCTCGTCCTTGTCGCGGAAGTGCCGGTAGATCGCGGTCGGGTCGGCGCCGAGCTCCTCGCCGAGGCGCCGCACGGTGAAGGCGTCCTCGCTGCCGCGAGCCGCGATGCGCAGGCTCGCTTCGATGATCGCGTCGGGTGTGAGCTGGCTGCCGGCGCGCTTGGACCGGGCGGGTGTGTCGGATGACTTCGGCATGGTGGGGCCAGTGTAACGATGTGGAACAGAGCGAGCGCAACACCGTTGACAACAATGTTGCGCTCCCGTTCACTCCTCCTCAACGAACCAGCCGTGCGGGCCTCGCCCGCCGAGCCGAACGAGCCGAAGGATGCGTCGATGGGCAACACCAGGCAGCCGGTCAGGCCGCGTGCCGACATCGTCTTCGTAGGGGGCCGGGTCTTCACCGGAACCTCACCCACCCCGATCGAAGCCGCCGTCGCCGTCGCGGGCGACCGGATCGTCGCCGTGGCCGACGTCGCCACCGTGCGCTCGCTCGCGGACGCCGACACCGAGGTCGTCGACCTCGCCGGAGGACTGCTCGTCCCCGGATTCCAGGACGCCCACGTGCACCCCGCGGTGGCCGGAGTCCAGATGCTCGGCTGCGACCTGAGCGAGGAACGCACCGTCGAGGGCTACCTCGCGGTGGTCGCCGCCTTCGCCGCCGCCCACCCCGACGCGGTCTGGATCCGCGGCGGCGGCTGGTCGATGGACGTCTTCCCCGGCGGCACGCCGACCCGCGCCCTGCTCGACGCGGTGGTCCCGGACCGGCCCGTCCTGCTCACCAACCGCGACGGCCACGGTGCCTGGGTCAACACCAGGGCGCTGGAGGTCGCGGGCCTCGACCGCACCACCCCCGACCCTGCCGACGGGCGGATCGAGCGGGAGGAGGACGGCAGCCCGGCCGGCACCCTCCAGGAGGGCGCCGTGGAGCTGGTGGCACACCACGTGCCCATCGCCACCCCGGACGAGGCGCTCGCCGGCCTGCTCGCGGCGCAGCAGCACCTCTTCTCCCTCGGCGTCACCAGCTGGCAGGACGCCATGATCGGCTCCTTCCCCGGCAACCCCGACAACTACGGCGTCTACCTGCGCGCCGCCCGCGAGGGCTCCCTGCGCGCCCGTGTCGTCGGCGCCCTGTGGTGGGACCGCGAACGCGGCCTGGAGCAGATACCCGACATCGAGGAGCGCCGCCGCACCGGACAGGTCGGCCGCTTCAACGCCACCAGCGTGAAGATGATGCAGGACGGCATCGCGGAGAACTTCACCGCCGGCATGCTGGAGCCCTACCTCGACGGCTGCGGCTGCGCCACCAACAACTCCGGGCTCAGCTTCATCGATCCGAAGGTGCTGACCGAGGCCGTGGCCCGGCTCGACCGCTCCGGATTCCAGATCCACTTCCACGCGCTCGGCGACCGGGCCGTCCGCGAGGTGCTCGACGCCCTCGCCGAGGCCCGCGAGGCCAACGGCGCCAACGACAACCGCCACCACCTCGCGCACCTCCAGCTCGTCCACCCGGACGACATCGCCCGCTTCGCGAGCCTGGACGCGGCCGCCAACATCCAGGCCCTGTGGGCCGCGCACGAACCGCAGATGGACGAGCTCACGATCCCCTTCCTCGGACCGGAACGGGCCCGCCTCCAGTACCCGTTCGGCGACCTCCAGCGCGCCGGAGCCCGCCTGGTCGCCGGCAGCGACTGGTCGGTCAGCAGCCCCAACCCGCTGTGGGGCATCCACGTCGCCGTCAACCGCTCCGTACCCGACGAGGCCCCCAACGCCACCGGGACCTTCGAACCGGCGCCGCCCTTCTTCCCCGAGCAGGCGCTCACCCTCTCCCAGGCGCTCACCGCCTACACCGCCGGCAGCGCGTGGGTGAACCACCTCGACGAGGTCACCGGCACCGTCGAGGAGGGCAAGTACGCGGACCTCGTCGTCCTCGACCGGGATCCCTTCGCGCATCCCCCGATGGAGATCGCCGACACCCGCGTGCTGCGCACGTACATCGACGGCGAACTGGTCTTCGCCGCGACCGACTGAGTCGTCACCGACCGGCTCGTCACGGACCGATTCGTCACGGACCGAGTAGTCACGGACCGAGTAGTCACCGACCGGCTCGTCACCGAGCGATTCGTCACGGACCGAGTGGTCACCGACCGAGTCGTCACCGCACGCAACCCACCGGCCGGGCCGCCACCGGCCGAGCGTCACCCACCCCACCGAGCTCATCCCTCAGGGAGCCAGACGATGTCATCCACCCGATCGGGATCCCCGCTGTACCGCGGCCGCCGCACCCACACCCAGAGCCACACCCGCAGCCGCCTCCGCCACGCCGCGGCCGCGGCCCTCGTCTCGGCCGCCCTGCTCGTCACGAGCGCCTGCGGCGGCGCCGCCGCCGACAAGGACGCGGACCGGGCCGCCGCGTTCCAGATCACGGACAAGACCCCCGCCGCCACCGGGAACGTGGACTCCTTCACCTGGTCCGTCTACGCGGAGCCGACCACCATCGACTACGCGTACTCCTTCGACTTCCCGCCGAACCAGATCCTCTCCAACGTCTGCGAGAGCCTGCTCCGCTGGAACCCCGACCTGACGACCTCCCCGGGCCTCGCGGCCTCCTACACCAACCCCACGCCCACCACCTGGGTCTACCAGATCCGCCCCGGGGTGCACTTCCACGACGGGACGGCGCTCACCGCCGACGACGTCGTCGCCTCCCTGAGCCGCAACCTCGACCCGGAGACCGCCAGCGTCTGGGCGAACCAGTACAAGAACGTCAAGTCCATCGCCAAGACCGGCCCGATGGAAGTCACCGTCACCCTGACCAAGCCGGACTCCACCTTCAACAAGTACCTGGCCGCCGGCCCCGGCACCGTGGAATCCGCCGCCACCCTGGCCAAGTCGGGCAAGGACTACGGCAATCCGCAGACCGGCGTGAACTGCACCGGACCCTTCTCCTTCGGATCCTGGACCTCCGGCCAGTCCCTCACCCTCAAGCGGTTCGACGGGTACTGGAACCAGGAACTGAAGGCCAAGTCCGGCGAGGTGAAGTTCGTCTTCCTCGCCGACGCCACCACCCGGGTCAACGCCTTCCAGAGCGGTGAGGTCGACGGCGGCTGGATGGTCCCGCCGAACGCCTACGCCCAACTGGGCTCCACCCAGGCCGGAAAGCTCTACTTCGGCCGCAACACCACCGTCGCCGACGAGGTCGTCGCCAACCTCAAGGGCCCCCTTGGCAACCCCAAGGTCCGCCAGGCCCTCCTTATGGCCACCGACCGCAAGGGCATCGTCAAGGCCGGCGCCGGCGGGGTCGGCGAGGTCTCCGACTCGCTCGTCACCGACAACCTGTGGGCCGACGCGCCCCCCGCGACCCGCGAAGCGCTCCTGAAGGACCTGCCGAAGTACCCGTACGACCCGGCCAAGGCGAAGGCGCTCGCCGCCGAGGCCGGAGTGAACGGCCAGGAGATCGTGATCGCGACCAGCCCGCTGGACTCCCAGACCACGATCATCACCCAGGCCGTCGCCCAGGCCGCCACCGCCATCGGACTGAAGCCGCGGATCGACTCGCTCTCCGCGGAGAAGTACACGACCCTCTTCACCGACCCCGCGGCCCGCGAGGGCATCGACCTCTTCCTCACCTTCTGGTACACCTCCATCACCGACCCGCTGGACATGTTCGCCTCTCTGGAGACCGGAGCCTTCAGCAACTACGGCACCTGGTCCGACCCGGCCTTCGACGCCGCCGTCGAGAAGGCCGTCGGAGCGTACGACCCGGCCCAGCACGCGGCCGCCAACGCCGAGGCGCAGAAGATCGTTTCGCGCGAACTGCCCTGGCTGCCCCTCTACACGCTGCCCGTCAGCGTCTTCATGGGCAAGAAGATCACCGGCGTCCAGCCCTCCATCGCCTACCTCTACTACCCGTGGGCGGCCGAGATCGGAGCCAAGGGATGACGGCCGCGGCGACGGCCGCGACCGCCCGCGCCGTACGGGTGCTGCGCAAGCTCGCCGGCATGGCCGCGACCCTGCTCGTCACCTCCTTCCTCGTCTTCTCCTCTCTCTTCCTGGCCCCCGGCGACCCGGCGAGCTTCCTCATCAAGGGACGCAGCCCCAGCCCGGAGGACCTCGCCGCGCTGCGCGGCCAGTACGGCTTCGACGAACCCTTCCTGGTCCGGTACTGGAACTGGCTCGAAGGGGTGCTGCACGGCGACTTCGGCCGCTCCTACCTCTTCCACCAGGACGTCTCCTCCGTCATCTGGTCGCGCCTGCCCTCCTCCATGCTGCTGATCGCCGTATCCGGCCTGATGATCGCCGTGTTCGGCATCGGCTCCGGCATCGTCGGCGCCCTGCGCCGGGGTTCGCGCACCGACCGCTCCCTGATGCTGCTCGTCACGGTGGGCGCGGCGGCGCCCGCCTTCGTCGCCGCGCTGCTGCTCAGGTCGGTCTTCGGGGTACAGCTGGGCTGGTTCCCCACCATCGGCAACGGCGAGGGACTCATGGACCGGCTGCACCACGTGATCCTCCCGGCCGCCGCCCTGTCCGTGACCTTCACGGCCCTGGTGACCCGGGTGACTCGCTCGGCCATGCTCGACGAACTGTCCAGGGACCACGTGGAGGTGGCGCTGAGCCGCGGAGCGCCACGGCGCACCGTCATCCGGCGGCACGTCCTGCGCAACGCGCTCGGACCGATCGTCACCGTCTCCGCCCTCCTGGTCTCCGGCATGCTCGTCAGCACCGCGATCGTGGAGACCGCCTTCGGAATGTCCGGCGTGGGCTCCCTGCTGGTGCAGTCCGTCGACCAGCTCGACTTCCAGGTCGTCCAGGCCATCGTGCTGCTGGTGGTCGCCGCCTTCGTCGTCGTCAACGCCCTCGTGGACCTGGTCCAGCCACTGATCGATCCGCGCACGGCCGCGGCCGGGAGCGCCCGATGAGCCACCCGACGAGCACCCTTCCCGAAACGGGCGCCACGCCCCTCGCCCCCCGCACCCGCCGCGACCCGCTCGCCCGGCTGCGCCGCCTCGGCGGCGGCCGGCTCCAGCGGACCTGCCTCGCGCTCCTCGTCCTGTTCGTGCTCATCGCACTGCTCGGACCCTGGATCGCCCCGTACGACCCCACCTTCGGACAGCTCGGCGACACCCTCCTGGGGCCCAGCGCCCAGCACTGGCTGGGCACCGACCAGGGCGGCCACGACACCCTCTCGGCGCTGCTCGTCGGCACCCGGACCAGCCTGGCCGGACCGCTCGCGGTCGTCCTGTTCTCCACCGTCCTCGGCGTCGCCGTCGGCCTGTTCACCGCCTGGCGCGGGGGCTGGATCGACACCGCCGTCGGCCGGGTCCTCGACGTCCTGTTCGCCTTCCCCGCGCTGCTCCTCGCGATCCTCGCGGTGGCCCTGTTCGGCAAGGGGATGACGGCTCCGGTGATCGCCATGGCCATCGCCTACATGCCGTACACCGCACGCCTCGTACGAGGCCTGGCCGTCCGGGAGAAGTCCAGGCCCTACGTCGCCGCCTACCAGGTGCAGGGCCACTCGCCCCTGTACGTCACCGTCCGCAGGCTGCTGCCCAACATCTCCCCGACGCTGCTCGCCCAGTCGACGGTGAACTTCGGCTACGCCCTGCTCGACCTCGCGGCCCTCTCCTTCCTCGGGCTCGGCGTACAGCCGCCGACCCCCGACTGGGGAGCCATGATCAACCAGGGGCAGGCGGCCGTCCTGCAAGGGCAGCCGCTCTCCGCGATCGCGCCGGCCGTGGCGGTCGTCCTGGTCGTGGTCGCCTTCAACGTCGTCGGGGAAGACCTCGGCGACCGGCTCGCGGGGAGGGACTCCCGATGACACTGCTCGCCTACGAAGCCCTGCGCGTCGCCCTCCCCGCGATGGCCCGCCCCCTCCTCGACGGCGTCAGCCTCACCGTCGCGGCCGGCGAGGTCGTCGCCCTGGTCGGTGAATCCGGCTCCGGCAAGTCCGTCACCGCCCGAGCCGCCCTCGGCCTGTTCCCGGAGGGCGCCGAGATCGGCGGCCGGGTCCGGGTGGAGGGGACCGACCTGGTCGGCGCCACCCCCGCGAGCCTGCGCGAGGTGCGCACGAACAAGGCCGCGATGATCTACCAGGACCCCCGGGCCGCCATCAACCCGGTGCGCCGGGTCGGGGACTTCCTCACCGAACCGCTGCGCCTCGTACACGGCTGGTCCAAGGCCCGGGCGAACGTCAGGGCCGCCGAACTGCTCGACGCGGTCGGCCTGCCCGACCCCGTCCGCCACCTGAACCAGTTCCCGCACGAGCTCTCCGGAGGCATGCTCCAGCGGGTCGTGATCGCCGCGGCCCTCACAGCCGAGCCGAAGCTCCTGCTCTGCGACGAACCGACCACCGCGCTCGACGTCAGCACCCAGGCCGAGATCCTGGCCGTCCTCGGCCGGCTCCAGCGCGAACGCGGCCTCGGACTGCTCCTCATCACCCACGACATCGAGCTCGCCGCCTCCGTCAGCGACCGGATCTACGTCATGTACGCGGGCCGGATCGTCGAAACCGCGCCCGTGGCGGAACTCTTCTCCTCCCCACGGCACCCCTACACCGCGGGCCTGCTCGGCTCCTCCCCACCCCTCGAAGGCCCCCCGGGCCGCCTCACCCCCATCCCAGGGGCCCCGATGGGCCTGCTGGAGTCGGCGCCCGGCTGCGCCTTCGCGCCCCGCTGCCGGTTCGCCGAACCGGGCCGCTGCGACCAGTCCCCGCCGCGGCTCCTGCGGCACGGCCCGGCCGAGGTCGCCTGCCACCGCGCCGCCGAACTCGTACCCGAGCTCGCGCTCAAGGAGGCCCGATGAACACCGAGTCCGACAAGGACGCCGAGTCCGGCGGGAACACCGCCCCGGAGCTCCTGCGGGTGACCGGACTGCGCAAGACCTACCGGACCGGGGGCACGGAGGTCGTCGCCGTCGACGACCTGTCGTTCTCCGTACGGACCGGCGGAGCGCTCGGCATCGTGGGGGAATCCGGTTCGGGCAAGACCACCACCGCCCGGATGCTGATCGGCCTGGAACGCCCCGACGCGGGCGAGATCCTGGTGCAGGGCCGGCCGCTGGCGGCCTCCGTACGGGGGAGGCCGGCCCGGCTGGCCCGCGCCAAGGCGGTCCAGATCGTCTTCCAGGACCCCTACCTCTCCCTCGACGCGCGCCTGAGCATCGGCGAGACGGTCGACGGAGTCCTCAGGCTGCACGGAATGTCCGACCGGACGGCCCGGACCGCACGGGTACGGGAACTGCTGGCCCAGGTCGGCCTGGGCGACCGCGAGGCGGCCGCCCTGCCCCGCCGGCTCTCCGGTGGGCAGCGCCAGCGCGCCGCGATCGCCAGGGCGCTGGCGGTGCGACCAGCCGTCCTGGTGCTCGACGAGGCGGTGTCCGCCCTGGACGTGTCCGTCCAGGCGCAGGTGCTCAACCTGCTGTCCGACATCCGGCGCGACACCGGGATCGGCCTGGTGTTCGTCAGCCACGACCTGGCCGTCGTCCGCTACGTCTGCGACGAGGCGCTCGTCATGTACCGCGGCCGCACGATGGAGCACCGGCCGGTCGACGAGCTCCTCACCGACCCCCACCACCCCTACACCCGGCTGCTGCTGGCCTCCGTACCCCGTCCGGGCTGGGACCCCGACTCGATCAGCCGACGCCGGCGCGAGCTCACCCCCTGAGAGCGCCGACAGCGCCGACGGTGGCCACGAAGGGGGCATGACGACGGGGCGGGTCCGTACGGACCCGCCCCGTCGTGGGGGGTGGACGGACCGGCGTCTCCGGCGTTCGGGCGATCATGGCCGGATCCGCCCTGGCGTCCCCGGAACGCATGGCGGAAGATCCCTCAGCGGGCACTGCCCGTGGCTTACGATCGCCGCGGACGATCCCGTTCCGTGATCGCCGCTCGACCCGCACCCGTGGAGGTCAACCGTGTTCCGGACGGCCAGAGGAAACCGCAAGCACCCCGCAGGCCCCCGAATCCGCGTGGTCGCCGCGGCCGCGGCGGCGGGCGCGTTCCTCGTCGCGGGATGCTCCTCGGGCGACGACGGCCCGAGCGAGGCGGCCGGCGGGGTGCCCGTCGTGGAGAAGGGCAAGCTGACGACCTGCACCCACCTGCCCTATCCGCCGTTCCAGTTCGAGAAGGACGGCAAGGTCGTCGGTTTCGACGTGGCCCTGGTCGACCTGGTGGCGACCCGGCTCAAGGTGGAGCAGAAGATCCTCGACACGCCCTTCGAGAACTTCAAGACCGGCGCCTTCCTGAACTCCGGCGAGTGCGACCTCGCGGCCGCCGGCATGACGATCACCGACGAGCGCAAGAAGAACGTCGACTTCTCCGTCCCCTACTTCGACGCCACGCAGGCGCTGCTCGCCACCAAGAAGAGCGGCGTCACCTCGCTCGCCGACCTCAAGTCGAAGAAGAAGAAGCTGGGCGCCCAGGCCGAGACCACCGGCGAGAGCTACGCCAAGGCCCAGGGCTTCGACCCGGTCGCCTTCGAGAGCTCGGACGCGGTCATCAACGGGCTGCGCACCGGCCAGGTGGACGCGGTGGTCATCGACTACCCCGTGGTCCAGGGCTGGCTCAAGGACCCCAAGAACGCAGCCGAGTTCACCCTCGGACAGAACATCGAGACCGGCGAGCAGTACGGCTTCTCGGTGAAGAAGGGCAACACCGCCCTCGTGGCCGCGATCGACAAGGCGATCACCGACGCCAAGGCCGACGGCACCTACAAGAAGCTCTACGAGCAGTGGATCGGCCCGCTGCCCCAGACCACCCCGTGACCTCCCGGCTGACCCGGCGCCAGCGCCGCCGGGTCTCGCAGGGACTGCAGTACGCGCTCTTCGTCGCGGTCCTGGTGCTGATCGCCGTCTCTGCGGACTGGGGCAGGCTGCAGAACCAGTTCGCCCAGAAGGACCTGGCGCTGCGGCTGTTCCCGGACATCATCACCACGGCCCTGCGCAACACGGTGATCTACACGACGTCCGGGTTCCTCCTGGGCCTGGTCCTCGGCCTGGTCATCGCCATGATGAGGCTGTCCTCCGTGGCCCCCTACCGGTGGGTCGCGAGCGTCTACATCGAGCTGTTCCGGGGGCTGCCGGCCCTGCTGATCTTCATCTTCGTGGGCGTGGCGGTGCCCCTGGCGTTCCCCGGTACGGAGATCCCCGGCGGAACGTACGGCAAGGTCGCGATCGGCCTCGGACTCGTGGCCGCCGCCTATATGGCGGAAACGATCCGGGCCGGCATCCAGGCCGTACCCAAGGGGCAGATGGAGGCGGCCCGTTCGCTGGGCTTCTCGCACGCGCGCGCCATGGTCTCGATCGTCATCCCGCAGGCCTTCCGCATCGTCATCCCGCCCCTCACCAACGAACTCGTCCTGCTGTTCAAGGACTCCTCCCTCGTCCTGTTCCTCGGTGTGACGCTCTCGGAGCGCGAACTGACGAAATTCGGGCGGGATCTCGCCAGCCAGACCGCCAACTCCACCCCGATCCTGGTCGCGGGCCTGTGCTACCTCCTGGTGACCGTGCCACTGAGCTTCGTGGTGCGCCGCCTGGAGGCCCGCGCGGACAAGGCCGTGTGAGGTAGACATGCCACAGGAGGCTCCAGCGGTGGACAGCACGGCCACGGACGGCCCGGAGATCGAGATCCGGGGACTGCACAAGTCCTTCGGAGCCCACCACGTCCTGCGCGGCATCGACCTCGACATCGCCCGCGGCGAGGTGGTGTGCGTGATCGGGCCGTCCGGCTCGGGGAAGTCGACGCTGCTGCGCTGCGTGAACCTGCTCGAAGAGCCCAGCGAGGGCCGGGTCTTCGTCGGCGGCACTGAAGTCACCGACCCGGACGTCGACATCGACGCCGTACGCCGCCGCATCGGGATGGTCTTCCAGCAGTTCAACCTCTTCCCGCACCTGAGCGTGCGCGACAACCTCGCCCTGCCCCAGCGCCGCGTCCTGGGCCGGGGCAGGGCCGAGGCCGAGGCCCTGGCCGAGAAGAACCTCGCCCGTGTCGGCCTTTCCGACAAGTCCGGCGCGTACCCCGCCCAGTTGTCCGGCGGCCAGCAGCAGCGGGTGGCGATCGCCCGAGCCCTGTCGATGGGGCCGGAGGTGATGCTCTTCGACGAGCCGACCTCGGCGCTGGACCCCGAACTCGTCGGCGAGGTACTGGCGGTGATGCGGGTCCTGGCGGGCGAGGGCATGACGATGATGGTCGTCACCCACGAGATGAGCTTCGCCCGCGAGGTCGCGGACCGGGTCGTCTTCATGGACGGCGGAGTCGTCGTCGAGGACGGGCCGGCCGCCCGGATGGTGGGGGATCCCCGCGAGGAGCGGACCAGGGAGTTCCTCAACCGGATCCTGGACCCGGCGGCGACCGGAGCACCCGGAGCACCCCAGGAACCCGGAGCGCCCCAGGAACCCGGGGCACCGGAGGCCCCCGGAGCACCCGGGGCTCGCGGCGAAGGCGGGCAACGGGGCGGGGACGCCTGATCGCTCCGGGCACCTGACCACGTCGGGCACCCGCCGGGGCCCACCTGCGCCACCGAGTTGATCATGGGGCAGGATGGCACCCGTTCCGTACGCGCACGCGTGCGCGAACGCGGCCCCACGCACGACGAACTGACAGGTGACAAGGTGACAAGGTGACCCGGCCCACACCCACACCCCTCATCCGGCGGCCCGCAGGACCAGCCGCCGCCGCCCCGGTCCGGCGAGTGACGGAGGGCGTCCGTTGACCCGGGACCTCGTCCTGCACGACTGGCTGATCGCGGGCATAGCCCTGGCCGCGGGCGGACTCGCCGGACTGCTCCTGCGCGCCCTCGTGCGGTGGCTGGCCAAGCACGCCCTCAGGACCCGCTGGGGCGGCGACGACATCATCGTCGACGCGCTGCGCACCCTCGCACCCGCGGCGGCCGTCATCGCCGGCGCCGCCGTGGCCGCCTCGACGCTGCCCCTGGGCCCGCGGGTCTCAGGGTGGGTGAACCAGTCGCTGACCGCACTGCTGATCCTCGTGGCCACCGTCGGCGCGGCCCGCGTCGTGGCCGGCCTCGTCCAGTCCGTGGCCCAGGCGCGGACGGGAGTGGCCGGATCGGCCACCATATTCGTCAACATCACGCGCGTCCTGGTGCTCGCGATGGGTCTGCTCGTCGCCCTCGAAACCGTGGGCGTGTCCATCGCGCCCCTGCTCACCGCACTCGGCGTGGGTGGCCTCGCCGTCGCCCTGGCGCTGCAGGACACCCTCGCCAACCTCTTCGCGGGCGTCCACATCCTCGCCTCGAAGACGGTGCAGCCCGGTGACTACATCCGGCTGACGAGCGGCGAGGAGGGGTACGTCGTCGACATCAACTGGCGCAACACCGTGGTCCGCAACCTGTCGAACAACCTGGTGATCATCCCCAACGGGCGGCTCGCGCGCACCAACATGACCAACTTCACCCAGCCCGAGCAGCAGTTGTCGATCATGGTCCAGGTGGGAGTGGGCTACGAGAGCGACCTGGAGCACGTGGAGCGGGTGACCCTCGAGGTGGTCGACGGGGTGATGGCGGACATCAACGGCGCCGTTCCCGACCACGAGGGAGCCGTACGCTTCCACACCTTCGCGGACTCCCGGATCAACTTCACGGTGATCCTCGGCGTCGGCGAGTTCAGTGACCAGTACCGGATCAAGCACGAGTTCATCAAGCGGCTGCACAGCCGGTTCCGGGCGGAGGGCATCTCGATCCCCGCCCCCACGCGGACGGTCGCGCTCCACCAGGAGGGCCTGCGGTCCGAGCCGTTCGCAGGGGTCCCGCCGCTCTCTTCTGTGTCACCGGTCCCGCAGCAGCGCGAGGCGCCCGTCACGGCCCTGGCGGAGGGCGTGCGGTAGCGGGGGACACCGGCGGAGGGGGGCGGGGAGGCGGGTCATAAGCTGACGCCCCGGGGCCCGCGCCCCGCCGTCGCCCGCACAGCGCCGCCCATCGAAAGGACCTGTCATGAGTGAGAAGGCCCGCAAGCTCTTCGACGCGCTCGACCTGAACAGCGACGGGGTGCTGACCAGGGTCGAGGTGATCACGGCCCTGCGCAGCAAGGGCCCCACCCTCGCCGCCCAGGGCGATCTGCCCTTCTGGGCCGTGGGCGACGTCGATACCTCCTCGGCCCTCTTCGACCGGGCGAACGCGGACGGCGACGACGTGCTGACCTTCGAGGAGTTCGAGCGCGAGGTCGACCGTCGCTTCGGCTGGTAGCCGCGAGCGGGCCCCGGACCAGGGACGGTCCGGGGCCCGCCTCAGGTCCGCTCAGGGCCTGCTCGGCGCCGGTTCAGGCGCGGATCCCGTCGCAGGCGATCCGCAGGTGCCGGGGCCCGCGCAGCACCGCGTTCTGCCGGTAGGGCGGCGGATCCTCCAGCAGCCGGGGGTTCTCCAGCCGCCGGGCCAGCTCGGACAGCGCCAGCTGGGCCTCCAGCCGTGCCAGCGGGGCGCCGAAGCAGCTGTGGATGCCGCTGCCCAGGCCCAGGTGCTGGATGTCCTTGCGGTACGGGTCGAAGCGGTCCGGGTTCTCGAAGCGGTTCGGGTCCCGGTTGCCGGAGGCCAGGATCAGCCACATCGAGGAGCCCTTCGGAATGGTGATCCCGCCGACCTCGATGTCCACCAACGGCGTCCGCTGCGGCAGCAGTTGTACCGGCGGCTCGAACCGCAGCAGTTCCTCCACCAGCGGCACGGCGAGTCCGGGCTCCTGCCGCAGGTTCGCCAGCACGTCAGGGTTGCGCAGCAGGGTCAGCATCCCGTTGGTGATCAGGTTGACCGTGGTCTCGTGGCCGGCGATCAGCAGCAGGGCCGCCGTGCTGAGCAGCTCCATCGTGGACATGGACTCGTCCGGGCCGTGTCCCACGGCCAGTTGGGAGAGCATGTCCTCGCCGGGGTCCTTCCGGCGCTGCTCGATCAGCCCGGCCAGGTACATGCCCAACTCCATGCGGGAGTCGTGGGTCTTGCGCTGCCGCTCGGCCGGATCGGCGTCCGGATCGGGGTCCAGGCTGGCGGCCAGGGTGTCGGCCCAGACGTGGAACTTGGGCTCGTCCTCGCGCGGTACGCCGAGCAGCTGGCAGATCATCGTCACCGGGAACGGGTACGCGAACTGGTCGACCAGGTCGATGTCCTCCGTGTTCCCGAGGTTGTCGATGAGGCCGCTGACGATGTCCTTCAGCCCGCCGCGCATCCCGTCCACGCGGTGCGGGGAGTGCGGCGGCCCGAAGGGCCGGTTGGTCATCCGGCGCAGCCGGTCGTGCTCCGGCGGGTCCAGCTTCAGGAAGCTCGGCGGCAGGGCCGTCTCCTCCGCCTCCCCGCCCTCGGCCAGCGGGTCCCCGGCCGTCGCGGCCAGGTTGCGGGCGTCCGAGCTGAGCCGCGGATCGTGCAGCAGGCTCTGGATGTCGTAGTAGGTGCTGATGACGTAGGGGCCGGTCCCGTCGTGGAAGACCGGGGTCTTGCGCAGCTCCTCGTACAGCGGGTACGGGTTCGCGCGGCTGGAATAGTCCAGGATCTGGCTCAGGATGCCGTGGGCCATGGGGGTCCTCCGGGAACGTGCGGGTCAGTGCCCGGCGGGGGTGAAGGTGGCGATCCGGCGTTCGGCCGGCGAGTACCCGCTGAGGGTGATGGTCGGGCCGTGCGTGGGCACGGAGGGGTCGGGGAAGTCGGCCGGGATCGGCCGCTGCCCGTCGGGACGCCGGTCCACGGTGGTGAACGGGGGCGGGAACGGCGCCGTGCTCTCGATCTGCTTCTCGTAGAACTGCAGCCAGCGCCCGTTGTCGAAGGTGACGGCCCCGATGACCCGGCCCTGGTAGCCGTAGACCCCGGTGAACCGGCGCTCGGACCGGGACCCCTGGGTGATCATGATCTCGGTGCCCATGGAGGGAACGCCCACGGACTTGATGTTCACTCCGAACTGGGAGGACCAGAACGCCGGCACCCACAGGTGCGGCCGGCGGTCGGTGCTCTCGCTCATCATGTTGTGGGCGGCGGTCTCGGCCTGCGCCACGGCGTTGCCCCAGTGCTCCAGGGACAGGAACTGGTAGCCGAACAGCGCGTGCGGGGAGCGGGCCACGTCGCCCGCCACGTAGATGTCGTCGGTGACGATCCCGCGCAGGTCGAAGGCCCGGCAGCCCGCGTCGCAGGCGATGCCGCGCGGACCCGCGCCGAGTCCGGAGCCGGCCAGCCACTCGGTGTTGCGCTGGGCGCCGAGCCCGACGACCACCACGTCGCATTCCAGCGTGGTGCCGTCGGAGAGGTGCGCGGCGCGCACCCGTCCGGTGGAGTCGCCCTCCAGGGCGGTCACCGAGATCCCGGTCCGCAGGTCCACGCCGTTCTCCCGCTGGAGTTCGGCGGCCACGGCCCCGATCACCCCGCCCAGGGCGCCGACCAGGGGGCCGTTGCCGCGTTCGGCGACGGTCACCTCCAGCCCGCGTTCGCGGCACGCCGAGGCGATCTCGGAGCCGGTGAACCCGGCGCCGATGACCAGGACCCGGCGCGGCCCGGCGGCCAGGGCGCGGGCCAGGCCCGCCCCGTCCTCGCGGGTGCGCAGGGTGAAGACCCCGGCGAGCTCGGCCTCGACCTCGTTCGGCCAGGGCCGGGCCCGGACCCCGGTGGCGATCAGGAGGCGGTCGTACGGGACCTCCTCGCCGTCGGCGAGCTTCACCGTACGGGCCGCCATATCGAGCCCCGTGGCCGCGACGCCCAGGCGCCACGCCGCGTCGATGTCGCGCCGCCGGGGGAGCAGGGTGCGCTCGGCGTCGGCCTTGCCCAGCAGCACCTGCTTGGACAGGGGCGGCCGGTCGTACGGCTCGTGGGGCTCGTCGCCGATCAGGGTCAGCGAGCCGGCGAAGCCCTTCTCGCGCATGACCTCGGCCGCCCGCAGGCCGGCCAGGGAGGCACCGACGACCACGATCCGGCCGGAGCGCTTGAGCTGGTCCAGGGCGGTGTCAGCCATCGGAGGTCCCCCCTCCGGCGCCGGAGGGGGCAGTGGCTGAGGAGGTGGCGACCCGGTCCAGGTCGTCCACGAGGATCGCCTGCACGGGGCAGGCGGCCGCGGCCTGGGCCACGCGCTCGCGCTGGGCCTCCTCGGCCTGGGGATCGTAGAGCAGTCCCTCGTCCCCGTGCATCGCGAAGACGTCGGGGGCGAGGAAGGCGCACTGTGCGTATCCCTGGCACCGGTTGAGATCGACGACGAGCCTCAGCAAGGTGTGGTCCTTTCGGTGCCCCCCTGGGCTTTCCGGACCAGCGTGCGCGCGCGGCTGACGCCAGGCGCGTCCGGGGAGGCCATTGGAGTGAGGACCCGGTGCCCGTCAGGCGGCCGGGCCGGTGGACCGGCCGGGGCGGCCCCGGCCGGACCGCAGGATGTACAGGCTCACGAGCAGGGCCCAGGCCGGGAAGACCAGCTCGGACCAGGGCAGGGAGGACCCGGCCACCAGCAGCACCAGTCCGGCGAGGTAACCGGTCAGGGCCAGCGGGCGCGGGAAGGCACCGAGCCGGCGGCCGATCGTGGAGGTCGCGAACACGAACACGGCGGCCATCCGCATCCCGTAGGTGGTCAGCAGCGTGTAGGCGAAGTGCCGGCCGAACTCCTGGGGCTGATCGGCGTCCAGCACGGTCCCCGCGGCCGCGGCGGCGCCGAAGAGACAGGCGACGAAGATGATCCCGCTGCCCAGGAACACGCTGGCGACGAACCGGTCCTCCGCTTCGCCGGAATGCTCCCGCAGCGCGCCCATGAACCACAGGAAGGCGATGCCCGCGAAGGGGACGAGCTCCAGCGCGGTGGTCACCGCGTCCCGCTGCCCCGAGGTGACCTCGATCTCGGCCGCGCCGCCCCCCTCCGGCAGGGCGATCCGGGCCAGCACGATGGCCGCCGCCATGAGGGCGGCGAAGAGGATCCCCGCGAGCCCCGCCGCCCTGGGGGTGCTCAGGCTCTGTACCGGGGCCGTCCCCGGTGCTTCTGGTCTCATCCGTCCAGCAAGCCCGCCGCACGGCCGTGGTGCCAGCGGGGCCGCGCGCCCGGGTGACACGGGGCCCGGGTCGCGCCCATGAAGGCGGATGTAAGAAATTGTTGACACGAGGTATGGGTTCTTTTACCTTCGTGATGTCAAAGTTCTTTTACACGGGAGCGGGTGCGGTCGTGGCCTTCGAGGAGAAGCGCGCATGGATCATGGGGGTGGTCGCGATCGTCGGGTACGCGGTCTACCTGGCCATCGTCCTGGGCCGGTCGGGCGACGGGACCCCCCTCACGGAGGTCCCGTACGTCACTCCGCTGCTCTGGACGGTCGGCGGGGCCATCGCAGCCGCGATCCTCCTCAACATCGCGGTGGCGGTGACCAAGCCCGGCGAGGCCGACGTCAAGGACCAGCGGGACAAGGAGATCGGCCGCATCGGCGAGCACGCCGGGCAGTCCTTCCTCGCCATCGGCGCCGTGGCCGCGCTGATCCTCTCGATGGCCGGTGCGGACCGCTTCTGGATCTCGAACGCCCTCTACCTGGGCTTCGTCCTCTCGGCGGTGTTCGGCTCGGCCGTCAAGCTCGCCGCCTACCGCCGGGGGTTCCAGTCGTGGTGAAGCCGACCGGCATCACGAACCGGATCAGGATCCTGCGCTTCGAGGCCGGGGAAATGACACAGGCCGAGCTGGCGGAGCGCATCGGCGTGACCCGCCAGACCGTCATCGCCATCGAGAAGGGCCGCTACTCGCCCTCGCTGGAGACGGCCTTCAGGATCGCCCGCGTCTTCACGGTACCGCTCGAACAGGTATTCCTATACGGAGATCAGGAAGGGACGGCGCCGTGAAGGCGATCGTGCAGGACGCGTACGGCTCCAGCGAGGTGTTGGAGCTCAGGGACATCGAAACGCCGCTACCGGGCCAGGGGGAGGTGCTCATAGCGGTCCGGGCCGCCGGTCTGGACGCGGGGGTCTGGCACCTCATGAGCGGCAAGCCCTACCTGCTGCGGCTCCTCGGATACGGGCTGCGCGCGCCCAAGGTTCCCGTACGCGGCCGGGAGGTCTCCGGGCGGATCGAGGCGGTCGGCGAGGGGGTGAGCGCCTTCGGGGTCGGCGACGAGGTGTTCGGCATCTGCGAGGGATCCTTCGCGCAGTACGCGACCGCCCGGCAGGACAAACTGGCGCACGGGCCCTCGGGGCTGCTCCTGGCCGAGGCGGCGGCCCTCCCGATCTCCGGGCTCACCGCCCTCCAGGCACTGCGCGACGCCGGGCGCGTACGGCCGGGGCAGCGGGTCCTGATCATCGGCGCCGCGGGCGGGGTCGGCACCTTCGCGGTCCAGCTGGCCAAGGCGTACGGGGCGCACGTCACCGGAGTCTGCAGCACCACGAAGACGGAGCTGGTGCGGGGGCTCGGCGCGGACGAGGTCATCGACTACACCCGCGAGGAGTTCACGGACGGCGTGCGCCGCTACGACCTCATCCTGGACACCGCGGGCAACCGCCCCCTGTCCGCCCTCCGGCGGGCCCTGACCCCGCGCGGGACGCTCGTGATCATCGGCGGCGAGGGCGGCGGCCCCTGGCTGGGCGGCATGGGCCGGGTCCTGTGGGCCGCGCTGCTCAACCCCTTCGTCCGCCACGGACTCAAAGGGTTCATGTCCGCCGAACGTCAGGCCGACCTGGAGGTGCTGCGGGGGTACGTCGAGGACGGCACCCTGTCGCCGGCCGTCCACCTCACCTGCCCGCTCGCCGAGGCCCCCGAGGCCATCGACCGGCTCCACCGGGGCGAAGCGCGCGGCAAGATCCTGATCACGCCCTAGGCGTGGGCGCCGCTGCGGTGCCGGAGGGGGTGGGGGCGGTGGTCGCGCCGGGCGTGGTGGAGGTGCCCGGTGCCGAGGGTGCGGCCGGCGTCCCGGGCGCCGCGGACGGGGTCCCGGGGGAGTCCGACGGGCTCCCGCCCGGAGTGGCCGTGGGGGATTCCGGAGCGCAGACGATCTCGTCGCGCGGGGTGTAGTGCGTACGGAAGGTCTCGCGGCCGACCTCGTGGCCGCCCCGGACGAAGACGCGGTCCACGGAGACGTCGAACCCCTCCAGCGGGGTCTGCGGCTCGCAGGTGGGGCCGGTGACGGTGCGCTTCACCGGCGGCGTGATGTGGGTGCGGGGGCCCTTGGTCGCGCGTACGTCGTCGTACTGCTTCGTGCCGAGCAGGGTGACGGTCACCGAATCGGGAGTGGACGAGGCCCGGACGGTCACGGGGTGCCCCGAGTCGTTCTGCCAGCGCAGGTCGAGGGTGCCCCAGGCGACGGTGGCCTCGCGGCCTTCCGGGTACCGCTCGATGTAGAAGGAGTGCGCCCCGTGCTCCACCGGCTTCAGGCCCGCGAAGAACATGGCGTTGTACATGGTCGTCGCGACCGCGGAGACTCCGCCGCCGGGGGATTTCACGTAGCGGCCGTCGTTGATCATGATGCCGTCGACGAAGCCGTTCTCCTTGGTCCGCTCGCCCACCGCCTGGTTGAAGCTCCAGATGTCGCCCTGCTCGACGACGGCGCCGTTGATCAGCTCCACGGCGCGCGCGATGTTGTGGGTGCGGTAGGGCGCGGCGGGATAGGCGACGGTGAAGGTGGAGAGGACCTGCTGCCCGGCGGCTGTCGGGGCGGTCGCCGGGGAGGTTGCCGGGGCGGCCGCCGCGGGACCGGTGGTCCGGTCCGGGGCGGGCGTGCCCGTTGCTGCCGCGGAGCCGGCGGTGAGGCCGCCGAGGCCGAGCACGGCGGCCGTGCCGGCCGATATCAGGGCGATCCGCGTGGTGGCGGTACGGCCGTGGGGGCGTCGCATGTCTCTCCCTGTCGCTTCGGAAACCGAACCACCCAAGTTTGGTCTAAATCGGACCAAAAGGGTGAGAAATGTGCCGGGTCTCACGATACGGAGGGCTACTGGGGGCCGCGGAGGGCTACGGAACCGAGCGGATCCGCCTGACCAGCAGCGATCCCGCCAGCGCCAGTGCTCCCGCCAGTGCGTACAGGGCCGTGTACCCGCCGAGGTGGGTGACCACCGGGGCCGCGATCACCGGGGCCAGCACCTGCGGCAGCGCGTTGGCGATGTTGATGACGCCCAGGTCCTTGCCCCGGTCCTCGGCGGTCGGCAGCACGTCCGTGAGCAGGGCGAAGTCCACCGCCGTGTAGACGCCGAAGCCGAGGCCCAGGACGAGCGAGGCGACGACCGCGCCGGTCCAGGTCTGCCAGACGGCGAGCAGCAGCGTGGCCGCGGCGATGACGAGCCCCGACCGGATGACGTAGGACTTCCGGCGGCCGCTGCGGTCGGACCGGATGCCGCTGATCACCACGGTGGAGAGCAGGGTGAGGGCGTTGAGCGCCGTGAGGATCAGGACGCCGGTGTCCGCGTCGCCCCGGTAGTGCACGGCGTCGGTGAGGTAGTAGAGCAGGTACATGGTGCTGATCGAGTACGAGAGGTTCATCAGGAAGCGGGTCAGCCAGGCCCAGCCGAAGTCGGGATGGCGGCGCGGGTCGATCCAGAACCCGGCCAGGAAGCCGCGCCACCGGAAGACCGGCCGGGCGGCGGGGGCGAGCACCGAGTCCCGCCGCATCAGGACGTACGGCACGGCCGCGAGCACCGAGAAGGCCGCGCAGGCCAGGTAGCCGGCGGTGATCCCGCCCGCGACCGTGGCCAGCGCCGTGCCCACCAGGATGCCGATCACCTGGGAGACGCCGAGCCAGCCGCCCACCAGTCCGCGCTGCCGGGCCGGGACCTGGTCGGGGACCGCCGCGGTGAGGGCGGCGAAGGCGGCGTTGAGGGCGAGCTGCACCAGGCACCAGCCGGCGATCACCACGGCGAGGCTCTGCGCGAGCCCGAGGACCACCAGGCCGGCCGCCCCGCCCGTCACCCCGGCGACCACCCAGGGGATGCGGCGGCCCGCGCGCGCCGTCGTACGGTCGGACAGCGCTCCGAAGACGGGATTGGCGACCATCGAGACGGCCGCGCCCAGGCCCGTCACCAGAGCGAGGGTGGACGCCTTGTGGTCCGGGGTGAGTTGCTCGGCCTGACGGGCCAGCAGCAGCTGGAGCGGGCCGAACCAGCCCACCCACACCCCGAGGTTGGCGAGGGACAGCGCACTCACCCACCGGCCGCCGGGCGGCACGGCGGTCTCCTCCCGCGCCGAGGTCTTCGGCCCGGCGGTCATCTGCCGCTCTTGATCAGGTCGCGGTACCAGGCGTACGACTCCTTGGGGGTCCGGGCGAGGGTCTCGTAGTCGACGTGGACCAGGCCGAACCGCTGCCGGTAGCCCTCCGCCCATTCGAAGTTGTCGAGGATCGACCAGATGAAGTAGCCGCGCACGTCGGCCCCTTCGGCGATCGCCTCGTGCAGGGCGCGCACGTGGCCCTCGTGGTAGGCGATCCTGCGGGCGTCCTCGATCCGGCCCGTGCCCGGATCCGGCCCGTCCCCGTACGAGCAGCCGTTCTCGGTGATGTACAGCGGCGGCAGCCGGTCGCCGTAGCGCTCGCGCAGGGTGGCGAGCAGTTCGCGCAGGCCGTCCGGGACCACCGGCCAGTCGAAGTCGGTGCGCTCGTACCCCTCGATCTCCCGGAAGCCGAAGGGGAGGCCGGAGGGGATCTCGATCCCGCCGAAGGCGGAGGTCCCGGCCGGGGTGGGGGCGCCGACGAGCATCGGGTTGTAGTAGTTGACCCCGTACCAGTCCAGCGGCGCCGAGATCGCCTTGAGGTCCTCGGCCACCGGTCCGGGCAGAAGGGACTCCAGGCCGTCCGGATAGGCGCCGGTCAGGATCGGGTCCGCGAAGAGGCGGTTGGTCAGGGTGTCGTACAGCGCGGCGGCGGCCCGGTCCTCCTCGCTCTCGCCGGCGGCCCACACCGGGCTGTGCGAGGCGGCTATGCCGATGTGACGGGCGCCGGCCGCGCGCAGGGCCTGTACGCCCAGACCGTGGGCCAGGAGCTGGTGGTGGGCGGCGGGCAGGGCGTCGAAGACGAGCTGCTTGCCCGGGGCGTGTTCGCCGAGGCCGTAGCCGAGGAGGGTCACCTCCGCGGGCTCGTTGATGGTGATCCACATGGGCACGCGGTCGGCGAGCCGCTCCGCGACCACCGAGGCGTACGCCGCGAACCGTTCGGCGGTGTCGCGCTCCAGCCAGCCGCCCCGCTCCTCCAGGGCGAGCGGGGTGTCCCAGTGGAAGAGGGTGGGCACCGGATCGATCCCCGCGGCGCACAGCTCGTCGACGAGCCGGTCGTAGAAGTCCAGGCCGGCCCGGTTGACGGTCCCGTGTCCCTCGGGCAGGACCCGGGACCAGGAGACGGAGAACCGGTAGGCGTCCACGCCCAGACCGCCCATCAGGGCCACGTCCTCGCGGTAGCGGCGGTAGTGGTCGGTGGCCACCTCCGCGTGCGAGCCGTCCTTGACCCGGCCCTCCTCCCTGGTGAAGGCGTCCCAGGAGGAGGGCCCCCGGCCGTCGGCGGTCGGGGAGCCCTCGATCTGGAAGGCGGAGGCGGAGACCCCCCAGCGGAACCCGGCCGGGAAACGGGGCGCGGGCGGGAAACGGGGCGCGGGCGGTGCGGAAGGCGTGGGTGACGCGGGCGGTGCGGAGGGCGTGGGTGACGCGGGCGGTACGGGCGCGGGCATGCGGACTCGCTTCGATCGGGGACGTTCACGGCACTTTCGGGTCCCCGGACCCGCCCTGTCAATGGAAAGTGAACAATTCTCAACTTTTGCCGGAGCGTGCCGCGTCGAGCAGGGCGAGCTCCTCCGAGCCGCCCTTCTCCAGCTCCCCGGCGAGCTCCCGCGCCTCCCCGGCGCCGCCCGAGGCGCGCTCACCCCCGCAGAGCAGCACAGACTGGGTGAGGTGGGCGCGCAGCGCGGCGGCGAAGACCCGGTCGAATTCCTCCCCGGAGAGCGCTCCCGCCCCGCGCAGGGTGTCGGCGGACACCATGCCCGGCATGTCGTGCCCCTCGTGCGGACGGGCGTCGGGCGCCCCGGACCGGGCCAGGAGCTCGCGCAGCCGCCCCAGTTCGGCCTGCCGCCGGTCCGCCGCCCGCTGCGCGAACCGGGCCAGCGCCGGATCCCCGGCCCGTCCCGGCGCCAGGTCCGTGAGCAGGCGGGCCCGCTCGTCCATGGGGATCATGAGCTGTATCCAGGCGATGTCGGTGGAGTTGAAGGCCGCCGCCCGCGGCGTCCCGGCCACTGCCCGCGGCGTCCCGGCCACCGGCTGCGCGGTGCAGCCGGTGACCAGGAGCGCCGCGAGCAGGGCCCACGCGGGCCGCCGGGTCAGAACGTACCGGCGGAGTTGCACTTGGCGCTCTGCACGACGCAGTCCTTCACGCGCTGGCCCAGGGCCGCGTCCTCCCAGGCGTTGAAGAAGTCGCCGTGGATGGAGGAGGCCATGCCCGAGGACAGCGTGAGTCCGTCCGGGCTGCCACTGGTCGGGTAGCCGATCACGAAGGAGACCGAGGGGATGGCCACGGGATAGGCGCCGGAACACTTGCCGCCGACCGTGGTGAAGGAGACGTGCGACTTGTGGTCGGGGCTGTCGAGGTGCTTGCCGTCCCAGCAGTCCGGGAAGACGAGCTGGTACACGAGCTTCGCGGTCGGCGCGCAGACCGGCCAGTTGCCGTCGGCGCTGCGGCCGGTCACGCCGCCCTCGCCCGCGCACCAGAACTGGTTCACGGAGCCGGCCGGAGTGGGCACCTGGGACTTGGCGTTGCCCGCGATCATCCGGAATCCCTGGGGGAACGGCACCGTCGCCGTGGGGTCGGGCAGCCGGGAGCCGTAGTAGACGATCATGCCTTCGGGTTCCACGGCCCTGCCGTGGTCGTAGAGGGTCGGAATCCAGTAGCTGGAAAGGTCCTTGGCGGGGGTGCAGCTCGTCGCGGTGTGCGAGGCCAGGGACTCCGCCGTGCTGAAGGCGTCCGTGCTGCGGTTGCCGAAGAAGCTGTGCATGTGGGACGCCCCCGGCAGGCCCGGGGCCACGATCGGGTCGTCGGGCTTGGAATGGCTGTAGACGCAGGTGGCGTTGAACTCCGGTACCCGAACCGCGTTCGCGGGCACCGGCGCGGGCGTCATCGCCCGGAACCCGGCCAGTTGGGCGTCCCACTTCGCCTGGTCGACCTTCACCCAGCCCGGCGAGGAACCGGCCGCGAACGAGAACCAGTTGATGTTCACGAAGTCCCCGGCCCCGCTGCCGCGCAGGACCGCGAAGACCGTTTGCGGGCCCGCGGGATGGGTGGCCACGTCGGCGGTCCGGGTCGACCAGCTCTGCCAGCCGCCGGTGGCGGTGATCTCGAACTGCGCGAGCAGCGGGCCCGTCACGGACCCGGTGCGCAGCTCGACGGCGCCGGGTCCGCCGACCGCCGAGGCCACCCGGGCCGAGACGCTCAGCGGGCCGGAGGCGCCCAGGTCGATGTTGTCGAAGCGCATCCAGTCGCCGTTGGCCAGGTACGCGGCGTTCTGGCCGCCGCCGGTGTCGCCGGTCGTTTCGAGCTGTACGCCGGACTGGGCCGCGTACGACTCGGCCTGCACGAGCACGGTGTCCGCGGCCCGGGCGGGCGCGCTGGTCACCGTGGCGCCGAGGCTCGCGGCCAGGACGGTGGCCAGGGCGCCCGCCAGGAGGGCATGGAGTGTGAACCGGGGTTTTCGCATGACGATTCCTTGCCTGCCGGTGAGGTGGGGGGAGGAAAGAACGGAGGAGCGGAGGAGCGGAGGAGCGGAGGAAGGGGCAGGTGGCAGGGGGCTGCGCGGTGGAGGAGCGGGCGGACCGGGCAGCCCCGCTGCCGGTCACTGGTAGACGCGCACGTAGTCGACGAGCATCCGGGCGGGGAACGGCGTGGTGGCGTCCGTCGGACCGGGCCAGTCACCGCCCACCGCGAGGTTGAGGATCATGTACGAGGGGTGGTCGAAGACCCACGGCCCGCGGGAGCGCTCCACCTGCTCCTTGTCGAGGGTGAAGACGGTCCGCCCGTCCAGGCTGTAGACGATGCCCTTGCTGTTCCAGTCGGCGGCCCAGACGTGGTAGTCGTCGGAGAAGTCCGCGTCCCCAGGCAGCTTGTACGGGCCGCCGATCCCGCCGCCGCCGTTGTAGGCGGGGGCGTGGACGGTGGAGTACGAGGTCTTCACGTCCTTGCCGAGGACCTCCATGATGTCGACCTCGCCGTTGTACGGCCACGGCCGCCCGGTCAGGAAGTCGCCGCCCATCATCCAGAACGCCGGCCACAGCCCGTTGCCCTTGGGCACCTTGATCCGGGCCTCGACGCGCCCGTAGGTGAACTGGAACGTGGCCCCGGTGTTCATCCGCGCCGAGGTGTACTGGCAGGTGGTGCTGCCGGTCAGCGGGTCGGGCGGGCAGCCCTTGCCGGGAGTGGCCTGCTTGCGGGCCTCCATGACGAGGTGGCCGGCGCCGTCCGTCGCGGCGTTCTGGTGGTCGGTGTAGTACTGCAGCTCGCCGTTCTGCCCGGTGCCCGGATCCGCCCGCCACTTGGCCGGGTCGGGCTTGCCGGCCGCGGCGCCGTCGAACTCGTCGCTCCACACCAGCCTCGGCGGGTTCGCGGGGTCCGGCGGGAGCGGCGGGGGAGTCACCGGCGCGCCGCCGGTGCCGTACACCTGGAACTCCCACAGGGAGTATCCGTACGGGGTCGCGCGCTCGGTGCCGTACATCCGCACGTACCGCCCGGATCCCGAGACGGTCAGGGTCTGCTTGAAGCCCGTGCCCGCCGTGGTGGAGTAGACGGGGGTCCAGGTGTTCCCGTCCGGGGAGACCTGGATCTGGAAGGACTTCGCGTAGGCCGGGTCCCACTGGAGGACCACCTTGCTGATCTGCGCGGGGGCGCCGAGGTCCACGGATATCCAGCCGGGATCCGTCCAGCCTGTGGTGGGGCTGGTCGCCCAACGGGAGGCGGGGTCGCGGTCGAAGGCCCTGGCTGGGGTGCACTCCCAGCAGTTCCCGTCGGCCTGCGAGGAGGAGGCCGCGCCCGTCCTGCCGTACGAGAGGAGGGCGTCGCCGCCGCCACCGGTGCCGGGGGCGCCGTAGACCTGGAACTCCCAGAGGGAGTAGCCGTATCCGGTGGCGCGCTGGGTCCCGTACATCCGGACGTAGCGGCCGGTTCCGGCGACGGTCAGGTTCTGGGTGCCGCCGGCGCCGGCGGTCGTCCCGTAGAGCGTGGTCCAGTTCGCGGCGTCGTCCGACACCTGGATCTGGAAGGCCTTGGCGTACGCGGCCTCCCAGACGAGGGAGACCCGGCTGATCGTGGCCGAGGACCCCAGGTCCACCTGGATCCACTGCGGGTCCGCGAAGGCGCTGGACCAGCGGGTGCCGCCGTTCCCGTCGACGGCGCTCGCGGGGCTGTAGCCGGGCTCGCTGCCGGAGACGGTGACGGACCGGCCCTGCGACAGCAGGGATTCGGCGGCGCGGGCGGGGGAGGCGGGGACGGTGCTGAAGGTGAGCAGGGTGAACGCGACGGCGAAGAGTAAGCCGAGGCGGCGTAGCGACGGAGGCACGGCGGCTCCTGGAAGCGAGGGACCACGAGGGACCACGAGGGGGGAGGGAGTGGAGCGGAAGGGCGAGGGAGCGAGGGAGCGAGGGAGCGCTCCCTGAGGGGTGAGGATGGGGCGGCCCCCCAGGACTGTCAAGGTGTCCCGTCATGGGGTGGATACACGGACGACATCGGTTCGTCCACTGATGGAGCGCTCTCTCCGTGCTTGCCCACCCCGAGGTGATCCGTGCTGACCAGGGAGGATCCCGGGCGGGTGATCGCCTGTCTCCCGACGCGGGTAATCCACAGAGAAACAGGGACGGTTGACAGTCGATCAGGCTCCGGGCCACCATCGCCGGAGAACGCTCCCCGCGGACCGTCCGTCCGACCCGGCGGCGCGCCCGCCGAACGGAACGGGCCGCAATGAGAAGACCCACGCTGGAAGTGGTCGCCGCCCGGGCAGGCGTGTCCCGGTCGAGCGTCTCCCGTGTAGTCAACGGGGAGGCCACGGTCGCGCCCGAGATCCGTGAAGTAGTCATGCGGGCCGTGCGCGAACTGGGCTACGTTCCCAACGCCGCCGCCCGCAACCTGGTCACCCGCCGGACCGACGCGGTGGCCGTGGTCGTCTCCGATCCGCCCCAGGGCGTCGTCTCCGACGACCCCCTCTTCTCCACCGTGGTCCGCGCCGTCAGCCGGGAACTGGAGGCCGCCGGAAAACAGGGCGTGCTCATGCTCGCCGAATCCGACCGGAGCCGGGCGCGGGTCGAGGAGTACGTGGCCGGCGGACACGTGGACGGCGTCATGCTCGTCGCCCTGCACGGTACGGACCCCCTGCCCGCCGCCCTGGCCAGGACGGGCCTGCCGGTCGCCTCGTTCAACCGCACCTGCGCCCCGGACGTGCCGTACGTGGAACTGGACAACGCCGCCGGCGCCGCGCTCGCCGTACGCCACCTCCTGGAACGGGGCCGGCGCCGGATCGCCACCATCACCGGACCGCTGGACCTCTTCGAGGCCCGCGAGCGCCTCGACGGATACCGCGCCGCCCTGCGCGGCACCGACCGCCGGTCCATCGTGGCGCTGGGCGATTTCACCCGGGCCTCCGGAGCCGAGGCGATGCGGCAGCTGCTGGAGGACGACCCGGAACTGGACGCGGTGTTCGCGGCCAACGACCTGATGGCCATCGGCGCCCTGCGCACCCTGCGGCAGGTGGGCCTGCGGGTCCCCGAGGACGTGGCCGTCGTCGGCTTCGACGACATAGAGGCGGCCTCCTACACCGTCCCCGCCCTCACCTCGGTGCGCAGTCCCATGGCCGACCAGGCCAGGGCCACGGTGCGGCTGCTCCTGGGCCTGATCGAGGGCGGCTCCCGGGAGCGGGTGGTCATGCCGAACGACCTGGTGGTCCGGGAATCCTCCTGAGGGAGCGCTCCCTCAGGCTCCACCTCGCCGCCATGCGGCCCCGGCTTCCTCCTCGGCCTCGGCCACGTCGAACCGGTTGATGTTGACGGCCGCGAGTCGTCGGGGCCGCCCCACCACGCGCCGCGCGCGACGACTTTCCGTCCGCCCGATTGGGGAGAGGGTTCCGGGGCACACGACGGAGCGTCACAGTGGGCCACACCGGGAGGGTTTGATGTCCGGACTATTCGCAAAGATCAAGCAGTTCAGCCGTACCCCGCAGGGGCAGCGGACGATCGCCTCGGTGCGGCGTGCGGCGTCCGACCCGCGGAAGCGGGATCAGGCCCGCGGAATACTCATGCGCCTTCGAGGCAAGCGCTGACCAGCCCTCCGGAGCATCGGTCCGGCCTGATCGGCAAGACACCCCCTAGGCTTTCCCGCCGCCCTTCGGCCCCGTCACGTCCTGTACGTGCCGCAGGCCCGGCCCCGCCAGGATCTCGTGGAGCTGCTGGAAGACCTGCCGGGCACCCACGGCGTTCCAGTCCGCGGGGAGCAGCTCGGCGGGCAGGCCCGGATCGAGATAGGGCAGCCGGCGCCACTCGGTGAGCATCGGCACGTAGTGGCGGAAGGCCTCGGCGGCGTCGATGCCGTCCTGCCGGGCGAGCTTCGCCGCGACCGGCGCGTACGACCCGGTGAAGGTGGCGTACTGGGCCTGGATCGCGGGGAAGTCCCACCAGGAGCTCACCGCCTCCGGCAGGTCGCTGAACGCGGCGTAGTCGGCGGCGGCGAACAGGTGGACGTACTCGCTGAGCCCGAGCCGGACGAGCATGTCGCGCGCGTCCTCCAGGAGCCGGCCCGGCGCCAGCCACACGCCGGGGGCGATGTTGCCGAAGCCGAGCCAGGTCAGCCTGGTGCGCAGCTGGTAGCGGTGGGAGCGTTCGGACTCCGGGACGGAGAAGACCGCCATGGCCCAGCCGTCCGCCAGGTCCGCCGGTTCGAGGCTGGCGAAGATGCGCCGGTCACCGGCGTCGAAGACGGGGTGGACGGCCGGGCTGAGCCGGTACCCGGTGGCGCCGCGGCGCTCCGGTTCGAGAACGCCCTTCTTCTTGAGCCGGGAGATGGCCGAGCGCACGGCCTGGCTCTCCACGCCGAGCTCCGACATGAGCGTGATCAGGTCGGCGACGGAGATCCAGCCGCCGCTCCCGCGCACGAAGGCCCCGTAGACCGTACTGATCAGCGAGCTGGGCCTGAGGGGGCTGTCCGGCATGATCACCTTCCCGTGGTGTGGGTGGTGATCCTATCGAGGGGCGGCGGCCGGGCCGCCTCCGGTCACCCCTCGGCCCCCGTCCGCGGGTGCAGGGGAGCCTCCGCGTACGCGCCGGAGAGGAGGTGGCCGGCGCCGGGGGACACGGCCGGCAGGCCGAGGGAGCGCAACATCTGGTGCGCGGTGCAGACGGCCGCGGAGACCACCGGCTTGCCCAGCAGCTGCTCGGCCTCCTCGATGGCGCCGAGCGAGGGCATCTGCACGCAGGCCGAAAGGACGACCGCGTCCGCGTCGGCGTAGTCCAGGGCGCGCGCCAGGCCGGGGAGCCTGGCCGGGTCGTGGGCGGCCACGTCGAGGTTGTTCGGGATCTCCAGGGCCTGGTGGTCGATGACCTCGATGCCCTCGTGGGTGAGGTAGTCGACGACGGTCTGCGTGAGCGGGCGCATGTACGGGGCCAGCAGGGCCACCTTCCTGGCGCCCATCGTGTGCAGCCCGTGGACCAGGGCGCCCGCGCTGGTGACCACGGGGGCCGGGGCCCCGTTCTCCACGGTGAGCGTGTGCAGGCGTTCCTCGGAGGCACGGTGGTAGCCGAGGCCCATGCTCATGATGGCGACCAGACAGGCGTATCCGAGTACGTCGACCCGGGCGTCCGAGAGTTCCACGGCGCAGCGGTCGGAATCGGCGTCCATGGCCTTGAGCTGCTCCGGCGTCACGTGCGTCATGCGCATGCGGCTGGAGTGGAAGGTGAAGCGCTCGTCGGGAGCGATCTCCCCGCGGGCCCGCAGGATCGCGGGCACTTCGGTCTCCATGGTGACGTTGGAACTCGGGACGATCTGGCCGATGCGGTAGGTACGGGGCGGCACGGGGGCTCCTCGGTTCTGTGACGGAGTGTCGGGGGGTGCTGGGGCCGGATCAGCGGGCGTCGACGACGGGGTTGGCGAGGGTTCCGATGATCTGGACGGTGGCCTCCACGGTGTCGCCCGGCACGAGGAACTCGGGCGGGACCATGCCGGCCCCGACACCGGAGGGGGAGCCGGTCGCGATGACGTCACCGGGCTCCAGGGTCACGCCCGAGCTGATGTCGGCGATGAGCCGCGCGATGGGGAACAGCATGTGGCGGGTGTTGGACTTCTGCTTGGTGACCCCGTTCACCCGCAGTTCGAGGTCGAGGTCCATCGGGTCCGGTACCTCGTCCGCGGTGACCACGGCCGGGCCGAAGGGGGCGTAGGAGTCCTGGCCCTTGGAGAAGAACCACTGCCCCGAGCGGCGCTGGTCGCGGGCGCTGATGTCGTTGACGACGCTGTAGCCGAAGATGTGGCCGTACGCCTCCTCCTCGGTCACCCGGAAGGCGGTCCTGCCGATGACCACAGCGAGCTCGCACTCCCAGTCGAGCTGCGTCGTGAGGTCCGCGTTGTGCAGGATCGGCGCCCCCGGGCCGGTGACGGCGGTGGCGGGCTTGCTGAACAGCACCGGACGCGGGGGCAGGTCCTTGTCGGTGTCCAGGCTCCGGCTGGACTCCTCCACGTGCTCCACGTAGTTCAGCCCGACCCCGATGATCTTGCCGGGGCGCAGCGGGGCGCGCAGGGTGACGTCCTCCAGCCGGTGGACGGCCCCGGCGGGCCGGTCCACGGGGTCGCCGGCCAGCAGGCGGGCGGCCGCCTCGAGGGCGGGGGCGCCGGCCCGGACGAAGGAGAGCAGGTCGGCGGGGAGTTCGACGCCCGCGTGCCGGGCGAGCGCCGCGAGGTCGTACACCAGGCCGTCGGCCTGGGCTCCCAGACGGTCGGCGGTGCCGGTCATCGGCGCGGTCGTGTAGGTCACCAGTCGCATCGGTGGCTCCTAGAAGAGAAGGGGGTTGCGGGGTGCGGCGGGGTGCGCCGCCGCACCGGGACCGGTGTCAGGGCCGGCGGTCCGGTGCGGCGACGCGGCTCAGGAGGCGGGCTGGTGCCCGCCGTTGTCGGGGTACGCCTCTTCGCGGTGGAAGCCGAGGGAGCGCATCACGGGGAAATCGTTGAAGGAGAACAGGCAGGCGTCCTCGGACGGATCGAGGTTGCGGTGCTCGTGCCAGGCCCAGGACGGGACGCAGAACACGTCGCCCCGCTTCCACTCGAAGCGCTGCCCGGCGATCACCGACACCCCGTGCCCCTTGGCCGCCGTGTAGATCACCGACCCGGTGTGGCGGTGGGCCTGGGTGGCCTCGTCCGGGCGCAGCAACTGCATGTGCGCGCTCATCGTGGGCATCACCGAGCCGCCGGTCACCGGGTTGGTGTACTCCGCGATGACACCGTCGTACGGGGAGCCGCCGGTCGCCGAGGCCAGGCCGCGCAGGGCCTCGTAGGTCTGCTCCCACGGGTAGGCCAGCAGCGGGGAGTAGGGGCGGGTCCACTTCTGCGAGCCGTACGGGAGCAGGTTCGCGGCGTAGGTCAGGACCGAGGAGTTCACCACCTTCCCCGGCCGCTGGTACAGCTCGGGGTGGACCTCGTAGAACCCGGCGTCCAGGGCGTTGACCAGCGGGATGTCGAGGCCGTCCTGCCAGATCACCGGGGCGTCGGCGGAGTCGTTGCCGTGTTCGTGCCAGGTGCCGTTCGGGGTGATGGCGAAGTCGCGCGGGCCGACCTTCAGCTTCTGGCCGTCCACGATGGTCCATGCCCCGGTGCCCTCGTGCACGAAGCGCAGCGCCGCCGCCTGGTGGCGGTGGGCGGTCATGGCCTCGCCGGGACCCATGATCTGCAGGCCGGTGTAGAGCAGCCCGGCGGCGGCGCTGACGTCCCGGCGGCCGGGGTTGACCAGCATCACGACGCGGCGGCCCGCGTCGTCGGCCCGGACCAGGCCGAGCGCCTTGTGGACCAGCGGCCGCAGCTCCTCGTAACGCCACAGCACGGGAACGGACTTGGGCTGCGGGTACCAGGGCTCGATGTCGTTGGCCACCGTCCACAGCGCACCCGCGTCCAGGGCTTCGAGCTCGCCGTAGTAGGCGGTGAGTTCAGGGGTGTCGGACACCCGGGCGCGGCCGAGCGCGGTGTCGTCCTGGTCGGTGGTCATGCGTCCTCCTCGGGGGTGGCGGCGGGGCCGGGAACGGGGGTGGCGGTGTGCGGGACCGTGAAGGTGACCGGCTGCCGCGGCCGGTTGTCCACTTCGAGGCGGAAGACGTCGAAGCGGTTGTAGTGCCCGGTGATGTCGTGCATCTGCTTCGGCTGGATGCACCGGTTCAGGTCGATCTCGGCGTAGACGATGCCCTCGACGTCGACGAGCGGCTCCGTGACCGGGCGGCCGTCGGGGCCGAAGATGCCCGACAGGGCGCTGCGCGGCCGGGCGAACAGGGCCCGGACCGCCTCGTCCTCACCGGCGACCGCGTCGACGATCTCGGGGGAGACGGTGGAGCAGGCGACGACGGAGAAGACCTTGCCCTCGAAGCTGTGGGCCGCGGTGCGGACGGCGATGGCCTCGGCCATGTCGTAGTCGGTGGGCGCCACGGGAAGGGCGATGTAGCAGGCGGCGTGCACCAGTTCGCCCTGCGCCAGGAGCGTGAAACGGGCCAGGGTGTTGGTGTTCTCCCCGCACGCGAGGGCGCCGACCGGGCCGACGGGCGTCTGGTGGACGCGCAGGGAACTGCCGTCGCCGCCGGTCCAGGTGAGCTTCTCCGCCCAGGTGGGCACCAGCTTGCGGTGCACGCCGAGCAGTTCGCCGTCGGGACCGATCGTCAGCAGCGTGTTGTAGAGCACGCCCAGGCTGTGCGGGGCGCGTTCGTTGACGCCGATGACCAGGACGACCCCGTACTGACGGGCCGCCGCGCGCAGGGTGTCCACGTGCGGGCCGGGGACGTCGATGGAGGCGCGCTGCAGCCGCTCGAACCAGGGCGAGCCCTGGACCGGGTTCATCGTCCAGTTCCAGTACGGGTATCCGGGGACGAACGCCTCGGGGAAGACGACGAGTTCGGCGCCCTTCCCGGCCGCCTCCGCGATCAGGGCGACGGCCTTGTCGACGGTGGCGGCCGGATCGAGGTAGACGGGGGCGGCCTGTACGGCGGCCGCGGTGAAACGGGGCAAGTCGTTCGGGGGGCGGGTGTTACGGGTCTCGCGCGTATGCATGAGCTTCGGCCGTTCCGTTCAGAGGGCCCGCGCGGCGACGCGCGGCAGCCATCGCTGGTGCACCGGTGCGGCGGGCCGCCGCAGCAGTTCGAGGCGGGGCGGCACCCGGTCGGTGCGCGCCGCCGGCGGCCGGGCGCTGCCGGCCCGCCAGGACCGGGCCCACGGCGCGGCCGGTCCGCGGTACCCCTGGGCCGCGGCCGCGTGCAGGGTCCACAGGGGGTCGTGGAGCTGGGCGCGGCCCACGGCGCACAGGTCGGCGCGGCCCGCGAGGATCACCGAGTTGACGTCGTCGTAGGTGGAGATCGCACCGACGGCGATGGTCGCCACCCCGGTGGTGTTGCGGATCAGGTCCGCGTACGGGGTCTGGTAGCTGCGGCCGAAGGCCGGCCGCTCGTGGGAGACGACCTCGCCGGTCGAGACGTCGAGGGCGTCGGCGCCCGCCGCGGCCAGGGCGCGCGCGATGTGCACGGCGTCCGCCTCGTTGAGGCCGCCCTCGGCCCAGTCGGCGGCCGAGATCCGGACCAGGAGAGCCTTCCCGGCCGGCCACATCGTCCGTACCGCGCCCAGCACTTCGAGCGGGAAGCGCAGCCGGTTCGTGACCGGACCGCCGTACTCGTCGGTCCGCCGATTGGTCAGCGGTGAGAGGAATCCGGAGATCAAATGGCCGTGCCCGTACTGGAGTTCCAGGACCTCGAAGCCGGCCCGGTCGGCGCGCTCGGCCGCGCGAACGAAGTCCCGTACGACCAGGTCCATATCGGCGCGGTTCGCCTCTCGGGGCACCTGGCCGCCCTCGGCCCAGGGCAGCGGGGAGGCGGCGAGCAGTGCCCCGCCGGCGGCCCGGCGGCCGGCGTGGGTGAGCTGGATGCCGAGGCAGGTGTCGGACTGGCCGTGCGCGAAGGCGGTGATCCGCCGCCAGGCGGCCTCCTGCTCGTCGGTCCACAGGCCGGGGCAGCCCGCGTCGGTCCGGCCGTCGGCGCTGACCGCCGTCATTCCGGCGAGGACGAGAGCCGCGCCGCCGAGCGACTGGGTGCCCAGGTGGACGAGGTCGAAGTCGCCCGGGACTCCGTCGACGGCCGTGGAGAGGGCCATGGGGGGTACGACGATCCGGTTGCGCAGGCGCAGGCCGCCGAGCCGGAAGGGCCGGAACATGGGCGGCACCGGCGCCGAGGCGTTGACGGCGGTGGTGAACTCCTCGTCTCGTACCCGCAGGTTGTCGTAGGTGACGCGGCGGCTGCGGGTCAGCAGGTTGAAGGCGAACTGGTGCGGATCCTGGCCGGTGTACCGGTCGATGTTCTCGAACCACTCCAGGCTGGCCTGCGCCGCCCGCTGGGTGGACTCCACCACGGGTCTGCGCTCGTCCTCGTAGGCGGCCAGCGCGCCCTCCACACCGGGGTGCTCGTGCAGGCAGGCGGCCAGCGCGAGGGCGTCCTCCATGGCGAGCTTGGTGCCGGAACCGATGGAGAAGTGGGCGGTGTGCGCGGCATCCCCGAGCAGCACGGTGTTGCCGTGGCGCCAGGTGCGGTTGCGCACGGTGGTGAAGCGCAGCCACTTGGAGTTGTTGGGGATGAGCCGGTGGCCGTCCAGGTGCTCGGCGAGGATCTCCTCGCAGCGGCGGATCCCCTCCTCGTCACTGGCGCCGGGCGCCAGGTCCGGGCCGGCCGCCCCGGCCGCCCCGGCGAAACCGCCGCGCTGCCAGGTCTCCTCGTCCATCTCGACGATGAAGGTCGAGCGGGTGTCGTCGTACGGGTACGCGTGCACCTGGAGGGTGCCGAAGTCCCGCTCCTCGACGATGAAGGTGAAGGCCTCGAAGACCTTGTCGGTGCCCAGCCACATGTAGCGGCCCGGGCGCTCGTCGAGATCGGCGGCGAAGGTGTCGGCGTAGGCGGCCCGGGTGGCCGAGCGCACGCCGTCGCAGGCGACCACCAGGTCGTACTCGGCGGCCAGTTGCCGCGGCGAGGGGGACTGCGTGCGGTAGCGGACGTCCACCTCCAGGGCGGCGCAGCGGTCCTGGAGGATCTGCAGCAGCCGGCGCCGGCCCAGCGCGGCGAAACCGTGCCCGCCGGAGGTCAGGGTCCGGCCGCGGTGGCGGACGTCGATGTCGCTCCAGCGGGCGAACTCCGCCGACATCGCGGCGTGTACGACGGGGTCGGCCTGGGCGATGCCGTCGAGGGTCTCGTCGGAGAAGACCACCCCGAAGCCGAAGGTGTCGTCGGGAGCGTTGCGCTCCCAGACGGTCACCTCCCAGTGCGGGGAGATCTGCTTGGCCAGGGCGGCGAAGTACAGGCCGCCCGGCCCGCCTCCGATGACTGCTATGCGCACGGGGCGCCTCCTCGGTTGTTCTCGATCAGTTCGGGGGCCTGCCGGCCGGCCTTCGTGAGCACCTCGCGGACCTCGGCGGGCCAGGGAGCGCTCCCCGTCGCACGGGCGGCGGAGTGGGCGATGACCATGCGGCCGGTGGCCGCCTCCGGGCCTTCGGGTCCCTCCGCGCCTTCGGGTCCCTTCGGGCCCGGTTCACCGCGGACGGTGAAGGCGTAGTGGAGGGAACTCGCGCCGACCTTGGTGACGCGCAGCTCCGTCCGCACGGCCTCGCCGAACCAGAGCCGGGCCCGGTAGTCGGCCTCGAAGTGGACGCGGGGCGTGCTGCCGAAGAGGTGCGACAGGCCCAGGCGGCGCAGCAGCACGGCCTCGGCCGCCTCGACCCAGCGGATCACGGTGGAGTGGTGGTAGTGGCCCGCGGCGTCGGTGTCGGCCCACTCGACCCGGCGCTCGACGACGACGCTGGGCAGGTCCGGCACCCGCGCCTCGGGACACCCGGCGGAGCACCCGCCGTCGTCCGGTGCCGGCACCGGTGCGGGTGCCGGTGCGGCCGCTGCGGCAGCGGCGGGGGCGGCCTCGGCCGGTTCCCGGCCCCGGGTGCGGAGTTCCCCGCGCCGGAGCTTGCCGGTCTCCGTACGGGGGAGCTCGGTGACGAACTCCACCGCACGCGGGTACTTGAACGGGGCGATCGTCGCCTTGACGTGCTCCTGGAGCTCGCGGACCGTCTCCGGGACGGCCGGGACGCCCGCGCGCAGCACCACGTACGCCTTGACGAGCATGCCGCGGCGTTCGTCGGGGACCCCGACCACACCGCAGTCCGCCACGTGGGGATGGTCGGCCAGCGCCTTCTCGACCTCGGGACCGGCGATGTTGTAGCCCGAGGAGACGATCATGTCGTCGCTGCGGGCCACGTACCAGAAGTAGCCCTCGGCGTCGCGGACGTAGGTGTCGCCCGTGATGTTCCAGCCGCCCCGGACGTACGTGGACTGGCGCGGGTCGTCCAGGTAGCGGCAGCCGGTGGGTCCGGTGACGGCCAGGAGACCGGGCCGGCCGTCGGGAACGGGTACCCCGTCCGCGTCCACCACGGCGGCGCGGTAGCCCGGTACCGGCCGGCCCGTGGAGCCGGGCCGGATGTCCTCGTCGGCCGCCGAGATGAACACGTGGAGCATCTCGGTGGCGCCGATGCCGTCGATGATGCGCAGCCCGGTGGCGGCGTGGAACTCCTCCCACACGGCGGCGGGCAGGGGCTCGCCCGCGGATACGCAGCGGCGCAGCCCGGCGAGCCGGCCCGCCGCACCCGCGGCCAGGATCGCGCGGTAGGCGGTGGGCGCCGTGAACAGGACGGTCACCCCGTGTGCGGCGACCAGGTCGGCCAACTGCTGCGGCGTCGCGGACTCGACGAGCAGGGTGGCGGCCCCGACGCGCAAGGGGAAGACCACCAGCCCGCCGAGCCCGAAGGTGAACGCGAGCGGCGGGGTGCCGGTGAACACGTCGTCGGGCCGCGGGCGCAGGACGTGCCGGGAGAAGGTGTCGGCGTTGGCGAGCACGTCCCGGTGGAAGTGCAGGGTCGCCTTGGGGCGCCCGGTGGTGCCGGAGGTGAAGGCGATCAGGGCCACGTCGTCCGCGGCGGTGTCCACGGTGGTGAAGACACCGGCCTTGGACGAGCAGCGGACGGTGAGGTCGTCCTCGCCGGAGCCGCCGTACGCGAGCACCCGCGGGGCGGTGTACTCGGCGGCGTCCGGTTCGGCATCGGTGGCGAAGCCGACCGCCGCCTCGATCTCCTCGAGGTAGCGGTGGTCGCACAGGGCGACGGCGGGGCGGCTGATCCGGCACAGCGCGGCGATCTCGGTGGCGCGGAGCAGCGGCACCGTGGTGACGGCCACGCCGCCGGCCTTGAGCACGCCGAACCAGGCGGCGACGAGCCAGGGGGTGTTCGGGCCGCGCAGCAGTACGCGGTTGCCGGGGACGATGCCGAGGTCCTCGGTGAGCACCTGGGCGACCTGGTCGGCACGCTGACGCAGTTCGCCGTAGGTCCAGCGTTCCTCGGCGGTCAGCAGACAGGGGCGGTCGGGGCCCCAGCGCTCGACGGCGTCGTCGAGGAGGCTGCGGGCGCAATTGAGCCGGTCCGGATAGTCCAACTCCGGCAGGTCGAAGTGGAGTTCGGGCCAGAGGTCGAACGGCGGGAGCCGGTCGCGGCAGAAGGTATCGGCGTGCGCCGAAGGGGAGAGCTCCATGGGGCGGCACCTCGTTCAGGGAGCAGCGGGGGAGATGGGGCAAGTATCTCGATAAATTGGCGGCCGTCAATTCCTCGCCATATCTATGTGAGGCAATCGTCCCCCTCGACCGGTCTTCTCGGCCCCCTCGACCCCCCTCGGTTCCCCTTGATCCCGTCAGGCGGCCGGTACGCGCACGCGCACGGATTTGCCGAACTCATCGGCCTGGACGCTGAGTCGGCCGCCGACCTCGGTGGCCATCAGGTGCACGATCAGCAGGCCGCGCCCGTCCTCGGAGTCCTGGTCCACCTCGCCCCGCGGGTGCGGCAGCCGGGGCAGTGAGGGGGATCCGTCGGTGACCTCCAGCAGGAGCCAGCCCCCGCGCAGGGAGACCTCGACGCGCAGACGGCCCGCGCCGCCGGCGTGCAGGACGACGTTCCCGACCAGCTCGCTCGCGGCCAGCAGCAGGACGTCCGCGATCTCGGCGGAGACCTCCCAGCCCTCGAGCACCGAGCGCACGCGGGAGCGGATCAGGGGAACGGTCGCCGCGGTGGGCTCCGCGGCCCAGCGGCCGAAGCCGCGGGCCCGGGGGGTGGGGGCGGGGGCGGTGGCGAGGGCGGCGGCGTCCGGGCCCGTAGTGGACCGGATGGCGGGGGGTGTGGAGGTGAGCATGGCGTGCTCCCGGAGGGGAAGGCGACGACATTTGCGCAGTGGCTCGTGTAACTGCCGGGGAACTGAGACGGCCCGTGCTCTTGTGGTCTGCGGAAACGCGTCGCTAGAGTCGTGATTACACGTGTAACACGCTAGGCCTCCTCCCCGGCTCGCGCAAGCATTTCGGACATACGTTACGAAGCCTTGTCCGCACCGTTCGCGAGGCCGGGGCCGGATCCGCCGACCCGCACCTGGACCCGTCGGCCCCCTGGGCCGAGCAGATTGGAAGGGCCGCAATGACCCAATCGCCCCCCGCCGCGATCGACACGGCGGACATGACCTGGCCGCCGCCGCCGTTCCGGACCCCCGTGTCCCCCGTCGTGGACGCGGACGGAGTCCGCCGCTTCGAGGGGATCACCTACGCGACCTCGCCCGGCTACCGTCCCCGGCTGCTCGACGTCCACGTACCCGCGGGTGAGGGCCGCTTCCCGGTGGTGGTGTGGATCCACGGCGGCGGCTGGCTGGACGGCGACCGGCGCTACCCGCCGCCGACCGTGCCCGTCGAGCTGCTGCACGGGTCGGTGCTGGGGGCGGGGCTGGCCCTCGTCTCGATCGACTACCGGCACAGCCTGGAGGCCCCCTTCCCGGCCCAGCTGCACGACGTGAAGGCCGCTATCCGCTACGTCCGGCAGTTCGCCACCGAGCTGGGCCTCGACCCGGACCGGATCGGTGTCTGGGGCGAGTCCGCCGGTGGCCACCTGGCGGCCCTCGCCGGGGTCGTCGGCGCGGACACCCCGGACGCCGCGGCGCTGGAGGGCGCGCACGGAGTGGGCGCCGGCGACACCGCCGTACGGGCCGTCGTCGACTGGTACGGGGTCTCCGACCTGGTCACCCTCTCCGAGCACCCCATGCCGGCGTTCCCGCCGCTGCCCGGCGGAGCCGAGTTCCCCGACCCGTACGAAGCCCTGCTGGGCGCGTCCGTCGCGGAGAGCCCGGACCTGGCGCGGGCCGCGAGCCCGGTCACGTACGCCGTCGAGGGCTCCGACCCGCCGCCGTTCCTCCTGGTCCACGGAACCCTCGACGGCCTGGTCCCGTACAGCCAGAGCGAGGAACTCGCCGCGGCCCTCACGAAGGCCGGGGGCGAGGTGCTCCTGACCCCGGTGGAAGGCGCGGACCACATCTTCCTAGGCTCGCCCGACATCGGCCGCATCGTCGCCGACAGCGTGGCCTTCCTCGCCCGCCACCTGGGCGCCTGAGGCTCGTAGGGGGAGAAGCGACGGCCCCGGCGGCGGCACCTGCCGCGGCCGGGGCCGTCGTCGCCGGAGCGTCGTCGCCGGAGCGTCGTCAGCCGGTGCAGCCGGGGACGGCCCCGGCCGGGCCGCAGTTGTTCGGCCGATTGGCGCGGACGTCGTCACCCTTCAGCGTGAGGACCCCGGAGGCCTTGAAGATGCCGCCGCCGTCACCCGCCCGGTTGTGCGTGAGAGCGTTCTCCTCCAGCGTCGTGCCGCCCAGACCCTCGGGTCCGCCGGCGGTGTAGAGGCCGCCGCCCTGCGCGGTGCCGCCCTTCGCGACGGCCGTGTTGCGCAGGACCTCGTTGCGCTTGGCCGTCAGGCTGCCGCCGTCAGGATTGTCGAGGCCGCCGCCCTGAGCCGTGCCGCCCGGTGCGTCGGCGGTATTGCCGGTGATCCGGCTGTCGGCCAGGTCGAGTGTCCCGAAGGGGCCCACGCGGACGCCGCCGCCGCGAGCGGTCCCGTTCTCCGCGACGGCCCGGTTGCCGCTGATCTTCACGCCGCTCACGGTCATCAGGGCGTTGTTGGCGATGCCGCCGCCCTGGGCCGTGCCGTGCGGGCTGTCGGAGGTGTTGTCCGTGATGCCGCCGCCGGTGATGGTCATCCGGCCCGGCTCCGGGATGCCGTTGGAGACGGCGCCGCGCGCGAACCCGCCCCGCGCGAAGGCACGGTTCTTGCTGACGACCGTGTCCCGAACGGTCGTCTCCGCGAAGCTGATGATGCCGGCCCCGAACGCGAAGCTCTGGGTGTTCTCGGTGACGGTGGCCGTGTTCCCGGTCAGCCGGGAATCGGTGACCGTGAGCGGACCGTCGTTGGCGATGCCGCCTCCCGCGGCGCCGCTGCCGAGGTCGGAGCCGCTGTAGATGACGTGGTTTCCGCTCACCTCGGTCCCGCTCACGCTGCCGGTGCCGGGGCTGTCGATGCCGCCGCCCTGGGCGAACACGTCCGAGCGGGACGTGTTCCCGGTGATTCTGCTGCGGGTCACGCTCATCTTTCCGGCGTTGGAGATGCCGCCGCCGCAGGCCAGGCCCGGCGGGTCGGGGAAAGCGGGGCAGTCCGTGGCGAAGCCGCCGCTGATCGTGGTGCGGTCGAGCGTGAGGTTCCCCGCCGGGCCTACGAAGAGGATCCGGAACTGCGGCACCTTGCGCCCTCGCTCGTCCCGCTTGATCGTGGCCCCGCGCCCGTCGATGGTGATCTCGCTGGTGATCACCGGCAGCCCGTTGCCGGGATTCACCGGGTCCGGAGCCGTCAGCCCGTAGGTGCACGTGTGCGCCAGCTGGAGGGTGTCCGGTCCTGGTGAGCCGTTCGCGGTGGTGATCGCGGCGATCAGATCGGGAACCGAGCAGGGAACCCGCACCGTGGCGGCGTGGGCGGCCGGGGCGGGGACCGCCACCAACGCGCCCGCCACGAGGCCGAGGACGGCCGGAACATGCCGACGAGACATCGGGGGACTCCTCCTTCTGCGCTTCCGGACCGGCCGTCAGGGCGCCGCGGCCGACCGAGCCCAGCCGACCACGGGCGCCCGCGCTCGGCTCCCCGGCTTGATCCATACAGGCGGGCGGACGCCTCGGACGGAGCAGGAGGGCGTACGGACATGGTTCGACGAGAAGACCGGATGCGGAGTGCCGAATCGTGGAGCGTCATGGCAGCATCGGCGGATGATCAACGCTGAGGACCTGGTCGGGAGGCACCTGCTGAAGGTGACGACGTCCTGGCACCACTACCAGGAGACCGAGCCCTCCCTCCTGCACATGTGGCTCCACATGGAGGGCCTTGGCCCCGTCCGGTTCCACACACCGGGCGACGGGCTGTCCCTGGAGATCGACCGGCCTCACGGCCCTTACGGCATGGACGAATACGGCCGCACCACGGTCGAGGAGGACCTACCCGACTTCCCCATGACGCGGTTCGTCGGCCGGCGGATCCTCGCCGTCCGGGAGATCCGCTACCGGCACGACACCTACGACTTCGCCGTCGGTGTCACCGTCCGGTTTCCCGGCGGCACCATCCGCATCCTCAACCTCGCGGACGAGATCGTCCTGGCCCACGACCAGCACCTGGGTCCGGTTGAGGCGCATCTCCACGAGACGGCGACGCCCACGATCCCGGACGCCTCGCCGTGAGTCGACACGCGCTCGGGGGCCGATTCCCGGCCCCGTCGGTGGGCGGTGCTCAGGTGGTTTCGCGTTGGACCAGGATCGCCTCTATGTCCGGTACGGGCGCCGTGGTGCCCGTTTCGATCAGGTCGTGCACGGCGTCGGCGACCATGGCCGGGGAGGCCAGTTGGAGGCGGATCGAGGTCAGCGGGGGTTCCTGGAGGGCGGAGAGGAGCAGGTCGTCGGAACCCATGACCGCCACGTCCTGCGGTACGGAGATCCCCTCGGCCCGTAGCGCGTGGAGGAGCAGGGCGGCGTACTCGTCGTTGTACGCGAAGACGGAGTCCAGCCCGAGGCTCCGCCAGCGCCGGGCCAGCGCGGTCGCGGACTCCCGGGTGTAGGCGAGTTCCACCGGAGTCACCGTGGCCATGTGGCGGGCGGCCACCGATTCGGCGCCGATGAGCCTCGGCTCGGCGAACAGGCCGAGGCCGCGTTCCTGGGGCATGACCACGCCGATACGGGTCCGGCCGCGCGCGATCAGGTGCTCGGCGGCGGTGCTCCCGATGAGGGCGTGGTCGAAGCCGATGGTGTGCACGCCGGGCACGGGGCGGGCGGCGAAGGCGATCAGCCCCCGTACCCCGGCGCGCCGGAGCAGATCGGCGGCCTGCTCGGTGAGGCGGTCGCCGTCGAGGGCGATGACGGCCGCCGGACGCAGTTCGGCCCAGGCGCGGGCGGCGTCGAGGGAATTGTCGAAACGTCCGGCGTGCAGGACCGCGGTGTAGCCGTGCCGCTCCAGCTCGCTGTGCAGGTCGTCGACCCAGTCGCTGACGAGGCGGCCGACCGCTGAGATCGACGAGGGCATCAGGACGAGATTGCTGCGACCGGCCCGCAGGGACCGGGCCGCGGCGTGCGGTACGTAGCCCAGCTGCCGGGCGGCGTCGAGGACGCGCGCGCGGGCGGCTTCGCCGACGCGGTGGCCCTGGGTGTCGTTGAGGACGAATGAGACCGTGGCGCGGGACACCCCGGCGAGGCGGGCCACGTCGGCGCTGGTCGGGGACGCCGGAACAGGAGTGTCTTTTGCCATGACGTCGATCGACGCTCCTCTTGATCGGCTCGATCCTTCCCTTCGAAGGTTACACGAGTTAGATCAAGGGAGCGCGGGCCCGCCCGGATGGGCGGGCGGGCCTATTCGGGTCGCGAGAGCGCTCCCTCGTGCAGGCGCAGGGAATCCCCGGCGAGGTCGTCGAGCGCGCCGACCACGGTGTCGAAGCGCATGGTGGTGCGGGTGTCCTGCTCGTACGGGTTCCAGTTCGGCATGTCCGGATGGTTCGGGTCGCCGGTGCGGACGAAGGCGATCCAGGCTTCGTGCATGGTGTGCGCGAGCCCGTCCCGGACGGCGGGATCGAGCCCGGCCGTCAGGGGAGCGTGGGCCCACTGGTCGAAGTTGGCGAAGGCGAAGGGAAGTTCGAGACAGTGGGCGGCCCCGAGCCGGCCGTCGTAGGCGGCTGCCGGGAGGTCGAACTGATAGGCCCACACCGGACGCCCCGACGCGGCCCGCGCTTCGGCCAGCCGGAGGGCGGGCACGCGGAAGAGCTCATCGGTGATGAGGTCCATCAGGACGCCGGCGGGCCCGCCCCCCGGGCGGGCGCGCTCGTACGCCGCGTACGCGCCGGGGGCGGCTTCGGGGCCGAAGGTGTCCGCGATCCGGGCGGTCACCTGCTCCCGGCCGGCCGCGGCGTAGGCCTCGTTCAGGGCGAATCCGAAGTTGGCCTCCTCCCGCGTCCAGCCGATCATCACCTCGATGTCCGCGGCGGCGCCGTTCAGCAGGGCCAGGGCCGGGTGGCGGGGCAGGGTGACGCCGTCGATCACGGGCAGGAACGGCGTGGGCCAGTACCCCCACCGCGTCGTCAGGGCGAAGAGCCCGCCCATGGCGGCGATCAGCTCGGGCCACGGCAGGGTGCGCAGTTCGGCGAGGGTCTTGACCCCGGCGAGCTCCAGGTACGCGGTGGTGTGCTCCCGGTAGGCGTCAGGGGTGGGGAGGTCCAGCCCGAACGGCGGGCTCATCAGGATCACCCGGCGGATCAGTCCGCGGGCCTCGGGCAGTCCCGCGAGGGCGGCCGTGGACACCGCGCCGCCCGACTGGCCCGCGACGGTGATCGATTCGGGGTCGCCGCCGAAGGCGGAGATGTTCTCCCGTACCCAGCGCAGGGCGGCGAGCTGGTCGCTCAGCCAGTGGTTGGCGCCGGAGCCGTCGGGCTCGTCCTCGGTGCCGGTGAGGAGGTAACCGAGCGGGCCGATGCGGTAGTTGATGCTGACGACGACCAAGTCCCCGTCGCGGGAGAAGGTCGCGCCGGAGTAGTTCGGCAGTGACCCGGAGCCCGATACGAAGCCGCCGCCGTGGATCCAGACCAGCACCGGTCGGCGGGCGTCGTCGACCGCGGGGGTCCAGATGTCGAGGGTCAGGCAGTCCTCGTCGAAGGGCGGCGAGCCGTGTCCGCCGAGGACGGGGTCACCGCCCTCCATGTACATCTGCGGGGCGCTGGGCCCGTCGGCGGTCGCGTCCCGGGTGCCGCTCCAGCCCGGATGCGGCCGCGCGGGCCGCCACCGCAGCTCGCCGACCGGGGGCGCGGCGTAGGGCACGGCCCGGAAGACGGTCAGCCCGTCCTCGACCGCGCCGAGGAGCGCGCCCGCGGGCGGATGCGCCATGGGGTGACCGGGGCCTGGGGTGGGTGCCATGAGTCGATCCTTCCTGGTCCGCGCGCCGAACGCGTGCCGACCCGGCGAGGATATGGCGGAAATTCGGCGACCGTCAATGTTTCGCGATAATCGGGTTGGCTGGTCTGGTCCCGCGCACCGGTGAGGGTGGCCGGCCGAGCGCCTGTGGCGTCCAGCCGCAGCGCCCGTGGCGAAGTGGGCGGGGAATCCCCTCCCTTGCGGGAGGGGAGGGCGTCACATCCAGAGGGTGTCGGACGCCATGCGTTCCGCCTCCGTCTCCAGCAGGGGCGCGAACGCCCGCCACAGGAGCAGGCAGGCACCCACGGCCGCCAGGGCGCCCGCGAAGGTGTCGCTCAGCCACTGGGCGTGCTGCCAGGTGCGGCTCCACATCATGGCGCCGGTGTAGGCCCCGCCGAACAGCCACCACCAGCGCCGGCCGCCCGGCGGGAACAGCACCACCGCGGCGGCGATCACCAGGGCCACCGCGCTGAAGACCTGGCCGGACGGGTACGAGCCGTCGTTGACCAGGGTCCAGGTGTGCGGGGGTCGCGGCCGGTCGGCCAGCTGTTTGAGCGGCAGCACCACGAGCATGTTGGCCACGACGGTCGTGGCGAAGACGAAGAGTGCCGACCGCCAGCGCCCGTACATGCACAGGCAGCCCATCAGCAGCAGCGGAACGACCGTGCCCAGCGGCCCGCCCAGGCGGTCGAGCACGGTGGCGAACCCGCTGGCGGTGTCGGCGGGCGAGCCCTTCAGCGAAGCGGCCCACGTGTCGTCGAGCCCTTGGAAGAAGGGTCGTTCGTCCAGGCGCAGGAGCAGTCCCGTCAGTGCGGACAGCAGAGTCAGCGCCACACCCCAGGTGAGGGCGTGGCGGGGCGGAGCCGCGGGGACGGGGCGCCGGGGCGGTCGGGCGGGGAACGGTGCCTGGGTGACGGTGTGGCCGGGGAAACCGGACATGGCGGAACCTTTCGCGGCCGCCTCCCGGGGTGATGGGCCACCTGGGAAGGCGCCGGACGGGCGCGAGGCGCGGGGACGGAGGGGAGCGGGCGCGGAGAAGCCGGCACACGCGGAGCGGGGACGGTGGGGAGGGGGTGCGGCGAAGCCGACGCGGGGAGGGGAGAGCGGGGCGGTGGGGGCGGGAGGGGCGTGGCGAAGCCGACGCGGGGAGCGGAGAGCGGGGCGGTGGGGAGGGGAGGGGCGTGGCAAGCCGACATGCGGGGAGCGGGGGGCAGGGGCAGCGAAGAGGGGCGTGCCGAGGTCGACACGCGCGGAGCGGGGGTGCACAGGGGCCGGGCGTGCTGGAGCCGGCGTGTCGAGCGGGGGTGTGCGGAGGATCCGGGTAGCCCGGTCCTCAGGACCGTGACGGCCTGGCCGTCTGGGCCACGCGAGCCGCCCGGTGTGTCCGAGTGCCCGGTGGTGTCCGTACGGCCCAGTCCCTCAGCACCCTGAGCGGACTGGCCGGCTGCGGCGCGCGAGTCGCGACCGCGGTGTGGCCGAGCGCCTCGGGGTGCCCGTAGGGCCGGTGCGGCCCGAGCTGCTCCGGGTGGCCCGCCGCCCGGCGCGCCGCCCTGGGTGGGTCGGCCGGGTGGTGGCCGAGCCGGAGGGGTGGGTGGGCTCCGGCCGTGGGTGGTGGCTGGGCCGGTGCGGAGTATTGCGGAAGCGTGACCGCCGCCACAAGGGCAAGAGGGTTCTCGGCCGGGTCGGACCCGTCCGGAGGCTGCATGTGGATGGTTACACGTGATCCACCTGGACTTCGTCCATGGGTCACGATCTGAACGGAGGGCTGCGCCAACCCTTGGCGAGACCGGGGAACGGGTGCTACACAGTGTCCAAGCACCTGAAGTGACACGTGTAACAACACCTCACATCGTGTCGGCCACCCGGCGCCCCACAGCACGGCACCGCACCCACCGCACTGCCTCCCCGCCGCACCGCCTCTCCGCCCCGCCGCACTGCATCCCCCACCGCAGCGCATCCCCGCCCCGCCCCGCAGGCACCGCACGCACCGCGCCGAGCAATCGCACCGCGTCAGCCGCCTCGCGCTCGGCGTGGCACCTTCCGGCGACGCCCTCCGGGGCGACAGCCCCCCACGTCGCCGCCCTCCCCGCGCACCGCACCGGCGGTCCCCCCGCGCCACCTCCCCGCTCCGTCCCCCGAGGAGTCGTCATGGCTACGAACGAGATCATCGACCCGCCCGTCCCGGCGGTTCCCGAACCCGAACCCTCCCGCGGACGCGGGCTCCTGCTCCTCCTCCTGGTCGCGAACTCCGCGATGATGGCCGTCTACATGGGCGTCGGCTCCGTCCTCCTGCCCACCCAGATCGAGGCGATCGCCGGTGACGACAAGGTGGCCGTGCTGGGCCTGATCGGCGGCATCAGCGCGATCTTCGCCACCGCGTTCAACCCGATCGCGGGCGCGCTCTCCGACCGCAGCGGCCGACGCAACCCCTGGGTCCTGGGCGGCGCGCTCGGCTCGCTCGTGGGCCTCGCCGTTCTCGGGAGCGTGAGCACCGCGCTGCTCGTGGGGATCGGATGGTGCCTGGTCCAGGCGACCATGAACATCTATCAGGCGGCCGTCACCGCGATCGTGCCCGACCGGGTGCCCGCCGCCCGCCGCGGTACCGCGTCCGCGCTGGTGGGACTGGGCCTGCCCATCGGCGGCACGGTCGGCGTGCTGATCGCCTCCCAGACCTCGGAGCACCTGCGCACCGGCTACCTCGTCTTCGGCGGGGTCATCGCCGGCGCCGCGCTCCTGCTCACCAGCTTCTGCCGGGACCTACCGAGATCCGAGCCCGATCAGGCGGCGCCCGCCGCCCCCAAGGGCGCCCAGCTCAAGGCCTTCCTCTCCGCGCTCGCCAACCACGACTTCCGGTGGGCCTTCATCGGGCGCGCCCTGATGGTCCTCGGGTACTTCTCGGTGGTCGGCTACCAGCTCTACATCCTGGGCGACCACATCGCGCTCCCCGCCGGGCTCACCCCGCCCGCCGCGATGGCGATCCTCACCCCCGTGTCCATGGTCGCCATGGCCGTCTCCACTGTGGTCGGCGGACTGCTGTCCGACCGCTGGAACCGCCGCAAGGTGTTCGTCGGGGTCTCGGCGGCCCTCGCCGGGCTGGTCATGGTGGTCCCCGTCGTCAGCCCGACGTGGACGGGCATGCTCGTCTTCAGCGCGCTCAACGGCCTGGCCTTCGGATGCTTCATGGCCGTCGACACCGCGCTCGTCACCCTGGTGCTGCCGCGGGCCGAGGACGCCGCCCGCGACATGGGCGTACTGAACATCGCGAACGCCGGGCCCCAGATCATCGCCCCGTTCGTGGCCTCCGCCGTGGTCACCACCCTGGGCGGCTACACCCCGCTGTTCCTGGTCGGGGGAGCGCTCTCGCTGATCGGCGCACTGGCGATCCTCCCCATCCGCAGCGTGCGCTGACCCAGCCGGCCCCGTCGCGGCCAGGCCCGTCCTCTCCGGGCCCCGTACCCGCAACCTCCGGGCCGCGCCTTCCGGGCGGCGGCCCGGCCCGCACTCCGGCGGGCTCGCGCCGAGGGTCGCGAGCCCGCCGGGCACCACCTTTGCCGACCCTCACCCCGTCCGGCGTCATCTTCTTCTCCTCCTCCTCCCTCTCCAAAGGAGCGTTCCGTGCAACGCAAGCGAGTTCTGCCGTTGGCCGCCCTGCTGCTCTGCGCGCCGGCCCTCGCCGGTACGGTGCCCGCCGCCGCGGCCGAGCCGCAGGCCGGACCGGCGCCCGCACCGGTGCCCACGGCCCCGCTGCGGATCCTGCTCACCAACGACGACGGCTACAACGCGCCCGGCATCCGCCTGGCCTTCGCCCGGCTGACCGCCGCCGGGCACGACGTCACCATGGTGGTCCCGCTGACCAACCAGAGCGGCGCCGGCACGAAGACGTCCAGTGCCCCGTCCATCGCCGTCCGCCACCCCGAGCCGAAGGTGTGGGCGGTCGACGGATCCCCCGGCGACTCGGTGAACTTCGGTCTCTCCGAGGTGTTCGAGGGGCGGGCGCCCGATCTCGTCGTGTCGGGCACCAACTTCGGCCCGAACGTGGCGGCGCTCGCCAGCCACTCCGGCACCGTCGGCGGCGCCGTCGCCGCTCTGGACGCCGGCGTGCCCGCCATCGCCCTGAGCACCGGCGGAGTCTCCGCTCCCGACCCCGTGACCACGGTCAACGCGATGGGCCCGACGCTCGACTTCGCGGTCAAGCTGATCGACCGGCTCCGCTCGCGGGCCCGCTTCGGCGGGCCCCTGCTGCCCCAGGGTGTCGGCCTCAACGTCAACCACCCGGTCGTCGGCGCCGACGGCAGGGGAACCCCGGCCGGGGTTGCCACCACCTTCCAGGACGCGCAGGCGCTCTTGAAGGCCGACTACACCGACGCCGGCGACGGCACGTGGAAGGTCGGCGTGAAGGTGGACCTCAAGACGCCGGCCCGGGGCAGCGACGTGGAAGCCGTGAGCGCCGGGAAGATCGCCGTCAGCCCGATGAACGCCGACTGGAACACCGGACCGGTCGACTTCGCCGTCACCGCGGCCCTGCTCACCGGGCTCCGCCCGTAGGTCTCCCCGCACCAGCCGGCCTTCCGGAGGCGGGGCGGAAGGCGCACCGCGCACCGTCCCGCCTCCGGATCACCCCGAACCCAGGAGTACGGATGCCACGGCCCTCACCCCGCATCGCCCGGCTTTCCACGTCAAGGCCCTTATGGCACGGGGTGATCGCCCTCCCCGCGCGGACGGCCGCGGTCATCACCGCACTGATCAGCGCACTGATCACCGCGCTGATCGCCACCGCACTCCCGGCGGCCGCCGCTCCCGGCAGGTCCGTCGCCGGAGTTCCGGACACCTCGCCCCGCCCGGTCGTCTCCGTCGCGCAGGGAGCGCTCCGCGGCCGCGCCCACGACGGGGCGCAGGAGTTCCTCGGCGTCCCCTACGCCGCCGCGCCGGTCGGGGAGCACCGGCTGCGGGCCCCGCAGCCGCCCCGGCGCTGGCACGGAGTGCGCGAAGCCGCCGAACAGGCCCCCGCCTGCCTGCAGTTCTCGCCGTTCGGGCTGAGCGACCCCTCGGCCGTCAGCGAGGACTGCCTGTACCTGGACGTGTACCGGCCCGGCCGGGTCCGGGCCGGAGCCCGGCTGCCGGTGATTCTCTGGATCCACGGGGGCGCGTACAGCCAGGGCACCGGGACGCAGTTCGGCGGACGCACGATGGCGGAGCTGACCGGCTCCCTCGTGATCAGCATCAACTACCGCCTCGGTCAGCTGGGTTACCTGTCCCTGCCCGAACTGGGGCGGGAGAACGCGCTGGGTTCCGGCTCCTTCGGGCTGATGGACCAGATCCAGGCGCTGCGCTGGACGAGGGAGAACAGCGCGGCCTTCGGCGGGGACCCGGGCAAGGTCACGGTTTCCGGGCAGTCCGCGGGCAGCGGTTCGGTGTGCGGACTGCTCGCCGCCCCGTCCGCGGCCGGGCTGTTCCACCGGGCCGTGCTGCAGAGCGGGCCGTGCACGCTGCTGCGCACCCCCGACGGCGCGCGGTCCGAGTCCGAGGCGCGCGAGTTCGCCGCGAGCGCGGGCTGCCCCGACGCGTCCGGGCTCGCGGCCTGCCTGCGTGCCGCCTCCGGGCGGTCGCTGGTGGACGCGGCCGGTACGCGGGCCACGTCGGGCCCCGCGTCGGGCGACGGGCTGCTCCCGCGCGATCCGGCCACGGCGATCGCGGCCGGATCCTGGAACAAGGTCCCGGTCCTGATCGGCGGCACCCGCTCCGAGGCGCGCTTCTTCGTCGCGCTGACCCAGCCCGCGCTGACGGCCGAGCAGTACGCCCAGCAGGTCCTCGCAGGCTACGGCGCGGCCGGCCCGGAGATCCTCGCCCGCTACCCGGTGGCCGCGTACGGCTCCCCGTACCTGGCGCTGTCGGCGGTCATGACCGATGGGACCTTCGCCTGCGAAACCGCCCGGACGGCGCAGACGTTCGCTCGTCAAGTACCGACGTTCGCCTACGAGTTCGACGACCCCGATTCGCCGACCCTGACGGGCGCCCAGGTCCCGGGCCTGGACGAGTCGAACGCGCACAGCGCCGAGCTGGCCTACCTGCACGATTTCACCATGGGGGAGCGGTCCCTGACCCCCGTCCAAGTCGCCCTGGCGACCCGGATGAAGCGCTACTGGGGCGCCTTCGCCCGCCACGGTGTCCCCGCGGTCCCGGGCCAGACCCCCTGGCCGGCGACCGGACCGGGCGGCACGGTACTGACGCTGGCGCCCACGGGCGACAGGATCGACCGGACGTTCGAGGCCGAGCACCAATGCGGCTTCTGGCGTGACCAGCCCTCCCGGCCGCTCTGACGGGAGACGAGACCCGGTGGTCCGTACGGGGGATGATCCGCGCCCGCGTCAACGCGTGAGCGCGGAGCTCATCCTTTGGTGATCACCGAATGGGCGGCGGCCCGGGGGGTGCCGCCAAGCCGCCGGATGCCCGAGGGCCACGGCCCTCGCGGGCATCCGGCGGTCCACCACGTCCACGGCACGGGTGCGGGCCGTACGGCGACGGGGGATCGCCGCGCGGAACGGACCGCGCACGGTGCCAGCATGCCCGTTCGGGCAACGGAACCAGGCGAAGCCGTTGCGCAGGCACGGGAGGTGGGAACGTGACCGCACCAGCGGTGGACACGGCAGCTCGCTCGACACCCGCGGGGCACGGGCCCGCGAGCGCGGAGGCAGGGCGCGAGCCGGGCCTCGAGGCAGAGCGCGAAGCGGCGCCCGAGGTCGGCCGGGCGACGGCGGGCGAGGCCGAGCAGGCGACAGGGCGCCAGTCGGGGCAGCCGGCCGTGCCGGCGAAGGCCGCGGGCGCGGCGAAGACGGCGGGGGCCGCCACACCCGTACGGGCCCCGGAGCCCGCGCACACCCCCGAGCCCGTACGGGGCCCAGGGCCCGAGGGGGCCTCCGCCCCCGCGGAAGCCGGCCGGCCGGCCCCGTGCCGCACGGATCCGGAACTGCTGCTCGCGGCGTCGGTCCTGCTCGCGGACGCCGCCCTCACGGCGAAGCAGGCCGCCGCCGAGCTGACGGGCGCGCTCAGCAGCCGGCAGCTGGGGCTGGAGGCGCTGCGCCGCCCCGCCTGGGCGCTCGGGGCGGTGGTGTCCTGCGCCCGGGCGCTGACCAGCCCGACGGGGCTCGGATTCGGGGCCAACGGCGGACTGGCCGGGGAACTGGCGCGGATCGCGGGGAACATGACGTACCGCCGTCCGGCCGCCGTGGCGATGGCCGTGGACGCCTTCGCCCTGCGGATCAGGGCGATCGCCTCCGACCACCCCAATCTGGACTCGCCGCTCGCCAGGCGGCTGACCGACGCCATGGTCGAGGGCAGCCGGCTGGAGGCGCTGCGCGCCCTCTACGCGCTCGTCGAGCGGCTCGGGGTCACCCGGGCCCTGACCACCCTCAGCCCCGTGATCATGGAGCTGTCGGCCCTGCTGGGCCTGCTCGACGAGAACCCCGTCAACGACGGCTTCTCCTGGGTGACGCTCGCCGGCGGAGTCCCGTCGACCGATCCCTTCCTCGGGCTGCCGAGCAGCCTGCTGAAGTACCTCAACCCCGGCCCCGGCCGCGCCGAGCGTGCGGACGCGGACTCCATCCTGGCGAAGGTGCTGGCCACGTCCGGCAACGACATCGTCAGCTACGTCAACGACATCGGCGCCCTGGGCAACCACGGACTGGTGCTGTTGCGCCGTGTCGAATGCGCCGACGGCGCCGTGCGCTACGTCCTGCTGCTGCCCGGTACGAGCTTCGCCCTCCTGAGCAACAGCACCCCCCAGGACCTGGTGGGAGCGTTCGACGGACTGCTGCACACCGACACCACGTACACCCGGGCCGCCCGCAAGCTGTTGCTGCGGGCCGGGGTGCCGGCCGGGGCGGAGGTCATGTTCGTCGGGCACAGCCTCGGCGGGATGACCGCGATGAACCTCGCCTCGGACGTGGAGGTGTCCTCCCGCTACCGGATCACCCACGTGATCGCGGTGGGCTCGCCCATCGACGGCAAGCGCCCCGCCGACCACACCACGCAGGTGATCAGCCTGGTCAACAACCACGACGTGATCCCGATGATCGACGGACGCGGCCCCGCTTCGCCCAACGACATCCCCGACAGCTGGGTGGAGCTGGCCTGGCTGGACGAGTCGTACGACTACCCGCTCTCGCACGCCCCACAGGCCTACTCGGACACCCTGCGCGGCCCGATGGCGCACCACCGGGAGAAGGTCAACGCGCTGATCGGCGCCTATGACGGCCGGATCGTCGGCAACCAGCCCTACATGCTGCGCGACAAGTGAGCACGGGAGACCCTGAGATGACCTCCGAACACGGCGACGGCGGCGAACACGGCGTGGCCTCCACGAAGACCGCGCCGCGACCCCCCGAGAGCGTCTGGGCCCTGGAGAACGCCGTGTTCAGCGCGGCCATGTTCGCCCAGCGACTGCCCTGGACCGACACCGCGGCCCGCGCGCTGGGCCTGGACGCGCTGACCCGTGAAGGGGTGCGGCGCTCCCTGCTGGACCACCTGCGGCGCACCCGCTCCGGACGACCGGTCCGGCTGCGCACCCCCTTCGGGAACTTCCTCGTACCCCTGGCCCCCGCCGCGTCCGAGGCCCTGTTGCTCCGGGCTGAGGAGGAAGGGGCGTTGGAGCCCGTCGCGGGGCTCACGGACGCCGGGGACCGCTACGGGCTGTCGCCGCACACGGAGCTGACCTGGGAGGTCATCGCGCCGGGCGACGAGCTGACCGCCCTCGTGGCCCGGGACGTGGACGAGGCCGTGGCCGGGCGGCGCGGGGACGGCACCCTGGAGCGGCGGGCCTGGGACGAGGCGATGGCACGACTGGGCCGGCGCCTGGTGGTGGGCGAACCGGCCGCCGAGGACACCCTGCTGAGCGAGATCGTCGCCCGGACGCCGGCAGCGCGGGGCCGGGGCGCCCGAGCGGAGCTGACGGCCGCCCTGCGGCGCAGGACGGCCGGCTACCTGGAGAGCCCCGATCCGGCCTCCCTGGTCGGACGGCTCGTCGGGGCGGGAGCGAGCGCCGACACCGTGGTCGCGGCGGTGGCCCACGTACTGGCCCTGGTCGCCGAGGCCGCCACCGGCACGACCCTGCAGGCGCTGGCCCTGCACGCGGTGGAGGCGGCGGACACTCCGGAGGAGGCCGTGGACCGGGCGCTGCGCCACTACCCGCCGGTGGCCGCGGCCGTGCACCGGGTGAAGGCGCCGTTCGTCTGGGAGGGCCTGGCGATCGGCGCCGGTACGGAGATCCTGTGCGCGCCGGGCTGGCTGTCGCAGGCCAAGGACGGCGCGGGCCCCGGCGTCTGGCCCTCCGCGCTGTGCGGTGGACCCGGCGCGTGTGCGGCGACGCGGTTCGCGGTGCTCGTCGCCGCGGAGCTCGTACGGGCCGTCACCGCGGTCTCCAGGCCGTTCGTGGTCCACCCGAAGCTGACCGCGGGGCGGCTCCCGGCGACGCTCGACGCGCGCTCGCTGCTCGTGTCCCTGGGGGAACTTCCCGGCGGTCGGGGCGACCGGCGGGTGACGGTCGGCAGGCCGGCGGCGCTGCCGACCGCGGTCCGCGGCTGCACGCCCGCGTCCTACGGGGCCCTGGCGCAGGCCAGCGCCGAGCGGCTGGCGGCGCACGCGGAGAGCCTGGCGGTCTGCGCCGGAGCGGACGGCTGGGACCGGGACGAGGCGGGGGAGCGCTTCCGCATGGTCCTGCTGGACCACGCCCAGCGGTGCGCACGGGCGGCCGACGGCGTACGGAAGGCGGCGAACCGGCTGGCGGACTGACGGCCGTGCCGGGATGACGGCCGGCCGTCATCCCGGTCGCCGAAAGGGCGCCACTGCTACCAGAAGGGCGTCTCGCGCCTGCCGCGCTCCCTGTCCACCAGGGACTGCACGGCTTCCTGTGCCTCGGCGCAGAGCAGACCGGCCGCGGTCCTGCGGGCGGAGTACGACTGCGGCCGGGGCGGTGCGGGGATCGGTTTGCCCACGGTGATGAGCCACTTCGAGGGCAGCGGGAGCAGCGTGGTCAGCGGGAAGTAGGGGAGGTCGAACAGGCGGGCCAGAGCTGGGATCTCACCGAACTTGGGATACGCCTCCTCGGCGCCGATCACGGACACGGGGACCACGGGCGCTCCGGCCTGGACGGCGGTCGCCGCGAATCCGGGGCTGAACGGTCGCAGCCGGTAGCGGTTCCGGAAAGGCTTTTCGAGCCCGGAGATTCCCTCGGGAAACACTCCCACGAGTTCACCTGCGGTCAGGTGTTCCAGTCCGAGCGTCGGATCGAGGGGAAAGGCGCCCAATTTCCGGGCGTACGAGCCGATCACCGGGAATCGAAAAGTAAGAGAGGCGGCCGGTACGTGCAAAGGCCGGTTCAGGACCTGTGTGAGTGATTTGATGAGAACGAAAGCGTCGAGCCCCCAAGCGCCCGAATGATTGGCCACGATCACGGCGGGCCCGCTCGTCGGAATGTTCTCCCAACCGGTCGTTTCGAGTCGGAAGTAGTCCTCCATCAGCCAGTCGAGCAGCCTGTCCCAGGCGCTTTCCCCGGCCTCGCCGAGCCGCTCCCTGGCGTAACGGAACTCGGCCGTCCCCGCCTCCATCACATCGATCACACTTTCCGACACGAGTATTCTCCCTTTTCCCACCGGTCTTCGGCGCCACCATGGCGCACGGACCGCCAGAGCGCAAACAGGAGTAGTCATGAGCACGTCCGCACCCGAATCCACGATCGGTCTGATCGCTGAAATCATCATCGCGATGGGAGAATCCCCCTCCGAGGACGTTCATGCCGGCGCCCGGATGCAGGACCTGCTGACCGATTCCCTCATGGTGGTGGAAATGGCCATCTCCCTGCACGACAGGCTGGCCGTCAAGGTCGACGAGGAGGAAGTCCGCGACCTCACCCTCGCCGAGTTCGCCGCGGTGCTCGACGCCCGGCTCCGGGACGCGCCCGCCCCTCGCTAGGCTGGCCCGATGACCGCAGAACTGCCCCCGGGCGGCGTGGAGATCACTCAGGCCGCGGCGGAAGCCAGGTGGGCGCACGCCTGGACCCCCGCCGAGGTGGCGGCCCGGCTCGCCGGGGTCCCGGCCCCCTGGTACGTCGCCGGGGGCTGGGCCGTCGACCTCTTCACGGGCGGGCCGCCCCGCCACCACGGCGACCTGGAGATCGCGGTCCCCGCGGCGAGCTTCCCCGAAATCCTGTCCAGGTTCCGGGAGTTCGCCTTCGACGTGGTGGCGCACGACCGCCTCTGGGAGCTCACGCCCGAGGTCTCGGGGCTCACCCACCAGACCTGGCTGCGCGATCCGGCGACCGGGAACTTCCTGGTGGACGTGTTCCGCGAGCCGCACGACGGCGAGACCTGGATCTACCGGCGCGACCCGTCCGTCCGGCTGCCGTACACCGCCGTCGTCCACCGGACACCGGACGGGATCCCCTACCTCGCGCCCGAGCTGGCCCTGCTGTTCAAGGCCAAGGCCGTCCGTCCCAAGGACCAGCAGGACTTCGCCCGCGCCCTGCCCCTGCTGGACGAGGCCCGGCGCGCGAGGCTGGCCGCGCTCGTCGAGCGGGAGCATCCGGGGCACGCCTGGCTCGCGGACCTCCGGCCGGGCGGTGCCCGACCGGCCGGAGGCCTTCCCGCCTGGTCAGACGGCTCGGACGATTCCGGTGGCTCCGGCGATTCCGCCGGGTCAGACGGCTCCGGCGGATCCGGCGGCTCCGGCGATTCCGCCGACTCTGCCCGTTCCGACGGTCCCCGCCGGTCCTAGCGGGCGCCCGCCGAAGCGTGGGCCGGCGCCGCGGTGGCCGTCGCCATCCCCGCCGACGGGGAGTGCACGGTGTCGAGCTGGGCCTCCATGTCGTCGAGCGCGCTGCGCACCGCCGCGATCCGCAGCAGGAGCTCGTCGGCCGCGTCCGGCGGCGACTGCGTCGCCAGCAGCGCCGCCCGCTTCTCCTCCTTCTCGGCCTCCTCCTCCATCTCCCGTGCTTCCTCAAGGGCGTTGAGGACCACGCCGATCAGCACGTTGACCAGCACGAAGGATCCGAAGAGCACGTAGGAGGCGTAGTAGAGGAGGCTCAGCGGGGAGATGGCCAGCCCCGCGTGGACGGCGTCCCCGAGCCCTTCGAGCGTCATCAGCAGGAACAGGGTCAGCGCCGCCCGGCCGATGGATCCGTAGTGCTGCGGGTCGTGGTGGGCGAAGCAGATCCAGCCGATCATCGCGTACACGTAGACGATCAGCGCGCCCACGAACAGGAAGCTGACGGTGCCCGGCAGGCTGCGGCCCACCGCGACCAGCAGGACCCGCAGCTGGGGCATGAACCGGGCGGTGCGCAGGACCCGCGCCAGCCGCAGCAGCCGCAGGAGCGTGGTGTTCTCCCGGAGGAACGGGATGAAGGCCGAGGAGACGACCAACAAGTCGAAGACGTTCCAGGGGTCTTGGAAGAAAGCTTTCGGCCGGTCGGCGTGCGCGCCCAGGCGGATCAGCATCTCCAGGGTGAAGGCGATCACGCAGAAACGCTCGGTCGCCGACAGGAGGCCGCTGTACTCGGCGGACAGGCCGCTGTACGTCTCGGCCCCCAGAAGCGCGGCGTTGAAGAGGATCACCGCGAAAACGGTGAGCGCGAACGCGGGCGCCTCGCACACGTCACGGCAGTGTGCGGCAAGCCTTCCACGCCAGGTGTCCACCGCGGTCGGGTCGGTCATCGTGCTCCCTCGTACGGGCCACCGGCCGCCCCCGGCCCGCACGCGCCGGCTGCGCCGCGACGGAAGACGAGGCAGCCGAGGCGATGTTCATGTTCCGCGTCGTGTAACGCCGTACGGGGAAAATCGAGACGCCCTGGAGCGCTACATCGCCCGATCGGGGACCCGGCCCGCCACACGAGGGACCCGGCCCCCGCCCGCCGCGGCCGCGGCGCGCCGGGCAGGATGGGCCCATGACGAGTCGAGACGGTGGGACCGGACAGGCATGGGCCGCCCTGGGCGGCCCCGGGGAGCTGGCGGGACGGGTCGGCTACCGGGGGCCCGACGGGCTGGGGGACGGGCCGCTGCCCGTACGCGAACTCGCGCGGGCCACGGTGGGCGTGTGCGCCCTGGCCGCCGCCGAGCTGGCCGCCGTACGGGCCGGCGGCGGCGCGGACGACGTGGCTCCGCTGCTGGTCGACGAAGGGGCCGTGGCCACGGCGTTCGTCAGCGAGCGCCACCTGCTGGTGGACGGCCGGCCACCCGTGACGTTCGCGCCGCTGTCGGGCTTCTGGCGCGCCGCCGACGGATGGGTGCGTACGCACGCCAACTACGCGCACCACGAAACCGCCTTGGTGCGGGTCCTGGCGGCCGGTACCCGGGACGGCGTGGCCCGGGCGATCGCCGGGCGGCGGGCCGTGGACGTCCAGGAGGAGGTCTACGCGGAGGGCGGGCTGGCGGTGGCGGTGACGCAGGAGTACGGCGCGCCGCAACCCCTCGTGGAACGCACCGCCTCGGGCGGGCGCGGGCGGCCCCTCGGCGCGCTCGCCGCGGGCACCGGACGGCCGCTGGAGGGGGTACGGGTGCTCGACCTGACCCGGGTCATCGCCGGGCCGGTGGCCACCAGGACCCTCGGGCTGCTCGGCGCGGACGTGCTGCGGATCGACTCCCCGCGCCTCCCGGAGTCGGACGACGCCTACGCGGACACGGGGTTCGGGAAGCGGTCCGTGCTCCTCGACCTCGGGGAGACGGGGGACCGGGCGGTCTTCGACGGCCTGCTGGCCGGGGCGGACGTGGTGGTGACCGGATACCGGCCGGGAGCACTGGAGCGGTACGGGCTGGACGCGGAGGAACTGCTGTCGCACCGGCCGGGGCTGGTGGTGGCCGAACTGTGCGCGTGGGGCCGGCGGGGTCCCTGGGCGGGGCGCCGGGGGTTCGACTCGCTGGTGCAGGCCGGGTACGGGATCTCCGCGGCCTGCGGGGACGGGCGCGCCCCCGGGGTGCTGCCGGCCCAGGCACTGGACCACGGGACGGGGTACCTGGTCGCCGCCGGAGTCCTACGGGCCCTCGCGGAGGGCGGTGGCCAGGCCCTGCGGTTCTCCCTGGCGGGAACGGCGTCGTGGCTGGTCCGCGAGGTCCGGGCGGCCGGCGCCGCCGTACCGGGGTACACCCCGGAGCCGTGGCTGCGGGAGACCGCGTCGGGGTACGGACCGCTGCGGTACGCGGCTTCGCCGCTCGGGGGCCTCGGATGGGACCGGGGGCCTTCCCGGTGGGGGACCGACCGGGCCGTCTGGCTCTGATCCGGACCCGGGGGCCGACACCGACAGCGGGGCCCACGCCAGTGCGGGGCCCCGGCCAGGGTGTCGGCCGGGGCCCCGCGGGTGGTGCCGACCGCCTCCGGGATGTGGAGGGGAGGGCATGGGTGGATCGAGTGGAGCGGATCGAACGGAGCGGATCGTGCGGAGTGCGTGAGGTCGCTGGTCAGGTCAACAGCTCACGCGCTCCGGAGCCGGCCTAGAAGTAGACGTTCCAGGTGACGTTGACCGAGGAGGACTTGCCCGCGGCGTCGGTCACGGTGAGGGTGCTGCCGCCGAAGCCCCAGGTGGTGGGGGAGCCGGTGATGACCCCCGTGGCGGCGTTGACGCTCAGGCCGGCGGGCAGGCCCGTGGCCTTGAAGGCGTAGGGGGCGGTGCCGCCGGTGGCCTTGAGGGCGAGGCTGACGGGCTTGCCGATGTAGACGGTCTGGTTGCCCGGGTTCGTCAGGACGGGGCTGGTGCCGGTGACGGTGCTGACGGTCCAGGAGAAGGTGGCGGACGCGGTCTTGCCGGCGTTGTCGGTGGCCGTGACGGTCACGTTGGAGGTTCCGGCCGTGGTGGCGGCACCGGTGATGGCTCCGGTCGTGGAGCCGATGCTCAGGCCGGCGGGCAGACCCGTCGCGGACCAGGCGTAGGGCGCGGTGCCACCGGCGGCCTTGACCGTCAGGTTGGCCGCGGCGCCGACGGCGGAGCTCTGGCTGCCGGGGTTGGTCACGGACAGGGCGGTGCCCGCCGTGGTGATGGTCCAGGAGAAGGAGGCGGAGCCGGTCTTGCCGGCGCTGTCGGTGGCGGTGACGGTCACGTTGGAGGTTCCGGCCGTGGTGGGGACGCCAGTGATGCCGCCGGTGTCGGAGGCGATGGCCAGGCCGGCGGGCAGGCCCGTGGCGGACCAGGTGTAGGGGGCCGTGCCACCCTCGGCGGTGTTCTTCAGCTCGGCTATCCGGGCGCCGATGACGCCGTTCTGGGCCGAGACCGCGGAGACGGTGACGTTGCCGGGCTGCGGGTTGGAGGTGGTCAGGGTCAGCTTGAACTTGGTCAGGGCCTCGATCACCGGCTGGAAGATGGTGAACTTCTCGCCGCTGCCCGAGGTACAGGTGGCACTGCCGCCGCCGGAGTGCAGGCCGACGGCCTTGCCGCCGGTCGCCGTGACGTACGAACCGCCGGAGTCGCCACCGGCCGAGCAGGCGCTGGAGTACGACAGGCCGTCGATGACGACGTTGCCGTAGTCGACTCTCTGGTTGACCTTGGTGACCTCACCGCACTGCATGTTGGTGGTCTGGCCGGAGCGGCAGATCGCGGTGCCGACGATGGCCTCGGCCGAGCCGGTGACCGTGACGTCCGGCTTCGCCGTGTAGCCCGACACCCTCGGGGCGAGGTTCCATCCCGCCTGGTCGACGTCGACCAGGCCGAAGTCGCCCTCGGAGCTGTTGATGCTGCTCTTGCCGTCCTTGTTGGACGTACCCATGCGGGTCCCGTCCTTGCCGTACACCGGCTGGTTGACGTCGTTGGTGCAGTGGCCGGCCGTCAGGAACGTCTTGCCGCTGTCCGCGGTCCGGCTGGCGGCGAACCCGATCGAGCAAGGGCTCTCGGAGCCCGGCACCCACTTCTCGCCGCCGACCACGTCACCGCCCTGCTGGCGCGGGCTGCCGGAGGTCTCGGTGACGTGGACGATGCCGCCCAGGGCGCCGAGGCGGGCGACGAAGGCGTCGGTGGACGCGTTGCGCGCCGTCCGGTCGACCGTGACGTCGATCCGGTTGTTCCGGACGTCAGGGCCCCAGGACACCACACCCGCGATCCCGGACCCGATGTCGCGGGTCACGGCCCGGGCGGTGGCGGCCAGTTCGGCCGGGCTGTAGCGGGCCGTCCGGGCCACGGCGCCCGCGTCCCGCACCACCGCGGCGTCCGCCGCGCCGGAGACGGCCGCGTTCAGCCGGCCCGTGGAGGAGTCGAACCACATGCCCGCCACCCGGTCGCCGATCCGGCCCCGGATGAGGGTGGCCGCCTTGCCGGCCGCGGTCTCGTCCGCGATCCGGTCCCGGACCTGCGCGGCGGAGAGGTGGAGGTCGCGCTGCATGGCCTCGAGGACCTGCGGGGACACGGACGGTCCGGGCCGCGCGGCCGGGGTGGCCTGAGCGGGCAGGGCGCCGAGGCCACCGAGCGCGACGACGGCCGTGACCGAGGCGGCCGCGACAGAGGCCCACTTGGGCCTGTTTGGCAGATTTCGCACGGAAATCCCTTCATGGGGGGCGGACCGGAGGGGTAGGCCGGTACGGATGGGCGTCCCGTGGGGGAGCACGGGACCCGTTCACGTCCCCGGAGCGCGGAGGTCGGGGAGCCGCTTCTGCGCACTCCGGGGTGGCCAACAGAGTGATCCCGGGCCGGTACCACGAGCATCGGAGGAATCCCTTGCTGCGATGTAGCAATGCCTCGGCGCCCGTTGCGCCGCACCCTGCCCCAACCCGCCCAGCCCCGGCCCGCGTTGTCCTCCCGGGTTGTCCTCACGCGGTGTCCTCACGCGTCGGCCGGGGCCGGGGCTCGCGCGCGCGGCGCGGGCGGCGGCCCGCGCGGCGCGCGCGACGGCGTCCCGGGCCCGTCGCGCCGGGCCCGGGACGCTGTACGGCGGGCCGCCCGGACCGCGCCCCCGCTCCTCCCGTGGAGGGTGCGGTGCCCCGGGTCTGCCACCCCGCACCCGGAGCTGGAACGGCCCGCCGTCGCACCACCATCGCCGGGAGCGGCACCCCTTGGCATCAGGGGAAACCCTTGATCCCCCGGCCCGGCGGCACCCGGCGTTGTCACGCGCACCGACGCCGCCTACGGTGCCTCCTCGTGACGCCAGACTCTGAATGGGACGACCCCGCGGACGACCCCGCGGACAGCCCCGCGGACAGCCCCGCGGACAGCCCCGCGGACAGCCCCGCGCCGGTCGCGGGGGGCCGGTACGCGGTCCCGGGCGCGGCCGGCCGTGCGGCCGCGCTGCTGGAGCGGGACGGGCGGGTGGCGCTCGCCGGCCCCTGGGGCGCGGGCAAGACCACCGTCCTGGAGGAGGTGCTGCGCACCCTGGCCCCGGCCTCGGGAACTGCCGGCGGCCCCAACTCCGGCTCCGGCTCCGGCTCCGGCTCCGCGCGTACGGTGCTGCGCGTCACCGCGGTCGAAGAGGACCGCGGCCACGTCTTCGGCGCGCTCGCCCAGATGCTGTCCCACTGCGGCCCGGCCCACCTCGCGGTGCTCTCCGGCCGGCAGAACGAGGTGGTCGACCGGATCCTGCACCGGGGCGCCGACGAACCGCTCGCCGGCTCCGAGCAGTTGCCCGCGCGCCTCGCGGTGACCGCGCTGCTGGCTTCGGGCCGCTGGATCCTGGCGGTGGACGGGGCTCAGTGGCTCGATCCGGCCAGCGCCGACGTCCTCGGCTACGCCCTGCGCACCCTCGCCGCACCCGGACTCACCGCGATCGTCACCGAACGCGTCCACGGCCGGGCGCAGGCCGCGGCCCGGCTGCTCGGCGGGCATCCCGCGCAGGTCGACGTGGACCCGCTCGACTCGGAGGAGACGGCCGCGCTGCTCGACGCGCACGGCCTGCCCACCCGCTGGGCCGGCCCCCTGCAGAGCCACTGCGGCGGACACCCCCTGCTGACCTCCGTGTCCTGTACGGCGCTCGCCCGGCTGCCCGCCTCGCAGCGGCACCGGCCCGCCATGGCCGGGCAGGCGGTCGACGCGGCCGGCGCCTGGCTGCGCTCCACACTGGGCGACGACGCCCGGCACACCCTGATGCTCGCCGCCCTGACGAGCCGGCCCTCCCTGCCGCTCCTCCTGCGGGCGGGCCGCTCCGACGCCGAGGAACACCTGGCCCAGGCCCAGGCCGCCGGGGTGCTGAGCGTGGACCCGGCGAGCGCAGTCCACTTCACGGCGGCCGCCCTCGCCCGGGCCGCCGCCCGCTCCGGGGCCCGGCCGCTGCGCGCGGCCCACCTGACGCTCGCGCGGGCCGTCGGAGACCCCGTGCACGAGGTGCGCCACCGGGCCCTCGCCGCGGACCTGCCCGACCAGGGACTCGCCGAGGACACCGAGACCGCCGCGACCACCGCCCGCGAGGCGGGAGAACGCTCCCTGGCCGCCGAGCTGTTCCTCCTGGCCGCCGAACTCACCCCGCCGGCCCGCTCCGCCACGCGCATCCGAAGGCTCTCGTACGCCGCCCAGGAGGCGGCCTGCGCCGGCTCCGTCGACATCGCGCGACAAGCGGCCGACGCGCTGACCGCCAGCAGGGCCGAGCCCACCGACCAGGTCACCGCGCTGCTCGCCGTCGTCGACGCCCACGGCCAGGCCATCTCCGATCTGGAGCCGCTGCTCGCACGCTGCCGGGAACTCGCGGCGGGCCACCCCGACCTGCTCGCCGCCGTCGAGCTCCGTGCGGCCATCGCCGCCAACGTCGCCCACGCGGCCCCGGAGCGGGCCCTGCGCGCGGCCGGCCGGGCCGCCGAACTCGCCGCCGCCGGAGGCCACCGGCCCCTCCAGGCCGCCGCCTTGACCATGCGCGCCCGGATGGAACGCGTCCTCGGCACCGCCGACGCGCCGGGCACCCTCGCCGAGGCCCTCGCCCTCGGGATCCCGGCCCAGCACTCCGGCATCCGCAACAGCGCCCAGTACCTCGCCGCCCGGCACGCCGTCTTCGACGACCGGCTGGCCGAAGCGCGCGAACGGCTCGTGGAACTGCTCGCGCTCGCCGAGCACGAGGGCGACGCCGAGGACCTGGTCGACATCTGGCGCAGCCTCGCCGAGGTGGACACCCGCCTCGGTGCCTGCGCCCCGGCGCTCGCGTGGGCCGATCAGGCCGTACGGCTGTCCACGGAGGCCGGGCTGTCCATGGGCCCCGCCTGGTACACCGCGGCGCTGACGCAGAGCGCCGCCGGATCCTTCGCGGCGGCCCTGCGCACCGCCTCGTGCGGGGCCCGCGCCTCACAGGAGGAGGGCGACGGACTGTACGTGTCGCGCAACCTCTGGATCATGGGCGCGGTCCAGCTGCACACCGGGGACGTCGCCGACGCCGTGGCCTCCCTCACGGCCGTCGCCGAGGCCGAGCGGCACGTCCCGTCCGCCGATCCCGGCATGTTCCGCTGGCAGCCGGACGCCGTGGAGGCCTTCACCTGCGCGGGCCGCCTCGACCTGGCCCGCGAACTGCTGGAGCGCGCGCGGCCCGTCGCCGGCGCGGCCGGGGCCGACTCGGGACCGGGGGCGGCGCTGGACCGGGCCCACGGGATCCTGCTGGCCCGCGACGGCGCCGTGGAGGAGGCGAGCGGCCTGCTGCACCGCACGGCGGACGCCTTCGAACGGCTGGGACTGCCTCTGGAGCAGGCCCGTACGCTGCTCGCCCTGGGCCGGGTCGAGCGGGCCCGCCGGCGCCAGGCGGCGGCCCGTACGGCCTGGGAGGCGGCCCGGGCCGTCTTCGACGACACCGGCGCCCGCCCCTGGCAGGAGCTCACCCGGGAGCTCCTCGACCGGGCGGGCGGATCGGCTCCGGCACCGGGCCAGGCCGCGGGACCCGCGGCGGGCGGGAGCAGGCTGACCGAGTCCGAGTCGCGCCTGGCGGACCTCATCTGCCAGGGCGCCACCAACCAGCAGGCCGCCCAGCACATGTTCATCTCGGTGAAGACCGTCGAGGGCATGCTGAGCCGCGTCTACCGCAAGCTCGGCGTCCGCTCGCGCACCCAGCTCGCCGCGGCCCGCGCCGCCGCGCCCCCGGCCCCGGACGCGCGAACGCCCCCCGAATGACCTGGGGTCACTCGGGGGGCGTCCGGTGGAACCGGTCCTACGGGGCCTCGGGCGATCAGGCCGCCGGCGCCGGGTAGGTCGGGTACTCGACTCCGGAGACGTACTGGACGACCCGGACGACCTGGCAGGAGTAGCCGAACTCGTTGTCGTACCAGAGGTAGAGGATCGCGTTGTCCCCGTCGACCTTGGTGGCGCCCGCGTCGACGATCGAGGCGTGACGCGAGCCGATGAAGTCGCTGGAGACCGCGTCCGGCGCCGTGGTGAAGTCGATCTGGCGCTTCAGCGGGGAGGTCAGCGACACCTCGCGGAGGTAGTCGAGCACCTCCTCGCGGGTGGTCTCGCGGCCCAGGCGCAGGCTGAGGATCGCGATCGAGACGTCCGGGACGGGGACGCGGATCGAGCTGCCGCTGATCGGGGCCTTGAGGTCGGGCAGCGCCTTGGCGACGGCCGAGGCCGCGCCGGTCTCCGTCATCACCATGTTGAGCGGCGCGGAACGGCCGCGACGGTCGGCACTGTGGTAGTTGTCCAGCAGGTTCTGGTCGTTGGTGAACGAGTGGACGGTCTCCACGTGGCCGCGCAGAACGCCGTACTCGTCCGCCATCGCCTTCAGCGGCGGGACGATCGCGTTGGTGGTGCAGGAGGCGCAGGACAGGATCTGCTCGTCCGGCTTGATCGTGTCGTGGTTGACGCCGTGCACGATGTTCGGGACGTCGCCCTTGCCCGGGGCCGTCAGGACGACCTTGTCGATACCGGGGCGCAGGTGCTTCGACAGACCCTCGCGGTCGCGCCACTTTCCGGTGTTGTCGATCAGGATGGCGTCCTTGATGCCGTACGCCGTGTAGTCGACCTCGGACGGGTCGTTGGCGTAGATCACCTTGATCTCGTTGCCGTTGGCGATGATCGTGCTGGTCGCCTCGTCCACGGTGATCGTGCCCTGGAACTGGCCGTGGATCGAGTCGCGGCGCAGCAGCGAGGCGCGCTTGACGAGGTCCGCCTCACCGCCGCCGCGGACGACGATGGCGCGCAGGCGCAGGCCGTTGCCGGAACCGGTCTTCTCGATGAGCAGGCGGGCGACGAGGCGGCCGATGCGGCCGAAGCCGTACAGGACCACGTCGCGGCCCTCGCCGCGCTCGATCTTGTTGGCGCCGGTGGCACCGGAGACGGCGCCGGCGGTGAACTCCTCCACCGACAGACCGCGGTCGTCCGTCGCGTACGCCGCGGCGAGCATGCCGAGGTCGATCTGCGAGGGACCGAGGTCGAGGGTGGTGAGCGCCTGGAGGAAGGGGAGGGTCTCGGTGACCGAGAGTTCCTCGCCGTCGATCTGGCGCGCGAAACGGTGGGTCTTGAGAATGCTCACCACGGACTTGTTCACCAAGGAGCGGCTGTGCAGGAGGATCGTGACGTCCCGCTCCCGGTGCAGCTTGCCGATGATCGGGATCATCGACTCCGCGATCTTCTCGCGGTTCTTCCAGTTGGTGAACGAGTCGTCATTGACAGTCACAGAATTATCTTTCGAGCTAGGCGGCGCTCATATGCTAACCCGCGCGCGGATCGCTCCGTCAGGCACCCCCTGAACACCTCCTGCACACCTTCTGATCAGCCCCTCAGCCCTCAGCCCTCGGCGCGCTGGGTCACGGGAGCGGTGCTCTCGTCGCCCAGGAACTCGTACCAGCGGCGCTGGAGGCACAGGTAACGGGTGTCCGCCTCGGCGAGCGCGAGGAAGGAATCGACCGTGTCGGCCAGTCGTCCGCGCAGGCTCGGATCGGTCAGCTCGCCGTCCTCGCCGAAGGCCGAGTGCGCCATGGCGAGACTGAACATGTCGGGGTACACCCGGGCTCCGAGGTGTTCCAGCGGGACCCGCAGCGCCCAGAGCCCGCGGTTCCCGCCGATCATCGACGGGGAGGCGGACACCAGCAGGGTCTGCTTGTCCTTGAAGGGCTGCGGCCGGAACCGGGACACCCAGTCGACGGCGTTCTTCAGGACGCCGGGTACGGAGGCGTTGTACTCGGGCGAGGCGATCACCAGGGCCTGCGCCGCGAGCAGCCGCTCGCGCAGGGCCGCCGCCCCGGCGGGCTGGCCTTCCGCCTGCTCGGCGTCGCCGTCGTAGGTGGGCATCACGAAGTCCCCGATCCGGGCGAGGTCCGCGACCGCGCCCGACCGCTCGACCTGACCGGCGACGAGCGCGGCCAGCCGGGCGTTCACGGAGCCCTCGCGGGACGATCCCGCGAGGACGAGGACCCGTAGCGCCTCGGTTCCGGAGGTGACGCTCGGGGAATCCGGCGCGGCCGGGTCCGTCGGGAACTTCGGGCTCTGGGGCTGGTTCGCATCGCTCACGTGCGGGACCGTACGGGACCCGCCGGTGCTCCCCGCGGCGCGGCGCACGGGCTGTCACCCGGACGGGGTCAGGCGGATGGGGTCAGCCGGGCGGGGGCGGCTCACGGGGTCAGCCCGCGCTCCAGCCGCCGTCGAGCGGGAGCGAGGTGCCCGTCACGTAACCGGTGTGCGGACCGCACAGCCACAGGGCGGCCGCCGCGACCTCCTCGGGCTCGATGAGCCGCTTGATCGGCGACCGGGTCAGCAGCACCTCGGAGAGCACGTCCCCGGCGGCTATGCCGTGCGCGGCGGCCTGGTCCAGGATCTGCCCCTCGACCAGGGGGGTGCGGACGTAGCCGGGGCTGATGCAGTTGCTGGTGACCCCGTACGGGGCCCCCTCGATCGCCGTGACCTTGCTCAGCCCCTCCAGCCCGTGCTTGGCCGCCACGTAGGCCGATTTGTACGCGCTGGCGCGCAGCCCGTGCACGCTGGAGATGTTGACCACCCGGCCCCAGCGGGCGGCGTACATGTGCGGCAGCACGTGGCGCAGCAGCAGGAAGGGCGCGGTGACCATCACCTGCTGGATCAGGGTGAAGCGTTCGGGCGGGAACTCGGTGATCGGGGCGACGTGCTGGAGCCCGGCGCTGTTGACCAGGATGTCGACGGCGCCGGGCAGCTCCCCGATGGCGGCGGGATCGGCCAGGTCGACGGCGTGGGCGTACCCGCCGACGAGGCCGGCGACGGCCTTCGCCGCCTCGGCGTCGACATCGGCCACGTGCACGACGGCCCCGGCCTCGGCCAGGGCCACCGCGCACGCCCGGCCGATACCGCTGCCGCCGCCCGTCACCAGGGCCACGCGTCCCGGCAACCGGGTGGGGGAAGGAAGTTCGCTCGTCATGGCTGGAAGCGTAGGGAGGGCCCCGGGCGCCGCCCACGGTGCCGGGAACCACACTCGGCGGCGCCCTTATGGAGACGATCACCATGTGGGCCCGGCGCCGGCCGGCGGTACGGACCGCGACCGGTTCGGCCTCAGGCGTCGAGCGGGCATCCGGTCAACAGGGCCGCCGGGGTGGCCGCCGGATCCCGCCGGACGGTGTGGCCGAGCGGAGGCCGCACCCCGCGGCCGATCCAGTCCTCCAGCGCGGTGAAGGCGGCGCGGTGGCAGGGGGTGAGGGGGCGCAGCCGGTCGGGGAAGGCGTCGACGAGGGAGTCCACGTGGGTGCCGCCCTCGATGCGGTAGTAGCGCAGCAGCGCCCCGCGGCCGGCCCGGCGGACCATCTCGGCGTAGACGTCGGAGTCCCGGGAGATGGGCAGGAGGACGTCGAGGGTGCCGTGCAGGGTGATCAGCGGTTTGCCGATCCGGCCGGTGAGGGCCGTCTTCGCGACGGCGTCCCGGACCTGCGCGGGCCGGTCGGCGTAGGCGTAGTCGGCGTCACAGGACGGCGTGCCGGGCGTGCAGAAGGGGGTCCCGGCCTCGGTCGCACCGTCGAAGCCCGGATCGAACTCCTCGCGGTAGATCCGCTGGGTGAGGTCCCAGTAATAGCCGTGGTGGAAGGGCCACAGGAACTCCGACCCGGCCGGGAAACCGGCGGCGAGCATCGCCTCGTGCGCCTGCCCGGCCCGCGGGCCGCCCGCCGCGTAGACGGGGTAGGCGGCCAGCGCGGGAGGCAGGAACGTGAGGAGGTTCGGCCCGTCGGCCCGCCACAGGGTGCCCTCCCAGTCCACCCCGCCGTCGTACAGCTCCGGATGGTTCTCCAGCTGCCAGCGCACCAGGTAGCCCCCGTTGGACATGCCGGTGGCCAGGGTGCGGCTCGGCGCCCGGCGGTAGCGCTGCGCGACGACCGTACGGGCGGCCCGGGTCAGCTCGGTGACCCGGGTGTTCCACTCGGCGACGGCGTCCCCGGGGCTCTGCCCGTCGCGGTGGAAGGCGGCCCCGGTATTGCCCTTGTCGGTGGCGGCGAAGGCGTAGCCGCGGGCCAGCACCCAGTCGCCGATGGCCCGGTCGTTGGAGTACTGCTCGCGCACCCCCGGGGAGCCCGCGACGACCAGTCCGCCGTTCCAGCGGTCGGGCAGCCGGATGACGAACTGGGCGTCGTGGTTCCAGCCGTGATTGGTGTTGGGGACGGCGGCCGGGGCGGCGGTGTCGGGGAAGTAGCCGTCGATCTGGATGCCCGGCACGCCGGTCGGGACGGCCAGGTCCTTGGGGGTGAGTCCGGCCCAGTCGGCCGGATCGGTGTGCCCGGAGGCCACCGTGCCTGCGGTGGTCAACTCCGCTAGGCAGGACGTTTGTTGGCGCTCCGCTCCCGGGACGTGAAGGCGAGCTTGGCGGGCGCAGTGGGCTTCGGTCTCACCGGCGGCGGCCGGGGGAGCGAGGAGGGCCGGCAGGGCCGAGGCCAGGAAGACGACGGCCGCGGCGGCGGTGGCGGCGGAACGGGTGGGCGCTGGCACGGGGGGCCTCCAGGGGGTGGGGGACTGGCGAGGGGCTGGCGGGCCGGCGGGGCCGGCGGCTCAGGGGCAGCCGGTGTCGGCGATCACGAAGTAGCCGGTGGGCGACTCCTGCAAGGTGTGCGTGACGTAGAGGTTGTAGAGGCCGAGGTTCTGGCCCGAACCCCTGGCGTACGCGTAGCTCCCGTCGGTCGTGGCCCGGCCCGCCTGCACCTGCTGGTAGTTGTTCGCCTTCCAACAGGCCGCGGGTTCGCCGGGGTCGGGATCGGGATCGGGATCCGGGTCGGGGTCGGGGTCGGTCGTGGAGGCGTCCAGGCCGAAGAACTTCGCGATCCAGTGGGCGGAGCAGATCGAGGCGAGGAAGTACGCCGCCCCGGTGTGCCCGCACTGACCGGGACCGGAGCCGGGGTCGACCGGGGTGCCGTGCCCGATGCCCGGGACCCGGTCCACCTCCACGGACACCGTGCCGTCGGTGGCCGTGTACTCCTCCTGCCGGGTCGCGTCGGGCCCGATGACGGAGGTGCGGGCGGGGGTCTGCGGGAGGCCGTGCAACGCCGTCCACTGGTCGCGCAGTTCATCGGCGTTGCGGGGAACGACGGTGGTGTCCGCGTCGCCCTGCCAGATCGCGACCCGGGGCCACGGGCCGGTCCACGCCGGATACGCGTCGCGCACCAACTGGGCCCAGGCGGCGGGGGACTTGTCCACACCTGGATTCATGCACGTATAGGGACCGCTCCCCTTGGCGCAGTCGTAGGGCAGTCCGGCGATCACCGCACCGGCCGCGAACACGTCCGGGTAGGCGGCGAGCATCACCGAGGTCATCGCGCCGCCGGCCGACAGGCCGGTGACGAAGGTGCGGGCGGGGTCGGCGGCGTAGGCGGAGGCGGCGTGCGCGGCCATCTGCCGGATGGACGCGGCCTCGCCCTGGCCGCGCCGGTTGTCCGCGGGCTGGAACCAGTTGAAGCACTTGCTCGGGTTGTTCGCGGAGGTGGTCTCCGCGAGCACCAGCAGGAAGCCGTCACGGTCGGCGAGTTCGGGCAGACCGGAGTTGTCCGCGTAGGTCTGGGCGTTCTGCGTGCAGCCGTGCAGGGCAATCACCACGGGCGGCACTGCCGGGAGGGAGGCCGGCCGGTACACGTACATGCCCAGCTGCCCGGGATTGGCGCCGAACCCGGTGACCCGCTGGAGCGTGACGGCGGCGCGGGCGGGGGACACGGGCCCGGCCACCACCCCGCCCACGGCCAGCAGCGCCAGTGCGAGCAGCCGCACGAGAGCGCGGCGGGTGCGCTGTCGGCCGGTGGGCCGGGCGTCGGACGATCTGCTGCGCGAGGACATGGCGGCTCCCTGAGGTGGGGGTGGCGGGTTGCGGGCGGTCGCAGGTCGGTTGCGGGCGGGGCGGGGCCCCGTCGCCCGGGGCGGGCGGCCTGCGGTGCCCGCCACCGTAGGACCGGCTCCTGCCGCGACGGCATGGTGCGGAGCGCCATATGTGGCTCGCGCTTGCGGGGGCCACGAGGGTTGCGGGCGGCTCCGGTCCGCTGCTAACCGCCTGATCTACTGGGGCACATGAGCATCGGGGAACTCATCGCACGAGCACGGCGGCTGGCAGCGCACGAGGGGCGGTGGATGGCGAGCCTCGGCCTGTGGGCGACGCGGCGCGCGCACGGGGTCGGGGTCGGGGACACCGCCGTCGGGTACGCGCGGGCCCAGGCGTCGACGATGTACGGGATGGTCTTCTTCCTCTCGATCGAGACGGCCGGGGTGTCCTTCATGCTCGCCGCGCATCCGGTGGCCCACCTGGTGATGCTGGTCCTCGACCTCTACACGGTGGTCCTGGTCCTGGGGCTGCACGCCGCCGCCGTCACCCGCCCCCACGTGGTGGGGCAGGGCGAGTTGCGGGTGAGGCGCGGTGCACGGCTGGATCTGCGGATCCCCCTGGACCGGATCGAGTCCGTCCGCCACGACCTCCGCTTCCCGGACGCGAACAGGTCCGAGGACGGGGTGCTGGACGTGGCCGTCGCCTCACAGACCTCGATCACCGTCACGCTGACCGAACCGGTCACCGTCGTGTCCCTGTGGGGGCGACGCACGCGGGTCCGAACGGTCCACTGCCACGCCGACGACCCGCGGACCGCCGTCGCGGCGATCAGACAGCTGTTGCCGGTGGCCGGACAGCGGCGCCCGCCGCCTCGACCGGCCCTGTCGTCGCCCCCGTCTCCACCACTGCCCCCACCGGCCCTGTCGCCGTCCCTGGCTCCACCGCCAGCTCCGCGGCCGTCGCCGCGCGGACCTGGTCCAGCGAGACCCCGGGCGCCAGTTCGCGCAGGAGGAAGCCCGCCGGGGTGATGTCGAGGACCGCGAGGTCGGTGATCACCCGGTGGACGACGCCGCGACCCGTCAGCGGCAGCGTGCACCGTTCCACTAGCTTCGGCGTGCCGTCCTTGGCCGTGTGCTCCATGAGCACGATCACCCGGCGCGCACCGTGCACCAGGTCCATCGCACCGCCCATCCCCTTGACCATCTTCCCGGGGATCATCCAGTTGGCCAGGTCGCCCGAGGCCGATACCTGCATGGCACCCAGCACCGCGGCGTCCACGTGCCCGCCGCGGATCATGCCGAAGGACAGCGCGGAGTCGAAGAACGCGGCCCCCGGCCGGACCGTCACCGTCTCCTTGCCCGCGTTGATCAGGTCCGGGTCCACCTGGTCGGCCGGCGGGTACGGGCCCACGCCCAGGACGCCGTTCTCCGACTGGAGCACCACCTCGACGCCGGGCGGCAGGTGGTTGGGGACGAGGGTCGGCAGGCCGATCCCGAGGTTCACGTACGTACCGTCGGACAGTTCCCGGGCGGCGCGGGCCGCCATCTGTTCGCGCGTCAGAGCCATGTCACATTCCGCCTTGCTGTTCGGGAACGAGGGGCATCCGGACCGTGAGGCGCTCCACGCGCCGCTCGGCCGCCGGATCACCGGGATCCACCAGGACCACGCGCCGCACGAAGATGCCGGGCAGGTGCACGGCGTCCGGGTCGAGCTCGCCCGGCTCGACCAGGGCCTCCACCTCGGCGATGGTGATCCGCCCCGCCATCGCCGCGAGGGGATTGAAATTGCGGGCCGAGGAGTGGAAGACGAGGTTGCCGTGCCGGTCCCCGACGGCCGCCCGCACGAGGGCGAAGTCCGTGGTGATGCCCTCCTCCAGGAGGTACTCCCGGCCGCCCCAACTCCGCAGCTCCCTGGGCGGCGAGGCCAGTGCGACGCCCCCGTCGGCGCGGTAGCGCCAGGGCAGCCCGCCCTCGGCGACCTGCGTACCGGCCCCGGCCGGGGTGTAGAACGCCGGGATGCCCGCGCCACCGGCCCGCAGCCGCTCGGCGAGGGTGCCCTGCGCGACCAGCTCCACTTCCAGCTCGCCGCTCAGGTACTGCCGGGCGAACTCCTTGTTCTCGCCCACGTACGAGCTGGTCATCCGGGCGATCCTGCCCTCGCGGAGCAGCAGCCCCAGGCCCCGGTCGTCCACCCCGCAGTTGTTGGACACCACTTCCAGACCGCGTACCTCCGCACGCTCCAGCAGCGCGCCGATCAGCACGCCCGGCACCCCGCACAACCCGAAGCCGCCCACCGCGAGCGAGGCTCCGGCGGGGATGTCCGCCACCGCCCCGGCCGCGCTCGCGACCACCTTGTCCAGTCCCATCGCACACCCTCCTCCGCCCGGTTCCGGGCCGCCGCCACCCGAACGGGCCGACGCGCGGCCGGGCCGGCCCGACCGACCCTAGGAACCACCGGGCCGCCCCGGCCATGGCGCCCGCCCACACACCGGGGCACCCTGCTGTGTGGACCGGGCGCGCCGGGGAACCGGTGGAGCCCCGCGCACGTCAGAGCCGTGCCGACAGGGCAACGGACAAACGGACAACGGACAACGGACATCGAGGGAGAGCTGCTGATGCTGCGTCGAACCAACCGGAGACACCTGCGCGTGGTGAAGGCGCAGGGGAGGCCGGCGCTGAAGGCAAGCGCGGCCGCCGCCGTGGCCGTGGGCGTGGCCGCCGTGCTGCTCACCGGCTGCGGAAAGGGGCCGGCCGCCCCGGCCGTACCCGATCCGGTCGCTCCCGTCGCGGTGGCCCCCTCACCCCGCCCGGACCGGACCTGCCCCGTGATGGACCCCACCGCACCGCAGTCGCCGCCGGCCCTCGTCGAGGGCACGCCGGGCAACACCCCCGAGGGGCAGCGGCTCTCGCAGGCCATCGGGGACCAGGGCTACGGCGCCTTCGCCGACGTCTACTCCACCCAGATCGTCGACCACCCGGCGGGCCGGGTCGCCCTGTGCGTCACCGACCTGGCCCGCGGCCGACTCCTGGTGGAGGCCGCGCACGCGGCCGATCCCGGCGCGGACCCGGCCCGGGCCGACCTGTACCTGAGCAAGTACTCGCACCGCGTCCTCCAGGCCGCCGGTGAGAAGCTCATCGGGCTGAAGGCGGAGTTCCCGATCTACACCGTCTCCGGCAGCCACGGTGCGGCGGTGGAGGTCACCACCACTGCGGAGGGCGCCGCTTCGGCCGAGTTCAAGGCGCGGCTGGAAAAGGCCACCGGCGGCATACCCGTCGCCGTCACGAAGGGAGACCAGCCCACGCCGCTCCTCGACGGCCCGATGCCGGCCGCCCGCTGACGCCCGGCCCCCGCCGGGCCGGGCGCTCCGGCCCGCGCGGGCCGTGCCGGGCCTTGCCGTGCAGTGCCGGGCCCGGCAAGATCCGAAAGGGACGGCCTAGCCCTGCCGGTGCGCTCCCGGCGCCTGCCACGTGTGCGCCGGGAGGGACTCCGCCAGGGTCGAGAAGAACCGCTGGTCGCGCCATGCCTCCAGGTTGCCGATGACGAAGAGGCGGCGTTTGGCGCGGCTGACCGCGACGTTGAGGAGGTTCGGGGCGGACGCGGCCCAGGTGCGGGCGCCCGGGCGGCCCGGGTCGGTGCCCAGGATCAGGATGACGACGTCGGACTCCTTGCCCTGCGTCGTGTGGACCGTACCCACCCGGTCGGCCGGCATCAGGTCCCGGCACACCCCCTTCGCGCCCGCCACGACCTGCCGGAAGGGGCTGATCACGAACACGTCCCGGGCCAGGTCCACGCCGCCCTCGTCGCGCAGCCGTTCCAGCACGCGCCGCAGGGCCCGCCCCTCCTCCGGGATCCAGTGCCCGTCGGCCTCCGCGCCGGTCACGTTCACCCAGCTGCTCGTCGGCCGGTAGAGGTACGGATCGCGCTCCGCCGTCCCCTGGACCATCAGGCCGTCGTAGGCGACCGCGTTGCTGATGGAGAACATCGGGTCGTCGCACCGCCGGTGCACGCGCAGCGGCGAGCCGACCCACACCTCGTGGCTGCCGTCGGGCAGTTCGGCCGGCAGCAGGGTGCCGTAGCGGTTCGCGCGGTCGGCGAGCTGCTGCACCGAGGTGCGGCTTGGCGCCCATTCCTCGGCGGCGCCGAAGTCGTCGCGCAGGGCGCGCTGCGCCGTCCAGGGCAGGACCACGACCGGCTCCAGCTGGAGCGGGTCGCCGACCACGACGGTGCGCCGGGCCCGCCACATGCCCCCGACCGCCATCTGCGGTGTCGCCTGACCGGCCTCGTCGACGAACAGCCAGCCCAGCGCCTCCGGCCCGAGCCGCCCGAAGACCCGGTCGAGCGAGGCGAACGTGGTCGAGACGACCGGGACCACGAGGAACACGCTCTGCCACGCCGCCCGTAGGTGAGCCTCGGGCACCGTCTTGGGCACCGCTCCGGCCACGGCGTCCATGCCGGCCATCAGGTTGGCGTACATGGTGCGGGCCGTGCACCGCAGGAAGGCCTGGTGGAGGTGGAGGGCCGCGAGGAACAGCTCCGTGCGGGCGGCCGTGATCTCGGGGTCGGACCAGGGGGCGGCGAGCTCGCGCGCCGCGTCCTCATCGGTGAGCCACGCGTCCTGCGGTACGGACCGGCCCCAGCGCCCGCGGGCCGCCGCGACGGTCTCCTCCGCCCGGGTGACACGGCCGCGTTCCGCTTCCGCGGCCTCCTCACGGGCGCGCAGCCGGGCCGCCGCCGCGCCCACGGCGCCCCGTACGCCGTCCCGCTCGGCCTGCGCCGCATCGCGCGCCCGGCGTGCGTCGGCGACCAGGTCCGCCGCACCTGCCTCCTCCGCGTGCCAGGTGCGCGCCGCCCGGCCCAGGGTGAAGAGGCTGACCGTGAACCCCGGGCGCCGGGCCAGATGCGCCTGGTGTGCCCGCTCCGCCCGGGCCAGGGCCTGTTCGGCGCCGGCCAGCGCCTCCTCGGCGGGCGGCAGGGTCTCCCGTACGCGCTCCAGTTCCGCCGCGTGCCGCGGTACGGCCAGCTGCGCCCCGCGCAGGGCCTCGTACGCGGTGGTGAGTCCCTCGTACGCCTCGGCGGCGACGGCCCGCTCGGCGCGCAGCCGCTCCACCTCGGACAGCGCGGCCTCGAAGCGCTGCCTTCCCTCGCGCCACACGCCCGCCTGCGGGGTGTCGCGCCACTGGCGCAGGAGGTGGGAGAGGCCGCTGCCGCTGTCGATCCAGGCGTTGCGGGGCCGCCGGCCGCGGCCGTCCGGCTGCGGGGGGACGGGCGGCGGCGCGGTGGCGCCGGTGTCGGTCTGCCGGTACTTGCCGTGCCAGAAGCGGTTGACGAACTCCAGGCGGTTCTTCTTGCTGCCCAGCCGGGCCGCCACCGCGCCCCACGCCGGCTCGCCCTTGAGCAGCCGGGTAGCCTGCTCGGCGAAGTAATCGGCGCTGTCCCGCCACTGTTCGCCCAGCGCCTCACGGGCCGGGATCTCGGTGGAGATGTTCTCCACGGCCCCGTTGTTGGCGGAGGCGACGACCATCTCGAAGCCGGTGAACTCCGGGCGCAGCGGCGTGACCGTACGGGTGTAGTCGCCGCTCTTCCACACGTACGGGGCCTGCTCCGCGAAGGCCTGCGACGGCAGGCGCAGCGCGGCGAGGCGGCGGGCCCGCTCGACGACGGCCGCGGCGAAGCAGTCGCGCAGCATGGTGGTCTTGCCGGTGCCGGGCGGGCCGTTGACGGCGAAGATCCCGGCGCCCGGGGCCAGTTCGGCGTGGATGGCGTTGACGGCGAACTGCTGGCTCAGCGCGAGCGCGTGCGCGGGATCGGCCGGCCAGCGGCCGAGCGGGGTTCGGGCGGGGGCGACTCAGGCGAGCGCGACGCCCGGATCGCGGCGCAGGTCGACGCGGCGGGACCGGTCGAAGGCGGCGCCGGGGGTGAGGTACGCGGCGAGGCCGGGGCCGGGATCGCCCGCGGCGAGCTCGCGGGCCACGAGGTCGAGGTCGGCGGCGATGAAGCTGTTGAGGAGCGCGAACAGCGCGCTCTCGCCGTTCATCCGGCCGTCATGGTCCTCGCCGCTGCCCCCGAAGACGCCGAGCAGCGTGTCGCGCACGGCGGAGAGCGCGTAGGCACCGCCGTAGACGACGTGCTGCCAGCCGTATCCGGGCTCGACCGGGACGGACCGCAGCGGATGCCCGGCCTCCCAGGGCATGGGCCCGTCGGGCTCGGCCGCGTAGACCCGATCCCGGACGGACAGGGCGGGCACCTTCTGCGGGCTGAACAACTCCACCGCCCGCCAGTACCCGACGACCCCGCTCCGCCGCCGACGCTCGTCCCCCAGCCGCGTCACGCCCGCTCCCGTCGTCGGTGATCGCTACCGCGAACCTTACGGGGATCATGACGGCGGGTCAGGCGGTTGGGCGGTCCGGGACCGACAGCGCGGGCCCGCGCTGCGCCGGGGCGGAGCACTTGTCCACCAACGGCAACGCACACGTACGGTCGCCGCTGTCCGAAGTGGCAGGGACATCCCGACATCCCGATCCCATCGGATGGCGCACCCCAGGGCCCTCGATCCCGGCCTCGTCCAGGACGAGGTTCTGCCGGGTGGTCGACCGCCGGTCGGTCGAGACCCGCTCGTAGACCGGGTTCTCCACCGACGGCCCCGCACGCGATCTTGGTGCGACTGCTGCCGGATCAGCGGCCGCTGTTAACCTGCCGACCATGATCAAGGGCGGCCTGGCAGGCCGAATAGGCCGGATGGCGGGGGACAGCAGGCCGGAGCGCGTGCTGATCGCCGCCAGTTTCACCAACCGGGTCGGCAACGGTCTGTTCAACGCGGCGTCGGCGCTCTATTTCACCTTGGTCGTGGGGCTGCCCGCGGTGCAGGTCGGCGCCGCGCTCACCATCGCCGGAGTGATCGGCCTGGGCGCGGGGATACCAGGCGGGCAACTGGCCGACCGGCGTGGGGCGCGCACGATCATGATGCTGGCCCTCGCGGTCCAGGCGGTGTCGATGGCGGCGCTCGTTCTCGTCGAGAGCTGGGCCGCGCTCACGGTCATCGCGACGGTCGACCAGATCGCCGCGGCGGCCGGTGGGGCGGCGTGGGGCGCGCTGGTGGTCCGGGTCGGGGGTGAGCGCCCGGCCTTGTTCCGGGCCAAGCTGCGTACCTTCGTCAATCTGGGCGTCGTCCTGGGGACGGTGGGCGCCGGGCTGGCGCTGGCCGCCGACACCCGCGGCGCCTATGTCACGCTGATCCTCGGCAACGCGGCGAGCTTCGCCCTGTGCGCGGTGCTTCTGCTCCTGCTGCCCCGCTATCCGGTACTGGCAGCGCCGTCCCGGCAGCGGCGCTGGCCCGTCTTCGCGGATCGTCCCTTCTTGGCGTTCACCGCCCTCTACGGGGCCATGGGACTGCAGTACCCGGTGGTCTCCCTGCTCCTGCCGATCTGGATCTCGGAGCACACCGAAGCGCCGCGCTGGACGGTGGCCGCGCTGTTCGCCGTCAACTCCCTCTTCTGCGTGCTGACGCAGACCAGGATCGGCTCGCGGATCGAGACTCCGTACGACGGCGGCCGGGCGTTTCGCACGGCGGGGCTGCTCTTCCTCCTCAGCTGCCCGATGATGGCGCTGGCGGCGTACACCCCGGTCTGGGCCGCGGCGGGACTGGTCCTGGCCGCGATCTTCGTCCACAGCCTGGGAGAGGTCTGGGAGTCCTCGGCGGGCTTCGCCCTGGGCTTCGGTCTTGCCCCCGATCACGCCCAGGGCCAGTACCAGGGTGTCCTCGGTCTCGGCTTCAGCACGGGCCAGGCTCTCGCCCCCGCGATCCTCACCACGGTGGTGCTCGGCCTCGGCACGACGGGCTGGCTGCTGCTGGCGGTGTTCTTCGCGGCACTGGGCGCTGTCGGCCCGTCCCTCGCCCGCTGGGGCACGCGGACCCGCCCGCGGCGGGGCGTCGCCGCGGAAGTGACGGGATGACCGGCGAGCAGGTGCCGGAAGCCTTGGTATTCGGCGGAGTCCCGGATCTCCCACGCGTGCTCGTACGCCGTCTTCGGCCGCTCGGTGTACTCGCCCTCGTCGACGAGGCGGAGCTGCCGCGCTTCGTCCAGCGCCGCTTCACCATCGGCTACTGACCCCCACGAACGGACCAAGGCGGCACCGAGTTGCGTAGCCAACGGCGAGCGGGATGGCTGCGAGGAACACCACGCCACCTGCCAGCACCTTGACCGTGCGGGGGATCCGGATCACGGCTGGACCGCCCCCGGCACCGGTTCGGGGCCGGCTGCCGCCAGGGCCTCGGTCAGGGTCGCCGCGTAGGGATGGGGACGGCGCCGGCGGGGTGTGAGGACGCCGATGTGCCGTGCGGGGGAGGGGGGTTCGACGGGCACGACGGTTGCGCCGCGGGCCGCCCGATCGCCATCCGCGTTCCCGGCTCCGTGCGCGGCTCCGTGCCCATGCGCGTGCCGCTCCTGGTCTCCGGCCCCATCCCCGGCCGCGGTCCCGTCCGTGTCCTGCGGAGGCAGGGCGATCCGGGGGATCAGGGCCACGCCGACGCCTGCCGCGACGAGGGAGCGGGCGAAGAAGTAGTCCGTGGTGGAGGCCGCCACCCGGAGCTCGAAGCCGGCCCTTTCCGCGTACCGGCGGAGGTAGGCCTCCGTCTTCAGGCAGCCCAGTACCCAGCGGTCGGTGGCGAGTTCGGCCGGGGCGACCGACGCGCGTCCCGTGAACCGGTGCCCCGGCGGCAGGACCAGCGCCAGCGGGTCCTGGCTCAGCGGCAGCCAGTCGAGCGCGGCCCCCGGCCGGAGCGGCAGCGGTCCGTCGAAGTGGTACGTCAGCGCCAGGTCGGCGGCGCCCGAGGCCACCATGGGGACCGCGTCCTCCGGTTCCGCCTCCAGGACCGTCAGCTCCACCTCCGGATGGGCGGCCACGAAGCGGGCCAGCGCGCCCGGCAGCAGCCTCCGGCCGCCGCTCACGAAGGTGGCGACCGTCAGCCGGGGCCGCTCGGCGGTGACCCGGTCGATCTCGTGGCGCACCCGGTCGAGCTCGGCCGAGACCGCCTCCGCCGCCTCCACCAGCAGCCGCCCCGGCTCGGTGAGCGTGATCCCGCGGGTACTGCGCACGGCGACGGGATGGCCGAGGCCGCGCTCCAGCGCCGCGATGTGCTGGGAGACGGCCGAGGGCGTCAGGAGCAGCGCCCCGGCGGCCTTGTTGAAACTGCCGTGCTCGGCCACGGCGCGCAGGATGCGCAGCCGCTGCACATCGATCATCAGTTTCCCTTACGACGTGAACAGCATTCCGGTAGTTCCACTGGGGACCGTACAGCGGCAGAGTCCCGGACATGAACAAGATTCTCGTCATCGGCGGAAGCCGGTACTTCGGAAAGCACCTGGTCACCCTGGAGCGGGACGCCGGCAACGAGGTGACGGTCCTCAACCGGGGATCCGCCGCCCCGCCCCGGGGAGTCGGCCACCTGATCGCCGACCGGGAGGACGAAGCGGGACTCCGCGCGGCGCTGGGGGAGCGCTCCTTCGACGTGGTCTTCGACCAGGTCTGCTACACGCCCCGGCAGGCGGAGATCGCCCGCCGGGTCTTCGCCGGCCGCACCGGGCGGTACGTGATGACCTCGACGATGGAGGTCCACGACCCCGCGCCGCCCACGCCCGAAGCGCGTGCCTACGCCGAGGGCAAGCGGCGGGCCGAGGAGGTCCTGGGGGCGGAGCCCGGCTTCGGCCACGTCGCCGTGCGCACCGCGCACGTACTCGGCGGCGGCCGGGCGGAGTTCACCGGCCGCCTCGCGCACTACGTGGAGCGGATCGGCGCCGGGATCCCGGTGGCGGTGCACAAGGCCCCGTACCCCACCTCCTTCATCCACCACCACGAGATCGCCCGGTTCCTCCACTGGGCGGGGCAGCTGGACTTCACCGGGCCGGTGAACGCCGCCTCGCACGGGGAGCTGGACGTGCTCGGGCTGTCCGAGGCCGTCGCCGAGCGGGTCGGCCGGGCGCCAGTCCTGCGGACCGTCCCGGCCGGGGCCGAGGCCTCGCCGTTCTCCTTCGACCGTGCCTACGCGATGGACAACGGCCGGGCCGCCGCGCTGGGCTTCCGCTTCGGGCGGCTCGCGGACTGGCTCCCCGAAGCCGTCGCCGAGAGCGCTGCCGAGAGCGTCGCCGCGTCGCTCTCACACTCCCTGCAGCCCCTACACCCCTAGCGGTCCCCGGCCCGGCGCTCCAAGGGCGTTGCTACTGCCGAGTTGTTCACACTGAAGGTGACGCTGCCCGCCCGGTATCGGTCGTCGGACCACTCGATGGGGCGGCCCGTACGGGTCGCGGAGACGTGTCGCTGGCGCAAAAGAGGGCTCCCGCGACGGATTTCCAGCAGCCGGGCGTCCTCGCTGCCGGCGGGAAGGGCGTCGATGAGGTGCTCGCCGTAGTGGGCGACGATGCCGGAGTCGTTCGCCAGCCCGTCCATCACCGAGCGGCAGTCCTCGGGCATCCGCTCGACCGCCGCCGCCACCCAGTCGGCGTAGGCGGTCCGTTCGACCATCGTCGGCTCCCCGTCGAGCAGCCGGAGCCGCAGGACGGCGAGGATCTCCGTGCCGGGCGGCAGGGCCAGCCGGTCCGCCTCCTCGGCGGTCGCCGGGCGGCGGGTGCGCGACAGGAAGCGGCTCGCGGCCTGGTGGCCGACCCCCTCGGCCCATTGGGCGAAGCTGTTGAGCTCGCCGAAGCTGTGCTTGCGTTCGTGGCGCAGGACGATCCTGCGGGCCCCCTGCCGCGAGCCGATCAGTCCCTCGGCGGCGAGCGTCGCCACGGCCTGGCGGACGGTGCCGCGGGAGGCCGACCAGCGCGCCGCCAGATCGCTCTCCGAGGGCAGTTGGGCGCCCACCGGGTACTGGCCGGACAGGATCGACCGGCGCAGGGCCTCGGCGATCTCCAGATACCGCACCGCAGCCATGCTGTCCCCTTCCCCCTCGTGTGGATGTGCCCCGGACGGGCGCGCCGTCCGTCGGCCGCCCGCTTCCCAGCCTAGGCCGCACCGGCCGTGAAGATCATCATGAGGGTCGTACGTCCCGTTCGGATCCGGCCATTCCCGGTCTTCGTCGAGTCGTGCACCGCGCGACAGCCGCCGTTCACCGGCCGTACAGGGACCCAGGGCGAACTGGAGTCAACTTGTTCAGACAAGTGAACCCCTGCCTTGGACCCAGTCTCCGGGAGAGACCGTGCTCAGTTCCACCGCCCGTCGCGGTACGGCCGCCGTCCTGCTCAGCGCCGCCGTCCTCACCGTGCTCAGCGCGTGCGGCGCCGCACCCGACAAGACCGCCGCCGGCGCAGACGGCAAGAACAAGACCCAGCCCGGCGCCGCCACCTCGGTCGCCGACTTCGGCGGCCTGGAAGGTCTCGTCGCGGCCGCCGAGAAGGAGGGCGAGCTGAACGTCATCGCGCTGCCCGCCGACTGGGCGAACTACGGCGAGATCCAGAAGGCGTTCGCGGCGAAGTACCCCAAGGTCAAGATCAAGGCCGAGAACCCGGACGCCTCCAGCGCCGACGAGATCGCCGCGGTCAAGTCCCGCAAGGGCCAGACCCGCGCCCCCGACGTCCTGGACCTCGGCATCGCCTTCGCCCGCAGCGGCGCCGCCGAGAACCTCTTCGCCCCGTACAAGGTCACCGCCTGGGACCAGATCCCCGCCGCCCAGAAGGACGCGGACGCCCGCTGGTACAACGACTACGGCGGCTACGTCTCCATCGGCTGCGACGCCGCCCGCATCCCGAACTGCCCGCAGTCCTTCGCCGACCTGGCCAAGCCCGAGTACAAGGGCAAGGTCGCCCTCAACGGCAACCCGACCAAGTCCGGCTCCGCCTTCGGCGGCGTCTACGCGGCGGCCCTCGCCAACAAGGGCTCCTTCGCGGACATCCAGCCCGGCATCGACTTCTTCGGCCGGCTGAAGAAGAGCGGCAACTTCATCCCCGTCGAGTCCACCCCGGCCACCGTCGAGAAGGGCGAGACCCCCATCTCGATCGACTGGGACTACCTGAACGCCGGCTACGCCGAGCAGTTTAAGGGCAAGGGCGTCGACTGGAAGGTGGCCATCCCCACCGACGGCGTCTACGCCCAGTACTACTCGCAGGCCATCAACAAGGACGCCCCCCACCCGGCGGCCTCCCGCCTGTGGATGGAGTTCCTGTACAGCACCGAGGGCCAGAACCTCTGGCTGAAGGGCTTCGCCCGCCCCGTGCTGCTGCCCGCCATGACCCAGGCCGGCACCGTCGACAAGGAAGCCGTCACCAAGCTCCCGCAGGTCCAGGGCACCCCGGCCTTCCCGGCCTCCACGGAGCTGGACAAGGCCAAGGCCACCCTCGCCGAGAAGTGGGACAAGGCCCTCAGCTGATGTCCGCCTCCACCACCATCCCCCCCACGACGGGGACCGCCGGCGGCAGCACCACCCGCCGCCGGCGGCGCGGCCCGCGCACCTGGCTCGCCGCCCTCCCGCTCCTCGTCTTCACCGGACTGTGCTTCGGCGTCCCGCTGGGCGCCATCGCCTTCGGCGCGGTCACCCGTACGGACCCGGTCAGCGGCGCCACCGAAGCGACCGGCGAGCACCTGGCCCGCTCCCTCCAGGGGCCCTACCTCGGCTCGCTCATCGGCAGCGTCCAGCTCTCCGGCCTCACCGCACTCGTGGCCGGCGTGCTCGGCGTCCTCATCGCGCAGGCCGTCGTCACCTCCCCCTCCCGCGCCCTGCGCGGAGCGACGCTGACCGCCTCGGGCGTCCTCGCCAACTTCGGCGGCGTCCCGCTCGCCTTCGCGTTCATCGCCACGGTCGGGATCTCCGGTGTCGTCACCCAGCTCGCCGACCTGACCGGCCTCGGCTGGAACCTGTACTCCTTCACCGGCCTCACCGTGGTCTACCTCTACTTCCTGACCCCGCTCATGGTGCTGGTGACCGTCCCCGCGCTGGACGGACTGCGCCCGCAGTGGCGCGAGGCCGCCCAGAACAACGGGGCGAGCGGATGGCAGTTCTGGCGCCACGTCGGCCTGCCCGTCCTCGCACCCTCCCTGCTCGGCGGGTTCGTGCTGCTCTTCGGCACGGCCTTCGCCGCGCACGCCACGGCCGCCGCCCTCGTCGGCGGCTCCGTCCCGCTGGTCACGCTCAAGATCGCGGACGCCCTGTCCGGGAACGTGCTGACCGGCCAGGAGAACGTGGCCCTGGCCCTCGGCCTCGACATGATCGTGATCGCCGGCCTGGTCATGGCGGTCTACCTGCCCCTCCAGCGACGGAGCGCCCGATGGCTGCGATGACCCCGACGCCCGCCCCGAACGACGGGGCGGCCCCGACCGCCGCTCCGGGCGCCGCTCCGGCCCCCGCGGACCGGGACGGGCAGCGGGACCGGCAGGAGACCGGGGTGCCGGCCCCGGCCCGTGCACCGCGCCGGTTCCGCTCCGGCTCCCGGCCCCGGGTGTGGCGCGGAGCCGTGCTCGCGCTCGCGGGCGCGTACTTCCTGCTCCCGCTCCTGGCCTCCTTCGTGTTCACCGTGCACGTCCCCGGCCAGGGCGTCAGCTTCGAGGCGTACACCCAACTGCTCGGCGCCGAAGGGTTCACCCGGAGCCTGCTGCTCTCCCTGGGCCTCGCCGCCGCGACCATCACCGCCTCGCTGCTCCTCGCCGTGCCGGCCCTGGTGGCCGTACGCATCGGCTCGCCGCGGCTGCGCCCGGTCGTGGAGGTGATGTGCATGATGCCGCTGGTCGTACCGCCGATCGCCCTGGTCACCGGTATCACCACGGTGCTGCGCTGGGGTCCCGAGCACCTCTCCCGGACCCCGCTCTACCAGACCTTCCTCGCCGTGCAGAACCCGGACTTCCCCCTCGTCCTCGTCCTCGCGTACACGGTGCTCGCACTGCCCTTCGTCTACCGCTCCCTCGACGCGGGCCTGCGGGCCGTCGACGTACCGACCCTGGTCGAGGCGGCCCGCAGCTGTGGCGCGAGCTGGCCCTACGTGGTCCTGCGCGTGATCCTGCCGAACCTGCGGACCGCCCTCGCCGGAGCCGCCTTCCTCACGCTGGCCCTGGTCCTCGGCGAGTTCACGATCGCCTCGCTGCTCGGCTTCCAGCCCTTCGCCGTGTGGATCGTGTCCATCTCCGGAGCGCACGCCCGGATGTCGGTGGCCGTCTCCGTCCTCAGCCTCCTCATCACCTGGTTGCTGCTGCTCCTCCTCTCCCGGGCGGGGACCGCCCCGGCTACCGTGTCTCCCGGGACCACGCGTCACTCCCGTACCTCCCGCACCTCCGGCAAGGAGTCCTGACCCGCATGTCCCTCACCCTTCCCGAGGCCAGGAAGTCCGCGGATAGCGAAGCGGCACCCGGCGGAGCGCGCGTCGAATTCCGCGGCCTGCGCCGGGCGTTCGGCTCCACCGTCGCCCTCGACGGACTCGACCTCACCATCGAGCCCGGCGAACTCGTCGCCCTGCTCGGCCCGTCGGGCTGCGGAAAGACCACCGCGCTGCGCGTCGTCGCCGGCTTCGAACAGCCCGACTCCGGCGAAGTCCTCCTCGACGGGCAGGACATCACGCGGATCCCGGCCAACCGCCGTGACGCCGGCATGGTGTTCCAGTCGTACAGCCTCTTCCCGAACCTCAGCGCCCGCGACAACGTGGCCTTCGGCCTGCGCGTCCGCAAGGTCGGCGCGGCCGCCCGCCGCGAGCGTGCGGCCGAACTGCTCGACCTGGTCGGCCTGCCCGACCACGGCGACCGCTACCCGCACCAGATGTCCGGCGGGCAGCAGCAGCGCGTGGCGCTCGCCCGCGCCCTCGCCCTGCGCCCCCGCGTCCTGCTGCTGGACGAGCCGCTCTCCGCGCTCGACGCGAAGGTACGGGCCGGTCTGCGCGAGGAGATCCGCCGGCTCCAGCTCTCCCTGGGCATCACCACCGTGTTCGTCACGCACGACCAGGAGGAGGCGCTGTCCATGGCCGACCGGGTCGCCGTGCTCAACGCGGGCCGCCTGGAGCAGTGCGCCGCCCCGGCCGAGCTGTACGAGCGGCCGGCGACCCCGTTCGTCGCCGAGTTCGTCGGTACCATGAACCGGCTGCCCGGACGGCTGGCCGGCTCCGGGACCGTGGAGGTGGCCGGCTCCCGGCTGCCGGTGGACGGCCCGGTGCCCTCCACCTCGGACGTCGAGGTCCTCGTACGCCCCGAGAACGTCACGGTGACGGCGGACGCGCGGGGCACGGCAACCGTCGTGTCGGCCTCCTTCTTCGGATCGGTGACCCGGCTCCACCTGGACCTGCCCGACGGCATCCGGGTCAAGGCCGACCTGCCCTCGCGCGAGGCCGGAGCACTGGTACCGGGCGCACGGGCGACCGTGGGACTGGCCGAACGTCCCGTCCTCGTCGTCGCCACGACGACCGCCGCCGCGGCTGTCGTGAACGCCTCAGCTTCGACCTCGACTTCGACCTCGACCGCAAGGGATGCCTCATGACCGGACTCGCCGCCGTCCTCTTCGACATGGACGGAACCCTCGTCGACACCGAGGTCCTGTGGTGGCAGACCACCGTGGAGATCGCCGCGGACCTGGGTCACGTACTGACCGACGCCGACGCGCCCGAGGTGGTCGGGCGGGCGGTGGAGGACACCGCCGCGCATCTCGTACGGGTCGCGGGCGCCGGGGACGTGCGGGAGGTGGCGCGGGTCCTGACCGAGAACTTCTTCGGCCGGGTCGAGGAGGGTGCCCCGATGCGGCCGGGCGCGCAGCTGCTGCTCACCGCCCTGGAAGCGGAAGGCATACCGTTCGCGCTGGTCAGCGCCTCGCCGCGGGTGGTCGTGGACTCGGTGGTGGGCGGCTCACTGGCCCACGTGCCCTTCGCCCTCACCCTGTCCGCGGACGACACGTCCCTGACGAAGCCGCACCCGGACCCCTACCGGGCCGCCGCCGCACGCCTCGGCGCGGAGCCGTGGCAGTGCGTGGCGGTCGAGGACTCCCCGGACGGCGCGGCCTCGGCGGAGGCGGCCGGCTGCGGAGTGCTGGTGGTCCCCTCCCTGCTGGAGGTCCCCGCGTCACCGGTACGCGTCTTCGCGCCCTCCCTCACGGAGGTCACCCCGGCCACCCTGAGGGCGTGCCTGGTCGCGCCGCTCGGGGTCTGACGGAGAGCCGGCAGGGCGCACGAGGCGCACACGCACAGGGCTACCCGGCCACCCGGAGGGTCGGCGGACGGCGCGTGGGAGAAGACCCCGCGGGCCGTCCGAGCCGACGCCGTGAGCGTCGACTCGACGGCTACGCCTCTTCCGGGCCACTACAGGGCGTTCTGCAGACCCGCGACCGAAGAGCTGACCAGCCCGTGCCGCTGATCCCGCGGGACCTAGGTCGTCTCTTTCGGATCTTGTCGGCCGAGTCCGCGGCGTCTGGTGCCGTGCCTGGGCGTGCTGTCGGGGCGCTCGCGTGCTGGGTGTACGTGGTCGCCTCGGCAGTGCGGCCAGGCGCGGTGCCAGGCGTCGCGGGCCCGGCAAGATCCGAAAGAGACGGCCTAGACCGCCAGGTCGAGCAGGCTCAGGATGCCCTCCGCGTAGGCGGCCGATTCGGAGCCCGGGCGCCGGGTCGCCGTATCGCGCAGCCCGGGCGCGCCGGCGCGGATGTGCGCGGCGCACTGGCCGTACAGCCCGGCCTCGTACGAGGAACCGTCGTCCTCGGCGCCGAGGAGGCGCAGCAGTGCCCACAGCAGGGCCTCGCGGGTCGACTGGCGGGGCGGGCCGGCGGCCCAGACGGCCATCAGGACCCCGCACACCGCCGGGGCGGGCGGTCGCAGCACGCCGGTGTGGAAGGCGTGGCCCTCCAGGGCGCGGAACGCGGCCGGGTGTCCCTCGGCCGCGTCCCACAACGTGTCCGGGAGGTGACCGAGATGACCGGCCGGGCGGCCGCAGCCGCAGTCGATGGAGCTCCAGTCGTGCCGGGCGATCTCCCGGGCCACCGCGTCGGGCACCAGCGGACTGGTGCGGGGCTGCTTATCCGTCGTTCTCACGCGAGAAGTATGGGATCAGGCCGGTGGCCAGTAAAGAGCGGCCCGCCCGAAGCGGACCGGCGCGTCAGCCGCCGTGCCCCTGGCAGCCGCAGCCCTTCGCCGCGGCGCGCGGCAGGCCCCGCGTGAACTCGCTCTGTGAGAACACCGCCAGGACCGTCGCCGGCTCCGTGCCGTGGTTGACCAGGGTGATCTCCTTGCCCGCCGGCAGCATCGCGAAGCTGCCCGGGGACACCGTCTCGGCGCCGCACCCGCACGAGGCCTCCACCGTCCCGAAGACGCCCGTGAGCAGCAGTTCGGACGCCCCGTGCGCGTGGGCCGGGATCGTCCCGCCGGCCGGCACCTGGATCCGGACGGCCGCGAGCTCGCGGAACGGACCGCCCTCGGGGTCGAGGCGCACCACGGGGCCGACGGACGTCGTGTCGGGGGTGGTGTCGATGATCATGCCGAACATGGGTGGTTCCTCTGCGCGTTGGTGCGCGGCTCCCGCCGCGCGGGCCGGTGCACGGCCACCGGTCCTTCCGGTCACGCCTCGAATTTAGATGACAGGCATCATTTCAATACCGGGTGGCACGTCCTGACCTCCCGGGCCTTTCGCCCCGTCCGGGCCATGGCAGGCTGGCCCCGTGAACGAGGCACCGCGCGACCCGGCACCCAGGACACCGCTCTATCTGAAGGTCGCCGGGGACCTGCGGACCGCCATCGCCGCGGGCGAGTACGGATCCGGCGCGCGGCTGCCCGCCGAGGACGAGCTCGCCCGCCGCTACGGAGTCTCCAGGGGTACGGTGCGCCAGGCCCTCGCCGCCCTGCGGACCGACGGGCTGATCACCTCGCGCCGGGGCACCCGCCGGGTCGTCCTCGGCGGCGGCGCGGGGGAGGCCGGGGGAGTCGCGGAGCTCCGAAGCTTCACCCGCTGGGCCCGCTCGCTCGGCGAGGAACCCGGAGGGCGGACCGTGGCCGTGGACCGCGGCGAGGCCGACGCCGAGGAGGCGGAGCACCTGCGGATCGCGGCGGGCGCCCCCGTGTACCGGGTCCTGCGGCTGCGCACCCTGTCCGGCGCCCCGGTGATGGTGGAGCGCACGACGTACCCGGAGCCGGTCGGCGCACTGGTCGCGGACATGCCGCCGGACACGGTCTCGTACTCCGAGCGGCTCGCCCGGCACGGAGTCCTCTTCGCCGACGCCCACCACACCATCGACATCGCGGTGGCCGACGCCGACGACGCCCGGCTGCTGGGTTGCCCGGCGGGCGAGGCCCTGTTGCGCGAGCGGCGCCGGTCCACCGACCCGGCCGGCGTCCCGGTGGAGTGGTCGCAGGACCGCTATCTGCCGGGGACGGTGGCCTTCACCGTGCACACCACCGCCGCCAGCGCGCTGGGCCGCCTGCTCGGACCGCTGAGCCCCTGATCGGGCGTTTGAGCAGGTTTTCGATCGGGTTCCGCTGATCAAGCGTTCTTGATCAGCAGGGCCTCCAGCAGCGGCCGGAAGTGGTCGAAGTCCGGGGTGGCCAGCTCGGGGTCCTTGGCCTGCTCGTCCCAGCGCCGCACGGCCACCGCGTCGGCCGCCCCGGGGAGCCCCTCGAACGCGCGCGCCTGCTCGGCGGTCATCGGGCCGCCCTGGACGCGCAGGGTGTGTACGGAGGCTTCGGAGAGCAGGTCGAAGTAGCCCGGCTCGGCCGTGCACAGGTAGCGCTTGGCGGCCACGTGCAGCCGGACCGGCTCGGTGACCTCCGGCCCGAACCAGCGGGCCAGCCAGTCGGCCCCGGTGTGGCTGTGCCGGTTGTCCTGCCCGCCCTCCATCAGATCGCGGCCGGTCACGGTGCCGTGGAAGTGCCCGATGTCGTGCAGCAGCGCGGCCGCCACCAGGTGGGCGGGGGCCCCGGCGGCCTCGGCGAGGGCCCCGGCCTGGAGCATGTGCCCGGCCTGGGTGACGGCCTCGCCGAAGTACTCGGCGCTGCCCTCGCCCTCGAAGAGCCGGGCGAGGGCCTCGACGGCGCCGGAGGCGGAGGGGCCGGTGTCGACGCCGCCCGTGGTGTCGTGGGCGTTCACGCGGCGGCTCCTTCGCGGCGCAGGACGGCAAGGGTGGAGAGCAGCCCGTCGAGATCGGCGTACGTGCCCTGGAGGTGGCGTCCCCCCGATTCGGAGAAGGCGGTACGGGCGTGCAGCAGACGGGTGTTGTCGAAGACCACGCAGTCGCCGGGCGCGAGCCGGAAGTCGAGCCGCAGCTCCGGCCGTTCCAGCAGCCCGCCGAAGAGCCGGTAGGCCGCGTAGAACTCCTCCAGCACGCCGGCGGGCTGGTGCAGCGTGGAGATGGAGCGGTTGTTGAAGCGGACCTCGCGGATCCGCCCGAGCGGGTCCACATCGATCAGCGGCCGGTGGGCCCGCAGTTCGCAGTGCGCGTCGGCGAAGGCGAACTCCACCGGCACGCGGGTCAGCACCTCGAAGGCCTCCGGATCCCGCTCGCGCAGCAGCGCGGCGGCGTGGAAGCCGTCGACCAGCCCGGAGTCCCCGCCCGCCGCCTCGTTGCGCAGACAGTGCAGCAGTTGGAGGGTCGGTACGGGATCCCGGTAGGGGTTGTCGGTGTGCGGGGTGATCAACGCACCGGTGAAGGCCAGGTTGTTGGGGTCGGCTTCCACGCGGACCTCGAAGAGCTCCCCGTAGTTGGTCTCGCGGACGAAGCCGAAGGTGCGGGCCACGTCCAGGACCATCCGGTCCCGGCACGGAACGTCCCGCAGGAGGGCGAAGCCCAGCCGGGCCACGCTGTCGAGGACCTCTTCCCGGACCGCGCGGGAGCTGATGTACGCGTCCCATCCGGCCTGCGGGATCCGTCCGTCCAGGTCCGCCGCCGCCCACAGCTCCTTGTCCGCCTCGGTCCGCCCGTCCCCGGCCGCGCGGTACGCCGCTCCGTCCGGGCCGTGGGCCTCGAGCCACCCGGCCGGGTACACGGAGCGGTGGCCGTCCGGCCGCCACGTCACCTCCCAGCCGGGCCCGCCGTCGGGGGCCGGCGCTTCGCGCACCGCGCCGACGGCCAGGCCCGCGGGCAATTCGGTGATCTGGAACAGCTTCTGGCCGGTGCGCGGGTCGCGGCACTCGGCGCAGGGGCAGTTGTCGCGCAGCCAGGGCGCGGGCGGGCGGGTGATCGCCGGTACGGACATCGTGGCTCCTGCCATGCTCGGAAAAGTTGTATGTACAACTCTGGGGTGCCCGCAGCGTGGCAGGAGGAGGTGACCGGCAGATGGCGGGCAGGTGACCGGAACCGGATCGCGGCGCCGGCCGTCTGAGACCGGGGCGGACGGGTCCGCATGCCTCGTACGGGGCGGTCCCGTGGGCGGCTGTGGCTGTGGCTGTGACTGTGACAGCGGCTGTGGATGTGACTGGGCGAGGAGCGTGGGGGAGACGGTGCGGACGGCAAGGGTGCGGGCGGCAAGGGTGCGGGCGCTGACGGTGCGGACGGCCGCGTGGATCAGGCGGAGGGCCGGGCTCCTGCTCTTCGCCCTGCTCGCGACCCAGTTGGGGTCCCTCGTCAGCCCGGCCTACGCCTGCGGCTGCGGGGCGATGGTCCCCGACGGCACCTCGCGGATTGGAGTCTCACGGGAGGCCTCCGTGGTCCGCTGGGACGGCAGGACCGAGCAGGTGGCCATGCGGTTCACGGTCGGCGGCGATGCCAAGCGGGCCGCCTGGATCATGCCGGTGCCCGGTCGGGCCACGGTGCGCCTCGGCGACGCCATGCTGTTCTCGCGGCTGGTGGACCTGACCGGGCCCGAGTACCGCACCCGCGGCCACTTCTGGCCCCGGCGCGGGGACTGGCCCCTCGACGGCGGCCGGGGTGACGCGGCCGGAGCGGCTCCTCCCCGCAGCGGTGAGCCACAGGTCGGCGTCATCGGCCGCGAGCGGCTCGGCGACTTCGACGTGGCCCGCCTGACCGCGACCGACCCCGGGGCGCTGGGCGACTGGCTGAAGGCCAACGGCTTCGAACTCCCCGACCGGCTCTCCGCCGAGCTGAAGCCGTACGTGGACCAGCGGTGGGAGTACGTCGCCGTGCGCCTCGCCCCCCGGGAGCCCGGCGCCACCCTGAGCGGCACCCTGGACCCGCTGCTGATCCGCTTCGACAGCGACCGGCTCGTCTACCCGATGCGGCTGTCCCGGCTGGCCTCCACCGCCCAGTCCCTGGGCCTGTACGTCCTGGCGGAGCACCGGATGGAACCCGTCTCCGCGATCGGCGGCAACGCGCCCGAGGTGACCTTCGCCGGACGGATCACCCCGACAGGGCCCGTCGCCGCGTTCGCGGGCGCGGAGCCGGTGTTCCTGACGGCGATCGACCAGAGCTTCCCCGTCCCGTCCCGGATCGACGGCGACCACGAACTGCGCGCCGCCGCCGGGGACGCCCCGTACCGCAGGGTCGAGTACACCGGCGAACTGCTCACGGCCGGAGGCGTCCCGGTCTGGATCCTCACGCTCGGGGGCGTGCTGGTGATCGCCGGCGCGGCGGCCGTGCTGACCGTGCTGCGGCTGCGCCGAGGCCGGACGACAGCCGTGCGGGCCACCGGCGCGGAGGCCGCCTAGCGGACCCCGCGCTCCGCGTGCCGTTCGGCCTCCCGGGCCAGCGCGGGGGCGCAGAGCCACCAGGCGACCAGGCCGGCGCCGACGCCGGCCACCGCCCCGGCGGCGGTGTCGCTGAGCCAGTGGGCGTGCAGCCAGGTGCGGCTCCACATCATGGCCGCGATGAACACCGCGCCGCCGATCCACCACGCCCGGCGCCGGGCGGCGGGAACGAGGATCGCGCCGACGATGACGACCAGGAGCGCCGCACCCGCCGCGTGGCCGGAGGGGAAGGAGCCGTGGTCGACCCGGACCAGCGGGTTCTCCGGTCGAGGCCGGTCCACCAGGTGCTTGAGGCCCTGTACGACGAGCATGTTTCCGGCCATGTAGACGACGAAGAGGAATCCCGCCGACACCCAGCGCCGCCGGACGAGCAGGAAGAGCAGCAGGGCCAGCGGGACGACGGCGCCCGCCGGGCCCCCGAACCAGTTCAGCAGTGCGGCGACCACGGAGGGGATCCCGTCGTGCGGTCCGCCCATCCAGGACAGCCAGCGGTCGTCGAGCCCCTGGAAGGGCGGCCGCTTCACGTCCCCGCGTACGACGAGCGCGAGCGCGGCGGCGGATCCGAGCAGCGCGACGCCGAAGACGAGGGTGCCGGTGCGCCTGCCGCCCCGGTCGGGAGCGGTCGCGGTCGCGGGTGCCGGTGCCGGTGCGACGGCCTCGAGGGGTGGGCCGACGGGGATCGTGGACATGGCTGTGCTGCCTCTCGCGGCGGGTGGAGAAGGAGGGGGAGGTGAGGGGAACGAGCGGAGAATGTGGCCGGTTCAGGCTGGCCACATCTCGTGCTTACACGTGTAATCAAGGAATGTAGCCATGCCCTCTCCGCACCACAAGCCCCTCACGGCCAGCGGCTCGGCCGTCCTGCGGGCGGGCAGCTCGGTGTTCCGGCTCAGCTCCGCGCGTCGGCCCCCGGCCGGATGATCGTGATTCCGCGTCCCGGCGCCGTCCCCATCGCCGCCAGCGCGGCCGGCGCCCCGTCCAGGGGGATGGTGGAGGTGACCAGCAGGTCCGGCCGCAGCGCCCCGGAGCGGACCAGTTCCATCATCGGCGGGTACGCGTGGGCGGCCATCCCGTGGCTGCCGAGGATCTCCAGCTCCCAGCCGATGACCCGTTCCATCGGGAGCGCCGCGGCCCCCTGCGCCGCCGGAAGCAGCCCGACCTGTACGTGCCGTCCGCGCCGGCGCAGCCCGGCCACCGACGCCGCCGTCGTGGCCGGGGAACCCAGCGCGTCGAGCGACAGGTGCGCACCGCCGCGCGTCACCTCCCGTACCGCCTCGGCCGCGTCGACCCGCCCCGGATCCACACAGTGCGCGGCTCCGAAGGACCGAGCCAGCTCCAGCGCCGCCGGCGCGGTGTCCACGGCCACCACCCGGGCTCCCGCCGCCACCGCGATCATCACGGCCGACAGCCCCACCCCGCCGCAGCCGTGTACGGCGACCCACTCGCCCGGCGCCACCCGCCCCTGCGCGACGACGGCCCGGAAGGCCGTCGCGAACCGGCAGCCCAGCCCGGCCGCGGTGTCGTACGAGAGCTCCTCGGGCACCGCCACCAGGTTGACGTCGGCATGCTCCAGGGCCACGTACTCGGCGAAGGACCCCCAGTGCGTGAAACCCGGCTGCGTCTGCCGGGCGCACACCTGTTGCTGCCCCGCGGCGCACTCGGCGCAGCTGCCGCAGGCGCAGACGAACGGCACCGTCACCCGGTCCCCGGTGCGCCAGTTGGCGACTCCCGGGCCCACCGCCACGACCACCCCGGCCAGTTCGTGGCCGGGCACGTGCGGGAGCGTGATGTCGGGGTCGTGCCCCATCCACCCGTGCCAGTCGCTGCGGCACAGCCCCGTCGCCTCGACCCGTACGACCACGCCACCGGCGGCCGGCACCGGATCGGCCACGTCCCGCACCTCGCCGGGCTCCCCGTACCGCTCGAACACCACCGCGCGCATGCCGACCGCCTCCACTCGCCTGATCCGTTCGACCCGGGCTCACTTGTCGGCCCCGGGCACGGATGCGAAGCTGCCGGGACGACCACCACAGACCATCAGGGGGACATCATGAACCGCAAGACGACCGGCAGGACGGCCCACAGGCGCGCCGCGGCCGCCGCCGTATCCGTGCTGCTCGCCCTCACCGTCACGGCCATCGGCGCGAGCGCGTCGGCGTACGCGGCCGCGGGCGACAAGAAGGTCGAGGTCATCAAGTAGCTCGTGGCCGGTCCGTACACTGGCGGGCATGGTAAGCCGCATCAGTGAGCTGGTCATCGACTGCGTCGACCCCGAGCGCCTCGCCGGGTTCTGGAGCGAGGTGCTGGGCTACGTGGAGCTCTCCCGGGAGGACGACGGGAGCATCGAGATCGGGCCGCCCGGTCCCGGCTTCGGAGGTCCGCAGCCCACCCTCGTGCTCAGCCCGAGCAGCGATCCGCGCAGGGGCAAGCTCCGCCTGCACATCGACGTGAGTCCGGTCGACCGGGACCAGGACGCCGAGCTGGAGCGCCTGCTCGCGCTCGGCGCCCGTCCGGCGGACGTCGGCCAGACGGGCGCCGAGAGCTGGCACACCCTGGCCGACCCGGAGGGCAACGAGTTCTGCCTGCTGCGCACCCGCCTGAAGCCCCTGACCTAGGACGGCTTGGCGGAGGACCAGGCGGTGACGGTCACCTTGTCGTCGCAGAAGGCGAACACGCCGTCGTCCATGGCGATCTGGTGCTTCCCGGCGCCGAGTACGCCGATGACCACCGTCGGGTAGGAGCCCGGGGTCGCGCCGGACGCGCAGTAGCCGTCGGCCTCGCCCTGGACCTGGACGAAGGTGAGCTTCGTCCAGGCGCGGGCGCCCGGGGCCAGCATCACGTTGGTGGCGGCGGGGCCGGTGTGGGTGGTGGCCAGCGGCTTGTTCTTCTCCGGCGAGCCGTTGCCGGCCGCCGCGACCGTCGGGTACCCGTACACCTTGCAGGGGGCGCTGGACGTGTTGGTGACGGAGACGACGGCGGCCCCCGTTCCCGTGCCGGACGGGCGGACGTCTGTCTGGTGCCCCTCGGAGACCTTGACGTCGTCGACCGAACAGGGCTTCTGCGGCCCGCCGGTCCCACCACTCCCGCCGGTCCCACCACTCCCTCCGGTCCCACCACTCCCGCCGGAGGTGGAGCCGCCCGCGGACGCCGCACCTCCCGTGGAACCGGCGCTCCCGGCCCCGCTCGTGGTCCCGCCCTTGTCGCCGCCGCTGGGCGTGGCCCCGGCCGGCTGCGAGGCCGCGCCCGGCGCCGACGGGGCGGCGGCACCGCCGCCGTCGCCGGTCGGCGTGCAGCCCGCCATCAGAGCGGCGGCCGCCAGGACCGTCGCCAGGGCCGCCGCGGTCCGGCTGATGCCTGCTGTGTGCTGCATTGGGTGCTCCCCGAGGTTCACGACCGGTACCACACCGGCACTCACGTGCACGTACACGGGCCACTGCCCCGAGCAGGTTCCCGCCGCACACCGCTGTGGCGCTTCCGTGACGCGCCCATGACGAAGCCGGATCACCCCACCGCCGTACAGGCCGGACCAGGCAGCCTTGGATCCGTCGGCCGACGCCTTCTGTCAGTCCTCCGCGGCATGATGACCGCGGTGAATACCACGATGCTCATAGACGTCTGGATGCGGCTTCTCTCCGACCCTCGCAAGTCCTGGGTCCTGTTCGAACAGGGCACTTGTGTCGTGCTGACCGATCCGGATGGAGAGCTTGCCGGGCAGGCCACCGAAATCCTGAAGGAGTTCGGCCCGGCGCATGCCGGATCTTCGGCAGGGGACTTCGGGGTGATCGACCTCCAGGACGCAGATGGTTGGGTCGTCACCGGGCACCACAACGACGTCCTCACCTATGTTGGCCCTGATGAGCCGCAAGATCACTCGGAGATCTCTGTCGGGCTCCTCGGTCGTTCCAAGCGCCATCGGGACGGCACCGAACTCCACGTCGTCCACGTCGAGGACAAGCGAAGGCCGGCTGACCCGGCTTGAGCGGCCACTGGGACGTACTCCCAGGCGTAACGAGGTGCGTCGATCCGGGGGTGGGGTGAGACCACGAGCGTGGTGGTGCCGGCGGCTCGCCGAGAACACACCAGCTTAGGCCCGACGGGTGTGCGCTCGTGCTCCGTTAGTGGATTCACCGATCCGCACCAGGCCTTCCGACTACCGTCGGAGGGGTCGTTCCGGGGGTCGTCGAAGGAGGGGCTGATGCCGGTGATCGCGGTGGGGTTCCGCCTGGGCCGTGCCGTCGTTGGGCGGCAGGTGACGGTTCTCCTCACGGAGTCCGGTGTGCTGCACCGCTCCCACGGCGTGTACGGGCAGCCGCCAGAGCTCGATCCGCCGAAGCCGCCGCCGCGTCAGCCGCGCCCCGACCCGTCGTGGAGCACGGGCCAGCACATCCTGGCGGGACCGATCAGCGCTCTGCGGGAGCACCACGCGACAGCCACCGAGCGGGGCTACACCGAGGTGCTCATCGCACCCGCGTGCGTGCGCGTCGACGTGGAGGAGCATCCGCCGCCTCCGACCGGCAAGCGCCGCGGGCGGCCGCACCCGGAGCTGACCAACGCCTTCATCGGGACCGCGCCCGGAACTCCAGGGACCCTCGACGCCGCCGTCGACGAGTTCCGTACGCTTCTCGGCCTGCCCGTCCGGCCGGGGACCGTCACCGGGCAGCTCCGCCGGACCCCCGTCCCGCCCCGGAGCGACGCCATGCTGCGCACCCTCGCCCACGGCACGGCGATCACCTCGCCCGAGCGCTTCCCCGTGGGCTGGATCGTCACGCCTCAGGGAGTCACCCTGCGCGCCGGCCGGACGGCCGAATCCCTCGACCGTCCGGCCGTACTCGAACTACAGGCCGCGCTCACGGCCTGGCTGCGCCTCACCCAGCCGCCCACAGGGCCGTCCGTACGGGGCTCAGGGCTCCGGCCGTGACCGAAGGGGACCAGGGCTGAGCCGCTGGTAGGGCGACGCGCGGTGTCCTGCCCGGTGGCAGCCTGTCCGGGGCCCCGAGCGGGAGACTGCCGCCCATGGACCTGGACTCGGTGATGGTGGAGCTGACCGCGGTACGCCCGGCGGATTTCACCGTGGCACGGAACGCGCACGCGGCTCAGGCCCGGGAGGCCGGTAAGCGGGAGCTAGGCCGTCTCTTTCGGATCTTGCCTGGCCCGCGCCGCCCGGCACCGCACCTCGCCGCGCTGCCGGGGCACCCGAGTACGTCCAGTACGCGGGAGCCCCGGCAGCGCGCCGAGGCACGGCACCGGACGACGCGGGCCTGACCGGCAAGATCCGAAAGAGACGGCCTAGCCGCCGCGATCTCCGGACTGCGCAAGCCGACCGTCGCGGTGTGGACCGCCGGACTGCCGGCCCGCCTCCGGCCCGAGGAGACCCGCCAGTTCCTCCAGCTCGGCGAGGCACTGCGCGGTGCGCACCGGACGCTGGACGGCGCACAGCTGCGGAAGCTGTCGCACGATCAGCATGCGGTGATCGGCGGCCTCGCGGCCATGGCGCGCTCACTGGCCGCCGAGGCCGGCCAGACCGTGAGCAAGCCCGTGCTCCACGAGGTCGAGCAGATCCTCCACGCGGTCCTCGCCGACGGTGACGTCGCCGCGCGATGGGCGGCGGGCCGGCTGACGAAGGCTCCGGACGGCGTGGTCGGCTTCACCGGCCTGGAACCGCTCCCCGGTGCTGCTCCGCCCCGGCCGGAGGCGGCGGCGGCCCGACCGGCCGGCCCGGAGTCACGACGGACCCGGACAGCGGGTGCGGGCGGGCGGGAGGGGCAGGCCCGGCGTGAGCGTGCGGAGGCAGCCCGGGCGTCCGCCCGGGCCTCCGCACGGGCGGAGTTCGCCGAAGCCCGGACCGAGGCGGACCGCCTGCGTGCCGCACAGGACGCGGCACAGGAGCTGTCGGACGGTGCGGCGGCCGAGGTGTCCGCGATCGAGGAGGAGATGAGGACCGTCCGCGAGCGGCTGGAGGCGGCGACCAGGGCGCGTGCGGATGCCGCCGCCGGCTTGCGCGAGGCCGGGCGGGCGGCCGCGAAGGCGCGGCGGCGGGCGGAGAGCGCCGCACGGAAGGCCGAGAAGCTCGGCGGTGCCAAGGAGTGAGTCGAAGGGGTGGGTCGCCGGACCGGCGATCGGCCTCGGCCGCCCGGATCGCATCAGGCCGAACGAGAGGTGGTGGCGATGGCCAGTCGCGTGCGCGCGGCGGCCCTGACCTCCGTGGTCTCCATCGGGTCGTCGCGCAGCGTCGCGATCCGCTCCCGGGTCTCGGGGCGGTCCGGTGCGTGGGCGATGCCCAGCAGCCGGGTCCGTTCCTCGCAGTCCCAGAGGGACTCGGTATGGGTGGTGTCGAGGTCGCAGGGGTCGATGACGGCGAGCGCCCGCAGGTAGTCGGCCCGCTCGTAGGAGTGTGGGGTGTGCAGCCAGAGCCGGCGCAGCACGGGGGCGGCTTCGGCCGCGGCGGCGCCGAAGAGGGCGAGCCGGTTCGCCGTCACGTCGGGGCCGCACCAATCCCCGTTCCGCCACTGCTCGGAGAGTTCGGCCAGGAGTCCCGGCAGTGCTTCGGGGCCGGGATGATCGGCCAGGACGTCCTTCCCCATCCGAGACAACCACTCGCGTCCGTCCGATGCCCACTCCCGGGCGGCCGGCACCGCACGGGGTCCGAGGCGGTTGACGGCCCGCCGCAGGCGGGGCAGCGGCCTGCGGCCGTCCGCGGTGCCGAGTGAGGGAACGAGAGGGATCAGGGCCTCGGTTGGCTCCCGGACGTTAAGCGCCCGCAGCGCGTCGATCTTCGTGTAGCCGTCGGTGTCGTCGGTGCCGTCGGCGGCCAGCAGGGCGAGCAGTTCCTCTTCGCGCAGAGCCTCCAGTGACGGCCGCGGAGCGAACGGGGAATCCCGCGCCTCGATCCCGAACCGGGTCCACACCTCGGAAGCCGACGGAAGGTCTCCCTCCCCACCGATCCGGCCCCGCGCGACATCGCCCAGATCGTCCCACCACTCGGCCGGCCACTCCGTCGAAACCGACTCCAGTACGCGGACCCAGTGCTCGCCCTCCCGGACGTAGGCCCGAAGCCCCTCACGGGCTTCCTCCGAGCCCGCCAGGGCCAGCAGCTCGAGCACCGAGGAGGCGCGCGACCACTCCTCCTCGTTCCCCGCGAGCTGATCGACGACCGGCGTCGGCGACAGGTCCAAGTCCCGGAGCAGCCGGGCCAGGTAGAGGGCGCGGGAGTCCGACTGATCCCACTTCCAGTCCCGCCGGATCCCGTCGTACACGAACGGTGCGGCGGCCGCCGGGTTCTGCGCGGCGCGCACCGCGCCCAGGCCGCGGCCGCGCTGCAGCAGCCCTTCGAGGCAGTCGGGGGCTGCATGGGGCGGTGTGCGGGTCTCGTCGTCACGGCTCATCACCGCGCACCCTGCCCGACCAGGGGTGCGCCCGTCCAAGCGATATCGCCGTTCCGTTTCACGGCATCACCTAGGCCGTCTCTTTCGGATCTTGTCGGCCGAGCTCGTGGCGTCTGGTGCCGTGCCTGGGCGTGCTGTCGGGGCGCTCGCGTACTGGGCGTACGTGGTCGCCTCGGCAGTGCGGCCAGGCGCGGTGCCAGGCGTCGCGGGCCCGGCAAGATCCGAAAGAGACGGCCTAGCCCTTGGCGCGGTTCAGGGTCAGGGCAGCCAGGGCCTCGGGGGCGCCCGGCTGGTCGCGGATGCCGGGGAAGGCGTTGACGTCCACGATGAGGGGGGAGCCGTCGGCGGTGGCGATGATGTCGACGCCGTAGACGTCCAGGGAGTAGACCTCGCCGACCCGGCGGGTCAGATCCGACCATCCCTCCGGGAGGCGGGGCAGGGGGAGGGTCGGGCCGCGGCCTTCCGGGGAGAGTTCGGAGCGGCGCAGGGCCGCGAAGACGCGGTCTCCGATCGCCCAGAGTTTGTGGTCCCAGCCGCTGTTCGGGGCGAAGGCCTGTATCACCACGGGCTCGTCGGGCCAGGACCCGGCCAACTCCCCGAGGCGGACCGTGTCGTCGACCCGGGCCACGAGGTCCCCGCGGCGGCTGTGGCGGCTCTTGACGACAACGGGGGAGCCCGGTGAGGCGTCGGCCGCCCACCGTGCGAGGGGGCCGACGGTACGGGTCCGCGCGAACGGCAGCCCGGACCGGACGGCCAGCTCCGCCATCAGGGTGCGGTCCTGGCAGAGCGTGGTGGCCGCGGCGGAGTTCACCACCGGCGCCCCGAGCCGTTCCAGGCGCCGGGCCAGTTCCAGGCCGGACGGGGTGTGCGCCTTGAGGAGGTACGCGTCCGCCGGGGCTCCGAGGGCCGCGTCCGGTGCGCCGGGATCCAGCAGCTCCACTCCGTGCCCGGCGGCCCGGAGGAGGCCGGCCGTCGCCGAGAGCAGCGGATGCCCGGGGTTGTCCGTGATCAGGCCGATCCTCATACGGGCTCTCCCGTGGGGGCCGCCGGACCAACGGCCGCCGGAGCAACGGCCACCGGAGCAACGGCCACCGGGGCAACGGCCGCCGGGGTGCCGGCCGTTGGCGTGACAGCCCCCGGAGCAGCGGTCGTTGTGGCCGCCGTGGCCTGGACGGGGATCGACACGGTCCGGCCGGGCCACTGCGCGAGGGCGGACCCGGCTTCGGGGCAGGGCCGTGAACCGGCGCCCCGCGCGAGGCCCAGTACCGCGCGGGCCACCCGGGCCGCCGCGTCCGGGACCTGACGGAAGCTCGGGAAGTCGTTCACGTCCACGACCACCGGCCCGTCGGGCCCCAGCAGCACGTCCACCCCGTACAGGTCGAGGCCGTAGACCTCCCCGACCCGCGCGCCGATCTCCGCGATCTCCGCGGACAGCGGGACGAGGCGCTCCGGGACGGAGCTGTCCGGATGCAGGGGAGAGCGGCGCTCCGTGGCGAAGAGCTCGCCGCCGACCGCGTACACCTTGAGGTCGGTGCCCGAGTTCGGGACGTACGGCTGGGCGACGAGCATGCCCTCGCCGGCGAGTTCGGGGAGCAGCAAGGCCAGCCGCTGCGGCGAGGAGACCAGGTGGACGGCGCGCCCGGAGCTGCCGTCGGAGGGTTTGACGACCAGCGGGTACTCCGACGCCGGGATCTGCGCCAGCAGCTCCGGCCGGGCCACCGCGTAGGTCGGCGGCAGCGGCAGTCCCCGGCCGCGCCCGATGGCGGCGGCCAGCGCCTTGTCCCGTACGCCCCGGATGGCGCGGGCGTCGTTGACGGTGGTCGCGCCGGCCGCGGCGGCGGCTTCGAGCAGGGTCAGTCCGGGCCCGCCGGACACCGTCTTGAGGACCCAGGCGTCATGGGCTCCGGCATCCACGGCCTCGCTCATCCGCAGCAGCGAGCCCCCGGGCCGCAGCACGTCCACCCGGTGGCCCCAGGCCTTCAGTTGCCGGACCACCTCGTTCGGCATGCCGTCGTGTCGATAGTGCTCCTCCACCAGGAAGCAGAGCCTCATGGACCTTCCCCATATTCCCCGGACGTCCGCCGATCCCGTCCGGCGAGTTGTGACGTCACAGGATGTCATGGGCCGCAATGTGATGATCGGTCCGTGTCCGCGGCAACCCGCGAGGTCGGCGCGGGGGCGGGTTTCGCCTCAGCCGGTCGCCCTCCCGTCGCCCGTCGGTGGTCTGCCCGTCGCCCTCCCGTCGTCCGTCGGTCGCCCTCCCGTCGTCCGGTATCCGGCCGGATTCCGCCCGGTCGCCGTCCGGCCACCGAGACGCGGGTGGGCCGGGTGGCGTGAGCTCGCGATTTCCCTTCCGGCCAAAGGGCGACAGAAGGACCCTTACCGGTCGCGGTTGAGCGGAAAACTTGTCAGAGGCTGCCCAAATCGATCAACAACTCTCCTATAGTGATGCCTCGTTGCCAGGAACCTTCTCCTCCATTTACGCCCGGTATGAGGCTTTGATTGATGACGGCGTCGCCCTCCCCCCTTCGCCCCTCCGCGCTGGCCCTGCTGATCACCGCAGTCGCCGGCGGCGCGCTCACCACGGCGGCGGTGGCCGCGGCCCCGTCGTCCATCGCCACCGCCCTCGGCTGGTTCGCCGGCGCGGGCGTCCTCTTGCTAGCGGTATCGGCCTTCGCCGTGACCTGGTGCCTGCGCACCTCCCGGGTCCAGCGCGGCCGGATCACCGCACTGGGCGCCGAACTGGCCGCCCGTGACGGGCACATCGCCCGGCTGATCGCCGACGCGACCCGTGACGCGGCCGCGCACACCGCCGAACGCTCCCGCCTCACCGGCGAACACGCCGCGGTACTGGACCGGCTGACCGCCGACCACGCCGCCGCGCTGGAGCACCTGACGGGCGCGCACTCCGCCGAACTCGACGGACTGGCCGCCGCCCAGAACACCTCCCGCGAACGGCTCGGCGCGGAGCTGCGCCGAGCCGAGTCGGGCCGGGCCGCCGCCATGGCCGCGGCCGCCAACGCCGCCGGACGCATGCAGGCGCTGGCCACCGGCATGCTCGCCGACCTGCGCGACATGGAGCACCGGCACGCCGACGAGGACGTCCTCGGCGACCTGCTCCACCTCGACCACCGCACCGCCCAGGCCGGCCGCCTCGCCGACTCCATCGCCGTGCTCACCGGGGCCCGTTCGGGCCGCCGCTGGGCCAAGCCCATCGTCATGGAGTCGATCCTGCGCGGCGCGATGGGCCGCATCGGCGGCTACCAGCGGGTCAGGCTCCACTCCACCAGCGACGCCGCCGTCGCCGGGCACGCGGCCGAGGGCGTCATGCACGCACTCGCCGAACTCCTCGACAACGCCGCCAACTTCTCCCCGCCGACCGCCGAGGTCCACGTCTACGTGGAGGAGGTGCCGTCCGGGATCGTCATCACCGTCGAGGACAGCGGCCTCGTCATGAGCGAGGTCCAGCTGCGCCGCGCCGAGCAGGCCGTGACCGCCGCCTCCCTGGACCTGGCCGGACTGTCCGGCACCCGGCTCGGCCTCGCCGTCGTCGGCCGGCTCGCCCGCAAGCACGGGCTGACCGTCTCCTTCCGGCCCTCCGCCCGCGGCGGTACGGGCGCCCTGATGATGCTCCCGCAGGAGCTGATCAGCCGCACGCCCGCCGAAACCCCCGCCGCGCCGCTCGCCGTCCCGGCGCAGCGGTCGGCCCCGGTCGCGCCGCAGGCCCCCGCCGGGTCCGCGGCTCCCGCCGGGGCCGGGCCCGAGCCCGAGGCCGTGCACGACACCGCCGCCGGTCAGGAAGACACCGTCCGCGCGCAGGACCGTACGGCGGTGGACGGCGGGACCGCGGTCCCCGGCGCAGCCGGCACCGGCACCGGCACCGGGGAAGGCGCCGACTCCGAATCCACCGGCGAGCACCCGCACTTCGGGGACAGCGGCCTGCCCCAGCGCCGTCGCGGCCGGACCCTGGCCGCCGCCCACCCCGAGGGCGCCGACGGCGCGGGCACCGATCCCCGTACGGCCCCGGCCACCGGCTCCGCCCCCGGCGGCGCGTCCCGGTCGGCCGCACGGTTCGGCAGCTTCCGCCAGGCCGTACGAGGCACCGCGACACCGGGCGCGGCAGACGCCGGAGCCCCGGGCGGCCCCGGCGAAGAGCAGCAGCCCGCGCACACCACAGACCCGGAAGGCAACACGCGATCATGACCGGCTTCACCACCGACGAGACGCTCAACTGGCTCCTGGAAGGCCTCCTGGAGCGCACACCGGGCGCCCGCCACGCCCTCGTGCTCTCCCGCGACGGCCTCAAGCTGTGCCGCACGCCCGAGCTCTCCGTCGACCAGGCCGACCAGCTCGCCGCGATCGCCGCCGGCATCCAGAGCCTGTCCCACGGGGCGTCCATCGAGTTCGGCGACGGCACCGGCGGAGTCCGCTCTGCGATGGCCGAGTTCTACGGCGGGATCCTGTTCATCGTCGAGGCCGGCGAGGGGGCGCACCTGGCACTCGTCGCGGGCGAGGACGCCGACGCCGGGCTGGTCGGTCACAACATGTCCGAACTGGTCGAGCAGCTCGGCGAACACCTCATCGCCAGGCCCCGGGGATGAGCCGGACCCGGCCGGGCCGGGACGATTCGCCGGACCGGCTGTACACCCTCACCGGTGGCCGCAGCCGCTCCGGATCCGATGTCTTCGACCTGGTCACCCTGGTCGTCGCCGAAAGCGATCCGGTGCCCGGCATGCAGTCCGAGCACGCCGCGATCCTGCGCATGTGCCAGTTCCCGACGGCCGTCGTGGAGATCGCGGCCGAGCTGGCACTGCCGGTGTCGATCGTACGGATCCTGCTGGCCGACCTGCTCGCCACCGGACGGATCCGCGCCCGGCACCCGCGTACGGCGAACTCGGCGTACAGCTTTACCGACCCCGACATCCTGGAGCAGGTGCTCGTTGGACTCCGCAATCTCTGACGCGACGATCCCCGAAGCCGCGTCGCCGACCCCGGCCGCCGAGTACCGGGCCACCGAGTACCCGGCCGGCGAGTACCGGGCCACCGAACCGGCTCGGCCCCGCCAGGCACTGCGCAGTACGGCCGACAACGGGCTGAAGATCGTCATCGTGGGCGGTTTCGGCGTCGGCAAGACCACGATGGTCCGCTCGGTCAGCGAGATCCGCCCGCTGAACACCGAAGAGACCATGACCAAGGCCGGCGAGGCCGTGGACGACACCCACGGGATCGCCGGGAAGAGCGCCACCACGGTGGCCTTCGACTTCGGGCGCATCACCCTCGACGCCCGCAACGTGCTCTACCTGTTCGGCGCCCCCGGCCAGGAGCGCTTCTGGTTCCTGTGGGACCGGCTGTTCTCCGGCACCCTCGGCGCGGTCGTCCTCGTCGACACCCGGCGCCTGGCGGACTCCTGGTACGCCATCGACCGGCTCGAACACCACGGCACGCCCTTCGTCGTGGCCTGCAACGACTTCGGCGGCCCCGAGCACACCCGGGAGCAGATCCGCGCCGCCCTGGACCTGCCCGACGCCATCCCGCTGGTGTTCTGCGACGCCCGCTCCCGGGAGTCCAGCAAGCAGGTCCTGATCTCCCTCGTCCAGCACCTCCAGACGGCCGCGCTGTCGAGCGACCGGCCGAGTCTTCAGCAGAGCCCCCTGTCCCAGACCCCGGAGCCCACCCCGTGACCTGCCCCGCCGCCCCCGAGCACCAGCCCGTCTATCTCGGCGGCCCCCGGTTCCAGACCGACCCCGCCGAGCTGTACCGCGAGATGCGGCGCGACCACGGCGCCGTCGCCCCGGTCGTCCTCGACGGGGACGTACCGGCCTGGCTGGTCCTCGGCTACCGCGAACTGCACCAGGTCACCAGTGACCCCGTGCTCTTCTCCCGGGACTCCGAGCTGTGGAACCAGTGGGAGCGCATCCCCGCCGACTGGCCGCTGCTCCCGATGATCGGCCGGCGCCAGCCGTCGATCCTCTACACGGTCGGCGAACGCCACCGCGAGCGGGCCGCCGTCATCTCCGAGGCCCTCGAAGCCGTCGACCCCTTCGAACTCAAGGGACACGCCGAGCGGTTCGCCGACGAGCTGATCGACGAACTGTGCGGCAAGGGTTCCTGCGACATCGTGGGGGAGTACGCGATGCTGCTCCCGCTGCGCGTCCTCGCCCGCCTCTACGGGTTCTCCGACGCACAGGGTCCCGGACTCGTGCGCGCCATGAACGACATGATCAACGGGCGGGCGGGCGCCCTGGAGGGCCAACAGCACCTCGCCGAGTCGATGTTCGCGCTGCTCTCCGCCAAACTCGCCGAGCCCGGACCCGACGTGGTCTCGCGGATGCTCGCCAACCGCTCCGGCTTCACCGTGGAGGAGGTCGCGCAGGACCTCATGGTCATGATGGCCGCGGGCCACCAGCCCACCGCCGACTGGATCGGCAACTCCCTGCGCCTCATGCTCACCGACGACCGCTTCGCCGCCTCCCTCGCGGGCGGCCGGCACAGTGTCGGCGAGGCCATGAACGAGGTGCTGTGGGAGGACACCCCCACCCAGAACGTGGCCGGCCGCTGGACCTCGCGCGACACCCACCTGGGCGGACAGCGCATCGCCGGCGGGGACCTCGTCCTGCTCGGCATCGGCGCCGCCAACACGGACCCGCACGTGCGCACCGACGCCGGCGAGCTGACCGGCGGCAACAACGCCTTCTTCTCCTTCGGGCACGGCGAACACCGCTGCCCCTTCCCCGCGCAGGAGGTCGCCGAGGTCATCGCGCGCACCGGCATCGAGGTGCTCCTCGACCGGCTGCCCGACGTGGACCTCGCCGTACCCGCCGGGGACCTGGCCCGCCGCCCCTCGCCCTGGCTCCGCGGCCTCACCACCCTTCCCGTGACCTACACCCCGACCCCCGCCCTTGGAGCGACCCGATGACGTGCCCGATCGACCACTCCGGCCCCGCGGCCATCGTCCTGGACCCCTTCGTCGCCGACCTGGAAGCCGAGAGTGCCGCGCTGCGCGCCGCGGGTCCCCTGGTCCAGGTGGTCCTCCCCGGAGACGTGTCGGTGTACGCCGTCACGCACCACGCCGAGGCTCGCAAGCTGCTCACCGATCCCCGGATCGTCAAGGACATCGACGTGTGGGGCGCCTGGCAGCGCGGCGAGATCCCGATGGACTGGCCGCTGATCGGCCTCGCCAACCCCGGCCGCTCGATGCTCACCGTGGACGGCGAGGACCACCGCCGGCTGCGCACCCTGGTCGCGCAGGCCCTGACCGTGCGCCGGGTCGAGAAGCTGCGCGCCGGCATCGAGGCGCTCACCACCGGGATGCTGGACAAGCTGGCCGCACTCCCGGCCGGTGAGACCGTCGACCTCAAGGCGCAGTTCGCGTACCCGCTGCCGATGAACGTCATCAGCGACCTGATGGGCGTCGACGCCGAGGAACACCCGCGTCTGAAGGCGCTGTTCGAGAAGTTCTTCTCGACGCAGACGCTGCCCGAGGAGGTGCCGCAGATGATGGCGGACCTCGGCGCGCTCTTCTCCCGCATCGTCGAGGCCAAGCGCGAGAACCCGGGCGACGACCTCACCAGCGCCCTCATCGAGGCCTCGGAGGACGGTGACCACCTCACCACCGAGGAGATCACCAACACCCTCCAGCTGATCGTCGCCGCCGGTCACGAGACCACCATCAGCCTGATCGTCAACGCGGTCGTCGCCCTGGAGACCCACCCGGAACAGCGCGACCTGGTCCTCAAGGGCGAGGTCTCCTGGGAGAACGTCATCGAGGAGACCCTGCGCTGGTCCAGCCCCACCTCGCACGTCCTGATCCGCTTCGCCACCGAGGACGTGGAGGTCGGTGACCGGATCCTGCCCAAGGGCGAGGGCCTGATCGTCTCCTTCGGCGCGCTCGGCCGCGACGAGGCCCAGTTCGGCGAGACGGCGGGGGAGTTCGACGCCGCCCGCACCCCGAACCGGCACATCTCCTTCGGCCACGGCCCCCACGTGTGCCCCGGCGCGGCCCTGTCCCGCCTGGAGGCCCTGGTGGCACTCCCGGCGCTCTACGCCCGCTTCCCGGACCTCACCCTGGCCGTCCCGCCGACGGAGCTCCGCAACAAGCCGATCCTCACCCAGAACGACCTCTTCCACCTCCCGGTCCGCCTGGCCTGACCGCCGGTGCCCCGCCCTCCCGGTGCAGGAGGGGGCGGGGCACCGGTTCCGACCGCGGGACTGCGGGACCAGGACCAGGACCAGGACCGCAGGACCGTGGGCGGGGGGAGCCCGGGAGCCGTACGCGCTCCCGGGCTCCGTCGCGTTCGGGCGCGTTCGGCGGCCCGCGCGCGCTCCGTTACGCGGGCATCGGTACCGAGACGAACGGCGTGCCCGACTCGTTCTCCACCAGGACGGCCCGGACGTCCGCCGGGTCCACCGCCGCCGAGCCGTCCAGCGCCGCGCCCTTGCCCTCGCCGTGCTCCGCGGTGCCCACCACCCAGCCGCCCGCGGTGGTGCGCGTACCGTCCCGGGAGACCACGACGATGCGGCAGCGCTCGCCCGCCCGGATCCCCGTCACCGCGGCGTGGACCCTCACCCACTTGGCCGCGGGCGTCACCTGTACGGTCATCCGCGCGCCCGTGCCCGCATCGGTCGCGGAGGCCACCTTGGTCCCCGCCGCGGGCGGCGGGGGCGTGGCCGAGACCGTCGGCAGCGGCCGGGCCTCGACCGTGACGTTGTCCCCGCCCAGCTGCGTGCCGGCCCAGAACACGGCGGTCAGCGAGGCCGCCACGGCCAGCCCCGTGAGGGTGGTCCGGCGCCGGCGCGCTCCGTCGACCTCCTGGCGCATCTGGCGCAGGGTGCGCTGCAGCAGCAGGTCACCGCCCTGCGGCGGACCGTCGAGGAACGCCTCGGGGGGTACCTCGCCCAGCGCCGTCTCCATCTCGCGCAAAGCCGTCACCTCCTGACGGCACTGAACGCAGCCGTCCACGTGTTCCTCGACCCGGCGGACCTCCGCGTCGTCCAGGACGCCGAGTACGTACGGGCCGAGCAGTTCCTCCTCGTGCCGCTGCCCGTTCATGCCACCACCTCCTGCAGTCCGCCGGGCCGCGGAGACGGGCCGCCCGTGCGTGTGCTGTCCCTGAAGACTTCTCTGAGCGCCTTGAGCGCGTAGTGCGAGCGCGATTTCACCGTGCCGGCCGGGATGCCGAGGGTGTCCGCGGCCTCGGCGACGCTCTGCTGGCGGTAGTACAACTCCGTCAGCACGTCGCGGTGTTCCGGCGACAGCCGGTCCAGGGCGCCCAGGACGGTCATCGTGTCCACGACCGCGTCGGCGTGGTCCGCCTCCACCGGCGCATCGGCCGGCGATCCCGACACCTCCGGCGGCCGGGCCGCCTTGGCCCGGTACCGGTCGGTGATGATGTTGCGGGCCACTGTGAGCAGCCAGCCGCGTACGGAACCCTTCCCGTTCACCAGGACCTCGGAGTGGCGCCAGGCCCTGATGAGGGTCTCCTGTACGACGTCCTCGGCCGTGGCACGGTCCCCGGTCAGCCGGGTCGCGTACGCGAGCAGGGCGTGACCGTGCTCCTCGTACACGGACTTGATCAATGCCTCGTCGGTCGAGCCCCGCCGAGTGCGGGGCCACAGTGGTCCGGCCATCTCACCCTCTCCGTCTTCCTCGCTTACGTGGTGCGGTCACAACACGCCACGCACGGCCGCCGGGTTCACGTGACCTGCGTCACCCGGGAGCCGATCGGGCACGGACCGCTCAGGTGCGGCAGGTGCGGCCCTGGTTGAGGCAGTCCACGACCTCCTCCATCCGTGGGCCTGTCATCACGTTCACGAACATCCCGTGGTCGGTCTTGGGGCTGTGCCGCTGCTCGGGGAAGGAGTCCAGGGCGAGGGGCGCCCCCGCGGGCACCTCGTAGGCGAGGGAGATCCGCAGGCGCGGCACGGGGAAGGTGTCCCGGGGACAGACCCCGTTCGCCGCCGGGAAGCGCAGGTGCGAACGGTGCCCGGGGGCGGTGGTGTCCAGGCCGTTCCAGCAGCTCGGGAAGGTGAGCGTACGGGTGAGGCGCTCGCCCCGAGGGCAGCGGGGATAGCGGGTGGTGGAGCGGTCGGGGGCGCCCGAACAGCCCCAGCTCGCCCGTACGTCCTCGTCGGAGTCCGCGGTGAGGGCCACCGCGTCACCGGTCATCGCTCGCAGGAACCGGGGCATCGCCACCACCTTGCTCACCGGGCTGCCGAGGAACTCCACGGACACCGCGGCCTCCGGCAGGATCGTGCCCGTGTTGCCGTGCCCCGCGGTTCCCTCGTGCGGCCGGTCGCCCGGCCGGTCCGTGCGGCGCAACACCGGCCAGTAGTACGTGGAACGGTCCCCGCCCGCGCAGCTGGTGGCGGCCGCGTCCAGGGAGGCCTCGGTGGAGAAGGCGTCCGTGGACAGGTTCCCGACGTAGCCGTGCGTGTGATGGGCGCCGGAGCGCAGTCCCGGGGAGACGACGAGGTTGTCCTCGTTGTAGTGGGCTTCCGCGTTGCGGCCGCAATCCACCGAAACCCGGCCCGCGGAGGCCTGTGGACCGGCGGCGGGGGGCTCGGCGGGCCCGGGCGGGACCTCCCGGAAGTCCACGAAGTCGGCGGGCACGGGACCGGCCCCGGCCGCCGGCGGGCGCGGACCGCCCGCGCGCGCGGCGCCCAGCACGGCGGCGGTCAGCCCGCCGCCCAGGACCAGGCAGATCAGCAGCGTGAGCAGTCGGCGTTCGTTCCCCATGCGGGTCACGGTTGCCGCCGAGCCCCGCCCGCGTCAACCGGGCGTCCGCAGGGCGGTCGGCCGCCGCCGCCCGGCCGGAGCGCCGGGATCCGTCGAAGGTGTCGCGCGCGCGGGGCCCGCTGCTCGGGGACCGCAACCTTTGCCCCCGTTTGGCCGTTCCTACGGCAAAGCAGCCTTCTCGCGCGACCCGCATCGCAAGGAGGGAACACCGCCGTGCCCGCTGCCAACCACCTCCTGCACCGCCTGATCAGGGAAACCGGCTGGACCTACGAAGCCCTGGCCCGGCGGCTCAACACGCGCGCGCGGGCGACCGGCCTCACCACCGGGTACGACCGGACCTCGGTCGCCCACTGGCTGCGCGGCAGCACCCCGCGCGATCCCGTGCCCGGCCTCCTCTGCGAGATCCTCGCCGCCCGGCTGGACCGGCCCGTGGGCCCGGCCGACATCGGCATGCACCGGGCGGGTCTGCACCGCACCATCACGAGCAGCACGGGCACGAGCCCGACCGGCACGCACCCGACCGGCACGCACCGCACCGGCGCGGACCATCCGGGCTCCGACCCGTCCGGTGGCGATCCGGCTCCCGGACCGCACGCCCTGGCGGCTGAACTCCTCGCCACCGTGCCCGGTCTGCACCCGCACCGCAGGCCCCGCGGGGGCGTCGGCGAGGCGCCCCGGGTCCCCGGACAGCGCGAGCGCGCCGGAGCCGCTGCCGGAGCCCCGTCCGGGGCCGCCCGCGCCGGCGGGGCGGCCGAGGGCGGCGACACCGGAGGCGGCGACGCAGACCCGGGCCCAGGCCCGGACCCGGCCCCGGGCCCGGCCCCCGGCCCCGGGCCCGACGCCGGCCAGGTCCCGGCCCTGTCCCACACCGAACTGCGCCTGGCCGCCGAGAGCTTCTTCACCGGCCAGGTCGACGCCCTCGGCGGGGACGCCACCGCGCCCGTACTCCTCGCGTACCTCCAGAGCACCTTCCGTACGGCCCTGACCGCCCCCGGGGACGAAGGCTCCCTGTCCGCCCTGGAGATCGGCCACGCGGCGCGCACGGTGCTCCTCCTGGCCCGCAGCTACGCCGACCAGTGCTCCTTCACCGAGGCGCGGCGGACCCTGAGCCGGGCCGCCTCCCTCGCCGAGCTGGCGGGGGAGCCCTCCACCCAGGCCATCGCCCTGCGCATGCTCAGCCAGGACGCCCTCGACCAGAACCAGCCGGCCGTCGCGCTCTCCTACGTACGCCAGGCACTGGAGATCGCCCCGCGCGCCCCCGACGCCGTACGGGCCTTCGTCGCCGCCCAGGCGGCCCAGGTGCACGCGGCCCTGGGGGACCGGGCGCAGGCCCTCGCCTGGCTCGACGCCGCCGACCTGGCGCAGGGAGCGGCGGTGGGCGGGCCGGACCCCTTCCACACCTACCGGCCGGCCGCCCTGGAGTTCAAGCGCGCGGTCGTCCTCGGCCTGCTCGGGGACCACCCCGCGGCCCATGCCGCCCTGGACGCCTCGCTGGCCTCCCGCCCCGCCCAGCAGGAACGCGCGATCATGCTCACCCATGTGGAACGGGCCCGGCTGTACCGGCTCGGCGGCCGGGAGCGCGAGGCCGCGGCCGAACTGCGGTACGCCGAAGCCCTCAACCGGGGCGTCCACTCCCCGCGCGCCGCCCGCGAGATCCAGCTCCTCGGCCCGGGCACACACCCACGCTGAGACCGGGGCGCGCACGGGACGAAACCTTCCGGCGGGGCACCGGCCCGGGGCGGCGGGGCCGCGGGGCGGCGGGGCCGCGGTACAGCCCGGCAGGGCCCCCGTTCAGGCCTACAGCGCCGCGTCGAGCTCGATCACCTCCGCGGGTCCCGCGCGGAACGCGGGGCTCGCCGCGTCCGCCGCGATCATGTGCGGGGTGGCGTCGTGCGCGGCGAGGGCCGCCCGTGAGGACCACTCCTCGATGAGCGTGAACCGGTCCGGATCGCCGCTCACCGGATGCATGTCGTAGCGGAGGCAGCCCTCCTCGGCGCGGACGACCGGCGCGAGGCGCTCGTAGGCCTCCCGCTGCTCCCGGCCGCGGCCCGGGAGGGTGGTGATGAGGATCAGGAGGCGAAGTGTCGAAGGCATGGGCCGAAGACTAGATCGTCCGGACCGGGCGGCGGAAAGGCATTTCCGCCGGCCTGGCCACCGCCGGACGGCCGCGCGGCCACCCAGGCCAGCGCGAGGCCACCCCGGACGGCCGCGAGGTCACCCCGGACGGCCGCCGGGCCGCCCCAGGTCCCCGCATGGCCGGTCCCGTTCTTGCCCGGTCCGGGCCGACCGCGCAGAGTTGTCCGGTATGACACCCGAACAGCTCCTGTCGGCCCTCGCCCGTACCCGCGCCTCCCTCGACGGAGCCGAGGTCACCCTCTGGTGGACCGGCGACGTCCACGCCTGGGCTCCCGGCGAGCCCTACCGGCGCCTCTTCGGGTTCGAAGGCCTCAACGTGGCCCGGCTGGTGGAGGACGAGACGCCGGGGACCTACCAGCTCCTGACCCGGGAGGCCGCGTTCTACCTGGATCCGCTGACCCGCGAGATCCTGGAGACCTGGGAGGACAAGCCGGTGGTCCACGTCTGGAACGACCCCGCGAACCAGAAGTGGCGTCCCTTCCCGGTCCCCATGACCGACCTCGGCGACCAGGTCTGCTTCAGCCTGGAGATCCCGCTCGCGTACCCCTCCCCGCTGCCCGTGGCCCAGTACCCGGCGAACTCGGCCGACGACACCTACCGGGCCCTGGAGCTCTTCCAGTTCTTCGCCCCCGCCTCGGTCCTGGCCACCGACGAGCCCAGCGTCCCGTCCACCATGTCCTGGACCCGGATGTCCCCCTGGCTGCCCTGGATGGAACAGGGACCGCGCCCCGGCGGGCTCACCTTCCACTGCCGCGGCCGCAAGCTCGCCTCCTACGCGGAGGTCCCGGAGCGGACCCGCGCGTACATCGCGGCCCGCCACCCGGAGTTCGCCCACGCCCCCGAGAAGTGGACGGAGCCGAACGAGACCAGCTGGACGTACTTCCGGCGGCTCAACCCGCCGGCGGACCGGCCGGACGCCTGACCCGCCCGGCCCCGGGGGCGCGTCTCAGCCGCCGGCCGCGAGCCGGTCGCCGGCCGCGAGCCGGTCGGGGTCCGCGAACCGGTCGAGGGCGCCGAGCACATGGTCCAGGGTGGTCGATCCACCCGTGTGTCCAGCCTCCTCCACCACGGTCAACTCCGCGCCGGGCCAGGCACGGAACAGTTCCCAGGCCGTGCCGAGGGGGCCGGCCATGTCGAGCCGGCCGTGGATCAAGACGCCTGGGATCCCGGCCAGCCGGTGGGCACCGCGCAGCAGTTCGCCCTCCTCCAGCCACGCACCGTGCGCGAAGTAGTGCGAGCAGATGCGGACGAGGGCGATCCGGGCCGCGGGCGGCCGGCCGGTGTACGGCTGGGAGGCGCCCTTCGTCTCGCCGGACAGCACCGCGTCCTCCCAGGCGCACCAGTCCGCCGTGGCCTTCGCCCGCACCTCCTCGTCGGGATCGGCGGCCAGGCGCGCGTAGGCCCCGACGAGGTCGCCGCCCCGCGCGACGCCGGATCCGGCGACGAAGCGCTCCCACTGCTCGGGGAAGAACCGGCCGGCGCCGCGGTAGAGCCAGTCGATCTCCGAGCGCCGGGTGGTGGTGACGGCCGCGATGACGATCTCGGAGACCCGCTCCGGGTGCCGCTCGGCGTACGCCAGGATCAGGGTGGAGCCCCACGAGCCGCCGTACAGCAGCCAGCGGTCGATGCCGAGGTGTTCGCGCAGCCGCTCCATGTCGGCGACCAGGTGGCCGGTGGTGTTGTGCCGCATGTCGGTCGCCGGATCGCTCGCGTGCGGGGTGCTGCGGCCGCAGCCCCGCTGGTCGAACAGGACCACCCGGTAGCGTGCCGGATCGAAGAGCCGACGGGCGTTCTCGGTGCACCCCGACCCCGGACCGCCGTGGACCACGAGCGCGGGCTTCCCGTCCGGATTGCCGCAGACCTCCCAGTAGACGGCGTTCCCGTCACCGACGTCGAGCATCCCCCGGTCGTAGGGCTCGAGCGGCGGGTAGAGCTCTGTCACGTTCCCGACCTCCTGTTCTCCCCGTCCCGGACGGCAGTTCGCCGGCGGCCCGCCGGGGGCTGTGGCCACCCTACGACGGCCCCCGCAGGGTGCGGACAAGGGTTTTCCCCGTATCGCGTTCATGGCCGGTTTGCCTACTGTCTGCCCACCGGCGATCCTCCCCGTTCCGAACAGTCCCCGCGCCCACCCCACATGGCGTGAAGCTGGAGGGTCGGTCCTTCGCCGGTGCCACGGTCGCCCGGCCCCGACGCCGCGGCCGGCGACGACGTGGTGTGCAGCAGCGGTGGCCGGGCGGGCCTGACCAGCCCGATCCGGCCCCGCCGCCGCCGGTCAACCTCCCACACTGCACCAACCGGCCGCCCCGGCGCGTTCTGTGGCGGCCCGCGAAAGGGAACACCGTGCACGCATCCAGACGACGCAGGCTCATATCCGTGGTGGCGATGTCCGTCACCCTGCTCGCCGGCACCGCCACCACCTCCCTGGCGCTGACCGCCGCGGACCCCGCCCCCGGCTCGCAGACCCTGCAGGCCGCCGGCGCCCCCACCGCCGCGGCCCCCGCCGAGAACCTCATCGTCGGGTACAAGACCACGGCCGCCGAGGCCGGTTCCAACTCCGCCGCCGCCGCCGACGTGGCGGCCAAGGGCAAGAAGGCCTCGAAGAAGGCGAAGTTCGAGCGCCGCCTCGGCACCGGAGCCGCCCTCGTCACCCTCGGTACCCCGGCCGACGCGGCCGCCGTCATGGCCCAGTTCCGCGCCGACCCCGACGTCGCCTACGTCGAGCCCGACTCCCGCGCCTACGCACTCGCCGTCACCCCCAACGACACCGAGTACGCCAAGCAGTGGGACCTCTTCGAGCCCACCGCGGGCATGAACGTTCCGGCGGCCTGGGACACGACCACCGGTTCCGGCGTCACGGTCGCCGTGATCGACACCGGCTACGTGGCCCACTCCGACGTGGCCCCGAACGTCGTGGCCGGCTACGACTTCATCTCCAGCTCCACCGCCGCCCGCGACGGGAACGGCCGTGACAACAACCCGGCCGACCAGGGCGACTGGAGCGCCGCCGGCGAATGCGGCACCGGCTCGACGGCCAGCAACTCCTCCTGGCACGGCACCCACGTGGCCGGCACCATCGCGGCCGCCACCGGCAACTCCAAGGGCGTCGCGGGCATCGCGTACGGCGCGAAGATCCAGCCCGTCCGCGTGCTCGGCAAGTGCGGCGGCGCCACCTCGGACATCGTCGACGCCATCACCTGGGCCTCCGGCGGCTCCGTCTCGGGCATCCCGGCGAACGCCACCCCCGCCAAGGTCATCAACATGTCGCTCGGCGGCTCGGGCGCCTGCACCGCGACCTACCAGAACGCGATCAACGCGGCCGTCGGCCGTGGCACCACCGTCGTGGTGGCCGCGGGCAACAGCAACGCGAACGCGTCCGGCTTCTCGCCCGCCAGCTGCAACAACGTGATCAACGTGGCCTCCACCAACCGCACCGGAGACCGCTCCTTCTACTCCAACTACGGCACGATCATCGACGTGTCCGCCCCGGGCGGTGAGACCCGCCGCGCCACCGACACGCCCGGCACCGTCACCACCCCGGAGAACGGCATCCTCTCCACCCTGAACGACGGCGCCACCACCCCCGGCGCCGAGATCTACAAGCCGTACCAGGGCACCAGCATGGCCGCCCCGCACATCGCGGGTCTCGCCGCGCTCGTCGTCGCCGCCAAGCCCTCGCTCACCCCGGCGCAGGTCGAGTCGGCCATCAAGACGAACGCCCGTCCGCTGGCCGGCACCTGCACCGGCGGCTGCGGCACCGGTCTCGCCGACGCCGCCGCGACCGTGGCGGCCGTGACCTCCACGCCCACCACCCCGTTCTTCGAGAACACCGCGGACTTCGCCATCGCCGACAACGCCACGGTGGACAGCCCCCTCACCGTCAGCGGGGTCACCGGCAACGCCCCGGCCACCCTGAAGGTCGGCGTGAACATCGTCCACACCTACATCGGTGACCTCAAGGTCGATCTGGTCGCCCCCGACGGCACCGTGTACACGCTCCACAACCGCGCCGGCGGCAGCGCCGACAACATCAACCAGACCTACACCGTCAACGCCTCCTCCGAGGTCGCGAACGGCACCTGGAAGCTGCGCGTGAACGACAACGCCGGTGGCGACACCGGCAAGATCGACTCCTGGAGCCTCGGCTTCTGAGCCCGGTCCCGGCCGCACCCGAAACACCCCTGACGGTGCGATAGTACGGACCAAACGAGCCCGCCGGACCGGCCGATACCCCACGTATCGGCAGGTCCGGCGGGTTTTCCTGTCACGTGACTGGAATCTGCGTCACAATCCGGGCCCGCCGGGCATCCGACCTCGTATTGTCGCGTCTCACAGGAAGGCCACAGGAGCGGGCGAGCGAGAGGCTGGTGGCTGTGCGTGGGGGTGGCGACGGGGCACGCTGACACGACGGGCGGACACCCGCCCGTCGGACACGGCGAACTGATCAAGGCGGTCGACCGCGCGCTGACCACGCACGGACGCGTCCTGCTCACCGGACCCGCGGGCTCCGGCAAGACCGAGGTGCTGCGCGCCCTCACCGCAGCCGCCGCCCTGCGTCACGAGACCGTGCTGGGCCTCGCTCCCGGAGCGACCGACCGGTGGATCCCCGAAGCCTCCGCCGCCGCCCTCCTCGCCTCCGTGCCCGCCGCCGCGCTGGACAGCCTCTCCGGACCGCAGCGCACCGCCATCGCCCTCCTGCGCCGCGAAGCCGACGCGCCACGGGCCGGGCGGGACCACGTCGCCCTGCGCCTCGCCGTCGTCGAGGTGCTGCGCACCCTCGCCGCCCGCGGACCCGTCCTGCTCGCCCTCGACAACGCCCAGTGGCTCGACGCGGAGAGCACCGACCTGCTCCGCTTCGCCCTGCGCCTGACCCCGCCCCGGGTCCGGGTCCTCGCCGCCGAGTGCGTCCAGGGCGGAGCCCCGCTCTGCGAGCCCCTCTGCGGACCGGACACCCCGCAGATACGGGTCCCCCCGCTCGGCACCGACGAGGTCGCCGAACTGCTGGTGCGCCGCGGGCTCCCGGCCCGCCTCGCCGGCCGGATCCACCAGGCCAGCGGAGGCAACCCGCGCCTCGCCCTGGCCCTGGGCCACTCCCTCGCCGAAGCCGCCGGCTCCCGCGAGGGCGGCGCCCACCACGCCGATCCGCTGCCCGTCTCCGGCCAGGCCCGCGAGGTGGCCCGCCGTCTGCTCGGCGTCGTCCCCGCCCAGGCCCGGCGCACCCTGCTGTTCGCCGCCCTCGCCGCCCGACCCACCACCGCGCTGCTGCGCCGGGCGGGCCGGCCCGACGCGGAGGCCGAGCTCGCCGTGGCCGAACGGGCCGCGCTGCTCACCGTGGAGGAGGACGGCACCATCCGGTTCATCGCCGGGGCCCTGCCGACGGCGCTGGCCGCCGACGCGGGCTGGCCCGAACGCGCCGCCGGACACGCCGCGCTGGCCGCCGCCGTCGACGATCCGGTCCAGGCCGTACGCCACCGCGCGCTGGCCGTGGACGCCCCCGACGAGGTGCTCGCCGCCGAGATCACCGAGGCCGCCGCTTCCTGCAGACGCCGGGGCCAGCGGGCCCAGGCCGCCGAGCTCGGGCTGCTCGCCGCAGACCGGACCCCGGGCCACCTGCCCGCCGAGGAACTCGCCCGGCTCGTCGGCGCCGCCGAGGACGCGGGCTGGGCCGGCCGCGCCGACCTGGCCCGCCGCGCCACCCGCGCCGTGCTCGCCCGCGACGCCTCGCCCGCGGACCGGGTGCGGGCGCGCCTCGCCGTCATCGACGCGGAGGGGCAGGCCCTGGGCTCCCTCGACGAGACCTTCGCGCACGCCGTGGCCGACGCCGAGGGAGACCCCGCCCTGCAGGCCGCCATCCGGCTGAGGCTCGCCTGGAAGCACAACCTCAGCGACGGGGACCCCGTCCTGTCCCGGGACGCCGCGGCGCAGGCCGGCGTACTGGCCCGCAGTGGGGGCGACCAGGTCGCGGAGGCCATGGCGCTGACCGTGCGGGCCCGGATGGGCCGCATCCTCGGCGATCCGGACGCCGAGGAGATCCTCGCCGAGGCCCTCGCCCTGCCCGCTCCCGACGTGCCGCTCGGCATGCGCAACGCCCCGCAGTACCTCGCCGTCCGCCACGCGCTCTTCGACGACCGGCTCGCCGACGCCGGACGCCAGCTCCTCGTCCTGCTGCCCGCGGTGCGGCGCACCGGCTCCGCCGAGGACGTCTTCGAAGTCCTGCGCAGCCTCACCGAAGTGGAGCTGCGCCGGGGCAGGTGCGCGGCCGCCACGGCGCACGCCCGCGACGCCCTGCGGCTGACCGTGGAGGCGGGGCTCTCGCCCGGCCCCGCCTGGTACGTCGCCGCGATGGCCGAGGCCATGGGCGGCGGCTTCCCGCGCGCCGCCGGATACGCCCGGCGCGGGATCCAGGCCTCCGAGGAGGAGCACGACCAGATCTTCCTGTCCCGCGGCCTGTACGTGCTCGGCCTGGTCGAGCTGGCCACGGGCGAGGCCGCGAAGGCCGTCGCCACCCTGCGCCGGGTGGCCGAACTGGAGGCGGCCCAGCAGGTGGTCGACCCCTCGATCCTGCGCTGGCACGGAGAACTGGCCGAAGCCCTGGTCGCCGCCGACGCGCCCGACGAAGCCGCCGAGCTGCAGGCCCGGGTCCGTACGACGGCCCTCGGGCTCGGCCGCACCAGCGTGATCGCCGCCCTCGACCGGGCCCGGGGGCTGTGCCTGTCCGCGCACGGCGAGGCCGAGGCGGCCGTCGCCCTGCTGGAGGACACCGCCGAGCGCTTCGCCGGCCTCGAACTGCCCCTGGAGCGGGCCCGTACGCTGCTCGCCCTCGCCCGGGTGGAGCGCCGCCGCCGCCGGCGCGCGCCGGCCCGCGCCGCCCTGGCGGCGGCCGCCGAGGCCTTCGCCCGGGCCGGCGCCACCCCGTGGGCGGAGCTCGCCCGGGAGCCTTCCCCGTCCGGGGGCGAGAGCGGTGGCGGCGGGGCCCGGCCGCTCGCCGCCCTCACGGAGGCGGAGACCCGCCTCGCGGTGCTGGTGGCCCAGGGCGCCAGCAACCAGGAGGCGGCCGCGAAGCTCTTCGTCAGCGTGAAGACCGTGGAGGCCAGGCTGACCCGGATCTACCAGAAGCTCGACGTCCGCTCCCGGGCGCAGCTGGCCACCACGCTGCGCGTGCGCTGACCGGCGCCGACTAGCAGCTCAGGTTGTTCCCCGGGGTCACGCCGAGGATCTGGACGAAGCCCTGGTAGGAGTTGATCCGGCTCTGCACCTGCGCCGGGTTGCCGCCGTTGCACTCCAGGGCGCCGTTGATGGAGCGGATGGTCTCGCCGAAGCCCGCGCCGTTGACCATGGCGGCGTGGGCGGTCATGGTGCCCGGGCCGTTCTGCGTGTTCCAGTACCAGAGGGCCGTCTTCATCGCGACGGCCGGGTCCTGCTCCACGAGGTACGGGTTGGCCAGGAGGTTGATGCCCAGGGCGTCGCCCGCCGCCTTGTAGTTGTAGTTCCAGCTCAGCTGGATGGGCCCGCGGCCGTAGTACGCGGCCTGCCCGGCGGGACAGCCGTAGGGCTGGTTCGCGTCGCAGTAGTGCGGATAGTTGGCGGTGTTCTGCTCGACGATGTGGACCAGCCCGCCGGTCTCGTGCGAGACGTTGGCCAGGAAGGCGGCCGCTTCGCGCCGCTTGACGGTGTCGTCGCCGGTGGTGGCGAAGGCGGGGTAGGCCGACAGGGCCGCGACCAGTCCGTTGTAGGTGTAGAACGGGTTCCGGTTCGGGAACATCTGGTTGAACTGGGCCTCGCTGACCACGAATCCGGACGGGTTGGGGGTGGTCGGGTCCGGGTTCGGGGTTCCACCCCCGCCGCAGACGCCCTGGTCCGACCAGACGCCCCACTGGCCGGTGGTGCCGGGGGTCTCGCCCTGGGTCCACCACTTGGCCAGCCAGTTGTGGCCGCCGTACGAGGCGGTCGCGCCGCCGGTGTAGACGGCGGAGGTCGCCCACGCGCCGGCGCAGGCGGGAGCCGCGGCGGCGGGGGAGGAGGGGAGGGCGATCGCGATGCCGAGGGTGACGGTGGCGGTGGCGGCCAGCGACAGTGCGCGGCGGCGCAGGGTGCGGATCACGGAAGTTCTCCTTCGGTGGGGGGAGTCGCCGTGTCGCCGTGGGGGGGCAACGGACAACTGCGCCCACTGAAGCGAGGATGGTCTGGACCTGTCAAGGTCTAGACCAAAACGAAGCGCCGGTGCGCCGCCCCGAAGGGCAGTGCACCGGCGCTCCGTTGAGGATCAGCTACCGGCGGAGAGGTTGCCGGAGAGGACCGGGATGTTGTCCAGGATGTGCGAGGCGGTCTCGTCACCCTTGGCCTGGGTGGAGTTCTCGGCGCACTGCTGGTTCTGCGGGTTGGACGCGATCGGGATGTCCTGGACGCCGACGTTGATCAGCGCCAGGATCGACTGGGCGTTGACCTTCGCGGGCAGGCCGACGCAGAGCTTGTTCACGGAGCCCTGGATGGCGGACAGCTGCGGGCTCATGGCGCCGTCGGTCTCCTGGTTTCCGAAGACCTGCGAGGAGCCGTTGCCGTTGACCGTGTTGACGCCGTTGTCGTTGCCGATCGCCATCGCCGGGGAGGCTACGGCGGCACCGGCACCCAGAACGGCGGCGGTGGCGGCTGCGGTGGCCATGAACTTCTTGAGCATGTGGGAGATCCTTCTTCTGTCGCACTGTCGCATGAGATAGCTGCCCTCGGCGGGACGAGCTGCTCAACTGCCGTGGACACCGGGGGTTATCACCCATCACCCGAGTGGCTCAACCTTGCACCCCACAGGTGCGGTCCGGCGTCGGCTGATTGACCCAACGCCGACGGGAGCGACCGGCGGGCGGATCCCCTGCCCCGGGTGCGGCCGTGCGCGTGCGCCCCGGGTTCGCGCCCTGTGCGCCGGTGGGGTGCCTGTGGGGATGTTTGTGGAGGTGCCGCCCCGACCGGATCCGGACCGTGTGCGGGTCCCGGACCCCGTCGGGTACGGCGGGGCGGCGGCGCGGCAACGCGACGCCGCGGCGGTCAGCCGGTCTTGCGACGGACCTTCTTGTTCTTGCCCCCGGGGTTTCCGCCGGCGCCCTGGATCTTCGCCCGGCTCTGGTGTGCCTGCTGCGACTGGGCATTGGCGGCGTTCCGCTCCAGGGCCTCCTTGAACTTGCGCTTGGCCTCCTCGGCCGGCGATTCGTTCTGCGGGGTGTCTGATTCTTCTGACATGCGTCCTCCTGGATTGTTCTGAAGCCGTTGCAGTCTGTCAGGTGGTGTTTCCCCTGGCCAACGCGTTCGCGCGAGGCGGCTCCGGACCGGCCTCAGGCGTCCTTCTCCAGGGTCGGGCGCAGCCGCTCGAGCAGGGCGTGGAGCGTCGCGCGCTCGGTGTCGTCCAGGATGTCGAGGGCGCCGTGCGTGGCCTGCATCTCCTCGCGCACCCGGCGGATCACCTCGCGGCCCGCGTCCGTGGCCACGACGTTCTTGACGCGCCGGTCCGCGGGGTCGGGCTCGCGGCGCACCAGCTCGCGGGCCTCCAGCCGGTCCACGATGCCGGTCACGTTCGAGGCGTCGCAGACCAGCAGGGTGGCGAGGCCGCGCATCGGCAGCGGGCCGTTCAGCTGGGCGAGGACCTTCGCCTGGGTGGAGGTGAGGCCGTGGTGTGCGGCGGCCGCCGCGAAGTCCCGCCACTGGGCGGTGCCGATCGCCGCGAGCAGCTCCAGCAGCTCCAGCTTGGTCGGGATGGCGTGGGGGGTGGTGGCGCTCATGCTCGGAGCGTACTCAAAGTGCTTTACATGGGCAACCTTTTACTTGACCACCTTAACTATTGAGGTCTACCGTCTACTGGAGTCGAAGTACTTGATGACGTCAAACATCTGCGATCTGAAGCACTGAGAAGGTCTTCCCTGCCATGAGCACCACTCCCTCCGCCACCACCCAGGCCGGCGGCCACCGGAACGAGACGGTCATCGTCTTCGCCCTGAGCCTGGCCGCCATGGTCGTGTCGATGATGCAGACGCTGCCGGTCCCGATCCTCGGGCTGATCCGCAGCGATCTCGGCACCACCACCGCCAACGTCAGCTGGGTGACCACCGCCACCCTGCTGTCCGCCGCCGTCTTCACCCCGCTGCTCGGCCGCTTCGGCGACCAGCACGGCAAGAAGCCGACGCTGGTGGCCGTACTCGGCGTCATGGTCGCGGGCTCCGTCATCGCGGCGCTGGCGTCCTCGCTCCCGCTGCTCCTCCTCGGCCGCGTCCTGCAGGGCGCCGCCACCGCGATCTTCCCGCTCGCCCTCTCCGTACTGCGCGAAGAGGTCCGCCCGCAGAAGCTCCCCGGTGCGATGGCCCTGGTCAGCGGCACCCTCGCGTTCGGCAGCGGCCTCGCGCTCGTCGCCACCGGCCTGCTGACCTCCGGCGCCGACGCCGACTACCGCAACGCCTTCTGGATGGCCACCGGCTTCGCCGTGATCGCCCTGCTCGCCGTCGTGTTCCTGGTCCCGGCGACCAAGCACAAGACCGGCGGACGTACGGACTTCCTCGGCGCGCTCACCCTGGGCATCGCCCTGCTGCTCCTCCTGCTGCCGATCTCGCAGGGTCACGAGTGGGGCTGGGCCTCCGGCCGCACGCTGGGCAGCTTCGCCGGCGCCGTCGTCATGACCGCCGTCTGGGTGTTCACCGAGCTCAAGGTCCGCGAGCCCCTCGTCGACATGAAGATGTTCGTCCACCGTCCGGTCCTGATGGCCAACCTGGCCGGCATCCTCGTCGGCTTCGGCATGTTCGCGAACTTCCTGGGCGTCTCCTACCTCGTCCAGATGCCCGAGGCCCTGACCGGCTACGGCTTCGACGCCTCCATCCTGCGCGCCTCCGTGGAGTTCCTGCTGCCCGGCGCGATCGTCTCGCTCCTCGCCTCGCCGATCGGCGGGCAGCTGGTCCGCCACCGCGGGCCGCGCGCCGCACTGGCCGTGGCCTCGGCCCTCGGCGCCGCAGGCTTCGGCTGGCTCGCCCTGGACCACGGACACACCGCCTCCGTGATCGGCGCCGGCCTCGTCGTCGGCGCGGCGGTCAGCTTCGGCTACGCGGCCATGCCGGCCGTGATCATGGCGAGCGTGCCGCACCACCAGAGCGGCATCGCCAACGGCATCAACTCGATCTCCCGCTCCACGGGCAGCGCGATCGGCAGTGCCATCGTGACCACCATCCTGGCCTCGAAGACGATCGAACACCTCCCGGCGGGAGTTCCCCCGCTGCCGGCCGAATCCGGCTTCACCCTCACCTTCGCCATCGGCGCCGTGGCCTTCGGCCTGGTCGCGGTGATCAGCGGAATCGGCCTGCGCGGGGCGCACGGCCCGCGCGCGGCCGCCACGGACGCCGCCGCGCCGGTGGCCGCGGGAGGCGGGGCGGCGCAGACCGACCCCGAGCCCGCCGCGAAGGCGACCCTGCCGTCGGCCGAGAAGGCCGACGCCTGATCCGTCCGCGGCGCGCCGCATCGCACCGCACCGCACCGCCGGTGAGGTTCCACCACCGAGCCGCCCCCGGGGCCCGCCGCACACGCGGCAGGACCCGGGGGCGGCTTTACCCGTTCATGAGACCGCACCCTTGACCGGTGGTTGGTCCAGACCAATCATGAGGCGTCCGTCCTTCGCTTTCGCCCCACCGGGAGCCCAGTTGAGACGTCCCAGGCACCTCCATGCCCTTTTCGCGGCCTTCACCACGGCCGTGGCCTCCGCCGGCCTCGTCGTCGGGTCCGGCGCCGCCGCCCACGCCGCCACCCCGTTACCCGCACACGTCTTCGCGCCCTACTTCGAGGCCTACTCCTCCGACAGCCCGGCCGAACTGGCCCAGGCCTCCGGAGCCACGTACCTGACCATGGCCTTCGTGCAGACCGAGGCCAAGGGGTCCTGCACCCCGTACTGGAACGGCTCCACGGCCCAGCCGGTCGACGCCTCCGTCTTCGGCGCCGACTTCACCACCATCCGCTCGCGCGGCGGGGACGTCATCCCCTCCTTCGGCGGCTACGCGGCCGACCACGGCGGCACCGAGATCGCCGACAGCTGCACCAGCGTGGACGCGATCGCCGCCGCCTACCAGAAGGTGGTCACGACCTACGACGTCAGCCGCCTCGACATGGACATCGAGGACAAGTCCCTGACGAACAAGGCGGCCGTCGACCGCCGCAACCAGGCCATCAAGAAGCTCCAGGACTGGGCCGCCGCGACCGGCCGCCCGCTGCAGATCTCGTACACCCTGCCCACCACCACGAGCGGTCTCGCGAGCAGCGGACTCAATGTCCTCAAGAGCGCGAAGACGGCGGGGGCCCGCGTCGACGTCGTCAACCTGATGACCTTCGACTACTACGACAACGCCGCCCACGACATGGCCGCCGACACCCAGACCGCGGCGACGGGGCTCTACAACCAGCTCGCCACGCTCTACCCCGCCAAGACCCCCGCCCAGCTCTGGGGCATGATCGGCGTCACCGAGATGCCGGGCATCGACGACTTCGGCCCCGCCGAGACCTTCACCACGGCCGACGCCACCACCGTCTACAACTGGGCCACGGCCAAGGGCATCAACACCCTCTCCTTCTGGGCCCTGCAGCGCGACAACGGCGGCTGCCCCGGCACCGGCGGCTCCGACACCTGCTCGGGCATCGCGCAGGACCCCTGGCACTTCACCCACACCTTCGCCCCCTTCACCGGCGGCGGACCGGTCGCCGACGACTTCTCCCTCTCCGTCGCCCCCGGCTCGGCCGTACTGGTCCCCGGCACCTCCACCACCGCCACCATCAGCACGGCGGTCACCTCGGGCAGCGCCCAGGCCGTCGCCCTCACCGTGACCGGCGCCCCCGCCGGAGTGAGCGCCACGGTCAGCCCCGGCTCGGTCACCGCGGGCGGCTCCGCGCAGCTCACGGTCACCGCCGCCGCCTCGGCCGGGCCCGGAACCTACCCGTTCACCGTCACCGGAGCCGCCGGCGCGCTGAGCCGCTCCGCGACCTTCACCGTCACCGTCCCCGGCCCCGGCGGGTCCGGCCTGGCCAACGGCGGTCTGGAGAGCGGCACGCTCGGGCCGTGGACCTGCGAGAGCGGTGCCTCGGTGGTCTCCACCCCGGTGCACGGGGGCTCGTACGCCCTGAAGACCTCGCCCACCTCCGGGCAGACCGGTGAATGCACCCAGACCGTCACCCTCGCCCCGAACGCCAAGTACACGCTGAGCGGCTGGGTCCAGGGCAGTTACGCCTACCTCGGCGTCCGCGGCGGCGCGAGCGGCAGCGCCTGGACCAGCTCCACCGGCTGGACCAAGCTCACGGTCCCGTTCACCACCGGCCCCTCCGGCACGGCCACCGTCTATCTCCACGGCTGGTACGGCCAGGGCCCGGTCTACGGCGACGACCTCGCGGTGGGCTGACCGCCTGCCGGCCCGGCCTCCCGTCTCCTGCGGCAGACTTGACCGCATGCCGACGCAGACACCACCCACCCCCGAGCCGCGACACCAGACCGACCGTCTCGGTGACACCGTCGAGGAGCGGTGGCGGCGGCTGCGCGCGCGGCTCGCGGTGCGGGACGCGTCCGGGATCGGGGAGTTGGTCGAAGCCGCCTTCGCCGAACCCCGGCTGCGCGTGTTGTCGCCGGGAACCAGCCTGTGCTGGCTCCGCTTCGGAGGCCGGGCCACTGCGCCGATCGGCTTCGACCTGCCGCTGGTCCGGGCGCTGCGCAACGGCCGCTACGAGGTGCGGACGCCCGACGGCCGGCTGTGGGAGGCCACGGGTACGGCCGAGGCCGTGGCCATGGTGGTCGCCGCGCTGCCGACGGACCTCCCCGCACCGTCGTAGCCCCGAGGCGCCCCGATACGCTCGACCGGGCCCGGGAAGGATCTCCCCGGGCCCGGAAGGGTGCCATGACCAGCGAACCAGTGATCCGGATCCTGCGGGCGGCCGGGCGGCCGGCCGCCCGGTGGAAGAACGGCGGGGGAGTGACCCGCGAGATCGCCGCCGGACCCGAGGGGTCCGGGATGGACGATTTCGGCTGGCGGGTCAGCCTCGCCGAGGTCACCGCCGACGGCGCCTTCTCCGTGTTCCCCGGCGTGGACCGCACGCTCACCCTCGCGGAGGGCGCCGGCATGGACCTCGCGATCGGCGGGGTACGACGCCTCGTGGACCGGCGGTACGCGCCCCAGCGGTTCCCCGGGGACGAGCCGACCGACTGCCGTCTGCTGGCCGGCCCGGTGGTGAACTTCAACGTGATGTACCGCCGGGACGCGGTGAGCGCCGACACCGCCGTCGTACGGGGCGACCTCGCGCTCGCCGTCCGGCCCGGCGAGAGCCTGCTGGTCGTCGCCCTGGAGGGGACGGCCGAGGTCGCGGGCTCCGCCGAACTGGGCCCGTACGACGCCGTCTTGGTGGCCGGCGCGCGTGAGGTCGTGCTACGGAGCTCCGGGCGCGCGGCGGTGGTCCGCCTGGCGCCGGCTCCGGCTCGGGCGCAGCCCGGCCGGGATCAGGCGGTGTAGGAGAGCATCCGCTCCACCAGGGTCTTCGGCGCCCCGGCTCCGAAGCACAGGTCGAGGTTGTCCGCGGACTCGGCCGCGGCCGCTTCGGAGCGCGGGAACAGGGCCTCTTCGTACGCCGCGAGAGCGCTCTCCGGGTCCCCGGGACGGGCCATCAGGGCCGCGGCCAGTTCGGCGCCGTCGAGCATGGCCAGGTTGGCGCCCTCCCCGGCGAAGGGGGACATCAGGTGCGCCGCGTCACCGAGCAGGGTCACCCGGGGGGTGCGGGCCCAGCGGTGGCCGACGGGCAGGGCGTGAATCGGCCGGCTCACGAGCGGGACGTCGCCGGCGGCGACGAGCGCGCGCAGCCGCGGGTCCCATCCGGCGAACCGCTCCAGGACGGTTTCCGTGGCGGGGGCGGATCCGGCGGCCCAGTCCTCGTCGGTCCGCAGGGCGGCGTAGACGTGCACGGTGCCTCCCGGCTCCCGGTGGGCGAGCAGCCCCAGGCCCTCGTCGAGCGCGAACATCATCCCGCCGCCGACCAGGGCCGCGCTCGCGGGATGGCGTACGTCCGCGTCGTACAGGTGGGCCTCGGCGAAGGACAGGCCGCAGTACCGGGGGAGCGCGTCCGAGACCAGCGGGCGGACCTTCGACCAAGCGCCGTCCGCGCCGATGAGCAGGCCGGTGGTGAAGACGGACCCGTCGGCCAGGGTCACCTCGTGCACGCCGTCACCGAGGGCCCGTACGCCGGTGGCCTTGGCGCCCCAGCGGACCGTTCCCGCGGGGAGCGAGTCGAGGAGCAGGTCGCGCAGCGCGGAACGGTGCACCTCGGGACGGCCGCGGTCCTCGCCGTCCTGCTCGTCGGCGTGTTCGAGGTGGACGGCCGCGCCGCTGTCGAGGATCCGCATGGCCTGGCCGCCGGGGAGCACGAGGGCGCGGAACGCCTCGTGGAGTCCGGCCGCGCGCAGGGCGGCCTGGCCGGATTCCACGTGCAGATCGAGCATGCCGCCCTGGTCGCGGGCGGTCCGTGAGGCGTCGAGGTCGAAGACGGCCGCCTCGATCCCGTGCAGGTGCAGGACGCGGGCCAGGGTGAGGCCGCCGAGTCCGGCGCCGATGATCGCGAGGGGGTGGTGGGTGGTCATGGTGGTGCTCCTCGGCTGTGGGGCGGTGGGGCGGTGGGTGGTGAGGGTGGTGAGGTGTGGGGTCAGCCGCCGTGGCCGGCGGCTTCGGCCCGCGCGGCGCGCGGCAGCAGCCGCAGGGCCGGGAGGCAGGCGGCGGTGACGGCCAGGACGGTGACGAGGCTGACGGCCATGGCGTGGGCCGGTGCCCCGGAGTGGAAGTAGACGGTGGTGACGACCGCGGAGCCGATGCCGTTGGCGATCTGCTGGACGGCGGTGAGGGAGCCGCCCGCGCTGCCGGCCTCCTCGGCGGACACGTCGCCGAGGGTGATGTCGAAGATCGTGCCGAAGCAGGCGCCCATGCCGAGACCGGTGACGAAGACGGCCGGGGCCATCGCCCACAGGGTGAGGTCCGTACCGCGGGAGAGGACCAGCGCGAGGAGCCAGCCGGCGCCGGCGAGGGTGAGCAGCATGCCGGCCAGGATGAGCGTGCGCCCGAGCTCGCGGGTGAGGCCGGCCATGCCGGCGACGGCCGAGGCGATGATGCCGAGGGTCAGGGGCAGCAGGCCGAGGGCGGTGTCGCCCGGGGTGGAGTGCAGGGCCTGCTGCATGAAGAGGGAGGTCACGTAGAGCAGGCCGCTGGTGACCGCGAAGTACAGCATTCCGACGAACAGGCCCGAGGTGAAGCCCTTGTTGCGGAAGAGGGAGGGCTTGATGAGGGGTTCGGCGGCGGTGCGCTGACGGCGCGCGTACAGGACGAGGAAGACGAGCCCGGCGGCCAGTGAACCGAGGGCCGTCGCGCCCCAGCCGTGGCTGGAACCCTCGATCAGGCCGTACATCAGGGCGAACATCGTGAGGCCGAGCAGCGCCGCGCCCACGCCGTCCACGCTCAGGGAGCGCTCCCCGGGGTCGCGGGGGAGCAGGCGGGCGGCGGCGAAGGTGCCGAAGACGCCGAGGACCAGGTTGATCAGGAACACCGGGCGCCAGGACAGGCCGGCCAGGTCGGCGTCGATGAGGAAGCCCGCGAGGATCGGGCCGCCGACGGTGGCCGCGCCGAGCAGCGGGCCGAAGAGGTTGAAGGCCTTGCCCAGCTGCTCGCGGGAGAACGACCGTGTCATGATCGCCATGCCCTGCGGGATGAGCAGGGCGCCGAAGGCGCCCTGGAGCACGCGGGCGGCGATGAGGAGGGCGGGGTCGGGGGAGAGCCCGCAGACGGCGGAGGCCGCGGTGAAGCCGGCCATGCCGATCAGGAACAGCCTGCGCTGCCCGAACTTGTCGCCCAGGCGGCCGCCCACGACCAGGAGCGCGCCCATGGCCAGGGTGTAGGAGGAGCCGAGCCATTTGACGAGGCTCTCGCCGCCGCCTATCTCCCGGACGATCGTCGGCGCGGCGATGTTGGTGACCGTGGAGTCGATCATGTCGAGGGCGTCGGCGAGCAGGACCAGCCCGAGGATCAGCCAGAAGGCCGTGGTGGAGAGGGAGGCCGCCTTTGTGGGGGGCCGGACTTCGGCTACGGAGGACATGGCGGCTCCTGGATCGGGAGGAGAGGGGGCGAGGGGAGGGGGTGAGGCGCGGCGGCTTCCCTTTCAGAAGAACACAATGACTCCGAAAGTGCAATCGCTACACTTTCACAGTGGCTAGGGGTCGGCTCTATGCTGGGTCCATGACACGCATCGACAAGGCAGAGGCAGAACCGGACGGACCCGGGCGACGCGAACGCAAAAAGGCCGCAACCCGGCAGGCCCTCGCCGACGCCGCCCTGCGGCTCTTCCTTGAGAAGGGCTTCGACCAGGTCAAGGTGGCCGAGGTCGCCGAGGCGGCCGACACGGCACTGACGACCTTGTTCGCACATTTCCCCGGCGGGAAGGAGGCGCTGATCCTGGAGGACGGCGCCGAGCGGGAGGAGTCCCTGGCCCTCGCGGTGCGCGGCCGGGCCGACGGGGTGACGGTCCTGGCGGCCCTGCGCGCGTTCTTCGCCGGCCGCGGCCCCTTCGACCCGGACCCGGCGCCCGAGTTCCTCCAGAAGACGCGGCTCGTTGTCGCCACGCCCGCACTGCGCGCCTACGCCCGCCGGATGTGGACGGGGTGTGAGGAGGCCCTGGCCGAGGTGATCGCCGAGGAGTGCGGACGCCCGGCCGGGGACGATTCGCTGCGGATCCTGGCCCGGTACGTCCTGGAGATTCCCGACCTGGCGGGCATGCGGCCGGATCCGCGCCGGGCCCTGGACCTCGCCTTCGACCACCTGGAACGGGGCTGGCCCGGGGTGTGATCCGACCCGGCCTCCAGGGCCGCCTCCGAACTCCCCTCTGTGCGCAAAGCGTTGACAAAGTCGTCATCTGCTAGAAACCTGTGGCGCCATGGCCGCATAACTGCGATCAGATCACTCAAAAAATTAATAATGCTACGCAAGTTTGCGGCAGGCGCGGCTGCGTCGGGCCGGGGTCCCCTCATGGAACAGAGGACAGCATGAGATGGAAGCAAAGCGGCCGGCTGATGGTGGCCGGCTCGGTGGTCGCGGGACTGGTGTCGGTCGGACTCCTGCCCGTCACCTTCGCGGCCGCCGCCGGCGGACCCAACCTCGCGCTGGGCAAGTCGGCCAGCGCGAGCGGATCCCTCGGCGGGTACGGAGCCGCCGGAGTCACCGACGGCAACCAGGGCTCGTACTGGGAGGGGCCCGGCAGCACCTTCCCGACCTGGGTGCAGGTGGACCTGGGCAGCAGCGTCGCCGTTGACCAGGTGGCGCTGAAGCTGCCCGCCGGCTGGGAGACGCGCACCGAGACGCTGACCGTGCAGGGCAGCACGGACGGGAACGCCTTCACCACCCTGTCCGCTTCGGCGGGGCGGGTGTTCAACCCCGCCCAGTCCAACACGGTGACCATCGGGTTCACCGCGGCGACGGTCCGCTACGTGCGGGTCAGCGTCACCGCCAACACGGGCTGGCAGGCCGCGCAGATATCCGAGCTGGAGGTGTACTCCGCCGACGGCAGCGGTGACCCCGGTGATCCGGGGGACCCGGGTACGCCCCCCGTCGGTGTGAACCTCGCCAAGGGCAAGCCCATCGAGGCCTCCTCGACCACCCAGTCGTTCGTCGCGGCCAACGCCAACGACGACAGCGTCGCCAGCTACTGGGAGGCCGGCGGCCAGCAGTCCACGCTGACCGTGAAGCTCGGCTCCAACGCCGACGTCACCGGGGTGGTCCTCAAGCTCAACCCCGACGCCGCCTGGGGCAACCGCACCCAGAGCTTCGAGGTCCTCGGCCGGGAGCAGTCGGCGAGCGCGTTCACCACCCTCAAGGCCCGCGCCGACTACGCCTTCAGCCCGGCCGGCAACCAGAACACCGTGACCGTGCCCGTCACCGGCCGGCTCGCCGACGTCCAGCTGAAGTTCTCCGGCAACACCGGGGCCGGCGGCGGCCAAGCCGCCGAGTTCCAGGTCATCGGGGCCGCCGCCCCGAATCCCGACCTGACCGTCACGGACCTCGCCTGGTCCCCTGCGGCCCCCTCCGAGAGCGACGCCGTCACGGTCAACGCGACCGTCCGCAACGCCGGTACGGTCGCCTCCCCGGCCACCACCGTCAGCGTCAGCCTCGAAGGAGCGGTCGCGGGCAGCGCCCCGGTCGGCGCCCTCGCGGCCGGAGCCTCGGCCACGGTCCCGGTCGCCGTCGGCAAGCGCCCGATGGGCAGCTACACCGTCTCCGCCGTCGTCGACCCGGCCGGGACCGTCCCCGAGCAGAACGACACCAACAACAGCCGCACGGCCACCGCGAAGCTCGTCGTCGGCCAGGCTCCGGGCCCCGACCTGGAAGCGCTCTCCATCACCACCAACCCGGCCAACCCGGCCGTGGGCGCCCCGGTCTCCTTCACCGTGGCCGTCCGCAACCGCGGCACCGCCGCGGTGAGCGCGGGCAGCATCACCCGGCTGGTCGCCGGCTCCACCACCCTGAACGGCCCCACCCCGGCGATCGCCGCCGGTGAAACCGTCAACGTGCCGATCAACGGCACCTGGACGGCGGTCAGCGGCGGGGCCACCCTCACTGCCACCGCCGACGCGACCGGCCTGGTCGCGGAGACCAACGAGACCAACAACGGCACCTCCCGCGCCGTGGTCGTCGGCCGCGGGGCGGCGCTCCCGTACACCGAGTACGAGGCGGAGGCCGGCAGTTACACCGGCACGCTGCTGCAGAGCGACGCCAAGCGCACCTTCGGGCACACCAACTTCGCCACCGAGTCCTCGGGCCGCGAGTCCGTGCGCCTCTCCTCGGCCGGCCAGTACGTGCAGTTCACCTCCACCAACCAGGCCAACTCCATCGTCGTGCGCAACTCGATCCCGGACGCCGCGAACGGCGGCGGCGCCGACGCCACGATCAGCCTGTACGTCAACGGCAGCTTCGCCCAGAAGCTGAACCTCTCCTCGAAGCACAGCTGGCTCTACGGCAGCACCGACAGCCCCGAGGGTCTGACCAACACCCCCGGCGGCGACGCCCGCAGGCTCTTCGACGAGTCCCACGCCCTGCTCGCGCAGAGCTACCCGCCCGGCACCACCTTCCGCCTCCAGCGCGACGCGGGCGACACGGCCTCGTACTACGTCATCGACCTGATCGACCTGGAGCAGGTGGCCCCGGCGGCGTCCAAGCCCGCCGAGTGCACCTCGATCACCGACTACGGCGCGATCCCGAACGACGGCACCGACGACACGCTCGCCATCCAGAAGGCCGTGACGGCGGACCAGAACGGGCAGATCGCCTGCGTCTGGATCCCGCAGGGCCAGTGGCGCCAGGAGCAGAAGATCCTCACCGACGACCCGCTGAACCGGGGCCAGTTCAACCAGGTGGGCATCAGCAACGTCTCCATCCGCGGCGCGGGCATGTGGCACTCCCAGCTCTACACCCTGACCGAGCCGCAGAACGCGGGCGGCATCAACCACCCGCACGAGGGCAACTTCGGCTTCGAGATCGACGACAACACACAGATCTCCGACATCGCCATCTTCGGATCGGGCCGGATCCGCGGCGGGGACGGCAACGCCGAGGGCGGCGTGGGCCTGAACGGGCGCTTCGGCAAGAACACGAAGATCACCAACGTGTGGATCGAGCACGCCAACGTCGGTGTCTGGGTCGGCCGCGACTACGACAACATCCCGGCCCTGTGGGGTCCCGGCGACGGCATCGAGTTCAACGGGGTGCGGATCCGCGACACCTACGCCGACGGCATCAACTTCGCCAACGGCACCCGCAACTCCACCGTCTTCAACTCCTCCTTCCGCACGACCGGTGACGACGCCCTCGCGGTGTGGTCCAGCAAGTACGTGAAGGACCAGTCCGTCGACATCGGCCACGACAACCACTTCCGCAACAACACGATCCAGCTGCCCTGGCGCGCCAACGGCATCGCCATCTACGGCGGTTACGGCAACACCATCGAGAACAACCTGATCTACGACACCATGAACTACCCCGGCATCATGCTGGCCACCGACCACGACCCGCTGCCCTTCTCCGGGCAGACCCTGATCGCGGGCAACGGCCTCTTCCGCACCGGCGGCGCGTTCTGGAACGAGGACCAGGAGTTCGGCGCGATCACCCTGTTCCCGTCGAACCTGCCCATCCCGGGTGTCGTCATCCGCGACACCGACATCCACGACTCCACCTACGACGGGATCCAGTTCAAGACCGGCGGCGGGGTCATGCCCGACGTCAAGATCACGAACGTGACCATCAGCAAGTCCAACAACGGGTCCGGAATCCTGGCCATGGGCGGGGCGCGCGGCAACGCCGTCCTGTCCAACGTCACCATCACCGGATCCGCCCAGGGCAACGTCCTGATCGAACCCGGATCGCAGTTCCTGATCAGCGGCAACTAGCCGCGGGCGGGTTCACCGCTTCCCGAGCTTGACCCACCTCGCCGGACCGGGGACACCCTTCGCGTCGAGGAGGAACAGCAGGTAGTACCCGGGCGGGGCGTCGGCCGAAGTGGCCGGCGCCCGCAGCCCGATGGTGTGTCCGCGGACGCCCGTCATCCGCAGCTCCAGATGGCGCTGACTGGTGTTCACCGCATGGGTGACGGTGGTCGGCGCCAGCAGCACGGCCCGCCGTACGCCGGCGGCCGTCGGGCTCTCCACCGAGAACTCCGCGCCGTGGGCGATCTCGCCCCCCGGGACCCGGTCCAGCGCGGGCCGGGCGCCCCGGTGCAGGTAGGCGGGCTCGTAGATCTCGATCGAGCCGTCCATCCCGTCCTTGATGTCAGGGTCGTTGGCGATCTGCTGGAGCTCGTCCCCGGTGACCATGACCCGGCCGTCCGGCAGCACCAGGGCGTTGGAGTGGTAGCCCCGCGGCAGCCGCTGGGCCGGCCCCAGCCTCCACCGGCCGTCGGCGCCCCGCAGTTCGGTCCGGCGGAACTTCAGGTCGGCCTTCGGGTTGAACGGCCCGAACCCGTAATCCCGGGTGTCCTTCGCCCCGTTGACCGTCAGCAGCGTCCCGTCCGGCAGGATCAGCGTGTCGTCCTGGGTCCGGCCGAAGGCGCGCGGTTCCTCCGTGGTCCAGGCGCCGCCCGACAGCCGGTAGGTGTTCGGGTCCAGCGGATCCCCGCCCAGGACGAGGACCGAGTCGGGCCCGCGGAACCCCGCCGGCAGCGGCACGGCGGAGCCGTACCCCCGGAAGTCGGCGGGCCGCCTGGGCAGGTCCGTACGGGTCTGCGCGCGCGGGTCGAAGAGCCACTGCTGGTCGGCGTCGCGCCCCAGGCCGTAGATCATCCCGTCGCGCAGCGAGAACAGGTGCGGGTAGTCGTTGCGGAACGGCGCGTCGAAGCGCATCCGCTCCACGGGTACGTCCAGCGGGATGTCGTACGGGCGCCAGGGCACCGGCTGCCCCGGCGCGGGGAACCGCTCCACCACCGGGGTGGGCGTCCCCGTGCCGCGCTCCGACTGGCCCGACATGACGATCTGGCGGCCGTCCGCGCCGGTCACCACCGACGGGTACCAGCGGCCCACCGCCATGTCGCGGTTGCGGTACCAGCCCTCGGTCCACGGGTCGAAGACGAAGGACAGCTTCGCTCCGCTGCCGCCCTTGCCGCCCGTGTTGCCGCCGAACACGCCCAGCATCCCGTTGGGCAGGAAGGAGTGCCCGGCGCAGAAGAACGGCGCCGGGCGCGGGGCGTGCGTACCGTCGGGCATCAGCACGACGGGCGGGGTGACCTTCTTGAACGAGCGTGCCCCGGTGCCCTTCGCCGGATCCCACAGGTAGGCGCGGCCCGCGTTCGCCGGTCCGATCCGGTCCGTGGGACCGGTCTCCTTGGTGGGGTCGGTCTCCACCCGCGAGAAGGAGAAGAGGAGCACCTTGCCGGTGGGCAGCAGGGCGAGGTGCACGCCGAAGTCGGGGGAGGGGAAGTACTCGGCGAACCGGCCCGAAACCGCCGCCTCGAAAGCGGAGTTGGCCTCGCGCTGCGAGGCGGCGAGCGAGGCCAGGCTCGCGCTGCGCCGGGACTGGGGGTACTCCACGGCCCCCTTGGCCGCCCGGCGGAGCTCGGAGTGGGCGCGCGCGTGCCCGGCGCCGATCACGGCGGCCTCGGCCGCGTCGGTCCCGCCGTGTGTGCCGCCGTGCGTGCCGCCGTCCGTCCCGTCCGTGCCATGGCCCGGCGCCCCCGCGGCGGGCGGTGCGGTGGCGAGGACCAGGGCGGAGACGACCGCGGTCGCGGAGAGCAGGGCGGACCGGTACAGGCGGCGCATGGGGCTCCTCGGCGCGGGCGGTTCCGTAGGGCGCTCATCATAGGAAATACCGGGAGGAACCGGGTGGCACGACGTGCTCGCCATCCCGCCGATGCGCCGTTCGGCCCTCCCCGGAGCGCTGCCCGAACGTTTCTCCGGTGAAAGGCCCCGGCCATCCGAGTGAGGCCGCGCATCCGTTCACCGATCGGCCCGGCAGGGAGCGCTTCCATGGCCGGGTGATCACAACACTGCGCACCGCGCTCGGCACCGTCCTCGCGACCGGCGGCCTCCTCGCCCTCCTGCCCGCCTCCGCCGCCGGGGCGGCGGGCGGCCCCGGCGCACCCGCCGCGCCGGAGGACCGGGTGACCGTCGACGTCGGCACGGTCAACGGCTCGGGATGCCGGCCGGGCAGCGCCACCGTCGCCGTGGCCGAGGACAACTCGGCCTTCACCGTCACCTACAGCGAGTACCTGGCCATGGCCGGCGGCAACAGCGCCCCGACCGACGGCCGCAAGAACTGTCTGCTCTCCCTGGTCGTCCACGTCCCGCAGGGGTACACCTACGCCGTCGCCCAGGTGGACTACCGGGGGTTCGGCAGCCTCCAGCAGGGCGCGATCGGCACCCAGAAGGCCAGCTACTACTTCCAGGGCATGAAGCAGACCGACTACCGCACCCACAAGTTCCAGGGCAAGTTCGACGACAACTGGCAGGCCTCCGACAGCACGGGCATCGAGGCCCTGGTCTTCGCCCCCTGCGGAGAACAGCGCAACTTCAACATCAACACCGAGCTGCGCGCCGAGGTCGGCACCTCGGACCCGTCGACGACCAGCTACATGGCGCTGGACTCCACCGACGGCAGCATCAACAGCGTCTACCACTTCGCCTGGAAGAAGTGCCAGGCCCGCTGAGCCGGCCCTGAGCGCTCCTCGGGGGCGGCCGCGCGGGGCCTGTGCTCAGGAATGCCTGCGTTCAGGAATCCCCCCGCGCGGCCGCCTGCCGCTGCCGCTTGCTCAAGGGGGCCAGCGTGAGGTCCTGGGCCTGCGAGCGCATCCGCTTGAAGCCGTACCCGTGCTCCGTCAGCCAGCTCTCGGCGGTGAGCTCGGCCTGGGCGGTCGCGTCCAGGATGTCCTCCTCGGCCTCGCCCTCGGCAAGGAACCGGAAGGTGAAGGAGGGCCGGGCCGCCACGTCGTAGGTGAGGTGCCCCTCGGGAGTGAACTCGGCCGTCAGTATGTCGTGCCGGGCCGCGTCCGCGAGGAGCGTGGCGCGCTGCTCCTCGGTGAGGCCGTCGAAGGCCCCCCGGACGGTGATGCGGAAGGTGCGGGTGCTCATCCCCTCACCCTAGGCCGCCCCCCGAGCGGTCCGCACCGGGATTTCCGGGGGCCCGCCACTCCGACGGCCCAATCGCCGAGCGCCCGCGCGCCCCCGGTGTCACCCGGTCGGCGCGGCCGCGACCTGGGCTTTCGCGCAACTGCCCGGCGTGCCGGGCGTGTCGCGCCCCGCTAGCGTCGGCAGCGTCCGGAGTCCTTGGATTCCGCGAGGGGGGTCCCGCTATCCGCCTGTGCGAGAGGCCGAGCCGATGCTGAAGGACGCTCCGATAGCCCCGATAGCCCCCGTGCCCCCGATATCCAGCCTGATCCGTGTGGAGAAGGGCGTGGCGGCCCCCGAGGAACTCGCCGCGATCGCGGTGGTCGTCGCCTGCTTCGCCCGCCGCAACTCCGCCGGAGCCGGCGCGGGCACGGCCTCCGCCCGGGCCGCCGCCCGCCGCCCGCGTCCCGCGCACCACGGCTCCGGCTGCTGGTCCGGCTGCTGGGCCTGCGGCTGACGCGGACCGGCGAGGACCGGCACGGGTCGGCACCGACCGGCGCCGACCAGCACCACCCATGAACGCCCCTGCCCCCGGCCCGCTTACGGGCCGGCGGCAGGGGGACCACTCGGCGTACGGGCCGCTCAGGCCCGGCGCAGCACCGTGGACAGCGCCTCGGTCAGCGCGGCCTGCGCATCGGCCGCCGGACCCTGCGAGCGCCACGCGACGAACCCGTCGGGCCGCACCAGTACGGCGCCCTCCGCGGACATGGCGTGCACCTCGCTCCAGTCGGCGCCCTCCTCCTGCACCAGATCCGTGCCGGGAGCGCCCGCGGACCCGATGGCATAGGCGTCCAACCGGACCGACAGCCGCTCGGCCACCCGTTCGGCCGCGGCCCGCCAGGGCGAGCCCGCGCCGCACAGCAGCACGAACGCGCGCTCGTACAGGTCCACCGTGGAGACCCGCTCGCCGTCGGGCCGCGTCAGCCACATGTGGGGGGCCCGCGTGCCGGGGTCACCCTTCATGCGCATCCCCTCCGGGATGACGGGCCGGTCCGGAGCCCCGCCGACGAAGGCACCGCTCGGGTACGCGTAGGCCATCGCCGTCGTCAGGACCCCGCTGCCGGGTCCGCCGCCCATCGTGGGCGGGGGAGCGTACCCGGGGTGGCTGTGCTCCGCCGAACGGGCCGAGGCGCGCTGGGCGGTCGCCACGGCCACCGGGTGCCGCTCCTCCCCGTAGGTCTCCAGCAGTCCCGTGTCCGCCGATCCGTTCAGGACCGCCGCGATCTTCCAGGCCAGGTTGTGCGCGTCCTGGATGCCGGTGTTGGAGCCGAAGGCGCCGGTGGGGGACATCTCGTGGGCCGCGTCGCCGGCCAGGAACACCCGCCCGGAGGAGTACTGCTCGGCGATCCGTTCCGCCGCGTGCCAGGGCGCCTTGCCGCCGATCTCCACGTCCAGGTCCGGCACGCCGATCGCGGCCCGGATCTGCTCCCGGCACCGCTCCTCGGTGAAGTCCTCCAGGGTTTCCCCCTGGTCCGGGTGCCACGGCAGGTGGAAGACCCACTGGGTGTCGTTGTCCACCGGCAGCAGCGCCCCGTCCGCACCCGGCTTCATCAGGTAGCAGACGATGAACCGCAGGTCGCCCAGCACCTCGACGAGCCGGCGCGAGCGGAAGGTGACGCTGACGTTGTGGAACAGCTCGCCGCTGCCCGTCTGGGTGATGCGCAACTGCTCGCGCACGGGGCTGCGCGGGCCGTCCGCCGCGATCAGGAAGTCGGCGCGCACGGTGATGTGCTCCCCGGTCTCCCGGTCCTTGACCAGCGCGTTCACCCCGGTCTCGTCCTGATCGAAGCTCATCAGCTCCGTCGAGAACCGCACGTCGGCGCCCTGCGCGCGGCTCTGCGCGGCGAGGATCGGCTCGATGTTGTTCTGGCTGCACACGCACCAGCCGGTCGGGCTGAACTTGCTGAGCGCCCCGGCCGGGTCGATGGCCTTGACCAGCCATTTGTGCTCGCCGCCGAGCAGGGACTCGGTTTGCAGGATGCCCATGTTGTTCTCCAGGGCGGACGCCGCCTGCCGGATGGCACCCTCCGCCCCGGCCACCCGGAACAGCTCCATGGTCCGGGCGTTGATACCGCGCCCGCGCGGGTGGTCGGAGGTACCGGCGTGCTTCTCCACTACCAGGTGCCTGATGCCGTGACGGCTCAGGAACAGCGAGGTGGACAGACCCACGAGGGAGCCGCCCACGACGAGAACCGGTACGCGAACATCTGCCGTGTCTTCCATCAGCTGCGAGCTCCTGAGTCTGTGTGGGGGAAGTGCACTCTTTTATGCCCCCGATCGCCGGCCAAGCCCAGGAGATACGCCGGTTGTCACCCGCTTGATCCGGAGATGTAGCGCTACGTCCGCACCCGGATGACGATGAGCGACAGCGGTTCCCCCGAAGACACGCCGGCCTGCCGTCCCCGTGACGGCCGCCGGTCCGGGGCGGCCACCGCCGATGACGGACGAGGGTCCGTACGCGATGACCATCCCCGCCCTCCCCCAGGGCCCTCACGAAGGAGTGAGCAGATGACGACCACCCTGTCCGAACGGGTGTCACAGTCCGCCTTCGACGGATCCATGCTCCGGGTCGTCCTGCTGATGGACCTCCACGAAGGAGCCCAGCAGCGGTTCTTCGAGGCGTACGAGCAACTGCGCCACGACATCGCGTCCGAACCGGGCCACATCAGCGACCAGCTCTGCCAGTCCTTCGAGAACCCCTCGCAGTGGCTCATCACCAGCGAGTGGGAGAGCGCGCCCCAGTACCTCGCCTGGGTCAACAGCGAGCACCACGCCGAGCAGGTCCGCCCGCTCGGCGCCTGCGCCCGCGCCATGCGCCCGCTGAAGTACACCGTCCTGCGCGAGACCGGCCGCGGCTACCAGGACGCTCAGCGGCCCAGGGGCGCCCGGCTGCAGGAAGCGCCACGGCTAGGCGCCGACATCGTCCGCCACGCCCTGACCTTCACGGTCAAGCCCGGCAGCGAGAAGGAGGTCGCGGCCCTCCTCTCCAGCTACGCCTCCCCGGCGGCCGACGTGGACGGTCACACCCGGCTCTGCCGCACCACCCTGTTCATGCACGGCAACCGGGTCGTGCGTACGGTGGAGGTCCGCGGCGACCTGATGTCCGCGCTGCGGCACGTCTCCGAGCAGCCCGAGGTACGGGCCGTCGAGGAGGCCATCAACCCCCACCTCGAACAGGACCGCGACCTCGGCAACCCCGAGTCCGCCCGGATGTTCTTCATGAAGGCCGCGCTCCCGGCCGTCCACCACGTCGCCGCCCGCGAGGCCGGCGCCGCGGACCGCTCCGACGTACGGCGCCACGCGCTGTTCTACCCGGCCAAGCCCGGCTGTGGACCGGCACTGGCCCGGTTCCTCGCCCGGCAGGACGAGGAAGCGGCCCACCGGCCCGACGCCCCGACCGTGAGCAGCAGCATCTTCCAGCGCGACGACATCGTCGTACGCCTCATCGACGTGCGCAGCCCGCACGACGCCGGGCTGGAGACCGCCTTCGGCGTCAAGGGGCCGCGCAAGGCCGCCGTCCTCGCCCGCCTGATGGCCGGACCCGTCAGCGGGTCCGACGGGGCCGCCGCGTCGGCGGTCCGCCACACCATGAGCCTGATCACCGACCGCCGGGCCCCCGCCGAAAGCTGACGCGCGGCGGCATCCCCCGGCCGGCCCCCCGGCCCCGGCCGCCGGCCCCTGCCCCCCGGACCCCACATCCCGGGACCCCTCACCCACCAGCCCCGTCCAGGCTCCCCACTGCCAGGAGGAACCCCCGCCATGACCAGACAACGCCCACCGCACATCGTGGACCTCAGCGAGACGCAGCCCAACACGCGGCGCGGCGGCGACCTGAGGGCCGTCCTCACACCCACCTCGGTGGGCTGCACCAGCGGCTTCATGGGCCTGGCCGTCATGGCGCCGGGCGAGCACATCGCCGAGCACTACCACCCGTACTCCGAGGAGTTCGTGTACGTGGTCGCCGGCGAGCTGGAGGTCGATCTCGACGGCGAGGCCCACCCGCTCCTCACCGACCAGGGACTCCTCGTCCCGATGAACGTGCGCCACCGGTTCCGCAACGTGGGCGGCACCGAGGCCCGCATGGTCTTCCACCTCGGACCGCTCGCCCCCGACCCGAAGCTCGGGCACGTGGACACGGAGGAGGCCGTCCACCCGGAGGGCTCCGCCTGGGAGCGGCCCCCGGACCGCGCGGGAGCGGTCTCGTGACCCGCCGACGCGTGGCCGTCACCGGGGTCGGCGTCGTCGCCCCCGGTGGGATCGGCGCCTCCGCCTTCTGGGAGCTGCTCTCCAACGGCCGTACGGCGACCCGCGGCATCACCCTCTTCGACCCGACCGGCTTCCGCTCCCGGATAGCCGCGGAGGTCGACTTCGATCCCGCCGCACACGGCCTGGGCGCCGAGGAGGCGGCCCGCGCGGACCGGTACATCCAGTTCGCGCTGGTCGCCGCCGCCGAAGCCGTGCGCGACGCCGGACTCGACCTCACCACGGACCAGGCCTGGCGCACCGGAGTCTCCCTCGGCACCGCCGTGGGCGGCACCACCCGCCTGGAGAACGACTACGTGGCCGTCAGCCAGTCGGGCGACTGGTGGGACGTGGACCACCGGCTCGCCGGGGCCCACCTGCACCGCGCTTTCACCCCGGCCACCCTGGCCTCCGCCGTCGCGGAGAAGACGGGGGCCCGCGGACCGGTCCAGACGGTTTCCACCGGCTGCACCTCCGGACTCGACGCCATCGGCTACGCCTTCCACTCCATCGCCGAGGGCAAGATGGACGTCTGCATCGCCGGCGCCTCCGACTCGCCCGTCTCGCCGATCACCGTGGCCTGCTTCGACGCCATCAAGGCCACCTCCCCCAACAACGACGACCCCGCCCACGCCTCCCGGCCCTTCGACGCCGACCGCGACGGCTTCGTCCTGGGCGAAGGCGGAGCCGTCCTCGTCCTGGAGGAGCTGGAACACGCGCGGGCGCGCGGCGCGACCGTGTACTGCGAGATCGGCGGCTACGCCACCTTCGGCAATGCCCACCACATGACGGGGCTGACCACCGAGGGCCTGGAGATGGCCCGAGCCATCGAAACCGCCCTCGCCCAGGCCCGTACCGACGCCCGCGAGATCGACTACGTCAACGCGCACGGCTCCGGGACCAAGCAGAACGACCGCCACGAGACCGCGGCCGTCAAGAAGGTCCTGGGAGACCACGCCTACAAGACGCCGATGACCTCCATCAAGTCCATGGTGGGGCACTCCCTCGGCGCCATCGGGGCGATCGAACTGGCCGCCTGCGTCCTGGCGATGACCCACCAGGTCGTCCCTCCCACGGCCAACTACGAGACCCCCGACCCCGAATGCGACCTGGACTACGTCCCGCGCGTCGCCCGGGAGCGCACCCTGCGCAACGTGCTCTCCGTCGGCAGCGGCTTCGGCGGCTTCCAGTCCGCGGTCGTCATGACCCGCCCCGACGAGCGCAAGGAGGAGGTGGTCTCGTGAGCGTCCGTACGGTCATCACCGGCATCGGAGTCGTCGCACCCAACGGCATCGGCGCCGAGGCCTTCTGGAAGGCCACCCAGTCGGGTGCCTCGGTCCTGGGCCGGGTCACCCGGGAGGGCTGCGAACACCTCCCGCTGCGCGTGGCGGGCGAGGTACGGGGCTTCGACCCGGCCTCGATGGTCGAGGAGCGCTATCTCGTCCAGACCGACCGCTACACCCACCACGCCCTCGCCGCGGCCGACCTCGCCCTGGAGGACGGCCGGCTCGGCCGGGCCGACTACGAGGACGACCCCTTCTCCGTCGGCGTGGTCACCGCCGCCGGATCGGGCGGCGGCGAGTTCGGCCAGCGCGAGCTGCAGCACCTCTGGGGCCAGGGCCCGCGCTACGTCGGCCCGTACCAGTCGATCGCCTGGTTCTACGCGGCCAGCACCGGCCAGATCTCCATCCGCAGGGGCCTCAAGGGCCCCTGCGGGGTCGTCGCCGCGGACGAGGCGGGCGGGCTCGACGCCTTCGCGCACGCCGCCCGGGCCATCCACCAGGGCAGCAAGGCCATGCTGGTCGGAGCGACCGAGGCGCCCCTGGCCCCGTACTCCATCGTCTGCCAGCTCGGCTACGAGTCCCTGAGCACCCACGAGGACCCGGACCGGGCCTACCGGCCCTTCACCGACAAGGCCTGCGGCTTCGTACCCGCCGAGGGCGGCGCGATGTTCCTCGTCGAGGAGGAGCGGGCGGCCCTGCGCCGCGGCGCGTCCGTCCGGGCCCTGCTGGCCGGGCACGCGGCGACCTTCACCGGCCCGCACCACCCCGAACGGGCCGACGCGTCCGCCGAGGGCCTGGCCCACGCGATCAAGGGCGCCCTGCGGGAGGCCGGCTGCGCCCCCGAGGAGGTCGACGTGGTCTTCGCCGACGCGCTCGGCACCCCGGAAGCCGACCGGGCCGAGGCCGCCGCGATCCTCTCCGCCCTCGGCGCCCACGGGCGGAAGGTACCGGTCACGGCGCCCAAGACCGGGACGGGCCGCGCCTATTGCGCGGCACCCGCCCTCGACACCGCAGCCGCGGTGCTCGCCATGGAGCACGGCATCGTCCCGCCCACGCCGAACGTGTTCGACGTGTGCCACGACCTCGATGTGGTGACCGGCAGCGCCCGCCCGGCACAGCTGCGCACCGCGCTCGTGCTGAGCAGGGGCCTGATGGGCTCCAACGCCGCGCTCGTCATCAAGATCCCCTCCTAGAGACAGAAGGAGCCGCTCATGTCCGAACGACTGACCGTCGAGGAGCTGGCCGCCCTGATGAAGTCCGGGGCCGGCATCACCGTGGACCCGGCCGACATGAAGAACCGCCCGGACTCCCTGTTCGACGACTACGGCCTCGACTCGCTGGGCCTGCTCGGCATCGTCGGGCTGCTGGAGAACCAGCGCGGCCGGGCCCTGCCCACCGACGCGGACCGCTGCAAGACCCCCAAGGAGTTCCTCGAACTCGTCAACACCAGCCTGATGACCGGAGCTTGAGATGGCAGGACACACCGAGAACGAAATCGTCGTCAAGGCGCCCATCGACACCGTCTGGGAGATGACCAACCATCTCCCCAGCTGGCCGCAGCTGTTCAGCGAGTACGCCTCGCTGGAGGTACTGGAGGAGGACGGGCCCACCACCCGCTTCCGCCTGACGATGCACCCCGACGAGAACGGCACCGTGTGGAGCTGGGTCTCCGAACGCACCCCCGACCCCGTCAGCCGCACCGTCCGCGCCCGCCGGGTCGAGACCGGGCCGTTCGACCACATGGACATCCACTGGCAGTACTTCGAGGTCCCCGGCGGCACCCGGATGGTGTGGACCCAGGACTTCGCGATGAAGCCGCAGGCACCCGTCGACGACGCCTGGATGACCGCGAACATCAACCGGAACTCCAAGATCCAGATGGAACTGATCAGGGAGAAGATCGAACAGCGCGAACGCGAGAGCCGCACGCCCGCGGCCAGCCGCGTCTGAGACGAAAGGCAGCACACCGGATGCACCGCGCTCTCATCGTGGCCCGCATGGCGCCGCAGTCAGCCCCCGACATCGCCGAGCTCTTCGCGGCCTCGGACGCGGGCGAGCTGCCGCACCTCGTCGGGGTCACCCGCCGCAGCCTCTTCCAGTTCGGCGACGTGTACATGCACTTCATCGAGTCGGACCGGCCCCCCGGTCCGGCCATCGCCGAAGTCACCGGCCACCCGGAGTTCCGGGACCTCAGCGACCGGCTCACCGCCTACGTCAGCCCGCACAACCCGGAGACCTGGCGCAGTCCGAAGGACGCCATGGCCCAGGAGTTCTACCGCTGGGAGCGCCCCGGCGCCACCCGCACGGCTTGACCGTACGGACCACCCCGCGCGCGAACGGCAGGCCTCGGGCCCCGCACCCACCAGGGTGCGGGGCCCGCCGGCGTGTCGGGGCGGGTGTGGGCGCGGGTGGGCTTCGCGAGGGGGCAACCGACCGGTTGGCGCGCGGCGTTGGCCGTTGGCGAGGGCGGGATTTCGCGCGGTGGCGGGGCAGTGGATAGGGTGCCAGGTCACGACCGCCTCCGGTGCGAACCGCGGGCAGGTCAGGGCTCTGCCGCAGCGCGTGAACACCTCCGCGGCTGCCGCGCCGACACCTGCCTGCCCGGGTCTTGGAACACGGGGCGGTCTTCACGGCCGGGCAGTCGGGTTCCGGCCGACGGGGTAGGAGGAACGAGTGGCACAGGTCATCGCCGAGGTATCAAGGACGTTCAACGAGTTTCTGCTCCTGCCCAACCGGACCCGGAGCGACTGCTCGCCCGCGACGGTCACCCTGCGCACGCCCCTGGTGCGGCACGTCGTCGGAGAACCGTCGGCGATCGAACTGGGTTCGCCGTTCACCTCCGCGATCATGCAGGCCGTCAGCACACCGGAACTCGCCATCGCACTCGCGCGCAACGGCGGCCTGAGCTTCCTGCACCACAACCAGTCCATCGAGGACCAGGCCGCGGCCGTCCGTCAGGTGAAGAACTTCAAGGCCGGATTCGTCACCAGCGACACCAACGTCCGCCCCGACGACAGCCTGAGCCACCTCGTCGCCGTGATGCGGCGCACCGGGCACAGCACCGCCGCGGTCACCCACGACGGCAGCGGCACCGGCCGCCTGCTCGGTCTGGTGACCTCCCGTGACTTCCACCCGCAGCGCCACGACCTCGACGGACCGGTGAGCGGTCGGATGACCGCCGTCGCCGACCTTCCGCACGCCGCGGCCGACACCACGCTCTCCGAAGCCAACGCCCGGCTGTGGGACCAGCGGCTCGACTGCCTCCCCGTGCTCGACGCCGAGGGTCACCTGCAGTACCTGGTCTTCCGGTCCGACTACGCGGACAACAAGCGCTTCCCGAACCAGGCCGTGGACGCCGCGAAGCGCCTGCGGGTGGGCGCGGGCATCAACACCCACGACTACCGGGAGCGCGTTCCCGCCCTGTTGGAGGCGGGCGCCGACGCCCTGTGCTTCGACTCCTCCGACGGCTACAGCGACTGGCAGGCGCAGGCCCTGACCTGGGTCAAGAAGCACTACCCGGAGATCCCCACCGGCGGTGGCAACGTGGTCGACGGCGAGGCGTTCACCTTCCTCGCCGAGGCCGGTGCGGACTTCGTCAAGGTGGGCGTGGGCGGCGGCTCCATCTGCATCACCCGCGATCAGAAGGGCATCGGCCGCGGCCAGGCCAGCGCGGTCCTGGACGTCGCCGCCGCCAGGGACGCCTTCGGCGAGCGCACCGGCGAGTACGTGCCGATCTGCTCCGACGGCGGGCTGGTGCACGACTACCACACGGCCCTGGCCCTGGCGATGGGCGCCGACTTCGTCATGATGGGGCGCTACTTCGCCCGCTTCGACCAGGCGGCCGGCGCGAAGCTCCCCACCCGGGACGGTTTCGTGAAGGAGTACTGGGGCGAGGGCTCGAACCGTGCACGCAACTGGCAGCGCTACGGGCAGGGAGGCCAGGGCCTGATCTTCGAGGAAGGCGTCGACGGCTACGTCCCGTACGCCGGCGACCTCGACGAGGGGCTCGCCGTGACCATCGCCAAGCTCAAGACCACGATGGTGTCCTGCGGCTCCACCACCCTCGAGGAGTTCCGCTCCACGGCCCGGCTGACCCTGGTCTCCGACCAGAGCTTCCAGGAGAGCCACGCCAACGTCACCCTGCGCGACACCCCGATGTCGGTGTAGGCGCCGGGGTTCCCGGGCGGCGGGTGCGGGGGAGGCCCCCGGCCCGCCGTCCGCATACCGGTCGGGGCGCCCGCGCCGCAAGTCCGATTACGGTCGTTCCCCTGAAAAGCCCGAGAGGCCTGAACTGCCAAGGCCCTCTTGTGGGTTGAGGTCCACCTCTTAACAATGCGCATGACAACCGAAGGATCTTCGGTCGCATTGTCATCCAGAGGGGAACCCCCACATGAACAAGCCTCTCGCCGGCGCCGCGTTCGCCCTGCTCCTCACCGGAGCGGCGGCCTCGCCGGCCGTGGCCCAGGCACCCCGGGACACGGCAGCCCAGGCCGTCGCGGTCAACTTCGCCGGTACGGTCGCGCTCAGCAACTGCTCCGGCTCCGTCGTCCGCGTGCCGAACTCGCTGCCGTCCGACCCCGCACTCGTCCTGTCCAACGGCCACTGTCTGGAGTCCGGCATGCCGGCGGCGGGACAGGTCGTCAAGGACAAGGCCTCCAGCCGCTCCTTCTCGCTGCTCAACGCCTCCGGCTCCAAGGTCGCGACGCTGCGCGCGAGCAAGATCTCGTACGCCACGATGACCGACACCGACATATCGATCTATCAACTGACCAAGACCTACGCGCAGATCAGCAGCCAGTACGGCATCAACGCGCTCACCCTGAACGACGTCCACCCGGTACAGGGCACCTCGATCAAGGTGGTCTCCGGGTACTGGAAGCGCACGTACAGCTGCAACGTCGACGGGTTCGCCTACCGCCTCAAGGAGGGGGAGTGGACCTGGAAGGACTCCCTGCGCTACACCTCGTCCTGCAACACCATCGGCGGCACCTCGGGCTCCCCGGTGATCGACACGACGACGGGCAAAGTGGTCGCCGTGAACAACACGGGGAACGAGGACGGGGCGTCGTGCACGGTGAACAACCCGTGCGAGGTGTCCGAGAGCGGCGCCGTGACCGTCCGGCAGGGCATCAACTACGCGCAGCAGACCTACATCATCGTCCCCTGCGTGGGTCCCGGTAACGCGATCGACCTCAGCCGCCCCGGCTGCACGCTCCCCAAGCCGTAGCGAACGGGTCGGGGCCCGCCCGGAATCCGGACGGGCCCCGACGACGTCAGGCCGGTTCAGGCCGTGTCAGCCCTTGGGCACCACGATGACGACGGTGCTGCACACCTTGTCGGCGAAGGTCTGCTTCTTCTCGTCCCACAGCGGCCACAGGTAGCCGATGTAGCAGGAGATGCTGTCGAGGAAGTGCGCGATCTTGCGGACGAGGGCCATGCCGAAGCCGAGGACGTTGCCGTCGGCCTCGCGGCGCACGCTGATCCCGACGACCTTCTTGCCGATCGTCTGGCCCGTCGAGCCTTCCTTGTAGAGCAGGAAGATGAACATGCCGAGGGCGTAGAGGTTGCCGAACATGAGGAGGATGCCGGCGGCGGAGTTGCTCGAGTCGTCGCTCAGCGCGATGCCGATGAACATGAGGGCGTACATCGGGCCCGCGATGATCAGACCGTCGAGGAGGGTCGCGCCGAGGCGCAGACCCCAGTGTGCCAGCGGCGGCATTCCGGTGCCCGGCATGGGCGGCATGCCGGGCGGCGGGTACGCGCCGTACGGCTGCTGCTGGGGGACGCCCATGGGCTGCTGCGGGTAGCCGTACTGCGGGGGGACACCCTGCGGGGCCTGCTGCGGGTAGCCGGGCTGACCCTGCGGGGGCTGCTGCTGGCCGTAGGGGTTGTTCGGGTCGCCGAAGCTCATGGCGAAGTCTCTCCAGGGGTGTGGCGGGGACGAGCGGCACGTGCGGAGGGACGTGGAACGAGCGGGTTGCCCCCTGCGCAGCCGCGAACTTGCGGGGGCCATGGTGTTAGTAACATCGGCCACTTGTCCAATCCGCCGCCCCATGTGCCGATCCATGTGCGGACCAAGTGACGTTTCGGTGGGCACAGCATGGAGTCCCGGACCCTGAGGACGGGTCCGGGACTCCTGGGGCCACTTCGCTGACCGCTTCTACAACGACCGGCGCCCTCGCGGGTCACCGGTTCGGCGCCACGGCTACTTCGGCATCAGGACGGTGTCCACGATGTACACGGTGGCGTTCGCGGTCGGCACGTTGCCGCAGACCACGTTGGACGTGCCGTTGACCTTGTAGGACTCGCCGGAGCCGGCGGTGGTCACCTTTCCGGTCTCCAGCGTGGTGAAGGAGCCGTTCTCCAGCTGCTTCGGGGTCAGCTTCTCGCCGACCACGTGGTACGTGAGGATCTTGGTGAGGGTGGCCTTGTCGGCGAGGACCTTGTCGAGGTCGGCCTTCGGGATCTTGGCGAAGGCGTCGTTGGTCGGCGCGAACACCGTGATGTCCTTGGCGTTGTTGAGCGTGTCGACGAGCCCGGCCTGCTTGACGGCCGCCACCAGGGTGGACAGCGCCGGGTTGTTGGACGCGGCGGTCGCGACCGGGTCCTTGGCCATGCCGTCGAAGCTGCCCGCGCCCTCCTTGGGGACACCGGCGCACGCGGCGCCGAAGGGACCGTCCGCCGTCATCGGAGCCGAGGCGTCCGCGGCGGGCGTGGAGGCGTCGGCGCTCGCCTCGGCGGCCGCACCGGCGGCCGAGTCCTTGCCCGAGTCGGCGTCGGAGCAGGCGGCCAGCGCGAAGGGCAGGACGGCCGCGGTGGCGACGGCGAGGGCGGTGCGGCGGAAACGAAGGGCGCTCATGGTGTTCTCCAGAGAAGGGGTCGGGGAGTCGGCGCATGCGGAAGGAAAGGCGAAAAATGTGTGAGACGGCGATGAAACGGGCTCGGTTCGGTCAGTCGGCCGTGACGAAGACGCCGTGCCTGCCGCTCGCGCGGTCCGGCATGGCGGGGGCCGGGGCCGCGCGACCCGGCGGCAGGCCGCTCGTCGCGGCGGGGGCGCCGCGCTCGCTCGTCCTTCGGTCGATGCTCACGACTCTCATTCGGTGCGGGATCGCTGCCGGATGGGTCGGTCATCCGATCACGTGAAGATCTGTTGGTGGGTTGACCTTTGTGCGGCGCCCGTACGGCATCGATCCGTAGGGGATTGATCCGTACGGGACCGATTCCGTACACCGGCGCTCCCCGCGGATTCACCCCGCGGGGCCCCGCACGCGGGCGGCGGCGCCGACGGCCGCCGCCCGCGCGGGTCCTGCGGGTCCCGGCGGCGCTCAGGAGCGGCGACCCGCTCCCCGCCGGTCCGCGGGACCACCGGCCCGCCGCCGCCCCGTTGCCGGCGGCGGGCCGGAGACTGTGGCCCGGGTCCTGCGTCAGGCGTTGACGCAGGTGTTGCCGAACGCGGGGTTGAGCAGCCCGATCACGCTGATCGAGTTGCCGCACGCGTTGATGGGGATGTGGATCGGGATCTGGATCAGGTTGCCCGAGCCGACCCCCGGGGAGTGGGCGGCGATGCCCTGGGCACCGGCGTCGGCCGAGGCCGCGGAGGCCCCGCCCACGAGAAGGGCGCCCGAGGCGAGGGCGAGTACGGCACTCTTGAGGACACGCGACACGACAGATCTCCTTGCTGGCTGTGCGGCGCCGGACCGCGGGGCCTCTTCGCCCCGTGACCCGCCGCGCGGCGGCCCCTGAACCGGGCCCGCAGCCCTCCTTCGGCCCGGACCCGCGGCGCGGTTTGGTCCCGGGGGGACGGTTCCCCCGAATGGATGCCCTTTCGCGTGTATGTCGGCCAATCCGTTCGCGGGCCGGCTCCGAAGGCAGGGTGAGACAGCAAGGACCCGGCGCGCACCGCGACCCCGGCGGACGGGGAACAGGTGGGCCTGCCACGAAGGATCGTTCATGCGATGGATGGACCGGCGAGAACCACTCGCGGCACCGCCGTGCCCGCACGGGCCCGGCCGCACACGGGGGGAGCTCAGGTGAACCCCGAGAGGCTGCGCTTCCCCGGACCCGGCCCGGGCGGCGGCCCGGGCCCCGCCGCCGGGCCCGGATCGGCCGCGGCCGAGCTCGCGGAATTGATGGCGCGCACGGCGCAGGGCGACCAGGACGCCTTCTCCGCCCTGTACGACGCCGTGGCCGGAACCGTCTTCGGCATCGCGGTCAAGGTGGTGCGTGACCGTGCGCAGTCGGAGGAGGTCGCCCAGGAGGTGATGATCGACGTGTGGCGCCAGGCCGCCCGCTACCGCCCCGACCAGGGAAGCGTCATGGCCTGGGTGGCCACGATCGCCCACCGCCGGGCGGTCGACCGGGTCCGCTCGGCCCAGGCCTCGGCCAACCGCGAGCACGACATGGGCGTACGCGGCCAGGAACGGCCCTTCGACGAGGTGAGCGAACAGGTGGAGACCCGGCTGGAACGCGATCAGGTCAAACGCTGCCTGCGCCGGCTGACCGAGCTCCAGCGGCAGGCCGTCACCCTCGCCTATTACCAGGGGCTGACCTACCGTGAGGTCGCCGAGACCCTCCAGACTCCTCTTCCCACGATCAAGACCCGGATGCGCGACGGACTGATCCGCCTGCGCGACTGCATGGGGGTGACCACGTGAAGCACGACGAAGAACTGCACACCCTCACCGCGGCCTACGTACTGGACGCGCTCGGCCCGGGTGAACAGGAGGCCTTCTCCCGGCACCTGGCCCGCTGTGCGCCGTGCTCCGGGGACGTCGCGGAATTCTCCGCCACGGCCGGCCGGCTGGCCGCCGCCGTGGCCCTCGTACCCCCGCCGCAGCTGAAGGCGGAGGTGCTCGCCCGCATCGAGACCGTCCGCCAGGTGCCCCCGCGGGTCGGCGTCCGCAGGGCGGCCGGATTCCTGGACCGCCTGCCGCGCAGGGCCGGCGCCTTCGTGGTCGCCGCTTCCCTCGTCGGAGCGGCGCTGTTCGGCGGCGCCGCGCTCTACGAGAGCGGGCGGGCGGACCGTGCCCGGCAGGAGGCCCGGCAGGCCGAGGCGCGCGGCCAGGAGCTGCGGGCCGTGGTCACCGCCCCGGACGCCCGTACCGTCCACGGCCGCACCAGCGGCGGAGCCGCCGCCACGGTGATCACCTCCGCCGCGCGGGACCGGGCGGTGTTCCTCGCCGACCGGCTGCCGGCCGCCGGGGAGGGGCGTACGTACCAGCTCTGGCTGGCGGACGGCGGCGCGATGCGCCCGGCCGGCTTCCTCACCGGCGACGGGGCCGCCGTGCTCGACGGCGACCTCGGTACGGCCACGGCGGTCGGCCTGACGCTGGAGCCCGCCGGGGGATCCCCGCAGCCGACGACCAGCCCCCTGGTCCTGCTCGCCCTGCCGGCGTAGGCGGTACGGAACACCCGGGCGGGTGGCCGCGAGCGAGGGCTCGGGTCACCCGCCCGCCGGGGTCCCGGGCGGGCCGAGCAGCGCCGCCGCACCGCGTCCCGCCGGGGGCTGGCCCCGGCCGCCGGCCGCGTGGATCATGAGGGGGCGCCGGGGCGATGAGGCTCCGGCGCCCGCCACCGAGCCCTGGGGGTCCATGTGTCGTCCGTGCCGTCCTTCGAGCCGAGTTACGCGTCCGGGGCCTGCGAGGTGCCGCTGCTGGGCGACACCATCGGCGAGAACCTGGACCGCGCCGTCCGCAGGTTCCCCGGCCGCGATGCCCTCGTGGACATGGCCTCGGGGCGCCGGTGGACGTACGCGGAGTTCGCCGCGGACGTGGACGCCCTCGCGCTCGGCCTGCTGGACCTCGGGATCGCCAAGGGGGACCGGGTCGGCATCTGGGCCCCCAACCGCCCCGAGTGGACGATGGTGCAGTACGCCACCGCCCGCATCGGCGCGATCCTCGTCACCGTGAACCCGGCCTACCGGTCCCACGAGCTGGAGTACGTCCTGCGCCAGTCCGGGATCCGGCTGCTGGTCGCGGCGGACCGGTTCAAGACCTCCGACTACGCGGCCATGATCGAGGAGGTCGGGCCGCGCTGTCCGGACCTGGAGTTCACCGCCCTGCTCGACGGCCCGCTCTGGAACTCCCTCCAGGAACGCGGCCGCCGCGCCGACCGCGCCGAACTGCTGCGCGCCCAGGCCGCGCTGAGCCCCGACGACGCCGTCAACATCCAATACACGTCCGGGACCACCGGCTTCCCCAAGGGCGCGACCCTCTCGCACCACAACATCCTCAACAACGCCTATTTCGTAGGCGAGTTGTGCCACTACACCGAGCAGGACCGGGTCTGCGTCCCGGTCCCCTTCTACCACTGCTTCGGCATGGTCATGGGGAACCTCGCCTGCACCAGCCACGGCGCGGCCATGATCATCCCGGCGCCCGCCTTCGACCCGGGAGCAACCCTGGCCGCCGTTCAGGCGGAGGCCTGCACCTCGCTCTACGGGGTCCCCACCATGTTCATCGCCGAGCTGGCCCACCCGGACTTCGCGACCTACGACCTCTCCAGCCTGCGCACCGGCATCATGGCGGGCTCGCCCTGCCCGGTCGAGGTGATGAAGGAGGTCATCGACCGGATGGGCATGCGCGAGGTGTCCATCTGCTACGGCATGACGGAGACCTCGCCGGTCTCCACCCAGACCCGCGTGGACGACTCCGTGGAGCGCCGCGTCTCGACCGTGGGCCGCGTCGGACCGCACCTGGAGGTCAAGGTGGTCGACCCGGCCACCGGCCGGACCCTCCCGCGCGGCGAACCGGGCGAACTGTGCACCCGGGGCTACTCGGTCATGCTCGGCTACTGGGACCAGCCCGAGCGCACCGCCGAAGCCGTCGACGCGGCCCGCTGGATGCACACGGGAGACCTCGCCGTCATGGACGGGGACGGGTACCTGAGCATCACCGGCCGCATCAAGGACATGGTGATCCGCGGCGGCGAGAACCTGTACCCGCGCGAGATCGAGGAGTTCCTGCACGCCCACCCCGACGTCATGGACGTCCAGGTGATCGGCGTACCCGACCCGAAGTACGGGGAGGAGCTCATGGCGTGGGTGCGGATGCGCGAGGGCGCCGAGCCGCTGACCGCCGAGGCCGTGCGCGCGTACTGCGCGGGCCGGCTGGCCCACTTCAAGATCCCGCGCTACGTCCACGTGGTGGAGGAGTTCCCCATGACGGTGACGGGCAAGATCCGCAAGATCGAGATGCGGGAGACGGCCGCCAGGCTGCTGGGCCTGCCCTCCTGACAGGGGTCCACCGGCCGGCAGGAGCGCAGGCAGGGGTCACCGGCTGACCGGGGTCACCGGCTGGCAGGGGTCACCGGCTGGCAGGGGTCATCGGCGGCCCGCCGCCGTCCGCCCGGTGTCCCGTACCGCCGTCGCGGCCGTACGGGACACCGGGCGGGTGTTCGCCTCCGGCTCAGCGGGCCGCTCCGGCGCCCTTGCCCGCGACCGTGTTGCTCGTGACCGCGCCGTCGGCGCCGGCCAGGGTCACGGCGTGCCGGACCCCGTCGGAGCCGAGGACGACCACGCGCCAGGCGCTGCCGCCGCCCTCCTGGGCGACCACGCGCAGGGCCTCGGCCTTGCCGCCGGGAACGGCGGCCTCCGCCTTCTCCAGGGCCTGGGCCGCCGGAAGCGCCGGCAGCGGTACGGGGGCCCGGTCGGGCCCGTCCACGACGAACTTCTCCTTGCCTTCGGGCATCCCGTCCGCCATCTCGCCGGGCACCCCGTCGGGTCCGTCCGGCGGGAAGGCGAACCGCTCGCCCTTCTGACCCCGCAGGCCGGGCTTCCCGGGTTCGCCGGGCTTTCCGGGGTGCGCGGGCATCGGCAGCGCCATCTTGCCCCCGCCCTCCCGCTCGACGTCGAACCGGTCCCACACCCGCTCCGCCCGCGTGCGGCGGACGTCGTGCTCGTGGTCCGCCACGGCCACGACCGCGCCGCCCGCTCCGGCGGACGCCACCACCACGAGCCCGAGCGCCACCCAGCGGCCCCGGCCCTGACGGGCGAACCGGGTGAAGCGGGCGATCCGAGCGCCGCGCCCCGCCGGCTTGCCGGCCGGGTCGCCGGCGCCCTCGCCGCCACCCTCGGCGGGAACGGTGGCCGGGGGGAACTCGGGCGGCTGCGGACTGGACTGAGTCATCTGGATGCTCCTCGGGTTCTCCGGGCGTCGTGCCCGGCTCGGCAGATCCTGCGAGCAGGATGCTGAAGCCCCGCTGAAGCGAGCTGAAGAACCCTTCAGCAAGCCCGAGGCGCGACCTGCGAACCTTGCACCATGCGCGTACTGGTGGTCGAGGACGAGCGGCGGCTGGCCGCCGCCCTGCAACGTGGTCTGCGGGCCGAGGGCTTCACTGTGGACACGGCACACGACGGTCCGCAAGGCCTGTGGATGGCCGGCGAGCACGACTACGACGCGATCGTGCTCGACATCATGCTGCCCGGCCTCAACGGCTACCGGGTCTGCGCCCGGCTGCGCGCGGCCGGCTGCGAGTCCGGCATCCTCATGCTGACCGCCAAGGACGGCGAGTACGACGAGGCCGAGGCGCTGGACACCGGAGCCGACGACTTCCTCTCGAAGCCCTTCTCCTACGTGGTCCTCGTGGCCCGCCTGCGGGCGCTGATCCGGCGCACCGGCCGCCGCAGCCCGCAGGTCATGGAGTTCGGCGACCTCCTCGTCGACCCGGCCCGGCAGCGCTGCACGCGCGGCGGCGTCGAAGCCCGGCTGACCGCGCGCGAGTTCGCCGTGCTCGTGCACCTGGCGCGCCGGGCCGGCGAAGTCGTACCCAAGCGGGACATCCTCGAGCACGTCTGGGACGCCGCCTACGAAGGGGACCTCAATGTCGTGGAGGTCCACGTCAGCGCCCTGCGCCGGAAGATAGACGCGCCCTTCGGCCGGGCCGCGGTGGAAACCGTCCGAGGCGCGGGATACCGGCTGGCGGCCGACGGTGGCTGAGACCGACCACAACCACGAGACCGGCCGGGCCTACGAGACCGTTCAGGCCTGCGAGACCGGCCGGGCCTGCGAGACCGGCCGGGCCTGCGAGACCGGCCGGGCCTGCGAGACCGGCCGGGCCTGCGAGACGGGCCGGGCAGGCGGGTACCGGATGCGCCCCCGCGCGCTCGCGCACCGCCTGCGCCGGGCCGCGTCCCGGCTCCGTCCGCGGTCCGTCCGTGCCCAGGCCACCCTCGGCGCGTCCGCCGTGGTGGCCCTGGCCCTCGGGGTCGCCTCCGTCGCCCTGCTCGGGGCGCTGGAGACCAACATGACCATGAGCGCCCAGGACGACGCCGAACGGCGGGCCGTCAAGGTGGCCGCGCTGGCGGCCACCGGGGAGCTGGGGCCCGTACCGGTCCCGGGCCATGAATCGGACTTCATCCAGGTCGTGGACGGGCAGGGCCGGGTGCTCGCGTCCAGCCCCAACCTCACCGGCCGCCCCGCCCTGGTGCCCGAACCGCCCGCCGCGCCCGGCACGGTCCGCGACACCTGGAAGGGCGGCCGGGTCCGCCAGGAACACCGCCAGCGCGTCGTGCAGGTCACCACCGTCACCTCCAAGGGGCTCGTCACGGTCTACGCCGGCACCTCGCTCCGGGACGCCGACACCGCCGACGCGACGATCATGGCGGTGCTGGCCGTCGTGGTCCCGCTGCTCGTCCTCGTCGTGGCCCTGATCACCTGGCGGGTCACCGGGTGGGCCCTGCGGCCCGTCGAGGCGATCCGCGCCGAGGTCGCCGAGATCGGCGACCGCGAACTCCACCGCCGGGTGCCCGTACCCGCCACCCGCGACGAGGTGGCCCGGCTCGCCGTCACGATGAACGCCACCCTGGACCGGCTGGAGGCCGCCGGCATCCGCCAGCGCCGCTTCATCGCGGACGCCTCGCACGAACTGCGCAGCCCGATCACGGTGCTGCGCACCCAGCTGGAGGTCGCACAGGCCCACCCGGATCCCGAGCTGTGGGGCGAACTGGTCAGCGGCGCCCTGGAGGACACCGTACGGCTCCAGGACCTGGCGGCCGATCTGCTCCTGCTCGCCCGCCTCGACACCTCGGAGCCGCCGCCGGCCACCGCCGTCGACCTCACCGAGGTGGTCGGCGAAGCGGCCCGCGCGCGCAGGGGAGGGCGCGTTCCCGTCCGGGCGGACATCGCCCCCGGGATCGCGGTCCGCGGCAGCACGATCTGGCTGTCGCGCCTCGTCACCAACCTGCTGGACAACGCCGGCCGGCACGCCGAGCAGCACGTCACCCTCGTCCTGCGCGTGGACGGGTTCCGGGACGAGGCCGTACTCGAAGTGACCGACGACGGAGCCGGCATCGCGCCCGCCGACCGCGAACGGGTCTTCGAACGCTTCACCCGGCTCGACGACGCCCGCGCCCGCGACGAGGGCGGCACCGGTCTGGGCCTGGCCATCGCCCGAGACATCGCCCTGCGCCTCGGCGGCACCCTCGCCGTCCGGGACTCCCCGAAGGGGGCCCGGCTGGTCGCCAGGCTCCCGCTCGGCCCGTGACGGCGTCCGGCCCCTGACGGAGTCCTGCCCTTGAGGGCGCCCGGCTTCCCGGGGCAGTGCGCTCAGCACACCGGCCGGCGTCCCGCGTCCCGCGCGGCCTCCTCCTGCGCCGCGACCGGCGCGGGTACTCCCGGTACCGGGTCGAGCGGGGCGACCAGCCGGCCCTCGTGACCCGGGGGATCGAAGAACGCGGCGGGCTTCACGGAGACCCGGCCCGTGGAGACGGCCTCCAGGGTGCCCCGGGCCGCGACGTACGCCGGGAAGCCGTCCGTGTCCCGCCGGTGGCGGGCCGGCTCCCGGTAGCCGCCGAGGGCCGGGTGGCCGTCCTGCCCGGTGAGCGTGTACGAGGTGGTCACGACCCGGTACGCGGCCTCGCGGGCGAGCCTTGAGCACCGGCCTCCGGACTGCCTCCCGATCCGTCTCCCGGCGTGAGCCGGGGGCGTGCAAGGCATTTCCCCCGCGCTCCGTCGGGATCAGGCCGTTCTGGTCCCCGGGCCCGCTCCGGACCCCGTCCCCGCGTGCCTCGCGCGCCCGTTCCCGCCGGTCCGTGACGAAGGCCGGTTCTCGTTACTCCGCGCTCCGGGCTCGGATGTACTCCCTCACTCGACCACCCGACGGGGGTCCCCGGGACGGACCGCCGCCGTTCGACGACGACGTGAAGGAGCCGCACGTGGCTGAGAAGACGGCACGCAGCACCCAGGGCGGACCGGCGGCGCCGAGCGCCCCGGCGCCCGCCGACCCACCCGAGTTCACGTTCGCCTTCGGTGCGCACCAGAAGGTCATGGAGCAGCTCTCGCTCCGTGCGATGGCCGCGCGGCTGCCCGCCGCCCTGGCGCAGACCGCGCGGATGGCCTGGCGGCTCGACCGCGCCTCCGCGACCCGGCTGCTGGCGGGCCAGATCCTCGCCGGGGTCTGTACGGCCGTCTCCCTCGAGGCCGTCGCCGAGGCGATGGGACCGCTCCTGACCGGAGGCGGCGCGCATGAGCGCATCGTCGACGCCGCCTGGCCGCTGGCCGTGGCCGCCGTCGCGGCCGGAGCCGGTACGACCGCCCAGATCGTGTCCGGGAGCGCGGCACGCAGGCTCACCCCGCGCCTGGCCACCACGGCCGACCTCGACATGGTCGACGCCCACATGGACGTGGAGGTGTCCGCCTACGACGAGCCCGCGTTCTCCGACCGCTCGGAGGCCGCCGAGATCGGCGCGGCCCGCTCCTCCATGCTCGTGAAGGACGCGATGGCCTTCGTCAACGGCCTGGTCAACCTCGTGGCGGTGGCCGGGGTCCTCGCCGTCGTCCACCCCGCCTTGATGCCGCTGCTCCTGCTCTCCGTCGTCCCGCGCGGCGTGGGCGCCGTCATCGCCGCCCGTCTGGACTACGCCCTCCACAACGAGACGATCGCCTCCCGCAACATCCGCGGGATGATGCGCTGGTACCTCACCACCCACAAGCTCGGCGACGAGCTGCGCTGCAACTCCATGCGCCCCCACGCGCACGCCTGGTACGCCGCCGTCTGCGCCCGCATCGACTCCAAACTCGTCGGCTCCGCCCCGCGCTACCTCAGGGTCTCGCTCCTCGCCGCGGCCCTCGGCGGCCTCTTCCAGCTCGGTACCTGGGCCGCGCTGGGCGCGCTGGTCCTGGCCGGGTCCATGGCCCTGGCGGCGGCGGGCACCGCCATCGTCGCCATGCGGACCTCCGCCTCGGCCCTCTCCAGCCTGGTGGTCTACGGCGCCGCCATGTTCCAGCACGCCCTCTACCTGGAGGACTACCGCCTCTTCCTGGAGCAGGCCCGGGAACTGGCCGTCACCCGGGGCGCCGTGGAGGCGGGGCCGCCGGAGAAGGTCAGCCTGGAGAACGCCTCGTACACCTACCCGGGCAAGGACACCCCCGCGCTCGGCCCGGTCAGCCTGTCCCTGTCCCGGGGCGAGATCATCGCCGTGGTCGGCGAGAACGGCGCCGGGAAGTCCACCCTGATCCGCCTGCTGACCGGCCTTACGGTCCCCAGCGACGGGGAAGCGTACTGGGACGGCACCCCGACCCGGGCGCACGACCAGCGGACCCTGTGGACGCACGTCGGGCTGGTCGCCCAGTCCTACGCCCAGTGGCCGTTCACGGTGCGCGACAACGTCACCCTCGGCCAGCCCGACGCCCGCGGGGACGAAGCGGTGTGGGAGGCGCTGGACGCGGTCGGCATGCGCCAGTCGGTGCAGGGCTACCCGCACGCCCTCGACACGCTCCTGGCCCGCTCCCTGTGGGGCGGCCACGAACTGTCCGGGGGCCAGTGGCAGCGCCTGGCCTGCGCCCGCGCCTTCCACCGCAGGCCCCGGCTGCTGATCATGGATGAGCCGACCTCGGCGATGGACGCCCGCGGTGAGCACCGGATCTTCACCGGCCTGCAGGAGATGAAGGAGGACCGGATCACCATGATCGTCACCCACCGGATGGAGAACTGCCGGCTGGCCGACCGGATCATCGTCCTGGACAAGGGCCGGGTCACCGAGACCGGCACCTTCGCCGAACTGACCGCCCTCGGCGGCACCTTCGCCGAGCTGTACGGGCTCTCGCAGGACCGCTGACCCGCTGACCCGCTGACCCGCTGACCCGCTGACCCGCTGACCCGCGGGACCGCGGGACCGCGCGCCCCGCTCCGTACGCACGGAGCGGGGTACGTGGCCGTTCGGCTACGAAGCGGCGTAGCGGGCCAGGAAGAGGTCGACGCCCGAGGTGACGAGGCGGGTCAGCTCCGCCGGGCCGGTCTCGGTGCCGGGGGCGAAGGTGTGCTCCAGCTGCGGGACGCCGACGGTGGCGGCGACGAGCTGCCGGACGGCGATCACGGGATCGGGGACCTGGAGCCTTCCGCGCCGGCCGAGTTCGGCGAAGGCCTCGACGAGGGGCCCGTTGAACATGTCGTACGTGACCCGGTACCAGAGCCGGCCCAGCTGGGGGAAGCGGTGGATCTCCCCGATCACCAGGCGGCGGAGCGCCATGATGTCGGGGCGGAGCAGGAGGGTGGCCCAGTCGCTCGTGAGGGCGATGAGGGCGGCGCGCAGATCCGGGGCTTCCACGAGGGCGGAGCCGCCCGGTTCGAGGTCCGTGTAGGTCTCGCGCAGGATGCCGCCGACGGCGGCGAGGAACAGCCGCTCCTTGGTGCCGAAATGCTTGTACACCGTCGCCTTGGAGGCCCCGGAGCGGCTGGTGATCGCGTCCATGGAGGCGGCCGCGTACCCCTCGGCGAGGAACTCCGCGGACGCCGCGTCCTCGATCGCCCGGCGCTTGCGCCGGACGGCGTCGGAGGAAGCGGGAGGGACCGGGATGCCGTACGCGTCGGTGGCGTTCGCCGTCTCGACTTCCATGGGCAGTCCTTCGTACGTGTGGGTGGCGTGCGGGGGAGGTGCGTACCGGGGCCAGTCTAGGAACCGACCCCATCGGTACGCGCGCACGCCCGCACGCGCCGCCCGCCTCGTCCCGCGTGCGTCAGCCCTGCGCCGAGCGGCCGTTCTTGACGGCCTCGGTGATGTCGGCCGTGTCGGAGGCCGGCGGGACCGCGATGTCCTTCGCCAGGCCGAAGGAGAGGAAGTCGATGTCGACGACCACGTTCCCGAAGGTCTGGTTCAGCCGCGAGGGCATGCCCTTGTCGTCGACCCAGACGTCCGAGACGAGCTCGGTCGCACCGGCGCCGCCCACCGCGTCGAACACCGCTCCGGCATCGCCCATCTTGTCCGCCGGCACCGTGGCCCGGTAGTGGACGGAGCTCTTCCCGTTGACGTCCTCCCGGCCGACCTTGGTGACGTCGCTGGCCCACTTGAGCGACTTCAGTCCGGCCGTCGGGTCGTTGCTGCCGGTGTTCATCCCGGCGGCGCCCTTCTCGCCGAGCACGGCCGAGGCCTCGATCTTCAGCCAGGTCTTGCCCGCGAAGGGGCCGCTCGGCGCCGGGTCGATGCCGTAGTAGTACGCCCCCTGGACGACCCGGTAGGTGATCGTGCCGTCGGCGACCAGGTTCTCCATCTTGAGGTCCTTGGCCGGCATCTCCGCCTCCATCGCGAGGCCGTTGCCCCAGGAGTAGACGCCGTGCAGCTGGACCGGCTTGCCGCCCGTCTCGGGCATCGTCACGCTCATCTCGACCTCGGCCGAGCCCGCCTTGGAGGCCTCGTCGGAGGCCTTGGCGAGCGTCGAGACCAGCGTCTCCGCCGAGTCGGCCGCCTTCTTGCCCACGGCGGTGCCGGTCGTACAGCCGCTCAGGCCCGCTGACACGATCACGGCGGCCGCGATGCCCGTGGTAACCGTTACTGCCTTCATTTCCCCACCCCTTGGTCGGTTGTCGACCCCGTCCCCCCGGACAAGACCCGATCGCCACACGCTCGCACACTTCATCGACGGGGAGGGAGGATCAGGGCCTCCGCCGCCGACCGGGGCGCTCCCCGCAAGGCCCCCGAAAATGCGTGGGCGCGCATCCGAACAGCCTGTATATCCTGCCCGGCATGCTGCGACTCGAAAGCCTGCGGGCCGATCACGAAGCTGCCCTGCTGGCCTTCGAGCGGGACAACCGGGCGTACTTCGCCCGCTCCGTACCGGACCGTGGGGACGCGTACTTCGCGGAGTTCGCCGCCCGCCATCGCGCCCTGCTGGCCGAACAGGACACCGGCGCGTGCCGGTTCCACTTGGTGCTGGACACCTCCGGAGAGCTGATCGGGCGCGTCAACCTGGTGGACCTCGCGGACGGCGCCGCGGACCTCGGCTACCGGATCGGCGAACGGGCGGCGGGCCGCGGCGCGGCCACCGCGGCCGTCCGCGAGGTCTGCCGGCTCGCCGCCTCGGAGTACGGGCTCGGCTCCCTCACCGCGTCCGCGGCCCTGGACAACCCGGCATCGGCGGCGGTGCTCCGGCGGACCGGATTCACGGTGGTGGGGGAGACCGTCCTGAACGGCTGCCCCGGGCTGACCTACCGGCGGGCACTCACGGCCGAGGGCTGACCGGCGCGCCGCCCATTCAGCCGGGCGCTGCCTCCGCCTAGCCTGGTGCCGCCCTTGTTCAGCCTGGTGCTGCCTCCGCCTAGCCTGGTGCCGCGCCACCCGCGCCCCGCGCCCGCCCACCCCCGCGCCCCCGCGCCCCCGCGCAGCCGGGTGCCGCCCCCGTTGAGCTGGGCGCCGCCCCCGCCCGGCCCGGCTCCGCGCCCGGACCCCGCGACGCCCGGACTGGGCGACAGACCCCGTCCAGGTGCGTACGGGTGACGGACCGACAGCGCCGCATCACCCCATCGGGGCCCTCGGCGCGCGCGCTCGGCGTTGATCACCGAGTGTGTGGATCACCGGCAGCGCGTGCTGCCCGTCGGCCCCCGCACTGAGGAGTCCCCGGCCCCATGGCTGTCGCCGCCGTTCCCTCCGTCCCGTCCGCCCACCCGATCGCGGGGGATGCCGCGCAGTCCGGCCACCGTGCGGCCGCGCCGAATCCCGTCGACACCGGCCGCACGGTGGCCGGCCGGCCGCCGGCGCCGCGTCGGGTCCTCGCCACCGCCGGGCCCGGCGGCGCCCGCGGATGCGGAGGCCGGACGGCCCTCCGGCTCACCCGCGCCAAAGCGCGGGGCGTGCACGGGGACCCGTCCCCCCGCACGGGGCGCCGCCGCACCGGACGGCGTTCGTGACCGCGCGCGGCATCTGAGCCGGCCCCGCTCCCCGTGCCGTGCGGTGCGGCCCTGTCGGGTGCGGTGCAGTGCCGTGCGTACACGCCACCGGGACCGCGACCCCGCGGCCCGCGACCCGCCCACCGCGACCCGTGCCCCGCGACCGGTGCCCCGCGACCGGTGCCCCGCGACCCGCGGCCCGGCCCGGGGCCGTGGTGGCTCGTCCTTCCCCAGTCCGCTCCCTACGTGATCCCCCTTCCCGCCTCCCCACGCCACTTGGAGCAAGCCGATGGTCCTCGCCCCGTCGCCGCCCCCGGGCTGCCCCCACACCGGACCCGCCCGCAGGACCGTGGTCCAGGCGGCGGCCCTCGCCGCCGCCGGTCTCACCGCGGGCCTCGCGCCCACGGCGTGGGCGGCCGGGTCCCCGGCCCGCCCGGCAGCGGCCGGCCCGGGCGCGGAGCCCGCGCGGCGGGACACCGCCCACGCTCCCCTCCCGCTGCGCACCGACCGGGACTCCCAGGGCGACATCCTCGCCGGGTTCCGCAAGGACCACGCCTGCTTCCTGTTCCTCCACTTCGGCGACGCCGCGAAGGCCCGGCGCTGGCTGACCCGCCTGCTGCCCTCGGTCTCCACCACGGAGGAAGTGGCCCGCTTCAACCGGGCCTTCAGCAGGGCCCGCCGGCTCAGGGGCGGCATCGACCCCGAATCCATGGCCACTCTGTGGACCGGGATCGGCCTGACCCATCCCGGGCTGAGCCTGCTCTCGGGCAAGGAGCCCTTCCCCGCCGCCCCGGCCGGCTCCAGCGCCGAGGCCTTCACCCAGGGCTCCGCCGCCCGCGCGCAGCAGCTCGGCGACACCGGAACCAGCGCCCCGCAGTCCTGGCTGTTCGGCGCCGAGGAGCCCGCCCGCGCGGTGCACGTGGTCCTCACGCTCGCCGCCGACCAGCCCGAACGCCTTTCCGCCGCGGTCGCCGAACACAGCGCGGGTGCGGCCGCTGACGGCGCGACGGTCCTGTTCCGCCAGGACGGGGCCACCCTCCCCGGGGAGCTGCGCGGGCACGAGCACTTCGGCTTCCTCGACTGCATCAGCCAGCCCGGTGTACGGGGCTTCGACGAGCCCGACCCGGCCGACGCCTCCGGCGTGCTCGGCAAGCCCGGCACCCGGCTGATCCCCGCCGGCGAGTTCGTCGTCGGCCCCGAGCGGGTGAACAAGCGCCCCACGGGCCTGCCCGCCTGGGCCACCGGCGGCGCCTTCCAGGTGGTACGCCGCCTCGCGCAGGACGTGCCCGGCTGGTGGACCCAGGTGGCCCTGCGCCTCGCCGAACTCCAGCGCGCCGGCGCCGCGCCCGCCGACGCCGGCCGCGAATGGCTCGGCGCCCGCCTGATGGGCCGCTGGCCGGGCGGCATGCCCGTCTCCCTGTGTCCCGCGGCGGAGCAACTGCCCGCGCCGGGCAAGCACCCCGACGCCGGACTCGCCTACGGCCAGGACCCGCAGGGCTGGGGGATGCCGCTCTTCGCGCACATCCGCAAGGGGAACCCCCGCGACGGCCTGGTCCTCACCCCGGGCCGTCCCCCCGTCGCCCAGGCGGAGCTCGACGCGCGGCGCCTGATGCGGCGCGGAATCCCGTACGGCCCCGTCTACCAGCCCGAACTGGGCGAGGAGCACGGTCCGCAGACCTCGCGCGGGCTGGTCTTCGTCTGCCACCAGTCGGACCTGGTGGGGCAGTTCGAGCTGGTGATGCGCAAGTGGGTCAACGAACCCGACTTCCCGGCCGGCCGCAACCCGCGCGCCGGCTGTGACCCGGTGCTCGGCCCCGACTCGGCCATCGCCTTCGAAACCCCCTCGGCGGACGGCACCGGCAGCCGGGCCAACACCCTCCACTTCGGCCGGTTCGTCCGCACCGAGGGATCGGTGTACGCCTTCAGCCCCTCCCTCCCCGTCCTGCGCGCCCTGGCCAAGGGCGAACTCGACGTCTCCATCGAGTTCCACACCGGTTCGGTCCTGCGGCCCGGCGACGTCCTCGACGCGGGCAAGGCCCGGCTGACCCTCGAGGCCTCCGGCGACCTCGCCCTGCTCGACTCCCGGGGCACCCGCACCTGGCACACCTACACGAGCGGCGTCGGCCACGACGCCGTGTTCACCCAGGACGGCGAACTGATCGTGCGCGACGCCGAAGGCGCCACGGTCTGGTCCAGCGGGAGCGGCGGCCACCCCGGCGCGCGCCTCCTGCTGCGCCCCTCCGGAGAGCTGGTGATCCTGGACGGGATCCGGGTTCTGTGGAAGGCGTCCGCCTCGTAGGGTGACCGCATGGCGATCACGGAACCAGTGACAGGCGACACCCGGTTGATCTACGGCTGCATGGCTCTCGGCGGGAGCTGGGAGCGCGGCCCGTACCAGGCCGAGGACATCGACGAGGCCGAGGCGGTGATCGAGGCCGCCCTCGACAGCGGCATCACGATGTTCGACCACGCCGACATCTACCGGCACGGGAAGGCGGAAGCCGTCTTCGGCGAGGTGCTGGCCCGCACCCCCGGTCTGCGCGAGCGCATCACGCTGCAGACCAAGTGCGGCATCCGGCTCGCCGAAGGCGACCGCCCCGGCATCTACGACCTGCGGGGCGCGAGCATCCTCAGCCGCGTCGAGGAGAGCCTCACGCGGCTGCGCACCGACGTGATCGACGTGCTGCTCCTGCACCGGCCCGACCCCCTGGCGGATCCGGCGGAGATCGCCGAGGCACTGACCTCGCTGCACCGCCAGGGCCTCGTGAAGCGGTTCGGCGTCTCCAACATGAACGCCGCGCAGATCGCCAACCTGCAACGGCACCTCGACCTCCCGCTCGTCGCGAACCAGCTGGAAATGAGCCTGGACCGGCGGGACTGGCTGGAGGACGGGGTCCTCGTGAACACCCCGGCCGCGGCCGCCGTCGGCTTCCCGGCCGGCACCGTCGAGTACTGCACGGCGAACGGAGTCCGCCTCCAGGCCTACGGTCCCCTGGCCCAAGGACGCTTCACCGGACGGGAGTCGAGCGTCGGGGAACACGCGACCGCCGAGCACCTGCGGGCCCTGGCCAAGGCGAAGGACACGACACCGGAGACGATCCTGCTGTGGTGGCTGCAGCGCCACCCGGCCCGGATCTCCCCCGTCATCGGCACCGGCCGCCCGGAGCGGATCCGGGCCTGCCGCGACGCCGCGCTGCGGACCCCGGACCTCGGCCACGAGGAGTGGTACTCCCTGTGGCTCACGGCCCGGGGCGGACCGCTTCCCTAGCGGGGTTCCCGCCTAGGCCGTCTCTTTCGGATCGTGCCGGGCCCGCGACGCCTGGCACCGCGCCTGGCCGCACTGCCGAGGCGACCACGTACACCCAGTACGCGAGCGCCCCGACAGCACGCCCAGGCACGGCACCAGACGCCGCGGACTCGGCCGACAAGATCCGAAAGAGACGACCTAGCCGGGCGAGCCGACCGCGCACACCAGGATCGGGGTGGCGCGGCGCGGGTCGAGGGCGTTGCGGACCATGTGCCACACGTTGAGGTCGTAGGCCTCGCCGATGTGGCCCACCGGGTCGAAGGGGCAGAAGTCCTGCACGTACTGGTTCTTGACCCCCGGCTCGCGGACGAACGCCGTCTCGGTCGGGGTCACCAGCTCGTCGTAGCGCGAGGTGATCACGGTGTACGCGATCCCGGGCTGGGCCACCGGGCCGTCGTTCAGCGCGAGGATCGCGGGACCGCCGGGCACCTCGTCGGCGAGCACCGGGATGCCGATGGTGGTCACGATCTTTTCCATGGTCTCCCGGCCGATCAGCTTGTCGCCCAGGTCCAGCAGCCCGGCGGCGTTCGTGCCGTGGGTCGGGGGAGCGATGGCCACGACCGCCTTGATGTGGGGCTGGATCCCCTGCATCTTGGCGAGGTAGAGGGCCTGGAGCCCGCCCTCGGAGTGGCCGACGACCGAGACCTTGGCCGCGCCGGTCGCGCCGCGCACCTTCTCCACGTACTCCTTGATCTCCAGGTTGGAGACGGCCACCGGCTTGAGGCCTCCGACCAGCGGGAAGCCGTCGTAGGCGCCGTAGGTCAGGGCGAAGGTGCAGTAGCCGCGGGCGGCGAGGTCCAGCTGGAGGAAGTTGAGGTCCTCGTACCAGGTGGCGAAGGTGCCGTGGAGCAACACCACGGGCTCGGGGTGCGCGGCGCTCGGCCGGCAGGAGAAGTCGTTGACCCCGCCTCCCGTGACGCCCTCGCCGGCGGCGTGCGCCGGGAAGGCGGCGCCGAGCAGGAGGGCCAGCGGGAGGGCGGCCCTGGCGAGCAGGGTGCGGGTGCGCGACACACGGGTACGGCGAGCCATACGACATCTCCTGACGGGGGGTCATGCACTGGTCGGACTGCACAGAATGCTCTGGTGCGCCGCCCGTGTCCCCTGGCGGAACGCGCAGAATGCTTCCTCCCGCGTTTGTGCACGGTGACAATGCGGGGATGGACGACGCGAGCGGTACGGCGGGCGGTACGGCGGGGCCGGCATCGGGCGGTGCGCCGGGGCTCGCCGCCGTGCTGCTGCCCCGGGTGGCGGAGATGGCGGCCGAGACCGTCGCCCGGCTGACCGCCGACATCCCCGCCTACCGGCTCCTGCCCGACAGCGTCCTCGGCGGCGACCTGGTCGCGAACACCGAAGCCGTGCTGAACCTGTTCTTCACCACCGTCGCCGAAGGGCGGGCACCCACCGAAGCCGAGCTGGCCGCCCCCGTGGCCTGGGGCGCCGAACGCGCCCGGGACGGGGTCCCCCTGGAGGCGGTGCTACGGGTCTACCCGCTCGGCGCCCGCCGCGCCTGGGAGCTCGCCGCAACCGGCCCGGATCCCGTCGACGACCCGTACGCCCTGGTCACGGGCCTGTTGGCGTTCCTCGGCGAGGTCATGCCCAAGGTCGCCGAGGCCTACCTGCGCGAACAGGCCGACCTCGACTGGGAACAGCGTGAACACGGCCGCAACCTCGCCGGAGTTCTGCTCGCGGGCCGCCCGGCCCGGCGCGCGGCCGAACGGTACGGGCGGACCCTCGCCGAGCGGTACGAGGTGGTCGTCCTGCGGCTGCCGGAGGCACCCGGCGGGGCGACGAACCGCATCCTGCGCGCCCTGCGCTCCGAACTGGACGGAAACCCGGAGGTGCTCGCCACCTTCAAGGGCGAGGGAGGCGTCCTTCTGGTTCCGCTCGGCCCGGTTCCGCCCGGCCCCCATGCCCAGGCCGGCCCCGACGGCGCGACCCGGCGCCTGCTCGCCCGCCTCGACACGGCGGCCGAACTCCGGTGCACGGCGGCGGCCGCCGTCGCCGGGGACCACGAATCGATCCCCCGGGCCCAGGCCGAGGCCTCCGAAGTGCTGTCCCTGGCCGAGGACTTGGGACGCCCTCCGGGTCTCTACCGGCTGGCCGACCTGGCCGTGGAGTACCAGCTCGTACAGCCCGGCCCCGCACGCGACGCCCTGGCCCGGGTCCTGGCGCCCCTCGAGGACCAGCCCCATCTGATCGCCACGCTGCGGGAGTTCATCGCGGCCGGCTACCGGCGCGCCGAGGCCGCCGACGCACTCACCGTCCACCGCAACACGCTGACCTACCGCCTCGGCCGTATCCGCCTGCTCACCGGCCACGACGCCACCGACCCCACGGGAGCCCGCCACCTCGCGGCCGCCCTGACGGCACACGGCGCGGCCCGCCGCACCGGCGCCTGAGGCGCACCGGCGGGCCGGGTTCCCGTGGCCGGGCGGCTCAGAGCACCGGCGGCCGGCCCGCGGCCGTGAGGCGCAGTACGGTGCGCCAGCGCATGGGCCGCCGCGTCTGGGCGTGCCGGGCCGCCCATCCTTCGCGCAGCCCCTGGAGCGAGTCCCGCAGACCGCCGCCGCGCAGGCCGCGCAGCGCCGTCACGGCCGTCCAGATGCCGAGGTACGCCGGGATGAGGGGTGCGGGGAGGTTGCGGTAGGCGAGCCAGACGCGGTTGCGGGCGGCCAGCCGGTGGAAGAGCGCGTGCCGGGTGGGGCTGGTGACCGGGTGGTGCATCCGGACCCCCGCCGCGTACCAGCCGGTGCCGCCCTGCTCCCACAGCCGGTACGCGAGGTCGATGCCCTCGTGGTAGAGGAAGAAGTCGGGCCAGCCCCCGGCCGCGTCGAAGGCGTCCCGGCGGACCATGACGACGCCCTCGGTCATGGTGGCGATGGTGCCGGGCCGCCCCGGATCGCCGGTGCGCAGCCGGGGAACCCAACGGCGGGGCGTCGTGGTGTCGTCGGGTCCGGTCAGCCGCGGCTGGACGTACGCGGCCTCCGGGCGCCGGCGGGCCTCGGCCACCAGCCGGGACAGGACGTCGGGCCGCGGGAAGGAGGCGTCGTTGTCGAGGAAGAAGAGGAACTCGCTGCCCGTGTCCCGCAGGGCGAGCGCGCCGCGGTTGCGGCCCTCGGGGATGCCGAGGTTCTCCGGGAGGGAGACGACGGTGGCGCCGTCCACCGACAGCGAGGGGCGGCAGCCGTTGCCGACGATGACGACGCGGAGCTCGACGTCCTCCTGCGCGAGGAGTGTACGGACGGCCGCCGCCTCCTCGTCGGGACGGTCGTTCATCGTCAGCAGGACGACGTCGATCCCCGTGGTGGCGGCGGCGGGGGAGGGGGCTGAGGAGGAGGCGGGCACGGACCGGATGTTAGCGGAACGGCCGGGCCCGCCCCTCCGGGCAGCGGGGCCCGCTCAGGTGAGGGGGAGCAGCCGGGACGGTCCGTGCGCCGACGCGAGCGCGGCGGCGGAGGCCAGCGGGGCGTCGGTGGCGGCGCCCAGCGCGCTGCCGGCCAGCCAGGCGTTCCAGTCGAGGTTCCAGTCCCCGAACCCGTTGGCGAACGGGGCCATCGGCTCACCGCCGCTGTTGACCACCGACACCACGTCCCCCTCCCGCACCGTGTCGAAGAACCAGGCCGCGTCGGCGGTGCTCATGCCCGTGCAGCCGTGACTGACGTTCTCCTCGCCCTGCGCGTCGACCGACCAGGGCGCGGCGTGCACGTACTCCCCGCTCCAGGTCACCCGGGTCGCGTAGAGGACGGGCAGGTCGTAGAACTCGCTGGTGCCGCGCTTGATGCCCACGGTGTCCCCGCGCATCCGCACCTTGCGCTCCTTGCCGAGCACGACCTTGATGCCGCTGCGCGTCAGGAACCCGGCCTTGCCGGTGGTCACGGGGATGGTCCGGACGGTCCGGCCGTTGCGCCGTACGGTCATCTCGTGCGCGGCGGCGTCGGTGACGGCCTCGATCCGGTCGCCGATGGTGAGCCGCAGGGACTCCGAGGGGCCGCCGTACTCCCGGTCCCCGACCTCGACCCCGTCGAGACCGCTGACCACGTGCACGACGGCGTGGGCGGGCCAGTAGGTACGGGGGCGGTAGTGCAGGGTCGAGTCGTCGACCCAGTGCCAGGCACCCTCGGCGGCCGGTTCCGAGGTGACCTGCAGGGCCCGCTCCACCCGGACCCGCGCGGCGGGATCGGCGGCGGGTACGGGGCGGCTCAGGGAGGCCGTCACGATCATCCCCGCCCCGTACGTGCCGGGCCGCGGCCCGAACTCCGCGGTGAGCCGGTCGTCCTGCGCCGCCGCCGCGGTCCGGAACGCCATGGTCACGCCGACGGGGGTGCCCGCCGCGTCCTGGGCGCCGACCCGGACGGTGTAGGTCTCCCCGGCGCGCAGCGGTTCGGTGTTGCCCCAGTGGTGTCCCCGGGCGCCCAGGGCGCCGCCCACGTAGCGGCCGTGACCGTCGTGGACGGTGACGTAGGTGAGCAGCCCGGGGCCGGCGAGGGTGATCTCCAGGGGGCTGGCCGCGTCCGTGGGCAGGACGACCGTGTGCGCCGCCGCCCGGGCCGCGCCGCGGGACGAGGGATCGCGCACCACGGAACCGGCCCCGCTGGCGGTGGCCCGGACCAGCTGCTGTTCGAGCCCGCCGCACAGCCCGGCCCGGAAGGCGTCCATCGCGCACCGCCGGCCCCCGTCCTCCAGCACCCGGCCCACCAGCAGCTCGACGGAGCCGGCGTGCTCGCCGGGGTTCCGCGCCCCGTCCCCGGACGGTGACGCGGACTGTGGCGCGGCGGCGACGACGAAGACCAGGCCGGCCACCGCCCCTGCCGCGGTCCACGTCCTGCCCCGTCGCCCGAGTCCTCCACGGTGTGTCGATGACAGCATGCGCGCCACGCAGCCCTCCCAGATCGCCTTCGGCCGGATGGCAGCATCAAAACGATTTCCGGGCAGCCTGATGATCATGAACTCGGTTCGTGGGGCCGAATGGGCACCGAAGAGGGCTCGTACGGAGTAGGGGAGGGGCGCCTCGGGCGGTCGCGGTCAGGTCATGCCGGTCAGGTCATGTCGGTCGGGCCGTCGCGGTCAGGCCGTGGCGGTGGCCCTGTCGACGGCCGTGACGTTGGAGACGAAGCCGGCGAGGTTCGCGACCGTCCGCTGGATCTTCTCCTCCAGAGTGAGCGACTCGTGGAGCCGTCCGTCCGGGCCCGCGTTCTTCTTGCCCCGTACGTAGAGCGAGCAGGCGAGGTCGGCGCAGATGTAGGCGCCCACGGAGTTGCCCTGCTGTCCGGCCTTGCCCGCCTTCGGCGCGACCATCAGGGAGACGCCCCCGGTGTGGGTGGTCAGGCACAGCGAGCACATGCTGCGCCGCGCCTGGGAGGGGCCGGCGCCGGAGGAACGCAGGGCGAGGGCGACCGCGCGGCCGTCCAGTTCGGTGACGAGGTAGGCGCGCTCGGGGGCCTTGGGGTCCCACCAGCCGAGGAAGTCCAGGTCGTCCCAGGGGCGCTCGGCCAGATCGCGGGGGACGGACAGGCGCTTGGCCTCGCCCTTGGTGCAGTTCACGAAGGCGGTACGGATCTCTTGCTCGGTCAACGGCTTCATGAGTGGCAGGCTAATTTGCCTAAAGGTTTTAGGCAAACGCATAATGGCTATCGCCAGCTAGGAGGCACATGATGGTTCGAGCAGGACTGACCACCGAGCGGCTGACCCGGGCCGGCGCGGAACTCGCCGACGAGGTCGGCTTCGACCAGGTGACCGTCTCGGCGCTCGCCCGGCGGTTCGACGTCAAGGTCGCGAGCCTCTACTCGCACCTGAAGAACTCCCAGGACCTCAGGACTCGGATCGCCCTGTTCGCCCTGGAGGAACTGGCCGACCGGGTCGCGGCCGCGCTGGCGGGGCGGGCCGGGAGGGACGCCCTCGCGGCCTTCGCGGACGCCTACCGGGACTACGCCCGGGAGCACCCCGGTCGCTACGAGGCCGCCCGGCTCCGACTCGACCCCGAGACGGCGGCCGCCAGTGCGGGCGTCCGGCACGCCCAGATGACCCGGGCGATCCTGCGCGGCTACGACCTCGCGGAACCCGACCAGACCCACGCGGTCCGGATGCTCGGCAGCGCCTTCCACGGCTACGTCAGCCTGGAGCTGGCCGGCGGCTTCAGCCACACCGCCGTCGATTCCCGGGAGTCCTGGGACTGGATGGTGGACTCGCTCGACGCGATGCTGCGTAACCGCGTAACCGCGTAACCGCGTAACCGCGTAACCGCGTAACCGCGTAACCGCGTAACCGCGTACCCCGACCCCGATCACGACGAGGCCGATGCGATGACCACCGACCGAGACCGGATCATCACCCCGGTCACCGAGGGCCTCCTGCGCGGCGCGGCCGACGCGGAACGCACCGCGCGCGGCCTGCTGCCGCACCGGCTGCCCGCCCGGGTCCGCCCGCAGATTCCCGACGACCAACTGGCCACGGCCGAGTCCCGCCCGTCGGGCGTGCGCCTGGTCTTCCGTACCCGGGCGACCGTCATCGAGCTGGACGCCCTGCCCACGAAGAGGGCCTACCGGGGCTTCCCGGTCTCGCCGGACGGCGCGTACGACCTCGTGATCGACGGAGTGCTTACGGCCACGACCACCGTGCCCGGCGGCAGGCTCCGCACCCTCGATCCGGCCACCCAGGCGGTCGAACTCGAAGAGGGGCCGCCCGGCACCGCCCGCTTCGCGGACCTGCCCGCGCGGGACAAGCACGTCGAGATCTGGCTCCCCCACACCGAGACGACCGAGCTGATCGCGCTGCGCACCGACGCCCCCGTCACGCCGGCGCCCGAGAGTGGGCGCAGGGTGTGGCTGCACCACGGCAGCTCCATCAGCCACGGCTCGAACGCGGAGCGCCCGACCGGCACCTGGCCCGCCCTGGCCGCGGCGCAGGGGGCGGTGGACCTGGTCAACATGGGATTCTCCGGCAGCGCCCTGCTGGACCCCTTCACCGCCCGCGCGATGCGCGACACCCCCGCCGACCTGATCAGCGTGAAGATCGGCATCAACATCGTCAACCTGGACCTGATGCGGCTGCGTGCCTTCGTGCCCGCGGTCCACGGCTTCCTCGACACGCTCCGCGAGGGCCATCCGACGACTCCGCTGCTGGTCGTCTCGCCCCTCCTGTGCCCCATCCAGGAGGACACCCCCGGCCCCCTCGCCACCGATGTCAGTACCGGGACCCTGCGGTTCAAGGCGCTGGGGGACCCGGCCGAACGGGCCGCCGGGCGGCTGACGCTCAATGTCGTCCGCGAGGCGCTCGCCGGGATCTTCGCGCGGCGGGCGGCCGGGGACCCGCACCTGCACCACCTCGACGGGCGTGACCTCTACGGGGCCGCGGACCACGCCGAACTGCCCCTGCCCGACGACCTGCACCCCGACCCCGCGGGCCACGTGCGCATCGCCGGGAACTTCGTCCGGCACGCCTTCGCCGCCGGCAGGCCCTTCGCCCCGCCGGCGGCCTGAACCACCGCGTGGCGCCGGCCGGCGGGGGTGCCCTCCGGGTGCTCCGCCGGACTCGCCGCGGACCCGGCCGCGGGTCAGAATGACGGCACGCCGTCCGGTGCCCGAAAGTTCCCGAGCGCGGATTTTGCATGAACATGCATCATCGCGCATACTCATCCCATGTCAAAGGTTCTCACCTCCCTGCCCACCGGCGAGCGCGTCGGAATCGCCTTCTCCGGCGGCCTCGACACCTCCGTCGCCGTCGCCTGGATGCGCGACAAGGGTGCCGTCCCCTGCACCTACACCGCCGACATCGGCCAGTACGACGAGCCCGACATCGCGTCGGTGCCCGCGCGGGCCACGGCGTACGGCGCCGAGCTCGCGCGTCTGGTCGACTGCCGTGCGGCGCTCGTGGAGGAGGGCCTGGCGGCTCTCGCCTGCGGCGCGTTCCACATCCGCTCGGGCGGTCGCGCGTACTTCAACACGACGCCGCTCGGCCGCGCCGTCACCGGTACGCTGCTGGTCCGCGCGATGCTGGAGGACGACGTCCAGATCTGGGGCGACGGGTCGACCTTCAAGGGCAATGACATCGAGCGGTTCTACCGTTACGGCCTGCTCGCCAACCCGCACCTGCGCATCTACAAGCCGTGGCTCGACGCCGACTTCGTCACCGAGCTCGGTGGCCGCAAGGAGATGTCGGAGTGGCTGCTCGCCCACGAGCTGCCCTACCGCGACAGCACCGAGAAGGCGTACTCCACCGACGCCAACATCTGGGGCGCCACCCACGAGGCGAAGACCCTGGAGCACCTCGACACCGGTGTCGAGACCGTCGACCCGATCATGGGCGTCCGGTTCTGGGACCCCTCGGTCGAGATCGCCACCGAGGACGTGACCATCGGCTTCGAGCAGGGCCGCCCGGTCACGATCAACGGGAAGGAGTTCGCCTCCGCCGTCGACCTGGTCATCGAGGCGAACGCCATCGGCGGCCGCCACGGCCTGGGCATGTCGGACCAGATCGAGAACCGGATCATCGAGGCCAAGAGCCGCGGCATCTACGAGGCTCCGGGCCTGGCCCTGCTGCACGCCGCCTACGAGCGCCTCGTCAACGCGATCCACAACGAGGACACCGTCGCCCAGTACCACAACGAGGGCCGGCGCCTCGGCCGCCTCATGTACGAGGGCCGCTGGCTCGACCCGCAGGCGCTGATGATCCGCGAGTCCCTGCAGCGCTGGGTCGGTACGGCGATCACCGGAGAGGTGACGCTGCGCCTGCGGCGCGGCGAGGACTACTCGATCATGAACACCACGGGCCCGGCGTTCAGCTACCACCCGGACAAGCTCTCCATGGAGCGCACCGAGGACTCGGCGTTCGGCCCGGTGGACCGCATCGGCCAGCTCACCATGCGCAACCTCGACATCGCCGACTCCCGCGCGAAGCTGGAGCAGTACGCCGGCCTCGGCATCGTCGGCACCACGCACCCCGCGCTCATCGGCGCCGTCGAGGCGCCCGGCTCCGGCCTGATCGGCGCCATGCCCGAGGGCGGCGCCGAGGCCATCGCCTCGCGCGGCGAGGTCTCCGGCGACGACGAGCTGCTGGACCGCGCCGCGATGGAGTTCGGCACCGACTAGTCGCCGCCGGCGGCAGGACGTGACGCGACGCGCCGCCCGTGGTCCCCGTGGGGACCGCGGGCGGCGTTCGTCTTGTTCGTCTTCTTCGTGTTCTTCGCCTTCTTCACGGGGCCGTGGTCGGCCGGGGGGCGACCGCGCCGCCGCGAACCCGGCGCACCTGGCCCCGGGAGTCCAGGAGCCGCAGGTCGCGGTGGATGGTCATCGCGCTGACGTCCAGTTCGCGGACGAGCCGTTCGAGGGAGACGTATCCCTCGCGGCATGCCGTCTCGACGATGTGGTGCCGGCGGGAAGCGGCGGTCAGCTTGCCCGTGGCCAGACTGATGGAACCCCGACGGCTGTTCATCCGTGCGCGCCATCGCCGCCGCCCTCGCCGCCGGCGCCCTCGCCCCCGGCAAGTGCCACTCCGTCACCCTCGTCCCGGCCGAGCGTGCACCGGGCATCGGCGAGCCCGACTACACCACCGCTTCGCTCTACACCGAGCTCACCGCGCGCGGCGTCGCCCCCACCCGCGCGAGCTACACCGTCCACTCCGCCCTCGTCCCACCGGACGAGGCCCCCCTGCTCGAGCTGCCCGAGGGCGCGCCCGTCCTGCACATCGAGCAGCTCACCTACGACCAGCACGGCCGCCCGTACGAGTTCAACCGCGTCGTCTACCGCGCGAACCGCTACCGCTTCCACGCCACGCTGACGGCGGAGTCCCGGCGGGGACCCGAGCCCAGGCCGCTCCCGGAAGTCGAGACTGGAATCAACCCCGCGCTGCTGGGCGCGCTCGGCAAGGGATTCTGACGGCGTCCTGGCAGGATCGCGGCATGGAACGTGTGCTGGGAATCGGTGGGTATTTCGTGCGGGCCGCGGATCCGGCTGCCCTGGGCGCGTGGTACCGGGACTGCCTGGGGCTGGACTCGGACGAACACGGCCTGTGGCGTCAGGGGGCCGGCCCGACGGTGTTCGCGCCGTTCGAGTCCGGGACCGGCTATTTCGGGTCCCCCGCCCAGCAGACCATGCTCAACTTCCGGGTCCGCGACCTGGACGCGATGCTCGCGCAGCTGCGTGCCAAGGGCGCGGACGTGGCGCCCGAAACCCAGGACATGGACGGCGTCGGCCGTTTCGGCTGGGTCACGGACCCGGAGGGCAACCGGATCGAGCTGTGGCAGCCCGCCTGATCACGCCCCTCAGGCGGGAGCGGGAGCCGGAGTCGTGGCCGGAGTTGGCGCCGACACCGGCGCCGGGCGGACGGCGTGTACCGCCTCCGGCGGGAGGTGGCGCTCCAGCCGGGTCAGGGCGAGTGCGGCGCCCAGTGCGGCGACGGTCAGGAAGGCCCACGGCAGGCGCCCGTCGAGCGCGAGCAGCCCGGTGAAGAGGGACGGAGCCAGCGCGGTGGCCAGGGAGTACGACAGCTGGTAGGTGGCCAGGTAGCGGCCGCGTACGGCCTCGGGCGCGGCCGAGACCGACAGGGCGCCGCCCGAGGGGCTGTGGACCAGTTCGCCAACGGTGTAGACCACCACGATGGCCAGGAGGGCGACCAGTGTCGCGGTCTGTCCGGGCCGGACCGTGCCGAGCACGATCTGCCCCACGAAGGCGGCCGCGAAGAGCAGCGCCCCGAGGGCCGCGGAGCGGGTGCGGCGGGCTCCGGAACGCCGGACCCGGCTCGCGATCAGGACGCCGATCCCGGCGCAGAGCGCGGTGTTGACCGTGAAGGCCGCGCCCGTGAGCGAATCGGGTCCGTGTAGCCAGGTGCTGATGTAGAGCGGGAAGAGGACGGACAGCGCCGAGTATCCGAGCGCGGTCAGGAAGTTGGCGGCGGTCAGGCCCAGGAAGGGCCGGTCGGCGAGCACCATCCGGTAGCCCGCGGGCGGACGCTTGGCCGAGCCGGCCGAGCCGAGCTCGCCGTGCGCGAGCTCCCGTACCGGCTTCACGCGGCTGACGAGCAGTCCGGCGAGCGCGAAGGCGACCGCGTTGCCCCAGGCGGTGTAGGTGAACCCGTCCGTGCCCCACAGGGCCAGGACTCCCGAGACGACCAGGGCGCCGGCGCCCATGCCCGCGTTCTGCAGGGCCCGGATGGAGGCCTGGAGCCGGTCGCGGGCGCCGCCCCGGGCCACTTCCCCGATGAGCGACTGCTGTACGACGGGGAAGGAGCGGTCGGCGAGGGCCGTGATCAGCGCGACGGCGGCGAAGGCGGGGAGCGACCCGGCCAGCGGGTAGAGGGCGAAGCCGAGGGCCCGGACCGCGTAGAGCAGCAGGTTGGCCTTCCTGGCCCCGAACCGGTCGACGGCCGAGCCGGCGAGCGGCATGACCGCGAGGCCGGCCAGGCCGGTCGCCGTCAGCACGATGCCGACGACGGCGAAGGAGAGGCCGGTGACGTGGTGGAAGAAGACGAGCGAGAAGGGGATGTACATCCCGATCCCGATCGAGCTGATGCCCACTCCGAGGAGCAGCGAGCGTTCGCCCGCCACCCGTTCCTCGCGCTTGCCCTTGACCATGTCGCTCTCTCCCCCGATTAGATTGCCGGAAAGTAGCTTAGCGGTAAGCGGCTTAGCGTCAAGGGGATTCCTCGCCGCCGAGGTTCCACGCCTCGATGTCGCGGTAGTGGATCGGTCCAGGTCCGCGGCCGATGTTGCTCCCGACCAGGTGCAGACGCTCCGTCCGCCAGCGCCGGCCGGTGAACCCGGCGAGTCCGGCCGCGGCCTCCACCGCCGAGGAGGCGTCGTTGCGGCGGGCGCGCGCCAGCGTCAGGTGCGGTCGCAGCGGCCGGTCCTCGAAGGGGATGCCGCATTCCTTGACCACCGCCCGGACATCGGCGGCGAGCCGGTGCAGCCCGTCGAGGTCCCCGTCGATCCCGCTCCACAGCACCCGCTCACCGAAGTGGCCGCCCCCGCGCAGGGCCAGGCGTACGGGACCGCGCGCCGCCGCGAGTTCCGCGAGCGGCGGCCGCAGGGACGGGACGGCCTCGACCGGCAGCTCGCCGAGGAACGCCAGGGTGATGTGCCAGTCCTCGACGCGGTTCCACCGCATGTCCGGGTAGGCGGCGTACGCGGGGCCGAGCTCGCGCGCGAGCTCCTCCTTCGCTTCGTCGGGCGGGGCGAGGGCGATGAACACGCGAACGGTCGCGGGCCGGGTCTCTTCGGTCAAATCGTTCACGTCGTTCATGGTGATCAGGTGTAGTCGGCCGTGTCGTGCACGTCCCCGAAGCGGGGGAAGATCCGTTCCACGGTGAACTCGTGCTCGTCGGCGGTGAAACCGGACATCGCGTCGGCCACGAACTCCAGCTCGTAGCCGTGGTCGCTCGCGGCTCGCGCCGTGGACTCGACCCCCATCGTGGTGACCAGCCCGGCGAGCACCACCGTGTCCACGCCCAGGCCGCGCAGCCGCTCGTCGAGCCCGGTGCCGTGGAAGGCCCCGACGGTCTGCTTGACGATCAGGACGTCGCCCGCCCGTACCAGCCCGTCGGCGAATCCGCTGCCCGGAGGCTGCTCCGCGACGCCCGGCCGGTCCACCCGGACGAGCACCACGGGGCGCCCGGCCGCCCTGAAGGCCTCGGCCAGCCGCAGGCAGCGGGCCAGGACCTCTTCACCGGAGTGAGGGGCGACGGGCATGGCGATGATGCGGGGCATCAGGTCGATGAGGATCAGCGCGGAGGTCACGGGAGTGATCATAGGACAGCGGTGCGGCGGCGCCCGGGCGCCGGAAGCGGGTCCGAAGCGGGCCTGAGGCGGGCCTGAAGCGGGTCCGAAGCAGGGCTACGGCGTGCTCGTGAAGGAGCGGCGGTAGGAGCGGGGCGGAACTCCCCTGCGCCGTACGAACTGTTCGCGCAGCACCGCCGCGCTGCCGTAGCCGACCCGGCGGGCGATCTCCTCGACGGGCAGGTCCGTGCTCTCCAGGAGTTCCTCCGCGCTGCTCAGCCGCAGGTTCCGCAGCCAGGCGTGCGGGGTGGTGCCGGTCGCGGCGGTGAACCGGCGGGCGAAGGAGCGCTTGCTCATCACGGCGCGGCGAGCCAGTTCCGTGACGGGGAGCGGCTCGTGGAGGTGTTCGCGGGCCCAGGCGAGCACCTCGGAGAGCCGCTCGTCGAGGCAGTCCTCGGGGACGGGCGCGGCGAGGTACTGGGCCTGCCCGCCGTCGCGGTGCGAGGGCAGCACCATGTCCCGGGCGACGCCGTTGGCCATCGCCGCCCCGTGCTCCCGCCTCAGCAGGTGCAGGCACAGATCGAAGCCGGCGGCGGCTCCGGCGCCCGTGACGATCCTGCCCTCGTCGATGTACAGGGCGTCCGGTTCGACGGCTACGCCCGGATGGCGGTCGGCCAGCAACTCGGCGAACCGCCAGTGCGTGGTGGCCCGTAGACCGTCGAGCAGCCCGGCCTCGGCGAGCGCGAACGTGCCGACGCAGTGGGCCGCGAGCACGGCGCCGCGTCCGTACGCGGCGACCAGCGCGTCCAGCACCGCCCGACCGGGCGGTGTGCGGAAACCGGCCCCCGGCAGGGCGATCACCAGATCGGCGGCGGCCAGCCGGTCGAGGCCGTGCTCGATGGCGAGCGGCACGCCGATGTCGGTGGGGACCGGCCCGGGCCGCTCGGCGCACAGGGCGAAATCGAAGCCCGGCAGCCCCTTTCCGTGCGGGCCGAAGACCTCGCTGACGATCCCGACGGCGAGCATGCCGACACCGGGCGGGACGTACGCGGCGACGCTCTTGAAAGGAGGCACGGGAGCAGTCTGCCACCCGTGGCACGAATCCTGCGATCACTGGCAGATGTGCCACTCGTGGGCTCCCCGCCGACGCGGAAGGATTACAGCCATGACGAACACGAAGACAGACACGAAGACCGGCACGAAGACCGGCGCGAACGCAGGCGCCGCGCAGGGCCTCCGCGCCGACGCACCGCTCGGCCGCGGCGCCGTCTACAAGATCCTCACCACCGGCTACGTCGGCTCCACCGGCCCCGGGGTCGCCGCCACCGTCTCCTACGTGTCCGACGCCGGCCGGCACTTCATCTTCGACCCGGGCATGGTGGCGAGCCACGCGGACATCCTCGGCCCGCTCGCGGAACTGGGCCTCGGCCCCGAGGACATCACCGACGTGGTGCTCAGTCACCACCACCCGGACAACACCATGAACGTGGGCCTGTTCGGCGGGGCCCGGGTGCACGACCACAAGGTCGAGTACCAGGGCGACCAGTGGACGAACCGGGACGCCGAGGGCTACGAACTCACCCCCTCCCTGCGCCTGATCCGTACGCCGGGACACAGCCACGAGGACATCACCCTGCTGGCCGGAACGGACACGGGCGTGGTGGCGTTCGCCGGCGACCTGTGGTGGCACGCGCAGGGCCCCGCCGACGACCCGGTGGCCCCGGACCGCGAGGTGCTGCGCGCCTCCCGGCTGCGGGTGCTCGCCGCGGCGGACCTGATCGTCCCGGGCCACGGCGGTCCCTTCGCCGCCGACGGCGAGGTACCGGTCTGACCCCGCCCCACCGAATCGCGCCGGTGGCTGCGCTTTTGCGTCAACTCCGCTCTCATTTGGGTGAGTTGCTGCCGTACTGACCTATCTTCCATGGGGCATACCGGTTCGCCCCAGGAGGTCAGATTGCAGTCCAGGCGCTTCCTCGCCTTACCCCGCGCATTCCGTAGGTCCCGGCTGCTCATCGCCTTCGGCCTCGGCGCGCTGCTGATCGGCTTCACGCCGTGGCTCGGGGTCGCGAGCCCGACGCCCGCCCCGACCCCCGCGCCCCCCGCCGAGGAGACGGCGCAGCAGTCGCCGCACCACGGCGTGGCTCCGGCGAACGCCATGGAGCCGACGGCCCCCGTTCTCGACCGGACCGGATGGACGGCCGCGGCGAGCGACGAGGAGACGGCCGGCGAGAACGGCCGCGCGGCCAACGTCCTCGACGGCGACACCGGCACGCTCTGGCACAGCAAGTGGTCCGGCACCCCGGCCCCGCTCCCGCACAGCATCACCATCGACATGCACCGCACGAGCGCGGTCTCCGCGCTCGTCTACCACCCCCGCACGAACGGCCCCAACGGCCGGGCGGGCGCCTACACCGTCACCACCAGCACCGACGGCACCGCCTTCGGCGCACCGGTGGCCGCGGGCACCTGGCGCGACGACGACACCGTCAAGACCGCCACCTTCACCCGTACCGCGAACGCCCGGTTCGTCCGGCTGACCGTGACCACCGAGGCCGGCGCCCGCGGCCCGTGGACCTCCGCGGCCGAGATCCGCCTGAGCGGGCCGGCCGCCCCCGCCGTCCACGGATCCTGGGGCCGGATCACCGGATTCCCCCTGGTTCCCGTGGCCACCGCAGTCCTCCCCGGGGACAAGCTCCTGGCCTGGTCCGCGTACGCCGTGGACCGCTTCGGCGGCAGCAACGGCTACACCCAGACGGCGATCCTCGACCTGAAGACGGGCAAGGTCACCCAGCGCCGCATCGACAACACGGGGCACGACATGTTCTGCCCCGGCATAGCCATGCTGGCCGACGGCCGCGTGCTGGTCACCGGGGGCAGCAACGCGGAGAAGGCCAGCATCTACGACCCCGTCACCGACGACTGGTCCGCCACCGGCAGCATGAACATCCCCCGCGGCTACCAGTCCATGACGCTGCTCTCCACCGGCGAGGCCTTCGTCCTGGGCGGATCCTGGAGCGGACCCGCGGGCGACAAGGCCGCCGAGGCCTGGTCGCCGGAGACCCGGACCTGGCGCGGGCTCCCGGGAGTCCCGGCCCTCCAGGCCTCCACGGCCGACCCGGCCGGACCCTACCGCGCCGACAACCACATGTGGCTGCACGCCACTTCGGACGGCAAGGTACTCCAACTGGGCCCGAGCAAGCAGATGAACTGGATCTCGACCACCGGCACGGGCAGCATCACCCCCGCCGGCACCCGGTCCGACAGCGCCGACGCCATGACGGGCAACGCCGTCGCCTACGACATCGGCAAGCTCCTGACCCTGGGCGGCTCGCCCGCCTACCAGAACACCCCCGCCACGCGCCGCGCCTACACCGTGGGCATCACGGGCACCCAGGTCGAAACCGCCCGCACCGGAGACATGGAATACGCCAGGGCCTTCGCCAACAGCGTGGTCCTGCCCGACGGCAAGGTCATCGTCTTCGGCGGGCAGAGCTACCCGGTCCCCTTCAGCGACGCGACCTCGGTCCTGACGCCCGAGCTGTGGGACCCGGCGACCGGCGCCTTCACCCCGCTCGCCACCATGGCGGTCCCGCGCAACTACCACAGCGTGGCCAACCTGTTGCCGGACGGGCGGGTCTTCTCCGGCGGCGGAGGCCTGTGCGGCGACTGCGCCACCAACCACGCCGACGGGGCCGTCTTCACACCGCCGTACCTCCTGAACCAGGACGGATCCCCGAAACCGCGCCCCGAGATCACGGGGAACGTCCCCGCCAGAACGTCCCCCGGCACCACCCTCACCCTGTCCACCTCCACCCCGGCCGCGTCCTTCGTCCTGATGCGGGCGGCGGCCGCGACCCACTCGACCGACAACGACCAGCGAAGGGTCCCCCTGACCTCCACGGCCACGGGAACCGGCACCTACACGGTGTCGATACCCGCCGACCCGGGCGTGGTCCTGCCGGGCACCTACATGCTCTTCGCCCTGGACCCCCAGGGAGTCCCGAGCCCGGCCCGCTTCACGACCATCTCCTGACCCACCCCCCACCCCACCCCCCCACCGCCCCGCCGCCGGAACCTCCCCGGCGGGGCGGTCGGGAACGGGTCCGGCCCGGCCCCGCCTGGTGCGGGGTCGGGCCGGAGCGTTGTGCGGTCGGTTCAGGGGGCGAGCAGGTAGGCGTTCGTGATCGTCTCCCGCACCGCGTTGCCGGCCTTGTCCTTCAGGTCCACCCGGAACGAAACGGCCTTGGCCGACGCCGGGTGCCGCACGGTCACCGAACGCGCGCCCTCCGCGTCTGTCGCCACCGCGAGGAGCCGCCAGGTCGCGCCTCCGTCGAAGGAGACCCGGACCGTCAGCGCGGCGACCTGCGCCGCATCGGCGGCCACGCCGCCCAGCCGCAGCGGGACCTTCAGCGAGCTGCCCGCGGGCGCCGTTGCGCTCAGGCTCAGCTTCGGCGAGAGCCGTACCGAGGACAGCGGCAGCTTCACCGACCGGTCCGTGGCCGGGCGGGCCGAGGTGAACGTCCAACTCGCCCGCACTTTCGTGCTGGTGGCGGTGTCCTTGGCGGACCGGGTGGCCTCTCTGGTCAGCCGGTACACGGCGGATCCGGCCGGGAGCTCGGCGCTGAACCAGCCGGTGGACGGGGTCTCGGCGATGACCTTGCCGCCGGACTCCAGCCGGGTGAATCCCCCCGTGGGGATGGAGTAGCCCTCGTGGCCGCCGCCGTCGTTGAACAACCCGACGTTGGCGTCCATGTAGTTGCCGGTCCGCCACCCGCCCTGTTCGTCCCCGGCCTCGAGGTCGGGGCCGACCACGCCGGTGTTGAAGTTCAGCGTGTAGCTCTTGCCCGGCTTGTACGACACCCGGTTGTGCGTGTAGATGGTGCGCACCTCGCCTCCGGAGTCGAGCTGCGAGGCCGTCCAGGACCAGCGCACTCCCTCCGTGCTGACGTACTGGGTACTCGCCAGCGGCAGGCTCTGTACCGGCGGGTCCTGCACCCCGGCGGTGTACCCCTGGTCGTCCGTCGCTATCGCGGTGATCTGGCCCTTCGTCCCTGCGACCGAGGCCCCGAAGCCGAGCTTGACCTCGGCGACGTCGGCCCGGGTGACCTTGCGGTCGAGCCCGCTGAAGAACGTACCCGTACGGTTGAAGGCCAGCCGGTAGTCGACGTTCTTGCCCGCCGCGCCCGGTGTCTTCCACAGGCCGTTGTACTGCGCCCGCAGTGTGGGCGCGGCCGGGCCCAGGTGCTGGGTGAGGATCTTCGTCGTCCCGTCGGTGGCCCACATGTCGGACACCATCGCGGCGTCGTCGGAGAACCCGGCGTAGGCACTCACCAGCTTCGCGCCCGGATCCGGCGGGGTCACTGCGAACGGCTTGGCCTTGCGGGAGTCGAAGGTGACCGTGCTCTTCCCGGTGACCTTCAGCACCGGCTGGACGAAGAAGCCCAGGGTGGGACCCGGGCCCCAGACGACGCCCTCCAGCAGGTAGTCGCCCTTGGGCAGCCGCTGGACGACCGTGCCGCTCGGGTCGTACGGGACCTCGAAGCGGCCCTCCAGACCGGTGCCGAGCTTGGTGATGGTGGTGTAGTAGGTGGCCGGGCTCGCGCCGTTGACGTCCAGGTGCCGCAGGGTGATGTCGTACGACTCCACCTCGCGTTCGACCGCGAGGCCGGTGCGCACTTCCTGGCCGTCCCCTGCGGCCAGCACGGTGCCCCCGAAGGCGCCGTCCTTCGTGCCCTTGCGGGTGTCGGCGGTCACGGTGGTCTTCGCGGTGCCGCCGGCCGGGATCGCGAGCTGGGCGTCCTTGACCGTGAACATCCCGGCCGGGGCCGGGCGGCCCGACGAGTCGGTGCCGGCCGTGCTCAGCTTGAGCGTGACGGGCTTGGTGCCGTTGTTGCGGTACGTGAGGGTCTTGGTGACCGGCTTGTCGTCGGCGTGCGGCCAGGAGTGCGTGCCGAAGGCGAGGGACCCGGGTGCGGCGGTCACGACGGCCTTGACGGCGCGGGCGAGGTCGGTGCGGCCGGCGCCCTGCTCGTAGGCGTTGTTCGCCGGGTTCGGCTTGGCCGATCCGGTCAGCAGGGCCTTGATCCGGGCCGGGCTCCAGTCCGGGTGCTGCTGGCGGACCAGGGCCGCGGCGCCCGCGACGTGCGGGGTGGCCATCGAGGTGCCCGACATGCTGATGTAGCCGTCGGGTGAGGGGAACTCGCCCTGCGTGGTGGCGGCAGCGGTGATGTCGACGCCCGGGGCGGTGATGTCCGGCTTGGTCACCCCGTCGGCGTTCGGTCCGCGGCTGGAGAACTCCGCGAGCTGGTCCTGCTTGTCCACCGCGCCCACGGTGAGTGCGGCGGGGGCGCTGCCGGGCGTGCGCAGGGTGCCCGCCTTGGGTCCCTCGTTCCCCGCGGCCACCACGAACAGCGCCTTGCCGGAGAGCTGGGCGACCGCTTCCTCCTTGGGGTCGGTGCCCGGCTGGTCAGGAGCGCCCAGACTCATGTTGACCACCGTCGCGCCCTGGTCCACGGCCCACTGCATACCGCTGACGATCTCGGAGTCGGATCCGAAGCCGTCGTCGCCCAGGACCTTGCCGTCCAGGAGCTGCACCCCGGGTGCCACACCCTTGTAGAGACCGCCCGACCGCGCGCCCGATCCGGCGATCGTGGAGGCCACGTGCGTACCGTGCCCGTACCGGTCCTTGGAGTCGGGCGAACTGCTGAAGTTCTTCTGCAGGATCTCGACGCCCTTGAGGTCCGGGTGGGTCTCGTCGACCCCCGTGTCCAGGACCGCCACCTTGACGCCCTTGCCGGTGAAGCCCGCTTTCCACATGGCGGGCGCGCCTATCTGCGGCACGCTCTTGTCCAGGGTGGCGCTCACCTTGCCGTCCAGCCACAGGTGCGCGACCGGCGGTTCGGGCGCGGAGCCCAGGGTGCGGGCGTCCTTCCGGCCGGTGACCGCCGTCCAGAGGGCCGCGGCGTCGGCCTTCGGCGCGTTGAACGCCTCGCCCGCCACCGCGGGCAGCTCGCGACGGTCGCGGGCGACCGCCGCCAGCGTGTCGCCGGAGGCCCCGAAGGTCTTGGCCCCCGACGCGTCGCGCCGATAGCCGGCGATCAGGGGCAGCGTGGTGCGGTGCGCGTCGTCGTACCCGTCCCGGACCAGCCCCGCGACGTCGAACAGGCGCCGGTCGAGCACCCCGTCGGCGACCAGTCGCAGGGCGTCCTGCGGAATGACGTACGTGTACGCGCCCTCGCGGCGCACCGAGAAGGCGATCCCCTCACGGCCCGCGCCGCGCAGCAGCTGCTCGACGCTGCCGTCGCCCTTGACGACGACCCGGTCACCCGTGATCAGGGTCACCGTCGCCGGGGGCTTCGCATCCGTCTTCGGCCTTCCCGTCGCCGAAGCCCCCGTACCGTCCGGCGCCGGCTGGGCGCCGGCCGACACGGTCCCGGCGATCAGTGTCCCGGTCACCGCCGCGGCGAGCGCTGCGGTCCTGGCTCTCCCTACGAATCCCACCCGTGTTCCCCCGTGTTCGTGTACAAGCCGATCGTGTCGGCTATCACGCGGCCGAGCCCCGTTCGGTTCTCGGTCGCACGAACAAATTCCGGTGCAGTACACGGAGGTTGGCCGGAACCGGTGTCACCAGGTCACGGGCAGCTCCCGCAACCCGTAGACGATGGTGTCCCGTTGGAAGACGAGCCGCTCCTCGGGTACGGCCAGGCGCAGGCCCGGCAGCTTGCGCAGGACGGCCTCCAGCATGATCTGGAGCTCGACCCGCGCCAGGGTGTGGCCCAGACACTGGTGCGGACCGTGGCCGAATGCCACGTGCCGGCGTGCCGCGTCCCGGGTCACGTTCAGCTCGGCGGGGCAGGCCGGGACGCCGTCCGAGGCGGCGTCCGAGGCGGCGTCCGAGGCGGCGTCCGCCGCGGTGTCCGGGGCGGCGAAGAGTTCAGGCTGCCGGTTGGCGGTGGACAGCATGCAGATCACTCCGTCCCCGGCCCGGATCGGCGCCCCGCCGACCGAGACGTCCTCGGTGGCGGCACGGCCGAGCCCGAGGTGGATGATCGTGAGGTAGCGCAGCAGTTCCTCCACCGCTCCGGGGATCAGGGCCGGTTCGGCCCGCAGTCGGGCGGCCTGCCCGGGGTGGCGCAGCAGGGCCAGGACACTGAGCGCCGCCATGTTGGTGGTGCTCTCGTGGCCGGTGATCAGGAGCATGAAGCCGAGCGAGGCCGTTTCGCGCGCGGTCAGGTCGGGCCGGACCGCGAGCCGGCTGAGGATGTCGTCCCCGGGGTCCCGCCGCTTCCGCTCGGCCAGCCCGGCCAGGTAGCCCATCAGCTCGCGGTGGGCCTCGGAGGCCCGGCCGGGGTCGGTGGTGTTGTCGAGCAGGGTCCGGCTCAGCGACTGGAACAGCGCGTGGTCCTCGTACGGGACCCCCAGCATCAGGCAGATGACCAGGGACGGGACGGGCAGCGCGAAGTCCGCGACGAGGTCGGCGCTCCGGCGGCCGTCGGCGGTCATGGCCTCGACGGCGGCCTCCACCACCTCGACGATGGCCGGGCGCAGTTCCTGGACCCGGCGGGTCAGGAAGTCCTTGGCGACCATCCGGCGCAGCCGGGCGTGCTCCGGATCGTCCATCCGGATGAAACTGGGCTGAGCGGTGGCCAGTTGACGCTGGCCGGGGGAGAGGAAGGGGAATCCGGGGGTGCGTGCGTCGGCGCTGAAACGGGAGTCGGCGAGCACCGCCCGCACCTCCTGATGGCCCGTCACAACCCAGCAGGGGGTGCCGTCGGGGAGCTCGGCACGGCTGACCGGAGCCCCGGCCGCGGCCTGCGTGTAGCCGGGCGGCGGGTCGTAGGGGCAGGAGCCGTAGGGGGCGGGGAGGGTGAGCGCGGCCGCGGTGCCGGGAGTGGCGACGGCGGCGGCAGCGGTCGGCGTGGCGGTGGCGGCGGTGGTGACGGTCATGGTGGCGGATCTCATCCGGAGGGGGGTCGGCCGCCGTCGGGCGGGGTGTGGAGGGCGCCGAGCGTGGCGCACATGGTGGCGCACTGCCCGGCGAGGAGCAGCAGTTCGATCAGCTGGTCGGGGCGCAGTCCGGCCGACAGCCGGTCCCACAGCGGTTGCGGCAGCGGCTCACCGGCCGCGAGCGCGTCGGACGTCTCCAGCAGGGCCAGATCGGCCGCGGACCAGGGGTGTCCGGCGAGCGGTGCGGCCGTGGCCGCCACCTCCCCGGAGTCCAGCCCGGCGTCCGCGGCGACCGCGCGGTGACGGTCGAAGACGAAGGCACCGCCGCGGCGGTGCGCGGTGCGCAGGACCACCAGCTCGCGCTGGCGGCTCGACAAGGTTCCCTCGTGGGTCAGGACCCGGGCCAGGGAGAGCCAGGCGTGGGCGAGGGCGGGATGGTGGGCGAGGGTGCCGAAGAGGTTCACCCGGCCCGGTCCGTCCTGGGCGGATCCGGCCAGCAGCCCGCGCAGCGCGGGCGTCCACCGCTCGGGCGGCAGCGGGGCGATGCGTACGGGACGCTTCGGGGGTTCGGTGGTCATCGGGCTCACCACCGGCAGATGACGACGCCGGCGCTCGCGCCGCTCGCGAACCCGAACATGCCCACCAGGTCGCCCGGATGGAGCCGGTCCGATGTCAGGGCGGTGGCGAGCTGCAGCGGGATGGTGTTGGTCGCGACGTTGCCGTGCGCGGGGAACGTGGACAGGATCCGGGACGGGTCCACGCCCACCCAGCCGCACGCCACCCGGGTGAAGGGCACGGACGGCTGGTGCACGCAGACGAGGTCGAAGTCATCGACGTCCACGCCGAGTTCGCGCACCGCTGCGCGCACCTTGGCGGGCATCCCGTCGAAGGAGGCCACGAGCCGGGCCGAGTCGATCTCCAGGCGGCCCATCGTGCGGTGGTTCGCGTACGGATTGGGCAGCGTCGCCGCCTGCCAGCCCCAGGAGTTGGCGAAGAAGCGGCTCCCGAGGATCCCGGGCCGGGTGCTCGCGCAGACCAGGACCGCGGAGCCCATGTCGCCGGTGCTCAGGCTCGGCAGGGCGCCCATCACCTCGTCCGGGTCGGTGACGCTCCAGCGGCTCTCCCGGGTGCTGACCTCGGCGCTGGAGATCAGCACCCGCCGGTACTGCCCGGTCCGGATGAAGGAGTCGGCCACCTCCAGGGCGTTCAGTACGCCGTTGCAGGCGTTCTTCAGGTCGAACACCGGGCAGTCCAGGCCGAGTTTGGCGGCCACGACATGGGCGGTGGCCGGTTCCTCCATATCGGCGAGGATGCCGGCGTACAGCAGCAGGTCCACCTTCCCGGCCGGGGTGCCGCTCTCCTCGAGGAGGCTGCGGGCGGCGTGCACCGCCAGGTCGGAGGGCTGCTCCTCGTGTGGGGCCACCGTGCGCTGGGACAGCCCGTACATGTGCTGCAGCACGCCCCGGGACATGGGGATCCCGGGGCTGCAGGCCCGGAAGCGGTCCTCGACCGCGGACACGCTCTGGCGCCCCTCCGGTACGTGGACGGTGGCGTGGACGACGGCACTGTGAAGGGCCAAGGGTACGAAGCCTTCTGCTGGTGGGGGACGGCGGTGGTCAGGGCGCGGTGAGGAGGAGCACCACGTTGTGTCCGCCGAAGCCGAAGGAGTGGCTGACGGCGGCGGTGACCCGCTGCTCGCGCGCCGTGCCGGTCACGCAGTCGATGTCGTACGGAGATCCGGAGCCGACGCCTGCTCCGCAACCGGAGCCGCCCGCCGCGAGGTTGGCGATCGGTGCCACGCGGGAGTCCCGGATGGTGAGTGCCGTGAGGGCGGCCTCCACCGCGCCGGCGGCGCCGAGGCTGTGGCCGAGCACCCCCTTGGGGGCGGTCACGCTGGGGCCGTGCGGCAGGACGCGGGCGATGAGTTCCGCCTCGGTGCGGTCGTTGAGGGGGGTGGAGGTTCCGTGGGCGTTGACGTGGTCGACGTCGGCCGCGGACAGCCCGGCTTCGGCGAGCGCCGCCCGCAGGGCCGCCTCGGCGTACTCCCCGCCGGGGGACGGAGCCGTCGGATGGTGCGCGTCCGAGGTGAGGCCGGCTCCGGCGAGGTGCGCGTAGCCGCGCCGACCGCGGGCCGCCGCGTCCTGCGGCCGCTCCAGTACGAGCACTGCGGCCCCCTCGGCGATGACGAAGCCGTCCCGGTCCGCCGCGAACGGCCGAGAGGCCAGGGCGGGCTGGTCCGACCGCCCGGACAGGGCGCCCATCCGGGCGAAGCCGGTGGTGATCACCGGGGTCACGGCGGCCTCCGAGCCGCCGGCGATCGCGATGTCGCAGGCGCCGGAGAGCAGCAGGTCCCGGGCGATGGCCAGGGCGGTCGCCCCCGAGGAACAGGCCGTCTCGGTGGCCAGGGAGGGGCCGTGGGCGCCGAGGTCCGCCGACACCTCGCCCGCGGCCATGTTGGGGATGAGCATCGGGATGAGGGAGGGTGCGACCAGGTCGGGTCCCCCTTGGTGGAGGCGCAGGGTCTGGGTTTCCAGATGGGCGGCGCCGGCCAGTCCGGAGCCGATCACCACGGCCACGCGCGCCCCGTCCCAGGAGGCCGGGTCGAGCCCGGCGTCCGCCACGGCCTCGCGGGCCGCGAGGACCGCGAGCTGCGTGAAACGGCCCATCCGCCAGGCCTTGCGGCCGCCGATGCGCCCCTGGTCGGGGGTCATGGCGGGGATCCGGCAGGAGAAGTCGACCGGGCAGTCCTTCAGTTCGGGATCGGACTCGGCGGTGGAACGGCCCCGGAGCACACCGGCCCAGGTCTCCTCGCGGCCGAATCCGGCCGGAGTGATCAGGCCCAGGCCGGTGACGGTGACGGCGCGGCGGAGCGGGGAGCCCGTCACAGGGCGTCCCGTTCGGTCCGCTTGGAGTGGAGTACGGCCACGAGCTCGCCGATGGTGGTGCGCTTGGCCGCCTCGTGCTCCTCGACCTTCACGCCGAGTTCCTCCTGGAGGGCGAGAGCCAGTTCGGCGAGGGCGAGCGAGTCGAGGTCGAGGCTCTCCAGGGTGGCGTCGGGCAGGACGCTCTCGGGGGAGACTTCGAACTTCTCGGTGAGCACGGTGGTGAGCACGGTCTGGACCGGGGGCATGGCGATGTGTCCTTCCGGGACGGGAGTGAGCTGAAACAGGCCTGGGTCGGCTGCCGGCGGGTGACGGGCGGCCGGCAGCCGGGATTGTCGTGCGGGAGGGGATCAGGTCTCGGGGATCAGGCGGCGGAGTTCCGACGCGACCGGCCCGGTGCGACGACCGGTGAACGGGGCGGGGGTACCGAGGGCCGCCCGGAGCTCAGCGGGAGCCTCTCGGGAGAGGGCGCCGCGGTTGGTCGCGGCACAGCCGGGTACGGGCGGCCCGGTGGTGCGCGGGGAAGGGGTAACGGGGAACGGGCCTCAGGGCGCCGGTTCGATCCCGGGCACCGCGCGCTCCAGCCGCGGCCAGAGCACCGCCGCCGACCCCCAGGTGAGCCCGGCGCCGAAGGCGGTGAGCAGCACCCTTTCCCCGGCGTGCAGTTCGCCGCGCGAGGCCGCGTCGGCCAGGGCGAGCGGAATGGACGCGGCGCCGGTGTTGCCGACCCGCTCGATATTGGTGACCCGGCGCGGACCGGGTACGGGCAGACGCTCCCCGACGGCCTTCACGATGCGGGCGTTGGCCTGATGGGCGCAGAACCGGTCCACGTCCTCGGGCGACCAGCCCGCGTGCTTCAGTACGGTCTGCGAGGACTGGGTCATCCGGGTCACCGCGTGCTGGAACACCTCGCGCCCCTGCATGCGGAAGTGCCGGTCGCCGGGGCCGTAGGCCTGCGGATCGGACCGCTCCCGGGCACCGCCGCCCCGCACCTCGATCAACTCGTCGCCCGAGCCGTCGCTGCCGAGGTCGAAGGCCAGGATGCTCCCCGGTTCCCCGGAGCGGCCCCGGCGGAGCACCACGGCGCCCGCGCCGTCGCCGAAGACGATGCCGGCCGAGCGGTCCTCGGGGTCCAGGAGGGTCGAGTACAGGTCGGCCGCCACGAGCAGGACCCGGTCGGCGCAGCCGGAGAGCAGGGCGCCGGCGGCGGTGGCGAGCCCGTACAGGAAGCCGCTGCAGGCGGCGTTCACGTCCCAGGCCGCCGCGCCGCCCAGGCCCAGACGGGTGGCCAGCCGCGGGGCCATCGCGGGCATGGGCCGGTCCGGGGTCGAGGTGGCCACGAGCACGGTGTCCACCGGAGCGCCGCCCGCCACGGCCAGGGCGCGGCGTCCGGCTTCGAGGGCGAGCTCGCCGGTGGACACGCCGGGGTCGGCCCGGCGCCGCTCGCGGATTCCGGTGCGGCGGTGCACCCAGGCGTCGTCGATGCCCCATGCCGAGGGGAGTCCGGCGTTGGCGACCACCCGGGGCGGAACGTATCCGGCGATCCCCTCCAGCACCGCCGCGGGCGGGGCGGAGCGGGTGGCGGGGGATGTCAACTGGTCTTCTGGGCAAGGCAGGAGGGAAGTCACGCACGTCTCTCAGGAGGGATCTCGGGGGAGCGGCACGACTGTAGGGCGGGTCAAGATCACGGCGGGTGCGGAGGCGAAGGGGAACGGATGTGCTGGACGCCCGGTTCGACGGCATCGCCGCAGCTCAGGGGCGTGCAGGAAGAAACGTTACGGCCGCTGGGCCATCGGGGTATCGCCCCAAAGACTGAACCGGGTACGGCTGTCCAGGCGTCTTGCTGACGCCGGGGTGGTGCTGGTGATGCTGCTGTTGGTGGTGTTGGGATGGTGGTGTTGGGATGGTGGTGCCACTTCCGGACCCACAACCGCTTCGGCGGGCCGGGGGCAACGGCACGGGAGGGGTGCGCCTGTTGAACGTGTTGCGCACGCGCCCCTCCCGGCCGGACGGTCGTCAGTCGATCTGGAGCTCGCCCATCCGGCTCCAGCCGGTCGCGCCCTCGATGGTGGTGCTGACGATCTCCGGCGTCCGGGTGACGAGGGGCCGCATGGTCTCGAGGGCCGCGCGGAAGTGCGCGGAGGTGACGTGCGCTTCCGCGGCGTCGTCCTGGAACGCCTCGACCAGTAGGTAGGTGTCCGGCTCCTCCAGGCTGCGGGACCACTCGAACCACAGGTTGCCCGGCTCGGCGCGGGTGGCCCGCGTGAACTCCGCGACCAGTTCGGGCCACTGCTCGACGTACTCGGACTTGACGGGGAATTTCACCACAATGAAGATCATTCGAGCATTGTAGGCGCGAGCCCCCGCGGCCCGTGCTGCGCTCAGCCCTGCTCGGGGTCAGCCGACGGCGCGGGGAAGGCGGTGGCGGTGAGCGCCGCCGCGAGGTTCTCCTTGCGCATCCGCTGGTCGACGTAGATCAGGGCCACGACCAGTTGCGGGAAGCTGAACTGGAACAGCGAGCTGACGACACCGCCGAGGGTCAGGGTCGCCGCGTAGAACAGGAACGGGAAGATCAGCGCGCTGACCTCGGGTGAGGGATCGCCCGGCCCCGGCATGTTCGGGAAGAAGCCGAACATGCCGACGAAGCCGAACGGCATCTGGATGACGTACCCCACGACCATCGCCACCAGGTGTCCGAGCAGCCAGGTGCCGAACACCTTCCACCAGCCGTCGCGGACCAGACGCGCAGAGCGCCGCAGCGCCGCGACGGGGCCGAGGCCCTCGCACACCGCCGCGGCGGGAGCGAGGCTGAACCGGGCCGTGATCCAGATCGAGAAGGGGACGCACAGGAGCGTGCCCAGGAGGAGCAGGGGGACGGCGACCGGCGGGCCGGAGCCGTCCAGGTCCGCGGACATGATGATCAGCGGGACGCAGATCGCGTACAGCAGGATCGCCGGCCCGCCCGCCGTGAGCGCGGTGAGCAGTACGGTGCCCAGCACCGCCGGCAGCCGTGACCAGCCGCGGCGCCACAGCACGCCGAAGGTCACGGCGCGGCCGAGCACCGCCTCCTGGACCAGCGCGGGGCACAGCGCTGTGAACATCGCGGCGCCCACGGTGATCGTGACGAGCAGGACCACGCCCGCCGGTACGAAGGACAGGAAGAGGGCCGCCACGTCCGATCCCTCGGGGCCTGCTCCCGGGGCGGGACCGAAGAGGGCGGAGAACCGGTCGTAGGTGGCCGCGAAGGTGATCGCGAGCGCCGCGGCCACGACCAGGATCCCGATGCCCTGTACCGCGGCCATGACACCGATCAGGGGCTTCCAGTACCGCCCGAAGGTGGCGAAGGCTCCGTTCAGCACCTCGCCCGTGGTGAGCGGACGCAGGGGTATGACGCCCGGCTGCGGTGCGGGGGGAGGCATCCAGCCACCTCCCCACTGCGGCGGCACGGGCCGGTCCGGGTGTTGATTCCACCCAGCGTGGTGCGACATGACGGTTCCCCCTCGAATGAAGGGACACCGTAACCCGCCAGGGAAGAACGCCTCCCGGGGCCCCCTGCGGGGCCAGTGCGCCGCCCTCCGGCGCCGTGCCCGAGTGCGCTGATGTCGTCGCACGCCGGCCCTCCCCGGGTGCGTGAAGATCGCAGGTGGGTACGACCGCAGACGGAGGGCTCCATGGCATCCAGGGATACGGGCACCGGTACGGGAACGGACACGGACACGGGCACGGGCGTGGATACGGACCGGCCCGGCCGGATCGAGGCACACGGCATCGACCACGTCCCCGACCGGGAACGCCACGGCCGGGCCCGCGAGCTGTTCCCCGTCTGGGCCGCGGCGAACGTCAACTACCTGAGCATGGTGGTCGGCGGCGCCCTGATCCTCATGGGCCTGAGCCTGGGCCAGGCCGTCGCGGTCATCGTGCTGGGCAGCCTGTTCTGGGCGCCGATCGGCCTGCTGGCCGTCTCGGGACCGGCCTCGGGCACGCCGAGCGAGGTGATCGCGCGGGCGATGTACGGGATCCGCGGCAACCGGGTCAACATCGCCGTCAACGGCTGGGCGCTCTGCATCTGCTATATCGCGCTCAACCTCGCCGCCGCCGCGGTCGCCGCCTTCGTCTTCGTCGAGAAGGCGGGCATCGACACGAACAGCGGCGTCAAGGTCGCCGTCGTGGTGGTCATCGCCGCCCTCACCCTGGTCATCGGCGTCTACGGACACGCCACCATGGTGAAGCTCTACCCCCCGATCGCCATCGCCCTCACGGCCACCTTCGCCGTCGTCGCCGTGTACGTGTGCGCCCGCTCCGACCTCGGCCACCAGCCCGCGCGGCCACTGACGGGAGTCGACCTGTGGGCCACCCTCGCGGCCGGCCTCACCCTCATCGCCTCGGGCCCCCTCTCCTACACCAACAGCGCGGACTTCTCCCGCTACCTGCCGCGGGAGACCTCCCCGTGGGCCGTCGCGGCCTGGACCGCGCTCGGCGGGTTCCTGCCCGGCGTCCTCCTCACCTCGCTGGGCGCCCTCGCCGCGACCGTCGTGGACATGTCCGAACCGCAGGCCGGACTGGAGGGCATCCTGCCCACCTGGTTCTCACCCGTGTTCCTGCTGGCGATCGTGCTCGGTACGATCGCCAACAATGCGATGACCGCCTACAGTTCGGGCCTCGCCCTGCAGGCCGCCGGCGTCCGGGTCCGCCGCTCCCTGGGGGTCGTCGTCGACGGGGCGCTCGGGGTCGCGGTGACCCTGTACGCGCTCCTCGTCTCCAACTTCCTCGACACGGTCGGCAACCTCCTCCAGCTGACCGTCGTCGTGCTCGGGCCCAGCACGGCCGTCTACGCGACCGACATCCTGCTGCGCCGCTGCCGCTACGACGGCCCCGCGCTCACCGACGAGAACCCGGGCAGCCCCTTCTGGTACGCCCGGGGCGTCAACCCGGCGGGCGCGCTGGCCCTGACGGCGGGGATCGCGGCATCCGCGCTCTGCGTGGACACCCTGTACACCGGCCCCGTCGCCCGGGCCCTCGGCGGCGTGGACCTCTCCCTGCCCGTCGGCATCATCGTGTCGGCTTCCCTCTACGGACTCCTGATGCGCCGCTCCCTGCGAGGCCGGCCGACCGCTCCGCCCGCCTGACCCGGGCACCCGGCGCTCCGTACCCCCTACGACGGGGCGTGCAGTTTCCCGGTCTTCGCCACGCGGGCGTACCAGTGCGCGCTCGATTTGGGTGTGCGCTCCAGGGTCTCGAAGCCGACGTGGACCGCCCCGAACCGCTTGGCGTACCCGTACGACCACTCGAAGTTGTCGAGCAGCGACCAGAGGAGGTAGCCGCGCACGTCCACCGAGTCCCTGGTGGCGACCGCGGACTTCACCGAGGAGGGCGGCCGGCTCGCGATGCGGGTTCGCCGCGAAGCCGGGCTCTTGCGGAAAGCCCCTGATCAGGCGGTCCCGCTGGCAGGGGTGCGGGGAGGGTTCGGTGCCGGCGCGTCCGGTTCCGCGAGGTGGGTGTCCATCGCGGCGTTCAGGTCGGCCATGAACGCTTCGAACTGTTCCAGGAGCCGGGGCGGGTAGTGCGACATCGCGGTGTCGAGGCGGCGGGCGAGGGGGTCGAAGAACTCGTCCGCCCGTTCCTGGATGTGCGCACCGCTGCGCAGGGTGATGACGCGCCGGTCGGAGTGTTCGCGGGTGCGGGTGACGTGCCCTGCCGCCTCGAGACGGTTCAGGAGCGCGGTGGTGGCTCCCGTGGACAGGGAGATGCGTTCGCTCAGCCGCGCCGGTGACAGCGGCGTTCCGCGTTCTTCGGCGGCGGCGATCTCCAGTACGGCGGTCGCGTCGGTGGAGTGCAGCCCCAGCCTGGCGGCGAAGCGCCGGCCGAGCTCGGTGTAGTGGCCGCCGTAGGTCCTCAGCGATTCCATCAGCCGCTCGCGCTGCTCCGCGACGCCTTCGTGCACCGCTTCCTCCATGCCGGGCCTCCGCCTTCCTCCAGTGCCGTGCGGATCACGCGGTCACCGTGCTTTGACAACCTACCGCGATCACTTTACCTTCATCGTGGAATTACTTCACCATGGAGGTATCTAGCGTGCGCGACCCATCCCTCGGCCCCGACGAGCCGACCGAGCCCTACCGGTGGCGGTGGCTGATCCTTGCGGTGATGATCGTCGCGGAGATCATGGATCTCCTGGACGCCTCGATCGTCAACGTCGCGGGGCCGGACCTGGAGAAGTCCCTCGGTGCCGGTTCCGTCGGGTTGCAGTGGGTGATCGGCGGCTACGCCCTCACCCTGGGCGCGGGGCTCGTGCTCGGTGGCCGGCTCGGCGACCGCTACGGGCGGCGCCGGATGTTCCTGATCGGTCTGGCGGCCTTCACCACGGCCTCGCTGCTGTGCGCGATCGCGCCCGACATCGAATCGCTGATCGCGTTCCGCCTGGTGCAGGGCACCGCCGGCGCGATGCTGCTGCCCCAGGGGCTGGGTCTGCTGAGGGAGAACTTCTCCGGCCCCGAGCTCACCAAGGTCTTCGCGATCTTCGGCCCCGTCCTCGGCCTGGGCGGCATCATCGGCCCGGTCCTGGGCGGCTTCCTCATCGAGGGCGACTTCTTCGGTCTGGGCTGGAGGTCGGTGTTCCTGATCAACCTGCCCATCGGGATCGCGGCGCTGATCGTCGCGGCGAAGTTCGTGCCCAAGAAGGCGGGTGACCGCACCGTACGGGTCGACCTGACCGGCGCGGTCCTGGTGATGGCGGCGTGCGCCCTGCTCGTGCTGCCCCTGAACCAGGGGCAGGAGGACGGCTGGCCGCTGTGGACGTGGCTGTCCATGGCCGGCTCGGTGATCGGCTTCGCCCTGTTCGCCGTCCAGCAGCGCCGAAGGGCCGCCGCGTGCCGTGAACCGCTGGTGACCCCCGGCCTGCTGCGCAAGCCGGCCTTCACCGTCGGGCTCGGCGGCATCGCCCTGTTCTTCGGCGGGCTGATCGGCACGCAACTCGTGCTGACCCTCTTCCTCCAGCTCGGCCGGCACTTCACCGCCGGGGAAGCGGGACTCGGCAACCTGCCGCTCGCGGTGGGAACCGCGATCGGCGGCGCTGTCAGCGGCGCGTTCCTCGCGGACAGGATCGGCCGCAAGGTGCTGCAGATCGGACCGCTGGTCCAGTTGGCGGGCGCGGCCGTGCTGTGGTTCGAGCTCGACGGCCTCGACGCCGCCTCGTTCTCGATCTGGGACATCGTTCCCGGCGTGACCGTCGCGGGCGCCGGCGCCGGCATGGTGATCGCCGCCCTGTTCAGCTTCATCCTCGCCGCGGTCGACGACGACGAGATCGGCTCCGCCTCCGGCGTGCTGTCGGCGGTCCAGGCCGTCGGTGGTTCCATCGGCGTCGCGGTCTTCGGCTCGGTGTTCTTCGCCCGGGCCGAGACCGGTGACTTCACCGGCGGATTCCACCGCGCGCTGATCGTTCAGGCGGGTCTGCTGGTGGCCTTCCTCGCGATCACCTTCCTGCTGCCGAAGAAGGGCCGCCCCGAGGAGGAGCAGCATCAAGGCATCGCCCGCGAGGCGGTCGCGGGCGACCCGGGCACGCAGCGGCACCTCACCGTCTGAGACCCGGGACGGACGGCTCCGGCCGATGGGCCCGGGGCGGTACGGAAGCCGGATTCCGTACCGCTCCGGGGTTGTTACGGTCGGTGCGTCACAGTGCCGGGTGGGCGTTCTTCATGAGTTCCTGGAACTGGGCGGAGAACCACTGGCCCGCGAGCGGCGCGTCCGGGAGCGAGCCCGACATGCTGTTGCCGTTGCGGGCGTTGCCCGTGTATGTGGGGTCGCACATGCGGTCGAAGCCCTTGCCTTCGTTGTTCGGGATCTCCTTGCTCGCCCCGTCCGACTCGCCCGGGGGCTTGACCCACACGTACGCGTCGATGCCGGCGGCGGGCGCCGCCTGCGGCCGCTCGCCGAGGCCGGCGCCGGACTGGTTGCACCAGTTACCGAGGTGGATGCGGCGGTCGTAGCGGCCGCCGTTGACGTAGGTGTCCACGCTGGTCAGCGCGCCGGGTCCGGTTGGCCGTGCGGTGCCGCCCCAGCCGTTGCGGGAGGTGTCGATCAGCATGCCGATGTTGGCGTCGAAGCCGAGGGTGACGAGTTTGGCCCGCATGCCTTGGGCGTAAGACAATTCGTCGGTGTAGCGGTTCCAGTCGACCCACTTCGATTGGCGTACGGGGGTGCCGTTGATCGAGTCGTCGATCTTGAAGTGGTCCTCCTTCAGGGCGCTGTAGTTGGCGGTGTTCACGATGAAGCCGTGCACGTTGGAGAGGGTGGAGCCCTCGGCGGTGGCCGCCTGCTTGAACATCTCCGCGGAGGCGCCGAGGTTGTCGTCCCAGCCGAGCCAGCCGTGGTGGCCGGCGTCCACGTAGTTGTAGACGTTGGCGATGGAGCCGAGTTTGTTCAGGGCGTAGCCGACTCCCTTGATGTAGTTGCCGTTGGTCTTCATCACGTCGCAGTTGGCTGTGGCGGTGGGGCGGCCGGAGACGTTGGTGACCAGGTTGGGGAGGGAGTCGATCTCGACGGTGGTGACGATCCGCAGCCCCGCGTACTTGGAGTCGGCGAGGATGGCGGCGATCGGGTCGATGTACTGCGTCTTGTACTTGTCGATCTCCGTCGGGCCCAGCTCGCCGTTGGAGGCGAGCGCGGCGCAGTCGCGTCCGGGCAGGTTGTAGATCACGAACTGGACGACGAGCTCGCCGCTGCCCTTCTGGGCGAGCGCCGCGTCGAGGTGGGCGCGCAGTCCCATGGAACCGCTCGTGCCCGCGATGGCGGCGGTGCGGTCCAGCCAGACGGAGGTGGGCTGGTTCGCCACTCTGCTGCCGCCGGGCTCGGCGGCTGCCTTGGCGGACCATTCGGGGTTCACGTACATCTTGGCGCCGGCGTACGGGTTGTCGGCCTTGCCGCCGGTCGGCGGCGGAGTGGTCGGCGGGGTCGTGGGCGGAGTGGTGGGCGGTGTCGTCGGGGGAGTGGTCGGCGGTTGGGTCGGGTCGGTGGCGCCGTTGCAGGTGACGCCGTTGAGCTTGAAGGTGGCGGGGACGGTGTTCGTGCCGGTGTGCGAACCGTTGAACCCGAAGGACGTCGAACCGCCCGTGGCCAGGTTCCCGTTGTAGGAGAGGCTCTTGGCCGTCACCGCGGTGCCGGACTGGGTGATGGTGGCGTTCCAGCCCTGGGTGATCTGCTGGCCGTTCGTGTAGGACCACTCCAGGGTCCAGGAGGCGACCGGGTCACCGGTGTTGGTGACGATCACGTTGGCGCCGAAGCCGGTGTTCCACTGGTTGGTGATCTGGTATGCGACCTTGCAGCCCGCGGTGGCGGCGCCGGCGGAGGTGCCGAACACGGTGGCGGTCGCGCCGGCGGCCGTGACGAGGCTGAGGGCCGCGAACAGGGCGGTGCGCCGGGTCGTACGGGACGTGGTGCGGGGAGTCGTGCCGATTTCCGCTGTGCGGCTCATTTTCGTGGAATGCCCTTCAGTTCAGGGCGCGCAGGTGGTCGCGCAGCCCGGTGCCGAATGCGGTGGGGGTGCCGTCGTACGCGGTGATCAGGGCCGGCCCGGAGTTGCAGTTCCAGGTGTTCCAGGTCCAGCCGAGGTACGAGAGGGAGCGGTCGTCGAACCACTTCATGACGCGGTCGACGAACGCGTGCGCGCAGGTGTTCTCGCCGATCTCTCCCGCCACGAGCGGGACCCGGGCGGCGACCGGCGCGAGAGTGGAGTCCCAGCACGCCTCACTGGAACAGGTGTTGAAGTTGTAGACGTGCCAGGCCGCGGCGAGATTGCCCGTCGGGTCGGTGGGCGAGTGGGTGAGCCACTGGCTCAGGTCGTTGGAGTAGGCGATGCCGGGGACGAGGACGAGATTGCGGGCGCCGGTCGCGCGGACGGCGTCCACGAGGTCCTGCATGCCGGCGACCTCGTAGCCGATGCCCGGACACGTGCCGCCGTCGCGCCAGCAGGTCCATGCCTGGGCGGTGGTGGGGGTGGCCCGGTCCGGATAGGGCTCGTTGAACAGGTCGAAGACGACCCGCCGGTCGTTCTTGAAGGTGTTCGCCACCGAGGTCCAGAACGCCGGGCCGTACTGGGCGTCCGGCATCGGTTTCTGGCACGAGGCGTGCACGTCGGCGCACCCCGAGGAGTTGCCGGTGTACTGGCCGTACGTCCAGTGCAGTTCGACGACCGGGGTCATGCCGTGCGCCAGGACCCGGTCGACCAGTCCCTTGACGGCGTCGGTGTAATACGCGCCCCGGTACTCGGGTTTGATGGTGTCCGCGCCGAGCCAGCACTCCTCGTTGAGGGGAATGCGGACGGTGTTGGCCTTCCAGTCGGCGATGGCGCGCACCGAGGCGTCGTCGACGGGACCGTCGAAGATGCCGTGGCCCTGGACGCACATGAACTCGCCGCCGGAGCGGTTGACTCCGAGGAGGCGGCGGGTGGCACCGGACCGGTCGGTGAGACGGTTCCCGGTGACGCTCAGTTCCGGCGCCCCGGAGATCGGGTCGGTGGGGGTGGGTGTGGGTGTCGGGCCCGTGGGCGTGGGCGTAGGCGTCGGTGTGGGCGTGGGCGTGGGCGTCGGTGTGGGTGTGGGCGTCGGATTCGGTCCGGGCCCGGAGTCGGAGGCGCAGGAAGCTCCGTTGAGCGTGAACGCGCCGGGCGCCGTGTTCACGCCCGACCACGAGCCGATGAAGCCCGTGGTCACGCTCGCACCGGTGCCGAGCGTGCCGTTCCAGCTCTCGTTCGCCGCCGTGACGGCCGACCCGGTCTGGGACCACTTGGCGCCCCAGCCCTGGCTGAGGGCCTGGCCCGCCGGGAAGCCGAAGCCGAGGCTCCAGCCGTTCAGCGGGGAGGCGTTGTTGGTGACAGTGACCGAACCCTGGAAGCCGCCGGCCCATTGGCCGACGACCGAGTACGCCACCGTGCACGAGGGTGAGGCCGCGGCTCCTGCGGCCGTACCCGTGACGGCGAGCGCGCAGCTCACCATCGCCAATGCTGCCGCTGTGAGCAGCGCGGACGTGCGTGGGGGGTGTCGCATGAGCGAGTCCTTGCAGCGAGGGCGCGCTGTGACGGCGCGCCGACTGACGGATTCGCTCCCACTGGTTGGGGCCAGACCGTAGCGGCAACTGATGCCAAGCAACAGAGGAGTTGAGGAAATTTCCGCCGGAATGGCTTCGACTCTTCACGGACCTTGACGGCGTTGAGTCCCGTCTGCACAGTGGGAGCGCTCCCACTGGTTCAGGGCTTGTGCCCATCCTCCCCGTACGCCTTCATTCGAGCCGAAAGGAGAACCATGGCCGTGCCGGTCCCGCGCCGCGCCCCCTCAGTCCACGCGGGGAGTTTCGAGGCGGGCGACGAGTTCCTCGACGAACGCCTCCAGGTGAGGCGGGCGCGGGCCGGTCCGTGTCGCGACGAACCAGGTCCGGGTCAGCGGCTTCGCGCCGATCCGGACCAGGGCGAGACCGTGCGAGGCGACGTACGGGGCGGCGACCCAGTTCGGCAGCACCGTCACGCCCTGGCCGCCCGCCACCATCTCCACCACCAGGTCGGTCACCACCGGCATGGTGGTGATGCGGGCGGGACGGGCGCCGGCCGGGATCGGCAGGGGCATCGACGGGATGTGCTTCTGGTCGTAGAAGTCGTAGAGGACCAGGTCCGCGCCGTCGAAATCGCGGGCGGTCAGATGCGCACGAGATGCCCAGCGGTGCCCAGCGGGCACCACGGCCATCATCTCGTCGTCGAACAGCCTGGTCAGCGACACCCGGTCCATCTGCAGATCCGGCTTCGTGACCAGGGCTACGTCGACCAGATCGGCCAGCAGTGCCGGAATCGGCGCATCGTCGACGACGGTCTCGATCCGTACCTCGATGTCCGGCTCGCGCACGCGGAAGGCGCGCAGGACCGGTGGCAGCCACGGGAAGGTGGTGCTGCACTGCGCGGCGAACCGCACGCGCCGGTCGCGCCCGTCGCGGAGCTCCCGCAGGTCCCGCGAGGCCGATTCGAGTTCGCCGAGGACGTGGCGGGCGGCGACCAGGAGCCGCCGGCCGGCGGCGTTGGGGATCAGGCGGCGGCCCTTGCGGTCGAACAGCTGCATGCCGAGACGGGCCTCCAGCCGGGTGAGCCGCTGGCTCAGCGCCGGCTGGCTGACGTAGAGCCGCTCGGCGGCGGCGGTCAGGGAGCCCGCTTCCGCGGTGGCGTCCAGGAGTTCCAGGTCACGCAGATCCACATCCATAACGCTGGATTATCACATGCTCCAATTTCCGTCGTGGTCTTATGGATTGAGGGCCCATAGCTTTCTGGAGTCGGCCGCGGGACTCCCCGGCCCCACCCACGAAAGGCACGAGCCACATGACGACCAACCAGACCACCGCGCCCACGACCGCCACGGCCACGACCGCCACTGCCGCGGCGACCACCACCACGGCCATCGTCACCGGATCCTCCAGCGGCATGGGCCTCGACATCGCCCGCGCCTTCCTGGCGGCCGGCGCGAACGTGGTGCTCAACGGCAGGGACGCCGACCGCCTGGCCAAGGCCGCCGCGGGCCTCGGCCACCCCGAGCGCACCGCGTGCGTCGCGGGCAGCATCGCGGCCCGGGAGACCGGCGAAGCCCTCGTCCGCACGGCACTCGATCGCTTCGGGCGGATCGACGTCCTCGTCAACAACGCGGGCACCTTCGAGCCGAAGCCCTTCACCGAGGTGACGGAGGACGAGCTGGACGGCTACCTGACGGGCAACCTCAAGGGCACCTACCTCACCACGCAGGCGGTCGTACGGGCCCTGCGCGCCCAGGGGCGGGGCGGCAGCATCGTCAACATCGGCACCGTGCTGGTGGACCACGCGCTGGCGGGCTTCCCGGCCACCGCGCCCGTGGTCAGCAAGGGCGGCGTGCACGCGCTGACGACGAGCCTCGCCGCCGAGCTCGCCGCCGACGGGATCAGCGTCAACCTGGTCGCGCCGGGCATCATCCGCACCCCCCTGCACGAAGGCTCCGACGTGGACTCCTACGGCGCTCTCGCCCTCCAGGACCGGGTCGGCGAGGTCGCCGAGATCTCCGACGCCGTGCTCTACCTCGCGGGCGCCGGGTTCGTGACCGGGCACGCCCTGCGGGTAGACGGCGGCCACGTCACCGGCCGCCGCATCTGACACCCCTGCCCCTCGTTCCCGCCCGCGCTCCTTCCCGAGCGGGCGGGCCTCCGTCACCACCGCGATCAGAGGAGTCCCCGTGCCCTACGTCAACGTCAAGATCACCCGTGAAGGCGCCACCGCGTCGCAGAAGGCCGAGATCATCGCGGGAGTCACCGACCTGCTGGTCAAGGTCCTTGACAAGGACCCGGCCACCACGTTCGTCCTCATCGAGGAGGTAGCGCTGGAGGACTGGGGCGTGGGCGGCGTCCCGACGGACGAGTACCGCCGCCGCAACCGCGCCCGCGACTGACGCCGGCCCCGCACGGAGGCAGGATGCCGCGCACACCGGACGCCGCGCACACCGGGCGCGGGGCACACCGGGCGGTGCACAGGGCCGGGCGGCCTGCGGGTCAGGTGCTGCGCAGGTCCAGCGCGCAGAGGTCCGGGCCGATGAAGGGCAGCAGCCGCACCGTGGTCGCGTCGGCCTCCAGCAGGCCGTCCAGGACGCCTTGATGGACGGCGCACACGACCTCGGGCCGGGCCCGGGCCAGCTCCCGGTACGGGCACGCCTCCAGCAGGAGCCGCCGGGTGCCGGGGTCGGGCCCCGGTGCGGCCCGGGGCGCGAAGCCCATCCGGGCGGCCGCGGCGAACACCCGCTCCGCCGCGGGCCCGCTCCCGGCCAGTCGGCGGCCCCAGTCGAGACCCGCCTCCCGGGACGCGCCGGGACCGCCCCCGACCGCCTCGGCCAGGGCCCGGGCCAGCTCCCGGAACGCACTGTCGGCCGGTTCCCCCTGGGGATCGGGCCAGGTGGCCGCGTACCGGAGTCTCGGGCGGCCCCGGCCCGGCCCGGCGGAGGCGGTGGCCGTGACCAGCCCCGCCTCGGCCAGGGCGGCCAGATGATGGCGGACGGTGGCGACCGAGAGCCCCGTGGCGGCGGCCATGTCGGCCACCCCCAGCAGCCCGTCCGCCTCCCGCAGCAGGGTCATCAGACGCCGGCGGGACGGTACGGCCAAGGCGTGGTGGACGCGCTGGGCATCCACATCGCGGGGCTGGTCGGGCATGGCCCCAATATAAACGACGCCCATGGCCTAAAAGAGGAGGAAGCCCAGGTCGCCGCCGCCCCCAGGTGCTCGCCGGGGGGCGGTTTCCGTGGACTGTTATCGTCCGTTCATGCCCGAACTGATCGCTCCCACCCCCCGTCTGCACGCCTCCTGGCTCGCCGCGCAGGAGGAATGGGGGCTCGATGCCCACATGGACGGCGCCGGGCTCTCCTCCGACGACGACGTGGACAGCGCGGAGGGTTTCGCCGCGTGGACGGAGCGGCTGCGGACGTACGGGGACCACTCGGTCCCGCCCGCGTCCGGCCGCGTCCACGCCACGTACTGGTGGATGGCCGAGGGCGACGAATACCTGGGCGCCATCGACCTGCGCCACCACCTGAACGGGTTCCTGCTCGACGCCGGAGGCCACATCGGCTACAGCGTCCGCCCCTCGGCCCGCCGCCGCGGCCTGGCCACCTGGGCCCTGGGCGAGGTCAAGTACGAGGCCCGGCTGCTGGGGATCGACCGCGTCCTCCTCACCTGCGACCCAGGGAACCAGGCCTCGATCCGCACGATCGAGGGCCAGGGCGGCGTCCTGGAGGACGTCCGCGAGACCCTCATCGGCCCCAAGCGGCGCTACTGGATCGACCTCTAGGCCTGTTCTCGGCCACCCGGGTCGAGGGGCCGTTCGAAGTCAGTCGGGCAGCGCCACGGTGAGATCCACCTCGACGAGCTGTCCGGAAAAGCCCAGCTGTGCCACGCCCAGGAGCGTGCTGGCGGTGGTGAACGCCGGGCCCAGGGCAGAATCGGTGAGCCGACGCCATGCGGCTCCGAGGATGTCCCTCTCCTCGCTCCGCACGTAGATCACCGACCTCACCACGTCTTGCGGCCGGGCACCCGCCGCGGCCAGGGCGGTGAGCGCGTTCGCGATCACCTGGTCGGCCTGCGCCTCGAGGGAACCGGCGCCGACGAGGTCACCGTTCCGGTCCAGCGGGCACTGTCCCGCCAGATAGGCCGTACGCCCTGCCTCCACCACCGTGATGTGGTGGTAGCCGGGCGTCTCGTGCAACTGCTCGGGGTTGATGCGGGTGATCTTCTCGGTCATGTCCGCGAGTCTGCCCAGCGTGGTGCCGGCACGCACCGCAATTTCCGGAGCGGTTACGGTGTGGCCATGGCGAACTTTGTGCTCGTCGCGGGTGCGCGACTCGGAGCGTGGGCGTGGGACGACGTCGTGCCGTACCTGCGTGCGGCCGGCCATGGCGTTCACCCGTTGACGCTGTCCGGTCTCGCCGAGAAGCGCGGCGTTCCCGCCGGTCAGCAACGACACGTCCAGGACATAGTCGACGAGGTCGAGCGCCAGGACCTGCGTCAGGTGGTGTTGGTGGGCCACAGCTACGCGGGCATCCCAAGTGGGCAGGCCGCCGGGCGGATCGGTGACCGGCTGGCACACACGGTCTTCCTCGACTCCAGCATTCCGGCCGATGGCGAATCCTTCGTCGCCGAGTGGCCGGACGGCGGGGCGATGATGAGGGCGGCGATCGCCGAGAACGGCGGGTTCTGGCCGGTCGCGCCCGCGGCCCACTTCGAGGGCCACGGCCTCACCGAGGACCAGATCGCACGCATCGTCAGCGGTTCGACGCCGCACCCGGGTGCCACGCTGACCGAACCCGCCGTGGTGGACCGCTCGCTCGGCGACCTCCCGACGACCTACATCAAGTGCACGCTCGGCGACCCCGAGCCGGCCGACGACGTGGCCGAGCTGTTGACCGGCGAGAGCTGGCGCCTGATCGAGATGGACACCGGCCACTGGCCGATGTTCTCCCGGCCGCGCGAATTGGCGCAGGTGCTCCTCGGCGTAGCGGGGCTGTGAGTTCGCGGACCACGAGTGCGCCTACCGTGACGCAGGACGCTGCGGGTGGGGCGGGAACGCCGGAGTCGCGGGTGCCGGGCCCAGGGTGGTGGTGCCCGGGGCCGCCCGGTGGCCCAGGCCCGTGCGGTAGGCGTCCAGTGCCGCCTCGGTGCGGCCGGCCCGGCGCAGCAGATCGCCCAGGAGGCGGCACAGATCCGCGAGGTCGCCCGTCGCCCCGCTGCGTTCCAGCAGCGCCAGGGCCTGTACGTAGTGCTCCTCGGCCGAGTCGGGCTCGCCCCGCTCCTCGGCCATGAGCCCGAGGAGCCGGTGGGCGCCGCCCGCGTGGACGGCTCCGTGGCTGTCTCCGAGTGCCAGCAGCGCCGAGAGCAGCCCGGCGGCCTCCTCGTACCGGCCGAGCCGGCGCAGTACGTCGGCCAGTTCGACCTCGACCTGCGCGGTGTACAGGGCCGCCCGCCCGGCCGAGAGCATGTCCCGGGCCGTGCGCAGTTCCCGCTCGGCGGAGGCGAGGTCGCCGTTCTGTGCCTGTACGTAGCCGCGCATCCAGTGGCAGTGCGCCAGATCGGTCCGTAGCTGGAGCTGCCCGTAGATCGCCTGGGCCTTGGCCAGGGAGGCGTCGGCGTCGGCGACCCGCCCCTCCGTCAGGAAGGTCCGCGCGACCTGCCGGTGCATGCCCGCCACCAGGGCCGGGTCGGTGACCCGGGGGGCCAGGGCCAGGGCGAGTTCGGCGGCGTGGGCCGCCCGGGCGTGGGCGCCCATGTCGATGTACGGCCCGATGACCGCGGCGTAGAGCAGGAGCAGCGCCTCGGGGTCGGCCAGTCCGCTCGCCCCCAGCTCGTCGATGGTCGATTCGAGCAGGTAGCAGGCGTAACGGAGTTCCCCGGCGAGCAGGTGCGCCACGGCGCGGCCCCGGATCGGGCGGGCACGGCGGGGGAGCGGCTCGTCGGCCAGGAGGCGTTCGGCCGACTCGAAGTAGCCGATGGCCGTGGGTAGTTCGCCCGTCTCCAGGGCGCAGTCGCCCAGTCCGAGCAGCGCCCCGACCCGCTCCTCGGCGAGCCCGAGCTCCTCCGCCTCGGCGAGCAGCCGCCGGTAGTGGACGGCGGCCTCGACCGCCGCGCCCGAGGCCAGGAGCTGCTGGGCGTCGGTGAGGGCCAGACGCAGCTCGGTGGCCAGGGCGGCCGGGCGCCCGGTGGTCAGTTCCTCGTAGGAGGTGCCGAGCCGTTCGGCCAGGAAGCGCAGGGCGGCTTCGGAAGGGCGCACCTTGCCCGACTCCAGCGTGGAGACATAGGCCGGGGTGTACGCCGGCTCTGCCAACTTGCGCTGTGTGAGGCCGAGTTCGGTGCGCATGCGCTGAACCCTGCGGCCGATCTCGGCCGGTTCGTCCATGAGATCCCCCTGGTTGCTCGAACTGCCCAGTATTCAGGGGGAGCAGGGGATTGCGCACCCGTCGTGCGCCACCTAATTTAAGCAACCGATTCAATCTGCTTACATCTCTGCTTACGTCTCTGCTTCGCCTCTGCTCAACTCCCGTCATCTCAGGAGGACTTCATGCACCACGTCAGACGCCCGGCCGCCGCCCGGGTGGTCCTGCGGGCAGCCGTCGCGGCGGTCTGCGCGACCGCCGCGCTGCTGGCCGCCGGACCCGTCCGCGCGGCAGACGCCCCGGTCGCGCCCCGGCTGGTGGTGGAGATTCCCGGCCCGGAGCAGGGGGGTGACGCCGGATCGGGTCACACCCGCGTTCCCGCACACGCCGGCCGGCCGGCCGGAACCGGCGCCCGGCTCTCCGAAGCCGAGCGCGCGGCGGACGGCGAAGTGGCCAAGATCGTCGACAACGGCCCCACCGCCGACAGGCTGGACCTCGTCGTCATCGGCGACGGCTACACGGCGGACGAGCTGGCGAAGTTCCACGCCGATGCCCGGGCCAAGTGGGCGGAGGTGACGGCGGTGGAGCCGTACGCCACGTACCGGAACCTCTTCAACGTCTGGACGGTCGACGCGGTGTCCCGGGAGTCGGGCGTCTCCGGCGACCCCGACCGGGGAGCCGTCCGCGACACGGCCCTCGGCGCGTACTTCTGGTGCGAGGAGATCGAGCGGCTCCTGTGCATAGACCAGCCCAAGGTGGACTCCTACGTGGCCAAGGCGCCCGAGGCCGACCTGGTCCTCGTCCTGGCCAACAGCGCCAAGTACGGCGGCGCCGGCTACAACGAGCCCAGCGCCACCCTCGGCTACGAGGGCATCTCCACCGCCTCGGCGGACAACGCCAAGTCCGGCCAGGTCGCCATCCACGAGACGGGTCACTCCCTCGGCAAGCTCGCCGACGAGTACTTCTACCCCGGCGTCCCGGACTACGAGAAGTACACCGGTCCCGAGCCCGCCGAGTCCAACAGCTCCACGCTGTCCGCCGATCAGATGTCCGCCCGGCGCACCAAGTGGCACCGCTGGCTCGGCGAACCCTCCCCGGACGGCGGCACCGTCGGCGCCTACGAGGGCGGCGGCTACTTCGTCACCGGGCTCCAACGGCCCACCGACAAGTCGCTGATGCGGGTCCTGGGCAAACCCTTCAACCTGCCCGGCGTCGAGGCGATGATCGCCGGCTTCCACCAGCACGCGAACACCGTCACCGCGCTGACCCCGACGGACCGCACCCTGCGGACGCGGCACACCGCGAAGGCGGCCGTACCCCGGCTCACCGGCGCTGACGGCAGGCAACTCCTGGTCCGCTGGTACCTCGACGGCCGGGAGGTCAGGCGACTGGCCGGCCGGACCGACGTGCCGGTCGCGGAGCTGAGGCTCACCGACGCGCGCACCCACACCCTGTCGGTCACCGCCGAGGACCGGACCCCCTCGGTGCGCGACCCGGAGATCGCCCGCACGCTGCGCTCCACCGTCGACTGGACCGTCCGCCGGTAGGCGGTGGCCGGGCCGCGCGGTGCCCGCGGCGACCTAGACCGCCTCGCCCACGGGGGCCTCGGCCGGGGAGCCGGGGCCCGCACCGCTCCGCGGCAGGCGCCGCAGCGCAAGGACCGTGGTGGCCGCCGCGTACGCGCAGAGCACCGCGGCCCCGGCCCACCAGGGCAATGGGAAGTACCCGGCGGAAGGCGCGTAGTGGGCGGTGACCCGCGGGTACTCCATCAGGGTCTGCTGGACGGCGAAACCGGCGGCCGGAGTGACCCGGAGCAGCCACTGCGCGAGACCGTCGCTCAGCAGGGGGACGGTACTCACGGCGTACGGGACCACGATCGCCGAGACGGCCACGAGCACCGCGAGCCAGCGGCGCCGAAGCGCCGCGCCGAGGGTCAGGGCGAGCACGGCCGTGAGGGCGAGCACCGCGGAGACGCCGACGACCACCCGGGCCCCGGTGAACACGGAAAGCCCCACGACGGGAACCCCGTTGGACGTCAGCACCGCCACGCCGACCGGCACCACGATGCCCATGGCGAGCAGCCCGGTCACGAACGTCACGGCCCCCACCACGACGGCCCGCGCCCCGAGCACCGCACGGGTGAGCGGTACGCCTTCCACCGGCGGCCGGCGGCCGGACCCGTCGCGGCCGGACCCGTCACCGGCGAACCGTACCGCCACCACGAGCACGATGAGCAGGGCGAGGCTCAGCCCGGTCAGCATCCCCTCCACGGGGCGGCCGCCCGAGGTCGCCGCGGGCGAGATGTCACCGGTACCGGTGACGGTGATCCCGCCGTCCTTCTCCACGGCCCCGGACGGCTGGTGGTGCTTCTCCCAGTCGGTCGAGTTCATCTCGCCCCCGACCATCCCGGCCCGCCAGCTCCCGCCCACGGCGGCGCCCTCCACAGCGACGCGGTCGAAGGAACCGGCGGCCTGGGTGAAGCGCACCTCCTCCGTGGCGCCGCCGAGGCCGACCGGACGCAGCGTGAGGTCGCCGGGGGAGGTGGCGAACATGCCGACCTGTGCGGTCCCGGACAGCCCCGCGAGCTTCACGGCGGCCACCTTCGCCCACCGCTCGTCGTCGGAGGACTCGTAGCCCGTGATGGTGTCGCCCGCCCTGGTCAGCCGCAGCCACACCGGCGAGGCCTGCGAGAGCGCCGCGCCGTTGACGGCGCTCCCGGCGATGTCGTGGCCGTAGTCGTACTGCATCCGCACGCCGTGCGCGCCGGTGACCATCAGGGCCGCGTACGAGGACCCCGGGCCGAGGCCGTCCTTGACGATGATCCCGGCCTTCGCCCACGGCACCAGGCTCGGGACGATCTGGTCGTGGTGGGGCGGCGGATAGGTGATGGTGCCCGTCATGGACGTCATCCGAACCGTGATGCCGCCCTCGCGCCCCAGGTCCCGGTGCATGAAGGCGAACTGGTCGCTGACCGCGGCGCCGTCCGGGCCGGTGGGATCGGCCGGGCAGGTGCCGGCGCAGGACGCGTGGTTGCCGAAGGCGTAGAGCAGGCCGAGGGCGAGGACCATCAGGGCCGCGGTGACCAGGGCGATCAGCCGGGCCGGACGCAGGAAGCGGGTCCACTCCCGCCGGAGGAGTTCGCTGTGTGTGAGCATGCTTCGGTTCTACGCAGCCGCCCGTAACGCGGGCCGAACCGTCGCTGTCATGACGCTGTTAGGTGCCGGCGGGCATGCTGGACGCCATCGGACGGGACGGGGAGAGACGCCATGGCCAGACTGCGGAACGGGACCGTCGGACGGCGGTTCACGATGCTCTACGCGATGGTGTTCCTGCTGTCCGGGATCGGCCTCATCGCCCTGATCTACCTGCTCTCCCGTTCCGACATGATCCGGTCCGTCCCGGGGCAGGCGCCGCCGGGCGAGCCGGCCACGGGCGTCGCACAGCACGTCCGCGACCTCGAACGGCAGCTCGCGGAGGTGCACGCGCAGCAGTCCAGGCAGCTCCTGTTCGGCTCGCTGATCGCGATCGTGGTGATGGCGGCCGTCTCGCTCCTGCTCGGCCGGATCCTCGCCGGGCACGTCCTGCGCCCGCTGCGCCTGATCACCGCGGCCACGCGGCGGATCTCCGCGGACAACCTGGACCAGCGGCTCGCCGTGGCCGGACCCGCCGACGAGGTCAAGGAGCTCGCGGACACGGTGGACGGGCTCCTGGCCCGCCTGGAGGCCTCGTTCGCCGCGCAACGGCGCTTCGTGGCCAACGCCTCGCACGAACTGCGGACCCCGCTGACCACGATCCGGGCCTCGCTCGACGTGGCCGTGGCCAAACCGCAGCCCGCGGCGCAGACCGTCGCGCTCGCCGGCCGGGTGCGCACCGAACTGGACCGGGTGGACCGCCTGTTGGAAGGCTTCCTCGTGCTCGCCCGCGCGCAGCACGGCGTCCTCCCCGACCGCGTCCCCGTATCGCTCGCCGAGCTGGCGGGGGAGGCACTGGCAGCCCGGGCCGGCGCCATCGCCGGGAAGAACCTGACCGTCGAGGCCGAGCTGGCGTCGAAGGCGTGGACGCGGGGCAGCCCGGCGCTCCTGTCCCGGCTGGTGCAGAACGTGATCGACAACGCGATCGTGCACAACCAGGAGGGCGGCTGGATCCGCCTCGCCACGCAGGACGGGGCGGGCGCGGGTGACGCCGGTACGGGTGACGCCGGCTCGGGTGACGGCGGCTCGGGTGACGCCCCCTGGGCCCGACTCGTCGTCGAGACCGGCGGGAACGTCCTCGACCAGGACCAGGTGGACCGGCTGACGCAGCCGTTCGAGCGGCTCGGCACCGACCGGACCGGATCGCAGGAGAGCTCCGGACTGGGGCTGTCGATCGTGGCCGCCATCGTGTCCGCGCACGGCGGCAGCCTCGACCTCCGGGTCCGGGCGGAGGGCGGACTGAAGGTGACGGCCGCGATGCCGCCGGCGGACCCCTCCCGCCCAGACGGTCCGCACGGGGGGACGGCATGAGGATCCTGGTCGTCGAGGACGCGCGCTCGCTCGCGGAGGTCGTCGCCGAAGGACTGCGCGACCAGGGCATGGCCGTCGACCTCGCTCACGACGGGCTGGCCGCCGCCGCCAAGCTCGACGTCAACGCGTACGACGTGGTGGTCCTCGACCGGGACCTGCCCGGCATCCACGGCGACACGCTCTGCCGGATGCTCACGGAGCGGGAGGACCGCGCGATGGTGCTGATGCTGACCGCGGCCGGATCGCCAGGCGACCGGGTCAGCGGCCTCACCCTCGGAGCCGACGACTACCTCGCCAAACCCTTCCACTTCCCCGAACTGATCCTGCGCATCCGCTCCCTGGCCCGCCGCAGGCCCGCGGCCCGGCCCCGCACCCTGCGCGCCGCCGGAATCGAACTCGACCCCGTGCACCGCACCGCCCTGCGCGACGGCGCCCGCCTGGAGCTCTCCGTCAAGGAGTTCGCCGTACTGGAGGCCCTGCTCCGGGCGAGTCCGGGCTTCCTGAGCGCCGAGGCCCTGCTCGAACAGGTCTGGGACGAGAACGCCGACCCGTTCACCAACACGGTCGCGGTCACCATGGGCCGCCTGCGCCGCAAACTGGGTGCCCCACAGATCATCACGACGACCCCCGGCGTGGGCTACCGCATCGGCGCGCCCGGGACCGGCGGGATGGCGTAGAGGGGAGACGGATAATGGCACCGCACGTACCGAGCGGAGAGTTGAAGACACGATGACGCTGAACGAGGGCCTGCGGGTGAGGCTGGCGGCCGACACCCGGCTGACCGACTGGGTCGCGATGACGGAGGACCCTTCGGGGTCGGCGGGGGCCGTCGCCGGTTCGCTGTCCCTGGCGGCGGGCACCGAGGGCACCGTCGTGGAGGTGGTCGAGCACGACCGGCAGACCGAGGAATCCCGCGAGTACGAACGGCTCAAGTCGCTCCTCGACGCCTACGGCGCGGGCATGCCGGCGGAGAGCAGGAAGCAGCTGGAGGAGAAGGTCGCCGGGCTGGAGCCCGCCTGGACCGCCTACCGCGCGGAGCCGCTCCGCGTAACCGTCCGGGTGCGCTTCGACAACGGCTTCATCCTCGACGACGCGCGCGAGGACCTCTTCGGCCCCGCCTGACGGGCCCTTACGGGGCCTTGCGTTACGGGGCCAGGGCCGCGTCCACCGCCGCCTCGGCGTGCAGGCGGGCGGTGGGGAAGAGCGGTACGGGGCTGTCCGCGGGACCGATGAGCAGCTCGATCTCCGTGCACCCCAGGACGATCCCCTCGGCGCCCCCGGCGACGAGTTCCCCGACGACCCGGCGGTACGCGGCGCGCGACTCCTCCCGGACCACGCCGAGGCAGAGCTCCTCGTAGATCACCCGGTGTACGAGTGCACGCCCCTCGGGACCCGGGACGCTGACGTCGAGCCCGCCCGCGGCCAGGCGGCCCCGGTAGAAGTCCTGTTCCATCGTGAACGCGGTGCCCAGCAGCCCCACCCGGCGCAGTCCGGCGGCCCGGACGGCGGCGGCCGTGGTGTCCGCCAGGTGCAGGAGGGGTACGGAGACGGCGGCCTGGACCGGGTCCGCGACCTTGTGCATGGTGTTGGTGCAGATCAGCAGGAGCTCCGCGCCCGCCGCTTCCAGCGAACGGGCGGCATCGGCCAGTACCTCGCCGGCTTCCTCCCAGCGGCCCTGGACCTGCAAGCGCTCGATCTCCGCGAAGTCCACGGAGTAGAGCACGCAGCGGGCGGAGTGGAGTCCGCCGAGGCGTTCGCGGGTCCGCTCGTTGAGGATCCGGTAGTACTCCGCCGTGGACTCCCAGCTCATGCCGCCGATCAACCCGATGGTCTTCATGCGTCGATCATAAGGGGAATCTCTCTATGCCCGTTCATCCATAAGGCGGGCTTTGGGTGGCTGTGGACGGGACCTCCAGCGCGTCGAGGACCCGGTGCAAGGGCCGGCGCAGGGCGACGGCGACGGGCCGGGCGTCCGCACGTGCGTAGTCGGCCAGCGCGGCGCGGGCGGCGGTCACGGCGGCCCCGGGGTCTTCGCCCGACAACGCCTCCTCGACGGCCCGCGCGGTGAGCGAGGCCGGTTCGGGCAGCCGGATCCGGGCACGGGCGAGGTCGGGAGCGAGGTCGTCCCGGCAGGTGAACGCGTCCACCTCCCCGGCCAGCGTCGCCACGTGCGCGGCGAGCCCGTCGGCGGCGGCGACGCGCTCGGCCAGGAGACGTACGGTGCCGCGCTGACGGCGGCGCAAGGGGTTGAACCGCAGGGCGCGTTCCGCCTCACGGGCGCGTGCGGCGCCCGCGTGCACCGCGTCGACGTGGAGGTGCACCCGGGTGAGGTTGTCGCGGGCGGCGGCCGGGCCGCCGCCCAGCACGGCCGAGGTGGCGGTGAGGGAGCGGCTCAGCCGTGCGGCGCATTCACCGGCGATGGCCGTCAGGAGGCGCTGCGGGTCGGGCGGCCACAGCAGCGGAGCGAGGAGGATGGTGACCGCCGCGCCCGCGACGGTCTCCCAGACCCGGTCCAGTCCGTAGGAGTCGGGGGAGGCGTTGGCGAAGACCAGCAGCGAGGACAGCGCGACCTGGATGTTGAGCGCGCCGCCGGCCCGCAGGACCATGCCGGCGCCCAGGCCGAGGGCCACGACCAGGGCCAGAGTCAGGGTGGAGGGCTGCCACAGGTTCAGGACGCCGATCGCGAGCAGCACCCCCGCCACGACCCCCAGGATCCGCTGCAGCGAGGTGCCCAGGGCCGTCATCGGATCACCGCGCAGCGCCACCAGGGGCACCATCGCCGCGAACACCGGCGGCTGGTCGGCGCCCAGCCACAGCGCGGCCTGCCAGGCGGCGGCCACGGTGACCACGATGCGGGCGGCGGCCGGACCCTCGGTGCGCAGCAGCTCCCGGGCCCGCCCGGCCCGGTGCGCCGCGGAGGAGGCGAGATCGGTCATCCGTGGCCAGCCCGCTCAGCCGCGGTGGATCCGGTCGATGCCGTACCACTTCGACACACAGGCGGCGACCCAGTCCCGCTCGTAGGCCTGCGTGTAGAAGGGCTCGGCGAGGTCGCCGATGTACAGCGGCTTGTACGCCACGTCCGTGGAGCCCCGCCCGGCCTCGGCCCGGATGCGCGCGTCCTGCGCGTCCCAGGCCACCGAGCGGGTGACCGTGGTGGTCGTCAGCCGCCGGACTTCGGGGACCAGTACGGCCACCGAGGCCAGCGCCAGGCAGCCCGCGACCACGGCGCAGGCCAGGAGCGCCGTGCCGGCGCTCCGGTGCGCCCGGAGCCGCCGCCCGCCCCAGGCCCCCAGCAGGGCGCCGTAGCCGCAGAGGGCCAGCTCCATCGGAACCAGGTAGCTCGTCCAGGTCCGGGCGTACGTCCACCCGGCCGGCCCGTAACCGCTGCGCAGGCCCGCGGCCACCGCGAACGAGCCCAGCACCACCACCGGCACCGGGAGCAGCAGCAGGGCGACGAGCGTTCCGCGCGGTACGGGCCCGCGCGCCTCCCGCTTCCCCGGCACGGGCCCGCACCGCCCGCCCCTCCCCAGGACCGCCGCCAGCCCCAGCAGGACGCCGACGGCCGCGGCTCCGAGGTAGGCCGGCCGCCCGGCGACGGAGTCCCACATGCGCAGCCAGTCCTCGAAGGTGGCCCGGAGTTCGCCCGGGGACAGCATCGACTCCTTGGGCGGCTGCTGGGCCCGGCGCCACCGGGCACCCGGGGAGGTGTAGAGCACGACCAGGCCGCAGACCAGTCCCGAGCACCAGACGAGGCACCAGGTGAACGGCCGCCAGTCCCGCGCCAGTCCGAGCCGGGGCAGGCAGAGCAGCCCGAGGAGCGCCGCCAGGAGACCGCTGACGAGCGTGAACGGCTCGCTCAGGGTGCCCATCGCGAAGCCGATGAGGAACGCGCCGGCCAGCCCGGCGACCCGGACGGCGGTACGGGGATGGCCGGCGGTCCGCAGGGCCAGCAGCAGCACCCACACGCCGACGACGCTCGGCACGGTGTGGGAGATCGTGGCGGGCGCCCACAGCAGCACCTGATAGCTGCGCGGTCCCGCGAAATAGACCAGTGCCTGGACGACCAGGGCGCAGGCGGTCAGGGCCGGCACCCGGGGCCCGCCGCCGAGGAAGCGGACGAACTCGCGCCCCAGCAGGACCAGTCCGAGGGTGAAGCAGACGGCGATCACCGTCGGCAGGATCTTGGCCCCGGCCAGTCCGTCACCGTAGACGAGACCGCTCAGGAAGGCGTTGGTGATCCGGCCGTTCTGTGTCGTGTAGAAGTCGGAGGTGATGCCGAGGACGCCCATGTCGCGGGCCTTCCAGCCGGCGCACCAGTCGTCGGACGTGGGCCTCACGTACAGACCGAGGAAGCAGCCCACGGCGATCAGCGCACCGGCCGCGGCGACGAGGACCGCACCGGCAGCGGGGAGCACCCCGCGCGGGAACGTGCGGGGGCGTCCGCCCCCGGCGCCCTCGTGCGGGTTGCGTTCGCCCTTGTCCTCGCCCTCGCCCGCAGCCGTGCTCATGTACCCGCCCTTCGCAGCGGAACCCGGCCGGGAGGGGCGGCCGACGCACCCGCCCACCCACGTGACCGACCGGCCCGCGGACACCCATGGTGTGCACGGCCCGCGGCCCCCGGCATCCCGGGAGCGCCAGGCCGGTGACGCGGCCGCGTGGCCCCGGGACTCCCCGCTCACCCGCGCGGCGCGCGCTCCGTGGCAGCCTTCGCGCGGCTCGCCCAGGATGGGGGCCAGGGTCCGCGCGCACGCGGGCCCGGCGGAGGGAGCGGCGATGCCCGGTGTCCGGACCGGTCGTTGGGCGGTCGTCACGGCGGCCTTGGCGAGCGTCGCCGTACCCGTGTGCGCCCCGGGACACCCCAACGCCCGGCACCCGACCCGCCATGAGGCCGGGCACCCCACCCGCGACGGCGGCCCGGCGTCGTTCGCCGTGCTCACGGGCCACCGGGGCCGGGGTGAGCCGGAGCCCGGCCAGGCACGGCCGGCTGCCCTCACGGTCCCCACCGCGGGCCTCCTGTCCAACACGACCGCCGCCGAGGGCGTTCCGCCGTCCCTCGCCGCGGACGCGCGCTACGTCCGGGGGAGCCACGTCCTGCGGCTGGCCTCGGGCCGGTGGATGTACCTCCCCTACGCCAAGACGGCCTCGGCCGTGGTCGCCCCCGGCCATCCGGCGGCCCGGCGGCAGATCGGGGCCAGCCGCGCCTGGCTGGCCTCCGGCCGGATCCCCGGCGCCTCGCCCGAACGGCGCGCGGCCGCGGAGCGGGCCCTGCTGGCCATGCGCGCCCTGCTCCGGCCGAACGGCGCGGTGGCGGCGGGCTGGAGCCACGGCTGGAAGTACTCCTGGCCGCGCGACTCCAGCTTCGCCGCCGCGGCCTTCGCGCACACCGGACACGACGCCGAGGCCTACCGGATCCTGCGCTACAGCGCCGCGACCCAGCGCGCGGACGGCGTCTGGGAAGCGCGTACGAAGCTCGACGGATCCGGGCCGCCCGACGCCAGGGCCTGGCAGCTCGACGCCAACGGCTGGGTCCCCTGGGCCACCTGGCAGTGGTACCAGGCGGCCCCCAGGGCCACCCGCGGGGCCCGGCTGGCCACCCTCTACCCGATGATCCGCAAGGCCGCCGACCACGCGGCGGGCTCCCTGCGGGCGGACGGGCTGCCCCCGGCGTCCCCCGACTACTGGGAGCTGACGACGCCCACCGCGAACATCGGTACGGCCGCGCCTCTCCTCGCCGGGCTCAACGCCTCGGCCGACCTCGCCCGGGAGGCGAACCGGCCCGAGGAGGCGGCCCGCTGGGCCCGGGCCGCGCGGCGGCTGTCCGCCGGGATCTCCGCACACTTCCTCCCCCTGGGGTACCAGCGGACCGTCGACGGACGCCACGGGCACGACAGCGCCGTGGCCTTCATGGCGCCCCCCTTCAACGAGGCCCCCGCCGGCCTGGCCGGGGCACTGGACACCACCTACGGGGAACTGCTGCTGCCCAACGGCGGGCTGAGCCCCGGGAACGATCCCGGCGCGCGCTGGGGCGCGTACGCCTGGACGCCCAGTACGGCCTTCTTCGCGCTCGCGTGGGCCGGCACGGGCCGGCCCGAGAAGGCCGGACGGGTCATGGACTGGGTCCTCTCGAAGCGCAACGCGCTCGGCGAACTGCCGGAGAAGGTGGACGGGTCGGGCCGGCCCTGCTCGGTCGCCCCCCTCGCGTGGACGGGATCCCTCGCCGTCCTGGCCCTGGTGGCGCTGGACGGGCCGGGGCTTCCGACCCCGCCCCTGACCCCCTAGGGGGTCAGACGGGCCGGGTCCCCTCGTCCGGCGGCGGCACGGCGCGGACGTGTTCCAGCGCGGCCAGGAGCGCGCGGCAGGCGAGCCTTTCGGCCGCCAGCGCCTCGTCGAGCGGGGGGTGGTGCGGATCCCGGAGCGCGCGCGCCCGGACCGCGGCGGCGCGGCGGAGCCCCCTCGTACGGTCCACCTCGTCGCGGGCGTCCACGGACGCGGCATCGACGAGCCGGTGGTCGAGGACCTGGGCGAAGGCCCGCTCCAGCAGGACGTCGAGCCGGTCGAGATCCTCGGCGCAGCGCTCGGGGGCGGCCCCCGAGCACCCTTCGTCCAGGGCCCGGGACAGCGAGCCCAGGGTCGCCCCGAGCTCCGGGTACCCCCAGGCCGGCGCAGTGTCGTTCCTGCATCCGGTGGCGAGGAACACCAGAACGGCGACCGAGGCCGCGGCACGGACCGGCCACGGCCCCCGGCGCACGCGCCCGCCGCCGGGACGAGGCCGTCTCTTTTGGATCTTGCCGGGCGGCGCGGGCCAGGCAAGATCCCAAAGAGACGGCCTAGGAGCCGCGGGGTCCCTCCGCGCGGGGGAGCACGAGGTCATGGGAGCCCCGATCGCAGGTCGAGTGGGGTGGGCCGCCATCGTCGCCCGCAGCGCTCAGCGCTGCCACCCGGAGCCCGTGCGGTCGTCCGCCGCGTCCGCCTCGTCCGCCGGCTGCGGGACCGCCGGATACCAGGGGGAGGAGGGCGGACGGCTGCCGGGCGGCTCGGTACCGGCCGGGGGAGCCGTCGTGACGTGCAGTACGGCGTCGAGGCCGAGCACGGCGCCGAAGGCCGTACCGTCCAGCGCGGTCAGGGCCGTCGGGGCGCCCGTGTAGTGCATCTGGGACTCGTACCAGGCCGGTCCGCCGTCCGTGTCCGAGACGCCGACCGTACCCGCGCCCGCGCGGCCCGTGAGCAGGCCCCCCGCGACGCCGACGGAGCCGTAGCCGCCTTCGCCGCCCTCCTCGGTGACCGGGGAGAACCGCGGTGCGGTCCCGCCCGCGGTGACCAGGCTCGTGGCGACGGTGCCCGTGCCGGGGCGGCGGAAGTACAGGGAGACGCCGTCCCCCCGCGGGCTCGCGGAGAGCGGCCCGGTGGTGGCCGGCAGCCCGGTCGGGACGGGGGCGCCGAAGGGGGCGTCCGGAGTCTGCTGGATCCAGGCCAGCACGCTCTGGGCCGTGGCCGCGTACACGTGGCGCCGCCCGGCCGGATCCGTCGCGGTGACCGGGTCGCCCTGCAGGCCGGAGCCGCCCAGGGAATCCCATGCGCCGAAGGCGCCGTCGGGGGCCGACTGCTCGCTGACGCGCAGGGTGCGCCGGGAATCGCGTACGTAGACGGTCATCCGGCCGGTACGGTCCACCGCGACGGCCGGTGCGCTGATCGCCGAGGTGCCGGACACGTCGTCCGTGTCCGGGGTGCCCAGCGACACCCAGGGGCCGAAGGCGCCGTCGGGCGCGACCTGGACGGAGTGCACGAGCTCGCGCCGGTATTCCTGGGGCGTGGCGCCCAGCGTGGTCCGGGTGCCGAAGACCGCGACCCTGCCGTCGGGGAGCCGTACCGCCGTCGCCCCGGTGTCCATCCCGGACCCGGCGAGGAACTCGGGCCCCTGCCAAGGGGCCTTGTCCGCGCCGCGGGTCCAGTAGGCCATCCGCCCGTCCAGCACGGTGAAGGCCCACGGCCGGCCGGAGGCGCCCTCGGTCATCCAGGAGGTGACATCGCCCCGGCCGTAGCGGATGGTCCGGCTCCAGCCGGCGCCCGCGGGCCGGGTCGCCGTCTTGCGGTCGCCGCAGCCGGCGGGGCTGCCGCACCAGTCCTGGTGGTCGGACCAGGCGTAGGTCTTGAGGTAGCCGAGCTTCTCCTCGCCGGCCTGCGGGTCGAGGACCGGGGGCAGACCGCTGTTGGGATAGCTCACGTAGTTCTGGACCGAGAAGTGCGGCCGGTCCGTGGACTTCGCGTACCGCTCGGTGGCGGCCTGCACGAAGCGGGCCCCGTACATGTGGTCCTGGTGGTCGAGGAAGGCGCCGCTGCCGCGCGACCGGCCCGGCGTCGGGTCCTGCGTCCGTATGGTGGTCGGCCGGTACCGCGCGAAGATCGCCGCTATGGCCTCGACGACCTGGTCCTTGTCGTACGAGAACGGGGTCTCGACCGGCGTCCCCGAGGTCAGCTGGGAGCCCAGCGCGGGGACCTTGCCGTCCCACAGTCCGCGCAGACTGTCCGGATTGTCCCCGGAGATGCTGCGCGCCTCGCGCAACTGCATCCATACGAGGTTGACCTCGGGCCGTGCGACGAGGACGTCCACCTCGGCGCTGCCCCCGCCGACGGTGGGTATGGAGCGGCGCTGCCAGGCGCTGGTGCGGTCGCCGGTGGCCATCTGCGCGTAGGCGGCCCGGATGCCGTTCTGCCGGGCCTCCGCGTAGGCGGCGCGGTCGGCGGGGGCCGTGGGGTCCTGCAGGTGCGGGCTGTGGGCCTCGTTGCGGCCGTCGGCCTCGCCGGAGGTGAGGTAGACGGTGGCGACCTTGATGCCCGTCGATATGGAGCGGCTCAGGTCGGGGTTCATGAAGAAGAGGTCGTCGTCGGGATGCGCGACCACCTGGAGGACCGTGCCCTCGGTCACGCCCGGGCGGAGCGCCGCCCCGGGCGCCGCCGACTCGGGCGTGGTCCCGTACCCGTAGGCCCAGGTCGTCACGCCGACGGCGCCGACGGTGAGCGCGGCGAGCAGGCCCGCGAGGCGGGTGCGGCTGGCCAGGGACATCTGCAACGCCTCGGGGGATTCGGTCGGACGGGTGCGGAACTGGGTTGCGGGGCGGGTCGGTGCCCCGTTGGCCCCACCGCTTGCCGGAGACGACCGGGCCAGATTATGCCTCGCGCGTGTGCGCCTGACACACCGTCGAGTCGGCTATCTGGCGATAGGTGATCTTTTATCGGAATAACCCGAATTGATCGAGTTTGTCCGTGTGGAACGGAAGTGGAATTCCGCTCCGGCCCGGTCGGCCCGGGCGGTCCGTTCCGAAGCCGCGGAGCCGGCGCGGGCGCTCGTGTGCACCGCAGAGGCCTTGGCGGGCGCGGTGCGAGCCCCTGCCTTGGCACCTGACGCGGAGTCGGCGTCCGGGGGCGAACCGTCCGGTGCGGTCGCGCGCAGGGGAGTGCCTCCCGTGTGAGCGGATCCACACGGCTCACGTCGGGCAGGGGGCTGCCGGGGAGGGGGTGTCGGTCGGGGCGGCGGCGGACGTGCGTCCCTCGCGCGGCGGCGCGTACCCCGCCACGACCGATACGGCGGGGCTCCATGATCAACATACAGCGCGCAGGGGGGCTTGCGGCAAGGCCCGGGTGGTGGCGAAGAATCGCCGACCGAAGCCGGAACCCGGGCGCCCCGCCGTGGAACCCGAGGCCGGGCGCCTCTACCGAAAGAGAGTCGCCGCATGCGTGTGGTGTTGTCGACGTACGGGTCGCGCGGAGCCGTGGAGCCGATGGCCGGGCTGGCCGTACGCCTGAGGCGGCTCGGCGCGGAGGTGCGGATGTGCGCACCGCCCGACGAGGAGTTCGCGGTACGGCTGGCGGCCCTCGGCGTCGAGCTCGTGCCGGCCGGCAGCCCGGTGCGCCCGCTCGTGACCTCGGTGACGCCCGGATCGGCGGAGGGCCTGGCGCGGCGGGCGGCGGATCTGATGGCCGCACAGTTCGCCGCGGTCGCCGGGGCGGCCGAAGGCGCGGACGCGCTGGTGGCGACGGGCCCCTTGCCGGTCACCGCCGGTGCGCGTTCGGTGGCCGAGAAGCTGGGTCTGCGCTACGTGCACGCGAGCCACCAGCCGGTCAGCCTGCCGTCGCCCCACCGGCGGCCGCCCGCGCGCCGGGGCAGTCCCCTACCGTCGGACACCACCGACAACCAGGCCCTCTGGGACCAGGACGCGGCCCTCGCGCACACCATGTTCGGCGGACCGCTCAACACCCTGCGTGCGGCTGCCGGCCTGCCGCCCGTGGACTCCGTACGGGACTACGCCTTCACCGCCCACCCCTGGCTGGCCACGGACCCGCTCCTCTCGCCGTGGCGGCCCACGGGTCTCGGCGTGGTGCAGACCGGGGCGTGGTACGCGCCGGACGAACGGCCCCTCCCCGCCGAGCTGCTGGAGTTCCTGGACGACGGTGACGGCCTGCCGCCGGTCTACGTGGGCTTCGGCAGCACCCCCCTGAGCGCCCCGGGCGAGGTCGCCCGGGCTGCCGTCGAGGCGGTCCGTGCGCGGGGCCGCCGTGCCGTCGTCTCCCGGGGCTGGGCCGAACTGGCCCTGACCGACGGCCGGGACGACTGCTTCCTCGTCGACGAGGTCAACCACCAGGCGCTCTTCCGCCGGGTGGCCGCCGTCGTGCACCACGGCAGCGCCGGCACCACGACGACCGCCGCCCTGGCCGGCGTGCCCCAGGTGGTGGTGGCCCAGGGGGCGGATCAGCCTTACTGGGCCGGCCGGGTCGCGGACCTGGGCATCGGCGCGGCCCACGGGGGCCCGGCCCCGGACGCCGAGTCCCTGTCGGCCGCGCTGCGCACGGCCCTGGCCCCCGCGACCCGCGCCCGGGCCGCCGAGGTGGCCGGCGCGGTCCGCACCGACGGGACGGCGGTGGCCGCGCGGCTGCTGCTCGACGGGGCCGGCCGGACCGCTTGACCTCAACTCCGGTCGAGGTCCTACCGTCGGTCCCGTTGGTCACCGGTCACCGACCACCGGTCACCGACCACCACCTGACGGCAGCAGACGAGGGGCGGACCCAGTGGACCTTGATACCGGAGCCATCGCGGAGCGGGCACTCGTCCTGGGACCGGGCGGCCCGGTCGGTACGGCTTGGATGGCGGGCCTCGTCGGCGGACTGCGCCGCGCCGGGGTCGACCTGGGCGGCGCCGACCTCGTCGTCGGCACGTCGGCCGGTGCGATCGTCGGAGCCCTGCTGGCCACCGGCCAGGACCCGGGACGGCTCGCCTCCCTCGGAGCCGCCCCGCCGCCGGCCACCGGACCCGGTGGCGGCGGGGCGGACGCCGCCCGGCCGGGCTCCGTGTTCGCCGTGCTCGGGGAGGCCGGCCTGGAACCGGGGGAGGCCCGGCGGCGGGTGGGCCGGATCGCCCTGGAGCACGCCGACTCGGCATCGGGCCCCGAGGCCGCGCGGAGGCTGCTCGCGGGGCGGGCCGCGCTGATCGGAGCCGGCGGCTGGCCGGAGCGGCGGCTGCTGATCACCGCGGTGGAGGCGGCCACCGGCGAGCCCGTGGTGTGGGACCGCACGAGCGGTGTGCCGCTGGTCCGGGCCGTGGCCGCGAGCAGCGCCTTCCCCGGAGCCGAGCCGCCCGTCGCGGTCGCGGGGCGGCGGTACATGGACGGCGCCCTGCGGGCGGGGACGAACGCGGACCTCGCGGCCGGGGCCCGGACGCTCGTCGTCGTGGAGCCCATGGCGCACCTGTTCCCCCGCGAGCCGCTCGACGGGCGGTCGGGGGCCGACGGGGCGCGGACCGTCGTGACCCTCGGGCCCGATCCGGACGCCGTACGGGCCTTCGGGCCGGACCTGCGGGACCTGGCGCACTGGGAGCCGGCGTACCGGGCGGGCCTGGCCCAGGCGGGCGCCGCGGCCGAACGGCTCCGCCCGGTGTGGAACCCGGGATCCGGCACGGCCTGACACCGGTCCCCACCCCCGTGCGGGGCCCACTCGCCCGAGCCGATGTCACGCACCCGGCGACCCGGCGACCCGGCCTGCCGGGCAGGCCCGGCAGGACCGGCCGGGCCGTCATCCGGCCGGCCCACCTTGACGGCGGGCCGTCCGGGCCGAACCCCGACCTGGTGACCGGGCGACCCGGCAGGCCCGGCAGGACCGGCCGACGCGGCCGGCCGTCATCCGGCCGGCCCACCCCGACGGCGGGCCGGCCGGGCCGAACCCGCAGGCCGGGGCGGTACGTTCCGCATCCCGCAGGGCACGCCGTCTATCCCGGCCCGACCCGGGGATGGGAACCTGACCCTGCCGCTCAGCCGAGCGCGGGCGCCCGCTCACCCCCGATCCGGTGTGCGCCCTTGCAGCCGACCTTCCATCAAGGGAGTTCACCGCATGCAGACCCGTTTAGCCGATGATGCGCGCAAGCGAGTGGTGTGGGGGATAGCCCTCGTCCTGATCGCCGTCACCGCGCTCCTCGGAGCCGGCCCCGGGGCCGCGGGGGCCGCCACCGCTCCGCCCGCCCCGCCCGTACCCGTACTGACCTGGGGTCCCTGCGCCGACGACCCGGGAGACGGCTTCGAGTGCGCGACCGCCCAGGTGCCGCTCGACTACCGCCGGCCCACCGGAAGCACCATCCCGATCGCCGTCACCCGGAGGCTCGCGGCCGACCCGGCCCACCGCACCGGCGTCCTGGTGCTGCACCCCGGCGGACCCGGCAACTCCGGCGTGAACTTCGCCCGCAACAGCTACGCCGCACTCCCCGCCGCCCTCCGGGACGGCTTCGACGTCGTCGGGTACGACATGCGGGGCGTGGCGCGCAGCGGCCAGGTGGAGTGCTGGAACGACGCGGAGTACTCGGCCGCCGTCGACGCCGCGCGCGGAGTCCCCGGACCGGGAGCCCTGCAGACCGCCCTCCGACAGGGCCGGGAGTTCGCCGCCGCCTGCCGGGAACGCGCCGGCGGGCTCGTGCCGTTCATCGGCACCGGGTCCAACGCCAAGGACCTCGACCTGCTGCGCCAGGCCCTCGGCGAGGAGACCCTCACCTTCTACGGCCGTTCCTTCGGCAGCTACGTCGGCACCGTCTACGCCGCCCAGTTCCCCCGGCGCGTGCGCGCCATGGTCCTGGACGGCGCCTACGATCCGCGCCGCTACGCCGACGTGCCCTACGCCTACGACGCCGCGCAGTTCACCGCCCTGGACTCGGCGGTCGGCCGGTTCCTCGACTGGTGCGCCCAGAACGCCACCGCCTGCGGATTCGGGGCGGGCGAGCCCCGGCAGGCCTTCGAGCGGCTCAAGCGGGACCTCGACGCCGATCCCGTCATCACCGCGAGCGGACGCCCGGCCACCGGCTACACCCTCGCCTACCGCCTGATGTTCAACATCAACTCGGGCAAGGAGATCTGGCCCTACCTGGGAGAGGCGCTGGCCCTGGCCCAGGCACACAAGACGTCCTTCCTCCTCTCACCCCCCTCACCGGGCTCCTTCGACTTCCTGAACGTCAACCTGGCCGTCGAGTGCGCCGACCGCGTCTACCCGAGCAGCCGGCTCCTCCTGGGCGCCCTGGTCGGCGCGGAGTCCGCCTCGGCGCCGCTGCTCGGGCCGCCCATCGGCCTGGGACCGCCCACCTACGACCACAACCACGCGCCCGCCTGCGCACAGTGGCAGGCGGAACGCCCCAGCCGCTACGAGGGCTCCTACCGGGCGGCCGGTTCCGCCCCGATCCTGGTCCTCGGCACGACCGGTGACCCGGACACCCCGTACCAGGACGCCGTGGCCCTGGCCGGGACGCTGGACGCCGGCCGGCTCCTGACCTTCGACGCCGAGGGGCACACCGGCTATAACCGGAGCGAGTGCGTCAGCGCACTCGTCAACTCCTACCTGGCCACCCTGGCCCTGCCCGCACGGGGCACCGTCTGCGCGGACGAGACGCCCCCGGAGGCACTCGGCCGCCGCACCGCCGCTCCCGCGCCGGTCGACGAGACGAACGACGTGATCCCCACCCTGCGCTGACCGGGGATCCGCCTCGGTTTCGGATCCGCCTCAGCGCACCACCACGGGTGAGCCGGGGCGGGCCAGGCGGGCGAGGTAGCGGGCCAGTCCGGTCGCGTCCTCGCCCGCCCAGCCCACGTACCCGTCGGGCCGGACCAGGAAGAGCCCCTTGCCGTAGGGCTCGTACGCTCCGATCCGGTGCGCCTCCAGGAACTCCAGCTCCAGGGAAGGCAGTTCGGCGTCCGTGCCGACGGCGAGCAGGGTGAAGTGCGGTCCCCGGAACAGGTCGAAGAGCCTGCGCCCGTCCGGCAGCGGGCCGTCGGGGGCGCGGTCCCCGGCCTCGAGGGCGCCCGCGGCCCCCTCGGAGAGGGGGCCTCCCCGGTAGCCCAGGCCGAGCTGGCGGGTGGCGTCGCCGCGCTCCTCCTGGCCGCGGTGGATCCGCGTGGACAGGCCCAGTACGTGCGCGGCGACGGGCCGGCGCTCCTGCTCGTAGGTGTCCACGAGCGCGGGATCCGCACCGTGGAGCAGCACCTGCCCGAGCTTCCAGCCGAGGTTGTAGGCGTCCTGCACGCTGGTGTTGAGCCCCTGGCCGCCGGCCGGGGAGTGCACGTGCGCCGCGTCGCCCGCGAGCAGCACCCGGCCGGAGCGGAACCGGTCGGCCATGGCGGCGCGCGGCCTGAAGTCCGAGGCCCACCGGACCTCGGTGACGTCCTCGGCGCCCAGATGGGTCAGCGCGGCGACCGCGGCGGGGATGTCGAGACTGTCGGTCCGCGCGACGAACTGGTGCTCGTCCGTGCCGGGCAGCGGGCACAGCGCGGCGAAGCCGCCCGCCGGGCCGGGGAACAGATGCCAGTGGTCGCGGTCCAGGGCGCCGGGACGCAGCCGGACGTCGGCCACGACCATCGGGGCGGGATCCACAGTCTCGCCGGTCATTGCGATGTCCAGGGCCTTGCGCACCGTGGAGCGGCCGCCGTCTGCGGCGACCAGATAGGCGGCGCGCAGCGTGCTGCCGTCCGAGAGGTGCGCGTTCACCGAGTCGGTGTCCTGGTCGAAACCGGTCAGGGCGACGCCGAAGCGGACCCGGCCGCCCAGCCCGGTGAGGCGCTCGAACAGGATCTCCTGGGTGCGCCACTGCGGCAGTAGCCGGGACCGCGGATACGGCTCGGTGTCCGTGGGGCCGCCGACCCCGGCGTCGCCGAGCATGTCGTGCTCGCCCACGGACAGGCCGTCCTGCCAGATCAGGCCGATGGGCGCGTGGGCGCTCGCCTCCTGTACGGCGTCACCCACGCCCAGGTCGTCGAAGACCTCGAGGGTCCGCGGCTGGAGGCCCTTGCCCCGGGAGCCGGGGAAGAGGGTGTCGGCCCGCTCGACGACCAGGGCGCGGACGCCGCGGCGGGTGAGGTCCAGGGCGAGGGCCAGTCCGGTGGGGCCGGCGCCGACGACGAGCACGTCGGGACCGCCGAGTTCCTTAACGCTGTTAAGTGCTGTCATGGGTACGAGAATCCGCTTAACGCTGTTAAGTTGTCAAGGTGGTGAGAGAAGAACGAGAGAGAAAACCCGAAAGGCCCCGCCTGGACCGGGCGATGGTGGCGTCCACGGCCCTGCGGCTGCTCGGAGACGTGGGCCTGGAGGGCCTGACCCTGCGGGCCATCGCCAAGGAGCTGGACGTCAAGGCACCCGCCCTGTACTGGCACTTCAAGGACAAGCAGGCGCTGCTCGACGAGATGGCCACCGAGATGTTCCGCCGGATGACGGCGGACCTGGACGCGGCCCGCCCGCCCCGCGACTGGTCCCAGGCACTGGAGGCCGCGATGCGGGGGCTCAGGGAGCACCTGCTGCGCTACCGGGACGGGGCCAAGGTCTACAGCGGTACGCACTTCACCGACATGAGCTACGCCGCTCCGATGGAGGCCCATCTGCGGACGCTCGTCGCGGGCGGCTTCACGGCGGCGGGGGCGGCCCGGGCCTGGTTCACCGTGTACAGCTACACCATCGGGTACGTGATCGAGGAGCAGTCGATGGGCCCGCTGCCCGGCTCGGACGGCGAGGGATACGACCTGGAGGCCCGCGCCGAACGGCTCGCCGGCTACCCGCTGACGGCCGAGGCGGGCCCGGAGATGTTCCGCGATCAGGACGCCGGCTTCGAAGCGGGCCTCGCGGCGGTGCTCGCGGGCATCGCCTCGACCCTGCTCCCGCCGACCGCGCGGCCGGCGCCGCAGGGCCCGTAGGCCCCACCGGACCCGCCCGCCCCGCCGGATCGAGCGGCCCCACCGGATCCGCGCGCCCCGCGGACCCCGCGGGCCCTGCGAGCGTCCCCGTCAGGGCGCCGGGGCCGCGACCGCCGCGCCCCGCACCTCGCGCCGGGGCGCGGGCGCCGGTGCGGTGACCATGACGGCGGCCGTGGCGGCGCCCAGGAGCATGATGCCGGCCGCCCACCAGAGCGCGACCCCGAAGCCGTGCACCGCGGCCTGCGCCGGTCCGGCGGGGTGCGAGGCGGCGTAGGCCGTCGCGGCCGTGCTCGCGATGGTGTTGAGGAGCGCCGTTCCGATCGCCCCGCCCACCTGCTGGGCCGTGTTGAGCGTGGCCGAGGTGATCCCGGTGTCCTTGCGCGCCACCCCCTGGGTGGCCGTAGACATCACGGGCATGAAGACCAGGCCCATGCCGAACCCGAGGACCAGCATGGCGGGGAGCACGTGGGTCGCGTACGAGGAGTCGACCCTCAGCCGCGTGAGGAGGACCAGGGCCAGGGTGGCCAGGAGGAGCCCGGGGACGATCAGCCGGCGCGGGGCGAGCCGGTCGAGGAAGCGCGCCGAGACCTGGGTCGCACCGGTGATGATCGCCAGGGTCATGGGGAGGAAGGCCAGCCCGGTCCGGACGGGGGAGTAGCCGAGGACGAGCTGGAAGTAGTAGGTCATGAACAGGAACAGGGCGAACAGGCCGACGGTGGCCAGCGCCATGGTGACGAGGCAGCCGGCCCGCGTGCGGTCCCTGATGATGTGCGGGGGGAGCATGGGGTCGCTCGCCCGTGTCTGCCACCAGCCGAAGGCGGCGAGCAGGGCGGCCCCGCCGGCGAGCAGCCCGATGACCGGGCCGTCGGACCAGCCGCGCGGTTCGGCCTCGCTCAGCCCGTAGACGATGGCCGCGAGTCCGCCGCACCCGAGGACCGCCCCCGGGACGTCGAGCCTCGCCCCCGTGCGGCCCGAGCCGCGCAGGACGGCGAAGGCGCCGATGACCGCGATCGCGGCGATGACCACGTTGACGTAGAGGCACCAGCGCCAGTTCAGGTACTCGGTGAGCAGGCCCCCGGCGATCAGGCCCACGGCGCCGCCGCCGCTCGCGATCGCGGCGAACACGCCGAAGGCTTTGGCGCGTTCCCGCGGGGTGTCGAAGGTGGTGGCCAGCAGCGACAGCGCGCACGGCGCGAGGAGCGCCGCGAAGACGCCTTGCAGCGCCCGGGCCGCGAAGAGCATCCCCGGTCCGCTTGCGGCGCCGCCCAGGGCGGAGGCGAGGGCGAAGCCGCTCAGGCCGATCACGAACGCCCGTCTGCGGCCGATGAGGTCGGCGATCCGCCCGCCGAGCAGGAGCAGCCCGCCGAACGCCAGCGAGTAGGCGGTGATCACCCATTGCCGGTTGCCGTCCGACATCCCCAGATCGCGCTGGGCGGAGGGGAGCGCGATGTTCACGATCGTCGCGTCGAGGACGACCATCAGCTGGGCCAGTCCGATGACGGCGAGGGCCCACCAGCGCCGGGGGTCGGGCGGAGCCGACGGTGCGCCGTCGGCGGGCCGGGCTGCGGCGTCGGGCATCGGGCCGGATGGGGTTCCGTGGGCGGACGTCATGCAGTCAGCCAAACACGGATCGTGACGTTCAGCCCGCCTGGAGGTCCGCCGGTGGGACCCTGCGGTCCGCGTCGGAGCGGCCGGGCCCGCGGCCGGACCGGTGAGCGGGCCGGAGGGTTCGCCGACGACGGCCGTCGCCCCGGGCGGCACCCGCGCCGACCGGCGCGGACGCCGCAGCCCGCTGCCGCCGCACGTGGAGGCCGCGCACGGCGGCGTACGCGGCGACGGTCGCGAGACTCGCGGCGCACCAGGCACCGAGGACCAGGAGGATCGTACTGAGGACGGCCACGGGGACTCCTCCGGTGTGGGCTGGACCACCACGGCGAGCCGGGCAAATTGTTGCTCGCCGTGACCGTCCAGTACCCCGGGGAGACCGAGTTCACGCGCCCGTCATGCCCGCTTCCGTCCCGCCCGCTTCGGTCCTGGCCCCTTCGTCCTGGTCGGCACCGGCCTGGGGCCGTGCCGCTACGGCGCGATCGGCAGCTGCCGCTTGTGCTCGGTCAGTCGGTAGCGGCGGACGATGGTGTCGAAGGCGCGCTCTCCGACCGGCTTGCCCTCCAGGAAGTCGTCGATCTCGTCGTACGTGACGCCCAGCGCGTCCTCGTCGGCCTTACCGGGGTCGAGGGTCTCCAGGTCCGCCGTCGGCGTCTTCCAGACCAGCTCGGCCGGTGCGCCCAGGGCGTCGGCGCAGGCACGTACCCGGCGCTTGGTCAGCCCGGTCAGCGGCACCACGTCGGCCGCGCCGTCGCCGAACTTGGTGAAGAAGCCGGAGACCGCCTCGGCTGCGTGGTCGGTGCCGACGACCAGGCCGTCGTGCGCGCCGGCCACCGCGTACTGGGCGATCATGCGCTGGCGGGCCTTGATGTTGCCCTGCACGAAGTCCTGGTGGTGGGCGTCCCGGAAGACGGTCCCGCCGGCCAGGGAAGCGGCCAGCGCCGCGTCGCTCGCGGACTTCACGTCCACGGTCAGCACCCGGTCGGCGTTGATGAAACCGAGGGCGAGCTGGGCGTCCCGCTCGTCGGCCTGGACCCCGTAGGGCAGTCGCATCGCGTAGAACACCGCCTCGTGCCCGGCCGCCCGGACCCGCTCCACGGCGAGCTGGCAGAGCCGGCCGGCCGTGGTGGAGTCCACCCCGCCGCTGATCCCGAGCACCAGGGAGCGCAGGCCGGTGGAGGTGAGCCGCTCGGCGAGGAACGCCACCCGGCGCTCGATCTCGCGCTCGGCGTCGAAGCTCTCGGCCACCAGGAGCTCCCGGGCGATCTCCTGCTGCAGGGCGGTGGACGCCGGCTGGCTCACGGCTGCTCCTCGTGGTGGTTCGTCGGTTCGCGAGGCGACGGGATGCGCCGCGCTGTCCCGCCGACCCTAACCGAGCGCGCGGGTGAGCCGTGTCTCACCCTGGTGGCGGCGCTTGTCTATGCAACGAGTTGCATAGAAGGATCAGTGCATGGCACTTGAGCACGCGATCCTCGTCTCCCTGCTGGAGCAGCCGGGATCCGGATATGAGCTGGCCCGCCGGTTCGACCGGTCCATCGGCTACTTCTGGACCGCGACGCACCAGCAGATCTACCGCGTGCTGAGCCGGATGGAGGGCGACGGGCGGCTCGACGTCCGCGAAGTGCCGCAGCGGACCCGGCCGGACAAGAAGGAGTACTCCGTCACCGGGGCCGGCCGCGCCGCCCTCTCGGCCTGGCTCCACGAGCCGATCCAGGCCGACACCGTCCGCCACGAGCTCGCCGTGAAGATCCGCGGCGCGGCCTTCGACGATCCGGCCGCCCTGATCCGCGAGGTCGAGCGGCACCACCGGACGCACGCCGAGCGGCTCACGCACTACCTGGCGGGAGAGCTCCGCGACTTCACCGGGCCGCAGGCTCCGGCTCCGGATCCCTCCGACGCCGGACGGGAGCTCCAGCACGTCGTGCTCCGCGGCGGCATCGCCTACGAGCGCATGCAGCTCGCCTGGCTGGAGGACGTACTGGCCACCCTCCACCGCCTGGCCTCCCCCTGACCCGGCGCCGCCGCGCCCTCCCTCCCTCCCTCCTCCCACTCCCTCGTCACCCCTCATCCTCCGACCGGAAGGCGAACGCCCATGAGCGACCAGCTGCTGTTCAACCCGCGCACCTACGACCCCGCGCACTTCGACCCCGAGACCCGCCGGCTGCTGCGCGCGACCGTCGACTGGTTCGAGGAGCGCGGCAAGCGCCGGCTGATCGAGGACTACCGCACCCGTGCCTGGCTGGGGGACTTCCTCGCGTTCTCCGCGAAGGAAGGACTCTTCGCGACCTTCCTGACCCCGGAGCCGGCCGCCGGCCAGGACGGGCCGGACAAGCGCTGGGACACCGCGCGCATCGCCGCCCTCAACGAGATCCTCGGCTTCTACGGCCTCGACTACTGGTACGCGTGGCAGGTCACCATCCTCGGCCTCGGCCCCGTCTGGCAGAGCGACAACGCCGCCGCCCGCGACCGCGCCGCGCAGCTCCTCGACGCGGGCGAGGTGTTCGCGTTCGGCCTGTCCGAGAAGACCCACGGCGCGGACATCTACAACACCGACATGCTGCTGGAGCCGTACGTCGACGGTGCGGGTTCCGGCGGCTTCCGGGCCACCGGCTCGAAGTACTACATCGGCAACGGCAACGCCGCCGGCCTCGTCTCCGTCTTCGGCCGCCGCACCGACGTCGAGGGCCCGGAGGGCTACGTCTTCTTCGCCGCGGACAGCCGCCACCCCGCGTACGAGGTGGTGAAGAACGTCGTCGACTCCTCCAAGTACGTCAGCGAGTTCCGCCTCACGGACTACCCGGTCGGCGCCGAGGACGTCCTGCACACCGGCCGCGCGGCCTTCGACGCGGCCCTCAACACCGTCAACGTCGGCAAGTTCAACCTCTGCACCGCCTCGATCGGCATCTGCGAGCACGCGATGTACGAGGCCGTCACCCACGCGCAGGGCCGCATCCTCTACGGCCGCCCCGTCACCGCCTTCCCGCACGTGCGCCGCGAGCTGACCGACGCGTACGTCCGCCTCGTCGGGATGAAGCTGTTCAGCGACCGCGCCGTCGACTACTTCCGCTCCGCGGGCCCCGACGACCGCCGCTACCTCCTCTTCAACCCGATGACCAAGATGAAGGTGACCACGGAGGGCGAGAAGGTCATCGACCTGATGTGGGACGTCATCGCGGCCAAGGGCTTCGAGAAGGACACCTACTTCGCCCAGGCGGCCGTGGAGATCCGCGGCCTGCCCAAGCTGGAGGGCACCGTCCACGTCAACCTGGCGCTCATCCTCAAGTTCATGCGCAACCACCTGCTGGAACCGGCCGGCTACGCCCCCGTCCCCACCCGCCTCGACGCGGCCGACGACGCCTTCCTCTTCCGCCAGGGACCGGCCCGCGGCCTCGGATCCGTACGGTTCCACGACTGGCGTCCGGCCTACGAGGCGTACGCCGCCCTGCCCAACGTGGCCCGCTTCCGCGCGCAGGCCGACGCCCTCTGCGCGTTCGTCGAGACCGCCGCACCCGACGAGCGGCAGAGCCGCGACCTCGACCTCCTCCTGGCGGTCGGCCAGCTCTTCGCCCTGGTCGTGCACGGCCAGCTCGTCCTGGAGCAGGCCCGCCTGACCGGACTGGACGAGGACGTGCTCGACGAGCTGTTCGGCGTCCTCGTACGGGACTTCTCCGCGCACGCCGTCGAACTGCACGGCAAGGACTCCGCCACCGAGGACCAGCAGGCCTGGGCCCTCGGCGCGGTCCGCCGCCCGGCCGTGGACGCGGGCCGCTCGGCGCGCGTGTGGGACCGGGTGGAGGCCCTGGCGGGGGCGTACGAGATGAAGCCCTGACAGCCGGTGTGAAGTCCTGAGGCCCGGGCCTCCCGGGCCTCCGTCGCGTCAGACCGAGGTCGAGGCCGGGTCGGCGATGCGGGCGAGCAGCTCCCCGAGCAGGAGCCGCTCGCCCGGCGTCAGCCCGGTGGCCTGCGGAAGCAGCGCCCGCAGCGCGATCGCCGCACCGGCGGGACCGGGGGCCGGCGCCGAGGGGGCCTCGGTCGTGATCGCGGCGATGACGGCCTCCCTCGCCAGCCGGGAGACGCTCAGGTCCCGGCGGTCCTCGGGGGTGGCGATGAGCGCGAGCGTTGCGCCGCCGCCCACCGCGTACACCAGCCGGGTGGCCCGCTCCTCGTCGACGCGGAGCCGGCCCGCCTCGGCGATCCGGTGGATGTGGGCGCCCAGGATCTCCAGCGCGGCCAGGGCCGCAGCGGGCGGCTCCCCGGGGCGGGGATCCCCGTACATGAGGGCGTAGAGGGCCGGGTGGGCGAGCCCGAAGGACAGGTTGAGCTCCCACCCGGTCCGCAGGTCCTCGACCGGGTCGCCACTGGGTTCCAGTACGGCCTTCTGGTCGAGATGGACCGCGAAGCCGTGGGCCGCCACCGCGTCGAGGAGGCCCTGCTTGTCGCCGAAGAGCCGGTAGATGGTGGGGGCCTGGACCCCCGCGGCGGTACTCACCGCACGGGTCGACACGGCCTCCCGGCCGCCTTCCGCGAGAAGCGCGGCGGTGGCGGCGATGATCCGCTCGCGATTGCCCTCGGCCGGGGCGGGGCGGCCGGTGCCGCGGTCGGTGCTCTCCATGTTTCCAACGATAACAGCATCACGTTAGCGATTTGCTTCGCTCTCGCTAACGTGTTTTCGTTATCAGTGGAAACAAGTGGAAGCAGTGCATCCCCAGGAGGTCCCCATGATCGTCATCACCGCGCCCACGGGCCGGATCGGCCACCAGGTTCTCGGCGCGCTGGCCCAGGGCGACCACCCCGTCCGGGTGATCGCCCGCGACCCCTCCCGGCTGGATCCGGCCGTCCACGAGCGCGTCGCCGTCGTCCGGGGCTCGCACAACGACCCCGAGGTGCTCGCCGAGGCGTTCGAGGGCGCCGACAGCGTCCTGTGGCTGGTTCCGCCGGACCCCCGGGCCGAGGACGCCCTCGCCCACTACCTCGACTTCACCCGCCCGGCCTGCGAGGCCTTCGAGACCTCCGGCGTCGAACGGGTGGTCGGCATCACCAGCCTCGGCCGCGCCTACGGCAGGCCCGCCGGACTGCTGTCGCCCGCGTTCGCCATGGACCGGCTGATCGAGGACACCGGCGTCGACTACCGGGCCCTGGCCATGCCCTTCTTCATGGAGAACCTCCTGAGCCAGGCCGCGGCGATCGCGGAGGGCGGCTTCCTCACGGCGAACGCCGTGGACCGTCCCCTCGCGACCGTCGCCACCCGCGACATCGCCGAGGCCGCCGTCGGCCTGCTGCTCGACGGCTCCTGGAGCGGCCAGGACGAGATCCCGCTGATCAGCGGCGACGCCCTGACCCCCTCGGACATGGCGCGGATCATGTCCGAGGTCCTGGAGCGGCCGGTCCGGGCGCGGCAGACCGACCTCGACACGTACCGGACGACGATGGCCGGCTACGGGATGAGCGACGCCTGGGCCCGGGGCCTGGCGGAGATGGCGGCGGCCCAGAACGACGGCATCTACGACGCCGACCACGCGAACCCGGGCCGGCCCGCGCCCACGACCTTCCGCCAGTGGTGCGTCGAGGTTCTCAAGCCCGCCGTGACCGCCTGAAGCCCGGCACCGCCTGAAGCCCGGCGGCGCCGGACGGGCCTCCCGGGCTAGCCGATGGCCTCGAAGGAGGCGACGAGGCCGGCCGGGGAGGGGAGCGCGGCGATCTCCGCCCGGGTGGCCGCGGCCGCCTTGCGGAGGGGTTCGTAGGTGAGCAGCCGTCCGAGCAGGTCGGCGTCCACATCGTCGCCGGTCGTACGGAGGGCGAAGCCCCGGTCGGTGGCGGCATCGGCGTTGATGAAGTGGTCCGCGCCCTGCGGGAGGATCAACTGCGGGACGCCGAGAGCGGCGGCGGTGAGCATGGTGCCGGAGCCGCCGTGGTGCACGATCGCGTCCGCGCCGTCCAGGAGCTGTGCCAGGGGCACCCAGGGCAGCGCCCGGACGTTGCCGGGAAGCGCGCCGAGCGAGCTCAGGTCGGTGTCGCCGACCGCGAGCAGGAACTCCGCGTCGACCGAGGCGGCTTCGGAGACGACCCGGGCGACCGGGTCGACGCCCGCGAACGCGGGCACCACGGTCCCGAGGGTGATGGCGATACGGGGCCGGGAGCCGCGGGCCAGGAGGTCGCGCGGAACGGAGCCGCCACCGTTGAACGGGGTGTACCGGACGCGCCAGCCGGTGCCGTCCCCGCCCAGCGAGGGGGGTATGACGTCGAGGACGGTGCGGGTGGCCGGGCCTTCGACCCCGCGGGCCTGGTATTCGTCCGTGAGCAGGCCGGCGAGCCGGTCGACCATGCCGAGGCCGGACATCACGCCGAAGTTGTGGACCACGGCCGGTATGCCGAGGGCCGCGGAGACCAGGGGCGCGGCGGCCTGGAAGGCGGCGTGGACGATGACGTCCGGCCGCCAGGCCGTGGCGAGGGCGAGGAGGTCGTCGATGGTGACCCGCCCGTGTTCGGCGAAACCGGCCGCGGCCTGGCGCTCGGTCTCCTCGAAGCTGTCGCCGTCCGTGACGAACTCGAGGTCCGCGCCGTTCGAGGCGCGCTTGAAGGCGTCCATCAGCGTCGAGCCGTCGCCGATCTCGACGGTGGGCAGGCCTGCCTGCCGCATCTGCTCGTACGGGGCCGAGACCGCGAACAGCACCTGGTGCCCGGCGGCCTGGAGGGCCTGGGCGGTCGGCACCATCGGGAACAGGTGGCCCACCGAAGCGGGGCCGGTGAAGAGGATGCGCACGCTATTACTCCTTGGGTGGACCCCCGAATTACCGCGTGGTCGGGGCTCCTTGAGGGTTCTGGCACATGGTCGAACGAACCCGCTCTCGCCTCGGTTTCCATGGAGATGATCGAATTTCGGACGATTCTGGCGGCCAACCCACCTTCCGGAGCTGGACGTTGAGCATTCGTCCAGTGATCTGTCATCACTCCGGGTCATGGTGGGGCGGTGGGGTGCGGCGAAAAGGATCCGGCCGCCGGCCGGGTCGCGGCGTACGCCGGGACCGAGTGGGGGGCCCATGACCACGGCGGCATTCAGGAACAAGGCGCGACTGCGGTACTCGATCGCCTTCGTCGGGTACGCCGACCTCGAGGGGGAGCTCGAGAGCCTCTCGCACCAGGACCTGCGCGGGGACAACTACTACCAGGACCTGCCCGAGCCCTCGGACTGGACCGGAGCCCTGCGCGGCAACCAGCACCGCAAGGACGCCGAGCGGCAGGTCGTCAACCTGCTCGCCGACGCGATCTACCGCCACCTCGGCTGTCGGAGCTCCGCCGAGTACCGGACCCGGATCGCCGCCGTCCGCAAGGGCACGGTCGATCTGTCCTCCGACATGGGTCCGTGCCACTCCTGCCGGTCGGTGATCAAGGACTTCCGCCGTGACTTCCCGGCCCTCGCCCTCAAGGTCCGCTACCGCAACGCCCTGTTCGGCGGCGGCACGGCGCAACTCCTCCAGGCCGGCGAGGGACTGTACGGGAGCTACGGCATCGGCGACGCCGAGCAGGGCGACGGCGGCCAGTGGGTCAAGAGCTACCCCGGCAGCCCCGTGGCCGCGGTCACCGCGACCTTCGACGCCAAGGTCGCCGGCCGCGACGGCTACCGCTTCCAGGGCACGGTCACGGCGGTCGACCAGCAGCCGCGCGCCCCGTTCCTGTACCCGGCGCCCAGCGGCACCGAGGCGCCGCTCGACGAGGTGGCCTCCGCCCTGGACCAGATCGCGGACCAGATCCGCGACGCGATGGCGCCGGGACAGCAGATGCGCCCGCAGTCCTTCCGCCAATGGATCCGCGGCATCGACCAGGGCACCGTCCGGCTCGTCGGCGAGCGCGGGCCCGGCCAGGCCGGCCGGGCCGCGGTGGCGGCCTTCGTCGCGGACTTCCCCAAGGTGAGGATCGAGGTGTCCTACGCCGCCGCGTCCGCGCAGGCCGACGGGTGCGGCTACGCCGACGCCACCGGGGGTCCGGGCGGCACCTGGCTGAAGGTCTTCCCCGCCGCCCGCTGATCCCGCCGCCCGCCGATCCGACCGCCTCGCGGGCCGCTGTCAGGCCTGCGGCGGCGGGCCCTGTACGAGCAGGCGGGCCGCGGCGTGCTCGGCGCGGTCCACCTCCTCGGCCGCGTCGATGTACCCGTAGGCGTCGTCGCCGACGGGGATCCGCAGGGGGGTCGGGCCCTCGGCGGCGACGATGTCCAGGACCCGTTCGGCGAAGTACTCCGGGCGTCCGGTCTCGGGGCTGTCCGCGAGGCCCCGCGCCCCTTCGAGCATCTCGCGGTTGGTGGCGTCGTAGGCGGGGACCCGAAGGGCCGCCTCGGCCATGGAGGTTCCGTAGCGCGTCGCGAACATGCCGGGTTCGACGACGGTGACGCGGATGTTGTGGGGAGCCGCCTCCATGGCGAGGGTCCGGCTCATGCCTTCTAGGGCGTGTTTCCCGGCGGTGTAGGCCGCGAGTCCCGGGAAGGCCATCCGGCCGACCACGGAGGAGACGTTGAGGATGTGGCCGTGCCCCTGGGCTCGCATCAGCGGCAGGACGAGCCGCGCGAGCCGCCAGGGGCCGACGACCAAGGTCTCCAGCTGGTCGCGGAGTTCGGAGTCCGAGACCTCCTCGACCGCGCCGAACAGCCCGACGGCGGCGTTGTTGACGAGGATGTCGATGCCGCCGAGGCGCTCCGCCGCGGTGCGCACCGCCTCCTCACAGGAGGCCTCGTCCCGCAGTTCGAGGGGGATCGGGACGATCCGGCCGGGCCAGGCGGCTGCCAGGTCCTCCAGGTCGGCGGTCTTGCGGGCGGTGACGGCCAGTTCGTCCCCGGCCCGGGCCGCCGCGGTGGCCAGCGCGTGTCCGAGCCCCGAAGAGCATCCCGTGACCAGCCAGCGTCGTCCCATGGTTCCCCCGTGATGGCCGAATTGCCGCGGATGATGGCGGCAGTTCATGTTCGGGGCGGCCATGGCCCGGGGTCATCCCCGCTGCGGGGGCGCGCGGAGGCGCGCGGGCGCACGTCACGGCGCGCGGACGCGCCGGGCGGGGCCGACGGTCGGCGGGGCCCGCAGCCCGGCGGGCTGCGGGCCGGACGCCTACGTGGCCGGGCCGCGGCTCGCCCGGGCGGCGCGGCGCAGCATGGAGCGGGCCGGGTCCTGGGCGGAGTGCGAGGCCGCGGCCGTGTGCTCCCGCGGGTTCGGGCGGACGAAGAGGGTGACGGTGACCTTCTCGGCGAACCCGTTGCGCCGCATCATCGCGGCCGACGCCGCGTTGCCGCTCTCCACGTCGGTGATGATCCGGGACGCCCCCGCGGCGAAGAGCGCGGTGCAGCAGTGCTCGACCAGGGAGCTCGCGACCCCCCGGCCGCGGGCGCGCTCCTCCAGCGCGATCCATTCCAGGTAGCCCCAGTCCTCCCGCTCGTCGTAGGACAGCGACCCGAGGACGAAACCGAGCAGCCCCTCCTCGTCGCGGGCGATCCAGCAGGCGTCCGGCTGGGCGTCCCAGTGCGCGGCCACGGAGGACAGCGACCAGGAGGTGTAGGGCATCGCCTTGACGTCGAAGGACCGGTAGCCGAGATCGAGAACGGCATCGAGGTGGGTCAGTCGCAGCGGGAGGATCTCGACTTCACTCATGCAAGGGATGATGACATAACCGGACATCTGCCCCCGTGATCCCTCCCCGTCACTTCGCGGCGAGGACCTCGGGGTCCGCCGTAGGATCCGCGGCCGCCTCGATCGCCGGCTCGGTCGCCGGCTCGGTCACCGCCTCGGGAGCGGGCACCGGGGCCGGGCCCTTCGGGCCGCGGGCGAGGACGTAGAGGAACAGGACGGCCATCACGGCCACCCCCGCCCACATGGCCTGCTGCCAGCCCTCGACGAAGGACTGCCGGGCGGCGTCGAGGAGGGCCCGCGCCCCGGCGCCCGCGCCGTCCGCGGCCCCGACGGCGTTGGCGACGCCCTCCCTCGCGGCGTCCGCCGCGCCCTGGGGGACGCCGTCGAGGCGTCCGTCGATGGCGCTGCGGTACCCGGCGGACAGGAGCGCGCCGAGCAGGGCCACGCCCAGCGCGGTGCCGAACTCGCGGGTGACGTCGTTGAGCGCGGAGGCCACGCCCTGGCGTTCCGGCGGCAGCGAGCCGGTGATGGCCTCCGTGGAGGGCGTCATCGCCAGGCCCATCCCGAGGCCCATGGCGAGCATCCCCGGGACCACGGACGGGTAGCCGCCGTCGACGGAGACGGTGCCCGCCATGAGGGCGAGGCCGGCGCCCGCCAGCAGGATGCCGGTCGCCATGGTCGCGCGCGCACCGATGCGCGGGGTCAGCCGGGGAGCCAGGCCGGAGGCCGCCATCATGGCCACGGCCATGGGCATCAGCGCGAGCGTGGACTTGAGGCCCGACCAGCCCAGCACGGCCTGGAGGAAGGGGAAGAGCACCACGAAGATGCCCGCCTGTACGCCGAAGACCGTCAGGAGGGTCAGGGAGCCGCCGGCCAGTCCGCGCTCGCGGAACAGCCGCAGGTCGAGCAGTGCGGCGTCCCGGAGCCGCAGTTCCCAGACCACGAAGACCGCGCCGGCGAGCAGTCCGGCGGCGAGGCCGGTCAGGGTCGCGGGATCGGACCAGCCGCGCTCCGGCCCTTCCTGGAGGGCGAAGATCAGGCCGGCCGCGGCGACGACGGAGGTCAGTGCGCCGATGGTGTCGAAGGAGTGCCCCGGGGCCTCACGGGAGTCCGGGATGGCGCGCAGCGACATGGCCAGCGCCAGCAGGACCAGGGCGACGGGAAGGACGAAGAGGTAGCGCCAGTTCGCCACGTCGACGAGCGCGGCGGAGAGGAACATGCCGAGGATGCCACCGCCTCCGGCGACCCCGGTCCAGACGCCGATGGCCCGGCCGCGCTGTTCCGCGGGGAAGGTGGAGGTGATCACGGCCAGGGTGATGGGCATGATCATCGCCGCGCCCACGCCGCTGAGCAGCCGGGCGGCGAGCATGACCTCCACCGACGGGGCGAGACCCGCGAGGGCGCTCGCGATTCCGAAGACGGCCAGACCGGCGATCAGCGTGGGCTTGCGGCCCAGCCGGTCACCGAGCGCTCCGAGCGGGAGCAGCAGCGCGGCCAGGGTGAGGGTGTAGAGGTTGATGATCCACAGGACGGTGCTCTGCGAGGCGCCGAACTCGACGGCCAGGTCGGGCTGCGCGACGTTCAGCCCGGAAACCGAGGCGATGACGGCCATCAGCGCGATGCACACGGTGATCAGAATGGTGCGAAGCCGGCGCGCGTCCGGGCCGCCGTCGCCTTGGGCGGGGCCGGGCACTTCGGTGGCTGCCACCCGTGGGGGCTGGTTCCTGCTCATGGGTTCCTCTTCGAAAAGGGCATGCGGAAGGCAGCGCCGGACCAGGTCCGGCGCTGCCGGGGAGGAAGGGGGGCGGTCGCCCGCGTCAGGCGCTGGTGGCGGCGCCGGTGTTGCCTGCCGCGGCGAGGGCCTCGACGGCCGCGCCGGTGTCGGCGACGGCGAGCACGGCGTTGATGTGGGCGCCGGCCAGGGCCCCGGCCGCGGCGGAGGCCCCGACCTGGGCCATCGGGTCGGTGACGTTGCCGGCCACCCACACCCCCGGTACGTCGGTGGCGCCGGCCGCGCCGGAGGCGAAGCGGCGGCCGCCGCCGGGCACGTTCTCCATCCGCAGGCCCAGCCCCGCCAGACCCTCGGTGCGGGCCAGGAGCGTGGTCGCCACCGCGAGGACGCGGCGCTCGACGACCCGGCCGTCGGCCAGGCGCACCCCGCGGATGCCTCCGTCACCGTCCCCTACGACCTCTTCGACGGGCGCGTCGACGACCTGGATGCCGCGCGCGGCGAAGCGCGTACGGGTCTCCCCGTCGAGTTCGGTGCCGTTCGCGAAGTAGACCAGGTCCTCGGTGAGCTGACGGAACAGCAGGGCGTGGTGGAGCGACGCGGGGCCGGTGGCGAGGATGCCGATGGGCTCGTCGCGCACCTCCCAGCCGTGACAGTACGGGCAGTGCACCACGCGGCTGCCCCAGTGCTCCGCCAGTCCGGGGAGCTCGGGCAGCACGTCGCGCAGACCGGTGGCCACCAGCAGGCGGCGCGCCGTCAGGACGCGGCCGTCGGCCAGGGTGACGGCGAAGCGCAGGTCGCCGTCGGCGGACGGAGCGGCGTGTTCGGCGGCGCTGACCTCGCCGGAGACGACCAGGCCGCCGTAGCGGCGCACTTCCTCACGGCCCCGTCCGTACAGTTCCGCCGGCGGGGTGCCGTCCAGGCCGAGCAGGCCGTGCACGCCCTCGGCGGGCGCGTTGCGGGGGGTGCCGCTGTCGATCACGACCACCGAACGGCGGGAGCGGGCGAGCATCAGGGCGCCGTTCAGACCGGCGGCGCCGCCGCCGATCACCACGGCGTCGACGGTCCCGTCCGGCAGTGCGTCGGTCGGGTGTGCGGTCGGGTGTGCGGTCGGGTGTGCGGCAGTCATCGCGGACATGTCGTCGGATTCCTTCCTGGGTGTTCCTTCGTACCGGCCCGGTGGTGCGGGGCCTTCTGACACACGACGCTAACCCCGACTTGCAGAGCAGGCATACAATGTTGCCTATGACGCAAGAAGACGGTGACCTGGACAGCCTCGTACGCAAACGCATCCGCGCTCTGCGCGTCGCGCAGGGCTGGTCCCTGGAGGAACTGGCCGTGCGGGCCCGGCTCAGCCAGTCCACGCTCAGCCGCATCGAGAACGGTCAGCGCCGCTTGGCGCTGGACAGCCTCGTCACGCTCGCCCGCGCGCTGGATACCACTCTGGACCAGCTCGTGGAGACCGCGACCGACGACGTCGTCATCAGCCCGACGATCGACGCCGCCCGCGGGCAGATGCGCTGGCCGATCAAGGGCGAGCCGGGCATGACCGTCATTCGTCAGCGCATGACCGAACCGCCGCCGGACAACCCCTCCCGGATGCGCGCACACCCCGGGCGCGAATGGCTCGTGGTCCTGTCCGGCACCGCGGTTCTCCTGCTGGGGCACCGGCGCTTCCGCATCGAGACCAACCAGGCTGCGGAGTTCCCGACGATGATGCCGCACGCGATCGGCGCCGAGGGGGGACCGTGCGAGATCCTGGGGATCTTCGACCGGGACGCCCGCCGCGGTCATCAGCGCGACGGCGGCGGACTCGACGAAGGTGCTGATCAGGGGTAGCGGCGAGACGTGTCCGAAGCGGGCGTCTTGCGCGTCCGGGGGGCCGCGAGGCCATCTTCTTGCCTAACCGGCAAGAGTCGATGCGGCAAGCGCATGAGCGTCCTACGGTGGAGCCATGACCGACGCACAGCACGCACCCCAGCACGGCAGCCACGGCGAAGCTCACCAGACCCCCGGCCAGGATCACGGCCACGGCCGGAACCACGGTCACGACGGCGGGCAGGGCCACGGCAACGGCCACCACGGCCAAGCGCGGCACGGCCACGCCCAGGCTCACGGCCACGCCCACCACGACACCGAGGCCGACAGCCAGGCGGAGATCCTCGACCTGGACGCGGAGGTCCTGGCCGGGCACATCACCGACATCGCCACCTGGCTGCCCCTGAACGAGCCGCCCCGGCACATCGTGGACCTGGGCTGCGGCACGGGAGCCGGCACCTTCGCCCTGCTCGAACAGTTCCCGGACGCGCAGGTCACGGCCGTCGACTCCTCGGCGGCGCACTTGCAGCGCCTGAGGGAGAAGGCCTGCGCCCGGGGCGTCGAGGACCGTGTCCGCACCGTGCAGGCCGACCTCGACGAGACCGAGTGGCCCGACCTCGGCGCACCGGACCTCGTGTGGGCCTCGGCCTCGATGCACCACATGGCCGACCCGGACCAGGCCCTGCGCACGGTCCGTGAACTGCTCGCGCCCGGGGGACTGTTCGCCGTCGTCGAGCTGGCGGGATTCCCCCGGTTCCTGCCCGCGGACGCCCCCGAAGGCCGGCCCGGCCTGGAAGACCGCTGCCACACGGCGAGCGAGAGCCACCACGCCGAGCACGTGCCCCACCGCGGCGCCGACTGGGGACCCAAGCTCACCGCGGCCGGATTCGCCCTCGACGGCGACCGCACGATCAACGTGAACATCGAAGGCTCGCGCAGCGAGGCGGTCGGCGCGTACGCCCTCGGCAGCCTGCGGCGCCTTCGGCTCAGCATCGTCGACACCCTGCGGCCCGAGGACCTCGCCGCCCTCGACCGGCTGCTCGACACCGACGGGCCCGGGAGCATCCTGCGCCGCGAGGACCTCGCGGTGCGGACCGAGCGCGCCGTCTGGGCCGCACGCCGCAAGGGCTGAACCGTACCGCGGCCCCGCGGCCCCGCGGCCCCGCCGGCCCGGTCCCGCGCCGCGACGCCTCCCGTCGGGGTTCGCTCGCGGACCGGCCGGAGCCGTCCGCCCGGCCTGCTCGGGTGGCACGAACCCGGCTCTACCGCGACGGCGTCCTGGCCCTGGAGGGATTCCCCGCCCAGGACCTCCCCGCCTACGCGGGCCAGCCGGACCGCACCGTCTGGCTGGACCTCTGCGATCCCACCGAAGCGGACTTCGACCTGATCACCGAGCAGTTCGGGCTGCACGAGCCGGCCGTCGAGGACGCCCGGCACGCGCACCAGCGCGCCAAGCTCGAACCTGATCATGAAGAAGGTCACCAGCTGGGCGTCCATCATCGCGGTCCCGACCGCGATCACCGGCTTCTACGGCCAGAACGTCCCCTTCCCCGGGGACGGCACGCACACCGGCTTCGTGGTCTCCTCCGCGCTGATGCTGGCCCTCTACTTCGGCTTCAAGCGGCGCGACTGGATCTGAGCGACCGCTACGGGGCTCTGCTCACCGGGGAGACCGCGGCGCTAAGGCCCGAAGGAGCTCACTCCTGCGGCCAGCGCAGCAGTGGGGGAGCCGGGTGGGGCAGGGGGGTCGCCGCGGCCGGGCTCAGGCCGTCCATGACCAGGGCCACGTAGCGGCGCCATCCCTCCTCGGCGGGGTCCATGGTCCACAGGACGCTGACGAGCATGCTCATGATCCTCTTCAGATCGTCGGGCACGAGGTCCCCCCGGATCACCCCGGCCCGCTGACCCCGCGTCACCAGCGGGTCCAGCGCGTCGAAGAAGCGGGCGCTGACCTCGGGGGAGAGGACGCCGGCGTTCCGGGCGGCCGTCAGCACGTGGTGCTCGTCGGCCGCCGAGGCCAGGGCGGCTTCGAGCACGGAGGCCAGGCCGCGGCGGGGGTCCTCGTCGGTCAGCGCGCGGTCGATGGCCGGGAGCACGTCCTGGGTGAACTGCTGGTCGATCACGGCCCGCAGGAGGGCGCCCTTGTCGGGGAAGCGGCGGTAGAGCGTGGCGATCCCCACGCCGGCCCGCCGCGCGACCTCGTCGAGCGGCACATCGGGTCCCAGCTCGGCGTACACGTCGCGGGCCGCTCGGACGATCTTCTCGATGTTGCGCACGGCATCGGCGCGCAGGGGTTTGGGGCTGTCGTTCGGCACGCTGCCGACCCTACAACTGATAGTCGACGATCGGATCCGGTTGACACGTCGGACACCGCGAACTGATAGTTGACTACTGATTGTGGTGTGTGCCGATCTCGCTCTTAGGACCCCTCATGCAACAGCCGCCCATGGCCGTCCCCCGCACCGGCAAGGTGATCGCGACGCTCGCCCTCGCGGGCATCGCCGCAGCCGTCATGCAGACACTGGTCACGCCGCTGCTGGCCGACCTGCCGACCATCCTCCACACCTCCCACTCCAACTCCGCCTGGGTCGTCACCGCCACCCTGCTGGTCGCCGGCGTGTGCGTACCCATCAGCGGGCGGCTGGGCGACATGCTCGGCAAGCGCCGCATGCTCCTGGCCTGTTGCATACCGCTGATCGCCGGATCGGTGGTGTGCGCGCTGGCGGGCGGCGTCGTCCAGATGATCGTCGGGCGGGGCCTCCAGGGCGTCGGGATGGGCATGATCCCGCTGGGCATCGCCCTGCTCCGCGACATCGTCCCCGCCGAGAAGCTCAGCTCCTCCATCGCCCTCGTGAGCGCCTCCATGGGCATCGGCGGCGGCATCGGCCTTCCGGTCTCGGCGGCCGTCGCCCAGTACACGAGCTGGCGCTTCCTGTTCTGGGGGTCCGCGGCCCTCGCCTGCTGCGTCGCCGTCATGATCGTGGCCTTCGTCCCGGAGGTTCCGGCCGCCGCCAAGGGCCAGCGCTTCGACGTGGTCGGCGCGCTGGGCCTCGCGGCCGGCCTGGTCTCCCTGCTGCTGTTCGTGTCCAAGGGCGCCGACTGGGGCTGGGGCTCCGGCACCACCCTCGGCCTGATCGGCGCGGCCGTCGTGATCCTGGCCGCCTGGGGGTGGTTCGAATGGCGCACCACCGACCCGCTCGTCGACCTGCGCACCACGGTCCGCCCGCGGGTCCTGCTGACCCCCTCGCCTCGGTCTCCATCGGCTTCGGCATGTACGCGAGCATGCTGGTCATCCCCCAGCTGCTGCAGTTCCCCGCCGCCACCGGCTACGGCCTGGGCCAGTCCATGCTGGCGGCCGGCATGTGGATGCTCCCCGGCGGGCTGATGATGATGGCCGTGTCCCCCCTCGGGGGCAAGCTCACCAACGTCCACGGCCCGAAGGTCACCCTCGTCTGCGGAGCGCTCGTGCTGGCCGCGGGCTACGGCGTCGCGCTCCTCTTCTCCGCGACGGCCGTCGGGCTGATGGCCGCCGTCATGGTCATCAACAGCGGTGTCGCCCTCGCCTACGGGGCCATGCCCGCTCTGATCATGAGTGCGGTGCCCCTGACGGAGACCGGCGCCGCGAACGGCTTCAACGCCCTCATGCGCTCCCTGGGCACCTCCGTCGGCGCCGCCGTCGTCGGTGTGGTCCTGGCTCAGATGACCACCACGGCGGGCGGATTCACCTTCACCTCCGAGGCGGGCTTCCGCACCGGCCTCCTGATGGGCGGCGGCTTCGCCCTGCTGTCCGGTGCCATCGCCGCTCTGATCCCCGCCCTCCGGCCGCAGCGGCTCGAACTGCGGGACCAGGCCGGCCCCGCGACCGAAACGGCCCCCACCGCGGTGGGCAAGTAGCGCCGCCGCTCAGGCTGCCCGGGTCATCGGCCCCCTTCGACGTACGAGGCCAGGTGGGCCAGTGAAGAGGCGATGCCCGCCTCGTGTTCCGCCCGGTCGATGCCGGGCGGAACACCGGTGGCGGTGACGGTCACCTCGGTGCCCCTGCCCCCGTCACGGGCGCCGAGGCGCCAGGTCATCGTCATGGTGCCGGCGTACGAGGGGTCGTCTGACTCGAACACGGCCTGCTGCACCACGCGCTCCGGCGGCACCAGACCGGTGAACCGTACGTCGACCACATCGGTCGAGCCGGAGGTCTTCCCGGGGCTTTCGGTGGGATCGAGGTAGGTGAGGACCATCCGGAACCCGCCCCCGGGACGCGGGTCCCACCGCTCGATCCGGCCGCTCATCCCGTCCGGCGGGAGCCAGGCTTCGAGGGACGCGCGGTCGAGCAGGGCGGCGTAGACGGCCGCCGGCGGCGCCGCGACCGTCCGGGCGCCGCGGTCGGTCCTGCCGGGGGACCCGTTCCCCGTTCGGTTCCGGGGCCCCGGCGCACCGTCGGCGGGGGCCTCCAGGGTGCGCAGGTGGGCCGTCACCGCCGCCGTGGTGCGCGGTTCGTCACGGCTCGCGAGGAGGTCCAGCAGCGCCCCGCGCAGGACCGACAACAGCAGGGTGCGCTCGGCGAGCCCCTCCGGCGTGTCGCGGCGGGCGGCCGGCTGGGCGGCGGCGAAGAGCTCCAGCCAGTCGGCGATCGTCCGCTCCGCGAAACCCGCCCAGGGCCCCTCGGCGCCGCTCAGCGAGCGCGCGTAGCCCTCGACCCAGAGCGTGAGCACCTTGCGGTGCCCAGGGTCGGCCAGCCAGCTCCACACCAGTTCGCCCGTGCGAGCGAGCCCGTGCTCAGGCCGGGCCCGGTGCACGGCTTCGAGCATGCCCGTCTCGTCCTGCCGGGCCCGCGCGAGCAGCGCCCGCACCAGTGCGTCCTTGCTGCCGAACAGGAAGAGCAGGACGCGCGGGCTGCTGCCGATCGCCTCGGCCAGGGGCCGCAGGGACATGTCCGCCAGCCCGTGGTCGAGCACGTGGGCGTAGGCCAGCTCCAGGAGCTGCAGCTTGCGGGCGGAGTCGGCGCGGGCGGAGTCGTCAGCGGAGGGGGTCACCCGGCCATTATGCTTTACTGAAACAGTCGTTTCAGTTGCCTGGAGATGAGGATTCCCATGAACGAGGTCCGCGCGGTGATCCGGCCGCTGGGGGAGCCGGGCGATCTCGGTTGGGTGGTGATGGCCCACGGCGAGCAGTACGCGAAGGAATTCGGCTGGGACATCAGCTTCGAGGCCCTGGTCGCGCGGATCGTCGCGGACTACGCGGCCGGCCACGATCCCTCCCGCGAGGCGGCCTGGATCGCCGAGCTGGACGGCCGCCGGGTCGGCAGCGTGTTCTGCGTGGCCGACGAGGAGGGCGGGCGGGGAGCGGCGGGAGAGGGGCGCACCGCCAAACTGCGGATCCTCCTCGTGGACCCCGCCGCACGCGGCCACCGCCTGGGCTCGCGCCTGGTGGCCCGGTGCGTGGACTTCGCCCGTGAGGCGGGGTACGAGCGGATCCGGCTGTGGACGAACGACACCCTGGTGGCCGCGCGCGGGATCTACCTCGCCGCGGGCTTCCGGCTCGTCGAGGAGGAACCGCACCACAGCTTCGGCGCCGACCTGATCGGACAGGTCTACGCACTCGACCTGTCCGCCTGAACGGCGCCCCGCGCTCCCGCGCTCCGCGCCCCCGCGCTACCTCGCTCCCGCGTCAGCGCCGCTCCCGTGCTACCGCCGCTGCGGCCCGAGGTCGACGGCGACCACCGTGCAGACCCCAGCAGGCGTACGGGACCGTCGACCACCTCGAGCCGGGCGCCCACACGGTCACCGTCACCAAGACCGGTGGCGCCTATCCGCTATCCGCAGACCGACTCGGGCACGGTCCTCCCGTAGGTCCGGCCGGCCCCCACGAAAGCGCGATGTGAACGAGACGTACTGGACCGATCCCGGCCGCACCGTCGCCGTCCCCCTGGACGAACCGCCGCGCGTGGCCGGCCTCGGCGTCGGCGTCCACGGCGCCACGCGCGCCCTGGACGTCTTCCGGCTGCCCGACCTGTGGCAGCTGCACCTCTACCGGTACGGCGCCGAACTGACCGTCGACGGAGTCGCGCACCAGGTCCGGCCCGGACACGTCAGCCTGGTTCCGCCCGGCGCGGTGGTGGCCTTCCGCTACCGGGGCCGCTCCGAGCACCTGTACGCGCACTTCGCGCTGCCCGGCGCTGCCCGGACGGACGGGATACCGGTGGTGCAGGACGCCGGGGCGCAGACCCCGGTCCTCTCCGAGCTGCTGCTCCTCGCCATCGCGTCGGCCCCGCGCACCCCGCGCCGGGCCGACGCGGAGGTCTGGGGTGCGCTGTGGCGCGTCGCGGGCCTGGCCGGGCCCGCGGACGGAGGGCCGCGACCGCACCGTGCGTTCGCGGCCGCCCTGGCGCACATCGAGTCGCACCTGGCCGAACCCCTGGCCGTGCCCGGGATAGCCCGCGCCGCGGGCGTCTCGCACAACCACCTGCTGCGGCTGTTCAGGGCCGAGACCGGAACCACGGTGGTGGCCTACGTGCGCCGGCGGCGCATGGAGCGGGCCCGGCACCTGCTGCGCGAGTCCACCCTGCCGATCGCCGCGATCGCGGACGCCGTGGGGATCGGGGACCTGCAGGCCTTCAACAAGGCCTGCAGGCGCGAGTGGGGAGCCCCGCCCCGCGCGGTGAGGGGCGGCGAGGGCTGATGCCGGCCGCATCAGCCGCATCAGCCGTATCAGCCGCGTCAGCTGCGTCCGGCGCCTCGGTAGAGGTCCAGCTCGTCTTCCAGTTCCACGGCGAGCACGGTCGCCCGCCCGTCCACGTCGGCCGGCGCCGGGGCGTCGATCCACAGCACGCCGGGCACCTCGCCGAGGCCGCCGGTGACCCGGTGCCCGAGGAGGGCGCCGGAGCCGACCACCGAGACCCGTCGCACCTTGGTGCGCAGGCCCCGCAGCGAGACGGTCTCGCGCGGCGGGTCGAAGCAGACCAGGTACAGCGTGCGGCCGTCGGCGGACAGCGTGCTCGGCCCGTAGTGGTGCCCGGCCGGGAGACCCGCGACGGTGGAGTGCACGGCCTCGGAGTGCTTCGCGATCCAGTCACCGAGGCCCTCCAGCCGCTCCACCTGCTCGGGGAGGAACGTGCCGTCCTCGCGCGGCCCGACGGCCAGCAGCAGGTTGCCGCCCATGCCGATCGTCTCCGCGAAGTAGCGGACCAGCTGCCGCACCGACTTGTGCGCCCGGTCCTGCGGCTGGTAGCCCCAGGACTCGTTGACGGTCAGGCACAGCTCCCAGGGGCCGGGGGGCTGTTGGAGGGGCACTCCCTGTTCGGGAGTCGCGTAGTCCCCGTAGCCGAGCATCCGCGCGTTCAGGACGGTTTCGGGGTTCCCGGCGAGGATCCGTTCGGCGAGTGCGGGCAGGCCCCACTGCTCCTCGCCGCGCTCCCACTCGCCGTCGAACCACAGCAGATCGGGCCGGAAACGGGAGACCAGCTCGCCGACCTGGCCGTCGCGGTACGCCAGGTACCGGGACCACGCCCGCGGGTCGTCGACTCCGTCCGCGGGGGTGACGAGCGGGTGGGTGGCGACGGATTCGTTCGGCGGCGCGGGATGGGTCACGCTCGCGTAGTCGGGGTGGCTCCAGTCCGAATGCGAGTAGTACAGACCGACCTTGAGGCCCTGCTCGCGCAGCGCCGCGGTGTACTCGGCCACCAGGTCGCGGCCCGCGGGGGTGTGGTGCACGGCGTTCAGCTCGCCGTGGGCCGTGTCCCAGAGCGCGAAACCGTCGTGGTGGCGGGCGGTCAGCACGGCGTACGCGGCTCCGGCGCGGGCGAACAGCCGGGCCCAGGCCCCGGCGTCGTAGGCCGAGGCGGTGAATCCGTCCAGCTGCCGCATGTACCGCTCGTGCGGGACCTCGCCGCTGTAGAGCGACCAGGACTCCGGGACCCCGTCGACGGAGTAGATGCCGTAGTGGACGAAAATGCCCAACTTGGCTTCGGTGAACCAGGGTTGCATCGGCATGATCGGGTTCCCTTGGTGAGAGGGGGGCGGGGTGCGCGGCCTCGTGGACCGCGCACTTCGAAGCTATGCCCGGGTATTCGCCCACCGCGTGGGGGACAGTCACCAAAACTGGTCGGTTCTCACCACGGGTTCTCACCACGGGGTGTGGGCGGGGATGCTCTTATGGATGTCAAGCAGGGGTTGTGAGGTGACTTGAGGTTGCTGTTGCGGCATGGGTAGCGGTCAGGACGCGGAAGATCTCGCGGGCGACGAACCGCTTGAGACAGCGGATGGTCTCCTTCTTGGAGAGGCCTTCTTTGGTGCGTCGTTCCATGTAGTCCTTGGTGCGCTGGTCCCAGCGCAGGCGGCAGAGAACGATCCGGTAGAGGGCCGCGTTCGCGGCCCTGTCGCCGCCACGGTTGAGGCGGTGTCGATGGGTGCGACCGGATGAGGCCGGCAGTGGGGCGACGCCGCAGAGCATCGCGAAGGCCGCCTCGGAGCGGAGCCGGTCGGGGTTGTCGCCCGCGGTGACCAGCAGCTGGCCGGCGACGTCCGGGCCGACGCCGTTGAGCTCGGTCAGGGCCGGGTTGATCTCCTGGGTGAGCGGGGCTATCAGCTCGTTCAGTTCGTCGATCTCCTGGCCCAGGTCGCGGTGGCGGCGGGCGAGGGAGCGCAGGGCGATCTTCGTCGCGGTGACCGGGTCGCCGGCCTGGTCGAGGCTGGGGCGGAAACCCGCGCAGATGGTCAGCAGGTCCTTGTCGTTCAGGTGCCGCAGCATGGTGCGGACTCCCTCTGGCGCGGTGATGATCAAGGTCTTGATCTGCCGGGTGGCGTCGGCCCGCTGCTGGACCGCGCTGCGACGGGCGACCCGCAGGGCCCGCAGGGCCTCGACACGGCCATCACGGGACTTCGGGGTCCCAGTGCGGCGTTCTGCGAGCGCGGCCCGGGCTGCTGCCTCGGCATCGACCGGATCGGACTTGCCCTGCCAGCGACGGGTCTTGCGGTCTGGCCGGTCGATCTCGACCACTGTGACGTCGTTCTCGCGCAGGTAGCGGGACAGGCCGGCGCCGTAGGCACCGGTGCCCTCCACCCCGACCAGGAGCAGGGCACCGAAGGAGCGGAGCCAGGTCAGCAGTGTGCGGTAGCCGACTGTGGAGGCTGGGAACTGGGCCGACCCCAGCACCCGCCCTGCCGAGTCGATCGCGGCCGCGGTGTGGGTGTCCTTGTGGGTGTCGACGCCGCCGGTGACCTCGACCTCATGCTGTGCCATCGTGGATCGTGCCGTCCTCTCCATTCGACCGGGCAGGATGGCACCCGCCGGCCGGGAGGGCGGACAAGACAGTGATGGGGCCTCTGGCCAGGCTCTTATGAAGTCACGTCCCCCGGTCCGGCGGATGCACGTGAGCGTCCCCCGGCCGGAGCCGACAGATCCAGTTGAGGACCCTGAGTCAGTCAGTCGTTGGGTCAGACCCCGCCGGGGAACGCTTCCGTACATCCTCACTGTCAGTCGTCGAGCCGGCCGCGCATCCACTCCTCGACCTCGCCGACGTGCGCGGCAGACCGTGCGTACGGGTTGAAGGCCTGACCCGACCGGCCGACGACGGCACACACGGCGACGGCGGGGATAAGGCGGGCGCCCGGGGGCAGACGCGAGCCGAAGCACCGCGGCGGAGCCACCGCTCCGCCGCGTTCTCGACGCGCGAGTGAGGACATCATGCTTTTCGCCGGACTCATCCTCCTGCTCATCGGATTCCTGACCGGAATCTCCGTTCTGTGGACCATCGGCGTCATCCTGCTCGTGGTGGGGGCCGTGCTGTGGATCATGGGCTCGGTCGGACACGCGGTCGGCGGCCGACGTCACTACTGGTAGCCGGTGAAGTGTGCGCGCAACACGGCAGGATGGCGGCCCGCCCCCGACCGGGGCGGGCCGCCATCCCGTTTCAGGGGCAACTCGGCTGTGTCATGGGCCCGTTGCCGGGTATCCGCGCAGCACGCCCTCCGGCAGATGCCGCTGGGCGGACGACACCCGGCCGGCCCGCGGGCAGGCGGAGGACTCGAAGGAAGGGAACCGCGATGACGACGACCGGATTGCACGGAAACAAGACGCTCCCCGGCGCACGGACGCTCCGCCGGCAGGCCGTCCGGACCCGGAAGGAGCTCGGCCGGACCGTCGAAGCACTGGTCTCCAGGGCGGGCTCCCCGGCGCGGGTCCAGGAGAGCGCCGGGCGGCTGAGGAAGACGGCCGCATCGCACGTCGGCCGCCTCGTCCAGGACGGGAAGCTCGACGCGGCACGGGGCAAGGCCGTACGGGCCGCGACCGCGGCCCGGAGCCACCGGACCGCGTTGGCCACGGCCGCCGGCGTACTCACCGCGGCCCTGCTGGCCCGGCGCAGCCGCCGGGCACGACGAGGTCGGGCTGTTTGATCCGGCTGGAGCCGCGGCACCGGCGAAGGGAGCGGCCCCCGGACGCCGGGGGCCGCTCCCTTCACCGGTGCTCAGCGCGTGCCGCGCGCTCTCAGCAGGGGCGGACCGGCTGGAGGTTGTGGACGTAGCGGGCCGAGACCCAGCCCTTCGAGCCGTGCAGGCGGTACCACACCGGGTTGCCGTCCACCCAGCCGCCGCGCTTCTGGCACACGAGGAGCACCCGCTCGTGCGGACGCAGCTGCTTCACCACGTCCGAGTACACGGTCGGCTTCTCGCGGACGTTGAGCGGCGCGCGGGTCTCGACCACGCCCACGGGGCCGGACGCGGCCCGCGCGTACCCGTCGGCGGCCCAGCCGGCCGTACTCAGCGGCCCGATCAGTACTCCGGCCGCCAGGGCGTACGTCAGCAAAACCTTCTTCACCATCGGATCCACTCTCCCTCTGCCGCCTGGGCGCGGGGCCGGCGGCCCGTGCGGCCGACCGCCCCGACCGACTATCCCCCGCGCGGGCGGCGGATCGGCGGCGGCCCGGAGGGAACACGCCCCCGTTGCTCCGGATGGCCCAGAGCCGTTCGCCCCGGTGGACCCGAGGTTTGAACCCGCCGGTATCGAGCAGGCGCCCCTGCGGAACGAAACGTACGAGAACAGGAGGAACGTGGCATGGCCGCGGAAGCACAGGATAACCAGGACGTCGTCGCCTTGATCCTCAAGGATCACCGCAGGATGGAGGACCTCTTCCGCCGGATGCGCAGTGTGGAGGCCGACCGCGCGGACGCGCTCGCGAAGCTGTCCGCGCTCCTCGTGGCCCACGGCGAGGCCGAGGAGACCGAGGTGTACGGCGCGCTGAAGCGGTTCAAGGGCGTGGACGACGGGGAGGTCGAGCACGGCGCCAAGGAGCACGCCGAGGGCAACGAGGCCCTCCTGGCGCTGCTGGAGGTGTCCGAAGTGGGCTCCGACGACTGGGACGAGCGTCTGGAAGACCTGGTCAAGGCGGTTTCCCACCACCTCGACGAGGAGGAGCGCACCATCCTCAACGGAGCCCGGGAGAACGTCCCGGACGAGCGGAGGGCCGAGCTCGGGGCGGCCTTCCTGCGGGAGCGGGAGCGTCGGCTGAACGCCGACTGCGGCAGCGTCGAGAACGTACGCACCCTCGTACGGGGCTGACGGCGGCTGCCGCCGCGTCCGCGACCGGCTCGGGGGACGAGGATGAGGAAACGGACCCGGACCCGGACGCGGACGCGGGCCCGGACTCGAGGAGTCCGGGCCCGCGTCCGTCCCACCGCGTCAGATGATGCGGCCGCCGAAGCCGCCGATGGAGTAGTAGGTGCCGATCTCCTCGCGATACCCGACGTCGTCGAGGTGCTTCTCCCGGTGGAACTCCGGTGCGTTCTTGATCTGTTCCTTGGTGCCGTCGACGTAGATCGTCTCCCGGTTCACGTCGACGATGATGACGGTGCTCGCGGGGAGCAGGACCTCCTTGCCGAAGATCCAGATCCCCGTGTCCACGACCAGGTAGGCGTCACCGGCCTCGTCGGAGTGCTTGTCGACCTTGCCGATGCTGCCGTCGGTCGCCTCGACCGTGTACCCGATCAGATCGGTGCCGGTCAGGTGGCCCGCGGTCGACCTGTAGCTCCACACATGCTCAGTCACGCGAAAACAACTCCTTCGCCAGACAGGGGGCGGCGGCGCGGTGCCGGCCGTCCCTCTCTTTCGATGTCGTACGCGGCGCCGTAGGCGCCCCGCCCGAACTCGCCTGCCCCGGCTCCGGTCCTTCATTCGCCCGGGATCGCCGACGTCGCGAAGGCGCGGCGGTCGCGGCGCGTAGGGGGCCGTTCACAGGGCAGACGGCCGCCATGACATGGAGACACGCGCTGCGGCGCGGCGAGAGTCCCGACAGCGGGTCAGTGACGGCAGCCTGGCAACGACGCCGACCCGCGCACCCGGCCGTCCGGGCGCTGGCGATGCTGGCGGCCTTCGTCGGGACCGTCCTGTTCAGCGTGGTGCTGGCACGGCTCACGCTGGAACCCTCCGCCGCCTCGGTGGCCCTGGTGCACAGCAACACGACGCCCGGCCATTCGATCAACGCCTACCTGGACGGCGCGTCGACCACGGAGGCGGTGCGCCAGCTGGGCGGGAACCTGCTGCTGGGCCTGCCCTTCGGGGTGCTGCTGCCCGTCCTCATGCCCCCGGCCCGGGGGCTGCTGCGGGTCGCCGTCGTGACGGTGTGTCTGATGACGCTGGTGGAGCTGATCCAGGGCGCCCTCGTCACGGGACGCGTCTTCGACATCGACGACGTCATCCTCAATACGGCCGGAGCCCTCCTCGGCTACTTGCTGATCGGCCGCCGCCTGGGCCGCGCCGTGCACCCGCGCCGCAGGCACTGGTGGCACCGCCGGCCCCGGCCGGAACATCCCGCGACCTCGCCGCGACCGGAACCGAGGCCCGTGGAGCCGGAAACGAAGCCGGAGACGAAGTCTGCGGCGAAGTCGGCATGGACTCGGGCAACGAGGGCAGCAACGAAGCCGGCAGCGACGCGGACAACGAAGCCGGCGGCGAACCCGGCGGCAAAGGCGATCACGAAGCCGAGTCGCGCGGGTTGGCGGAAGGCCTTCCACCGCGGCGAGTGACCGCCGGTGGGGTCGGGCGACCGGCGGGGAACGGGCTCCCCGTGTCAGGTCCTCGCCGTGGGGCAGGCGCGGGAAGATCCGTGCCGCTTCCACCCACTGGGGAGACATGAACAGCGCCCTACGCCTCCTGACCCTCCTGGCGGGTTCGATCCTGCTCACCGCCGCGGCCGGCTGGGCCGTCGACCGACTGCTCCGCCGCGCCGGCGCGCGACACCCCGAGACGCCCTTGTGGAACCTGCTGCGCCGCTGCCGCCACGCCCTGCAGATATTCCTGCTCGCCGCACTGTTCAAGGGTGCCTGCCGGCAGACGGCGTGGCCGCCGCTGCGGGACCACGCGGCCGCCACGGGCCGGATCCTCGCGCTGGCCCTGATCGGTGCCGGGGCCTGGCTGATCGTGGCCGTGGCCTCCGCCGTCGTGGAGTCGGGGTACGCCCGCTACGCCACCGGCACCCGCGACCCCGCCCGGGTGCGCAGGGTCCGTACCCAGGTGACGTTGATCACGAGGGTCGTGACGGTCGTCGCGGCCGTGATCGCCGGCGCCGCCATGCTCCTCACCTTCCCGAGCTTCCGCGCGCTCGGCACGTCCGTGCTTGCCTCCGCCGGAATCATCGGCATCGTGGCCGGGGTGGCGGCCCAGTCCACGCTGGGCAACCTCTTCGCGGGCTTCCAGATCGCCTTCGGCGACCTCGTGCGCATCGGGGACACGGTCGTGGTCGCCGGCGAGTGGGGGGTGGTCGAGGACATCACCCTGACCTTCCTCGCCGTACGCACCTGGGACGAACGCCGCATCACCATGCCCGTCTCGTACTTCACCACCAGGCCCTTCGAGAACTGGTCGCGCGGCGGTGTCCAGATGACCGGCACGGTCTTCCTGCACTGCGACCACGGGGCGCCCGTGGACCTCATGCGGGACAAGGTGCACGAGATCCTGCGCGACTGCCCGCAGTGGGACGGCCGCGGCTGGGACCTCGCCGTCACGGAGACGACGCCCTCCACCATCGTGGTGCGGGCCATCGTCACGGCCAAGGACGCCGACGACGTGTGGACGGTGCGCTGCGCCGTACGCGAGCAGCTGATCGCCTGGCTGGCGGAGAAGCACCCCGCCGCCCTGCCCCGCATCCTGCTGGACCCGGCTCCGACCGGGCCCGGCGCGACCGACGGGCACCCTCGCTGACGGAACTCGGCGCCGGGCCGCGCCCGTACGGCCCGGCCGCGGCCGGGCACGGGAGTTCCTACCGGTGCCGTGCCAGGGTGTGCACGAGCACGATCAGCGCGAAGGCGATGACGAGCAGGTGCACCCAGGAGGGCCCGATCGCCGGGGCCAGGGACAGGGAGGTGAGCTGATGAGAGGTCATGAGGCGCTCCTGCCCCCGACGGCCGGATCGACGCCCGCGCGCGACGACCGAGGAACGGACCCGGGGGTCCGCCGGATCGGTCAGCGTGGCGCCGGCCTGCCGGACATCAGACGGTCCGCCTCGATCTCGGCCCAGACGGACTTGCCGCCCTCGTGCGCGTGCGTGCCCCAGCGGTCGGACAGCCGCTCCACGATGTGCAGACCGTGGCCCCCCGGCATGCCGCGCCGCGGGGCGGGATGGAGGAGGGGCAGGGTCGTCGTGCCGTCGTACACCTCGATGCGCAGCGTCTCCCCGGCCGTCAGGACGAGTTCCCGGCAGCCGCCCGCGTGCAGCGAGGCGTTGGTCAGCAGCTCGGACACGAGGAGCAGGGCGTCCTCGGAGGTCTCGGTTCCGTCCCAGCCCCAGTCACGCAGCGCCCGGCGCGTGAAGTCGCGTCCCTTGGCCACCGAGCCCCCGACGCCCGTCAGGGCGAGGCGCCGCCGCTGGCCTCCGCCGGGAAGGCCGACGCTCACTGGATCTCCCGTTTCCGCTCCGATGGTCTCCACCGTGCTCTCGCACCCCCGTGCCGACGCTGATCCGCTCACTGTTCCCGGGAGACCGCCCGCCGAGTTCGTGGCCGGTGTCCGGGACTGTCCGTATGCCCCCGAGCGGCCCGGGGACACCCGGGCCAGACCCCGAGTGTAGGTGACCTCCCCCGTCAGGGCGCCGCCATGTGGAGCCGCAGGGTGAAGCCGTCGGGCAGGGCCCGGACCTCGACCAGATCGCAGAGCTGGTGGATCATCCACAGGCCGCGACCGCCGTTGGCCGAGGCCAGGGACGGGCGGCGGCGCCCCGCGAGGGGATCCGCCAGGCGGCCCGCGTCGCGGATCTCGGCGACGGCTTCCGCACCGGGCCCGGCGGTGACCCACAGGCGCAGTGCGCCCTTCCCGCCCCCGTGGGAGAGGGAGTTGGCCGCGGCCTCGCTGACGGCCAGGACCAGGTCGCCGCGGCGCGCCGCGCTCAGACCGGTGCCGCGGGCCCAGGCGTCGGCGTACTCGCGCACCTCGGCCAGCCCTCCGTGGGCGTACGTGAACCAGGGCACCTCGCCCCCGGGTTCGGGCAGCGGCCGGTCGCAGTCCGCCGAGACCCGCGCGGCGTCCGCGTACGCCGGGCTGGGGAGGTCCGAGCCCCCCTCGATGAGGGTGGGGTGCGTGCGGCGGGCGTCGGCCAGGACCTCGGGCGCCAGGCCCCGTACGTCGTACGGGCACAGGACGGTGGCGGGCCGGCCGGCGAAGGCGGTGTTGATGAGGGCCTCGTGCCGGGTGGCCTCCAGCACCTCGGCGGGGGAGCGGCCGGCCCAGATCGGCTCTCCGACGATCCGGGCCGGCCGGCTCACGTGCAGGTCGGCGAAATCCTGCAGGGCGGCCAGAATGCGGCCGGGGTTGCGGCCCAGATCCGTCATGTCCGTCCAGGTGACGCCGTCGGCGCTCCCGCCGAGGCTCTCGCGCAGGGCGTCCAGGCTCGGGCCCGGTACGGCGACGAGGACCGGTTCGCCGGCCGACACGGCGGCGCCCACGAAGGCGCCCACGCCGGCCACGTACCCGTCGAAGTCCTCGTAGAAGAAGGCGGGATGGACGAAGGCCCCGGGCCCGGCGGGCTCAGGAACAGTGATCATGCTGCGACCTCGATCATGCTGCGACCTCCAGCGCGGCGCATTCGTCCGGGAACATCTCCACGACCTTGCGGAGCGAGTACGGCGGATCGTGGAGCAGCAGACGCCGCCCCTGCCCGCCGAGGGCCGCGGACGCCCCTACGAGCGCGGCGACCGCGGCCGTGTCCAGGAAGACCACGGCGGACAGGTCGAGATGGACCACGGGTCCGGGCAGCGCGGTCACGACGCCGAGGGCGGCGGACAGGCACTTTCGGGTGTCGAGGTCGCAGCTGCCGCTCAGGCGCGCGCCCGGACGGTCCTGCCAGGGCCGGGCGGTCAGCGGCGCCCACGCGCCCGCCGCCGCCCCGGAGCCCGCGGCCGTCACAGAGCCCGCCGCCGATTTCGGGCCTGCCGCGGCCGAGCCCGCCGGCTCCGAGGAGCCCGCGCGCTCCCGCGCGCCGGATGAGGAGTTCACGGTCCCTTCCTACACCGCCAGCATGCCGGTGCGCAGCCGCGCCAGGGTCCGGGTCAGGATGCGGGAGACCTGCATCTGCGAGACGCCGAGCTCGGCGCCGATCTCCGCCTGGGTCTTCTCCAGTCCGAAGCGCAGCCGCAGGACGAGCCGGTCGCGTTCGTCCAGTTCCTCCAGCAGGGGCGCCAGGGTGTGGAAGTCCTCGAAGAGTTCCATGCCGGGATCCACGGTGCCGTGGCGCTCCGCCATCGGCCGGGCGCCGCGGCCCGCCACCGGGGAGCTGTCGCCGTCGATCGTGGCGGCGTCGAGGGAACTGCTCGTGTAGCCGTTCGCGGCCACCAGCCCCTCGATGACCTCGTCCTCGGACAACTCCAGGTGCTGGGCCACCTCCTTGACCGTCGGGGCCCGGCCCAGGACATCGCTGAGGGCGTCCTGGGTCTTGGCGAGCTCCGTACGCAGCTCCTGCAGCCGGCGCGGGACGTGCACGGCCCAGGTGGTGTCGCGGAAGTAGCGCTTGATCTCACCCGTGATGTACGGCAGGGCGAGGGTGGAGAACTCCACCTCGCGCTCCGTGTCGTAGCGGTCGATGGCCTTGATCAGGCCGATGGTCCCGACCTGGATGACGTCCTCCATGTCGAGGCCCCCGCCGACCACGCGGGCCCTGAAACGCCGCGCCGCGAACTGCACGAGGGACAGGTTCATCTCGATCAGGGTGTTGCGCGTGTACTGGTACTCGCGCGTCCCCTCCTCCAGCGTGCGCAGCCTCACGAAGAAGAGCCGCGAGAGTTCCCGGGCGTCCGAGGGGGCCATCTCCCGCGGGTTCTCCACCCGGAACAGGTCCGCGTCCTGCGTGGTCGCTCCCGCGGACTCCAGGTCACACGCGGGTACCGATGCGTCTGCTGCACGAATGGGGCCTACAACGGTGGCCGAGCGATTCATGGTGGCCGCTCCCTCCCGATTGACTGACGGCTGCCGGGAGCGCTTCTGCCCCGCCTTCGCGGGTCTACACACTTCGAGGGCAGGGGAGTTCCACCCCTGGCGCGCCGAGGCCCGGAGAGGGGCCGCGGCCCGGGGGGCGGTGGTGCCGGAGCGATGAGCAGGCATACTCCCTGGGAAGGACGTACGACGGACGATCCGGGGAGGCGGACATGACCGGAGCAGGGGACGGATACGGGCAGGGCGTGGTCGGGGACGGCTACCCGGTCGGGGCCGGCTGGGTGGTGGTGGCCCGCGGAGAGCTCGACCAGGACACCCTCATTCCCTTGGAGGAGGCTCTTGTCGCCGCCGCGGACCTGCATCCGCTGGTGGTTCTGGACGCCGCTTCCATCACCTTCGGGGACTCCTCCTTCCTGAACCTGCTCCTGCGGCTGCACCGCCTCACGACCCTGCGCATCGCCGCCCCCGGCGAACAGTTGCGCCGGCTCTTCGCGGTGACCGGGGCCGATACCGTCCTGTCCCTGCACGCGAGCGTGGACGCCGCCGCCGGGACGTGAACCCGGATCGGCCGCCCGGCCGCCGCCCCGGTCATCCGGTCTCCGGGGCCCCGGACCACGGGTGTTGCGGGGGAGGTTCCCGGGTGCGTCGAGATTCCCTGGTACGCCGAGGCTCCGGTTCGTGCGGGTCCGGTCCGCCGCCCGGCCGGAAGCACGCGGTGATGGCCTTCCCGCCGTGCGACGCGTGGATGTCCAGGGAATCGGCCAGGGTGGTGACGATCCCGAGCCCGCGGCCCGACGTGGCTTCCGCGCCGGCGTCGGGCTCCCGGTACGGGGGCACCCGCGGATCGGCGTCGGCTACGCTGACATGCAGGCAGGAACCGTCCCAGGTCAGGACGAGGTGTGCGGTCCCGACCGCGTGCAGGTGCGCGTTGGTGACGAGTTCGGAGACGCAGATCAGTACGGAGTAGACGGTGTCGGCCACCGAACCGCTCCACGGCAGCGACGCCAGGTGGCCCGCCGTCCACTCCCGCGCCGCCCGGACCCCCTCCGAGACGGGGAACGACCGGGCCCAGCCCACGGCCTTGACCGCCATCCGCTTCACCCCGATTCCTCCGTTGTGTGCGAGTGTCACCCGTTCGTCTACCCGGAACCCGGCAGGTCACCCCCGAGCCGTCCACATCGCGCGGCCCGGAGGCGTGTTCGGGCCGTGTTCGGAAGACCGCCCGCCCACCTCCCCTTCCCGCAGGCGGGATGCGCTGTCCCCGGTGTGATCGACCGTGCCTTATCGTCCCTTCGGCGGCGCTAGCCTTCACCGGACCGGTGGTGCGGCGCAGACGGATCACCGCGGAGCCGGGCGCATCGCCGCGCCCGGCGCCGGGGGTCCTTCTGGTCCCGTTCGGCGGAGTGTCGGTTTCGAGTGTGAGGTTGGGGCGGATGGCCGAGCGGGCGGGCGCGGGTTCGGCGGGCGGGGTGTCCCCGCTCGCGGGTGAGGGCGGGATCGGCGAGGCGGAGCTGCGCAGGCTGCTGGCCGGGCTGACCGCCGTACGCGACGGGGACTTCCGTACCCGGCTGCCCGATGCGGCGGACGGGCTGCTCGGGGAGATCGCCACCGTCTTCAACGGGATGGTCAATCAGCTCTCCCTGTTCACCTCCGAGGTGACCAGGGTGGCCCGCGAGGTGGGCACCGAGGGGACGCTGGGCGGACAGGCCGACGTACCGGGAGTCGGCGGCGCCTGGCTGGACCTCACGGATTCGGTCAACTTCATGGCCGGAAACCTGACCGCCCAGGTGCGCTCCATCGCCCAGGTCGCGACCGCCGTGGCCAAGGGCGACCTCTCGCAGAAGATCAACGTCACCGCGCGCGGGGAGATCCTGGAGCTGAAGGAGACCATCAACACGATGGTCGACCAGCTGTCCGGATTCGCCGGCGAGGTCACCCGGGTGGCCCGAGAGGTCGGCACCGAGGGCCGGCTCGGCGGCCAGGCGGACGTCCAGGGCGTCTCCGGTACGTGGAAGGACCTGACGGAGTCGGTCAACGTCATGGCCGACAACCTGACCGCCCAGGTGCGCTCCATCGCCGAGGTCACCACCGCCGTGGCCCAGGGCGACCTGACCCAGAAGATCCGGGTGGACGCGCGCGGGGAGATCCTGGAGCTGAAGGAGACCATCAACACGATGGTCGACCAGCTCTCCGCGTTCGCCGACGAGGTCACCCGCGTCGCCCGCGAGGTCGGCACCGAGGGCAACCTGGGCGGTCAGGCCACCGTCCGGGGCGTCTCCGGCACCTGGAAGGACCTCACCGACAACGTCAACGTGATGGCCTCCAACCTGACCGGACAGGTGCGCTCCATCGCCCAGGTGGCCACCGCCGTCGCCCGCGGCGACCTCTCGCAGAAGATCATGGTGGAGGCCAAGGGCGAGGTCGCCGCGCTGGCCGGGGTCATCAACACGATGGTCGACACCCTGTCGGCCTTCGCCGACGAGGTGACCCGGGTGGCCCGCGAGGTGGGCACGGAGGGCCGGCTCGGCGGCCAGGCACAGGTCCCCAACGTGGCGGGCACCTGGAAGGACCTCACCGACAACGTCAACTCCATGGCCAACAACCTCACCGGCCAGGTCCGCAACATCGCCCTCGTCACCACGGCCGTCGCCAACGGCGACCTCTCCAAGAAGATCGACGTGGACGCCCGCGGGGAGATCCTGGAGCTGAAGACCACCATCAACACGATGGTCGACCAGCTCTCCGCCTTCGCCGCCGAGGTCACCCGCGTCGCCCGCGAAGTGGGCAGCGAGGGCCGCCTCGGCGGTCAGGCCGAGGTCGAAGGCGTCTCCGGTACGTGGAAGCGCCTGACGGAGAACGTCAACGAGCTGGCCGGCAACCTGACCCGCCAGGTCCGCGCCATCGCCGAGGTGGCCAGCGCGGTCGCCGAGGGCGACCTGACCCGCTCCATCACCGTCGACGCCTCGGGCGAGGTCGCCGAACTCAAGGACAACATCAACTCCATGGTCGGCTCGCTCCGCGAGAGCACCCGGGCCAACCAGGAGCAGGACTGGCTCAAATCGAACCTGGCCCGCATCTCCGGCCTGATGCAGGGCCACCGGGATCTGGGCGCCGTCGCCGAACTCGTCATGGACGAGCTGACGCCGCTGGTCGCCGCCCAGTACGGAGCCTTCTACCTCGCCGAGGACCGCCCCGGCGGCACCGTGCTCACCCTCGTCGGCTCCTACGGGCGTTCCGCCGCCGCGCAGGAGGGCGCCGCCTTCGCCCTCGGCGAGTCCCTCGTCGGCCAGGCGGCCCGCAGCCGCCGGATCATCGCCACCGACCAGGTCCCGGGCGGGTACGTGATCTCCTCCGGGCTGGGCCACACCACCCCGGGCAGCCTGATCATCCTGCCGATCGTGGTGGACGACCAGATCCTCGGTGTGATCGAGCTGGCCTCCTTCTCCGCCTTCAACCCCGTGCACCGCGACTTCCTGGCCCAGCTGATGGAGGCCATCGGAGCGAACGTCAACACGATCGTCGCCAACGCCCGCACCGACGAGCTCCTCGGGGAGTCCCAGCGGCTGACCGGCGAACTCCAGGCCCGCTCCGAGGAACTCCAGGTCCAGCAGGAGGAGCTCCAGCGCTCCAACGCGGAGCTGGAGGAGAAGGCCGCCCTCCTCGCCAGCCAGAACAGCGACATCGAGGCCAAGAACCTGGAGATCGAGCAGGCCCGGCAGGAGCTGGAGACCCGCGCGCAACAGCTGTCGCTGGCCTCCACCTACAAGTCCGAGTTCCTGGCCAACATGAGCCACGAGCTGCGCACCCCGCTCAACAGCCTGCTGATCCTGGCCCAGTTGCTCGCCCAGAACCCCGCGCGCAACCTCACCCCCAAGCAGGTCGAGTACGCCGGCATCATCCACTCGGCCGGCTCGGACCTCCTCCAGCTGATCAACGACATCCTCGACCTGTCGAAGGTCGAGGCGGGCAAGATGGACATCAACCCCGAGCGGGTGCACCTGCCCCAGCTCCTGGAGTACGTCGACGCCACCTTCCGGCCGATGACCACGCAGAAGAGCCTCGACTTCACCGTCACCACGGCCCCCGGCGCCCCCGACGACCTGCTCACCGACGACTCGCGACTGCGCCAGATCCTGCGCAACCTCCTCTCGAACGCCGTGAAGTTCACCGAGCGCGGCGGCGTCGAGCTCCGCATCGAACCGGCCGCGGCCCCCGAGATCCCCGCCGGCCTCACCCGGCGCGGCCCGATGTTGGCCTTCCGGGTGCGCGACACGGGCATCGGCATCCCCGAACAGCAACTGGAGTCGGTCTTCGGGGCCTTCCAGCAGGCCGACGGCACCACCAGCCGCAAGTACGGCGGCACCGGCCTCGGGCTCTCCATCAGCCGCGAGATCGCCCAGCTCCTCGGCGGGGCCGTCACCGCGGAGAGCGCCCCCGGCCAGGGCAGCACCTTCACCCTCTACCTGCCCGTCAGCCGCGCGGACTACGAGGGCGCCACCTACGCCGAGACCCCCCTGGCGCTCCCGCCCGGGTCCTCGTCCCGGGCGCCGGCGGAGCGGGGCGGCCGTCCGGACCGGCCCGCCCTGCCGGAGCAGCGGCGGCCCCGGCGCCTGCTCGTGATCGAGGAGCGGCCGAACGGCCTGCTCTCCCTCGTCGCCGAGAGCGCCGAGCGGGACTTCGCCCCCGGCCACCTGACGGCGGGGGAGCGGGGCGGCGTTCACGTGGTCAACGCCACCGGGTCCCGCGAGGCGGCCGCCGCCCTGGCGGCACACTCCTTCCACTGCGTCGTCCTGGAACTGGACCTGCCCGACGGCGAAGCGCTCCGCTTCCTCGACGCCCTCGACGGAGACCCGGCCCTCGCCTCGCTCCCCGTCCTCGCCCACAACAACCCGCGGGTGCGGCCCGGCCAGGAGGAGGCCCTGCGCCGGCGGTCCGCGTCACGCCGCCTGGAACTGCTCTCCAGCCTGGACGAGCTGCGCGAACGCATCGCGCTCCACCTGTCCGCCGAACAGCCCGGGGACGTCCTGCCGCTGGTGCACGGCGACGCGCGGCGCCGGCCCGCCGATCACGTCCCCGAAAGCGGCCTGGCCGGACGTACGGTCCTGGTCGTCGACGACGACGCGCGCAACCTCTTCGCGCTCAGCGGGGTCCTGGAACTGCACGGCATGCGCGTGCTCCACGCCGAGGACGGCCGCAAGGGCATCGACGCCCTCGTCCGCAACGCCGGCGTCGACATCGTCCTGATGGACGTGATGATGCCCGAACTGGACGGCTACGCCGCGACCGCCGAGATCAGGCGGATGCCGCAGTACGCGGACCTGCCCATCATCGCGGTCACGGCCAAGGCCATGCCCGGGGACCGGGAGAAGAGCCTCGCCGCGGGCGCCAGCGACTACGTGACCAAGCCGGTGGACGCCGACGACCTCATCGCCCGCATCCGGCGCAGGCTCACCCGATGACCGGCGACACGCGCCGGCACGACGATGCCCACCCGTACGAAGACGCCCGCCGGTACGAAGACGCCCACCCGTACGACGGTGCGCGCCGGCCGGGAACACCGGACGGCGACCGGCCCGCGGGCGTCATCCCGCAGCAGGCTCCGACACCCCTCGGCCGCCTCGTCGCCACCGTGGAACGCCTGCGCCGAGAGGTGCTGGACGCGCAAGCGGCCGCCGACGGGCGGGCCTTGGTCGAACTGGCCAAGGGCATCCTCATCGGGCAGCTGCGCTGCACCCCGGCCGCGGCGGCACGCCAGCTCGACGTACTGTGCCGCGAGAGCGGGATGTCCCCCCTCGCGCTCGCCGCCGACATCGTCAACCAGGCCTCCCGCGACCACGTCAGCGAGATCGCCGCGGAGTTCGTCGAACGTACGGCTACGGCTACGAGCACGGGCAACAGCGCGGGCGCTGGGGCGCACGGCGGGGACCCGGCCGATCAGCCGTCCGCGGTGTCGGTGCGCCTGCGCACCGCCGAGAGCGGGGTGCTCGCCGTCGCCGCCGACACCCAGGCGGTAGCCGAGTCCCTCCTGACGAACGCCCTGGGCCCCCTGGGAGCGGTGGCGGTAGCCGTGTGGGCCGCCGAGCCCGACGGGTCGCTGGCCCTCGCCGGCCACGCCGGTTTCCCGCCCCGGGAGGCCGCCCGCTGGCGCCACGTCCCCCCGGGCGTCTCCACCGTCGCCCGACTCGCCCTGGGGGAACGCCGGCTGGTCACCCTCACCGCCATGGACCGGGAGGGGCTCCCCTCCGTCGGCCGCGCCGAGTGGCCCGGCGGCGGGCGGATGGCGGTGCCCACGGGGACGGGCGGACGGATCCAGGGAGTCCTGGAGATCTGCTGGCCGCGTCCGCTGGAGCCACAGGCACCCCAGATCGAGCGCCAGGTCGAGGCCCTCGCCGAGCTGTGCGCCCGCACGATGGACGCCGCGCCCCCGCACGACCCCGCCGCGGCCGAGGCGGTCCTCCCGGACGTCGCCGAGCTCATCGACCTCGCCGAGGGGCTCCAGGACCCGGCCGTCGTCCTCACCCCGGTCCTCGACTCCGACGGCCGCCTCGCCGACTTCCGGATCCGGCACACCGGCAGCCGCTTCGTCGACCCGGTGGGACGTCCGCGCGGCGACGTCAACGGCGCCCTGCTGCTGGAGGCCTACCCCCTGGCCGCCGGCGAGAGCGGGCTCTTCGACATCATCGAGCGCGTGCACGCGACGGGTGAACCCTTCCGCGCCGAACGCATGAGCCTGACCGCGCTCGTCGACCAGATCCCGATCACCTCCGTCGCCAACATCAGCGTCAGCCGCCACGGCTCGGCCGTCCTGCTGATCTGGCGGATCCAGGACGAGACCGCCCGCCTGGCGGGCCTCCTCCAGCACGCCCAGCGCCTGGGCCGGATCGGAGGCTTCGAAGAGAACCTCGTCACCGGCGAGACCACCTGGAACGCCCAGCTCTACGATCTCCACGGACTCCCGCCCACGGCGCCCCCGGTCCGGCTGCGCGAACTCCCCGGCTACGCGCACCCCGACGACTCCGCGGCCGTCCAGCGCTTCCTGCGCGCGGTGCTGCGCCACCGCCGCCCCGCCTCCGTCAACCTCCGCCTGCGCAGACCCGACGGAATCACCCGCCACATCCGGGTCGTCGCCGAGCCCGTCCTCGACGCCGACCAGCGGCTGCACACCGTGCGCGGCGCCTACCAGGACATCTCCGCCCAGCACTGGACCGAGGTGGCCCTGGCCGCGACCCGGGACCAACTCGCCCACACCGAGGCCGAGTCCGCCGAACGCAGCCGGCTGGCCCTCCAGCTCCAGCACGCCATCATGCCCCCGACCCCGCCGGCCATCGAGGCCCCGGGCCTGCGGGTCGCCGTCCGCTACCGGCCGGCGGAGATCGAGGCGCTCGTCGGCGGAGACTGGTACGACACCGTGGTCCTGCCCTCCGGACTGATCATGCTGTCGGTGGGCGACGTCGCCGGGCACGGCATCGAGGCGGCCACCGGCATGGTCGTCCTGCGCAACGCCCTGCGCGGTCTCGCCGTCACCGGGGCGGGCCCCGCCCAGCTGCTCTCCTGGCTCAACACGGTCACCCATCACCTGGCCAAGCACGTGACGGCCACGGCCGTCTGCGGCCTCTTCGACCCGCGCACGAGGGTGATGCGCTGGGCCCGCGCGGGCCACCTGCCCCCCGTACTGGTCCGGCGCGGGGAGGCGGAGGCCTTCCCGCTCATCGAGGGGCTGCTCCTCGGGGCCCTGCCCGATGTCGCCTACGTCGAGCGGGAGGTGCAGCTCGAACCGGACGACACGCTCCTGATGTACACGGACGGGCTGGTGGAGCGCCGGGACTCCTCGGTACAGGAGTCCCTCGGCCACCTCGTGCACGCGGCGGCCGCCGCTGCCGGGGACCTGGACGGCCAACTGGACCGGCTCCTCGCCGAGAGCCGCTCGGACACGGACGACGACACGTGCGTGATCGGCATCCGGGTCGGCTGACGGCCCCGGCCCGCCCGGTCGACCACCCCCAAGCCAACCGAGGAACGACACGTGAACCACCGACCCGAGTCCCCGGAGTCCTTCGAGATCCTCCCCGGCGCCGACGCGTCGCCGGTGATCCTGCACGTGCCGCACTCCTCGCGCGTCATACCGGAGTCCGTCCGCCGCGGGATCCACCTGTCCGACCCGGCGCTCGACCGGGAACTCGACCACATCACCGACGCGCACACCGCCGAGATCGCCGCGGTGGCCGCGGCCGCCTGCGCCGTCACCCCGTGGCGGTTCGTGAACGGTCTGTCCCGGCTGGTCATCGACCCCGAGCGGTTCCCCGACGAGCGCGAGGAGATGACGGCCGTGGGCATGGGGGCGGTGTACACGCACTCCACCCACCGGGAGCGGCTGCGCCCCGAGGGCTTCGAGGTCCGGCCCCTGCTCGACCGCTACTTCCATCCGTACGCGGACGCCATGACGCGGGCGGTGGAGGACCGGCTGGAGGCCGCCGGGCGAGCCGTGATCATCGACGTGCACTCGTACCCGACGGCGCCCCTCCCGTACGAACTCCACGGTGACGGCCACCGGCCGCCGATCTGCCTGGGCACGGACGCCTTCCACACCCCGGCCACCCTCCTGGCCGCCGCCGGGAAGGTGTTCGCCGGCTTCGGAGGCACGGGGCTCGACAGCCCCTTCAGCGGTACGTACGTCCCGCTGAAGCACTACGGCAAGGACGACCGGGTCGGCGCGCTGATGGTGGAGATCCGCCGGGACACCTACATGTCGGAGCCGGGCGGTCCCGCCGGACCCGGCCTCGCCGCACTGGCGGCGGCCCTGACGGAACTCGTGGACGACCTGCTCCCGTAGGGGACCGGGGGCCACCCGCGACGGCCGCTACCGGGACTCGGGCGCGGCGATGACCCCGGCACCGGTACCGGACGCGGACGGCTCGTACCAGAGGCTCGTCATCGGGGAATGCGTGGTCCAGCCCAGCGCGGAGTAGAGCGCCCGGCCATCGGGCGTGCCGACCAGGACGCCGGTCCTCGCGCCGGTCTCGTACGCGGTGCTCTGCAGCGCGCGCATCACCAGGCCGCCGAGCCCCTTGCGGCGGTGGTCGGCGGCGGTCTCGACCTGGTCGACCACGGCGTGCGCGCCGGCGTGGGCGATCTGTCCACGGGCGGCGAAGTGCCCCTCGGGCGTGCGGACCAGTACGCGGCTGACGCCGCCCCGGGTCCACCGGGTGAGCGTGTAACCGGCCGGCACCTCCGGGCGTTCCGCCGCGAGACGACAGGTCATCAGGAACCCGGGTACGTCATTCCGCCAGCCCGGTCCGACCCAGGGCAGGACCGTCTCCTCCTCGGCGAACAGTTTCAGCCAGGTCCCCGGCGCGCTCGTCGCGGCGACGATCTTGCGCACATCGGCCTCGGAGGGCTCCGGCAGCACGTGCCGGGCCACGTGCTTGGACTGCCCGACGTCGATCGTCCACCCCCACGGCTCGACGATCGGGTCCGAGCTGCCGCGGGAGACGACCCAGCCGTCGATCCACATCCGTACGAGCTCATCGATCCTGGTGTCCGGCATCGCCGCGCGCCCCCTGGTAGGTAATAGGTAATTGCGTTAGGTGAACCTTACATATCAAGGATGCGGCTTGGCCAGAGGCGCAGATATCGGCTTGCGCGCCATCGCGGCGCGGGTGAACGTGGCCCGACACCGTACGAAGCGAAGGCGGAGAAGATGACCGCGGACGTCCGCCCCGTCGACCACGAACTCGTCCGGGCCGCGGCCGACCTCGCGCGCACCCGGTGCCGGGGCGACAACCACACCATGGCGGCCGCGGCCCGTGCCCGGGACGGCCGGATCATCACCGCGGTGAACGCCTACCACTTCACCGGAGGCCCCTGCGCGGAGCTGGTCGTCATCGGCGCGGCGGCCGCCCAGGGCGCCTACGAGCTGGACGCGATCGTCGCTGTGGGCGACCGCGACCGGGGGGTCGTCCCCCCGTGCGGCCGGTGCCGGCAAGTCCTCCTCGACTACTTCCCCACCCTGAAGGTGATCGTGGGCAAGGGCGACCGGGTCCGCACCGCCCTCATCGCCGAGTTGCTGCCCGAGACCTACGTCTGGGCCGACCACCAGCTCGAAGCCGAGTAGGGCCCCGCCGCGCCGCGCCGCACTGCTCCCGGCCGTCCGCTACGCGAGGAACGCGCGGAGCGCGGCGGCGGTCTCCTCCGGTGCTTCGAAGGGCTCGCCGGCTCGTGGGGACTCTGAGTGTCTCCCGCGTTACCAAAAGTGACGATCCGGGTGTGCGGGGCCCCCTGGCGGGCAGATATCCGCCATGCTCTCGGACATGATCGAACGGCTGCGGAACCTGCCACGCCCGCGCCGCACCCCCGTCTTCACCGCCGACTTCGCCTCTCCCGCCCAGTGGATCGCCGGCCGCTCGTGGGCGTATCCCGACGGCGGCCCGGTCAACCCCGGCGACAACAAGCTGGACCACCTCACCGAAGACCCCGCCTACAGCCGCACCGGGACCTTCCGGGCGACACCGCGTCCCGACGGGAACTGGGACAGCGGGCTGCTCACCACCGAGGGCAGCGACGAGGGCTTCGAAGTGCGCACCGGAGACGTACTGGAGGCCCGGGTGCGGCTGCCGGAGGGGCTCGGTGCCTGGCCGGCCATCTGGACCTGGCGCGACGGAGGCCAGGAGATCGACGTCTTCGAGTACCACCCCGACAACCCGGACCTCCTCGAACTCTCCAACCACGTCCGGGAGGCGCACCGTTATCACCGTGACCCGGCGGTCCGGCCCGGAGCATGGATCGATCTGAAGGTCGAGTTCGGGAGGAGCTCGGTCATCTGGTGGGTCAACGGCGACCGGGTCTTCAGCGACGGCAGGGGAGTGGGGCGGAGCTGGTCCGCCCACCTGATCGTCAACCTCTCCGTCTGCGCGGGCCGGTACCACCCCGCGCCGGAGCCCGGGGTCGCGGAACTGTCCTACGAGGTCTCCGGGCTACGGGTGTACCGCACGCGCCGAGGGTTGCTCCTCTGAGGCGAGGAGGCGCCGGACTCCGGCAGGGCGGGAGTACGGGAGTACGGGAGTACGGGAGTACGGGCGATGGGGGATCCCCATCCGATGCGGCGGCGGCCGGTGGCCGGGAGGCGCCCTGGACGGTGAATCCGGGGTGCGTTAGCTTCCGGCGCCATGAGACTTCTGGGAGTTGGCATGTGCGCCGCGGGGCTGCTGCTGGGGGTGGTGGCCGCCCCGGCGCAGGCCGCGGACGGGTCACGGGACCTGCGCGGTGCGCGCTGGGCGCTGAAGGAGACCGGCAAGGACGCCCGGTTCAGGGGACTGGCCGCCGTGAGCCGGTCCACGGCCTGGGTGGCCGGCTCGAAGGGGACCGTGCTGCGCACCTCCGACGGAGGCCGCAGCTGGCGCGACGTGTCACCGCCCGGGGCCGTCGCCGAGGGACTGGAACTGCGGGACATCGAGGCCTTCGACGGGCGGCGCGCCGTGGCCCTGTCCATCGGCGAGGGCGAGGCCTCCAGGGTGCTGCGCACCGAGGACGGCGGCGCCACGTGGACGGAGACCTTCCGCAATCCCGACCCGCGGGCCTTCTACGATTGCCTCACCTTCTTCGACTCCCGCCACGGGCTCGCGATGAGCGACCCGGTGGACGGCAGGTTCCGCGTCCTGTCCACCGAGGACGGCGGCCGGAGCTGGCGGGTCCTGCCCGATGCCGGAATGCCGGACGCGCTGCCGGGCGAGGCGGGCTTCGCGGCGAGCGGCCAGTGCCTGGTGTCCGCCGGGCCGCGCGACGTCTGGCTGGCCACCGGCGGGGGCCCGGTCGCGCGGGTGCTGCACTCCGCGGACCGCGGGCTGACCTGGCGGGCAGCCGAGTCCACCCTCCCCGCGGGCGACCCGGCGCGCGGGGTCTTCGCCCTGGCCTTCAAGAACCGTACGAGGGGTCTGGCGGTCGGCGGCGACACCGCACCGGGCAGGCCTCCCCGCAGGCCGCGGCGGTGTCCTCGGACGCGGGCCGCACCTGGAGCCCGGCGTCGACCCCGCCGCCCGCCTACCGTTCGGGCGCGGCCTGGCTCCCGTACGGCGCCGGCACGGCCCTGGCGGTGGGCCCGACGGGCACGGACGTGACCCGGGACGGCGGACGCACCTGGCGCACGCTCGACCCGGGTTCCTTCGACACGGTCGCCTGCACGGCCGACGGCGGCTGCTGGGCGGCGGGGGAGAAGGGGCGCGTCGGCCGTCTGGAAGGGACGCGCAGGGGCTGACTCGCCGCCCTGCGTCACCCGCGGCCCTGCGTCACCCGCCGCCGTGCGCCGCGCGAAGGTGCGTCAGGTAGGCCTCGGGGTCGGGGCCGTGCGCCCGGTCCTGGGCTCCGCCCCGGACGTGCGCGAGGTCCCCGCCGGCGCCGATGCGGAGCATGGTGGTGGCCGCGTGGGAGGTGCCGGGGCGGCGTAGCGCGTCGGCGTCGACGACCGGGATGCCGGGCCCGAACATGGCCGTCGCCCGGGCCGCGGTGTCCGCCGGTGGCTGCCCGGTCCGGCGTCCGGCGACCGTGCGCAGGACGCGCCGACTGGCGAGGTGGGTCAGCACCACGGTCGGCGCGAGGCCCAGATGGCGCTCGGGGTCGTAGGGCTGGAAGGTGCCCGGGTGCGTGAAGGGGGTCCCGGTGGAGATCGTGGCGACGCCGGTGCCGACGATCGGAGTGGTGACCGTGAGCGGTACCCCGGTCTCCGCGGCCACCATCCGGGCGATGCCGGGCAGCCGCGTCAGATCCGGCGCGCTCCACCACGGCTCGCAGTCCGGCCCCAGGACGTACGAGGCCTTGGCCCGGTCGTGCGCGAGCAGGAAGAGCAGTTGTTCGGTGGCGACCATGCCGCTGCGCTCAGCCATGCCCAGCCAGGAACAGGCGGCGACCCGCGCCCCGCTCTCGAGGGCGGCCAGGGTGTTGGCGAGGCCCAGGCCGAGGTCGTTGTGGAGGTGCGAGACCAGGACCGTGTCCGGACCGGCACCGGCGGCCACCCGCCGGAACAGGTCCCGGGTCTGGCCGGGCAGCAGGTCGCCGACGGTGTCCGCCAGCACGATCGTGGCCGCCCCCTGCGCCGTCATCCGGCCGGCGAACTCGGCCACCAGGGCGTGGTCCGCGCGCGGCGCGTCCACCAGGCACACGTCCACCGCCGTGTCGCCGGCGCGGTCCACGGCCTCCTTGACCACGTCCAGGCCCCGGTCCAGGGCCGTGCGGGCGTCACTGTGCACCAGGGCGCGGGCCGTGGCCTCCGAGGCGGCCACGATCACCATGACCCGCCCGTGCGCCGCACCGCGTACCGCGCTCAGCGCCAGCCGCACGTCCTCCACCGTGCCCCGGCAGATCGCGGACGGGCTCACCGATTCCTGCGCCTCCAGGGCGACTTGTCGGGTCGCCTCGAATTCCTGACCGCACACGGAGGGGAATCCCGCGGCGAAGACCACGTGCCGGGGGCCGTCGGACCCGAACACCGCCCCCTGTGCGCGGGCGAGCCGCACACGGAAACCGGCACTCATCAAGGTCTTCGCCTGCGCGCCGTCCCGCGCCGACTCCTCGAAGAGCACGACCCGTCCGGCACCGGCCGACTCCCGCACCACGTCCACGCCGCTCCCACCCGCACGCGCACCCGCAGTCACGCCCGCACCCCCGCCCGCACCCACGTCCGACAACGCCCAAGCCCCCTTTTCAACGCGGTACTTGAGCGTCCGCGCGCGGCTGTGGAGATCCACTGGGAGAGATCGTACGGTGCACGGCATCCGCGGATGTGCCGTACACGAATGTTCGGATCCGTGATCGAAATCGAGATGCGCACGGCCCCCGCGGGCTGGCAGGGTGCCCCGGTGAACCGTGAACAGATCTCCAGGATCGCCCATGCCGACCACCCGATAAAATCGCCGCTCGACGACGACTCGGTACGCCGCCTGCTGGAACGGGGCCTGCCGCGCGGCGACGAGCGCGTGCTCGATCTCGGATGCGGCACCGCGGAATGGCTGCTGCGCGCCCTGACCACCCACCCGGAGCTGCACGCCGAGGGGGTCGACGTCTCCGAGGACGCCCTGGCGCAGGCCCACGAGGCGGCGGTCCGCCTCGGCGTCCGGGACCGGCTGGTCCTGCACCACCAGGAGGCCGCGGACTTCGTCTCCGCGCGGCCGTTCGACCTGGTGCTCAACGTCGGGTCCACGCATGCCTTCGGTGGTCTGCTGCCCACCCTCGCCGGCGCGGGCAAGCACCTGGCCCCCGGCGGCCGGGTCCTGATCGGCGAGGGATTCTGGGATCGCTCCCCGTCCCCGGAAGCCGTCGAACTCTTCGGGGAGCAGGCCGATCTGGCGACCACCGTGGACCAGGTCGTCACCGACGGGTGGACCCCCGTCCACGGGCACGTCAGCACGCGCCGCGAACTGGACGACTACGAATGGGCCTGCTGGGGGTCACTCGCCTCCTGGGCCCTGGACCGCCCCGCCGATCCGGACAGCGAGCAGGTGCTGGCCACGGCCACCGCCCGCCGCACCGAATGGCTGCGCACCTACCGGGACACCTGGGGCTTCGTCTCCCTGGTCCTGCGCCGGACTTCGGGCTGAAGGGTCCCGCCCGGCGGCGTCACACGTAGGCGACCGTGACCTCCCGGAAGCCCAGGGACCGGAGCAGGCCCTCCAGCATCGTGGTGGTGTTCTTCTCCGTGCGCTCCGCGAGGCCGCTGTCGCGGGCGGCGTCCGTGATGTGCTGAACGGCCAAGCGCTGTACGGCCTGTTCACCGGCCGGATTGTCGGTGAACAGGTCGCCCAGCCGGTCGAGCAGCCCCCGCTGCTTGGACACGGCGTACGAGCGGTCCAGGTCCAGCGCGGCCGTCCCGAGGACGGCGTGGGGCAGCCGGAGCGAAACCTTGGTGCGCTCCTCGTCGACGGTGACGGCCTGCTCGCCGAGCCCGCCCAGATCCACGTAGCCGCTCACGGAACCGGCCCCGACGTAGAGGGTCCGGGTTCCCCGGACGGAGTCCGGCAGGAAGGCGGCGTCCTTCTCCAGGTCCACCACGACCTGGAAGTTCCCGGCGGCGCCTTCGTAACGGTGCATGTCCTGAATGGACTTGAGCAGGACCGGACCCGAACGGTCCACGGTGTCCTGGCGGAACAGATCGCCGAAGCCGGGCAGCAGACTGAACCGGCCGGCGAGCAGCAGGACCACCCCCAGTACCACCAGCCCACCGACGGCCCGTCCCCACCACGGCAGCCGCCGCGGCTCTCTTCGCGGTGCGGGTTGGCGCTCCGCGTCGTGCGCTGAGTTGTCCATGCCTTGCGGATGCCCGCCCCGCGCGGCCCCACTCCCCGGATCCGGCGTCAGGGTTACCAGGCGCCGCCCGCCGCGGCTTCGGCGTGGGCCGCGCGGCCGGGGGCGAAGGACATGCGGTTCCAGGTGTGGCGGCGGCCGCGGATGGCCACCGAGTAGGCGTACATGACCTCGGGGTCGCACATGCCGGGAAGGTAGGAGTCGCCGAAGTGGTGGGCGTCGAAGCCGGCTTCCTTGGCGTTGAGGGCGAGCTGCGGCACCACGTTCGCGTGGGAGCCCTCCTGGCTGGTGCCGATGGCGCCCATGACGATCGCGCCCGCGTCCTGGACCGCGGCGACGGCCGTCGCGGCCAGCTCGCGGGTCATGCCGGGCAGGGTGCCCGGCAGCGGAGCGACGACGCCGTCCGCCCCGGCGTCCACGAGGGCGGTCAGCCGCGCGGGGGTGACGCGTTCGGGGCAGCCCGCGTGGTGCATCTTGCCGGACCACAGGGCCGCCTCGTCACCGAGACCCTTGCGCAGTTCCTCGGTGACCCGGGCCATGCCGCCGTAGGTGCCGCCCGTACCGGGGTTGGCGGTGATGCACAGCAGCGCGGCGCCCATGTCGACGAGGCGCCGGGCGTGCTCGGAGGTGGCTCGGCGGATCTCCGGGACGTCGCCGGGCTCCAGGTTCACGCCCACGGGGCGGCCGATCAGGCGGGCGAGATCGGTGAAGGAGGTGAAGGTACCGAGGCCGGGCATGACGAGCCGCTCCCCGTCCCAGGCCCGCTCGATGAGGTTGAGGATGACGATGTCGGCGCCGAAGGCGGCCACCAGCTCGGCGTTGTGCACACCGCGCCCGTCCGGGTGCGGGGAGAGCGCGGCGCGCTCGGCGAAGACCTCGGCCACCATGGTCCGGCCCTCGGCGGCGGCCACCGCCCGGGTCAGCTCGCGGCCGCGCAGGGCGGAGAGAGCGTCGCGGTCGAGGTCGAGGATGCGCTGAGTGGTCATGCCTACGACCCTAGCCACGCCGAGCCCGGTCCCCGCCCCGCCGATGGTCCCCCCGAGAGGGCCCTTGGCCCCTGACCCAGCCCCCTCCCGTCCATACGACCCCTGCGCCACCCCCGCCCCTACGACGCCCGGCGCCAAGCGGCCCGCCTGCGGAGTCCGGGCGTGCCGAGTCTGTCCGTGTCGCGCCTGTGGACTCGCCTGCGGCGATTCCGCGCGATGCCCGTCGGGACCGCCCGCCCGGTCGCGGGGGAGGCGGGCCGGTTCCGGGCGGCGGGTCTGCGCCGGTGGAGGAGGAGCGAGGCAATTAAGGTTCACGGCCGCGGGCACCACGAACCGAACGCCCCTCCCGACCGGGAAGATTTGACCCGGTCTGCGCCGTCGAGCAAGGTCGGGGCATGGATCAGATCTTCGAGAAGTTCCGGACCCTGCCCGTCGAGGAGCAGCTCTCCCCGGCCCTCACCCGCCGCAGGTACGCGGACTTCCCCGTTCTCGTCGTGGACCACCCGCGCGCCGGACAGGCGTGCGTGAGCCTCCAGGGCGGACAACTGGTCACCTGGCGACCTGCCGCCGCCCGTTCCGACGACCCGGGCGTGCTGTGGTCCGCCGACCCGGACCTGTGGCGGCGCGGAACGGCCGTGCGCGGCGGCGTCCCGCTGTGCTGGCCGTGGTTCGGCCCGAACGGCCCCGCCGGCTCGCCCTCGCACGGGTTCGCGCGGACCAGCGACTGGGAGCTGACGGCATGGGAGGACGACGCCGACCGGGTCGTCGTGGAATGCACGCTGCGTCCCTCGCCGGCGACCCGCGCCGTGTGGCCCGAGGAGTTCGTCCTCGTGGCGCGGTACACCCTGACCGACACCTGCCTCATCGAGATCGAGGACCGCGGCGACCACACCGCCACCGCCGCGCTCCACACCTACGTACGCATCGGCGACCTCGGCCGGGCCCACCTCGCGGGCCTCGGCCCCGAACACACCGACGGGCTCACCCGGCGCCACTACGAGGACGAGGACGGCACGCTGACCCCCGTGGACCACGTCGAGCGGTTCCAGACCGCGCCGGCGCCCGTCACGACGGTGCGCGACGAGGTACTGGGAAGGATCGTCGCCCTCACCCACCACGACCACAGCGACGTGGTGGTCTGGAACCCGGGCGCGGAACTCGCCCGGGGCATGGCCGACGTCGCGCCGCGGGAACACCTGCGCTTCCTGTGCGCGGAGACCGCCCGGGTGGGCCGCCCGCTGGTGGCGCGAGAGGGGCGGCCGGGCCGGCTGGCGGTGGAGCTTCGGATGACGGAGCACTGAGAGCGGGGCATCCCGCTCCGGGAGCGCCTCGGGCCCGGGTCAGTTCCCGGTCAGCGCGGCGGCGAGGAGCGCGGCGGTCCGGGCGATGAGGGGGTTGTCGGGCGCGGCGCCGGGATCGGGCTTGGTCGTCAGGACGGCGATGACGAGGGGTGCCCGGCCGGGGGGCCAGGCGATGGCCACGTCATTGTTGGTCCCGTAGGAGCCCGCGCCCGTCTTGTCCGCCACGGTCCAGCCCCCCGGCAGCCCGGCCCGCAGCCGCTCGCCGCCCGTGGTGTTGCCGAGCAGCCAGCCGGTGAGCCGCCGCCGGTCCGCCGCCCCGAGGGCGGTCCCGAGGGTGAGCCGTTCGTAGGTCCGCCCGATGGCGTACGGGGTGGTGGTGTCGGTGACCCGCCCGGGCTCGGCGCTGTTCAGCTCCGGTTCCCAGCGGTCCAGGCGGGTGCTCGTGTCCCCGGTGGAGCGGGCGAAGCGGGTGACGGCGGCGGGACCGCCGAGCTCGCGCAGCAGGAGGTTGGCGGCGGCGTTGTCGCTGAAGCGGATCGTGGCATCGCTCAGCTCCCCGATCGTCATCCCGCGGGCGAGGTTCTCCGGCAGGCCCGTGATCGGCGCGTGCCCGGACGCGGTCGTCTCCTGGGCGGTGTAGCGGACGCGCTTGGCCAGGAACTCCCCGTCCCGGTCGAGGTCGCGCAGTACGGCGGCCACGGCCAGGGTCTTGAAGACCGAGCAGAGCGGGAAGCGCTCCTGTGCCCGGTAGGCCACGGTGCGGCCGGTGGCGGTGTCGCGGGCGTACACGCCCAGGCGGGCGGAGTGATCCCGCTCCAGCTCCGCCAGCCGGCGCGCCACGGCGCCGCTGCCGGAGCCGCTCGCGGCGAACGCGCCGCCGCCCGCCGGCAGCGAGGCCGCCAGCGCCGCTCCGGCTCCGAGGGCCAGCAGGGTGCGTCGGGACGGGCTCTTCCCTGTGTTGTTCACGGTCGTCGTCCTCTTCCTCTCCGGACCAAGATCTCCACCTTGTCCCACGCGTGTCCCGTGGCGATGGTTCCAAACGGATGCGCGGTACGTGGCCTTCGATCCGGGGGCCGAAAAGCGTCCTCGCCTTCCGCCGAGAGGGGTACGAGCGGGCACGGAGGGTGAGATCCGGGCCTCGTGGCGGTGACCCGCCCCACAGGACCTAGGTCACATACGAGGCGGGATAGTAGTCCTTGAACGTCCCTTAGCCACCCCCACCCGTGGGCCCTCACCAGCGGTGATGCCCACCCGCCCCGCAGGGGGCCGTTGCGCCCCGGCTGCGAGGACCACTAGTAAGAGGGGTCGTTGCCAGCCGCCCCGGACCCCCGTAGAACTGGATGAGTCGCAGGGCGGACGGAGATCCCCCGGATCCCCGCTCCCGCCGACGATCCCCTCTCCTTCACGTGAGTGGCTCACGCATGCTCCGGCATGTCCGCTGCGGCAGTCCTTGTCCCCGTCGAAAGGTCCGTCCGTGTCCAACGTCGTCATCCGCCGCATCGCCGCTTCGAAGAAGACCCTCGCGGGTACCGTCCTCGCCCTGGGTGTCGCCGGTTCCATGCTGGCCGCGGTTCCCGCGCAGGCCTCCCCGATGAGTGCCAAGGCGATCGCCCAGCAGATGATCAAGGACCCGGCTCAGTTCGCGGCGTTCAACAACATCGTTTCCCGTGAGAGCGGCTGGGACCACACCGCCACGAACTCCTCCTCGGGCGCCTACGGCCTGGTCCAGGCCCTGCCGGCCTCGAAGATGGCCTCGGCGGGCTCGGACTGGAAGACCAACCCGGCCACCCAGATCAAGTGGGGCCTGGACTACATGAACTCCCGCTACGGCAGCCCCGCCGGCGCCTGGACCTTCTGGCAGAACCACCACTGGTACTAAACCACCAGCGGAACGCGGGGACACGAAACGCTCGGCCGGACACCCCGGCCGAGCGTTTTCGCGTGCCTGCGTGCCTGCGTGCCTGCGTGCCCGAGTCCTCAGGGCTGTGCTCCGCTCCGCTCCGCCCGGTCCACCAGTCGTGAGAGCTCGGTCCGGGAGCGCACTCCGAGCAGGGCGAAGACGTTGCGCAGGTGATGGTCCACGGTGCGCGGGCTGACGGAGAGGCTCAGCGCCACCTCGCGGTTGGTGGCGCCCTCGGCGACGCGGCGCGCGATGCGCAGCTGCTGCGGGGTCAGGACGGCCAGCCCACCCGTGGGCACCGGGGCCGGTGCGTCACCGGTCGCCCGCAGTTCGCCGCGGGTCTGCTCGGCCCAGGCGGGGGCCCCGCAGTGCTCGAAGGCGACCAGTGCGTCCCGCAGCCGGTTCTTCGCCTCGGCCGGACGGCGCCGGCGCCGCAGCCACTTCCCGTACAGCAGTTGGGTACGGGCCCGCTCGAAGTCGCCGTGCACCGCCTCGTGCCGGGTCAGCGCCAGGGCGAAGAGGGCGTCGGCGGTGTCGTCCGGCGGGGCGACCAGTGCGCGGCACCGGGCCAGCTGCGCCGGTGCCTGTGGGTCGACGCCCTGGGCGGTCCACAGGGCGAACTCCTCGACGGCCACCCTCGCCTCCGCCGAAGCCCCGGACAGGACGGCCGCCTCGACGAAGCAGGGCAGGGCGAGCATGCGGACGGCGAAGTGGCCGCGCCCGGGCCCCGGCCGGGTCAGCGGGCCGAGCCGGGCGGCGGCCTCGAAGGGCCGGCCGCGGCACAGGTCCGCGCGCGCCGAGGCCCATTCGGCCAGCGTGACCGCCTGGAGCAGTCCGTGCGGGCGGGCGATCTCCACCGCGGCGCCCGCGTGCGCGGCGACCGCCGCCGCTTCGCCCTCGACCGAGGCGACCAGGGCCAGGATCGCGTGCTGGCCGGCGGCCACGTTGCGCTGCCCGGCCCGGTGGGCGGCGCGCAGACCCTCCTGTGCGTGGCTCCTGGCCCGTGCGTGCTGGCCGGCCCGCAGTTCGGCGTACGCGAGGTGTTCGAGGATCCGCGGGGTGAGGGAGGCCAGTCCCCGGGACCGGGACACGGCGAGGGCCCGCGCGTTGGCCCGGCACGCCGCCGGGATGTCGCCGAGCACCAGCGCGGCCACCCCGGCCCGCATCAGGCGTACGGGGTCGTCGTCGTCCCGGGCGCGGTCGAGGACCCGACGCAGGGGCGACGCGGCCTCGGCCAGGTGCCCGTCGAGGGCCGTACGCAGTCCCGCCCGGTAGTCGCGCCTCGGGTCCTGTGGGGGAGAGGGGAGCGGGGCCTCGGCGAGGGCCGGCGCCTCGGCGAGAGCGGCGAGGCAGGCCACGGGGTCGCCCGCGGCCCACGCCGCGTCCATCGCCTCCATCCTGGCCTCCAGGGCCGCCTCCGCGTCGGACGGGTCGAGGCGCTCCGCGGCCATGAGCAGCGCCTGATAGGCGTCGCCGACCGGCCCGTCCCGCAGGGCCATGCTCCCCCGCACGAGTTCCGTGCGGCCCTGCACCGCGTCGGGGGACGCGCCCTCCCGGGTGGCCGCCAGCAGCCGGCGCGCCCTGCGGGGATGTCCCGACAGGCGGGCGTAGTCCGCCGCGGCGGTCAGGCGTGCGGTACGGGCGTCCTCGTGGGGGGTGAGCTCGGCGGCCCTGGACAGGGCGGCCGAGCGTTCCATGCCGGACGTCGGCGTGCCGGGAGCGGCCGCCTCGACGAGGCGGGCTGCGAGGACGGCGTCGGGTCCTTGCACGGCCAGGGCGAGGTGGAGGAGGTGGCGCAGGCGAAAGCGGTCGGCGTCGATGACCGAGGCGAGCAGCGCGTGGGCGGCCCGCCGCCGCGAGGACGGCGCGCCGGAGTAGACGGTCCGGCGGAGCAGGGAGCCGGCGAAGGCGATGCGGTCCCCGTCGTGGTGCACCAGTCTCGCTGCCTCGGCGGGGTCCGGCGCGGCCGGGTCCAGTCCGGCTTTGCGGGAGGCCCGCAGGACCAGGGAGGCATCCGCCCCGGCCGCGTCGGGGTCGGGCTCGTGCGCGGCCGCCGCCAGCAGCAGGAACTGTCGGGTGGCGGTCGGCAGCGGGGCGAGGCGGCCGCCGAAGGTGGCCCACAGGGCGCCGCCGTCCAGGAGTGGGCGGGGCAGTGGCCGATGGCCGCCGAGCTGATCCGGTGTCAGGCGCTGGGCGAGGGCCGTCAGGACGGCCGGGTTGCCTTCGGCCTCGGACAGCAACTCCGAGCCTACGGAGGGGTCCAGGTCCCCACCGGTGAGGTCGCGGAGCAGGGCCGCCGCCGCGCCGTCGTCGAGCGGGCCGAAGCGGACCACGGGCAGCCCCGCGAATTCGGGATCGTCCGCCCGGTGCTCCGCGACCGAGAGCAGGAGTCCGATCGGCCGGGCGGGGTCGGGACGTCGTGCGGCCGAGCCGAGGACGGCCCGCGAGGGCGCGTCCCACAGGTGTACGTCGTCCACGCAGACGAGCAGCGGATCTTCCTCGGGGACGTACTGCCTGAGCAGTTCGGGCAGTACGGCCGGCCGGACCGTTCCGAACGCGGCCCGCGGCGGCGCCGCGCCCCTGCTCTCGGCCGCCGCGCACAGCAGTGCGTGCATGCCGTCGTAGGGGCGTGGCTCGCCGGGGAGGCGTCGGGGGCGTAGGACCGGCCCGAGGGTGAACGCGTGGGCGGCCCAGGCGAGAAGAGCGCTGCGGCCCAGGCCGGGCTCCGCCGCGAGCAGCAGTGCCCCGCCGTGTCGGGGCCGGAGCTGATCCGACAGGGCTGCCACAGCTGCCAGTTCGGTCGTCCGGCCGTAGATCCGGCAAGGACTTGCCACAGTCGTGTGTCCGGTCACGCCGCTGAGGTTACTGCGGTGTAAACAATGGCGGAAGGCCGTACGCAGCAGGTGGGAGGCCGAAGCGGAACGACCTCCCACCTTTCGGGGTCGGTTCAGGAGGTGTGGGGGCAGTTGCCCCGGTACTCCTCGATGGTCAGGCTCGGGCTCGGCACTGGGCAGAGGAACTGCTCGAAGCGGTTGTCGTTGTCGATGAACCGCTTCAGCCACGAAATGCTGTACTTCGCGATCGTGGTGTCCGCGCTGTTCGGGGTGAAGTGCGTGGCGTTGTTGAGTTCCAGGTACGCCTTGTCGAGCGAGCTGGGCAGGCTCGTGTAGAAGGGCTCGGAGTGCGTGGCGACCGGTGCGACCGTGTCGCCATCGGCCCCCACGATCAGGGTCGGGGTCTTGATCTCGGGCCAGGACTTGTCGGTGTTCCAGCCGGTGAGCGCGATCGCCGCCTGCAGCGAAGGCCGGCTCTTGGCGGCCTCCAGCGTGCCGCCGCCACCCATGGAGTGGCCCATCACACCGAGCCGGCTGCTGTCGATCCTCGTGCGGACGGTGCTGCGCTCCGTCAGGTAGTCCAGGGCGGAGAGCAGTTGACGTCCCCTGCTGTCGGGCTGGTCGAGGGTGGTGAGCGTGTCGATGGTCATGACGATGAAGCCCTGGGAGGCCAGTCGCGGGCCGAGCCAGGCGATGGACGACTGGTAGGCGGTGAAGCCGGGTGAGATCACCACGGCGCCGAAGGTCCCGTCCGCGGTGGACGTCGGGTAGTAGATGGTGCCGCCGCCGAAGCCGGTGACCCCCAGGGAGGAGACGTTGGTCTGCGACACCGCGTAGGAGCCGCGGAGGGCCTCGATGCTCGAGTTGGTCGGGGCCGGGCCCCGCTCGTACGGGTTGGCCGCGGCCTGCGCCCCGGACGCGGTGAACGTGGCGATCGCGCCGATCGTCACGAGCGCCGCCAGCGCGGACACGAGCGAACGGAGCCGCGTCCCGCCGCCGGCGGGGTCGACGGAGCGCCCCCTCGTACCGGCGGCGCCGTGGTCGGAGTGGGCCTGGTGGGCGTTCTCGGAGTGTTGCTGCTGCACGACGGAGTCGTCCTCTCGGTCGTGGCGGAGCCGTCCCGGCGGTGGCTCGCCCCCGGCTGCGTGCCGAGGTCCGTGCCGCCTGACGGTGGTTCCCGCCGCTGTCGCTGGCCGGACCACTGTCACGGCGCACTCCGCGCCCGCACATCGGTGTAATCACCGGTCTCGACGGCGGAACCACCGGTCTCGTCGGTGGACTTACCGGGGCGCCGCAGGACGTACTGGTCACGCCCTCGGGCCGACCGTCCGCCGCTCGACGTACCGGTCACGCCTTCGGGCAGACCGTCCGCCGCTCGACGTACCGGTCACGCCGTCGGGCGCACCGTCCGCCGCCCGATGCCCGGTCACGCCGCCGGGCCGGCCCGCCCGCTCAGCCGCCCGACAGCCGGTACGCGTCCCGCGCCAGGGTCAGCGCGATCAGGTCCCGGGGCCGGGAGAGCGACTTCGACGTCAGGTGTTCCAGCCGGCGCAGCCGGTTGAAGACCGTGTTGCGGTGGCAGTACAGCCGGCTCGCCGCGCGGCCCGCCGAACCCTCCGCCGACAGCCAGGCGTCGAGGGTCTCCAGGAGCATCGCCCGGTCCGCCGGGTCCAGGTCCAGCAGGGGCCCGAGCACCGCCTGGACCAGCTCCGCCGACAGCTCGGGCTGGCGCACCACCAGGGCCGTGGGCAGCCGGTCGGCCAGCCGCACCAGGACCCGTTCGTCCGGACCGCAGGTCCGCAGCGCGGTCTCCGCCAGCCGCCGGGCCCGGCCCAGTTCGGCCAGCCCGTCCACCACCGGGCTGATGCCGCCCGGCCCCGGGCAGCGGTCCGCGAGTTCCGCCGCGAGATCGGCCGGGGAGGAGTCGCCCAGCGCCACCACGGCCAGCTCCCGCTCCGTGCGCATCCGCCAGAACAGCCGCATCCCGCCCGCCGCCACCACCCGGTGCACCGCGTCGGCCCGGTCGGCCGGGAGCACCACCACCGCGTACCGCCCCTGCTCCGGCAGGTCCAGGGCCAGCGCCACCTGGGCCGCCAGGGCCGGCGCTGTGTCCCCCTCCAGCAGGGCGTCCAGCAGGGCCTGGGCCCGCTCGTCGCTGCGCCGGCGCATCTCCACCTCCGCGGTGCGGTACGCCTCCGCGGTCGCCGCCGCCTGCTGTTCGATCCCCGCCCACATCGCCCCGGCCGCCCGGGCCAGGACGGGCAGCGCCTCAGGCTCCTTCTCGGTGACGATGTCCAGCAGCGCGTCCCAGGTGAGCCGGCCCGCCCTGCGGTACGCGTAGAGCAACAGGTCCAGCGGGAGCCCCTGTTCGGCCCGGCGCCGGCCCAGTTCCTCCGCGTACGCGAGGTCCTTGCGCGGGACGGACCGGGATGCGGCGAAGGCCTCGATCCCGTAGTGCATCGCCTCGCTGACCTGTTGCCAGTGTTCGTCCCGCGGCACGGCCAGGTCGAACAGCGGCGAGTGCTTCGCCAGGTCCCTGATGAGCTGGTCGGTGAGTCCGGGGATGTCGGCGATCAGTACGTCCGCCGCCGACACCAGGACCGACCACTCCTGTTCCGTGCGCGTTCTGCGTCCACGTCCACCCATGGCCGCTGAGGATGTCACCCCGCCTCCGCCGCCGTAAGGGGCGCGCGCGACAGGTCTGTGCGCGTGCACAACACGCTCCTGTCCGGGCTGGTCATCGGCAGCGATTCCGCATCCGCCGGTGGACGCCCGCCCCGGCCCGGTGCTGGTGTGTGCGCCAGCACAAGGCCGCCCAGAGGAAGGAGAGGACGTGGGTTCGCTACAAGTGCGCGAGCTGTCCGTCGGCTACGGGCCGGTCCGGGCACTGCGCTCCGTATCGCTCGACGTGCCCGCCGGCGCGGTGGTCGTCGTACTCGGAGGGAACGGCGCCGGGAAGTCCACGCTGCTGCGCGCGGTGTCCCGGACGCTCGGGTTCCACCGGGGAGCCGCCACGGGCGGGAGCATCGCCTTCGACGGCCGGCCGCTGGACGGGCTCACCCCGGACCGGGTCGTCGCCGCCGGAGTGGTGCAAGTGCCCGAGGGGCGCAAGGTGTTCACCCGGATGACCGTCGCGGACAACCTGCGCGCCGGGGCCCTGGGCGGTCGCGCGGGATCCCGCGCCGACACGGCCCGCTCCCTGGCCCGGGTGCACGAGCTGTTCCCCGTACTGGCCCAGCGGGCCCGGCAGCGCGCCGGACTGCTGTCCGGCGGCGAACAGCAGATGCTGGCCCTGGGCCGGGCCCTGATGGCGCGCCCGCGCCTGCTGCTGCTCGACGAGCCCACCCTCGGGCTCGCGCCCAAGATGGCCGCCACCATCGCCGAGACCATCACCGAGATCAACGCCTCCGGCGCCTCGGTCCTCCTCGTCGAGCAGAACGCCGCCCTGGCGCTGCGGCTGTCCTCCCACGCCTACGTCCTGGAGGTCGGCGAGGTCACCCTCGACGGCCCGGCCGCCGAACTGGCCGCCTCGGACGAGGTACGGCGCCGCTACCTCGGCATCACCGACGAGGCCGCGCCCGACCCGGCCGGCGCCGGGACCCGGCGGGAACTGCGCAGGTGGACGGCATGAACGCGAACGACTCCCCGCCGCCGCTCACCGTCACCGACGTAACCGTCCGATTCGCCGGCCTGACCGCGCTCGACTCGGTCTCCTTCACGGTGGAGCCCGGCAGTGTGCACGCCGTCATCGGACCCAACGGAGCGGGCAAGTCCACCTGCTTCAACGTGCTCTCCGGGGTCTACCGGGCCACCGGCGGATCCGTCCGCTTCGGCGCCGCCGAGCTCACCGGCCTCGCCCCGCACGCGGTCGCGGCCCTCGGCATCGCCCGCACCTTCCAGAACCTGGCGCTGCCCCCGCACACCACCGTCGCCGACAGCCTCCTGCTGGGGCGCCACCGGCTGATGCGGACCGGCTTCCTGGCCGCCGGACTGCGGCTGCCGGCCGCGGCGCGCGAGGACCGCCGGCACCGCGAACGGGTCCGGGAAATCGCCGAGTTCGTCGGCCTGGAGGGCGACCTCGCGGCGCCCGCCGGCTCCCTCCCGTACGGAAAGCAGAAACTCGTCGAACTGGCCCGGGCCCTGTGCATGGAACCCCGGCTGCTGCTCCTCGACGAACCCGTCGCCGGCATGACCGCCGACGAGAGGCAGCGCACGGCCGCCGTCATCGCGGGCGTCCGGAACGGCCTCGGCATCTCGATCGTGCTGGTCGAACACGACATGGGGGTGGTGATGCGGCTCGCGGACGCGGTGACCGTACTCGACTTCGGCAGGCGCATCGGCGGCGGGACTCCCGCGCAGGTGCAGAACGATCCCGCGGTGGTCCGCGCGTACCTCGGAGAGGAGGAACCGGCCGCATGACCACCTTCCTCGAACTGCTCCTCGGCGGGCTGTCCATGGGCTCCGTCTACGCCCTGATCGCCCTCGGCTTCGTGGTCATCTTCAAGGCCACCGAAGTGGTCAACTTCGCCCACGCGTCCCTGCTGCTGGCCGGCGGCTACGTCACCGCGACCCTGCACGAGGAACTCGGATTCTGGGGCGCGCTCCTGGCCGGCGCGCTCTCGGCGGCCGCCGTGGGCGCGGCGATCGAGTTCCTGGTGATGCGCCGCTACCGGGGCCAGGACCAGAGCGTGCTGGCCATCGTCACCATCGGCGTCGACATCCTCCTCATCACCGACCTCACCCGGCGCCTCGGCACCGACGTGCTCTCCCTCGGCGACCCGTGGGGCGACCGCGTGGTCCACCTCGGCGCGGTCACGGTGCCCCAGACCCGGATCGCCGCCATCCTCGCCGCCGGGCTGCTGATCACCGTGTTCCTGCTGGTGTTCCGGCACACCTCCTGGGGCGTGGCCATGCGCGCCGCCGCAGAACAGCCCGAGACGGCCGCGCTGATGGGCGTACGGCTGGGCCGGGTCTCGCTCGCGGCGTGGGCCGTGGCCGGGGCGCTGGCCGCCGTCGCCGCGCTCTTCCTGACCGTCTTCCCCACGCCCGGCCTGGAGCGGGCCACGTCCCTCGCCGCCCTCAAGGCCTTCCCGGCCGCGATCCTCGGCGGCCTCGACTCCACCTCCGGCGCACTGGCCGGCGGGCTGATCGTGGGCGTCACCGAGGCGCTGGCCACCGGCTACCAGGGTCAGTTGACCTTCCTCGGCCGGGGCATCGGCGACCTGGCTCCGTACCTGGTGATGGTCGCGGTCCTGCTGATCCGCCCCGCCGGACTCCTCGGCACGAAGGAGCTCGCCCGTGTCTGACACCCGCAGCCCCGTGCTGCACCCCGAGGCCGTCGCCCCGGCGGCGGCCACCCGGCTCCGGCTGCTCACCTCCCGGAACGCGACGGTGGCGGCCGCCGGCCTGGTGCTGCTCGCGCTGCCGTTCTACCTCGACCGGTTCTGGCTGCAGGCCGGGCTGTTCGCCATCGCCGCCGCCATCGGGGCCATAGGGCTCAACCTGCTCACCGGAGCCACCGGCCAGCTCTCGATGGGCCACGCCTTCTTCCTCGCCGTCGGGGCCTACGGGTACTGCGCGCTCGCCGGGGACGGCAGCACGGCGGGCGGCCACACCCTGGTCGGACTCGGCCTGCCCAGCTGGCTCGCCGCGGTCCTGGCCGTCGCCCTCGCCGGGGCGGCGGGCGGCCTCTTCAGCCCCATCGCCGGCCGCCTTCGCGGCGCGTACCTGGGCATCGCCACACTCGCGCTGATCTTCATCGGCCAGCACGTGCTGTTCAACGCCACCAGCGTCACCGGCGGGTTCAACGGCCGGGAGGTGGAGCCGCTGTCCCTCTTCGGCTTCACCTTCGACGACACCGAGACCGTCATCGCCGCCGTCCCCTTCCAGTCCGCCGAGAAGCTCTGGTACGTCGCCCTCGCGGCCCTCCTCGGCGGCGCCCTGTTCGCACGCGGCGTCCTGCGGGGCCGGCCCGGCCGGGCCATGAACGCCCTGCGCGACCACAGCATCGCCGCCGGGGTGATGGGCGTGCCGGTCGCCCGGTACCGGGCCGCCGTCTTCGTCCTGTCGTCCATGTACGCGGGGCTGGCCGGCGTCCTGCTCGCCCTCGTCTTCCAGCGCACGGTGCCCGACTACTTCGGCATGGTGCTGTCCCTGGAGTACCTGGCCATGATCGTGATCGGTGGCCTGGGCACCGTCGCGGGCGCCGTCGTGGGCGCGGTCTTCGTCTCCCTGCTGCCCCCACTCCTCACCCGCTACAGCGAAGCCCTCCCGCTGGTGTCCGCGCCCGGAACGGGCGGTGTCTCGCCGGGCGAGGCCTCCCGCTATCTGTACGGAGCGGCCGTCGTCGTGGCCGTCCTGTTCCTGCCCGGTGGACTCACCGGCATCACCCGGATCGTCCGCACCCGCACCACACCCTCGAAGGAGCGAACGTGAACAGAAGAAGGCACGCTGCCGCGGTCCTGGCGGCCGCACTCGTCCTGACCGGCGCCGCCGGGTGCAGTGGCAAGGCAAAGCCCGCCGACGGGGACAAGCCCGCCGCCTCGGGCGGGGTCAAGGCCGGGGCCGGGGTGAGCGACAAGACCATCAAGCTCGGCGCGCTCACCGACATGACCGGCGTCTACGCCTCCCTCGGCAAGAGCGTCACCCAGGCCCAGCAGCTGTGGGTCAAGCAGACCAACGCGGCGGGCGGCATCTGCGGCCGCACCATCGAGCTGACGGTCCGCGACCACGGCTACGACCCGCAGAAGGCCCTCGCCGCCTACACCGAGCTGGAGCCCTCGGTGCTGGGCTTCGCCCAGTTCATCGGATCCCCGTTCGTCTCCGCCGTCAAGACGCGGATCGACGGCAAGGACAAGGGGCTGGTCATCCCGCAGGCCTGGTCCGCCTCCCTGCTCGGCAGCCCGTACATCCGCACGGTGGGAGCGACGTACGACGTCGAGACGATCAACGCCGTCGGCTTCCTCCTCGACCAGAAGCGGATCGCCTCGGGCGACAAGATCGGGCACGTCTACTTCGAGGGCGACTACGGCGAGAACGCCCTGACCGGCTCCAAGGCCATCGCCGCGGAGTCCGGGCTGACCGTCGTCGAGCAGAAGATCAAGCCCACCGACAACGACATGACCGCCCAGGTGGCCGCGCTCAAGCAGGCCGGGGTCAAGGCCGTGGTCATCAGCGCCGGCCCCCGCCAGGCGGCCTCGCTCGTCGGAGTCGCCGCGGCGGGCGGCTGGAACGTCCCGTTCGTCGGCAACAACTCGGCCTTCGCGCCGCAGCTCCTGGCCACCCCGGCGGGCGCGGCCCTGCAGAAGGACTACTACGTGGCCTCCTCGGCCCTGCCGATCGGCTCGACCGAGGCCGGACCGGCCGCCCTGGCCGCCGCGTACAAGGCCGAGTACCCGGACGCCGGCCTGGACAACGGCGTGGTGGCCGGGTACAGCGCCGGAGCCCTGTTCGGGGAGGTGCTGAAGAAGGCCTGCGCCGACAAGGACCTGACCCGCGAGGGGATCCGGGCGGCCCTGCTGAGCCTGAAGTCCTATGACAACGGTTTCGGCATCACGCACGACTTCTCGGACCCGAAGGCCCCCTCCACCCGGCAGAGCGTGATCCTGAAGCCCGACGCGACGGTCCCGGGCGGCATGAAGGTGGTCAAGGAGGCCGCCGCGGCACCCGCCGCGACGAAGTTCACTCCCGCTTCCTGAGCGGCGGGCAGGAACGGACGCTGCCGCCCCGACACGAGTCGGGGCGGTAGCGTCCGTCCGTCGGCGGACGGGCTGGTCGCCTCCCGATGAAACGCTTGGGGCCCTTTCGCCCAAGTACTGGACGAGGGGGCCGTCCGGGTTCCCGCACAGGGGAGGGACCGGGTGCTCAGCCCACGACACCGAAGGCCAGTTGGAGGTAGCCCGATGAACGAGAGGCCCAGTGGCTTCGAGGAGCGCCTCAAGGCGGCGCTCATCGCACGTCTTCCGGAGGCGCCGCCCGCGCCCGCCGACAGAGGATCTGCCCGGCGGTACGGCATCCGCTGGCCGTGGGCCTCGCGGCGGCGGAGGTCGTCGCCGTGAGCGCCCGGCCGGCGGGTTCCCTACGGGCGCGCGGTGAAGAGCGCTTCCGTGAACTCGGTTACCTCGCTGAAGCCGAGCCGGTGGTAGAGGCGGACGGCGGTGGCGTTGTCCGCACGGACGTTCAGTCCGATGTGGTCCGCGGTCTCTGCCAGCCGTCGGCACAGCTCGGCGACGCAGGCGCCGGCGGCGCCCTGCCCGCGGACCCGCGGATGGGTGGTGACGTTCCCGATCGCGGCGACCCGGTACGCCGCGGAGTGCACGTGCACTCCGGCCACGGCGACCAACTGCCCGGCCTGCCGGGCACCGACGTACTGGCCGGTGTCGAGCATGCGGTCGTCGAACCAGTTGCCCGGATACGCCTGCTCGAACAGTTCGAGCAGCTCGGGGAGGTCATCGCGGCTCAGCGGGGCGGGCCGCCACGGTCCGGAGGCATACCGGTCGGCCAGGTCGGGCTCGGTCAGCGCCATGCGCAGCAAAGTGGTGTGTGACTGCGCCGCGTAGCCGGATTCCAGGACCTTCGCGGCGGTTCCGGTCAGATGTCCGAGGAAACGCCGGGGGAGTACGGGCAGCAGTGCCTCGGCCAGCTCCTCCAGGGCGGCCGCTTGCCCGGGGCGGGTGAAGCCCAGCAGCGTCGGTACGTCACCGACAGCGTAGAGCAGCGCCACCGGTCCGTCCTCGGACACGGTGTACCAGCTGGTGTGGGGCCACGGCAGGTCGTCGAGGTCGCCGAGTTCCATCAGGTTCATGGCCGGGTCCCGTTCGAAGCGGGCGGCCAGGTCTGATCGGTCGTGGAGGCTGCGCAAGATCACCCGCACAGCGTACGGCGGGGCTCGGTCCGGTTCGACGGCGAGGTCGGGCAGCGCCACGGGAAGCGGCGGCGGACATCGCGGCGGACGCGGCGACGCCCCGCACCGAGACGGTGCGGGGCGTCGGGCTGCTGCGGTGCGGATCAGAGGGGACGAATGTCCTCGGCCTGCGGGCCCTTCTGGCCCTGGGTGACCTGGAACTCGACCTTCTGGCCCTCCTGGAGCTCACGGAAGCCCTGGGCGTTGATGTTGGAGTAGTGGGCGAAGACGTCGGGGCCGCCGCCGTCCTGCTCGATGAAGCCGAAGCCCTTTTCCGAGTTGAACCACTTCACAGTTCCGGTGGCCATCTTTTTGCTCCCTGTCGGGGACGAGGGTCCTCGCTTCTGAGGACCCTTGGGTGTGGGTTGCTTGCCCTGGTCCTCCGACGCTTGGTGAAGCGGTACTTCGGACACACGACTGCCGATCACGAGGCATGATCTACCCACTTGCACGAGGAGGGCAAACCGATGATCGGTTTGCCCCGGATCGGGCACTGCGCCCCCGGCCGATCGAGCCCGTCGGAGCCCGGAACCGAGGATGATCAACAGGCCTGTGACCTCCTGCCCCTAGGGTGGTGGTCATGGAGTCGTACACGATGGGACAGGCCGCCGAGCTACTGGGCGTGAGCGTCGACACGGTGCGGCGGTGGGCGGACGCGGGCCGCTTCCCGACCCATCGGCAGGGAACCCGGCGCATCGTGGAGGGGCCCGACCTCGCCGCGTTCTGCGTGGAGGTCGCCCAAGAGGGCGCCGACGCCGAGGACACCCCTCACACCTCGGCGCGCAACGCGTTCCCGGGGATCGTCACCGCGATCAAACTGGGCGAGGTGTCGGCGCAGGTGGAGGTCCAGGCGGGCCCGCACCGGGTGGTGTCGCTGCTGACCCGGGAAGCCGTCGAGGAACTCGGCCTGCAGCCGGGTGTGACGGTCACCGCCCGGGTGAAGTCGACCAGCGTGCACGTCCAACGCGCCTGAACACCCGTGCGCTTCAGGCGCGGCGGACCCGCCAGAGCCATGCCGTCGTGCCGGCCAGCAGGGCGAGCGTCGCCGCGTTGGCCAGGTGGGCCGGGGTATCGCCCACCGGGGCGGCGAGGGCCCACTTCCAGACGCCGGTGGCGACGGTCGGCACGACGGCGGTGAGCAGGACACCGGTCGTCTTCTGGACCCGGGTCCAGCGCACCGAGGTGCAGAGGAGCACCGCGCCGACGACGCGGAACAGGGTGCTGCAGAAATTCGAGCCGGGCACGGAGGGGAAGAGCGCGGCGAACAGGAAGGGGAGGGTGAGCATCAGGAGCGGGACCAGGGGGTGGACCTTCCCGCGCCGGACCAGTGCGCCCGCGGTGTCGGTCCCGCCGGCTGCCGGGACACCCGCGCCCTCGCTGCCCGCCTCGGCCAGTGCCGTCGCCGCGATCGTACGGGGGTCTCCCAGCTCCGCCAGGACCTCGCCGATCGTGACGCCGGGACGCTCGGCGCGCGTCACCTCGATGTGTTCGGCAAGGTCGGCGAGGAGTTCCCGGCGCCGTTCGGAGGGCAGTGCGGAGCTCTCGCGTTCGACGGCGGAGAGGTAGTCGCGTACGGGGTCGGCCGAGGTCTTCATGCGGGGTCTCCGGTGGAGTGGTGCGGGGTGGCGAGGAAGCCGTCGACGGCGTTGCGGAAGCCGGGCCAGACCCGGGCGAACTCGTCGAGCGCGGCCCGGCCGCTGTCGGTGAGCGCGTAGTAGCGGCGGGGCGGTCCGGTGGCGGACTCCTGCCAGGTCGTGGTGACCAGGTCGTCGCGGCGCAGCCGGGAGAGCAGCGGGTAGACCGTGCCCTGGCTGGTGGCCAGGGTGCCGGAGTCCTCCAGGGCGTGCAGGAGCTCCACGCCGTACCGGGGGCGGTCCCGCATCAGTGCGAGCACGCAGTACTCCAGGACACCCTTGCGCAGCTGGGCGGCAGCCCGGGCCTGCTTGGTCGAATCACCTGGTTCCATGCGATGCAAGATACCTGGCGAGGCAACCAGGCGGTAGAGGGGGCCGTGAGAAAGGGGCCGGCCAAGGGGACAGGTGTCCTCGCCGGAGCCCTGTGGCTGATACTTGATCATGTGACGGGGGGAAGCACGGCTGTGGGTCGACCGGTAGGGAACTGGTTCACGGCCAGGTCAAAGGGTGTGGGTGATGGCATGGGCTCGTCGGTGACGCCGGGAGCCGACGTGGCGCGCGAGGACAAATTCGACTGGTTCTGCGAGACGGTGTCCAGCGATGTGATGCCGGTCATGCTCAGTACCCGGCACACGACCGACTTCCGCGCCAAGATCACGGACCTGGATCTCGGCGTGGTGCGGTTGTCCTCCATGGCGTGCTCGCCGGTCCTCTCGCGCCGCACCCCGGCCCACGTCCGGCGCGGCGATCCCGAGCACCTGCAGCTGGCCCTCATCAGTCAAGGCGCCTTCCGGATCTCCCAGCGGGGCAGTGAGTCGGTGGTCGCGGGGGCACTCGTGCTCACGGACTCCTCACGGCCGAGCGAAGGGGCCAGCGCGGGCGGGCAGGGCGAGGCGATCGTCCTCCAGATGCCCCGCCCCGCGGTAGGGCTGCGCCCGGACCGGGTGGACCGCCTCCTCGCGCGGAGCCTGGCCGCCGACAGGGGGTCGGGGGCGGTCCTGGCCGACTTCCTGAGGACCCTGCTCACGCACGGCCCGCGCTGCCGCCCGGAGGAACTGCGCGGGATGGGGGCCATCGCCCTCGACCTGGCCACCGCCTGCCTCGCGCGGCACCTCGGCGACCTGGGCGAGGCGCCTGCCGAGGCGCGCGCACAGGAGACCCTGCAGCGGATCCACCGCTTCATCGACAACAACCTCGGCGACCCGGACCTGACCCCTCAGGTGATCGCCGACCGGCACAACATGTCCCTGCGAGGCCTTTACGCCCTCTTCGCCGACCAGCCGCGGAGCGTCGCGGCACGGATCCGCGAAAGCCGGCTGGCACGCGCCCACGCCGACCTCGCCCGGGGGGAGACGCGATCTCGGCCCGTACAGGCGATCGCGGCCCGCTGGGGATTCTCCAGCGCCGCCGCGTTCAGCCGGGCATTTCGCGAAGCCTACGGAATCACCCCGACCGAACACCGCGCGGCCTCCCCGGCCGTCACCCCGGGGTACGGTCTTCCGGGCTCGTGCGAGCCGGCGCCCTCGGCGTAGGCGCGCCGACCAGCCGCGCGGAAGCGGATGTTAGCTTCCTCCCCATGACGGATCATCAAGCCGAGACCGGGGCGGCCTACGACGGGGTCGTCGAGCTGTACGCCTCGCTGTTCGCCGACCGGCTGGAGACGCAGCCCTTCTCGCGAGCCATGATCAACACCTTCGCCGAACTGGCGCGCGCGACGGGCAACCCGCGAGTGGCGGACGTCGGGTGCGGTCCCGGGCACCTGACGGCCATGCTGCACGGCCTGGGGCTCGACGCCTTCGGGCTCGACCTCTCCGCGGCCATGGTCGACCACGCCCGGCGGGCCCACCCGACGCTGCGGTTCGACGAGGCGCGCATGGAGGCCCTGCCCGTCGAGGACGCCGCGCTCGGCGGCGTACTGGCCCACTACTCGATGATCCACACCCCGCCCGGGGAGCTGCCCGCGCTGCTCGCCGAGCAGGCGCGCGTCCTGGTGCCCGGGGGCCTGCTCCTTGCCTCGTTCTTCGGGACCGACGGACCGGAGCCGGTCCGCTTCGACCACAAGGTGACGCCCGCCTACAGCTGGCCGGTGGACCGGTTCGCCGAATCACTGGCAGCGGCGGGCCTCGTCCCGTTCGCCCGGCTGGTCCACGACCCGGCCTCCGAGCGCGGATTCCTCGACGCCCACGTGCTGGCCCGCCGCCCGGAGGCGACGTAACGCACGTCATGCCCCGCACCGTGCTGATCAGCCACTTCCCGGTGTTAAGGTTTTGTCTGATCGATCTCGATCGCAGGATTGTTACTCCCCGAGGACGCCACCTTCGTCGCCACGCGACGCCAAGGCGGCGTACCGCTTGAGGGGAGGCAAGGCCTGGGTGGCGCCACGTGCGCGGCCCGGGCCTTTTTTGTTGCCCGGATCCGGGCGTGAGAGATCGCGAACCGAAGCAGGCTGGCAAGAGCCCCAGGATGCAAGGAAGCATCATGAACACACCCGTAGCCGGACCCGGCACGCTGGCGGAGCAGATCCTCCGCGGCGTCGGCGGAGCCGAGAACATCGAGAGCCTCACGCACTGCGCGACGAGGCTCCGCTTCCAGCTCCACGACGGGGCGAAGGCCGACACCGCCGGGCTCGACGCCCTCGCCGGCGTCATGGCCACCGTGCCCCAGTCCGGTGACCGCCTGCAGATCGTGATCGGCGGAGCCGTCGCACGCGTCTACTCCGAGATCATGAACCTGCCGTCCATGGCGGGCGGCGCCGCGCCGGGCGCGAAGTCCGACGCCGACGTCAAGGCCGCGATGCGGGCCAAGAGCCGCGGACGCTACGCCTGGGTGGACAACTTCTTCGAGTACCTCTCCGACTCGTTCCGCCCGCTCATGGGCGTCCTGCTGGGCTCCTCGCTCATCATCGCGATCGCCTCGGTCCTCGACGCCCTGGGCTTCGTCGACTTCCGTGCCGCGGACAAGTCCGCCACCTGGGTGTTCGTCGACGCCATGTGGCGCTCGGTCCTGTACTTCCTGCCGATCATGGTCGCGTACAACTCGGCCAAGAAGCTGAAGATCGATCCCTGGGTCGGCGCCGCCGTGATGGCCGCGGTGATGACCCCGAACTTCACGGGCATGCTCAACCCGAAGTCCGGCATCCCCGGCATCACGTGCAGCACCAACGGGACCCTCGGCACCCAGGAGTGCGTGGCGCACGTCTTCGGCCTGCCGATGCAGCTGAACGACTACGGCGGCCAGGTCTTCGTGCCGCTGCTGATGGTCGCCGTGCTCGCCCTGGTCTACAAGGGACTGCAGCGGATCTTCCCGGAGACCGTGCACCTGGTCTTCGTGCCGTTCTTCAGCATGCTGATCATGATCCCGATCACGGCCTTCCTCATCGGCCCGATGGGCGTCTGGGCCGGCAACGGTCTCGGTGAGGGCCTGTCCTGGCTGAACGGCAACGCCCCGATCGTCTTCGCGATCCTCATCCCGCTGCTCTACCCGTTCCTGGTGCCGCTGGGCCTGCACTGGCCGCTGAACGCCCTCATGCTCGTGAACATCAACACCCTGGGCTACGACTTCATCCAGGGCCCCATGGGCGCCTGGAACTTCGCCTGCTTCGGCGCGACCGCCGGTGTGCTGCTCCTCTCGCTCCGCCACCGCGAGAAGGAGATGCGCCAGACCGCCACCGGAGCCCTGGCCGCGGGTCTGCTCGGCGGCATCTCCGAGCCCTCCCTGTACGGCATCCACCTGCGCTTCAAGCGGATCTACCCGCGCATGCTCGTGGGCTGCCTCGTGGGCGGCGTGCTCGTGGGCGTCCTGGGCGGCGTGGACACCAAGGCCTTCGCCTTCACCTCCCTGCTGACCATCCCGGTCTTCTCCCCGATGGCCACCTACGGCATCGCGATCACCGCCGCCTTCTTCGTCTCCATGGCGCTCGTGTACTTCTCCGACTTCCGCACCCCGGAGGAGCGCGTCCAGGCCAACGCCGAGCGCGACGCCGCCGAGGCCGCCTCCCGGGCGGAGGCCGGCGCGGCCGATGACCGAGAGCTCGTCACCGTCGGCGCGGCGACGGCCACCGCGGGGGCTTCGACCGGCACCACCGCCGGCCCTGAGTCCACGACCGGCGCTCCCGCCCCCACCCCCACCCCCGCGCCCACTCCCACCCCCGGTAAGGGAACCGAGCTCGCCGCACCGGTCGCGGGCCGGGTCGTCGGCCTCGACGAAGTCGGCGACCCCGTCTTCGCCTCCCGCGCGCTCGGCGAGGGCGTGGGCATCGAGCCGGCGGACGGCCGCGTCGTCGCCCCGGTCGACGGAGAGCTGATCATCGTCGCCGCCACCGGCCACGCCTTCGGCATCCGTACCGCCGACGGCATCGAGGTGCTCGTCCACATCGGCATCGACACGGTGCAGATGAAGGGGGAGGGCTTCGACGTCCGTACCGAGGCCGGACGGCAGGTCTCCGTCGGCGACCTCCTCGTCGAGGTCGACCTCGACGCCGTGCGCGCGGCGGAGCACCCGACGGTCACCCTCATGACCGTCACGAACACCGCCGACCTCACCTCGGTCGAGCCGCACACCGGGCAGACCGTCGCCGCCGGCGCGCCCGTGGTGACCGTAAGGCGCTGAGGGCCGACCACCGGTCCGCCGCGGGCACGTGACTCCTCGTGGGGCACGTGCCCGCGGCGTACCGGTTCGGGGAAGAGGGCAGGTGGCGCAGGGGTGGGGAACAATGCGGGATCATTGGGTAGTACCGGACCGCGAACGAGAAGGAGAGCAGGCGTTGAAGGCGCTGCGTGTCCTCAATAACAACGTGGTCCTCGCACGCGACGACAAGGGCCAGGAGGTCATCCTCACCGGGCGCGGCATCGGGTTCAGCTCCCGTCAGGGCAAGCCCGTCGATCCCGCGCTGATCGTGCGCGTCTTCGTCCCGGCGGACGGCCGTGACCCCGACCACCTGAGCGAGGTCCTCGCCCTCATCGACGAGGAGATCCTGCGGGCCGTCGTGATCGCCCTCGACGAAGCCGGCATCGAGGGGCGCGAGTCCACCCGGCCGACCCTCGCCATCGCCGTGGCCGACCACGTCGTCGGCGCTCTCGACCGGGCCGCCCGGGGCATCGTCATCGAGTACCCGCTGCGCGCGGAGGTCCAGGCCCTGTACGCCGCCGAGTACGCCCAGGCGCAGCGCCTGCTCGATGCCATCAACGAGCGCGTCGACCCGCGGCTGGAGGACTCGGAGGCCATCGCACTCGCGTTGCACCTGGTCAACGCCGGTTTCGCCACGGGCGACCTGTCCTTCACGTACACGATGACCGGGGTCATCCAGCAGATGCTGGCCGTCGTGAGGGAGCGGTACGGGCTGTCCGTCTCCCAGGAGTCCATGAGCGCGGCACGGTTCATCACCCACGTGCGCTACCTCTTCGTACGCATCCAGCAGCACCGGCAGCTGAAGGGCCACGAGTCCACGATCGGCGACGGCATCCGCCGGCACTACCCGGAGGCGACGCGCACCGCGCAGCAGCTGGCGACGATCGTCGAGCTGCGTCTGGGGCAGCACCTGAGCGAGGACGAGGTCTCCTACCTGGCGCTCCACGTGGCCCGTATGACCACGGAGCCGGACGGCGCCGCCGTGTAGGACCGGCGTGACCGCACCACGCGCGCGGTTCGGGTACCGCGACCATGCCCCTGCCGGGAGTTCGGCAGGGGCATGGTCGCTGTGGAGGGAGCCGCGGAGGGCCGGCGGCTACCGTTCGCCGTCGCTCGGACGGCTCGGCCTCACTTCAGGTGCCGGGTGAAGAACCGGGCCACGGCGTCCCCCGCGAACTGCGGGACGCCGGTGTGTCCACCCATGTTGGCGTGCAAGGACTTCTCCTCGGAGCCGAAGGCGTCGAACAGGTCCAGGGCCGCCTGCCGGTCGTTCCCCTCGTCGTCCCACTGCAGCAGGACGTGCAGCGGAACGGTGACCTGCCGGGCCTCCTCGAACATGGCGCGAGGCACGAGGCTTCCGGCGAAGAGACCGGCGGCCACGATGCGCGGCTCGACCACCGCCAACCGGATGCCGATGGAGATCACTCCTCCCGAGTACCCGACGGGGCCGCCGATCTCGGGCAGCGACAGGAGGGCGTCCAGGGCGGCCCGCCATTCCGGGACCGCCTCGTCGACCAGGGGGAGGACGAGGGCGTCGACGATCTCGTCGCCGACCGGCTCGCCGGCTTCCATCGCCCGGCGCAGGTCGGCGCGGGCCCGCTCGATGGCGGGCCGGCGGGGCCGGTCGCCGCTTCCGGGAAGCTCGATGGTGGCGGTGGCGAAGCCGTCCGCCGCGGAACGCCGGGCCCGGTCCACCAGCCGGGGGTACATCCTGCGCAGCCCCAGGGGAGGGTGGCCGAGCAGGATCAGCGGCGCCGGGGTGGAGGGGGACGCGGCCGCCGACGCGGGTGTCCACAGGATGCCGGGGATCTCCCCGAGGGTGAACTCGCGTTCGAGGACGCCGTCGTCGAGGCGCTGCGTGGAAGTGAAATGCATGGTCGTGCCTTTCGGGAGTGCACTGGAACGGCGCTCCCGGACGACCTGTCTACCGTCCGACCGTGACCCCGGAGGGGAGCACCCATGTCGATACTGCGTTCACGGGTACCACCTCCTCGATCTTTCACACGGCCTCCGGGACCGTAACAGCGGCCGCCCCCGTCCGACAACGTGTTTTCGCCCGGGGGAGTTCACACGGCGAACATCTCCCGTTCCAATAACATGTGAAATATCACATACCATAAGACCTGACCGGGAATCCCCGGACGGTGCTCCATCACGAGGAGAACGAACCACGATGAACCGCTTAGCCCTGCTCGCAGCCAGTGCCCTGGGTCTGCTCGTCTGCACGATCACCCCGGCCGTCGCAGCCCCGTCGGCCGACACGATCGAGACGGTCACCTCCTGCGGGAGCTCCGGCCTCCAGGCGGGTCTGGCCACACGGGTGTGCGCGGAGATCACCGGTACGTCCGTCACGTTCTACGGGAAGGTGGGACTGGCCGGCCCGCCCTCCCCGGGCAGCCCGCTGCCCGTGACCAAGGAGCTGCTCACCACCCTGACCGTGGAGGTCGTCGGGTCCGCCGCACCGCAGACCCAGGTCAAGCCGGTCCTCTTCACCGCCGCCACCGTCGAGGTACGGGCTCCCGCCGGCAGCGCTCCGTGCGGCTCGACCGTCCGTGGCACCTTCGGCGTGGCCTCGTACCCCCGCGCGGCCAGTCCCGTGGTCCACGAGATCACCCTCACCTGCTGAGACCTCCCGCGCGCACGACGCCGAAGCCCCGGGCCGCGGGCCCGGGGCTTCGGCCGGACCGGAGCCCGGTCGTCGCCGTCCTGCCGCCGGGTGCCCGGTCGCTTCCCCCCTGGCCCCGGCGGTGGGATGTTTACGGGCTGGAGCGGCCCGCAGTCGCAGCAGGGCCTCGGAGAGGGAGCGAAGTGGACACCTCGATACGCCGGCAACGCCACACGGGCGACGGCAGAACCGCCGGAACAGCGCGGAGGGCCGGCGTACCCGGCGCGGCACGGCGCCGCTGGGCCGCGGTGACCGCCGCGGTGGCCGTCATGACGGTACCGCTGACCCTCGGGGCGGCCGCGGACGCGGGTGCGGCGGGCGACCGCTCGATCGTCTTCGCCCGCTACACGGCGACGGCGCCCACGGAAGACCTGTACGCGATCTCCCCGGGCGGCGGCACCTCCGTCAAGCTCACCCACACCCCGACCGTCAGCGACGTGATGCCGAGTTGGTCCCCGGACGGCAAGCGCGTGGCCTTCCTCCGCTACGGATCAGGTGGAGCCATCGACGGCATATGGACGATGACGGCCGCGGGCGGCGACCTGAAGGCCGTCCCCGGCACCAAGGGCGCCTCCGATCCGGCGTGGTCCCCGGACGGCAAGCGGATCGCGTACGCCAAGCCGGTCGGTTCCCAGCGCGAGATCTACGTGGCGTCGGTCGCGGGCACGTCCGCCACCCGGCTCACCCACACCGCGGCGGACGACCTCCACCCGACGTGGTCCCCGGACGGGAAGTACCTGGCGTTCAACCGCGCGGACGCGAGCGGCCACAGCAGGGTGATGCGGATCCGGCTGTCCACCCTGACCGAGACCGCGGTCACGGGTGCGAGCTCCCACGACTGGACGCCCGACTGGTCGGCGGCCGGCCGGATCGCCTTCAGCCGTCGGGACTCCTCCGGCTTCGCGCGCCTCTACCTCGTCCGCCCCGACGGCACCGGAGTCCACCGCATCACCGCGGCCCGTTTCAACGACAAGAACCCGTCCTGGTCCCCGGACGGCAGCCGGCTGGTCTTCACCAGGGGCGGAGGGGACGACGCGGATCCCGAACACCTCTACCTGGTGAACTCGGACGGCACCGCACTCACCCGGCTGACCAAGACCGCCTCCCATGACCTGGAGGCCGACTGGCGTCCGTAAGGCACCCGCCGGGCCGTCCTCGCCGTCCGCGATCCGGAGGGCAAGGACGGCCGTCACGTGCGGGATCCGGTGGTGAACCGGCCTACTTGGACTGCGTGGAGACGCTCACCCCGCTGAAGTCCTGCGCGGCGGCGAGGCTGAAGTACACCCACCCGGAAGGCGGGTTGTCCACCGTCAGGGTCTCGGCGTTGCCGGCGTTGGTGGACTTCGCCAGGTAGCCGCTCGTGGTGGCCCAGCTGCCGCCGCCGTAGTACAGGTCGGCGTTGCCGGAGCCGCCGGCGCTGGTGATGGTCAGCTGCTTGACGCCGGCCGGCAGGTACACGAAGTGGTAGCTGTAGTTCCCGGTGTTGGCGGCGAGGTTGTCCCGGCGGCAGTTCCCGTCGAACTGGCGGGGGTCGCTGATGGTGCACAGCGGGGTGGACGGCGCCTCCGGCAGGGGACCGCAGTCACCGGTCGCGCAGGCGGTCGTCAGCCAGGTGGCGAAGCCGGCGTCGTAGCTGGTGCCGATGGTCTGCTTCAGGACGGCGCGAGCACCGTTCCAGTCACCGGCGCGGTACTTGCCCAGCACGGTCTGCACGTCGGCGGGGTGGGCCTGGAGCATGTAGCGGACCGCGAGCCAGCCCCAGCGGTAGACCCGGTTCGAGTTGACCTCGGGGTCCGCGTCCTGGCCGTAGACGGTGTCGAAGAGCTCGCTGAGCTTGTAGGTCCGCTTGCCGGCCTCGGCGATCGCGTCGGCGTTGCGCTCGCCCCGGTAGCCGTACGAGATGTTCTCGGCGATGCCCTCGACCCACCAGATGGTCGGCGTGGTCAGGCTGGCCTCGAAATCGCCGGCCATGTTGTAGCGGCCGTCGAGGTAGTGGGTGTACTCGTGGTTGAGGTTCCAGATCTGGAACTCCGGGCGTAGCCAGTGCGCCTCGTGGGCGATGAAGCGGGCCTGGTTGCCGGCGACGGCCGGGTTGCCCTCCTCGTACATCCCTCCGTTGTCGACGTCGATGTCGTAGATGGCCCAGGCGTACAGCGAGTAGTTGGTGTAGTCGTCGAAGACGACGACCTCGAGGCTGGTGTTCACGTCGCCGGGGATCGCGCCCTTGTCGCCGATGACCCGGTGGAAGTAGGCGTCCTGGTTGACCAGGCTGGTGCAAGTGCCCTCGAGCTGCCCGGGGGACATGTCCTGGGCGCGGATCTTCAGGCCCGGGGTGCACGTGTGCTGGATCGGCAGGATGGCCGGGAGCACGCGTGCGCCCAGGTCGCAGATGGCGTAGGTCGCGCAGTTGTTCCTGTCGTACTGGCGCGTGTACCAGCCCAGGTTCATGGTGATCGGCGCGGTGGGGCCGACGTTCGGGTAGCGGTTGATCAGGTCCTTCAGCAGCGGACGGACCCGCTCCTTGAGCTCGGGGACGTCCAGGGCGTATCCGAGGAAGCGGCCGACGTTGCTGACCACGTCCAGGCGGTTGAGCTGCGCGCTGTTGCGCGTGATGAATCCGGCCCAGGTGTTCAGGATGGCGGGGTCGGCCTTGAGGGCGGCCCGCCAGCCGCGGTCGTCGTTCTTCGCCTTGAAGCCGTTCTCGACGACCCACTCGACGTGCTGCATCGCCAGGTTCATCTGGCCGGGCCACGTGCCGTCGTAGCTGCCGAGCATCCACTTGACGACGCCGGCGTAGCGGCCGGCCTCGTGGGTGCTGTCGATCAGGGTGACGACCTCGTTGAAGATCTCACCGTTGGCGTCCGTGACGTCCTTGCTGCGCGGGGAGGCGAAGAAGGCGTCCAGCGCGCCGCGCGCGGCACCGTCGAGCGCCGTGCCGTAGGGGCCGACGACGTCCCCGTTGTTGTCCTGCACGTAGTAGCCGGCCCGCAGGAACAGCACCAGCTGCCCGACGGCCGCGCTGTTGCTGCCCGAGTAGGTGGCGGAGGCGTCGCGCAGCGCGTTGGCGACGGTCACCATCTGGGCTTCGTTGAAGGCTCTGCGGGCGTTCTCTCCGGTGAGGCTGAACAGCGGGTACGTACAGGAGATCCGGGGGAGCGCCTTGAGTTGCTGGACCAGGGCGCCGCCGGTCGCGTTGATCACGCCGGAGAGGTCGCCGCACTCGTCGCCGGCGGCGGCCGAGGACTGCGCGCGGTCCTTGCCGGACTTGGCCGGCTGTACGGGCTTCACGGTCGGGGCGGCGGCGGCGGACTCCTCGGTGCTGTCCTGCGAGGAGATCCGGAACCGGGCGCCGTTGCTCATCGCGTCGGGCGACTTGGGGACCGGGATCGACCGGGGTGCCTGGGCCGTGGCTTTACGTGCGTGCGCGGCGGCCGGGGTCGTGGCGCCGGCGGAGGCGGCCTGGCTCTGCGGCGCGAGCAGGCCGAGCGCAAGGAAGGCGGCTGCGCCCAGCGCGGGAAGTCTGCGCGTATTGGCCTTCGATATCCGGAAGGGATGCATCTGCGGGGGCCTCCGGGGCCGTTGTGGCCACGTGTGGGAAACACGGGCGTTTGATGTGTGACATGTAAAATTTCACATGTCGCACCGCACCGGAAGTCTTTTGGCCAGATTGGCACCTGGCGCGATGAGAACGTTGCCGGCCGCCGACCACCCTGACGTTCCGACAGCTCCGTGCAGGCGGTGTTCTGCCTGGTGAGCGGGGGTGGCCGTGCGGGGCCCGTCCCGAGCTGACCGTAAAGTGTGACGCCCGTGTGGACGTCCACATCGGAAACATCGCTCCGGGGGGAACGAAATGCTCAACTCCGCGCGTCCGCGCGTCGGGTCCAGATCCGCGAGACGGATGCTGGTCCCCGCTCTACTGGCGGCCCTGTTGGTGCCCGTCGTACCGGCCGGGAACGCGCTCGCCGCGACGCCGCCGGTCACCGCACCCACGATCACGGCACCCGCACCTGCGCCCGTGGCAGTGCCCGCACCCGCACCCGTGCCAGTGCCCGCACCCGTGCCGAAGGCCGAACCGGCCCGGCCCGCGGCGAGCCCCGCCCGCGCGGACAAGGCGGCGGAGAAGGCGCCGGCCCCGGCAGTCGCGGCCGCCGGACCCTGCGCGCCGCTCGCGCTCGCGCCCCTCGGTGATCCGGGCGGCGCGGTGTCGGCAGCGCCACCATCGAGCCCCAGGGCACAGCCTGCTTCGAGGTCGTCGTGAAGAAGCCGGGCCTGCACCGGCTCCTCGTCTCGGACCAGTACGCCTACGCTTCGCTCACCTCCGGTGGGAGCCAGGCCGAGTGCGGGGACGGCTCCTGGTGCGAGCTCGCGGCCGGAACGTACACGCTCTCGGTCTACAACAGCTTCTGGGAGCCCATCCAGAACCGGGTCTCCCTCGTCCCGCTGATGGCCGGCCCCGGGTGCCCGGCCGTCGTAGGCACCGGCTACGACTCCGCCCCGACCACGGGGCTCGCCGTGGACCGCCTGGGCATCGTCTGCCACGCGTTCACCGCCGCTCCCGGCGACCGGATCACCGCCGACTTCCAGCTGACCGAGTACGGAGACTTCTGGCACTGGATCACCGACGGCACCGGCAAGCGCCTCTGTGACGGTTCCGACTGCGTCCTGCCCGCAGGGGAGGGCGGCTACCGCGTCCTCGCCGAGGTCCGCAACCCCACCGGCGGCTTCCCGGCCGCGTACGGCCTGAAGGTCCGGCGCCTGTCGAACCCCGCGGGCTGTGTGCCCGTCACCATGACGGCCTACGGCTCCGCTCCCGCCCCGGCCGCTCCGCAGGCCGGGTGCAGGACGTTCACCCCGACCGCGACCGGCCGTTACGACGCCCACGGCGTCGATGCCGAGGGCGGCGTCTCCGGCATCGCGGTGTACGCGGCGGACGGATCCACCGTCTGCGCGAACGGGCAGGACTGCTCGCTCGTCGCCGGCACCCCGTACACCCTGCTCACGGACAGGGCCGTGCGCATCCTGTCCCGCACCGCCACGGCGGGCTGCGAGAACGTGATCACGCTCGCGCGCGACCACAAGGGCACGTTCGCCGTCCCGGGCGAGGTCCACTGCCTGAACCTGCCGGTGCCCCAGGGCGCCCACGTCGCCGTCCTGTCCGACGGTGCCGCGTCGATCACCGTCGTAGACGCCAAGGGGACCGCCTTCTGCGCGGACCAGCTGACGGACGGCACCTGCGTCCTGGGCGGCACGGCCCCGTACCGCGCCCTGGTCACCAAGGCGGACCCGTCCGACGAGGGTGACGTCTACCGGCTGGTCGTCCACCGCACGGACGCGCCGAGCGCCTGCCGCACCTTCCTGCCCGGCGACTTCACGGGCAAGCCGGTCCGGATGAGCGTGAAGAGCAGCACGGAGGTCTTCGCCGACTGCCTGTCCATCGCGGCCGGCGACCACTCCGCGCGCGAGATCTTCCAGATCCAGCGGATCTCGGGCGACTCGCACGCGACGGTCTACGTCCTGGACGAGAAGGGCAAGCCGGTCTGCTCCGTCAGTACGGCCTACGGCTCCTTCGCCACCTGCGCCCTGACGGGCAACGCCGCGCACACCGTCCTCGTCCGGGGCCGGAACGCGCCCGCCGAGTTCGCCCTGACCCGCCTCGACGTCACCTCCACCGCGCGCGGCTGCGTCCCGACCGCGGCCGTAGCGGTGGGCGGCCCGTCCACCGGCGGCGTACCGGCCAAGCCCGGCACCTTCCTGTGCCATCAGGTGACCACGGCCGCCGCCGGGGACACCCTGCACCTGAACGCCCGTGACGCGCAGGGCTCCGCCCGGCTCCTGGCGTACCGGGCGAACGGCGACGTGGTCTGCGACTACTTCGCCGCGGGTTGCGCCGTCACCGGCTCCACCCGCTACCAGGTCCTCATCCAGGTTCCGGAGGGCAAGACCGCGGCACCCGCCTACCGGCTGGACGCACTGCGCATCGGCACGGCGGCCGGGCCCGCCCCGGAGTGCGTCAAGGTCCCGAACGTCAGCTACGGGTTCGGGCCGTTGACCGACACCCTCAGCGAGCGGAAGACGGCGATCTGCGCCGTGCTCCCGACCGCGACGGGCGACCGCTTCGACCTGCGGTTCACGCCCGCCGGGACCTTCGAGCAGTCGCCGACACCCTGGCTGTACGACCAGGCCGGTCTGGCGAACGGCTGTTCGGGGTGGTATTCCAGCGAGGGTCAGACCTACACCTGTTCCCTGCCGAACGCCTCCCCGAAGACCTCCCGGCCGAGCGTGTTCGTGATCGGCCTTCCGGAGAAGCCCGCACAGGCCACCACCGCGGTACGGGCCGAGGCGACGTGTGACGCCCTCCTGTGCGGTCCCGACGAGCGGACCGTCGGCACGGTGGGCCCGTCCACGGTAGGCCGGGGCAAGATCACCATGACCGTCACGGGCAGCGCCCTGCGCGAGGACGGCGTGGTCGAGTTGACCAACGGCGGCTTCAAGGCCCGCTCGACGAAGACCTTCGTAGCTCCCGACCGGCGCCGCATGACGGTCTCCCTGGACCTCACGAACGCCCCGCTCGGCCCGCTGTCCGTGAGCGTGTTCGCGCACGGCATGCAGTACGGCATGGGCTCGGTCACCGTCGTCGCCCCGATCCGTTCCACCGCCGCACCCACCGTCGGCGGTACCGCGGTCGTCGGCGGCAAGGTCACGGCCACGACCGGTTCCTGGTCGCCGGTCGCCGACTCCCACACCTACCAGTGGCAGGCGGACGGGAAGACGATCACCGGGGCCACCTCCGCCTCGTACACCCTGCCCTCCACCCTCCAGGGCAAGCAGCTCACCGTGGTCGTGACGGCCCGCAAGGCCGGACACCCGACGGTGAAGGCCACCAGCGCCGCCGTGCTCGTCAAGGGCGTCGCACCCAAGGCGACGACGGCCCCGACCCTCACGGGAACGGCCAAGGTCGGGCGCGTCCTGACCCTGAGCCGCGGGACCTGGACTCCGACGCCGACCTCGTACACCTACAAGTGGTACGCGGACGGCAAGCTCATCACCGGCGCGACCAAGTCCACCTTCACCCTGACCAGCGCACAGCGCGGCAAGCGCATCACCGTGAAGGTAACGGCCACCCGAACCGGCCACCTGACCGGCACCGCGACCACCCGCGCGACGGCAACGGTCGCCGCCTGACCCACCCGCACGAAGCAAAGCCCCTGGGGCGGCCGCCCGGCCGCCCCGGGGGCTTTTCCGGTGTTGCCATCCGCATCGCTCCGTTCCTCGCCACGGTCTGGCCGCTCTTCGCCCGGCGACAGCGGACCTTCCGTCACCGGTGCCGCCGTCGCGGTGGGTGCCGCGGGCCTCATCACGGCGGGTGCGTGCGTGATGTTCGGCAACGTCCACGCGGGCCCGGCGGGTTATTCCGTCGAGTTCGCCGGGGCGCGAACGACATCACGGGGGGAGAGAGACGGCCTGAGCGCAGCGACGAGCGTCAGCAGCGGCCCCTCGGGAACCCCGGGCCGGACCCGGCTGACGATCACGTACCACACCAGCCTTTTCGGTGACGAGCGCAGGGAGCTGCGCGAGTACCCGGAGAGCCTCCCCGACGCGGGCCCGTCGAGGACTGCGGCCGCGGCCCCTGCCGCTGAGCCCCGGCTCGTCGTCGGTGACGTAGGCCCTGGCGGAACGGCGGACGCCCTGACGCGGTTCACGTCCGGGGCAGGTGGAAGTCCAGCCAGTCGACGGGACCGTCGCCTTTCTCCCGGACCGCCATGCGACCGCAGGCCACGATGTGCCCGGTCGGGAGCCGGACCCGCCCCAGTACGTGCCCGAACTCCGTCAGCGATGAGACCGTGCACGTCACGGCATCCTGCTCCCCGGGCGCGCGCCGCATGTCGCCGTAACAGCCCCGGACGCCCGCCGCGGACCACACCGCCGTCAGGGCCCGCCGCAGCCGCACTTCGCCGGTGGGGCGCCGGGCCGCCGGGACCATGGGCGGCCCGCACTTCTATCTCCAACCCGCGTTGTTTCTAGAATGGCGGGGTGGAGGACATCGATGTGATCGCGGCGTTGCAGGACCCCGTCCGGCGCCGCCTGTACGAGTACGTGGTGGCGCAGGACCGCGAGGTGGGCCGCAACGAGGCCGCGGAGGCGGCCGGGGTGACGAGGACGCTGGCCGCGCACCATCTGGACAAGCTGACCGAGGTCGGCCTCCTGGATAGCGGCAGCCGGCGCCTCACGGGTCGCTCGGGCCCGGGCGCCGGCCGTCCGGCCAAGGTGTACACGCGGACGCGGGCGGAGTGGGGGGTGTCGTTGCCCGCCCGGGACTACCGCACCGCCGCCGAACTGCTCGCCGAGGCCGCCGAGGAGGCGGGTCTCGACGCCGGCCTCTGCGCCGCCGCGCGCCGCCGGGGAGAGGAACTGCGCGGCTCGGCGGCGCCCTGCGGGGGCCTCGAAGAGGCCGTGGAGATGCTGACCGCCCGTGGCTACGAACCTCATCTGGAGGCTGCTCAGGGGCCGGGCGGCGCCACCGGCGCCACCGGTGCCGGCGATCCGGCCGACCGGATCATCCGCATGCGCAACTGCCCCTTCCATGCCGTCGCCGAACGATTCCCGCCGCTGGTCTGCGGCATGAACCTCGCCTTGATGGAGGGGATGCTCGGCGCGGACGGTCCCGTCCGCGCCCGTATGGACGCCCGCCCCGGGCAATGCTGTGTGGTGCTGGAAGTTTCTAAAAACAATGAACATTGACATAGAAAACCCGGACGTGTTGGGATGAGGCCATGACCGCATCCCAGCACCCGGCCGTGTCCCCTCTCCCGCAGGCTCACCGTCTCGCCCAACTCAACGTCTCCACGCTCCTCCACCCCCTCGACGACCCGCGCCTGGCGCCGTTCGTCGAGATGCTCGACTCGGTCAACGCCGCTGCCGACGGTGCGCCCGGCTTCGTGTGGAGGCTGGTGGGGGAGGGGGACGCCGACGCCACCGCCCTGCGCCCCGCCGGGGAGGACGTCATCGTCAACCTGACGGTGTGGGAGTCCCAGGAAGCCCTGTGGGACTTCGCCTACCGCAGCGGGCACCTGGAAGCGATGCGCCGGCGCCGCGAATGGTTCGAGCGGCACGTGGAGGCGCACCTGGTCCTCTGGTGGATCCCCGCCGGACACATCCCGACCGTCGAGGAGGCCCTGGAGCGGCTCTCGGACCTGCGGACCCACGGGCCGTCCCCGCGCGCCTTCACCTTCGCCTCCTCCTACGACGCCCCCGCGGCGGCCGCCCAAGCTCCGGCCCCGGCCGGGCAGGCGGGCGGGTCGCGGTGACACACCGGTCAGCCGCGGGCTGACGCCGAGCGGCTCGGCCCCACGAGGGGACGCTCGACGGTGCGCACCCCGGCGCACGAAAGGCCACCTCCTCCCGGAGGCGGGAACGTCCACCGGCCTGCGGCGGGCGGCCCTCACCGGACCCCGTCGGCGAGGGCGTTCACGGCGATCCGCCCGTGCCGGACCAGCGTCGGGCCGACCTGCACGATCGTGGTGTCCGCGGTGAGCGGGGCCTCGTGTCCGTCGCCGTCCAGGACGCGCCGGGCCATCCCCGGCCGGGCTCCGGGCCGCGCACGCGCGACCAGCCATGCGGCGCTCTCCCTGATCGACCGGAGGCCGGAGCCGCCCGCGGGGGCTTGGCCCCGCAGCGCGTCGGCTACGAGAACCCCGGGACGTTGCGCGCGCTTCCGCGCCGACGGTGAGGCCGCCGCCCCTCGACCCATCGCCCTCGGGGGCAACCACCTGGTGCGTGTACACACAGCCGACAAGAGACCGTCACACAGGAACGGAATCGGCAGCCGCCCGAAGGCCGTTGACGCTTGCATGACTGTCGGAGTAACTCTTCACGCGACCGGCCCCGGGAACCAGATCGACGCCACGGTGCGTCTCGCCGAACAGGCCGCGCGGGCGGGCCTGCGCTCGGCCTGGTTCGGGCAGACCTTCGGGGCCGACTCCCCGCAGCTCGCCGCCATCGTCGGGCGGGAGGTACCGGGACTGCAGGTCGGCACGTCCGCCATTCCCGTCTTCGGCCGCCACCCGCTGATCGTCTCCAGCCAGGCCCAGACGGCCCAGGCGGCCACGCACGGCCGCTACCACCTGGGACTCGCCCTCGGTACGAAGCTGCTGACCGAAGCCGGCTTCGGCCTCCCCTTCGAACGTCCCGTCGCCCGCCTGCGGGAATTCCTCACGGCCCTGCGCCAACTCACCGAGACCGGCACCGCGGACTTCCACGGCGAACTGCTCACCGCCACCACGCCGATTCCGGGGCGCGTACCGGGAGCCGATCCCCCGGTGCCGCTCCTCGTTGCCGCGATGGGCCCCCAGGCCCTCCGCGTCACCGGCGAGCTGGCCGACGGCGTACTGCCCTACCTCGCCGGGCCGCGCGCCCTGGCCGAGCACATCGTCCCGGCCGTCACCGCGGCGGCCGAGGCCGCGGGACGGCCCGCACCCCGCATCGTGGCCCTCGTCCACGGCGTGGTCACCGACGACGTGGAGTCCGTGCGCGAGAAGGCGACCGAACAGCTCGCCTTCTACGAACAGATCCCCTCCTACGCCAGGATCGTCGAACTCTCCGGCGGCCGACGGGCGTCCGATGTGGCCGTCATCGGTGACGAGAAGACGGTGGCCGCCGAGGTCCGGCGCTACCGCGACGCCGGGGCGACGGAAGTGGTGTTCTCGGGAACCGACCTCGCCGGCGATGCCGACCGGCTGCGCACCTGGGCCCTCCTGGGGGACCTCGCGAACTGACCTTCCCCAGGGCGGACCGACCACGAAGTTACCGCGGGGTAGTCTCAGGTGAGCCGGAGCGGTAGCATCCGGTCCTGTGAAGGGGGAACCATGCCTCGTACGCTGACGGTGTCCGACAGCATCGTCGTCCGTGCCCGTCCCGCCGAGGTCTACCGGCGCGTGTCCGATCCCGCACGGATGGGGGAGTGGAGCCCGGAGAACCTCGGTGCCAACGTGCACGGCGGCAGCCGCGAACCCGGCGTCGGGATGGTCTTCGACGGCCGCAACAAACGCGGCGCCTTCCGCTGGACCACCCGGTGCACCGTGACGGCGCTCGAGCAGGACAGGCTCTTCCGGTTCCGGGTGCATGCCATCGGTGTCAGGCGGCCGCGGCTGTCGGGTCCCATCGCCACCTGGGAGTACCGCTTCGAGGCCGTACCGGAGGGGACCCTGGTCACCGAGACGTGGACCGACGACCGCCGGTCGTGGCCGGACTTCGTGGCGAACGCCTTCGACCGGGTCGCGACGCGCGGAAGCGTCTTCGCGGACTTCCAGCGCCGCAATATCGCCACGACCCTGCGCAACCTCAAGAAGGCCCTGGAAACCGGCTGAGCCGCCGGCGCCGGATCAGACCAGGCCCGCTTCGATGGCCCGCCGGACGGCGGCCGCCCGGTCCGGGATGGCGGCCTTGGCGAACAGGTTGTTGATGTGGGTCTTCACGGTGGCCTCGCTGATGAAGAGCTTCTCGGCGATCGCCCGGTTGGGCAGGCCCTGGCCGATCAGCGCGAGGACCTCGCGTTCGCGGCGCGTGAGGTCCTCGGGCAGGGCGGATCCGGGCACGGGGCCACTCGTGCCATTCGTGGCCGTCGCGCTCGTGCCCGTGGCCGTGTTCCTGACGGTGGCGAGCAGTCGGTCCTGTACCTCGCGGTCGAGTACGGACTGACCCGCGGCGGCGGCCCGGATGGCGCGGGTGATGTCCTTGCGTCCCGCGTTCTTCGTCAGGTACCCGCGGGCCCCCGCGCCCAGCGCGCCCAGGATCGAGTCGTCGTCGGCGAAGGTGGTGAGCACGACCACCGCCACCTGCGGGTACTGCTCGGACAGTCGGCGGGTCGTCTCGATCCCGTCCATGACGGGCATCCTCAGGTCCATCAGTACGACGTCCACCGGCCCGGCGGCCACGGCCGCCAGCACCTCCGTCCCGTCAGCGGCGGCCGCCACGACGTCGATGTCCTCGGCCAGGCCCAGTACCGCGGCGAGCGGCTCCCGGACGGCGGCCTGGTCGTCGGCGACGATCACCCTCAACCTGCGACGCTCCTCGGTCGGTTCGCTCATCCCGGGATCACTGCCTCCACGTGCCATCCGCCCCGGTCCGGCCCTTCGGTGACCGGGCCGGCGGTGACGGTTCCGTTCAGTAGGGCGACGCGTTCGCGCATGCCGATGAGGCCCATCCCGCTTCCGGGCCCCGCGTTCCCCGGGCGCGTGCCGGGGCCGTTGTGGATCCTCAGTGTCGTCGATGCGGCAGCGAACCCCAGGTCCACGCCGACGGCGCCCCCCGGCGCGTGCCGGGCCGCGTTGGTCAGCGCCTCCTGGGCGATCCGCAGGAGGTTCTGGGTCACTCGGGCGGGGAGCTCGCGCGTCGTACCGGTCACGGTGAGCCCGGCGTGGCGGCCCGCGGATGCGACCATCGCCGTCAAGCTCTCCACGAGCGGCAACGCGTCCTCACGCAGCGCGTGTACGGTCCACTGCGCTTGCTTCAGGCTCTCTTTGACCAGGGCGTGGGCCTTGGCATTGGCTTCCCGTACCTTCTCCAGGTCACCGGTGTCGATCAAGGCGTCGGTCAGTTCCAGCTGCATGTTGATCCCGGCCAGCGAGTGCGCCAGTACGTCGTGCACGTCCCTGGCGATCCGGCCGCGTTCGCTCAGCACGGCCGTCCGCGCCTCGGCCCGGGCGGCGCGTTCGGCGGACTCGGACGCCGCGATCGCGGCCCGCACCGCCTGGCGCTGGCTGCGGTTGAGGATGCCGATCAGGACCGGAGCGCCGGTGGCCAGGCCGAGGATCCACGGCAACTGCTGGTGCCCCGGCCCGAGATCGAAGTAGATGACGCCGGCGCAGAGCGCGCTGCAGAATCCCGCGAGCGTCAGGGCCCACCTGGTCTCCAGCCGGTGCCCGATGTGACCGGTCAGGAAGAACGCGAAGAGGTACCCCGTCCCGCTGCTGCTGACGCCGATCAGCGCGGCTGCGGCGACGACACCGCCGGTCAGCCACACGGGGGCGAACCGCCGGGTCGCCGCGTTCTCGGGCAGGCCCCGGGCCAGCAGGGCGGCCGCGTTGATCACGAAGAGAACGGCGACGGCCAGCCCCTGGCCGCTGAGGCCCATGGGCCGGATCGTCACGGCTCCGACGGCGACGACCGCCAGGGTCAGGGCCCACTGGACCCTGGGGTCCTGCCCGGGAACCGGACGCGCCCGCGCCTCCGGGGACGGTGCCGTTCCCGGAGGCGGAGGGGTCTTCGTCGGGGGCATGCGCCGAACATACTGCACGGTCACACCGTACGGTCGAGCACGGGCGCGGGGCGGGCCACCATGTGGCTGCGGCTCCTGATGAAGATCGTCGCCAGCCGTGTGACCACTTCGGTGAGGGCCATCAGTACGAACGCCGCGACCCAGGCCTTGTCGCTGGTGATCTGGTGCGCGGCGCTGAACCGGGCGACATCGGCGGCGCCGCCGTGTTCGACCCACAGCTGGAAGCCCATCCGCGCTCCCATGCCCACGACCCACAGGGCCGCCGCCACCGCACCGGCCTTGATCAGGACGTGCTCCCCGACGGTCCGGACCCGGGTGTAGACGCCGCCCGCGATGCCGAGCGCGGCGCCCACGGCGACCAGGACCGTGATCAGCACCAGGTCATTGCCGGCGGTGGGGATGGTGTCCAGGTAGGAGTAGGCCACGAAGGTCACGATCCCCAGCGGGATCAGGAAGGACTTGAGGTCGAGCCGGCCCTCCCGAAGCTGCCGGAAGACGATCAGGAGGAGGGCGATGTCGGTGATCCACTCGGTCGTTGTCATGCCCTCAAGCCTGCTGTGCGGCGGCTCTCGACGCCTGGACCCAAGGGTGGAGAGACGGGTGGAGATCGAGGGCTCCCGCCTCTCCACCGCGGCCGCCTCCCGGCCGCCCCTCCCGGCCGCCCTCGCACCGGCCTCGCACCGGCCTCCGATTTATCCAAGACGGTGCGGCCGGCGCCGACGCATGATGGAGGGTCCGGGCTCTGCCCGGATCGAGGGCGGGGCCGTGCCTCCCCCTCCCACAGCTGGACACCGTGTGCCGGGGGGCCTGCCGATGTACCGACCGCTCGCTCTGCTCTTGGCTTTCTACCTGTGCGTGGCGGGAGTCTGGGCCGTGGCCACCACTCCCTGGTCGGGCGGCGGCGGTCCGGCGCCGTCGGCAGCGGCGGCCCTGGTGCCGGCCGGGACACCGACCAGGCCGGGCGCCGTACCCTCCACCGAACCCTCCACCACGCCGTCTCCCGCTGCCCCCACCGTTCCGGCGGTTTGGACGCTGAGCACCCTGCGCAACTACCTGGTCGCCGAGGCCACCGTGAAGGACCCCGGCGTCGCACTCGCCGACCTGGAACGGATCACCGTCAAATCCCCCTATGTGGACGGCTTCTGCCACCCGATCGCCCACGATCTGGGACACACCGCGCTCGTGAAGTACCACGGGGACTTCACCAAGGCGATGAGCTTCCCCAACGACGTCTGCGGCTCCGGCTACTTGCACGGGATCGTGGAGGAGAAGCTGCAGGAGATGCCGAATCCGGCCACTGCCGTCACCACCCTGTGCGGCCCCGCGCAGACCCCGGCCTGCATCCACGGCATAGGCCACGGGACGATGTTCGTGTCGCACCTGGACGTCCCGGCCGCCGAGAGGATGTGTGACCGCTTCCCCAAGGACTACCAGGTGACGGCCTGCTCCGAGGGCATCTTCATGCAGCTGTTCGAGCCGGACGAGAGCGACCCCACTGCCCTGGCCAAGCTCCCGGACGACAAGCTGGCCGGCGAGCCCCAGTACCCGTGCGCCGAGCAGCCGGCGGATTACCAGAGCGCCTGCTACTTCTACGCGCCCATCTACTACTTGCAGACCCACGACTACACCGTGCACCCCGAGGCGTTCGTCCAGGGACTCGCCTGGTGCCTCAAGGCGCCGACCAACGACAGCCGTTCGGCCTGCTCGCGGGGCATGGGATCGAGGACGATGAAGTACAACATCGACCGCCCCGTGTGGGTGGGCGAGCAGTGCCAACGGGCCCCGGCGGCCTGGCAGCGGCAGGACTGCGCCGCGGGAATGGTCAGTTACTGGAACGTCAACTACGGGGACAGGACGGCGGCCAGGACCAGTCTCTGCCCGAAGCTGAGCGGCGAGGCCAACGCGAACTGCCGACGGTCCGCCCCCGGCAGCAGCTCCGCGGACTGACGCAACGGCCGGCCGCACGGCTCCCGCCCCCTCCCCGCCGCACCGATCGGACCCCCGCCATGGACCAAGCGCCCGACACGACCGCTCCCATAGCCGTCGGAGCTCGCCCCCGCCCCCGCCCCCAACCCCACCCCGCCGCCGACGCCGATCGCGGCCTCAGCCGGTACGCGCTGCTGCCGCTACGCCTCTTCCTGGGTGCCACCTTCCTCTACGCCGGTCTGGACAAGCTGGCCGATCCGCACTACCTGGGCGGCCTCACCGACCCCGCGTCCATGGCCGCACAGGCCCACGCGCTGGCGGCACACAGCCCGATCGGCGCCCTGCTGGACCGGGCCGCCGCCGCGCCCGTGCCCAGCGGACCGGCCATGGCCTTCGGCGAGCTCGCGGTGGGCTTCGGCACCCTGCTGGGCCTGTGGGGAAGGACCGCCGCACTCGCCGGGGCGGTCCTCAACCTGACCCTGTGGCTGAGCGTCAGCTGGGGCGTCCACCCGTACTACCTGGGCAACGACCTGATCTACCTGGTGGCCTGGCTGCCGCTGATGGTCGTAGGGACGCCCCACCTCTCCCTGGACGCCCTTCTGGCCCGACCGTCCCACCGGCTCCGCCCGGCCGCCGCCACCGCAGGCCCCCGCCTCCACCCGCGCCGTCACGTCCTGCTGGACGGAGTCATCGCCACCCTGGCCGTCGCCGGAGCGACCCTGCTGACCGGAGCGGCCGCAGCCCGCAGCCGCCCGCGCACCGGGACCGGGGCCGGGCGGGCCGATGCCGCCGCGCCCCCGGCTTCCGCCAAGCCCTCGGTCCCCGGGTTCGCCGCCGCCTCGGTTCCGGTGGGCGGAGCGCTACGGGTCTCCGCCCCGGGGAGCGGCGACCCGGTCTATGTCCAGCAGCCGAAGGCCGGGACGTACACCGCCCTGTCCGGGCTCTGCACCCACTCGGGCTGCACCGTGAACCCGCCCAAGGACGGCCGCTTCCTCTGCCCCTGCCACAACTCCTCCTTCGACGCCGCCACCGGCGCCGTCCTGCAGGGCCCGGCCACCCGGGCCCTGGCCCGGTTCGGCATCACCCGCACCGGCGACCAGTTGCACCTGGCACCGAACGCGGACTCCTGACACGGCGGCACGTACGCGGTCCGCGGCGGTTCGAAGGAGGTATCAGAGGCCACTTGGGCAGGGAAAACGCAACTTCGACAGGAGCAGCCGAGGCCGTTACCTTCACCTGGTCTTCGGCGCCTCTGGCCGATCCCGCTGCCCTCACCCGCGAGCTGTACGCCACCGGTGAGGTCGTCTACCGGGAGATCGGTGAGCGCCCCGGATACCTCGCGCGTGCCGAACCGGCGGACGGTGACCGGGACGTGCTCTTCGAAGCGGACTGGGGTGCATGGGGAGAGTTCGCCGTACCGACCTGGTACGGCAAGGGCCGGACGGTGGAAACCACCGCCCTGGCCACGACGCTCTCGCTCTGGACCGACCTGCACTCCGCCTTCGACGCCGTCTGCACGGGCCCGCACCGTGCGGCGCTGAACAGGCGCCACGACTGGTTCGAGAGGACCGAGCACCCGAACTACGTGTGCTGGTGGGTCACCGAGGGCGTGATACCCACCTGGCGGGCCGGGGTTTCGAGGCTGGACCACCTCCGCGAGCACGGCCCCGTGCCGCACGCCTTCACCTTCCAGCACTCGTTCGACCCGGAGGGAACTCCGGCCAGGACCCAGGGCATCGGGCCGAAGGAAGACCGGTTTGGCGGAGCCGACCGCTAGGCGGCCACCGCTCGGCGCACGACGAGAACGGCCCGGTCGTCGTCATGCCGCGTGGCCCCGGCACAGGACATCAAGGCGTCCGCGATCTCCTCGACCGGTGCGCCCCGGGACTCCTCCAGCGTCCGGCAGACCAGCGCCGTGCCGTCGTCCAGGCTGAGGCGCGGCCCTTCCACGATCCCGTCGGTGAGCAGGGCGAGGGTCTCGCCCTGCCCCAGGCGGCCCTGTGTCAGCGGGTACGCCGTGCCGTTCTGCACGCCCAGCGGGAGTCCGCCGGGCGTCTCGGGCGCCGATGTGCCGGTGTCCGTACACAGGACGGGCATTACGTGGCCCGCCCGGGCCGAAACCACCCGGCCGAGCGGATCGAGGAGTGCGTAGAGGCAGGTCGCGAAACCGGACGCCCCCATCTGGAGCATGAGTTCGTTCGTCCGCTCCAGAACGCGGTCGGGCGAGGGGTCCTCCCAGGCGTAGGCGTGCATGGCGGTACGGACCTGCCCCATCAGCGCGGCCGCCTGGATGTTGTGGCCCTGGACGTCACCGATGATGCAGGCGACCCCGCCGTCCGGCAGGGCTATCACGTCGTACCAGTCACCACCCACCTCCAGGCCCTCGTTGGCCGGCAGGTAGCGCGCGGCGATCTCGAATCCCCTGATGGCGGGCAGCTCGGCGGGGAGCATGTCCCTTTGGAGCGCCCCGGCCAGCTCCAGGCGGGCCGTGCTCAGACGGATCCGCTCCCAGGCCTGGCCCGCCAGCTCGGCGATCACCCCGAGGAGGGTGCTCTCCTGTTCCGTGGTGCGGTGGGGGGCGTCGTACGTGATGACCCAGCCGCCCAGAGGTCTGCCGCGCTCGGCGGCGAACGGCACCATGAGGAAGGACTGCGCGGTCGTCGCGTCCAGCAGGCCGTGCGCCTTCGGCCAGGCGGCGCGGTAGGCCTCCCTGGAGGCGATGGCCTCGGTGCGGCCGGTACGGATGGCGTGGGCCAGGGGTTTCGGCGAGTCCAAGCTCATGCCGTGCAGGGAACGCGCCATGGCGGGGTCGATGCCCTCGCCGAAGGTGACCCGGAGCCGCTCGTTCTCGACGAAGGCGAGCAGCGTGCCCGTTCCGGCGAACGCGGGCGCCACCTTGTGCAGGATGGCCTCGGTGAGCTCCTCCTCCGTCTTGGCCGCGACGAATGCCGCGGCGAGTTCGCGTACGAGCCGGTTCTGCCGGGTGTGCTCGCGGGCCACGGCCCGTTCGTGCTCGTCAGCGTCCGTACGGTCGGCGGTGGCCCCGACGATCCGGCGCGTCCCGTCGAAGCCGATGCGCATGATGCGGGCGACCGAGTGCAGCGCACGGTAGCCGCCTTCCCCGTCGGGATGGCGGAAGCGGATGTTCACCACCTCGCGCTCGCCCCGGCGCAGGGCCCAGAAGGCGTCCTCGACGTGAGCCGTGTCATCGGGATGCAGCTGGTCCAGCACGTTCTGCAGGGCAAGCTCCGCGGCGCCGTGGTGCCCGTTGTGCTTCAGCGAGTTCTCGACCCACCAGAACCGGTCGTGCTCCTCGTCGTAGGCCCAGACAGACTCCCCCCGGAGCGCGGCCATCGCGTGCAGCATCGCCCAGCTGCCGGAGTCGGCGGAGAAGGACCGTTCCAGCTCGACCACGGCGGCCGGGCGGCCCTCGGGACCGTCGACGGACCAGGCGGACACCAGGCACAGCACGTCTTCGTCCCCGCTCCGCAGCAGCAGCGGGCTCCGGGTCACCGGGGGAACGGCCACCGCCGTACCGGTGACCGGCGGGTCCGTCGGCTGCGCGTGGGCGACGTCGAGCAGGAGCCGGGACACCGACCCCGCATGGCCACAGGGGGCCAGCGCGGCAAGGGGGAGTCCGACCAGCTCGAGAGGGGCCGTGCCGAGAAGGGCGGTCGCCCGAGGATCGGCGTCGAGGATCAGCCCGGTTTCCCGGGAGCCGCCTTCGAGGGCCACCAGAAGGCGGCCGGACCCGTCGGCAGCGGGCCGCGCGAGGGTGGGAGGAGCGGGTTCTGCGGGCCGCGGGTTCATCTCGGGCGGTCCCCTCCAAGTAGATGGCACGGCTTTCCAGCCAAGCGCGGGGGAGGGGGTACGACCACTGGCCGGACGTCTGCTCCGTGGGGACCGAAGGGCCCGTGCACAAGGGTCGGCAGTCCCGTGTACGCCCGGCTCCCGGCTGCTACCCGGCCGAGACGGGTCGTGACCGGTCGGGCGTGGGATCGCCGAGCCCGGCGGGGTCGGCCGACACCACGATCACCTCGTCCTCGGAGCTCCAGCGGTGGCGTGCGGCCTTGTGCGGGTTCAGCCGGAGCCCGTGATCCGGCGACAGGGTGCGCCGCTCGTGCAATCGGTACCCGATGGCGCATTCCCCCCGGGCGCGGGCCGCGGCGACGACGGTGGCGAAGTTCGCCTCGCTGCCCGGGCGTACGTAGGTTCCCGCAGGGCACAGTCGCACCGTGCTGCCCTCGGCGGAGAACAGCTCGCCGAACACGGGTGCGAGGTGCCGGTTCTGGGTGATCTGCGCCATGAGCAGCCCGGTCAGGTTGCCGCTGACGATGACGTCGGAGCCGGGATCGACCGGCGCCAGGGGCCGGTTGCGGTCGTCCGTGAGCTCGGTGACCACGCGCAGCTTCCGGGCGGTGCTCTCTTCCAGAAGACGCAGTCCCAGCAGCGTGACGAGCGTCCAGTCGTCGGGACGGTCGGGGCCCTCGCCCGGTTCGGGGCCGAGGACCACCAGCCCGTCGTACCCGGAGAGGTCGAGCCCCAGCAGGGTCTCGGGGTGGGACAAGGGCGCGGACCGGAAGTGCACGGCGAGTGGAGGCGAAGCCGACGCGTCCCGCCCCGGCTTGTGGTCCGGCTCGTATCCCGTCCCTGTTCCTGTTCCTGTTCCTGTTCCCGTTCCCGGAGCCGTCGCCGGGGTCGGGGTCGGGACCGACGTCCGGGGCCCGGGCACGGTGACGTCCGTGACCACGTCGAGCACGGAACCGGGCCGGGCCATCCGGCGGAGCTGTCCGACCACGAGGGGTGCCCGGCGGTTCCATCCGAGCAGGAGCAGCCGCGAGGCCTTCTCGGGCGGGGGCGCGGCCGTACTGACCGCCGAGGGATCGACGAGGTGCTCGCACTCCTCCGGTCGCGCCGAGTCCTCGTCGCGGGAAAGGACGATCAAGTGGCTGCCCGGTTCGACAGGGGTGCCGGCCGGCGGGTTCAGCACCGTACGGGCGTCCGCGGTGAGCAGCCCGATGACGCAGGCGTCCGCGTAGCCCAGCAGCGCGGCGCCGAAGGGGCGGCCTTGGAAGGGGGCCGCGTCGACGACGTGGAACTCGGATCCGGCGAAGTCGAGCAGGTCCCGCAGGACGAGGGAGAGGCCGGGGCGGCCCACGCACTGGGCGATCAGCCGGGCCGTGACGGTGTCGGTCCGCAGGACCGTTCCGCGCGGGCCGGCGGCGAGCCGCGCCGGTGCGAGGTACCTGTCCTCGCGCACCGCGGCCAGCACCGGCGGCCCGTCCGCGGCCGTACCGAGGACGGCTCGCAGCGCGAGCAGGATCCGCAGGACCTCCGCGTCGGCGGCCGGTTCGTCCGAGGACAGCACCAGGACCGTGCTCGCCGTCTGCGGGCTGACCAGCGTGAGCACACCGGGGTCGCTCGCGGGCCCGCTCCGGCAGATCACCCGCGGTCGTCCGCCGCCCGGGCCCATGCGCGCGGCGAGCGCCCGCTCCATCTCGGCCTTGTCCCGGTCGGCGAGCAGCACGATGGCCCTCGGCCGGCCGGGGGCCTGAGCGGCGGCCAGCTCGCTCACCACCGTGCCCGCCTGGTCCGACCAGCCGAGCACCACGATGTGGCCCTCCTCCAGGACGGTCGACCGCCCCCGGCTCAGCTCGGCCATCCGGTCGGCCAGCCCCGTGGTGATCACCCCGACCAGGGTCGACACGCACAGCAGGGCCACCAGACCGAGCAGGGCCGCGAGCACCATGCGCAGCGGTGTTCCGGTCACGGCTCCCAAACGCAACGTCTCGGCGCTGGTCCGCCAAGCAGCTGTCAACCGGCCCGACAGCGAGCGCGGGGACCCGGGGTCCGTCCACACGAGCAGGGTGCTCACCGGGACGACGACGGCCAGGCAGGTGATCACCAGCCAGCCCATCAGGGTCCCGGTGCTGCGGGCCAGGGTCCGGTCGAACCGATAGCCCGCCCGGTCCCGCACCGTAGCCCGCCGCTGCCCCTCAGGTCGTCCCACGCCCATCCGGCGCCCCCGCTTCCGGCCCCGACCGCATCCCCCTGCGCGGTCTCCACATCCCTGAACGGTGCGGTGTGCGGTGCCGGTTCGCGGAGAGTTCCAGAGCTAATCCACCCGTTCGGGCGGCTCGCGCGGTGGCGGACTACGGAGCGTCCAACTGGGCCTTGCTGTGGGCGTAGAGAACGCGCTCGCACACGAGGCCCAGGCAGGGCGCCGACTTGCCGTCCTCGATGGCATCGGCGTTCACCGCCGGACCGTAGTGCTCGGAGACCGACCACAGGCGCTGTGCGCCGCGTTCGTAGTAGAGGTCTTCGGCGCCCGTGGCGGTCTTGATGGCGGTGCCGTTGGAGACGAGCACGCCGTTGCTCCACTTGTAGCGCCACAGGTTGCCGGGGTCGGTGTGGCCGGCGCTCTGGTTGACGTACAGGTTGTCGCCGATCGCCAGGGCGCCCTGGGCGCCGCCGTTGGACATCGGCAGGTAGTTGGCCCAGCCCTGGGCCGGTACCTCGCCGGAGCGCTTCTCCAGGTCCTTGACGGGGAACGACGCGATGCGGCCGGGCGACGGGTAGCCGCTCTCCGGGCGGCAGTACTCGCCCATGATCAGCCGGTCCGGGGTCATGCTGCGGTCGAGCGATACGTAGGACGCCTTCGGAGCTCCGGTACTGACGCACTTGAACGACCCGGAGGGATTGGACTGGTCGGCCTTGAACTTCCAGGCCGCCACCTGCGGCATCACGTAGCGGTAACCGAAGCTGTACCAGACGTTGTTCTGGCGCCCGATCTTCGTCTTGTCCTGGACGTTGGACGTGGTCTTCACGCCGTCGGTGTCGGCGCCCATCTCGTCACCGGCCTTGCCGTCCCCGTTGGGATCCAGGTCCATGATCTTCTCCATGTCGAAGATCCGGATGCCGTTGCGGGTGTCGGCGACGTAGAGGTAGTGGCCGTACCAGACCATGCCGCCGGCGTGCAGGCCGTTCTGCATGTCCACGTTCGGGTCCGGCTTGGTCGAACCCTCGGCGGAGTGCACCCCGTCGAAGGAGATGTGCTGGGAGTTGTTCTCGTAGGCCCAACCCAGCAGTACGTGCCGGTACTTCACGGTGCCGTCGGCACGGCGCTGCACGAAGGAGACGCGCACGCCCTTCTGGTTGCAGGCGTCGTTCGCCTCCAGCTCGTCGGGGTTGCAGTCGCCGACGTCGTTCCCGTTGCTGTCGCGGCCCGGGTCCCAGTTGTCGTAGGACGCGTAGAGCTGGATGTTCGTGTCGTTGCCGACGCCGTACTGCTCGCTTTCGGCGGCGTCGGAGACGCCGGTCATGGCTTGCGGGATCCACTCGCGCGAGGTCGAGTCGTCGTTCTCCAGGCACCACTTGAGGGCCGGATCGGGGGCGGTTCCGAACGGATCGCGGCTGCACGACGTGGTGTTGACGGTGCGGTTGGCCTCGGCGAGGAGCTTCGAGACACCCGATGTGGGCAGTACGCCGTCGAGGCGTGCGACGCGGTCGGCGGTGGTCCCGTTCATCGTGCCGGCCTGCAGGGTGAAGTCCGCGGGGTCGGCCTTGCCGCCCGGGCTCGTCCATCCCAGGGTCCCAACGGGCGCCGCGCCGACGTTCGTTGTCTGCGGATCCTGTTGCCAGGATTCGGGCAGCGGGGGAGGGGTTTCCGCTGCGTGGGCCGGGGCCGACAGACCGGTCAGGGCAAGGGCGGCCGCGGTGGTGGCCGTGAGCCACGCCCTGCGTATTCGGGTGGGGGACGTGCGCCGGGACATGCGTGGGGACATGCGTATTGCCTCCGTTGGTGCTGCTGCGACAGCTGACTCCAACGAAGACTTTCAGGACGCTCGAAAGGAAATCAAGGGTGATCGGTGGATCAACCACGTACCCCCGTACGAGATATGCGGCGTTGTCCCGGAACCTCCGGTTCCGGGGTGACGCTCCAGCTCAGGCGGGTCGTGTCGCGTAGCAGAAGAAGTGCTCCTCGGGCCCCGCGAGGGGATCCGCGGGTACGAAGGACGACGTGTGGTGGTGGAGCACTTCGAGCCCGGCCGCCGTCAGTTGACGCAGGTGCTGGTCCGCGGACAGGCTGCTGACGGTCACCGGGTGGCCCATCCACTCGATGTCCAGCCCACGGATGTCTCCCGGGACCGTGGCCAGCACGAGGTACCCGCCCGGCGCGATCCAGGACGTCATCCGGTCGAGGGCGGCCGCGATGTCCGACTGGTCCATGACCAGGAGCGGGAAGAAGGAGCAGACGGCGTCGAAGCCGACCGCCGGGGGGACGTACGTGCGTACGTCGGCCTGCTCGAAACGCGCTCCCGGAACCCGGGCGCGGGCCGTCGCGACCATGGCCGCCGACACGTCGATCCCGGTCACGGCATGTCCGGCGCGGACGAGCACCTCCGCCGTGGGCCGGCCGGTGCCGCTGCCGACGTCCAGCACCCGGGCTCCGGCGGGCAGCCGCCCCACGAGCCAGTCCAGGGCCTCCACCTGCTCGGGCACGGACCCGAACAGGTCGTCGTAGCGCTCTCCCAGCGCGTCGAACACCTCGGCCGCGCTCTTGCGTCGGGTCATGTCCCCTCCTCCTGACGGTGGTTGCCACGCTACCGGCCCCCCGGTGATCAGGCGCCGTACACCCGGAACTCGGCGACCTGGCCGGCGGGCCAGCCCGTATTGGAGGTGAAGACGAGCCGCAGGTGGCGGGCCGCGGTGCCGGCGGGCAGGGCCAGGGTGGTGGTGTTCCCGGTCGACGGGTCGAAAGTACGGGCCGATGCGCCGAGCAGTTGGCTGAAGGAGGCGCCGTCCGCGCTGCCCTGGACGGCGACGGTCTGAGTGCGGGTGGCCCATGCGGTGGCCGGAGGGAGGGCGAGGACGATGCGGCGCACTCCAACGGAGTCGCCCAGGTCCACCTGGAGCCATTGGGGGAAGGCGTTGTTGGCGCTCTCCCAGTACGAGTTCGCCTGGCCGTCCACGGCGTTGCCCGATCCGTACACCTGGGTGTGGCTGCTCTCGGCGGTCGGCCGGTTCAGGGCCAGGTCGATGGTGGGGGAGCCGCCCGCCGTGGTGGTCGGGGTCACCTGTCCGGACGGCTGGGAGACGGAGCCCGCCGCGTCGAGGGCCTGTACGTCGAAGGTGTAGGACGTCGAGGCGGTGAGCCCGGTCACCGTGAACGTGGTGGCGCTCCCCGGGGCCGTGCCGATCGGGGTGGCGCCGGCGCCGGTGATCCGGCGGATCCGGTAGCCCGTCACGCCGATGTCGTCGGTGGAGGCCGTCCAGGCCAGCGTCACGGTGGTATCGGTCACGGCGGTCGCGCGCAGGCTGCCGGGGGCCGTCGGCGCGGCCGTGTCCCCGCCGGCGACCGGCGGGGTCGGACGGACGGCGGTGAGGGGGATCTGCCCCTTCAGCATCCGGGCGCCGTCGCCCGTCAGCCGCAGGTAGTAGTCGGACGAGCAGGCGGTCCCGTCCTCGTCGAGGGCCGCGAGGCCCGATCCGGCCGGCACCCAGAGTGGGGACTCGGCGGTCTTGGCGATCTGGTTGCCCTCGTTGTACTCGTCGAACATGGAGATGTACGCACTCGCGGCCCCGGCCCGGCCCATGTTGTAGAACTGCCGCCACATGAAGTCGCCATGGGCGCGCTGCCGTTCGGTCACCCCGCCGGGCAGGACGCACGGCTGGTAGTCGATGCCGTGTGCGGCGCACTCTGCGAGGTCGGGCACGGTCGCGACGTTGTAGAAGTTGTCCGCGTCCCCGGCGTTGCCGATCCGGCCGACCATCCACGGCGAGAGCATGTCGAAGGCGTGGTAGACCCCGGAGAATCCGGGACGCGAGTCCCCGCCTCCCGTCCGCCACCAGGTCGGCACTCCACCGATCACGTAACAGCCCTGCTGCTTGAACCAATTGATGACATCCAGGCAGGCGTCCGGGGTGAACGGCCGCTGGTTGTCGTTGAAGCCGAAGCCCCAGACGCACACCACGGGCTTGCCGTTCTGCCGGGCGTACGCGGGCGAGCCGGTGTGGGCCCGCATCTTGTTCACCCAGTCGGCCTTGATGTCCGTCTGCATGGACGTCCAGTCGGAAACGTCGTACATCACATAGAACTTGACGCCCTGCGACTCGGCCGCGCCGCGCACCTTCCCCGCCATCGCGTCGCGGGTCGGACCCTCGCCGCCGGTGGGGTTGAAGCGCTGGAGCGCGGCGGTGTCGATGCCGTACTCCTTCATCCAGCGGAAGTGCACGTCGACGGTCGACTGGTCGTACGAGGAGAACAGTGAAGCGGGCTGTCCGTTGCCCAGGTTTCCGAAAGCGGTGCGGTAGGTGGTCGGGTAGTCGCGGACATCGGGCCACGCCACGATGGCCTTGTTGGACGTGGACGGCGACTGGCCCCAGTTCTGGGCCCAGTGCCACCAGCCGTTGATCGGGGCACCGTCGCCGGCGCACGCGAACCAGCCCTGGTAGCCCACGGTGACCTTGCCGACGACGTCGCCGGGTGCGCTCGCCGCGCGTGCGCCGGCGGCGAGCGCGATCTGGGAGGCTCCGACGACTCCGCCAACTCCGGCAACTCCGGTGGCCCCGGCGGCGGTAACGGCCCGCAGGACCGTTCGGCGCGTGACACCCATCTGGATCTCCTCCGACTGCGTCGCATCAGTGCTGGCCTTGACGCGGCAGAGCGTAGGGAGATGCGCATGGGGATGCAATAGAGAGGCATGGATCCGCAAAAACAAAGAAGAAGAACGCAACAAGCAGCCTGTTGCGGGGTGCTGAGGGTCCGCCGGAATGCCGCCACTTCGAACTCGCGGTCCGTTGCCAGGCGCGACGCGCGACACGGAACGCGCGACACGGAACACGCGACACGGAACACGGACCGCTGGAACGACGGCGCCGCCCGCGGCCTGGTGGCCTCCTGGACCACCGACGGCCACACCTTCCACCGGAGCACGCTGCCGTTCAGCCTGTGCGCCCCGGGCGGCGCGGACTACGAGCGGGCCTCCGACCCCTGGGCGAGCACCGGCCCGGACGGCACGGTCTACGCGAGCGGGGAAGGCGTCGACTTCACCAAGAGCACGCGCAGCGCCCTCCTGACCGCCACGTCCCACGACGGCGGCCGCACCTGGCGGAACCTCACCACCACCCACGTCGACGAGCACCGTTCTTCAACGACAAGCCCTCGCTCACCGCCGACCCGATCCGCGAAGGCACCGCCTACCAGGTCTGGGACCGCCTCGACAACGACCCGCCCGGCCCCAGTTCCCTCGACGGTCCCGGCTACATCTCCCTCACCCGCGACGGCGGCCGCACCTGGAGCGAGGCCCGGCGGTTCGTCGACACCAGCGCCGTGCCCAACACCCAGACCATCGGCCATGTGATCGTCGTCGACCGGCGCACCGGCACCCTGTACGACTTCTACGACCGGATCACCCTCACCGCCGACCTGAGCGCCGTCTCCGAAGCCCACTACGAGGTGGTCACCTCCACCGACGCCGGAGAAACCTGGAGCGCCCCGGCCACCGTGGCCCGCGACACCTCCGTGCCGGAGGCCGACCCGAACGACCCCGCCAAACTGCCGCGCGCCGCGGCCACCTTGCCCAGCCCGGCCGTGGATCCCACGTCGGGCGCGCTGTACATGGCCTACGAGGGCTCGGACTTCTCCGGCGGCAGGTTCGACTCCGTCCAGCTCGTCCGCTCCACCGACGGCGGACACACCTGGGGGACTCCCGAGCTGATCAGCCCTGAGGACGTGCCGGCCTTCTCCCCGTCGATCGCGGTCGACGAGCGGGGCACGGTCGCGCTCACCTACTACGACCTGCGCTTCCTCAAGCCGGGCGACACCACCACCCTGCCCACCGCCTATCAGCTCGCCACCCTGCCGCACGGAAACCCGCAGCTCCGGACCGAACGACGGATCTCACGGATCTTCGACTGGCTCCAGGCGCCGTTCGCCGGGGGCTACTTCCTCGGCGACTACCAAGGTCTCGTCGCAGACGGCAAGGGCGTGCGGGCCGTCCTCACCGAAGCCAACACCGACGCACCACAGAACCGTACGGACGTGTACACCACCCGTCTCCACAAGTGAACGGGTGTCGGCGGGGAGGCCCGAGAACCTCGCGGGGTCCGGAATGCTGTGATCCACATCGCATTCGGCCGCCCGGACCGTTTGCGAACACGATGATCGCGCAGACGGGATGGCTGGAGCACCCATCGAGGAAAGGACCGGCCCATGGTGGCCCCCAATCCCCCGCAGGTGGCCGATCCCGAAGCGGTGAAGCGCCATCCCATCCTCTTCCGCGCCATCAGGCAGCGCAGGAATCCCAGACTCCGCAGGACGGACATCACCGTCACGGACCAGGCGACGGTCATGCGCGCCGTCAAGGCGGCCTCGCTGGGCAACGCCATGGAGTGGTTCGACTTCGGCATCTACTCCTACCTGGCCGTCACCCTCGGGCACGTCTTCTTCCCGTCCGGGAACGACACCACCCAACTGCTGTCCTCGTTCGCCACCTTCGCCGTGGCCTTCCTGGTACGGCCGCTGGGCGGGATGTTCTTCGGCCCGATGGGCGACCGCCTCGGCCGCAAACGGGTCCTGGCACTCACCATGATCATGATGGCGGTGGGCACGTTCGCGATCGGGCTCATCCCCTCGCACGAGACGATCGGCCTCTGGGCCCCCGCCCTGCTGATCCTCTTCCGCATGGTCCAGGGCTTCTCGACCGGCGGTGAGTACGGCGGCGCCTCCACCTTCATCGCGGAGTACGCGCCCGACAAGCGCCGCGGGTTCTTCGGCAGCTTCCTGGAGTTCGGCACCCTGGCCGGGTACGTCGGCGCGGCCGGCCTCGTCACCACGCTGTACGCCCTGCTCGACGACGGCCAGATGGAGGCCTGGGGCTGGCGCATCCCCTTCCTCGTCGCCGGGCCGCTGGGCCTGGTCGGCCTCTACATGCGGCTGCGCCTGGACGAGACCCCGGCCTTCCAGAAGCTGGAGGGCGGCAAGGCACTCGCCACGGACGCCGGGGACGCCGTGGAGACCACCACCAAGGGCGACCTCGCGAAGATCTTCCGCGACCACTGGCCGACGCTGGTCCTGTGCGTCTGCCTGGTCGGCGCGTACAACATCAACGTCTACCTGGTGCTGTCGTACCTGCCGACCTACCTGTCCGACGAACTGGGCTACAGCGAGACGCACGGCCTGCTCGTCCTGCTGGGCATGATGGTCTTCCTGATGCTGGTGATCAGCCGGGTCGGCACGCTCTCCGACCGCTTCGGCCGCAAGCCGGTGCTGATGACGGGCATGGCGGGGTTCTTCGTGCTCTCCCTGCCCGCGTTCCTCCTGATCCGCCAGGGCAGCGTCCTCGCGGTCGGGCTGGGCATGCTCGTGCTGGGGCTGTCGCTGGTCTGCATGCTCGCGACGATGTCCGCCGCCCTGCCCGCCCTGTTCCCGACGCGGGTCCGATACGGCTCCCTGTCGGTCGGCTACAACCTGTCGACCTCCCTCTTCGGCGGGACGACCCCCCTGGTGGTCACCGCCCTGATCAGCTGGAGCGGCTCGAACCTGATGCCCGCCTACTACTCGATGGGGGCGGCGCTGGTCGGCATCATCGCCGTGGCCTGCATGAAGGAAACCGCGCGCAAACCACTCGACGGTTCCCCTCCCTCCGTCGAAACACAGGAAGAGGCCGCGGAACTGTGCGAGGCCCAGTCCCCGCACCCGAAGTTCTGAGCCTCCCCCCCCGGCTCACAAGGGATCGACGTCGACCGTCACCCACCCGGCCGACGTGGCCTCCGGCCGACACCCATCGAGAAGCTTTCGGGTGTCGGCCGGCGGATGCACGAGATGGCCGTGCGCGGTGGGCAGGTCGTGACGTCGTTCCTCTACCACCCGGCGCCTACTTGACCCTCACGTGGCGTCAGGCCGCATAGTCGGAGCCGTGGAAGATCACTGGACCGTGGGACGCGTGGCCGGGCTGGCCGGTGTGAGCGTCCGGACGCTGCATCACTATGACGAGATCGGACTCGTTCGGCCGTCGGCGCGGACCCTCGCCGGGTACCGGGCCTATTCGGCGGGCGACCTGGAGCGGCTGCGCGAGGTACTGGCCTACCGGCGGCTGGGCTTCGGCCTGAAGGAGGTTGCGGAACTGGTGGGTGACCCGTCCACCGACGCGGTCGCGCGACTGCGCCGGCTGCGCGGCCTGTTGCTGGATCGCCGTGATCGCGCCGACGCCATGGTGGCGGCGATCGACAGGGAACTCGGAGTACGGGCGAAGGGGCTGAAGGTGACGCCGGAGGAACAGCTGGAGATGCTCGGCGCACGGCTGTACGACGCGATCGGCCGTTCCTACAGCGCGACACGGCGTACCGAGCCGCGGATCGCCGCGCAGATCTGGGACGCGCTCGGGGACGCGCGGACCGTACTGAACGTAGGAGCCGGCACCGGCTCCTACGAGCCCACCGATCGTGAAGTGACCGCGGTGGAGCCGTCGGCGGTCATGCGAGGGCAGCGGCCCGCCGGTTCGGCGCCGTGCGTGGCCGCCGCCGCGGAGAGCCTGCCGTTCGAGGACCGCTCCTTCGACGTGGCGATGGCCGTTTCCACCGTCCACCACTGGGGGGACCCGATGGCGGGGCTGCGCGAGATGCGGCGCGTGGCCCGCCGTGTGGTGGTGCTCACCTTCGACACCGACGAGCCCGGATGGCAGGACCGGTTCTGGCTCACCCGCGACTACCTGCCCGAGTTCGCCGGCGTCCTCGCGGACTTTCCGTCGCTTGCCGCGATGGCCGACGCGATCGGCGGCCGCGCTGAGCCCGTGCCGGTCCCGTGGGACTGCGCTGACGGCCTGTTCGAGGCGTACTGGCGCCGACCGGGCGCGTATCTGGAGGATCAGGTGCGCCGCGCGATGTCGGTGTGGACGAGGGTCGGGCCGGAGGCCGAGCGGCGGGCAGTGGGAAGCCTCGGCGACGACCTCGACTCCGGACGGTGGGCCGAGCGCAACGGCGAACTCGCCGGCCTCGACGCGGCGGATCTCGGCCTCCGCCTGCTCACGGCTTGAACCGCGGCGACATCACCCGCGGCTTTGAGACGGCGGCGGTCGCCCTCGTGCGGGTCAGCCGCTGAGCCAGTCCTGGTAGCGGGTGGTCGCCAGACGGGCGCCGGCGCCCGGCGTGAGGACGTCTCCGTGGACGGCGGCGAACAGGCCCGCCTGGTCGTCGACGACGACGGGGCGGCGGTCGCCCCGCGCGGCCAGCGTCATGCGGCCGATCTCGTCGAGCGTGAACGTGTCGGGACCCGCGACCTCGAGGATCCCGCCGAGCGGCGTGCCGGTGGCCACGTCCGCGAGGGCGTTGACGACGTCGGCGCTGGCGATCGGCTGGAGCGGCGTCGCGGGCAGGCGCACCGCGCTCTCGTCCGAGGTCCACGACATGGTCGGCTCCATGAACTCGAAGAACTGTGTGGCGCGCACGATCGAGTAGGGCGTCGGGCCGCCGCGCAGCAGTTCCTCCTGAAGCGTCTTGGCGCGGTAGTAGTCCAGTTCGGCGACCTGGTCCACGCCGACGATGGAGAGAGCGACCTGGTGGCGTACGCCGGCCCGCTCACCCGCTGCGAGCAGATTGCCCACCGTGGTGCGGAAGAACTCGATGGACTGCTCGTCGAACGTGGGGGAATTGGTCACGTTGACCACTGCGGCGGCGCCGGCGAGCGCCGTGTCGAGGCCGGCTCCGGTGAGCAGGTCGACGCCGGACGACAGTGACGCGGCGGTGACCTCGTGGCCACGCGCGGTCAGCTCGGTGGCGAGCTGGGAGCCGATGAGTCCGGTGCCGATGACGGTGATCTTCATGGTGTGCCTTCCTTCGTGTGCCGAGCACCCCTGCCGCAAACTCGGACAGGTTGTGTCCGAGATGATACTCGGATAGACTGTGTCCGAGTCAAATGGAGGTGGAATGAAGCTGTCGGGTGGCGTGGAGTGGGCGCTGCACTGCTGCGTGGTGCTGACCGCGGCCGGTGATCCCGTGCCGGCGGCCCGGCTGGCCGCGCTGCACGACGTGTCGCCGAGCTACATGGCGAAGCAGATGCAGGCGCTGTCCCGCGCGGCCCTGGTGCACTCGATCCAGGGCAAGACCGGCGGGTACGTCCTCACCAAGAAGGCCGAGGACATCACCCTGCTGGACGTGGTGCGGGCCGTCGACGGAGCGGGCCCCGCATTCGTCTGCACCGAGATCCGTCAGCGCGGCCCCCTGGGGACGCCGCCGGAGCAGTGCACGAAACGGTGCCCCATCGCCCGGGCGATGGAAGCGGCCGACGCGGCGTGGCGCGCCTCGCTGGCCTCCGTCACGATCGCCGACCTCGCCGCGTCGGTGGAGAGCGACAGCGGCCCCGAGGCACTGCCCAGGATCGGCGCCTGGCTGGCCGGAAGCCCGGGTGTCGACGGGGGCGCCTGACCGCCACCCGGCACCCGCCACCCAGCACCGCCACTTCCCCGGCCGAGGGGTGACTTCGGGCGGGCGAACCCCCGCGGTGGACGCTTTTCTGGCGTTTTCTGCCCGGGCGCCGTCGTGGTTGGGCATGCTGGGCGAGGGCGTGATGGCGTCCGCGCCCGTCGTGTCCGGGAGCGTTGCGAGGCTGCGCGAGGGCGACTGAGCCGGCCTGGAGGCAGGAGGGGTCATGGGGTGGGTGCCGGAGGAGTTCGGGTCTTCGCATGAGGGCTGGGCGGGGGCGGTGCTGGCTGATGGGAGTGAGCCGGGTCCGGTGTATCTGGATCCCGGGAGCGGCGCGAATTTTCATGAGACACGTGAGTGGTGGGCGTACAGCGGGATCCTGAACCGGCCGCACGCGGAGCGGGCCCGCGCGGCGTGCGCGTGTGGCTGGCGGGGTGCCAGGACGTACGCGATCGACTGGACCGACGTCGACGTCGTGAGCTTGTACGAGCCGGTCATCGACGGTCCCGAGGACGACTGGGCCCTGCACATCGCGGACGTCGAATCCCGGACGGTGCCGCTGCCCGTCGAGCTGGCCGCGCTCCTGGACCGCGTACAGGAGCAGCTGCTCCACCTGGCCACGGATGCTCCGCTCGCCGCGCTCAGGGCTGTGGCCGCCCTGGAACGCACCACGAAACGAGCGGCCAGAAACGCCGCCTGCAACGCCAAGGACGACGAGCTCTCGGACGAGGCGATCGGGACCGCCCTCGGACTCGCCGCGGACAAAGCCGGCTCCCGCTTGATCCACTACGCGCTGCGCCACTGAACCGCCCGGCCGGACTCGGATCCAGGAGCGGGTCGTCGCCGGCCCATGAGTAGGCGCGAATTCGGATGCTTCAGGTATTTGGTCCCTACCGTACGGGGCTACGTTGGTTGGATGATCTTTCCGAGGGGACCTGTCGCCGTTCCGATGGCGACCCCTCTGTGGCTCCCCGGGTGAAAGTTCCTCCCATGCCACCCCCTTGGGACCCCGGGGAGCCCCCTCCAGGACGGGTGGGATGTCACCGACCCGACAGAGGTGGCCCCGGAGGCGGAGAGCATCTTCCTCGGCGAGGTGGTCAGGGACTCCGGCGTGGAGACCGTCTCCGACGTCGATTCCCGCACCTACCGGTTGAAGGTGAAGGAGCTGATCCGGGGTACCTGGGGCCGCTCCTACCCGCCGACGACTCGGCGGCCGGGCGGTGGCGCGATGCCGCGACGCTTCCCCGGGCCCCGGTAGACGGATGAGGAAAGGTACGGCGCCGAAGACCCGCGGCTGTCAACAATGTTCGTATGACGATCACCGCACAGGCCCGCTCGTTCGACACCGCCGCCGCCGGCTACGCCGCGAACCGTCCCTCGTACCCGTCCGAACTCCTCGACGCGGTCGAGGAACTCACCGGCTTCCCCCTGAAGGGTGCCCGCGTCGCCGACGTCGGGGCCGGCACCGGACTGGCGACGACGCTGCTCCGGGACCGCGGTGCGCGCGTCATCGCGGTCGAGCCGGGCCCGGGGATGGCCGCCCAGTTCCGCCTCGGCCTGCCCGAAGTCCCCCTGGTGATGGGGGACGGCAACAACCTTCCGCTGGCCTCCGCCTCCATCGACGTCATCACTTATGCCCAAGCCTGGCACTGGACCGACCAGCGGGAATCCGTCCCGGAAGTTCTCCGGGTCCTGCGCCCCGGCGGTGCTCTCGCCCTCTGGTGGAACGACTCCGACAGCACCGTTCCGTGGATTGCCGACCAGGACGCCCGCTTGCGCCGACTCTTCGGTGCCGATGGCGCTGATGGTGCCGACGGTGCCGATGGTGCCGATGGTGCCGACGAGAGCCCGCACGACCCCACGGCGCGGTTCCGCGGACTGCCGCCCAAGCTCGGTTTCGTCCACCGCCACGTCCCGTGGACCCGGAGCGTTCCTCTCGGCATGCACCTCGCCAACCTCGCCAGCTACTCCGACTTCCTCGTCCTCGGCAAGGAAGCGACGAACACCTTCATGGCGAGGGAACGCGACCTCCTGACCGAGGTCTTCCCGAACCGGATGGTCGAGGAGCGCTACGTCGTCAGCCTGGCCGTCGCCACCCGCTGACACGCCGCTGCGGCGCGTTGGCGACCGCCGACGGACGCAGGCGGCTACTCCCGCGGGAGTAATCCGCTCGCCCGGGCCGCCCACGGCAGTACCCGCGAACTCGATCTCAGGCGCGACGATCCGGCCTTCGCCCGCCGGGAGTCTTGGAAGCACCACAAGACGCCCGGACCGGAGGGAGGCCCGATCATGGGGGCCGGACTTACACAGAGACGGCGACGAGCACTGCCCTGGCTGGTGCTCGCGCTGTGGGTCGCCGTGCTCGCGGTCGCCGCGCCGTTCGCCGGGAAGCTCGCCGACGTCACACGCGACCGCGTGACCGACTATCTGCCCGCGAACGCCGACTCCACCCAGGTGGCCAAGCTCCAGGAGCGGCTGCCCGGCGGCGAGAGCACCCAGCTCGTCCTCGTCTACCAGCGCGACGGGGCCCTCACCGCCGCCGACCGCGCGACCGCCGAGCGGCAGATCGGGCAGATCGCCGACGACCACGAGCTGACCGACACCCCGAAGGGCGTGCCCTCCCAGGACGGCACGACGCTCATGTACCCGGTCAGCAGCATCGAACCCGGTGACGACGACGAACTGCGCAACGCGTTCGTCGACGACATCAGGGAGACCGCCCGCTCCGCCGACGGCCTCACCGTCGAGGTCGGCGGCCCCGGCGCGGTCACCCGCGACTCGAAGAAGGTGTACGACTCCCTCGCCGGCCCCCTGCTCTACACCACGGTCGCGGTCGTCGCCATCCTGCTGATCCTCATCTACCGCAGCCCCGTACTGTGGCTGATCCCGCTGGTCGTCGCGGGCATCGCCGACTACCTGGCCATGGGCGTCGCCTACGGCCTCAACCAGGCCTTCGGCACCTCCATCTCGGGCGCGGGCACCAGCATCATGACCATCCTGGCCTTCGGCGCCGGCACCGACTACGCCCTGCTCATCGTCGCCCGCTACCGCGAGGAACTGCGCCGCGTCGAGCGGCCGTACGAGGCCATGGCGGCCGCCCTGCGCGGTTGCGGGCCCGCCGTGGTCGCCTCCTCCGGCACCGTCGCCGTCGGCCTGCTGTGCCTGCTCGCCGCAGACCTCAACTCCAACCGCGCCATGGGCCCCCTCGGCACCGTCGGCGTGCTGTGCGCGCTGATCGCCATGCTCAGCCTGCTGCCCGCCCTCCTGGTCCTGCTCGGCCGCCGCGTGTTCTGGCCGCTCATCCCGGCCTTCGGCAGCGCACCCAAGGAGCGCCGCTCGCTGTTCTCGGCCATGGGCAGCTCCGCCGGACGCCGCCCGGCGGCCGTCCTCGTCGCCGGCGCCTTCGCGCTGGGGGCGCTCGCCCTCGGCGCCCTGAACCTGCCCGGCGACCTCAAGCAGGAGGACGCCTTCGTCGACCGGCCGGAATCCGTCTCCGCCATGCTGACCCTGGCCGACGCCTACCCGGGCAGCTCCAGCCAGCCCATCACCGTCATGACTCCGGCCGACCGCGGCGAAGCCACCCTCGCGGCGGCCACGTCCATCGAGGGCGTCGCCTCCGCCCGTATCGGCCGGACGGGAGAGGGCTGGACCGAGGTGTCCGTGATCGCCTCCGCACTGCCGCAGACGGACGCCGAGACCCGCACGATCAAGAACCTGCGCGACGAGCTGGACGGCTCACTCGTGGGCGGACCCAGCGCCCAGCAGATCGACCTGGAGAAGACCAACGCCCGTGACCAGAAGGTCGTCGTACCGATCGTGCTCCTCTCCGTCCTGCTCATCCTGATCGTCCTGCTGCGCTCCCTGGTCGCCCCGTTGATGCTGGTCGCCGCCGTGGTCGCGGTCTGGGGCGCCTCACTCGGCATCGGCGGCCTGGTGTTCGAGCCGCTGTTCGGCTTCCAGGGCACCGATCCCGCCCTCGGCCTGCTGTCCTTCGTGTTCCTGGTGGCCCTCGGCGTCGACTACGGCATCTTCCTGATGCACCGCATGCGGGAGGAATCCCTGGGCGGCGCCGAACCCGCCACGGCCGCGCTCACCGCCCTGCGCACCACCGGCGGTGTCATCGCCTCCGCGGGCCTCATCCTCGCCGCCACCTTCGCGGTGCTGATGAACATGGGCCTCGTCTCGCTGGTCCAGCTCGGCTTCGTCATCGCGGTCGGCGTGCTCCTCGACACCTTCCTCGTCCGCACCTACCTGGTCACCAGCGCCAGCGTCGCCCTCGGCAGGAAGGTGTGGTGGCCGGGCCCCATGGCGAAGGCGCCGCTTCCCGAAGCCCCGCTCCGGGAGCCGGAACGCGTCTGACGCCTTCCCGACCCCGTCTGATCTCCCTGGGCGCCCCTCCCTTGCGGGACGGGCGCCCATGTGACGGAGGATGAGCACGTGCCCGAAGCTGAACTCACACCGCGTCTCGGCGAGCGGATCATGACGGTGATCAACCGCGACCCGCGGACCGCCCAGCACGCCACCCGCGAGTACGTCCTGCTCGCCCTCGCCGTCACCGTCCTGGCCGTGCTCCTCGCCCTCGTCACCGACCCGGCCCGGCGACCGGACGCGCTGGGCTGGCTCCTGCTGCTCGCGGCGCAGCTGCCGATCCTGTGGCGGCGGCGCCATCCGCTGGCGGCGCTGGCCGCGGAGGCCGTCCTGCTCCTGCCGTACCACGCCCTCGACAACAACCACGCCGCCGCGTTCCCGGTCGGGGCAGTCGTGTTGTACAGCCTCGCCGTCATCTGCCGGCCGCTGTACACCCTGCTCGCCACCGGCACGGCCATGACCCTGGCGCTGAGCGTCATGATGGTCATCAACAGGAAGCAGGCCGCCGAGGCGCTGCGGATCTCCGGCTGGGTGTTCGCCGTGGTCTTCATCGGCGTCGCCCTGCGCTTCTACCGGCAGTACGTCGCCGCGGTCGTCGAGCGCGCCGAGCGCGCCGAACGCACACGTGAGCAGGAGGTCCGCCGCCGGGTCGCCGAGGAACGACTGCGCATAGCCCGGGACCTGCACGACCTGCTCGCGCACAGCATCACCCTGATCGGCGTGCAGACCTCCGTCGCCGCGCACGTCCTGAACGCGGACCCCGAGCGCCTGGACCGCAAGGCGGTCGCCAAGTCCCTCGACGACATAGCCGAGACCTGCCGCACCGCCCGCAGTGAACTGCGCACCACCCTGGAGGTGTTGCGCGAACACGGCACGGGCGACGCCCGCGACCCCCTGCCGGACCTGCACGGCCTGGTAGGTCTGGTGGAGGCCGCCCGGGTCTCCGGGGCCGAGGTGGACCTGACGGTCACCGACGAGGTGCCGCCCGCCGCCGTCGGCGCGGCCGCCTACCGGATCGTGCAGGAGGCCCTGACCAACGCCGTACGCCACGGCGGCAGGCGGGACCTCGGCATCCGGGTCGCAGTGCGCGCCGGGAAAGGCTCCCTGCGGGTCACCGTCACCGACGACGGAACCGGCGCGGGCGGGGGCACGCCCGGGTTCGGGCTCGTCGGCATGCGCGAGCGGGCCCGCAGTGTGGGCGGAACGCTGGACGCCGGGCCGCTTCCCGGCAAGGGTTTCGAGGTCAGTGCCGTACTGCCGCTGGGAGGCAACCCGTGACCATCCGCGTTCTGCTCGCCGACGACCAGGCGCTCGTACGGGCCGCGTTCGCGATGCTCCTCGAGTCGTCTCCGGACATGACGGTCGTCGGACAGGCCGCCACCGGCCGGGAGGCCGTGGAAATGGCCCGCGAGGAACGCGCCGACCTGGTGGTGATGGACATCCGCATGCCCGACCTCGACGGCATCGAGGCCACCCGGCTGATCGCCGCGGACGAGGACCTGGCCGGGGTGAAGGTGCTCGTGCTCACCACCTACGACACGGACGAGAACATCGTCGAGGCCCTGCGCGCCGGGGCCTCCGGCTTCCTGGTCAAGGACACGCGCCCGGCCGAACTCCTGGAGGCGATCCGCACGGTGGCCGGCGGGGAGGCCCTCCTCTCGCCCGGACCGACCTCCCGGCTCATCGCCCGCTTCCTGCGCAGCCCCACGGCGGCGCCGCCCGAGGCCGGCCCCGAATGCCTCACCGACCGCGAGCGCGAGGTCCTCACCCTCGTCGCGTGCGGACTCAACAACACCGAGATCGGCGAGGCCCTCGGTCTCAGCCCACTGACCGCCAAGACCCACGTCAGCCGCATCATGGGCAAGCTGGGGGCACGGGACAGGGCGCAACTGGTCATCGTGGCGTACGAGTCGGGGCTGGTACGACCGGGGGTGTGAATCGGATCGTCTTCGGGCTCGGTCTACCCGTCCCGGGCGTACCTACTGGGTGCAGCCCGTGACGGGGGCGTTCGAGGGAGTGCAGTTTCCGGGGTTGTTGTTCGCGATGGTGGCGTGGTTCAGGGTGACGCTTCCGCCGTTGTTGTGGAGGCCGGCGGGGGCGTAGGCCGCGGTATTGCGGGTGACGCGGGAGTCGTTGAGCGTGAGGTCGCCGTGGTTGTGGATGCCGGCGCCGGTTCCTTGGGTGACCGTGTTCCCGTCGATGACGGTGTTGCGGGTATTGAGCGTGCCGAAGTTGTAGATGCCGCCACCGGAGAAGCTCGCGGTGTTGCCGCGGATGCTGGTTTGGACGTTGATGTTGAGCGCGCCGAAGTTGGCGATGCCTCCGCCGGTTCTGGCGTCGTTGCGGCGGATCTGGCTGTCGGTGATGGTCGCCGAGAAGCCGTTGGTGTGGACGGCGCCGCCCAGGCCTTGTGCTTCGTTGCCGGTGAGGATGCTCGAGGTGAGGGTGAAGGGTGAAGAGATGCTGCTGTGCGAGATCGCTCCGCCGTTGCCACCGGTGACGGGACCGGTGGAGTTGTTGGTGAAGACGCTGAGGTCCACGCGCGTGGTGCCGGTGCTCAGGATGGCGCCGCCATGGCCGGATTCGGTGTTGTTGCCGTTGAAGTAGGAACTTACGACGCGGAGGCTTCCGTTGTTGTTGTTGATGGCGCCGCCTCCGTTGCCGGAGGTGTTGTTGGTGAGGCGGACGTTGTTGAGGGAAGCGACGGTTCCGAACCCCAGCTGGACGGCCCCTCCCTGGGCGACTCCCGCGACTTCGGCGTTGTTGAGCACGAGGTCTCGGAGCGTCAGGTTCGCGCCGGTGGTGGGAGGGAGGTTGAAGAAGCGGAATTCGTTGTCGGTCTTGTCCTCGCGGGCGATGGTGGCGTTGCGTCCGTTGAGGGTGATGGGGCTGGTGATCTGGGGGAGCGCGGCCTGGCCGGGCCCGGCGATCTGCTCGGTGTAGGTATAGGTGCAGTCGCGGGCGAGGTTGAGGGTGTCGGAGGTGGTGGGGGTGCTGTTGGCGGTGGTGATGGCCTGGATGAGGGCGCCGGGGGAGCAGGTGACGTCGATGGTGGCGGCGTGAGCGGGGGTGGCGACCAGGCCGGCGAAAGCGAGTGCGCATGCGGGCGCGGCGAGCAAGGTAGCGGCCTGGCGGGGGCGGCGCAGTGGCCTCATTGTCTGATCTCCTCTTTTGGGGGAGGCGCCGGGGCGATCCGATCATTGTCTACAGCAGATCAATATCTATCCTTTTCGGGACACGCCGGGCATATATCCTGGGGTGCTCCGGCCTGCTCTTCATCCCGGCCGTGATCCCGGCGCCGTCCCGCGGCGTGCCACACCGCGGGACGGGGACGTCAGCCCTTGCAGAGGCCGCGGGCGTGGTCGTACGTCGCGGTCGCCTGGGAGTAGCGCCACTGCGGGTCCAGCAGGTCGCTCTTGAGCTGTGCGGCCGCGGCCGGGCTCTCGATCACGTAGCCGAAGTCCTGCAACCAGGAGGGGTAGAGGTTCTTGGAGCCGATGTAGAAGGCCGCACCGTCGACCGAGACGAGCTTGTGGTGCTGGGCGTACGGCTTGCCGTCGGCCCAGGCCGGCGCGTCGGAGGCCCGGAACGTGGCCAACTGGAGGTTCTCGCACAGGGCTGTCCGCGCCCGGGCGCCGTCACCCGTCAGGGCGGCGACCCGGCCGCGCAGGGCGTCGCTCACCTCGGAGAGGGACTTGATCTGCGAGTAGCCGCCGCTGCCGATCGCGCCGCGGTTCGCCGGATCGCTCACGACGATGCGGACCTTCACGCCGGAGACGAGCTTCGCGGCGAGGGCGTCGTAGAGGCGTACGTCGTAGCGGGGCAACGGCGGGCACGTGGCGTGCACGTCCTGCTGGGAGATCTCGATGTGGGAGTTCGCGCTGGAGACGAGGGCGCGCAGCGCGCTCTCCTCCGGGTTGACCGTGTCGTAGTCCCGGTCGGCGTTGGTGTAGTCGTGCAGACCGAGCCCGCACTTGGTGTCGCCGGCCGCCGGCAGGACCGGGCGGAAGGAGGAGGCGGGGTCGTTCTGGCGGATGCCCACACCGAGTCCGCCGACGGCGAGCGCGGGCACGTCGCCCCCGCCCTGTGGCGAGGCGGGCCGGGGCAGGGTGGGCATGCAGTCCGCGCCGGGTGAGGCGGCGAACCAGACCGCGCTCCAACTGGTCTTGTTCCGGCAGGTCCAGTCCCAGAGGGAGTCGAGGTAGCGGCCCGCTGAGCCCGCCGCGGGTCCGGAGAGCGCGAGGTCGACGTCGCTCACCGGGTGGGTGGTGTCGAGGTAGTCGTCCTTCCAGCTGTTGATGCCGCCCGTGATGACCGAACCGCCGTCCACGACCACGAGCTTGGAGTGGTTCCAGGAGAAGGCGGTCTTCGAGGTGGTCATCGAGGCCACGTTGAGCGTGATGCTGCCCGCGGCGCCCGGGCCGAGTCGCGCGAGCAGCTCGTCCCGGTAGGACGAGGGGAGCACCGTGGAGTGGTAGAGGGGTGCGGCGCCGACCAGGACGCGCACCTTCAGCCGGTTGCCCTTCCGGGTCGATTCCCTGAGGCCGGCGATGATCGCCTCCTGGTAGCCCCCGTCGGGGAAGGGGGCCAGTGACGATATGTCCACTGTCTGCCGGGCATCGGCTATGTCCTGACGCGTCTTCTCCAGAAGGCGGCGCGATCCGGGCCGGTCGGCGCACGTGGCGTCGCCCCAGCAGCCGGGCGTTTGGAGCAGCCAGTCGGCGCCCCCGGGCTCGGACGAGCCGAGCCGGTTGCCGGAGGTGCGTTCCCACACCGAGCCCTCCAGGCCCGGCGAGACCTGCCGCAAGGTCTGCTCGACCGAGTCCAGGTGGGGTGTGGGCGCGTCCGCGGCGGCCGCGGGGGCGGCGGCGCCGAGGAGGGAGAGGGTGAGTGCGACGGCGGACGTGGAGACGAGGGAGGTCGTCCGGGCGGTACGTGTCAATGTGGTTCCTTGACCGAGGGGCGGCGCGGCGCGGCGCGGGCCGGGGGCATGACCGACCGTGGCTGCGAGCATGATCAACTCGCGCAAATTACCAGTTGGTACGCAAGTGATCGGCGACCTCGGACGAGTTCCGGCCACCCGGGACGGGGCATCCGCAGCGGGGTACCGCGGCCTGCTTGCCGCCCTGCCCCCTTGGTCAGCCGACGCCGACTACGAGGTCTGCGCGGTGGCGGCCGCGCGCGACGAGGAGGGCGTTGGGGCCGTCCGAGCGGGCGACCCAAGCACGGGCCGACTCCGGGTCCTTCCCGTGGCGCACGTGCCGGTCGACGAGGCGCCGCACGCGCAGGCTCTCGTCGGGCGCCACGTACCAGGCCTGGTCCAGGAGTGACCTCACGGGTGCCCATTCCGGCGCGTCGTGGAGCAAGTAGTTCCCCTCGGTGATCACCAAGGGCACGCCCGGGTCGACGGGGATGCTGCCCGCGATCGGCTCTTCGAGCGAGCGGTCGAAGGCCGGTGCGTAGACGGTGCGCTGGCCGGGCTCCCGCAGCCTGCGGAGCAGGCAGAGGTATCCGGCACTGTCGAACGTGTCGGGCGCGCCCTTGCGCCCGGCGCGCCCGAGCCTGTCCAGCTCGGCCTGCGCGAGGTGGAACCCGTCCATGGGCACCACCACTGCGCGCTCCGGTCCGAGCGCGTCCGCGATCAGCGCCGCCAGGGTCGACTTCCCGGCGCCGGGGGGCCCGGCGATGCCAAGGATCCGCCGGGCGTCCTCATCGGCCAGTGCGGCAGCCCGCGCGATCAAATCCGATGTCTGCACCCGGCCATCCTGCCCGAGTCTCAGTGCCGCGTACGCCGCGTACGCCGCGTGGTGAGGGCGAGGCCGCCCGTGGTGACGGCGACGGTCAGCAGCGTCAGCGCGGTGAGGGTGATCAGCGTCAGCCGGTCCGGGTGCGCGACCGACTGCCCGCGTCGCGCCTGCCAGGTCAGTACCGCGAACAACCCCGTGTACCAGCACGCGGCCGCGCTGACGATCAAGGTCCTGACCCCGTCGTCGAGCCGCCGACGGGAGTGGGTCCCGTACAGGTGCATCACGGCGATGAGCAGCAGGAGGACGTGGATGGCGTGCATGCTGACCAGGTGGGGCACGCGGAGGTCTCCGCCGGTAAGGCTCCAGCCGGTGAGCGGCATCCCCCGCCCGTCGGGATCGCCGATCCCGTGGGCGCCGCTCAACACGACCGGGTTCCCCGACGCGTCCGGGACGGTACGGGGCTCGCTGGAGACGGTGTTGAGCCAGGCCGCCACGGCCATGCCGGCGGCAGCGAGCGCGAGCCCCGCGCCCAGGGCTACGGTGAGCGCCCGGTCGGTGCCGGGCTGGAACAGCACCAGCGTCGCGATGACCAGGGTTGCCACGAGGAGCGGCATGACGCCGATGGAGAAGGCCGCGGAGACGTTCCGGGCGACGGCGTCGGTGTTCTCGTTGAAGTGGCTGTAGGTGCCGTGGGCGGCGGCGTAGACGACGGCGCAGACGTCGATCACCCCGGCCGCGGCGATGACGGTTCCGGTCCACCAGCCCACCCGCCTGGCCTTGTTGAGCCTGCTCAGGAGCCAGGCGAGCGTGACTCCGTAGATGCCGAAGGCCACGCCGAACTTCATCGGTTTGAACCAGATTGATTCACCCAGGAGTTGACGGTCATCGACCAGCGCGGCGACGGCGCAGAGCAGTGAAACGGCAAACATCAGCGTGGAGTTCAGCATGAGTGGGCGATGCCATGGTGACGATGCCGGTGAGCGGTTCACGGGTCCTCCTGGAGCGGGCGCGGTTCGTGCTCGCCACGCTAGGAAGGGAGCCGCCTCGGCCGCGTCCCCTGCCTGGGGCATCCGGGCGGACCCCGGTAGGGGTGGCGGCCGGGGCCCGCGTACCCCACAGGGACGATGCGCACCCCGCGGTCCCCGGCTAACGTGCGGAACAGGGCAACAGGCCAACGGGCCAACGGGGGACAGCCGGCTTCCGGAGCCCGCCCCCGGCTGGAAGGACCTGGCAGCGATGCGCCGACCCGCGTACCACCCGAGCACGTGGTGGCCGCCCCGTGCGTGGCGGATCCCGACGGGCCGCCCGCTGCTCGCCCGCCCCCTCGCCGCGGACGCCGTACTCGCCGCGGCCTTCTTCGCCGTCATGCTCGTCGAACAGTGGGGGCCGGCCGCGGGAGCGGACAGGGGCACGACGCGCGCCGTCGTATGCGCCGCGGCGGTCGCCGGACCGCTGGCCTGCCGCAGAACCGCGCCGCTGGCCTCGTACCTGGTCGGCACCGCGGCCCTGTCCGTCGAAGCGCTGTGTGGCCTGGAGAACCCGCTCTCCCCGTACGCGAACCTGATCGGCCTGTACTCCCTCGGCCTCCACGCGAGCCGCACCCGGGCCTGGACCGGTCCGTTCGCCGCATTCCTCGGCATGATCGCCTACTTCACCGGACAGGAGGAACGCGACGTCTGGTCCGTGGTGCCGGCCGGGGTGCTCTTCCTGTGGCTCCTCGTCTGGGCCATCGGCTTCGGCGCCGCGCGGCGTCTGGAGGAACGCGATGCGACCCAACTCCGTTTCCGCGAGGAGGTGATCGCGGGGGAGCGCGCCCGGATGGCACGCGAGCTGCACGACCTCGTGGGCCACACCGTCAATGTGATGCTGATTCAGGCGGGCGCCACCCGGCGACTGCTCGACCGCGACCCGGAGCGCGCCCGCGAGGTGCTCGGGCAACTGGAAGATTCCGGCCGCGATGCCCTGGAGGAACTCGACCGGGTCCTCGGCCTGTTGCGCCGCACCGAACCGGCCGGATCCCGGCCGAAGCTCGGCGACCTGAGCCGTCTCACGGACCGGATGGCCCAGGCCGGGATCAGCGTGGCGGCGCAGGTGGATCCGGGCCGGGACGAACTCCCCAGCAGCATCGACATGTCGGCGTACCGGATCGTGCAGGAGGCGCTCACCAACACGGTCAAGCACGCCCGCGCCGGATCCGCCGACGTGACCGTCCGCCGGGTGGGGGACCGCCTCGACATCGAGGTCAGCGACGACGGCCAGGGCGCGGGCAACGGCTACGAGCCCGGGCGAGGTCTGCTCGGCATCGCCGAACGCGTGTCGATCCTGGGCGGCAGGCTCGAGCACGGGCAGGGCGAGCAGGGCGGGTTCCGCCTGCGCGTCTCGCTCCCGGTTCGATGACCTGGCCCGCCGAAGGAGCGGCCCGCGACGAGCGACCGATCAAGATCGTGGTGGCCGACGACGACGCCCTGCTCCGGGCCGGCCTCGAACTGATCCTCGGGACCGAGGACGGCCTGGAGGTGGCCGGGCGGGCAGCGGACGGCATCCAGGCCGTCCGTCTGTGCCACGAACTCGTCCCCGACGTCATCCTGATGGACGTACGGATGCCCGGCATCGACGGGGTCGAGGCAACCCGGCGGATCGTGGCCGCGGGGCTGCCGACCCGGGTGCTGGTCCTGACGACGTTCCACCACGACGCGTACGTCTGGAGTGCGATCCGGGCCGGCGCGAGCGGCTTCCTCCTCAAACGCGCTTCTCCCGAACGTCTCGTCGAAGCCGTACGGACCGTCGCGGACGGTCAGGCCGTGCTGGATCCGGCCGTCACCCGCGACCTCCTGACCCGGCTCGCGGCCCAGCCCGCACCCACGCGCTCGGGGGACCTGCGGGCACCGGCCGACGCACGCCTGGAGCGCCTCACCGCCCGTGAACGCGAAGTGCTGCGGCAAGTCGCCCACGGCCTGTCCAACACGGAGATCGCCGAACTGCTTTCCCTCGCGGAATCCACCGTCAAGACCCACGTGAAGCGGATCCTGGCCAAGCTCGACGCCCGCGACCGAGCCCAAGCGGTGGCGATCTCGTACCAGAGCGGCCTGATGCCGAACTGAGGGGGCGGATGACGGGAGAGGGCGGGCTCCAGCAGCCGGCAGAACGGCGGCTGGAGCCCGCCCTCGAGGGCGAGATGACGTGTGAACGGGTGAACGGGTGCGCTGGTTACATCGGATGGGCGTCAGCAGGGATGTGATGGCTGTCCCTGCTCATGGTGCGCGGACCGCGTGCGCGGTTCTCAGTAGGTGTGTCCGGTGTGCGCGAGCGCTTGCTTCAGGAGCACGCCGTGGCCGCCGGGCATCTCGTCGTGCACGGCCAGGTCGGCGGCCTCCTGGGGACTGAACCAGACCAGGTTCAGAGCGTCCTGCCGGGGCCGGCAGTCGCCGGCCACCGGTACGACGTAGGCGAGCGACACCGCGTGCTGGCGGGGGTCGTGATAGGCGGTGATGCCGGCGGTGGGGAAGTACTCGGCGACGGTGAAGGGCTGGAGGGAGGCGGGGACACGGGGCAGGGCCACGGGCCCGAGGTCCTTCTCCAAATGGCGCAACAGCGCGTCACGGACCCGCTCGTGGTGCAGAACGCGTCCGGACACGAGGGTCCGGCTGACCGTCCCGTCCGGACCCATGCGCAGCAGCAGCCCGATGCCGGTGACTTCGCCGCTCTCGTCCACTCGCACGGGAACCGCCGTCACGTACAGGATCGGCATCTGGGTCCTGGCCACTTCAAGCTCGTCCGTGGTCAGCCAGCCGGGCGTGGTTTCGGTCATGTCAGACATTGCTTGATCGTACTTTCCAGGTGGCGCAGCCGCAGTACCCACATGCCGGTTCACACGTGCAGGTCTCCATTCCCGCTGCCGCGCGCGGTGACGTCGGGAGGGTCCGCGCGATGAAGCGGGTGATCGCGCGGGGCGATGCCGCCCGACCCGGTGGGCCGAGACTCCGGGAGGGAGAGGGCCGGGCTGCCCCGTCGGAGCAGCCCGACCGCCTTCATGACGGTTCGTCAGTCCTTGTGCCCGAGCCGTACGTCCCGCTCGGTGCGGCCGCCGCCCGCGACCTGGAGGACCGTCGCCACCGGCGGATAGCCCGCGGTGATGACCGTGTACTCGCCGGACGGCAGGTCGATGAACCGGAAGGTTCCGTCCGGACCGGTGGTCAGGGTGTCCACCACATTGCCGGCCGCGTCGAGCAGGGTGACCCTGGCATCCTCGACGGGCCTTCCCGCGCCCGCGCGCACCGTGCCGCGCAGGACCGCGCCGCCTGCGAGCTCCACGTCCTGGCGGGTCTCGCGGGAGGCCTGCACGCTCACCGGCAGTGCTGCCGGCCGGAACGCCGGGGCGCTCGCGGCCAGGGTGTATTCGCCCGCCACCAGCTCCGAGATGAGGTACGTGCCCTCATGGCCGGTCCGGGTGGACGAGACCACCTCGCCCCGGACGTCGGTGAGGGTGACGGCCGCGTCGCGGACCGGGGTGCCGTCGGCCGTGACGACCGTGCCGGCCAGCCGCCCGGCGCCGCCGAGCACCACGTCCAGCTCGACCGGCCGCTCTCCCACGGTCACGCTGACGGCCTGCGGCTGGTGGCCGCCGGCCGCCGCGATCAGGACGTACGAACCGGGGCCGCGCACGCTCAGCGCATAGCGTCCGTCGGCTCCGCTAGCGCCCCGGCCGACTTGATGGCCGCTCACGTCGATCAGGGTCAGGGCGGCGCCGGGGACCGTGCTGCCGTCGGGGTGCTGGACGGTTCCACAGACCGGCAGCCCGCCCGGTTGGGCGGCGTCGGTCGAGGCCCGCGCGGCGGGTACCTCGCCGGGGAGCGGCTGCGGGAGAGCCTCGGAGAGCAGCGAGTCGGCTGCGGGGGCGTTGTGGGACACCAGCGGTTTCTCCTTGAGGAAGCAGGCGATGAGCAGGCCGAGGACGAGCACCGGCACGAGGTAGAGGAAGATCCGCGGCATGGCCTCGGCGTAGGCCGCGACGTACGCGTCCCTGACGGTCGGAGGCAGGGAGCGCACCAGCTGCGGAGTGATGGCGGAGGAGTCCGGGAGCCCGGCGCCGACGGGCAGCCGGTCGGCGAGGGCGTCGGTCAGCCGGCCGGCGAAGACCGTGCCGAAGACGGCGGCGCCGATGCTGCCGCCCATCTGCCGGAAGTAGTTGTTGGCGCTGGTCGCGGTGCCGAGGTCGGTGGGCCGCACCGAGTTCTGCACGGCGAGGACCAGCACGGGCAGCACCAGCCCGATTCCGATCCCGAGGACGGCCATCCACACGCTGTACGCGAGCTGGGTGGTGCCGGTCTCCAGCCGGGACAGCAGCCACATGCCGAGGGTGGACAGCGCCCCGCCGAGGACCGGGTAGACCTTGTAGCGGCCGGTCCTGCTGATCAGCTGGCCGGAGGCGATGGAGGCGACGACGACCCCGCCCATCATCGGCAGCATCAGCAGCCCGGACTCGGTGGCGGTGGCCCCCTCGACCATCTGAAGGTAGGTCGGCAGATAACTGGCGGCGCCGAACAGCGCGATGCCGACGACAGCCCCGACCAGGCTGGTGACCGTGAAGACCGGGTCACGGAACAGCCGCAGCGGGATGATCGGTTCGGCCGCGCGGTGCTCGGCGACCACGAAGAGCAGGGACGTTCCGGCAGCGCCGACGGCGAGCCCCAGGATCATCCGCGAGCCCCACGCGTACTCGGTTCCGCCCCAACTGGTCAGCAGCACCAGGCAGGTCGAGGCCGCGGCCAGGAGTACGGCGCCGATCACGTCGAGCCGGGGCCGGACCGTGGGCTTGGGGAGCTTCAGCACGACGGAGATGACGGCCATGGTGATCAGCCCGAACGGGACGTTGATGTAGAAGCACCAGCGCCACGACGCGTGGTCGGTGAAGAACCCGCCGAGCAGGGGCCCCGCGACGGACGCGAGGCCGAAGGCCGCGCCGATCAGCCCCATGAAACGGCCGCGCTGCCGGGGCGGCACGATGTCCGCGATGATCGCCTGCACACCGATCATGAGCCCGCCGGCGCCGATGCCCTGGACCGCGCGGAAGGCGATGAGCTCGTTCATGGTGCGCGACCAACCGGCCAGCGCGGAACCGATGATGAAGACCACGATGGCGAACTGGAAGACGCTCTTGCGGCCGAAGAGGTCGCCGAGCTTCCCGTAGAGCGGCAGCCCGATGGTGGAAGTGAGCAGATAGGCCGTGATGGCCCACGACATCCGGTCCAGGCCCTGGAGTTCCCCGACGATCTTCGGCAGCGCCGTGGCGACGATCATCTGTTCCAGCGCGGCGAGCAGCAGCGCCAGCATCAGCCCGAAGAACACGAGCCGGACCCGACGCGGGCTGAACTCTTCCGGCTCCGAACCCATTTCGGCCGCGGGCGGTGGCGCACCCGCGGTGTCCCGGCCGGCCGGCTCGGGACGGCTCCCCTTCTCGAAGCGGACCGGAGCCGGCCGCGGGGCGGCCTGCTCGTCCGTCACCAGAGTGATACCGCCCACGTCCTGCTCCCCTCGTTGCCCCAGGCAATCGCACCTGGCCGCCCTTTTCTCGCATTCGGCAACAACAGGAGCAAACGCGCGGATTGACGACCCGAACCTGCCCGACGGGCATACGGGCCGGTGGGAGGGGGTGCCGCGAACAACCAGCGCGTACGGAGAACCACCCGAACCGGTGAGAGCCCGGACCGGCCCGTGACCGGACCCTCACGGTCCGATCCCCACAAGCACCGTTGACGTGCCCGTAGACCGCGCGAACCGACTTGGCGCTCTAGTTGGCCCTTGGCGTCGTAGTTTGCCCCTGAGCGTTCTGGCTGTCCCGCAGGAGTACCTGGCCGGTCCGATGTCGGTGGCTCCCCGCCCCTTTCCCGTTCGACGCGTGCAGGGTCGCTGGCGCTGGGAAGGGGACGGCGCCGACCTGGCCGACCTGGCCGTGCTCGCCCAGCCCTTTCCTGAGCACGGCCCGGACCCCGAAGCCCTCGGCGCACTTCTCGCCGCGCGTCCGGAAGAGGGGGACTTCGAGGAGATCGAGGACTTCGACGACGCCATCGAGGCGTGGGACGAACGCTGGGAACCTCTGATGTTCGCCCCCGAGCGCACCGCCGGCGCCATCGTGATCTCCCACCTCGGCTGCGCCCAGCGGGAGTGGCTGATCATCAGCGGTGCCCACCGTGGCACCATCTGGTCCGACTGCCGGGCAGACGACGTAGACCTCGTCCCGCTCCTCGACCAGGCCGGGAAGCCGGTCCCTTCACCCGCTGGTACACCGACTGGCTGGAGGCAGCTGAGCTCACCGCACACTAACCGGCTCCGTGGGGCCGGTGCCTTCTGATGTCAGCGGCCCGGCGTACGGTCTGCGCATGGTTGATCAGAGGCTCTCCACTGCATCGATAGGCGACTTCGCGACCTGGGAGCCGGTGCTGCGGCTCCTTCTGGCCGAACAGGCGCGGGGGCACGTTGCCAGGCCCGTTCGAGTGGCCGGGCGTATAGGGCGAGGGGGCTGGAGTCTGGCTCTGACGCGGCGGATGCCGCAGCCCGGCCGGGCCGCTCAGGTAGCGGACATGCGGGAGGAGCTCGACGCGGTGGAGCGGGTGCAGGGCGCGCTCGCGGCCGCTGGAGTCGACGACGTCTCGTTCACGGCGCAGGTACACCAGACCGGGAAGACCGTGCTCCGCCTGCTGGGTCCCAGCCCGGCCGTCGAACCCGGCATAGGTACCCCGCACCCGGGGGCGCTCATCCTGGTCGATGGCGCTCTCCCCGAGCCCTGGCGCCGTCTGCCTGAACCGGCTCTCGGGGCGGCGCCGGCCCCTTCGGCGGACCTGGCGTTGTTGGAGCGGACACTGCGGGAACGCTTGCCGCACGCCATCGGCGCGACGGAGGAAGAGATATCCGCCGCCGAATCACGCCTGGGCGTCCCGCTCCCCGACGAACTCAAGGCCCTCTACCGGGTGACGCGGGCACGGTGGGAGGATCGGGGTGACGACTACGAAGCAGCGATGAGCGAGTGCGAAGCGGTCGGATGCGAACTGTTCGATCTCGACAGCTTGTACGTCGCCGACGCGGCGTCGCGTGACTGTCGCTGGGAGTTCGCGGCGACGAAGGCGGTCGTCACGCGACCCGACGCCATGGTGCAGGGGCTCGTAGGCTCACCGGGCTGGATCGCCTTCGGCGACAACGGGGGCGGAGACCGGCTGGCCGTCGATCTGACACCCGGCCCCCGCGGACACACGGGCCAAGTCATCATGCTCTCCCACGAGGAAAGCATCGGCGCCGAACTCGTCGCCCACTCCCTCACCGACCTGGTGCTGGGCCGATTCGACTCGGAGCCCAGGCCCCGAGAGAACCGGCCACCCGTCGTCGCCAGGGTCAACATCGCAAGCCTGAACAGCATCCAGGCCGCCGCGCACCCTGACCTGGAGGCCCTGTCCATAGGCGTGTGGGACGGTGCGCCGCTCAGTCTCGCCCTCGTCGCCGGGCTGCCCCGCCTACGCACCCTCACCGCTTACCCCGGCACCCTGGCCGACCCGTTGGAGATCGCCGAGCTCACGGGGCTGGAGTTCCTGGAGCTCGGCCCAGAGGAGTGGAGGGTTCTCCTGGACGCTGGAGCCGTACCGCGCAGCCTGTCGGCCGCGGCCATCGAGGTGCACGCCGACCAGGACCCCCTGCCGATCGTGGCCATCGCGAACGAGATCCTGGCCCTTTGGGACCGGCCCCAGATCATCCAGACGGTCCTCGAAGGAGATCTCGGACCGCTGGCGTAGCCAGGAGGCCAAGCGACTGGCCGCAAGGCCGCACCTCGGCCGCCGCCCATCCGCCCATCCGCCCAAGGATTGTTGTCCGCCCCGAACCGGTCTTCCCGCTGTGCGCCGTGGTCGGCCGGAGGGGCCGACTGCGGCGCCAAGTCACATTGTGGGTGAGGCTGAGCGCTCTCGTTGGCCCTTCAACGGAAGATCCGAGGCCGCGACGCGGTCTGGTGTCTGTTGCCTTCCCTTGAAGTCACCAACGGAGAGGACAGCTCGCCGCAAGGCATGCGGCAGGATGCGGACGTGACCCTCTCATCGCGTTTCACCCTGCCGGGCCAGATCTGGGCCGTGGCCACGGCGGACCCCTCCGGGCCGCTGACGGTGACCGGCTACGGGGCGCATCCCCTGGCGACCGTCATCACGAGGGTCGACCTCTCGGGCAAGGTGGCGTGGCAGCGGACGTACCCGGGGACAGGCAGGCCGCGATCGCGTATGTCCACGGACGGGACCCTGTGGGTCGCTTACCCGGATCGTGCGGGCCGGCTTCTGCAAGGTGTACTGCCGGACGGATCCACCGGCCCCACCGCCCACCCGGAGTGCCGCCCTGACGAGGAGGTCGGGGCGTTTGTCCTCCTCGACGATGGGTTCGTCATCTCTTGGGTCAGTGCCTCCCGCCTGGTCCGTGGGGAACGAAGCCGGCCCACGTCTGTACCGGAGCCTCGCGTGGCCCGGTACACACGCGAGGGCGAGTGCCTCTGGTCTGCGCCGATCGTGCTCGGTGCGGTGTCGTTCCCGGGTGTGGTGGAGATGGGAGACCGGACCGGATGGGAGATCCGGCCGCGTAGACCTTGGGTCCCGGAGGAGATCGGCGTAGACCACTGGGAGCCACTGCTCGTCTCGGCCGACCGTCTCGCGGCCAGCTTCACCGACACACGGGGCGGCATCGGGCGGACGTTCTTCCTCGACTTGGACAGCGGCGAGACCCTGTCGGCCACCACTCCCGCTCCTGCAGGCCGAAAGGCGATAGCCGGCCCTGGCCAGTTCCTGATCGGGTCCCAGGGCTACGGCGCGTTCACGACCGGCCTCTTCGGCGGCGACGGCGCCGAGACCGCGCGCTGGGCGACCCACGGGGCCATGCTCGTCGACAAGAACGGCAGCGTCAGCGGCCCCGAGCTTGAGAACTGCCTGCCGTCGCAATCACGCTTCCGGCGGCTCGCACCGGACAACAGCCTCGTGGACGGGCCGGCACTGACCGGCTACTACACGTCCGACCCCGCGATGGACCGCGAAGGAACCGTCGTGTTCTGGCGCGACGGCAAGCTGCTCGCCGTGGACAGCGACCTCACCGGACACGAGCTGTTCGCCATGGACGACAGCCGAGCAGTCATCGGGCGTGCGCTACTGCTGAGCGAAGGCAGCGTCGCCGTCTCCCTGGACGACGAAGTCCTGGTCTTCCGAACACCACTGGGCCCCCTGGCCGAGGGCCCCTGGCCGTGCGGGGAAGCGAACCTCCGGGGCAATCCTCTGCTGAGCTGAAACCGCCGGCTGTGCGACGGCGGAATCTGGCCAACTGTGCACGAGCGAAAAGAAGATGCCGGCTTCGGGACCGCGCCCTGAACCGCCTGCCCTGCTCGGTGCACACCGCCCCGGATCCTGAGCGTCCCGACCTGGGCGTTAGCCTCGGCGGATGATTCCTGAGCCGCCGCCGAAGGTCATCACGCGTCTCCGCGACGGGCGGATCCACGCCTACGTCGTGGGCGCCGGCGGCTACGGCACGCTGGAGCCCGCAGCGGTTTTCCCGCTGGGGGCCGGCGACGAGGTCGTGGCGTCGGTGGTCACGCAGGATCTGGAGCGGGTCGTGTACACGACGCTGAACCGCGTCGTCTGCGTCACGCGTGCCGGCGAGCTCATGTGGGCCTCGGACTTCGAGCCGCACTCCGACGTGCGCCATGGCCACCGGCCCGGCTGTGGGCTGTCTCTGGACGGCCGGACGGTGTGGGTCTACCGCCCGGACGCGATGGCGGGACGCGGGGGCGGGGACCAGTGGGTCGTGCACGATGCCGGTACCGGTGCGGTTCTCGCCCGCCAAGAGCTGGAGACGGTCGGGCACGGCGCCGGCCACCACGTGCATCCGGTGGACGGCAGCGTCTACCTCGACATCGGTGAGGGCCAGGACGGCTCCGTCATTCTCCGGGGCACGGTGGGGGCGGACGGTGAGCCGGAGTTCGTGACGTACCCGTGGCCGGACCGCTGCCTGATCGACCTGGCCCCGTCCGGGCAGCAGTTCATGACCGTAGACCACGGGCAGGCGGACGTCGCCTTCCACGACCACCCCAGCGGGGACGTGGTCTTCGCCCTCCGCGTCGAGGCCTTCGGGTATGACCCGGAGGAGGCCTTCGTGGAATGGAGCGGCGGCTACCTGACCGAGGACACGGCCATCGTCACCCTGGGAGGTGAGAGCGAGGACGAGGAAGAGTGGTACCGCTACCACCTGGTCGACGTACGCACGGGCAAGCCCAGCGGCGAATTCACCGTCCAGGCGAGCAACCCGTACGAGCTGGTGCCCCTGGGCGACGGTTCCTGGCTCACCGGCGGCCCCGGCGACGACCCCGTCCGTTGGTCCAGCGCTCCTGAGCCGTCCGCACCGCCGCACCCGGCCGCACCGACCTCCCCCTGCGAAGGGCAGCAACCGTGACGGCAGAGCACCGGGGACCGCTGACCCCGCAGGCGTCTGAAGGCTTGAGCCGACGAGCTCGGGATTTCGTTGAGGTGCACGGCCTGCGTGTTCCCCACCGGGACCTCACGCCCTTGCGGGAAACATGGCTTGAACACGGGATTCCCGCTGCGGAGATCGACCGGTCCGTGGCCTTCCAGGGCCTCGCCGACACCTGGTGGCGCGGCAAGGACTCGCTCATCGCCGTCTACCGAGGGGAAGCCGCAGGCTTCGACGCCCCCCACTGCCTCAGGGCCCGCATCTACGGCGGGCTCGACGCATGGGCCCTGGGCGGCACCTGACTCCGCGGGCCAACCTCTTCGGTCCCGCCAGCTCAGCGCGCTACTTGGCGGCATAGGCCAACTACGCCGCCAAGCTGGTTCTTTAAGGTCTGGCCTCATGTGTCCCGTTCCACGCGGTCAGCTGGAAGAGCCGCGCGGTGTGCATGTAGGGCGGACGTGCACTGGCGGCGAGCTCCAGCTGCTCAAGGTCGGCGTAGAACGCCGGATCGTACTTTCGCGCGTCGTCGGTGATGTAGTCACAGAAGCTGCGGATGCCGTAATGCCGTACGTCGAGACAGCCGAGGCTTTGCAGGAGCGGGATGATCTCCTCGGCCGTATGGAGCGTCAACGTTGAATCGAACATCTGGGTCCGGAGGCGATCGGTGCCGAGCGCGGCCAGCGCGGCGGCCGGGTCCATCTCGCGAACGGCGACGTTCAGGGCCGCCGAGTGCCGGTTGATCGCCATCACCGAGAACAGCCCGCCGCGCTTCAGCGGCGCGAGAACCGTGGCGAGCGTGCCCGGGACGTCGTCCACGTACTGAAGGAGGTTGTGGCACAGGACCACGTCGAATTCCCCGTCGGCGAGGTCGGCGGGCAGAGCGGTCACGTCGGCCCGCACGCAGGTGATCAGCTCCGTCAGGCCGGCCGCCGAGGCCCGCTCGGTCGCCGCTGCGAGCATGGCGGGCGCATAGTCGACGATGGTGACGTGGTGTCCGCGGCTGGCGAGGCGCATGGCGTCGCCGCCGTCGCCGCCGGCCACGTCCAGTATGCGCAACGGCCCGCCACCGAGGCCGTCGAGATGACGGGCCAGGTTCGCCTCGGCGATTGCGTACCGCAGGCGGCCCCAGGGGGCGTCCTGCCATTCCTGCCAGGTGGTCATCGCGGTGTTGAACTTCTCGGGTACTTCAGGCATCTGGTGACGATAGCTCGAACAATGTCCCGAACGGGTTCACTCGCAGGGGAGTTCGGCAGGCGGGGGCGGCGGTCTTGGCGCGATCCTGCGTGCTGTCCAGGGCGCGTTGCACCTTGTCGAGATGACGGCTTGTCCTGGCCGTGGATGTGAGTAACTGGCTGCGGCCCGACGCCGAGTGCTGCGCGGACAGGTTGTTCTGCCATACCTTCGGACGCGGCCGGGACCGGCACCTGACGATCCCCGGGTGGCCGTACTCGTTCGGCGCCGTCCTCGAAGCGGGACGCACGTCGTGGTGCCAGTTGCTGGACGCGGTCCGGCTCGGGCCCGAGGACAACGTCGCCGAGGTCACCGCCGCCCAGGTCCGACGCGTGGTCGAGGACCTCCCCGAACGGAAGCTCCGGTGTCGATGAGGCGGTCGGCCCGTCCTACACGAGTGACGGTTCGTGGGCCTGGGTTGCGGAGATGACCCCGGCCAGGGAGCTGCGGGTCTCCGATAGCGCGGCGATCCGGTCGTCCAGACCCTGCAGGTGTTCTTGGAGGGTCTCCAGCTTGCATGCGGCGACGGTGCCGTCTTGGCGAATGCACGGCTGCAGGTCGCGGATGACCCGGGTCGGCAGGCCGGCATCCAGCAGCGCGCGAATACGCCGGACCACGGCGGGGGCGCTTTCGTCATAGCGGCGGTGGCCGCTGTCGAGGCGGTCGGAGCCCAACAGGCCCTGCTCCTCGTAGTAGCGCAGCAGTCGGACGGAGGTGCCCGTGGCGGTGGCGAGTTCGCCGATCTTCATGTGGTGCTCCTCACAACTCCTTGAACCTCACATGGATGTGAGATCTTAGCGTGAGGGCCATGACGAACACAGATCGCCCCATAGCCCTCTACGGTTTCCTCCGCCCCCGGCCGGAGCATGCGGACGAGGTCCGGAACATCCTCTCCTCCTTCGTGGAACCCACCCGGCAAGAGCCCGGCAACCTGCAGTACCACCTCCACGAGCAGGAGGACGGCCGCTTCTTCCTGTACGAGGTGTGGCACTCCCAGGAAGACCTGGACCGCCACAACGAGACGCCCCCACTGCGTGCCTTCCTGGAAAACCTGTCGACCTTCCTGGAGGCAGCCCCAGAGGGCTACTTCGACACCATGCTGAGCCCGTATCCCGAGCCTGAACCGGCTGCTCGCACCTGAGGGGGATTCCCACGACAGCCCCTGTGCCTCATGAGCGTGGCCATTCCTGCCTCGGGGACCATCGGAACAGAGGTTGGCGTCAGGGCCGCCGTCGTCATCACCGCGAAGTCCACCGGGCGCAAGGCCTTCGGTCGTCTCGCCACCGCAGCCGTCCTCTCACTTGACCTCTTGCGCGTCAGTCCGGCAGCCAGTGCAGCTCGTGCGCCAGGGTTTTGGCGACGGCACGGAGGCGGCGGTGCAGCGGCGACTGCTCGCGCGGGAGGACCAGGTGGATCGTCATGCCGGGCGCGCCCCGCAGCGGTCGCCAGGTGAGGCCGGCCGGTTGTACCGTGATCGCGGTTTCTCCGGCCGGGGCGAGGGTGACCCCGTCGCGCAGGTCGCGCTGAGACAGGTCTAAAGAGACTGCGGGCGTGTGGAATCGGGGCTGTGGCCGGATGTCGCGGAACACCGAGGCCAGCTGATCGTGGATCACGGGGTTGGCCGCACGGTCCGGGAGTCGCAGCGGGTACGCGGCCGCGTCGGCGATCTCGATCTCCGGGTGTTCGGCCAGCGGATGGTGCTGCGCCAGTTGGACCCCGACGCGCATACGCCGCAGCAGGTACCGGCGCACGCCACGGCCCGGCTGTTCGCCGCGGGTGATCCCGGCGTCGATGCGGCCGTCGGCGACCGCGGGGGAGATGTCCGGTGTCGCCATCGGGACCGCGCCGACCTCGAGTCCGCTGTTGCCGCGAATCAGCCTGTCCACCAGCGCCGGTGCCGTCTCGGCCCCGGCGCTGAGGCTGTATCCGATGCGCAGCGTGCCCAGTTCACCGGCCGCCGCGCGCCGGGCGGTGTCCCATGCCCGGTCCAGCGCCGCCAGCGCAGGCGGCGCGGACTCCGCCAAAGCCGCACCGGCCGTGGTCAATACGACGCTACGCGTGCTGCGGACCAGCAGGGCCGTACCGAGTTCCGCTTCCAATCGGCGCATCCGGGCGCTGAGTGCGGGCTGTGCGATACCGATCCGGGCGGCCGCGCAGGTGAAGTTCAACTCCTTCGCCAGCACCAGGAAGTACCGCAGGCTCACCGTATCCGGCGCCACGTGACCTCCCTGCCGATTGATAACGATCCGTTCTGAGCCTATCCCGAACCGGTCTTTCCCTGGACCGCACATCAAGCCCTAACCTGCGCATATGGCGATTCCATGGACCGCAGTACGCGGCGCCGGGATCGATCGATACGAGTGTCAATTCGAAGTCGGACGTGTCCGGCCCAACACAGGAGGTTTCCATGGCCAAGGGCTACTGGGTCAGTGTCTACCCCGCCATCTCCGACCCTGAGGGGCTGACTGCCTACGACAAGCTGGCCGGTCCGGCTGTCCAGGCCGGGGGCGGGCGCGTCATCTCCCGGATCCCGTCCCATGGCGGTCGAGTCGTCGCCCACGAGGCCGGAATCACGGAACGCGTCGTTCTGATCGAGTTCGACAGCTTTGAACAGGCCGTCGCGGCATACGAGAGCGAGGCCTACCAGAAGGCACTGGTGGCTCTCCCCGACGGCGTCGAGCGCGACTTCCGCATCATCGAAGGCATGGACTGACAGGCGGCGGCCAAGTCGTCGCTGAGCATCCGTCACCTGCACGCGCACACGGTGCCGAACGACGACTCCCGAAACGAGGGTTGGCGCTGAAGTGGGTGAACCACAGATTGCGGTCCGCACCGGCGGCGATCTTCACCGGAGTGGAATTCCCGGCCGGCACGTCATCCTCCGTGGCCACCCCGGCAGGGGTGACCCTCCGGATCTGGCCGCCCAGTGGCTGGGTGAACCAGACGTTACCGCCCGGGCCCGCGGCGATGCCCTGAGCCCGGCCGGGCGGCACGCTGTGCATGGTCACCACTGCGGATGCCGGGATCGCGCCCACCCCGTGCCTGCAGCAGAGCGCTCAGCGGGCCGCCCTGCACAGGGTTCGCGCGAGCCCAGCCCGGCCCATGAACCCGCCATCCCCTCGACGTCCGCTGACACCCCTCAGTGCGACGACGGGAGCGTTCCGAAGCCGGTGTACTTCGACGGCTCCTCCGTCACGGGACACGATGCCGCGCACTGGAGCGTCTACGACGGTGGCACCTGGCCGCGCCCCGCACAACTGAGCCCGGACCCGCCCAGCCCATCGCGTCCCCCGTCTCTCCTGCCGCACCGCGGCCGCAGTCTCGGGTATCTGTCGGGTCATCACATATGGCAGCTCATTGGGATGAACGTGCTGCGCAGAAACCGTTGGCCAACTCTTGAGTGCTGCTACCAATTAGCTTGCGTTCAGAACGGAGTTGGCAATCCATCTCGAGTTCGGGCGTGAATCCCACTTCTCAATCAAGAACGGTTACGCCCCCATGGCAATCGCCCTCCGCAAGACGCTCGCCCTCACGACGCTGGCTCTGACGGCTTCCTTCCTGCCGGCCGCCGGGGCGCAGGCCGCGGCACCCGCCGCCCCGGCCCTGCGTGCTCCCGCGCTCTACTGCCTCGCGAATGCCTGGAACACCCCGAACATCTCCACGAAGCCGTGTGACCCGAAGGACCAGGGCCAGCACTGGACCCTCGCGGGCCACCAGATCTATCTGACCAACGCACCGGCCTACTGCCTCGCCAACACCTGGAACGCCTCGGATGTCTCGGTGAAGCCGTGTGACCCGAAGGACCAGGGGCAGTACTGGAATGTCTCGGGCCAGCAGATCGCCCTGAACTTCGCGCCGGCCTATTGCTTCGCCAATGCGTGGGGCACCCCGAACGTCTCGACCAAGCCGTGCGACGTGAAGGACCAGGGGCAGCGCTGGGTGATCTTCAAGGACCAGATCAGCCTTGCCGCCGCCTGACCCCCACCGCGCCAACGGCCCTCCCCGGCCAGTTCGCGCAAGCCGACTGGATCGACGGTCCTGGCTGTCAGGGGCCTCCGGAAGCCCTGACAGCTCGCGATCCGCTCCGCCTGGGGTGGGCCAGCGACGTCTTCCGGGCCTTCAGCTTGTCGTTTAACCCGCATGCCACGGCCTGACCTGCTGTCCGTTGGGGACGAATGCGGCCACGTAGTCCTCGAATCCTTCATGCAGGCCCCATTCCTCGCGGGCCATGGCGGCTTCGTGTCTGGCTCGGGAGTCCTGGCGCCCCTTGGCGTAGACGTGGACGGTGTAGATCGTCGCCGGGTCGAGCTGCAAGGCTGGGGCATACCCCTGCCCACCGGTAAGCCAGCCCGCAGCTGGTGCGGCAGGGCCGGTGGTGGGGCCGGACATGCTCATCCGCCCGCCGGAAATCGGCAGGTAGGGCCACTTGCCGAGTAGCTGCCATTGTTCCGACTGTTCGACAGGCTCGGCCTCGGTGAGCATGAGCGTCACCCAGGCGTCGTGGGCTTTGACGCGGCTGACGATAGTGAGTTGGCCGGGGGTGACGATCACGGGCTCGTCCGTGCGGAAGTCAGGAGTCTGGTCGAGACCCTCCAACGCGGTCTCGATGTCCTCGCTGATGTAAAAGTGCGAGTACTCGATGCTGATAACGCCGGTGACTATGTCCATCTCTGGACCGTACGTCGTCATCGCATTGGAACGAGCTGAGCTTGCCTAAGCCGTGATGCGTCTGGGTTTGGTCCCCTGCTTGTGGTGGCTGGGGCGTGAGTACGGTTCGCCGGTTTTGAGGACACGTCCGACGTCGTGAACGACGGCCCGGGTACGGTTCGTTGATCCGAGTGGGCGCCCGGGGCCGGGCCTGGCGGGTTTTGGTGCACCGGCTGGTGGAGGGCACTTCGCACGGAGGTTCCTGAACCCGCGCCGGACCCGAGCGGGAGTGAGCCTGTTCGGTGCGGCGGGTCTCTCCCAGGGCCGCCGCAGGTCGGCAGTGAGAGGTCGGGCGAGCCGAAGTTGGGCGTGGACGGCGAAGATCAGCCAGATCCAGCGATCCGCTGCCTCGGGGAGACGGAGTTTCGGACGGGTCCAGCCGAGCGTCTGCTTGAGAAGGCGGAAGGTGTGCTCCAAGTCGAAGCGGCGAAGGAAAGCGTGTCAGAGCCGGTCGGCATCCACCGGGCTCGCGCCAGTGCCGGACCACCACAGCCAGACCGGCTTGGGCTCGCCGCCCGTGGGTGGCCGATCGACCTTGAGGCGGATCACGGTGCCCTCAATGATCGGCAGATCGGCTCCGTGGCTGAGCCGGGCCGCGCGGCGGGTCAGTCTCGGGTGGAGCCGGTCGAACGCGGTGGCCACCGCTGTGCCGTACCGCTCGGTGACCGTGGCTGTCCGGACGTCCGGCTCGCCCCAGGTGTCAGGCTGTCCGAAGACGAACTCGCCGCCATGCCTGGGCGGCCGGCCGGCCTTGGAGTCGTAGACCCTCGGCGGGGTCGGACGACGCATGACCCTGTCCGACCTCAGCCTGCCCAGCAGTTCCAAGGCAGATCCTCCAGCAGGAACGACAGCCGTTGGACGTCGTAACCCGCGTCCAGTACGAGGAGGATGTCGAGGTCACGCGGCTTCCACTGCCCAGCTGTCACCAGACGCTCGACGACGTCGCGGACCTGGTTGGCGGTGACGGCCGCGACATCTGCACCCGGTTCCAGGCGGACCGCGTCTGGCAGCGCGGTCCAGGATGTGCGTCCTACCTCCAGCGCCGCGACGATCGAGTACGGCCAGCCCGGGATCATCCGGTGCTCGCTCTTCCCGCGGCCGTAGGTATGGCAGAACGAGCGGTCTGGTGAAGTATTCGCGTCCGGCCGCAGCCACGGGCTGACATCCGCGGCCAGGACCAGCCGCCCATCCGTGGCCCTCGGCAGTGGCAGGCCAACCAGTGTCCTGCGAAGGCGGTCGATGTCGATCCGGCCCCGATTGAGCCCGGCATAGAGGGCGCCGCGGCCACGGCGGTGTTCGGGTGCGAGCGCGAGATCGACCAGAGTCCGCACCGGCCCATCGGCGCACGGGACCGCATCCGTGAGCTCGAACAGTTCGTCGCCGCGAGTGGTCAGACATAGGGAGAAGTCGGCCCGGAAGCCTGACAGTTCTGCGAACGCATCCCGCTTGGGCACCTGGAGGAGTGGACTCATGTCCACGGCCTTCGTGCTGGTCACATGCCTGATTCGATACGGCAAACGATCGCAGCTCACCCTTCTGGCTGACACTCGTCCCGGCGCAGCTCACCGTCCGGATCCGACGATGGAGACACGCTCCCCGGAGCTGATCCTCCCGAGCCTGATGCTTTCCCACGCCCCGGCGGCAGGCGGCAGGTGGCCGCCGGACGGTGGGCGGCGGACGGCGGGCCCTTGGCCGGTCCTCGCGATGGCGGCCCATCGGAGCGCCGAACCATGGGACATGGCGGGGCGAATCGTATGGTTGCGCGGTCGGGGGGACGACCGAACCGCCGGCCCTGGGAGTGGCATGACCGAGCCCGATTCCGACCGCGTGCGCGTTTCCGCGGGGCGGGTGCTGCGCAACCCGCATATCTGGAAGTTCCCCACGATCCTGGTCTCCCTGGTGATCGTGGGCCTCTCGCTCCTCTACATGGGAGGCATCGCCAACCCCAACGGGCACCTGCGCGACGTGCCCATCGGCCTGGTCAACGCCGACCGCGGCGTGGACGTGGCGGGCAAGCACCAGAACCTGGGCGCCTCGATCACCGAAGGCATCGCGGACCCGCGCGCCGCCGTACCGCAGGCGTCGTGGCGGCTGCTGGACGCGGACACCGCGCGCGAGCAGATGGAGTCCGGCAAGCTCTACGGAACCCTCGTGGTCCCCGACGGCTTCACCGCCGCCGTTCTCGGCCTCCGTACCGCCTCCGGGAGCGATCCGGCCCGGCCGACCCTGGTGGTCCTGACCAATCCCGGCGTGGGCAGCCTGGCCTCCAGCTTCGCCTCGACCATCGCCCAGGGAGCCGCCCACGGTGCCTCCGCCCAGGTGGGCAAGGACCTCACGGCGGCTGCCGCGGCCGAGCCGAGAGGGTCAGCGACCGCGGCCGAGCAGTTGCTGCTGTCGGACCCGCTGCACGTCGAGGTCAGGCCGGGCCATCCGCTCGGCGCGCACAGCGGGCTGGGCCTGACGGCCTTCTACTACTCGCTGCTGCTGGTCATGGCGGGTTTCCTGGGCGGCAACATCATCAGCAACGGTGTGGACGTGGCCCTCGGCTACGCGGACGGCGAGATCGGCCCCTGGCACAGCCGCCGGCCGACCGTGCCCATCGACCGCCGGCGCACCCTGCTGGTGAAGTCCGCGATGTCCGTGGCGCTGGCCGCCGTGACCTCCACCCTGATCATGCTCACCTGCGTCACCGTGATCGGCATGGACGCCTCGCACCTGTGGCTGCTGTGGGTGTTCTCCTTCGCCACCAGCGCCACGGTGGGCCTCGGGGTCCAGGCGATCAACGCCACCTTCGGGAGCATCGGGCAACTCGTCAGCATGTTCGTCTTCATCGTCATGGCCCTGCCCTCCTCCGGTGCCACCGTCCCCCTGGAGGCCCTGCCGGCCTTCTACCGCTGGCTCGCGGTGTTCGAGCCGATGCGACAGCTCAGCGGCGGCGTCCGCTCGATCCTCTACTTCGACGCCCGAGCCGACGCCGGACTCACCCGTGCCTGGCTGATGATCGCCCTCGGCATCGCGGTCGCCGTCCTCCTGGGCTGGGCCGCCACCACCTACTACGACCGCAAGGGCCTGCGCCGAATGGTCCCCACCTCGACCCCCTGACGAGGCAGGCTCTGACAGCTCGCCGTCAGAGGGCCACTGGGCACGGGCCGACCGCGCCAACGCGGAAGCGGGCTAGAACAAGTTGGCGAGGTCGTTGGAGATGCTCCAGGCCTGGTGGGCGGGGCCGGCGGCGATTTCGGGGTCGGCCTTGGCGGCGGCTTCGGCGCCGGCCTGATCGGCGTAGAGGTTGACCCGGTCGCAGAACCGCACGCGCACGGAGCCCCCGGTCCCGGGAGCCAGAGTGAACCAGGCGTTCGGGTGGGAGGAGTTCTCGATCCCGGTGGGTGTGACGGTGAGGGTGATCCGCTCCCCGGTGGCGGGGCACGTAGTCGTGACCGGGGAGCGGTTCTTGAAGATGATCGGGAACATGAGGGCGTCGGCCATGCACCACTGGTGGAAGAGGGTGCCGTCGATCTCCGCGGTGTGCCGGGAGTTGTTGATGAGGGACATGCCGGCGCCGACGATGTTGCCGCGTCCGTCCATCTCCAGGTCGTACTTCCGATCGCGGAAGTACTGGACCATGCCGATGCCGCGGGCGCGTTCGGCGTCGGGGAGCATCTTGTCGGCGGTCTCGATGGGCAGTGGCCCGTGGTTCTTCAGATGGAGGACGATCTTCGCGCCCTCCCGGATCAGCTCCTGCCCCTGAGGGGCGGACCACTTCGCGAAGAGGGCCTCGATGAGGCCGGGCATCGTCGCATTTTCTACGGTCACAATCGTCTCCATCCGGGTGCGGGCCGTACGAGCAGACCGAGGGCCGGCCGGTCGGTTGGCCCCGGCGTCGCAGGGCCGGACGGCACAGCCGTCGTCGTGGGGTCAGCGCATCACGAAGCCGGCCGGGTGTGCCGTCAGCCGGGCCGAGGCCCGCCGAGGTTCACGCGGGCAGCAGACCCCATGCCCAGGTCCAGGTGGAAGCGGGGACCGGCGAACCCCGGCACAGGATGCAACCCGCGGCAGAGCGCCTGGGGCAACGGTCTCCCACGGACCACATGGTGCCCGCGGTCACCGGCCGGACAACCGGAGGTCCCGCGCGTGCCGGGCCCGCGGCTCTCGCCGACCCGGGCGTAGAGGTCGCGCCAAGGTCCTCGGATCTGGACCGACAGCCACCCGCCGACTCTGGTCGTCGGGCCCGCGGGGGTCGGGAAGACGGCCCTCGTGCTGCACTGGCCCACCACGGCCGTGCCGCCTTTCCCGACGGGCTGCTCTACGCCGATCTGCGCGGGTTCGGCGACACGGGCGAGCCCGCCCTCGTCGAGGTGCCGCGCGAGTTCCTGCCGGCGCTCGGTGTGCCCCACGGCCGGATTCCGGAGTCGGCGCACGGCGCGGCCGCGCTGTTCCGGTCGCTCGCTGCCGACCGCCGGCTCCTCGTGGTGCTCGACAACGCCCGGGGCTCCGAGCAGGTCAGGCCGCTCCTTCCCGGAGGTCGCCACTGCGTCACCGTCGTCACCAGCAGGAACCGGCTGCCGGGACTCGCCCGGTGCCGCGCCACCTGTCCGTCCGGTGCTGTGGATGCTGCTTAGGGGCCACAAGATCGCCGGTGTGGTGCCGGGTGGGCAGGTTTTGGTCAGGGGAGGGATCGTCGTGGGCCGGTCGAAGCGAGAGCTCGGGGCACGGCCGCGGTGGGCGCTGGATCCGTTGGCCGGGGTGGGCCCGCTGCGGTTCGGGATGCGTCCCTCCGAGGTCAAAGCGGCCCTGGGCGGGGCGATCACACATGTGAGCCAGGGGTCGGGGGGGCTCAACGTGCTGGGAGAAGTACGGCGATGAGGGTGTGACCGCGATATACGGGCCGGGCGAGCGGCTCGTAGCGGTGGCTGTCGACGGTCTGGACGGGCCGCGGGTGAAGGTCGGGGACGTCGAACTGATTGCCCGCGTGCCGTCCGAGGCCCGTGCGGACATCCACGAACTGGCACGCCGGCAGGGCGCGGAGGTCCGGGTGAACTGGAGCGGCGACCCGCAGATCGCGGTCTGGGGCGTCTCCATGGGCGCCGAGCAGGAGTGGGTCCCGCACCCGAAGGGGTATGCGGCGCGGACGGACACAGCGCTCAGCAGCGCGTTGCTGGTCGCGCCGGAACTGGCCCAGGACCCGTACGGAGCCGCCCCGGTCATTGCTTGGCAGGACGTCCGGGAGAAGACGGCCAATCCCGGGGCGTGGCCGGTGCGGCCCGTGGTGGACCGGCCACGTTGGGAGTGGACACCGCTGCGGGGCGTGGGGCCGCTCCGGTTCGGGATGAGCCCGCCGCAGGTGGCTGCCGCGCTGGGCGGCGAGGCACCTGCCGCCCGCCGAGGCCACTTCCCCTACCCCTTCTACCGCCGGTCCGGGCAATGGATGCTGGACGAGGACGAGTTCCCCGGGACCGGGGTGACAGCGCACTACTGGAACCGGGACGGCGGGCCCACCCTCGCGGCTGTGACCGTGGACGGGTGTGCCGGTCCGCAGGTCGCTTTCGACGGCCTCGATCTCATCGGCGGGAGCGTTGTCGCCATCGGGGATGCCCTGGTGCGGCGCGCCGAGAACGAAGAGATGGAGCTGCTGGTCGGATGCGGCGGCGACATGGGGCCGGACGGGCTCAACATGTACGTGCGGGCTGCCAGAGCAGGTGATGCCTTCGTCAGTGAAGCGCGGTTCTGCACGGCCGATTGGGATGATCACGGCTGAGGGGGCAATTCGGGCACTCCTTTGGGAACTTTGGAACCTTGGAACCCCCTGGAGGTCCGGCCCGTGCCGGGGTGGTGTGAAGCGGCTGGAAGCATTGTCCGAGGCTGCCCCTAGAGTCACACCAACATGATCGCGGCGGCGCTGCGACAGGGGGTGTGCCATGCCGTGCCATGCCCCGGACCAGGCCGTCTGACCGAGGAGACAGCACATGGGGTGGGTTCCGGCCGGCGACTACGAAGTCGCCCTCGACGACGGGAAAGTGGTCTGCCGCAACGCGGCGGGTCGCCGGCTGAAGACGGTCCCGGGGAAACTCGCGGACGACCCGGCCGTGGTCGGACTGCGCCAGCTGGTGGAGTGGCTGGATCGGCACGAACGCCAGTGCGTCGCCGACGTGGAGCGCTGGATGGTGCGCTCGCTGCCCGTCCCCGTCGCGGTCATCGCCCGGGTGTGGCAGGACACGGCCTGGCGTTCCGCGCTGTACGACCTCGTCGTCACGGGTGAGGACGGCGAAGTCGCCGGATTCCTGCGCGACGCCGACCCCGTACGGGGCCTCGGTCTGGTCGACCTGGACGGCGACACGGTGCGCATCAGCCCCGAGCTGGTCCGCATCCCGCACCCGGTTCTGCTCGCGGACTTGGAAGAACTGCGCGAGTTCGCGGTCGAACTCACCGTGGACCAGCGGGTGCAGCAGCTCTTCCGCGAGGTCTGGCACCGCCCGGCGGACCTGGACCCGGAGACCGCCTCGGTTGACGACTACGCGGGCGGCGCCTTCAAGGAACTGCGGTTCCTGCACGGGCGTACCACCCAGCTCGGCTACCGGGCCCGCGGCGGCCAGGCGGTCTGCCCGGTCGTGGAGGACGGCGCGACGGTCGAGGCGCGCATCTGGATCGGCGACTACGACAGCTACGAGCGGACCGAGACGGGCTCGCTGACCTGGACCGACGCCGCCGGCCGGGCCCTGACCGCCGGTCAGGTCGGCCCGGTCGCCTGGTCGGAAGGCATGCGCATGGCGGCGGCCCTGTACGCGGGACGCGACATCGAGGACGAGGAGCAGGCGGCATGAACACCGACGACATCACCCGGGCCGCGGCCCTGCTGGACGCCGGGGCGATCCTGCGCGCCGGCACCGTCTCAGGCGAGGACGCCGACACCCTCACCGCCCGCACCTACATCCACCCGGCCCTGGACGACCGGCGCGTGGTGCGCCTGGTGGCGGGCACCCTGGGCGAGGCGGAGGACCTGGCACTGGACTTCCTCGGACTCGCCCGCGAGCCCGACGCCCCGGAAGTGGGACAGGTGCGCCGCGAGACGCTGGGCTTCCCCGCCTGGGCCCTGGTCAACGATCCGGCCAACGGCCACCACGCGCTGGCCCTGGTCAAGGACATGGAACGGCTGGCCCGCCAGGCCAAGTCCCGGGCCGGCGCCGCCAAGGACGGCTTCGAGGCACTCGCCACCCGGCTCGGCCGCGCCGTACCGCACTTCCTGCCGACCTTCTACGAACAGGCCGCGCGCGTCTTCCTCCAGCACGACAACAGCACCTACGCCGCGACGCTCTTCGGCAAGGCACGCGCCGCCGAGCGCGTCCACGGCCTGCCGGTCGACGAGGAGCGGCAGCGGGCGGTCTTCCTGGAGTTCGCCTTCGCCGGGGCCCTGACCGTCAAGGCGCTCAAGGACCACGCGCAGGACCTGTCGCGCCGCCTCGACCCGGCCGAGGCCTGGGCGCAGTTCCGGCAACTCGCCGTCGAACGCTGCGCCGCGGGCATGGCCCCGTACGCGGCCCTGCCGCAGGATGCCCGCGCGCTCATCAAGGCCGCGGGCCTGGACCGGGGGCCCGCCGGTAACGCCGAGAGCGCCTTCGTCGGCGATCTGATCGCCTCACCGAGCATCGTCCGGGCCCCCGCGTCCTTCTGGACCGCTTACCGCCCGACCCTGGTGGCGCTCGCGGCCGTACGACCGGAGATCCGCGCCCGCCTGCTGGAGATCATGCCGACCCGGCTCGGCAACGACCGGAAGGCCGACGAGGCCTGGCTCTCGCTGCTCGCGGAGACGGGCGCGGACACCCTGCTCACCGACACGGAGAGCACGGACGGGGGCGACCCCACCAACGGCGTCGACCCCGCGGACTGGCTCAGCCGCTGGGCCCTGCACCGCAAGCACGGCTCGTCCAGTTCGGAGCGCTGCGCGCGCACCCTCGCCCTCGTCGAGCGCATGGCCCCCAGGCTGCGCGCCGACGGCCGCCCCGCCGACCTCTTCCAGGGACGCTGGCACGCGGGCGCCGACCTGGACCTGCTCGACGCCTGCGTCGCCTGGGACATCCCCGTCACCGAACCGGCGGCGGGCGCCAGCGTCCACCTCCCGCTGGAGCGCTGGATGGGCGATGAGACCCCCGGCCGCCGCGACCTGACGGCCGTCGCCGGCCGCCCCCGCCTGCGCGGACTGCTGTACGAAGCACTGAACGGCATGAACGGCCATCGCTCGAAGGACTCCGTACTCACCGAGATCGCCGCCCACCCGGTGCTCGGCGCCGTCCTCCACGACTGGCTGCGCGATCGCGCCGCTGAACTCACCGGGGCGGCGGGACTGCCCGGTTCCCGCTCGGCGCTCCGGCGCCTGTCGTCCTTCCGCGCGGTCGCCGGCCAGGTCAACCCGGAAGCCGTCGCCCGGATCGCCGCCCACGACCTGGCGCCGGTCCTCGGCGCCACCCTGCGCGCCGGTGTCCTGGACGAACTGGGCTGGCCCGCCCTGGAGGAGACCTACCGGCGGCTCGACACCGACCGGACCGACCAGCACCACTGGATGGTGGTCACCGAGGCCTGGCCCGCCCTGGTCCTCGCCAACCGCCACACGGCCGTCGTGGTAGGCCCCGAAGGGGTGCTGCTCGAACACGAGCTGCGGCTGCCCGCCGACCTGGACCGCTGGCGGCGCCCCCGCTTCCGGTACACCGACGGCGAACTGCTGGTCATCTGGACGGAGGACGGCAAGCAGCGCGCGTACTGGTCGAACCGCCCCGGCGAACCCTTCACCCTCGGCGGCGAGCAGCTGCCGCAGTGGTGGAACGGGCAGGACGTCGGCTCCCCGTCGCTGCCACTGCCCGGCGGTGGCCGCGCCACCGGCGGCCGTACCCTGCACGCCGGTGACACCACCCTGCCGTCCACCCGCCCCGTGCTGGGCGACGGCACCGGACACTGGCGCCAGGGCAAGCAGGGCCGCGACCACTGCTGGGTCGAGTACGACCCGGCGGGCGGCACCCACGGCCGTGCTTCGCTGCCCGCCTTCCTGCAGTCGGGAATCCGCGACGGCGCCCGCCTCGTGACCGAGGAATGCGAGGTCCTGCCGCTGCTCCCGGGACTGGAGACCACGCCGTTCGGCACCGACGGCACCGTCCTGGGCCGCTGGGTGCGCACCGAGGGACAGGACCCCGACCGCCGCGTCACCTCCGGGACCCCCGACGGGCGGACCGTCACCCTGGCCGTCGCGCCGGGCCGCCGGGACCGTTCCGTACCGCTGGGCGCCCTGCGGCTGCCGGGCGGAGCGGCGCCCCTCGCCGCCGTCGTCGGCGGCAACGTCGAGCTCTATCCGGCGGGCGCCACCACCACCGACGCGCTGGGATCGGTACCCCTGGGGGAGCAGGGCGGCGAGTACGCCGCCGGCACCCGGTACGTCCCGCCGCCCGCGTTCTGGCACGCCCTGCGCCCGCGCGACGAGCGGGGCTCGGCCGCCCTGCGCGCGGTCACCGACGCGCAGATCACGACCCTCCTCGACACCGTCGCCACGGCACTGGCCGGACGGAAGGCCGCTGTCGCCGCCGACAAGTCGTACGACGGCCCCACCGCCGACGAGCTCATCGAGGCAGCCGTCGCCACGGCGCTCCCCGCGCTGACCGACGCCCGGCTGCTCACCGGCGTGAGCGTGCTCGTGCGGACGGCCGCCCACCACCGCGCCGCCATCGCCGCGTACGGAGCACCCCCGCGGCACGAACCGCACGGCGGGAAGCGGCACGGCGAGGGGATGTACGCCGACCACCGGCCCGCGCACGGGGACGACACGACCCTGACGGCCGCCGTGGACGGGATCGCCACGCCGGGCAGACACGGCTACTGGGGGCGCGAAGCGAGGTGGAGCGGCCTCCAGCAGATCCTCTCCGTCAACCAGGTCCTGTCCGGCAAGCCCGCCGACGGCAAGCCGCTGCCCGACCCCACCGCGCTGCCGGCCCTCGGCGACGGCTGGACGAGCGAGACCCACACCGTCCCCGGCATCGAACTGGGCTGGCTGCCGTTCCTGGACGCCCTGGCCCCCCTCGCCTACCGCGCCGCCGCCCCCACCACCACCGGTGAACACCGGGAGGCGCTGCTGCTCCTCCTGGAAGCGGTCGCCACCGGCCCGCTCGCCAACCCCGCGGGCGCCCTGCGACAGGTCCTGCTGTGCGAGGAGGACAGCGAGGACCAGGTCGGCAAGAAGCAGCGGCTCGGCCAGGTGCTGCGCCGCGGCGACCGCACGGTCGTGATCCTCGGCCGGGGGCACACCCAGCGCAACGACCGCGTCCACTGGCTCGCCCTGGACCACGACCCGGAAGGGGCGTTCGGCCAGATCGCCGGCTTCACCCACCACGAGGACCAGCGGTACACCCCCGCCCTCCCGCACGAGCGCCTGCTCCCGCTGATCCGCCTCGTCCGCGAGCGCGGCGCCGCGCCGTGGCGGCCCGAGGCGCCCGTCACCTTCGACGCCGCCACCGGCATCGGGCCCGCACAGGCGGCACTCCTCGTCGCGGCGGGAACCGGTGAACTCGACGCGGCAGGGCTGGCCCTGGTGGGCCTCAAGGCCCGGCAGGCCGAACGGGCAGACGCCAGGCTGAGCGCGCTCGGCCGCACCAACCGGCTGGCGCTGCTGGACGCGCTGCTCCCCGCCGACCCCGCCGACCTGTGGGAGACCGGCCCCGACACCGCGGCGGCCGCCAAGACCTGGGCGGAGCGTCTGGGATCACAGGTCCGGCTGCCGGAGGAGCTGGGAGACTTCCTGGCCGGTATCTCCATCGCGTCGGCCGAAGCCGTCCTCAACCCCGGCACCACCGCGTGGCTCAGCCGCACCACCCCGATGCGGCTCGACAAGGACGGCCACCTCGTGGCGGAGGATCCGGCCGCCGTCCCCGGCCGCGGCCACCTCACGAGCGCGGTGGCCGCGCTCAGCGGGCTCGCCTACGGACTGCCGTACGGCCATCCGCTGCGCGCCCACCTGCCGGCCGGACTCGCCGCGCTGCGCCGGCGCCTGGCCGACCCCGGCCTCATCCTCGACCTTGACGTGGAGTGGACGGAGAAGGGCACCGCCACCGCGGCCCCGCTGCGCACCGCGTACGGCCTGCCCGCGACGGGAGGCGCGGGAGACGACGGCCTCACCCGGCTCGGGGACGCCCTCGTGCTGCGCCCCTGGTACGGCGACACCGAGATGACGTTGGTGCGTACGGCCGGGATCACCGGCGCCGACGACCCCGTCCTCGGGCTGCTCGAAGGGCTGGTCGGCCCGGGCCGCGGCCACTCCCTGGCCGCCGTGCGGACCCTGCTCGGCGACGACCTGGAACAGGCCGTCCTGGCCGGGTCGGCTCCCGGCGGCTTCACCGGCTACGCCCAGGACCCCGCCCGCTCGGTCCCGGAGCTGGTCGCCGAGGTGGCCGCGGCCCACGGGCTGGGCGACGACGCGGCCGTGCTCTACCTGCAACTGCTCGCACTGCCAGATCCGACCGACCGCGACCGCGCCCGGTGGACCGGCTGGACGCCGGGCCGGTCGAAGAAGGCCAGGACCGAACTGGCCGCCACCGGACTGGTCCTGGAGGCCAAGCGGTCCCGCGCGGGCCGGACGCTGTTCCTGCCCTGCGGCTGGCACGACTTCAAGGCCCCCGCCCTGCCGGTGGAGACCTGGAAGGAATCCCTCTACCCGCTCCGCGACCACACCCGGGCCGTGCCGCACCTGCCGGTGCCCACCCTGTTCGCCCGCGCCTGGGACCGTGTCAAGGACGGCGACGCCCCCGCCTTCGAAGAACTCACCACCCGTGCCACCCGGAAGGGCCGCCGCCGATGACCACCGACACCACCGACACCATCAACACCACCGGCACCATCAACACCACCGTTTCCGTACTCCCGTCCGCAGCCCCGTCCGCCCGTCAGGTCAGCCCGCCCGAGGACAGCCACGCCACCGAACTGGCCTTCCTCGCCGCCTACGACAACGGCCCCCGCCCACCCGCCTGGCTGCTGAGCCCGCGCGCCGTCGTCACCTTCGTGATGGGCAGCGCGGGCGAGGCCCTGCGGCTGCCCGAGGGCGCCGTGGCGCCTGACGGCGTCCCGCGCAAGCTGGTCGTCGAGCAGAAGTTCGTCGGCGATCGCGCCTTGGTGGAACGCTGCGTCGTCACCCTCGCGGGAGAACGCGGGCTGCTGCTCGTCGGCGAGCCCGGCACCGCCAAGTCGATGCTCTCCGAGCTGTTGTCGGCCGCCGTGTGCGGCACCAGCGGCCTGGTGGTGCAGGGCACCGCGGGCACCACCGAGGACCAGCTCAAGTACGGCTGGAACTACGCGCTGCTCCTGGCCCAGGGCCCCACCCGGCAGGCCCTGGTGCCCTCTCCGGTCCTCACCGCCATGAACCGAGGCGCCGTGGCCCGCGTCGAGGAGATCACCCGCTGCCTGCCCGAGGTCCAGGACGCCCTGGTCTCCATCCTGTCCGAACGGCGCATCGCCGTCCCGGAACTGGCCGGCAGCGTCGACGCCCTCGCCCATGCCGCCCCCGGCTTCACCCTCATCGCGACCGCCAACCTCCGCGACAGGGGCGTCTCCGAGATGTCCGCGGCCCTCAAGCGCCGCTTCAACTTCGAGACCGTCGGCCCCATCGGCGACCTGGACGCCGAGACCGCCCTGGTACGCCGCCAGGCCCACGCGGCCGTCACCCGGGCCGGTGCCCCGTTCCAGGTGGACGACGCGATCCTCGAAGCCCTCGTGACGGCCTTCCGCGACCTGCGGGACGGGCGGTCGGCCGAAGGCTGGGATGTCGAGCGCCCCTCCACTGTGATGAGCACCGCGGAGGCGGTGTCCGTGGCCGGTTCGCTGGCCCTGGCCGCCGCGTACTTCCCCGGCGACCGGGACGTGCTGTCCCTGCTCCCCGGGCACCTGCTGGGCGTGGTCCGCAAGGACGACCCGGCCGACGCCGCCCGGCTGCTGGGCTACTGGGACGGTGCGGTGCGCCGCCGCGCCGAGCAGGGTTCGGCGACCTGGCGCACCCTGTGGGACCTGCGCCCGGTCCTGGAGAGCTGACACCATGACCGTAGCGTCCCCGTCCCCGTCCCCGTCCCCGGCCGCCACCGCCACCGCCACCGCGGAAGCCTCCGTCTCCCCGGCCGATTCCACCGCCCACGCCATGACTCCCGACGAGGCGGTGGAGGCCCTGACCGACCCCACCGCCCCGTACCTCATCGGCGTCCGCCACCACGCGCCGTCGCTCGCCGCCGTCATACCGGAACTGCTGGACGCGGCGAAGCCCGAGGTGCTGCTCGTCGAGCTCCCCGCGGATCTGCAGGAGTGGCTGCCCTGGCTCGCCCACGCCGACACCCGGGCCCCCGTCGCCCTGGCCGCCGTCCCCGCCGTCCCCGCCGGCTCCGGCAGGGACGGAGCCGGCGGGGACGGGCGCGGGCCCGCCTTCTACCCGTTCGCGGACTTCTCTCCCGAACTCGTCGCCCTGCGCTGGGCCGCCCGCCACGACATCCCCGTGATCGCCTGCGACCTTCCGCTGTCCGACCCGGCCCGGCACGAGCCCCGGCACCCGGCCGGAGCGGGCCTCGAAGGACCCGGGCTGCGGGAGGCGCTCACCGCCCGCCTCACCGGCCGTCCCGGCGAGGACCTGTGGGACCGCTTGGTGGAGACCACCGCCCCCGGCTCCCCGCCCGAGGCGCTGCGCCGCGCCGCCCTGCTCACGGGCTGGGCACTGCGGCACGACGCCGAACGGGCCGGTGCGGTCGCCGAGTCGGACCTGGCCCGCGAGCGCTGGATGCGCGCCCGGATCGAGGAGGCCGTGGCCGCCGGCCGCCGGGCCGCCGTGGTCGTGGGGGCCTTCCACACCCCGGCGCTCCTGGGCCCCGGGCCCGGCCCGGGGTCGCCCGGAGAGGCGCTCCCCAGCGGTCCGGCCTGGACCGTCTCCCTCATCCCGTACACCTATCCGCTGCTCGACGAGCGATCCGGCTACCCGGCCGGCATCCGCGACCCCGAATGGCAGCATCTCGTCCTGGAGGCGGCGGGCCGTCCGGCCGCCATCGACGAGGCACTGCTCACCACGGCCGTGCGGATCTGCGGCGAACTGCGGGCGCAGGACCACCCCTCGGGGCCCGCGGACGCCCGCGAGATCGTCCGGCTGGCGGGCGACCTCGCCCGGCTCCGCGGCCTGCCCGCGCCCGGCCGCGGCGAACTCATCGAGGCCGTGCAGACCGTACTGGCCCAGGGCGAACCGCTCGGCCGCGGTCGCGCGGTCGCCCGGTCCCTGGAACGGGTCCTGGTCGGCACCCGCTCCGGCCGGCCCGCGCCCGCCGCCCCGCGCGGCGGTCTGGCACCGGCCGTGGAGGACGAGGTCGCGGCCCTGGGCCTGCCCGGCCCCGCCGACAGCGGCCCCGCCGCCCGCGACCTGCGACTCGACCCCTTGCGCTCGGACCTCGACCGCCGCCGCGAACTCCTGCTGCGCCGGCTGACGGTCTGCGGCATCCCCTACGCCACGTCGACGCCCGTCACGGGCGCCGGCGCCGGCGAGGCCGTGACCACCCGGTGGGAGGTCCGGTGGACCCCGGCCACCGCCGCCATGCTCACCGCCGCCGGAAACCGCGGCGTCACCCCGGCCCAGGCCGCCGAAGGCCTGCTGCGCGAACGGCGCCGCGCCGAACAGGACGACGGCGGGCCCACCGCCGCCCAGAGCATCGACGGCCTCGCGGAGGCCGCCGCCTGCGGACTGCCTGCACTGGCCGACGAACGGCTCAGGGAACTGGGCGGGTCCGTCCCGGCCACCGGCACGCTGCCCCAACTACTGTCCGCCCTCGGCCTGCTGGACCGCATCCGGGCCGGCCACGTCGCCGGACTCGGTCCGGACCCGGACCGCGCCGCGCGGTCGGCGGCGGTCGGCGAACTGCTCACCTCGGCCGCCGTCCGCCAAGTCGACGGCCTCACCGGCTCCGACGACCCCGAAGACGCCCGAGCACTGCTCGAACTCGCCCACCGCGCGGACGTCTTCGGCGGAATCCGGCTCACCGACGCCCTCACCCGGCTGGCCGCGGACGGCTCGCCCCTGATGTCCGCCGCGGCCGGAGCCGTCCGCGTCCTGCTCGGCCACGAGGACGCCCACGCCTTCGGTACCCGTACCGCGTCCTGGGTGGACGCGGCCACGGACGCCGCCACCCGGACCGCGCTGACCGGCCGCCTCATCGGCCTGCTCACCGCCGCCGCCCCACTTCTGGAGACCATGGCCCCCGTCCTCGACCCGGTGCTGGACCGCGTCACCGACCTCGCGGACACCGCCTTCCTGGACCGCCTTCCCGCCCTGCGCGGGGGCTTCGACACCCTCAGCCCCGCCTCCCGCGACCGCCTGCTCACGGCGGTGGAAGAACGGCTCGGCGACGCGGTCGGCCCGGTCACCGACACGGACGGCATCGACCCGGCCGCGCTGGCGCTGTGGACCCGCGCCGACCTCGCCGCCCGCGGGACCCTGGACCGGCTGGGCCTGCTGCCTCCTTCCCTTCCGGCGGGTCCCGACGTCCGCGGACCGTCCGCGCCCCCGCCGCATGACGGCGCTGACCACCCCGGCGAACCGTCACCGGTCCCCCTGGCGGAGCCCACGAGTCCTGATCCGACCGGTACACCACCGCCCGTCCCCGGCCGAGCCCCGGCCCCGTTCGCCGCTGCGCCCGCTGCGCCCGCTGCGCCCGCTGCGCCCGCTGCGCCCGCTGCGCCCGCTGCGCCCGCTGCGCCCGCTGCGCCCGCTGCGCCTGGTGCAACGGCCGACCGCGCGGCCGTGCGGCGGGCCGGCCTGCCGCCGGCAGGATCCCCGGCGACGCCCGCCGCGCCCGCGGGAGACCGCGTCCTGGCCCCCGCCGACCGCTGGCGACTGGTACTCGGCCGCCGCGCCGACCAACTGCCCCCATCAGCGGCACCCTTGGCCACCGCACTGGACGAGCTGTACGGCAGCGGCCGCGGCGAGGGCTCCCGCGGCGAGCTCGGCGCGGGCAACCGCGGCGGCCGCCAGGCGTCCTACCCCGGCGTCCGCGAATGGTCCGAGGAACTGTCCGCCCTCTTCGGCCCCGGCATCCGGGAGGAGGTCCTCGCGGCGGCCGCCGCGGCCGGCCGCCGCGACGTCCTGGGCGAACTCGACCCCGCCGCCGTCCGCCCCTCCGTCGACCTGCTGCGCACGGTCCTCCAGCACGCGGGCGGCCTCCCCGAGGCCCGGCTCGGCGCACTCCGCCCCCTGGTCCGCCGACTCGTCGACGAACTCACCCGGCAACTGGCCACCCGGCTGCGCCCCGCCCTGACCGGAATGACGCTGCCCCGCCCGAGCCGACGCCCCGGCGGACAGCTCGACCTGGCCCGCACCCTGCGCGCCAACCTCGCCACCGCCCGCCGGACCCCCGACGGCAGCGTGCGGGTCATCCCGGAGCACCCGGTGTTCCGCTCCCGCGCCCGGCGCGCCGCCGACTGGCGGCTGGTCCTGGTCACCGACGTCTCCGGTTCCATGGAGGCCTCCACCATCTGGTCTGCCCTCACCGCCGCCGTCCTGGCCGGGGTGCCCACCCTCTCCACCCACTTCCTGGCCTTCTCCACCGAGGTCATCGACCTCACCGACCACGTGCACGACCCGCTGTCCCTGCTGCTGGAGGTACGGGTCGGCGGCGGCACCCACATCGCCGCCGGGCTGCGCCACGCCCGCACGCTGGTGACCGTCCCGTCCCGCACCCTGGTCGTCGTGATCAGCGACTTCGAGGAGGGCCATCCGGTCGGCGGGCTCCTCTCCGAGGTCCGCACCCTCGTCGGAGCCGGGTGCCATGTACTCGGCTGCGCGAGCCTGGACGACGCCGGCCGCCCCCGGTACTCGACCGGGGTCGCCGGGCAGCTGGTTGCCGCGGGGATGCCGGTGGCCGCCCTCAGCCCGCTCGAACTCGCCCGCTGGGTAGGGGAGAAGATCGCATGAGCCAGCACCTGCCCGCCGTCGCGCCGGCCGTGACCGCCGAGATCGTCGGCGCGCTCTCGCCCAGGCTGCGCAAGCGGCTCGACGCCGCCATCACCAAGATCGCCGACCGGCCCGTCACCCGCGACGGAGACATCGTACGGATCGCGGTCGACGACGAGACCGGCCTGGAACTCCACGCCCCCGCCGGGGTGGTGGTCACGGCGGACGCGATCCGCTGCGGCTGCCTGCTGGCCCCGGACTGCCTGCACCGGGCGGCGGTCGCGTCCGCCGCGCCGGTGGCCGACCCCGTGGCCGGCCCGTCCTGTGACGCGGACTCCGGGCAACCGTCCTCCGGCGGGGACGCCGGATCACCGGAGCCGCCGCCGGCCGAGGAGAGCGCGGCCACCCCCGAGCAGCGGGCCGCGGCCGCCCAGCTCTGGGCCGCGGGCGCCGCCGTGCTCGACACGGGCATCGAAGGCGCCGGAGCCGTCCTGCAGTCCGAACTCCTGCGGGCGGCCCACACCGCCAAGCTCGGCGGCCTGCCCCGCCCGGCCGCGGCGGCCGTCTCCGTCGTCACCGCGCTGCGCTCCGCCCGCTCCGCCGACCCGGCCCACCGCCTCGCCGACCTCACGGCGGCCGTCCGCGAACTGCTCGGCACCGCCCACCGGCTGCCCGACGCCACCGGCCCCGAACTGGCCGCCCTGCGCGGCACCGCCCGGCAGACCTACGTACCGGAAGGATCCCTGCGCCTGTACGGCCTGTTCACCGAACCCCTGATCACCGCCGACGGCTACGCGGGCGCCATCACCTGGACCGCCGCCGCCGACGGCCGTCTCTACACCGTCTCGGACATCGCCCCGGGCGGCCCCGGCCGCGCCACGGCGGCAGCCGGGCGCACCGTACGCCTGGGCGACACCGCGCTCACCCACCGCCAGCTGTCCCACGCCGGGCTCGCCCTGTCGGGGGCCACCGTCTCGCCCACCGGCCGCCTCGGCGCGGGCGCCGGGAGCAAGGCGGTCCAAGCGGCGGGCGCGGCCTGGACGGACGAACCCCTCGCCGCCCTGTGGGCCCCGCCGCCCGCCGGACAGGTCGCGCGCGCCCTCCACTCCCAAGCTCCCGGTGCCGACCTGCTCTTCCTCGACGTGACGATCCTGGGCCCCGTCCGTGAAACCGGCGGCGACTGCCTCCTCGCCACGTCCTGCGACGACCTGACGCTCCGCCTCACCGCGGCCCACGACCATCCCGCGCTGGCGTACCGCGACAACCTCCGGATGCTGGCCACCCTGCCCGGCACGCGCCTGCGCGTCGTCGGCCGCCTCGTCCCTGACTCCCGACCCACCCTCCAGCTCCTGGCGGCCGCCCATCCGGCGGATCCCACCCGGCGGGTCGACCTGGGCCTGGACCGGCTGCAACGCGCCGACCTCCCCTCCGCCCCGCCGACGTCCGTCGCACAGGCCCCCACCGGCCGGGGGGCGGACCCGGCCCCCCTCCACCTCCTGCGTCGCCGCCTCGAACAGGCCGTCGCCGCCGGACGCCCCTTCCTGTCCGTCCCCGGATCGCTGTCCACCGACGCCGGGCGGCTGCGCCGCTCGGCCTTCCCCACCGCCGCCGACCTTCTGGCCGAACTGCAACGCACCGCGACCCGGCGCGCCCGAGACCCCTTCGGCCGCCTGCTCCCCGCCGACCCGACCGACTTCGCCCGAGCCTGGCTGGGCGCGGCCCTGTACGCCGAAGCGGCCGAGACCTCGCTGTGTGGCGCGGCGTGGCAGCCGGACCGGTGAGTCCCGGCAAGGCGGCGGTGGCATCCGGCGGCGGGCACTCGTAGATATCGAGGTCGAGGTCGACTGCGACCTCGACGAGCAGCTGCTCGTACCCCCGGACCGACCCGTCTCGGCGACGACCTCAAGAGCGAGTGACCAGCCGAAGACCCAGCACCTTCTCAGGCCGGGCGGACCAGGCGGTTGTCGTGGGCGAAGACCACGGCCTGGATCCGGTCGCGGAGTTCGAGCTTGTGCAGGATCCGCCCCAGATGGGACTTCACGGTCGCCTCCGCGAGGTACAGCGCGGCCGCGATCTCGGCGTTGGACAGGCCGCGGCCGACCTCGACGAGCACCTCGCGCTCACGGGCGCTCAGCCGGTCCAACCGCTCGTCGCGGACGGCGGCGCCCCCGTCGGGCAGGTGCGGACGGAAGTCCTCCAGCAGGCGCCGGGTGATCCGCGGGGAGAGCGCCGCGTCGCCCGCCGCGATATTGCGGATCGCGGTGAGCAGCTCCTCCGGCCTGGTGTTCTTCAGCAGGAAGCCCGAGGCTCCGGCGGCGAGACCGGCGAAGGCGTACGCGTCCAGGTCGAAGGTGGTCAGGATCAGCACTCTGCTCCGCGGGGAGACCTCGACGACCTGTCGGGTCGCCTCGATCCCGTCCGTCCCGGGCATCCGGACGTCCATGAGGACGACATCGGGCCGCAGCTCCCGGGCGAGGCGGACGGCCTGGGCGCCGTCCGCGGCCTCGCCGACCGGTGTCATGTCGGGCTGGGCCTCCAGGACCGTGCCGAAGGCCATCCGGAGCAGCGCCTCGTCGTCGGCGATCAGGATGCGGATCGTCATGCGGAGCCCGCTCCGCAGCTGTGGAGGAGGAGTCGGGTACGGACGCTCCAGCCGCCGCCCGGAAGCGGTCCGGCCCGCAGCATCCCCCCGTAGGCGGCCGCGCGCTCGCGCATGCCGGGGATGCCGTGGCCGGACGGTGCGGCTCCGGGCCGCGCCGGGCGGGGGCCGCTGTCGGTGACTTCCACGCCGACGGCCTGGGGCGAGCACTCGACCAGGACCGTCGCGCGGGTACCGGCGGGTGCGTGCTTGAGGGTGTTGGTCAAGGCTTCCTGCACCAGACGGTAGACGGTGAGTTGCGCGGTGGCGGGGACGTGGGTGTGGCCGCCGCGGACCTCCAGGCGGGTCGGTAGCCCGGCGGCGCCCATCTGGTTGGCCAGAGCCTCCAACTGGGTGATGCCCGGCGGCGGGTGGCGCTCCGCGTCCCGCTCGCCGGCCCGCAGGACGCCCAGCGAGCGTCGCATGTCGGTCAGCGCCTGCCGGCCCGTCTCGGAGATCTGCAGCATCGCGGCGGTGGCCCGCTCCGGGGACCTGTGCTGGGCGTAGACGGCGGCGTCGGTGAGCGCGACCATGACCGACAGGTTGTGGGTGACGATGTCGTGCATCTCGCGGGTGATCCGGGCCCGCTCCTCGGCGACGGCCAGCCGTGCCTGCTGCTCCTGGTGCAGCGCCACCCGGTCGGCCCGTTCCTGCACGGCGGCGAGGTAAGCCAGGTTGGTCCGCACGTTCACACCGAGGACGGCTGCGGCGACGACCGTCGCGGAGAGCGCGACGAAGGGGGTCAAGAACGCGCCGTCCGGTACCCAGCGCAGGCAGGCCAGCACGGCTCCGGCCTCCACGACGGCACCGGCGAAGAGCGTGCCGCGCCGGTCCGTGTGCGTGGCCGCCGTGTAGAGGGCCACCAGCAGGGCGACGTCCGCGAGCAGTTGGACGTCCATCGACCACTGGACGAAAGCCGCGGCCGCGACGGCGGCGAACACCGCGAGCGGGGCCCGGCGCCGCCACAGCAGGGGGAGCGCCAGGGCGGCGGTGAGCGCCGCGGCCACCGGCAGCTCCCGCGCCGGGTAGGTGGTCACGACGTTGAGGAGGAGAAGGATCGGCAGCGCCGCGTCCCACACCAGGGGCGGTACCCGGTCCCGGTGGCGCACCGTCACACCTCCCCGTCGATCGGTCGTCTTGGCGGCCCGACCGGGACCGTCAGCGCGTACGTGCCGAGCCTAGGCCGCTGGGGCGGCGGTGCGCATGAGTCCATCGTCTGACCGCACCCTGCCGGGGTACGACCGCAGGATGAGGCCCACCACCTCCCGCGGTCGCAGAGCGGCTGCCGGGCGGGCGTGACCGCATGCCACTCCGGTCGCACGGCGGCCCGCCCGGGTTGCGACCGGAGTGGCAACCGGCGGCGACCCGCGACCGATTCGGCGGCGCGGACCCGGCGTCGAGCATGGCCGGGTGACCGAAACCATCACGGGGCCGTCGATGTCCCTTCCGGAAGTCCTCGTCCTGCTGGGTGCCCTCGGGCTGGTGGCGGGGCGCTGGCTCCCCCCGGCCGCCCGCCGGCCCGTCACGATCGGGGCGGGGGCGGTGCTCGTGGCGTCCGCGACCGTGCTGGGCGCGGTGGGGATCCGCTGGCAGCTGCTGCCGGTCCTGGCCGGCGCCGCCCTGGCGTCGGCGTTCGCCCTCCCACCCCTCCTGCGACGCCGTGCCGGCCGACCGGTGTGGCGGGCCCGCTGGTGGCTGGCGCTGCCGGGATCGCTGGCCTGCGCCGGCCTGATCGCCATGGGACCGGTGGCGGCCCGGGCCTTCCCCGTGCCCGAATTCCCCCAGCCGTCGGGCGGTTTCGCGGTCGGCACACGGGTGGTGCAGTGGACCGACCCGCTCCGCCCCGAGAGCTTCACGGCCGATCCGGACGACCGGCGCACGGTCGTGGCCCAGCTCTGGTACCCCGCGCAGAAGAGCCCCGCCGGCACCCGGCGCGCCCAGTACCTGGGACGCACGGAGCAGGAGGCCCGCACCGTCGCCGAGGCCCTCGCCGGCGGGGTCGGCCTGCCCGGCTTCCTGGTCGACGGCGTCCCGCGGGCTCGCAGCCGTGCGGTCGTCGACGCCCCGGTGGCCGTTGGGGGAGAACGGTTCCCGGTCGTCCTGTTCTCCCCGGGGTCGGGCGGGGTCCGGACCCAGAACACCGCCTGGGCGGAGGAGCTGGCCAGCCACGGCTACCTGGTCGCCGCCCTCGACCACCCGTACGACTCCGCCGTCGTCGTCCTCGCTGACGGTCGCACGATCCGCGCCACGACCGCCTCCAGCGGGGACCGGGACCGGGACGAGGAGCTGGCGGCGGGCTGGACCGCCGTCCGGGCCGCCGATCTCGGCTTCGTCCTCACCGAGCTGGAACGGCTGGACCGGGCAGAGACCGCCGACCCGCTGACCGGACGCCTGGACACCGGCCGCGCCGCGGTGGCCGGCCACTCCCTGGGCGGCGCCGCCCTGCAGGCGGCCCGGCAGGACCGCCGGTTCGGCGCCGTCGTCGACCTGGACGGCTACCCCCACGGCCCCACCGCGCCCGCCCTCGAGCAGCCGGCGCTCGCGCTCACCCAGGAGATCACCGCCGGCACCGACCCGCGCTATCTGCCCCGCCTCACCGACGCCCTCGAGCACAGCACCGCGACGAGCTACCGGCTCACCGTTCCCGGCGCCGGGCACCTCACCTTCATGGACGGCCCGCTCTACCTGCCACCGCTGCCCTCGATCGTCGGCACCCTGGGCCGCACCGAGAGCCCGCGCGTCGTCGCCGGAGCCACCCTCACCTTCCTGGACGCCGTCCTGCGAGACCGCCCCGACGACCCGGCCGAAGCCCTCCGGGCCTACGGGAAGGTCTACACGCTCTCACCATCAGGACTCGGTGAACTGCGAGGCTGACCGCGTGATTTGGCCGAAGGCGCACGTAAGCCGCGCGGTTCGATCTCCTCGCCGTCCACTTGACGACCCACGCCGCTGAGCAGAGGGACCGGCCGGAGCAGTCTGCCGCGGAGTCACCCCCGCCACCCCACGTCGCCGGCGCTCCGGTTCCTACGCGGCCGTGCCGCCGAGGCGGCGGGGCTCGGCGTCGAGGAGCGCCCACACCCGGCGGCCGTCCTCGGCGGCATCGGTTCCGCACGAGTCCACGGTGCGCAGGGCCCCAAGGCTGCCGAGGATGTTCTCGTTGGGGCCGGGATCGGGCACATGGCCAAGGACGAGCACCAAGATCTTCTGGTCCTGATCGGCCAGGTGCACGCTGACCCGTTTCCCGCCGTCTTTCACGACGGTATTCACCAGGAGATTTACGGCAGCATCAAGGTCGTCCGCGTCGAGTTCCGGGTAGCCCCAACCGCGCACGGTGGTCAGGGCCTGCTGGGCGGCTTTGGCCGCCGCCCACTGGTCGGCGCGGAAGGTGAGCACCGTGGTCTGCCGGTTGCGGATCTGCATGCGCGGCCGCCGGGGCATCAGCTGTGCCTTGGGCTTCGTGGCAGGCTGTGGCCGGGGTGCCTCTACCGGCTTCTTCTGCGGCGGAGGACTCCGCGGGGGGTAACTCGGCGGCACCATCGGCCCCTGGGCCTCTGAGATCGTCAACTCGTCCTCCCCGAAGCGGGCATTGCTGTACCCCAATCCTGACAGTCCCCCAGGGAGGCCGGGCACGAAACCGCTCCGTCCAGGTGGACTCGTCCACGGTCGGCTTTCGCCGCTGAGCCACGGCAGCGCCCTCTCTCCGTCGATGTACGGCCCGCCCGCGCGCTCCTGGAGCCTGTCGCCTAGCGACCCGGGCCACATGCGGACGCCCCGCCTGCGGTGCGCCGGGTACGTCCGTAGCTCGCGCGATCGTGACGGCCGGGGCCCGCTTGCCCTCCCCACCGGCCTGCGCCCACTCCGCGTCCGGCCGCACTCGCCGCTCGCACCGTCGCGGGACCCCTATCCATGGGCCGCCTGGACGTGGACGGCTCGGGCGCGGACCACGAAGGGCCGGGAGAAGACGGCGATGGCGATGGAGACGGCGGCCACAAAGGTGATGGCCGTGCCAGAAGTGAACTGCTGGGCGATGCCACCGGCGATCGCGGCACCGATACCCTGCCACGTCATCCGGCCGGCGGACTCGACTCCCTGGACCTGGCCACGGACCGGGTCAGGAGTCAACTCCAGAAGCTGTTCCTGAAGCGGCAGGGTGGCGGAGAAGCCGGCACTGGCGATGAACACCGCGGCTGTCGCCACCAGCACGGGCGGGTGGACGGCGAACAGCAGGTAGGGGGCGGCGAGCACCAGCCGCAGGGCGAATGCGTAGCGGCGCCGCTGCTCGGCGGTGAGTAGCCGCCCGACCGCGAGGTCACCGAGGAGCATGCCGGCCGATCCTGCGGCCAGGAAGACGCCGGCGTGGTGGGGGGCGTAGGAGATGAACAGGGCCTCGCAGCCAACGATCAGACCGTTGGGGACCCACAGGTTCAGCAGCAGCGCGCGCTGGCCGGAGTGGGAGAAGAGCTCGATGTTCGTCGTCCAGGTCTGGCGCAGTCCAGGGCGACGGGTCAGGCGGATCGAACGTTCTCGGACCGTCACCGCCACAATGATCACTCCACCGCCGGTCAGGGCTGTCGCGACGGCGAAGACCCCCTGCGGGCTCAGGGACCGCAGCAGCACGGCGCCGATGGCGTAGCCGAGGATGGCCATGCCGCCCGAGGTGATGTTCATCAGCGAACGCGCCAGTGCATAGGTGGAGGCCGGCACCACCTCGGCGAGCAGCCCCATCCGTGTGCCCGTTCCCAGGGACTGGAAGAACCCCAGTACGAGGAGCAGACCGAACCGGGCGGCGAGCGGCAGCCCTGGAATCACCTGCGCCGCAACACCTACGAGCGAGACGCACTGGAGCGCGACGAGGGTCCGGCGAGGACGGCTTCCGTCCGCGACCGACATCAGCGTCAGCGCACCGAGCACCGTCGCGAAGGCGGCGCCGTACATGCTCACAGCGGTCAGGAACGGGGACTTGGTCTGCTGGTTGACCAGCGTGCCGAGCGCGAAGCCCGACAAGGTGCTCGCGGCGACCGACAGCGTGAAGCCGGCGTACAGGCCGACGAATTCACGGTTGCGGAGCAGGTCACGGTAGGTGGTGGGAGGAGAGCCGTGGGCAGATGTGTCAGAAGGCATAAAAAAAGCCTTCGCGCGCACCCAAGTTGGGTCGCCGAAGGCCGACTCGTGGAGTATAGCAAGCACCCCAGCCCGGCCAGGGAGGGGAATGCGGACGCGTGTGCCGTCCGGCCGGATGCCGACGCGCAACCCCGGCGGGGCCTTGGCCTCGGCACGCGGGAGCACGTGCAGCTCGCTGCGGCGGCGGTACGGACAGCAGGTACCTCCCCTCTTGAGGGCCATGCGGGTAGGGCCCAAGCGGGTTCAGCTGGGGCTGGCACGGGCACCGCTGGAACAGATCCGACAATCGCCCGGCACGCCCGGCCGTATGGGCGATCTCCATGGCGGCCCTCGTGGCGCAGCGGGCCGACCGGGTCGGCACTTCCTTGGACTTCTCGCCCCGTGGTTCTCCCGGCGTGGCTAGCTCGCCCCAGGGCGCCCGGTCGCCGCGCCCGTTGCGCGTCGCTTCCCAGGGGCGTGCGCCGGGCGCTTTTGTACCGGACAACTATTGATAAATGCGCTGTTGCGGATAGCTATCCCTGTATGGGTTGATGAGCGCCCGGAACAACCGGAAGGCGTAGCTCCGATGGGTGGCCTCGCCATGCACACCCCCACGGCCTTGCGTAGAAGAGATCCCTTGCGTGAACGCTGCCAATCGCGCAGAGCTGGTACGGCTGATCGAAGAGGCAGCACACGGGCACGGTCGTGGCACGCGTGGAGCGGATCCGCGGATGCGCGGTGCGGGCCTCGACTCGCGGGCCGTCGCCGAACTCGTCCAGTACCGCACGGTCGACCACGCGGCCACCCTGGACTTCCCCCACACCCTCGACGAGGTCCGTATCGGCCTGCGGCCATCCGGACCGTCCTGTACCTCATGCGTCCGCAGCGAGGACGTGTCGAATCGACCTGCACGGGCGACGTCCGTGACGCGGTCGAACGCTACCGCGCGCTCTGAGCCGTAGCCGACGCTCTTGAACGAACACCACCTTCACCCGCACCGGAGGACTCATGCCCGAATCGTGCCAGTTTTCGCCCGACCGGTTCCTGACCGATATGGAGGCGACGGCCCGCGCCATCGGGGCCGGCTACTGCCCCAGCACGACGCGCCGCATGCTCGACGTGTACGAGTCGGGCTTCCACGAGGGGGCGGTCTTGTGGCGCACCACCAGCAAGCCCGCCGGCGCGCTCAACTACCGCTTCTACGCGCGCCGTCCCACCGACACCGTCGCCATCGCGACGAGCGCCGGACTCCTGGCCCCGGCCGACCCCATGGCCCGGCTCATCGGGGCATGGAGCGGCCTGTACGAGGGCTCGACGGAGCTCTGCGACTTCGACGCCGTAGACGGGCTCGTGAAGACCTGGGTGTTCCTGGGAGGGATGCGGCCGATGGCCGACGTCCTCGCCACGCCCGGGGTGCCGCAGGGCATCCGCCGCCATGAGGCCGCCTTCGACAAGCTGGGGCTCACGTGGGTGCGGCACGTGGCGGTCGACTACCAGAACCAGTCGGTCAACCTCTACTTCCGCACCATCGAGGGCTTCACCCCGGCGCAGGCCGAACGGCTCCTCGCCCTCACCGGAGCAGAGCTGCCCGAAGCCGCGGTACTGAAGGACATGGAGGGCTTCACCGCCCCCACCGGCTGCACGTTCTCCGTCACCATGTCCGCGGCAACGGGTCGGATCGAGAGAGTGGGCGTCTACGCCCTCAGGCTCCCCACCGGCCAGTTCCCGACCATCGGCGAACGACTGGAGCAGTTCTTCACCACGGCACCCTCCCACGACGACGAGGAGATGAACGCCGTCGCCTGGTCATTCGGCGCCCAGGGCCGGCAGTACATCAAGGCCGAGCGGTCCTACTGCGGCCGCCTCGTCGAACTCATGCGCCAGTGGGCGAGCCCCATGACCGACACCGGGGCGCGAGCGTGAAGCCGACCCCGACGGACACCTTGGCGCGGGACACCGGACGTGCCTACGCCGACGGTGTACTGGGCCACGACCGATCCGGTGAGTACGAGCGGCTGCGCCTCCTCGAGAGGATCAGCGACCCCGCGACGATCCGCGTCCTCGACCGCCTCCCCATGACCCGCTCGTGGCACTGCGCCGACATCGGCGCCGGAACCGGCTCCCTGGCCCACCACCTCGCGGAGCGCTGCCCGGACGGACAGGTCACCGCCACGGACCTGGACACCCGCTACCTCGACGCGATGCCCCGGCCCGACAACCTGACGGTGCTGCGCCAGGACGTCACGAGGGAAGACTTCCCTCCCGCTTCCCTCGACCTCGTCCACGTGCGGGCGCTGCTCACCCACCTCTCCGAACCCGCGGAGGTGGTGCGGCGCATGGTGAGCTGGCTCAAGCCGGGCGGATGGCTCGTGATCGAGGACCCCACCTACCTGCCGGCCGAAGCCTCACCCCAACCCGAGTTCGCCGCCCTCCTTGCCGCCTGCGGAGAGCTGCTGGCCCGGACCCAGGGAACGGACAACACCTGGGCACGGAAAATCCCCGCGGCCATGGCCGACGCGGGACTGACCGATGTCGCGATGTCCGCCGAACTGTCCGTCTGCGGCCGCAGCGAGGTGGAGGATGCCTACTGGCGCCAGTGCTTCACCCAGGCCACCCCCGGCCTCCTCGCGCACGGCCTGATGACCGGACGGCAGATCCAGCGCGCCATCGCCCACTTCGACGATCCGGGCTTCGCCGACGCCGCATGGCTGATGGTTTCCTGCTGGGCGCGCCGCCGCTGAGGAGTGGTGGTTCGGGCCCGAGAGGCCGTTTCCGGTGTCGACCGGGCTCGACGATCACTACAGTCCATTCTCATGGCGAATCCGACGGCGAATCCCATGACGAAGGTCACGACGCGGGCGGTCGAGTATCCGGCCGACGGTTTGACGATGATCGGGCACCTCGCGGTCCCGTCCGGTGTCGACCGCCGGCCCGCGGTGCTGCTCGGACCAGAGGGCATGGGGCTCAGCGACGTCGAGCGCCGCCGGGCCGATGCTCTCGCCGAACTCGGATATGTAGCGCTGGCCTTCGACCTGCACGGCGGGCGCTATGTGGGTGACCCCGAGGAGATGCTGGCCCGATGCCTGCCGCTGCTCGCCGATCCCGACCGGTTGCGGGGGATCGGCCATGCGGCGCTCGACGTGTTGCGCTCCGAGCCCCGGACAGACCCCGACCGGATCGCCGCCGTCGGCTACGGCACCGGGGGCGCCGTCGCGCTGGAACTCGGGCGCGGCGGGGTCAACCTGCGCGCGATCGGGACAGTCAACGCGACCACCACGGGTCGACCGGGTGAGGCGGCGCGCATTCGCTGCCCTGTGTGGGCCGGGGTCGGGTCGGAAGATCCGATCATGCCACCCGCTCAACGAAACGCGTTCACCGCCGAGATGCAGGCCGCGGGCGTCGACTGGCGCCTCACGGTCTATGGCGGAGCCTTGCACGCCTTCCACCACCCGCCGGTCGACCACCCAACGGTCCCCGGCGTCGGCTACCACCCACAGCACGCGCGGCGAGCCTGGCGCGACGTCGTCGACCTGCTGGCCGAGTGCCTGCCCGTGAACGAGATCGCGCATGGCTGGCGGTGACGCGTCGGACGGATCCGGGTTCGTGCGCGGCGCAGGTCAAGGCGCGGCCCAGGTCAGAGCCGCCACACGCGCCAGCGGTCATCGCGGCAATCCTGCTGGGTGATCGGTTCGTTGTCCCCGCTGCCCGGCCGGGAGGAGACACATTTCCCGCTGTGGGTATTGGCGAGCCACCAGGCCCCGCGACTGCTGTCGTAGCGCAGGGTCCAGAACTGGTCCGGAAACAGGCCGTCCCGGTCTCCGCACTCGAACTGGGTGACGAGGGCATTGTTGGTGTCACGGGCCGCGTCGACGGACAGGCACATACCGGTTTGCCTGTTGCGGATCGAGTAGACGATGCCGGCCGGGCCCGTCGTCTCCGGGGTCAGATGCCAGCGCTGCTCCAGGCTTGCCGTGCACCCGCTCTGTACCAAGCCGGCGCCCGGCGTGTTGCTCCCGGCGGCCACTGCCAGGCACATTCCGCTTCCGGGGCTGGTGAATTGCAGCAGCCCATCAGCCGGCGACGGCACGCTGGGCGGCGTACTCGGCGCCGTACTGGGTGGCGTAGTGGGCTGAGGACTGCCCGGGGCGGTCGCCGTCGCGGACGGCGACGGCTGCGCGGAGGGGCCGGGCAGGGCAGCCGGTGGAGTGATCGCGGGCGCGTTCGGCACCGCGGCGGAAGGCGAGGTGCTCGGAAACCCGGCGGGCCCGGGCGGGGACGGCGAAGGTGAACCGGACGGCGAGAGCGAGGGCGTCGTGGCCGACGCCGAGCTCCAGCCCAGGTCACGGGAGAGCGAAAGGTCCCGCTGCCCCACGCCGCTCGCGGCCGGGGGCGGGACGTTGCGCTGCTGGCCGATGACGACCATCGCAGTCGTGGCGAGCGCTGCCACGGCGAGGACCGCGGTCGCGGCGACAGCGGCCAGCGGCGTGCCCGACGGGCCGCGTCGACCGGCCGGAGCAGGCGGGGCCACGGTGGCCCGGACCACCGGGGCGGCGTCCGGGGGAAACGACCGCTCCACCGCGGTGATGGAACGGGCCGGCGACGGCGGATGCACCCCGTCGAGCCGCTCCAGGACCACACCTTCGAGGGGTATGCGTTCTGCTTCCCGTGCGTGGCGTCGGCCTACGAGGCCGCCGAGCCCGGCGAGGAGCTCTTCCCGCAGCCGCCGAGCTTCCCATCCGCCGTACTCCAGCAGCGCGGACGTCCGCGCCAGCGCGAGCACCAGCTCGCGGTCGGCGCTGCTATCGTCCCCGCCACCCGGGGGCAGGGCTCGACAGCGCGTCTGTGCGCCGGCCAGGACCTGCCTGGCCGTGTGACGGGCCGCCCATGCCTCCTCCATCTGGGTGAACGCCCGATCCGCGAGCTCATCGAGGACCACCGCGCGATCCGAGGGCCGCACATCGTCGCGCGGTGCCCGGGTCTTGGGTTCGGACTGCGTCGGGCCGGCGGCCGGTGTGGGGTCGCCCGGTTCGTTGACCAGCAGGGTGACGACCGTGAGCAGGCTCTTCACCAGGTGTTCCGACTCGGCCAGGTTCGACTCCGCCTGCCGCAGCGCCTCGGCCAGGCTCGGCCTGGGGCCCGCGTCCGCTTGACCGTTCAGGGCGGCCTCGTGCAGCCGACGCGCCCGCTGCAGCATCGCCTGCTGTCCCCGGCCGTCCCGTATGCGATCCCGTACGACGGTGTTCAGCCTGCCCAGCGGAATGATCCGCGCTCCACTCCGGTATTCGCTCCACATCGTCCTGCCGCCGCCAAAACGCCGCGCCAGCTCCCGGACCGTCAGCTCCGTCGTGATCTCCACCAGGAAGCGGGCGAGTTCGTCAGCCGCCAGTGACGCGCCTTTCATAGCCCCCTGCGGCCGGCCTGCCTTGACCATGATCTCCCTCCGTTGTCCGCGGACAACCGAGCTTGTCCGCCCTTTCTCCACCTGATGAGCTGCACGATTCTCTCCGGACCGGCCCGGACAATTCACTGCGCGGGCAATGTCTGGCAGCGGAACGGCACCACAGAACACCAGTTCCACGGCACCGTCCATCGCGTAGCGCACCGTTGTCTCGAAAACCGCGGTCGCTGACCGCTCCGGTCTCATGCCGCGTCGGACAAACAAGAAAAGCCCCACGGAATTGACCGGAGGAGCACTTGTGGATCAGCACCGAATCGATATCGCTCGCAGGCCCATTTCTTGACCGGCGCTCAGCGGCCGAGAACAGCTTGCCCGACAGCACCGATGGGCTCCCTGCACAAAGAGGCCGACGTCCCTGACAAGAGGCAGCCTCCGGGCCAGCGGCGCACTGTGCGGCACCACTTGGAAACCCACGCCCAAACCCACTCACCCGCCCATCAGAAGAGGAAATTCCAGCCATGATTTCTTTGCGCACTTCTCTCGCGGCCATGGCGATCGCCACGGCGGCCGTGATGGCCAGCCCCCTCACGGCCCAGGCCGCCGAATCCGGGACGGCGGGAAATGGAGTAGGTGCCTCCGTCGCCGCGGCGTCCGTCCCTCCGTCGGCGGACCTTTACGGCTGCACGTACAAGATCATCACCGGAAGCGGCGGGCACCAGGGCTCGGCCATCACCTGCAAGGGATCGTCCTCCGAAAGCTTCGTCGGCTGGGTCAAGTGCCGTGACGTCTCGGGGAACGTCTACGAGAGCTACGGTCCGCAGACCTGGGCCAACAACGCGTCCACCGCCTGGTGCGCGCTGGGATACCGGGTGATCGGCTCCTACTACTACGCCGTCTGACGGCGTAGGAAGCGCAATCCAGTCAATGTGCCCGCCCCATCGGGGCGGGCACATTCACGCGATCGGCCGAAATCCGTCACGGCAGCATCGGGAGCCAGTCGAAGGGTGTGCGTGGACGGCGGAATCAGGCGCTGCGGCCCGGGCGCCGGGGGAGCGGACCCGGCACTGCGGGAAGTTCACGGTGACCGCGCAGGTCCGGGCTCTGAAGGGGATGTGGAAGGGCAACGTGGCTGCGGTTCCTAGTGAGTTGACTGCTCGTGCGACCCCGGGGCGAGGAGGGAACTGCCTCCGTCGATTCCGACGTTGCACCTCCCAGTGGTACACGCCGATCTCATCAGGGACCCACGGACTACTCGGCCGGAGCTCCCATCCGGTCCATTGCCTGGTCACCGAGCTCGTCCGTCCGGTCCGGGAAAGCCTGACGGGTACCGGCGTGCGAACTCCTGCGCTGTCAGCGCCTCTCGCGCTGCTACCAGCCGCTCGATCGCTTCCCGGAACCATGTGCGGGCGATGTCCGCCGTCTGAAGCACCTCAGCCACTTCGGTGGGCACCTGGCCCCCCTCGAAGTCGCGGCCCAGGACTGCTCGCGTGATCGCGTTGGACGCGTGTTGCAGCGCATCCACTGAGCCATGCATCCGTCTTCCTGCAACGTGGAGGAGGACCGGGGCGTAGATGGAATCGAACGATTCAGACCGATGGTTGTGACAGGTCGCCACGAACTCCTTGACGTCCACGTGCTCACCAGCGACGGCCAAGGCGACGGTCAGGTTCAGGTAGTCGAACCACCGTCGCGTCTTCAGCCGGCCCAACGTCAGAGCAGTGATCCGTGTGGTGTACAGATCGTCCTCGCGCGCCAGTTCCTGCCAGTGGCGCTCCTTCTTCTTTAAGGCGAGAGGTCCGTAGACCGCCGCGGTTGCTCCGACTACGGCTCCGCTTGCTGCACCTATCAGCCCCATCAGGGCACTACCGTCCGGCATGGAAACGACCATGGCAGCAGGACCGCCTGTTGGACAGAGGGCCCGCGTGGCGGCCGACCCCCCATCGCAGGCGGTCTACGCCCCTTTAAGTTGGCGGGTGAGGGCTTATTGGCGGATCTTGGTCCCGTAATGCTGTGTGTCGGCTGATACCAGGCAAGCGCTGCCGACCAGCGGCGCCCCCTGACCGAGTGCCCGGCGGGAACGCCCGGCTTCAACGTCGGGGCGTGGTCGGGGCATGATTCCCACCGTGTATGAGGACGAAAACCGTCGCGGGCGCATGCGGTACACGCTGACCGAGACAGAGCACGGCCACACCTGGGGCGACTGCGACGGGGCGGAGGGTCTGCTCGGAAGCCCCCGGCGCGGGACGTACGGAATGCTCGACTGGGTACCGGACCGAGCAGAGGTACGTGGCTGGGTCGGCAGCCGGGTCTGGCTGGGGCGAGCCGCTCACCCAACGCCCGCTGTGGACCCGAGTCGGCGCCTGGCGCCCCTCCTCCTACGGGACGGATCTGATCGACCTGGAGCTCGACGGAGAGCACTTCGCGCCCGTCCCCGCATACGCCCGGACCGTCTGGGAGCGATGGCTCGCCGGGCCGCCGGACACCCTGGGCACCTGGAACAGCCTCGACACCCGACTCCGCGGGGCCTGGCTCGAACTCGTACGGGAGCGAGCTTGCCGACGCGCACACCATGACCGGCCGGCCGGGCACGCATACGAACTCGACGGCCGCCACATCACCGATGAAGCGGGCCTCTACCTGGCGCCCGGCGAGGCGGTGAACGGGCCTGGTGGCTACTTCGGCGGAAACCTAGCCGCCCTGGACGACTGCCTTGGCGGCACGTTCGGCTACACCGCCCCCGCCACGCTGCCCTGGCGGAACGCCGCGACCGCACGCGAGCACCTGTCCCAGACCCTGGAAGCAGGCGGCCGGCCCTGCGACCTGTTCTCCAAGGTTCTCGACGTCCTGGCCGGGGGCGGCATGTACGTCACCTTGGCATGAGCTCCGCTCCGCCCGCTGACGGGTGACCCGCCAACCAGCTCCCTCAACATCCGCCGACAAGGATTCTCCACGTGCTCCTGACCTGCACGGATCAAGAGCTTGCCGTTCCTGTTCGCCATGGCCGCCGACCCCGCCACTCGCCGCGAGGCCGGCCCGCGCCGTGGGCTTGAGCCCAGTGCCGCGACTGAAGAACCTGGCGAAGAGTCATGTCTCACCGGCTCGAGGCGCGGCCAACCGCCCCGCTACGCCCTACTTCTCCTCCGGCTCCCAGGCGCGGAGCAGGTCGAGCAGGCCTGCGTCTCCGTCAACGTGCAAGGAGTCGGCCTGGATCCGGTCGTACAGGTAGAGGACCAGCTCACTGGCCGTGCCGTGGACGGAGGCGCCGGCTGCGTCCGAGTCTTCGCCGATCGCGGCGGTGGGCGCGGGGATGCGGGTGGTGCGTGCGCCGTCGCCGTCGAGGGTGAGGCGCCAGGAGCGGCCCTCAGCGGCGTGGAAGTCGAAGGCCGTGGGCTTGTGCGGCCAGGCGCTGGGGGTTGCGCAGACGGTGAACAGGAACTCCTCCACGCCGTCGAGTGCCAGCTCGACCGGCAGCGGCTGCGGGGCGCCCCCGGCGAACTCGGCGTCGTAGGTGTGCACCGCGGTCTCCTGGACCCGGTGCCGGGCAGTGCCGCCGGCGGTCCGCGGTGACTGCGACGCGGGCCACCACGTCCAGCAACCGCTCTCCGGGCCCGCCGCGCGCAGGGCGCCCAGCAGAAGCTCCGTCGACGCGTCCAGCCAGGCCAGCAGGGCCTCACGCTCCTGCGGCACTTCCAGCGCGGCGCGCGCGGCGACGGCCTCGGCCGGGGGAGCGTCGGCAGACCCCGCGCCGACGATGGCGGCCCAGAAACGGTCTCCCCCACCCAGGTGCTTCACCAGATCGAACAGCGTCCACCCGGGGCAGGTCGGCACCTGCGCGTCGAGATCCGGTGCGGCGGCGACCACGGCGCGGAAGGTGGTTGACCGTTCGTCGATCAGTCGCAACAGGTCGGGGAACTCAAGATTCTTTTCCACGCCGGATGTCTATCACCGTGCTCCGGTGATCGGACAGCGATTTTCACAGTCACCGCCGGTCGGCCATTGCGGACGTCCGCCGGGCACCTCTGCGAGGTGGCGTCCACCCGGTGCGCGCGGTCATGCTGCCGCTCGATGCGATGGACGCGAGGTCATGACGGCTGGGGAGGACCGGTCGGGTCGGGAGTCCAAGTGACTGCCGTTCGACCAGCACTCCTCAAGTTCGTTACAACAGCCGCCACTTGGGCTTTGAGCAAGATCATTGGCTGGCGTGCCTGTACGTGGGGAATCGGATGAGCTGGGCAGGAACCCGGGGGTCTGGCCGGTGACCCCTGACTGCGACCGTCCGTGCCGGGGTTGGGTGCCGCTGGAGCGGGCGGGCCGCTCAGGTTCGGGATGAGCCCGGCCCCGGTGTCGGCCGGCCTCGACGGCCAGATACCGTTCGAGAAGGCCGGGGTGAGCGCGCACTACTCGACACATCCAGACGGCGTCCGGCGGCTGGGCGGCGTGACCGCGTAGGGGCCGTACCGGACCGCAGGTCCTCTGCGCGGGCATCCCGCTGGTAGGTGTGACGCCCACCGTCCTCGAAGTAGCGGTGACCCAGCATGCCGAGAAGCACGACATGGGCCTGCGTTTCAGCCCCAGCGGCGACGATAATTAGCGTTCTAGCTGTCCGCCGGGGCCAAGTGCAGGGCTAAGTCAAACCGATGGTGACTGAGCTCTTCAGTTGGCGGATGAGCGTCCTACTTGGCGGGCTGAGCAGCGTAGATGGCGGACGACTCGTCGTCGATCAGACACTCGACTCTGGGCCTGATCCTCGGAGAGGCTCTCTAGGGCGCTGTGCGTGGACGCGCCGTACGTGCTTCACCGTCACCGCCGCCGGGAGACCGCCCAGGAGGAGGGACAGCCCCACCGGGAGCACCCCCGCCCACGCCGTTGGTGAGACGTACGCGGTGCCGGACGTGCCGTCCACCAGCCACGCACGGACCGGTGGCGAATCGATGCGGCCATCGACGGGGACGTCGAACGACGGGCCGCCGTCGTCCGGGGTGAAGGCGCCCGAACAGGACGTCGACGTTCCCGCATTGGCCACGGTGGCGTCGTACGTCCGGCAGTCGGCTTCGGTCACGGTTCCGGGCTTGCCCCACAGCGCGGTCCGCAACTCTCCGGTGAAGTTCGTCAGTACGACGTAGGCCAGAGACAACCCGACCAGACAGGCCAGTGCCAGCCACGGCGCGGGTCCGACCTGCTCCGATTGCCTGTCCGGAACGTCCCCACCCTCGCTCATACCCACCCCTCGGATCGCCGACGGACCTCCATGGTGACCGATCCGAAGCACTCTCGGAAGCCCTCCAGGGCGTGCTGGTGGGCTCGCACGATCGTCGAGTCGACCGACACCAGCCAGTCGATGTTGCCGGCCGCGTCCGGCCCGCCCCGCCGCAGTATCCGCGAGAACGCGGCTGTCGGTTCGATTCGGCAACGCGGCGAGGTGCCGCGCCAGACGCCGCGGCCCGGCCATGACCCGCCGGGCAGCTCCTAGTGCTACGTGCGAACTCGCATCACCGCTGGTCACAGATCCGCCTGTAGGGAGCGCCGTACATGGCGAATTCCGCCAACTGAAGCACTCAGTCGCACCGGACAGGTCAGTTTGCGAGTTCATCGGTGGGATCGGCAGGCCACGGCCTTTCGGGGCGGCGTTGTCTGCGAGGCGCGCCGGCCGTCGAAAGCCGAGAGGCGGGCGCCCCTGCCCCCCGGCCGAAAGCAACGCCCCGGCTTGCGCGGGTCCGGCCTCCGTACGCCGCCCTAAGGGCTGTCCCGCAACTGTCAGGAGGGGTATGAGTCGGGCTGGTCTGCTGCTGCGGCCCAGCGACGGATGTGTGGGTCGGGATGGACGCGGGCGGATGCGAGTGCGCTTTCAAGTAGTTCGTGCAGGGGTGACGGGTATGCCGCGCGGGAGGTAGGCAGGCTCAGCAGGACATGGTGGCGCTTCTGCAGGTCGGTGGCTTCGACAAACACCCGCAGGGATGTCTCCAGCCAGGCGGCCTTGATGCCTTGTGACTCGTCCAGAGCGGGATCACGTACCCCGCCGGGTCCGTACGCTGGAGTCCGATCTGCCCGCAAGGGCACATGGGCGCTGTACCAGGCCCGCACGGCACCAGCCCGCTCGGGATCCGTGCCGATCCGCAGGTAGTCGACCAATGCCGCCATCACACGGCGGCGTCCGAATGCGTAGACCGCCGGCTCGACGAACCAGCGGCAGAAGCTGGGATCCGGGTCGTACACGGCTGCCGCCATCAGCGGGGCGAACCACTCCTCGGGCAGACTCGCACGTTCGAGCAGGGGCTCACGCACCGCATGGGCAAGGTGGCGGGCATGCCGGTCCTTTGGCGCCATGCTGACGTCTCCGACGCCGAGCAGCCGGGCCACCTCTGTCACGCATGTCAGGAATGAACGCGGCTCTATGCCGCTCTGCTCGCCTTTGGTCACGGCAGCATTCTGGACCGGCCATGTCGGCAGGCACAGGCCCGAAGGCCGCTGGCGCTTGGGCGGAAGAGCACTCGCTCGACCTCCCTTGGGTGGCACGATCGCGGTGTGGCTTCTAGCTCTGCCTCAGATGCTGCCGGTGACCGCGCAGGCAGCATCGGTGCGGTGACACGCACCGCTCGGTGGCCTGTCCGAGGCTGTGCCACAGGTGCCGGCGGTCGGCCACCTGGAGGGCCAGCGGGGCGCCGAGCGTGGTGCCTTCGGAGTAGAACGGGGCGCGGTCCCGGCAGATGACCTTGATCTGCGGATGCTGGGCTAGCCAGGTTGCCAGCGTCTCTGGTTCCCGGTCCGGCAGAAGTTCCAACGGTCGGCGCGTCTCCACATCTACTAGGACCGTGCCGCAGACGCGACCTTTGCGCATCGCGCACTCGTCGACGCCGACCGCTGTCGGCTGCGTCGGGTTCGGCTCGGGAAACGTGGAGGATGCGCAGGACGGTGCTGCGGCTGACCGGGACGCCGATCAGTCCAGCGAGCCGTTCACCCGCTCGCCCGGCAAGCGCCAGGCCCAGCGAAGCAAGCTCCGACCGCAGCCGCTCGGTCCAGCGGCCAAGCCGGCGCGTCAGCCCTGGTATCTGTTCCACGAACGTCCGCCGCGGGCACCCAGACGCCCCACAGGCGAAGCGGCGCACTCGCGACGACAACACGACAGGCCTGCCCGAGAACGGTGGATCGCCGGGAAAACGCAGGTAAGTGCCGTGAAGGCGAGGCGGCCGTGATCCATAGCCTGGGCACGCAGCACCGTAGGTCGTACCGCGGATCCCGATGCATGAGCGGTCGTCACCTGGGTCGACGGAGGTCACGGCAACGTCGGCGAGCGGCGCGAACAACATCTGCGAGATCCGCCGGGGACAAGCGGTCACGTTGTCTATCTGCGCGTGTTGGAGCTGCCAGTTCCTGGCAGGGACTGTCTGGACTGCGAGTTCGTCGTGGAGACCGAGACCGTCAAGGGCAGCTTCCCCGCCTATGTCACGTCCGATGACCTCGATGACTGGCAAGAGGCCCTTGAGGAGCTCGCCTCAGGTCGGTTCGTATCGTGGCTGAACTCGGGTCGGACGGTCCAGTTCAAGATCAAGCCGCTGAGCCCTGGTGTGATCGGGGTGTCGCTCCATGACGGTCCGTCGTCGCAGGTGACGGTCAGCTTTCCCCTCTCCCCAGGCGACCGGCTGGATCGATGATCAGCGTGCTCGTCTCGAAAGGTGCGGCGAGCGCTTGACAGCTGACCGTCCCGACGTCGCTGGTGTTCGGCTCGTCGTCAGCCGGCGGCTTGTTGCTCGGCGCCTGCTCGGGTGGTGGCGAGGTGGTAGGAGTCGGTGCCGGCCTCGATGATGTTGCCGCCGAAGGTGAGTGGGTCGACGATGGCCGTGCAGAGGCGCGGTCGGCGAAGGTCTTTGTCCGGCCAGAGAAGGATTGCGGGTAGGACTCGCAGGACCGCTGGGTGCAGGACGCCCCGGACCTTGGGACCGGCACCCTCGTGATGTCAGGAGGCGTGCTTCACGTGGCGGACCAGCCACATCAGCAGGGTGTCCAGGTCGGCGGCGACCGAGAGGACCCTGTCGAGCGCCTCGGAGGTGTGCAGCCACTCGTCGCAGCCGAGGGGGCGGGCGGCGATCAGAGAACGATGCCGCAGCAGATCCGTACGGGAGTGGTTCGTCGGATAGCCGCGCGGGGGACGTTTCATCACGTCCCCGGAGATGTCGTAGCCCATCCTCCGAAGGTCCTCGACGATGGCGGACAGTTCCCGGCCGCTCCCCTCGGATGCCACGGCCTTGCGGAACCTGTCCACCTGGCCGGGATCGGGGTACCACCAGGCGCCCTGGATGCGCAGGCCGTCCAGGGAGAAACGGAGACCGATCTCGATCTTGCGGTCGAGCCTGATCACCGCGCTCTGGTTCTGCCACCACCAGGAGTCGGTGCGGTAGTGCCAGACGGAGAAGTCCTCGTATCGCGGGTCTGTGTCCGCGACCTCGTTGAGCAGGTCGATCATCGGCTGGCGGACCAGGCGCTCGCGGTCCGCGCGACAGCGCTCGCGGATCGCATGGGTCGGTTCGCCCTGGAGCTGCCACAACACGTCCATGGCCTGCTCAGGCCAGCCGGTGAACTGTCCGCGCATGCCGGCAGGTTAGCTCAGCTCGGCGATCCCATGTCCGGTGGGCCCGTAGGCGGCGAATTCGTCGTCGGACCATTCCGTGTCGTTGAGGCGGCCGGGGAGGTATTCGAGGAGCCGGCGGGCGTCGCAGGTCGCTCAGGTTCACGTGGTGGCGGTCCCCGCAGCGGTGGCGACGGCCGGTCGTAGGGCAGGGCGCTCACGTCACCAGGTGCAGCGATGTTCCAGCGATGCCCAGCCGTACGCTCTGGCCCCACGTCAGCTCCAGCGCATCGCTCTCCATACCGTCGCCGAACACCACGATCCGGTCCGACTCCACGGTCAGCCGCAACCCCTGACCCCGCCCCAGCTCCCCGGCGACCCTCGTCGTACCGGTCGCGGGAGAGGGCCAGGCCTCCCGTACGAACCACAGGAGCCGCCGCTCGCAGGGCGCGGGCAGCCCTGCGGAGCTGCCGCGCTCCAGCCACAGGGAACGCAGCCAGCCGGTGGCGCCCGTGCCTGTGCCCACCAGCACCCCGGAGGATGCCTGGGCCTCACCCGGGCCGTTGTCGCCGTCGCACCCCAGGCGGTAGCGGGCCGTCTGGTGACCGTGCGAGCCCACGTAGATCTCGTTCAGCGCGAGAAGACGCTGGGTGTCGTCGGCGACGGCCTCGACCATGGTCAGCTCCTCTGCCCGGCCTCCGGCAGCGATTGCCGCACGCAGCAGCGCAGCCGCGTCGCCGCAGCGGTGCCGGACCAGGACTCCCGGGTTTCGCCCCGGGTCGGTGTCGATGCCCACGACCGGCTGTCCGCGCAGGTACTTCGCGGTATTGGCGACCAGACCGTCCTGGCCGACCACGACCACCACGTCCTCCGGGGCGAACAGGAAGCGGTCCAGGTCCGCCCGTTCCACCCGGGAGCTGCGCCAGGTGAGCGGCACCGCCGCCGCCACCTCCCGCAGCGCCTGCCGCGTGCGTTCGTGGCGGCGGACCACCTCGTCGATCGACCGGCCCCGGCTGGAAAGGAAGAACGCGGCCTGCCCGTGCGTCCCGTGCCGGGCGAGAAGTTCCTCGTACTCGGTTCTGCGGTGCACGAGCACCGCCCTTGGGGCCAGGCTCACGCTCCCGCGCCGCCTTCCGGGCGTCCGAGCTTGGCGAGGAGCCCGGTGAGGACGTCAGGAGAGAGCGTGATGCTCTCGATCCGCGGCAGGTTCTCCGCCAGCCGGGTTGCCGCCAGGGCGTGCAGCGTGCCCGGGACTGCTTCGTCGTGCACGCGCAGCCAGGCTGCCTGCACCTCGGCGCGCGCCGCGCCCGTCTCGCGCGCCGCCTCGGCGTCCGCGCGGGCCAGGCAGACCTTGCGGGACGCCTCGGTCTCGGTCCGGATGCCGTCCGCCGCCGCCTTCTCCTCGGCCTCGCGGCGGGCGTTGATGCCGCGCTGGTCGATCAGCTGTTCCTCGCGCCTGGCCAGTTCGATCTGGCTGGCCAGCTCGTTCTCGGCGATGGCACGCTCACGCTCGACGGCGACGGCCCGCCGTTCGTAGGTGGCCCGGTCCGCCTCCTGCTGGATCTGCTCGCGGGCCGGGGTGCGCAGGGCGCGCTCCACCTCGGCCTCGGGGCGGATCGCCACGACCCGTACGGCCACCACATCGATGCCGGTGGCCGGGAGTCTGGGCTCGGCGGCGAGACCGGCGGTGACGTTCTCCCGTACGGAGGCGACGCCGTCCACCAGAGCGACGGCCAGCGGAGTCCGGGCCAGTACGTCCAGCGTGTGCTGCTGCGCGGTTTCGGTGAGGAGGGTGGCGATCTGCTCCAAGGGGGCTCCGCGCCAGCCCCCGGTGTCCGGGTCGACGGAGAAGTCGAGCCGGGCCGCGGCTTCGGCCGGGTCACTGATCCGGTAGGTGACGGTGGCCTGCACGGCGACGTCCTGAAAGTCGGACGTACGGGCGTGGAACGCCATGGCCAGCTCCCGGTCGTCGACCGGGACTTCGGACAGTGCCGCTGAGAGTGACCGGTACCAGAAACTGAGCCCCAGCCCGTCGTGGACGAGTCGGCCGCGCTTGTGGTGGCGGATGTGGGTGGTGGGCGCGGAGCGCAGATGACGCCAGCCGAAGCGCCGGGTGATGTCGGCCATGGTGAACCCCCTTCATTTCGTCAATGCGACGATAATGGGATGTGCTCATATCGTCAAGAGGACGAAAAGGGGTGCTTGGGCGCTACCCGGCAGCAACGGAAGCCGCTCGAACGAGCCCTCGCCCTGCCGGACGGGCTCCCGCCCGGGCGGCCTCATGGGCCGTGCTTCACCCCGCTTCCGACGCTCCCGTACCCGCCCACGCGGGTGGGCGCCGGCTGATGCCGGTCGCGCAGGGCGCCGACTTCCGCCAGCCGCCCGGCGAGACCGGGCCCGCACCCGCCCCGGCCCCGACGGCTGCTCGCCCCGGCGGACTCACCTTTTCGGACCCGGACCGCCAAAACTGAGCGGCTACCATCACGGGTTGCGCCACGTCCGGGATTAGCTCACCACCTAGCCCCGCCGCCCGGTGTGCCAGCGCCTCCACCAGGAGAGTGGTCGGAGCCGGCCCGGCTCCCGCCTCGGATACCGTGTCCTCTACGGGGTGCATATCGGATGTGACGCCCCTCACCAGAGGTAGTCAGCGTATGAGTTCAAAGCGCAGCAAGAATCTCGCCCTGCCCGTACTTGACGACGCATTCCGACTCGCGTCGGTCAAGGACGCCGAAGAGTCCACCCGTGACTTGGCCGCCCGGCTGGCCACCACCGAGCTGCGCCGCGCTTCCCACCCGGGCCGGGTCACCTGGGAGCCCACGGATCAGGCCGAGCCCGTACCGGTCCCGCCGACTGTGGTCGACGGTGACGGGGACCTGTGGCTGCGGGACCGGGGCACTGGCACCTGGACCATGCCCGAGTTCAACCCCAAGGAGTTCCCGGCCCGCTGTGGCGAGGTTCTGACGTGGAACCAGCTTGCCCGCGAGTTCGGCCCGCTGACCGCACTGGCCGACGACCGCCGCATCGGCGGCGGTCGGCGCTGACCGCGCGGCCTTCTGGGATGACCGCGTCCCCTGAAGCGCCCGTTTGAAGCGCCCGTTACGGGTAGCGGGGAGCTCCAGCTCACCGCCGAGCTCGACCATGGCGGCGAGCAGCTGAGCGTGGTGGTGGCGTGCGACGGGCTCGAGCAGCGTGGTGCGGGCCCGGCGCCAGGCCGTGTTTGAGAACTGAGGTCCGTGTCTCGCCTCATGCCGTGATGATCTCGGTGTGGGGCGAGGCGATCTTTCAGATGACCGGTGGGCAGTGCTGGGGCCGTTGTTGCCGGTCGCAGTGTGGGGCAGGCCGTCAATCTGCGGACGGCGGTTGATCGACGGGATCCGCTGGCGGGTACGGACCGGTGCTCCGTGGCGGGACCTACCGCCGGAGTACGGTCCGTGGCAGACGGTCTACGGGCTCTTCCGCCGCTGGAAACGCAATGGCAGCTGGTCATCGGTGCTGACCAGCCTGCAAGCGCGGGCGGATGCGGCCGGGCTGATCACCTGGGACGTGAACGTCGACTCCATGATCTGCCGCGCCCCGGTCCCGGGCCCACAGCCGGAAGGCCCCGAGGCGGGGGATCGCAGGCCGCCGGTAGGGGCCGCCGCAATGGCGGCCCCTCGGTACGGGCCAGGCCCCCCTCCCTCTCTTCTTGGCGTAGAGCTGCGTGAGGACCCGGATGGCGAGGCCGCACGGCACTCGGCGATCGAGGACTTGTTCAGGGAGCGCCGGACGGCCGAGCCGTCACCATGTGCGAACGCCGCTGTCCGGACAGGTCGGGCTGTGTCACGGGCGAGGGGTTCCGGTACGGGGCCTGCGGCACCGGTCGCGCTGGCCGCGACGGCGGCAGCCGACACGAGCAGGCGCCGGACGCGACGGCGGCGCACAGCGGCCCGATGCGGGAAGGCTTCCACCGGGCTCCCCACCTCTGCGGCCTCCGGCGGCGACGGCTCCGCGTACCGCTGTCAGCGCAGCGTCCACCGCCCGTGCGGTCGGCGGAGCCGCGTCCCCTGCGGCTCGTACCCGTCCGCGCCGGGGAAGTCGAGTACGTCGTGCTCGGTCATGCGGGATCTCCTGTCCGACGACGGGTGGAGCTACCTGCTGCATGGCAGCCCGCACCCGCACCCGGACCCGGGCCCGGTACAGCGGGGACCGGGCGGTGCCCGGCGGTATGCCGACCACAGCGGCGGCCTCGGTGGGGGTGAGCTGCTCCCAGGCGACGAGCAGCAGAAGTTCCCGCTCGACATGGGGAAGTCCGGCCATCGTGCTCCGCAGCAGCGGTCCGACGGCGGCAGCGTCGAGCCGCTGCTCGACAGCGTGCCAAGGGTCACTGGCCCGCTCGTTCGCAGCGGGCAGCTGCTGATCCCGGTCGATGCGGCGCCAGTGCGCAGCGAGCACGTTCCGTGCCACACCGAACAGTCGAAGGACTGCGGGGCGGGCACGCCACGCCCCATGACCGAGGACGAGAAGGCCGGCGTAAGTATCGTCAGATGCGGGTGGTGTCCTTACGGTGACGGCCGTTCTGTCGGTCGGCGCGCTCGCCGGACGCAATCCGGGGGTGACGGCCGGCAAACCGTCCCCGCCCGGCCAGGGCAGGGGCGGCCTGGGAACGCGAAAACCGATCAGCGTGTCCGGGTGGTTCTGATCGTTCGCGTATGCCTCCCGCCGCGCCGCCGACCACGGTGCTCGTTCGGCTGGTGGGGAGCGTCATTCGGGACGCGCGTGGTTTCGGCGGCTCGGCATTTCGCCGTAGGGGTGTCCCGTCCAAGCGGGCCGGGGCGACTGTCACCGCGGTTGGCTTCCGGGCGGCTTCAGCCGGCCGTAGCGGCCTCCGGTGCCTGCCGAGGCACGGCGGCGGATGCGGAGGTGGGGCGGCGCGGGCGGGCGAGCAGGACGGCGGCCAGGCCGGCGATCACCCACATGGTCAGCGTGATCGACGATCGCACGGCCTGTGCGCCGTCGAAGAACGCCACGGACCGCAGCAGTGAGCCACCGGCGCCGGGCGGCAGCCACTGGCCGATCAGCCCGGCCGGCTCGGGCAGCAGCTCGGGGGCGGAGGTCATGCCCGAGAAGGCGTTGCCGACCAGCATGCAGAGCAGGGCGCCGGCCCCTATGCCGGCCGGGCCGATCAGTGCCGCGAGTCCGGCCACGGTGGCGCCGACCGCGAGGGCCGTGAGGCCGAGTGTGCCGGCTTCGGCCCACCAGTTGCCGCTGAGCGCGCCGAGCCAGCTGTGGGTGAGCGCGGCTGCCACGATGCCGACCAGGGCGGCCGAGCCGAGAAGTGCCAGGGCTCCGCGGGTACCGCGCAGTCCGAGGAGCGTGATGACGGCGCCTGCCGCGATTCCCGCGAGGGTCATCGGCAGCAGGCTGGAGTTGAGTACGGCGCCGCGTGGGTCCTGGGCCGGCGCCGCGACCACATCGGTGATCCGCACCTGCGTGCCCTGCGGGCTCCCGGCGGTTACCGCCTGCTGCAGCAGCTGGGCCACCACCGTGCTCGCGGCCGAGGCGGTGAGCAGCTTCGGGCCCTGCTGGGTGACGACGACCGCGCCGTACACCGTCCGGGCCTCGATGGCCGCACGGGCCGCGGCTTCGTCGGCGTACCGGTGGATCTCGAACGCGCCCGGCTTCTGCTGCAGTTGCTTCTGAACGCCTTCGGCCGCCGCCGCGGGGCCCGCGACGCCGATGGGGAGATCACGCGGTGCGCTCCGGCTGGCCGGCCAGGAGAACGCCCACAGGGCAAGGGTCACGAACACCGGGATCAGGACTATGACAGCGATCAGACGCCTGCCCTGGGGCGGAGACGGTGGCGCGGAAGTAGCGGACACGGTGGACATCGAGGCTCCCGAAACAAAGAGAATGAGCATTCGTTTTAGATGAGCCACTGTGGTTGCAGGCTGTGACGCTTGTCAAGAATGAATGCTCGTTCTACGTTGGGCGCATGGCTCGCGTATCCCAGGAACACCTCGACGCCCGCCGCCGCCAGATCTTGGACGGCGCCACGCGCTGCTTCAGCCGCAACGGCTTCCACACCGCGTCGATGCAGGACGTCCTGCGCGAGGTCGGTCTCTCCGCGGGCGCGGTCTACCGCTACTTCACCAGCAAGGACGAGCTGATCGCAGCCATCGCGACCGAGGCTCTCGCCGCCGTCCGGGCCGCCTTCGAGCGAGCTGCCGAGGAGCACCCGCCGCCACTGCCCGACGTACTGCTCACCCAGACCCTCGGCAACGTGCTGGCCGGAGGGGTGCTCGGCAGCGGTGGCCCGGGAACCGGCGACGAGCCCGAGTTTCCCCGAGTGGCACTGCAGGTATGGGCGGAAACGCTGCGCAACCCGGAGTTGGCCAAGGCGCTGCGCCAGGGGTTCGACGAGATGCACGGGGCCTGGAGCAAGATCGTCGCGGGCTACCAGGAGGCCGGGCTGATGAGGGCCGACGTACCGGCCGACCGCGTGGCGCGCACCTTGGTGGCGCTGGCGCAGGGGTTCATCGCCCAGCAAGCCCTGTTCGGAGATGTGGAGGTCGAACAGTTGCGGGACGGGCTGCGCGGCCTGATGTCCATGACGGGACCCAGGGCCGGCTGACGAGCGGGGGACCAGCAGACTCGGCCCTGACAGCCCGCCCCCACGCCGCCCTTCTGCCGGCACTGGGCGCGCCGGACGCAGCCAGGCGGTTTGTGGGTATCAGCGCCCCGCTTTCAGTCGGTGAGTGCGCGCGCCATCCGGTCGAGGTCTTCGAGGAGTCCGGTCAGGCGTTCGGCGGGGATGGCCTCGATGGCGTAAGCGGTTCCCGGCGCCTGATTCAGGCGGCGTAGGCCTTCATCGGTGAGCTTCCAGCGGCCTGGCTGGGACAGCCCGGCGTCGGGAAGACGCATGGTGTCGTGGCTCTTTCCGTGGAGTGAGCCGAGGCGAACCCGGTGATCCAGGTGATCTCAAAGAGGTGGGGAAAGGGCTCGATCACCCTGACATCGAACAAGACCTTCAGCGAAGGGGGACAGGTGTTCGGCGACGAGGTCCTCGCCACCGCCATCCTCGACCGTCTCCTCCACCACTGCGACGTCGTCTCCATCAACGGCCCCAGCTACCGGCTTAAGAACCGGCTCGCCGCCATCGAAGGCGACAACGCGGCCTGACCAGCAGGTCCGTGGCCCGAAAAACGATCGGATGTCTCCCCGTGGACCTGGTAGAACCAGGTCCACGGGGCACCGGGCCGCGCATTCGGGGGGCATCATGGCGGGACCGGCGGTGGGGCTGTGGCTGTTCGAGCACCGCAGCTTCGAAGGGATACGAGCCGGTGTGATCCCGTGGCTGGAGACGATCTGCGGACCAGTCGAAACCGAGGCTGACGGAGACGTGGCCTTCCGAGTCCAGGACCCCGCATCACTCGGCCTACACGCCCTCAATGCCGCTGCGGCGGGCATGTTCTTCCTCTCGGAGGACGACTGCATACCGGCAGACGACGAGGACTACTCCGACTTCTCGCAGCCGCCAGTCCAGGGCCTCGTACTCGCCGCCGGCAGCTCGGGGCAGGTGAACCACATGCTGCTCGGGCACCTCGCCCTTGCCTTCGCCCAACGGCTCCACGCGGTGATCGACTTCGACGGGGTCCTTGGATTCACCCCTGGCGACCGGGCCGAAGAAGCCGCGGACCTGGCCCGAGCACGGGCGCTGGTGGCATCCCTTCCCGGTACCGTCAGGGAAGTTTCCTACGACACGGGCGGCGGCTACCGCTGGATCCGGCATGTCGGCGATCTGCAGTTCCTCAGTGCCTGGCTGCGGCACCCAGACTTCCGCCTCGTCACATAGGCCCACCCGAGCCACACCGCACCTCGGCATGGCACGAGCTTGAGGCTGACACTCATACCGTCGCCCAACTGGGCACGTTCATCCGTATCTCACTGAGCACTCTCATGAGTACGCGGACAGTCGCGGCCGCTTTCCAGCGTCGCGGAACAGCCTTCAGGCGAAGGCCAGGGTGGCCGTGGCTACGACGGGTGCCAGGTACAGGACGGGGAACGCGACGGTCTTGTACGAGCGCGCCCGCAGGACCGTGACGATCGCGCCGAGGAAGTAGAGGATGAGGCCCGCCGCCGCGGCCCCACCGAGTACGGGCACACCCAACCCCACCAGCAAGCCCATCGCGCCGAGGAGCTTGAGGACCGCGAGGGCAGTCCACCATGAACGCGGCACCCCGTAGACCACCAGGGGCTCGACGACGAACGCGGCGCGCCTCAGCAGCGACACGCCGGAGAATCCCACCCACAGGGCGGTCAGGACGGTGACGACAACAGCGGTAGTGGACATCCAGGGCTCCCGGAATGGTGAGTGTGGCGCGGGCCCGGCAGATCGTTCCTCTGCAGTCCCTCGCGGTGGGAGACCAGCACACCCCCGGCCCGCCGCACATCCCATCCCGACGGGACACCATGGGACACCCAAAGTCCCGCTGACCAGCACAGACAACGCTTCAACCCATACCGCACCGCTGGGACGAAACACATCGACAGGTCCACACGGCACAGGCCGGCCGACCCGCCCTGCAAAAAGTCTCTGACCGCTTCCTCAAATTACGGAACGGCCTTTAGGTCCCGCTGAGCCGGTACGGCGGCACAGGCCGCCGCCACCTGGGGTGGCCGCGCGCTGCGCCCGTGCTGGACGCCGGCAATCTGTCAGGGCCGGGTGTCAGCGCGGGCCCGGACCGCGCGCCTCGGCGGTCACGCGGGTCCACCACCACCGTCCGTGGAGCTCGGGGTCGGTCACCGGCTGCAAGGCGATGGGCAGCCGGGCCCCGGCCGCTTCGATCTGCGCATCGGCTTGGCCCCATACCTGACATCCCGGAAACGGCCCCCGGCGCAGCCGCGCCGGAAGTCAAGAGCGCCAAGAACAACAAGGGCGCCGGAAAGAACAAGGCCCGGCGTCTGGGTGTCGTTTCCGCTGGTAGGCGTGGGTGTTCAGTACTGACGTGGGGTGCCGATGTGGTGCTGTCATGTCTGGCGTAAGACGTATGTGCTGGTCGTTTTGGTGCAGATCGGGTTGGCGCGGGCCGGTGTCGTCAGTCAACGTTCCCGCGCTTCCCGTAGAGACCTGTCAGCTCTCACCCTCGCGGCCGAGTCCAAGTCCATGCACTGAGGGCCGGCGACCCCTCGTGGGCGGGCTGCCCAACTGCGGTTATCCCGGCCATGTCAGGCACTGGTGGTGGTTCCGTCGTCTGGGAGCAGCTCGGGCATTCCCTCCACGAGCACGACAACCGCGACGACTTCGCCGGCCTGGGAACGGCCGACCCAGACGGGATAGGTGCCGTCGCCTGTTGTCGCGAAGGCCGCCAGCTCGCCGCCGGTGGCCTGGTCGCGGGTACGCAGCAGGTACATGGAGTCGCTGATGTCCTCGTAGGCGTCCGGATGCAGGTCCGGGTCTCCCTGGATCAGTCCTCTCTCGAAGAGCGCGAGGAGGGGTTCCCAGGCTCCGGCATCGGCGAAGCAGCCTGTGGCTCCGTCTGTGGCGAAACCGGAGATCTCGTCCTCGACGAACAGCCGGAGGTCGTCGTCGGGCCTGAGCGCCATCCGCCAGCTCGTGGCGGGGGCTTCGCTCACGAGCACGCGCACAGCCATGGTGTCCGTGCGGGTGACTTCGCTCCCCTCCCACATGCAGTGGTAGCCGTGTCGGGCTCGCGCCTCCTCCAACGCGTACTCCCCGGGCGGGACGGGGACTGTGAGGTGCGGGCCGTCTTCGTGGTCGATGTCCGGGCCGGAGATTGCGAGCAGCCCGCTGGGTACGCGCAGGGTGCCGATGCGGCGTGGCTCCACGATCGTCATCTCGGGGTGGTATCCGTCGGTCACGCGTACCCCGGGCCGGAACAGCTCACCGATCGGTCCGGGCTGCGCGGGGCGGGGTGGACACCAGCACGTGGTGGGCGCGAGTTCACCGCCGTCGGCGGCCGCCGCGGCCGGCTCGGTGATCTCGAAGACCAGCGGCTCCGTGAGGCCGTGAACCTGGCCCGAGAGCAGTGGCCATTCCCCGAACACCGGCCGGTCCACCCAGCGCTCGTCATCGCGGCTCCTGGGCACGGTGACGTACATGGGCCCGCGCTCGCCCTGGGGCTGCTCCGTTCGCCGGCCCTTCCCGCCCGGGAAGAGCTCTACGGTGATGCGCGGGCAGGCCTCGTCGAGTTCCGCCATTTCTGGGCCGGTGTATTGCCGGTGGACGGTGCGCCGGGGCCACAGCCGCGTCGGGTCGTCCAGCAGCCGCAGGTCGAGCTCGTAGGTACCGCGGCCCTGAGCGTCGTACGCCCACAGGCCGACGTAGTGATCCCGCCAGGAGACGAGTCGAACCTCCAGCGGAGCCTCCCGACCCACTGGCCAATACACGACCACGTACGGAAGCCCAGCGGCATCCCGCTCACGGGCCTCCGCCACAGATATCGGCCTCCAGGGAACGCGAGCCTCCGGATCCCACGCCCGCGCGTACCCCACCTTGACCACCATCGCTGCTCCCCACTCGCCTGTGTAACGAGTGGCAACATAGCCCCCACCTGTGACAACACCCCTCACCGGCATGCTCGGGCCGGTGAGGGGTGCCAGTGGGGTAGGCGGCTGTGGATGGTGGTGGTGTGAACCTTGACGCGGGTTCCGTAGGGGTGGGCGTCCGTGCCGCGGATCAGCGCGAGGCGGGAGGGGGCGGCGCCGGTCGGCAGGGTGGTGGTGAGGGCTGCCGTGTGGAGGGGGCGGGCGGAGGGTGCGCAGGCGGTCGGCGAGTTCGCTGTGGGCTCCGCTTGCCGGTGTTCCGGGTCGGGCCGGGTCTCGCGTGTACGCGCGGGGGCGTGTGGGAGCAAGCGCCCGTCGTCACCCGTAGGCGCCACCGCACCGCGGTAGGGTGCCACCGGGAACGGTTAGGGTGCGTCGGGAACGTGATCGCGCACCCGTGGGGGATGGAATGACAGTGCACCGGCCCGGATTGCCGCAGGACCTGCCCGCGCCGGAGATCCTGTGGGCCCGGTGGAGCGCGGTCGCCGTGCTGGAGGCGACGGCCGAGGCGGAGCAGAAGCCGCCGGTCCACCGCACGGGCTGCTGGATCGACGACCGTGGGCTGCACCTCGACGACTGCGGCTGTACCTGGTGGACGCTGAAGCCGCTGGGCGGGGACCGGTTCGTGCTCTTCGGTGAGGACGAGTCCAGCGGGGTCAAGTGGCACGAGCCGCCGGTCGACATGCTGGCCGGGGCTCCGGACTGGCTCCCCCACGACGAGCTCCGTGAGCTGATCGCGGGCAACGAGCTGGGGTGCGTGTACTGGTCCGAGAACGGGTCCTGGGCACGGGCTCCGTACCCGGCGGACCTCGATGACGACGGTCTCGACTGCGGGTTGAGCCGTTTCGTCAACGAGGACGAGCTGCTGCGGGAGCTCGACGGCGGGGCGGTCCTCGGGGAGGGCCGCGCGGAGCTGGTGCGCCGCGCCGAGCGGTACGAGCTGACGCCGGAGCTGCTGGAGACCCTCGTCCGCCGTTCGGGCGGCGAGCCCGCCGACCTGCCGGCCATGCTGCGCGCCCTGCGGCGCTCGGGCCTGGCCCACGGGAGCCCGCAGCCGGCCGCGTGACGTCGCTTGGCCGCCAGGGTCGTCAAGTGGGTGTTGGCGGTCTGTGGGCAGAGCACCACCGGCTCGTCCTCCTACGACACCGCACTCTGGGGTCTGGTCTGGCGCCTGACCGCTGGCCTGGCCCGCTATGCGATTCCGGCGTACTACCTCCACGACGCGCCCGGGCCGGCCCCTGGCTCCGAGTCGGCGCCACCGATGCGCGGCACGGTTCGGTCAGGAGGCGTCCAGATTCACGCCCGCGAGCACGGGCATCGTCCGGAGGAAGTCCGGGACACTGCGGAGTTCGTCCAGCCGCTGCTCGTAGGACTCGACACGCCGCGTGCAGTCCGCGGCAAGGCCGGTCAGCCGGTTCAGCGGATCCGTCTGTGACGCGAGGATGACGGAGTCGTAGTTGCCCAGGTCCGAGCCGATCGTGAGATCGACGAAGCAGCGAGCCCTCGGCTGAAGAACCCACAGCGGCGAACCAGACCGCTACCCAACCTGGCTGGCCCGCTCACCCCTTGACTCTGCGGGCTGAGGTAGGCGGTGGTCGATTTCGTGCGCCGCGCGGTGGAGCTGCCGGAGGCTACGCCCGTTGTGGTGGGTGGCCGTAGGGCGGTGCGGAAGCGGCGGGCTGGTCTGCTTGCCGGGAATCGGATCGCCGTCAACGGGGTTGGTGGGGGATGAGCCATCAACGGGGTTGGTGGGGATGAGCCGTTTTTGGAGAGTCATGCGAGCGATTCAGGTGTACGAAGTGGGCGGTCCCGAGGTGCTGCAGGAGGTCAAGGTGGACCAGCCGCGGCCGGGTCCGGGGGAGGCGGTCGTGGAGGTCGCCGCATCCGGGGTCAACTTCCTCGACGTCTACTACCGCGAAGGCCGGTACAGCCTCCCGCTGCCCTTCACTCCGGGCGCTGAGGGCGCCGGTACGGTCGTCGAAGTCGGACCCGGCGTCGCTGATGTCGCAGTCGGGGACCGGGTCGGTTGGGTGGAGATCCCCGGCACGTATGCCGAGCGGGCCGTCGTGGACTCCTCCCGGCTGGTGCCGCTGCCCGACGACATCGGCTTCGAGACAGCGGCCGCCGTGCTCCTCCAAGGCATGACCGCGCACTATCTCGTCAAGGACGCCTACCCGGTTCAGGGGGGCGACACGGTGCTCGTGCATGCGGCCGCTGGTGGCATGGGGCTGCTTTTGACCCAGCTCATCACCCATCTCGGCGGCAGGGTGATCGGCACGACGTCGACCACGGCGAAGGCCGAGCTGGCGAAGCGTGCCGGGGCCGCTGAGGTGATCCTTTCCTCCGCGGTCGACGATCTCGCAGCCGAGGTGAGGCGGCTCAACGGCGGTCAGGGACTGCCGGTTGTCTTCGACGGCGTCGGCGCGCACACCTTCGATGCGAGCCTCGCCAGCCTGCGAACCCGCGGCCATCTCGTGCTCTTCGGCGCGGCAAGTGGTGCCGTGCCGCCGTTCGATCCGATTCGGCTCGCCCACGGCGGTTCGCTGACCCTGATCCGGCCCAGCCTCGGGGACTTCATCGCCGATCGGTCCGAACTGCTCCGACGGGCCGCCGATGTGTTCGAGTGGGTGCGCTCCAAGGCGCTTGAGATCACCGTAACGGGCCGCTACGCACTGTCCGAGGCCGCCCAGGCCCACAGCGATCTGGAGGCTCGGCGTACCACCGGCAAGCTGCTCGTCATACCCGATGCGGCCGCTACGGGACGCCGCGAGGAGACGCAGAGCTGATCGCGGGTGGCTGGGTCGGGGATCTTGGAGACTGAGATGTCGAGGGCATGACCGACCGTCATCGCCGAGATCCCCGACTGTGAGGATGGGGAGACACCGCTCGAGGGTCTAACCCGATTCCCGATCCCCGATCCCCGATCTCTGATTGACGCTCGGCTGTCCTCACTCTGAAGCGTCGGCCCTCCGAGCGGTGCCAAGGCGCGCACCGTCCGTCCGTCCGTCGGCCGGTGCGCGCGTGTCCGCTCGCCGCGTACGGAAGGAACCGAGCGAAGCGCTGATCTGGGCCTGGATCCTCGCGCCAGTACCGCAGAACGGTTTCCTGGACGATGTCGAGCCGGCCTGCGGCAATGAGGCACGAGACCGACTTCTGTCCGCCGATGTCTGCCTCGGAGGCGACCACGACGGCCGGTGTCTCGCCGAGCTGGCGAATGACTTTGAGGAGCTCGTCGGACATCGGGGCCCGGAAGCCCGGATCGTGAAAGCTGGACGGACGGCTGACGAAGACCGGATCGTCGAAGATCAGTCCCAGGCCGTGGTGGTAGGTCAGGTCGTGGTCGGCGGCGCGCTCGAGCTGTCCGCGGTCCCAGGAGACGACGTCCCAGTCCCACCACGACCCTTCGGGAAGCCGGATCGCGGCATGCGGCGCCGCGCCTGACTCCAGGCAGCGTCGCCCGGTCCGCCGCGTACATGCCGTCCGATAGCACTTCGTCGGTCAGTTCGAACTGCTCGGGGCCGGCGGGACCGGTCCAGGTGACCACCGTCCCGGCCGGCCTGCTGCTGGGCAGGTGGACGGGCTGACCGACGGACGGCCCAGTGCTGTTCCTGAACCCCGAAGCCACGGCGCCCCTCCCCGGGCCCATCCGATGGATTGACGGACTCCGATTTGCACGCGATAGTTGCGCGGCCGGGATGGGGCCCGGTCGCACAACCAAGGGGCGGGACGCAGCAGCGATGCACGGCACGAATGAAAACAACCAGGTCAATGAGGACATTGACGACGCGCACCCGGCCGGTGGCGAGACATCGCTCGCCACCGCGACAGCCGAAGGCACCGGGCAGGAAGTCGCGGACGCGAACGCCGCGGTGCGCGGAGGCGCCGAAGGTGCCCGCGCCGAGGGACGGGCGCTGCTCACCGCGCGGCGGTGGGGCGCGGCCCGGCAGGCGGCCCGAACGGGACTGAAGGCGTACGGGCCCGACGCCGAGCTGTCGCTGCTCCTCGCGCTCGCGCACGCGGCCGAGGACGACGACGACGAGGACGACCGCGCCGAAGAGGTCTACCGGGACGCTCTCGAGGTGTTCCCCGACCACCTGGGGCTGCTCGCCGGGTACGCGGAACTCTGCCTGCGCAGCGACTTCCAGGACCGCCCGGCACGCAAGAACCGGGGCCCCGCCCTCGCTGCGCGGGTGGCCGAACTCGCCCCCGACTCGCCCGAGGCCCTGCGCGTGGCCCAGGTGCAGGGCGCGCCCTGGCTGACGGCGGTCCGCGACAAGGCCGCGAGGCCGCCGCGCGTCGCCCGGACGCAGCTGTACGATCTGCGCCAGGCACTGGCGGCCGGCCGCGGTGTGCGCCCCGCGGCCGGGCAGGCGCGGGCGGATGCCGCGCAGCGGCCGGACGACGCGCGCCGTGCCATGCTCGCCGAAGCCCTCGAAGTACTGGACCGCCCCGGTCGGGTGCTCTTGCTGCCGCTCGTCCGCCGGCCGTTCGAGTCGGGCCTCGTACGCGGCGTCCTGCTCGGCGCGGTGCTCGTCGCCGTGGTCGGCCTGGGGCTCCCGCAATGGGTGTGGTGGGCCGGGATCGCCGCCTACGGAGCGCTGCCCTTCTGGCTCGGCAGGGTGCTGCGCGGAGCCCGGCGCCGGGGCGAGCCGGCCGCTGCCGCACATCCCGTGCCGCGGGAAGCACCGCTGCCCGAGCTGGCGCCCGTACCGCCGTATTCGTCCCGCGAGCTGGCATTCGGCCTGGCCGGGGCGGCGGTGGTGCTGAGCAGCCTGGTGGTGGCCGGGGTGTGGTCGTACGCGAAGTACACCGCGTATCCGCGGTACGAGGTCGTCAGCCCTGACTCGTTCCAGGGGATGAAGCGTGTGTGGAACTCGCCCCTCAACCAGTTGTTGGCGGAGGCCGCCGTCGCGGTTCCGGGGGACTTCAAGGCCTTTACCGAGGTGTACGGCGACCCGACGGCCAATGAGGGGCACATCGGCATCTACGGAATAACGGGGGACTGGCACGACATGTCCCCGCGCATGCTGACCTCGTTCGCGGATGCCGCGCGAGCCGGCGCCGAGAGCGTCGGTGCGACGGTCAGGACCTGGAAGCCGGAGGCGGGGCCGGCCGGAGGCTGGCTGGAGTGCGTGGAGATCACCGCCGCTGACGGCTACCGCAACATCACGTGTCTGTGGGGCGACAAGGGCAGCTTCGGCAGGGTGACGATCGTCGACCCGGACCTGGCGGACCGGGCCGACTCCCTGACCCGCGAGCTGCGTGCGGCACTGGTCCACCCGGCGGTCGGCGCGGACACGCCCTAGGACCGCCCCTCGCGATGGGTGCCCGCCGGGAGGGTGCGGGTGGGCGGGATCGCCAGGCCCGTGGGGGTGTTCAGGCCGGTGACGGGGAGGGTGGTCTGGGCGCTGCCGTCGGGGGCGAGGCGGACCACCCGGTTGTTGAAGGCGTCCGCGACGTAGAGGCGGCCCTTTCCGTCGAGGGCCAGGCCCAGCGGGTCGTTGAGCCCGGACGCGGGAACGGTGCTCTGGCCGGAGCCGTTGGCCGCCAGCCTCACCACACGGCTGTTGCCGGTGTCGGAGACGTAGAGGTTGCCCGCCGGGTCGAGGACGATGCCGGCCGGCTGGGAGAGCCCCGTGAAGGGGAGGGTGCGCTGCGCGCCGCCTCCGGCGGGGAGGGTGACGACGCGGTCGTTCACGAAGTCGGTGACGTAGAGGGAACCCGCGGAGTCGAAGGCGAGGCCCCAGGGGTGGAGGAGTCCCTCGGTGGGTACGGTGCGCTGACCGCTGCCGTCCGCGGGTACCTCGACGACCCGGTCGTTGAAGCTGTCGGCGATGTACAGGTCGCCCTCGGCGTCCAGTGCCAGCCCGAGGGGGCGGGAGAGCCCGTCCGTCGCGACGGTGACCTGGGGGCCGCCGCCCGCGGGGATCCGTACGACCCGGTTGTTCCCGGTGTCCGCCACGTAGAGATCGCCCGCGGCGTCGACCACCATGCCCGTGGGCCGGACCAGGCCCACGGCGGGGACCACGTCCTGCCCGCCGCGGCGCGCCACCCGCAGCACCCGGTCGTTGCCGTAGTCGGAGACGTATAGCGGGCCGCCCGCGCCCCCGGATCCCGGGTCGGAGGCGGCCGCCGTACCGGCCGGGGCCAGCCCGATGGCACACAGCGCCAGCAGCACCAAGACGGAGCCGGCCCTGCGGCCGGTACGGCCCATACGGCCCGTACGGTTCGTACGCGGGGGTTCGGGAACTGCGGAACGGGGCACGGCGCACCTACCTGTCCTGGTCGTCCGGCAGCCGAGGCTAGCCCCGGCGGCCCGGCCGCTCTCCCGCACCACGCCACGGCCGGGCCGTCTTGCACACGGACGGCCGGGCGGTCACCCCGGCTTGTTCTCACCTCTTCGGGGTCAGCCGGTCCTGCCCTCGGTCATCGGCCGCTACCGGGAACTGGTGAACGCAGATACGGCAGCCCCTTCTGTCTACCTGCTGGGGCGCTGGAGAGCCTCCGCTCAGCGCTCACCACACTTGGACGTCACCACGAAGCCGTGGCACCAGCCCGTGAGGCCGCCGAGATCCGCGCTCAACAGGTACGCGAAGCTGCTGAGATATTTGAACCGGACCTCGCCAGGGCACTGACTAGCCTCCGCATCCGCCTGGCGGGCCGGATGCGGGGCGGTTGGCACCCCTACGGAAAACGCTTGGACGGCGCGGACGGCATCGCGGGAGACTGTGATCTCCGTAAGCAAGTGACTACGTAGGGTGGCCATGAAAGCGTCTCCAGCACGAGGGGGTCCCCAAGGCAGAGGGCCGGTGGTCCTCGCACTCCGCTACTACGGGCGGGAGTTGGCGCGGCTGCGGTGGCTGACCGCGCCCGCCATGCTGATGCCCGCCCTGGGCAACATCGGCATCAACTACATCGCCCCGCTGGTCGTCGCGAAGCTGGTCGGGCGCATCGCGGGCGGCGCCGGGCTCGGCCTCGGCGCCTGCCTCCCGTACGTCCTGGGCTTCGCCGGTGTCCTGCTGCTCTCGGAAGCGGCGTGGCGCCTCGGCCTGCACTGCCTGAACCGGCTCGACGCCCTCGGCATCGAGCGGCTGTACATCGTGGGCATGGACGAGCTGTTCGCGAAGGACGCCGCGTTCTTCCACGACAACTTCGCCGGGTCGCTGACCAAGCGGGTGCTGAGCTTCGCCTCCCGCTTCGAGGAGTTCGTCGACGCGCTGACCTTCTCGGTCGTGGGCCGGTTCGTACCGCTGCTGTTCGGGTCGGTGGTGCTCTGGCACTACGAACCGCTGCTCGTCGTGGCGCTGCTGGCGATGATCGTGGTGACGGGGGTGTGCGTACTGCCCCTCATCCGGCGCCGCCAGGCGCTCGTCGCCCGGCGCGAGGAGGCGATCGCCCGGGTGTCGGGGCACGTCTCCGACAGTCTGATGAACATGGACACGGTCCGCGCGTTCGCCGCGGAGGAGCGCGAGGCGGCCGAGCACCGGTCCCGGGTCGCGCAGTCGCGCGCGCTCACGCTGCGGTCGTGGGACTACGGCAACCTGCGCATCGACACCCTGGTCGCACCCATGTCCGTCGTGACCAACGCGCTGGGCCTGCTGATCGCCGTCACGATCGCCGGGAGCGGCGGCGGGGGCGCGGGCGGAAGCGGGCACGGGGTGGAGGCGGTCGTGGTCGCGTTCACCTACTTCTCCAACGCCACCCGGATCATGTTCGAGTTCAACCAGATCTACCGCCGCCTGGAGAGCTCGATGACGGAGGCCGCGCAGTTCACGCAGCTGCTGCTGACGCCGGCGACCGTGCTCGACCCGCCCTCGCCCGAGCCGGTGCCGGAGCCGGACCGGGCCGGCGAGGTGCGCTTCGAGAAGGTGGGCTTCGCCCACGCGGGCGCCGAGCCGCTGTTCGAGGGGCTCGACCTGGACGTGCCCAGCGGGGCGAAGATCGGGCTGGTGGGCCGCTCCGGTGGCGGCAAGACCACACTCACCCGGCTGCTGCTGCGGATGACGGACATCGACGCGGGCCGGATCCTGATCGGAGGCCGCGACATCAGCAGGCTGCGCCAGCGCGATCTGCGCGACCTGATGGCGTACGTCCCGCAGGACCCTGCGATGTTCCACCGCACCCTGCGGGAGAACATCGCGTTCGCCCGGCCCGGTGCCACCGAGGCCGAGATCCGGCGCGCGGCCGAGGCGGCGCACGTCACGGAGTTCGCCGACGCGCTGCCCGACGGCCTCGACACGATGGTCGGCGAGCGCGGGGTCAAGCTGTCGGGCGGACAGCGCCAGCGGGTCGCACTGGCACGGGCGATCCTGCGCGACGCGCCGATCCTGCTGCTGGACGAGGCGACCAGCGCCCTGGACTCCGAGAGTGAGGTCCTCGTACAGGAGGCTCTGTGGCGTCTCATGGAGGGGCGCACCGCCCTCGTGGTCGCGCACCGGCTGAGCACGGTGGCCCACATGGACCGGCTCGTCGTCCTCGACCGCGGCCGCATCGTCGAACAGGGCACGCACCACGAGCTGCTGGCCTGCGAGGGCACGTACGCGAAGCTGTGGCAGCACCAGTCGGGCGGATTCCTCGACGAGAGCCCCGCACCCCCCTCACCGCGTCAGGGGGATTCCCGGCGGTAGGCGGCGATCAGGGCGAGGTCGTTGGCGGTGGTGAGGATGTCAGCGGGGTTCGCGGTCGGGGTGACGGTGCGTGGTTGCGGCGAAGGCAGAGGCGAGGGCCGTCGGGCGCCTCGGAGGCGACGGGGGTGCGAAGGCGGTGGGTGCGAAGGCGGTGGGGGCCGCCGGGGAGACGCAGGACGACCGTCATCAGATCTCCAGTGCGGGGACGTCGAGACGGCGGCCTTCGCGGGCGGAGCGCAGGCCGAGTTCGGCGAGCTGGACGCCCTTGGCGCCCTCCAGCAGGTCCCAGCGGTACTCGGATCCGGTCACCACGTGCTTCAGGAAGAGCTCCCACTGGATCTTGAATCCGTTGTCGAAATCGCCGTTGTCCGGAACCTGCCGCCACTGGTCACGGAAGGACTCGGTCACCGGCAGGTCCGGGTTCCATACCGGCTTCGGTGTCAGGGAGCGGTGCTGGACACGGCAGTTGCGCAGACCTGCCACGGCGCTGCCCTCGGTGCCGTCCACCTGGAACTCCACCAGCTCGTCCCGGTCGACCCGTACGGCCCAGGAGGAGTTGATCTGGGCCGTGATGCCGCCCTCCAGCTCGAAGACGCCGTAGGCGGCGTCGTCAGCGGTCGCCGCGTAGGTCCGGCCCTGCTCGTCGACCCGCTCGGGGATGTGGGTCGCGGTGTGCGCGTACACGGAGCGGACCTCGCCGAACAGGCCGTCGAGCACGTACCGCCAGTGCGGGAACATGTCGAGGATCATGCCGCCGCCGTCCTCGGCCCGGTAGTTCCATGACGGTCGCTGGGCCGTCTGCCAGTCGCCCTCGAAGACCCAGTAGCCGAACTCGCCCCGCACGGAGAGGATCCGTCCGAAGAAGCCACTGTCGATGAGCCGCTTGAGCTTCAGCAGACCGGGCAAGAACAGCTTGTCCTGCACCGCTCCGTTGCACACGCCGGCCTCGCGTGCCAGCCGGGCCAATTCCAGTGCTGCGTCCAGGGATTCAGCGGTCGGCTTCTCGGTGTAGATGTGCTTGCCGGCCGCGATCGCGGTCCGGATCGCCTTTTCCCGCGCCGGGGTGACCTGGGCGTCGAAGTAGATCTCGGCGAGCGGATGGGCCAGGGCGTCGTCCAGGTGCGTGGTCCAGTGCTCCAGGCCGTGCCGGTTGGCCAGTTCCTTCAGCTTGCGGTCACTGCGGCCGACAAGGATCGGCTCGGGCCAGATGACGGTTCCGTCGTCCAGGGTGAGACCGCCCTGTTCGCGGATGGCCAGCACGGAGCGGACCAGGTGCTGGCGGTAGCCATGCGACCGGTCACGCCGTTCATCACGATGCCTATGACTTCGCGGGTCATCCTCATGTCTCCTTCTGGGTTGATGTGCAATGGCGTTCAGGGGACCCGTGCCGGGTCAGGCGGCTTCTGCGGCACAGGGCACGGCAGTCGGGCGGCCGCCGCGGCGAGCAGGTCCCGGGCGAGCAGCCCCGCGCCCAGGCACCCGGCGGCGTCTCCGAGAGCCGCCGGGACGATCTCGGGCAGCTTCTGGAACCTGACACGTTCCGCCACCGCCGCGCGCAGGGGTGTGAACAAGGTGTCGCCCGCCTCGGCGAGGCCGCCGCCGATGATCAAGGTGTGGGGATCCAGGACCGTGTGCGCGGTGACCAGGCCGTCGGCGAGGGCGGCTACCGCCGCCTGCCACACCCCGGTCGCTGCCTCGTCGCACGCCTCGACGGCCTTGGCACAGTCGGCCGCGTCGGCGGCGGGGTCGCCGCTCGCAGCGGCCCAAGCACGACCGACCGCGGCGGCGGAGGCCAGCGCCTCCAGGCAGCCGCGCCCGCCGCAACCGCACACGGGGCCGCCGGGGCGTACGACGATGTGGCCGATCTCGCCGGCGCAGCCGTGGGCACCGGGCTCGATGCCGTCGTCGATGCCGATGGCGCCGGCGATGCCGGTGCCGAGCGACACGAACAGGAACCGGCCGGTCCCGCGACCGGCCCCGATCCGGCCCTCCGCGAGGCCGCCGGTGCGGACGTCGTGCCCGAGCGCGACGGGGATACCGCCGAGCCTGCGGCTCAGCAGCTCCCGCATCGGGACGTCGCGCCAGCCGAGGTTGGCAGCGTGGACGGCGATGCCCTGCTCCGCGGCGACGACGCCGGGCACGGCGACGCCCGCGGCCTCCGCGGCCGCGCCGAAGTGCTTGTGCCCGTGGGCACGCAGATCCTCCGCGAACCCGAGGATCGACTGCACGACGGCGTCGGGCCCGCGCTCGCGCCCGGTGGCCCGCCGGGCCTCGTACAACAGCGCCCCGTCGAGCCCGACCAGAGCCGCTTTCATTCCGGTACCGCCCACATCGAGGGCGATGACATGTCTCATTGGGAACACTCTCACGCGTGACACGGAGGTTCAGCCCACTGCTACGACCTGGGCGAAGGCCGTCGGGGGGCGCCCCGGCCGCCAGCCGTCGCCGGCCGGCGACGGCTGGCGGCCGGGGCACCGCCCCTTCAGGGACGGTCAGGACTCATCCCTGGGAGAGATCCAGGACGCGGATGTCGTCGTGATAGACGACGCGCGTCGGTACGTCTCCCTTCGCGAGCGTCTGGTCGGGCCGGTAGAGGCCCCACTTGAGATAGCCGAACTCCGCCGGGTTCACGGGGTGGAAGGTCTTCACGTTCGCGTACGTCTGCCGCAGCGTGTAATCCGGTTCGCCGGGCATCTTGGTGGAGACCTTGTAGTAGCCGGTACTGTCGTCCGTCCAGCTCACGTCCACGCGGAAACGCATCCACTTGCCGAGGTGCGGGCGGAAGTCGTTGACCACGGTGGACTGAAGGTTGAGGGTCGGCGACCGGAAGGCGATGCTGTTCCGCTTGGTCATGAGGTAGAAGGACGGCAGGTTTCCGCCGGCGTGCTTCCCCTGGAAGATGATGTCGCCGGCTTCCGACTCCCCGGACTCCCACGTCTCCCAGTCCTTCAACATGACGCTGAACTCGTACCGCTGTTCGTCGCCCACGACGAACTTCCCCTCGGGGACGTCGTTCGTGGCGCTCTCGCTGCGCGGGGCTCCGTCGGAGACGTAACCGGGGTCGCCCAGGGTCACCTGGTGCGCGACGGCGTGGTCGGCCCCCGAGTCGACGACGTATGACGCGTCGGCCGCGGTCGCATGCGTCGTGGTCAGGTTCGGAATGCCTGAATTCAGCCGGCCGTTCGCGTATTCGATGTCCAGCAGGGGCGCGGAGACGCCACTGCTGCCGCACGAGGCCTCCGAGGCCCGGCTCCCGCTGTCCTGACCCGCTTGGGCGGTGGCCACGCATGCGATGGTGAGCGCCCCCGCCGCCGCGGCGGCGATGACGGACCTCTTCGTCGACTTCTTCATGGTCAGCTCACCGGCTTGTCTTCGATACGGACGAGGTTGTGGCCGCGCATCGTGTAGAGCAGGCCGCGGCCGTCGGCGTTGACGTGCGGGCCGCTGTACCAGGCGCCGTTGATCTCGGGGACGACGGTGCTGACGGCGAACGTCTTGGGGTCGAAACGGAAGAGCGTGGTGTCGGAGACGCCGTAGACGATTCCTCGGCTGGTGACCATGGCCGCGAAGCCGGGGCAGAGGGAGCGGTGGTCGGCAGTGTGGATCACCCGGCGGATCGGGACGTCGACGACGAAGAAGCCGCCCTTCCGCGTGAGTCCGTACAGGTGCTTGCCGTGCACTGCCAGCGCGGCCACTCCCGTGGTCAGCGACGCGGGGAGGTCCAGGCGCCACAGTTCCTTCCCGGCAACCGGGTCGAAGGCGACGATCGAGCCACGAGGCCCCTGCGCGGTGGGGTTGTCGCCGCCGAGGTACGCGACTCCCTCACGGGTGGTGACCGCACGCACCAGTTGGATGTCGTCGACCGGGTTGATGTAGGCGGCCTTCTTGCCGGTCTTCGGGGAGTACGTCCACAGGGAGCCGCCGCCCTCGGTGTCGGACTGCACGCCGACCAGCAGGAGTTCGTTGACCGTGTCGTAGCAGACGTCGAGCGGACGGTTCTGCTCGCTCGGGAAGGCCGCGAGCTGGCGGGGCTGCTTATCGGCTGTGGGGTCGTACGTCCACATGCCCTGCGAGCTGTACTGACCGGTGTAGAGCACCCCGTTCAGCACCTCCGCGTCCTTCGCCTCACCGGGTGCGCGGAGGTTGACCACCTTGCCGCTGCGCAGGTCGTGACGGGCGATGCCGTTGTTGCCGCCCACGTAGACGAACCGGTGGTCGGCGGCGATTCCCATCGTGGTCTGCGGAGTGACGGGTGCGCCCGCCTGGCCGAGATCGGTGACGACGGACGTACCGGCGGCCACGTCGATCTCCGCCACGAAGCCGTAGCCCGAGACGACGGTCAGTGTGCCGTCGACGTGGTCCAGGCCCCAGATCTCGCCGAGGTCGCCGTCGAACTCGACGGGGGCGACGACCTTCGTGGCCGTCGCGTAGGAGTGCAGGCCCGCATCGGTGGCGAAGTAGATCAGGTCGCCGTTCGCGGTCAGGTTCTTGACCACGCTGCCGCCGGTGGGCGTCACGGTGTACGAGGAGAGGTCGGCGAGGTCCATGACGGCGAGCTTGGCGGGCTCGGTCGATCCCGAGGTACTGACGACGAGCCGGTCGCCGACCACGAGGAGGTCGCGCAGGCTGGGATCCTTCTCCATCTCCGGGGGCGTGACGTTGCTGAAGGTGCGCGCCGCCCGGTCGTACGCGTACAGCGACGCCTTGCTTGCCCCGTCCCCGCCGGCCAGGACGCTGCCGGCGCCGAAGAAGACGGTCGTGTCGGTGGCGGCGACGGCCCTGGCCAGGGTGGCCTTGGGGTCAGGTATGCCGAGGTTGGTCACCTTTCCGGTGGCCGGGTCGTACATCCACAGCGCGGGCGCCTTCCCAGGGATCCCGCCGACCGCGTACACGGTGCCGTCCGGGGCGACGGCGAGGTCGCGGATGTCGCGGTCCTCGGTGCGGCCGACGCCCACGGCGGGCTTGTCCGGCGTGGTCAGGTCCCAGCGGAAGAGGTTCGGCTTGCCTTCGTCACCCTTGGTCAGGATGCCCGCGTACAGGTAGCGGCCGGTGGGATCCGCGGCGAGCGCCTGAATCGAGTGGCCCACGCCGAGGACGGTCCGGGACACCACCTCGCGGGTCGGCAGGTGGAAGGCGATCACCTGCGTCGGGGAGAGGTTACGAGAGCCGATGTAGACCGTGTCGCCGACCTGGACCGCGCTCATGAGCGCGAACTGCTCGATGCCGGGGCCGAGATCGGTGATGCGGGTACAGGGTCCGCTGGCCGTGGGAGTGTCCTGGGCCTGGGCCGGTGCGGTGAGCAGCGGGCCCGCTGCTGCGGCGAGCCCGAGGGCGCCGCCTGCCGTGAGCAGCTGACGCCTGCCCATCGAAGAGCCTTGCATGGGGGGACTCCTTGGTTCGTTGTGCGGGGACATAGAGCGGGGAGGAACAAGAGCCGCGGTGGGATGCTCACGGCAGGGACCGGCCGGCCCCGGGTGGGGGGGAACTCCGGGACCGGCCGGTCAGGCCGACGTCGCGAGGGCCGCGTGGTACACGGCGTGGGCGAACGGTTCTCCGGAGCAGTAGCGCTGGACCTCGTCGACGGCGCTGCTGGTGATCCGGTGGAGTTCGCCGCCGAGCGAGCCGGCGATATGGGGGGTGAGGAGGACATTGGGCAGGGAGTAGAGCGGTGAGCTGGCGGGGAGCACCTCAGGTTCGGTGACGTCGATGACCGCGCGGATGCGACCGGTCACGGCTTCGGCCGTGAGGGCCTCGGTGTCGACGAGGGATCCGCGTGCCGTGTTGATCAGCGTGGCGCCGTCGCGCATCAGTGACAGCCTGCGCGCGTCCAGCAGATGGTGGGTCTCCGGCAGCGCCGGGGCGTGCAGCGAGACGACGTCCGAGCCGGCGACGAGTTCGTCGAGGCCGACGTGCCGGGCACCCAGTTCCGCGGCCTGCGCGGCGTCGACGTGAGGGTCGGCGAGGAGCAGGTCGAGATCGTAGGGCCGCAGCAGTTCGAGGACCTTGCGGCCCACGAGGGACGCGCCGACCAGGCCCACGGTCCGGCGGTAGTTGCCGAACCCGGGGAAGTGCTGGGACCAGTCGAGGGCGGCACGGTGGTCGCGGTAGACGCCCGCGATGTCCAGGACCCGCTTGTTGGCGAAGAGGACCGCTGCGACCGTGTACTCGGCGACGGGCACGGCGTTGGCGCCGGCGGCCGAGGAGACCACCAGTCCGCGGTCCCAACAGGCTTGTGTCACATGGTGCTTGACGCTGCCCGCCGCGTGGACGACCGCCTTCAGCGCCGGTGCCCGTGCCAGGACCTCCTCGTCGAGGACGGGGCATCCCCAGGAGGTGATCAGGATCTCCACGTCCTTCAGGGCCGGTTCCCCGGCGAGGTCCTCGGCGACGTGGTCCGGGTCGATGTCGACGTACGCCGTCAGACGTTGGATGTCGGCCGGTGCGAACAGCGCGTCCCGGTGCCGTCGGCCCATGGCGAACAGGGCCCGGGGACGGGTGGTCGGGGTGGGGCGCATGGGTGAATTCCTCACGGTGTCGGCCTACTTGACGGCGCCGGCGGTCATGCCGGACTTCCAGAACCGCTGGAGCATCAGGAAGACGGCGATGAGCGGGGCCACGGCCACCAGGGAGCCGACGACGGCGAGCAGGTAGTCCTCGGGATGGCCCTGGTTGAGCGCGGAGGAGTACCAGACGTACAGGCCGAGGTTGACCGGGTAGAGGTCCTGGTCGGAGAGCATCACCAGGGGCAGGAAGAAGCTGTTCCAGATCTGGGTGAACTGGAAGAGGAAGATGGTCACGAAGCCGGGCGCGATCATCGGGAACGCGATGCGACAGAAGGTCCGGAACTCTCCGGCCCCGTCCATCCGCGCCGCTTCCAGTACCTCGTCCGGTACGTAGGAGGCGCTGAAGACCCGGGCCAGGTACACGCCGAAGGGGAAGACCAGTCCTGGGATGAACACGCCCCAGAACGTGTTCACCAGTCCGGCCTTGGAGGCGAGCAGGTAAAGCGGTATCGCCATCGCCGTGCCGGGGACCATCACGCCGAGCAGCACGAGCGAGAACAGGCGCTCCTTGCCGGGAAAGGCGAGTTTGTCGAACGCGTAGCCGGCGGCGACGCTGAACACCGATGCCAAGAGGGCCCCCACACCGGCGTACAGCACCGTGTTGATCAGCCAGCGCACGTAGATGCCGTCGTCGGCCGCGAACAGGTGGCCCAGGTTGTCGGCGAGGTGGGTCTCGTCGCCGAGCGCGAACCCGTTCGTTCCGAAGAGGTCCTCGCGGCTCTTGGTGGAGGAAAGCATCAGCCAGGTCAGCGGCAGCAGGGTGTAGAGCGTGGCGAGGCCGAGGAGAGCGGTGACGCCGGCCTTGGAGAGCAGCACCGACGGAGACTTCGGGGCGCGCCGTTGCCGGCGGGGGCGCGGGGCCGGACCGGTCACATGCGTCGTCTCTGGGGCCGTCGCAGACGCCGGTGCGGCGGGGGGAAGTACGGAGGAGGAGGTCACGGCTTGCTCCCGCGGCGTGAGATACGGGTGACGGCGAACGACAGCACGGCGGCGAACAGTGCGATCAGCAGCGAAGCGGCTGCCGCCAGGCCGAAGTCGTTGTTCTGGAAGGCGGCCGTCTGGACGTACATGTTGGGGGTCCAACTGCTGCCGATCGCGCTGGACGCGTTGTAGATGACCTTCGGCTCGGTGAAGAGCTGGATCGAGCCGATGACGGTGAACAGGACGGCGAGGGCCACCGCGGGGTAGATCATCGGGACCTTGATGGACAGCGCCGTCCGCACGGCGCCGGCGCCGTCGATCTTCGCCGCCTCCAGGGTCTCGCGGGGCACGGCCTGCAGGGCGGCGTAGAAGATGACCATGTTGTAGCCCGTCCACTCCCAGACGGCGATGTTGGCCGCCGAGAACACGGCGTTGTCGACCGACAGGAAGTTGATGTCGATGCCGCCGGATTCGAGGAGGTCGATCACCGGGCTCAGGCCGGGTGTGTAGAGGTACACCCAGATCAGTGCGGCGATCAGTCCCGGCACCGCGTGCGGCAGGAACAGCGCCAGCTGGAAGAACGACCGTGCCTTGGCCAGACCCGAGTCGAGCAGCAGGGCCAGGACCAGCGATCCGCCGATCATCACGGGGATGTAGATCGCGCAGTACGCGGCGATGACGAGGAATCCGTCGCGGAAGGCCTCGTCTGACAGCGCGCGGGCGTAGTTCCCCCACCCGGTGAAGACGTTTTCGGTGCCGCCGAACCCAAGGCCGGAGGTGCGGGTGGTGAACAGGCTCAGCCATGCCGCGTAGAACAGCGGGGCGAGAGTGACGGCCGCGAACAGGCCGAGGAACGGGGTGAGGAGCAGTGCGGCGGTCCGGCGCTGACCTCGGGCGGATGGGCTTGCCATACCGGCCTTCCTTGGGTGGGGCGGGGGAGAGCGGGTGCGGGAGGGAGCCGGGGGGCCGGCCCGCCAAGCGGGCGGGGCCGGCCCTCCGGGCTACGGGCTCCTACGGGGCGGCGACCTTCAGGCCGCGCTGCTCCATCTGCGTGATCGTGGCCTTCTCGGCGGTGGAGAGGACATCGGGCAGGCTCGCCGAGCCGTCGGCGACCTTCGGGAGCTGGTCCACGATGGCCGTGTTGGTCGCGCCCATGACCGGGCCCCACGTCCAGCCGGGCCGGATGGCGTTGTAGGACTGCGACATGAGGGCGTAGATGTCCTGCCCGCCGAAGTAGTCCGTTGTGAAAGCCGCCTTCGTGACCGGCACGAGACGCGGATCCGCGGGGAACATGCTGCTGGTTCCGGACGACACCCAGGCCTTCATGCCCTCGGGGTCGGTGGTGATCCACTTGATGAACTCGGCGGCGGCCCCACTGTTGTCGGACCCCTTCGGGATCGCGAAGGACGAACCTCCGAACATGCCCGAGGCCGGCGCTCCGTCCCACGTCGGGACGGGGGCCACGGCCCACTTGCCCTTCTGGTCGGGGACCGTTGCCTGGAGGGCTCCGGCGCACCAGCTGGCGCAGACGTAGGCGACGGTCCGGCCCTTCTGGACGCTCGTCCAGAAGGGGTCCAGCTGGCTCAGCGAGTGGACAAGGCCCGTGCGGGCGAGGTCGCCCCAGTAGGCGGCGACCTTCTTCGACGGATCGTCGTCGACGGTGACCTTCCAGGAATCCTTCTCGGTCGCGAACCACTTGCCGCCGGCCTGCCAGGAGAGAGCCTCCAAGACCCCGGGGTTGTCGGTGTACATGACACCGCCGCGGGCGGCCGGGTCGGCCTTCTTCACCTGCTCGGTCATGTTCCGGTACGCGTCCCAGGTCGTGGGAACGCCCATCTTGTGCTGGTCGAAGAAGTCCTTGCGGTACATCATCATCAAGGGCGCCGCGTCACGCGGAACGGCCCAGGTTTTGCCGCCGAGGTTGACCAGCTGTCGCGCCGCCTCGGGGAAGCCGGCCTTCACCTCCGCGCCGAGGAGGCCGCTCAGGTCTTCGACCTTCCCCTGGGCCGCGAACTCCGGGAGGTGGGGGTACTCCACCACCGCGACGTCCGGCGCGGTGCCGGCCTTCACGGCGTTGGTGAGCTTGGAGTAGTACTCCTGGCCCGACGGAACCGTCTCGAAGGTCACCTTGATGTCCGGGTGGCTGCTGTTGAAAGCAGCAGCCACCTTGTCGGAACCCTTGACGAAGGACCAGAAGGTGACCTCTCCGGTCTTCTTGGCCGGGGAAGCCCCCTGGTCCGTCCCGCCACCGCAGGCGGTGGCGAGCAGGGCGAGCGCTGTGACGGAGCCGGCCAGAACGGCCGTGGATCTGCGAAGCATGATGTGCACCGATCGTTCACGGGGGCGTTGACCGAAATCATTCGCCAGTAAGTGAGCTTCGTCAATGCTTCGAGCTTCATTTGATGAGAAACGAAAGCAAGTGATGCGATGTGGCGCCTACTCGTGCCCCCGCTCTAGGCGTGCCGGCCCGGTTTGGAGAAGGCTCCGCTGGAGTCCCGTACGCGCAGCTCCGGGCGGAGCAGCAGCTCGGCCAGGGGTGAGGCGGGATCGGCGATTCGCCGCCGCATCAGATCGACCGCCCATGCCCCCACGGCCCTCTTCGGTGGTGCCACGGCCGTGAGTGGCACATTGCTCAGCTCGGCGACCTCGTCGTCGTACGTCACGATGGCCAGATCCTCCGGAACGCGCAGGTCGCGTGCCTGAAGGAGGCCGACCAGGGTGACGGCATCGAGATCGTTGTGGACCAAGGCGGCCCGTACGTCACCTGCCTCGACCGCCCGCACGAGCTCCTCGAACCACTCGGTCGACGCCGGTCCGTCGGTCGGATCGACGCGGTATTCCGGGCCGGCCGTCAGCCCCAAGGCCTGGCAGGCCATCGCGTAACCCTCGCGGATCAAAGGCGTGTTGGGGCTCTCCGTCCTGGCGACCAGGGCGATCCGCTCGTGCCCCAGCTCGGCGAGGTGCCGGACCGCCAGGCCCGCGCCATGGGCGTGGTCGGACGCGACCTGTTCCAGCCGCCCGGCGTGGGCCCCGGCCCGGCGGTCCACGAGAACGACCGGGATGTCGAGGCCGGCCAGCCACTGTTCGGTCCCCGCGGGCTCGAGTCCGGCACGCGGCATCAAGAGCAGGCCGTCGACGCCCGCTGCGACGAGCCGTCGCACCTGCTCCCGGTTGTCCGTCAGTGTCTCACCGGAAACCGCGAGCACGATGCGCACTCCGTGCGTGCGCGCCGCATCCTGCACACCTCGGATGATCTCCGGGTAGTAGTAGTCCCCGGGCGGAACGATCAGTCCGAAGGCGTCCCCCCGACTCACCGGCCGGGTGGCAGGTCGGGACGTGTCGGCCGCCTGTGCCGCGGCGGGTGACATTGCGCCGCCGTGCACACGAACGACCAGCCCCCGGCCGGCCAAGTCCCGCACGTCTTGGCGCACGGTGACGGCGGAGACCCCGATCTCCTCCGCCACCTCTTTCACCTTGATCGCTCCTCGGCGCTCCACGATGCGCAGCAGCGCCTCACGCCGCTCTTCAGCCAGCACTCACGAGCCCCTCTCATCGCGAGCGAAGCCATGTGCTTTCACTCGACAAACGAAAGGTATCAACGAAGCCGCGGCGTGAGTCGCTCCGTGCTCGCGGAGTTGCCGCACCGGCGGGTCCTCCTCCCGGGCGCCGGAGGTCCTTCGGGGCCCGGCCCGCACGTGCGCCAGGGCTTGGACCGGAGAGCTCCGGCCCCGGTGCACGCGCCGGGGGGCGCCGAACCACTGCCGCGTCGTGGATGCCTGCGGGGCGTGCCGCACCTGCGCAGCGGCGTCTTGTGGTGGGCCCTCGGTCACACTTCGGAGTCGTACGCGGCCCCGCCTTCCGAGCGCACCTCTCCGGCGCCCTCCGCTGGGCAGCGAGCCACCGGTGACCTGACGCGTGGGACTCATCCTCGACCGGGGGCTGCATGCTCTTGCCGGGTCCGCGTCGGGCTCATTCGCCGCTGATGACCCGGCCGGCGAGTTCGGGTCGACCGTCGCAGGTCGCTACCCAGCCCGCCCGGGCCTCACCTCACCCCCGTCAGGTACGTCGCCAGGACCCTCCAGGGAAGTGGTCGGCGTGCCCGCCACCTCGGTCCGCACCTGTTCGGTGATGCGGTAGACGTCGCTGGCGATGCGGCGGCTGCCGAGGGTGGGGAGGATGTGGGTCTCGAGGAGGGACTCCAGGGTGCGGAGGGGCTACGACGGCGCTCCGATTCCTGCGCCGGGCTTGCGGCCGGGACGCGGCCTGGCCGGCCCTGATCCGGTACCTCGACGGGGAGCTGGCCCACCACCCGCGCAGCGCGCTACCTCACCGCGCGCGGCAGCCGACCGCACCGTCCGGATCCGTGACCGGCTCGCCCCCGGCGATGTGTTCATCGACGGAAGATCGCCCTGACCTGCCGTCGGTTCGGCGGACGGCAACCTTTTGCGGAGCTGCGGCGACTGACGGGCGACCCGAAGACGATCACACCCACGGATCGTCCGATCACACCGCCGCATGCCGCTGCGCACCGCTGACCAGAGCCGGTGTGCGAGGCAGGCTCGGAGCGAGGAGCCCCCATGAACGAGACGGATCCCACCGCGCACGGTCGCGGTCGGCGCACGCGCGCGGCCGGTGGCGCGCGACGTACGCGTGGACGCCACCGCCGGCGCTGGACGACGATGGGTCTGGCGCTGGGCGTGCCCGGTGTCCTCGGCCCCTACCTGCTGTTCGTGCAGGCCGACTCGGAGGCCGCGACGTTGGATTCCGACGCCTATTACGAGGTGGTGTCCGTACGCAGCGACAAGGTGCTGGACGTGCCCGGCGCGGACACGTCGGACGGCGCCTGGACTCGGCAGCAGAGCCGCGTGGCCGGCGCCGCGAGTCAGCAGTGGCGGCTGAGGCCGACGGGGGACGGCTACTACGAGCTGGAGAACCGCAGCAGCAAGAAGATCCTCGGTGTGCGGGGTGCTTCCATGCAGTCGGCGGCGGCCATCGAGCAGCAGTCCGGCCACGGCGAGGCCGCGCAGCAGTGGAAGATCGAGAAGGCCGGCGGTGCGGCGGTGAAGATCGTCTCGCGGAGCAGCGGCATGGTGCTGGACGTGTGGGGCGGCTCCAGCGGTGACGGTGTGCCGCTCGTCCAGTACGCGGACCAGGGCGGCACCAACCAGCGGTGGAAGCTGGTGAAGGCGGGCGGCTCGGGCAGGTACACCTGGCACAACGCGCAGATCGTCGGTGGCGGTTTCGTCACCGGGCTGGTCTTCAACCCCGCCCGCAAGGACTTGCTGTACGCACGGACCGACATCGGCGGCGCCTACCGCTGGGACGCGACCGCCGCCCGCTGGACCTCCTTGACCGACTGGATCGGCGGAGCCGACTGGAACCTGCTGGGGATGGAGAGCCTGGCGACCGACCCGGTCGACCCGAACCGCCTGTACCTCGCGAGCGGCACCTACACCAACGACTGGGCGGGCAACGGCGCGATCCTGCGCTCCACCGACCAGGGCAGGACGTTCCAGCGCACCGACCTGCCGTTCAAACTGGGCGGCAACGAGGACGGCCGGTCCATGGGCGAGCGGCTGGTGGTGGACCCGTCCGACCACGGCACGCTCTACCTGGGTACCCGCAAGAACGGGCTCTGGCGCAGCACTGACTACGGCGTGACGTGGAGCCAGGTCGGCAGCTTCCCCGTGAAGGACGGTGCGAGCAGCGGCGTCGGCCTCTCGTTCGTGACCTTCGGCCCGTCCGGCAGCAGGACGATCTACGTCGGGGTGGCCGACAAGACCACCTCGCTGTACCGCTCCACCGACGGCGGCAGCACCTGGCAGGCCGTGCCCGGTCAGCCGAAGGGGCAGCTGCCGCAGCACGGTGTGCTGTCCGGCGACGGCTCGCTGTACCTGACGTACACCGACGCGCCGGGCCCGAACGGCGTGACGGCCGGGTCAGTGTGGAAGCACACGCCGTCCACCGGGGGCTGGAAGAACATCTCGCCGTCCAGTGGCGGTTACGGGTTCGCCGGCCTGGCGGTCGATCCGCAGCGCCCGTCCACGGTGATGGTCACCACGCTGGACCGCTGGTGGCCCTCGGACGAGATCTACCGGTCGGCCGACGGCGGCGCGTCCTGGAAGGCGCTCGGCGCGACCTCGGTCCGGGACAGCTCCGCCGCGCCGTACGTGGGCACCGGTATCGGTCACTGGATGGGCGCCCTGGCCATCGACCCCTTCGATTCCGGGCACGTGCTGTACGGCACGGGATCGGGGATGTGGGGCAGCCGCGACGTGACCGCGGCGGACAGCGGGCGGGCGACGCACTGGACCATCCCGGCGAAGGGGTTGGAGGAGACCGCGACGCTCGGGCTGATCAAGCCCCCCGGTCTTCCCCTGGTCAGTGCGCTCGGCGATGTCAGCGGCTTCCGGCACGAGGACCTCACCAAGGTGCCCGCCAAGGCGCTGTCCGGGCCGCTGTTCACCAACACCACGGGTATCGACTTCGCCCAGTCGAAGCCGCGGTTCATGGTGCGGGTCGGTCTCGGTGGCGAGCAGCACGGCGCCTACTCGGCCGACGGCGGCGTCGGCTGGGTACCGTTCGCCGCGCCGCCGGTGCGCGATGCGGGCGGCGGATCCGTGGCCGTCTCGGCTGACGGCGCCGCCATGGTGTGGACCCCCGCGGGCCAGGCTCCCTTCCGTTCGGGCAGCCGTGGCTCGGCCTGGACAGCGGTCTCCGGTCTGCCCAAGGACACGGCCGTCGTGGCCGACCGGTCGGCGGCGAACACCTTCTACGCCCTCAGCGGCGGAACCTTGTACGCCAGCACGGACGGCGGTAAGCACTTCACCGCCCGGGCCACCGGTCTGGTCGGCGGGCAGCTCAAGACGGTTCCGGGCATCGCAGGGGACCTGTGGATCGCCGGCGGGGGCAACGGACTCCTGCACTCCACCAACGGGGGGAAGAGCTTCCGCACGCTCGGCGGCGTGGAGCAGGCGAGCGGCGTCGGCTTCGGCAAACCGGCCCCGGGCGCCCGGTACCAGGCGCTGTACCTCAGCGGGAAGGTGAAGGGCGTCACCGGGCTGTTCCGTTCGACCGACGGCGGCGCGGTCTGGGTCCGGATCAACGACGACCAGCACCAGTTCGGCGGGATCGCCGTCAACGTCATCAGCGGCGACCCCGACGTGTACGGGCGGGTCTACCTCGGCGCCTACGGCCGTGGCGTGGTGTACGGCGACCTGTCCTGATGCTCCGGGCCCGTGGGCGGGCGGCGGTCCGCGCCGTCCACCCACGGGCCGGCGAAGCGGCACGGCCTCATCGTGCCGGGGTGAAGCCGCCCCGGACCGAGAGGGCGCCGCGGGGACCGTCGGCGTCGACGCGGTAGCCGTCGTGCTCGACCTCGCGTGCGCCGGCGGCGTGGTTGTACTGGCCGGCGAAGACATGCTGTCCGGCCGGTACCGTGCGGCCCGGCTTGAGAATCCAGCGGTAGACCACTGCTCCGCCCTCGTTCCGCACGGTGACGGTGAAATCCTCGGCGGGCAGCGTCCGCCAGTTGCCGGTGTTCCGCACCCCGCCGGTCTGCGTGATGCGCAGTTCCACGGTGAGTGCGGTGAGCGGTTGGGTGGACTTCAGGGTGATGTTGCTCTGCGCCCAGAAGCTGTTGCCGTTCGTGCCCAAGGAGCCGGCCGACGACAGAGGCCCGTCCTGGACGTGCGCGTCGCCCGGCCGGGCCGAGCCCAGGGCGCCTGATGGCGAAGGGCTGGGGCCCGTCGGGGACGAACGGTCCGGCGTGGCCGGCCGGCCGGTGGCGGGCGCCGACGGTGTCGGCCGGGGAGTCCCGGACGGCGCGGACGGCACGGAGGGAGCGACGGGGGTGGCCGAGACATCCGCCGGGGCCGGCGGCGACTGGACGATGGCGGCGACGGCGAAGCCGCCGACCGCCAGAGTGCCGGCCGCGGCCAGGGAAGCGAGTGCGATCCTGGGCCAGGGCCTCGCGCCCGAAGACTCGGGGTGGCGGACGGGGGCACCGGAGATGCCGCGTTCCACGCGTGCCAGGATCCGGGCACGGTCGGGCTGGTGGGCCTCGGCGGCCGCGCGCAGCCGCCTGGCGAGTTCCTCGTTCAACGGCTCCTCCTCCCCGCCAGCAGTTCCCCGGCTGCTCCTGTGCTGCCCAGCATCCGTTCCAGCTCGGCCATTCCCTTCGAGGTCTGGCTCTTCACCGTACCGACCGATATTCCGAGCGCCAGAGCGGTGTCCTTCTCGGACAGGTCGAAGGCATGCCGCAGGACCACGCACGACCGCTTCCGGAACGGCAACCGGGCGAGAGCGGTCCGCACGTCCACCACGCCGGCCACGTCCGGACCGTACAACGGCTCCGCACCGCGGGACCAGAACAGGGCGATCCGGCGGCGCTCGCGCACCGTGCTGCGGATCCGCGACCGTGCCAGGTTGGCGACCACGCCACGGGCGTAGGCGAGCGGGTACTCGGCCTGGCGCAGCCGGTCCCAGCGCTGCCACAGCGCGAGCAGGGCGTCCGCGGCCAGATCGTCGGCGCCGTCCGCCTCGCCCGTCAGGAGACGGGCGAACCGGGCGAGTTCGGCGTAGTGGCGTTCGAAGAAGTCGTGGAACTCCGCGGACGCGTCATCGAGGACCATGTCCGTTGGTCGTCCCCTCCGCAAAATGTGTGCGCTAACATCCGGGCGGCAGCGTACCAGTGCCCGGTTGGCCGGGGCGCGCCGATGCGGCGTGCCCCGGCTCCGCCACCCCGCCGCCGCGGTGAGGTCTCAGTGCGCGGCGAACTGGACCCTGGTCGGTTGTGCGACGTTCGGCAGCAGCGCGGTCCCGTCGACCGTCAACTGCTCTCCGTAGATGTCGGTGATCCTTATCGCGCCGCCGCACCCACCGCCGTCGGCGGAGAGGAAGTAGTTGTAGTCGGTACGGGGCAGCTTCCGCCAGCCCTGGCTGGTGCGTACCTCCAGCCGTGCGACCGGATTCCGGTGGTCGATCACCTGGATGCCGCACCAATAAGCGCTGGACCCGGTCTTGTACCGGAGGGAGAGGGTGTCGGACGTGCGGGGGCTCACCAGGCTCCAGGTGATCGGGATGCGGCCGACCTTGAGCTCGGCCAGTTTCGCGAAGGCCTGTTCGCTGAGGTCCAGTTGTCCGGGCGCGCAGGGGAGCGGGCATTCGTTGGTGATCCGGACCGTGATCGAGGCGCCGTTCGCGGCGCGGACGCGCACGTACGCGCCACAGGCCCTGGACGACTCGTAGTCGGTGGTGTTCATCGCCGCGATCATGAGGTCGTCGCTCGGGCCGAACAGGCAGGCGCCGTTGCCGTCGGCGGCGGCGTAGGCGGTGGCGACGCCCTTGTAGGAGGTATCCGGCCGGATGCGTCCTGCCGACGGTGCCGGGGTGGATGCCGCCGGTGGGGTCTTCTTCGCCGCGGGCGGGGGCGCCGCCGCGGTGGTTGCTGTGGCGGTCGCGCTCGGGGTCGCCGCGGCAGGCGAGCCGGCCGCCGGGGGTGCCGGGCTCGTCGGGGCCGGGGGAGTGGCTCCCATACGGGTGGCGGCGGGGGCGGCCACGCCGGCCCCCGCGCGGGCCCCGGCCCCGGCCCCGGCCCTGGCTTCGGGGCCGGGGAGCATGGCCGTCACCAGGCAGAAGAGGACGCCCGCGGCGGTCAGTATCACCGCCGTACCGAGCATCAGCCTGTGTCTGCGCCTGCGCTGCCGCGCGGCCTGCCGTGCAGTGTGCATGTCCGTCCGTTCGAAGATCCGAGTCGAGGTGCACTGCCTGGTCGCCGCAGGACGCGAAAAGGTTGCCGACGGTGGGAAGCAGGCGCGCGGCGGGCCCTTCAGAGCGGCCGGGCAGCGGTGTCCCGCACCTTTCCGCTCACTGGATGAGCAGGGTCTCCAACCGCCCCGCGGAGGGACAGGCATGACGACCGGAGCGATCCTCCCCGAGCGGGCGCACGGCGCCGCGCCGGGGAGGGGCGGGGTCAGCCTCCGGCCTTGCGCTTGTTGTAGACGTCGAAGCCGACGGCCGCCAGAAGTACCAGGCCCTTGATCACCTGCTGGTAGTCCGTGCCCACGCCGACCAGCGACATGCCGTTGTTCAGCACGCCCAGCACCAGACCGCCGATGATGGCGCCGAGGACGGTGCCCACACCGCCGCTCGCGGAGGCGCCGCCGATGAAGGCGGCGGCGATCGCCTCCAGCTCGAAGTTGATGCCGGCCTGCGGCGTACCGGCGTTGAGCCGCGCGGCGAACACCATCCCGGCCAGGGCCGCGAGGACGCCCATGTTCACGAAGGCCAGGAAGACGACCCGCTTGCTCTTCACCCCGGACAGCCTCGCCGCCGCCTCGTTTCCGCCGATGGCGTAGGTGTGCCGGCCGAGGATCGAGTTGCGCATCGCGTATCCGAAGCCGACCAGCAGGACGCCGAGGATCAGCAGGACGATCGGCACCCCGTGGTAGCTGGCCAGCAGCAGTGTGAAGGCCACCACGGCCGCGGTGATCGCGCCGAGCTTCACCAGGAACAGACCGGCCGGGAGCGGTTCCAGCCCGTACGAGGCGGCCCGCCGCCGTCCGCGCACCTCCTGCAGGATCGCGACGGCCAGCACCACGAGGCCCAGCAGCAGGGTGAGGTTGTGGTAGTTGGTGTGGGGGCCGACCGCGGGAAGGAAGCCGCTGCTGATGTTCTGGAAGCCCTTGGGGAACGGCGCCACCGACTGACCCTGCAGGAGGATCTGGGTCCCACCGCGGAACAGCAGCATGCCGGCCAGCGTGACGATGAACGAGGGGATCCCGAGATAGGCGATCCAGAAGCCCTGCCAGGCTCCGGCGAGAGCCCCGATCAGCAGCGCGGCCACCAGCGCCACGGGCCACGGCGCGTGGTGTTTGACCATCATCACCGCCGCGGCCGCCCCGACGAAGGCGGCGAGCGACCCGACCGACAGGTCGATGTGCCCGGCGATGATGACGATCATCATGCCGATGGCCAGGATGAGGATGTAGCCGTTCTGCTGGATCAGGTTGGTGATGTTGAGCGGCTGGAGCAGGATGCCGTCCGTCCAGAACTGGAACAGCAGCACGATCAGCGCCAGCGCGAGCAGCATCCCGTACTGGCGCAGGTTGCCGCGCAGCGCTCGGGCCAGTACGGCACCGGCTGACGGTCGTTGGCCGCGCAGCGGTGTGCGGGGCGTGGTGTCCGGGGTGGTCTTGGTCTGGGCCATGCCTCACACCTGCTTGTCGGGGTATGCCGCGCTCGTGGTCATGAGCCGCATGAGGGATTCCTGGGTGGCTTCCGCGCGGTTGACCTCACCGGTGATCCGGCCTTCGGCCATGGTGTAGATCCGGTCGCACAGGCCCAGGAGTTCGGGAAGTTCGGAGGAGATGACGAGCACCGTCTTGCCCTGGTCGGCGAGTTCGGCGATGACGGTGTAGATCTCCGCCTTGGCACCGACGTCGATGCCCCGGGTGGGTTCGTCGAGTATCAGCACGCCCGGCTCGGCGAAGATCCATTTGCTGAGGACGACCTTCTGCTGGTTGCCACCGCTGAGTTTGCCGGTCTCCGCGAACACCGAGGGGGCCTTGATGTTCATGCTCCGGCGGAACGATTCGGCGATCCGCGCCTCCTCGTGCCGGTCGACCCAGCCCCGCCGGGCGACCTTGCCCAGGGCGCTCAGCGAGATGTTCCGGCTGATGTCGTCGCCCAGGTTGAGGCCGAGCTGCTTGCGGTCCTCGGTCACGTACGCGATGCCGTGCCCGATCGCCTCCGGCACCGTGCGGGTGCGGATCTCCCGGCCGTCCAGCCGCACCCGGCCGCCGGTCCACCGCCCGTACGAGCGGCCGAAGACGCTCATGGCCAGTTCGGTGCGGCCGGCTCCCATGAGGCCGGCGATGCCGACGATCTCGCCTCGACGGACGTGGAGCGAGGCGCCGTCGACCACCTTGCGCCGGTGGTCGATCGGGTGCTGGACGCTCCAGTCCTCGATCTCGAAGACGACCTCGCCGATCTCGGGGGCGCGCTCGGGGTAGCGGTGTTCCAGGTCGCGGCCGACCATGCCGCGGATGATCCGCTCCTCGGAGATGCCCTCGGGGCCGATCGCGATGGTCTCGATGGTCCGTCCGTCGCGCAGGATGGTGACGGCATCGGCGACCCGGGCGATCTCGTTCAGTTTGTGCGAGATGAGGACGCAGGAGATGCCCTGTGCCTTGAGTTCGAGGATCAGGTCGAGCAGCTTGCGGCTGTCCTCGTCGTTCAGGGCGGCCGTCGGCTCGTCCAGGATGAGCAGCTTCACCTTCTTGGCGAGCGCCTTGGCGATCTCGACCAACTGCTGTTTGCCCACGCCGAGATCGGCGATCCTGGTGTGCGGGCTCTCGTCGAGTCCGACCTGCCGGATCAGTGCGGCGGCGTGGGTCAGCGTCTTGTGCCAGCTGATGACGCCCCGGGTGGCGTGCTCGTTGCCGAGAAAGATGTTCTCGGCGATGGACAGGTAGGGCACCAGCGCGAGTTCCTGGTGGATGATCACGATGCCGCGCTGCTCGCTGGCCCGGATGTCCCGGAACCGGCAGGGCTCGCCCTCGAAGTAGATCTCGCCCTGGTAGCCGCCGTGGGGGTGGACCCCGCTGAGCACCTTCATCAGCGTGGACTTGCCGGCGCCGTTCTCGCCGCAGATGGCGTGCACCTCACCGGCGGCGACGGTCAGGTTGACCTCGGAGAGGGCCTTTACACCGGGAAAGGTCTTGCTGATCGACCGCATCTCGAGAACGGGTCGGGCCATGGTTGTGCATCCGTATCGTCGGGGCGGTGCGGCGCCGGGCGGTCCCGCGGGCGTCGCACCGCCGTTTCTTCGTCGCCGGACCCGTCGGTCGGGCTCCGTGGGCTACTTCAGCTGGTCCGCGGTGTACTGGCCGCTGTCCACCAGGACCTTCTGGTAGTTCTCCTTGTCGACGCTGACCGGCTGGAGCAGCTGTGCCGGTACGGTCTTGACGCCGTTGTTGTACTGGGCGGTGTCGTTGACCTCGGGCTTGCCGCCCGTCAAGAGCGCGTCGCCCATCTGGACTGCCGCCTTGGCCAGTTGGCGGGTGTCCTTGTAGACGGTCTGGGTCTGCTCGCCCGCGATGATCGACTTCACCGAGGCCAGCTCGCCGTCCTGGCCCGTGACGACGGGAATGGGCTGGCCGGCGCCGTAGCCGACGCCCTTGAGCGAGGAGATGATGCCGATCGAGATGCCGTCGTACGGCGAGAGCACGGCGTCGACGCGTGCGGCGGTGTACGACTTGCTCAGCAGGTTGTCCATCCGGGACTGGGCGAGGCCGCCGTCCCAGCGCAGCGTGGCGACCTGATTGAAGGAGGTCTGACCGCTCTGCACGACCAGCTTCTTGTCGTCGATGTACGGCTTGAGGACGCTCATCGCACCGTTGAAGAAGAAGGTGGCGTTGTTGTCGTCCGGTGAGCCGGCGAACAGCTCGATGTTGAACGGGCCCTTGCCGTCCTTGAGGCCGAGCTTGTCGACGATGTAACTGCCCTGGAGGACGCCCACCTTGTGGTTGTCGAAGGTCGCGTAGTAGTCGACGTTCCCGGTGCCGCGGATCAGCCGGTCGTAGGAGATGACGGGGACGTGGGCGTCGGCGGCCTTCTGCAGCACGTTGGTGAGCGAGGAACCGTCGATGGCGGCGATCACCAGCAGCTTGGCGCCCTTTGTGATCATGTTCTCCACCTGGGAGACCTGGTTCTCCACGACGTTGTCGCCGTACTGGAGATCGGTCTTGTAACCCTTGGCCTGGAACTCCTTGACCATGTTGTTGCCGTCATTGATCCAGCGCTCCGACGACTTGGTCGGCATCGCGATGCCGACGAGGCCGCCTTTGGTCTCCCCGCCACCCCCGCCCTCGCCTGCTCCGTTGGCGCTCTGGCCGCAGGCTGCCAGCGACAGCGTCAGGCCCAGGGTGACAAGGCCGGCTGAAAGCTTCCGCACAGTTCCTCCAGTGATGTTCCGCGACCGGCACGGTGCGACCCGGTTGGGAGAAGCCGGAAGCGGTCGAGCGGGGCCGGCCGGGGGTCGTTTCCTCGCACGGTGTGAAGTCCGGGTTCGCGGCGGCTCCGGCCTGGCGATACCTGAGTGTTAACGCTCACAAGTGGTCCGTCAAGGGTCTGTTCGGATCGCTGTCGGGGCATACGTCCGGAGTGCGGGAGCGGACGCGCGCGGAAATTCCGGGAGCTGGACCACTGGCCCGACCCCGCTGCCCGTGTCCGGGTCACCCGCGGCTCGCACACCCTCGGCGTGGTCGGCTTCGACTCGACCCCGCCGTTCGACCAGGGCCTGGAAGACGTCGACACGATCGCGCATGGGATCTCCGCCGTCAGTGCACCGGCCCGGCGCGCCAGTTCCGTGCCGCACGCCGCGGTCGGTTTCAGCAGCCGGCCGAGGGTCCCATGGCGTCGCGACTCGGTCGCTTGTAGGACGACGTCGGCTGCGGGAACGGCGAACTCGCGGAGGGAATCGTGCCCGAGCCGCCCCGCCGCGTCATGAGCGACGAGACGGATTCTTGCTGACCGCCTACCGGACCCCGGCCGCGATCCGCCGCATGGGTGTCAGGCGGCTGGAGGCATGGCTCCGTAACCGTGAGGTCGGCGGGGCGGCCGCGCTCGCAGCCCGCGGAGTCCGTCGCCGCGACCGGCGGTGAACTCACCGCCTTCGCCGGCCCCGACCGGCGAGACGTTCTCACCCTCGCCCGGCGCCGCGGCAATGCCCTCCCGGTCGTGATCCGTGACCACGCGCCGTTCCAGGCCGCCTCAGTCCGCGGCAGAGCCGTTTGGCTTCAGGCGGGCAGCTCGTTCCCGTTACGGGGCGGGGTCGACTTACTGAGCCTCGACTTCGTCAACTGCCTCCAGAATTTACCGTCCTGATGTCTCTTCAGTGATCAGGCGGATTCTTGTAGAAGATCTTGACAGTCGCTCAGGCCCCTGGTCTCCTGCCTCCAACGCCGATGTGCGAGCTGCAAATTGTTAGCGCTAACAATGCTCCGGCGTCCCCCATCACCGCAGGGGCCACACCTTGTCGCCACACCGACGCTCGGCCGCTGCGACGCGCCGTGCGGCCGGATCCGCAGGTGCCGAGGGCGGGTCGCCCCTGCCTCAACCGTGTGACAGCTCATCCGGTCACAAAGGAGATCCAAATGCGCAGACGAAGTTCCAGCGGCAGCGGCAGCGGCAGCGGCAGCCGCAGCCGCAGCCGCCTGTCCGCGGTGCTCGCCGCCGCGGTCGCCGCCCTGGCCGCGTTGGCGGCGCTGCTCGTAGCCGCCCCGGCTCAGGCGGCCACCACCAGCGACTTGCGCGGTGTCGCCTCCGGCCGCTGTCTCGATGTGGCGGGCTTCGGCCAGACAGACGGAGCAAACGTGCACATCTGGGACTGCCACGGTGGAACCAACCAGCAGTGGACGTTGACGGACAGCAGCCAGCTGACCGTGTACGGCAACAAGTGCCTGGATGTCCGGGGCGGCGCCACCACGTCCGGGACCCCGGTGCAGATCTGGACGTGCAACGGCAGTGAGAACCAGCAGTGGCGGGTGAACCCCGACGGCACGATCGTCGGCGTGCGGTCCGGGCTGTGCCTGGAGGTCTCGGGCTGGGGCACGGCCAACGGCACGGGGGCGCAGATGTGGTCGTGCCACGGTGGCACCAACCAGAAGTGGACCGGCCTGTCCGGGGTGAGCAACGCGTGTGCTCTTCCGTCGGCCTACCGGTGGACCTCGACGGGTCCGCTGGCGCAGCCGGCGAACGGGCAGCTGGCGCTGAAGGACTTCTCCACCACCACGTACAACGGCAAGCACCTGGTCTACGCGACCACCTCCAGCGGAACGGCATGGGGCTCGACGGCGTTCAGCCCCTTCACGAACTGGTCGGACATGGGGGCGGCCACCCAGACCAGGATGAACGAACCCGCGGTGGCGCCCGAACTGTTCTACTTCGCGCCCAAGGACGTCTGGGTGATGGTGTCCCAGTGGAGTCAGTGGCCGCTCTACTACCGCACCTCCAGCGACCCCACCAACCCCAACGGCTGGTCCGCCGCGCAGCCGCTGTTCACCGGCAGCCTGCCCGTGGGACCCGGGGACCGGAGGGACGCCCCGATCGACCCGACCATGATCGCCGATGACCAGAACATGTACCTGTTCTTCGCCGCCGACAACGGCAAGATCTACCGGGCGAGCATGCCGATCGGGAACTTCCCGGGCAACTTCGGCTCCTCGTACACGACGGTCATGAGCGACGCGACGGACCTTCTGTTCGAGGCGCCGGAGGTCTACAAGGTCCAGGGCCGGAACCAGTACCTCATGATCGTTGAGGCGCAGGGCTCGAACCGCTACTTCCGCTCGTTCACCGCCTCCAGCCTGGACGGTCCGTGGACCGTCCAGGCCGGCAGCGAGAGCAGCCCCTTCGCGGGTCAGGCCAACAGCGGTTCCACCTGGGCCAAGGGCGTCAGCCACGGTGACCTGGTCCGCAACAACCCCGACCAGACCATGACCATCGATCCCTGCAACCTGCGGTTCCTCTACCAGGGCCTCCCCACCAACACGCCGGAGGGCACCGATTACCTGAAGCTGCCGTACCGGCCGGGTCTGCTCACCCTGCAGCGCTGACCCGCCTGAACCACGGTGATCGCGATGGGGTGCGGTCCGTCGACGCGTAGACGAGCGGTTTACGGCGTGGGCGACTCCACCTGCTGACCGATACGCGCCGCACCGAGGAACCCCAGCCGCGCATCGGCTGGGGTTCCTCATCCTGTACCGGCGGCCAAGGCGCGGCGGATCCGGGCCGTGGAACGCCACGGCCCGGATCTTGGGTGCACCGGCTCAGCGGGCGCCGAGGAGGTGTTCGAGGGCGAGCTGGTCCAGCTGCTCGAAGGCCATGCCGCGGCGGGCGGCGGCGTCGACGTCGAACGCGTCGAAGGCGGACGGGTCGGCCAGCAGCCCGGCCAGGCCGTCCGCGGCGGTGGGGAGGGCCAGTTCGGGCAGCCGGGAGGCGGCGAGCGCGGCCCGGACCTCCGGATCGGACCGGAAGGCTCGGGCACGCTCCGCCAGGATCAGGTAGTTGCGCATGCAGCCGGCCGCCGAAGCCCAGACGCCGGCGGAGTCCTCGGTGCGCGGCGGCTTGAAGTCGAAGTGACGGGGGCCGTCGTAGCCGGCCGACTCCAGCAGGTCGACCAGCCAGAAGGCCTGGCGCAGGTCGCCCGCGCCGAAGCGCAGGTCCTGGTCGTACTTGATGCCCGTCTGGCCGTTGAGGTCGATGTGGAACAGCTTGTCGTGCCACAGGGCCTGGGCGATGCCGTGCGGGAAGTTCAGCCCGGCCATCTGCTCGTGGCCGACCTCCGGATTGAGGCCGACCCGCTCGGGCCGCTCCAGCTCGTTGATGAACGCCAGGGCGTGGCCGATGGTGGGCAGCAGGATGTCGCCGCGCGGCTCATTGGGCTTGGGTTCGATCGCGAAGCGCAGGTCGTATCCCTGGTTCTCGACGTACTCGCCCAGCAGGTCGAAGGCCTCCTTCAGTCGGTCGAGGGCGGAGCGCACGTCCTTGGCCGCGCCCGACTCCGCGCCTTCGCGGCCGCCCCAGGCGACGTAGACCGAGGCGCCGAGTTCCACGGCCAGGTCGATGTTGCGGATCGTCTTGCGCAGCGCGTACCGGCGCACGTCCCGGTCGTTCGCGGTGAAGGCGCCGTCCTTGAACACCGGGTGGGTGAAGAGGTTGGTGGTGGCCATCGGGACCTTCAGCCCGGCCCTGTCGAGTGCGGTGCGGAAGCGCTTGACCGCCTGCTCGCGGGCGGCCTCGCCGGCGCCGAAGGGGATCAGATCGTCGTCGTGGAACGTGACGCCGTAGGCGCCGAGCCCGGCCAGCCGCTCCACGCTCTCGACGGGGTCGAGGGCGGGTCGGGTGGCGTCGCCGAAGGGGTCCCGGCCCTGCCAGCCGACGGTCCACAGACCGAAGGTGAACCTGTGCGCGGGGGTGGGGACGAGCGGGTCGCTGGTCATGAGGCGCTCCGGATCTGGGCCGAGGGCTATTTGTAATGGCGAAAAACAAATTAGTATGCCGAGACGCCAGACGGAACCCCACCGGAGGAACGCATGTCCGCTCAGCGAGTCGTGATCGGTGTCGACAGCTCGACCCAGTCAACGAAAGCCCTCGCCGTCGACATCGACACAGGCGCCGTCGTGGGCGAGGGCCGCGCCGCTCACGCCGTCAGCGCGGGCGCCGGACGCGAGAGCGACCCCGAACAGTGGTGGCGGGCGCTCGGCGAGGCCACGGCGGGCACCGGCTGGGCGGATCGCACCGCCGCCTGCTCGATCGCCGGTCAGCAGCACGGCCTGGTCACCCTCGACGCGGCCGGACGGCCGGTGCGCCCGGCGCTCCTCTGGAACGACGTCCGCTCCGCCCCGCAGGCCGCCGAACTCGCGGCCGCGTTCGGGGCGGCAGAGCTCGCCCGCCGCACCGGAAGCGTCCCCACGGCCGCCTTCACGGCCGCCAAATGGGCCTGGCTGCACACGAACGAGCGTGCCGCCGCCGACCGCGTCGCGGCCGTCCGGCTTCCCCACGACTTCCTGACGGAGCGGCTGACCGGTGAGGCGGTGACGGACCGCGGAGACGCGTCGGGAACCGGCTGGTGGGGCCCGGACGGCTACGACACCGACGTCCTCGGCCGGATCGGCCTCGACCCCGGGCTGCTGCCGCAGGTCCTCCCGCCGGGAGCCCGGGCGGGCGTCGTCCGAGCCGGGATGCCGCTGCGCGAGGGCGCACTGGTGGCGACCGGGACCGGCGACAACATGGCCGCCGCCCTCGGGCTGGGCCTGACCCCCGGACGTCCGGTGCTGAGCCTCGGTACCTCCGGCACCGTCTACGCCGTCGGCCGGACCCGGCCCACCGACCCGGGCGGAACCGTCGCAGGCTTCGCCGATGCCCTCGGCGGCTGGCTGCCGCTCGCCTGCACGCTCAACTGCACCCTCGCCGTCGACCGCTTCGCCGCCCTCGTCGGCCGCGACCGGGAGGACGTCGAGGGAGGCGGCACGGCGGTGGTGCTTCCCTACCTGGACGGCGAGCGCACCCCCGACCTCCCGGGCGCTTCCGGCCTGGTCCACGGCCTGCGCCACGACACGACGCCGGGCCAGCTGCTCCAGGCCGCCTACGACGGCGCCGCCCACGCCCTGCTCGCGGCCCTGGACGACGTGCTGCGCGCCGGAGGCGAGAGCCCCGCCCCCGGCGAACCACTCCTCCTGATCGGCGGCGGAGCCCGCGGCAGGGCCTGGCAGCGGACCGTCCTGCGACTGTCCGGGCGAGCGGTCCAGGTGCCCGAAGCCCGGGAACTGGTCGCGCTCGGGGCCGCCGCCCAGGCCGCCGCACTGCTCACCGGTGAGCCTGCCGACGCCGTAGCCCGGCGCTGGCGGACCGCCGACGGCCGGGTACTGGAGCCCGTACCCCGTGACGACGACACGCTCGAACGGATCACCAGTACGCTGCGGCGGGCGCGGGCCTTGCAGCAGGTCCCGCCGGGAGAGCGATAGGAGGGTCGGGCCGATGACGGGGACCGGCAGGGCGAGCGGGGGCGCGGAGGCCGTGCCCGCCTCGCAGCAGGGGATGCGCCGGCGGAACCTCGCGGTGGTGATCGGCGTGGTCGCCGCGCACGGACCGCTCTCCCGGGCGGACGTGGCCGGGCACACGGGCCTGACCAGGCCGGCCGTCTCCTCCATGGCCGACGAGCTCATCGGTCGGGGAGCGCTGACCGAGACGGAGACCGTGCCCAGCGGACGGGTCGGCCGCCCCGGACGGGCGCTGGCCCTGAACGATCGGGGTCCCGCGGGCCTCGGCCTGGAGATCGGCGTCACCCATCTCGCCGCGTGCGTCGTGGACCTGCGCGGTGAACCCCGGGTTTGGCGTCGGGTGGAGCGGGCCAACGCGGGCCGGCCGGCCGGAGAGGTGCTGGCGGAGGCCGCCGCGCTGGGCGCCGAGGCGGAGTCCGAGGCCGCGGCCCTCGGCCTGTGCGTCGAGGGCCGCGTCTTGGCCGTGCCGGGGGTGGTGCCGAACGAGCCGGGCGGACTGGTCGCGAACGCTCCCAACCTCGGCTGGCACGCCGTCCGCCTCGCCGACCACTGGCCCGACCCCGACACCGCGCCGGAGCCGGAGAACGAAGCCAACCTCGGGGCGCTGGCCGAGCAGTGGCACCGGGGCAACCCCGCCGAGACCTTCGTACACGTCTCCGCCGAGGCCGGAATCGGTGCCGCACTGGTCATCGGCGGGCAGCTGTTCCGGGGCGCCCGCGGTTTCGCGGGCGAACTCGGGCACCTGCCCGTCCACCCCGAGGGCGCCCCTTGCGCCTGCGGGGCACGCGGCTGCCTGGAGCAGTACGCGGGTGAGGCGGCCGTGCTGCGCGAGGCCGGGCTGGGCCCCGTCGGCGACCCGGTGGCCCTGCTCGCCGAGCGGGCAACCGCCGGACACGCCGCCACCCTGCGCGCCCTGGACCGCGCAGGGCGGGCCCTGGGCCTCGCCCTGACCTCGGCGGTGAACCTGATCGACCCGGACGGCCTCGTGCTGGGCGGCGCCTACGCCGAACTCGCCGACTGGCTCCTCCCGTCGGTACGCGCCGAACTGGCGGCGAGGGTCACCGTCCGGCCCTGGGACCCGGATGCGGTGCGCCCCTCCGTGCTGGGGCGCCGCGGACCGGTGCTGGGCGCGGCGTGGTCGACCGTCCGGCAGATCATCGCTGATCCCGCCCGCCTGCCCATCCGCTGACTGGTGATGTGACCGGGAAGGCTCACCGGGCCAGGGCGCAGAACCCGTCCACCGCGCATCGGTGCGCCGTCGTGGGCTACGCGCCGCCAGGAGCGTGCAGCTCTCCCGTCTTCGCCACGCGGGCGTACCAGTGCGCGCTCGATTTGGGTGTGCGCTTCAGGGTGTCGTAGTCGACGTGGATGGCACCGAAACGTTTGGCGTAGCCATAGGCCCACTCGAAGTTGTCGAGGAGCGACCAGAGGAAGTAGCCGCGTACGTCCACTCCGTCGGTGATCGCCCGGTGGACGGCGTCGAGGTGGGCGTGGATGTAGGCGGCGCGTTCGGGATCGTGGACCGTGCCGTCGGGTCCGATCTCGTCCTCGTACGCCGCTCCGTTCTCGCTGATGACGAGCGGCAGTCCGGGGTACCGGGCGGCGGTGCGGGTCAGCAGGTCGTACAGCGCGCTCGGGTCGACCGGCCAACCCATCGCCGTGCGTGCGCCCGGCGCCTGGTGGAAGGCGACCTCGTCCGCGCCGGGCCAGGGGGAGTGTTCGCTGTTTCCGTGGCCGTCGTCCTGCGGCTTCTGGTCGCCGGGCGCGACGTGCGAGACGACGGTCGGGGTGTAGTAGTTCACGGCGAGCAGGTCCAGCGGCTGGTGGATCGTGGCGGTGTCGCCGTCGCGGACGAAGGACCAGTCGGTCAGGTGCGCGGTGTCCGCGAGCAGGTCCTCGGGGTAGGTGCCCTCGAGCATGGGGCCCAGCCAGATCCGGTTGCCGACGGCGTCGATGCGCCGGGCCGCGTCCCGGTCCTCGGCCGAGGGGGTCAGGGGGCGGACCTCGTGGAGGTTGAGGGAGACGGCGAGCTGGGCGTCTGCGGGCAGTGCGGCGCGCAGGGCCTGAATGGCGAGGCCGTGGCCGAGGTTGAGGTGGTGGGCGGCGCGCAGGGCGGCGACCGGGTCGGTCCGGCCGGGGGCGTGCACGCCGGAGCCGTAGCCGAGGAAGGCGCTGCACCAGGGCTCGTTGAGGGTGATCCAGTGTTTGACCCGGTCTCCGAGGGCGTCGGCGACGAGCCCCGCGTACTCGGCGAAGCGCTCGGCGGTGGCGCGCTCGGGCCAGCCGCCCGCGTCCTCCAACTCCTGGGGGAGGTCCCAGTGGTACAGGGTGAGGGCGGGTGTGATGCCGGCGGCCAGCAGCTCGTCGACCAGCTTGCGGTAGAAGTCCAGGCCCTTTTGGACCGCCGGTCCGCGGCCGGTCGGCTGGACGCGCGACCAGGACACGGAGAACCGGTAGGCACCCAGGCCGAGTTCGGACATCAGCCGGACGTCCTCGGGGAAGCGGTGGTAGTGGTCGACGGCCACGTCACCGGTATGGCCCTCGAAGACCTTGCCGGGGGTGTGCGAGAAGGTGTCCCAGATGGACGGGGTCCGGCCGCCTTCACGGGCCGCGCCCTCGATCTGGTACGCGGCGGTGGCCGTGCCCCACAGGAAGTCGGACGGGAAGGTGCGGGTGGCGGTGAGTGGCCGGGTCTCGGACGCGGTCATAGGAGAGCGCTCCCAACGTAAGTGTGGTTGAAGTCGTGCCGGATGAACCGGTGCCGGAAGAGGGGGCACGAACAGGCCGACGAGGCAGGTCGTTCCTCAAGGAACGCCGTCAGTTCTTGACGGCGCCGGCGGTGATGCCGCCCACGATGTGCTTGCCGAGTACGGCGAAGACGAGCAGCAGCGGCAGAGTGGAGATGAGCGCGCCGGTCAGGACGACGGCCTGGTCGACGGTGTGGTTGCCCGCGCCGAGGCCGGCCAGGGCGACCTGGAGGGTCGGATTGCCGTCCGGGGTCAGTGCGATGAACGGCCAGAAGAAGTCGTTCCAGGCCTGGACGAAGACGAGCATTCCGAGGACCGCCATCGCGGGCCGGGCCACGGGGAACACCACGTGCCAGATGATGCGCAGGCTGTGGGCGCCGTCCATCCTGGCGGCCTCTACGAGTTCCACCGGGAGCGCCTCGATGAGGTACTGGCGCATGAAGAACACGCCGAAGGCGGCGACCAGGGAGGGCAGGACGACCGATTGGAGCTGGTCGACCCAGCCGAGGTCGGTGATGATCTGGTAGAGGGGGATGACGCTGAGCTGGGGTGGGATCGTCATCGTGGCCACCACCAGAGCCAGCAGGGCGCCCCGGCCCTTGAAGGGCAGTTTGGCGAAGGCGAAGCCGGCGAGGGTGGAGAACAGGACGGTGGACAGGGCCACGAGCCCGGCCACGATGGTGGTGTTGACCAGGGCCTCGCCCATGTCGACTTGGTTCCAGGCGAAGGCGAGGTTGTCGAAGAGCCGGGGGCCGGGCAGGAGCGGGGCCGGGGCCTCCACCACGCGCTCGCCGGTGTGGGAGGCGGCCACGAGGTTCCAGTACAGCGGGAAGAGGGAGACGAGGGCGGCCAGGCCGAGCAGGACGTACGTCAGCGGTCCCGCATGGTGCTGACGGCCCGCCGATGAGCGACGACGCCATGTGCGCGGCGCCGCGGCGGTGGTCTTTTCGAGTGTGCGGGTCATGGGTTCAGCTCCCCGCCTTCGTGCGGATGTGGCCGGATCGGCTGCCTCGGCGATGGCTGCGGTTGCGGTTCGAGCGGGTGATCAGCGCCTGGATGCCGCCGATGAGCAGGAGGAGCAGGAGCATGACCCAGGCGATGGCGGAGGCTTGGCCCAGTGCGCCGGTCACCCAGCCCTTCTCGTACATGAGCAGGCTCAGCGTCTGGAACTGGTTCCCGCTGCCCCCGCTGATGCCGACGCTGCCGCCGAAGAGCATCGGTTCGCCGAAGAGCTGGGTGGCGCCGATGGTGGAGACGATGACGGTGAACAGGATCGTCGGCCGGATGGAGGGGACGGTGACGCTGATGAACTGGCGCCAGCGCGAGGCCCCGTCCAGCGCGGCGGCCTCGTAGAGGTCCTGCGGTACGGCCTGCATCGCGGCCAGGTAGATGAGCGCGTTGTAGCCGGTCCAGCGCCAGGTCACGATCGTGGAAATGGCTATCTGGGCGGGCCACTTGGAGGATTCCCAGGCGACCGGCTCGAAGCCGACCCAGCCCAGGACCGTGTTGATCAGGCCGTAGTCGGTGTTGAAGAGCTGGGCGAAGACGAGCGTGGCCGCCGCGATGGAGGTGGCGTACGGGGCGAGGACCGCGACGCGGAAGAAGCCCCGGCCGCGCAGTTTGTAGTTGAGCAGGTGCGCGAGTCCGAGGGCCATCAGCAGCTGGGGAACGGTGGAGATCACGCCGATGGTGAAGGTGTTCGCGAGCGCGTTCCAGAAGAACTCGCTGGTCGCCAGGGAGCTGTAGTTCTCCAGCCCCTTCCACTGGGCGCTGCCGCCGAGTTCGACCCGGTGGAGCGAGAGCCAGCCCGTGTAGATCAGGGGGAAGAGGCCGAAGACCGCGAAGGTGAGGAAGAACGGAGCGATGAAGACGTACGGGATCGCCTTCAGGTCGAGGCGGTAGAGCGTGCTGCGCCAACCGCTCCGGCCCGAGGGCGGCTGCCTGTGGGAGCCGGGGCCGGCGCTGGAGCCCGGGGCTTGTGCGGCGGGCGGCGCGGAGCCGCCACCCGTCGCCCGTACGGAGGTGGCCACGGGGGCGTCCTTCCAGGTCGATGCGTGCAGTGATGCGGTGGGGGCGGATGGTCGGCGGCCCGCCGCCACCCGCGGGGAGGTAGCGGGTGGCGGCGGGCCGTCACACTGTCCCGTTACTGGTCGATCTTGTCGTCGACCAGCTTCTTGACGTTCTCCCAGGCCTTGGCCGGGTCGGTGCCGCGCTGCTCGATGTCGAGGATGCCGTTGTCGGTGAGGAAGGTCTTCACCTGGCCGTCCCAGCGGCTGATCGGGGCGGGCGTGATGCCGGCCGCGGCCTCCGAGTAGATCTTGCCGACCGGGGTGTCACCGAAGTACGGCAGCTTGGCGTCCTGGACGGTCGCCGAGGTGAGCGTGTCCTTGGTCGAGGGGATGTTGCCGTTCACGCCGAAGACCTTGGCGTGCTGCGCCGGCGCGGTCAGCCAGGCGGCGAGCTCGGCCGCCTCCTTGACGTGCTTGCCCGACTTCGGCACGGCCAGGAACGAGCCGCCCCAGTTGCCCGCCACGGGCGGCGCGGCGATGTCCCACTTCCCCTGGTTCTCCGGGCCCGCCTGGTCCTTGATGATGCCGGTCATCCAGCTGGGGCAGGCGACGGTGGCGAACTTCGCGTTCTTGAAGGCCGCGTTCCAGGTGCCCTTCTCGTCGAACTGGCGCAGCTTGCCCGTCAGTTCGCCCTTCGCCGCCGCCACGGCGGTGTCCCAGGCCTTCTTCACGCCCGGGCTGTTCTCGTAGTCCAGCTCGCCCTTGGTGTTCGCGTACTGCACCGGCTCGCTGGAGATCACCGCGTTGAACAGGCCGCTCGCGGAGTCGTGGAAGGAAGTCCCGGCCGGGGCGCTCTTCTTGTACGTCTCACCGGTGGCGATGAACTTCGCCCAGTCGCCCGCCCACAGCTTGCCGACCTCCGCGCGATCGGTCGGCAGGCCGGCCTTGGCGAAGAGGTCCTTGTTGTAGCAGATGGCCATCGGACCGATGTCCGTGCCGAGGCCGATGACCTTGCCGTCGCCCGTGGTGGCCTGCTTGACCTTCCAGTCCAGGAACGCGCCGAGGTCGGCGCCGCCCGTCTTGCCGAGGTCGGTCCACTTGTCCGCCATGGCCGGACCGGTCGCCTCCGCGATGTAGCCCACCTCCAGGGCCTGGATGTCCGCGAGACCGCTGTCCCGGGAGAGCCGCAGCTTGAGGGTGTCCCAGTACTTCTGGCCGTCGGCGACGTTCGACTCTTCGATCTTGATGTTCGGGTGCGTCTTCGTGTACTCGGCGTAGAGCTTGGCTCCGGTCGCGTCGTCATAGCCGAAGGAGCCGAAGGTGCCGATCCGCAGCGTGATCTGCTCCTTGGCGGCCGAGCCGTCATCTCCGGCGGGGCCGTCGTCGCCGCAACCGGTGAGCAGGGCCGCGCCGGTCACGACGGCGACGGCTGCGGCGATTGCGTTGATCGCGGTGCGGCGTCCGCGTCTGCTGCTGGAAGTGCGCATGAACTCTCCTCGTCCAAGGTGGTTCTCGTTGTGCGCCAGGGGGGTCCGGCGGGGTGTTCGCGGCTCGGCGAGGAGCCCGCCAGGACCCGATGGTGAAGGCCGTTGTCGCACCCCTGAATGGGAGCGCTCCCACGTCGCTGCCGGAAGGTTGCTGCCCAGCGGGGGTGGGTGTCAAGAGGTGAACGCGAATTCAATCGAGATGGGCTCCCGCCGCACCTCCGGGTCCCCTTTCCGGTGGCGGCCCGTCGGATAGTGAACGAGACCGTGGCGGAGTGAGGGAATCGAGGCTAGTGTGGGAGCGCTCCCACATCCTCCGTCGGCGTACCGTGTGCCGGAGCGACGAGGTGGGGCCCACTGTCTTGCCCGATTCACCTAAAGTACCTGTTCAGCTGACCGGGCCGGCGCCCGGCGCGGAGCGCGATGGCGCACGAGGGGAGTTCGAAAGTCGTGAGCGGACGGCAGAACGGCAGGCCCACCCTGGAAGAGGTCGCGGCCCTGGCCGGTGTCGGCCGGGGCACGGTCTCCCGGGTGATCAACGGCTCGCCTCGGGTGAGCGAGCAGGCCAAGGACGCCGTTGCCCGCGCCGTGGCCGAGCTGGGGTACGTACCGAACCAGGCGGCCAGGGCGCTGGCCGGCAACAGGACCGATGCGGTCGCCCTCGTGATCCCGGAGGCCGAGGCCAGGGTCTTCTCGGAGCCGTACTTCCTCGACCTGATCCGCGGGGTCAGCGCCGAGCTGGCCGAAGCCGACAAGCAGTTGCTGCTCACTCTGGTGCGGACCGAGGCCGAGCGTCAGCGGTTCGAGCACTACCTGGCCGCCCAGCGGGTCGACGGAGTGCTGCTGGCGTCCGTCCACGGCGACGACCCGCTGCCCGACCGGATCGTGCGGCTGGGGCTGCCGGTCGTCATGAACGGCCGGCGCTCCGAGGCCGAGCCGGTCGACTACGTGGACTCCGACAACATCGGCGCGGGACGGGCGGCCGTCGCCCACCTCGTGGGCCGGGGCCGCAGCCGGATCGCCACCATCAGCGGGCCGCTCGACATGTACGTGGCCCGCGCGCGTCTGGGCGGCTACCGCGCGGGGCTCGCCGAGGCCGGGATCCAGCCCGACGAGTCCCTGGTGGCGACCGCCGACTTCACCGAGGAGGGCGGCCGCCGGGCGATGCGCGAGCTCCTGGAGCGCGATCCCGGTCTGGACGCCGTCTTCGCCGCCTCCGACGTGATGGCGGCCGGTGCCCGAGGGGTGCTGCGCGAGGCGGGGCGGCGGGTCCCCGAGGACGTGGCCCTGGTCGGTGTGGACGATTCAGTGGTGGCCCGGCTGATGGATCCGCCGCTGACGAGCGTGCGCCAGCCGATCGAGGAGATGGGCCGCACGATGACCCGGCTGCTGCTCCGGAAGATCGCGGACGGGCCCGGAGGGGAGGGGGCCCCCGGGCACGGGCAGGGCGAGGGTGCGCGCCGAGTGCTTCCGACGGAACTGGTCGTGCGGGATTCCTCCTGAGCGGTTCGCCGCGAAGCCCGGCTCTCCGACAAGATCGGGTTCTGGCGGACGTTCGGGGGGAACGCGAAAGCTCCGGCCCGCAGACGGCTGAAGCAGATCAGGTCTCCGAATCTGCGGCCTACGCGCTGAGGGCTCACGCAGTTCTTGGGGCGGGTGGTGCGACATCGCGGTGTCGAGGCGGCGGGCGAGCGGGCCGAAGCGCTGGTGCTGCCGCTGAATTGGTGGCAGGAGGGCGGCTGGCCGCTGCGGACGTGGCTGTGCATGGCCGGCTCGCTGTCCGGTTTTGCCCTGTTCGCCGTCCACCGGCGCCGAACGGCTGCCGCGGGCCGTGAACCGCTGGTGATCCCTGGCTTGCTGCACGAGCCGGCCTTCGACGTCGGGCTCGGCGGCGTCCCCCGTTCTTCGGCCGCTGATCGGCACGAGACTCGTGCCGCCCCGGATCCTCCGGATCGGCCGACACTTCAGCGCCGGAGACGCGGGGCTCGCCGACCCGCCGATCGCGGTGGGATGCGCGATCGGCGGCGCGGTCAGCGGCGCGTTCCTCGCGGACGGGATCGGCCGCAAGGTGCCGCAGATCGGACCGCTCCCGGTGACTTCACCGGCGGTTTCCGCCACGTGCTGATCGTCCCCGGGGCGGCTCGATCGACGAGCCCGGGACGTGGCCGGAAATCGGCGGGACGAAGCTCCTCGTGGCGGGTTCTCCCTGAGCGTGCCGAGCCCGGGGCGGTACGGAAGCCGGATTCCGTACCGCTCCGGGGTTGTTACGGTCGGTGCGTCACAGTGCCGGGTGGGCGTTCTTCATGAGTTCCTGGAACTGGGGGGAGAACCACTGGCCCGCGAGCGGCGCGTCCGGGAGCGAGCCCGACATGCTGTTGCCGTTGCGGGCGTTGCCCGTGTATGTGGGGTCGCACATGCGGTCGAAGCCCTTGCCTTCGTTGTTCGGGATCTCCTTGCTCGCCCCGTCCGACTCGCCCGGGGGCTTGACCCACACGTATGCGTCGATGCCGGCGGCGGGCGCCGCCTGCGGCCGCTCGCCGAGGCCGGCGCCGGACTGGTTGCACCAGTTACCGAGGTGGATGCGGCGGTCGTAGCGGCCGCCGTTGACGTAGGTGTCCACGCTGGCAAGCGGGCCGGGTCCGGTCGGTCGTGCGGTGCCGCCCCAGCCGTTGCGGGAGGTGTCGATCAGCATGCCGATGTTGGCGTCGAAGCCGAGGGTGACGAGTTTGGCCCGCATGCCTTGGGCGTAGGACAATTCGTCGGTGTAGCGGTTCCAGTCGACCCACTTCGATTGGCGTACGGGGGTGCCGTTGATCGAGTCGTCGATCTTGAAGTGGTCCTCCTTCAGGGCGCTGTAGTTGGCGGTGTTCACGATGAAGCCGTGCACGTTGGAGAGGGTGGAGCCCTCGGCGGTGGCTGCCTGCTTGAACATTTCGGCGGAGGCGCCGAGGTTGTCGTCCCAGCCGAGCCAGCCGTGGTGGCCGGCGTCCACGTAGTTGTAGACGTTGGCGATGGAGCCGAGCTTGTTCAGTGCGTAGCCGACTCCCTTGATGTAGTTGCCGTTGGTCTTCATCACGTCGCAGTTGGCTGTGGCGGTGGGGCGGCCGGAGACGTTGGTGACCAGGTTGGGGAGGGAGTCGATCTCGACGGTGGTGACGATCCGCAGCCCCGCGTACTTGGAGTCGGCGAGGATGGCGGCGATCGGGTCGATGTACTGCGTCTTGTACTTGTCGATCTCGGTCGGCCCCAGCTCGCCGTTGGAGGCGAGCGCGGCGCAGTCGCGTCCGGGCAGGTTGTAGATCACGAACTGGACGACGAGCTCGCCGCTGCCCTTCTGGGCGAGCGCCGCGTCGAGGTGGGCGCGCAGGCCCATCCCGCCGTTGACACCCGCGATGGCGGCGGTGCGGTCCAGCCAGACGGAGGTGGGCTGGTTCGCCACTCTGCTGCCGCCGGGCTCGGCGGCTGCCTTGGCGGACCATTCGGGGTTCACGTACATCTTGGCGCCGGCGTACGGGTTGTCGGCCTTGCCGCCGGTCGGCGGCGGGGTCGTGGGCGGAGTGGTGGGCGGTGTCGTCGGGGGAGTGGTCGGCGGTTGGGTCGGGTCGGTGGCGCCGTTGCAGGTGACGCCGTTGAGCTTGAAGGTGGTGGGGACGGTGTTCGTGCCGGTGTGCGAACCGTTGAACCCGAAGGACGTCGAACCGCCCGTGGCCAGGTTCCCGTTGTAGGAGAGGCTCTTGGCCGTCACCGCGGCGCCGGACTGGGTGATGGTGGCGTTCCAGCCCTGGGTGATCTGCTGGCCGTTCGTGTAGGACCACTCCAGGGTCCAGGAGGCGACCGGGTCACCGGTGTTGGTGACGATCACGTTGGCGCCGAAGCCGGTGTTCCACTGGTTGGTGATCTGGTACTCGACCTTGCAGCCCGTGGTGGCGGCGCCGGCGGAGGTGCCGAACACGGTGGCGGTCGCGCCGGCGGCCGTGACGAGGCTGAGGGCCGCGAACAGGGCGGTGCGGGGGATCGTGCGGCTCATTTCGGGGTGCCTTTCAGTTCAGGGCGCGCAGGTGGTCGCGCAGCCCGGTGCCGAATGCGGTGGGGGTGATCGGGCTGGGCCGGAGGGGTGCTTCCAGGTGTTGCGGGTCCAGCGGGGGGACGAGGGGGCGCGGGCGTCCGGCCACACCATGGCGCGGTCGGCGGTCGGTGAACGCCGATCGGTGAGCGGCCGTCCATAGGCGTTCTCGCCGATCTCACCCGCGGCCGGGTGGGACCGGGCTGTGGCCGGGGGTGAGGATTGAGCCTCGACACGCCTTCCAAGCAGGCGTGTCGAGGACGTGGAGGGGGCAGGCCATGGCCGGATGGCCCGTCGGGCAGGTGGGTGAATGGGTGAGCCGCCGGCTCAGGCCGTTGTAGGCAATGCCGCGGGCCGGTGGGGATTGCGGACGCCGGTCACGTGAGGTGCGTTCACCAGGTTCTGTGTGCCCGCGACCGTCTGGTCGTTGCCCGGCAGGTGACGCCGTCGCGCAAGGTCACTGCTGCTCCGCCGAGCAGCAGTGACAGACGCGGGGCCGTCACATGAGCGAGCCCTCGCAGCAAGGTCGCGCTGTGACGGCACACCAACCGTGGAAGCGCTCCCACTCGCTTGGGCCAGACCGTAGCGGCAACTGCCGCCAAGCAAAAGAGGAGTTGAGTAAATTCCTCACGCAACTCTTTCGACTCTTCACGCGTCTTGACGGCACCTCGCCTCCTCTGCACAGTGGGAGCGCTCCCATTGGTTCAGAGCTTGTGCGCACTCGTTCTTCCCATCCCCGTCTCCCCGAGTCGCGAGGAGAACCATCCGCATGTCCGCGCATCCCCCACCCAGACGAAGCGTCCGACGCGGCAGGCTGCTGACCGCGTCGGCCACGGCCCTCTCGCTCTCCCTCCCCCTCGGCCTCACGGCCGTCGGCGCGACCACCGCCGCGGCCGCCGCGGTGCAGTGCAGCGTCGATTACAAGGTCAACGACTGGGGCTCGGGTTTCACTGCCGAGCTCACCCTCACCAACCGGTCCGCCACCACGCTCGACGGGTGGACCCTGGCCTACGACCACACGGGCAACCAGCAGCTCACCAACGGCTGGAACGGCACCTGGACCCAGTCCGGCAAGAGCGTCCGCGTCGTGGCCCCCGACTGGAACAAGACCGTCGCCGCGGGCGCGGCCGTCACCACCGGCGCCCAGTTCTCCTACAGCGGGACCAACGCCGCCCCCACCTCTTTCGCCGTCAACGGCACCCCGTGCACCGGAGCCCACCAGCCTCCGGTGGCCGTGCTGACCAGTCCCGCCCCCGGCGCCGTCTACACCGTGGGCACCGCCGTCCCGCTCGCCGCCACCGCCGCGGCGGCCGACGGCGCCACCGTGGGCAAGGTCGAGTTCTACAGCGACACCACGCTCCTGGGCACAGACGCCACGGCCCCCTTCACCTTCGCCGCCACCAGCCTCGCCGCTGGTTCCCACTCCCTCTACGCCAAGGCCTACGACAGCCTCGGAGCCTCCGCCGAGTCGGCTCCCGTCGGCATCACCGTCGCCGCCGGCCCCGCCCTCGTAGCCACCCCCGCGCAGCTCTCCGTACGCCGCGGGGAGACGGCGACCTTCGACCTGAAGCTCTCCAAGCAGCCGGCCGCGAACGTCACGGTGGGCGTGGCCCGCACCTCGGGCAACACCGACCTCACCGCGACACCCGTCGAGCTCACCTTCACCCCGGCGAACTGGAACACCGCCCAGAAGGTGACCGTCACCGCCGGGGCAACCGGCAGCGGCTCCGCCGTCTTCACCGCGACCGCCCCCGGCCATGCGAAAACCGAGGTGACGGTGGCCCAGTTGGCCGCCGACTCCACGTACGACGCCCGCTTCCTCGACCTCCACGGGAAGATCACCAACCCGGCCAACGGCTACTTCTCGCCCGAGGGCATCCCGTACCACTCCGTCGAGACGCTGATCGTGGAGGCCCCGGACCAGGGGCACGAGACGACCTCGGAGGCCTACAGCTACCTGATCTGGCTGCAGGCGATGTACGGGAAGATCACCGGGGACTGGACCAAGTTCAACGGCGCGTGGGAGGTCATGGAGAAGTTCATGATCCCCACCCACGCGGACCAGCCGACGACCGGCTCCTACAACGCCTCCAAGCCCGCCACCTACGCCCCCGAGCACGACCTTCCCTCGCAGTACCCGGCCAAGCTCGACGGAGGGGTCGCCTCCGGCGTGGACCCGATCGCCGGCGAGCTGAAGAGCGCGTACGGCACGGACGACATCTACGGCATGCACTGGCTCCAGGACGTCGACAACGTCTACGGCTTCGGCAACGAGCCCGGAAAGTGCTCCGCCGGACCGACCGCGACCGGACCCTCGTACATCAATACCTTCCAGCGCGGACCCGAGGAATCGGTCTGGGAGACCGTTCCGCACCCCACCTGCGACAAGTTCGCCTACGGCGGCAGGAACGGCTACCTCGACCTCTTCACCGGGGACTCCTCCTACGCCAAGCAGTGGAAGTTCACCAACGCCCCGGACGCCGACGCGCGCGCCATCCAGGCCGCCTACTGGGCGGACGTCTGGGCCAAGGAACAAGGCAAGGGCACCCAGGTCACCGGGACCGTCTCCAAGGCGGCGAAGATGGGCGACTACCTGCGGTACTCCATGTTCGACAAGTACTTCAAGAAGGCCGGGAACTGTGTCGGCCCGACCGTCTGCCCCGCCGGCACGGGCAAGGACAGCGCGCACTACCTGATGTCCTGGTACTACGCCTGGGGCGGCGCCACCGACACCGCGGCCGCCTGGTCCTGGCGGATCGGCTCCAGCCACGCCCACGGCGGCTACCAGAACCCGCTCGCCGCCTACGCGCTCAGCGAGTACGCCCCGCTGAAGCCCAAGTCGGCGACCGGCTCGGCGGACTGGGCGATCAGCCTCGACCGGCAGCTGGAGTTCTACCGCTGGCTCCAGTCCGACGAGGGCGCCATCGCGGGCGGTGCGACCAACAGCTGGCAGGGGCGCTACGCGCAGCCCCCGGCCGGGACCCCCACGTTCCACGGGCTCTTCTACGACGAGAAGCCCGTCTACCAGGACCCGGCGTCCAACCAGTGGTTCGGGTTCCAGGCCTGGTCCATGGAGCGGGTCGCCGAGCTCTACCAGCAGACGGGGGACGCCGCCGCCAAGACCGTGCTCGACAAGTGGGTCGGCTGGGCCCTGTCGAAGACGACGATCAACCCCGACGGCACCTACCGCATCCCCTCCACCCTCAAGTGGTCCGGCGCCCCCGACACCTGGAACGCGTCGGCGCCCGGCGCCAACTCGGGCCTGCACGTCACCGTCGCGGACTACACCGACGACGTGGGCGTGGCCGCCGCCTACGCCAAGACCCTCACCTACTACGCCGCGAGGTCCGGCAACGCCGAGGCCAAGCGGGTCGCCAAGGCCCTCCTCGACGGCATGTGGGCCCACCACCAGGACTCCCTGGGCGTCGCCGTCCAGGAGACGCGGACCGACTACAGCCGCTTCGCCAACCCGGTGTACGTGCCCAGCGCGTGGACGGGCACCATGCCGAACGGCGACGCGGTGAACTCCGCCTCCACCTTCGCCTCGATTCGTACCTTCTACCAGGACGACCCGGCCTGGCCGAAGATCGAGGCCTACCTCGCGGGCGGCGCCGCGCCCGTCTTCACGTACCACCGGTTCTGGGCCCAGGCGGACATCGCCCTGGCCATGGGCTCGTACGCGGAGCTGCTCGAATAACAGCCCGCCCCGCCTGAAGAACAGCCACGCGTACGACGAGGCCGGGCAGCCCCTGAGGACCTGCCCGGCCTCAACACGTCCACCCGTCACGTCTCTTCGCCTTGTGGGAGCACTCTCCCCCATCACCGTCTCTCTAAGAGGATCCGCATGCGACCTTCACCGCACCATGCCCGCGGCGCGCTGGGCCTGCTGGGCGCGCTGCTCACCGTGTTCGTCTCGTTGGCCGCGCTCCTCACCGCCGCATCGGCGGCTCAGGCCGACACCACGATCTGTGAGACGTTCGGGTCGGCGACGATCCAGGGCCGCTACGTCGTCCAGAACAACCGTTGGGGCACCAACGACAGCCAGTGCATCGTCGTCACCGACTCGGGGTTCAGGATCACCCGGGCCGATGGTTCGGTTCCCACGAACGGCGCCCCGAAGTCCTACCCGTCCGTGTACAACGGCTGCCACTACACCAACTGCTCGCCCGGCACCAACCTCCCGGCCCGGCTCGGCAGCGTCTCCAGCGCTCCCACCAGCATCTCGTACGGCTATGTCACCGACGGCGCGTACGACGCCGCGTACGACATCTGGCTCGATCCCACGCCCCGCACCGACGGTGTGAGCCGGACCGAGATCATGGTGTGGTTCCACAAGGTCGGCCCGGTACAGCCCGTGGGCTCCCCGGTCGGGTCCGCCACCGTGGCAGGGCGCCAGTGGGAGGTGTGGTCGGGCAACAACGGCTCCAACGACGTGCTGTCGTTCGTCGCACCGTCGGCGATCAGCAGTTGGAACTTCGACGTCATGGACTTCGTCCGGCAGGCCGTCTCCAGGGGACTGGCGCAGAACAGCTGATACCTGACGAGCGTTCAGGCGGGATTCGAGCCGTGGCAGAACGGCGCCGGCCTCGCCGTGACCTCGTTCTCCTCGACGGTCAACACGGGCTCCTCCGGTGACCCGGGCGGCCCCGGAGGCTCCACGGCCTGCGAGGTGGCGTACGCGCCGAACGTCTGGCTGGGCGGTTTCACCACCGACGTCACCGTCACCAACACCGGCTCCTCCCCGGTGAGCAACTGGAAGCTCGCGTTCACCCTGCCCTCAGGGCAGCAGGTCACCAACGCCTGGAACGCGAACGTTTCCCCGGCGTCGGGAGCCGTCACGGCCGGCAACGTCGGCTACAACGCGGAGATCGCCGCCGGCGGCCGGGCGTCCTTCGGATTCCAGGGAACCTTCAGTGGCGGCTTCGCCAAGCCCTCCGGTTTCAGCCTGAACGGGAGCGCCTGCACCATCGCGTGACACGCGCCCACCCCGTCCGGGGCCCGCCCGTTTCTCCATGTCCACGGGCGGGCCCCGGACACCGTGTCAGATGTGGTGCATCGCTCGCCAGGCACGCCTGACGGTCAAAGCCCCAGTGCCAGCCGGTAGTACGCCTGGTTCCAGCGGAGATCGCGCCGGAACTGCTTCGGGGTGGTGGTCTCGTCGATGAGGGCGAGCTCCAGGCGGAGCATTTCCGCCAGGTCGTCGAGGTGGTCGGAGGTCAGGGCGGTACTGAGGACGGTGTGGTGCGGCCCTCCGGCCGTCAGCCAGGATTCGGTGGAGGTCCGCAGGTCGGGGCGGGGCCGCCAGACCGCGCGGGCGACGGGCAGTGCGGGCAGCGGGTGAGGGGGTGCGACCACGTCGATGTCATTGGCGATCAGGCGGAAGCGGTCGCCGAGGTCGGCGAGCCCGACCACCACGGCCGGACCGGGCGCCGCGTCGAACACCAGCCGCACCGGGTCCTCCCGCCCGCCGATGCCGAGGGGGTGGATCTCGCAGCTGGGCCTGGAGGCGGCGATGGTGGGGCAGACTTCCAGCATGTGCGCGCCGAGGATGAGCTCGTTGCCGGGTGTCAGGTCGTAGGTGTAGTCCTCCATGAAGGAGGTGCCGCCCGGGAGGCCGGCGGCAGCCACCTTGAGGGCGCGCAGCAGGACGGCGGTCTTCCAGTCACCCTCTCCTCCGAAGCCGTACCCCTGGGCCATGAGCCGCTGGACCGCGAGGCCGGGCAGCTGGCGCAGTCCGCCCAGGTCCTCGAAGTTGGTGGTGAAGGCCCCGAAGCCGCCCGTTCGGAGGAAGGTGCGCAGGCCGGCTTCGATGCGGGCCGCGTAACGCAGCGCGTCGTGCCGTTCGCCGCCCGGTCGCAGTTCCGGCGCCAGGTCGTACAGGTCGGCGTACTCCTCGACGAGGGAAGCCACGTCGGTCTCGTCCGCGCTGTCGACGACCTTCACCAGGTCGTTGACGCCGTAGGTGTTGACGGAGACGCCGAGGCGCAGCTGGGCCTCGACCTTGTCGCCCTCGGTGACGGCCACGTCGCGCATGTTGTCGCCGAAGCGGGCGACCTTGAGGGTGGCCAGTTCGGATCGTGCGGCGGCCGCCCGCGCCCAGATCGCGACGCGTGCGCTCGTCTCGGGATCGGTGACGTGGCCGGCCACCGTTTTGCGGGGTACGCCCAGACGGGTCTGGATGTGCCCGAACTCGCGGTCTCCGTGGGCGGCTTGGTTGAGGTTCATGAAGTCCATGTCGATGGTGTCCCAGGGCAGGGCCACGTTCGACTGGGTGTGGAGGTGCAGCAACGGCTTGCGCAGCGCGTCCAGTCCGGCGATCCACATCTTGGCCGGAGAGAAGGTGTGCATCCAGGCGATCAGCCCGATGCACCGGTCGTCGGCGTTCGCGTCGAGGCACACCCGGCGGATGGCGTCGGCGTCGGTCAGTACCGGCTTCCACACCACGCGCGCCGGAAGGCCGGAGGCGTCGGCCAGCACGGTGGCGATCTGCCGCGACTGTTCGGCGACCTGCTTCAGCGTCTCCTCCCCGTACAGGCCTTGGCTGCCGGTGAGGAACCAGATCTCCTGGGCGGGCGATGCTTGGCTGGGCACATGGACTCCTGAAGGTGACGTCCCGCAACGGTGGTGAGGGCGGCGGGCGGGTGGGAACGCGGGAACGGACAACGGGGCGGGAGTCAGCCCGCGGTGTGGGTCGTGTCGCGGATGTGCCTGAGGCGGTGCAGCAGGCCACCCGTGGCGAAGTGGTCGTGCAGGAGCCGGTATTCGGCGAAGAGGGCGTCGTACGCCTCGGCCCGGGTGGCGTCGGGCAGGTAGACGGCGGGCAGTCGGCGGCCCATGGCGGCGGTGGCCGTCCGTACGTCGCCGTGCGCGCCGGCGGCTACGGCGGCGTGGATGGCCGACCCGAGGGCGGGGCCCTGGTCGGACGCGGCCAGGGAGACGGGGCGGCGCAGCACGTCGGAGTAGATCTGCATCAGCAGTTCGTTCTTGGCCAGTCCGCCGGCGACGATGAACTCGTAGACCGGTACGCCGCCTGCTTCCAGGGCCTCCACTATGACGCGGGTGCCGAACGCGGTGGCTTCGAGCAGTGCGCGGTAGACGTCCTCGGGGCGGGTCGCGAGGGTGAGGCCCACGATGACTCCGGAGAGGTGGTGGTCGACGAGGACCGAACGGTTGCCGTTCAGCCAGTCGAGGGCGACCAGTCCGTGTCCGCCGACCGGCTGGTGGGCGGCCTTCCGGGTCAGCAGGGTGTGCAGGTCCTCGCCGCGGTCGGCGGCCTCGGCGAGGTAGTCCGACGGGACGCCTTGGTCCAGCACCCAGGCGAAGATGTCGCCGACCGCGCTCTGGCCGGCCTCGTAGCCGTAGGTCCCCTCGACGATCCCGCCGGCCACGACACCGCAGATGCCGGGGACGTCGGCGAGGACGGGGGCGTTCACGACGTGGCAGGTGGAGGTCCCCATGATGGCGAGCAGTTGTCCGTCCTCGACGGCCTGGGCCGCCGCCGCGGTGACATGGGCGTCGACGTTGCCCGCGGCCACGGCGATGCCGGGCCGCAGCCCCGTCCACGCCGCCGCCTGCGTACTGAGCGAGCCCACGCGTGAGCCCAGAGCGGAGAGGGGGAATTCGAGGCGGGTGCGTGCGAAGTCGGCGAACCGGGGGTTCAGCGCGGCGAGGTACTCCTCGCTCGGGTACGCGCCGTCCTGGTGGATGCCCTTGTATCCGGCGGTGCAGGCGTTGCGGGACTCGGTTCCGGTGAGCTGCCACACGATCCAGTCGGCGGCCTCGATCCACCGCGCGCAGCTTTCGTAGACGAGCGGGTCTTCTTCCAGGACCTGCAGCGCCTTCGCGAACTGCCACTCGGCGGAGATCCGGCCGCCGTAGCGGGCGATCCACTTCTCCCCGCGGGCGTGGGCGAGTTCGTTGATGCGGTCGGCATGGGACTGGGCGGCGTGGTGCTTCCACAGCTTGGGCCACGCGTGGGGCCGTCCGGCGAGCTCGGTCTCGGCGAGGGGAGTCCCGTCGGCCAGCGTGGGCAGGACGGTGCAGGCGGTGAAGTCGGTGGCGATGCCGATCACCGCGGCGGGATCGATCCCGGCCGCCGCCAGGGCCTCGGGGACGGCGTGGCGCAGTACGTCCCGCCAGTCCTGGGGGTGTTGCAGGGCCCAGTCCGGAGGCAGCGGCGCACCGCCTTGCGGCAGGTACCGGTCGATGACGCCGTGCCGGTAGGGCTGGACCGCCGCGGCCAGCTCCTGACCGTCGCGTACCCGCACCACCACGGCGCGGCCCGACAGGGTGCCGAAGTCGACACCGACCGTGTACTGCTCCGATTCCTCGGACGGAGGGGCGGGCGCGAGGAGATGGGGTGACGTCAACAGAGTGCCTTTCGAAGGAGCCGTGGGTGGCACGCGGCGCGGCCCGGCAGCCGGAGATGCCGTCCCGACCATCCTGGCGGTGGTCGGCGGAGGATCCGATGAGCTTGCAGTGTGAGCGCTAACAATGTCGATAGGCAAGGGGTCTGCGTGGATCATGTGGGAGACCCCCGTGGTGCGGCGGCCTTCGTATACGGGGCCGCGGCTCGGAATGCCTTTGAATCGCGGCGGTTGAGGTCTCCGATTCGGGTAGGCGGGGTCGATGGTCGCGCGAACGGGTGGAGTCCGCGTTGTTGTCGCGCATGGCGCGGTAACGGACAGGTAACGCGCGCAAAGGGGTTGAGAACCCGGCTTGTTAGCGCTCACAATGCGACGGCGCCCCCTCAAGGGCATCCCGCTCCTGTCGCACCGCACCGCACCGCGCCGCCCCGCCCCTTCCCCGGCTCCGGCCCCGGCCCCGTCACGCCCATGACCACACGGGCGCAGCCCGGCACCGGCCGTGCGGAGCCTCATCCGTAGCCCCCCCCCGAAAGGACACCCGTCATGGCTCGCAGAGCAGCCCTCGTCCTCACCGTCGTCCTTCTCGCCTCCTCGGCGCTGACCGCCTGCTCGACCGAGGGCCCCGCCTCCGCCCCGGCCTCCGGGGCCAAGTCGGGCTCCGGCGGCACGATCACCATGGGCTTCGCCCAGGTCGGCGCCGAGAGCGGTTGGCGTACCGCCAACACCAAGTCCGTCCAGGAGGCGGCGAAGAAGGCCGGGATCGAACTCAAGTTCTCCGACGCGCAGCAGAAGCAGGAGAACCAGATCAAGGCGATCCGCACCTTCATCCAGCAGAAGGTCGATGTGATCGCCTTTTCGCCGGTCGTGGAGTCCGGCTGGGACACGGTGCTCAAGGAGGCCAAGGACGCGGGCATCCCGGTCATCCTCACCGACCGGGCCGTGGACACCAAGGACACCTCCCTCTACAAGACCTTCCTGGGCTCGGACTTCGTCAAGGAGGGCAAGTCCGCGGGCGAGTGGCTGACCGGCGCGTACGCGAACGAACAGGGCCCGGTCAACATCGTCGAGCTCCAGGGCACCACGGGCTCGGCACCCGCCAACGACCGCAAGGCCGGCTTCGCCGATGCCATCCGGGCCGACGGCAAGTTCAAGATCGTCGCCTCGCAGACGGGCGACTTCACCCGCGCCAAGGGCAAGGAGGTCATGCAGGCGTTCCTGAAGTCCCAGAAGGACATCGATGTCCTCTACGCCCACAACGACGACATGGCCCTCGGCGCCATCCAGGCCATCGAGGAGTCCGGCAAGAAGCCCGGTACGGACATCAAGGTGATCTCGGTGGACGGGATCAAGGACGCCTTCGTCGCCATGACCGAGGGCAAGATCAACGTCGTGGTGGAGTGCAACCCGATGCTCGGCGACCAGCTGATGGAGCTGGCCAAGAAGGTCGTGGCGGGGGAGAGCGTGCCGACCCGGGTCGAGACCCAGGAGGGCGTCTTCCCGCAGGACAAGGCCGCGGCCGCCCTGCCGTCCCGGAACTACTGACGCGACAGGTTCCGGTGCCGGAGGAGGCCCGGCTCCGGTGCCTCCTTCACCCTCCGGAGCCCGCTCCACCACCCCACACATGAGAGGAGGGCGGATGACGCATCCGTCCACCCCACCGGCCACGGGCGCCGGCGGCCCGCGGCCGGTCCTGGAAGCCCACGACATCCGCAAGCGGTTCCCGGGCGTGCTCGCCCTCGACGGAGTCGCCCTGCGGCTCTTCCCCGGTGAGGTGCACGCCCTGATGGGTGAGAACGGCGCCGGGAAGTCCACCTTGATCAAGGTGCTCACCGGTGTCCACCCCGCCGACGGCGGCGCCATCCTCGTGGACGGCCGGCCCCACGCGTTCACGGACCCCCTCCAGGCGCAACAGGCCGGAATCAGCACCGTTTACCAGGAGGTCAACCTCTGCCCGAACATCTCGGTGGCCGAGAACATCCTCATCGGGCGCGAACCGCGCCGGTTCGGCCTCATCCACTGGTCGGCCACGCGGCAGCGGGCGGCAGAGCTGCTGACGGAACTCGACCTCGACCTGGACGTCACCAGTCTGCTCGATTCGCACTCCCTGGCGGTGCAGCAACTGGTCGCCATAGTCCGGGCGGTGGACGTCTCGGCGAAGGTGCTCGTGCTGGACGAACCCACCTCCAGCCTGGATCGCGAGGAGGTCGCCCAGCTCTTCACCCTGGTACGGCGCCTGCGGGACCGCGGTGTGGCCATCCTGTTCGTCACGCACTTCCTCGACCAGGTGTTCGACCTCTGCGACCGCGTCACCATCCTGCGCAACGGCAGGCTGGAAGGCGAGTACCCGATCGGGGAACTCACCCCGGTGACGCTGGTGCAGCGCATGATCGGCGGAGAACTGGCCACCCTCGACCAGCTGTCCGGCCGCGCCCACGAGGAAGCGGCCGAACGGGCGACCGGCGAGCCGTTCCTCCGGGCCCGCCAGCTGACCCGTACGGGCTCGATCGAACCGTACGACCTCGACATCCATGCCGGCGAGGTCATCGGACTGGCCGGCCTCCTGGGCTCGGGCCGCACCGAGGCGGCGCGCCTCCTGTTCGGCGCGGACAGCGCGGACGCCGGAGAAGTGAGCATCGAGGGCGAGAAGGTGGTCCTGCGCAGCCCCCGCCACGCCATCGCCCGGGGCATCGCGTTCTGCTCCGAGAACCGCAAGTCCGAGGGACTGGTGGGCGAGCTCACGGTCCGCGAGAACATCATCCTCGCGTTGCAGGCCGCCCGCGGCTGGACCAGGCCGCTGGCCCGCGCGAAACAGGACGAACTGGCACGGCACTGGATCGAAGCCCTGGACATCCGCCCCGCCGACCCCGAAGCGCAGGTGCGCCACCTCAGCGGAGGCAACCAGCAGAAGGTCCTCCTCGCGCGCTGGCTGCTGACCGCACCCCGGCTCCTGATCCTCGACGAACCCACCCGGGGCATCGACATCGGAGCCAAGGCGGAGATCCAGAAACTCGTGGCCCGCCTGGCGGGCGAAGGCACCGCCGTGCTGTTCATCTCGGCGGAACTCGAAGAGGTCCTGCGCCTGAGCCACCGCATCGCCGTGCTCCGGGACCACCGCATGGTGGCCACCCTCGCGAACGACGACACCGTCACGCCCGAACGCCTCCTCACCACCATCGCCACCGGATCGGACTCATGACCACCCAGCCCGCCAAGTCCGAGGCGGCCGCCGCGATCGGGAGACGGCTGGCCAGCCACCGCCTGCTGTGGCCCGCGCTCATCCTGCTCGCCCTGCTCCTCGGCAACCTCGCGTTCCACCACGACTTCTTCTCCGTCCGCGTACGCGACGGCCATCTCTACGGCAGCCTCATCGACATCCTCCAGTTCGGTGCGCCACTCATCCTGGTGGCGCTCGGCATGACCCTGGTCATCGCCACCCGCGGGATCGACCTCTCGGTGGGTTCCACCGTCGCCATCGCCGGCGCCCTCGCCTGCGGGCACATCTCCACCGCCGCGCATCCCGGCAGCGTCGCCACTCTGCTCACGGCCGTCGCCCTCGCGCTCGGCGTCGCCCTCGTGCTGGGCCTGGCCAACGGCTTCCTGGTGTCCGGGCTGGGGGTACAGCCCATCGTGGCCACCTTGATCCTCATGGTCGCGGGCCGCGGCGTCGCCCAGCTGATCACGGACGGCCAGATCGTCACCGTGACCAGCGCCCCCTACAAAATGATCGGCGGGGGCTACTGGCTGACCTTCCCGTTCGCCGTCCTCCTGGCGGCCGCCCTCGTCGCGCTCACCGCCCTCGTCACCCGCCGCAGCGCACTCGGCATGCTCATCGAGTCCGTCGGCGGCAACCCCGCCGCCAGCCGCCTGGTCGGCATCCGCGCCGGCGGCCTCCTCGCCCTGGTCTACGTCTTCAGCGCGCTGTGCGCCGCCGTCGCCGGGCTGATGATCAGCTCCAACGTCTCCAGCGCCGACGGCAACAACGCAGGCCTGTGGATCGAGCTCGACGCGATCCTCGCCGTCGTCGTCGGCGGCACCGCACTGACCGGAGGACGCTTCTCCCTCGGCGGCACCGTCCTCGGCGCACTGATCATCCAGACCCTGTCCACCACCGTCTACACCCTCGGTGTCCCACCCGAGACCACCCTCGTCTTCAAGGCCTTCGTCGTCATCGTCGTCTGCCTCGTGCAGTCCCCGGTCTTCCGGGCCAAGGTCCTGCGCCGCCGCGGGACGACCACTCCCCGATCCCACACCCCGGCGGGCGCCACCCCGCAGCAGCAGGAGGTACGCGCATGAGTACCGGCATCGCGAGCGCCGCCGCGCACCTCACCCGCCCCTTCGCGACCGTGTCCCCGCGCACCCGCACCCGTATCCCACTGATCGTCACGGCCGTCCTGCTGGCCGTCATGTTCGGCGTCGGATCGGTGCGCTACGAGGGCTTCCTCTCCGCGCAGGTCGTACTGAACCTGCTGATCGACAACGGATTCCTCCTGGTCGTCGCGGTTGGGGCGACCTTCGTCATCCTCACCGGCGGCATCGATCTGTCCGTCGGCTCCATGGTGGCCCTGTCGACCATGCTCACCGCCTGGCTGGTCGAGTCGCACGGCTGGCCCCTGGCCACCGTCATCCCCCTGGTCCTGCTCGTCGGCGCCGCGAGCGGGACGCTCATGGGCTGGATCATCCACACCTTCGAGATACAGCCGTTCATCGTCACCCTGGCCGGCATGTTCCTCGCCCGCGGGCTCTGCTACACGATCAGCACCGAATCCATCACGATCAGCGACCCCACCACGGCGGGAATCGCGCAGACCCGGCTGTACGGCCCGGGAGGACTGTTCGTCTCGATCCCGGTGGTCATCGCCCTGGCCGTGCTGGCGATCGCCTTCGTCGTCCTGCACCACACGCGCTTCGGCCGCAACGTGTACGCGCTGGGCGGCAACGAGTCCTCCGCTCGGCTGATGGGTCTTCCGACGGGCTTCACCAAGATCGCCGCATACGCCGTCAGCGGCCTGTGCTCCGCACTCGGCGGCCTGCTGCTGACCTTCTACATGCTCTCCGGCTACGCCCTCCACGCCATGGGCATGGAACTCGACGCGATCGCCGCCGCCGTGATCGGCGGCACGCTGCTGACCGGAGGCTCCGGCTTCGTCCTGGGCACCGCCCTCGGCGTGCTCGTCCTCGGCATGATCCAGACGGTCATCAACTTCCAGGGCACGCTCAGCTCCTGGTGGACCCGGATCGTCATCGGCGCCCTGCTGCTCGTGTTCATCGTGCTGCAACGCCTGATGAGCGGTCGCCGCCCCGCCACCGACTGACTCCGGCTCCGGCTCCGCAGCCCACCCGCCCGTGCCACCGCGTTCGCGTGCCGTGATCAGAGCTTGGTCCCGGCGCACATCCGGTGGACCGACTTTCCAGGGAATGCCGTCATGGAACACGCATACGAATCTGTCGATCAGGCCGCCGAGCCCAGGCAGACGGCCGCCTGTCCGCGGACGGCCCGCCCCCTGCGCCTGGACGATGGGGGAACGGGGGAGAGGTGGCGGTTCGGCTTCCCCGGCAGGGCCCGTGCCGAGGTCCACACGCGCGGCGCCCGGCTCCGTTCACTGATCCTGCCGGACCGCTGGGGCCACACCGCCGACGTGGTGCTCGCGCCCCGCGACCCCGCCGCCCGCGAGGGCTCCGCACGCTACTTCGGTGCGACGGTGGGCCGTTACGCCAACCGCATCGCACGCGGCGGGCTCGTGGTCGACGGCGTCACCCACCAGCTCGCCACCCAGGAGACCGGGCACACCTTGCACGGTGGTCCCGACGGGTTCGACCAGCGCCTGTGGCGGTGCGAACCCTTCCACTCGGCGCACCGCACCGGTGTCCGGCTGTTTCTGCACAGCCCCGACGGCGACCAGGGATTCCCCGGTGCCCTGAACGTGCGCCTCACCTACACGCTGGACCGCGGCGACAACCTGGCGATGTCGTACCAGGCGGTCGCCGACGCGCCGACGATCGTCAACCTCACCAACCACGCCTACTGGAACCTCGAAGGGGAGGGGCGGGGCAACGTCCTGGCCCACCACCTCCAGGTCGCGGCCCCCCTCTACACCCCCGTCGACGCCGAGTTGATCCCCGAAGGCTCCCACCGCCCGGTCAGCGACACCCCGTTCGACCTCCGCCGGCACCGGCGTCTCTCCGACGCCCTGACCCATACGGAGGCGCAACTGGCCCTCGCCGGCGGAGGCTTCGATCACAACTGGGTCCTCGACGACGCCCGGCGGGACAGTCCTCGTAAGGCCGCCGTGCTGTACGCCCCCGCATCCGGCCGCCGCATGGAGGTGCGCACCACGGAGCCGGGCATCCAGGTCTACACCGCGCAAGGCCTGACCGGTGACATCACGGGCAAGGCAGGCCGGCCGTACCACGCCTACGCGGGGGTCGCGCTGGAGACCCAGCACTTCCCGGACTCCCCGAACCGCCCCGACTACCCGACGGTCGTCCTGCGCCCGGGCGAGCTGTACCGGTCGACCACGATCCACAGTTTCACCACGGTCGCTGCCTGAGAGGGGCGGCGGCGGCCGTAGCCGCTGTCCGGTGCCGGGGGGCACCGGACAGCGGCTTTGGTGCCTGCGCCCGGTTTCCGCGTACGAAGACGCGCCCGGGGCCCGGCCTCCTGCGAGAGGGGCCAACGGCCGGGCACGTGGGGGTCATTCGCCGGGGGGAGCGATCCTGCGGGCCGTGCTGGCGCGCACGATGAGCTCGGGCGCCACCACCAGGTGGGTCGACTCGTCGGTCCTGCCCTCGATGTGGTCCAGGAGCAGCCCGATGCTGTCGCGGCCGAGCGAGGCGAAGTCCTGGCGGATCGTCGTCAGCGGGGGCGGGAAGAACTCCGCCTCGGGGATGTCGTCGAAGCCGGCGACCGCCACGTCCTCGGGCGTCCGCAGGCCCGCTTCCCGCAGGGCCCGTAGGACACCGAGGGCCATCTGGTCGTTGGCGACGAACACCGCGGTGAGGCCGGCTCCCTGCCCTCGTGATGCCAGGACCCGCCCCGCCAGCTGCTGGCCGGCCTGGTATCCCGACAGTGGGCTCCAGTCACCTCGCAGTACGGGCGGCACCTCGGCGCCGGCATCGCGCAGCGCGTCCTGCCACCCCTGTGTGCGGGCCTCGCTCTCGAGCCAGTCGGGGGGGCCCGCCACGTGCCACACCGTGGCGTGGCCCGATGCGAGAAGGTGCTCCGTGATCATGCGGGCGCCGAGGTTCTGGTCCAGCGACACCCCCGGCAGGTCGAGGGTGTGGCCGCCTTCCACGGTGACCACGGGACACGGTGCCTCCAATGCCGCGAGGGCGCGCACCGCGGCGCGTTGCGGGGTGACGGCGACGATGCCCTCCACGCCCCATCCGGCGAGGTGCTGCATGGCCTCGGCGAGGGCCGTCTGCGTGGCGGTGCGCAGCGTGACGGCGGACGTCAGGTAGCCGCGGTCCCGAGCCGCCTCCTGCACTCCCGCCACGGTGCTGGCGGGCCCGTGCAGAGTGGTGTTCACCGCGATGACGCCCAGCGTGTGGGTCCGGCGGGTGGCCAGAGCCCGGGCCGCCGAATTGCGGCGGTACCCCAGCTGCTCGATGACCTGAGTCACCGCGGCCCGGGTCTTGGCGCTGACGTTCGGGTGGTCGCTGAGCACCCGCGAAACGGTCTGATGGGACACGCCGGCGACGCGCGCGACGTCCGTCATCGTGGGCGCTCGCGAGACGTCTGGGAGCTGGGTCAACTCTCTTCCTTTCCTCATCGAGCGGCCTTCCCTCAAGGTACCGAACCAGCCGCGGCCCGCACACATCTCGGACCGGCCGGAGGATTGTCGACCCCGGATAGATGTTTGCGTTCACATTATGCAGCGTAGATCGTGTGCTGGGGGCAGAAATCTCCTCGTACCTCTTGAGATTGCTGCTTGTTAGCGCTCACAATCTGATCGGGGCGGCCGAGGTGGGCCAGCCGCGATGTGCTGCGGCCCCGATCAGTCCAGTCCACTCGTGCGCGACCGCGGGGGCCCGCCGGGCGGCGGTCCCGGAGAAACCCGCCGCGCATGCCGGAGAGATGGTGAGAGCGTAGTGAGCGAGACCTTCCTGGGGGACCTCCGTCGTGAGGTCCTCGCAGCCAACCTGCGCATCCCGGAGGCCGGTCTGGCCACCCTCACCTGGGGAAACGTCAGCGGAGTGGACCGAGACGCGGGCGTCTTCGTCATCAAGCCGTCCGGCGTCTCCTACGCCGACCTCACCGAGGAGGACCTCGTGGTGGTGGCGCTGGAGGACGGGCGGGTCGTCGGGGGACGCCTCAGGCCGTCCACCGACACCGAAACCCATCGGTGCCTCTACCGGGCCTTCCCCTCCATCGGCGGCGTCACCCACACGCACTCGACGCACGCCGTCGCCTTCGCTCAGGCGCGCCGCCCGATCCCCGTCCTCGGCACGACCCACGCCGACACCTTCAACGGGCCCGTTCCCGTGACGGAGGACCTCACCGCCGAGCAGTGCGCGCGGGACTACGAGTACAACACCGGACAGGTGATCGTCGCCCGGCTCGACGGGGACCCCCGGCTGGCCGACGAGGTCCCCGGAGCACTCGTTTCACGACACGGACCCTTCACCTGGGGTGCCACCGCGAAGGCGGCGCTGGAGAACGCCATCGTCTGCGAGGCCGTGGCGGAGATGGCGCTGCACACGCTGGCGCTGGGGTCCCGCCTCGGGGAAGCCTCCGAACCGCCGAAGCATCTGCTGGAGCGGCACTTCACCCGTAAGCACGGACCGGACGCCTACTACGGCAACGTCCCTCACGCCCCGGGTGCCTGAAACACGGCCTACTCCCGGGCAAAGGTCCCTCAACTGCCTTTTCAGGCAGGCGCCTTGACGTTTCCGTCGGGCGCCTGGCTTGATTGGGAGCGCTCCCACTCTGAGCCCCCACCCCCCCGAGGAAGGCTTCACCGTGCCTCCTGTCCCCTCGACCCGCGGCGTGCCACGTCGCGCGGCCGCTGCACTCGCCGGCCTCGCGCTGGCCGTCGGCGGCCTGTCCACGACCGCCCTGACCGTTCCTGTCGCGGCTGCCGCCACCGTGGCGGCCGCTGCCGACACGCCTGTACGGGTCAACCAGCTCGGCTACCTGCCCGACGGCCCCAAGCGGGCCACCGTGGCCAGCTCCGCGACAGCCCCGCTCGCCTGGCAACTGCGCGACGCCTCCGGCGCCGTGGCCGCCACGGGCGTCACCACGGCGCGCGGTGCCGACCAGGCGTCCGGCCAGTCCACCCATATGGTGGACTTCGGCGCGTACACCGGCGCCGGCGCCGGTTACACCCTGGTCGTCGGCGGCCAGAGCAGCCACCCCTTCGACATATCCGCCTCGCTGTACGACGGACTGCGCGCCGACAGCATGTCGTTCTTCTACCAGCAGCGCAGCGGTATCGCGATCGACGCCGCCCTGGCGGGCGGCAGCGCCTATGCCCGCCCCGCCGGGCACCTGGGCGTCGCCCCGAACAAGGGCGACACCAGCGTCCCCTGCCAGGCCGGGGTGTGCGACTACCAAGTAGACGTGCGCGGCGGCTGGTACGACGCGGGCGACCAGGGCAAGTACGTGGTCAACGGCGGCATCTCCGTCTGGGAGATGGTCAACTCCTTCGAACGGGCCCGCCGTTCGGGCGGCGACGCGGCGCTCGGCGACGCGACGCTGCGGGTGCCGGAGCGTGGCAACGGGACGCCGGACGTGCTGGACGAGGCCCGCTGGGAGCTGGAGTTCCTGCTGCGGATGCAGGTCCCGGCGGGGAAGCCGATGGCCGGGATGGCCTTCCACAAGATGCACGACGCCAAGTGGACGGCTCTGCCGACCCGGCCCGAACTCGATTCCGAACAGCGTGAGGTGCACAAGCCGTCGACCGCCGCGACGCTGAACCTGGCCGCCTCGGCCGCGCAGTGTGCACGGGTGTACGCGCCGTACGACGCCGCGTTCGCCGCGCGCTGCCTGGACGCGGCCCGCCGTGCCTGGACGGCTGCCAAAGCGAACCCGAGCGTGCTCGCCCTGGCGAGCGACAACACCGGCGGCGGTGCGTACGAGGACGCCGACGTCTCCGACGAGTTCTACTGGGCGGCGGCGGAACTCCTGGCCACCACGGGCGAGTCCCAGTACGGGGATGCCGTCACTTCCTCCCCGCACCATACCAAGGCCGTGGACGCGTTCTGGTGGGGCGGCACCGCGACGCCCGGCCGCATCACCCTCGCCACCGTCCCCGGCGTGGCCCTGCCCGCCGACGACGTGTCCCGGCTGCGCGGCCTGCTGACCACGGCCGCCGACGGCCACCTGTCCACCATGGCCGGCCAGGGCTACGCCGTGCCCCTCGCCGCCACCGGGTACGTGTGGGGTTCCAACAGCTCCGTCACCAACAACGCGATGGTGCTGGCCGTCGCCTACGAGATCACCGGGCAACAGCGCTATCGGGCCGGAGCCTTGGAGTCCCTGGACTATCTGCTCGGCCGCAACGCACTGGACCTCTCCTACGTCACCGGCTACGGCGACCGCACTTCCGAGAACCAGCACCACCGGTTCTGGGCGCACCAGAACGACGCCTCGCTGCCGCACCCGCCGGCCGGTTCCTTCGCGGGCGGGCCGAACGCCGGCCTGGAGGACCCGGTGGCCAAGGAGAAGCTCGCGGGCTGCGCACCGGCGGCCTGCTACGTGGACGACATCGGCTCGTACTCCACCAACGAGGTGGCCATCAACTGGAACGCCTCGCTGGCCTGGCTGGCGGCCTTCGCGGCTGAGCGGCGCAGCGCCCCGGCGGCGCCCGTGGTCCAGGTCGTACCGGCGGCCGTGACGGTCCCGGAGGGCGGCTCGGCGCCGGTGGGTGTACGGCTCTCGGCAGCGCCCGCGCAGAACGTGACGGTGACGGTGGCCCGGACCTCCGGCGACGAGGACCTGTCCGCAACCGCGACCCTGGTGTTCACCCCGGCCAACTGGGCGACGGCGCAGCAGGTTTCGGTCCTCGCCGCGCAGGACCCCGACGCGGCGTCGGGCAGCGCGACGCTCACGGCCGGTGGTCCTGGCGTGCAGTCGGCGACGTTCACGGCGACGGAGGCGGACGACGACGCTTCGGCGGCCTCCTGCGCGGTGGCGTACCGGATCGACAACGCCTGGGGCAACGGCTTCACGGCGACGGTGACCGTGAAGAACACCGGAACCTCAACGGTCTCCGGCTGGACCCTCGGCTGGAGCTTCGCGGGTGACCAGCGGATCACCAACGCCTGGAACGCCACGGTGAGCCAGTCGGGCAGCACGGTCACCGCCCGGGACACCGGATGGAACGGAACCCTGGCACCCGGCGGCAGCGTGAGCTTCGGCTTCCAGGCGACGTACTCGGGTACCAACGCGATGCCGGCGCGCTACACGCTGGGCGGAGCACTCTGCTCCTGAATGACCGTCACGTCCCGCCCACCCGGCGATGGACGACGGAGTGGAGCCAGGATCGTCCTGGCTCCACTCCATGGCAGGTCGTCAGGTACGTGTCCAGCGCTGGTTGCTGCCGCCCGAGCAGGAGTAGAGCTGGATCAGGGTGCCGTTGGCGGTGCCGGTTCCGGCCGCGTCCAGGCAGAGGCCGGACTGGACTCCGACGATGGATCCGTCGGAGTTGAGGCGCCACTTCTGGTTGTCGCCACCCCAGCAGCCGTAGATCTGGACCTTGGTGCCGTTGCCGGTGCCGGCGGCGTCCAGGCACTTGTCGCCGTAGACCCTGAGCTCGCCTGCGGCGGTGTACGACCACTGCTGGTTGGTGCGGTTGTTGCAGTCCCACAGGTTGACCTGGGTGCCGTCGGTGGTGCCGGCACCGGGCACGTCCAGGCAGCGTCCTGAACCGACGCCCTTGACCTGCCCGGACCCGGGCGTGGGGGTCGGAGTGGGGGTGGAGGAACCGGCGTTGAGTGCGTTGAGCACGGAGGCGTAGGCCGCCTTCTTGTTGCCGTTGCCGTCGAACAGCAGCGGCGACTGCTCCGACCGCCAGGAGTCGGTGTCGCGCACGCCCCAGACGGTGATGCCCAGGCAGCGCGGGACGGCCAGGCAGTCGTTGGTCACGTTGGCGTAGGTCGTGCCCGAGGCACCCTGGATGTCGAGCTCGGTGACGGCCACGTCGACGCCGAGGGCCGCGAAACTCTGCAGGGTGGTGCGGAAGTTGCTGTTGTAGGGGCTGTCGCTGTTGAAGTGCGACTGGAAGCCGACGCAGTCGATCGGCACTCCGCGCTGCTTGAAGTCCCGGACCATGGCGTACATGGCCTGGGTCTTGGCCCAGGTCCAGTTCTCGACGTTGTAGTCGTTGTAGCAGAGCTTGGCGGCCGGGTCGGCGGCGCGCGCGGTGCGGAAGGCGACCTCGATCCAGTCGTTGCCGGTGCGCTGCAGGTTGGAGTTGCGCCGGGCTCCCGAAGTGCCGTCCTCGAAGGCCTCGTTCACGACGTCCCACTGGCGGATCTTGCCCTTGTAATGGGCCATCACGCCGTTGATGTGGCTGGTCATCGCCTGGCGCAGCGTGCTGCCGCTGAGGTTCTGCATCCAGCCGGGCTGCTGGGAGTGCCAGGCCAGGGTATGGCCGCGTACCTGCTTGCCGTTCTGCACTGCCCAGTTGTAGACGCGGTCACCGGCGGCGAAGTCGAACTGGCCCTGCTGGGGTTCGGTGGCGTCGATCTTCATCTCGTTCTCGGGCGTCACCGAGTTGAACTCGCGGCCGGCGATCGTCGTGTACGCCGAGTCGCCCAGCCTGCCGGAGGCGATGGCGGTTCCGAAGTACCGGCCGCTCTGCGCCGCGGCGCCGCCGAGCGTGCTCTCGGCGGCGTGTGAGGCCGACGGCGCCACCAGCGCGGTGGCCGTACCGAGGACGCCGACGACCAGGGCCGCACACAGGCCGCCTATTTTCCGGCGGACGGTGGATGGGGGAATGGCTTGTGAGCCCATGAATGAGCCTCCAGAAAGAAATCGCGGAAGGGTTGAATCGCGGCATTGTGAATCCGCGTGAACGACGCTCGCGTCCATGGGAAAGGGACGCTCATGAGCGCGCAATGATCCGAGGACGGTGCCCGGAACCGGACACGGACGGGCCACACCGCCTCGACCATCAGTCTGGAAACCCCGCCGAAACAAGTCAAGAGTTTCGAAATCATTTCGAGAATCTGTCTCGCGTGGGCGCTTGGTAGCCCTTTTCATTGAGTGGTCCCTCATCGAAAGTATTTCGATGAGGGACCACTCAACGGTCAGCGCACGACCGTGTTGAACCCCAGTGCGGGCTTTGCGTTCCGGACGAGGGACTTGGCCTGCTCCGGCCACCACGCGCCGGCCGCGGGATCGACGATGCCGTACTCCGGGTCGATGGTGCCGCCCGGGATGCCGCGGTTGCACTGGCCGTCTGACTGGCCGACGGTCTTGATCCACAGGTAGGCGTCGACGAGCGGGACGCCGGTGTTCGCGGTCGGCCGGTCGCCGACGCCGCGACCCGGGGCGTTGCACCAGGTCTGCGGGTCGCCGCCGTACTTGCCCGCGGGCGGGGTCCAGGCGCCCTGGCCGTTGCGGCTCGTGTCGACGGCCAGGTGGGTGAGCTCCTGCGCGGGCGGGGTGCCGACGTTCTGCTGGAACCAGCGGTCGGTCCAGTGCCACGTGGACGGATCGTCCACGTTCACGGAGTTTCCCGGCTGTCCGTCGTTCGGCGCCGCGGGGGAGTAGTACTGGCTCGCGCACCAGTCGGTGTGCCCCCTGGCCCAGTCCGGGCCCTTGGTGGCGAACCACAGACACTGGGAGACCCAGGTGCCGTAGTGGGTGGACAGGTCGGTGGCCAGATAGTTGGAGACGTTCAGCGAGAAGCCCTGGGTACGGGTGACCCCGGCCTGGAGGAGGCGTTGTGCGATGTCGCCGACGCTGCGCCAATGGCTGTTGCCGGCGTCCAGGTAGACGACGCTGTTCGGCTGCCGTTCCAGGGCGTCTATCGCATGGTTGAGGTCGGCGAAGCGTCCTGTGGTGATCGCGCCGGTGGGGTCGCTGTCGGGACCGCAGTCGGAGGGGAGGTTGGCCAGCCCGTCCGGTTCGAGGATGACGACGGCCTTGCTCCGGCCGAGCCCGCGGGCGAAGGCGCTGATCCAGGCCTGGTACTCGGCGTCCGACTGCGCACCGCCGGAGGAGTACTGGGAGCAGTCGCGCAGCGGGATGTTGTAGGCCACCAGGACGGGAACCGTCCGGGTTCGCTCGGCTCGGCGCACCAGGTCGCGCACCCGGGGCTCGACCTGCTCCGGGGTGCCGTCGGTGAACCAGGCGGCTTCCGGCCAACTGGCCAGCTTCGCCATGGACTTGGCGCCCTCGAAGTCCCGGTGGAGGAGGTCGGTGACGGCCTGGTGGGCTGCGTCGCCGTCGGGGTCGACGTAGAAGCGGGTGTTCGCCGGAAGCGTGTGGGAGACCGGCGCGGAGCCCGCCTCGGCAGATGTCGGGGCGAGGGCGCCCAGGAGCAGCGTGAGTGTGCTCGCTGTCAGGGCTAATCGGTGCAGGGGGATGCGCACGGGGTTCCTTCGGCTGGGGGTTGGCCTTCGGCGAGGGGTGAGGGAAGGGGGATCGGCTCAATAGCCGTAGATCATCTTGTAGGCGACCTCCGGCAGGAACTGTCCGGCCGAGGAGCCGGCGCCGACGCCGCAGTTGCCGTCGGACTCGCCGGGGACCTTGATCCACAGCAGCATCTCGGCGCCGCCGCCGCGCTGGCTGGGCGTGCCGATCCGGCGGCCGGCGGGGTTGCACCACTGGCCGTTGGAACCGTTGCCGTTGCGGCTGGTGTCGACGACGAACGGCTTGGTGTAGCCGTAGGACCCCAGGGCGGAGTTGACCGCGTTGCCGTAGGAGGTGTTCTGGTCGGTGGTGAAGTAGTTGGAGACGTTCAGCACGAAGCCGCGTGCCCCGCTGACGCCGGCGGCGGCGAGCTGCTGCGCCATGGTCGAGGCGCCGATCCAGCCGGGGTTGCCGGCGTCGAGGTAGACCCAGGTGTTGGGTGCCTTGGCGTTGAACTGGGCGATGGCGTTCTTCAGCATGGCGTTGCGCTCGGCGATCTGGGCGGCCGTCATGCAGCTCTCGTGGCCGAGCGCGTCGGGTTCGAGGACGACGACGGCCGGGCGGTTGCCGATGCCACTGGCGAAGGCAGTGATCCAGGCGTCGTACGCGGCTCGGCTCCCGGCGCCGCCGCCGGAGTGGCCGGCGCAGATGTCCCGGTTGGGGATGTTGTACGCGACCAGGATCGGCAACTTGTCGAGGGAGTCCGCGCGGCCGGCGTAGGCGCCGGTGGCCGCGCCGATGTCGCCGCTCCAGTTGCCGAACCAGCGGGCCGCCGGCGTGTTGGCGATGGACGTACGGATCGCCGCCGCCCGCCCGTCGCCTGGATTCGCGTTGCTCCACCGCAGGGCGGAGTTGTCGGGGTCGGTGTAGAAGCCGCTGGTCATGGTGGTCGGGTCGGCGGCGTACGCGGGGCCGGCGCTGATCAGGGCCAGGCCCGCGGTGAGGGCTGCCGCCAGCAGGGCGGATGCGGCTCGGACGGACTTGCGCATGGTTCTTCCTCCGATGGATGGGGAAGTGGAAGCGCTTCCAATGCTGAGATGGGTCGGACCGCGCTGAGGGGATGATTGGGTTCGTCGCCAGGGTGTGTCAAGTGGTTGAACGCAGAACTGCCGCCAGGGCCGGTATTGCTGTGATGGGTTGGAAGCGCTACCAAATCGAGACCAAGGGCGACATTCGTGCGTAGGTCCGAAGTCGGGGCGGCGCATGGAATCATGGCCGCTGTTCGCCGTCCGCGTGAGCCCGAGGAGCAGTTCTCTCATGGAGCCGTCACCCAAGCGCATGCCGACTCTCGACGAGGTGGCCGCACGTGCCGGCGTATCGCGCACGGCGGCCTCCCGGGTGATCAACAACGCCCCGCACGTCAGCCGTGCCAAGCGGGAGGCGGTCCAACGGGCGGTGCGCGAGCTGGATTTCGTGCCCAATCCGTCCGCGCAGGCCCTGGCGAGCCGCAGGGTCGGAGCGGTGGTGCTGGCGGTCTCCAGCGATGAACCGGGGCTGTTCGCGGACCCGTTCTTCGCGGAGGTCATCATCGGCGTCAGTGAGGCGCTGGAGCAGACCGAACTGGAACTGATCCTGCTGCTGGCCAACACTCCGCGCGGCCGGGAGAGGTTCGAGCGGTTGCTCCGTTCCCGCCGGGCCGACGGCGTCATGCTGATGGCGCTTCGGGGCGACGATCCGCTGGGCCGCCTGGGAGAGGAGGTCGATCTCCCCGTCGTCTTCGGCGGGCTCCCGCTCACCGGCGAGCCCACGTGGTACGTGGACGCCGACAACCGGGGCGGTGCCCGACTGGCCGCCGAGCACTTCGCGCGCACGGGCCGCCGACGGCCCGTCATGATCACCGGTCAGGTGGACGCCAGGGCCGCGGTCGCGCGGGAACAGGGGTTCACCGACGGTCTGACCTTGTCCGGCCTGCCGCTGCTCGGGGTCGAGCCCGGGCAGTTCACCGAGGAGGGCGGCGCCGAGGCGATGGAGCGGCTGCTCCGGGCGCACCCCGATCCCGACGCGGTGTTCGCGGCCTCCGACGCGATGGCCATCGGCGCTCTGCGCACCTTGCGGGAACGGGGGCTGCGGGTGCCCGAGGACGTCGCGGTGATCGGCTTCAACGACCTGGCGAGCGCCCGGCACACCAGCCCGCCGCTGACCACCGTCCATCAGCCGGTACGGGCGCTGGGCCAGGAGATGGCCAGGATGCTGGTCAGTGCCATCGAAGGACACCGCCCCAGCCCGTTGATCCTCCCGACCCGCCTGACCGTGCGCGAGTCGGCCCCCGATCTGCCCGCGCCCGCCTGACCGTGCGCGAGTCGGCCCCCGATCTGCCCGCGCCCGCCTGGCCGACGGGCGCGGGCGGCAGGGCCGGCCCGATCTGACGGGAGCGCCTCGCGCTCGATTTCCCGCCGCCGGGATCGGCCCCTGGCGATCGGGGGACTCGCGCCGGGTCAGATGAATCGCCACAGGTGGTCGTTGCTGCCGTTGTCGTCCCAGAGGACGGTCTGTGCTCCCTGGGCGGTGGAGGCGCCGGAGACTCCGAGGACGCGGCCGCTGCTGGCGCACTGGATCCTGAAGGTGTCGCCGCCGCCGTGGCGCAGGCGCCACCGGTGGTCGGCGGCGCCGTCGTCCGCCCACTGGACGATCCGGGCGCCGTTGGCGGCGGCGCCGTTCTCCACGGCGAGGACCTTGCCGCTGTGGGAGTTGCGCAGGCGCAGATGGCCGCCGGTGTCGACGACGGCCGTCCAGAGATGGTCGGCGGTGCCGGTGTCGTCCCACTGGATGGCGAGGCCGCCGTCGGCGGTGGACATGTCCTTCACGCCGAGGACCCGCCCGCTGGCGACGTTCTGGATGCGCCTGGCGCCGTCGGGGAGGAACTGCCACTGTCCGGCGGGGGCGCCGGTGTCGGGTATCTGTACGGCTGCGGCGCCGTTGGCGGTGGAGCCGCCTTCGATGCCGAGCAGCTTGCCGGTGTGGACGTTCCGAAGCTTGTGGTAGCCGTTGCCGGCGTCGACGACGGTCCAGCGGTGGTCGGCGGTGCCGGTGTCGGCCCACTGGAGGACCGGGGCGTTGTCGGCGGTGGACATGTCCTTCACGCCGAGGACCTTGCCGCTGTTGAGGTTGCGCAGCCGCAGTGCGGTGCCGTCGACGAGGAGGAGCCAGTCGTGGTCGGCGGTGCCGGAGTCGGTCCACTGCAGAGCGAGGCCCCCGTCGGCGGTGGACATGTCCCGGATGCCGAGGACGAGTCCGCTGGCCGCGTTGACGAGACGGAAGCCGGGACTGTCGGTCCGCCAGTAGACGGTGTAGTTGAAGCCCTGGGCGTCGTGGAACGGGCCGAGTTCGACCTTCGTTCCGTTGGCGGTGGCCGCGAACGCGAGGGCGGTGCTGCTGGTCCGGGTGATCGAGGAGGGGTCCAGGACCGGGAGGGAGGACAGTGTGGTGCTGCCGTAGTTGCCGGCGAGGACGGCGGGGCCGTAGGTGATCGCCGCGACACCGGGGGTGTCGTTGGAGGCCTGGAGGGCCACGCGCATGGGGAGCTTCACGGTGACGGTGTCGCCGGAGGCCCAGGACCGGGTGAGCGTGGCGTAGGTGCCCGGACCGGCCGTGACGCTCTGGGCGACGCCGTTGACGCTGACGGTGGCGCCCGAGCTCCATCCGGGGATGCGGACGCGCATCGACCAGGTCCCGCCGGCGTCGCCGGTGACCTTGAGCGTCGTGGTGTCGTCTGCCGGATAGGAGGTGGTCTGGGTGACGGTGACGCCTCGCTGGGCCCAGTTCAGGACGGAGGGGAGGAACAGGTTCACGGTGAGGGTGGTGCTGCCGTCGTGGAAGTAGATGGAGTCCATCAGCTTGGTGTGGGACTCGACGCCCGTTCCCTGGCAGCACCAGAACGTGCCGTAGTCGGTGCTCCAGGTGCCGCCGCCCCACGCCGGGCCCTTGCCGCGGCGGCCGCCCGGGTTGAGGGGGGTGAAGTAGGTGACGTGTCCGTGCGGGTCGGCCGGGTTCTGGGCGCCGATGACGTGGTTGAGCAGCGCCTTCTCGTAGAAGTCGAAGTACGACGCCCGGCCGGGGTCCAGCTGCCACAGTTCTCGGGTCAGCTTGAGCATGTTGTAGGAGTTGCAGAGCTCGCAGGTGTCGGGGACGAGGAAGCCGGAGATGGCGTTCGGGGCCCGGAAGTGTTCCGCCTGGCTGTTGCCACCGATGGCGTAGGTGTGCGAAGTGGTGCAGATCGTCCACGCGTTGGCGGCGATGTCGCGGTAGCGGGTCGTCCCGGTGGCCTTGTACGCGCGGACGGCTCCGATCCACTTGGGTACCTGTGTGTTGGCGTGCAGACCGTTCAGTCGGTCCAGGTTCGCGGCGAGGGGGTCGAAGACCGCCGCATGGTCGAAGCGCTGGGCGGTGGTCAGCCAGCGTGCGTCGCCGGTCTGTTGGTGGAGGTCGGCCAGTACCTCGTTCATGCCGCCGAACTCGACGCCCAACAACGACTGCATCGTGCTCTGGCTGAGCGCGGCGGTGCGCCGGTCGACCCAGCCGGCGAGCGCGAGGAGTACGTCGCGGGCCTGCGTGTTGCCGATGAGGCGCCATACGTCGAGCAGGCCGGCCATGGTCTTGTGGACGCAGTAGTACGGCACGTTGCCGTTGGTCAGCGTGCCTGCTTCGAGGCTGTTGAAGTCGGCCTCGGGAAAGCCCGACAGGTAGCCGGCGGAGAAGCCCGCGGTGGAGTTGTTGGCCTGGCACTTGGCGAGTTCGGCCACCATGCGGTCGGCCTTGTCGCGGCAGGTGGTGTCCCCGACCGCGGCGTAGGCCTGTGCCCATGCCGTGAGGAAGTGGCCCTGTACGTGGGTGCGGAAGGGGAACGCCGGGTCGTCCCATCCTCCGGTCGGGGTCGCGGCGTTGGTGGAGAGCCGGTGGTTGGCGCGGAAGTTGTACAGCAGGCGGTCGACGTCGATGAAGCGGAGATAGGCCAGGGTGCGGTTCTGGTTGTCGAGCCATCGGCTGCTGGTGAGCTGGACCTGACCCAGGTCGAACGGGAACGCCGACACTCCGACGTCGGACCCGACCGGGGGCGTCTGGGCCGCGGCGGAGACGGTGTTGAGTACGGGGCCGACAGCCGCGGCCACGGCCGCGACGCCGGTCGCCTTGATCATGGCACGGCGGCCTAAGGGGGGAACCGGCATCGCGAACTCCGTGGTCCGTGAGAGATGGGGGCGCCGGGCACAAGGGCTGTTGGGCTTCGCCCGGCGGTTGCGAGGTCGGTGCTGCGGCCGCCTGCTGCGCATGAGTGTTAGCGCTCACAATTGACGTGTCAATACTTTCGACGGGCGGCGCCGACAAGGCCGGCCGGCGCACCGCGCACCGCGCGCAGCTGCTCCGGGCGGCCGATCCGCTCCGGCGGCGTGCATCGCGGCCACGTACACCGCGGTCACATGGGGTCGGCTGGGCGGGCGGTGAGTGCGAGCCGGCAGGTGGCGGACGTGGACCGCCACCTGGCCGCTGCATCAGCGGTGTTCAGGGCCTGCCCGGCGGTTGCTTCGGGCTCGGGCTCGGGATCGGGTACGTGATGTCGAACCACGCGAAGTGGGCTTGGCCGGTGGAGGGGCGGCCGTTGGAGGTGGCGTAGAGGCCGAGCTGGATGCCGGTGAACAGCGGGGTGAGGAAGGTGGCTTCGACGGTGGTCAGGTCCTGCCAGGCTCCGTCGGGTGTCGCGCGGGCGAAGGTGTGGCTGAAGCCGCGGATGCGGACCCGCAGGCGAACGGGGCCCGGGGGGACGGGAACGCCGGCCAGTACCTCGGCCCCGCGGCGGAGGCTGAGTCCTTCCGCGGTGCGGAGGAAGAGGAGATGGGTGTCGTCGTCGAGGACGACGGCGAGGCCCGCCTCCTCGTCCGGTGCGGCGGGGGCGAAGTGCAGTTCGGTGGAGACGTCGCAGTCGGGCTGTTCCTGGGGTCGGGCCAGGAGGGACGGGGTGGTGCGGTCGCCGAGGCGTTCGGGTCGGAGCTGGAGGCGGAGCCCGTCGCCGGTGGTCCAGAACCGCTCCGGTGGTGTGCGCAGGCTGCTCCAGTCCGCGCAGAGCATGGCGAAGTCGTCGTGGACGGGGCGGCGTGGGTCGGTGTGGGCGACGGGGGAGAAGACCGGCCAGCCCGCGTCCCAGGTGATCCGGCTGAGGAAGGTCTCGCGGCCGAGGGCGGAGCCGGGGCGGACGCCCAGGAGGACGGCCCGCCAGTCGCCGTACGGGGTTTGCACGAGGTCGGCGTGCCCGGTGCAGGTGACCGGCCCCTCGGCGGGTGGGAGCACCGGGTTGCCGGGGGCGCCCTCGTAGGGCCCGGTCACGTGATCGGCGCGGGCGGCCACCACGCTGTGGTCCACATCGGTGCCGCCCTCGGCGGTGAGCAGCAGGTAGCTGCCGTCGATCTTGTAGAGGTGCGGGGCTTCCGACCAGCGGGCGCCCGGGTGGCTTCCCGACCACAGGACGTGCTCGGGTCCCGTCAGCCGTCGTTCCTGGGGAAGGTATTCGCGCATCCAGATCTCGGTGCGGCCCGCGGCTTCGTCCACGACTCGTGCGGCGGTGAACCAGGCCCGGCCATCGCCGCCGTCCCCCTGCCCGTTGCCGTCGCCGTCGCCGTCGCCGTCGTCCGGCCCGTCGTCGAAGAACAGCGACGGGTCGAAGCCCTCGCCGTCCAGCCAGTTCGGCTGAGACCACGGCCCCGCCGGGTCGGTCGCCGTGACGACGAAATGGCCGGGGCCGTCCATCAGCGTGCAGACGAGATGGAAGACCCCGTCATGGTGCCGGATCGTCGGTGCGAACAGCCCCCGGGAGGGCTCGCACCCGTCGAGATCGAGCTGAGAAGCCCGGTCGAGCGCGGAGCCGATGCGCCGCCAGTTCAGGAGGTCGCGGCTGTGGAACACGGGAAGCCCCGGGAACCATTCGAAGCTGGACGTCACCAGGTAGTAGTCCGCGCCCACGCGGCAGACGGACGGGTCGGGCCGGAACCCGGGCAGCACGGGGTCACCGAAGACGGGGTCACCGAAGACGGGATCATCGAACGACGTGGTCATGGAACGGGGACGATCTGGACCGGCACGGACAGCACCCGGTCGGCCACCGGGTGGCGTACGGGGCCCTCCAGAGTGAAGGAGCCCTGGAGCGGAAGATCGCCGCTGGACCGTCCGACGGCCACGCCGATCTCCCCGGGCTCCACTCTTCTGCGCAGGTCGAGCCCGGTGAACGAAGTCCGGTCGGCGTGGACGGAGAAGGTGATCCGGGCGGCCGCGCCCGGCCGCAGTTCGACCCTGGCGAATCCGGCGAGCCACCGCTGCGGCCGGACGACGGACGCCACGGGGTCCGAGAGGTACAGCTGCACCACCTCCGTCCCCGCCACCTCGCCGACGTTGCGCACGGTGACCGAGACGGAGACGGCCCCGTCCGTCGCGGCGACGGGATCCACGGAGAGCTCCGAGCAGGTGAAGCTGGTCCAGCTCAGTCCGTGTCCGAAGGGGAACAACGGGGTCGGGTCCACCGAGCTCCAGTCGGAGTGCCCGCCGAGCCTCGCGTGCAGGTAGGTGCCGGGCTGGCCGCCGACCTGGCGGGGGATGGAGACGGGCAGCCGCCCGGACGGTTCCGCGGCCCCGCTGATGATCCGGGCCAGCGCCGTCCCGCCCTCCTCACCGGGGAAGAAGGCCTGCACCACGGCCGATGCGCGCTCGGCCAGCGTGCCGAGCGCGTAGGGCCGTCCGGAGACGAGGACCAGGACGGTCGGTACCCCGGAGTCCAGAACGGCGGAGGCGAGTGCGGCCTGGTCGCCGGGCAGGTCGAGGGTCTCGGCGTCGCAGCCCTCTCCGGAGGTGCCCCGGCCGAACATGCCGGCCCGGTCCCCGAGCACCAGGACGTTCACGTCCGGATCGTCCGCGGTCACCGTGAACCCGGCAGCGGTGAGCGCCTCGCCGAGCGTCGGGATCTCCAGCCCGAGGTCGCCGGGCAGCGCGACGTGGTTGGGGAAGGAGTAGCAGCCGAGGAAGGACTGGGGGTCGTCGGCGTACGGCCCGCTGACCGCCACGCGGCACGGTCGCAGCGGCAGGATGCCGTCGTTGGCGAGCAGCACGGTGGACCGTTCGGCCAGGAGCCTGGCCAGTGCCCGGTTCTCCGGCGGGTCGAGGTCGACCGGCTCGGCCTTGACGGGTTCCCAGTCGGGGTCGAGCAGGCCGAGTTCGGCCTTCTGTAGCAGGACCCGTTCCGCGGCCCGGTCGATGAGCTCCTCGGACACGGCTCCCGACCGGACGAGTCCGGTCAGCGGTTCGCCGTAGCAGCGGGCCGTGGGCAGCTCGACGTCGATTCCGGCGGTCAACGCCAGCGCGCCGGCCGCGCCCCGCGATCCGGTGACGCCGTGCCGGGTCTCCAGGAAGGAGACGGCGTAGTAGTCGGCGACGACCACACCGCTGAAACCGAGCTCGCCTCTCAGTAGCTCGGTCAGCAGCCGTGCGTCGGCGGCCACCGGAACGCCGTCCACGTCGGTGTAGCTGTTCATCACCGACCGGGCGCCCCCCTCGTGCAGCGCCCGTACGAAGGGCTCGACCAGTACGTCGGCGAACTCGCGCGGCCCCGAGGAGACGGGGGCCATGTTCCGGCCGCCGCGCGAGGCCGAGTACCCGGCGAAGTGCTTGAGCGTCGCCACGATCCCGGCGCCTTCCAAGCCCTGCACGTAGGCGGTGCCGATCGCTCCGACGAGATAGGGGTCCTCGCCGATGCACTCCTCGGTCCTGCCCCACCGGTAGTCGCGGACCACGTCGAGCACCGGAGCCAGCCCTTGGTGTACGCCGACCCGCCGCATCCCCGCGCCGATGGCGGCGGCCATCCGGCGCACGAGCCCGGGATCGAAGGATGCACCCCAGGCCAGCGGCCCGGGGAAGACCGTCGCCCCGAACGTCATGAACCCGGTCAGGCATTCCTCGTGGGCGATCGCCGGGATCCCGAACCGGCCGGATCCGGTCACCTGCCGCTGGAGCGAGGCGAGCCGCTCCATCCCGGCCTCCGCGGTGATCGGCGCGGTGCCGTACACCCGGGTGAGCTGGCCGAGCCCGTGGGCGACGATGTCGTCGAGGCCGGGCGCGGTCTCGCCGGAATCGTCCTCCATCGGCGCGACCGGTGCGCCCGGATCCGAGGGCAGCGCCCAGAAGCCGGTGAGCTGCCCCGCCTTCTCCTCCAGAGTCATCCGTTTCAGCAGATCGGCGACCCGTACGGACGCGGGTATGAGGGGGTCGCGCCAGGGCTCGGGCAAGGAGTTCTCCTAGGGGGTGTCTTGTCGATCGGGCCGGATCAGGGAGCGGCGTCTGGTGCCGTGCATCGCAAGGCGGAGGAGGCAGTCGATGCGGAGCATCGGCGAGTGACGACAACGCGGCGAGGCGCGGTGCCAGACACCGCGAGCCCGGCCTGATCGGCAAGACACCCCCTGGGGACTTCGACGACACGGCCTAGAGACGGGGCGGGGCGGTGGAGAGCCGGACCTTGAGCTCGGTCGAGAGCTCCATCCGGGGGCTGACCAGCGGCTGGCCGTCCAGGAGCTGGAAGAGCGTGCGGGCCGCGAGTCGGCCCATCTCCTCCAGCGGCTGGCGCACCGTCGTCAGTGGCGGTGACAGCCATTCGCACATCGGCAGGTCGTCGAAGCCGGCCACGCTGAGGTCCTGCGGGATGCTCAGCCCACCCTGCCGGGCGGCCTCGTAGACGCCCATGGCCTGCTGGTCACTGCCTGCGAAGACGGCGGTCGGCGGATCGGGCAGGGCGAGCAGCTCCCGGGCGCGCTGGAACCCGCCCTCGTGCTGGAAGTCGCCGAACCGGATCAGGTCGCGGTCGACCTCGATCCCGGCCCGCTCCAGCGCGGCCCGGTACCCGTCGATGCGGGCCTGGCTGCAGAGCATCTCCTTGCGCCCGCCGATCGCGGCGATCCGGCGGTGCCCCAGTTCCAGCAGGTGCTCCGTGGCGGCGAGGCCGCCCGCCCAGTTGGTCGCGCCGATGCTCGGCACACCGTTGCCCGGCAGGTCGATCGGGTCGATGACGACCAGCGCCACCCCGGCCTGTTCGACCTGGGCGCGCTGAGCCTGGGTGACCGAGGCGGTGACGAGGATGACGCCGTCGCTGTGGTGCAGGACCGGCAGCGCGGCCCAGCTCGACGGCGTGGCCTCGCCCGGCGGGACGAGCGACACGACGGTGCCGACGCTCCGCTGGGCGCACTCGGCCTCGACGCCGCGCAGGATCTCCACCGCCCACGCGCTGTCCAGACCGCCGATGATCAGGTCGACCAGGCCTGACCTGCGGGCCCTGGCCTGCCCGCCGGGGTGGAGGTAGTTGTGGGAGCGCAGCAGGCCCTCGATCCGCTCTCGCGTCGAGGGCGCGACATCGGAGCGGCCGTTGACCACTTTCGACACGGTGGCCTGGGAAACTCCCGCCTCCGCGGCGATGAGGGCCAGGGTCGGACGCTGCTCGGTCAACTTCTCTCCTCTGCGCGAACGGCTTGGGCTCACGACGGTTATCGCAAACTTTCGAAGAGTTTCCGGTCGGCGTGACCAGGTTGTCAAGCTCCAAGTGCGGTGCTGCCCAAGGGAAATCGGTAAGAAGGCTTGACCGGGGGGCCGCGCGTTCCTAGTTTGTGGCAGCACCGAATCGAGGATGTTGCGAAACAGTTTCGAAGTCGAACCGCATTCCCCCACCCCGGAGGTCCCATGGCCAGCACACCCCCGAGCCGACGAAGCTTCCTGGCGCTCTCGGGCCTGACCGCTCTGTCCGTCGCGCTGACCGCGGCCTGTGGAGGCGGGGACACCGGCTCCGGGCCGGCGGCCGACGGCAAGGTGACCTTCGCGTGGTGGAACATCGCCACGACGGAGCCGGGAAAGTCCCTCTTCCCCCAGATCTCCTCGGCGTTCACGGCCGCCCACCCCAACATCACGATCAGCACGACCTCGTTGGAGAACGAGGCGTTCAAGTCCAAGCTGGCTGCCACCACCTCGTCGGGCAAGCTCCCCGACGTCTTCCAGACCTGGGGTGGCGGCGTGCTGCAGCAGCAGGTCGACGCGGGGCTGGTCGAGGACCTCACCGACGTGCTCGGCTGGTCTTCCGAGCTCACCCCGGTCTCGCTGCAGGCCTATCAGTTCGAGGGCCGGACCTACGGGGTGCCCTACGACGTCGGCATGGTCGGCTTCTGGTACAACAAGAAGCTCTTCGCCCATGCCGGGATCACCGCTCCGCCGGCCACCTGGGCCGAGTTCCTGGAAGACGTCAAGAAGCTCAAGGCGGCGGGCGTCACACCGATCGCCCTCGCGGGCAAGGAGAAATGGCCCGGCCACTTCTACTGGGCCTACCTCGCGATGCGGGTCGCAGGGCTCCCCGCACTGGAGCGGGCCGCGGCCACCAAGGACTTCTCGGGCGCCGGCTTCGTCCAGGCGGGCACCCACCTCAAGGAGCTGGTCGACCTCCAGCCGTTCCAGACGGGCTTCCTCGGCGCCGGCTACGCGACCCCCGGAGGCCAGGCCGCGACCATGGGCAACGGCAAGGCCGCCATGGAGCTGATGGGGCAGTGGGGGCCATCGGTACAGAAGGACGCGGGCGCCGATCTCGGAGCGGACCTGGGCTTCTTCCCCTTCCCGACGGTCGGCGGCGGGGTCGGCCGCGCCACCGACGTGCTCGGCGGTGGCGGTGCCTTCGCGCTGCGCAAGGGAGCGCCGAAGGAGGCGCTGGCCTTTCTGAAGTTCTTCGTCCTGGAGAACGAGTCCAAACTGCTCGCCTCCAACGGCTACCTGCCGGTGGTCAAGGGCGCGGAGAGCCAGGTCGCCGACCCGAACCGGAAGGCGGTGGCCGAGAGTCTGGTCAAGGCGACGGACTTCCAGCTCTACCTCGACCAGGCCTACCCGCCGGCGGTCGGTCAGGAGATCAACGACAGCGTCGCCGACCTCATCGCGGGCAAGAAGACGCCCGGGCAGGTCACCAAGTCGATCACCGAGGCCGCGAAGGGTGCCTAGCTCCGTGTCCACCCTGACCAAGGAGCGGACGCAGGACGCCGGGCCGGTGCGCCCGCCCACCCCGTCACGGTCGCGCCTGCGCGGTTTGGCAGGCTGGGCGTCGGTCGCCTGGTTCCTCGTCCCGGCTCTGGTCCTCTTCCTCGTCTTCGTCCTCGCGCCCATCGCGGTCGCCGTCTACACCGGCTTCTTCAAGTGGGGCGGGGTCGGCCCCCTGGAGGACTTCGTCGGCTTCGGGAACTACGCCAACCTCTTCAGGGACCAGGTCTTCCTCGGCGATCTGGAGCGCGGGCTGTACCTGATTGCGCTGTCGGTCACGGTCCAGTTGCCGTTCGCACTGTTCACCGCCGTCCTGCTCAACCAGAGGCTGCGCGGCCGGGCCGTCTACCGGATGCTGTTCTTCGCGCCGTACGTCCTGTCCGAAGTGGTCACGGCGGTCCTCTTCACGATGATCTTCCTTCCCGGTGGCGGCATGGCCGACCATCTCGCGGGCGCCCTCGGCCTGGAGGGGCTGCAGGGCAAATGGCTCGCGGATCCCTCGACGGTCATGCCGACCCTGTTCGTGGTCATGACCTGGAAGTACTTCGGGTTCCACATGATGCTCTTCCTCGCCGGGCTGCAAAGCATCCCGGGCGAGATCCTCGAGGCCGCCTCCATCGACGGCGCCGGCGCCTGGCAGCGCTTCCGGCACGTGACGCTGCCGTTGCTCGGCCCGACGATCCGGATCAGCGTCTTCCTTTCGGTCATCGGTGCCATCCAGCTCTTCGACCTCGTCTGGGTCATGACAGCCGGCGGGCCCAACCACTCCTCCGAGACGATGGCGATCTCGATGTTCCAGTTCGGGTTCAAGCGCTACCAGGTCGGCTACGCCAGCGCGATCAGCGTGGTGCTGTTCATGATCAGTCTGGTCTTCTCCCTCTTCTACCAGCGCTACGTACTGCGCCGTGACCTGAGCGGGGCCGTCACCTCGGGAGGTGGCCGATGAACGCACGCAGAACGGCACGCGGCCTGTCGCTGCACGCCGTGGTCTGGCTGATCGGCGCGTTCGTCGTCGTGCCGCTGGTCTACGCGGTGATCTCCGGGTTCAAGAGCACCGGCGAGCTGACGACCAACCCGTTCGGGCTGCCGGAGCACTGGAAGACCGGCAACTACGCCGGCATTCTCGGCGACGGAATGTTCTGGCGGCAGATCGCCAACAGCGCGGGCATCGCGATCGGCACGGCATGCTGCACGGTGATGGTCGCGGCGATGGCGGCGTTCGTACTGGCCCGCTACGCCTTCCGGGGCAGGGAGCTGTTCTACACCCTGTTCACGATCGGGCTGATGTTCCCGTTCGCGGTGGCCGTCCTGCCGCTGTTCCTGCTGCTGCGCAACTTCGACCTGCTCGACAACCCGCTCGGAGTGATCCTCCCGCAGGCGGCCTTCGGGCTCCCCATGACGATCATCATTCTGCGCGGCTTCTTCCGGACCATCCCGGCAGAGGTCGAGGAGGCTGCCGTCATGGACGGCTGCGGCAAGTTCCGCTTCTTCTGGAAGATCCTGCTGCCGATGGCACGTCCGGCGCTCGGCACGGTCTCGGTGCTCGCGATCGTCGCGAGCTGGAACAACTTCTTCCTGCCGCTGCTGGTGTTCAACGACCCTCAATGGCAGACGATCCCGGTCGGCGTCCAGCAGTTCCAGGGTCAGTACTCGACCGACTACGCGCTCGTTCTCGCCTACGTCGTGCTCGCGATGGTTCCCGCCCTCGCCTTCTACGCCGTCGCCGAACGGCAGTTGATCGGCGGACTCGCAGCGGGCGCCACCAAGGGCTGAACCGTTCCGCATGACCTCCACCCCCGAGGAGACGCCGTGAAACGCCTGGTCGCATCGACCGCAATATTGTTAGCGCTAACAGTTCAGGCTGTGGCGGCGCGAGCACCTCTCTCATCTGGACCTCGGCGAAGTGTCACGCCTGGAGTGCCCGGAGCGCCATCGCTTCGGCAGGTGCGGCCGTCTGCACGCCCATCCCGTCCCAGACCCCCTGACGCGGCCGCTCGGCGTTCGTCGGGGTCACCTCACCCCGCCCCCAAAGGAGCTCTTCAGATGTGGTTTCGCCATCCGCCACGGGTCCTGAGACTCGTACTCGCGGTCCTTTCGTCCTTGCTGCTCGGGGCTGCTCTCCTCGGTACCCAGCCCGCCGTCGCCGCCGCCGCGGCGAGCGTCGACCCCAACGCCTCGTACGTGCTGGTCAACCGCGGCAGCGGTAAGGCCCTGGACGTCTACAACCTGGCGACCAACGACGGCGCGCGCATCACCCAGTGGACCAGGAACGATCAGAACCAGCAGCAGTGGCAGTTCGTCGACTCGGGCGACGGCTACTACCGCGTCAAGTCCCGGCACTCCGGCAAGGTGCTCGACGTCCAGGGCAAGTCCACGGCCAACGGCGCCCCGATCGTCCAGTGGGCCGACGCGAACGGCACCAACCAGCAGTGGCGGCTGGCCGACAGCCCGGACGGCTACGTGAGGCTCATCGCGCGCCATAGCGACAAGGCCCTCGAAGTACAGGGCGCCTCCACCGCCGACAACGCGAACATCGTCCAGTACGACGACTGGGCCGGCACCAACCAGCAGTGGCAACTCGTCAAGGTCGGCAGCGGCAACCCCGGCGCCTGCGAGCTTCCGTCGACCTACCGCTGGACGTCGACGGGCGCGCTGGCGCAGCCCAAGGCAGGGTGGGCCTCGCTCAAGGACTTCACCGTCGCCCCCTACAACGGCAAGCAGCTCGTCTATGCGACGACGCACGGCGCGGGACCGGGAACGGGCTGGGGTTCGATGAACTTCGGCCTGTTCACCAACTGGCCGGAGATGGCATCAGCGAGCCAGAACACGATGTCGAACTCCGTTGTCGCGCCCACGCTCTTCTACTTCGCGCCGAAGAACATCTGGGTGCTCGCCTACCAGTGGGGAGGTGGGAGCGCCTTCTCCTACCGGACGTCCAGCGACCCCTCCAACCCCAACGGCTGGTCGTCACAACAGGTGCTCTTCTCCGGAACCATCACCGGCTCCGGAACAGGACCCATCGACCAGGCGCTCATCGCTGACGGCACGAACATGTACCTGTTCTTCGCGGGTGACAACGGCAAGATCTACCGGGCCGGCATGCCGATCGGGAACTTCCCGGGCAGTTTCGGATCGGCGTACACGACGGTCATGAGCGATACGACGAACAACCTGTTCGAAGCCCCGCAGGTCTACAAGCTTCAGGGCCAGGACCGCTACCTCATGATCGTCGAGGCGATCGGCTCGCAGGGGCGCTACTTCCGCTCGTTCACGGCCACCAGCCTGGACGGCTCATGGACACCCCAGGCCGCGACCGAGAGCAACCCCTTCGCCGGCAAGGCCAACAGTGGCGCCACCTGGACCAACGACATCAGCCATGGCGAACTGATCCGCACCAGCGCCGATCAGACCTTCACCGTCGATCCCTGCAACCTGCGGTTCCTCTACCAGGGACGCGACCCCAACTCCGGCGGTGACTACGGCCAATGGCCCTACCGGCCGGGTCTGCTGACACTGCAGCGCTGACGACGTGACACAGGTCGGCTCCGATGAGGAGCCGACCCTGAGCACCGGGTTCACGGGGTGGCCGACCCGCCCCGTGAACCCGTTCTTCGATTCACCAAGGAGCGATCCTCATGCGCAGGACACACAACCGCGCGCTGCTGACCATGTCGGCGCTGGCCCTGGCCTCCACGCTCACCTCCGCCCCCCAAGCTCAAGCGCTCGACAACGGCGTGGGCCGCCCCACCGGCGGGGCGTCCCGAAGGGTTACGCAGGCACCGCACCACCGGCTCGCTGTTTGAGGTCCCTCGTACGGGCCAGACGGGAAGGGATCGCGCATCCGAATGCGGTGCGCATCCGATGGAGGTTCCGAGGTGGGAAACGTGTCGCGTCTGCCCGGTCGTGCCGAGCACCACTGGTTGTGGCAGGAGGGGGCCGCTTGCCGTGAACTGGGCTCGCGCCTGTTCTTCCACCCCAGGGGCGAGCAGGGGCCGGACCGCGAACGGCGGGACGAGGCGGCGAAAGAGGTGTGCGCGCTGTGCCCGGTGCAACGCGACTGCCTGCGGCACGCGCTGCGGGTCGCCGAGCCGTTCGGGATATGGGGTGGCCTCACCGAGCGCGAGAGGCGCCGGTTGCGCACCGAGGAAGCGGAGCGGGCGGGTCTGTCTTCCACAGCTTGACCTTCGCCGACCGCGGGGAGGTGTTCGGGACGCGGCGCGGTCCCGGCGTTTCGGGGCCGCGCCCAGCTCCGCGGTCTCAGCACCGGTGAACGTATCGCGCAGCCGCACGGAGTCGCGTACTCCGCGCTGCGGCTGCGGCCGCGGCCGCAGCTGACGGCGAAGGCGTGAGTCGGATCAGACAATCAGGCAGGGTGCCCCGGTGAGATGTCGGCGATATCGCTGAACCGGAGCAGGGACGGCTCGTCGCTCCGCCCGGGCGGGCTCTGGTCCACGGGCTCGAGCAGAAAGCCGACGTGGTCCCCGTCGCTTTCCACGTGCCCTCGCACCCGGCCGACGAACCAGGCGAGGCAGTCTGTGAGGACCGGTGCGCCCCCTTTTTCGGACCGCCAAGCCACTCGCTCGAACTTGTCGACGTCGTCGCCGGTCCGCCCGCCGAACCAGTCTGCCGTGGGCTCCTGCTCGCGACGCAGGACGTGGACCGCGACGTGCGAGGCGCGGCGTGCGACGCGATACGTCCGGTTGGACGTGGAGATCCACACCATGAAACGGGGCGGGTCGATCGAGCACTGCGAACCGAATCCCACCAGGCAGCCGGCCTGTTCGCCATCGGCCGCCGCCGTCACGACGTACATCGGATAATCGAGGACGTCGGTGAAGCTGTCCAGTCCGGGTCCGGTCACGTAAAGCTCCTCGGGTGAGCAGCAGAATTTCCGCCGCAGAAGTTCAGGGCCGACCGACAGATAAGGGCGAAATTCTCGGGTACACGCGATCTGAAGCACTCGGGCGGATCAACTGTTTCATCGAATTTTCGACATGAGAATGAGGAAACCATGATTTTCGCCGGACTCATCCTCCTGCTCATCGGATTCCTGACCGGAATCTCGATTCTGTGGACCATCGGGATCATTCTGCTCGTGGTGGGCGCGGTACTGTGGATTCTGGGCTCGGTCGGGCACGCGGTCGGCGGACGACGTCACTACTGGTAACCCTGTGCGCCACGGCGCAGGGCCGGTAGCCGCACCCACGGCCCTCCGTACCGGCAGTCGGACACCCGGAACTTCACGGCACGCCGAAGGCCCTGGAAAGGGATGCCCGATCATGAACTCTTTGGAGAAGGTGCGGCCCCCGCCCGCAGGGGCGGAAGCGGGCAGTGATTTCGCACGGCTGTCCAAGAAGATCCAGGCGGCCGGACTGATGGGCCGGCGCCCGGGCTACTACGCATTGCGCATCACAACCGTGACGCTCCTCTACGTCCTGGGTTGCACGGCCTTCGTGCTGATCGGGGACAGCTGGTGGACCCTGCTCGCCGCCGGATTCCTGGCCGTGGTCTTCGGGCAGGTGGCGCTGTTGGCGCACGACATCGCGCACCGGCAGGTCTTCCGCCTGCGCAGGTCCAGCGAGCTGTCCGGGCGGCTCGCCGGGAACCTCGGCATCGGGATGGGATACGGCTGGTGGCAGGACAAGCACAGCCGCCACCATGCCAACCCGAACCACGAGGACCTCGACCCCGATCTCGATCCGGACATCCTCGTCTGGACACAGGGCCAGGCCCGGGCCGCGAAGGGGCTGCCGCGGCTCCTGGGGCGCTCCCAGGCGTTCTTGTTCTTCCCGCTGCTCACGCTGGAAGGCTTCAACTTGCACGTGTCCGGGATCCGCTCCCTTGCCAACGGCGCTCTGAAGAGCCGGGTATGGGAGGGCTTGCTCCTCTTCACGCACATCGCGGTCTATCTCGGCGCGCTGTTCCTGGTGCTTCCGCCCGGCAAGGCGATCGCGTTCCTGGTGGTCCACCAGTGCCTCTTCGGCATCTACCTCGGATCCATCTTTGCCCCGAACCACAAGGGCATGCCGACCCTGCGAGGCGCGGACCGGCCGGACTTCCTGCGCCGCCAGGTGCTGACCTCCCGCGACGTGCGGGGAGGCCGGTTCACCGACATCGTGCTCGGCGGCCTGAACTACCAGATCGAGCACCACCTCTTCCCGAGCATGCCCAGCCCGCACCTGCGCCGGGCCCAGGTCATCGTCCGCGGTCACTGCCAGGAGCTCGGAGTGAGCTACCTGGAGACCAGCCTGATCAACTCCTACCGCCAGACCCTGGCCAGCCTCCACCACGCCGGCGCCCCTCTGCGGCAGCCCCGCCTGCGCCAGCCCCGCACCACCTGATCCAGCTCGCCCTGCGGGCGATGACGGGAAACGCCGGGGAAACCCGACGAACGCAGGCTCGCACCTCCCCTGCGGCTGCACCCACCACCTCACGGCGGGCCCCTTTGGGGCATCCGGCGCCCGGCCGCCGCGCGGCGCGGGTACGTGTGCGGCACGTTCGGGATATCTCTGGTCGCAGATTGGCGGTCGGCGTGGCCGCCACTGTCCGGAAAGGCCGGTGGCCGGTGACTGTCCAGCCCGTTCCCGAGGGGTATCCGCGCGTCACGCCGTACCTCTGTATCGACGGCGCCGCGGCCGCGATCGACTTCTACGTCTCCGTGCTCGGCGCACGGGAGCGGATGAGGATGGCCGCACCCGGCGGCAAGATCGGCCATGCCGAGCTGGAGCTCGGAAGCTCGGTCATCATGCTCGCGGACGAGCACCCCGCCATCGGCTTCCGCTCACCGAAGTCGATGGGCGGGACGCCCGTGACCCTGCATGTGTACGCCGAAGACGTCGACGCGGTCTTTGCCAAGGCCCTCGCCCGGGGTGCCACCGAGCTGCGGCCGGTCAGGGACGAGTTCTACGGGGACCGCACCGGCCAGTTCGAGGACCCGTTCGGACATCGCTGGAGCATCGCCACGCACATCGAGGAGGTTCCGCCGGATGAGATGGAGAGGCGTTCTGAGGAAGCCGAGCGCGCCATGGAGTCCAAGCCGCCGGGCGGCGAGTGAGGGAACCCTCCGCACCGACCCCGTGAAGGAGGGCCGTCCGCGCACCAGCGACGGCCTGTCGACCAGCCGGCCGCCGTCGGCCTGCTACCGCTCACCATCTTCAAGCTGATCCGGCGGCCATGACCTTGGCCCCCTCTCGCTGACGACCCGGATGTCAGCGCCTGCGGCCCCGTCCGCGTGATGCCCACCCGGTTCCGATGCCGGCGACGTGCAGTGCGAGCGCGGCGAGGCCGAGCAGCATGAAGTTGGAGGAGCTCAGTACGTCGTTGGTGGCGATGTTGGCCGCGTTGATCAGGAACGCGATGAAGAACAGCACTGCGGCGATGATGCCGAGCATGTCCTTACCCCCTTCGGTAGATGACGGCCGTGTTCCCCGTACGGGCCGGATCATGAGCCGCTTCCGGGACTGGCTACGCGGTGGCCGGTGGCCGGTGGCCTCTACCGAAGGCCCGACCGGCACGCTCGACGAGCAATGGGCCAGAGCAACGCCTCCTTCCTCTCACCTGGAGAGGCACGTGACGGGATGGAGCGGACCCGTGCCGGGCCGACGTGTGAGTCCCGGGTCTCGGGGCAGTCGCCTGGCCGAGGCACCCGCCCTCCGCCGGACAACAGGGGAGCGGGTGCGCAGAGCAGGCGAAGAAGGAGACACCCGTGAACATGAACGTGTGGAGCTACCGCGAGACTTCGGGCCGTCTGGAGGCGATCGACCTGCGCGGGTTCAACGTCGAGGCGGCTGACGGGAGCATCGGCAAGGTGAGCAAGCACTCAGACGAGGTCGGCTCCTCGTACGTCGTGGTGGACACCGGGCCCTGGATCTTCGGCCGAGAGGTGCTCCTGCCGGCGGGCACGGTCACCCATGTCGACGTGGAGGGCGAGAAGATCTACGTCGACCGCACCAAGGACCAGATCAAGGCCGCTCCCGAGTTCGTCAGCGAGAAGCACATCGGGGACACGGACTACTACAGCCGGATCGGTGGCTACTACGGCGGCTTCATCGGCTGAGACCTCGTCCGCCGAGCCGTCCCGCCGCCCGGGGTTCCGCAGCAGGGACCCGTAGGTGCACGGCATTGCGCAAATTGTCCACGCCGCCGGCGCCGCGGGACTGCCGCGGGCACGCGCTGTGGCGGGTGCCGGACCGGAGAGTGGGAGGGTCCGGCACTCACCGTGCCTCAGCTCTTCGTCAGCGTGCAGGTGTAAGGAGAGCTGCCCGAGCTTTGATATGCGTCGAGCTCGATGTAGTAGGTGCCGCTTCCGGCGGCGGTTCGGGTGAAGGTGAGGTTCTCGTCGGCGCCCACTCCATCGTTCACGGAACGGTCGACGGTGCTGCCGCCGGAGTCGAGCAGGTAGAGGTCGGCGTCATAGGCGCCGTCCGGAATGGCGCACTGGATACCGACCCGCTCGCCGGCCGAGAAGGAGACGCGGAAGTAGTCGCGGTCGGTGGTCGACTTCATGCTGCCGGTGAGTGAGGCGGGGTAGGCCAGCGCGGTGGCGTCATCGGCGGTGGCGCGGGTGTCGTTCGTTTCGGTTTCCGTCAGGGTGTTCGTGCCTCCGGGCGGGGTGCAGTCGCTCTGAGGGCTGCCGGTGTACAGGTTGGGGTCGGTGACTCCGCTGGTGACGCTGCGGAGGTAGTAGCCGCAGGTGGGTCGGTTCTTGAAGTCGTAGGTCTGCCCGGGGCCCAGGCGCCAGATCTTGTAGTTGGAGAAGGTCAGTGGTTTGCCCGAGGACGCCTGCTCCGGCTGGTGGTCGCCCAGGACGACGTAGGCCTCTTTGCCGTAGAGGGTGGCTGCTCCGTTCTTGTCGAGGAACAGTGAGCTGCCTTCCTCGACCCCTACGCCCCAGGCCTTGCCTCCGGAGGTCCGGCCGTCCTTGATGGCGCGGGCGACGAAGGCCATGGTGCGCCCCATCCGGTCGCGGGTGGTGAAGTGGGAGTCGTTGATGACCCCGCCGTAGTTCGCCCAGTCGAACATGCCGGTGGTGAAGGTGATGTAGCTGTCGTACGGGTTGGCGAGGGCTTCTGGGCTGGTGACGCTTCCCTTGCAGGCGTCGTAGACCACGGGGCTGTTGATGTGGTGGCCGGCGCTGCCGCCGCCCGCGCCGCCGCCCTTGGCCACGACGGACTCGACCGATGCCTCCAGCGCGCTGCCCTTCCAGGCGGTGTAGCGGCACTGGTCACCGCCGGCGAAGTAGACGAATTCGGCGTTGCGGATGTCGGTGTTGACCTGGCTGTTGTTGCCGTCCGCGGCGGCGGTCAGGGTCCAGGTGGTACAGGAGTTGACGCCGGGAAGCGCCATGGCGGCGTCGCATTCGGGCGTGGCGCTGCCCGAGGTGGGGGCGGAGCCGGCCAGTACGACGACGTCCAGGCTGCCGGTGCCGCCGCGTACGGCGTCGATGGCGGCCGACATCGAACCGGGGATGATCTTGCCGTCGCCGTTCATGGTGAAGGCGGGCCCCTGCCATGACGTGCGGCTGACGTCCGAGCCGCTGCCCGAGCGGACCCGCGTGGTGGCCGCCTGCGCGCTGCTGGTCGAAGTGAGCGTGGCGGCAAGTGTGAGCAGTGCTACGGCGGTCGAGGTCAGCGAGGCATGTCTGATCCGTGTGCCCATGGCTTCTCCAAGGGGTGGGGGAGGGGTGGGGTATCCGCGGGAGGCAGGGCGTGGCGACGCCCTGAGCGGCGCTTGGGGAGGTGCGCCGTCCTGTAGGTGCAGTAGCGGAACTTACAAGCCGGTCCGAATGGGCGGTAGATGTAGAGCGAGAATCGCTTCACTCTTGCGGTGCGTGGGCGGTTTCGTCAGCTCAAGTGTCAGCTCGAAGGGCTCTCGCGGCCGACAAGGCGCTCGTTACCTCAATGTAACGAGCGATACATCTAGCCATCAGTCGCATGCGTCTGTAATTTTCGGGTTGTAGTCGACGGCGAACACCCCGTCGGCCCGAAGACCGGAGAGGCATACGCCTGATGAACACCCGTTTGTCCAGAAACCTGATCGCGGCGCTGACGGCCGCGACCGCGCTGGCCACGCTCACTTCCTGTTCGGACTCCGCCGCCGACACCGCCAAGGCCACCGGCGGACAGCCGGCCACTGTCGCGGGGGTGGCGGTCGCGAAGGACGCCGCGCTGTACGACGCACTGCCCGACGCGATCAAGAAGTCGGGCACCGTCCGCGTGGCCACGGACGTGCCCTACGCGCCGTTCGAGATGTTCGTGGCCGAGGGCAAGCCCGAGCTCACCGGGCTCGATTACGACCTGGGACAGGCGCTGGGAGCCAAGCTGGGCGTGAAGTTCGAGTTCGCGCCTCAGAAGTTCGACGGGATCGTGCCGGCCATTCAGGCCGGGAAGTTCGACGCGGCGATGTCGGCGATGACGGACAACAAGGAGCGCCAGGCGGTCGTCGACTTCGTCGACTACTCCGTCTCCGGGTCCGGAATCATGGTGATCAAGGGCAACCCCGAGAAGATCACCACTCTCGATGACCTGTGCGGCAAGAAGGCCGCGGTGCAGGCGGCGACCAACCAGCTGGACCTCCTCAAGGAAAACCAGGCGAAGTGCAAGGCCGCCGGGAAGAGCGAGATCGACATCCAGACCTTCCCCAAGGACTCCGACGCGCAGCTCGCCCTGCGCTCCGGCAAGGTCGTCGCCCAGGTGCAGACCAAGCCCGCCGCGGGCTGGACGGCCAAGACCGCCGACGGCGGCAACGCCTTCCAGATCGTCGACGATCCGGCTGCCGCGGGCGGCTACGGGGCCTCGCCGAACGGGATCGCGGTCTCCAAGAAGCTGCCCCAGCTCAGCGACGCGATCCTCAAGGCCTTGCAGGCTCTGATCGACGACGGAACCGTGACCAAGATCTTCGACAAGTACGGTGTCGCCTCGATCGCCGTCAAGGAGGCCACCAAGAACGCGGCGGTGGACTAGAAATGACCACCACCACAGCTCCCGCCGACATCGATCGCCCGGCCCCCGAGCAGCTCACCGTCGTACCGCTGCGCCACTACGGCCGTTGGATCGCCGCTGTCGCGGCCATGACCGCACTCGTCGGCGTGGCCGGATCACTGGCGAAGAACGGCAATCTCCACTGGGAGGTCATCGGGCGTTTCCTCTTCGCCGACCTGATCTTCTCCGGCCTCGTCACGACCCTGTGGCTCACCGTGGCGGCGATGGCCCTCGGACTTCTTCTGGGCACGCTGGTCGCCGTGATGCGGCTGTCGTCCAACCCGGTTCTCTACGGCATGTCCTCGCTGTTCGTCTGGTTCTTCCGCGGCACCCCGCTGCTGGTCCAGATCATCTTCTGGGGATACGCCGCCGCCCTCTACCAGTACGTGAAGATCGGCATCCCGTTCACCAGCGTCACCTTCCTCCAGGTCGAGACGAACTCCCTCCTCACCCCGGCCGTCGCAGCCCTGCTGGCCCTCGGTCTCAACGAGGCCGCGTACGCCTCGGAGATCGTCCGCGCCGGCATCCAGTCGGTGGACCCCGGCCAGAGCGAAGCCGCGCACTCCCTCGGCATGCGACCCGCCCAGACGATGCGCAGGATCGTGCTGCCCCAAGCCATGCGGGTGATCATCCCGCCGATGGGCAACGAGTCGATCAACATGCTGAAGATGACCGCCCTGGTATCGATCATCTCGGCGCACGACCTGATGTCCAACATCCAGGACGTATACGCGCAGAACTACCAGGTCATCCCCATGCTCGTCGTCGCCAGCCTCTGGTACCTGGGACTGGTCACCCTGCTCGGCATCCCGCAGGCATGGCTGGAGCGCCGCTACGGCCGCGGAACCGACCGCGGCGGCCACGCCTCACCTCTCCGTCGCATGCTCACCGGCGCACTGGCCCAGCCTGCCGGCCGGCCCGCCCGCACGAAGAAGAACACCAAGGAGGCGGCAGCGTGAACGTCCCCATGGTCCACGCCCAAGGCGTGCGCAAGCACTTCGGGAAACTCGAAGTCCTCAAGGGCATCGACCTGACCGTCCAACGCGGCCAGGTGTGCTGTCTGCTGGGCCCCTCCGGCTCAGGCAAGTCGACGTTCCTGCGCTGCATCAACCACCTCGACAGAGTCGACGGCGGGAAGCTCGCGGTCGACGGCGACCTGGTCGGGTACCGCCAGAGCGGATCGCGGCTCCACGAACTCCGGGAGAAGGAGGTCGCCGCGAGACGACGCGACATCGGCATGGTCTTCCAGCGCTTCAACCTGTTCCCTCACATGACCGCCCTGGACAACGTCATGGAAGCCCCCGTCAACGTCTGCAAGACCGACAGGTCGCAGGCCAGGGACGAGGCTCGGCACCTGCTGGAACAGGTGGGTCTCGGGGATCGGGCGGGCCACTACCCGGCCCAGCTCTCGGGCGGGCAGCAGCAGCGCGTCGCCATCGCGCGAGCCCTGGCGATGAAACCCAAACTCATGCTTTTCGACGAACCCACCTCCGCGCTCGACCCGGAACTGGTCGGAGACGTCCTGGACGTGATGCGCCGGCTCGCGGCAGACGGCATGACGATGGTCGTGGTCACCCACGAAATCGGCTTTGCCCGCGAGGTCGGTGACACCGCCGTCTTCATGGACGACGGCGTCGTCGTCGAATCCGGTGACCCGCGGCAGGTCCTTGTCGAACCCCGGCAGGAACGCACCCGCGCGTTCCTCTCGAAGGTCCTGTGACCGCCCCCTCACGGGAGCAGCCGCACACCAACGAGCTGCTTCCGTATGCCGAGGCGCGTCTGGAAGGCTACCTGTCCGACCTGGCCGGCCTGGTCGCCATCGACTCGGGCTCCTACAGCCCCGTCGGCGTGAACCAGATGGCCGACTGGACCCAGAACCGGCTGCTGAGGCTCGGATTCGCCGTCGAGCGCGTGGCTCCCGACCCCACTCACGGGCACCCTGTCGGCGATGTGATCCTCGCCCGGAAACAGGGCGACCTTCCGGTCGAGCAGGGCGGACGACGCCTCCTGCTCGTCGCGCACCTCGACACCGTCTTCGACGACGGAACCGCCGCGGCGAGGCCCTTTCAGCTCGACGGCCACACGGCGCGCGGCCCCGGTGTCAGCGATGACAAGGCCGGACTGCTGGCCGGTATCACCGCTCTGGAGATCCTGGAGGAGACCGGGGCGGGGCAGTACGCGGAGCTCGTCTTCCTCGCCACCCCGGACGAGGAGATCGGCTCACCGGCGAGCCGCCCGGTGACCGAAGCGGCAGCCCGTGGTGTCCACTTCGCCCTGGCCCTGGAATGTGCCCGGGAGAACGGAGACCTGGTCATCGCCCGCAAAGGTGTCGCCGACTTCCGCGTGAGCGTCACCGGCCGGGCAGCGCACGCCGGCATCGAGCCGGAGCGCGGAGCGAACGCGGCTCTGACCGCCGCCCACCTCGTCGTGGCTCTGCAGTCCCTCAACGGCCACTGGGACGACGTCACCGTCAACGTCGGTGTCGTACGGGCCGGCAGCCGCACCAACATCGTCTGCCCGGAAGCCGAACTGCGCGTCGAGGTGCGCTCGGCGACAGCCGCCGGACTCGCCGCGGCCCACCGTGCGATCGAGTCCGCCGCCGCACGGCCCGCCGTGACCGGTACGACGGCGACGGTCGAGCAGCTGGACCTGTGCCCGCCCATGGAGGACACACCCGCCTCACGCCGCATGTTCGACCAGGCCAGACGCATTGCCGCAGGCCTGGGGATCAGCCTGCACGGTGCGGCGACCGGCGGCGTCGGGGACGCCAACTTCATCGCGGGTCTCCGCGTGCCCACCCTGGACGGCCTCGGCCCGGTCGGCGGCGCCGACCACACCCCGGAGGAATGGCTGGACACCTCGACCGTCCCGGCCCGCGTCGCCCTCCTGGCTTCACTCGTCGCCGAACTCGGCGACAGCCGCACCGGCTGACACCCCCAAGGACGTCCCGTACCGGTTTGATCGCGCCATTGCCCGGTACGGGACCCAGCCCCGGCAGCCCCTCCCACCAGGCACCGGGCTGCCGGCCCGCGCCGGGACCGCGGCCGCCACCAGCCGCCGCGGTCCCGGCCACCACCCGACCCCACCCACAGGAGCCATGCCCATGCGCGTCCCGACCGGAGCCCGCCGTACCGCACTGGCGGGCAGCACCGCTCTCCTTCTCGGCCTCACCCTCGCCCCGGCCGCCCAGGCCCACACCGCCAAGTCAGCCAACGGCGGTGGCTCGCTCGTCCTGATCGGCGGCGGCCTGAAGGCCGACAACACGCAGGTCTACGGCGAGATCATCAAGCGTGCGGGTGGATCGAAAGCCCGCATCGGTGTCCTCACCGCCGCTTCGGTCCCCGCCAGCCAGGATCCCGACGCGGGCGACCCCGAGAACTGCGGCAACTCCGTTTGCAACGGCGCCTACTACGCCGGACTCTTCAAGCAGCACGGTGCCGCCGACGCCCAATGGATCCCCATCGACCTCGACCACATCGCCCATGCCGACTCCGACGAGGTCGTACGGCAGGTCAACTCCATGACCGGCTTCTTCTTCGGCGGCGGCGACCAGTACCGCTACGTCACCACTTTGCTCCACGGCTCCGCCCACACCGACTCCAAGGTTCTCGCCGCCATCCGGGCGAAGCTCGCCGCCGGGGCGGTCGTATCCGGATCCAGCGCCGGAGCACAGATAGCGGCCGGAGCCGACATGGTCACCGGAGGCGACTCCTACGAAGCACTGCGCGACGGCAGCAGCCCGGGCTATTTCGACGACCCGGCCCGGCTCGGCTACCTCCCCGAAGGCGGCTTCGGCTTCCTGCGCTCCGGACTGATCGACACCCACACCGGAACGAACGGACGCGAAGGCAGGGCCCTGCGGCTCGCCGCCGACACCGGACACGACCGCGTGTACGCACTGGAAGAGAACACCGCCCTCGTCGTCGAGGATCCCAGCACCCCGCGCGAGCGACTGCGCGTCCTGGGCCCGCAAGGCGTCGCCATCCTGGACCTCCGCCAAGCCCGAACCGGCAAGAACCCACAGGCCGGATGGAGCCTGAGCGGCGCCCGCTACACCTACCTCTCGAACGGAGACCGCTACGACCCGAACCGCTGGCAGATCCTGCCCGCCGACGGCAAGCGGCCCCTGATCCCGCTGACAGCCTCACCGATACCCGCCAACTCGGACGTCTTCTACTCCCCGGCCAACCCCGCGGGCGTCCCCTACTCCTTCCTGAACACCGCCCGCGCCCTCGCCGCGAGTACCCGGCGCACCACCACGGCCGCCACATTCGAGAGCGGCCCCCGATTCACCGTCACCTTCACCAAGCAACCCGGATTCACCGCCTGGACCAGCGACGACGCCACCGCGCACACCGTCACCGGCCTGCGGATAGCCGTCGCTCCGGAGTGACTCTGCCCTGACGCACTCCGGGCGACCGGGCCGGCCGGAACCCGGGGGTTCCGGCCGGCCACACCGCTCACGATCGCCAGTAGGCTCGACCTCAACCTTGACCGCCCAAGCACCCACGCATACGAAGGAAGACCCAGCGCATGGCCCCTGGCACGCTCGCCGACGAGATCCGCCTCAAGCTGGGCGACGCCAGCCCCGCCGAACGGAAAGTCGCACGCGTGCTACTCGCCGGCTATCCCGCGGCCGGTTTCGAAACCATGGCAGTCCTCGCGGAACGCGCCGCCGTCAGCACCCCGACCGTCCTGCGCTTCATCAACCGGCTCGGCTACCGCGGCTTCCCCGACTTCCAGGCCGCGCTCCGCGCAGAGCTCGACGAACGCAACGCCTCCCCCCTCTCCCTCTACGAGGCAACCGACTACGGCCGCGGCCACGACGGAGGCGAGGACCTTTCCCTCCTCCAGCGCGGCAGCAACCTCTTCAGCGCCGCCGTGGCCCAGACCCTCGCCGAACTACCCCCGCACGATCTCGAACACGCGATCGCACTGCTCTCCGACGGAAAACGCCGCATCACCCTGGCCGGCGGCCGGTTCACGAACCTCTTCGCCCAGTACCTCGGCCTGCACCTCATGCAGGTACGCGACGACGTCCGGTTCCTGCCGGACCGGGACGTCGAACGGACCGCCCAGCTCGCAGCGGTGAACCGACGTGACGTCTTCGTACTGTTCGACTACCGGCGCTACGAGCCGGACAAGGTCTCCGTGGCCGAACTCGTCCAGGAGCAGGGCGGCAAGGTCATCCTCTTCACCGACGTATGGCTTTCACCCGCGGCCGCCCACGCACAGGTGGTCCTGCCGAGCCAGGTGGCCGCACCCTCCCCGTACGACAGCCTGGTCCCCACCCTCGCCATCATCGAAACCGTCGTCGCCGGCGTGCTCACCGCCCTCGGTGAAGGCGCCCGCCAGCGGATGCAGCGCGGAGAGGACACCGCCCGCCGGATGGGCCTGTACTGAGCCCCTTCCCGCGCCCTGCGTGCGGGGCCGCGGCTCCCCGGAACTCCTGTCCGCGTGACGGCTCGCCGGCATGAGCGCCCGCTAGGCGCGGTCTAGCATGGCCATGGGGCAGAGCCACGAAGGGTGGATGGTGATGGGCCGCGGCCAAGGCTGGAAGGTGGCACCGGACGGCGGGCGTCCACGCGGGCGGACCTGCACCCACGCCGCCGCACTGCCGCCTCTACCGGCACCGGGTGCGGACGCAGGCTGTGCGCAGTGCCGGTCACGCGGATGGAACTGGGTCCGCTTGCGCGTGTGTCTGAGCTGTGGGCACGTCGGTTGTTGTGACAGTTCCCGAGGCCACCACGCCCATGATCACTACGTGGGGACAGGACATCCCGTCGCGGTTTCCATTGCCCCTGACGAGGACTGGGCATGGTGTTTCCCCGACGAGGTCTTCTTGGTCCGCGCCTGACGGCGGACGGGTGGCTTTCCCCGGCCGCGACGGAACACCTCCTCTTGGTGCGTCACGCCGTTGAACTCGAAGCATTCGCGCTGGAGGGTGGCCTGGATCCGGGTGCCGCTGCCGCCGGACCCAGGCGGGTGAACGTCCCGGGGGTGCGATGTCACAGCTGGGGGACGTACGGGGCGATGCCGATGATGAGGATGGACCGTTCGCCCGGCCCGGGCTCGGAGCCCGCTCGGACCGGGCCGACGTAGTGGCTGACCTTGTGGTCGTGGACGGCGTACCCGTCCAGTGGGTCGGTGAGGGTGAAGCGCGCGTGGATGTCCGTCCACGGGTCCTCGGGTTTGAGGCCCGCGCTGCCCGGTGTGGCGATGACGTTCTGCCCGCCGGTGACGTTGGTACGGCTGATCAGGTGAGCGAAAGTGAACGTGCTGGCCGAACCTCCGTCCTGGTGCAGGCAGTCCGGGGAGGAAACGGCGTCCTGGCCGAGATGGTCGACGCCGAGCTTGATCAGGTGGACACCGGCCCACAGGGGCCGCCTCCCCAGATCCTTCAGCGACAGCACCTGGTCGATGTCCCAGCGCAGGAGTCGCAGCAGCAGAGCGTTGCCGCGCAGCGCCTCGGGGATGCCGGGGAGCACGCGCCCTGTGCGCGGGTGGGCAGGGTCGTCATCGCCCTGGGAGAAGTCGGTGACCGTTCCGTGCACGGGGTCGGGGGTTCCGGGAATCCAGGACAGTTCGTCCTTCCACGGCAGGTACACGGCGTGGGAGTACCGGCGGAACCGATTGGTTCCCGGCGCGTACGGGTCGGGTGGCAGAGACGTGAAGACCTCCCGGATCCCGGCCAAGTCCCTCGCCGTGGAGCCGGTCGGGACGATACCGAGTTGCTCCGCGCCGTAGCGGGCGAACCCGCGCTCGCGCAGACCGTTCAACCCGTCACCCAGACCACCCGCATCAGAGTGCGACCGTCGCCGGGTATCAGTCTCCACGTCTTCCTCCCACAAGGTCACCGCCCGGAGCGTGGCGCCCACGGCTCGTGCCGACCTTACGCACACCCTGGGCCGCGCCGATCCGCCCGGTGGACATCTCGCGCGACCGGACGGGAGAGACGGAGCTGCGCGTGTGCGGCCAGGACGAGCCAGGCCCGGCGGAGGAAGGCCCACCAGCACCGGTCTACTGGCCAGTCAGGGAGTAGGGACGGGGCCGCCGGGCCGGAACCGCTCCACCCCTACGATGTGCCGCACCTTGATGGGGCGCACGATCACCGAGACTCGCTGTTCCCCGGGCATGAGCCACTCGTAGCGCTCTTTGTCCAGGTACTTGCGGGCCAGCTGGTCCATCCGATCGTGTGCCTCTTTGCCCTCGATGAACCGGGCCACCACACCGCTGATTTGGACTCGGTCGAAGGGGTTGGTGGCGTCCGCGTGCGACAGATAGACGCGGGGGTCGAGGCGCAGGTTTTCCTCCTTCACCCGGCCCGCTGAGGTGGTGAACGTCAGCTCCCCCTCACCCTCCAGATCCACCCACATCGGGCTGACCTGCGGTGCTCCGTCGGCGAATACGGTGCCGACGTACCAGATGTTGGGGGCTTGTAGCCGGGCTCGGACAGCATGGTCGAATGTCACAGCAGTCATTCTGTGAAGCTAGCAACCCTGCGCGGCGCGACAGCTATAACTGGCAAAACTCACGCCGGCCCGGGTCCGCCGGGGGTTCAGGAACCTGCGCGCGAAGACGGGCACGCCAGCCGGTGCACCGAAACCCACCAGGCCCGGCCCCGGCCGGCCGCTGGGCTCGGAGAACCGCCACCCCCGTTCATCGCCACGATCCCGGCGATGTTGGATAGCGGCATGGTGAGACGCAAGAAGGAGAAGAAGAAGCGGCACGCCTGGGGCATTCCGAAGGGGATCGTCCTCTTGGCGACGCCGGAGGGCTGGCGCTTCAGCATCCAACCCGTGGAAGGCGGCATGCTCTGCGGGCGCCTGGACATTCCGATCAACACCGACCCGCAAGACGCGCGAGCCGCCGCGGCGGCCATGGTGGTGGAACTGGCACGCGACGTCCACGACACCGACGTCGAGGTGACCTGGGATCCGCCCCCGGAGCCCTGGTCATGGACCGCCCAAGTATCCCTCGCCACCGGCCTCTAACCTCCCTCGCCAGCCACCGGAGGTTGGACGGCAAGCTGATTTCCTGTTTGCAATCCGGAGCTGCCGGAGCCCGGATGGTCTGACGCCCTTGGGGTGCCCTGCCTGGGGGTGGCGGCCCGTCCTGAGAGCGATTGGACCTGACGGACCGGCTGGTCGGAGCGATCTGGCACTCTGCTCAGAATGGCGGGATGGGTTTCGAGGGCGAAGTCTGGCGACTGATGGGGCAGGAGGAACTGCTCGGCGAGATCGTCATCGACGAGGCCGACTTCCCATGGCTGAACGGTCGCTTCGTTCCAACGCCGACGTTCATAGTCGAAGCTGATCGGCTGGACACCCACCGGCACGGCTGTCGAGTCAGGCACAGCCCACCCCCATGCGCCGTCGGGACCGCACACAGGATGTCCCCCGAGCGTCACACACCGTATGGGCGCGAGGGCATCCAAAGGCCAGCGGATTGTGTCGCTCTGGGAGCTTTACTCTTCGCGCTTCGGGCGGTCATTCCGCGGGCCACGGATCCCGAACTGGTGCAGGAGCCCTTCAACGGGTTCTTTCCCGGTCGCCCGGAGAACCTCGTCGTCAGTGATCGGTGGCAGTTCCGTGGTGGCCGGACGTACGTGCAGGGGTTGCCGTGCCGCTCGATCGGTCGGGGTTGACCGCCGCCGTATTCGTAGGGCAGGAAGCGCATTGCAGAAGTCCGGCGTACAACCTTCGGCATGCCTCGCAGGTCAGAGTCCCCGAAGGTTCCAGCAGGCAGCAGTCGAGCAGGTTGTACAGGGGGATGCGTGAAGGGGTTCAGAACGGCGGTGACCGTCGTCGGTGCGGCGGTTGCTCTCGGGATCGTGGGGACTGCCGTGGCTCCGGTCGCGGCCGTCGCCGCGCCGGCGGCGCGGGCGGCTGTCGTCGCGGGCGCGGCGCCGGATGCCTGGATGGAGGTGTACGAATCCGACACGGTCGGCTCCGAGGAGCCGTACATCGGCTGGTACGAGGCCGACGGGACCTGGCGCGTACGCCACGTCGACACCGACGCCCAGCACTTCGCTTCCACCAGCCACACGGTCCACCTGGACGTCAGGGGAGGGACTGCACCATGAGCAGCAGAGTGAAGACCGCCTTCTTCGGCGGCGTGTTCGTCCTGGTGGCGGGCGGGGTGGGGTTCGCGGGCTACGAGATGCTCGGCGGGGACTCGGACGCCGCGTCGCTGAACGCATCCGGATCCGGGGCCGGGGAGGTTACGGCCCAGGACGTCGAGCGGACATCGCGGGACTTCCTCGCGGCGTGGGCCCGCGGGGACGCGGACGCGGCGGGGACGCTGACCGACGACCCGGCGGCGGCCGCGGAGGCGCTGCGCGGCTTCCGGGAGACCGGGCACGTGGAGAACGCCGTGGTCACGCCGGGCGCGGCGAGCGGCGCAACGGTGCGGTACACGGTGAAGGCGACCATCAGTTTCGAGGGGCACGAGAAGGAGCTGGCGTACGCCTCGGAGCTGACCGTGGTGCGGGGCAAGAACAGTGGGCGGGCGCTGGTGGACTGGCGGCCGGCGGTGCTGCACCCGAAGCTGATCGAGGGCGCGACCCTGCGGACCGGTGCGACGACGAGGGGCTCGATCCTGGCGGTGGACCGCGAGGGCCGTGAGCTGACCGCCGAGAAGTATCCGTCGCTGGCCCCCGTGCTGGACACCCTGCGTACCCGGTACGCGGACGGAGCCGCGGGCGAGCCCGGCGTCGAGACCTGGATCGAGGCGGCCGACGCCGCCGCGCCGAACCAGACGCTGCTCACCCTGGTCAAGGGAAAGACGAAGAAGGTCCAGACGACGCTGGACGCCGACGTACAGGCGGCCGCCGAGCTGGCGGTGAAGAAGTACGACCGGGCCTCGGTGGTCGCCGTCCGGCCCAGCACCGGCGAGATCAGCGCGGTCGCCAACAGCCCGGTCAGCGGGTTCAACGTGGCGATGGAGGGGGCGCAGGCCCCCGGCTCCACGATGAAGGTCGTGACCGCGGCGATGATGCTGGAGCACGGCCTGGTCGGCGGACCGACCTCCCCGGTCGAGTGTCCGAAGGAGGTGACCTGGTCGGGCCGGACCTTCCACAACAACAAGAACTTCTTCATCGAGAACGGCACCTTCCGGGACAGCTTCCGCCGCTCCTGCAACACCTTCTTCATGAAGGCGCTGGGCCCGCTGAACGCCAAAGGCGTGGAGGACACCGCCCTGAGCCAGACGGCCCGCAAGTACTTCGGCCTGGGCGGGGTGTGGTCTGTCGGGATCGCCTCCACCGACGCCGGCATCCCGGTCTCGAAGGGCCCCGAGACGGCCGCCTCCTACATCGGCCAGGGCAAGGTCACCATGAACGCCCTCAGCATCGCCTCCCTCTCGGCGACCGTGAAAAACGGCGCGTTCCGCCAGCCGGTGATCGTGCCCAGGGAGATGATCAAGGGCAAGCTGACCACCGCCCAGCCGCTGCCCAAGAACATGGCCGCCACCCTGCGCAGCCTGATGGGCGCCGCCGCGACCGACGGCACCGCCGCCAAGGCGATGTCCGCGGTCAGCGGAGACAAGGGAGCCAAGACCGGGTCGGCCGAGGTCGATGGGCAGAGCGACTCCAACAGCTGGTTCACCGGCTACGCGGACGACCTGGCCGCCGGCTCGGTCGTCCAGTCCGGCGGCTACGGCAGCGGGCCGGCGGGCGACGTCGTCGCGTCCGTGCTGAACGCACGGTAGGGCGGAAACGGCCCGGCCGGCAGCCCGGAGACGGCCGGACGGGCCGAGGCGCACTGTGAATGCGCGGGCTGGTGGCAGCGGCTGGGCGTCAGCACGGCTATGAGGGCTGTTCCTGCTCATGGCTGCGCGCCGGTAGTGATCATGGCTGTCAGGGGGTGACCAAGCTGCTGCCACCAGGTGGCCATCGTGGAGATGGCTGGCTGTCCTGGGAGTGCATTTTCGAAGCCGCGTACATGGTCTGGACACATCGCCGCGAAGGGTGTTCTAGATCATTTGCGTCTGTGGCAGCCGTCTCGCCGCTCCTTGCACGAGTTGGTCACGAGCCACAGGACGCCCAAGATCACGGCTCCGGCCAGCCACAGAAACACGATTGCCCCCACGCCGAGGACGGCTCCCACATCGCTGTCTACTCTGCGGGCGTCCTGGACCTCGGGAGACTTCGTGGCACAGGTGTCATTGCTGGCCTCAGCGATTCCGAAGATCAGCCACAGCAGCATCAGCAGGCTGAACGCGAGGATTCCCCTCCCGGACGGGCCGGCGTCGGCCCGCGCGGAGTGTGCGGAGTGTGCGGTGCGACAGGCCGGAACGGCGGCACTGGTCGTGCATCGTCACGACCGGGCCAGTCCAGCCCGAGGTCGCCGAGCGCGGCGAGCCGCCCGGGGTCGAGCCGGTCGCGGCGCTGGTAGCCGAGGGGGGGCGACGACATCAGCCACGAGGGCCAACGTTGCCTGATCCGGCACCCAGCAACCGGAGCACCCGGTCGTTGGCGAGGGCGTGCCCCTTCGCGTGCCGGCCACGGCGGCCCGCCGGGTTGGCGGGGGAGGAGGGCGCGTACGGTCTTGCCGCCTTCGGGCCCGGGTGTGATGACGGTGGCGAGGGCGAGGTCGTTGACCATGTGCCAGCCGAATCCGCCGGTCTCATCCCGCAGGTCGGGGCCGGCGACGAGAGCGCCGCTGCGCCGTTCGTTGCCGATCAGACGGACGCATGTCATCGACGGACCCGGTACAGGTCGAGAGTGGTCAGCGCGGTCGCTGCCTTGGTCCGAATTGCCTTGCCTGCCCGAGGGTCATTGGCCAACGCGGCCAGGAACCGCATGCCCGCGGCGCGGTGGGTGTCCAGCATGGCGAGGGAGCTCGCGGCAGTGATCTTGAGGTCCACGGGGGTCGTGGGGTCCGTGGCGAAGGCCGACAGGAGGTCGGCGGAGCGTTCTTCTCCCCACTGGGCCAGTCTGGAGACCGCGCTGACCCTGTCCCACAGTTCGACGCCCCCGTCCCGTGCGATGCAGAGGAGCAGGACGACCGCCTCTTCGCGGTGCCCGTCCACCTCCGCCAGCGCCTCTGCGGCAGCCATGCGGTGGTGCGCTTCCATCGCCCGGTCGGATGCGATATCGGCAAGTGGTCGAGCGGCCTCGCCCTGGTGGGTGGTGGAGCGGGTCAGGAGTTGGAGTGCGCGCCGGCGGTTGTCCGGGTGGCTGCTGCGGCCGGTCACGACGGGCAGAATCAGTTCCGCGGCTGCTTCCGCGTCTACCTCGGCAAGCCTTTCGGCGGCCGTCAGTTGGGAGTGGCTTCCAGGTATCGACTCCCGGGCCAGCTCGGTGAGCAGACGGACTGCGCGGTCCTGGTAACCGGCCACCCCGGCCAGTGCCAGGGCTGCCCTCGCCCGGTCATCCGGTGTCCTGGTGCTGATTCCCGCCAACGCGGTGAGCAGGCCAACTCCGTCTTCCCGGTGGGGCTGGTCCATCTCGGACAGGTACTGAGCAGCGGTGACGGACCCGTACTGGGCGAGGTTGAGCAGCAGAGCGGCGCCGGACTCGCGATGCCCCTCCAGCTCAGTGAGGTGATGGGCTGCCGTGCAGCGAAGGTAGTCCGTGCTCTCGGGGTCCATGGCGCACTCGGTGAGCAGCTGCACCCCGAGGAGGCCATGACTGGGCAACCGGGCCAGTACCCGGGCGCCGGCGAGAAGGTTGTCGGGGTCGTTGTGAGGCGCCTGCTCCTCGATGAGCTGGAGGAGCAGTGTGGCCCCGGCCGTCTCGTGGCCCTCCAGCCCGGCCAGGATCTCGGCGGCCCAACTTCGGTGGTCCGGTTGCAGCGCGCGGTCACCGGCGAGACGGGTCAGGAGCCGCGCGCCCTCATCGAGGTGGCCCTCCAGCTCAGCGAGGTCCCAGGCGGCCTCCACACGACTGCGGTCGTCCCCGGCGGGGCTGTTCGCGAACGCGGTCAGCCACTGTGCGACCTTCGGACGCGGGAGGCTGCTGCCGAGCTGGAGTTGCGCCTTGAGCAGGTAGTACCCCGTGATCTCGGCGGATCCGAACAGGGCCTCCATGGCCCGCAGCGTGGCCCTTGCCAGCGGCCCCTCCGAGGCCAGCAACGCGTCGAGAAGGAAGCCCAGGTAGGACGGTTCCAGACCGAGCGGATCCAGGGGCTTGATGCCGGACGTGCGCCGGCTCGCCCGGCGAAGTCTGTCGCGCAGCCGCTGTGCGGGAAACAGCCGGTCGAAGAGCAGCGTGCGGGTCTGAGGGTCGCGGGTGGCGTGACGCGCGGCGTGGTACTCCAGGAGTGTGCGGTGCAGGAACTCGACGTCGCCGCCCTGGCCGGCCAACAAGCCGCAGGAGCGCAGAAGCGAAGCCAGTAGAGCATCCCACAGCGGTGGTTTGACCTTTTCCGGTCGTCGGGCGTGCGGGTGCGCGGTGAGGATCGCGGTGGCCGGAGCCCGGTTCCCGCTGATCCTTTCGTGGGCCAGGTGATCGATGAGGAGCGGCAGGTGTTCCCGGGCGCGCTCTGCGGCCTTCTCCACGGTGCGGCGGTCCTCGGGGATCTGATAGCGGCTGACCAGGGTGTGGATAGCACGGTCGTGCAGGTCACTGACGCCCTTGTGGACGTTCTCCTCATAGAGCAGTTCGACGAAGGATCGGAAGACTCCGGCCCGGCCGTCGGGAAGGGGGCGATCGGTGTCGGCCTCGTACAGATGGCACAGCATGGCGGTCATCAGCGGGATGCGGGCCAGTTCTTCCAGCCGGGTCCGCCGGACACCGTGCAGGAACGCCCGGACGTGACGGTCGGCATCGGGCAGCGCGTGCAGACGTTTGTGCACGTAAGTGCGCACGTCGGCGTCCGTGAAGGGCTCCAGCGTGAAGTGGTCGGCGGCGCGGGGCAGCCGGTCGAGTTCGCCGTGGGGAAGGGGGCGGGTTGCGACGAGGAACAGGTAGGGCGTGTCCGTCTGCCCGGCTTCGCGAGCAAGGCGGTCGAGGAGGGACAGCCGGGCCGTCCGGTCGGGCACCTCGTCAAGGCCGTCGACCATCACCAGCCACCGCGCGCCGAGACGCGGAGGGAGGCGGAAGAAGTCCTCGTTCAACACCTCGCGAAGCCCGAAGGGACCGTACTCCTCGGTCACCGCGTGCGCCAGGGCGGGCGCCAGCAGGGGCGCACCGACCAGGTCGCCGGCCCTGATGAGTACCGGGAAGGCGAGTGCCGAGGAAGCGGGGTCGGCCTCCGTCGTCAGCAGGTGCCGAGAGGCGGACAGCAGGTGCTGCCGCAGAAGCGTCGACTTGCCGTGGCCCGGTCCGGCCAGCAGGACCCGGATCGGGTCGTCGCCGGCGAAGACCTGTTCGGCGGCCGCGGGAGCCCGCGCGGCCCGGGCCGAGGTGCGCCGCGCCACATAGACATCGGCCAGCGCCGGCGCGTCGAGCTCCGGCGCCAGCCCCGGGTGAGGAAGTTGATCGGCTGCCGACCGGACGGCCCGCAGGTACGAGCCGAGCCGGTGATCGGGGCCGCCCGGTCGCGTGGCGCGGTGACCGTCCCCGGGCTCCGGCGCGGAGGCGTAGTACGTGATGTTGTCGGCGTGCCCGACCGCGAATCCACCCGTGGTGGCCGAGATGATCGTGTCTGCCGTGACGTGCTGGGCCTTACCATCTCCGAGCCCGCTCAGCCCTGCTGCGGACCCGGCTGTGGAGGGGTTCCGACGGTGACGTCACGCATCTGCACCGCTGCCGCGGAACCGTGATCGGCCCGGATGTCCACGTTGCCGCGGATCATCGGGCCGTCGGCGGGCGCCTCCGCTCCGTCCGCCGGGGCATGCCTCTGCAACAGGGCCTCCAGGATTTCGGCGGCCTCATCGCGCTCGGAGTCGCTCAGGTTCTCCAGCGCCTGCTCGAAGCGTGCCTGCCAGGCTCCTTGCTGGCCGCTGCGCACGCCAGCCTGCTCGTCGTCCTGTGCTGTTTCCAGGGCGGCCGCACTACGGTCGAGCCGTTCCAGCTCGACGCGCTGACGCGCCCCGTCGCCCCGGGCGAACCATTGCGCAACCGACTGCTGCAAGCCCTGCCAGGCGCTGGTTCCGGCTGCCTGGACGACCGCAGCACCTCCGGCCGCGGCCAGCGCCGCCAGCCCCTCCGCCAACATCCAACGGACCCCGTTCGTAACCGTGTTCGACAGGCGAGACGGTAGCGCACGGCGCGGTACGCCACCTCTCATTCCACAGGATTCATACCGGGCGGGGGCGCGGTCCGCGCCGCTGAGTGGGGTCAAGGCTGGCAAGAAGTAGGTCTCCATCGACCTGGTCCAGGACTCCCGCACATCCCGATCGCCGCCGGCGCCAGCGGCGGCAAGTCGACCATCCTGTGTGGCCCACGGCTCCGGAGTGGGCAAGGTGCGCTCGGTGGTCGAGCGCACCTTCGACTGGCTGCACCAGTTCAAACGCCTGCGCACCCGCTACGAACGACGGCCCGATTTCCATGGTCTCAGACGGCGGCCGGTACGGGCTCCCCGGCCTTGGCCTCATCCGCGGGCACGGGGGTGGCCTCGGTTACGGGCCAGGTGTAGAACACCGTGCCCTGCTGGCTGACCCTCTCGAGCTCGCCCTTCTTCACGAGACTCTGCAGGGCATTACGGATCGTCTGGACTGAGGTGTCCCGCTCGGGGTGCGTCGCTTCGAACTCGCTCTGGATCTCGCTGACCTTCTTGGGCTCGCCGGGCTGCTGGGACAGGATTGCGCCAAGGAGCCGGCCAAGTGTGGGCCCGGCCGTCGTTGGGTGCTTGGCTTCAACAGCCGCGGTCTTCGGGGCAGCCGTCTGCTTGGTGGCCACGGTCTTCTTCGCGGGCGTGGCCCCGGCCTTGGCTGTGGCCTTCTTGGCGGCCGTCTTCCTGGGTGCGGTCGACTCCTTAACCGGAACCGCGTCGGCAGCGGTCTTCGCTGCCCTCGGCGCGGGCACGGCCGCCGCGTCTGTGCCTGCGCCGACCGTCGGAGTGCTGCGTGCGATCTGGACAGGCGCCGGTGCCGGTGCCGGCTCAGCACCAGCATCCTGCGGAGTGTCCGCGAGCGCCGCGGTGAGCCACTTCTCCTCCCCCTGGAGCTTGCTCAGACGCTCGGTGAGGATCGCCTGCTCGGCCTGGTTGGCTGCGAGGGCGGCGGCCAGGTGGTCCGTGTACTTGCTCTGGGTCGGGGTGCTGACCGGCTCATTTGCCACTATGGTCCACGCTCCTTCTGGAGGGATGTGCGTTGATTCGGGATGCTACTCGGCGCAGGCCGGGGCCGGTTGGTGTATCGCCCCAGCTCACGCCGGAACGGTCGGGCCTACCCATGTGAGGCGCGCGCCTCCCAACGAAACCGGGTACGGTTCGGCACCCGGCACGGAGGCCAGTGGGACGGCACGTGGGTACGTACCGGATGACGTCGTGATCACGTCCTTTTCTGATCCCGGTCTCTCGGAAGGAAGCAGGGGCATCGTCAAGGTGGTCTACCCCGACCCGGTCGACCGTGTCGACGTCCGGTTCGCAGCAGGTCTGGTCGACAGCGCTGGGCCGTCGAGCGCACCATGTCCTGGCTTGGCGGCGGCCGCCGGCTGCACCGACGTTACGAGCGCAAGCCCGAGCACCTTCTCGCCTTCACCACCATGGCCACGAGCCTGATCAACTATCGCCGACTCACCGAGTGAAGGCCGCACGGGCGGAGGCGGCTTGCGCTGATCGTCCTGATAAGTGCGCGGCTCTGGACGAGTTGGTGGACGAGGCCGGCCAGGGTACGCAGGCGGCTGTATGAGGTGTGGAGGGGCAATCGGACCTCTCATCACTGTCCGCGGCCCGCCGACGCCCGCCTCCCGGCGGACGTATCACCCCGCTCTGCGGCACCACCCGCCGAACAGCTCCCCGAACTCCTCAGGCACGGTCCACTCAACAAGGCTCGCCATGTCCTGGACAACGAGCCACTACGCCAGACGAAACGATGTCCAAAGGGGGCTCCCGAAGCGGACTGAGCCCGGTTGGCCGTGGCAGGAACGGCACCAAGTACCACCTGATCACCGACGCCACCGGCATTGCGGTTGCCGCCACCCTGACCGGCGGCAACCGCAACTGCTCGCTCATCTGCTGGCGACGCCTGAAGTCATTCCGATAGCAGTTCTCAACCGTGTAGTGACTGGTGCGTCAGCCGGGGTCGTTGGCCGGTGGAGCTGCGAAGTCGTCGGGTCTCTGTTCTGGCGTTGCGCCGCTGGCTGCCCCCGACGAACTCGCGGGCACGCGCCGCGACCGATCAGGGACGCCAGCAGGGCCGGCCCCGCCGCGAAACTGGGCGCGTTTCCGGCGGTCGGCACGGCTTGCGGGGGGTGCGGGGCCTATTGCTCCCAGGGCGGCTTCCCCTCAAATGCCAGGTGGTGTACGTCGAAGAGGATCGCTGCCTCGACACCGAGCGCGGGGCCCCCCATCCGCGCCGCCCAAGTCAAAAACGGGCGGGGTTCGAAGCTCTGCTCTCCCAGTCCGCTGGTGTATTCGGCGTGGGCGGACAGTGACGCGATGCCGCGTTCCAGGGGTTGGCCGGTGACGTCCACGGCGTGGGTGGGGTGTTCGGGGCCGGCCATACACACCAGGCGGACGCCGCCCCAGGGATCAAGGCCTTCGTCGGTCAGTTCCGGGAAGATCCAGCGGTTGCCCGCGTCCCTCGCGGCGTCCAGGGTGGCGAGGCCGACCGCGCGGTGATCGGCCTGGTTGGTGACACCGGCGATCATCCGAACGGTGAACGCGCCGGTCACCACTACCTCGGGCCGGTGCCGGCGGATCGCGCGCACGATGTCGCGGCGCAGGTCGGGGCCGTACTCCACCACGCCGTCGCGATGGTCGAGGAACTCCACCGTGTCCACGCCGACCTCGCGGGCTCCGGCCCGCTCCTCGGCCTCGCGCAGCGGTCCGGCCTCGGCGGGGTGCAGAGCGTCGATGCCTGCTTCACCACGGGTGGCGAGGAGGTACGTCACCCGCTTGCCCTGAGCGGTCCAGCGGGCGACGGCCGAGGCCGCCCCGTACTCGATGTCGTCCGGATGCGCGGCCACGGCCAGACACCGCTCCCAGTCCTCCGGAAGCGGCGGCAGCAGGCTCTGCGGGCCGAACGCGGCCGTTTCGTCTCGCGTCGTCATGCACTGATAGTGGCGGTCCGACTTCCCCGATCCGCAGAGGCGCGCGTGTTGGCTGTCCTCCGGGGCGTACGGGGCGACGCAGCCGCGTAGTGGCCTTCCGGAGAGGCGAAGGTCCTGTGAACAGGGGGCCGGACCGGTCGGGAACCGTTCGGCGGGATCGGGCGTGAGATCGGGATGGGCGGTCGGCTGGTGGAGGGGAATCTGATGACGTCGCGAGCGATGGCGGGCGCGGCAGCTGTTTCGGCATGCGTGGCGCTGCTGACGTGCGGGTGCGGTCCGGACGAAGCGAAGGAGAGCGCCGTCGCGAAGCCTTCGCCGCCGTCCGCGTCCACACCATCGAACGTTCCGTCGGGCACGCCGTCCGCGTCCGCCGGAACCGGACAGCCATCGGCCCCCGTGGGCGCTGACCTGCCCGCGCCCAGGACGAAGGAGCGCGCGATCCAGCGGTACGAGCAGTACCTCCACGCCCTCGGTCGTGAGGACATCGGCACGGTCTGCGAGGTGTCAGGGCCAGGAGCGAACATCACCGACGGGAAGTAGCGCTCCATTCGCGGAGACCCGCCAGAGGCTCCAGGCTCCAGGCTGCCGAGGCCGAACGGCCGGCGCCCGGCCCGGCTGGTGATCACTCCAGCAGGTTCACGGGGTGCTCGAACGGGCCGGGGAAGGCGGGCCGCGCGCCGTGGTGATGCGCGGAGCGAGCCGGGCTGCTCTATCCCACAGCTGGGACGTCGTCAGGAGCGTGAGCGGTCGCCGCTGAGAAGGCTGCCTGTAGACGATGACGGCAGGCGCAGGAGCCGGCCGATCCCCCTGCCGTCTCCAGACTGTCTTCAGGCAGCGGGACTTCCGGGAGCTCGGGCTCCGAGGGCAGGGGTGGTGGCAGCGTCCACTACCAGAACTGCACAGCTGTCCGGGATGCTGGCGCGGCGCCGATCCGGCGTGGCGATGCCGGGTACGGCTCACACCTCGACCGGGACGGCGACGGCGTGGCCTGCGAGTGGCGACCCGCTGACCGCCCACTCTCTGCCCGGCCGTCTGTCCAGCCTGCGTCCGGCCGACTGCAGGGCGCGTTGGGTCCGAAGGGGCGGCGCAGCGTCCGGCCGCTGAAAGGGGGTCTGGGAAAATTTTGGCGCACACCCGCCAGTAAGCGGGCAGACCGCTTGCGGATTTGATAGTTCTGGCCCGAGCTGGCGGACCGGTTGCGCCGTCGGGATTGGGGTGAGGGCCGTGCGCGAGGCTGCCCGTCCGCGGGTTGTTGTCTGCCCGTACTGCAAGGCCACGGACCGGGACGGCGACGCGAGGACGCTGTTCGCTGCCGGCGGTGTGCTGTCGGTGACCTGGCACGTCCGCGGATGTCCGCACTTGGCTGCCGACCGGATCCTCGCCGAGGCGCCCGGCCGGTGACCGGCCTGACGAAGCGACTGCGCCTGCAGCCGGATCACGCTGCCGGCTCCCAGCCATGCCCGGGCCCTGGTGCATCAGCCGTTTGGCCGAGGGCTGGGTCGACTTGAGGAACGTGTCCAAGTCCGAACCGGCTGCGTGTGCGCATTGATCTCCTTCGTGTGAGCAGAAGCGATGGAACGAGCCGCTTACCCCCTTGGAGGGCAAAGACGATGGCAGACGACACGCAGACGGGGAATGTCTCCTCGGACGGCATTCCCGCGGGCGAGCAGATCATTGCCGCGCTGGACAGGCTTCCCGCACCCATGGTGGTGGCCCTGAAGCAGTTGATGCTCTCGTTCGGTTTCCCGGCGTCGGGCACCGTCAATGAGATGCCTCCCGGTGTCGCCCCCGCGCTGACCGCGATCGCGGACGCGTTCTACGGAAGCACCTCGGGCGGGCGGGCGGGCTCGCCGGGTGGGGGAACTCCGGCCTTCCCCAGCACGCCCCCGCTGCCTCCGCCCCCTCCCGGTGTGATCACCGGCTAGAGGCAGCGGAGGAATCAGACGCGTTCGCTGCTGGCCTGTCTTGGACGCTGGACCCCAAATCCCCCTGTAAGGACGGCCGGAGCGGCGGCCACCCCGGCCGACGCGCGACGAAGGACCCGGGCCGGCTCCGCCGATCAGCGTGCCAGTCCGGTCTCCGTGGACAGGATGGCCACGCTGCGACTGACCAGGGGGCCGGTCCGCGGTTTTGGGGTCGTGGAGTAGTGGGAGCTGCGGATGTGCCGGGGTCGTGGTGGCATCGGTGGGGTGAAGGATCCATTCGGTTGTGATGAGCCGGCGCTGTTGGCCCGGGCGGCGGGCGTGGACCGGGCTGCCGCCCGTCGCGCCGTCGCCTCCCGGGCTGTCGATGTCGCCGACCTCGACGTTCTGCTGGACATCCTCGGCTTGCGGCCCGAGGACGACCCTCCGGAAGAAGGCGGGCCCTGACTGGACGGGCCCGGGCGCCGGGGGAGTGGGCGTGCGGTGTGCCTACGGGAAAGGGCGTGGGCCGGTTGCCCGGGACACGCCTGCGCAGCTGTCGCCGGTCGGGTGGTGTCGCTGTCGTGCGCTGGGGCAGGCGCGACGCGCAGGGGGAGAAATTCTCCTGCCCGCCGATCGCCGGCGGGGATCCGAGTACGGGACGGACTTCTTCGATGTCGCAGGTGAAGGAATCGATCGAGGTTGATGTGCCGGTGACGACGGCCTAAGGACTGTCCCGTAAATGATCTTCTGGTTGCCTCAGGCATGGTGGGCCGCCGTGCGGCTCACTTCCCTATGAGGCGCGGGCGAGGTTGTGCATCCGGCGATCCCGAGCATGGCGTGGTGGACGCCATCGCCCTTGAGGCGGCAGTCGCGGAGGATCTTCCAGGTCTTCACACCCCTCGCCGATCACCGGATGCGCCGCATCCGCCGCGCTCCTGGTGGTGGGGGAATCTGGTAGGCGTACGCCCAGGGCTCGTCGTGGTGCTGCTCCAGTTCTCCGGCGGTCGCTGGGGCCGCCTCCAGGCGGCCTCTTGCTTCCCTCGGCATCGATACGGCCACGCACGCCAGACTCGTGCCTTCGTAGTGGAGGCCTGCCAAAGCGTCGACGAGTCCTACGTCCGCCTGCACGGGTGTTCGCTCCACCAGGGTCAGCCCGCGCACTCCTGCGGGCGTCTCGAACAGGGCGGGTACCGGTCCGGCCAGGCCGAGCCGCCCGGTGACCAGCACCCAACCGGATGTTTCAGGGATCCGCACCGGCAGCGGAAGGGCCCGCGCAATGTCCGGCCGGTCGGACCAGACGGCTCCCCACGACGCGGTTGTCCCGTCCTGTAGCGAGTCCACGACATGCCGAGCCGGCTCGGCAACCACACGCGGTGCCCCGAGACCGCCGCCCGGTGCAGGGGCCGCCCTCCGCTCCACGCTTCCGGATCGGCACCCTCATCAAGGGCCGTGCCACGTCGGCGTGGTCTGCCCTGCCCTCCCATCCAGGCATCCTTACGACCCGTCACCGGTCCTTCTTCCATGCGAATCGGGCCGGCTGTCGGATGAGTGGAGCGCGGCCCGGTGTCCTCGACCCCGTCAGCGTCCGGCTCACAGGATCAGGCGGGAGCCAAGTATGGGCAGCAGCCGGTCCGTCAGTATGCGGCGGGCTGGTTCGGAGGACAGCCACAGGAGTTTGTGGCGGCTGCCGTCCGTCATCCTCATGGAAAGGCCGGACGCGGTGAGACCGCGGTGCAGACGGGCGTGGGTGATGCCGTCGAAGGGGATGATCTTGTTGGTGTGGTGGCCTCTTAGGACGGCCGCCGGGTCGTAGCCGATCACGGTGGTGGCGGTGTGTTCCGGCACGCCGGGGCTAAGTGAGTGCACGACGGAGTCGAGGGATCCGCCACGCATGCGGACCAGGGAGTCCGGCAGCAGCCACAACTCGCCGTGCAACCAGTCGAGCCAGCCCGTTGTGCAACTGGTGGCAAGCAACTGGGCATGCTGCAGCTTCAGGCCGTTTGCGCGCTGGACGGCGTGGTCCAGAAGGGTGTCCCATGCTTCGAGTGAGCGGACACTTACGCGCTCCTTCACCCACCCCACGGGTGCGTGGTAGGCCAGACTTGCCGTCCCGTCGGGCTGCAACTCGATGGACAGGACCACGCCCCAGTCCGGTCCTGTCATCTGTACGGCAAGGCCGTCTGGGTCCGTAGCCGGCCCGTGCTCGGCCGGTGCATAGGAATCCGTTTGATGCCGCCACAGGGCAGGCGATACGTACAAGCCCTCCGCGAGCCACCGCTCCCTGTGGAGGGCCAGGCGTGCGCCGGCCAGATGCATGTCTATTCGCTGTTTCATCCCCACGGCGTCGTCTTGTCGAGAGGAACCACAAGGCCGACACCGTCGTCCGCGATGGCGAGCGTGAAGTTCATGTACTGATTGGCCACCGACCGCCCGGTGTCCTCGAGGTCGGCAGCGGTGGCCCCCGAAAGCTCCATGGCCAAACGGTACCCTTCCCCGTCGTTCGACCGTCGAGAGAACCCTCGGCTGGCTCATGAACCACCGCAGCCTCGCCCGCGACTAGGAAAGGTGCCCACACCGCTCCGAAGCCATGATCCACCTCACGATGAACAACAGCGCGACCCGCAGACTCACCGCCGAATCCACCCCGGCTTGGCGTGGACTATGAATCGCACTCAACCCGGCAACCTGGGATGAAACATCGGACGAAAGTGACCTCTTAGGCGGTCGCTCCGAGTGCAACGGGGCCCGCACCGTGTTGCGGGCCACCCCCAGTCGCCGCGAGGTCTCCTTGATGGGCACACCTTCCGCTCGATGCAGTCGGCGTATCTCTGCCCAGTCCTCCACGTTCAGCACCCTCCAAGAGTCCGGAGGGGGTCAAGATTCGGAGACTGCCAGGGGGTCAGTTTTCACGAAGCAGCGACAACGGCCGCCGCAGTCCTTCGTGGAGGCCGTGCTCGCTGTCGCCCTTGACACATGGGCCGCCACACGGTGGCCCGACGTCCTCTTTCCCGGGGTTCCGGATGACGCCGCACGCATGCTGGAGTAGCAGCGAGCGCGGTCACGTCCGCAGTGAGAGCCGGATCGAGGCGACCCTAGCCGTCCCGCGAAAAAGGTAGGCACGCTTTTCCCTGCCCGCACACTCCGCCTACCGAGACGCAGACCTCGGCGCACCCGCCGACGGCGGCCCGGTAGCGGGTCCCTTTCAGGTCTACCATCCGTCGGGCAAGGCCTTGCTCGCTCCTTCCGCGCGAGGCTCCGCGGCAGAGCCGCCAGTCCTTCATGTGGGCGCGGCTCACGTTGCGGCGGCGTGCGCCGCGCGGGGCAGCCCGGCAGGGGGGATCCTTGAGTATGGTCACCATCCGCTACCCGGGGGGATGCGGCATTGGCCGGCGTCTGGCTGGCTTCGTCGCCGTAGCTTTCCTCGCGGCGGTGGGCGGTTTTGCCGGACCCTCCGCGGTAGCCCATCCGGCCACCGCGGCATCGGGCCTGGCCTGGGGGCAGTCATACACCTACGCGAACGGGCTGGCCGTCACCGTCGCACCGCCCGCACCTTTCAGTCCCAGTGAAACCTCCGCAGGATAGACGCGGGGGTCGAGGCGCAGGTTTTCCTCCTTCACCCGGCCTACTGAGGTGGTGTCGGCGTGTACATGAACGTGCTCAGCCACGTACGAATGAACGTGCCCACTTCCTGACGTGGTGAGGGTTGCGGCTGGGCAGCCCCTACACCGTCAAGAACGAGACCCGCTACGAGGTACCCGCCGGCGCGTGGGGAAGTGTGCAGGCCTACCCTCTATGCGATCTGTCCCAGGGCGAGGTCTACAACCTGTGGGGTCCGGACACAGGGAAGGACGCCTACGGCTACAAGCCGGTGGGCGTCTGCTTCAATTCGTGGAACCAGTGATCAGAGTCTGACCATACGACGTAAGTAAGGGTGGCCTTGATGGCTAAGATAATGAGGACTTTAGCCATCGGGGCTGCCCTGATTGCGCTGACAGCTGGATGCGATTCCGGTAAATCGCCTGACGGGAACTCTACTCCGAGCGGAGAACGCAACACTCCACTGACCGAGTTGAATTCGATTTCGGTGGATGACGATCCGCTAGGCGATCTGAAGGATCACCCTCATATCCTGTCTGAGGTTCAGTACGGAGACGTCCGTCTCATCGCCTACGCGACCAGCGACTCCTGCGGAATCGTCGCCACCCCGAAAAGCGACCCCCAGCACAGTGATATCCACCTCGTGTCGAAGTGGCCCTCACAGGGGCAGGGAACGGCCCCCTACCCGGCTGGCCCCTACAACAGCGCTTCGGGCAACGGCAGCGCGAAGGCCTGGGCCTCCCTGCTCTGCAGCAAGGACGCGATGGTGATCGAGTACGCCCTGGACTCGGCCAGTAGCAGCCCCGCAGAGATCCGCGGAGAAGCTACCGCCACGCCAGTGCCTGACAATCGGGCAGTCTCACGGATCATCATCGGAGATCCCGCGACCCGGCTGCAGATCCAGCACCAAGCCGACAAAACGGGGATCAACACCCCCAGTACCGGGCCGCGCTAGAAGAGGCCATCGCCTCGATAGCTGACACCGGGGCACGTGAGGCGGCCTAAGGACGGAGTACTACGGCCTGGCCATCGCGAAGATGCGGGCCGAGGGCCGCGCGGTCGACGACGAGCTCCTCGCGGACATCTCCCCGGCCCGCAGCGAGAACGTGAACTTCTTCGGCACCATCAACGTCGAGGTCGACACCGAGCTCGCCAAGCTCGACCCGGCCGGCTATCTGCCGCTGCGGCCCCGCCGACCGGACCGGCCCTGAAGCCATGGCCGATGTCGGGGTGCCGGGGCCGCCGAGAAGGAGAACCCGACGACCCGTCACCGAGGATCGAGATCAGAAGTTTGTGACTCCGGCGATCTGCCAGGGTGCTCCGACGCGGGTGGGGCTGCCGCCCTCCTCAACCACGCTCTGCAGTCCGGCGAAGCGGTTGCCGGACACGCGCGGTGATCAGCCGCTTGAACCGCGGACACGCGTGGCGGCTTTTGGGTTCACCTTGGCTGGCCCCCCATTCAGCGGGCGGCCCGGTCTGCAGCTTCTCGGGTGATGTCGGCGTAGAGGCGGAAGAGGACCGGGCGGGCTTCGCCGCCGTCTCGTTCGTGCAGGGCCGCCCAGCACCGGGCGATGAGCTCCCGGGCCTGGGTGCCGGGCCAGGGCTGGGGCAGGAGCTGAGGCGGCAACAGCGGGTCGGGCTCCATGGCGCGGGTGAGTTCGGCGGCAAGCTCGACCGCGATGGTGAGCAGTGCGGACGCGGGGAGTCCGGCAGGGCCGGTGAGCCGGGCGAGGCGGGGCCGGGCGATGCGGCTGAGGCGGTGGTAGCGGTCGGCGATCTCCGGCAGGGACCACAGCCGGCGGGCGAGTTCGACAGGCTCTTGGGTGTCGCCCCTGCGCAGGTCGGTCGTGGTGAGGAGGGTGAGCGCACTCTGGGCGCCGAGGCGTTGGGCCGCCTCTTCCACGTACGGTTCCCAGGCGTTGGCGCAGGCGTACAGTCCGCCCTGGAGCGGGGCGCCGCCGAGGTGGACGAGGGTTTCACGCAGGGCGTCCCGGGCCGTGCGCGCCGATTCGGGCACCGCGAAGGCGGCCAGGTGCCAGACACCGTCCCAGGGCGCGAGTCCGGCGTCCTGCCGGAACGCGTGCCGGAGGAAGTCCGCGTTGGGAGCCAGGGCCCGCGTGGTGTCCTCGGTCGCGTACAGCTGCGCCTTGCGGCCACGGCCCTCGTGGGTGAAGCGGCCCTCGGCCACGAGGCGTTTGACGCACAGCCGCACCTGCTGGTCGCTCATGCCCAGGGTGTTGGCGACGGTGTAGAGCTCGTCCGCGCCGACGGTGCCGTCCTCGCGGATCAGCGCGTGGACGAGCATGCGGGTGGGGACCTCGACGTGGTCCGCCTCGGTGCTCACAGTTCTTTCGCCCCTCTCGTTGCGACGGCGCGACGCATGGTGGTCACCGCGCCGAACCCCAGTAGCCCGCGCAGGTAGGGCATGTGCTCGGTCCTTACGGCCGTGAAGCCGCGCCGCTCGTACAGTGCCCTGGCGCGCGGATTGGTGTCGATCACATCCAGTCTGATCTCCCGGCAGTGCTGCTCCGCCGCGACGGCGGCCACTTCCTCGATGAGCAGGCTCCCGACGCCACGCCCGCGCATGCCCGGGTCCACGGCGATGCCGTCCATGACGAGCTGTCCGGGGGCCGGATGGCGTTCGAACAGGGCGAGAAGCAGGAGCCGGGGCAGCCCCCGCAGGTGTCCGTACGCGCGCAGCACGGCGGAGGCAGATCCCCCGGTGAGGGCACGGCCACCGAGCTGGTAGCCGGCGAGGCCGACGAGCTGCCCGTCGAGGAGTGCGCACACCGCGCGATCAGCGTTCAGGTGGGCGGCGATGAAGGGCACCGCCTTGTCCGGCGGGTTCAGCGCGGGGCCGAGTTTCCGGCCGAAAGCCTCCCAGTACAGCTCGGCCGCCCGCCGCTCGGCGCCGGCCGGAAGGCCCCGCCGGACCGTCAGCGGTCCAGTACCGGCGCCTGCCGTGTCCAGTCCCATGCCGTGCCCTCTTCTCCTCCACTGCAACGCGGAACTCAAAACTATCATTCCTATGACGATCGTGCTCGCAGTGATAGTTTCCAGACTGGTTCACCGAACAGAGGCGGTCCGATCCCATGCATCCGAAGATCCAGCCCCGACGGCGCGGGCTCCGCATAGCCGTGTGGTCACTCGTCACGGCCCTGTTCGTGGCGGCCGGTCTCGGCGGTGTCGTGCTGTGGCAGAACTCCTACGCCATGGACGAGCAGCGGGTATCGATCCGTCATGGCGGCCACACCCTCAACGGGGTACTGGCCACCCCCAAGGACAGCCGAAAACGCCACGGCCTGGTCGTGTACGTCCACGGCGACGGCCCCGTCGACGCCACCCATGACGACGGGTACAAGCCCCTGTGGGAAGCGAACGCAAAGGCCGGCTACGCCTCACTGTCCTGGGACAAGCCCGGCGTCGCGGGCGCGCCCGGGAACTGGCTCGGTCAGTCCATGGACGACCGGGCCGACGAGGCGGCCGCCGCCATCGCCTGGGCGCGCGCCCGCCCGGACATCGACGGTGACCGAATCGGCCTCTGGGGCGTCAGCCAGGCGGGCTGGGTCCTGCCGAAGATCGCCGCCAAGACGCCCGTCAGCTTCGTCATCGCCGTCTCGCCCGCGATCAACTGGCTCCAGCAGGGCCGCTACAACCTCCTCGCCGAGCTGCGCGCCGACGGCGCGTCAGCAGCCCGTACCGACGCGGCGATCGCCCGGAGTGACACCACCCGACGGCTGCTGGAACGCCGCGCGGCCTTCGAGGAGTACGTCAAGGCCATGGGTGGCGACGCGGAGGGCATGACCGCCGACCGCTGGGGCTTCATCTCCAAGAACTACACCGCGGACGCCACGCAAGACCTTCGCGCCCTGCGCGGCGTACCGGTGCTGCTGGCCCTCGCGGGTCATGACATCAACGTGGACATCGCCGACACGGAGCGCGTCTACCGCGAGGTGCTGGACACGGGCGGTGCATTGACGGCCGAGCGCTACCCGGACGCGACCCATTCATTGCTCAAGCAGTCCGTCGAGCAGTCGGACCTCAAGCTCACGCTCACCGCGCTCTTCTCGCCCCGCTCGCTCTTCGCGGACGGATTCCTGGACGGCCAACGACGGTTCCTCAAGGATCTCGACCGAGGCGGCAAGGCCACTCCGTGACAGTCGGGAGAAGTCCGCGCCGGCCCGGAGGCGCCCTCCCCAGCCCTCCGCCCCGCTGGACGTGGAACGGCTGCCGCCGAGCTCTCCCTCGCCCACCCAGCTCCTCGACGGCCTTGACGGCCTCGACCAGCGTTCCCAGTCTGCGAAGCCTGCCGCTCCGGCGTTCGGGCCGAACCGCTAATTTGGTCCGATGGAACACGATGTCGCCGCAGGGCTGGTCGAGGAGTGGCTGGCGGGGCCGAACTCCGAGGCCAGCGGCCACTTCAGCTACCAGGCCATCGAGCACTACCGGCCGGCCGTCCTGCACTGGCTCACCACCGGCCGCGGCACCGGCGACGGGAGCCCGGACCCCGAGGTCCACCTCCGGCCGACCCCGGCGGCCCTGCAGGACTGGGCCGTCGGCTATGCCGGCGCCGCCCGCTCACGCGACGCCGCCTGCGGGGCCGTAGGGTCCTTCTACCGCTGGCTCGAAACCCCGGCGGGCGCGGGCGGACCGGGCCTCGTGCCGGCCGGGACCGCCAAGTCGCTCCAGTTCCAGCGCGGCGGGAACTTCGCCGCCGGGCTGCCCGGCCGCGAGCTGTGGACCCCCGACCAGTGCCGCTGGCTCGCCCAGGCCGCCGACCGCTACCAGGGCACCCGGCGCGAGGGCCCGCACCGCGCCCGGGCCCTCGTCTACCTCTGCCTCAACCACTACCTCTGGGGCCGGAGCTCGGAGGCCGACGTTCTACGGCCCGGCCAGATCGCCGCGATGCGGCTGAGCGGCCGCCACCAGGAACAGCACCGCACCACCTGGGACGTCCCCCAGAAGAACGCCGCCAGCGACGCCACCCACCTACAGCCCGTCCACCACGACGCCGTCCGCGCCATCGACGAGTACCTGCCCCACCGCGCGGCCGCCCTCCCCGACACCGGCCACCTCTTCACGACCGTCAACGGCCGCCCCCTCGAACCCCAGTCCCTGCTGCGGATCCTGCGCACCGTGGCCGCCACCCACCCGGACCTGGGAGAGACCGCCCGCACCCTGTCCGCCGACGCGGTCACGCACTCGCCGGCGGACCCTGCCCGCCCCGCGGCGGGTTCGTCCGGGGACGGCCCGAACACCGGAGGCACCCGTGCATGAAGACCTCATCGCCGCGCGGGCGAGGGAGTACGAGAGGGCGTACGAGGAGCTCCTCGCCCTCGCCGACCGCCTCGATGTGCTCCGCCACCTACAGGAGGGGGTCGAGCCACGCGCCGGCGCGGCCCTGCACGCGGTCCGGTTCGCCGCCTCCATCCTGCGGGCCACCGATCCGGACACCCCTGTGCCCGGCTTTCGTCAGGACACCGGACGCCTGCTCGCACTGGCCGCCAACTGGCGCGAGGCGGTATTCGAGATCGGCGAGTTCGCCCTGCCGGACACGGAACCCGCTGAGCCTCCGGCCGTTGCCCCGCCCCTGCGCCTCGTCACCGATCCGAGTACGCCGTCGTAAAACGCCGCGCTGAAACCGGGAGGGTGCCCTGGCCGCCTCGCTCCGGCACCCGCCCGCCCCGCGCGGTCTTCAGAGCACCCGCGCCTTCGCGATGCGTTCCGCGACCACCGGCTTGTCGAGGTAGCGGCGGACGTCGTGGGCATTCAGCGTGCCGTTGTCCACCTTCACGTCCGTGACCCCGGCCGCGAGGTGGGACAGACCCCCGCGCCTGCTCACCAGGTCGTTCCCCGCGTAAAGGTTCGTCCACTCCACCCCGTCCGGAACGGCCAGCGGGGCACCGCCCGTGTGGACGCCCTTCCTGACGGCCAGCCAGCCCAGCGGGGACCCGCAGGTGATCAAGGAGGTCATTGCCGGGCCGCTCCCGTCCGTGGCGGCCGGGACCTCGCCGCGGCTCAGCATGTCGTAGAACACGACGCTGCCCAGGGAGTGCGCGATGACCATACGGGCGCCCGTGGCCGTCAGTGCGGCTCGGATCTCGGCGCGTACGGCGGCCCCCGTCTCCTCCTGACGCAAGTAGCCGTGCGCCTCGCGCACCAGCCACAGCAGACGGTCGGTCACCCCCCTGCCGGCCACTCGGTCCACGGCGCGGGCGCGCCTGAGGATCCGGGGCGTGAGCCGGCCCTCTCCCGGGCCCAGCGTCTGGCCGGCCATGGGGGAGTCGTCCTCCTCGGCCACGGCCGACGGGGCGTACGCGGCCAGGGACCGGAGGATGAACTCCTCTTCCTCCTCGCCGACGGGTGTGTCCTCGTCCGGACCGGCGGTGTCCGGGCCCAACCGCATGTGCCGGGTCATCGTCTGCGGGTAGACGCCCTGGTACGAAGGGACGGTGAGCCTGACCGGGCCCGCCGTCGCGGCATGCCCCGAGTCGGCCAGCCCTTCGTCCACCGGTACCTGCCAAGTGCGGCTCAGGGTGGCTGTCGTGGCCGACTTGCCCTGCTTGATGCCGTGCACGCCGACGATCTGCAGCATCTTCACGCTTCCCCCGTTGCGCCGTTGAGCCGTTCCGCCGGGCCCGTTCCGTCCGGCCCCGCCCCAGAGGCGATCGTATCCGCGGCAACCCTCCGGCCGCCGTCGCTGCCGCGGATAGGCTGGGGCAGCCGTGCGCCGCACCTCGCGCGCGGGCCAGGGGGAGAGCTGTGGGTATGGAAGAGTTGGGCGGGAGCATCCGGCGGCGGCGGCTGATCGTGGTCGCGGTCGACGGTTACGAGGAGAGCCCCGTCGGGTTCGACGAGGCGATAGCCGCCCAGGTGGAGCGGATCACGGGCTGGCTCGCCGACCCGGAACTCGACGCGCAGCGCCGCTTCGAGGTGAGCCGTGCGCCCTCGGTGCGTTCGGCGGCAGAGTTGCGCGAGTTCCTGCGCAAGGAGGACCTCGCCGCGGCAAGCTACCGCGACGCCGTCGTCGTCTACATCACCGGTCACGGCATGCAGCGCGGCGCGGCGCACCGCCATTTCCTCATGCTCCCCGAGACCAAACCCAATCGTCTGTTCGCCACGGCCTTCCCCACGAGCGAGCTCATCACGGAGGTTCTGGACAGCCACTCCGAGCACGTGCTGGTGCTCGTGGACTCGTGCTTCTCCGGCATCCTCGACGCCGAGCTGACCGGCCTGCTCCTCGCCCTGTCCGAGGAGCGTCGGAACCTCACCGGTGCGGCCGTCGTCACAGCCGGCGACTACGACGAGCAGCCCCTGGTCGGCTCGTTCACCGAGCGGGTGGCCCTGGCCTGCGCCCGCATGCGGGACGAGGCTGCCGGATTTACCGCATCGCACTTGTCGTTCGCGGAGTGGGCGAAGCTCCTGGACGACGTCGGACGCGACGCGCACGGCATCGAGAAGGACCTCGTCGACGCCGAGTGGGTCGTCCCGAGGAAGTTCCGGCACGGCCCAAGCGCCTGTCTGCCCAATCCCCGTTACCGGGCGCCCGTCAGCACGGTCGCTCCCGCTCTGCGGCAACTGGCCCTGCCCTCGATGGCGGATGTACCCGCCGAAGCAGACGCAGCCGACACAGACACAGGCACAGATGCAGCGCTGACCGATCTTCCGATCCCGGGATCCCTGGACGATTTCTGGATCGACCGCGCCTCGGGACGCGCCGCCGACGACGACATGGGCTGGTACTTCAGCGGCCGGACCGCACAGATGACCCGCCTGACCGGCTTCCTACGAGGCTCCGAGGAAGCTCTCGTGGTCACGGGTGCCGCCGGCTCCGGGAAGTCCGCGCTGCTGGCCCGTCTGGTCACCCTCTCCGACCCGGGGTTCGTCGCGGATCCGCGGAACGCGGCCGTGGTGGCGGACACTCCCGCCGGACTGCGGCCGGAACCGGGGTCGGTCGACGTCGCCGTGCTGGCCCGCAACAAGCCCGCCCAGGTGATCGTCCGCGACCTGCTCAACGGCCTCGATACCCGGCTCGGTAGCCTCTTCAGCCCCGAGCACTGGGCCCCCGCCCCGTCGCTGCGCCAGGAAACGGCACCGCCCCTCCAGGCCCTGCTCCAGCGGGTGCTGGACCGGGCCACGGCCGCGGTGCGTCCCGTCGTCGTGGTCATCGACGCGCTGGACGAGGCCGACGACCCGCTCGCCGTCTTCAACGACGTGATCCTGCCACTCGCCCGTCTGCGGGGCCCGGGCGGGGGCCGCCTGGTCCGTCTCCTCCTCGGCATCCGCAGCTCCCCTGACCTCGCCGACACAGCCGACGCCGCCGGAGCGGACCTGCGCGACGATCGTGCCGACCACCTGCTGCTGCGGCTGACCGAAGCTCTGAAGGCCGAGGGCCTCACTCCCGGCCTGCTGCGCAGCGACGGCCCGGACTGCACGGTCGACATCGCCGCCTACGCCGCCACGCTGCTGCTCCAGACGGCCGGGAGCCCGTACCAGGGCGCCCCGGAGGAGGCCGCCGAAGCCGCGGGCGTCATCGCGGACGCGGTCAAGCCGTCCTTCCTGGACGCCCGGATCGCCGCCGACCAACTGCGCCGGGCCGAGACCCGCCAGGCCCTGGCCGAGGAGGGGTGGTTGAGCCGCCTCGCCATGAGCACGATCGGTCTCCTCCGTGAGGACATCAGGGACGTGTCCCGGGCCACCGACGTACCCGCCGCCCTGCTGGTCGCCGCCCTGCGGGCGACGGCCTTCGCACCAGGGGCCGGCCTGCCCTGGGCGGAGGTCTGGCCCGCCGTCACCCGCGCGCTCGCCGGCAGCGAGTACGGGGTCGGCCACGTCAGCGTGAGCGTGAGCACCGCCAGGGACGCCGTCCGCACGCTCCGCGACAGCCGCCTGACCGGGTACCTGGCCACGGCCGAGGAGGAAGCGCGTACCGTCTACCGGCCCGTCCACCAGCGACTGACCGACCTCCTGATCGCGGACCCCAGCTGGCTGCTGACACCGGCATCGGCATGGGCATCACCCTCGGCCACGGGCTCCCCCCTGCGGTTCGCCGACACCGGCCCGGAGGTACGCGTACGCGCGCACGCCTCGATCGCCCGCGCCCTGGCCACCCTGGTCGAGGACTCCCGGCCGCACCCCGCCCACCCGTACATCCGCAGGCACTTCCTCCACCACACGGCCGCCGGGGAGGTGCTGGACGATCTGCACGTGTCGCTGGACCTCCTGGCCCAGGAGACCTCCGGAAGCCTGCGGACCCGCCTGGGGTTGCCCCTGCCGACGGCGGACCCGTCGCTCCTGATGCTGACGGCCGCGGCGCTGATCGAGCCGTACGTCGACGAGACGGTGGACGCGGCCTCGCGCGCGGGCAGCATCGCGTTCCAGCGCGGCGTACGGGACGGGTCGTGGGAAGGGCCGGCCGGGCTGCCGGCCTTCCTCGCCTGGGGCCGGTGGGCCGCGCGGGTGAACGTACTGGCGCCGACCCGCGGGAGTACCAGGAGCCTGTGCGTACTGCCCACGCTGGACGGACGGGAGCTGATCGCCGTGCTGTCCGCTGCCGGGAACGTTCGGATCTGGGACTCCACGACCGGCCGCCTGGCCGCCGAAGTGACCGCCGAACCGGCGGGCGCGCAGCGCTCGGTGCACGGCATGTGCCCCATCCTGGCGACCGGGGGCCGGACGTTCCTGGTCACATGGCACCGAGAAGGGGTCACCATCCACGACCCCGGTTCGGGGCACCCCATCACCGCGATGTCACTGCCCGAGGTCCACACCGTCCGCGTCCTGGAGGAGGGAGCGGCGCGATGGAAGCTGCTGGTCCTCACCCCGTACGGATCCTTCCTGTGGAAGCCGAGCTCGCGCGGCACCGGCCCGGGCAGCACCGTCAAGACCGAGGGTATTGCGGCCCTGTCCCGTGAGGACGGGGCCTCCGCGATCGTGGTGCGCCGCGCGAGCGGACACGCGCTCGTGGCCATCCCCTCGCCCGAGGGAATCCGGCTCTGCGACCCCCTCTCGGGTCCGGTCGCCGACCTCCCGTTCGGCGACGCGCGAGCCCGCCCGGCCCTGGTCGTGTCCAGGCCAGGGGAGGACGACCTGCTCGTCATCTTCCGCGGACGGGTCGGCATGTCCCTCGCGCAGGTGTGGAACCCCTTCCTCGGCGAACAGGTGCTGCACGCTCGCATCATGGGCCGGTCCCCTATCGCCCTGCCGGACGGCAAGGCACTGGCATCGGTCGACGGCAACCGCATCGTCATGCGGGACCTCGACGGCAGCGGGGGCAAGACCCTCGACGCGGAGGTCCCGTCTGTCCAGGCTCTCGCCGTACTGGACGCGGACTCGGGCGTGCGTTTCGTTTCGGCCGGTCCCCAGGGGATCAGACTGTGGGACCTCCGTCAGGACACCCCTCTGTACGAGGACGGCCTGGCGGAGACGCTGTACGACGAGCCCCGGGGGTGGTCCGGGCGTCGCCGGATGTGGCCACTGTGCCGGGCCGGCCATCCGGGTACCGAAGGGGCCAGGGAGGTCGTCGTGCTCGGAGCCCGTGACAAGCCCGGCACCGGTGGAGTCCCCGACGCCCGACTCCAGCGCGGGGCCCACGGCTTCCTGGAGCTCCGCGACGCGATGACGGGACGGTTGGTGACCTATCTGAACACCGGCCCCGTCCTCGCGGTCGAGACGATCCCCTCACCAGCCGGTACCGCCTACGTGTCGGTAGAGGGCCGTGAGTCGTGGTCGGTCTGGGACCTCGTGTCCGGCAAACCCGTCCTGTCCGTGGCGAGCCGACCCACCACCTACTCGTCCATGTGCTTCATCACAACGCCGGACGGCATGCCGATGGCCGTCTGGGTGAATCGGAACCGGATCTTCCGCGTGCTCTGGGACCTGATCGGCGGCGCGGACAAGGCCTCTTCCTTCTTCCTCAACCATGACATCGGCGAACCGGACTCACTGACTCCGGTACCCTCACCGGACGGCGTCACCACCGCGATCGCTGCAGTGGGCAGGCGTGGGATCACCCTCATCGACCTGACCTCCGAAAAGATCGTCACCACCTTGAGGCCCCAAGGCCGCACCGGTACGCGCTTCCTGCGCCCGTGCGTCTTCGGGACCCACGACCGGATGCTGCTGGCCTCCGCGACCTCCACGGACATCCAGCTCTGGGACACCGCCGACGGATCGCCGGTCGCCCACTGGAACACCCCCGACACCCTGGCCCTGGCCGCGATCCCCCTCGACGACGGCCGCACCCTGCTCGCCTCGGGCGACCAGAGCGGCGTCCGCATCTGGGATCCCCTGACCGGCGAACTCCGGCACACCCTGCTCACCGGTGCCCCGGTCCACGCCCTGGCCGTCGGCACCGGCCCGACGGGCCCGGCCCTGCACGTCCACGGCCCGGCCGGCCTGGCGACACTGACACTCGACCCGCGACTGCTGTGACCGGCAGCGCCGTTGCCGGGCGGCACGCTCTCAAGTGAAGCCCAGCCCCAGCCGGGGGCATGACCGGCCTCGGGAAGTCGAGGCCGACGCCCGGCATGCGGTGTTTTGCCTGGTCAACAGGGGGGATGGCCGTGCCAAGCCTGTCCGGGGCGGACCGTACAGTGTGACGCCCATGTGGAGGTCCACATCGGAGACATCGCTTCGGGGGGAACGAAATGCTCAACTCCGCGCGTTCGCGCGCCGGGTCCAGATCCGCGAGAAGGCTGCTGGTCCCTGCTCTACTGGCGGCGCTGCTGACGCCCGTCGTCCCGGCCGGGAACGCGTTCGCCGCGACGCCGCCGGTCACCGCGCCCACGGGCGCGGCGCCCGTACCCGAACCTACGCCCGTACCTGCGTCGCAGGCTGAACCGGTGCAGCGCCCGGCGAGCCCGGCCCGCGCGGACAAGGCCGCGGATTCAGGGCCGAACCGGGCAGGTTCGGCCGCCGAACCCTGCACAACGCTCGCGCTCACCCCGCTCGGCGAGCCGGGCACCGCAGTCGGCGCCACGACGATCCCATCCCAGGGCACCGCCTGCTTCACGGTCGCCGTGACGACGCCGGGCCTGCACCAGATCCTCGTCTCCACCCCGTACCTCAAGCCTTCGCTGAGCTCCGGTGGGAGCCAGATCGAATGCGGGGACGTGTACGGCTACAGGTGTGAGCTCGCGGCCGGAACGTACACGCTCTCGGTCTTCAACAGCTCCTCGAAGGCCATCAAGAACCCGGTTTCCCTCGTCCCGCTGATCGACGGCCCCGGGTGTCCGGCCGTGGCCGGCACGCGTTACGACTCCGCCCCGGCCACCGGGCAAGTGACGGGCACGTTGGGCATCGTCTGTCACGCCTTCACTGCCGCGCCTCGTGAGCGGATCACCGCCGACTTCCAGCTGCCCGGGTTCGGGAGCTACGAGCACTGGATCACGGACGGCACCGGCAAGCACATCTGCGCAAGTGAGCCGTGCGTCCTGCCCGCAGGCGTGGGCGGCTACCGCGTCCTCGCCACGGTCAGTCACTCCATCGCAGGTTTCCCCAGCGCCTACAGCCTGAAGGTCCGGCGCCTGTCGAAGCCCGAGGGCTGCGTACCGGTCGCCATGACCTCGTATGGCTCCGCGCCCGCGCAGGCAGCCCCGCAGACCGGGTGCAGGACCTTCACTCCCGCCGCCACCGACCTCTACGACGTCCAAAGCGTCGACGCCCTGGGCAAGGCCTCCGGGATCACGGTGTACGCGGTGAACGGCACTGTCGTCTGCGCCGTCGGGCAGAACTGCTCACTTACCGCCGACACCCCGTACACCCTGATCACCGACGTTGCCGTGCGGATCCTGTCCCGAACGGCAACGGAGGGCTGCGAGAACGGGGTCGCACTCGCCCGCGATCACAAGGGCACGCTCACCGCGCCCGGCGAGGTCGACTGCCTGAACCTGCCGGTACCCCAAGGTGCCCACATCGCCGTCATGTCGGACGAGGCGGCATCCATCACCCTCATCGACGCCAAGGGGGCGGCCTTCTGCACGGAAGAGGGCGTCCTGCACAACGGCACCTGCACCCTGGGCGGCACCGCCCCGTACCGCGCACTCCTCTCCAAGCGGGACCCGTCCCAGGACGGCGACGTCTACCGTCTCGTCGTCCACCGCACGGATACAAAGAGCACCTGTCGCACCTTCCTGCCCGGCGACTTCACGGCGAAGCCGGTCCGGATGAGCTTGAAGACCGGCACGGAGGTCTTCGCCGACTGCCTGTCCATCGCGGCCGGCGACCACTCCGCGCACGAGATGTTCCAGGTCCAGCGGGTCTCGGGCGACTCGCATGCAACGGTCAGCGTTCTCGACGAGAAGGGCACGCCGGTCTGCTCCATCAGCACGTACTACGGCACCTTGGCCACCTGCTCCCTGGCGGCCAAGGTCGCGTACACGGTCCTCGTCCGGAGCCGGAACGTGCCCGCCGAGTTCGCCCTGACCCGCCTCGACATCACCTCCACCGCGCGCGGCTGCGTCCCGACGCCTGCCGTAGCCGTGGGCGGTCCCTCCACCAGCGGCGTACCGGCCAAGCCCGGCACGTTCCTGTGCCACCAGGTGACCACGGCCTCCGCCGCGGACACCCTGCACCTGAACGCCCGGGACGCACAGGGCACCGTCCGCCTGCTCGGCTACAAGGCGAACGGCGAGGCCGTCTGCGACTACTTCGACGCGGGCTGCGCCGTCACCGGCTCCACCCGCTACCAGGTCCTCGCCCAAGTCCCGGAGGGCAAGACCGCGGCACCCGCCTACCGACTGGACGCACTGCGCATCGGCACGGCGGCCGGCCCCGCCCCGGAGTGCGTCAAGGTCCCGGACGTCAGCAACGGGTTCGGGCCGCTGACCGCCACTCTCAGCGAACAGAAGACGGCGATCTGCGCCGTGCTCCCGACGGTGACGGGCGACAGTTTCGACCTGAAGTTCACACCCACCGGAACCTACGAGCAGTCACCGACACCCTGGCTGTACGACCGGTCGGATCTGAAGAACGGTTGCTGGGGCTACACCTGTTCCCTCCCGGTGGCCGCCCCTCCGACGGCCTCCCGGCCGAGCACGCTCGTGATCGGTCTGCCGGAGAAGCCCGCGAAGGCCTCCACCGTGGTACGACTCGAAGCCACGTGCTCCTCCCACTCCTGCGGGCAGGAGGACCCGGTCCCCAGCGCGGTGGGGCCGTCCACGATAGGCCGGGGCAAGGTCACCATGACCGTCACGGGCACCGGTCTGAACAAGGACGTTGAGGTCTATGTGTCCAACGACAGGTTCGGGATCCAGGCGACGATCGTGTCCATCGCTTCCGACCGGCACAGCATGACGGTCGCCCTGGACCTCAGGGAGGCCCCGCTCGGCCCGCTGTCCGTGAGAGTGACTGCGCGCGGCGACGAGTGGGTCAAGAGCACCGTCACCGTCGTCGCACCGATCCGTTCGACAGTCGCCCCCACCGTCAAGGGCACCGCGGTCGTCGGTGGCAAGGTCACGGCGACGACCGGCTCCTGGTCCCCGGCCGCCGACTCCCACACCTATCAGTGGCAGGCGGACGGGAAGAGCATCGCCGGGGCCACCTCCGCGTCGTACACCCTGCCCTCCGCGCTCCAGGGCAAGCAGCTCACCGTGGTCGTGACGGCCCGCAAGGCCGGACACCCCACGGTCAAGGCCACCAGCGCCGCCGTGCTCGTCAAGGGCGTCGCACCCAAGGCGACGACGGCCCCGACCCTCACGGGAACGGCCAAGGTCGGGCGCGTCCTGACCCTGAGCCGCGGCACGTGGACTCCGACGCCGACCTCGTACACCTACAAGTGGTACGCGGACGGCAAACTCATCACCGGCGCGACCAAGTCCACCTTCACCCTGACCAGCGCACAGCGCGGCAGGCGCATCACCGCAAAGGTGACGGCCACTCGAACCGGCCACCTGACCGGCACCGCGACGACTTCCGCAACGGCAACGGTCGCCGCCTGACCCACCCGCACGAAGCAAAGCCCCTGGGGCGGCCATCCGGCTGTCCCGGGGGGCTTTTCCGTCGAGATAGCGCCGGCAAGCTGGGCCTGCGGGCTTCACTCCACGCTGAATCCGCCACCGCCGGCCGTTTCGCGCAGCCACCCGATCCAGTCACACCAGAGTTGGTCGGCCTCCAGCTCGAAGCGGAGAGTCGGAGCCGAGATCTCGTAACGGTTCAGCGCCTCCTCGACCTCTCCGGCACCTACCAGCCAGGGGCCGTTGCTCAGCAACTTGAACGCGGGGATCCCCGTCATGCCGGGCACCGTCTGCGCCGAAGCGGCCCGCTCGGCCTCGTTGAAGGAGTCTCGTCGACTCTGCTCGGCTGTCTGCCAGTCGTCCAGCCCGGTGAACGGCCATCTGGGGAACGCTCGCGGCTCTGCCTGGAATGGACATCCCCGTACGCCGCATCCCCTCACGGCAGAGCGCCATACCAGCGGCATTGAGGTGAAACTGGTAGGGCTCCGGGGCTGAGAGGTAGGCCTCCGCGCAGACCGAGTCGTGCTCGCACGGCAGGCCCAGGTCAGTGCATGCCTCGAAGCGCACACGAGCAGCAGCAGCCGGCTCAGGCAGCTCCACCCACTCCAAGTCGTGACTCACAAGCCCCCCACTCGGCATTCGGCACAGCGAGCACAGGATGCCACCCGCACCGAACCAAGATCTCTCCCGGGCCGTCTCGCGACAGACTGCGTTCTGTCCTGCCGTCAAAACCCGCTTCGAGGTGCCCCACCACCTGAGGGGAGAGACGGGCATCCTGCCGACAGTCGAACTGGCCGGGAACTACCCACCTGCCCAACCAACTCCGAGCTGTCGACCGGCACGCCCGCCCACCCCGGCATACTGACCCCGCTCTCACGCCCCACCCGGCGGCCGCGCAGCGCATGGCCCCGGGCAGACCCAGGACTGGATCCGTGGACTACCTGCTCGTACACCCCCGATCCCGAACAATGAGCACCCCCCTACCCCCGCATGTCCGTAAGGAGCTGACCCTCAGGGCGATGACGAGCAGCCCCCTGTCGGACGGCACGCGCTACTACTGCGGGGATCACACCCCTGGCGGTGAACACCCGTGTCTGCTGCCCTTCCACGGCAAGTACGGCTGCCCCCTGCACGGCTGGTACGACCGCATGCACGAGATACTGCGACGGGACCCTGCACGCGCCACCCTGCCCGCGGCGCAGCGCCCATCGTCTCCGCCCTGGAAGATCCTGATCCAGCGTGCCGGCCGGACTCCCGAAACGGCGCCGCTCTACCGGCAGCTGGAACTGGAGTGGCGCTGGTACGGGTTCATGGAGGACTGGCAGCAGCTCGAAGAGATATGCAGCCGGTGGCTCCGACAGGAGCGGTGCGAGTGCATCCAGATCAAGGGCAAGTCCGGTGACGGCGGCGTGGACGTGGTGATGCGGACACTCGGCGGGCGGGTCGTCGCGATCCAATGCAAGCGCTACGAGCGGGATGTTTCCCCGGACGACATCAAGCGGTTCCACTTCGACACCACCTTGGGGTGGGAACAGACCGCCGCATGGAGGGACAGCCGGTCACCGCACCCGGACCACCGCGTCTTCGTTACGACCGGCAGGTACAGCGAGAACGCGAAGCGCTCTGCCGGTCACGCCGGAATCCACCTCGTGGACGGATCGACCCTGGCCGTGTGGTGCGGGTTCCGCATCCCCCTCCAGGATCTGCTGGGCCTCGACAGCTGGTGAGCGCCTACCTGGGTGCTATCCGCAGCTAGGCCGCATGTGGCCGCCGTGGCCTGGCCTACTGCCGCGACCCCATGCCGGACGAGGTCAACTTGACCCGTTCGCCACATGCGGTGTGTTTCTCAGGTGAAGGCGATGGCTGCGCCGGTCGAGACCGAGAGTTTCGCAGCGCGGAGGAGCTGGAGACACACGTAGGACTCGACGTGGTAGCGCTGCCACCCCTCGGCGGCCGGATCTTCGGCGTCGAGGGCGTCGGATACCTCTTCCGAGTCCGGATCGAGGTGTTCCGGAAGACCGAGGGCTTCAGCGAGTCGGCGGGTTTCCGCAAGGAGTCGCACCGAAGAGCCCAGGGAGCGGCCCGGTGCCTTCTTGTCGACGATGACGTGGGCGAAGTCGACGGGGACGTAGTAGCCCTCGCAGTCCGAATGATGGACCAAGTGGTCGAACGGTCCGGGATGATCGCTCGGGGCAGCCTCGTACACCTGGCTCAGGAGCGGGTCGTCGGTCGCCTGCTGGGTCCTGTCGAGCGGTTCGGGCAGGCGCCCGTCCGCCGCAAGGTGGACGGCGAGACGGCGAATGGTGTGCAGGCCCGAATAGCCCCACACCTCGAACTCCGCGCCCTCGTCCCCATCCAGGTCGGGCTCAGTCCACTGTGGCGCTCCCGCACGCGCCAGTAGCTCGCTGATCGCGACGAAGTCAGCGCGGACCATCTCGGTGTAGTCGTCGTCCTCGGCATCGACGAGGGCACCGACGACCATGTTCAATCCCATGACCCGATCTTGCCATCGGCCATCGGAGGACCACACCCTGCCCTGCTGCCGGGGTCACTCCGCCTGGTCGTAGCCGTCGGCCTCCTGCCGGCCGTCTCCGCGCAGCGGGCTGAAGCCGACGTGCAGGTGCGGGTCGTACGCCTGTCCTCCTTGGCCGAAGCCAAGGAGGACAGGCCCGATCCCGACCGTAGAACTCACGAGTCTCGCCAGTTTTTCTGAAACTTCTCCTATCTCCTGAAAGTTGGCTACTTTGATGGAATCGACGGAGGGGGTTCCATGTCGGAGGCCGAGGGCACGCCGCGCGCCCTGCGCATCAGCTTCGAGTTCCACGTTCCGAGGGCGGGACGCCGCAACATTCACTGGTCGAAGGTCGAAAAGGCGCTGGACACCATCACCGAGCGGGTCCTGGGGCTTGCCGGGGAGGTCTTTCCGGCGGCGGACAAGGCCACCGTCCGCGGGGAATGGATCTATCCCTGGGCGGACCGGCGCCAGGAGTACGTCCTGGCCGACGGCAAGGCCGAGCTGGTGGCCGAGGTGGACACCGTCGAGGCGGGACCGGGCACGCCGCGCGCCCTGCGTGTCAGCTTCGAGTTCGAGGTACCACGCGGGTTCCGGAGCGTGCGCAGCGCGGAGTTCGAGCGGGCCCTGGATGCCATCACCGAGCGGGTGCTGGGACTGGCCGAGGGCCTGTTCCCCTGGGCGGCCAAGGCGGTGATGCGCAAGGAATGGCTCTACAACTGGACCGACTATCCCGACGTACGCACGCTGGCACCGACCGAGTTCAACACCCCCGAATAGTCGTCCGCGGTGAGGGGCTCGTCCTATGGACGGGTCCCTCACCCCTCTTCAGGAGAACCGGTGAACGCAGCGGACACCGCCGTGAGCGGGCTGCCTGGTGAGGAGAGGCGTGCGGTCCTGGAGCAGGTGATCCTGCCCGAGGCCACGAGGGGTGCGATGGCACAGGAACGGCCGGTAGTCGTGGTCGTCGCGGGGCAGCCGGGGGCCGGCAAGACGCACATCGCCGACCTCGTACAGCGCACCCTGGACGGCCGGGGCGGTGCCGTGCGGGTCTGCCGTGATCTGTACAAGCCGCTCCACCGCCGGTATGCCGAGGCGTTGGCCACCGACGTACGCACCGCCGGCGCCGCGATCCGCCCGGACACCGCAGCGTGGCAGGAGGCGGTTGAAGAGTACGTCCGGCTGCAGGGGTTCAACGCGGTGGTGGAGTCGTCGCTCACCGATCCGGACGAGTTCCGCACCTCCTCGGCTGCCTACCGGGCATCCCGTGCGCGGATCGAGATCGTCGCGGTGGCGGTGGCCGAAGCCTGGAGTCAGCTCGGAACCCTCGACCGGTTCCTGGTCGGTGGCGGAGTCCGTTACGTGTCCCGGGACAACCACGACAGGTGCGCGGCTCAGATGCTGGTCACGCTGGCAGTCATAGAGGCCGAGCAGCTGGCCGACCGGGTTACCGTCGTGCGGCGCGACGGCACGGTGCTGTACGACAACGAGCTCGTCGAAGGGGCATGGCGCCGAAGGCCCGCAGCCGAGAGGGTCGTGGTGCGCGAGCGGTCCCGGTCGTGGTCGGTGGGGGAGACGGCCGTTTTCGACCGGGCGCTGGCCTCGGCCGAGCGGCACCCCATCTACCGTGCCCTCGCAGAACACCACAGGACCCAGTCGTACCTCGACGCCGTCGAGATGGCCCACGCCGACTTCGCTGCGCTCCGCCGACGCTCAGCGACGCCTACCGCCACCACCTGACACAGCCGCTGGGCTGCCATGACAAGCGCTGTGGCGGCGAGGTGCGGTGCTGACGTTATGTAGGCGGGGTCCGTGAGCTTGGGGTGCCTGGTCAGCGCCCCCTGACAGGTGATCTTGACCGATTGGCAAGTGATCTTGACTGGAGCCGGGTCGTCCCTGCTGGTGCGTCGGAAACTGGGATGCGTGTGGGCCGGGCGGCGACCGGCTTACGCCCCGTCGGCGAGGATCAGTTCGGCCATCGCGAGCAAGCCTCTGAAGACCCTGAGTCCCTCTCGGTACTCCGCCGAACGCGCCAGCAGCGCTACGGCCGCACGGAGCTTCGGTAGGCAGTCCCGGAGAACCTCGACGTGGCCCGGGCCGAGAACGCCATCGTTGCTGAGGTAGGTCATGACGCAGCCGGCCATGTTGAAATCCAGGTACGCCAGATCGTGTCTGTGATCAAACGGCACGTCGGGGAACGGCCCGGGGTGGTGCGCGGCCCGCAGGAGGGCCACCTCGCTGACGATCGCCCGGTGTCGGTCTGGCCCGGGAGGCGGGATGAGGGTGTTCACGAAGCGATCCTCCCGCACCAGCTGGGCCCCACCCGCCGCCGGGCCTCCTTCGACCTGGCCGACATACGGCCTCAAGCCACATGCTTGAGGCCGTATGAGGAGCTCTTCCCTGGCGCCTTCAGCCATGTCTGCTTAGCGATCCAGGCGTAGGCGGCCTGAACCTCGTCGAGACGGACAGGCGCCGGAGTGGAGGCGCTGGGGCCGTATCCGTTCTCGCTCAGCCGCGGGGTGGGCGGCGGTGAGGGCGTTGATATCAGCCTGAGTGACGGTCATGTCGGCTCTCCTCCTCGTTACCGTAGAGGGTGGGCGGCAACCAGCGCGGGTCCGGCTGGAGGAGGATCTGCGCCGACAGGTCCACCAGCTGCCGCAGAGCCGGCAGATACCTTTCGTCGCCGCCCAGTTCGCCGAGGATGCGGTCAGCCTCGTCCCGGTACGTGCTGACGTCCTCGCGGAACCCGTCGAGCACGGGCGGGGCGAGCAACAAGGCGGTGAGCTTCGATCGGGCCGGGGCCGAGATCCTCGCGGCAGCACACAGGTCCAGGATGTGGGCCCTGGCCTCGGGTGCGGCGTCCTCAAGGGCGCAGGCGAGCAAGTAGGTGACGGTGCCGTTGGCGAGGTCTTCGTTACGGCCGGAGGCGACGTCCTCCTGGTCGTTGAACATCTGCCACAGGAGACCGAAGACCTGGCCGAATTCGCGCCACAGCGCGATGCGCTCGGTCGTCGTGCCCGACAGTATGGCGGCCATCGCCGTGATCATGGCGAAGGGGCCGCCGGACTTGCCTCGGTACACCTCGAGGACACCCTTGCGGGTGGCCCGGCCGGCCTCTCCGCGCATATCGGCCAGCTGGCCTTCGGCGCCCATGATGGAGGCCTCCGTCAACTCGGCTATGAGCGCGCTGCGGACCGGTTCGGGAACGTCCTGCGACTGGATGAGGCGGACGGGCAGCACGTTGCCGGTGATGACCGATGCGAGGACCGCTTCGTTCATGTCGAGGCGCTCGGCGGCCCCGCCGCTCTGGCCGTCGGCCAGGTCGTCGAGGTAGCACGCCGAGGTCCACCACAGCAGGTGCAGGGCTGACAGCGGCACGGCTGGCCCCGTCCTGCCGGTCTCGGCGGCGTGCACGAGTAGCGGCAGTACCGATAGCGGGTGTTTCATCTGCTGGTGGCGCAGGAGCTTATCGACGGCCTTCCTGACCGCGTCCGCTGAGGGGCCGAGGAGGTCCAGGGCGGCCGCTATCTCCGCATCGATGTCAGGGGAGACCTGCTGGTGCAGCTCCGAGTACGACACGGAATCCACCTGGACCGATCCTTTGTTCGACTGGCGATTGGGCCCCGATTCGATCATTCCGGGCGGCACAGATCCAGGGCGATTTTCGGCCAGAACGAACGTCGCTCAACACCCCGGGGCGCCGCGGCCGTCGTTGTTCCGGCTCAGGTGGACAGCTTCCCGTCCGACCGTGCAACCCACGCTGGCCCCCTGGGACCACAGGGCCATGCCCTACCCGGCCTCGCCCAGCTTCGGACTGAGTCTGCTCACTGGACGGTTGCGGGGCCGCCACCCGGGTCCTATCGGCCCGAAGAAGCGCGCGCAGATCGACATCGCGGCGGCTCGTTCAGCAGTCCGCGGTGGACGACGGGGACAGCGGCGAGACCGTAGAGGCCGAGCTCGTCGCGGAGGACGAGCTGCTACCGGCACCCACGATCCACCGGCAACACCCTCCTCGACCAGCACACGATCCTCCACCCGGGGGAGGCCATCCCCACGGAGGCGGACGCCCCGACGTACACCCGTACGGACTTCGAGGTCTCCGCGGGCACGGCGCAGCGCCTTCGCGACAAGTCCGCACCCGCCAACACCAGCCGCAACTAAACCAGTCAGCGCAGCAAGTTCGCCGAGTGGTGCGAGGAGATGGGCCGGGTGGCGAGGCCCTGCACGACGGCCACCTACGTGGAGTGGGTCGCCGGCCTCATCGCCCGCGGGATGGCGCCGAACACCATCCGCACCTACCTGTCGGGCGTCCGCACGTGGATGCCCGAGGACCGCCACCCCGGCACGACCGAAGAGCGGGGGATGCTGGCGGAGTACCGCAAGGAGTGGGGCAAGCGGAACCGGGTCCGCAAGGCGCCGGCCATCACCGAGCCGATGCTGCACGCGATGGTCGACACCTGCGACCTCCGCTCACCGGCCGGCCTACGGGACCGCTGCGCGCTCTTGGTGGGCCGCGGGGCACTGAACCGCCGCATCGAACTGGCCGACCTGGACATCGCCGACGTCGAAGTCGAGGACGGCGGAGTCGACCTGTGGATCGCCCACTCGAAGACCGACCAGGAGGGAAAGGGCGAAAGCACCTTCATCCCGGCCGACCCCGCCTCCCCCCGCTACGACCCGGTCGCGGCCGTACGGGACTGGCTGAACTGCCTGTACCGCATGGGAGTCCACAAGGGCCCCCTCCTCCGCGCCCTCACCTCCACAGGCCGGCTCCAGAACCGCTCCACGGCCACCGCCCGCGGCGACTACGTCACCGGCGACGCCCTCAACGACTGGATCCGCCACCGCGCCTACTTGGCCGGCCTCCCCACCTGGCACCTGGTCACCTCCCACGGCCTACGCCGCGGCGGAGCCCAGCAAATCGCGGACGCCGGCGCCGACCCGACGCAGCAAGGCCGCTGGAAGCCGGGCTCGGCCACGGTAAAACGCGAGTACCTCGACCGCGCCCAATCCCGCACCCAAAACCCCTGGCACCAGGTCCGGGTTGCGAGCACCAGCGCCAACGGTCGGTGACCCATTCGGACCGCCTGCTCCAGGGCATCGGCCAGCGCATGTGTGTGGACCAGTTTAGATTCGACCCCTCGATCCGCCACGACGGCCTTGGCGGCGCCGTCCGGTCATCAGCGAGTTGTAGCCGTGCACGGACCTCAAGTCAGGGCTTACACCGCCCCGAGGACGGCTTCAGAAACTTTGCGCGGTCCATGACCTTTTCACCTTTCGTACCCGTGAGGACTTCACCGGCGCCGAGGTTATTTATTTTCTCGACGGTAAACTCCACACGCCCATCCAGACCGCGAGTCTCGATTGCCCCGTCGACTTTGGCGACGTAGGGGTCCGGATTTCGCAGCTCAGTCAGGGTGGTGGTGTTGACATCCCAGCCCCCAGGAGGGGTGAAGAGTTCCACCTCCCCGGGCGACCCGACGCGCGCCTTGTTGCTCAGAGACCAAAGCCCAAGGGGTCCGGTTTCACTGTCACTGAACACGGAGAGAGCGAGGGCTCGGTAGCCGGGACATGGGGCAATTAGCAGGCGCGTGCCACCAGCTTCAGTTTTCTCCACCGCGAGCAGTGGCGCAGAGGCCGGCGAGCAGCCAGATATTCCTATCACTGAAAGTATCATCGCGGCAGAAAACGCTGCCCGCATCAAGACACTCCGCCGAGGTGCGACTGACCTCACCATTCCCAATATCCTCCATTTAATTAAACGGGTCGGCGGGGAAGTCATCGGGGCGCCCATGTCCACGACGCATTCGATCGCCGGGCGTTCGAAGAACTACTACCAATCCCTCTTTCACGCGTCGATCCGCCGCGATGGCCCAGGCTGGCGGATACACACTCCCGCCCGCCTGGGCTACCCGACCATCAGTGAATTGTGGCCCCGTGAACCTGTTGAGGTCCCGCCGCTGATGACTGAGCGGCGAGACCTCAGGTCAGGCTTGCACCGCCCCGAGGACGGTTTCATGAACTTCGCACGGTCCACGACCTTGTCCCCTTTGACGCCGGTGAGGACTTTGCCAACTTTGAGTTTGTCGAGCTTTTTTGCGGAGAAATGCAACTCGCCGCGCAGACTGCCCTCCCCTTCAACCGATCCGTCGACGCCGGCTATATATTCTCCATAGTTCTCCAGAGAGGTCAACGTTTCTTCCGTGACCTTGAATCCCTTAGGGGGCGTGAACAAGTCGATCTGTTCAAACGACCCGGCCATCCGCTCCCTGCTCACCGTCCATGTCTTGATTTGAGGCCCATCGTCGTAGTCGTGGAAGACCGTTACGCTGCGAAACCTGAAGTCAGGGCATGGGGCCATGAGCAGCCGCGTACCACCCGTTTCGGTGCGTTCCACGGCAAGCAAGGCCTTGGGAGCAGGGGAACAGCCAACAACCAACTGCGCCAACAGCACGGCCCCCAGTAGAGGAACAATTCTACGCCCGGTGCTCTTGTCCGTACCCACAGACGCCTTCTCGCTTGCTGCTATCAAGGCCGGAGATATTCGTATTTGTTCTCACCATACCCACCCCAGTTCACGTTCGCTTCGACTTCATAGCCATTCCCCTTGGCGGCGTCTCCAGTCTTCCAGTAGGACTTGATGGTCTCCCAAGTGAAATACTTGACCACGAAAGTCTCACCTTTGAGATTCTTGGCCCATTGCCCTCAGTGGATTGCTTCGTAGCGCTCAATGTCGGGGCCGTATTTAGCCGCCTCTGCAGGGCCGTGGATACCGGCAATATTTGCACGGAACTTGGCTTCTTCCTCAAGTTGCTTCCGGAAGGCCTGCTTGGTGCCCGGGGAGAAATGAACATCGCCTATGGTAATAGGCTGCCCGCCGGCCGGTGAGGGTCCGAAGCACAGGAACTGCTCGGCTCGCTTCGTGCAGCCGGTCGAGAAAGTAACCGCGTAGTCGTGAGCGAGGATGTTGGAACCGTTCATGACGTTCATGTTGTGGAACGGGTCGGTGACCAAGGTGTCGAGATCGATGTCCACCATGCATTCGACCCGCGCATCGGACGTCGTGCAGTTCGTTGGAGCAGGCGGAGGGGGCGGAGGGGGAACGGGATTGAGTAGCCATGTCTGCGGCGGCGGCCCACAGCTGATCCTGCCGAGGAGGCACCCTGTGCCGTTGTCGGGCGGGGTCACAACGCCTCCTAGATCGGGCCCCTTGATCTCCTTTCCAATCTGCGAGGGTGTACGAGGTTTGGGCTCGTGGCCGGGTCGGGCAGTCCATCTCGGGGCACATTCCGGTGGGGTCAGAGGCAGTGACCGGGGTGTTGCTGGCGTAGCTATAGCCGTTGAATGCCTGCGGGGAGTCTAGGACGAAGACCGGGTCCACGGAGAGGAATCGGCCTGCTGCGGGGTCGTATTCGCGGGCTCCGACGTGGGTGAGGCCGGTCGACTTGTCCTGGGTGCCGCCGACAAATCCCCGTTCGCCGGGCCAAGTGGTCGGCTTGGTGCCGCGGTCTTCGCCGAAGGGCTTGGTGGTGCGGCGTTGGACGCTGAGGGTGGTGGCGTCGATGGCGGTGGTGCCGGTGTTGTGGTGGTCGGCCGCGACGTAGGAGAGCTTGCCTGCGGAGGTGCGGACGATCGTGGTGCCGCCGGGGGCCGTGTAGTAGCGGGTGCCGGTGACCTTGTCCGTGGCAGTGTCACGGGTGAGTTCGGCCCGAGGCCAGCACCACGACCCAGCGGAACGACCTGCTCACCGTGGAGAGCAACGGGGCGGGCGGCACGCAGCTCATCCTGTTCCAGGGCAAGGCAACCACGGGTCAGCTGATCGATCCGGGCACGTTCGTCCTCAGCACGAGCGGCTGGGAGGACCTCACCCTCATGGCCCCCGGCGACGCCACCGGCGACGGCCTGGCCGACCTGTGGGCCCGGGACGACACGACCGGCTCCATCTACCAGTACGCCAACGTCGCCGGGCACCCGGAAGCGCTCGGCGACCACAGCAAGCGCACCAGGATCCGCACCGGTGTCACCGCCGAATCCTTCCCCGTGATCGGTTCCTCTGGCGACACCAGCGCCGACGGCGTCCCCGACCTCTGGTCCCTCGACAGTCGGCACCGCCTGCGCACCTGGAACGGCGAGACGGCCAGCGGCAAGGTCACCAGCTTCGAAAGTTCAGAGGTCATGGGCGATGCCCGGATCTCCACGCACCACTGGAAGCTGAACGAAGAACCAGGACGGACTGCACGCCAGCGGCCTCATGATCTGGCACGACCAGGACGGCACCTGGCGGTTCGGAATGTCCCAGAATGACGACGACAACTGGGCCTACGACCAGACCCTCGTCATGAACGGCGCCGCCAAGGTCCGCACCAAGGAGTGGACCCATCTCACCGCCACCTACGACGAGGTCACCGGCCTGATCGCCCTCTACGTCAACGGCACCCTCGCCGGCACCGGCCACCACCCCAAGGCCAACGTGTGGAAGGCCACCGGCCCCCTCGTCCTCGGCCGCTACAAGGCCGCGAGCAAGCCCTCCTCCTATTGGAACGGGCGAATCAGCAACGTGGCCGTCTACGACCACTCCACCGTCCCGACCGCGACCAGCACCACCCTTGTCTCGGCGGTCAACAACAGCAAGTGCGCGAACGACAATGGCGGCAACACCGCCGAAGGCAACCCCATCTCCATCCACGACTGCAACACACCCTCCGGCACCGCCCAGACCTTCCAGGTCGGCGAGAACGGCGAGCTGCGCGTGTCCGGCAAATGCGTGACCGCCAAAGCCGGAGGCACCGCCATCCGCACCCTCATCCAGCTCAACACCTGCAACGGTGCCAACGGGCAGCAATGGCTCCCCACCGCCGACAGCGGCTTCTACAACCCGCAAACCGGCTACTGCCTCGACCTGCCCGCCGCCCGCACCGACAACGGAACCCAACTCGAACTCTCCGGCTGCTACGGCCTCAACGCAGAACGCTGGCTCACCCCCGGCCTCGCCACACCCCTCGGATCCACCGGCTGACCCGGACAGCTGACGCGCAGCCGCTGGCCCGCCTCCTCCTGGAGGCGGGCCAGCGGCCTGCGTACGGATGCCGGTGCAGCATGTGCGCGCCGTCTGAGCGGAGCGACCCAGCGACGGTGACGGCCGCTCGGCCGTCTCCAGCCCGTTTGGGGTTGATGCCTCGACATGGACCCCGTCAAGATCACTTGCTCTCCCCGCAGCCGACTGACAGAGTCCGGCGGACGGCCGCACTGGGCGGCACGTCGGGGGAGGGGTGCTGTAGGTACGGGAATCGCGTTGCTCGTGTTCGGACTGGTCAGCGTGGGCTGGGGGGCGATGTACCTGTTCAACTTGCGCGGTACTGCGGACAAGGCCGCGGCGCGCCGCAATGCCGGACGGGCTGTGAGTGCCGCCCGGACGATGGACTTGAGCCTCACGGAGCCGTCGCAACTCGGCGCCTGGTTCTTCAGGCTCATGGGCGGTTTCATGCTGCCCGCCGGCTTGGTCCTCTGCCTCGTCGGCCTCGTTCTGATGGTGGAAGGGTGACCTGCCGCTTCACGTACGGGTCCTAACGAGCTCGTGCATGCTTGGCGGTGACGCGTCGAAAGGTGCAGGTCGGCCCGGTGGTCACTATGGCTGACGGGCCCCGCGGGTGGTGGTCTGCTGGTGTGAAAGCAGTCCGGAGATGGCTTGGATCGTGTCGCTCAGGTGCTCGCGTCGGCCGTGGTGGCGGGCGAGGGCACGCCAGCTCTTGAGGTGTGCGATGCGGTGCTCGACCCGGATCCTGCGTGAGGAGTGCGCTTTGCGTTGGCGTTCGTAGATTTCCTCGTACCACTCCGGCGGGCTCTTCTTGAACTTGCAGTGTGGTGGTGTCACCACGCGGCCGCCGGTCTGGGCGCCCAGGCCCTGGTAGCCGGCGTCGGCAAGGAGCTCCACGGCCACTGGGCTGGCGGTCAGGTGCTTGACCAGGCCTAACTTTCGGGCGTGGGTGATGTCCGCGCAGCTGGCCGGCTGGGCCGGACTGCAGAACAGGAGCCTGCCGCTGGCGTCGGTGAGGACCCCATGGCCTTGACCGCGTTCTGCTTGTTCTTGCCGGAGATGAACTTCTCCCGGTCTTTGCGGCCGACGGCGGGCCTGCGGACCCGGATCTCGGTGTCGTCGATGATCCCGGTCTGCCCACTGGCACCAAGGTGGTCGATGACCTCGGTGAGGGTACGGAGCCGAATGCCGGCCGCGATGGTGCAGCCCCGGGCCGCGAGCAAGGGCCCCACCTGGCCGATCGCCCTGGTGATAGTGGAGCGGTTAACGCCGAACCAGCAGGCCAGCACGTCGTGAGTAGCATCGGGGCGAAGGTGGACAAGCGTGACCAGCAGCCGGCCGATGAAGACCAGCCGGTGCTTTGCGCCAGCGCCGACGGCCCGTTTCCGCGGCCTGGCCTGCAACCTCGCCTGGTGCCGTTCGTGCCGTAACGGACCTACCTCGGGCATGAGTTCGGCGATCACCTCGGGCGTGAGCCCTGCACCCGGCCCGCACATCACAAGGTCGGCACGAAACCCCGCCGCGGCTCAGAACCGAGTACGGCAGGGTGAATCTCCCGGCCGACAGCATGGAGGTCGTGCAAGGATTCGTCGGCCAGCAGAGCCGCGAGCGGGAACGAAGGACGATGGAATACATCAATCTGAATGCACAGGTCGGCAACCTGTCAGGCGTCCTGTCCCCTGCTCGATACCTGGAGCACCTGCCGTCGCTGGCTGACGATCTGCCAGCCGGGGCCCGGAGATTCGCCACTGCGCCAGAGCACTACGACTTCTCCAGCAAGCGGTGTGTGAAGGACCTGGAGCTCCAGCACATCCGCGGCGTCGGATCTGATGACCGGCAGATGGAGATCCATTTCCGGCACAACTGCTGGAAGCACGACGAAGACCTGGTCATCCGCTACATAGGTGTCTCCAGCTTCGATGGCGGAAGCATCGAGGACAACGACTGGGCGACCGCCGCGACGGTCATGCTCGACGAGGTCCTGCCCCACCAGAACGGTTGCAGTCACGAGATCGCGTTCTGGAACGGCTCACTCGCCGTCGTCTGCCATGATCTCGTCGCGACCTGGACCGCGGCTGACTGCCCCGACAATTCATAGACCAGCAGGTCCCCCGCCCGTCGAGGTTAAACGGCAAGTTTAGGGCCCGTCTGGCAATTCGCGTCGGATCAGGCCGGGCGGGCCGGACCCGGCGGGAAGGGGCAGGTAGGCCCCATGCTGGACCCTACGGCTGGGCCGTCCCGTCCGGCACCGGCGTGGCCTGGTGGTAGTAGAGCCGGAACTCCCTGGCAGCGTCGCGGCGCCAGATCGACGAACGGCGGGCGTGCCGGTCCTCGATGAGGGTCTCGTAGGTGAGGTGGACGATCCCGGGGGCGAGGACCGTGCCCTCGAAGTGCTCTGCGGTGATGGGGGTGCTGTTCTCGGCCCCGCCGTGGAGCGTGGGCAGGGCGGCGACCATCTCCGCGTGCGTCCACCGCCGCCCGGAGGCGCCAACCTCGATGAAATCGGGGTCGAAGAGGGCCTCGGCGAGGGGGCCGGAGAGGCGGACGGAGGGGTCGTGGAGGCGTCGCTCCCGGACAATCGCCTCGGTGACGTCCGGATGCTGCGGGAGCGCCGCGGGCGCGTGCCGGTCGTTCTCGATCATGGTGACATGATGCCCGGTCGCGGCCGGCGGGCCCTCGTCGGCCGGGCGGCCTTCAGCGGCGGCGGGCTCCGGAACTGTCTGATAATTGATCTTGTGGTGGGGCGTGGTGAGCGGCCGTGGCGGGATCACCGGCAGGTGATCAGCGGGATGTTGTGGCGGTTACGGACCCGCCAACCGCCAGCGGCGCGGCCAGGCCAGCGGCAGGCCGCGGGCCTTCGACCGCGAGCTCTACAAGGCCCGCAACGTAGTTGAACGCTGCTTCGGACGCCTGAAGCAGTTCCGCGCGATCGCCACCCGCTGTGACAAGCTCGCCGCCCGCTCCAGGGACGGAGTCCACCTCGCCGCATTCATCCTCTGGCTCCGCGAATCGACACAAGATCATTTGCCAGACAGCGCCCAGGGGACAGCGTGTGTCAGTCGCGGTCGGCCTCGTCATGGTGGAGTCGGCGGGCGAGGTCGTCGGACCAGAGTTGCGCCCACGCCCGCAAAGCGGCCATGGCCCCCTCGTCCAGGCCGTAGGCGGTGAACTCCGCGTCATCGATCCAGTCGGCGCCGGCCAGACGGCTCTGGAGGTCCTCGGGGCTGAACCGACCTCGTGCGTGGCGGCGGCCGAACTCTTCGAGGTCAGAGGTGGTCCATCGCCGGGAAGCGGCGTACACGTCGAGGAAGACGCGGGCAGCGCCTCGGTCGGCGAGGGCTCGGACCCATGGTGTCGATCACGTCCTCCTCGCCGAGGACGGGACCGTAGGCGGTGTGGGCGAGGGGCCGCCAAAACACTTCCTTGAGGACGTCGACCTCGCGCACGGCGCCGGTGAGCGGGTCGGTGACCTGGAAGCGAGTGGACAGCGGGGCGATCTCGACGTCGGCGACCTGCCAGCCGCGTTCCGTGAGCCCGTCGCGCGCCGAGGGCCTCCTTCGAGGGCCTGGAGAGCGCTGCGACCTGCTGCTCGGCGCCGTGGATGTCACTGATCCCTTGCAGACTGACATCCATGATCAACGCACACGACGTCGACTGGATGGCCGGCCATCTGCCCGACCAGACCTGTGGGGTCCCGGGCCACCTCATGAACATGCTCTCCACGGACCCCGCAGTTCGGCGGAAGGCGTTCGAGGAGTTCTACGCGGAAGCCCATGACCAAGGAGCCGTCGACCCGTGCACCGCGGCGAGCTTGCCGTTCCTGTTCGCTATGGCCGACGACCCCGCCACCCCCGACCGGGCCGAGATCGTCAGGCTGCTCCTCAGCATCGGACGGGAAGCTCTGCAGTGTGACCCCGAGAGCGTTTATTTCACGGTGAACGGAGTCGAGTCGACTGCTCACATCGGCATCAGCGCTGAAATGCCTGCGCGGGCGGATACCTTCATCCGCTACGCGGCGGACCCGGACCCGCTGGTGCGCCGCCCAGCAATCGAGGCCGTCGGTGTCTTTCTCGCCGACGGCGGGCGTGCCGCTCGCGTCCTGGGCGAGCGCCTACCGGCCGAGCGCGGGGTCGTGGAGAGGTTGCTCATCGTCCACACGATGGCACGTCTGGCAGCCCGGCTGCCGCAGGCGGGGCCGACCACGGTCGCCTGGCTGGACGACCTGATCGACGGCCCCACGCGGTCCCACACCGACGCCCCCGTCCGGCTCTCGGCCCTCATCCATCGGTTCCTGATCGACCCGAAACGAGACACCGCCGACCCGGTGCCCCGCGCGATCAACCTGTTGCGGGAGATGACCAAAACCCCGACCGCCGAGAGCCCGTGCGACGGATGCAGCCGGTGTCAATCTCCGATGCACGTCCGCGGCCAACACGTCGCCCCCGCGGTCCGCCCCGCTCACCTGGCTGCCGATTTCCTCGACCCCGGCCACCCCTGGAAGGTCCACTCCCCGATTAGCAGTGTGCTGCGCACCCTCCACACCGCCTTGGGCGACCGGGTCGAGCACCGTTCCGCCCTTCTCATCGCACAGCTCACCAGCCCCGACGCCGCCACCCGGTACGACGCCATCGCCATGGCCAAAGACCTCCCGGGCTCCCTGCCACACCCCGTACTGACACATCTCCTCGACCTGCTCCCGGACGACTGGCCCGCAGCCGAGATCACCCGCGCATTGAGCAAATGGCGGGGAGGCGGACTCTCGATCGCCCCCGAGGACACCGATTTGCTCCTCGACACCCTCACCGACTACACGGCCAACCTGCGCACCGCACACGGCCCTGACGTCTGGTCGACCCACAACCCCCTCGTGCGCACGGCCTATCAAGAGGCAGTCATGACCCTCGCGGACCACCAAGACCCCCGCGCCCTTCCCGACCTCATCCGCTCCCTCGAAACCCGCGTGGACGACTGGCGTGCCCTCTACGGCGTCGGCGGCTACCCGCAGGCCGCCGACCGGCTTGTCCCCCTCCTGGCCGACGGACTGAGACACATCGATCCGGACCGCCCGCACGCACCCATCCCCGCCGGCCTCTACCTGTCCTGCCTGGCCGAGCTCAAGGACCCCATCGCCATACCCGTGATCACCGACACCCTCACATGGGCCGGCCGACACCAGAGCTGGACCGTAGTGGCCTCCGCCCTCAACGCCCTCACCACCTTCGGACTCGCCGCACAACCCGCCCACACCCTCGTCCGCCCCTTGACCAATGCCTCTGATGACGCGGTGCGCGCCGCGGCCCGAGCCGCGCTCGATGCGCTCACCGGCCGGCAGGAACTCACGCCCGCCCGGTCGACGCCCGAGAAGGGCTACGCGCTGGAGCCGCCCCGCTGAGCCCCGCAGCGCCCCCGTGCAGGCTCGAGGCGAATTCCGAGCGTCCAAGTTGTCCGTCCGGGTCATCCGCCGTGCTCAGTCACCGGTGGGACGGCCTCGTAGCACCGTCCGTCGCGGAGGAGGGCCCAGAGGACATTGACCCGGCGGCGGGCGAGCGCGAGGACGGCTTGGGTGTGGCGCTTGCCCTGGGCTCGTTTGCGGTCGTAGAAGCGGCGGGACTCGTCGCACCTGCGGATGCTGAACAGCGCCGAGGTGTAGAAGACGCGCTGGAGTCGCCGGCTGTATCGCTGAGGACGCCGGAGATTTCCGCTGATCTTGCCGGAGTCCCGCGGGACCGGGGCGACTCCGCCGAAGCCGGCGAGGCGATCGGGAGTGCCGAAGGTCGTCATGTCGCCGCCGGTGGCGGCAAGGAATTCGGCGCCGAGGATGATGCCCAGGCCGGGCATGCTGGTGATCACGTCGAAGTGCTGGTGGTCGCGGAACCGGGCCTCGATGAGCTTGTCGAGCTCGGCGACCTGCCGGTTGACCGCCATCACCTCGGTCGCCAGTGTGTGCACCATCTGGGCGGTCAGCTTCTCCCCAGGCAGGCTCGTGTGCTGGCGCTCGGCGGCCTCGACCGCAGTCTCGGCGAGCTGATCGGCTCGGAGAACCTTGCGGTTTCGCAGCCAAGTTTCCAGGCGCTTGGTGCCGAGCCGGCGGATGGCGGCTGGGGTCTGGTAACCGGTCAGCAGGGTCAGCGGGCCCTTGTTGGTGAGGTCCAGGGCCCGTTCCAGGCCGGGGAAGATCCCGGAGGGCTGTGCCCGGAGTCGGTTGACGGTGCGGGTGCGGTCGGCGACCAGGTCCATGCGGCGACCGGTGAGGATCTTGAGATCGATGACGGAGTCGTCGCCGGCCCGTAAGGGGGTCAGATCACGGCGGATGCGGACCTGGTCGGCGATAACGGCCGCGTCCTTGGCGTCGGTCTTGCCTTTGCCGCGGTAGGTCTCGGAGGCGCGGTGGATGGCGCGGCCGGAGATGTAGTTCACCGGCTGGTCGTGGTTGAGGAGGATCGTGATTACCAGGGCGGCTCCGCCGTCGGCCAGGTCGATTCCCCAGGTCACCTCGTCGCCCAGGGCCCGGACTTCGGTGAGGAGTTCGAGGAGTTCGGGCTCGTCGTTGGCGACGCGTCGGGACAGCAGCCGGTGGCCGCTCTCGTCGATCGCGACGCAGTGATGATGGGTCTTGCTTGCGTCGATGCCGGCCCAGATGGCGGCCATGGTGCCTCCGTGCGGTGGGGTGTGCTGGTGCCTCCCGACGGACGACCTCGCTGTCGATTCCCTACGGAGCGATCATTCGCAATTCCTGATTGGCAGCCGAGTCGTCGTGGGGCGCCGGGCGGCCAATCGTTGTTAGCCACAAGCGGCAGAAGTTTGAAAGCCACACCCGACGCCCCTGGGTGGGAGAACCATACGAAGGGCTCGCCCGGTCCCGCAGAACAACGTAGGGAAGTTTGACGGCCTGCCGATTTGTCTCAACGGACCTTGATTGCACAGTTCAGCCCCGGTGCACGCTGACGTTGCCGGGTCGAGCATGATTGGCGCCGTGGAGAACACGGTCGAGAAGGTCAAGGTCTGGTTCCGGTTCGTCCCGCGCGAGGGCTGGTTCCCGCAGGACATCGAGGGCCTGTGGGCTACAAGGCTCAGCGCCGGCACGGCCGTAATCGAGAATGTCCCGTTCCTCCAGGACGGCGTTGCCGAGGGGGACGTCGTACAGTTCCAGACCGACTCAGATGGACTGCACTGGGCTGTCGGGCGGGTCAGCTCAGCCGGCAACTGCACGGTGCGCGTCGTGCCCATCCCCTCCGGGCCTCTGGCCCGCAGCCCTCAAGCGGTGCACCAACGACTGGCCGCCTTCGACCTCGGCGGCGAGGTCATGAGCGCCGACTTTCCCATGGTGGCCTTTAACGTTCCGGCCGACGCGGACTTCGCCGGGATCAAAGCGCTCCTGAACCAAGGCCAGGACGAAGGTTGGTGGCACTACGAAGTCGGCTGCGGCACCGACGAGTGGTGGAACGCCTAGGCGATTGATGGAACCCTTCGAAGACGGCTGCGGTCGAGCTTCGTGACGGGCGATGGTCGGCTACGAGCATCCGATGTACTCGCGGGCGCCGAGGGGGCGGAGGGCATTCTGGTCTGGTCGCCGACTCGTGAACTGCTCGAAGAGCAGCTGGACATCCCGTCGACCGTGATTGCTGTCAACGGTCATTGAGATGCCCCGGTGGATGGCAGTTGGGTGTCCAGGCTGGTGGCCATCAGAAGTCCAGGCGTGTGGCCAGTGGTGTTCCTGGGGGTGGGGGTCAGTTCAGGGGGATCGATCCCTTCCCGGCGAGGGCCTCGGCGAGGCGGTGTGAGCCGCCGGTGGTGGTCACGAGGTGAGCGTGTTGCATGAGGCGGTCGGTGCTCGCGCCGGCGAGGGTCTTCGGCATGATCGTGTCGAAGCCCGAGGGGTGAATGTTGCTGGTCACGGCGATGGAGCGTCGTTCGTAGGCGGCGTCGATGACGCGGTAGAACGCTTCGGCGGCGTCTTCCCCGACGGGCAGCAGGCCGATGTCGTCCAGCTATGTCGATATCCACATAGATCGACGAGCTCGGCTACATGGAACTCGACCGCCGCGGCGCCGAACTCCTCTTCCAGGTTCTGACCGAACGCGAGGAAAAGAACAGTGTGGCGATCGCCTCGAACGAGTCGTTCGGAGGCTGGGCGAAGACGTTCACCGACCCGCGGCTCTGCGCGGCCATCGTCGACCGCCTGACCTTCGGCGGCAACATCATCCAGACCGGAACGGAGTCCTACCGCCTCGCCGCGACCAAAGCCCAAGCCGAGCGAGCAGCCGGCTGAACGGCCGAGGAACTGCGTCCTGCGACGCTGACGGGGCTCCAGCTTCGATCGTCCTCAGCAGTTCGCCCCCATCGTCATAGAGCTCAAGACTGAACCGCAGGCCGAACCGGGTCAGCAGTGCTGCCAGGTCTTCGAACCGTTGCGGATCGACGACTCCGTTCAGGAGCGTGTCGCCCTCGGTCGGGTCCACCTCGATGCGGCACCAGCCGGTCTCGACCTCATACGACTCCCACGACGCCGATCTGGAAGTCCAGCCTGCCCCGATGAACCGCTCGGCCACGGACGAAGCACTCGGGGCACCTGCGAGGCCACCGCACACGTTGTTGTTGATCTCATGCCAGACGGGATCGAGCGGCTGTCCCTCATCGGATATGTCCACAGCTGGATTATGAAGCAGACCGCAGCCCTCGGTCCCACGCGCTATCGACATCAAAACTCAACGTTGTTGATCACTCAACCCCGAGCCACACGCCTCCCGAACTCCTCGACAAACGACTCCCCAAGAAGTCGTCATAGCCACGGTGCAGGGTCGCGGTGTCCTTGCCGTTGTTCCAGACGTAGGCCGCGCGCTGCTGGAACAGGGTCGTCGTGGTGTTGGTGCCCTTGCCGGTTTTGACCGTGACTGCCTTTCCGGCCTTCAGCGTGAATGCGGCGAAGGTGTAGACGTGGCTGGAGGTGTCGGTCAACGTCCACCCCTTGAGGTTGACCGCGCTGGTGGTGCCGTTGGTGATCTGGACCCATTCGCCGTTGATCGAGGTGTTGGTGCGGGTGTCGCTGCCGGGGGAGTCGTACCAGATCTTCGAGATGCGCAGGGTGCCTGCGGCGTGGGCCTGGCCGGGAAGGAGGAGCAGGGCCGCGGCGGTGATGGCGGTGCCGGCGGCGAGGTGGCGGGTGCGGGGCATGAGCAAGGTAGAGCACGTCCTGTCCGGTGAACGGCCCCCGCCAAGGTGGCGGTGGCGCTGCGGATCTCGGACGTTAGGGTCCGCAGCCCTTGAGTAGGGCTCTCGTGACATCCTCGTGACACAACGTCACCCTTTGGTGTCTGATCCCCTGCTCACCCCGAACCGAGAGGCCGGCAGACCAACTGCTAGCCGCAACCGACACCAACCAGGAGGAGCCAGCATGGCCCACACCACTCCGCCCCGGCCGTTCGACGTCACCGCGGCGTTCCCGCAGCTGGCCCCCCTGGCCCGCACGGCGACCCGGCTCCATCCCCGGCCCGGGTCGCCGTCAAGGCAGGAAAGCTCGGTCGGCGGCCCACTGCTGTGGCCTGCCACCGAACCATGGCCTCACTGCGACGGTCCGCACATTTGGGACCAGCACACCCAGGCGACAGCGCCCGACGACGTCCGGCTGCAGCGACGCATCCTAGAAGACGCGGCCCGCCGCGCAGAGGGTGACCCCGATGCTCTCCGGTACACGCCCGAGGAACTGGCGGACTTCCAGCGAGCCCGTGCGGGTCGCCCCTGGCCCAACGAGCCGATTCCACTGCTTCCCGTGGCCCAGCTCTACCTGCGCGACGTTCCATCGCTGCGCCCGCCGGGCTCGGCCGACCTGCTCCAGGTGTTGTGGTGCCCCTTCGATCACCCCGCGCTGCCCAGGACGGCGGTGTTCTGGCGGACTGCTGCCTCAGTCACCGATGCGCTGACCACACCGCCCGAGCCGCCCGCAATCCAATCCGCCGGCTATCTTCCGCAGCCGTGCCTGCTCTCGCCTGAAGTTGTGACGGAGTATCCCCACTCGGAGGACTTGGACGATGAGGTACGTCGGCAGATGAAGACCTGCCACACCTGGCAGGTACCCGCGGAGCCAGATGAATGGGACGAGGAAGAGCCCACTCCAGAGGACGTTTACAACTCATCGCTGTCAGTAGCACCCGGCTGGAAGGTCGGTGGCTGGACCCGCTGGGGCTTGACCGACCCGCACCCGCGGCTCTGCGATGCCTGCGGCACTCAGATGGATTCACTGCTGACCATCGCCTCGTCAGAATGGGGTGAGACGAGCAAGTCCTGGATCCCCCGAGAGGACCGAGGTATCTCTCGATCCAGGCTCGACCCCTACCCTGCAGAGTCGACCAAGGTCCAGATCGCGGACGGAAACAACCTCCACCTCTACATCTGCCCAGCGTCCCTTGAACACCCGCACCTCGCCCTGATCCAGTGAATGCCGGCAAGCTCTGGAGGCGGAGCCGGAAGGGCTCTCTGCGGGGGAGTGGAGCAGCGCCGGGCCGATAGTCTGCACTGATCATCTGCGTATTCTGGGCAGTGAGGTTTTCTCAGCGGGGATCAGTTCCATGCGTATTGAGAATGAGCTTTGTCGCGACTTGGGCGTCGCTCGATGGCGTGCCTCTACGGCCCGTCAGGAGGCGGCCGCCCCGTGTGCGCATGGAGAGACAACGTCACCGATCACGCTGACACGCGTCCGGGTCCCGTCACCGTCGTCGAGGTCACCGCAGAGGTGGACCGCTGGCCATCCCCTACCCAGCGCCGAGAGCACATCCCCGTCCAGGCTGTCGCCCACAACAAGACACACAGTCTGATCGCGGGTGAGCGCGTCGCTCACGGCCTGGAGGAACCGCGGATGCGGCTTGGCATAGCCGACCTCTGAAGAGACGAACATCCTGGCGACATGTTGATCTAGGCCGCTGAGGCTCACCTTGAGTCGTTGCAGGCGAGAGGCCCCGTTGGTGATCAACCAGACCTCGTGATCGCAAGCCATCCGCTCCATGAACACCGCCGCTCCCGGGAAGGACCGCACCAGTGCTTGCCGGTACCGCACGAACTGCCGCGCGCCATCCTCGCCGGATGCGCCCACGCCCGCCGCCTGCAGCGCCTCGCCCGCCGACGTGGAACTGCCGGAGGAGGAGGTTCAGGCGGCGGTCGCCCTGACCGAGGCGCTCTCGGGCCGCCCCGTGGAGGATCTCCACGACGAGTACCGCGAGGCGCTCGAAGCCGTCATCGCGGCCAAGGCGGAAGGCGTCCGGGCCCAGCCCCCTGAGCCGGCCGAAGCACCCAGCGGGCAGGTCGTCGACCTCATGGCCGCCCTGGAGCAGTCGGTGCAGGACGCGAAGGCGGCCCGCAGTGGGCATGGCCAGGAGGACGCGACCGTCCACGAGATCAAGACCGACGCCCCGGCCAAGAAGAAGACGGCGCCGAAGAAGACCGCGGCCCGCGCCCACAAAACGTCACCCCCCAGCGCCTGACCCAAGCCCACGGCCGCCTTCGCGCGGAGGCCACCGTGAAGACCCACGTGGCCCGGATCTTCGCCAAGCTGAGCCTGCGCGACCGCGCCTCAGGCGGTCGTCCTGGCATACGGGACGGGCCCGGTCACCCTGGGGACGGGGTAGGCGCCTCACCGGTCGGGGAAGGAGCCGGCCTTGCGCACCGCCAGGGACTGGGCCATGGCCCGGAGGTCGCTCTCGGGAACGGTGGGCCCACCACCGGTGAGGACCACGATGACGCCCTGGCGGCGCGCGATGTAACGGACGGAGTCGTACGTGGTCGCGCGCCAGGTCTCGGGGGCCACTAGCTCGCACCGGCCCGTGGACTCCTCCGCGCTGCCGCTCATGACCCGGCACACCTCCGGGGGCGCGAAACCGGGCAGCTGCGGTCCGACGGTCACCCGGATCCCGAGAGCTTCCCGGTCGTCGGCGCTGGTGGGGACCGACGACGGGAGGATCAGGTAGCCGAACGTCCCGCTGAACTCGTTGGCCTCCGCGAAGTACAACCGGTGGCCGTCCAGCTCGGGCGCCAGCAACGGGACCTTGGAGGCGGCGAGTTGCCGCTCCCGGTACGCGGACACCTGCTGATCGCCGAGCACGCCCGACAGCGGCCACAGCAGTACGAGGACGCCGGCGAGCGCCCCCCAGCGCCGCGGCGAGCCGACGCCGGGCGCCACGGCGGCCGCGGCCGCGTACGCAGCGGCCAGCACGAGCGGAGCGGCGAACGAGAGCCACGGGCCCGTACCACCCGCCCGGGAGGACAGGACGGCGGCCAGCACGCCCAGGAGCGTCCCCACTCCGGCCACCCGCCAAGCAGGACGGACCCCCGCCGCCCGCAGCACGACCCACCCGAGCAGAGCCAGCACGACGGGTGTGGCCGCCAGCACCATGAGGGCGAACCCCAGGCACCCCCAGCCCTCGCTCCGGCAGAAGTCGTCGAAATCCCAGGGCAGTACAGCCACCAGGATCCACAACCCTCCCAGCAGCGCGCCCACGCCGGCGGGCCGGGCCATCGGCCGCAGCCCTGCGCGCCCGTGCCACCCCCTCCCGCCGCCTCCTCCGCCCTGTTCCTCCACCGTCACGCCCATGCCCGCCGTCCCCCTCGATGAAGATCCGTCCAGGCGACCCATCGTGGTACCCCTGCCGTGCTCACGCATGAGTACGGATACTCATGCGCCCGGGCCGAAGACGGCCAAGAGGCGCAGACGCAGAGCGAGTTGGAGCTCCAGAGCGCGGGCAGGGGCGTTCCAGTCCTCGCCCAGGAGCCGGCCGATCCGGACGAGGCGCTGGACGACGGTGTTCACGTGGATGTGCAGCGCCTTGGCTATGTCAGTGGTTGTGGGGATTCGCTGTCAAAGCCACTGGAGAGCTGAGATGGACACCGACCCCGAAATGCGCAGAGCAATGCTCAAGACCTGTGGATCGGACCCGGGAGGGGTGCCTGGCGGAACGCGGAGGGCGTACCTTCCCGAGTGATCGACTTCTGGTCATCGAGTAGGCCCGCGTTGCAGCGCGGGTCGGGAAGGCACGCCCGTGCTGAGCGTAGTCAACGAGGACGGCACCACGCAGAGCAGCTCCCTGATGGACGACATCGTCCGTGAGCGCACCCGTCGGATGCTCGCTGCGCCCCTGGAAGCGGAAGCCACTCAGTACATAGCCGAGTTGGGTTGCGAGCGCGACGAGGCCGGTCGCCGTCTTGTGGTCCGTAACGGCCACCATCGCGAGCGGACGGTGACCACTGCCGCCGGCCCGATTGCAGTGAAGGCGCCGCGAGTGAACGACAAGCGGGTCGATGGCGAGACGGGCGAGCGCAAGCGGTTCTCGTCGAAGATCCTCGCCCCATGGTGCCGGAAGTCCCCGAAGATCAGCGAGGTTCTGCCCCTGCTCTACCTGCACGGTCTGTCCTCCGGCGACTTCGTGCCCGCGATGGAGCAGTTCCTCGGCTCGGCCGCTGGGCTCTCGTCGTCCACGGTGACCCGGCTGACCAAGCAGTGGAGCGATGACCACGCCGCCTTCCAGGACCGAGACCTCTCCGGATCTGACTACGTGTATGTGTGGTCCGACGGCGTCCGCCCCAAGGTCCGCCTCGGCCAGGCCCGCTCATGCGTACTGGCCCTCATGGGCGTGCGAACCGACGGTAGTAAGGAGTTGATCGCGCTCGCCGAGGGCCTGCGCGAGTCGACCGAGTCCTGGGCCGACCTCCTACGAGACTGCCGTCGGCGCGGCATGCACGATCCCGAGCTCGTCGTCGGCGACGGCGCCAGGGGGCTGTGGCGGGCCCTGGCCGAGGTGTTTCCACAGGCCAGGCATCAAAGGTGCTGGGTTCACAAAACCCGGAACGTGATCAACGCCCTGCCGAAATCGGCCCAGCCCGGCGCGAGAAAGGCGCTGCAGGAGATCTACAACGCCGAGGACCGCGATCACGCCGAGAAAGCGGTAGAGGACTTCGGGCGGGCCTACGGCGCGAAGTGGCCCAAGGCCGTCAAGAAGATCACCGACGACACCGATGAACTCCTGGCGTTCTACGACTTCCCGGCCGAGCACTGGGTGCACCTGCGCACGACAAATCCGATCGAGTCGACCTTCAGCACGGTGAGGCTACGGACCAAGGTCACCCGCGGCGCCGGCAGCCCGGCCGCGGCCATAGCGATGGTGTTCAAGCTCGCCGAGTCCGCCCAGGCCCGCTGGCGCTCGATCACCGCACCCCACCTCGTCGCCCTCGTCCGAAACGGCGCCCGCTTCGAAAACGGTCACCTTGTCGAGCGCACCGAACAGGGAGCTGCGTGAACAGCATCAACCGAACGAAGTCGTACTCAACTCAACCAGTGAGGAACCGCGTGGCTTCCTTTCCCCTGCCCTGGCGCACATGGGCCGCACCCATCGCCGTCAATCTCATCCTGGGCCTCATCGCCATCATTCCTCTGTGGGGGCTGATACTCTTTGCAATAAACTTCCTATTGGCCGGCCTGGACCTCACTCAAAGAGAGCCCACCGAGAACGACGGCATGCTGCCTTGGCTGATGATCCTCGTGCCTATGTGGGCTGTTCTTCTTGCTCTGTGGCTGCCGGCCAACGCGGCGATGCGCCGGAAAAGGGGAACTGTGAACGGGGGGCACTATTGGACTGCAAGTTCGCTTCTCTGCCTCCTCCCGACAGCAACACTCATGTCGCTGATCACGATTCTGTGAAACAAGGGAAGCACCCGATCCACAAGTCTTGACTATTACTCCAGTCGGGCCGCCGGCGTGCGCGTATCTGGAGAGCCTGCGGGGGCCGGACTCATCGGTGAACACCGAGCAGGCCTAGGCCGTCTCCTTCGGATCTTGCTGGTCGGATTGCGCTGAGTAGAGCGGCATGGATGATCATTGGGTCGTGAGCACGGATTATTGGGCGGTCCTGGGGGACTCCGAGCGAGACCAGTGGCGGTACGTCCCACTCCAGACCATTGGGCCACTGGATTTTGGAATGAGCCGGGAGGACACCGTCGCCGCCATGGCGGGGCAGGGCTTCACTGCGGAGCAGCACAACATGGGGGGTTGGCACTCGACGGGCCGTACACAGTGGCGGGTGGAGTTCTCCAAGCCACGGACGGCCTGGAGAACTCGACCAGCGGTGAAGTGCTACTTCGTCGAAGGCGCGGGATTGACGTGCGTGCTGGTTGATGGACGGCTTGGTCCACAGGTGACTCACGAGGGGATCCGTCTGATCGGCCGTGTTCCGTCGGAGCTCTTGGAAGACATGGAGTCCTACGTGGACCAGCACAACGTGGGGCTCCGCTCCAGTCCCGGCGGCGACCTGTACGTCGACGGCTTCGAAATCGAGCTGGGCGCACAGCGCGCCGGCGACGTCGTGGTGACCTGGGCGCTCTTCTGTAATCCCGGAGAAATCGCAGGCACCTCCTGGGACATCGCCCCCGCAGAAGTCTGGCACCACTGGTAGGACGCCGGTCCCGAGCTCAGCCTGGCCAGCAGTTCCTGGTCACCTCGTCGACCAGATGAGATGCCTGCGATGTGGAGGGCGGCGAGGTAGTTGGTGGCGGTCTTGTCGTAGCGGGTGGCCAGCCCGCGCCACTGCTTGATCTTGTTGATGCACCGTTCGACGGTGTTGCGTTGCTTGTTAGGAGTCACGATCGAAGGCCGGCGGACGGCCTCCGAGCCGACCGCGCCGTTTGCGGTTGGCGGTCTGGTCGGCGGGCTGCGGGATCACCGCCCGGATCCCGCGCTGCCGAAGATGGGTTCGAATTGCGCGCGACGAGTACGCCTTGTCGGCCAGGACCGCATCCGGGGTGGTCCTGGGTCGACCGATCTGCCGCGGCACCCACAACTGGGCCATGACCTCGGGGAACGCGGGCGCGTCACCAGCCTGGCCAGGCGTGAGGACGAACGCGAGCGGGCGACAGCGGCTGTCGGCGGCGAGGTGGATCTTCGTGGTCAGTCCTCCGCGGGAGCGTCCGAGGGCATGGTCGGGTGGCTCGTCGGCCGGGGCCCCTTTTGACGGGCCCCGGCGGCGTGCTGATGAGCGCGGACGATGGTGGAGTCGACCGCGATGCCCCAGTCGAGATCGCCTTCGGCGTCGGCCTGGGCGAGCAAAGCGGTGAAGACTCTCGCCCAGGTGCCGTCGGCGGCTCAGTTCGGCAGCCGGTTGTGGGCGCCCTTCCATGAGCCGAAGTGCTCGGGCAGATGGGGCAGTCCCCGGCGAGTCCGAGGAGTGCTTGGACCTCCGCGTCTGGCGATCGAGATGCTGGGAAGTCTGGGCGCTCTGGCCGGAGGGGCAGAAGCAAACGACCATGGTGTGTATTGCTGGGTCGCGTAGGGGGGGGCAGGTCCGGAGCCAGATAGTGAGGGCCGGCTGAGGTGCGGTGCCGAGGAAGACACCGGGTGATCACGCACCGGGCGACCAGGGGCCCCGCTGTCCAGGTTCGCCGTGCCGTAGTACGAAACCGCTGTGCGGCCTGTGACCTTCAGCGCTTAGAGTTTGCACCCTCAAGGGGAGGGAACCACGGTGAGAAGCATACGAGGGTTGGCCGCCGCGCCGGCGGTGGCAGCCATCGCCGTCGTTACGACGGCCGGCTGCGCGCAGACAGCACAGTCCACGGGCGCAAGCGCACCGCGCCCGGTGCCGTACGCGACGGTCGGCGAGCTGCCGGAGACGCTGGCCGCGGACGGCACCACCATCGTGGTGGGCGACCCGGCCGCGGCCACCACAGTCCGGCTGTACGAGGACCCGCGCTGCCCTGTCGTGGACGAGTTCGAGGCGACCGGAGCGCCGGCGCTCCGGGCGATGACGCTGCGCCGCGAGGCCAAGACTGAGTACACCTTCGCGTCCTTCAGGGACGACCGCGTGGGTGGTGACGGATCGAGGAAGGCGGTCAACGCTCTGCGCGCAGCGCTGGAGGCCAGCCTGTTCACCGAGTACCACACTGTGCTGATGGAGAACATGGCAAAGAGCGAGCGCGCGGGTGGGTACACCAACAACTCCCTGCTGGTCCTGGCCGACCAGGTCCCCGGTCTGCGCAGCGAGGCCTTCGACTCTGCCGTGGCGACGATGAAGTACGACGACTTCGTCGCCGCATCGGAGAAGACGTACGAGGCAGCCGGCGGCGATGACCCCCGCGGGCCCGGCACGCCCACGGTCGTCATCAACAACACCCAGGTCACCGGGGCCCGGTACGGATGGCTCTTCGAGGAGCGATCCTTCGGCCAGCTCTTGAAGTCCGCGCGCGGCTAGTGACCTGAGTCAGAGATTCGGTGGCAGTAGGCGGCGACTTTGTCGAGGATCTCGTCGGCTGTCTTCGTCCAGACGAAGGGCTTGGGCTGGTCGTTCCAGTCGGCCAGCCATGAACGGATGTCGCGCTCGAGAGCCTGGACGGAGCGGTGGACTCCACGCTTGAGCTTCTTCTGGGTGAGCTCGGCGAACCACCGCTCCACCAGGTTCAGCCACGACGCACTCGTCGGTGTGAAGTGCAGGTGGAACCGCGGGTGTGCCAGCAGCCATTTCTTGATGTCCGGCGTCTTGTGGGTCGCATAGTTGTCGAGGATCAGATGGATCTGAAGATCCGCCGGCACTTCTTTGTCGATCTTGGCCAGGAACTTCTTGAACTCGGCGGCCCGGTGGCGGCGGTGGAGGGACCCGATGACCTTGCCGGTGGCGACCTCCAGGGCCGCGAAGAGGGTGGTTGTGCCGGCGCGGATGTAGTCGTGACTGCGGCGCTCTGGAACGCCAGGCATCATCGGCAGGACCGGCTGGGACCGGTCCAGGGCCTGGATCTGCGACTTCTCGTCCACGCAGAGGACCAGAGCCTTCTCCGGCGGGTCCAGGTAGAGGCCGACCACGTCGCGGACCTTGTCGATGAACAGCGGGTCCGTCGACAGCTTGAACGTCTGCGAACGATGCGGAGCCAGCGCGAACGCCCGCCAGATCCTTGAGACGGTCGACTGCGACATTCCCGTGGCCGCGGCCATCGACCTCGTCGACCAGTGCGTCGCGTTCTTCGGCGTCTCTTCCAGTGTTTTGACGATCACCCGCTCGACATCAGCGTCGGTGATCTTCCGCGGGACACCCGGCCGCGGCTCGTCGCCCAGCCCGTCCAGGCCGTGCTCCAGAAACCGCCGCCGCCAGGTGCGGACCGTGTCCGGCGCGATCCCAAGCCGCCGCGAAACTTCCATCACCGAATGCCCGCCCGCGCACTCCAGCACGATCCGCGACCGCTGAGCCAGAGCCTGAGCTGTCGAACGACGACGTAACCAGCCCTCCAGCACAGCACGCTGGGCATCAGTCACCGACAACGGCGGAATCTTCGGACCGGGACGACTCATGCCGAACCAACGACAAACCTCAGACTCAGGTCACTAGTAGTGCTTCGTTAGGTTCTGGATCTGCTGGCGGTCAGGGGGCGGCCGCAGGTGGTGCAGGTGCCGGTCCAGCACCTCAGCAGGTTCTGGAGCACGTCCAGGACTTGGTAGAGGGTCAGGCCGGCGTGGGTGCTTTTGGGTCGAGCCGCCTGAGGGTGAGGAAGGCCTGTGCGGCGGTGACGAGGGTGACGTGGTGGTGCCAACTGCGCCAGGTCCGGCCTTCGAAGTGGTCCAGGCCCAGGCCGTGCTTGAGTTCGCGGTAGTCGTGTTCGATCCGCCAGCGCATCTTCGCCCACCGCACCAGGTCGGCGATCGGGGTAGTGGCGGGCAGGTTGGTCATCCAGTAGCCGGTCGGCTCGTCCGCTCCTGCGGGCTGTTCGACCAGCAGGGTTCGCAGCGGCAGGACCCCGTTCCACTGGCTGCGTCCACCGGCCTGGGGCCTTGACCCCGGATGTTGAACACGTCTATGCGGCTTGGGTCAGGGTAGTTGCTGCTGGTCGGAGGGCGTTCTCGTAGGCGGTCGGGGACCGCTGGCCGAGGCGGGAGTGCCGGCGGCGGGTGTTGTATCGGGTCAGCCAGCCGAAGGCGTCGAGTCTGGCCTCACGCTCGCTCGACCAGGCCTTCCGGCCTTTGAGCGCCTCTCTCTTGAAGGCGGCGTTGAAGCTTTCCGCGGCGGCGTTGTCCGCGCTGGAGCCGACCGCGCCCATGCTCTGCCGGACCCCCGTTGACCTGCAGAGTTCCGCGAAAGCTCTGCTCGAATATTGAGATCCGTGGTCGGTATGCATGATCGCTCCGGCAAGGCTTCCACGGGTCTGCTCGGCGACCGTCAGGGCGTCGATGACGAGCTCTGTCCGCATGTGGTCGGCGATCGCCCACCCGGCCAGCCGGCGCGAGGCGAGGTCGATGACGGTCGCGAGATAGAGCGGCTTCGAACCGCTGACCGGCAGGTAGGTGATGTCGCCGACGTACTTCATGTTCACCTCGGCTGCGGTGAAGTCACGGCCGATCAGATCCGGTGCCTTCGCCGCGGCCTGGTCCGCGACGGTGGTGCGGTGCCGGCGGCGCAGACGGACTCCCTCGAGCCCGATGGTCCGCATGATCCTGGCGACGCGCTTGTGGTTGACCGCCGGGCCGCCCTCGTCGCGGAGTTCTGCGGTGATTCTGGGGGCTCCGTAGGTACCGTCGGAGTCCTGGTGGACCTTGCGTATCCGGGCAGCGATCCCGGCCTCGGCACTCTGCCGAGCCGCTCTCGCGGATGCGGTGCGGCGCCAGTAGTAGAAGCTCGAGCGGGCCAGGCCGAGGATGTCGCAGAGCCGCTTCACGCCGTGTCGGCGCTCCTGTGGGGATGAAGCATTACCCCGCCGAGTTCAAGGCGGACGCGGTCGCGTTCCAGGACAGCGAAACGCGAGGTCATCGCACCCCCGCCGATGCCGTCCCGCACTTGGGGAACAAGACAGCGCGGATCGTTCATCCTGGCCAGCGCCCACAAAGCAGCCTCGCCGATGGTCTCCCGCTTTCGGGTCGTCCTCGCGGCGTTGTCGCCGAGCAGCGCGGCTACCTCGTCGGCGTGGGCAGAGGCTGCGGGACCAAGGCAGGCCAGCAGCTCGGCTGCCCGGAATCGGGCCTCGCAGGCAGGGTCGTTCAGACGGGCGGCGACGAGGGGGAGAAGAACAGCGGCAGGGGAGCGCCACTGGGCCAGCAGCCCGGCTGCCTGGGCTAGGGCGCTGGTTCGCTGCTCTTCGGCGGGATGGTCGTTCAGCAGGCCAAGAGCGAAGCCGGTGCACGGCCCAGGGAACAAGGCTGCGGTCCGGTGCTGGACACCCTGTGCCCCGGAGTCCATCGCCGTGGTGTGGTGCCACAACTCGACACTGGGGTCCCGGACAGCCTCCAGCAACAGCTCCAGCCGCTGTTCGGGAAGGTCCGGCTTGCTTTGGGCGAGTGCGTGCACTGCGGCCAGGCGCACTTGCGCCTCAGGGGCATCGAGCAGCCCCTGAAGGAGGTCGAAGACTTCGGCGGCGTGCCCGCCCGCGGGCTGTCGCAACACAGCCTGCCCGAGTGCGAGGATCACATCGAGCCGGGTCGCTGGATCATCCTCGGCCTGCCACCGCCTCAGCAGCGAAGGCAGAGTCAGCTCACCAGAGCTGCCGCAGACACCGACCACGTCAGCGGCGTCCCGCCGAATCCAGGGCTCAGGGTCCTCCAGCAGGACCAGAACCTCAGGCAGGACTCGCTCCCACGCTGGCCACCAGCCGGGATCGAGGAACCGCTCGCGGACCTGCTGCGCCTCCGAGGCCAGCCTCGCCACCAGCTCCATCACCGTGCGGCGACATTTCACCTCAGCCGCCGAGGCAAGACGCAGGAGGAAGGGCAGCGCAGCTGATGCGGCAGAGCAGACCCAACCGCCCTGATGAAACAACAGGTTGAGCAGGTCGGACGCTGCGTCCTCGGCATCGTCCGGGTCCGGCCCCGCGCACTGGCGCAGCAAGTCGGGCACGTCCTCGGCCGACCCGTAGTTGTGCTTCAGCGCCGCCCAGTCGACCTCATCCAGTCCCACCCACATGCACGCGACCCTACCGCCGCACCAGGTGTGGTGCTCAACCTCGTTTCCCGAGTTCATCCGGGTGCCAGATTGAGTCACAGAATGGTGGTGGCCCTGGCTGCTGGCAGCGCGGTGAGGGTGTGGTGGTCTGGTGGTCTGGTGGGTTCGAGAAGCAGCACGAGAAGGATCACCTGACTGTGGGGAGTAAGACGTTGGGTCCGTGGGACGTCAAAGAGGACGGGGATCGTGAGCAGTGGGCGTGGAAGCCGCTCGTGGGGGTGGGGCCGTTGGAGTTCGGTATGAGGCCGGCCGCGGCGCTCAGCGGCCCGGAACTTCGCACACGGTCGTGTGCCGGGTATCGCGACCGCAGTGCAGTGCCCAGCTGGGAGAGGTACCCCGACCCTGGTGTGGCGCTTTACTACACGGGCGCGGGCCACCTGGCGGCCGTGGCTGTCGATGCCCTGAACGGTCCTCAGGTCACGCTGGACGGTACGGGGTTGGTCGGGCGTGTGCCCTCAGTGGCTGAGGACTGGCTGCATGTTTATGCCGAGGAGCATGCGCACACGGATTTGAAGTACGCCGTGGACGGGAATCCGGTCTCAGGCGACCTGGGCCTGTTCATCCGGGTCCAGCGGGCCGGCGACATTGTCCTGACCCGGCCGGTCTTTCTCTTCAAGGGTTGGACCGGAGACATGTGGGACTGCATTCCCGCCGAGGAGTGGCACACCTTCTGACCCACCTCGCCCCAGGGCAGTGCAAGCCGTCCCATTGCAGCGACGCTGGACTGCCTGGACCCATCGACCTTCCCCCAGCACCAGGAGACGGCGAGCCCGCGCTGACTGCTGCCGGCCGCCCGCGGAGCGGGCTGGTCCTGGAGGCGGAGCCGGAAGGGCCTGGAGTGGGAGCCGGAAGGGCCTGGAGTGGGAGCGGAGCGGACACCCCAACGAGCCGAAGGCTCGGACCCCGTGAAACGGGGTCATCCAGGCCCGCGAAGCGGGCCGTTCGGGTAGAGCGCAGCGGAACCCGAACCCCTGTCCGGAGCGAAGCGCAGGACTCCGGCCCGAAGGGCCGGCCCTGGCTCGGCGAAGCCGAGCCCCGCCAGCGAAGCGAGGCGCTTCATTGCTCCGGAGCGAAGCGGAGGCCAGGCGCCGAAGGCGCCTCGGCCGCGCGCAGCGAGGCCGGTCTCTCCTGAGCGCGCAGCGCTCAGGTA